>CAWEYM010000001.1:0-821426 GCA_963813325.1 uncultured Acidobacteriota bacterium
TCGAGCGACCGCTCCGGGTGCCCGAGGTGCAGTTGCAGCGGCAGCGGCGCGACCAGCAGGAACGCCAGCGCCGTGAGGAGCGCCAGCCGGTAGGTCGGCTTGACGGCCTGCACATTGAACACGCGTTCGAGCGAGGCCAGGATGAACGCGCCCGCGACCAGCCCCGTGATGTACGGGTACAGGACGATCAGGATGCTCCACTGCAGCTCGAGCTCGTTCGGGTAGATGAACCCTTCGACGCCGTTCATGGTGGTCCTTCCTATCGCACCGAGCCGTCGAGGCCGTTGTAGTACGTCTTGGACCCGGTCGCCATCTGCGGCTTGAGGACCTGCACCTGGTGGTCCCGCAGGAACGCGTGGATCGGGTCCTTCGGGTTCTTCAGGTCCGCCAGCGCGCGCGCCCCGGTCGGGCACGTCTCGCAGCACGCCGTCGTCAGGCCCCTCGTGATCCGGTGGTAGCACAGGGAGCACTTGTCGACCGTCTCGGTCCGGGGGTCGATGAAGCGGCAGCCGTACGGGCACGCCTGCACGCAGTAGCGGCACCCGAGGCAGTAGCTCTTGTCGACCAGGACGACCCCGTCGGGGCTCTCGAAGGTCGCGCCGACCGGGCAGACCTGCACGCACGGCGAGTGCGCGCACTGGTTGCACAGCTTCGGCACGAAGAACGACTTCACGTTCGGATCGCGCACCTCGGTCGCGTGGAAGCCGTCGTAGCCGCCGTTGGGCGAGTCCACCGTCGGGTGGTTGATGTCCATGTCATCGACGACGTACCGCTCGACCCAGGTGCGGAACGTGTCGTTCTGAAGCGGCACGTCGTTCTCCGCCTTGCAGGCCCGGACGCAGTTGCCGCAGCCGATGCACTTCTCGATGTCGATCGCCATCCCCCACCAGTGGTCGGTGAGCCTGTAGTTCGGCGCGGTCTCGGGGCTCCCGCGCAGGACGTGTTCCCAGGCCACTGCGGCCGAGGCCGTCAGCACGAGCAGTTTCCCGGCCTGTCCCAGAAAGGTTCGTCGATCCTGATCCATGTCGCGCCTCGTCAGGAGATTTTCGGATTGTGCGGCTGCTCGTGGCACGCCGTGCACGGCCCCTCGGGAGCGTGTTCCGCCACGTCGACCTGCGGAAAACCGTGCGGCTTCGACGCGCTCATCGTGTGGCAGATGAGGCACGTCTTGCGCGGGTCCGGCTTCTCCGGCGTCACGGTCCCGGGGTCGGCCGCGTGGCGCGCGAGCGGCCCGTGGCAGGCCTCGCAGGCCACCCCGGCGTGCCGGCCTTTGGCCCGGATCTCGCCGATGTCGGTATGACAGTCGAGGCAGGCCGCCTGCCCGGCGAACCTGATCGGGTGCGCCATGTTGTCCTGCAGGGCCCCGGCGCGGAAATGGCCGTAGACGCCGAAGTCGGCCGGCACCATGGCCCAGCGCAGGATGACGAACGCGGCGACGCCGACCGCGAACAGCGCCGCCATGCGAAGGAGGTGGGTATAGTCCCCGGAACGTGTCTTCATGAGACCCCCGACCGCCCCGTGGCGGTCGCCGCCGAGGCAGGCGTAGATGGGGAGTCAGATCGGCGGGGGCGGCAGGCCCGGTCAGGTGACCGGCGGGGCGCGGACCCTATCGAACAGGAGCGCCCTCAGGCGACGAATCGACCGGCTGCGCGCACTGGTGACGGAATCCCGTAGATCTGACCGTGATGGGGAGGATGGTGCAATCGTCACGCCACCATGCGCGGAGGCGCCCGAACGCGCCGCGAGTCCACGGATTGGCGGGGCCCGCCCCGGCGGGCGCCGGAAATCCGCCAGCCCGGCCGCGAACGGTGCAGCCCGGCCCGGAACGACGAAGGGCCGCGTGCGGGATGTCCGCGCGCGGCCCTCGAGCCCGGGGCCCGGACCCTCGACCCCTGGAACCTAGAACTGCACCCGCATCTCGCCGACGATCGCCCGCTTGATGACGTCGCCGAACACGTGCTGCTGCACCTCCTGGTTGAGCAGGTTGGTGCCCTTGACGGAGGTGATGAGCTTGCCGCCGGCCCACTTCACCCCGAAGCTGCCGTTGACCAGCGTGAACGCCTTGGTCGTGCCCGCGTACCGGGCGTCCAGGACGTCCTGCCAGTACGCGCTGCTCTGGTAGCTGAGCGACACGTCGCCCAGGTACCGGCCGGCGATCACGTTGAACCCGGCATTGAACCGATTGTGGGGCGGCAGGTTGATTTCGGACTTGTCGAAGTTCGGCTTGGGATCCGGCTGCCACGAGTAGTTGGCGTAGGCATTGACGTACCGGTTCACCACCGTGTCGAGGCCGAGCTCGACGCCGTAGTACTTCACGCGCCCGAGGTTCAGGTAGGTGAAGTGGGACGGCAGGCCGAAGCCCGGGCCGAACGCGTTGGCCGCGATCAGCTGGTCCAGCACGACCGGCGGCAGCGGCCAGCCCGCGGGCAGGTTCTTCGACGAGTAGGACGCGTCCTGGGTGAAGAAGATCTCGTCCCGCATGTCGTTGTAGTACCAGGCGACGCTGACCGAGGCCCGGTTGCCGATCACGCCCGAATAGCCCACCTCGTACGCCGTCAGCGACTGCTCCTTCATGTCGGTGTTGCCCTCCGCGAGGAGCGGGAACGTGTAGATGCGCCCGTTGAACGCCGGGCTGATCAGGCCCAGGTTGATCTGGTTCAGGATCCGCACGTCGAGGAAGTTGTTCGTCAGCGAGGGTGCGCGGTAGGCCTTGTTGTAGGACACGCGGAACGTGTGGGCCTCGCTCGGCTTGAACATGAACGTCGTCCGCGGCGAGAACACGGGGTTCGGCAGCACGTCGAAGTGATCGAGGCGGCCGCCGAGCAGCCAGCGGAAGTGCGGCCCGATGAACATCTCGTCCTGCAGGTAGAAGCCCTGCTCGTTGCGCGAGTGCCCGCCCGGCGCGATCGACAGGTCGAAGCCGTTGTGGCGGACGTTGCCGCCGTAGCTCAGGACGTGGTGCGTGCCGATCGTCGAGATGTTCGACACGTCGAAATCGTAGGTCTTCGTGTTGAACGAGAACTGGATCGGCTTGCCGTCGGTCCCGATGGCGAGCAGCGCCGGGGCCGTGCCGTCGAGGATGTTCGTGAAGAACTTCACGCGCAGGGCGCCGCGCGAGTAGTCGCCCCGCACGTAGCTCATGCTGGAGCCCTGCTCGATCTGGAAGGGCCCGATCCCGGTGTGGATGATGCCGCTCGTGCCGCCGTAGCCGCCCGCGATCGTGATGCGCTGGCGGCCGTCCGGGAAGTCGTAGTCCACCCGGCCGTCGAACTTCGGCTGCCGCGTCCCCGTGTTCGTGAACGCCGGGTACGGCGTCTGGTACTTGTTGTCGATGTTGCCCACCGGCCGCGCGTAGGCATCCTGCGTGAAGTAGCCGGCCGACGCCTTGAAGGACCAGCGGTCGTTCAGCGCCTCCGCGTGGCTCACGCTGGTGTAGAGCGACCCGCCGTTGCCCGGATCGGCCGCCTCACCCGTCACCGACCGGTTGAACGAGCCGCCGCCGATGACGACGGTGGTGCCCTGCATCTCGCGCGGCGACTTCGTGATGATGTTCACGACGCCGCTCATCGCGTTGGCGCCCCACACGGCCGACGCCGGGCCGCGGATGACCTCGATCTGCTTGACCTCGCTGAAGTTCACCGGCAGGAAGTCCCAGCCGACGAAGCCGAAGAAGTCGAGATAGACGCTGCGGCCGTCCACCAGCGCCAGCTGCGTGGTCGACAGCGTGCTCGTCGCCCCGCGGCTCGTGATGTTCAGGTCGCGCGCGGAGGTCTGTGACACGTTGACGCCGGGCACGGCCCGGAACAGGCTGGCGTAGTCGGCCGCGCCCTTGCTCGACAGCGTCTGCGCGCTGATCACGCTGACGGTCGCGGGCGCGTTGACCAGCTGCTGCTCCACCTTCGAGGCGGTGACCACGACCTGTTCCTCGTACCGGGGCGTCTGCTCCGCCGCTTCCTTTTCCTTCTTCGCCTTCTCGGCTTCGCTCGGCTTGGTCACCGGCGGCTGCTGCGCCGGCGGCTGCGCCTGCGACTGATCCGGCGGGGACGCCTGCACCTGCGCCTGCGGAGAAGCCTGCGGCGACAGCACCGGGGCGGCGAGCGCGGGAGCGGCCACCAGCACGATACCGAGCAGGATGGACAGTGCACGAGACGCCATTCACGACCTCCTGGAAAGCATGCAAACTCTTCCCGGCGCCTGCAGGCGCCGCCCCGGCGATGCGTCACGCGCGGAGCCCACGTGCGGTTGTGGTCGGAAGCTGCCAGCCAGCCCGGCGACAGTAGTCGGAGAGTATACCCAAAACCCGGGGGAAAGTCAGGCGTGCGGTCCTCAGCGCCGGTTGAACTGGCTCAGCCGCGGCCCGAACGGTCACCGGCCCGGCCGGGCGCCCACGCCGGCCGTCACCCGCCCGGGCGCCGTGCAGCCGTGGCGCGTCAACCGCCGCGCTGGAGGAAGGCAATCAGCACCGTCACGGTAATGGGGCTCAACACCGTCGTCAGCACGACGGCGGCCGTCACGAACGACGACGCGAGGTCGAACTCGAGCGCCAGGATCGTCGTCACGACCGCGCTCGGCATGGCGGACTCGACCATCGCGGCCTGCCGCGCCGGCCCGTCGATGCCAAGCAGGTAGGCCAGGCCGAACCCGAGCAGCGGGGACACCACCAGGGACAGGGCGGCAGCCGTCGCAACGAGGCCGGGCCGCTCAGGCCAGCCTCCGCGCTCGAACTGCATACCCAGTACCAACATCATCACGGGAATCGCGGCATCCCCCAGCAGCCCCACGGGCCGCATCACTGCCACCGGCATGGTCACGCCCGAGGCGAGGACGAGACCGGCCGCCGCAACGGCGTACACCGCCGGCACCCGGGCCACCCCGCCCAGCGCCTGCCACGCGGTGCGCCGCCCGAGGGAGGCGATGAACACGCCGACCGTGTACAGCATCATCGCGCTCACGACGAAGTAGATCGCCGCGCGAGCCAGGGCTTCCCGCCCGAACGCGAACAGGATGACCGACAGGCCGTAGTTCCCGGCGTTCGAGAACATGACGACGATCAGGAAGGCCGCCAGCATGGGCCGGCTCAGCCCGAACGGCCACGCCGCCAGCCGCGCCACGATCCCGATGGCCAGCACCAGGGCAATCGTGAAGAGCGCCAGCCGCCACATCTCGTCCGCGCTGACCTCTGTCGTGGCGATCAGCGTGAAGGCCAGGCACGGCGCCAGGACGTTGAAGATGACCCGCGACAGGGTCTTGACCTCGACATGCAGATGGCGGGCCAGCAGGAACCCGACGGCGCCAATCACGAAGATCGGGAGCACGTCGTTGACGAAAATCGTCAGGAGGAGTGTCATGAGGACCATGGGCCGGAACGGGCAATCCACAGCGCCACGAAATCCGTCCTATTCTACAGGCTCATTGCCAAGAACCCTGGACGCCCCCGTCGGCCGGGTCCGCCGCCGGCTCCGTGACCGCGTTCGGGATGTCGTGGGCGGATCGCCGCCCACACGAGGATGGACGCGTCATGAGGCTTCGGACACGTCTCGCGCTGGTGTTCTTCCTGATCTCCGTGGTGCCCCTCGCGGTGGTCACCGCGTACGGGTACTACGCGTCGGCGCGCGCCCTGCGAAGGGCCGCCGAAGCCCAGAGCCAGCAACTTGCCAAGGACATGGGCCAGCGGATGGCCTGGGTCACGGCGGATCTGGCCGATCGGATGGCCCAGCTGTGGCGCATCCAGAGCGGGCCGTCCGGCGAGCCCCGCCAGCCTGGAGAAGCCGCCCTGCGCCGCGAGGTCGCCGGGGTGCTCGGCGAGGTGGCGCCGATTGTCGAACAGCTCGAGTTTCTGCCGCCGCCCCAACCCGCGACGCCCAGTCGGCCTGAGACGCTGGCGCGGGCGGGAAACGGGGCGGCGCCCGTCCCGTCCGCGGCGCCCGTCCCGCCCGCGGCGCCGATGCCCGATCCGCCGGCGGCGGCCGGGCCGCCTGCACAGGTGCCTCGCCCGCCACGCATCGTGGTGGACATGACGCCGCTCGCGGGGTCCCGGGCGCCGGGCCCGAAGGTCCAGGCGCCCTCGCCCGAAGCCATCGCCGCGTGGACCCGGGCGATCCAGGGGCAGGCGCAGAAGGAGCTGCTGGCTGGCGCCGACGGCATGTCTGGCCAGGCGCCGCTCGACGCCCCGGCCCCCGCGGCGCGGGCGATCGAGGAGCGCCGCAGGGAACGCGAGCGGCGGATCGTCGCCATGACGCGCAACGAATCCATCGGCTTCCCGATGCGTCGCGACGGCGAGGTCATCGGCTGGGTCAACGCCAGGATCAACCGTCACCGCGTCCTCGAGACCGTGCTGGGCCTCGTGCACCACTCGGCGGGCGAGATCCCCTTCATCGGCGACACCGACGGCGAGGTGCACGCGCTGCGGCCCGACGACCAGCGGACGCTGGCGTCGCTGTCGCTGACCGCGGCCGCCGTGACGGCGCCGGACGCGCCGCCGGTCCGAACGGTGCGGGACTGGCTGATCGTCACGCGCCACGACCCATCGGGGGTCGTGTTCGGCATTGCCCGGCCGATCGGCGATTCGCTGCGTGACCTCCAGCGGGTGTCGCTGCGCAATCTCGGCCTGGGGCTGGTACTGATCGCGCTGGCGTCGATCGCGATCGTCCCGCTGTCGTCGCGCATGACGCGAAACCTTTCGCTGCTCACCGACGGGGCCCACCGGATCTCCCGGGGCGAGCGCGGTACGCGCGTCGAGGTCGCCACGCGTGACGAGATCGGCCAGCTCGCCCGGGCCTTCAACCAGATGGCGGGCGACCTGGAGTCCCACGAGAAGGTGCTCGTCGAGCGCGAGCGGCTGCGCCGGGAGCTCGAGCTGTGCCGCCAGATCCAGCACGACATGCTGCCCCAGGCGCCCCTGCGCCTCGGCCTGGCCGAGGTGAAGGGCGTGTCCATCCCGGCGCGCGAGGTGGGCGGCGACTTCTTCAACTACTTCGTCCTGCCCACCGGCGCCATCGCCCTGCTCGTCGGCGATGTCTCGGGCAAGGGCGTCGGCGCGGCGCTGCTGATGGCCAACATCCAGGCCACGCTGCGGGCGCGCATGCCCCTCGAGTCGGACCTGGCCCGGCTGGCCGGCGCGATCGACCGCGAGGTGGCCGAGACCACCCCCGACGAAATCTACCTCACGCTGTTCCTGGGCGTGCTGGATCCGACGACCGCGATGCTGCGCTACGTCAACGCGGGTCACAACCCGCAGTTCCTGCTCCGCCGGGACGGCACCCGCGTATCCATGGACGCGACTGGCCTGCCCGTCGGTCTGATGCCCGGCCGGGGCTACGAGGAGCGGCGCACCAGCCTCTCTCCCGGCGACCTGTTGTTCCTGTACACGGACGGCATGGTCGAGGTCGAAAACGAGGCCGGCGACATGTTCGGCGTCGATCGCCTCGACCAGGTCCTCGACGAGCATCACGCCCTGGACGTGGACACGCTGCTGGTGCGCGTCGAGGACGCGGTCCGCGGGTTCCGCGGCCAGGTCGAGCCGTCCGACGACGCGACCATGATGGCCCTGCGGTTCAACGACCGCGCGGTTGGGCGGTAGCGCACCGGCGGACAGCGGCGCGACTGGTCCTCCCGCTGCCGTGCGCGGGCCTGCCATTGACCTTGACGGGACCGGGCAAGTGCGGGAGACTCGTGGCCGCGCCCCCAATGGCCGCCGCCGGAAGGCCCGCCCCCTGGTCGGCAGAGCGGCGGAGGGCACGGACTTGCACCACCGATCGATGGCGTTCGCCGGCCGCCGCCATGTCCCGTGGCTCGCCGCGCTTCTGCTCGGCGCTGTCGCCTGCGGTGGCCAGTCGCCGACGGCCCCCACGGGGCCTCAGCCGGTAGCGCTCTCCCTCGCGGCAGGGCCCTCGTCCATCCTGCGGGCGGGCTCGACCCTCGCCATCACGGTCACGGCCGTCCTGCCCGATGGGTCGATCACCGTCCCGGCCGGTGACGCCCGGTGGGTGACCGACACGCCGTCAGTCCTTCGTGTGCTGCCGACCGGGAATGTCACAGGCCTCGCCGCGGGCCGGGCGACGGTGACGGCAACGTACCGCGGCGTCTCGGGGTCCCTGCCCCTTCGCATCGTCCCGGACGTCGCCGGCACGTGGGAGGGCACCGGCCACTCGACGGCCTGCGACGGATTCTGGGACTTCCGCACGTGCAGCCGGTTCGTGCCGGAGCGCTCCACGGGCCAGTTGACGCTGACACTCGTCCAGGACGACGACCGCGTGTCCGGCGATCTGACGTTGGACATCACGCCACCCTCCTCGGCGACCTACGCGCTCCCACACCATTACCTTGGGTCGCTCCGCGGGGCGATCCTCGAGGATGGCACCGTGACGCTCGCCGGGGACACCAGCGTGAGGCTGACGTCCGGTGGCACGCTGCCGTCCGGCACGATCCTCGGGTGGCGCACGACCCATCCCGGCGGCGCCGCAACGGGCACCTTCACGCACGTGTTCCCCTCGACGGACGTGCCGACGTCGGTCGGCCGAATCGAGTGGACCATCGATCGGCTGTCACGGTGAGGGCGATGCCGCGCGTCACCGTTCCCCGCATTCTCGGCGTGCTCATGCTGGCGGCAGCCGCGGACTGCGGGGGCGGCGCCAGCCCGACCCAGCCGACGGCGCCGCGGGTCCCCACGGTCCTCACCATCACGCCCGCTCTCGGCTCGCTGCTCGTCGGCGAGGCGCGCCAGTTATCGGCGTTCATGGTGTACTCGGATGGCGCCGGTGCGGCAGTGCCCGCCTCGTGGCGGGTCGACTCGCCCTCCGCGGCGATCGACGACCGCGGGCTCCTGTCAGTTGTGGCCCCGGGCTTCACCAGGGTCACGGCTGCTGCCGAGGGACGCTCCGCATCGCTGACAGTCAGGGTCCTGCCGGACTTCAACGGCGTGTGGACGTTCAACCTGCCCCCCATCGGTTGCCAGTCCGCGCATACCGGCGGGTGCGATTCTCTCTACCGTGACAAGGTCCGGGTGACGCTCCTGCTGACCCAGGCGGCGGATCGAGTCTCGGGTCGACTCGCGACGTCTGTCGGGAGCGCTGCGGTCGAGGGCACCATCGCCAGCGATGGCGTGCTCTCGCTTCAGGGCGAGTCCGGAGCGACCGACGGGTACGCCGACGTCACCTACGTGGCGTTCCGCCTCGGCGCCTGGGCCACGACGGTCGACCGGGGACGTCTGAGCGGACGCGTCGTGCTTCAGACGTCCGAGTACCCGGAATACAGAACGGCTCCTCGGAGTCCCACCCTGATCGTCACACTGGAGTTCCGGGACGTCCCGGCCGGCATGGCGGGGCTTTCACGCTGAGGGCGCCCGCGACTGCCGCAGCCCGGACGGCACCGGCCCACCCCTGGACGCCCGAAGCCGGGGTACAATCGATCGGGGCCTGCCAGACGCGGGCGCTGTCCGCTTCCGACCATCGAGAGGAATCCCAGCCGTGAAACGCCTTCCGCTGCTCGTTGCCGCCGTCGCCCTGAGCCTGATCGCGCTGGCCCCGGCGACGCCGGGCACCGTCTCGCTCACGATCCTGCACACCAACGATACCCACGGCCACCTGATGCCGTTCAGCTATCCGTCGATCGTGCCGCCGGGCTCCGAGCTCGAGGGCCTCAAGGAGCGACGCAACATCGGGGGGATCGCCCGCCGGGCGGCACTCGCGGCCCGCATCAGGGCCGAAGCGACGAAGCGCGGCGGCTTTGCCTGGCTCGTGGATGCCGGCGATTTCTCCGACGGAACCCCCTTCTCCACGGAGTACCACGGCGATGCGGACATCGCGGCCATGAACGCGGCCGGCTACACGCTGGCCACGTTCGGCAATCACGAGTTCAACAACCCGCTCGCGCAAACCCTGAAGCTGCTGGCCGCGGCGAAGTACCCGGTGCTCATCGCGAACGCGACCGTGCGTGCCACGGGCAAACCGCTCGCCCCGGCGTACCGCATCGAACGGCTGGGCGCGTTGCGCGTGGGCGTGATCGGCCTCATCACCCGCGAAACCTCGACCTACCCGGCCGCCAAGGAGGGCGTGGACATCGCCGATCCGATCCGGGCGGCGCGCGACGCCGTGCAGGCGCTGCGCGGCAAAGCCGATGTGGTGGTCCTGATCTCGCACTGCGGCGAGGATGTCGACCAGCAGCTGGCAGCCGGGGTCCCCGGCATCGATGTCATCGTCGGCGGGCACTCGCACTCGCGCCTGCCCACCGGTGAGTTCGTCTGGCACAGCGAGGACCTGCGGACCGACGAGGTGGGCGGGACGATCATCGTGCAGGCGCACCAGTGGGGAGGCGAACTCGGGCGCCTCGACCTGCTGTTCGCCCGGGACCGCCGCGGCGCGTGGCGCGTGGATCGCTACCGCGAGCGCCTGATGCCCATCACGGCGGACATGCCGGCCGACCCCACGGTCGAAGCGGTGGTCGAGAAGGCCTGGCAGCCGATCGCGGCGAAGTACGGCGAGGTCGTGGGCAAGGCGGATGGCGATTTCAGCAGCCGGGGAGATGACGAGGCGCCGTACAACCTCGTGGCGGACGCGATTCGCGCCACCGTGGGCAGCGACGTCGAGTTCGAGAACCCCGGCGGCGTCCGGGCGCCGCTCGTCTCCGGCGACATCACGCGGGCCGACCTGGTCACGATGGACCCGTTCAACAACACCATCGTCACGTTCCAGATCACCGGCCGGCAGATTCGTCAGGTGCTGGCGAAGTACGCGCCTTACGTGTCGGGCATCCGCTACCGTCTCGTGAACGGCGAGCTGGCCGAGGTCACCGTCGGCGGCCAGCCGCTCGAGGACGGCCGCACGTACTCGGGCGCCTCCAACTCCTACTTCGCGGGGTTCGCGCTGAAGGATGTCGCCCAGAGCGACACCGGCCGGCAGCGCCTCGATGTCGTCACGGAATTCGTGCGGCAGCAGGGCACGGTCAAACCCGCGTACGACGGGCGCCGGGTCGTCATCGGATCGGCGAAGCGCTAGCCGATAGCCGGGGTGCGTCGGCCCCCGTGGGTCGCCAGGCCGCGCGCCGGATTATCGCATCGAGGCTGGGACGGGGCTCCCTGCTCCCGGGCTCACTTCGGTTGACCGTGTTCGCCCCGGGCACGCGGGCTGAAGCCCGCGCGCTACGGCCCGGCGCATGGTCGATTCAACTGAGCGCCGGTGAGCGCCGGGATTAGACGAGTGCCAGCGCCGCGGCAGCTAGGACCGCCGCCGCCAGCGCGGTGAGGTCGAGCCCCGCCTGCGGCACGAGCACCAGGGTCGCCGCCAGCGTGCCGACGCATCCCCCCAGCAGGTCGCCGGCGTACAACACGGGCAGGCCTTTCGACCGGTCGCCCTCCCAGCGCAGGGTGGCGTAGCCGAACGTCGCGCCCACGGCGGCGCCGGTACACCCGAGCAGGAACCCCACGCCCGCCAGTCCGAGCGCCTGCGTCAGCCCGACCGCCGACCAGACCGCGAGCGAGACGACCGCCAGCGATCCGAGAATGACGAGCCCCCAGAGTCGTCCCGCGGCCTGCGCCCCGCGCCGGGTCGTGAGGACGTCGATGCACGCCGATCCGGCGGCCAGCCCCGCCATGAAACTCGACAGCAACAGGCCGATGTCCTGGAACACGACGCCGTGCGCGATCTGGAAGTGCAGGATCAGGACGGTCTCGATCATCATGCCGACGACGCCCGCGATCGCCACCGCGGCTGCCAGCCGCACGTTGGGGCGACGGCGCGTGGTCAGGAGCAGCGCGACGACCAGGCTGCCGGCAGCGGGCCACAACCACCACGGGCGCGCCGCCGCGCCGGGACCGGACGCGAGACGCCGTGCCAGGTCCGGATAGAACTTCGACAACCAGACCACCGTGGCGTACTGGTAGCAGACGGGCCGTGCATCCGTGTTGGCGGGCACATCGGCCGTCCGCAGCATGCGGGTGACGTCGCCGCGGCGGTCGTTCGTGTAGAGATACGCGAGCCACTGCGGCGTCACGAGCCTGGCGCGCCCGTGACCTGCCCCGAGGCGAGACGCCAGCACCGCGGGATCGTCCGGCAGCGGCGCCGTCGACGCGAACATGTACAACGTCTGGCCGGGCACGACGACGACGTGGCGAAATACGGTAGCGAGGGCACGGTAGACGCTGGCCGTGCGCTCGGTGAGCGACGGCGTCCAGAAGTTCTCCGCCGCGGGCAGGCGGAGCGCCACGACGCCGCCGGGCGCCAGGGCCTCGCGACACAACTCGAAGAACTCGCGGGTGTAAAAGCGATTCGTCTCGCCGGAAGTCGGCTCGGGCGTCGCGATCACGATCAGGTCGAAGGGCGCGGAGGGCTGCCCGGAGGGACCGCCGTCCTCCGCGCGGTCGCGCATGCGCAGAAAGCGGCGGGGATCGTCGAAGAGCACCCGCACCCGATCAGCCTGGACAAACTCGGCCGGCAGGTATTGCCGCACCATCTCGAACCCGTCGCGGTCCAGTTCGACGCTCTCGACCGTGCCGCGGACGTGGGCCGCCAGCTCGCCGGCCACGCCCTGGAGGGTGCCGCCCAGGACGAGGGCGTGCCGAGGCGCGGGCGTCTGCAGGGCCGCCAGGGCGGCGAACGCCTCGGCCGAGCTGCTCTCGGTGTCGAAGACCAGGTTGTCGTTGGAGAACACCGCCACCTGGCCGGCCCGGCCGGTCACCGTGACACGACTGTAGGGCGTGTCGCGCGTCGCCAGCAGGTCGGGGTGCGTCCAGGCGGTCATCGCGGCGTCCAGCGTCGTCACGCCCGGCCACGCGACGCCGACGACGGCCAGCGCCGCCGCCCCGAGCCAGACGACTTGCCGGCGCGCGGCGCCGCTCGCCGATGCCAGCGGCGCCACGAAGGCGATCGCCCCGCTGCCGATGGCGAGCAGCCAGTTGGACACGCCGAGATGAAACAAGGCCGTGGCCGCCAGTCCTCCGAGCAGCGCGCCCGCGCTCTCGGCGGCATAGGCCCGGGCCAGCGAATGGCCCCGGCGCGTGGCCAGGACGGCCGCCCACTGGAACAGCACGCCCAGCAGCAGGCCGACCGGCAGCACGCTCAAGGCGACGCCGGCAATCTGCTGGTGGAACGGCAGGTAGGCGCCCGGCACCGATCCGAACAGCCACCGGATCCCGCGGACCAGCACCACGTCCAGCGGCAGGAGGACGGCGAGCGCGCCGAACACCAGCGCCAGGCGTCGGGGCCGCGGCACCCCGTGCCGCGCAGCGACGGCCCCGGCCCCGGTCGACAGCAGCCAGGTCGCCAGCGCCACGAGGTAGATCAATTCGACCCCGTAGAACGCTGCCGCGAGTTCCCTCAAGACGACGACCTGCGCGAGGACCGAGAGCAGGCCGACGGCCAGCAGCCAGATCACCGGTAGTCCGATTCCTTGAAGACGTCCGCCTGGAAGGTGAGGAACTTCGCGTCGCTCCCGCGCCAGGCCCGGGGTGGCAGCCCGGCCTTCTGGCAGAGGTTGTCGAGCAACTGCTCGCGGTTCCACCCCTGCTCGCCCGCCACCTGAGGCAGGAACACGGCCGACCGATCGCCGACCTTCAGCACCACCCCGTCGCGGCCGACGACGATGTCGCCGGGGCCGTTGACCGGCTTCATCGGCGTGAGCACGGACACCTCGATCTCCATGGCCTTGAGATCGCCCGCGCGGGCCGGCGTGAAACGGGGGTCGTTGAATGCCGACTCGAGGGCCATCGCCGCGACCAGCGGCAGGAGGCGCCGATCGGGCACGAGTCGGCCGATGCAGCCGCGCAGTTCTCCGCGCAGGCGCAGCGTGACGAACGCCCCCGCCTGGCGCAGGAGCTTCGAACTGCCGCCCCGGGGCAGCGGGACCGTCGCGCTCTCGAGATACTGCCGGATCGTGTCGCGGGCCAGGCGGAGCAACAGGCGCTTGTCGTCGGGACCGAGCGATCCGGACGGATCGGGCGACGGCCGTTGCAGGGCCGAGGTGTCGCTCCCCCGCTCACCGCGGCTGAGCAGCACGGCGCCGTAGCCGACCACGCGGGCGGGATCGCCCATCGGCGAGTCGGCCGAGTTGGCGTAGCTCACCACGGTCCCCCGGTTGGCGCCGAGGGTCCGCGCCGCTTCCACGGCCACGATGATGGCGCCCTCCCCGCAGGCGATGGTCACCAGGTTCGGCACCCCGCCGTCGGCGACGGTTGCCTCGGCCGCGTGAAGCCCGTCCGTATCCATGCTGGCGATGGCGTCGAGCGTGCGACGGTCGATCCGGGCCGCGTCGGCGTCGCCGGGGTAGTGCGAGAGGTCGGAGCTCGCCACGATGAGGACGCGCCGGCCCTTCACCAGCTTCGCCAGCGCGCGGCCCACGCGCGCGCACATCGCCGGGTCCGGCGTCCCCACGACGAGCGGGAGGACTCGGGCCTCGGGAAACAGCCGCTGGACGAACGGCACCTGGACCTCGACCGAGTGCTCGCGCGCGTGCAGCGTCGTGTCGAACACCGCGTCGGAGGTGTCCTTCACGAGCGCCGCGGCGAGATCGCGGTCCACGGCCACGATTCCGAGCGGCGTCCGCCAGGCGTCTCCCTCGTACACCGATACCTTTCGGAACCCGGGCGTCGTGTGATTGGTGCCGATGATGACCACCGTGTCGTAGCGTCCCGACTGGACCTGGCGGAAGCCGTCCGCCGCGACTTGTCCCGAGAACGCGTAGCCGGCATGCGGCACGACGAGCGCCACGGGGTCGCCGGCGTGAACCACCGGCGCCGCGGCCAGCAGCGCGGCGATCGCCGACGTCAGCGCCGGCGTCTCGCCAGGATAGAACTGGCCCGCCACCGCGGGCGGCCGCACGACGTACACCTGGGCGGCGCCGGCGCGGACCGTCTCCCAGGGATGGAGACCGGTCGCGAGCAGCACGAGCACGCCGCCGAGTATCGCCGGTGTTCGTGTCATTGCCACACTCCGGCAATTGCCGTCCCGCAGAAGCCGCAGCGACCGCTGGCAAGGTGCATCCCGGTCACGAGGAAATCCTGCCGCCGGACCACGACCTTCCCGCACGACGGGCAGCACGTGTGGTTGCCCGGGTGGTTCGGCACGTTGCCCACATAGACGTAGCGCAATCCCCGGTCCATCGCGACCGCGCGGGCGCGGTCGAGCGTGGCGATGGGGGTCGGCGGGAGGTTCAAGAGCTGGTAGTCGGGGTGGAACCGCGTGAAGTGAAGCGGCACGTCGGGACCCAGCTCCCCCATCACCCAGTCCACGAGGCCACGCAGCGACGCGTCGGCGTCGTTGAGCGTCGGCACGACCAGGTTGACCAGCTCGAGATGAACGCCGCTGCGGCGTACCTGCCGGATGCTGCGGAGGACCGGCGCGAGGGCCGCTCCCGACACGGTGCGGTAGAACTCGTCGCTGAATCCCTTCAGGTCGATCTTGATCGCGTCGAGCGCGCCGCACATGTCGGCCAGGGGCTGCTCGTTCATGAAGCCGCAGCTGACCAGGACCGATCGGAGCCCCCGGCGCTTCGCGGCGGCCGCGATGTCGAGCAGGTACTCGACGAACACCGTCGGCTCGTTGTACGTGAACGCGACGATCGGCGCCGCGCGCGCGACGGCCGCGGTCACGACTGCCTCGGGCGCGAGGGCATCGACCTCTTCATCCTCGGGGTTGGCCTGCGACAGCTGCCAGTTCTGGCAGAACTTGCAGCGCAGGGGACACCCGGCCGTGCCGAGCGAGAACGCCGTGCGCCCCGGGAGGAAGTGATAGAACGGCTTCTTCTCGATGGGGTCGACGTGCACCGCAAACGGACGGCCGTAGACGAGGCTGCGCAGCTCGCCGTCCACGTTGGCGCGCGCCCGGCAGCGCCCGCGTGCACCCCGCTTGATGACACAGCCCTGCGCGCACAGGAGGCAGGTGACGGTCGCCGGATCGTGCTGGTGCGGCGACGCGCCGGCGGGTCTCGGGGTTCGGTGGCAGGTAAGACAAGTCACGCCCGGCGTGGCCGTGGTCGCCCAGTAGCGGGCCGTCGGGGCCGAGCGGGCCAGGTCCGCAGCGACAGCCCTCCACGGCGCCGTGCCACCGCTGCCCGATGCGCCGACGATCCGCCCGAGCCCCGCAAGCCCGCCCGTCGCCAGGCACGGCGCGCCGATCGCGGCGACCGAGAGAAACTGGCGGCGGCTCAACATGACTCGACACCCGGGGGACCGACAGGTACATGCTACCCTCGATGCGGAGGGGCGGCTGCAGGTTTCGGACGGGCTCGTCACGGCGTCCGGCCTCCGGCGCGGGACCCGAACCGGCGACCTGGCGTGCAATGCGATGCCGACGGCGGCCCAATCCGCCGGCGCCGCGGCTCCCGGCCTCGCGCCCGTCGAGCGGGAACCCGTGCAGCGGTGATATCCTCTCGCCGCCCCGCTTCCCTCGGTGAGGTGATGACGTGACACAACGTACCAGGCTGGCCGCCGCCGCAGCGGCCCTGTCCCTTCTCCTGTGCTCGCTCCCCTTGCACAGCCAGGCGCCGGCCATCCGGACGCCTCTTCCGGAACCCGTCGTCGGGCTGCTGGCCAACGAAGTCTCCGGACAGTTCGCGTTCAACAACCAGGTGCTGCTGGCCGGCGCGCCGTGGCTGCGCGATCCGCGCGAGTTCGCCGACACGCTGTTCGAGACCCGCACCGTGGCGGACATGGTGAAGCGCTACGGCATCGAGACCACCGAGATCCTGCGCTACCCCTCGAACCGCACGGTGGAGTATCCGGCGGAGGGCGAGCTGTGGGTGCTCGAGCCCGATCGGCGGCTCGTCGCGCGGCTGGGAGCCGACGCGGCACTGGTGGCCGCCGGGTCGCAGACAGCGGATGTGACCGCCGCACTCGTGTACCTGCCGCCCGTGGGCATCGACGAGCTGAAGGGCTTGCTGGCCGCCGGCCCGGCCGACCATTTCAAGGGCAAGCTCGCGCTGATGTGGGCGCACCCCCGCGACGAGGCCGCGCGCCTGCTGGACGGGGCCGGGATCCAGGGCGTGATCGCGTTCGCATCGCGGGACCGCTACCTGGATCCGAACCAGGTCATCTACTCGTCGGGGTCGTACGCGAAGAACCCGAGCCTCAGGATCGGCATGACCGTGTCGTGGCGGCAGTGGTCCGAGCTGTTCGAGGACGTGACCGCCGGCAAGGCCGTCACGCTCCTGGCGCGCACGCGCATCGAGACGTACCCGGACAAGTTCGAGGCGATCTACAGCCGGATCCCGGGCACCGAGCCCGACGCCCGGGGCGTGATCTTCACGGCCCACCTCTTCGAGGGGTACGTGAAGCGCGGGGCCAACGACAACATGAGCGGCGTGGTCGTGCAGCTCGAAATCCTGCGCGCGCTGCACGCGCTCGTCGCCCGCGGCGACCTGCCCCGGCCGCGCCGGACGATCTATTTCCTCTGGCCGAACGAGATCTCCGGCACCTACGAGTTCATCAAGCAGCACCCGGGCTACGCCGACGGGCTGAGCATCAACATCAACATGGACATGGTCGGCGAGTGGCTGCGCCGGAACAACTCGGCGTTCACCATGAGCGAGACCCCGGACGCGCTGCCGAGCTACCTCGATGGCCTCACCGACGCCGTCATGCACCACGTCTGGCGCATGAACGACATCGTCTACCTGCCCGACTCACCGCGCGGCCGGCCGGGCGGGCAGTACTTCCCGATGCCGATCTGGGAGAAGAACGGCTCGACCGACGCCTTCCGGTACTACACGCACCGGGCGACCGGGGGGAGCGACCATATCTGCTTCAACAACGCGTCGGTGGCCGTGCCAGGCATCGAGCTGTTCACGTGGCCGGACCAGTGGTACCACGCGGACACCGACACACCGGACAAGGGCGATCCGACGCAGATGAAGCGCGTCGCGTTCATCGGCGCGGCCGTCGCCTGGGCCGCCGCCAACTGCACAGACGAGGTGCTGCCGGGCCTGTTGGACGCGACCTCGGCGTTCGGGTACCGGCGGGTGGCCGAACGAGACTTGCCCCGGGCTCTGGGGTACGTCGAGGCGGCCGATGCCGCCACCCTCGCGGGCGCGACGCGCAAGGCCCTCGTCACGGTGGATTGGGCCACGGACCGGGAGTCCGCCGCCATCGCGTCGATCGGCGAGATCTACACGGGATCGCCTGCGGCACGGACCCTACTGGCGAACCGCCGGCAGCAGTGGGATCTGTTCCGCGCCGGGGTGCGGGCGCAGGTGAACGGGTACGCGACGCTGCGTGCGGGGCAACTCGGCCTGAAGACGATGCCGGCCGCCGTCGCGGACCCCCTCGAGAAGACGCGTGGCGCCGCGGTGCCGGCCATCGCGCCCGGCGTGAAAGGCCGGGAGTTCTCGCTGGCGGCCAACGAGCAGTACGCCGCCTACATGAAGGATCATCCCGACGCGCTCAAGGCACTCGGCCTGACGCCGCAGTTGAGCAACACGATCCTCGGGTACGTCAACGGCCGGCGGTCGGTCGTCGCGATACGCAACGGCGTGGTCGGCGAAACGGGACAGGACGTGTCCCTGGCCAGCGTTGCGGGGTACCTGGACCTGCTCCGCACGGTGAAGTGGGTCGTGTACTGACGAAATCACCCGGAGTCAGGGGCGCCAGCGCCGGGGTACCCCGGTCGGGACGCCCATGGGAACCCGGCGATTGCGGCGGCCCCGCGGCTGAAGCCGCGGGGCTACGTCCGAGGGGTCACCCCCGCGGCTATCGTTGTCCGTCGTAGCCCCGGCGCTTCAGCGCCGGGGTTGGCCCCGCGGCTGAAGCCGCGGGGCTACGACTCCCGCTGTCTCAGCCGCCGACCTTCGCGAGAGCCTGCTGGAGGTCCGCGATGAGATCGTCGGCGTTCTCGATCCCGACCGCGTACCGGACGAGGCCGTCGGTGATGCCGGCTTCGAGGCGGTGCTCGAGCGAGACGCCGGCGTGGGTCATCGACGCCGGATGCTCGATGAGGGACTCGACGCCGCCGAGCGAGACGGCGAGAGTCGCCAGCCGCACGTTGTCCATCACGGTCCGTCCCGCCTCGAGGCCGCCCTTCACCTCGAACGCGATCATCGCGCCGGACCCGCTCATCTGCTTCCGCGCCAGCGCGTACTGCGGATGGGAGGGCAGCCCGACATAGCGGACCCAGGCGACCTGCGGCTGCTGCTCCAGCCACCGCGCGATCTGCAGCGCGTTGGCCTGCGCCCGCTCCATGCGGACCGACAACGTCTTCAGCCCGCGCAGCACGAGGAACGCCTGGTGCGGGTCCATGTTGCAGCCGAGCGCGACCATCAGCGGCCGCATCTGCTTGTAGAGCGCCTCGGTCTTCGCCACGACGATGCCGCCCACGACGTCGGCGTGGCCGTTGAGGAACTTGGTCACCGAGTGCAGCACCACGTCGGCGCCGAGGTCGAGCGGCCTCTGCAGGTACGGGCTCGCGAAGGTGTTGTCCACGACGAGGACCGCCCCGTGCTGGTGCGCGATTTCCGCCGCGGCGCGGATGTCGGTCACGCCCATCCCGGGATTCGACGGGCTCTCGAGGTAGACGATGCGCGTGGTCGGGCGCAGGGCGCCACGGAGGTTGTCGAGGTCCGTCGTGTCGACCCACGTCGACTCGACACCGAAGCGCGACAGGTGCTTCTCCGCCAGCACGCGCGACGGGCCGTACACCCCCGCGGTGCCCGCGACGTGCATGCCCTGGTCGAGCAGCGCCATGTAGACGGTCGAGACCGCGCCCATCCCCGAGCTGGTCGCAATCCCGCCGAACCCGTGCTCGAGCACCGCCATCTGGCTCTCGAGCGCGTGAATCGTCGGGTTGCCGAGGCGCGTGTAGATGAAGCCGTCAGCGGCGCCCGCGAACCGGTCGGCGCCGTTCTGCGCGCTGTGAAAACTGAACGTGGAGGTCTGGTAGATGGGAACGGTGGCGCTCCCGTACGCATCGTCGAGCCCGCCTGCGTGGACGAGCTGGCTGTCGAAACCCAGGCGTGTGACGTCGATATGAGCCATAAGATGATGTCCTCGCGAAATCGCTGTAAATCCTCCGCCAAATCGGCGCCACCAGCATAGCCCGTTCCGCGGGCCCGGCGCCATTCTCCGACGCCAGGACCATGGGCACACGGCTGGCGGCTCGTGGCGAACCGCTTGCGTCTCTTCCCGGGAGTGCCAGGAGACCGGGAGTCGGACCGCCGTCGCCCCGGCGCTTCAGCGCCGGGGTCACCCCGCGGCTGAAGCCGCGGGGCGACGACGCCGTGAAGCCCCAATCCCGGCCCCAGGTCCCTGGCCGTTTTATATTGACAGCAATCACTGTTAGTATTACATTATAAACATGACCGGCAGGACCCGCACCCTCACGGACCGGCGCGCCGACGAGTTCTCCGTCGAGCAGCTGGCCAGGGAAGCCTCGCGGTGGCTGCGCGCCGCGCCCGGGCGCTCGGCCGACGGCCGCGTGGCCGACTTGCCCGACACGCGCGGCATCCGGTTCTACCAGACCCTCGGCCTGCTGGATCGGCCGCTCCGGTACGACGGGCGCCGGGCCGTCTACGGCTACACGCACCTGCTGCAGGTGCTCGCCATCAAGCAACTGCAGCGGGAGGGCTACACGCTGCAGCTCATCCAGGCCGCGCTGCCGGCCCGATCCCGGACCGACCTCGAGCTCGCGCTCACGGACTGGCTGGCGGGCCCCGCGCCGGCACCGCCCCCGCCCGCCGCGAGGCCGGTCCTGACCGCCGAGGTCGTGCCCGGGGTGACGGTCATCGTGGACCCCGCCCGGGTCTCGAACGTCGATCGCGTATGGGCCCGGATCACCGAGGCCCTTCAAGACGAGGGAGAGCAGGATTCATGATGTCAACTGCACTGGCTCCGACGTCGGCGCTCGCTGACCCCGCTGATCACCGCGACCTTGGCGGCCTGCTGGGCCTCGACGGCAACCTGGCCGTGGCCTTCCCGCTCCGGCAGGTCATCGCCCGCGCCACGATGGCCGGCAACTGCTGCCGGACGACCATCGAGCAGACATTCGCGAACCCGCACAGCCGGGCGATGGAGGCGGTCCACATCTTTCCGCTGCCGCCCGACGGCGCCGTCACTGAAATGGAGATGCGCTGCGGGGACGTCGTGGTCCGCGCCGAGTGCCGGGAGCGTGACGAAGCTGAACGGCACTTCTCACGGGCCCGCGCGGAGGGTCATCGCGCGGCGCTGCTGACAGCCGAGCGCGCCGATGTCCACACCTTGCGCATCACGAACGTGCCGCCCGGCGCGGACGTGTCGGTCAGGTTCGTCGTGGTCGAGCGGCTCGACGAGGCCGACGGCGCCTTCACCTGGCGCTTCCCGACCGTCGTCGCGCCCCGGTTCACGCCAGGCACGCCGGTCGGCCACTCCGGCGCGGGAGTCGCACCCGATACGGATCGCGTGCCGGACGCCTCGCGGCTTCAGCCGCCACTGACGCTGGACAGCGGCGCGCGGCTCGACCTCGAGGTCTCCATTGACGGGCCCCTGGCCTCGCTCGAGTCGTCGCTGCACGCGGTGCGGTCCTCGTTCGGCGATCAGGTGCGCGTGGCCCCGACCGCCCAGGCCAAGCTGGACCGCGACTTCGTCCTGCGGTTTGCCCTGGCGGCGACACCCTCGGCGCCCGCGCGGGCCTTCACCGACGGCGAGCACACGCTCGTCGTGGTGCAGGTGCCGGCCGACCTGCGCGCTCCTCGCCTGCCGCGCGACGCGGTCTTCGTCATCGACGTCTCCGGATCCATGGCGGGGACGAAGATGTCGGCAGCGCAGCGTGCCCTGAAGGCGGCGCTGCGCGGGCTCGAGTCGGGCGATCGCTTCAAGCTGGTGGCGTTCAACACCGACCGTCGCCTGTTCCTGTCGGACTTCGCCACGTTCGATGCGCTGACGCTGCGGGCCGCCGACGACTGGATCCACGGGCTCCGGGCCGACGGAGGCACGGACATGCTGCCCGCCCTCCTCGAGGCCTTTGCCGGGTCCACGCCGGATGGGCGCCTGCGCACGGTCCTGTTCATCACCGACGGCGAGGTCACCAACGAGGCCGAACTGGCCGCGGCGGTCGTGCGGCACCGTGCGGCCGCCCAACTGTTCACCGTCGGGATCGACACCGCGGTCAACCAGGCGCTGCTGCAGCGCCTGGCCCGGCTGGGCGGCGGCACCTGCGAGCTGATGACCCCGGACGATGACATCGAGGACGGCATCGCACGACTCGAGAGCCGGCTGGCATCCCCGGCGGCGAGCGGCGTCGCGATCGAAGGCGGCGACCCCGCGCGTCCTGAGTCCTTTGTCCTGTTCCACGGCAGGCCCGTCTCGCGCCTGCTCCGTGGTGCGCCGGCGCGCGTCGTCGTCACGGGCAGGACCGCGGACGGCGTCGTCACCTTCGAAGCCGCGCCTGTTCGGACCGACGTCGGCCTTGGCGCCCTGTGGGCGCGCGAGCGGGTGACGTGGCTCGACGATCGCGCCATCATCGAGCCGGCACACCAGGCCACGCTGCGTGACGACATCCTGGCCGTCGCGCTGCCGGCTGCGATCGCCAGCCCGTTCACCGCGTTCGTGGCGGTCGAGACGAGCACGGCCCGGCCCGAGCCGCTAATCACGATTGTCCAGCCCGCCGAGGTCCCCGCGGCGTGGGACACGTGCCCACTCTCGATGGACGCGATGATGGCCGCTCCCCCTCCACGCCGCGCCCGCTTGGGCATCGCCTCCGCGGCGTTCCATCTCGCGGGTGCTGCCGACGCGGACGAGTTCGATGCCGGCCTCGCGCCGAGCTGCATGATGGAACGCAGTTCCGTCGCCGCCCCCGGCGGCCGCGCGCCGCAGATGCCTCGCCCCGCGGCGGATCCGAACGTCGCGGAACGCCGGGACCTGACAAGCCGGCTCGCGACCACGCAGGATGCCGACGGCAGCTTCGGCGGCGATGTCGGGCGCACCGCCGCGGCCCTGCTGGCCCTGCTGCTCCTCGGCCATGCCACGACGCACGGCAGCCGCCGCCGGGTCGTGCAGAAGGCGGCCACGTGGCTCGAGGCCCACACCACGCGCCCCGCCGCCCGACTCGCGTTGGATGTGCTCCGCCGTGTCGAAGGCGGCGGTCCGACGCCGGCGTGGGACGAGGTCCAGATGCTCACCGATCGGGGCCCGGAAGGCGCGATGCTCGCGCGGGCGTTCGAGGTCGCGCGCGGGCACCGGCTCTGAAGGAGAGTGCGCGAACCCGGGGGTGGTGGTGCCCCCGGGCTCACGACGGCGGAGGCCGACGCCGACGCCTGATCCCGGGGCTCGCATGTGATGGGTGTGTTCGCCCCGGGCACACGGGCTGAGGCCCGCGCGCTCCGTTCCCGGCGCGTCCCCGACTCACCTGAGCGCCGGAAGGCGCCGGGCTCAGACCAGGTCGGCGTTGTTGAAGACCGCGGTCCTGGCAGCCATGTCGTGAATCGCCTGCCGGTTCGCGCCCAGCACCATGAAGCACCCGACGAAGATCACCAGGCTCGCGAGGGATCCCAGTGTGCTGATCACGCTGATCCCCGTGATGAGCGCGAGGAACCTGAGCAACTGCCCGCTGTACTTGACGGCCCAGCGCGTCAGGTAGACCGAGACCTCGGCGTTCCTGCCGTCGTCGGTTCCCACCTTCAGCTTCAGGACCATCTTTCCGGGAGACGCCCCGGTCAGGCCTTCGATCAGGCTGTAGAGGAAGCCGAACACGACGATCCCGATCGCGAACCCGCCCAGCGCCCCCACCAGCGCGCCGGCGGAGCCCCCGGCCACGGCACCCGGGGCTTCGCCGCCCGAACCCAGGGCCGCGCCCACGCCGAGCCCCAGCAGCCCCCCGATCATCCCGCCGAAGACGAACGCCAGCACCATGACGATCACCGCGTCAATCAGGGCGGCGATCAGGCGCGGCCCGAACCCCACTCGCTTCTCCATCGAATCCTCCTGCCAGTGCTTGCCGTCCAGGGGTGCGCGCAGCCTCCCCGGGGACTCTCCTACCGCGCCCCCGGAATCGCGTCGAACGTCCGCTGGACGGGGTATTCCTTCGTCTTCTCGAGCACGTCGTCCATGAGGTTCCAGGCGACGAGGCTGTCGTCCGATCGCGGCTCGAGCAGCGTGAACACGAGGCGCGCGAGCGGCTGGTCCATCGGCACCATCACCGTTCCGGCCGGCACGGTCCGGGCGGCCGCCTCCCACGCGCCGGTCAGCGTGCGCTCGCTGTGCCCCTGGTACGGCCGCTCGGCGGTTGTCGAGGCCGTGATACGGAACTGTTCCACCGCGAGGCTGACGGGCTGTTCGAGCCGGATCATCGTGACGCCGTGGGCCGTCAGCCGGTCGATCACCTTCGCCAGCGTCGCGGGCACGAGGTACGCCCGGGGCGCCTTCGCGGTCTCGGTGGCCTTGAACGCGCCGTATTCCGGCATCCGCTCGGGTTTCACGACGTCGATGCGCCTGAGCATGACCGCACCCGTGTAGGGGTTCCGGTCCTCGACGACATCGCCCATCAGGATGTCCACCGAGTCGGCGGTCTTCTCAATGGCCGCGCGCACCGTCAGGTCCCTGCCCACGACCGGCTCGGCGTCCGCCTCTGCGGTGACCTTGCGGATCGCCGGGCCGTTGCGATGAATGTACTCGAGGGTCTCGACCACGAACGCGTGCGACGTCGCGATCCGATCCTTGAACGGCAGGTACGAGTACGTCTCGCTCAGGATGCCCACGCGGTTCCGCAGGCCGACGTAGTTCGTGTCGTAGCGGGCCCGGTGGTCGTACGTGTACCATCCCCGCGGATCGGTCGATCCCCGCCACGGAAGGTTGCCGTAGTAGTAGATGTCCCACCCGTACTTCGCTCTCACGGCCTGCGTGACTTTCGGCAGCAGGTCCTTGCGGAGAAGGTCGACGATGCCCGTGGAGGTGTCGGGGTGGTAGGGGGGCGCGTAGGTCATGTAGTACGCGTGGCGGGTCCCATCGGTCGTGTGCAGGTCGAGGGCCACGTGCGGATCGTACCGCGAGAGCAGCAAGGCGAGGGAGCGGGTCTCGGGCGCATCCAGCTTCGTGTGGTCCCGGTTGAGATCGTAGTTCTGCGCGTTGGCCCGCTGCCCCATCCCCCCGATCGGCCCGTGCTGGGCCGGCCGGTTCGTGAGCGTTACCTTCTCGTTGCCGTCCGCGTTGAGGATCGGGTTGACGAGCAGCACCATCGACTCGAGCCACTCCGCGTGTTTGCCGGCCGCGAGGTCGCGCAGCAGGAGCAGCGTGGCTTCCTTGCCCTCGACCTCCCCGGCGTGGATATCGCCCTGGACGTAGACGACCGTCCTGCCGGACGCGCGGACGGCCTCCGGGCTGGCGTCAGCCACCTTGCCCACCACCACGAGCGGCAGCGCGCGGCCTTCGAAGCTGTAGCCGAACGTTGTCAGACGAATCCGAGGAGAGGCCGCCTCCACCGCCCGCAGCATCTCCATCACATCGTCGTATCGGCTGGTTTCCCGATAGTCCGTGCGCTCGGGCCGCGTCTGCGGGAGCGGCGCCGGCCGCTGCTGCGCCTGGAGCGGCGATGCCGCCGCGGCCACCAGCACTACTGCCGCCACCCACGCGCGCGCTCTCGCTCTCTCGTCTTTCATGCCGTCGTCTCCGCCTCCCTGCTGTGTGTGTACCCGGCGCTGAACGGGCCGGCGGCCCATTCGTGCCGCGGGGAGTCTAGCACGGCGGGGGGCGGGCCCCGGCGAACGGCGAACGACGCACGGCGGCCGACCCAGACATCAGGCTTGGGCTTGCGGTGGAGTCGAGACGCGGCACGGTGGCGGTAGAGACGGGGAGTCGCTGTGGCCGGCGGCTTTCGCCCGCGCCGGTGCCTCAATCGGCCTCGTGGCGCCGTTTCCGCGTCCCGCTCCTCGAGATGGAGGCCAGGCTCTTCAGAGCGGTCGTGCCCGCCAGGGTCGAGCCGGGGGCGACAGCCCGCAAACCGACAGGCTCAAGTTTCCGATGTCAATCGGCCTTGCACAGAGGATCTTCCTCTGTAGGTTGCACATTACGTCGTGTTGCACATTATGTCGTTGACGCCGGTCGGATGCGGCACGAAGATGCGGGCGCGTCGTCGTGTCCCCGCAGGCCCGCAAGCTTACACCTCCAAAGAAAGGGCCTCTATGCACCGCGACTGAGTGTGAAGTCGACCTTGACACGGAGAATTGTGCGGCAGGGGTGGCTACGTACGGTGAGTATCACACTCATCCCTGAGGCGACGGTATGGCCCTCATGGCCGACATCTTTCGTCGGAACCTCGTGCGGAGAGGTGTGGTTTTACACGCCCGTCCGAGGCCAGTACCTCGTGGAACAGGGCAATCTGACGTTCCCCGGGGACAGGTACGTCCTCTTCGACACTGGGGTCTTCGGCAAACAGCCTCCGTGTTCGCATACCAAGTGAGAACAGCCTCAGGAGTTCCCTCAAGGAGACTGTGCATGAAGCGAGGACTGTCTTGCGTCGCTCTTCTCTTGGTGGTTTCGATTCCTGGCTGCCGACGGACCGAACCAACCGGACGGCAGCAGGCGCCACGTCCACCAGACCCCTATTCAAAGTGCCAGGTGGCCGAAGAAGACCGCGTGGTTTGCAGTCCGTCTTTGGTCGAACTCGTTGTCCGCCCCGAGTGGTACGACGGTAAGACCGTCGCTGTGGCGGGGGTTCTCCAACACAGCACCGAAGGGGTCAACCTGTTCACCTCCGAGGAGGCCTACCGATATCGCCTGACAGCCAGCAGCGTCGAACTACGGCTGTCAGAAGGCGCATGTTCCGGTGCCGATTGTGGGGCACTGAGCGGGCAGTGGGTGAACCTTCGAGGTAGGTACCTTCCGCCGGACCGAGGAACGACCGTGCCGACCGCCGGCACGATAGTCGAGGTAACAGACATCATACTCAGGCCTCCGGGACTGCCGAAGGCTATTCCGGCAGAGCCAAGGGTCGTACCCGAACTCGGCCGTATCCGATAGATAGGCAATGTGAAGGCGGCGTGTCCACCACGCCAAGGAGCGGGGAACTAGTAGGGACCTGGTGCGGTAGGAAGCGCCTGGGCTACGGATGACGCGCCTGCGACTCCCCATTCCCGACGCCCGGATCCCATGCTCCCGTAGTACCATCTCGTCCCTGGAGGCACCTTCCGTGACGCGAGATGCGCGCATCCAGCTCTCAATCGTCCTGGGCGTGCTGGTGATCGCCCTGGCCGGCCCGTCGGTGGCGGACTACTACACCGACTGGCTCTGGTTCGGGGAGACCGGGTACCAGCAGGTGTTCCTGACGAGCCTGGTCACGCGGGTCGAACTGGGCGCGGGCACCGCGGCCTTCGCGTTCCTGCTGCTGTTCGTCAACCTCCGGCTGGCGTTGCGGCAGTTCGCCGAGCCGTACCTCGTGCTGGGAGTGTCTCCGGCCGACGGGCACCCGCTGGTGCTGCAACGACGGGGGGTATCGCTCCTCATCGGCGGGGCGTCGGCCTTCATTTCCGTGCTGGCCGGGGTGTTCGCGTCCAGCCAGTGGCTGTCGCTCCTGCAGTTCCGCCACGCCACCTCGTTTGGTCAACGGGACCCGATCCTCGGCAGCGACGTGGCGTACTACGTCTTCACGCTGCCGTTCCTGACCTTCGCGCGGGGCCTGCTGCTGGCGCTCCTGCTGTTCACGCTCGTGGGCACGGCGCTCGTGTACCTCCTGCCGGGACGGTCCGTGGCGGCGCGCAGCGGCCCGTTCTGGGCCCGCGGCGCGCGCCGTCACCTGTCCCTGCTCGCGGCCGTCGCGTTCGTGCTGCTCGCGGCCGGCGCCTACCTGGACGTGGCGCACCTCATGGTGGACCCGTCGGGCATCATCGCGGGCGCGACCTACGCGGACGTCACCGCGCGGGTGCCGGCGCTGTGGCTCCTCACCGGGGTGTCGCTCGTCGGCGCGTTGCTGGCCGTCGTCCATGCCTTCACGGCCCGGTCGTGGCCGATCGTCTGGGCGCTCGCGGGTTACCTGTCGATCTGGCTCGGCGGCGAGATCTTCGCGAGCGGCGTGCAGCGTCTCGTGGTGACGCCGAACGAGCAGGTCAAGGAAACACCGTATATCGAGTACAACATCGCGTCCACGCGCAAGGCGTTCGCGATCGACCGGGTCGAGGAGCGGCAGCTCTCGGGCGATGCGACGCTGACGCGGCAGGACATCGACAACAACTCGGGCACGATCTCCAACGTGCGGCTCTGGGACCGCAAGCCCTTGCTCGACACCTTCGGGCAGATCCAGGAGATCCGGACCTACTACGATTTCTCCTCGATCGACATCGACCGCTACGTGATCGACGGGCAGTACCGGCAGGTCATGCTCTCGGCCCGCGAGCTGAACTCGGAGAGCCTGCCGAACCGCACCTGGATCAACGAGCGGCTGACCTTCACGCACGGCTACGGCCTGACGCTCGGCCCGGTCAACGAGGTCACGCCGGAAGGTCTGCCGGTGCTCTTCATCAAGAACATCCCGCCGGAGTCCTCGGTCGATCTCGATGTCGTGCAGCCCAGCCTGTACTTCAGCGAGCTGGCCAGCGACTACGCGTTCGTGAACACGCGCGCCAAGGAGTTCCACTACCCGCGCGGCGACGACAACGTGTACCGGAAGTACGAAGGCGCGGGCGGCGTCAACGTCGGGTCGTTCGGACGCAAGCTGCTCTTCGCCAGCCGGTTCCGGTCGTTCAAGATCCTGCTGAGCGAGGACCTCACGCCCGACAGCCGCGTGCTCTTCCACCGGAACATCATGGACCGGGTGACGACCATCGCCCCGTTCCTGTCCTTCGATCGCGATCCGTACCTCGTCATCGCCGGCGGCCGCCTCTTCTGGATGCTGGATGCCTACACGGCGACCGACCAGTACCCGTACTCGACGCCGACCGACGCCGGCATCAACTACATCCGGAACAGCGTGAAGGTCGTGATCGACGCCTACAACGGCACGACCACCTTCTACCTGGCGGACCGCGCCGACCCGATCGCCGCCACGCTGTCGAAGATCTTCCCGGGCCTGCTGCACCCGCTGGGCGACATGCCGGCCGAGCTGCGGCGGCACGTCCGGTACCCCGAGGGCATCTTCGGGATCCAGAGCGCCATGTTCGCCACCTACCACATGACGAACCCGGCGGTCTTCTACAACAAGGAGGACCAGTGGGAGGTGCCGGCCATCGAGTCCGGCTCGAGCGCGGCGCCCATGGAGCCCTACTACACCATCATGCGGCTGCCCCGCGAGCGCGACATGGAGTTCATCCAGATGCTCCCGTTCACGCCTCGCCGCAAGGACAACCTGGCCGCGTGGATGGTCGCGCGCAGCGACGGCTCGCACTACGGGAAGCTGCTGGTGTTCCAGTTCCCGAAGCAGACGGTGGTGTTCGGCCCGCGCCAGATCGTGGCCCGCATCAACCAGGACCAGCTCATCTCGCCCCAGATCACGTTGTGGAACCAGCAGGGCTCCGAGGTCATCCAGGGCACGCTGCTCGTCATCCCGATCGAGGAGTCGCTTCTCTACGTCCGCCCGCTCTACCTCAAGGCGGCCGGCGGCAAGATCCCCGAGTTGAAGCGCGTGGTCGTCGCCTACCAGAACACGATCGTGATGGCGGGCACGCTGGAGGCGGCGCTGGACCAGGTGTTCCCCAAGGGGCCGGCGACCGGCAGCGTGGCGGAGCCTCCGCCGGCCGACACCGACGTGCTGCTGGCCATCGAATCCACCGACTCGCTGGCCCAGCAGGCTCGCGATCACTTCGACAGGGCCATGCAGGCGCAGCGCGACGGCGACTGGGCCGGCTACGGCGAGGAGATCAGGCAGGTCGGCCTGATCCTGGAACAGCTGGCCAGGAAGCCAGCCTCGCCCGACAAGGCCGCGAAACCCGCGAAGAAGTAACCAGGAGGCCCGTGTGCGACACGCCAGAGTCCTGATCACCGCCGGTCTGGTCTTGGCCCTGACCGGCTGCATCTCGTCCACGACGCTGATCACCGTCAGGGCCGACGGCAGCGGCACCATCGAGCAAACCACCACGATGTCCACGCAGGCCGTGGCGCAGCTCGCCGCGATGGCGGGCGCCTTCGGCGGCAAGAACGCGAAGGAACCCGCGAAGGTCCCGGACTTCTTCACCGAGGCCGAGGCCCGCTCGGCCGCCGCGAAGATGGGGCCCGGCGTGCGCTTCGTGTCGGGCACGCCGATCAAGACCGCCGACCTCCAGGGCATCACGGCCGTCTACGCCTTCGACGACGTGACCCGGGTCACGATCGATCAGAAGCCGGGCGCCGCGGCCGGCCTCGGCGGCGACATGGCCATGGGCGGGGCCCGGAAGGAGCAGGTCGTCTTCAAGTTCGCCCGGCAGCCGGGCGGCACCTCCCTCGTGACCGTCGTCTTTCCGGAGATGACGTTCGACAAGGGCGACAAGGAGAACGAGGAAGAAGAGGCGGAAGGCAAGCAGGACGAGGCGCAGCAGGCTCAGGCCATGGAGATGGCGAAGCAGATGTTCAAGGGGATGCGGATCGCCATCGCCCTGAAGGTGGACGGCCGCATCATCAGGACCAACAGCCAGTACGTCGACGGGTCCACGGTCACCTTGCTGGACATGGACATGGACACGCTGATCGCCGATCCGGCGCTGCTGAAGAAGATTGGCCGGCCCCGGTCGCTCGACGAGGCCAAGCACCTGCTCAAGGGCGTCCCCGGGTTCAAGGTGAACCTCGAGCCGGAGCTCACCGTCCAGTTCGCGGGCCGCTGAGCTCGGCGCTCATCGGCGCTCAGCTGAGTTGGGGACCCGCCGGGAATGTCGCGCGCGGGTTCGGCCCGCGTGCCCGGAGCGAACACCCCCAGCACAAGCTGGCGCCGGGGTCAGAAGAGGAGCGCGTACCCCAGCTTCACGAAGACCGTCCGATTCTGCTGTCGAAGGTCGATTGCGGGTTCCGCGCCCCCGGCGTAGTTGTCCGAGTAGCCGGCAAAGAGCACCGTCTGCGGGTTGAGCTTGTAGGAAAAGAGGTACTGCGAGAAGAGGCGCCGGCTCCGGGCATCCGTCGCGTCCGTGTAGAGGTCGGGATCGCGGTGGATGTCGGTGTACTGCAGGATGGCGCGCACGAAGGTCCGCACGTTGATGTTGTACATGACGCGCACCTGCGTCAGGTTCGCGCGGTAGAGCCGGCCGCCGTCCACCGACAACTGGTCGAGGTTGTAGGCGAGCCGCAGGCTCACGGGCGAGACCGGGCGGTACTCGACGCTCGGCCCGAACTGCAGGGCCTGCGTCGCCTTCCGCGCGTTGGCGAAGTCCACGCCTCCGCCGAATCGACCCACCAGGTCGAAGTTCAGGTTGCCGTTCGGCTTGATGCCGACCTGGAAGTTGGGCCGCCCGTACTCGTAGCGCACGCCCTGGTAGACGACGATGTCGCGCGCCGCGTTGAACGAAAAGGTCGTCTGGAGCGGACCCTCATAGTCGATGAACGGCGCCACGGTCTGATCGGTCAGCGTCCAGTCCGTCTTCGTCGTCCGCCACCCGCGGATGCCCGCCGAGATCGTCGTGAACCACGAGTTGGCCGTTCCCCAGAAGCGCCGCTGTACCTGTCCGTAGAGGTTGCGGTAGTCGACGCGGGGCACGAACCCCGAGTCACTGCGGAAGCCGCGCCCGTAGGCCTCGTAGTTGCCGAACCACACCCACCGGCGGCCGACGTGCTGGTAGTCCACCCACGCGGCGTCCCCGCCGAAGCCGTTGCCCGGCTGGCCGTAGTCGGCCGCGATGCCCGCCGGGTACTGCGTGTCGCTGCGGATGTACTGCACGCGCAGGAAATCGGACGGGTTGAGGCGGATGAACGTGTCGAGCCCGACCTGACGGTTGTGATAGTCCTTCGACTCGCGCCCCGAGTACAGCGCCCCAACGGTCGAGCCGGCGCCGACGTCCCGGCGGTAGCGGAACACGGTGCCCGTCGTGCCCTCGTCCAGCGAGGCACTGGATGACCCCTCGTTGGAGGGAATGATCAGGTTGTTGAGCCGGTCCCGGGTGGCGAAGACGCCGATGGCATTGGCGCCCTGCTTGCCGGTGAGCTTCACGCCGCCGTAGGGGTCCGCCACCGTCCGCGTGAACACGGCCGTGACGGGCGTCGTGAAGTAGTCGAGCCCCTCGAGGAAGAACGGGCGCTTCTCCGGGTAGTAGAGCGCGAACCGGGTGTTGACGTCGAGCTGCGCGACGTCCGCCTCGACCTGCGAGAAGTCGGGGTTGACCGTGCCATTCAGCGTGAGATTCGACGTGACGCTCCAGCGCGCGGTCAGGCCCCCCGCGGCGTCCAGATGGCCCGCGGTCAGGGACGAATCCGTGGAGGGCTCACGCGCGTCCGTGCGGCTGAAGGTCGCCGTGGGATCCAGCTCGATGTTCCGGCCGGGCGCGAGGCCGGCGAGCCCGCCGATCTTGTTCTCCTGGCACAGGAGGCACCCCTTGTTGCGATCGCGGTAGTTCGACGTGATCCGGTGACGCACGTTCCGCGGCCACGATCGGAACGCTTCGAAGCCCCAGGTCTGCTCGCCCCCGCCGCCCGGGAAGCGCAGTTGCTTCAGCGGGAATGCGATCTCCACGGCGTACCCGTCGCCGGTGATCCGGGTGCGGACGTCCCAGATCATGTCCCACGAGAAGTCCTCGACGCCGTCCTGCTCGCTGAAGATGGCGTCGGCTTGCACGCCGAGGGGGTTGACGCGGAACTGGAACGCGCGCCGCTCGTCGTTGAACGTGTCGATCATCACGCCGACGTGGTCGTCCTGGATCAGCGTGTCGGTGTCGTCGCGGTCCATCAGGTGGGCGCGGATGTCCTGCGGCCGGGGGTCGTGGGCGCGGAACGCCACGTAGAAGTTCTTCTCGTCGTACGTGACCAGGCACTCGGTGTCGACGGGCGGCGCCGTGTTGTCGCCCGGTGCCCACTCGTAGGGCAGCCGGATGATCGCGGCCTGCGCCCAGGCGGGCTCGTCGAGGACGCCGTCGATCCGGATGGGCGAGGTCGCGCGAGAGATGCGGGCCGTCTCGATGGCCGGGGCCTTCGCGGCGGGCGGCTGAGTCGGCAGGGCGGGTGGTTGCGCCCGCGCCGGCGCGGCGGCGGCAAGGCACAGGACTACGCCGACGACAAGGGAGTGGAGACGAGGCAAGCGGTTCCCCCTGGTGGCCTTTGACGTCCGCGCGGCGCGAACGGTTGGCCTGCCGGCGGCCAATGGATCCAGAGACGGATCCGGCCATCACGGAGTTCCAGCCCCGCGGGGAGGAACGGCACGTCGTGGGCGCGATCACGCCGGGCGCCGGTCAAGGCACCGGGGCGCAACAGACGCATGGATCGGGGGGCTGGGAGCCGCGGTGCTGCCTCCGCCGGCGGCTCCCGGCCAGCGCATTGAATCGGAGACCGAGGCTCAGGGGGTGTGGGGCACCCGACCGGGCCAGGCGGAGGATTCCTGCCCCGCGCCGCTCACCTCGGCGGTGGCTCGGTCAGCCGGAAATCGAGGCCGTTCTGGAGTGCAGGGGGCACCGTCACCCGCCGCTCGCTCGGCTCGTACCGGCTCGGAATCGCGCCGCGGGCGGGGCACGGCGTGCCCGGACAGACCGTGTAGGTGCCCGCGCACACCTTGCTGAAGGCGTAGTGCCCTTCGCGGTCGGTCCGCGTCTGCGCGATGCGCCGATCCTCGGTATCGAGCAACTGCACCTGGATGTCCTTGAGCCCGGACGGTCTCGACGGCCCGTTCAGGAGGTTACCGACACGCTGGAAGACCAGGCCTCCGAGGGCGTTGCGGCACGCTGGCGGCTTGGGCGCCGGCTTGACCCCCGGCCCGCCGGGGCGCGGGGGCGGGACGGTCTGTCCAACCGTCACATGGGGTGCCGCGATCGTCCAGGCGGCGACGAAGGCCGCCACGACGAGACGCGTCGATCTCGATCGGTTCCTCCGCATGCTCCTCCTCCATTTCCTGCGCCGGGCGCCGTGCTCAACGCTCCCTTCGGACTCCGCCCGGGCACTGGGGCAGCCAGGGCTTCTCGTGACAGATCGGTGGACTCGCGAGGTGCTGGTAGTTGACGTGCACGTCGATGGCCCGGCTCGCCACGAGCCCGTCGGCATCCGTCACCTCGACGCTCACGCGCCTGGTGATGCTGCGGCCGGGAGCCACGTTGTTGGGCACCGTGAAGGTGATGTCCGTCGACGCCGCGTTCGCGCGGGCCACCTGGCCATCGGCGTTCCACGACACGCGAAGCGGCGCGGCGCGCGTGGCGCGCATGTCGGTCGTGGCGACTTCGTAGCGCAGCGTGATCGAGCGGACGTCGGTGGCCACGGGATCGCGCGGACCCGTGATGCTCGCGCCGGGTTCCCGGCGCGTGACCCGCTGGGCCCCGCCCCCGGTCACGCCGGTCGACGCCACCGCGAAGCGGCTGTGGGTGAAATCCACCTTCTGCGCCACGAGCCGATGCGGGTCGCCGCGCGACGGCTGGCTGCCCTCCAGTGGAATCGAATCGGGCGCCGACTGGACGATCATCGTCCCGAGGCTCTTCGACGCGATCGAGCCGGGAACGGGCCGTCCGTCCCGCGCCACGATGTCCTCGTAGATCGGCATGCCGACCGGCGGCACCAGGAACGACAGGAAGATGGCGCCGGCCTCGAACCACCCGGTGTGGGCATCGACCTCGGAGGTCTGAGCGATCCGGAGCTTGCCGCGCTTGATCGAGATCGTGTCGCGGACGCGGGCGGTGAAGTCGACGTTCGCGCCGACGTCGATGTAGCCACGCACGACGGTGCGGACCCGGTCGGGGTCGATGAGGTCGAACGCGAGACTTCGCAGGTGGATCGACCCCTCGGGATTCGGCGTGCCATTTCGCGCGAGGCGCCTCGGCTGAACCTCCCACAGGCGGGCGCGGACCCGATCGAGGAACGCCTGTGACGCCGACCACGCGAATGTCTCGTCGCCCTGAAGCAGCGCCACCGCGGCCAGCCCGCGCTGCTGGGCCCCCTCGGCAATCACGCTGCCCGCCCGACCGTAGGGTCCCTGCCGCCCGGTCGACGTCGGCCAGACGCCAATCGTCTCGGTCCCGCTGAGGGCATGGGTCCGCCCCACGCACGAGGTCCGCACGTCCGCCCGGGCGCCAGTCTCGGGGTCCGCGAAGGCTGTGCGCAGGCCGTCGGTCACGTCGGCGCGCTGCTCATCATCGAGACACGGCATGAACTGGAACGCCAGGCCGGGCACCGACGACCGTGTCAGGATTCCCGACGGATCGACCTGCCCCTTCCCGATCGCGGCCGCGACGGGGCCTCCGGCATCGCCGGGGAGGCCGGCGTTCCCCACGAGACCCGCCACGACACACACGAAGACGCACGTGCTGCTTCGACGCATCATCGCCTCCCGCATGTTCCCGTTGCCTGGATTACGGACGAAGGGCGGGGCCCGGAAGAAACCCTGGCGCGGGGGACGAGGTGAGGAGCCGGCCCGGCCAGCCGGGAAGGCAGGCCCTACGGTTCGCCGATCAGCACGAACGCCGCCCAGAACACGGGATGCTCCGGAAGCACCCGGGGCCCGCGGGGCGTGGCCACGCTGAGTTTTCCGGCGCGCAGGGCCTGAAGCAGCGTGAGTTGAGCCTCCCGCAGAGCGGCGCTCTTGTCGGCACCCGCGAGCCGGGCGCGGTAGAAGGCCGGCATCAGCCGTGCCGCGGGCTCGTCGGCGACGTCCCAGAGCGCGGCGACGACCGAACGGGCGCCGGCCACCAGGAAGGCCCGCGTCAGCCCGACCATGCCGTCGCCGGAGATCTCACCGAGGCCGCTCCGGCACGCGCTCAGCACCACCACATCGGCGTCCAGCCGCAGGTTGTACACTTCGTCGGCCGTGAGCCGGCCATCCTGCGGGTCGATGGACGAAACCACCCGATCGCCACTCGACGGCACGCGCCCCCCGCTCCGGGGCAGAGGCCGACTCAGCGCGAGGTGCGAGGCCTGGGGCTGACCGTCCAAAACGATGGCGTGCACAGCGAAGTGCAGGACGCGGCCGCCGGACACCGCGCCGCCGATGCCCTCCTCCGACGCGCGGGAGCCCTCCAGGATCGTGACCTGCGACGCGGGCAGCACTTCCGAGATTCCCATCACCTCGCGGCGGGATCCGGGCAGCGTCGGAAGCGACTGCCCGTCCGGCGCGAGCGGCGGGCTGGACGGATCGGCGACGAGCACGTAACGCGCGGGGCCGGCGGCGCGCGCCTCAGGAAGGCGCGTCGCCTGGTCGAGCACGGCGCCCGACGCCCCGTAGTGCAAGGCGTAGCGCTCAACGAGGTACCGGCCCGCCGCGTCGCGAAGCGCGGCGAACGACAGGCTGAACAGGGGCCCGTGCGGCACGATCGTGAGCCGACCGCCGGTCTCCGCCGGCAGGTGCGCCTCGACCGGGTGGATCAGCAGCCGGTACAGCTCGCGAAGCGCCGCGCGGGAGCCGCCCGCCGGGACGTCAAGATCGGGTCGGGGGGAGCCGGGCTGCGACGCGGACCCACTCGACCTGGGAGGCCCGGCGTCCTCATCTTCCGCCGGCGCCCCGCGCGACCGCGTCCCTGGCAGCGTCCAGACGGCCCGCACGAGGCGTTCGATCCGCGCCCTGGAGACGTGAGTCCGGGCGCCCGCCAGCGTGCCGTCCTGGCGCACCGCCCAGATGAACGTGTCGTCCGGCGCAACCCAGTAGGCCACCACGGTTGAGCGCAGGCGTCGAGCCAGCGCCACGACGTCGGCCAGCGCCAGCGCAGGCGTCGCCGCGCTCTCCGGGTCGTACGCCTGGCCGCGTCCAGGCGGTTCGAGTCCGGCCGCGCCGGGCGGGGCGGACAGCAGGGCGACGGGCGGTGGCCCAGCGGGCCCGGTCGTCCCCGCTGCAGCCGCTCGCGACAGGTCGCGGGTGGCCAGGATGTCGGCGAGCGCCCGCGCGCGGCCCTGCTCGGCCACGGCCAGCGACTCGGCGTGCAGCCCGCGATCGGCCAGCAGGGCGATGGCCAGTGAGAACGTCTCCGCATAGGCCGCGCCGAACGCCAGCTTCATCGCATCGCCCGGCACGGCACCCGCCCTGAGACGCTCAATGGCGCGAACCGCGTCCCGCGCGTCCTCGAGCGCCAGGTCCTGCCGCCCCAGGGCTCTTCGTGCGCGGGCCCGAAGCGTGAGGCCCTGCACGCGCCGGTCGGCATCGAGCCCGACGGCAAGCGACATGGTCGCGGCCCGTTCGGCACGCTCGGCCTGGTTCAGGGCGAGCCACCCGTACGCCAGCGCCGCGTGGTAGTTCTCGCGGTCGGCCAGCGCGGGACTGTCGGCGACGGCCTCGAGCATGCGCACGCCGCGCGCGGCCTGTCCCGTGTGAATCAGCCATCGCGCGAGGTTGACGGTCTGGAAGGTCGTCGCCGCGAGACTTCCCGACCGCCGCGCCCGATCGATCGCCCGCTCGAAGGCCGCGCCCGCGTCCAGGGTCCGGCCCTGCAGGCCGCGGGCGACGCCGATGGCGTTGCAGCTCTGCGCGGCCGCCACGAGGTCGCCTGCCTGCTCCTGCACGGCCAGCGCGCGTTCATAGAAACCGACGGCGTCGTCCATCCTGCCGTGGACGCGGTGCAGGCGGCCGAGGCTGATCCAGACCCGGGTGAGCGGCAGCCGGCCCTCCTCGCCGCTCGCGCCGAGCAGGGCGCTGGCCTCCTGCAACTCGGTCAGGGCATCGAGGAAGCGGCCCTGGAGGAAGCGCTGGTCGCCAAGGCAATGGTGGAGTTGGCCGGCGAACCGCCTCGAACCGGTCTCGCTCGCGACACGAAGGCCGTCGGCGACCTCCGGATCGATCGCCGGGCCGGGTTCAAGGCTCAAGCACAAGTTGTAGGCCAGCGACGCCTGGTACCGCCGGTCGCCCACCGCCGCCGCATGCCGGATCGCGAGGCGGAAGTCCCGTGCGGCCGCCGGGCGCGAACCGCGCTCGAAGGCCAGATTCCCCCTGGCGTGCGCGACCGCCGCCGCCGTCTGGTGATCCCCCAGCTGCTCGAACAACGACAGCGCGGCGGTCATCTCGTCGCCGCACTCGTCCCACCGGTGCTCCCGGTAGAGGACCATCGCCAGTCCGCGACGCGCCTCGGCCTCCGACCGGGCGTCGCCGCGCCCGCGGGCCTCGGCGATGACCTGTTCGAACAACGGGCGGGCTCCGGCAGCGTCGCCCGCGCGAACCCGGGCGAGCGCGTCGGTGAGGACGGACGGGAGCTGGTCGCGCGTCGCGTGCTGGCCCGCGCCCACGACGGATGACACGCCGGCGCCGCCCCGTCCGCACAGGAACCCGGCGACGAGGAGGCCGCACCCGATTCGTCGCAGCGAGGGAATCATCGTGGTTGGCCACCGGTCGGCGCCGGTCCCTCGAGCTCCGCAACGCCAAGGCACGCCTGAACGGCACGAGGGCCGCCGTCGTCGCACAGGTGGCGGAGCGACCGGAGCGCGCGCGGCCGGTCGCCGTCGCGCAGGGCCGCGATCGACGCGTACCATCGCAGGTCCTCTGCCACGCCGCGGTCCTCCGGCCCGCCCGCCGCGTCGAGGACGGCGAGCGCCTCCCGCGAGCGTCCAAGGTGCAGCAGGCTCACGCCGAGCGCCAGGCGCGCCGCGTCGAGATCCGGCTCCCTCGCGAGGACTGCCGAGAGCCTGCCGGCGGCCTCCCCGAACCGCGCGGCGTTGTACGCGGCCTGGGCCGCGTCCAGATCAACCGGGACAGGCATGGATCTGCGGCTGCCGCGCCAGACCACATCGGGCGCGCCCGGCCAGGCGACAGCCGGACGATCGAGGGCCAGCACCGACGCGGCCCCGGCGAGATCGACCAGGGCGGGAGGACGGGCTGGAAGCGACGGCGGCTGCAAGCGAAGCCACGAGGCCCCGAGCGCGATCGCGACGAGGGCGGCGGCCCCGGCGGCGGCCAGGGATGCGCTCCACGCCCATCGCGCCGTGCGGCCCCGGCCCCGCAGGCTGCCGACAGCCCGGCTGGGGAGATCGCGATCGGCCGGAGCGCGGTCCCGCGCGATGCCAGCCTTTACGCGGGTCCACACGCGCTCGGCATCGGCCGCCGCGACATCGCCGCCCTCACCAAGGTCCTCCGCCAGCGCGCGGCAGAGCGGACACGAGTCGAGGTGCGCCGTCACCCGCGCCTGCAGATCGGCCGGCAGCACGCCGGCCGCCGCCGCCGGCACGAGCGCGGGCGCCGGGCATGACGCGGCGCGTCCCTGCGCCGCGGCCAGGAGGTCGCTTGCCTCGCCCACGAAGTCCACCTCATCGGTGCCGGCGTCGGCGGGCCACGTCGGGACGTGCGACTTCATCGCAGTGCCTCCTGGAGGCGCCGTCGCGCCAGCACGAGGGCGTACTGGAGCAGCCCCTTCACCTGGGTTTCCGACAAGCCGAGGTGCATCGAGATCTCCTCGCGTGTCAGGTCGTGGACGTAGCGCAGGATCAGGCAGGCCCGGTGGACGGGCTTCAGCTCCGGAACCGCATCGAGCATGTCCGTGAGCGCCAGTCCGTCGCTCGGGGCCGGCACCTCGCCGTCGTCACGGACCTGCCGGGCGTCATCGAGGTAGGCGGTCTCCAGGCTCGCATGGCGCCAGTAGTCGGTGGCGCGATGGCGCGCGACGGTGAAGAGCCAGGCCGGCAGCTGGCCGGGGTCGATCTCGTGGCGATGGCGGTACAGCGCGAGGAACGTCTCGGAGGTCACCTCCTCGGCGACGTCGCGACGGCCGGTCGTCCGCGTCGCGAACCGGAGCACGGCCCCGACGTGTTGGCGGTAGACCGTCTCGAAGTCGGACTCGTCCATCGGAGCCACCGGCTGAAACGACGATGCCGAGCGGACCGGTCCGCGGATGCGCCGGCGGACCCCATGCCGGGTCGCGCCACGTTGACAGTGGTCGCGATGATGATACGCCTCCTGGCGGCGACCTCAACAGTGGCCTCACGTCCTGCGAGGGGCGGGTCCCACGCGTCGACGCGGAGGCGCCGGGTCCGCGGCGCCGGGAAGAGTCAACCTCGGAAGGACAGAATCGACTGTCGGCTTGCGGCGTTCGGCCTGCGGCCTCGCACGCTGTCTGGCGTCATGAAGACGATGCCACCGCCCACGTCGGCGGGGCCTTCTGACGCGTTCGTGCGGGGCACCATCGCGTGGATTGGCCGAGAGCCGTGAGTCGTGTGCCGTGAGCCGGACCGCATCGACGGTCGGCTTGCGGCGTTCGGCCTGCGGCCTCGCACGCTGTCTGGCGTCATGAAGACGATGCCACCGCCCACGTCGGCGGGGCCTTCTGACGCGTTCGTGCGGGGCACCATCGCGTGGATTGGCCGAGAGCCGTGAGCGGGGTACGTGCGGCGCGCGCGATTCGTCACGCCAGAAACGGAGGACGCGCCTGTCGCGCTACACTGGCAGGCCTCCGGGAACCGAGCCCGACCCGACACTGGTGCGTCAGTGCCCGTCCGTGAGCGTGGGCCGGGGATTCGCGGCCTCGTCATTGGTGACACGCCGTTTGCGCGGCGTGATCCCGTTTAGGAGAGTGCCCCGTATCCGCAATCCCTGTTCCCGGAGGTCCCTCTAGTGTAAAGGAGCCTCCGATGAAACGCGATCGTCCTCGTCCCCGCACGCCACGGACCACCCCCCACGCCTTGGCCCGCATCCATCCCCACGCGGCGGGGATCGATTGCGGGTCGGCGGACCACTACGTCGCCGTGCCCCCCGATCGTGATCCCGCCCCGGTCCAGTCGTTTCCCACCTTCACCGCCGATCTGTATCGGCTGGCGGACTGGCTGACCGCGTGTCGGGTCACCCACGTGGCGATGGAAGCCACCGGCGTCTACTGGATCCCGGTCTTCGAGATCCTCGAGGCCCGCGGTTTCCAGGTGATCCTGGTCAACGCCCGCCACGTGAAGAACGTCCCCGGCCGGAAAAGCGATGTCTCCGACTGCGAATGGATCCGGGATCTGCATATGCTCGGGTTGCTGCGCGGCAGCTTCCGCCCCACCGACGCGATCGTCGCCCTGCGCGCCTATCTGCGCCATCGCGCCACGCTGGTCGAGAGTGTCACGACCCAGGTCCACCGCATGCAAAAGGCGTTGGTGCAGATGAACCTCCAACTCCCGCTGGTCGTCAGCGATATCACCGGCGAGACCGGGCTGCGCATCCTGCGCGACCTGGTCGCCGGCGTGCGCGACCCGCACCACCTCGCCCGCCATCGCAACTATCGGTGTCACGCCTCCGAGGCCGAGATCGTCGCCGCGCTCACGGGCCATTACCGGGCCGAGCACCTCTTCGTCCTCCAGCAGAACCTCGAACTCTTCGACGCGTATCATCACCAGATCGCCGCGTGCGACCGCGCCATCGAGGCCCATCTGGCGACGCTCCCCGCGCCCCCGCCGACGGGGGCGCTGCCCGCGGTCCGCCGTCCCCACAAGCGGCAGAGGAACGACCTTCTCTTTGACGTCCGGCCCGTCCTCCATCGGCTGACCGGCGTGGACCTCTCCCAGATTGATGGCCTCGGGCCGCACACCGCGCTCCGGCTCCTCGCCGAGATTGGCCCCGACATGTCCCGGTGGCCCACCGCGCAGCACTTCACCGCCTGGCTGACCTTGGCCCCGCACAACAAGATCTCCGGCGGGCGCCTGCTCAGTAGCCGCACCTTCCCCTCCGCCAACCGCGCCGCCACCCTCCTCCGCATGGCGGCCATGACCCTGGGCCGCACGCAGACCGCCCTCGGGGCCTTCTACCGCCGCTTGGCCTACCGCCTTGGCAAAGCCAAGGCGATCACCGCCACCGCCCGCAAGCTCGCCATCCTCGTCTATCGCACCCTCAAGGACGGGCTGCACTACGTCGATCCCGGCGCCGACACCTATAATGCCCACACCCGCGCCCGCGTGCTCCGCGGCCTCCGCCGGCGCGCCACCACCCTCGGGTTTGACCTCGTCAATCGCACCACCGGCGAGGTCCTCCCGGGTACAGTTTCTTAGGAGTCGTGTGCCGTGAGCCGACGGCGGAGCGAACATGTCAGCCCAAGCGAGGTCCGGTGTAAGATGTGGAGCGTCGGGGCGTAGCGCAGCCCGGTAGCGCACCTGCCTTGGGCGCAGGGGGTCGCTGGTTCGAATCCAGTCGCCCCGACCACCTTCCTCCGCATCCGCTCCGTTCGTCGTCGGGGCGACGGCTTCAGGCGAGGGGCGTCGCCCTCACGGGCTCGCCCACACGCTCGACTCCAGGACGTCCCCACCGGTCACGCCGCATCCGCTCCGTTCGTCGTCGGGGCGACGGCTTCAGGCGAGGGGCGTCGCCCTCACGGGCTCGCCCACACGCTCGACTCCAGGACGTCCCCCACCGGTCACGCCGCATCCGCTCCGTTCGTCGTCGGGGCGACGGCTTCAGGCGAGGGGCGTCGCCCTCACGGGCTCGCCCACACGCTCGACTCCAGGACGTCCCCACCGGTCACGCCGCATCCGCTCCGTTCGTCGTCGGGGCGACGGCTTCAGGCGAGGGGCGTCGCCCTCACGGGCTCGCCCACATGCTCGACTCCAGGACGTCCCCACCGGTCACGCCGCATTCGCTCCGTTCGTCGTCGGGGCGACGGCTTCAGGCGAGGGGCGTCGCCCTCACGGGCTCGCCCACACGCTCGACTCCAGGACGTCCCCACCAGCCACGCCGCATCCGCTCCGTTTGTGGTCGGGGCGACGGCTTCAGGCGAGGGGCGTCGCCCTCGCGGGCTCGCCCACACGCTCGACTCCAGGGTATCTACCCCACATCGTCATTCACTACGCTGGCGAGGCTTCGGCCTCGTTGCACTCCCCCGCTGGCTTCGCCGTGCGTTGCCTGCGTCTACCGCTTCTTGCCTCGAAGTGGCCACAGAAGCGGCCACACCCAAATCCCGCCTGAATGATGCAAACCACGGCGCTTCCCGGCGCTGTGCCAGTCGCCAGTGGCCACACGGCCGAGTGGATGATACAAAGATGGTCTATACTATTGGTATATATCAGGAGGATGTCGATGACGACAACTGCCAGGCTGTTCAAGAACGGGCGAAGTCAGGCCGTGCGCCTGCCCCGCGAGTTCCGGTTCGAGGGCGACTGCGTCAGGGTTCGACGCGCAGGGCGGGGCGTGCTCGTAGAGCCGATGTTCAAGGACGCCTCGGAGTGGTTCGCAGAGCTCGACCGGCTGGCGTCCGAGCCGTTCATGCCGGACGGCCGGCTGCAGCCACCCACACCGCAACGAGAGGTGTTCGATGACGACGTACCTGCTTGATACGAACGCGTGCATCGCGTTGATCAACGGCACGCAGCCGAGTGTGCGTCGCCGATTCCAGCGAGCGGCAGCCCGAGACAGTGTCGTGCTCGTGTCGTCGATCGTCGCGTTCGAACTTTGGTACGGCGTCGGGAAGAGCCTGCGCAAGGAGGCCAACACCCAGCGGCTCGAGGCGTTCCTCGCGGGTCCCCTGGAGTGGACGCCGTTCGACGACGACGACGCTCGTGCTGCTGGCAACGTGCGCGCCGAACTCGAAGCCGCTGGCACGCCAATCGGCGCCTACGACGTGCTGCTCGCCGGACAGGCACGGCGCCGTGGCGCCACGCTCGTCACGTCGAACGTCCGAGAATTCGGGCGCGTCAAGGGCTTGAGGTGGGAAGACTGGGCGGCTCCTCGCCGCTGATGCCGCCGGGGCGCACCGATGGTCCGAAGTTCTGACCCTGTCGAATCCGGTGCTGCCACAAGATCTCGAGATCCCTGGCGGCAGACGGTGCGAGGAGGTAGGTCATCATGCCGGGCGCGTCTTGCGGGCTGCCTGCTCCCGGGGCTCACGTCGGTTGACGGTGTTCGCCCCGGGCACGCGGGCTGAAGCCGGCGCGCCACGGCCCGGCGCTTGGTCAATTCAACAGAGCGCCGGTGAGCGCCGGGATTAGCGGCGGCCGGACGCGCGCGAGGCTCGAAGCCGCTCCAGGTTCTCCCTGGCCGTCGCGTAGTCCGGATCGATTGTCAGGGCGGCCTCGTAGTGGACAAGGGCTTCGTCCACGCTGCCCAGGCGCTCCAGGGCGAACCCGAGATTGTTCTCCGCGATCGCATAGCGTGGCTTGAGGCGCAGCGCTTCCCGGTAGTGCCGGATCGCCTCGGCCGTCTGTCCCTGCTTCATCAGGGCCGAACCCAGGTTGCAGTGGGCCTCGGCATAGTCGGCCTTCGCCTCGAGGGCGCGGCGGTAACTGGCCGCCGCCCCGGCGGCGTCGCCCTGTCCAAGCAGCGCGTTGCCCACCTCGTAGCGGCCGAGGGCGAAGTCCGGCATCAGCCGGAACGCCTCGTCGAGATGACCACCCGCCTCGGCCTTCCGGCCGTGGGCCAGCAGGCTCAGGCCGAGGTAGTAGTGCGCCAGCGCGAAGTCCTTCCGGAGCCGAATCGCGTCCCGGTAGTGCGCCTCGGCCTCGGCCACGCGATTCAGACGGGTGAGGGCATTCGCGAGGTTGTAGTGCGCCATGGCATACCCGGGGTCGATCCGGAGTGCCTGGTCGTAGTGACCGAGGGCCTCCGCGTACTTCCCCTGGTTGACGAGATCCACGCCGAGGTTGTTGTGCGCCTCGGCGTAGTGCGGCATCAAGGCGACGGCCCGCGCGTGGTGCTCGACCGCGCGCTCCAGGTCGCCGCCCCGGAACCACGCGGTCCCCAGGTTGTTCTGCGCTTCGGCCAGGTCCGGCTTGACGCGCAGCGCCTGGACGAACAGCGCCCGCGCTTCCGCGAATCGTTCCTGTTGCATTCGGACGTTGCCGAGATTGGAGTACGCGATCCAGGCGGTGTCGTTCTTCGCAATCGTGTCGAGCCAGAGCGTTTCCAGGTCACGGTACTTCCAGCCCGCCTGCCACGCCACGGGCACCAGCACCGCGACCGCACCAGCCGCGGCCACGACCCGGAGCACCGGCCACCGAGTCCGTCGTGCCGCTCCGTCCACGGCGCCGACGACGAGCGCGATCACGCCGATGCTGGCCAGGTACTGGAAATGGTCGGCCACCCACGAGTACCGCATCGGGTAGACGTTGAAGAAGCCGAGCGCGGGAAACAGCGAGACCAGGAAGAACAGGACGCCGACCAGCGGTCCCCTGCCCATCTGGTGCCGTGCGTGCCACGCGGCTGCCACCACCGCGACAACGCCCGCGACCGGAACGTAGTGCAGGAGGATCTGCGGGTCGACCGACCACTTCGGGTAGATGAACACGAGCGGGTGGGGCCACACGAGCGTGCGCGCGTAGAACCAGATGGCGCGCCCGGCCAGGACCACACGCTCGGCCGGCGACAGGTTCCACGCCTCGCCCATCGCCCCCACGTGGTGGACTTCGAGCCAGGCCGTGATCAGGCCCATCGCGAGGCCCAGCGCCAGGAAGGGGACGATCGCGACGACGTCCGCCTTCGTGACTTTCTCGCGCTGCCACCAGAGCACTAGGAGCAGCGCGACGGGCAGCGTGGCCGTGACCGTCTTGCTCAGGAGGGCGCACAGAAAGAGGACGAGCGCCGCGACGTAGAGCCCGGCGAGCCGCCGACGGGCAGGCGGCGTCCGGGACCCGCGGTCGAGCGCGAACGACAGGTACACGAGGCCGGACGCGAGATAGAAGAAGCCGGACAGGACGTTCTTGCGCTCCGTGATCCAGGCCACGGACTCGACATGGACAGGATGCACCGCGAACACGAGTGCGATCACGTAGGCGGCCGGCAGGCCCAGCCGGCGGAGAACCGCCCAGAGGAGCAGGGCGTTGAGCGCATGCAGGCCGATGTTGACCAGGTGGGCCGGCCGAGGGCCGGTGCTGAACGCCTGGTGCTCCACCCAGAAGCTGGTGAACACCAGGGGGTAGTACTGCGGCGACGTCTGCGGCTCGAGCCAGATCCTCCTCAGCCCTGCCCAGTCCTCGAGGTTCGCGTTCTCGACCACGTACACGTCGTCGTCCCAGACGAAACCGGCCGGGAAGACTGAGGAATAGGCGACCAGGACGAGCAGAACGAGCAGCGTGCCGAACGCGAACCGATGGCGGTCGACCAAGTCTGCCCCCCCGGCGCGAGCACTTGTGCCGCCGCGCCCGACCTCGCATGTTTCCCGTTCCTCACGCGGCCGTCAAGGGCTGGAAGAAAGAGGGCCAGGCCCCTTTTCAGGAGGCCCCTTGTCTCTCGTGACCGCGACGGCCAGCTTCGCCTGGTGGGCGTTGTGACTTTGCATCACAGAGTTCTTTTCTGTATCATCGCTCCCGGAGGTTCCGCGTGAAGGTCAAGCTGATCCTGCCGGCCCTGACCGAGGCGACAAGCCCGTTCTTCCGGCCCGTCAAATACGCGCTCTTTCCGCCGCTCGGGCTCGCCACGCTCGCCGGATACCTCTCCGAAGACGACGCGGTCACGATCCAGGACGAGCACGTCGAGCGCCTCCGGCTCGACGACCAGCCCGATCTCGTGGCCATCCAGGTCTACGTCACGTCGGCGCACCGCGCCTACGCAATCGCGGACCACTATCGCGCCCGCGGCGCGCACGTGTGCCTCGGCGGACTCCACGTCACGTCCCTGCCGGACGAGGCCGCTCCCCACGCAGACACGATCTTCCTCGGGCCCGGCGAGGACACCTGGCCGCGTTTTCTCGACGACTATCGGCACGGACGGGCACGCCGCGTCTACCGCTCCGCCGTTCGAACGCTGGCGGGCCTCCCGCGCATCAGGCGCGACCTCATCAAGCGGCATCTCTACCTGGTCCCCAACTCGATCGTGGTCTCGCGCGGGTGTCCTCACTCGTGCGACTTCTGCTACATCGGCGCGTTCTTCCAGGAGGGCCGGCACTTCTACACGCAGGCGGTGGACGCGGCGCTCGCCGAGATCGACCGCCTCCCGGGCCGCCATCTCTACTTCCTCGACGACCACCTTCTCGGAAACCCACGGTTCGCGACCGCGCTCTTCGACGGGATGCGCGGCATGGGCCGGCTGTGGCAGGCCGCCGGAACCGTCCAGTCGGTGCTGGCACCCGCCCTCCTCGAGCGCGCCGCCGGCGCCGGCCTTCGCAGCCTGTTCGTCGGGTTCGAAACGCTGAGCGCCGCGAACCTCCGCGAGCAGCACAAGGGCCACAATCTCGGGCGCGACTACGCGGCGGCGGTGCGGCGTCTCCACGACAACGGCGTCATGATCAACGGCAGCTTCGTCTTCGGCATGGACGACGACGACGACGGCGTGTTCGACCGCACGGTCGAGTGGGCGGTGCGCCAGGGGATTGAAACGGCGACGTTCCACATCATGACGCCGTACCCGGGGACCGTGCTCTTCGATCGCCTCGACGGGCAGGGACGCCTGCTCCACCGGGATTGGGGCCTCTACGATACGCGACACGCGGTCTTCAATCCCGCCGGGATGTCGCCCCAGGCGCTCGAGCGCGGCTACTGGCACGCCTACCACGAGTTCTATCGCTGGCGGGCCATCGGCCGCGGCGCGTGCGCGCACGACCGCGTCGTCGATGGCCTGCGCCACGCGGCGTACGCCTCGGGCTGGAAGAAGTTCGAGCCGTTCTGGGACGCGGTGATCCGGGCCCGGCGCATCACGGCGATGCTCCCGTTCCTGGAGAGCATCCTCTCGGGGTTTGGCGCGCGGCCGTCGTCGCGTGCAGCGGGGGACCCGACGCGATGCGCCGTCGCCCCGCCGGGACAGTCGATCGAAGCGTGAAGGACGCCCGGACACCCGTCCGCAGTGCTTTGCGCCGTCGCCGCAGCCTGCCTGTTTATCAAGACTTTCCCCTTGGGACGATCCTGGCCGGACTGGCGGTCGTGATCCTGGCCGAGATCTTCCGGGCGGGCGCCGATCTGCAGGACGAGCAGGCGCTCACGATCTGAGGAGGCCCCGTTCCCATCGCCGTCAACCTGGATCTGCTGCTGGTGAAGCGGAAGATGAAGCTGACCGAACTGGCGAGCCGCGTGGACATCACGCTCGCGAACCTGTCGATCCTCAAGCAGAACAAGGCGCGGGCCATCCGCTTCTCGACGCTGGACGCGCTGTGCCGGGAGCTGGGATGCCAGCCAGGCGATCTGCTCGAATACCGGCCGGGGGTGCCGGACTCCGGCCAATCCGGGGGCGACGAATCTCGGACCGAACCGTAGGAGTCGGCGCCCCGGGGAGGCCCGCTCGCAGATCGCGCCACGCCGGTCGCGATCTGCGACAACACGCTTCACGAAGCAGGCGCCTTGCTCACGCGGATCATCGTGGCCTGCATCACGGCCACCAGCCTCATCTCGCCGCGGTCCATCGCCAGCACCTCACCCGAGCAGACCGTCAGCGTGCGCCCGGGCTTGATGACCTTGCCGACCGCCATGAACCGCTCGCCCTGGGCTGGAGCGAGGAAGTTGACCTTGAATTCAACCGACAGCACGCCCGAGTCCGCCGGCATGAGCGTGTAGGCCGCGTACCCGCACGCGGTGTCCACGATGGCCGTCACCATCCCGGCGTGGAGGTACCCGTCCTGCTGGGCCAGCGACTCGTCAAAGGGCAGCTCAATGTGCACTTCACCCGGACGGACCAGCACGAGCCGGGCCCGGGCCGGCTTCAGCAACTGCTGCCGTTCGAAACTGGCGCGGACACGGGATTCAAAGTCCGGATCGGTCGGGATGAAGTCTGGCATGGTTGGCCCTCGACGGGTGTCGTCGCCCTGGATGATAGCCGCTCTCTCCCGACGCGTGAAGCCGCTGCATCGCCGACCTGATCGCGTGGCCGGATTCACCGCCCGCGCGCCACGGACCGGCTTCTCGAGCCCGGGCCGCCCGGCGGCACGAACAGCGGCGCGCGCAGCCTGTGCCGGGCGTCATGCGTGCTGGTGATGGCAGTATCCATCGAATTCATCGAGAACGCGTGCGTTCCTGCTTGCCGGGCAAGCCGATCCGCGTTACCGTCAGCGCCATTCACGTCGTCATACTCGTCCGGGCTGCATTCCTGGCAGTGGGGGCCTCCTCGTACCGCCCCCTGATACTCGAGGAGGGAGAAGAGGACATGAAGCAGTCTAGATTCGGCGTCGTCGTGTGTCTCCTGGTGGCGCTCGCCGCCGCCCCGGGCCTCGCCCAGGGTCCCACCACCGGGACCGTGGCCGGCGATGTCCGGGACAACACGGGAGCGGTCATCCCCGGCGTCACCGTCACGGCGTCGGGTGCCGCCCTTCTGGGATCGCAGGTCGGCGTGACCGGCCCCCAGGGACAGTTCCGGTTCCCGTCGCTGCCACCGGGTGAGTACAAGTTCACCTTCGAGCTGCCCGGCTTCGCGACCATCGTGCGCGACGGCATCCGGATCGGCATCGGGTTCGCCGCCGAACTCCACGTCCAGATGAACGTCGCGACGGTGCAGGAGACGGTCACCGTCACCGGCGAGTCGCCGGTCGTGGACACGCGGAACACCACGGTGCAGAACAACTTCAACTCGGAGATGCTCAAGAACATCCCGAACGCCCGCGACATCTGGTCGCTGATCGCGGAGGCGCCGGGCATGACAGTGACACGCTTCGACGTCGGCGGATCGACCGCTGGCACCCAGACCGGGTACACCGCCTACGGTTCGTCCGGGCAGAACCGCGTGCAGGTCGAGGGCGCCAACACGACGGAGGGCACCTCCGCGGCCGGGTTCTATTTCGACTACGGGGCCTTCGAGGAAGTCTCCTTCGGCGCCTCCAACGCGGCCGACGCGCAGATGCCCACGCCGGGCGTGCTCATCAACACGGTCCTGAAGTCCGGCGGCAACGAGTTCCACGGCGACGCCTACCTCGACTACGAGAACAAGAGCCTGCAGGGCGACAACATCACGCCGGCCCTCAAGGCGCTCGGGGCGGGGACCGGCCAGCAGACGAAGGCCTACTACGATCCGAACCTCAACCTCGGCGGGCCCATCAAGCGGGACAAGTTCTGGTTCTTCACGTCGATCCGCGACCAGTACATCGCCACGACGACATCCGGCTGGCCGCTGGAAGCCCCCGGGACGGGCCCGAACTTCGTCACCAAGCTGCAGAACGCCACCTACAAGCTGACCTACCAGCTCAACCGGGACAACAAGCTGACCCACTACCTGCAGTGGGGCCGCAAGTACCAGCCGTACCGGGATGCCGATGCGAGCCGCACGCTCGACGCGGTCTACAGCCAGAACAGCTTCTCGTGGGCGGGCAAGGTCGAGTGGAACCACATCCAGAACTCGAAGTTCTTCTTCGACGCCCGGGTGAGCACGTTCGGCTACAACTGGCCGAACCTGCCCTACACGCCGGATCTGTCGGTCGGATCCGGATCCGACCTCCGCTACCGGATGTACGACCAGACGAGCGGGTTCAACGCCGGCGGGTACTACGGCTACCGGTACGACCGGCGGCGCTACCAGGGCGAGCTCGTGGGCAACATGTTCCGCGACAACTGGGTCGGCGGCAACCACTCCCTGAAGTTCGGGTGGCTCACGGAAAAGGAGAGCATCGAGGACGAGGAGCTGCCGAGCCGCGACAGCCTCCGGCTGTATTTCCGGAGCGCCGCCGGAGACTTCGCGACGCCGTACCGCGTCGAGCTCTACAGCGACCCCACCACGTACAACGACGCGATGATCCACCACGGGACGTTCGTCCAGGACCAGATCACGGTCAACGAGCACCTCACGATCAACGCGGGCGTGCGGTGGGACTACTACAACGCGTACGAACCAGAACAGGTCGTCCGCGACAACCCGTACCGGGACTTCTTCTGGGGCGGCGTCCCGCTCCAGACGTCGGCTGGCCCGTTCTCCCTGCCGCGGCAGCCCTTCGCGGATTCCTGGACGGTCCCGGCGAAGCCCAGCATCATCAAGCTCGCCGCCAACGTCGCCCCGCGATTCGGGATCGCCTGGGATCTCGCCGGCAACGGGCGCACGGTCGTCAAGGTCAGCGCCGGCCGTTTCTACTACAACCCCGGCGTCAGCCAGAGCAGCAACGTCAATCCGATCCAGGAGACCATTGCAACGTTCGGCTGGATTGACCTCAACGGGGACAAGCTGTATACGGCCAACGAACTCGGGCCGTTCGTCAGCCTCTCGGGCGGCCCCGTCAACACGGTGGACCCGAACATCAGGAACTCCTACACGGACGAGGCCAGCACGTTCTTCGAGCACCAGCTCGCCCAGAACCTCGGCCTGCGGGCCGGCTTCGTCTGGAAGCGCCAGTCAAGGCTGTGGGGCCTGATGGACATCGGGCGGCCCGCCGAGTTGTGGACCGTCCCCTTCACGGCCGCCGACCCGGGCCTGGACGGCGTGGCTGGCACGGCAGACGATGGCCCACCGGTCGCCGCGTACAATATGTCGCGGGTGACGGTCAGCCAGCGGCAGTGGCAGTCGCCGGAGGACTTCAAGCAGACCTACAAGAACTTCGACATCACGCTGAACAAGCGGATGTCGAACCGGTGGTCGGTGGTGGCCTCGTTCCTCTACACGTGGCAGAACGAGAGCTACTACGGCGGCGTGAGCGGCAACGCGCCGCCCCAGAACCCGAATGAAGCCTTGAACAACCTCACCAACACATCCCTCTATGCGTTCAAGCTGTTCGGATCGTACCAGGCGCCGTGGGGCATCCTGGTATCTCCCGTGTTCCGGTTCCAGGCGGGCACGCCGATTCCGCGCCGCCTGGCGGTCTCGACCAACGGCGGGACGATCAACATGCTCGTCGAACCGTCCGGGACGTACCGGCAGGACAACGTGGCGATCTTCGACACGCGGTTCGAGAAGCAGTTCCGCTTCTCGACCAGCCGGCGCCTCGGTCTGTTCGTCGACCTGTTCAACATCAACAACACGCACGCGGCGCAGGCGCAGGACAACATCACCGGGCTGCGGACCGTGACGGTGGACGGCGCGAAGACGACCGTGCCGCGGTTCCTCTACCCGACCACGCTGATCGCGCCGCGCGTGATGCGGTTCGGCGTGCGGTTCAGCTTCTAGCGCGCTCGTGACGGCGAGGCCCGCGGCGCCGCCGCCCTGGGCCTCGCGCGTTCATCCGTGCCGGGCCGGCACTCCGCGCCGGCTGAAGACACGACACACCCAAGGACGGCGCGCGGTGTCCCCGGTGGGCCGGAACCGGACACGGACGCTGCGATCGCCGCGACCGGCTGGCTTTTCGCGGGAATATTCGCCAGAATATTCGCGAGACACGGCGGCACGCCGGGCGCTCGGCAGAGATCGACGTGCCCGTCCCGCCATTCGGTCCTGGCATCGTCCGTGCACGCTGGCGCGATGAACGCGCGTGCCGCCTGCCAACGATCCCCTGTTCACGCGAGGCATGATGTCCCATCTGGTCGTAGTTGGTGCGGGTGCAGCCGGACTCACCATCGCCGACCAGCTCGCCTCGCGCGGGCAGGCCGTGACCGTCGTCGAGCGCCAGGACGTCGTCGGCGGGCTCGCGCGGTCCTGGCATTACGGCGATTTTCACTTCGATGTCGGCCCTCACCGGTTTCACACTGAGAACCCGCGGGTCGCCCGCTATATCCGGGATGTCCTCGGGCGGGACGCGGTCGAGATCTCCCGCAAGAGCGGCGTCCGCATGTTCGGCGGCTTCCACGAGTGGCCCCTCCGCCCGTCGGTGCTGCTCTCGATGCCGTTGTCGCTGATGCTGCGCGGCAGCATGGACCTGCTCCGGAAACAGCACCTCCCGGGCGAGTCGTTCGAGGCGGACGTCGTCAACAAGTACGGCCGCACGCTCTACGCGATTTTCTTCGAGCCCTACACCCGCAAGTTCCTGTTCCACGCGCCGCCGGACCTGCACCGCGACTGGGGCCGGGCCGGCGTCAACCGGGCCGTGATCGACAAGCGGGCTGAGGCCGACTCGCTGTGGTCGCTCCTCAGAACGACCCTGATGCCCAGGCCCGTGGAGACGACGTTCCTCTATCCGCCCACGGGCGTCGGCCGGTTCTCGGAGCTGCTTGCGGCCCGGATCGTGGCGGCGGGCGGACGCATCCTGTTCGGCCGCGGCGTCACGGATCTCGTCACGGACGGCTTGCGCGTCACCGCCGTGTCGACGGACCGCGAGACGATCGCGTGCGACGGCGTCGTCTGGACGGCTCCGATCACGGAAGCCGGCCGGCTGCTGGGCCTCGACGGCGTCAGCCTCGACTACCTCTCGACGATCTTCTACAACCTGGAGATCGGCGCGCCGGCCAAGCTCGACTTTCAGTGGACCTACTACGGCGGGGACGAGATCTTCTCGCGCGTGTCCACGCCGGTGGCCTTCGCCCCGACGATGGCGCCCCCCGGCAAGAGCGGGTTGTGCGTGGAGGTCACGTGCCTCGAAGGCGACGAGCGGTGGCGGGAGCCGGAGCGCCTCGTCGATCCGGTGATCGCGGACCTCGTGCGAACGGGCACCATCGACCGCGCCGCGGATGTCGAGCGCGTGCACGTCGAGCGCGTGCCGTTCACGTACCCAATCTACCGGCTGGACTACCTGTCGGAGCTCACGCGAAGCCTGCGCGAGCTCGGCCGGTACCGGAACCTCCTGCTCGCAGGCCGCAGCGGCCGGTTTTGGTACAACAACATGGATCATTCGATCGGCCAGGGCCTGACGATGGCCGAACGCATCCTGCGGGGAGACGTGTTGAGCGAAGTCGATTCGGCAGACCGGGAGTTCTGGCAGGCGCCTGACGCCGACACCCCACCGGCGGTGGCGGGCGTTGCGTCGGCTCCCGTGTCTGCCGCGGCCGGAGCGCAGGGCGTGGACCACGTCGCGCTCCCACCGGCGCCGGCCCGTGCTGTGCCCGGCACGGTGGTGGCGGCACCCGTGCTGCGGCGCTCGCTGCCCGCGGCGGCCGCCATCGTCGGGGGTTCCACCGTGGGCCTTGCCTGGCTGGTCGGCGGCGGCGCGTCAGGCGTGGTCTACCTGGCCATTTACCTGCTGGCGCTGGTACCCGGCCTGCCGCTCGGGTTCGCGCTCTTCGGCCGCCGACAGGCCGCCGGCTGGGTGGCCGGCGCGTTGATGGGGTACATCCTCACCGCGCTGGCGATCTGGAGCGTCATTGCAGCCGGCACGCCGAGCGGCGTTACGTTCGTCGCGGCATGGGCGGCGCTGTCCACAATCACCTGGGCAGCGTATCTGAGGCGGCGACGGGAACCGCTCGTGACGCTGCCCGTCTGGCGTCGCCAGGACACGCTGGCCCTGCTGCTGGTCCTGCTGCTGGTGCCGGCCCTGGTCGCCCCCACGTTCCGGAATGTCGGCGCCGTCGACGACGCAGGCCAGGAGCGCTACCGGGCGTACTTCACGGCCGACTTTCTCTGGCATGCCGCGCTGACCGCCGAGCTCGCCCGCTTCGACATGCCGCCGAAGGACCCGTACGCCGGGGACCAGACGCTCAACTACTACTGGACGTACTTCCTGCTGCCGGGCGCCGCGGCCGGGGTCCACCCGCTGGGACTCTGGACGCACGTCAAGCCGATGCTCCTGGTGAACGCCCTGGCCTCGGGCCTCCTGTTCGTCGGGATGGCGATGGTATTCGTCTGGTCGCTGGTCCCGCGCGCCCGGGCGGCGGCCGTGGCGGTCAGCCTCACGCTGTTGGCCCCAAGCGTTGAGGGGGCCCACGCGCTCTACGACGCGTTCTCGCAGGGACGACCCCTTGGCAGCGTACGGGACTTGAACATCGACGCCATCACGTCGTGGTTCTTCAACGGCCTGACCATCGACGGCCTGCCGCGCTCGCTCTGGTACACCCCGCAGCACGCGATGGCATGCGCCATCGGGCTCGTGGCGCTCGTCGTCGCCGGCAAGTCCGCCCGCGGTCTCCGCTGGCCCGCCGTGCTGCTGGCGGGGGTCGCGCTGGGCGGGTCGATGATGGCCAGCCCGTTCCTGGGCGGGGCATTCTCGGGGGTGTACGGGCTGTCGGTGGCGATCGCCTCGGCGCGGGAGTGGCGCGCCCTGCCCCGCCGACTGGCCCTGCACGCCCTCGCGGCGGTGCCCGTGGCGGCGGCGTTCGCCTGGTGCCATGCCAACCAGGTTGTGGACGGGGCGGGCGCGGCCGTGCACGTCGGCTACACGGGCCCCATCACGCAGGCCCCGTTCGTCACGCCGCTGCTCACGCTCGGTCCGTTGCTGATTGCCGTCGCCGCCGGCCTCTGGGTCAACCGTCGCGACAGGACGGGCGTGCTCGCGCCGGCGAGCGCGGGCCTGGCGGTGGGCTTCGGGTTGTTCTACTTCGTCTCGCTGCCCGGCGGAGACCTGGTGTGGGTCGGCTGGCGCGCGGGCCAGATCCTGCTTCTCACGATGGCGCCGCTTGCCGCGCGGTGGGTGGCAGCGGTCTTCGACGCCCGGCTGTTCCGCCCGCTCGGGCTCGCGGCGATCGGCGTGCTCTTCCTGGCCGGCCTGCCGACGACGATCATCGACACCTACAACGCGCAGGACATCTGGAACCGCCGGATGGGCCCCGGCTTCCGCTGGACAATCGTGGTCGCGCCCGAGGAGCGCCGCGCCCTCGACTGGATCAGGAACACGACCGCGCCGACCGCCATCGTGCAGATGGAGCCCACGGCGCGCGGGCGGGAAACCTGGACGCTGATTCCCTCCTTCGCCCATCGGCGCATGGCGGCGGGCCTGCCCATCTCGTTGCTGAAGAGGCCAGAGTACGGACGGCGATCGGCCCGCATGCGCACGCTCTATGGGACCGAGGATCCGAAGGTCGCGTGGGACATCGCGATGGCGCACGGCATCGACTTCATCTACGTCGATCGCGTGGAGCGGCGGGCCTTCGGCAAGGGCGTTGAGAAGTTCAACCGCCCTGACTATTTCAGGCCGGTCTTCTCGGAGGGGGACGTCCGGGTCTACGAGGTGGTCGGCAGCGACGCCACCGGATCCGGCGGGTGAGGTCGGGCCGGCTCGCGGACCGGAACCCCGCCGGCCGGTTGGCCCTGATGGGATGGTTTGTCGCCGGAGTCGGCCCCGGCCTGGCCGCATCCGCGTTGTCGTGCGCGCCGGCAGCCCCCGCATCCCGCGTGGTGAGGCCAGCCCACCGCCCGGTCTCCAGGCAGCCGCCGTCCGCTGCTCAGCCGCGGTCCGTCGCGGCGGGGCGACAGCCGACTGGAATAATGAGCGTGGTGTGGTGAAGGTGGGCGCCGCCGGGAAGGGCCAGTGCGCCGCGGACGGCCGGCGGTGCCTCGAGGAGGCCTGACACCGCCGACTGTCCGCGTTGGTCGCTGTCGCCGCGGGTGCTGCGGCTAGGCGAGCACCTTGATCACAACCCGCCGGTTCTGCGCGCGACCGGCCCGCGTCGTGTTCGGGGCCACCGGCTTCTCGGGGCCGTAGCTGATCACGTTGATCTTGTGCAACGGGATCTGGTGCTGTTCGTACAGGTACCGCTTCACCGATTCCGCCCGCTCGAGGCCGAGGCGCTCGTTGTAGGCGCGCGAGCCGGTCGCGTCCGTGTAGCCCTCGATCTCGAAGTAGACCCCCTGGGGGTTGGCCTTGAGCTGCGTGACCATCTCGTCGATCTTCGCCTTCGCCGCGTCGGGCAGCGACGTCTTGTCGAACTGGAAGTTGCCCTGTTCCTCGCTCAGCACGACGGTGAAGAGCAGCCGCCTCCCCTTCTGATCGAGTTCATCGGCCTTGGCGCCGGCCACGCCCGCCTTGGCATCGGCCGCGCCCGCGGCCTGCTGCGCGCGCTGCGCCGACGTCTGGGCTTCCCCGGCCTTCTGGTCGACGTCGTTGATCTTGCCCTCGTTGGCGCGCGTCCGCTCCTGGGTTTCCTCGACCGAGCGGCTCAGGGTCTCGACCTTGCCGTTGACTTCAGAAACCTGGGCTTTGACGAAGTTCTTGGTTGCGCATGCCGCCGACCCCCCGACGGCAAGAGCGAGCAACGCGACTGAGAGCATGGACTTCCGCATGATGACAACCTCCTCCTACTGCTGACTGTTGAGACGCGTCCCGGCCACGTAGCCGCTCCGGGCCCGCACGATCAGGTTCTTGTGGCGTGTACGGACGTCAAGCGGATGCCATCCCGCCTGCTGGCTCGGCTCGAAGGCAATCAGGTACTGCTCGCGCAACTCGGTGACGATCTGCCGCGCGGCGACGCTCGCGTGCGCGGGTGCGCTCGCCACGAACATGTGTCCCCCCGTCCAGCGCGCGAGATCCGACAGCGGGCCGTCCACGTCGGTCGCGGCCATGTGGCCCGGCGTCCCGGCGTCATCGCTGCGATCGAGCGGCGATACGACCGCGAGCACATACACGGGCACGTCGATCGCGCTGGCGATGCCGGACACCTGGGAAGGCGTCAGGCGGCTGCTCGTGTCCACGCCGTCGGTCACCACCACCACCGCGCGGCGGGCGCCGCCCTGCGCCACCAGACGCCGTCCGGTCTGGGCGATGGCATCGTAGAGCGACGTCGCGCCGAACGGCCGGAGCGCATCGAGCCGGGCGCCGACGTCGGAGGGTGACTTCGTGAATCCCTGCAATTCCTGCAACCGCGTGTCGAACGCGAACAGCGCGACCTGGTCGCTGCCGGCGTTCAGCCAGCTCAGGACGTGCCGCACGGCACTGCGCGCGTCGGCCATCTTCGCGGCCACGTCCATGCTCCCGCTCACGTCGACGAGCACGGCCACGCTGACCGGCGCGGGATCGGACCGGAAATCGACGATGCCGCACGGCTGGCCCGCATCGAACAACTCGAAATCGGACTGCGTCAACCCGGCCACCGGCCGGCCCTGGCGGTCCTGCACCACGACCGTGACCGTCACCAGATCGACCCCCGCCCGGAACGTCGGCTGTTGGGGTTCCGGCCCGGGCTGCGCGGCGGTGGGCCAGAGCCCACCCGCCACCAGGACGATGATCACGGTCGCCAGGTATCGCATCGCACCAACTCCTATCTCAATCTTCATGCCAACCCCCATTGGCTCCTCTGCTGGCAGTTCCGGGCATTCGCGCCAGTGGGGGTGGTGTAGCCTATGGCGATCGTGTAAGACTTACCACGCCCGGTAGCGTACCGGCGCCCGCCGCGCCATTCGGACCGTCTGCCCTCCTGCGGCGCCGCACGGCAGTTGCGGTGACACCGAGCGGGAGCATAGAGTGAAGGCGAGGGTTGCCCTATTGAGAATACCAGACGCGGTGCCGCTCGTGCAGAGGCTCGTCGTTCCTCTCGTCGTCGCCGCGATGTCGGCCGGGGCGGCGCCGCCCGACGCCCTGACCCGCGCGAGAGACCTGTACAACGACCGGCAGTACGACGCGTCGCTTGCCGCCGCAGCCGAAGCCCGGCGCACGCCCGCGACCGCGGATGCCGCCGCCCTGGTGTTCGCGCGCGCGCATCTCGAGCGGTTCCGGCGCACCACCGATGCGGCGGATCTCAAGGAGGCGCGGGAGGCCCTCACGAGCCTCGACCCGGCGCGGCTCGCGCCGCGCGATCGGCTCGATTTCACGATCGGCCTCGGCGAGGCGCTCTATCTCGACGGCCGGTTCGGGGCGGCCGCGGAGTTGTTCGAGCACGGCGTCGCCAGCAACGGACCGTTGGGGCTCGGCACCCGCGAGCGCCTGCTCGACTGGTGGGCGAGCGCGCTGGATCGGCAGGCACAGGTCGACCACCAGGCGCGCGCGGACCGGCTGGCCCGCGCCGACCGCCAGGCGCCGCCCGCCGGGCAGCAGGCGCCGACGGACACCGAGGCGGCGGACACCCGGGACTGGGGCCAGCGCCGGTTCTACAACCGCATGCTGCAGCGGATGGAAGACGAGCTGCGCCGGAACGCGGGGTCGGCGGTGGCGGCCTACTGGGTCGTCGTCGGCGCCCGCGGGATCGGCGACCTCGAGCGCGCCTGGAACAGCGCGCTGGCAGGCTGGGTCCGGGCGCCCATGGCAATCGATCGCGGACGGGCGCTGCGGGTCGACCTCGACCGGCTCATGCAGGACGCCATCATCCCGGAACGCGCGCGCCTGATCTCGCCGCCGGGCGACCTGCGTGACGCGATCACGGCGATGCGCGCCGACTGGGACGCGTTCAAGCAACAGTGGCCCGGGCGCTAGTCTAGAGCCGTCCTGCGCGGGGGCTCGGGCGCTGCCCTGAGCCCGGCGCTCGTTTGAGTTGAGTACGCGCCGGGAACGTAGCGCGCGGGCTTCAGCCCACGCGAACACACCCATCACAAGTGAGCTCCGGGCTAGCGTCCCAGCAGCAGGGCGGCCATCGTCGCGGCCTTGTCGGCGAGTTGTTCCGCGAAGACCAGGTTCTGGACCTTCAGCGCATCCTCGGCCTGCTGCCGGAAGCGCTTCGCCGTGTCGTACTGGACCTTGCCGTCCGCACTCAACGCGCGATAGTCGATGCGGGCGAGATCGGTCGCCGCCCTGGCGATCAGGCCGCGGATCTTCTGCTCTTCCGCGGTCACATTCGCGGTTGTCTGCAGCGACAGGGCGGGCCCGGGATCCGCCACGGCCGGAGGCGCGGGTGTCTGCAGGGGCTCGGGCTTGTCCACCTTTTCCGGACGCACCTGGCGCGCCGGGGCGGGTCGCGGAACGCTGCGCGCCGGTCGAGGGTTGGGCGCCTCTTCAACGGGCGGCGGAGCCGGCTCGGCTGGCGCCTCTTCCGGAAGCATGACCACGCGGGCCGGCGGGAGCGGCACGTCGAGCGGCGCGGCCGCCTTTGGCTGGTTCCGCTGAAACAGCGGGGCGCAGGCCGTGGAACCCGCAAGGAGCGCGACGATCAGCGCTGCGCGTACCAAGGCTACCATCCCGTCATTATGAACCAGGCGCGGCGAAACAGCACGGCCGTTACGCCTGCGGCAGGAGCAGCCGGAACGTGCTGCCGACCCCGGGGACCGACTGCACCTCGATCTCGCCGTCGTGCAGCTGCACGGTCCGGTACACCATCGAGAGGCCGATCCCGCTCCCGTCGTCCCTGGTCGTGAAGTAGAGGTTGAAAATCCGGTTGAGATCTTCCGGCTTGATCCCGACGCCCGAATCCTCGAACACGATGGACACCTGCCGCCCGGGGGCCGGCGCGGCGGCGATTCGCAGGCGGCCGCCGTCGGGCATGGACTGGCACGCGTTGAGCGCGAGATTCAGGAACGCCTGCTCCAGCATCCCGGGATCGGCGCGCAGATCCGGCAAGTCGATCGGGCATTCGATCCGCACGTCGATATGGTGCTTCTGGGCCTCCGCGCCCACGATCGGCATCAGGTCGTCGAGCAGCAGCGACAGCGGCACGGGCTGGAGTTTCAGGTCCTCGGGCCGGATGAACTTGAGGAACCCCTGGACGACCTCGTCGAGTCGGCGCATCGCCGCCGCGATGACCGACAGGTGGTCCATCGCCGCCGACAGGTCGAAGCCGTTCGGCGCCTCCTCGGCCGCGTGGCCGTCGGCGGCGCCGGCGGGGAGGCCGGGCCCGGGGTCGCCGTGCGCACGACTCCCGGCCGTCGCGGACACCGCGTGCGGCTGCCACGCGGCGGCGCTCGTCAGCTGCTGCTTGAGCAGCTCGAGGTGGATGATGGTCGCGTTGAGCGGGTTCTTGATTTCGTGGGCCACACCGGCCGACAGCCGGCCGAGGGCCGCCAGCTTGCGCGAGTAGTTGATCGTGGACTGCACCTGCCCCAGGTAGTCGAGGTTGCGGGCGACGAGCATCACCCCGACGAGCCGGCCCTCCGGGCCCTCGATCAGGTGCGTGAGAATCAGCCGCTCGGTGGTGACCTCGGGGTCGGGCCCCAATCCATCCCGCCGCAGGTCGGGCACGCGGGCGGACAGGGGGCCCCGCGCCTGGCCGGTCGCCAGGGTCTGCTCGACCATCGCGCGGTACGGGTGGCCCGGCGGCAGCACATCGTCCACCGGCCGCGCGAGCGGGTCCGGCGGCAGCACGGCGCACATGGCGGGGTTGGCGAACAGCAGTTCGCCGTCGGGGGTGAACACGGCGACGGCGTCCTCGAGGCGCTCCACCACCGATTCGAGGTTGGCCTTCTGGCCCGCGAGCTGCGTCCTATCGGCGGACAGCTGCGCGCTGGCGGCGTTGAAGAACCCGCCCAGCTCCCCGAACTCGTCCTGCTGCGGCAGGTTCAGCATGACGCCGAACTCGCCCTGGCCGAGGCGCGTGAGGCCGCTCCGGATCACGTGGATGGGCCGGAGGAGCAGGTGCGCCAGCAGCGTGGCCACGACGCTGGCGGCCACCAGCGCGGCCAGCGCGGTGATGATGGCGGGGCGCAGCGCCTGATCGAGATCGCGGCGCGTGAGCAGCATCGACACGCCGATGCGAATCGAGCCGAACTCGACCGGTCCCATGAGCAGGGGCTGCCGGATCTCCCGGGTCTGCCCCTCGGTGGCGTAAATGGCCCGGATCTGCTCGACGGGTCCCCGCTGCAGCAGGGCGTTCAGGTCCGGGTACGCCGGCATCTTCTCGCCGACCGCCTTCTGGTCGCTGTGCGCGATGGCCACGCCGTTGACGTCCACGACCGCGGCGTAGGTGACGTTGCGGGAGTAGACACTCGACTCGAGAATCGATCGCAGCCCGGAGTCGTCGCGCAGCGCGGAGTAGGGCTCGTGGGACGTCGCCACCACCTCGCGGGCGCGGTGGTAGACCGCGTTGGCGAGCAGCTCGGCGCGGGCACGGCTCTCCTCGAGCGTGAGGCGGGCCAGCGACGACAGGTACAGCCCGCTCAGCACGATGACGGCGAGCCCCACGATCGAGGTCACGCCGGCGACTTGCTTCGCTTTGATGCTGAGTCGCATGAGGTTAGCCGCCTTCGCGCTGCTCCCTGATCTTGAACCGGTTCAGCTTGTTGTGCAGGGTCTTCAGGCTGATCCCCAGCAACTCGGCGGCGCGCGTCTTGTTGTTCTTCGTGTGCTCCAGCGTGAGGAGGATCAGCCGGCGCTCGGCCTCGTCGACCGTGGTGCCCGGCGTGAGCCCCTCGGAGGCGGGCTGGGCCGCGTGCCCCGTGTCGATCAGGCGCGGCAGGTCCTTCACCCCGATGAAGCGCCCGTCGGCCACGATCGTCGCGCGCTCGATCACGTTGCGCAGCTCGCGCACGTTCCCGGGCCACGAGTAGCTCTCCAGGATCTTCATCACCGGCTGATCGACCGCCGCCACCGTGCGGTCGTTTCGCTCGTTGAAATCGTTGATGAACGCCTGGATGAGCAACGGCAGGTCTTCCTTGCGGTCCCGCAGCGGCGGGAGGCGGATCGCGAACACGTTCAGGCGGTAATAGAGGTCCTCGCGCAGCTGCCCCCGCTGCACCGCCTCGGGCGGGTCCGCGTTGGTCGCGGCAATCACCCGGATGTCGACCGCCTGCTCGGTCCGGCCGCCGAGGCGGCGGAACGTCCTTTCCTGCAGCACGCGCAGCAGCTTGACCTGCGTGGCCGGCGTCATCTCCGCAATCTCGTCGAGGAACAGCGTGCCGTGGTGGGCCAACTCGAAGCAGCCTTGCCGCCGCTCGATGGCCCCGGTGAACGCCCCCTTTTCGTGGCCGAACAGCTCGCTCTCGAGCAGCGTGTCGGGAATCGCGGCGCAGTTGATCGGCACGTACGGGGAGGTCACCCGCGGGCTGAGCTGGTGGATCGTCTGCGCGACCAGCTCCTTGCCGGTCCCGGACTCGCCGCTGATCAGGACCGACGCGGCGGTCGGCGCCGCCTGCTCGATGATGTGGTAGATCTTGCGCATCTCGGGGCTGTTCCCGATCAGCTGGCCGAAGGCGCCCTGCTCGCGCAGCTGGCGGCGGAGCACCTTGACCTCGCGCAGGGTCTCCTGGCGCTCGAGGATCTGGCCGAGCAGGATCCGCAGCCGCTGCAGGTCGATCGGCTTGGTCAGGTAGTCGTACGCGCCCTTCTTGATCGCCTCGACCGCGGTCTCGACTGTTCCCTGCGCGGTCAGGATGACCGTCGTCACATCGTCGCCCTGCTCCTGCAGCGAGCGCAGCAGGTCCAGCCCGTTCATCCGCGGCATCACCAGGTCCGTCAGGACGATGCCGGGGCGGAAGGCCGTGACCTTCTGCAGGGCCTCCATCCCGTCGCAGGCCGCCTCGACGGTGTAGCCCCAGCTGGCCACCAGCTGCTGGAGGCCGACGCGCGCGGCGGCGTCGTCCTCGACGATCAGGACCCGTTCGAGGTCCCCGCCCCCGGACTGCTTGGCAGACATGTCACGCTCCCTGGATTGCCGTCCGCGGCCGCCGGCGGTCGGATGACGTGAAGTCCCCTGGTACAAATCTACCCATTCCGGAGGGTTCACAACAACCGATCCCGGGGAATTGCGCCCAGGCCGGCCGTTGCGCACTGGCGTGCGACTTGCAGGAACCTGGATACGATAGTAACCCAATCCCACAAAGGAAGGCTGAATGATCCGTCGCTGGCTGCTGGGCACGTCGCTGGTCCTGCTGGGCGGCCTGACCGCATTCGGACTCTGGCGCGCCGCTCCCGGCAGCCGGGCGGATGCGGGCCGGGACGTGCTGGTGCCCCAGGGCACGCTGCTCATCCTCGGACTCGAATCGGCCGTCGGCTCGGATACGAGCGTGCGGGAAGATGAGGTCCGGGCGGAGGTGGTCAGCCCGGTCATGATGCAGGGCGTGGCCGTCGTCCCGGCGGGCAGCGAGGTCGTCGGCCAGATCGTCGATGTCGCGCGATCGGGTCGCGTCTCGGGCCGCGCGCGGATCGCCATGCTGTTCCACACCCTGGTGGTCGGGGGCGTCCAGTACCGGATCCGCACGAGCGTCGCCGCTCACGCCGCAGGCGGCACGGGTGACCACGACGCGCTGCGCGTCGGCGCGGCGGCCGGCCTCGGGGCGCTGGTGGGCGGGATCGTCGGGCACGGCAAGGGCGCCGCGATCGGCGCGGCGGTCGGCGGCGGTGCCGAAACGGCCCGCGTCCTGGCGACGCGCGGCCCGGAGGTGCGCCTGGGTCCGGGCGCGCCGGTGACGGTGCGACTCAGCGCGCCGCTGCGCGTGCGCGTACAGGATGCCGGATGATTCACGACAGTCTCACCTCAATCCTCGGCGGCTGGCGTGGCGCGCACCTGTGTCTGATCGTGGACTTCGATCGCGCCTTGACGCACCCGGCCGGCCGGCCCAGCGACACGCACCTGCCGGCCCCGCGACGGGCCGTGGTGGCCTCGCTCGCGAGCCTGCCGAGCGCCACGGTCGGCCTCGTCAGCAGCCGGCGGGTGTCGCAGATGCGCGACTTCTTCGGCGCCGACCGGCGCCTCTACTATGCCGGCCTGCGCGGACTCGAAATCGAGGGCCCGCACGTTTCGCTGCTGCACCTGGAGGCCGCGCGCGCCGTCGACCTGCTGGCCTCGACGTCCGCCACCATCGAGGCGGCGGTGCGGCTGGTGCCCGGCGCGTTCGTCGAAGACCGGGGCCTGTCGATTGTCGTGCACGTCGCGGCCGTGCCGGAACCCCGGGATCGGGCCGTGCTGCTGCGCCGCGTGCTGGACGCCGCCTCGCCCCACGTCCAGGCCCGGCGGCTGAGCCTGCTGACGCGCGCGGATGCCTTCGAGCTCCACGCGAACCTGGCCTGGAGCACCGCCGACGCCGTGCGCGAGATCACCTCGGCGGTGGAGCGGCGGAAGGGACGCTGCTGGCCCGTCTACATCGGCGATGCGCTCGCGAGCCCCGAGGCGTTCGGCGAGGCGTCCCGGCAGGGCATCACCATCACGGTGGGCGCCGGCCCGGGCCGGTCTCCGTTCCAGCTGGGTGGCCCGGAGGAAGTTGAGTCACTGCTGATGCGGCTGCTGGGCGCCACGCGCGGGACGTGGCGATCCGGACCGCGGGCGGCGCTCCGCATCTGAACCCGGGGCCCACGCGTGGCGGGGCGTGCAGCCTCGGCGGCCGCAAGACGAATCGTCGCCGCCAGCCCGTGCTCAGGGCTCGATCAATCGCAGGAACGGGAGCCCGATGGCGAGCAGCGCCGCGAGGAAGATCATGCCGAAGATCAGTCCCAGCCGCCAGAATGCCGCCCGCGTGATGAAGCCGCTGCCATAGTAGACCGGCGCGGGCCCCGTGGCGTACGGCGTCAGCACCCCCATCAGCCCGAGCGAGTAACAGAGCAGCAGAGCCACCGTGCGGACCGGCACGCCCGGGATGGCCACGGCCGCGGCCAGCACCACCGGGAGCACAGCCGTCGCGTGGGCCGTGAGGCTCGCGAACAGGTAGTGCACGAGGAAGAAGATCGTGACCAGTGACGCGACGACGACCGTCGGGGACCACCCCGACAGCAGCGCCGCCGCGTGCTGCGCGAACCACCCGGCGAACCCGACCCTGTTCAGCCCATCCGACAGGGCGAAGAGGGTCGCGAGCAGGATGAGCACGTTCCAGGCCGGGCGGTTCCCCGCCAGTTCCTGCCAGTCCACCAGCCCGGTCGCCAGCATCAGCGACACCACGACGAGCGCGGCCGTCGAGGGGTCCATGATCTCGCCGGCGAACATCCAGAGCGCCACCGCCAGCAGCGCGAACCCCGCCATCAACACTTCGGCCCCGCTCACCGGCCCCAGCGTTGCGAGTTCCCGGCCGGCCCAGGCCGGGACTTCGGGTCCGCCCTTCACCTCCGGCGGGTAGATCACGTACACGAGCGCGGGCAGCAGCGCCATCAGGACGAGGCCGACCGGCAGGAAGCCGACGACCCAGCCGCCCATGGACACCTCCACCCCCGCGATCTGCCGCGCCAGGCTCATCGCGAAGAGGTTCGGCGCGAGCGCCGTCACGAACATCGAGCTGGTGACGCAGGTGGCGGCGAAGGCCGTCCACATCACGTAGGCGCCGATCCGGCGCGCGGTCTCGCCGGGGTACGACCCGTACAGCGCCGGGATGTTCCGGATGACCGGGAAGACGGTGCCCGCGCTCCGGGCGGTGTTCGACGCGGTGAACGGCGCCAGCACGAGGTCGGTGAGGGCAATCGCGTAGCCCAGGCCGATCGTCCGGCCTCCCAGCTTCTTCACGAGCACCAGCGCCACGCGGCGGCCGAGGCCGGTCTTCTCGTAGCCGAGCGCGAGCATGAAGGCGCTGAAGACCAGCCACACGGTGCCGTTGGAGAACCCGCTGAGCGCCCACTTGAGGGACGCGCCCGGCTCAGCCTCGACCAGGCGGGACGCGGCGGCGATGGCCATGCCGACGAACCCCACGCCCGACGCCGGGATCGGTTCCATGATGAGCCCGGCGACCACACCTGCAAACAGCGCGAAGTAGCGCCACGCGGCGGGCGTCAGGCCCTGCGGCACGGGCAGCAGGGCGATCACGCAGGCCAGCACCACCGGGGCGCTCACGCTCAGCAGCCGGCTCCGCGTCCCCTGTTCCATCGGCACGCTCCTTTGGCGATCGCGTCCCAGCGACGCGTGCGCGAACCCGTCGGGAATGGGGCATCCTGCATGGCCGCGACGGACACTGTCAACACGAAACGACTGCAGGCTCGGAAAGGACGCCCCGGGTGCGGCGACGGGGCGTGGGCCGGCCCGCGCCGTTCCCGGCCCGCCTTGACGTGTTCCGCCGGCGGGGCGTACGCTGGCACGCTGCTCCGCAGGAGCCGCTTTCCGAAAGGCCGTGCGATGCCCAGACTTGTCGAGTGCGTGCCGAACTTCTCCGAGGGTCGCGATCGAGCCGTCATCGATGCCATCGCCCAGGCGATCTCGGGCGTCAGCGGCGTGAAGCTGCTCGATGTCGATCCCGGGGCCGACACCAACCGCACGGTCTACACCTTCGTGGGAACGCCCGACGCGGTGCAAGACGCCGCCTTCCGCGCGGCGCAGGCCGCCGCCGGGCTGATCGACATGACGCGACACAAGGGCGCCCACCCGCGCATCGGCGCGATGGACGTGTGCCCGTTCATCCCGGTGTCCGACATCACGATGGACGAGTGCGCCGACATCGCCCGCGCGGTCGGCCGGCGGATCGGCGAAGAGCTCGGCGTGCCGGTCTACTTCTACGAGCATGCCGCGTCCTCGCCCGATCGCCGGAGCCTCGCGACCATCCGGGCCGGAGAGTACGAGGGCCTGGCGCAGAAGCTCGAGGATCCCGCCTGGGCTCCGGACGCCGGGCCGAGACGGTTCAACGCCAGGTCCGGCGCAACGGTGGTCGGGGCGCGCGAGTTCCTGCTGGCCTACAACGTGAACCTGAACACCCTCGACAAGCGCCTGGCCAACGACATCGCCCTGACGATCCGCGAGGGCGGCCGCGCCAAGCGTGACGCTCAGGGCGCCATTGTCCGCGACGCCGACGGCACCGCGGTCAAGGTGCCCGGCCGGCTGAGAGCCGTGCGCGCCATCGGCTGGTACATCGAGCAGTACCGCCAGGCGCAGGTGTCGATCAACCTGCTGGACTACACGACCACGCCCCTGCACGTGGTCTTCGAAACCGTCCGCGAGGAGGCCGCCCGGCTCGGCCTGCGGGTGACCGGGTCGGAGCTGGTCGGCCTGACGCCCCTGCGGCCGATGCTCGACGCCGGCGCCTTCTACCTCCGCGAGCAGGGCAAGTCGGCGGGCGTACCCGAGCCGGAGCTGGTCGAGATGGCCGTCCGATCGCTTGGCCTGGATCAACTGGCGCCGTTCGATCCGGACCGGAAGATCATCGAGTACCACTTCCGCCCGCCGGCGCCGCTGGTCGCGATGCCGGTCGCGCGCTTCGTCGACGAGGTCTCGACGGAGTCCCCGGCACCCGGGGGCGGATCGGTCGCGGCGCTCGCCGGCGGCCTCGGCGCGGCGCTGGCCACGATGGTCGCGAACCTCACCGTGGGGAAGAAGGGCTACGAGGCGGTGTGGGATGAACTGGGCGCCCTCGCCGAGGCCGGCCAGCAGCTGAAGGCGCGCCTCATGCGCGCGGTGGACGACGACACCGACGCGTTCAATCGTGTCATGGACGCGATGCGCCTGCCGAAGGCCACGCCGGATCAGGCGGCCGAGCGCGATCGCGCCGTGGCCGATGCCTACCGCCGCGCCGCGAGCGTGCCGCTCGAGACGGCACGCCTGTGCCTGGACGCCATCAAGTTGAGCCAGGTCATCGCGGACAAGGGCAACCGCAACTCCGCGTCCGATGCCGGGGTCGCAGCGCTGGTGGCGCGGGCGGGCGTCGAGGGTGCAGTGCTGAACGTGCTGATCAACCTGGGGTCGATCGGCGACGAGACCTTCAAGGCTGACTGCGTGCGGCAGACCACGGACCTGGGCCGGGACGCCGGGTCGCTGTGTGACACGGTGCAGGCGATGGTGAGGCGTTCGTTCGGCGCGCCCTGATCGGCGGCGTGTGCGACCCGCGGCGACGTGTCCGCGCCGGCCGTGCCGGCGCCCGGGTCCCTACCCTTCCCGCTCGCCGGCCACGACCTCGCGGGGCGCCCCCAGGGGCAGCACGCGCATGTCGGCGTCGAGCATCGTCGCCGCCGGCTCGTCCGCGATCAGGTACTCGAACTCCGAACGGAATTCCTCCAGCGACAGGCCGGCCGTCGCGGCGAACTTCGCGAGTTCGTGCAGGTCCGAGAAATCGTCGCGGCGCAGCCGCACCATGTACCGCCGCGCGATCGCGTAGCTGGTCGAGTGGACGTCCACCAGCCGCACCTTCGCCCGCCCCGTCTTCGGGTCGATCAGGTCCGCGAACGGGATCGGCACGAAGTGGCCGTTCTGCATCGAGATCATCACCGCGTTGCCGCCCAGGAGGAGGTACTTGGCCGCGCAGTACCCGAGGTCGCGCGTGTACTCCATGTCGAAGGCGATGGGGTCGGCGCACCGCATCTCGTACCCGATGTTCTTGGCGATGATCGTGGGCTTGATGCCGAACTGCCGCAGCCGCCTGTGGACCTGCGCCTTCAGGATCTCGCCGATGTTGACCTCGGCGATGCGCACGTTGCCGTGCGCGTCGCGCTCGACGTCCTCGAGTTCGGCGAGGTCCGCCGGATCGATGTCGAGGACCAGCCCTTCCGCGAGCACGGCGACGCCTTCGCGGCGTCCATAGCTCAAGCGCTTGACGATCGCGCCGGCCAGCGTGTCCACGATGGTCTTCAGGTGCATGCGCTCGCCGGAGAATTCCTCCGGGATCAGCGTCAGCGTGGCGCCCGCCGCCTTGCCGATTGCCAGCGCCAGGTGGCCCGCCCCGCGCCCCATCGAGATCACGAAGTACCAGCGCGAGGTCGTCAGCGCGTCGACCATCAGGTTCTTGATGATCTCGACGCCATAGTGCCGGGCTGACTGGAAGCCGAACGTGTCGACGTACGGCGGCAGCCCCAGGTCGTTGTCGATCGTCTTCGGCACGTGGACGACGCGGATGCGGCCTCCCGCCTTCTCCTCCAGCTTCATCGCCGAGTACGCCGTGTCGTCGCCCCCGATCGTGATCAGCATCGACACGTTCAGGCGCAGCAGCGACAGGACCGTGTTCTCGAGGTGCTCGGGGTTCTTCGTGGGGTTCGCCCGCGAGATCCCGATGTGCACGCCGCCCCGGAAGTGGATCCGGCTGACGTCGTCGATGGTCAGCGGCATGACGTGGTCCAGGTCGCCCTGCATGATCCACTCGAACCCGTCGCGGATGCCCACGACCTCGAGCCCGTCGAGCTCGCTCCGGATCACGGCTGCGCTGATGACGCTGTTGATGCCGGGGGCGGGTCCGCCGCCGGCGAGAATGGCGAGCTTGTTGGGATGCAGCACCGATCAACCTCCGGGCCTGTTCGGCCCCTCATCATACCGCCAGCCGCGCAGGGGTTCCCGCGTCTTCTGTCTTATCGGCCGGAACGGCGTAATCGCTGCAGGGAGGCCACACGCCCCCGCGGCTGAAGCCGCGGGGCTACGACGGAAACCGTGGGCCTACGACGGAAGCCGCGGGGCTGCGACGGAAACCGCGCGCCGGTCAGGCCCGGGATCGTCAGGCTCCATCCTGGCCGGCCCCGGCGCGTCGACCCGTCGTAGCCCGGCGCTTGGACCCGTCGTAGCCGCGGGGCTACGGACGCGAACCCCGTTGGGCCCCGGGACCGCCGGGCTCCCCCGCGGCCGGTCCCGGCTCGTCGACCGTCGTACCCCGGCGCTTGGACCCGTCGTAGCCGCGGGGCTACGGACGCGAACCCCGTTGGGCCCCGGGACCGCCGGGCTCCCCCGCGGCCGGTCCCGGCTCGTCGACCGTCGTACCCCGGCGCTTGGACCCGTCGTAGCCCCGGCGCTTCAGCGCCGGGGGCCACGCCGCGGCTGAAGCCGCGGGGCTGCGACGGACACTCTACGGGCGCAGGCGGGTCTCGGCCCGCATGCGGCCGTCGGTTGCCCGTGAGAAGAACCCCTCCCAGGCCAGGCGAATACGATCGATCTTCTCCACCTGCGCGCGGTCCAGCGTGCGCCCGGCGCTCAGCAGGTAGACGAAGGCCTGCCGGTGCAGGCGCGGCGAGGCGGCCGCGGACGGCACGCGCGGGCCGAGGGCCGCCACCACGTCCTGGATCAGGACGTCGCGACGCGTGCCGTTGAACGTCACCCCGACCAACGGCGCCGAAGTCGCCTGCCGCGCGGGCACCACGTTCACCGGGCTCTCCACGTAGAAGAACGGCGGCACCTCGCTCTCGCCCACCAGGCCCATGGAGTACTGGTCCAGGAGGCTGTAGCGCTGGACGGCCGCGACGGTGCGGAATGCCCCGCCGCCAAGGTCCTGGATGTCGTTCCCCTCCATGACCGACGCGTCCGAGTCCATGAAGAAGCTCCAGTGAGCCTCGTCGCGCCCGAGCAGCGCGCCGGATGCCTGGCGGCCGGCATCGAGGAACCGGATGAAGACCAGCCAGCGATGCCCGGACTCCTGCCCGACCAGGCTGAGGGTGTTGTTCTCGCCGTTGAACTTCGTGGCCGGGTCATCCGGGTACTTGTGCACGTCGTCCATCACGACGAGGCTGCGCAGGCGCCCGCTACTGCCGAAATGCCGTGACGAATCGTAGACATCGACGCCGATGCCCTGGATCTCGTTCGCGACCGTCAACTCGTAGGCGAAGGCGTCGTGAACGAGATTCCGGTCGGTCCAGATCACCACCTGGTCATAACCATCCGGGTGCGACGCGAAGAACTTCCGCGCGAGCGCGACCGTGTCGATCTCATCGCTGGCCGAGAAGCGCTCGCCGAAGGCGCCGTCGCCACCCGGCGCGCCCGCCGTCCCCGCTGGCGCGAGGTTGACCGGATTGAAGGTCGTCCCGCGCCCGGGAGACAGCCCCACGACCGCGTCGGTCAGCGTGGTGGCGGCATCGATCTGCAAGTCGATCCGGCCGTCGGGCCAGAGCGTGACCTGCGCAGTCAGCACGTTGGTCGAGTCGAAGCCGGGCACCTGGCACCACGTGACGGTGAACGCGCTCGGGCTGGCGTCCACGAAGACGCCCCCGCCCTTCGACGGGTCCAGATCCGCGAGGAACGGCGCGACGCGGGCCGGCCCTGTCACGAGCCGGGTGATGTCGCGCTCGGTGCTGGCGTGGTCGCCTTCGTCGAAGGTGATGTTGCCGTCGGAGTTCACGAAGGCCGCCGTCTCGCTCGTCCCGTAGAACGGCATCCCGAACGGCAGCGTCGCGGCCGAACTGTCGTCGTCGGCGAGCGTGAGGCGTGAGCCGAGTTCTGCCCGGAACGCGGTGGGCCCGGCCACGACGTCATAGCCGCCCGAGCTGCTTGGCCTGAACGTGAGGCCCGTGCCACGCACGTCGAGCGGGTTGGCCGGCGCGATGATGTCGCCCTCGTCCTGGAGCACGGCGATCTCCCCGAGATCCGCCGTCGCCGTGGGCGCGGCGACGGCCGGCCGGAGGCCGCGCGCCGCCGCGGACTGGTGCCGCCACAACGCTTCGCTGACCGTCCGCCGCGCGTCGTGATCGGCGGGCGCGGCGTCCTTCCACGGCGATGGGACGAGCGTCGCGCGCGCGATGGCCGACGCCCCGAGGCTGATGCCACTGCAGGGGTTGGCTGGAACCGGCGTGGGGGTCTGGGCCGGCGTCGTCGGAGTCGAAGTCGACGATCCGCCGCAGGCCGAGAAGAGGCCAGCCAGGGCGATCCAGGCGAGGAACAGACGCATCCGGGTCATGCCACCACCGTGTCTTCTGAGTCTAGCGCAAGCCGGGTTCACCGGCTGGCGGAGCCACGCCGCGCCGCCGCATGGTAAGGTGTGTTCCGGCGACCCGACGACCGACCCGACGTAGCCCCGGCGCTTCAGCGCCGGGGTGCCCGCGGCTGAAGCCGCGGGGCTACGACGGACGCGGGCCGCGGGGGCGAAGGAGTGGCCGTGCCGGTGGAGCGTATCGACAGCATGGACGACCCACGGGTCGCGGAGTACCGCAGCGTGCCGGACCCGGAGCTGCTGCGCGACCGCGGGGTCTTCGTCGCTGAAGGCCGGCAGGTCGTCCGGATGCTGTTGACGTCGTCTGCCTTCCCGGTGCGATCGGTGCTTGTCTCGCCGGCGGCCCTCGAGTCGCTCGGGGACGCCCTGTTGGCCCGCCCGGACGTTCCGGTCTATGTGATGGATCCCATGCAGCTGGCGGCGATCGTCGGCTTCAATGTCCACCGCGGGTGCCTGGCGATCGGCCAGCGGCCGCAACCGCCCGGGCTCGACGACGTCCTGAGAATGGCCGGCCAGCCACGCCTGATTGTGATCACCGAACACGTGGCCAACGTGGACAACATGGGCGGCATCTTCCGGAATGCGGCTGCGTTCGGCGCCGGCGCCGTGCTGCGCAGCCCGCGGTGCTGCGACCCGCTCTACCGCAAGGCCATCCGGGTGTCGACCGGCGCCAGCCTGCGGATCCCGTTTGCGACGCTGGGAGAATGGCCCGGCGACCTGGGGGCAGTCCGGCGCGCCGGCTACACCGTGGTCGCCTTGACGCCGCACGGGGCCCCCGACCTCGCGGACCTTGCGGCGCAGGCGACCTGGCCCGGGCGCATCGCGCTGATGGTGGGCCACGAGGGCGACGGCCTGAGCCCCGCAGCGCTGGCGATTGCCGATCTGCGCGCGCGCCTGGACATGCAGCCGGGGGTTGATTCCGTGAACGTCGCGACCGCCGCCGGGATTGCGTTGTACGTGTGCGCGAACCGCTGGCGTCGCTCGTGATCGGGTCTCGATGGCTATGGGGCCGAGCGCTCCCGGAGTGCCCCGGGTGGCTTACACTCGTCCTCGCACGAGGTTGTCCGATGACCATGCGACGACTCGCCCTGGTGCTGCTGTCCGCAACCCTTGTCCTCTCGACTCGCCCCGTCTTCACGCGACCGGCGCAGGATCCGGGCCCGGCCGAGCTGGCGCTGCGCCAGGTCAAGGCGCGGATTGCCCCGGACCGGCGCCTGGTCGTCTTCGACGTCCGCGCCGAGCCACAGCCGGACGCCGTGATTGCCTCGGGCGAGGTCGAAGGCGTCGAGGCGAGAGACGCCGCCCTCAAGGCTCTGCGGGGCGCCGTTACCATGCCGGTCGTCGACCAGATCGCCGTGCTGCCCGACCCGGCGCTCGGCTCCGACACGTTCGGGATCATCCGCGTGAGCGTCGCGAACGTGCGGTCGAAGCCGTCCCACGCCGCGGAGATGGGAACGCAGACCGTGATGGGCTGGACGGTGCGGGTGCTCAAGCGGCAATCGGGCTGGTACCTCGTCCACACCGACCCCGATGGCTATCTCGGGTGGATTGAAGAGCTGCAACTTTCGCGCGTCACGCCCGGCGGGAAACGCGCATGGGAGACAGCGCCGCGGGTCATCTGCACGGCGCCCGTCGCGACCGTGCGGCAGGCCGCGGCTGCTCACGCCACACCCGTGGCGGACCTGGTCGCTGGCGGCATCCTCGAGCGAACCGGCGTGAGCGGGGGATGGGTGGCGGTCAAACTCGCCGACGGCCGTAAGGGTTACGTGGCCGCGGACGATGTCCAGGACCTGCAGGCATGGACCGCATCGCGCGCGCCGAGCGGCGACAGCGTCGAGCAGAGCGCGCTGCAGTTCATGGGTGTGCCCTACCTGTGGGGCGGCACGTCCAGCAAGGGCTTCGACTGCTCGGGGTTCACGAAGACCGTGTTCCGCCTGAACGGGATCGAGTTGCCCCGCGACACGGATCAGCAGGCCGGGGAGGGAACGGAGGTGGTGATTGGCGACGGGCTGTCCCGCCTCCAGAAGGGCGACCTGTTGTTCTTTGGGACCCGGGCTGCGGCCGGCCTCCCGGAGCGCGTGTCGCACGTGGGCATTCACGTCGGGCGCCTCGAGTTCATCCACGCCTCGGGACTCGTCCGACGCAACAGCCTGGACGCGGCCTCGCCCATCTACAGCGAGAGCCTGCGGAACCGGCTGCTGCACGTGCGGCGAATCATCAACGACGGGGGGGCCAGGCCTCGCTAAATGATTTCACACGCAGCCCCGCGGCTTCAGCCGCGGGGTGACCCCGGCGCTGAGGCGCCGGGGCTACGGCGCCCAGGCTCCCGACTCGCGATCCCCCCGGCCCTGGTCTCTGATCCCCCCCTATTCCCTATCCCCTAAGTACCGCATCGCCGCTTCCGCAAGGCATGCAGCGAGGTCGATCACCGACTGCACATCGACCCATTCCTCTTTGGCGTGGGCACCGGCGCCCGTCGCGCCCATCACCACGGTCTCCACCCCGGCCGATGCGAGCAGAGCGGCATCCATCCACGGCGTCTGCCCGACGAACGCCGGGGATCGCCCGAGCACGTCGGTGGCGGCGCCGGCCAGGCAGCGCACGAGCGGCGCGTCGCGGGCGACCTCGAACGGATCGCGCACCAGCAGGACGCGCAGGTCCGCCCGGAACTCAGGGTCTCTCGCCCGCAGCCGGTCCAGGATGCCCTGGACCTCGGCGACCACCTCGGCGGGGCGCTCGCCCGGCACGGTGCGGCGCTCGATCTGCAGTGTGCACGCGGCGGCGTAAGTGCTCAAGCCGGTGCCGCCCGCGAGAGTCGCGGCGTGCAGGGAGGGCGGTCCGACGAGGGGATGCGGCGGGCGCGCGCGGACGCCCTGCTCGAGGGCGTCCAGCTCGGCGAGCACGCGTCCCATCCGCATGTTCGCGTCGATGCCGAGGTCGAAGCGCGATCCATGGGCGGCCCGCCCGAGGGTGGTCACCTCGATCCAGATGAAGCCCTTGTGCGCCAGGCAGATATCGAGCGCTGTCGGCTCGGTCACGATGGCGCCGTCAACCTGGTAGCGGCCGATGAGGTCGGCGGTGCCGAGGCTCGCGTACTCCTCGTCCGCCACGGCCGCGACCAGCACCTCACCGGCGTGGGGGCATCCGGCATCGGCCAGCGCCTTCACCGCCGCGATCGACGCGGCCAGCCCTCCCTTCATATCGAAGGCCCCTCGCCCGTAGAGCCGCCCGTCCCGGATCGCCGCCGAGAACGGCTCGTCCATCTCGTCGACGGCCACGGTGTCGGCGTGCGCATTGAACATCAGGGTCCGGCCCGGACCTCTGCCCGGCAATCGCCCGACGACGGTCGGCCGGCCCGGGTCGGGCTCGTGGAACCGGACCTCGAGTCCCAGGGCCCGGAGCGCGCCAGCGACGTAGGCGGCGATCTCCGCCTCGCCCGGCTCGCTCGGTACGAGCACCGGGTTCACCGAGTTGATCCGAACCAGGTCGCCCAGCGTGCGCAGCAGGTAGTCAGCGTCGATCGACAACATTGCGGATGCCCTCCCAGGCCCGACCATATTATCCTTGCCGGCATGAACACCCATGCCATCCGTTCGTCCGCCCGCCGATGGTTGGTCGGCCGGCAGGTGCTCGCGGCGACCGTCCTGCTGGCGGCCACCGCGTCCCCGGCAGTCCGGGCGCAGGACCCGGCGCAGCCGCCGCGCCTCAAAACCGAGCCGTTCGCGCACACGTTCTCGATCGTGGCACGCGACCCGGTGACTGGCGAGATGGGCGTCGCGGTCCAGTCCCACTGGTTCTCGGTCGGCTCCATCGTGACGTGGGCCGAGGCCGGCGTGGGCGCTATCGCGACGCAATCCTTCGTGGAACCCGCCTACGGCCTGCGCGGGCTGGAGCTGATGCGCGGCGGCACGCCGGCACCCGACGCCCTGAAGCGCCTGCTCGATGCCGACGCCCAGCGCGAGGTGCGGCAGGTCGCGTTCGTCGACGCAAAGGGGCGCGTGGCCGCGCACACGGGAAAGCTCGCCATCCTCGCCGCCGGCCATCATGTCGGCGACCAGTACTCCGTGCAGGCCAACCTGATGGCCAACGACAAGGTGTGGCCGGCCATGGCCGACGCCTTCGAGACCACCAGGGGCGATCTCGCCGATCGTTTCCTGGCGGCCCTCGAGGCCGGGCAGCGTGTCGGCGGCGACATCCGGGGCAAGCAGTCGGCCGCCATTCTCATCGTCAAGGGGGCAGCGAGCGGCAGGCCATGGGCGGGAGCGGACCGGGTGTTCGATCTCCGGGTGGAGGATCATCCGGATCCCATTCCCGAGCTTCGACGACTGGTGCGCTACCAGCGGGCCTACGCCCACGCCAATCACGGCGACGAGCTCGTGGCCGAGAAGAAGATCGACGAGGCGCTCAAGGAATACGCCGAGGCGGGACGCCTGGCGCCGGAGGTGCTCGAGTTGCCCTTCTGGCAGGCGGTCACGCTCGCCTCGATTGGCCGCGAGGCGGAGGCGGCGCCGATCTTCCGCGCGGTGTTCGAGAAGGAACCCTACTGGGCCGACCTCGTGCCGCGGCTGCCGGCCGCGCAACTGCTGCCGGACGACAAGGCCCTGATCGACCGGATCGTGCAGCTCAAGAAATAGGGGCACGCCGCGGCGTGCCCCTGGAACCCGTCCCGGCGATCGCGCCGGGATCGCGAGGTCGCGGCCTCTCTCTGACCCCGGAGCCCACCTGCGATGAGCTCCGGGCACGCGGGCTGAAGCCCGCGCGCTGCGTTCCCGGCGAGTCCTCAACTCACCTGAGCGCCGGGCTCAGCGCACGATCTCGTCCGCCAGGATGTCGACGGTCGTCGTATAGTCCTTGCCGCCGACCGAGAGTTTGACGAGGTACTTGCCGGGTTCGGCGGCCGGGCCCGACATGTTCGCAAACCGCCGCTGCATCTGCTCGGGGAGATTCGGCGGGCGCGGCGGCGGGTTGCCGCGCAGGTTCCACTGGACGCGGTTGAGACCCGCTTCCTTGGTCCCGGCCATCTCGCGCACGACCTTGCCCGCGTAGTCCGTGATCGTGATCTTGGCGTCGCCGGACGGGGCGGCCTTCAGGTAGTAGCTGATGGCGGTCCCCGGCTCCGGGTTCTGGCCCTGGAACAGCTTCGAGCCGCCCAGCTGGCGGGCCAGCGTCGGGTCGTTCAGCCATTGCACGCCCGGGCGCGGCTCGAACAGCGTCACGTCGGCGGCCGTCACCTTGTCCGACAGCGCCTGCAGCGGGGTGATGTCGTCCATGATGTAGAGGCTGCGGCCGTGCGTGGCGAGGATCAGGTCGTTGTCCCGCGGGTGCACCATCACGTCGTCGATGCGCACCGTCGGGAGGCCCGTGGAGAACCGCGTCCATGCCTTCCCGCCGTTCAGCGAAATGTAGAACCCGTACTCGTTGCCCAGGTACAACAGGTTGCGGTTCTTCGGGTCCTCCTTGATCACGTTGACGTTGGCGGACGGCAGGTTGGCCACGAGCGACGTCCACGTCTGGCCATAGTCCTTCGTCACGAAGACGTACGGGGTCATGTCATCGGTCCGGTGGCCGTCGAAGCTCACGTAACAGGTGCCGGCGTCGAAGTGCGACGGCTCGACGCGCGACACGTGCGTTTCCTTCGGCACGCCCGGCACGCTGTCCACCACGTTCTTCCAGGTCGCGCCGCCGTCACGGCTGACCTGCAGGTTGCCGTCGTTCGTGCCGACCCACAGCACGCCCGGCATGACCGGCGATTCGCCGATGGTCACGATGCTGCTGAAGGCGCCCGCGCCGTCGTGCTTCGAGGCCATGGGCGCGTCGCCCGCGACTCCCATGATCGGGCGCACGAAGCGGCTGACGTTCTTCGTCAGGTCCGGCGTGCCCGTCCACGACTCCCCACGGTCGCGCGAGATGAACAGGCGATTGGCGCCCACGTACACGGTGCTGGCGTTGTGCGGCGAGAGCAGGACCGGCGTGTTCCAGAAGAACCGGTACTGCTCGCCCACCGGCGGCTCCGGCACGATGTTGGCGGTGGCTCCGCCGCGGCCGAAGCCGAGCTGCTCGGCCATGGCCGTCATGGCCGCGTTCGGGTCGGGCTGGCCGGCCGCCGGCCGCGGGCGCGCCGCCCGGGGCTTGATGCTGGTGCTCCGGCCCGTCCGCAGGTCGAGGCGGTTGACGTTGCCGTCCTGCGACTCGGCATAGACGATGTTCGGGTCGGTGGGGTCCTGCTGCGTGTAGAAGCCGTCGCCGCCGCCCACGCGGAACCAGTCGGTGTTCAGGATGCCGGTCTGGCTGCGCACCGCGCTCGGGCCGCACCACGACCCGTTGTCCTGCAGGCCGCCACAGACGAAGTACGGCCGGCGCATGTCGGCGCTCACCGCGTAGAACTGGGCCACCGGCAGCGTGTTCACGAACTCCCACGTCTCGGCCTGGTCGTAGCTCACGTCGAGGCCGCCGTCGTTGCCGAGCAGCAGGTGGTTCGGGTTCTTCGGGTCGATCCACATCCCGTGGTGGTCGCTGTGCGCGATCCCCTGCACGACCTTGAAGGTCTTGCCGCCGTCGATCGACTTGTGGAACGGCGCGCCCATCGTATACACGATCTGGTCGTTGGACGGATCCACGCGGATCTGGCTGTAGTACATCGGCCGATCGTCGTTGTTGCTCATCACCTTCCACGTCTTGCCGCCGTCATCCGACCGCCACACGCCGCTCTTCTTCGGGTCGGGTGGGGGCGGCGCCGCGCCCGGCCGCGCCGGGGGCTGGCCGCCACCGAATCCGCCGAAGCCGCCCGCGCCGGCAGGCGCCTCCTTCCCTTCGGCCGTGACGTTGCCGCCGGTCCCCGCGCTCGCGCCCACCTCCATCTGCGCGTAGATCACGTTGGGCTTCGAGCGGGCGATGGCGAGGCCGATGCGCCCCAGGATGCCCTCCGGCAGGCCGCCGCCCTCGAGCCGCTTCCAGGCCTTGCCCCCGTCGGTCGTCTTCCAGATCCCCGAGCCGGGGCCGCCGCCGTTGAACCCCCACGGCACCCGCCGCCGCTGGTAGGACGAGGCGAACAGCACGTTCGGGTTCTTCGGATCCATGACGAGGTCGATGAAGCCGGTGTCGTCGTTGATGAAGTTCGTATTCGACCAGGTCTTGCCGCCGTCGGTCGTCTTGAACACGCCGCGGTCCTTGTTCGGCCCGAAGAGATGGCCGATCACCGCCACGTAGACGATGTTGGGATCCTTCGGGTGGATGACGATGCGGGCGATGGACTGGGTGTCCTTGAGCCCCATGTTGGTGAGGGTCTTGCCGGCGTCCGTGGACTTGTACACGCCGTCACCGAACGACGAGCTCTGGCGGTTGTTCGGCTCGCCGCTGCCGACCCAGACGACGTTCGGATCCGACGGCGCGATCGCGATGTCGCCGATGGAGCTGACCGGGTAGGTCTCGAAGATCGGCGTCCACGTCGTGCCGTTGTTCAGGCTCTTCCACACGCCGCCGGTCGCGAAGCCCAGGTAGATGATCGACGGGTTGCTCTCGACCGCCTCGATGTCGTCGACGCGGCCGCCGACGTTCGCCGGGCCAATCTCGCGCCAGCGAAACGCCTTGAGCATCGGATCGTCGGACATGTTGACCGGAGGGGGAGGAGGAGGCGCCGGCTGCGGCGGCTGGGCCAGGCCGACCTTGATCCACAAGGCGGCCAGACCGACGGCCAGCCCGAGCAGCGCGCGCGTGCGCAGGGCTCTGGTCATCTCGTCTGCCTTTCTGGTTGGGAAGGAAGTCACACACGATTCCGTGTCTGTCCACTACGACCGGGTCTCAGCCGGCGTTTCACTGCCGGTCCGGCCCGAGACCCGAGGCGGGCGCTCGGATGCCGAATGGTATACTGCCCGGTTCATGGCCGTCACGCAGAACCGGCTGTTCACCCCGCGCTTCTTCCTGATGTGCGGGTTCACGTTCACGGTGTTCCTGTCGGCCTTCCAGCTGTTCCCGACCGCCCCGTTCCGCGTGAAGGACATGGGCGGGAGCACCTTCGCCGCCGGCCTGTTCCTCGCCTTCCTCACCTACGCCTCGGCCGTGTCCGCGCCGGTCACGGGGGCCATCGCGGACCGCGTGGGCGTGCGGCGGATGCTGCTCGTCTGCAGCCTGGCGATCACCCTGGTGTCGATCGGCTACGGCGCGGCGCGAGACTATCGCCTCCTGCTGGCGCTGGCCGTCCTGCACGGCCTGTTCTGGTCGGGGCTGCTGACCTCGTCTGGCGCCTACGTCAGCTCGCTGCTGCCGCCGCTGCGCCGGGCGGAAGGGATCGGGTACTGGGGCCTCTCGTCGGTCGCGGCCACCGCGATCGCGCCGACACTGGGGTTCTGGATCTACCAGCGCGGCTGGCTGGCGCTGTGTCTGGTCCTGGGCACGCTCAACTTCCTGATGGCGGTGATCGCGTGGCGCCTGCCGGAGGCGCCGGCCGGCGAGCACGGTGGCGCGAGGCCCGCCCGCGGCCCGATCCTCGAGTGGCGCGTCCTGCTGGTCTCGGTCACGCTGCTGCTCTATTCGTTCGGCTTCGGCGCGGTGACGAGCTTCGCGGCCCTCTACGCCGAGGCCGTGCACGTGACGCCCACGCCGGTCTACCTGACGACGCTGGCGGGGGCCATTCTCGTCACGAGGCCCGTTGCCGGCCCCCTGGCCGACCGGGTGGGCTACAGGCGCGTCCTGCTGCCGTGTCTCGGCCTGATTGCGGCCGGCCTCCTGGCGCTCGCCTTCAGCAGCACGCGTGCGGGGCTTGTCGCCTCGGCCGCGATCTTCGGAACCGGCTACGGGACCGCGTACCCGGTCTTCGCGGCGTGGATCCTCGGGCGCGTGGACGCCGCGCGCCGGGGCGCCGCCTTCGGCGCGATCATCGCCGCCTTCGACACCGGGATCGGGACGGGGTCGCTGCTGTCGGGGCTGATCATTCAGCGCTACGGGTACGGCCTCGCCTTCGGCGGCGCCGCCGCGCTGGCGGCCCTGGCCATCCCGTACTTCCTGGCGGCCTCTCGGGTGTTGCCAGACCCGGTCGCTGAACAGCCTGCCGTGTAGCCGGGCTCGCAGCGGGCGGCGTTCGGCTCGCGGCCCGGTCGGGTCGGAACCATCCCGTCGAGGCCGCACGCGCCAGCAGGCACGACAGGCACGCGGGTCAATTCCCGCGATCCCCCGGTGGCAGGCGCGTCAGGGCACCAGCACCGTGGGCGTCTCGCGCGTGTCCGCGGCATACCGCGCCGCGATGCGCGCACCGGCAGCCGCCCCGGCGCCGGCGCTCGCCAGGATCACCACGGCCCCGCCGAAGCCGCCGCCCGTCAATCGCGCTCCGAACACGTCCGGATCCAGGGCGGCGATCTCCACCAGCCGGTCGACCTGCGGCACCGACACCTGGAAATCGTCCCGCATCGACTGGTGCGATGCCCGGAACAGGTCGCCAAGGCGCCGCACGTCGCCGGCCCGCATGGCTGCCACCGCCTGCAGCACGCGGTCGTCCTCTGTCACGACGTGGCGGGCGCGGCGGCCGATCGGATCGGACAGCGCCTGCACGCGGGGCAGGTCGGCAAGCGTCAGGTCGCGCAGTTGCGACACGCCGAGCAGCCGGCACGCCTCCTCGCACTGCCGGCGCCTGACCGCGTACTCGCCGCTCGCGTGAGCGTGCTTGACGCCGGAGTCGATCACCACCAGTTCGGCGCCGGCGGGCAGCGGCACGTGCTCGTACACGAGGCTGCGGGTATCGAGAAACAGGGCCGACCCGGCCTCGCCGAGGGCCGCCGCCATCTGGTCCATCACGCCGGTCGGCACGCCGACGAACTCGTTCTCGGCCGAGCGGCCCGCCCGTGCCAGTTCCACGTCATCGAGCCGCAGGTGAAACGCAGCCCGCAGCGCGGCCGCGATGCTCACCTCGAGCGCGGCGCTCGACGACAGGCCGGCCCCGACCGGCACGTCCGAGTCGATCCGCGCGTCGAACCCCTTGAGCGTGTGCCCGCCTTTGCGCAACGCGACGGCGACACCGGCCACGTAGTCGACCCACGTGCGCGTTGGACGCTCGGACCCAAGCACGAACTCCCCGAGCCGGTCCGCTTCCGCCACGTTGGCGCTCCAGACCCTGACCAACAGGTCCGTGCGCGGAGCCAGGGCCACGCGCGTGCGTTGCGGGATCACCGCCGGAAGGACGAACCCGCCGTTGTAGTCCGTGTGCTCCCCGATCAGGTTCACCCGGCCTGGCGCGTCGGCGCGAACGGATGCGGGGCGGGCGAACAGGTCGGAAAACGACGGCAACGCGGCCATGGTCGCCTCTCCTGGCTGATGCCTGCCGCCGCACACCGATCACTCGGCGCGGCGCCCTGTGCCACAATCCAAAAGGGCGCCACGATCCTCAGCGTACGCCTGGCGCTGCAGACCGGGGCGCGCCGAGGAGGCTCGCGCCGGCCATCCACCCGACCACGTTGGCGGTCGTGCGGAACATGTCGGGGATCGTGTCGACCCCCATCAGCAGGCCGATCCCCTCGACGGGCAGGCCCACCGATGCAAGGACGGGCGCCAGGACGATGATGGCACCGGCCGGGATCCCGGGCACCGTCAGGGTCGTGAACACCACGCTCACGATGATGGTGCCGAGCTGCGCGCCGCCGAGTGGCACGCCGTAGAGCCGCGCGAGGAACAGGACCGCGCAGACCTGCGCGATCGCGGCCCCGACGCGGAACACCGCGGCCGCGAGCGGCATGAAGAATCCGGTCACATCGTCCGGGAGGCCCAGGCCCGACGTCACGCCCTCGATGCTCGCCGGGAGCGCGGCGAGCGACGAACGCGACGAGAAGGCCACGGCCACGGCCGGCGCGCACGCCCGGACGAAACGCCCCAGCGGCTGCCGGCCCGCCACGACGGCGACGGGCACCAGCACGACCAGGATGAACGCCGAGCAAATCACCGACACCACCAGCATGTAATAGGCCAGGGCGCCGGCGGCCCCGGCACCCATGCGCGCGCCGAGGGCCACGGCCAGCGCGCACACACCGAGGGGTGCCGCTTTCAGGACCCACCCCACGACGACCAGCATGCCGTCGTACACGGCGCGCAGCACGGCGAGCATCGGGGTGCGGGCATCCTCGCGCACGCGGCCGAGGGCGAGGCCGAACGCCACGGAGAACACGATGAGCGGCAGCATCGCGCCATCCGAGGCGGCCTTGAACGGGTTGACAGGCACCAGGTCGATGAGCCACTGCCCCACGCCCGGAAGCCGTGCCGCCTGCTCGGCGGACACGGCGCCGCCCTGGACCGAGGCCCTCAACGACGCCGCCACCTGAGGATCCACGGGCAGCCAGCCCAGGAGCGGGAATCCCAGGGCCACGGCGAACACGGCCGCGGTGGCGACGGCGACGAGAAACAGGACGATCGCGCGCACGCCCGTCCGCCCGACGGCCCGCGCGTCGCCGCCCGATGCCACGCCGCGCATCAGGCCCGCCACCACGAGCGGAATCACCGTCATCCGGATGGCGTTGATGAAGACGGTGCCCAGCGGCTCCGCGATGGACGGCAGCGCGCGGAGCCAGGGCACGGCGCTGCCCGACACACCAATGCCGGCCGCGAGCCCGATGACGAGGCCGAGCAGGACCTGGAGGGTAAACGGCATGGGGTGGGATTATACAGGGACCGGGGATTGGAGACCCGGGATCGGAGTCGGGGGTCGGAGGTCGACCCGACGAGGCCCGGGCGCTTCAGCGCCGGGGGCCACCCCGCGGCTGAAGCCGCGGGGCTACGGCCAGCCACCCCTCTATTTCACCGGCGCCGGGGCACGTGATGCCGCCGCGGGCGCCGCGAGTGCCTCCGACAGCACGTGACCGTCGGCCTTCGCCAGGGTGATGCCGCACAGAGCCGCCAGCGTGGGCGCGAGGTCGGCCGGCGACGCGGTCTCCCAGTAGGTGCCCGGCTTGATGCCCGCGCCGTACAATAGGACCGGCACGCGCTGGTCGTAAGCGTACAGCGAGCCATGCGTCGTCGCGCTTCCCGGCTGGGGCGTGCCGTCGTCGCTGACGAAGAACCAGTAGGCTCGCGGCACGACGACGAGATCGCCGCTTCGGCCCGGGTAGTAGCTCAGCAGGATCGCGCGCGCGTCGCGGTCGCCGGTGGCAGCCGCGGCGCCCAGGGCATCGGCGAAGTAGACCTTCGCGACGCCGGGCACCGCCAGGACGGCCCTCTGCACGGCCTCGCGGGCCTCGGCGTTGCCGCGCAGCTTCACCAGCGCGTCTGCCGAGAGGGTCAGGTCCGACTGCCCGACGCCCATCACGTACTTACCGGGACCGAACGCCTGCTGCAGCGCGGCCTCGGCGGCGCCGGTCACGGCCGCCGTCTTCAGGCGGCCCGCATCGATCCCCTTGGCCGATTCCTGCTCGGGGATCGGCGCCACGCCGTGATCGGCGGCGAACCCGACGACGTAGTTGCCGCGGCCGACAACCCGGTCGAGGTGTCCGAGCAGGGCCCCGATCGTGTCGTCGAGGCGGATCAGCACGTCCTGCACCTCGTGGCTGTTGGGACCGAAGTCGTGGCCGACCAGGTCCAGCGCCGAGAAGCTGATCGCCAGGAAATCGGTGCCGCGGCCCTGCCCAAGCTTCATCGCGTCCACCGCGGCGGACCCCAGCCGCCCGAGGTACCGATCGGAGAAGGGACTGCCCTCCCACGCCTCGTACGCTTCCTGCCCGGACGCATCGCTCGCGGGCTTGAGCGTATGCGGGAACGCGGCGGTCCAGTAGCTCGGCGGCTTTTCAGCCGTCCCGGCATCGTCATAGATGTAGCGCCCCGCGGGCAGCGCGGGCGTCCACGGCGTGGCGAAGTCTGCCTCGACCGGGTTGGCCGCGAGGAACGCCGCGACGAACGGCACGGGCGCGCTTGTGAACGCGGACGACGTCACGAAGCCGCGGGCCGCGACATTGAACCAGGTGGCAGCATCAGCACGGTGACCCGCCAGGTAGATGGCCGTCCGCTCCTTCATCGAGAACGTCACGACCCGCGTCGGGCCGGGCAGCTGCGCGCGCAGCTCGTCGGCCAGGGTGGGCACCATCACGCGGGACGGCCCGTAGCCGCCCCGGGCGGCGCCGGCGTAGCTGATGAGCGACGACCCGGGATCGTCGGCGCAGCCCACGCGCCTGCCGCTCTCGCGATCGAACCACTGGTTGGCGATGATGCCGTGCGTCAGTGGCAGGGCCCCGGTCGAAATCGTCGTGTGACCGACGCAGGTGACCGTGTTGGCGTACGGGTACGCCGCCCGCCGGAACCACGCGCCGTCGACGAGCAGGCGGTGCAACCCCTTCGACCACTGCTGGCTGAACCGATCGACGTAATCGGCCCGCATCTGATCCACCACGAGGATGACCACGAGCTTCGGCGACGGCGCGGGCGGCGCCGCGATCGCGCCGCCGGCCGCCAGGGCGACAAGGAGACTCGCGAGGATGAGCCACCCGGCGGGACGGAACGAGACACGGCCGACCGCCGGCCGCTGAGCGGACCTGCTGACACGGGTCATGATGGGATCTCCCGGGAGCGCGGCGAACCACACGCCCAGGGCGGCAGGGCCGGAGTCGCCCGGAACAGCCTGTCGGGCCGGGGTGTATCCTGTCAACTATAAGACACGCGCCGCCAGGGCGGGTAGTCCCGGCGTCGCACGCACATCATGCCCCGTTTCAAGCTGACCATCGAATACGCCGGCACGCGCTACAGCGGCTGGCAGATCCAGGCCAACGCGCGCACCGTGGCCGGCGAGATTGAACGCGCGGTCCGGACGGCCTCGGGGCGGGCACAGTTCGAACTGTACGGCGCGGGCCGGACCGACGCCGGGGTGCACGCGATCGCCCAGGCGGCGCACCTGCAGCTGGACACGCGCGAGGCGCCGCCCGTGCTGATGGCGCGCATCAACGACGAGCTGCCGTCCGACATCAACATCCTGTCACTCGAACGGGCGCCCCAGCGGTTCCACGCCCGTCACGACGCCGTTGCGCGCAGTTACCTGTACCAGATCGCGCGCCGGCGCACCGCCTTTGCGAAGCCCTTCGTGTGGTGGGTCCGCGACGACCTGGACCTCGCGCGGATGCGGGAGGCGGCAGCCGCGTTCGTCGGGCTCCGGGATTTTCAGTCGTTCACCGTGGAGGAGCGGGAAGACGTGTCGCGCAAGGTGCAGGTCGACCGCGTCGAGGTCGGCGAGGAAGGCCCCTTCGTGCTGATCCGGGTCGAAGGGTCGCATTTCCTGTGGCGGATGGTCCGGCGCCTGGTCGGCGTCATGGCCGAAGTCGGGCGGCGCGGCCTCGAGCCCGGCGCGGTGCGCGCCATGATGGCGGAGCGGTCGGACGTGCCCGCGCGCCTGACCGCCCCGGCGTCCGGCCTGTTTCTGGAGCGCGTCTACTACCCGGGCGACGCGAGAATTGCCGGGCTGCATGCCGTCGTGCGCGTGGGCGCCGCGGACGGGGTGGGAACCCGGTAGTCCAGCCGGTCTTCGCCCCGGGCTGCCCTCCTGCCCGTTGCACCCGGGTTGCTGGTAGACTACCCGATGGTCTCCGGGTCGCCCCCACGATCCGAGGCCGCCGGAGTGCCGGGTGTCGCGCCTGTTCCAGGCGCCCCGCCTGAACCGGGATCGGGTTCACGGCCCAACTCGTCGTGTCGTCACCGCAGGCCCCCGTTTCGAGCCGGAGGACACCATGCAGACCCTGTGGGCGGAACGCTTCGCCCAGCGCACCCAGCGCATGCGAAGCTCAGCCGTTCGCGAACTCCTCAAGTTCACCGAGCAGCCCGACGTCATCTCCTTCGCGGGAGGCCTCCCCGCGCCGGAAGTGTTCCCGGTCGAACGGTTCACCGAGGCCTTCAACCGTGTCATGGCGGATCAGGGCGCCAAGGCGCTCCAGTACAGCACGACGGAAGGCTATCGCCCGCTGCGCGAGATGATCGCGCGCCACGCGAACCGCTACAGCATGCACATCGAGGCCGAGAACATCCTGATCACCAGCGGATCCCAGCAGGCGCTGGACCTGATCGGCAAGGTCTTCATCAACTCCGGGGATCACGTGCTGGTGGAGCGGCCGACGTACCTCGGCGCGCTGCAGGCCTGGAGCGCGTACGCCGCCGAGTACGTCTCGGCCGACCTGGACAACGACGGGTACATCATCGAGTCGGTCGAGGCGAAGATGCGGACCGGCCCGAAGTTCATCTACGCGCTGCCCAACTTCCAGAACCCGAGCGGCGTCACCTTGTCGCTGGCACGCCGGCAGCAGTTGATCGAGGTGGCCGACCACTACGGTGTCCCGATCCTCGAGGACGATCCGTACGGGCAGCTTCGCTACGAAGGCGACCACCTCCCGCCGCTGGTCACGCTCGACTGCCAGTTCCGGTCCACCAATGGCGCGCAGTACAGCGGCAATGTCATCTACCTCAGCACGTTCTCCAAGACGCTCTCGCCGGGCATGAGGCTGGGCTGGATCGTGGCGCCGGTCGAGGTCATCCAGAAACTGGTCCAGGCCAAGCAGGGCGCGGATCTGCACACGGGCACCATCACCCAGATGGTCGCGTACGAAGTGGCCTCGGGCGGGTTCCTCGACCAGCACGTCAAGCTGATCCGCGCGGTCTACCTCGAGCGGCGCAACGCCATGCTGGCCGCCATCCGGAAGTACTTCCCGCCCGGCGTCACGTGGACCGAGCCGCAGGGCGGCCTGTTCCTCTGGTTGAAGTTCCCCGAATGGATGGACGCCAGCCAGATCCTGCTCGCGGCCGTCGAACGGCGGGTGGCCTTCGTGCCTGGCCAGTCGTTTTTCGCCGACGGGTCGGGCCAGAACACCGCCCGGCTGAATTTCTCGAATGCCACGCCGGAGCGGATCGAAGAGGGGATGAAACGGCTGGGCCAGGTGCTCGAGGAGATGATGGCGAAGCACGACCCGCGCGTGGCGGTCGCGAGCGTGCCGTGAGCAGGCGGCGCGAAAAGCGTTTGCGCCGCGGCCGAACGACGCGCTAGTCTTGCAGGGTCATGACCATCAGCCGATTCTCCGTCCTGCCCCTGGTCGCCGCCGTGATCCTGCTGTCGGCCGGCGGCGTGGTGTACGCGCAGCAGCAGAGCGAGATCGCCGCCCTGCAGAAGGAAATCGAGGCCCTGAAGGCAGGCCAGGCCGCGCTGCAGAAGGACATCCAGGAGATCAAGAACATGCTGCGCCCCGCGCAGCAGCAGGGGGCGGTGATGGACGCGCCGCCCGACGTGAAGATGGAGACGGCGGGATCGCCGTCGAAGGGATCGGCGGACGCGAAGGTCGTCCTGATCGAGTTCTCGGATTACCAGTGCCCCTTCTGCGGACGGTACACGCGGGACGCCTTCGCGGCCATCGACCGCGACTACGTCCAGACGGGCAAGGTCCGCTACGTGTTCCGCAGCTTCCCGCTCGAGTCAATCCACAAGCTGGCGTTCAAGGCGTCCGAGGCCGCGCTGTGCGCCGGTGAACAGGGCAAGTACTGGGCGATGCACGATCGCCTGTTCATGGACCAGGCGGCCCTTGCGCCGGCCGGCCTCGTCGCTGCGGCCAAGGCGGCCGGCCTGGACATGGCGGCGTTCCAGCCGTGCCTGGACTCGGGCAGGATGGCGCCCGCGATTCGCAAGGACATCGCCGCCGGGACCGAGATCGGCGTGCGCGGCACCCCGCTGTTCCTCATCGGGACGTCCGGTCCCGGCGCAACCGTCACGGTCCTCAAGGCCATCTCGGGCGCGCAGCCGTACGCCGTGTTCCAGCAGACCTTCGACGACCTGCTGAAAGCGAAATGACCGCGCGCCCCTCCCGGGCCGCCACCCCGCCGGACGTTACAACTCGCGCAGGGCGGTCACGACCGGCATGCGGGCCGCGCGGATCGCGGGCAACAGGCCGCCGAGCAGGCCCATGATCAGCGCGTAGATCACGCCGAGCACGATGAGATGCGGCGTTACCGCGAAGGCGAACGCCACCTGGCTGAAGGTCTGCCAGTTGATGGTCGACGTCTGGAACCCGTTGAATGCCACGTAGGCCACGGTCCCGCCAATCGCACCGCCCGCCAGCGCGAGCAGGAGCGACTCGACCAGGACGGAGATCACCACGGGCCAGCCGCCGAATCCGATGGCGCGCAGCGTCGCGATCTCCCGCGTGCGCGACGCGACGGCCGTGTACATCGTGTTGACGGCACCGAACACGGCTCCGATCCCCATCAGCACGGCGATCAGCGTGCCGAGCGTCGTGATCAGCCGGTACAGCATCGTCGACTGCTCCGCGAAGTAGTCGGTCTCGCGCACGACTTTCAGGTTCAGCCGCGGGTCGGTGGTCAGGGCGTCCTTGAACTTCGTGAACGCGGCCGGCGAGTCGAGCTTCGCATACACGGTCTGGAAGCTGTTTCCGCGCCGGTAGACAGGCGCCAGCACGCCGGCGTCGCACCAGATCTCCGAGTCGGACAGCGTCCCGCCCGTGTCGAAGATCCCGACGACGGTCCAGTCGTTCTGGCCCCACCGGAGCCGTCGCCCCACCTCGAGCCCCGCGAACTGCCGGGCCGCGCCCCGCCCGGCGATGACCTCGTTGCGCCCGGCCTGGAAGCGGCGCCCCTCGACCATGCGCAGCCTGTCCCGGATGACGAACGCCGCGTCGTGGACGCCGCGCAGCCCGACGTTCGCGGTGGTGCCGGTGTCGCGCTTGGGCAGGTCCACGATGACGAACAGCTCGGCCGACGCCACGGCGCCGGCCGCAGCCCGCCGCACGCCCGGCGCGTCCGCGATGATGTTCACCTCGTCGCGCGTGAGGATGCTCACCATCTCGCTGTCGGCGCCAGACCGCATGACGATGGCGGTGTCGGGCGAGCCCGTCGTGGCCATCGTCGCGCGGAATCCCTCGGCCATCGAGAGCACGGCCACGAACACCGCCACGACGCCGGCGATGCCGACCACGGCCACGAGCGACGAGCTGAGGCGCTCGGTCAGGGTCCGGATGTTCAGCCACGTGACCACCCAGACTTCGATCAGCCATCCAGTGAAGCCAGTCACGTCAGTTCCTCCGGAGCGCATCGACGATGCGGAGGCGCATCGCCTGGACGGCGGGCATGATCCCGGCGACGATGCCCAGGCCGAGCGCGAAGAGCGCGCCCCGCACGACGTCAGCCGGCGGCAGGTAGAACGCCGGCAGCAGGCCGCCCGTCGGATCGCCGCCCTGGGTCGCCAGCCAGGCCAGGCCCAGGCCCAGGCCGCCGCCGACCAGGGCGATCGCGCACGATTCCAGCAGCACCAGGACCAGGATCAGGCCGTCCGGGAAGCCGAGCGTCTTGAGCACCGCCAGCTCGCTCGTCCGCTCCCGCACCGACTGCGCCATCGTGTTGGCGGCGACCAGGAGGATCGTGAAGAACACGGCCGTCACGATCGCCCGGATGATCGCGCCGATGTCCCCGACCTGTTTGGCGAAGGCCTGCACGAACGCCTTTTCGGTCGAGGTCTTGGTCTCGTAGAACGAGTTGGCGAACGTCGCGTCGATCTTCCCGGCGGTCTGCGCGGCCCGCGCCGGGTCGTCGATGCGGATCACGTACCAGCCCACGAGCCCCTGGCCGAACTGGCGCGCCTCGTCGAAGTACTTGAAGTTGAAGAAGAAGGGCGTCGTGTCCGTCCCCTTCTTCGCCCCGTCGAAGATCCCGCAGAGATTGAATTCCCACGTGCTGCCGCCGCCCTTCTTGCGCCAGATCGTGGCCTGGATGGGCACGCGGTCGCCGACCTTCCACCCGAACCGGTCCGCGGTCTGCCGGCCGGCGATCGCGCAGGTCCGGTCGGTGAGCCACGCCTTCTTCTGATCGGGCGGCAGGACGTACTCCGGGTACATCCGGAGCAGCCCGGCCGGGTCGACCGGTGCCTGCATGAAGAAGTTGCTCGGCTTCTGGTAGATCCCGCCGAACCAGGTCTGGTGCAGCACGTCGGTCACGCCCGGGACCGCCGCGATGCGCGCCTGGTAGCTCTCGGGCAGCAACTGGATGAGCGACACCTTGTGCGTCAGCACGAGGCGGTCGTTCCCCGCGAGCTCGACGCCCATGCCGAACGCCACGTTCAGCGCGGCCAGCACGCCGAACAGGACGAACGCCACCAGGATCGACAGCACCGTGAAGATCGTCCGCACCTTGCGGCGCAGCAGGTTGCGCCAGACCAGCGGGAGGTACTTCATGCGACCGCCTCCGCGATGAGCGCCCCCTTGTCGAGGTGCAGGATCCGCGTGGCCCGGGCCGCGGCGTGCGGATCGTGCGTGACCATGATGATCGTCTTGCCGTGCTCGCGGTTGAGGGCCTGGAGCAGGTCGAGCACCTCGTCGCCCGCCTTCCGGTCCAGGTCGCCGGTCGGCTCGTCGCACAGCAGCAGGGTCGGGTCGGTGACGATGGCCCGCGCAATGCCCACGCGCTGCTCCTGGCCGCCCGACAACTGCCGCGGGTAGTGCTTCGCGCGATCCGCGAGGCCGACCACGGCCAGCGCCGTCGCCACGTGCGCCCGCCGGTCCTTGTGCGAGAGCCGCGTGAGCAGGAGGGGCAGCTCCACGTTGCGCTCCGCGGTCAGCACCGGGATCAGGTTGTAGAGCTGGAAGACGAACCCCACGTGGCGGGCCCGCCACGCCGACAGCCGCCCGCCCGACATCTGGTCGATGCGGTGCCCGTCGACGTCAATAGCACCCTGCGTGGGCCGGTCGAGCCCGCCGATCAGGTTGAGCAGCGTTGACTTGCCGGAACCCGACGGCCCCATCAATGCCAGGAAATCGCCGCGGGGAATCTCGAGGTCGAGGCCCTGGAGCACGTCGATCCGCTCACCGCCCCGGTGGAACACCTTGTGGAGGTCCGTCACGCGGACCAGTGTGCCCTCAGCGCTCGTGGTCATGATCCCTCGCCCCTTCAGCGAACCGCCAGCTTCGAACCGTCGGCAAGTTCCGGCGGCCCCTCGACAACGACATGCTCGCCGGCCGACAACCCGGTCACCACTTCCACGGAGTCCCCCTGCGGCTCGCCAAGGCGCACCGCCCGCCGTTCGGCCATCCCGTCCTTGACGACGAAGACGATGGTCTGGCCCTGGTCGGTCCGCACCGCCGTGCGCGGGATCAGCAGGCGGACGCGCGCCTGCACCCCGGGCGCCGGCGCCGCGCCGAGGAACGTCACCTTCACGCCCATGTCGGGCAGGATCCGGGGATCCAGCTGTTCGAACCCAATCCGCACCAGCACCGTCGCCTTCTGGCGATCGGCCGTCGGGACGATGGTGATCACGTGCGCCGGGATTCGCCAGTCCGGGTACGCGTCGAGCACCGCCTCGACCCGCTGTCCGGCGCTCACGCGGTTGATGTAGCTCTCGTTGACGTCCACCTCGATCTCGAGCGACGACATGTCCACGATCGTGCAGAGTCCGGTCCGCGTGAACCCCCCGCCGGCCGACATCGGCGACACCATCTCACCGGGCTGGGCGTCCTTCGAGATCGCGATCCCCGAGAACGGCGCCCGCACGACCGTATCGGCCAGGTCGTTCTGGCGGACCGCCACCTGCCGCTCGGCCACCGCCACCTGCTCCCGGCTCAGCGCGAGCCGCGCCTCGAGCGCGTGGACCTCGGTTTGCGCGGCGTCGAGGTCCGCCTGTCCCGTGATCTCGTCCTGAACGAGCCTCTTCGTGCGATCGAGCGTCAGGCGGGCCTGGTTCAACCGGACCGCGGTTTCGTCCGCGGCGCGACGCGACGCGGCGAGCTCGGCCTGCGACAGGTCGAGATAGCGGCGCATCGTCGCGTCGTCGAGGCGGGCCAGCACCTGCCCGCGCGTCACGGCCTTGCCCTCCTCGACCAGGACCTCGACGACCTTGCCGGTGATCTTCGACGAGACGGTCGCGCGGCGGCGCGCGGTGACGTACCCGGATGCGTTCAGAACCGCCGGCGCGCCCCCGGCCTGGGCGCCGCTCTCCTGTACGGTCAGCGCCCGCACCGCGATCGGCCCCGGGCCGCGCAGCCAGTACCAGCCCGCCCCGGCCAGGCCGGCCGCCACCACCAGCACCAGCACCCAGACACCGACCCGTCCGCCGGTGCCTTCCCGCGCCCGGTCCTCGATGCGGAGGTCGCTCAGTGAGGGTTTATCGGCCGCCATGACGTCCTTGCTGATAGACGGCGCCCGCCGGCGCCGGGTTCAGGGTCGCATCGGTGCAGTGCCCGCGAGGTGCGCGTGTAACGGGAACGCTGAGACCGTAATCCTTAATATTACAACGGCCTGCAGCCGACGGGACCAGGCGCGGCGGTCTACGGGGGAAATCGGCGCGCGCCTGTTGCCTGGCAGGGGGCCTGCCGGCAGCCGCCGGGACGCGCCCGGTCGATTGACGCGCCGGGCACGGCGCGGTAATATAGGACCATAATAGTCCGGTATAAAGACGCCACGCGTACCGAGGTCCCGTGATGAGTACGTCGCAGCAGAACATCGAAGCCCTGGCCACGCAGGATTACAAGTACGGCTTCGTGACCGACGTCGACTCCGAGACCGTGCCGCGCGGGTTGAGCGAGGACACCGTCCGGGCGATTTCGGCGCGGAAGCACGAGCCGGACTGGCTGCTGGAGTGGCGCCTCGGTGCGTTCCGGGCCTGGCAGAAGATGAGCGAGCCCGGTTGGGCGAACGTGAAGTACGACCCGATTGACTACCAGGACATCATCTACTACTCCGCCCCGAAGTCCCGGGCGAAGTACGCCCGGGTCGAGGACGTGCCGCCGGAGGTGCTGGCGACGTTCGAGAAGCTGGGCATCCCGCTCGGAGAGCGCAAGGCCCTGGCGGGCGTGGCCGTGGACGCGGTGTTCGACAGCGTCTCGGTCGCGACCACCTTCAAGGACCAGCTCGGGGCGCTGGGCATCATCTTCTCGTCGTTCTCCGAGGCGGTCCAGCACCACCCGGACCTGGTGCGCCAGTACCTGGGCTCGGTCGTGCCGCACACCGACAACTTCTTCGCCGCGCTCAACGCGGCGGTGTTCAGCGACGGGTCGTTCATCTACGTGCCGAAGGGCGTGGCGTGCCCGATGGAGCTGTCGACCTACTTCCGGATCAACGCCGCGCAGACCGGGCAGTTCGAGCGGACGCTGATCGTGGCGGACGAGGGCGCGTCGGTGAGCTACCTGGAAGGGTGCACGGCGCCGATGCGCGACGAGAACCAGCTCCACGCGGCGGTGGTCGAACTGGTGGCGCTCGATCGGGCGACCATCAAGTACTCGACGATCCAGAACTGGTACCCGGGCGACAAGGACGGCAAGGGCGGCATCTACAACTTCGTCACGAAGCGCGGGAAGTGCGCGGGGCGCGGGTCGAAGATCACGTGGACGCAGGTCGAGACCGGGTCGGCCATCACGTGGAAGTACCCGAGTTGCATCCTGCAGGGCGACGACTCGATCGGCGAGTTCTACTCGGTGGCGGTGACCAACAACCGGCAGCAGGCGGACACCGGCACCAAGATGATCCACCTCGGCCGGAACACGCGCAGCACGATCGTGTCGAAGGGGATTTCCGCCGGCCGGGGCCAGAACACGTACCGCGGCCAGGTCCGGATCGGCGCGCACGCCGCCAACGCGCGGAACTACTCGCAGTGCGACTCGCTGCTCATCGGCGACACGTGCGGCGCCCACACCTTCCCGTACCTCGAGATCCGCAACACGTCGGCCCGCGTGGAGCACGAGGCCTCGACCTCGAAGATCGGCGAGGACCAGGTCTTCTACCTGCGACAGCGCGGGCTGTCCACCGAGGACGCCGTCAATCTCATCGTCAGCGGCTTCTGCAAGGAAGTCTTCCGCGAACTGCCCATGGAATTCGCCGTCGAGGCCCAGAAGCTCCTGAGCGTGAGCCTCGAAGGCAGCGTCGGGTAACCGAGGATCCAGACATGCTCGAAATCACGAACCTCCACGTCCGGGTGGAGGACAAGCCCATCCTGCGGGGCATCAGCCTGTCGGTCAGGGCCGGTGAGGTCCACGCCATCATGGGCCCGAACGGGTCCGGCAAGAGCACGCTGGCCAGCGTGCTGGCCGGCCGCGACGGCTACACCGTCACCGAGGGCTCGGTGACCTTCGACGGCCGCGACCTGCTGGCCCTGGCGCCCGAGGATCGAGCCCGCGAGGGCGTGTTCCTCGCGTTCCAGTACCCGGTCGAGATCCCCGGCGTCAACAACGCGTACTTCCTGCGGTCGGCCCTCAACGCCATCCGCAAGCACCGCGGGCTGCCCGACGTCGACGCCGTCACGTTCATGAAGGTCGTGAAGGAGAAGGCGCGGCTGCTGGAGATGGACCCCTCGATGCTGAACCGCTCGGTCAACGAGGGCTTCTCGGGCGGCGAGAAGAAGCGGAACGAGATCTTCCAGATGAGCGTCCTCGAGCCCCGGCTGGCAATCCTGGACGAGACGGACTCGGGGCTGGACATCGACGCGCTGAAGGTCGTCGCGGCCGGGGTGAACGCCCTGCGCAGCCCGGATCGCGCCATCGTCGTCGTGACGCACTACCAGCGGCTCCTCGACTACATCGTGCCCGACTTCGTCCACGTCCTGGCGGATGGCCGGATCGTCCGGTCGGGGACCAGGGGCCTGGCCCTCGAACTCGAAGAGAAGGGCTACGGCTGGCTCGAGCCCGACGCGGTGAGGGGGTGATCGTGACGATCCCTGAGGTCATCGAACGGCCTGCCAGCGCCGCCGACCGCGTGGTGGCCGGCTACGTACGCGAGTTCGCGGTGTTCGCGCCGGGGCGCCGCGCAGCCGAACCCGCGTGGGTGCAGGAGGATCGGCGGCGCGCCATCGAGGCGTTCGAGCGGCTCCGCCTCCCCACCACCCGCCACGAGGAGTGGCGCTTCACGCCGATCGCGCCGATCGCGGCGGCCGTGTTTCCGCCGGCTCCGGCCGTGCCCGCGCCTGCCCGTGAACTGCTCGCCGACCTGTCGGCCGGGCCGGCCTCGGTCGAACTGGTGTTCGTCAACGGCGTCTTCGCCCCGACCCTGTCGAGGCTCGAGGGCCTGCCGGAGGGTGTGCGCGTCGAATCGCTGGCCGCGGTGCTGGCGCGAGACGGAAACGCCGTCCGGCCCGCGCTGGGCCGCCTGGCGTGTGCCGACCGCCACGCCTTCACGGCGCTGAACGCGGCGTTCTTCGTCGACGGCGCCGCCGTCAGCATCCCGGACGGCGTGGTCGTCGACGCGCCGCTGCACCTGGTCTTCCTGTCCGAGGCCGCGGCGCGCCCCTTCGTGTCGCACCCACGCGTGCTCATCGTCGCCGGCGCCCACAGCCAGGCCCGCATCGTCGAGACCTACGCGGGCCGCGGCGAGCAGGCCTACTGGACCAACGCTGTCTCCGAGCTGGTGCTGGGCGACGCGGCGGTCGTGGAGCATTACCGCGTGCAGCGCGAGAGCGCGCGGGCCTTCCACCTCGGGAGCATGCACGTGCGCTGCGGGCGCGGCAGCGCCTTTTCGTCGCACGCGATCAGCCTCGGGGGCGCGCTGGTCCGCAACGAGGTCACCGCGGTGCTGGATGACGAGGGCGCGACCTGCACGCTCGGCGGGCTCTACGCCGCCGACGGCGACGCGCTGGTCGACAACCACACCACCATCGACCACGCGAAGCCGCACTGCACCAGCCACGAGCTGTACAAGGGCGTGCTCGGCGGACGAGCCCGCGGGGTGTTCAACGGCAAGATCGTGGTCCGGCCCGACGCGCAGAAGACCGACGCGAAGCAGACCAACAAGGCCCTGCTCCTGTCGGACCACGCGATGATCAACTCGAAGCCGCAGCTCGAGATCTTCGCCAACGACGTCAAGTGCACCCACGGCGCCGCCGTGGGGCAGCTCGACGACGACGCGGTGTTCTACCTGCGGGCGCGAGGGCTCGACGGCAGCCAGGCCCGGCGCATGCTGATCCAGGCCTTCGTGCGCGAGGTGCTCGACGGCATGCGGCTCGAGCCGCTGCGCGCCGGCGTCGAGCGGACCCTCATGGCCACGCTGTCGGAGATGCTCGATCGGCAGGTGCCGGAGCCGGCGTAGTCGGGCCGCGGCGCCGGGGGGCCCGGCCCCGCCGGGGCGAGGTGTGACATGGTGGCCATCGATCCGCTGAAGACGCTGGAGTTGAAGCCGAAGATCATCGAGGCCCTGTCGACGGTCTTCGACCCCGAGATCCCGGTCAACATCTATGAGCTCGGCCTGATCTACGACATCGCCGTCGACGCCGCCGGCGCCGTGGACATCAGCATGACGCTCACGTCGCCGTCATGCCCCTCGGCGCAGACCCTGCCCCCGGAAGTCCAGTACAAGGTCAGGCAGGTCCCGGGCGTCACGGACGCGCGGGTCGAGGTCGTGTGGGATCCCCCCTGGGACAAGGACCGGATGAGCGAGGCCGCCAGGCTGGAGCTGGGCCTGATGTAGCGGCCCCTGGAGGTCGCCCGACGTCCCGTCCGCACCAGGCTCCCGAACGCCCTCCCGCGGGTGGCTTCGCAACCCAATCCGACTCCTGTATGCTTTCCGTCGCACCTGCGCGCGCATGTCCCGGGCATTGGGCGCGCCGGTCTTGATCCATCCCGTCGGCCGGCACAGGCGCCCGGCCGCGGTGGCATCGGCTTTCTATTACCCACGCGACGAAGGGGTACCCATGAAGAAGCTCGTTCTGATCCTCGTGGCGGCACTGACCGCCTCCCTGTCCAGCCAGCAGGCCCCGACGGCCGACGTCGCAGCCTGGGAACGTCGAGCCGAGAACGTCACCATCGTTCGGGACGACTGGGGTATCCCCCACGTCCACGGGAAGACGGACGCCGATGCCGTTTTCGGCCTGATGTACGCACAGGCGGAGGACGACTTCAACCGCGTGGAGACGAACTACCTCAACGCCATGGGCCGCCTCGCGGAGGCGGAAGGCGAGGCCGAGATCTACCGCGACCTGCGCATGAAGCTCTTCATCGACCCTGCCGACCTGAAGGCGCAGTACGACGCAAGCCCGGCGTGGCTGAAGGCGCTGATGAACGCGTTCGCCGACGGCTTGAACTACTACCTCTCCACGCACCCGCAGGTCACGCCCAGGGTCATCAGGCATTTCGAACCGTGGATGGCGCTGAGCTTCAGCGAGGGCAGCGTCGGCGGAGACATCGAGCGGGTCTCCCTCAACGGGCTCCAGGCCTTCTACGGGAAGGGCCCCGCGGGAGGCGCACCGCCCAGGCAGGACGACCGCCCGGCGGAACCGACCGGATCGAACGGGTTCGCGATCGCGCCCTCGAACACCACCGCCGGTCACGCCCTGCTGCTGATCAATCCTCACACCTCCTTCTTCTTCCGCGCCGAGGTGCAGGTCGCCAGCGACGAGGGCCTGAATGCCTACGGCGCGGTCACGTGGGGTCAGTTCTTCGTGTACCAGGGGTTCAACGATCGGGCAGGGTGGATGCACACGTCGAGCGGGGTGGACAACATCGACGAGTACCTGGAAACGATCGTGAAGAAGGGCGATGGCCTGTACTACCGCTACGGGAGCGAGGACAGACCCGTGACGGTGAAGACGATCACGGTGCCGTACAAGACCGCCGCCGGCATGGCGAGGAAGGAGTTCACCGTCTTCCGCACCCATCACGGACCGATCGTCCGCGAGGCCAACGGCAAATGGGTGAGCGTGCGGCTGATGGAGGAGCCCCTGAAGGCCCTGACCCAGTCCTACACGCGAACCAAGGCGAGGAACTACAAGGCGTTCCGCGAGACGATGGAACTGCACACCAACTCGTCCAACAACACGATCTTCGCCGATGCCGACGGCAACATCGCGTACTTCCACGCCAACTTCATCCCGAAGCGCGACACCCGCTTCAACTGGAACGTCCCGGTGGATGGCAGCGACCCGGCCACGGAGTGGCACGGCGTGCTCTCGATCGACGAGACGCCCGGGCTGCTGAATCCCGCCAACGGGTGGATCCAGAACACGAACAACTGGCCGTACTCGGCCGCGGGCCCGAATAGCCCGAAGAAGCAGGACTACCCCGCGTACGTGGAGACCGGCGGTGAGAGCCCGCGAGGGCTTCACGCCATCCGCGTGCTGGAGCACAAGAAGGACTTCACGCTGGACTCGCTGATCGCGGCGGCCTACGACAGCTACCTCACGGCGTTCGCCGACCTCGTCCCGTCGCTGGTCAAGGCCTACGACGAGACCCCGGCTGCCGACCCGTTGAAGGCCAGGCTGGCCGACCAGGTCACGCTCCTGCGGGAGTGGGACCTTCGGTGGTCGACCTCGTCGATTCCCACATCCCTGGCCGTCTTCTGGGGCGAGGCGCTGTGGCAACGCGCGAGGGCCGACGCCGAGGACGAGAACATGCCGATTTACGCCTACATGGCCACCCGGACGACGGCGGCGCAGCGCCTGCAGGCACTCGCCGAGGCATCCGACAAGCTGGCAGCCGACTTCGGCACCTGGAAGACGCCGTGGGGCGACATCAACCGATTCCAGCGTCTCACCGGGGACATCGTCCAGCCGTTCAGCGACGCGGCGCCGAGCATTCCCGTCGGGTTCACGTCGTCCCGATGGGGCTCGCTGGCCTCATTCGGGGCACGCGCATACAAGGGGACGAAGAAGCTCTACGGCACCAGCGGGAACAGCTTCGTGGCGGTGGTCGAGTTCGGCGACCAGGTCAGGGCCAAGGCGGTCACCGCTGGTGGCGAGAGCGGCAATCCTGCCTCGCCGCACTTCAACGATCAGGCCGTGCGGTACAGCACCGGCGCCTTGAGGGACGTGTACTTCTACCGAACACAGCTCAAGGGTCACATCGAGCGGGAGTATCACCCGGGACGCTGAGGACAAGACTTGCGGCTCGCGGCCATCGGTCGCGATCACCGCATCGCGCCACCCGCCTGCTTGATCAACAGGCGCGCCGGCGGGTTCACGCCACTCAGGCCTGTTATCACGATCTCGGCCGTGCGCGGGGCGCTGGGCGCGTAGTTGCCGTCGACGTGGTAGCGGATCCGTCCCGCACCAGTGCCGCGATCGGTGTTGCGCTCGAACCGGATCCAGGGCACGGGAGTGGTCGCCTGCCAGCTGCAGGTGCCGGGCTGCGCGTGGACGTCCGCGTACGCCACTCCCTCGCCAGCCCCGTCGTACGTGCCCCCGCGCCAGAAGCTGGCTTCCGTCGGCGACACCGTGTAGAGGCAGGTCGCGGCGGACTGCGTGATCTGCTGGACGAGCCGGACATCGCCCGAGTCGCCGTGCACCACCACGCCGCCAGATCGAGAGGTGAACGCCGCATTGGGCGACACCGTGTAGGTGACGGTCGCCGGCCCGCTGCCGCGCGACACCGGACCGACACGGATCCAGCTCTCGCCGATGGTCTCGGCTTCCCCCCACCAACTGCACGTTGGCCCGGTCTGAATGGTGACCGAGCCTTGTCCGCCCGAGGCGTTGAGCCCCACCGACGCGGGCACGATGTTGTACGTACAGGCCGGGACTGATGTGCCGTCCTGGTTGACGACCAGCGCTCGAGTGCCAATGGTCACGACGCCGCTGCGCGGCGCGGAGTCCGTGTTCGGCGCCACGATGACGCCGATGGTCCCGTTCCCCAGCCCGTTCGGCGCCCCGTCGTCGTCGGGCACGACCTGGATCCACGGCGCGCCGCTCGAAAAGCCCCACGCGCACGTCTCGCCCGTGAGCACCTGGACGGTGAACCCGCCGCCCGCCGATCCGATCGAGCGGTTGGACGGCCGCAAGTCGAAAGCGCACGAGGGCGACGGCGATGCCCCGTCCTGCGCGACCTGCACTGCCTGCTGGGCGACCGTGACCGTGCCGGCGCGAGCCGTCCCGTGCGTGTTCGCCAGCGCGCCGATGGCGACGCTGCCGGTACCGACACCGGATGACCCGCTCGTGACGCTGAGCCATCCGGTCGTCGTTGCGGCGCTCCACGAGCAGCCGGCTGGAGCCGCAACCGAAATGGTCGCAGACGAGGCCCCGGAACCCAGTGTGACCGTGACGGGTGACACGCCGATGCGGCTGCAGTCGGTGGGAGCGGTGGGCGTCTTCCCTCCACACGCGTGGAGCACGAGCAGCGTCGTGACAGTGACACCAATCGAGAGGAAACGCCGGCGGTCCATACGGTCCCCCAGCACCGGGCGGGGGCACCCGGGTCATGATCGGGCCAGGCGCGCGCCCCGTGAGGCGGCCCCGGCTGGCGACAAGCATACGCCTGCAGCCCGCCCTGCGACAGCCGGCAGCCTGCCGCCGCGCCGGGCAAGTCCACCGGCTCGCACCCCTCTGGCTGGGCAGGTGGGTGGGCCGGCATCGAGGAAGGCTCAGCCGGCGGCGGCGCCGACAAGCACAAAGGCCATCACCCGGCGTGCGGGTGATGGCCTTTGCGGTGTCTGTCGTTCGTGTGTCGACGCTTGGATCAGATCCGTTTCCTGTCTCAGATCTCGACGCCCTCATACGGCGCCTCGATCGACCGGCTCGGTGGTGTCAGCAGTTCGGCGCCGTTCTCGGTGATGAGCATGTCGTCCTCGAGCCGCACGCCGAACTCGCCGGGAATGTAGACACCTGGTTCGTCGCTGAACGTCATGCCTGGCTGCAGTTTCAGGGTGTTGGTACGGACCAGGTAGGGCCACTCGTGGCCGTCCATGCCCAGGCCGTGGCCAAGGCGGTGCGTAAAGTACTTGTAGTCAGGTCCGTAGCCCGCGTCGACGATGACCTTGCGGGCCGCCGCGTCGACCGCCTGGGCTTCCACGCCCGGTCGCGCTGTATCGACCGCGGCCTTCTGGGCGCGCTGCACGATCTCGAAGACTTGTTTCATCTTGTCGGTGGCCTTACCCAGTACGAACGTCCGACTGATGTCGGAACGGTAGCCCTCTACGCTGCAGCCGCCGTCGATCAGCAGGGCTGCCCCCTCTCGGATTACCTGCGGTGTCACCGACCCGTGGGGCAGGGCCGAGAACTCGCCGACCTGGACGCCGGCACGGCCCTGGAAGCCGAGTCTGGCGTGTGCGGCCGCGATCAGGTCGCTGAACTGGTTCTGAGTCATGCCGACCTTGAGCGCCTGAAATGCAGCCGCGTACGCCTTCAGCGTGACTTTTGCCGCGAGGCGCATCAGCTCGATTTCGTGCGCGTCCTTCACGCCCCGGCAGCCGGCGGTGACTGGCGTGCCGCTGACGACCTTGAGCGCGGGCGCGACCGACGCAAGTCCATCGCTGAAGACGAACCGGACCGTCTCTTCCATCCCCACGCGCCCAGCCGAGAGGCCACGGTCCTTGAGGCCCTGGGCGATCCGTTCGTAGGGACTCTCGTGCTCCTGCCAGGTCCGAACGTCAGCCGTGCCGAGGGGCCCGGCGCCGATCTGCTCCCGCGCGCGACCTTCCTCGAAGGCCGGGCACACGACGAACGGCTCACCCTTGACCGGGAGGACGACGGCGAAGAGGCGCTCGCTCAGTCCCCAGTTGACGTTGAGGTAGTACAGCATCGACGTCCCCCCGCACAGCATCAGGGCGTCGAGCTTCTGCTCGGCCATCAACGTGCGTGCCTTCTCCAGGCGCGCGCGGCGTTCGTCATTGGTGATCGGCCGTGCCTGGGCCTTCATCGATGTCAGGTTGGCGAACGCCGGAGGTTCGGCCTTGCCAGGGGGCTGCGGGACCGCCTGGGCCGTCCCCGATTTGCAGCCGACAGTGAAAGCAGTCAAGCCTGTGGCGGTTGTTTGTATGAAAACGCGACGGGTCTGCATTTGGTCCTCCGCTACGAGACACCCATTGGTGATCACTTGCGTGTTGATCACGGGGATCAGTGTTGGGGGCTCCTACATCCGGGCAACGTCTTCATCAAGGCTTGGGCGTCTTCTTGGCTCGCTCAGCTCGGGCGCTGGCCACCATCTCCCTCGTTTCCTTCATGATGGTCGGCACGTGGTACGGGATGCCGTCCTTGATCGTCCACTCGATCCCGCCCCCATGGACGTTCTTCACCGCCGGGTCGCCAGGCGTCACCGGAGTGTAGCTCGGAACCGGCTTTCCGTTGATCGTCATGATGTCGGTCCCGTACGGGTTCAGCAGCCGCAGATTGTCCAGCGGGTTGCCGTTCACCACGAGCAGGTCCGCCACGAACCCCTGCCGCACCTTGCCCAGGCGGTCTTCCATGCCGATCACCTTCGCGCCGTTGACCGTCGCATTCTTGATCACTTCCAGCGGGCTGAACCCCGCCTCCTCCATCAGTTCCAGTTCGTGGATGGTACCGAAACCGTAGAGCGAGTAAATGAACCCCGCGTCGTCGCCCACCGCCACCACGCCGCCCTTCAGCGCGAAGTCGCGTACCGCCTTCATCATGACCTGGAAGGTCTTCTTCCACCGCACTTCCTGGGTATTCGTCCACCCCAGGAAGTACGAGCCGTGGGAGCGCAGGTCGGGTTTGAAATAGTCCTCCATGGTCGGGTGCAGATACTCCTTGTACCACGGCAGGTTCTGGGACCGGATGAGGTCGCGACTCGCGATGTAGATCGAGAAGGTGGGGCACCAGGCCACCTTGTTCCGGACCATCAGGTCCAGGACGTCGGAGAGCTTCTGGGGATTCAGGTTGGCCTGAGTGTACAGTTCCCCGGCCCTGCCGAACCGGTGGATCTCGTTGTTGGCGTTGTGATCGGGCGGGAAGTCCTGGATGCCGTCCAGCGCGGCGTCCGGGATGCCGTAGAAGTGCTCGATCGACGTCACTCCCAGTTCCGCGAAGTCCTTCGCCGTGGTCTCCTCCACCGCGATGTGGGTGGCGGTCCGCATGCCCTGCTTGTGGGCCTCGTCGAGCACGCTTTCGAGCAGATCACGGTCGATGCCAAAGATCTTGATCCCGTCGGCGCCGGCGGCCTTGGCCCACCGGACGCCCTCACGCACCGTCGCTGGTGTCTCGGGGCCGGTGCCGCGCCCCCGCCATGACGCCGTGTAGATGAGAATCCGCGGTGCGATGAGGGTGTGTGCTGCGCTGTCGGCGCGCCACTTCTTGGCCTTCTCGAGATCGGATCCGACATCACGCACCGTGGTCACGCCGGATGCCAGGTAGAGATTGGCTTCGTACTGGAACGGCTGCGGGACGCCCCCACGCTCGTCCTGCAGGTGCATGTGGGCGTTGATGATCCCCGGCATGACGTACTTGCCGGTCGCGTCGATCACCGCGTCGGCCGGCGGGTCATCTTTCCGCATCGAACCGACACGCGCGATGATCCCGTCCTGCACGAGGATGTCGACCGGCCCGAAGGCGGGCTTGGCGTTACCGTAGATGACCATCGCGTTCTTGATGAGCAGGCGTTTGACAGCCTGGGCGTGCGTGGGTGCCGGGGCGGCGGGCGACGGTCCGCGCTGGGCGTCCATCGAAACCGACGCCGCCAGAACCAGCACCACCAGCGGCGCGAGCAGCATGAATTGGCGACGAATCAGTGCGAATCCCATGAGAGGCTTCCTCCAGACGTATGACGACAGGATGAGTTGAGGCTGCAGGGTCGTGATCCCGACGAGTCGGCCGCCGGTCCGAGGCGACTTGGCATCAGCGGGCGCCCCTCGCTGGAGCGCCCGCCGTGGAAGATCTTCAGAACTTGATCGAGAACCCGAACCGGATGATTCGCGGGGCGAGGATCTCCGATGGGTACCCGAGCCGGGGGCCGACTGCATCGACCATGCGCACGATGACGTCGTTGTTGGTGATGTTGAACAGGTCGATCTGAGGCTCGAAGACCCGGCCGCCTGCGAACCTGAATGGGCGCGAGAAGCGCATGTCGAGCAACGTCACACTTGGCAACCGCTCATCGCCGCTCGCGTTGAGCCGAATCGTCTGGCTCGACCTCGTCATGCCCGGGAACGCCGCACGCGTCACAGCGTAGGTGAACTGTCGAGGATACCCGGTGTTGCGGACGAAGCTGCCGCTGACCGCCACGCTGACCTTCGGCACGAGGTACGTGCCCGACAGCCTGAACTGACGGGACGAGTCGTTACCGACGACACCCTGTTGGTTGATGAGGTTGTTGGGATCGTTCATGTCGCCGAAGGCGAGGCCGCCCTTGTTCCGGCCGAACGTCGCCCCGAACATCATCTGCCAGTTGTCGCTGAAGTTCTTCACGACCGTCGTTTCGACGCCGTTGTAGTCGGTGTCGAGCAGGTCAATCGCCTCTCGCAGGTTCTGCTGGAGCCCGACATACGAGGGATTCAGATTGTAGATCGTCATGGTGCCGCCGAGCGGGTTGGGCACCGTCGCCGCGGTATACGCCGTCGGCGGCACGACCGTGTTGCGGGTCCCGGTGATCTTCCGGTTCGTGCGGTGGTAGAACATCACGCTGATGCGCAGGTCTTTGATCAGCTGATGCTCCAACCCGGCGGTAATCTCGTCCGAGTACCCCCATTCCGGTCCGTTTGCGTCGGCGTAACGCGACGTCGCTCCGCCTGTGAACCCCTCGAACCGGCCCAACTCGTTCGGGTCCGGGAAGTCGTTCCCATTCAGGTCTGTCCAGGCGATGTTGGCCGCGCTCAGGCTGAACGGATGCACGTTGGTGACCAGGCCGATACCGACCTGCTGCGCATAACGGCTCACGTTGCCCTTGATCGCGGTCCGGCCGTCGCCAAACGCGTCGTAAACCGCACCGAGACGCCACACCGGTCTGGATTGCTTGTAGACATCCTGCTTCGCGGTGCTCCGCTCAGACACCCACCGGCCCGCCGCGCTGGTCTGATCGGGAATCCAGCCGGTCGCACGATCGACGCGGAACCCGATGTTGAGCGTCACGCGCCGTCCCACCGACCAGGAGTCCTGGCCGAACACGCCAAGTTGCTGGACGTAACTGACCGGCGTGACCGGCGTGTTGAATGCCCGGACCTGGACTGGCACGCGGTTGGCATAGATGAGCCGCATGTCGTAGTTCATCCGGGTGATCTCTTTGTAGTACATCCGGGTGAACTGGACGCCGGCCTTGAAGCTGTGGGAACCTCCCCAGCCTTGGCGGGCATGGTTGAACACGTTGTTGAACTGGAACCGGTAGTTCGGATTCTCGTAGTTCGCCCATGCGGCCCCGCTCGCCGAGTCGAGGACCGAGTCGGAGCGCCGGATGTCCGTCGGCGTCACCTCTTTCTGATAGCGCTCCGGATACGTGCCTGCCATGATTCCAATGGTCGACTCATAGACCAACGTGCTGCCAAGGACCGCGGTGTACTTCGCCTGAGCGGCGTACCCCGGCTGCTGCTGCACGGTGGTCGCCTTGTCCTCCATGAAGGTCTCCGGCGCCTCCGACTGGCCGCCGCGTCGATGGTACCGGTTCTTACTGTTGTAGTTGTAGACGAGCCCGAAGTGATGGTTCGGATTGAGCTGGGCGGTCAGTTTGCCCGATCCGTTCCAGATCATGTTGTCGTCGATGGCGTTGCTGCCGTCGGGATTGAACGCCGAGAGCAGCTTCTTGTCGACGCGCCAGCGGCGGAACGACCCGAAGAACCAGATCTTGTCCTGGAGGATCGGCCCGGCCGCGCTGGCGTTGAAATCATACTGTCTGACGACCGGGTTGCCGCCCGGGAAGTTGTACTTGGCGCTGACATCCGCGAAGTTCTTGGACTGCAGGCTCTCGTTGCCGTAGTAGTAGCGGGCTTCGCCCTTCCAGCGGTTGCTGCCCGCCTTCGTCACCATATTCATGTAAACCCCGCCGATGTCCACTTCCGCCGGGATCGCCGAGGTCTGGTAGTTCACCTCTTCGAACATCCCCTGGTCGTAGTAGAGCATTGTCGAGCCGCCAGCCCCGCCAGGCCAGTTCACCGACAACCCGTCCACCGTGAAGTTCTGGTCGCGCGACCCGCGTGCGGACATGCCGCTCTGCTGCATGCCCTGCGTGCCACCGACGTCGTACGTGGCGACCGTCACACCGGGAATGATCTTCGCCAGAGACCAGACGTCACGGCCCGTCGGCACGCTCTCCATCACGTCCTGCCCCATGACCGTCTGCTGCACGTTCGACTTCGTATCGACCGTCGGCGACTCGCCCGTCACGACGACACGCTCCTCGATCGCGCCGACCTCCAACGATACGTTGATGGTCGCAACGAGGCCCGCGCTGATGTGAATCCCCTTGCGCTCCAACCCGCGGAACCCGGCGAGCTCGAACGCGAGGTCGTAGTCGCCTGGCGGCAGGTTGTTGAATCGATACTCGCCATTGCCTTGGGTCACCTGGGTCTGCGCACCGCCAATGAGGTTCGCCCCGGCGACCGTAATCGTGACACCCGGCATCACCGCGCCGGTGTTGTCGGAAACTGTGCCCGTGATCGCGCCCGTCAGCAGTTGGGCCGACGTCGGATGAGGGACTAGCACCAGCACCAACAGAATGGCCCCGAACAGAATGTGGCGCAGGTGACTCCTGTGTCTGGGGGCAGAAAGCCAACCGTCGGGCGCGCGCCGTATTGAACGATGATGTGAGGCGGGACCCTATCACAGGAGATTTCAGGTCGTCAAGTCATAACTCCGTCGTGCGTGTCCACACCGGCTTCGGAAATCACGACGGCCTCCGCGACCTGGTCTCGTCGAGCCCGGCGCCGACCGGATCCGCCGGGCCGGTCCGCCGGCGCGCAGGGCCTTTCTGGCGCCCGGCCACCGCAGTGGCAGGCGCCTTGGTAGAATCACTCTGGCGATGCCCTTCATCTACCGCGACGACGTCCTCGAGCAGCTCGCCGCCCACGGGGTCCGCCCGCGGGCAGCCACCAGGCCCGGGCTCGTGATGGCCTACCTGAACGACCTGTACCGCTACGAGATCCGGCGGCTGAAACGGCGCCTGCTCCGCGGCGAGTTTCCGCAAGGCGAGTACATCGGCCGGGTGGTGGGCTTGCGCCGGAAATACCCGCTCATCTCGATCCCCGTGCAGGCGTGGATGGCTCCCGGCAGCGACCGTCCCGACGACCAGCCCCTCTGCTGACGCTCCACGCCGCGGCGATCCCGGGGGACGACGCCGCCCCGCGATCCGCGAGCCGCCGCCCCGCAGGCCAGACGGGATCACGCCGCATGCGTTCCCGGCCGGGCTGGATCCGCGGCGATCCGGAGGACGACCCTGCGCAGGTCCGCACGCCGTGAGCTCGGCGTCCGTGAGTGCGCCGCACGCCGACAGCCGCACGCCGACACCGCCTGGACAGCTAGATTTCGAAGTGATATCATTTCGAAAGCATGCACCCGCGACCCGCCTGCCGACGGCGGATCGACTGGAGGCGACGTGGTACGGTGGCGTCTCGTTCTGCCAGTCCTCGTGGCGCTCGCGCTGCCGGCACTCCCGGCCGCCGCGGCCAAGCCGTTTCGAGCCGATCGCTTCGATGTCCGGCTCGCATTGTCGACCGACGGGTCTCTCGTCGTCACCGAGCACGCGGTGTTCGTGTTCGGCCCCGATCCCTTCACCACCGTCTTCCGCGAACTGCCGACGCGCCGGACGGACGGAATCACCGTCGTGTCGGCGTCGATGGACGGGATCCCCCTCGACCGCGGGAAGAGCCAGGGGCAGGTCGAGGTGAGGCGCACCGACAACGGGCGACGACGCGTCACCTGGCGCTTTGCGCCGACGGCCAACTCGACGCACACCTTCGAGCTGACCTATCGCGTGCTGGGTGTCGTGGTCCCCGCCGGCGATGAAGACGCCTTCGCCTGGCATCTCCTGCCCGCCAGCCACGAGTATCCGATCGCCTGCAGCCGCGTGCAGGTCGTGCCGCCCGCCGGGTTCTCGGGTCCCTACTCGGTGACCGTGGATCCGCCGGCCACCCGGAACGAACGCGAGGCGACCGGGGCGTCGACGTTCGAGCGGTGCGGCATCGACCGGAACGAGACGTGGGTCGCGACGATCCGATTTCCGCTGCACGCGCTGGCGCAGGGGCCGCCGGCATGGCAGGAGACCGCCGCGCGCGCACGCCGGTGGGGCCCGGCGTTCGCCACCGCGGGCGGCCTGATTCTGGTCAGCGGCCTGATGCTCCTGTTCTTCTACTGGAACAACCACCGGGCGACGCTGGCCTCGGACGATCGAACCGGCCGCGAGCCGGCGCCGCGTGGCGACCTGCCGGTCGCCCTGGCGGGCGTGCTGACGCGTTCCGCAGCGCTGCCGACCTGGGGGAACCTGGTCGCCGCGCTGCTGGACCTGGCCCGGCGCGGGTTCATCCGCATCGATGAGGCGGACAAGAGGTGGGGCCAGCGGCAGTTCTCGGTGATCAAGGTGGGCGAGCCGCGCGACCTGCCATCGCACGAGCGCGTCGTGATGGACATGCTCTTCGTCACGGGCAAGGGCCCGCGTGGCAGCGTCAAGTTGTCCGATCTGAAGACGGCGGCGCCGAAGGCCTGGAAGCTGTTCCGCCGGGCGGTCCGCGAGGACCTCCGGCAACGGGGCCTGATCAGTTCCGAGCGTGAGCGCTCCTCCGCCGTGCTGCAGCGCATCGGCCTGGCCGTGGTCGTGGTCGCGATCGCCGGGCTGGCGGTCGCGGCCAGCTTCGTAGCCCGCTTCCAGGGCTGGCCCCTGGCCGTTCCCGTGAGCCTGCTCGTCGTCGGCGTGGTGACGTTTGGGGTCGCCGCGTCTCTCTCGCCGCTCTCCGACGAGGGCCTGCGCCAGGCCGTGCACTGGAAAGCGTTCTCCCGCTCACTCGCCGATGCCGGGCGCGCACGTGGCCGCGCCGCGGATCCCGCGCGGTTCGAGGCGTACCTGACGTACGCCGTGACGTTCGGGGTCGCGCTGGCGTGGGCCAAGGCGCTCCAGAAGGGCGGGGCGGGTGCGATGCCCGGCTGGCTCGGCCACCTCGGCCACGAAGGGGAGGGCGGCATGGCGGGCCTGGTCGCGGTGCTGTCGGCCGCCCACGGAGCGGGAGGCCAGGTGCACGGTCATGCCGCCGGCGCCGCGGCGGCTGGCGCGGCCGGCGGGGGCGCGAGCGGCGCCCATTGACCGGGCGCTCCGGATCAGGTCCGCGGATGCTCCGGATCCACGTAGGGGTGCCGTAGTTCGACGGGCGGTGTCCTGTGCCGCACGCGCAGGTTGATCGACTCGACGAACACCGAGAAGCCCATCGCGAAGTAGATGTACCCCTTCGAGATGTGCTGCCCGAATCCGTCGGCGATGAGCGACACCCCAATCAACAGCAGGAAGCTCAAGGCGAGGATCTTCACGGTCGGGTGGTGGTCGACGAACGCGCTGACGGCGTCGGCCGACACCATCATGACGCCCACCGCCAGGACGACGGCCGTGACCATCACGGCGAGGTCATTCGCCATGCCGACGGCGGTGATCACCGAGTCCAGCGAAAAGACGATGTCGAGCAGCATGACCTGGATGATGACCGCCGTGAACGACGGCAGGACGCGGGCCGACTCGTGACCTTCGTCCCCTTCCAGCTTGTCGTGGATCTCGAAGGTGCTCTTCCCCAGCAGGAAGAGCCCGCCGCCGATCAGGATCATGTCGCGGCCGGCGAACCCGTGCCCGAACAGGGTGAAGAGCGGCGCGGTCAGCCGGATCATCCAGGCCAGCGACATGAGCAGGCCGATCCGCATGAACATCGCGAGGAACAGGCCCAGTCGCCTGGCCCGCGGCCGCTGGGCGGGCGGGAGCCTGCCGGCGAGGATCGAGATGAAGATCACGTTGTCGACGCCGAGTACGACCTCGAGGGCAGTCAGCGTGACGAGTGCGATCCAGGTATGGGGAGAAGTCAGCCAGTCAATCATGTGGGTGCGTCCGCAGGTGTCCGGTTATCTTACGCCAGTCCGCTCCGTGGGCGTGGCGGCGCGTTGACGCCCCGGCCCCGGGGCGCCTAAGATGCGGAACGCTGCGTTCGTTCACGCCCGCCCGACGCGGCGGCATTCCGGAGCATTCACCTGGACCTGACCCCTGCGGCCTCACGCGCGTCCGTCCCTGGAGGATCCATGCGCACGGCAGTTCGTCCTCTCCTCGCGGCCGCGCTGGTGGCGGCCGTCGGCCTGACCTTCTCGATCCACCTGAGCGGCGCGGCGAAGCCTCCCGCCAGGAGGCAGTTCACCTACGACCAGGTGTTCAGCGTGCCGGCGATGCCTGTCACGCCCGATGCCCCGGGCGAAGGCGGCGTGCTCGGGCGGCTGCCCGTCGTCTCCGGCTGGCTCGACGACGACCACTATCTCGAGACCCGGACCGACCCGGCGGACAAGCAGCGCAAGGTGTTTTCGGTGAGCGCGATCGACGGCTCGGCCGTCATCCACCGCGATTACAGCGAGATCCAGAAGAACCTGCCGGCCGGTTTCCTGGCGGCGATGGCCACCACGTCGACGCCCGGCCTGACGAGGTTCGCGTGGGCGCAGCAGGGCGACCTCTACTTCTATGACGCTCCGGCCAGGGCGTTTCGGCGCCTGACCGCGAGCGCCGGCGAGGAGAAGAACCCCCGCTTCTCGCCCGACGGGAAGTGGATCGCGTACACGCGCGACAACAACCTCTTCGCGTACGACCTCGACAAGGACCTCGAGCGACAGCTCACCAGTGACGGGAGTGACACGATCCTCAACGGCTACGCCTCGTGGGTCTACATGGAGGAGATCCTGGGCCGCGCGACCGCCTACGCCGCGTTCTGGTGGTCGCCCGACAGCACGCGGCTGGCCTTCATGCGGTTCGATGACGGCCCGGTGCCCGTCTTCCCGATCTTCCACGCCGATGGCCAGCACGGCGAACTCGAGCGCCAGCGCTACCCCAAGGCGGGCGATCCCAATCCGTACGTCCAGATGGGGGTTGCGACCGTCGCCGACGGCAGGCTCGCCTGGATGGACTTCGACCCGAAGGCCGATCACTACATCGCGTGGCCATTCTGGTCGGCGGACTCCGGGACGCTCACCGTCCAGTGGATGAACCGCGGCCAGGACACGCTCCGGCTCTACGCCTGCAACCCCGCCGATGGCCGCAAAACGATGATCTTCGAGGAGAAGCAGCCGAGCTGGGTCGACTGGTTCGAGGACCTGACGTACCTGAAGAACGGCCAGGGCTTCCTCGTTCGCAGCGCCGTGGACGGCTGGGAGCATCTCTACCTCTACAACACCGACGGATCGCTGAGAACACGCCTGACCTCCGGCGCGTGGCGCGTCAATTCGATCGCCGCGGTGGACGAGGCGAACGGCTACATCTACTTCATCGGCCGGCCCGGCAAGACGTGGGACGCCCAGCTCATGCGCGTCAGGTTCGACGGCAGCGCGCCGGAGACGCTGACCAGGACGGAGGGCGTGCACCGCGCCTGGGTCTCGCCGAAGGGCTCGTACTACATCGACAGCGTGAGCACGGTCGCCACGCCGGGCGTGATGAACCTCTACAAGACGGACGGCACGCTCGTGCGGAAGCTGGGCGATCAGAGGACGCCCGCGCTCGACGAGTATGCCCTCGGCAAGGTCGAGCTGTTCACCATCCCCTCGGAGGATGGCCAGTTCCAGCTGCCCGCCTACTGGGTCCTGCCGCCGGAGTTCGACGCGAAGAACACGAAGAAGCAGTACCCGGTGGTCTTCGCGATTTACGGAGGCCCCGACGCCGGCCGCGTCCACAACACCTGGGTCGGCCTGCAGGCACAGTACTGGGCCCAGCACGGCATCATCACGATCAGCGTCGACCACCGGGGCAGCGGGGCCTTCGGCAAGCAGGGCGTCGCGCTGATGCATCGCAACCTCGGCAAGTGGGAGATGGCCGACCTCATCGCGGCAGTGAAATGGCTGCGCGCGAAGCCTTTCATCGCCCGTGACCGCATTGGCATCACGGGCGGCTCCTACGGCGGCTATACGACCACGATGGCCCTGACCTGCGGCGCGGAGTACTTCAACTTCGGGCAGGCCGGCTCATCGGTCACCGACTGGCAGCTGTACGACTCGGTCTACACCGAGCGCTACATGGACACGCCGAAGGAGAATCCTGACGGCTACAAGAACGGCGCCGTGCTGACCTGGGCCGAACGCTACCGGGACGGGTTGCGGCTCACGCACGGCACGATCGATGACAACGTGCACACGCAGAACACGATCCAGGTCGTGGACTGGCTGACGACGCACAACAAGCGTTTCGAACTGATGCTCTATCCGGACAGCCGGCACGGCATCCAGGCCGGCCAGCGCGCGCACGCCATGCGCGAGACGCACGACTTCTGGATGCGCACGCTCCTCGCGCCGCCCGCGCCCGGAAAGAAGTAGCCGGGAGTGCCGTCGATGGCCCAGCCGCCCATTCGCGTGTTCGCACCGGCCTCGGTCTCCAACGTGGGGCCGGGCTTCGACGTCCTCGGCTTCGCCCTCCACCGGCCCGGGGATCTCGTCGAGATCGAGCCTGGGTCGTCCCCGGGCATCGAGATCGTGGCGGTGACGGGCGATGGCGGCGCCTTGAGCATCGACCCGACCCGCAACGTGGCGGGCGTCGCGGCAGCCGACGTGCTGGCCCGCGTCCGCGCCCGGGTCGCGGGTGGTGCCCGGGATGTCCCGGCCGGCCTCCGCATCCGGCTGCACAAGCAGATGCCGCTCGCCAGCGGTCTGGGCAGCTCGGGCGCTTCGGCCGCCGCGGCGGCCGTCGCCGCCAACGAACTGCTGGGACGCCTGCTCACGCGCGAGGAACTGGTGCTGAGCGCCATGGAAGGCGAACGCGTCGCCTGCGGGTCGCCGCACGCGGACAACGTCGCGCCGGCGATCCTCGGGGGGTTCGTCCTCATCCGGAGCTATGCCCCGCTCGACCTCGTGCGGCTCCCCGTGCCGGACGGCCTGCACGTCACGGTGGTGCACCCGCACTGCGAGGTGTCCACCGCCGAGGCGCGCCGCCTGCTGGACGGCCGGCGTTTCGCGCTCGGCGACATCGTCGCCAACGGGGGCAATCTGGCCGCGCTCATCGCGGCGTTGTACCGAAACGATCTCGAGTTGCTCGGCCGCTGCATCGAGGATCGGCTGGTGGAGCCCGTGCGGGCGGCGTTGATCCCCGGGTTCGCGGCCGCCCGCCATGCCGCGATCGAGGCAGGCGCGCTTGGCTGTTCGATATCGGGGTCAGGCCCCTCCGTCTTTGCGTTCGCGGACTCGCCCGATGTCGCGGCGCGGGCCGCGCGGGCGATGCGGGCCGCGTTTCGCTCGGCGGCGGACCTGGGCAGCGAGGCGTACGTGGGCCCGATCAACGCTGCGGGCGCACGGGTGCTGCCATGATCGACGACCGTCGGGATTGTGTGGCGGTGTCGGCCCTGGTCGCGGGCCGCGGCGGGAGGCCACTGCGGTGAGGCTGGCCAGCACCACGGGCCGCGCGCCACTCGTGTCGTTTCGCGAGGCGCTCCTGCAGGGCCTGGCCCCCGACGGCGGCCTCTACATGCCGCTCGACTGGCCGCACTTCTCGCACGAGGAGATTGACGCGTGGCGAGGCCTGCCCTTTCCGGACCTGGCGGCACGCCTCGCGCAGGCCTGTCTCGGAGACGAGTTTCCGTCCGGGGACATCGACCGGCTCGTGCGATCGGCCCTCGATTTCCCGGTGCCCCTGGTGCCGCTCGGCGACGGATTGTCCGTCCTCGAGCTGTTCCATGGCCCGACGCTCGCGTTCAAGGACTTCGGCGCCCGGTTCCTCGGCCGGTTCTTTGGCCACCTGCTCGCCCGGCGCGGCGAGCACGCCACGATCCTGGTGGCCACGTCTGGAGACACGGGCAGCGCGGTCGCCCACGGCTTCGCCGGCGTGCCAGGCGTCCGGGTTGTCGTGCTCTACCCGGCGGGCAAGGTCTCTCCGTTCCAGGAAGCGCAGATGGCCACCATCGGCGGCAACGTCACCGCCGTCCGCGTGCCCGGCGTATTCGACGACTGCCAGCGGCTGGTGAAGGCCGCGTTCCTGGACGAGGCCCTGGCACCACTGCGCCTGTCGTCGGCCAACTCGATCAACATCGGCCGCCTGCTGCCCCAGAGCTTCTACTACGTGGCCGCCTACCTCGCGGCCACCCGGGCGACGGGCGAGCCGGTGACCTTCGCGGTGCCGTCGGGCAACCTCGGCAACCTCACGGCCGGCCTCGTCGCGCAGCGGATGGGCCTCCCGGTCCATCACTTCATCGCCGCCACCAACGTGAACGACGTGCTGCCGGAGTTCCTGGAAACGGGCGTCTACCGCGCGCGCCCGTCGATCGCGACGCTGTCGAACGCGATGGACGTCGGCGACCCGAGCAACTTCCCCCGCGTGCTCGAGCTGTGCGGGGGATCCGCGGCCGGCGTGCGGGCGCGCGTCCACGGGATCGTCGTCGACGAGCCCGGTACCCGCGCGGCAATGCGCCGGGCGTTCGACCGTCATGGGCGCGTGTTCGATCCGCACGGCGCGGTGGGCTACGCGGCAGCGCTGCGCGAACGGGAGTCGGACGCCGCCGCCACGCCGGCCATCATCCTGGCCACCGCGCACCCCGCCAAGTTCGCGCAAGCTGTCGAGGATACGCTGGGGGTCGAGCCCGAACTGCCGCTCCACGAGCGCGACTGGCGCTCGCGCCCGCTCCTGGCCGTCGATCTGCCCGACACCCGCCCCGCGACGTTCCGCGAGTTCCTGCTCGCGCGCTGACGCTCGCGGCTCACGGCTCGCGGCTGGTGATTCACGGCCTGGCCCGCCTGCTCCAGCCGACCCGTTGCTGCCGCGGCGTTCGTGGGCGACCGGGCTACGGCCCCGCGCCCCCCGCGCCGGGGCGCGGCGTGGACACCGACGTGCGAGCGGCCGCGGCCACGATGCCGCTCAGGCCAATGAGGCCGACGATGTTCGGGAAGACCTGGAGGCCGTTCATCAGGTCGCCCCACGCCCACACGGTCTCGACGCTCAGCGTCGCGCCGAGCGGGATGAGCAGGCAATACACCCAGCGATACGGCAGCGCCACGCGCCGGCCCAGCAGGTACTCGAGGAACTGCTCCCCGTAGTACGCCCAGCCGATCAGCGTCGTGTAGCCGAACAGGAACGCGCAGAACGCGACGATCCAGCCCCCGACGCTCGGAATGGCCGTGTTGAACGCCTGGGCGACGACCGCCGTGCTGGTCTGGCCGGACCGCCAGACCCCGCTCACGAGGATGCTCAGCGCGCTGATGGACGAGGTCACGAAGGAGACCACGAAGACCTCGATCACGGCGTTGAGGCCCTGTTGCGCCGGCTGCACCGAGCGGGCGGTGCCGTACGCCACCGCCGCGGTCCCGTACCCGGCCTCATTCGCGTAGATGCCGCGCGCGAGCCCGTACCGCATGGCGATGATGATCCCGATCCCGGCGCTGCTGCCGATCGCCGCCTTGAACGAGAACGCCTCCCGGAACACGGTCGCCAGCACGGAGGGCACCTGCGCGGCGTGCGTCAGGATGACGAACAGGCCGCCGAGCAGGTAGAGGCCGACCTTCAGCGGCGAGAGCGTCTCGGCGACCCGGCCGATCGACTTCACGCCGCCGATGATGACGAGCCACGTCAGCACACCGATCACGATGCCCGATACCAGCGTCGGCACGCCGAACTGGCTCCTGAGCACGATGGCCATGGAGTTCGGCTGGGTGAACGGCGTCGTGAACAGCGCCGCGAGAGCCGCGACCAGCGCGTAGGTCCCCGCCAGCCACCGCGAGTGCAACCCGTCGCGCAGGTAGTACATCGGGCCGGACGAGCTGACGTCCTTCCCCGCGACGCGAAACGTGACCCCGAGCACGGCCTCGGCGAACTTGATCGCCATCGCCACGAACCCGTAGGCCCAGATCCAGAAGAGCGCGCCCGGTCCGCCCGACACGATCGCGGTGGCCACGCCCGCGATGTTCCCGGTCCCGATCGAGGCGGCGAGCGCGGTCATGAACGCCTGGAACGGCGACAGCGATCCGCGCGCGCCCGCGGTGGCCTTCGGGATCATCGTGCGCACGGCCTCCGGGAACCGGCGCACCTGCACGACACCTGTCCGGAACGTCAGGAAGAGCCCGGTCAGGATGAGCAGCACCATCAGGGGGCCGGGCACCGGGCCGATCGGCGTGGCCCACGGGCCCCAGACCGCATCGCTGGTCCAGAAGATCGCGCGGCGGAGGCTTTCCGGCATGGTCTGCATCGTAGCACGCGTGCCAGCGCCGCGAGGCGGCCAGACGAATTCCTGCCGAGGGCGAGCGGTGGTTGGTTAAGATAGCGGAAATCCCTGTTGATGTACCCGTATCTGACATCGCGCGGCGGGCCGGCACCGGACGGGCCAGCGCCACGCCCGACAACGACCGCCGTCCCGCCCGACCGCCCGCCGCGGCCGGCCGGCTGCACGAATCGCCATGGCTGAAATGCGCGCCCGCATGCAGACGTTCGATCGCTCCATCGTCGAGGGCCCGATGGCCGCCGCCGTCTGGAAACTCGCCTGGCCGACCATGCTCCAGAACGTCATCGCGGGGCTGCAGGGCATCATCGACCATGCGATGGTCGGGCACTTTGTCGGCTACACGTCCAACGCCGCCATCGGCGTCAGCTGGCAGATCTTCCTCGTCGTCATCGTCTTCATCGTGTCCCTGTATTCGGGCATGGGCGTCCTGGTGGCCCGCTTCGCGGGGGCCGGCGAACCCGCGAAGGTGAACCGGGTCGTCCACCAGGCGTTCCTCACGTCGCTGGCCTTGTCGGCGATCCTGGCGGTGGCCGGCTGGGTGCTGGCGCCCTACCTGCTCGACGTCGTCCACGCAGCGCCGCCCGTCAAGGCCGCGGCCATGCCGTTCCTCCGGACGCTGTTCGTCGGCAACGTGGGCATGCTCGTGTTCTTCATGCTGGGGGGCGCGTTTCGCGCGGCGGGCGACGCGCGCACGCCGCTCAGGCTCGGCATCGCCGCCACGGTCATGAACGCGGCATTCAACGTGGTCCTGATCCCCGGGCTGGGTCCCATCCCCCGCCTCGGCGCGTTCGGCGCGTCGCTCGGCACCGTCACCGCGAACCTCATCGTGGCCGCCATCGGCCTGGCGATGGTGCGGTCCGGCCGGTACGCCGTGCAGGTGCCTCGCCCGATTACGTTCAGACCGGACTGGACGATCATCCGGTCGATCTTCCGGTTTGGCCTCCCGACCGGGCTCCAGGGCATCGCGATGAACGTGGCGGGCGTCATGCTCCTGCGGTTCATCGGCTCGCTCGAGCAGAGCGCCGAGGCGCAGGCCGCGTACGCGGTGTGCTACACCGAGCTGTTTTCGCTGATTACGTGGACCTCGGTCGGCCTGATGGGCGCAGCGGGGGCCGTCGCGGGCCAGAATCTCGGCGCCGGGCGACCCGATCGAACGACGGGTGCCGCCTTCGCGGCCTCGCGGATCGGCCTGCTCGTCGCGGCCGTCGTCGGCGCGATGTTCGTGTGGATCCCGGACGTGCTGCTGGGGATCTTCGGGCTGAATGACAGCCAGGTCGTCGCGATCGGCACCGTGCTGCTGCGCTACCTCAGCGTCTCGGGGTTCTTCATCACCGTGGCGCTGTCCTACACCGGCGCGCTCCAGGGCACCGGGGACACCAAGGGCCCGTTCTACATCTCGCTCGTCTCGCAGATCGGCGTGCCAATCGGCCTGTGCTTTGCTCTCGACGCCGCGCGCGGCCTGCAGGCCGCCGACATCTGGCTCGCCATCGTGATCGGGCACGTCACGCGTTGCGGGCTGAGCGTGCTGCGATTCCGACAGGGCAAGTGGCGGAACATCGCGGTGGACATCGAACCCGCGCGGGCCTGAAAACGAAAAAGGGGCCAGGCCCCTTTTTCGCTTTCGTGTCGCGCGCCGCGCCGCCGCGCCGGGGCGGCTACCCGATCTTGTCCAGCGTCGTCGACTGCCCGCCGAAGCCCGAGTTGAAGACGCCGCCCACGACCTTGCTGCCGGGCGCCTGCATGTCGCCCCGGAAATAGAAATCGAGGAAGACGCCGGCTTTGAAGCGGATGGAGACGTGCCCGTTCGCGTTGAAGGTGCCAGGCTCGGCCGGATCCGTCTTGCCGGTCAGGCCCCTCGCGCCGTTGCAGAACCCGTTCGGCATCTCGAACGTGCCGGTCACCGTGCCGCCGGACTGCGCCAGCGTCATGGTGAAGTCCTGGTTCTGCCCCGGGCACGCCGTCGTCGTCAGGCGCCACCGGCCCGCCATCGTGCCGACGTTGATCGTGCGGGTGTCGGACCCCGTGGCCGTCTGCACCGCCCCCTGGGCGGACTTGCCGTCGCTCACCGTCAGGCGCACGGTCATCGCCCCGCCGCCGGTGTAGAGCTTGCTGACGTTCTGTCCGCCCGACTGGGTTCCGTCGCCGAAGTCCCACGTGTACGTGAGGCTGTCGTTGTCGGGATCAGTCGCGGAGCCGGCCATCGCGAACGACGTCAACTGGGAGATCCCGAAACTCGGCGTGATATTCATGCCCGTGACGCTCGGAGCCCGGTTCGGCGTCGGCGCCGGCGGCGTCGGTGTCGGCGTGGTGGGACTGCTGTTGCTGCTGCCACCGCACGCAGCGAGCCCGATGAAGAGGACGGGAACCACGAGCGAGCGAACCCACGACCGCATATAGGGGTCTCCTTTCCACGAAACGAGGGCAGGGTCCGCGAGGCACCCGTCGCGCTGCCGATATCACGACGGACCTTGGGGGCGGTGGTGCCAATCAACCTACGCGAGTCGGCCAAGATCATCGGCTTCGGTGGCGGCTTTGTCAACGCGAAACACCGCGCGAAGAACCGCGCGGACACGCGGACGCGCGGGGCGGGTGCGCACGCGACCCCGGGGCTCACATGTGATGAGCAGGTCCGATCCCGGCACGCGGGCTGAAGCCCGCGCGCGACATTTCCGGCGCGTCGTCAACTCAACCGGGCGCCGGGCTCAGCCGGGTGGCCCCGCGCGCAGCAGCGCCAGCAGCCGCGACAGATCCTCGGGCAGCGGGGCCGTGAACACCGCCTGGCGTCCGTCCTCCGGGTGCACGAACCCGAGGCGCCACGCATGCAGCGCCTGCCGGTCCAGCGTGGGCGAATCTGGAGGCTCCGGGGGAAACCCGTGCCGGTACTGGCGCTCGCCGACCAGCGGGTGGCCGCGCATGCCGGCCTGCACGCGAATCTGGTTCCGTTTCCCCGTCACCAGCGACACCTCGATCAGCGCGAACGACGCGAACTGCTCCAGGACGACGTAATGTGCGATGGCGTCCTTGGCCCGCGCGTCGCGCCCGTGGGCCCGGCGCTGCAGGAGCGACTCGCTGTCCCACGACAGCCGGTCCGTCCAGGTGCCGCGCTGCGGCGTCACCCGCCCGTGGACCACCGCCTGGTAGACCCGCAGCGGTGTTCGCTGCTCGAACTGGGCCTGCAGGGAGTCCCGGGCCGCGGGCGTCCGCGCGAACAGCACGAGCCCGCTCGTGTCGCGGTCGATCCGATGCACCACGTAGGTCCGCGCCCGGACGTGTTGACTGAAGTGGTCTCCGAGCAGGTGCGCGACCGTCACCTCGTCGTCCCCGTGGCCGGGCAGCGGCTCGACGAGCAGGCCGGGCGGCTTGTCGACGACGACGACGGCCCGGTCCTCGTGGATAACGTGGAGCAGGGGCCGGGCGTCGTGCACCGCGCGATCGACCGCGCGGGCCGAACCGGGACGGTCCACCCACAACCCCACGCTGTCGCCGGGCCGCAGCTTGCGCCCGGCGCGCGCCGGCTCGACGGCGGCGCCGTTGAGATACACCTTGCCGCGCGCGATCCATTCGGAGGCCCGGCCTCGCGATCCCACCTCCTGCTGGCGGGCGAGCCAGGCATCCAGTCGCGTGCCGGCGTCGGCGGCGGTGATGGTCCAGTCTTTCAACGGGAGCGATTGTACCGCAGCCGAGGCGTGCTACCGTGATGACCCATGAGCCAGGCGGATCCTGTGCCCCGTCGCACCGGCGGCGCACCGGCCGGCGCGATTATCGCTGCGTGGTCGGTACATCTCTACACGGCGTCCGGCGCCCTGCTGGGTCTGCTGGCCTTGCTGGCGGTCGAGGACGCCGACTACCGCCGGGCGTTCCTGTGGCTCATCGCCGCGACGGTGGTCGATGGCACGGATGGATGGCTTGCCCGTCTGGCCCGGGTCAGGGAGCGCGCCCCGCAGATCGACGGCGCGCGGCTGGACGACGTGGTGGACTACCTGACGTACGTGTTCGTGCCAGCCGTCCTCATGGTGCGGGCCGGCATGCTGCCCGAGGGGTGGTCGTGGACCGTGGCCGCCGTGGTGCTGCTGGCCAGCGCGTTCGGCTTCAGCCGGACGGATGCCAAGAGTGTCGACCACTGCTTTACCGGCTTCCCGTCGTACTGGAACGTCGTCGCGCTCTACCTCTACGTGGCGGCGTGGCCGCCGACCGTGAACGCGGCGATCGTGCTGGGGCTGGCGGCACTGGTCTTCGTTCCCATGGGCTACGTCTACCCGTCGAGGACGCCGACGCTGCGACCGCTGACCGTGGGCCTGGCATGCGCCTGGGCCGTGCTGGTGGTCGCGATGGTCTGGCGCATCCCGACGGTTCCATCGTGGCTGCTGTGGGTGTCGCTCCTGTTTCCTGCGTACTACACGGTCTTGTCGATCGTCCTGCACGCGCGTCGATCGCGGGTGTGACAGCCGTCCCTGCTGCGTCGGCGGCGCCCCGCCTGGGGCCACCGCCGCTGGCGCGCCACGTTTGCACGCTCGCACGCTCCAGGCCCACCCGGGCGGACACCGTTGCTGTATATAATGGAGTGCGCCTCCCAGTCAGCCTTATCCCGCTCGCCAAGGAGCCCGGTGTGAAGCGAACCCTGATGTTTGCGGTCGCGATGGCGGTGGTGTCGGGTGGGGTGTCCCTCGCCGCCCAGGGCCCGCCGCCAAAACCGAGCTCCGGCCCGACCGTGGTCGCGCCAACGCGCGTGGTGCTGCCGACAAAGGTCGATCAGTCGCCCGCCCTGAGAGACATCCCGACGGTGCACCTCGAGGCGGCCACCAGCATCCGCGTCATGCCCGAGCACGAGTGGGTTCGCGAGCCGGCAGCCGGCGTGCGACCCTCGGTCGATCCCGTCGTGCAGACATCCACGCCGGGCCCTCGCGCGCCCGCCCCGCTCCGCAGGTTCGAGGGCATCAATAACCTGCAGGGCTACCTGCCGCCCGACACCAACGGCGATGTCGGCCCGCAGCATTACGTGCAGACGGTCAACATCATGATGGCGGTCTTCAGCAAGACGACCGGCACGATGCTGTACGGGCCAGCGCCGATCAACACGCTCTGGGCGGGATTTGGGGGACCGTGCGAGGCAACGAACAACGGGGACCCCGTGGTCCTGTACGACCGGGCCGCGGACCGCTGGCTGATCAGCCAGTTCTCCTTCCCGAACGGCTCGACCGTCGGCCCATACTACCAGTGCCTCGCCGTGTCACAGTCCGGCGATCCGACCGGCAGCTACTACCGCTACGCCTACAAGATGAGCGACACCAAGCTGAACGACTACCCGCACCTCGGCGTGTGGCCGGACGGGTACTACATGTCGTTCAACCAGTTCGTCTGGAGCGGTTTCTTCTGGAGCTGGGGCGGGGCGGGCGCGGCCGCATTCGAGCGCGCGAAACTGCTCACCGGGGATCCTGGCGCCGGGATGCTGTACTTCGATCTGCACGCGGTCGACGCCGCCCTCGGCGGCATGCTGCCGACCACGGTCATCGGCGCGACCGCGCCGCCGGAGGGGGCCCCGAACTACTTCATGCACTTCGACGACAACTACTGGGGCTACCCGCAGGACCAGCTGGAGATCTGGCAGTTCCACGCGGACTGGGCCACGCCCGCCAACTCCACGTTTTCGGGACCGACGATCCTGGCCACGGCTCCCTTCAACTCGAACATCGCGAGGGAAGTTCCGCAACCGGGCACCGCGCAGCGCCTCGACCTGCTCAATGACCGGCTGATGCACAGCCTGCCCTACCGGAACCGCGGCGCGTTCGCGTCGGTCCTGACCAACCACACGGTCAAGGCCAGCCTGAACCGCGCGGGCATCCGCTGGTACGAGATCCGGATACCCACCAGCGGCAGCTCCGCGCCGACGATCTTCCAGCAGGGGACCTACGCGCCCGGTGCGTCGCTCTGGCGATGGATGGGCAGCCTCAGCATGGATCACGCTGGCAATATCGCGCTGGGCTACAGCGCCTCGAGCGCCAAATCGTACCCGTCGATTCGCTATGCCGCCCGGCCGGCGACGGCGACCACGAAGGGCCGGCTGTCCGGCGAGCTTGTCATGAAGGCGGGCGGCGGCTCGCAGACCCACCCGGCCGGACGCTGGGGCGACTACAGCATGATGAGCATCGACCCGGCCGACGACTGCACGTTCTGGTTCACGACCGAGTACCTGGCCCTGATGGGGACCCCGGGGAACGAGGCGCCGTGGCGCACGCGAATCGGCGCGTTCAAGTTCCCGACGTGCACGCCCGTGGTCGCGCCGGAAGGCGGCGCCGGAACCGCCGGCGGCCCCGGCGCCGGATCGCGGTAGGTCGCGACTCGTTCGCCGCCTCGTGCCGTGCGCGGGGCGGCCAGCTTCCAGGAGCCACCATGGCTGACAAGGTCCCGCAGAACTTCGAGAACCACGGGCGGATCCTGCCCGCGTACCACCTCGTGGCGTTCCCGCTGTTCGCGCTCAACTTCCTCTGGGCGCTCTACAACATGGTCGTGGGCCCCTCGTGGGCCAGCCTGTTCGGGGTGCTGCTGGCGGTCGCGCTGGTCCTGCTGTTCGCCCTGTCGCGCATGATGGTCGTGACGGTGCAGGATCGCGTGATCCGGCTGGAGATGCGGCTGCGGATGCGCGAGATCCTGCCCGCGGCTCTCAAGTCGCGTATCAACGAGTTCACCCCCAAGCAACTCGTCGCCCTCCGCTTCGCGGGAGACGCCGAACTGCCGGTGCTGGCGCAGAAGGTCCTCGACGAGAACCTGCACGATCAGAAGGCCATCAAGCGAATGGTCAAGGACTGGCAGGCCGACTATCTGCGGGCGTAGCGCGCGCGGCGCCGTGGCCGTGTAGAATTGGCCGACCGTCGTCGGGCACCCTGGCGGACATCCGCCCGGGATGCGCGACGCTTCCACCCGTCGATTACGGATCCCGCCCATGCCCATGCCACTGGCCGACGCCCGCGCCCAATTCCCGGCGCTCCGCCACAAGACGTTTCTCGATGCGGCGTGCGCGAGTCTCGCGCCGCGCGTGGCGGCCGACGCCATCGCCGGCTTCCTGCGGCAGGTCCAGGACTGCCCCGCGCGATCCGCGACGGATTTCCACATCGCGCTCGACGAAGCGCGAAACGCCGCGCGTCCCGCCGCCGCCCGGCTCGTCGGCGCCTCCGTCGATGAGATTGCCCTGGTCGAGAACACGTCCCAGGCACTGACCGTCGCGGCGCGGGCTCTCCCGCTGGCGCCGGGCGACAACATTCTGGTCCCGGACCTCGAATACCTGCAGGTGCCGCTGCCGTGGCGGCAGCCTCCGGCGGGCCCGGGCCCGGAGATCCGGCTCGTGCGGCACCAGGACGGCACGCTGCCGGCCGCCCGGTTCGCGGAGTCGGCCGACAGCCGCACCCGCGCGGTCGTCATGAGCTCGGTGCAATGGAGCAACGGGTACCGTGCGGACCTCGACGCGATCGGGGCCTTCTGCCGCGACCGCGGCCTCGCGTTCATCGTCGATGCCGTTCAGCAACTGGGCGCGTGTCCGATCGACGTCACCCGCACCCCGATCGACGTCCTCGCCTGCGGCGGGCACAAGTGGCTCAACGCGCCGTTCGGCGCCGGGTTCCTCTATTTCCGGCGCGGGTTCATGGAGACGCTGGGTGCGCCCATCGCGGGGTACCTGGCGGTCGAACCGCCCGCGGGCGGCTGGGGCGCGTATTTCCAGACGCCGGCCATCACGCCGCTGCAGCCCGTGACCTTCACGCCCACGGCGCGCCGCTACGAAACCGGCGGCACGAGCAACTATCCCGGCGCGGTGGGCCTGGCCGCAAGCATCGGGCTCATTCACGAGGTGGGACAGGACGTGATCGCCGTGCACATCGCGGGGCTCACGGCACGGCTGATCGCAGGCCTCGACACGCTGGGCGTGACCGTCGTCACGCCGCGCGATCCGGCGCAGCGGGCCGGCATCGTGACGTTCGGACTGGGCAGCGTCGGACGCGAGCAGCAGGCGCTCGACTACCTGCTCGACCGGCAGGTGATGGTGTCGATCCGCTACACGTCGTTGGTCGGTGGGATCCGGGTGTCCTGCCACTTCTTCAACAGCAGCGAGGACATCGACCGGTTGCTGGCGGTGCTGCGCGAGTGGCTTCGGGGGCCAGGCCGTTGACGACCCGGCCCCCGATCGCCTGAGGGTGCCTCTCCCAGTTGGCGCCCCCGGTCTGCTGAACGGCGAGTGCGAGAGCCCGTGCACGAGCGCAGGGGACCTGGCGCCAATCGCCGTTCTCTTCTCGTTGGGCTAGCAAGTCTCGATCCGCGTGCAGCCTCGCTCGGAGGCCCCGCCTCGCCCGCCTCGAATCGCTGCCGACACGCGGGATCCGGCCGATCCGTGCGCATCGGCCGGCTGGACATGGCCTGCACACGTTGACGGGCAGGCGTCCGGTCGTGCAGGTTCTACACGGCGCCGGGTGAGTCTCTACAGAGGAGTTCGCTCGTGACGCACATTGGCGGGGCGAAGCGGTCTCATCGCTTCCTGGCCAGATCGATCCGCAGGTCCTCCCACCCGCGGGCCCAGTGATCGGGAGCGATCGCGCGGGCTTCGTCTTCGGGATAAGCCAGGAAGTCGTAGCCTTGCGGCGTGTGGGTGCCGGGCGGCGATGCGAACGTCACGTCCTCGACGCGTGCCCATCCCTTCCCGCCCGCCAGCTGCACGTACATCTGCACGCCCGGGCGGATGGCCGCCGCGTCGGTCGCGAGGCAGCCCAGGTCGTCATAGAACCGCGGCGGCGCGTCAGGGTAGACAGCCTCCGCCGCGGCATCGAGGGAGTGGATGACGTTCCGGCACTTCGCGCAGGTATCTCGCCCAAGCGTGATCGGCACCGGCGACGGTCCCTGCTGGGAGCACGCGCCGGAGGCCAGCCAGGCGGTCGCCACGCCCGCCAGGATCCAGCCGGGCGCCGCGCGCCCGCCCGTCCGATGCCGCATCGACATGCCGGGGCTCCGTCCTACTGGCCCGTGGTCATCCCGGCCCGGAACCGCGTCCACGGCTCGGTCTTCATGTCGCGGAGCAGGCCCTTCATCCACCCGAACTCGGGATGCGCCGTCAGGAAGGCCTCCGCCTTGAAGTCGGGCGCACAGGGATGGCCCATGGCGGCCCACATTTCGAGCTTCTCGGCCATGGCGGCGTCCATCACTTTGGCCTGGACGGTGCCGCCCGGGAAGAACGGCGCCCAGTCCCACTCCTTGATGCCGCGCGGCGACGTGTCGTTCAACCCGCACAGGCTGCGCTCGGTGGGCCCGTCGCGCCGCTCGATGACGTCGTACTTGTCCGACTCCAGCTGTTTCCCGATCTCGGCGTCGATGGCGCCCTTGTGCTTGGCCATCAGCTGTTCCCAGCGCGCCTTCCTGGCGTTGGGCGAGCTCGCCGGGTTCTTGACGTCGAAGGTGGTCTCCTCCTTGATCAGCTTCGGGTTCGACGGGAAGTTGGCCCCGACGAAGTACCCGTTCTTCGTGCGATCCACCGACCAGTTCTTCAGGCCCAGCTCGAAGCGGGCGATCTCGCCCGTCTTGTTGTCGCCGATCAGCCAGTCGTTGGCGTAGCCGCCGTTGTTGCGCTCCACCATGATGCGCACGTAGTCGTCGATCGACTCGGCGTACTGCATCGCGCGCCGCGCCCGGTAGAACTCCGGGGTGCCGGACGGGTCGAACCCTTCGAACTGCGTGATCGTCGTCTCCGTGATCACGAGGCCGGCATCGTTCACGCCGAAATCGTCATCGCTCGTGATGACGCCCGGCAGGCCGTCCATCAGGATCCGATGGCCATGCGCCGGCGTGATGTCGAACATGATGTTCCACCGCGCCCCGACGATGTAGTCGGTCCAGGCGTTGTGGCCGATCACGATGCGGCGGTCCTTCGTCCAGTCGCCGGTCGCGATGAAAGCGCTGCAGTTGCCCGGACTGTGGACCGCAGGCGTCTTGCCCTTCTGCCTGTCGAGCCACGGCACGTAGTAGTCAGGCAGCTCTTCCATCGCGTTGAGCGCGACGATGTCCCATCGGTCCGCGCTGACGCCCTTGTCGGCGAGGCCGGCCACGATGCCGTCGAGCTCCTCGCGGTACTCGGCGTCGATGCCGGGCCACATGATCTTCTCGGCCGCCTCGCGATAGAACGCCCACGGCTTGCCGGTCGTCTTCTCGAGCAACGGCTTCGACACCCGCAGGAGATCCTCGATCTCGGCCGCGAGCAGGTAGCCGTTCTGATAGCCGAGGTGATCCGGGGCACCAGCGAGGCGCACGAAGATCCAGCCGTTCTGTTCGAACCGGTGGCTGCCCTTCAGCCGGTCGGACTGGACCAGCGGCGTAGCATCGGCGCGGGCAGCGGCGGGGGGCGGCGGCGGCGCAGCCGGCTGGCAGCCCAGGGTGGCACCGGCAAGGAGTGCGAGCAACGGGTACGCGGAGCGTGTCATGATGGCGGGCCTCCTTCGGCCGCACGGCTCACGCGAGTCGCCCGGCCCTCGTACCTTAGTGCAGGTTCGCACGGGGTTTCAACGGCCTTGCACGGCGGGGATGGGGCACGACGCGGGGCGCCGGTCCGGGGGCCCCGGCATCACCCTCGCCACCGGCACTCCGACACAGGGCCTCGCCCGGCCGCGCAATCCGCGGCCTCGCCTGGCGCCTCCCCACCCGCTCAGAACCGAATCACGCGGGCGACTTCGGCCAGGCTCAGAATCTCGTCGAGCCGGGGGAGCAACAGGTACATCGCGCCGGTCACGGTCCCCACAAGGATCGCCCAGACCGAGGCGACCACGAGCACAGGCCGGTCGCCCCGGGCGATCAGCAACGCCAGGAGCACGTAGACGGCGGTCACGGCCGGCGCGAGATGCCGCATCTGGAACCCGTAGCCGTCGACGCCCATCAGCGTGATGGCCCCCGCGAGCACCACGAACCAGGCGGCGGAGACCTGCACACCGCGGTCGCGCCACGCCGCCCCATCCCGCAGCAGCGTCCAGGCGGCGACACCCACGAGCGGCATCACGAGCGGCAGCTTCACCGCGTAGTAGTACCACGGTCGGCTGACGAGCGCCTTCACGAAGGGATAGTGCTCGATCAGCCAGGCGTCCGGCTTCACCCAGGGCGGCACGAACACCCCGCACCGCAGATAGAACAGCACGCACCACGGCACCACCAGCAGACCGACCGGGAGCGCAATCGCGCCCATCGATCCCACGCGCGCGCGCCAGTCCCCGTCACGACGAACGACGATGGCCACTATGTAGATGGGGAGGACCAGCAGGGCGGACAGCTTGGCGAGCGCTGCGAGGCCCAACAGGGTGCCGGATGCCGCCAGGCTGACCCGTCGTCGACCATCGGCGATCAGAAACGCGGCCATCGACAGGGCCACGAGCCCGGCGAGCAGGCTATCGATCCACAGCTTGCGGGAGACGAAGACCAGCAGGGGGTCTGCACACACCCCGACCACCGGCAGCAGGTACGCGGCCGCGGCCAGGTTCGTCGGCGCGGCCGGCCGTCCCCGGAGCGCGTGACGCGCCACCAAGGCGACCGCCAGGACGGCGAACAGGTGCCCGAACCACGGGACGACCACGGCGGCGTGCCGTGCCCCGAGCAGCACGAACGGCACGAGCAGGGCTGGGAACAGGGGCGGATGATGAAAGAGAGGGTGGTCGTAGATGCCCGGAGACAGGTCGGTGAGGAGCGCCGTCCCCTGCAAGCTGTACGGCCGGCCCTGTGCGAGGTTCTCGGCGAGCTGCCAGTAGATCTTCTCGTCCGTTTCGTCGCCCGGGTAGTACAGCGTCGGCGCCTTCAGCAACGCGCATACCGCAAGTGCCAGGCCCACCAGGAGGACGTAGCTCCCGGTCGATCCCAGGTCCCTGCGACCGCCCGCCCGGGCATTCGTGCCCCTCACAGGGCCTCGCCCGACCGCGCGAGCGGCGGCTTGCCCGGCGGCTTCCGGGCCGGCGAGGCGTCGGGGCATTCCCGTCTCTCCGTCAACATCAGCCTCCATGTTACCAACAGCGGGTGCTTCCAGGGCCTTCCCTCCCCGCTGTTCACAAGGCACGCCGAGGGGACGCGACCCGGTCCCCATCCGGCGGCGACCTGCGAATTCGTGCGCCCGTTCCAGGCCTGTCGGTGCTCACGGGACGCAGGGTGCGGGGCGGCGGTCCGTACCTCACCGCGGGATCGGCTTGTCCAAAGTGTCCCAGTTGTAGGCCGCCGCTACCCGCGCCTTCAGCTCCTCGATCAGTGTGCCCCCGCGATCGCTGTTCGTCATGATCGCCACGCCGTAGCCCTTGAGGACGTGCGCCGTGACATCGCCGCGGAAGCCCCAGTTGGCGCCGCCGTGGCCGAAGTACCAGCCCTCGCCATTCCTGGAGATCGACAGCCCGACCGCGTAGGGTCCGACGCCGACCGGCGCGATCATCTGCCGCACCGTGTCGCGCGACAGGACCTTCGCCGACCGGCCCTGCAGGGACAGCTGGATCTCGACGGCGAACTTCGCGAGATCGGTCGGCGTCGTCCACAATCCGGCGGCGGCCAGCTCGGGGTACACGTGCCACTTGCCGTCTGGCATCGGCATGCCGGACCCGCCGTGCGCGCGCGCCGCATTCCTGTCGCGCTCCGGCGTGAGCGGCTGGTCGTAGCCGCTTCGCGTCATGCCGAGGGGGCGCAGCACCAGGTCCTGCAGCAACTCCGGGTACGGCCGGCCGTACACGTCCGTCATGGCGAGCTGCATGATCGTGACCGCACCACCCGAGTACTTGTAGCCTGTGAACGGCGGCCGCGCGAAGAGGACCGGTCCCACGTTCGACGGCTTCTCGCCGTTCAGGATCTGCACCACCGTCGGCATCGACGAGCCAGGCGCGTACCCTGGGAACCCGAACCCGTCGTCGGCGCCGGAGGTGTGGCTGAGGAGCGATCGCGGGGTCACCGGCTGCCGCGCCGTCACCTGGCTCGCCGGCACCTTCCAGGACTTCAGGATCGTGTTGACGTCGGCGTCGATCGACAGCTGCCCGTCCTGCATCGCGCGCAGGACGCCCATGGCCGCGACCGGCTTGCTGATCGAGGCCGCCTGGAAGATCGTGTCCGTATCCACCGGGGCGCTCGTGGCGACATCGGCGATGCCAAACGCCTTCGCCCAGTGGATCTTGAAGTCCCTGACGACCGCGATGCTCACGCCCGGGACGCCGAGCCGGGCCATCAACTCGCCCAGCGTGAGCCGGTCGTAGCCCGAGCGGTCGGGCGTCTGCGCCGCCTCGATGCGCGCGATGAGCGGCGCCGGGTCGTCCTGCTGGGAGGACGGCATCGCGCCGGTGAACAGGCCGAGGGAGAGGAGGATCGCCAGTGTTCCTGGTCGACGCATGGGTTACCTCTGGCGGACAGTTTTCGGCTCAACAGGCGGCGGCAATTCTCAACATCGCCGCCAGGCTGCGATCCACGTCGTCGTCGGTGGTGGCCCAGGAACTCACACTGATGCGCATGGCCGTGTGGCCCTGCCATTCGGTCACGCCGCACCAACAGGTGCCATCCTCCTGCAGCGCCTGGATCACCCGGCGCGTGGTGGCAGCGTCGCCAAACCGCGCCAGCACCTGGTTGAGCACCACCTCGTTGAGCACCGTGTAGCCCGCAGCCTGCAGCCCCTGGGCGAAGCGGCGCGCATGGGCGCAGCAGCGCGTGACCATCCCGGCCACGCCGCTGCGGCCCAGACTGCTCAGGGCAGCCCACACGTCCACGCCCCGGGCGCGGCGCGACAACTCGGGTGTGAAGTCCGAGGGGGAGCGCACCGACGCCTGCGTGGGCAGATAGGCCGCGCTCACCGACATGGCGGCTCGCAGGGCATCGGCATCGCGCACAAAGGCCAGGCCGCTGTCGTAGGGCACGTTGAGCCACTTGTGGGCGTCGGTGGCCCAGGAGTCCGCCAGTTCCACGCCCGCGCAGAGGTGGCGCAGCGTGGGGGTGGCGCGAGCCCACAGGCCGAACGCACCGTCCACGTGCACCCAGGCGCCCCCGGCCCTGGCGTACTCGCATAGCGCGGTGAGTGGATCGAAAGCGCCGGTGTTGACGTTGCCCGCCTGCAGGCAAAGGACGGTCGGGCCAGTGATAGTCGGCAATCTGTCGGGGCGGATGCGCCCCTGGCTGTCGCTCGCAAGCCGGACGACCCGGTTACGTCCCAGGCCCAGCACGCCCAGCGCCTTGAACAGCGTGGGGTGGGCCTCGGCACCGACGATCACGGTAATGGGAGGTGCGCCGAACAGGCCGTCGGCCTCGACGTCCCAACCCGCCGTTGCGAGCACCGCGTGGCGCGCCGCCGCCAGTGCGCACAGGTTGGCTTGCGTGGCGCCGGTCACGAAGGCCCCGCCGGCGTCGCGCGGCAGGTCCAGGACGTCCAGCAGCCAGCGCAGGGCGGTGGCCTCAAAGGCTGCCACCCCCGGCGAAGGGCCGTACAGTGCCGCGTTCTGGTCCCATGCGGTGGCCAGCCAGTTGGCTGCCACCGTGACCGGCAGCGCGCCACCGATCACGAACCCGAAAAAGCGCCCGCCGGCCATGGCCATGGTGGCCGGTGAGCCGACTTCGTCCAGACGGCGCAGGACGTCCTGCGGTGCCTGGGGATTTTCGGGCACGGGTTCGTTCAGCGACGTCAATCGGGCCAGTGCACCGGGCAGCGGCGCAACCTGCCGCTGGGGCAGGGAGTCCAGATAGGTCGACGCTCGCCGGGCGGCATCTTCGAGCAAGGGGTTCATGGCGGACCTTCCGTCAGACGTTTCCATTGACTGCAGGCGGGATTAGCGGCCTGCCGGCCGTGCGGCTCCGGCAGAGCAACCACACGTCGCCTTCTCAGACGCCGCGCGAAGGCGCGTGGGCCCTGGCCTCACCCCGGCAACCGGCGATCTGGCACAGCCATGAGCCTACGGCCGGGCTTGCGGCGTGGTGCCGGCGTAGCCGAAGTACCCGTGCGCCTTGATCATGGCCACGACCTCGGGCGGCACCAGGGTCTCCCAGGCCGGATCGCCGGCCCGCAGTTCGCCGAGCACGTCCCGGGGCAGGAGGGACAAGCCAGCCTCACTGAACTGGCGGATCGGCTCGATGAAGCGATTGTCGAGCAGATGCGCGTACAGGTGGCGGATGTGCGGCGGCGGCTCGAAGTTGTCGGCCGTGATCAGGCGGCCGGTGCGCATGTCCTTCCACGGATAGATGTAGAGCTTCACCCGGCCGTTGAAGAGGCGCCCGACCGCCTCGAGCACGCCGCCCTCCATGTCCCGGTAGTACTTCTCTTCGAAGATCTGCCTGAGTGTCGGCACGCCGAGGACCATCACCACCTGGTTCGGCGTGTAACGGCGCAGGTACGACGTCACGTTGTGGAACCGGGAATAGTTGGAGACCATGACGGTCTTGCCGAGCGCGCTCAGCGTGTCGACGCGCGCCAGGAAGTCGCTGTGCTCGATGCGCTCGTCCATGGTCATCAGGTTGCGCAGCGTCATCTCGGTCAGCACGACGGGTTTCTGGCCTGCGAGGTCCGGCTCGCGCCGCATCTGGGCCAGGGCGCTCTCCAGCATGTCCAACGTCACCTTGGTGACCGGCCGGAAGCTGCCGCGCTCGATGAGGACCGGCTCGTGATAGAGGATCTCGGCCGGTTCGCGCACCTCGCCGTCCGAGGTGAACACGGCGGCGTTGGTGAGCCGCTGCTGCACCAGTTGCAGGCTCATCAGCCGGTTGTCCACGCCGGCGAACGCCGGTCCCGAGAACTTGACCATGTCCACTTCCATCCGGTCCCGGGTCAGCTCGTCCATCAGCGAACGGAGCAGGGCCCCGGGGTCCTGGTGCAGGTAGAACGCCCCGTAGCTCAGGTTCACGCCGATCATCCCGAGCGCTTCCTGCTGGTGGACGTTGTCCTTGTCCCACATCCGGGCGTGGATGATGATCTCGGAGGGATCGGCGCGCGGCGCGGCCTGGAAGCGAATTCCCAGCCAGCCGTGGCCTTCGTCGGGATGCGAGTAGCTGCGCGCCGCGATCGTGTCGGCGAACACGAAGAACGAGGTCCGCCCGCCGCGCTCGTCGTCGAGGCGCCGCAGCAGCAGCTTCCACTCGTGGTCGAGCATGGCCTGAAGCCGCTGCCGGCTGACGTACCGGGTCGTCGGCCCGTACACGGCATCCGACACGGTCATGTCGTAGGCCGAGATCGTCTTGGAGACCGTGCCCGCCGCGCCCCCGACCCGGAAGAACCAGCGTGCCACCTCCTGGCCCGCGCCGATCTCGGCGAAGGTGCCGTAGCGGCCGCCGTCGAGGTTGATGTGAAGCGCCTTGTGATGGGTGCTGAGGTCGTCGTCGGCCATGGGCCGTATTATCCCTCGACACCCGGCGATCTCGAGCACGGAGATCCGGCAAAGGGGCCCCGGAACCCCGCCGTGCGGCCGCTGCAGTTGCAGAGGCCTGCGGATACCCGCCGGCGGATCCGGGCCTATACTGGTGCCGTACCGTCCGCCCTCGAGGATCTGCCATGCATTCACGCGCACTCGCCTTCGTCCTGCTCCTTGTCGCTGCTCCGGTGGTCGGGGTCGCTGGCGTCCTGCCCGCCGCGGTGTCGCAGAAGTCGGCCGGCGCGGCCACCGGCGGCGAGCCCGAGGCCATGTCACTGCTCGGCGTGCCGCTGTACCCGGTGCTACTCGCGCCGGACGCGAAGAAGGTGGCCGAGGAGAACCTGCAGAAAGCCCGCGACGCGTTCGCGAAGGTGCCCGACAGCGCAGAAGCCATCATCTGGCTCGGCAGGCGGGCCGCCGTTGCCGGCCACGTGCGCGAGGCGATCGACGCCTTCACGCGCGGCATCGCCGCGTTTCCGGCGGATGCGCGGTTCTACCGGCATCGCGGCCATCGCTACGTGACCGTTCGCGAGTTCGACAAGGCCATTGCCGATCTGCGGAAGGCGTCGCTGCTCATTGCGGGGAAACCCGACGAGCCGGAGCCGTCCACGGCTGATCCGACGGTCATGTCGAGCGAGACGCTGCACTACACCGTCTACTATCACCTCGGCCTGGCGTACTACCTGAAGGGCGACTTCACCAGCGCGCTCCCCGTGTACCGGCAGTGCCTCGCGGTGGCCAGGGGCAACGACGACCAGACGGCCGGCGCGAGCGACTGGCTCTACATGACGCTCCGGCGTCTCGGCCGGACGGCGGACGCCGCGAAGGTGCTGGAGCCGATCGTCGCCGGGATGAAGATCAAGGACGACCAGCAGTACTATGACCGGCTTCAGATGTACAAGGGCCTGCGCAAGCCCGAGGACCTGCTCAGCGCGGGCGGCGATCCCGTTTCGGCCGCGACCCTGGCGTACGGCGTCGCGAACTGGTACTTCTACAACGGACGGACAGGCGAAGCGAAGGCGCTCTTCCAGCGCATCATCACGGGACCGAACTGGATGCCGTTCGGCTTCATCGCCGCGGAAGCCGAGCTTGCGCGGATGAAATAGTAGTAGTGCAGGAAGGAGTCCGTCATGACCGGATCCGCCGTTCTCGCCATCGCGCTGGCCTTCTCGTTGCCTCAGACCGCTGATCGGACGCAAAAGGCCCTTCACGCGGTCGAGTGGACCGACCCCGCAGGCGACGTCCAGCGGGGCAATACCAGTGACGGGACGCGCCCCGGGTTCGATGTCGTCAAGCTCGGACTGGTGAGCGACGGCACGGCGCTGACGATCAACGCCACGCTGAAGGGCCCGCTGTCCGGCGACTGGGGATCGGAGGTCGTCACGATCTACATCGACACCGACAACAGCCCGTCCACTGGCTACAAGACCTTCTGGAGCGACACCACAGGCTTTGAGCTCAAGGCGAAGCTGCTGGCCTGCGTCGACTACGTCAACGGCGGCATGGCATGCGTCGGAAGCCTCACCGGTGCGAAGGTCAAGGGATACCACGCGGTGGCGACGGTCGGAAAGATGATCGACACGAGCGGGAATACCGAAGACATCGTGGGGACGTTCAAGGCGGTGGCGGTGCCGATCCAGGGCGCACTCGTGTCAGCGAAACTGACCTACACGGATCTCGGGGTGAAGCCCGGCCAGACCATTCGCCTCGTCGCCCGCGAGACCGACGGCCCGATGGACGCCACGGCGGACTTCCCGCTCGTGCGGTTGACGCTGAAGTAAGCCCGACGTCCGCAATCCGCAGCCGTTCAACGGTCGCGTCCGGCCCCGTATCGGTACAAGACCGGGAGGAGCACGTGGACATCAGGCTCACGCCCGGGGTGCGCCGAGCAAGAGGCGGTTCTTCGGTGTGACGTCCGCCGGTATGGTCTGCGTCCAGACTCGATAGCCCTGCTGCTCGAGGCGCACCGCCCGCAGAACGTCGATCGCGACGGCGCGGTCAATCCAGCCAGCCAGCGCGCCCGCATCGCAACTCGTGAAATCGTGACAGCACGGCAGCACGGCGACGCGTGCGCGCGCGTTCACGGCCAGGTCCAGCACCAGATCGGTGAGCGCCCCGCAGGCATGGCTCGAGACGACGAGGTCGGTGCCTTCAATCGCGACGTTCTCCAGTGCGCCGGACACAAAAGTGACGCGCCCGGAGAGCCTGGGCCAGGCCAGCAGGAGCGCCTCGTGCAGCTTCACGCTCGAGGCTGGCAACGCCGCGTCGACGACGAGTGCCGCGGGCGACGACTCGTCCAGCAGAAGCAGCGCCTGGGCGAGCAGACCGTGTCCGCCGCCCAAATCGATGATGCGTCCGCCGCGGAACAGCCGCCGCACCCGCCGCGCCATCTCCCACGATTCGTACAGTTCCTTTCGCGGCAGACATCCCGCGTGGCAGACCGCCCGCGCCATCCGATGAAAGAGCGTGTCGCCAGGAAAGCGATCGAGGTCCCGGTCGGTCAGGCGTTCGCGGGAGGATGGTGAGAACACGACCTGACTGTACACCCGGGAGCGCGCCGCCAACTCTCCATTCGAGCGCCTGGGTCTGGAGAGTCTGTCGGCGTTCGGGGATCGGGCTGGGAGGCAGGGACCGTGTCCGCCACGGGCATCATGAAGATGCGGCGCGAGCCGGTCACGCTGGAGACGGGGCCCCGACTGAGGTACGCTATCAGGAGCGAAGATGCGACAACGAGGCGCTGGACCCTCCCGCGGCGCAGCTTCGCGACAGGGACCGTTGCCCGGAGCCACCATGCCCATCGACTTCGACCAGCTAGAACGCGAGGCCCTGTCCGGGCTCGCCGCGATCGCCGACTCGGCGGCCCTCGCGGAGTGGCGCACCGCCGTGCTCGGGCGCACGTCGCCCATCCTGGCCGCGCTCGGCGGCCTCGGCGCCCTGCCCAGGGACGAGCGCCGCGCCGTCGGCCAGCGCGGCAACCAGGCCAGGCAGGCACTCGAACGCGCGTACGAAGAGGCCGCCGGGCGGCTGCGCGAAGCGGAACTCGCCCGCGCCATCGGCGCCGGCACGATCGACGTCACGCTGCCGGGGCGGCCGCGCGCGCGAGGCCGCCTCCACCCGGCCACGCAGACCCTGCGGCAAATCTACGCGATCTTCGCGGAGATGGGCTTCCAGATCTACCGCTCGCGCGACGTCGAGTCGGACGAGTACAACTTCTCGCTGCTCAACATCCCGCCGCATCACCCGGCCCGCGACATGTGGGATACGTTCTACACCACCGCGCCCAACGTGATCCTCCGGACGCACACCTCGCCCGGCCAGATCCACGTGATGCGGCAGTACTGCCCGGAGCCCATCCGCGTCATCCTGCCCGGCATGTGCTATCGCTACGAGCAGATCACGGCCCGCAGCGAGATCCAGTTCTACCAGGTCGAGGGCCTGGCGATCGGGCGGCACATCACGATGGCCGACCTCAAGGGGACGTTGTCCTCGTTTGCCACGGCGCTCTTCGGCCGCAAGGTGCGCACCCGCTTCCGCGCCGACCACTTCCCCTTCACCGAGCCCTCGGCGGAAATGGACGTCGAGTGCTTCGTGTGCGACGGGGCCGGCTGCCCGGTCTGCAAGCAGAGCGGCTGGCTCGAGATCCTCGGTTGCGGCATGGTCCACCCGGTGGTGCTCGAGAACGGCGGCTACGACCCGCGCGTGTACTCCGGCTTCGCGTTCGGGATGGGCCCGCAGCGCATCACGATGCTGATGCACAAGATCGAGGACATCCGGTACTTCTTCGCCAACGACCTGCGGTTCCTGGAACAGTTCTGACGAGCGAGCGTCGATCATGCGCGTACCCCTGACCTGGCTCCGCGACTTCGTCGCGATCACCGACTCCCCGGAGGCGCTGGCCTCGCGCCTCACCTTCGCCGGGCTCGAGGTGGAAGACCTCGAGTACGTGGGCCTGGCGCCGGCCGACCGGCCCATCGCCGGCCTGGCCCGGAAGCACCCCGCCGGCAGCCCCGCGAAGGGCCTCGCCTGGGACCCGGCGACCATCGTCATCGCGCGGATCCTCGAGGTGCTGCCGCATCCCAACGCCGATCGCCTCACACTGCTGCGCGTCGACGACGGCAGCGGCGCCGAGCAGATCGTGCTGACGGGCGCGCCGAACCTGTTCCCCTTCAAGGGCGCCGGGCCGCTCGCCACGCCGCTCAAGGTCGTCTACGCGCGCGAGGGCGCGGTGCTCTACGACGGCCACAAGCCGGGCCGCGAGGTGATGACGCTGAAGCGCGCGAAGATCCGCGGCGTCGAGTCGAAGTCGATGGTGTGTTCGGAGAAGGAGCTGGGCATCTCCGACGATCACGAGGGGATCATCATCCTGGACGAGGACGCGCCCGTGGGGGCCCCGGCGGCCGAGTACATGGGCGACACGGTCTTCGAGGTGAAGATCAACCCCAACATGGCCCGCAACGCCTGCGTGTTCGGCATTGCGCGCGAGATCGCCGCCCTGACGGGCGCCCCGCTGACCTCGGTCGACTACCGCGTGCAGGCGGCCGGGCCGGCGATCACCGGGCGCCTCGCCATCGAGATCCGCAGCGCCGCCCTCAACCCGCGGTTCGTCGCGGCGCTCATCGAGGGCGTGCGGATCGGCCCGAGCCCGTACGAGGTGCAGCGCCGGCTACGACTGGCCGGCACACGCCCGATCAACAACATCGTCGACGCCAGCAACTACGTGATGTTCGAGGTCGGCGAACCGCTCCACGCGTTCGACTGGGACGTGCTGCGGAAGCGTGCCGGCACCGGGCTGCCGACGATCATCACGCGGCTTCCGGAGCCCGGTGAGTCGCTGACGACGCTCGACGGCGTCACGCGAAAGCTGGACGACTACACCGTGCTCGTGTGCGACAAGCGCGGCGCGCTGTCGATCGCCGGGGTCATGGGCGGCGCCGAGTCCGAGGTGACCGGCGCCACGACCAACGTCCTGCTGGAAGGCGCGGCGTGGGACTTCATCAACGTCCGGCGCACCGTGAAGGCGCAGAACCTGCCGTCCGAGGCGTCGTACCGGTTCTCGCGCGGCGTCCACCCGGCGATGGCCGAGCGCGGCGTCCGGCGCGGCATCGAGTTGATGCGCCGGTGGGCCGGCGGCACGGTGGCCGAGGGCCTGGTCGATGCGTACCCCGGCAGGCCGGAGCCGGTCGTCGTGGACATTTCCACGGGCCTGGTCGAGCGGCAGCTCGGCGTGGCCCTGCCGGCGGGCGAGATCGTCCGCATCCTCCACGCCCTGGAATTCCACTGCGAGCTGCTCGACGGGGCCGGCGCCGGCGACCTCCGCATCCGGGTGACGGCACCCGACCACCGGCTGGACATCGGGACGGGCGTAATCGGCCAGGCCGACATCGTCGAGGAAATCGCCCGCATCTACGGCTACGAGCGGATTCCCGAGACGCAGCTGGCCGAGCTGCTGCCTCCGCCCCATGCCAATCGTGACCTGGAGCTCGAGGAGCGCACCCGCGACCTCCTCGCCAGCCTCGGGCTGCAGGAGATCGTGACCTACAGCCTGACCTCGCCCGAGCGCGAGGCGCGGCTGCGCGCGGCATCCGGGGCCGCCGCGCCGGACGAGCCGGCGTACGTCCGCCTCGCGAACCCCATCGTCGTGGACCGCGTGGTGATGCGGCGGTCGCTGCTGCCGGGCGCGATGGAGGTGGCGGCCGCCAACGCGCGCAGCAACGACCGGCTCGCGCTGTTCGAAATCGGATCGGTCTATCTCCCGAAAGACGGCGCGCCATTGCCGGACGAACCCCAGAGGGTGGCGATCCTGCTGGCAGGGCCGCGCGACCCGCAGGGCTGGCAGCCGGCCGATCGCGGGCCGATGGACTTCTACGATCTCAAGGGAATCGTCGAAGAGGTTGCCGGCGCGCTGCACCTCGCGGAGGTTGCGTTCGAGCCCTCCGTGCACGAGGCGTTCACGCCGGGCCGGACGGCCGACCTCCGCGTGAACGGCACCGCCGCCGGCTGGCTTGGAGAAATCCATCCGGACGTCGCTCGCGCCTTCGGCCTGGGCGGCGCGTCCGTCGTGGCGGCCGAGCTGGACCTGGCTGCCTTGCTGGCATCGGCGCAGGCCCGTCACCCCGTTCGGCCGGTTCCCGCGTACCCGCCCGTCAAGGAGGACGTGGCGGTCATCGTGGACGAAGCCGTCCCGGCAGCGCAAGTGCGGCGCGTCATCGTCGAGGCTGGCGGCCGGCTGCTTGCCGGCGTCGCGCTGTTCGACGTGTTCCGCGGCGACCAGATCGGCGCGGGCAGGAAGAGCCTGGCGTTCAGCCTGACCTACCAGGCGGCAGACCGGACGTTGACCGACGCCGAAGGGGCGAAGATCAGGGAGCGGATCGTCAAGGCGCTGCAGGAGCAGATCGGAGCGGTGCTGAGAGGGTGAGGCGTCAGTTCTCGGGTGTCAGAGCGCGGTCGATGGGCCGATTGAGGGAAGCGACATGGCACACGTGGAGCGGTCCCTTTATCGTGGCGGCGCTGGCATCAGCGGACCGACAGCAATTCGAGAACAAGCTGGCGGGCCTGATCAGCGATTGCCGCCAGCGGTGGCCGATGGAACCATGAACCACCGCGGCTGAAGCGTGATCGCTGGACGAGGCACTGGCGGCCGTGAACCGCTCAGCGCCGTTCGTCGTTGGCCGTTGACCGCTGGCCGGTTTGCTCCGTCGTCACGCTCATCAGGAACCGCTCGACGGCCCACGTGCTGATTTGTCCGCACGGCCCCCGCAGGAAATAGTCGCAGCCGTGGCTGGCCCACGGCAGCTCGATCAGGAGATGGCGGACGCCCGCGTCCCGGAGCCGGCGGTCGAGGCGGCGGGCCTGCTCGATATCCACCAGTTCGTCGGGGGTTCCGTGGATCAGGAGGGTGGGCGGCGAGGCGCCGGTCACAAATCGGATCGGCGACGCGGCCTCGTACGCGCCGCGCCGCGCGCTCAGTCTTCCGCCCATGACCCGGGTGAGCGCCGCGCTGGAGTCGAACACGCGCGGGTCGGCCGGATGTTCATAGCCATAGGGCAGGTCCGTCGGCCCGTAGAAGGAGACGACGCCCCGGATCGCGGGGTCGTGGGCCGTGTAAGCCAGCAGCAACGCCAGGTGTCCGCCCGCGGACCGGCCGAGCACCACGATGCGGCCCGGGTCCATGCCAAGTTCGGCGCCGTGAGTCTTCAGGAAGGTCAGCGCGTCGGCCACGTCCTGCGAGGCCGCAGGAAACGGCCAGCGCGGCGCCAGCCGATAGTCGACCGACGCGACAACGTAACCGCGGGCGGCCAGGTATCGGCTCAACCCGTCGAACTCGCGCCGAGTGCCGCCGCTCCATCCGCCGCCGTGGATCACGAGCAGGCCGGGCGCCGCACCCCGCCGCTCGCCCGCCGTGAGCACGTCCATCTCGAGTTTCACGCCATCGCGCGTGGCATACGCGCGGGTCGCCGGCGCCAGCGACGGCAAACCCAGCCCGCGGAACAGGTCGGCCGCCACCAGCGGCGCGGGCCGCCCGAGCCAGGTGTCTCGCACGTCGAGCGCGGGCGGCCTGAAGACCTCAGCCAACGCCGCGGGCACCCGCGCAGCCACGGGCACGGCGCGCGCGACGGGCACCGAGGCGAGCGCCGCCGCCACGATCCCCGCGACCGCGGCCGCCCGGCCGGCAGCGCTCCAGCCGATGCTCACGACGAGGATGATGGCCGCGATGGCGGTCCAGTGGGCGCCCTCGCTGGCCACCACGCGGGCCTGGAACTGGCGATAGCTGAGCGGTTGGGCGACTGCGAGGACCGCCGCGGCCAGCACGATCAGCGCCAAGGCGACGTGGATCGCCGCGCGCCACCACGACGGCCCGGGCCTGGCGCTCCGCCGAGCCCTGGTCCTCACAGCGCGCCCGGGCGGAATGATCCGCCGGACGCCGGCTTCGGCGGTTCCGCCTTCGGCGGCTCGGGTGTGAAGTCTTCGCCCGGGTTGATGAACCGGTCCTGCTCGAACCGGTACTGCTTGTCGTAGAGCTGGCGGTACCGGCCGCCCAGCGCCAGCAGTTCGCGGTGCGTGCCGCGCTCGACGATCTCGCCCTCCTCCAGCACGAGGATCTGGTCGGCGCTCTGGATCGTCGACAGGCGGTGGGCGATGACGAACGTCGTGCGGCCCTGGCGCAGCGACCGGAGGCCGTCCTGGATGAACGCCTCGCTCTCGCTGTCGAGGCTCGAGGTCGCCTCGTCCAGGATCAGGATGCGCGGGTCGGCCAGCAGCGCGCGCGCGATGGCCACGCGCTGGCGCTGCCCGCCCGACAGGCGAACGCCCCGCTCCCCCACCACGGTGTCGTACTTGTCCGCGAAGCCGCCGATGAACTCCGCGCAATGGGCCAGCCGGCTCACCGCCTCGATCTCGGCCCGCGTCGCGTGCGGCCGCGCGTAAGCGATGTTCTCGGCCACCGTGCCGTCGAACAGGAAATTGTCCTGCAGGACCACCCCGAGGCGCGCCCGGTAATCGCGGAGTCGCACGTCGTCCAGGTCGTGCCCGTCGACCATCACCCGCCCGCCGTTCGGCCGGTTGAAGGTCATGATCAGCGAGATGAGCGTGCTCTTCCCCGAGCCGCTCGATCCCACGAGCGCCGTCGTCGTGCCGGCCGGGGCGTGGAAGGACACGTGCTTCAGCACCGGCACCCCGGCCGTGTACTCGAACGACACGTCCTCGAACCGCACCTCCCCCGCGACGTCGGCGAAGACCTGCCGCGACGCGTCCTCCTGGTCTTCGGTCGCCATCCGGCGGATTTCACGGATCCGGTCCAGGCCCGCAAACGCCTCGCTCAGCTGCGTCCCGATCGACGCGATCTGCACCAGCGGCGCGACGGTCAGGCCGGTGAAGAACAGGTACATCACGAAGTCGCCGAGCGTCATGGTCCCCGCCAGCATCGCCCGGCCGCCCATCACGATCATGATCACGCTGATGATGCCGACGATGACCGTGGACACCGCGGTCATCGTGGAGACGCCGGTGATCGACTTCGCCACGTTGCGGAACAGCCGGTGCACCCCGCGGGCGAACACGATCTGCTCGCGCTTCTCGGCGACGTAGGCCTTGACGATGCGGACGCCGCCCAGCGACTGGTTGAGGCGACCGGTGACCTCCGCGTTGATCTGGCCGCGTTCCCGGAACAGCGGGCGCAGGCGCGTGAAGGCCACCGCCATGGTCCCGGCAAACGCCAGCAGCACCAGCAGCGTCACGGTCGTGAGCTGCCAGTTGAGGTAGAACAGGATCGCGAGGGCCAGGCCCGCGGTCACGAAGCCGCCGGTGAGCTGGACCAGCCCCGTGCCGATCAGGTTCCGGATGCCCTCGGCGTCGGTCATGATGCGCGAGATGAGCTGGCCGGTCTGCGTGCTGTCGAAGTAGCCGATCGGCAGGCGCATCACGTGCGCGTGGACGGTCTTGCGCATCTCGGTGATGGCGCGCTGCGCCGCCACGCTCAGGACCTGCGAGAGCGCGAACGAGGTGACGGCCTGCACCACCGTCGCGCCGGCCGCCGCCATCGCCAGCACGGGCAGCAGGTCGACCTGGTGCTTGCCGACCACGTCGTCCACGAGGTACTTCGAGGTCGCCGGCAGGACCAGGCCGACGAGGCGGTTGACGAGCATGAGCCCGAGGCCGAGTCCGAGGCGTCCACGGTGGGCCCAGACCAGCCCACGGGCCTCTTCCCACACGTCGGGCCAGCGCGGTCGTTTCTTTTTCTCTGCCATGGGTGCTCCGCGTCCGTTCCAGCGTACCAGACCCGGGGGGACAGTTTTCAGTTTTCAGTTTTCAGTTCTCAGTTTTGAGTCGTGAGTCGTTCCTGCAACTCAGAACTCACGACTCAGAACTCGAGACTTCGCCACGTCCCCCCAGTTTCCCCGGTCCCCGATCCCTGGAGTAGACTCCTTCCGTGGCCTCGGAGATCCGCCGAATCCTCCACATCGACATGGACGCGTTCTACGCGTCCATCGAGCAGCGGGACCGGCCCGAGCTGCGTGGCAGGCCCGTGGCGGTCGGCGGCCAGCCGCACCAGCGCGGCGTCGTCGCGGCCTCGAGCTACGAGGCGCGCGCGTTCGGGGTCCGGTCGGCGATGTCGATGGCCCGCGCGGTGCGCCAGTGCCCCGGGCTGGTCATCGTGCGCCCGGACTTCGCGAAATACCAATCCGTGTCGGCCCAGGTGTTCGCGCTGTTCCGCGCTGTGACGCCTCTGGTCGAGCCGCTGTCGCTCGACGAGGCGTTCCTGGATGTCACCGAGAATGCCTGGCAGGAACCGCTGGGGGTGAATGTCGCGCGGCGCCTGAAGGACGCGATCCGGCGCGAAACGGGCCTCACGGCCTCGGCGGGAGTGGCGCCGAACAAGTTCCTCGCCAAGATCGGGTCCGGCTGGCACAAGCCCGATGGCCTGACCGTGATCGCCCCGCAGCGCGTGGAGTCCTTCCTGCGGTCGCTGCCGATTGACGCCCTGTGGGGCGTCGGGCCCGTCACCGCCCGCAAGCTCCGCGCGATCGGCCTCGAGCGCGTCGTCGATGTCCGCGCGGTCGATCCCGCCGCGATCCGCCAGGCTGTCGGCAGTTCCGCCGACTGGCTCACGCGCCTGGCGCAGGGCCTGGACGACCGGCCGGTGGTGCCGGACCGCGAGCGGAAATCGGTCGGCACCGAGAACACCTTCGTGGAGGACCTGACCGATCCCGACAGGATCAAGGCGGAGGTCGAGGCGATGGCCGCGGAACCCGCGGGCTGGCTGGCCCGCAAGGCCCTCTTCGCGCGGACCGTGACGTTGAAGGTGCGCTACTCGGATTTCACGACCATCACCCGCAGCGACACGGCGGCGGCCACGTGCGACGGAGCCGATCTCACGCGCCGCGCGGTGGCCCTCCTCGCCCGCACGGAAGCCGGGCTCCGCCCGGTGCGGTTGCTCGGCGTATCGCTCCACGGCCTGACCGGCATGCAGCCCCCGCCACCGGCCGCGACCGCTCTCCCGCTCCTGCCATTCGACGAGTGAGGCCGCTCTGTCGCGGGGTGCAGCGACATCGACGAGATGCGCGGCGGGCGTGCGGGTCTGACGCGAGCCCGGGCTCGGCACCAGCTGCGCGGCCCCCCTCAGGGAATGCGGACGCGCAGCGCCCCGCGATGCACACGCACCGACAGGCTGGTGTGCAGGCCGGCCGGCTCGCCGTCCACGTGCACCGGGACGGGCGCGTCGGTCCTGATCGACACGTGCTCGACGCTGCGCGTGATGGCGCACGAGGCGCGGTCGAACGAGTTGGTGTAGAGCCGCCAGGCGCGCATCAGGACCGCCGGTGCCCAGGACGCGGTCACCATCACCACGTCGAGGCGCCCGTCGTCCGGGCGTGCCCGGGGCGCGATCCGGGCGCCGTTACCCCACTCGCGCCCGTTGGCGATCGCCACCAGGAAGGGCCGGATGTCGAAGCGATCCTCGTCGGCGTCAAGGACCATCCGGACGGGCCGGAATCGCAGCGCCTCGCGCCCCGTCGTCCAGAGGTAGGACGACAGGCCCCGCCGGCCCATCGCCGCGCCACTGAAGCGATGCGCCACCTGGGCATCGAACCCGACGCCGGCCACGTTGAAGAACAGCCGGCCGTCCAGATCCCCGGCGTCGATCTGCGCGTCGTGCCCCGCCAGGGCCGCGCGCACCGCGGCGGCGGGGTCGGACGGAATGCCCAGCTCGCGCGCCAGCCCGTTGCCCGAGCCGCTGGGGATGATGCCGAGCGTGCCGGGGCCGAACGCCAGCGCGGACGCGACCTCGTTGACCGTTCCGTCCCCGCCCCAGGCGAACACCAGGCGGGTGCCGCGATCGAGGGCGCGGGCGGCGAGTTCGCGCCCGTCGCCCGGACGCTCTGTCACGGAGACGTCCGGCTCGACGCCCAGCGGCCTGAAGAGCCCGCGGGCCATGGCCACCCGCGCGTCGCCCACGGCTCGCGAGCCTTTCGCCCCCGACCGCGGGTTGATCACCACCTCCACGCGCGTCTGTTCGACCATGTCGGCGTCTAGTATCCGTCAACCCGCGTTACGGGGGTCAGGCCCCTTTTGCAGTTTCTGCCACGGGGGCGGGAGTGACGCGGAGCGCGAGGCAGCTGGTGTATAGTCCGCCACATGTCGGCAGTCACGCGCATGCAGGGCGCTCTCTGGCACGTGGGGGTCGTCACGATTGCGCTCGTCCTCACGCTTCTGCACATAGGCGCGACGGTGGCGTACGTGCCGCTCGACCGCCTGGCGACGTTTGAGGCGTTCGAGCCGTTCCAGCATCGCGTGCTGGTGCCGGCCCTGGTTGCGGCCGGCCGCGGCGTGGCGCCAGGCGTACAGCCTGCCGCGCTGTACGCCGTGGTCGAAGTGATCTTCTGGATGGCGCTCCTCTACGTGGGCGAGGCCGCGATCAGGACCTTCGTGGCGGGCCTCGGACTGCCTGCTCGACGCCTCCTGGCGTTCACCGCCGCGTGGCCGGTCGCCATTCACCTGATCAAGCCGCAGAGTTTCGAACTGATCCGGGCTGACGGAACGCTCTGCCGGGTCGAGGCCCTCGACCTGAATTTCGCTCGCATCAACCTCGCGCCCAATCTCTACTACCCGTATGATCTGCCCGCCGCGGTCTTCACGCTACTGCTCGTCGTGCTGGCGATGCGGTACCGCGAGCACCTCCGGCCGGGCCGCCTGGTCTGGTACCTGGCGGTGGTCGCGGCGGCTGCGCTGAACCGGGAATCGGCGGTGATCGTGGTGCTGGCAACCGCCGCCCTCCTGCCGACGCGGCCGCGCGCGAAGTACTGGACCGTGCTGGCTGCGCACGTCGTCCTGGCCCTCGCGGTCTCGTGGCTCGCCCGGGAGATGATCGCGGCATCGGCCCAGCCCAATCCCCATGGCGGCGGCGCGGGCGGCCCGTACGAGTTCCACCTGTTCAACAACATCCGGACGCTCCTGCACCCGTTCTACTTCGTCTGGATCGTGCCGCTGTTTGCCGGCGGACTCTGGGTCCCGTTGGCCGCGTACCGGCGGTTGATCTCGCGCGACCTGCGCCGGGTGATCTGCGCGTTCGTCCTCCCGTCGCTGGCGCTGGCCCTCGTCTTCGGCCAGGTGCTGGAGGGCCGCGTCTTCATCGAGGTCCAGCCGCTCTTGTGGATCGCCGCCATCCAGGCCATCGCGGCAACATTGAACCGTGCCGCGCCTGCGACCTTGGAAGGTCAGCCTGGTGGCGTCCGGTAACAGCCTCGCGGTGTCGTTCTCCCGGGCGGCCCGCCTCGCGCTGGCGGGCCTGCTCGTTCCCCAACTTGCGGTCGGCCTCATCGCCGGATGGGGCGCGCCGCTGCGATCGGGCGTGTCGGCGGTCCTGCTGCTCGGTGCGCTGGCGGGTTTCGCGAGCGCGGGGGCGATGGCCGGGCACGCGCTCGGAAGGGGGCCCCGGGTGACCGGCGGCTTCGCGCTCGGGCTGACGCTGGCGGGCGGCTTCGTCACGCCCGTCTTCCAGGACCTTCGGGGCCTGACCGGGCGCGAGCCCGTGCTGGTGGTGGTGCCGATTGCGATCGCGGCCTTCGCAGCCGGGTTCGGGCTGGCCGGCATCGTCGGCTCGGCCGCCCTGGCGGTGCCAGCGCGCCAGGCCGTCACGATCACCGCGCGCGCCGCGCTGGCGGGCGCCGCTGGCGGTGCGGTCGCGCTCGCGCCGGTGCTCCTCGCGCAGGCCCGGCTCAGCTTCGACGGATCCGCCTACCTCGTGCTGTTCGTCGCGGTTGCGTCCTTTCTCGCCTGCGTGATCGTGCCGTTCCGTTGGATGGGCGTCGCGATCGAACGAGAGGTCGGTCCGCCCGCGGCGGCCGGGAGCCTTGATCTGCGCGACTGACAACCCGTCGGCGGCGCCCACGGCGATATCCGCGACGCGCGTCTTGCCATCGGGCCACCCCGTGCGATTGGCGGCCCGCCTCGGTCGGCTGGCTCCCCCTCCTGCTCTGGGATAAGATCCCCGGCGCCCGTGTCTCAGCCACCACGGCCAGGAGCCAACATGAGCGATGCAACCGGTCCCACCAGTCCGTCCCCGTCCCGCAGGGCCTTTCTGAAGACGGTGCCGGCCGCTGTCGTGGCCGGCCTGGCTGTGCCCGCCGCAGCCCAGCCGCCGCGGCAGCCCGACGCGCCACTCCGCCTCGGCAAGGACACGCTGAAGTGCGCGGAGCGCATCGCCGGCCTGGAGTTCACCGATGCCGAGGAGGACATGGCCCTGCGCGGCGTCAACCGGAACCTCGACAGCTATGAGTCGCTCCGCAAGCTCGACGTCCCGCTCGACACGGAGCCGGCCATCACCTTTCATCCGTACCTGCCCGGCAAACGGCCGCACCCGGGCCCGGCGGTCCACCCGGCCCCGGCCGTCTCGCGCCCGGCCCGCGTGGCGGTCCCTGCCCGCCTCGAGGCCCTGGCCTTCGAGCCCGTCACGACCCTCTCGCGGCTGATCGAAACGCGCCGGGTGTCGGCCACGGACCTGACGAAAATGTATCTCGATCGCCTGAAGCGGTACGGCGACACGTTGAAGTGCGTGGTCACGCTCACCGAAGACCTCGCCCTCGCCCAAGCCGCCGAGGCCGACCGGGATCTCCGCGCCGGCCGGTACCGCGGCCCGCTGCACGGCATCCCCTGGGGCGCGAAGGACCTGTTCGCAACCAGGGGCATCAAGACCACGTGGGGCGCCAAGCCGTACGAGAACCAGGTGCTCGATCTCGACGCGACCGTCGTCGAGCGCCTGCGGGCCGCCGGCGCGGTCCTGGTCGCGAAGCTGTCGATGGGTTCCCTCGCGCAGGGCGGCGTGTGGTTCGGCGGCTCGACGCACAACCCGTGGAACATCGAGCGCAGTTCCAGCGGCTCGTCGGCCGGCCCCGCGGCCGCGACGGCCGCCGGCCTTGTCGGTTTTTCGATCGGCACCGAGACACTCGGATCGATCATCTCGCCCTCCAGCACCTGCGGCGTCACCGGCCTCCGGCCGACCTACGGGCGCGTGAGCCGCTACGGCGCGATGGCACTGAGCTGGACGATGGACAAGATTGGTCCGATCTGCCGGACGGTCGAGGACTGCGTCCTGGCGCTGCATGCCATCTACGGATCCGACGGCCGCGACGAGACGGTGGTCGATGCGCCGTTCGACTGGCGCCCGGACCGCCCGCTGTCGGCGCTGCGGATCGGATTCGTGGAGAAGGAGTTCGACGCGCCTGCGCCGGCACAGATGCCCGAGGAGCAGCGGAAGGCGTGGGGGCAGCAGCAGCAGGCGCTGAAGGCGGCGCTCGACGTCTTCCGCGCGGCGGGCGCGAAGCTCGAGCCGATCGCGCTGCCCGACTTCAACGCCGGGATGATCCGGTTCATCCTGAGCGCGGAGGCGGCCGCGGCCTTCGACGACCTCACGCGCAGCCACGGCATCGATCAGCTCACCGAGCAGGGCCCCGGCGACTGGCCCAACACGTTCCGGACCTCGCGGTTCATCCCGGCCGTCGAGTACATCCGCGCGCAGCGGGCGCGGACGCTGCTCGGCCGCCAGATGGACGCGCTGATGGCGTCCTGCGACGTCGTCCTCTCGCCGACGCGCAGCGCGAGCCTGACGATCACGAACCTGACGGGACACCCGGCCATGTGCCTGAAGGCCGGGTTCGTGGACAAGCTGCCGCTCGCCATCATGCTGACCGGGCGGCTCTACGACGAGGCGACCTTGTTGCGCGTGGCGCTGGCGTACGAGCGCGCCACGAACTGGCACACGCAGCACCCGACGCTGGCGTAGCGGACCAGCCTGCGATGCGAGCCGGGCGGGACACCGCGTCTCTCGCCGCCGTGCGGCGTCCGCGCCGGGCCGGCGTCGGCCGGGCCACTTGGTGGTGGCGGCCGGATTCTTGTTGTCGAACGTGAGGGTGATGTCAGAGCCCCTGCACACGTCGAGGTCCCGGTAGACGGCCTCGACCCATTGAAGGAGCGTTCATGAAGACCAAGTTGTGCCTGATCGTACTGGCGCTGGCGGCCGTGGCCTCGGTGGCGCCGGCCCAGGAGCGGGAAGACCGCACGCTGCTGACGGCGGACCAGATGCGGGCCATCATCAACGAGGCGTCCGGCGAACGGGCGGTCCACGCGGTGATGGAGATGGTGCCGTATCCCCGGGTCCGCGCGCGCGGCGAGTACGAGACGCACTTCCGCGAAACGGACGTCGTCGCGAAGTTCGCCAAGGAGTTCGGATTCAGCAACGTCGAGGTGGAGTCCTTCCCGGCGCCCGCCCGCAACTGGCAGGCGTCCCAGGCCGAGCTGTGGATGGTGGAGCCGGATCTGCACAAGCTGTACGACTTCAACGACGTCGCCGTGTCGATCGCGGCCAACAGCGAGACGGGCGACGTGACCGCCGAGCTGGTGGACGTGGGCATCGGCGGCCGGCCCGAGGACTACGCGGGCAAGGACGTGGCCGGCAGAATCGTGCTGGGATCCGCCTCGGCCAACCAGCTCCAGCGGCTGGCCGTGTTCGAGCGCGGGGCCGTCGGCGTCATCAGCTACAACGCGCTGCGCGCCGACGATTTCCCCGATCAGCTGATGTCGCAGAGCGTCTCGGCCACCCCGCCGGCCGGCAAGAAGGCAGGGTTCGGCTGGTCGGTGTCGCCCCGCGTGGGCCGCGACCTCGCGACCCATCTCGGCCGGGGCGAGAAAGTCCGGATCCGCTCGATCGTGAAGTCGGAGACCTTCCCCGGCGAGATGGAGATGGTGCACGCCGTGATCCCGGGCGACGGCAGCACCACCCAGACGACGATGGTGACGGCACACCTGTACGAGGGCTACATCAAGCAGGGCGCCAACGACGACAACTCGGGCTGCGCGCTGTCGCTCGAGATGGGCCGCGCCTACCTGCGGCTGGTCGCCGAGGGCAAGCTGCCGAAGCCGAAGCGCGCCATCCACTTCCTCTGGGTGCCGGAGATCAGCGGGACCAACGCCTGGCTGCGCGCCCACGACGACGTGAAGAAGACGATCATCGCGGACCTGAACTTCGACATGGAAGGCCTCCGGCTGAGCCTGAGCGGCAGCGCCTGGGTGATGCACCGGACGCCCGACACGGTGCCGACGTTCCTGAACGACCTGTGCGCCAGCGTGCTCGAGTTCGTCGCGCAGACCAACCAGGAGCGCGTGCGCTACCGCTCGGTCGGCTACGGCTTCACGCTGCCCGTGGTCGCCGAAACCGGCAGCCGGGAGCCGTTCACGATCCTCGTGGACAAGAACTACGGCGCGAGCGACCACGTGGTCTTCCTCAACCAGGGCATCCCGGCCGTGATGTTCATCACGTGGCCCGATCACTTCTACCATTCGTCCGACGACACGCCGGAGAAGCTCGACCCGACGCAGATGAAGCGCGCCGCCGTCGTCGGCATCGGCTGCATGAGCCTGCTGACCTCCGCCGGGGACGAGACGGCGGTGAAGGTGCTGGGCGAGTCCGTCGGGCGCGGCACGCAGCGCGTGGGCGACGCGCAGCGCAAGGGCCTGTCGTACCTCGCGGACCTGCCGTTCGGCCTGTCGCTCGTGGACGCGTACAAGGAGGCCCGGAACGCGGTGCGTCACCAGACCCAGATCGAGAAGGCCGTGGTCCGATCGACCGCGATCATCTTCACGGATCCGGCGGCGGGCGAGCAGCGCGTCGCCGCCTTCGAGGGCGCGATCGACGAGCGCGCCGCCGCCCTGCAGAACGAGGTGGCGGCGTTCTACAGGCTGGCGGCCGGGCAGCGCAAGGAGCAGCCGGTGGCCGCGCCGCCGGTCACCGACCTCGAACGCCAGGCGGCGCGGCTCGTCGTCGAGCCGGTGACGCAGCCGGGCGGCGACATGATGGGGGGCCGCGGCGCGCAGGCGGCCGCGCTGCAGAACCTCCCGCCGGCGGAGCGGACGGCCGTCGAGGAGGCGCGCCGGAAGGTCCCCGGCCACATGACGTCGGAGCTGGGCGCGCTGGTGCAGCAGAAGAAGACCGTGCTCGAGATTCGCGACTTCCTCGCAGGCGAGTTCGAGCCGATCCCCCTCGCCGATGTGATGGGCTACGTCCGCGCCGGCGAGAAACTCGGCATGCTGAAGATCACCGAGAGGCCCGAGGAGCCCGTCAAGGGAGCCAGGAAGAAGACCGAGAAGAAGGAGGGGGCCGGGCTCTGACCCCGCCCGGGATGGAGGGCTGAAGCCCGCGCGCGACATTCCCGGCGCAGCTCAACTGGGCGCCGGCAAGCGCCGGGCTCAGCCTCGAGGGTCGAAATCGAGCGAGCCCCGCTCGAGGTCGAGCAGGGCTCGCTTGATCGGAAGGCCGCCGCCGTAGCCCGTGAGGCTGCCGTCCTTCCCGATCACCCGGTGGCAGGGCACAACAATCGGCAGGGGGTTCCTGCCGTTGGCCAGCCCGACCGCGCGCACCGCCACCGGCCGGCCGATCCGTCGGGCGACATCCGCGTAGGTGCGCGTCTCGCCGTACGGGATGTCCTGCAGCGCCTTCCACACCGCCAGCTGAAACGGCGTGCCGGCCGGCGCCAGGGCCAACTCGAACCGACGCCGGGTGCCGTCGAAGTACTCAGCGAGCTGCCGGGCGGCCTCGACGAACGGCGTGTGGGACCGTTCCCAGGACGGGTCCGGTCCCGGCGAATCGGGGCCCCGGAAATCGATGCGCGTGAGCCCCCGTGCGGTGCCTGCGATCAGCAGGCCCCCGACCGGACTGTCGATCAGCGTGAACCAGGTCCGGTCCCCGGCACCTCGTCCCGTCACCATCACCTGCAAACCTATAACCTATAACCTATAACCTATAACCTATGACCTAGTCCCTAGTTCCTACCCCGGCAGCTTCCCGAACAGCCGCACGAAGAACCGGTGCACCTGGTGGAATGGGGCCACCGGCTCGGCGAACATCAGCACGCATCGGCCTGACACGACGTGCAGGCCGTGTTCGCGGCACACGCGAATCGCCTCCTCCGACCCGGCCCCCTGCTGCAGCCAGACGCGCTGGATCCCGGCCGCCGCCGCGTCCTTCACGACCTTCACGGATTCCGCGGGCGGCGTCACCACCAGCACACCGCCCACCGGACCCGGCAACGCCGACAGGCTGCGCACGCACCGGTCGCCCTCGACCTGCTCGGCCTCCGGGTGCACCGGGTACAGGGTGAATCCCTTCGCCTTCAGTTCACGGTAGGCCGCGGCGCCGAAGCCCTTGCCGGCCCGCGACACGCCGACTACGGCAAGCGCGCGCGACGCAAAGAACGCCTCGATATCCGCGCGGGTTGTTGCATCCGCCATGCTGGACCTCGTCTCCACGCCGCCTGCCGGCGTTGGTGAAAGCTGCATCGGGCGCCCGCAACAGGCGCCGGCGCGCAACGGCCGCCGGCGGCCTCTGCGGCGTGCCGACCGTTATTGCCTGGCCGCCGATTTCGCCTGTCCCGATTCGTAGACGATCTTGCCGCCGACAATCGTCGTCCGCACGGTCACGCCGCGAATCCGGGCGGGCTCGATGTGGAAGATGTCGTCCGAGAGGATGACCATGTCACCGAGCTTGCCCGCAGCGATCGTGCCCTTGTCGCCCTCCTCGAACTCCGCGAATGCGGCTGTCTCGCTGTAGCCGCGAACCGCCTCGGCCACGGTGATCTTCTGCTCGGGCACCCAGCCGCCCGGATTCTTGCCGTCCAGCGTCGCGCGGGTGACGGCCGCGTAGATGCCCAGGATGGGGCTCAAGGGCGCCACGGGCCAGTCGGACCCGAGCGCCAGGCGGACGCCGCGATCGAGGAACGTGCGGAACGGGTAGGTCGTCTTGATGCGTTCCGGCCCGATGCGCCGTCCGGCCCACCGTCCATCGTCGATGGCGTGATAGGGCTGCACCGCCGCGATCACTTTCAGGCTCGCGAAGCGGTTGAAATCCTTCGGCGCGACGTGTTGCGCGTGCTCGATGCGGAAGCGGCGGTCCTGCAGGCCATTGGCGCGCTCGACGCCCTCGAACAGGTCGAGCACGATCGAGATGGCCTGGTCGCCGATCGCGTGGATGCACAACTGGAGGCCGGCGGCGTCCGCGCCGGTCAGCCGCGCCTGCATGCCCTCGATCGGGATCATCTCGTCGGCGAGCAGCCCGCGCTGCGAGGGCGCGTCGGTGTAGGGCTCGAAGAAGTAGGCCGTCGTCGATCCGAGCGAGCCGTCGGCGAACCCCTTGACGGCACCGAGGCGGTAGAAGGGCGAACCGAACCCGCGGCGAATCCCGAGATGGGCCTGGGCCTCCCACTGCAGCTCCGACGGCGCCACCGACAGCCGGGCGGTCAACTCACCGCGTTCGGCCAGCTCCGCGTAGGCCGCCATGTCGCCGGCGTCCGGGCCCATGTCGCGCACGCTGGTGACGCCGAGCGACGCCGCGTGGGCCAGCGCCCGCCTGATCGCGCGCAGCCGGCGCTCGCGCGTCAGGGCGGGGATCATCTTGTTGACCAGGCCCATCGCCGCGTCCTTGAGCACGCCGGTCGGCCTGCCCTGCGCGTCCCGGACGATCTGGCCGCCGGGGGGATCGGCCGTGGCCTCCGTCACGCCCGCGAGCGTCAACGCCACGGTGTTGGCGAGCGCCATGTGGCCGTCGAACCGGTTCACGAAGACCGGCGTGCCTGGCGTCACGGCGTCGATGAGCTCCCTGGCCGGGAGGGCGGGCGGCGTCCAGTTCTGATCGTCCCAGTCGCCGCCGAGCACCCACTCTCCGGCAGGCGTGGTCTGCGCGCGCTCGCCGATCCGGCGCGCGAACTCCTGGGGCGTCGGCGCGTCGCGGAGATCGACGTAGTCGAGCTGCAGGCCGCCGCCCACGAAATGCACATGGGAGTCGTTGAAGCCCGGGACCACGCGCGCGCCGGCCGCGTCGATGACCCGCGTGGCGGGTCCGGCCCACGCAGCCATTTCGTCGGCGGTGCCGACCGCCACGATCCGGTCGCCGCGGACGGCCACCGCCTCGGCCTCGGGCCGGGACGCGTCCCCCGTCCAGATCTTCGCGTGCGTCACGACCAGGTCGGCGGCGGTCCGGGCCGGTTGCGGCCGGCACCCGACCGCGGCGGCGAGCGCGAGCCCGAGCAGCGGCGCCAGCAGCCCCGCGGCTTCGAAACCAGGCGTCACGGGCGGTACTTTCAACATGGACACTCCACGGAGACAGAACGGGCCGCATTATAGTCCTGTCCGCGCACGGCCCCACAGGCGGCCGCCTCGAGGACGGCCGGCCCGAGGATCGGGCGCGGGGATGGGCGTCCCTCGACACGGCCGGCTGACCCGCGACTGATGCTAAGCTAGCGGGACGGGCCGGGCCCGTCGCAGCCCGTGCCGGGCGATGGCGGGCGCAAGCCGCAGGAGGGTGACGGATGCAGGAACAGTCGAGGAGCCCCGTGGACGCCCAGGCGTTCCGCGACCTGGTGCAGGATATTCCGTTCGCGATGTTCACCACCGCGATGGCCGACGGCACACTGCGCAGCCGCCCGATGGTGGCGCACGCCGACGCGTTCGACGGAGCGCTGTGGTTCTTCACGCGGACCTCATCGGCGGTGACGTCCGAGATCGGGGCGCACCCGCACGTGAACGTGGTCTACGTGTCGGCGCCCGAGGATCGGTTCGTGTCGGTGTCGGGCCGGGCGGTGATCGTGCACGACGCCGATCGCGCCGCGCGCATGTGGGTCAGGGACTACGCGACGTGGTTTCCCGGCGGCCCCGCGGACCCGGACCTCTCGATGATCCGGATCGACGTGGCACGGGTGGAGCACTGGGACGCGAAGACCGGCCACATGCGGCAGCTCTGACGGGCTCGCGCGACGGCAGGGTCAGGCCCCGATCCCGGGGTCTGACCCGGTCGCGTCCCCGGTGCCTTCCCGCGCGCCCTACTCGTAGCGCAGCGATTCGACGGGGTCGAGCCGCGCGGCGCGGCGGGCAGGCAGGAAGCCGGCCAGCACGCCCGTCGCGACGGCCGAGGCGAAGCCCCCGATCATCGCCCACGCCGGGGGCACGGGCGGGAAGACGGGCGAGGCCAGCATCAGCAGCAGGCCGATGGTCACCGAGACCAGCACGCCGACCACGCCGCCCACCGACGACAGCAGCGCGGCCTCGATCAGGAACTGCCACAGCACGTCCCGCCGGCGCGCGCCGACCGCCAGACGCGTCCCGATCTCGCGCGTCCGCTCGGTGACGCTGATGATCATCACGTTGGCGATGCCGATCCCGCCGATGACGAGGCTCACCGCGGCCAGCGCGAAGGTCACCAGGCCGATCTGCGCGCTGATCTTGTCGAACTGCGAGATGATCTGCTCGGCCGTCGACAGCGTGAAGTCGTTCGGCCGGCCCGGCGGCAGGCGCCGCAGGCGCCGCAGCAGGAACTCGGTCTCGGTCCGCGCCGCCGCCAGCTGGCCCGGCTTCGCGCGCATGTAGAGCACCGTCAGCTTCGCGTCGGGAAACCGCCACTGCGCGGTGGTCGCCGGGATCGAAATGACCGTGTCCTGCCGGTTCTCGCCGAAGAACGTCCCCTTGCGCGGCGCCGCCTCGCCGACCACGTAGTACGTGTCCCCGGCGATCGTGAAGGGCTTGCCGACGGCGGACGCGGTGCCGAACAGCGCCCGCGCGACGCTTGCCCCGAGCACGGCCACGCGCGCCCCGGACCGCGCCTCGAACTCGGTGAACGGGCGCCCCGCCCGGAACTCCGTGCCCGTGATGTCGAAGAAGTTCGCCGACGCGCCCTCGATCAGCGCCGTGTCCGACTCGTTGGTGCCGGCCCGCGCCACGATCGGGCGCCCGTTGGCGATCGGCGGCACGATGATCTGCATGGCCGCATCGCGGATCGCCGTGCCGTTCCGCGCCAGGTAGGCCGCGTACGCGGGCTCGAGCGGCTTGTTCTGCGCGTCCTTGTCGGAGTTCGGCGTGTAGGGGTCGCCTTCCCGGTGGAAGGCGAACACGTTCTCGGTCCCCAGCTCGCGGAACAGGCCCGCGATGCCGTTGCGCACGCCGGCCAGCACGGTCGCCACCAGCACCACCGTCACGATCCCGATGACCACGCCGGCAATCGCCAGGCCCGACCGCGCAGGCTGGCTCCGGAGGGCGTCGAACGCCAGCGACGAGGCTTCCGAGGCGTCGCGGGCCCACCGCCACGCCGATCGCCACTCGCCCGCCCGACCCGTGCCCAGCGCCCCGCCCTCGCTCGTCGTCACGGGCCTACTCCGCTCGCACGGCTGCGATGACATCGATGCGCGTCGCGCGGCGCGCCGGGTACAGCCCCGCCACCACGCCGCTCGTCGCGGACGCGGCCAGGGCCCACAGGATCGTCGTGCCCCGGACCCCGACACCGAGGCCGAGCGCGGTGGCGAAGGCATCGAGCGACACCGCCGCCACCAGCGTCCCGACGGCCCCGCCGGCCACGGCCACGAGGACCGACTCGGCCACGACCTCGCGCACGAGCTGCCGCCGCGTCGCGCCGATCGCGCGCCGCACCCCGAGCTCCCGCGTCTTCTGGGTCACGGACACGAGCATCGTGTTCGTCACGACGACGACGGCCGCCAGCAGCGCCATGGCGGAGATCGGGCCCGCGGCCGCGCCGACCCGCGCGGACACGTTCAGCACGAAGCTGCGCGCGGCTTCCGGCGTGAGGATGTCGAAGGTGTCGGGCACCCCCGGCTGCAGTTGCCGGCGCGCGCGCAGCGCGGCCCGCGCCGTGTCCTCGGCCGCCTGCGTCCGGCTGGCATCGGTGGCCTTCGCGAAGATATTGAGCGTGTCCGCCGCGCCGTACAACCGCTCGAACGTCGTGAGCGGGATCCACGCGAACCGGTCGAGGGAGGTGCCGCCCGACGCCCCCTGCCGCTGCTGGACCCCGATGACATCGAATCCCCGCCCGGCGATCCGGACCGAGGCCCCGATCGGGTCGCGCCCCGGAAACAGCGCGTCGGCGAGGTCGGCACCGATGATCGCCACCTGCGCGCCGCGCCGCTCCTCCTCCGCCGTCAGGAACCGCCCCTCGCCGATGGCCAGATCCCGCAGGTCCGCCAGTGTCGCCGTCGCGCCGGCGATTGCGGCGTTCTCGAAGCCCTGCGATCCGGCGGTGACATCGCCGACCCGCTGCACGGTGGATGCGTAGAGGATCCCGCGGCCGGCCTGCGCCTGGAGAAACCGCAGGTCGGCCCTGCGCAGCGGCGGATTCCGCTGCTGCTTCTCCGCCAGCTCGCGCCGGTTGATCCGCCCGGCCGTGGCAATCTGCGCGAGCAGGAACGTGTCGCTGCCGAAGGCGCGCGCACTGGTGGCGCGGGCGTACGCCGCGAGGCCATCGAGCGCCGTCACCACGACGACGATGGTCGCCACCGCCACGGCGATGGCCAGCGCGCCAAGCCCGGATCGCAGCCGATTGCCCGCCACCGACGCCGCGCCCTGTCGAAGGGCCGCCTGATACGAATGCAGTGCTCGCATGAACCTCGCGCGGTGGTGAATCGGAACGGCAGGTGCGGCCCGTCCGCGGCCGCCCGCTGGGGGCGCAATACCCGCCCAGGGGCTCTTCTTGAATCCTCGCCACGTGACGCGGAGCGTCGCGACGAGGCTTGTAGTCTAGCCCGGGCGCGTGGCCCCGGCCAAGACCAGCCCACGGGTACCTGGAGCGGCCCTCCGCACTCCAGGAATCCCGCGGCGCCGCAGCCGCGTCCAAGGGAGTGATTCCGGATGCTCTCGTGGGAAGACGCCGGACGGCGCGGTGCGGATCCCGCCGGCGCCCGGGACCGGCGCTGTGCCGCATGGTAAAGTTGGGGGATATGGCACGGCGGACAGTCCTCATCGTGGCGGCGGCGGTCGTGGTGGTCGCGGCGGGGGTCTACGCCCTGCGGCGAGACCGCGGCGGCGTCCCGGTGGATGTCGAGCCGGCCCGGCGGCAGGCGATCTTCAGGTCCTTCGTGACGGCGTCGGGCCAGATCGTGGCGACCCGCTACGCGGACATCGGGGCGAGCGCGATGGGCCGGCTGGTCAAGCTGATGGTCAAGGAAGGCGACACGGTCCGGGCGGGCACGGTGCTGGCGCGGATCGACGCCGTGCAGGCGGCGGCGGCCTCCGCGGCCGCCGCGGCGCGCGTGCAGGCGGCGGCGGCCGACGAGCGGGCGGCGGAGGCCCAGGACCGCGCCGCGCAGGCGGACCTTGCGGCGGCCGAGGCCCGCGCCCACGAGGCCGGCCTGACCGTGGCCCGCACCCGGGAACTGCGGGCGCAGGGACTCGTGGCCCAGGCGGATCTCGATCGCGATACCGCCAGCGCGAACCAGGCCACGGCCCAGGCGGATGCCGCGAAGGCGGCGCTCGGCAGCGCGAGGCAGGCCCGCGAGTCCGCTGCCCGGCGGCTCGCCGAGTCGCGCGCCGACGCAACGCGCATCGCGGACCAGCTCTCGAAGACCGAGATCATCGCGCCGATGGACGGCATCGTGACGCGCCTGCCGGTCCAGGAAGGCGAGATGGTGGTGATCGGCATCCAGAACCAGCCGGGCACGACGCTGATGACCATCTCCGACCTGAGCGCGATTGACGCCGAGGTGAAGGTGGCCGAGGCGGACGTCCTGCGGGTCGCCTCGGGCCAGACCGCGACGGTGACGCTCGAAGCCCTGCCCGGCGTCCGGCTCTCCGGTCACGTGGTGGAAATCGGGGCGAGCGCCCTGCCCATCACGGGCGCGGGCGCGGCCGCTCGCGAGTTCAAGGTCAAGGTCCGGCTGGCCAGGCCCGACCCGCAGCTGCGTCCGGGCCTCACCTGCGACGCCGAGATCCTCACCGCCGAGCGCCAGAACGTGCTGACCGTTCCCCTCCAGGCCGTGGTCATCCGCCCGGGCATCGGAGGCAAGGAGCAGACCGGCGTGTTCGTGGTTGAAGGCCGCGCCGCGCGGTTTCGGCCCGTCCAGACCGCGCTCATCGGCGGGCTCGACATGGAAGTCAGCGGCATCGCCGACGCGACGCCCGTCGTGTCCGGCCCGTACCAGGCCCTGCGCGACCTCGCGGACGGCCAGGCCGTCCGCCCGCAAGCGAGGCCCCAGTGAGCGAGGTCACGCGTCACATCGTCGAAACGGCCTGTCCCCTGGACTGCCCCGACTCGTGCTCGGTGGCGGTCACGATCCACGAGGGCCGGGTCCACACCATTGATGGCACGCACGCCAACCCGGTCACCAATGGGTTCATCTGCGCCAAGGTGCGGGGATTCGGTGAGCGCGTGTACAGCCCCGATCGGCTGCGCTCGCCGGGCCTGCGGGTCGGGCCGAAGGGCGCCGGCCGGTTCGAGTGGGTCTCGTGGGAGCGGGCGCTCGAGCACGTCGCCGGGCTGATGGCCGCCGCAAAGCAGCGGTGGGGCGCGGAGGCGGTGCTGCCCTTCTTCTACGGCGGGTCGAACGGCCTGCTGACACAGGACACCATCGACACGCGCCTGTTCCGCCGGTTCGGCGCCTCGCGTCTGGCGCGCACGGTCTGCGCCTCGACCACGGGCGCGGCCAACCAGTCGATGTACGGCAAGATGGCGTCGGTCACCTACCAGGACTACGCGCACGCGCGCCTCATCGTGATCTGGGGCGGCAACCCGTCCGCGTCGGGGATCCACCTCGTCCCCTACGTGCGGGAAGCGCAGCGCCGGGGCGCGGCGCTGGTCGTGATCGACCCGCGAGCCACGCCGCTCGCGCGGCTGGCCGACGTGCACCTGCCCGTGCGGCCCGGGTCCGACGTCGCGGTCGCACTCGCCATCCACCGCTACCTGTTTGAAGAGGCGCGCGCCGATCGCGCGTTCCTCGACGCGCACACGCGCGGCGCCGAGCGCCTGCGCGAGCGCGCCCTCCCGTGGACGTTCGATCGCGCCGCGGAGGTGGCCGACGTGGACGCCGCGGCGATCGCGCGGGTGGCGGCAATGTACGCCGACGCCTCGCCCGCCGTGGTCCGGTGCGGGTGGGGCCTCGAACGCAACCGCAACGGCGGCAATGCGGCCATGGCCGTGCTGGCCCTGCCGGCCGTGGCCGGGAAGTTCGGCGTCCGCGGAGGCGGCTATTCGCTCAGCAACTCGGCCAGCTGGAACCTCGACAGGACGTGGGTCGGTGCGGACGAGCCGGCGTCCCGCGTCATCAACATGAACCACCTGGGGCGCACGCTGCTCGAGGCCAGCGACCCCCCGGTGACGGTGCTGTTCGTCTACAACTGCAACCCGCTCGCCACGATGCCCGACCAGAACCGCGTGCGGCGCGGGCTCGAGCGGGAGGATCTCGCGACGATCGTCTTCGACCAGGTGATGACCGACACCGCGCGCTATGCCGATGTCGTGCTGCCGGCCACCACCTTCCTCGAGCACTACGACTTCGCGCGGGCGTACGGCTCCATCAGCCTGCAACTCGCGCCCCCGGCGATCGACGCGATCGGCGAGTCACGCCCGAACGCCGACGTGTTCGGCGATCTCGAGCGACGGCTGGGCCTCGCTGTCGAGGGCGAGCCCGCCGACGAGCTCGAGATGATGATCCGGATCCTCGACGAGATGCCGGCGGATGTCAGCGACGGCCTGCGCCGCGACGGGCGGGCGGTCCCGCCGGCCGGGGGCACACCCATCCAGTTCGTGGATGTCTTCCCGCGCACGCCGGACGGCAGGGTGGACCTGTTCCCCGAGGCGCTGGATCGCGAAGCCCCGCTGGGGCTCTACGCCTGGCAGCCGGACCCGGGCACGGCCGCGTACCCGCTGGCCCTCATCTCGCCCGCCAGCGAGAAGACGATCAGCTCGTCGCTCGGCGAACTCGGGCGGCAGCGGGCGGCGGTGACGATGCATCCGGCGGACGCGTCGGCACGCGACCTGACGCACGGGGACCGCGTCCGGGTCTTCAACGAACGGGGCGAGGTCCGGTGCACGCTCGTCGTGGACCGCGCGGTGCGGACCGGGACCGTCGTCATTCCCAAGGGGCTGTGGTGCCGCAGCACCGAGAACGGCGCGACGGCCAACGCCCTGGCACCGGACACCCTGAGCGACATCGGCGCCGGCGCGTGCTTCAATGACGCGCGCGTGCAGGTCGAGAAGGCAGACGAGCGCGCACACCAACCCTGAGGCCTGGTCCCCGGACCTCTGCCCCCTGTCGATGGAGAACCCATGAGCCGTATCGTGCACTGCGTGAAGCTGGACAAGGACCTTCCCGGCCTCGACGAGCCACCCTGGCCCGGCGAGCTCGGTCAGCGCGTCTATGAGCACGTCTCCGCGGACGCGTGGCGACTGTGGGAAGAGCGCATGAAGATGATCCTCAACGAGTTCCGGCTCCTGCCGTGGCAGAAGGAGGCGCAGGACCTCGTGGCCCGGCAGATGGAGGAGTTCTTCTTCGGCCAGGGCGGCGCGGTGCCGGAAGGCTACACGGCGCCCAAGCAGAAGTAGGCCGCGGACGCGGCCGCGACGTGTGCCCGGCGGCGCCCGGGCCCGGCGCTCAGTTGAGTTGGGGACCCGCCGGGAATGCAGCCGCGCGGGCTTCAGTCCGCGTGCCCGGAGCGAACACACTCATCACAAGTGAGCTCCGGGACCTTCGGGGTCAGCGCGCCACGGGCACCTGGCGATCGATCCGGAACGAGAGCCGGGCGTGAGCGTCACGCAGCGCCGCCTCGACGTCGTCGCTCCGGCCGGCCCGGGCGAAGATGAACCCGAGATAGCTCGCGCCCTCCGGCAGCGGCACCAGCAGTTGATCCGGCACGGCAGTGATGATCAGGCCGTCGACGCCGGGAACGGACCGGGCCGCCTCGATCCCGTCGACGCCGCGGTACACGCCCGCCCGCGGAATCGGGATCATCATGACGCCCGATGCGTCGGGTTCGCGGGGGCACCCCTCGACCGACTCACCCGAGGCGTGCCGCAACAGCAGCTCCTCGAACGAGATCACCGAACCGTCCGCGGCGACCATGCGGAGCGCCCGCGCGCAGAGTCCGCCGATCGGCCGGGGCGCCGCCTCCAGCACGAAGACGCCGGAGGGGTTCACCCGGCACTCGGCGTGAACCGGCCCGTGCCACAGGCCGATCGCGCGCGCCGCACCCGCCACGGCCTCGACGATGCGGTCCTGGATGACGGCGGGCTGACGGGACGGCGTCACGTAGATCGTCTCCTCGAAGAACGGGCCGTCCAGCGGGTCAGGCTTGTCGAAGATGGCGAGCGCGCGGAACGCCCCACGCGTCATCAGGCCCTCGACGGCGAACTCGGTCCCCTCGATGAAGCTCTCGACCAGGACGGCGTCGCGCGGGGCATCCCGCCGCACGCGCACGTCCGGCTCGCGCAGGATTCGCTTGATGCGTTCGAAGGCCGCGACGAAGGACGCCGGATCGTCCGCGCGAATGACCCCGCGGCTCCCCGAGAGCGCCATCGGCTTGATCACGCACGGGTACGGCACGCGCGCGGCGAGCGCCCACGGATCCACCTCGAGGGTCACGCGCTCGAAGAATGGAACGGGCAGGCCCGCGGCCGCGAGCCGTTCGCGGGTCGCCAGCTTGTTGCCACTCGCCAGGGCGGCGTCGGGCGGGTGGAACGGCAGGCCGAGGGCCGCCGCCGCGCGCGCCGCCAGCGCGGCCGGCTGGTCCCCCACCGCCAGCACGCCATCGAGCGGCGCCCGCTCCGCGGCGCGGACGATGGTCTCGAGCGAGCGCGGGTCGTCGTGGAACTTCAGCGTGAGCGCGCGATCGCCCCACGGGTCGTCGAGCGCCCGACAGTGGTCGCGCCCGAGGACCAGGTCCATCCCCAGCTTCGCGGCCGCGTCGTGGAACGATCGCGCCTGGTATCCCGTGGTCATCGACAACAGCAGCACGCGTGGCATGGCGTCAGTGGTCAGTTCTCAGTTCTCGGTTCTCAGTTCTCAGTTATCAGTGCGCCCCGGGGAAGACGGGAGTCGGGAGTCGCGCTGGTCCCTGGATCGCCACGCCCCGGCGTGGCTTGGCCACCACCGGCTGAACGCCACTCGCCGCGAGCCGCGAGCCGGGTTAGAGAAGGGCGACCTGCCCTTCGGTCGGCTCGGCTCAACAGTACCAGGGCTCGGTCATGAACGGCACGGCCGCGCGCGCGAGCATGGGGACGTCGGCGATCGCCTCGGCCGCGAGGCCGGCGGCCCGGTGCGCGAGGTCCCAGACGGCCCGGAACGTCTCGCGCCGGGGCGCGTTGGGTCGGCGACCGACCGCGCGCTGCACGTCGCGCTGCAGAGCGTCGACGCGCGGGTCCTCGTGCGACCAGGGATAGGCCAGCATCGCGGCATCGTACGCGCCCAGGCGGCGGCGCACGTCCGGCAGGTCGAGCAGCCGCGATCCCTCCGGGACCAGCAGGCGAATTGCCAGCTGGACCGGCGCGACCCCGTCGATCACGTCGAGATCGCGGATGGCCCGGAGCAGGGCGCAGTACCCCTCGATCGTCGTCCACGGCGTGAAGGGCACGAACGTGGGCGCGAGCGCGAGCCCTGCGTCACGACACCGCGCCACGGCCTGGGCGAAGTCCGCCGCCCGGTGACCCTTCTCGAGCAGCGCGAGCACCGAGTCGTCGACCGATTCGGCCGCGGTCGTCACGAACAGGCAGCCGGTCCGACTCAGGGTCGGCAGGTGCGCGGCGTGCCGCAGTAGGTGCTCGACCTTGATGGTGACGTCGTAGGTCAGGCCGGGCCACTCGTGCGCCACGCGCTCGATCACGCGCAACGCGTGCGTGATGCCGTTGAAGAAGTCCGGGTCGCCGAAGGTCACGTGCGTCGCGCCCTGGGCCACCTGCCCGCGGATGTCCTCCAGCACGACCTCGAATGGCACGACCCGGAACTGCCCGTGGTACTCGGGCACCACGGGGCAGTGCCGGCAGAGGTGCTTGCACCCGCGGCTGGCCTCCGTGTAGCCCGCCACCCGCCGCACATCGCCATCGTCCTGCACCGCGGCGTACCGCGCGAGCGAGGGCAACCCGGTCCGGTCGGGCGCGATAAACGACAGGCGCGGCACGGCGCGGGTCCCGGACGTCGCGCCGCCGACCGCGGGCGGCACCGGGCCCCCGCCGGCCAGGCGGACTGCCAATGCCGTGAGATCCGCCTCGAATTCGCCGCCGAGGACCGTCGAGACACCGCGGTCGCGCAGCAGCGCGGCGTTGGGCGGCGCGTACACGCCGTAGCCGCACAGGTGCGCCTCGGGGTTGAGCACGCGAATTCGATCGATTACCGGCAGCGCCAGGCGCGCTGCGGTGTGCATCGGCAGATACACGGCCACGAGCCCGACCGATCGAACGGCGTCGGGGTCGAGCCGATTCCGGCTCAGGTCCGCACAGACCACGTCGAAGCCGGCCCGGCGCAGCCAGGCAGCCGGCGAGGCCAGCCCGAACGGCTGGCGGCCGAGTTCGTAGGTGGACACGAGCAGGACGCGCATGGACACTCCCATTCTACCGGGAGTGCCGGACGGAATCCCGGGTCCGTCACGCCAGGGCGCGGCCGCGCGTCTCCGGGATCCAGATCCACGCCACCGCGGCCAGCACGAAAGCCGCCGAGGCAATCGAAAACGCCAGGCCGAACCCGTTGGCCGCGGCCAGCGAGCCGACCGCGAAGGGAGCCGCCGCGCTGGCGAGCCGGCCGATGTTGTAGGTGAAGCCCTGCGCCGTCGCCCGGATCTCCGTCGGGTAGATCTCCGCGGTCACGGCGCCGAACCCGGTGAAGTAGCCTGTCGCGAAGAAGGCGACGACCGGCCCGAGCAGGAGCAGCAGTGTCGCGTTGCGCGTCAGCCCGTAGCCGAGGATGAGCACGGCCGCCACCAGCAGGTAAACGACGTACGCGCGCTTGCGGCCGACCGTGTCGCTGATGTACCCGAAGGTCACGTAGCCGAACCACATCCCCACCTGCATGGCGATCACGAAGCCGGACATCGCCGTGGTGCTCAGGCCGATGCCGCCGTCGCCGACCGGCAGGGACAGGTAGGCGGGAATCCACTGGTTGAAGCCCCACCACGCGAACATCGTGCAGGCGTTCATCAGCGTGACCGCGACGGTGAGCCGGAGCATACGGCCGCGGAAGATGTCGCCGAGGCTCGCGCGCGGCCCACTCGTCACCGCACGCCGTTCGCGCCAGATGGCCGGCTCCTTCACGCTTCGCTGGACCCACGCGGTGAGCAGCGCGGGCAGGATGCCGACGAAGAACACCGCGCGCCATCCCCAGATGGGCATGATGATCGCGGTCACCAGCGCCGCCGCGCCGTACCCGATGGCCCAGGAGCTCTGCATGAAGCCGAGCGCCTTGCCGCGGTGCTCGGCCGGCCAGGTCTCGGTCACCAGCGCGGCCCCGCTCGCCCACTCGCCGCCCATCCCGAGCCCCAGGAACACGCGGAAGACCGCGAGCTGCCAGACGTTCTGCGCGAGGCCGCACGCCCCCGTGAAGACGGAGTAGATGAGGATGCTCGAGATCAGCGCCCGGGTCCGGCCGAACCGGTCCGCCACGACGCCGAAGAACAGCCCGCCCACGGCCGACGCGATCAGCGTGACGGACTGGAGCAGGCCCGCGGTCGGCTTGCTGAGCCCCAGGTCGCGCATCAACGCCGTCACGACGAGCGCGTAGAGCATCACGTCGAAGCTGTCGAGCATCCAGCCCAGGCTGGCCGCCACCAGCGCCCGCCGCGCCTCCGGCGTCGCCACCCGCCACCACCCCAGGTACCCGCCGGCGTCTGTAGTCATGCGTCTGCTCCCGTCTCCTCAGGACCCGCTGTCGCCGTACTCCGCGAGGGTGGCGTGCGCGGCCACGACCGCTCCCGGCGCGGCGAGCACCCGCGCAATCCGGCCCGCGCGCGGGGCGCGCACCACGTTCTGCATCTTCATCGCCTCGACGACGCAGATCTCCTGGCCCGCCGCGACGGCGTCCCCGTCCCCGACGGCGACCGAGACGACCAGCCCGCCGACCGGCGAACTGATGCCGGATCCCCGCGCCCGCGGTCCCGACGTCCGTTGCAGCGCGGCCGCCAGTTCGCTGTAGGCCTCGGCCGCGAGCGGGCCGGACGCGTCTTCGTCGTAGATCGGCTCGGCCGCCTCGGCCAGGGCGCCGGCCGCGAGGGCGGCCAGCAGGCGCTCCTCAGCGGCCAGCAGGGCCTGCGCGAAGGCAACCGACACGGCCTCGAACCGGATGCGGTCGCCCGGCACCGCCTGCGCCATCCGGGGAAGGTCCACGGTGATCACCGTCGCGATCTTCGTGTAGCCCCCCGTCGTGCCGCAGTCGGCCATCAACACGATGGGCATCCGATCGCCGCTGACCTGGACGGCCCCGACCACGATCCCGTCCGACACGATGTCGGCGCCCGAAAGGTGTTGCACGGGCGGCCCGTCCAGCCGGCAGCCGATTCGATCCGACTGCGGGGTCAGCGTGTACGCCGACGTCAGGAACGTCCTCACGCCCTCCTCGGTGAACCCATCGTCCTGCGGGCCCGGCACGACACGGAGCCGATGGTCGTGGCCGTACGCCGGGACGAGCGCGCGGGGCAGCATCCGAATCGGCGGTGGGGCCAACGCTCCCGCCAGCCCCGTCGGCAGGACGTCGCCGGCACGCAGCTTCCGGCCTTCGAAACCGCCGAGCCTCGACCGCGTGAATGTCGATCGGCTGCCAAGCACCGGCGGCACGTCGATCCCGCCGTGCACGGCCAGGTATGCTCGGAGGCCGTCTCGCGCGCTGCCGAATGCCAGCGTCGAACCAGGTGACGCCACGACCGTGCGCCAGCCGGGCATCGGCCGCCCGTTCAACCGCGGCGACAGGTCCGCGCCGGTGACCGCGATCACGGCGCCCTGCGGAAACGCGACCTCCGACCCCTGCAGCGTCATCTCGAGACCCGCCGCGGTGTCGTCGTTGGCCACGAGCCGGTTGCCGACCCGCAGCGCGAAGCGGTCCATCGCGCCGGACACGGGCACGCCGTACTTCTGGAACCCGACGCGCCCGCAGTCCTGCACCGTGGTCAACATGCCGCCGTCGAGGACATCGATCGCGGGCATCCCGATTATCCGCGCGGCCGGACGACGGGCGCATAGGCGCCCGCGTCCGCCTGCCGGCGAATGGCCTCGTAGTCCGCGGCCGAGACGGGCACGAAACGAATGTAGTCGCCCATCTCGACCGGCACGGGCGGGTGGCGGGATGGATCGAACCACCGGATGGGCGTCCGCCCGATCAGGCGCCAGCCTCCGGGGCTCTCGACCGGGTAGATGCCGGTCTGCTGTTGCGCGATGCCGACGGACCCGGCGGGCACCACCGTGCGCGGCGTGGCCAGGCGCGGCGCGGCGATGCGCGCCGACATGCCGCCGAGGTACGGGAAGCCGGTGATGAACCCCATCATGTAGACGAGGTAGTCGCTGCCGGCGTGGATGGCGATCACGCCGGCCTCGTCCAGGCCGGCGTGCGCGGCCACGTCGGGCAGGTCCGGTCCGAACGCGCCCCCGTACACCGTCGGGACCTCGATCACGCGGGGCGCCGGCAGCGCGATGGCGCCCAGGTCCCGCTCCGTGCCGGCAATGACCCGTGACAGCTCATCAAGCGTGACTCGGCCCGGGTCGTAGTGCACGAGCAGCGACCGGTAGGTGGGCACCGTCTCGACGATGCCCGCAATCGGCTGGCGGTCGAGGGCCACCGCCAGCGCCCGGATCCGAGCGTTGGTGGCGGGGTCGATCGCGTCGCCCAGCTCGACGACCAGCGCGCGATCGCCGGCGGGCAGGAAGCGGGGGTGATCGTACATGGCGGCTACCGCGCGAGCAGGCGTTCCATCGGCACCAGCTCGACGCCGGCCTGCTCGAACGCGCGCTGCAGGTCGGCTGCCAGCCCGACGGCTCCTGGCGTGTCGCCGTGCAGGCACAGGGTGTCGGCGTGGAACTCCACCATTTCGCCGGTGATGGCCGTGACCCGGTGCTCGGTCACCAGTTGCAGGCTTCGATCGATCACCTGCGCGGGATCGTGCAGGACCGCGCCCGGCCGTGATCGGGACACCAGGGTCCCGTCGGCGTTCACCGCGCGATCCGCGAACGCCTCGCGCGCGACGCGGACGCCGCGACGGGCAGCCTGCCCGGCCCAGACGGATCCCGCGAGCGCGACGAGGATCAGGGCGGGGTCGATCTCCAGGACGGCGTCCGCGATGGCGTCCGCGAGGGCTCCGCCCGCGACGGCCATGTTGTACAACGCGCCGTGCGGCTTGACGTGCTGGAGCCGCTTGGCGCGCGTGAACGCGGTCAGGGCCCCCACCTGGTAGACCAGGTCGTCGCGCACCTCCTCGGGGGTTGCCTGCATGTTGCGCCGGCCGAACCCGCGCAGGTCCGGAAAGCCGGGGTGGGCGCCCACCCCGACGCCGCGGGCTTCCGCCCGGGCGACGGTGCGGCGCATCCAGCCGGGATCGCCCGCGTGGAACCCGCACGCGATGTTGGCCGACGTGATGTGCTCCAGGATCTCGGCGTCGAGGCCGAGCGTGTAGACCCCGAAGCTCTCGCCCATGTCGCAGTTGAAGTCGATTCGCGCGCGCATCGCCGCCTCGCTTCGCATGCCGGCCCGCCGCCGCCCCTTGCCCCCGGGGCTCACCGGTGATGGGTGTGTTCGCCCGGGCACGCGGGCTGATCTGAGTGCCCCGGCGGTCAAGGCTAGTGGCGGTGGGAACCGATGTCAAGGCAGAGCCCGGCGGGCCGTTTGACGCGCGCGCCACCTCCGGGTACAACTGTCGCGTCCACCCAACCTCCGGGGAGCCCACGATGAGAAAGACCCGCACCGCCACACGCTGGATCGGAATCGTGTTGATCGTTGTTGCCGCGACCGGGCCTGAAGCGTCGCCCGCGCGCCCCGACGCGACACCGGTCCTCTCGCTGGCCGACCTGCTCGCGCCCGGCGGCGCACTCCTGCGCGACCGGAACGGCGATGGCGTCGTGGACTTCGTCGACGCGGCCTTCGTGCTGCCCGAAGCGCCCGCCGCGGGCGAGATCGCCGCGGCCGCCAACATCGCCGCGCGCCTCGGTTTCGAGTCGGCCGAGCTGAACCTGCCGCTTCCGGCCAACGGCGCCCGCGTGTCGATCGTCGTCGGTGCCGACGCGCTCACCCGCGCCGGGCTGACGCCGGCCGAGGCCGGTCTCGATGCGCTCGGCCCGGACGAGGGCCTGGTCCGCCTCGTCGGCTCGAGCGAACACCCGCTGCTCGTCGTCGCAGGGAAGGACAGCACGGGCACCCAGGCAGCCGCATCGCTGCTGGCCGGGCGGTTGCCGTACGCGTGGGATGTGAAGGGCGTCACGCTGACCGAGGTGGTCGCCGACATTCGCCAGTTCCTCACGAAGCGGCAAGCCGCCCCGACCGATCTCCGCCTCGGCGCCCTCTATGCCCGGGCCGGTCTCGACGGCATCAGCCGGATGGTGGTCGCCGCCGACTTCGGGTCGAAGGCACAGGCGGCGCGTGCGGAGGCGGCCCTGCGGGACCTCGTCCGCCCGACCGCTGTCACCCGGCCGGCCGCGGCCGCCCCCGCTCCGCACGACCCGTCCACGGTTGCCGTGCAGGCCCCGGGGCGCGAACTCAGCTACCCTGGCGTCCTGACGCTGCGCCTCGAGGTGTCCGCGCCGGGCACGCCGCCGCACGCCGCGGACATCCCGCGCGCCGTTGCGCCGCCCGCCGGAGCGGCTGGACGCCGGCCCGGCGGCGCCAAGAACGACCTCGACCTGTCGAGCCTCTACACGCTCGACGGCTGGCTGGGCGACTCCGACAGCAACCTCCTCCCCGACCGCACCGAGACGCTGCTCGTCCCCGACGGCGCGGGCACCGAGGCCGCGATCGATCTGGCCGCGCGCATCGGCCTCGAGTCCACGGGCGTCGCCCTGCCAATCGCCGCCGTGCCGATCTCGCTCGACAAGCCCGCAGCGGAGCCGACCCTCACCCTCATCGGCACCGCGCACCCGATGCTCGAACAACTGATCAAGGACAAGAAGCTCGAACGTCCGGTTCTCGAGGCCGGGTCCGGCCTCATCGCGGTCGTTCGCAAGGCCTTCGGCGAGAAGAGCGCCGTGGTCATCACCGGCGCCGACCCATCCGGCTTGCGGCGGGCCACCCGGCAGGTCGCCGAGCGCTTCCCGCACATCTGGGAGCGCGGCAAGGATCGCCCGACCCTGGACGACGTGGAGGAGCAGACGCGGCAGTTCCTGGCGGGCCGCTCCCCGGCCGGGCAGGCCGCGATCGGGCTCTACAAGATGGACCGCCTGCTCACCGGCCTGGCGGGCAAGGACATCGATCGAGCGACGATCAGGCTCTTCGTCGACCACCCGGATCCGGGACTGGCGGAGTTCGCGCGGCGGGAGGCCGGGGCGACACTCGGGCGCGCGGCGCTCGACGTCAAGGTCGAGGGGCTGGACGTCGGCCGCGCGACGCCCGTTGTCGTCAACGGCCAGCCCATCAGCGCCGAGTTCGACGTGCCGTCCGAGGTGGATGAGTTCTGGACCCTGTTCCGATCGCGCGTCCTGCCCCGTGTGAGGAAGAAGCAGCGGATCGTCGTCGAGGCGAGGCTGAGCGAGCCGCCGGACATCAGGGCGCAGATCGAGCGCGACGCGCACGCCGCCCTGATCCAGGCGGGCGCCGACGGGGCCTCGACCGTCACGGTGCTCTCGGCCTACAAGCAGGGCTACAGCTGGCTCTACGACGTCGTGCGGCCGGCCCTCGCCGGCAAGCCCGTGGCGCGGATCCGGATCCGGTTCGCCGAAGCGGGCCCGCCGCCGGAGTGGAAGCAGCAGGCGATGTACATCCCGACGCGCTGGCTGCTCGAGCTGTACCCGATCGACGAAGTCCTGGCCCGCGAGCTCAAGCTGGATCTGACGCACATCGAGTTCGAGAAGGTGCCGATCGGGTCCCCAACCTACGAGGTGACCGCCACGTCCGCCGACGGCGCGACGCTCCTCCATCAGACGTTCGACCCGAAGTACGTCGTCCGCCCGTACTTCGACCGGTTCCCGGACTACGAGAAGGTGCGCGTGACAACCGGCTGGCTGACCGCGACGATGGGCGGAGTGGTACTGGCCGACCAGCGCATCGTCACCGACATCGAGCGCTTCTGGGACGCGTTCCAGGCGAAGACCCTGCCGGCGATCTACGACTACGTGATGCTCCAGGCCGACGGGAAGCCGCGAGCCGAGGACGCGCCGCACTTCGGTGCATTGACCGTCGACCTGACGCTGAGCGAGCCGGACTACGCGCTGGGCGTGGACAAGGAACGGATCTCGTCGCTCGAAGCGATGCACGAGGACATCTACTTCGGGACGCTTCAGTTCTTCGACGTGATCGGCCGGTACAGCCGCGGCCCCGCGCTCGATTACCCGGGCCGCATCATCCCCGTCATGCACCCGGTCGCCACCGGCAAGAGCGGCCACGCCGCGATCACGTTCACCGGGTTCGGGGCCGCGCGCCCGATGGTGGTGATCGAGTATCGCGAACGCAGCGGCCGCGAGGGCCGGGTGAAGCTCGACATCCCGAAGGCAGCGGTGGACCGGCCCTCCGCGATGGCGGCGTACGTGCGCGAAGGACGGGACGGCCTCGATCGACTCGACCTCCGCGTGAAGATCGACACCGCGAAGGACGAACGCGCCGCGCTCGTGGCCCGCGCGCGCGAGGATCGCGTCGACGCGCAGATCGTCTCGGCGGAGCAGGTCGCCTGGACCCTCGCGGCCCTCGGCCGCATGCGGGCGGCGGGCGTCTACACGCACGCGCTCGCCTGGCGGGACCTGCGGGAGCTGCGGCTGGTCGCCGCGTGGGAATTCGAGGCCAACCCCGCGAACGAGACCGTGGCCACGCTGTCCGCCAACGGCATGCCGGAACCGCTGCCCGACATCGCCCGGTACCTGCCCCCCGGCGCCGCGCTGCCCGACACCGGGCAGCCGCCGGTCCAGTGGGACACGCCGATGCCGCCGGCAGAAGCGTACGGGGTCCTGGCGCGCCTGGCGCGGGCGCCGCAGGCGCGGGTCTACAAGGCCGGTGAGAGCTATCTCGGCCAGGACGTCTGGGCGATGGACCTCACCAGCCCGATCCGGTCGTCGCACTGGTCGCAGGCCAAGGCCTCCGCGCTCAAGCCGACGGTCATCTACTCGGCGCGACAGCACGCCAACGAGGTGTCGTCGACGAGCCACGTGCTCAGGCTCGCCCAGTTGCTGGTGAGCGACCCGTCGCTCCGCCCGTCGCTCGACAAGGTCAACGTCGTCATCCACCCGGTCACGAACCCGGACGGAGCCCAGCTCGCCTACGACCTCTACAAGATCACGCCCGACTTCATGCTGCACGCCGGCTACCTGGGGTCGCTCGGCGTGGACGTCGCGAACGCGCAGTGGGACGCCGATCCCATCTATCCCGAGTCGAAGGTGCGCGCGGATCTCTGGCGGACGTGGCTGCCCGACCTGTTCCTGAACCCTCACGGCTACCCCTCGCACGAGTGGGTGCAGGTGTTCTCGGAGTACGCGGCCTGGGTCCGCAACCGGGTGACCGAGTCGCGCGACTGGTGGGGCATGCGGGGCTGGTTCATGCCCGGCTTCTCGTTCATCGACGATCCGAAGTACCCGCGGCACCGGGAAGCGGCCTTCGACATCCGCGCGAGGATTACGGCCGCCATCAACGGCGATCCCGCGATGCGGGCGCTGAACGCGCGCGCGTACGATCGTTACAGGCGCTACGGCGTCCAGTTCGACCAGGACGACTTCAAGCTGGATTTCGCCGACAATGTCCTGATCTATACTGCCCTCAAGGGCAGCCGGGCCAATCCGCGGAGCGCGGATCCCATGGTGCGCCAGCCGGGCGTCACCGTCTGGAGCGGCACGACGGAAGCGCCCGACGAGCCAGCCTACGGCGACTGGATGAAGCTGGTCGCCGGGGCCGGGCTGGAATGGGACAAGGCCCTCCTCCGCTACCTGGTCGAGGGCCGTCACAAGGTCGACCGGCAGCGGGACGTGTTCTGGGGGGGCGTGTCGCTCAGCTGGAGCCGCGCCAGGCCGCCAAAGGGCCCGGAGGTCGTCCCGCCTCCCGTGCAATGAACCCGACAGGCAGGGTCCGGGCCCGCGCTGGGGGCACCAGCCGGCCGCGACCGTCGGAGGGCGCGCCGGCTTACCGCGCGGGCCCGCGTCATGCGCCAGGCATTGCTGACCCGATGGCCCGGCCAAGGTGAATCCTGTGGTGACCGACCAGGGTCGCGACACGTGGTACGACCTGCCCGAGCGCGCGTCACCCGAGGAGGTGGCGCGCCTCAGCGGCCGGGTGTCGAGCATCCCGCTCGTGCGGGGGCTGCTGGACGGGTTCCCGTCACCGGTCGTGCTGGTAGACGAGCACCGCCAGATCGTGGCCTGCAACCAGGCAGCGGTGGAGACGTTTGGCGCCACGCGCGTCGACCAGGTCCTGGGGCGGCGCCCCGGTGAGGCGCTCGACTGCATCCACGCGACCGACATGCTGGCCGGGTGCGGCACCGCGCAGTTCTGCGCCGAGTGCGGCGCGGCGCAGGCGCTGAGGACCGCGCGCGAAACCCGGGAGCCGGTGTCGCGCGAGTGCCGGATCACCGCCCACGGCGCACACGGGGACGTCGCCTACGACTTCCGCGTGCACGCGGCTCCGCTGACTGTCGCCGGCGAGCCGTTGACGATGTTCGCCATCCAGGACATCGCCGACGAGAAGCGCCGCCAGGCGCTCGAGCGCATCTTCTTCCATGACGTGCTCAACACGGCAAATGCGATCCAGGGGATCACGAGCCTGATGGCGGGCGCGGACGACGCGGCGGAGAAGGCCGAACTCACCGCCATGCTGCGCATGTCGTCCACCCAGCTCGTGCAGGAGATCAGCACCCAGCGGGACCTGCTCAACGCCGAACGCGGGGACCTGGAGGTGGGCCTGCGGGCCGTGCCGGCCGGCGCGTTGATGGAGTCGGTCCACGCGCTCTACGCGGCGTCGCCAGCGTGTCACGGCAAGACGCTGACGGTGGTGCCCGCGCCGCGCACCATCGTCGCGAAGACCGATCCCGTGCAGGCCGCGCGGAGCCTGGGCAACCTCGTCAAGAACGCGCTCGAGGCGGCCCGCGCAGGCGAGACGGTCACGCTGAGCGCCCAGGCGGAAGGCGGCGTGGTCCGGTTCCACGTGCACAACCCGGGCGTCATGCCGGAGGCCGTGCAGCTCCAGGTGTTCCACCGGTCATTCAGCACCAAGGCTGGCCCGGGGCGAGGCACCGGCACCTACAGCGTGAAGCTGCTGGTGGAGCGTTACCTCGACGGGCACGTCTCGTTCGTGTCGAACACCGACGCGGGTACGACGTTCACGATCGACCTGCCCGCGGCAGGACAGGAACAGGCGGGCTCACGAAGCAGAGAGTAGGAAGTGGGAAGTAGGTAGAACCTGTGCCCTATCCCTGTCCCCTGTCCCCTGTCCCCTGTCCCCTGTGCCCTATTCCGGTGCAACCGGAAACATCGGTAACAGACTAGACCGGTTACATGGGTAACACTCAGCTGGTCGTCGTAGCTGCTCCTCCGCACGGGGCGAAGGCGTCGGTCAAGGCCACGTCAGTGCCCCGCGTGAGCGGGGTCGAAGCGAAGCGGAGAGCCTTGAGGGCCGCCGAGCCCCGCGCTATCGTTCGGGCCGACGACGACGCCGGCCGTTCGGGCTTGGCGACGGGAACCGCGCCAGGCCTGTACAAACCGGCCGCTCCTGCGTTCGATGCGCCCGAGCTCGATGTGCATGAAGCGCACCGTCCAGTCGCCGTGCTCCGTCTCCTCGAGACCCACGCATTCTCCCGCGACCGCTTCACTGATGAAGGTGACCGCGCCCTGCCATTTGATCTGCCCGGACTCTTTGACACGGCGGACCTGGTGCCGCGCGTCATACCACGGCTCGTCCAGGCGGCCGGGGTAGGGGCGCGGAGACGCCCGATACCACTCCGCTGGCGTCTCGAAGTCCAGCGCTTCGTGCGGCCGCTCCGTGTTGAACTCCACCCGCAGCTGATCGAACCGCCGCTGCTGCGCCCCGGGCGTCGCGGACGGCGGGGTGCTGCCTTCTGTTTGCAGCGTCAAATGAAACCGCTCGTGCCGCCCGTTCTGCTCCGGATGACCAGGCTCTGTCCGGTCCAGGGCGATCCCCAACTTCAACCACCACACCGCCAGGCGGGAGAGGCCCGCCGCGCCCGTCGTCGCAAAGGGCGGCCCATTGTCGGTGCGCAACGCGCGCGGCAGCCCGTACTCCCGGAAGGCCCGTTCAAACCACGGGCGGACGCCCGCCCGACTGGGCCGCACAATGCGGCAGCACAACACAAACCGACTATAGGCATCGGCGAGCGTGAGCGGATCGCAACGGGTCCCATCCTGCGTACGAAACCAGCCCTTGAAATCTGCCGTCCATACCGCGTTCGGCGCCGTCGCCGCCGCCAGGGGCTGCGTCAACGGCACCACATACCGAGTCCGGCGGCGCGGCGTGCTCAGGCCTTCACGATGCAGCAGATCCCCCATCGTGCTCGCCGCCGGCCACACCTTCTTCGGCTCCTTCTTCTTCAACCGTTCCCGCAGCTTGCGCGGCCCCCAGTACGGGTGGGCGCGTCGCTCCGCCAGGATCGCCTCTCGACGCTCCGCGTCCATCGCCCGGCCGTGTGCCTTCGGAGCGCGCGAGTGATCGACCAGCCCGGCTGGACCATCTGCCGCATAGCGGGCCAGCCACTTGTACGCGCTCTTCCGACTGATTCCATACCGACTCGCGAGCTCCGTGATCGTCCACTCGGCTCGCAGCCAATCCCCCATCAACGCGACCCGTTGATCCATGGCACAGGTTTCCTTCCAAGGCATCGGTCAGGACTCCTCCTGACCCATCATGAAACCTGTTACCCATGTATCCGGTCTACGCTGTCACCAATCTATCCGGTCTGGACCCCCCTATAACCTATCCCCTATCCCCTATCCCCTATAACCTCCTCCCCATGCCCCTCGATACCTACCGCCGGAAGCGCGACTTCACGAAGAGCCCCGAGCCGGCGGGCGAGGCGTTGCCGGCCGACCCACCGGCCGCGCCGGCTTTCTGCGTGCAGAAGCACCTCGCGAGCCACCTGCACTACGACTTCCGCCTCGAGCACCACGGCGTCCTGCTGTCGTGGGCCGTGCCGAAGGGGCCGTCCATCGATCCGGCGGACAAGCGCTTCGCGGTGCACGTCGAGGATCACCCCGTGGAGTACGGCACCTTTGAAGGCATCATCCCTGAGGGGTACGGCGCGGGCATCGTCATGCTGTGGGACCGGGGAACGTGGACGCCGCAGGTGGCCGATGTCGACGCGGCGCTCCGGAAGGGCGACCTGAAGTTCACGCTCGACGGCTACAAGCTGAAGGGCTCGTGGGCGCTCGTGCGGACCGGCGGAAGCGGCAGCCGGAACTGGCTGCTCATCAAGCATCGCGACGAATGGGCGGGACCGCTCGACATCGGCGAGTTCGCGCCGCTGAGCGTCAAGACCGAGCGGGACCTCGCGGACATCCTGGCCGACGGCGACCCGGACGTCTGGCGCTCGAACCGCCCGGCGAAGAGCGGTGAAACCGGCGCGCTCTACGAGCGGATCATCCAGCGCGCGATCCAATTGAAGGCCGAGCGCCTCGCCCGTGCGCCCGCCCGGCGGCGAAAGCCGTCGATCAGATAGGGGCCCCGCGCGCCCCGACGGTCGGGGACGTGCGAGCCGCGGCACGGCGGGACGGTCAGCGGAACATCACCACGGCGCCGATGCCCGCGACGGTAATCGCCGCCAGGCCAGCCACCGCCACGAGCCGGAACGGGGACCGGCCCACCCCGATCGCGACACCCAGTTTCAGGAGGTTGTTCGACAGGATGCCCACCGCGACGGCCAGCGCCGCGGTGGATACGGCCGCGCCAGCCGACGCGGTCTTGGCCATCGAGATCATCAGGGCATCGACGTCGGCCAGGCCGAGGATCGCCCCTGACACGATCAGCCCCACGTCGCCCCACACGGTCCGCACGATCGCCACCGCGTAGAGCACGGCCTGGAAGAGCACGGCCATCTGCAGCGCGGACGACACCTGCAGCGGGTTCGTGTGGGAGTGGATGTCCTGGCGCTCGTGCCGCGGTCCTCGCGCCAACGCGGCGACGATCACCGCGCCCACCACGAACGGGGGCACGAGATACGGCAGGAGCCGGATCGCGAGGCCGGCATTCAGGACCGCGGTGGCCGCCATCACCCGGATGAACAGCATCGTGCACGCGGCGATGACGCCGTGCGCCAGGGGCCGCCCGACCGACGGGTCCTCGGTGCGGCTGGCCCGCGCGAAAGTGAGCGCGACGCTCGTGGAGGACATCAGGCCGCCGAGCAGGCCTGCGATCAGGTAGCCCTGCCGCGCCCCGACGAACAGGCGCGCGATGTACGCAACGAAACTCAGGCCCGAAAAGAACAGGACGAAGACCCACAGCTCGCGCGGCCGGATGCCGCCAAACGGGCCGTACGGGCCGACCGGCAGCAGCGGCAGGATCACGACGGCCATCACGGCGAACCGGATGCCCGCGCGCAGGGCCGTATCGTCCATGCGATCGACGAGGCCGTGCACGCGCGACTTCTCGACCAGCAGCAGCGTCGAGATCGCGATCACCGCGCTGCCGAGCGCCAGGTGACCGGTTCCCGACAGGAAGCCCGCCGACAGGACCACCAGCGCCGCAGCCTCCGTCGTGCCTTCGATCTCGTGCCGGCTCGCCGCGACGTACGCGGCCACCACCAAGGCGGTCGCGCCGGCGAGCAGCACGATCGCGGGCCAGGGGAAACCGGAGGTCCACAACCACCCGCACGTCCCGGCGAACCCGCCGAGCAGCGTGAAGGTCCGCACGCCCCCGAACCGCGCGCCGGGACCCGTGGCGTGCCCGGAGCGCTGCCGCTCGACGCCGATCGCCGCGCCGCCGACGGCCGCGATCAGGATCCCCAGGTTGCGCAGGACGGCTTCGTCCATGTCGGAGGGTCGCGTGGAGGGCTGGCTACTTCCGGTAATCGAGTGCCGGGGCCCGGTCGCCCAGCCTCGGCGTGTAGACGAACGAGCCCCGCTTCCGCTCGAACTCCTCGCGCGCCTTCGCAACGTGCGCGGGGTCGGTGAACAGCTCCGCGCCGGTCAGCGCCAGGGCCTTGGCCGCCACCATCATGCCCTTGGTGCCGATCGCCGTCCCGCCGCACGCAACCGCCTGCCAGCTGTGCCCGGGCGTGCCGGGCACGAAGGTCGCAGCGGTCAGCGACGCGGTCGGCACGTTCCAGCTGACGTCGCCGAGGTCGGTCGAGGCGCCGCCCGCGGTGACATGGGGCGGCTGGATCGCGGACTGCGATCCGAGCGGCAGCTCGGCGGGTTCGGGGTAGGTCTTCACGAGCTGCTCGGCAAACGCCTGCTCCTCCGGCGTGTAGGTCACCCCGCCGACCCGCTCGAGATTCCGCTGCTCGAGCGCCGACAGGTACTCGTTGGGCAGGATGTTGTACACGGCGCCGATCACCTCGTAGTCCATGCGCGTGCTCGTGCCAAGTGCCGCGCCCTTCGCCGCATCGACGATGCGGTCCCAGATGCCGGCAAGCGTGCGGATATCGGGATGACGGGCGTAGACGTAGACCTCGGCGAAGGGCGGCACCACGTTGGGCGCGCCGCCGCCGTTGGTGATCACGTAGTGGATGCGGGTGTCCTGCGGCACGTGCTCGCGCAGGAGGTTGACCATGTAGTCCATCGCCTCGACGGCGTCGAGCGCCGACCGGCCCTTCTCGGGAGCGGCCGCCGCGTGCGCCGCGATCCCGTGGAAGCGGAACTTCGCGCTCATGTTCGCGAGGGTCGAGGACGGGCTGGCCTCGTTGCGATCGCCCGGGTGCCACGCCAGCACGACGTCGACATCCTTGAACAGGCCGGCGCGCACCATGTACACCTTGCCGGACCCGCCTTCCTCGGCCGGTGTGCCGTAGTAGCGCACGGTCCCCGCGCCGCCGCGCGCGGCCAGCCAGTCCTTGACCGCCACGGCGGCGGCGAGCGACGCGGTGCCCAGCAGGTGGTGGCCGCAGCCGTGCCCGGGCCCGTTCACCGTGATGGGCGTGCGCTCGGGGACGGCCTGCTGCGACAGCCCGGGCAGCGCGTCGAACTCGCCCACGAACGCGACGACCGGCCGCCCGCTGCCCCAGGTCGCCACGAACGCGGTCGGGATGTCCGCCACGCCGGCGTCGACGGCGAACCCGGCGTCCTTCAGCGTGGCCTGCAGCAGCGCGCTGCTCTGACGCTCCTGGTAGCCGACCTCGGCAAAGCCCCAGATCCGCCGGGCGACATCGGCATAGGCCGGGCCCTTCGCGTCCAGCGCGGCCGAGATCCGCGCCGCGTCGTCGCCGGCGCGCGGCTGCGCGTTCGGCAGGGTCACCGAGCCGACCATCAGCCCGGCCGTGATCAACGCGCGCGGGAGGCGCAGTGTCATCGCACGAGTCCTTCCACCGCGACAGCGTGCGGTGTCCGCGGGTAGAACGATTCGGCCAGGACCGTCCACAGCGCGTACGCGAGGCGCTGGCGGTCGTGCCGGGCAATGTCCAGGCGCCAGAACGGGCCCGTGACCACCCGGCAATGGGCCGGCAGGGCCCCGAGTTCCAGCGGCTCCTTCGACTCGGCCGCATAGCGCGCCAGCACGTCGGCCGGCGCGCGGCCTTCGTTGAAGATCACCGCGTCGATCGGCCGGCCGATCGCGGCCTCGATGCGGGCGACAGCGTCGGCCGCCGTGAACCCGCGCATGCCACGTCCCTCGGTCAGCAGGTTGCTCACCAGGACGACCGGGCCTCGCACCTCGGCGAGCGCCTCGCGCGTGCCGTCGACGGCCAGGATGGGCATCAGGCTGGTGTAGAAGCTGCCGGGCCCGATGACGACCGCATCCAGTTCCGCGATCGCCGCGGCGACCGCGGCGTGGATGCGCACGGCCGGTTCGAGCCACACCCGCTCGACCGCGTGGCCGATCGCCTGCCGCGCGTCGACGTGGACCTCGCCCCGGGCCTCGGACCCGTCGCCGTACCGGGCGCACAGCGTCGCCCGATCGACGGTCACCGGCCACACGCGGCCCTTGCAGCCGAGGAGCGCGCGCAGGCCTTCGATCGCCGAAAGGAAGTTCCCACTGTACTGCTCCATCATCGACAGCAGCAGGTTCCCGCCGGTGTGTCCGGCGAGGCGGGACTCCTCCAGCGTGGGCAGCCTGGACAGCAGCAGCCGCCGCGCCTCGCGCTCGTTCCGCGCCAGCGCCAGCGCGCACTTGAGCACATCGCCCGGGGGCAGCACGCCCAGCTCGTCGCGCAACTGCCCCGAGCTGCCGCCGCTGTCGAACATCGTGACGATGGCATTGACGTCGAGCCAGGGGTTCCGCTTGAGGCCGCCGAGCAGGCTCGGCAGCCCGGTGCCGCCGCCGAGGCAGCCCACCTTCATCACGCGCAGGTGCATGGCGCGCATTCTATCAGGTCCCCCGGTCCCGGCGCGTCCATCGGCGCCCGCGCCGCGCCCCGGCAAATGGCCGCCCGATCGGCGGGCGACCCCGCTACAATACGGCGGTATGACTGATCGTTCGCCCGGCACCGGATCCCTCGTCCAGCTGCGCGACCAGCTGCGCGGCATCTTCGACACGCGGTGGCGCGCCCTCGTGACCTACGGCGTGCAGGCAGCCGAGGGGCATGGCGCGGCCGAAAGCCTCTCGGCCCCGGGCGAGACCGGCGGGCTCGTGCACACGCTGGCGCTGGTCGAATCGCTGACCGCCCAGGACCTGCGCGCCTGCGCCTCGCTGGCGGGATCCTGGACCCGCGCGGGGCTGGCCGCGCCGCTGCTCCTGACCGTCGCCGAGCTGCCGCGCTCGCTCGACGCGTTCCCGCTCGAGCTGCAGGAGATCATCGTCCACCACGCGGTGATCGACGGGCCGGACCCGTTCGCCGGGGTCGCCGTGCAGCCTGAGGATCTGCGGCGCGCGTGCGAGGTCCAGACCCGCAGCCACCTGCTGCACCTCCGCGAGGGATACCTGGAGACCGGCGCGCACCCGCCCGCCGTCGCGAAGCTGATCGTCGCGTCGGCCGTGCCGTTCGTCCGGCTCCTGACGAGCCTCGCGCAGCTCGAGGGCGCCGATCCCGACGAGCCCGGGGCGCTCGCCCGCCACGTGGAGGGCGTGGCCGGACTGTCCGCGGCCGTGGTGACGCAGATGTTGGCGGTAGCGGCGGCCGGGACGCTGAACGCCCCGGATGCCGAGGCGCTCTTCCCGGCCTACCTGGACGGCGTGGAACGCCTCACGCGGTACATCGATGGCTGGCGCCGCTGATCGCGCCCGGGCCGTGGCCCGTCGCGTGCGACGCCTCGCGGCTGCCGCGCTCGCGGCGCTGTGGCTGGCCTCTGTCGCCACGTCCCTCGCGGCCCCGCCCCTGCCGCCCGCGCTGACGGCCCCCGTCAACGACTTCGCGCGCGTCATCGACCCGACCAGCGCCGCGGACATGGACCGCATGATCCGCGCGCTCCTCGCCGCCACGGGCGACGTGGTCGCCGTGGCGACGGTCGACACCATCGCGCCCTACGCCGACGCGCAGGAGTACGCGGTGAAGATGTTCGAGAACCACGGCCGCGGCGTGGGGCAGAAGGGACGCGACAACGGGCTGCTGGTCCTGCTCGCCGTGAAGGAGCGCCAGGTCCGGGTCGAGGTCGGCTACGAGCTCGAGGGCTTCGTCACCGACGGCTTCGCGGGCGAGACGAGCCGCGAGGTCATGGCGCCGCTCTTCCGGCGCGGGCTCTACGGCGAAGGGCTGAAGGCCGGCGTGGCGCGCATCATCGGCCGGATCGCCGAGGGCCGGCACACCACGCTGGACGGCGTGCCCGTGCCCGCCGACATCCCCGCGCCTCGCCGCGGCGGCTCCTGGAGCGTCTTCGCCATCCTCGGCATCATCATCCTGGTGCTGATCATCAACCGGATCGGACGCCCGCCGGGTGGCGGCGGCCGCAGCTCATGGGGCGGCACGGGCCGCGGCTGGAACAGCGGGGTCGGGCCCTTCGGTGGCCCGTTCGGCGGGGGCGGGTTCGGCGGCGGGTTCGGAGGTCTTGGTGGCGGGGGCGGCGGCGGGTTCGGCGGGTTCGGTGGCGGTCGCAGCGGCGGGGGCGGAGGGGGAGCGGGCTGGTGAAAGACGGACGACAAGGACAGTAGACAGGACAGTCGGCACGGCAGTAGACAATAGGCAATAGGCAACGGGAGCGGGTGGCCGCGGGATGCGGCGCTGAGGGCCACATGATCAAGAACCGGTTCGTGTTCGTCACGCTGCTCGCGGTGGTCGCGCTTTCGGCGACGGGGTGTTCCTACAACCGCTTCGTGAGCCAGGAGGAGGCGATCAAGAGCCAATGGGCCCAGGTCGAGAACCAGCTCCAGCGGCGCAACGACCTGATCCCGAACCTGGTGGAGACGGTCAAGGGCTACGCGACGCACGAACGGGAGGTGTTCGAGGCCGTCGCTGCGTCGCGCGCCAAGCTCGCCGGCGCGACCACCCCCGAGGAAAAGATAGCCGCGGCCAACGCACAGACCTCCGCCCTGGCCCGCCTGCTGGCCGTGGTGGAAAACTACCCGCAGCTCAAGGCCAACGAGTCGTTCAACCGCCTGATGGACGAACTGGCGGGCACCGAGAACCGCATCGCGGTCGAGCGCATGCGGTACAACGAGGCGGTCCAGGCCTACAACACCGCGCGGCGGCAGTTCCCCGCCAACGTCACGGCCACGATCTTCCGGTTCAAGGAGTACCCCTACTTCCAGGTGCCGCCCGAGGCCAAACAGGTGCCGAAGGTCAACTTCGGCCGATAAGAACCATCATGAGGATCTGGCCGGGACGCCCTCAATCCCGCGGGGCCGTCTGGGACGGACTCGGGGTCAATTTTGCCCTGTTCTCCGAGCACGCCACGGGCGTCGACCTGTGCCTGTTCGACTCGCCGGACGCGACCGCGGAAGCGGTGCGGGTGGCGCTGCCGGAACGCACGGATTTCATCTGGCACGGCTACCTGCCGGACCTCCGGCCGGGCCAGCTCTACGGGTACCGCGTGCAGGGGCCGTACGATCCCGAGGCCGGTCACCGGTTCAACCCGGCCAAGGTCGTGCTCGATCCGTACGCGAAGGCCATCGGCCGCCCGGTCCGCTGGGACGAGACGCTGTTCGGGTACACGCCCGGCCACCCGCGGCTCGACCTGTCGCGCGACGGTCGCGACAACGCCGCGTACGCGCCGCTCGCGGCGGTCATCGATCAACCGTTCACGTGGGGCGATGACCGGCCGCCGCGGACGCCCTGGCACGAGACCGTCATCTACGAGTTGCACGTCAAGGGCTTCACCTACCGGCATCCCGAGGTGCCCGAGGCGCTCCGCGGCACGTTCCTCGGCGTCTCGTCCGAGGCGGCCATCCGGCACCTGAAAGACCTCGGCATCACGGCGGTCGAGCTGATGCCCGTGCACATGCGCGCCAACGACCGGCTGCTCGTGGCGCGGGGCCTGACGAACTACTGGGGCTACAACTCGCTCGCCTATTTCGCGCCCGACGTGCGGTACGCCAGCAGCCCGGGCCGGCTGAGCGCCGTGCGCGAGTTCAAGATGATGGTGCGCGCCCTGCACGCCGCGGGCCTGGAGGTGATCCTCGACGTGGTGTACAACCACACGGCCGAGGGGGACGAGCTCGGCCCGACGCTGTCGATGCGCGGCGTGGACAACGTCTGCTACTACCGGCTCATGCCCGAGAACCGGCGGCAGTACCGGGACTTCACCGGCTGCGGCAACACCCTCAACATGCTCCACCCGCGCGTGCTCCAGCTCATCATGGACAGCCTGCGCTACTGGGTGGAGGAGATGCACGTCGACGGGTTCCGGTTCGACCTGGCCAGCGCGCTGGCCCGCGAGCTGTACGACGTGGACAAGCTCGGGTCGTTCTTCGACATCATCCAGCAGGACCCGGTGCTCTCGCGGGTCAAGCTGATCGCGGAACCATGGGACATCGGCGAGGGTGGGTACCAGGTCGGCAACTTCCCGGTCGGGTGGACCGAGTGGAACGGGAAGTACCGCGACACGGTGCGCCGCTTCTGGCGCGGCGACCCCGGCCAGGTGTCCGAGCTGGCCAGCCGCCTGGCGGGCAGCAGCGATCTGTACGCCCCCGGCGGGCGGCGGCCATACGCGAGCATCAACTTCGTCGTGTCCCACGACGGCTTCACGCTGGCCGACCTCGTCAGCTACGAGCGCAAGCACAACGAGGCCAACGGCGAGCGCAATTACGACGGGGAGAACAACAACCTCGCCTGGAACAACGGCGTCGAGGGCCCGACCGATGACCCCGCGATCCGGGCCGTGCGGGCGCGGCAGGTGCGGAGCCTGCTGGCCATGCTGCTGGTGTCGCAGGGCGTGCCGATGCTGTGCGCCGGCGACGAGATGGGCCGGACCCAGCGCGGCAACAACAACGCCTACTGCCAGGACAACGAGATCAGCTGGCTCAACTGGCTCCTCACGCCCGAGCAGGGCGCGCTGCTGGACGTCACCCGGCGGATGGTCCACCTCCGGCGCGACCATCCCGCGCTGCGGCGCCGGAAGTTCTTCGAGGGCCGCGGCCTCAACGGCGCGGCCGACAAGGACGTCACCTGGCTCGACCCGGACGGGCGGGAAATGTCCGGCGCCCGATGGGCCGACCCCGAGGTGCGCACGCTCGGCGCCCTGATCGCCGGCAACGCCATCGACGAAGTCGACGAGCACGGCATGCCCGTCACCGACGACACGTTCCTGCTCCTGATGAACGCGGGCGCAGCGGCGGTGCCGTTCGTCCTCCCGGAGACCGACTCCGGCGACGCGTGGGCTCTCGTCGTGGACACCGCCGACGACAGCCCCGCTGCCGCGGCGTTCCCGCCCGGCTCGAGCTATGCGCTGAACGGCCACGCGCTGGCCGTCCTGCAGGTGGTGTAGCGCGCCTTCGCCCCGGCGCCCGCCCGCTGCTCCTTCTACGCGTTGGGGTCCATCCGCCCGCTCAGGTACGCGTCGTAGGCGGCCAGGTCGAACAGGCCGTGGCCCGACAGGTTGAAGAGGATCACGGTGGGCGTTCCCGCCTCGCGCGCGGCCAGCGCGTGCCGCACGGCGCTGTGCACGGCGTGCGCGGACTCGGGGGCCGGGAAGGTGCCCTCGGAACGCGCGAACTTCACCGCGCTCTCGAACACCTCGCCCTGCCGGTACGCCTCGGCTTCGATCACGCCTGCGGCGAGCAGGTGGCTGACGAGCGGCGCCGATCCGTGGTACCGGAGGCCGCCGGCGTGCACCGGAGGCGGGACGAACCCGTGCCCCAGCGTGTGCATCATCAGGAGCGGCGTCGTCCCGGCGGTGTCGCCGAAGTCGTACTCGCGGACGCCGCCGGTCAGGCTGGGACACGCCGCCGGCTCGGCCGCGATGGCCCGGAGGTTCTTGTGCGCGCCCGACATCTTCTGGCGCAGGAACGGGAACGCCAGACCCGCGAAATTGCTGCCCCCGCCGTGGCACCCGATGATGATGTCGGGATACTCGCCGGCCAGTTCGAGCTGCTTGATGGCTTCCTGGCCGATGATCGACTGGTGCACGAGCACGTGGTTCAGGACGCTGCCGAGGGCGTACTTCGTGTCGTCGCGCCTGGCGGCATCCTCCACGGCCTCGGAAATCGCGATCCCGAGGCTGCCCGGCGAGTCCGGGTACTCGGCGCGCAGGCGCCGGCCCGCCTCGGTCAGGTCCGATGGGCTCGACACGACGTCGGCGCCGTAGGTCTTCATCATGATCCGCCGGTAGGGCTTCTGGTCGTAGCTGACGCGGACCATGTACACCATGCACTCGAGGCCGAGCAGCCGGCAGGCGCACGACAGCGCGCTGCCCCACTGCCCGGCGCCCGTCTCCGTGGCGAGGCGCTTCACGCCTTCCTGCTTGTTGACCCACGCCTGCATGATCGCCGTGTTCAGCTTGTGGCTGCCGACCGGGCTCACGTGCTCGGATTTGTAGTAGATGTGGGCCGGCGTATCGATCGACTCCTCGAACGCCCGCGCGCGGTAGACGGGGCTGGGCCGATAGAGCCGGTAGATGTCGCGCACCTCATCGGGAATCTCGATGAAGCGCTCCTGGGACATTTCCTGCGCGATCAGTCCCATCGGAAAGATCGCGGCCAGCGCCTCGGGACCGATGGGCTGCCGCGTGCCGGGGTGAAGCGGCGGGGCCATCGGCGTGGGCAGGTCCGGGACGATGTTGTAGTAGTGGGTCGGGATCTCCGACTCGGGCAGCGTAATCTTGGTGTCGGTCACAGCGTCCTCTTACGGTTGACAAAGGGTCGGGGGCAGCGGCAGACGTCCGGGTGGGTTGCGCCCGCGGCAGCCCGCGCAGCATAGCACACCGGCCCGTTGTTGCAGGATTCGCCCGTCTCCGGGCGCTCGTCCAGGCCTTCGCCCGCCACGGCAGCCGCCGCAGCGCCGGCGGATCTGGCTGCACCTGGGCTCGTTCGGCCCGCGCCCTACAGCTTCAGCTCCGCCTTCAGCAGTTGCGGCTCGTCGCCCGCGGTACAGGTGATGCCGAAGCCCGCGCACATGCGCTGCATGTCCACGTTCTCGGCCAGCACGTCCGCGTAGACCCGCACCAGCTTCTCGGCTCGCGCGATCTCGATCGTCCGGCGCATCAGCTCGCTGCCGACACCCTGGCCCTGGTACTCGTCCCGGACGATGATGGCGAACTCGCCCTCGTTGGAGGCGTGCGCCTTGTGCAGCCGCGCCACGCCGATGATCTCCGGCGCGCCGCTCACCTGGTCCTTCCGCTCGGCCACCAGGGTCATCTCGCGGTCGTAGTCGATGAAGCAGATGCGCGTGAGCCGCTCGTGGGCCACGCGCTGGCTGAGCTTCATCATGCGGAAGTAGCGCATGTACACGGTCCGTTCCGAGAGGCCCTCGTGGAACGTCGCGATGAGCGGCTCGTCTTCGGGCCGGATGGGCCGGATCGTGACGGCCTCGCCGTTCTTCAGCGTGACCGTGCGCACGTATTTCGTCGGGTACGGGCGGATCGCCAGGCGCGGCAGATGCTCCGGGGCGACGTCCGGCCCGTGAATCACGACGCGCGCGTCCAGCGCGATGAACCGGTCCGCCGAGACCTTCAGCGGGTTGATGTCGATCTCCTTGATGTAGCGCTGCTCCACCACCAGCTGGCTGAAGCGGACCATCAACTGCTCCAGGCCGGCCAGATCGATCGGCTGGCGGCCCCGCACGCCCTTCAGGGCCGTGAAGATCTGCGTGCGCTCCATCATGCGCCGGGCGAAGGTGGTCGTCAGCGGCGGCAGGCCGAGCGCGCGATCCCTGAACACTTCCACCAGCTGGCCGCCCGCCCCGAAGAGCAGCACGGGTCCGAACTGCACGTCGAGGCTGGAGCCGAGGATGAGCTCGTAGCCGTCGAGGCGGACCATCGGCTGGACGGTCACGCCCTGGAAATGCCGGGCGCCGGCCTTCTCGGCGACCGACGTCGCGATGGCGGCCCAGGCCTGGCGAACGGCGGCCTCGTCGGCCAGGTCGAGCTGCACGCCGCCCACGTCGGTCTTGTGCGTGATCGACTCCGAGAACAGCTTCAGCACCACCGGGTAGCCGATCGCCGCAGCCGCGGCGGCGGCCTCGTCGACCGTGACCGCCACGCGCGTCTCGACGGTCGGAATGTTGTACGCCGCCAGCACCTGCTTCGACTCGTACTCGGTGAGGATGGTCCGGCCCGCGGCGCGCGCGTGCTGGATGATCTCGTTCACCAGCGCCCGGCTGGGCCCGCCCTCCGGCTCGGAGGGCATGGGCGTCTCGTAGAGCCCGCGCAGGTTGTCGCTGTACTTCCACATGTAGGTGAACGTCTTGGCCGCGGTGTCGGGGTAGGGGAACATCGGGATCCCCGCGCGGTTCAGGATCTCCTGGCCGGCCGCCACGTCGGCGCCGCCCATCCAGCTGGCGAGTACGGGCTTGTCGTGCTCGCGGGCGTGCGCCTTCAGCTGCTCGGCGGTCTGCGTGGGATCGGTCATCGCCTGCGGCGTGAGGATCACCAGCATGCCGTCGGCCTGCGGATCGTTCGCCGCGATCTCCAACGCCCGCGCGTAGCGATCCGGGCCGGCGTCGCCGAGGATGTCGACCGGGTTGTTGTGGCTCCAGTGCGCGGGCAGCAGGTCGTTGTACGCCTGCACGGTCGCGTCGGAGAGCGGCGTCAGCTCGCCGCCGTGGCCGATGAGCGCGTCGGTCGCGAGCACGCCGGGGCCGCCGGCGTTGGTCAGGATGGTGAGGCGCGGCCCCTTCGGGCGCGGCTGCTTGCCCAGCACCTCGGCCATGTAGAACAGCTCGGCGATCGAGTTGACGCGCAGCACGCCGCAGCGGCGGAACGCCGCGTCCAGCACCTCGTCGCTGCCGGCCAGCGCCCCGGTGTGGGAGGCGGCGGCCTTCGCGGCGGCCTGCGTCCGGCCGGCCTTGATCACGATGATGGGCTTGGTCAGCGCGACCTCGCGGGCGGCCGACAGGAACGACCGCGCGTTGCCGATCGACTCCATGTAGAGCACGATGCTCTTGGTACGCGTGTCGTCCCCGAGATAGTCGATCAGGTCGCCCCAGTCCACGTCGACCATCGACCCGATCGACAGGAACGCGCTGAAACCCACGCCGACTTTGTGGCTCCAGTCGAGGACGGCCGTGCACAGCGCGCCGCTCTGGCTGATGAACCCGACGCTGCCCGGCCGCGCCATGCTGCTGGCAAAGGTCGCATTCAGCCCCGTGATGGGGCTCATGACCCCGAGGCAGTTCGGCCCGATCACGCGCATCCCGCCGCGCGCCGCTTCCTCGAGAATCTGCCGCTCGAGTTCGGCGCCGGCCGGCCCGGTCTCCTTGAAGCCCGCGGAAATCACAATCGTGGTCTTGACCCCGGCATCGACGCCCTCCCGGATCATGGCCGGCACCGTCGGCGCGGGCGTCACGACGACGACCAGGTCGATCGCCTCCGGCACGTCGGCCAGCGTCGGGTAGGCCTTGATGCCCAGGATGCTCGACCGCTTCGGGTTCACCGGGAACACGGTCCCGCCGAACGGGTTGGTGATGAGGTTCCAGACGATCGTCCGGCCGACCGATCCCGCCTTCTCGGTGGCGCCCACGACGGCCACCGTGCGCGGCGCAAAGAAATGCTCGAGGGGGTGGCGGCGCTCGAGCCCGAGGAAGTTGCTCGGTGGCTTCGACAGGGGCTTGAGGGACAACCAATCCTGGTCAGCGGTCATGAACGCGTCCTTTCCGGCGCGGATCGATCGTACTCCGTCGAGGCGTCACGGGTCGGCCCGCCTCTGCCGGCGGACGGCCCCGGCAGGGCGCGCCGCCGTGGCGGTTCGCGTCGGGCCCGCGCCTTCGCGCGATCCGGCTCCAGGCTGGTTCAGGGATTCCCGCCCAGCGCATCCAGCAACTGCCAGCGGGCCGCGTCGAGCCGTTGCTCAATGACCTGGGCGAACCGTTTCATCAGCTCGTAGCCCAGCTCGTGGTCCCGGTCGCAGTGCGTGCGGAGGCAGCGGCCGTCGAGTGCGATCGCCCGCGTCGGCTCGATCACCTTCGCGTCGAAGTGCCAGTGGAAGGGCGGCACCAGCCACGACCAGCCGAGGACGTCACCCTCGCCGAGCGTGTCGATGGTGACGGCGTGGCGCCGGGCGCCGAACACGTCGACGGCGACCTTGCCGTCCCGCAGCAGGTAGAACGCGTTGGCTTCCTGGCCCTGGCGGAAGATGAACGCGCCGGCCTCGAAGTGCGCGCTGGACGCACAGCCCGCCAGCACGTCGACGTGGCTGGGCTTCAGCCCCTTCAGGAAGGGGTGTTCCGCGAGGATGGCATCAATGGACTGCAGCATCGTGCGCCTCCGTGTGGGGGATCTGCGCGAGCCCGCGTGCGCGGTCGGCAGGACCTGACGCAACCGCGGGCATGGGGGACAGCGTCGGTGCCGGGCGTCCCCGACTCGGGCGAGGACCACGAAGAAGACTGCGCGAGCGCAGGGGCGTGGGGGAAATGCGCCAGGCCCGACGCGCACTCGAGTCGAGGACGCGCCGGGAATATAGCGCGGGCTTCGGCCCGCGTGCCCGGGGCGGACACACCCATCACGAGTGAGCCCCGGGGCCACGCCTGAGCAAGCCTGCTGCCAGCAGCCTGGCACGCGCCAACATGTTGCAGCGTCCCTGGTTACCTGCCTCTCCGGCGGCCCGGCCCGCGGGGGGCGCCGAATACCCGGCGATGGCGTGGGCGCAGACGCGGCCGCCGGGCGGCGGCGCGCCGGGCCGACGCCCCTGGGGCAATGGTACACCGCGGCGGAGCGTGGCGGATACAATGGGACACCCGGGCGGCGGCGGGGATTTTCCGAGGTGACCGTGACCTACAGGACCGTGTTTGCGTGGGCAACCTCCGGCGTGGCGCTCTGGTGCACGCAGGCGGAGCTCGGCGTGGTGCAGGGCTCGAGCGGCGTCGTGCGGGTGGCCATGCTGCCCGACTGGCCCCTGTTGCTGGCCAGCGTCGCGTTGTGTGTCGCCATCGGCGCCGCGCTCAGCCTGTGGCGCGCGCGCGATCGAACCACGATCACCGATTCATTCCTGCCCCTCTACTCCCTGATTCTCCTGGTGCTGCCGTACCTGCCGTGGCTGCCGGACGCGGTGCCGGCCGTCCGGATCTTCGCCGGGCCCGGCCGCTACTTCGTGTGGCTGGTCGTGGTCAGCCAGGTCGTGTGGGCCTTCCTCGGCCGGGGCCAGTGGCGGCGGATCCTCGTGCACGCGCGCACCTGGTCGCCCGTGCGCGGCCTGCTGACCTTCAGCCTGGCGAGCGTCATCGTGTTCGGCGGAGGTGCCCTCGCGGTCGCCCCGTCGGGCTTCCATCCCGGGGGTGACGAGCCCCACTACCTGGTGATGGCACAGAGCCTCTGGCGTGACGGCGACTTCCGGATCGAGAACAACTACCGCCAGCACGACTACGGGGAGTACTACGACGGGGTGCTCGATCCGCACTACGTGGCGCTCGGGGCCGACCACCAGATCTACTCGATCCACCCGATCGGGCTGCCGATCCTGATCGCTCCTGTCTACGCGGCGGGTGGCTACACCGGCGTCGTGGCGTTCCTCGTCCTGGTGGCCGCGATCGCCGCCGGGATCATGTGGGAATGGGTGCGACGGCTGACCGGATCCGTGTCGGCCGCGACGTTCGCCTGGGCGGCGACGGCGCTGAGCGTGCCGTTCGCGTTCAACGCCCCGACGGTGTACCCGGAGATTCCCGCCGCGCTGTGCGTCATGCTGGCGCTGGCGTTCGGACCCGGAGGCCTGCGACCGATCCAGGATGCGGCGCCGGTCCCGGAGCGCGGCGCATGGTGGCGCGCGGCGCTGGTCGGCGCGGCGGCGGGCGCCCTGCCCTGGCTGAGCACCAAGTACGCGCCGATGTCGGCAGCGCTGATCCTGGTCGCGCTCTGGCACATCTGGCGTACGCCCGCGACGGCCCGGACGCGCGGGGGCCGGGCGGCGCTGCTGCTGGCCCTGTATGCCGTCAGCCTGGCGGCGTGGTTCGGCTATTTCTACACTGTCTGGGGCACGCCGTCGCCGACCGCGCCCTACGGCGGCGGGGGCCACACGCAGATGAGCGCTGGCCGCCTGCTGGCCGGCGGGCCCGGCCTGCTCTTCGACCAGGAGTACGGCGTCGTCGCCTACGCGCCGGCCCTGCTGCTCGGCCTGACCGGCCTGGTGGGACTCTGGCGCCAGGGCGGCCGCGCGCGCGAACTGTCCATCGAAGTCGCCCTCGTGTTCCTCGCCCTGCTCGCGACCGTCGGGGCGTTCGGCCTCTGGTGGGGCGGGTCGGCCGTGCCCGGCCGCCCGGTCGCCTCAGGCCTCCTGCTGCTGGGCCTGCCGGTCGCGTGGCAGTTCCGGCGCGCGGCAACCGCCCCAGCCCAGCGGGCGGTCCATCGCCTCCTGCTCCTGCTGGGACTGGCCACCAGCCTGGCCGCCCTGACCGTGCAGCACGGGGCCCTGCTCGCCAACCGGCGGGACGGGATCTCGCGCCTGCTCGAGTACTTCTCGCACGACTGGCACCTGTGGGCCTACGCACCCGACTTCATCACCCAGTCGCCGGGCACGGGGCTGGCGCAGGTGGGCATCTGGGCGATGTCGGCGCTGCTCTGCTGCGCGCTGCTCGCGTGGGCCACGCACGGGCGCGGGCCGGACCCGGTGCTATCCCGGGCGCGCCGGGGCGCGGCGTTCCTGCGCGCCAACGCGTCGGTAGTGCTCGCGTTCCTGTTCGTGACCGTCGTGACGCCGGCGGCGCTGGGGGCGCGGCTCAGGCCGGGCGTGCGCCCCGAGGATCGGGCGCGGGTCGCGCTGCTCGATTCGTTCGATCCCTACGCGCGCCCGATCGCTGTCCGGTACGACCCGCTGGAACGCATCAATACGATGCAGGTGCCACGGCTGGTCACGCTGGCGGCTGAGCCCGGGTCCCGCACGGCGGCCCAGCCGGTGCCGGTCCTGTTCAACGCGCGCTTCGCGCTGCCGGCCGGCCGCTACCGCGTGCGGCTGGATCCCGCGACGACGGGGGGATCGCGCGCGGCGCTCACTGGGGTCCTCGGCTTGCAGGTCGGGCGGCTGGGCAGGCCGATGCTCGACTGGACCATCGCGGGCCAGCCCGGTGCCGCGTGGGAACAGACGTTCGACCTGCCGGTCGACGCATCGTTCGTGGGCTTCCGCGCGGGCGGGAACCTGGCGCGCACCGCGGGACGGCTCGAGGTCCAGCCCGAGCGCGTGGTGACCATGCTGGATCGGACGGCGGCGTACGATGTGCTGGCGGCGGCGATCTACGGGCCGTACGTCTTCCTCTTCCACGACGAATCGACCTACCCCGAGCGTGGCGGCTTCTGGGTGCGGGGGCGGACTCGGGCCCAGGTGTCCGTCGTGTCGCAGACCGGGCGCCTGTCGACCGATGTGACGCTGCGGCTGCGCAGCGGCCCGATCGCGAACACGGTCGTCGTCGAGATGCCGGGCGGATCCCGGCGCGTGGACCTCGCGCCGCGCGAGGCCGGAGACCTGCGGTTGTCGCCCACGCCGCTGGACGGGACGCTCCGGCTCACGTTCGAGCCCGAGAAGAGCTTCGTGCCGGCCGAGGTGGACCCGGGCAGCCGCGATCGGCGTCTTCTCGGGTGCTGGGTGGAAGTAGTACGATAGCGTCTCGCGACATCCCCGACACAAGGAGCACGTATGGCGATCAAGGATGCCCTGTTGGCCGAGTACGACCACGAGATGGCGGTCGCACGCACGGTCATCGAGCGCGTGAACCCGGACCAGCTCGGGTGGAAGCCCCACGACAAGTCCATGGCCCTCGGCCGGCTGGCGACGCACGTGGCCGAAATCCCGCACTGGGGACAGACGATTCTGAACGATGCCGAGTTCGACATGGGCGCGAGCGCCTACTCGCCGAAAGCCCTGGGATCGGTCGGCGAGATCCTGGCCTCGTTCGATGACACCGTGAAGAAGGTGCGGGCCACGCTCGACAGCAAGTCCGACGCCGAGTTGCTGGGCACGTGGACTTTCAAGAACAAGGGCACGGTGGTTTTCGCCATGCCGCGCATCGCGGCGTTCCGCAGCTGGGTGATGAACCACCTGATTCACCACCGCGGGCAGCTGAGTGTCTACCTGCGCCAGACCGGTTCGCTCGTCCCGGCGATCTACGGTCCCAGCGCCGACGAAGGCAACTAGTCCGTTGACCGCGGTCCCCGGGTTCCCGCGGCGGCGCGCCCTTGCCCACATCGCGGGCTGGACGGCCGCCGCCGTTGCGTTCGCCATCGTCGCCACGCTCAACACCGGCGGGTACCGGTACGGGGTCGGTGACCAGGCGTTCTACATCCCCGCGATCCTGCGCCACCTGCACCCGGACTTTTTTCCACGCGATCGCGCCCTCATCGACGATCAGGATCGCTGGACCGTGTCGAACGGCGCCGTGGCCGCCGCGGTCCGGCGCACCGGCGCGTCCCTGCCGGCGGTGTTTCTGGCGGCCTATGTCGCGGGCCTGCTCCTGATGCTCGCGGGGTCGCTGGCAGTCGGGCGATCGATGGGATTGTCCGGGTGGGGCATGGCCGCGCTCGCCGCGGCCCTCGCGCTTCGCCACCGCGTGGGCCTGACCGGCGTCAACACGCTCGAAGGCTACCTGCACCCCCGGATGGTCGTGTGGGGGCTCGGCATGGTCGCAGTCGCCTTGTATCTCCGCGGCCGCCCGTGGCTCGCGGTCGTCGTCGCGGCCGCCGCGCTGGCCATTCATCCGACCACGGCGATGTGGTTCTGCATCTGGATTGGCGTCGCGGTCATGGTTGCTGATCGAACCGTGCGGCGGTTTGCCATGGCCGGGGCCGCCGTGGGGCTGGCGGTGACCGTCTGGGCCTTCACGGCGGGGCCGCTCGCAGCGCAGATGGTCCGGATGGACGCCCCGTGGCTGGCGGTGCTGGCCGCCAAGGACTATCTGTTCCCGACGACGTGGCCCGCGTCGATGTGGGGAGTGACGGGGCTCTACGTCGGCGTCGTGGCGCTGGCGTTCACGTCCCGCCGCAGGGCCGGCCTCGCGGATGACCGGGAGACCGGGCTGGTGGCCGGGGCCTTCGTCCTGGTCGCCATCTTCCTCGTGATCCTGCCGGCGGTCCACGCGCGGGTCGCAGCCGCGGTGCAGTTCCAGGTCTCCCGCGTCTTCTGGATGCTCGACTTCCTGGCCGTCGTGTACGCCGTCTGGTTCGCGGTCGACGCGAGGCGGCCACTGGCCCGGTCGTCGAGGGGGGCGTGGCGCGGCCGGAGGATCATCGCCGCGACCGTCATGCTCGCGGCTGCCGCCCGCGGCGGCTACGTGATGTTCGTCGAGCACCCCGGGCGGCCCGTCGTCGGCGTGTCCTTTCCCGCCGACGAGTGGCAGGACGTGATGGCGTGGCTCGCGCGCACGCCGCCCGACGCCGGTGTCCTGGCCGATCCTGGCCACGCCTGGCGTTACGGCACGAGCGTTCGCGTGTCAGCCGAACGTGACGTGTACCTGGAGGAAGTGAAAGACAGCGCGATGGCGATGTATTCGCGCCCGGTCGCCATGCGCGTCGCGGAGCGAGCGGCGGCGCTCGGGGACTTCCACGCGCTGACGCCGGAGCGGGCCACTGCGCTCGCAGCCCGCTACGGACTGACCTTCCTCGTCACGGAACAGCCACTCGATCTGCCGGTGGCGTACCGCAACGCGCGTTTCACGATTTACCGCCTCGGCCCGGCACCGGCCGCGGCACGCTGAAGGCCGTCACGACGCCCCGCGGCCACCGTCCCGCGGGGCGCGCGGCGGGGGCAGGACCGGCACGGCCCTCCCCCCGCTCGGCGTGGCGCCCGCTTACCGCTGTCCACCCGGCGTGCCGGCCCCGGCCGGCGGCGGGTAGGGAATCCCGAGCTGCTCCAGGTAGGTCTTGTACTTCGTCGGATCGAAGTAGAGCTTCTTCATCTGGTCGCGGTACTGCCCCATGATCTTCGTGTTCAACCAGATGGGCGGCTTGTCGTCGGGCCGGATGAGCGGCGTGTACTTCTGGTCCTTGGTCTGCACGGTGTTGAAGTAGTCCCAGGCCTGCTGAACCAGCGCGGACTTCAGCAGCAGGTCGAGCATCGTCATCGCGTGCACCTTGGCGGCGGTCGTGACGCCCTTGTGGGCGATGGGCGTGGCCATCGCGATGCCGCTCGACCAGTGGTGGCCGGTCATCCCGGGGATGTTCGCCGGGTAGCGGAGGGTGATGGTGGGCACGTTCCACGACACGTCGCCGATGTCATCCGATCCGCCGCCGCGCTTGTCCTCGTCCCGGATCGGCTCGCCCAGCTTGCCGACCTGCGTCTCGAGCCCGCGCTCCGGCTGCTTCATCTCCCGCTGCGCCATCTTCGCCAGCGTCTGGTCAGCCTCGTCCCACTTCGGCATGCCGACGGCCTTGATGTTGGCGTAGGTGGCCTCGGCGACAACCTTGTTGAAGTGCTGCGGCCAGGCCGCCCCCAGCACGCGGGAGGTGACGGTCGTGTCGGTCATCATCGCAGCGGCATCGGCCATCTTGTTGCCGATGTCCCACATGTTCTTGATGAGGGGGTAGTCTGTCTCCCGGAAGTAGTACCACACCGAGGCCGTGCCCGGCACGACGTTCGGCTGATCGCCGCCATCGGTGATCACGTAGTGCGACCGCTGCTGGATGCGCAGGTGCTCGCGCCGGAAGTTCCAGCCGACGTCCATCAGCTCGACGGCGTCGAGCGCGCTGCGCCCGCGCCACGGCATGCCGGCGCTGTGCGCGGTCTGCCCCTTGAACTGGTACTCCACCGACACCAGGCCGTTGCCGCTGTCGGACCCCCAGGACACGCCCATGTTGCTCGACACGTGCGAGAACAGGACGATGTCGACGTCCTTGAAGATGCCCGCGCGCACGAGGAACGCCTTGCCGGCGACCAGTTCCTCCGCCACGCCCGGCCAGATCTTGAGCGTGCCGGGGAGCTTCTCGCGCTCCATGATCTTCTTCACCGCGAGCGCGGCCGTAATGTTCAGCGGTACGCCCGAGTTGTGCCCCTCGCCGTGGCCCGGCGCGCCCTCGACGAGCGGCTCGTGCCGCGGGACGCCGGGTTTCTGGCTGGTCTGCGGCAGGCAGTCGATGTCGGACCCCAGCGCGATGACGGGCTTGCCCGATCCCCACGTCGCGACCCACGCCGTCGGCATGCCGGCCACGCCCTCCTCGACGGTGAACCCGTTCTTGCGCAGCACCGCCACCAGGTACTTCGATGTTTCGAACTCCTGGAAGCCCAGCTCGCCGAAGCTGTACACCTGGTCGACCATCTGCTGGGTGAAGTCCTTCATGCCGTCGATGTCCGTCGCGGCATCCTGCTTGAGCGCCTGCAGCCTGGCCTCGACCGGATCGATCTTCGGCTTGCCCTTGGCGGCCTGCGGGGGCGCCGCCATCAGCACCGAGCCCAGGCACAGCACGCCGGCAAGCGCCAGGTAACGTCTTGAACCCTGCATCGATTTCCTCCTCGGGGCGAATATTCTTCGGTCCACGGCGCGCCTAGTCTACCCGATCCCGGTGGGTGCGGGCGTCCGACGTCGGATAGACTGGACGCGATGGACCCCTTCACGCCGCCGCCCTGGCTGCGGGGTGGGCACCGGATGACGGTGTTCGCCTGGGCGCGCAGCCGCTCCCTGCCGGCGCTGCCGCCCCCGGTGCCCCGCTACTTCGACGTGGCGCCCGCCACCCGGGTGTTCGCGCAGTGCCACTGGCAGGCGGACCGGCGCGCGCACCCGACGCTCCTCGCGCTGCACGGCCTCGAGGGATCGAGCGACGCGCAGTACATGCGCGGGCTGGCCGACAAGGCCGTCCGCGCCGGATTCAACGTCGTCCGCCTCAACCAGCGGAACTGCGGCGGCACCGAGGCGTTGTCCGAGGGGCTGTACCACTCGGGGCTGACGCAGGATCCGGTCGCGGTGCTCGGGGAACTGGCGGACCGCGACGGCCTCGGGCGGATCGTCGTCGCGGGCTACTCGCTCGGCGGCAACCTGGCGCTCAAGCTGGCGGGCGAGTTCGGCGGCGCGGCGCCCCCGTGGCTGCGCGCGGTGTGCGCCGTCTCGCCCACGCTCGACCTCGCGCAGTGCGTGGACACGCTGGCGCGGTGGCAGAACCGCCTCTACGAGTGGAACTTCATCCAGAGCCTCAACCGGCGCATGCGGCGCAAGGCCCGGCTGTTCCCCGGCGCGTACGACGTCGGGCGCCTCTGGCGCGTCCGGTCCGTGCGCGCCTTCGACGACCGTTTCACCGCTCCGCACCACGGGTTCCGCGATGCCGACGACTACTACGACCGCGCGGCGTCGATTCGCGTCGTGGACCGTATCCGGATCCCGACGCTGATCCTCGCCGCCGCGGACGATCCCTTCATTCCGATCGCGCCCTTCCGCGATCCGAGAGTGACGGGCAACGACGCCATCACGCTCGTGATCACACGCTACGGCGGGCACTGCGGGTTCGTCGAGACCGCCTCGAACGGGTACGACGGGTACTGGGCCGAAAAGACCGTCGTGGAATTCGCGGCGCGACACGCGCGGCCGTAGCCGTCGTCCCCGACTCGTCAGGCGCGGCGTCGCGGCCGGGTGGCGCGCGGGCGGGGCTCCGGTCCACCCGCCCGCGGGCTGGTGGCGGCCGGCATCCCGGCCGGTGGCCCGGGCTCAGGCTGCGCGAGGCCGAGCAGCTCCAGCAGCGTCCTGGCGAACGCCGGCCCCGAGCCCGATTCCTCGTGCTTGAAGTAGACGCAGACCTCGGCGCACCGCTCGTGCGCGGCCGCGACCGTCTTGGCCCAGCCGGCGAGATCCAGGCGATGATAGCCTTCGTCCCGCAGCCGGAAATAGGCGTAGTCCGCCGTGAGTTCGACCGGCGTCGTGAGGCGTTCGCTGTCGGCCACGCACAGCGCGAGATTGCGGCGCCGCAAGCTGGCCAGCACGTCGGCGCTGAACCAGGACGGGTGGCGGAACTCGAAAGCCGCCCGCGTGCCCGGCGGCAGCCCGTCGAGAAACGCCTCCAGCAGGCCGGCGTCACACTTGAAGTTGGGTGGGAGCTGGAACAGCAGCGGGCCCAGCTTGTCGCCAAGCACGCCGGCCACGGCGCAGAAGCGGGCCGTCGGCTCCGCGCAGTCGCGGAGCCTGGCCAGGTGCGTGATGCGGCGCGGCGCCTTCAGCGCGAAGGCAAAGGAGGGCGGCGTGGCAGCCGCCCACGCGGCCACCGTCTTCTCCGTCGGCATCCGGTAGAAGGTGTAGTTGATCTCGACGGTCAGGAACCGCTCCGCGTAGAACTCCAGCATCCGGCCGGATGCCAGCGTGGGCGGATAGAACGGTCCTTTCCATTCCGGGTAGTTGTACCCGGAGGTGCCGACCCGAATCATGGAACTCGCGCGCGTGCGCGATGCGTGGCGTTCCTACCAGCGCGGCTCGCGACCCCGACCGCCGCCGCCGAAATCGCCGCCGAAATCCCGCCCGCGGCCGCTGCCGGCGCCCGCGCCGACGCCGAAGCCCCGGCCGGCGCCGCCCGGCGCCTTGGGACGAGCCTCGTTGACGACCAGCGCCCGGCCGTCCATCTGGTACTGGTGGAAGTCCGTGATCGCTTTCTGCGCGCCCTCGTCAGTGGTCATCTCGACGAACGCGAACCCGCGGGCCCGCCCGGTCGCCGTGTCGCGCATGACCTGGACGTTGTCGACCGCGCCCGCCTGGCTGAACAGGTTGCGGAGATCATCGTCCGTGCACTTGTAGGGGAGGTTGCCGACGTAGAGTCTACGGCCCATGCTTGCCCTTGCTCCTGGCACTGTCGCGCGCTGATCGGACAGCAACGATCCGGCGCGCCTCCGGGCCGTCGCTGGGGAGAAACCTCACGCGGATGTGATGCGGCAGGTCCGTGACTAACGCGAACACAGCGGCGCGGTCTCACCAAGACGGCCGGAAGTATAGCAGAAGTCAGGAGATATGGAACCCATCGCCCGCGCAAGAATTTTTCGGGGAGGCCGGCGCCTGCCTGCGCTCCGCCGGCTGGGACGATCCCGGCAGCGTCGGGGGCCCCGGGCGCGAGGGCTTTCCCGAGGCCTCGGCCCCGATCTAGAGTGAAGGGCATGACGCGTCCCGCATTTCTCCGCTCACGTCTCCTGGCGGTGTCCGTTGCGCTCGCGGCGATGGCCATGGACGGCTGCGGCGGCGAGCCCCCGCCTCCGCCCGGGCGCCAGTACCCGCTCGAGGGCGTCGTGCTCGCCGTCAAGCCGGACCACACCGAGGTCACGATCAGCCACAAGGACGTCAAGGGCTTCATGCCCGCCATGACGATGCCCTTCGTCATCAAGGAACCCACGCTGCTCGACGGCATCGAAAAGGGCGACCTCGTCAAGGGCACGCTCGTCGTCACCGACGATGAGGCGTGGCTGTCGGCGATCGAGAAGACGGGACGCGTGCAGGTGGGCGGCGCGCCGCCCCAGGCCGACGCGGGGCCTCCGGCGGTGCCGATCCTCGAGCCGGGATCGCTGCTCCCCGAGATGGACTTCCTCGGCGAGGACGGTCGCACGCACTCGCTGGCGTCGTACCACCCGGGCGCCTATCTCGTCCTCACGTTCATCTACACGCGGTGCCCGCTGCCCGACTACTGCCCGCGGATGGACAAGTACTTCGGCGAGCTGCAGCGGGGCATCCTGGCCGACGCCCGGCTGCGGCGGCAGGTCAGGCTGCTGTCGGTGTCCTTCGACCCGGCGTTCGACACGCCGGCCGTCCTGACGCAGCACGCGGCCGACGTCGGGGCGGACGCCGCCATCTGGCAGTTCGCGACGGGCGAGCGCGGCGCGATCGACACGTTCGGCGCCCGTCTCGGCCTGGCGGTGCTGCGCGAGGGCGACGGCGGGCGGCAGATCACCCACAACCTCCGGACGGTCGTCGTCGATCGCGAGGGCCGGCTGGTGAAGACGTACAATGGAAACGACTGGAGCCCCAAGGCGGCGCTGGCCGATCTGGCGGGGCTCCTCCCGACGTGACACCCGCGCCCGGATCGGCGCCCGACGCGATCCCTGTCCCACCGCCCCTGGAGATCCCCGATGGCCGAGATGGTTCTACTCGGTGACGAAGCGGTTGCGCTTGGCGCGGTCCACGCCGGCCTCACGGCCGCCTACGCCTACCCCGGCACCCCGTCGACCGAGATCACCGAGTACCTGATCCGCTACCACGAGCAGCACGGCCGCCCGCTCGCCACGTGGTGCGCCAACGAGAAGACCGCGTTCGAGGAGGCGCTCGGCGTGTCGTTCGCGGGGCGGCGCGCGCTCGTGTCGATGAAGCACGTCGGCCTGAACGTGGCGGCCGACCCGTTCATGAACGCCGCGCTGGTCTCGATTCATGGGGGCCTGGTCGTCGCCGTCGCCGACGATCCCGGCATGCACAGCTCCCAGAACGAGCAGGACAGCCGGTACTTCGCCGACTTCGCGCGGATCATCTGCCTGGAGCCGGCGACGCCCCAGGAAGCGTACGCGATGACCCGGGAGGCCTTCGACCTCTCGGAGCGCTTCACGATCCCCGTGATGGTCCGGCTGGTGACGCGGCTCGCGCACAGCCGCGGCATCGTGCAGGTCGGCGACGCCCGGGCGGAGAACCCGGCCCGGAAGCCTCACGACGCGTCCTCCTGGATCCTGCTGCCGGGCAACGCGCGGCGGCAGTGGCGGGCGCTGCTCGACCGGCAGGCCGAGATGCGGGCCTACACGGCCACCTGCCCGCACAACACGACGACGCCCGCGGAGGGCCGCGCCGATCTCGGCGTGATCACGACGGGCCTGGCGCGGAACTACTACGCCGAGAACGCGGGCGAACTCGACCCGCCCCCGGCGCACCTGCACATCGCCGCGTATCCCTTCCCGGCCGACGCCGTGCGGGCCTTCGTCGGGCGCGTGGGGCGGGTGCTCGTGCTCGAGGAGGGGTACCCGTTCGTGGAGCGCGCGCTGCGGGGCGTCGTGCCGCCGCCGGTCGAGATCCAGGGACGCGAGTCCGGCCAGGTGCCGCCGGACGGCGAGTTGACGCCGGACATCGTGCGGGCCGCGCTGGCCCTGCCCGCGCGGACCGGCGTGAGCATCCCCGGGCTCCACCTGCCCGGGCGGCCGCCGCAGCTGTGCGCGGGCTGCCCGCACGGCGACAGCTTCCACGCGGTGACGGGCGCGCTCGCGGGCTTCCCCGAGGCCGTGGTCACCGCCGATATCGGCTGCTACACGCTGGGCGCGCTGCCGCCCTACACGGCGATCGAGTCGTGCGTGTGCATGGGCGCGTCGGTCGGGATGGCGCGCGGCGCCGCCGACGCGGGGCTCCACCCGGTCGTCGGCGTCATCGGCGACAGCACCTTCCTGCACTCGGGCGTGACGCCGCTGATGGACGCGATCGCCGCCGACACACCGATGACGCTGCTCATCCTCGACAACAAGACCGTCGGGATGACCGGCGGCCAGCCCACCATCCGGCCGTCGCCCGCGATTGAGTCGATCGTCCGGGGCCTCGGCGTGCCCGACGAGCACCTGCACGTCATCGAGGCGCACCCGCGGCACACCGCGGCGAACACGGAGGTCATGCGCCGGGCGTTCGAGCATCGCGGCCTGTCGGTCATCATCGCCGTGCGCGAGTGCATCGAGACGGCCAGGCGCGGCCGTCAGATCACGGTCGCCCCGACCGCCTGAGGAGGCCACCATGAAGTACGACATCATCGTCGCGGGGGTCGGTGGCCAGGGCGTCCTGTCCCTGTCGGCCATCATCGCGTCGAGCGCGATGCGCGAAGGCCTGTCCGTCAAGCAGTCGGAGGTCCACGGCATGGCGCAGCGCGGCGGCAGCGTGCTCGCCAACCTCCGGCTGTCCGACTCGGCGATCGCCAGCGACCTCGTCCCGAAGGGCGGCGCGTCGCTGATCCTCGCGATGGAGCCGCTCGAGAGCCTTCGCTACCTCGACTACCTGGCGGCCGACGGCACCGTGATCACGTCGATCAACCCCGTCGAGAACATCCCGGACTACCCGCCGCTCGACGGGCTGCTGGCCCAGGTGCGGAGCCTGCCGCATGCGGTCCTGCTGGACGCGGAGAAACTGGCCAGGCAGTCCGGGTCCGCGCGCGCCACCAACATGGTCATCGTCGGGGCGGCCTCGGGCCTGCTGCCGGTGCGGTTCGACAGCATCGAGCACTTCGTGCGGACGCAGTTCGCAGCGAAAGGCGAGAAGCTCGTCGACATCAATCTCCGGGCGCTGCGGGCGGGACGCGACGCGGCGCAGCAGAAGTAGGCCCACATGGATCTCGCCGGAATCCGCCTGCTGATCGGCGCGGCGCGCCGGGAGGGCCGCGACGTCCTGCTCGAGACGGAAGGGCTCGCCGTGCTGCGGGCGATGGGGATCGACACGCCGCGACACGCGTTCGCGCGGGACGCGGGGGACGTCGCCGGCGCGCTGGCCCGCGACCCGCTGCCCGGCCCGCGGGTCGTGGTGAAGGTGGTGTCCCCGCGAATCCTCCACAAGAGCGACGTCGGCGGCGTCGCCATCGTGGCCAACGAGCCCGCCGCGGTCGGCGGCGCCATCGCGGACATGGCGGGACGGCTCGGGGCGCAGGGCGTCGCCGGCTATGCCATCAACGAGTTCGTCCCGCACGACGCGGCGCTCGGCCACGAACTGCTCGTCGGCCTGCGATGGACCGAGGACGTCGGGCCCATCGTCACCTGCGGGGCAGGCGGCATCTACGCCGAGTTCCTCGCGAAGAACTTCCGCCCGGGGCGCGACGTGGCCATCCTGTCGCCCGACCTGTCGGAGGCGGCGTCGGTCGGCTCCACGCTGCGCCGCGCGGCGGTGGCCGACCTGGTCACGGGATCGCTGCGAGGCCAGCGTCCCCGGCTCGCCCTCGACACGTTGGCGGGGGTCGTGCAGAGGTTCCTGCACGTGGCGGACGCCCTGCGCGAGGATTTGGCGGATTTCGAAGTCAACCCGTTCGTCGTCACGCCCGACGGTCGTCTGGTCGCGCTCGATGCGCTCGTGAAGCTGCGCGCGCCCGGCCGGGAGGAGCCAGGGCCGGAGCGGCCCGTCTGGAAGCTGAAGCACCTGCTCGAGCCGGATTCCGTCGCGATCATGGGCGTGTCGGATCGCCTCAACCCGGGTCATATCATCGTCAACAACCTGCTGCGCGAGGGATTCGACCGGGAGCGGATCTTCATCGTCAAGCCAGGCAGCCGGACGATCGAAGGGTGCGCGTGCGTGCCCGACATCGCGTCGCTGCCGGTGCGGGTGGACCTGTTCGTGCTGTGCATCGACGCGGCGCAGTCGGCCGAGGCGCTGGCCGAGATCGCCGAGCGGCAGGCGGCCGAGAGCGTGGTCCTCATCCCGGGCGGCCTGGAAGAGAAATCCGGCACCGGGCCCATCGTCGCACGGATGCGGCAGGCGCTCGCGGAGGCCCGCCGGAGCCCGTGGGGGGGGCCCGTCATCAACGGCGGCAATTGCCTCGGCGTCCGGTCGGTGCCCGGCCGGTACGACACCACCTTCATCCCGGAGTACAAGCTGCCCGTGCCGTCCGGGGCGGTCTCGCCGCTCGCCCTCATCTCGCAAAGTGGCGCGTTCGCGGTGTCCAAGGCCAGCACGCTGGGCATCCTGAACCCGAAGTACGCCGTCACGCTCGGCAACCAGATGGACCTGACAGTCGGGGACTACCTCACCTACCTGAAGGATGACCCCGAGATCGGCCTGTACGCGGTCTACGTCGAGGGCTTCCGGCCGCTCGACGGCTTGCGGTTTCTGCGCGCGGCGCGCGAGATCACCGCGGGCGGCCGCATCGTGATTCTCTACCTGGCCGGGCGGACGGCGGCCGGCGCGAAGGCGTCAGCCAGCCACACGGCGTCGATCGCCGGCGACTACGCCGTGATGGGCGCCCTCTGCGAGGCGGCGGGCGTCGTCGTCGCGGACACGCTGGAGGATTTCGACGACCTGACGATCCTCTTCTCGCAGCTGGCGGACACCGAGGTGCGGGGCTGGCGGCTCGGCGCCGTGTCGAACGCCGGGTTCGAGTGCGTCGCGATGGCCGACAATCTCGGGGCGTTCGGCCTGCCGGCGTTCAGCGGGGGCACGGCCCGCCGCCTGCAGGAGATTTTCGCACGCGGCCGGATCGAGCAGGTCGTCGACGTGCACAATCCCCTCGACCTGACGCCGATGATGGCCGACGAGCCGTACGCCCAGGTGGTCGAGACGCTGCTCGGCGATCCCGATCTCGACGCCGCGATCGTCGGGTGCGTGCCGCTGACGGCCGCGCTCAACACGCTGGAACCCGGCGCCGGGCACGGAGAGGACGTCCACCGGGAGCACTCCCTCGCGCAGCGGCTCGTGCGGCTGCGGGGCGCGGGGCGCAAGCCCTGGGTTGCCGTGGTCGACGCCGGCCCGTTGTACGACGCGATGGCCCGCCACCTGGCGTCGAACCGGATCCCGACGTTTCGATCGGCGGACAGGGCCCTGCGGCTGTTCAACATGTTCTGCGCCCGGCGTCAGCGCGGGGACGCGGCAGGCTCGGGCCCGGCCCGGCCGGGGGCCGGCGGCGCGGGTTCGGCCGGCGCCGCATGACGCCGCGGGCCGCACCTCCTCCCCTGTCGGCGTTCACGCCCGCCGAGCGGCGCCTGGTCCGTCGGCTGCGGACGCCGCGCGACGTCCAGGCGTTTCTCAACGCCCTGCCGTACAACACCGAGCCGCCCCCCGGGGGACCGACGCTGCGCAGCTTCCGCGGCGTCGTCGGTCGCCACTCGGCGCACTGCCTCGAGGCGGCGCTCGCGGCCGCGGTCATCCTCGAGCAGCACGGGTACCCGCCGCTCGTGCTCAGCTTCGAATCGATCGACCGCCTCGACCACGTGCTGTTCGTCTACCGGCGCGCCGGGCGCTGGGGATCGGTCGCGCGGTCACGCGACCCCGGATTGCACGGGCGCAGGCCCGTGTTCGCCACGGCGCGTGCGCTGGCGAGGAGCTACTTCGATCCGTACATCGACAAGACGGGCTGCCTGACGGCGTTCCAGGTCGTGGACCTGGGCCTGGAGATGGGCACCTACGACTGGCGGCTGGCGGACACCAACGTGTGGAAGGTCGAGCGGGTTCTGCTCGACCTTCCGCATCGCCCGATCCGGTTCAGCCAGGCCCGCGTGGACCGCCTGCGCGCGCGGTACTTCGCGTTCCTCGAGAAGTACCCCGGCCGCAAGCCGGTGCAGTACCCCGGCCGCGACGCCTGGTCGGCGCTGCCGGCCGAGTTCACACGGCGCGGGTACGAGAGGCCGTTCTGAGGCGAGACTGTGAGTTCTGAGTTGTGAGTTCCCAGTCTTGAGTTCTCGGGTGCTGAGTGTGCCCCGCTGCTACGCCAGCTGGGCGACTCACGACTGACGACTCACAACGGTCTGGTCTGCCCTGAGCTAGTCCAGATCGAAATCCCGCTTCGGCTTCGTGACTGGCTCCTGGTGCGCCTGCTTCAGGGCTTCCTCGAACCGCCGCGAGAGCGCGTCGCCGCGCGTCTTCTCGGCCGCGACGGACTGCTGGAAGATGGCCTCCCGGCGCGCCGCCTCCTCGGCCACCAGCGTGGCCGCCATGTCGAGGTCCGGTTTGTCCTCGCGCTCGGGTTCCTTGTGCGAGATGACGCGCTGGAGGTTCGTGTCGATCACGAGCGTCGCCGCGCAGCACGGGCACGTGACTTCGATCTCGGATTTCAGCTTCGCCATGGTGATCCTCCCGGGCCGTTCACCGCCGACGTCCGCGTCCCCACACGATCCGGACCGGCGCACCCGCCTTCGTCGTCGCCGTCACCTCGACGCCCTGCACGACCTGCCGCCTCGGGTCGAAGCGCTGGCCGAACCCCGCCACGAAGGCGTTGAGCGGCACGCCGAACCGCTCGCCGGCAGGCATCGTGGACTTCGTCACGCGGTAGTGATCGTTGACCCAGATCTCCACGTTCTGCCAGTCGTCCGCGGTCTGGTTCTCGACGGCGAGTTGCGTGCCGCTGAACGTAATCGGCGCGGGCGCCTCGCCCTTGCACGCCGACGCGAGCACCGCCAGGCAGATGAGCGCGATCACCCACATCCACCGGCCGGCTCTCGCGCTGCGCTCCACGCCGTCCTCCCCGCCCGGGCGATCAGGGCCCGCGCGACAGCCATCATACCGCGGCTGACCGGGCCGGGAACCCGCGCCCGTCCGCACGGTTCACGAGGCCCGGGACGCTCCAGGGGAGATCGCCCCGGGGGCCCAAGGGGCCGCCCTCTTGACATGGGATTTCAGAATGATATCATTTCGAAAGCACAGGAGGCGCACATGGTTCGCGAGATCCAACGGGATACGGTGTCGGGGCTGATCGTCTTGCCGGTGCTGCTGGTCATCCTCGTCGGCAGCATCTACGGGTTCATCCAGGCGGTTCGCCCGGCCGAACCCTCCGTGTGGCTCATCGCCGGATGGGTCCTGGTGTGGCTGTTGGACGTCTTCGCCATGGCCGGCCTGTTCCTCGTGAACCCCAACGAGGGCAAGGTGCTCCAGTTGTTCGGCAGCTACGCGGGCACCGTCAAGAAGCCCGGCCTCCAGTGGGCCAACCCGTTGTACACGAAGCGGCGGATTTCGCTCCGCATCCGCAACTTCGAGAGCCAGCACCTCAAGGTGAACGACGCCGACGGCAACCCCGTCGAGATCGCCGCGGTGGTGGTGTGGCGGGTCGTCGAAACGGCCGAGGCCTGTTTCGAGGTCGACGACTACAACAACTACGTGCACGTGCAGAGCGAGGCCGCGTTGCGCAACCTCACGACGAACTACCCGTACGACTCGCACATCGACAACGTGATGTCGCTGCGCGGGCACACGGCCGACGTCGCCGAGCACCTGAAGAAGGAGATCCAGGATCGGCTGGCCAAGGCCGGGGTCGAAGTCATCGAGGCCCGGATCAGCCACCTGGCCTACGCGCCGGAAATCGCCGCCGTCATGCTGCAGCGGCAGCAGGCTGCGGCCATCATTGCCGCCCGCCAGCGAATCGTCGAAGGCGCGGTGGGGATGGTGGAAATGGCGCTCGAGATGCTGTCCAGGAAGGACATCGTCACGCTGGACGAGGAACGGAAGGCGACAATGGTGAGCAACCTGCTGGTGGTGCTGTGCGGGGATCGCGCGGCGCAGCCCGTGGTCAACACCGGCACCCTGTACCAATAGAACCGTGGCCGAGCGCAAACCCTTTCTGCTTCGGATCGACGTCGGGGTGCTGGAGGCCGTCCAGCGGTGGGCCAATGACGACCTGCGCAGCCTCAACGCGCAAATCGAGTTCCTGTTGCGGCGCGTCCTGCAGGCAGAAGGGCGGCTGAACGCCGGCCGCGAAACGCAAACGGGCCGCTCCAAACGGGGCGGCCCGCAAACCTGACACGAAGCCCTCAGGCGTCTAGCCCTCTTCTTCGAAGTCCGCTTCCCCGGGCGGTCCGATCCGGGTCGGCGGGCGCAGCGCCTCGCGATGGTCGTACAGCGGCAGGCCCCGGACGTGAGACGCCGACACGCAGCCGGGCGCCTTCTCGTCGAGCATCACGAGCACCGGGCTGCCCTCGACCCCTTCCCGGAACGACAGCCGACAGCCACACGCGAGCCGCGCGTGCACAAACCCTTTCAGCATCAACCCGCCTTCCACGCGCGCCGCCACCTTCGGGCGCGCACCAGCCGCCATCGGCGGTCTCCTGAAGGGCATCATACTACAGCAGCCCGAGAATCTCCTTTTCGAACTGCTCCTTGCTGCCAAGCCCCATGTGCTTCTTGCAGATGTTGCCGCCGCGCCCGATGATGTACGTCGTCGGCAGGCCCCAGATCGGCCCGAAGGCTTCCTGCACGTCCTGCCGATCCTGGCCGACGAGCACCGGGTAGTTCATCTTGTACTGGGCGGCGAAGGCTTTCAGCTTGTCGACCGAATCGTCCACCGAAACGCCCACCACGACCAGCCCCTTGTCCCGGTACTTCTGCTGGAGCTCGACGAACCCGGGGATCTCCACCTTGCAGGGGCCGCACCACGTCGCCCAGAAGTCCAGGAGGATGACCTTGCCCTTGAGGGAGGCCAGGTTCACCGCGGCGCCGTTCATGTCCTTGACGGTGAAGTTCAGGTTGGCCGGCTTCGCACCCGGGCCGCAACCCGGTTCGGCCTTCGACTCCCCTCCCGCCACCAGATTCGGCATCCCGGTCGTGCCCACGACCACCAGCGCCAGCCCCAGTGCCCCCACGCCCGCAACGATCCAGCGTTTGTTCATCGTTCTCGTCCCCGTCCTCGTCCTCACACCGTGTTCATGATACCGCGGCCCGCCCGGGCCGATGCCTTGCCATCAGCGGGCAACCTGTCCGAAGGACTGCGCCACCTGCTCGACCTGGGCCATGGGCTCTCGCGAGAGGACCACGTAGGTCCGTCCGCCGCGCGCGAACATCACCGCCTGGTGGCCCAGGACCTCGACTTCCCCCTGCAGGTGGACGCCGGACGGCAGCACGAAGACCGACACCGGAACGCGGCCCTGCCTGTAGAGGATGTGCGCGACGGCGCCGTCCAGGTTGATGCACCGGCGGCCCCCGACCAGCGTCAGGCCCGGCACCTCGGACGCGTCCGGGAGTCGCACGTCCCAGCCGTAGCGCTGCTTCAGGTCGGCCTCTACCGCCGCCGGTGACACCGGTTCCGACCCATCGGAGAGCGCGAAGCACTTGAGATGATCCAGCGTGAGCTGTGCCGCCATGAGGTCGGCCGGCCGGACCAGCATCCCGTAGCCGACGACGCCGCCGATGGTCAGCACGACCGTCGCCGCCACGGCCAGCACCCAGGACCGCCGTCGTGGAGCCGGGGCCGCGCGCGCGGCCTCGCCGGCCGCGGCGCGACGGCACCGATCTCGCAGCCGGTCGGGCGCCGCCTCGCCCAGCGCGCCGGCCTGGTCGCGCACCACCGCGCGCGCCGTCGCCTCCGCCCTGATCTGGCGCCGGCACGGCGGGCACGCCTCGAGATGCGAGGCGACCACGGCGCGATCGGCGCCCTCCGCTTCGCCGTCGACGTACGGCGTGATGAGCGGGTCAATCTCGGGACAGTTGGCCATGTATATCGGCTCTCACCACTTAGACGCCCCCGCGCCGGGTTTCGCCCCCGACCAGCCTCATCGGGCCCGCCCCCTCGCCCACGCGCCCGGCCAGCTTGTCGTGCAGCAGCCGCCGGCCGCGCGAGATCCGCGACATCACGGTGCCCATCGGCACCATGACGATCCGCGCGATCTCCGCGTAGGAGAACTGCTCGACGTCCCGCAACCAGACGGCCTCGCGGAACGCCTCGGGCAACTCGTCGAGCGCCTGGCGGACGTCGGCGGCCCGGGCCTGCTGGAGCAATTGCTGCTCGGGATCCACCTCCCGACCCGGCAAATTCGCCGCGCGATCCACCACGTCGCTGTCCGCCGCCACCGGGTTGCGCCCCTCGTCGCGCCGCCGGTTCAGGTACACGTTGTGCAAAATCGTGAACAGCCACGCCCGCAGGTTGGTACCGGGGTCGAACTGGCCGGCCGACCGGAATGCCCGCAAGTACGTGTCCTGGACGATATCCTCCGCGTCGGCCTCGTTCCGCGTGAGCCGTAACGCGGTCGCGTACAGACGGTCGATCAGGCCGAGAGCCTCGGCCTCGAAAGTCTCCTGCGGTGCGGCCCCCGTGCTGGGTGCGCGTCGACGAAACACGGCTCCCGGAAAAGCGCCGTTATAGAGAAAACACCCCGGCGCGAACGGTTATTCCCTCAGTATAGGACACTCGCCCGGGGGCGCACACCCGCCGCCCCGCGGCGATGGGGCGCTGGTGTCCTCGCGAGAGACCCGGATGGACCATGCGGGGGACACCGCCGCGGCGCACGGCATGAGCGGCCGCCCCGGTTCGCCAGTCCCATGGGTCCCCGGAGGTAGCCAGGGCCGGGCACGCCTCTTGCTTCGCAGAGGACATCCTGAGTCCTGCCGCGCCATTGCAGCGTCCATCTGACAGACGGTAACATGCACTGTCGAGTCGGATTCCCCCCGGCACATCCGCCCGCGAGGTGATCGTATGCGCACGCGCACGACGCGCACCGTTCTGACGATGTGGGTCACGGCCGTATCGGCCATCGCGTGGCTGGCCGCGGTGCGGCCCGCCCTTGCACAGACGCCGTTCGTACCGTACTTCGGCAAGAACCTCGTCCGGTACGACCGCTTCGATTGGCACATCTACACGACCGAGCACTTCGAGATCTACTACTACACCGAGTCGCAGCAGCATCTCGAGCGGGTCGCCGGGTATGCCGAGAGCGCCTATCAGAAGATCAGCGCGGACCTGAAGCACGACCTGGCGTTCAAGGTGCCCCTGATCACGTTCATGACACACGCCGAGTTCGAGCAGGAGAACGTCATCCCCGGCGCCGCCCAGGAGGGCGTCGGCGCGTTCGCCGAGCCCACGCGGGACCGGATGCTCCTGCCCCTCGACGATCCGCCGGACCTGCTCTACCGCCTGATCACGCACGAGCTGACGCACATCTTCGAGTTCGACATCATCCCCCAGGGGCTGGTCAAGCGCGGCGTGCCGCTCTGGGTCTCGGAAGGGTTGTCGGACTTCATCCCCGGCGACTGGCGCCCCATCGACCTGATGATGGTCCGCGATGCGGCCATCGCCGACATCGTGCCCAAGATGAGCGAGCTCGAGGGGTACGGCAGCACATCCAACCCGCGGCTGGTCTACAACATGGGCCACGCCTGCTTCGAGTTCATGGAGTCGCGCTGGGGCAAGGAGGGCATCCGGCAGTTCCTGTTCGCCCTCCGGAAGAGCGTCATCGGCGGCGGCGAGAGCGCCTACAAGGAAGCCTTCCAGCTCGACGGCGACGATTTCGACCAGCAGTTCGACAAGTACCTGAAGGACCGCTTCAAGCCGTTCCGCGACAAGGAGCGGCCGGCCGACTACGGGAAGAACATGGCTCCGCGCGCGGAGAAGGGCAACTACATCGGCGCGCTGACGATCGAGCCGTCCCCCTCGGGCGACCTCCTGGCCGCGGCCACGCTCAACAAGAAGGAGCGCGAGGTGGACATCGTCCTGATGTCCGCGAAGGACGGCAAAGTCATCCGGAACCTCACGCCCGGCTTCGACCAGGGCATGGGCTTCGACTATCTGGTGACACCGGGCTCGCGCTGGATCACCATCCCGTGGATATCCTGGGCGCCGGCCGGCGACCGGATCGCGTACATCGCGCGGCACGAGCGCGGCAAGTCGCTGATCCTGCAGAACGTGCTGACCCGGGACATCGAGCAGCGCATCGATCTCAACAAGAAGATCGACGAGCCGGAGTCCCCGGACATCTCGCCCGACGGCCGCACCGTCGCCGTGGCCGGGCGGGTGGCCGCCGTCGGGGACATCTTCACGATCGACCTGCAGACCAGTGAGATCGTGAACCTGACGAAAGACGCGTTCGACGACTACGCGCCCACCTTCTCGCCCGACGGCAGCTTCATCGTGTACATCTCCCGGATCAGCGGGAACGACAAGCTGTTCAAGCTCGATCTGGCAACGCACCAGAAGACCCAGCTGACCTTCGGCACGCACGACGACGGGGCCGTGCAATTCATCGACAACGACACCCTGCTCTTCCCCTCGACGGCCACCGACCCGAACCAGGTCGTGGAACCCGAGGTCGCCCGCAACGGCAACATCTACAACGTGTGGACGCTGAACCTGAAGAACGGTGAGCTGCGGCAGTACACGGACGTGGTCACGGGCAACTTCTCCCCGGTCGTCGTCCGCGACGGCAAGACCACCCGGTACGCGTTCGTGACCTACTACAAGGGTGATTACGAACTCCACATGCTGGAGCGCAAGGAACCGGTCGCGACGGCCCGCACGAGCGACTTCGGCGCGCCGGGCCCGGTGATCGACTTCCAGGCGCCCCTCGGCCACACCCTCGTCCCCGGCAACGCGAAGCGCAAGGGCACCTTCGAGAAGATGTTCCTCGACGGCCGGCCGCCGGTGAACGTGGGGGTCACGAGCGGCGGCGACCTGTTCGGCGGAACCGCCATCAGCTTTTCGGACGTCCTGGGGGATCGCAACTTCACCTTCTACGCCGCGTCCATGTCGCAGTACCGCCAGTTCGCCTTCTCGATGACGAACCAGGAGCGGCGCTTCCAGTACGCCCTTCAGGGGTACTGGCTCGACGAGTTCTTCTACGGGCAGTCGAGCACGTTCTACGACCCCGTGTACTCGCCCTACATCAATCGCGACCTGGCGATTGCCACGCGCAGCAACCGCGGGGTGAGCGCCTTCGGGATCTACCCGCTGGACCGCTACCGCCGCCTCGAGCTCACCGGCGGTTTCGGGTACGTGCGGGAGGCTTACAACAACACGGACCTGGGCCAGCTGGCCGCCGATTACCAGCAGCAGCTCTACGGGCAGGCGCTGTTCAGGAACGGGTGGTTCGCGCCGATCAGCGCCGCGTTCGTCCAGGAGACGACCATCTTCCGCGAGTTCGGGCCCCTGCAGGGCAACACGATGCGCCTTTCCTACACCGTGGCCCCGCCCGTCACCAAGACGCTCGCCTGGCAGACCGTCGATGGTGACGTGCGGAAGTACATCCGGCTGGGCGGGTCCGGCCTGATCGCCATGCGGGCTCGCGCGTTCCACAGCTGGGGCCGGTCGCCCGACTTCACGTACTTCGGCGGGAACTCCGAGATGCGCGGCTACGATTACCTGCAGTTCGTCGGGCAGCACGCCGTGTTCGCGGATGCCGAGTTACGGTTCCCCCTGATCGAGGCCATGGCGACCCCCATCGGCGTCCTGGGCGGCATCCGGGGCGTCTTCTTCTTCAATGTCGGCGGCAGCTGGTTCGACAACTCTGGGTACAAGTTCTGGTCGAAGAAGGCCGACACGTACACGCCAATCACCGGGGTGGACTTCGACCCCCTCACGGGAGCGCCCATCCCGATCTACGGCGATCCCCAGCCGGTGAGCGGCTTCCGCCTGGTCGATGGCCGGGCGTCGTACGGCATCGGGCTCGAGACCTTCGCGCTCGGCTTCCCGATCCACTTCGACTGGTCATGGCGGACCCTGCTCAACAAGCAGTGGGAGGACCTGGTGTTTGCCGGCAGCGGCGGCAGCAGCGCCTTCCGGAAGCCACGCTTCCAGTTCTGGATCGGCTACGACTTCTGATCGCGCCTGAACGCGCGCCGGCGAACCGTGCAGCGCCACCGGGACCGGCACGTCCGGTCCCGGCCCGGCGCCTCCCGGGTCCGCCGGCAGCCGGGCACCCATGACCCTCGAACCGAAATCCGCCGCCGAGTCCGCCACCGAGATGGTGCAGGTGGTGCTGCCCAACGACGCCAACCCGCTGGGGTTCATCCTGGGTGGCACCGTCATGCACCTCATCGACATCGCGGGGGCGATCGCCGCCCATCGTCACACCCGGACGCTGCTCGTGACCGCGGCGGTCGACGGCCTCCAGTTCCTGCATCCGATCAAGGTGGGAGACCTGATCATCCTGCGCTCGCACGTGACCTGCACGTTCACGACGTCGCTGGAGGTGCAGGTCGACGTGTATTCGGAAGAGACGCTGACCGGCACGCGGCTCATGACGAGCCACGCGTTCCTCACCTTCGCCGCCATCGACCGCGCGGGCCGGCACCTCCCGGTCCCGCCCCTCCGGATCGAATCGGACGACGACCGGCGGCGCTGCGGCGAGGCGAGGGCACGGCGCGCCGAGCGGCTGCGGGTGCGCTACAGGACCTGATCAGCCCGCCTTGAGCCGGAGCACGCTCGCCTCGAGATCAATCGAGGCGCGGTAGCGGCTCAGGAACCGGTGCCCGACGATGCCGCCCAGCTCGAAGCCGAGCAGGGCGCTGGGCGCGCGCAGGTTCAACACCACCAGCGGGTAGTTGTCGAACCGGATCGCGTTGGAGAACGCGAGGCTCTGGCCCGGCCACAGGAACGCGTCCGCGTCCCAGCCCGAGGACCCGTAGACCTTCAGGCGGATGCGCCGCAGTGATGCGGGAACCCCGATCGCCTCGGCCGTGGCGAGGCTGATCGAGATGACCTGCCCGCCCGTGTCCACCACGAACGACGTGTCGTGGTCGTTGGCCACGCGGCCGCGGACCGTCGCCAGCCGGTACAGCCACAGCGGCAGTTCCACGTCCGGAGAGTCCTCGGCCGGCAGCCGGCGCGCAATGGTCAGCAGCCCGCGACGGTAGTCCAGCGACATCGACAGCCCCATCGCGAGCGGCGACAGGCTGTCGCCCTCGTGGGCCGGCAGCTCGGGCAGCGGCGGGTTCTTGATGAGGCACGGCAGGTTGCGTACCTTCAGGTCGCCGAGTTCCAGTCGATCGAGCCGCCCGACCTGCAGGCCCCGCAGGCCGACATTGCCGACCCCGGCGCTCACCGTGTAGGTAATCACCTCCACGCCGTGGCGCGCCGCGCTGCCGCGTGACACGACCGTCAGCTCGGCCCCGGTGTCGACGGTCACATCCTGCTCGCCCCCGCCGTTGAGCCGCGCACGCACGATCACCTTGTCGTCGACCACCCGGAACGGCACCACGTGGACCGCGTCGGCGCTCCCCTCGATCTGGTACGGCACGCGCCGTCCGAACGACCGGAGGACGCGCACCTCCGCGCGCGCCCACGCGGCGTTGTCGCTGCGGTCCCGGTCGGGGAGGAAGTCGATGTAGCGGGCGAGCGCAGCCGCGGCATCCTCGAACCGGTGCATGCGCTCGTACACCACGCCGGCCGCGTGGTGAAAGTCGGGATTCCGCGGTGCCAGCCGGATCGCGGTCTGCGCGCGGTCCAGCGCCTCGCCGAGCTGCCCGCGCGCCATCAGCACGCGCGCCAGCCCGCTGTGCGCCCGGGCGTCGTCAGACTTCTCCGACAGCGTGTCCCGGAAGGCCTGCTCCGCCTCGGCGAACAGTCCGGACGACCAGAGCGCGTCGCCGTAGAGCCCCCGCACCTCGGCATCGTGCGGGCGATCGCGGAGCAGGGCGGTCGCCTCCTCGCGCGCGAGCCGGAACTCCGCCACGCGCAGCGCGGCTCGCACGACGCCCAGGCGCGCCGGGATCTGGACGCGCGGCTCCGACGCCAGCGCCGCTTCCTGGTACGCGGTCAGGGCGTCGCGGTACCGCGCCCCGGCGTACAGCAACCCGCCAAGCTGCAGCTGAATCTCGGGGGTGTCCTGCCCGTTGCGCGCCGCGAGGCCGGCGAGCGTCGGCAGGCTCAGCGCCATGGCCAAGCCGGTCGCGAGGATCCGAAGAGCGACGCGCATGCGGCCTCCAGGGGGAGAGTGTGCGCCACAGGTGGACAGGTGTCCACCGAGGATACCCGATCCACCTGGAAATCACCAATTCACGCGATCGGAATATTTGGAAGGGGGAACCCGGAGGGGCGGCGGCGCGCCGCCGCCCGCCGCCCGCCGACCTGGGTCCGGGCGATCACCAGGGCCGGTGGCGCCGTGTCACGGCCAGCGCTCAGCCGTCTCGAGGGCCCGCCCGACAGGCAGGCGCGGGCGTCAGCCCGCGTGGCCGGGGCGAACACGCCCATCACACGTGCGCCCCGGGGTCAGCGGGTGTAAACCTCGATCGGCAGCCCGTCGTACATGTCGTCGACGCGCAGGATCTGCGCCTCGCGGCCGTAGCTGCCAAGCTCGTAGTCCTCGCTCATCACCAGCGCCTTCACGGGCTTGGTCGGGCAGACCTCGGCACAGAGCCCGCAGAAGCTGCAGCGCGACAGGTTGAAGTCGAAGTAGTCCAGCACCTTGATCTTGAGGCCTGGCTCCCGGTGCCCGCCGAGCGAGATCAGGTCGTCGGGGCACGCCTTCGCGCACTGGTCGCACACGATGCAGGTCTGCGCCCCCGTCGCCGGCTCGACCTGCAGCCGCAGCACGCCGCGGAAGCGCGGCGACACCGGCCGCCGCTCGGCCGGGTACTGGAACGTGAACGCCGGCTGCGGCGTGTACTTCAACGTCAGCCAGAGCCCCTTGACGAAGTCCACCAGGAATATGGAACGAAGGAAATCCTTCAGCATGTGTGCCCGCACCTTCGCGCGGCATGACGACGGACCGGGCCGGCCGTCACCCGCGGTCTTCGATGATAATCGGCTCGGTCCGCCCGACCATCGCCACGCGCTCCTTGCGGAGCACTGTGCTTTCCTTCCGGATCTTGTCCTGGAGACGCATCAGCCCATACAGCAGGGCCTCAGGCCGCGGCGGGCACCCCGACACATAGACGTCCACCGGGACCACCTTGTCCACGCCCTGCAGGACGCTGTAGGTCGGGAACGGGCCGCCGGCATTCGAGCAACTGCCCATCGAGATGACCCAGCGCGGTTCCGGCATCTGGTCGTACAGCCGCCGCAGGACCGGGGCCATCTTCTTGGTGACCGTGCCGGCCACGATCATCAGGTCGGCCTGCCGCGGGGAGGCCCGGAACACCTCCGCGCCGAACCGCGAGATGTCGAACCGCGAACCGCCCGTCGCCATCATCTCGATCGCGCAGCAGGCCAGCCCGAAGCCCATCGGCCAGAGCGAGTTGAGCCGGGCCCACGCGAGGATCTTGTCCAGGTTGGTCGTGATGATGTTGTCATCGAACCGGTGATCGATCAGTCCCATGTCAACGCCCTTTACTTCTGGTAGTACTCGGCATTCTTCGGGATGAAGGCCTTCCACTTGTCGGGCACTTCGTCGAGCGCGAAGATCGCCTCCACCGGGCACGCCGGCACGCACGCCCCGCAGTCGATGCACTCGTCGGGGTGAATGTAGAGCAGCTCTGCCGTCTGGAACTCCGGCTCGTCCTTGCGCGGGTGGATGCAGTCCACCGGGCAGACGTCCACGCAGGCCGTGTCCTTCGTCCCGACGCACGGCTCACAGATGATGTAGGCCATCCTCGAATCCTCCACGAAGCGCGGGCGACCACCGCCCGCGGTTACCGACTACCGACCGTCCAGCACCGGCGCGGGCAGATGGCCCAGCCGGGTCGACACGTGACGTCCCATCTCCCACGCGCCGCGATTGTGGTCCTTCAGGATCGGCCCATCGTCCGGCCCGTGCCCGAAGACGCCCACCCGCGCCACTTCGCGGCCCGTGTAGTCATACACCGGGGCGCAGGTGCAGAACAACCGCTGCGCGCCGGGTGCCTCGGGCGGACCGAGCCGTACCAGGACCGCCTCGCTGTCGGCGACGTCAGCGGGACGACCCAGGCGGAGACAGCTGAGCCGCCGGGTCCCCTGGCCCTGGGCACCGTCGAAGTATATCGCGCAGTGCGCCGGCATCTGCTTGCCATAGGCCGTGCGCATCGCGACCTCGTCCGGGCCTGCGCTCCAGATGTAGGTCACCTCGTCGGCGGGCGGCACCGCAATGAACCCGCGCTGCCCGGTGCGAAGCGAGTACTCGCGCAGGATCGGGTAGGCGTGCAGCCGAAGCTCCGATCGACCCAGCAGCCGGAAGCTCAGGTCGAGCATCTTCAACGTCAGGCTGTAGCGCTGCGAGTCGTCGTCCTGCCGGACGTAGCCGCGCCGCTTCAACAAGGCCAGCAACCGGTGCACGGTCGGGCGGGGTTGCTGGAGCGCCCGGGCCACCTCGGTCAAGCTCATGCCGGCGGGCGACAGACTGAGCGTTTCGCACACCTCGAGGGCCTTGTCGATCGAGGTGGGATGGCTCCCGGCGGACGACCTTGGCGACTCTTTCGCTTCCATCTGGCGGAAACAGCTTTCAACTACCTAAACCGTACGCCAGGCCGCCGCCGGTGTCAAGGAACAGCTATAATCAACGGACTCCCGCGATGATTTCGACAGGCCATACACCCCGGTGGGCGGCAGGCGTGTCTGCCCTGGTAGCCACGCTCGGCCTGGCGGCAGCCGGGTCCGCCCAGGGGTTGCCCACCCGGCCCGTGTCGCTCGCCGGTGGCCGGGTCACGCTGGGGGCCGAGTTGTCGGCGACCTGGGGCGGGGAAGACGAGGGCTACTTCAACCACACCGGCTACGACCAGAGCACGCTCCGCCGGGTGCGAGCCGGCCTGTCGGCCTCCGTCCGCGCCACGCGACAGTGGACGTTCCTCAGCGAAGTGCGGGTCGAATCGGGTGCGAACCCCAGGATCTACGCCGCGTACGTCCGCTTCCAGCCGTGGGCCACGGGCACGTTCAGTATCCAGGCGGGCCGCATCCCGCCCACCTTCGGCGCGTATGCCCGACGCAGCTACCCGCAGGACAACCCTCTGATCGGCGACCCGCTCCCCTACCAGTACCTGACCTCGGTGCGGCCCGACGCCGCGCCCGCCACTGCCGCGGATCTCCTGAACATGCGAGGGCGCGGATGGCGGCTGACGTACCCGGTGGGCAACGGTACTCCGGCCCCGGGCGTGCCGATGGTCTCGGCCCTGGACTGGGACACGGGCGTCGAGGTCCGTACCGGTTCGGCCGCGGTGGAACTGGCGGCCGCCCTGACGGCCGGCAGCCTGAGCGAACCGCATGCGGGCGACGGCAAGGGCGGGCCCCAGCTTGCGGCCCGGCTGGCGGTGTCGCCCGTGGTCGGCCTCGTCATCGGGGCATCGGCCGCGCGCGGCCGGTTCGCGACGAAGTCCCTGCGGGACGTCTTGCCGGCGGCGATGGCGGCATCCACCCAGACCGCGTTCGGCGTTGACGGGGAGTACTCGCGCGGGCACTGGCTGGTGCGCGGCGAGTGCATCGCCAACGCCTGGCGGCTGCCCGTGCTGGCGGCGCCGCCGATTCCCGATCCGCTGCGGGTGGTCGGGGGCTACGCGGAGGGCCGGTACCGGCTGCTGCCTCAACTCTATCTCGCCGCGCGCGTCGATCGCCTGTCGTTCGCCCACGTGGCCGGCACCGAGGGCGCCGTGTCGTGGGACGCGGATGTCACGCGCGTCGAGGCGGGTGCCGGCTACTATCTCCGCCGCAACGTGATCATCAAGGTCGCCTGGCAGCACAATGCGCGCGACGGCGGCCGCGTGAGGCGCAACGACCTCGGCGCCGCGCAGATCCTGTACTGGTTCTGATGCGATCAATCCTCGCATGCCTGCTCGGCGTGGTCCTCGTGGTGACCGGCGCGATCGCGCGCCCGCGCGGGACCGCTGCGGCGTCGGGGACCATCCGCGGCCGCGTCGAGTTCAGGCGGCCGCCGGCACCGGTGGAGCCCCGGCCGAGCGTCGCCGCCCTGGGCGGGTCCGGCGTCCGGCCACCGCCCGAAAGCCGGCCGGCCGTCGTGTACCTCGAGGCGGCGCCTCGCGGCGCGTTCGAGCCCGAGGAGGGGGCCCGCCCCGCGATGAACCAGAAGGACCAGACCTTCGTGCCGCACGTGCTGGCGATCACGGTCGGCACGACGGTGGACTTCCCGAACAGCGACCGCGTCTATCACAACGTGTTCTCGCTCTCGCGCACCCGGACGTTCGACCTCGGGCGCTACGCCGTCGGCAAGTCGAAGGCGGTGCGGTTCGATCGGCCCGGGGTCGTGCAGGTGTTCTGCGACATTCACTCCCACATGAGCGCCTACATCCTGGTCTTCGCCCACCGGTACTTTTCGGTGACGGACGACGAGGGCCGGTACCGGATCGAGAACGTGCCGCCCGGCCGCTACTCGGTCGCGATGTGGTACGAGGGGATCATCCGCGCCTCGAAGACCGTGACGATCCCGGACGCCGGCGGCATCGTCGATCTCGATTTTTCCCTGCGTTGACGGGACGCGAAGATGAAGCTCCTGTCCTCGTTGACCAACCGGGTCTTCCTGGCGACGGCGCTGCTGGCCGTGCTCGCCATCGGGTTCACGGTGGCGTTCGTGAGCGCGCAGGTCACGGCCGAAGCCGAGGCCGAGCTGCGCCGCGGCCTGGTCGAAGCGGGCGCGGTCGTCGATCGGCATCGCTACGACGTCTTCGAGACCTTCACGCTGCTGGCCAGGCTCATTGCCGACCTGCCCAAGCTGAAGGCCGCCGTCACGACCGGCGATCCCCCGACGGTCCGCCCGCTGGTGGACGAATACCGCCACATGCTGACGCAGTCGGACCTGGTGGCGGTGACCGACCGCGGCGGGCGGGTGCTCGCCGGATCAGGCGGAGGCGGACTCCCGCAGGAGGCGCTGCCGGGCCTCTCGTCGGTGCGGTCGGCGCTTGGGGGCGCCGAGGCGACGGCCTTCCGGGCGCACCCCTCCGGGGTCCTCCAGGTCGTCACCGTGCCCATCACGGCCGGGCAGAACCCGCCGGAGATCATCGGCACGCTCAGTGTCGGCTTCCTGCTCGACCAGCGCCTGGCCGAGCAGTTCAAGGGACTGACGGGCAGTGAGATCGCGTTCGCGTTCGGCGGCCACGTGCTGGCGGCCACGCTGCCGGGCGAGCCGGCCCGAGCGGGCCTGGAGTCGCTGCTCGGGTCGGCTGGCATCTCGCACGTGTCGGTGGGCGGCGACGACTATGTCGCGATGCTCCGGCCGCTGCCGCCCCTTGGCCCGGCCGTCGCGGCGCACGAGCTGACCCCGGTCGCGGTCGTGCTCCGATCGCGCACCGAGCGCCTCCGGTTCCTGGGCACCATTCACACGGTCATGGCCGGCACGGTGATCGTCACGGTCCTGCTGGCCACCGGCCTGAGCTACGCCGTGGCCCGCACCGTGACGCGCCCGCTGGCGGCCATCATGGCGGGCATGCGCGACATGGCCAGGACCGGCGACCTCACGCAGAAGATCACGACGCGCCCGGCCCGTTGGGAGGACGAGGATGCGCGCCTGCTGGCGGCGACCTTCAACACGCTCACCGAGTCGATCGCCCGGTTCCAGCGCGAAGTCGCGCAGCGGGAACGGCTGTCGTCGCTCGGCCGGCTGTCGACGGTGATCGCGCACGAGATCCGCAACCCGCTCATGATCATCAAGGCCTCGCTCCGGGCGCTGGCGCGCGCGGGCAGCCCGCCGGAGGTCATCCAGGAAGCGGCGGCCGACATCGACGGCGAGGTCGTCCGCCTCGACCGCATCGTGGCCGAGGTGCTGGACTTCGCGAAGCCGATCAGGTTCGATCTCGCGGGGACCGACGTCAACGGCGTCTGCATCGCGGCGGTCGCCGCCGCCTCCGCCGGCGCACCGGAACCCGTGATCCGGCTCTCGCTGGACCCCGCCGTGCCAGAGATCACGTCCGACGGCGAACGGCTGAGGACCGTGCTGATCAACCTGCTGGCCAATGCCAGGCACGCCGTCCGGTCACGTCCGGCCGGCCCGGACGGCGGAGGCGGGGCGCCCCCGGATGCGGCCGCGCCGATCGCGGTCCGCACACGCCTGGCCGGCGACCGGGTGGCCGTTACCGTGAGTGACACCGGCGTGGGGATCGATCCCGGCGCCCTTCCCCACGTGTTCGAACCCTACTTCACCACGACTCGGACCGGCACCGGACTTGGCCTGGCAATTGCGAAGCACATCGTGGAGGGCCTCGGCGGGACGATTGCCGTTCGCAGCCGCCCCGGCGCCGGGACCGACGTCCTGATCGAGCTGCCGCTCGCTGCCGGCACCGATGTGCGGCGGCCCGGCCGCGTGCCGCCAGTTGCACCCTCCTGAGGAGTGCCCATGCCTGCGACCGGAACGATCCTGCTGGCCGACGACGAAGAAAAGATCCTGAAGACGCTGGGCCGCGCGCTCCGCGACGAGGGCCACACCGTCGTCACCGCGACGAGCGCGCGGGAAGCCCAGCGCCTGCTGCTGGAGCGCACGGTGGACGTCCTTGTCGCCGACAACCTCATGCCGGAGATGACGGGCCTCGACCTGATCCGCGAGATCGTGGCGACCGTTCCCGACGGGGAGCGCCCGCAGATGATCATGATGACGGCGCACGCGACGGTGCAGAGCGCGATCGAGGCGATGAAGCTCGGGGCGACCGACTACCTGCAGAAGCCGTTCGAGATCGACGAGCTGCTCGTGGTCGTGCGGCGCGCGGTCGAGCTCCAGCGCCTCCGGACGCAGCACCGGTACCTGCTCAACGAGCGCGAGGAGGAGTTCGGGCACTACGGCATCGTGGGCCGCAGCCGCCGGATCCAGGACGTCATCCGCACCGCCGAGCTGGTGGCCCGGTCACGGAGCACCGTGCTGATCACCGGCGAGACCGGGACCGGCAAGGAACTCGTGGCCCGCGCCATTCACAACCAGAGCGCGCAGCGCGACATGCCGCTCATCAAGGTGAACTGCGCCGCGATCCCCGAGGCGCTGCTCGAGTCCGAGCTGTTCGGCCACGTACGCGGGGCCTTCACCGGCGCCACGGCCAACAAGAAGGGCAAGTTCGCGCTGGCCGACGGCGGCACGATCTTCCTGGACGAGATCGCCATGATGGGCACGGCGCTCCAGGCCAAGCTGCTCCGCGTGTTGCAGGAGCGCGAGTTCGAACCGCTGGGATCGGAGCGAAGCTGCCAGGTCGACGTCCGGGTGATCGCCGCGACCAGCCGCGACCTGCGCCAGATGGCCGCCGAGGGCCGGTTCCTCGACGACCTCTTCTACCGCCTCAACGTCATCCCCCTCGACCTGCCGCCGCTGCGCGAACGCCCGGAGGACATTCCCCTGCTGGCCGATCACTTCGTCCGGAAGCACGCCCAGCGGTCCGCCAAGCGCGTCGACGGCATCGACGAGGCCGCCGTCGCTCTCCTGCGGCAGCACACCTGGCCGGGCAACGTCCGCGAGCTCGAAAACACCATCGAACGCGCCGTCGTCCTGTCGACGGGGACCGTCCTCGGCGTGCCGTCGATCTCGGGGTTGGGCGGATCCGCGGCGCCGCCCTCTGGGCTGCCGTCCAGCCGGCTGCGGCAGAATATCGAGTGGGCCGAGCGCGAGACGCTCCAGCGCGCGCTCGAGTCCGCCGCCGGCATCAAGAAGGACGCGGCGGAACTCATGGGGATCAGCCAGCGCGCCCTCAGCTACTACCTCGCGAAATACCGCATCACCTGAGCGCGCCTGCCGCGGCGGGCGTCCCGTCCCCGCGCGGTCGCGGGGCCGCCCCGGACCCGACGCGCGGGCCTTACACGAACCGTAAGGCCTTTCGTCGAACGAAAGGCACGCCGGCGGGCCTCTTCCTCCAGCGGCGCGGAAATCGCCGCGCCGGCCTGCGTCCCGCGCGGCACAGCGCACGGCACCGCTCTTGCTCCTCCCCCTGGCGGGTATCCCACGCAGGCCCGGGCGACGCGACCGGCACGATTGGCTCGGCAGGGCCCGGATCCAGTTGCGCGTCCCGCCTGCGTGGCTGCCCGTTCATGAGGCATCGAAACACGGAATGAGCACACCAGCCACCCGGTCCATGTCACTCGCGCTGGCGCTCCTCGCGATCCTGGCGCCCGCCGCGGGCGGCGCTTCGCCACGCCAGGACGCCGGCGTGAAGACCATCGAGGTCGTGGCGAAACGGTTCGACTTCACCCCCTCCCGCATCGAGGTGACCGAGGGGGATCAGGTCACGTTGATCGTGCGATCGGCAGACACCGTGCACGGCCTGGCGATCAGGAAGTTGCACATCAAGCGCGAGATTCCCCGCGGCGGGTCGCCGGTCACCATCACGTTCACGGCCGGGACGCCCGGGACCTACGACATTACGTGCTCGGAATACTGCGGGCCCGGCCACGACGACATGGAAGCCGTCCTGATCGTCCGCCCCAGAACCTGACGAAGAGGATGACACGTCGATGACTCGCCACGTCCTCGGGACCCTCGTGCTCGCCGCCGCGCTCGGCGCCGCGTGCGACGAAAAACTGTCGAACGTCGCCGGCCCGACGCCGAACCTGGAGCCGACGCTGTCGAGCATCCAGCGTGAGATCTTCAGTGCGGGCGATGCCTCCGGCCGCCAGGCGTGTGCCGCCTGCCACACGGACCAGGGCCGCGCGCCATCGGGCAGCCTGGTCCTGCTCGACGGCCGGTCGTTCCAGTCGCTGGTGGGTGCGGCCAGCCGCTTCAAGGGGGACGCCACGCTGGTCGTACCGGGCGACCCGGACCACAGCTACCTGATCCACAAGCTCGAGGGCACCGCGGATATCGCGGGGGCCAGAATGCCCCGCGGAGGGCCGTACCTCAGCGATGGGCAGATCCTGATCATCCGCCGCTGGATCGCACTGGGAGCCAGGAACGACTAGCGCCGCACCGGGGCTCCCGCTGGTGGAGCCCCGAAAAGGAGACCACCGTGACATCGAGACTGTTCCTCGCGGCCATCGCCTGCGTCAGCCTCGCCGGCGGCGTGCCGGCGCTCGCGGCCGATCCCCCGCCCGTGGCCGTGGCGCCGGCCGCCGGCGCCGCACCGACCGTCGCGGCCGGCGCGCCGGCCGCGGCGCCCGAGATCGCCGACGACCCCGACATGGACATCAACAAGGCGCAGCCCGACTTCGCCCTGTCGGCGCTGCCGACGACGCTGCGCCTGCCGCGGCACCGGATGGCTTTCCGGCTGACGCACCGGTTCAACCAGCCGCTCGGCCAGAGCACGATCGGCGACCTGTTCGGCCTCGACTCGGGGGCGCAGATCGGCATCGAGCTCCGCTATGGCCTGTTCAGGGGTACGCAGGTCGGGTTCTATCGCACCGGCGATCGCACGATCGAGTTCTTCACGGAGCACGAGGTGCGGGCGCAGCAGGGCCGGATGCCGGTCGGCCTGTCGGCGCTCGCGTCGATGGAGGGCACGAACAACTTCCGGGACAGCTACTCGCCCGCCCTGGGGGTGGTCGTGTCACGCGAGTTCGGCACGCGCGCGGCGGCGTATGTCGAGCCCATCTGGATCAACAACACGAACCCGAAGCCGGGCGAGCTGGTCGACCACAACTCGACTGTCATCGCCGGCCTCGGGATTCGGGTACGGGTGCTCGACGCGACGTACGTCGTGGCCGAGGTCGCGCCCCGCGTGAGCGGGTACGGCCCGGGCACCACGCACGCATCGATCGCCATCGAGAAGCGGGCGGGCGGGCACCTGTTCCAGCTCACGTTCTCGAACTCGCAAGGCACCACCCTGGCGCAGGTCGCCCGCGGGGGGCCGCTCGGCAACGACTGGTATCTGGGGTTCAACCTGTCCCGCAAGTTCTACTGACCGTGGCGGCGCGCCCGGCGGCGCCGCGCGGCAGGTGCGCGGCACAAGCCGCCGGCCCGTCGTTCGCCCTCGGTGGCATGGGGCGCGCCGGCGTGCGCCGCACGCCGCCGGGCCCCGCAGGCTGGCGCGGGCGGGCCACCCGCCCGGCCTGCGGGCATCTCCGGCGCTTCCCACGGCGGCCGCGTGGCAGCCTCGCCAACCTCGGAGCTCACGTGTGAGGGGGATGTTCGCTCCGGGCACGCGGGCTGAAGCCCGCGCGCGATCTTCCCGGCGAGTCCTCAACGCAACTGAGCGCCGGCTCAGGCCGTGTCGCCCGGCTGCAACTCCACGACCTCGATTCCACGGGGCGCGACGAGTTCGCGCAGGCGTTCGGGGCGCCCGGTGAGCACCGGGAACGTGCCGTAGTGCATCGGCACGATCGTTCGCACGCCGAGCAGCTCGGCCGCCTTCGCCGCCGCGACCGGGTCCATCGTGAAGAGGTCGCCGATCGGCAGGAACGCGAGGCTCGGCGCGTAGAGCTCCCTGATCAGCTGCATCCCGCTGAAGATCGCCGTGTCACCGGCGAAGTACACCGTCAGGCCGTTCTCGAAGCGCAGCACGTAGCCGGCGGCCTCGCCGAGGTACGTGATCCCGCCCTCGTCGATGTAGCTCGAGCTGTGGCGCGCGTCCACCATGGTGATGCGGATGCCGTGCAGCTCCTGCGATCCTCCCTTGTTCATCGCGGACGTCTTCGACACGCCTTTGCGCTCGAGCCACTGGCAGACTTCGAAGATGCCCACCACGGTCGCCCCGGTGCCCTTGGCCACCGCGGCCGCGTCCTGGATGTGGTCGAAGTGCCCGTGCGTCACGAGGATGAGATCGAGCGCGTCGATCTTCCTCCGGTCCGGCGGACACGACGGGTTGCCGTCGAGCCAGGGGTCGATGAGGATGCGCCGCCCGTTGGGCGACTTCAGCAGGAACGTGCCGTGGCCGAGCCAGGTCACCGAGAGGCCGGAGAGTGCCATGAAGTCCACCTCGCTGTGATGTCGGGAGGCCGCGCACACCGCGCGGGTCCATGAGCCGAGTATAGGAATGGCCGGCCGGTCACGGCAAGCCGCGGGCCCGCGCCGCGCCGGGTGGCTGGCGCCGGGGCGGGATGATATGATCAGCGTTTGTTGTCACAGCCTCCAGATCCGATGAGCATCGCGGTGCCCGCTGTCTTCGTTCGTCGGCGCGAGCCGAAGCCCGAGTGGCTGAAGGTCCGGGCGCCCGGCTCGCCCGCCTACCTGCGCCTGAAGGACCTGATGCGCACCGAGGGGCTCCACACGGTGTGCGAGGAAGCGCACTGCCCGAACATCGGCGAGTGCTGGCACCACGGCACGGCGACCTTCATGATCCTCGGGGACGTGTGCACGCGCGCCTGCGGCTACTGCGCGGTGCAGCACGGCAAGCCGCCGGGGCTCGACACGGCCGAACCGGGGCGCGTCGCCGACGCCGTCCACCGCATGGGCCTGCGCTACGTGGTCATCACGTCGGTGGACCGCGACGACCTGGCTGACGGCGGCGCGGGGATCTTCGCCGACACGATCGGGCGGATTCGCGCGGCGGCGCCCGGCTGCCGCATCGAGGTCCTGATCCCCGACTTCAAGGGCGAGGAGGCCTCCCTCCGGACCGTGCTCGACGCGGGGCCCGACATCCTGAACCACAACACGGAAACGGTCCCGCGGCTCTACCGCCTCGCGCGACCCGGCGGACGCTACCCGCGTGCCCTCGCCCTGCTCGACCGCGCCCGTCGCTACGCCCCCGCGATCCCGACGAAGTCGGGCATCATGGTCGGCCTGGGCGAGGAGTGGGACGAGGTGGTAGCCACGCTGGCCGACCTCCGCGAGATCGGGGTGGGCATCCTCACCATCGGCCAGTACCTCAGTCCGTCGGCGGCGCACCTCCCCGTGGTGCGCTACTATCACCCGGACGAGTTCGACATGCTCAGGGCGACGGCCCTGACCATGGGGTTCGGGCACGTCGAGTGCGGCCCGCTCGTGCGGAGTTCGTACCACGCCCACCAACAGGCCGACGCGTACGACCACGCGGAGCGGCGGCCGGAGGCGGAGGCTTGATGGCCACGAAAGCAGCGAAACCCAGGACGAGCGGGACGGTCCCCCCCAGATCGCCGGCACGCCGCCGGAGGTGCTGCGCGGCATGCTCCGCAGCATGCTGCTCGGGCGGCGGTTCGAGGAGCGGGCGGCCGAGATGTACGCGCTCCAGAAGATCGGGGGCTTCTGTCATCTCTACATCGGCCAGGAAGCCGTGGCGGTCGGCGCGATCTCGACGCTGCTGCCGGACGACTACATCCTGGCGTCCTACCGCGAGCACGTGCACGCGCTGTGCAAGGGGTCCGATCCCGGGCGCGTGATGGCGGAGCTGTTCGGCCGCGAGGGCGGCGTGTCCCGGGGCAAGGGCGGCTCGATGCACCTGTTCGACCGCGAGAAGGGCCTGCTCGGCGGCCACGCGATCGTGGGCGGGCACATCCCGCTCGCGACCGGCGTCGGCTTCGCCAGCAAGTACGAGCAGCGGAACCAGGTCGTGCTGTGCTTCTTCGGCGAGGCCGCGGTCAACATCGGGGCGTTCCACGAGTCGCTGAACATGGCCGCCCTCTGGAAGCTGCCCTGCGTCTACATCGTCGAGAACAACCGCTACGGGATGGGCACGGCCATCGAGCGGGCGTCGGCGATCTACGACGTGGCCCAGCGCGCGTGCGCGTACGACATGGCGAGCGAGACGGTCGACGGCATGGACGTGCTGGCGGTCCGCGAGGTCGTCGGCCGCGCCGTGGACCTGGCGCGCCGCGAGAGCCAGCCGACGCTGATCGAGGCGCGCTGCTACCGATTCATGGGGCACTCGATGTCCGACCCCGTCCACGGCCACTACCGGACCAAGGAGGAGGTCGAGGGCCAGAAGCAGAAGGATCCGATCAAGCACTTCTTCGAACAACTGGCGCAGCACGGCGTCATCGATCAGGCGGGCCTCGAGCAGACAGACCGCGAGGTGCGGGACATCGTCGAGCGCGCCATCCAGTTCGCCGACGCGAGCCCCGAGCCCTCGGCCGACGCGCTCTACGAGGATGTCTACAGCATGCCGTATGGCCCGTTCCGGCGCAGCGGCCGGTAGCGCGGGCCACAGAGGATCGAGGCCATGTCCGTCATTACGTATCGTGACGCGTTGAACCAGGCGCTGCGGGAGGAGATGCGCCGCGACCCCCGCATCTTCCTGATGGGCGAGGAAGTCGGCGTGTACCAGGGGGCCTACAAGGTGAGCCGCGGCCTGCTCCAGGAGTTCGGCGAGAGGCGGATCATCGACACGCCGATCACCGAGGAGGGGTTCGCGGGCATCGGCGTGGGCGCGGCGATGGTGGGCCTGCGGCCCATCATCGAGATGATGACCTGGAATTTCTCGCTGCTGGCAATGGACCAGATCATCAACGGCGCGGCGAAATTGCTCTACATGTCCGGCGGCCAGTTCAAGATCCCGATCGTGGTGCGCGGCCCGGGCGGCGCCGCCCACCAGCTCGCCGCGCAGCACTCCCAGTCGATCGAATCATGGTACGCCCACGTGCCCGGCCTCAAGGTCGTGGCGCCGGCCACGCCGTACGACGCGAAGGGCCTGCTCAAGAGCGCGATCCGCGACGACGACCCCGTCATCTTCTTCGAAGGCGAGACGCTCTACGGCTCGAAGGGCGAGGTGCCGGACGAGGAGTACACGATCCCGATCGGCGTGGGCGACGTCAAGCGGGAAGGCGTCGACGTCACCCTCGTGGCATGGTCCAAGATGGTCACCGTGGCGCTGAAGGCCGCCGAGGCGCTCGCCGCCGACGGGATCTCGTGCGAAATCGTCGACCCGCGGACGCTGCGGCCCCTCGACGACGCCCCGATCATCGCCTCGGTGCGGAAGACGAACCGCTGCGTCATCGTGGAGGAAGGCTGGCCCTACGCCGGCCTCGGTGCGCAGATCGCCTACGTGATCCACAAGGAGGCGTTCGGCGATCTCGACGCCCCCGTGACGCGCGTGACGGGCGCCGACGTGCCGATGCCCTACGCGAAGAACCTCGAGCACCTCGCGACGCCCTCGCCCTCGCGCGTGGTCGCCGCCGTGCGCGAGGTGATGTACCTGGACTGACTCCGGGGCCCACTCGTGATGAGTGTGTCCGCCGCGGGCACGCGGGAGGGAACCCGCGCGCGACATTCCCGGCGCGTCGTCGACTCAACTGAGCGCCGGGCTCAGATCCGCTCCGGGCCCAGGCCCCGCATCCGGCCGGCCCCTTTTCGACGAGGACACCGACATGGCTTCCCGCGTCGTGATGCCGAAACTGAGCGATACCATGGAGGAGGGCCGCATCCTCCGGTGGCTCAAGAAGGAAGGCGACCCGGTGGAGACCGGGCAGGCGCTGGCCGAGGTCGAGACCGACAAGGCCACCGTGGAGATGGAGTCCTACGCCAACGGCGTCGTGCGCAAACTGATTGCCCAGGACGGCCAGCTGATCAAGGTCGGGCAGTTGATCGCCATCGTGGGCGGCGCCGACGAGGACATCGCCGGCCTGCTGGCGAGCGCGGCCACCGCCCCGGCACCGGCCCCCGAGGTGCCGGCGCCCCCCGCTCAGGCCGCCGCGCCGCGCGAGGCGCGTCCCTCGGCCATGGACGCCGGGCCGACACCCGCCAGCCGCGGGCTGCGCGCCTCGCCCCTGGCCCTGCGCATGGCCGTCGACGCGGGAGTCGACCTGGCCGCGATTCGCGGCACGGGGCCGCAGGGCCGGGTCATCAAGCGCGACATCGAGGCGGCCATGGCGGCAGGCGCCGCGCCCGCCCCGGCCGTCACCCAGGCCGCCGCCGCCAGGTCGCGTACCTTCGCCGTGCACGCCGCGCGCGCGGGCGGCGCCGAGTTCGAGGACGTCGAGCTCAACAACGTGCAGCGCACCATCGCGAAGCGGCTGGTGCAGAGCAAGGGCCCCGTGCCGCACTTCTACCTCACGATCGAGGTGGACATGGACCGCGCGTGGGAGGCCTACCAGGCGCTGCGCGAGGAGAAGTCGTCGATCACCATCAACGACATCGTCCTCAAGGCCGCGGCCCTGGGCCTTCGCCAGCACCCCGAGATGAACGCCTCGTTCGCCGGCGATCACATCCGGCGGTACTCGCGCGTGCACATCGGCATCGCCGTCGCGATCGAGGACGGGCTGATCACGCCGGTGATCCGGGACGCGGACATCAAGCCGCTCGAGGAGATCTCGCTCGAGGCCCGCACCCTGTCCGAGCGCGCGCGCGCCCGGAAGCTGCAGCCGAACGAGTACACCGGCGCGACCTTCTCGATCTCGAACCTGGGCATGATGGGCATCGAGGAGTTCTCCGCCATCATCAACCCGCCCGAGGCCGCCATCCTCGCGATCGGCGCGGTCCGCCAGGTCCCGGTCGTGGTCGAAGGCACGCTGGCTGTCGGGTACCGGATGAAGATGACGCTGTCGGTTGATCATCGCGTTGCCGACGGCGCAACCGGGGCGCGGTTCCTCCAGACGCTGCGCCGATACCTGGAACACCCGCTGCTGATGGCTTGACCAGGGCCCGGGACCGGGGTCGCACGGACGGGACTTCCGATCCCGCAGCCTCGGGGATCGAGCCCCGGGGTGCCGGATCGCGTGTTCACCCGCGCTGACGACCCCGCGGCTGAAGCCGCGGGGCTACGTGTGGGGCCGCACGCCGCGCATCGGGCGTTCCCGGGATCGCCAGGCTCCAGCAACGGGGCGACGTGCGCTGGGGCCGCGCATCGGGCGTTCCCGGGATCGCCAGGCTCCGGCCTGGCCGGCTATCCGGCCCGAGGACCGGGAGTCGTAAGTCGAGCCAAAGGCATGCCCACACCACGCGCGCACGGAACCCTGTCGCAGGTCCGCGCCCGGATCGTCGCGTGCGAGCGCTGCCCGCGGCTCCGCACGTACTGCCTGGACATCGCGCGGCGGAAGAAGGCGGCGCACCGCGACGAGACCTACTGGGGACGGCCGGTGCCCGGCTTCGGCGACCCGCGCGGCAGGCTGCTCGTCCTCGGCCTGGCGCCGGCTGCCCACGGCGCGAACCGCACCGGCCGGCTCTTCACCGGTGACAGCTCGGGCCTGTTCCTCATGCGAGCCCTCCATCGCGCGGGCTTCGCGAACATCCCCACCTCAGAGCGGGCGGACGACGGGCTGCGGCTCGTTGACGCGTTCATCGCGGCGGCGGTGCGCTGTGCCCCGCCCGACAACACGCCGACGCCCGGCGAGCGCGCGGCGTGCCTGGACCACCTGGACGCCGAGACGCGGGCCTTGCCGCGCCTGCACGGCGTGATCGCGCTCGGCCGTGTCGCGTTCGACGCGTGGCTGGCCCTGGAAGCGCGGCGCGGCCGGCGCGGGCGGCCGAGACCGGTGTTCGGTCATGCCGCCGCGCATCGGTTGGACGCGGGCGGCCCCTGGGTGATCACGTCGTACCACCCGAGCCGGCAGAACACCAACACGGGCCGCCTGACCGAAGCGATGTTCGACACGATCTTCCGCCTGGCGCGGCAGATGCTCGAGCAGGCGGGCTGAGCCGGGCGGTCGAGCGGCCGGTTCGTCCTACCGGGCGCTGGTCGCCAGGATCCTCCGGAGCACCGTCGTGTCGAGGTTGCCGCCGCTCATCACGCACACGACCGTCTTGCCCGCCAGGTCGCGGCGGAGCCGCCACGCGGCCATCAGCGGCGCGGCGCCGGCGCCCTCGGCGAGATTGTGCGTGGCGCGCAGGGCCATCCGCACGCCTTCGGCCAGCTCCTCTTCCGACAACGTCACGATATCGTCGAGCTCCCGCTTGAGGATTTCGAACGTCATGTCGAACGTCACGCGGGTCGCGATGCCCTCGGCGAACGTGTCGGCCCGATCGCCGACCGTCCGGACGCCCGTGCGCCAGGACCGCGTGAACGCGTCGGCGCGCTCGGCCTGCACACCGATGAGCCGCGCCGAGCTGCCCAGCGCGGACCGGACCGTGCCGATCCCGGACGCGCCGCTCCCGCCGCCGATGGGCACGAGAATGGCGTCCACGCGCGGCAGCTCCTCGAAGATCTCCAGCGCGTAGGTCGCGACGCCCGCCAGCAGCAGCGGCTCGTTCGCGGGGTGGACGTAGCGCTGGCCCAGCTCACGCGCGACCTGGGCACACCGCTCCCGCGCCTCGTCGAAGTCCGCGCCATGCTCGACGACCGTGGCGCCGTACCCGCGCATCGCCGCGTTCTTCTCCGGGTTGTTGCCCTCGGGCACGTAGATCGTGCACGGCACGCGCTCGAGCCCGCAGGCCATCGCGAGGGACTGCCCGTGGTTGCCGGTCGACGCCGTCACGATCCCGTGCGCGCGTTCCTGGGCGCCAAGGGTCGCCACGAGATTGAGCCCGCCGCGGATCTTGAAGGCGCCCGTGGGATTGTGGTTCTCGTGCTTCACGTACACGTCGCAGCCCAGCTCCGCGGCCAGCAGCGGGTGGCGCACGAGCGCCGTGGGCTTGACATGGCGGTAGACGCGGGTGCGCGCCTCGTACACATCGTGCAGGGTCAGATCCGTCATGGGTCCGCGCTCCCCTCCTCGCCTCGTCTGATCCGCCCGCGGGCGGTCAGCGGCGCGCGTCCCGGCGCGCGTGCCACCAGGCGCCGACCGCGCCGACCGCGACGTCGGGCCGATCCGATATGATGCCGTCCACACCCCAGTCGAGCAGCCGGCGGATGTCCTCTTCGCGATCGATCGTCCAGACGTAGACGGGCACGTCGGCCTCGTGGGCCCGCGCCACGAACTCCGGCGAGAGCACCCGCACGCCGCGGTACGTCTCCGGCACCTGGTACATGTCGAACGCCCGCGCGTGGCCGCTCCCCGGCCGGCGGGCCACTTCGCCCCGCACGTCGTCCATCGCCGCGCCCGTCCGCACGCGCGGCGCGTACGCGCGGGCCTCGTCGAGCACCTCGCGGTGAAACGACCCGAGGATCACGCGATCGAGGGCCCCCGCGCGGGTCACCGTGTCCACGGTCGCGCGCGCCAGGTCCGGCGTGTCGACCTTGATTTCGACGATGACCGGCACGTCCGGGCACGACGCCAGCACGTCGTCCAGGGACGGGATCCCGATGCCCGACCCGCGGTACGGGAAATCGCCGTTGCGCTGGAACCGGTAGCCCGCGTCCACGGCGGCCAGGTCCGCGGCCGTGCGCGCGGCGACCGGGCCCGACGCGTTCGTCGTGCGGTCGAGCGTCGCATCGTGGTGGACCACGACTACGCCGTCGCGGGACAGGTGAACGTCGAGCTCGAGCCCGTCGGCGCCCCAGAAGAGGCCGCTCTCGAACGCCGGCAGCGTGTTCTCGGGGGCGAGGGCCGCGCCGCCCCGGTGGGCGAACACGAGCGGGCGACGGGGTTCGGGCGAGGGTGTCGGCACGGTCGAGTCCTATCTTCGCACGACGGGTGGCGAGTCTCCAGCCCCCCGATGTTAGAATCGGGCGAGCGCCATGCTGCCGCCGACGATTCCCATCTTCCCGCTGCCCGACGCGGTGCTCTTCCCGACCGTCTTCCTGCCGCTCCATGTTTTCGAGCCGCGCTACCGGGAGCTGGTGAGCGACGCGCTCGCGAGCGATCGGCTGATCGGCATGACCCTGCTGCGGCCCGGATGGGAGCACGAGTACGAGGGCCGCCCGCCGATCTACGCCGTCGGGTGCGTCGGCCTCATCACCCACGTCGAGCGGCAGTCGGACGGGACCTACAACATGGTGCTGCGCGGCCTCGAGAAGTTCCGGGTAGCCGGCGAAGATCACGGCCGGGCCTACCGCCGGGCCACGTTCGACTACCTGCCCGAGACGACGACGGCCGCGGACCACGACGCCATCCGCCAGGGGCGCCGGCGCCTCGAGATGCTGATCTCCCCGGCGCTCGCGGGGTCCGAACCGCCGCTGCCGGCCGGGATGCCGGACGAGGACGTGGTCAACGCGCTCGCCCAGTATCTCGATCTCGAGCCGGTCGAGCGACAGGCGCTGCTCGAATGCGAAGGCGTCGCGGCCCGGTGCCGCGCCCTGGTCGAGCTGCTCGAGATGAAGGTCATCCTGGGCTCGGCGGCGCCCGGCGCGACCTGGTCGTCACACTGACCCCGGAGCTCTCTTGTGATGAGTACGGTCGGTCCGGGCACGCGGGCTGAAGCCCGCGCGCGACGTTCCCGGTGAGTGCTCAACTCAACTGAGCGCCGGGCCTGGCGCGGGCAGGCGCGTCATCGGCTACGATCACGACATGACCCCACACGTGCACGACCTCCTCATCGTCGGCGCCGGCCCCGCCGGCCTCGCCACGGCCATCGCCGCCGGGCAGGCGGGCTTCGACCACCTCGTCATCGACAAGGGCGGCGTCGTCGACGGCATCTTCCGGTTCCCACGGCACATGGTGTTCTTTACGACGCCGGAGCTGCTGGAAATCGGCGGCCTGCCGTTCGTCAGCCCGTACGAGAAACCCACCCGGCTGGAGGCCCTGAAATACTACCGGCGCGTGGTCGACGCGTGGCGGATCCCGCTCGCGCTCGATGAGACCGTGATCGCCGTGCGGCCCGCGGCGGACGACGGGACTGCCCGATTCGCGGTGCGCACGCGCCCAGGCCTGGGCGATGAACGCGAACGCCTCGCCCGCGCGCTGGTCCTGGCGACCGGCTACTACGATCATCCGAACCGGCTGGGCATCCCGGGTGAGGACCTCCCGCACGTGTCGCACTACTACACCGAGGCCCATCCCTACTACCGCCGCGCGGTGGTCGTGGTCGGCGGCAAGAACTCGGCGGCGGAAGCCGCACTCGAGTTGTACCGGTCCGGCGCGCGGGTCACGCTCGTGCACCGCGGCGATCGCCTCGGCGATTCGATCAAGTACTGGGTGAAGCCCGACATCGAGAATCGCATCGCCGAGGGTACGATCCCGGCCCGGTTCAACACGCGCGTCCGCGAGATCCGGCGCACGTCGATGGTCGTCGAGACCGAAGGGCGGGTCGACGAGATCCCGGCCGACGCCGTGCTGCTGCTGACCGGCTACCACCCCGACTTCGCGCTGCTCGAGGCAGCCGGCGTGCGCGTCGACGCCACGCGACGGCAGGCGCAGTACGATCCGGACACATTGGAGACGAACGTACCGGAGCTGTTCCTGGCCGGCGGGGTGATTTCGGGCCGGGACACGAGCCCGATCTTCATCGAGAACGGGCGCTATCACGGCGAACGGATCGTGCGGACGCTGGCCGCGCGCTGGGGTCGACCGGCTCCGGCGGCCGGGGCCTGACCCCGGGCCGATCCAGGACCGCCAATTCCGACCATTTTGGACGGTGCTGACGGGATTCCCGTGCCCGGTCAGCCGGCCAGGCGCCCACTCAGTCCGCCTTGACGCCCGCCCGCTGAAAAATGCGAGGCGCCGGCGAACCGCCCACCTATCATGAAGTTACACGCGACAGGCAAGGCCCTCAGGCTCCCGGGCGGGAGCTCCAGTTGCGCCCTGTCGTGCCATCGATTGCAGCGAGGAGAGAGGCATGCGCCACGCCCCCATCAAGTACGTCGAAAAGGGCCTGACCTACGTCGCCCACGGTGCCTGGACGCTCTACGCAGCGGCGAGCCGCGCCGCCTGGAAGCCGTCGTTCACCCCCCGGTGGTCAGACAAGCCCCTGCTCAAGTCGTGGGAAAAGACGAAGCCGCCGCTCGGCTTCCCGCGCGAGACCGATTCGCTCTGTCCGACGTGCGTGCGGGAGGCGCGCGCCGAGATCCTCGACGGCCGGAAGGACGTCTCGGTCCTGCTGACCGAAAAGGTCGGCGAGATCAAGGCGCGCATCATCGAGCGCGACGGCAAGATCCTGATGGTGAAGGACTGCCCGTTGCACGGCCACTTCGAGGACGTGATGTCGATCGACCCGGCGATGTTCCGGCACCTCGAGGAGGTGTTCCCGGGCCGTGACATCCCGGCGCACAACGACGGGACGCTGCACAATCATGGCAGCAGCACCATCAAGCACGGGCGCGGGTCGGTGCTCACGATCGACCTGACGAACCGCTGCAACATGATGTGCGATCCGTGCTTCATGGACGCCAACCAGGTCGGGTTCGTCCACGAGCTGGGGTGGCCCGACATCCAGCAACTGCTGGACAACGCGATCTCGATCAAGCCGCGCCGCCAGATGTCGGTGCAGTTCTCGGGCGGCGAGCCGACGCTGTCGCCCTTCTTCCTGGACGCCGTGCGCTACGCGAAGAAGGTCGGCTACAACAGCGTGCAGGCGGCCACCAACGGCATCGAGTTCGCGAAGAGCCCGGACTTCTGCCGCCAGGCGGCCGAGGCGGGCCTGCGCTTCGCGTACCTGCAGTTCGACGGCATCGGCAACGCCGCGAACGCGCACCGGCGCGTGGGCAACCTGTTCGACGTGAAGCTGCGCGCCATCGAGAACATGTGGGCCGCGGGCATCGACATCGTGCCCGTCGTCACCATCGTCAACGGCGTCAACAACGAGCAGGTCGGGCGGATCATCGAGTTCGCGCTCGACAACCCGAAGAAGATCTCGTTCCTCTCGTTCCAGCCGGTGTCCTTCACGGGCCGCGACGAGGAGATCACCGACGAGCGACGGCACGCGCAGCGCTACACGCTGGCGCACCTGGCCCACGACGTGAAGAACCAGACGGGCCTCGGCGAGCCGTCCCGCGACTGGTTCCCGATCTCCTTCATCAGCACGTTCTCGGACTGGGCCGACCTGGTGCACGGGCCCGCCGCAGAGTGGGGCCAGCTGAGCTGCGGCTGCCACCCGAACTGCGGCATCGGGATGGCCGTGATGGTCGACAAGGAAACGAAGGAACGCGCCGCAGTCACGTCGTTCCTCGACGGCCCGCAGCTCGCGAGAGACCTCCAGGTGGTCAACGACGCCGCGCGCGGGCGGGCGTGGTCGGTCGCCGGGATGGCCCTGTCACTCCTGCGGAACTACGACCCGTTCAAGGCGCCGTCCAAGCTGTCGATCCTCGGCCTGATGGAGCGGTTCGACAAGGCGTTCGGCGCCACCCGGCGCGACTACGGCAAGGTCGGCAACGGGCGGACGATCGCTGACGTGCAGAAGCGGCGGTCGGACAGGTTCCTGTTCCTCTTCGTCGCCGGGATGTGGTTCCAGGACCTGTTCAACTACGACTTCCGGCGAACGGAGATGTGCATCATCCCGTACGCGACGCAGATGGGCGAGATTTCCTTCTGCGCCTACAACACGGGCATCGGCTGGCGGCAGATCATCGAGAAGATGCACATGACGGCGACGCTCACCAAGTGGTACGAGGAGCACGGCCGCCACGAGATCTTCGCGGGCAACAAGGCCGTGCCGCTCGCCAGCACGGCGCACTCGCTCGTGTTGAACGCGGAGGCCGTGGCTGCCGGCGGGCAGACCGACCTCGTCGATGCCGGGATCGCGCGCAACGCCCGCGAGGAGAAGCTGAAGGCGCGGGACCAGCACAAGCAGGACGACCCGCGCTACCACGCGGAGATGGCCAAGCTGTACCGGCAGCACGTGCTGAAGGAGGATCCGAACCTGATCCCGCTGCAGATGCTCAAGAAGCCGGCCAGGAAGGACGCCGAGGCGGCCGTCCCGGGCGGCAACGCGTAGCCAGGGCGGCCGGGCGACGCGGGCGGGCCGGTCCCCGGTCCTCCCGCCTGCCTCGGCCGGGGCCGGCGTGGCCGCCGCACGCGCCACACGGTCAGCGGCGGACCGGGGCTCTCTTCGGCGCCTTGCGCGGCACCGGCTTCTTCGCCGGCGCCTTCTTCGGCTGCGGCTGGTACTCCACCTTGACGTCGCTGATCAGCGCGATCGGCCTCCCGGGCGCGACGAACAGCTCGTCGCCGTCCGCGCGGCGCACCGCGAGCTTCTCGCCCAGCAGGCACACCTCAGTCACGTTCTCCGGGATCTCCGCCCGCACCGGCTCGTCGCCCGTCGGCGCCACGGCCTTGACGCCGCTCGGTCCCGCGCCGCCCGACACCCGGTCGAACAGGTCCGCCGCCGTGCGGAACTCGTTCTGCACGACCTCCCGCGTCAGCAGCGTGTTGTCCATCGTGAGGATGCCGATCGTCGCGGTCAGGCGGGCGTAGGCCTTGCGGGCTCGCACCTGCTCCTCGGAGTAGGTGAACCGGTTGTGGAGATCGAAGGACAGGATGGCTGGTCCCTTGTGCGGAGGGATCCGGATCAGGATGCCGTCGGCCGGCGTCCGCCCGATGGGCACGTCACAGAACAGCCGCTTGGTCGTGACGCCTGTCCCGAGAGGAGACGGGCACTGGAGGTCGGCCGGCTCCACCTTCGGCGCCGGCGGCGCGGCCGGGCGCCTGGCCGGCTTCCGCGTCTGGGCCGCGGAAGTGACCAACCCCAAGCCGGTGAACAGGATGGCGGTGAGCAGTCGTCGCACGTCGTCAGTATAACGCGTCTCGGGCGCGGGCCGGACCGGGTTGCCTCACGGCGAACGGTCGTGGTAGCCTCTCGGGTCCGGATGGTATACAGATGGTACGCAAGAACCGCCGCGCCGCCCGCCAGTCCCCGTCCCGCGTCGATCTCGTCCTCCGCGAACTGAAGCAGCGGATCGCCGACGGCCGGTATCCTCCGGGCACGCCCCTGTCGGAGTCGCAGCTCGCCCGCGACCACGACGCCAGCCGGACGCCGGTGCGCGAAGCGTTGTCCCGCCTCGTGCAGGAAGGCTACGTGCAGCGCCTGCCGGGCCGCGGCTACCTCGTCACCCCGATCACCGTTCGCCTCATCCAGGACACCTTCGAAGTCCGCCGCGTGCTCGAGGGCGCGGCCGCCGCGCGTGCGGCCGCGGACGCCACCGAGGGCGAGATCGCGCAGTTGCGCCAGCTGGCAGAGTTCCGCTATGCCGTGGGCGACGCCGCCAGCTACCGTTCCGCGCAGACCTACAACCGCAACTTCCACATGGCGGTCGTCGCGGCCAGCCACAACGCGCTCATCGTGGACCTGGTCCGGCACTGCCTCACGCAGATGGAACGCTTCATGTCCCTGGGCGTGAACTTCGATGCGTTTCAGGGCGGCGCCAGCGTCGAGCACAACGAGATCGTCGACGCCATCGCCGCCCGCACGGCCGATGCCGCGCGGGCCGCCATGGAGCGGCATCTCGATCGGAGCACGACCCTGCTCATGCGCGCGCTGGTGCGCGGAGAAATCCCCGGCCTCACGGTGTAGCCTTACGACAGCCACCAGATGCCGAACGCCAGCGTGGCCGCGGTCACCGGAAGGCCGACCCGCAGGTAGGCCCAGAACGAGATCGCGATCCCCCGGCGGCGGGCGCCTTCGACGACGATCAGGTTCGCGATCGACCCGAGCAGCGTCAGGTTGCCGGCGAGCGTGCTCGCCATGGCCAGCGCCAGCCACGAGCTGGACGGATCGGGCAGCTGCGGCACGATCCGCGACAGGAGCATCACGGCCGGCACGTTGCTGGCCAGGTTCGACAACAGCGCCGTGACGATGCTCAGGCCCCAGATCGACTCGACCCCGACCGGCCGCAGGAGATCGAGGAACCGGCGGTCCAGCCCCGCCCGCTCGATGCCGGCGATCACCACGAACAGGCCGACGAACAGCATCAGCAGGCCCCAGTCGATCCGCGCGTACACCTTCTGCGGGTTGATCCGCCGCGTCACGAGGAGGACGGCGACCGCCGCCGCCGACACCAGCGTCGTATCGATGCCGGCGAGGAAGGCGACGAGCACACCGGCGGCCACGAGCAGCGTCTTGACCGCCACCGCCCGGTGCGCCGGACGCGTCTCCTCCCGATCCCCGGCCGGCGCCGCGGCCGCGAGCTCGCCCCGGTAGACATACCAGAGGATGCCGGCGTCGATCGCCAGCCCGACCAGGGCCACGGGGGCCAGGGCCGCCGCGAACGGGCGGTAGCCGATCTGCGACAGGCTGCCAATCAGCATGTTCTGGGGGTTGCCCGTGATCGCGGCCACGCTGCCGATGTTCGAGGCGGTCGCAAGGGCCAGGAGGTACGGCTCCGGGCTCTGGCGCCGCGTGCGCGCCACCTCGATCAGGACGGGCGTGAAGACGAGGCAGATGGTGTCGTTCACGAAGAGCGCCGACAGCGCGCCGGAGGCGAAAACGATCGCGACGAGCAGGCCCGCCGGCTGCCGCACCCGGGACACCACCCACGCGGCCGTCGTGCGGAAGAACCGGGCCAGCTGGAGATGGGCGACGAGCACCATCATCCCGAACAACAGGACGAGCGTGCGGTAGTCGATCGCGCGGTAGGCCTCCTCGAGCGGCAAGCCGCCGACGACCACCATCAGGATCGCCCCGATGATGGCCGCGCCGGTCCGGTCGATCCGGAACAGCGGCGGCTGGCCCAGCGCGAGCACGAGATAGGTGCCGACGAAGATCAGGGCCGGGGCGATCATGGGTGTGCGGCCGGGCGCCGGACCGGTCGGGCCGTGGCTACGACGCGTGCTGGCGGATCAGTTCCAGGAACTCCGCCCGGGTGCGATCCCGCTCGCGGAACGCGCCCAGCATGGCGCTGGTCACGCAGAACGACCGCTGCTTCTCCACGCCGCGCATGGCCATGCACAGGTGCGTCGCCTCCATGACGACGGCCACCCCGAGCGGATCGGTCTTCGCCCTGATGGTCTCGGCAATCTGGTTGGTGAGGCGCTCCTGCACCTGCAGGCGCCGCGCGAACACGTCGACCAGCCGCGGGATCTTGCTGAGGCCGATCACGCGGGTCTTCGGGATGTACGCCACGTGGCACTTCCCGAAGAACGGCAGCAGGTGGTGCTCGCACAGGCTGAAAAAGTCGATGTCCTTGACGATGACCATCTCGCTGTAGTCGACCGTGAACAGCGCATCGTTCAGGACCTCGTCCACGTTGGCGTGGTACCCGCTGGTCAGGAATCCCATGGACTTCGCCACGCGTTGCGGCGTGTCGCGAAGGCCCTCGCGGTCGGGATCCTCGCCGAGTTCCTGCAGCAGTTGCCGGATGAGAGTCTGCATCCGCGTAGTGTACCCCAGGACCTCCAGCCGGACGGGCGCCAGCGCCTCGCCGGCGACCGTCCGGAAGAAGAACCGCCGGGCAGCGTGCCGGGAGTCCCTCGCCGCCGGGCGGAACGATGGCAGCCGACCGACGTGGATGCAGAGGAGCAAATCCGACCGCATGGATCCATATCGTTGGATCGACGATTCACCAATCCCTTGGATGATTGGCTGAACAGGTTGGTCATGGTCACGTAACATATTGAATCTAAAGAACGAACAGACCATGCAAGGTTGGCATCGTGGATGCAATGAGGGGAGTGACTCGGGATCTGCTCTCTCCAGAGGGAAGGCAAGTCCCGAGCTTGTGTTTTGTTGTCTCGTTGGGTTGCCTGTTGAGGAGGATGGATATGCGATTTCGGACACTCGCCGTGTTGTTCCTGATGGTGCTGGCGGCGTTGCCGCTGGCCGCGCAGGAGCAGCGGGCGTCGATCGAGGGCGTCGTCAAGGACGCGTCGGGAGCGGTGCTCCCGGGCGTCACCGTCGAGGCCAAGAATCTCGAGGTCGGCTCGGTCGTCACGGCCGTCACGGACGGCAACGGGACGTTCCGGTTCCCGGCACTGGCGGCGGGCAACTACGAAGTCACTGCGAACCTGCAGGGCTTCAACACCGCCAAGTCTCAGACCGTGCCGCTGGCCCTCGGTCAGATCAAGAAAGTCGATCTGGCGTTGAGCGTAGCCGGCGTCGCCGAGAGCGTACAGGTGACGGCCGAGTCGCCGCTCATCGACACGAAGCAGAGCGCGCGTGCCACGAGCATCCGCAGCGAGCAGATCGACCTGCTGCCGAAGGGCCGCGATTTCACGACCCTCGTCACGCAGGCCGCGGGCGCCAACCAGGAGACCAAGCTGGGCGGCATCTCGATTGACGGCGCGAGCGGCGGCGAGAACCGGTACATCGTGGACGGGGTCGAGACGACCAACCTGCAGAACGGCACGTCCGGCAAGGGCATCATCGCCGACTTCCTCGACGAGGTGCAGGTCAAGTCGAGCGGGTACACCGCCGAGTACGGCGGCGCCACGGGCGGCGTCATCAACGCGGTGACCAAGAGCGGCACGAACGCGTTCCGCGGCAGCGCGCGGTTCTACTGGACGGGTGACAAGCTCGAGGCCGGCTACAACAAGTCGCTCCGCCTCGCCCCGGCGAACAGCGATCTCGCCGAGTACCTGGACGTACCCGGAGGACAAGTACAACCGCGTGGAGCCGGGCTTCTCGATCGGCGGCCCGATCTGGAAGGACAAGGCGTGGTTCTTCGCGGCGTACCAGCCGACGATGACCAAGACCATCCGCAACGTCTCCCCGGACACCGCGGGGACCACCACGGCGAGCACCTTCAGCGACGTCACGCGGAAGGACCAGGCGCACAACTTCTCGGCCAACCAGACGGCGCAGATCGGCAACAGCCTGCGCACGCGCGTGGCCTACAACAACAGCTGGGGCAAGCGGATCGGCCTGCTCCCGGCGCAGACGGGCGGAGACGCGGCCGGCACGAACTACGCCATCGACCGGACGTCCCCGAACTGGAGCCTCTCGGGCCAGGCCGACTGGGTGGTGAGGCCGAACCTGTTCGTCGGCGCGCGAGTCGGGTACTACTTCTCTGACTTCTTCGACGCCGGCGTGCCGGCCGAACCGCGCTCGACGTTCTCGTTCAGCAACATCGACTTCGTCGGCACCAATGGCGTCGCCGTACCGGCGGCGTATCAGCACCCCACGGGGTACGCGAGCATCGCCCCCAACAGCTCGACCACGCGCGACCAGCAGACCCGCCTGAACTTCCAGGTCGATTCGACCCTGTATGTGAACGCGGGCGGCCAGCACACCATCAAGGGCGGCGTCCAGTTCGACCACGTCGGCAACAACGTGCTGTCGGGCGAACTGGGCAACCGCGTCACGATCCGCTGGGGCCAGCCCCTGCCAAATTACGGGACGGGGCCCTTCGGCTACTACTCGGTGCGCAGCAACGGCCCGTACCCGAAGCAGGGCTTCATTACGGAAGGCAACGTCACCACCAACAACATCGGCCTGTTCATCCAGGACGCCTGGACCGTCAACAACAAGCTGACCGTCAACCTCGGCCTCCGGACCGAGAGTGAGAAGGTCCCGGCGTATTCCTCGGGGCCGGACATTCCCGCCTATGGCGTCGAATTCCCGTTCAGCGAGAAGCTGGCACCGCGCGTGGGCTTCGCCTATGACCTGAACGGCGACGGCAAGTGGAAGGCTTACGGGTCGTGGGGCATCTTCTACGACATCTTCAAGCTGGAGCTGCCGCGCGGGTCGTTCGGCGGTGACAAGTGGCTCGAGTACTACTACACGCTCGACACGTACGCGTGGGACACGCTGACCGCCGGGGCCAGCTGTCCTCCGGCCTGCTCGGGCACGCTCATCCGCGGCCCGATCGACTTCCGGCACCCGTCGTTCGGCTCGGACGCGATCGACCCGAACCTGAAGCCCATGAAGAGCGAAGAGATGTCGTTCGGCCTCGAGCACCAGCTCTCGCCGACGATGGCCCTCTCGGCCCGGTACGTCCGCAAGTGGCTGGACAGGGCCATCGAGGACACGGGGTCGCTCGACGCGGAAGGCAACGAGATTTACATCATCGCGAACCCGGGCTTCGGCCTGACCGAGTTGGCCTACGTCGACCCGAATGTCCCCATGCCGAAGGCGAAGCGGCAGTACGACAGCGTGGAGGTGGCCTTCACGAAGAACCTGTCGGACAGCTGGTACTTCCGGGGGAGCTACCTGTGGAGCCGTCTCTACGGGAACTACTCCGGCCTGTCGCAGTCCGATGAGAACGGCCGGACCAGCCCGAACGTCGGCCGCGCGTTCGACTATCCGGCGATGATGTTCGATGGCAAGGGCCAGGCGGTTTACGGCCCGCTAGCCACTGACCGTCCGCACCAGGTCAAGGCGCAGTTCATCTACCAGCTGCCCTTCGGCACGTCGATCGGCCTCAACGAGTACATCGCGAGCGGCATCCCGGTGACTCGTGAAGTCGGCATCCTCCCGACGAGCAACTACCCGGTGCAGTACCTGGGCCGTGGCAGCGACGGGCGGATGCCGGTCCTCTCACGGACCGACCTGAGCCTCCAGCACGCGTTCAAGGTGGGCGGCAACAAGCAGTTGCAGCTGGAGCTGAACGTGCTCAACCTGTTCAACCAGCGCATCGCGACCAACCGGTTCATCACCATGCAGAAGGCGGACGGCATCACCTTCGATGAGGCCGCCTTCTACCAGGGCCAGGTCAACTTCGACCCATTGATCGCGGCGATGGCGAAGGATCCGCGCTTCCTGATGAACAACGGGTACCAGGATCCTCTGGCGGCCCGCTTCGGCGTGAGGTTCCTGTTCTAGTGTGAGTCGTCTCCGTCGCCGCGGGGCCGGTCCCGCGGCTGCGGATCGTGCTGACGCCCCGCATGCCCTCTCGGCATGCGGGGCATTTTCTTGTACGGGCCGCGCCGAGAGCGGACCGGCGCTATTGGCCCGCGACGCGCTCCACGACGATGGAGCGGCTGACCCGGCCGACGATCGCCCCGCCCCACAGGACGATGGCCCGCACCTGGTAGGCCCCGGGCGAGAGCGACGCCAGGTTGATCGTTCCTTCTGCGTACCATGCCCCGGCTGCCGCGTCGTCGGCCACCACCGGGACGACGCCGGCCAGCGTCGGGCCATCGGCTCGATCGACCACCTCGAATTGCACCACCGGACGTGCCGCGGCGGCCGCGGCGTCACCTCCAGGCAGCAGGCGTCGCATTTCGACATAGGCGGCGACGCTTTGGCCGGTGATCCGCCCGTCGACCACCAGTTTCATCTTGCCGCCGACCCGGACGGCAGGGTCCGTCAGCACAAGGCTGCTGAGCCCGACGGGGCCTGCCGATGTCAGCCGGGCGTCGAGTTGGCGCTCGACGCCGCCGGCCCGGTTGCCCGAGTCCATCGCGACCGCCCGGACGGCGTACTCGCCGGTCTTCACGCTGAAAGTCGAGGTGTAGTAGGCGCAGCGGGCGCCGTCGGGGCGGGACACGAGATCCGTCAGATGCCGGACGGGCGATCCGGAACCCTGCCCCGCCGCGTTCGTCACGATATGGCCGACGTCGAAGCCGGCTTCGGTCCGGGGGCCGCATCCGATCTCGGCAGCCAGCAGCACCCGCACGCCGCCGCTTTGGGGATCCGCGACGACGTAGGTGGTCATGTCGATGGGGATGGCGGACGGCAGCGAGGGCGAGTTCAGCGCGCGCGACAGGCGGTCCGCTACCGGGGCCGTCCGGGTGGCCGGGTCCACGAGGAACTGCTTGCGCGCCCGCACCTGCACGCCGGGCCGCGCCACCTTCACTCCGACGTTGTGCGTCTTACCGTCGCGGTCGGCGTCGTCAGGCTCGAACGTGAGCACGTAGGAAGCCGACGTCTCCCGCGCAATGCGCGCGAAAGTGGGATCGAGCGCGGTCGTCAGGTTGAAATACGCGCCTCCGGCCTGGCCCGCCATCTCGGCGAGGCCGTCGTTCAGGAGCCGCGCATCTTCGAGGGGCGTCCGGGTCGGGAATCGCTCCTTGACGTCGAAGGCCTCGAGAAACGCCCGGTCGATGTGCAGCACGTAGAGGTTGACGCGCGCGGCCTGAGTGAGTCCGCCCAGCCACGCCAGGTCCGCAATCCCGTCGAGATACCCGTAGGAGCTTCCAGTGACCAGGCTCTCGCCGATGAAGATCATGTACTTCGGGCCGTCGATGAGGCTCAGGCGGCGGATCAGGATCTCCAGGGACCGCTCGCTCGATTCCGCCGACGTGCGGGCGGCGTAGAACTTGGCGCGGGCATCGGCTTCGAGCGTCGCCCGGCAGTTTTCATATTCGCTATCCGAACGGGCCCAGATGCACTCCTCCCGGAGCGCCTGGTCCCAGAGGCGCTGCTGGCTGCCGGTGACGAGCGAGAAGGCTTCGCCGAGGCTGATGTTGGCGTTCGAGAGGTACCGGTGCGCGCCGCCGCCGACGATCTGGAGCAACGCGGCCCGAATCCTCGTCCGGTCGGCCGTGAAGTCCACGGTGACGCCGGCGGGCAGGGACACGAGGGCCACCAGGTCGTTCGGCGCCAGGTTCCTGACGAACAGCCCTGCTGCCTCCATCGCGCCGCGGCCGCCGCCGCGCGTCATGTTGCCCGAATCGACGACCAGCACGAACTGCCGTCCCAGGGCGGACGTCGTGTTCGAACTGTATTCCGCGCGCAGCATCACCCGGTCCTCCGGCCGGAGATTGGGGATGGCCGTGCGATCCGGAGGGGTGGCGGAACGGTCGTTGTGTGTCAGGAACTCGATCGACGCGATTCGCCGGGCTTTCCCGTCCACGGTGACGGCGAAGTCCTCCAGCCTGAGGTCGGGGATCGGATTCCCGGTCTTGTCCACGACCAGCACATCGACGGCGACCACGTCGATGCCCGAGCGGAAGACCGGCGGCTGGGGCGCCGCGCCGAGCGATGCCCCGAGGAGCGCAACGGCGAGCGTCAGGCGCAGACCGGACATATGGCCTCTATCTGGCATGGGTGTCGGATTAGCATTCGTGGATTGGCGTCGGGCGCCACGGTTCAGTGTACACCGCGACCAGTCACTCCGCCCGGCACGCGCATCCCCCGCTGACCCGGCGGCGGCCGGCCGCCTCATGCGCTCCGGATCACTGACTCGGCGGCCCGCAGAGGTCGTCCGAGGCGTCTTTCTCAGGCCCGGGTGCTATGCTGGCTGAGGTGGCTGGCCCGTGCACAGCGGACCGGCCATCGCCGAGCGCAGTCGTGCCAAGACCATCCCGACACCGATCCCGATCCCGCGCGCGCGCATTGCCCGCCGAGCCCCCGCACCGAAGCCTGTCGGTCCTGGTGCTCGCGGCCGTGATCGTGGCCGCCGGCACGTGGGCGTACTGGCCGAGTTTCAACGGCGTCTTCGTCCTGGACGACGTGCGGGCGATTGTGCAGAACCCGACCATTCGAACGCTCTGGCCGCTCACGACCCCGTTGTCGCCTCCCTCGGCGTCCACCGTTGCGGGTCGGCCAGTCGCCAATCTCTCCTTTGCTATCAGCTACGCACTTGGTCCGGCAGACGTATCGGGGGCGGCGAGCGGAACACCTGGAATGCCCGGCGTCCCCGGCACGCTGGATGCCACCGCCTTTCACCTCGGAAACCTCCTCATTCACCTGGCCACCGCGCTGGTTCTCGCCGGCGTGGTCCGGCGGACGCTGTTGAGCCCGCCGCTCCGCCGCCGGTTCGAAGTTGTCGCGCCATGGCTCGCGCTGACGATTGCGCTCATCTGGGTGGTCCATCCCCTGCAGACGGCGGCGGTGACGTACCTCGTCCAGCGGGTCGAGTCCCTGATGGGGCTGTTCTACCTGCTGACGCTCTACTGCGCCATCCGGGCGAGCGGGACCTCGCACGTTCGTGTCTGGACGGCAGCGGCCGTGGTCAGTTGCGCCGCGGGCATGGCGACGAAGGAAGTGATGGTGACGGCGCCAATCATGGTGGCGCTCTGGGACCGGCTGTTCGGCGCGGCCGTCCCGAACGGGACGAGCCGGACGCGATGGGGGCTGCTCGCGGGCCTCGCGGCGACGTGGCTTGTTCTGGGCATCCTGGTCCTGTCCGAGCATCGCGGCCCGTCGATCAGCCTGGCTCCGGGCATCGTCTGGACGTATCTCCTGACCCAGGCCGACGTCGTGGTGCACTACCTCCGGCTGGTCTTCATCCCCGCCCCGCTCGTGTTCCTGTACGACTGGCCGCTCGCGCCCTCGCTCCTCGCGGTGGCGTGGCAGGCAGCATTGCTGACGGCGCTCGTCGTGCTGACGGCCATCGGGGTGGTGCGACGCCACCCCGCGGGATTCCTGGGAGCGTGGTTCTTTCTGATCCTGGCGCCTTCATCCAGCGTGCTGCCGATTGTGACCGAGGTCGCCGCGGAGCACCGGATGTACCTGCCGCTGGCTGCGATTGTCGCTGCCGTGGTCATGGGTCTGTTCCGTGCCGGCGGCCGGGTGTCGAAGAACTCGAGGACCGGTGCGGTGCTGGCCGTGGTGGCGGTCGTCGGGGCGGTCGGGGCGCTGGGCGTCGCGACGCGCGCGAGAAACCGGGTGTACGGGAGCGCCGAGGGCCTGTGGCAGGACACCGTGAGCAACCGGCCGGACGATGCCAGGCCACGGATTGCGTATGGCGAGGCCCTGGCCAGTGCGGGCCGACTGGCGGAGGCCGAGGCGCAGCTGCAAGTCGGAGTCGCGCTCGCGCCACAAGACCCGCTCGCGCGCGTGCGGCTCGCGGCGGTGCTCGCGCAGCGGCAGAAGCTCGACGCCGCGATACCGCACCTCGAGCAGGCGTTGACGCTCCGGCCGGGCGACGTCGATGCGCATCGCTATCTCGGCGAGATCTTCGCCATCCAGCGGCACGACCGCCTCGCGCTGTCGCATTACGAACAGGCGCTCGCCGCCGTTCCGAATGACGTGGAGGTGCTGGCGAAAATGGCGACGATTCTCGCGGATTCGCGCGACCTGTCGGTGCGTGACGCCGAGCGGGCCGTCGCGCTGGCCAGCCGGGCCGTGGGCCTGACATCCGGGCGGGAGCCCAGGTTGCTCGAAATCCTGTCGGCGGCGCAGGCGGCGTCCGGCCGGTTCTCCGCCGCCGCGGCGACGGCGCGAACCGCGCTGGAGCTGGCGCGCGCACGCGGCGACGGCGCGCTGGCGTCCGCGCTCGAGTACCGGGTGTCGGCCTACGAGTACCGGGCGAGCCAGGCCTCTGGCCCACGGCGCTGAGCGGCGCGACCGCCGGCCGGGAACCCCGGCGTGGGGAAGGCAGACGGCCCGGTCCCGCTCAGATCTCCTCCACGTCGATCTGCGCCCGCTGCAGCCGGCCACTGAAGTCCACATAGACCGACTTCCACTCGGAGAACACGTCGAGCGCCGCCTCGCCGGCCTCGCGATGGCCGTTGCCGGTGTTCTTGGTCCCGCCGAACGGCAGGTGGATCTCGGCGCCGATCGTCGGCGCGTTCACGTAGAACAGCCCCGTGTGCAGGTCCCGCATCGCGCGGAACGCCGTGTTGATGTCCCTCGTGTAGATGGACGCCGACAGGCCGTACTCGACGCCGTTGGCAATCGCCACGGCTTCGTCGTACGTCTCGAAGGGCAGCACCGATACGACCGGGCCGAAGATCTCCTCCTGCGCGATGCGCATGGCCGGCCGGACGTCGGTGAACACCGTCGGCTCGTGGAAGTGGCCCCGCGCGTGCCGGCCGCCGTCCAGCCGGTGCCCGCCGCACGCCAGCGTCGCCCCTTCGCCGAGGCCGATCGCCACGTACTTCATGACGGTCTCGAGCTGGCCCTGGCTGATCGACGGCCCCATCTGGGTGGCCGGATCCAGGCCTGCCCCCACCTGGAGCGTCCTGGCACGGGCGACGTAGCGACGGACGAACTCTTCGTACACGGCCCGCTGCACCGCCACGCGGCTCGCCGCCGTGCAGCGCTGTCCCGTCGTCCCGAAGCCGCCCCACACGCACCCGTCCACCGCCAGGTCCAGGTCGGCATCGGCCATGATGACGATGATGTTCTTGCCGCCCATTTCGAGGTGGACCTTCTTGAAGCTCGGCGCCGCCTTGATGCTGACCATGCGGCCGACGTCCGTGGAGCCGGTGAACGAGACCACGCTGACTTCCGGCGCCTCGAGAATGGCGTTCCCCACCTCGCCGCCGCCCCCGGTGACGAGGTTCACCACCCCGGGCGGCACGCCCGCGTCCACCAGCACCTGCACGAAATTCACGGCCGACAGGGGCGTCAGCGTCGCGGGCTTGAACACGACCGTGTTCCCGCAGATGAGCGCCGGCAGAATCTTCCACGACGGGATCGCCATCGGGAAATTCCACGGCGTGATGATCCCGCACACGCCCAGCGGCTGCCTGACCGACATCGCGAACTTGTCGCGCAGCTCCGACGGCGCCGTCTGCCCGTGCTGCCGGCGCCCCTCGCCGGCCATGAAGAACGTCATGTCGATCGCTTCCTGGATATCGCCGCGCGTCTCCTCGAGGACCTTGCCCATCTCGCGGGTCATGTCGCGGGCGAACGCCTCCTTGCGCTCGATCAGGAGCTGACCTGCGCGGAACAGGATGTCGGCCCGGCGCGGGGCCGGGACGGCGCGCCAGCGATCGTACGCGCGGGCCGCCGCGGCGATGGCCCGCCCGGCATCCGCGCGCCCCGATCGGGCGAACAGGCCGATCAGATCGTCCGTGTCGGCGGGATTCCGATTCTCGAAAACCTCGCCCGCGGCGGCGGGCACCCACTGCCCGTCGATGAAGTTGCCGTAGGTCGCGACTGGAGCGGTGCTCATGTTCATGGTCACGTACGTCCCATCTGGGGCGTTTCCGCGCACGCGGATACCCGCCAATCATGGCGATTCACGCCGAAAACGCCCGGTTCGTGGCTGGTGCAGTTCTTGAATGATAGCAGGACAGGAAGGACGGACGCCATGAACTCCACTCCCCTGCTCCACGTGCATCCCGCGGGCCGTCCGAGCCGCACCGTCATGGTGGTCGACGGCCCGGGCGCGATCCGGGAGCTGTTCGAGTCGATCATCGAACCGGGGCACTACGACGTGGTGACGGTGGAGTCGGGTGATCGCGCCTACTCCCTGATCAAGCGCGTCCGGCCCGACCTCGTCATCCTGTGTCTCGGGCTGCACGACACCTCGTCGCTGCAGGTCCTCTCGATGCTCAGGCTCGACCCGGACACGCAGGACATCCCGGTCATCACTTACCCGGTCGGGGACGACGACCTGCCGCGCATGGACGACGCGGTCGACGTCCCGGACGACGACTTCTGGCGTCAGGCGCCCGGTCTCCCGGTCCGCATGCACTGAGCCCGGCGCTCAGTTGAGTTGAGGACGCGCCGGGAATGTCGCGCACGGGCTTCAGCCCGCGTGCCCGGAGCGAACACACTCATCACACGTGAGCTCCGGGGGCGGTGCGCGCTTGCTGCCGCCCCGGGCCCCGCAGCCGCAGGGCGGCGGGGAGCGAGCCGGCGCGCGCTCGTGGTATAGTGCGGGCCATGTCACAGGACACACGAGACTATCCCCGCCTGGACATATTGGGCGAATTGCAGGGCGAAGTCACCGTCCTCGCGCCGCTGACGATCAAGGAGATCAGCCGGTCGGGCGCGCTGGTCGAGACGTCGTTTCCCCTTCAGCTGAACTCCCTGCACGAGTTCCGCCTCGAGCTCGGCGGCCGCCCCGTGATCGTCCGGGGCCGGATCGCGCACTGCCGTATCGTGGACGTGGACCAGGAGATGGTCGTCTACCGCGCGGGCGTGGAGTTCATCGAGCCCTCGGAACACGTGCTGGCCGCCGTGGCGGACTTCATGGAACTGGTCCAGCGCGAACGCGGCCTGCTGCCCCCGACGACCTGACCGAACCGGCGGTTCCCGCCGGCGGGGACGCAGCCGGGAAGAGTCCGGCTCGTCCTACTTCACCCTCACCGCCGACTCGGCGCGGGGCGGATTCACGTACGCGGACACGAGGCTCTCGTTCCCGTCGGGGCCCAGTGCCGCCACGCCGAACACGAAGTCGTCGATCGACACGTCCCGCAGGACGAAGTCCGTCACGTTGCCCAGCGTCACGACGTGCTGCCAGTCCGGCGTCCACGCCTCGCGCCAGTAGACGCGGTAGCCCGCCGCCCCTGGTGCGGCGGTCCACTTGAGCGCCGCGTCATAGCCGGACGGCTGCCGCCCGATCAGCGGCCGGCCCCGATCGTCGGCCGTCGCGGGCGCGGCCGGGGCGAGGGCCAGGCTGGCCAGCACGGCGGCGTTGACGCGGGCGTTCCTGAGCAGGTACCCGGGCGTGACCCCCGCCAACGTGTCCTCGACCGTGTGCTGCCGGCCGAAGTGCTCGTCGGCCTCCGTGATCCGCACACCGGCAAATCCATGCTGGTTGAAGGCCGTGTGATCGCCACCGCGCCCGAAGCGGTCGTGGCGAGCGATTAACACGATTCGCTGCGCCGGCACGTAGCGCGGCGCGACGCGGGCGATGTAGCGCGCCACCTGACGGGAGGGCGAGTCCTCGGGCCCCTCCGAGAAGATCCGCACGCTCTCCCCGTCCAGCGCGCCGGATCCGCCCTCGACGTTGCCGATCATGTCGTTGTTGAGGACCGCGTCGATCCGGATCTTCTCCGCCTCGGCCTTCTGCGCGTGGAGCCTGGCGCCAATCAGCCCCTGCTCCTCCCCGACGAGCGCGATGAAGACGAGCGTCGCGTCGAACTCGAGCCCGCTCTGGCCGAAGACCCGCGCGAGTTCCATCACCGCCGCCGTGCCGCTGCCGTCGTCATTGATCCCCGGGGCGGGGTTGTCGGCGGCGCTCCAGTCGAACCCGCCCGACGCGCCCTGCCCGGCCGCGGTCCTGGCGGCGCTGCCGGCGCCGGCCTGCCCCGGCGACGGCCTGGCCTCGACCCGGCGCGCGAGCGAATCGTAGTGCGCACTGATGTAGAGGCGGCGCGGCGTCCGCCCGGGCAGCACCGCCATCACGTTGCGGACGTCCACGTCGCGCGTGATGCGATCGCCCTGCGGCGGGATCACGTAGCTGTCGAAGCTGACCTGCAGCCGCGGGCTCGACCGCTTCATCTCGTCGAGGATCCACTGGCGTGCGGCGCCGACGCCGCGGTCCGGCGCGTCGGTCGTGGACATCGTGTTGCGCGTCCCGAACGTGTTCAGCGTCGTCAGGGTCTGTATCATCCGGTCCTGCGACACCTGCTCGACCAGTTTCGCGATCCGCGGATCGAACTGGTCGGTCTGGTCGGTCTGCGCGAGCGCGGCCGGTGCCGTGCCCGCCAACACGCATGCGCACACCACAGCACCCAGCGTAGTCTTCATGGCATTTCCTGTCTGACGTTGGAGAACGACCCGGTGGCGGGCGTGCGCCGGCGGCGTCTACCGGACGCGCAGGTGCTCCAGGTAATCGCCGGAGGAAATCTGCTCGGCCCGACCCAAAGGAGCATTGTAGAAGTACACCCAGGCGGTGTCCACGGACCCGTCCTCGAGCGTGACCGGAACTTCAACCCGGGTGTAGAGACTCGTGTCGGGCTCGCTCGATCGGTAGCCTTCGATCTCGTCGAGCGTCGCGAGAACGTCCGACGGGGCTTCGACCTCGTAGACCTCCCCCCAGACCCGCCCGCCCGGCGCCGGGACGGCCGCCGGGAAAATCCCCAGGTCGTACAGCGCGGCCTCGATCCATCCGCGGCCCGCGAACGCCATCTTGGTGTCGATCCCCGCCCGACGTCGCCGGTCGAAGCCCGCCATCAGGGTTCCGTAGACAAAGACCTTGTCACCCATGCTCATTCACCCGCTGGCAGGATACGACCGGACCGACAAAACGTTTCACCTGGCGCCACCGGGATCCCCGGCCCGGCAAGAGCCGCGGCACCTGCCGCGTGAGCACTCCATCTGCGCCCGTGCGCGGCGCGGGCGCACCAGCAGCGAAATCGCGGGACCGGGGAGAGACTCGCAAGTATGCGTGCAGTGTAGGGAACTCGCCGGGGTTAGTCAAGCGCGCGGCCCGCCGCTGTCCCGCCGCGCGACCCGCCCCCTGGGAGCGATGCTGGCCCCAACGCAAACGCGGCCCGCGGAGTGCTCACTCCACGGGCCGCGCTGGTCAGGTACCCGGAGTTCCAGGGCCGCGAATCTAGCCGCCGACGCCCTTCTTGGGTTCGATGGTGATCTTTCTGGGCGCCTGCCGATGGGCGGACCCGATCGCGTCCAGCAGCGCCGACGAGACCGCGAAGGATATCGAGACCTCGGTGCCTGTCCCGCCCATTTCGATCGCCGGCCACAGCGCCGCGGCCTCGGGCTTGTTCCCGGTCTGCATTTTCGCCAGCGCGATAAACCCCCTCACGATGTCGCGGAGGTTGTTCGCGGCCTGCTCGTCCCGGGCCTCGGCCTTGATCACCGCGTGCATCCCGCCGTTCACGCGCCCGCTCGCCGCGAACCAGGTAATCGGGGGAATCCGCGACGTCACGTCCTCGGGCAGGTGCGCCTGCGAGGCAATGGCGTCGAACCGGCCGACCGCCCACACGCTGCCGTCATCCATCTCGGTGACGAACTTCATCATGTCCGCGTTGTCCGTCACGTTCTCCCCGCCCGACGCCAGATCCACCGCCCCGCGCACGGCCGCCACGCTCCCCAGGGCCACGAGGCCGGGCTCGATGAAGGCCACCGCCAGTTCCGGCTCCGGCTCGCCCTTCCGGGCCTGTTCCTCCGCGCTCTCGTGCTGCCGGTGGGCCACGTGCGTCATCAGGCGCTTGCCTTTGTAGGTCTCGATGGCGGCGCCGTTCTCACGCGCCAGCCCCTCGATGCGCGCCACGTCGAACCGCCCGCGCGCCACGACCAGCCCCTGCGCCGAATCGCCCTCGGCCGCATGCGGTTCCATGCACGCCACGACGCGGTCGATGTCCCGCTCGATGTCGATGCCGGTCTTGTCCCGGAATTCCTGGCGGCCTTCGTCCGACTGGCCGGGCATCTGCCGCAGCCGCTGCCGCAACTCGGACGTCATGACCTGGCGCACATCCGCGTAGGCCACGACGGCCGCGTCCCTGGGAATATAGCGAAGTTCGTCGGGCCCCGGCCCCGCGCCGAACAGCGTGCTGGCGCCTCCCCCGTAATAGGCCACCACCCCGATCGACAGCCCGACCACCAGCACCAGCGCCGAACCGAACAGAAAATAGCGAGTCTTTGCCGTCATCGCCGTTACCCCCTACTGCGATAGGACGAGACCGGGCTGAAATAGTTCCTGCACACTACAACTTACGGCGTTCAGGCCAGGCGCCGGCCGGCGGGGCTGGGTCCCGGAAACCCGCACGGAAGTCCAGGCTGGTGGAAGCACAACCAAACCCCTATTTTACAATGACTTAACAAATCACCTGACCGTCTGGCTCGGAGGCAATCACTGCTCGAGCACATACTCCCGGCGCTCCACGATCCTCGCGGCCAGCGCCAGGAAGACGACGATGAAGACGAGCAGCCAGGCGGTGGCGGCCCACGGTGACGGAACGTCGCGGAACAGGGACTGCAGGATGCCCCCTAGGCCCTCCTGCGGCATGGCATGGGGCACCAGGGCCTGCAGGTAGTAGGCGATGCTGGCGTGCCGCAGGTAGCCCGGCAGCACCAGGGCGATTTGCTCCCAGCCGAACGCAAACACGAGCCCGGTCACCAGCGGGTGCTTCAGCCCGGCGCCGATCAGGGCGAACAGGGCCCCGTATGCCGCCAGGCCGAGCGCCAGCAGGATCAGGTCTTTCAGCAGGGCCGGAAACGCCACGGCCAGCGACCCGTGGCCCAGGGGCACCACCAGGAAGAACAGGATCGTGACCGACGGCAGCACGACGAACACGGTCGTGACCAGGTAGGCGAGGTACTTCCCGACCAGCACGGCGCCGCGCGGGATGGGCCGGACGAACAGGTAGGTCAGGGTCTTGTCGTCGACCTCGTCGGCGATGAGCGCGGTGCCGTAGAACACCCCGAGCACCGGCACCATGAACCGCAGGTAGAGCAGCCAGATCATCCCGCCGAAGATCGTCGGGCCTGGCACCTGCATGCCCTGGGCCTTGACGGATCCGAGCCCCAGCGCCTCGAGCACGCGGAACAGGACCCCCAGCGCGAGCGGCGACCCGACGACGAGCGCGAGGAAGATCGTGCGCCGCGACCAGAGCATCTGGCCGAGGGACAGATCGAAGATCCGCAGCGAGGCGGCAAGGAACGACGGCGCGCGCCTGACGGCGGCGGCGGCTCCGGGCGCGGGCGGCGGTGTTCCGGCGGTGGCGTCGGTCATCGTCGTGCTCACTTGACGAGGTACTTGAAGACGGCCTGGAGATTGTCGTCGGGCGACGTCACCTCGGCGATGATGCCGGCCTCCCCGGAGGCGGCCAGTTCCGTCAGGTGGCGGTAGAAGGCGTCCGGCCGCGACGTCTCGACGACCAGGGCGTCCTGCTCGAGCCGGAGGCTGAGGACATCGTCACGGGTGAGGAAATCGCGGGCGAGGGCCCGCGGCTGCGCGGCGCGGATGTGCACCGTGTGGGGGTGCTCGTCGATCAGGTCGCGGATGCTGTGCACGTCGCCCTCGGCGAGGATCCGCCCGTTGTTGATGAGCAGGATGTTCGAGGTCATGGCCTCGATCTCGTAGAGGATGTGGCTCGAGACGACGATGCTCTTGCCGGCGCGTCCCCACTCCTTGATGAGGCGGATGGTCCGGCGCCGCCCGATGGGGTCCATCCCGGCGAGGGGCTCGTCGAAGATCAGGAGTTCGGGGTCGTGGACGATGGCCTGGGCCAGCTTCACGCGCTGGCGCATGCCCTTGCTGTAGCCGCCGATCTTCTTGTCGGCGGCGTCGAGGAGATCCACGCGGCGCAGCGCCTCGCGGGCGGCCCCGGTCGCCTCGCGATCGTCGAAGCCGTTGAGGCGGACCAGGCCCGCAACCCACTCGAGGCCGGTCATGCGGTCGTAGAAGGCGTCCTGCTCCGGGCAGAAGCCGAGGCGGTAGTACAGGCGGGGGTTGTTCCAGATCGGCTCGCCCAGGACGCGGATGGTCCCCTTGCTCGGCGTGAGCTGGCCGGTCAGCAGCTTCATCAGGGTGGACTTGCCGGCGCCGTTGGGGCCGAGCAGGCCGGTCACGCCGGCCGGGATCGCCACGCTGACGTCGTTGAGGCCGATGACCTGGCCGTACCACTTCGACACGTGGTCGGCGACCACGACCGGCGCGGGGCCGGCCGCGACGCCGGGCTCGGTGACCTGCGCGGCCGCTGGCGTGCTCATGTCACCACCTCCACCCCGCGGACGCGCCGCTCCAGCACGAGGACCGACAGCCCGACCAGCGCCGCGATGGCCAGCAACGTGACGAGCGTCGGCGTGTCGTAGCGCGGCGCGAGGCGGAAGATCACGTCGCCGATCTGGCGCAGGTTGCCGGGCAGCGAGATCCACGAGAAGGCCGTGTTGCGGGTCACCACGAAGACCACGCCGTAGAGGGCGTCGGTGAAGAAGATCAGGCCCGCGTACATGATGCCGACGAAGCGGGCGCTCTTGGACAGCGCCGACAGCGCCAGCATCGAGAACGACGCGACCAGCACCTGCAGCAGGGCGAACACCGTGATGGCCGGCAGCACGAAGAGGTTGGCCTTCAGGAACGCGAGGCTCCCGGCGAAGACCACCTGCAGGAACACCAGCAGGATCGCCGGCAGCCAGGTCACGAGCAGCAGGAAGAACGCCAGCACCGAGAACTTCCCGGCGACGTATTCCACCCGGCTGAGCGGCTTGGACAGGTAGATCTGCAGGGCGTTGGCGCGCTGGTCGTTGGCGATCAGGCCCGCGCCGGTGAAGATCGTGATGAAGAACACGAAGACGTTCTGCTGGTCCAGGAATTCCCGGAAGGTCTCGGCGCTCGGCGCGATGATCGTCATCTGCGGGAAGTTCGCCACCAGGTAGAACTGGACCGCGCGGACGATGAAGGGCAGCCAGGCCAGGAGCAGGAGCCCGAGGAACTTCCGCTTGGCGAGCATCGTCCGGATGCCGGCCGTGGCGATCACGGCCCAGGCGCGGCCGTCCGGCGCCCGCGAGCCCTTGTACCGGCGGTAACTCTGGTCGTGGATGGGCATGGCCTACTCCTCCCCGACCGCGTGCGCGAAGACGTCCTCGAGCGTCGGCACGCTCGGGCGCAGGTGCCGGACCTGCACGCCCTCGCGCGCGGCCGCGGCGAACAGCGGGAGCGCGCCGGCGTCCTGCGGCACGAAGACGCGCATGATGTCCTCTTCGGCCGCGTGGCACGTCATGCCGGCCGCGCGCAGCACCTCGGCGAAGGCGACGCGGTCGCCCTTGATCCGCAGCTCGAACAGGCTGCCGGTCGGGCCCTTCAGCTCCGCGATGGGCCCTTGCGTCGCGATGGCGCCCTGATTGAGCACGACCACGGAATGGCACGTGTACTCGACGTCCGGCAGGAGGTGCGACGAGAGGATGAGGTTCATCCCCTTGTTCACGGCCAGGTCGCGGATCAGCTCGAGCATCTCCTCACGGCCCTTCGGGTCCATGCCGTTGGTGGGCTCGTCCAGGAAGAGCAGGTCGGGATCGTGCACCAGCGCCTGCGCCAGCTTGATGCGCTGCTTCATGCCGGTCGAGTACGTCTCGATGTTGCGGTAACGCGCCTCGCCCAGGCCGACATAGTAGAGCACTTCGTGGGCCCGCTGCATGGCATCGACCCCGGGCAGGCCCGCCAGCTGGCCGCAGTAGGCGACAAACGACACGGCGTTCATGCCGGGGATGTGCGCGTCGATCTCGGGCATGTAGCCCAGGCGACGCCGGATCTCGACGGGCGACACGGCCACGTCGAGACCGAGCACCCGCATGCTGCCGAGGTCCGGCTTCACGAAGCCGAGCAGCGCCTTCAGCATCGTGCTCTTGCCGGCGCCGTTCGGCCCGAGCAGGCCGATCGCCCCCGGCGGGAACACGGCGCTCACGTCCCGTAGCGCCGGCTGCCTGCCGTACTGGACCGTCAGGTGCTCGATCCGGACGATGGGTTCCAGAAATGCGTCACTCATGTCTCATCCAGACAATACGGAGCGGGTGCGCGGCCAGTTCGCACGGGGTCCCGCCGTGGGGTCCGCCGTCAGAGGGTCCCCCGCAATCCCAGCTCGTCCGCGTGCTCGCGCATGAAGCCGATGACGCTGGCGACGTGCTCGTCGAAGGGCAGGCCGATCTCCTCGGCCCCACGCCGCAGGTCGTCCCGGTTCACGGCCCGGGCGAACGCCTTCTCCTTCATCCGCTTGACGACCGACTTCGCCTCGAGGTCGAGCACGCTCTTCGAAGGCCGGATGAGGGCGGCCGCGGTGACGAACCCGGCCATCTCGTCGCAGGCGAACAGGGTGTGCTCCAGCCGCGACTCGCGCGCGACCCTGGTGTGGTCCGCGTGCGACAGGACGGCGCGGACCACGACCTCCGGGTACCCGCGCTCCCGCAGGATCTCGGCGCCGCGGAACGGGTGGTCCGCCAGATCCGGCCAGCGATCGTAGTCGAAGTCGTGGAGCAACGCGGCGATCCCCCACAGGTCCTCGTCCTCGCCGAACCGCCGCGCGTACCCCCGGACCGCGCACTCGACGGCCAGCGCGTGCTTCCGCAGGTTCTCGTTCTGCGTGTATTCCGTCAGCAGCGCCCAGGCTGCGTCCCGCGACATCGTCATGGCATCCTCCCGCCGTCCCGTCAGGCCACGAGCTTGATATACACCGTGATGATCAGCGCGTTGGTGAAGTCGATGAAGAACGCCCCGACCATCGGCACCACGAGGAACGCGCGCGGCGCGGGGCCGAAGCGCTCGACGAGCGCCTCCATGTTCGCCACGGCGTTGGGCGTGGCGCCGAGACCGAACCCGCAGTGCCCGCCGGCCATGACCGCCGCGTCGTAGTCGCGCCCCATGACCCGGAACGTCACGAAATAGGCGAACAGGGCCATCATCGTCACCTGGGCCGCCAGGATGACCAGCATCGGGATGGCCAGGTCCAGCAGCTCCCACAACTTCAGCGACATGAGCGCCATCGACAGGAACAGGGACAGCGCGATCGTCCCGATGTCGTCCACCAGCCGCTGCTCCAGCCGGACGATCCTGACCAGCTCGTCGCCGTTGCGGATGATGGCCGCGATGATCATCGCCCAGATGTAAGCCGGCAGCGTCACGTATTGCCCCAGCCGCTGGCTCAGCAGCGAGCCCGCCCACATCGCGACCAGCACCACCGTCATGACCTTCAACAGCGTGTAGGCGGTCGGCGCTTCCCCGGCCGGCTCGGTGTCGATCTCGGCGTCGAGGGACGCGGCCTCGGCCGCCGCCGCGGTCGCGGCCGCCGAGCCCGGCGCCGGCGCATGCGGCGGGCTGTGGCGCCGCATCAGCCTCGTGGCGACCGGCCCCCCGATCAGGCCGCCGCTGACGAGGCCGAACGTCGCGGCCGCCATCGCCAGCGTCACGCCGCCGGGGAACGCGTACTGGTCCTGGAGCAGCTTGCCGAAGGCCGCCCCGGTGCCGTGCCCGCCGGTCATCGTGATCGACCCGGCGATCAGGCCGAGGAACGGCGACACGCCGAGCGCCTTGGCGATGAGCACGCCCATCCCGTCCTGGAGGACGGCCAGCAGGCTCGCCAGGCCCCAGAACAGCAGCACCTGCGGGCCGCCGATCTTCAGCAGGGCCAGGCTGGCGCCGAGGCCGATGGTCGTGAAAAACGCGATCATCAGGGGAACTTGAAGCGTCGTGTCGAAGTCGACCGCCACGACGCCCTGCAGGCGCAGCACCGTCGCCACCGTCGCGAACAGGAAGCCCCCGACCACCGGGGCCGGAATATTGTACCGGTCCAGCACGCCGACGCGGCGCCGGATGCCGTACCCCACGAACAGGATCACGGCCGCCAGGGCCAGGGTCTGGATCATGTCGAGTTTCAGGACGAGTTGCGTCATGGGCCTGTCCGAGTCCGCTGCATGATATATTCGGGCGCTGCCAAGCGCCAAACCGCGCCCCTGCGGGCGCGCGCAAAGGAGTCTCCATGGCCGGCCCGTCGCGACAGTCCGCCACCGCATCCGCCACGACCCTCGACACGGAGTTCAACCGCGGGCTGGGTCTCTACGACTCGACGATGGTCGTCGTCGGGTCGATGATCGGCTCGGGCATCTTCATCGTGTCGGCCAGCATGGCCCGGAGCATCGGCAGCCCCGCCTGGCTGCTCGGGGCCTGGATCCTGACCGGGGTGCTGACCATCACCGGCGCGCTGTCCTACGGCGAGCTGGCGGCCATGATGCCCCGCGCGGGCGGCCAGTACGTCTACCTTCGCGAGGCTTACTCGCCGATCTGGGGATTCCTCTACGGCTGGACGCTGTTCATGGTGATCCAGACGGGCACCATCGCCGCCGTCGCCATCGCGTTCGCGCGCTTCCTCGGCGTCCTCTGGCCGGCCATCGGCGAGGCCAGCTACATCGTCCCGCCCCTCCACCTCTCGCAGGGCTACGCGGTGTCGCTGTCCACGGCCCAGTTCGTGGGTATCCTCGTCATCGCCCTGCTGACGTGGACCAACACGCGCGGCCTGCAGTACGGACGGATCATCCAGAACGTGTTCACGACCGCCAAGACCGGCGCGCTGCTGGGCCTGATCGCGGTCGGCCTGTTCCTCGGCTGGAACGCCAACGCCATCAGCCTGAACTTCGGGAACTTCTGGGCGCCGCGAAACCTGGAGCCGATCGCCACGGGCCTGACGGCCGCCAGCGCCTACGGGCTGTTCGTGGCGATCTGCGTCGCGCAGACCGGATCGCTGTTCTCGTCGGATGCCTGGAACAACATCACCTTCACGGCCGGCGAGGTCAAGGACCCCCGCCGCAACATCCCGCTCGCGCTGGCGCTCGGCACGATCGTCGTGATCGGCCTCTACCTGGCGGCGAACGTGGCCTACCTGGTGACGCTGCCGCTCGAGGCCATCCAGACGGCGCCCGCCGACCGCGTGGCCACCCGGACGCTCGAGGTGATCTTCCCGGGCCTGGGCGTGAGCATCATGGCCCTGGCCATCATGGTCTCGACCTTCGGGTGCATCAACGGTCTCGTGCTGGCCGGCGCGCGGCTCTACTACGCGATGGCCCGCGACCGCCTGTTCTTCGCCCCGGCCGGCAAGCTCAACCCGGCCAAGGTGCCCGCCTGGGGCCTCGTCGTGCAGGGCATCTGGGCGGCGCTGCTGGTGCTGCCGCGCACGTACGACCCGGCCGCGGGCACGTACGGCAACGTGTACAGCAACCTGCTCGACTATGTGATCGCGGCCGCCCTGATCTTCTACATTCTCACCATCATCGGCGTGTTCCGCCTGCGGGCGAAGCGGCCGGACGTCGAGCGGCCCTACAAGGCGTTCGGCTACCCCGTCATCCCGGCGTTGTACGTGGCGGGCGCCGCGACGATCCTGCTGGTCCTCTTCGTCTACCGCCCGGCCACGACCTGGCCCGGCCTCGTGATCGTGCTCCTGGGCCTGCCGGTGTACCTGATCTGGAAGCCCCGGACCTGACGGCCGGTCGCGTGATCGGCACGGCGCGGTCGTCCGCGACGATCGCGCCCCTGACGCCGGCGATCGGCCGCGCGGGGTGCTGGCGGGCCGGCGCCTCGCGTTCCCGGCCGGCCCTGGCCATCGGGCCCCGTCAGATGCCCATCACCTTCACGATGACGCGCTTCCGGCGCTGGCCATCGAACTCCGCGTAGAAGATCTGCTCCCACGGCCCGAGATCGGGCGCGCCCCTGGTGATGGGCACCATGACCTGGTGGCCCATGATGGTGCGCTTGAGGTGCGCGTCGCCGTTGTCCTCGCCGGTCTGGTGGTGCCGGTAGTCCGGCCCCGCGGGCGCCAGCTTCTCGAGCCAGTCCTGGAAGTCCTGGATGAGGCCGCCCTCCCAGTCGTTCACGTAGACGCCGGCCGTGATGTGCATGGCCGACACCAGGGCCACGCCCTCGGTCACGCCACTCGCCTTGACCACGGCCGCGACGTCGTCGGTGATGCGGATGAACTCGCGCCGCTGCTTCGTGTTGAACCAGAGGTAATCGGTGTGAACAATCATGGACGACGATCTCCTCGTGTCGGGGCGCGCCCGGGCCGTCACAGCTTCAGCGACGGGTCCGCGTTGAGGTCCCAGCCCGCGCGGATGCCCGCGTGGAAGGCGCGCAGGCCGGCCGCCGCGATCATCGCGGCGTTGTCGGTGGACAGGGCCAGGCTCGGCACGAGCACGGGCACGCCGAGCTCGGCGCCGCGGACGGCCGCCTCGGCCCGGAGCCGGCTGTTGGCCGACACGCCGCCGGCGATGCCGATGCTGCGCGCGCCGAACCACCACGCCGCGCCGAACGTGCGGCCCAGCAGCGCCCCGACGGCGGCCCGCTGAAAGCTCGCGCACACGTCGGCGATCTCGGCGTCGCCGGGCGTCCACCCCGCAGGCCGCTCCCTCACGTAGCGCAGGACCGACGTCTTGAGCCCGCTGAAACTGAAGTCCCACTGGCCCTTCACGAGCGGCGCGTTGCGATCGGGATGGGTCATCCGCGCCACGGGAAAGTCGATCGCGCGATCGTTGCCCGCCCGGGCCAGCCGGTCGATCACCGGCCCTCCCGGGTAGCCCAGGCCCAGCAGCTTGGCGACCTTGTCGTAGGCCTCCCCCGCCGCGTCATCGCGCGTGCGGCCGAGCAACCGGTAGTGCCCCGGCTCGCGCACCTCGTACAGGCTCGTGTGGCCTCCGGACACCACGAGGACGACGGCGGGCAGCGGGGCGACCCCGTTGTGCAGGCAGAGCGATTCGATGTGGCCCGCGAGGTGGTTCACCGGCACGAGCGGCAGCCGCCACGACGCGGCCAGAGACTTGGCGAACGACACGCCGACGAGGAGGGACCCCACGAGGCCCGGGCCCTGGGTCACGGCCACCGCGCCCAGGTCGCCCGGTTCCGCGCCCGCCTCGGCCAGCGCCCGCTCGGTCACGCCGCAGATGTCACGGACGTGCTGGCGGGACGCCAGCTCGGGCACCACGCCGCCCCACTCCCGGTGGATGTCCACCTGCGAGGCGACGACGCTGGACCTGATCGCCCAGGGACGCTGCGGATCGCCCGTCTCGGCCACGACGGCCGCGGCGGTCTCGTCGCAGGAGGTCTCGATGCCCAGGATCAGCACGGGCCAGCCTCTGCGCCTAAGCCCGCCGCTCCCGGCGCTCGGTTGAGTTGAGGACTCGCCGGGACCGTGGCGCGCAGGCGTCAGCCCGCGTGCCCGAAGCGAACATACCCATCACCAGTGAGCTCCGGGGTCAACCGGCCGCCCTCGCCGGTTCGACGGCTTCAACCGCGTGGCGCAGCGACTCGGTGTAGGGCGCGCGGCACACGCCGTGCTCCGTCACGATGGCCGTGACGAGGCGGTTCGGCGTGACATCGAACGCCGGGTTCCTGATGCGGGCACCCTCCGGCGTCAGGCGCGTGCCGCCGACGTGCGTCACCTCGCGGGGATTGCGCTCCTCGATCGGGATCCCCGATCCGTCGGCCGTCGCCAGGTCCACCGTCGAGACGGGCGCCGCGACGTAGAACGGCAGGTTGTGCGCGTGGGCCAGGACGGCCACCGAGTACGTCCCGATCTTGTTCGCGACGTCGCCATTGGCGGCAATGCGGTCGGCCCCGACGACGACCAGGTCAATCAGGCCGGCCTGCATGAGGGCGCCCGCCATGTTGTCGGTGATGACCGTGGTCTCGATGCCGTCGCGCACCAGTTCCCAGGCCGTCAGGCGGGCGCCCTGGAGGAACGGGCGGGTCTCGTCCGCCAGCACGCTGATCCGCTTGCCCTGCTCGGCGGCCGCGCGAATGACGCCGAGCGCGGTGCCGTAGCCCGCGGTGGCCAGCGCACCGGCATTGCAGTGCGTCAGGATGCGCGCCCCTTCCGGCACCAGCGCCGCGCCGTGAGCGCCCATCGTGCGGCAGCTCTGGACGTCCTCGGCGTCGAGGGCCCGGGCCTCGGCCTCCAGCCTTGCCTTGATCTCCTCGACGGAGGCGCCTGCCTGGGCCGCGGCCGCGAAGGTGCGCTTCATCCGCTCGATGGCCCAGAACAGGTTGACCGCGGTCGGCCGGGTCGCGGCGAGCAGGTCGCAGGTCTTCTGGAACTCGGCGGCGAACTTCGCGGTGCCCGTGGCCTTGCTGCGCCGCATCCCCAGCGCCACGCCCATCGCGGCGGCCACGCCGATCGCCGGGGCGCCGCGGATCACCATCGTCTTGATGGCCCGCGCGACGTCCTGCGCGGTCCGGCACCGCACGTAGGTCTCGGTGCCGGGCAGTTTCCGTTGGTCGATCATGACGACGGCGTCGTCGTGCCAGTCGATAGTCGGCAGCATATCCGTTCATGATACTACCCGAGCAGCCGGGCGTCGAAGGGCAGCGGCAGGAGGTCGCGGAGCCGGTACCGGCCCGTCTCCTGCTGCAGGTTGGCAAGGATGACCTCGATGTCGCCGGCGAACTCCCACAGGATCTGGCGGCACGGTCCGCACGGCGGCGTCGGATCCCGGGTGTCGGCGACGACGGCGATCCGCCGGAACTGGCGGTGGCCGTCGGACACCGCCTTGAACACGGCGACCCGCTCGGCGCACATCGTAAGGCCGTAAGTCGAGTTCTCGATGTTGCAGCCGGTGATGACGGCGCCGTCGATCGTCTCGAGGGCGGCGCCGACCTTGAAGGTCGAGAAGGGCGCGAACGCGCGCTCGCGGGCCTGGCGGGCCGCGTCGATCAGCGTCTGGTCATCCACGGAAACCTCGCGCGACGGGGAACGCCAGCGGGCGTCCTCCCGCGGTTGCGAAACCGGAAGGCGCTCACGCCCGCTCGACGATGCCCTCGAGCAGCGCGATGAAGGCGCCGCGCACGCGCTGCGCGGTGGCCATGACCTCCGCGTGATTCAACGGCTGGGGCAGCACGCCGGCCGCCATGTTCGTGATGCACGAGATGCCCAGCACCTCGACGCCCATGTGCCGGGCCGCGATCGCCTCCGGGACGGTCGACATCCCGACCGCGTCGGCGCCGATCGTCCGCAGATAGCGGATCTCGGCCGGCGTCTCGTAGCTCGGCCCGTGCAGCCCCGCGTAGATCCCGTGCACGAGCGGCAGGGACAGCTGCGCCGCGACCGCGTCGGCGATGCCGCGCAGCCGCGCCGAGTACACCCCGGTCATGTCCGGGAAGCGCGGCCCGAAGCGATCGTCGTTCGGCCCGACCAGCGGGTTCGTGCCCATCAGGTTGAGGTGGTCGTCGATCACCATCAGCACGCCCTGCGAGAAGGACGTGTTCACGCCGCCCGCGGCATTGGTGAGGATGAGCGACTTCACGCCGAGGGCCCCCATGACGCGGGTGGCGAACACCACGACCGCCAGGGGATGCCCCTCGTAGAAGTGCGCCCGGCCCGCCAGCACGGCGACGCGCCGGCCGCGCACGGTCCCGACCACCAGCCGCCCGGCGTGCCCGACCACGCGGGAGGGCGGCCACCCCGGGATGGACTCGTACGGGAACGCGACGGCGTCCGCCACGCTGTCCGCGAAATCCCCGAGCCCCGACCCGAGCACGATGGCCGTCCCCGGCACCGCCGGGAAGCGGTCGCGCACGAACGTCGCGGCCTGCTGCACGCGGTCGAATTCGCTGGTCACAGGAGGAACCCCGCGATGGTGGCCGTCATGAAGTTGGCGAGCGTCCCGGCGATCATGGCGCGCAGCCCGAGCCGCGCCAGGTCGTGGCGCCGGTTGGGAGCCAGGGACCCGATCCCGCCGATCTGCATCCCGATCGAGCTGAAGTTCGCGAACCCGCACAACGCGAAGGTCGCGATCGTGAACGCGCGCGGGTCGAGCGTGGCCTTCAGCGGCCCGAGCTGCGAGTACGCCACGAACTCGTTGAGGACCATGCGCGTCCCGAGCAGGTTGCCGATCGTCGGCGCGTCGTGCCACGGCACGCCCATGGCCCACGCGACCGGGGCGAACACCCAGCCGAAGACCTGCTGCAGGCTGAGGCCCTCCAGGCCCGTCGCGCCCAGGTACTGCGCGCCCAGCCCGCCGATCACGCCCAGCAGCGCGTTGACCAGCGCCACCAGGGCCAGGAACGAGATGAGCATCGCCCCGACGTTCAGCGCCAGGTGCAGTCCCTCGCCCGTGCCGCGGCCCGCCGCGTCGATCACGTTGACGTCGTTCTTCTCCACGTCGAGCCGGACAGTCCCCATCGTCTTGGGCGACTCCACCTCGGGCACGAACATCTTGGCCATCATGATCGTGCCGGGCGCCGTCATGATCACCGCCGTCAGCAGGTGCTTGGCCTCGATGCCGAACAGGATGTAGGCCGCCATGATGCCGCCCGAGATGTGCGCCATCCCGGACGTCATGACCGTCATCAGCTCCGACTGCGTCATCTGCGGCAGGTAGGGCCGAATCGTCAGGGGCGCCTCGGTCTGGCCCATGAAGATGCTGGCCGCCACGTTCAGCGACTCCGCGCCGCTGGCCCGCATGACCTTGTGCATCGCCCACGCGAAGAACCGGACGACGAACTGCATGATGCCGAAGTAGTACAGAATCGCGAACAGGGCGGCGATGAAGATGATCGTCGGCAGCACCTGGAACGCGAAGATCGTCCCGTAGCGCGCCCCGTCCGCGCCGAGCACCGCCGTCATGATCCGGGGCCACGCCTGCTTGTCGCCGAGCGGCCCGAACACGAACGCCGATCCCACGTCGGCAAACGACAGCATCCGGGTGATCCCGGCCCCCAGCACCTGGAACACCTGCTGACCGGCGCTGGTCTTCAGCACGATCAGGGCGAACGCAATCTGCAGGCCCAGGCCCCAGGCCACGGTCTTGAGATCGATCGCCCGTCGATCGGTCGAAAAAGCATAGGCAATCGCCAGGATCATGACCGCGCCGGCCACCGGCTGCGCCTTCGGCATCCCGGCCGCCGCCAGGCCAATCGCCGCCAGCGCGAGCACCACCGCACCGCCGATGATGAACAGGTCCGTTCGCGCCCGTCGCCGCACCGGTCCGCCCGCCGGGGGCACCGTCTCAGGTGTCGCGTCCATTCAGGCTCCTTGATCTGTCCAGCCGCCCGCCTCCCGCCAGCCCGGTCAGCGCCCGGACCGGGTGGTCCCCTATGGCACCTCGCCCACCACCAGTGAACGCGGCGCGGGCGGCGACCCGCCGAGCTCGATGGCCTGCCCGGCCAGCGATGCCGCATCGACCAGGCCCCGGCCGTCCCGGTGGTACAGCTCCAGGATCGGATCCCCGGCACGGACCAGCATGCCGAGCGGGGCCACGACCGCGACCCCGACGCCCGGATCGATGCGGTCCTCGGCCGTCGCGCGACCGGCCCCCAGCGCGGCTGCCGCGCGCCCGATGAGCATCGCGTCCAGCCCCACGAGGTACCCCGCACGGGACGCGCGCACCCGCTCGCGGCCCGGCGCGAGCGCCAGCCGGCCTGGCTCCTCGACGACCCGCGCGTCGCCGCCCTGCCGGGCGACCATCATCGCGAAGCGTTCCAGCCCCGCGCCGGACGCGAGCGCCTCGTGCACTTTCCGCTCGGCCTCGGCGTGGCTGTCGGCCAGGCCAGCGAGAAGCACCAGGCGGGAGGCGAACAGGATCGAGAGCAGCGTGAGGTCCTGCGGCCCCTGGCCCTTCAAGGTCTCGATGGCCTCGATGACTTCCAGGGCGTTGCCGATCGCGCGGCCGAGCGGCGCGTCCATCCGCGTCAGCACCGCCTGGGTGTCCACGTTCGCCATCCGCCCCGCCGCGACCATCGACTGCGCCAGCTGCCGCGCGTCCTCCTCCGTCTTCATGAAGGCGCCGCGCCCCACCTTGACGTCCAGCACCAGGCCGTCGATCCCTTCTGCCAGCTTCTTGCTCATGATCGACGCGGTGATGAGCGGGATGCTCTCGACCGTGCCGGTCACGTCGCGCAGCCGGTAGAGCCGCCGGTCGGCCGGGGCGATGTCGCGCGTCTGGCCAACGATGACGAACCCGACGGAGGCCAGGGCGTCGAGGATGTCGGCCGGCGTGAAGTCCACGCGGAAGCCCGGAATCGCCTCCAGTTTGTCCAGCGTGCCGCCCGTGTGGCCGAGGCCGCGGCCCGACATCATCGGCACGATGACGCCGCACGCGGCGGCCAGCGGCGCCAGGATGAGCGACGTCTTGTCGCCCACCCCGCCGGTGCTGTGCTTGTCGATCTTCCTGCCGGGGATCCGCCGCAGGTCGAGCGTGGCGCCCGAACGGGCCATGGACTCGGTCAGCCAGGCGGTCTCCTGATCGGTCATGCCCCGGAGGACAATGGCCATCAGGAGCGCCGAGATCTGGTAATCCGGCCAGCTGCCATCGGTGACCCCGGTGACGAAGCTCTCGACTTCGTCGCGCGCCAGGGCCCCGCCGTCCCGTTTTTTCCGAATCAGGTCGACCGCGCGCATGAGCCCCAAAGTATACCCCGCCATCGCGGGTTCGGAGATAATCGACCGATAAGCGGATCAGCCCGTACTGCGGGCTGGTTCGTTCCCTGTCTGCGGCAGCCCAGCCGCCCGACTCGGCCCTGCGCCCGGGGGTCGTCGGGGCTGCGCCGCCGGACGCCCTTGACACGATGGGTGACCCGACCTCGGTTCAGATGCTGCCGCTCGACGCGGCCATGAGACTGGCCGCCTTCGCGCGGGCCTGCAAGTCCGCGGCCCGCACGGTGGGCCTCTACCCGCCGGAGCACCCATCGGTTGCGGCCGCGCTGGCATCGGTGGCCGCCGCCGCCCGCGTCGCCACCGAATCGGGCCCGCTGCGCGTCGGCGTCCTGCCCGACACGCTGGTCGTGGACGGCCGGCGCGCCGCCCAGGTCGATCAGGCCCTCGCCGAGCTCGCCGCCATCCTCCACGGCCACGTCGTCGGCCACCTCACCATCCACCCCGGCACCGGCGCGGAGGTATGGCGCCGGTTCCTGGCGCTGGTCGCCGTGCCGGCGGACCAGATGCGCGCCAGGGGCGGCCTGAAACGCGTCTGGATGGGGGAGGGCGAGGCCGGCATCGAACTCAAGGAGATCGACTACAGCCTGCTGCTCCGGGACCGTGTCCGGGGCGACCGGGCCACGTGGGATGCGGTCGTCGCCAACTGCCTCGAAGGCGAAGCGGTCGAGATCGACGAAGCCACGCTCGACCTGATGTTGTCGATCCTCGACGATCCCTCCCGCCTGACCGACCTCAGCCACATGCTCGAGAAGCAGACCAACGACCTCCGGAGCCCCGCTGTGCTGGCCAGCCTCTTGCGAGCCGTCGCGGAGTTCGTCGGCCGCACACAGCCCGACCGCGTCGAGCCGGTCCTGTCGGCGATGGCCGAAGCCACCGGTCAGCTCGAGCCCGGCCTGCTGCTCCCGATCGTCGGCCTCCGCCGGAGCCGCGAGCGGCCCGAGCTCGCGGGATTCGTGTCGAACCTGACCTCGCGCATGAACAACTCCACGGTCGCCCGGCTGGTCGCCCGGTCCCTGCTCGAGGGGGAAGGTGCGACGGCCCGGCTCGCAGAGGCATTCTCGGCCCTGGTCCCCAACGCGTCGCGCCGCGACACCGTCCTGGAACTGGCCCAGCAGGAGCTGACCGGCTCGGCCAAGACGCATGATCCCGGCTTCGCCGAGCTGTGGCAGCATGCCCGGGACCTGCTCGTGCGCTACTCGGACAAGGCGTACGTGGCCGAGGCGTACGCGGGCGAGCTGACCCGGGCGCACGACGAAGCGGTCGAGCTCGAGCGCCTGAACCCCAATCCGCCAGAGCGCGTCGCGGCCTGGATGGACACGGTCAACGACGCGGCCATGCGCGCGCTGGACGCGCACGTGGTCGTGGACCTGCTGGCGCTCGAACCGGACCCTATCCGCCGCAAGGACCTGGCCGACCTGGCCGTGGCACGGGTCAACGACCTGGTCATCCAGGGCGACTTCTCCAGCGCGGGCTACGTCGCGCAGGCGCTGGTCTGGCGGAACAGCCCGGGTGCGGGCGCCCAGCCCGACGCGACCGCCGGCGAGGCCCTGGCCCAGCTGCTCGGCGGGTCGCTGATGCGGCACGTGGCCACGCAGCTCGACTCGGCGAGCGACGACGCCGTGGCCGACGCGCGGCGGTTCTGCTACACACTCGGCACGGGCGTCATCCGGCCGCTGGCCGAGGTGCTCGCCGCCGAGGAGCGACCGCGCACGCGCCAGCACCTGATCGACCTCCTGATCGGGTTCGGCGTGGACGGGCGGCAGGCGGTCGTTCGGCTGAAGCAGTCGCCCAACCCGGCGGTCCGCCGCACCGCCGTGTACCTGCTGCGCGAGTTCGGCGGCCAGGATGCGCTGCCCGAGCTCGAATCGCTGCTGAACGACAATGAACCGCACGTCCAGCGCGAAGCGACGCGGGCCATCGCCCAGGTCGGGTCGGCGGCGGCGTACGACGTCCTGACGCGGGCGCTGTCCACCGGCAGCGAGCAGACCCGGAACGTCATCACGGGCACGATCTGGACCCTGAAGGACGACGGCGCCGCGCCGCTGCTCGGCCACATCCTCAGCCATGTCCAGCCGAAGGGGGCGTTGCGGGCGGTGTACGAGCGGTCGCTCGATCGCCTGGGCGCCCTGGGCGGGGATCAGGCCGTCGACCTGCTCCGCGAGGCGCTGTACCGGGGCGAGTGGTGGACCCCGTTCAGGACCTCGGCCCTGCGCGCAGGCGCGGCCACCGCGCTGGCCCGGATTGGATCGGACGAGGCGGTACAGGTCCTCGAGGAGGCCTACACCCAGGGAACGGGAAGCGTGCGGCGCGCCGCTCGCGCGGCGCTGGCGAGAGTGCTACGCTGAGGGGAGAGGGCATCCAGCACCATGACCGAAGAGGCGCGCCACCTGCAGATGGCCGAGGACCTGCTCAAGCGGTTCGTGGCGGCCATGCGGTCCGTCCATCTCTACTCCGCGGACCACCCGCTCGTCGGGCGTGCCTTGGAGCACCTCATGGAGGCGCTCGACCGGCTCCACGCCTACGACTTCCGTGTCGTCATCGGGATCGTCGGGAACGACCTGGTGGTGGGCGCGACGCCGATCATGGGGCTCGCCGGCATCGCCGAGGCCATGCAGCGCCTGCGGGCCGCGGGGGTCGAGAAGATCACGATCGAGCGCGGGGCGGCCCTGGCCGAGATCCGCGAGCTGGTGCTGGGCCTTGGCGCGGTGCACGAATCGTCCGCGCCGCCCTTCAGCAGGATCGGACGGCACATCCGCGTCGGCCGGCTGCAGATACAACGGCGGATCGAGACGGAATTCGGCAACCACGCGAACGTCCAGCAGCTGTACGGCGACACCGTGGCCAGAGCCGAGGACCTCTGGAACGAGACGGCCCTCGACGGGTCCCCCGATCCGGAGACCGCCCGGGGCATCGTCGAAGGCCTCGCGCAGGCGTTGGCGCAGAACCGGGCCGCCATGCTCGCGCTGACCGCGCTGCGCCGGTACGACAACTACACCTTCACCCACATGGTGAACGTCTGCATCCTGACGATGTCGCAGGCCCGGAGCCTGGGCATCGACGGGGCGCTCCTCCGGCAGTTCGGCCTGGCCGGGCTGATGCACGACATCGGGAAGATCCGCGTGCCGGCCGAGATCCTCACGAAAGGGGGGGACCTGACCGACCAGGAGTTCGGGATCATCAAGCGCCACCCGGTCGACGGCGCCGAGATCCTGCGCCGCCAGCAGGAACTGCCGCCCCTCACCGCGGCGGTCGCGCTGGAGCATCACCTCCGCCTCGACGGCACCGGCTACCCGCGCGTCGCCACCCGGTCCGTCCTGAACATCGCCACGCAGCTCTGCACCATCGCCGACGTGTACGACGCGATGCGGTCGAAGCGGTGCTACCAGGATGCGCAGCCGACCGAGCGGATCCTGGCCGTGCTGCAGCAGGCCGAGGGCCACCTCTTCGACCCGCACCTGGTCCGGCGGTTCTCGCAGCTCATGGGCATCTATCCGCCTGGCACGGTCGTGCGTGTGGACACGGGCGACATGGCCGTCGTCCTGCGCCCGCACGCGCCCGACCCCCGCCGGCCGACCGTGCGGGTGGTGGCGGACGCCGGCGGGGTGAGCCTCGCGGCGCCATACGACGTCGCGCTCTGGGCCCAGTTCGCCTCCGGCGCGACGCCGGCCAATGTCACTGCCGTGCTCGACCCGCAGGACATCGGCATCGACCCGTTCACCCTGCTGGACGCCCCGGCCGCCTGACGCGGCGGCCGGCCCGGTCGTCCGCACTCCCCCGCCATCCCTGCCCCGAGGCAGGCTATACTCCCGTGACGCCCGGGCGGTGTCGTCCCCCACAAGGAGAGGTGTGCCATGTCCGTGCTGCGGTCCTTCGTGCTTGCCGTTGCGGTCACCGCCGCCACTGCCGTGTCCGCGCTGGCGCAGGGCGTGCCCAGCCCGGACCAGTTCTTCGGGTTCCCCATGGGAACCGAGAAGAAACTGGCGGCGTGGGACCAGATCGTCGGGTACTTCAACGAAGTGGACCGTGCCTCGGACCGCGTCCTCGTCCAGGAACTGGGGAAGACGACGATGGGCCGGCCCTACATCATGGCCATTGTGTCGTCCCCCGACACGCTGAAGGACCTGGCGAAATACCAGGAGGCACAGCGGAAGCTGGCCGACCCGCGGCGCACGCCGGCGGAGGAGGCCGGGCGGATCGCGCGGGAGGGCAAGGCGGTCCTGCTGATCGGGATGAACGTCCACTCGACCGAGATCGGCAACAGCCAGATGGTCAACAAGCTGCTCTACCGCCTGGCGACCGAGGACTCGCCGTGGGTCGAGCAGGTGCTGCGCAACGTCATCCTGCTGCTCATCCCGTCTGAGAACCCGGACGGGCAGCAGATGGTCGTCGACTGGTACAACAAGACGGTCGGGACGCCGTTCGAGAACGCGCCCCTGCCGGAGCTGTACCAGAAGTACGCGGGGCACGACGACAACCGCGATGCCTACATGCTGGCGCTGGTGGAGACGCGCTACCTGACGCGTGTGCTCTACAGGGACTGGCTGCCGGAGGTGTATCTCGACAAGCACCAGATGGGCAGCGCCCGCGCGCGCATCTTCGTGCCGCCGTTCAAGAACCCGCCGAACCCGAATGTCGATCCGATCGTGTGGAGCGAGGTCAACCTGCTCGGCCAGGCGATGGCCGCCAGGCTCGCGGAGGCCGGCAAGACCGGCGTGATCTGGGGTGAGCAGTACACGGGCTTCTGGCAGGGCGCCAACAACAACGGCCCGTGGTGGCACAACATGATCGGGCTGCTGACCGAGACGGCGAGTTCCCGGCTCGGCGGAACGCTCGACCAGGAGCGGGCCCGGCCGGCGCGGCCGGCCTCGGACACCCCGCGCGTCGCCGCGGGCGAGCGCGACCCCGACGCGCCGCTGCCGGCGCCCACCGACACGCAGTACCGCATGAACTACCTCCAGCCCTGGCTGGGCGGGCCCTGGAGCCTGGCGGACGTGGTGGACTACCAGTACACGTCGGCCCTGGGCCTGATCGAGGCCGTGGCGAACAACAAGGAGATGCTGAAGCGCAACTTCTACCTGATGAACCAGCGGACCATCGAGCGCTTCAAGCAGGGGTCGCCGTTCGCGTGGATCGTGCCGGCCGGCCAGCGTGACCCGGTCGCCACGGCCCGTCTCCTGCAGCTGATCCAGGCGCAGGGCGGCGAGGTCCAGCGCAGCGCGCGGGATTTCACCGCCGACGGCCGGACGTACCGCGCCGGGGCCTACGTCGTCGCGCTGGCGCAGCCGGCCGGACGCTGGATCAAGGATCTCCTCGAACCGCAGACCTACCCCGACATCCGCTGGCCCGTTCCGACCATGCCCGTCGATCGCCCGTACGACGTCGCCGCGTGGTCGCTCGGCATGCTGATGGGCGTCGAGACAATCCTGGCCGACAAGCCGTTCGACGCCGAACTGGTGCGGGTCACCGGCGACGTCGAGGCGCCGGCCGGCACGGTGCACGGGACCGGTCCGGTCCACGTGTTCGGCCACGAGAGCGTGGCCAGCGTCACGGCGACCAACCGCCTGCTCGCGGACGGGGCGCAGGTGAGCTGGGCGCGCGACCAGGTCGAGGTCAACGGCCGGACCTTTTCGCCGGGCGCGGTCGTCGTCCGCGGGGCGAAGGCGGCGCTCATCGAGAAGATCGCCCGGGATCTCGCGCTCGACGTCGAGGCCACGGCGCAATCTCCCGCGGGCGTCGGCCTGCTGGAGCTGAAGGCGCCGCGCGTCGCGATCTACGAGCCGTGGGGCGGCAACATGGACGCGGGGTGGACGCGCCTGATCTTCGAGCAGCACGAGTTGCCCTTCACGCAGGCGCGGCCGGCCGACTTGAAGAAGCCCGGCCTGCTGGACCGCTTCGACGTCATCGTGTTCGCCGAGATGTCGCCGTCCCAGATCATGCGCGGCAGCCAGGCCCGCAACGTCCCGCCGGAGTACCGCGGCGGCATCGGCGACGAGGGGCTGCGGAACCTGAGGCAGTTCATCGAGGACGGGGGCGCGATCGTCACCCTGGGGAACGCGGCGCAGTTCGCGATCGAACAGCTGGGCGCGCCGGTGGAGAACGTGCTCAAGGACCTCGACCAGGACGCGTTCTTCTGCCCGGGGTCGATCCTCCGGCTCGAGGTGGACACCCGCCATCCGATCGGCTACGGCATGGCGTCCACCGCGGACGCGATGTTCATGAACAACGGCGGCTACCTCCCGGCGGCCGCCCTGTCGTCCACCAGGACGGCGACCATCGCGCGCTATCCGCAGGCGTCGCTGCTGCGCAGCGGATGGATCATGGGCGAATCCCACCTGCAGGGAACGGGCGCCGTGCTCGAGACCTCGATCGGCAAGGGGCGCATCATCATGCACACCTTCCGCGTGCAGATCCGGGCCCAAAGCTGGAACACGTACCACCTGCTGTTCAACTCGATCTACTACGGCGCGGCGCCCGCATCCCGTGCGGCGTTGGCGCCGGCCAGGCCGCCGGGGACGGCCGCCGGCCGCTGATCCGCCCCGCCCCGCGCGCGCATCGGCCCGGGCCGGCGCGCGCGGCGTTGCTTGACAACCCCGGGGGGCTCGCCTACTGTCAATCGAGTTGCTCGTGCACGCACGGTCCGCGCTGATGACGGCGGCCGTGCGGCCCGCCGCGTCCCGCGCGCGGAGCGTCATGGGCCCCTGGAGACGACATGCGCCCGCTGCTGCGTCCGCGCCGCTTCATTCCTGCCCTGCTTGCCGTAGCCGTGGCGGTACCGTTCATTGGGATGGCGCAGGCCCCCGACGATCATGCCCGCCCGCTGAAGTGGGACCCCGCGACCCGGGGACGCCTGCTCGTGGCGCCGGCGTCGATCGGCGATCTGCGCGCCTGGGACGTGCAGGTCGGGCGGATGCTCCGCGACGGGTCCCTGCACGTTCGCGCCTCGGAGGACGACCCGATGTTGCCCGGGCGCACGCACGAGCACCTCGACCAGTACTTCGGCGGGGTGCGCGTGTTCGGCGCCAACCTCACGCGCCAGGCGGACCGCGGGCAGACCGTGTCGGTCTTCGGCGTGTTGTACGCGGGGATCGCGATCGACACCACGCCCACGCTGTCGAGTGACGACGCCGCCGCCGTCGTCGCGAAGGTCGCCGGCGCCGCGCCGGGCCCCGGCCGGGCGCCGGAACTGGTCGTGCTGCCGCGCGACGAAGGAGGCTACGTGCTCGCCTGGCGCGCCCGCGTGATGACGAGGGGCGACCTCCGCGTCTACTTCATCGACGCCCGGACCGGCGCGGTGGCCCTCGAGTACAGCGATCTCCAGACGGCGGTGGGCACGGGCACCGGCGTCCTGAACGACACGAAGAAGCTCAGCACCACCGAGCGGAACGGCCAGTACCTGGCGTGGGACCAGCTCCGGCCGGCGCGCCTGTACACCTTCGACATGAAGGGCAACCTGCAGCGCACCGAGGACTTCCTCGACGGCCGCCTCACCCTGTCGGAGAGCGACATCAGCGCGGACACCGACGACGAGTGGACCGACCCGGCGACGGTCGATGCCCACGCCTACGCCGGCTGGACCTACGACTACTACTACAAGCGCTTTGACCGGCGGGGGCTCGACAACCGCAACCTGTCGATGTCGAGCCTGGTGCACCCGGTCCGCCGCGAGGACGCCGCCAGCGCGCCGAGCGACGTGCTCGGCCTCTACTACCTGAATGCCTTCTACGCAGGCTACGGGATCATGGTGTACGGCGAGGGCCTGCCAGCCAACCTGACTGCCGGCGGCCTGCACTGGAACTACTTCGCCGGCGCGCTCGACGTGGTGGCGCACGAACTGACCCACGGCGTCACCGACTACTCATCCAACCTCATCTACCGGAACGAACCCGGCGCGCTGAACGAGGCGTTCTCCGACATGATGGGCACGAGCGTCGAGTTCTACTTCCAGGACGTCGGCGTCGGCTACATGAAGGCCGACTACCTGCTCGGCGAGGATCTGACCAGCCCGATGTCGGCATTCAGGTCCATGGCCAACCCGCAGGCCTACGGCGACCCGGACCACTATTCGCGGCGGTACCTGGGCACCGCCGACAACGGCGGCGTCCACATCAACTCCGGCATCGCCAACAACGCCTTCTACCTCGCGATCGAGGGCGGCACCAATCGCACCTCGGGCCTGCCGGTCCAGGGCGTGGGCAGCGCCAACCGCGAGCAGATCGAAAAGGTCTTCTACCGCGCCTTCACCCAGCTGCTGCCGTCGAACGCGTCGTTCTCGGTCGCCCGCGCCGCCTGCATCCAGGCTGCCCGCGACCTGTACGGCGCCGGCAGCGCGCCCGAACGGTCCATCGTCCAGGCGTGGACGGCGGTGGGCGTCAACTGAGCCGGCCGCGGCGACCTCCCGAGGACGAACGCATGACCCGACACCCGGTAATCCCTCTCGTGGTGGCGGCTTCGCTCGCCATCGGCGTCGCGCACGCGGCCGCGCAGGCGCCGCTGTCCCCGGCCGGACCGGGCTGGGAGGCCCGCGGCTTCGTCAGCATCGACGCGGGCGCACAGGTGACGGCGTCGACGTTCACCTCGACCGTGCCGTTCGACCTGTACGCCGAATCGACGACCTTCGACGCCACGTACGACGTCCGGCCCGGCGCCTTCGTCAGCGGGCGGGCCGGCATCCGCCTGTGGCGGAACGTCGCGGTCGGCGTCGGCGTGTCGGGCTACAGCAGGTCCGGCGCGGCCGCGGTCAGCGCGCAACTGCCCCACCCGTTCCACTTCAACCGCCGCCGCGCGATCAGCGGATCGGCCGACGGCCTCGCGCGAAGCGAGGTCGGGCTGCATGTCGAGGTCAGCTATGTCCTCCCGCTCGGCGACAAGCTGGACGTGATGGTCTTCGGGGGGCCGAGCGTCATCACCGTGTCGCAGCAGCTCGCCACGCGCGTGACGTTCTCCGAGAGCTACCCCTTCGACACGGCCTCCTACACGGGCGTCGATTCGAGGTCCTTCAGCAAGGCGGCCACGGGCTTCAACGCCGGCGCCGACGTCGGTTACATGCTGTCGAAGTCGTTCGGCGTCGGCGGGCTGATCCGCTACAGCCGCGCCAGCGTCACCTTCGAGCCCGTCGCCGGACAGAAGACGACCGCCACGGCGGGCGGCCTGCAGCTTGGAGGGGGCGTCCGCCTCCGGTTCTGAGCCGTGCCCGCCCGCTTCGCGTCCCGCGTGCTGGCCGTCGTCCGGCGCATCCCGCCGGGCCGTCTGGCCACCTACGGGGACGTCGCCGCCCTGGCCGGACGCCCGCGCGCCGCGCGCGCGGTGGGCAATGTCATGCGGGGGTGCGCAGACGCCTCGGTGCCCTGCCACCGGGTGGTGGCCGCTGGCGGCCGTCTGGGCGGATTCGGCGGCAATCCGGCCCTCAAGCGCAGCCTGCTGCGCGCCGAAGGCCTGATCGTGGTGGGCGCCCGTATCAGGCGCTGGACCGACCACCGGTGGCCAGAGGCCGGGCTTTCGTCCGCGCGAGGGGGGCGCCGGCGGGGGAACAACGGCCCTCGGGCGAACGTATCCCGGTAGCAGAAAGCAGAACGTCTTCACCGCCAGTCGCTGTGCGCGGGCAACCCCAGGCACCCATGATCTCGTCTGAAAGACAGCAGGCCGTCCGGACCGAGCGGGATGTGGTCGACGGATGCCGCCGCGGCGAGCTCCCCGCGTTCGAGGATCTCTACCGCGAGCACGGCAGCCGGCTCTACAACCTGGCGTACCGGATGACCGGCAGTTCGGCCGACGCGGAGGACCTGTTGCAGGAGATCTTCCTGCAGGTGTACCGCCGGCTGGACAGCTTCCGGGGCGAGTCGGCGCTGGGCACGTGGCTCTACCGCCTGGCGACGAACCACTGCCTGGACTGGCTCCGGAGCAAGCAGGGGAAGCAGCAGCACGCCACCGCGTCGATCGAGGATCTCGAAGGGTTCGAGCCGGCCGCCAGCGGGGCGTGGCGGCCCGATACGGCGCTGGACCGGCTGGATCTCGAGCGAGCCATCCAGCAACTGCCGCCGAGCTACCGGTCGGCCTTCGTGCTGCACGACGTGGAAGGGTTCGAGCACGGCGAAGTGGGACGCCTGCTGGGAATCGCCGAGGGCACGTCGAAGTCCCTCGTGCACAAGGCGCGGCGGCGGCTGCGGGTGCTGCTGCGCGGGGCGGCGGCGGGGCCGGCGGTCGCGCCGGCCGACGTCGTCACCTTTCCCGGCAGGACCCGGACGCCTGAAGACGTACCATGAGCGACGCGCCAACGACCAATCGCGACTGTGAGATCTACCGCGCGTGGGCCGACGCCGCCCTCGATGGCGATCTGACGCCGGAGGAGCAGGCTGAGCTCGAGCGGCACCTCGCGGCCTGCCCCGCGTGCCGGGGCTACACGGCCGACATGCGGCAGATCCGCCAGGCGGCGGCCCGGCTGCCCCGCATGGCGCCCGGGCCTGAGGCCTGGGCCGGGATTGCCGCGCGCCTCGAGCAGGAGCGCGACGCGGGCCGGGCCCGGGGATGGCGCGCGCCGCTGATGATCCTCGCGGTCGCGGCGCTGCTCGTGCTGGCGGTGGCGTCGAGCCTGCTGCTGTTGCGCGGACCGGCCGCCCCCTCGCAGCCGGCCCCACGCACCGCGGGCGCCGGGGCGCCGGCCGCGGGCAGCCCAGTGCACGCGCCGGACAGTGATCTCGTCAAAAGCGTGGACGAGGAGCTGAGGCTGGCCGAAGCGCACTACGACAAAGCCATCGCCGGGCTCGAACAGATCGCCAAGGCCGGGCAGTCGTCGCTCGATCCCCAGGTGGCCGCGACGCTGCAGAAGAACCTGGGCATCATCGACCAGGCGATCCAGGAGAGCCGGGTCGCGTTGAAGAGCCAGCCCAACAGCCAACTCGCCCAGGAGAGCCTGTTCGAGGCCCTCCGTCGCAAGGTGGCGCTGCTCGAGGACACCGTCTCGCTCATCAACGAGATGCGCAAGGGAAACCAGGCCGGGGCGGCGCGCGTGATCCAGGGATTCAACAAGTCATGAGCACATCGATCATGAAGACCAAGGCACTCCTCGCCCCATCGCTGGCTCTCGGGCTCGCTCTCGCGGCGATCCCCCTTCGTGCGGCGCCGGCGGACCCAGGCTGGTCCGATCAGCAGCAGACCGAGCGGTTCTCCAAGTCCGTCACCCTCGGCGCCACCGGCTCGTTCCTGCTCGCCAACATCTCGGGCGACATCGTGGTCACCGGAGGCGCGGGCACCCAGATCCAGATCGAGGCCATCAAGAAGGGCCGCACCACCACGGATCTCCAGAATGCCAGGATCGACGTCACGGAGAGCGCCGGGCGCGTCGAGGTCCGGGTCGAGTACCCGCGCGACACGCGGAACGCGGCGGCGGTGGATTTCACCGTCACGGTGCCGAAGGGCGCCGAGGTCTCGCTGAAGTCCGTGTCGGGCGACATCAAGGTGAGCGGCATCGACGGTGATCTCCGGGCTGAAACCGTGAGCGGCGACGTGACCGTGGACGCCTCAGCCCGCCTGGACACGGCCAAGACCGTGTCCGGGAACGTGACCGTCCAGTCGGCCTCCTCGCCCGACACGCTGACGGCCGGGTCGGTGAGCGGCGACGTGTCCCTGCGGGGCGTCAAGGCGCGGAGCCTCGAGGCCGGGAGCGTGAGCGGCGAGATCCGGCTCATCGACGTGACCTGCGAGCGGGCGACCGCCAAGTCGGTGAGCGGCGACCTGACCTTCGAGGGTCCGCTCGCCAAGGGAGGCCGCTACGAGCTGACGTCGCACTCCGGCGATGTCGTCGTGCGGACGGGCGACACGGTCGGGTTCGAGCTGAGCGCCAACACGTTCAGCGGCGACATCAACAGCGACCTGCCGATCAACATGCGGTTCGGCGGCGACGAGGGCCGGCGGTCGCGCCGCCGCCAGGAGATCCGCGGGACCTACGGCGACGGGTCGGCCATGCTGACGGTGACCAGCTTCAGCGGGAACATCCGGATCGTGAAGCGGTAGCTGGTCGCTGCGTGGCGTGCCGCAAGCCGCACGTCGCGAGCCGGTGCAAGGCCGTGCGCCGTGCGCCGTTCGCCGTTCAGATTGGAGAGCCGGCACCAGCCGGCTCTCCGTGCGTACGGGCCGCCGGGGCGGCCGCCACGGCGGCGCCTTCCTGGTCCTTGTACTGGAGCTGGTAGAGGCGGTAGTAGATTCCCCGCGCGGCGAGCAGTTCCTGGTGCGAACCGGCCTCGCGGAGCTGCCCCTTGTGCAGCACCAGGATCTTGTCCATGTCCTGGATGGTCGACAGCCGGTGGGCGATGGCGATCGTCGTCCGGCCCTGCATGAGCACGTGCAGGGCGTCGCGGATGAGCAACTCGGTTTCCGTGTCGACGCTCGAGGTCGCCTCGTCGAGGATCAGGACGCGGGGATCGAACGCGAGCGCGCGGGCGAACGACAGGAGCTGCTTCTGGCCCACCGAGAGCGTGGCCCCGCGCTCGGCGACAGGCGTGTCGAGCCCCTGCGGCAGGCGATCCACGAACCGATCGGCGTGCACGGCCTCCACCGCGGCCCGCAGCCGCGCGGCGCCGATCCCGTCGTCGCCGAGCCGCACGTTGCTCGCGATGGTCCCGGAGAACAGGTGCACGTCCTGCAGGACGAGGCTGAAGTGCCGGCGCAGGGCCGCGAGATCCATGGAGCGGACGTCGACGCCGTCCACCAGGATCCGGCCCCGGCCGACGTCGTAGAAGCGCATCAGCAGGTTGATCAGCGTCGACTTGCCGGCGCCGGTCGCGCCCACGATGCCGACCCGCTCGCCCGGGCGCACCTCGAACGACACGTCCCGCAGCACGAAGTCCTCGCCGGCGTAGGCGAACCACACGCCGTCGAACACCACGTGCCCGCGGCCCGGGGCCGGGGTCGGCGCCGCGGGACTCACGATCGCGACGGGCGTGTCGAGCAGCGTGAAGATGCGCTCGGAGGACGCCATCGCCGCCTGGAGCACGTTGAACTTCTCGGACATGTCCGAGATGGGGCGGAAGAAGCGCTGGGAGTACTGAAGGAAGGCCACCAGCGAACCCAGCGTGAGCGTGCCCCGGAGCACCCACCCGCCGCCCCACCAGATGATCAGGGCCGAGGCCAGCGCGCCGACGATCTCGACGGCCGGGTAGAACACGGCATAGTAGAAGATCGAGTCGATGTTGGCGTCCCGGTGCGCGCGGTTGATCCCGTCGAAGGCGGCGAAGTTGCGCGCCTGGCGCCCGAACAGCTGCACGGTCGCCATGCCCGTGATGTTCTCCTGCAGGAAGGCATTGATCCGGGCGATCCACGTGCGGACCGTCCGGTACGAGTCGCGCACGTTGCGGCGGAACCACTGCGTGATGGCCACGATCAGCGGCAGCACCGAAAAGGCCACCAGCGCCAGCCGCCAGTCCATCGCCAGCAGCACGACCATGATCCCGACCAGCGTGAACACGTCGCCGAACACCGACACGACGCCCGACGTGAACAGGTCGTTGAGGACGTCGACGTCCGTCGTGACGCGCGTCATCAGGCGCCCGACCGGGTTACGATCGTAAAAGGCCACGTCCAGCCGCTGCAGGTGCCGGTAGACCTGCATGCGCAGATCGAACATGATCCGCTGGCCGGTCATCTGCAGGATCCAGGTCTGCGCGAACTCGAGCACGAAGGAGGACACGAGGATGAGCAGAAACCACAGGGCGATGCGGTTCAGGCCCTGCAGGTCGCCGGTCGCAATGTACCGGTCGATCGCCAGCTTCATCAGGTAGGGCTGCGCCAGCTGCAGCACCGAGCCGCCGATGATCGCCGCGAGCGCGACCAGCGCCTGCAGCCAGTACGGTCGCAGGTAGCCCATCAGCCGCCGCATCAGGGCGGCGTCGTAGGCCTGGCCGAGAACTTCTTCTTCCTGCACGGGGATCTCAGTTGTCAGCGGTCAGTCTTCAGTTATCAGGTATCAGCTCTCAGTAGTGTCCGGTTAGAAGTCGAACAGAATCAATTGGTTGGGGTGGTTGGGTGGTTCTGATTGGGATCGATCGGTCTGCAAGGCGCATGAAACCTCGGTTTTCTCGAAGATCGAGACCGACAAGATCTGTAGACAGGTGTAGAGCGACGCATCGAGATGGCATTCCTTCTTGACGATGGCGATCAGCACGTAGGTGGCGACGGCGCACCAGATCTGCGTCTTGACGGCGTTCTCGCTGGTGCCCAGGAATCGCTTGATGCGGAGGTGCTGCTTGATCCATTTGAAGAAAAGCTCCACCTGCCAGCGGCTCTTGTAGAGCGCGCAGATTGTGAGCGCCGGCAGCACGGTGTTGTTGGTCAGGAACACCAGGGTTTTGCCCGACGCACGATCCGTGAAACGGATGCGCCGCAGATGCTCCGGGTAGTGCTTGGCCGAGTAGAATCCATTGAGCATGACGCGCTGATCGCAGATCACGCCGCTGGTCCGATCCGTGGGTGCCGAATACACGCGCCGCGCGTCCAGTCCCACCCTGGCGCGGGTGACAAAGAACGCCGCGGCTTGGTGCATCGCGTACAACCGCTCGAAGTCCAGGTAGCCGCGGTCCATCACGTAGAAGGCGCCCGCTTCGACGGGCAGGATGTCCAGGACATTGACATCGTGCAGCTTGCCGTCGCTGATGTGGATAAACGCGGGAATCGACCCTCGCAGATCGAGCAGCGTGTGGACCTTCACCGCCGCTTTGGTCGAGCGAAACGGCGCCCAGTCGAACAAGCTCAGACACAGATCGATGGTGGTCGAATCCAACGCGTAGATGGTCGTGTCGAGATCCACCAGCGACGGCTCCTGGGCGTACAGCATTCTGGCCCGGGCGATCAGGCGCTGCGCCAGCGCATGGTAGATGCGCCAGTCGCGCAGATTCAGGGCATCGGCCAGTGTCGATCGCGCCGGCGGCCCCTTCAACCCCATGTGGAACAGCTTCGTCTGATTGGCGGCCAGGCAGGCTTCGATATCTCGCAGCGATTCGCGCCACGTGAGCTGCGCGAACGCCATCACGCGAAACAAGTCGGCGCAGCCCAACGTCCGGACGCTCGCATCGCCCTGGTGACGGTCGATGATGCGTCCGAAGGTCTTCCACGGCACGAACTCCATCACCTGCGCGAACAGCGTCTTGCCCAGATTCATGCGTCACCCCAGGTCGTTCCGACCCGTGAGCATCGCAAACACGCCGGGCGCACTTCAAATCGTGGACACCCATGTAACGCTCGAACACCGCATCACCATTGGTGTTGCGGTCGGTCGCAGTCAGATGAACCGGACACTACTGATCAGCTCTGAGTCTTGAGTTCCGAGTCTCGAGTGCCGATCGTCGCCGATCGTCGCCGATCGCGGCCGTGCGCCGCTCGCCGTGGGCCGTCCGCCGGTCGTCGCCCTACACCCCCGCCAGCTCCTCTTCCAGCAACTGCCGCCGGTGCAGCTCCGCGTACCGGCCGTTGACCGCCAGCAGCTCCTCGTGGGTGCCGCGCTCGACGATGCGCCCGGTCTCGAGCACGACGATCTGGTCCGCGTCGCGCACGGTGGAGACCCGGTGCGACACGATGATCGACGTCCGCTGCCGCATCACGCCGCGCAGGCGCGAGAGGATTTCCTCCTCGGTGTAGGTGTCCACCGCCGAGAGCGCGTCGTCCAGCACGAGCACGCGCGGATCGGTCATCACGGCGCGCGCAATGGCCGTCCGCTGCTTCTGGCCGCCCGACAGCGTGATCCCGCGCTCGCCCAGCACCGTGTCGTACCCGTGCGGGAAGTCGGTCACGTCCTTGTCGAGGCGCGCGACCTCCGCGGCCCGCCGCACCGCGTCGATGTCCGGAGGCGCGCCGTTCCCGCCTCCCGCGCCGAACGCCACGTTCTCCGCGATGGTGTCGGAGAACAGGAACGGCTCCTGCGGGACGAACCCGATGGAGCCGCGCAGCGTCGCCAGGGGCATCTCGCGGACATCCACCCCGTCGAGGAACACGGTGCCCGGCGGCGGGTCGTAGAGCCGGGGCAGCAGGTTGATCAGCGTCGACTTGCCGGATCCGGTGTGGCCGACAATGGCCAGTGTCTGCCCGGGTTCGACCCGGATCGACACGTCGGACAGCACCTCCCGGCCGTCGTAGGCGAACGACAGGCGGCGGTACTCGATCGCGCCGCGGATCGCGCCGGGCGGGAAGGCGGACGCCGGGCGCGGCCCGTCCACGATGGCGGGCTCGGCGGCCATCACGTCCAGCATGCGCTTCCACGACGCCGTCCCGCGCTGGAGCATGTTGGTGACCCACCCGAACGCGATCATGGGCCAGCTCAGCATCGTCAGGTACGCGTTGAAGGCGACGAACTCCCCGACGGTCATGCGGCCGCGGATGACCTCCCGGCTGCCGAGCCACAGGACGAGCAGGCCGCCCAGCCCGAGGAACAGCCCCATGCTCGGGAAGAACATCCCCTGCAGCCGGATCAGCACGGCGTTGCGCGCCACGTACTCGCGGTTGGCCGCCTCGAAGCGATCCAGCTCGGCCGCCTCCTGCCGGTAGGCGCGCACCACGCGCACGCCCGACAGGGCCTCCTGCACCACCGCGCTCAGGTCCGACAGCTGCGCCTGGATGCGCTCGAACCGGCGGTGGATCGCGCCCCCGAAGTACTTCACCGAGATCGACACGAACGGCATCGGGATGAGGGCGACCAGCGTCAGCCAGGCGTCCAGCCTGAGCATCAACGCCAGCGCCACGACGAAGATGATGATGGTGCTGGCCGAGTACATCACCGCCGGCCCGATCATCATGCGGACCGCGTTGAGGTCGTTGGTCGCCCGCGACATCAGGTCGCCGGTGCGGTGGGCGTGGAAGTACCCCGGCGGCAACAGCTCCAGCCGGGCGAAAAAGTCGTTCCGCAGGTCGTACTCGAGGTGGCGCGAGAGCCCGACGAGGATCCGCCGCATGAGGAAGCGGAACACGCCGCCGACGACCGCGATGCCGAGCAGCAGGCCGGCGTAGCGCAGCAGCTTGGTGCCCGTGACCGCGCCCGCCAGATCGTCCACCGCGATCTTCAGGACCCACGGCGCCATCAGGCCGACGGCCGTCGACACGAAGACGCAGGCCAGCCCGAGGAGAAAGCCGCCCCGGTAGCGAAGGACGTACTTCAGCAAGCGACGCGCCGGCGACACCGTCATGGCAGGCTACCAGCATACAGGACCGGAATCGGATTCGCGAAATCCCGCACGGCGCGGGCCGCCGTCTCGGCTACAATGGCCCGGATTCGCGTCCCCGTTCACCGATAGAGAGGCCTATGCACGCACTCTACGTCCTGATCCCCGTGCTCTGCATCCTGGTGATCGCGTATCGCTACTACAGCGCATTCATCGCCGCCAGGCTGCTCGTCCTGGACGACTCGCGGCCGACCCCGGCCCACACGAACTACGACGGGCACAACTACTACCCCACGTCGAAGTGGGTCCTCTTCGGCCACCACTTCGCCGCCATCGCCGGCGCCGGCCCGCTGATCGGGCCGGTCCTCGCGGCGCAGTTCGGCTACGCCCCGGGCCTGATCTGGCTCGTCGCCGGCGTCACGCTGGCGGGCGCGGTCCATGACCTGATCATCCTCTGGGCGTCCACGCGCCGCGGCGGCCGGTCGCTCGCCGACATCGCCCGCACCGAGATCGGCCCCGTCGCGGGCGTCACCGCCGCGATCGCGATCCTGTTCATCGTCATCATCGCCCTCGCCGGCCTCGGCCTCGTCGTCGTGAACGCGCTCAGCGAAAGCGCCTGGGGCACGTTCACGATCGGGACCACCATCCCGCTGGCGATCTTCATGGGCCTCTACATGTACCGCTTCCGCAAGGGGCACATCGTCGAGGCCACCGTCATCGGCGTCATCGGCCTGCTCCTGGCGGTCATCCTCGGCAAGCCGCTGGCGGCGACGGCCTTCGGCCAGGCGTTCCTGCTGACGAAGCACCAGTTGATCGTCGCGATGGCCATCTACGGGTTCTTCGCCTCGGTGCTGCCCGTGTGGCTGCTGCTGGCGCCCCGCGACTACCTGAGTTCGTTCATGAAGATCGGGACCATCGCGCTGCTCGTGTTCGGCGTGATCGTGGTCAACCCCGAACTCAAGATGCCCGCCCTGACGAGGTTCGCCTCCGGCGGCGGGCCGATCATCCCGGGCCCGCTGTTCCCGTTCGTCTTCATCACGATCGCGTGTGGCGCCATCTCCGGCTTCCACGCGCTGATCGGGTCCGGCACCACGCCGAAGATGATCGACAAGGAGTCGGACATCCGGCCGATCGGCTACGGCGCCATGCTCATCGAGGGGCTGGTCGGCGTCGTCGCGCTCATCGCGGCGAGCGCGCTCTCCCCGGGCGACTACTTCGCCATCAACACGCCGCCGGCCGTGTTCCAGACGCTCGGGATTCCGATCGAGAACCTCCACGCGCTCGAGGCGGAAGTCGGGGAACTGGTCGCGGGCCGCACCGGCGGCGCCGTGTCGCTCGCCGTCGGAATGGCGCAGGTCTTCGGCAAGCTCCCGGGCATGACCGGCCTGATGGACTACTGGTACCACTTCGCCATCATGTTCGAGGCCCTATTCATCCTGACGACGATCGACGCGGGGACGCGGGTCGCGCGCTTCCTCGTGCAGGAGTTCGGCGGCCGCTTCTACGAGCCGTTCGGACGCCAGAGCTGGATGCCCGGCACGATCGTGTCCACCGCGCTGGTCGTCGTGAGCTGGGCCTACTTCATCTGGACCGGCGGCATCGACACCATCTGGCCGATGTTCGGCATCGCCAACCAGCTGCTTGCGGTCGTGGCGCTGGCGATCGGCACGACGATCCTGGTCAACCTCGGCCGCGCGAAGTACGCATGGGTCACCGCGGTGCCCATGGCGTTCCTCGCCACGACGACGCTGACGGGCGGGTTCATGAGCGTGCGTGACAATTTCTGGCCCAAGGCTGTCGGCCCGAACCCCGCCCTGCACGTCCAGGGCTACATCAACTCGGTCCTGACCGTCACGATGATGGTCTGTGTCCTGATCATCCTGGGGGCGGCGTTCCGCCGCTGGTTCGGCAAGCGGGCCGCGCCGGCGGCGGCGGCCGGCTGACGTGGTCCGCCACGTGCTCGCGGGATTGTGGCGCTTCCTGCGGCTGCTCTACCGGCAGCCCCCGGGGTGTTGAGGCATCGACGCGCGGTCCCTGGAACGGGACCGGAACCGCTCCTGACCACCCCGGGGCGCCCCGGCGCGGGACGCTGCCGGCGATGACCGGCGGCAGCCTCTTGTGCTATCCTGCGGGTGCCTCTCCCAGCGGGCACCCGGGCATCGCTTCGTACACGCAACATCTGGAACCGGGGACTCAATCATGAAAGCAGTCATGCGCGTGCTCACGGTTGCGGTCTGCCTGCTGGGGCTGATCGCTCTTGCGTCGCCTGCGTCCGCCCAGTACCGCCCGCTCAGTACCCAGAGCCCGTCAACGGGCGAGACGTATCACGTCGAGGCCGGCTTCCTGATCACCAACCCGCCGCTCGACGCGCAGTTCTCCAGCGAGAACTTCGGCATTCCCGGGACGCTGATCGACTTCTCCTCCGACTTCGGCATGGCCGACAAGGCGCTCTACGGCTTCCGCGTGGTCCTCAGCCCGTCCCTGAAGCAGAAGTTCCGCATCGCGTACCTGCCGCAGAGCTACGAGGGCGACCAGCCGCTGCCGCGCAACATCGTGTTCAACGGGATCCTGTTCCCGGCCGGCATCCCCGTGAAGAGCACGTACCAGTGGAAGGGCTGGCGGTTCGGCTACGAGTACGATTTCGTGTCGAACGACCGCGGGTTCTTCGGGGTCGTGCTGGAAGCGAAATACACCGACGTCCAGGTCCAGCTTGACAGCATCGTCGGCACCGAGTACGCGCGCGCCCGGGCGCCCATCCCGGCGATCGGCGGGATCGGCCGCGTCTACATCATCCCGGCGCTGTCGGTCACCGCCGAGCTGACCGGGTTCAAGCTGCCCGACAGCGTCGGCAAGGACTACTACGCGAAGTACATCGAGTTCGACATCTACGGGACGTACTACATCATCAAGAACCTCGGGGTGATGGCCGGTTACCGGTCGAACGACGTGGAATTCCGCGCGACCGGCGATCTGGGCCAGGCCAAGACGAAGGGGCTCTACTTCGGCGGCGTCGCCCGGTTCTGAACGGCAGGCTGTCCCGGTTCCACCCACACGCCGAGATACCGCGTGTCGGTGCTGCGGGCGTTGCTATCGGCGGGCCGGAATCCCGTTCCGGCCCGAACGGCGAGCGGCGTCGCGTGCCCATCAGGTTGACGTGGCACCAGCACCTCGCGTGTCCCGCCGGGCGCCAGGTCCAGTTCTTCCGCCCACGTTCCCGACGTGAGCGTCACCCGCGTCGCCACGGGCCCGGCCCGCAGCAGCAGGCGCTGCTCCGCGCCCGGGGCGTCCGACACGATGAACAGCCCCGCGCCCGACTCGGCCCCGACCCACAAACCCGACGGCTCCAGGTACACGTCGTCGCCCAGCCCGTAGACGACGGCATCACCGTAGCGCCGCGCCGCGGTGGCGCGGGTGAAGCCGTTCACCGGGGTGCCGCGGCGGACATCGACCGGCTCGAGCCACAACGCGCGCAGCGCCTGGGGAGGTACGATCTGCCCGCGGACGGCGATCGAGTGGACTTCGACCGGAAGGTCGAGATCGATCGCCGCTCGTCCAGCGGCGAGGTGGCGCAGAGCCCATGTCGTGACCGGCGAATCCGTGCGGCCGATGCTCACGCCGATGTCCACGGCCGCATCGCGTTCGCGGTTGTCGAGCCGCAGCCTGTAGTGTCCGGCCGGCACGTTCGGAAACCACAGCAGCGTTCCGGCGGGCACCCCGGTCGCCGCGAGCCTCAACAGGCCCGGCACCCGTGACGGGGTCTCGAACCTGAACGGGTCGTAGGCCACGGCCACCGGGTGGCGCCCGGCGGCAGCCGCGCGCAGCAACTGCAGCTGCGCCGGCGCCGGCGCGAGTCCTGGCGAGCCCTCGACGTGCCACGACCACGCCATCGAGAGCGAGACCGCGATCGCCAGCGCCGCCGGCACCAGCAGCGCGACGACGCCGTTCGAGAGGCGGGCGCGGCGCTCGAGCGTCCGGCTCGCCAGCCAGGCGCCGGCCGGCAGCGCGAGCCAGATCGCGATCTCCGCGAACGCCACGGGCAGCTGGTTCCGGAACAGGCTGGGCAATCCGCGCGCGGCGCTGACGATGGGGCTGGCCCAGAGCAGCCAGAGGGCGAAGCCGTCGCGGACGTTGTAGGCGAGGCGCCCCCGGTCCACCACGACGAACACCGCGGCGAGGGCCACGCTGCCGGCCAGCAGCAGGAGATTGAGTGTACGAGTCGCGCGCGTCCGCGTGGCGGTCCAGGCCGCGGCGATCGGCAACGCCAGCGCGAGGAGAATCGGGCCGAGGAACCGCGCGGGTGAACTGTGGCCGCCCCACCACATCTGGTACGACGCCGTGACCAGGGTGTAGGGCACGATGACGAGCGCGAGTTCGGCCGCGAGGCGCGGGCGTCGGCGGGCGAGCGGAACGAAGCCGGCGATCGCCAGCGCGTATACCGGGGCGTTGGCGATCAGACCGAACTGCTGGTCGAACAGCAGGCCTGTCAGGCCCCTGGCGATCTGCGCCGCCGCCATCTGGGTGTAGTGCCCGTACGCGCTCGACGGATTGACGCTGCCGTACAGCAGGTAGAAGTAGCCGAACCAGGCGACCGCGCTTCCGACAGGCGCGGCGAGGAACGCGACCGCCGCCGCGAGCGATCGGCCGCGGCCCGCGATCCGCGCGAGCACGGCCAGGCCGAGCGATGCCGCCAGCACGGCGTAGCGCGGGTGCAGCCACGGCAGCGCCGCGCAGGCCGCGCCGAGCCCGGCCCACCACCAGAGCGGGCGCGCGCGCGCGGCTCCCCCGCCCGGAGCCGCCGCGCCCGCGGCGACGGGGCTGTCGAGGGTCACGAGCGCCGCGACCGCGGTCATCACGAGCGCGGCGCCGACGCCGTCCGGATACACGGTGAACGCGAGAAACAGGAACGGCGTCGTCAGCGCGACCGCGGCCCAGGCGAACCAGGCCGCTCCAGGGCTCCCCGTGACCGACCGCGCGGCGCGCCAGGCCAGCGTCGTCGCCGCGGCGGCGATGAGGATCAGGAAGATCTTGACCGCGGGATAGCCGCCGAGCGCAAACGCCGGCAGCACGAGCACCGCGAGACCTGGCGCGTGGATCGAGTAGATCTGGCCGTTGGTGCCGCGGCGCAGGTAGTCGGGGCGCAGATCGCCGCTGAAGTAGGTCCGGTAGTCGCGTTGTCGATGGTTGTTCTCGATCTGAAGATCCCCGTCGCGCAGCAGGCTTTGCGCGATGATCAGGTAGTGCGGCTCGTCGCCGCCCGGGAGCATCGGCGCGACCCGCCACCCCGCTGCCGCGAACACGATCACCGCGGCCAGAAAAGGGGCCAGGCCCCTGTTCCCGGCGCGCCATGCCGTCTGGGTGTGTGTCGATCCGGCCGCCACGCCGATGATCGCGGCGGCGAGGACGAACCAGCCCGCGGGCCCCGCCCACACGAGGACCACGTCGGGCAGCGGCGCGGGCAGCCACGGCAGGACCACCACGCCGGCCAAGAACAGCGGGAGGGATCGCTGGGTCGAGAGGCGCGCCCCGATGGCGAGCGCCATCGCCCCGAGCACGCAGGCGGCCAGCAGCCACCAGGGCGGCAGCAGGCCGACGCGCGCCGCGCGCGGCCCGGCTCCCGTGACCGCGAGGGCGCCCATCGAGAGCCAGCACGCAGCGCCTGCGCACCCGGCTGCGAGCGCGGCCACCGCTGAAGGCCGGTCAGGACGCATCGGGCGTTCATGCTACCATACCGCGCGATGCGGGCCCGCGCCCTCGAAGCCCTTCTCGTCGTCTTCCTCGCCTCCGCCATCACCGTCATCATGACGTGGCCGCTGGCCTGGAAGGCCGGCCACGCGGGGCGCATCGACACGAACGACGGGCGCTTCTCCATCTGGAACGTGGCGTGGGTGGCGCGGGCGCTGGTCGAGCAGCCGTCCGGCCTGTACGACGCGAACATCTTCTACCCCCACCGCAACACGCTGGCCTACTCGGAAGCGAACCTCGTGGCCGGCGCGATGGCCGCGCCGGTGTGGGCGGCCACGCGCAACCCGTACCTCTCGCACAACGTCGTCGTGCTGCTCGGATTCGTGCTGGCACAGGTCGGCACGTACCTCCTCGTGCGCCGCCTGACGGGCCGGCGCGGCGCGGCCGCGGTATCGGCCGTGGCATTTGCCTTCTGCCCGTTCGTCTTCTCGCACATCCCGCACATCCAGTTGCTGATGACGGCAGGTCTGCCGTTCTCGCTGCTGGCGCTCCACCGCTTCATTGAGCGCCGGAGCGTGGGGCGTGCCGTGACGCTCGGCGTGACGCTCGCCGTCACCGCGCTGGCGTGCGGCTACTACGGCATCTTCGCGGGCCTGATCGCGGGTGCCGGCATCCTCTTCTATGCGGTCTCGCGAGGCCTGTGGCGCGAGCCGCGCTACTGGATCGGCGGGCTCGGTGCCGGGCTGCTCTCGATCGCGCTCGTCACGCCGTTCTTCCTGCCCTACGTGGACCTGCAGAGCGGCAGCGGCTTCGCGCGCTCGCTGGACGATGCGCGCCGGTGGTCGGCGGATTGGGCGTCCTACGCCGCGTCGGCCGCGTGGGCCCACCGGTGGATCCACCCGTTGATCGGCAGATGGAGCGAGGTGCTCTACCCGGGCACCATCGCGGTCGTCTTCGGGCTGGCCGGCCTGGTCATCGGGCTGTCGTCTCCGGCGCCCGCGCCCGGGGGGCGCGGCCGCGACGACGTCGTGTTCTACGGCGGCCTTGCGGGCCTCGCGCTGTGGGCCTCGTTCGGCCCGAAAGCGGGGCTCTACGCCGTGCTGCACGTGACCATCCCGCTGTTCGCGTGGCTCCGCGCCCCTTCGAGGATGGGTCTGGTGGTGACCCTCGCACTGTGCGTGCTGGCGGGGTTCGCGATCACGCGGCTGATCGACAGGATGCGCCGGGCACCGTGGCTCGCGGCGGGTCTCGTGATCCTGACGATGGCCGACCTGGCGGTCGTGCCGCTGTTCATGGTGGAGGCGCGGCCCCTGCCGGAGGCGTACGCGACGCTGGCCCGGTGGCCCTACGCACCGGTCGCGGAGTTCCCGTTCTTCTACCGGCGCATCGACTTCCCGCGCCACGCCGAGTACATGCTGCCGTCCACGTTCCACTGGCGGCCGCTCATCAACGGCTACAGCGACTACATCCCGCCCGACTTTCGTGAGATGGTGATCCCGGTCAGCTCGTTCCCGAACCCGGAGTCGTTCAAGATCCTCCAGCAGCACCGCGTCCGCTACGTGCTGTTCCATATCGACCTGTACGCGCGGAGCGCCTGGCGCGACGTCAGCCAGCGGATCGAGCGGTACAACGAGTATCTCAGGCCTATTCGCACCGAAGGTTCCGTGTGGCTCTACGAGATCGTCGCCTGGCCGCCGCAAGGCTAGCCGTCTGCGTCGCGCTCGCGATCGCGCACACGTGGCCGCTGGCCACCGCGCCGGGCCGCCTGTCGCGGCACGACAACGCGGACACCATGCTGAACGAGTGGATCGTGGCGTGGGTGGCCCACGAGGCCCCGCGCGATCCCCTGCACCTGTTCGACGCCAACATCTTCTACCCCGAGCGCCGCACGCTGGCCTTCTCGGAGCACCTGTTCGTGCCGGCGATGATGGCCGCGCCGCTGCGCTGGGCGGGCGCCTCGCCCGTGACCGCGTACAACCTGCTCGTGTTGGCCGGCCTGGCGTTGTCGGCCTGGGCGATGTGGACCGTCGTCTGGAGGTGGACTGGAAGCGAGGCGGCCGGCGCGATCGCCGGGTCGCTGCTGGCCTTCAACGCGCATACCCTCACGCGGCTGCCCCACGTCCAGGCCCTGCACCTGGAGTTCCTGCCGTTCGCCTTGCTGCTCCTCGATCGGCTGCTCGCGGCGCCGCGTCTGCGAACCGCGATCGGCCTCGCGCTGGTCGCCGCCCTCGAGGCCCTGACGTCCAACTACCTGCTCGTGTTCACGGCCCTGGTGCTGGCCGTGTCGACGCTGGTGCGGCCCGAGGACTGGCTGCGACGCGATCGCGTCCGCACGCCGATCTACCTGGGGGTGGCCGCGGTCGGCTTCGGCGCGCTCGTCGCACCTTTCTTGTGGCCGTACTACCTGGCGCAGCAGGAACAGGGCCTCACCCGTTCGCTGGACGAGGTGGCCCGGTACTCGTCGACGTGGCGCGACTACGTGGCGACCGCGGGGCGCATCCATTTCGCGGCCTGGAGTCACCGGTTCCTGGATGGCGCGACGGCCCTGTTTCCCGGCGTCGTCGCCATCCTGCTGGCGGCCGTGTCGTGTGCCGGCTGGCGGTGCGTGAAGGACCCGCGCTCGAGGATGTGCCTGGCGTTCGGCCTGACGGGCCTGGTGCTGTCGTTTGGCCCGGCCGTGCCCGGGTATGCCTGGCTCTACAGCACCGTTCCGCTGCTGCAGGGCGTGCGTGGCGCCGCGCGCTTCGGGTTCCTGCTGCTCGTCGCCATCGCCGTCCTGGCCGGCTTCGGCCTGGCGCGGCTGCGGGAGCAATGGCAGGCCCGGCGCTGGTGGCCGGCGCTCGCCGTCGGCCTGGTGGTCGTCGCGAATCTCGAAGCGCTGCGCGCCCCGATTTCCTATCGCCCGTTCGAGGGCATCCCTGGCGTCTACCGGCTGATCGCGGACGACCCGCGCGCGATCGTCGCCGAGTTCCCGTTCTACTCGCCGCTCGCCATCTTCCGCAACGCGCCGTACGTGCTGAATTCGACCGCGCACTGGCGGCCGATCGTGAACGGCTATAGCGGGTTCATGCCGGAAAGCTACGCCCGCCACGCCGAGGTGTTGCAGGGCTTCCCGGACGGCCCGTCGCGCGACATGCTGCGGTCGCTGGGCGTCACGCATGTCGTCGTGCACGCGGGCGCGTTCGGGGACCGGGCGGCCGAGGTCCGCGCCGTCGTCGACGCCGCCCCCTGGCTGCGGCTGGTGGCGACGGAGGGGGACGTGCGGATCTACCGGACGGACTACTGACGGGGACGAGGGGCCACGCTGAGCACAACCCCGCGGCTGAAGCCGCGGGGCTACGTGAGTTGCGCCGAGAGCCGCGTTGGCCCGGATCACGCAGATGTGGCCCCCGGGCTTCAGCCCGGGGGTCCCTGGCCGCACCGCCTTGGGGGATCTCGGCGATCGCCACCCCGCTGCTGAAAGCCGCGGGGCTACGTGTGCTGCGCCGAGGGCCGCCAGCGGCGGACCAATCACGGCCTGTAGTCGTTCGCCGTTCGCCGTTCGCCTGCCTGTCGCCCGTACAGCCAGCGGTAGTCTTCCGCCGTGCCGAGGATCCGCTTGAGATAGTTCTGCGTCTCGGGAAACGGGATGTCGTCGATGAACTCGTCGCGATCGAGCCCCGGCCGCTCCGCCATCCACTGCGCCACGCGGTACTCGCCCGCGTTGTAGCTCGCGAGCGCGTAGTGCACGCCGCCGAAGCGGCGCACGAGGTCCGCGAAGAAGGCGGTGCCGATCCGGATGTTCACCTCCGGCACCGTCAGCCGGTTCGTCGAGAAACCGCGGATGCCGAGCTTGCGGGCGTAGCGCCGCCCCGTTGACGGCAGGATCTGCATGATCCCGATCGCGTTCGCGCCCGATTTCGCGTTGGTGTCGAAGGTGGATTCCTGCGCCGCCAGCGCCGTCACCAGGTACGGGTCGAGCCGGTGCGCGTCGGCGTACTTCTTGAGCAGCGTCCAGTAGTCCACCGGGAAGATGACCGCAAGCAGCTCGCGCGGCAGCTTTTCTCCGCCTGCTGCCATGAACTGCGGGTACGCCCGCCGCATCGCGGTGATGCCCGGCCGCAGGTCGCCGGTCCTGTTGAGGAGCCACGCGCGGGTGGCCAGCAGCGCGGACGACTCGCCCCACGATCGCTCGGCGTACCGCACCTCGTCCAGGGCTTGGGCATACAGCTTGAGCGAGATCAGGAGACGGATGAGGTGCCCGGTCGGCACCGGCGTGTCCGTGTCCAGCCCGCTTGGCTCCGCAATGGATGGCCGTGGATCGCCCGGCAGCTCCAGCGGCGCTTTCTTCGCGCGCAGGATGCCCGCCGCGAGGCGGCCGTAGTAGGAGTTCGCATAGTCCGCGACCACGACCCGGTAGCGGGCCATCGCGGTCTCGGCGTCCTTGAGGCGCTCGCGGGACTTCGCCGCCCAGTAGAGGCATGGGGGCCGGTAGTCGGACCGCGGGAACGCCGCCGCCGTCTGCTCGAAGTGCGTCGCCGCCGCCTCGTACCGGCTGTGCTTGTAGGCCCACCACCCGATCTTCCAGCCCGCCCGCGCGGCATAGCGGCCCGAGGGGAACTTCGCGACCAACTCGTGGAACACGTCGTCTGCGCGGTCATCCTCGTCCTCGATGATGAAGTGGGAGGCGAGATTGTTGAGCGCTTCCTCGGCCCACGAACTGTCGGGGTAGTCGTCGATCAACCGCCGCGCCATGCGCACGTACTCGTCGTGCGCCCCGAGCTCGCGGGTCGCGGTGAGGTGGAAGAAGAACGCCTCCACGCGCCGCGAGGCCGAGTCGATGAACGGCCGCGTGCCGTCCCGCGCCTGCTGGTATCGGCGCAGGTACTGGTCGCACTCCGCGATGCGCAGCGGGACCAGCTCGCCATCGTCGCCCGCCGCCCAGGGCCGGAGCGCCTCGAAGGCGTCGCGCGCCCGGGGCCATCGCCGGTTCGAGAACAGCAGCTCGGCCCGCGCGAGATCGGCCTTGTAGCGGGCGTTGCCCGCTCCGAGCGGCCCGAGGTCGGCGTCCGACAAGCCGGCGGGCGGCTGCGACGCCAGGTCGCTCAGCGGATACTGGTAGAACAACCGGCTGTAGGCGGCCACGGCCCGCGCCCGGTCGCCGGCATTCACCGCGGCCGCGGCCAGACGCGCCAGCACGGTGTCGGTGGCGACCGCCTTCTCCGACGCCAGCGTCTCGTAGAGCGCGACCGCCGCCGCGTAGTCGCCCGCGGCTTCCGCGGCCTCGGCCTCGCGCAGCGGCGCGTCCTGCGCGAGCGCTCCGACCGGCTTCCGCGCCCGGATCGCCGCGAAGGTTTCGCGCGCCTGCGCCGTGCGTCCGAGGCCCTGCTCGGCGAGCCCGCGAAGGTACAGCGCGTAGTCGGCCAGTGGCGTCGAGGCCAGGCCTGGTCTGCCGGCGATCGGCAGGGCCTGCGCCCACTTCTGCCGGGCGATCAGGTCTGCCGCGTCCGTCAGGGCGCGCAGGGCGATCCCCCCGTCGGCGGGCGACGGCCGCCAGGCGGCATCGGGCACGAGCCACAGCGTCGCGGGATCCGCCGGCAGCGGCGGATGGGCCGTCGGCAGGAGATCGACCGGCCTGGGCGCCGGCGGCGGTGCTTGCCGCGGAAATTCGGCGTGCGTCGCACGCAGGGCTCCGCCCGCGAGCAGCAGGCAGACACATCCCCCCAGGAGGGCTGACCGGAGGCGTGAAGTCATTGACTCCGACGAACGTGCACGCGATCAGCGGGCGCCGAGCAGCGTCGCGTCGCCGCTGGCCAACGTGCGGACAAGTTCCAGGCTGAAGTAGTCGGACCGCGCCCGGACCGTCGACGGCACCCGCTCTTCGTAGAGGTTGCGGGCCCGATCGATTTCCTGGCGCAGCACATCCAACAGGTTGCGATTGAGGCGGCCCTGGTTCACGGCGGCCTCGTGATAGAGCTTGATCTCCGAGACGAGCAGGCGTGCGTACCGGCGCGCCGCATCGTCATCCTCGCTGCCGGTCGGCTGGACCGAACGCGTGTGCGGCGCGTAGCGCGGGCCGGGCGTCGCCAGGTCCGGAGGCGGCGCGGGACGCGTGGCCTTGGCGACCGTCAGCACCTCGAGGCAGCGGGCCGCATGGCGCGCGAGCATCTCGACAACTTCCGGCCACGCGCTCGGCACCTCCTTCGACGTGGCGCACGCATCGTCTGCGTACACCATCGCCACCGTTTCGCCGCCGACACGGACCGGCACGACCACACCCGCGCACTCAGGGCCCAGCGGGCCGAACGGCGTCACCGCGGCCTCGCCCGGCACCTCGGTCGTGCTGACCGCGCGGCCCGCGCGCAGCGCGTGGGTCAGAAGGCCGGCCTGGTCAACGGCATACTCGATCCGCTGCGGATCGAGGTCGCTGCCGAAGCCGGCGAACCGCCAGCCGGCCAGGCGCCCCGCGCGGAGGAGGAACATGGCCACCCGCGGCGCTTCGCGCGCCGAGGTCTCGGCGAGCACGTCGAGCACCTCGCTCAGCGACTGGGACGCGTCCAGGCGGCGGACCGCGTCCAGCAGGCGCTCGACCTGGGCGAGTTCACTCTGGCGTTCGGAGGCCTGCGCCTCCGCGAGCGTCTGCCGCGCGACCGCGGCCGCCTCCCCTCGCGCCTCGGCGGCGGCATCCGCGGCCTTCTGTTCAGCCTCGACCTCCGCGCCCGCGAGCGCATCGGCCAGCGCGCGCTCGGATTCCACGCGCAGGGCTTCGATCACCACCGCCGCCTCCCGCGCCGCTTGCTCACGCGCCGCCGCGAGGGCGGCTTCGAGCTGGCGGGCGTGCTCCGCGCGTGCGTCGGCCAGCGCGGCTTGGACCTGCTCTTCGTGGCCGGCGCGCACCGCGGCGACCGCGGCCGCCATCTGGTGGTTCTGATCCAGGGCGGCGGACATGGCCGCGTTGAGTTCGCGCGCGTGCTCGGCGCGCGCGGCCTCCAGTGCCAGGCCGTGTTCCTCGCGGGCCGCGGCGAGCGACGCGTCGAGCTGGCGCGCGTGCTCGTCCCGCGTGTTGGTGACCGCCGCTTCGAGTTGCTGCGCGTGCTCGGCGCGGGCGGCATCAAGTGCCAGACCGTGTTCCTCGCGGGCCGCGGCGAGCGACGCGTCGAGCTGGCGCGCGTGCTCGTCCCGCGTGTTGGTGACCGCCGCTTCGAGTTGCTGCGCGTGCTCGGCGCGGGCGGTGGTGACCGCCTCCTCGAGCTGCTGCGCGTGCTCGGCACGGGCGCTGGTGACCGCCTCCTCGAGTTGCTGCGCGTGCTCGGCGCGGGCGCTGGTGACCGCCTCCTCGAGTTGCTGCGCGTGCTCGGCACGAACGGCGCTGACGGCTGCTTCGAGCTGCTGGGCGTGCTCGGCGCGCACGGCGTCGAGTTCGCGGGCGTGTTCGGTGCGGACCGCGTTCATCGCCGCTTCGAGGGCCAGTTCGATCTTCCGGCCGTGTTCGGCCCGGATGTCGGCGATGGCGATGTCGAGTTGCTGGGCGTGTTCGGCGCGCAGCGTGGCGACCGCGTCGTCCATGCGGTGGGACGCTTCGGCGCGGGCGATCGCGGCGGCCTCGTCCACACGGCGGGCGCCTTCCGCGCGGGCGGCGGCGACGGCCTCCTCGAGGCGGCGGGCGGCGTCAGCCTCGGCGGCGGCCACGGCTTCCTGGGTTCGCCGGGCGGCCTCGGCTTCAGCGGCCAGGCTCAGTTCGCGGACGACCGAGGCGCGATCGGTCGCGGCGGCTTCGCCCACCTGGGTGGCCATGCCGGCGAGCTGGGTCTGGAGGTGGCCCGATAGCTGGCGCGTGGCCTCTTCGACGAGGTGCTGGATCTGCTGTTCGAGTGTCATGCCAGGACGCCCTGTTTCTCGGACGATTTATGGCCCGGTCCGCATTATGGAAGCCCGGGTGAGCTCCGTCAAGCTATCGTATCGGACAAATCCAGCCTGGAGAGTAGTTTGACAGGCTTGGGCGGGGCTTCTACAATTGACGTATCGCAACTTGGCCGGCCATCTCGTCAGGGCCAGCCCGTAGCCTTCCGATTGTGGGGGCGATACGGCTTCGACGGGGGTGCAGGACCGGGGGACGCATGCCGAGCGCCATCGCCTCGTAAAACCGGTGGACACAACCTAACTGCGAACACGCAGCTCGCTCTCGCGGCTTAACTAACCGCGACGTCCACCCTGCCCGGGCCTGCACGGCGGGGCTGGATGTCATCTTCGCAGGCTAGCCTGGCCAGGGCGTTCCGACCTGGTATGGTGAATCGACCTCGGAGCTAGCTGGCGCCGGTTATTCGCCTCTTCTTCACGGGGCCAGCGAAACTTTCAGAAGAGGACACGCATGTAGAGTCTGCCGGCGACGCGCTTTCGGACGCGGGTTCGACTCCCGCCGCCTCCACCACAACTTATTGATTATAAATGACTTACATCACCAGATAAATCCGTATCCACAATATCTCCACGACAGGTGTCGACTCCAGCGGACGCAGGAGAACGCCAGTCGACGACGGTGGCAGCCAGTCGCTGTACTCGGTGTGGGTGCGAGATCCGTAAGTCCTGAGATCTCAGCCAGTTAGCCAAACGCGAAGGCCGCGGGATAGCCCTCGCGCTGAGTAGCGTCGGTTCGGGCGTCCCGAAGCCTGTCGTGCGCCGGCGCAAGTTGGACGCGTGCTTGATTGGAGTCACGCGACTGCCTGTGGCGTCCTGACCCGCGGCCGGCGACGACACACCGTCGAGCCATCGGAGGACACTCTCAACGCCGCGTCGCGGCGTCAAATCCCAGCCCCGCAGCCCGGAGCCGACTCTGGAACGCGGGCTTCGCCGCGTGCCTGGCGCAGAGCGTCGCCAACTGCAGCGCGAACGCGTCCCCACGGCCTGCGCGCTCGGCAACGTCGCGCAGATCGACGAGCAGTGTCGTCGCTCGGACGTACGACTTGGGCTGGTGCGATCCGATCAACTGCTCCACCTCGCGCCACCGTGGTGTCCTGGCGTCGGGCCAAGGCATCGAGGTACTCGCCGCGTGCCCGCTGCTCCTCGGCCTTCCGGCGCCGGTCAGCATCAGCCGCCCGCTTGTCCTCCGGCCCGCTGTCGCTCATCAGCCCGACGTTCCGCCGACGCGCGCAACTCGCTGACACGTCGGCCTCGGACGGGCGGCTGCGTCGCTTTCGTCACCCGTCGAAAACGTCCCGACAGTTCAGCGGCCACCGCGCCGTCGCGCCGGGCCACCCTTACAAGCAATTGAGTCTTCTCGGTGTCACTCAGTGACGCGATCCACTGTTGGAAGTCCGTGTCCGATGTCTCCTTCAACGACTGGCTGCCCTCGGCCGCCGCCGCCACCAGGTCAGGGTCCAGCCAGACGAAGTCGACGAAGGCCTCGAGCGCCCCGGACAGGTCCTTGAGACCCGGCGGACAGGGTGGCTCGATGGCGTCGTCGTCGGTGTCCCCCGCCTGCACGCCCATCAGCCAGGCCAGATAGAGCAGTCGATGGTCTCCGGCGGCCAGGTCCGCCCGAAGGCCTGCCAGCGTGGAAAGCCACCCTCTCCCTTCGTCATCCTCGAACTCATTCTCGTCATCCGGGCTCTCGGCCGAGACGACCACGAGGTCGTAGGTACCCTGCGTCCGCACCGTCAAGCCGTTCGGCAGCGTGTAGAGCTTCGTCGTCTTCGCGTCGAATGCCGCTTTGGGGAACCGGAAGGCGAGTTCCCGGTAGCGCCAGTTCGCCAGGTACACGAACACGTCGAAGTACTTGGCCAGCAGGTCGTGCGGATTCGCCTTCAGGCTGCCGAAGTTGTAGACGTTGCTGAAGCGCGTCGAGGTGATGGTCGCCCGCGACGAGATCGCGCGAAGCGCTCGGACTTCGTCCGCCGAGAGTGGCCGATCAACTGCCTGGAACTCGTCGTACCTGGTACTCGCTCATTACGTTCCCCTGCGCGGCTACACCGCTCGACTCGTGCGGTTCGTGCCTGTCGCCGTCTCCCCTTCCGCAGTGCCACGGCAAGACGGCAAGTGCGGCATTGACGTTCCGCAGGTCCCGATCGCAGTCACTTCGCGTTCTCCCTTGGGAGCGTGAGCGTGTGAACCGTGGACGACACTCCCCGATGTCTACCCTGCGATCTCAAGATTGCATCGAGTACCATGCCCAGGTTCCGTCCCACATCTTCAGCCAGGAAGCGCAACACCAAGTAGCCGTTCTCTTGGAGCAACTGGTCCTTACGACGGTCGCGGCGGTACGCAATCGGATCCCCGAGATGCTGAGCGCCGTCCAACTCCACTGCTACACGGGCATCAGCGCAAAGCAGGTCGACTTCCAGGTTACCCTGGCCGTCGAATGCGATCGGCAGCGTCGCGTTGAGCCTGAAGCGCCCCTTCGTCGCCGACATGGTCTCGAGCCGGCGGAAGAGGAAGGACTCAGTCGCGCTCCGCGCGCGATCAGCACCTTCCGCATCGGGAGGCACCAAACGGGCGACGTGGACGAACAGGCTCGCGAGTGGCACGTCAACGCCGTCGCGGACAAGCCGCTGCACACTCCCGGAATAGTCGCGTTTCCACGCTGGATCTGACGGCAGGACGACATCGGCCGGCCATCCAGGGATCGCGCTCGCCGGCAAGAGAATCCGATAGCCGATTGCTTCGTAGCCACGGCAGCGCCTGTCGAACATCCGAGCCAGCATCGGCACATTGAGGTCGGCGTAGTCGTACACCCGTACATCCCGCTTGCCATCATGCAGGCGGTGGAGCCGACCCGCATACTGGGCGATCGTGCCGCGCCACGAGACCGGCAGTGTCAAGAACAGGGTGTCCAGGCGTGCGTCGTCAAAGCCCTCTCCGATGTACTTGCCGGTTGCCAGAATCACCCGACCGTCCCCAGCAGGGACGGACGCCAGCAGGTCGGCAACAGCTCGCCTCCGCTTCTTGGTCATCCCTGCCCGCAGCGTCACGACGTGCGCGGCCTTGCCAGCGATCCGTGCCTCGAGCCGGTCGAGGTGGTCGTTCCGCTCCGTCAGCACAAGCGGGGACCGGCCTCCGTTCACGGCCTCGACCACGTCGGCGCAGATCCGGTCGTTGCGCAGGTCATCGATCACCAGTTCCCGGTAGAGCGTCTGGAACTCGATCCGCTTGTCGGCCTCAGGGCTCCTGTTTGGAATGAACGAGGTCGGTTGCACGAGGACATGGTGCTCGAACGGCTGGGCCGCCGCCTGGACCTTCGCGTTGGTCTGATAGCGAACCGGCCCGCACTGCATGAAGATGATGGGGTGGTGACCGTCCTTGCGCGCCACGGTGGCTGACAGTCCGGTAACGAAGCGGGCCTTCGCCTGGCGGGCCACCTGCTCGAAGCTCTGCGCCGACAGATGGTGGCACTCGTCGACGATGAGATGCCCGTAGCCCGCCACACGATCGTCGACCACGCCTTTTCTCACAAGGCTCTGAATGATGGCGACGTCGAGCACACCCGTGGATCGGCTTCGCCCTCCGCCGATGCGACCGATGGACTTCGCCGGCAGATCGAGAAACGCCGCGAGTCGCTCGACCCATTGGTCCATGAGTTGTCGCCGGTGCACGAGCACCAGCGTGCTGACACCGCGGCTCGCGATCAACCAGGCGGCGACCACCGTCTTGCCAAACGCCGTCGCGGCAGCCAGCACGCCGGTCTCGTGCGCGAGCATCGCGTGTGCTGCCGCATCTTGCTCGGGCCGGAGCTCTCCGTGAAACGTCACGCCGAGCGAGGTGCCTGTGCAACGCTCGTCCCGAATGACCGCTGAGATTCCCAGATCTCCCAGGATCTGGCTGACCTCTTCGAGGCACCCTCTCGGCAGTCCGATGTGGCGTGGATGGTCCTCTGCGCAGGCGATGATGCGCGGCTTGTCGAACGTCGACAGGCGCATGGCCTGCGCTTTGTAGAACTCGGGGTTCTGAAATGCGGCCACGCGAAGCAGTCGGTTCCGGAGACCTGGGTGCAGCCCCTCCTTGGCGATGTAGAGCTGGTTGCCGTGGACCACTTCCATCGTCTTCGGCAGTGGTCCGACAATCGGCGGCTCTTTGCGGTGACGCGAGGGCGGCGCCGTCCACGGCTGATCCTCGACGTCTTCCTGTGGAGGCAGTCGCACACCGAGGATCCGGTCGCGCCGTTCCGCCTCCTCCGTGATCTCCTCCACGTGGGCGCGACTCATCTTGCCCACGCTCGCGAGGAACTCCCACTGGTCGGCCCATGGCGTGAACGTCCCATCGAGGAACACGCTATTGCCCTGCTCTCGCGCGCGCTTCTGCAAAGGCAGGGCAATCAGGTTGCCGAAGCCGCCCTGCGGCATGGTGTCTTGGTTAGGAAACAGGCGGTCGTACGAATCCAGCCCGATATCAGGGCGGCCCTCCATGGTCTCGGTCAGCACGTGCGACCCGAGCCGGCGAGCCAGCCCGGCAGGGATCGCGCTGTCGAAGAAGATCCAGACGTGTCCGCCGCGACCGGAGCGAGACCGTTCGAGCGCAGCGGGTACGCACCGGCGGCCACAGGCATCGAGGAAGGCCTCGGTATCCTCGCGCCAGCCGGCCTTATCGAAGTCGATCGCCAGGAAGTAACAGGTCTCGTCAGAGAGGAGCGGGTAGACCCCTCCGACGAAAGGCTGACCGTCGTCATCTTGGCCAGACAGGTGCCAACGGATGACCTCGTCGGTCATCGGAAGGAGGTGACGATGAGGGCAGTCGGCGCACTTGATGCGGGGCTTTTCGCAGATGCCGCGCACCCACTCATGGGCGCACGCCGGCATGTAGCCTGACTTCCCGGTCTTGCGGCTCTCGAATCGCCGGGGATACACGTCCTCACGCCCCCGGAAGAGGGAGCGGAAGAGGGCGACTTTGGCGTGCGCCGGTGATGACTGGGTGACGCCCATGGACAATGGCTGGCTCGACACAGGCGCCAGTCTAGCGTGACCGGGCTCATCCGATGAAGAGAGCTGTGTCGGCTCGCCGTGGGACGCCCTCCGTTTCCCGAGACTCCGCGACCACGACAGGACGTGGTGTCCATGTTTAGATACGTATGGCGTTCATTAGATGGGACATGACGAACACAGAAGCGAGGCCGTCACGGACGGGACAGACAGGACGTCTTCGACGACATCAGAAGAAGCGCCACACGTCAGGTAGCGATGGAGGACGCCGCCGTGCTATCATGGCCATGTTAATTACCATGGCCACGTTACCACCGTGGTGATCTGGGATCCTGACCATGCCCGCCCACGCCAGTCAGAACGGTGCCTTCCCGCCGGAGATGAGTTTCGAAGAACTCCTCGTCGACGCGTTTCGGCGCGGCGGCTGGAGGATCCATGCCGAGCCACACCCGGGCGAGCGCCGCGTCGACGTGCGTGCTGGCAAGGGCCGGCACCGTTACGTGGTAGATATGAAGACGGCCTCGGAGGGCCGCGGCGACCGGCTCGTCCCCCTGCTCTCGCAGGCCGTTCTGCAGGCGCGATCACGGGCGGCAAAGCACGCTCATTGGCAGCCCCTCGCCGTCGTCGCGGCGCCCAGGATCGGAAAAGCCGTCGCAGACGCCCTGCAGTCCTTTGCGCGAGACCACGCGCCAGACGTCGCGGTCGGGCTCCTCGACCGCCAAGGCCTCCGTTGTTTCGTCGGGCCAGGTCTCGACGAACTCAACGTCCAGCCAAAACCGTCGGGGCCGAGGGCAGACCGCGCGTCTCAATCCGCCGTGCACCTGTTCTCGGACCTCAACCAGTGGATGCTGAAGGTCCTGCTCGCGCCGCACATTGGCCGGCGCGAACTGTTGCCAGAGGCAATCCCGCGCCGCGCGTACCGCAACGCCTCGGACCTGGCGAAGGCCGCTCACGTGTCCGTCATGAGTGCCTTCCGTTTGGTCCGGCAACTGGAACAGGAGCAGTTTCTCGACCGGAGCAGCGGCCTTCTACGGCTAGTGCGGCTCGAGGCGCTCCTGGAACGTTGGCAACGGGCATATCTCAGCCCCATGAACGAATGGCCCTGCCGCTGGATATTACCAGGCAACGAACGTCGACAACTCGCTCAAGCGTTGGAGGCGCTCGGAGGGCGCGCTTGCCTCGGACTGTTTGCGGCTGCCCGCGCGCTCAAACTCGGACATGTCGCGGGCGCTCCCGTGCATATCTACACTGACGCGCTCCGATCGGAGCGCCTGCCCGATGCCGGACTCTCTCCATCGCCGGCCGGGCACCCGGCGAGCGTGTTGCTCCGCGTCCCGGCCGCGAAGGAGTCCGTATTCCGCGGCGCTGTCACGGTCGATGACGTGCTCGTGTCCGATGTGCTTCAGGTCTGGCTGGACACGGGCCCGCACGCCGCGCGCGGGAAGGAGCAAGCAGACCTCATCGACCGGCACGTGATCAAGCCGATGATCAAGGAAGCCAATGCCCACAAGCCATAGCGACACCGAGCGGTTCTCGCTCCTGGTCGATACGCTTCGTCCATGGCTCGGCAAGGTCGTATTCATCGGCGGATGGGCCCATCGCCTATATCGTGAGCGCCCGGAAGCGGGCGCCCCACCCTACGATGCATTGCGAACGGAAGATGCGGACATTGCCCTCGCTCCGGGCACGATCGCCCGCACGGAGGATCTACGCGGCAGGCTGATCGCTCGAGGATTCTTCGAGGAGATGTCCGGCGACGATCAACCGCCGGTCACTCACTACAGTCTGGGAGCGGAGGACCTGGGTTTCTATGTCGAGTTCCTCACCCCACTCCATGGAAGCGAACGACGCCGCGATGGCTCGCGCAACGTCACCGAACGCATCGGCGGGGTCGTGGTGCAGAAACTCCGGCACCTCGACGTTCTCCTGATCGCCCCGTGGGCAACCACGGTGAGTCAGGACAACGGCTTCGCTGTCTCGGAAGCGGCGGTGGTTCTCGTCCCCAACCCGGTGAGCTTCATCGTCCAGAAGTTACTCATCCACTCCCGGAGAAAGCACGACGACCGGCCCAAGGACGTGCTGTACATCCACGACACCATCGAGTTGTTCGGCGATGCACTGACTCAGCTGAACGAGATCTGGCACGTCTCGGTGGCCCCCCAGTTGCAGCCGTCGTTGAAACGAGAGGTGGCGGCCCGCGTGACCGAGTTGTTCCACACAACGACAGACACGGTCCGTGGCGCCTCCCTGATGGCGGCATACAGAGGACTGACGCCGGCATCGATTCAGGAACTTTGCGAACTGGGCTTGACCCGGTTGTTCCGATGAAGAAACAGACGGGCAAACGACGATCGCCAGTCCCGTCGAGCGCGATGCTCGACGAGATGATCGAAGAAGCCACTGTCGATGCCTACGGGTCATCCGAGCCGCTCACCGGGTTCTACACGATGCTCGATGAACACCTCGTGGTACCTCTCGCGGCCACTCCCACTTGCGGCAACCCGCGCCTATCGGTGGTGCTTCACCTTCGAGGCCCGACGTTGGCGCAGGAACGGTATCATCAGCGGCAGTGACACGCGACCCTCGCATCAAGACCCTGACCGACCGGCAACGCGAAGACGTCGAACGCTACGTCAGGACCGGAGAATCCGATCTCCTTTACGCGGCGTGGCCAGGCGACGTGTTTCGGCGAGGCCGCATCGCCGACGGAGGCGCGGGCAACCAACGCCGTTTTCCGTCTCCACAATGTCTCCACAACCCGGGTCGATTTCAGAGGACGCGAGAGGACGCCAGCGAACCTGGAGGCAGCTGGAAGTTTCACTCCCGTAAGCACTTAGGCCAAGAAGCGTAACGCCATCAACCAGTTAGCGGGATGTGCCCGTTAGGGTTCGACTCCCGCCGCCTCCACCATTCGACTCGCCCTGAGCTTCGCCGAAGGGCTCGCCCTGAGCTTCGCCAAAGGGCTCGCTCATGGTGCCCTTCGGGCACTTGAAGGGCGAGGAGAATGGTGCCTTGAGCGAGGGAGCGTAGCGACCGAGTCGAAAGGCACCTTCCGACTCGCCCTGAGCTTCGCCGAAGGGCTCGCTCTTCGACGCGCGATCGGCGAGCGCGTGCTTGAGGTGTTGCACCCGCTCTGTCGTGATCGCGTCCAGCCGCTCCAAGCCGACGTGCGGCAGCAGATGCACGCGGCCGATGGTCTCCTTCGCGGCGATGCCGCTGGGCTTTTGCCGATTCGCCAGGGCGTAGCCGTCGAGAAACCGCGGCCAGAACGCATTGAAAGTCGGCACCTCCTTGAGCGCGGATCAATGAGATCGTGCTGGCGAAGCGTGCAGTGACGGCCGACGCCGCCCTCCGCCTCGCGCGGTTCTTCGGAACGTCCGATCGATTCTGGCTGAATCTCCAGGCCGCGTATGACCTCGACACGGAACGCGATCGTCTCGGTCGCCGTCTGGAGACCGAGGTAGAAGTGCTCCGACGAGCGAATTGAGCGGTAGAGTCGAGGCGAAGCGCGGTGGCGTCAGGTCCTGCGGCGCCGAGTGCGAGCGGCGGCCTTTCGGACGCGCTCTCGCCGAGCGGACCATCGCTCCGGATCCACTAAGAAGCAGCGGTAACGGCGATGCCACCCCGCCTTGCGGCGTCCCCCGCGTGGCCTTCTTCCCGCCACTCATCCGGCGATTCCCGGTCTCGTCGGTCTCGGCGACCGGCACGCCTTCAGCCACTGCATGGCGCGGGAGACCTGGCGAAAGCAACTCCTTGACGGTGACCACGTTTGGTGGTCATATGACCATAGATGTTGGTCAAGGCGCTATCCAGCCCGTTCGGCGGCCAGGCCCGCACGCGAGTGCTCGTGAGCCTCCGTCTGCTGGAGTCCAGCTTCCCTCGCGAGTTGTCGCGGGTTCTCGCCGTTCCGGTGTCCGCCGTGTCGCGGGCGCTTGCTGGGCTTGAACGGGACGCGTTGGTCGTGGGTCGCCTGGTCGGCCGAAGCCGCGTCTACACGCTGAACCCCGGCTATTTCGCTCTTGCCGAGTTGGAAGCGTACTTGCGCCGGCTGGCAGACGCCGATGCGGACCTGCAATCTGCCACGTCGCAGCTTCGACGACGGCCTCGTCGAACAGGCAAACCACTGTGAAGCTGACCTCGACATCCACGCTGCCTGAGGTCGTGCGGTCACCGCTCCCGCTTCACCTCCGGGCGCTCGCCAACGAAGCCGTGCTCGCGCGCGAAGACGATCGCCTGCGCCCGGCTCCACACCCCCAGCTTGTCGAACAGGTGCGACACGTGATTGCGTACCGTCTTCTCGCTGATGCCGAGCCCGGCCGCGATGGCCGCGTTGCTCAACCCGTCGCTGAGCAGCGTGAGCACCGCGCGCTCGCGCGGTGACAGCGCCGCGAACGCGTCCCCCACCGAGCCGCCGGCGCCGGCGCGCGTGAACTCCAGCACCGCCTCGCAGAAGCGCCTCCACGCCGGCTCGTGCTCCAGCAGCACGTGGTTGCGCGAGTCGAGCTCGACGAACTGCGCGCCGGGGATGGACGAGGCGAGCAGCCGTCCCTCCTCGAACGGCACGATGTTGTCGTCCCGCCCGTGGAGCACGAGCGTCGGCGCCTGCACGCGGCCGAGCAGGTGCGTCACGTCCATCTCGGCCCTCGAGGCCAGCAGGCGCGTCGCGTTGTCCGGCGACGTCGTCTTGCGGCACAGCTCGTTGAACCACCGCATCTGCTCGTCGGTGCCGCCCGGGATGAACCGCGACGTGAACACCTGGCGAAACGCCGGATTGTCGCGCCCCCACAACCGCGACAGCTCGATAATCGCGCGGTACTCGCGGTCGCGATTCACGTCGCCCCGCCGCCAGATGCCCCTCGCGTAGGCCCCGTACAGGACGAGCCGCGCCACGCGCTCGGGGTGGCGCACCGCGTAGCCGATGCAGGCGCCCGCTCCCTGGGAGATGCCGAGCAGCGTGACCGGCCCGGCGGGCCGCGCCACCTCGATGACCTGCTCGAGATCGGCGATCCACCGGTCGAGCGACAGGTTGCCGACGTTCCAGTCGCTCATGCCGCAACCCCGCTCGTCGTACCGGATGAAGTGGAAGTGCTCGGCGAGGAATCGGACCCAGTGGCGCCAGACGGGACTCTCCAGGTCGTAGGCGAGGTGCGTCAGCCAGTTCGACGCCTTGACGAACGGCGCGCCGGTGCCCGACTCGGCCCACGCCAGCCGCACGCCGTCGGAGGCCGTGAGATACCGGATCGTCTGGCGGGTGTGTTCGGCCATCGCTCCCCCGTCGCCGGCGGGACATTCGTCCTATGTGCGGCAGCGCGACGGTTCGCGCGATCGGGACACTCGTCCCATCGCGTTCCGCCTCGTTCCGCGACATCCTGAACGTACACCAATTCGGGCGGCCCCTGCGGGCCAAGGAGGCTCCATGCCTAGGCGAATCCTGTTCTTCGTGTATGGCTGCGGCTGTTACCTCGCCTTTCTGGCCACGTTCCTGTACGCAATTGCCTTCGTCGGAGGGTTCGGCGTGCCGACGAGCCTGGACGGCACCCCCTCGACTTCGCCGTTTTCGGCGCTCGTCGTCGATGCAGGCCTGCTGACGCTGTTCGCCGCCCAACACAGCATCATGGCACGCCGGTGGTTCAAGGAGCGGTGGACGCGGATCGTGCCGACGGTGGTCGAGCGCTCGACGTTCGTCCTCTTTTCGAGCCTGGCCCTCGCTCTCCTGTGCTGGCAGTGGCGCCCGATCGGCGGGGTGATCTGGTCCGTCGAATCGCCGGCCGCGCGCGGCGTGCTCTGGGCGATGTTCGCCTTCGGCTGGCTGCAGGTGCTCGCCGTCACGTTCCTCATCAACCACTTCGACCTGTTCGGCCTCCGCCAGGTCTGGCTGCAACTGGTCGGGCGGCCCTACTCCCGCGTGCCTCTCGCCACTCCTGGGCCGTACCGCCTGGTCCGGCACCCACTCTACCTCGGCTTCCTGCTGGCCTTCTGGGCGACGCCGACGATGACGGTCGCGCACCTCGTCTTCGCGATGGCGACGACGGCGTACATCCTCCTGGCGATCCAGTTCGAGGAGCACGACCTCGCTCGTGAGCATGGCCCCAGCTACGGGGAGTATCGACGCCGCGTCCCGATGATCCTGCCGCTCGGCAGGCGCGACGAGCGCGCGCCTGCGCTCGGCCAGAAGGTTCAGCCAGGGAACGCCAGGACGCAGTGAGAGACACGAAAGGCCAGCGCCGGCCTGCCTTCACCGCCTTCGACGAGCCAGGTACCCTTCGGGTCGTCCCGGGACCTCACCAACGCTTCGGCGTTGGTGAAGGCGGCGCACGTCAGGCAGGTCGGCTTCGGCTACTCGGCCTCGCCTTACCGGCTCGACTCCCGCCGAAAGAAAAGGAGAAGGCCCTGGCAGACGACATCGCTGGCAAACCCTCCGCTCTGCAGCGCTTGCAGGATGCGACCTCCCCCATTCCGCCTTCGCCGATCCGGTCGATGATCTCGTAGGGACCGAGCCGGTTGCCAATCAAGGGACGGTCCTCCTCCTGCACTTGTTGCGAGGTCGCGAATTCGGCAGAATGCACACACAGGCCGGAACTCGAAGAGCCTGTGAAGACCGACTCCCGCCGCCTCGACCAGCCTTCGCTCGCCTTGCGGGTCCCTGGCGCCCGCCCTCGGCAAGCATCGGCTCGGCGAACGCGTCCGGCGGGGACAACGAGCCCGGAACACGGAGCCGGAGTGGCCATGAGGACGACGCGCACATTCCTGAAAGTGGGGACGTGATCCGAGACGCTGATCAACGTGCTTGATCGCGCCTTCGGACATCCCCTCGAACTCGAAGAGCATGCCTCCATGCCGCTGGCCGGCGGGCTCATGCAGCAGGGCTACCAGTGCGGCATGATCTGGGGGGCGGCGCTCGCGGCCGGAGCCGAGGCCTTCCGACGCCTCGGGTCGGGCCCGCGGGCCGAAGCGGCAGCCATCGGCGCTGCCCGGCGCCTGGTGGAGACGTTCCGCGCCCGCCACGGCGAGGTCGACTGCGTCGAGATCACCGGCATCGACAAGTCGTCATCGACCTGGCAGATGGTCAACCACTTCCTCATCAAGGGCGGCACCATCACCTGCTTCCGCATGGCGGCCTGGTATGGCCCCCGGGCTTTCGATGCGATCAACGCCGCGCTCTCGGATCGGCTCACTGAGATTCCCGCGCCCCCGTTGAGCTGCGCCGCGCTGCTGGCCCGACAGATGGGTGAATCCGACATGCGGGCGGCAATGGCATCGGGGCTTGCTGGCGGGATCGGGCTTTCCGGGGGCGGCTGTGGTGCGCTGGGCGCGGCGATCTGGCTCCTGGCCATGACGCTCGGCAAGGGTCAGGGAGCCAGGATCGACTACAAGGATCCGCGGTTCGATGCCGTCGTCGATCGCTTCATGAAGCACACCGGTTTCGAGTTCGAGTGCGCCGCGATCGTGGGACGGAAGTTCGACAGCATCGAGGATCACGCGAGGTACCTGCGCGACGGCGGGTGCCGGGAACTGATCAGCACGCTCGCAGCCGCAGCTGGTGCGGCGCCCCCTCACGCCGACGGATGACCGCGTCGCGGTCCCGACGCGTGTCCCGCCGCGGGACGCGCGTCGCGCCGCCAGGCTCGATCCGTCGTCGCGCTCAGCGCGGAGTGAAGGCTCCCTTGCCTTTGACCGCCCGAATCGGGTGCGGCTGTGGCCGGTCGGCAGCCGCGCCAGCCGGTATCGCGCGCGTCATTTCCGCTCTTTCGGGAGCAGCGACTTGGGGAACTTCGCGACCACCGTGTAGAGCGGATCCACCACGTTCGCGACGCGCGCGCTCCCCACCTGCGACACGACCTGGTACGCCTCCATCTTCTCGAACCCGAAGTCGGCCACCAGCCAGTCGATCAGCTCGACGTGGGCGATCCGGAACGCGTCGATGAGCGGACGGCCGCTGCCGGCCACCATGATGTGATCAGCGTCCTCGATCCGCGGCCACAGGATCTTCTTCCCCTTGACGAGGTCGAGTTGGAGCGTCACCACGGCGGTCGTCTCGAGGCCCGAGCCGCACACCTCGCCGTCGCCCTGCGCGGCGTGGATGTCGCCGAAGTAGAACAGCGCGCCCTCGTGGTAGACGGGCAGGAAGACCGTGGCGCCTTCGCGGATGTCGGAGGCATCCATGTTCCCGCCGAACGCGCCGGGCCAGAGACCGCCGAACGCCTCCTCGCCCGCCGGCGCCACCGCCACGCGGCCCACCATCGGCCGCAGCGGGATCTCGATCCGCTTCGACCGGGAGTTCGGCAGGTCGAGCGACGCGACGTGTCGCTGGCGGTCGAGCTGCCACACGAAGCGCCGCGTCGGCAGCGGGTCGTTGAGCAGCCGCAGCCGGCCGTCGGTGGCCAGCGCGCTGAGGCCCGCCGGCCTGACGAACGAGACGGCCGTGTCGCGGTCCAGCCGGATGCGGAGGATCCGCACGACGAGCGTGTCGTCTGGCTCCGCGCCTTCGACGTAGAACGGCCCGACCTCGCCGGGCCACGCGCCCCCCTCCTGCTCATAGTAGTCGCCGGGCCGAGTCATCGTGGGCGACTCGACAATGTCGCCCGGTTTGACCCGGAGGACGGGCGGGCGGACCGCGTAGGTCGCCGCTCCACTCTGCGGTACGAACGTGTGTGTCTGACCCATGGCCGCTCCTGCTGCGAGCACCCACACCGTGACGAGCGCCGCTCCTGTACTTTTCATGGGGGAATCATGGGGGCGGAGGGGCTCCGGGTCAAGGACGCCGAAATAGCGGGGTCTCTCGCCCTCGTTTGGCATCCCGGTCGAGCGCAGGCGCTCCGCGCCATCCACCAGCCGGCGGGACGTGTTCCCGAGGGTGCGACTTCCGCGACGTGCTGACTTATTGGTTTCATCCCCTCTTTTCCCGCGTCGGTCACATTTCGGCTGCACCCGGGCCACGAGTTCCAGACAATCTGCCTTGTGGATCGCCGGGCGGCTGACAACATCGCCCGGGAAGGGGGACAGGTGAATCGAAAAGAGTTTCTGAAGAACGCGTGCGGACTCGGGGTGTGCGGATGCGTGTTGGGCGTGCTCGACCTGCCCGAGGCGTTGGCTGCCGCACCGGCGCCGGTCCAGGACCAGCGGCTGGCATTCGCCCGCTATCAGGTGGCGAAGATGGTCGGCTTCATGGCCGCCGATCCGGCGGCCCCCGCCTGCGCGCGGATCATCGAGAACACCGGCCGGGAATGCGCCAAACTGGGCGGACTCTCCGCCAGGTTCAAGGGAGACCCCGAAGGATACTTCGCCACTGCCGGGAAGAACTGGGGCACCGAGTTCTCCTGGGACAAGGAGAAGAGCGTCATCACCGTCACCGTGGCTGAAGGCGAGTGCAGCTGCCCCCTGGTGGACAGCAAGCGAACGCTGCCGTTCTTCTGCAACTGCTCCGTGGGGTACCAGAAGGAATCCTTCGAAACCATCTTCGGGCGGCCGGTCCGGGCATCGCTCAAAGAGTCCAAGCTCGGTGGCAGCAAGCGGTGCGTCTTCGAGGTCATGGTGTCGTAGCCGCCTGCACGAAACATCGAAAATGCCGTAGAGTTGTTCGGGCTGGTTCGACGATGATGGCCGACAACCCGACGAACACGCGGCGCGTGCCGGATTTCCTGCTGTCCTGGGACCGTCTGGGATTCCGTCTCCTGGTCTTCGGGAGCCTGGCCTTTGCCTGGATCCTCCAGGGACGGCTGGTGGGCCTGCCGTGGCAGGATCTGATTCGGACCGAGGTGGGAGGCCTGATGCCCTGGGCCTTTCTCGCCCCGATGGTCCTGTCCCTGGACAGGCGCATCCAGAGCGCACGGCTGGGCGCGGGGCGCTTCCTGGCCGCGCATCTGCTCGGCATGGTCCTGGTCTTCGTTCCCTACTGGATCATCCTGCGAAGCATCAGTCTGATTTGGACGTGTTGCGTGTCGGGGTGGAATGCCTCCCTGCTCACGGCGTTGATCCCGACAACACGGAATCTGCTCGGCGGGTTCCTCAACGTCCCCTTCGTCTACTTTCTGATCCTCCTCGGGGCCGCGGCGATGAAGCATGCGCAGGCCCGGCAGCAGGAGGAGATCCAGGCGGGGCGGCTCGCGCGTCAACTCAGCGAGGCCCGCCTCGCCCTGCTGCAGCGCCAGCTGCATCCTCATTTCCTCTTCAACGCGCTTCAGGCGATCTCGACCCTGATCCATCGCGATCCCGCGACCGCCGATAAGCTCCTGGTCCGCTTGTCCTCACTGCTGCGCGCGATGCTCGAGGATGCGTCCAGCCAGACCCTGAGCCTGCGGACGGAGCTGGAGCTGACCCGGAAGTACCTGGAAATCGAGCAGGTCCGGTTCGAGGACCGCCTGCGCGTTGAATGGCGCGTGGACGAGTCCCTGCTCGATGTTCAGGTGCCCAGCCTGATCGTTCTTCCGCTCGTGGACAATGCCATTCGCCATGGGCTTTCCGCGAAGGTCGGCCCAGGCCGGCTGAAGATCGGTGCCGGCTCCCGGGGATCATCACTTCTGCTGACCGTCGAGGACGACGGACTGGGTGCGAGTGTGCCGCTGCGTCCGGGGCTGGGTATCGGCAACACCCGGGAGCGCCTCAATGCCATCTATGGCGAGCGGGCCACGTTGAGCGTCGAGACGACGCCACACGGGGGCGTCTGCGCGACGATTCAGATTCCTCTTCACGAGGAACGAGCATGATCCGATCCCTGATCGTCGATGACGAGCCGCTGGTCAGAGAGCGGTTGCGCACGCTGCTGGCAGGCCACGCGGACGTGCAGGTCGTGGCTGAAGTGGGAGACGGGCCGTCGGCCCTGGAGGCCGTCCGGGAGATGACCCCGGACGTGGTCTTCCTGGACATCCAGATGCCGGGCCTGAGTGGATTGGAGGTGGCGGAGGTCTGGCGCAGCGAGGGCTCCCTGCCGATCATCATCTTCGTCACCGCGTTCGATCAGTTCGCGCTCGAGGCCTTTCGCCTGCACGCCCTGGATTACCTGACGAAGCCGATCGACCCGGAGCGCTTCTCCGACTCCATGGACCGGGTGCGGCAGCTGCTGCGACGGCCGAACCGCGACGAGCTCGATCAGCGCATCGAGGCCATGCTCGGGATGCACGAGCGGCGGCAGTCGGTGAGGCCGCACCTGGTGGTGCGGGAGCACGAACGCTACCTGCTCGTGCCGACGTCCGAGATCCACTGCCTCGAAGCCACCGGCAACTACGTCCGCATCCAATGCGAACGCGCGAGCCACCTCCTGCGCAGCACCCTCTCAGCCGTCGAAGCGCGGCTCGATCCGCAACGCTTCCTCCGCATCCACCGCTCCTGGATCGTCAACCTCGAGCAGGTGCGCGAGGCGCAACCCTGGACCAAGGGCGGCTGGATTCTGCTGACCCGCACCGGACTGAAGATCCCGGTGGGCCAGCAGTACCACCACGTGCTCTCGAAGATCCTGCGGTAGTCCCAATGAGCCGGAGCGAGCACTGATCGCACGAAAGGGGTCATGACGTGGTCGGTCGAACCGTGTTCTTCCTCGTTGCCGCCCTGGCGTTCGGTCGCGCTTCGACCGACGCGCAGAGCCCGTCTCTGCCTCTTCCCGTCCGCGTTGACACGCTCGAGTCCGCGAAGGTCGGCGAACCGCGCGAGTTCTGGGTCTCGCTGCCCGATCGGTACAACGAGTCCACGGAGAAGTACCCCGTGATCTTCATGATGGACGGGGACTCCAACTTCAATTCCGGCGTCATCGGCGGTGTTCGGCAGGCGGCCTGGCTGGGCGAGATCCCCGAGTTCATCATCGTCGGGATCAGGAACACCAATCGGTCGAAGGACATCTTTCCGGAGGAGATCACCTATCCGGACGGCACCAGGGATGGGGGGCGCGCCAATCAGTACCTGGACTTCATCCGTGACGAGCTGATGCCCCGCATCGCGACGACCTATCGCACCCAGGACTACCGGATCCTCTACGGGACGTCGAATACCGGGTTCACCGCCGTGCATGCCCTCTTTCGAAGTCCCGATCTCGCGAATGCGTACATTGCCGCGAGCGCGACGCTCGGGGTGCCGTCGTTCCGATCCGGGCGGGACAACCTGGTTGGCAGCTTCGCGGGTGGCAGGCGCGAACTGGTCCTGGTGATGGGGGAGCACGACCTCCCGACGGTGGTGAGCCTGAACGGCGCGCTCAAGGAGACGATCAGCAGCCAGGGGCCTGCAGGACTCACCTGTCGACTCCGCGTCATCGAGAACGGCGAACACGTTCCGCCTGACGCGCTCGTCGAAGGGCTGCGCGCATTGTTCCAGGGGTGGAAGATCACCCGCCCGCTCACCGAGGGCAGCTTCGCCGAGATCCGGGCCCAGGTGGACCGTCGGCTCGAGCAGTTCGGCGTTCCGGGCAAGATCGACGAAGAGGTCCTCGAGAGCCTGGGCGACAACCTGCTGGGCGAGAAGAAGCTCGCGAAAGCGCTCGAGGTCCTTGCGTATCGAGCGGCCAGCTATCCCCGGTCCGCCGATGGACAGGTCGGTCTCGGCGATGCATATCGCCAGAGCGGCAACCTGGACAAGGCGCGCGAATGCTACAGGCGGGCGATCGCGATCGCTCCCGGCCATGCCGCGGCGACAGCGAAGCTGAAGGACGTGGCCCGCGAGCCATGACCATGCGCCGGCGAACCTGCATCCCGCGCTGGTCCGCCGGCGGACTGCTCGCCGATTCATGCACCTGATGTCCCTGCCAGGCAGGAGCGTCCCGATGCCGTGGAGGCCGCCGAGGTCGTTTAGATGTGAATCATCTGTGTTATAGTCAGCGCGGCCTCGCGAACGCTGATCCACCGTCTACCGTGTCACGCCACGAAAGGATGCGGCCTGCCATGAGTCCCACTCGCACCGTCGGCGCACTCCTATCGGCTCTCCTGATCCTGTCGGCATCTGCGCCTGGTCGCCTTGCCGCGCGTGCCGCGGGCGCCGACCCGGGGCTCTACTCTGCCCTGCGCTGGAGGAACATCGGTCCCTTTCGGGGCGGGCGCGTCACGGCCGTGGCCGGAGTGCCCAGCCAGCCGCTCGTCTACTACCAGGGACCGACCGGCGGCGGCGTCTGGAAGACCGATGACGGCGGGATCACCTGGCGGGTGGTGTCAGACGGCTTCTTCAAGACCGGGTCCGTCGGCGCCATCGACGTCGCCGACTCCAACCCGAACATCGTCTACGTCGGCATGGGCGAAGCATGCCTGCGCGCCGACCTCTCGCACGGCGACGGGGTCTACAAGTCCACCGACGCCGGGCGCACATGGACGAACGTGGGGCTCCGCGACACGCAACAGATCGGCAGGGTCACGATCCACCCTCAGGATCCCAACCTCGTCTACGTGGCGGCGGTCGGCCACCCGTACGGCCCGAACCGGGAACGAGGCGTCTTCCGCACGAAAGACGGCGGGAAGACCTGGGAAAAGGTGCTCTACCTCGACGACAAGACCGGCGCCGTCGATCTCTCGATGGATCCCGCCGACCCCCGCGTGATCTATGCCGCGATGTGGCAGGAACTGCGGACTCCGTGGGGCATCGACGACAGCGGGCCCGGCAGCGGCCTCTACAAGACGGTCGACGGGGGTGACACGTGGACGCAGCTGACCGATGGTCTGCCCAAGGGCAACAAGGGAAAGATCGGCGTCGCCGTGTCGCCGGTACGCTCCGAACGCGTATTCGCGACGGTCGCGGCCGAAGGTGGCGGCATCTTCAAGTCCGATGATGCGGGGAAGACCTGGCAGCTCGTCAACGACAACTTCGAGGTCCGTCGCCGGCCCTACTACTACGCCCACATTTACGCCGACCCGCAGGAGGTGGACACCTTCTACACCTTCGGGAAGGCGTTCGTGAAGTCGACCGATTGCGGCAAGACGTTGCAGACGCTGCGCCTGCCGCACGGCGACTTCCACGACCTGTGGATCGATCCCAAGAACAACCAGCGGATGGTCAACGGAAACGATGGCGGCGCGACGGTCACCTTCAACGGAGGACGGAGCTGGAGCACCATCGACAACCAGCCGACCGGCCAGTTCTACACGGCGATCACCGACTCCGAGTTCCCCTACCGCGTCTATGGGTCGCAGCAGGACAGTACAACGGTCTCGATTGCGAGCCGGACCGGCGGGGCTGGCATCGACGTGACCGACTGGTACACGGTCGGCGGCGGCGAGAGCGGCTACATCGCGCCCAATCCCAAGGATTCGAACATCGTCTACGGCGGAAGCTACTTCGGCCTGATGACGCGCTACGACCGCCGCACAGGCGAGGTGCGCAACATCACGCCGTGGCCGGACTACCCCGGCGGCCGGACCGCCGCCCAGATGAAATACCGGTTCCAATGGACCTACCCGATCATCATCTCCCCGCACGATGCAAACACGATCTACGCTGGCGCGAACGTCCTGTTCAGGTCGACGAACGAGGGGCGGAGCTGGGACGTCATCAGCCCCGACCTGACGCGCGACGACAAGAACAAGGAAAGCGGGGGCCGGCTCGAAGAGTACTACTGCGTGATCTTCGCCCTGGCCGAATCGCCGAAGGAGAAAGGTGCCATCTGGGCGGGCTCGGATGACGGACTGGTACACGTGACACGCGACGGCGGCAAGACGTGGCAGAAGGTGACGCCCGCCGAGATGCCGCCGTGGAGCCGCGTCAACATCATCGAGGCGTCGCCGCACGATGCGGCCACGGCATATCTCGCCGTGAACCGGTACCAGCTCGACGACTTCCGGCCCTACATCTACAAGACGCACGATTACGGCAAGACGTGGAAGGCGGCAACCGCCGGACTTCCCGCCGATGACTTCGTGCGCACGGTCCGCGAGGACCCGAAACGGAAAGGGCTGCTCTACGCGGGGACGGAGACGGGCGTCTACGTGTCGTTCGACGACGGCGAGAACTGGCAGAGCCTCCAGCTCAACCTTCCCGTCGTCCCGATCACCGATCTGACGATCCGCGACGACGATCTGATTGCGGCCACTCAGGGGCGCGCGTTCTGGATCCTCGACGATGTGACGCCGCTGCACCAGGTGAGCGAGGCGGCCGCGGCGGCGACAGCGTATCTGTTCAAGCCTCGTGCGACGTACCGCTCACGCCGGGCAGGGTTTTCCGTGCGCCCGACCGAGGGCGTCGGCCAGAATCCTGCCGGGGGCGTCGTCGTCAACTACTTCCTGAAGGAAGCCGCGGCCCAGCCGGTCACGATCGAGTTCCTCGACAAGGCGGGCAAGGCGATCCAGAGCTTCACGAGCGGCGGCCAGGCTGCTGGCGGGCCCGTGGTAAGGGAACGCGGCGGGACACGGGGCGGGGGGATGCGCCCGGCCGTGCAGACGGCGGCGGGCATGAACCAATTCGAATGGGACACCCGGTACCCCGACGGCCGTGGAATCGAGGGCGGGACCTTCCTCGCGGGCGGCAGCCTGCGCGGCCCGCAGGCGAGCCCCGGCGAGTATCAGGTGCGGTTGACAGTTGGGGGGGAGAGTCTCGTGCAGCCGCTCGAGATCAAGAAGGATCCCCGGCTCGCGGCGACCGACCAGGATTACCAGAAACAGTTCGACCTGCTGATCGCCATTCGCGACAAGGCCTCGGCTGCGCACGACGCGGTCAACGAGATCCGGCAACTGCAGAAGGAAATCGCTGCAGCGAAGGGCGGAGACGCGGTCGCGAAGGCGGGCACGACGCTCAATGGCAAGCTCGACGCAATCCTGCACGAGCTCTATGAGCCCCGCTACACGGGTTTCGACGACCAGATGCTGCTGTTCGATCTCAAGCTGAACAACCGCATCGTGGCGCTGCAAGGTTACGTGTCGGGCGCGGAGGGCGCGCCAACCGACCAGTCGCAGAAGGTGTTCGCGGAGCTGTCGGCGGAACTCGATCGCCTGCTGTCGCGCCTGAAGCAGGTGAAGGACACCGACCTGGTGGCGTTCAGGAAGCTGACGGGGAGGCTCTGAGCCCCTCGTCCCTGGCCACGCCGGGAGCGATCCGGGAGAGGAGCTGGAGGCCACGAACGTGCTGATCATCAACCAGTCCGAGGTCCGGCGACTCCTCCCGATGCGCGAATGCATCGAGGTGATGGCCGGGGCGTTCACCGCCCTCTCCCGGGGCGAGGCGATCCTGCCTTTGCGCCCGGTGCTCTGGCTGCCGGAGAAGGTTGGCGCGCTCGGGATGATGCCGGCGTATCTCGCGGGCATCAAGTCCATGGGCCTCAAGGTGGTGAGCGTGTTCCCTGGCAACCACGGCACCGAGTACGACTCGCACCAGGGCGCGGTCTTGTTGTTCGAGACAGAGCACGGCCGGTTCCTCGCTGTGATTGACGCCAGCGAGGTCACGGCCATTCGCACCGCGGCGGTCACCGGCCTCGCCACGAGGCTGCTCGCACGAGGGGACGCCGGCGACATCGCGATCCTGGGCTCGGGAGTGGAGGCCCGGACCCATCTGGAAGCGATGCTGGCAGTCTGCAAACCGAGGCGCATCCGGGTCTGGAGCCGGAACGAAGAGCACGCGCGCCAGTTCGCCCTGCGCGAATCCCGGCGGCTCGCCGTTGAGGTCGAGCCCGTGACGCAGGCAGAGGGAGCGGTAGCCGGCGCAGACATCATCTGCACGACGACATCAGCAAAGGAGCCTGTGCTTCAAGGCCGGTGGCTGACGCCAGGCATGCACATCAATGCCATCGGCTCGAGTGTCTCGTTCACGCGCGAGCTGGACACGGCGGCGGTGGTCAGGTCGCGGTTGTTCGTGGACTGGCGAGAGTCAACGCTCAATGAAGCTGGTGATTTCCTGTTTCCGAAGGCGGAAGGGGCGATTGGCGACGACCACATCCAGGGCGAGATTGGAGAGGTCCTCCTGGGGCGGGCGATCGGCCGGAGATCGCCAGAAGACATCACGCTCTTCAAGTCGCTGGGGCTGGCCATCGAAGATGTGGCCGCGGCCCGCTACATCTACGAGAAAGCAATCGAGAAGGGCGTGGGACTGGCCGTCGATCTCTCGGGCACGGGACTCTGACTGAAACCGGCTCCGCCACCGAATGAGGGCGTCAGGACCCCGGCGCGGGCGCCGAGCCCGCCGCCCTGCGCGCCGCCCGTCGCTCCGCGAATGGTCTCGGTCCGGCCGCCCTCAGCCGAGCGCTTTGGCGTGGGCGACGATGGCAGTCGCGTTGAACGGCGCCGGCTGGCGCCGACTCACGGCCTCGGTCTCGGCTACGGCCAGGCTTGCATCCTTGAAGCCGGCCCCGCTGAGGATGCACACGATTTGCTCGTCCGCGTGGATCTCGCCCAAGGCCAGCAGACCCGGAAGGGCAGCGAGAGGCGTCGCCGACGTCGGTTCGATCCACACCCCTTCTTCGCGCCCGAGGCGGGCCTGCATGGCAAACGCCTGGTCATCGGTCACGCCGGCAGCAGTCCCACCGGACTCCTTGAGCACCGCCAGCGCATGATCGCCCGTGAACGGTACGTTCAGGCCGGAGAGCCGCGAGTTCGCGTACGGTAATGGGGTGACGCGGTCCGCCTTGTTCCGGAACGCCTGCAGCAGCGGCGGGGCACTCTCTGACTGCACGGCGATCATCCGGGGCAGCTTCGTGATCAGGCCCGCGCGCTTCAGCTCCAGGTAGCCTCGCCACTGGCCCGTGAACAGGTCGCCGCCGCCGACCGGGCAGACGACGACGTCCGGAGCGTCGGGCAGGCGCGCCGCAATCTCGAAGGAGATGGTCTTCATCCCCTCGAGGATGTAGGGGTTCACCGGCGCCCAAACGAACGACAGGTAGTAGTCCAGACGAGTCGCCACCTCGGTCAGGAGCCCGGCGAGCGACTTGGGGACCATGGGCGAAGAGGTTCTCGACGGGCAGAACCTGGGCGCCGACGGCCAGCACCTGTCGGAGTTTGCCGGTCGGATTGCCGGGCTCCAGCAGGATCAGGCATCGCAGGCCGGCGGCCGCCGCGTAGGTCGCGATGGCGGCAGCAGCGTTGCCGCTCGACGCCGTGACCATGCCGCGCGCGCCGGCGTCGCGCGCCAGAGCGGCAGCCGTGGCTCCGCCCCGGTCTTTGAACGCACCGCTCGGGTTGCGTCCTTCGTTCTTGAAGAAGAGGTGGTCAAGGCCGAGCGATGACCCCAGGCGCCGGGACCGGACCAGCGGGGTGTCGCCTTCTCCGAGAGAAGGGATCATCCCCGTAACCGGCAGCACGGCCCGGTACCGGTCGATACCGGGACCAGGCTGGATGCTCCTGAGCTGCAGGATGGCGTTATCGGAATACTCAGGACGGAGAATGCCGCCGCACGCCGGGCACCCGCCAAGTGTCGCCGCTGGAACGTGATGCTGGCAGAGAGAACATGCGACTCGCACCAGACCGGAGTTGTTTGCCACCGATCGTCAGCCTTTCGCGCCGGTTGCCTCGAGCCACCCATCGACGCCGGGCACGCACGCGGTCCCGGCTGGCAGGCATCAGAGCCCGTCGGCCCGGGACTCCTGGCCGGGGTCCGCGTCACCCAGTCGGGCGAGGGCGCCGAGCACCGCGATCCTCTCGTCGGCCACTCGCTGGACGTGGGCGGTTTCTTCCCGGTTCAGATGCCGGAACTTCCCGAGCATCGAGAGGTAGCGTTCGACCGGCACCCGCTGATCGACCGGCTGGGTGAACCGGATGCGCCCCGTGCGATTCTCGTACTCCCAGAGCGGGAACACGTTGGCCGCCACGGCCATCCGCTGTACGGCCATCGTCTTGGCGCTGTCGTACCGCCACCCGCTCACGCACGGCGAGAAGACGTGCAGATACGCCATCCCGCGCTCCGAGGCTTCAATGGCCTTGTCCAGCTTGTCGTAGAAGTCCTGTAGAAACGCCACCGACACGGTCGCGACGTACTCGCACTTGTGCATCACCATGATGAGCGGCAGGTACTTCTGGTCCCGGGTCTTGCCGCGCAAGGCCTCGCCGACCGGCGTGGTCGAGGTCCAGGAACCGAAAGGCGTGGTCCCGGAGCGCTGCGCGCCCGTGTTCATGTACCCTTCGTTGTCGATGCACACATAGAGGATCTCTTCGCCGCGCTCGGCAGCGCCGGACAGCGACTGAAACCCGACGTCCGCGGTGCCGCCGTCTCCTGCCAGCGCCAGCATCGTCACCTTCCGCCCGATCCGGCGGTAGAACCGCCGGGTCCCGGCCAGCATCGACGCCGTGTTCGTCAGGAGCGGGTGGAAGCTGGGGACCTTCGTGCACGTGCGGCCATTGACCCCGACCGTGCCCACCCCGGGCACGCAGCCCGGCGGGGCCGCGACCACGCAGTTGGGCCCGACCCGCCGCAACACGTGACGCATGACGACCTCGAGGTTGCAACCCACGCAGCACGAGTTCGCGACGAACAGGTCCTCGAGATCGCCGACCCTGTTGAAGATGTCGGATTCCTGCCGGAAGCGGAGGGCGCCAGGCTTGCACGCCGCCACGCAGGCCGGCTGTCCCCCGCACTGATCGCACTTGGCGACGAGACCGGTCACCGGATCGCTCTCGATCCCACCGTACTCGCACGCCGTCGTGCAGGCCATGCAGCTGTTGCATTCGTCGGCGTTCCAGTCGACGATGCCGGTCTCGTTGTTTCTGACCAGCGCATCGGTGGGACACTCCGCGGCGCACGCCGGCTCGCCGCACTGCAGGCAGATCGCGGGGGTGAAGAACGGCTTGGTCGGCCGCTGGACCAGCTTGATACGCGATTGGTCCGGATCGTGGAAGCCCTTGGCCTTGAGACAGGCCGCCACGCACTCCCGGCAGCCGTCACAGAGTTCGGGAACCACCTCGATTGTCCTGTAGGCCTTGCCCACCTGTCGCTCCCGTCTGATCGACGTCCCCGGTGCGTGCTGCCGGACCGTCACTACGAGCGGCGGCTGCGGTCGCCGGGGTCGCCTGGGTATGCGCGCCGGTTGCCACCGGGCGCGATGCGCCATCCGTCTCCAACAGGCAGGAGACGGGCCTCGATTGGACTATCCCTTTTCGTTCAGCCAGATCGTCTCGGTCTCGACGTCTCCGTGGGCAGCCCGTTCGGTCGTCTCGATCACCCGCCGGAAATGTTCCTCGACGGTGATGTCGGCGCCCGACAGGCCACCGATGAAGCTCAAGACCGGAAACCGACCGGTCCCCCGGTAGAGGGCTGCCAGCACTTCCTGGTGGACCGGGCCCGTGTTCCAGGCGTAGTTGACGGAACGATCCACCACGCCGAGCGCACGAATGCCGCCGACAGCCCGGTTGAGGGCGTCCACCGGGAAGGGCCGGAACGTCTTGATCCGCAGCAGACCCACCCGCTGTCCTGACTCCCTGGCGAGATCGACGGCGTCGCGAGCCGCCCCTGTCATGCTGCCAATCGTCACGATCGCGTACTCGGCGTTGTCCATGCGGTACTGTTCGACCAGCGGGGCGTAGGTGCGGCCGATCCGCTCCGCGTACTCCGCATGAACGGCCTCGATCACTTCCAGGGACTTCTGCATCGCCTTGCACTGGCCGCGGCGATACCGCACGAACATTGACGCGCCCAGGCCGGCCCCGCCCCCCGTGAGGGGATCGACCGCCATCGGCCGCTCCGGGTCCAGCGCCACGTGCCAGTTGACGTTGGGCTTTCCCACGAAGGCGTCGATGAGGGTCGCGTCGGGCACCGACACCGCCTCAATGCCGTACGACATGAAGCTGCCGTCGAAGCAGACGTTGACCGGCAGGAGCACCTCGGGATGCTCGGCCACGCGGTACGACATGATGATGGTGTCCAGGATCTCCTGGTTGGTCTCGGCGTACATCTGGATCCAGCCGACCTCCTTCACCGTCATCGAGTCCTGCTGGCCGCCCCAGATCGTCTGCGGGGTGATGCCGTCACGGTTGACGATGGCCATCACGATCGGCAGCCGCAGGTTCGGCGTCCGGAAATAGGGCTCGAACATGAAGGCCAGCCCCTGGCCGCACGTCGCGCTGAACGTGCGCGCGCCGGCCAGGCAGGCCCCCTGCAGCACGGACAGGGCGCTGTGCTCGCCCTCCACGTCCATCAGGTCGGCATCGAGCTGGCCTGAAGCGATGAACTCCGTGAGCTTCTCCGCCAGCGACGACTGGGGGGTGATGGGGTAGACGGCCACCATGTCCGGCTTCGCGAGCGATGCCCCCCACGCCGCCGCCTCGTTCCCGTTGCAGACAATCGTTCTCGTCATGGATCGCCCTGTGAACGGCCCGCCCGTTACTCCTGCTCTACGACCATCACGATCACGTCGTGAGGGCACTCTTCCGCGCAGATCCCGCAGCCCTTGCAGTTCTCGAGCGACGCCTCGAAATAACGAGGATGCTCGACGATCGTCTGCGTGGGGCAGAACGCCCAGCAGACGCCGCACTTGACGCACTTCGCCCGCGTGACCACCGGTCGTCGCGCTCTCCAGTCCCCGACGCGTGTCTCCATGAAGTCCGTGGCGATGGGACAGAGGTCGTCGGGAATCGTCGACGGATCAAACATGGGATGTGACTGTTTCTTCATCGCTGCGCACCTGGCGCTGGATGCTGTGAACCACGGTCTGCTGGTACCCGCGGCGAATCGCCTCGATGTTGGATTCCAGAGCGGCGTCGCGGAAGGCGACCTCCGCCAACACGGTCGTCAGGCAGTCCAACGACACGACATCCGTCGTGCGGACCAACGCACCGAGCATGACGGTGTTGGTGATGGACCGGCCGAAGACGTCCAGAGCGATGCGCACGGCATCGCACAACCCGACCTTCACGATCCGCGGGGGAACCGCCAGATCGCCCAGGGTGTGAGCCGTCGCCTGCACCAGTGTCCCTCCGCTCTCCTTCACGCCGTCGAAGATGTCGACGGTCTTGAACAGCGTCGGATCGAGGCACACGATCCAGTCCGGCCGGTAGATGTTCGTGGTCTGCCGGATGACATGATCGTCGAACCGCAGGAATGCCGCCACCGGTGCTCCGCGGCGTTCGAACCCGAACGAGGGAACTCCCTTGATGTACTTGCCCTCGGCTACGAGCGCCTTGGCCAGGATCTGCGACGCCAGGACGGCCCCCTGACCGCCGCGGCCGTGGAACCTGATTTCCACCATCTCGAACGCCCTCCGTAACACCTCCGCCTGCCGCTCCCGGACACCCTCGGCCCACCCGCCCGGGCAACGTCCCTCAGCGTCCCCGTCTCAGGTACGCGCCTTTCACCGGCGTCATCCCGTTGGCGATGTCCCTGGGGATGACCGGGTACCCGGACTTGAACACCGCCACCGGCCACCCAATCAACTGGTCGCCCTGGTGCAGCGCATAGTCGGCACGCGACGCCGCCGTCCCGGGCGAGACCTGCTTCTCGCGCACCAGATCGATGAGGACCATGTCGGCGTCGCTGCCGGGCAGAATGGTCCCCTTCTTCGGGTACAGCCCGAAGATACGCGCCGGCGCGGCAGTCATCTTCTCGACCAGCTTCACGAACGGAAAGTCCTTGCGCCGGGCGCCGTCCAGAAGGGAAGGCAGGTGCGTACCCACGGCGGGGTACCCCGGCACCGCTTCCCAGATGCCCTGGGCGGCCTGTTTCTGTTCCATCGTCAACGGGGTGTGGTCGGTGCCGATCGTGTCGAGCAGGTCGTTCCGGAGCCCTTCCCAGAGCGCGTCCCGGTCCTGCTCCGACCGCACGGGTGGAACCATCTTGGCGAGCACACCACTGGACGTCTCATCGGAGATCGTCAGGTAGGGCGACGTGGTCTCCGCGAAGAACTGCTTTCCCTCGCGCTTCAACCGGCGGATCGTCTCGAGGCCCTCCGCAGACGACACGTGGACGAAGTAGAGGCGTGCACCCGTCTGCTCAGCCAGCAGGATCGCGCGCTGAATCGCCTCGGCTTCCGAAAAGGACGGATGTGTGTCGCTCCACTCCTTCAACGAGATGTCGTCGGGCCGCTCGGTCTTCGCCCGCTCCGTCGCCCAGTCCACGATGTGGTAGTTCTCCGCATGCACGTTGAGCACGGCGTCCGGACCGACCGCCACGACGGCGTACATGAGGTCCAGCAGGAATCCTTCATCGAGACTCGGAATGAGGCCTGGAATGCCGCACATGTAGGCCTTGAACGACTTCACCCCGTACCGCGACGCGTAGAGCGGAATCTCCTCCAGTTGCTGCTTCGTGAAGATGGGCAGGTGGATGAACATGTCCGCCAGGGATCGTTCGTGTATCTTGCAGACGACGTGCTCCAGGATCGGCAGGTACGACTCCTGCCCTCCCAGATAGACCCCCATCGTGGTGACCCCGTTCATCACGGCCGATCGGCTTTCCGTGAACGCCTCCAGGTCGAACGGCGCGAAGAGGCCGATGTGCGTGTGCGGATCGATCACCCCGGGGATCAGGTACCTGCCCTGGGCGCCCACCACGTCGCACCCGTCGCCGGACAGGCCCACCCCGATCGACTGGATGATGGCGCCCTCGGTTCGGACGTCGAGCGGGAAGATCCCCTTGCCCGGGATGACGCAGTTGGCGCCGCGAATCAGGATCGACCGCCGTTCGCGAGGCGAGGGGCCTTGAATCCAGTCGGGTACGAATGCGCGCGCAGGGCGCTGGGAAGGGCTGGTCTCGGCCTCGGCGCCGGGCGCCGGTCGAAGCCAGTCGGGCAGGAACAGCCCCCGCTGCCCAGGGTCGCCAGGGCTTTCTCCCGGCGCCGGCCCGAACGGGTTGAACGGTCTAGGCACGAGCCAGACCCTCGATCGCGGAGACTGCCGCCTCCTTCGCGGAGGTGATCTCCGATTCGGTTCCGGCCACGAACAGCCGGCCGAACCGTCCGAACGGGTTGAAGTGGATCAGCCGGGTGTCGACCGCCTTCTCCACCCCGTTGGCGGCCAGCACGATATAGGCGGCCGGCTCCACTTCCAGCACCAGCAGCGACTCACCGGGCAGCAGCAGGTTTCCCTTGCGGACCTTGTTGATCTGCTGAGCCTGGTACGGGTTCACGCGGGTGATCATCTTGGCGGACACGACCTGCGGCGCCAGCCGCTGCTCGACGGTCAGGCCGCACGCGTCCAGAATCCGGTCACCGGCGTCCCTGGCGGAGTCCACCGACGGCGAGTGAATCTCGAGTACGCCGAATTCGCGCTCGACCATCTGCAGGCCCGGCTTGGCGTTCGTCGCCTTCAGCGCGGAGTCGAGCAGGTTGTAGACCTCGCTCCCCGGCGAGATTTCCAGCCACAACTCGGCCATCCCTGCCAGCGGCACGTCGCCATCAAGTTCCGAACCGAGGAACGCCGCATACTGCGGCTGCATGCTGTCGATGAACGCATAGGTGCGGAGTTGGAACTGTGTGTCTGGCATGACTCACGTCCTCGCTGCCCTAGGTCGTCTTCACGCCGAACCCGGCGAGCACCTTCATCGTTTCGTCGTTCGGGCGGGTGATGATGTGCGCCGAGAGAAGTTCGCCGACCTTCTTGGCCGAGCTGGCGCCGGCGTCGATCGCCGCCTTGATGGCGCCCACGTCGCCCTGGATGTACACCGACACGAGGCCTCCGCCGATCTCGCGCGTCGCGAGCACCTCGACGCTTGCCGCCTTGACCATCGCGTCGATGGCCTCGATCGCGGACACAAGCCCGTGCGTTTCGATCATCCCGAGTGCTTTCATCTAAGCCTCCACATTCTTGTTGTAGATGTTCTTGCCGTGGATGGACACGTGGTCCATGATCGCCACGACCACCGCGTCGTAGGGGACGTCGCCCTTTCCCACGCTCCGCACGGCCGATGAACCGGTCACGACCGCGACCAGTTCCCCCATCCCCGCCCCCTTCGTGTCGGCCGCCAGCAACAACGGTCCCTTGCTCGTCATCGTGGCGTCGACATCCTGCAGCACCAGCAGCGTCACCGCCTCGAGCCCAGCCTCTTTGACGGACGCGTCGCCCTTGCCGATCACCCTGCAGAGCCTCATACGGATGCTCCTTCCACGCCTGCCGTCACTTGCGCAACACGTCCACGAAGCGATCGAGCACGTAGTCGATGTCTTCCAGCCGTGTGAAGAAATGGGGCGCAATCCTCACGACGTCCCCCCGGGCGGACGCGATCACCTGCTTGTTCCTGAGCGCCACCTCCACGTCGTGCGACGACCCGGGCACGCGGATCGCGGTGGTGGGCGCCTTGTAGCGGATGTCGCGGGGGCTCGCGACCTCGAGGCCGCGGGCGTCCGCCCCCGCGAGGCAGTGCTGCGACAACCGGTTGGTCCACGCCTCGATGTTCGCGGCACCGACTTCGTTGATCATCTGCATGCCGGCCCGGGCGATGTACGCCGTCACGACGGGCGGGGTGCCATTGTCGAAGCGCCGCGCGTCCTTGGCGTAGTCGAGGTGGTGAATATCGAAGGCGAAGGGGTTCTGCTGGCCGAACCACCCGGTGAAGGCCGGATGCAGGTGCGGAACGAGTTCCTTCTTCACGTACAGGAACGCGACGCCAGGCACGCCGAGCAGGTACTTCAGGTTGCCGGTGGCCAGGAAGTCCACGTCGAGGGCCTTGACGTCGATCGGGTGCGTTCCGATGCCCTGGTACGCGTCAAGGTACACCAGGGACCCTTTCTCGTGAATGGCCGGCACGATCGAGGCCAGGTCCTGCTTGAACCCGTTGTAGTAGTAGACGTCGCAGATCGACGTGATGAGCGTGTTGCCGTCGACGTACCGATCGTATTCGCTGACGTCGATCGTCCCGCCTTTGAGGGGTAAGAACTGGACCTTGGCGCCGAACTTCTGGTGGGCAAGCCAGACGTGGCCCACCGTGGGGAACTCCGCGTCGGTCACCACCACCTTCGTCCTTGGCCCCTGGAACGACAGCGAACTCGCAACCGTGCTCGTGATCTCCGAGATGGACGTCCCGAGGGCGATGTCCGACACGTCGGCGTTGATCAGGCGGGCAAATTCGGCCTTCGCCGCCGTCACCTCGTCGACCCACCGATCCCAGTCCATGCCCATCTGACCCCAGCTGTCGAGGTACGTCTGGGCGGCCTCCCGCGTGTAGTCCGACTGCGGCGACTGCGAACAATTCGCCACGTGGACGTATTGATTGAGGATCGGGAACTTCTTCCGCCAGGCGGCGATGTCGTACGATGGCCCGTCGGTGGCGGACACCGGCCCCACGGGGAGCGGAGCGGGCGTGGGCAGCGCGATCTTGTTCGGCTGCCCGGCCTGCGGCACGAACGTCGGCTGCACGGCCGCGGTCGGCTGCCGGCCCGTCGGCGCGGTCACGGCCTGGGCGCCCGCGAGGACAATCCGGATCCCGAGCTTCGCCGCCATCTCGCGCGCAACCCCCGTGACGACGTCGTACGGATTGACGACGACCTCGGTCCTGCCCAAAGAGTGCGCGATCTCGACATCGTTACCCGTGATGAACGTTCTCACGTGGCAATCTCCTGTTGGGGGCTCGACTCCCGGCACGACCGCCGACGGCAAGGGCCAGAGGCAGCAACTGTTTCGAGAGTGATCGACCCGGACCCGGAAGCGGACGCGCCGGGAACCTGGGACAGTCTACTGCTTTTCCCGGTAGACGCGGCCCTCCTTCATCACGAACTGGACCTGCTCGAGCACCTGAATGGTCTGCAGCGGATCCCCGGCCACCGCCACCAGGTCGGCAAACTTGCCCGGTTCGACCGAGCCGAACTGGTCGTACTGGCCGATCAGCTTCGCAGCCCCGGACGTGCCGGCCACGATGGCGTCCATGGGCTTCATCCCGTGCTTCACGAGCGCGGTGAACTCCTTCGCGCTCAACGCGTGCTCCCCGACGCCCGCGTCGGTGCCCACGGCGATCTTCACTCCCATGCGAATCGCCCTCTCCACGTTCTCGAGGGCCAGAGGAATGAAGGCCGAGATCTTCTTGTGGGCGTACTCGGGGATCCCCCACGACTTGTAGCGCTCGAAGTACGCATCCGTGATCCACAGGGTCGGCACCAGGTACGTCCCGCGCTCGATCATCAGCCGGCACTCCTCCTCGTCCAGGTGGATCCCGTGCTCGATGGAGTCGGTGCCGGCTCTGATCGCCGCCATGATCCCCTCTGTGCCATGGGCGTGCGCAGCCACCTTGAGACCGAGACGATGGGCTTCGTCGACGATGGCCTGCATCTCCTCGTCGGTGTACTGCTGCGCGTTCGGCTTCACACCGCGATCCAATCCGCCGCCCGTGGCCCCGTACTTGATGAGATCAGCCCCGTTCTTGAAGTTCTCACGCACCATGGCCCGGACCGCGTCGACGCCGTTGGCCACGCCGCTCAGCGACCCAAGGGAGATCCGGGGATTCAGGCCGATCGACGAGTCCCCGTGGCCGCCGGTCATCGAGATCATCGTGAGCGACACGAAGAGTCTGGGACCGGGAATCGCGCCGCGCTCGACCGCCCGCTTGACCGCCAGGTCGGCCAGATCGGTCCCGCCAACGTCGCGAATCGTCGTGAAGCCGGCCATCAGCATGCGCCGCGCGTTGTTCGCGCCGACGATCGCGTAGTCCCCGGCCGTCGCCACGAACCGATCGAGGCCCCGCTCCCCCCCGCCCTCGGCGGTGATATGGGTGTGCGCGTCAATCAGCCCCGGCAGCACGGTGAGCGGCCGCAGGTCGATCACCCGGGCGTCCTTCGGAATCGCCACGTCGGGGCCGACCTCTGCGATGCGCGCGCCCTTCACGAGGACAATCGCGCCGGGGATGGGCGGCCCCCCGGTGCCGTCGATGAGCGTGCCAGTGCGGATCGCCACGACCTGGTCTTCGGCACCGACCCCGGGTATCGAGGCCAGTGCCAGAGTCAGCGTGACTGCCAGCCATACGAGGCGCCGTGATTGCATCCTGTCCCTCCGGGGCGGCGCGCCGCCCAGACCGTGCCAGGTTGCTCTGTTGCGGGCTCGAATACACAGGGTATCGAGAGCCACCGCGCGCGTACCGTTTCAGGCATGAATGATTGAAGCTTGAATCATCGGCGCGACTGTACGCCTGAACCGGCAGCCTGTCAACCTCCCGGGGCAACACCTCCCGGGCGCAACACCTCCCGGGCGCAACAGTGTCAACGCCCCTCTCGGACGCCCCGTGTCAGGCCTCGCTGGAAGTGCCCCGGGCCTTCCCTTGATGGAAATGTCGCCCCATCGCGGTCGTTCGCTCCGGGCGTGGGGGAGGCGGAGAGGGCGGTGGGGCGGTGGGCGACCCGAGGTCGCGGCGGGACGTCCACACGACCCCCCTTGGGCGTCGCCCGGGGCGCGGCACGCGGTGCGGCGTCCGGTGGAAGCCCCGCCGCCACGGAATCCAGGCGGCGGGGTGGTCCGGCGCGGCCGGCGGCGTCCGGCCGGGGGTGCCTCCGGGTCGGCTGCGGGCGCGCTCGGCGCCGGAATCCCGGTCACCGGCTTCACCAGGGTCGCCGGGCGGCCCCGGCCGAGTCGATTCGTTGACACCTAAACCGTTCAGGGCTTACTATTTGCGGGTCGCAGGAGTCCCGCGCCGTCTCTGCCAGATTCTTCCTGAGGTCAACGTGTCACGCCGGGGCCGGAATGAGCGGCCCAATGTCGGTCGGTTCCGTGGTTGCGCCCCCGCGAGGTCGGGTTCTGCAATGGACGCTGGCCGGACTGCGAATGTGACCCTTCGATCCCGTGCCTGCCAGATCCCATTGCGTGGCTGTGAGTGCTGAGGCAGGAGGTGTCCATGAGTCCGTGTGCACGCCGACTCGTTCTGAGCGCGACGGTCATTTGCGCCTGGGTGGCAATGATGCCCGCGACGGCAGCCGCCCAGGTGGGCGACGCGAACTTGACTGTCCGGGCGCGTGACGCAAGCGGAGCCGTGGTGCCGGGAGCTGTCATCGAGGTGGTCGCCCAGGCGACGGGATTGCAGCGCACGGCCGTGACGGGCGGTGAAGGCACCGTCACCATCACGCACCTGGCCCCCGGACACTACCGCGTATCGGTGAGCCTGAGCGGCTTCACCACGCAGGTTCAGGAGCTCACCCTGCTGGTCGGGCAGACCGCGGACTTGAGCTATCAGTTGGCCCCATCGTCAGTCGCCGAAACCGTTCAGGTGTCGGCTGCCGCCCCGATGATCGAGACCAGCAACGCCACCCTGCACACGGTGGTCACGCCGGAGCAGGTGCAGGCGCTGCCGATCAACGGCCGCGACTTCTCCACGCTCGCCACGCTCGTCCCTGGCGTGACGCAGGGGAACACGTCGGAGAACAAGAACTTCGACCCGGTCAAGCGCAACCTGCCGGCGATCTCCATCAACGGGCAGAGCGGCCGCAACATCGACGTCCTGCTCGACGGCGGCGACAACACCGACATCCAGATCGGCGGGCAGAACATCGCCCTGTCGCTCGAGGCGGTGCAGGAGTTCGAGGTCATCACGCATGACCCGAAGACCCAGTTCAGCAGGGGCATTGGCGGCGTCCTGAACGTCGTGACCAAGTCGGGCAGCAACGATATCACCGGATCGGGGTTCGGCTTCTTCCGGAACAAGACGCTGCAGAGTATCGATGCCATCTCGGCACAGCTGGGCAAGCCGAAGCCGCCGTTCAGCCAGCAGCAGTTCGGTGGGACGATCGGTGGGCCGATCAAGAAGAACGAGGCCTTCTTCTTCGTCAGCTACGAGCGGCAGCGACGGAACACCTCCCGGGTCTTCAACAGCGGCGGCGCGTTTCCGACCCTGGACGGCACCGTCACGCCCCAGCCCTTTACCCAGAACTTCTTTCTCGGCAAGGCGAATGGACGCGTGACGTCCAATCACAACTGGATGGTTCGCTACGCGGAGCAGGACAACGACTCACGGGGCGAGTTCTTCAACGATTCCGACGCGCCGGATTCCACGGCCGACGTGACCAACCGGGCCCATGACCTCGTCGCCTCCCTGACGTCGATTCTCGGCACGAACCGCGTCAACGACCTGCGGTTCCACTACCAGTGGTACGAGAACAAGATCCAGAATGGCGTCAGTTCGCTCGACGTCCCGACCTTGATCTTCCCCGCTGCAACATTCGGCGCGAGCCAGGCCGGCACCCAGTCACCGCACCAGACCACGTATGAGATCCGAAACGACTTCTCGTGGACACGCGGACGCCACGACATCCGCCTGGGCGGGTCGTGGAACTACCAGCCGGCCACGGGTATCAAAGGCGACTTCCGCCACAACCGGTTCTTGTTCGCCAACAACGACTACAACCCGGCGACGAACACCATCGGGCCGACGAACTCTGTGCTGAACTACCGCTCGTGGATGTCCCCGGGCTTCTACGTCGACAACCTGCCGCTCACGCAGGTCGGCTTCTACCTCCAGGACGACATCCGGATGGAGCGCCTCACAATCGCGGCGGGCCTGCGGTACGACTACGTGCACAACCTCTTCTACAACCGCGGGACCCTGGCCGAGCGGCTCGTGGCGCAGTCCCAAGGACAGGTGCCGGGGGGACCGAAGGCGACGACTCCCCATGACCCGAAGGACAACCTCGCGCCGCGCGTCGCGATGACGTACGACGTCAGCGGCAAGCAGACGACGGTCGTCCGCGCCGGGTACGCGCGCATCTGGGATCCCGCCTCGATCCTCGCGAGCACGCTGTACGCGAACCTCGAAACCACCCAGGTCGACGGGTCCGCCCCGTTCGACTTCGTGTTCGTCCCCGGGTCCCTGCTGGGCCTCTTCGGGATCGTGCCGGGCAAGGTGTTCGACTCGTCGACGCTCCCGTTCAGCTTCCCCATCGGCTGGGTCAACTCCCCGGACATGACCACCGCTCACTCGGATCAGATCAACGGCGGCGTCGAGCACCAGTTCACCTCCGGGCCGATGGCCGGCATGGCGCTCAACGTCGACGCCATCTTCGCGCGGACGCGCGGCCTGACGCAGGGACGGAACCTGAACTTCTGCCTCAACGCCGACTGCACGAAGGTCAATTTCCCGGGGGCAGGTGAGTATCCGCTGGTCGGCATCCCGCGCCAGATCTTCCTCGAGGACAGCACCGGCCGGAACGACTATGTGGCGCTGATGGTTTCTGCGCGGCGGCGCATGGCCAACCGCTACGAGTTCTTCGGCAGCTACACGCTCTCCTCGGCCAAGACCGATACGAACCAGTTCATGTTCGCGGTCGACGATCAGTTGCACCCGAACGCCGCCGACGAGTATGGACCAACCAACTTCGACGAGCGGCACCGGGTCGTGCTATCCGCCACGGTGCTGCTGCCAGGCGACATCCAGCTGTCGACCATCTTCAGCGGCGCGTCGGCACGGCCATACACCCCGGCGACCAACGGCGATGCCAACGGCGACGGGGTGCCGACCGTGTTCGGCTCGGTGAACAACGGCCCGGGGGGATCGAGGACGTGGAACGTCGCCAATGGCGACCGCGTCGGGCCGCGCGGCTCCCTGCGGGGCGATCCGACCGTGACGCTCGACCTCCGCGTCTCGAAGCTGATCAGGGTGCCTGGTGTCAACACGCGTTCGCAGCTGGAGCTGATGTTCGAGGTGTTCAACCTGACCAACGTCACCAACTACGGGAACAACTACTTCGACAACGTGGATGATCCGGCGCGGTTCAAGACACCGATCAACATCATCACGCCGCCCCGGACAGCGCAGCTGGGCCTGCGGTTCCGCTTCTAGTTCGCGGCCTGCCGCGCCCTGGCGCAGGGATCCGGTTCGCGCCGGTCCCCTGCGCATGAAGGCGGGAGAACGACGCGGCAGGGGCGCCGCTTCTTGACCGGCCGGCCCGCCGTGTCAGGAAAGGGGCGCCTCTTTCCGCTCCGGGAAGAACAGCGTCATGGCGGCCGGCGACATCTCGATGCGGCGCGACCGCCTGAGCATCGGGATGACCGCCGCGATCAGGCCCGGGACCACCGGGTGGATGTCGAGGATCCACGGGGCATGCTGCCGGGTCCACGCGGCGAAGAGCAGGTGGGGGATGGTCCACACGAGTGCCGCCACCGAACCGCCCACCGATGACGCGATCGCCGCCCGGCTGGAGACGAAGGGCGAGGTCAGCCCGAAGAGCATGGGGAAGAAGAAGGCGACGCCGACGAGTGACACCGCGTAGGAGACGATGTTGAGGATGAGGTCCGGGGTCCTGAGCGCTCCGAGGAACGCCACGATTCCGAGGACGACCACCGTCACGCGCGAGATGCGCAGGTAGAAGCGCTCGTCCTTCCGGATGCCCCGCGGCTCGTAGTAGCAGCGGCGCAGCAGGTCATGACTGACCGCCGCGCCGCTCATCAAGAGCAACGAGTCCGCCGTCGCGACGGCCGCGCTGACAACACCCGTGATGGCGAGGGCGCCCAGCCACGGTGTCCCGGCCAGCGTCGAAACGTAGGTGACCAGGACCGGGAACGCCTCGTCGGGGACCGCCTTCACCTTGTCCCACACCAGGACGCGGGCCGCCGCGCCGAGATAGAGATTGCCGTACAACAGGAAGACCATGAACAACGCGTCGGTGATCGGCAGCGACACCCTCGCCACCTTCGTGTCCCTGGCCGCAAACACCTTTGTAATCATGGTGATGCGGGTCGAGTAGCCGACCAGCCACACCAGCCACCAGGAGAAGAGGTAGATCCAGGACCAGCTGACGCCGGTGAGCGACGTCCAGCCGGGCGCAAGCTCGTTGGCCTTCGTGAGCACCGCGGAGAGGCCGCCGGCGGCGGCGTGGACGGGCGGGAGAATCGCGAGCAGGCCGGCCCACATCAGGACGAAGAGGAAGATGTCGGTCCAGACGACCGCGAGGAGACCACCGAGCGTCACGAAGCTGATGAAGATGCCCGTGCCGATCGCCATCGCCGCCACGAACGGGATGCCGAGCAGCCGTTCGAGCAGGAAGCCCATGACACGGATCTGCGCGATCATGTAGAGCACGCTCGACAGGCCGACGATCACGGCACTGTAGCCGCGCAGGAGTGTGCTCTCGAAGCGGGCGCCCATGTAGTCCGGGAGCGTGAAGCCCGCCATCAGGCGGAGCTTCTTCGCAAAGAACCGCACGATGATGAGCGAGGCCACGGCAAAGCTGACGAATGGCAGCACCGCCACGCCGCCGAAGCGCGCGGCCAGCCCCACGCCTCCCTGCACCGATCCGCCATGCAGCACCGAGGCCAGCTCAGCGACCACGAGGAGGCCGACCCCGAACCTCCTGCCGGCCACGAAGAAGTCCTCGGAGGTGCGCTGGTAGTGAGCGGCAACCAGGCCGATCACGATCATCAGCAGCATGTAGAGGACGAAGACGACGATGCCGATCGAGCCGAGCTCTGCCAAGGCCGGTTACTCCCTGCGTCCCGTGTAGACCTGCCAGCAGTAGTAGAACTGGTACGCCACGATGACGGCGGGAATCACGATCAACACGCCGAAACTCAAAAGCGGAAGCCCCAGAATCGTCATGAACGTTCTCCCGCGGAGCCGCGGCGTCAGATATTATCGAGCCCCCGCGCCGTCCGCAACACCTGTGTGAATATCCGGAACAAGATCAAACCGATCGCGCCAAAGGCCATCCTCGATTGACAGGCCAGACCTGGCCACATAGAGTCGTGCGCGTATTCGCACGAAGCGTCAGATGAACCGCGGCGCCGGGCTGGACGCTCGTCGACCACCTCGCGGCCGGTCGCGACCGTGAAGGACGGGTTGTGGGACTCCCTGAAGGCGAGGTGTACCGATGAGCTCGCTGTCACTCGACCAGTTTCGATCGCAATTCCCCATCCTTTCCCGGCGCACCTACGTCGCCAGCTGCTCTCAGGGTGCCCTCTCGGAGGACGTGCTCGGCGCGTTTCAGCAGTTCCTCGCCTCCTGGCAGACACATGGAGCCCCGTGGGACAGCTGGGTCGCCAAGGTCGACGAACTGAAGCGCGCGTTCGCGCGGAGCATCTCGGCTGATCCTGATGAGATCGCCGTCGTCTCGAGTGCGTCCGCGGGAATCAACGCCATTGCGAGTGCCCTTCACTTCAGTCGCGATCGATGCCGCGTCGTTGTGAGCGACATGGAGTTCCCCACCATGCCGCATGTGTGGCTGGCGCAGCAGCAACGGGGAGCCCAGGTGGTCTGGGTACGCGCCGACGGCGACCATCTCGGCGTCGAGTCCTACCTGCGCGAGATCGACGACCGGACCCTGATCGTGCCGGCCACCCACGTCTGCTTCCGCAACGGCGTCAAGCTCGACATCGCGCGTCTGGCGGCCGCGTCCCACGACCACGGCGCGTACCTCTTCGTCGACGACTATCAGTGCGCCGGCACGGCGGGCCTGGACGTGCACGAGATGGGGATCGATTTTCTCGTCACGGGCTGCTACAAGTACCTGATTGGACCGTCCGGGCTGGCGTTCCTGTACATCCGGCGGGATCTCATCGAACGGCTCCACCCTGCCGTCACCGGCTGGTTCGGCCGGGCGAACCCGTTCGAGTACTGCCCCACCATGCTCGACTGGGCGCCGAGCGCGCGCCGCTTCGAGACGGGCACGCCACCCGTGCCGAGCGTGTTCGGGGCACTTGCCGGGCTGGACCTGCTGGACCGCGTGGGCTATGCCGCCATCGCGGCGCAGATCGGCCGCCTGTCCGACCGGTTCCTGCAGCGGGCCGTGGCCGCCGGTTATTGCAGCCTCACTCCTGCCAATCCGGGCCAGCGGGGTCCGCTGATCGTCCTCCGGAGCCTGAACGGCCCCGAGCTGGTGCGGCGCCTGGACACCCGCGGCGTGATTGCGTCCGCGCGGGGGAATGGTCTGCGCATTGCGTTCCACGCGTACAACAACGACGAGGACGTCGACGCGGTTCTGGAGGCCCTGGAGGCCGAAGCGGAGTTGCTCGCGGTCGCGTCCTGACGGCCGCCTCGTCCGGGAAGGCGTGGGGGGCGTCGGATCCCGATCCACCCCACGCTGAAAGACCTCGCCTCAGGGCATTTTCAGCCCGGCCGATTCCCGTCCATTGCTTGACACGGTCCAGCCAGCGTGGTATACGAGGCACGTCTATTTGCTCAAGTCTAAACAGTTGACTCTTAAAGCGGCTCGGGACGTCCGGGCCGCGACTCCGGCCCGAACGAGTTCGTCGCGCAGATGCGTCGCTTCCAAGCCGAAGCTCATCTCCCATCATGTTCTGGAGGCTGTCAATGAAGACTCGGAGCCCTGGTCTCACACTCGTGGCCGTTCTTGCCGTCTTTCTGGTGGCGGGCCCGTGCGCGCCGCCCGCGCGTGCGCAGGTCAGCACCTTCGATCTGTCCGGAACCGTCACCGACGAATCGGGCGCCGTGCTGCCGGGCTGCACGGTCACCCTCAGCAACGTCAAGACCGGTCTCTCCCGTGAGGCCGTGACCGACGAGCGCGGGCGCTACCACTTCGCTGCGCTGCCTCCCGTCGGGGAGTTCAGCCTCAAGGTCGCGCTGGCCAGTTTCGCCAGCCAGGAGCGCGGGGGACTGGTGTTCGGGGCCAACAGCGCGCCAGTCATCGACTTCGCCCTGAGCCTGGCGTCCGTCGCCGAGACGGTATCGGTCCTCGCCGAGGCGCCGATCCTCGAGACGAGGAAGTCGGAGCTCAGTGTCACGGTCGATCAGAAGAAGATCGAAACGATGCCGCTCAACGGCCGCAATTACCTCGATCTGGCACAGCTCTCGAGCGGCGTTCATTCGGCAGCCGCCCGGGGCGACATCTCGGTGAACGGCCAGCTCGGCCGCAACATCGACTACCTGCTCGACGGCGTGTCGAACAAGGTCAACGAGTGGGGCGATGCGTCGGCGACCGGGTTGTCGCTCGACATCATCCAGGAGTTCCAGGTCATCTCGGGCCAGTTCTCCGCCGAGTTCGGCAACTCGCTCGGCGGCATCGTGAGCGCCGTCACCAAGTCCGGCACCAACGAGTTCCACGGCACCGGCTACATCTACGATCGGCCGGGAAGATTCGATTCGAACGATCCCCTGACAGGGACGAAGGCGCCGTTCGACCAGCAGCAGTTCGGCGGCACGCTGGGCGGCCCGATCATCAGGAACAGGACCCACTTCTTCGCCGCCTACGAGGGCACAAACCAGGACTCGCAGGCCATTGTCACCTCGGTGCTCCAGCCGGGGGCTTTCCCGACAACCATGAACCGGCACGAGGCCTTCGGGAAGGTCGCGCACCAGTTCACCAGCAATGAGAGCCTGTCGGTCCGGTTCAACGGGGACACCCGCGAGAGCATCGGCGGGTTCGGCGGCCTGACGCTGCCCGACGGGGGCACCAAGAGCGTGCGGTGGGGCCGCGGTGGGCAGATCAGCCTGACGAGCGTCCTGTCTGCGCGCATGGTCAACGAGTTGCGCGTCCAGTACTCGTATTTCGTGAACGAGTCGACGAATCTCTCGGAGGCACCGCGCAGCACGTACCAAGGGGTGGCGAACTTCGGGGGCAGCACCGGCAATCCCCAGGACATCCACGAGGTGCGCACGCAGGTTGTCGACAAGCTGTCGCGTGACTTCGGGTCGCACCGGGCCTCGGTCGGCGCGGACATCTCGCGCATCGCGAAGACCGGCGTCTACAACGCGAGCTTCCAGGGGTCGTACACGTTCGCGGCAGGAACAAAGTACCCGTTCAACGCGGCCGACCCGGCCACCTGGCCGACCCAGTTCGTCCAGGGCTTCAACGACCCGCGGCGGCCGTTCACGCTGCACCGCAGTTTCGCGCCCTACGACTTCGCGGGCCTCGACCGACGCTACGTGAACGCCGCTGTGTTCGTGCAGGACAACTGGGAGGCGGCGCCGGGCCTGACGATCAACCTGGGCATCCGGTACCAGAAGCAGACGTCCAACCCGCCCAACGGGGACATCATGCCGCGCACGGGTTTCGCCTGGGACCTCGGCAAGAACGGCAAGACGGTTGTCCGTGGCGGAGCCGGCCGCTTCTATGATCAACTGCCTGACACAATCCGGAACATCGAAGACCTCTTTGGCGTGATCGGCAATTTCAGCGTCACGCTCACGCCAAAGGGCAATCCGGACATCTTCCCGACCTACCCGGCCATCCTGGCTGAGGCACCAGCCGGGAGCGGGCCATCCCCCGGCCGGTCGGTCTACCTCGACTACGGGACCCTGAACCCCAGCGGGCGGAAGACACCGTTCGCCGACCAGTTCACCCTGGGCCTGTCGCGCGAGCTGACGACCGATCTCGCGTTGAACGTGGATTTCACCTACCTGCGCGGCCACAACCTGTACCGCGTGGTCGACATGAACGGGCCCGTCGCGTTCGATACCACGACAGGCGCTACGCGCACCGCGACGCAGGCGGACCCCACGCGACCGTACGGCATGCCGTCAACCACGCCGGGGCCCTTCGGCTTGAGCGAGGGCGGTTTCAAGCAGATGTGGGCCTACCTGTCGAATGGCAACTCCTGGTACCGGGGGCTCAAGGTGAACCTGATGAAGCGCTTCTCGAAACGGCACTTCTACCAGGTCGCCTACACCTGGTCGAAATCCGAAAACGAGCAGGACGACATCGGCGCCAACGCCAACGGGATCGGCCCGACCACGTTCGTGCGGGCGCTCTCGATGAACGACGTCCCCCACGCGCTCGTCGTCAATGGCACGATCATTCTGCCGTTCGACATCTCGGTGAGCGCAATCCTGAACGTGAGGTCGGGCTTGCCGCTCGATCCGCAAGCGGGCAGCGACCTGAACGGTGACAGCATCCTCAACGATCGGGCGGGCACGCTGGCGCGCAACAGCTACCGGCGGCCCGCTTTCAAGACGTTCGACATGACGCTCGGGAAGACATTCGTTCTGGGCGGGCATGGACAGGTGGAGCTGCGAGCCGATTTCTTCAACTTGATGAACGCCCTCAATGTGAGCGGCATCAACAACGTCTACGGGACGGACCCGGCCGTGCCAAGGGCCGCGTTCCTCACTGCCACGACCGCGTACGCGCCGCGCCAGTTCCAGTTCGCGGCTCGCTACCGCTTCTAGACACCTGCGGGCGGCGGTTTTCCGTTTCCACGCCTCGTCGTCGACGACGGGGCGCGGAAGCGGACGCTGCTCACTGAACCAGCGAACGGGCTGCCAGACCATGAAGACCTCTGTCATTGCGTTCCTCGGGATCGCGCTGGCGATCACCATGCCTTCGGCCCAGGCTTTGCCTGGACGCCCCATGGACGACCTGGTGCGGGCGTACCTCTGGCCGAAGTCGGCCGCCGAGTTCAGCGAGGCGGAGCGCGCCATCAAGGCCGACGCTTCGCTGGTGGGCGTGACCCGCATGCGCTTCCAGGACCTCGAGGAGATCGTGCGGCGTGGGCCGGGCAGCTATCCGACGGCCCCGGCCCTGGAGGGACGGTTCCCGGTCCAGGAGATCTCCGTGACGGTGCCCGGCGGCGCGATCGTCCCGGTCCTGGTCCAGCTGCCGCCCCGTTTTTCCACGGAAACCGAGTGGCCGCTGATGTTCGCCATGCACGGAGGCCCTCCAGGCAAGGTCGAGCAAGTCCGCCCGAGCGCCGAACGCATGATCAAGGTGTGGACGGAGGCCGCCGCCCGGGCGGGCTGGATCGTTGCTGCGCCGGGGATGACGCCTGCGGTCACCGCCGGGGACCGGACCGACACGCGGCTGCCCTACGAGGTGTTCCACCCGGAGCAGGCGGAGGCGGTCATCAGGGCGCTGCGCGCCCGGTACCCGATCAATCCCGATCGCATCGTGTCGACGGGCATTTCGCTGGGCTCCAACTTCTCGATCGCGTTCGCCTGTGCGCGCCCCGGATGGCTCGCAGCCATCGTCCCCGTCTCGACCGAAGGCGACTCGCGCGAGCTGCTGCTCCGCAATCTCGAGCCCACGCCCGTCTATGTTCTCGAGGGGTCGAAGGACAAGAACATCTGGGGAATCGGCGGGCCCCGCGCGCTGGCCGAGATCCTGACGGGCTTCGGGTACGATCTCACGTTTCGCGAATTCGGGGATCGCGCGCACGAAGGATTCCAGGATCACTACGACGATGTGCTGCGCTGGGCGGACGGGCACCCGCGCCAGAATCATCCGATGGAAGCCCTGCGCGTCCCGCACCCGGCCATCATGCCGGTCGAGCGACGGGTCAACTGGATTGAAAGCGACACGAGGCAGGCCCTGGTGCGGGCGCGCGTCGTCAGCCCTCACCGCATCGATGTCACGGCGCGGTTCGCCCGTGAGCTGACGGTCTACCTCCATGATCGCCTGCTGGACCTCGACCAACCGATCGGGATCTGGGTCAACGGGGTTCAGGTGTTCACCGGGATGGTCGCACGCTCCATTCCTTTCGCCCTTGAGCAAATGCGCCTGCTCGGCGATGAACGCCGGGGGTCGGCGGCCATGGTGAAAGTCAAGGTCCCCGCAACCGCCGCGGCGGTCATGGCAGGCGTGAAGCTCTCGGAGGGGCTGGCTCAGGGCCGGAAGGAGGGCACGCTCTCGTTCTGGGAGCGATTCGCCACGGGTTCCCTCGAAGAGCGGCTGCCGAGCGTCGGATTCGAAGGTGTCGAGGCGCCCGCGCCGGCGGCCGCGGGTCCCGCACCGGAGCAGGTGGCCATCCGGGTGACCCGCGTGGCCGATGGCAGCGCCTTCGCCGCAGCCGGCCTGCGGGTGAACGACCTGCTCCTGGAGGTCGGCGGGGAACCATTCTTCCGGGGCAACGGCGGCGTGGAAGGGTTCCGCCGCTGGTTGATGCGTGAGCTCCGCAGTGACGCGCGCGACTACGAGATCCGCGTGTGGCGTGGCGGAGCCGCCCGGGCGCTGACGGCCAGCCTGAAGCTCGGCCCGTACGCGGCGCCGAAACCAGCAGCCGCGGCGGGCAAGTAGCGGCGGACCACGTCGGTTTCCATAGGCGAGAGGTCAAAGGGGGCACAATGAAACGAGCGAGCGTCGCGCTGTTCGTTCTGCTGCTGGTCGCGGTCATCCGTTTGGCGCCGGCCAGATCCGCGGAGCCGCTGATCACGTTCGACCACTACCACACGTTCGCGGAGATCACGGCGTTCCTGAAGGCCGTGACGCTGGCTCACAAGGATCTCGCCCAGCTCGTCCAGATCGGCGAGAGTCTCGGCAAGCGGCCAATCTACGCGGTGGAGATCAACAACCCGAAGACCGGGCCTGCAAAGGACAAGCCGGCGTTCTACATCGACGGCAACATCCATGGCGGCGAGGTCGTGGGCGGCGAGACCGCGCTCTACATGATCAACATGTTCCTCGAGCGCGCGCTGTCGGACCCGGACGTCAGGAAACAGCTCGAGACGACGGCCTTCTATATCGTGCCGATCGTGAACCCGGACGGCCGGGTCATCTCGGCTGAAACGCCGGAGAATCACCGCTGGAACATCCGGCCGTTCGACGATGACGGGGATGGGCGGATTGACGAGGACCCGCCGGAGGACCTCGACAAGGACGGCCGGCTTCTGCAGGTGCGGGTGAAGGATCCGAACGGCCGCTGGAAGGTCTCGCCCGACGATCCGCGCCTGATGAGTCCGCGCATCAAGGGCGAGACGGGCGGCACCTACTACACGATCTACTCGGAAGGAATCGACAACGACAACGACGGCCGTTTCAACGAGGACACGATCGGCGGCGTCGACCTCAACCGCAACTTCCCGTCCAACTGGAGCGCGACGCAGTTCGCCTCGGGTCCGTACCCGCTCTCGGAGCCCGAAAGCCGTGCGCTGGTCGAGTACATGACCTCCCGGCCGAATATCGCGGCAGTGCACACCTTCCATACGAGCGGCGGAATGATCCTCCGCTTCCCGACGCTGGCCGATCAGAACTATGACTTCCCGGAAAGTGACATCAAGGACTACCAGATCATCGGCCAGCGTGGCGCCGAGATCACCGGCTACGACAACGACTGGGACAAGAAGGTCATCGTGGACATGATGGCGCCCGGGCACGGCGTGTTCAACGACTGGGCGTCGCTGGTCTATGGCGTGACCGCCATTACGACCGAGATGTGGAAGCATCCACGCGGCATGGGGGGCGGGAGCCAGGCGATGTTCGAGTGGAGCGACCGCGTGCTGGGGCCGTCGGGTTTCGTCAACTGGCATCCGTTCCAGCACCCGCAGCTCGGGCCAATCGAGATGGGAGGCTTCGACAAGTGGTCGATCAACAGCCCCCCGGATCGGCTGATCGAGGCCGAGGTGGAGCGGAACGCCCGCTGGGTCCTGACATTCTCCGAGCGTGTGCCGCGGGTCGTCATCCAGTCGGCCGGTGCGACGGCAATCGCCGGCGAGCATGGGACATTCGAGCTGAAGGCGGCTGTGGCGAACGTGGGCTGGATGCCCACGGCGACGGCCCACGCGGCGCAGGTGCTCAAGACCGCGAAGCCCGTGGTCGCACGGCTCACACTCACCAACGCTCAGCTGGTGAACGAACCCCCACCCCCTCCGGCGGCGACGCCCGGTCGCGGCCGCGAGGTGGAAGTGGCGCGGTTCCCTGGTGCGCGGAGCCTGGGGGTCCTGCCCGGGGCGCGGGAGCAGGGACCGAGCGTGATCCCGGTCACGTGGCGGGTCCGGGTAATCGACGCGGCCAGGCCGGCCAGCGCGGAGATTGTGATCATCTCCGAGAAAGCGGGAACGGCCCGCCGCCTGGTGAACCTGGCGGCCACGAGCCGCTGAAGGTCGAGGCCCATGTCTGACCAGGAGCGTGTGTCAGAAGCGGGAACACGCTCCCGGTCAGCCGGCTCGGTCCGCAGAAACGCAGCCGCAATTCGCCCGATGATCCCGCCGACAGTCCGTTGCTCGGAGCCCGTGAGGCCGTCATCAGACGGTTTCCCCACTTCGTCAGTGCCCCGCCGATTCCATTCGTCGTGAGCCCTTCGACTCGCGCCAACAGGGACTCGGTGCTCGGTCGGGTCAACCTGGCATAGAACTTCTCTTGCTGTGTTGGAGTACGTGTGGACGTGTCAGGCGTCGAGCCCGCGATAACGACCTTGTGACGCGTGCTCTCCCGCCTCGGCCTGGACGCCGATCCAACTGTTTGAATGTCGCCTGTCTCTCCTGTATTATTGCACCGCCTCGGCGCCGTCCCTCGGTCGCGAGGTCCGGGCCGACGGGGGAAGCGCGGAAGGTAATCTGGTCGCATGTCGGCGGGACTTGGCCTGGCGACGGACGATCGAGAAGGAAGGAAGGGACGTGGCGAAGTCCAGGTCGGTGGGCAGCAGCATCTACGAACGACTCGCTCGCGAGACGTCACCGAAGAACAGGATGCCGCTCAGGGTCCACCTGCGCCTGGCGACCTGTCGGAACCTGCTCATGCGTGAGTCCAGGGCGATCGCCACCCGCTGGGACCTGACGCTCCCCCAGTTCGACGTGCTGGCCGAGTTGGCGCGCAACAACTCCCCCGGCGGTTTCACGTTCGCCCAACTCAGCCGCCTGCTGCTCGTGACCTCGGGAAACCTCACCGGCATCGTCGATCGGCTGGAGGAACAGGACTTGGTCCGCCGGGAGCCTGACAAGACGGACCGCCGTATCGTGCGCGTCCGCCTGACGGAGAAAGGCCTGGACCTCACGAGCCGGATTCTGCCACGCCACGCCGACGAGATACACCGGGCCCTGTCGTTCATGCCGCGTGAGGCCTTGGCACAGTTGAGCGACCTGCTCGATCAGTTGCGCGGTGGACTCCATGAGGGAGCCCTGCGCAAGCGGGCTGCGCGCAAGGCCGGCCCCAAGGTGCTACACGCCGACTCGACGGCGCGCGAGATCGACTAGCACTGGGGACGCGCCTGGGCGCGTCCTTTCTGATTTCGCCGTCTCCACAGCCGGGTTGTCCCGACCGCGTCCTCCGGATCCGGCCCGGCGACAGTCCCTCCCTCACAGCGACCAACCCCGCAGGTGAAACAGGTCTCGCCCGTTCAGACCTTCGCCGCCTTCCCGCGGCGCATCAGGTAAACCAAAGTCACCAAGCCGAGGAACGGCAGGAAGGCCGGGATCGTGTACTGCAGGCCGTCGACGTAGAAGGTCGCAATGCTGATCCCGAGCATCGCCACGATCCCGGCGACCGTCGGCAGGGGATGGAACGGCAGGCGCAACGGGAGACGCGCAAGGCGGTCCCGGTCCAGACGCTGCCGGAACTTGAGGTGCGTCAGCAGGATGACGATCCACACGAAGAACATGCCGGCCACGGCAGTGCCGTACTGGATGAGGAACGACTCCCTGGGCCGGAAGATCGCCAGAACGATCGCGGCGACCATGCCCGCTGCGCCCGTGAACAAGGCGAACAGCGGTACGCCGGTGCCGGTCAGGTGGCCCAGCCACCTGGGCAGGTAACCGCCGCGTCCGAGCGAGAACAGCATACGGGTCGTCGTGTACAGGTTGGTGTTGGCGCTGGAGAGTGCCGCTGAGATGACGACGAGGTTCATGATGCCGGCTGCATAGGGCACGCCGACTTTGGCGAATGCGACGACGAACGGGCTCCCGGAAATCGTCCCCGATCCCGTTTTCGTCCAGGGCAGCATGGTCACGATCACAGAGATCGCCAGGACATAAAAGATGATGAGGCGGTAGACGATCGTCCGCATCGCCCGGGGGATCGTGACCTCTGGGCGCTCGGCCTCGCCCGCCGTTATCGCGATCACCTCCACGCCCATGTAGCTGGTGATGCCGAGTGTCAGGGCGAGCCAGACGCCGCGCCACCCGTGGGGCAGAAAGCCCCCATAGGCGGTCAGGTTCGTGAAGCCGGTCGCGGGCCAGGGACCGACGCCGAAGATGAGCGCGCCGCCGACCAGAATGAAGGCGATGATTGCCACGACCTTGATCAGCGAGAACCAGTATTGAAACTCGCCGAACTGCGCCACGGGTGCGGCCGTGAGCACGATCAGGCCGATCGAGAAGACGGTCACCCACACCCACTGCGGCACGCCTGGAAACCAGAAGGTGAAGTAGATCGCGACGGCGGTCACCTCGGCACCGATGGCGATGATCTGGATGAAGCCGTACGTCGTCCGGACGGCAAACCCTGCCCAGGGGCTCAAGTACTGTTCTGCATAGACCCCGAATGACCCGGCCACGGGATGGATGACGGCCATCTCCGCCAGCGCGTAGGCGAGGATCATCGCGATGATCGCCCCGATGAGATAGGTCACGATCACGCCTGGCCCCGCGAGGCTGATCGTGACCGTGCTTCCAAGGAACAGCCCGACCCCGATCGCGCCGCCAATGGCGATCATCGACAGGTGTCGCTGGCTCAGGTCACGGTGCAGACCGTGCTCACCCCCTTCGACCGTCATGTCCGTCCCGGGTTCTGTTGCCATCGGGTGTCCCCCTTGAGGTTCTTCGTGCCCTTGCCCGCCGGACGCCTCAGACCGCCAACGGGCCCCCTGACGTCTACTCCCGCCGTCGCCGGTAGATCATTTACATTTAAACAACTCAAGAAGCGAGTATCATATGTAAGTTCGATCCGGCCCCCTGTCAAGCCTAATCCTCCGCCGCGGAGCAGGCACGCTTGCGCGGCCCGGGAGCCGGCGAGGTGCCATGAGCGGAACGCCACAGTCTACGGGCACTCCGGCCGATCGTTATTTCCGCGTCAACATCCGAGTCCACTTTGCGGACACCGACGCCGCCGGCGTCGTCTGGTTCGCCAACTTCTTCCGGTTCTTCGAGGAGGCCGAGGACGAACTGTTCCGGGCGCTCGGAAGGACGCGGATGGAGATCCTGCGCGACCTGGGCGTGATGATGCCGCGCGTCGATGCTTCCTGCCGCTTCCGCTCGCCGGCCCACGCCGAGGAAGTGCTCGAAATCGGCATCGCGGTCGAGTCGCTGACCGAGCGACGGATTGCGTACCGCTTCGAGGCGCGCGAGCGTGATTCGCGGCGACTGGTCGCTGAAGGGACCTACCGCGTCGCCTGCGTCCGCTCCGATTTCGCGTCGATCGAGATCCCGCCGGCCGTTCGCGCCCTGTTCGGACGCCTCGAGGATCTGCTCGGACAGCAGGCGCTCGCCGTCGCGGGAACGGGGCGGCGCGCGGGCTGGGCCTGAAACTGGCGCTGACGATGTCGCGCCGGGAATCCACGACAAGAAGGGAGCACTCATGGAACTCAAGGATCATCAGCTGGTCCCGAATCCGGTCTTCGAGGCGATCCGCTACGAGCGGCGGCCGGCACACGATGCACAAGGCAGCCGGATCCCGGATCTCTTCAACGTCTGGATCTGGTTGAACAACCCCTCGCAGTTCAACTCCTACACCACGCAGGCGCTCCGCGAGCTCATCCTGGCGTTCCGGCAGGCTTCGTGTGATCGATCGGCGGTCGCTGTGGTGTTCACCGGCGTCGGCGACCGGGCGTTCTGTTCCGGCGGCAACACCAAGGAGTACGCCGAGTACTACGCCGGCCATCCGCTCGAGTACCGGCAGTACATGCGGCTGTTCAACGACCTCGTGACCGGCATCCTCACCTGCGACAAGCCGGTGATCAACCGCGTGAACGGCCTTCGCATCGCCGGCGGTCAGGAGATCGGGATGGCGTGCGACTTTTCAATCGCCTCGGATCTCGCGCGCTTCGGCCAGGCCGGCCCCCGGCATGGCTCGGCGCCCGACGGCGGGTCGACCGACTTCCTGCACCTGTATGTCGGCATCGGCCAGGCGATCGAGAGTTGCACCATCTGCGAGCCCTGGTCCGCCTACAAGGCCGTGCGTTTGGGCCTCATCAATCGCCTCGTGCAGGTCCTCGTCCACGATGGACATTTCATCCCCAACCCGCAGGTCATCACCGATCGCTGGGTCGACGAATCCGGGAACATCGTGTACGGGGAGTTCGTGACGGCCGCGCAGGCGCAGATCGCCAAAGGCGTGTTCTCTTCCTCGAAGGTGGATCTCGCGCCGCTCGATCGCGCGGTGGAAGAGACCTGCACGAAGCTCCTCTGCCTGATGCCGGAATGCACGATCAAGACGATCGAGAGCCTCCGCAAGAAGAAACTCGAGCACTGGCAGCGCAACTGCGAGTCGAACCGCGCGTGGCTCGCGCTCAACATGATGACCGAGGGGAAAGCAGGATTCCGCGCGTTCAACGACGGACCGCCGGACCGGCGCGAGGTCGATTTCGTGGAGTTGCGGCGGCGGCTTGCGCGTGGCGAGACGTGGGACGAGGAGATGTTCCGCGAGATCGACCCGCGCCACGACGAGATCTGCGGCTGCGGCAGGACCACCGCCACGCCGCGGACGTAGGCGCCAAGGGTCTCTGCACCGTAGTGGCGCCTCGTGATTGATCCCGGGACGTGAGGATCGAGGAACGAGTGCGGGCTCCCTCGTCCGCACTCGTCTCACGCCCGGGCCCTCTTCACACGTGCCTGTTCATTCCTCCGACCAGATCCGCCGCAGACAGCATGTTCCGCCGTCGGGAAGCGTCTCGGTCGTTTCCACCTTCAGTTTCGATCCGAGCGCCTTGTTGACGTCCTCGACCGCCACCTGGAACCACAGGTCGCAGCCCGGACGATCCTCGTGCAGCAGGTTGGTGCGCCGGTGCCAGTGGACCCACGGGCAGTCCGCATGCCGCACGAACGCCTCGTCCTTGCCCGCATCTGGGACTTCCATCGTGGCTGCCTCGCCCATGCACTGGCTGCTCCAGGCGATGCTCGCCGCGAACTGTGGCGCCAGCGGTTTGGACTTGTCGAAGCGCTTCACGTAGGCCCGGGCCGTCTCGTGCCCGGTGATCTCCCACATCTTGTTGACAACCTTCAGCATGTCGGCGTCGGGGAAGAGCACCCGGACCGCCTCGTGCCATGCGAAGTGCTGCGCCCGGCTGATCTCGACCAGCGTGGCGAACTTCTTCTCAACTGGAATATCGGCCATGTTCCCTCACAAGGCTGGCCGGGCCCCCTGCGGGACCCGGACGGATGGCTGGCGGACGTCCCGGGGGCCATCCGCATTGTTTCAGCGTGGCCGCAAGCGGCGACCGGAGCTGCTCAACGGATCAGCGGTCGGTAGGCCGGGTGATCCGAGGGGTATTCCAGATGCGGCAACTTGTACCAGATTGCCCCGATCGGGCAGACCTCCGCGCAGATCCCGCACTCCTCGCACAGGTCCGTCACGAGCACCGCTCTCTTCTTGACCATACCCATGATCTGCGGGGGGCAGCGGAGCACGCATATCCCGCACCCGTCGCACTTGAAACCATCGATAAGCGGAACCATGTCTCCTCCTTGCCGGCCTAGAGCCTCATCCCCATCCGGTATCCATCCAGAACCGCTCCCGCCGCCCGGCGCGGGCTGATCGCGTCTCCGATGACGTAGATCGACTTCCTCGCGTTGGCGAGCTCCTGCTGCGGCTGCATGTAGGCCATGACGACCGTGTCGGCCTCGATCAACTGCTCGCCCTCGGTCGAGTCGATGATGACACCGCGATCGGTGATCTCCCTCACCATGGTGCCCTTCAGGACGACGGCGTGCTCGTCCCTCAGCTTGAGCATGTAGCGCCAGATGTAGGACGGGTTGACGTCCTGCCCCGGCTTCTTCGCCTTGCCCGCCATCGTCACGTCGTGGCCGCGCTCGAGCAGCAGGAGCGCCGTAGCGATGGCCGCGCCGGAATCCCCAAGGATCACGGCGCGCTTCCCGACCTGCGCCTTTCCCTCGAACACGTCGAGGCACGATACGACGTTGGGCCCGTCGGCGCCCTTCACGTCGAGCCCAGGCTGGGCTCCCGTGGCGACGATCACGACGTCGGCGTCCGACTTCTTGATTTCGTCGCGGGTGACCTCCTTGTTCAGCTCGATCGTGGCGCCGAACTTCCGGGCCGTCGTCTCCAGGTACGAGATCAGCCGCTGGAATTCGTTGTCGCCCCAGGGGCCGCGCGACGCGGCCGCCAGCTGCCCGCCGACGTGGTCGGCCTTGTCGCTGATCCGGACCGTGTGCCCCTTCTCCGCCGCGATGGCCCCGGCCTGCAATCCCGCGATGCCGGCGCCAATGATCCACACCTTCTTCGGAGTCGTCGCCTTGGCGAAGCCGTAGAAGCCGAACTTCGAGTCGCTCTCGTGCCCGAGCGAGGGCCGCACGAAGCAGCAGAGCTCCGCATCGCGGAACAGCCGCGCGAGGCAGATGTTGCACGCCATGCACGGGATGATGTCCTCTTCGCGCCCTTCGAGGATCTTCACTGGCAGGAACGGGTCGGCGATCATCGGCCGGCACATCTCCCAGACGTCCAGCCTGCCCTGTGCGATCGCGTCCTCGACGAGCTGCGGCAGGAACAGCCGGTACGCCATCGAGATCGGGACCTTGAGGTTCTTCTTCATCCGCTCGGCGATGTACAGCCAGTGTCCCATCGGCACGTCGCGGCTGATGACCGACACGGCGGACTCCTGCCACCCGGCGGTGACGCTCAGGCAGTCGATGCCGGCGCGTTCGGCGATCCGGCAGGATTCGAGCGATTCCTCCGGCGTGTTCCCGCCGCGGTCCTGCAGCAGTTCTTCGCCGCACAGCCGGATGATGACCGGGTAGTCCGGGCCGACCTGCTTGCGGATGCCCTCGACGACCTTCCGCATGAAGGTGCTGCGCCCGTGGATGTCGCCGCCGTATTCATCCGTGCGCTTGTTGGTGTAGGACGAGATGAAGTTCGAGATCAAGTACCCGACGATGCCCGATATCTCGACGCCGTCGTACCCTGCCTCCTGGCACCGGCGGGCACCGTCGATGTGATCCTGGATGCACTGCTCGATTTCCTCGACCGTCATCTCCTTCGGTTCGCGGAAGCGCGGAATCCGCTGCTTCACCACCGACGGTCCCACGGTGTAGTCGAGCTCGACGCCGCCAACACGCCCGCAATGCATCAACTGCAGGATCGCCTTCGCGTCGTACTGATGAATGACGTCGCAGATCTTCACGAGGCCAGGGATGAACTTGTCATCCCAGATGCCCATCATGCCGACGTACCCCTTTCCTTCTCCGCGTGGATCGGTGAAGGCCCCTTGAGTGGTCACGATGCCTGCGCCACCGCGCGCCTGCGCTTCCATGTACGCGATTTCCTTTTCGGAAACGAACCCGTCGCCGTAGTTGAAGTTCGTCTCCGTCGACGCGTACTTGATGCGGTTCTTGATCTCCATCTTCCCGATGCGGTACGGACTGAAGATGAGTGGATATTTCGACTCACCGGGTTTCATGGCTATCGACCCTCCTTGGTCTTGACAGGATACATGGTTTCGTCAGACTCTCGTGGCATGGAACAACTCACAGAAGCCAGCCATCGCCACTCCTCATATCTGCAGCCCACACTTCCCGAGGCGGACCGGCTGCTGCTCGCCGCCAGCGATCTCGAACGATCGGGGCAGAGCTGGGAGGCAGCCGACGTGCTCGTCACCCAGCGCCTGTACGGAGACGCCCTCACGAGGGCGTATTTCGGACTCTTCCATGCAGCCCGGGCGCTGGTGTTTCGCGAGGGCTACGATGCTCGTGGTCCGAACGCGGTCGTCGAAGTCCTGTCGTTGCGCTTCGCCGGCGTCGGCGAGATGCCGCCCGAGGCACCGGCCGTGCTGGCTCGCGGCCAGCGTTACCGTGAGCTCGCCGACTACGGCGTCGGCTGGGTCGTCACCGCAGAACGGGTGCTTGCCGAGATCGAGGTCTACGAGGAACACCGAACCGGCCTCCTGGCCATGCTCGCCGCCCGAGGCGTCAAGCCGGCCGTCCACACACCGTAGCACCGCGACGAGGGCCCGTCGCGCTGTCCGACGTCGCGGCTGTGCCGATCCCGCCGTGGTGAAGCCGCTCGTGATCCGCCTTCGGACCACGAGCCCTCGGATCTCGGCGAGGACCCGTTCGGCCTCCGGACGACGTGTCCTGCGCGACATTCGTTCCGTCGACAAGCACCATAGGGTGCTATTCGTCGTTGCCGGTCGTCGCCGCCCGGCGGTTCACCGGAAGATCCAGCTTGCTGCGATCGATGATCTGGCCGCTCTTGATGACCGTGTCGATCTGTTTCGCGTTGTCAATGTTGACCGTGGGGTCCGCCTTCAGCAGGACCACGTCGGCCAGCTTCCCCGGCTCGACCGTGCCGAGGTCCCGGTCCCGGTTGACGACCAGCGCCGCGTTCTTGGTCGCGATCGTGATGACATCGAGCGGCTTGATCCCGCCCTCCACCAGCAGCTCCATCTCGCGGTGAACGGCCGCGCCGCTCGACTGGTCTGTGCCGAGCGCGAGGATGCCGCCGGCCTCATGCTGTTTTCGGAGGTTCTCCAGGCACACCGGCGTCATGATCTTCATCCACCACGCCCACCGGTTTTGCTTCTGCTGGGCCACCCCTTCGGTCTTCATGCGCTGGATGACCTCGGGCTCGAAGGTGTCGCGGTAGAGCGGCTGGTCGAGGAACTCGGGATGCTCGGCCAGGCGGCTGTACCCCTCCCCGATGGTCAACGTCGTCACGTCCGGCACTTTCTTCGCGGACATGTACTGCACGAACTCGTCGGACACCGGACCCTGGATGACGGGGTGGGCGAGGCTGTCGATGCCGACGCGCAGCGCCTCGACAGCACGCACTTCGTTCGACGTGTGGATCGTCACCATCAGGCCGTGGCGATGGGCGTAGTCGACAATCTCGCTCAGGAGCGGGATCGACAGGATCTTGATCATCGGCCGCGTGCCCCAGCCGTGCTCGTCATACGTGATCTTCATGACGTCTGGCTTCTTCGCGACCCAGGCGTCGAGCTTCACGCGATCGGCCGGCCAGTTCTCGATGACGACCGCGCTGCTGCTGTCGGTCGGCCCCGCGCCGTGGCCGTTCGGGCAGGTGATGAGCGCGCCGGTCGCGAACACCCGTGGCGCGACGACCTGACTCTTGCGCTCCTGGTCGCGCAGCCCGAGGATCACGTCCGAGTCGTTCCCGGCATCGTAGATGCTCGTCACCCCGGCGTAGATGTACGACTGCAGCGCCCGCAGCCCCGTCTTCATCGGGTCGCCCGCGCCCTGGCCGCGCCTGCCGATATTCGTGTGCATGTGCGCGTCGATGAGACCGGGGATCAGGAACTTGCCGGTTCCGTCGATGCGCTTCGCCGTGGCCGGGATTCCGGCCGGCGGCGGCCCCGGCGTCACGCTGCGGATCCGTTCCCCTTCGATCACGACCGTCATGTTGGGAGCCGGCGGACGCCCGGACCCGTCGATCAGCGTGACCTTCTCGATGACAATCGTGGCGGCAGCAGGCGGCGCCTGCGCATTCGCGCCCGGCGCGGCGACCGCAACCACCATCAGGCTTACGAACAGGCATCTCATGAGTGCGTTCATCATTCCCCCCTCGCTGGCCATCGAACCGAACCACATGGAAGACGGTCGCCCGCCGCCCGACGAAGTTGATCTAAGATCGGCTCACGCGACATTCCCTGCGGACCGGCGCGCCGTCCTCTTCCCGCGGCGTCCGAACACCGAGACTCGACAGCAGGAACCCATGCCGTCAAGACCCGCCGTCATCCGAGTCGTCCCGGCGCTGGCTGCCATCGTCACCGCGCTGTTACTGCCCGCCCTCTTCCTGCCCGCCTGCAACCGGGGGCGCGCGCCGGCCGGCCCTGCGGCTGCGATTGCTCCGCGCGCGCCGGTCGTGCTGATCACGATCGATACTCTGCGCACCGACCGGGTGGGCGTGTTCGGCACACGCCATCTCACGCCCAACCTCGACCAACTGGCGGCTGTCGGAATCCGGTTCGATGCGGCGGTCGCGCAGGTGCCGCTCACCCTCCCCTCGCACGCGACGATCCTCACCGGGCGTCGGCCCTACCACCACGGCGTGCGGACCAACGATGGCTTCCGCCTCGGGCCCGATACACCGACGCTCGCCGAGGCGTTCCGCGCCGCAGGCTACGCGACCGGGGCGTTCATTGGCGCCTTCCCGCTGGAATCGGGCTCCGGGCTCGCGCGGGGCTTCGACCGCTACGACGACGAATTCCTCCGAGCACGCGGGTCGGGGACCACCCGGACCGAACGTCGCGCCGACGAGGTGATTCAGTCGGCCCTGGCCTGGATCGAGGGGCAGCCGGCATCGGCCTCGTGGTTCGCCTGGCTGCACCTGTTCGATCCGCATACGCCCTACGATCCTCCGCCGCCCTACGCGGCCGAGTTCCGGAACGCCCCGTACGACGGCGAGGTCGCCTACACCGACGCCGCGATCGGGCGGTTGTTCGACCGGCTGCGATCGATCGGCGTCCTCGACCGGGCCATCGTCGTGGCCGTCGCCGACCATGGCGAGTCGCTCGGGGAGCACGGAGAATCCACCCACGGCACCTTCCTGTACGATGCGACGATTCGCGTGCCGCTCATCATGCGCCTGCCCGGCATCCGTCCGGCGCGCACCGTGGTCGACGCTCCCGTCGAGACCGCCGACCTCGCCCCGACGCTCGCAGCCCTCACCGGCGTTCGCCTGCTGGCGCCCGTCGACGGCCTGGACCTCGTGCCTCTGCTCACCGGCGCGAGCGGAGATCCGGAACGCGGCACCTACGCCGAGTCCTACTACCAGAACGTGCTCCTCGGATGGAGCCCGCTGCGCGCCGTCCGCACCGCGCGATGGAAGTTCATCGAAGCGCCACGCGCGGAACTCTACAACCTGCAGACAGACCCCGGCGAACTGCACAATGAGATCACCACGCGCGCCCCGCTCGTCCGGGGACTGGCCGCCGCGCTTCCACCGCCCGTCGCTCCGTCCGGCCAGGGCGCGCCGCAGGGGGATCGCCGCCCGGTCTCCCGTGACGCCGCCGAACGTCTGAGGAGCCTCGGGTACTTCTCGGGCGCGACCGTAACGACATCCGCGTCAGCCGTCGACCCGAAGGACCGAATCGAGGTCTGGTCCCACCTCGAGCGCGCAATCGACCTGCTGGCACGCGACCCGGAGACGGCCTCGAGAGAGCTGGCAAAGGCACTGGCATTGGATCCGCGTAACGGTCTCGCGCTGAAGTCGCTTGGAGACCTCAGCTATCGGGCCGGGCGTTACCAGGAGGCGGCTGACCGTTATCGCCGGGCGCTCGCCGCCGGCTTTCGGCACCCGGACGCCCTGGCGAACCTGGCTGCCATTGCAGCCCGCCTCGGACATCCGGCCGACGCGATTCCGGCGCTCGAGGAGGCGGTCGTGCGCGAACCGCGCGCCGCTGACTTGTGGAACCAGCTCGGTATCCTCTACGCCACCACGGGCGACAACCGCCAGGCGCGGCGGGCGTTTCTTCACGCCATCGACCTCACTCCCACGAGCGCTGAGCCCTATTACAACCTCGCCCTGATCGATCGGCGTGAGGGCGACATCCCCTCGGCCCGCTCACGGCTGCAGCTGGCGTTCGACCGGAATCCGCAGTACGCGGCCGCCTACGTCGAGCTTGGCAACATCGAGCTGGCTGAGCATCGACTTCCCGCTGCTCTCGAGGCCTACCGGCGGGCGATCGCGGCGCGGGCTGACGATCCCGAGGCCCTGTTCTCGGCAGCCCATGTCGAAGAGCTGCTCGGCCAACACGACGAGGCCGCACGCGACTACCAGCGCTTCATCGGCGTGGCGCCCCCGGTCTACCGGCAGCAGATTGCTGCCGCCCGTCGGGCGCTCGCCCGCTTGACGACCCGTTAGGGGCCGCGCCGGGCAGTCGCGCCTGGAGGGCGGCAGTCATGCCGCCCTCCACGGCCGGACACCTCTTAGAACGACCAGCGCAGCCCGACCTGCGCCTCACGCTGCCGGCCCACTCCAGTCGTCGTCCCGAACGCCGCCGGCGCGTTCGCCGGGTCGATGCCGATGACGTTGTTCACGCCGGTGATGTTCTTCCGGTTCGGCACGTTGAACACATCCAGCCGCACCTCGACGTTGTGCCGCTTCGCGAACTTCAGCGTGTAGGCCACGCTGAGATCGAGTTGTACGAACGTCGGGAGACGGTACGAATTCCGCTTCGTGCCGTTGGGCCGGTCACCGAAGCTGCCCGTGCTCGAGAAGCCGTCGCCATCCGCGTCGAAGCCAACGACGCCAGTGTATGGGAAGCCTGAGCGCGCGAAGAGGATCCCGCCGAGCCGAATGCCGTAGGGAGCCTCGTAGACCCCGCTCGTCACGAAGACGTGCGGCGTATCGGTGCTCATCGTTCCGTCCTGGTAGCTGCGATTGCCGTCCGGGTCCGTCAGCCCGGGGACGAACGAGCTGGCCAACCGGAACTGCTCGGTGTCCCCCCGGGATTTCCCGTAGCTGTAGTTGGCCTGCCACTGATAGTGGTTGGAGAAGCGCTTCACCAGCGAGATGCGCAGCGCGTCGTAGCGCGACGATCCGCCATTGCCCTGCAGGTAGATGCTCCGGAACCCCGTGAACCCGACGCCCCACTGGCCGCCCGTGACGTTCGGCACGCCCAGCGGCCTCAGCAGGTTCGCCTGGGCGGCGGTACGCGTCTGCCCCGGTCCAAGCTGGAATATCGGCGGCGAGTTGACGTCGATCGTGGTCAACAGGTTGACGCCGCGGACGCGGGCGTAGTCGATTGACATCGCCCAATCCTGGGTCAGCTGTCGCTGGATGCCCGCGTTGCTGTTGAAGTAGTACGGCGCCGTGCGTTTGTAGGTGTCGACGGAATACGGGAACTTGTCGCCGTGGTAGAGCGGGAGGTACACCGTCGCGCGCGGCACTTTGCCGGCTCCGGACGGCAGCGAATCGAACCGCGCCGGAAACGTCGGGAACAGCGGATCGCCCTGTCGCAGGTCGATCTGGACCTGGCCCTCCGGGCCGAAGTTCGACTCGCGGTTGATGAGCGAAGACTCCAGCGTGTCGTAGAAGATGCCGGAGTTGGCGCGGATGATCGTCTTGCCCTGGTCGCCGACGTTGTACGCGAAACCGAGCCGGGGGGCGATGCCCTTGTTGAAGCCCTGGAACAGTGTGTCCTTGTCCCACCGCACGCCGAGGTTCAACGTCAGCCCCCGCCGGACCTGCCAGTCGTCCTGCGCGAACACGCCGATCATCTGATCGGTGAAATGCAGCCCGGAGTTGCCGAATCCCTGCGTGTATTGGAACGGAAATGTCTTGGGGTTGTTCGGATCGTACGGGTACGGCGTGCCCGTCGTGAACGTGTAGGTGCCGGGGAAGTTGTTGAAGTACGTCACGAATCGCCACGAGGCGATGAGGTCCCCGCCGAACTTGATCTGGTGCGCGCCGTGGATGATCGTGAAGTTGTCGACCCACTGCGCGCGCTTTTCGACGAGGTTCTGGGGATATGAGGGATCAGGCCCGGCGTTGCCGACGCCGGGCCGGCTGACGGACGAGGACACGGCCGAAAAGTCCGGGTTGCGGGAACCCGGCCCGTTCGACGCCGTCAGGGGCGAGTAGAAGTCCACGACGTCGTACGTGTAGCGGAACCGCACCTCGTTGACCTTGTTCGATCCCAGCGTGCTCACCAGCGAGGCGACCAGCGTGTCGTTGCGGGCGTCGGTGTTCGTGCGGCGGTCGTAGGTGTTCAGTCCGCCAACACCCTGCCCTTCTTGCTTGTTGCGATTGAAGCTGTAGCGCGCCTCGAACAAGTGGCGGTCGCTCAGCCGCTCGTTCAACTTGCCGAAGCCCTGGTACTGGTGCTGCGGGGACGGAAATGCGCCCGGGCCAAGGACCGAGGTGACGACCGCCTGGTCATCGATCTTGGTGACCTCGACGTTCGCGAAATAGTGGAGCCTGTCCTTGACGATCGGGCCGCCAATCGTCCCGCCGTACTGCTGCCGCTTCTGGGTTGTCTTCTGGTTGGTCAGCAGGTTCTTGGCCACCATGTTGTCCGGCCGCCAGACGCCGTACAGGCTTCCGGCCAGGGTGTTCGTGCCGCTCTTCGTGATGACGCTGATCGTGCCGGTGCCCGTCTGACCGGTCTCCGCCTTGAAGCCGCTCGTGATGACCTGCAGCTCCTTGATGACATCGAGCGAGAACGTGCTGCCGCCGCCGAACTCCCCGTTGACGCTGCGGATCTCCCGCCCGGTAATCGACACACCGTCGGCCACGAAGTTCGCGCTGCGGGTCCCCTGTCCGTTGATCGAAATCGACGTACTCGAAACGGTGCTGCCGGTCGGCACCACGGCACCGGAGGTCTGGAGGAGCGACAGGAAGTTCCGGCCGCTCGTCGGCAGCTCGGACACCGTCTTCTCGTCCACGATCTTGGACAGCTCGCTCTCGCGCGTCCGGACCAGCGGTGCCACCGCTTCGACCGTGACGACCTCGCTCACGCTGCCGACGTCCATCTGGAAGTTCACCTCTGGCTTCGTGTTCGCCTGGAACTCAAGCCCTTCGCGCGCCTGCGTCTTGAAGCCCTCCAGCTCGGCCGTGAGGATCCACTTCCCGGTCGGGGGTACCGAATTGAACGAGTAGCGCCCACTCGCATCCGTGACGCTCGTGAGCACGAGACCCGTATCCCGGTTCTTCAGCGTCACCGTGACGCCTGGCAGCACCGCTCCCGTCGTGTCGACCACGGTACCGCCAAGGTCGAACTTGGTGAGCTGGGCAGCGACGGGGGCAGCCAGCCCAATCGCGAGGAGGAGCACGAGCATCAGACGGTCGAGTCGAACGATCCGGCCAGGCATACTACTCACCTCCTGCCGACCCTTCCCGGGTCCCCGGGGAGCCAGCCCGTTGCGGACAGTCAACGCCGAGGATTCGCCTCGCCTCCGGCCGAGTCGTCCACTCGGCCTGGCAACCTACTCGAGAGAAAAAGTAAGCCCTGGCCGTCGTCGCCGACGGACACCGCAAGACCGGGGTGCCGGTGCCTCGCCGGAACGTCGTCGCTGCTCGCTGCACGACCCGCCAGACGTACCCCTTTAAACCTAAACAATCCGAGGAGGACTATAGGAGGGTCCCGCCGGCAAGTCAAGCAGAAAGGCGCCGCTGAAAGGCACCGCCGAATGCGTCAATCGATCCCGCTCGTCCCGGGGGAGTTCATCGATAGTCCGGCTGCCTTCGGCAGGCGCGCAGCCCGGCGGGTCCGGATTGCCGCGCTTGTCGCCGGCGAAGACGCGATCGTTGATCCCCGTCTGACAGTAGGCGCGTCAGCGCGTGGCCGTACCCTCCCTGATCTTGAGGTGCTGGTCGAACCACGCGAGGATTCGATGGTTCACGTCGATCGTGTCGGCGCGTGAGTGCCTCGACAGGCTGTGGTCGCCGTTCGCGTAGGCCACGAAGACCGCGTCCTTCCCTAACTGCCGCAGGGCGTAGAACATCATCTCTCCCTCTCCGAAGAGAATCGTCAGGTCCTTCTCACCGTGCATGATCATCACTGGCGTGTTGACCTTGTCCAGCTGGAAGAAGGCCGACTGCGAGAGATAGCGCTCCGGGAACTCGAAGGCACTCCCGCCCATCCGGGCCTGGCCCGTCTCGATGTTGCGCGAGTCGCGGTCACGACCGCTGGCCCAGTTGCGGAACAACTCCGGCGGCGTGGCCCCCGAGACGGCGCAGGCGAAGATATCCGTCTGCGTGATCACGTAGGAGGTCGCATAGGCCCCGAAGCTGTGGCCCCACAAGGCGAAGCGCCCGTTGGTGAACCCCATCGCGCGCACGGCATTGACCGCGGGGACCACCGCCTTGACGAACGACGTCCCGGCCTGCCCCACCTTGACCTTGACGTTTGGCATCAGCATCGCGTAGCCGTGGGTCAGGAAGATCTGGTTGCGCGCGTTGAAGCGATGGATGTCGGGCGTCAGCTTCTCGTAGACCCAGGTGATGACAGGCAGTTTCTGATCCGCCTGAACGCCGGCCGGCTTGTACAGCAGGGCGCCGAGCTTCTCGCCGTCGCCGTTGTAGTAGTAGAACAGCTCGGGCTTCTGGAAGCGGAACTGAGCCAGCTGCGGGTTCAGGTCGGTGATGCGTGTCCGTGTCCCCTTGGTCGTATCGAAGAGCCACAGATCCCGGGGCTTCGTCGCGTCTTCAACGATGACGGCCAGCTCGCCGGGTGCGGGCGCCAGCGTGCCGTACGATTCCTGGCCCCCGGCTACCTTCGCAAGCTTCCCATCGGAAGGCGTGTAGCGGTAGATCGTCTCATCGTAGGTCTGGTTGTCAGTCGCCGCGAAGAACAGGGCCGTGCCATCGCGACTCCAGACGGGCGCGCCGACCTGGTCCGGAAACGCCGTCGTCAGGTTGCGGGTGGTCCCGTCGGCCGCCGAGACCAGGTACACGTCCATGAACGGCCGCGCGGTCGTGTACATCCCCGGTGCCACGGGTTCCAGTTCGGGGTCCTTGACGGACGGATCCGCGACCAGGCTCGCGAACGAGGACCCGTCGGGCGACCAGACCAGCTCGGTCACCGCGGCCGTGAGCCCAGGCAGGAACGGCGCCGCGTCGCTGCCGTCCACCGGCATGGCCATCAGCTTGCCCTGCTCTTTGAAGAGCAGCTTCCGGCCATCGGGCGACCAGGAGAAGTTCGCGCCAACGTTCTTCGCGACGAGCTTCCTCGGCTGACCGCCCGCCAATGCCACCAGGAACGTCTCGTTGCGCTCCCTCCCGACCACGCCCAACGTCTCCGGCGACGGCGCAGCATAAATCAGATGCAGACCGCTCGGTGCGAGTCGGAAGGAACGAAGGACGACTGGTGCGGGAAGCAACGGGGCGGCTTTCCCGGTCGTCAGGTCAACCACGGACAGGCCGGCCTGCCGCTCATCCACGAAGAAGGAGTCTCCCGGGATGCGCACGTCGGTCGACCGCACGACCTTGACCCGAGGAGAAGGCCCCGGATCGCCAGGTCCGGCCGGCGTCGCGATGACGAGGCGTTTTCCGGAAGGGTCCCACTGGGGAGCGAGGGAGCTTCGAGCGGGCAACAAGTCACCCAGGGGTGTTATCCGGTCCGACTGGCTCTCCCAGACGACAAGCCGCTCGCCGCCAGGCTCGTCGCGGAAGAAGGCCAGCCGCGTGGCGTCGGGCGACCAGACGGGAAACGCGCTGTGCGTCTTGTCCTGCGTGAGGGCCCGCGCCTGGCCCGGGACGCCGTTCGTGAGCGGCTGTACGTGCACATGCCCGGTTGGCCGTTGCTCGAGGACGTTCGACTCTTCGGTGACGTCGGTGAGGACGTACGCGATCCAGCGCCCGTCTGGCGCGATCGGGATCGGCTGGCCGCCCGCGAATGTGCGCACGGCCAGCATGTCCTCCGGGGTGAACGGGCGTGCCGCCTGCTGCCCGGCTACGACACCGACGGGCAACGAGCACGCCAAGGCCAGCGCCAACAGGTTCCTTGCTGAAGTCATTGTCACCCTCCTGACCACGAGGGGGCTGGCGACCCGCTGCCCGCATCAGATGAGAACCGGAGCTTATCCTTCACGTTTAAACAAATCAAGCTCCCCGGCAGGTCCCACAGGCCCCCTGCTCGCCCGGCGCGCGGGCGCTTCGCCGGCAAGAATCCGGCTGGAGAATCACCGCATCGCGGCGCCCGGGTGGCGCTGAAGAGTGCTTTACACCTAAACGGTTTCATTCTATACTCTGCCCCGGTCACGACCCTTGCGCGCCAGGAGAAGCATCGGGGACTAAGGCCGAAACGCCGTCGCGTGTGAGTGGTTTTCGCCGCTTTTCCGGCCCGCCGTTGCCCCTCGCTTGTGTGCTAATCGCTGTTCCGCACCTTGGCGGCGTGCGGCCCGCCTCCCAGCGCCGGCGCGGCCGCCATATCCTCTAACCTTCGTGGCACCGGCGGCATCCACCGCGGTGCCTCCACGTGCCCGGACCGGCCGGCGTCGACCAGGACCTGGCAGGAGAAGCTCATGGCCGAACTTCAAGACAAGGTTGCCATCGTAACGGGAGCGAGCCTTGGGATTGGCAGTGCCATCGCCCTCGACCTGGCCCGAAACGGCGCCGATGTCGCCGTCAACTACCGGAAGCACGAGGGTGAGGCCGCCGAGATCTGCGGGCAAATCACCGCTATGGGGCGCCGCGGCCTCATCGTCAAGGCCGACGTCTCGCGCTTCGCGGAGGCGCAGGCGATGGTTGAGCGTGTCGTCCAGGAATTCGGTCGCGTCGACATCCTGGTGAACAACGCGGGCATCAACCGGGATGCCGTGATCTGGAAGATGACCGAAGATCAATGGGACGAGGTCCTGGCGACCAACCTGAAGGGGTACTTCAATTTCATTCGGGCCGTCGCCCCGATCTTCAAGGAGCAGTCGAACGGGAAGATCGTGAACGTGACTTCGATCAACGGGTTGCGCGGCAAGTTCGGGCAGGCCAACTACGCGGCAGCGAAGGCCGGGATCATCGGGTTGACGAAGACCGTCGCCCGGGAGCTCGCGCGCTCCAACGTCAACTGCAACGCGGTGGCGCCTGGCCTCATCGAGACGGACATGGTGCGGCAGGCCACCGAGGACGTGCGGCAGAAAGCGATCGCCGAGATCGTGCTCGGCCGGATCGGCGCCCCGGAGGAAGTCGCCTGGGTCGTCACGTTCCTCTGCAGCGAGAAAGCGCGCCACATCACGGGGGAAGTGATCAAGGTCGACGGGGGACAGTACATCTGACACGGGCGGACTCGATTCCGAACCTGCTGGTGGCCTTGGCCGCTGGCACCGGGCATCCCAAGACGGAGGTGGTCGATGCGTGAGGCGGTTATTGTTGACGCCGTGCGGACACCGGTCGGGCGTTACGGCGGCGCGCTCAAGGACGTCCGGTCCGACGATCTCGCGGCGCTGTGCATCTCTGCGCTCGTCGAGCGCAACAAGATCGACCCAGCCCTTGTTGAGGACGTGGTGCTGGGCTGCACCAACCAGGCTGGTGACGACAACCGCAATGTGGCGCGGATGGCGCTCCTCCTCGCCGGGCTGCCGGTCTCGGTCGCCGGGCAGACCGTCAACCGCCTGTGCGCGTCGGGATTGAGCGCGGTGGTGGCAGCCGCGCACGCGATCCGGGAAGGCGAAGGGGACGTCTTCATCGCGGGCGGGACCGAGTCGATGACGCGGGCGCCCTTCGTGTTCGCCAAGGCCGACAGCGCGTTCCCGCGCGACGTCAAGGTCTTTGACACCACCATCGGCTGGCGGTTCACGAACCCGAAGCTCGCCGCGATGCATCCCCCGATCGGCATGGGCGAGACGGCCGAGAACGTCGCGGTCCGGTACCAGCTGACGCGGATCGAGCAGGACGAGTTCGCCCTCGCGACCCAGAAGAAATGGGGGACCGCCCACGCGGCGGGCCGGTTCAAGGATGAGCTGGTGCCCGTGTACATTCCCCAGCGAAAGGGCGACCCGATCGTCGTCGACCGCGACGAGCATCCGCGCCCCGAGACGACGCCGGAGCAACTGGCCAAGCTGGCGCCGGCCTTCAGGAAGGACGGCACCGTGACGGCCGGCAACTCCAGCGGGATCAACGACGGGGCGGCGGCGCTCCTGCTGATGGAGGCCGCCACGGCGGCCGCTCTCGGCTTCCGGCCGCTCGTCCGCATCGTGGCAAGCGCCGTGGCCGGCGTCGATCCGTCCTACATGGGCCTGGGGCCGATCCCGGCGACGCGCAAGGCGCTCGCCCGTGCAAACCTGCGCATCGAGGATATCGATCTCATCGAGCTGAACGAGGCATTCGCAGCCCAGTCGCTGCCCTGCATGCGTGAACTCGGGATGGATCCGAATCGGGTCAACGTGAACGGGGGGGCGATCGCGATCGGCCATCCGCTCGGCTCGACCGGCGCCCGGCTGTTGACGACGCTCGTCCACGAGATGAAGCGGCGACGCGCCCGCTACGGCCTCGTGACGTTGTGCATCGGCGTCGGACAGGGTATCGCGACGATCGTCGAAGCCGTCTAGCCTGAGCAGGACGCAGGGATCGTCGCGGAGCGCGACATCGAGATCGAGGAGCCGCCAGGTCTTCGAGCAGGTGCACCAACTCGAGGCTCCTGGCGGCCGCAGGACGAAACCCCGAAGTACTGAGCCGGCGGGAGATCCTGCCCGCCAGACATGCTGTGGCGGCGGAAGCGCAGCACCCGCGGCCGCGGGGGCGTGCCGGCGGCCAGTCGCCTCGAGACGAGATTCGACGACGTGCATCCGGGCGTCCGGTTCGCGTCAAGGAGTGACTCCGGAACATGACTGCACAGCCACGGCAGGATTCTGCAGGGCCGGACACCCAGGTCGGGCGGCCGGGAGGCGCGTCGGCGCCGCGGCTCGACATGGTCTCCGGCAACCGCATGGTCGCGCTCGGCGCTCTGGCTGCCGGCTGCCGCTTCTTCAGCGGCTACCCGATCACGCCATCGAGCGAGATCTACCAGGCCATGATCGAAGAACTGCCCCGCCTGGGAGGCCTGGGCCTCGCGGCGCCGGATGAGATTGCGGCCTTGTGTGCTTGCGTTGGCGCGTCCCTCGGCGGCCACAAGGCCATGACCGCGACGTCCGGCCCCGGCTGGTGTTTGATGATTGAAACGGTACAGTTCGCGCTGATGACCGAGACGCCCGTCGTCATTGCGGTCGTGCAGCGGCTCGGTCCGTCGACCGGCGGCGCGACGCAGGGAGCGCAGGGTGACGTGCTGCTCACGCAGTTCTGCACATCGGGCGGCTATACGATCCCGGTGTTCGCACCGTCGAATGCCCGCGAATGCTATGAATTGACCCAAACGGCCTTTGCGTGGTCCGAACGACTGCGCACGCCGGTGGTGGTGCTCTCCGACAAAGAGGTCGGCATGACAGTCGAGAGTGTGGACATGGCGGCGCTGCCCGCGTGCCCGACTCCTGAGCGCAAGCCCTTCCGCGGCGAGGGTCGCTTCGTTCCCTACGCGTGCGAATGTCCCGACGAGCCGCCCCTGTTTGCGCCGGTCGGCGGCGGAGACCGTGTCGTCGCAACAGGCTCGGCTCACGATCGCGAGGGCCGTCTCCGGAAGAACGCCCCGGAGGTCATCGAACTGCTCCTCCATCTGCAGGCGAAGATCGACAAACACGCCACCGAGATGGCGATCGTGGAGACCGATCTGCTGGACGATTCCGACACGCTGGTGCTGAGCTATGGCGTCTCGGCGCGAGCGGCGCGCCAGGCGTGCGTCCGCTTGCGCGCGTCGGGACAGCGGGTGTCGTTCGCGCAGCCCAAGACGCTCTTCCCGGTGCCAGCGTCCCTTCTACAGCAGGCTGCGGCGCCGTGCTCGCAGGTCGTCATCGTCGAGGAGAACATGAACGGCTTGTATGCATCCGTCATCGAGTCCCTCTTCCCAGGCCGACGCGTGATTCGCGTGAACCGCGTCGGCCACATGGTCACCCCGGGAGAGATCGTCGCCGCGATCGAGAGGACATGATGGCGTTCACCTACATGGCCAAGGATGCGCCGCTCCCCTACTGCAAGGGGTGTGGTCACGGACTCATCACGAAGGCGCTTGGCAGGGCCCTGGAGAGCCTCCAGTTGCCTCCGGCCGATGTCGTAATCGTCACGGACATCGGCTGCGTCGGCCTCGCCGAGGTCATGTTCGACGTCCCCCACCTTGTGCACACGACGCACGGACGGTCGCCCGCATTTGCCATCGGGCTGGCGCTCGCCGATTCAGTGCTGGGCTCAGCGACCATGAAACCGATCGTCTTGATCGGTGACGGCGGTGCGACGATCGGAATCAGCCACCTGATCAACGGAGCCCTGCTGAACAGCGACGTCACCGTGATCGTCCACAACAATTTCCTGTTCGGGATGACCGGCGGACAGAATTCGGCACTCTCCCCGCTCGATTTCGTCACGGCAACGACCCCGGACGGCAACGCCGTGCCGCCGATGGATCTGGCGCAGGTCATGACCGCGACGCGGGCCTCGTTCGTCGCCCGCAAGCTGGCCAGCGACCGTGACCTCGCTGAGGTCATCGCCCGGGCGGTCGCGCATCCCGGGTTTGCGGTCGTGGAGATCCTCGAGCTATGCCCCGGGTTTGCGACGAAGTGGAACCCGCTCACCGGCGCACAGCTGGGCGAGGTGGCGGCCCGCTCGGGCTATCAGCTTGGCGTGGTGAACGAGGAGTCGCGGCCGACGTTCGGACACCTCTACCGATCGCGGACCGTCGCGAAAGCCCAGCATCGAGACCGCACGCTGTCGCCGGCGCCTGCCGCCTCCGGGGTGGCGCCCGCGGCGCCCGGCATTCGAGAACAGCGATTGGTGCTCGCCGGCACGGCCGGCGAGCGGGTTCAGACAGCGGCCGCCCTGTTGGCGCTGGCTGCGACGCGGGGTGGACTCCAGGTGACTCAGAAGAACGACTACCCGGTGACCCAGGGCACGGGCTTTTCAATTTCCGAGCTCATCCTGAGCGCTGGCGAGATTCTGTTCACCGGCGTCGAGGAGCCGGATGCGGTGCTGGTGGTCTCCGTGGATGGTGCACGCGAGCTGGCGCGCAGCGGGGTGTTGGGCCGCGTAACGAAGGAGACGCTCGTGTTTGCCGACACGGATGTGCCGCTTCCCGAGCTGCCGTGCACGGTCCACCGGTTCCCGTTCCGGGCCGATCTCCAGCCAAGGCTGGCTGCGCTCGGTGCCGTGGCCGAGTGGCTTCGCACGACCGGCCTGCTGCCGCTCGACGTCCTGTGGGAGGCGCTCGACACGCGGTTTGGCGCTCAAGCCGAGAGCACCACCGCAGCGCTGCGGCGGTTCCTGGAGCCTGCCCGGCGACTCGACTGAGACGGGATCCACGCGCTGCCCGTGGCTCGTCCGGGGGGCATCCCTGCGCCACGCTCCGGGCGCCCGCCGAGCGGAACCAGGGCGACGGGATCCGGCAAATGTGGCCCGTGCGGTCCGGCGCCGCGCCGTCGGGGACGACCATTGCCCATAGGCGGACACGTCTGCGGGAGGAATGCGTCTCTTCAGAAGCTTTTCGCCGATTCCACGCAGGCCGGCACTCGCGCTTGCCGGACGCCATCCCGCTGCCGGATCCCGACCCCGGCTGATCTGTCCGCGGCGAACCAGACGAAGAAGGTACGAGGGCAACAAGAGGAGCCCGGGAGATGAAGATCGCAGGATCAGTGGCACTGGTGACTGGCGCGAATCGCGGCATCGGACGTTCATACGTCAAGACCCTCCTCGCCATGGGTGCCAAGAGAGTGTATGCGGCCGCGCGCGATATCGGGGGAGTCGAAGATCTGGTCAAGGCCAATCCCGGCAAGGTCGAAGGAGTCAAGCTCGATGTCACCAATGAAGCCGAGGTCGAGGCCGCGGCGGCGAAATGCGGGGACGTCTCGCTGTTGGTCAACAACGCGGGCGCCAACGGTTCCAGCGGCGCGCTGGCGGCAGGCTCGCTCGATGCGGCCCATCGCGAGATGACCGTGAACTATTTCGGCGTGCTCTATCTGATGCGCGCCTTCGGGCCGGTCCTGAAGTCCAACGGCGGCGGCGCGATCGTCAACATGCTTTCGCTGGTGTCTCGCGTCAATATCCCGGCGCTCGGCACCTATTGCGCCTCGAAGGCAGCGGCATGGAGCCTGACGCAGGCGGCGCGCGCCGAACTTGCCCAGCAGGGCACACTGGTCGTTGGTATCTTCCCGGGCGCGGTCGATACCGACATGTCAGAGGGAATGGACATGCCCAAGCTGGATCCGAACGACGTCGCCGCGACGGCCTTGAAAGCCGTGGAATCGGGCCTCGAGGACGTCGATGTCGGCGATGTGGCTCAGGGTGTTGCGGCCGGCCTCCTCGCCGACCCGAAGAGAGTCGAGAAAGAGTTCGCGGCTTATCTGCCGGGCTGAGGGCCGAGCCCGAGCTGTACATAGATGGCCTTGCGCCGACACTTCGGAGTGAACGCCGCTGTTACTTGCAGCTCCACACCGAGTGGTTCAGACTCTCGAATGTGTCCATCGTGGCTCGTCCTTTCCCGGGCTTGCGGCTCACGGGTGGAAATACCTACCGGTGGACACTCCCTGAAACGTCGGACTTCTACTGCCACCCGGCAGGGCCGGGGGGCCTCCCTTGGGAGGGACTCATGACTGCGACACCCGGGCGTCTCAGGCAGTTGGCCGGCGTGTTCTGCGGGCTCTGGGTAGTCGTGGCCGCCGGGTCGGCGCAACAGGCGCCGCCCGGTCAGGACCTGTTCGGGTCGCTCTCCTGGCGGAGCATCGGATCATATCGCGGGGGCCGGGTCACCGCCGTGGCAGGCGTGCGCGACCAGCCACTCGTCTACTACCAGGGCCCGACCGGCGGCGGCGTGTGGAAAACGGAGGACGGAGGCCTCACCTGGCGCCCCATCTCCGACGGCTTCTTCCAGACCGGCACGATCGGTGCGATTGCCGTCGCGGATTCCAACTCGAACGTGATCTACGTGGGCACCGGTGAAGCGTGCTTCCGCAACAACTCGGCCGAAGGTGACGGCGTCTACAAATCCACCGACGCCGGCCGCACCTGGACGCACGTCGGCCTCGAGGAGACGAAGCAGATCGGCCGAATCCGGATCGATCCGAAGAACCCCGAGCGGGTATTCGTGGCGGCGCTCGGCAACGTCTTCGGACCGAGTGCGGAACGCGGCGTGTTTCGCTCCAGGAACGGCGGGCGCACCTGGGAGCGCGTCCTGTTCGTGAACGACGTGACCGGCGCGGCGGACATCGCGATGGATCCGGTCAATCCCGACGTGCTCTACGCGGGCTTCTGGCACGTCCGCCACAAACCGTGGGGGCATTTCAGCGGCGGCCCGGGAAGCGGGCTCTACAAGTCCACCGACGGGGGAGACACGTGGAAGCCCGTCACCAGCGGCCTGCCGGCCGGCATGAAAGGCCGCGTGGGCGTGACGGTCTCGCCGGTCAACCCGAACCGGGTGTGGACGATTGTCGAGGCGGAGGATGGCGGGCTCTTCCGCTCGGACGATGCGGGAATCTCGTGGACGAAGGTGAACGACGAGGCGAAGGTGCGCGATCGTCCCTGGTACTACAGCCACATCTACGCGGATACCAAGGACCTCGACACGGTCTACGTCCTGACCCTTCAGCTCCACAAGTCGGTTGACGGCGGGAAGACCTTTCAGGCGGTGCGCGGCTCGCACGGCGATCATCACGATCTCTGGATCGCGCCCGAGGACAACCAGCGCTTGATCAACGGCAACGATGGTGGCGCGACCGTGACGATGGACGGCGGCGGCACCTGGACGACCGAGGAGAACCAGGCGACAGCGCAGTTCTATCACGTCTCCACCGACAACCAGTTTCCGTATCGCGTCTACGGCGCGCAGCAGGACAACTCGACGATCTCGATCGCGTCACGTACGCCCTCGGGCGGAATCGAGCGGACCGACTGGTATCCCGTCGGCGGTGGTGAGAGCGGGCACGTCGCGCCCGACCCCCAGGATCCGAATATCGTCTACGCGGGCACCTACTACGGGCAGCTGACCCGGTACGACCACCGGACCCGCGAGGTGCGCAACATCTCGGTGTGGCCGGAATCACCGGGCGGCCACCCGGCCGCCGACGCCAAGTACCGGTTCCAGTGGACCTTCCCGATTGTCTTCTCGCCGTTCGCGCCGAAGACGCTCTACGCTGCCGCGAACGTGCTCTTCAAGTCCACCAATGAAGGCCGCAGCTGGGAGGCGATCAGTCCGGACCTGACGCGGAACGACAAGAGCACCGAGGGACCGTCGGGCGGTCCGCTCACGGGAGACAATAGCAGCGCGCACTACTACGCCACGATCTTCGTCGTCGCTCCTTCGCGGCGCTCCAGGGACACCATCTGGGTGGGATCCGACGACGGCCTCGTACACGTGACGACGGACGGCGGCAAGACGTGGCAGAACATCACGCCGAAGGACGTGCTGCCGTTCACGCGCGTGAGCGGCATCGAGCCTTCGCCCCACGACGCCGCGACCGCATATCTTGCAGTGAACCGTTACCAGCTCGACGATCGGCGGCCCTACATCTACGGGACGACGGACTACGGCAAGAGCTGGACACTGCTGTCGACCGGCATTCCCGACGGGGCGTTCGTCCGCGTGGTGCGCGAAGACCCGCGACGCCGCGGGCTGCTGTACGCGGGCACGGAAACCGGCGTCTTCGTCTCGTTCGACGGGGGCGGGCGTTGGCAGTCGCTGCAGCGCAACTTGCCACGCGTGCCGATCACTGACTTGGCGGTCAAAGACGACGACCTGGTGGCCGCCACGCAGGGACGCGCCTTCTGGATCCTCGACGATCTCTCGCCGCTGCAGCAGATGGTGCCTGAGGTCACCCTGTCTGACGCGTTCCTGTTCAAGCCCCGGGCAACCTATCGCTTCCGGAGCGGCGGTACAGCCGGACCGGCGATCGGGCAGAATCCGCCGGGCGGCGTGGTGGTGCACTACTACCTGAGGGAAGCGCCCAAAGAGCCGGTCACGCTGGAGTTCTGCGACCAGGCGGGCACGACGATCAAGAGATACCGAAGCGAGGCTCAGGCGGCGCCGGTGGCGCCGAACGCGTTCGAGGAGGTCGGGAGAGGCGGCGGCGGCCGGCGAACGCTCCCGGCGAGGGCCGGGATGAACCGGTTCGAGTGGGACATGCGCTACCCGGACGCCGTGGGGCCCCCCGAGGGCGTTCTGCTGTTCGGTGCAAGCCTGCGAGGTCCGGTAGCGGTGCCAGGCAACTACACGGTGAAGCTGACGGTCGGTGGCCGGACGATGGGGGCACCGTTCGAGATCAAGCCGGATCCGCGCATCACGACGACAGACGCGGAGTTCCGCCAGCAGTTCGACCTGCTGATCAGGATCCGCGACGCGGTCACCGCTTCTCACGAGGCAGTCAACACGATCATCAAGGCTCGAGTTGATTTGGCGAATCTGGTCCAGCGCGCGTCCGACAGGCAAAGGAACCGCGATGTTGCGCAGAAAGCCCGGCTCCTGGCGGATCAACTCGCCGTGATCCAGGACGAGCTGATCCAGATGAAGATCCGCTACGGGAACGACGTCCTGACCTACCCGGTGAAACTCGACAACAAGCTGGCCGCGCTGACACCGGTGGTGGCGAGCGCCGACACCGCGCCCACGGCGCAGGCACAAGAGGTGTTCGCACAGCTTCTTTCCAGGCTCGGTGAGCAGGTGACGAAGCTGGAACGGGTGCTGAAGACCGACCTGCCGGCCCTCAATGCATTGGCCGCGAAGCGGGGGCTGCAGGCGACGTCCAACAAGACCGCGGGCGTGAAGTGATCGTCTGAGTCGCTACTTGTTTGTCAGTTCGCGGTAGACCGCCGCGGCATTGTCCGCAAACGTCGCCTTGTATTGCGGAAACTGCCGGAAGTCGGAGTAGGCATCGAGCCGGATGTCGCGTCTGACCTGCTCGAGCGATCGACCCGCCCGGCGCATGCGGTCGACGTGCTCGACAAGCGCGGCCAGGTAGTCGTGAAACCGCTGCAGGTCGTTCCTCGACGCCACACCGAAGTGCCCGGGCACGAACGTCGTCTCGGGGCCGAGCAGGATCGTCTCGAGCGCAGCGATCCAATGGGTCACGCTGCCCTGGTCCATCGCCGGGGACGAGTTCGTCAGGAACAGGTCCCCCGTGGCGATCACCCGCTGTGCCGGGAAGATCACGACGGCATCTCCCGAGGTGTGCCCCTTCCCCAGGTAGGCCACCTCGACCGTGTACTTCCCAAGGTGCAGCGCGAGCCTGTCGGTGAACGTCACGGTGGCGGGCCGGAAACCGGAGCCGACCTCGTTCGGACCCGCGGGGCCGACCGCCGCCGAGCGGCGCTGCGCCGCCAACTCGAGGGTCCGGTTGCGCGTCCACTCGGTCGAGATCACGACCGCCGCAGGCCCGACGGTCCGATTGCCTGCCTGGTGGTCCGGGTGGTAGTGCGTGTTGATGACATAGCGGACCGGAAGGTCGGAGATCCCGCGGATGGCGGCAACGAGCTTCCCGGCTTCGGTCTCGTCCACGCCCGTATCGACCACGAGGATGCCGTCCGGCGTGACCAGGAACGTCGAGTTGCAGCTGCCCGTGTTGTCGCTGATGTAGGCGTAGAGATCCTCGCCGACCTTCGTTGCCCCGGGCGCGTTCGCCGTCGGGCCGGCCAGGGTCAGGGCCGTCCAGAGAACCAGCAGTATCCTCGCCACCTTCGGCCTCCAGTCCGCCGGAACTCGTCGCAAGACGTCCTCGGTCCAGACTGCCGAACCCTACCACGAGCAGGGCGGATGTCGCATCAGTCGCGGGAAGGGGCTCCGCGTCCGGCATGGCGCGTGACCGGATGGCGAAGCCCCCTCTCGCGGGTCCGTCAGTAGATCAGCTTGAGCCCAACCTGGATCAGGCGTGGGCCGCCGGAGCCCAGCCCCACGTTGTTCTGCGCCACATCCAGCGTCTGATACAACGTCCCGAAGTTGGGCGACCCCATCACGTTGCTCGGAATAGCGAAGTGCGGGGTGTTGGTCAGGTTGAAACACTCGACCCGGAACTGCGCCGTCACCCGCTTGCCGATCCTGTTGTTCTTCATGAGGGCCAGGTCGAAGTTGCGATAGGGCGGGCCGATCACGATGTTGCGCCCGGAGTTGCCAAACGTCAGCAGCTGATTCACTTGGAAGGCCGAGGTGTCGAACCACTGGTCCACCGTCTTCGGTCCTGCGTTCGGGTCGCCGATCAGGTTGGGGCGGTCGTTGCCGAGGCCGGTCGTGCTGTTGTTGAGGCCGGTCAGCACGGAGAACGGCTGGCCGCTCTGCAGCGTCAGGATCCCCCCCACCTGCCAGCCGTCGGCAATGGCTGCCGGAAGGCCGCCCATCAGCTTCCTCAGCGACGGCAACTCGTAGACGTAGCTGAAGACGAGCCGGTGGCGCGTATCGAAGTCCGAAAGCCCGCGTTCGCCCTCGACCGCGTTGAAGTTGTCTTGCGGGAAGATCGTCGTCCCGTTCGCGGCCGATCCGTAGAAGACAGAGCCGGTGTCCATCGACTTCGACAAGGTGTAGGACAGCAGGAACGAGAGTCCGTGGCTGTACTGCTTGTTCAGCTTGACCTGCAGGCTGTCGTAGCGCGACTCCACCGTGTTCTCCGCCGTGAAAATCTGGGCGAAGCCGAAGTACGTGTTGCGAGAGATCGGGGGCATCAGGTTGATCCGAGTCGACAGGAACGCGACAGCCGGAGGTGGGATGCCCATGAGAAGCAGACGGTCGGTGATGGACGGCGTCAGCTTGTCGATCTCGGCCTGGGTGATGAATGCCTGGTTGATCTGGCGGAAGCGCGGCAGGTTCGTCCCCCTGCTCCCCACGTAACCGAGTTCGAGCAGGATCTTCCCGGGCAACTCTCGCTGGACGTCGACGTTGTAGTGCTGCGCGTACGGCGTCCGATAGTCCTCGGTCGTCACGGTCAGGACGGGAAACGCGGTCGGACCGAACGAATTCGGAAACTGGATGAACGGCGCGGTGTTGTAGTAGTCGGGCAGGAACGGTGGGTTCAGCATCACGTTTCCGGGGATGTTCCCCATGATCGTGTCGTAGTAGATACCGTAGCCGGCCCGGATGACCGTCTTCGCCTTGGTGCCCAGCGTGTAGGCCACACCGACGCGCGGGGCGAGGTTATTGTGATCGGGCTTGTAGATGCCGCCCGCCTCGGCCTGGCTCACCACCCCGGACTCCCGAAGCGTGGCCGCGTTGGTCTGGTCCGCGCTCGGTGAGAGGTAGTGCTGGAAGAGCTCGGGCCGGAAGGTGCTCAGCCGGCCCTGGGTGTCGTGCAGCACCGTGTTCAGTTCGTAGCGCACGCCGTAGTTGATCGTGAGGTTCGGACGGATGCGGAAGCTGTCCTGTGCGAAGAATGCGTAGGCCGTGGTGCGCAGCTCCCGGACGGAATCGCCGACGAACTGCAGCGACGCCGAGGGCTTCCCCTCGGCGAAATCGATCAGCGGATTGGCAATCCCAAGGGAGTTCTGCGATCCGTCGAAGATGATCTGGCCGCTGAAGGCAAGGTCGTAGCGGCGGTTCAACTGGACATGACGAACGTCGCCACCGAACTTCCAGGCGTGTCGAGCGGTCGCCCAGGAGAACTGATCGCTGAATTGGAACACGTTCTGATTGGCGCTTCCAGGGTTGTTGATCGACCCGCCGAGGTTCGCGATCCGCCCGCCTCCCGACACGAGCCCTCCGGAGAACGTGATGTTCGGGATGTTTCCGAGACTGAGGGGCGCGTTTGCCGGCCACCCGGTATTGATGCCGTAGTCGGCGGCTTGCGGGCCGGGCTCGTTGACGTTCAGCGACGTGGAACGATTGAGGCCGAAGCGGAACTCGTTGAGCGATCCGCTCCCGATGATTTTCGTGTAGCTCGCCGCCAGCAGATGATTCCCTCCGCTGGTCTGGATGCCGAAGCCTGGAATGGGCGTCCCGCCCTGGCCCGGTGTGAAGGGCGACGTCAGGCTCGATGGGTTGTACGTGTACCGGGCGCTCAGCGCGTCGTAGCCTCTGATCCGGTGGTCGATCTTGAGGAGCAGCTGATCGTAGTCTTGGACGAGTGTCGGCGACGAAACGAAGTTGCCGCTGCGGCTCGAGACGTTTGGCTGGGGGAAGAGTTGGAACAAGCGGGCACTCACCGGGTTCAGGTTCACCTGGACCTTCTGCCCGTCCGGTGTCGTGAAGATGCCGAGCCGATCCTCCGCCGTGGGAACGTTCGTCAGTCGGGTGATGCCGACCCGGCGGCGGAAGCCCTCGTAGCTGAAGAAGAAGAACGTCCTGTCCTTGACCAGCGGCCCGCCTGCTGTTCCGCCGAACTGGTTCAGGCGCGTGATCGGCTTCGCGAACTCAGGGTTGTCGAAGTAGTTGCGGGCGTCGAGGGCGTCGTGCCGCAGGAACTCGAAAGCCGACGCGTGCAGGTCGTTCGTGCCCGAGCGGGTGACAAGGTTCACGACGGCGCCGCTGCCGCGTCCGTATTCCGCGGCGAAGGTGTTGGTCTGGATCTCGAACTCCTGGATGGAGTCAATCGATGGCAGCTGCGCGACGGCACCGGCGACGTAGTTGTTGTTGTCGATACCGTCGACGAGGAAGTTGTTCGAGGTGCCACGCTGCCCATTCGACGAGAAACTGGTCACGCCTCCTTCGCCGCCCTGCTGGGCGCCCCCACCGCCGGACGCCGCCACGCCCGGGCTGAGCAGCCCGAGCTGCGTGAAGTTCCGGCCGTTGAGTGGCAGGGCCAGGACCTTGGTGTTGTCGATGATCTCGCCGATCTTCGAGGTCTGCGTGTCGACCAGATCCACGCGCCCGACCACGTTGACCGTTTCCGCGGCGTTGCCGACCTGCATGACGATGTCGACCGTGCGGACCTGGTCGACTCCGAGCCCAATGCTTCCGATCGTGACGGTGGTGAACCCCTGGAGCTCTGCCTTCAGGTCGTAGGCACCGAACGGCAGCGCCGGGATGCGGAAACCTCCGTTCGGCTGGGTGACCACGCTCCGCTCGAAGCCGGTCGCCGTGTTGCGCACCGTGATGGTGACGCCCGGCACCACGCCGCCGCTTGCGTCCCGTGCGATTCCTGCGAGGGTGCCTTTCGTCTCCTGGGCCCAGGCGACCGTCGTCGCCAGGAGACACCACAGCAGGATCAAGAGCATCCCACAGCGCTTGCTAGACATAGTCCCTCCTCGAGAACCGGCAATTGATCGATTCTTGGTTTCCCCCTGCCCCGCGTCGGCGGGCGACAGTGACCATCGGTGGGGTGTGGTCCGCGGCGATGGACGTGGTCGCTTCGGATTCGAGTGGCGGAAACGTGAGGTTGTGGTGCGGCTCCAGAGAAGACCCTCAACCCGAGTAGTTCCGGCTGCAGGCTTGCCTGGCAGCGGCTGACGACCTTCAACGACGCTCACCGCCATGAGCCGCCCATCATGAGCTCTCACACCGAGCGCTGTCACGGTCCGTGCCGCCTTGTGATACTTCGATTGTTTAGATCGAATAAACTGGCTGCGCACTCATAGCACGGTCATGTGGAGGTGTCAATGACAATGCGCATTTCTGCGTTTCTTGCCCGCGCCCAGTTTCGAAGATTACCTCTGAAAGGTGACGCGGGCGATTGGCGGTGGAAGTAATCTCGGCGCTCAGGACGATCCGCCTGGTGATGAAGGGGGGTAAGATCGTCCGCGACGACCTGGGCCTAGCGCCGACCCGGCTTCCCACGGCGTCCAGATAGCCGGGAGGGGGCGACTCGGGGTTCGGGGTCGGCCTTGGCGCATCGTTCACGGCGCCGGGAACCCGCGCCGAGAGTCCTTTGGCACCCGGTCGAGGAGAGCAGTCTGGTTGCGGCCCATGACTCTGTCAGATGCGGTTGCGCTGGTCACGGGAGGCGGTCGCGGCATCGGTCGCACGATCGCCCTCGCCTTGTCCGATGCAGGTGCCCGCGTCGCGGTGGCGGCCCGTCACCAGGATGACGTTGACCTCGTGGCGAACGAGATCGTCGCGCGCGGAGGGCAGGCGCTCGCGCTCAGTTGCGACGTCACTGAACCAATCTCCGTGTCGGCTGCCTTCGCGCGCGCGCGCGAGGTTTTCGGTCCCGTCGACATCCTGGTCAACAACGCCGGCTACGCCGAGAGCGCACCCCTCGTCGATGTCGACGAGGCGCTGTGGGCGCACACGCTGGCGGTGAACCTGACCGGCACGTACCGTTGCACCCGGGCGGTGCTGCCCGAGATGATCGCACGGCGGCGCGGGGCGATCGTCAATATCGCCTCGACCGCTGGCCGCGTCGGCTATCGCTACGTGGCCGCGTACTGCGCCGCCAAACACGGGGTGGTGGGCTTCACGCGGGCCGTCGCCCTGGAAGTCGCGGCCAAGGGCATCACTGTCAACGCGATCTGCCCGGGCTTCGTCGACACGCCTATGACCGAGGCGTCGATCGCACGCATTGCGCAGAAGACTGGTCGATCAACGGGAGAAGCCCGCAAGGCGCTGGAAGCCATGAACCCCCAGCAGCGACTCGTGCAGCCGGAGGAGATTGCCGGCGTCGTGCTCTTCCTGCTGAGCGATCAGGCCAGAGGCATCACGGGACAGGCCATCAACGTCGATGGCGGCGAGGTCGCGGGCTGATCCCGGCGGCCGACAACGAGGGTCGACTTCACCATGAACGCTACCACGTTTCGGTATCAGGAGCGGGGCCCGGTCGCGACGATCACGCTCGACCGCCCCGACCGGCTCAACGCCCTGACGTTCGAGGTCTACGCCGAACTGCGGGATACGTTCGCCGCACTCGCGACCCACGACCCGGTCCGGGTGGTCGTCATCACCGGGAACGGTCGGGGCTTCTGTTCGGGCGGAGACGTCGAGACCATCATCGGCGACCTGGTCCGGCGGGACGCACGTGACCTGCTCGAGTTCACGCGCATGACGGGCTCGCTCATCCGGAACATCAGGGGGCTCGCCAAGCCGGTCATCGCCGCGATCAACGGAATCGCCGCGGGCGCGGGCGCCGTGATTGCGCTGGCCTCCGATTTCCGCATTGCTAGCGAGAAGGCGAGCCTGGCGTTCCTGTTCACGAAGGTGGGTCTGGCTGGTGCGGACATGGGCGCGGCCTACCTGCTGCCGCGGGTTGTCGGGCTCGCCCGGGCGACCGAGATCCTCTTCCTTGGCGACAAGATTAGCGCCGACGAGGCGCTGCGGCTGGGTCTGCTGACACGCGTGGTCCCGCCCGACCGCCTGCTCGACGAAGCCTACGCCCTGGCCGACCGCCTTGCGAGCGGACCGTCGTTCGCGCTCGGCCTGACGAAGACCCTGCTGACTCGCGAGCTCGACATCGATTTCGCCGCAGCCCTCGACGCGGAGGCCGAGGGACAGGCCCTGTGCATGCAGACGCGTGACTTCAAGGCGGCGTACGAAGCCTTCATCAACAAGCAGACGCCGCGCTTCGAGGGACGATGAGGCCAGGAGGTTCGTTCGCTCGCGAACGGACTCCCGAGAGTGCTTCGCGCAGCCTGCTCCAAGAAACGGGCTGAAACGCCAGGGCGCAGTCGCTACCTGTACTCGTAGACCCCACGACCGACCTTCTTGCCGAGCCGGCCGGCCTTCACATACTGCACGAGGAGCGGGCACGGTCGGTACTTCTCGCCCAGTGCTCGGTGCAGGAACTCCAGCACGCTCAGCCGCGTGTCGAGGCCGACGAGGTCTGTCATCTCGAACGGTCCCATCGGATGATTCAGCCCCAGCCTGAGGGCTTTGTCGATGTCGCGTGCCGACGCCACGCCCTCCTGGAGCAGGTAGAACGCCTCGTTGCCGATCAGCACGTTGATACGGCTCGTGACGAAACCGGGGGACTCCCGGACGATCACCGGCTCCTTGCCCATGCGGCGCGCGACATCCTCGATGATCTGCAGAGTCTCCGGGGAGGTCTCCAGCGCGCGGACGACCTCCACGAGCCGCATGCGGTGGACCGGATTGAAGAAGTGCATCCCGCCGACGCGCTGCGGGTTCGACAGAACGGCGGCCATCTCCGTGATGCTCAACGCGGACGTGTTCGACGCAATCACCGCGGTCGGGGCGGCGCAGGCCTCCAGTTCGCCGATCAGCGCCAACTTCACGTCCATCTTCTCCGGCACCGCTTCGATGATCAGGTCCGCGCCGGTGACCGCGCTCCCCAGGCTGGCCGAGGTCCGCAGGCGCATGCGAGCCGCCTCCGCATCCGCCGCAGCCGCTGACCCCCGTTCCACCGACTGCCTCAGGATGCGACCGATGTCAGCCTCGGCCCGATCCAGGGCGTCCCGGGACAGGTCGTACAGGCAGGTCTCATAGCCAGCCGCCATCGCGGCGTAGGCGATGCCGTGCCCCATGATCCCGGCTCCAATCACCGCAACGCGTTCAATCATGGCTCGTTCCTGTGCATCCAATCGACGTTCGCAGGTGCCGGGCCCCAGGCGGGGATGTGATCACCGGTCGGGTCAGCGGTGGTCACGGAGCAGCTGCCCGGCGATCACCAAATGTTGTATCTCGCTGGTCCCCTCGTAGATCCGCAGGGCGCGGATTTCTCGGTACAGGCGTTCAACCTCCACCCCTCTGACGACCCCGGTGCCGCCGTGGATCTGGACGGCCTGGTCGATGATCCGCTGGGCAGCCTCGGTGGCGAACAACTTCGCCTGCGAGCTTTCCAGCGTGACCCGCGGCTTGAGTCCCCGGTCCCGCATCAGCGCCGCGCGATAGACGAGAAGGCGGGAGGCTGCGAGTTCCGTCGCCATGGCTGCCAGCTTCGTCTGCACGACCTGGAATTCCGCGATCGACCTGCCGAATGCCCGGCGGATCTTCGCGTGCGCGACGGCCTCGTCCAGTGCTCGTTGGGCAAGGCCGACGGCGCCCGCCCCGACGGTCGTCCGGAAGAAGTCGAGCGTCGCCATGGCCACTTTGAAACCGGCATTCTCATCTCCGATCCGGTTAGCGGCCGGTACGCGGCACGCCGTGAACGCCGGTTCGCCGATCGGGTGCGCCGCCATCAGGGCCATCCGTCTGCCAGGATCGAAGCCGGGCGTGCCCTTCTCGACGATGAACGCCGTGATGCCCTTGTTGCCGGCGGCCGGCTCGGTCCGGGCGAAGACGGTGTAGAGATCGGCGTCGGGCGCCATGCTGATGAGCGTCTTCCGGCCGTCCAGCACGTAGTGGTCGCCGTCGCGACGGGCGCGCATCCCTATGGCGGCGACGTCCGAACCGGCCTCGCGCTCGGTCAGGGCGAACGCCGCGACCGTCTCACCGGAGGCGATCCTGGGCAGATGGCGGCGACGCTGCTCGTCGGATCCCGCGAAGGAGATCGGACCGGCACCCAGCCCCTGCATGGTGAAGATCAGCTCGGCATTCGGACAGAAGCGCGCCAGCGTCTCGCGGACCAGGCAGAACGAGACCAGCGACATCGGCGACGGAGCCTTTCCGCTGCCGCGTCCGTTCCCGTACTCGCCGGAAACCGTCCAATTGAGCAGGCCGGCATCGGCGAGGCACTCGACGATCCCCGGGTCCACCGTGTCGGTCTCGCCGACCTCCCGTTCAAGGGCGCCAAGCCGTCCGCGGCACAGCGCCTCGGTCGCCGCCAGCAGCCGCCGCTGCTCATCTTCGAGAAGCGAGAGAATGAACTCCATGGTGTCGTTGCCCCGGTCGAACGAAGGACGCCCGGCGGTTCACCGGGCGTCGCGGTACGCCCGCCACGGGTCGCACCGGATGACACGCGCAATCCTACCGGCTGGCACGCTCGGAGGCCGCGACGAACTCCGGGTCGCGCAGCCTCAGCTTGTCGTAGTCGAGCCGGCCGCTCCGCGTCATCAGGGCGAAGGCCAGCGGGACGGGGTCCAAGTGCATGTGCTTCTCCATCTGCTCGAACCAGAGCAGGCTGTCGAGCGCCGCCCGCTGCAGGCTCTCGACGACCGGCTTCCTGACCGCTTCGAAGTGCTCGAGCGCCCGGTGCACGTCCGGGTGCGATTCGAAGGAGCCTGCGAGCGCGATGGCGTCTTCCAGGGCCAGCTTCGTGCCCGATCCAATCGAGAAGTGCGCCGTGTGGAGAGCGTCTCCGAGCAGGGTCACGTTGCGATGGCTCCAGTGACGGTTCTTCACGAGGGTGAACTGCAGCCACCTGACGAAGTCGTTCGTGAGGAGTCCGTGCCCTTGCAGGTCGTCGCCAAAGACCCTCTCCAGGTACTCGCAGGTCTCACGCTCGGATTTCCCGTCGAACCCCGCGCGCCTCCACGTGCCCTCGCTGCACTCGACGATAAAGGTGCTCGTCGTCGGGTTGAACGGGTACGAGTGCGCTGCGAAGGCACCCGCCTCGTCATGGCGGAAGGTGAGCGTGAGTGCGTCGAAGCGCCGGCTGGTGCCCAGCCAGATGTACTTGTTCGCGCGTGGTTCGACCGCGGGGACGAAGTACGCCGCGAAGGTCTGCCGGACCAGGCTCCTGGCGCCATCGGCGCCGATGACCAGGTCCCAGTCGCGGATATCCGGAACCAGCTGCACGTTGGTGTGGAAGCGCAGGTCGACACCGAGATCGCCACACCGCTCGTGCAGCACGTTGAGGAACCGCAGCCGGCCGATCCCGGTGAACTTGTTGCCGCGGATCGTCACCGTCTCGCCCCGGTGAACGACGTCCACGTTGTCCCACGTCTCACACCCCTCGGTGATGCCCTGGAACGAACGCTCGTCGCTCTCCCGAAGGTACGAGAAGGTCTGGTCCGAGAAGACGATGCCCCACCCAAAGGTATCGTCCGGGCCGTCCCGCTCGAGCACGGTGATCTCGTGTTGCGGGTTCCGTTTCTTCATGAGAATCGCAAAGTACAGGCCGGCAGGCCCCCCGCCGACTACCAGAATCTTCATGTCCGTGCTCCGCGTGTCGTGGCGTCTATCTCGAGCCGTGCTGCATCGGGACCGAACGCTGCCGGCGCCGTCAGCCTTCGTCGTCCGTCGCTTGAGAGCTTCACGTCCGGCTCATCCAGGTCCAGCCGGTCCCACAGTTTGCAGGTGACCTGCTTGTGCATCTGGTCAAGCCCCTCGCAGTAGTTGGTGAAGACACAGCGCCGCACCTCCTCGCCCCGCCCCAGCCGCACCTTCCGGAACCAGTCGGGGTCCGCCAGCGATTGCCTCGCCGAGGCGATGACGTCGGCGTGACCGCGAGCGAGGATCGACTCCGCCTGGTCGAACCCGTGGATCCCGCCCGCCACCACGACGGGCGTCTCGAGCCCCGCGCGACGGAGCGCCAGACGCACCCGACCTGCCGCGGCGACGTTCCGTCCAAAAGGGCCTTGCTGGTCGGCGAGCACCGTCGGCATGCACTCCCACCCGCTTGGGCCCGTGTACGGGTACGCAGCCGACCCGACCTTCGGCTGGCCTGCGTCCTCGAACTTGCCTCCCCGCGACAACGACAGGAAGTCCATGCCTGCGCGTGCGAACTCGACGCCGAAGTAGGCCCCGTCGTCAAGTGTGCTCCCGCCCGTGATGCACTCTTCTGTCAGGTACCGGCAGCCGACGACAAACCCGGAGCCGACCGCGTTTCGGACGGCGTGGTACACCTCCAGAGGAAGCCGGAGGCGTGAGGGACGCGTCCCGCCGTACCCATCCCCGCGGTCGTTCATGGCGGACAGGAAGCCCGCCATCGTGTAGGCGTGCGCGAAGTGGAGCTCGACCCCGTCGAACCCGGCGCGTTCGGCCCGGGCGGCCGCCGATGCGAACAGTCGGGGCAGGACCTGCGGAAGACTCCGGATGTGGGGGTTGTCGAGATCCGTCACGCGTTCCCGGTAGCCGAATCGCAGCGCTTCCAGTTCGCGCTCGGAAAGGACCGCGCCGAGCTCCTCGTCGGGCAACCCGATCAGGTAGTCGCGCAGTTCGTCATCGGAACGAACGACGTTCTCGAGCCGCGTCCGGTGACGATCGGTCACCTCGAAGTACCGGCGGAAGTAGACCGCCTTCTCCGGCCGGCGCCTGACCGAGAGGAAGTCGATGATCTGGATGAACAGGCGCGTGCGACCGCGGCTTGCGCGGCGAACAACGTTGACGAGCGCCGCCAGCCCGGAAACGAACCGATCGTCCCCGATCCTGAGCAATGGTCCGCTCGGAATGTCACGGATGCCGGTCGCCTCGACGACGAGGGCACCCGGCTGCCCCTCGGCGAAGCGCGCATACCAGTCGAGGACGTCGGGCGTCACGGAGCCGTCCGGGCCGGCCCTCCACGGGACCATGGCGGGCACCCACGTTCGCTCCTCGAGGACCAGCCGTCCACTGCGCAACTGGCTGAACAGGCGCGAGGAGGCTGCCTCGTGCTCGCTGGGCCAACGGACGTCGGGCAGCGGATGCCTGATTGCCGCGGGTCGATGCCACATACGCCCTCGAGCAGGAAGCGTCCGGTCGGGCCGGGGTGATCGATGGCTTGTCCTTTAGACCTGAACTATTTGACGCCGAAGCGACGGCCTTCGTCAACTGTGCCGTTGCGCCGGGGGGCCGGCCGGCCTCAACCGCCGGCAGCCGGCCCGATGTCGATGACGGCGATCGCTTCGATTTCCACTGTGGCGCCCGGCTCGAGAAGCGATCGGACTTCGACCAGCGCCATCGCCGGATAGTGGCCGCCCGTGCGGCGGCGGTATCGCTCGCCGATCTCGCGGCGCGCCTCAATGTAGTCCGCGCGACTCGTGACGTAGATCGTCAGCTTGGCAAGTGATTCCGGGGTGCCGCCCGCGCTTTCGACGACCGCTAGGACGTTGCCCAGGGCCTGATCGAACTGGTCCGCGAGCCGCGGGCCGACCAGGCGACCGTGGCCATCCCAACCGATCTGACCCGCGACGAACAGGAGCCGGCCGGGCCCCGCGAGCACGCCATTGTTGTACCCGCGGGGAGGGGGGACGGTGTCAGGGTTGATGAATTGCATGATGCACAGTCAACGAAGGTGGTTGCGGGGGCGGCGACGCGGTTCACGAGACGATCGATCTGCATGATATAGTCAAGTCATCTCTCCACGAAAGGCCGTGATCGTGAACGGAAGCCCCCGAGCGGCTGCCGCAGCCGTTCTCCCCGTCGCCGCCAGCCAGGCCTGCGACCTGGCCGGACGCGAGCCTTTTCTGGACCCGGCGCTCGATCGCGTGGCGATCGCCCCGTCCGAACCGATCGCGCGCCCGGAACTCGTGCGCCTGTACAGAGCGATGCGCCTCGCGCGCACGTTCGAACAGAAGCTGGCGAGGCTCTATCGACAGGGCCAGATGACGGGCGCCGTCTACCTGGGCTCGGGACAGGAGGCCATCTGCGCGGGTGTCGTGAGCCTCCTCGAAAAGGACGACTACTTCTCCACTGTCGCCCGGGGCCTGGCAGGCTGGTTCGTCCGCGGGGTCGAGCCGAAGCATGTCATGGCGCGATGGTTCGGCAAGGACGTGCCGCCCTCGCACGGACGCGAGCTCGGGCTGTTCCTCGCGGACCTGACGGGCTACGGCATCGCCCCCTACCACAACGGCTCGATGGCATCATGGATTCCCTCCGGGGCGGGTTTTGCGCTCGCCTTCAAGCTGCGGCGGCAGCCGCGTGTTTACGTCGCCTTCACCGGGGAAGGGGCGACAAGCCCCGGCGACTTCTACGAGGGGCTGAACTTCGCCGCGATTCACAAGCTGCCGCTGGTCGTCGTGATCGAGGACAACTGCTTCGCGTACTCGACACCGAAGTCGCTGCAGATGCCGGTCAGGAACGTGGCGGATCGCGCGCCGGCCTTCAATATTCCCGCCGAGATCGCTTTCGGGAACGACATCTTCGAGGTCCGGCGGGTCGCGCGGCGGGCCATCGAGCACGCGCGCACGGGCCACGGTCCGTACCTCATCGAGTTCAAGACCTTCCGCCAGCGGGGACACGGCGAGCACGACGACATGGGCTACGTACCGCCTGCCATGCGCGAGTTCTGGGAGCGCCGCGATCCCCTGCGGCTGTGTCGCGAGTACCTGCTGGGCGGTGGGGGGTTCACCGCGGACGATGTCGATGCGGTGGACCGAGAGTGCGCGGCTCTGGTGGAGGAAGCCGTGGAGTACGGGCAGGCGGCCCCGTACCCGGAAGCCGCGTCGGTCACCTCGCGGCTGTTCGCGCCGTAGGACCTTGTGAAGACGAGCGTGGCAATCAGGACCTACTTGCAGGCCATTTCGGACGCGCTCAGCGAAGAGATGCGGCGCGACCCCAGCGTCATTCTCCTCGGCGAGGACATCGGTGTCTTCGGCGGCGCTTTCAAGGTCACGCGCGGCTTCCTCGAGGACTTCGGCCCGGATCGGGTGATCGACACCCCGGTCAGTGAGAGCGGATTCGTCGGCGCTGCGTGTGCGGCCGCGATCGAGGGATTTCGACCGGTGGTCGAATTCCAGTTCGCGGACTTCATCGCCTGCGCCTTCGACCAGATCGTGAACTACGCGGCCAAGGCCTACTATCGCTGGGGCACGCCCGTGCCGGTGGTTTTCCGCTGTCCGTCCGGTGGCGGTTTCCGGGGCGGCCCCTACCATTCGCAGAATCCAGAGGCCTGGTTCACGCACGTGCCCGGCCTCAAGGTGGTTCAGCCGTCCACCCCCTACGACGCCAAGGGACTCCTCAAGGCTGCGATCCGCGACAACAACCCGGTGATCTACTTCGAGCACAAGCACCTCTACCGTCGGCTGCGCGAGGCGATCCCGGAGGAGGACTACGTCGTGCCGCTGGGCGTGGCCGACATCAAGCGCGAGGGCCGGGACCTGACGATCGTGACCTACGGCGCCATGGTGCACGAGACGCTGGCGGCAGCCGACCGGCTGTCGGCGCTGGGCGCCGAGTGCGAGGTCGTCGATCTCAGAAGCCTGTGCCCGCTCGACAAGGAGACGTTCCTCGCGAGCGTCCGCAGGACATCGCGGGCGCTTGTCGTTCACGAGGCGCACTTGACAGGCGGTTTCGGCGGCGAGGTGGCCGCCATCATCGCAGAGGAGGCGTTCGACGTGCTCGACGCCCCCGTGGCGCGGGTCGCGAGCCTGGACGTCCCGGTGCCGTTCAGCCCGCCCCTGGAAGATGCCGTGCTCCCGAACGCCGACCGCGTCTTCAAGGCCGCGGTGAACGTGCTGGAGTACCGAGAGGAGCCCGGACGTGTTCAAGGTCGTCTTGCCCCAGTTGGCTGAGTCGCTGGCCGAGGGGACGGTCGTGCGCTGGCTCAAGGCGCCGGGCGACCGCGTCGAACGGGACGAACCGCTGCTCGAAATCTCGACCGACAAGGTGGACGCCGAAATCCCGTCGCCCGTGGCCGGGGTGCTCAGGGAGATTCTCGTCGCGAGCGGACAGACCGTGGCGGTCGGGGTAACGGTTGCGGTGGTCGAGGACGGCGCGGACGCAGCGGCCGTGACGCGGGCAGAGGCCCCGGAATCCGCCGCAGCGGTCCCCCGGCTGCAGATGCTCGAGGCCGCGCCCGCCGAGCCGGAGTCTCACGGCCACTTCAAGGCCGACCACGCGCCACAACTCCTCACGCTCGGGGACCGCCGCGCTGCCGCAGGCTCGGTCACGCGTCTCCCCCCCGACGAGTCCTTCAGCCCGGCGGTCCTCGACTCGGCGCGTCGGGGTGGCCTCTCGTTCGCGACGCTGGCGGGGCTGCAGGGCTCCGGCCGCGGCGGGCGGGTGACCAAGCGTGACATCGACCGCTATCTGCAGTCGCGTGGACCGGAACCGTCGGTGGGCGTTTCATCCGGGCACGGAGAGAACGACCGCGTTCCGCCCGAGTACATCTACCGGCCGACGCCCGACGATCGCATCGTTCCGATGTCGATCGTCCGCCGCAAGATCGCCGACCACACGGCCTGGTCGGTCCGCATCAGCCCCCACGCCAGCGCGTTCACCGATTGCGACATGGCTCGAGCCGCGGCACTCATCGAACGCGACCGGGACCGCTTCTTGACGGACTTCGACGCGCCGCTCACCTACACGGTGCTCGCCGCACAGGCCGTAGTGTCCGCGCTTCGCGAGTTCCCGGTGCTCAACGCATCGGTCGTCGGGGACAACCTGGTGATGAAGCCGCACGTCAACCTCGGCATCGCGGTGGCCCTCAGCGATTCGGAAGAGCTGATCGTGCCGGTCATCCACCGGTCCGACGAGCTCTCGCCGGGAGGCTTGGCGCGCGCGATCCTGGATGTAGCAACCCGCGCCCGCGAGCACCGCCTCCGCCCGGAGGACGTCCAGGGGGGAACCTTCACCCTGACCAACCCCGGCATTTTCGGTGGCACGACCGGCACGCCAATCCTCCACCAACCCCAGGTCGGCATCGTTGGACTGGGGGCGGTCATCAAACGGCCGATCGTCATCGACGATGCGATTGCCATCCGTCCGATCATGACGGTCGCGTTGACGTTCGACCACCGCGCGCTCGACGGCATGCAGGCGTTTCGCTTCCTCGAACGTGTCAAGACGCACCTCGAGAACCCTGTCCCAGACGGGCCCACGACTCCGACCATGCCGTAGGACGGTCCACGAATATCCCAGCACGTCGGGGCAATCGACCGGCCGCTCGCCGCGATCCGTTCCTGTGCGAACGGCCGGCCCCGTCGACACGCGTCCCGAAGGGCGCGCCCGGCCTACTTCGCTTTCCGCGGGTAGTCCTTCACACCCTCGAGGGCCCACGCCATGAAGCTGCGGAGGTCGTCGTTGGCGTTCTTGAGGTCGGCCTTGCGGAGGTACATCATGTGGCCGCTCTCGTACCACGCGAAGCGGTACCGATCCTTGAACTCGCCGCCGGGCTGGAGGTGCTGCATCGTGTACGTCGCGTTGAAGTAGTCGCACGCCGCGTCGTAGTAGCCGCCCTGCACCAGCACCTTCAGGTACGGGTTGTCCCGCATGGCCGTCCGGAGCATCTCGCCGACGCTCACCTGCGGGTCCTGCGCCCAGGGGCGCACGTTGCCCCAGATGTAGTACTGCACCTCGGGGTTGTACTTCAGCTCGGACCGGAGGTACCTGTTGATGGCCGCGCCAAAGGGCCCGTTCCAGTCCGCCAGTTCCGGGGAGTACTCGGGACGCTCGCCCGCGGCGTCCTTGTCGATGCCCAGGTAGCGCGTGTCGAGGCGGCCCACCGTCATCCGCTGGTCGCGGAGCAGCTCCTTCCAGTGGCGGTCGTAGCTGACGCGCAGGTTCGCCTGCAGGACGAACTCCTTGCCGAGCCCGGTGAACCGCGCGACCTTCGCGGCGATCGCGTCGCGCTCCGCGTCGGCCAGGTGATCGCCCTTCACCAGCGCAGCGAGGTATTCGCCCATGGCAAACGCTTCCGATTCGGCCAGAACGGCCCGGAGCGGCTTCGACTGCAGGTCCGGCACCAGGCGCTTGTGGTACCACGCGGTCGCCGTCTTCGTCGGGAGGCTCGTGGCGAAGTTGATTTCAGGGCCGCGCTCGACGTCGAGCTCGGTGGACGACACGAGGATCACGCCGTTCAGGTACATCTGGAAGCGGCTCTGCACCGACGCGGCGAGGCCGGCGGCCCGCGTCGTGCCGTAGCTCTCGCCGATGATGAACTTCGGCGACGCCCAGCGGTCCTTCTTGTTGACGAACGCGAGGATGAAGTCGCCGACCGACTGGATGTCGGCGAGCTTGCCGTGGAACGTGTGCAGGTCCTCGCCCTCGACCATGCGGCTGAAGCCGGTGCCGATCGGATCGATGTAGACGATGTCGGCCGCGTCGAGAATCGACTGCGGGTTGTCTTCGAGCCCCGCGGGCGGCCGCTGCTGGAAGCCCTCGTCGTCGTAGGTCACGTGGCGCGGACCGGTGTAGCCAAGGTGCATCCAGACGGAAGCCGTGCCCGGGCCACCATTGAAGGAGATGATCAGCGGACGAGTGCTCGGGTCGGTGACGCCGTTCTTCGTATACGCCGTGTAACACATCTTCGCGACGACCTTGCCGTCGTCGCGGATGGGCAGCCATCCGACCTCGGCAGTGTAGGCGACAGTCTGGCCGTTGAACCTGCCGGTGTGCTGCGAGATTGCTGGCTCGGCCGGCAGCAGGTCGGCCTCCTTCCCCGCCTTGGCGCCTCCTGCGGCAACGGGGGGCGCCGCGCCCGGGCGGCCCGGTCCCGCCTGAGCGAAGACGTGCGGCGCGGAGGTCAACAGGCAGGCTGTCGCCAGTGTGAGGAGGATGCGGCTGGACTTCATAGGGTCGTGACTCCTTGACGTGGAGGTACGTCGTGGGCGGCTCTCCCCGGCCGGGACGTGCCGGGACGGCGTCAAGTATAACCGTTGGTGAACCGGCGGCGACCACACGGGTCCCGTCGTTCCCCTTGCTTACCTAGAGCAGTCTCTTGTATGCTGACCTGACCCCGGAGCTCACGTGTGATGACTGTGTTCGGTCCGGGCACGCAGGCTGAAACCCGCGCGCGACATTCCCGGCGCCTCCAACTCAACCGCGCGCCGGGCTCAGGAGACCGACATGAGCAAACCGACCGACCTCGTCCAGGGCACCCTCGACCTGCTCCTCCTGAAGATCCTGGCGTTGGAGCCCCTGCACGGGTGGGCCATCAGTCTTCGCCTGAAATCCATCTCCGGAGACGTGCTGCAGGTCACCGAAGGATCCCTCTACCCTGCATTGCACAAGCTGGAGCAGGAAGGCTGGATCACGGCCGAGTGGAAGCAGACCGAGAACAACCGGCGGGCAAAGTTCTATTCGCTCACCCGCCTGGGCAGAAAGCAGCTCGCATCGGAGGCGGCGAACTGGCAGCGGCTGTCGACCGCCATCTCGCACGTCGTCCGGCTTTCAGAGACCTGAGCCTGACCTGAGCCCGGCGCCCAGTCGAGTGGGGGACGCGCCGGGAGTGTAGCGCGCGGGCTTCAGCCCGCGTGCCCGGGGCGAACACACCCATCACACGTGAGCCCCGGGATTGGATCGGGCGGTGCGGATGGAGCGATGGTGGTTCCCGGCGCCCGTGCGGCCGCAGGAGGTGTTCAGCATGCCGCTCTTCGTGAAAGCCCGGCGTTTCCTGCGAAATCTCTTCACGTCCCGGCGTGTCGAGGTAGACCTGGACGAGGAGATTCACTTTCACCTCGACATGCTGACCGAGGAACACATCCGGGCGGGCATGCCGCCGACAGAGGCGCAGCGGGCCGCGCGGATCGAACTGGGTGGCATCGAGCAGGTGAAGGAACAGGTCCGCGAAGGACGCCTTGGCCACTGGCTCCACTCGGTGCTCTCCGATTGCCGCTACGCGCTTCGGCAACTCCGCAAGAATCCCGGCTTCACCAGTGTCGCCGTCCTCACCCTGGCCCTCGGCATCGGTGTGACGACGGCAATCTTCAGCGTCGTGTACGGCGTGTTGTTGCGGCCGCTGCCGTACCCGGATCCGAACCGGATCATGGCGGTCTTCGAGGTCACCTCGAAGGGCAGGCCGTCGCGCCTTGCGGACCCGAACTTCGACGATTTTCGCGATCAAAGCCGCAGCTTCCAGGCGATTGCGAAGTACAGCGACTACGTCGTGTCCGTCTCGGGGGCTTCGGAGCCGACGCGCACGAGGGTGGCATACGTCTCTCCCGCCTTTCTCGAGGTCTTTGGTGTCCAGCCGATTCTCGGGCGCGATTTCAGCGCCGGCGACGCCGGCAAAGGGGCTGGGCCGACCGTGCTCGTCAGCGACGGTTACTGGAGGCGGCATCTCGGATCGCCCCGGGATCTCTCGCAGTCGCACCTCAAGATTGATGGTGCGGTCTTCTCCGTCATCGGCGTGGTCCCGGCCGGGTTTCGTTTCCCGGCGGACGTCGATCTGTGGCTGCCAGCCGATTTGGAGGGCGAAAACCCAAGCAGGACGTCGCATAACTACAATGCGGTCGGGCGCCTCCGCGACGGTGTGACGGTCGGGCAGGCGAATCGAGACATCAGCGCGATAGCCCGGCGCATTCACGAGACGTCGAGCGAGCAAGGCGACTACCTCCTCAAGGATGGGCTTGTCGTTCCGCTGCAGGACTCGATCTCGGGCAAGGCCCGCTCCCCACTGCTGGTCCTGCTCGGTGCGGTGGGATTTCTGCTGCTGGTGGCGTGCGCGAACGTGGCAAACCTGCTGCTCGCACAAGTGTCGGTGAGAGAGCGCGAGCTTGCCATTCGCAGCGCGCTCGGCGCGGCGCGCGGACGGCTGATCCGTCAATTCCTCACCGAAGCATTCCTGCTGTCGCTGGTGGGCGGCGGCCTTGGCGTGCTGGGCGCGCTCGGGGGCGTGGCGGGACTGGTTGCGCTGGCGCCGGCAAGTCTGCCGCGGCTGGACAGCGTCTCGATCAGCACTCCGGTGCTGGTGTTCGCGTTCCTCGTTTCCACGGCGGTCGCCGCCGGCCTCGGAGCGTTCACTGCGGCGCGCGCGACTTCCGGGGACCTGCGCGAGGGCCTCCTGGAAGGCGGGCGCGGACAAGCGGGGTCGCAGGGCAGCCAGCGCGTCGGCCGGGTCATCGTGGCCGCGCAGATTGCGATTACATTGGTTCTCGTGGTCGGAGCGGGACTGTTCGGGCGCAGCCTGATGAAAGTGCTCGAAGTGAATCCCGGCTTCCGCGTGGACAGGATTGTCACGATGGACGTCTCGCTGCCGTGGCTGGACGATCCCAGCGCCAGGGCGGGGCAGGCGATCTTCTTTGGACACCTGATTGACCGGCTCGAACAAATCCCGGGTGTGCACAAGGTCGGGGCGACCAGCGGCCTGCCGATGGACGGCGATAGCGGCCTTCCCGACGGGAACTTCCTGCTCATGACGCAGGATGAGATCCCGAAGAGCCTGGATGGGCTTGGTGCGCTGTTCCAGCAAAAGGAGCGCATCGGCAATGCGGACTTCTGCGTTGCCACGGGCGGGTACTTCCAGGTTCTGGGCATTCCGCTGATTCGAGGCCGGATCTTCGACGATCGCGACGGCGCGAATGCTCCGCACGTCGCCGTGATCAGCGAGTCGCTCGCGCGCGACCGATGGGCAGGTCAGGACCCGATCGGCCACACGATTGAGTTTGGAAACATGGATGGCGACCTGCGCTTGATAACCATCGTCGGGATCGTGGGCGACACTCACGAATATGGCCTCGATGTGCCGCCGCATCCGACCATCTACGTGAATCTGCTCCAGCGGCCGCGGGCGGCGATCAGCCTGGCGATGCTGAGCGATGCCGACACGGGGTCGATCGCTTCGGCAGCGCGGGAAATCCTGCACGATCTCGACCCTGAGATTCCGGCGAGGTTCCGGACGTTTTCACAGATCTACTCCGCTTCGTTGGGCTCGCGGCGATTCAACGTCATGCTCATCGGGTTCTTCGGCATCACCGCGCTGCTGCTCGCCACGACAGGGGTGTTTGGCGTGACGGCCTATTCGGTCAGCCGCCGCACGCGGGAAATCGGCGTGCGCATCGCTCTCGGGGCGGCCACCGGCGACGTGCTGAGGATGATCCTGGGCCAGGGATTGCGACCGATCTTCATTGGGGTGGCGATTGGGATTGCCGGTTCGCTGGCCCTGACGCGCACCGTGGAGTCGCTGCTCTTTGGCGTGACCGCCACGGATCCGCTGACATTCGGCGGCGTGACACTGCTCCTCGTGGGGGCAGCGCTGCTCGCGTGCTACGTTCCGGCGCGGCGGGTGATGAAAGTAGACCCACTGGTTGCGTTGCGGTACGAGTGACGATCGAATCGATTTCTGGGGGAGGAGCAAGGGGCCCGGCGTCGACACCCTCGGTGACGTTCCGGGACGAATTGCGTGGAACGGCGAACCCGGAAGTGAGGCATGACCGATGATGCGACGGCGTGCATCCGGAGCGACCGACGCGTGGATTACAGGTCGTACACGAGAAAGGCGCCGGGCAGTTCGGCGTTCGTGGCCGGTTTGGTCATCGTCGGAAAGTGTCCAAACGCCTCGACGAACCGCGCGTTGGCCACGAAACACGCGGCGCGCCAGCCCCTGAAGCGCGCCAGCGCGCGTCCCATTCCGGCGTAGAGGTCGAGCAGCTTCTCTTCCCCCCTCTCTCCGCCGATGCGGACGCCGTACGGCGGGTTGAAACAGAACACACCCGGCTTCATATCGGCCGCCCTCGGCAGCATGGCGGCGATGTACTCAGGAGTCACCGCGCGAACGTCCTTCAGCCCGATGACGATCGAGTCCTTGTAGGACGGCCCCGTAAGACCCGCCGCCCGGAGGTTCCCCACCATCGTGGGGATCCTCTCCTCGTCTATATCGAGCGCCAGGATCCGCGGCACGGTGCCGGGAAAGAGATTCGGCGTCTCGGTCGGCAGCCCGTCGAACGCCGCGAGGTGCCGAAACGGAAGATCCGCCGGACGTCGGATGGCAGCACCGACCGCCAGGCCCGCCGCCTCGATGGGGATCGTCCCGCCGCCGGCCATGGGATCCACGAGCGGCTCGGATCGCGCATCCCACCGCGACAGCATGATCAGCTGCGCCGCCAGGGTCTCGCGCAGCGGAGCGGGGCCGGCGGCGACGCGCGCGCCTCGACGATGCCGCGCGCCGAGGCCGATGTCGATTCCGACGACGGTGCGGCGGTTCTCCGGCGTTCCCGCGCGGCGCGCGACGAACACGACGTCCGGCGAGTCGGCGTCGACCTCCGCCGTCACCCCGCGGGACGCGAACGCCGCAACCAGCGCGTTCTTCACGACTCCACGCAACTGGAGCGGCGACGCCTCGAAATCGTGCGCGGATCCGAGATCCACCGAGAAGCGCACGGTGCTGGCGGCAGGCAGCCGATCGTCGGACCGCAGGGCCGGCAGGAGTTCCTCGAAGAGCGGCTCGAGCCGCACGGCGGTGCTTGAAAACAGATCCCACGAGACCCGCGAGGACGTCCGGTGATGACACGCGGCCACCCAGGCGATGCGGGCGTCGAATGGATAGAGAAGGGTCGCCTCACCCTCGCGCCGGGGCCTGGGAACCCGGACTTCGAAGGGCGACCGCATCACGAGGCGCTTCAACTCCGCCTCCATGACGCGATTGGCGCCGCCAGACCCGGTCAGCCGAAGCTCGTCGCACCGCATCCGCGACAGTATATCGAGGCTGCCGATGACCAGGCGAGATCGGAAGGCGGTAACGTCTCAGGCGCGCCAGTCCGGCAAGCCCCTCATCGACGGATCTGATACGCGATCTTCAGGAAGAACCCGTCGCTTGTCCGCTCGAGGTGATTCGAGAGCGGGTTCATGCGATCGATCGCCAGCGAGCTGCCGTAGCCGAAGAACGCGACGGTGCCCGGCGTCGGTTTGTACGAGGCGAGCCAGTCGAGGCGCAGCCCCGTCGTCGAACGCGCGGCCGGGAGCACGCCGCCAACGATGAGCGGGACGCCGTCGACGGCGTCGATCAGGATTGCCTGGCGCTGCGACTGGTACTCGGCGATCATGCGGAAGAACACGGATCGCGCCACCTGGTATTCGACCTTGAACCGCGGGATCACCGTCCGCGCGAACTCGCTGCCGTCCCGCTCCCGCGTGATTCTCGAATACGTAGCCGTCGCTTCCATGCGAATCGACCCGGTCGGGCGCGCGCTCAGTGTGCTGCTCACCCGCGTTTCGCGCCCGCCGGCCCCTTCCGCAAAGATGGCCACCGGCCCACGCTGCGCGTCGAGCTGAGCGTTGAAGGTCCGGAAGATCGGCGTCTTCAACGTCATGCTCGGCGTCATGCCCGTCACCCGGTCGATCGGCAGGTATGTGACAGGTCCGCCGTCCGCCGACACCCGGTAAGCCCCAAATGCCTCCGGCTCGAAACGCCAGGACAGGCGCTTCACCGTCACGTTCACGTTCCATCCGCCGCGCCACTGCGACTGCACACTGACCTGGTCGGTGCCTTCGAGCGGTCCCCGGTCGAAGGAGTCGTAGCGCCAGATCCGCGTCAGGTTGAGGCGGGGGGAAACGGTCTCCAGCCACGAGCCGCGCGCGCCGTACCACGAGAGCCGGTTGGAGACACGCGCCTCGACGATGTCGTTCCTCGGCACGTAGCCGGCAGCGGCCTGGAACCCCGGCCCCGTGCCGGTCACCTTGTAGTTGAAGCCGAAGGCGCGCCCGGTGCGATCCCATTCGAGCATCCACAGCGGCGACCCGTGACGCCCGTTCCCGTCGTCGGTCCAGGATCCGCCTGCTTGCGCCTGGACATAATACACACGCTTGAAGATCACGCGAGTGTCGGCGGCAACCACGCGGCTGTAGGTTCCGCCGGCCGTCCGGTCGGTGAGCGTCACACCGACGGTCGAGTTGGGCCCGACGTCGTGCCGGAGGCGGGCGACGTTGAACAGGGCGCCGCCGCTGTCCTCTTTTTCTTTCACGGCGAGGTAGGCGATGTTCAACCCCCCGATCTTGCCGGTCACCTTTCCGCCGGCAATCGGGTTGACAATCTGCCGGCTGTACACGAGCTGGTTCGGCGCGGCGAAGAGCTCGATGCCCTCCAGGAAGAAGGGCCGCTTTTCGGGGAAGAACAGCGCAAAGCGTTCGTTCACGGTCACCTGGCTCGCGTCGGACTCCACCTGGCTGAAGTCCGGGTTCACGGTCGAATCGAACGTCAGGTTGGTCGTGGAGAACCGCAGGTTCACGCCGGGGTTGATGTCCGCGCGCGCCCGCACGAGCGGAGAGGCGACGTCAACGCGTGAGCCGTTGACGGCCGTCGTGACGAACGGCTGGATCTCGGTCACGACACCGCGCTGCATGTCATGAAGGCCGTCGATGCCGCCCGCCTGCGCCAGGAAGCTCTCGCCAGCCCGACGGGCATCGGTCCACGTGTCGAGGTAACCCGACCGCTGCACCGTCCGCAGGATGTTGAGACCCCATCGCTGCGGTCCGTTGCCCGAATAGCGCAGGCTCTTGAACGGAACGCGCAGTTCGACCACGTAACCGATCTCGGTGATACGGCCCTTCGAATCGAACTGGTAGTCCGGGTTCTTGTCGGTCGCTCCACCCGCCTGGCGGAGCGACCCGCCGTCCTGTCTCAAGTTACCCGCGTTGAAGCCGGCCTCGCTGAGCATGCCGTCCTGCTGAATGCCGAGTGGGTTGACGGTGAAGAAGAAGGCGCGACGGTGGTCGTTGAACGTATCGAGGTAGATCGTAACGGTGTCCTCGGAGTCGAGGTTGTCGCGGTCGGCCAGGGTCGCCCGGATGGAAGACGGGTCCCGGTCATACGCGATGATCCCGACGTGCAGGGCGGTCGGCGAGTACCAGACGAGGACCTCGGTCTGTTCCTCGGCAGGGCGCCCGTCAACGGGTTGGTACTGCGAGAAGCCGCTCAGTCTAGCGGCCCGCGACCAGACGGCCTCGTCCAGCCGGCCGTCAACCTGCACCACGGCTTCGATGCGGGGAATGGTCACCGTGGGCGCGCCGTGCCCGTCGGCGACCGCTGGCGCGTTCAGGTCGGCGTTCGGCTGCGGGGCGGCGGTCGCCACCGGCTGGGGCACGGGTGGTGTCAACTGCAGGAGGAGAAGAAGCGATGCGAACATGTATTGGTACCAAGGCCTGCTGGCGCCGGCGATAACGGGTGATCGTTCACCCGATCGAGGGGTGCGAGACCGCAAGCGGAGTATAGCCGACTCCGATGGCTGGAAAGCCACGGCGCTGCTCAACGACGCCTGACTCAGGCCGGCGAGCGCGGCGATGGCTGGGCGGCGGACTCGAACGCGTCGAGCCGTGCACGCTCGCCGACCACGGCCACGGCGTCGCCGGCCGCCAACCGATGGTCGGCGCCGGGATTGGTCAGGAAGCCCTGTGCACCGACGGTGCCGACGACGGTGACGCCGATCGACGTCCTGATGGCCGCCTCGCCGAGCGTGCGGCCCGCCAGCGCGCTTCCCTCGCGGATCCGGACCCACCGCAGGTCGAGGTGTCGAGCCGCCGAGCCGAGCGTACTGACGATGCCGTAGTCCCGCGCGTACCGGTCATAGGCGGACCCATAGTGATCGGCGCGCAGTCGATCGGCGAGCTGAACGATCTCGAGGGCCGGCACCTGCAGGTGCGCCAGCGCCTGGCGCGTCATCTCGAGGCTCGCCTCCACTTCGGGCTGGATCACCTCGGTGACGTTCAGGCTGTTGAGCACGGCGATCGCCTCCGCGTTCTCGGCGCGCACCACCACGCTGATCGCGGGGTTCAACCGCCGGGCGTACTGGATTGCGGCTCGCGCCACGCCGATCATGGGAATCGTGACGAGCAGGAGGCGGGCCCGGCTCACCCCGGCGGCTTCGAGCACCACGGGCTGGGCCGCATCACCGAAGATCGCGGGCCGCCCCTCGTCCCGGGCGCGGTCGATACGGCGGGGATCGAGGTCGATCAACACATGGGGGAGGTTCAACGAACGGAGGACGCCCGCGACCTGCCATCCGACCCGACCCGCGCCGGCCACGATGACGTGGTCCCTCAATGACGCGTCGGGAAGGTTGATCGTCTGGACGGGCTCCCGCTCGCGCCGCCGGCTGATCCATGCGTAGACCGGCGTCGTCAACCCGGACACCACCGGGGTCAGCACCATCGTGATGACCGCCGTATTGAGCACCAGCGCGTAGAGCTCCTCGGAAATCGATCCCGAGGCGAGGCCCGCACGCGCCAGGACAAAGGAGAATTCCCCGATCCCGAAGAGCGCCAGGGCGCTGGCGAGGGGCACGATGTTGCGGTAGCCGAATGCCCGGGTGACGCCCCAGAAGAGGCCTCCTTTGGCCAGGCTCACCACCGCCGCGGTCAAGGCGATCACCCGCCACTGTCCCAGGACGTGGTCGGGTTGGAGAAGCATGCCCACCGACGCAAAGAACAGCAGGCTGAAGACGTCACGCAGCGGGATGATGTCGCTGAGCGCCTGGTGACTGTAGTCCGACTCGCTCAGCACGAGCCCGGCGACAAAGGCGCCGACCGCCGACGACACGCCCAGCCAGTGCGCGAGATACCCAATCCCGAGCGCGATCCCCATCGTCACCAGCAGAAACAGCTCCCGCGACCCCGAGCGGGCCACCCAACCCACGAGGCGGGGAAATACGCGCGTGCCTGCGGCGATCAAGAATGCAAGCAGCACGCCCGCCCGTGCCATCGCCAGCAGGGCCGTAGACGCGCCGGTGCCCCCGCTCCCGGCGCCGGGCAGGATGATCATCAGCGGGATGAACGTCAGGTCCTGCGCGACCAGCATGCCAAGCATCACGCGGCTGGAGAGGGTACCCATCCGTCCTTGAGCCTGGAGCGCCTTCAGGACGACGAGGGTGCTGGAGAGGGACACCAGCGCGCCCAGCCAGACCGATTCCCTCCACCCAAACCCCAGCCACCGCCCCAGGGGGACACCGAGGGCAATAGTCAGGACGATCTGAATCGGCGTGCCCACCAACGCAACCCGGCGGACGGGCGCCAGGTCCTTGAGTGACAGCTCGAGGCCCAGGCCGAAGAGCAGCAGCGTGGCGCCAATCTCGGCGAGGCGTTCGAGATTCTGTGGATCGCCGACGGTGATCCCTCCCGTGTGCGGCCCGACGACGATGCCGGCCACGAGGTAGCCGAGCACAAGGGGCTGGCGAACGAGACGCGCAAGCACGCCCCCGCAGAAGCCAGCCGCAATCACGATGAACAGGTCTGTCGCCATGGCGCAGGTGAGGACCATTCCGACGGCCGCCGGGCATCCATCAGCGGGACTGACCCCGGAGCTCACCGGTGATGAGTATGTTCGCTCCGGGCACGCGGGCTGAGGCCCGCGCGCCACGTTCCCGGCGAGTCCTCAACTCAACTGAGCGCCGGGCTCAGCGCGCCGGCGGGGCCACGACGGTGTGGGTCTGCGTTCCCACGCCTTCGACCGTGCAGACCGCGACGTCGCCTGCCTTCATCCAGCGCGGCTCGGCGCGCTCGATGTTGGTGCCGGCCGGGCTGCCCCCCGAGATCACGTCCCCCGGATTCAGGGTCAGGATGTTCGACGCGTAGTGAACCAGCTCGTAGATGTTGTGGCTCATCCGCTCGGTATTGGAGTCCTGCATCACCTCGCCGTTCAGCCTGAAGGTGTGCCTCACGTTCATGGGGTCCTTGATGAACTCCTTGGGCACGATGAAGGGACCCAGCGGGCCGAAGGTGTCGTGATTCTTGCCGACCAGCCAATCAGAACCACCCATCTTGCGGTCCCCGCGGCCGCCCCGGTCGGAGACATCGATCTGCACGGTGTATCCGAAGATGTAGTCCGCGGCGCGGTCGAGCGGCACGCGGCTGGCGCGCCTGCCGATCACCGTGTCGAACTCGCACTCGAAATCGATGTGGTCCCGACCCACCGGCATCTGGATCGGATCATCGGCGCCGGTCACGACCGTGGGAGACTTGAGGAACAGGTAAGGATTGTCGCGGGTGTCGCCGGGCTTGCGCTCCCAGATTCCCGGCGCGGATGTCGCGGCAGGAGCCGGCGGAGCAGCGGCAGGAGCGGTGCCTGCGGCGCGCTGCTGCTGCGCCGCGATCCCCTGCTCATGCTCGCGGTAGTTCCCGCCAGCATTGAGGAGCACCGCCGGGCGCACCGGGGGGAGCACCTTGAGGTCCTTGATGGCGTACACGTAGGGAGGCGCGCTCGCGGCTCCCGCGACCGCGTTGACAATCGCATAGATCCGGTCCTTCAGCCCCGTCTCGTAGCGCCCGATCAGCGCCTTCATGTCGCGCGGCATCTGGACCTTCGGGCGGGACACCTCTCGGCGCTCCAGGGCCGCGTTGGCCTGGGCCAGATCGATGACCTGGGCGTCCTTCAGCACGACACCCAGGAATGTCTGTCCGGCGCGTTCGAAGGTGCCGAGCTTGAAGGGCTCCCTGGGCCCGGCAGCGGTCTGTGCGACAACGCCGTGATAGCCCACGGCCAGACTGGCTGCGACAGCCAGAGCGGTAAGTACGCCTCGCATGGGTGCTCTCCTTTATGCTCGTCCCGCCAGTCCGCGACGAGCCCTCCGGAAGTGAACGAGGCCCCTTGGGGGGGGCAGGATGGATGCTACAGAGCCGTATCCTACACGTGATTGGCGGTCAGTCAAGGACCGAAAGGCTGCCGGTCCCCGGCGCATCGCGGGACGCCAACGCCGCCGACACACCCGGTCCCCGTCCGGGCCGCGACGCGCTGCCCGGCCCGGCAGGCTACCTGGGTGCCATGGTCAGCTGGCGGAAGTCGTACACGCTCCTGTAGGGCAGCATCCTGATCAGTTCTTCGAGGTTCGCGCGGCCTGCCCTCAGCCGCTCGAAGGCGTCCGCTGCCATCGGAATTGTCGTCCGCGTGGCAGACGCCCGGATCTCCTCAACCGGCGCGCTCCTGCTGATCAGGATCACGTCCTGCTCGTCCGGGACCCACAGTTCGGCGATGCCCATGCGCCCGTGATAGCCCGTGAAGTTGCACTGCTGGCACCCGATCCCGCGGTAGAAGGCCAGCCCGGCTGGCCGCTCCGCGAAGAATTCGCGCATGAGTTCCGGCGGCGGTTCGTACTCGCGGCTGCAGGCGGGACACAGCCGCCTGATCAGGCGCTGCGACAGCACGCCGATCAGCGACGAGGCGAGCAGGTTGGGATCGACGCGCAGGTCGAGCAGCCGCGTGATGGCCGAGACGGCGTCATTCGTGTGGAGCGTGCTGAGCAGCAGGTGCCCCGTCTGCGCCGCGCGGAACGCCATCTCGGCGGTTTCCTCGTCGCGGATCTCGCCGATCATGATCACTTCCGGATCGTGGCGGAGGAACGCGCGCAGGTAACGGGCGAAGGTGTTGCCGATCCGATCGTTGACCTCGGACTGGCTGAACTCCTCGTAGACGTACTCGATCGGATCCTCGGCGGTCAGGATCCGGATTCCCGGCCGGTGGAGCGTCATCAGCGCCGCGTAGAGTGTCGAGCTCTTGCCGGACCCGGTCGGCCCGGTGATCAGCAGGATCCCGGACGGGCGCCGCAGGAGCAGGCGGAGCTTCTGCGTAATGGGCGGCATCAGGCCCAGCTGGTCGATCGACCTCGGGGCGTTCTTCTTGTCGAGAATGCGCAGCACGGCGTTCTCGCCGTAGTAGCCGGGCAGGATCGACACGCGAAAATCGATGTACGTCGCCTCGCCTGCCCGGTCGACCCGTACCCGGAACGCGCCATCCTGGGGCCGCCGCCGTTCGGCGATGTCGAGCCTGGCGAGAATCTTGATCCGTGAGATGATCTCGGCGGAGATCTGGTCGCAGACGTCCTGCAGCGGGCCGAGATCGATCGCCTGCAGCACGCCGTCCACCCGGAACCTGATGTTCATGCGCCCCGACAGCATCTCGAGGTGGATGTCGCTGCAGCGCCGCTCGATCCCGATGGCCATCAACTGGCGCAAGGTCGCGTCCGCCTTCTTGTCCTGGATGTACTCCTCGACGTACTTGCTCTTCGGCAGCGCGCCCGCCGCCGCGGGGTCGTCGTTCCCGACCTCGATCGCGTCGATTCCGGCGAGGGACTCGGGCGTGGCGGTCTCCCCGTAGAGGCGCTTGAACGCGCGCCTGATCGCGTCCCCGCTCGAGGTCACGACGTTCACGATGAAGCCGGTCGACCGGCTCAGGTCCTCGACCACCGCCGCGCTGGTCGGATCGTCCATCGACACGGTGAGCATCTGGCCGAGGTGCGAGACGGGAACCAGCGAATGGCGGCGTGCGTAGCTGGGGTTGATGATCCTCGCGAGCCCCCGGTCGAGATCGACTTGATCGAGATCGAGGTACGGAATGTTCAGCTGCAGGGAGAGCGCCTGCCGCATGGTCTCGTCGTTGATGAACCCGAGGTTGACGAGCACCTCGCCGAGCGGTCGCTGGGTGACCTGTTGCCGCTGCAATCCGTGTTCGAGCTGGATTTCGGTCAGCGACCCGTTCCGCACGAGGACCTCGCCGAGCAGCGGGCGCTTCTCGTGCCGATCGAGCAGCAGCGTGAGCTGCCGCTGCGTCACCTGCTCGCGTTCGACCAGGATCTGGCCGAGCGGCACCCTGGCCGGACGGCTGCGCTGTTCGGCCAGCGCTGCCTCGAGCTGGAGCTCGGTGATCAGCCCCTCCCTGACGAGCAACTCACCCAATCGGGCGTCGCCGGGCGATGTCATTGGCTCCTCGGTCCGACTGCGCCGGGGGAACGCACTTGCGCGCCGATAGCATACCCCGGAAGGAAGCCGGTCGCACGTCCCGGCGCCCGCCGCGCCATTCATCCGGCCAGTGACCCGCGACGCGAGCATCCCGGCCCGGGCCGCCTCCTGGGGTAACATAGCCAGGTTGACCTTGTTCCCGGAGCGGAGGCGAGCATGAGGGTACCCTGGCGGCCGCTGGCGCTGGCAGCCGCGATCAACGTGACCGTGGGTGTCGGCGTCCTGGCGGCGCAGACGGTGATCGTGACGAAGGCACCGCCGGGGGCGGCCGTCGAGCTCGCGCTCGACGCGGAGAAGATCGCGACCGCGACCGCGGCGGCCGACGGCAGCGCCACGCTGGCCGTGAACCTGCCCGAGCACGGCGGCAAGTCCGAAACCGACGTTCACATCTACGTCGATTCGTGCGGCGACCTGCGGCGCGTGGTGCTCGTCGAACCCGGCATGGAGGTGCTGCGCCCGGGCGACGACTGCACCCGCCGCGAAGTCCCGGGCCTGTTCGTGATGCGCAAGGCCACCTCGTTCCTCATCGATCTTCGCGACCCCGCGCCGACCGTACGCCTGAGGCAGGGACCGGTTCCAGCCGAGTGGCTGACCCAGGAACCCGAGCAGCTCCGCGCCGCGAAGACCACGGTTCTCGCGCCGAAGGGCTTCATGCTGTCCGGGGGGCTGGGCTTCGTGAAGTTCCGCGACGCGCGCGCGCTCGCGTGCGGGGATGTCGCCTCGTGCACCGGCAAGAGCTACCCGTTCGCCTACACGGCCGGCGTGACCTACTGGGTCACGCGGTACCTCGGCGTCGACGCGAGCTGGATGAAGCCCAGAGATCTCACCGCGGAGGCCGCCGAGAGCACCTACAGCTTCAGCAGCGCGCTCCACACCAACCTGCTGGCGGTGACCGCCAAGGTCGGAGTCCCGGTCGGCCGGGCCAGGCTGTACGGCGAGGGCGGCGGCACCTACCATCGCACCACGTCCAGCACGACGGAGACCGTCAGCGACTACACGGTCACGGTCGACGAGGTGACGCAAACCATCACGGGCGGGACGCAGAGCTTCGGGCTGCGGACGTCGGGGTGGGGCTGGCTGTTTGGCGGCGGGATGGAAATCTGGGCGACGCCGAGGGTCGCCATCTATGTCGAAGGCGGGCGCACCAAGCTCACGGGAAAGGACAAGGACGGCGGCGAAGGCCTGATCGACGACCGCGTGACCTTCGTCATGATGGGTGTCCGGGTGCGCCTCGGCGGCTGACGCCGCGCCGCGGCGCCGAGACTTTCTGCGCGCGGACCGCCGCGCGCGTGCCAAGGGCCGGGCCGCCCCGGGGCCGGCTACTCCACGCTCACCAATTCAATTTCGAACACCAGGGTCGAGTTCGGCGGGATGGAGGCGTGCCGCGTGTCGCCATACGCGAGCGAGGGCGGGATCACCAGGCGGCGCAACCCGCCGACCTTCATGCCCGCGACGCCCTGGTCCCATCCCTTGATCACGGTGCCGCCGCCGACTGTGAAGGTGAACGGCGCGTCGCCGGTCGTCGTGGTGAACTGCACGCCCTTCTGGTCGGTCTTCGACGAGTCGTAGAACCAGCCGGTGTAGTTCACCGTCACGACGCTGCCGCTGACCGCGTCTGCGCCCTCCCCCACCTGCAGGTCCGTCTGGCTGAAGGCTGCGTAGTTGGAAGGCGAGGTCGGCGTGTTGCTGCATGCGGCAAACAGGGCGGGCAGCGCGGCGATCACGGCGAGGGTCACCGACAACCGGAACAAGCGAGCGATCGGCACGTGATCTCCACGGCTGGAAGGCAGGCGCATCGGAGAATTATGGCACGAAATGCGCCGCGACCAGTCTTCGGTTCTCGTGTCCCCGGGCCTGAAGGCCCGGGGCTACGACGCGCGGCAGCGAATCTCGACTCCCGAACCCCGGCGGTTGCCTGGCGGTTCCCAGTTATCAGGTCTGGGCCTCGAGCGGAATCTGTTCCTGGCGCGTCGAATCGCGATCGAAGCGCGCAGGCCGCTGACAACTGACGACTGGCAATCCAGGCCAGTCCCCCGTCAATCGCTCGTGTCGGCCTTCGGCGTCTTCGCCGTGCTCTTCGGCAGCGCCGGCGGCTTGATGTACTCCGGGTCGATCTTCCCGGTCAGGACCTTCAGGAACTCGACGATCTGCGCGACCTGCGGATCGGTCAATGTCTTGCCCAGCTCGTACTCGCCCATCTCGTGAACGGCCTCTTCCAGGGTGCCGGTCCTGCCGTCGTGGAAGTAGGGCCCGGTCTTCTCGACGTTCCGCAATGACGGCACCTTGAAGACCGCCCGGTCGCCGGCATCCCTGGTCACCTTCATGCGCCCGGGATCCCCGCCGCGTGGAAACGGCTTCACGAGGCCGATCCGCTGGTAGGACGTGCCGCCCAGGAGCGCGCCGTTGTGGCAGGTCTGACAGCCGGTCTCGACAAACGTCTTGAAGCCGAGCCGCTGCGCCGGCGTGAGCGCCCTGGCGTCCCCCTTGAGGAGCGCGTCCCACGCGGACGGCGTCATCAGCCGGCGCTCGAACGCCCCGATCGCCCTCGCCATGTTGTCGTAGCTGATCGCCTTCGGGTCGCCGGGAAACGCGCGCCTGAACGCGTCGACGTACTCCGGCATGGAGGCGAGCACCGCCACGACCCTGGACTCGGCGGGCATCGCCATCTCCACCGGGTTCAGCACCGGCCCCTTCGCCTGCGCTTCGACGTCGGCGGCCCGCCCGTCCCAGAACTGCGCGAAGTGCGCCGCGGCGTTGTAGACGGTCGGCGAATTCCGGTCACCCCGCTTGCCCCTGTGACCGTCGGACGTCTCCTGGTGGTCCACGCCGTACGTCGCCAGGTCGTGGCACGAGTTGCACGAGATGGCCTGGCTCTTCGACAGCCGGGGCTCGTAGAACAGCATCCGCCCGAGGGTGACCATGTCCGCGGAAGCGGATCCGCCCGCGGCCGGCACCGAGTCGGGCAGCGGCGCGAATGCCTGCAGCGAGCCTGGGTCGATCGGCGGCGGCACCTGGTCGGCCGGCGGGGCCGGGGCCTGCTGCGGCTCCTGCCGGCAGGACCCGACGAGCGCGGCGAGGCTCAGCAGGACAAGGCTGGTCAGGACAACAGCTCTGCGCATCGTCGCCTCCTCAGGCTGGGGTGGATGCAGGAGATCTCACGGCCGAACGGTCCGATCCGTCCGGGGCAGGGGGCGCGCACAGGATACCACCGCGGGCCGCGGACGGCGCACGAGCAGCGCGACCCGACCGCCCCCGCGACGGACACCGTGCAGGCCAGCTGGCAGACCATGCGCCGGCGACCGGCTGTTCCACTGCCCGTCCATGGATCGCAGGACCTTCCGCCGCGCCCGCGGATCGCGGTCCCATCCGCCACGGGACGGTGGTACGCTCATGGCTCAACCCGTGTCATGCGGAGGTGTGCCCGTGGCTCTTCAGGAACGGTTCGGCGTGGCGATGGATACGACGCGCATGGTGGCGCAGTTCATGGACATGGTGCGCGTCGACAGCGAGTCGGGCGACGAGGCGCGGTTCATGGCGTGGCTCGTCCCCCGCCTGGAGGAGATCGGCGCCCGGGCGCAGCTCGACGCCTACGGCAACCTCATCGCCGCGCTGCCGGCGAAGCACAGCTCCGCCGTCCCCGTGCTGCTCTCCTGCCACGGCGACACCGTCAAGCCCGGCAAGGGCATCCAGCCCGTCCTGGACGCCGGCGTGATCCGCTCGGCCGGCGACACCATCCTCGGCTCCGACGACAAGGCCGGGATCGCCGAGATGCTCGAAACGCTGCGGGTCGCCCCGGTGCGGCCGCCGATCGAGATCGCGATCTCGCGCCAGGAGGAGGTCGGCCTGCTCGGCGTGAAGAACCTCGACTACAGCCGGATCACCGCGAAGCGCGGTTTCCTGCTCGACAACGACACCCTGGACACCATCATCACGGGCGGGCCGTCCTACTTCGCCATCGACGCGACCGTGAAGGGCAAGGCCGCCCACGCCGGCATGGAGCCCGAGAAGGGGATCAACGCGATCCAGGCCGCCGCCAGGGCAATCGCGGCGCTGACCATCGGTCGCCTCGACGCGGAGACGACGGCCAACGTCGGCATCATCCAGGGCGGCATGATCCGGAACGGCGTGCCCGACACGTGCACGTTCGCCGCGGAGTGCCGCAGCCTGACCCACGACCGGGGCCAGGCGGTGGCCGACGAGATGGTGCGGGTCATCCGACGCGAGGTCGGGGCGCTGGGCGCGCAGGTGGAGATCCAGGTCAACAACCTGTGCAAGGCCTCGGCCATTGCGGACGATGCCTGGACGGTGGGCATCGCGCAGCAGGCCCTGGCGACGCTCGGCATCCAGGCGACGGCGGCCTTGATGTGCGGCTTCACCGACGCGTCCATCTACAACAACATGGGCATCGAGATGGCCGTGGTGGGCATCGGCGCAAGGCTGGAGCACTCCCTGGAGGAGCACATCCACGTGGAGGACATGGAGCGCGCCGTCGCCATGATGGTGGAGATCCTCAGGCTGAGCGCCTGAGGCGCCGGGCACGCGCCCGCGGCTCGCCGGCGCGGGGACCAGCGGCCCGGGGCCCCGCGGTTCATCGGCGGATGACCGCCGTCATACGCGATCAGGCACGACGTGAGGCACACTGGCAGGCGTGGTGTCGCTCGCCGGCGCCGGGTCCTGCGGGCCGGTCGGAGGCGGCAAACGCCACGCTCACTTCTGGTCCTGACACTTCGTCGGGGGGAGACACCGAATGGCTCGCACCTGGTCCGACATGCTCGTGGAAGATCACGAAACCACGGAGAAGGTCTTCGACGCGGTCGCGAAGGCCTGCGCGTCCCCGATGGGGCCGACGCGGACGTTCATCGCCGACGTGGTGACCTACCTGACCGAATACGTGGGCGGCTGCCACAATCAGAAAGAGGAGCGCCATCTCTTCCCGCTGCTCGAACAGCGGGGCGTCCCGCGCCACGGCGGGCCGCTGGCGGTCATGCTGGCGGAACACGATCAGAGCGAACGCCTGCTGGCGACGCTCGCCGAAGCGGGCCGGGCGTTTGCCGGGGGCGACCCCGACGCGCTGGCGGCATTTCGGGCGGCCTTCGATCAGTACGCCACGCTGGTGAAGGACCACTACTGGAAGGAGAACGACATCCTGTTCAACATGGCGCGGCGGGTGCTGTCCGACACCGACACGCAGGCGGTGGTGGCCGGCATCGGCGAAACGGAGGCCGCGCTCGGACCTGATACCCACGATCGCTACTACGCCATGGCCCACCGGATCATGGAGGCCGGCGGCATCGAGGACCTCTCGTTCGGTCTCGACCGGACGGTGCTGGCGGCCATGCTCAACACGCTGCCGGTCGAGTTGTCCTTCGTCGACGCCCGCGACGTCGTGCAGTACTTCAGCCACGAGAACCGGGAGAAGATCTTCGGCCGGACACGCGGGGCCGTCGGCACGGCGGTGCAGAACTGCCACCCGGCCCACAGCGTGCACATGGTCAATGCGATCCTCGCGGACTTCAAGGCCGGGCGGCGGGCGGTCGCGGAATTCTGGATCGAGATGGGCGGGAAGTTCATCCACATCCGCTACTTCCCCGTCCGTGACGACAAGGGTGTCTACCTCGGCTGCATGGAGGTCGTGCAGGACGTGACCGGGATCCGGGCGCTGACCGGCGAGAAGCGCCTGATCGACCAGGCCTCTTGATCTTCACGCGGCCGGCCTGTACATTCCCCGACTGTTGACCACCACGCCCGGCCGGAGCGTCACGGGCACCGCCAGCCGGAGTCTGGTGCGTCTCGAGTTGCTGGTGGTGTGCCTGGCGGCCCTGACCTGGCTCTACTCACAGTCCGCGATCTTCTCCAATCCCTACCTGGTAAACGGCGACACGGCCCAGCACGTCGCCTGGATGCAGCAGTTCAGGAATCCCCGCCTCTTCCAGCACGACCTGCTCACCACCTACGCCCGCACCATCCAGCCGTGGGGACTGGTGTCCTTCTATCGCCTTGGCGCGCTCGTCCTGGATCCGGTACAGGTTTCCAGGTTCCTGTCGCTCCTCCTGTTCGCCGCCTCGGCGCTCCTGGTGTATCGGTGGGTCCTGTGGCTCGGTGGCAGGTTCGCCGGGTTCCTCGCCGTCAGCCTGTTCCTCGCGTCCCCGTGCTTCCTCCGGCCCATGGTCGGCGGCTTCGCACGCTCGTTCCTCTACCCGCTGCTCATTCTCTTCCTGTACCTCCTCGCGACGAACCGTTACCGAGCCGCCTCCGTCACAATGGTGGCGCAGGCGCTCGTGTACCCGGTCGGGTTCTTCCTCAGCCTGTTCGTGTATCTGCTGTCGTTCCTGCAGTGGCGCGACCGGAGGCCCGGCCTCGACACGAACAGGGCGACGTGGCGCTGGTTCATCGCTGCCGTCGCCCTCGGCGCGAGCGTCCTGGCGCTGAAGCAGGCCGTGTCGTACGACCCCGCGATCGGCCGCATGCTGACTCGACGCGAGATGGTCGGGAAACCCGAGTTCTATCCGCAGGGGCGCTTCAGGATCCTGCCCGTGTACTCCATGCCGCGCGCGCTGCAAATCATCGTCAACCGGCGGGTCGTCTGGCTGGCGAACCCGGCGAAGCGGGTCCTCGGCCGGGGCGTGTCGCCGCGGATCGCGTCCGCGCTCGTTCTCGTCTTCCTTGCGCTGGCGTTGTCGAGACTGTCGGCGCGGCGCGGGGCGGCGGCACACGTGGCAGGCCTGCTCATCGCCGGGGCCCTGATGTACGCGCTGGCCGACGTGTTCCTGTTCCGCCTCTACCACCCGAGGCGCTACCTCGAGTTCGCCGTGCCGATCGCGGTCCTGGTCGTGAGCGCGCTGGCGGCCGCGTGGCTGATGTCCTTCGTCCGGCGCCGCGGCGTCCGGACCGTGTGCCAGGTCGCGCTGCTCATGTTGCCGCTGGCGAACCTGCCGATGCAGAAAGGCAACGGGCTCCGGGACTACTCGGCGCACCGGGAACTCTATCGGTTCCTGCAGGGGCTCCCCGAGAACACGTTGATCGCCGCGCCGCCCGAACTCGCGGACGGGATTCCCCTGTTTGCCCAGCGCACGGTGTTCCTGAACTACGAGCTCTCGCACATGATCTTCGAGCCCTACGGCGACACCATCGCCAGCCGCACACGGGAGTTCTTCGACGCCTACTACGCGGAGGGTCCGGGCGCAATCCGGCAGTTCTGCCGCAGGCACGGCATCGACTATCTCGTGGTGGATCTTCGCGGCTTCGCCGAGGACTTCCGCCGGCGTGACGGCTCGCGCATCTACTTCGAGCCGTTCGGCACGTACGTCAAGGGGCTGTTCGCCGCGCGCAGGAACTTCTTCCTGGGCACGGCCGCGTTCGACCGGTACCGCGTGCAGGACGGGATCTTCGTCGTCCCCGCGGCGGCGTTCGACGCGGCGCCCTGAGCGGGCGGGCGGCCGGCGGCGCGCTCACTGCGCCAGCACGGCCTTTAGCTCCTGGCCTACTTCATCCGACTGCTCGACGATGACCAGGGGCACCCGCCGGGCCTTCGACACCTGCGTGAACAACCCGTCCCTGTTGCCCTCCTCGGTCACGATCAGGTAGTCCGCCCTGGCGACCACGGGATCGATGAAACGGTCGGAGAGCGCGCCCCTCCTGGATTCGCCCCCCAGGTGCACGGCAATGACGGCGATGCCGAGGTCTTTCGCCATCGACAGGAGCGCGTTGACTCGCGTCAGTTCCGTATCGATCCCCGCGTGGTCGCGTCCGCTGGCGCTCGCGCCCAGAACGAGAACCAGGGTCCTGATGCCCACCAGGCGGTCGGGCGTGAGATGGTTGTCGAACGTGTGGACCAGCTTCAGCCGGGTGCTGAGCCGGCTGACCGTCAGCGCGTCCGGGCCCTGGCCGGAGCCGGTGATGGCCATCGGGAGCCGCGCCGTGAAGGGCCCCGGCGCGCTGCCGAGGCTCGCGATGACGAGGACGCACAGACCGGATGCCAGGCCGATTGAACGCATGCTGAGGCCTGCCTTCACCAGCTGCCCGGAGCCAGGGGGCCGAGCGGTCAGGGGCCAGTTGTACCGTCTGACCCCTGCCAATGAGAGCGCTCGGACGACGGTGCCCGGTTGAGGGGAGGACGCGCCGGGCACGCGGGCCGTCAGCCCGCGTGCCCGGCGCGCACACACCCGTCACAAGCGAGCCCCGGGATTAGAAGCGGATCCCGAACGAGAAGCTGGCCGTGCGCGACCCCTGATAGTTGCTCGGCGCCGTCGGCTGCCCGAAGTCCGGGCCGTACCGGTAGTTGACGTCCTGCACGGGCATCGTCGTGAACGGATTGAAGGCCGGCAGGCTCGCGGCGGTGTACGAGCCGGGCGAGGCATTGGACGACACCGTGGTGTCCACGCTCTCCACGCCCTGGCGGTTGAATACGTTGTAGACGAGGCCGCGGAAGAACACCTCCACCGACCCCTTGAGCCTCTTCGACCAGACGAGCGACAGGTCGGTGGCCGCGATGGTGTCGGTCCGCAGCGGTCCGCGGCCCGAGACGTAGTAGGTGACGCTGGTCGGCGCGGTGATGTACCCGGGGTTCGTGATGTACGACGTCGGGTTCACGGAGAACGCGATGTCGTAGGGCGAGCCCGCGTCGATGCGCTGAACCACGCCGAGCGTGAGCTGGCCGAGGCGCTCGCTGACCGGCATGACGAACGACGCGTAGGCCCGCGCCTTGTGTCGCTGATCGTTCCCCATGTAGCCGGTCGGCCAGCTCCAGGCTTCCGGACCGTACTCGGGGTAGGAGTTGATGCTGGACATGATCGGGCCGCTGCCGACGTTCTCGCCATCGTTGTTGCCCTTCGAGTAGGACAACGTGTAGTTGGCGCCCACCGTGACCCTGGTGAAGCGGAAGTCGGCCGCTGTCGTCAACGCGTGGTACCACCGGCGCGCGTCAGGCGTGTTCTTCACGATCGTCCGGTTGTAGGTGCGGCCAGTCGCGTCGGTGACCGTACCCGTGGTCGTGTCCGTGTAGCTGCCGTACATGTCGTGATAGGTGCGGTAGACGTAGTCCGCCCGGACCGTGCCGCGGGACTGTCCCACCCCGTGGGCGAGGCCCGCGGTGATCTCGTTGCTGCTCGGCGCCTTCGTGCCGCTGCCGACCGTGGTCGTCACGCCCGGGATCGACGGCGCGCTCCGGTAGACCGTGTTGTTGATGCCGCCGATGGTGTCGAACCACGCGAACACCTGGGGCAGGATGTCGGCCGCCGTCAGGCAGGCGGGCGCCACGCACGTGGTGTTGAGCGCCGGCCCCCGGTAGGTCCACGAGTACGACGCCGTGCGGCCGCCGGCCGATCCGGAGTCGACCACCGCGCCGTTCACGCCCATGACGTAGCGGGCAAAGCCCGAATTCACGATCCACTTTCCATCGCCGCCGAGGTCCCAGCTGAGACCCAGGCGCGGGCTCCACTGCCAGTCCCTGAGCACGGGCACGCCGCCCTGGTCCTTCGAGCGGTTCTGGTCGTAGCGGAACCCGACGTTGAAGCTCAGCCTGTCGTTGAAGCGCCACTGGTCGTTGGCGAACAGCGAGTACGTGCGGATGTCGCTGCCGATGCTCGGCGCCACCAGCGGCGTGTACTGGACGTAGCTGCTGCCGTCCATGACCGGGTAGATCGTCCGATCGGGCGTGTCGGCGATGTAGGCCTTGGTGGCGTACACCCGGAACCCGCTGCCCGACTGGTAGTTGTCGACCTTGCGGGATTCCTTGAAGTTGTCGAAGCCGACCACGATCGAGTGGGACCCGGTCTTGTCGGTCGAGAGGAAGTAGCCGACCTTCGCGAACCAGTCCCAGTTGTCGCGCTTTTCGAGCCAGCCGCTGCCGCAGACGGCGCAGAAGGTCGGGGAGTTGAACCGCGCGCTGCCCCGCGAGCGGTCGAACATCAGCGTGCCCTTCACCAGGTCGGTGAACTGCGCCCCGGTGTCCACGGTCGCCATGGTCTTGCGCGAGTACTGCGTTTCGACGAACAGCTTCGACGAGAGCACGCCCGTGTAGTTGAAGGCCGTCAGCGTGTCAGTCGTTCCGTTGCTGTACAGGCTGTCCAGATCCATGGGGCTGTTGGACGTGTTGTTCGTCGTCCAGATCGACCGCCTCGTGTACGACCCCTTCAGCGTGTGCTGCGAGGTCACCGCCCACGTGCCCTTGCCCTCGTAGCGCTTGTCGCTCTGCGCCCACGGGTAGGAGAGATTGGTGTATCCCAGGACCCGCTGCTGCTTGTTGTTCTGGTAGCGCCCGTCGGTGAAGAACCAGATCTTGTCCTTCTTGATGGGACCGCCGAACGTGTACTCGTAGGCCGGGACAGTCTGGTTGGTCGTGGCGTCGCCGAGCGGACGCAGCGACCGCCAGCGATCGTTGCTCAGGGAGTCGCGGAACGACCCGCTGAAGCGGTTGCCGCCCGACTTCGTGATCATGTTGACGACGCCGCCGTTGAAGCGGCCGTACTCGGCCGAGATATTACCGGTCGAGACCTTCGTCTCCTGGATGGCGTCCTCGACGTAGAGCGTCCGCGGCTGGCCGCGGAGGTTCTCGTTCACGTTCACGCCGTTGATCAGGTACAGGCCCTCGTAGGACAGGGCGCCCGCAATGACGATGTTGCCGCTCGGCCCGGTGCCGGCCACGCCCGGCGCGAGCAGGACGGCGGACTCCAGGGTCCGGCCGACCGGCAGGGCTTCGATGCGCGCCGCCTGGTACGTCTGCGCGACGCTGCCGGTCTTCAGCACCTCGGTCGAGGTGGAGCCGGTAACGGTGACGGTCTCGGTCACCGTCGCGAGCTGGAGGCCCACCTGCATCGCCCGGGTTTCCGCCATCGCCACGCCGACCGTCTGGGTCTGGGGCGCGAAGCCCTGCAACTCGAACGTGACGCTGTACTCACCCGGCGGCAGGAACGGAATGATGAAGTCGCCGTTATCCGACGTCACCACGGTGCGCGTGCCCTGCAGGGCCGGCGACGCGACGGTAACGGCCACGCCCGGCAGCGGCAGGCCCCCGGGATCGGTGACCGCGCCCCGGATGACGCCGGTCGGGTTGCCCTGGGCCCAGGCGCTCGCCGCCACGGCCAGCACCAGCAGCACCAGCAAGAATGTTCTGCTACGCATTGCGGATTTCCTCCAACCTGGAATGAAGACGACCAGCACGACCACTACTGTGGCCTGAAACGCAGGGGCGATGCCCGGTTCGCGAACGCCGTGGGTCGAAGTCCCGGAACCGGCAGGGACGCGTGACGTGCGCCGACCGCGCGGGCCGGCGGCCCGTGAGCCATCCGCCTCTGCCCCAAGCGGCCGGCACGCGACCGGCGCGGGGCTGGCGCGCAACAACGCCATGGAGGCGGCGCTGCGTGCCGGGTTGTTACGGGGACAAGAGGCGCCGGGGGGAGTGACGCGACGCGGGGCCGATCCCGGCTCCTGCGCGTTGAGTATAAGCAGACGGGCCGTCGCCGGTTGTCGCAAGTTGTCGCAGGCGGCAGGCTCCGCCGCCATGCGCGCCGCGGCGGGATCCTACGGGGTGGGGGCCACGTCGGGCGTCAGGCTGTAGCCGTCGCCATGGACCGTGTGGATGAAGCGCGGGCGCCGGGGATCCGGCTCGAGCTTCCGGCGCAGGCGGGCGACGGCGTGATCCACCGACCGGGTGTCGGGCGCCTCCGGGTACCCCCACACCGCCCGGAGCAGTTCGCTGCGGCCGACCACCCGCGCCGGCCGCTCGGCCAGGTACCGAAGCAGCTCGAACTCCCGGTGCGTCAGGCTCACCGCCCGGGTGCCGCTCGTCGCCCGCATCGTCCGAAAATCGACCGTGACCCGTCCCAGCACGACCTGCTCGATACCCGGGCTCGCCCGGCGGAGCACGGCGTGGACCCGCGCCAGCAGCTCGTCGAGGTCGAACGGCTTGGCGACGTAGTCGTCGGCGCCGAGGTTGAGCCCCTTGAGCTTGTCCGCCTTGTCGCCCAGCGCCGTCAGCATGATCACCGCCGTCTGGCCGCCGCGGCGGAGCAGGCCGATGAGCTCGAATCCGTCCCGGCCGGGCAGCATCACGTCGAGCACCACCAGGTCCGGCGCGAAGGCTTTCGCCCGGTCCAGGGCCAGGTTCCCGTCGGCGACGCACGCGACCTCGAACCCTTCGAAGACGAAGTTGTCGCGCAGCACTCTCGCCAGCGCCGCGTCGTCTTCAACGATCAGGATCCGTTTCATGGCCCCCTTCCGCCACCGGGATCGTGACGCCGACCGTGGTGCCGTGTCCAACCGTGCTCGTGATGACCAGCGCTCCCCCCTGATCGGCCGCGATGCGGCTGACGATGGCCAGGCCGAGGCCGCTGCCCGACGACGGCGCGCCCCGGCCCCTGAAGAACCGGCGCGTCACCTGGCTGATCTCCTCCTTCGGGATCCCCACGCCGCGGTCGCTCACCTCGACGACGACCATGCGGTCGCCCTCGCGGCGGGCGCGCACCTGCAGCCAGCGGGACTCGCCGGAGTAGCGGACCGCATTGTCGAGCACGTTCTCGAGGACCAGCCCCATGGCCGACCGGTCGGCGCGGGCCAGCGGGAGATCGGGCGCGAGATCGAGGTGCACCTCGAAGCCGGCGGCCGCGAGCTGGGTGTGGAATCCCCTGACGGCGTCCTCGACGACCTCCCTGAGATCGATCGGCCCGAACGCATAGGCTTCGGTCACGTCCGTGATGCGCGCGTAGGCCAGCAGGTTCTCCACCAGCCGCGTGAGGCGCTTGGACTCCTGGACAACGAGCTGCGCGTACTCCTGGTAGGCGCGCGGGTCGACGACCCGTCCGCGCACCAGCGTGTCGCCGATGGCCCGGATCGTCGCGATCGGGGTCTTCAGCTCGTGCGTGACGGTCGAGACGAAGTCCGACCGCAGCCCGGACAGCCGCGCGCTCGCGAGCGAGGCCCGCGCCGTCAGCAGGAGTCCGAGCACCAGGACCGCGGCCGCCACGGCGGCGATGGCCAGCGTCCGGTTGGCCGCGGCCGTGGCCGCCCCGAGCACCTCGTCGCCGCTCATGCCCACCTCGACGGCCCACGACTGCCGCGCCAGATCGGCCGGCGAGTCGAACCCGACGAGCAGCGGGTCGAAGAACATCACCGGGAACCACCGCCTGACGATGGGCCCGCTCGCCGCGCCGGGAATCGCCCCCCAGACGGGCTGGCCGCGATCGTCGACGAGGGCCAGCGGGAGGCCGTTGCCGATGCGCGCGACCTGGCGCGCGACTTCCGGAAAGTAATGCTGGCGGACCCACGGCAGGCTGACGGTGAACCCGACGATCGCCTCGATCTGCTCACGGAATCCATCGCGGTAAAGGAGCTTCGCGACCACCTGGTAGCGGATTCCGCCCAGCGGCACCTCGAAGATCGAGAATCGGCGGCCGTGCGCCACGTCCGAGCGGATGCGCCCGAGGATGACGCCCGCGGTCGCCGGCTCGTACCCGACCGAGACCGGGAACCGATCCTGGCCCTCGTGGGGCGGCATCCAGGCGGGGTGCCGACCCGACCGGTTGAAGAACGGCATCGACGCGTCGGGCGTGCCACGGCGCCAGACGAAGAACGACTCCGGATAGGGGAACTTCGCGAATGCGCTCGCCACGAGGTTCCTGGCATCCTCTGCCGGGTCCGGCATCAGTTCGTCCCACCACGACGCGAGCACCGAGTTCTGGGCCCCGCGCATGTCCCGGCTCAGCACCGTGACGAACCGGTCGACGGTGTCATGCGCCCGGCGCTCGGCCAGCCGTTCCTCGCTGCGCTGCCATTCCTGCATGGCGCGCCAGCCGAACCAGATCAGCACGGCCATCGACAGGCACACGCCGAGCGCCAGCCAGCCGGCCAGGCTCCCTTTCATGGTCCAGCGCAGCGCCGATCTCATCGGGACAACTCGCGCTCGCGGTAGAAGCGCGCCGCGCCCTCGTGGAGCGGAATGGGCGTGGCGGACGCCTGCGCGAGGTCCATGGAGGTCAGGGACAGCTCGGGCGAGGACAGCGTCGGCAGGATCTCGAAGAGGCGCTGCGTCAGATCGTGAGCGAGCGACTCGTCCATGTCCGCGCGGCAGATCAGCAGGCTGTCAACGCCGATCGTGTGAATCGCAGCCGGGTGCCCGGGGTAGATGCCGCCCGGGATCACGGTGCGGCTGAAGAAAGGGTACTCGCCGCGCAATCGGTCGATGGCCGGGCCGTCCAGCGGCAGGAGGATCCCACCCGCGCGGGTCGCCACCGTGACGGCCTCCAGCGGATACGTCCCGGTGACCAGGAGCGCGTCGAGCGTTCCGTCCACGAGCCGGGCCGCCGCCTGGTCGTAGCGAAGCCGCTCCACGCGGACTTCCTGCAGGCCGACGCCGTAGGCAGCCAGCACGAGGCCTGCCGTGGAGGCGCTGCCGTGGCCGGGACGCCCCAGGCTGATGCGGCGACCGCGCAGATCCGCCACCCGGCGGATGCCGGCGCCGGGCCGGACCACGACGTGCACGCGCGTCAGTTGCAGCATCGCGATGCCGCGAAGACGGTCGAACGGCGCCCCGCTTCGATCGAGGTGCCCCGTGAAGGCCAGGTAGGCCACGTCGGCGTGGGACAAGCCGATGTCGGCATCGCCCCGTTGGATCGCCTCGATGTTGGTGGCGGCCCCGTCGCTCTCGATGACCTCCAGGTCCAGGCCCGGAAGCACGCGCCGGTACTCGCGTGCCAGGCCGTCTCCGAGCGCGTAGAATCCGGCCCCTGGCGTCCCGGTGGCGAACCGGACGCGCGTGCGCGGCCGGTCGGCCGGAGGGTGGGCGCATGCCGCACCGAGCAGCACCAGCGCCAGCCCGCCGGCGGCCAGGACCCGACTCAAGCGAGGGTAGGCGCACCGCATGGACCATCCGCCTCCGCGGACTTCAGGCGCCGTGAGCCTACCTCCCCTCCGCGCCGTGTGTCCAGTGACGGCACCGGCGCCGTTGGACCCGGCTCAGCCCGCCGGACCCGGTAGTGCGCGCGGGCGACCGATCGGGTCGGTGCGGGCCCTCCGGCCCCGGCCGTGACGCGCGCGAGACGGCTACCCCGCGAACCGGTAGCCGAGCCCGTGCACGGTGAGGATGTGCTGCGGGTGGCGGGGATTGGGCTCGATCTTCTGCCGCAGCCACGCCACGTGCACGTCCACGGTGCGCGTGGAGGGCATCGCGTGGTAGCCCCACACTTCGTTCAGCAGCTGGTCGCGCGTGAGCGTTTCGTCGCGGTGCTCGACAAAGCACTTGAGCAGCAGGAACTCCCGGGCCGACAGGTCGAGCACGTCGCCGGCCCGCGTCACCTCGGCCTTGCGGACGTTCACGACGATGTCGCCGAACCGATGCAGGAACGGGCCGGACGTCGCGGCCGCGGCCCGTCGCAACTGGACCTCGATCCGCGCCAGCAGCTCCATCATGTCGAACGGCTTCGTGAGGTAGTCGTCGGCGCCGAGCTTGAGGCCGACGACCTTGTCGACGACCTGGCCCCGCGCGGTCAGCATGATGACCGGCGTCTTCACGCCCGCCTGGCGCAGGTCCCGGCACACGTCGAAGCCGCCGAGGCCCGGTAACATGACGTCGAGCAGGACGACGTCCCACGCCTCGCCCATCGCCCGCGCCAGCCCCGACGGCCCGTCGGACGCCGAGCCGACCTGGTAGCCCTCGCTCTCGAGGCGGTCGGTGAGGGTCATCACCAGGCCCGGTTCGTCTTCGATCAGCAGGACGCGCTTCACGGCGGCTTCGTGCGAATCAGGCCGACGGCCCCGCCTGCGGCGCGGGATCGCCCAGGCGCTCCTCGGCGGCGACCGGGGCGGCGGCGGGCAGATGCAGGGTGAACGTCGCCCCGTGGCCGGGTTCCGACCGCACGGTCACGCGGCCGCCGTGGGCTTCGGCAATCCGCTTCACGAGGCTCAAGCCGAGCCCGTTGCCGTGGATCTGGTGATCGATCGCGTAACGGCCGCGATAGAAAGGCTCGAAGACGTGGGCGAGATCGTCGGCATCGATGCCGTGGCCGCGATCCTGCACGACGATCTGCACCGCCCCGCGCCCGCGCGTGACGACGCGGCGCGCGGAGACCCCGATCCACCCTCCGTCGGCGCCGTACCGGACGGCGTTGGTCACGAGGTTGTGCACGGCGCGCCGTATCGCCGCCTCGTCTGCCACCACGGGCGGAAGCCCCTGGCCGTCAGCGTCGACGTCGGCGGCGCAGCCGCCCGCCTCGATCAGGGGCCGGCACGACGCCACGACGTCGCGCACGATCGCGGCCACGTCAATCGACCGCGCGGCTCGCAGCTGCCGGCTGCCGCTGAGGCCGGCATAGGTCAGCACCTCCTCGACCATGTCCGTCAGGCGGCGCCCGTCGGCTTCGATCAGCTCGCCGTACCGCCTGGCCTGGGCGGGATCGGTCACCACCCCGGCCGCGAGATTCTGCGCGGCCGACCGGATGACCGCGAGTGGCGTCCGCAGCTCGTGCGAGACGGTGGCGACGAAGTCCAACTGGCGCGCCGCGAGGTGTTCCGCGCGCCGCGCGTTCACCACGACCAGCACGACGCCGGCCGCGAGGATGCCGAGGATGCCGAAGCTCAGCCACAGGTTGCGCACGCGCGCCTGGCCGACGGCGGCGTCGAGCGATCCGGCGGGATGCTGCAGCACGATGCGCCAGCCCGAGTGGACGAGCCGGACCGTGCGGGGCGCGGCCGTACCTCCCGGATCGGTCCGGACGGTCGCTGAGCGCTGTTCGACGAACACCGACACCCGGTCGCCGGAGGGCTCCGGCCGGGACCCTGGCGTGCCGGCGGGCGGCCCGGTCCTGGCGCGAAACGTGATCGGGCCCGTGCTGCCGACGAAGTCCCGCGCGATGTCGAGCCGCAACGAGAAGAACGGCTCGACCGCGTCGGCGCGATCCGGCGCGATCTGCGCACCCGCGGGCAGCCCCCTGGCGAAGACCGCCCGGCCGTTGTCGCCGACGACGGCAAGCCGGTACTGGCCGGCGTCGCGCTCGGGGAAGTGGCGCTGCACCAGCGTGGGGAGCATGGTGCCCCGCACGAACGCGCCGTCGAGCTCGATGACGATGAACGAGCCGCGCCCCTCGAGCCACAGCATCGCGCCCCGGGCCTCTCGCGCGGCGGGGCTGCGGGGGCCGGCGTCTGGCAGTCCTGGCATCGGCACGGGCACGACAATGGCGGGCACGTCCGCGAGCACCGGCGTGACGGTAATCGCGATGACCTTCGCCGCGCCGGCCGCCGCCCCGCCCATCGTCCGGACGCTGCCGGTGAGCCGGCTCCGCACCGGTTCGAGCGACGCCGGCCACGCGGCGAGCGTCGTCGCGGAGAACCCCCGCGCCCCCGGGTCGTAGCGTCGGAGCGCCAGGTGGTCGCCATCGGGTTCGGCCAGGTAGATGTCGCGTATCATCTGCGGAAAGCGGGCCGTGGCGCGCCACCGGTCGCCGGCCTCGGCAAACGCGGTCCAGTCCCGCGACGCGAGGGCCTCGGGCGCCAGCTGGAGGGTCAGGTACGCGCGGCTGATCTCGAGGTCGAAGTCGTCGGCGAACTCGCGCGCGCGCTGGCTGAGCGACCGGCGCAACTGCTCGCGCTCGGCCTGGCTGACCTGGCCGAGCCAGCGGTACTGCAGCGCGGCGAGCACGCCCACGAGGCCGATGAGCAGCGCGGGCAGGATCGCGCCGCGCGGCACGCGAAGCTTCCGCATGAGGCCGAGTGTAACACCAGGGCAAGGCGGTCGCCCCGGCCCGCGTCCCGCTTTTTACGTTCTTAACAAACTCTTTGCCAACACTTAACCACCGCGCCCCGGCCAACCGGCATCATCGGTTCGTCCAATGGTGGCAAGGGGGTCGACGCGGGCCTCTGGAGGCAGATGCGATGAAGCGAGCAGTCACGTACGCAGTGGTCGCCTGCATGGCGGCCGGATCCCTGGCGGCACGCCAGGGCACGGATGCCGGCGCCGTTCTGGCGGCCGCCCGGGCGGTCCTCGGCGGGGACAGGCTGGCCGCCGTGAAAACGCTGACCGCCGCGGGGCGGACGCTCCGGACGATGCCGGACGGCAACACGCGCGAGAGCGAGTTCGAGATGTCCCTCGCGCTGCCGGACAAGTACCTCCTGCGCACGGCCATGATGGCCATGGGCAACATGAGCATCTACCGCAATACCGGGTTCAACGGCGGGCAGGCCATCGAGGAAATCGATCGGCCGCCGAATCTCAGTGGCGCGAACATCGTCATCCGCGTGGCCGGCCCGGGCGGGTCGCCCACCGATCCCGGGAAGATGACGCCCGAGCAGAAGGCCGAGGCCGACCGCCAGCGGCTCCTCGCCAACCACCGGGAGTTCGCACGCCTGGCCCTCGGCATGTTCGCCTCGTCATTCGACGCCTACCCGCTGGAGTTCTCCTACGGGGGCCAGGCGGAGTCGCCCGACGGCAAGGCCGACGTGATTGACGTCAGGGGCGAGGGCGAATTCGCGGTCAAGCTGTTCGTGGACAGCCAGACGCACCTGCCGCTGATGCTGAGCTGGATGGACAAGGAGCCGATCGTCATCCAGATGGGCGGCCCGGGCGGGTCGACGGTGGCGGCCGGCGGAGGCGGCATGCGCATCGTCGAGCGGCGCGGCGAGCCGATGTCCAAGGAAGACATGGAGAAGATGGAGAAGGACCTGGCGGAGAAGCGGAAGGAGGCGGAAGCGAAGCGCCGTACGGTCGAGTTCCGGCTCTACTACTCCGACTATGCGAAGGTGGACGGCGTGATGCTGCCCCACCGGATCCAGCGCTCCATCGACGGCAAGCCCACCGAGGAGATGGTGTTCGAGTCAATCAAGGTCAACCCGAAGATCGACGCGAAGACGTTCCAGGTTTCGAAGTAGAGGAGATCCCGTGGTTCGCCAGTCACTGGTCCGCGTCGGATCGGCGCTCGTCGTCGCCGCGATGACGGTGGCCCTGGCCGGGGCGCAGGCCCCGTCGGGCCGCCTGGTCGTGAGCGTTGTCGATCAGATGGGCGCCGTGATCCCGAACGCGGCGGTGACTGTCCGGGCCCAGGACTCCGCGGAGAAGGCGTTGCCGCGGACCCCGGCGACGACCGACGCCGCTGGCGTCGCGGCGGTGGCCGGGCTTGCGGAGGGACGCTACACGATCGAGGCCGCGTTCCCGGGCTTCCAGACGGCCATCCTCCAGGACGTCCGCGTGCGGTCCGGTGTCACCAGGCGCCGCATCACACTCCAGATCGCGAAGCACGACGAGGCCGTCACGGTCAGCCGCGACGGCCGCAGCTCGGCGCTCGACCCGGTCGGCAGCGCGTTCAGCTCCGTGCTCACGCGCGAGCAGATCGAGTCGCTGCCCGACGACCCGGACGAGATGGAGCAGGTGCTCAAGGCGATGGCGCCGCCCGGCGCGGTCATCCGCGTCGACGGCTTCACCGGCGGGCGCCTGCCGCCCAAGTCCCAGATCCGCTCGATCCGGCTGCCGCGGATGGACATGTTCGCGGCACAGAACCACGGCGGCATGAACGGCATGCTGTTCATCGACATCATGACCATGCCGGGCAACGGTCCGCTGCGCGGCAACGCGGATTTCAACTTCATGGACGACGCGCTCAACGCGCGCAATGCCTTTACGCCGGTGAAGGGCGCCGAGCAACTGCGCCAGTACGGCTACTCGCTGTCGGGCACCCTCAAGGAGAACCGGACGTCGTTCTCGATCAACGGCGGCGGCGGCTCCCGGTATGCCTCGCCGAACCTGCTGGCCGTGCTGCCCGACGGGACGACGACCGCCGCGACGCTGCGCCAGCCGCGCGACACGCTGAACGTCGCCGCCCGGGTGGACCAGACGCTCACGAAGGACCACGCCCTGCGCGCGAGCTTCGATCGCACGACGAGCGACGCCCGCGATCTCGGCGTGGGCGGCTACAACCTGTTCGACCGGGCGTACGACAGCTCGTCGGCCACCAACACGTTCCGCGTGTCGGAGAACGGCCCGCTTGGCCGCCGCCTGTTCACCGAGTCGCGGGCCCAGGTGCGATGGTCGCGCACAACCCGCCTCTCGGCGATTGAAGCGCCGGCCGTGACCGTGATCGACGCGTTCACCAGCGGCGGGGCGCAACAGCGCGGCGGGCAGGACAGCCTGGACTACGAGTTTGCCACGGACCTCGACTACGTGCACGGCGCGCATTCGTGGCGCACCGGCGTGCTCGTCGAGGGGGGCCGATACCGATCGGACGACATCACGAATTACCTGGGCACCTACACGTTCGCCAACCTGGCCGACTACAACGCCGGCCTGCCGTCGAGCTATTCGCGACGGATTGGCGATCCGGGCATCACCTACTCCGCCGTCCAGGCGGGGTTCTACGTGCAAGACGATTACCGCGTCGCGCGGTCTCTGCTGATCTCATCCGGGCTTCGCTACGGCGTTCAGTCGCACGTGAGCGACCGCTGGAACCTGTCGCCGCGCATGACCGTGGCCTGGTCGCCGCTCAGGAACGGCAAGCTCACCCTCCGCGCCAACTACGGCTATTTCTACGACTGGATCGCGGACGACCTGTACAAGGAGACCCTGCTCGTCGACGGCTCCCGCCTGCGCGAGTTGAACCTGATCGACCCGTCGTACCCCGACCCGGGCGCCGGCGGAACAACGCTGCCGACGAACCGGTACCTCTGGTCGGACGATCTCGCCCTGCCAACCGCCCACCGGTTCAACGTCGGGGTGGACCGCGTCCTGGCCAGTGACGCGCGCCTCAGCGTGACCTACGCGCGCGGCTGGGGGCGCAACCTGTTGCGCGGGCGCAACCTGAACGCCCCGGCCGGCGGGCTCCGCCCGGACGCCGGGTTCGCAAACGTCATTGCCCTCATGGCGGACGCGGCGTCGAGGTCGCAGGTCGTCAACGTCGGCTTCAACTTCGTCAGGCTCGAACGGAAGCGCCTTTTCTTCGTCATCAACTACACGTGGAGCAAGAACGACACGAATACGACCGGCGGCTTCACGGTCCCGGCGAGCGGCGACAACCTGGCGTCGGAGTGGGGCCCGTCGCCCAGCGACGTCCGCCACCGCGTTGGCAGCAGCTTCAGCCTGTCGCCCTTCAGGAACTTCAACATCGGCCTGAACGTGCGCGGTCAGTCAGGGATGCCATACAACGTCACGACCGGTCGTGACGAGAACGGCGACGGGATCTTCAACGACCGGCCCGCCGGCGTGTCGCGCAACTCGGTACGCGGCGCGGCGCAATGGGACGTGGGCGGCCGGCTGTCCTACGCCTGGGGATTCGGAACCCGGAGTCAGCGCGGCGGCGGGGCTGGAGGCATGCGCGTGGTGATCGACGGGGGCGGCGGCGGACTCGCGCCCGCCTTCGGCGGTGGCGCCGACGACAAGCGCTACCGGCTCGAGGTGTACCTCGCGGGCCAGAACCTGCTGAACCGGACCAACGACACCGCCTACAGCTTCGTGATGACCTCGCCGTTCTTCGGTCAGCCCGTCGCAGCCGCGCAGCCCCGCAAGCTGCAGGTCGGCCTGCGGTTTGGATTCTGACACGGATCCGGTCCGGCCCAAGGCCCGCGGGTTGCGGCGGCCGGTCGGAGCCGTGCTACGCTGGCAGAATCCGGTGGACTCGGTGCTCAGGGGGTTCGTCAATGAAGCGACTGCTCGCGTGGAACGTGATGGCCGCGGCCCTGGTGGCTGCGGTCGCGGCGCAGGGGCCATCGAGTGCGCCCCCCGCGTCAGGGATCGACGTGACGGGGTTCGACAAGGCCGTCCGTCCGCAGGATGACTTCTTCCGCTACGTGAACGGCGGCTGGCTCGCGAAGACCGAGATCCCCGCCGACAAGGCATCCTACGGCGCCTTCGACATGCTGGTCGACAAGGCCCAGGCGGATGTCCGGACCATCGTGGAGGACGCCGCCAAGGCGCCGGGCGCGCCCGGCTCCGACAGCCAGAAGATCGGCGACTTCTACAAGAGTTTCATGAACGAGGCGCGGGCCGACGAACTGGGGCTCCAGCCGATCGCGCCGGCATTGGCCGCAATCGACGCCATCCGGTCGAAGGCGGATCTGGCACGGCAGTTCGCCCTCCTGTCGACGATCGACTGCGACAGCCCGATCCAGGCGTTCGTCGAGGGCGACTTCAAGGACCCGAAGACGAACACCCTGTTCGCGTTCCAGGGCGGCCTCGGCCTGCCCGACCGCGACTACTACCTCAAGGACGACGCCAAGCTGGCCGAGTATCGGACGAAGTACGTGGCTCTGCTGGCGAAGCTCTTCGCGCTGGCCGGCCAGCCCACGCCTGAGGCGGCGGCGGCCGATGTCATGGCCATCGAAACCGAGCTGGCCAGGGGCCACTGGACCAACGTCGAAACGCGCGACGTGGTGAAGATGTACAACAAGTTCGCCGTGGGCGACCTCCCGCGCGAGTTCCCCGGGTTCGACTGGGCGGCCTGGGCAGACGGGCTGGGCGTCTCCGCGGCCCCGTCGCTCATCGTCGGGCAGCCGAGCTACGCGAAGGCGTTCGCCGCCGCGGTGAACGAGTGGCCGGTCGAACGCTGGAAACCGTACCTGAAAGCCTCGCTGATCCGCGGCTTCGCGCCCTTCCTGAGCAAGGCGTTCGTGGACGCGCGCTTCGAGTTCTACGGCAAGACCCTGCGCGGCACGCCCGAGAACCAGCCTCGTTGGAAGCGCGGTGTCAACGCGATCAACGGGAACCTCGGCGAGATGCTGGGCAAGCTGTACGTCGCGCGCTTCTTCCCGCCGCAGGCCAAGGCGCGCATGGAGCGCCTGGTCGAGAACCTGCGCCTCGCCTACCGGGACGGTATCGATCGCCTCGAGTGGATGAGCCCGGAAACGAAGAAGCAGGCGCAGCAGAAGCTCGCGGCGTTCCGCCCGAAGGTCGGCTACCCGAACAAGTGGCGCGACTACTCGAAGGTGGAGATCAAGGCGGACGACCTCGTCGGCAACATGATGCGCGCCACGGCCGCCGAGTCGGCGTTTCAGCTCGCGAAGGTGGGCAAGCCCGTCGATCCCGAGGAATGGGGCATGACGCCGCAGACGGTGAACGCCTACTACAACCCGGTCCGGAACGAGGTCGTGTTCCCGGCCGCCATCCTGCAGCCGCCGTTCTTCAACATGGCGGCCGACGACGCGGTGAACTACGGCGGGATCGGCGCCGTGATCGGCCACGAGATGGGCCACGGGTTCGACGACCAGGGCCGCCAGTTCGACGGCACGGGCACGATGCGCGACTGGTGGACTGCCGCGGACGCGTCCGAGTACCAGAAGCGCACCGCGCGCCTCGTCGCACAGTACTCGGCGTACGAGGCCCTGCCCGGGCTGAAGGTGAACGGCGAGCTGACGCTCGGCGAGAACCTCGGCGACCTGACCGGCATCACCATCGCGCACCGCGCCTACGTCATGTCGCTCGGCGGCAAGCCCGCGCCCGTCATCGACGGCCTCACCGGCGACCAGCGCTTCTTCATGGGCTGGGCGCAGGTGTGGCGCGGCAAGGAACGCGACGACGCGCTGCGCCAGCAGGTGCTGACCAACGTCCACTCGCCCGAGATGTTCCGGGCGAACGGCCCCCTCGGCAACGTGCCGGAGTTCTACACAACCTTCGGGGTGAAGCCGGGCGACAAGCTGTACATCGATCCGGCCAAGCGGGTGAAAATCTGGTAAGAGGGGCCAACCGGCTGGCCCCTGCACCCGTCTAATAGGACGTCCACTACGGGGAAAAGGGGCCTACGGGAAAGAGGGGCCTGGCCGCTTTGGGGCCCCTTTATTGAATCTCGCAAAGGGCAGGACGCGCCATGCTCGAGACCGCCTTCACCGACCTCAAACACTCGGTGCGGATGTTCCTGCACAGCCCGGCCTTCACGCTGGCAGCCATCGCCGCGCTCACGCTGGGGATCGGCACCAATATCGCCATCTTCTCGGTCGTCAACGCCGTCCTGCTGAAGCCCGTCGCCTTCCCTGACCCGGACCGGGTGGTCATCTTCATGAACACCTCGCCGCAGGGGTCGGGACCGGCCGCCTCTCCCGCCAAGTTCCAGCACTACCGCCAGCAGTCCCAGGTCGTCCAGGACGTGACGGCCTTCAACACCGGCATCGTCAACTACACCGGCGGGAGCTTCCCCGAGCAACTGCGGTCGGCACGAGTCTCAGCGGCTTTCTTCCGCCTGTTCGGGGCCCCGGTCGCCCTGGGGCGCACGTTCGCGCCCGACGAGGATCTGCCGATGGGCCCACGGGTCGTCGTGCTCAGCCAGCGCTACTGGGCCACGCGCTTCGACGGCAAGCGGGACATCGTCGGCACGACGATCTCGTTGAGCGGCGAGCCGTACACGGTGGTCGGCGTGCTCGGCGAGTTCGACTTCCGCGAGTTCGGCCCCGCGCCGCAAGTGTTCATCCCGTTCCAGCTCGACCCGAACGCGACCGACCAGGGCCACTACTTCCGGGTGGCCGGCCGCCTGAAGCCGGGCGTCACCCTCGAGCAGGCGCAGGCGCGCCTGAAGGTCTCCGCCGGCGAGTTTCGGACGAAATTCCCCAACTCGCTCGGGCCGAACAACAGCTTCACCGTACAGCCGATCCGGGATGCGCTCGTGCGGAACGCGCGATCGTCGCTGCTCATCCTGGCCGGCGCGGTCAGCTTCGTCCTGCTGATCGCCTGCGCCAACGTGGCCAACCTGCTGCTGGCGCGCGCGACCGGACGGCGGCGGGAGATCGCCGTCCGGGCGGCGATCGGCGCATCGCGAGGACGGTTGATCCGTCAGTTGCTGACCGAGAGCGTCCTGCTGTCGCTCGTGGGCGGCGCGCTCGGCCTGCTGTTCGGCTGGGCGGGCATACGGGCGCTGCTCTCGATCAACACCGCGGGCCTGCCGCGCGTCGGCGAGGGGGGTGCGCTGGTCGGGATCGACGGCGTGGTGCTGGCCTTCACGCTCGTCGTCTCGCTGGCCACGGGCGTGGTCTTCGGCCTGATCCCGGCGCTCCAGAGCTCGCAAACCGACCTGACGACGGCGCTCAAGGAAAGCAGCGGCCGCTCCGGCACGGGCTTCCGCCAGAACAAGGCCCGGTCGATCCTGGTGGTCACCGAGGTTGCGCTCGCGCTGGTGCTGCTCGTCGGGTCGGCGCTGCTGATTCGCACCGCGGTGGCCCTCGCGCACGTCGATCCGGGCTTCGACGCCCACAACGTCCTGACGATGCGGATGTCGATGACCGGTCCGCAGTTCCGGAAGTCGGAAGCCGTCGAGCAGCTCGTGCGAACCGGAGTCGAGCGCCTCCGCGCCACGCCAGGTGTCGTGCTGGCGAGCGCGACGTGCTGCGTGCCGCTCGAAGGCGGCTACGGGCTCCCGTTCCAGATCGTCGGCCGCCCGCTCACGGACGGGCCGTTCCATGGCGGCGGCGGGTGGATGACCATCTCGCCGGGCTACTTCGAGGTGTTCAGGATCCCCGTGAAGCGCGGGCGGACGTTCAATGAACGCGACGACAGCCGATCGACGCCTGTCGTGATCATCAACGAAGCCCTGGCACGGCAGTTCTGGCCGAAGGGCGACCCGCTGAACGAGCGGCTCATCATCGGGCGCGGGGTGATGCGCGAGTTCGCCGACGAGCCGGAGCGGCAGATCGTCGGGATCATCGGCGACACGCGCGACGGCGGCCTGAACAGCGATCCGCAGCCGATGATGTTCATCCCCCAGGCGCAGGTGCCCGACGCGGCGAATGCCCTCAACGTCGGGCTGTCGCCGATCGCGTGGGTGGTGCGCACGCAGGCGGCGCCGGGAACGATGAGCACGGTGATCCAGGAGCAGATTCGCCACGCGACGGGGCTGCCCGTGTCCGACGTGCGGACGATGGACGACGTGGTGTCGCTGTCCACGTCGCGCCAGCAGTTCAACATGTGGCTGATGACCGTGTTCGGCAGCGCCGCCCTGCTGCTGGCGGCGATCGGGATCTACGGCCTGATGGCGTACTCCGTGGAACAGCGGACGCAGGAGCTGGGCATCAGGCTCGCGCTCGGCGCACAGGCGACGCAGGTCAGGCGGATGGTCGTCGTCCAGGGCATGCGCCTGGCGATCGTGGGCGTCATCATCGGCCTGGCCGCGTCCTTCGGCCTGGCCCGCCTGCTGGCCACGTTCCTCTACGGGGTCACGCCGCGCGACCCGCTGGTGTTTGTCGGCGTGCCGGTCGTGCTGGGCGCCGTCGCCCTGCTGGCGGTGTGGCTGCCCGCCCGACGCGCGAGCCGCATCGATCCGATCAGCGCGCTGCGGTACGAGTAGGAGAAGAGGGCCAGGCCGGCCCGCCTCAGACCGGGCCACCATCCTCTGCTCCGGACATGCTCGAAGGTCTGAGGCAGGTCTCGTCAGAGCTTGCGCAGGTACGCCAGAAGCGCCGGACGCTCCTCGAGCGTCGGACGCCGATCGAAGTGCACACCGTCCGTGCTCGCGATCGGCGGGATCACACCAGGCGCCGCATTTGCCTGCACCCGCTTGAAGAACTCGATGTAGTGGTCGACCACGTCTTCGAGCGTGGCTGCGCTGTTGTTGTGGAAGTACGGGGCGGTCTTGCTGATGCCGCGCAATCCGGGCATGTCGAGCTTGTTCCAGTCGTCCTGGGCGGGCACGCCGCCGACGACGCCGGTCAACAGGGCACGACCGGGATCGGAGCTCGTCCGACGGATCTTCGTGCCGTTGGCCAACGTGATCTCGTAGGTCCGGGCGTTGCGAGCCAGCTGCGTCGCGCACGGCGCAAATGAAAAGCGAGCGGGCGACGCCGTGTCAACGGGGCGCGGGCACTGGCTCGAGATGTCGTGAAAACGCACGACTGGAGCCTGTGCGGTCGACTGTCCCGGACCGCCGTGGCATTGACCGCAGGCGCGCTCGAAGACCACTTTCCCTGCCTGCTCGATCTCGTTGAGCCGGGGATCGGGATCAGGCAATGGCACCTCGCTCGTTCTGACCGCGTCGGCCAGCGCGCGAACACGATGGTTCGTGAACAGGACGCGCTGAAACGAGGACAGATCGTCGAGCAGCTGCTGTGGCGGCGCCTGCTGAATCTGGGCATGGTTCGTCAGGGCACCGAGCGCCTGGTCCTGCAGCGTCGCCACGCGAGCGTCCAACTGATATCCACCAAAGGCGTTCGGCCCGCGCGTCCACGGATTGACGTCGTCAGGTCCGGTGAGGGCCACGTCGTTGACGGTCGGAACACTTCGCCAGACGTCCACGAACGTCTCGGCCGACGGCGCGTTGGTCAGGGGATCGATCAGCCTGATGTTCGCGGGCAGCGGGAAGGTGATCCTGACCAGGCCGTTTTGTCGCAGATTGCTGAAGTCGCTGGCGTTGTCGCCGTTGGTCCGGAAGTCATCCGCGTCGATCGACCGAAACAGCGGATCGTCGGCATCCGCGTCCCGCTCGCGCCGCCGCTGGAGGCGCTGGAACCTCTCCTCGACGTCGGCTGGCGAGAGCTGGAAGTGATCCTTCGCCATGTGGCAGTCGGCGCACGCGCGCCCGTTGCCCCCGAGGCCCTCCAGGCCTCGGTCGAAGAACGCACGGAGGCCGCGCGCGACAGCGTCGCAGGGCTCGCCGCCGCAGCGCGCATCCTCACGGACCGGTCCGGGGGCGCTGGCGGTGATCAGCATCGACGACAGCAACACGAGCCCGCCGGCAATCAGACATGCTGGTGCTTTCACAATCGACCCCTTTGAATGGTGTTGACCCTTGAATGGTGTTGACCTTCATTAGCTAAGGCGTCGGGGGCTGCCGAAACCTGCAGCTTTTGCGGGCGTCTCGCGCCTTTACTAATGACGGCCGGGTGATTGAGTCCGGTGCTAGACTGGGCTCGGGCTCCATGAGCGCGGTACCAGATCGACCGGACTGCGGCGAGATTACGCAGTTGCTTCGCGCGTGGAGCAGCGGTGACGACGAGGCATTCGACCGCGTTCTGCCGCTCGTCTACGAGGAACTGCATCGCATGGCGGCCCGCTATCTGGTCGGCGAACGATCGACTGTCAGCCTTCAGACCACGGTTCTGGTCAACGAGTTGTGCGTGCGCCTGCTCGGCTGGGATCCCGTCCGCTGGCAGAATCGCGGGCACTTCTACGGCGTCTCGGCCCGTATGATGCGGCGTGTGCTCGTGGATATCGCCCGACGCCGACGCGCTGAGAGGCGGGGAGGCCAGGCCGCCATTCGTGTCCCCCTCGACGGGATCGACGTGGCCGCGAGCGAGCCGGCCGCGGACGTCCTCGCCGTCGACATGGCGCTCCAGATGCTGGCGTTGGAGGATCCACGCAAGGCGGAGGTGGTGGAACTTCGCTTCTTTGGCGGTCTCACGGTGGAGGAAACGGCGGAAGCGCTCCAGGTATCGGTCCGGACGGTTCACACGGACTGGGCGTTGGCGCGGGCATGGCTGTACCGAACGCTGAGCACCGTCGATGTCCACTGAGCGCTGGCGTCGTCTCGAAGAGCTCTTCACTCAGGCCGCCGAGCAACCCGCCGGCATGCGCCCGGATTTCCTGGAGCGCGAGTGCGGCTCCGACGCCGGCCTGCGAGAGGAGGTTCGGTCGCTCCTGACGGCCGCCGAGCAATCGGGCGACTTTCTCAGCTCGCCGGCGCTCGACGTCTTCGCGCGCCAGATCGTCCGCGAAGGGTGGAGGGTACAGCCCGGCGATCGCATCGGTTCCTACACCGTCGAGCGACGCCTGGGCGCCGGCGCCATGGGCGAGGTGTGGCGCGCGCGTGACGAGCGGCTGGCGCGAGACGTGGCGATCAAGCTGCTGCTGCCGCATCCAGAAGGGGGCGACCGGGCGCGCGCGTTTGAGCGCGAGGCTCGCGCGGCCGGCACCCTCAACCACCCCAACGTGCTGACGGTGTACGACGTCGGGGATTACGGCGGAGCTGCGTTCCTGGTGACGGAGTGTCTTGACGGCGAGTCGCTGCGCGCACGGCTCAGCGCCGGCGCGCTGCCGGTAGAGGCGGCCCTCGACGTGGCGCGCCAGGTTCTGCGAGGCCTTGGCGCCGCGCACGACCGCGGCATCGTGCACCGCGACCTGAAGCCGGAGAACATCTTCCTCGCGCGCGATGGCCGTGTGAAGATCCTCGATTTCGGTCTCGCGACACTCCTCGACTCGGCACCGGCGGTGCGATCGCTCGTCGCAGGCACGGCGGGCTACATGCCGCCGGAGCAGGCGCTCGACGGGGACGTCGATCGACGCGCCGACATCTTCGCCCTTGGCGCCGTGCTCTACGAAATGCTGTCCGGATGCCGGCCCTTCAAGGGGAGCTGCGCGCTCGAAACCCTGGACGCGTCCTTGACGCTCCAGCCTCGCGAGCTCTCGGAGGCGATTCCAGGAATATCTCCGCGGTTGACGCACATCGTCCGCCGATGTCTCGCCAAGTCCGCAGACGACCGGTTCGCGACGGTCGCCGACGTCGAGTCCGCCCTGGACTCGGTCATCCGGGAGCGAATCCCCGCGCCCTCACCCCACGTTCTTTCGCTCCTCCGCCGGCCGGCTGTGATGGCGGCCATGGCGGCGGTCGTCCTTGCGACGGGCATCGCGGCCTGGCAATGGCGCGTGTCGGCGTCCCGAGCCCGATGGGCCCGCACCGTTGCGGCGCCGGAGATTCAGCGGCTCTCGAATCGGGGTGACTATGCGGAGGCGTTCCTCCTCGCGCATCAGGCGCTGGACGCCGTCCCAGACGATCCGCACCTGCGGCAACTGTGGCTGGACGTGTCCACCCCGGCGGTCGTGACCACCGACCCCGAGGGGGCCGACGTTTCCCTCGCCTCGTACCGGGCGCCCGCGGGCTGGTTTTCCCTCGGCCGGACGCCACTCCATGGCGTCCGCATTCCCCCGACGCTCATCCGGCTGCGGGTGTCGAAGGACGGCTTTCAGCCGATCGAGGGTTCAGGATCCCCGGGCGCAATGAACCGCTACCGGCTGGATCCGGCGGACGTCGTGCCGACGGGGATGGTGCGCGTCGTCGGAGGCCGCGATCCCGTCCGCTTCCGCGCGGTTGGCGACGTCGACGATTTCTGGATCGATCGATTCGAGGTCACGAACCGCGCGTTCAAAGCGTTCGTCGATCAGGGAGGCTACTCCAGACGCGAGTATTGGCGCCAGCCGTTCATCGACGGCGGCCGATCTGTGTCGTGGCAAGAGGGCGTCGACAGGTTCCGCGATGCAACCGGCCGACCCGGACCCGCGACATGGACGTCGGGAACGTATCCCGCCGGTCAGGCCGAATATCCTGTGGGAGGCGTGAGCTGGTACGAGGCCGCCGCGTACGCCGAATTCGCGGGCAAGAGCCTGCCGACGATCTATCACTGGTATCGTGCGGCGGACCTCGGACGCTTCGCCGACATCCTGACGGTCAGCAACTTCAATGGCAAGGGCCCCGCGCCGGTCGGCCGTTATCAAGGCGTGGGCCCATTCGGCACGTTCGACATGGCGGGCAACGTCAAGGAATGGTGCTGGAATGCAACCGGCACTGACCGGTTCCTCCTGGGCGGGGCCTGGTACGAGCCCATGTACATGTTTGCCGACGACGATGCCAAGGGGCCGTTCGACCGGGCGCCAGGCTACGGCTTCCGTCTCGCGAAGTACACCAGTCCGCTGCCCGCTGCCGTGACCGCCCCGGTGCCGATCGAGACGCCCGGTCGCGACCCCAGCACGAACAAGCCGGTCGGCGATGACATCTTCGCCGTGTATCGACGCCAGTACGCTTACGACCGCTCACCGCTGAACGCCGTCGTCGAGGCGACTGACGAAACCGGCATCTGGCGCAGGCACACCGTGGCATTTGACGCAGCCTACGGGGGCGAACGGATGCGCGCGTATCTCTTCCTGCCAGAGACCGGATCGCCGCCGTACCAGACCGTCATCTTCTTTCCCGGGTACGGCGCGTTTCAAATGCGATCCAGCCGCGACATGTCTCTGACCTTCGTGGACTTCATCGTCCGGAGCGGACGAGCGTTCCTCTACCCGGTCTACAAGGGCACATACGAGCGGGCCACGCCGGCCGCGACCGGACCAAATGGAGAACGCGAGCTCAGAGTCGCGTGGTCGAGAGATCTCGGACGCGCCATCGACTATCTCGAGACGCGATCGGACATCGATCGGGCTCGCCTTGCGTTCTACGGGGTGAGCGCGGGCGCCGATGCCGGCGTCATACTGACCGCACTCGAACCGCGCTTGAAGACGAGCGTGCTGCAGGGAACCGGTATCGGAGACGACGCGACGCCGGAGATCGATCTGGTGAACTATGCGCCGCGCATACGCATACCGACCTTGATGTTGAATGGCCGGTACGACTTCGGCAATCCAGTCGATACGCGGCAACGTCCGCTGTTCGACCTGCTGGGGTCTCTGCCTGAGCAGAAGCGGCACGCGGTCCTCGAGACCGGGCACGCATTGCCGATCGAGCAGGTGAGTCGCGAGATCCTGCCCTGGCTGGACCACTACCTTGGGCGGGTCCGCGCGCCAGAGCGGCCAGCGAGTCGCTGATCGAGGGGCCCCTCCTCCGAACGAGAGGATCGTGCCGCCGAGGGGCGGCCCGCTCGTCTGGAACCCGCGCGCGGTCCCGACCGGAAGGGCGAGCGCTACGGCGAGCGGCGAAAGCCGGCACATGTGACTCATGCATGCCCCCGGCATTCCAGGCGCCCCGCTTCGCCGGTCCGGGTGCCCCGTGATCCGGCCACCGCCCGGAGCGAACCGGTCAGAGGGCCCGCCGGACGAGGGCGTCGAAGGCCTCGAGCCTGTCGGGCGACTCGAGCGCCTCGGCGAACTGCGCCACCAGTGCGCGCACGCGCACCAGGTCGAGCGCTGGGCCGTGCACGTTCAGCAGCCGTTCGATGTCGGCGCGATCGCGATCCCGCCAGGCGATGGCCTTGTACACGATCAGGTCATCGGCCTGTGCCACCAGGATGCTCGTGCCGGCGAAATCAACCAGCCTCGCGCGGGCGAGGGCGTCAGCCTCGAACGGCAGCCACGCCAGGCTGACGTCGAGCGGCGTGCCGGTCGGCCGGTGACTGAGCAGCAGGACCTGACGCTCGCGGGCGAAGGCGTGCGCATCGGGGATGCGCGGGATGATATCGTGGGCACCCAGCACGGCGAAGAGGCGATCGAGATCGACGCCCGCTGCCCACACCGTCACGTCGATGTCGACCGTGTGCCGCGGGACGCCGCGCGCGATGACCGCCAGGCCGCCAATGAGCATGGCCGGCGCGCCGAGGGCTTTCAGCGCGGCCGCCAAGGCCGCGAGCGCGCGCGGGATCGCGGTGTCGGCGGTCATCCCCGCCATCCCAGGGCCCGGCGCAGGCGCGCCCACTGTTCAGCCGCGTACTCGTTCTCGCGGCGGCTGACGTCGTCCTCGACCGGCGGCCAGCCCTGGATCTGCCCGACCAGGGCGATGAGGGAGAGGGCCGTCGAGATCGACCACTCCGCCGACGGCGGCCGCCCCGCGAGTTCTTGCCGCTCGCGCGCCTCGGCACTGCGCCTCGACTCGATCCAGCGCCGCAACTGCTCCGGTCGCATGCCGCGAGTATAGCGTGTGCGCGCGGCGCCGGCTCGCCTCTTTCCGACCCGCGGGCCACCTCATCGCGCGGCCCGCTGCCAGCGTGGCGCCGGTGCCGAGTCCCTGCCACGCTGCGCGGCACCGAAAGGCACCTCCTTGCCTCCATGCCATGCGGAAGGGACCCGGCTGACGCTCGCCCGGCGGTGATCGCGCTGTTGCTGAAGGCGGGCGCCAACCCGGACGCCACCGACGAGAACCGGTCGACGCCCCTCAGCTGGGCGGCGGGCGACTACCCGGTCGAGGTCATCACGATGCTCATCAAGGCGGGCGGGAACGTCAACGCGAGGGCCAGCCACCCGGCTGTCGATGGCCCGGGCGCGACAGCGTGGAGACATCGTGGCAGTGCTCCGGGCCGCCGGCGCGACGTGGCGCAGGCGTTCGACGGACACACGGGGCGCCAGCCCGCTGCCGGCGCCCCGTGGCTCGAAGTCGAACGCGTGCCGCGTGCCCGCCGTGGGCTACTTTCCGGGCACCCGCTTCTCGTAGGCCGGCCGCGCGGGCGGCGTCGGCGGCTGCTCCTTCACCAGGCGCTGCGCCTCGGTGATGGCCCGCTCGAGCTGCGGGTCCGTGCCCCTGGCCAGCTGCGCCGGATCGTCTTCCACCGTGATGTCCGGATCGACGCCGTGCCCTTCGGCGAACCACTTCCCTCGCACGTCGTACATCCGGAAGGTCGGCACGGTCACGTTGCCGCCATCCGCGAGGGAGGGCGCTCCGCTGACGCCGATGAGCCCGCCCCACGTCCGCTGCCCCACCAGCGGGCCCAGCTTCGCCTCGCGGAAGTAGAACGGGAAGGCGTCGCCGCCCGATCCGCTCCAGCCGTTGATGAGCATCACCTTTGGCCCGCGGTGGGCGACCGGCGGCCACTGCCAGTCCTCCCCGAACCTCACGGCCCAGTACGCCAGCATCGGCCGGTTCAGCAGCTCGATGAACCGATCCGGGATCTGGCCGCCGCTGTTGAAGCGCTCGTCGATGATCAGTCCGTCCTTGCGCCACTGCGCCATGAACTGCCGGACCAGGTCGTTCTGCGCGTCGACGCCGGTGCTCTGGACGTAGATGTAGCCGATGCGGCCGCCCGTGGCCTCGTCCACGCGCTTGCGCCGCTGCTCGATCCACTCGCGGAACCGCAGGTCCGTTTCATCGCTGATCGTCTTCACCACGACCTGCCGGGCGCCTTCGACCGCCGGCTTCGTGTTCACGGTCAGCGCCACGGCCGTGTCGGCCAGGCCCTGGAACGCCGCCCACGGGTCCTGCGCCGGATCGATCGGCGCGCCGTTGACGGCCAGGATGTAGTCGCCCTCCTTGACATTCAGCCCGGGCTCGGCCAGCGGCGCACGGACGTCGGCGTCCCACGGCCCGCCCCGGACAATGTGCCGGACGCGGTAGGCGCCGTTGGCCAGCTCCCAGTCGATGCCGAGCATGCCGGTCTTGAGCTGAGCCGGTCGCTCCTCGTCGCCCCCGCCGCGATAGGTGTGGGACGAGTTGAGCTCGGCGATGAACTCGCCCAGCACGAAGTTCACGTCCCAGCGTGTGACCGCGCCCTCGAGGATCCTGGCGTACCGGTCACGCGTCGCGGCCCAGTCCACGCCGTGCATGTTCGGATCGTAGAAGAAGTCGCGCTCGAACCGGTACGCGTCCGTGAACATCTGCTTCCACTCGGCGCGCGGGTCGACGACCGTGTCCATCTCGGCCACCCGCATCAGCTTTTCGAACTTCTGCGCGGGCTTGAGATCCACGATCGCGAACGTGCGCCGCCTGGCGACCAGCAGCTTGTTGCCGTCCGCCGACAGCGTGACGCCTGTCGCATCGTCGAGCACGGTCTTCTCCTCGCGCTCCTCCAGGTCGAAGAAGACCACCGGCTGCTTCTCGTCCGCCGAACCGCTGCGCGGCTGGCGCCGCACGAGGACCTTGCCCTTGGCAGCGTCAAGGTCGGCGTAGTTGCCGGGCTTCAGCGGCAGCACGACACCGCGGGCTTCGAATCCCTCGACGTCGATCTCGACAGGTTTCGGCGGCTCGTCCTTTTTCGCCTCGTCTTTCCTGGCGCTGTCCGGCTTGGGCTCCTGCGCCTTCGTCGCGGGTCCCTTCGCCGGGTCGGGCGGCGGCTGGCCGGCGGCGGCGCCGCCGCCGGGTTTCTGATCGGCCTTGTCCTTGTCTTGGTCCTTGTCGTCCTTGTCCTTCGGCCCTTCGACGTCGTTCTTCGCGGCGAGCGGCGACGGCACGTCTGCCCTGAGCGGCACCGCCACGACCTCGCTGGAGTTGGGATAGGTCCAGCTGTTGTCGAAGTCGCTGTAGACCGGCTCGAAGTGGCGGTTCGACAGGTAGTAGAGGTACTTGCCCTCGGGATCGAAGACCGGCAGGGCGTCGTTGTAGTACCCGCTGGTGGCCTGCGTGAGCTTCGATGCCTTCGTGTCGTACAGGAAGACGGCCTGGTTGCTGGTGGACACCGGGCGCGCGTACGACACCCAGCGGGAGTCCGCGGACCAGGCGAAGCGGAAGGCGGCGAGCGCGCCGTGGCCTACCCAGACGGAGCTGTGGTCGATCTCGGTCGGCTGCCCGCCCTCGACGCCGATGAGGTGCACGCGGGCCCGCTCGTCCACGAACACGAGGCGCTTGCTGTCGGGCGACCATTGCGGGCGGTACCGGAAGCCCGGGCCGAGGGTCGTGAGGGCCTTCTCAACGCCCGTGCCGTCCGCCGGGCGCACGGTCAGCTGATACTCGCCGCTCCTGTCACTCCAGTAGGCCACCAGCTTGCCGTCTGGCGACCAGGTCGGGTAGCGCTCGGCGACGCCGGACGAGCGCGTGAGGTTCATCACCGGGCCGTTCTCGGCCGGCACGGTAAAGACGTCGCCGCGCGCGCCGAAGGCGGCGCGCTTGCCGCCCGGCGAGATGTCCGCCGACTCGATGAGCGGGGCGGTCTTCTCGGCGTGCCGCCGCACCGAGATTTCGTCGGTGACCACCTGGACGGGGACTTCCGTCATCTTCTCCGACGGCAGCGCCACCCGGTACAGCTTGCCGCCGGCCTGGAAGACCAGGTCGCTTGGGCCAATCGCGGGAAAGGTCACGTCGACGTCGGTGAACGATGTTACGGGCCGAGCGCTGCCCGTCTTCGTGTCCAGCGCCCAGACGTTCGCGCGCTCCGCGGGGCCGCGGTCGGACAGGAAGTAGAGCGTGTCGCCGAACCACATGGGCTGGCCGTCATTGGCGTCGTTCTTCGTCAGGTTCGACGCCGCGCCCGTCTGCAGGTTGAACAGCCAGATGTCCGAGGCCCACCCGCCGCGATAGCGCTTCCACGTGCGGAAGTCCTGTGATTGCGGCATGTACGCGAACTGCCGGCCGTCGGGCGAGAACGCGCCGAACTCGCCGTACGGGACCTGGAGCTTCTCGGGCATCCCGCCACTGACTGCCACCAGGTAGAACTGGCTGTAGCGCTGCCGGCCGCTCTCGCGGCTCGACGCAAACAGCACGCGGTGGCCGTCCGGGCGCCAGTCGACCACGCGATCGTCCATCGGGTGATGCGTCAGCCTGACTGGCAGGCCGCCGACGGCGGGCACCACGTAGACATCGACGTTGCCGTCGTAGTTCGCGCTGTACGCGATGCGCGTCCCGTCGGGCGAGAAGCGCGGGAACATCTCCTCACCGGCCGGGGAACTGAGGCGCGCGGCAACGCCGCCGGCCTTCGGCACGACCCAGATGTCGCCGGCGTACACGAAGGCAATCTGTGTGGCCGAGACATCGGGGTAGCGAAACATCCGGGCGTCGACCTGCGCGGCCGACGGGGCGGCAACACAGGCGACGGCCGCCATCGACAGCGCCAGTCGGGCGATCAGCTTCATGGTGACTCCTGAGCGTGAGAGGGTGGCCTGATCTCATACAGGTTACGGCGGGACCCGCCCTCCGGTTCCCTGCGCGCGATCCCGCCCGAGCCCGACGCGCGGACTGTCCGCCGGACCACCGCCCGCCGCCGGGCGCCGCCAGCGGTCCCGACAGCCGGGCGGGGAGGGTTCGGACCGGTCACTTCCGGGGCGGGAACAGGAACGTCGCGCGAGCCTGCATTTCGAACTGGGTCTTGCCGAACAGCAGCGGGTTGTCCCGGACGAAGAGCGCCCGCACCTCGAGGCGGGCCGGGAATCCCCGCTCGCGCTCGACGCCGAACGTCCCGCTGATCGTGGGGCTGGCGTTGCCCGCCTCGAAGTCGCTCTCGTAAGTGTAGGTCTTCACGCCGATGCCGCCGCCGACAACGGGCATCCACGCGTGGCGGCCGAACGTGCGGAGGTACTGCATCCCGTAGAGGATGCCCCGCGACACGGACTTAAAGGGCTCGGGCGTGCAGGCCGGCTCGCCGGCCCTGTTGATGCAGGACCGTTCCACGTCGTTGTGGTACGGCCCGACCACGACCTCGAAGGTCAGGTGATCGTGCGCGGTGAACGACACATCGACGATGGCGCCCGCGACAGCCGTCCGGCCGACGGTGACGTCGTCGACGAGCGGGCCATGCGTCAGGCTGGTGTCGTGGTGTTCGAGCAGCGAGGCGCCAATCGTCGGGCCGACCCGGACCTGGGCCAGCAGCAGGTTCGGGACGAGCGTGAGCGCGACACAGAGGCTAGTCACCCTCATCGTCTTCTCCCGGGGGCACATCGCGTGTCCTTCAGAGTCCCGGCCGCCGGCCCGCGCGAGCGGGACGTCAATCGCCGGTCGGCGAGAGGCTCTTCCCCGCCGCGTCGGTCTCGAGCTCCCGGCCCGCCCCGCGGCGCGCCGCCGCCAGGGCAGCCACAAACAGCCCGCCGATGAGCGCAAAGGCGAACAACCCCCCGATTTCGACCCAGTCGGTGATGGCGACCGGATGCGCGATCTGCCGCACCGCGGTCCCCATGTCGAACCCCGCGCCCGGCGTGGCCCGCATCGTTTTCATCGCCGCGAGCACGGCCACGATGACGGCGCCCACCCCGCCGGCCACGAGCCCGCCCGCGAGGCCTCGAGCCGCGATCTGCCAGGGCGCCAGCGGCGTAGCCGTCCGGGTCTCCTCCACGGTGAAGACCGGTTCCCTCACGCCGATCGGCACGAACCTCGCCAGCATCACCAGCCCGGGCACACCCATCACCAGGGTCGACAGGTAGAAGGTCGGCCATCCGATCGCGTCCACCGCGAAGCCGGCAATGGGTCCCGCCAGCAGCCGAGGCAAGGCGAACAGGCTGGAGAAGAGCGCGTACTGGGTCGCCGAGAACCGTTTCTGCGTCATGCGCAGCAGGAGCACGGAGAACGCGCCCGTGCCCAGCCCCGAGGTGAACAGCTCGAACCCCGTCGCGCCGTACATCAAGGGCAGGACCGGCCCGCCGGCCAGCGCCACGAAGTAGTAGCCGAGATTCGAAAAGATCTGCAGGAACCCGAAGATCCACAGCGAGTGGCCGAGCCCGGCCAGCGTGGTGACCCAGCCGCCGACCAGCGCGCCCACGATGGTGGCCACCATCCCGACGGTCGCCAGCGCGATGCCCCGATGGTCGGCGTTGTAGCCCATGTCGATGAGGAACGGTCGAGTCAGCGCCTGCGTGAGCTGATCGGAGAACTTGTAGAGCAGAACGAACGCGAGGATCTCAATCGCGCGGTGACGCGCGAGAAACCCGAGAAACGGGTGCCAGATGGCGTCGCGCAGCGTCGTCGGAGCGGGCGTTCGCGTGTCCGGCTCGGGCGCCTTCCACGAGATGAGCAGCATCGGCAGGTAGACGATCGCCAGGATCACGTTCACCGCCGGCCAGCCGAGCCGGCCGGCCGCCGTGATGGCCGCCCCGCCCGACACGACCAGGGCTGCGCGGTAGAGCGCGATCCGCGCGCCGACGGCCGGCCCCTGCTCGTCCTCGTGCAGCACTTCGACCGCGTAGGCGTCCACCGCGATGTCCTGCGAGGCGGACGCCAGGGCGACGGCCAGGGCCAGCGCGCCGACGACCCAGATCGCGTCCGGGTGCCGGCCCACGCCGGCGAGCAGCAGCGTCACCACAGCGAGCGCCACCTGCGTGATGGCCATCCAGCCGCGCCGCCGTCCCCAGAACGGCGGCACGTACCGATCCATCAGCGGCGACCAGATGACCTTGAACGCCCAGGGCGCCTGGGCCAGCGTGAACAGGCCGACCACGCGGATGTCGACGCCGATGTCGCGCATCCAGTCGGGGATCGCGTACCACACGAGGCCGAGCGGCAGCCCGGAGGAAAACGACAGCAGGGCGACCGAGGCGGTCCGCCGCGAGCGCATCGCGCGGGCAAGGGCCGCCAGCGCGCCAGGTTGGTCGGTCGAGGGTGCCGTCACGCGTGTCCCCTGTCGGTCCCGGCCGCGGCCTGCGCCCGGCGTGGAGGGGGCGGGCGGCACGGCGTCTCCGCGCGAGTATACGTCGAAGGCCGGCGGGCCCGGGTGCGATCCGTCGGGGTCGAGGGGTGTAGAATAGTGTCAGCGCGAACGGCTCGGCGGCACCCGTCAACCAGCACGAATTGCACGGGAGGCGGCCATGGAGACGCGGAACCACACGGCGCAGCCCTCGCGGAATCTCCCCCTGCATCCCGGCATCAACTTCTCGAAGACGGAGGTCGGCGGCGATCTCGGAGGCTTCGTCTTCGCGGCCGGGTCGGTCGTCGCGGTGCTGATCGGCCTCCCGATGGTGGCGCCGTGGTACCTGGCCTCGGTGGCGCTCGGGGTACTCCTCGCCATCGCGATCGGCATCGTTCACGGCCGGAACAACCGCTGACTCCAGCACGAGCTTGGGCGCCCCGTGGCGGACGACCGCGATCATCGCGCGGCCGACCTGCCCGGTCGCCCGATGTCCGACCGGAAGCGGACCTTGATGTCCGACGGCAACAGTGTAGAATCTTTGCGCACCACCCACACACAAGGAGCTGCGCATGCCCCGACCGGTTGGATTTCGGTTTGCCACCGAGAATCCCGAACGAGCGATCACCTTCTACACCGACGTGTTCGGCTGGAACTTCCGCAAGGCGCCGGGCCAGGCCGACTACTGGCAGATCAGCACCGGCGAAGAAGGCCCCGGGATCGACGGCGCCATGGTGCGCAAGTCGTCTGGGCCGGGCTCGGTGAACGCGATCATGGTGCCGTCAATCGACGACTTCGTGCGCCGCATCGAGTCCAAGGGCGGCAAGGTCGTCACGCCCAAGGCGGACATCCCGGGCGTCGGCCTCTTTGCCACGTGCGCAGACCCCGACAACAATGCCTTTGGCGTGCTGCAGCGCTCGGCAGACGCCGAGGAACTCTCCGGCGAGGAACTCGAAGCGGTCCAGGGTGGCGCCGGCCTGGCGGCCCTGCACTACTCAAAGTGGTAGCGGCCGGCTCGCGGTGCGGGACGCGCACCGCCGCCATCACCTGAGGGCGCCGTACGTCGCAGGCGGCCGCGGTGTGTCGATCCCTGCGTCGCCGCCGCCCGTTAATCGGTGGTGCCCGGCGTGCGAAGCAGGCATCGATCCGCGCGCCGCCAGGCGCCGCCCCGGGCCAGGTCGCATCATCATGCGCAGCCTGCACCCGGTCCGCCGGGAACCGCCGAGTCCCGCCATGGCTGACGATCAGAACCGGCTGGAGCGCTACCTCGACCTGGTCCGGCCGAGACTGTCCGGTGCGCTCGTGTCCGATTCCGTCTTCGCGCAAATCAGGACGATCGGCACGCACTTCCCCGAACTTCCGCTGGTTGGCTTCGAGACGCACCTCGGATCGACCCAGCCGACGGTGGACCTGTTCCTGCTGCTCGACAACTGCACGGCCGATCAGGAATACCCGGGGCGGGCCAATCCGATCGGCCGCCTGCCGGACGAGGTCCGCGCCGATGCCGCGTGGCGCCGGATCATCGACGCGTGCGGGATGTTTCGGACCCGCGCCGTCCCGCTGATGCACCTCGTGACGAGCATCTGGCTCGAGTTCGACATCACGCCGGGACAGCCTCCCCTGCCGACGCCGAGCATCTTCATGGGGATCCGGGACCTGCGCACCGTCGCGTCGGGCAGCGATCTCGCGGCGCGTTACGTGCACGGCCTCGGCGAGCTGATCCGCCTGCTCACCGGAGAAGCCCCGCGGCTCGGGCTCGTGGCTCTGCTCCGCTCCGTCGTCGATCGGACGGCGGCCGAGGCGGCCGGCTACCACGTCGGGGCCATGCTGTCGCGCGGCGCGGACGCGATCCGGCTCTGCGCCCGGCGCGCGCCCGTGTCGGCGGTCCTCGCGCAGTTGCGCGCGATCGGGTGGACTGGCGGCCGCGAAGACCCGGAAGAGGTCTTCGGGCGCTATTTCGAACTGGTGAGCGATCCCACCGTCCACGTTGACCTCGGCACGCGCCTCGGCCCGACGCTCGGGTTCGACCTGGCGCTCGCCCGATCGTTCCTGCACGGGCAGCCGCGGGACGAACCGCGCTGGCACGACATGTTCGCGCGCCTGGTGTCGGAGGGCCTGGCGACCTCCGCCAAGCGGGACGCGCTGCTCGCGTGGCCGGGCGGGGCCAGACTCGCGCGTCATGAGTCGACCGGCGCCGCCGCCACGCCGCCGACGCGGGATGCGTACCTGATTCGCGGGCTCAACCACGTGAAGGTCGTCTGCGATGGACACGGCGGGCGGTCCGCAAAGGGCTACTTCGCCTATCAGCACCTGGAATCCCCCGACGCCCCGGCCGGCCGGTGATGACATGCCGAGCCCCCGCGGCGCTTCCTGTCAGTGAGCCTCGCATGCGCCCTGGTTCGTCCCTGCCCGTGGATCTGCCCCGGACCGACGGGCTCTTCATCGTGCCTCCCTTCAGCCGCGTGGAGGTCGGCGTCTCGGGCGTGCACATCCTGCAGGCCTGCGCCCGGGAGCGCGGGCACTCGGCCGGCGTCCTGTACGCCAACCTGATCCTCGCCAGCCGCATCGGCCTCCAGCCGTACACCGACTTGTGCGAGGCGCGGCCGCTGTCCCTGCTCGGCGAGCGCCTGTTCTCCGAGGCGGCGTTCGGGATCCCGCTTGCCGGCCCCGACTTCGACCACCTGCTGGCCGACCTGCACACCTGGGGCCTGACCCTCACGGCCGGCGACCTCCAGAGGTACGCGGCGGCCGCCTGCGCCTTCACGCGCGAAGTCGGGGCCGCGATCGGCGCCATGGGCTACAGGTGGATCGGGGCCACGAGCTGCTTCCAGCAGAACTGCTCGTCCCTCGCGCTGCTGGCCGCCGCCAAGGCCGTCAGCCCGGCGACGGTGACGCTCATCGGCGGCAGCAACTGCGACGGGGACATGGCGCGCGGCCTGCAGTCCCTCCCGGTGATGGCCGATTTCATCTTCTCGGGCGAAGCCGAGACGGCCTTCGTCGCGTTCCTCGACGACCTCGCCGCCGGGCGCCTCCCCGCCGGGCGCATCGTCGAGGGCTCGCCCTGTCAGGACATGGACGCGGTGCCGGCGCCCGATTACACGGAGTATTTCGAGCAGCTGCAGCGCCTGCTGCCCGAGGTGCCGCCGGCCGAGACCCACATGGTCTACGAAACGTGCCGCGGGTGCTGGAAGGGCGCGAAATCGCGCTGCACGTTCTGCGGGCTGCGGGGCACGCGAGTCGAATGCGACGAGAAGTCGCCCGACCGCGTCATCGAAGACCTGCAGCAGATGATCGCCCGCTCCCCGACGCGGCACATCGTCGTCGCCGACAACATCATGCCGCTGTCCTACCACGACACGGTCGTGCCGCGGCTGCGCGCGGAGCTGCCCGATGCCAGGCTCGTGTGGTACCAACGCTCGAACCTCGACCTGGGTCAGATGCAGCAGCTGCACGAGGCCGGAATCCGGCACGTGCGGGCGGGCCTCGAGTCCCTGTCGACCCCCGTGCTCAAACTGATGCGCAAGGCCGTCATCGTCCGCCAGAATCTCGCCATCCTGCGCTATGCGCGAACGCTGCACATGGGCCTGGCGTGGAACCTGCTCTACGGCTTCCCGGGCGACCAGGCCGACGACTACCGCGACATGATCGACCTGATGCCGCTGGTCCGCCATCTCAGCCCGCCGAGCGGCGTGACCGAGCTCGAGATCGATCGGTTCAGCCCGTACTTCGACAACCCGGACGAGTTCGGCCTGACCGACATCAAGGTGCTCGCCGCGTACCGGGCCATCTACCCGGACGGCGCGGACATCGACAGCCTCGCCTACACGTTCGCCGTCGAGTACCCGAGCGGGTCCCGGCAGGACCCGGCGCTCATCGACGACCTGCGGCGGGAGGTCAACGAGTGGCGCGCCGCGTGGATCCTGAATCCAGCGCGCCCCCCGGTCCTGCACGTGCGGCGTGAGAGCGAAGGCACGTTCGTGCTGGACGACCGCCGCGGGCTGCCCGGCCAGCAGGAGCGCAGGGCGCTCGACCGCGACCAGGCCGAGGTGCTCCTCGTCGGCGGGCCGCTCGACCGAACGCCGCTCGCCGACTGGGCCATCGGCGATCGCCTCGCGGTTGAGCGGGACGGGTGGTGCGTCGCCCTCGCGACATCGGACTTCGACACGCTGCGGCAATTCGAGGAGACGGCCCGGACAGGCCGGCGCGACGCCGCCGTCCTGCGGGGCTGAGGCACGGGCATGCACGTGTGCCTGGTTGGCGACCGCGGCGATCCGGGCGACCCCAGTGTCTCCCTGGGACATCTCTGTCTCGTGCCGGTGATCGAGGCCAGCGGCGGGACGGCCGACCTCGTGGAGATCTCGTCGCTCGAAGCCGACGGGCCGCTCAGCGCCGCCGACATTGCCGGGCACCTCCTGGCGCTGGATCCGGACATCATCGGCTTCACGGGGATGTGCAACACCTACCACCGCGTCCTGCGCGTTGCGACCCTCTGCAAGGAAGCCAGCCCCGGCACCACGATCGTCCTGGGCGGCCCGCAGCCGTCGGCCACGGATCGGGCGACGATGGACGCGTTCCCGGCGGTCGACATGATCGTGCGGGGCGAAGGCGAGGGCACGCTGCACGAGGTGCTGGACGCGCTGCGGTCCGGGCGCGATCCGTCCGGCATCGCGGGGCTGACCGCCAGGAGCCGCGGCCTGGTCGTGCGAAACCCGGATCGGGAGGTGATCCGGAACCTGGACGACCTGCCGATCCCGGCGTTCGACCGCGACCGCTTCGTCGCCGGTGTCGCCAACGTCGAAGCGGGCCGCGGGTGCCCGTTCGCCTGTGCCTACTGCTCGACGAGCGTTCACTGGCAGCGACGGTACCGGCTGAAGTCCGCGGACCGCCTGGTCGATGAGATCGCCCTGCTCAACGCCACCTACGGCGTCTCGACTTTCTGCCTCGTCCACGATCTGTTCACCGTGGATCGCCGGGCGGTCCTGCGATTCTGCGATCTCCTGGACGCGCGTGGCCTGGCCGTGCAGTGGGGCTGCAGCGCGCGCACGGATCTGCTCGATGAAGCCCTGCTCGATCGCATGGCGGCGACCGGCTGCGTGTCGATCTACTTCGGAATCGAGGCGGGCTCTGACCGCACCCAGGCGGCCATCGGCAAGGGGCTCGACCTCGCCCAGGCCCGCCGCGTGATCGAGGCAACGTCCCGGCACCATCTCCGTTCGACGACGTCGTTCATCGTCGGGTTTCCCGAAGAGTCAGCCGCAGAGGTCGCCGCCACGCTCGGCTTCTGCGCGAGCCTGCTGCCGCAGAGCCTCGTCCGGATCGAGCTGCACCACCTCATGTACCTGGCGGGCACCGCGCTGCACCAGGCTCACGGCAGCGACATGGTCCTGCCGCGCAGGCACCCGAACGGGGCGGATTCACCGTCCGGCGCCGACGAAACCGAGGCGTGGGGCCTCATCGGTCGGCACCCGGACCTGTTTCCCTCGTTCTACGTGCATCCCCAGCCGGCGCATGGCCTGCAAACGTCGCTCGTGGAGGTGGAACCGTTCGGGCGCGTCGCGTTCAACGAGTTCCGGCTCAGCTCGGCCGTGGCGATCGCCCACGCGGGCGGTGACGCCCTCGGATACTACTTTCGCTGGCGGGACGCGATGACCGACTACGGGCTCCTGCCTGCACCCGCCAGCGGCGCTCCCTCGACGGGCAAGTTTCTCGAGGCGACGGGCCGGTTCCTCCTGGAACGCGAGTCCGCCGATCGGCCGCCGCAGATGCGCGAGCTGATCAGGTACGAGGTGCTCAGGTCCACCGTCGAATGGTCGCCGATCGTCCCTGCGGGGCTCGCGATCGACACCCTGTCGCGCGATGCGCTGCTCGCGATGATCCCGGTCGCGAACCCGACCTTGCGCATCGAGCCGTTCACCTGCGACATGGCGGCGCTGCTGCGGGAGGCGCGGAGGGGCGGCCGGCTCGACACGGTCCAGCCCGCCGCATGCCGGGTGATGTTCTGGGCGCCCTCGGTCGCGACTACGATGACCAGGACGCTGTCGCCCGGCGCCGCGCGGCTGCTCGACGCGTGCGACGGGGAACGGCCGGGCCGCGACATCGTGGCGGCGCTGGTCGCCGATGACGCGCACGCCGCCTCGGAGGCCGAGGCGTCCTGGGCGGGCCTGCTCGAATTCTTCGCTCGCCAGCGGATTCTGGTTCCGGCCCGGCGGGCAGACGACGTCGTGCGCCGGCCGGGCGCATCGCACGAGTCCCACGGGCACCGGCCGTGATGCGGCGCAGGCCGTGAGCATGCGAGCCCCGGACTACTACGACAACATGACGCCCGAGGAGTGGAACCCGGTCCTCGGCGATGAGCTGCACTACCACTTCGGGTACTTCGAGGAAGGCATGACCCTCGAGGAGGGCGTTCGCTTCGCCGTCGAACGCCTGCTGCCCTTCCTGGCCGGAGGGCCGCGCATCCTCGACGTCGGGTGCGGATGGGGCGGCCCGGGCCGGGTCCTCGAGTCCCACGGGTTCGACGTCTGCGGGGTCACGAACAGCCGGCACCAGCACGCCCATTGCGCGTCGATCGGCCTCCGCGCGGAATGCCTCGACGTGGAGCGGGACGATCTCGCCGCCCTCGGGCGTTTCGACAGCCTGTTCATGATGGAGAGCCTCGAGCACGTGTTCGACAAGAGGAGGCTGCTCGGGCAGGCGGCCCTCCTGGCAGATCGGCTCGTGTGCGTCACCAACTGCCGGGCGTCCGCGAATGGCGAATCCGTGATGGCCTTCGGCGGCACGCTGTCGCTGACGTCGGTGTCGGCGCTGATCGAGATGCTCGCAGGCGCGGGGTGGCGGGTCCGGCACGCGGCCGACGTGCGCCGTCGCGCCATGCCGACCTTCGAACACTGGAAGGCGCGGATCGAATCGGCCTACCCGGGCGGCATGAAACCCGCGGTGAGGATGCTGCACGGCCTCTGCGCGGACGCGCTGGCCAACCGGCAGCAGTTCGAGCAGGGATTTCCCCTGCTCATGATCGCCGCGGACCGGGTTCGCTGAACCCGGGCCAGATCGTCCGAGGGCGGCCGCAGGGTTCCGCCCGCACGGCGATCACGCCCCTCCCCAGTCGCGGCGCTGCATCTCCGCGAAGCGCGTGCCGGCCATCGAGAGGGTGTCCAGCAGGTGCGGGGCCAGCTCGTCAACGTCTTCGATCTGCTCGTCGAGCTGGAGCTCCTGGACGCCCAGGCTGCCCGTGGTCCTTCGCAGGCGGTCGGCGAGGAATGTCGCGATCGACTTGTAGAAACGCGACGCGAAGCCGACATCCTCGCGCAGCTTCGCCGCCAGGACCGCGCGCGGCACGGCGCCCACCTTCGCGGCCGCCTCGGCACGCACGCTCGCGGTCGGCGGGCGCTCGTCCACGAACGACACCTCGCCGACGACCTCGCCGGCCTTCAGGACGGCCACCCGCGGAGCGGTGCGGGTGGACACGACCAGGGTCCCGTCCAGGATGAAGTACAGCCAGTCGGAGGGTGTGCCCTGCTCCATCAGCAGCGCCCCCGGCTCCAGCGTGAGCTTCCGGCCGTGGCGGATCATCCAGTCCAGGTCACGGTCGTCGAGGATTCCGAGCATGTAGAGCGCTTTTCTCATTGCTGCCGCCTCCGGTCACGGCCTGCCCCGGCCTCACGCAGGCCCAATTCCCAACGCCCTGCCGCGACGACACCAGCCGCGTCAGGTGAGCTGGCGCCGCGCGAGATCGGCGAACGGCCCCGCCTGCCGCACGAGTTCTTCATACGCGCCTTCCTGCACCACCCGTCCCTTGTCCAGCACGTAGATGCGATCGGCCTTGGCGATCGTGCTGAGGCGATGGGCGATGACGATCCGCGTCGTCTGCAGCGCTTCCAGGCTCCGGCTGACGATCGCCTGCGTCTCGTTGTCGAGCGCGCTGGTGGCCTCGTCGAACAGCAGGATGCGCGGCCGCCGCACGATGGCCCGCGCGATCATCAGTCGCTGGCGCTGGCCGCCCGACAGCCCGCCGCCGGCCTCGGCGATCACCGTGTGCATGCCCATCGGCATGGCCTTGATGTCGTCCTCGAGGCCAGCCTGGCGCGCGGCTTCCCACGCCTCCTCGACCGTCAGCGGTGCCGATCCCACGATGTTCTTGTACAGGGAATCGCTGAGCAGGCGGCCGCTCTGGAGCACGACGCCAATCTGCTGCCGCACCGCCTGGATGTCCAGCTCCGCCAGGTCCTGGCCGTCCATGAAGACCGCGCCGGCATCCGGGGTCTCGAATCCCAGCAGCATGCGCAGCAACGTCGACTTGCCGCTGCCGGATGGCCCGACGAGGGCGACGAATTGCCCGGCCGCGGCCGTGACCGACACGTCACGCAACGCGGGAGCGCCGTCCGGACCGTACCGGAACGTCACGTGCCGCACCTCGATGTCGCCTGCCAGCTGCCCCGGGTACCGCCTGGCGGGACTGACCTCCGGCAGGGCGTCGAGGATCGGCCGCGCCCGCTCGTAGAGGGGCACCACGGCGAGGGCGGCGACGAACGCGCCGCTGAGGGCCAGCGCCGCGAACTGGAACTGCGCGAACGCCGCGGTGAACGCCAGGAAGCCGCCCGTCGACAGCGGGCTTGCGCCCGGCCGCTGCACGATGACCGCCATGACGAGGTAGATCGCCACCGAGCTCAGGACCGGGAACGCCGACGTGAACACCGCCAGGGCGATCGTGACCTTGCGCGCGCGGATCGACGAGGCCTTCTGACCCGCGAACTCCCGCGCCCACGCGTCGAACGCGCGGTGCTCCGTCGCCGAGACCCGCAGCTTGGCAATGCCGTTGATGAACTGCAGCAGCGTCCCCGACAGGCGCCCCTGGATCTCCGTCGTCGTCCGCTGGTAGCGCACCTGGAGGTAGCCGCCGAGCGTGGTCGCCAGCACGGTCACCACCGTCAGCCCCGTCGCGAGCAGTGCGAGCCGCCAGCTGTAGTAGAACAGCAGCGCGAGGCTGAAGACCGAGAAGAGGCCTGCGAACACGGACGCCAGCACCGACCCGGTGAGCGCCTGCCGCATCGCGCCGATGCTCAGCCCGCGCACCGCCAGGTCGCCCGCCGAGTAGTCCCGAAAGAACGGCACCGGCAGGCTGAGCAGACGGTCCCACACCGCGGCCTGGATCGACGCGTCCATCTTCGCCTCGAGGCGGAGCATCGCGATGCTCTGCGCGGCCTGGAACAGGAACATCGACAGGGCGACAGCGCCCATCACCAGGAACAGCGGGAGGAGCTGTATCCGGTCGGCCCCGGGGATGACCGAGTCGAACAGGATTCCCGTGAGGATCGGCGTCACGGTGGCCAGCAGCCCGGCAGAGGTGCCCATCGCCAGGATCGTCAGCAGGCTGCGCCCGCACCCCTTCAGTCCGAACCGGACGACGTCCAACGCCGTCAGGCGGAGCCCCGGAAACGGCCGGTAGAACTGGAACGCGAACGGCGAGAGCGAAGCCGCCGCCGCCTCGTCGACCGGCGTCGAGGTCCGGGTGACCGGATCCCAGAGCCGGTAGCGGCTCGCCGACACCGGTACCAGCGCCACGGGGGCGCCTGCGTCGCCTTCGCGGCGGCCCAGCAGCGGTCCGTTGTCGCGCCTCCACCAGTCGCCTTTGAGCGCCACCGTCCGCACGCGCACGGCCGCGGCCCGGGCAATCGCATCGACCGGGTGCCGGCGCCCGCCGGCGCTCACCGGATCCGGGGGGGGAACGAACCGCACGCCGAGCGGCCCCGCGAGCGCACCGCAGGCCAGCAGCCAGGCCTCGGCCTCGTCCGCCGCCGCAGGCGGAGCCTCCCCGCCCGGCCCGCGCGGGTCGTCGGCCGCGAAGGGGGCCGTGCTGCGCGGTTCCGTCACCCGTTGCTCCTCCACGTTCGCACTGCTTCCTTGCCTGGGGACACGTCGATCCGCGTCAGTTGGTCCGGATGAGGCGGGCGTACGCGCCGCCCGCGCTCACCAGGTCATCGTGCGTGCCCCGCTCCACCACCCGGCCCTTGTCGAGCACGACGATCTGGTCGCAGTCCCGGATCGTGCTGAGCCGGTGCGCCACGATCAGGCACGTGCAGCCGCGGCGCCGCACCGCAGCGTCCACGCGCTGCTCGGTGATGGGATCGAGCGCGCTGGTCGCTTCGTCCAGCACCAGGATCCGGGGATTGCCCACCAGCGCCCGGGCGATCTCGAGGCGCTGGCGCTGCCCGCCGCTGAAGTTCCTGCCCTGCTCGGCCACGACGTGGTCGTACGCGCCCGGTCGATCGGTGATGTCGTCGTGGATACAGGCGTCCCTGGCCGCCTGCACGAGGACGGGCTCCTCGATCGTGTCGTCCCACAGCGTCAGGTTCTCGCGGATCGTGCCCGCGAACAGGACGATGTCCTGGTCGACCAGGGCCACGGACCGGCTCACGACGCCGCGCGACAGGCCCTCTCGCCTCACGCCGTCGAGCAGCACCTCGCCTTCCCAGGGCTGGTAGAGGCCGGTGACCAGCTTGGCGACCGTCGACTTGCCGCTGCCCGAGGCGCCGACCAGCGCCACCCGCTGGCCCGGCGTCATCCGCAGGCTGAAATCGGAAATCAGCGGGGCCTCGAGGCGGCTGTAGCCGAAGGTCACGCCGCGCAGCTCCAGGCAGCCTTCCAGCTTCGTCCCGGCGTCGGCCGCCACCGGCGAGCCGGGATCCCCGAGGAGCGGGTCCGGCGGATGGTGCAGGACGTCGTCGAGGCGGTTCATGTCGCCTTCCGCCTCCTGCAGCTTGCCGCCGATCTCGACCAGCCTGTTGACCGGCTCGAGAAAGCCGAGGGTCAGGCCCTGGAAGGCGATGAGCATGCCCATGGTCAGCGCGCCGTCGATCACGCGCAGCCCGCCCAGCGCCAGCACCGCCGCGGCGTTGAGGGCGGTCAGCAGCGGCGGGACCAGCGACAGGTAGCGCGACGTCGCCTGCAGCTCCTGCTCAGCCATGACCACCTTCGCGTGGTGGCCCGCCCACGTGCCGAAGAACTCGGACTCGGCGCCCGTCGCTTTCAGCGTCTCCAGGCCCTGGAGGCCCGCCATGGACGCGCCGATCAGCTTCCCGCGCTGCTGGAGCAGCCGGCGGTTCCCGTCCTTCCGCCTGCGCGCGAGCACGTTCAGCAGGACCAGGCTGGCCGCGGCTGTCGCGGCGCCGAGCAGCGCCAGCGCAACATCGTACTGGAGCATCAGGGCGAAAAAGAACACCACCATCACCAGGTTGACCAGGCTGGTGGCGAGCTCGCCCGAGAGCAGCACGGCGACGTGGTCGTTGATCTCGACCCGGGATCCAATCTCGCCGCTGAAGCGCTGCGCGAAGAAGGAGATCGGCAGGCGCAGCACGTGGCGGAAGAACCGGCTGGACGCTCCGATCGAGAGCCGCATCTCGAGGCGCAGCAGTCCCTGCTGCTGCAGGGCGGTGAGCATGGCACGGATCGCCGCCGTCGCGGCCATCGCCCACAGGAGGGGCGCCAGAAAGTGCCAGGCGCCCGCGACGAGCAGGCGATCGACGAACACGCGGGCGAACGCCGGGATCACGAGGCCCGGCACCGTGAGGGCGAGCGAGGCCAGCACGACGAAGGCCAGGGCCAGGCGGCTGCCGTGCAGCCGGCGGCCGAGCGATCGGAGGATGGACGGCTTCTCGCCCCCCGGCTCGAAGTCCGGGCCCTTCTCGAACACCAGCACCACGCCGGTGAAGGACTCGTCGAACTCCTGCGCCGACACGAGGCGCGGCCCGCTCGCGGGATCGTTGATCCGCACCTGTCCGCGGTCGAATCCCTCGAGCACGACGAAGTGGTTGAAGTTCCAGAAGACAATCGCGGGGAGCGGCATCGTGCGAAGCTGCTCGGGCTCCTTCTTGTAGCCCTTGCAGAGCAGCCCGAACGCGCGCGCCGCCTTGACGAGGTTGAGGGCCTTGCTGCCGTCGCGCGAGACGCCGCACGCCAGGCGCAGTTCTTCCAGCGGGACGAACCGGCGGTAGTAGCCCAGCACCATCGCGAGGGAGGCGGCGCCGCACTCCACGGCTTCCATCTGCACGACGGTCGGCGTACGGACCCGTGCGCCGGCACCGAGTCTCGTGCGCAGGTTGGCGAGGGCGGCCCGCCAGCGGGCGGTCGGGGTGGGGGCGTCGGCCATGCCGTGTCAGTCCGGGCCCGGCGCCTGTCGGAAATACGGGAACACGAGGCCGACGGGCTTCTCCGTCCGGACCACGATGGCCACGGAACAGGCGGCGCCCTCGCTCAGCCTGACCGGGGCGCCTTGTTTCGACGACGACCAGCGATACCCGGACGGCGTCCCGGGCGCCGTCTCCAGGTCAACGCGGATCTCCGCGACCGGCGCGCGGGCCTCGAGGGCCCTCACGACCGCGGGGTCCTGCAGGACCCGCGCGAGCGTGGCCGTGGTGGCCGGCTCGTCCGACACCGCCGTGACGCGGCCGCGCAGGAAGCCGGCTTCTTCGGGGCGGACCATGGCCGGCGACACGCGGGCTTCCATGGCGGTGCGCACGACGGCGGCGTCCGCGACAGGAAGGAAGACGAGGGCCTGAACACGCCCGCCGTTCTCCCGGACGAGCACGCCCTGGCCGGAGATCGTCGTGGAGATACGGCCCAGGAAGCCCCAGCCGATCGCAACCCCCAGCAGGCCCACCAGCGCCGCGAGGGCCAGCCAGTTCCGGGGTGGCGTGACCTGCAGCAACTGGTCGAGCTGTTCGGGGGACGACATGCGCTCGAGCGCCACTTTCCTGAACAGCCTGGAAGAGTCCATACGGTTGCCCCCGGAGCGGGCCGCCCCAATCTCGTGTACGTGAGTTCCATATTCTCGGTTGATCGGGATCGGGAGCGCAAGCGGGGTCGCGCGAGTCTCGCGCGCCGCGGCTCCCGGACCGGAGGAAGGCGGAGGCGTCCCGACCGGGCTTCACGCCTGCCCGCGCAGCGGCCCGCCGGCCCCGGAGGGCATCACGACGCGGTGATGACGACAGGCCGGGGGGACATGCGTGTCACGCGCGCGCCAGCTCGCCGATGGCCTTCACCAGCCCGTCCAGCTCGGCGGTCGTCGTGTAGAGATGGGGCGTCACGCGCACGCCCTTCACCGGAACCGTGTCGATGGCGACCGTGTAGATCCTGAACCGGTCGAAGAGCGCGTCGGCGAGTTCACCCGGCGTCCGCCCGGTGATGCCCACGTTCGCGATTGCGCAGGCGCGGTTTCCCGTTGGCGTGTTCAGGTAGACCTTCGGGACGTCGCGCACGCGGTCCGTCCAGTACTGTTGCAGATAGCGCAGCCGCGCTTCCTTGCGCTCGGGCCCGATCATCGTGTGGAAGCGGATCGCGTCGGCGATGGCCAGAACCGTCCACGACGGGTGCGTGCCGATCCGTTCGAGCTTGCGAATGTCGTCGTCCGGCACGCTGGTGTCGCCGAGCAGCGGCCACACCGTTCGGATCTTGTCCTTCTTGATGTGCAGGATGCCGGCGCCGAGCGGCGTGCAGAGCCACTTGTGCAGGCTGGCCCCGAGGTAGTCGCCGTCGAGGTCCGGCACTGCGAACACGATCTGCGCGAACGAGTGCGCCGCGTCCACGATGACGCTGACGCCGCGCGCGTGCGCCATGTCCGCGATCTTCCGGACCGGGAGGATCTGGCCCGTGATGTTGACCATGTGCGAGAGCAGCAGGAGCCTGGTGCGAGGCGTGATCGCCTTCGCGTAGGTGTCCACCAGCTCCTCGTCGTCCCGCGGGTGGAGCGGGATGGCGATCTCCACGCACCTGACCCCGCGGCGGCGGGACTGCTGCCGGAACTGCTCCAGCATGGACCCGTAGTCCTGGTTGCACATCACGGCCTCGTCGCCAGGCTCGAGGTCGATCCCATGGATGACGGTGCCGAGCGATTCCGTCGTGTTGCGCGTGATGACGATCTCGTCCGCCGGGCACCCCGCCAGGCCGGCGAGCTGCTTCTTCACCGCCACGAGGTCGTCGGCCTTCTTGCGGCGCATGTAGAACGAGAGCCCGCCGTTGATGGCCGCCTCGTGCCGCAGGAGCGCGTCGTAGGTCGGCGCCGGCTGCGGACTGGAGTACCCATTCTCGAGGTTGACGTAATCGGCGGGGACCGGGAAGACCCGCCGGATCTCGTTCCAGTAGTCGTCCTGGGACGCCGCGGATGCCGGAGACATCCCGCCGAACGCTTCGAGGCGCCGTTCGAGCGCATCGAGGACGCGCGGGCCGAGGACGGGAATGGCGGCACCGGCTGCCGCGGTCCGCAGGAACGAACGACGGGTGGTGTGCATGGCGGCTCGGCCTCCTGATCGTGTCCGGACTCAGCCCTACGGCGCCGCCCTGCGGCGGGCACCGCGAATGATAGCGCGTTCCCGGCACGCCGGCGTCGGGAGCCGGCGGGCCACGTCAGTCGCTGGCGCCCTCCAGCGCGATCGAGGACGCACCGACGAGGCGTTCCAGCGCGGACGCTGCGGCGGCCATCCGCCTGGGCTCGCCCACCAGCCGCGCGCGCCAGAGGAGGTTGTGCGGCGTCACCGTCGGGGCGACGAACTCGACGACCTCGGTCTCGTACCCCGCCGCTTCGAGGCGCTGCGTCCGCACGGCGTCCACGATGGCCTGGACGAAGCGGCGGCGGACCGGCGCCTGGCGCGGGATCCCCAGCCGCCCGGCGTGGCCGTCCGCGTGCGGGGCCGCGGCGACCTCGCGGCTGGTGCAGCACGGCACGAGCAGCAGGGCCCGCGCCCCGGTCGCGATGACGCGGTCGATGATGTCGTCGGCGGCCGGCCCGCACGCGTGCAGGGCCACGACGAGGGACGCCTGCGCCGGCCACGCCCGCGCGTCCGACACCTCGGCGGCGCGGCATTCGATGGGCACGGACGTGCCCAGGCGGGCGACGGCCTGGCGGCTCATGGCCACGCGGCGTGCATCCCGCTCGATGGTGACGACGCTGGCCGCCCGCGCCTCGGGCTCCAGCACGAGCCTGGCCGCGAGGAGACCCACGTAGGACTTCCCCGCCGCCGCGTCCACGAGGACGAACGGACCGTGTCGCGACACGCGGCGCGAGGCCCGCTCGACCTCCCCGAGCATGGCCGCGACCTCCCGTGCCTTGCGCCGATCCTCCTGGCGCAGGCCCGCGCCCTCCGCCGCGATGTAGAGCGCGTCGAGCCAGCGCTCGACGTCGGGAATCGGGATCTCGGCCATCGGGCTCCTGCCCAACCGTTGTCGACGTCCCCCCGTACGACGACCGCTCGAGAAGACGCCAATCTTCGGCGATCCAGCGGTGGGGCCCTACGGACGGCCCTGGGACAGCGGGAAATGATCGAACCTATCACGCCTCGCCACTTCATGCCACCAGATGCGAGGGAAGGTCAGCGGCGGGCTGGGCGGTGCCTCATCCCTGGAGCCGAGGCCTGTCCGGGGGCAAGGCGATCGGTGAATCGTCCTACTTCGAGCCCCGCGCAGTCAGCGCGCCGAAGAACACGATCTCCCCGCTGCCGAGGTGGCGCGTGGCCGCGGACTGCCAGTCGATGTCCCGGGTCCCCGGTGGCAACGGCTTGATCCGGATGGCGACGATCGCGAACGGGCTCCTGCCGGCGTTGTGGTCGTAGTCCTCGTGGAAGCGTTCGCCTGGCGTGACCCTCGCGGCGCACGACGGGTCGGCGTGTTGCGGAAGGTCCGGCGGCGAGATCTGGAACTGGGGGGTAACCGCGCGCAGCGGCCCCGCTCCAACGATCCGGCCCGTCGCGGTGTCGATGCTCGCGGGCGCCAGGAGCCGACCGTTCTCCTCGTAGGCGAGCATGACCCGCGCGCCCGGCAGTGGTTTCGCCGGGTCCAGGGCTCGCGCGTTGTAGCTCACCCACCCGCAGTCGCCCAGTTCCTGCCTGCCCAGGCCCATCACGGGGGAGCCCTGGGGCCAGGCTCGCTTCAGTTCCTCGATCGTGAAGGTGCGCTCATACCCGTCGGCCGAGAGCAGGTCCACGCTCTCGGCCGTCCCGAGCACGCCGACCGCCTGGAGGATCTCCCACAGGGTGTTGCCGCGGTAGTCGTTGTAGGCATCACCCGACCTGCTCTTCGTGCTGTTGAGGAGGATGGCCTGATCCACGACAGGCGAGAGGCTTCTCAGCGCCAACGCCGTATACATACGCGAAGGCGCGGGCGGCACGGCGGGATTGCTCGCACCATCGCCGGGGTCGGTGCCACCCTTGAACTCGACCTCGTTCGAGAAGCCGTCGCCATCCGAGTCCTTCGCCGCGAGCGCGCTCACCGCCGGCGCGCCGCGGCCCGCCGCGAGGTAGTCTGCTCCGTAACGGTTCAGCGTCTCCCGGACGTCTCGCTTGTCGCGAACGAACACGGCATGGCAGTAGTCGCAGTGGTTCTCGCTGCGCACGCCGCCGGCCTTCATGGGATCGGTCACGCGGCCGCTCAGGTGGCAGGTCGCGCACGAGTCCACCGGCGTGCCCTTCAGCGCGGGGTAGCTGGCCAGCACCGCTTCGATGTCGCGGTCGTCGGCGTGCCCCTTGTACGCCGAGTACGCCGGCGTCATCGTGGCGGCGACGACAGCCGCGAGGATCAGCAGGCGAACCGTTCGGCGGGCGGTGATCATCAGTCCTCCGTTCGCAGCAGCCGGTGTTGCCGGGTCAGAACCTGCAGCGCAGGGATGCCAGCGCGGTGCGGCCTGGTTCCGGGTAGCCGTCCGCCACCCAGGAGTACGTGTCGAACGCGTTGAAGAGCCCCGCTTCGACGTCGAGCCACTCGCGGATCGTCCAGACCCCTTTCACGTTCGCGGTCGCGAACGCGGGCACGTCGAGGTACGTGCCGGCCTCGTTCTGGGTCCGGCGGCCGGCCTCGAAGTCGACACCCCCCACCACGCGGATGAATGGCGCAATCCGGCCCGTCACCGACACCCGGCCCTTGTGGCGTGGCGCGTCCACCAGCGGCGTCAGGGGATCGCTGAGGTTCTCCCGCTTCAAGTACGTGTAGTTGGCGCCGAGGTCGAGGCGCGGGAGGAGCACCGTCCGCGCGTCCAGCTCGAATCCGGCGTGCGACGCCCGGCCGACGTTGCGGAGCTGCGACAGGTTCGGCTCCAGGTAGAAGCGCTGGATGAGGTCGTCGATCCGGCTGTAGAACACGCTCGCCTGGAACGAGGACTTCTGCCCGAGGGTGCCCTGATATCCGCCCTCGACGGTGACGTTGTGTTCGGCGTTCAGGTCGGGATTGGGCACGGCGGTCCCGAACTTGTACGAGTAGCGGTCCTTCAGCGACGGCATGCGCGTCTTGCGCGCCACCGTGAACCGGACCAGGCCGGTCGGAACCGCGTAGAAGACCCCCGCCTGCGGGTTGACGCCGTGCGCGTCGCCGCACGACGTGCCAGCCGCGCGGCACGTCGCGAGGAGGTCGAGGATTTGTCCCTTCTGGAAGTCCTGCGCCCGCGTCGTGGCCTGCCAGTCGGCGCCTATCCCGCCGACGAGCGACAGCTTCGGCCCCAGCACCAGCGTGTCCTCGACGCCGACCGACACGATCCGGCCCTCGAATTCCTTCAGCGGCTCGCCGTCGTTGTGGTCCCGGTGCCTGTCCCTCTTGACATGGCCCGCCGCCCGCAGCGTGTGCCCGCCGATCGTCGTGCCCCATTCCGCCGAGGCGCCGATCGCGGAGTCGTGATACAGGCTGCGAAACGAGGACGACTTCGCCTGCGTCGTGTAGGTGGCGTCGTCGTAGCTGTACAGGGCGTTGTCGTAGGTGTCGGAGAATGCGCGTCCCCGGACGTAGTTCGACGAACCGAGATGGGTGTTCGACACGAAGTACACGCTGTCCTTGTCCCAGTACGGCCACTTCCAGTACCGGGTCTTCACGAGCGGGTCGGAGCCCGCGTACGGCGGGTTCCCTTTCTTGCCGCGCTGGCCCACGTAGCTGACGGCGTACTCGTTCGTGCCGTTCGGCGTCCAGCCCACCTTGATGTTGAACTTGCCGTCACGTTTGTAGGCATTGACGCGATCGCCGGACGGCTGGGTCTTGACGGGCGTGAATCCCCCGGCGATCGGAAAGGTGTCGCTGTCCAGGTAGGACGCGCCACCCTGCACGTACCAGGCGTCCAGGCGCGAGCCGGCGTTGAGGTACACGGTGCGGGCCGCGCCGCTGCCATAGCTGGCGCCGGCCAGGCCCTCGAGCCGGCCCGCGGGTCGGCGCGAGACGATGTTGATGGCGCCGCCGAGTGCGTTCGGGCCATAGAGGACCGAGGCGAAGCCCTTCGACACCTGCAGTTCGGCCACGTCGAAGGTGGTGAAGCGCTCCATGTCGACGTAGCCGTCGTAGGGCGTGTAGACGGGGATGCCATCCACGAAGAGCGGCACCTGCCGCATGTCGAAGCCGCGCACGTAGACACCCGTTTCGTTGCGCTGCCCGATCCGCACGAAGGTCACGCCGGGGGCCAGGTCGAGGGCTTCGGCGAGCGCCGTCCGGTCGTTCGCCTGCAGATCCCGGGCGTCCAGCACGGTTGCCCCGGCCGGCGTCATCTCGGTGGTGGCCGTGGCGGTCGTCTCGGCGCTCACCGCCACGTCCACCCGGCCCAGGTAGAAGGCCCCGGTTTCTCCCTCGTGCGCGAGCGCCGCGGCGATCCGCGAAACCGCCGCGCGGATGCGGCTGGACTCGGAGGCGAGGTCTTCCACGGTCGTCGTCGTGACGGGTTCGACCAGCCACGGCTGCCCGTCCCGCTGCACGGGGGGGAAGGTCGCCAGCCACGACGCCACCTCCTGCCGGATCTGTGCGAGGTCGTGCGCCACACGCTCACGGGCGGCGACGTCGCCGGCCGGCAGCCGCCGAAGCGTGGACTCGACCTGCGCCAGGCGCTGCTTCCAGCCGGCGACGGGATCCTCCGCGGCCGAGGCGTGCACCCCTGCCGCCGTGGCCAGGCACGAGAGACACAGGGCCGCGATCGCGGCGACGGCCTCCCGGCGCGGTGACGTGGAGACGCTGAACCTGCTGAACATGCGACCCGCTCCTTCCTTCCTCAGGCGGGCCCACGATAGACCGGCGCGGCCGGATGAGGGAAACGATCAATTTTCGGGTATGTTATGAATGTCATTCATCATCTGGTGGCCATGCCGGAGGGCTGTGGAGATGGGCACAGGGTCGGTTCGACTCGACCTGGGCAAGCTGGAAGTGTTCCTGGAGGCCGCGCGGTGCGGCAACTACACCGCGGCCGCCAGGCGGCTGCACGTCACCCAGTCGGCCGTGAGCCACGCCATCCGGAAGCTCGAGGAGGGCATCGGGCGCAGCCTGGTGGAATGGCAGCGCCGCCGCTTCACGCTCACCGACGATGGCGCGTACGTCCGCCAGGTCTGCGAGCAGGTGTTCCATGACCTGGGGCAGGCCGAGCACGTCCTGTCGGCGCGCACGCCTGGCCGGAGGCAGGTCGTCACCGTCGGCGCCACCGTGGAGTTCGGCACGACGGTGCTCGTGCGCAAGCTGAAGCCGCTCGTCGACGCCACGCCGTGGCTGCACATCGACTTCCGCCTGCGGGACGACCTCGCACAGTTGCTGTTGCGCGACGAGATCGACCTCGCGGTCGACTGCGCCGCTCACGCTCACCCGTCGGTACAGGCCACGCGGCTGTTTCGCGAGAAGTACCTCATCGTGGCCTCGCCGGCGTTCCTCGCGTCGTACCCGGTCCGCCGGCCCATGGATCTCGAGCGCGTGCCGGTGCTCTCGCTCGACAAAGAGGGCGCCTGGTGGGCCAACGCGCTCCGGTCGATTCCCGGCCGCCGGCGCCCGGTGCTCGGGCACGTCATCGAGGTCACCCAGGTGCGCGGCATGGTGCACGCCGCCCTCGAGGGCTACGGGGTGGCGCTGCTGCCCAAGTACACGGTGCTCGGCAAGATCGCGCGCCACGACCTGGTCGCGCTGTTTCCGAGACTGCGCCTGCTGGAGGACTGGTTCTGCGTGTACCAGAAGCGCATCAGCGCGGGACGCGAGAAGAACCGCCTCCTCACAGAGTTCCTGGTGCGCCTGGACGTGGCGGAGTTCGGGGATGCGATCAGCGGGCCGCCGGACGGGGCGCGCGCCCGCGGTGCGCGCGCCGGCGGGTGATCTGTGGCCCGATCGGACGTGGCAGGAGGTGGTCGACATCGCGTACCTGGTTCGACTCGACGGGGTCAACCGGGGTGAGGTTCAGCGGTACTTCGAGCAGCGGTACTTCGAGCGCGCAGGAATGGACGGGTCACCGAGGCACGTTTGTCGCCGCACACTCCCGCCCCGAATTGACTTGCTGCGCTTGGAGTGCTAGGGTCGCTTGCACATTCTTCATGCCGCCCCCGGGAGGTCGCTGTGGCTCGAACGTGGACCTTCTCCGCTGGGGCCGCCCTGCTGCTCGCCCTGAACACGTCTCCGCCTGCCGCTCCCTTCCCCTCCGCGCCCAGGGGCCTCAATCATCAACCGATCAGCGCTTCGATCCTTTTCGAACGCAACGTCGGGCAGACGGATGCCCGCGTCGACTTCCTCGCGCGCGGACGTGACTACACGCTCTTCCTCGCCGGCGGTGACGCTGTGCTGGCGGTCGACGCGCCGGCCGCGCGTCACTCGGTGCGCCTGACGTTCGTGGGCGCGTCGTCGCCAGCGGCCGAACCGCTCGATCGCCAGGCCGCCCGGATCAACTACTACCGCGGCGCAGATCGATCGACGTGGAGAGAACACGTGCCGGCGTTCGGGCGCATTCGCTATGCGCAGATCTATCCCGGCGTGGACCTCGTGTACTACGGCCGCCGCCACCGCCTCGAGTTCGATCTGACGGTCGCGCCAGGCGCAGACCCATCGCAGGTCACGCTGCGCGTCGACGGCGCGCAAGCGATCCACCTCGATGCGGCCGGCGATCTCGTGCTGAACGTCGGTGGCGGCGAAGTGCGTCAGCAGCGGCCGATCGCCTACCAGGAGACCGACGGCATCCGAACGCCCGTGTCGGCGAGCTACGCCGTGCGCGGTCGCGAGGTTCGCCTCGTCCTTGGACCGTATGACGCGGGACGTGCGCTGACGATCGATCCCGTGATCCTGTATTCGACATACCTCGGCGGGCCGAACGCGTCGGGGTTCATCGGCGAAACGGCGAACGGGATCGCCGCCGATGCGCTCGGTCGCGCCTACGTCGTCGGCAGCACGACGTCGCTCGCGTTCCCGGTGTCGGCGGGCGCCTATCAGGCGGAGAGTGGCGGCGGCAGTGATGTGACCGTCGCGTGTTTCAGCCCGGACGGGTCGACGCTGCTCTACTCAACTTACCTTGGCGGCACGGGTGACGATACCGGCTCCGGCATTGCGATCGACGGCGACGGCAACGCGCACCTCACGGGACAGGCGGCCGCAGGGTTCCCGGCGGTCGGTGCGTATCAGGTGACCTTCGGCGGCGGAGCCTCGGACGCATTTGTCGCGACGCTCGACTCGGGTGGTACGCTCGTGTACTCGACGTACCTCGGTGGGACCAACGTGGACCGCGGCGAATCGATTGCGATCGATCCGGCAGGCCACGTGTACGTCGTGGGAACCACGGCGTCTGCCGATTTCCCGACGTCGGCGGGAGCGTTCGACGTGGTGCTCGGTCCTCCCGGTGACGCGTTCGTGGCAAAATTCGATCCGTTGGCGGGCGGCGCAACGTCGCTCGTGTACTCGACGTTCCTCGGTGGCAGCGGGAACGAAAGTAGCTTCGCACAGAGCGGCATCGCCGTCGACGCCGCCGGCAACGCGTACGTCGCGGGCCGCACGACCTCGCTCGACTTTCCGGTGACCGCCGGCGCGTACCGCACCACCTGTGCCACGTGCGCCGACGGCTGGTTCAACGAGCACATCTTCGTCGCAACACTCAACGCGACGGGATCGTCGCTGCTGTACTCGACGTACTTTGGCGGGAGCGGGCGCGACAATCCCGGCGCGATTGCGCTCGACGCGGCCGGTGACGTCTATTTCACTGGCGTCGTATGGTCGCCGGATTTCCCGACGACGCCCGGGACGGTGCAGCCGGTGTACCTCGGCGGTCCGTACGTCAGCGCGGACAGCGGCGCGACGTGGGCGGTCCACAACGCCGGCCTGAAAGCGTCCAGTGTCAACGCGTTCGCTGTGCTCGAGGGCACCCCGGCGGTGCTCGTCGCCGGCACCGGCGTCGGGATTTTCCGGAGCCTGGACAACGGCGTGACGTGGCAGGACGTCAACAGCAACTTCTCGCCCGAGACGCGATTCGGCGCGTTGGCGGTCGCGACCAGTCCGTCGAATTCGGATGTCGTCTACGCCGGCATGAACTCGGGCAGCGTCGTGAAGAGCGTCGATCGCGGCGCGACGTGGACGTGGATGGGCAGCGCCGGGTCCGGTCTGCTCGTGAACTGGGTCAATCAGGTTGCGGTCGATCCATCAAACGCCCTGATCGTCTACGCGGGCGGCCGCGGCCTCAACGGCGGCGTCTACAGAAGCACGAACGGCGGCCTGAACTGGACGCAGCAGAACACCAGCCTTCCCGCGAATCCGAACGTCGACGCGATGGCGATGGCGCCTGGCGCGAGCAACGTTTTCTACGTCGCCCTCGCCGCGCCGGGCGGCAGTCAGCTCTTTGCGAGCACGGACGCGACGGCGACCTGGTCGCCAATCTCCGGCGTCGGCCGGACCGTCGCGGCGATCACGGTGTCTCCGGACAACCCGAATGTGGTCTACCTCGGAACCGTCGGCGGCGGCGTGTTCATGACAACCGATGGCGGGGGGACCTGGACTGCGAAGAACGTCGGCATGGGCGGGTCGAACGTCTCGGCGCTCGCGACCGATCGGACCGAACCGGACACGTTGTACGCGGCGAGCAACAGGGGAATCCATAAGAGCGTCGACGGCGCCGAGTCGTGGACGCTGGCCGGCACGGGCGTGGTCAACCTGCAGACGAGCAGCGTCTACATCGATCCAAACGACCACACGCGCATCCATGCCGGTTCGGCGGACGGCGCGAAGGCGTTCGTCGCGAAGCTGCACCCGGCGGGAGCCGGTGCCGCGGACCTCGTGTACTCGACCTTTGTCGGCGGGACCATCGAGGAGCGCGGCTGGAGCATCGCGGTCGATGCGACCGGTCATGCACATGTGGCGGGCGAGACACTGTCGGGTGACTTCCCGGAGGTCGCCCCGTTGCAGCCCTGCGCGAACGGGGCGTCGCGGAATGCCTTCGCCGCGGCCCTCAACCCCTCGGCAACCGGCTACGTCTTCGCGTCGTGCCTGGGCGGACACTTGTCGCAGAGCGCACGCGGCATGGCACTCGGCGCCGGATCCATTTATGTCACTGGCACCACGACGTCGAACGACTTTCCGCTCGTCGCCGCGTACCAGTCGACCTACGCCGGCGGCGGCGACGCGTTCGTCGTTCGCCTCAGCGCGGGCAATACGCCAGTCGGCAGCCACGTCTCGGTGACACCGCCGCTCCCGACGGGTGCGCCGAGCCCTATCACCGTCACGTTTGACGCGGTTACGGCGGCCGGCAACACCACGGCGACGGCGACGGCCGGTCCCCCGCCTCCGTCAGGCTTCAGCGTCGGCGAGCCGCCGGTCTATTACGAGATCACCACGACGGCGTCGTACACACCGCCGGTCGAGGTGTGTATCTCGTACGCGGGCGTCAGCTTCGGCGGCGGCACGCCGAGGCTGTTTCACTTCGAATCGGATGCGTGGGCCGACGTGACGACATCGGTGGATGTGGGCGCCCAGGTGGTGTGCGGCAGCGTCTCGGCGTTGTCGCCGTTCGCGCTGTTCGTGAACCTGCCGCCCGTGCTGCACGTCAGCGCGTCGCCGTCCACGATCTGGCCCCCGAACGGCAGGATGGTGGCGATCGTTGTCGCGGTCAGCGCCAGCGGCGCGGGCGGGACGCCGGCGGTGAAGCTCGTGTCGATCACGGCCAACGAGCCGCTTGGCACCGGCGACGTCCAGGGGGCGGTGGTCGGAAGCGACGACCGGACGTTCCTGCTGCGGGCGGCGCGTCTCGGCCGGGGAACGGGCCGCGCCTACACGATCACGTACAGCGCAACCGACACGTTCGGAGCGACGACGACGGCCACGACCGAGGTCGTCGTGCCGCACGATATGCGGCGGTAGTCTGCGTCGGGAGGTGTCACGAAGCCTTTGTCAGGAACTCGATGGCTCCTTCAAAGGCGCGCTCGGACACGTCTGGGCTCATGGTGTTCTCCCGCGACCGGGAGCGGCGCGGCCCTTCGCTGGCTGCGGCGGCTCCTCGAGAATCTCGAGGAGAGCCCTCGCACAGTACACGCGGTTTCGCTTCGCCTCGGTGGCGAGCGCGATCACGCCTGCCTCTTCCAGCCGGTTGACAGCCCGTTGAGCGCTCGTGAACGCAACGTCCAGGCGTTCGGCGAGACGATTCACCGTCCAGAAGGGGTTTTCGGCGAACAGATCGATCGCCCGTTCAGGCAACCGCGACGACCCTTTCGCCACTCGCTCGCGCCAGTCCGAGATCAGCGCATCGATCCGCTGGATGCGGCCCACCGCATCGTCTGCCTGGCTGGCGACCCCGGCAAAGAAATACGCGAGCCATTCCTCCCACTCGCCATGTTCTGTGACGGCAGCCAGACGCGCGTAGTACTCCGGGCGCGTGGACTCGAACCAGGCGCTGATATAGAGCAGTGGCGATGGAAGCACCCCCTTTGAAACGAGCAGCAGCGTGATGAGGAGCCGGCCAACCCTTCCGTTGCCGTCGAGAAACGGGTGGATCGCCTCGAACTGCGAATGAGCGAGCGCCGCATGCGCCAGGGGTGGGAGCGCAGCGTCGTGCAGGAATGTCTCCCACGCGCCGAGGCATTCCATCAGCAGATCCGGGGGCGGCGGGACGAAGCGGGCACTGGCCAGTGTGCCGCCTGGCGGGCCGATCCAATTCTGGCTGCGACGGAATTCGCCCGGCGTCGCTCGGTCACCGCGCACGCCGCGCATCAGTTTTTCGTGCAGTTCCCTGACGAGGCGCAGCGACAGTGGGAATCTGCGCAGCCGCTGAACACCGAACTCCAGGGCGACGACGTAGTTGCCGACCTCCCGAAGATCGGCGGGACTCCGTTCGACTGCGGCGCCGGCCTCGGCGGCCAGCAGCTCGCCGAGCGTGGCCTCGGTGCCTTCAATGCGGCTCGAAAGCACCGCCTCGCGCCGGACGAACGGCCGAATCAGAAGGTGCGGATTCGGAAGGCGCCGCCCCTCGCCGGCCAGCCGGCCGACGGCGAGGTCGGCTGCCGACAACGCTGCCGCCAGGCTACCGTTCCACCCGATCGGCGGTGGGAGCGGCGCCGGCACGTAGGCGCGGTAGCCGCGCTGGCCTTGCATCCAGCGGCCATGGGGCTGACGCTGTGGTGGGCTGGTCATCGGCTGCCTTGTTTGCGGCGGTGAAAACAGTCACGGGCATTATTAGTGATATCAGCACGAAACGCAAATAACGGTCTCAGGCTGCCTCCGTCCATTTGCCAGGCGGCGCGCCACCCACTGGTGGCCGTCCACGAAGCCGCGCAGCCGGTGGGCGGCCAGTGTAGCCCCGCGAATCGGCCGGCAGGTCGGCCGCAGAATCGCGAGCCCCGCGGCCAAAGATGTATGATCGTGGGGCGGCGGCCCCCGGCGCGACCCGACCTTCTTCCGCGCGATCGCGGAACGGCATCCACCTCCAGTCCCCCTGATACGGATCATGATCGTTTCCATCATTCTCGGACACCCGACGCTCGGCAGCTTCAACCACGCCATCTGCGACACGGCCATCAGGGCGCTCCAGGCCAACGGCCACCAGGTCCGCTTCCACGATCTCTACCGCGAGGGCTTCGACCCGCTCATGCAGACCGCCGAGCTTCCGAAGGACGCGGTGCTCCCGCCCGAGATCGAGCGGCACTGCCGCGAGGTCGGCGAGGCCGACGGCATCATCTTCGTCCACCCGAACTGGTGGAGCGCGCCGCCGGCAATCCTGCGGGGCTGGGTGGACCGCGTGCTGCGGGCGGGCCGCGCCTATAACTTCATCCCCGACGGCCAGGGCGGCGCAAAGCCGGTCGGCCTCCTCAAGGCGTCGGTGGGCCTGGTCTTCACGACCGCGAACACGCCGCACGAGAAGGAAGTACAGCTGTTCGGCGACCCGCTCGAGACACACTGGCTCACGGTGGTGTTCGGCCTGTGCGGCGTTGCCACGACGCGGCGCTGGGACTTCTCGCCGATCATCGTCAGCACGCTCGAACAGCGGCAGGCGTGGCTTCGCGAGGTCGGGGACGCCGTGGCGCGATACTTCCCGCGCGCCTGACCGGTCGGGTGGGGCGCCCCTCCGCGGGCGCGGCGCCCCATGACGGCCCCCGGCGACCACGAACGCGCGGCGGGCTCGACCGGCATCGGCCCCGTCCCTTGACAGGCCGGGGGCCCGGCGGTAAGAAGGAACGCGCGCGCCCGCGCACTGGCAGCAGGCGCAGCCGTTCCCCGACAGGCGCGGACACCCTTGCGGCCTCGCTGGACTGACGATGGACCGACACGCGATGCCTGCTCTGCCGTCCGGGCCGACCCGCCGCCCCGCGCTCGTCGAGCAGGAGCTGGTGAACAGCCTCGGCTGGCTGATCTCGCTCCGCTGGCTCGCGAGCCTCGCTGTGCTGCTGGCGACGTTGCTCGCCACCCAGGTGCTGCGGGTTCGCCTGCCCGGGGGCGCGCTCTTCGCGGTCGGCACGGGCATCCTCGCGTACAACGCGGCGTTGTGGTGGGGGCTCCGGTGGCTGCGGCGGCGGCGGCCCGACGACACCGCGGCCCACGAGGCCTTCGTCCGCGTCCAGATCGGCCTCGACTGGGTGGCGATGACGGTGCTCGTCGCGTTGTCCGGGGGCGTCGAGAGCCCGGCGATCATCTTCTTCCTGTTCCACATCACGATCGCCTCGCTGCTGCTGCCGCACCACCACGGGTTCCTGTACGTGAGCCTCGCCCCGCTGCTGGTGGGCGTGGTCGCGGCGCTCGAGTATCTGCAGGTCCTGCCGCACGTCGCCATCGTGCAGCCGGCGCGTTACAACGACCTGCCCTACATCGGCGCGGTGCTCGCGTTCTTCACGGCGGCCTGCTACGTGATGGCGTACTGCTGCATGTCGATCGCCCGGCGGCTGCGGCGGCGCGAGCGCGAGCTGAGCGGGCTGTACGACGGTGTCCGCGACATCACGTCGACGCTCGACATCACGGCCGTCCTCGACCGGATCGTCGAGGCGGCGGCCCGCGTCCTCGGGTGCCGCGCGGCGGCGATCCGGCTCATCGACCAGGCGCGCTCCCAGGTCGACTTCGCCGCGAGCTGGGGATTGAGCGAGGCGTACCGGGACGAGGTGCCAGAGGAGTACGCCCGCTCGGTGCTCGACCAGGACACGCTGCGCGACGGGGTCGTCAACGTGCCGGACGTCGAGGTGGATTCCCGGATCTGGCACCCCGAGCTGGTCCGCGACGAGGGCATCGCGTCCATGCTCAGCGTGGCGATCACGGGGCGCACGGGGCCGATGGGCGTGCTGCGGGCCTACGGCGCGCCGGGTCACCGGTTCACCGACGAGGACGCCTCCTACCTCGAGGCGGTCGCCGCGCATGGCGCCGCCGCCATCGAGAATGCCAAGGCGTACCAGCTGCTGGCCGACCTGGATCGGGACAAGTCGCGGTTCCTGCGCATCACGACGCACGAGCTGCGGTCCCCCGTGCGCGTGGCCGAGAGCCTGCTCCTGACGCTGTCCGACGGGTACGCCGGCACGCTCGGACCGGTCCAGGCGAAGGTGGTGGGGCGGGCCCAGCGCCGCCTCGCCTCGCTGCACGCGCTCATCGACGACCTGCTCGACCTGGCCGCCGGCAAGGCGGATATGGACACCACCGACCGGCGCAATGTCGATCTCGGCCAGGCCGTCGCCGAGGTCGTGGAGCGGTTTCAGCCGATGGCGCGCGACAAGCATGTCGCGCTCTCGGTCACCCGGCCGGCCGGCCCGCTCGACGTCTGGTGCGATGCCGGGGACATCGATCGCATCGTCGGCAACCTGGTGAGCAACGCGGTCAAGTACACCACGCAGGGGTGGATCGCCCTGACGCTCGCGCGCGAGCGGAACACCGTGCGGCTGGAAGTGAAGGATACGGGCATCGGCATCCCGCAGGACGCCCTCCCGCACCTGTTCAAGGAGTTCTACCGTGCCCGCAACGCCAAGGTTGTCGAGGACACAGGAACCGGCCTGGGCCTGTCCATCGTCAAGAACGTGGTGGAGCGCTACGGCGGACAGATCACGGTGACGAGCCAGGAGAGCGTGGGCACGACGTTCGTCGTCACGCTGCCGGCGGCCGTGGCCGCCGCCCCGCCGCTCGTCGCCGCGCGATAGTCCGAGAAGCGGGCGCCTGCCGGGCCCAATCGGGCCGGCAACTCACGAGCCCCGGGGGCTGCTGGGTGACATCTCCCCCCATCCCGACTAGAATCATGGCTGGCCCGGTTGACGCCGCATCCCGCCTGGTGGCGGCGCGCACGCCGGGCCAGACCGGCCCCCGTCAGGATCCCAGCACGCATTTCGCTACCCCCGCTGCGCTGCCCGCGCGATCCGTGCAAGCCCCCGCCGCCAGGTCGTGCTCCGGGCCGTCGTCCGTGGCGGTCGGACGCGGCCGGCCGAGGATCGATCCCGCGGCCTCGCGATCGCGAGGGGCGGGGGTCCCGGCTCCAACGACAGGGAGTGTGTCTATGGCCAGAATCCTCGTGGTGGACGACGACCCGGACATCATCTTTGCGGTGTCGCTGTTCCTGGAGCGGGAGGGGCACGAGGTACGGTCGGCGGCGAGCCGGGCCGAGGGCATGGAGGCGCTGGCGTCCTTCAAGCCGGACCTGATGATCCTCGACGTGATGATGGAGCAGCCCGACGACGGAATCGCCATGGCGCAGGAGCTGCGCCGGACGGGCCACACGCTGCCGATCGTGATGCTGACCAGCGTGGGCCGGGTCACGGGCATGACCTACGACCGGGACAGCGAGGTCGTGCCGGTTGACGCCTTCTTCGAGAAGCCGGTCCGGCCCGCAGACCTGCTGAAGACGGTGAACGAGTTGCTGAGCACGTGACGCAGGGAGACCGAACATGCTTGTGAGCCAGCAGCAGCAAGTCCAGGACGAAATCCGCGAGCTCGTCGCGCGGCACGGCCGGGCGCGCTCCGCGCTGATGCCGGTCCTGCAGGACCTGCAGGAGCGGCACTCGTCGGTGTCCGATTTCGCGATGCAGGTCGTGGCGGACGAGCTCGGCATTCACCCCGCGGAGGTCTACGGCGTCGTGTCGTTCTACGCGTTCCTCCACAGCGAGCCGAAGGGGCGTTTCCTGATCAGGCTCTGCCAGACGATTTCGTGCGACCTCGCGGGCAAGGCGCGGGTGGCGCGCCAGCTCCAGAACGAGCTGGGCATCGCGTTCGGCGACACGACGCCGGACGGGCGGTTCAGCCTCGAGTGGGCGAGCTGCCTCGGGATGTGCGACCAGGGCCCGGCGCTCCTCGTGAACGATCGCGTCTACACGCGGGTGACGCCCGACCAGGTGCACCGGATCATCGAGGATTGCCGGAAGGTGTTCGGGGCGCACGCCGCGCAACAGGTGCACGCGTGAGCGCGAGGACCATCATGAATCCCATCGACAGCCGGAAGACCCCCCTGACGTTCGACAGCGTGCCGCCCGGCGCCGGCCTGGCGGCCGCCATGGCGAAGGGCCGCGCCGACATCATCGCCGAGGTGGCGGCCTCGAACCTGCGCGGGCGCGGCGGCGCCGGCTTCCCCACGGGGACCAAGTGGAACCTGGCGGCGGCGGCGCGGGTGGCCGAGGGCGGGGCGAAGTACGTCGTGTGCAACGCGGACGAGGGCGAACCCGGCACGTTCAAGGACCGGGTGCTGCTGCTCGAGTACGCCGATCTCGTGTTCGAGGGCATGACCATCGCGGCCCGCGCGATCGGCGCGGCGAAGGGCATCCTCTACCTCCGCGGCGAGTACGTCTACATGCGGCCGCATCTCGACGCCGTCCTCGGACGGCGCCGCGCGGCCGGGCAGCTCGGGACCGCGATCCTCGGGGCCGCCGGGTTCGACTTCGACATCGCCGTCCGGATGGGCGCCGGCGCGTACGTCTGCGGCGAAGAGACGGCGCTCATCGAGTCGCTCGAGGGCCACCGGGGCGAGCCGCGCAACCGGCCGCCGTTCCCGGTGGACACCGGGTTCCTGAAGCAGCCCACGGTCGTGAACAACGTGGAGACGCTGGCGTCGGTGACCGCCATCCTCGCGAAGGGCGCGGCGTGGTTCCGGAGCATCGGCACGGAACGCTCCGCGGGCTCCAAGCTGTTCAGCGTCTCGGGGGACTGCGAGCGGCCGGGCGTGTACGAGTTCCCGCTGGGCATCTCCGTCGCCGACCTGCTCGATCGGGTCGGCGGCGCCGGGGCCAAGGCCGTCCAGATCGGCGGCGCCTCCGGCCACTGCCTGCCCGCGGCCGAGTTCGGCCGGCTCATCGCCTTCGAAGACATCGCCACGGGCGGGTCGATCATCGTGTTCGGGCCGGGCCGCGACATGCTGCACGTGGCGAAGAACTTCATGGAGTTCTTCGTCGAGGAGTCGTGCGGCCAGTGCACGCCCTGCCGCGCCGGCAATGCCAAGCTCCTCGGCGGCATCGAGCGGCTCGAGCGCGGCGCCTGCACCACGGCGTACCTGCAGGAACTGCTGGCGCTCTCCGAAACGATGCAACTGGCGTCGAAGTGCGGCCTGGGCCAGTCGAGCCCGAATGCCTTCGTGTCGATCGTGAAGCACTTCCAGGACGAGATCCTGGGGAGGACGACGGCGGCCGAGGCCCACGGGGCGTGACGGCGGCCGGCTTCCCAGTCGAGGTGAACGATGAGCGGTGAGGTGAGACCCGGGGTGGACACGTCGCGCGCGCCGAGAAGCCAGAAGCCCCAGCAGGTGTCGGTAACGGGCGACGTCTCGCAGATGATTGGCGGGCAGATCACGGTCAACGTCGACGGGCACGACGTGAAGGTGCCGATGGGGACCACCGTCCTGGAGGCGGCGAGGCGGGTCGGCGTGCGGATCCCGACGCTCTGCCACCACCCCGACCTGTGCGTGGCCGGCGTCTGCCGCGTGTGCGTGGTCGAGGTGGAGGGGCAACGCACGCTGCAGGCGGCCTGCGCGTACCCGGTGACCGGGCCGCTGAAGGTCCGGACCCACACGCGGAAGGTCCGGCAGGCGCGCCGGCACGTGGTGGACCTGCTGCTCTCCACGCACTACGGCGAGTGCTACAGCTGCAAGCGCAACAACAACTGCGAGCTCCAAACGCTGGCGCGGGAATACGGCGTGGACTTCTACCGGTTCGGCCACGTCCAGACGTCGCAGTACCCGAAGGACGAGTCGAGCTACTCCGTCGTCCGCGACATGGACAAGTGCATCCTCTGCCGCCGGTGCGTGCGGACCTGCATCGACATGCAGGAGGTCGGGGTGCTCGAGGCGGTGGGCCGGAGCAACAAGACGCGCATCTCGACGTACCTCGACAAGCCGCTCGGCGACGTCGTGTGCATCAACTGCGGGCAGTGCATCAACCGCTGCCCGACCGGCGCGCTCCATGCCCGCGACACCTCCGACGAGGTCTGGCGCGCCATCGACGACCCGGCCAGGCACGTCGTCATCCAGACGGCGCCGAGCCCGCGCGCGGCGATCGGGGAGTGCTTCGGCTGCGAGCCTGGCACGCCGATGACGTTCCAGATGAACACCGCGCTCAAGCTGGCCGGCTTCGACAGGGTGTTCGACACGAACTTCGCCGCCGACCTGACGATCATCGAGGAGGGCACCGAACTGCTCGGCCGCCTCTACAAGGCGCTGGTCAAGGGTGAGCCGGCGGTCTTCCCGCAGTTCACGAGCTGCTCGCCCGGGTGGGTGAAGTTCCTGGAGCACTTCTACCCCGAGTACATCCCGAACCTGTCGTCGGCCAAGAGCCCGCAGCAGATGTTCGGGGCGGTGATCAAGACCTACTACGCGACGCTGCACGGGATCGACCCGAAGGACATCGTGACGGTCGCGCTGATGCCGTGCTCCGCCAAGAAGTTCGAGTGCAACCGGCCGGAGATGGACGACAGCGGCTTCAAGGACGTGGACTACGGGTTGACCACGCGCGAGCTGGCCCAGATGATCAAGGAGGCCGGCATCCACCTGCCCGACATGGCCGCGAGCGATTTCGACGACCCGTTCGGGACGGCCACCGGGTCCGGCGTCATCTTCGGGGCGTCGGGCGGCGTCATGGAAGCGGCTCTGCGCACCGTGATCGAGCTGGTCTGCGGAATCCAGGTCGAGAAGCTCTTCGACCACGCGAATATCATTCCGGTGCGCGGCTTCGAAGGCGTGAAGTACGTCGAGCTGCCGATCACGCAGATCAACCCCGACGTGCCCGCCCTCATCAAGCCGCTCGTCCCGAGCTTCGAGTTCCTGAGGGGCGCCACGCTGAAGGTCGCGGTGGCCCACGGCACCGCGAACGCCCGGCGCGTGATGGAGGACATCAAGGCCGGCGGCAGGTTCAGCGAGTGCCACTTCATCGAGTTCATGGGGTGCCCGGGCGGCTGCATCGGCGGCGGCGGGCAGCCCATCCCCACCTCGCCGGACATCCGTGCGGCGCGGGCGCGGGCCATCTACTCGGAGGATGCCGGGAGCGCCGTGCGCAAGTCGCACGAGAACCCGGCCGTGCTGAAGCTCTACGACGAGTTCCTGACCGACGGGCCGTGCGGCCACATCAGTCACCGGTTGCTGCACACCCACTACACCCCGCGGGGGAAGCACATCGGGTAGGTCACCCGGCTCACGGCTTTCGGCTCACGGCTCCTGGCTTTGCCGCCGGTCACGGGCCTGGACACCTTGCGCTTCGACGGCCAGATGGAACCCAACATGCACCTCCCTGCCACGATCTCTCTGTTCACGCGCCGCCGGTTCACGGTGCTCGCCGCCCTCGGTCTCGCCGTGGTCGCCGCGTCGGCGCTGACGACGGCGCAGTCCGCGGGACCATCCAGCAGGCAGATCGTGGCGCAGACGGCCGCGAAGGAGGCGCTCACCATCGACGACTACACGAAGTGGCGCAGCATCACGGGCCAGGAGATGTCCGGCGACGGGAAGTGGGTCGCCTGGACGCTGCAGCTCACGAACACGATCCCGGCCGAGGCGAAGCCGGTCCTGCACCTGCTGTCGCTCGAGACGAACGCGGAGGTGACCGTCGCGGACGCCACCGACGCGGACTTCTCGCCCGACTCGAAGTGGATCGCCTACCAGGTGGATCCCGGCGCAGCCGAGCGCGCCCGCGCCAGCCGCAGCGCGGCCGCTGCCACGCCGGCGCCCGGCGCGACGCCGTCCGCTCCCCCACAACCCGGCGCGACGCCGGCGCCCCCGGGCCAGGGAGCAGGGCGCGGCGGCGGCGCCGCGGCAATTCCCCCGCGGCGTGTCGAACTGAGGAACCTCGCGACCGGCGCGGTGCGGTCGTGGCAGGACATCGGGTCGTTCACGTTCTCGCCCGCCTCCACCTGTCTGGTCCTCCAGCGCCGGGGGCCCGAGACGGCCGGCGGCACGGGCGGACGCGGCGGCTCCACGCCGGGGGCGCCAGGCGGCGGGCGCGCAGGGGTCGCCAGCTTGCCGGCCGGGCCGCGCGGCCTCGACGTCATCCTGCTGGACCTCCGGACCGGCGGCCACCAGTTGCTCGGCAGCGTGGGCGACATCGCCTTCAGCCGCACGGGCGAGCTGCTCGCCTACACGGTGGATGACCCCGTGAAGGACGCCAACGGCGTGTTCGTCTTCGACTCGCGCAACGGGCGCATCACGCCGCTCGACAACGACGCGAAGCAGTACAGCCGGCTCGTCTGGAACGAGGCCGGCACCTCCCTCGCCGTGCTCAAGGGAAGCGACGTCGAGAAGATGCGCGAGAAGAGCAACGTGCTCCTCGCGTTCCCGGACGTCCCGGCGGCGCTCAGGGACGGCGCGCCCGCGGCGGTGCCCGTCGAGTTCGACCCGGCCAGGGCCGACCTGTTCCCGAGGGGCTGGGTCGTCAGCGATCGCGCGCCGATCGCGTGGAGCGAGGACAGCGCGCGGGTATTCTTCGGGATGAAGGAACAGGTGCCGACGCCCGACACGGCGCGCAAGTCGACTGACGAGGCGCCGGACGTCGACGTGTGGAATACGGCCGACGAGCGCGTGCAGTCCCTCCAGATGATCCGCGCGAACCAGGACCGCAACTTCACCTTCCGCCAGGCGTTCGATGTTCCGGCTGGACGGTTCGTCAAGCTCGCCGACGAGACCATGAAGGACCTGGACGTCGCGCCGGACGGCAAGTGGGCCGTGGGCCGCGACACGCGCGGCTACCTCCTCGACAGGAAGCTCCCGGCCGCCGACTTCTACCGCGTGAACACGTCCACCGGCGAGCGGACGCCGATCGTCAAGGGGCAGCTGATCGGCAGGCACGTCTTTGGCATCTCGTCCCACGGCACGCGCTTCCTCTACTGGAAGGACGGCAGGTTCCAGGCCTACGATCTCGACGCGAACACGACGCGGACGCTCGGCGGCGCCACGCGGGTGAGCTTCGTCGACATGGAAGACGACCACCCGGGGACGAAGCCGTCCTACGGCGTTGCCGGGTACACGAGCGACGGCACGGCGGTCATCGTGAACCACCGGTACGACCTGTGGCTGCTGCCGCTCGACGGCTCCGCGGCGACCAGCCTCACCGGCGGCCTCGGCGATCGGAACGAGATGCGCTTCCGCCTGGTCCGGACCGAGCCGGTCGACCTGACGTTGCCGCGCAAGGTCGGCCCGCGTGGAACGTTCGACCTGACGAAGCCCGTCACCCTGTCGGCTTACGGCCAGTGGACGAAGAAGGCCGGCTTCTACGAACTCGCTGCGGGTCAGATGAAGGAGCTCGTGTACGAGGACGCGTCCTTCGGCTCGCCCGTGAAGGCGATGAAGGCCGATCGGTTCCTGCTCACGCGCGAGACGTTCGCCGAGTTCCCGGACCTGCGCGTGTCGGGCCCCGGCTTCACCGACTCGAAGAAGATCACCGACGCCAACCCGCAGCAGAGGGACTACCTGTGGGGCCATCGCGTGCTGTTCGACTTCAAGAACAAGGACGGCGTGCGGCTGCAGGGCATCCTGGCGGTGCCCGACGACTACAAGCCGGGCGAGAAGCGCCCGATGATCGTGACCTTCTACGAGAAGAACTCGCAGAACATGCACGTCTACGTCCCGCCGGTGTACATGGTCAGCATGGGCCGGATGCCCACGCAGGCGGTCAGTGACGGCTACCTCACGATGATGCCGGACGTCCACTTCCGCACCGGCTCGTCGCACAGCGACATGCTGGAATGCGTCGAGGCGGCCACGCGCAAGGTGATCGAACTCGGCTACGCCGACCCCAGGCGCATCGGCGTCACCGGGCACAGCTACGGCGGCGAGGGCGCGGCCTATATCGGGGCGGTCTCGAAGATGTTCGCCGCCGTCGGCATGGGCGCGGGCGTGGTCGACCTGGCCAACGACTTCGCCATGAACTGGGGCTGGTCGTATGCCGCCTCCGGCGGCAGCGGTGACACGGCGTTCGGGTACTACCTGTACGACCAGGGACGCTGGGGCTTTTCACCGTGGGACCAGCCCGACCGGTATCGAAGCGAATCGGCGCTCACGTGGGCGCCGAAGGCGACCGCGCCGTTCCTGATCATGCACGGAACCTCCGACCCGACGGTCGGCTTCATCAACGGCCTGGCCTTCTACAATGCGCTCCGCTACAACGGGAAGAAGGCCGTCTTGCTGGCGTACCCGAACGAAGGCCACCACCTCGGCGGGCTCGCGAACCAGAAGGACCTGACGATCCGGTTCATGGAGTTCTTCGACCACTACCTGAAGGGCGCGCCGGCGCCGGCCTGGCTGACCGAGGGCGTGCCGTACCTGAAGAAGGACGCGAAGGCGGAGCCGGCAAAGACGGGGCCGGCGAAGTGATGGACTGCTGCGTCCTCCGCCCGCGCCGGGGGGCATCGACGCGGACCGCGGGGAGGTCACGCCGCGAGCCGACGTGACCCCTTTGCGCATGGCGCTGAAGCGGCCGCATGACACGCGCGAGCGGTTGATCGCATACTGACGCATGCGCACCGTCGAGTACTTCGACCTGATGACCGCCGAGGAGTGGCGCCCCATCCTCGGCGACAATCTGCACTTCCACTTCGGCTACTTCGAACCGGGCATGTCGCTCGAGGCGGGCATGCGCCAGGCTGTTCGGCGCCTGACGCCGTACCTGGATGCCGGGCCGACCCTGCTCGACATCGGCTGCGGATGGGGAGGACCGGCGCGCGAACTGGCATCCTGCGGCTACCGCGTGCACGGCGTCACCAACAGCCGGAACCAGCACGCGTATTGCCGTGCCCTGGGCCTTCAGGCAAACCTGCTCGACGTCGAAGACGCCGATCTCGGGGCGCTCGGACGCTTCGACCAGGTGTTCATGATGGAGAGCCTCGACCACATCTTCGACAAGCCGCGGCTGCTCGGGTCGCTGACCGGGATTTCCGATGTGCTCGTGCTCGTGACCACCTGCAACGTGTTCGCCGCACGGGAACCGATCGAGACCTTCGGCGGCACCTGCCTCGCGATGTCGCCGGCCGCGACGATCCAGGCCATCGAGGAGGCGGGCTGGACGGTGCGGGAAGCGACCGACGTGCGCGGACCGTCCATGCCGACCTTCGGCTGCTGGAAAGCACGGATCGACGCGAACTGCGCGTTGGAGATGAAGCCGCCCATCAGGATGCTCGACACCCTCTGCCGCGCGGCGCTGGAGGATCTCGATCTGTTCGAGCGCAGCTTTCCCCTGCTGGCCGTCGCCGCCGAGCGGACGCGCTAGCCGTTCGGAATTGCCACCCCCGCGAGGCCGCGGAGCTTGCCTGACCTGACTCCGCGGCTGCGGCTGACGGCTCAGATCATTCGACCTTGCAGGGTTTGGCCGGATCCCACGAGCAGATCAGAACATCGATCGTCGGGTGGGCCGCACCCGGCGTCACCGAGCAGGTCTGCGGCTGGCCATGTCCTCTGACCACGAAGCTCGTGATCACGCCAACTCCATCCTCGCCGTGCTTGAGCACGGTGTCGTTCGAGCCTGCAACCAGGTCGAGCGCGGCCTTGGGCGTCAGGAAGGTCTTCCCGTTTCCACTGCCGTGGACGGTGACCTTCGTCGTCTTGTCGTAGGCGACCTCGACGGAGTTCCCCTGGTAACTCTTCCCCGCCGGGCAGTCGTACCCGTTCGCGCTCTGGACGACCACCTGCAACGTGCCCTTGCTGGTCCCCTCCGACGGCGTCCAGTTGTTGCCGTCGCTCGACCACTTGGCCGAGGGCCAGTTCTTGGTGACGAGCTCGAAGATCATCGATCCGTTCCTCACCCGGATCGGCGGTTCGTTCCCCCCCTGCCTCGCCAGGACCGCGAGTGTCCCGAGCAGCATCAGCCCGATGCCGACCATGACCGGCGGGAGCGTCAGTCGCGCAGCGCGCGGATCCCTGCCTGTGGCGTTCTCGGTCATCACTTCCCTCCTTGAGCCTGTGCGGTCGGGGTCAGCCGGGCGTTCAGCTCGGCAAGGTCCGGCCTTCGTTCGTACGTGTCGTTGCCTTCGGGCCAGCTTGAACGCAGGCGCTCGAGCGTCTGCGCAGCCACAGTCGACATTTCGCGCGCGCGCCCGGGCTCACCCAGCGATTGCAGGGCCGCCGCGGCGATTGCCGCCAGCCTCCACTGGACTTCGTCGTTGGGCCGGTCACGCGTGAGCTGCAGGCCATTCTCGGCGTCGGCGAGGGCTGCCGCCGCCCGTCCCTGCGCGAGAAACGCGGCAGCCCGCCAGTACCGCCACTCGCGGGCGAGCGTCGCCGATACCGGCGGCTCCGCCTTCGCCACCCCGGATGGCGCGTCCCCGGAGCGCCGCCCGAGGCGCGCCTCCGCGTACGCGACAAGCAACGGATCGAAGGCGGACACGGAATCGGCACCGGCGGCAGGGGGCATCGCCCGGAAGTGCCGGAGTGCGTCCGCCGGCCGCAGCAGCGTCAGGGCGGCGAGGCCGCGGAGGAACGCTGCCCGGCGTGCCCGGCCCACGTAGGCGTCGATGCCGGCCTTGATGCCGGTCTCGAGTTCGTCGAGCAGGCGCGAGGCGTCGGCGTCGCGTCCGAGGCGGATCAGCAGCTCGGCCCGGTTCGCCAGGTCGTACGGCAGCGCCGAGACGTCGTGCTGGCGCCGGCGGATCGCCTCGGCCCGCTCCCGGTAGGCGAGCGCCTGAGGCAGCTGACCGAGTGAGGTCGCCAGATTGCCGAGGTTCGACAGGCCGATCGCCGCCTGGAAGTCGTCCTTGAGCGACTCGGCCGCGGCCACGACGTCGGTGGAGATGGCGATCGCTCGATCCGGCTGGTCCAGCTGCTGGTAGGCCCGCGACATCACCGAGAGGGCCAGCAGCTCGTACCGGCGGTAGCTGTTCGGCTTGACGAAGGCCAGCGCCCGATCCGCCAGTGCCAGAGCGTCACGCGGCCTGGCCTGTTCGAGCCGGACGGCAGCGAGCTGGATCCGGGCCCGCGCCGCGGGCCGCGGCGCGCCGCGCAACTCCGCCAGTTGAATCGCCTGCTCGGCTTTCGCCGCCGCGTCGTCCGGCCGGCCCGACTCCGACAGCGTCGCGGCCAGGTCGATCAGTCCGTCGGCCGCCGTGGTGTCCAGGCCCGCGTCGAGGGCCTGCCGCACGGCGTCCGACGCGACGCGTTCGGACTCGGCGAAGTTGCCCTCGGCCGCCGTCACGCCGCCGAGCGCCAGGCGCGCGCGGACGACCTGGTAGGTCGCCTTCAGCGACGACCCCAGGTCGAGGGCCCGCTCAAGGTCGGTTCGCGCCGGCCCCAGGTTGCCCTGCACGTAGTGGAACTGGCCGCGCCGGAGCAGCACTTCGGCCACTCCCTCGGTGTTGGCCGCCGCCCGGTAGAGACGCTCCGACTCCGAGTACGCGGCCATGGCCTCGTCACGCCTGGACTCGAGCGCCGCGACGACGCCGAAGCGCAGGCGCGCCGCGGCGTACTGCGGGTCGAGCTGGATGGCACGGGCGTACGACGCGCGAGCGCTCTCCCGCTCTTCCGCCGCCTCCTGGGCCCGCCCGAGGTCCAGCCACGCCGTGGCGTCGCCCGCGTGCCGCTCGGCGAGGGTTCGATACGCCGCGAGCGACGCCGTGAGATCTCTCAGCACCAGCGCGCGCGTGCCCTGGAGTCGGAGCCGGTCGTCCTCCGACAGCCGCGACTGGTCGGGCACATCTGCCGAGAGGAGGAGCAACTGGTCCCTGGCGCCCCGCTCGTCGTCCAGCCCGGCCAGCGCCTCGGCCAGCCGGGCGTGGGCGAGCGGGTACTGCGGGTGCAGCCGAAGCGCTTCCTGCAGGGCGAGCTTCCCGCTGAGGTACGCACCGTCACGGAGAGCCTCGGTGCCGCGGTCGTACCAACGCCTCGCGTCGGCGGGCGCCGGCGGCAGTCCGCGCGACGCGCTCCAGAACCACCACCCGCCCCCCGCGGCCACTACCAGCGCCAGGATGGCCGCCAGGATCACGGCCGGGGAGAGGCGACGTCCGACCGCCGACGGGGTCGTCGAGCTTGTCCAGCCCATGCCTGGGGCCGGCATCGGCCGAACACCGCTGGCATGGGAGGTTCGCGGATCGGCTGCCGCCGTGTTCCGCGACGAGTCGGAGGTCAGCAACCGCAGGGCGCCGATGACCTCATCGGCGGACTGGAATCGATCGGCGGGGTCCTTGGCGAGCAACCGGCAGCACAATTCGTCGTGGCGCTCGGTCAGCTCCGGACGCAGGCTCGACACGGGTGGCGGATGGACATACAGGATCTGGCCGAACAGCTCCCCGGTGGTTGCGCCGGCGAACGCAGGATGTCCGGTCAGGCATTCGAACAGCATCACGCCCAGGGCGAACAGATCGCTGCGCCCGTCGATCGGGCGTTGCTGGATCTGCTCGGGTGACATGTAGGCGGGTGTCCCCTTGAAGACGCCATCCAGGGTATCCCCCCACCGGGTCACGGCACCCGGGTCGCGCACCGGATCCGGCTGTTCCTTCGACAGGCCGAAGTCCAGTAGTCTCGCCCTGCCGGCCGCAGTGACGATGACGTTCTGCGGTTTCAGGTCCCGATGGATGATGCCCCGCCCGTGGGCGGCGGCGAGCGCCTCCGCGATCTGGGCCGCCAGGACGAGGGCCTCGCGGGGGGGCAGGGGCCCCCGCTGGAGCATGGCTGCCAGCGTCTCACCCTCGAGGTGCTGCATGACGATGAAGGCCTGGCCGTCCGCGGTCTCGCCGACTTCGTACACGGCGCAGATGTTGGGGTGGTCGATCGCCGCGATGGCCCGAGCCTCGCGCAGGAGACGGGGCCGCGTGTCGCCGCGGTCGGCGGCCAGGACCTTGATGGCGACATGGCGCTCCAGCCTCTGGTCGCGGGCAAGGTAGACGACGCCCATGCCGCCGCGCCCGAGTTCCCGGATGATGCGGTAGTGTCCCAGCTCCGCCCCAAGTCCGCTGGAGGGCATCGGTGTACACCTTTCGACGCTGTATTGGTGCAGCCCGCCTGAGTATACACCGCGGCACACGGCACACGGCGAACGACTCCCGGCCGTGATCGGCTTGCGTCTTGCGGCGTTGGGCGCCGTCACGCCCCAGCAGCGAATCCCGAACCCCACCTTCGGTCCCTGGCCCCTGGTCCCTGTTCCCCGGTCCCGCCCGGGGTATGATCGGCCGAGGTCCAGATGCCCCGACGCGAACACGACTTTCTCGGCGAACGCGAGATTCCGGGCGAGGCCCGCCACGGGATCCACACGCTGCGCGCGCTCGAGAACTTCCCGCTCCTCGGGCGTCCGGTGCACCCGAACCTGGCCCGAGCCTTCGGCGCCGTCAAGCTGGCCGCGCTGCGCGCCAACCGTGCGCTCGGCTACATGCCCGACGCCGCGAAGGCCGACGCGCTGGCCCGCGCCTGCCAGGAACTCCTCGACGGACACCTCGCGCCCGAGATCGTGGTCGACGCCCTCCAGGGCGGCGCCGGCACCAGCACGAACATGAACGTCAATGAGGTCCTGGCCAACCGCGCCCTCGAACTGCTCGGCAAGCCGCGCGGCTCGTACGACGTCGTCTCGCCGACCGACGATGTGAACCGGCACCAGAGCACGAATGACACGTTCCCGACGGCCCTGCGGATCGCCGCAATCCGCGGCCTGCAATCTCTCGAGGACGCCGTCGTCGCGCTCCAGGAAGCCTTCCAGCGCAAGGAACGGACGTTCGCGCACGTTGTCAAAGTGGGACGCACCGAGAACCAGGACGCCGTGCTGACCACGCTCGGCCGTGAGATGGGCGCCTACGCGGAAGCGCTCGGCCGCGATCGCTGGCGGCTGCACACGTCCGAAGAGCGCCTGCGCGTCGTCAACCTCGGGGGCACTGCCATCGGCACCGGCCTGGCCGCGCCACGCGACTACATCTTCCGGGTCGTCGACGACCTGCGCGACATCACCGGCCTCGGCCTCGCGCGCGCCGAGAACCTGATCGACGCGACCCAGAACGCGGACGTCTTCGTCGAGGTCTCGGGCCTGCTCAAGGCGCTGGCGTCGTCGCTCGTCAAGATCTCCGGGGACCTGCGGCTGCTGAGTTCCGGCCCCGACGCCGGCCTCGGCGAGATTCGCCTGCCCGCGCGGCAGGCCGGGTCGAGCATCATGCCCGGCAAGGTGAACCCGGTCGTGCCGGAGGCCATCACGCAGGCGGCGCTGCTGGCCATCAGCCACGACCAGGCGCTGACCACGGCTGTCGCGCTCGGCTCGCTCGAGCTGAATCCCTTCCTGCCGCTCGTCGCACACTGCCTGCTCGAGTCGTTCGATCTGCTGGGCCGCGCCTGTGGCATCCTCGCGCGGGACGCGGTGGACGGCCTCGAGGCCGACGAGGCCCGCTGCCGGCGCCACGTCGAAAATGCCACGGCCAGCGCGACCGCCCTGTTGCCGCTGCTGGGGTACGAGCGCGCGGCGGCGCTGGTGGCGCGGGCACGGGACACCGGCCGCGGGCTGAAGATCACCGCGGTCACGGACGGCTACGTGACGGCCGAGGAATTCGACGCCGCGACCTCGGCCGATGCCGTGTGCCGGCTGGGCTTCGCCCCGCCGGCGAGGAGCCGGTGATGCGGCCCGCACCCCGTGCGCTGCGGCTGCACATCGGGCTGTTCGGCCGCCGGAACGTGGGCAAGTCGTCGCTGCTCAATGCGATCACCCGCCAGCGGGTGTCCATCGTCTCGGCGGTCGCCGGGACCACGACCGACCCGGTCGAGAAGCCGATGGAACTGCTCCCGCTCGGACCGGTGCTGTTCGTGGACACGGCCGGGATCGATGACGAGGGCGCGCTGGGAGAGCTGCGCGCGGAACGGACCCGCGCCGTGCTCGATCGCGTGGACCTCGGAATTCTCGTCACGGAGAGCGGCACCTGGGGACCGTTCGAGGACGGCCTCGTCGCGGAACTGGCGCGGCGTGACGTCCCGGTCGTCGTGGCCGTCAACAAGATCGACGCGCGGCCGCTCGGGACCGACGAGTGCGCGCGGCTGGAGATGGCGGTCGCGGACGTGGTGCCGCTGTCGGCGTTGACCGGCGAAGGCCTCGCCGCGCTCCGCGAGGCGTTGCTGCACGTGGCGCCCGCGGATTTCTTCGACAACCGCCGCCTGGTCTCGGACCTGGTGCCGCCCGGCGGGATCGCCGTGCTCGTCGTCCCCATCGACAAGGAGGCGCCGAAAGGGCGCCTGATCCTGCCGCAGGTGATGGCCATCCGCGACCTGCTGGATGGGCAGAGCCTGGCGGTCGTCGTGCAGGAGCGCGAGCTGTCCCAGGCGATCGCGGCGCTCGCCCGGCCTCCCGCGCTGGTCGTCACCGACTCGCAGGCGTTCCTGAAGGCCGCGGCCGACACACCGCCCTCCGTCCCGATGACGTCGTTCTCGATCCTCATGGCGCGCTTCCAGGGCGACCTGACCGAGCAGGTCCGCGGCACGTTCGGCATCGAGACGTTGAAGGCAGGCGACACGGTCCTGGTCGCCGAGACGTGCACCCACCACCCGATCGGCGACGACATCGGGCGCGTGAAGATCCCGCGATGGCTGACGCAGTACACGGGCGCGGCGCTGGAGTTCGTGCACGTCCGCGGCCGGGACTTCCCCGCCGACCTGTCGCCGTTCCGGCTCGTCGTCCACTGCGGCAACTGCACCGGAAACCGGCGCGAGATGCTCTCGCGGATCCATCGATGCCGCGAGGCGGGCGTGCCCATCACGAACTACGGGCTGACAATTGCGTACTCGCTCGGGATCTTCGAGCGCGCGCTCGCGCCGTTCCCGGCGGCGCTGGAGGCCTGCCGTGCCGCCCGCCCTTGACGGGCTGGACCGCGCGGCCATCCTGGAGTGGCTGCGTGAGGCGGACGCGCGGACCCTCGATGCGCTCTGGCGTCGCGCCGACATGGTCCGGCGGGCACACGTCGGTGACGAGGTCCACCTGCGGGGCCTCGTCGAGATCACGAACCACTGCGTGCGGGAGTGCGTGTACTGCGGGATCGCGGCATGCGCCGGGCCGCTGCCGCGGTACCGGATGACGCGGAACGAAATCCTCGCGTGCGCGCGGCAGGCGCGCGATCTCGGCTTCGGCACGGTGGTGCTGCAGGGCGGCGAAGACCCGGGCGTGACGGGACCCTTCGTCGCCGGCGTCGTGCGCGCGATCAAGGACGAGACCGGGGCGGCGGTCACGCTGAGCCTGGGCGAGCGGAGCGACGAAGACCTGCGCGTGTGGCGGAAGGCCGGCGCCGACCGGTACCTGCTGCGCTTCGAAACGACCGACCCCGATCTCTACCGGCGCATCCACCCGAGTCTCGCGGGCTCGGTGTCGGACCGGCTGGCCCAACTGGTCCGCATGCGCGATTTCGGGTTCGAGGTCGGCACGGGCGTGATGGTGGGCATCCCGGGCCAGACGTGGGCGACGCTCGCCAGCGACATCTGGACCTTCCGCGATCACGACGTGGACATGGTTGGGATCGGGCCGTATCTCCCGAGCCCGCGAACCCCTCTTGCGGGACCGCTGAAGGACGAACTGGCGGCTCCCGCGGGCGAGCAGGTGCCGAACGACGAGCTCACCACGCTGAAGGCCGTGGCGCTCACCAGGCTCGCGTGCCCGGACACGAACATCCCGAGCACCACGGCGTTGGCCGTGCTCGATCCGACCGCAGGACTACGCCACGCGTTGTCGCGCGGCGCCAACGTGATCATGCCCAACCTGACGCCCCCGGAGTACCGGGCGCTGTACGAGATCTACCCCGGCAAGGCAGCCGGCCACGAGACGGCGGAGCACCTCGCCGAGGGCGTGCTCGCGCTCCTGCGTCAGCTTGGGCGGACCGTGGGCCAGGGACCGGGCGGGCGGCGGCGCGGCTGAGGGCCGGCGCCGGGGCGGTGGGAGAGGGTGGCCGGCGAACCGGGTGAGCCAGTCACCCGCCCCGACGATTTCGCAGAGGAGGCCGGACGCCCGGCGACCTGCCGCCGTCGGATCCCCAGGATGAATAGCCTCGCTACTGGATCGGCTCGAGGCTGGTCAGCACCTGCATCAGTTTCGTGACGGTCGGCATGTCCGCGAACGTGCCGCGCACGAAATGCGCGTCCACGCGCGACAGGCCCGGAACGTAAGCCGCCCGTTCCGCGTCGGGTGTGAACTTGAACCCCACCTCCAGTTCGATTGGCGTCTTCAGCACGTACGGCGTCGCCTGATTCGCCCTGGCGAGGGCACGTGTCACGCCGTCGGCAATCAGCTGCCGGCCCCGCGCGGGCGTGACCGTGATCGCCGAGTGGAAACCGTACGGCTCCTTCACGATGACCCCCTCAGCGTGCGGCAAGGTCTTCTGCAGCTCGGTGACCGCCACCCGGTCGCCCGAGATGAAGAGCACCGGCACGCCGAAGTGGCCGGCGATCGCGGCGTTGAACACGGCTTCCATCACGCCGGATCCATTCAGCTTGATGCCCAGCAGCCGCGCACTCGAGATCGTGTGGCTGCGCACCGCATCCACGTTCCACTCGCTCGCGTGATAGCCAACGAGCAGCACGCCGTCGAAGGACTGGTCGATCCCCTGCATCATCTCGAGCGGCCTCGGGAAGCCGCGGACGATGCGCACGTCCTCGGGCAGCTTGTCGATCAGGAGGTTCTGCGCGTTGCCGTGAGCGTCGCACACGACGAATTCCTTCACGCCGGCCGCCCGGGCCGCGGCAATCGCCGCGTTGACCTCGCCCGTCACCCACTCGCGGGCCTGGCCGTATTCGAACCCGCCCGGCCCGAGTTGCGCGGGCTGGATGACACCCGTGACCCCCTCCATGTCAACGGAGATGAACAGCTTCGTGACCGGCCGCGCCGCCCGCTGCGCGCGTGCCTGCGGAACCAGAAGGACAGAGAGCGCGAACACGAGCGAGAGCACCAGGGCGACAGGTTTGTTGGTCATGAGAGGCACCTCGGGGCGAATGGACATGCGCCCATCATAGCCCCGGACACACGCCGGACGAGGACGACGTGTGGCGCCGGAGCCTGGCGGCTTGCGGCGCGGGGCGCGCGGATCGCAGCCCCGCGGCTTCAGCCGCGGGGTGCTCCCCGGGCCTGAAGGCCCGGGGCGACGACGGGAGGGAAGGCCCGGCGCGACGACCGGAGAAAGGCCCCGGGCCTACGACTGGGCGGCTTGCGGCGCGGGGCGTGCGGTCGTAGCCCCGCGGCTTCAGCCGCGGGGTGCTCCCCGGGCCTGAAGGCCCGGGGCGACGGCGGGAGGAGCCTCCAGATTCCCCCCGGTCTCCGTCGTTCCCGGGGCCCGGGCGAGTGTGACACAATCTCTCCGCCGCGTCCGGCCACGAGTCGGTCCCCCCTGTGCGCGGTGCCCATGACGAGTGCAGCGACGGCCGCGACGGCCGTCTCGCGGTCACCGGCGAAAGGGTGTCGATGCTCGAGCCATTGGACTACGAGGCGGTGGGTTTCATCTCCGGCCTGGAAGTGCACCAGCAGCTCCACACGGTGCACAAGCTGTTCTGCCGCTGCCCCGCGGGACTCTACACGCGGGACCACGACGGCGAGGTGCTGCGGCACATGCGGCCCACCCTGTCCGAGCTGGGCGAGTACGACGGCACGGCGCTGATGGAGTTCAAGACCAGGAAGGAGATCATCTACCTCCTGAACCACCAGAACGTGTGCACCTACGAGATGGACGACACGCCCCCGTTCCTGGTCAACCAGGACGCCATCGACGTGGCCATCGAGCTCTGCCTGATGATGAACATGGACATCATCGACGAGGTGCACATCGCGCGGAAACAGTACCTCGACGGGTCGATTCCCACGGGCTTCCAGCGGACGGCGATCATCGGCGTGAACGGCTGGCTGCCGTTCAAGGGCCGGAAGCTGACGGTCACCCACGTGAGCGTCGAGGAAGACTCCTGCCGCGAGGTGTCGGACAAGGGGCACCAGATCGTCTGGCGCACGGACCGCCTGGGCATGCCACTGACCGAAACGGTCACCGGCCCGGAGCTGCGCACGCCGGACGAGGTGCGGGACGCCATCCTGCTGTGCGGCCTCACCGCGCGGTCGACGCGCCGCGTGCGCACGGGCATCGGCGCCAGCCGGCAGGACGTGAACGTATCGGTCCGCGGTGGAAACCGGGTCGAGATCAAGGGGGTGCCCCGCGCCGGCTACGCGGTCCGGCTCGTCCACAACGAAGGCATCCGCCAGCACAACCTCCTCGAGCTCCGCGATGAGCTGCACCGCCGCGGCCTCACCTCGCCCGACGCCGTCCGCATGCAGGCCTTCGACGTCTCCGACGTCTGGGCCGACGTGGACCTGGGCTTCATCCGGCGGGCGCTGCAGGCGGGCGGCAAGGTCCTCGCCGTCAAGGTGGACGGGGTCGCCGGCCTGGCCAATCACCCGACCCAGCCCGACACCACCTTCCTGGACGAACTCTCGGGCCGGATCCGCGTCATCGCCTGCCTGGACCAGCCCCCCATCGTCTTCACCGGCGCCCGCATGCCCGAGTTCCCGGGCCGCTACGGCATGCTCGAGCGCCTGCGCCGGCGGGTGCGCCTCGGCGAGCAGGATGACTTCTTCATGGTCTTCGGCGGCGAGGAGGACGTGCGCACGGCCGCCGAGGAGATCCGGCTCCGCTTCTGCGACGCGACGATGGGCGTACCGAAGGAGACGCGACAGGCGCTGGTGGGCGGCTTCACGACATTCGAACGGATCCTGCCGGGTCCCGATCGCATGTATCCCGACACGGATTCGCCGCCGACCCGCGTGACCGAGGCGCGCGTCGCCGGTATCAAGGCCTCCCTCAGACCGGCTCCATGGACGCGCATCGAACGCTACATGTCCTGGCGCGTGCCCGAAGAGACGTGCCACTACCTCATCCGCCGCGGGGGTGCCGAGATCCTGGATGCCGTCGTGGACAAGACAGGCGTCGACGGCCTGACGGCCGCGATCGCGATCGGCCAGCGGGCCCGGGCCCTGGCGCGCGCGGGCATTCCCATCGAGCGCCTGGGCGCGGCCGAATGGGTCCAGGTCTTCGACCTGCTGGCCTCGGGCCGAATCCCGCGCGAGGCCGTCGCGAGCGTCGCCACGCGCATGGCCACGGATGCGCTGTCGGCCGAGCGCGCCGCAGAGGCCGAGGGCATCGCCCTGCTGGGCCGCGAGCGGTGGACGCCCGAGGTCGATGGCCTGACGCTCGCGGGCTATCACCGCGGCCAGGGCGACACGGCGGACAAGCGGATCCGGTTCCTGGCCGGCCGTGCCGTCGGGCTCCTGAGGGGCAGGGCCCCCGCGAAGGACGTCGCCGATTACGTGGCCCGCACGCGCGAGGAGATCGGCCAATGACCATTCCCCTGGCGGAAAGGACCGACCGTCTACAGGGCTACCGTGGCCCGGCCATGGGCCTCCTGGACCGGTACCAGATCGGCGTGTGGAGCGAGGTCGAGATCACCAACGACGAGGGCTCGGTCTTCGCGGGCGTGATCCTGCCCCGCAACGAAACCTGCGACGACCTGCACATCGTCATCAAGCTCTTCAACGGCTACAACGTCGGCATCGCCGCGCTTCGCATCGTCCAGGCCGTCGAGACGGGCTACCGGAAGGCCGTCTACAAGATCCCCGAGAAGGCGTTTCCGTTCGACCCGAAGAAGAAGAACGTGACCCTCCTCGGCACGGGTGGCACCATCGCCAGCCGCCTGGACTACCGCACGGGGGCCGTGATTCCGGCCTTCACGCCTGGGGAGCTCTACGGGGCGGTGCCGGAGCTGGCGGACATCGCCAACCTGACCACCCGGAAGCTGTTCGGCGTCTTCAGCGAGAACATGGGGCCGGAGCAGTACAAGGGCCTGGCCGTCGCCATCGGCGAGGAGATCGGGAAGGGCGCCGACGGCATCGTGATCGGCCATGGCACCGACACCATGTCCCACACGGGCGCCATCCTGAGCTTCATGGTGCAGAACTCGCCGGTGCCCATCGTGCTGGTGGGCAGCCAGCGGTCATCGGATCGGCCCTCGTCGGACGCCGCGCTGAACCTGATGAACGCGGTCCGCACCGCCGCGGAGTGCGACATCGCCGAGGTCATGCTCTGCATGTTCGGCCCGACCTCCGACAACTACGACCTGCTGCACCGCGGGACCCGGTGCCGCAAGATGCACTCCAGCTACCGCAGCACCTTCCGGACCGTGGGCGCGACGCCCCTGGCCACCGTGAGCCGGTACGCCAACACGGCGGGCGCCCACTTCAAGTACCTCACGACCGACTTCCTGAAGCGCGACAAGTCGCGGACGCCGGTGATCTCGCCCGTGTTCGAAGAGAAGGTGACGATCCAGTACTACTACCCCAACTTCAACCCGGACATCATCGACGGCCTCTCGGCCATGGGCTATCGCGGCCTCGTCATCGCGGGCACGGGCCTGGGCCACGTCAACAAGCCGCTCTACCCGGCGATCCGCCGGGCCATCCAGAAGGGCATGACCGTCGTGATGACGGTGCAGACGCTCTGGGGCTTCGCGCAGATGTACGTGTACGACACGGGCCGCGATCTGCTCGATCTGGGGATCATCCCGCTCGACAACATGCTGCCGGAGACGGCTTACATGAAACTGGCCTGGGTGCTCGCGCAGACCGACGACCCCGCGAGAATCCGCGAGATGCTCACGACGGCCATCAATCACGAGATCACGCCCCGCGAGCCCCACAACGGCTACCTCATCCTGCAAGGGGGTCTGCCCGAGGTGGAGGCGTTCGTCAAGCAGCACTGGAAGTGAGCCGGGCGGGGCTCTCCCCGCGGCGTCGAGTCCGCCAGCCCGCGCCCGCCGCCTCGATCGCGACATCGACGCGGCCGTGGTCCGGATTGTCCAGGTTCAGCAGTACACGTCGCGGCGGCCGGCCCTCACCTGCTCGACCATGCCCGCGGCTCGGGTGCGCGCCGCCGGTTCCATCGCATCGAGCGCGTCCTGGACGCACGCCTCACCGACTGCTCGCGTCTCGGCCGAGCCGTAGTCGATCAGGTACTCGACGAAGGTCGCCAGCGCGTTCGGCTCGCAGTGGTCCTTGATGTCACCGGGCTTGGCGAGGTCCATGAAATCGCGGCCGGTTCGGCCGAGGCGGTAGCAGGCCGTGCAGAACGACGGGATGTAGCCGAGCGACGCGACGTCCCGGATTACCTCGTCGAGCGGCCGGTGGTCGCCCAGGCAGAACTGGCTCGCGTCCTCGCGCTCCTCTTCGGCGTAACCGCCGGGGTTGGTGCGGCTGCCCGCCGAGATCTGCGACACACCGAGCGCGAACGTCTCGCGCCGGATGTGGGCCGACTCGCGCGTGGACATGATGATGCCCGTGTAGGGCACGGCCAGCCTGAGGATCGCGACGATCTTCCGGAAGTCGACGTCCGACACCGGCTGCGGCGGGTGGCTGGCCACGTCCGATCCGGTAGCCGGCTCGAGGCGTGGGACGCTGAGGGTGTGCGGCCCGACGCCGAACCGGGCCTCCAGGTGGCGGATGTGCTGCATCAGCGCCAGCAGCTCGAACCGCCAGTCGAACAGTCCGAACAGGACGCCGATGCCCACGTCGTCGATGCCGGCCTGCATCGCCCGATCCATGGCCGTGACGCGCCAGTCGTAGTCCCTCTTCCGGCCGGCGAGGTGGACGCGCGCGTAGGTGCCGCGGTGATAGGTTTCCTGGAACAGCTGGTACGTGCCGATCCCGGCGGCTTTCAGCGCGCGGAACTCGTCGAGATCGAGCGGCGCGACGTTCACGTTGATGCGGCGGACCTCGCCGTTGCCTGCCGCCACGCGGTAGATCGTGCCGATGGAGTCGAGGACGTACGAGAAGCCCTGCCGGGGATACGACTCGCCGGCCACGAGCAGGACTCGCTTGTGGCCCTGGTCGATCAGGATGCGGGTCTCGCGGGCGATCTCCTCCTGCGTCAGGGCGCGGCGCTGCACGTCCGGGTTGCGCGCCCGGAACGCGCAGTACGTGCACTCGTTGCCGCACAGGTTCGACACGTAGAGCGGCGCGAAGATCACGAGCCGCCGTCCGTAGATCGCTTCCTTCACGTCGCGCGCCGCGCCGAAGAGCTCTCCGAGCAGATCGGGGTCGCTGATCGTCATCAGCGCCGCCATGTCTCCGCCATCGAGCCCCTGCCGCTCGCGGGCTTTCGCCAGCACCTCCCGCACGCGGACCGCGTCGGCACGGCGCCAGGCCTCGAGGGTCGTCGCGATGGCGGATTCGTCAATCGGAACGGTGGGCGTGTCCGGCGGCATGGGCAACCTCGGCGGGGCGGGTCTTCAACCGATTATAGCCCTCCGCCACCAGCCCGCCCCAGGGGTCTCCCGCCGCGCGTCGGGGTCACACGGCGTGCGGTGACCCTCGGAGTGCAGAGCGTTGCCGAGCGGCACGTCCCCGTCTGCGGCCGGTCGGGCCGTCGTTCCGTGGTGGACGCGCCCCTCGGCGAGGGCAGGGTGTGCCTGTTCGGCCCCGAGATCACATTCCGGGGCCAGCCGCACCGCACGTTCAAGCTGCTGTTCAACGGCATCTACTACGGCGCGGCCAGGCCTGTCATGCCGGGCCGGGCGGAGCCACTGCCAAGTGAGGTCCTGGCGACCGCATCATGACGGAGACGGCCGGGGAGCGCCAGGCTCCCTGGCTGTGGCCTGGGCGAATCCCGATGCCAGAGTCGCGATCGCCAGCGCCCCACGCAATTGCGTCCGTGAATCATGCGGGCTAGAATCCGGTCGGGAGAAAGAAGTGACGTTCTGGTGCGGTTGACGGACCGTCGGCTCTTCCACGTCGCGTACGCGCTGTCGGGCACCGCGGCCCTCCTGTACGAGGTCGCGTGGTCGCGGCTGCTGACGCTGCACATGGGACATACCGTGGCAGCGGTGAGCACCGTGCTGGCAGCCTACATGGGCGGGCTCGCCGCCGGCTCGATCATCGGCGGCACCGTCAGCGCCCGCCTCTCCCGCCGGCGGGCACTCCAGTTCTACGCGGGGCTCGAGGTCCTGATTGCCGCCTCGGCGCTGGTGCTTCCGGCCGCGCTGTCCGCGCTGCAGCCGCTGCTGGCCCGCGCGTACGCCGACGGCACGGGCGGCACGTACTTCGGCCTCGTCCGGCTGGCCACCAGCCTGATCATCCTGGGGATTCCCACGACGGCGATGGGCGCCACGTTTCCGATCGCGGCCCGCTGGGCGGTACGCGATGACCGCCGCGCCGGCGCGGAGGCAGGCGGCCTCTACGCGGCCAACACGATCGGTGCGGCGGCCGGCGCCGTGCTCGCCGGCTTCGTCCTGCTCCCGGCGATCGGGCTCCGCCTGACGACGCTCGTTGGAGGCCTGTTCAATGTCACGGCGGCCGCGGCGGCGTACTGGGTGTCGAGCCGTATCCTGGCGGCAGACGACGCCGCCTCGCCGGTGGCCCCCCCCGCCCGACAGGTGACGGCGCCGGCACCCGGACGCCGTGCGAGGAAGGCCGTTCGGCCGGAGGCCCTCCCTGCATCGCGTCATCCGGGACGCCCGTGGCTCGGGGCGGCGGCGCTGGCCTGTTCAGGCTTCGTCGCGCTGGTGTACGAAGTCACGTGGACCCGCGTGCTGGCGCTCATCGTCGGGCCCACGAGCTATGCGTTCAGCGCGATGCTCGCCGCCTTCATCGGCGGGCTCGCGATCGGGTCGGCGGTCGGATCCCGCGTGGCCGGAAGGGCACGCCAGCCTGCCCTGTGGCTCGCGTTCTGCCTCGAGCTCACCGCGGCGTCGGCTCTCGGCGTGTTCGGGCTGATCGACCGCGTCCCGCTCGTCGTGGCCAGGGCCACCTCGAATCCCACGGCGGCGTTCGGCTCGATGCTGCTGCTCCAGGGAGGCGTTGCCGCGATCCTGCTCCTCCCGGTAACGCTGATGCTGGGAGCCGCGTTCCCGCTGGCCATCGCGGTGGCGACGCGCCGACTCGACACCGCGCCGCGTGACATCGCGACCGTGTACGCGGCCAACACGCTCGGCGCGATCGCGGGTGCCCTGGCTGCGGGCTTCGTGCTCATCCCCGCGGTCGGACTGCAGCACACGATCGTGGGCAGTTCGATCGCCGTGGCGGCGGCCGGGTTCGCCGTCGCGATGGCCGGTGTCTCGGGCCTGCGACCCCGGCTCGCCGGCGCGACCGTGGCGGCGGCGGCGATCGTGACGGCACTCCTGTTGCCCGCCTGGAACCGGGATCTGGTGACGAGCGGTGCCTACAAGTACGCGCCGTACCTGGCCGGCCTGGACGTCGAGTCCGCGCTGACCGCGGGAACGACGCTGTACTACGCGGAGGGCGCGGTGGGCACCGTGACCGTGCGCCGGTCGGCCGGGACGACCACCCTGGCGATCGACGGCAAGATCGACGCGTCGAACTCCGGGGACATGCTCACCCAGAAGCTCCTGGGACACGTGCCGCTCCTGCTCCACCCGGCGCCGGACAGCGTGTGCATCATCGGCCTGGGCAGCGGCGTGACTCTCGAGGCGGCTGCCCGCCACCCCGTCGGCCGCATCGACGTGCTCGAGATCTCCCCCGAGGTGGTCGAGGCCTCCGCCTTCTTCCGCGCCGAGAACCGCGACGTCCTGCGCGATCCGCGCGTGCGGCTCATCGTCGGCGACGGGCGATCGCACATGATGCTGTCGACGCGGCGCTACGACGTAATCATCTCGGAGCCGTCCAACCCGTGGATGGCGGGAATGTCGGCCCTGTTCACGCGCGAGTTCTTCGCCTCGGTGCGCCGGCGCCTCGCGCCCGGCGGCCTGTTCTGCCAGTGGGCACACTCCTACGACATGAGCGCGGCGGACCTGCAGTCCATCATTGCCACGTTCCTCCGCGAGTTCCCCCACGCGACGCTATGGCTCGTCGGCGAGGGCGACGTGCTGCTTGTCGGAGGAGCGCCCCCGATCGACCCGCTGCTCGCGGGCGTCGCCACGCACTGGTCGCGTCCGGGCGTGGCGGCCGACCTGGCCCAGGTGTCCGTGCGGGATCCGTTCTCCGTGATCTCGCTCGTCGCAGCCGGTGAAACGGCGCTGCGCACTGCCGCCGGGTCGGCCGCGATCCAGTCTGATGATCGCATGGCCCTCGAGTACTCGGCGCCCCGGGCGATCTACGGAGCATCGAAGAAGGTCGGGCTGGATCGGCTGCTCGGGCCCGACACGCCCGCGCGGCTGCCGGAGGTGGTCCGGCGCGCACTGGCGGGTGCGTCCGCGACGGAGTGGCGTGGCCGCGGCCAGATGCTGATGGCGGCCGCGTCGGCCGCACTCGCCTACCCGAGCTTCGCCCGGGCCGTTGATCTCGATCCGCGGGACGCGGCGGCGCTGGACGGGCTGCTGCGATCGGCCACCGCGGCCGCCGCGATCGACGAGGTGCGCCGCCGGCTGCGGGCGATGTGCCTGGCCGACCCGTCGAACCTCCAGGCCCGTGTCGCGGTGTCGCGGCTGCAAGCGTCGGAGGGCGACTGGTCCGGGGCGGTGGCCACCTCACGCGAGGCGCTCGCGATCGACCCGCGCAGCGCGGAGGCCCGCGAGCAACTGGCCTCGATCTACGCCGACACCGGGGACGCCGATTCCCTCGATCCGATCGTGTCCGACATGCTGGCGTCCGACCCGCAACGCGCGGCCACGCTGTACTACGCGGGCACGGCGCGGTATCTGCGTGGTCGCCTCGACGACGCCGCGCAACTGGCCGACGCGGCCACGCGAGCCGACCCGGCGTTCGCGCGGGCGTGGATCCTGGCGGGGGCAGCCTACGGCAGCCTCGGCCAGCCAGACCGCGCTGCCGCCGCCCTTCGGGCCGGCCTGGCGGCCGATCCGAAGAATGTCGCCGCGTACCTGAACCTGGGGATGATCGAGATGGCTCGCGGTGACGTGCCGCGCGCCGCCGGGACGTTCGCCGAGGCGCTGGCCGTCGAGCCCGGGTACGAGCCCGCGCGTGCGGCGCTGGCCGACGCGCTCGAGCGAATGGGGCACGCGGATCGCGCCGCCGCGCTGCGTCGCGCGCGGCCGGCGCGGTAGGCACCCGCGCCCCGGCCGGCCGCGTCCTCGCCTCTCCACCCGATATCGCGCCTCGGCACCCCCGTGCGGGGCGCCCCGATCCTGTCAGCCGATCGCGGAGGCGAACCGGCGACATTCGCACGAAATCAGCGCACTACGGCGTCCGATAGGTTGGATCGAAGATCCACAATAGCCGAGGATCCTGCGTCTCCGGGCACGCCTCGCCCGGCGTGATCGCGCGGCCAAGATCGGTCACAATCGTGGTGCCGGTGACCCGTTGTGGCGATGACGTGCGCATACTTCGTCTACTTCGTCCGCTGCGCCGACGGCACGCTGTACGCCGGCGTCACGACCGATCTCGCCGCGCGCGAACGCGCGCACAACGCGGGGCGTGGCGCCCGGTACACGGCAGGACGCCGTCCCGTGCGCCTGGTCTACTGCGAATCGTGCGCGTCGCGGTCGGCCGCGCTGAAGCGCGAGTACCGGCTCAAGCGCCTCGCCCGGGCACAGAAGGAAGCGCTCATCCTGGCCGCGGGCCGGGAGTCGCACGCCAGCACGGGAGATGATGCGGTCTGCCAGCCGTGCAGGCCGCCCCACACCACCCATCAATCCAGGAGCCACTGATGTCACCAGCCATGACTCATCAGACCGTCGTCGCACAGGGTCTCCCGAAACCCGTTGGGCCGTACTCGCCCGGCGTCGTGTTCGATCGTCTCGTCTTCGTGTCGGGCCAGGGCGCGACCGATCCGGCCACCGGCCAGCTGGCCGGCCCGGATGTCGTGACCCAGACCGAGCAGGTCTTCCGGAACCTCCGCGCGATCCTCGACGCCGCCGGAACGGACCTGTCGCACGTCCTGCGATGCGGGGTCTTCCTCGTGGACATGCGCGACTTCGAGGCCATGAACACGGTCTACGCGCAGGTCTTCGGCGCCCACCGCCCGGCGCGGACGACCGTGCAGGTGGCGGCCCTGCCGCTGCCGGGCCTGCGCGTCGAGATCGACGCGGTGGCGTACATGCCGTAGGACGAGAAAGGCCCAGGCCCCTCTTTCGTTTCGTGCTGACGTAGCCCTGGCGCTTCAGCGCCGGGGAGTACCCCGCGGCTGAAGCCGCGGGGTGCGTCGGAAGGCGCGGGGCTACGCGGGAAACCGCGGGGCGGCGGCCGGCGTCGCGTCCCCCGAAGACGTGGCCCCGGCGCTTCAGCGCCGGGGAGTACCCCGCGGCTGAAGCCGCGGGGCTACGTCGGAAGCCGCGGGGCGGCGGCCGGCGTCGCGTCCCCGGAAGACGTAGCCCCGGCGCTTCAGCGCCGGGGGCCCTGCGGCGGCCACCCGCCTTCGAGTCCCAGCAGCGCACGCTTGCGATCGAGCCCGCCCGCGTAGCCGGTCAGCGAGCCGTCCGCGCCCACGACCCGGTGGCACGGGACGATCACCGAGACCGGGTTTCGGCCGATGGCGGCGCCGACTGCCCGCGCAGCCGCGGCCGGCGCGCCGACCCGGGCCGTCACCTCGCCGTAGGTCATGGTCGTGCCGCTCGGAATCTCGCGCAGCGCGTGCCACACGCGCACCTGGAAGGGCGTGCCGCGCAGGGCCAGCGGCAGATCGAAGTGGCGGCGGCCGGCGAGGAAGTACTCCTCGATCTCCCGCCGCGCGGCGGCCAGCAGCGCATCGCCGGGCGCCTCCCGCCAATCGGCCTCGACGGCCGGACTGTACTTCTGTCCCACGAAGAACACGCCCGCAATCCCCTCCGGACGCGCGGTCACGAGCATGGGCCCAAGGGGCGAATCGACATGTGTGAAGTGCGTCACCGTTGAACCTCCTCGAGAGAGCGCCACAAGTGCACCGTGGCATAGGCCCGCCAGGGCCGCCAGGCTTCCGCGGTCGCCAGGACGCGCCCGGGCGAGGTCACGCCCAGCGCCTTCCTGACGCCGAAGTCGGTGTGAGGAAACGCGTCGGGCCAGCCCAGGGCCCGCATCGCGATGTACTGCGCCGTCCAGTCGCCAATGCCCGGCATCGCGCGCAGCGCCTCGATGGTCCGCTGTACGTCCACGCCGGGCTCGAGCGCGAGCGCCCCGGACGCGCAGGCCCGGGCGAGCGCCTGGATCGCGCGCACCCGCGCGCCGGCGATCCCCAGCGCGCCCAGTTCGTCGCGATCGGCCGCGGCCACCCGGTCGGGCCCCGGAAACGCCCGGCTGACCTGCGGGAAGGGGCTCGCGATCTGATCGCCGAGGGCGCGCGCCATCCGGCCGGCGAGCGTGCGCGCGGCGCGCACGGTGATCTGCTGGCCGAGCACGGCACGGACGGCCAGTTCGAACCCGTCGAACGCACCCGGCACCCGCAAGCCGGGCTCCCGTTCGGCCAGCGCGCCGAGGCAAGCGGCCACCTCGCCGGGCCGGCAGGCCAGGTCGAAGACGCGCTTGATCCGCCCGAGCACCTGGGGCACGACGCCGGACAGCGATCCCGACACCGTGACCCGCAACGCGTGGCGAGCCCCCGCGCGGGCGACGCTCACCCAGCCTCGATGGACCACCCCGTCGCGCGCCACGGCCACGCCGCGGCGATACACGCCGGCCGCGACGGACTCGACGCCCGCGATGGCCCGCGCGTCGAGGAACGCCACGTGCGCGTCCCACGCGTACGGCGGGCGGTAGGCGAGGTCGAAGACGAGTTCGGCGCGGGCCACCGCCTCCGGCGTCCGCCGCACGTCGGTGGGCTTCAGGCGATAGCGCACCCGGAAGAGCGCGTTGAACCGGCGCAAACTGCCGAATCCGGCGGCCATCGCGACGTCGGTCACCGAGAACGCTGTGTCGGTCAGCAGCCGCTTCGCCAGCAGCAGGCGCTGCGTCTGCGCGTATTCCACGGGTGAAACCCCGAACTCGGCGGCGAACACGCGGCGGAGATGACGATCGGTCACGCCGAGGCGCGCCGCGAGCGCGTCGAGCGACGCATCGGTGAGGACGCCGTCTTCAATGAGGCCGGCCGCGGCCTGGGCCAGCCGGCGCGTCGCGTCGACGCTCGCGTTGCCGGGCGCCAGCTCGGGCCGGCAGCGCAGGCAGGGCCGGAAGCCGTCCCGCTCGGCGGCCGCCGCGCTCGGGAAGAACGCGCAACGGTCGCGACGGGGCGTCCGCACGGTGCACACCGGGCGGCAATAGATCCCTGTCGAGGACACGCCGACGAAGAACTGGCCGTCGAAACGCGGGTCGTGGGCGCGCAGCGCCGCGTAGCACACGTCATCGGCGAGGATCATGGGGCGATCATACCGTCCGGCGCGATCCAGTACTCGCCGTTTTCGGACATCACAATGGGATCCCGGCGACCCGGGGCCGGGGGTAGGGGCGGGGCCCGCCCCGGCCCGCATGCCCGTCCCTCGGGTATGATGGTAGGCCGTGCGATCGATACGTTCTCGCCTGTCGGCGCTGATCCTGCTCGTCCCGCTCGCGGCGGCCCTGACCGTCCACGGTCAGGCGGCCCGGCCCGCGGCGCCCTACACGCTCATGACCGCCCAGGGCCGGCAGCCGCTCGCGGCGTTCCGGGCCGGCGACCAGGACCTGTTCCGGCTCGACGATCTCGCCGCCCTCTTCCACCTGACCGTGCGCGAAGACCGGGGGCAGCGCGCGCTCACGGTCACGCGCGGCAACGCGACCATCGTCCTGTCGCTCGACCAGGGCCTCGCCTCGATCGGCGGCCGGCTCGTCTCGCTGCCGTCGGCCCCCGTCCGCGACGGCGCGCAATGGTTCGTGCCGCCGGACTTCCTGAGCCGGGCGCTGGGCCTCGCCAGCGAGATGCGCATCGAGGTGCGCAAGGCGTCGCGGCTCGTGCTCGTCGGCGACATCGAGGTGCCGCGGATCGTCGTGCGGCAGGAGCCCGCCGGGACCGGCGTCCGCATCAGCCTGGAAGTCAGCCCGCGCGCGCCGTACTCGGTCCAGCAGGAGCCGCGGCGCCTGCTCCTCAAGTTCGACGCCGCGGCGATCGACGCGACGCTTCCCGACTCGACGACGCCGGCGATGGTCGAAGGGTTCACCGTGATCGATCCGGCCACGCTCGCGCTCTCGCTGGGCCCGCGCTTCGGCACGTACCGGGCCTCGGGCGTCCAGGTCGACGCGGGCTCGGCGCGCATCGTGCTCGACCTGCAGCCCGCTGGGGCGGAACCGCCTCCCTCGCCAAACGCTCCGCCCGCCCCGGCCCCCGCCCAGCCGCCCGCGGCGATCACGGCGCCCTCGCAGCCGGCCCTCCGGACGATCGTGATCGACCCCGGCCACGGCGGCGACGAGTTGGGCGCGCGCGGCGCGAACGGCGCGGTCGAGAAGGACATCACGCTCGATGTCGCGCGGCGCCTCAAGGCGATGATCGAAGGACGCCTCGGCATCCGCGTGCTCCTCACGCGCGAGGACGACCGCCTCGTGCCCCTGGACGATCGGGCTTCGATCGCGAACAACAACAAGGCCGACCTGTTCATCAGCGTGCACGCCAACGCCTCGCCCCGCCGGGATGCCCGCGGCGCGGAGGTCTTCTATCTCAGCCTCGACGGCTACGGCGAGGAAGCCCGCAAGCTGGCGGAGAACCCGGATACGAAGATGGTGCCGACTCTGGGCGGCGGCACGCGCGACATCCAGGTCATCCTCTGGGAAATGGCGCAGGCGCGCCACCTGTCGGAATCGGCGGTCTTTGCGGGCATGCTCGAGGAGACGCTCCGGCCGCGCGTCGAACTGGGCGCCCGACCCATCCAGCAGGCGCCGTTCCGCGTCCTGGTCGGCGCCAACATGCCCGCCGTCCTGCTCGAGATGGGCTTCCTGACGAACCCGGAGCAGGAGGCGCAACTGGTCTCGGACGACTTCAAGACCCGCGTGGTGCAGGCGCTCTACGACGCGATCGTGCGCTACCGGGACCGCGTGGAAGGCCAACGGTGAGCGTCACCCGCCGGTTCCTCCTCGGGTCCGTCGCGCTCGTCGTGATCGTCGGCGCCGGGGCGTGGGCCCTGGTCACCTTCGGCATCGGCGGGCACGGGCTGCCGCTGCCCGGCCTGTCCCGGCAGGCGTCCGCCCCGGCCGAACCGACGCGCAAGATCAAGGCCACGCTCTTCTACCTGGGCGACGATGGCTGGCGGCTGAAGGGCGTCGAACGCGAGGTCGAGTACGGCGAAGGGCGCGTCGAGCAGGCCAAGCGCATCATCGAGGCGCAGGTCGCCCCGGCGCCGGCTCCCCTGGTGTCGGCGATCCCGCCGGGCACGAAACTGCGCGCCCTGTTCGTCACCGACCGGGGTGAGGCGTTCGTCGACCTGAGCCGCGAGGTCAGCACCGCGCACCCGGGCGGATCGTTGAACGAGATCTTCACGGTGTATACGATCGTCTACGCGATCACCACCAACCTGCCGGCCATCTCGGCGGTCCAGATCCTCGTGGACGGCCGCGAGGTGGACACGCTGGCCGGCCACGTCGATCTGCGCCGGCCGCTGCCGCGCACGCAGACGTGGCTCGACGCGCCAGGCGGGGCGCCTGCACCGCCCGCGGCAGCCCCGGTGACGCCCGTGCCCGCCAGGTAGGCGGCCCGTTCCGCGACGAGGTTCCGTCATGACCCGTACCGACAACCGCGCGGCCGGTGACCTCCGGCCGATCACGATCACCCCGCACTACCTGATCCACCCGGAGGGGTCGGCCCTGATCGAGGCGGGGCGCACCCGCGTCATCTGCACGGCGAGCGTCGAAGATCGCGTCCCCCCGTTCCTCCGCAACAGCGGCAAGGGGTGGATCACCGCGGAGTACGGGATGCTGCCGCGCGCCACCAACACCCGCACGACCCGCGAGGCCTCGTCCGGCAAGGTCAGCGGCCGGACGCAGGAAATCCAGCGGCTCATCGGCCGATCGCTCCGCTCGGTCGTGCGTCTCGAGGACATCGGCGAGCGCACGATCTGGATCGACTGCGACGTCATCCAGGCCGACGGCGGCACGCGCACGGCGGCGATCACCGGCAGCTTCGTGGCGCTGGTGCTCGCCCTCCGGCGCATGCTCGACCAGGGCCAGCTCCGGCGCATGCCGGTGCAGCATCATGTCGCGGCCGTCAGCATCGGCATCGTCGAGGGCGTCCCCCTGCTGGACCTGGCGTACGACGAGGACTCGCGCGCCGAGGTGGACATGAACGTCGTCAAGACGTCCGACGGCCGCTACATCGAGTTGCAGGGCACGGCCGAAACGACGCCGTTCGATCGGAACCGGCTGGCGGACCTGCTCGACCTGGCCGACGCCGGCATCACCCGCCTGGTCGCGCTCCAGGCCGGCGTGCTCGGTCCCCTGAGCTGAGGCCGCGCATGCACCTCCTGGTCGCCACGACCAACGCGAACAAGCTGCGGGAGATCCGCGCGATCCTCGCCGGGGAGCCCCTGACGATTGTCGGCCTCGACGCGTTCCCGGCGGTCAGGGAACCCGAGGAAACGGGCGCGACCTTCGCCGAGAACGCGCGCGCAAAGGCGTCCTATTACTCGTCCCTCGCCGGGATCCCGGCCGTGGCCGAAGATTCCGGCCTCGAGATTGACGCCCTCGACGGCGAGCCCGGCGTGCGCTCCGCGCGGTACGGCGGCCCGGACGCTCCCGGCTACGAGCAGAAGTTCGCGATCGTCTACCGCCGGCTGGCCGAGCGCGGCTGGCACGGGAGCACGGCGCGGTTCGTCTGCGCGCTGGCCATGGCCGACGGCCCGCGCATCCTGTTCGAGGCGCGCGGCACGATCGAAGGGGTGATCGCCGATCGCCCGAGCGGCGCCGGCGGGTTCGGCTACGACCCGATCTTCTTCTACCCGCCGATGGGGCGGACGCTGGCGGAACTGACCGAGGCCGAGAAATCGGCGGTCAGCCACCGCGGCGGGGCATTCCGCGCCCTCCGGGATCACCTGGCTGCGCAGCGGATCGGAGCCGGCGGGCCGGCGCGGACATGACCGGGCCGGCGCCGGGCCCGGCCGACATTCGCCTGGACGTCTGGCTGGACGTGACCTGCCTCTTCAAGACGCGGTCGGACGCGCAGCGCGCCTGCAAGGGAGGCAAGGTGGACGTCAACGGGCAGTCCGCCAAGCCGCACCGGCTGATCCACGCGGGCGACCAGGTGCGCATCACGCGGCCCCTCGGCCGGCACCAACTGGTCGTCGTCACGGGCATGACCGAACGGCATGTGCCGAAGGCCGACGCGCGGGCGTTGTACGAGGACCGCACGCCTCCGCCGACGCCGGACGAACTCGCGCTGCGCCGGATCGACCGGCTGCTCCATGCGCCGCGCGTGATCGGGGCGCCGAGGACACCGGATCGCCGGGAGAAGCGCCGGATTCGGCGGCTCAAGGAGCGCGGCGACTGACGCCGGCCCCCGCCGCTCCCGGGCCGGACCCCGGCCGGCGCCACGGCCGGGCCGCACCTCCTGGCCGGCCAGGCCGATTCCCGTGAACCAACCCTGAACTCCCGCTACCGCGTCTCGATGCCCGCGGCGATCTCGACCTTCAGCTTCTGCGTCTGCTTCACGCCGCCGAAGGTGAGCGTGACCTCGTACTCGCCCGGCTTGACGAACTTCTGTCCTTCGCCGCCGTACTCCGTGAGCAGGTCCTTTGTCATCCGCAGGTCCCACACGACCCGGTTCAGCCCGGGCATCCCGGGGGCGGACAGATTCGCGACGGCCCCGCCCGCCGCGTCCTTGATGGCGATCTTCACCGGGTCGCCCGTGAACGCCTTGATGTAGAACTGCAGGATGGCGCCGGCCGGCGGGTTCTCCCCGCGGTAGATCCCCACGCCGGCGGAATCGACCCAGCCCGGCAGCAGGTAGAAGCCGAACGCCGGGCGCGGCGGAAACAGGAACACCGCCTTGTCCGCCACCTCCCCCGTGAGCATCTGCAGCGGGCGGACGTCGTCCACGATGTACAGGCTGCGCCCGTGGGTGGCGATGATCAGGTCGTCGTCTCTCGGGTGCACCAGCACGTCGTCGACGGCCACCGTCGGCAGGCCGCCGAACGGGATCCAGTGGCTGCCGCGATCGACGCTGATGTAGAAGTGGGCCTCCGTGCCCGCGTACAGCAGGTTCGGGTTCTGCGGGTCGTCGCGCAGGACGCGGACCGGGGCGTCCGGCGGCAGATCGCCCGTCACGGTGGTCCACGTCTTGCCCAGATCGGCCGTGCGCCACGCCAGCGGCGCCAGCGATCCCGTGCGATGCGCGTCGACGGCGAGGTACGCGACCTGCGCGTCGTGCCAGCTCGCATGGATGCGGCCGATCCATTGCCCCTTCGCTGCCGCCGGCAGGCCGGCCGTCAGGTCCGTCCACGTCTTGCCGTCGTCCTCCGTCACCCACAGCTTGCCGTCGTCGGTCCCCGCCCAGAGCAGGCCGGCCTTTTTCGGGGACTCCGCGAGCGCGTAGACCACGCCGAAGGTCTCGGCGCCGCTGCCCGTGGTGAGGATCTTCCCGACGTCCTGGGTGGAGAGGTCCGGGCTGATTGCCTGCCAGCGCTCGCCCTTGTCGGCGAGCCTGAAGACACGGTTGCCCGCCAGGTACATCGTGCCTTTCGCGTGCAGGCTCGGGATGAGCGGCGCATTCCAGTGGAACCGGAACGCCGTCTGCCCTTCCGCCGGCTCGGGACGCAGCGATTTCAGCTCGCCGGTCCGCATGTTGAACCGGTGCACGTACCCGGACTGCGACTCGGCGTACACCACGTCCGGGTCGTCGGGATCGAAGACGCAATAGAACCCGTCGCCGCCGCCGACGTCGATCCAGTCGCTGTTGAGGATGCCGTCCTTCGAGCGCGTCGCGCTCGGCCCGACCCAGTTGAGGTTGTCCTGCAGCCCGCCGCAGAGGCGGTACGGCGTGCTCAGGTCCGCCTGGATCCGGTAGAACTCGCCGGCCGCGATGGTATCGAGGTGCACCCAGCGCTCACCGCGATCGTAACTCTGGTACGGTCCGCCGTCCGTGCCGAGAATGATGCGCGCGGGCGTCCTCGGATCGATGGCCAGGGCATGGCAGTCGGGGTGGACGTTCTTGAACCGGTCCTCGCGGAACGACTTCCCCCCGTCTTCCGAGACGTGGATCATGTAGCCGAGCACGTAAACGACCTGGTCGTTCTCCGGGCTGACGCGGATCTGGCTGAAGTAGAACGGCCGGGGATTCAGCGCGTTCATGCGTGTCCAGGTCTCGCCGGCGTCCTCGCTGCGGAACACCCCGCCCCGCTTGCTCTTCACCTCGTCGATGTTGCTCGTGCCGCCTTCGTCGCTCTGGACGATGGCATAGACGATCCGGGGGTTCTTCGCATAGACGTCGAGGCCCAGCCGTCCTGTGAGGGCCGGCAGTCCCCCGCCGAGTTTCTTCCACGTCGCGCCGCCGTCGGTGCTCTTGAAGATCCCGCCGGCGTCCTGGCCGTTGCTCGCGTCGGGCCCGGCGGTGAAGGACCACGGGGTGCGCACCCGCGCGTAGAGCGCGGCATAGACCACGTTCGGATCGGCGGGGTCAATCGCCACGTCGCCGCATCCCACCTTGTTCGCCACCGCGCCCGCCGCCTGCAGGACGGGCTTCCAGGTCTTGCCGCCGTCGGTCGTCTTGTAGAGTCCCCGCTCCGGCGACGCCGTCCAGAGGTCGCCCGTCACCGCGACCCACGCGGTGGCCGGGTCCTTCGGGTGAACCCGGATGCGCGCGATCGTCCGGCTGTCCTTCAGGCCGGCCTCGGTCCACGTGCCGCCGCCATCCGTCGAGCGGTAGACGCCGTGGCCCCAGCCCGAGGAGTTGCGGTCGTTGGCCTCGCCCGTGCCGACCCAGATGACCTTCGGGTCGGACGGCGCCACGGCGACCGCGCCGACCGACGCCGCGGGCTGATCGTCGAACACCGCCTCGAAGGTCGCGCCCGCGTCGGCGGTCTTCATCACCCCGCCGTGGGCCAGGGCGACGTAGAACGTATACGGGTCCACCGGGTCGAGCGCGATGTCGGACACGCGCCCGCCCATCACGGCCGGGCCGATGGCCCGGGCCTTGACCGACGCGACCAGGGCCGGCGCGATGGAGGGGCCGGCGGGCGCCGCCGGCACTACGGCGGCGGCAGCGGCCGGGGGAGTCGGCCGGGGCTTCCGGGCCTGCGCCGACGGAACGGCCAGCGCGGCCATGACGAGACAGAGCATGAATGTGAATCGACGCATGGGACCTCCGGGGCCTCTCGCGCCCGGTGCGGGACTGGCACCTCGGCGCGGTCCCAGACAGCATACTCGGATCCCGTCCCAGGGGAACGCTGGCGCGCGCGACTCCGTCCAACAGAATGTCGCGGGCCCTTGCGGAACCCGTGTCGCGTTCCTGGGCGTCAGGCGTCGGAGCCACCGCGGGCCGTGCCAGCAGAGACATCGCGCGCGCCGGCGCGGACGCCGTGATCGCCGGATCCATCGCGGCTCTCGGCACGCACTACGTGATCGGCGTCGAGGCCATGGCCTGCGACACTGGCGAGTCCCTCACGCGCCAGGAGGCCGAGGTGGCGGACAAGGAAGGCCTGCCGACGGCGGTCGACAGGGCCGCAGCCTCGCTGCGGGAGCAGCTCGGGGACGCACGGGGACGCGCCAGGGCCGCGGGGCCGGGTCGAGCGGGCCCACCCGGGTGAACGTGCGGAACGGACGGAGCAACGCCGTCCGGCGTTTTGCGGGGTCCCGGGAAGAACGAATCGTCCCGTAAGGGAAAGCGAGCGCGTCGCGAAAGACTTGCGGCGCGCGGGGCCATACCCTGATCTGCAGGCGGATGCTGTCTCGTGTCCGCCTGGAGGAGGCACTCCGTGCAGATCGTGCAGCAGGACGTCACCCACCTGGCTCCGACCGCCCCCGTCTGGCCGCGGGCCCGGGATCGTGAACTCGTCAGGGAGCTCCAGGCCCGGCTTCTCGGCCACAAGTCCGCGTCAGTCGCCAGCCTCGTGTGCGCCGGGTGCTGCGCCGCCGGCGCTGACGAGGGCTGCGGCTTCTACGACTTCCTGCCCGTCGGCCCCGACCGCCTCGTCATGGCCTTCGCGGACGTGCCCGGGAGCGTGGTGATGGGCTCGCTCGTCACCGCCGCGCTGCGCACGGCCATCCTCAGCCACTACGCCGCCGGGATGGGCGACCTGCGCACCCTGGTGTGCTCGGTCAACGCCCTGCTGACCGAAATCACCGCCTCGCAGGCCGCCGCGTCGCTGTTCCTCGCGGAGTACCACGACCGATCAAAGCGCCTGGCCTACGTGAACTGCGAACACCAGGCCCCGATCCTGCTCCGCGGGAGCGGGTCGTTCGATCGGCTGGCGCCCACCGCGTCCGCCGTCGGGCTGCACGCGCCGTGGCATTGCGGGGTGGGCGAGGTTCGCCTCGAGCGTCACGACGTGCTGGTGATCGCGAGCGCGACCGTGACGACCGTCCCCGACCGGCGCGGCCAGGAGTTCGGCGACGACCGCCTGGTGGACGCGCTGCGGAAGACGGGCGACCTGCCCGCCCCGGAAACGGCGGCCGCGCTGATGGCCGCGGTACGCCGCTTCCGCGGCACGCGCTGGATGCCCAGCATGGCGCTCGTCGTGGCCCGACGCGTCTGACCGCCGCCGGCCCCGCCGGGAGGAGGATCCCGTGAGCGTGTCGATCGCCACAGGGGCGTCGTTCCCCTCGCGAAGCCCGCGCGAGCGGCTCCTCGGCGTCGCGGGGTGGGTTGCCGCCGCCGTCCTGGCGTGCGTGGTGGTCGCCGGCGTGACCGGCTTCGCCTACCAGACCGCGGCCAGCTGGCGTGACCTGCGACGGTTCCCGGCGCTCGGGCGGATGGTCGACGTGGGCGGCTACCGCCTCCACATCGTCTGCGTGGGCGAAGGGGATCCAACGGTGGTGTTCGACGGCCCGGTCGGGTCCTCCTGGCTCGGCTGGAACCAGGTACAACCCGAGGTCGCCCGCACGGCCCGTGTCTGCGCGTACGACCGGGCGGGCTATGGCTGGAGCGATCCCGGGCCCTCGCCGCGCGACAGCGGCCGGGTCGCGGGGGAACTGCACGCGCTGCTCCATCATGCCGGGGTCGACCCGCCGTACGTGCTCGTGGGCAGTTCGATCGGCGGCCTCAATGCCCGCCTCTTCGCCGCCCGCTACGGTACAGAGGTTGCGGGCATGGTGCTGGTCGACTCGGCCCACGAGGATCAGCTCGCGCGCCTGCCGGTATCGACGATGCCGTCGACCGGGGACGTGCTCGCGCTCGACCTGCTCCGCCTCTCGGCGCACGTCGGCGTGCCGCGCCTGCTCGACATGCCCATCGGGGAGGCATCGGCCGGAACGCTGCCGGCCGCGCTGCGGCCCATGGCGAGGGCGGCCGGCCTCCGGTCCGCCTGGTTCGAAGCGGTCTTCCGCGAGATCGCGGCCCTCGATCGGAGCTTTGCCCTCGCGCGGACCGTCATCCCGCGGAACGCCCCTCTGCTGGGCGACAAGCCACTGGTCGTGTTGACGCGCGATCCGTCGGCCGCGACGCGGGCCGTCGACGTTCAAGCCGTGCAGGCATGGACGGTGCTCCAGCGCAACCTGGCCGCGAACTCGACGAACAGCCGATACGTGATCGTCCGTCACAGCGGTCCTCTCATCCAGGTCGATCAGCCGCGCGTCGTGGTCGAAGCCATCCGGACCGTCGTCGACGCGGTGCGCCTGGCGCGCCGCCAGGGGACCAGGGCAGGGACACGGTATCCGGGATCTGCAGGGAACCTCCCGGTCCCGGACTCCTGATCGCGGCCGTCGGTCAGCGCTGCGGTGAGGTGCTCCAGGCCGTCCAATAAACCCAGTCCGCCTTCGCATCGCGGATCGGCTGGACCCGCGCACGTCTCAACGAGATCATTCGAGGCAAGCGGGGGATCACGGCCGACGCCGCGCTCGACCTGGCGGCGGTGCTGGCGACGTCGAGCAAGATCTCTGGATGAACCTGCAGGCAACGTGGGATCTCGCCGCGGCGGCACGCCGCCGTCGGAACGCGGCCTGAACGGGCCCCGGCCCGACCATCGCCGCCGACGGCAGCACCAGGGAACGCCCGCGGCCTCATGAGGCGAGGTGTCTCCGCAGGACCTGCGGTGGGTTACTTGACAGTGCCCTGCCCGGGGGTAACATGGATACGATTGTCGGTCGTGGCAAGTGAAATGCCCGTCACTCATCAATTTTCTTCCAGTCGAGCTGCATAGAGAGGTGATCACGATGTCCACCAACCAGCGCAGGATGGCATTCCTCCTGATCCTGTTCTGCACGATCCCGGGGCTGGCTTCCGCCCAGCGGGTAGCGACGCTCGTCGGCAAAGTCATCGACCCGGAGAGCAAGCCGATTCAAGACGTGGTCGTGACCGCCACCTCGCCCCAACTTCCGCAATTCAATGAAGTCCGAAAGACCGACAAGAAGGGCTCCTTCACGATCAACTTCAGCCAGGTCGACGTGACGTACCACTATCGGTTTGACAAGGCAGGCTATCAGACCCTGGAGGTCAATCAGGATTGGTCCCTGGAGGGCACCCAGCGTTTCGAGTGGACGATGCACCCAGGAACGGTGGCGGTTGGCGGCCCGCCCCCGGCCTCGACGTCTGAGCCGGCGATCCTCGCCTTCAACGCCGCCGTCACCGCCCTCAAGGCCAAGGATTACGCAACGGCCGAGGCGAAATTCAAGGAGGCCGTGGGGCTCGACCCCAAGCTGGTCCAGGGGTGGGCGGCGCTGAGCGCGGTCCAGGTGCTGACGGGGCACAACAAGGAGGCGGCGGAGGCCGCGGAGCAGGCCATGGCCCTCGGCTCGAAGGACGAGGCGGTCCTGCAGACGCGGTGGCAGGCCTACCGCAACCTCAAAGACGACGCCAAGGCGGCAGAGGCGCTGAAGGACCTGGAGGCAACCGGCCGCCGAGCCGAGGAAGCAAAGAAGATCCACAACGAGGCGGTCGCTCTCGTGAAGGCCGGCGACAACGCGGGCGCCTTTGCGAAATTCCAGGAAGCCCTCGCCATTGACCCGACCCTCGAGGCGTCGCAGGTCGGGCTCGCCACGGCCGGTCTGAAGATCGGCAAGTTTGCGGAGGCGGCCACGGCCGCGGAGGCCATCCTGAAGGCGGATCCCGGGAACGAGGCCGCGCTGAGGCTTCGGTACAATGCCTGCCTGAGTCTGCCGGACAAGGACAGGCTCGCCGACGCGTTGGTGGGAATCGGTGCCCTGGAGCCTGCTATCGCGAAGAACGGGCTCCTGAAGCTGGCCTTCGAAGCCTACGACGCCAACGACAAGGTCAAGAGCAAGGAACGATTCCTCGAGGTCCTCCAGGTGGACCCGAACGAGCCCCTCGCCCACTACTACCTGGCCCTGGTCTACGTGAATGACGGCGACACCAAGGAGGCGATCAGCCACCTTGAACGCTTCATCGCGCTTGCGCCGAACGCCAAAGAGGCCGACACCGCGCGAGGCATGATCAAGCAGCTTTCCGCGATCAAGGGCGCGTAGGATCGGCCGTCAGCGGCCGCGGCTGCCGGCGTCCAGGCCGGCCGCCCCCGGCTCCGCCGCGCGACGGGCGTCATCACCGTACGAAACGAAGGGGGCGGTCCAACGCGGGACCGCCCCCTTTTTGTGCGTCTGGCCGCTCTCCTAGAACGTGAACTGGATGCCTCCGAAGACGTAGCGGCCCAGGGAATCGTACGTGTTGTAGAAGCCCGCCCCGTAGTCGTTGACCGAACTGCCCGGCGCGAAGGGGGGCTCCTTGTCGAAGACGTTGTCGACACCGAACGTCAACGTGTAGTTCTTGCTCACCTTGAACACGACCGCAGCGTCCACGTAGTTGAAGGCTGGGATCTTGTCGATGGCGTTGAGCTTCTCCAACGCGAATGTCTCAGCGTCGGCAAGAGCCGGATTGGGGCTCCCGTCATCGTTCGTGACGCCACCGATCATGCGCCATCCGACCGAGAAGGTGGTCTTGAACGGGGTCTCCAACGACGCGCGGAAGAAGTGCCGCCACGTGGGAGTCGGCACGCCGCACTGGTTGCCGAAGTAGCCCTTGCAGTCATAGGCGTACAGCCCGGTATCGACATTCTCATGCACCAGGTAGGAGCCGATGACGTTGAACGACAACAAGCCGGCGCCGCCGACGCTCTTGGTGTAGCCAGCGGTGACGTCGAGGCCTTCTGCACCGAGCTTGCCCACGTTCTGATTGGTCGTGGTGGTATAGGCGTCCGTTGTCAGCCAGAGCGTACCGGCCCGGTCACGGTGGATCAGGCCGCACAGGAAGGGATTGCCGGTGGTGGCGCACTGGTTCTGGATGTCATCCGCTCCCAGGTTGCCGATGGTGTCGTCGATCTTGATTTTGTAGTAGTCGAGCGTGGCATTGAAACCCGTGTTCCTCGGAGTGACCACTAACCCGACGGTGTAGGTATCGGCGACCTCGGGTTGCAGGTCCGGATTGCCTCCACCGATGGTGTTGTACTGGCCGGCCGGGTTCTCAGAGATGGTGCCGTACTGGGCAGCGGTGACGCCCTGGCGCGCGCATTGCTCCCGCGTTGCGGAGGGAGAATCTCCCGCACAGATGTCCTGGCTGCCGCCGAGACCAAGCCCCTGCGGCGTGAACAGTTCGCTCACGTTCGGTGAGCGCGTCGCACGGTTGAAGCCCGCGCGGAACTTCAAGTCGGCGACTGGTGCCCAATTCCCCTGCACCTTGTAGGTGGGCCACCGCCCGGTGGTGGTGTAGTCGGACAAGCGGTAGCCGAGCTCCACGCTCAGATCGTGGGCCCCGCGAGCGTCCTGGGCGATGGGAAGCAACCCCTCGGCGAAGAACTCCTTCACATTGTAAGTGCCCGAGACGGGAAGCGTGGGACCACCCGATCCTGCACCAAGGGCATACTGGAACGGATAGTCGGGATCGACAAACAGCAGTTCCTGCCGGTACTCGCTGCCGACGGCGAACTTGACGGCCTCGGTCGCCCAGGGGAAGACCACGTTGTAGTCCTTGAGGTCAGCCGTGATCTTCCCGTTGACCATCCGCGTCCTCGTGCCGGAATTCAATACTTCGCGCAGCGAGAGGTAGTCCAGCGCTGCCTGCGTCACCGCGCCCTTCTTGAAGATGTTCCACGGCACACAGCCGGCGTTACCGGACCGGCAGTGCCAGGTGCTTGGGTCGTTCGGGTCGCCATCGACAATCAAGGCATCCTGGATGTTGTTGGCGTTCAGGTCGTTTCTGTACGACTGCGGGGAGTGCACCGTGGCCTGCAGGGCGTAGACGTCATAGGCCCAGACGTTGTTGAGGTCGCCCTTGGCGCCGAAGGAGTAACGGGTGTCGATGTGCTCGATATGGGAGGTTCGGCCGCCACCCTCGATGTTGCGCCTGCCGATATAGACGTTCGCCATGTCATGCGGCCCGTACCCTTCAGCCGTGCACAGGAGCTGCCGCTGCTGGGCGCTCAGCATCGGGTTGTCGCAATTGACATAGGCTGCGTTGTTGAAGTTTCCTGAGGGCGCGATCTGCGCGTCCGTGACGTCCTCCATGAACATGACGTCCATGTAGGTCTGGATCTTCTTGTTGAACTGGTAGTTCAGGAACCCGCCGCCCGTCCACCTCTCGTCCGGGCGCTGCATGAAGTTGACGGGCGCGTAGTTGTAGACGTCAGCCGACGTGCGCGGCCTGAGCTGATCCCCGTTCGGGGAGTTCCAGTCGAGCACGTACGTTCTGTTTCCAGTCCGACCAGAACCTTCCGCAGGAAACACCTGGAAACGACCCTGCTGCCACGTGGACGAACCAGCGCAGACCGGACCGTTCTCGGTCATGCCCCCCTCGACGGAGCAGTTGGTGTAATCGCGCTCGCCCTTCGTAATCGCCTTGGTATGGCGGTAGTCGAGGTAGACGGACGCGTGGCCCTTCCCCTCGGCAAACTTGCCACCGACCGCCACGTTGAAGTCGGCCGGAGCCCAGTTCCAGACGCCGCCCGACGGGTAGGCGAACCCCTTGTCCGCGTTGATCTGCTGGGCGAGCTTGTTGTCGTTGTTGTGCTGGTAGCCGCCGAACTGCACACCGCCTCGGACGCCCTCGAACTGCTTGTCCAGGATGAAGTTGACGACGCCGGCCACCGCGTCGGCGCCGTACACCGACGAAGCCCCGCCGGTGAGGACGTCCACCCGCTTCACCAGGGCCGAGGGGACGAAGTTCAGGTCAGGAGCCGTGGAGAACGCGTCACCGGCCGACATCCGGCGACCGTCGATCAGAACCAGCGTGCGTTGCGGGCCGAGGTAGCGCAGGTCCACCGTCGCGGTGCCGGACGCACCGTTGGAGACCGAGGAGTTCTGCGCGGCGAACACCTGCGGCAAGGTCTGCAGCAGATCTTCGACGCGGGTCATCCCTCGATAGGTGATCTCCTGAACGTCCATGGTGGTGACAGGGCTCATCGCCTCCAGGGTCGGGCGAGGAATCAGCGTGCCGGTCACCTGGATTTGTTCGGTCTGGCCGCCGATCTGGAGCTTCAAGTCCAGGTTGACGGGCTGGCCGGCCGCCACGACCACCTTGCTCGTCTGCGTGGAGAACCCACCCAGCTCGAAGGTGAGCGTGTACGGGCCCGGCGCCAGGTTCGCGGCGACGTAGCTGCCGACCGAGTCGGTCACCGTCGACGTGACGGCGCCGGTGCTATCGCTCTTGATCGTGACCGTCACACCGGGCAGCACCGCGCCGGACGCGTCGGTGACCACACCGGTGACGCGGCCGGTCGCGGTCTGGGCTGCGCCGGCGAGCGGCAACGCCAGAACCATGAGCGCGACCATGAGCCATGCCATTCTCCTCATTGCACCCTCCTCCCCCGATGCCAACCGTGGAATCGAGGCATCAAATGAAACCCCTGTGCACACGCCGAAACGATGATCCTCGTGGGGCACTGACGAGTCCCGGCTTCTCCTGGGGGACCCGAGAAGCCCGGTTACGCATGGGGGACTGACGACGCCCGGCTGCTCGCGGGGGACTTACGAGGCCCGGAGCGACCACGACGACGACATGGGGGCTCGGAACGAAGACGCAAACGAAATGCCATTGATTTGGCTGAATGTCAACCGCCGATCGGGCATAGCAAACCTCCGCATATCAAAGGGTTATCAGCATCAATCTCAGGCTGGGAGGCCTGCCGGAATCCAAAATCTACGTCGCCGAATCCAAATCGTTGGATTCACGTACTCTCCGTCGCGGACTCGGCTGGCCCTTGCGCTCGAGGCAGGGGCAGATGAGCCTGGCGCTGGCATCGAAGAGGACTACCGCCGGCTCCCCCGAAACCTGTCGATGATCAACGGCCCGCCTCGCTTGACGCGCCCGCATCGCGCCCACTATTCTGCCCGGGCTTGACCACAACGACCCCTCCTTTGCCACGCCCCTGCCCTCGCCGTCGCGTGCGGTGGTCGTTGCTCGCGGGCGTGTTCGGGATCGTGCTCGGCCTTACCTCTCTCGCCGCCGGGCAGGGTCTCGAGGAATCGATCGCGCCGGACTACGTCGCGTTTCCCAACGTCCAGCCGCTCCTGACGCGGAGCCCTGACTACGACCGGTACGATCTCCGCATCGCGCGCAAGTCGCCGGCTCCGACCGTTCGCCGGTTCGTGCTGACGGTCGTGATTTCGCGAGGCAACCGGGTGCTCGTGCGCCGCACGGCCACCGCCGCGGCCGATGGGGCGACGTCCGGGCTCTTCAAGGAGTCGGCCCTGGCCCCGATCCTCGGCACGGTGCGCTACGGCCGCCTGCGGAGCCTCGTCCCCTGGGAGTACGACGGATTCACCTTCCTCGCGGAGGTTCGCGAGAACGGACCCCAGGGCCGGGTCCTCTACCGGTACCGCGATCCGGACAAAGTCATGGGCATCTCGCCCAAGGGCCTCTTCGATGCGTTCGGCGCGGCGATCCTCGGGGGCCTCCTCGCCTGGTTCGCGGGCGTCACGGCCCTCGAGGCCGGACTGCGGCGCGCCAGCCGCCGCGACGTCGTGGCCTTCGCCGCGACCATCCTCCCGGCGCTGCTTCTGGCATACGTGGGGTTCACGCGGTACTTCGCGGTCTCGCTGTTCGTCGCGCCGCTCGTCGCCCTGTTCATCCCGGCAGGCGTGCGCGGACGCCTCGTCGCATTCGGCCCGCTCGTCGAGGGCCTTCGGCGCGCGTCGTGGGGGGACCGCCTGCGGCTGCTGTCGCCCGCGATCTGGATCACGTGCCTGACCCTCTGGTGGCTCGCCTGGCACGACTCGCTGCTGCTGGCCTACCAGTTCTCGCCCGCGCACTTCCGGGAATTCGTGGAGCTGCTCCTGGGCTTCTACGGCCTGGCCGCGGCAGCCGTGGCCCTGCCGCTGCACGGCTGGCTGCTGACCGGGAGCGGGCTGCGCTGGTTCCGCGGCGCCGCCGTCGTGCTGGCGATGGCCTTCATGCTGTCCTCGCTGATGCGGCTGCTGGACTGGGGCGCGTTCTATTACTCGGCGGCGCACGTCGACGAGGATTTCTGGCGCCTGGCGTTCGATCCGGGCAACGTGAAGCTGTTCCAGTCGGCCCTGGCCGCCGGGGCGTTCGGCCTGCTGGCGGTGGCGCTCGTCGGCGTGCTGGTCCTGCTGCGCGGCGCCCGCGGATGGCCGGGCGCAGTGGCGCGCCTGCGCGAACGGACCGCGACGATCGGGGTGCGTCCGACCGGCGGCATGCTGATGCTCGGCAACGCGCTCCTTGCCCTGCTCGTGCTCGTCGGCGCCCACAAGGCGTGGCTCCTGGCGTGGTCCGGTCCGCCGCGCGAGATCAGCAGCGACGTGCAGGAGAACTTCGCGGGCGTCCCGGAGTTCAAGTTCGTGCAGCCGCTGGTGCGAGGCTGGCTGGCGGGACCGCCCGCCGAACCCCCGGTGCTGTCGGCCGAGCGGGTCCGCAAGCTGGAGCGCGCCGGCGTGCGGCTCTACTCCGTCGATCGCCGCTACCCGCTGATGAAGCGGAGCATCTACCTCGACCCGGCGTCGCGCGGCGCGGACAAGCCGCGCGTCCCGCCCGGCACCAACATCATCATCATCACGGTCGAGTCGCTGTCGCGGACGTTCATGCGGCCGGAGGTCCACCGGATTCCCGGGCTGACGCCGTACTTCGACGACTTCCGGCGGCACAGCCTGACGTTCGAGAACCTGTTCAGCTCCGATTTCCCCACCATCAAGGGGATGATTGCCACCTTCGGGTCGTTCGCGTTCGATCACCGCGGCCTGACCATCTTCACCGACACGAACAACCCGCTGAAATCGCGTTACCTGTTCCTGTCGGACGTGCTGCGGCAGCGGTACGGCTACGAGACGATTCACGCGCAGGCGGACCTCAACTCGTTCGGCAACACGGGCAGCATCCTGCTGCGCCACAACTACGACGAGTGCCACGGCGGCGAGAGCCCGGACATCCTGAGGATGCTCCGGCACCCCATCACCAAGCCGTGGGGCATCTTCGACGAAGACTTGTTCAGTTTCGTGGTGTCGAAGCTCCAGCACCGCGATTCCCGCCGGCCACTCTACCTGACCGTCGCGCCGACGGACATGCACTTTCCGTACACGAACATCGCGCCGCTCCCGGCCTCCGCCGGCAACGACCTGCTGAACTCGGTACACGGCACCGACAAGGCGTTCGGCATCTTCTGGGAGTACTTCATGCACTCGCCCTACCGTGACAACACGGTGGTGCTGCTCACCGCCGACCACGCGATGGCGACCCGGGCGCTCCGGACGGTCGACGCCAACATGCGGCTGTCCGAGTTCGACTACCTCACCGGGATGCTGTACGTGCCGGGCCCGGACCGCTGGCAGGGCACCCGCAACGACACGATCTGCACCCAGCTCGACATCGCGCCGACGCTGCTCGACATGATGGACGTCGACGTCGAGAACCCGTTCGTCGGCCTGTCCATCTTCTCGGAGCGTCCCCGCTACCCGCTGGCGATCAGCCGCGAGATCCCCGTGGATCCCGTCACGGGATCCGAGCGGCCCATCGTCAGGCAACTGAACTGGACGCCGGCCGACCAGTCGGCGTTCTTCGGTCTGCTGCGCAGCCTCGCGGTGGCGGATCGGATCCGGCCTGCCGATCCCGCCGGCGGTTTCCGGTAGCAGGCGACCGCCATGCAGGCAGGTCCAGGTCGCGGGGCGCTGATGCCAGCCCCGGTCGGGTGGATGGGGGCGGGGCTGCTCACCCTCGTCCTCGCCTCAGCCGTCCGCGCCACGGCCGCGGGCACCGTCCGCGTCGACGAGACCATCATCTACGGCCTCGCGCGCGCCGTGGTCGCGGGCCTCGTCGCCTTCGGGGCCAGTGCGCTCGCGGCAGGCTACCTGGCGGGCTTCTCAAGTATCAGGCAGGCACGTGCGCCATGGTCATGGCGGCGCCTTGTGGGGTTGGCCCTCGGGCTGCAGGTCCTGGCGTCGTTCATGCTCCCGCTCACCTCGAACGACGTCTTCAGCAACATCCTGTACGGCCACCTCGAGGCGTACCGGGGCATCCATGCAGCCACCGTCACGCCCGACGCCATGCGGACCGATCCGCTCTTCGCGTGGGTCGGCGAGACGTGGAACGACATCCCGTGCGTCTATGGCCCCTTCCTCATCGCACACCTGCGACTCGCGTCGTGGCTCTCCGGCGGGACCCTGGTGGCCGGCCTAGTCGTGCACAAGATCCTGCTGCTCGCTGTCTCGGCCGTGTGGATCGGGTTGTGCGCGGCCTGGGCCCGGGGCCTCGAGGACGAGAAGGCCAGGCGGCCGGCGGTCTGGCTGCTGGCCTTCAATCCAATCTGGCTCTTCGAGGTGACCGGCCAGGCGCACAACGACGGCATCGTCGTCGTGCTCGTCATGACCGCGGTCCTCGCGTACCGGCGGGGATGGCTGTTGTCGTCGTCGGCCTTGCTCGGCCTGGCGACGGCGGGCAAGTACTTCGCCGTCGTCCCGTTCGGATGCCTGATGCTGTGGTCGGTACTCCACGGCGGCCGACTCCCGCGCCGGCTGCGGGCCGTGACGCTCGCGACGCTCGTGTTTGGCGGCACGATCGCGCTGTGCTACGCGCCATCGTGGGAGGGTTGGCAGACGATCAGCTACCCATGGTCGTTCATCGCCAAACCCAGGTACCTCGGTTCGCTCCTCCAGATCGCCTATGCCTGCGGCTACCCATGGGGCCGGGACGCGATGCTGGAGGCGGCGATGTGGACCACACGGGCGTTCTCGGCGGGGCTCGTCGCGCTCACGGTCGTGTGGATTCGCGGATGGCGGACTCGCGTCGAGGATGCGTGGGTGCCGTGGGAGACAGCGTTTCGCTTCATGCTGCTCTACATCGTCCTGCTGACCGGGTGGTTCATGCCGTGGTACATCACATGGCTGCTGCCGCTCGTCGCGACGGTTCGGGATCGACGCTGGTGGGCCGTGGTTGTCGTGTACAGCTGTTCGGCCCTGGCATACCAGGCAATCGACTTTCCGCTCGACGTGGTGCTGCCGGCCAACGTGACTCGCGTCCTGCGCCCGCTCCTGCTGCAGGGTCCCGTCGTGGTGCTGCTCGTCCGGCTGGCGTTCGGCTGGCCGGTCGTGCCGCCCGCCAGTCGACACCGGGTCGTTCGCTGGCTCGCCGCGGCGTCAGGCTGACCACGCCGGGGCGCTGGCCGGACGCCCTGGCGAGAATCCGATCGGGATCGGAGGGCCCACACGGTACGATAGGAACCGGTGTGACAACCTGCGTGCGGAGGCCGGATGCGCCCGCACGCACGGATTGCGCAACCGGTGAGGCGGCTTCGGTTGACCACACGATGAGTCAGGATCCCGGCGGGCGACCCGCCTACGACCACCAGCGCTACGAATGGCGTCGCCGGCTGCTCCGCTGGCTGCTGGCAAACGTCGGGTGGCCGCTGTTCGCCAGGATCGACCACATCGAACGCGCCGATCGCGTCCCGGCCAGCGGCAGCGCGATCCTCATGATCAACCATATCGCGTTTGTCGACCCCATCGTGGTCCTCGGACACGTCGCGCGCAACGTGGTGCCCATCGCCAAGGTCGAATCGAGCCGGATTCCCTTCTGGGGCATCTTCGCGACGCTGTGGAACGTCATCGCCGTCAGGCGCGACGGCAGCGACCGCGACGCGGTGTTCCGGGCGCTGGCGGTGCTCGAGGCCGGCCAGGTCGTGCTGATCGCCCCGGAAGCCACGCGGGGCCCCGCGTTGCGGCGGGCGCGGGATGGAGTGGCCTACCTGGCGTACAGGTCCGGTGCGCCGATCATCCCGGTCGCCATCGAAGGCACCGAGGGGTTCCCGACGCTCAGCCCGAGACGCAGGATGCAGCCTGGCGCGGTCGTGCGTTTCGGCAGGCCGCTGCGGCTCAAGCGACTGGCCGGGCGCCCATCGCGCGAACAGTTGCGCGCCATCGCCGACGAGGCCATGAGCCGGCTCGCGGCCATGCTCCCCGAACATCGCCGGGGCGCGTACCGGGACTCGGTGTCGGATCCGCTCGTCTACTTCGACGAAGACGCCGGGTGACCCCGGCGCTGACACGCCGGGGCTACGACGAGAGGGGGCGCTGACGCGCCGGGGCTACGACGAGAGGGGGGCGACGCGCGAGCGCCCGCAGGTCGCTCGCCAGCGTCCACACCGCCGCCACCACGAACCCTCCCGCCAGAGTCCACGCAGCCGCGGCGCTGACCTGAGGGCGTGCCTCGAGGGCCAGCATCGCGGCGGAGGCCACCACCAGCGCGATCGCCGCGGCGATGTCGAATCGCGGCCCCGGGCTCGGCCGGACGCGGTCGGCAATCGCTCGGCCCGTGCACAACACGTTGAGCAGGGCTGCCAGGAGGATGATCGGCCAGGCGCCGGGTCCGGACCCGGCGTGCCACGCAAGCAGCGCGGCTGACGAGACGAGGATCGGGAGCCAGTCCCGTCGCGAGACCCTCACGCGTCCGAGCGACTCGCCCACGGTCCAGGCGGTCTGCACGGCCGTGCCGGCCGCCAGGACGAACACCAGCGGTGCCCATTCCCGGGGATCGCTGAAGGCCGACGCAACGAGGATGGCGGCCACCAGCGTACCGCCCTCGATATCGGCCAGCCGCCCCAGCCGCAGGGCGCCGGTGCGTCGATGGGCCCAGTGGATCGCGAAGAACGACAGGTTCGCGCAGGTCACCATGCCGAGCGTCATCCACGTCGGCATGCGCACGGCGTGGCAGACGGCCACGGTCAGGAACCCGCTGTTCAGCGTGTCGAGCCAGTGATCGAGGAACTCGCCCAGCGCCGAGCTCTGGCCCGTGCGCCGCGCGTGGAATCCGTCGAGGTTGTCGAGCGTCAGGTACAGGAGAACGAGCACCGCCGAGAAGACCAGCGCGCCCGGATGTCCGGGCACGGCCACGAACACGACGCCGCAAGACAGCGCGGCTGCGATCGTGCCGGCGACGGTCAACATGTTCGGCGTCACGGCGGCCGGGATGCGGACGAGCACCCGATCCCAGAGCACGCGCCGGTAGACGGGCAGCAGCAGCGACGCCTGCTCGGATTGGTAGCGGTACGCTCGAGGGGCGGCGTCGGCCCCGGTCTTCCCCTTGCCGCCCTCGACCGCCCCGCTCACCCCCGCCCGTCCCTTCGCTCCTGCGCCAGAATGGCCGGGTACACGTCGGTCGTCACGCGCCGGTAATGCGCCTCGTGGTCAATCTCCCCCCACAGCAGGTCCGGCACGACGTCCACGTGCACCGCGAGCGTGGCCGATGCCTGCACCAGGGCCTCGGTTTCGTAGTCCATGCGGGCGTGGCCGTGCCGCGCAACGAAGCGCGCGAGGGCGGCATCCATTTCGGACGCCAGCAGGGCGGAGACACGGCAGATCCCGACGAACTCGCCCGCCACGTCACCCAGACGGCCGCGATCCTTGCTCAGGCCGCGCAGGCGAAGGCCCGGCGCGTCGACCCAGACTTCGTCGGTCGCCCCGGTCGGGCCCGACGCCAGCACCACGTTGTCGGCCTCGTGCCCCAGGACGCGGGCGAGCGCCCGCGTCTCGTAGACCAGATCGCTCTCGAGGAGCAGGAAGTCGCCGGTCACGCCGGCGAGGCCGCAGTGCAGCGACTGCATGCTCCCGGTCGTGGCGTAGGAGGGGTTCCCGACCACGCGAACCCCGTCGCGGTGGCTCGCGCATGTACGGTACCAGTCCGCCTCGAAGCCGGCCACGATCGTCACGGACTCGATTCCGTGGCGGGCCAGCAGATCGAGTGACCGATCCATCGGCGTCGTGTCGCCCAGCTGCATGAGTCCCTTGGGGCGGTCGCCGACGATCCGCCGCAGGCGCGTCCCGCACCCGGCGGCGAGGACGATCGCCGATCGAACCGCCGCCCTCATCGAGCCAGCACGGCCCCCAGCACCGCCACGAACCGTCGATACTCGGCTTCCGGCACCTGCCCCATCGTCGCGACCCGGAAGATCTCGGCCGCCAGGCGGCCCTGGCCGGCATAGATGACGAAGCCCTCTTCCTTCAGCGCATCGTGCAGGGGCGCGTACGGCATGCCCGGGGGCAGCCCCACGGCGGTGATTGTCCCCGATCGGCGATCGGGCGGCAGGAGCAGGGGAAGCCCCAACGCCTCCAGACCGTCCCTGATGATGGAGGCGGCGTGCCGATAGCGCGCGACGCGCCGCTCGATGGTCTCGTCGGCCAATTCGACGAGCGCCGCCTCGAAGGCGTACGCCACCTGGACGGCTGGCGTGAACGCGGTGCTGTGCTGCTCCTGCGCCGCGAAGTGGCCTGGCAGGTGCAGGTAGACGCTGCGCGCCGGATAGCCGGCCATCCGTTCCATCACCTCGCGGCGGACGATGGCGAACGAGATGCCGGGAAGGCCCTGAAAACACTTGTTCGCGGTGCTGACGACGATGTCGGCGCCCGTCGCGACGAGATCGAACCTTTCCCCGCCGAGGCCGCTCACGCTGTCGACCACCATCCGGGCGCCGGCCTGCTTGACGAGTGGACCGATCGACTCGACCGGATTGAGCAGACCAGTCGTCGTCTCGTGGTGCACGACCGCCACGACCTCGTAGCGAGCCTGCCCGAGCCGCGCCGCGAGGGCATCGAGCGACGGTACCGCCGTCCAGTCGGCATCGAGCGTATCGTGCGCAATCCCGTGCGCCCTGGCGATCGCGGCCAGGCGGTCACCATAGACGCCGTTGCGCAGCACGAGCATCCGACCCGAGGGGCTCACGATCGACGAGACCGCCGCTTCCACCATCGCGGTGCCGCTCCCGGTGAGCAGGACGGCGGTGTAGTCCGCCCCCGGCACGCCCACGACCGACAGCAGGCGCGTGCGGATGGACTGCTGCAGGTCGCCATACTCGGGCTCGCGGTGACAGAGGTCCGGCCCCATCAGCGCCTGGCGCACGGTCGCGCTCACGTTCACGGGCCCCGGGTTGAGCAGCGTGTATTGACGGGCCGCGCTCATCGCGGCTCTCCCATCGCGGCCGCCCGGAATCGACGGGCCAGGTCTGGTGGCGCAATCTCCACCCGCCCGACGCCGGCGACGTTGCCGGGCGCCACCGTCACGAGCAGCATCGACGGTCCAGGGTCGGTCGCGAGCGTCGCGAGCGACGTGCCCAGCGCCTCGGGCGTCGACACGCGGCGCGAGGTTCGATAGCCCGCCGCCAGGGCCACGCGTTCGAGCGCCACGCGGTCCGCAATCGTGCGCTGACCGCCCGTCGACGCGTGCGCGCCGTTGTCGAACACCACGTGGTGGAGGTTCCCGACGCCCGCCGCCGCGACGCTCGCGAGCGCCCCCAGGCCCATCAGCACGTTGCCATCCCCGTCCGCCACGATCACGGTGCGATCAGGCCGCGTGAGCGCCAGGCCGAGCCCAATGGACGAGGCGAGGCCCATGGAGCCAATCATGTAGAACTGGCCCGGCCCGTCCCCCGCGGTCAGGAGTTCGCGGCCGATCATCCCGTTGCACGAGACGACGAGCCAGTCGGGTCGCACGGCGGCACGCAGCGCACGCACGGCCTCGAATCGGGTCATTCCAGCACTCCTTCCGGCACGACGATCGCCACCGGCCGCGAGGTCGCCCGCATCGTCTGCGTGATCGCCGCGATCTGCCCGTCGAACCGCTCAGGGTCCGCCACCACGTAGGGAATCTGCAGCAGGTCGAGATACCCTTCCATGGCCAGCCCCATGATCACGTGCTCGGGCGCATCGTGCCCGTCGCGGCCGCGCCAGCTCACGACGAGCAGCGCGGGGATCTCGTAGATCTGGCTGAGCGAGGTCAGGGCGTTGGTGGCCACGGCCAGGCCGCTGTTCTGGATGAAGAGAACCGGCTGGCGCCCGCCGAACCAGGCGCCAACCGCCATCCCCAGCGCGGAGTCCTCGCGGACGGCGCTCACATAGCCGTAACGCGGCGTGGATTCGAGCAGGCGGACGACGCCCTTGAGCAGCGAGCACGGGACGCCGGCAAAGAAGTCGTAGCCGTGGTGTTCCAGCAGGTCGAGGAAGCGTTGCGAATTCGTGGCTCCCGTCATCGGCCTTACTCCACCTCTTCCCAGGCGCGATAGTAGTCGGCCAGGGTGTCGACTTCGAGCCAGCCGCCGTACGTGCCGACGGCCAGCACGTCGTGGCCGCGCGCGATGACCTCGTGCAGCAGGTCGGTCAGCGTCGCCCGGGCCAGGGAGGGCGACTCGTGCACGGGGCGGTCGGCGGGCGCGCGCTCGAGGTCCTGCCGAATTCCGCGGAGGACCTCGCAGCCGCGCGCCGAGAGCATCACGAGGCCCGCGAACTCTGCGGTGGCCTGCTCGGGGTCGATCTGGCGCCCGATGGCGGCCACGCGGATGGGCGTTTCGCGCGGCACGTACCGATACTGCCGCGGCGGCCGGGGCGATTCGACGACCAGATCCACCGCTCCCGCACGCCCGTGGTGCCGGACGTCGCGCCAGGCGCGATCGCACACGATGCGGATGTCGCCGTCCCCCTCGAGCAGGCGCGCAAGGACGCCACGGTCGAACAGCACGTCACCGTAGAGAATGACCACCGGCCCGGTGAGCGCGGCCTCGGCTGCGAACAGGCTCGCGAGTTCGCCGGTCTGATCGTAGGAGTCGTTGTCGAAGTACTGCACGTTGGGCAGATCGACGGCGTGCTTGCGGTACCCGCGGACGACGTTGACGTCACGGATCCCGCACTCCTTGAGCGTGCCCACCTGCCGCTCGAGCAGCGTCCGTCCCTTGACCTCGAGCATGGCCTTCGGCCGCTCGGCGATGAGCGGCATCAATCCCTGGTCGAACCCGGCCGCCAGGATGATGGCCCGCACCGCCTCCGCATCGGCCGGCAGGTACCTGCGCTCGTCGCCCTCGAGCCGGTCGACGGCCACGAGGCGATCGACGTCGGCCATCGGGACGATCTGGTCGTCGACGGCCCCGGCGCATCCTGCGCGCCGCAGGTGGGCGAGCGTGTGGCGAACGGCCTTGATCGACGCCCGCATCGCCTGGTTCGCGAAGATGATGAGCCGGTAGCCGGCTGCCCCGAGTTCCTCGACCGTCGCCCCGCTGTAGGTCGTGGGCACGCACGCCAGCGGCACGGGCCGATCCCACGCCCGGGCGAACGCCAGCACCTCGTCGGGAGACCGGGATTTCGAGTGGACCAGAATCGCGTCGGCACCTTCGTCGGCATAGGCACGCGCGCGTCGCAGGGCCTCGGCCAGGCCCCAGCCCGCCACCAGCGCCTCGGTCCTCGCCACCACGACAAACCCCTGCGCCCGGCGCGCGTCGCGGCATGCCCGGATCTTGAGCGCCTGCTCCGCGATCGGCGCCAGTTCCCGCTTCACGCCCACGTAGAAGCTGCAGCGCTTGGGAAACACCGCGTCCTCGATGCAGAGCCCGGCCGCGCCGACCTCTTCGAACGCGCGGACGGCGCGCATCGCGTTGATTGCGTTTCCGTACCCGGTGTCCGCATCGACCAGCACCGGCAGGTCCGTGGACTCGGCCATCATCCGCGCGGCGGCGACGTGGTCGGCCATGGTGAGCAGGCTGGCGTCCGGCATGCCGTGCGAGGCGCTGATCTCGAACCCGCTGGCCCAGACCCCGTCGAATCCGGCCTCCTCGATCAGCCGCGCGCCCAGGCCGTCATGGGCGCCCACGAGGACCACCGGGCCGGGCCCATCCACCAGCCGCCGTCGAAAATCCGCCTGTGTCACGTCGTCTCCTGCTCCGGACGTCGCCGGGCCTGGTCAGGCCGGGCGCGTGACCACGAGGACCGCGTTGAGCCCGCCAAAGGCGAACGAGTTGGAGATGGCGGCATCGACGCGCCGTTCGCGGGCCTGGTTCGGCACGTAGTCGAGGTCGCAGGACGGATCCGGCACGGTGTAGTTGGCGGTGGGGGGCACCACGCCGTGCTGGATCGCCAGGACCGTGGCCACCAGTTCCAGCGCGCCGGACGAACCCATGGCGTGCCCGTGCATCGACTTGGTCGAACTGATGGCCAGTGTCGCGGCATGGTCCCCGAACACGCGCTTGAGGATCGTCGTCTCGGTGCTGTCGTTGAGGACCGTCCCGGTGCCGTGCGCGTTGACGTAGCCGATGGCCTCCGGGGCCAGGCGCGCCGCCTCGAGCGCCAGGCGGATGGCGCGGGCCGGGGAGTCGACGCCCGGTTGCGTGATGTGGCCCGCATCAGCCGTGGCCGCGTACCCGGCCAGTTCCGCATGGATCGTCGCGCCGCGCCGGACCGCGCGTTCCCACTCTTCGAGCACCAGGACGGCGGCCCCCTCGCCGAGCACCAGCCCCTGCCGGTCGCGGCTGAAGGGACGGCAGGCGCGGCCCGGGCCGTCGGCGGGCATGGGCGCGAGGATGCGCATGGCTTCCCACGCCCGCATGACGCCAAACGCGATGGGCGCGTCGGCGCCGCCGGCCAGCATCACGTCCGCGCGGCCGCTGCGGACGATCTCGCCCGCTTCGCCGATGGCATGCGCCGCGGCCGAGCAGGCCGTGGAGTAGCAGAGCGACGGGCCGCGCAGCCCCAGTGCCATGCCGACGTGGGCGGTCGCGGCGTTGTACATCAGCCGCGGAATCGTGAAGGGGTGAATCCGGTGCGCCCCGTCCCGGTACACCCGCGCGTAGGCGTCGTCCTCGGCGGTGGCGCCCCCCAGCCCGGTGCCGAGCGACACGCCCGCCCGGTCACGATCCTCATCCGACAACGCCAGCCCCGCGTGGCCGACCGCCTCCGTCGCGGCGACCACGGCGAACTGGGCGAACCGGTCGACGAGCGGGAGCTGCTCGGAAGACAGCCATCTGGCGGGATCGAAGTCCGGGACCTCGGCCGCAATCGGACTCGCCAGGATGGAAGCGTCGAAGAGCGTGATGCGGCGGATGCCGCTCCGTCCGGCAACCAGGCCTTCCCAGAACGCGGGGACACCGATGCCCAGGGCGGATACCGCGCCGAGCCCGGTGATGGCGACGCGCCTCATGATGCGGGCTGGGGGGGCTCGCCCGCCGGGGAGGTCAACACGCCCCGCAGAGCGTCCACGACCTGCCGCACGTTCCGCATGTCCCTGGCGATGTCGTCGGGAATCGTCAGGTCGAACCGCTCCTCGAACTCGAAGAGCAGCTCCATGCCGTCGAGCGAGTCGATCGACAGATCGGCAAAGGTCGAGTCGATCGTCACCACGCCAGGCTGGAGCTTCTTGTACTTCGTGATGATGTCGATGACGGTCTGCTCGAGCGTCTCGAGCACTACAGGGTCTCGGTTCATGGGGATCTCACCGACGTGACGCCACTATCCTAAGGCAGATCCTGGGATCGGACGGAGGGGAAATCGCGCGCGCCAGGAACGCGCGCACCGGTCCTAATCCAGTCCCAAGCCCGGCGCTTTCCGGCGCTCAGGTGAGTTGAGGACCCGCCGGGAACGTCGCGCGCGGGTTTCAGCCCGCGTGCCCGGAGCGAACATACTCATCACCCGTGAGTTCCGGGGTCAGTGCATCCGGAATCCGAACCGCAACTGACGCGGCTCGCGGTTGAAGTACCACCCGAACCGCGGCGACCCCACGTTCGCCTGCACGTCCGAGGGGGCGAATTCGTTCAACGCGTTGAACACGACCAGGCCGATCCAGCCGTTCACTTTCCAGAACTTCACCCGGCGTTCGAACGACAGGTCGACCATGCGCCACGCCGGGAAGCGGCGCTGCTGGTTGGGCGCGCCAATGTACTGCAAGTCGGCGGCAAGGGGCGTCCAGGGAAACCCGCTGCGCCACGTCAGGGCCGCCTCGGCCATCCACCGGGGCCCGAGGCTGGCCCGCGTGCGCAGGACCAGGCGATGGGGAACATCGAGGGGCGTCGGCGCGTACGCGCTGGGCCGCAGCACCGGGTCGCGAATGAGGTCGAACATGGTGCTGAACGCGTTCAGGTCGGCCGTCGACGAGGACCGCGTGTAGGTGACCGTCCCCTCGAAGGGGGGACCGGGGTGGTAGCGCACCGAGACCTCCGCGTCACGGTACACCGAGCGTCCACGGCTCGACAGATCCAGCCATCGCACTGGCCCGCTGCCGCTTGGATCGACGAGCAGATCCCTGCTGCCCGATCGGCCGAGCACCTGGGCCCGCATGGTCAGCCCGCGGGCCAGCCGGTGGTCGATCCCGATGTCCCACGAGCGGCTCCGGGCGGCCTCGAGGGGACCCACGACGCGGGGGATCCATGTCACCGACGGTCCAGCCGGCGTGTGCCCGTCGGCAGCCAGCGGCCATTCGGTTCGCGGCTCGAAGGCCGGGAACGCCGCGGCCATCGAGGGCGTGCGTTCGCAGAACACGCCGATGCCGGCACGAATCGTGGTGCTCTGGTCCTTCCGGAGTGCCAGCATCGCCCCGACCCTCGGCGACAGCGTGTAGGACCTGGTCACACCGTCCCGATCCGCGCGAACACCGAGTTCGACCTGGAATCGGCCCACAGGCTGCCAGCGCTCCTGCGCGAACAGGGCCACATCCATCGCCGGCACGAGTTGCGGGCGCCCCCCGCCAAACGCGATGTGCGTCACCGCCACGCCGGCGGCGTCCACGATGTCGACGCCCCGACTCGAGCTGGAGCCCTCGTAGCGAGACCCCATCACGTCGAGCCCCGCCTTGAACAGGTGCTGTCCCCATCGCCCGGACTGCACGCCGGTCACCGTTTCGCTCCACGCCCACGTCACGGAGCGACGATCCTGGGTGTTGAAGTACGCTCCACGCCGCTCGTCCGGGGCCAGCAGGGAGTCGCCGGAGCCGCGCGGGTCGGTGGCCGTGCTCGTGAGGGCCCACTGGAACTGGGACTCGGCCACCCACGACGTGCCGACCTGGACCATCTCACGCATCGACGCCACGAGCGCGCGGTAGCGCGTGTCGGCCGCCGCGCCGGGCGGCGTGAACGTGTCGAGATTCAGGGCCGATACCCGTTTGGTGTACCAGCCCAGCGTCCCCGTGAGGCTGTTGCGCTGCCCGAGTGAGGTATCCACCCGCGTGAACGTGCTGAAGTTCAGGTTCTTCCGGCGTTCGTCCTGCGGCCGGCTCTGGAGTTCGCTCGACATGTAGCGCAGTTGCGCGCTCTCGGTCACGAACACGCGGTCCTTGACGATCGGGCCACCCACCACGACGCGCGGGCTGACCGACTCGAGGCCGACGACCTGCCAGGGGTGTCCGCGGCGCGTCACGAGTCCCGGCTCGAGGTTGTTGACGCTGGCCTGCCACTTCGGGCCGCCCCGCCTGGTCTGGATCACGGTCAGCCCCGACGCAAACCGGCCGAACTCGACCGCGGGCGGGCTCGCCAGCACCTCCACGACCGAGGCGGCGTCGCCCGGGAGCCGGTACCACGACTCGCCGCTCGCCGGGTCGGTCACGTTGGTGCCGTCGACCTGCATGCGGCTCTGGTTCGGCCGACCGCCCCTGATGGACAGCGCGGTCCCGCGCGTGACGACGCCTGGCATCATGCTGATCGCCGCCTGGATGCTGCCATCAACCAGCGCGGAGCCGGACAGCGCGCTGCCATCGACGACGCTTCGTGTGCCCATCGGCGTCGACAGGCTGATGCCGACCTCGACCGAGGCGCTGCGCACGACGTCGACCTGTTCACGGACCCCGGCCAGCCGGAGCCGGAGGTTGAACTCGCGATCCTCGCCAGGGCCGAGCGTCACGCGCTGTTCGAACCGCTCGAACCCGTCGAGCCTCACGACGATGGTGTAGGTTCCAGCGGGCAGGCCGGGAAGCCGATAGCGCCCGTCCGCGCTGCTCAGTCCAACCGTGACCTCGTGTCCCTCCGGGGTCACCACGCTGATGGGCACCCCGGGCAGCGTGATCGTGTCTTCGGTGGCCGCCACCGTGCCGTGGAGCGACCCGGATCGCGCGGTCTCCCGGCGGGGCGCTGCGGTCGCCGCCTGGGCGGACGCCGCACAAGGCTCTGGCAGGACCGGCGCGACGCACACGGCAAGGAGGACAGACGCGGACGCGACACGAATCGACATGGAACGCTTGCGGCCCACAACGGCGGAGATGGCAGGCGACGGGGTACCTGTCATCGATGATAGCAGAAGGATCCCACCCCCGCCGCGGCGGCCCCGGTGGAGCGGGAGCCGGAACGGCGGTGCGCACGCCCGCTGGCGGCCGTTGTGCTAGAGTCCGGAGCCGGATGGCCTTCGAGGTGGATCGGTGGTCGCGTGCGCGCTGGTTCGGGGTGGTGACGCTCGTGGCGCTCGTCACGCGAGCCCCGGTCTTCCTGCACCCGTTCCTCAGCGGTGACGAGGCCACCTACGCCGCGCTCGCCAACGCGATGCTCGATGGCCGATGGCTGTACGTGGACGCGGTCGATCACAAGCCGCCGTTGATTGCGGCAACCTATGCCGTCATGCTGGGGATCTGTGGCCGCTACGACCTGCAGGCCGTCCACCTGATCTCGATTGGCGTCGTGGTCGCGACGGCCGTGCTGCTGGCGCTACTCGCCCGCAACCTCGGCGCCGCTCCAGGCCAGGCCAGACTCTCCGGGCTCCTCTACGTCGTGGCGTCGGCGACGGGCCCGGGGCCGGACGTGCTCGCGGCGAATGCGGAACTGTTCATGGCTCTGCCCTCGGTCGCCGCGCTGGCGCTCGTGACGCGGTCGCCCCGTACGTCGTCGGTCCGGTCACGCACGAGCGAGGTCGCGAGGAGTCTCACGGCCGGCGCGGCGGTCGGCGCGGCCGCGCTCTACAAGTATCAAGCCGCCGCGATGCTGGCGCCCGTCATCGTCCTGGCCTGGCGCACGCCGCCTGTCGCACGCCGGCTGGCGCGCATCTCCGCCGTGCTGGCAGGCCTGGCCGCAGTCGTCGCGGGCGTCATTGCGGTCTACGTGCTCACCGGCGAGTTCGACGCGCTGCGATTCTGGGCGTGGACCTTCCCGTTGACCTACGCGGGGGCGCTCGATCCCGGCAGCGTGCTCCTGAACGCCGTCCTGCGGACGCTGGCCTGGGGCGCCCCCAACACGGTCCTGCTCGCGGCTGCGTGGCTCGGATGGGCACGCGCGGGCGCCGGCGGGCGCGGCGCACTCCCCCCCGCCGATCAGGTCTCGCGCACGCGACGAATCGTTCTGATCGTGTGGCTGGCCGCGGCCGCCCTCGGTGTGGCCGCCGGCGGCCGCTTCTTCGGGCACTACTACCTGCAGCTGCTGCCGCCGCTCGTCGTGCTCGCGGGCGCGGGGCTCGCCCACCTGGGTCGCACCGTGCTGGGCCCTCGCCTGACTGTCGGCGCCCTGGCGCTTCCGCTCGCCGCCTTCTGGATCGCGAGCGCGGCCGATGCGGTCTTCCGGCCGGAGGTCACGCGCGACACCGCCGTCTACCGGCACCTCGCCGCCGAGCTGCGCTCGCGCGGGACACCTGGAGACACGCTGTTCGTCTGGGGCAACTCATCGCAGCTCTACGTCTTCGCCCGGATGCCGATGGGCACGCGCTTCCCGTTCTGCAATTACCAGACGGGAAAGATGTGGGGCACGCCGGCCGATCGCGAGAACGCCATCGGCACCGAGGCCCACATCGTCGGCGCCAGCTGGCCGCTCCTGCTCGAGGACATCGAACGCCGGGCGCCCACGTGGATTGTCGACGCGGCCGAAGCCGGACTCGACCGGTGGCGCGGACACCCCATCGCCCGGTACCCACCTCTCGCCAGCCTCGTGGCCTGCCGTTACGATGCGGTGACGCGGGTCGATGGCGCCACCATCTACCGTCGGCGCGCAGCGTCCACGGCCGGCCCCGCGCCACGTGCCGCCTGCGCATCGGTCGACGGCCCTGCGCCGGGCGCGGGCCTGTCAGCGGGCAGGTAGATCGTGGGAACATCTCCGGCCCCGGACGACGCGACAGAGCAGAGGGAAGAGGCGGTGCGCGTGCGTGACGTCTCCTGGCGCCAGGCCATTCGCACGGCGTTCGGCCCGTTCGTGGTGAGCCGGGCGTCGGTGCTGCTCGCGGGGCTGATCGGGGCACTCCTCGTCGGCTACGACCCGCCGCCCACCGAACTGGCGGCGTGGCGGGTCTCGCCACACGTCCTGGCGAATCTGCCCGCGCGGTGGGATGCCTACTGGTACCTCGACATCGCCGCCGGCGGCTACGAGTGGCAGGCGGACAGCCCCTACCAGCAGAACGTCGTCTTCTTCCCGGCGTATCCCATGTTGCTGCGCGCCGCGGGATGGGTGTGCGGCAGACAGATTCTCTGGGGCGGCGTGGCCGTGTCGCTGGCCGCCTTCCTGGCGGCGCTCGTGGGGCTGGCCCGCCTCGCGGCGCGTGATCTCGGCCACGCCCGCGCCGGCCCTGCGGTGTGGCTGCTGGCCTCGTACCCATTCGCCGTGTTCTTCGGCGCGCCCTACACGGAATCACTATTCCTGCTGGCCCTGGTGTCCGCCTGGCTCGGGTGCAGGGAACGCCGGTACGGATGGACCGCGATCGGGGGACTCGTACTGGGGCTGACGCGCCCGAACGGCTTCCTGGTGAGCCTGCCGCTCTGGTGCCTCGTGCTTCAGGATCTCGGATGGCAGCCCACTCGCGGCCTGGCGTTCGCGCTTCCCAGCCTGCGCGGACGGACGCGCGCGGCGACCGCGGGCCTGGTGGCCGCGACCATGCCGGTTGTCGGGATGCTGATCTACTCCGCGTACCTCGGCTGGACGGTCGGCGAGCCGTTCGCGTGGATCACGGGACAGTCGGCGTGGGGCCTGTTGTCGTCGGGCATGACCACCGCGATCGATCCTCGCTGGGGCCCGCCGCTGCCGTGGCGATGGTCCGACCTGCTGGTCCACGCCGGGGACGTGCTCGCCACATTGTTCGCGCTGGCTGCCATCGTGCCCATCCACCGCCGCCTCGGGCTCGCCTATGCGCTGCTCGTCGCGCTCGCGGTGGTGCCACCGCTGCTGGCGCACGGCATCCTGTCGATGGGCCGATTCACGTCGGTGCTCTTCCCGCTGTTCCTGTGGCTGGCGGCCGCCATCCCGGCTGGGCGGATACGCACCTGGACCCGCGTCTTTCTGGCAGGCCAATGGACCGCCGCCGCCCTGTTCTATTCCTGGCGGATCCTCGTCTGACGTCTGTGGCGCGTCGTGCTACTCTCGTTCCGGCTCGACTCGTGCCCGAGTCCGGGGTCTTCACCACGGCGCGGTCGGCCCGCACGAACAGGCCCTGCCGTTGCGGCATACGCTCGAGGGGATTTTCAGCACGCTTCTGGCGGCACGTCCGGCGTGGATCGCCGCCGCGCTGGCGCTGTACGTCGTCAGCCTGTTCGTGGCGGGCGCCCGGTGGCGATGGATCCTGCGCGCCCTTGGCAGCGATGTTCGGCTGCGCCGGAGCGTGCTGGTGTACATGGCCGGCATCTTCGTCAGCAACACCACGCCAGCCAGCCGGCTGGGTGGCGAGGCCAGCCGGATCGCGCTCATACGCCGGTCGGGGGTCGTGACGATCGAAACGGCCACGACCTCGGTGGCACTCGACAGGATGTCGGAGCTGCCGCCGGTCACGATCCTGGCCCTGGTCACGCTGCCCGCGGTGTACGGGCTGCGCGTGCCGGCGGGCGTCCGGGCCGCGGTGCTGGTGGTCGTCGGGCTGCTGCTGGCGGGGGCCGCGTGGCAGATCCGCCGATCGCGTCGCGCCACGCCGGCGCCGGCGCCGGGCGTGCGACGCTCGCGCTGGCCTTCGGGTGCGGAGATGCTCCGCGTGCTGCCTGTCGCGACGGGGTACTCGGCCGTCGTCTGGGGCCAGGACGTGGCCCGGATGTTCGTGGTGGCGGCGGCGTGCGGCGTCTTCCTGACGGTGCCGCAAGCCGCGACCCTGTCGATGGTGGCGCTCATCGGCGGCCTGGCGCCCACCATTGGCGGTGTGGGCGTCATCGAGGCCGGACTGGTCGGCGGACTCCTGGCTTTCGGAGTCCCGGCCGATCGAGCGGGTGCGATCGTCGCGATTGAGCGCGCGATATCGCTGGTGCTGGGCACCGCGGCCGGAGGGGTCGCGCTCACGATCCTGGGAGGACGCTGGTTGTGGAACGTCTCACGGTCGCGCTGACGAGCGACTGGTTCGCGCCGCGTGTCGGCGGTATCGAGTTGCAGATGCAGGACCTGGCCAGGGAGCTGCACGCCCGCGGCCACGAGGTCCACATCGTCACGACGACGCCTGGCCCGCCGGCCTTCGAAGGCATCCCCGTCCATCGCCAGCAGGTTCCCATGGTGAAGGGCTGGGACGTCGCCGTCCCGAACCTGCTGCGCATCCCGGTGGCCGTTCGGGCCATCCGCCAGGTCCAGCCGGACATCGTGCACGCGCACGGCATGTTCTCGGTCACCGCCATCGGCACGCTGATCGCCGCGCGCCACCTGGGCATCCCTTGCGTCAGCACGCACCACTCGCTCCTGCCAGGCGGCAACATGTGGGCGGCACGCGCGGTGTTCGCGGTCTTCTCGTACCGCGCGGATGTCGTGAGTGCCGTCAGCCAGGCCGCCGCCACCGATGCACGGCGCGCGTCGGGCCGGCGGCGCATCCCCGTCCTGCCGAACGGCCTGCACCTGGGGCAATGGACGCGGCCTCATCACGAGCCGCCGGATCTCCACGTCGTCAGCGTGATGCGCCTGGCGAAGACGAAGCAGCCCGCAGCGCTGGTCGCCGCGGTGCCCGGGCTGATCGCCGGGGTCCCGGCCTCTCGAGGTGTTCGGGTCACCATCGTGGGGGACGGCCCCGAGCGGGCGAACCTCGAGCAGATGGCTCGCGACCTGGGTGTCGCCGGCCACATCACGTTTGCCGGCGAGCTCTCCCGGGAACGCGTGCGCGACATGCTGCATTCGGCGAGCCTCTTCGCGCTCCCCTGCCAGGCCGAGGCCTTTGGCATCGCCGTCCTCGAAGCCCGGGGCGCGGGCTTGCCCGTTGTCGCCATGAACCGCGGCGGGATCCCGGAGATCGTCGAGCACGGGCGTCACGGCCTGCTGGCGAACTCGGAGCAGGAGTTCGCGGACCACCTCGTGACACTGGCATCCGATGACCCGCTGCGACACCGCCTGGCCGCCCAGGCGCGAGTCGGGATCGACCGGTTCGGCTGGGACCACGTGGTGGCCCGGCACCTGCAGCTCTACCGCGAGACGATCGAGCGGCATCACGGGCGTCGTCGCGAGAGGCGCACGGCGTGAGAGTCTGCCTGACGGTCGACGTCGAACCGGATTGCCCGCCGTACCTGGAGACGTGGCGCGGCATCGATTCGGGCATGGCGTGGCTGCTCCAGGCGCTCGACGACTGGCGCGTGCCGGCGACGTGCTTCGTCACGGGAGAGGTGGCCCGTCGTGCGCCCGGCGTCGTGCGCGACCTCGTCAGCGCCGGTCACGAACTGGGATCCCATGGGGATCGGCACCTCGACTATTCCCGGCTGTCCCGGGACGAGGCGCGCGGCGACATCGAAGGGGCGTCCCTCTGCCTTCGCGCATTCGGATCGGTGACCGCGTTCCGCGCCCCGTATCTCAGGTTCCCGCAGGCGTTCCTGCCACTGCTCGAGGAAGCGGCGTTCAGCGTCGACTCCTCTCAGGCGCGCTACAAGGGCCTGGGCGTGGGTCCGCACCGTGCGGGCCGACTCTCGCGCATCCCCGCGTCGGTGACCTCGTCGGTGCTGCGCCTGCCCGGGGTCGTCCGGGATCGCGTGCTGACCCGCTTGCGGGACCCGATCGTGCTGTTCGTGCATCCCTGGGAGTTCGTGGACCTGCGGCACGAGCCGATCCGCTGGGATTGCCGCTTCCGGACCGGCGACCAGGCCCGCCGCGATCTCGCCTCGACCCTGGCGACACTCGAGCGCGCGGGCGCGCGGTTCACCCGCCTGCGCGATTGTGATGTCGACTAGCGGCCCGCCGTTCCGGCGACCATGGGCGTTCCTGGCCGTCACGCTGGTCTTCGGCGTCTCGTACACGCAACTGCCGCTCTACACGTCCAACCAGACGCATCACTTCCTGGCCGGCCTGGCCCGATCCGGCCACGGATGGCTGAGCCTCGACTGGCAGGTGCGGACCGCGGATCCCTTTCCGGTCTTCACGCTGCTCGTGGCCTTCGTACACGGCTACCTCGGCGACTGGTGGTTCTACGTGGCGTACCAGGCGCTCATCGGGGCCTACATCTGGAGCCTGCTCGGCATCCTCGCGCACGTGGTGCCCGGCTGCCGGGGTCCCCGCGCGCAGCTCCTCGCGCTCGTCGCGCTGACGGCGGTGCACAGCGAAGTCCTCGGGTACCTGATTGGCTTCGATACGACGCGGATGCCGTGGTGGCAGATGTTCACCTGGGGGGTAGCAGAGCAGGAGATATTCGGCCACGCGATGTTCCAGGGCAGCGCGTTCGGCATGCTGCTGCCCCTGTCGATTCTCCTCTTCCTGCGTGGCCGCGCCTGGGCGGCCGTCACCGTCGCCGCGCTCGTCGTGTGCGTCCACCCCGGCTACGGCCTCACCGCCGGCGCCATCACGCTCGGGTACCTGGCGTGGCTGGCGGCCGGGGGCGAACAGCCCTCGCGGCTCGTCGGCCTCGCGGCGTGGTCCGGCCTGCTCGTCCTCCCGGTGATCGCGGACGTCGCCGTGCGGTTCGGCCCGACCAGCCGGGACGCGTGGATTGCGGCCAACACGATCCTCGCCCGCCACCTGCCGCGCGAGACGTGGCCGTTCTACTGGTTCCCGCTCAAGGCCTGGCTCCAGGTCGGACTGATCGTCGCCGGGCTGTGGCGAGCCCGGCGGACCGCGCTCTTCCCCGTGATGCTCGTACCGTTCCTCGCCGGCGTCGTGCTGACGCTCGTCCAGTGGATGACCGGCAGCGTCGCGCTGGCGCTCACGTTCCCGTGGCGCGTGTCGGTCCTGCTCGTCCCGCTCGCCACGACGCTGCTCATCGGCGGAGCGGCAAGTCGCCTGGCGGCGCGGCTCGACACGGTGTCCGCCCCGCGCCAGCTCGTCGCGAAGGGGCTGGCCATCGTGGCGCTCGCCGGCCTCGCCGTCGGCGGCGTCGTCAAGATGACGCTTCACGCGGGCTACTTCTACGGCATGTCACCGGTGATGCAGGCAGCCGGACGGATCGTCCCCGAGGATCGCCTGCGCGAGTTCTCGCAGGTCCTGGAAACCGACGCGCTCGGCATGCTGCGGTTCGTCCGCGACTCCAGGCGGCCCGGGCAGGTCTACCTGATTCCTCTCGATCTCGAACGGTTCCGGATAGACACCGGGGCCCCGGCGTTCGTCGATCTCAAGTCACACCCGTACCGGGACGTCGAGGTGCTGGAGTGGTCGCGGCGCGTCGACCTCGCGCGCCGGGTCCTGGCGCCACGACCCGACTGCGACACGCTCGCGAACCTGGGCTACCGGGGCGTCGTCACGCACGTGGTGGCGCCGCGGGGCGCGCCGGTCACCTCGTGCCCCGGCCTGACCGGACTGTACGCGGATGCCTTCTTCGAGGTGCTCAGGCTCACCGTGCCGGTGATGGCCGCCACGCGGGGGAACGGATGGCGAGTGCAGCCCGGCGCCCCCTTCCGGCGATAGGTCATAATGGGACGGCGAGGCCCACTCCCGGCCGGGGCTCGCGTGGAGTCGCCGCATGACCCGCCCGCACCCGTTCGATCGCGCCACCATCGAAGCCATCCTGCCCCATCGCCACCCGTTTCTCTTCGTCGACCGCATCCTCGACTATGAACCCGCGCGATGGATCATCGGCGTGAAGCTCGTGTCGCGCAACGACCGGTTCCTGTGTCCCGACGGCTCCAACGCCCCGACCCTGCCGGCCTCGCTGGTCATGGAGACCATGGCGCAGATTGGCGCGCTGCTCGTGCTGGGCGAACCGGCCAACCGTGACAAGCTTGCCGTCATCACCAGCGTGGAGCGGGCCCGCTATCGGCGGCCGGTTCGAGCAGGCGACGAACTCGAGGTCAAGGTGGCGATCAAGCGGTGGGTGGGTCCGATGGGCCGTCTGAGCGGCACGGCGCGCGTCAACGGTCAGCTCGTGGCGAGCGGCATCATGCAGGTGGCACTCGTCCCCCGCGACCGCGTGCAGGATGGCACGAACAGTGGGCACTGAGATTGGCGGGCTGGTCCGCGTCGGCGTGGCGCTGGCCGGCTTGTGCGCCGCGTCCATGGACGCCCCCGGCGCGCTGGCGCGACCCGCCGATGGGCCCGCGTCGTGCTCCCCCCGCATGGAGGTGGCAGGGCCACGCGCGGGCGATGCGCTGCCCCCCGAGTACTGGCGGACCCTCCTGGCGCTCGAAGCCGAGCTCAAAGCCGACCCCGGCAGCCTGCGCAAGGGCACCGCATATCGCCAGGCCATCATCCAGGGCGGTCAGTACCAATCGGGCCCTCCGGCTGACGAAGGACCTGGCCCGCCGTCATCCGCGACTCGCCGAAGCGCAGCTCAACCTGGCCTTCGCCAGCATCGACAAGGTGCCGGTCAGCGGGAAGATCCGCCAGGCCCTGCTCGGTCGGGACGCGCTCGAGGCGTTCACCCGGGCTATCGCGATCCGGCCGACCGCGATCGCGTACTTCTGCCGCGGGTTGGTGAATCTCTTCTACGACGCCATCATCTTCAATCGTGTCCGCCTCGGCGTCGCCGATCTCGAGCAGGCGCTCGCGCTGCAGGCGAAGCAGCCGCCCCGCCCGTATCACGCCCGCGTCTACATCTCGCTCGGCGACGGATACTGGAAACTCAAGAACCTCCGGAAGGCCAAGGCCGTCTGGGCCGACGGCCTGGCGCGCTTCCCCGGCAACGTGGAGCTCGAGAAGCGCGTGAACGCAGAAGGCAAGGCGCTCGAGTGGATCGTCCGCATCGCCCTCGACCCTGACCACCGGGTGGATACCAGTCTTCGGGAAATCGTGGACGACCTGCCCGCGCTCGGCCTGCGCTGACGCTTGCTCCGGGTTCCCCGGACGCGTGCCAAACCTGGGTGGACGACATGCGGGGCCGGCGGACGCGCGCGGAGGCTGTGACGGTCAGCGGCAACCTGGCGTCGCCGGCCTGGCTGGCCACACCCGGTTCTGTTCGATCAGGTAGGACACGTAGTCCACGGCGCCACGCAGGCGCTGCGCGTCCTGGGTCGAGAAGGGTGATCCGTCGAGGCCGGTACGCTTCGCCGGTCGCGTGAACGGCGTGAGCACCCACGCGCCGGCGCCGGCAGTCGCGCCAACGATCAATGAGCGGTCGCCGCGGTCGATCCGGAACCCCGCCGGGCGCACCGAGACGGCCGTGCGGCCCGTCCGATCGCCGTCGAAGAGATCCCGACCCATGGCCGCCGTCGGGCCCTCGTCTCCGACCATCGCGAGCACGCTCGGCATGACGTCGACCTGGCTCGCGGGAAACGTCTCGACGCGCGGGGTCGGCCCCACCAGGCGTTCGGGTCCGAGCACGATGGCCGACGTCCAGACGGTCTCATCGGTTGGCATGCCGCGCAGATCCGGGTCCGCCGCCTCGCTGGTGGCGCTGGAATGGTCGCCCGTGATCACGATCACGGTGTTGTCGCGCCGGGGGCGCCGGGCGAGCGCCTCAACGAGCTGCCCGAGGGCGCGATCGAACGCCGCCAGGACGATGTTGTAGCGCACCTGTGGATCATCGATCCCCATCGTGTCCATGCGGCTGGCGTCGCCCATGGCGGTCCACGGCGCGAACATCGAGGTCTCGAGCGTGAAGGGCGGGTGCATCCCTCCCGTCGACAGGAACAGGAACAGGGGTTGGGTCCGGCGATGGGTGTCATGGTCGGCGACCAGCTCGACCGCGCGACGCATGACCATCTCGTCGTCCATGCGGCGCATGTAGAGGAACCGGTTGCCCGGGACGTCCCAGACGGTCTGCTCATACCAGCGTTGCCCCCAGGGGAGCCGGTTGTCGAAGCTCGGATTGCCGCCATCCAGCCACAACGTGTGATAGCCCCGCCCGGCCAGCCGTTGCGGCAACGCGTCCACGGACGTCCCGGCGAAGTGCGACGTGATGATGCGGCTCCGGTGCGACCAGAGCCCGGCATTCACGGACAGGAAGCCCGGAGCCGTCGGGAAGCCGTTCGACACGAAGTGCGAGAACACCACGCCTCTCCCGGCCAGCCGATCGAGGTTTGGCGTCAGCGATCCGGCCTGTGACGATCGCAGGTAGCCGACATCAGCCCCGCGCAGGGACTCCACCATCAGCAGGATGACGTCCGGCGGGTCCGCGGGTCCTGTCGGCCCACGCCCCGGGCGCCGCTGGTGGACGAGGGGAAAGTGGGGATCAGGCCAGATCAGTTGCCCGGCCGGATCGAGCCAGTCCTGCACGTGGCGTTGCGCCAGGGTTTCGTCGCCCGGCGCGGGCGTCGCATCGCCGGTGACCAGCGACAGCAGGCCGACTTCCGGCGGCGTCACGAAGGCCTTCTGGCCGCCGACCGACGGCAACGGTGACGCGACGACGGCGGCAAGCAGCGCAAAGGACGCGATCGCCCGCCACGACGGACCGGGCAGGGAGCCGAGCGGCGAGGCACGTCGCAGGAAGGCGGCCAGCGCGAGCCATCCGGCCGCCACGAGACCCAGCGAACACGCGGTGTACCCCCAATCGAACATGATCGGCTGCCACAATGCCGATGTCCACATGCTCCCGCCAATGTAGGTCGCGCCAATGGAAGGGGAGAAGTTCTGGCCGATGTGCCGCAGGAGGCCCAGGTCGATCTGGCCGATGAGCATCGAGCCGGCGAGGACGAGCGCCGAGGCGCGCACCACCCAGGGCCGTACCCGCCCCGGGATGGTGCCGGTGGCCAGCAGCGCCACGCCCAACGCGGCCAGCACCGCCGTGTGGTACGCGCCGGCGATCCCGAGCACGGTCAGCGGGGACGCTGAGATGGGCCGGCCCCCGACGTCCGTGCCGAGGTAGTGGGCCGTGAGCGCGATCAGTCGGACCGCGAGGGTCGCGAGCAGGAATCTGACAATGGGGTGCATCAAGGCGCGCGAGGCCGATCGCCGACCAGCAGGTGCTCCGTCGCGCATGATAGCACGCGGCCGGTCCGCCCCTCGGCCGGCCGGACGCCACGGGCCGGCGGCAAGGCACGCCCTCGAACCGCCGAGGCGTTTCTCATGGTCCATCTCGACGCACGGGCGCGAGGCTTGGCGGATGCGCCGCCTGGACGCGCCGACCCGTGCCCGCCGGTTCGCCGTCCTGGAACCCGGCTCGCTTGCAGGCGGCCCGGATCCAATTTCCCGGGACCCGAGCGTCCCGGAACCGCGCGCTGCGGTCACTTTTTTGTGCCATGTAAGAACAATCGAAGGCGTTCGTAAGGCGTCACCGCATGTTCCGAACGTCTAACGGGGCGAGGAGAATCCCCGCATGCGTATGGAATCGGAACGGCAGCCCGCCGGGGACGAGGCCGGACGGTTCGAACCAGGCGCGCGAGCCTGCCCCCCACAGGACTTCCAGATGGACGGCTGGCTGGTCCAGCCGACGCTCGGACGGATGACACGCGGCGGCACGATCGTGCGGCTGCGCCCTCAACTGATGGACCTGTTGTGCTGCCTGGCGCTCCGGGCCGGCCGCACCCTCACCAAGGAAGAGATCTTCGAGCGGGTCTGGCCGGATCACTTCATCGCCGACACGGGCCTCGCCCGCTGCGTCGCGGAGCTGCGGCACGTGTTCGACGACGATGCCCGCGAGCCGCGGGTGATCGAGACGATCCCGAAACGGGGCTATCGCCTGCTGGCCGACATCGTGTTCGTCGACGAGCCGGCTCCCGCCAACGGCAACGGGCACGCGGCGGCGCCCGACAGCGACGCGAACGGCGCCGACAGGGTCGGCGAGCCCCGGCCGGGCGAACCGGCCACGGCGGCCCCCGAGCCTGTCGAGGCGAAGCCGCACGATCCCCTGCCCGCCGTCCCGCCGGAGTCCGTCGCCTCTCGACTGGGCGGGTGGCTGACCCGGTTCTGGATCCCGCTCGCTGGCGCGCTGGTGCTCGGCGTGGCCGGGGCCGTGGCGGCGGCCGCCTGGCGCGCCGGCGGCCCTGCGGCCTTCAGCGGGCGCGACACCATTGTCCTGGCGTTCGACAACGCCACGGGCGATCCGGTGTTCGACGGCACCCTGAAGCTCGCTCTGGCCGTGCAGCTGGAACAATCACCGTACCTCCGGATCCTGTCCGACGAGAAGGCTCGGGACACCCTGCGCTACATGGGTCGCCGCCACGATGAGCCGATGACGCGGGCTGTTGCCCGCGACATCTGCCCGAGAGCCGGGGCCAAGGCGATCCTGTCCAGTTCGATCTCCATGATGGGGACCCACTACGTGATCGGGCTCGAGGCCATCGCCTGCGAGACCGGCGAGTCGCTGGCGCGCGAGCAGGTCGAGGTGGATCGCAAGGAGCAGGTGCTCGTCGGGCTTGGGCGGGCAGCGTCGAGCATCCGCGCCAAGCTGGGTGAGTCGCTGGCCTCGATTCGGCAGCTCGACGTGCCGCTGGTGCAGGCGACCACCCGTCGCTCGACGCCCTGAAGCTGGCCAGCACGGGCGACATGGCCCGGAGTCACGGGCAGACCGCCGACGCCACCAGCCTGTATCGCAGGAACATGCCCACTACAAGCGAGATCCGGGGTACCGCGCCGGTCAATGGGCGATGGGCGGGTTGTTGAGTTCCTTGCGCACCTGAATCGCGACTTCCTTCGCTGCCCCGGTCTCGTACCGCTCTCCGAACGCGCTGCGCCAGCCGATCTGCTGGAAGTACGTCGACATGTCGGTCTGGCCCCGCACCCAGGGAGCCTGGGACACTTCCAGGGCGTGCTGCAGCTCGTGTCCCAGCCATTCGACGCGCCGGTCCGGCGAGCTGAGGATGAGCAGGCGCACGGTCAGGTAGCGGAAGCCGCCGGCCTCGGAGAGGAACGAGAGGTGCGCGCCGGACGACTGATCCCGATCCCAGGAAGTCTGGACGAACACCACCACGTCGGTGGCCGCGAGTTGCTCGATCATGCGGCGAACGGTCGGCGACCGCGTCGTGGCGGCCTCGATCGACTGCTGGGCGAACTTGTCGAGGGCACGGACGTGCGGCACGACGGGCAACGCGCGGCCGCGCGCCGGCGTCCCGGCGACGAACAGGGCCACGAGGACGAGCGAAACAGCCAGGCTGCGCATGACCGGGCCTCCCTGAGATCGCCGGGCGGCTTGCCCGTGCGTCTGTCAGGGTTGACGCGGCCGTGACCATGAAAGTGCTTCGCGGGGGGTTCGATTGCGATGGCGGAAATCTTCGATCTCGCCGCGCGGGCGCCGAAGGAATCGGGAATGTTCCGCGCGGACGCCGCGAGTTCGGCGTCCGGGATTCGCGCGTCATCGAACTCCCGACTTGGCGACCTCGGGCGTCATGCCCTGCTGATAGCGTCCGCCGAGGTGCCGCGCGAGGAACGACTCGGTCTCGGCGAACATGGCCAGGTTGTTCACCGGGCGCGCGAACCCGTGGCCTTCGTCGGGCGTCACGAGGTACTCGACCGGGAGTCCGCGGTCCCGCAGCGCGACGACGATCTGATCGGACTCGGCCCTGTTCACGCGCGGATCGTTCGCGCCCTGGACCACCAGCAGGGGCGTCCTGATCTGCTGGGCGGAGTTCAGCGGCGACTGGCGGTCGAGCTGCGCCTTCCCGGCCGGCGTCGACGGATCACCCATCCGCTCGAAGAACAGCTTCCGCCCGGCCTCCCAGTACGGCGGGAGGGAATGCTCAGCGTGCCGCAGGTTCCTGCCGGCCGACAAGGCACCCGGGTTCTGCCGGGACCTGCGGACGCTCCTGATCCTGGGTGGCCTCGCTCAAGCGTACCCCAAGACCGCAGCCCGGCGCAGCGGGAGACGCCGGGCTGCGACCCGCCATCCCGCTCCGGGCCCGGTCAGCGGGTGGGATTGGTGGCTGAGATCAGGGACCGGATGCTGAGCGCCTGGACCGCGTGCTCGACGGCATGCTCGGTGGCGGCCGACGAGCGCTTCCCGGTCAACCCGCGCAGGGCCAGCCGGTAGATGGTCCGGGCCAGGGCCTGCTCGGGCCCGTGGCGCGAGGGCTCATACCACCCGTACGTCCAGTTCAGCATGCCGAAGAGGCTGTAGGTCGTGCGTTCCAGTTCGGCCCCGGCCGCCCGGCCGCTCGATCGCGACGCGCTCAGCCGCTGGACAATGTCCTGGCCGATCCTGAAATAGGCCTCCTTGAATCGGCGCACGCGCCGCCGCTGCGGAGGCGCGAGCACCTTCGCCTCCTGCACCAGCACGCGCATCACGTCGAAGTGCGACCCGACGTACCCGACGTGATTCAGGATGAACGCGTAGAGCTGGCCGTCCGCCGCGCCGGCTGCCCGGGTGGCCGCCCGCGCCGAGGCATTCAGCGTCTCGAAGGCCCGAACCTGGAGTTCGAAGAGCAGGGCTTCCTTGGACGGGAAGTAGTTGTAGTAGCTCGACAGGCCGCGCCCGGTGGCGCGTGCCAGTTCGCGCATCGACGTGCCGTGATAACCGTGGCGGGCGAGGATCCTGGCCGCGGCGGCCAGGATGTCAGCTCGCGCGCGCTCCTGCCGCATGCGCTTTGCCACTGTGCCTCCTATGGCCCCAGCCCAATGTAGTGAACGGTTGTTCGGGAGTCAAGGCCGGGCTGGACCTCTCGAAGGCGGCGGACGGAACCATGGCACCGGATGCTACATCCCGAAGAACGCCAGCACCGCCCACTCCTTCAGCTTGGGCAGGTACGGTGCGACCAGTTCCTTGTTGCGCGGGGGCACGTCGCCGGCGGCCTCGGCCACCGGGTGCGTCGCCCCACCGCCCTGGGAGACGGCTTCCGGCAGGTTCGCGAGATTGAGCTGCGCCAGGTCGAGGCCCGCGGCCGTGTAGACCTGTGTGCGAACCCACGCGTACTCGTCGAGCGAGAACTTCTGCTGGTTGAGCGCGGCGACCTGCGCCTTCTTCGCCTCGACGATGAGGCCCATCATCCCGGCGATGGTCGAAATGGCCTCGCTCGGCGACGCCTGGCGATGCTCGGTTTCCTGCCGCTTCTGGAATTCGTCCTGTTTGGCCTTCAGCTCGTCGATCCGGGCCCCGAGCTTCGCGTGCATGCCCTCCTGGACGGCCACGAAGCGCGTAACCATGGCTTCGGTCAGCTCGTGGTTGGCCGGCGGCGTGAACGCCGCCGTGTTCGCGACCTCCTTGTCGAGGGTCGCGACGGCCTGGAACTGCTGCACGTACGACCTGGCCTTGTTGTAGATGAAGTAGCCGGCGATGCCGGCGCTCACCGCCAGAACGACCACCACGAGCAGGCATCCGATCACTACCTTCTTCATGTCGGCCTCCTCCGGGCACGCCGCGCGCCGGGCCCTGGACTCGTCCCCCGGTTGGCCAGTCACGGATACCGGGCCACGCCAGACGCCGGATGCACGCAACAGTATTGAGTCCCCGCCACGGCGTCAAGCGCGCGCCGCGGTCTCGCCTCGCGCGATGCGGGTGACGCGGGCGATGCGGCCTGGCGCCGCCCGGATGGCCGGCATCGGGCAGTGGGCCAGAGACGGGCAGGCGAGTTGTTAACAGGATTTTACAATTCGAACGCGGCCTCACGGGGCTCTGGATGGGCCATAATGTACGCATGGGCTCTTTTCCGCGGGTGCGCACCGGCGGCAACACGGCGATTCACGTTACAGGCACAACACGATGAAGCTCTGGTATTTTCTGGTACTGGTTCTTGGATGGCTCTTCTTCGAAGAGGGCACGCTCCACGCCTATCTCGACCCGGGCAGCGGCAGCATGCTGCTGCAACTGCTGCTCGGCGGGTTCGCCGGCCTCGGAATCATCGTCAAGCTGTTCTGGCACCGCCTCCGCTCCAGGGTCGGTCGACCCGATAAGGACGACCAGCCGCCGGTCGGATAGTGACATCCGCCGTGAGTCACTCTCCCAGCCCCGCGTTCGACGCGGGTTCCTTCCGCGATCGGGCTGCGCGCGTCTTCTACCACGACGGCCGCGTCTTCCGGGCGCTCGGCACCCAGGCGGATCAGGAGTGGCGCGCGCTGGCGGCAACGTCGTTCTATCGCCGCATGGTCGGCGAGGGAAGGCTTGTCGCCACCGAGGAACTCGCGCCTGAGTCCCGCCCGGCGGGGGTGGGCCGCGAGTGGGCCACCGTCCTCCGCCACGACCGGGTGCCGTTCGTGTCCTACCCGTACGAGTGGTGCTTCGGCATGCTCAAGGACGCGGCGCTCCTGCATCTCGATCTGGAGTTGATGGCGCTCGACGAGGGCATGACGCTGAAGGACGCGTCGGCGTTCAACGTGCAGTGGCGCGGCGTGCAGCCGGTATTCATCGACATCGCGTCGTTCGAGCGGTACGGGCCCGGGGATCCCTGGGTCGGGTACCTCCAGTTCTGCCAGCACTTCCTGTACCCGCTGTTCCTGCAGGCCTACCGCGAGTTGCCCTACCATGCCTGGTTGCGCGGCAGCCCGGATGGCATCGAGCCCGAACACTGCCTGGCGTGCCTCTCCGGGCTCGACAGGCTGCGTCCCGGCGTCATCGCGCACGTGATCCTCCAGGCCAAGGCGCGCGCGAAGTTCGGCGCGGTCCGCCGCGACCTCAAGCGCGACCTGCGAGCCGCAGGGTTCAGCGCTGACCTCATTCGCGCGAACGTGAAGCGGATGCGGCGGCTCGTCGAGGGCCTGGCCTGGGAGCCGAGGGAATCGACGTGGTCAGCCTACGAGACCACGTGCACCTACCAGGCGGAGGACGTCGACCGGAAATCGGCCTTCGTCGAAGCCGCGGCCCGCGAGCACGCGGGCGAGCTGGCCTGGGACCTGGGGTGCAACACCGGCCACTACGCGCGCCTGCTCGCGCGCCACGCGTCCGCCGTGGTGGCGCTCGACGCGGACCACCTGGCCATCGAACGCCTGTACCGATCACTCCGCAGGGAGGACGACCGCCGGATCCTCCCGCTCGTGTTCAACCTCGCCAACCCGTCTCCCGACCTCGGCTGGCGCGGCGCCGAGCGGCAGCGCCTCGACCGTCGCGGCCGGCCGGCCCTCGTGCTCTGCCTCGCACTGCTCCACCACCTCGTGATCGGCGCCAACCTCCCGCTCGCCGAGGTCATCGGCGAACTGGCGGCGCTCGGCGCGGACCTCGTCATCGAGTTCGTCGGCAAGCAGGACCCGATGGTGCAGCGGCTGCTGCAGAACAAGGCGGACATCTACGCCGACTACGAATGGGCGCCCTTCGAAGACCTCCTGGGCTCGTCGTTCGTCGTCGAGCGCCGCGAGATGCTCGCCTCGGGCACGCGGGCGCTCTACTTCGCGCGCGCCAGGCGCGTCCCCGCGTCGGCTGCGGCTCACCCATGACCGGAACGCCCGGGACGACGCGCCGGCCCGCGATCGAGGCCCTCCACCTCACCGTGCTGGCCGGCTTCGTGGTCGCCCAGCCGCTGTACGACGTGCTCCAGCGGAACGCCGAGTTCTTCGTGGCCTACCGCGCGACATGGCGTGACGTCGCCCTGGTGATCGGGCTGGCGAGCGTGATCGTTCCACTTGCGCTGATCGGGCTCGTTGGCGCGGCTGGCCTGTTCGGCCGCGCTGCGCGGGCCTGGGCGGTGAACATCCTGGTCGCGTGCCTGACCGCCGTGCTTGCGCTGGAGATCCTCAGGCACTTCGCCGACTGGCCCACCGCGCTCTCGTTCGCCGCCGCCGGAGCGGCCGGCATCGGATTCGCGTGGGCGTACCGGCGAACGCACGTCCTTGGCACATTCCTGACGATGCTCGGACCCGCGCCGCTGCTGTTCCCGGTGCTGTTCCTGATGCGCCCGGCGATCTGGGCGCTGGCCGTCCCGCGAGCCGTCGAGACGGACGCGGCCGTCACGGTCGAGCGGCCGGTGCCGATTGTCCTGATGGTCTTCGACCAGTTGCCGCTGGCCTCGCTGCTCGGCCCGGACGGCCAGCTCGACGCCCAGCTCTACCCGGGGTTCGCCGAGTTGGCGGCCAATGCCACGTGGTTCCGGGCCGCGACCGCGACCGCGAACAGCACGCAGTTCTCATTGCCCGCAATCCTGAGCGGGACCAATCCGCGGCCCGGGGGCCTGCCGACCGCGCGGTACTACCCGCGGACGCTGTTCACGATGCTCGCCCGGTCGTACCGCTTCGACGTGATCGAGCCGATCACCATGCTCTGCCCGGAGCGGCTCTGCGGCGCGACGGGATTGGCCTTTGCCGGGCGGCTGGTGTCGTACGCGGGCGACCTTGCGGTCGTGCTGGCCCACCTGGTCGTGCCCCCCCGCCTGTCGTCGGGGCTGCCGTCCCTCGAAACCAAGTGGAACGGGTTCATCCAGGGTCAGAACTGGCACTCCCGGTGGGTCGGCGCCCGTGACAGCGATCGCCGGGAAATCGCGAGGCGCTTCGTCGAATCAATCTCCGCGGACGACCCGGTCAACACCCTGTACTTCCTGCACGATCTGCTGCCCCACGAGCCCTTCGTGTACGCGCCGTCGGGACAGATGCTCGGCCGGGAGGACATGCCCGTGGGCCTGGGGGAGGGGGAGATTTGGGGCGCTGAGCCCTGGCTGGTGACGGAGTCCTACCGGCGCCACCTGCTCCAGGTGGCATATGTCGATTCGATTGTCCGCCAGGTGATCGGCCGCCTGAGGGCCATCGGGCGCTTCGATGACGCGCTGATCGTCGTCACGGCCGATCACGGCGCGGCCTTCGAACCCGGACTGCCGTTCAAGGGCATCAGCTCCGAGACCCTGCACGCGATCGTGTCCGTCCCGCTCTTCGTCAAGCGGCCCCACCAGCACGAGGCGGCGATCAGCGACCGCAACGTGGAGGGGATCGATGTCGTGCCCACGATTGCGGACGTCCTTGGTGTCCGGGTCCCCTGGACGATCAACGGGATGTCGGCCTTCCACACGACGGCGCCGGCACGCCGCGGCAAGCGACTGTTCACCGGCGGCCGGTGGCTCGAATACGCGCCGGAATTGTTGCGGGATCTCAACCGCACGGTCGCGCGCAGGATCGAGCTGTTCGGTGCGGGCCCCGACTTCAGTTCTGTGCCCCGCACCAGCCCGTTCCGTGAAGTGATCGGGCGCCGCACGAGCGAGTTCACCATCGAGTCGCGCAAGGTGCAGGCCGGACTCGATGCTCCGGGGGCGCTGGCGTTCGCCGACGTGCAGCCGGAGTCGGGATTCGTGCCCGCGCAGCTCACCGGCTGGATCGCGGGCACGAGCGAACCGCGGGTGCCGCTGGCCGTCGCGCTCAACGGGACCATAGCCGCCACCACCTGGACCTACGGCAGGCGGTGGTGGGCGCTGCTGGACCTGTCGGCCTTCCGGCGGGGACAGAACGATCTCCAGGTGTACATCATCGAAAAACGGGGACCTGAACCCGCCCTGCGCCAGGTGTACGCGCTGCCGCACGCCCCGGACCTCAACCTCGTGACCAGAGATGCCGCCAACTCGGGCGTCGGGCAGTCCGGGCTGTACGACGTGGAGACCTCGGGGGACCACGCGTTCCGCTGGACCAACGGCAGCGCGACCCTTACGGTCCCGCTCACGACCCTGCGCACGCCGGTCGCGCTCGACGTCACCCTCGCGATGGTTGGCGAGCCCGGACGTCAGCTCGCGATCAAGTACGGCCCGTGCGTCCTCTTTGCCGCTCATGTCTCCCCTGGGCGCTGGGACCGAAGCTTCGATCTGCGAGGCTGCCCGCGACCGTCGGGCGCCGCGGTCATCGAGATTGGCAGCGACACGACGACGCCGGCCGGACCCGGCGACACGCGCCGTCTGGGCGTCGCGGTGCAGTCCGTGAAGCTGCGCTGAGCCTGACGCGCCGCCTCTGCGGGCTTCTCCTGCTCGGGCAGGACCCGCGGCGACCTTGCCGGCTCGCCCGTGTCCGCGACCGTCCTGTCGGCGCCGGTGATACGCCCGGCCCAGTCCCAGGGCCGGGCACGCGAAGGTTGAGGCACACCGCGCCCGGGCCGCACGGCACGGTTCACCACACGGTCGTGCGCCTCGACACGCACCTTCTACATTACGGGCGCCCGGCTTGGCGGGCGACGAAGAGTCGACCCCCACACCCCACCGGATCCGTCAGGCACCGACGGCCAGCAACGGATCGCTCGCGTTGATTGCGAGAGACGTGACCAGGAACAGCACACGTCCGTCGGCCGGGGACGTCGCGGACTGCAGGACCCTCCCCTCGTAGTCCTTCACGACACCCAGCCCCTGGCCCGACTTGACCGCTTCGTTCACGGACACGGCCGGATACCAGAAGCCGGTGTGGTCGCTGCGCAGCCACAGGAACTTGTCGAGCAGCTTGGACGGCGCCGCTTCCGGCGAAGGGCCCTCGATCATCTTCAGATGGCGCATGAGTCGGTTGACGCCGGTCGTGAGCAGCGCGACGTCCTCAGGCGGCCAGATGCCCTGGCCACCGGATTCCACCAGGAGTGACGGAACACCGGCCTTCGTCGCCTCCGAGTAGGCGGACCCTGAGGTTTCGCTCCGCACCACGTAGTGGATGCCGAACGCCTTCGCCATCTCGTACGTGGTGTGATCGAGTTCCTCGTTGCCGGACCGGAAGATGATCGTGAACGGGACCAGCGCCTCGATGAGGTCGCCGCCGTGCAGATCGACGTAGTAGTCGCCCCTCGTCAGGACATTCTTGAACATCCAGTCGGCAATCTGCTCGGACGCGCTGCCGTCAGGGGTGCCCGGGAACGAACGGTTGAGGTTCTTGCCGTCGAGCGGACAGATGTAGATGGAGCGGACGCCGAAGCCCGGGATGTTCATCACGGGCACGACAATCACGCGGCCGTGCACGGACGCCGGGTCGAGACCACGGCCCAGCTCGAGCGCCGCAGCGATGCTCGCGTACTCGGCCGCGTGCACACCGCCCGTCATCGCCAGGGTCGGCCCCTCGCTGCTTCCGTTGATCAGCCACATCGGCACGCGGTATGGCTGGCCCGCTACCGTGAACTCGTTCACACCGAACGTCTTCTCGCCGCGTCGCGCGGACAGCGTACCTACCGTCAACAGGTCATTCGACATACGATGCCTTCCTTCGTGATGAGCCGCGCCGCCGGCGCCTCGTGATTGGGCGGGGCGACGTCAGCTTCCGTATCGTGCCGTCGTCCTTCCCGGGTGACTCGTGATCGTCCTCCGGCCCGCCGAAGCGTTCCTCGAGATTGTGCCCCTCCTGCTGCGGACTCCCGCAGAGGCGAGCCAGGGACGAATCGGCCCGCTGGCGTGCACGGAACGCCTCCTGAGCATGATCGGCTTCGCGACCTGACGCCGGCGGGGACCGTTCTGCAACTGCCAGGACGGGAGTGAGAAGGACAGCCGCATTCTACACGCGGTCGAGCGGCTGTCAAGGAAGCGTCGCGAGGGAACCGTCGAGATTGCCAGTCGGCGGCACGTAGTGTAGCCTTGCGCCGATGAAACACGCTCGCCGCCTCGGGGCCGCGTCTGCGCTCGTCGCGCTCGTCGCCGCGTTCTCATCGTCTCCGTCCGCGGGGCCTGCGAGGTCACGCTTCACGCTCCTGGGCGGGCCAGTCTCGTTCTCCCGGTCTGGCGCCTCCGGCGCGGCGCAGACGCCGCATCCGGCGCCTCCCCACAAGGAACTCGCCAACCGCAACGACTGGCAGCGACCGCATTGGGTGATGGATGTTCTGCAGATCAAGGAAGGTAGCAGAGTCGCCGACGTGGGGGCGGGCTCCGGCTACTTCACGCTGCACCTGGCGGGCCGCGTCGGATGGAAGGGCAAGGTCTACGCCGTTGAGATTCGCGAGGACGTGCTGGCCGGCATCCGCGAATTCCGCAAGGCGCTCAACCTTCCGCAGATAGAAATGGTGCTCGGGGCCGACGACGATCCGCGCCTGCCTGCCGGCTCGCTCGACGTGGTGCTGGTCGTCAACGCGTATCACGAGATGCGAGCGTACAATCGGATGATGCAGGCGTTCCTCCGGGCGCTGAAGCCGGGAGGACTCCTCGCGATCATCGATGCCGACGCGAAGGAGGGCTCGCGACGCGCCGTGTATTTCGAGCAACATGACCTTCCCGCGACGCTCGTCCGCGCCGACGCCGTGCGCAATGGGTTCCGGTATCTCCGCACCGAATCCGGCTTCACGAACCCGGACGACGGCGCGAAGTGGTTCTTCGTGATCTTCGAGCGCCCGTAGTCAACGAGGGGCCGGAACCGTCGGTAGCAACTCGGTGGCCTTCCGGAAACCCGGGACCTGCTCGAGGACCTCCTTCGCCTTCGCCAGCTGCGCGGCGGCTCGCGCCGACAGGTCCTCGAACACGTCGTTCATCTGCCTGGTCGGCGCGTCGTCCACGCTCCCGACAATCGTCGTCAGCGATGCCAGCTTGATGTTCAGCGTCTTCGGAGGCACGAGCATCACGTCGGGGCCAAGTTGCCTCGTCAGCGTGCTTTCGACCTCGAACAACGCTTTCTTCAGCGCCGCCGCCTTGTCGAGAGCGACCTGCACGCCCCCCGGGGTCCCGCTGTTCTTCGCCTCCCGCGCTACGCCGCCGGGCGGAGCAATTCGCCTCTCGATGTCGTCGATCTGCGCCCGCGCCGCCCGGAGCTGGTTGACCGCATCGGTCACCTCCGACAGCCTGTCGCGAATCCTGATCATCAGCTCGAACTGCGCCTCCAGATCGGCATCCGTGGCTTTCACCCGCGGATCCCGGCGGATCTCGAACGGCTGCTCGTACGTCTGCCCGCCGACGTGGAGCCGCACCCTGTAGGTTCCTGGCGGCGCCACGGGAGCGGCGGCGCGAGCCCATTCCAGACTCAGGAAGCGCCCCGGCGGGACCTCCCTGGCCCCCGGGTAGCTCATGTCCCAGATGAAGCGGTTCGTCCCGGGCTGCGCAGGCACGCGCGGGCCGGGCTGATCGCGCTCTGTCGCGCTCGAGTACTTCTTGATGACCTGCCCCTTCGAGTCGAGGAACGTCAACGCCACGTCACCATCCGGCTTGTCCTTCAGGTAGTATGTGATCCAGACGCCGGAGGGCGGGTTGGCACCCGCATTCAGGTAGACCGCCTTCTGGCCACCGTCCGCGGCCCGAACCTCGGCCAGCGCCACGCCGTCACTCCCGACGCGCAGGTACTGCCCGCCCAGGCCCGCTCCGCGCCGGCCGCCGCCTCCACCTCGCCGGCCGCCGAGAAGGCGGTGGGTGGCGGGCACCGCGAACAGGTGGACGGCCTTCCGCGTGACGTCGCGGCTCATCTCGCGCAGCGGCGTGATGTTGTCCAGGATCCAGAAGGAGCGGCCGTGCGTGGCCGCCGCCAGGTCGTTGTCCTTCACCGCGAGGTCCCACACCGCGGTGATCGGCAGGTTCAACTGAAGCGACTGCCACGAGGCGCCGGCGTCGAACGACACATAGACGCCGTTTTCGGTGCCGAGGAACAGCAGCCCCTCGCACATCGGATCCTCCCTGATCACGCGCACGAAGTCGCCGTCCCTGATCCCGCGCGTGATCGGCTGCCACGTCCTGCCGGCGTCGGTCGTCTTGAAGACGTATGGCCGAATATCATCCAGCTTGTACCGGTGCGCGGTCGCGTACACCGTGCCCGTCTTGTGGGGCGACACCTGGAGCGAGCTGATGGTCGCCCATTCGGGCAGGTTCAGCGAGCCGGTCTTCTCCCACGCCTTGCCGGCGTCGTGCGACACCCAGATCACGCCGTCGTCGTTGCCCGCCCAGAGCTCGCCCTTCGTGAGGGGCGACTCGACCAGCGAATAGATCACGTTCGCGTACTGCGACGAGAACTGCTGCGAGGTGACCGGGCCCCCGTCGATCTTGCTCATCTTGCTCACGTCGTTCGTGGTCAAGTCCGGGCTGATCATGTCCCAGCTCTTGCCGAGGTTCCCCGAGCGGAAGACGTGGTTCGCCGCGGCGTAGATGATGTCGGGATCGTGCGGCGAGAGGATGATCGGGTACGTGAAGTGGAAGCGGTACTTGACGTCCTTGGGCGGCGATCCGTACTGGTCCTCGGGCCAGACGGTGATCATCTGCTGCTGGCCCGTCCTCCGGTCATATCGCAGCATGTTGCCGCCTCCGCCCGACGAACTGCCGATCGACCCGGCGATGACGATGTTGGAATCGTCCGGCCTCACAACGATGCTCCCGCTCTCGGCGCTGCCGACCGCCTCGTTGTCCTTCCATGCGATTGACGCTTCGCTCGTCCGGCTCGGCGTGCTGCTCGCGGTGTTGTCCATCTGCGTGCCGTAGAGACGGTAGGGGATCTCGTTGTCCACGGCCATGTGGAAGAACTGGGCCGTCGGCTGGTTGTTCTGGGCCGACCAGGAGTTGCCGCCGTTGAGGGTCACCACCGCGCCGCCGTCGCTGCCGTCGATCATCCGTTGAGGATTGCCGGGATCGATCCAGAGCGCATGGTGATCGGAGTGCGGCATCGGCAGGCTGACCAGCGTCGTCCCGCCGTCGGTGGACCGGAACAGCTCCATCCACGAGAGGTACACGGTATCCGGGTTCTTCGGATCCGCCGTCACGTGCATGTAGGACGAGGCGAGAAGGCGATAATCGCGCTGGTCGTTGACGCACAGCCACGTGGCCCCCGCGTCGTCCGACCTGAACAAGCCGCCCTTCGCCGCCTCGACGACCGCATACACCCTGTCCGGCTTCGAGCGCGCAATCGAGACGCCGATCTTCCCGAGGACCCCGGCCGGGAACCCGGGGTTCTTGTCGATTTCCTTCCACGTCTCTCCGCCGTCGGTCGTCTTGTAGAAGCCGCTGTCGGGGCCACCGCTCGGTTCCTCCCACGGCTGCCTGATGAACTGCCAGATGGACGCGTACAGGACGTTCGGGTTGCTCACGTCGATGTCGAGATCGACGGCTCCAGCCTTCTCGCTCTTGAACAGCACCAGCTGCCAGCTCTGGCCCCCGTCCTTCGATCGGTAGACGCCCCGATCGGGGCTGTAGCCGAAGTGATGGCCCATGGCCGCGACATAGACGATGTTCGGGTTCTTCGGGTGCACGACGATCCGGCCGATGTGTCTCGTCGCCTCCAGTCCGATGTGGGTCCACGTCTTCCCTGCATCCGTGGACTTGTAGACCCCGTCGCCTGCCATCGTGTTCGGGTGAGTACAGGTCTCGCCCGTCCCCACGTAGATGACGTTCGGGTCGCTTTCAGACACGGCGATGGCGTTCACCGACGCTGACGTGAAGTAGCCGTCGGAGATGTTCTGCCAGTACAGCCCCGCATCCGACGTCTTCCACACCCCTCCGCCGGCAGCGCCGAAGTAGAAGACAAGGGGATTCCTGGGATCTCCGGCGACGGTCGGGGCGCGGCCCGCCCTCGGCGGTCCAACCGGCCGCCACTCCAGGGCGCGAAGGAACGACGCGTCGACGGCGGCCGGGTACTCCCTGGCCTGCTTCCGTTCCTGCGGAGCCTTCGAACATCCCGACGCTGTCGCAAGGGTGACGCACAGACCCAGGACCATCAGCTTGACTCTCATGGACCCTCCCCCGCATCGTCCACCGGTTGTGCATGCGAATCGTCCCCGGCGCCCGCCGTCCAGGCCTGCCCCTTGACGACCGCGCCTCCCTTCATGACGAACACGACCCGCCCGAGAGCCGTGATGTCCTTCAGGGGGTCGCCGGCGACCGCGATGATGTCGGCATGGTGACCCGGGGCAACCGCGCCCAGATCGCGCTCCTTCCTCAGCAACTCCGCACCGACGATGGTCGCGCTTCGGATGGCGTCGAGCGGCGACATGCCGTGGTCCACCATCACCTTGAACTCGCTGGCGTTCTTTCCGGCGTCGAAGCCGCCGGCATCGGTGCCGAATGCGATCTTGACGCCTGCCTCCAGCGCTGCCTGGAAGCCCTGCCTGTGCCGCGTCTTGATGCCATTCATGAAGTCTTCGCCGAATCTGTCGAGACCAGGTTCCGCGCTGTAGACCCACAGCGTGGGACACCAGAACACGCCGTTGTCGACCAGCAGTTCGATGATGCCGCGGTCGAGGAACAGACCATGCTCAATCGAGCGCACGCCACCGAGGATCGCGTTGCGCGCGCCCTCCCCGCCGTAGGCGTGCGCGGCCACGTCCTTGCGCCAGCGCGCCGCCTCCGTGACCACGGCTGTCACTTCGTCGACCGACAGTTGCGAGAAGGGCTGGAAATCTGGCGTGACCTGCGGCAGTGAGGCGGTCGCGTAGATCTTGATGAGGTCAACGCCGAACTTGAGATTGCGGCGCGTCGCGGTCACCATCGCGGAAACCGAATCACACGAAACGCCGAGGTCGGGCACCGTGATGTCCGGGCTGTACCCAAGCGAGTTCATGTACCCGCCGGTGATCGTCAACGGCTCGCCGGCGACGAACATGCGCGGACCGGGGACGATCCCCTGGTTGATGGCGTCGCGGAGCGCAACATCCGCCAGGCCCGCTCCCTCGGAATCCACGTCGCGCACCGTCGTGAACCCGGCCTCGAGCGTCGCCTTCGCCGACGCGACCCCCTCGATCGTTCGGAACGCCTGCGACTTGTAGAGGATCGGCGACTTGACGGCGTCGACGGGCTGGAGCAGCAGGTGTGTGTGGCTGTCGATCAGGCCGGGCAGAGCCGTCCACGATTCGGGCAGCGCGATCGACACGGACGGCGTCGTGCCCCGACGCGCCGTCCCGTCCGTGACAGGGAGACCGGGTGCACCTTCGGTGACCGACTCGACCCGTCCGCCGCGGATGACGATGAGCGCGTCCGTGCGAATCTGGCCGGACGCAGGGTCGAGCAGCCTGGGGGCGAACAGCGTCACCACCGCTTCACCGGCCGGTGAAGCGGCTCTCCGAACAACCAAACGGTCCGTCATCCGCGGAGTCCTTTCCCGTGAGTAATCGCCGGCGCGAGCCACCGTCCCGCATCGACCTCCCGATCGGGAGGCGCCCCTGTGAGTCGAACTGGCAGAGGGGACACATCGGCAGCCCGTGATCCGTCACAACGGATCAGTTCGGATCCCCGGTTCGCGGGGTGGTGACAGCGACGGCGACGAGGCGTCGCTCCAGGAATCCAGAAGCCCGTGGCGGTGAACACCTGCGATCCAGCGTTCGGTGTCGCCATTGCCGTAGTTGGCACTCGTCTCGACGATTCCCATCCCTCGATCGATCGCCTGGCGAACGACTGGGGTCAGGCTTGAATCCCGATGCCGCGAGTTGAGGAGCCAGCATGCTGCCGGAGCGGGCGCCGAGGCCGGCTTCCGTGGGCACGACGCGGTCGCCCGGGGGCAGGGGGACGTCCCCACCCCCGGGCGCGATGGTCAGAACCTGAACTGCAAACCCACGCGGACGAGCCGCCCGTCCACAATTGCGGAGGGCCGCCCAAGTGATGATCCCCACGTCTGAACCTCGCCGGTCGGGGCGTTGGCGTTCAGCGTGTTGAAGAGGTCGACGACAGCCTCGAGCGACGCGCCACGAACCTTGAATACCTTGGCAAACCGAAGGTCGAGCAGGTTGAATGTCTCCAGGCGATATTCGCCGGTCGGGACCAGCTTTACCGTCACCGACCCCTGCGTCAGGCCCGGGACCAGGGCGGTGCCGACGCTCAAGTTCCGGCTCAAGGGCTGACCGGTGGCCCGCCGCAACGAGCCACTCAGCCGGACCCCCCCTGGCAGCATGTAGTTGCCCGCGAGCGTCACCTGGTAGGTGGAATCGTACCCGACGTTCCCGATCCAGTTGATCCTGGCGTTTGGGTCGTTCATGTTGGGCGACCCAGTCCCCGTCGTCTTGCCGACCGTGAAGCCGCCGATGAGGTTCGCGCCGTTCGAGAAACGTTTTGTCGACTTCACCTCGAAGCCCTGGTACTTCTGGAACAGCTCCCCACTCGTCATCATCACCCTCTGCTGCAACCCGCGCGTCGCCGGATCCTGGTTGAAGACAACCAGGGGCTCGTTAGTCAGGGGGTTGTTGATCGTGACCGGGGAATACGCGGTGAAGGGCACGGCCATGTTCGTCGTCGAGTAGAGGTCGTAGTACCTCCGCCAGTAGTATCCCGCGTTGAGCGAGAAGCCGGGCATCAGCTCGCGGTCGACCTGGGCCACGATCTCCCACTGGTTCGGCCGTTTGATTTTCGGATCGATGGTCGTGCTGGCGCCCCCAGCCCAACCCGTGCTGGGTCCCATCTCGCTGACCTGGGGAATCCCGTCGCCGTTGGTGTCCCTCCAGAGACGCGTGTCCGTGGCCACGCCGTTCGGATTGACGCCCGAGAAATTGCCGGTGCCCTCCATCCGCTCGTACTTGCTCGCGCTGAGCTTGACCGCCGTCTTCCCGTTCCCAAACACGTCGTACGTCACGCCGAGGCGCGGGACGATGGTGTTCCACGTGATCAGATTCGAGTTGGCCGCAAAGGACCGCTCGGCCGCCCAGAGCCCGGCGGGAGAGCCTTGTGCCGGGAGACCATAGCGGATGTGTTCGTACCGCAGGCCAGGATTGATGGTCAACCGCTTGTGCGTCCAGGACTCCTGGAGGAAAAAGTCGGTCTCGTTCATCAGATCCTCACGGTGGATCACCGGAGTGTTGTAGAGGATGACCTGGTCCGGCACGCCGTTGCGCAGCCGGATCACCATGTTCTGGTTCTGCTGGAAGTACTCCTGGAACCAGCCTTTCCTGAACTGCCAGCCGGCCTTGATGTTATGCGACCCTGTCACGTACGAGAGCGCCGCGCTGGCCGACGGCATCGTGCCCCGGCACTGCGTGTCGTAGGTCGCGGCTTTGCTCAAGACGCCCGTGATGATGTCGATCGTCGCGATGTCGGTCGGTTTGACCGATGCCTGGTACGCCAGGTTGTAGTCCACCGGCATGAGGCCGGTGGCCGCCTCGAACAGCAGCGAGTTGGTCAGCGTCGAGTACAGCTTCGCCAGGAAGATGTAGTTCCTGACCGTGGTCTGGACGACGGTCGCCTCCGGCGCGCGGAACACGGTCCCGCTCACGTCGTTGCCGGCCCGGTGGCCACGCCACTTGAGCTGGTGATCGTACGACACGTTCACCTTGGTCTTCCTGTTGATCTGCGCCGTCAGGCGCACGGTCGCGTTGGTGAGCCTGTTGTCGTCGAGCGCCTGCGTCCCGTCCGGATTGAACGAGTTGGGCAGGTACGTGTTCACGCCCCAGCGTCGGAAACTGCCGAAGAACCAGAGGCGCTCACGCTTGATCGGTCCGCCGGCCGATGCGTTGAAATCGTACACCTGCTGGAGGCGATTGCGCGCGGTGAGGCCTTTCGCCACCAGTTCCGGCGTCGAGTTGTTGCTTTGCATCTGCGCGTTTGCGCCGGTGTAGAACACACTGCCGTGCAACTGGTCGCCGCCTTCGCGCGGCACCATGTTGATGACCACGCCTCCCTGGCCATTCTCCGCGGTCAGCGCGCTCGTCGCGTACGCCAGTTCCTGGTAGTTGCCGTCGTTGGCGTAGAAACCCGTCTGGTTGCCGGAGAATGCCACGTGCTGGACGACCAGGCCGTCCTGCTGGAAGACCATGTCCTGGGAGTTCGAGCCGTGGATCTGCAGGGTCGGCTGCTGCATCCCCTTCGAGCCGCCCACGTCCGGCGCCGACGTGGTCACGCCGGGGATCAGCTGACCGACCGCGAAGGGATCCTTCCCGGTCGGGAGCGTATCGAGCACCGCCCGATTCATGATTGACTGCGACGCCGTGCTCTGGACATCGACGACCGGCGTCTCGCCGGTCACGACGACGGTTTCCGAGATCTCGCCCACCTTCAGGTCGACACTGACCGGTGCGGTAAACGAAGCCGAGATCTCGATCCCTTCGCGCCTGGCCGTCGCGAAGCCAGCCAGACTGAAGGTCACGCTGTACACGCCCACGCGGAGATCCGTGACACGGTACTGCCCGTTGGAGCCGGTCACCGTGGTGCGCGTGCCCTCGATCAGCGCCGGGCTGGACACCTCCACCGTGACGCCGGGCAGCACGCCTCCCGACGCATCCTTCACCACGCCGGCTATCGCCTGGGCGAAGGCGGCTGAAGATGTGCCCCCGAGGAGCAGCATGACGAGTAGCGCGTGTCTGACTGACGTTCGCATCGATCTACCTCCCGCGTTGGTCTCACCGTGACGGCAGAGAACTGATTGTCGTGCACAACAAGAAACCGAGCTGGACTACCCGCGGCGCATGGGTGGTCGGTCCAAGACGACGGCGGCGATGAGCCCGCGTCCGGAGACCAGCCTGAACCAGTCAGGCGTCGGGCTTTCGAGCGCCTATGTCCGCCGATACGGTCGACGGACCGCAACCCGGTGCAATGCGTGCGGAGCGCCCATCAAGCAGCCAGCTGCCGGCCTGCGCGAGTAAGGCGCAGCCGCGCGAACGTGCCTGGCGACAAGACTCGAGTGAGGCTGGACGAAGGGACTTGCCGCCGTGCATACGGCGTGATCTTACGTGGCGTTCGAGTGTTGTCAACAGAAACTTCCCATTTGGTCGTCTTTCAAGAATTGGCTGCTGTGCATACGAAATTCTGAACCTGATATCGGAGGGTCTCCCGGCCGCGATGTCCCCTCCTCTTGAGTAAGCCCGCCGAACGTCCCAGCCGGGATGCGGACCGCCCAGCAGAGGGCGCTGGTCCAGCCCGCTTGCGGCTCTGGGTCGGGCCGGGTCCGAGGGATCGCCAGAGATCGACGTGATGTGCGGCGGCAGCATGCCCGACTTCTGAAAACTGGCATAATCATGTTTAAATTCAGAAAAGCAGATGGTTTCTGTTGACCTGCTGCGATCGCCATGTTTATAGTGGGCGCGTTCTTTGACGAGGACCATGTGCCCGTTTTCAGTGATCCCGCATCCGACTACCGCTCGCTGCGGCTCGGGCAGAGCATTCGTGAGCGTCGCCAGGAGAAGGGCTGGACGCTTCGCGACCTCTCCTCCCGACTCGCGATCTCGATTGCCAGCCTGTCGGCGATCGAGAACGACAAGGCCGCGCTCGACACACAACGGCTCGTCCTCATCGCGGATGCGCTCGGCGTTCGACCCGACGCGCTGTTTCCGCGCAGCCGGAGCTGCCACTACCACGTGGTTCGCCGGTCCACGTTCGACACCACTCCTGCCCTCGCGTTGCCCGTCACCGATCACGCTGGCGGATCGACCACGATCCCTCAGAGCCAGATGTGGCCGCTGGCCTTTCAGTTCATCGGCAAGCACATCGAGCCGTTCCGGATCGAGGTGCCGTTCGTCGGCGAGAACGAGCTGCCGTACCTCAGCCATCATCTGGAGGAGTTCTTCTTCGTTCTGCATGACGAGGTGGAACTGCGCGTCAAGACTCCCGATGGACTGGTCGTCGAGCCGCTCGCCGCCGGCGATTGCGCTTACTTCCTTTCGCAGTTGCCCCACTCGATCAGGTCCATCGGCGCTCGGCCTGCCGAGCTCATGAGTCTCCTCTACTCGGGCTACGGGACGACCGATACCGAGTTCGGCAACGCCACCGTCCATTCCGCCGACAGTCCGCCCGGCGATTTCACCGAGCGGGTCGCGTACAGGATCCAGACGCTCAGGCAGGCGGAGGGTGTCGCGATGCGCGACCTCGCCGCGGACCTGCGGATCGGCCTGCGCCGGCTCAAGGAGATCGAGCTGGGGCGCCGCGCGCCGTCGATCGATCTGCTGCTCCGCATCTGCCTGAGGTTCAGGAGGCCGATCGAGTATTTCCTCACGGCCACGTTCACTCAACGCCCGTTCTTGTTCGTGCAGCACGCAGCCGATATCGGGTCCCTTCCGGTCCGAACGAGGAGGCGTCTCGTGGACCGGGGCTGGGCGGAAACCCAGTTCAGATCCCTCGCGTCCGGATTCGGTCCGCGCGGGATGTACCCCTACTACGTGAAGCTGCGCCATCCGGGCGGGCCGAACATCACGCTGCACGAGCACCACGGCCAGGAGTTCGTGCACGTGCTGAACGGCGAAGTGACGCTGCTCACCGTCCGCGATGGCGAACGCGTGGAGGAGAGGCTGTCGGCGGGGGATGTCTGCTTCGTCGATTCCACAGTGCCGCATCGATTCCTGGGGGAAGGACGGAACCCGTACGGCGGTTCCAGTGCCGAACTGATCGACGTATTCTGGTGCCCGCTCGGCGAGGGCTACCTCTTCGCCGACGACGAGGGTGTGCACGCCGCGGCACATCAGGCGGAATCGGAACGATAGTCGAGATCCATGCTCCTGCGCCTCGGCGGGCCGGTACCGATCGGACGTCCGGGTGAATGCCGTGCACACCATGATTCAGGATGTCTTCGCCTACTTCGACAGGCATCGCGACGATGTGCTCGCGGAACTGGTAGCGTTTGCCTGCATTCCAAGCATCAGCGCGGATCCCGCCTTCACGGCCGACGTCGGGCGGGCCGCACAGTGGCTCGCCGAGCGGCTCTCACGGGCAGGCTTGCACCATGTCAGGCTGATGCCCACGGCGGGACCTCCGGTCGTCTACGGTGAATGGACGCTGGCCCCCGGGGCACCAACGGTCCTCGTGTACGGGCACTACGACGTGCAGCCACCTGATCCGCTCGGGAAGTGGGTGAGCGACCCGTTCCGCCCGGAGGTGCGCGAGGGACGCCTCTATGGTCGCGGCGTGTCCGATGACAAGGGCCCCCTCCTGATTCCCATCTACGTTGTTCAGGCCTTTCTCGCAACCACGGGTGCCCTGCCGATCAACGTCAAGTTTCTGATCGAAGGCGAGGAGGAGAGCGGCAGCGCCCATCTCGAGGACGTCATCCGCGAGCACGCCTCGTTGCTGGCAGCCGACTTCGTGCTGTCGACCGACGGCGCCATGTGGCGCATCGACGAACCGTCGCTGACCGTCGCGAGTCGGGGGCTGGTGGGACTCGAATTCACGCTCACCGGCGCCGCCAAGGACCTGCATTCCGGCCGACACGGCGGCGGCGTGGCCAACCCGCTGCACGCGCTCGCAGAGCTGGCCGCAAGCCTCCATACCTCCGATGGCCGCGTGGCGGTGGAGGGCTTCTACCAGGATGTCGTCGATCTCACGCCGGCCGAACGCTCGGCGGTGGGAGCGTTGCCGTTCGACGAGGGCCGGTACTTACGCGAGGTGGGCGCGCCCGGGGGATTCGGCGAGCCCGGCTACAGCCTGCTCGAACGCCAGTGGACCCGTCCGACGCTCGAGCTGAACGGCGTCTGGGGCGGCTACCAGGGTGCCGGCAGCAAGACCGTCATCCCGAGTGAGGCTCACGCGAAGCTCACCTGCCGGCTGGTACCGGGGCAGGACCCGCACGACATCCTGAAGAAGATCGTGGCGCACCTCAATCGGTACGCGCCCGGCGGCACGCGGCTGTCCACCGCATGCCACGACCAGGTCTGCTTCCCGTACCGGATCGCCGCGGACCATGTCGGCCTGAAGGTCGCCGAGGCGGTTCTGGAACGGATCTACCACAAGCCGCCGGTCACGGTCATGATGGGGGCGTCCGTCCCCGTGTGCGACATGTTCCGACGGTTTCTTCACCTCGACACGGTCTTCTTCTCGTTCTCGACGGCCGACGAGGACTACCACGCCCCCAACGAGTTCTTCCGTGTCTGCCGGCTGTACGAAGGCCTCGAGGCCTGGGCGAGCTACTGCGAACTGCTCCCCACGATGGCCGGATCGGCATTGACCATCGCCGGAACCTGAGCGCGTCGTTCGTTTTCAGCTGTCAATCTGTGTTTCGAGTTGATCACATCCACGATCTCCCTTCCATGTCGCGGCAGGAGACGTGGACAAGGAACCCGACGCGGCCGCCGCCCGGCCCTCCGAGCGCTCGCACGACACGAGCGAGTGTCGCGGACGTCCCGGCTGGAGCGGGGTGCGCGCCTTCACAGAGGGAGGGGCAGGATGGCAGGCACATGGCGGATTCGGATTCTGCTGACACTCACCTTCGCGGCGCTGGTGGCCGTGTCGGTCAGCAGCCAGTCGGGCAGCGTGGTCATTCGCGCGAAGACGATCTACACGATTACGCACGGCATCATTCAGAACGGCGAAATCCTCGTCCAGGACGGAAAGATCAAGGAGGTTGGCCAGAAGGTGAACGCGCCCGCCGGCGCGCAGGAGCACCGCGCGGAAGTCGTCGTGCCCGGCTTCGTCGACGCGCACACGCACCTCGCGCTCGACCGGATTGGCAACGGCGGACGCGGGATGGGACCGATCACGTCCGAATGGAAGGCCGTCGATCACTTCAAACCAGAGGATCCGATGCTGCCGATCGCACTCTCGGGCGGCGTGACCACGATCATGACCGGCTCGGGCAGCGCGATTATCGCCAGCGGCCAGTCGGCGGCGATCAAGCTGCACGCGCTGTCAGGGCCGAGCAAGGTCTACAAGCCGTACGTCGCCCTGAAGATGGCGATTCGATCGCTGATCAACATCAGGCCCGGGGAGCCGCCGGCGACCATCATGGGGTGGTACGCGGTAGCGAGCGAGCAGTTCCGCAAGGCCAGGCTGTACCAGCAGGCACACGACGACTTCAAGGCCGGCAAGACGACCGCCGCGCCCGCGAGGGACGAGCGGATGGAGGCGTGGGCGGCGGCGTTGCGCGGCGACGTGATGGTGCACGTGCATGCCTTTTACCCCTCGGAAATCCAGATGGTGATGAAGCTCGCGCGCGAGTACGGCTTCATCGACCGCCTGTCGTTCGCGCACGTCACGGAGGCGTTCCCGATCGCGAGCGTCATGGCGAAGTACCACGTCTACCCGGTCGTCGGCTACCCGAACGTCGCCCGGTACTGGGGCGACTCGGTGTCGCACAACGTTGTCAAGGAGCTGATGGACGCCGGGGTGGCCGCGAGCTTCGAGACCGACATGAGCGGTGAGCAGGACAAGGTCTTCCGCGAGTACGCCGCGGGTCTGGTGCGGCACGGGCTCCGCGAGGACCAGGCCCTCGAGGCGATGACGCTCAACGGCGCAAAGGCCCTGATGCTCTCCGACCGCATCGGCAGCATCGACGTCGGCAAGGATGCGGACCTCGTGCTCATGGACGGCCCGCCGCTCGACATGCACGCCGAACGCGTGGAGAAGGTCTTCGTCGAGGGCGTGCTGGAGTACAGCCGGACCCAGCCCCGCCAGACCGCACCGCTGACGGCCGTCGGCCCGTTCACGCCGGTCAAGGGGGCGCTGGCACCCGGGACGAAGAGCTATGCGCTCACCAACGCTCGGATCTTCACCGTGACCCACGGCGTTGTCCCGAACGGCACCGTCGTCGTGAAGGACGGCAGGATCGCCGAGGTCAAGGCGGGAGCGGCGGCGGGATTTCCGAAGGACTTCCCGGTCGTGGATCTCGGCGGCCGGGTGGTTCTGCCGGGCTATGTGGACGCGCGCGCGTTCCCCAACGACTGGACCGGCGACCTGAAATTCCAGGTGCAGAACAACGAGAATCTCGAGCCGATCATGCCGGAGATGAACGCGCGGCACGGGATCGACGTCTGGTTCCCCTCGTTCGCCGACCTTCGTGAGCTTGGCGTCGTGTCGCAGAACATCACCCCCGGCCTCCTCAACATGATCGGCGGATCCGGGCTCGTGATGAAGACGCCCGGCATGGATCTCGACGAGAAGGTCCGGATGGAGCCGAGCTCGATGGTCGTGACGATCACGCCGCGCGAGTTGCGCACGTGGACGAAGGACTCGCAGGTCCCGCTCACGCTCGACGCGACCGTCGCGATGATCCGCGACGCGTTCACCATGGCGAAGGAGTACGCCGCCAGGGGGCAGGGCCGATCCTACAACCAGCGGCTCGAGGCGATGCTGCCGGCGATCCAGGGCAAGGTGCCGGTGATCATCCATGCGAACGATCAGGCCGAGATCGAGGCGGCGCTGAAGCTCGCCTCCGACTTCGGCCTGCGGCCGATCATCAGCGGTGGGGTGGAGGCGTACAAGGTCGCCGACCAGCTGGTCAGGGCCAAGGCCGGCGTGATCCTCGGTAACTCCGCGACCGCGATGGAAGCGGTGCGCGGCGGCGGGAGGGGCTATACCGACCAGGCGCCGCTCTATCTGAGCCGCGCGGGCGTGAAGGTCTCCTTCTTCGGGTTCAGCGGAGCCCGGCGAGGCTCGCCGAAAGGCCGGCTGGGAGCCGATCCAGCGCTCAACGCCGCATGGGCCTTCCGGAACGGCGTGCCCGAAGAAGAGGCCCTGCGGATGGTGACCATCTATCCGGCCGAGATGTGCGGGATGGGCGATCGGATCGGCAGCCTCGATGTCGGAAAGGACGCGGATCTGCTGGTGATGGCCGGACACCCGTTCGACTATCACGTCCTGCCCGAGCTGGTCATCGCCGACGGCCAGGTCGTCGTGACGAAGCTGCCGGGGTGGGGAAGCGTCATTCACTGAACCGAGTGAAGGCCGGGTGGGCGGACAATAGCGTCTGTTTCCGTTGATGGGTGCCCGATGACCGACAATCACGCTGGCGCTGCCGGAGTCATGAAACCACCGCCGACGCGCGCGTACCGGTGGGCCGTGCTGATGGCGATGGCCCTGGCCGCCTTCGGCAGCTATTACGCGTTCGACTGCATCGGGCCCCTGGCCCCGCTGCTCACGCGCCAGCTCCACTTCACCGATTCCAACATCGGGCTGCTCCAGGCCGTCTACAGCTTCCCGAACATCGTCATGGTGCTCATTGGCGGCTGGATCATCGACCGCATCGGCGCGATGCGGTCGGTGATGCTGTTCGCTGTGCTCACGTTCATCGGGGTGGTCGTCACCGCCCTCACGCCGCACCTCTGGGTCATGGCGGCCGGCCGCCTGATCGTCGGCGTGGGCGCCGAATCGCTGGCCCTCGCGACCATCGCCGGCAACGTCCGCTGGTTCCGCGGCAAGGAGCTCAGCCTGAGCAGCGGCGTGAAGGCGACCATTCTCCGGTTCGGCTCGCTGACCGCTCAGGTCTCGCCGACCTGGGGCGCGCGCTTCTACGTCTACTGGCAATGGCCGCTGCTCCTGTCGGTCGGGTTCGGCGGCCTCTGCGTGGTATTCGCGGCCCTCTACTGGATTCTCGAAGCGCGGGGCGAGAAGCGCTTCGATCTGGGTGACCCTGTGGTTGCCGAGAAGGCGACGAGGGTGTCGCTCCGCGAGACCTTCACGTTCCCGCCGTCGTTCTGGCTCATCACCCTGATCTGCGTCACGTTCTACTCCGGCATCTTCCCCTTCCAGACGTTCGCCCAGAAGTTCTTCATCCAGGCGAGGCACGCCACGCCGCAGACGGCGTCGCTGCTGGTCGGCTTGCTGACGATCCTCACCATGGTCGGCACGCCGCTGTTCGGGTGGGTAGCCGACCGCATGGGCCGGCGCGCCCTCCTGATGATGATCGGCTCGGCGATGCTCGTCCCTGTCTACCTCGTCATGGCCTATACCGAGATCCCGCTCGTGATCCCGATGTCGGTGATGGGCATCGCCTTCTCCATCGTCCCGGCGGTGATGTGGCCGGCCATCGCCTACGTCGTCGACGAGCGGCGCATCGGCTTCGCGATCGGCGTCATGGACGCGATCCAGCAGCTCGGCCTCGTGCTCTTCAACCTCATGGTCGGGGCCGCCAATGACCACTGGCGGGCCGGCGTGGCGAACCCGGCCGGCTATGACCCGGGGATGTGGATCTTTTCGGCCACGACGATGACGGCGGTGTTTCTCGCATTCTGGTTGCGGCGGATCGAGACCGGCCCGCACGGACACGGGTTGGAGACGTTCACCGTTCGGGGGTAGCTCGTCAACAAAGGAGCAACATATGGCAGAAGGATTCCTGCTCGAACGCATGACCTGGCCGCAGGCAGCGGCCGCTTTCAAACGTACGTCCTTCGTGGTGGTGCCCACCGGCTCGACCGAACAGCACGGCCCGGCGCTGCCGCTCGGTACCGACTTCATGGTCGCCCATGAACTCGCGCGCCGGGTGGGCGGGCGGGCGAACGTCATCGTCACCCCGACCATCCCGATCGGCTACGCCCAATATCACGCGGTCTTCCCGGGCACCCTCTCGGTCACCGAAGAGACGCTGGCCAGGATGTACATCGAGATCTGCACGAACCTGCTCCGCTACGGAGCGACGCACATCCTGTTCGTGAACGGGCACGGCGGCAACAACGTGGCACTCCGGCAGTGCGGCGAGTTTCTGCGCAAGCACTGCGTGCCGTCGGCGGTCGCCTGCTGGTGGGACATGAGTGGCGTCGTGAATCCCGAGTGGCTGGCGCTCGGGCACGGAGACTACGTGGAACTGTCGACCGTCCTGGCCATCGACGAGACACTGCCTGACATGGCGGCGGCCAAGCTGGCCGTCAACAAGACGCTGACACAGAAGATCGCGCTCGACGACCTGCGGTCGGCCAACTTCAAGGGGGGGCACCTGGCGGTCAACCTGATCATGACCGACATCAGCGACGACGGCGCGATGATGGAGTTCGGCTTTACCGGGGCCAAGGACTATACAATCCCGCCGACGGTGGCGACGAAGGAGATCGGCGAGAAGTTGTACGAGGGCCTGGCTGACTACCTGGCGGAGTTCATCGAGGAGTTCCGACAGGTGAAGCTCCCGCCGATCGGCTCGGTGGGGCCACTGGCGAAGGTGCCCGCCGCATTCGTCCGCGCAGGACTGGCGCCGCTGGCGTAAGGCTGCCGATCGAGCGAGGCGCAGCAACGGCGGCTGGCCGCGGAACCGCGCGGGGTCGGCTGTTGTGCAATCAGACGCTTCTGGAACCGGCCGGGCGTGCCTGCGGGCACGCCCGGCCGGTTCGATGAAGAACCACTCCCGTTGACGAGAGTCACGGTGTTCGACCAGTGCTCGCATGAACACAGGTTGTCTTGAAGAGTCATGTCGTTGGACTGAAGGAGACGCTGATGAAGACCTACAACGTGGCGGTAGCAGGCGCCCTTGGCCTCGTCGGGACGACGATGGTCCAGATACTCGAGGAGTACGGCTTCCCGGTCGGCGAACTGCGCGTGCTCGAGCAGAAGGACCTCGTGGGGGCTCCGGTCAGCTTCAGGGGCCAGACGCTGCTGACGATCGAGGCTACGGAAGCGGCGTTCAAGGGCGTCGATATTGCGCTGTTTGCCACCAACGAAGATGTCAGCGCGGACTTGGTGCCAAAAGCCGTCCGGCAGGGTGCGATCGCCATCGACAACAGCCGGGCGTACCGGCAGGATCCGGAGGTGCCGCTGGTCGTCCCCGAGGTGAACCCCGAGGACATCAGGTGGCACCAGGGCATCATTGCGAACCCGAATTGCACCACGATCGGGACCGTGGTGGTTCTGAAGCCGATCCATGACGTGTCCCGGATTACCCGCCTGGTCGCGTCGACCTACCAGTCGACGTCCGGAGGCGCCGTCCGCGGGATGTTGGAGCTGAAAAAGCAGGCCATGGATGTGGCGGCCGGTTTCTCGGCGACCCCGCCCTCGGTCTTTCGCTACCAGATCGCGTTCAACCTGATCCCGTTCATCGACGTGTTCGATCAAGGCGGCTACACACGCGAAGAATGGAAGATGGTCAACGAGACACACAAGATCCTGCGCGATCCGGAGATGCGCATCACGGACACCGCCATCCGGGTGCCGACCCTGGTTTGCCACGCGGTGGCGTGCAATATCGAAACCGAGAGCAAGGTGACGCCCGAACAGGCGCGAACCGCATTGAGCCAGGCGCCGGGCGTGAAGGTGGTGGACGACATCGAGCGGTTGGAGTTCCCACAGCCGATCCAGGTCGCCGGGGGCAACCTGACACATGTGGGTCGCATTCGGGAGGACTTCTCGATCGCGAACGGTCTCAACCTGTACCTCGTGTCGGACAACGTGCGAAAGGGGGCCGCACAGAACGCCGTGCAGATTGCGCAGGTCCTGATCGCGGACGGCCACCTCGAGGAGTGGCGGAAGCGCGGCGCACGAGCCTTGTCCGTCTGAGACCGCCCGTGGCTTGCGTGGCAGGACGACCTGCCGCGCCTCGCCGTTCAGGTCTGGTCGATCGTGACGATGCGCAGGCGTCGTCCGTGGAAGATGACGAGCCGCTCCGGGGCGGGCCGGCCGGCCGGCGTCAGGCGCACGAGTCCCAGCGGCCCGGCGCGGCGGCCGGCCTCCGAGAGCCGGTCCGGCCTTGCGCCGGCGGCGAGGGCCTGGTCGAGAAACACCATGGCGCCGAAGAGCATGCCAGCCGAATCGAAGTCCGGCAGCCGCTCGCCGTCCAGGGCAGCCTGAAAGAGGCCGTTGGCGGCTGAACGGACGCGCGGCGACCAGTGGCGCACGCGGACCAATCTCGGCGGCCACCACTCGCCGCCGGGAGTTCGCGTCGCTACCATGCCGTCGGCGGCCAGCACCGTGCACTGCGGCCAGCGCTCGAGTGCCGCGGCGGCCAGCCTGGCGGCACCGGGATCGTGGATCGTGACGAAGATCGAGAACGGCGCGCCGCCTGGCGGCACGCCCGTGCGCCACGCGATCCCCGTGGCCCCGGCGGCTTCCCGGAATGCGGCAAGGCTGGTGGCCACGTACCGACCCTCGGGCCCGTCCGGGTGGCAGAACCCCGCGAGGTCGTCTCCCCAGGGAACGCTCGTCCAGTCGACGGTCGGCGTCTTCGGGGCCACGCTGGCGAGCGCCTGCGCGATTCCCCGGACGCCCGTACAGAATCGGTACCGCGCGGGCGCTCCGGGCGGCACCAGCAGCAACTCCTCCACGGTGCTCTTCACGAAGACAACCGGCACTCGGCCGGCCAGCCGCCCGCCGACCGCCTCGAAGCGCGACGACTCCCCGAGGTAAACGAGCAGATCGACGTCAGGGCGACCAGTGATGGGCGAGGCGCCGACGGCGAGGAAGGCAGGTCGCCATCGGGTGGCTGTGCGGCACGCCGCCTCCCACGCATGCTCGATCGCCTCGCGTTCTTCCGGCGCCAGCGATCCGAACGTAACGGCAAGGCCCACACGCACGCGGCGACGCGACCCGCGGCCGGCATCCAATTTCGTGTTCATCGCATCACCGCAGGCTTCCGAGCGCACATCCTGCCGCAATCCCCGCCACACCGAATCCGGTACTCATCCTCACATGGTGCTCCCCGGCGAATCGCCGCCACTAACGTGTGGCCGCGGGGTTCGCCGTGCTGCCCGTCCGGGCTGGAACCTGTTTCGCGAGCAACTGCTGGATCTCGCCCACCTGCACGGCGATCCGCGCCGACAGGTCGTCGAACAGTTCGTACTGCTGCTTGGTCGGCCTCGCATCCCCCGAGGCGACCGTGCCCGAAAGCGTCCCCAGCTTGTTGATCAGTCCCTTCGGCGTCACCTCCAGCGAATGCGACAGGGTGAGCCGCGTCAGCTCGGTCTCGATCGCCCGGAGCTTGGTCAGGACGGCCGCGATGTCCGCCCGCGCGTTCGGCGGCGCCGCCCCCTTCTCGAGCGCCTCGACGCGGCGTCGCTCCTCGCGCAGCTTGATCAGCGCGTCCGACGACTCCGACACCTTGTCTCGAATCTTCACCAGCAGATCGAACTGCGCCGCCAGATCCGCGTCGGTCGCCCCTCCGCGCGAATCGCGGCGAACTTCGAACGCCCGCTCGTACGTCTGCCCGCCCACGGTGAGGCGCGCGGTATAGCGCCCGGGCGGCGCCACGGGCGCCGCCGGGCGCGACGCCTCAAACGGCGCGAGTTGCACCGGCGACGGCGCCTCGCGCGCGCCGGGATAGCGCATGTCCCAGAAGAACCGGTTCATCCCGGCGGCGGCCGGCAGGACGCGCCCGTCCCTCGCCGGGCTCGAGAACGTCTGAACCGCCTGGCCCTGCGCGTCGACGATGGTCAGCGTCGCGCCGCCCGACGCCGCCTGCTTGAGGTAGTACTCGATCGGCACGCCCGCTGGCGGGTTGGGGCCGCCCATCAGGTAGGCCCGGCTGGATCGGCCGTCCGGACCGCGCACGTCTTCGTATGCCATCACCATCGGCCCGGCGCTGCCGTACTGCACCCCGACCCGAGCGGCCCCGCGCCCGCCGCCGAAACCGCCCCGTCCGCCGCCGCGGCGCTCGATCGCCGGCACCTCGAACAGATGCGCCGGCGCCAAGACCACGTCACTCGTGATCTGACGCAGCGCGGCGATGTTGTCCATGATCCAGAAGCCGCGACCGTGCGTCGCCACCACCAGATCGTTGTTCTTCACCTGCATGTAGGCCACGGCCACCGGAGGCAGGTTCCGCTGCAGCGACTGCCAGGACGCGCCCGCGTCGAAGGACGCGTACGCACCGGTTTCCGTGCCGGCAAACAGCAATCCCTGCCGCACCGGGTCTTCGCGAATCACGTACGCGAAGTCGTTCTCGCGAATCCCGTTCGTGATCTTCTGCCACGTGCGGCCGTAGTCCGTCGTCTTGAAGAAGTACGGGGTCTGATCGCTCACCCGCACGCGGTTCCCGGCCACGTAGGCCGTGCCGCGATCATGCGCAGACACGTCGATCGCCGTGATCGTCGTCCATTCCGGCAGGTCCTTCGGCGACACGTTGCCCCACGTCTGACCCGCGTCTTTCGACACCTGGATGTTGCTGTCGTCCGTCCCGACCCACAGTTCGCCCTTCGCGATCGGTGACTCCGCGATCGTCCGGATCAAGCTGACGTAGAAGAGCGAGGACGCGATCGAGTTGATCGGCCCCCCCGGGATCTTCTGCATCTTGTCGACGCGGTTGCGTGACAGGTCCGGGCTGATCTTCTGCCAGGAGTCGCCTTCGTCGGTGGTGCGGAACAGGTACTGGGCTCCGGTGTACAGAACGTTCGGGTCGTGAGGCGAGAGATAGGTCGGAAACGAGTAGTAGAAACGGTACTTGACGTCCTTGGGCGGCGCGCCGAACTGGTCTTCGGGCCAGACGCTGATGTTCTGCTGGCGCCCCGTCTTCCGGTCCTGGCGGATGATCGTCGTCCGGTCGCACGCGTAGACCACGCTGCCATCCGGCTTGACGGCCGTCTGCCCCCCTTCCCCGCCAGCAACGTCCAGATAGTGCGGCCACGAGATGCCGCCCCCGCCCGTGCGGCTGGGCACCCCGATGTGCGAACCGTCGTTCTGCGCGGCATACAAGACATACGGATCCTGGTTATCGATGGCCAGGCTGAACAGGTCGGCCGTCGGCTGGTTGTTGATCGTCGACCAGGAGAAGCCGCCGTTGAGGGTCACCGACGCGCCGCCGTCGCTCCCGTCGATGATCCGCTTGTTGTTCTTCGGGTCGATCCACATCGCATGGTGGTCGCTGTGCTGCATCGATCCGGTCGTGAATGTCTTCCCGCCGTCCGTCGACTTCCAGACCTGGACGTGCTGGACGTAGACGGTATCCGGATCCTGGGTGTCCGCCGTGATGTGCAGATAGGATGCCGCCTCGCGCCGCTGCTCGCGGTCGTTGAAGAGTTTCTGCCAGGTGGCGCCGCTGTCGTCGCTTCGGTACACCCCGCCTTCAGCCGCTTCGATGATCGCGTAGACGCGCGTCGGCCGGGCCGGCGAGATCGAGACGCCGATCTTCCCGATGACGCCCTTCGGCAACCCCGGGTTGCGCGTGATTTCCTTCCAGGTGTCGCCGCCGTCGGTCGTCTTGTACAAGCCGCTGTCCGGCCCGCCACTCGTCTCGTCCCAGGGGAAGCGTTGGAACTGATCGAGGGACGCGAAGAGGATGTCCGGGTTCGTGGGATCCATCGTCAGGTCGAACGCGGCGGCCCGATCGCTCTTGAACAGCACCCGTTGCCAGGTCTTGCCGCCGTCCTTCGTCCGGAACACGCCCCGCTCGGGATTGGTGCCGAAGATGTCGCCCATCGCCGCCGCGTAGACGAGGTCCGGATTGGTCGGATGGATGCGGATCTTGGAAAAGTTCCGCACCTCCCCGAGCCCCACGTTGGTCCACGTTCGTCCACCGTCCGTCGACTTGTACACGCCGTCGCCCGGCGTGTTGTCCTGACGCGGCTCCGATTCGCCCATCGCGACGTAGATCACCTCGGGGTTCGACCGCGAGACCTCCATCGCGCCCACCGGGGCCCGCTTGAAGAACGGGTCGGACACGTTGCGCCAGAAGAGGCCCGCATCGTTGGTCTTCCACACCCCGCTGTGCGCGGTCCCCATGTAGAAGACGAGGGGATCGTCGGGATCTCCGGCGACGGCGGTGACCCGGCCTCCTCTGAACGGGCCGATCGGCCGCCACTCCAGCGCGGCCAGGAAGCTCTGATCCACCGTCGGGTACGTCGCGGCGCCGGCTGCCGCTGTCGGGCCGTAGCCGGTGAAGCGCGGAGCGCCTGACAGTACAGCGACGAACAGACACGCCACCCCGACCATCGTCATGCCGATTCTGGTGCTGGACTTTCCCATTGAGAGGCTCCTTTCACCGGCCTGCGATTGAGGGGCTGGCAGAGAAATCCTCGACCTGACCGAGGCGTGGGCCTGCGCGTCGACCAACTCGGCTCGCCGGTGAAGGCGGGCCGGGGCGGCGGATCGCCGGCCGACTCCGTTTGACCTCGTCGTCTTCCTGAGATCGCCCCCGCCTCCTGGATGGGGGCCGGGGGACGGGCGCAGTCTCACGCCAGCGGTTGGACCCTGTCAAGCCATTTTGTTCTCAGGGAGCCATGAATGTTGTCGCTGTTCAGAAACACGACACCTGGACGATGAATATCTGAATGACGTCAAGCCGACGCGACCGGCGTCCCCCTTGTGTCCGGGGTGAAAGGGCATCGTCGTCGGGAATAGGCGTCTTGGCGAAGGCCGAACGCTCAGGCGAGTGCCACGGGCGGCGCGGGGGCGTCCTCGGGGCGTTTTTCCGGTCGGCCAATCAGGTGGCCGCTCTGAACTGCGTAGACGTCGTCCAACACCATCTCGAACCCCGGCCGGCGGCCTTCGGTGGCGGCCCGCTCGTTCACCCGTTGCCGATGGTAGGCCTTCACGCTGTCCGGCAGGGGGATGTTTCCGAAGTCCAGAAAACGGACCGCGCCGCAGTCGTCGCGCACGGGAATGGCGAGCCCTTTGTTGGATCGGTGCGGGGAGAAGGGCACGTCGAGAACGCCCGCCTCGAACGCGCGCACGGCTCCGAGGCCGACGTCGCCCTCACCAAGGCTGAGCACCGCCGTCATGATGGCCTTGACCTCCTCGCGAAGGAGCGTGGCTTCGTCGGCGTAATCCAGACGCTCGGTCAGGCGCTGCTCGCGTATCAGTTCCATCACCGCCCGCGTCAGCCTGACTCCCTCGGCATTGGCCTTCCCGGTCGGCACGCCGAGCGCTTCCTCGACGCTCTTTGTGATCACCTTCGTGGCGCGGCCGAACGCCGCCGCGAACCCGCCCAGGGCGATGACGCCCATCGCTTCCGGACGCTGACGCGGAAACCCACCCATCCACTCGTGCATCACCGTCGACACCGCGACGTTCCCCCACCCGAACTCCGCGAGGTACTGCCGGGTCAGCTCCGGGAGCGTGACGAGCGCCGCCACATCCTGAGACAGGCATCCGCACTGTCCGTAACCGACGGTGATGTCCGTGACGCCCTCGCGGGCGGCGAGCAGGGCCTCGATGATGTTGACGGAGAGAGCGATGCACGGGGGCACCAGGGTCCCCGTCAGGGCGCCAAACGGTTCACGGTTGATCACCGCTCCTCGCTCGGTGTAGTAGCCGGCCAGCCGATCGACGTACCGCCAGTGATCGATCACGCTCTCCAGCGACACCGCCTTCGCATACGGGATGCTGTAGGAGATGGCGCCGCCTTCGAACGAGGTGAACCCCGCCGCCAGTGAGATCTCGGCCAGGAGCCTGGCATCGGGCGTTCCGTGCCTGACCTGCACGGGACGTTCGATCTCGTTCACGATCCGCCGGCAGGCGAACACACCGTAATTGACCACGGGCAGGCCGTTCAGCAGGGAACGTCCCTTCGCCTTGCTTTCCTGCAGCCCTTGCTCCGCTTCGTGATACCTGTTGTGACGGGTGTAGCTGTCGACCGTCGTGGGCAGGAGATCGGCCTGTCCCTCATCCTGAAGGACGCGGAGGAGCGCGATCTGTTCCTCGAGCACCGCGACACCTGCGCGCGGCTGCGTGAGCGTGCGGCCCTCAGCACCGGCTCTTTCAAGAGCCACTGGAACGCGACGCTCCTGCGGCAGCGACTCGTGGAACCGCAAGGCCTCCCGCAGATCGACCTCCGCCCCGGTTGGCCATGCTTCGAGAGCCAGGCGCCGCCGGTTCTCCATCTCGTGCCACGACATGGGTCGACTCGTCACGATCCGTCTCCTCTCATGTCATTGATTGACGAGTGAGGACGTCAATAACCGCCAGGCGGCCGCTCGATCTCGCTCCGCCAGCAGGCCGGCCGCAAACATGACGTAATGGCGATCCACCATCAGGCGGGGTCGGCGCGGCTTCAGGATGTGCGGTCGCCGCGCGTCCCACGTGGCCGCCCGCGAGATGTCAGCATGAAACGGATTCGAGACGAGCGGTCCGCCTGTCCCCACCACGATCGCGAACTGGCTCAGGTCCTTTCCGTAGAGCACCGACACCTTGCCGTTGAGCGTGAATACTTCGTCGACTTGACCCGCATGCCGCGACACGGCCAGGTCCACGGCGCTCGACGCGAGTGCGTAGTCGAGCGCCACCTCCCACGCGTCGGCCGGCACGGTCGAGGGGCACCGCGACAACCGAGAAACGGCCTCGGCCACGTCGCGGGCGGGATCGGCAGCCGCCGCGGGACTCGGGAGCACCGCGGCCATCGCGGCGGTTACGGCCTCCACTCCGACGGTCTCGAGGATTGACCGCGCATTCCACCGCACGCCGAGATCGCCTTCGACCGTGCGTTTGCTCACCGGCTCAGGGAGCCCCTTCGGAACCAGGCCGGGCAGGGAGGGCTCCCCCTTGCCGACCGAGTGCACATCCGTCGTCGCTCCACCCACATCGACGACCAGAACGCCACTGAGGCCCGTTCCCTCGGCTCGCGATGCCTCCACGTCCGATCGAAGACGGGTCGCGCCCGATGCCAGCAACTCCGCGGCCGCGAGCACGGCGGTCGGCGTCGGCATCAGAATGCCCTCGACGTACTGACACGCCTGATCGAAGCCCTTCGCGTGCACGATTCGCCGGATGAACACCTCGCGGATGGCCTGCCGGGCCGGATCGACATTGAGGACGCCGACCGACGGCAGCACGTTCTGGGCGATCCACACTTCCTTCCCTGCTGCACGCAGCAGATCGGCAGCATCGTCCGCCACGACCTTGTTGCCGGCAACGACGATCGGCGCATGGATGTGCGCGCCGGCCAGGCGTCGCGCATTGTGCACCAGCACCGTCTTGTTCCCCCCGTCCGTACCCCCTGCCAGCAGGACGATGTCCGGGTCGAGGTCCTCCAGTCCGCGGATCTCGCCGGCGGTCATCTCGAAGGAGAACGTGCCCACCACCCTTGCACCGGCGCCCAGAGCCGCACGACGCGCCGCCTCACCGGTCAGTTCGGGAACGAGGCCGACCGCCACGAGCCTCAACCCGCCGGCCGCGCTGCTCGAGGCCAGCCGAAGCCGGGCCTGCGATCGCACGAAGCCACCCTGCCGCTCTGCCTCGCAGAGCGCCGCCTCCAGCCCCTCGGTGATGTCGGTCGCCACGGTGGACGCGGCCTTGGCCCAGGCGACGAGGCACCCGGCCTCGACGTCGACAGCCGCAACTTTGGTGAATGTGCTCCCCAGGTCGTAGAGGAGCACCAGGCCCTGGTTGTTCAGCGTCGTTCTCCCGCGTCCGCCCCGCCCGGCGGCCAGCCCAGGTCCTCCCGCAGAAACGCCAGGACCTGAGTCGGACGGGTGCCAGGAGGCGCAATGCGATCGAATCCCATGTCGCGGAACATCGTTTCGACCTCGCCCCAGTCGCGGTCACCCACCACCAGGTTTCCGCCCACGTAGAGGCGGATCCGGTCGAGGCCCGCCTCGGTGCACTTCTGGCGAAGACCGCGGCAGTCGATCTCGCCGTGTCCGTACAACGAGGACACCAGGATCGCATCGGCGCCGGTTTCGATCGCCGCCTGGACGAACTCCTCCTGCGAGACCATGATCCCGAGGTTCGTCACCCGGAAGCCGGCCTGCCGGAACGCGTACTCGAGGATCTTGTTGCCGACCGCATGGACGTCCACGCCAATCACCCCGGTCACCAGGGATGGTCCGACAGACTGTTCTGCGACGCCCGTGGTCGTCGTGCTGTGCCCGGTGGACACCGCTGCCCTCCCGCGAACTCGACGCCGCACCGGAGCGTCAGGTTCGCTGCCTGCGAATCCAGTACCCTGTGCCGCCAAAGACCTGAGCCTTCGCGTGGATGTCCTGCATCTCTGCAGTGGTGGGCGGCCTGTACGTCGACGCCACCTTGACGATGCGCTGGAGCGTCGACATCGAATCGAGGCCGATCAGCGCGGTACCGATCGGGAGGCCGAGTGCGTAGCGGAGGAACTCCTCCGGCGACGGATGCGGCTTCTCGAAGGCCTCGGGCGGGGGCGCGTAGCGGTGCAACTCCGGGTTCTTGTCCGTCCCGGACCTCGAGTCAAACCCTCCGCCGACGGCTTCCTTCAGGAAGAAGCCGTGTCCCACGACCTTCATGGCCACCACGGCGATCCCTTTCGATCTGGCGAGGGGCAGCACGTCCGCCTCGAAATCCGGCTGCCGCGTGGCGTTGATCGGCAACTGAAACGCGTCCGGATCGAGGCGCGTGGTGGCCGCCAGCGCGAACTCGGGGCTATGGCAGGAGAAGCCGCGGAAGCGGACGACCTTCTGATCGACCATCTTGCGGATCGCCTGCTCCGCGCCACCGGGTCCGGCGACCCTGTCAAGATCCTCCGGCCGGCCGAGGTTGTGGTGGAGGAGGAGGTCGATGTGGTCCGTGTTGAGCAGCTTCAGGCTGCGCTCCATTTCCCGCATCGCGCCGTCGTGGTCGCGCCGGTCGATTTTCGTCTCGAGGAAGACGCGGCTGCGATGGGTCTTCATCGCCAGGCCGATGCGGCGCTCGCTCTGGTCGCCGTCGGACGGGGGGCCGTAGTTGGCCGCCGTTTCGATGAAGGTGATGCCACTCTCGATGGCGTTACGCACCAGCTCGGCGCCGGCGTCGTCGTTCGGAACCGGCTCGAAGAACCGGCCGCCGCCCCCGAGGCCGACGATGCTGACGCTGACGCCCGTCTTGCCGAACGGCCGGGTGGGCACGTCCGCCGCTGCCGCCAACGGAAGGCCGAGTCGGCCCGCGATCGACGCCACGAGGCTGCCACCCGTAGCGGCGACGGTGCTCCCGACAAACTGCCGACGCGTGATCTTGACCATCAACCGGCTCCCCGTGTGAGTTACCGTGCGTTCTTGTAAACCTTTCCGCCTTTCATCACGAAGACGACGCGACGCAGCGCCGTGATGTCCTTCAGCGGATCGCCCTCGACTGCGATCAGGTCCGCTTCCATGCCGGGCGCAAGCGTCCCGATCTCGTGGTCGAGGTTCATCGATCGCGCGGCGAGCGAGGTGATCGAGACAATGGCCGCCGCCGGGTCCTGCCCGCCCCGCTGCACCCGGTAGATGAGTTCCTCCACGTTCCGGCCGTGGGCCCCCGCCACCGCGTCGGTCCCGAACACGATCTGGAGGTTCTTGACGGCGAGCGCCCGCTTGAACATCGCGAGGTTGATCGGAATGGTCTGCTCCATCGCCGCGAACCCCGCCGCGTCGTAGTTGCCGATGCCCTCGTACTTCGGGCGGTTGGCAATGTAGTTCTGGGCGACGAGCCCTATGTTCGGGTCGAGGTACGTGCCGCGATCGGCGGCCATCTTCATCCCTTCCTCGTCGATGAAGTTGGCGTGTTCGAGGGTCGTGCAGCCCGCCTGAATGACCTGCTTGATCGTGTCGGCGCCGTACACGTGCACCATCGAGCGCAGACCCTGGGCCTTCGCCTCGCCGCACGCTGCCTCGATCTGCTCCTTGTTCAGCGTCTGCTGACCGCCGCTGCGGATGCTGGCCGAGACGAAGATCTTGATGAGATCCGCCCCCTGCGCCTTCATCTGGCGCACGTGCTCGCGGATCTCGTCGGGCGTCATCTTCGCGTTGGTGATCGCCGTGATGGAGGTGAGAATCCGCGCGCCAGGAAACACTCCGCGCGCGATCGCGTCCCGGGCGTCCTTGTCGATCGGGTTCCCCACGCTCTGAACCGTGGTGAACCCCGCCATCAGCGTGACATAGGCGTTCTCCAGCGTGTAGCCCATCTCGTCCACCGGCGATCGGTTCCGGCCGCTGGCGAAGCGGCCATCCGGACCGAAGTGCCACGCGATATGGACGTGGGTGTCGATCATCCCCGGCAGGACGGTGAGGTGCTGGAGGTCGTAGGTGGCAGCCCCCGTGGCCTGCGCCACCTTCTGGATCTTCGATCCGTCCACCACGACAACCGCATTCCGCAGGACGCCGCCCTTGCCGTCGAGGAGCGTGCCGGCACGGATCGTGACGGCGGGAGACTGCGCGAACAGCCCGGTCGACAGCAGGACCGCGCCACACGCGACGAGGAGACTGCGTACAGACATCGTTCTCTTCCTCTCTTGTCCGCCGCCTTGCGCGAGGCCGGCGGCCCGAACGTCCCGGGTACCGTTCCTTCGCCGGGGGGGTCCCGCCGGCGCTGGCGGTCGGACGCACTCCCGCGGCTCCTGATCACCTGGTGCGGGCAGCGGCAGGTCAACGCGCGCTAGCCGAGGCGGCGAGGGACGGATCTTGATGGGATCGTCCGCCGGCACCCAGACGCCTGCGTCACGCACTGGCAGTGGGCCTGGCGTGCCGGCTCGTGCGACAGCCGGTCCAGCTGCAGCGGGCCGGAGGGCTGCATCAGCTGAATGGCCACGCTACTCTTACGCGACTCGCTCAACCGTGTCAAGCGCCTCGAGCCCGCACAAGACTCACCGACCGCGCGTCGCCGCCCGTTCGTCGCGACAGTCGTCTCGGGGTCGTGGGCGCGCAGTCCCGTCTCGACACGCCGCAGGAGGATCGCAGACACGAATGGCGGCGAGCCCAATCATCGAGAACCGCTGGCGCGATACGCGATGCAGTCGAATGGCAGGATGCATGCGGAATGTCCGGCATTCCGCATTCGCCCTTCCTGATTCCTCGTTCAGGCCGCGCCATCCGAGCCGCCTGTTACCGGTTCGCGGTGATCGTCTCCAGGCCATGGGCGTGGGGCCCCGTCTCGGCTCGGCGCAGCAGCACCGCGCACGTCACGGCAAGCAGCGCGATCGCCGTGAAGATCAGCATGCTGGGCCGGTACCCGGCCGGGTTCGCCGCGCTCGCCAGCCAGTGGTCGTTCGACCAGCCGATCAACAGGTTGATGGCGACCAGCCCAATCTGCTGGATGGTATCGAGCATGCCGTTGGCCAGCCCCAGACGTGAACGGTCCACGACATAGGCGATGGCCGGCCACATGACCGCCGGGACCAGCGCGAACGCCACGCCCATCATCGCCATCGGGACGACCGGCGGGATGTTGGTGAAGGCCAGCATCAGGAACACGGGCACGATCAGCATCGACCCGAACATCATCAGCAGCGCGCGCCTGGCATACCGGTCGGCCAGGAATCCGAACAGCGGCATGCCGATCATCGAGAACAGCGGCTCCATGCCGATGAGCAGCGACGCGGTTGACGGAGACACGTGCCGCGACTCGATCAGGAGCTTCTGCCCGAAGGTCTGGAACGGGAAGATGCAGCCGTAGAAGGTGACACAAAGCAGCGCAATCAGCCAGAAGGACCGACTGAACTGGAACACCTCCCTGATGACGATCGGGCGCTCGTTGTGCACGACGTGCCCCAGTTGGAACCGCCGCTCCCCGCGCGAGTCGAGGACCCAGTAAAGCGCCGCGCCGACGAGGCAGAAGACCCCGAACCCGACTGCCATCACGAGCGGCCAGCGCCAGTACGCGTAGACGCCGGCCGCCCAGGCCGGCGATGTCTGTGCGGTGAACGAACCCAACCGGCAGAACGACGTCCTGATCCCGAACGCCAGGCTGAGCTCACCGCGCCAGAACCAGCGGGCGATCGCCACGTTCGAGGTGAGCGCCATCGCTTCTGCGCCGACCCCAACGAGCAGGCGTCCTCCGGCCATGACGCCAATCTGCGGACTGAGAGCCGTGATCGACAGCCCGACGAACACGAGCACGGCGAAGAGCGCCAGCGACTTCCGCGTGCCGATGCGGTCGATGATGACGCCGCAGACGAGCATCGACACGATGTTCGGAAAACTGTAGACGGCCTGCAGCAGCCCGATGTGAGAATCCGAGAAATGCAGCTGCCGGCTGAGGAGTGGCGCCAGCGGGCCGATGTAGTCGAACGCGTAGTAGCTGCCATACGTCGCAACGCTCATCCCGAGGAGCACGATCCAGCGGTATGCGCGGGTCGGTTCAGGCTTGACCATCTCACCAGTTGGCGGTTGGACGTCGGTCATCGAGAAGTCTCCTCCGGGTAAGCGGACTGGGGTTCGGCCTCGGCCCTGGTTCAGGATTCTGTCGAACTCCGCCCAGGCGATGTCCTCACCAGGACCGCCCTCATGACGGCGTGCTCCCATCAGCCTTCTTCGGGAAGTCCGCCTCCGTCGCGCGCGTTGTGATGAACGCAATCGGTTCGCCCTTCGTCGTTGGCGGTGTCCCGATGACGTAGATGATCTGACCATCGAACGGCGCCCGGATCTCCTCGATCGTGTTTCCGTGGAAATCCGTGGTGTGCCCGATCAGCGCGCCCTGCGACACGCTCTGCGCCTCCCGGACCGCGGGAGAGAAGATCCCGGTCGCGCCGCTCTTCAGAACCGTGCCGGGACGGAGCCACACGGGATGCTCGAGCGGCGCCGGCCCCGTCGCCCGCATCGCGAGCTGCCGCAACACGCCTGCCACCCCCCGCTCGACGCGCGCGATCGACGCCTCGTCGCTCAGCCCCATCCCGCCCGATTCCGACGTGAACGCCGGCTTGCCGCGCAGAATCGCCGTGTTTGCCGTGAAGAGCGAACGGGCAGGGTCGTTCGTGCGGGTATTGTCGATGACGATGTGGTCGATACCGAAGGCCAGCACCATCTGGCGCGTTGCCTCGGTCACCTCGGGTGAACCGTTGGTGAACCAGTAGGCATAGGGCCACAGCGTCTCGTTCGCGTCGCCGGAATGCAGATCGATCAGGTGCGTACAGCGATCGATGACCTCGCGCGTGATCGTGTCGGCGATCCGCTCGGACAGCGTGCCGTCGGGCTTGCCCGGGTAGACGCGGTTCAGATTCTGCTGGTCGATCGGAGAGTAGTAGACGGTCCGCGCCAGGTAAGAGGGCACGTTGGCCACGTGGATCATGATGACGGTGCCCGCGAGATCGCCTGGGGCGATGGCCGTCCGCAGCCGCTGCAACGCGATGATCGACGGGTACTCGGCGCCGTGGGTGCCGGCGACCAACGCGAGGACCGGCCCCGGGCGAACGCCGTTCAGGATCGAGAACGGGATGATCGTCCCGCGGTCGCCGGCTCGTGCGGGTACCACCAACTCACCGGAGGCCAGGGTGCCTGCGGCAGTGATGACCCCGCCGAGCGTAAAGGGTGCCTGGACAGCGGCCTGTTCGGTGACGTCTCTCGCCATGATGTTCCCTTCGCGCCCGGGTTTCGAACCGGGCATTGGACGACCCTGCACGTGATGGGTACCAGCCCCCGCCGGCCATGGCGCCGGAGACGGGCGGCCCTGTCCACAAAGCGGAGCACCCAACCACACGACGGCATCGGCCATCGGCCGGGCCATGCACGTTGATCGAGCCCGCACTCCGTACCCCCGCCATGCGGAGACTCCGGTTCGTATGAGAGGCCTGGCTCGCCGTGTCGTGGGCGAGCCGGCTGAAACCACGCGCTACTTCTATGCAAGTCACGCCATCGTGTCAAGGGTTGACGGAGCCTTGCCGTCCGCCAGTCTCCGTCAGGGTCTGTGGTCTGGGACACGCCTGCGGTGCACCTGCGCCTCGAGCAACCCGCCCGCGTGCCTGGCGCCGGACCCTTCGGGCCGCTTCGCCGGCCGCGGATGGAGCGCGGCGCCTGTGTGGTCCGGCTGAGCGGGGCGGTCGCGTGGAATTGACCTGGCGGCGCACCCCGGCGCGTCCGTGGCTCAACTGACCGTCGGGCCCGCGAGCCGCCGCCCGTTCGACGGCCGCTCCCGCCGCACGCGTCCGCCCCAGACTGCTATGATGACGGGGAGGGTCGTGCCGGAGGCCCCGCGCGTGGCGTTGGACGTCCCCGGACGCCGGTTGCACGGCACGCGGGCCGCCGCAGGCTCCCCTGGAGGCTGGTCATGTCTCTCAGTGCCATCGCGGGCGCGCTCCTGGTGGCCGCGCTCCAAAACGAAATACCGCTGGTGTCGGACCCGGCCTGGAAGCAGTGGCTCGAAGAGGTGAAGCCCCTGATGCTGCGCGCCGAGCGCGACGCGGCGCGCAAGCTGCCCGCCTCCGCCCGCGAGACCTTTCGCGAGCAGTTCTGGGCCGCGCGTGATCAGGACCCCGCCACCACATTCAACGAGACCCGCTCCGCGTTCAACCATCGGGTCGAGTCCGCCGACCGGCGCTACCGGCAGTCGGACGGCGGCCCGTGGAACGACTGCGGCAAGGCCTTCGTGCTCTTCGGCCCGCCAGACGTCCGGAACGAGGTGCGCATCATGGCGCAGGCCATGGCGCCCGATCGCCTGGCCGCCTACCGCGACGAGCAGGACCAGGTCGCCGAGACGTGGACCTACCGCAACCATCCGCTGCTGCCGGCGTCGCCCCAGGGCTATCAGTTCCGGTTCACGCCGTCGTGCGAAGCCTTCGAGGGCGCATCGTTCGGGCGGGTGATGCAACTCGCCGCAGAGGCGGTCGCGAGAAGGGTGCACTGACGACGGCATCGTTTCTGGACGGCGTCCGGGTACGCAGGAGGTCCGGAGGCCCGCGCGGGACTTCGACTACCCGTTCATGTGCGAGGACTGAAGCCGGGACGGTCGGGAAGCGGAAGAAAGGCGCATCGGCGCCCGTATCACGCGGGGCGCCGATGCCAGTCGGATGGCCTCAAGCCCGGCGCTCAGTCGAGCTGAGGACGCGCCGGGAGTGCAGCGTGCGGGCTTCAGCCCGCGTGCCCGGGGCGAGCACATCCATCACCCGTGAGCCCCGGGGTCAGTAGGCGGGCACCAGGCTGCCCTGGTAGGGAATCACCTGGCCGGGCAGCACGTTGATGTCGAACAGCACCGGCTCGTAGCCGGGGGCCTGCAGCTCGACCCGGTGGTAGCCCGGCATGACCGGGAACGGCTGACCACCGAAGTCCCGCGCGTAGCCGATGAACTCGCCATCGACGTACACCTCAGTCTCGTCCGGACTGACGAGGAAGCTCACCCCGCCGTACGAGATGCCCGGCCGCATCGTGAACCGGTAGGCGTAGGACGGTCTCCAGTTGAACCCGAACTGGAAGCCGAACGGGCGCCCCGCCAGGATCGAGAGACCGAATCCAGACCGCCACCCCGGCCGCGCCCCATACGAGCGATAGCCGTAGCCGGACGTCCCGTACCCCCGACTGTCGTAGCGGCGGCTGTCGTACGGCCGGGCGCTGTACTGCCCGGAATTGTACTGCCGACTGTTGTACTGCCCGGAACTGTAGGGCCGGCTGTTGTACTGCCGACTGTACTGCCCGGAATTGTACTGCCGGCTGTTGTACTGCCCGGAGTTGTACTGCCGGGCGTTGTCGTTGCGGCGCACATCGCGCCCTCGGTTGTCCTGGCCTCGGGTTTCGACCCGCGGCATCACGCGGGGCACGGCGATGGCCCGGCCGCCGCCGTTGTTCCGCGCGCCCCTGTCCTGCGGTCCATTCGCACGGGCCGCGCCCCGGTTTGCGCGGGCGCCGTCGTCACGCGACCGCGCGGTCTGCTGCTGGGCCCGACCGCGCCCGTCGCGGTTGCCCTGGTCCGCCAGCGCCGGTACCGCGCCCAGCGCGAACGCGAGTGCCAGCGTTGTCGGCATCGCCAATGATCTGAGTTTCATAACCAGCCCCTTCCTCACCGCCTGCCGACCGACCGTTCGCCACGACCCTGCTTGGGCCGCCGCGCCGGCGCCGGCGCTCGTTGCCACGGTGTAGTGCAAGGGCCTCGCCATCGACGCAGGTCGTTTTCAGGCGTGTTTTCGCCGGTCACCAACGCTCGGCGGGCCTGATGTCCCCTTTCGAGGGCAGTCGAGCCTTCAATGCGCGAGGACCAAGAAGGCGGGTGGGAACGCAGGCCAAGCCGACGACGCGACGAATCGTGGGCCGCGAGTATCGCCGTCGTTCGATCGCGAGAAATACGTCAGGACCGTGGCGGGGGGGACCACGTGAATCCCCCGCCACGGCACGGTGCTACCTCAGGTTCAGCAGCCAGGCCCCGAGTCCGTGCGTCGCGGCGTACAATTTCCGCGCGCCGGGCACGATGGTCAGCCCCGCGACTTCGACTTTCGGCATGCCGGGCGCGGCAGAGGTCCAACTGGTCTCGCCGGCGGCCAGCCGGAACACGCCGAAGTCGGATGCGGCGTAGAGGTCCCCGGTGACATCGTCGCGGGCGACGTCGGTGATCGGCAGGTCACCGAGATCGTAGCTGCGGTCCGCCCATGTCGCCGTGCCGGCGGACGGGTCGTACGTCACTTCGAACACGTGCCCGGGCGTCGTGGGAGTCGACGCGGTGAACCCGCTGAAGGAGATCCACGCATGGTTGGCGTTGGCAGGATCCACGTGAATCCCGCTGACGAACCGGTTGGGCGCCTCGGCCCCAAGCGTGTCGAGGCGCGTCCAGGCCACCGACGCCTCGGGCTCGGCGTCGACGTTCTTCGAGACGAACACGCGCCCGGTCGTCGTGGCTGCCCACGACGTCGACACGTCCGCCACCGTGCGCTCGACGGTCGCGATGGCGCCGCCGCCACGGGTCCCCCACGAGCCGGACGTCAGCCCGGGGCTGGCAATCTGGACCCAGTCGCCGCACTGCACCGCGTAGTCGCCGAACCACTCGTTGCAGTGCGACCGGAACTCGTCCACGCTCATCGATCCCATGCCCCACGTCTTCGTGCGCCACACGTTGGCCGCGCCGACGAACATCGTCCGGCTCACCCGCGGGTCCGTGATGATCGGCACGTAGAACTGGCCGCCGGTGCCGTAGATCGGGTCCGCGATCCAGTTCCAGTCCGCGATGTCGCCCGCGCTGAAGTTCACGTCGGGCGACGCGTCGTAGAAGGTGTGGAACCGGAACAGGCGATTGCCGATATCGAACCCCGACTGGCCGCCGTCGCCAATCATCGTGTTGAGCCACTTCACGGGGTTGCCGGTGGATTCCCAGGTGCCGTTGTCCTGCGTGCCGCCCTGGAGGTCGTTCACGTTGAACGGGTTCACCGAGAGGCTCTGGAACTGCAGCGTCGAGAGTCCCTTGTTCATGCTCTGCAGCTCGGTCGGCACGCGCGACAGCAGTTGCGCGCAGCGGGACAGCGACGGTTCGGTCAGCCCCCGCGCATCGCACCACGACGACACGTCGGCGAACGCCCCACTAGACCGCATGATGCCGCCGTCCGACGCCTCGAAGAACTGGAAGGGATTGGCGGGATTGGTGACCAGGTGGTGCTGGTCCGGATGGAGACCGTTCGGATGGATCGGGTCGGTGGCATCCATCGTCATGTCCGTGAACGACACGCCGGCGTCGGTCGAGAGGACGACGCCCCGCCCGTTGGACACGCGTCCCGTTTCGCCGTACTGGTACGATCCGCCCAGGTACACCACGTCAGGGTAGCCCGCGGGCGTGACGACGAAGTTGTCGTACCAGCACTGGCCGCTGCAGTAGTTGTAGGAGCCGAAGCCCGGGTTCGCCCGGTTGGAGCTGGTCAGGCTGGTGAACGTCGGCGCACCGGTTCTCACGCTGTCGGCCCTGAACAGCCTGGCGGTCGGCGACCCGCTCGCGCCCTCCGCGACGTACATCCGGGTGTCGCCGTTCGGCAGGACGTTGACCGCGATCTCGGGCCGCATCGTGGGGGTGGTGGCGCTCAGCGACGTCTTGATCGACTCCCAGGTCGCGCCCCCGTCGCTCGATCGCCACACGCCCCGCGCGTAGGACCCCGCGTACACCGTGTTGGGATCGACCGGGTCGATCGCGACGCGGCGGACGCCTCGCGGCGAGCAGGGCGTAAGATTCCCTGCGACGCTCGAGTCAGACGTGCAGTCCGCGACGGACGCCGAGCCGTTGTGGATGAAGACCCACGTGGCTCCACCGTCGGTCGATCGGTACAAGCCCCATTTCGGCGCCCCCGGGATGAGGCTGACCGCGCCAGCCGACAACACGGACGAGATGCCCAGCACGCCGCGCGTCGTCCCGGCGTAGACCGTGTTCGGGTCGCCTGGCTTGATCGCAATCGAGCCCACGGCCCTGGCGTTGAAGGCGCTCGTGCCCAACGGCCCGGTCCAGGTGTTGCCGCCGTCGGTCGACTTGTAGATCCCGACGCCCGCGCCGGAGTCAGCCGACGCGTTCGCTTCGCCCGTGCCCACCCAGACGGTGTTGCCGGTCGGATCGTTGGGGTCGATCGTGATCGACCCGATCGCGCTGGCCCCGAACGGCGCGGACAGGAATTCCCAGTTGGGCTGGCCGTTCAGCGCGTTCTTCGTGCGCCAGATCCCTCCGCCCGCCGGGCCGGCGTAGAGGGTGCAGTGGCCGGGCCGGCAGTCCGGCCCGATGGCCAGCGAGGTCGCGCGTCCGCTGGCGACGTAGGCGGCCGGCACGTAACTGAAGCTCGACCGGAACGGCGTGGCCGGGTACAGGGCGGTGCTCGGTCCGACGGTCACCCACGATCGGTGCAACCGGAAACATCGGTAACCGGGCCGCCCCTTGCCGCGTGGGAATCCGCGACCCACGAGCGTCGAGTACGACGCCCGCGCCGCCTCCAGACGTGCGAGCGGGATGTCGGTGTCGGGAAAGGCACGCTGCAGAAACGCGTAGTCCTCCGCGCCACCGGGACCCTCTGCCGGTTCACCCCCGTTCCCGGGGATCGTTTGCTGCAGTCGTTCGAGGTGACGCGCGAGCGCCGGCGGCCGGCCGCCGTCGAGGACGGCGTGCCACGCGCCCGTGGTGCGCGACGGCCCGGTGGCCGCGGCAAGAAACGTCGCGATCGCGATCGACAAGCCGATCCCGATCGCCCAATACCTGCGAGGCGGACGTGACAGTGACATCAGGGACTCTCCATACGGACACGGGGTGAACGTAGCCAGACAGGAACCCGGGGAGACGAGATGCTATCGCCGAGCACGGCGTCACGAGCGTTGGGCCCGACACGCAGAGATGGCCCTGCTCCCGGGCAGACCTTGTCCACCCTCCGGACTTCGCACGTCTCGGTGAGACACCGAACGGTCGGCTGAACAGGCTTCAGACTGTCAGCAAGCCTCCCGGACGATCACGGCGCGTATTGGCGTACGTCGGAGTTGCCGGCATTGTCACGCGGCTTTTGGTCTCCTCACGGCCTGCCGGGGTTCCAGGCGGATCAGGCAGATTCGCGCCGTGAGTCCGGCATAGAATGGCCGGACCATGACCGGCTCCGAACCCGTTCCGCCCGCCGCGCGCATCGCGCCTCACCCCTGGGTGTGGGCGGTCCTCTACTTCCCGCTCGGCCTCGCCATCGGCTTTCCCTCCGTCGCGCTCGGCTACCTCGGCAGCCGCGCGGGCCTCGACGTCTCGGCCATTGCCGCCATCGTCGGCATGACGTTCCTCGGGAGCGGCTGGAAATTCCTGTGGGCGCCGCTCGGCGACTACACCCTCTCGCGCAAGACCTGGTACCTGATCGCCGTCTCGCTCGTGGCCGTGGGCCTGGTCGCGATGACGGTGATTCCCATCTCGCACCGCACCGCGCCCCTGCTCTCGACGCTGACGCTGCTGTCGACCGTCGCCGCCACGTTCATCGCGTTTGCGACCGAGGGCCTGATGGCGCACAACACCCCCACCGCGATGCGCGGCCGGGCGGCCGGGTGGTTCCAGTCCGGCAACCAGTTCGGGCAGACGGCGGGCGGCGGCATCGGCCTCTGGCTCATCTCGCACGCGCCGACGACGTGGGTGGCGGGGGTGATCCTGGCGGCGATCGTGCTTGCGTGCGCGCTGGCGCTCATCGGGCTGGAAGAGCCGCCGAGGGCGCCGGGTGTTGCCACGGTGAGCGGTCGCGTGCGCGACGCGTGGGAGGAACTGGCAAGCGTGCTGCGGGCGCGCGCGGGGCGCATCGCGCTCATCCTGGCGATCCTGCCGATCGGCACGGGCGCCGCGATGTTCCTGTTCAGTGCGATCGGCTCGGAGTTCAATGCCTCGGCCGACGTGGTGTCGGCGGTGCTGGGCCTGGGCGGCGGCGTGGCCATCGTCGCGGGGTGCTTCGCGGGCGGGCGGCTCGCCGACCGGGTGTCGAAGCCGGCGGCGTACGCGGTCTCGTGCGGCCTCGGCCTGGTCGCGTGCGTCGTCATCGTGCTCGCGCCGCGCTCGTCCGCGGGCTACGCCGTCTCGACGCTGTTCTACACGTTCACGCTGGGCATGGTGACCGCGTCGTTCACGGGGCTCGTGCTGGCGATCATCGGTGACTCGGCCGCGGCGACGAAGATCAACCTGTTCTTCGCGCTGAACACCCTGTTCAGCCTGGGCATGCTGCGGGCGGTCGGGTGGGTGCACGATGCCTGGTCCACCAACGCGATGCTGATGACCGAGGCGCTGACGGGCGTGGCGGCCCTGGTGCTGTTCGTGGTGCTGTCGCGCCGCGTGGGGGGAACCGAGCTGCAGGCCGGCCGGGCGTGATGGGCGACGGCCTCCATGTGCCACCGCGACGCCTGGCCGCGCACGGGTCGCGCCCTGGTCAGGACGGCCGCAGGCGCCCGTACTCCTCGCGGTACCTCGCCGCCTCGGCCCCGCGTCCTGCCTTCTCCAGGGCGCCGCCGATCGAGCGGAGGGCATCGATCCAGATCCCGGACGCCCCGTCCGTACCGAGGCACAGGATCTTGCGCTTCAGAATGGACTCGTAATTCGCGGCGGCGGCGGCCCAGTCGCCGCGCTGCTCGTGCGCACGCGCGGAGGACTGCGCCGCGGCCAGCCACACACGGGGCGTGAGCATCGTGTAGAAGAGAGCGTTGCGAGGCGGGACGAGGTCGAGAACTGCCTGGAAGCGCCGGAGGGCCTCGTCGGTCCTGTTCGCGGCCAGCAGGCTCTCGCCGTCGATCTGCAGGCCGAACGCCTGCTTCGCGCGCTCGAGTTGCACCGGCAGGCGCGGGCTCCAGAAGCTCGGCGGGGGCTCGCCGTTCTCGGCCACGAGTTCTCGCCGCAGGGCGGCCGCCCTCGCCGTCTCTCCGCGGCGGGCCGCGCTGATCGCGAGCCAGCCGAGCGCCTCCACGCGGTGCATGCCCCGGCTCCGCGCGGCGTCCTCGGTCATGAGGCGCTCGAATTCGCCGGTGCGGCCGAGCTCCTGGTAGACCAGGGCGCGCGGAAACCGGAAGACCGTGGCGAGCTCGGCGGATGGCACCGCCTGCGTCATGTCCCGGTTCGTCTCCAGCATCGCCAGCGCTTCGTCGGGCTTCCCCTGGAACTGGTAGAACCGCGACAGATAGTGCCGCGCGGTCACCTGGGTGTCGGCGGTCAGGTAGAGCATGCGGCGGGACCGGAACTCCGCGACCTCGTTCGCCGCGTCGGTCGTCCGGCCCTGCATCCACGCGAGGAACCCACGGCCGCACTGGACCACCGGTGACGAGAAATCGGATTTCAGGGCCAGGACCCGGTCGAACTCGGCCTGCGCCTTCTCCGCGTCGCCGTCGACCAGCAGGCCGACCCAGCCCGCGTGGAAGTGCGGCTGCGCAAAGTTGGGGCGGAGGCGCCGGCAGGCCGCCTGGTGTTCGCGCCAGCGTACAGGATTCTCGCCGTAGAGGTACAGCCAGCTCACCAGCTCGTGGCCCCAGTAATCGTCGGGGTAGTGGTCGAGAAACGACTCGAACCGGTCGATGGGCCGCGTGGCGTCACCGTCCGGGTAGTCGGCAAGCGCGTCGATTCGCAGCTTCTCCCGCAGCGTGACCTGGCCGGCGAGCGCCGCCGCGCGCTTGAAGTCCGGGGCGCCGTCCTTCCCGAGCAGCCACAGGGACAGGCCGCGGAAGTGGTAGGCGCTCGCAAAGGCCGGATCCCGGGTCGTCGCTTCATCGAACAAGGTCCGGGCGCGCGCCCACTCGAACTGGTCCATCAGGGCCAGTCCCCTGGAGTACAGGGCAAGCGCTTCGAGCGATGTCGTCGTCACTCTCTCGAGCGGCGGGCCGGCCGGCGGACCGTCGGTCAGTGACTCCCCCAACGCGCCACGGACGTCCGCCGACAGGCGCTGGATCGCGTCCAGCACGCCGGCGGCCCGCGGCGCCCGGCGATCGAACACCGCCACGGTGCCGCCCGTGACCGGGTCGACGAGCTTCAGCACGATGGCAAAGGTGCCGCCGACGAGCTGGATGCTGCCGGCGACCATCGCCCGGATCCCGCCGTCCCGGAGGCAGATCTCGTGCCCGACTTGCTCGGTCACGCGTGTATCCGGCGGGCGCTTCATCAACTGCAAGGTGTCGATCACCCGGCCCGGCGGCACGAAGTTCACGTACCGCGACACCCCGAGCTCCCGCTCGAGCCCGGCCCGCAGCGCCGCGTCGAAGACCGGCTCGCCCGTGTGGTTCTCGAAGTCGGCGATCAGGATCCAGTCGCGTTCGACGAAGGCCAGGCCCGGCGCGCGCTGCATCAGCCGGCTGCCGAGCGCGACCGCACCCGCGACGAGCGGCAGCGCGGCAATCGCCGCGACCATCCGCCACCGGCGCCGCCACCACGGCGCGGGATCGGCGGGTGGAGCGGCGCTCTCGGGCTCGAACTGCACGGTCGCCAGCGGACCGGTCTCGGCCCCGTCGTCCTCGGCCACGAGCACGCTGACGGCGGTCACCTCCTCGTCGAACGCCGGCGCGCCGCGATCCCCGGCCTCCACCCGCTCCCAGGTCTCCACGGCCTCCGCCTGCTCGACCTCCGCGATGAACCGGTAGCCGGCCCGCTGCACGGTCTGGATGAACCGGGGGTTCTTCTGGTCGTCGCTGAGCGCCTCCCGCAGGTCGCGGATGCACTGGGTCAGCGCATTCTCCGTCACCTCGGCGTCCGGCCAGAGCGAGGCGAGCAACTCCTGCTTGGTGACCAGGTGGCCCTGGCGCTCGACCAGGTAGATCAACGTGTCGAGGGACTTCGGGCGAAGGTGGATCTCCTGCCCCGCGCGTTCGAGGTGCCGTTCGCGCGCGTCCAGGAGCAGTCCCTCGAAGCGGTAGCGGCCGTCCGAGATCCGCGGATCCATTGGGACTCTTCTCCCTGAATCGGACGCCCGGACGGGGGCTGCGCGCCCCGGGTCGTCGCGATCGTCGCGGCGGGCGGGGCGGGCTCTCGGGATGTCACGAGGATTTCAGCAGAGATTCACGCCGGTTTCAAGACATTCAGCGGCCCCCGCCGTATCTTTCCCGCCAGTGCAGTGGAAAACCGCCGACACGGCACGCCGGGACCATCACGCACACCTGGGAGCGGACGCCATGCGACGAATTCAACTCGTCACGATCGTCCGGCGGCGACGCCGCGCAAGCGCCGGCTCGGCCCCCGAGGCCGGATTGCCGTGCCCGCTGTGCGGCCGCGCCGTCGACCCGCCCCACCCGCCCCACGCCCCTGCGGCGGCGGGAGACCCGGAGGATGGAGCGGACCCTCAATCACCATCATTCCACTCGAGGAGGACCGTCATGAAGTCAGCACTCGTACTCCTGGCCGTGGTCGCGTTCGCTGTCTCCACGCTGCAGGCGCAGGACAGGCCGCGCGACGTCAAGGTCGTCACGTTCGACATCAGCGGCACGGTCATCACCCTGGCCGACCCGTTCGGGCCCGACGGGTTCTCCGTCCTGCCGACCTTCTCCGGCAAGGGCCGTCTCGGAGGCGTGACGGGGCAGGGGTTCTACGTGTACCAGCCGATCGTCGACGGCGCGATGGTCTGCGTCGCCGGGCAGTCGGCGATCAGGATGAACGCCAACGGCGACATGCTGCTGTTGCTGGTGACGCCGGGCCCGACGGGCACGCTGGCGCCAGGCGTCACGCCCGGCACCTTCACGTGGCAGCAGACATGGACCGGCACCGTCGGGGGCGGCACCGGCCGGTTCGAGGGCGCAACGGGGACGTTCACCAAGACCCTGACGGGCTTCATCGTTCTGCCAGGGTTCGTGTCGCCGTGGGAGGGGACGCTCGAGATTCACCTCGACCGGAAGTAGCGGCGCATCCGGCCCCCGAGGGTGCGGCGCCGGCAGGAGGTGCGGGACCGCCGGGCGGGCCATGGCCCGTCCGGCCCCGCTCGCGCCTGTCGCGGGCGGGTGCCGGCCCGGCCGGCTGCGTCTACCGCTCGGTCGATTCCGTCCCCTGGACCGCTGGCAGGATCGTCGGGGGGGCGGGCCGGCCGGCCCTGGCAGGATCCCACTGCATGCCATGTCGGAACGTGAGCAGCCAGTCGCGCACCCATTCGAGAAAGACCGACCCGTCCCGCACCGCGTACTGCGGTTCGCGATACTCGCCGTAGAAGCAGCCCGAGCAGCCGGTGGCCTGGGCCCGCGCTGCCTCGCGGAGCCGGCCGTCCCGGTACGCCTCCATGAACCCGGGCTCCAGGATGTTCGCGATCGCCGGTTTCTCCTTGCAGAACGAGAAGCCGCCGTCCGGCTGCACGTCGATGGTGAGCTGGGCGGCCGCGCAGTCCCACGCGCACCGGCCCGTCGCCACGTAGCCGCGGAAGTCCTCCAGGAACCGCGTGGAGTTGGTCAGCCCGCGGCCCTCCCGGCGCAATGCCACGAGCCGGTCGATCACGCGGTCGCGCTCGACCGGATCCATCCCGTCGAAGGCGAAACGCGCATCGTGACTACGGAACAGGAACTCGCCGCCGCCCTCCGCACACCCGGCGTCGATCACGACGGGCGTGATGTAGGTGTACACGCCCTGGCGCGCGAAGAACTCGACCAGGTCGGGCAGCGCGGAGAAGTTCAGCCGCGAGGCGACAATGTTGGCCTGCGAAATCCCGCGCGGCAACAGGGTCCGCGCCAGCTGCAGCGTGCGGAGCGCGTGGTCGACGACGCCGCGGCGGCCGCAGATCTCATCCTGCAGGGCGCGGTCCAGCGAGTCGATCGAGACGCTGATGTCCCGCAACCCCGCGGCGGCCGCCCGCGCCAGCGCGGCGCGCGTGACCTGCGGGCCGCCATTGGTCTGCACGCGGACCGAGAAACCCAGGGCCCCAAACGCACCGATGATCTCCGGCAGATCGCGCCGCAGGAACGGTTCTCCGCCCGTGATGACCGCGTGGCGCGCGCCGAGGCTCCAGAGCCGCGCCGCCACCGTTCGGACCGCGTCGATCCTCAGCTCGGCCTCCGGGACGGCCCGCTGCGGCACGGCGCACATCCCGCAGCGATAGTTGCAGCGATACGTCACGTGGAACCTGGCGTAGAACGGTCGGCCCAGGATCCGCGACCCTGCGACACCAGCCGCCGTGTTCAGGATCTTCATGGCTGCTCTCTCGACACGTACAGCCTGAACTCGCCCGCCGACTCGGCCCGGAACCCCAGGTCGAGCCATCGTTCGAGCTCGGCCACGTGACGCGGTTGCCCCCGCATGAAGCCGCCCACCACCACGAGCGGTTTCAGCCGTCCCAGATCCGCGAGCCACGCGTCGAATCCGCCGGGCGTCCCGCGGGCAACCAGCATGTCCGAACCATTCTCGATGAAGAGGAACGGATTCGGGTTCCGGCGGTTCATCAGCACGAGGAGCTGGGGCTGGCCGATCGAGGCGAAGGTGTACGCGGGTCCGTAACGCCCTTCCACGAGGGCCGCGGTCGCAGACTGCCTGAGCAGGCCCGACTCGGACGCCTGGCTCACCGAGGCGACCGCCCCGACCAGCAGCAGAATCGCCAGGGCCACGGACGCCGGCACGCGGGTTACCCCGCCGGTCCCGCCCCATCGGCGATCTGTCGCGGCAGCGACCGTCGCGAGCAGCGCCCCCGCGCCCAGCGCAACGTGGGGCAGCAGCACGAACAGGTCGGCGCCGCCCTGGAAATCGAAGAGCGACCAGGCGACGAACACGGGCATCGTCAGGAAGAGGATGGAGAAGCGGTCGCGCAGCAGGACCCCGGCCCAGCCGTCGGCACGCTCGCGCTTGCGCCGGAGGGCGACGCAGGCGAGCCACGGAAGGCCGGCGACGAGCAGCGCGACAATGGCGGGGCCGTAGGCGACCGTGAGCACGTGGAGGGGCCTGGTCACGTGGGCCCGAATGCCGGCAGGCGTACGTGCGATGAACGGGAGATCGAAGAGGAAGATCCGCAAGGCCAGCTCGTCGTACAGGCCTGCCCACGCGAACACCGCCACGACGACGATCACCGGCACGGCGATGCCCGCCGCCGCGTGCGCCACGGCCCTGCGGCGTTGGGCTGGCTCCGATGCCGCGGCCAGGAGGAGCGTCGCGGCAGCGAAGACCGCGCTGGGCTGCCACGTCAGGTAGGCCAGCGCGCCCGCCACTCCGGCCCAGAACCAGCGGCGTTCCGTTGTCAGGAGAATCGCCAAAACCGCGAACAGGGCCACCAGCGACTGGTAGCGCGGGCCTGATGCGGCGCGGCGAGCGAAGTCGACGAACCCGCAGAACAGGAGGCCGGCGAAGATGCCGACGCGCGCCGACCGCCAGAGCACGTAGCCGGCGGCCGCGGTCATCCCCGCCGCCAGGGCGCTCAGCACCAGGAATAGCGCCCGCACCGCGGACAGATCATTCCATCCCAGGGCGTGCGCGGCAGCGATGCCAGCGCCCGCGACGAACTGGGCCAGCGGTCCCTTGAGCGTCATGGCGCTCGCGTATGGCAGCACGCCTTCGGTCAGCAGCCGTCCCGCGTAGACGAGCACCGCGTCGTCGCGGCCGAGGAGCCCGTTGGTCCCGTACTGCAGGTAGACGACGAGCGCGAGGAGGGTGAACGCCAGGGCGAACCACGGCGCCAGCCGGCGTGAACCGATCGCGTCCGGGCCCGGCGGCCGGGCCCCGCCATTCGTGCCGTGCATGAACCGGCTCATCGCGTCATCCCACGCCAACCCGTCTCGGTGGTGAACGTGCAGAGGGTCCCAGCGACCGGACAACGCACGCAGGGAAAGATGCGGGGCTCCGCCGTGGGAACAGCGCGTGCATGATAGCGGAGAATTTCCGCGACAGCAAAGGGGACGCAGGTCCGGGGACGCAGGTCCGGAGGACGTCCGGCTGATGTGCATCGACCGCCGCCGCCCCGGGAACCGCGAATGGCCACGCGGCGAACGTGGGGTGTGAGCCTTCGTCGGGCCATGCGTCGCGGCGGTACGAACGGCCGCTCGATCGGCGCCGGACAATCTCCGATGTATTTTCGTCGGTGTTTACGGTATCCTCGCGCGTCAGGGGTCACACATCAGCGCAAATCGAGCAGCGCGGCGCGCCGGCCGGGTGCGGCCGCGCGACACGGGAGGGGCATCGCCATGGTACGCATCCCTGAAATCGTGACGCTGGCCGGGTTCCGCAAGACGCAGGGTGTCCTGAAGAAACCGACGCTGATCTACTTCGACGCGAAGCAGTGGGCCAACCTGGTGGGCGACCTCGAGCCCGCGAAGGGGACGTTGCCGGCGCACACGTTGAGGCTGGCGCTCGTCGAGGTGCCCGGGCTGGAGGGAGGATTCGCCGCGCCATCGTGTCCGCCCGAATGTTCCGGTCCGATCCGGGGCGCCGAGGGCGAGGTCCGGTGCGCGTGCCCCCCGGACGTCCATGTCCCTCCTCCCCCCGGCGGCGGGAGCGCGTCGGGCGAGTTCTGCGCCGCGCTCTTCCGCAGCAATGGGAAGGTGACGTGCGTCGGCCGTTGTGCGAAGGCGGGCCGCACCTGCCGTCCGAGGCTGGTCAACGTGCCGAGTCGTCCCGGCGGTACGCGCATCGCCGTCCTGACGTGCGCCTGCCGCTAGCGTGCTGGGCCCGATCGGTCACGACTCGCGCGCGTGGCTGGTCGGCGGCGCGGCGCCCGAGCCGCTGCCCGACCACGGCGCCGGGCGCGTGACGGGCCGTGGCGCGGGAGCCGGCGGCGCCATCGCGGCAGCCTGCCGCTCGTCCTCGCGTTCGTCGTCTTCGACGGGACGCCCGAGCGTGAGCAGGATGACGAAGATCGTCGGGATGGCGTCGATGGCGATGCCGCCCGCCCAGGCATAGAAGACGTCGCCTTTGTAGACCCAGACCGCGCGCGCGGCGGGCAGCATGGTGAACGTCTGCGCCTGCAGCTCGTCTTCGGGCCGCCGCCCGCCGGAGATCTGGCCCACGACCTTCACGGCGGCGTCCTTCAAGGTCTCGAGGCGGGCCAGGGCGTCCTTCTGTTCGGCCGTGTCGGTCGCCCGCGCCGTGGTGGTCAGCGACCCGAGGTTCTGGTTCACGACGCGCACGTAGGCGGCCGACGAGGCTTCGCGCATGCGCGTCTGCACCTCGTTGATCTCGCCGAGGACGCTGCTGAACGCCAGGTTGTTGCGCCTGATCTTGTCGCCCTCGCGCACGTCTGCCTGTTCGGTCTCCGAGGCGATCTTCCGGGCCTCGGCGGAGAGGTCCTTGTACCGGTCGTAGAGCGCCCGATTCTCGACGTCGACGGCCTTCACCGTGCGGCCCAGGTTGGCGAACATCTGCGACATGTTCCGAAGCGTCGAGACGACGCTGCCCTCGCCCCGGAGGCCCGAGAACGCGCCGCGGGTCTCGCGGGCGGCCAGGTCCTCGTACTGTTGCGAGAGGCTCGTGAGCTGCGGCGCCAGGTTCGCCTCGACCGCGGCCTGCCGCAGCAGGCTCAGCGCCTGGCCGTCGGCCTGCTCCAGCACGCGCTGCATGTGGATGGCGAGCGCGTCCTTGCCGCCCATCGCGATCACGCTCCACTGCGTCGAGAAGCCGAAGGCGAGCAGCAGCACGATCGCGGTCACGATCCCGTAGCCGATCTGGCGGTTCGGGTCGGCGTACGGAAAGCGCCACATCAGGAACAGGGAGAACACGAACAGGAAGAACCCGCCGGCCAGCGCCACGCCGACCGACACCAGCAGGTCGGACGTGGCGGTCGCCATGCCTTGCTGCGTCGTGTAGGCGCTGACGGCGCACGCGAGCAGGCTCACCAGCGGCATCAGCACGTTCAGCTTGTGTCGTCTCGTCACCACATCTCCCTTGCCGGACCCATGGCGCCACGCCGTCTTGTTGTGAACGGTTCCGCTAACGATCCCCCCGGGCCACGTGGTTGTCAAGGACACACGGGGACCTCGCGCGCGATGGAACCCCGCGGGCGTCGCGTGCGTAGTCGAATGGATGGGCGCAACGCGGCCCCCTTCCGGCGCGGCGCGCGAAGAAGGTCGCGCTCCGGCGCGCAGCATGGTATTCTCCCGCGCCAGTCCCGCGGCCCGGGACGAGCCCGCGACGGTGACGGTCATCCGTCGGAGGTGAGCGAGGATGGACACGCAGGACAGGCTGGCGTCGCTGGACAAGGCGACCCTGGTTGGCATGCTGGAGGATCAGGCGAAGAACTGGCTCGCGCACGACGGCCTGTGGTTCCAGGCCGTCGAGCGGCACCACGGCATGCCGTCGGCGATTGCGCTCGATCGGGAGGCCTGGATCGACTTCACGCGGATCGAGGCGCGGCGCATCATGGCGCGGCACGGCATCGCGCCCGGGGGCGGGCTCGACGCGCTCGCTGAGGCGCTGCCGTTCCGCCTGTACGCGCTGCTCAACCGTCAGTCCATCCACCGCGTGGACAGTCGCACCCTGCGGTTCGAGATGAATGAGTGCCGGGTCCAGACGGCGCGCGAGCGGAAGGGCCTGCCCGACTTCCCCTGCAAGCCCGTGGGGCTGGCCGAGTACACGTGTACTTCGCGCACGCGATCGATCCGCGCATCCGGACGCGCGCCATCGCGTGCCCGCCGGACCCGCATCCGCCGGACTTTCACTGCGCGTGGCTCTTCTCGCTCGAGGACGGTCCGATCCCGGAGGCCGACCTGCTCACCCCGTGACGCGCGCGGCGACGGGCGGAGCCGGGTAGGCCGTCACCCGGCCCGCGGTGTCACCTGGCCAGCCCCTTCTTCAGGAGCTCGAGTGCCTGGCGGAGTGCATCGGGATCGGCCCCGTCGATGAGCGTCTTCAGCTCGCTTCTCACGTCGCCCGGCGACGCGGGCGCGGCGGCCGCCTCGCCTTCCGGCAGCTCGACCTGCAGGATGGCGGCGACCGCCCGCACGTACTTCACCGCCGTCACCGGCTTCTCGAGATACGTGCTGGGACCCGACATGCTGCTCTCGGCCAGGGCAGCGTCAAGGTCCCGCCGTATCGGTTCCTCGCTCGCCTTGCCGGTCACGAAGAGCACCGGGATCCGGTGCCAGGCCGGGTGGCGCCGCAGTTCGTGGAACAGCACGATGCCCGACTTCTTCGGCATCACGAGGTCGAGCGACACGAAGTCCGGCCGCCCGGCCTTCACGCGCTCCAGCGCCTCGTCCACGCTGAAGGCCACCTCCACGCGGAACCCGGCGTCCTCCAGCGCGGCGCTCAGGTAGTAGACGATGTCCGGGTCGTCGTCGACGACCAGGACCTTCTTCTCGCCGGGTCTCGCCATGGTGCACCTCCGCCCGGATCCGGGCATCCCCTCACGACGCAGGCAGCCGGGGTGATTCGAGATCCGCGGGCAGACGCGGCAGCCGGTCCCGCGGCAGCAGGATGCGAAACGTCGTGCCGGCCTCCGGCTGCGACGTCACCTCGATGCGGCCGCCGTGCTCCTGCACGATCTTCCGCGTCATCAGCAGGCCGAGCCCGGTCCCGCCTGCGCCCTTGGTCGTGAAGAACGTGGTGAAGATCTTCGCCCGGACTTCCTGGTCCATCCCGCACCCGTCGTCGGTGACCTCGAAGCACAGCGCCCCGCTGCGCTCCGACACCGAGATCTGGACGCGGCCGGTGCCCGACGGGGTCGACGCGCAGGCGTCGATGGCATTGGAGACCAGGTTCGCGAGGCAGGTGTGCATGCCCGACGGATCGAGCGGGGCCTGCGGGATGCCGGCCTCGACGTTCGCGCGCAGGTCGATCCCCGCCTGGCGGGCCGTGCCCTCGTACAACTCGACGACGTCGCGGGCGATCTGCGCGGGATCCGACCAGGCCACGTGCGGCACGGTGCCTTTCGAGAAGGCGAGCAGGTTCTTGACCAGGCTGGAGATCTTCCCCACGTTCCGCTCCAGCATGCCGACGCCGTCCTCGAGCCGCGTCGGCTGCGCCAGCCGCAGGCCGGACCGCATGATGTAAACGCCGCCCTCCATGCCCATCAGGATGTTCTTGATGCCGTGGGCCAGGCCGGCAACGGTCTGGCCGACCGCCGCGAGCCGCTCCGCCTCGAGCACCTCGTTCCGGAGCTGGTGCTGCCGGGTCACGTCGACCGACATCTCGATGACGCGGTTGACCACGGGGCGGCCGCCTTCCATGGTGGTCGACAGGGCCGACGCCGTCACGACGTAGTGGGCCACGTCCCCGGAGGCGGTCACCCCCGCGTGCTCGGAGGCGTGCTCCAGGCCGTCCTCGAGCACCTTCAGCGCCGGGCAGTCGGCGCATGGCTCGTCCCGTCGCTTGTACACACTGTAGCAGTGTTCGCCCCGCCGCCCCCCGAAGGTCTCCCGCATCCGGCGGTTCGCCCGCACGATGCGCAGGTCGCGATCGAGCACCGCCATGTAACACGGCACGCGTTCGAAGAGCACCTCGTTCTCGCGCTGCAGGCTCTCGGCCTCCGAGATGTCCGAGGCCATCCAGATCGCGTGCGTCCGCTCCGTGGACCCGGGCGCGGTGATCGCCGCGACCCGGGTGATGAACTCGGCCCGGGGCCGCCCGCTCAGGCTGAGGGCATTCTGCCCGATTCGGACGCGGCCATCCTCGAACGTCCGTCGGGCGCGGCAACCCGGGCACGGGTCGGTCCGGCCGGCGAGGGTCTCGAAGCAGTGCTTCCCCTCCCAGTCCGGAAAGCCCTGCCGGAACCGCTCGTTGGCCGCGACCATGCGCAGGTCGCGATCGAGCACGACGCCCAGGATGGGCGCCTGTTCGAACAGGTGTGCGTGCAGCAGATCCTGAATGCCGTTCACGGCCGTGTCTCCATCGGCGTTCGGCCCAGCACCTCCTCCACCTTCGCGAGGAACGGGCCAAGCGCCACCGGCTTTTCGAAGTACGACACGGGCGCCGAGGCCTGGTTGAGCCCGCGGGCCGAGCCGAGGGCCTTGACGATCGCCGACGCGGAGCACGCGCTCAGGAAGATGACGTGCACGCCGGCGGTCGCCGCGTTCCGCCTGATCGCCCGATAGAGGGACAACCCGGTGTGGCCGGGCATCATGATGTCGAGGACCACCAGGTCCGGGGTGATCTCGCGCAGCCTGGCCGTCGCGCTCCGCGCGTCGCGTGCGACGACGACCCGCATGCCGTGATCCTGAAGGACGGCGGTCAGGTACGCGACGATGTCTTCCTCGTCATCCACGACCAGGACGATCGGTCGGCGTGGCTCCGCGCTCACGGGATCATCCCCTGTTCCCGCCCGGCCAGGGCGATCCGGTACGCGTGCTCGGTCTTGGTCCCCTGGTCGTGGCACGTGCCGCACCGGGCGAGATTCGGCCTGCCGACGGACGGATCCGCGGCCTTCTCGCGGTGGCACGGGATGCAGTTGTCGTGCATCGCCGTCAGGTACGACGGCGCGGTGAGGCTGTCGAACCGGCGCGCGCGGGCCGGCACGGCCATCATGACCGGGTCCTTCCGGTGGCAGTCGGCGCAGGACGTGGTGCGGACGAGCCGGCCGGCGCCCGTGGCGCCGTGACAGCGATCGCACGACCGGTTCCCGCCGAGCGCGCTCACGTGCGCGGCGTGCTCGAAGATCGACGAGGGCGCGTACATCGACCGATGACAGTCGCTGCACGGCGTGCCCACGTCGCCGACCATGTGCAGGTGGTGGCAGCGGCCGCAGGCCGAGGGCCCGCCGGCCGTCTTCACGTGGCGCTGGTGATCGAAGAAGACGTAGGGCTCGTGCCAGCCGACCCGGAGGATGTCTCCCCCGCGGGCGCGCGCGGCCGCCTCCCGCACGATCGGCTCCTTCACGGGCGCGAGGGCAAGGCCGGCGGCGGCCGCCACTACGAACAGCATCGAGTACGCCCGCGCGGGGCGCCGCCATCCCGCGCCGAGCCAGACCTGCGTGAACGGCGCGAACTCGGGCGCGGCGTGCGACTGGCGGTCGCGCGCCGCCTCGAGATCGTCGAGCGCCCGGGGGTTCACCGGAAACCGCTCCTGGATCAGGAAGAACACCAGCGCGAAGGCAGCCACCACGCTCAGGCTGACGGACAGTTCCATCCAGGAGGGCAGGTAGAACTGGCCCGTGACCCAGACCTGACTCACGCCGGACGCGTCGATCCGGTTGAGGACGATGCCCGAGACCCCGGATGCGGCCCCCAGCCAGAGCCCCGCGAACGAGCGGCGCACGCGCGGGATCGTGAACAGCGTCATCGGCACGACAACCGAGAGCGCGATCTCCACCGCGAGGAGCACGCGCGGCCAGCCCGGCACGAACAGCCAGTTGAAGGTCCCGTGGAACACCAGGTCCACGCCGCGGAACAGCCCGTACGCCAGCAGCACCCACCAGGCCATCCGGGCGAACCCCGACAGCATGGCGATCTCCGGCGGCCGGCGGTACAGCCACGAGGTCAGCGCCGACTCGAACATCACCATGCACAGCCCGAGGGCAACCGCGGACACGAAGAACAGTTCCGGGAGCCACGGGGAGTACCAGAGGGGATGCACGCGGAACGGCATGATGAGCAGCAGCGAGCCGAGCGAGGACTGGTGCAGCGTCGAGAGCATGACGCCCAGGATCATCACGGGCAGCTGCAACCGGCGCAGCGCGAGGTAGAGCTTCCGGAATCGGGTGCGCTCGACGATTACCGGCGAGACCTCGATCGCCAGGACCGTGAGGTAGAGCATCACGCACCACGCCACCTCGAAGAGCGGCGACCGGATGTTCCAGAAGATGAGCGGGTGCCAGATGTGCCAGGGCAGACCCAGGTCGAACGTCAGGCCGACGGCCACCGCGGCATAGCCCAGGAACGCCGTCAGGATCGCCGGCCGAGCCGCCTCGTGGTACTTCTCCCGGTGGAAGACGTGCACGATCGCCGCGACCACGAAGCCGCCGGCCGCGAGCGCGACGCCCCCCATCACGTCGAAGCCGATCCACAGCCCCCACGGCGTCACGTCGGACAGCGCCGTCGCCGCGCCCAGCCCGAGGACGAACCGGACCAGGGCCACTGCGAATCCGAGGCCGGTGATGGTCCAGAGGAGGCCCTTGAAGATGAACAGCCGCCTAGTGAGCATGGTCGTCCTTCGCCGTGTCCGCGCCGCGTCGCGGGGCGTCGCCTTCGCGTGCGAGGCGCCGCCGCCGCTCGATGATCCAGTAGAGCCCGCTCATCAGCACCCCCATGCCCGCGAACTCCACGGGCACCGGGGAGAGCGCCGCCCACGTGCGCTCGGGCAGCGGATCGGTGCCGAGCGCCGAGGCGCCCTGCCAGCCGAGGAAGTCCAGCGAGACGTCCGAGATGAGCAGCACGGCGCTGCCGCCCACTTCCGACTCGCCCCAGATGTGCTGGATGTAGCGCCCCGGCTCGACCGCGAAACGCCGCCGGGCCTCCGCGATCAGGTCGTCGCGCGATCCGAACACGGTCGCCTTCGTCGGGCACGCGGACACGCATGCCGGCGCCGACAGCGCGCCGGACTTCAGGCCCGGATGACACAGGATGCATTTGCGCACCGACGGCGCCGCCGACGTCCACTCGTACCGCGGCACGCCGTACGGGCAGCTGAGCATGCAGTAGCGGCAGCCCATGCACCGTGACTTGTCGTACACCACGGCGCCTTCCGGCGTCTTCTGGAGGGCGCCGACCGGACACACCGACACGCACGCGGGCTCGACGCAGTGCCGGCACTGCTGCCGCACGAAGTGATTCCCCGGACGACGGGCGATCGTCGTCCAGCGCGTGGCCGAGAGATCCCCGGGGCCCGAGGGCGGCCGCGGCGGCGGGTCGTCGGCCGGCAGGCCGTTGGTCCGCTTGCAGGCGGCCACGCATTCCTCGCACCCGATGCAGCGGGTCACGTCGGTCAGGATGGCGAAGGACATGGCTAGACCGGGTCTCCTTCCTTCCCCAGGGTGGCGCGCACCCGCGCGCCCGCCCCCGGCACGAAGTGCCACCCCAGCTCCCAGGACAACTGCGTGAACGGGAACAGCACCAGGTGCGACAGCTTGGTGAACGGCACGAGCACCATCAGCGTCTCGGCCGCGAGCAGGTGCAACAGGTACGTCGGCTGGAAGGGCAACAGGCTCGTCCGCGGGTGCGCCACCCAGAACCCCGTGAGGACGATGGCCGAGAGCAGCACGGGGAGCAGCCAGTCCTGCGTGCGCGTCAGCACGCGCGTCGCCGGGCTCCAGGCGCGCGACAGCAGGAGCACGGCCAGGGCCGCCAGCGTGGCCAGCGTCAGGAGGTCGGCGACCCGATCGGGCAGCACGGGCCAGCTCACGCCCCAGGCCCGGTCCACGAGCGCCACGTGCCCCGCAAGGAACAGCGGCACGAGAATCACCCCGGCGTGGAACAGGACCGAGGCCGCGTTGTGCGGCGCGCGCCGGCCGCGCATCGCGCGGACAGGCACGAGCCACCCCGCCAGGCGCCGCGCGAGGGCGGCGAGCGGCAGGTCGCGGTCGCCGGCCCGGAGGTACGCGTGAACGAGTTCCGCCACCGTGAGCGCGACTTGCCGGGCCAGCCCCAGCCCCATCACCGCGACGGCGAACACCAGCAGGCGCCCCCGCGCCACCTCAATCCAGGCTTCCACGTCACCCTCCAGCCGGCGCCGGACGCCGCCGGCGTGTCGCCCTGTCCGTGTGCCGTTGCCCCGCGGGCGGCGCCGTGCAGCGCGCGCCCCCGCCAGCCGCGGCGCCCTCAGATCACCAGCGCCTTGTAGAGCAGGTCGTGCAGTCCGACCACCTCGACGTCCTTGAGATCGTTGTCCTCGCAGACCTCGCGGAGTTGTTTCTTGCAGTTCGCGCAGGGCGCCACCACGTAATGGGCCCCGGTCGCGCGGATCTGGTCGGCCTTGAGCTTCCCGGCCACCTTCGTGCGGTACTGGCGCACCTCGTCGATCGACACCGTGCCCCCGCCCCCGCCGCAGCAGAGGTTCTTCGCTCCGTGCGGCGTCATGTCCACGAAGTCCGTGCAGAACGCCCGCAGGATCTCGCGCGGCTGCTCGACGATCCACCCCGTCCGCGCGATGTTGCAGGGGTCGTGGTACGTCACCCGTTCTTTGATCACCGAGGGATCGAGCTTCAGCCGGCCGCGCCGCAGCGCGTCGACCGTGTACTCCATGATGTTCACGACGGGCGGGCGCCGGCCCCGGCCGAAGCTCGGGACGAAAACCTTGGCGCTGCGCGACGCGTGCCCGCACTCGCCGATGAGGATCGACCCTCCGCCCAGCCGCTCCGTCTCACCGATCTCCTTCTGGATGATCCGCTCGGCGCACCAGTCGCTGTAGAAGAGGCCGTAGTTGATCCCGTCGAAGTACCCCGTGCCGATGGTCCAGCGATCGGTCTCGCCCGCGGCGTGGAACGTGAGGGCGATGCCCTTGAGCGTCTCCGCCTCGAGCAGGTAGTCGCTCACGGCCGCGAAGAACACGAAATCGCGCCCGGGCTTGTCGACGGGGAACTCCACGTCGATTCCCTTCTCGTCCTTGATGTCCTCGGAGAGGAAGCTCAGCGTGTCGAGCAGCGCGGGCACCGGGATGGCCGACGTGTTGCCGGTCTTGCCCTCGAGTTGCTCGCGCGTGGCCACCACGAGAGCCTTCGGGGCGATGTCGATTTCGCTGAGTACGTAGCGGGCCAGGTGTGTGATCAGGCCATGGTCGATGCCCATCGGGCACTCGAAGGAACACCGCCGGCAGCCCGTGCAGTGATAGACCGACTCGGCCAGCTCCTGGATCAGGGCCTCGGTCAGGTAGACCGTCCCGAACAGCTTGCTCTGCAGGACGCCGCGCAGCGTGAAGTGGCGGCGGTAGATCTCGAGCAGCAGCTGGGACCGGTAGCAGGGCACGTCCCGGGGGTCCCTGGTCTGCTCGTGAATCTGGCAGGCGACGCTGCAGTTGGCGCAGGCCGCGCCCACGCGGGCATAGGTGTCGAGCAGGTGCGCGTAGTTGGTGTGCTCGAGCACCGCCGCGAAGGCCTGGAGGAACCGCTTCACGCGATCGCCCGACGGCAGGCGCTCGACGTAGTAGCTGACGCCCAGCACCTGGTGCGGCAGTCGGGCCTCGGCCTCGCGCTTGACCACGCGCGCCGGGCCCGGCCGGGGCGCCGGCGAGGGCGCCAACGCCTCACCAGGCAGAGGATTCGGCGACGGGCTGTCGGACATGACGACTGTCTCCACGGGAACCATTAGTATTCCCCTCGGCTGACCGGAGGCGGCGCCGTGCGATCCGCACGCGGGTCGGGGACGCGATAGAAGCGCCGGTAGTACTCGCACTGCCCGCACTGCTCGACCCGGCGCGCGGTCACCGGCAGCAGGCCGTGCAGCGTCCAGCAGTTGAGCGTGCCGGACCGCCTGACCAGGCAGGACTCGCACCCCATGGCGCCGGAACTCGCCGACGGGGAGCCCACCTCGCAGTGGAATTCCCAGCAGTAGGGCCGGATGTCGGCCTCGGCATCGAGCAGCGCCGTGCTCATCCCGTTGGCCACCATGAACGCCCGCAGGTCGGCCACGCAGATCCGGTACTGCCCGCCCGCCGTGCGCTGGGCCTTGAGGCTGTCAGCCCGGATCCAGTTGACGATCGTGTCCGACGTCACGTAGCAGAAGCGGGCCGCCTGCCCCGAGGAGAGCGCCTGGCCGGGGTCTCCGGGAGAGGCGGCGCGGCTTCCGCGCTTTCGGTGGTCTTGGCCGATGGGTGGTTGGGACATCGCTGGCCGTCCTGGAGAGTCCCTGGAGCAGTAGCCGTGCCAGGCGGCCCCCACGGCCTGCCGTCCACCAGGCAGTCGGCCGCAACGTATTGGCGCCAAGGATGTTGTCGTGTGGAATGGAACCGGGAGCGGTGGCCGATCCCGCGCGGGGGCGAGTGGCTTCACGGTGATGCATCATGCAGCGTGCATCGCATCGGTATTGCAGATTGCATCATGCCCGATGTAGCCTTGATCCGATGAGCCGCCTCGATCCTCGCTACCTGCCCCTCGTCCTCGATGCCGTCGACGAGGGCATCTTCACGGTCGATCGCTTCTCGCGGATCACGTCCTTCAACAAGGCCGCGGAACGGATCACCGGCTTCCGCGAAACCGACGTGATCGGGCAATCGTGCGCGTCAGTCCTCCAGGGCGACCTCTGCACCTCATCCTGCCCCCTGCGCCGCAGCATCGCGTCGCGCGAGCGCGTGCAGCGCGGCGAGGCGCGCATCCGCGCCGCCGACGGCCGGAGCATCCCGATTGCGCTCGGGACCGCCCCGCTCGAGACGGCCACCGGCACGCTCGTGGGCGGCGTCGAGGTGTTCCGCGATCTGTCCCACCTCGACGCCATCCGCCGGCAAATCAGCGGGCAGTCCCGGTTCGAAGACATCATCAGCCGCAGTCCCGAGATGCACCGCCTCTTCGACATGCTCCCGATGGTCTCCGAGAGCAGCAGCACCATCCTGATCGTGGGGGCGAGCGGCACCGGCAAGGAACTGGTGGCCAAGGCGGTCCACCAGCACGGTCCGCGCCACGGGCGGCCGTTCGTGGCCGTCAACTGCGCGGCCCTGCCCCAGACGCTGCTGGAGTCGGAGCTGTTCGGTTATCGCAAGGGCGCGTTCACCGACGCCAAGCGCGACCGCGTCGGCCGCATTGCCCAGGCGGAGGGCGGGACGCTATTCCTCGACGAGATCGGTGACCTCCCGTCCCCGCTCCAGGTGAAGCTGCTCCGCTTCCTGCAGGAGAAGACGTACGAGCCGCTCGGGGCGACCGCCACCGTGCGCGCCGACGTCCGCGTGATCGCGGCCACGCACCGCGACCTCGAGGGAATGGTCCGCGACGGCACGTTCCGCAAGGACCTCTACTTCCGGCTGAACGTCCTCCAGATCGTGTTGCCGCCTCTGGTCGATCGCGCCGAGGACATTCCCCTGCTCGTCCGGCACTTCGTGCAGCGATTCCGCGAGGTCACCGGCAAGCCGATCGAGGGCGTCTCATCGGCCGCCATCGCCGCGCTCATGCGCTACGACTTCCCGGGGAACATCCGCGAACTCGAGAACATCATCGAACGTGCCTTCATCCTCTGCGACGCGGGCGAGATCCAGGTCGACGACCTGCCGCCGCACGTTCTCCGCGCCCGCGAGACCGCCGCGCGCGCAGCCTCCGCCACGCTCGACCGGCTCGAGGACGACGCCATCACCGCCGCGCTCGCCCGGCACGGCGGCAACAGGACGCGCGCCGCGGCCGACCTCGGGATCCACCGCACCACGCTGTTCCGCAGGCTCGCCAGGCGCCGCACCGCCGACGGGAACGCGGATCTTGCGCCCACCGCCGGGCCCGGACGCACGCGCCGCCCGCGCTGACCCGCGCGCGCGCCGTCGCCCCGGTCGTCGTGGCAACCGGCGCCGCGCAACCGGCGCCGCGCAACTTGACACACCCGCGTCCGGCCCGTATTGTTCCCGCAGTGGCATCATTGCCGCGGCCGCGCAGGACGGCGATCGTCTGGCCGGCAGCGCAACGCGCCGCGCGCCGTTTCCCCCCAGACGAGCCGGGCGGCCCGACCGACTGGAGCACGGACATGGCGAAGAAGGTATTGATCGTCGATGATGAACCGGACGTGGTGAGCTACCTGGCCACGATCCTGAAGGACAACGGCTACGACATCGTGACGGCCGCCAACGGCGACGAGGCGCTCAAGGTCATCGAAACCGGCGTGCCCGACCTGATTACCCTCGACATCGCGATGCCAGAGACGACGGGCGTCAGGACCTACCGCACGCTGAAGGATCACCCGGCCTGGCAGGCCATCCCGGTCATCATCGTCACCGGCCTCGCGCACGACTTCCAGCAGTTCATCTCGACGCGCAAGCACGTCCCCCCGCCCGAAGGCTACCTCGAGAAACCGATCGTCCCCGAGCAGTTGCTCGCCGAGGTCCGGCGGCTCGTCGGCTGAGAGGGTTGGCGCGGACCACGCGCGCGTCGGCGGAGCCCGTGTGGTCGGGGGGCACGCAGCGGAATCGGGCGATACCGGCGCGGGTGCAGCCGGTCCGCGTCCGACGACCCGGTGCGGCATGGACCTGTCAGGTGATGGTCGGGCGCACCTGCATGAGCAGACGGACGCCGGGAACCTCGCGGAAGGAGGCGCCCTGGCCGATCGCCGCCAGCGCCGGGCCCTCGTCGACCACCTGCGCCACGGCCAGCGCGTCCACGCCGCGGGCGAACAGCAGCGGCGAGGGCGGCGTACTCGGGCCGAGCACCACCACGAAGGCATCCGGGCGGGCGAGCGCGATCAACCCGTCGAGCGTGTGGTTGATCAGGGCGCTGCCCGTCACCGCCACCACGTCGGCCCGCGGGATCAGCGTGGCCGCGGCCTCGGCCGGGTGATCGCCGTCCGCCGGCCGCTGCTCGATGACCCACAACTCGCCGACCCGAAGCCTCAGCGCGGGCACGAACGGGAAGTGACCGACCAGGGCGACACGCTTGCCTGCCCCTTTCGCCGCGATCAGTTCGGCCGCGTTCATCTCGACGACGGCGTGCTCGTCCACGGGCAGCAGCGAATTGATCGCCGCGACGCCGATGCTGGCCTCGATGAGATTGGTCGAGCGGGCGTACTCGGCCAGGTCCCGCGCGCTCTTGAGATGGAGCCGGCCCACGTCGCGCACCTTCTCCGCCCCGTGGGGACCGGGGCCGGTCAGGGTTGACGCCAGGCCGCACCGCCGGCCGCACACGGCGGTGCAGTGGGCTCCGACCAGCACGGATCGCACGGCGCAGTCGCCGTGCAGGTTCGCCAGCAGCGTGTCGAGGATTGTCACGAGGGTCTCCTCCGTGCCGCGGGCCGCCTCGGCGGCCCCGCGGGTCTGATCGTGGGGCCCGTCGTCGCCCGGGTGGGCCGATCGGGCACCCCCCCGCAGGCGCGAGCACTGATCGCGCCCGGTGCAGCCGACCGCGCCAGGGCCGGCGCCCCGCCCGCACGGGACCGGTCACCCGAGCGGCCAGGCCCGCCGGTTGCCGGGCGGGCCGCCCTGCCGGTGTCAGTGCTGATGGCCGTGTTGATGCGTCTGGTGGCCCGCGCACGCGTGCTCATCGTCCACCGGCCGCAGCGTCCCGGCGGTGAAGGCCGCAACCGTCTCGCCGACGGTCTCGTGCACGGCGCGGAACACGTCGATACCGGCGCTCCGCAGCTTCATCAGTGCCCCCATTCCGATGCCGCCGACGACGATGCCGTCGACCGACTGGCCGGCGAGCGCGGAGAGCGGCTGGCACATGCCGTGGGCGTGGTGCTGGTTCTGGTTGACGATGAGGCGATGGCCGCCCGACTCGGTGTCGACGATCAAGAACGCCGGCGCCGATCCGAAGTGGCCGCACACGCGGCTGTTCAAGCCCTGGTCGTCCAGGACGGGGATGCAGATCTGCATGGAACGGTTCCTTTCGGTGGCCCGTCGATCACGACGGGCGGTGACCCTGGTGCCGGCACGAGGGCCCGCAGGTCGGCGGGTCGTCATCGCACCGGCAAGTACGGCCCATCCGGCGGCGACCGCCGTGGACCGGGCATTTCGGCGACCGCGCCAGTCCCTCCACGACGGGATCGGCCGGGTCGCTCTCGACGAGCAGCATGCGTTCTTCGACGAGGCTGCGGGCGACGGCCGACCTGGCGCGCGTGAGGATCCGGGCGTAGGTCTGGCGCGAGATGCCCATGCGATCGGCGGCCGCGTCCTGGTAGAGGCCTTCGACGTCGGCGAGGCGGATCGCCTCGAGCTCGTCCCGCGCGATCGCGATCGCGTCGCTCCTGCAGAGAGGCCGGCCGACGGGGCGGAAGCCCTTGGCCGACAGCCGGCAGCACACGCGCCGCGGGACGAGAGGCGGAGGCACGACACGAGCATATGCCCACATGGGCTCCTGGGTCAACACCGTTGACCGGGGCCGCCATGTGAGCATATGCTCATCTTGGTCCGCAGGCCGGCGGCCGCGCGCGGGGCCGGAGCCGGGCCGGGGAGGCAGCGGTGATCGTCGTTCGCGTGCTCACCGGGGCCGTCATGATCACGGGCTTCGTCCTGCTCATGATGCTCCTCGTCGAGTACCTCAATGTCCTCACCCGGGGAGCGCTGCGGGACCGTCTCCGGGCCGGCGGCGGGCGCATCCCCGCCGTCGTCGTCGGGACGGTGCCCGGCTGCTTCGGCGCCTTCACCAACGTCACCCTCTACATCCACGGCGCCCTGTCCCTCGGCGCCCTCGCCGGCAGCATGGTGGCCGCCAGCGGCGACGAGGCGTTCGTCATGCTGGCCCTCTTCCCGCGCCGCGCGCTGCTGCTGTTCGCCATCCTGCTGGGCTTCGGGATCGTGGTGGCCGTCGTCGTCGATCGCCTGTTCGGCAGGCGCTACTTCCCGTGCGACCCGTGCGACTCCGGCCTCGTCGTGCACACCCCGGAGGCGCCGTTCTTCCGGCCGTCCGGGCCGGGCCCGGGCGGCTTCCCCTGGTCGCGCGACCGCGGCCTGCTGGCCGCCGGCGTCGCCCTCTTCACGCTGGGCATCGGCACCGGCCTCATCGCCGGCGACGAGGCGTGGTGGCTGCGCGCGGTGGTGGTCCTGCTCGGCCTCGTGCTGCTGTGGCTGGTCGTCGTCGCCCCCGCGCACTTCGTGAGCGACCACCTGGTCAAGCACGTCGTGCGGGAACACGCGCCGCGGATCTTCCTGTGGACCGTGGGCGCCCTCGCCGTGACCGAAGCGGTCGCGACCCACACGCCCGGCGTCGAAGCGTTCGTCCGAGGCCACCCCGCGGTGGCGCTGCTCATCGCCGGCGCGGTCGGCCTGATTCCCGAGTCGGGCCCGCACCTGCTGTTCGTCACGATGTACGCGAGCGGCCTGGTGCCCTTCTCCGTGCTGCTGACCTCGTCCATCGTCCAGGACGGCCACGGGATGCTGCCGCTGCTGGCCGAGTCCCGCGTGGAGTTCGTGCGGGTCAAGGCCATCAACCTGGTCGCCGGGCTCGCGCTCGGCTTCGTCGTCATGCTGCTGGGATACTGACGGAGGTCGCGATGCAGTCGAACGGACTCGGGCCCGACGGTTCGTGCATCTGCCTGAAATGCGGGCACCGGGAGCCCCATCAGCCCGGCGTCCCATGCCGGGGCACCACGTGTCCGGCGTGTGGAGCGGTGCTGATCCGCGAGGGGTCCGCTCACCACAAGGCGTACCTGGACAAGGTCAGCCGGAAGACGGGCCGGGCGGCGGGATGACGTGGTCGAACGGGACTGGGCATGGAAAACGCCCGACCCCGAAGCGGGCGCCTGGGGTCGGGCGTCTTCGTGCGTGCCTCACACGCACCCTGGCAGGAGCCAGGATTAAGTGTTCACGTAGGCGATCGCTTGTCGTTCGCGCATCGAAGACAGGTGGCCCGGCTGGCCGGCCCGTCGAGGATGCGCGCCGTTAGTCCGGTGGTTGCTCCATGCAAACCTCCCCGTCTCGAGTGGCGCGGATTACCTATACAAATATGCCCCCTCGGCCCTCGTGTCAAGGGCTGGTCAGACCGGATTGGGCCGTGCTTCAGTCCTGACGCGCCGGCTGCGGACCAGCTTGACCATCTCCAGCGCCAGCAGCGGGATCGTCCCCACCGCGACCAGCCAGAGGCAATCGGTGAACGGCATGAATGACGTCTTCAGGAAGCGGCCCAGGATCGCGCTGTGCTGGCTCCAGACCTGAAGGGCGAACGAAATGGCGACCACGACGACGAGATTGACGTTCGTGAGCAGGGAAATGCGCCAGACCGACTTGACTTCGCTCCGGGCGCCGAAGGCGCGCAGGAGTTCCGCGAAGACCAGAACGGCGAACGCGTAGGTGCGGGCCGTTTCCGGGGTCCCCGTCTTCAGGACGTGGACGTAGACGGCGAACGCCACCCCCGCCGTGAGGAAGCCGGTGAGGACCATCGTCCGGAGGAAGCTGCGGTTCGTGAGGCGCTCGGATCGGCGTCGCGGGCCGCGTTTCATGACGTCGGGGTCGATGGGGTCGGTGGCCAGGCAGAGCGCGGGCAGGCCGTCGGTGACCAGGTTGATCCACAGCAGGTGAATGGGCAGCAGGGGCGACGGAAGACCCGCGGCGACGCAGACCGTCATGAGCAGCAGTTCACCCGTGTTGCCCGCCAGCAGGTACTGCAACGTCTTGCGGATATTGTCGTAAATGCCCCGGCCCTCCTCGACGGCCGCGACGATCGTGGCGAAGTTGTCATCGGTGATGATCATGTCCGCCGCCTGCCTGGTGACCTCCGTCCCTGACTTCCCCATGGCGATGCCGATGTCGGCGCCCTTGATGGCCGGGGCATCGTTCACGCCATCACCGGTCATGGCCACGACAGCTTCATCGGCTTTCAAGGCGCGAATGATCCGCAGCTTGTGCTCAGCGGTGACGCGGGCGTAGACCGCGACGTCGGGCGCGCGCCGCCGCAGCTCGTCGTCGGGCATCTTGTCCAGATCGACACCCGTGACGGCCACCTCGTCGGCGGACGCGATGCCGAGTTCCCGCGCAATGGCTGCCGCGGTGTGCGGATGGTCACCGGTGATCATCACCACGCGAATGCCGGCGGCGCGACATGTCGCGACGGCCTCCCTGGCCTCCTGGCGCGGCGGGTCGTACATGCCCGACAGGCCGACGAACACGAGATCGTGCTCCACGGCGTCCGCCGTGAGCTCGGCGGGCGACGCGTTGTCCAGGACGCGATAGGCCGACGCGAGCACGCGCAGGGCTTGTTGCGCCATGTCGGAGGTGCGCGCCAGGATGCGCTCCCGGCCCTGTGCCGTCAGGGGGCTGACACCGGTGTCCGTGTAGAGGCTGGTGCAGCGCTCCAGCAACGGGCCGGGCGCGCCGTTGACGAGCGCGCGGACCGTCCCGTCCGGCATCCGGCGGATGACTGCGCTCCGCTTGCGGTCGGAGTCGAACGGAATCTCGTATTGCTTCGGCAGTTCCTTCTCGATGCGCGTCCGGTCACCGCCGGCCTTGGCCCCGGCCGCCAGCAGCGCGCCTTCGGTGGGATCGCCGATGACGTGCCACGCGCCGTCTTCCTTGACCAGGTGGGCGTTGTTACAGCCGAGGAGGACGGTCGCGAGCTCGAGCAGCGGCGCGGAGGACGACGCGTCCACCTTCCCGCCCTCGAAGCGGACGTCGCCATCCGGCCCATAGCCTTCGCCGGTGACCTCGTAGCTGCGATCCGCGACATAGAGCGCGCGCACGGTCATCTCGCCGAGCGTCAGGGTGCCGGTCTTGTCCGTGCAGATGACGCTCGTCGAGCCGAGCGTCTCGACCGCGGCCAGCTTGCGGACGAGCGCGCGGCGGCGGGCCATGCGCAGGACGCCGAGCGACAGCGCCACCGTGACCACCGCCGGCAGCCCTTCCGGCACGGCGGCCACGGCGAGGCTGACCGAGGTCATCGTCAATTCGAGAAGCCCCGTCCCCCGGAGCAGCCCCAGCCCGAAAAGCAGCGCGACGATGCCCAACGCCGCCCAGACGAGGATGCGCCCGAACGAGTCGAGTTTCCGCTGAAGCGGGGTGCCCTTGTCCGCATCCGCCTCTTCGATCAGTCCCGCGATGCGGCCCAGTTCGGTCCTCATCGCCGTGGCCACGACGACGGCCTGTCCCGTGCCCGTCGCCACGCTCGTGCCCATGAACACGAGGTTCTCGCGGTCGCCGAGCGGGATGTCGCCCTGCTCCAGCACCGCGGGCTGTTTCCGCACCGCGTCCGACTCGCCAGTCAGCGCGGACTCGATGCACGTGAGCGAGGCGGCTTCCAGGAGCCGCGCATCGGCCGCGACCAGGTCGCCGGCTTCCAGCGCGAGGATGTCGCCGGCCACGATGCCCGACGCGGGAATCGTGGCGACGTGGCCATCGCGCCGCACCTTGGCCTGGGGCGCGGTCATCCTCTTGAGCGCCGCGAGGGACTTCTCCGCGTTGAACTCCTGGTAGAAGCCGATCACCGCGTTGAGAACGACGATGGCGAGGATGGCGATGGCGTCCACCACCTCGCCCAGCACGCCGGAGATGCCGCCGGCGGCGATGAGAATCCAGATGATGAGGCTCTTGAACTGGCCGAGGAAGATCCGCAGCGGGCTGATGCGCCTGCCTTCCGCCAGCTCGTTCGGGCCGTCGGCCGCGAGGCGTTGCGCGGCTTCGGTCGCCGAGAGCCCGGTCGCCGCGGAGCCGAATTGCGCCAGCACGGCGTCGGCAGACTGGCTGTACCAGGCGTCTCCGGTGGAATGTCCTGCGACGGGGGATGGCTCGGTCATCGGACAGGCCGGTTCGGGCGGTCGATCACGAGGCGGCGTCAGTCGCGTTCGAAGTCGATGAAACCGCGCTCGACGTCGGTGCCGACCAGCGTGACGCGGACGCGGTCGCCCACGTCGAGCCCCTGGAACCCGCGCTCCAGTCTGCCTTCCACCGGAGGTTGGAGGACCCGCACCCAGGTGCCCTTCGAAGAGGCGCCAGTGACGATGGCGTCGAACGACGCCCCCGTCCTGCCGGACAGGAGCAGCGCCGCCGCCGACTTCCGGACCTGCCGCTCGACTTTCGTTGCGTCGTCCTCCCGCGTCGTGCAGTGCTTCGCAAGCTCCGCCAGCTCGGGGATGGTGTAGGGCAGCGGCGATCCCGCCAGCGCCGCCTTCAGGAGCCGCTGCGTGATGAGATCGGGAAAGCGCCGGTTGGGCGCCGTGGAGTGGGTGTAGTCCTTCACCGCCAGCCCGAAGTGTCCGGGCGGCTCGCCGCCGGGGAGATCGAGCGCGTACTCTCCTCTCCCGATGAGCTTGACCACGGCCAGGGAGAGGTCGGGAAAGTTCTCGGGGTCCGCCGTGCGTCGGCGGGCGAGGAAGGCTTCGAGCGCAACGGCGTCCGGCTCGCCGGGCAGGTGGTCTCCGACACCAGACGCGAGCTGCGCGATGCGGTCCCAGCGTTCCGGGGACCGCAGCACCCGACGGAGGGAAGGGAACCCCTTCGATTCGAGGTAGATCGCGGTTACTCCGTTCGCCGCAATCATGAAGTCCTCGATCAACTGCCTCGCCCGGTTCTTTCGATCCAGATCGAGATCAGCGAGGCGGTCTCCGTCGAAGACCGCCTTCGCCTCGGTCGTCTCGAGGCTGAGCGCGCCGTGCCGGTGCCGCACTTCCACGAGCCGCTGCGCGACGCGGTCCTGGAGGCGGAGGTTCTCGTCGAGCCCCGGAACCGCCGCGACGCGCGGGGGCGCCGCGCTCTCGCCCTCGAGCCACGCCGCGAGCCCCCCGTACGCCAGTTGCCCGTGGTTGCGGACGCGCGCCCGGTAGAGGTCCGACGTGGAGAGCGACCCGTCGGCATCGAACACCATGTCAGCGACGACGGCCATCCGGTCCTGGTTCTCGTTCAACGAGGTCAGATCGGTGGACAGCGCTTCGGGCAGCATGGGAAAGATCGCCGCGGGTGTGTAGACGGAGGTCGTGTTGCGCGCCGCATGGCCGTCGATCGCCGAGTCCTTCCGCACCAGCGCGTCCACGTCCGCGACCGCCACGAGGATCCTGACCCGCCCGCCGGCGAGTGGCTCGGCGAGCGTGAGCTGGTCGAGGTCGCGGGAGTCGTCGTTGTCGATGGACGCCCAGAGCCGGTCCCGCATGTCGCGCACGTCGCCGGTCGCATCGGCTGGCCGGCCGATGGCCGACAGCTCGTGCTGCGCCGCCGGCGGGAAGTCCGGCTCAAGGCCCCGCTCGATCATGGCCCGGCGCGCGATGGCGACGAGGGTGGCCCGGTCGGTGCTCTTGCCCTGGGCACCGCGACGGGCGTCGCCGCGCGCATGCTCCGCGTCGTGACCGGTCGTGTTCATGGGTCCCCGATTCTCCATTGACAGAACGGCCCGCGCTGGCGGGCCGTGCAGGGGGAATGGCCGTCATGTTACACCACGAAAGCCGTGCGCACGATGCGCCGATCTGCCGATCCGCCGGATCCGGGGAATGGCCTTCGAGATTCGAACGGGTTCAAGAGTGTACAGACACGCCCGCTGCGGCGCGCCCATGCTCGTGGGCGGCGCCAGGCCATGATTCACTACCGGGCCCTGGTCGAAGGGCTGATCAGCGAGCCGGACGCGCCCCACATGAAGGTGGCGTCATGAACCCGGCCTGAACCTCTCTCGTCCCTCGGGCGCCAGCTACCAGGTGATGGCGAAGGTCCCGTCGCTGGCGTCCGAACCGAGCGCCCCGCTCTGGAGCGCGACCCTCACCTGGCACTTGGACGAGGCGAACCACAGCCTCGGCACTCTCCAGCTGTACTGTCCCGGATTACCCGACACGCGGGCGATTCTCTTCCAGGTCCTGCCCCCGTTGACCGAATACGACAGGATGGTCAGGCCAACCCGGTACGCCGTGGCGTTGGTGTGCCAGGTGATGGTGTGCCGATCGTACGCCCGCAGGCTCTCTCCCCCGTTGGGCGTGACGAGGCGGACGACCTCGATGGTGAACGGAGCGTCCGAGACGTCGGTTCCCACCTTCGTTCCGGATGCGTCGAAGGCAATGACCCGGACCAGGCACTTCTTCTGGTTCGCCGGCGGGGCGGGAAGCGTCCAGGTGTAGCTCGTGCCCGTCGCGGCGCCGGTGATGAGTGACCACAGGCTGCCGCTGGTCCGCGAGTAGTAGATGGCAAACCGCACCGCGGCCGGAGGCGCTCCCCATCGGATCACGTGTGTGCCGCCCGAGGGCAGGACTTCCCCGCCGTTGGGGGACAGGACCGTGACCTGGCCGAACTCCTGGACCGTCGTGCCCGCCGACGCCGTGTTGTTCGTCAGGTCCGGGTCAGCCGTCGTACACGTGACCGTGGCGTTGTCCGTAATCGTGCCCGCCACGGCGGGGGCTGTGACGATGATCGTCGCGACGACGGACGCGCCGCTGGCCATCGGGCCGATCGCGCAGGCAACCGTACCGCTCGCGTGGGAACAGCTCCCCTGCGTGGTCACGGCCGACACGAAGGTCGCCCCGCCCGGAAGGGTATCCGCCAGGCCGACGTCCGTCGCCGACCCTGGGCCGTTGTTGGTCACGGTGACGGTGTACGTCAGGGTCTGGCCGGTGAACACCGGGTCGGGACTGTCGGCCAGCGTCAGGGCGAGGTCGGAGGCCAGGCGCGCGAAGTGCGCGGTCACGCTCCGATCCGCCGACATGAGCACGGAAGCGGGATTAGTCGTCCCCGACAGGTCCCCGCTCCACTGCACGAACTGCCACTCCGCGTCCGGGACGGCGGTGAGGCTCACGGACGTGCCCTGGTCGTAGGTCTCCGAGCAGTCGCCGGGGCAGCTGATCCCGTCGCCCTCGATCCTGCCCGATCCGTCGACCACCACGGTCAGCGTGTAGGTGCTGGCCATGACCGTTGTCTGCTCGGTGGCCGTGTTGTCGGCCGGATTCGGATCGTGGGTCGTGCAGCCGACCGTGACGCTATTCGAGATCGTGCCGGGGGTGGACGGCGCCGTGACGCCGACGGTCACCGTGACCGTGGCGCCGCTGACCATCGCCCCGATGTCACAGGTCACGACGCCGGCGTCCTCGCCGCACGTGCCGTGGGGGTCCGCGCTCGCCGAGACCAGCGTGGCCCCGGGAGGCAGAGTGTCCTGAAGCACAACGCCCGTCGCGGTCTCCGGGCCATTGTTGTCAACCGTGAGCGTGTACGTGAGGCTTCCTCCGGGGAGCACGGGGTCCGGAGCATCCGTCTGGGTCAGCACGAGATCCGCTGTCACGGCGAACTTGGTGGCGAGCTTGAAATCGTATGTCGACCCGTCATAGAAGCTGATGTACGCGTTGTTCTGGGCGTCCACCGCCAGCGAGAACGATCCCCACAGATCCCCCGTCAACACCCGCTGGTTGACCCAGACGCCCGACGCATTGGTCGCGTACTGGATCGCGCCCCACGCGATGTGCACGTGGTCCGCACTGTCCACGGCGATCGACGTGGTCGTCGACTGACCCTGGACGACATCCTCGATGACCCACGACCCCGAGGCGTTCGTGGCATGCTTGTTGTAGCCGTTGCCGTTTTCGAAGTAGCTGATATGGGGGTGGTTCGTCGAGTCGATCGCGATGTCCAATCCGTACGTCATGCCGTTCTGCACGGGCTCGATCACCCAAGCGCCCGAGGCATTGGTGGCGTACTCGAGGATCTGATTGACGGCGTCATAGTAGACGATGTGCAAGTGGTCCACCGCGTCCATCGCGGCCGCGACGCCCTGCAGCCCCGACGCGCCGTCCACGACTTCCACCTCCCAGCTCCCCGACGTGTTGGTCGCGTGCACCACCCCGCTGGTCGAGTCCAGATACGTCATGTGGACGTGGTCGCTGGAGTCGAGATCCATGTTGAGATACAGGCCCTCCGGAGATCCGACCGGCTCGGTGACCCACGTCCCGGAGGCGTTGGTCGCGTGCTTGACGTTGCCCCAGTAGTTGTCGCGGACGGCGATGTGAACGTGCCCCGCTGAATCCAGCCGGATGGCATTGTCGTAGGGTCGGCCAGTGTCGCCAGTGGCCTCCGACACCCATGACCCGGACGCGTTCGTCAGGTAATTCAGGCTGCCATAGTTCCACTGCGTGTCCGAGTAGCTGATGTGCAGCTTGCCCGCCCCGTCCACTGACAACGAATGGTACTGCCCCGGGTTGCCCGACCAGTCCAGCTCCTCATCGGCCCAGGACCCGGACACGTTGGTCGCGTAGCACAGCCCCTGTGTCGAATTGCGGAAGAAGCTGAGATGAGCCTTGCCGCTTCCATCCACCGCAATGGAGTTGTAGGCCCCGACTCCATAGTCTCCCGGTCCCGTGACGCTCTTCACGACCTCGGACGTCCACGCGCCGGTGGCGTTGGTGGCGTAGCGAAGCCCGCCGAAACTCGTGGAGTAGCTGATGTGGGCGAAGCCACCAGGCCCGAGGGCCATCGACGCGAAATCGGCACCGGTCGAAGTCCCGACCGCCTCTTTCACCCAGGCGCCCGTGGCATTGGTGGCGTAGTGGAGGGAGTCGGCATCCAGGAACAGGATGTGGACGCTGTCCCCGGGCCCGATGGCGATGGAGGTCGTCCAGCCGACATCGCCGACATCGACGACCTCCAGGGCCCACGATCCCGAGGCGTTGGTCGCGTACTTGAGGTCCCGGGTCATGAAGTCCAGGTAGCTGATATGCGCGTGCCCGGACGAATCGAGAGCGATGGACGGAGCAGCGCCCACGGCCTCGTCGTCATCGACCGTCTCCACGACCCAGTCGCCCGACGCATTGGTGGCATACCTGAGGTCGTTGTGAGAGGAGTCCCAGTAGGAGATGTGCGCATCTCCCGAACCACCCACCGCGATCGAAATGGGCCAGCCAACCGCCACGGTTCCGTCCACGACTCGCGTGGCCCAGGTCCCGGAGGCGTTCGAGGCGTACCCCAGGTAGTACCCGGCGCGGTAGGCGATGTGCACCTTGTCGGAGGAATCAACTGCAATCGATGCGTACAACCCCACGCCCGGCCGTGAATCCACCACCTCGTACTGCCACGCGCTGCCGTCGTAGTAGGCGTGGTAGAGGTGGTCGCCCCCGTACGCGACGTGGGGTCGCCCATTGGTGTCGAGCGCGATGGCCCTTGGGAAGTACGAGGTGAAGTACTTCGGCGCGACCAGGTCCTCGATGGTCCATTGCGCCGAGGCGGCGGATGGCCAGGTCAGCAGCAGCGCGGCCCCGAGCAGCACCGTACCGACGGCGGACAGTCGATGTCTGGACATGACGCGGTCCCTCCCTGATCCGGGGGCCCTTGTGCGCCGTACCTGTGGGGCAGCGCAGACCGAACGGACGTTCAGTCTGGTCAGGGGATCTTCTGCTGAGGACCGGGGTTTGTCAACGCGCACGCCGTCCCCGAATCTTGATGAACTCTTATTTGCGCAGTGGGTGATGCCGGTCTCAGGCGCCCTGTCGGCTGGTCGCGGGGAAAGGCCTCGGCGCGGAATCCACCTGCGTCCGGGCCAACTTCCCTGGCCCTGTATCCGTCAAACAGGGAGGATCGACCGGCCGGCCTGGCGGCCGGTGAGGCACCCTCCTGCATCGACGCCGGCCGCAGTGAGCGGTACGAGGGTGTCCGGTCGCACACTGGCAGCACGGATGCCATGGCCTGGCGTGCCCCCCGCCGGCCCGGCGCGCGGCTTCAGCCGCGGAGCGGAGGTGGATCATGACCGTTGGACGGTTGGGGGAAGTGGGCCAGGCGCTCCGCACGATCGGCAGGCGGCCCGCGTTCGGCGTGACGACGGTCATGGTGCTCGCCATCGGCATCGCCGCCGTCAGCACGATGTTCAGCACGCTCAACAGCGTCGTGCTCCGCCCGCTGCCGTTCGATCGTCCGGACCATCTGGTCTGGATCTACTCGAGCAGCCAGGACAGCCCGCGCAACTCGACGTCGGCCCTCGACTACTTCGACTACCGCCAGCAGTTCAAGGCCTTCGAGTCGGTGGCGGCGTATCTCGTGTTCAGGCCCACCGTCTACCTCGCCGGCCGGGGCGAGTTCGAACCCGAACCGCTCAAGTACACCGAGGTCTCCCACACCTTCTTCACGACGCTCGGCGTGAGGCCGGCGCTCGGCCGTGCGTTCGTCGGCGCGGAGGAGGATGCCGGAGCGGCCAACGTGGTCATCGTCAGTCACGGGCTCTGGCAGCGGCGCCTCGGGGCGCGGCCCGAGGCGATCGGACAGAGGCTCGCCCTCGATGGGACGAGCTGCGAGGTTGTGGGCGTGATGCCAGCCGACTTCGCGTTTCCGGCCGAGGTCGACCTGTGGCGGCCGATGCGGCGCGGCACGGTGACGACCGACGGCCGTGGCAACAACAACTTCAACATGTTCGGGCGCCTCCGGCCGGGCGTCGGCCTCGAGACGGCACGGGCCGAGGGCTCGGTTCTGGCCCGCCAGATCGAGCAGGCGTACCCGGACACGAAGAAGGGCTGGGGACTGCTGCTCCTGCCGATGCACGAGGTCTTCTTCGGCGACTACCGCCCGGCGATGGCGATGCTGATGGCCGCCGTCGTCCTGCTCCTGCTCGTGACCTGCGCGAACGTCTCCTCCCTGTTCCTTGCGCGCGGCGTCAGCCGGCAGGCGGAACTCGCGCTGCGGTCTGCGCTCGGCGCCTCGCGCGCGCGCGTGGCCTGGCACGTGCTGGCCGAGAGCCTGGTGCTCGCGGCCACCGGCGGCGCCGCGGGGCTCGCGCTGGCGTGGCTTGGGATCAGGGGCGTGCGGGCCCTGGCGCCGGCGGGCATCCCGCGCGTGGATCAGATCGCGATCGACTCGCGCGTGGCGGTCGTGACGGCCGCCGTCTGCGTCCTGGCCGGCCTGGTCGCGGGCGTGGCACCGGCCATGCGGGGGTGGCGGATCACCGCCGCCGACGCGCTCCGCCGCGAGACGCGCGTCGTGGGCAGCGGGTCGGGCACCGTGCTCCGGAGCGGCCTCGTGGTGGCCCAGATCGCGCTGTCGCTGGTGCTTCTGATCGGATCGGCGCTGCTCGTGAAGGCCTTCCTCCGGCTCCAGGGCACCGACGTCGGGTTCATCTCCTCCAATCTCCTGCTGGCCGACGTCAGGCCGCCTGCCGCAGCGTTCGACAACGTGGACAAGCTGGCGATGTTCTACGGGCAGCTTGCCGAGCGCGTGAAGGCCACTCCCGGCGTCAGCGACGCGGCGGTGGGGGAACAGCTGCCGTTTCTGCCTGGCGGGACATGGAACTACGTCTTCCCCGGCGATCGGCCGACGCCGGCGCCCGAGGACCGCGTGGGTGCCCAGCGGCGGCGCGTGAGCGACGGGTTCTTCCGGACGCTCGGCATCAGGATCCTGCAGGGCCGCTCACTCTCGTCCACCGACACGATCGGGAGACCGCCGGTCGTGGTGATCAACCAGGTGCTGGCGGAGCGCATGTGGCCGGGCGAATCCGCGGTCGGCAAGACGCTGATCCTTCCCTGGGACCCGGCGATCCGGATGGAGGTGGTCGGCGTGGCCGCGAACATCAAGGAATTCGGACCCTCGGCGGACCATCGTCCGACCTTCTACATGCCGCTCGCACAATTCCCCGCCCGCGCGGCGCAGCTCGGCGTCCGCACCACGGGCGACCCGATGGCGGTCGTGAGCCTGGTCAAGCAGGCTGCGGCGGCAGTTGACCCGTCCGTGGGCATCTCGGCGTTCCAGACCATGGAGTCGCGATACATGAGCCGCACGGCGGCTCCCCGCTTCCGCACGGTGCTGCTCGGGGTGTTCGGCATGCTGTCGCTCGTGATGGCCGCCACCGGGCTCTACGGGTTGCTGGCCTACCTCGTGGCCCAGCGGTCGCACGAGCTGGGGGTCAGGCTCGCCCTCGGCGCGCGCCCGCGCGAGGTGGTGTGGATCGTCGTGCGCCGGGGCGCCTGGCTCGCGGGGCTTGGCATCGTGTGCGGGATCGGCGGCGCGCTGGCCCTCTCGGGCGTGATCCGGGGCCTGCTGTACCAGGTCTCGCCGACCGACGTGCCGACCTTCGCGGGCGTGTCGGTCGGCCTCGGCCTGGTCGCCCTCGTCGCGTCGGTGGCGCCTGCCTGGCGTGCGGCGTCGCTCGATCCGTTGTCGGTCCTGCGCCGGGACTGACGGGCGGCCCGCGATCCCGAGCCGCGCACGCCGCGGTCCGACGGCCGGCACCCGGCGGCCGGCCCGGTCCGCCCTACCCCGCGGCGTGCCCCGCGTGGCGGGTCGCCGCGGACGTCAGTTCCGGGAAGAGGCAGTCCACCCCCGAAAGAAACGTCTGCGTGTCGGTGCCCTCGCCGCGACGCGAGTCGATGATCACCTGGCCCGACGGATGGCGGATCCCGCGCAGGGGCACGGCGTGGAATTCGCATCGCCCGCGCGCGGGCGCCGTCCTGCATCAGCGACAGCGTCGCGTCGCGGAAGCTCTCCACCGAGTCGGCGACGAACCCGTTCAGGCCCGCATCGACGAGGAACTTGGGCCCGCCCTGCGAGGTCACGGCAGCCGGAGTGCCGCAGGCCATGGCCTCCTGCACGACGTTGCCGTAGGTGTCGGTCCGCGATGGGAACACGACCCGTCAGAGGCAATCGGATGACGCGGCGCGAACAGGTCCGTGTCGACGCCGCGTGGCATCGGGAGGACCCGCCGCCCGGGTGTTTCTCGTCGCCGGGCCCCTGCGGCCGATCAGGACCGCGCGCCCATCCAGCCCGTGACGGCAGCGGTGAAGGCCTCCGGCTCCTCGAAGAACGGCTGGTGTCCGCTCCGTTCGAAGACGTGCAGCGTCGCGTCCGGCAGCGCTTCGACCGGCGCACGCCAGAGGACGAACGGGACCGTGTAGTCGTACCGGCCATGACCGATGAAGATCGGCACGCGCAGCGATGCCGCATCGGCCGTCACATCCCACGCCGACGCGAGCGTGCCCATGACGTGCTGCAGGACCCCGGGCCTGACCTCGGCCCCGGCGAAGAGCGGCGCTGCGTCGAAGCGCGGGTCGAAGAACCGCATCGGTGTCTGGGCGAAGAGCGCCTGGCCGGGAGACGCGCCGGCCGGCAGGCTCGTCATGTTCTCCCGCAGGACGCGCTTGCGGTCCTCCGACGCATTGGCCTCGAAGAAGGCCGCGGCCTTCGCCGACAGGTCGAACATGTCCCCGCGGGGCGGGGTGCCGACGACGATGACGTGCGAGACGCTGGCCGGGCGGCGGCGGCCGTACTCGAGCGCCAGCATGCCGAGGATCGAGTGCCCGAGGACGGTCACCCGCTCGACCCCGAGGTCGGCGCGGACGGCCTCGAGATCCTCAGCGACCACGTCGAAGGTGAGGTCTGCCGCATCACCGGTCGACTGCCCGGCGCCGCGCAGATCCACGTAGACGAGGGCGAGGTGGTCACCAAGAGGCGGCGGCGTCTGGAGTTCGTACGGCTTCGTCCCGATGGCGCTGAGCACGAGGCAGACGGGGCCCTGCCCGCGCGTCGAGTAGAAGATGTCGGCACCCCCGGCGTGAACGATCATCGTGTCCTTTCCGGCGCGGCGCCGGCCTCGCCAGGCCTCGCCACGCAGGCGTCATGACGTCTGGCGTCCCTGCGGTGTTCGAGCGTACCATCGGTCGTCCGCGTTCAGGTGGGCTGCTCTTCAGTTGCCGCTGGCCTGCTCGGACCTGGGCACGCCACGCGGCGGCCGCCGCACGGTCCCCAGGCGGAGACCCTCCCCGCGCTTCCGTGGACTTCCCAGCCGAACGACCGGTGCCGCCATGCCGCATGCCTCCTGCTCAGCCGACGTGCCCGGCGCCAGGCGTCACAGCAGCGGGCGGCCTGCGGTGTCGCCGGGTCAGCGCACAGGCGGATCGGTGTGTCGCCGAAACCCGCTGTAGCTCGTTTCGACGATGACATCTTCCGTGGTGCTCCGGTGGCGTTCCTGCGCCTGGCACGGCACACGCAGGCCATCCTGCGGGCGGCAGTAGGTCACGGTGACCTGATGCTCCACGCCCCCCGAGACCGTACGCAGCAGGGAGCGGACAAGGGACCCGTCCGCCGCGTCGATCCAGAGCCGCCCCTGCATCGGCACGGCGCCCGGCAGTGAGCCCAAGGAGGGCGCCGACGCGACGGTGGCGAAGTCCACGCGCCGGGTCACGATCCCGTCAATCGTCTCTCCGCCCGAGTCGCCGAAACGGAACCGCGACCGCACGTCCTCGCGCAGGAGGCTGAGCGGCAGGTGCGGCACCGTGATGCCCCGCGCGGCGGCGGCGCCGTCCTGGTCGCGCGCGGATTCCCGGGACATCTGCCGGGCCTGGCTCATGTCGACGTGTGCGCGTTCCAGGAACAAAAGCGCAGCCCGTCCGTTGTGTGCGGGAAGCACCGAGTTGTCGATCGCGATCACGTCGCGCAGCGCCAGCCACTCCTCCCCGGCGGGTGTCTTCACCAGGAACAGGTCCGACCGCAGCCGGCGACTGACGCTCGCCCGGCCCGCGGTCGAGACGCGCTGGAGCATGTCCTCCCGGACGACGACGACGGGAAACGCGGATTCGAAGCGCTCGCCGTACGCGGCGGCGCGGTCGAGCAGGTCCCCGAGGGCTGCGCGTGAGGCGGCGGTCGGCGGCGTCGGCCCCGACGGTTCGGCGGGTCCGCTGCTCTCGGCCGACGCGTTCGCGGGGCGGGGCGCCACGCGGAACTCGCGCCGCGCCCTGACCGTCAGGCCGCGTTGCACGACCTCGACGCGGATCTGGTGTGCCTTGCCGTCGTAGTCGGCCGGCACCATCTCGACGCCCAGCAGATAGCTGCCGGTCAGTTCGGCGCCGATCCGCTCGAGCGCCATGTCGGCCGCGCCCACCACCCGGAACGTCGCGCCGCCGGCCGTCCCGGCCAGCGAGTCCAGGCCACGGGCCAGCACGTTCTGGTCATCGCGGAAGGTGGTCGACAGCACCTCCCGTGAGGCTTCGGCGTAGTGCTCGGGCACCTGCAGGGCGTAGAACCGCACGTCGGCGGCGGCAAACGCGCGATCCACGTCCTTCATGGCGTCGACCATTTCGTCGGTGGCGAATCCTCCCGACACGAGCAGCAGGATCTTCGGCCCGAGCCGCGTCTGCAGCCCGCGCGCGCAGGACGCCAGCCCAGCCACCAGCTGGCGGGCGTGGGCCCGCGCGACGGTCGTCACCCGACGGGCCTCCGCCGTCACGCGCTCCGGGCAGTTGGGGTCGCCCACGTTCGCGCCGATGCTGCACTCGCGCAGGACCACGAGACCGGCGGTTTCCGTGTCGCCCCGATCGATCTCGAGCGCTTCAGCCACCCCCACGTGCACCATCGCGTCGCGGTCGTCGGCCGAGCCCCAGATGAGTGGCAGCGCCTCGCGCACTTTCCCGTGGTCGGCGGTGAACTCGATGAGGGACGGCGCGTCGGGAAGCGTCGCGATGCCCACACGATCGCGCGGCCCCAACTGGCTCACGAACCGGGCCAGAGCGGCCATCGTCTGGCGCTCGTTTCCGGAGACGAGGGTGTCGCGGTCAACGGCGATCAGAATGGTCCGGCTGGGCTCAGGCGCCCGCGCCGGGTCGGCGTCGGTGGGCACCATGGCCGCCGCCAGCGCCGCTCCGGTCACGGGCTCGCCGGCGTGGGCCGCCGCAGAGCCGACCGTGAGAGCCGAACCGTATCGGATGAACTGAGACGACAGGACGCGCCGCGGACGACCGTCGACGGTCACCCGGAAGTCGTCGACGCCAAGCCCGGGGACGGGACGTCCGTTCTTGTAGAGCACCGACACGTCGATGGTGGCAATGTCCACGGCGGAACGGAAGACCGGTTGCTGGGAGTGCACGGGCCAGGCGAGGAACACGCCGACGAGCAGGGCGGCCGGTGTCGAGGGGCTGCGCATGACGAGGCCCCACTTCTGAAACACTCCGCCTCCGCGGAACAAACGCCCGCGGGAAGTCGGAAGGACGGCAGCCGGCCGACAGCGAGGAGCCCGGCGCGCCCTACCCTGCATCATGCCCCGCGTGGCGGTCGCGGCGGAAGAACTTGTTGCCGCCGATGATCTTCCGATAGGTCAACCGCCGCTGGTAGAGGTTGATCGGCAGGTACGACGCGGCCGTGAACCAGGATGTCCTCGACGCCCGACGAAGCCGGCGCGCGATCGACGATCCGCTGTAGAAGATCTTCCATGCCTCCTGCCAGCCCTCGAACAACTGCTCGGGCGACATGTGCTTCGGGTGGAACACCGGGAACCCGTCCCGCTGCTCGCGCAGCCACCACCGGTCGTCCAGCAGGCGCCCTTCCTGCTTCAGCCGGGCATAGAGCGGCGTGCCTGGATAAGGCGTGAGCACCGAGAACGACGCCATGAACACGCCGGCCTTCGTCGCGAAGTCCGCGGTGGTCTGGAACACCTCGAGCGTGTCTTCGTCGAACCCGAAGACGAACGCCGCCCAGACCGCGATGCCGTGGTCGTGCAGCCGCTTCACGGTGTCGAGGTACTGCTGCGGCTGGTTCTGGCGCTTGCCGCAGGCCACGAGCGTCGCGCGGTTCACCGTCTCGAAGCCGACGAAGACGGTGCGGCATCCCGACGCGGCCATCAGGCGCAGCGTTTCCGAATCCTGCATGCCCTGCAGCGACGCCTGCCCGAACCACGTGAGTTTCAGCGGCATCAGCTCGCGAAACAGTGCGCGGGAGTGCTCGCCGTGCCCGATGATGTTGTCGTCGGCGAACATGATCCAGCGCCTGCCCAGCGACTGGATCTCCTGCGCGACATCCTTCGGATCGCGGAGCCGGGTCTTGCGGCCAAAGAACGGCGCCACCGAGCAGAACTCGCACGTGAACGGACACCCGCGCGACGCCTGGACACTGTGAACAGGCACGTATCCGCGACGCGGAAAGACCGATCGCTTCGGCCAGGGCGGGGTCCGATACTCGGGCAGTGTCTCGTGCCGGTAGGTGCGCTGCAGGTTCCCGGCGCGCGCGTCGGCGATGACCTGCTCCCAGAGGCCCTCGGCTTCGCCGATCACCACGCAATCGGCATGCTCGAGCGCTTCTTCCGGCATCGCCGTCGGATGGATGCCGCCCATCACGACCTTCACGCCGCGTTGCCGATATGCCGCGGCCAGCTCGTAGGCCCGCAGCGCGGTCTTCGTCGAGACGGTCAGGGCCGCGAGATCCGTGTGCGGGTCGAGGTCCCTGGCGGGATCGATCTGCCTGACCATGTCGTCGCGCAGCGACAGTTCGACGTCGTCGGGCGTCAGCGCGGCGAGCGTCGCGATCGCCAGGCTCCGGACGTTCGCCGAATCCTCCGCCGCCGGACACACGAGGTCTACTCGCATCGATTCACCACAGCCGCTGCCGCCGCCCGCCTAGTCGTGCTGGATTGCTTGATGGCAAGAGGCGGCAATCATAGCACTCGGGGCGCCGGCATGCGAAGGGAGGCGGGCGGGCCAGGCAAGGGGTCACCGGGGATGTCAGGCCGCGCGAACACGCACGCGGGTGACTCGCCGACCGGCAGAGAGAAGATGGGAGGTCGCCCGGCGGAAACCAGGGGGCTCGCCGCGGGTGTCCGGCCAGGATACCCTCGCGCCGGTTACACCGGCGCCTGGCTCGCCAGGCTGGTGAGCCCGGGACAAACTGGTCCGTTCCGTTCGTCATGCGCTAGAATCGGGCTTTCTGAGAGGACACGATGGCGGCGCTGATCAATCGCTCGTGGCGTCTCGTCGCGCGGCCCGAGGGCGCGTTCAAGCCAGAGGACTTCAAGTGGACCGAGGACCCGGTGCCCGATCTCGCGGACCGGCAGGTTCTCGTGCGCCAGGTCTATCTCTCGCTCGATCCGACCAGCCGCGGGTGGGCCAACCAGACGGCCACCTATCTGCCGCCGATCCCGCTCGGCTCGGTCATGCGCGGGTTCGGCCTGGGTGTCGTCGAGCAGTCGCGTGACCCCGGCCTGAAGCCCGGCGACTACGTCCAGGGGATGCTTGGCTGGCAGACCTACGCGGTCGCCGACGGGCCGGCGCTCTCCCGGTTCGACCGCGACCCGAACGTGCCGCTCGAGGCGTATCTCGCCGTGCTCGGCCACATCGGCGCCACGGCGTACTTCGGATTGCTCGAGATCGGCAGGCCGAAGCCCGGCGAGACGCTCGTCGTGTCGGGCGCGGCAGGCGCGGTCGGCTCGCTTGTCGGCCAGATCGGGAAGATCGTCGGGTGCCGGGTCGTCGGCGTCGCCGGCAGCGACGAGAAGTGCCGCTGGCTGACGGAGGACCTCGGGTTCGACGCGGCATTGAACTACAAGCGGGAACCGGTGCTGTCGCGCCTGCGCCGCCTGTGCCCGGCCGGCATCGACGTGCACTTCGAGAACGTGGGCGGGGAGATCCTGGACGCGGCGCTCGCGTTCATCAACATGCGCGCGCGCGTCGTGCTGTGCGGCCTCATCTCGCAGTACAACGAGTTCATGCCTCCGCCCGGCCCGCGATTCCTCGGCAACGTGCTGATCCGGCGCGCCCGCATCGAGGGGTTCATCGTCCTCGACTACCAGGATCGCTTTGCCGAAGCCTTCGGCCCGCTCGCGCGGTGGATGGCCGAGGGGCGGCTGCGCTATCGCGCGGACGTCGTGGAAGGCCTCGAGCAGGCGCCGACCGCGGTGAACCGGCTGTTCAGCGGCGGCAACATCGGGAAACTGCTGGTGCGGGTGTCCGGCGAACCGGCGGCCCCGCGATGAGCGCAACGGACCCGCCTGCCGGTCCGCCGCCGACTCCCGCGCGCGAGGCGTTCCTGGCCCTTCCGCACAGGCCGCCCATGCGGCTGGTCGAGGAAGTCGTGGCGCTGGTCCCCGGCGAGAGCGCACGCGCCATTCGCCTGACCCGCGCCGAGGACTTCTATTTCCAGGGCCACTTCCCGGGTCAGCCGATCGTCCCCGCGGTCATCCTGGTGGAGCTGCTCGCCCAGACCGGCGGCATTGCCGCCTGCTCCGGTGATGTTCCGGTGCCCGCCGGTGGCCTCCGGCTCGCGGCGTTGGGCAGCTTCAAGTTCCCCGCGGCGGCGGGCCCCGGCGATGTGCTCGAAGCAGCCGCGCGGGTGGCGGGCAGGGCGCTCGGCCTGATCAAGATCGAGGGAGAGGTGACGGCCGGCGGGCGGCTCGTCGCGGTGGGCAGCCTCACCCTGGCGCCGGGCCCTTCGACGTAGGGGCGACCCGGCGCGCGGGCCGTGTGCCGTGTGCCGCGGGCAGGTCACGCCCGCGCGGTCAAGCCAGGCCCGGCGCTCTCCGGCGCTCAATTGAGTTGAAGACGCGGGGGAATGGGGAATGCAGCGCGCGGGCTTCAGCCCGCGTGCCCGGGGCGAACACACCTGTCACAGGTGAGCCGCGGGGCTACTCGGCCCTGCGAGGCTCCGGACAGCCGCCGGCAGGCGGGCAGGCCGGCTCCTCGCGGCCGGAGACCGCCCGCGGGCACAGCCACCCGTCGTCCGGGATGCTGAACGCCGCCGGACGGGCGACGTCGGGCAGCGGCACGTCCTTCGCGGGATTCGCGTGCACCGCGTGTCTCCCGTGCTCGCGATGCCACTCCGCCACCGTCGGGTTGTGGCGCGTGGCTTCGACGATCTGCCGCCACCCGATCCCCGTGTTGTAGGCGCAGAAGGAGATTTCGCCGACCGGCGTGGCGTACGGAATCAGGCACATCTCCGTGCGCCGGAAATCGTAGTTCCACAAGTCCTGGAACCACATCCCCGCGACGAACAGGATCAGCCACTCGTCGCCCTTGCGGTTGGCATTGTCCTTCGCACCGAGCTTGCCGCCGAGCGCGCCGCCGCTCTGCTTGTCGAACTTCTTGACCAGGTCGCGGAGCCTGAATCCCTCAGGGGCGTACGCGGGCCGGTAGTTGCGCAGCAGCGCCAGCGCGACCAGCAGCCTGGTCAGGAACGGCCCGCGCCCCGATCGGCCGATGAGCGCGGCATCGGCGAAGAAGCGCTCGGTGTCGAGCATGCGGGGCAGCGGCGCCCACGATTTCGTCCGCTTGTTCACCATCAGCCCGGTCGCGATCCCGCAGTCGGGATGGCACGCGCACTTCAGCGTGCCCCACTCCGCCGCCGGCCCCTTGATCAGGTCGGTCACATCCGCGGCCGCCCCGACCGCGGACAGCGGGAACCAGTCGCGCAGCGGGTCGAGCACGCCGGTCTGACGATGGACGTCCTCGGCCAGTTGCGACAGCGTGTAGCGCTCGCGGAGCCGGCGCTCCTCGTCGATGTCTTCGTCGCGTCCCGTGAACGACACCGGCTGGAACGCCACGAAACTCAGCTTGTCGGCGTTCTCGGCCGCGAACTTGATGACGCGTCCGACATGGTGATCGTTGATCGTCCGCACGACGGTGACGACCAGCACCACGTCGATCCCGGCCTGGTAGAGATTCTCAATCGCCCGCAGCTTCACCTCGAACAGGTTCGGCACCTTCCGGTGCGCGTTCGCGGCCTCGCCCACGCCGTCGAACTGCAGGTAAGCGATTCGCAGGCCCGCCTCGGCGGCCTTCGCGGCGAACCCGGCGTCCTGCGCGAAGCGGATGCCGTTGGTGGCCGCCTGCACGCTGAAGTAGCCGACCTGGCGCGCGTAGGCAATCGACTCGAGGAAGATCGGCGACAGCGTCGGCTCTCCCCCGGAGAACTGGATCGAGACCTGCCGTTTCGGCCGAATCGTCAGCGCGCTGTCGATCAACTGCTTCACTTCGTCGAACGTCAACTCGTGCACGTACCCCACCTGGTTCGCGTTCATGAAGCACGGGTTGCACATCATGTCGCAGCGGTTGGTGAGGTCGATCGTGAGGACGCCGCCGCGGCCGTAGCGGATCGAGGACGGGCCGTGGTCGTGCAGCCGGTCGGCGGACGAGTCGATATCGCGGCCGGGAAACAACTGCTCGATGCGGCGGGTGAACGCCGGGTTGGTCGAGAGCGTCTCCTCGAAGTGCCCGTGAACGGGGCACTCCTTCTCCATGACGATGCAGCCGTTCCGTTCGAGGATGCGGGCGGGAATCTGGCCGGGCTGCGAACGGCGCAGGGCGTCGGGCCCGAGTTCGCCCGCGGCGATGCGGCCGCGCACGTCGCGGATGCAGACCGGGCACAGGGACGTCGTGGATCGGGGGATGTCGAGTTCGGGCAGGGACTGGGCGCCCGCGCCCACCGGGGAGGACGCCCACGGGACCCGGCGCGCCGTGCCGGGGATCAAGCGGTTGCCGGCCTGCAACGCCGTCCACGCACCACTCGCCACCGCGGAGAGCACACGTTCCGAAACCCTCGAACGCCCCATCCTTGACACCCCTGCTCCCGTTCCTCGGAAGGCGTCGTATTATAACGTTGGCAGACGCAAGGTTTGCAAGATTCAGCGTGTCGAGGGCACGCCGGCCTCTCGACCGCCTCGCTCGCCGGCCGCACCGCCGGCCGGCCCCCGGCCCGGCGGCCTCACCGCCGATGTCGTTTCCGGCCCGGGGCAACTTGATCTAGAATCACCCTCCGGCACCCCGGGTACTTCGGGTGCCCCGGATCAGCGTGTACCCGCCGCGTCCGCACCTGGCCGGAGACGGGCATGAGGGTCCCCCTGTTCGCGATGCCCGACCCGCACCCGCATCCTGGAACACGCGAGCACGAGGCGTCCTCGCCGGGCATCTCGGCGATCGCGGGCAGCCCGGACCGACGTCATCCGGCAGGGATCGCGGATCTGGTCCGCAGGAGGCGCAGCGCCCGCTCGACGGTGTGCCGCTGCCTGCGCGAGTACACGCCCGGGATCGTCGGCCTGTTCGCGTTCGGGCGACGACCGGGCTGCTCATCAACATGACTACCGAGGCGGCTGGACAAGACAAATGGTGATGAAACTCGACGACCGCAACGTGTCGCTGGCGTCGTTCATTCAGGTGGTCGTCGGAGGCTCGGGCGTCGGCCTGTCGGCCAACCGGGCGTGGCGCGGCCGCGTGGCAACCGGTCGGGACATTCTCGAAAGCGCCCTCCGCAGCGGCCAGACCGTCTACGGCGTCTCCACGGGCGTCGGCAACAACTCGTCGCGCGGCGTGGACAACCAGGCGCAAGTCGAGTTCGCGCTGTCGATCATGGAGCAGCATGGCTGCGGCGTCGGTGAGCCGCTGTCGCCGGTGGAAAGCCGCGCGGTGGTGTTCGCGCGCCTCATCAGCCTGAGCAAGGGGCTCTCCGCGGTTCGCTTCGGCCTGCTCGAGGCGCTGTGCGCGCTGCTCAACCACGACGTCGCCCCCGTGATCCCGCGGTGGGGCTCGGTGGGCGCCTCGGGCGACCTGACGCCGCTCTCCTACGTGGCCGCCGTGCTGGCGGGCCAGCGCAAGGCCTACCACCGGGGTCGGCGCGTCGACGCGGCCCGGGCGCTGGCGGCCGAAGGCCTGAAGCCGTTCTCGTTCGGGCCGAAGGAACCGCTGGCCGTGATGAACGGCACGTCGGTGATGACCGGGGTGGGGATCCTCGCCGTCAATCGCTTCGAGCGATTGATCGAGCAGGTGGAGAACGCCTCGGCGCTCGCCGCTGAGGTGCTGTTCGGCCGCGCGCAGGCCTTCGCGCCTCTCATCCACGAGGCGAAGCCCCATCCGGGGCAGGTGGAGAGCGCGAGGCGCATCCGCCACGCGCTGCGCGGCAGCCGCCTGCTGGACCCGCCCCCCCAGGAGGGCCGGCCGGTCCAGGACCGCTACTCGATTCGCTGCGCGCCGCAGGTGGTTGGCAGCGCGCGCGACGCGGTGGCGTGGGCGAAACAGGTGCTGGAGATCGAGTTGAACAGCGTCAACGACAATCCGCTGGTGGATCCGGCAACCGGCGACATCCTGTTCGGCGGCAACTTCTTCGGCGGCCATCCCGCGCTCGTCATGGACACCCTGAAGATCGCGGCGGCCTCGGTGGCCGATCTCGTCGACCGCCAGTTCGCGCTGCTGGTGGACGAGCATCACAACATGGGGATGCCCGAAACGCTGGTGCCCTACGGCGGGTGCGGCGTGAAAGGGCTGCAGATGACCTGCAGCGCCCTGACGGAGCTGGCGACACACGGGTCGTTCCCGGACAGCGCGCTGTCGCGCTCCACCGAGTGCGCGAACCAGGACAAGGTGAGCATGGGACTGCAGGCGGCCGTGCACGCGAGCGAGAATGTCTCGCTGCTCGCGCAGGCGCTCGCAACGGCCTTGATCGCGCTCTCGAACGCCGCCCGCCTGCGCGACGAGTCGCGGATCTCGCCGGCCGGCCGCAGCCTGCTGCAGCAGGTGCGCAAGATGTCGCCGGTGCTGGTGCGCGACCGGCCGCTCGATGGCGACATCGCGCGCCTGGCCGCGTGGCTGGACGCCGGCGAGGCGCGGCGATGACGCTGGGCACGGCTGGGCAGAGTGGCGCTCGACGCCTGGCGCCCACGTTCGCCGGCGACCCCGCGCGCACGTTTCTCGTCGAGAACGGAGACACGTGGACGGTCGGCCGGCTGCTGGCCTACGGAGACGACATCGCACGCGCGATCCCGGCCGACGCCGGGCCGCTCGTCGCGGTTCGCAGCCACACCGCCGCGTTCGTCGTCGCATCGCTGCTCGCCTTCTGGAAGAGCGGCCGGTCGCCGCTGCTCATCGATCCGGACCTCACCTCGGAGCCGTCGGGCCTGCGCGACGGCGGGGAGCGGATGACGGTGCTCGCGCCGGCGCAGGTCGCCGATCCGTGGGGCGACGTGGCCGTCACCGAGACGGGTGGCCCGCCGATGGTGCCGGTGTTCCCGGGCGCCGGCGACCCGGAGGTGGCCTTTTTCACCTCGGGATCGACTGGTGAGCCGAGGATCGTCCGCAAGAAGGCGTATCAATTCACCGAGCAGCACGAGGTGGAGGCGCCCTGGCTCGGCCTCACCGGGCCGCTCGCGGTCCTGTGCTTCGTCCCGGCGTTTCACATCCTCGGATACATCTACGGGTTCGACATGCCGGCGTGCGGCGGCGGGACGACCGTGTTCTACCGCGGGGGCGCGCCGCAGTTGTGGGTGGATCAGATCCGGGCCCGCCGGCCGGGCCTGGTGGTCGCCGTGCCGTCGCACTACCGGTTGATGAGCCAGGTGCTGACGTCGCCGCTCCCGCCCGCCACGTATCTCTGCTCGGGCGCCCCGCTGGACCCCGCGATCAGCGAGGAGTTCCATCGACGGGCCGGTGCGCCCGTGCTCCAGGTGTACGGGTCCACCGAGACGGGCGGCATTGCCACTCGCCTCGACGGCGGGCCATGGCGGCTCTTCCCCGGCCTGGCGTGGCAGAGCCGCGACAGTGACGGCCGGCTGCTGATCAAGTCGGCCTGGCAGGATCCGCCGGGCGACTGGCACGCGACCGGCGACGCGGTGGCGGTCGACGGGGAGACATTCCAGCTGCTCGGCCGGGCCGACTCGGTGGTGAAGGTCGGAGGCCGCCGTTTCTCGACCGGCGAGGTGGTGCAGGCCGCGCTCGCGGAACCGCGCATCGACCACGCACACGCGGTGGTCTACAACCGGTTCGGCGAAGATGCCGTCGCGCTGTTCGTCGTGCCGCGCAGGAACGCGCGCCTCACGACCGCGGACGTGCGCAGCCGCCTGGCCGCCCAGCTCGCGCCCTTCAAGGTCCCGCGCACCGTTCAGGTGCTCACCGCCCTCCCCTCGCGCGGCATCGGCAAGGTCGATGAGGAGGCGCTGCGCGCCCTCGCCTCGCCGGATGGCCCCGCCGCCGACAGACGCCCTCCGACCGCGACCTGAGCGATCCGCGTCACCTGCGTTTCCTCCGCGGGGCGGCCGTGAACCGGGCGCCCGGCGACTCTGCCGCGACGCGCGCACGCGCACCGCTCGTGTCCGGCTCTTCGTTGGCCTCGCCCCAGTACGGATAGAAGTGATACCAGAGGTGGGGGTACTCCCGGACGATCCCTTCGAGCGCCGAGGCGAAGGCCTGCATGGCCGCCTGCACGTTGGCATCGCGGTCGCCGGTGCGCCCGACGTGGATGGGATCCAGCGTGTAGCCGGCGTACCGGCCGTCGGGTTGCCGCAGGATGAAGGACGGGACCAGGGGCGCACCGGTGAGATACCCCATGAGGGCGGGCGTTCGGAGGAAGGCCGTCCGGCGCCCGAAGAACTCCACGTCGACCCGGTCGCGCCCGAGCGCCCGGTCGGAGACCAGCACCACGACCCGGTTCTCGGCGAGCAGGCGCCGGATGCGGAGCGCGGTGTCGACGCCCCCCCGCACCTCGATACTCTCGATGGCCAGCGACGCCCGCATCTGGCGGCGGTGTTCCGCCACCGCGGGGTCGCTGTCGGGCATGACCACGGCGGTCAGAGGCCAGTCGAAGAGCACCCGGAGGATGACCGCACCGAGTTCCAGGTTGCCGATGTGGCCGGTGAGGAGCACCATCCCCTTGCCGTCGGGCGGCGCCTCGCTGAACGCGCTCGCGGGGGAGAGGCTCGACGCGAGTTCGTGGCGGCTCATCGAGAGGCTGCAGATGAAGTCGATCGTCTCCCTCGCATAGCTGCGGTAGGTGCGGAGGGCGAGTGCGCGCAGCTCGCGCTCCCCCAGATCGGGCGCGACAACCCTCTGGTTCTCAATCAGCGCCGCGGTTGCCTCCTTCATCAGGTGGAATGCGAGCCACGTGCCAACATGGCCGATGAGGTAGCTGAGGCGCCGCGGGATGTGCCCGACGCCCCAGCGAGTCAGGCCGAAGATGGTCGCCGTGTTCAGGCCGTGCAGGTGCCAGCGCACTTCGTCCGCCGGGCGTCTGGCGCCGGTCGAGGGTGGCCTCTCGGCGGGCGAAGGCGAATGCGCCGGACACACGATGGATCTACTCCCTGCTCAGGTACCGGTAGCGCACGGCGAGCATGCAGGTACGAAACGTATCACGAACCGAGCGCAGCTTGCTGCGGGATCCCTGGTAGCGGGCGGCAATGCTGACGCGGCACAGCGAGGCATGGCGACGCGCCAGCCCGATCAACATCTCGGTCTCGATTTCGTAGCCGGTGGCGGTCAGGCGCAGCTCGCGCAGCCGATCGGCGCGCGCAAGCCTGAACCCCGACTGCGAGTCCGCGATCTCGGTGCCGATGAACGCCGAGAGGATACGGCTGCCGATGCGATTGCTGTAGAAGCGCGCGGTCGGCATCGAGCCCTTCACGAACGCCCGTTCCGCGATCACCAGGTCGCAGCCGCTCCGCTCGCCCGCCGACAGCAGCAGCGGGATGTCGCCGGGGTCGTGCTGCAGGTCGCCGTCGATGAAGAGCACGTGCGAGTACGGACCCGGGAGCACCCGGGCGAGGCCCGTCCGGATGGCCGTGCCCTTGCCCCGGTTCTGCGCGTGCCGCACCACCCGCGCTCCCGCCGCCGCAGCGCGTTCCCCGGTGCGGTCGGTCGACCCGTCGTCGACGACCACCACGTCGGGCACGTGGCGGAGGACGCCGGCGACGACCGCGGCGATCGTCGCCTCTTCGTTGAACGCCGCGATCAGCGCGCAGAGCGTCACGATTGCCTCGTCTCCTGAAGCAGCGCGGGCAGCACCAGCAGCGCCGCAACGAGGCAGGCGGCAATCGTGGTCACGGAGGTGACGCCGAACGATCGAAGCGGCCCGTAGCCGGAGTTGATGAGCGACCCGAAGCCGATGAGCGTCGTGCCGCCGGCGACCAGCACGCCGCCGCCGGTCGCGCTGAGCACGGCCCGCATCGGCCGGGTGCCCTCGATGCTGTACCGGTAGATCACGTAGATGGCATAGTCCGTCGCGATGCCGATGAAGGTCATCGCCGCAAACATCGAGAACAGATCGATTTCCGCGTGGCAGAGCGCGAGCAGCCCGGCGCTCCAGATGAAGCCGATCGCCGTCGGGAGGAAGGCGAGGAGCGCGTGGCGGACCGTGCGGAAGACCAGGTACATGAAGAAGGCCACGACGAGCGAGCCGATGGCGACGCCCCTGAGGAACTGTGGAAGGAAGCGGGCGGCGAGCTCACGGTTGACGAACGGCACGCCGGTGAGCTGGAACGACGGGGCCGTCCTGGCAACGAGTGCCGGCAGCCGGTCGAGATCGCCGGTGTCCCTCGGGTAGAGGTAGACGACCGCGATGAACCCCTCCGGCCCGCGCTGAACGTACCGGGACAGGAGCGGAGAGAGCCCGTGGTCGACCAGGCCGCCGTAGGTGATGCGAGTCGCAGGATCGAGCATCCGAGGCAACCGGCCGATGAACGACTGGAATGCGCCGGGCCGGAATCCGGCGGCCTCGGCCTGCCGCTCGAACTCGGCAGCCACCTGCGCGCCGTCCACATGGGCCCGTCTCAGGACCTGGCTCACCTCCTCCTGCTCCGCGGCCGGGGGCAGCACCGTGTCAGGCGAGCTGACGACGAGCGACGGCATCTCCCGTTCGGCAGCGGCGGCAAGCCGATCGGCGGAGGCGAGCAGGGGTTCGAGGCTGGCCCCCTGACCGACCGCGAGCACGACGTCGCGCGGCAGCGAGAAGCGGTCGGCCACCTGCTGTTCGAGTTCGGTCCCTTCCGTGTGCGCCTGCAGCCTCTCGAGGCTGGTGTTCACGCGCAGCCGCATGGCCGCCGCGCCGAGGACAACGGTCAGCACCACGGAGGTCACGAGGATCGCCCGCCCCCTCCGCTCGACGAATCGTCCCAGCCACGGGGTCGTGAACGGGCGCACCAGGCGCGGCGCCGTGAGACCGACCAGCGCGGGCAGCAGCGTCAGCAACAGGCCGTAGCAGGCGAGGATGCCGATTCCGATGAGCAGTCCCAGGTCGTGGAGGCTGGGAAAGTCGACCAGCATCAGCGCAAAGAACGTCGCGGCGGTGGTGCCATAGGCGAGCATCACGCTGCGCGCCGTTCCGGCGCTCCGTCCGAATGCGTCCTCCGCGCCGAAACCGCGCCCTCGCTCCTCCAGGTAGCGCAGGTACATCAGCACGACGCCGTCGATGCCCAGGCCGAACAGCATCGCCGACGAGCCGCCGGCAATCGGGGAGAGCGGGCCGCCGAGGCCGTTGAGGCCGAGCGTCAGGAGGGCGGCCAGGACCAGCGGGACGATGCCGTAGATCACGAACCAGAAGGAGCGGAACACGACGAGCACGAGGATCACCAGTCCCAGCAGCGAGGTGCCCGAGTCGACAACGATCTCGCGGCGGATCATCCGCTCCGCCTCCAGCGCGATGCGGTAGCCGCCGGCGACCTGGACCGTCGCCTCCCCCCCGTTTTCGGCAGGCGCGTCGTCGTCCTCCGAACGCGCGGATCGCGCGGCCGCCTCCACGCCCGCCAGGCGGGCGAAGAGGCGCTTGCAGAAGTCGGTATCGAACGGCGGACGCACGGGCTTGGCCATCACGAGCCGGCTTCGTCCGTCGCGCGACACGTACCCCGTCTGCGTCGGGTCGAAATCGACCAGCGCGCGGCCTCGGCCGAGCCGGTCCCGCAGCAAGGGGAGCAGCCCCAGCGGGTCCTGCTGCACGTAGGCCTTCACCGCGGGCGTGGACACGGCCAGCAGGCTGCGCGACTGCACCAGCGCGCTCGCCATGTCCGGCGGCCTGAAACGCGCGAGCGCGGCAGCGGCCCGATCCGGGCCGAGCAGGAGCAGTTCGCGGTCGAAGAGGTAGTTCCAGTCCTTGACCTCGTCGAACAGCGCCGCGTCCACGGACTCGATCTCGGGCGCCTGGCGCAACCGCTCGACGTAGCGGTCCACGAAGTCCTCGGCCTCCGAGATCCGGTGGCCCGGCGGAACCTCGAAGATCACGTAGATGTGATCGAAGGTGCCGAAATGCTGGAAGTAGGTGTCGAAACTCCTGACCGCGGGGCTCTTGCGCGGCAGGAGCCTGAGGATGTTGGAGTCGAAGGACACGCGCGACACGAGCACGAGGGAAACGGCCAGCAGGGCACCGGCGGCCAGCAGCACCGTCCGCCGGCGGACGTACGCGAAACGCAGCAATCGTTCGATCATTGGGTCGGCTGTCGAGGCTGGCGATCGGAGTCAGCCAGTGTAGCAACAACGCGCGCGCGGTCGCAACACAGGCGGCCCGGCGGGGCCCGTCGCACGCCGGGCGCCGACGAGGTTCGCCGGGTGCGTCGGGGTGGACGGACGCACCGGGGTTGATCGCGCTCGCGTATCGATGCTAGCCTGCCAGCGACGTGGATGTGCTGCTGCTCCGCCCTGCCCCGCGAAACGAGCGCTTCGGACTGGGCCCGTTCTTCCGGACCGAGCCGCTCGGCCTCGAGTACGTGGCCGCCGCGCTCGAGGCGCGCGGCCACCGCGCGACGATCGTGGACCTGCGCTTCGGCGGCTCGATCGAGCGCGCGCTGGCGCGCTTCCGCCCGGCCGTGGTCGGCGTGGCGTGCATGCACTCGCTCGAGATCGACGACAGCCTCGACGTCGCGCGCAGCGTGCGGCGAGCGGCGCCGGGCGTCTTCATCCTGCTGGGCGGACACTCGGCGGCGTCGTTCCCCGGTCCGCTTGCATGCCCCGAGGTCGACGCGATCGCCGTGGGCGACGGCGAGCGCGTGGCCCCGGACGTGGTGGACGCGATCGCGCGGGGCCGATCCCTGCGCGAGGTCCCGGGCCTGCTGGTGAACACCGGCGGTGACGGATTCGTCGCCACGGCCGCCGCCGACCCGGTCAGCCTCGACGAGATCCCGCTGCCGGCGCGGCACGCCGTCGCCGTCAGTTTCCGCAATTACGCGTGCCTGCAGTACCGTCCCACCTGGCTCGTCGAGACCGCCCGCGGCTGCCCGTTCCGCTGCTCGTTCTGCTCGGTCTGGCCGCTCTACGAGCGTTCCTATCGCGTGCGATCGATTGACGCCGTCTGCCGCGACTTCGCGTCGGTCGGCCCGCACGTCTTCGTCGCCGACGACCTGTTCTGGCATCGCGCGGATCGCAGCCTCGAGCTGGCGCAGGAACTGCGGCGTCGCGCCGTGCGCAAGACGTGGGTGCTCGTCCAGAGCCGCACGGACCTGGTGGCGTCGCAGCCCGACCTGCTCCGGGCGTGGCGGCCGTTCGCGGACAAGATCGACATCTTCTTCGGGCTGGAAGCGGCGACCGACGGCAACCTGGACGGTCTGGCGAAGGACACGACTGTCGCCCGCACCGTCGAGGCCATCGCCGTGGCGCGCGAGTACGGCTACGGCGTGACGGGGAACTTCGTCATCGACCCCGAGTGGGACGAGGGTGATTTCGAACGCCTCTGGTCGTTCGTCGACGAGCATCGCCTGCACCGCGCCGGCTACACCATCCTCACGCCGCTGCCGGGCACGCCGTATTACGACTCGGTGCGCGCGCGCATCCGGGCCACGAACTGGGCGCAGTTCGACATGAGCCACCTGCTCTGGGAGCCGAAACTCGGTGCGGGGCGGTTCTTCGAGCTGTACTGCCAGACGTGGCGGCGGTCCGTGCTGAACCTGCGCGGCAGCAAGCGATGGTGGCAGTGGGTGCACGACGTCAAGCCGCAGCACTTCCCGTTCCTGATGCGGGCGCTGATGCGGACCCAGCGGCTGATGGATCCCCGGTACTACCTCTCCGAGCATCACCTGGCGCCCGAGGAGACCCACGCGACGGGCCACGAGACGGCGGTCGCGGACCAGGCCTGAATCGGAGCCCGCGCCCGGGGCTCCCCCGGCTATTTCTTCTTCGGGGCGGCCGGCGGCGGAACGTCCACGTCGAAGGTGTGGGGGGGCACCGGGACGTTGAGCTGCACGTCCTCGAGCGTGAGAACATCGCTGTCGCCGCCAGGGAAGGACATCTTCATCTGCGCCAGCATGCAGGTGTCGCTGGTCACCCAGATCTGCAGCCGCTCCAGCCCCTGCTTGATCTGCTTGCGCCTGGGCAACAGGTCTATCTGAGAGAGTCCCGGCATGTCCGGATCGACGAACGCGCGGATCGTGAACGCCCGACGCAGCTGATCGGGGCTCGCGTTGGTGAAGTACTTGTTCACGGTCTTCATGATCTCGCTGATGTCGATCCGCTCGGGCTCGCTCCGGTCCCCGCGGAGGATCACGAGGCGATTGGAGTCGAAGAAGACGGTCTTGCGGTCGGGCGACGTGTACGTGATCAGCATGCGGGTCGGCTTCGCGCCGATCAACACGCCCGGCGCCGACTTCTCCCCGACGAGCGTGCCGTGGGCGACCATGGGCCTGGCCAGCAGCGACGACGTCGTCGTCTCGGTGAAGCGCGCGCGGATGGTCTGCCTCGTCGCCTCGGCCGCGGCGATGCGCGCGTGGAGTTCGTCGAACGGATCGCGTGGAGCGGCGGACGCGCCAGCCAGCGCGCCGAGGAGGGCGATCAGGGCGATGCCGGCACGGACGACGCGGGGGGACGCCGCAGGCCGGACAGGCGGGCGCAGGGACAGGTTGCAGGACATGCGCACGGGAACTGCGTCAGCGCCGTGATGGCACGAGAACCGGGCACCATGTCCGGCGGGCCGACCCTGTCGAGCCGAAAGTCCGTGTTGCCCGACTTGAACGGGTCGAACGGCTGATGATACCGTACCGCCCGATGCGCGACAACGTGGTGGTCACCGGTGCGGGGTGCGTGTCGAGCCTCGGCATCGGGGCGGAAACCTTCGTCAATGAGCTGCTCGCCGGGCACAGCGGGATTGCCCCGATCACCGCCTTCAGCACCGAGGGGTGCCGCGCACACACCGCCGCGCTGATCCGCGGTTTCGACCCCGCCCGCTACATCGATCCGATGAAACTGCGGCGCATCGACGAGGTCGGCCGCCTCGCGCTGGCCACCTGCCGGCTGGCGCTCGAGGACGCGCGCCTGCCACCGGGCAGCGAGAACGTGGGCGTGGCGCTGGGCACCGCCACCAGCGGCCTGCACAGCACCGTCGCGCACGTGCACCGGCTGGTGACGGCGGGACCGGCCTCCGTGCCCGCCCTCGGTTTCAGCAATACGATCGGCAACGCCGCGGCCAGCCTCTGCTCCATCGAGTTCGCCCTGCACGGGCCCAATGTCACGATCGCGCAGAAGCAGGCGTCCGCCCTCGCGGCGATTGCGTTCGCCGCCTCGGACTTGTGGCACGGCCGCGCATCCGCGTTCCTCTGCGGCGGGAATGACGATATCGAGGAGCAGTTCTTCCGCGTGCACGACCGGCTTCGCGTGCTGTCGCCGACCGACGGCGGAGAGGAGGCGAGCCGGCCGTTCGATGCCCGGCGCAACGGCTTCGTGCTGGGAACGGGGGGCCACGTGGTCGTCCTTGAACTGGCCTCGTCGGCCGCGCGACGGGGCGTGGCGCCGTACGGCGAGATCCTGGGGACCGGCGCGGCGGCGTCGGCCTGCCCGTTGAACGGGTGGCCCACGGAGCCGTCCGGCATCGTGCGCGCCATGGAAGCGGCGCTCAGCCAGGCCGGCGTGGCGGCCGCCGAGGTCAGCGCGGTGTTCGCGTCCGCCAACTCCACCGCGGCGCTCGACCGGGTCGAAGCCCTCGCGATCGCCCAGGTGTTCGGCCCGGGGCGCGTGCCGGTCGTGTCGATCAAGGGCGCCGTCGGCGAGTTCGGGGCGGCGGGGGCGGCCGCGCTGGTGGCCGCGCTGTTCTGCCTCGGCCGGGGCGTGTTGCCCCCCACCCTGGGATTCGAGCAGCCGGATCCCGGCTGCCCGGTTGACGTCGCCGGCGGCTCGCGCCGCGCGACCGGACGCGTGGCGCTCATCAACGCCACGGCCGACGGCGGGGCGCAGTACAGCCTGGTCGTTCGAGCGCTGGACCGAGGCGAGGTTGAACGCAAGGCGTGAGTTGCGCTAGAGTCGAGCGGGGCCAGCCGCGCGTTCACTGAAGATCTGGCCGCACCACCGTCATGGATCAACCACTCTCGATGCAGGTGAAGGAGGCGATTGTCCGCTGCCTTCGCCTGCCCATTGCCCCAACCGACATCGCCGATGACGTTCCCCTGTTCGGCGAAGGTCTTGGCCTCGACTCCATCGACGTGCTGGAGCTGGTCCTCGAACTCGAGCGCTCGTTCGACGTCACGATCACGGACGAACAGCTGGCCAGGCGCACGCTCAGGAGTGTCAACACGATCGTCCAGCTCATCGAGCACACCAGGGGACAGGCGCCGGCAGCCTCGAGCTGAGGCGACGTGACAGGAACGCCGCGCAACTTCCTCACGATCGACGTCGAAGAGTGGTTCCACGTGTGCGGCGTCGACGGCCTGCTCCCGCCGGACCGGTGGCTCACGCTGCCCAGCCGCGTGGAGTTCACGACCGACCTCGCGCTCGCCCTGCTCTCGCGCCATCGGATCACGGCGACGTTCTTCGTGCTCGGCTGGATCGCCGAACGCCATCCCCGCCTGGTCGGCCGCATCAGAGGGGCCGGCCACGAGATTGCCTCGCACGGCTGGTCCCATCGGCGCGTCTACGAGCTCGACGAGTCGTCGTTCGAGGAGGAGATCGTGCGCACGAACGCCGTGCTCGAGGCGGCCGGGGCACCCGCCCCGATCGGGTTTCGCGCACCGGAATGGTCGATCAACGACCGCTCGCTGTGGGCGCTCGCCGTGCTCGCGCGGCACGGGTTCCGCTACGACTCGAGCATGACTCCGCTGCGACTGCTGGGCAACCCGCACTACCCGCAGGTCCCCCATCGTCGTGAGACCGCCGGCGGGAGCCTGATCGAGGTTCCCCCCCTGGTCGGACGCCGGCTCGGTCAGCAGGTGCCGCTCGGCGGAGGATGGGGCCTGAGGATGAGCCGGCCGGCGACCGTGATCAGGGAAATCGAGCGGCGAAACCGGCGCGGGCACCCGGTCACGATCTTCGTGCACCCGTGGGAGCTCGATCCGCAGCCTCCGCGCGCCGCCCTGCCGTGGCCGCTGCGGTTCAGCCATTACTACCGGCTGTCCGGATTCGGCGAGCGTCTGAATGACATCCTGGCCGGCGCGCACTTCGGTCCCATCGGCGCGTGGGCCGTGACGGGTGAGGGCGTATGAAGCATCTCTTCGGGTGGCTCGTCGGCCTGTCGCTGGCGGCGGCCGTGCCGGTCCTCGGCGCTCCCGCGCCGCTCAGGGGCCTGGGCGTCGACGAAACGCTGGACAAGGGCCCGATTCTCGCGCCGGCGGTCGACCGGGCGCGGGTGGATCCCGCGGATCTGCCCGTCTTCGTCCGCCTGCTCGTCCGCCGGGGCGATCTCGGCGCCGCGTCGACCGACTTCGCGCGGCTCGACGAGCGGATCGAACTGTACGCGCGCAAGCACATCCCGGTCGTGCTGACGCTGGTGGACGCGCCGACCGACGCCGCGGGAATCGATGCGTGGCGGTCGCCGCTGCGCTCGCTGGCCGAGCACGCCCGCGGCAAGGTGCTCGCCTACCAGGTGGGAGACCGGCTGGAGGGCGCCGCGCGCCCCGCGCCACGGGACTACGCGTACCTGGTGAAGTTCGTGGCCGTGCAGGTGCGCTCGATCGACCCCGCTGCGCTCATCGTCGAAGGCAGCCTGGGGCCGCAGGACGCCGCGGCGTGGCAGGAGCAGGTGTACCGCGAGGAGGTGGCGGCCTACCTGGACGCCGTCGCGCTGTCGGTCGCCGGCAACGACCGGACGGAAGCCGACGCCGCGCTGACCGCGCTCGATGCCCTCGTGACCAGGGAGGACCCGACGGCGTTCACGGGTGTCACCGGCCTGGTGCTGCCGGGCGACGGCCGTGGTGCGGCCGACCGGCTGATTGGCTGGCACCTGGCGCACATCGGCGGGCAGAGCGCGTTCACCACCTGCGTGGCCGGCGCCGACGAGCTCGCGACAGCGCTCAAGGCGGCGATGACCATCAAGGACGTTCTCGCCGGTGAAATCGTGACCCTGGACGAACAGGCGTCAGCGCTGAAGCTGTCGGTGAACGGGCAGGACCTCACCGCCTCGGTCCCGCATCGCCTCCTCTACAACATGACGACGTTCGCCACGTACCTCGTCTACTGGGCGCCGGACCGGTCGGGACAGCCGCTCGAGGTGAGCCTGCACCTGGCGTCGGCCGGCACGACCATGGTCCGCGACGCGGCGGCAGGGACGACGGCGAAGCCGGGCGATGCCGCCCGCGACGAGGCGACGAAGACGACAACGGCACGCGTGGATCTGTCGGAACGGCCGCTGCTGCTCGACTTCAACTTCGGCGCCCAGGACGTCTACGCGATGCGGTCCGAGGCCGCGGAGCGGGCGCTGCCGACCGTCGAGGAGATCGTGGCCCGGTACCAGCAGGCGCAGACGGCCCAGGAGGCCCTGGTCAGGAACTACATCGCCAACGCGAGGGTGGACATCCATTTCCAGCCGACGGCGCTCGATTCCTACGACGTGGTGGTCGAGAACCGGTTCTTTTACGCCCCGGACACGAGCGAATGGGAGGAAATGAGCTTCTCGCTGAACGGCGCCCGCTTCGGGCGCAAGCGCCCGCCGTTCCCGATGCTGCAACCGGAGAAGGTCCTCTCGCTCCCGCTGACGCTGAGGTTCAACCGCGACTACGCCTATCACCTCGAAGGGACCGATCGCGTCGGCGACCGCCCCTGCTACGTCGTGCGGTTCGATCCGATCGACCAGGCGCGGTCGCTCTATCGCGGGAAGGTCTGGATCGACAGCGAGCGCTATGTCCGCCTGAAAGTGCAGGCGGTCCAGACCAACCTGTCGGCGCCCGTCGTGTCCAGCGAGGAGACCCAGACGTACGAGCCGGTGGGCCGCGTGGACGACCGCCCGGTCTACCTCTTCACGAAGCTGGTCAGCCATCAGATCATGCTGATCGCCGGCCGCAACCTCCTGGTGGACAGGAACGTCACGTTCTCGGACTTCCGCGTGAACGACCAGGCATTCGCCAGCGAGCGGCAGCAGGCGCGCCAGGGCGACAGCATCATGTACCGCGACACCGACCAGGGGATGCGAAACCTGATCAAGCGCGGGAACGAACGCGTCGTCAGCGACCAGTTGACGACCAGCGCAAAGGCGCTGGCGCTCGGTGCGACCTTCGACCCGTCCTACGACTACCCGGTGCCGCTGTTCGGCATCGACTACGTGAACTTCAACTTCCTGAACCGCGGCCTGCAGCTCGGGTTCATCTTCTCGGGCGTGCTGGGCGGCGGCAACCTCCAGAAAGCCAACATCGGCGGTACGAAGTTCGACGTGAGCCTCGATTTCTTCGGGATTGCGATCAACAGCAACGACCAGGTGTTCGACGAGCACGGCGAGGCCAGGGGCGAGCGGCTGCAGAGCCGGAGGGCGCTGACGGGCGCAAACCTGGGGTACCAGCTGTCCGACTTCCAGAAGATCACGCTGGGCGCGCACGCGCAGTACGACGCGTTTTCGTCGTCGCCCGGAATCACGGCGCCCACGTTCGTCGTGCCCGTGAACACGACGACGCTGAACCCCAGCGTCGCGTACGAATACCGCCGCGGGGGCTACTCGCTGCTCGCGGGCTACGCCTATTTCCGCCGGGCGACCTGGGTGGCGTGGGGGGACGGCACCGACTTCGACCCGTCCGCGCGCAGCTACACGAAGTACAGCCTCGGGCTGAGCAAGGACTTCTATTTCAAGGCGTTCAACAAGGTCCACCTCAACGCGGCCTACTACGGCGGTGAGCGGGAGGATCGGTTCTCGATGTACCGGTTCGGCCTGTTCGACGAGACGCGGATGCGTGGTGTGCCGTCGGCCGGCCTCCGCTTCTCGGAGCTCGGGATGATCCGCGCGGCGTACTCGTTCAACATCCTGAACCTGTACCGCTTCGCCCTCTACGTGGATCACGCGGAGGGACGCACGCCGTCGCAGGCAGCCTGGGTGCCGACGACCGGAATCGGCACCGAGGTGAACTTCCCGGGCCCGAAGATGACGATGCTGAAGCTCGGCGTGGGCAAGGGATTCCTGCCGAAGATGTACCGGGGAACGGGCTCGTGGGTCGTCGAGTTCATGGTGTTCAAGCCGATATGACACCCCCGGGATCGCACCCCTTGCGGGCCGATCTGCACGTGCATTCGCACCACTCGGGCTTCACGCGCACCTTGCGCATGTTCCGCAGCCGCGACTGCTACTCGAGCCCCGAGACGGTCTATCGCGCGGCGCGCGCGCGCGGCATGGACCTCGTGACGATCACCGACCACGACAGCATCGACGGCTGCCTGGAGCTGCTCGCGAGCCACCCGGACGTGTCGGACCTCGTGATGGGCGAGGAGATCGGGTGCCTCGTGCCGGACACCGGGATGCGCCTTCACCTGGGCGCGCTCGGCCTCACCGAATCCGACCATCGCGACGTGCAGCCCCTGCGGGGAAACGTGTTCGAGGCGGCGGCGTTCCTCCGATCCCGGGGCGTCGCGCTCGTGCTCCATCACCCGTTCCATTTCTTCCGGGGCGAGACGGATGCCCGGAGCTATCTCGACCGGCTGCTCCCCCTGGTGCACGCCGTGGAAGTGCGCAACGCGACGATGCTCGCCGCGCACAACAGGCTGGCGGCGGCCGTCACGCGGGCATGGAGCTCCCGCCGGGTCGGCGAGACCGGTGGCAGCGACGCCCACGTGGCGCGCCATATCGGGGCGGCCTTCACCGAGGCCGCCGGCCGCACGCGCGGGGAATTTCTCGAGAGCCTGAAACGCGGCGAGAGCCGCGCCGCGGGGGCCCACGGCACGCCGGCACGGCTGGCGTACGAGATTTACGGTGTCGTGCTGAACTACTGGGCTGCCCTCCTCGGCATCCATCCGAGCGGCTTGACGCCCCGGCAGCGGGCTGGCGCGATCGGCTGCTCGCTGATGTCGCTGCCGTTCCAGTTCATCCCGTTGTTCGTGACACTGGCGCAGAAACGGGGCGAAGGGCGTCGAATCGCGCGCTTGCAGCGGGAGCTGCAGTTGCCGTACCTTGACTGACATGAGTGGGCGGCGTCCGCCCGCCGGAGAAGGCCGGCGCCGGCACGCGGCGCCCATGACCGGCGGAGGGGTGGGGGCTGACATGACGAAACGGCGCGTTGCGGTGACCGGGATGGGGCTGATCTGCGCCGTGGGCCTCGACCGGGAATCGGCGTGGCGGGCCCTCTGCGAGGGACGCTGCGGCATCGGCGAGCTGACGCTGTTCGACGGCGAGGGGTGCCGCAGTCGAATGGTGGCCGAGGTGCGGTACGATCCCGTCGCGCATTTCTCGGCGCGCGAGCGACGCCGCTACTCGCGCGCCGACCAGCTGGCCGTGCTGGCCTCCTCGGAAGCGCTGGCCGACGCGGGCCTGCTCGACACGAACATCCCCCGGTCGTCGATCGGCGTCCTGCTGGGCGTCGGCGCCAACGATCTGCTGCGCAACGAGCATTACTACTCGCGCGCGATCGCCGACCGGCCGGCGCGGCCCTCGGAAATCCTCACCTATCTGAACGGGGCGTCGGCCGACAGCGTGGCGCGGCACTTCGGCCTCACGGGGCTGCGCGCGTGCCTGAACACGGCCTGCTCCTCGAGCACGATGGCGATCGGCTACGCGGCCGACCTGGTGGCCACCGGGCAGCTGGACGCGGCGGTGTGCGGCGGCAGCGACTCCCTGTGCCTGACGGCGCTGAGCGGCTTCAACGCGCTGAGGCTGGTGGACATGCAGCCCTGCCGGCCGTTCGACGTGACCCGGAGCGGCATGAGCGTCGGGGAAGGCGCGGCCGTGCTGGTGCTGGAGGATCTCGATCGCGCGCGGGCCCGCGGCGCCCACGTGTACGTCGAGCTGGCCGGCTACGCCGCGTACTGCGAGGCGTACCACGCAACCGCGCCAGAACCCGATGGCGCCGCGGTGGCCGCGCTCCTGACCGCCGCCATGGCCGCCGCCGGCGTGTCAGCCGGGGACGTGGATCACGTGAACGCGCACGGGACCGGCACCACGGCGAATGACCGGACCGAGGCGATCGGCATCAGGCGGGCGCTTGGCGATCGGGCCGCGCAGGTGCCCGTGACCTCGATCAAGTCGATGATCGGGCACTGCCTGGGCGCGGCCGGAGCCGTGGAGGCGGTGGTGCTGGCGCTGACGATCGAACGCGGCGTGATCCCGCCGACGATCCACCACGGCCAGACCGACCCCGAATGTCAGGTGGTGGACGTGGTGGCGAACCAGGCGCGCTGCCAGCCTGTCCGGTGCGGCATCTCGACGTCGCTCGCCTTTGGCGGCAACGATGCCGCGATCGTGATGCGACGGGCGGACTGAGGCGCCGGCCTCGGGGCCCGGCCCTGGCCGGACGTGACGCCAGGACGCCTTCGGCGGGACCTGGACGCGGCGTCCGGGTCAGACGAGTCCGCCGTCCACGCCGATCACCTGCCCGGTGATGTAACTCGCCTCGTCCGACGCGAGAAACGCCACGAGCGCCGCAACCTCGTCCGGCCGCCCGGCTCGCCCGAGCGGAATCGTCGCGCGCAGCCCCTGCTGCTGCCGCGGCGGCATCGCCCGGGTCAGGTCCGTCTCGATCAGGCCCGGCGACACCGCGTTCACCAGCACGCCGTACGACGCCGCCTCGCGCGCCAGCGTCCGCGTGAACCCCACCAGGCCGGCCTTCGAGGCCGAGTACGCAGTCTGTCCCGGCGGCCCCGCGTCGGCGCTGCGCGACGCGATGTTGATGATCCGCCCCCAGCGTCGCTTCAGCATTCCCCGGATGACTGCCCGGACGCACAGGTAGGGGCCGTCCAGGTTCACCGCCATCACGTCGTCCCACCGCGCGCGATCGAGGAACGCGACCAGCGCGTCGCTGACCACCCCGGCGTTGTTGACCAGGATATCCACGGGACCGAGCGCGGCGCCGACCTGCTCGAAGAAGGCCGCAACCGCCGCCTCGTCGCGCACGTCGCACCGTGCGGCCAGCACCTTGACGCCCGCCTGCCGCAGCGCCAGCTCCGTGTCCCGCGCCGCCTCCTCGTTCCGCCGGAACGAGACGCCGACCGCCGCTCCCCGCGCCGCGAGCGCGAGGGCGATCGCGCGGCCGATGCCGCGCGTGCCGCCGGTGACGACAGCCACACGACCATCGAGAGGACCGCGCTCGCTCATGGAACGCTCCCCTGCCTGGGCAGACAGCGGTCGGGAGCCGGGCGCCTGCCCGCCCGCAGCCCGGGCCTGGTACGCCGCGCGCGTCGGGCCTGGTGCGCGCCGTGCGGACGACGAGGACTGGGAGCCATGGATGACGCCTAGGAAGGGGTGGTCGCGGCGCCCGGAAACCCGGGCGGGAACACGCGCCGCACCTTCTTGCGGGCCTGATACATCCGGGCCAGCTCCATCAGGATGTTCAGGTCACGCTCGAGATCGGCGCGCGCGCCATCGAAGAAGAAATTGCGAATCGGGAAGTCGTCGTGGTCCGCGCTCACCCGGGGGTAGACCGCTTCGGTCACGATGCCGTTCATGCAGGTGAACGGCGCGACATCCACGACCGCGTCACACCCCTGGTGATAGTAGGACACGGCCTTGCCGACGCTGAGCGTCATTTCGCCCAGGGCGCCGGTGTGAGGCAGGTAAGGCCGCGACAGCTCGAGAATCCGTCCGATCGGCGGCTCCTCGTAGCCCCGGAACTCGTCCTTGAAGATCCGGTAGAGCCGGTGCTCGTCGCGGTGCTGCAGGTAGTCGGAGAGCTTCGCGGCCGCCATCGCCCGCGAGAACCGCCGCCCGGCCTGCCTGAGCCGCTTCTGGTGTTCGGCGTTCGTGTACCAGACCCATTCGACCAGATGGGCGAGCGCGCACTCGCCTCCCAGCGCCTCGATCTTCCGGACGATCGACTCGTTGGTGAACGGCGTGAGACGGCAGAAGATCTCGCCGACGACGCCCACGAACAGGCGCCGGCGCGAGGAGTGCACCTCGACGTGCCGGAAGTCGCTGCGCACGGCCAGCATGGCGGCCTCGAGTTGCCGCATGCGGGCCCCGACCGACACGCCCGGGCGCTCCAGGACCCGTTCGACCGCCGCGATGCCCCGCGCGTGCGCCGCATCGGCGCTGCCGGCGACGGTCTCGTACGGCCGGGTCCGGTGCACCATCTTCCTGAGGATGTCGGCACACACGAGACCCCGAAGCGCGTTTCGCATCAACTCGTTGACGTGGACCCCGATGCCCCGGTAGCCGTCGCGGCTGCTCGGCGCGAACACCGCGACCTCGTCCAGGCCGAGGTCGCGCAGCACCTTCTGTATGTACGGGGCGTACTGGCCGAAGCGGCACGGCCCGTCGGCCGTCGGCATGAAGAAGGCCGTGCGCGACGGATCGAACCCCGGGTGCTCGACGACCTTCAGAAAATTGCCCAGGGTGACACGGGCCGGCAGGCATTCCTCCCCGGAGGTGTGCCGCAACCCGAGTTCGAGCGTGCGGTCGTCGCTGTCGGGGCAGATCTGGGCGTCGATGCCCACGCTGCGAAATGCCGCCGCGAACGCCATCGCCCCGCCGCGGCTCATCTGCGGAATCCACAGCCGGCGCTCCTGCAGCGGGTGCCTCGATTCCCCGGGACCGGCGCCCCTCGACTCCATGGTCATCCTCCCAGGACGCCCTTGCTGTCCAGGTACGCCTCGCAGCGGGTCAGGACGCCCGCGTCGTTGTTGTGGCCGTCGAACTGCAGCGTGAGGAACGGCCGGCCCGATGCATCGGCGATGTAGTGCTTCACGTACGAGTCGGGCGCGCACTTGAAGTTCGTGATGTAGATGATGTGCAGATGCGGCTTCTGTCGCACGAACGCGGCGGTGGCGAGCAGGCGCGCCCCGTAGCTCCAGAACATCGTCTCCTTGCAGCGCCGGAGTTCGGCCTCATCCGGAGCGATGCAGTCGAAGCCGAGGACGTTGATGCCGTAGTAGTGCCGCAACTTCGTCGCCACGTTCAGGCTGATACCGCTGTCGTAGATGTTGTACGGCCGGCCAAGCAGGACCACGGCCGGTTCCTTGCGGTGCTCCAGCGCGGCCAGCGCCTGGTCACCGGCCTCGACCAGGGACGCCCGGAACGCCGCCAGGGCGTCGAATCCCGCGTGCACGGCCTTCTCCACGCGCTTCGCCGGGTGGTGAAGGCCGCAGCCCGCCAGCGCCTCCCGCACCGACGCCGCGACCGCCGGCACCCCGTGGTTGAACCAGAGCGTGGGCGCGATCAGGCGGTGGCGGGCGTCGAAGATGTGCGGGGCCGCACGCGCCACGAACGGCAGCGTCTGGCTCCACGGGCAGAAGAACGAGGGCTTCTCCCCGGGGTCGCCCTGGGCGGTGATCCCGTTGGGGACCAGCACGAAGTCGGCACCGCCCTCCAGGAGCGAGCGGATGTGGCCATGCGCCACCTGCACGGGAAAGCACGGCTCTGACACGGTGGATTCCAGTCCGAGCTTGACGATCTCGTTCGTCGTGAGGTCGGAGAGCCTGACGCGGATCCCGAGCTCCCGAAACACGGCAAACCAGAACGGCCCCCACTCGTAGGTGGACATGCAGTACGGAATCCCCACCACGGGTCCGGCGCCCGCATCGGGATCGTAGCCGTCCAGGAGACGCGACTGGCGGAACGCGACCAGGTCCTGAATGACGGGCTCCCGACCTGAGCGGACAGCCTTGCGGTAGCGCTCGGAGCACTTGTCGCCCCAGTAGGTCTGCTCCCCGTCCACGGTGAAGCGCTGCATCTGACAGTAGTTCGCGCATCCGCGGCAGGTGAACTCGAACGTCTCGTAGTCGACCTTGTCGAGCGTGAATCCCCGGAACGAGCTCGGGACGCCGTCGCGCATCTTCGCCCGCGCGAGGTGCGCCACGCCGAGCGCCCCAATCACGCCGTTGAACGGCGGGACGATGACACGCTTGCCGATGATGGCGCTGAGCGCCGCCGCCACGGCGTCGTTGTAGGCCGTGCCGCCCTGGAAGAAGACCACGTCGCCGATCTTCCGCCCCCGGACGACGCGATTGATGTAGTTGGTGGCGACGGAGTACGCCAGCCCCGCGACCACGTCGGCGAGGGCCGCGCCCCGCCGCAGGCAGTCGTTGACGTCCCGCTCCATGAACACGGTGCACCGTTCGCCCAGGCGGATCGGGGCGGTGCTGGACAGCGCCAGGGCGGCGAACTCGCCGTTGATCCGGATGCCCAGCTCCTGGGCGCGCTCTTCCAGGAAGCTGCCCGTCCCCGCGGCGCAGGCCTCGTTCATCGCGAAGTCCACGACGATGCCTTTTTCGAGGCGGATGAACTTGGCGTCCTGGCCGCCGATCTCGAACACCGTGTCCACCCCGAGGCCGAGCAGCGTCTCGTCGGCCACGGTGGCGCCGGTCTTGTGCGCGGTGATCTCGTCCTTGACCGTGTCGGCGCCGACGAGCTCGGCGATCAGTTCGCGGCCGGACCCCGTCGTGCCGACGCCGCGAATGCGGATGCGGTCACCGATGGCCCGTTCGATCTCCCGCAGCCCGGCGCTCACGGCCTCGATCGGCCGCCCCTCCGTGCGAAGGTAGATCTCCTGCAGGACGCGACCCTCGGCGTCAATCACGACGAGATTGGTGCTGACGGACCCGATGTCGAGACCCAGGTACGCGTCAGCCGGCCCATCGCCCGCCGCGGGCGGCTCGGCCGTCATGCGGTCGCGCAGCAGCAGGACGTTGTCCATCACCAGGCGGGGTGCGACGGGGAACACCTGGTTGCGGACGGCGGACCGCCCCAGGATCACTTCCGGTGACCGGCGCCCGCCGTCGTGGGCCACGTCGTGGGCCACCAGCGCCGCGCCGATCGCGCCAAACGACGCGTGCTCCGGGGGCACGATCACGGTGCCGGGCGCCCAGCCAAACGCCGCGTCGAGCGCCCGGACGACGCCGCCGTTGGCCGCAACGCCCCCGACAAACGCGATGTCCGGCGTGATGGAACGGCCCGTCGTGATCGAGCTGCGGAAGTTCCTCGCCACCGCGTCGCACAGGCCGTTCAGAATCTCCTCGGGGGTGAAGCCCTTCTGCTGGGCGTGAATCATGTCGCTCTTGGCGAACACGGAGCAGCGGCCGGCGATCTGGGCCGCGCGGTGCGTGGAGAGGGCGATGCGCCCGGCGTCGTCGATGTTGAACTTGAGCCGGCTGGCCTGCTGATCGAGAAAAGCGCCCGTGCCCGCCGCGCAGTCCCCGTTGGTCTGGTAGTCCGCGATACCGAGGCGGCCGTCCTGGCCGTGGCGCTCGAACCGCACGAACTTCGAGCTCTCGCCGCCCATCTCGAACAGGCTCCGCACCGACGGCAGCAACATCTCCACCGCCCTCGTGAGCACGCGAAAGTCGCTGGTGCGCTCGATGCCGAACACCTCCTCGAGCATCCCGGCCCCGGAGCCCGTTCCCACGACGTGGCCGAGGGCCGAACGGTCGATCACGCTGATCAGGCCTTCCAGCACCGCGCGCGCGTGGGCGGACGGCACACCGACGATCCGCATGTAGGGGGCGACCGCGAGCCATCCTCGTCGTCCGTGCGCGTCGGTCAGCGCCCGCACCGGGTGGAACCCCGCCTCGGCGGCGAGGCCCTCGAAGAAGTGGGCATCCTCGGGAGCCGCAGAGTACAACGCAGCCTTGACGCTGACCGACCCGACGTCGATTCCGACATGTATGGACATGGGGGTGTCGCACCTGGCGTTCGCAGGCTGACTCGCGCTGGAAGAGAACATGATAGCACCCGGGTCCGTTGCCTCCCCCCACCAATGCGCGGGCACCTCATCACCCCCTCGGCCGGGGCCCGAGGGCGGTCGGAACGTCAGTCGTTCCACCGGACGCTCCCCGACCGGTGGTGCGCATCAACGGCGACAGGTGTTCAATGGCGCACACACAAGCCGGCGGCCGCAGCATGCTGGGGTGCGCTGGACCGTGAGCGGTGGTGGCCGGGTACCGGGGAACCGGCACGACTCGGGCGGGTCCCCGGTATTGAAGAAGGACGTGAGCTCCGGGGTCAGGGAAGCAGCTCTACTTCGACACTGAAATCTGCCGGCGGACTTCCTCGCAGCGTTCTTCCCTGGTGCGAAACCGGTTTCGTGACAGCGTGACCTGCCTCGCGGCTCCAGTATGCCCGTTCGTCAGCCGTGCAAAGCAGGTCGAGGAATCCGGAGCACAGCCGGCAGAGAACACGGCCCAGCCAGAGTCTCTGAGCGCCGCCGACAGTTCATCCTGCCACTCCGCGTCGGTCATCTCGCACCTCGTGCGTGGGACGCCGCCTTCGCATCGTCGTGTTTCGGCGAACAGGACGTTGCACCGTCACTCCACCCGGACCCGGCCACGCGGACCCGGCGGGGACGGCGCGTACGCCTGCGCCGCACGGCCCTCTCCCCGGCATGAGGCGATCATGCGTGATGCCTTTCTGGCCCGCAAGGGGGCCAAAAGTTGGCCGATCGGTTGTGAACGGGCTGTAACAACTTCGGCGGCCGCTGAGGACCAGCCCCCGATGCGCATGGAGGCCGCGTGGACAGCGCACCTCACGCGAGGGGTTGTGCGGTGTGCACAACTGAACAGACACGGCTGATGGAAGCCCGTAATGCTTGAGTCCAGGGAGGGAAGCACAACATGCGTGTCACCGCAGGATTCCTCGCAATTGCCGTGGGCCTCACGATCACTGTCGCGGGCTGCGCGGCGCCGCCCAGCGCGGACGTGGATGCGGCCAGGGCCGCCCTCGACAAGGCCGCCACCGACCGCGCGGATCAGTATGCCGCCGAGTCGCTGAAGGCTGCCCAGGATGCCCAGGCAGCACTCGACGCCGAGCTGAAGACGCAGGATGGCAAGTGGTTCAAGTCGTACGACAAGGCCAAGGAACTCGCAGTCGCCGCGAAGGCGGCAGGCGACAAGGCGGCGGCCGATGCGGTCGCGGGCAAGGAGCAGGCCGACGCTCTCGCGGCCAAGGAGAAAGCGAGAGCCGATGCTGCCGCGGCCAGGGCGCAGGCCAGGAAGGCGGCGGTCCGCGTCGGGGGTCAGATCAAGCCACCAACCAAGATCAAGGACGTCAAGCCGGTGTACCCCGCCATGGCGCAGGCGGCGCATGTCACCGGGGTCGTCGTCATCGAAGCGACAATCGGGACCGACGGGAAGGTCATCGACGCGACGGTCGTGCGCTCGATCCCGCTGCTCGATCAGGCTGCGCTTGACGCCGTGCAGCAGTGGGAGTACACGCCGACTCTCCTGAACGGCGTGCCCGTGCCGGTGCTCATAACCGTCACGATCAGGTTCTCGGGGCAGTAGGCAGGTCTGCGCGGTGGGAGGACGGGAGCCGCCTGAGGGATGCCCGGGTTGCTCCAGGTGCTCCTGACCTCCTTCGGCCTGGCACGATCGTCAGGTGGGGAATCCATCGCGCCACCGCCACGGAGACCGTTGTCGTGCGCACGAGTTCATGGGACGCCGGCGGAGGGCCCCCCTCTGCCCACCGACTCTGCACGGGCCCATCCCACCCGTGAGTCCGGAAGGAGACAGGTACCGTCATGCTGATCATTCTGATTATCGTCCTGGTGCTGCTCTTCGGCGGAGGCGGCGGGTACTACTACGGGCGTGGTGCCGGGTGGGGCACCCCACACTACGGCGGCGGACTGCTCGGCCTTGTGCTGATTATTCTGTTGATCCTTTGGCTCACTGGCCACCTCGGCGGTGGCCCGATGATGCGGTGAACGTCCGGCCACGACCCATTCATACGGAGGCACCACACCCTCCATCGCCGCTCGCTCCGCCGGGTCTTTGATCCGGGCCTGATCCGGGACCCGGGCTATCCAGGCTGGCGTCCGGCCGCAGGACGGGGGCTGCGCCAGCGGGCTCACACCGCTGAGGATCCGTGTCGATCCGCCCGGCACGACCGTCATGCCGGGTTCCACCCGTCCCCGCCCCGTGCTACTTCTTGGGAAAGTCCGCCTCCGTCGCGCGCGCCGCAATGCCCGCCAGCGGTTCGCCCTTGGTCGTCGGCGGCGTGCCGACGACGTACAACACGACGCCGTCGAAGGGCGCCCGCACCTCCTCCAGGGTCACGCCCCAGAAATCGGTAATGCGCCCGACCAGCGTGCCCTGCGACACCAGGCCCCCTTTTTCGACCACCGGGTACCAGATGCCCGTGGCACCGCTGACGAGCACCTGGTTTCGCGCGAGCCACACGGGGTGTTCGACCGGGGGGGCGCCGGTGGCGCGCATCTTGAGGTGCCGGAGCACGCCCTCCACGCCGTGCACGATCCCCGCGATCGATTCCTCGTCGACTTCTCCCATGCCGCCCCATTCGATGGTCAGCCCCGGCTTGCCTCGCGCGATCGCGGTGTTGGTCCCCGAGCTCGTTCTGGCGGGATCGATCGGCCGGCTGGGGTTGATCAGCACGTAGTCGATGCCGAAGGCCAGCGCCAGCTGGCGGCAGGCTTCCACCAGCTCGGGCGTCCCGGACGTGGACCAGTAGACGTAGGGCACCAGCGATTCGTTGCCGTCGCCGCAGTGCAGGTCGATCAGGTAGTCGATTCGGCTGATCACGTCACGGCTGATCGTGTCGGCGACGCGATCGGAGAGCGTGCCGTCCGGGCGACCGGGATAGACCCGATTCTGGTTCTTGTGATCGACGGGCGAGTAGTAGACGGTCCGACCCAGGAACGACACCATGTTCGCCACATGCACGATGACGATCGTGCCCGACAGGTCCTTCGGGTCGATGGTCGCGCGGAGCCGTTGCATCGCGAGGATCGGCGGGTACTCGGAGCCGTGGGTTCCCGCGAGCAGGCCCAGCACAGGACCGGGGCGTGCGCCGTTGACGACTGAGAACGGGATGGTGGTGCCTTCATCGCCCGGTCGGGCCGCCACGTTGAGGGCCCCCGACGCGACGGTGCCCGGCTGAGCCGTGACGCCGCCCATCGTGAAAGGGGCCTGTGCCCGGGCCGGCTGGGCGCAGGCGAGCACGGCCAGCGCCAGCACGAACGGGGAACCGATCCGGATCAGCATCGAAGTCCCTCCTGCCATCTGGGTTGTTCAAGGTGCGAGCGGGGGCGCCGGCACGACCCTGTCCTGCGGTCCGTAACTATGGTTCATGTCGCCGGGTCTTTTCAAGTCACGCCGCTGCATCGCCCCCGAAGTAGTTGTTGTCAGCATTGAGAGTATCGTTCCTGCAAACAGTCTGTTGACAATGCGGCCCGGGACGCCGAGACTCGTGGGCGTTGGGGTCGACGGGCCCGCCCTCTCCGAGTCCAGACGCCTGCGCCCCCTTCGACCGGAGGGAACCGATGAAGCGCCCTGCTGCTGTGATTCGGCTGCTGGTTGGTGCGCTGGCCTTCTGGACCGTTGCTTCGTCCGGTCGGCCGGCCGCGCAGCGCCTCGCCGCCCACTACGACGAATCCCTCTTGTCTCAGCCCGGGTTCAGCGTGCGGATGGAGCACCACGTTGGCGTGCCCATGCGCGATGGCGTCAAGCTGTCAGCGGACATCTACCGTCCGGACGCCGAGGGTCGCTATCCCACGCTTCTCGTGCGGACGCCGTACAGCAACAACTCTCCGGGCGCGATTGACCAGGGGCACTACCAATCTCTCTTCTACGCTCAGCGCGGTTATGCGGTCGTCCAGCAGGACGTGCGAGGCCGATACGACTCGGACGGTGTCTTCTACCCTTTCTCGAACGAAGCGAACGACGGCTTCGACAGCGACGAGTGGGTCGGGCGGCAGCCATGGAGCAATGGCCGGATCGGGACCATGGGCCAGTCGTACTACGGGCTGACGCAGTTCCTTCAAGCCCTCACAGGCAGCAAGTACCTCACGGCGATCATCCCGAATGTCACCACGCTCGACACCTACGACAACTGGATCTACAAGGGCGGCGCGTTTCAGCTCGGTTTTGCGCTGCCCTGGGCCGTGTACATCGACGGTCGTGTGAATCAGGAGTTGACCGCATATCGATGGCCGGCGGCCTTCCAGCACCTCCCGATCTCCGACGCCGACGAAGCGGCTGGCCGCAGGATTCCGTTCTACCGGGACTGGGTTGCCCATCCAACCCGCGATGCCTACTGGGACGAGAACAGCTGGGAGCACGCCCAGGACCAGATTGCGGTCCCCTCGTTCAGCATCAGCGGCTGGTACGACATCTTCCTGAAGGGCCTGCTGACCGACCACGTGGAGATCACGAAGCGTGGCAGGACCGAGGCGGCTCGCGCCGGCAGACGCGTGATGATCGGGCCGTGGGTCCATGGCGTCGGCCGGAATCCCGTTGGCGAGGTCAACTTCGGGCCGGAGGCGTCCGTGGACCTCGCCCGGGTGCAGCTTCGGTGGTTCGATTACTGGCTCAAGGGAGCCCGGAACGGGGTCGCTGAGGAGCCCCCGATCAAGATCTTCGTGATGGGTGAGAACTCGTGGCGGTACGAGCGCGAATGGCCCCTGGCGCGTACCCGGTACACGAAGTACTACCTTCACAGTGCGGGGCGGGCGAACTCGCTCAACGGCGACGGCGCGCTCAGCACGGAGCTGCCCACGGCCCGGGAGGCGACGGACACGTTCACCTACGACCCGGCCCGGCCGGTCCCGACGCTCGGTGGCAACAACTGCTGCTGGACCGAGATCGTCCCGATGGGGCCATTCGACCAGCGGGCGGCCGAGCGCCGCGATGACGTCCTCGTCTACACCACGCCCGAATTGCCCGCGCCGCTCGAGATCACCGGGCCGATCACCGTGACGATGTACGCGGCGACGAACGCGAAAGACACCGACTGGACAGCGAAGCTCGTCGATGTCGAGCCAGGCGGGTACGCGCGCAACCTGCAGGACGGAATCGTGCGCGCGCGGTACCGCGCGTCCAACAGGCAGGCCAGTCCCATCGAGCCCGGGAAAGTCTACGAATATACAATCGACCTGTGGGCCACGAGCAACGTGTTCCTGCCGGGCCACCGGATTCGGGTGGAGATCTCGAGCAGTAATTTCCCGCGCTTCGATCGCAACCTGAACACGGGCGAGGACCCCGGGACGGGGACCGCGATGGTCAGGGCGGCGCAGACGGTGTACCACAGCGCGCGGTATCCGTCGCACATCGTCCTGCCGGTGATTCCCGGTGATTCGGCAACCCGGTCGTCCAGATGATGGTGAACCTTTAGCCATGTCGTTCACACCAGTTGACACACACCACACCGCGTCGGGAACCCGCGAGTTGCCGCGGATCCTCGGCCTGACCAGCGTGATGGGTATCCTGGTCGGGACGGTCATCGGGTCTGGCATCTTCATCGTGCCTGCCGCGATTGCCGGCTATGTGGGGTCGCCGGTGGTGCTGCTGGCCGTGTGGGTGGTGGGCGGACTGTTGAGCTTCTTCGGTGCGCTCGCCTTCTCGGAGCTCGGCGCGGCCTATCCGCAGGCCGGCGGGATGTACGTCTACCTGCGGGAGGCCTTCGGCAAACCGACGGCATTCCTGTTCGGCTGGACGCTGTTCCTCGTGATCGATTCGGGATCCATCGCCGCCTTGTCGATGGCGTTTGCCTCGATCTACTTGCCGCAGTTCACCGGACCTGTTTCCAGCGCCGGCACGAAGGCGATTGCGGTCCTGCTCATCGCGGCACTCGTGGCCATCAACTACGCCGGGACGATCTGGGGCGCCCGGGTGCAGAACGTGCTCACGTTCATCAAGTTCGCGGCGGTGCTCGCGGTGTCGGTCGGCATCCTCGCCCTGGCGAACGGGAACCCCGCCGGCTTTGTGACGCCGCCCCCTGCGCCGATGTCGGCGGCGCTCATCGGCGGATTCGGCCTCGCCCTGCAGCGCGCACTGTGGGCCTACAAGGGCTGGGAGGCCGTGAGCTTCAGCGCCGGCGAAATCAGGAACCCCGAGCGAAATCTGCCGCTCGGGCTCTTTGCGGGCACGCTCGTGATCATCGTGCTCTACCTGGCGGCCAACCTGGCGTACCTCTACGTCCTGCCCTTCGACCAGTTGACCAGGTCCACGCGCGTCGCGAGCGACGCCGTGACGGCAGCGGGGTTCGACTTCGGGGCGACCGTGCTCGGCGTGGTGATCCTCCTGTCCATCACGGGCGCGGCCAACGGCAACATCCTGACGGCGCCGCGCGTGTTCTTCGCGATGGCTCGCGATGGCGTGTTCTTCGAGCGCTTCGGCGCCGTGCACCCGCGCTACCTGACACCGCATATCTCGATCCTGGCGACCGGGCTGTGGGCGATGATCCTGAGCGCGAGCGGGACCTTCGGTCAGCTGGCCGACTACGTGGTCTTCGGACAGTGGATCTTCTTTGGCCTCACGGTGGCTGCCGTCATCGTCTTGAGACGCACGCGGCCGGAATTGCCGCGGCCTTACCGGACCTGGGGATATCCGGTCACACCGATCCTGTTTGTCTCGGCGGCGCTGTTCATCTCCGGCAATGCCCTGGTCAATCAGTTCTGGAACGCGATGGCCGGCCTCTTCATCATTGCCCTCGGCATTCCGGCCTACCTGTTCTGGACACGTGGACATCGGAAGACGCCGTCTTGATTGGACCCGGCATCACCCCCGCCGGCATTCTGACATCGCGTGCATGGCGGCAGGCCGTCCGGTGGCCTGCCCACGACCGTCGTTCGCCCGGTGCGCGAGTAGAGATCGGTGACGCCACGCTTCAGAACTGAAGCTGCAGCCGCGTCTGCAGGACGAAGAACCGATCGCGCGGCTTGTAGTCCCGATCGCCGAAGGCGTACTGATCGGTGGACACGCGGAGGCAATCCACCATCACGCGGACGTTCGCGTTCGCGTACCAGTTGACGGCGGCCGTCGCGATGCCTGCGCGCCCGCCGCGAACGCCCGCGCCGGCGTCGTTGAGGTCCATGACGCCGTAGCGGGCGGCAATCTCGAGCGCGCCCCGGCGCCCCGTGGGGATGACCCGCACGAAATCACCGGCGGTGAAGTCGTAGGGCCGCGCCTCGCCCGTGAGGAACCAGCTCGTCGCCGCATACCAACCCGAGAAGCCCGGGTCGGCCAGCGCTCCGGTTCGCGTCACCCTCGCTGCCACGTACTCGCTCTGGAACGAGACGGGGCCCAGCACCGCAGCCGCCTCGAGCCCCCTGTAGACCGAATGATCGACCTCGCCGATCCGCCCGGTGTCGAGGAAGTAGCCGCGATTGACGTGGGTCTCGGGGCGCGCCCTGAATCTCACCTGGCTGGCATCGGCCAGCGACTGGTCGGTGGCGGCGCTTGGCGTCCGGTAGCTGCCGGCCAGGCCCAGATGCACCAGGCGCCGGGCCTTCCGCAGCGGCGTCACCGTCACCCGGCCCGTCCAGGCGTAGCCCTGGTCCTGGCCCGACGTGTCGGCCTCGCCCACCGCCTGCGCGAACAATCCGCCGCTCGCCTGCCAGCGGCGCCCCCAACGCGAATAGCTGACGCCCAGGTGCCGGTCGGGCAGGAACTCTTCGACAACGGCGCGCTCGGTGAAGGTGATGTAGCGGGACGAGTTGATGAGGTCGAGGCAGAACGGCTCGGAGTACTGGCCCACCTTGATCATGGCGTTCGGCGCGCCGAGGAAGGCGATCCACATGTCCTTGACGACCGCCCGGTTGTCCGCGAAGTCGATCTCGAATTTCGCCGCCCAGTCCTTCCAGAAGACCATCCGGAAGCCGATGCGGCCGCGCCGCAGTTCGGCGCCGTTGGCCAGGCGGTTCTCGCTCCCCAGATAGACGGCGCCGTCGAGCATCATCCGTCCGTCGAGCCACCAGCGGAATGCGCCGTCGGCCGTCTTCAGCATCAGGATGCCGCCGTCCTCGTAGACCGCGATCGGCAGCGTGGGCGAGGCCGGGGCCGGCTTGGGCGCGGGCGCGGGCTGGTTCGGGACCGAGCCCGACAGCGACTGCCGGGCGCGCACCGGGACCGGCACGGCCCACAGGACGAGGCAGAGGGCGAAACAGGCGAACGGGCGCATCGTGTGGAACCCCGGCCGGGAAGGGCCCGCCGGATCGGCGGGCGACCGGGGATTATCCCACAGACGCGCCCGTACCGGGGTCACGACGAGCGCGATCAGCGGCGACGCATGCTTTCCAGCTGCGTCGGTCGTTACGCCGTTCGTAACACCGGGCCGTGTGAAAGCGCCGGAATCCTGCGATCGCGCGACCCGGCCGGTGGTATCGGACTTGCTCTAGCCTCCATGTCGAGCAAAACAGCGAGCCACACCGGCTCTTGGAGAATAGATGATGAATACGCGAATGACCCTGACGATCGGCGGATTACTCCTGGTCACGGCGACCCTGGCTGGCTGCGGCGGCAGCAGCTACACGCCTGCGTCACCAACCCCGGCGCCCACACCAGCGCCAACTGCCGGCCCCCCCACCGCGGACCTGGTGATCACCATCGTCGGCATGGACGGCAGTCAGTCGTACTCGCCGAATCCGGCGACGGTGCAGGTCGGCCAGTCGGTGTCCTGGCGCAACGCCGACAGTCTGCCCCACACGGCAACCGCCGACGGGGGAGCGTTCAACACGGGCAACCTCAGCGCCGGGGCCACGAGCAGCCCCATCACGATGACGACGGCAGGGACGTTCCCGTATCACTGCGCGATCCATGGATTCACGATGACCGGGACGTTGACCGTTACGCAGTAGCCCCGGCCTTGCAGACCACGAACGGGACGTCGTCCTGCCGCGGCACGTCGCCAGCGAGGTCGCGTGTCGCCGAGGAGAGACTGACACGGTGTTCGGCCGCCGCGGCCCCGAGGCCGGGGTGGCCGGCCCGAGTCCCCCCTCTGTTCCTCCCGTCAGTAGACTCTGAGCCTGTCTCGGACCGCGGACCTGATGAGGTTTCTGAACCACGGGTTCATCTTGAGCTTGCGTGACACGTTGGGCCAGTATTCCTTGAACAGGTTGAATCCTGCCTCCGATGCCAGAATGATGCCGGCGTTGGCGAATACGACGCCGGCGCCTGTCGATCCTCCCGCCGGGGCATAGTACGCGCTGGCAATTGCGGAGGAGACGACGGTCCCCAGGATCAGTGACTTGTTCAACTCCGTGCGGCCGGCATCGTTGCGCGTGACGACGACCCGGCTGACAGCGTAGGCGATGCGGGCTCGTCTGGTGCCGCGGTCCAGCGGGATGTAGCGCGGGTCTTCGTGAAAGAGCGTCGGGAACAGGAATGCCCCGAAGAACACGGAGTTGGCCTCGTCAACCACATTGAAACCGTACCTGCGGAGGAAGCCATAGCCGCCCCTTCCGAGAAAGGGCCGATCGTTGGTTGACAATGACAGACCCGCGTCGATAGCAAGCGAGACGTGTGTTCCCCACTGCAGCAGATCCTGCGAGAAGAGTCTGAACTTCTCCGAGTGGGAGAGCGGGCGCCAGTTAGCCGACGTCAGCTCGATCAGGTATGACTGATCCCGGCTGGGTTTCTTGCCCTGCGCCTGGAAACCGTCTGACGATCCGCCTGCGGCCTGCGTATCGCCTGCGGCGAACAGACGCAAGTCCATGGCAAACATCCCCCGCCACGGCTCCGCCCGTGACAGGTCGGCGGAGGGATCGCAGGTCTTACCCGGAAGAGGCGGAAGAGGCGCGGGCTGTTCCTGGCACAACGCGTCCGGCGCCCACAACAGGAGGATGCAGGCACCAACGACTATTCGACGCATGGCATGACCCCGACCCCGCGCCCTCTCCACGAGGGTGACACGAAGAAGTCGGCCGCCGGCGGAAGGGATAATCGTAACAGTTCAGGCACCTGGCCGCCACCGGCCGATCACTTTGATTGGGGCTCCGCCACGAGAGCGAGCCATGTGCCGTCCGGGCTCGCGGCGAGACGGGTGATCTTTGTCAGCCCGGCCGGCGCGAAATCACCGACCTCAGCCCAGCCGGCGGCGCCGTCGCGCCAGGCCCAGATCTTCGTGCCGGACGCCATCAACATGCGCCCGTCCGGCAGCCACGTCAGGTACTGGCTTCCCGCCAGCGCCTCGGTGATGACCGTTGTGTTCTTCGTGTTCGGATCGAGCTCCTTGACGACCGCGGGAGCGCCGGGTGGGCGTCCAATGAAGCTGACGGTCCTGCGTCCGGGACGGATCAGGAGTGACTGGCCGATGTCCGGCTCAATCACCTGGACCGTGCCTGCCTTCGTGTCGACGAGCTGCAGCGTGGCCGGGCTGCCATTCACGCCGAGGACAAACACCGCGAGGCGATCGGCGTCGATCCACGCGTAGTAGCCGATGAGTCCCTTGTGCGCGTAGACCAGGCGCGGGTTCGACCCGTCGAGATCGAAGCGCCACAGCTCCTGCTTGTCGCCACGCACGGTCGAAAACGTCCTGCCGTCCGGCATCACGAGCGCGGAGTACTCATTCTCGGCCGTGTGCGTCAGTTGCGTGACCAGCTTCGTCCTGATGTCGTACCGATAGATGTCTGTCTGCTTGCCGTCGCGGCGCGACGTGAACAGCATCGCGGATCCGTCCGGCAGGAAGCTGGGCTGGTTGTCGTACTCGGGGCTGTTGCTGATGTCGATCGGCGCCCCGATCGTCAACGCACTGCCGCTCCCGGACAGCGGCGCCAGATAGACCTCAGTCGCAGGGGGTGGTGCGATCTGCGGCACGAGCAACGAGCCGAGCACAAGTACCGGTGCGAGTCTCATGGACGTCCCCTCCCAGGCGCTTCAAGGTCGGCAGCTGACGATCATTGATGACACTGCAAGCAGTGTATGCGTGACGTCAAGCGTGTCGATCTCACAACGCCGAAGTGGGCGACGGGCTACTCGTTCGCTGAGATTCAATAGCCGCCATGTGACGGACGAGCAACGAGGCGTCCTCAGCGCGAGTCGCCGCCCTCGGGCGGCTTGGCGGACGACAGACGTTTCCTGATAAGCTCCCGTCGTCGCTCGACTCGGAGGAAGCGACGCAGGGAAGGTTTCTCGGCAACCGCGTTCAACGGGAGGTCGGCCATCATGTTCTCTGCATCCGGGAAGCGTCTGCCCTGGTTGGCAATGGCGTTCGTTGTCTCGTGCGCCCTTCTGGCGGCCCAATCCCCGGCGGTGACCTTCATCAAGGCGGGACGCCTGGTCGATACCGAGAATGGCCGCGTGCTCGACAACCAGGTGATCCGGATCGAAGGGGACACCATTCGAGCCGTCGCCGCGGACGTGGCCATTCCGCCCGGTGCGACGGTGATTGACCTGTCGTCGGCCACGGTGCTGCCCGGCCTGATCGACTGCCACGTCCACATCACCGGTGAGGCCACCGGCAACTACTACGACTCGCTCTTCCGGCGATCGTTCGTGGACAGCGCGGTGCTCGCCCACCTGTATGCGCGGCGGACCCTCGATGCCGGCTTCACCTCCGCCCGCAGCCTGGGCGCCGTCGGGTTCGTGGACGTGGCGTTGCGCAACGCCATCGATCGGGGGGAGGTCCCGGGGCCGCGGCTGCAGGTGTCGACCTACTACATCTCCTCGACCGGCGGTCACGGCGACTTCGTGGGGTTCTCGCCCTGGCTCGGGACAGCCATGCCTCCGGAGATGTCGGGCATCGCCAACGGCGTGGATGCGGTCAGGCAGAAGGTCCGCTACCTCGTGAAGTACGGGGCGGATGTCATCAAGTTCGGGGCCAGCGCCGGGGTGTTGAGCGAGGAAGAAAGCGTCGGCGCTCCGCAGTACACCCAGGCCGAGATGAACGCCATCGTGGATGAGGCGCGCATGTGGGGCCGGAAAGCCAGCGCGCATGCCCACGGCACCGAGGCCATCAAGATGGCGGTGAGGGCCGGCGTCGCTTCCGTCGAGCACGGCAGCCTGATCGACGAGGAGGGCATCGAGCTGATGAAGCGGCAGGGCACCTACCTGGTGGCGGACATCTACAACGACGACTACATCGTTGCCGAGTACCAGAAGCTGGGCTTCCCGCAGAACATCATCGACAAGGAGAAGGCCGTTGGCCGCGCACAGCGCGAGAACTTCCGCAAGGCGGCGACGGCCGGCGTGAAGATCGCCTTCGGAACCGACGCCGGGGTCTACCCGCACGGCGGGAACGGCCGCCAGTTCCGCCACATGGTGGAATGGGGCATGACGCCGATGCAGGCCATCCAGTCCGCCACGGTGAGCGCGGCCGACCTGCTGGGCTGGGAGAAGAAGGTCGGGGCCGTCACGGCAGGTCGTATGGCCGACATCGTGGCGGTTTCCGGTGATCCCCTGAAGGATGTCTCACTGCTGGAGAAGGTCGGCTTCGTCATGAAAGGCGGCGGGGTCTACAAGGACCGGATCGGCAAATAGAACGACGAGATCGAAGCGCTGATGACGACGGACGGGGTCCTGCAGCGTTTCGAGAGCGGCAACTGCCGCGGCTTCGTGTCCATGCGCCCGGCCGGCCGTCGCAATGGTGCGGGACCCTTTGAACCTCGCATTGCGTCCCCAGGAACGGAATGGGGCCCGCCGGCTGTTTCACGGAACCGACGATGCCAATATTCCGGCATCAGGGATGTTGTGCCCATGAAAGCCGCCATCTACACGCAATACGGACCTCCGGATGTCCTCCGGATCATGGACGTTGACACGCCCATCCCCAAGGACGCGGAGATTCTGATCAGGATTCGTGCGGCGGCGGTCAATCCGCTGGATTGGCATTTCCTGCGGGGCACGCCGCGCGTCGGTCGCGTCGTCTTCGGCCTCGCCGGACCGAAGAACCCACGGCTTGGCGTCGATGTCGCGGGCCAGGTGGAAGCAGTGGGGAAGAGCGTGACACGGTTCAAGCCCGGCGATGCGGTGTTCGGCGTGTGCAAGGGGGCCTTCGCCGAGTACACGTGCGCGGCCGAATCGGGACTGGTCACCAAGCCGGATCGCATCTCGTTCGAGCAGGCGGCTGGCGTCCCGATCGCGGCGCTGACGGCATTGCAGGGGCTTCGCGACCATGGGCGCCTCCAGGCAGGACAGAAGGTCCTGATCAACGGCGCCGCGGGAGGCGTGGGCACGTTTGCCGTCCAGATTGCCAAAGCGCTCGGCGCGGAAGTGACGGGCGTCTGCAGCACGAGGAACCTGGACCTGGTGCGATCCATCGGCGCGGACCACGTCATCGACTACACGCGCCACGACTTCACGACGAGCGGGCATCATTTCGATCTGTTCTTCGACTGTGTCGGAAACCGATCGTTGTCGGCGTGTCGGCGCGTCCTGCCCCCGAAAGGTACCTACGTGGCGATCGGAGGAGGGGGCACGGACACCAGCTCGTTCACGCTCATCGTCGATTCCATCGCGCAGATGGTGACGTCCTGGTTCGTGAGCCAGAAGCTCGTCGGGTTCATCGCGAAGAGTCGCCAGGAGGATCTCGTCACGCTGCAGGGTCTCCTGGTGAGCGGCACGGTCACGCCCGTGATCGACCGGTGCTTTCCACTGAGCGATCTTCCCCACGCCATTCGCCACCTCGAAACGGGTCACGCGCGTGGGAAGGTGATCATCACGGTAGGATGACTGGGAGCGTCCTGCGTTGGGCCTGTGCCCAGTGTAGGCCGGTCCAGGTGCCGAATGACAGAGGATCCCCTCTCTCGCCTCCAGGAACGGGTCAAGGAACTGACGGCGTTGCACCAGACTGCCCGGATTCTGCAGCGCGCGGACGAGTCGCCCCGCGGAGTCATCGAGCAGATTGTCGGGCTCCTGCCGGCCGCCTGGCAGTATCCGTCGGTCACCGAGGCGCGCATTCAGTTCCGGGAATGGTCCGCGGCCACGCCCAGGTTCTCGGCGACGCCATGGACGCAGGGCGCCGTCATCGCGGTCCGCGGGAGTCAACCGGGGTTGATCGAAGTCGCCTACACCGAGGAGCGCCCGCCGTCCGACGAAGGTCCCTTCCTGAAAGAGGAGCGGGAGCTGATCGACTCGCTGGCGGAGATGCTGCGCTCCTACTTCCAACACCTGATTGCCGATGAGGGCCTTCAGGAAGCGCACAGCCTGCTCGAACGCCAGGTGAAGGAGCGAACCGACGAACTGGCGCGAGCGAACGAGCAGCTCTCCCGCAGGGTCGAGGAGTACACCGAGGCGCAGGGACGAATCGAGCGATACCAGGCACAGCTCCGGCAGCTCGCGTCGCAACTGGCCGCGGTGGAGGCGCGGGAGCGTCGCGCCATCGCCACCGATCTTCACGATCATATCGGCCAGGCGCTCGCGTACATCAGGATGAACGTCGCTCAGCTTCAGGCCAACGCCACTTTCTGCGGCTTCGAGGACCAGATCGCCGAGACGCTGGTCCTGCTCAACCAGACGATCCGGTACACCCGCGATCTGACTTCCCAGATCAGTCCGCCGGTACTGTATGAGCTGGGGTTGTCGCCGGCGTTGCAGTGGCTGGGAGAGAACTTCCAGATCAAACATCAGGTCGCCGTCAGGGTCGAAGCGCCGGCGGCGCATCGGCATCTGGCGGACGAGGTTGGAGCGACCGTCTTCAAATCGGTACACGAACTCCTGACCAACGTGGTGAAACACGCCGGGGCGCGGTCGATCTCGGTTCGGCTGGAGGTGTCCGCGTCCGGTCTGTCCGTCGAAGTCGCCGACGACGGGTCCGGATTCAACGTGGAGGCCTTGCACACCGCCGAATCGCTCGGCGACCATTTCGGGCTGTTCAGTATTCGCGAGCAGATCCGCAGTCTTGGGGGCGGCACCACGATTGTCTCGTCGCCCGGCAGAGGCACGAGGGTGACGCTGACGCTGCCATGTTGAGAGAGGGCGTGACGCCGTGAGGATTCGGGTGCTTCTGGCGGACGACCACCGTCTCTTTCGCGACGGACTCCGGACGCTGCTGGAGCAGCAGGCTGACTTGGAGGTCGTGGGTGTGGCGGTTGACGGCCAGGCGGTGCTGGCCCAGGTCGGCACGTGCCGGCCGGACGTGGTGCTCATGGACCTGTCCATGCCGGGTCTCAATGGCCTCGAGGCGACCCGGCATCTGCGCGACGACCATCCTGGCGTCGCCGTCATCATGCTCTCGATGCACGCCGACCATCGGTTCGTTGTCGAGGCCCTTCGGGCAGGCGCGCTCGGCTACGTGCCGAAGGACTGCGACATCGGCGAACTGCGCGAAGCGATTCGCACCGTCTTCCGGCGCCGGTTCTACCTGTCGCGGTCGCTCGGAGACAGGATTGTGCGGGACTATCTCGCGTTGACGGTCGATCGGCCGGACTCGGCATTCTCGGTGCTCAGCGGCCGCGAGCGGGAGGTGCTGCAGATGCTCGCCGAGGGGCGCAGCGCGAAGGACGTTGCCGGCGCGCTCGGTGTCAGCATCAAGACCGTCGAGACCCACCGGAAGAACATGATGGACAAGCTCGACATCCACAGCATCGCCGAGTTGACCAAGTACGCCATCCGCGAAGGGCTCACCCACCTCGAGTAGGCTGCTGACTAAGGCATTGCGCTGCGCGTTCTCAGGGAGACCCCGATTCCCGCCTGGTATCCGCGTGTATAAGATCCGGCCCGCCCGATCCGCCTTCGCGACGAATCCGGGAATCAAGGAGGGTTCGGATGTTCGATACCGGCAATACCGGCTTCATGCTGGTGGCGACCAGCCTCGTGATGCTCATGACGCCCGGCCTGGCGTTCTTCTACGGCGGGCTGGTCGGACGCAAGAACGTCCTGACCATCATGATCCAGAGTTTCGTGTCCATGGGCGTCACCACGATCATCTGGTGGGCGTATGGATACTCCCTCTGCTTCAGCGGCGGCGAGGGCGGCATCATCGGAAACCTGGACAAAGCGTTCCTGTCCGGAGTCTTGCTGACGACCCCTTCGCCCTTCGGGAGCGGCAACATCCCGGAGTTCGTGTTCATGGCGTACCAGATGATGTTCGCCATCATCACCCCGGCCCTCATCACGGGCGCCTTCGCCAACCGCGTTCGGTTCGGCGCCTATCTGATGTTCCTGGTCGCCTGGCTCACGCTGGTGTACTTCCCGTTCGTGCACATGGTCTGGGGCAATGGCCTGCTGGCGAAGTGGGGCGTTCTCGACTTCGCCGGTGGGATCGTCGTGCACAACATCGCCGGCATGGCGGCCCTGGCGTCGGTAATGTACGTGGGACGACGGAAGGTCGGCGACAGCATTCCGCACAGCATTCCGCTGGTGGCGCTCGGCACCGGACTGCTCTGGTTCGGCTGGTACGGCTTCAACGCGGGCAGCGAGTTGAAGGTCGATGCCGTCACCGGAGTGGCCTTCCTGAACACCGACATCGCCGCTTCGTTCGCCGGTCCGGTCTGGATGCTTCTGGCCTGGATCTTCGAGCGGAAACCGAAGTTCGTCGGACTGCTGACCGGCGCGGTCGCGGGGCTGGCCACGATAACGCCCTGCGCCGGGTACGTGACCCCGACCTCGGCGGCGATCATCGGCATCGTCGCGGGCGTGGTCTGCTACTTCGCGGTCAACCTGAAGAACCGGCTCCGGTGGGATGACGCGCTGGACGTCTGGGGCGTCCACGGCGTCGGCGGCGCGCTCGGCGTCGTCCTGCTCGGCCTCATGGCCAGCACGGCCGTCAACAGCGCCGGCGCCGACGGACTCCTCCGGGGCAACGCCGGTTTCTTCTGGAAGCAGTTGCTGACTGTCGTCGGCTCCTCCATCTACGCCTTCGGCTTCACCTACCTCATGCTCTGGATCATCAACAAGATCACCGTCGTCAGAACGACCGAGGGTGAGGAGGAGCGCGGTCTGGATGACGTTCTGCATGGCGAATCCGCGTACCAAGGCGGAATCATCTGAGCGTGTGCTGCTGCCACAAGAACGGAGTCGACAGGATGCGAAGGACGCTCCTCACTCTCGCCGTTGCCGGGGCGATCGCCCTCCCATCGGTCGCGAACGCTCAGACGCCGGCGACTGACGAGTCCGCGCGGTCGTCCCACACCCTGACGGGGAGCGTGACCCTCGTCAGCGACTACCGCTTCCGCGGAATCTCGCAAACGTACGAGGGGCCTGCGGTCCAGGGCGGCTTCGACTATTCGCATGCGAGCGGGTTCTATCTCGGCAACTGGGATTCCAACGTGGCGAGCCAGGTCTACGCGGGTGGCTCTGGCATCGAGATGGACGTCTACGGGGGCTACAGGCAGTCGTTCGGGGGGTTCGGTCTTGACGTCGGCTACCTCTACTACTACTACCCGAAGGCGGAGTTCCAGAGCACCGAAGTCGGAAACCAGCGCTTCGACACCCAGGAGATCTATCTCGGGGGCTCGTGGAAGTGGATCTCGCTCAAGTACTTCCTCGCCGTCAGCGACTACTTCGGCCTTGGATCGACCGAGGTCAATGGAGGCTATTGGGCGAACAAGAGCGACGGCTCGCTGCTGCCGGATCGCGGTGGATCCAGGAACAGCTCGTACCTCGATCTGACGGCGAACATTCCAGTCGGTGAGAGGCTCACGGTAGGCGTCCATGTCGGCAGGCTGAACGCCAGGAACTACGGCGAGCTCGACTACACCGACTGGAAGCTCGGCCTGACGTACACCGTGAAGGGCTGGCTGCTCGGCGCCGCGTATGTGGACACCGACGCCAGTCGTGACTGGTATTACACAGGCGGCTCGACGGGCAACCGGGAGACCGGGACGGCAACCGGGGTGGTTTCCGTGGGCAGGGCATTCTGAGTGGGCCGCGCCTGCGTGGCGCAGACAATCCGCGCTTGCGCCTGCTCCAGGTGCTCCTGGACGGCCCCCACCTCGAGCACGCGCGCGGTGTGCGGGCGCGCGGAAGGTGACCATCACCTGTGACTTGCCGGCCGTTTCGGCCAGCGTCGAAATTGGATCCTGGCCAGAAGTCACCCGTGATGGCACCAAGCGGAGTCGACGCTGACAACCGATTGACGCGCGGCCGACACGCAAGGTGTGACGGCCCCCCCGATCTCCCGTAAACTGGAGGCCTGAAGGAGGCCGTCAATGGCTTGGCTTGACTGGTCGCAATGCCCCGTCGTGGAGAGTATCCCTGGTAAGGTCAGCGGTGCCTGGGTGTTCCGGGGCACACGCACGCCCGTCGCCGTCGTCTTCGAGAACATGGAGGACGGCATGACGATTGACGAGGTGATCGAGCAGTTCCCGGTTTCGCGGAGCCAGGTCAAGGCCGTGCTGGAGTTTGCCGCCCGCAGCCTCGACGCGCCCGTTCCGGCACGCTGATGCGGGTTCTCTTCGACAACGGGACGCCGAGGGGCGTCGGCGCGGCCCTGACGGATCACATCGTCGAGGAAGCTCGCGCCCGCGGGTGGGACACCCTTCGAAACGGCGAACTGCTCGACGCGGCCGAAGCCGCCGGGTTCGACGTGTTCGTGACGACGGACCGGAACCTCCGCTACCAGCAGAACCTGGCGGGTCGGAAGATCGCCATCATCGTTCTTGGCAATGGCCGATGGCGTCTGATCAAGAACAGGCTGCCGATCATTGGCGCCGCGGTTGCCGCAGCGGCGCCAGGCAGTGTCGCTGAGATCGAGATCCCGATTGACTGAACGACCTGTCCCCATCAAAAGGTCGGCCCTCTTGTACTCGTAGCCGTTGCAAGCCGAGACTGATACTGCCGGCCGCAGCGTGCCCGCCCTGCTCATCGCCCTGCTCGCCGCTCTCCGGTCGACCGTTGGGTCGCATCTCGACCTCGAAGCGGAGGTTCTCGCCCTTCGCCATCAACTCGCCGTCCTCCAACGCCAGGCGCCGAGGCGCCCGTGTCTCGGTCCCGCCGATCGCTTCTTGTGGATAGTGCTCTCGCGGCAGTGACCGGACTGGCGACGGGCAGTCCAAGTCGTGGCACCTGACCCCTCCCCCGCCCACACGAGCGTCCGCTCGAGATGAGGGTGTTCAAGAGTGCACAGACCTCCCCGCTTCGCCACAGCGTGCGGCGGATATCTCCGTGGACCATCCCCTGGTACTGGAGAACTACCGAGCGGCCCACGACATCGCGATTCGCCAGACCAAGGGGCAGGCCAGCACGGAGGACTTGCGCCAGGCCATGATCCATTACCGGAGCCTGTTCGAGGAGTTGGTCGGCGAGCCGGAAGCGCCCGTCATGAAGGTCGCGTCATAGACCGCCTTGCGCTGACACTCGACGCGAGATGATGCGTTGAGAGCGCCTGAAGCCCAGGTGGAGGCACTGCTGTGAACAATGAACCTCAGAGTATGGAAGAACCGATCGTAGCACCCTCGACGACGGCTGCGCTGGCGCCTGCCGCCGAGTTGACGCCGTCGAAGAACGGCCTCGATCTGCCGGCCCCGGACCTCGAGCGTGGGAGAAGAGAGCCTCGCGCGGGCGGACCGCCAACCGCCGGCGGGGATGGCGCTGCCAGGGCCGCGGCTGTACCAGCCTCGGCCAGCGAGGAACAGGCGGCGCCGCTCTTTTCGCCGGATGAGGCGAAGGAACTGCGCGCTCGATGGGACACCATCCAGGGGGCATTTGTCGATGAGCCGCGGCAAGCGGTGAAGGAAGCTGATAGCCTCGTCGCCGGGCCATGAAGCGCCTGGCGGAGATGTTCGCCGATGAACGGGCGAAACTCGAAGGCCAGTGGGATCGTGGCGACGATGTCTCGACCGAGGATCTCCGCCTGGCACTGCGTCGCTACCGGTCGTTCTTCGGCAGGCTTCTGTCAGTCTAGCGCACGCGGAGGCTGGAAGAGCCGCGCGCATGTTACCTGCGGGGAGGCGCCGGTTCGGCGCCATGGAGAACCTGTCAGGCAGGATAAGCCTGCGTTTCCTCCGATGAAGGCGACGAGGCAACGTCGACAGCGAAGAGCGGCCGCGCTCCGGCGCCGCTTGCTCGCGGGATCGCCTGGAGTCGGGCGACCTCTTCGTTGTAGGCCTGCCTTGAGCAGTTCCTGTTCCGGATGGGGCACGCCGAGGTCGGCGAATACGTTGCCGCTGCTCTTTTCACGTGCGACTGTCGTGGACTTCTTCGGCATATTGGTATCGCGCCACACGTGGGCGTCGCCCCGGTCATGCGTGTGCCTGCTCCCCGCGTTCCAAGGTCGGTAGTCTCTTGGTGGCCATCCCGACCTTCTTTTCCGCTCTTCGCAACTCGTAGAGGTTCTGCAGTGTTCTGCAGGTTCAGCCAGAACTGCGCGATCGTGCCGAAGAAGTGCGCGAGACGCAGCGCCGTGTCGGCGGTGATGGCGCGCTGGCCGTCCAGAATCTCCGTCACCCGCTTGGCCGGCACCTTCAGTTGGCGCGACAGTTCCGCAGCGCTCATGTCGAGCGCTTCGAGGTCGTCCGCGAGTACTTCGCCGGGGTGGATGGGGGTACGGGTCATCCGAGATCGTCGTCCTTCTCGCCAAGATCGGGTTGCCCGTCTCGATGCCGCCAGGTGCTCAGCCGGTGGCCTGTGTCGTGAGCCTTGGGAGTGCTTTCACTCTGGGTCGCCGACCTCGCGCGCGCAGCGCATGCCACAGATCCCACTTCGCCTGCAGCGCCAGCCAGATCTGCGCGTCCCATCGCGTCAGGCCTTCCAAGAGCAGCGCCGTGTCGGCACTCACCGCCCGGCGCCCCTTGATGATGGCGTTGAGGCGCTGGAACGGAATACTCATCCGATGGGCGGCCTCGACCTGCGACACGCCGAGCGGCTTGAGGAACTCCTCGAGCAGCATTTCGCCGGGATGGGTGGGGGGACGATGAGTCGGCAGCATCGCAGTACTCCTCAGTGGTAGTCCGTGCACCGCACGTCGAACGCAAGTTCTCCCTCGAACCGAAAGATGATCCGATACTGGTCGTTCACGCGAATCGCGTGGAATCCGGCCAACTCATCGACCAGTCGGTGGAGCCTATTCCCCGGCGGAATCCGCAGGTCGTCGAGTGTGGTCACCGAGTCGATCTGATCCAGCTTGCGCTGGATCACCGGCCAGATGGCTCGAGGAATCCTCCGAGCGGCCTTGCTGTTGACGCCGTTCCAGATGTCCTTGGTCGCGTCGTCGGCTAACGACCGGATCATGTACAGAATACTCTAGCACACGTGGCGTGCTACCGCCCGATGTGGCGCGAACTCGGCAGACCGGTCATCTTGTTCAATAGATACCCGGCGGCCGGACCACCGGAACCCGATTATTGGCCGCTGATCGACGGACCCCAACGCGGTCCGCGCGAGATGCAAGGCAAGGCTGGTCTGGCGCGCCCGCCGCGACTCGAACCTTGCGGCGCGAGGCAGGGCCGAGCGGCGCAATGAACTGGAGGCCGGCGGGCGTGGCACGCCGAGCCGAATGGTGAAGCGTGGCGCGCCCGCCGCGACTCGAACGCGGAACCCCCGGCTTAGAAGGCCCGTTGTCAGATTCGCGAATTCAGGCCACATTTCAACGATTCAGGCCTGTCGATCGGTTATGAAATAGCGGTTATCCAGGAGGGAACGTCGACGCCGTGCATCGTCAGATGTCGGCCGGAAATCGCGTACTCCGGCCACATTCGGAGGCAAAGGCGATAACCGATCGCGCGGTTACGATCGAATTCGCTCCGCAAGGCGGGGCGTTACGCTGACCGCCCAAGCACGAAACGGGCGCGCTCGAGCCGGAGCATCTCATACGGCGTCATGCACCTGACGCCTACACCAATGCAGGCATTGGGTATCTTGATCTTCCTGATGGACGGCGTGGCTACCTCGTGGGTGACGACCGTGAAGCCGTGCGCGAGCGCGTGGGCCACGAGGTAGTAGTCGGCGACCTGAAGGAAGGTGTTCACGGCCGCCTGTTCGTAGCCCTGTCCCGTTGCCCAGGCACTGACAGACCCGAGCGCAACTGGTGTTGTGCCGGCTGAAAATGCGGTGACGATCGCGACGGCTGACGCGGCCCGGCGCTGGCCATCAGTCGAGGAGCCTATAGAGGCAGCGCCACCCCGCCTTGGCTCGACCGCCTGAACAGCGCGAAGCGTTCTTCCAGGTATTCCGGCTTCGGCTTGAGAAGCGGACGATGCGGTGTCCGAATGCGCTGCTGGTGGAACTGCTGGAGTCCGTGTTTCAGCATCGGCCCGTCAATCTCCTCGAGCACGTCCAAGCGGATCTCGATCTGGTAGTCGGGCCGGATGCCGAGGATCTGCGCATCGAACGCGGCGTGGTGCAGCTTGCAGAGCGCAAGGCCGTTTGGAACGACCGGATGCCCTTGAGGATGCCCGTCTGGCAGAATGTGCGCGGCCTCGAGGAGTTCCTCATGCCGCAGATGGCACACTGCGCAGTGCGCGTGGTATGCCGCGAGGACGCGCTGGCGGAACGCCTCCTGGTGCAGCCGTTGCTGGACCAAGCGCGTCACATACCGTCGGCGCCCATCCGTGCCAGGGTCGTCCGTGTCCATGGTACCGAGCGATGCGAGTTGCCGGTCGTCGACGGACACCGTGAAGTTCAACTCCGCCGTCGAATCGCCCACGACGAACACCGGCCAGACGGCAACGTAGTGCCCGCGGACGACGCCGTGACAGTAGATCAGTGGCGCTTGGCGCTGCCTCGCGAGTCGAAGGCCCACGTTGTCTCGATGATTGGGATCCGTCCCGCGGTAGCAATATCGCAACAGGCCATCGTGGCCGATCACGTCACGATATGGAGCCGCAGTCCCTTCTTCGACGGGAACCGTCGTGATGCTGAGCGGCATTTCCGGCAGGATGGCCGGTTTGAAGATGCCCTGAGGTCCAAGGATCGGAACGCGCATTCCATCGAACTGGAATCCCTGCGCCAGTAGCGCGCGGGGCAGAACGTCAGTTCCAGCCCGGCGCGTCTCAGCCTCGAGAAAGCTGAACGCTGCCGTGCGCACGCGCGAGTCGAGGTCGGTGTTCATGGGCAGCGGGATTCCGCTCTACGGCAGAAACACGTGTGTATTGTGCCAATCCAGGCAGTCCGCATCCGGCTGATCCGCGCCGCCGTCTGGACGCACCACGAGCTGCTGCCCGTCGAAGGGATAGTAGCTCTTCCCGTTTTCGTAGTCTGACTTCAGTCGTGGGCTGACCAGGATGCGATGCTCAGGCGTTACGGTCACGTAGCCTCTGTCGAACAGTCGGTGGACATCTGACCGCAGGAGGAGACCGTTGCTGACCTCGTGCTCGCCGCCCTTTCCGTAGGGCCTGATGTGAGCCGCTTCGAGCGCCGGCAGCGAGTGCTCCCCGGTGACCGCGCAGGCCCTGTGATAGGCACCGGTAACGGCAACCCTGAAGGTTCCCTGGCCGAGCCGCGGCCTGACAAGCACGTGACTACCGAAGCGCTCGGACTCTCGCACCACCATGGGGGCTCCAGCTGCCCATCCGGAGGTTGCCTTCAGCAGTTCGGCCCGTTCCAGGCACTGCTGCCACACGCGCTGGCCTTCGCCAACGGTGAGGTCGTATCGTTTGCTCCGGAGGTTCTGCGGAGGCCAGTCGGTGGGCTGCGGGATCCACAAGTCAGGGGGGAAGAACGTCGCCTGTGCGAGCAGGATGCAGCCTATCTGGCTGATCCCAGAACGCTCCGCCATGTGGTTCCGTTCCCGGATGTCGCCCAGACGTGCCTGCATATCGTCCAGGGTCGCCGCTCCATTGCCCTCCTTGAAGCACTCCCACGCCAACCACTCGGGGAGCTTGTCGAACCGCGAAAAGAAGCCGAAGCCTCCGATCGCGTTGCGTGGCGACTTCAGCTTGAAGAGAAACGGCGCGCCGGGAGTGCCGCGGAAGGCGTAGTGGTCGGATGGCGTCCAGAAGTTGACCTCCTCCCAGGTCCTCTTCCTGGCCAGGAAGTCAAACCACCCATGATGCGTGACCGCGACCCAACCTTCCATCGTTCAGAAGCCTCAGTGAACAGGCACACTATAGCCGGTTCCACGCTCGTTCTCGACGAACCCGTCTGGATTCTGTTTCTGCTGGGGATGGGACCTTCTTGGCCCGACCGGGCAGCACGCCCCAGGGCGAGTCGAGTTGAAAAGGGGCAAGCCCAGGCGAAACAGTGCGAGGCGGGAATGGACCCGGCGGAACTTGGCCTTCCCAGCCGAAGCAAGGCGAGGAAGGGAGCAGGCCGAAGCGTGCGAAGGCGTGGCGCGCCCGGCAGGACTCGAACCTGCGGCCCCCGGCATAGAAGGCCCGTCGTCGGATCGGTCATCCCAGAGCGGTTATCGCCGGGAAGCACGCGGCGCCGCCGTTCAGGCACTCTACAGCCAGAAGCAGCCTGTTCCTGGCCATCTTGCAACGTCGATAACCGATCCGGCAACTTCGCTCCTTCGGCTCTGCTTGGAGCTATCCGATGAAGCGGATTCGCTCGTACAATGCGCAGAGGGGTGCACTGATGGGCAGAGAGTTCAACGTTGTCGTCGAACGGGACGCGGAGGGCTATTACGTGGCGTCGGTTCCGACGCTGCACGGTTGCCACACGCAGGCTCGCTCCTTGGATGAGCTCATGGAACGCATCAAAGAAGCGATCGCGCTTTGCCTTGAAGTCCAAGGGGAGACCGGCGACTCGCTCGAGTTCGTCGGAGTGCAGCGGGTCTGGTTGGCGTCGTGACGCGCCTGCCTCGCCTCACCGGGAACGACCTGATCGCGGCGCTCGCCAGAGTTGGTTTCGAGGTTGTCCGGGTGGGGGGCAGCCAACACTTCCTGCGGCACCCCGACGGCCGCTCGACGGTGGTTCCCGCCCACGCCGGTGAAGTATTGGGGCCTGGAATTACCGCGAAGATCCTCCGGGACTGCGACCTCTCAGCCAACGCCCTCCGCGAGCAACTGTAGCGCCCGCCTGAATTGCCGATCCGGGCTGATTCCATTCCACCCCAGGACGCTCACGACACGATCACCGGTTATTGGGGCCGGTGGTCCTGATCATCGGCCTGAAGACACGGCCTACATTCGGAGAAACTGGCGGAATTTGGCGCGCCCGCCGCGACTCGAACCTTGCGGCGCGAGGCAGGGCCGAGCGGCGCAATGAACTGGAGGCCGGCGGGCGTGGCACGCCGAGCCGAATGGTAAGGCGTGGCGCGCCCGGCAGGACTCGAACCTGCGACCCCCGGCTTAGAAGGCCGGTGCTCTATCCGGCTGAGCTACGGGCGCGAAACGTGTGTCGTGCCCATTGTAGACGAGACGCACAGGCGCCGGCGCGGCGCACCCACACGAACCATGGTGGCCGCGTCCGCTCCCCGCCCCACGCCCACGCCGGCCCGGGCGAGGAGCATCCCCGCCCGGCCGGCCGGCAACCCGCTGCTACCCAAGCAGGCGTTTCAGATCCAGCACCGCCTTCTCTTCGGACATCAGGATGTGCCCGACCGAGTGCAGGTACGTGGGGTACCCCGTCAGCAGCGGCATGAGCGCCCGGTACCCCTTCTCGGCGGCCTGCTCGATCTTCAGCGCCTCCTTGAGCATGGTGCCGAGATCGTCCGCGTGCTTGACCGGGGCCGGATCGGGCGCGGTCACGGCCTTGCCCCCGAGATCCGCAATGATCTGCCGGACGATGGCCGCGTGGCCCATCGACTCGGTGCTCTCCTCCTTGAAGTGGTCCTCGAAGTCGAGCCGGTCACGGCCCATGATGTACGCCGCATAGTGGCCGTACACGATCGCCGCGCGCAGTTCCCACGCCAGCGCCTTGTTCAGTTTCGGAATCAGGTCCTTGTCGATCGCCATCGCCGCTGCGCCTCCTCTGCGGACACGGCACCCGAGCCCCGGTTCACCGGGCAGGGACCGCTCCGGTCCTGGTTGAAAAAAACGGTTGTGTCACGAGCATAGCCCGGGCAGGGTCCCGGGAACAATCCTGGCGACGCGACGTCGGCCGAAACCGCCGCGGAAGTGGCCGTCGCCGCGGCATCTCCAGCGGCCGGGTATCGCTGCGCGTGCTGAAGCCGGCGCCACGCCGGCGACCGCCCCTGCCCGCCCGCGCGACCACAACGCGGCTGGCACGCCACCCGCGCGCCGGACGCCTGCGCGAGTCTCCCCACCTGATAAGATGTGCCCGGTTCACAGGGAGGACCGCATGAAGACGCGTCTCGGGTGGCTGGCAGTGGTCGCGGTGATCGGCGCAATGGGAGTATGGCCGTTCGAAGCCGGCGCGGTGCGCCTGGGCTACCCGCCGGCGGAGTTCACCGCGCGGCGGCAGGCGCTGGCGAAGGCGCTCGGCACCGGCACGGTCGTGCTCTTCGGCCGCACGGAGCCGCCCGCCGGCATCCGCTTCCGCCAGGACAACGACTTCTACTACTTCACCGGCAACGAGGACCTCAACGCGGCCATGGTGATGAACGCCGCGACCGGCGACGCGACGCTCTACCTCCCCCACCAGGGCGCCAGCGAGATCCGCGCGCTCGGCCGGAACTGGCTCGAGAATCCCGAGGCCGGCAAGCCGTGGGGCTTCGCCGCCATCCTGCCGCTCGATCAACTGCCGGCCGCCCTCGCCCGCCTCGCGGGCAGCGCCGATCCCGTGCTCTGGCTGCGCCTGGCGTCGGGCGACGAGGCGGACATCAACCGCGGCGAGCACGCCACGAACCTCGCGCGGCGCCTGACGAGCATCGGCGGCACGCACCTGACGGAAGACGCAAGCCGCGCCGCCTGGTTCCGCGCGCAGTTCCCCGCCCTCCAGCTCAAGGACATCACCCGCCACATCGACGGGATGCGGACGATCAAGAGCCCGCGCGAGATCGAGGTCCTGCGCGAGAACGGCCGCATCAGCGCCGAGGCGATCCGCCGCGCCATCCTCGCGACGCGCCCCGGCGGCTTCGAGTACGAGATCGAAGCGGAAGCCACCTACTGGATGTTCCGCAACGGCATCGAGGGCAATGCCTACCCGGCCATCGTCGGCTCGGGCCCCAACGTCAACGTCTGGCACTACCAGGACAACGGCCGCCAGTACAAGGACGGCGACCTCATCGTCATGGACTACGGCGGCGCCCTCGACTACCTCGCCATCGACATCACGCGCACGTGGCCCGCGTCGGGCACGCTGGACGAGTACCAGCTCAAGGCCTACCAGTGCGCGCTCGAGGCGGAGAAGGCGATCATCGCCGCGATGAAGCCCGGCGCGACGCGCGACCAGACACGTGAGATCGGCCGCGCAATCTACGCGAAATACGGCTTCCCCGGCACCGCGAGCGCCGGCCACTACGTCGGGATGAGCGTCCACGACGTCGGCGACGGCTCCCTCCCCTTCCAGCCCGGCATGGTCATCGCGGTCGAGCCCATCGTCGAGGACGCGTCGAAGCAGCTGCACGTGCGCATCGAGGACACGGTGCTCATCACGAACACGGGGCCCGTGATCCTGACGCCCGGCGTGCCGAAGGAAGTGGACGAGGTCCTGGCCCTCGTGCGGCAGGGACGGGCCGCCAAACAGTAGCGGAGGACACATGATGTTCACTGCCGCCCCTCGTCGCGCACGCCACACCTTGACGCCCGTCGCAACCCTGGCGCTGCTGGCCGGGCTGGCCGCCTGCGTCACCGGCGCCTCGGCGCAGCCCGCTCAGCCCGCCGGGAGTCCGCCGCGCCTGCTCCCGATGTCACGCCAGATCGAGGTGCGCGAGGGATGGCTCGCGCACCGCTACGCGATGCTGCTGCCGATGATGCGCGCCCACGGCGTGGGCATGTGGATCGTCGTCAACGAGGAGTTTCACGACGATCCGCTCACCGCGCTCGTCGCGCCCCCGCGGCCGTACGTGGGGCGCCGCGACATCTTCGTCTTCGTGGACGCCGGCGACGCCGGTCTGAAGCGCGTGGCCATCACGGGCTACGCGGAAGAAACGGTGCAGCGGTTCTTCGAGTCGCCAGACGAGCCCGTACCGGCCAACAAGGTGCTGCCGGCGCTCGTCGCCGAGCATCATCCGAAGACCATCGCGATCAGCGCCTCCGGCACCCGCGGCGTCACGCGCAGCCTGACCCACGACGGGTATCAGTTCCTCCTCGATGCCCTCGGCCCCGACCAGGCACCGCGCATCGTCAGCGCGGAGCCCCTGATCGAGGAGTTCCTCGACACCCGGATCCCCGAAGAATTTCCCCACTACGAGGCGCTCGTCGCCGCGACGGGATCACTCGCGCGGCGCGCCCTCTCGAGCGAGGTCATCGTCCCCGGCAAGACGACGGTCGGGGACGTGAAGAGATGGCTGTTCGACCAGTCGCACAGAGCGGGCCTCGTGCCGTGGTTCCAGCCCGACCTGCGCGTCCAACGGCGGTCGCAGCAGCCCGCCTCGTCGCGCGGCTTCATCGCCGTGGCCAAAGAGGCCGTCGTGATCGAGCCGGGCGACGTCGTGCACCTGGACTTCGGCCTGAACTACATGGGCCTCGCCAGCGACTGGCAGAAGATGGCCTACGTGCTGCGCGACGGCGAGACGGACGCGCCACACGGCCTCAAGCGCGCGATGGCGAACACGAACGCGCTGCAGGACGCGCTGGCGCGCATCTCGCGGCCCGGCAAGCCGGCCGGCGAGGTCCACGACGAGACGATGGCGGAGATGAAAGCCCGCGGCATCACCGCGCGGATCTACTCGCACCCGCTCGGCAACCAGGGGCACGCGCTCGGCGCGTCGATCGACGGGCGATCGGCGGTCCGCGGACCGAACGCCGCCCCCGCGAAGGTGCTCCGCGAGGGGTCGTACCTCGCCATGGAGTTGAACACGGAAACGCCGGTGCCCGAGTGGAACGGGCAGACGGTGACCGTGATGGAGGAGGACCCCGTCTACCTGACGGGCGAGGGCTGGAAGTTCTTCCAGCCGCGGCAGGAGGCCTTCTACCTGATCGCGCCCGCGCCGGCTTCCGCACGGCGCCCGGCGCTCGCGGACGGGCTGTATGCCGAACTGGCAACGACGAAGGGACCGATCGTGCTGCAACTGGCGTTCGAAGAGACGCCGATGACGGTCGCCAACTTCGTAGGCCTGGCGGAAGGCACGATCGACAACGCGGCGCTGCCGCCCGGCCTGCCGTTCTTCGACGGCACGGTCTTCCACCGCGTCGCGCCGGGCCACGTGATCCAGGCCGGCATCCCGAAGGCCGGCGAGCCCCGGCTCGGTTACACGAGCCCGAACGAGGTCCGCGCCGGGCTCGGCCACGGGCGCGCGGGCATGCTCGGGATGGCCAACAGCGGACCGCACACCAATACGAGCCAGTTCTACATCACGCTGGGCGACCGCTCGTACCTGGACGGCAACTACACGGTGTTCGGGCACGTCGCGGCGGGGATGGACGTGGTCAATACGATCGTGCAGGGCGATGTCATCGAGCACGTGCGGATCCTGCGGATCGGCGCCCGCGCCGTGGCTTTCGCGGCGGATACGAAGACGTTCCGCGGACTGGTGAACGCGGAGCAGGCCCGGGTGAACGCGGCAGAGGCGCTCCAGGCGCGAACCGAAGAGGACCTGGTCCGGAAGCGCTGGCCCCGCGCGCGCTCATCACCGGCCGGCGCACGCTACCTGGTTCGACGCGAGGGGTCGAGCGGGCCTGCACCTGCCGGCGGCACGCTGACGGCCGTCTACACGGCGCAGTTCCTCGACGGCCGGCCGTTCTGCAGTTCGGCCGACGAGGGCAAGCCGATGCCGGGCGCCGCCGCGGAAGCGTTCACGTTCGTGGTCGGCAAGACGCTCATCAACCCGGGATTGGACGAGGCGCTGGCGACGATGCGCCGCGGCGAGAAGCGGACCGTCATTGTGCGGGGTTCAGCCAGCTACGGCGGGAGCGGGTTCTACGCGAAGGAGAAGCCCGGCGAGAAGCGGTTCGTGATCCCGCCCGGCGCCGCGCTCGTGTACGAGGTCGAGGTCACGGACATCGCGAAGTAGAGGCGCGGGCAGCTGCGTGGTCCGCACCGCGGCAATCCAGCGCGCCGAACGCGGGTCTTGCTGATTCCCTGGGCAGGACCGGGAGTCCCTGGCGGGCTGCGTCCGTTGCGACGCGCGCGACGACGTCCCCGGGGCCGGGGTGCCGATGTGTGGTAGCATCCGTCGTGATGGTGTGCCGGTGACCGGCAGGTGATCATACGCGCCGCGCGCCAGGCAGGAGGGCACATGACATTCGTTCGACTCGCACGGCCCGCGTGGATCGCACGCGCGCCAGGCATGCCGGCGTGCGCGATCTGCCCGTCCATTTGCCGCTCTGCATCGCTCTTCCCCAACCGCAATCGCTAGGGGCCTGGTCGGGGCGCACCTGCGCCTCGGGCAGTCTCCGGAATCTCCCACGACAATCCCAACGGCCCAGAGACGGGTTCGTCCCTGCACGCGGCACGTCGTTTCGCCGCGACACCGGGTAACGAAACCGGTTCGAGGTTCGAGCGGCGGTTCGCGCGCCGGCCGCCGCCGGGCGTGATCCCGGCCCACGACGCACACGGACGCCAACGGAGGCGTGCGCGCCGGCCGGTCCCGCGGCTGCACCGCGATCACCACCGTTATCGCAACAGGCATCGCAGCCCCGCGCCGGCCGAGGCAGGCGCGGCGGAGTGACCCAGGAGGCTGACATGGCATTCGACAAGACGACAGTCCCGGACGCGTACGAACCGCTGCTCGACATGCGGGAGACCGAGAAGGCGATCAAGATCATCAAGGACTTCTTCGAGGAGGGCCTGGCGGACGCGCTCAACCTCAAGCGCGTCACGGCCCCCCTGTTCGTCGCGGCAGGGTCGGGTATCAACGACGACCTCAACGGTGTGGAGGCGCCGGTGCGCTTCCCGGTCAAAGGCCTCGGCGGTGAACGCGTCGAGGTCGTGCAGTCGCTGGCCAAGTGGAAGCGCCTGATGCTCGCCAAGCTCGGCATCCACCCGGGCGAGGGCCTCTACACGGACATGAACGCGATTCGGCCGGACGAGGAACTGGACAGCCTGCACTCGATCTACGTGGACCAGTGGGACTGGGAGCGGACGATCGACCCCGGCCAGCGCGACGTGGAGTTCCTCAAGACGATCGTGCGGAAGATCTACCGCGTGATGCGCCGCACCGAGGCACACATCTGCGACCGCTACCCGGAGCTCGGCACGTGGCTGCCGGAGGCGATCACGTTCGTCCACGCGGAGGATCTGGAGGAGCGCTACCCCGGGCTCACGCCCGCCGCGCGGGAGGACCGCGTGGCGGAGGAGCGCGGGGCCGTGTTCGTGATCGGCGTCGGCGCGGCGCTCCCCGGCAGCGGCCGGCCGCACGACGGACGCGCGCCCGACTACGACGACTGGATCTCCCCCAACGGGCGCGGCCGCGGCCTGAACGGCGACATCATCGTCTGGTATCCTCCGCTCGGCCGGGCCCTCGAGCTCTCGTCGATGGGCATCCGCGTCAGTCCGGAGTCACTGCAGAAGCAGCTCGAGATCCGCGAGTGCACGGAGCGGCAGCACCTCTACTTCCATCGCACGCTGCTCAGCGGATCGCTGCCGGCGTCGATCGGCGGCGGAATCGGCCAGTCGCGGCTGTGCATGTACTACCTGCGGAAGGCGCACGTCGGGGAGGTGCACGCGGGAATCTGGCCCGAGGAGATGGTCGAGGCATGCCGGGCGCGGCGGATCGCGCTGCTGTAGCGGGGATCGCAAGGGCGGCGCCGGCGTGTGCATGCCGCCATGACGCGCGGCGTCTGGCCGCGGGGCCACGTTTCAGAGGGTCGCGCGGCGCAAGCGCGACCCTCGTCCTGTGCTCGATGCCGGCTACTTTTCGCGGACGACGAGCGTGACCGCGTTGCTCGCGGCCCGCTTCGTGAGCACCCTCACCTCGTACTCCCCCGGGGTCACCAGCATCGCCATTTCCGGGCACGGCGCGCTGAGGAACGGGTTGCACACGGCCATGGCGTTCGGCAGGGTGAAGGTGATCGTCGTGCCGTCGGCCGACTCCAGGTCGCCCAGGTAGCCGCCCCCGATCTTGACCGCGTTGCCGGCGGCGGCGAAGCCGCTGCCGGTGATCGTGACGCGGACGCCCACCTCGGCGGGGTCGGGCGAGAGGCTCGCGACGGTGATCGTCGAGTCCGTTGGCCCGCTGGGAGTGCGGGCCGTGGTGCACGTGTCCGACGAGGACAGTGCCAGCATGAGGCCCAGCAAGATGGGCATGTGTGACATATTGCTCTCCACGCTTGCAGGCGCCGGTCCGAGCTACGGTTCCATTCTACGCCTGTCGGCGGACGAGCGGTCCGGCGGGCACGGGTCCGAACGCCGGTTGAGACAGCGGGAACGACGACGCGGACTGGGCGGGGCGGCGGTCGTTCCCCCACGGCGTCGCGCGGTGGCCAGAAGGAGACCCGGAAAGGCTTTGGCGAATTGCGGGCTGATCTGCGGCAGTGTTACACTGGGGGTTCGCCTGCGTGGTGGGTATAGCTCAGTGGTAGAGCGCCGGACTGTGGCTCCGGAAGTCGCGGGTTCGAACCCCGTTACCCACCCCACAACTTCCCAAGCAGACTAGCAGATACGTGGCGGGACCGGACGGGTGTCCGGCTGTCCTTCGGCTGGAATGTGCATCGATCCGGCCCCCACGACGGTGGGCCAAGTGACGTCGGGCACCTCGAGACAGACTCACCACATGGCCGCGGCGCGCACGTGGGGACCGACGGATGCCGCCTGCCGCCGCGCCGATCGCGGTATACAATCTGACCACGTTCCATCCGGCCCCGGCACGTGTTCCAGAACGGCCCATATTCCGAGGGCCCGCCTGCACTTGACTCGCGGCCGGCGGGCGCACCGGCAATCGTCGAACCTCGACGCGTACAACAGGGAGACCGAGCGGTGGCGGATCCGGGCGAGAAGGAACAGGCGTTCTGGGACGGGCACGCCAGGCATGATCCGCTGTGGGCCATCCTGTCCGATCCCACGAAGACGGGGCGACGGTGGGATCTGCGGAGCTTTCTCGAGACGGGCCGGCGTGAGGTGTCGCTGCTGATGCACCAGTTGCGGGCGCTCGGCGTCGGCGTCGATCGCAAGGCGGCGTTGGACTTCGGATGTGGAGTCGGCCGTCTCAGCCAGCCGCTCGCGGCGTACTTCGACCGAGTGGTGGGCCTCGATATCTCGCGCGAGATGATTCGGCTGGCACAGGACATCAATGAGTTTCCGGACCGAGTTCTCTACGTGCACAACTCCGGCACGGAGATGGCCTCGCTCGGAACCGGCGACTTCACGTTCATGTACTCCAACGTGGTTCTGCAGCACATCGAACCAGACACCGCGCTTCGGTACTTGGGGGAGCTCTTCAGAGTCGTCGCGCGTGGCGGGGTGCTGGTCTTTCAATTGCCCTCGCACCCGCGGCCATCAGCGGACCAGCTGCCGGTCATCACGCCCATGGCAGAAGACGCGTATCGCGCGTCCATTCGTGTGGAGAGCGACTTCCCGGAGGTCGCGACGCCGGGCGCCGAGGTTGTCCTCGCGGCGTCGGTGACGAACACGAGCCGTCACGCCTGGTCTCAGCGCGAGGTCGGGCCGATCCGATTCGGCAATCACTGGCTGGCCGGGCTGGGACTCGCGATGCTGGTTCAGGACGACGGCCGCGCGCTGTTACCCACGGACCTCGCGGCTGGAGAGACGTGCCACGTCACGCTGCAGGTCGTCCTGCCCAGGGATCCGGGCGAGTACCAGCTGGAGTGCGACGTGGTACATGAGGGCATCTCATGGTTTGGAGACAAGGGTTCGGAAACATGGAAACGCAACGTCCACGTCGGCGGCGTCTCCAACGTTGCTCCGCCTGCCGGACCGGCGACGCCGACGCTTGGCGCCAGGACGCTGTCGTTGTCAGCCGAGGCTCTTGCGGAGGACCCGGGGCCCCTGCCAATGTATGGGATACATCGTCAGGTCGTCGAGCAGGTGATCCGCGACAACGGAGGCACCGTCGTGCACCTGGAAACCGACGAGAGATGCGGGAAAGAGTGGGTCGGCTACAGGTACTTCGTGAGAAAGACCTGAGCGCCGCTATTCTGGCACCGCGATGCCCCGAGTGAGGCGTCCCTGTTATCGTCTGGACCATCACCGTTCCAGCGTCGTGTCTCCGGGAGGACACCATGACCGACACGCGGCTCACCGCTCGCTGGGTCTCCTGGGCTCCTGACCTGCTCAGCCTCCTCCGCATCATCGCGGGGTTCCTGTTCGTGCAGTACGGGTCGGCGAAGCTCTTCGCCTTTCCTGCGGCCGTGATGCCGGGCGGCGGCACGGCGTCGCTCGCATCGCTCGCGGGTGTCGCTGGCGTCCTGGAGCTCGTGGGGGGCGCGTTGCTGCTCGTGGGCCTGTTCACCCGCCCCGTGGCCTTCGTGCTGTCGGGCGAGATGGCCGTGGCCTATTTCAGGTTCCACGCACCTGGAGGGTTCTGGCCGGTGCTCAACGGCGGCGCGCCTGCCGTCTTCTTCGCCTTCCTCTTCCTGTATCTCTCCGCGGCTGGGCCGGGCCCGTGGAGCATCGACGAGAGGCGGCGGCGGCATGCACCGACGCTCCCCTGACGCGCACGCCCCGCACCGTGCGCGACGTGCCCCGTTCGGGCCGCCCATCCGCAGCGCGGCGAAACAGCCACGCCGATGCGACGAAGACGGCGACGAAGAACCCGTTCAGGGCCGAGAGCTCCAGCGGTCCGCTATATGGGCGGCCCAGCCCGCCGACGAGCGCGATGAGGGCGACCGACGTCTGTGCGAGCGCTGTCGCGAGCAGCGCGCGAGCCATCCCGCGAGGCCGGAATCGCGCGATGAGGGCGCAATATGCCCGCCCGGGTCGGTGTACTTCGCCGCATTATTGAGCAGGTTCGCGAACACCTGCGGCAGGCGGACGGCGTCGACGTAGATCGGCTCGGCAGGCACGCTCACGGCGAGTTGGTGCGCGGCCCTCTCGATCAGGGGCCGGCTGGTTTCGACCGCCGCCTGGATCACTCGCTGTAACCGCCAGATCCGCCGCCCGGCGGCTCGACCCGTTCGGGTCCAGGGGCCGGTCGCAGACAGTTCGCTACTGTGGACGTATCGCGTCAGGTGGCAACCGCATGCCGGAAAGGGGCCATGCGGCGACCCTCCCTCGGCGAGCGCGACCCGCTCCCGGCGAATACGCCGACGTCTACGTGTCGGTGCGGGAACGCGATCCTCGGCTGGGTGCGCATGCTCCAGTCCGGAACCCTCTCTGCCGCGAGCAGCGCCGAGGCGATTCGGATCATCAGCCGCAATGCGAAGCTGCAGGCGCAGCTCATTGAAGACATCCTCGACGTCTCCCGGATCATGGCCGGCATGCTGCACCTCGATCGCCGTCCGCTGGCTGTGCCGCAGATCGTCAAGAGCGCGGTGAGTGCGGTTCTCCCGGTGGCGGCGGAAGAAGGGATTCACCTCGAGGTCGAGGTCGGCGTGGACATCCCTCCGGTCGAAGCTGATGCCCAGCGCCTTCAGCAGGTCCTGGGCAATCTCCTGTCGAATGCTCTGAAGTTCACACCCGAAGGAGGCCAGGTGACCGTCCGCTGTCGCCGCACCCTCGATGACGTGGACATCGAGGTGCAGGACACCGGCGTGGGCATCGAACCGGAATTCCTCCCGTTCGTCTTTGAACGCTTTCGGCAGGCCGACAGCCGCCCGACCCGGCAGCACCGCGGGCTTGGGATTGGTCTCGCGATCGCGCAGCACCTCGTTCGACAGCACGACGGCGAACTCTCCGCCTCGAGCCAAGGTGTTGACTGCGGCGCGACGTTCCGCATCCGGCTCCCGGCCGCACGGGCGGCGACCGCCGGTGCGGGAGCGGACCCCGGTGATACTCCCGGGACGGCGGAGCCCAGCCTGGCTCGCGTCCGCATCCTGGTCGTGGACGACGATCCCGATGCCCGGCATCTGCTCGAAGTGCTGCTCGGCGGCCACGGTGCGACGGTCCTGGCCGCCGGCGGGGCCGCGGCGGCCATTGCCGCCTTCGAAGGGCGCTCCTTTGACATCATGATCGCCGACATCGCCATGCCCGACATCGACGGCTATCAGCTCGTGCGCAGCGTCAAGGCGGAGCATCCAGCTGTCGCGACCATCGCACTGACGGCGCACGCACGGCCGGAGGACCGCTCCCGTGCCTTCACCGCCGGGTACGACGCCCACGAGCCGAAACCATTGGATCCGCACCGGCTCGTGAGCACCGTGCGGTCCCTCGTCCGACCGACGGCGCCACCGCTGACGGCGGGCGTGTAGCCGCAGGTGGACTTCACGTCTTCATCTCCTGTTGCTCCTCGCCGTCGTGGCGGTCCTGGTGAGGCCCATCAATGAACGCCCGGTCGAGTAGGTGCCGGCACGCGCTCCGTGTCTGCGAGGTTATGGCTCGCGGGCGATCCAACCCGGACATCACTTCTTCTTCGGAGGCGAATCGCGCGACGCCTTGGTTTCGGACCTCGTCGAGCGAACCTTGGCCCCCATCTCGCGCGCTTCGCTCAAGCCAATCGCAATTGCCTGATCGCGGCTCGTCACGATCTGTCCCGAACTGCTCTTGAGCGTGCCTTTCTTTCGCCGCCGCATGGCGGAGGCCACGCGGTCTGATGCCGCCTTTCCGTACTTGGACATCTCGACCTCCATCCCCATCCTGCGCACCTCGCGTGTCCACCGCGCGGCCGGAGCTCGATGCGCCTCCGGCCGCAAAACGTGTGTCATGCCCACGCCACCCGCGGGGGCTTCACCGGTTCGGCGGGCGGATCCCTGACGGGCACCAGCTCCGGCTCGGCCGGTGGCGTCGCTGGAGCCTTCTCAGGATCCGGATGCTCATCGTCCGGCGCCGGCGGTGGCGGCACCCGGGCGCCTGGGTGGTGACCTCTCGGGCTGCCCGGGGCCTGGAGGGGGCCTGGAGGCGCATCCGGCACGGGCACCGTCGACGCCTCGCAGGATGATTCGAAACGAAACGATCTCGGCACGACGACTCCTGGCTACCGGGTGAAAGACCCCGACGACGGATCACTTGCCCGAGCGCTTCTTGGGAACCACGGTGGTCAACATCGTGCGCCAGGCCGCCGCCTCGGGCGGTGCCATCACGGTCGGCGGCGTCCGCTCGAACAGCTGGCGCGCGGACAGACGCTTGCCGTAGAAGGTCTGGTTGGCGTCGACGTCATCCCGCAGCGATGACCCTTCGAGCGTCGCGCCGGCAAACAGACCCTTGGCTCGTGAGTACGCCAGGATCTTCGCCGACATCAGCGCGTCGGTGGACGCCTCGGCGCTGCGGCCCACCGGTCCCGCGGCAACCCCCGCCTGGGCACCGAGCGTGAACTCGTTTCTGAGGAGTTCGTCCACGCCATCACGGTTGAGGACGACCAGGACGAGGTCCACGGCCTCCACGCCTATCTGCCAGCCGATAGTGCCGCCGGTCATCTTCACGAAGCTCGGCAGACTCCACGAGCCGCCCTCGCGGATGCTCATGACGCCGGCGCCGTGTTCCGCGCCAACCACCAGACCGCCCTTCACCAGGCGTGGGATGACAACGATGGCGTCGGCGCGTTCCAGCACATAGGTGGGTATCGAGGAGTCGGGCGTGGCGACCAGAGTCTCGAGCACCCGGCTCGCTTCCCGGATCCGTTCGGTTTCTGCAACGCTCTTGGCGGCTGGCGCTGCCGAGGCCGTCAGTGCGACGGCAAGGACGCCAACGAGGAACGATCGGTCGGTCCATGCGAACATGTGAGTCCTCCTGGTTGAATGGTCGTCTCCTGACTGCCTCAGCAAAGACACGTCCCTTTTCGTCTCCGCCGGCCGGCGCGGCCTATCCCAAGGGGGACCACCGCCGGCCCGACGTAGTATCGGATCCGGATCTGCGCGCGCTCTTCGGGCCGCTCGATGCTCAGCAGTTCGTCACGCAGGGGTTTCGTGGTCATTCGTACCTTCTGAGAGAACCGGGGTCGTGCCCGACGTCGGCGGCGCGTCGCCGCCTGCCCGCCGAGAGCTGGAAGCGGCTCGCGACGGGCTCGCTTACGTCGTCGGGCGCATCCGGTACCACTCGTCGAATTCCTGCCGCGCCCGTTCACGTGCGTATCCGTACCGCTCCTGGATGGCGCCGATCAGCTTGTCGTAGTCGCCTTCCGCGCGCTTCAGGTCGTCGTCGTTCAACGCGCCCCACCGCTTCTTCAGCTCGCCCTTGATCTGCTTCCACTGCCCTGAGAAGGTGTCCTTGTTCATGCCATCCTCCGATGGTGTTGTCCGTGGACCGGGCACCCGTGGCCGCCCGGTCCGCCGGGCCGGCTCCTCCCGTCGACTATGGTCTGTGGGCGTTGACTCGGTGGAGAGCAAGCCTCGCGCCACCTGTCGGCTCGAGGCTCGTGCACGTTACTTTCGTGCGTTGCCTTGAGGCGACCGGCACGACACCCCCACGTCCGCGTGCAGGATTTTCCAGGGCCGCCTGTAAAACGTGCCAGGTCACGCGTGCTGTCGCGCGAACCGTCGGGTGGGCACGCGAGATCCGTGTGGCGACGGTCTTGCTAAGGTTCGGGCAGAACCATTCCATCCGGAACGGGTGGGTGCCGTGGACCTCAGCCGGTTTTGTGAGCTCGACCTCCGGCCGCTGACGCAGCCGCGCTGGCCGCTGCGGCTGGCAGGGTGGGTCAGCGCCACGCGAGTTCCGCGATGCATCTGGTGTCTTACTACTTCACCATGAGCTTCCCATGGCGCGGCTCGGCCGTCGCTGGCTCATCAGGCGCTGGCGAAGGCGTTCCACCGGACGGTCTTCCACGAAACAGGATCGCGCGCCGATCCCGGAGGAAACCCACGTCGAACCGCACAAAGCAGGCCGCTCGTCGGTGGGAGGGAATCAAGGAACAGGTCGGCATCCGCTGGACTCGCCTGACGGCGGCCGACCTCGACACCGTCGGCGGCAATCTCGAACGTCTCCTCGACCTGCTGCGACTGCGCTACGGGTACGACCGGAGGGCTGCTGAAGAGCAGATCGGGAGCTGGAGTCGCTCGCTGCCCCGCGCGTCATGGGCGCGCCAGTCGCCGGGAGCACCAAGAGTTCGCGCGCGCGGAGCGGCGTCGGACCTCGTTGGCAACGCTACGCCGCGGGCGCCGATGCCTGCGGACTGGCTGCCGTCGACGACGCCCCACGGCGTGCCGGGCACACTCGCCACGTGGTGCGTCCCGCCATCCTCACGCACCGGGATCGCGCACGCGTCGATGGGGACGCCGTCAAGCTGCGCCGACCGAACGCCGCAGCAGCGGCCTTCCGGGTTGGCGACGGTGATGCGGCAGCGGGTGCGGCCGCACCGCCAGTCGATCGCGTAGCCGGGCCACATCGCAGGGAATGCAGGGGCTGATGCTGACGTCTCGCCTTCGCGGCGCAGGTCGAGCAGCGCTTCGATCGCGGCGCAGATACATCCAGCCCGCGGACCCCCGTTGTCCTAGCCAGGTCCACACCCCGCGTCCGGCGTGCATCGGGTGCGCATGCACGTCGGCGGCCACGACGTAGGGCTCGACGCGGTGTCGCTCCGCACCGTCAGCCGTGCGCGCGTGGTTGATCGACGCTCTCGCCGCGCCTCATCCTCACCACGCTCGCCAGATAAGACGGGAACGCCCCGGTCGGGGTGCCGGGCGTCAGCCTCAAGACGCTGTACAACCGGCTGCATGAGTACGGATACTGGGCCGAGAGCTGGAGCGAGACCAATCCCGTGCAAGCCGTTCGGCGTGGTAGACCTTACCAGCGGCCCTTGTAGGCCCTCCCCTCCGGCGGCGCACCTCAGGCGGCTCTTGCCTGTTTCTCTGCCCGCCACAACCGATCCTGCGTCTGGCATGACATTTGATAGATCTGACCAGCAGAGGCTCGCTCGGTGAGTCGAGCGGCTGCAACAGCCGAGGTCACTCATGATTTGCACAACGACTGCTGAGGCGATGACTGTCACCGCAAACGCCAACGCCCTGCTCGGTGGCTCGAACGGGTTCGACGCTCCGGGCGTCCTCGTTTCGTCCGGAATGGCCACGGCCAGGACCTATCTGTCTGGTGAGATCATCTTCACGCAGGGAGAGCCCTGCGATCACGTCATGTATGTCCGGTCGGGAACCGTCAAACTTTCCGTGGTGGCGAAGAACGGTCGCGAGGCCGTGGTGGCAATGTTGGGCCCTGGCAACTTCTTCGGCGACGGATGCCTGGGGGGGCAAAAGGCCCGCGCCGGGAGCGCGGCCGCCGTTGGTCCGACTGAGCTTCTTCTCATCGGCAGAGCCGAAATGACGCAGTTGCTGCGGGAGGACCAGCGCATGTCCGAGTGGTTCATCGCCCACGTGGTCTCGCGGATCGTCCGCATCGAGGCGGATCTGCTGGACCAGCTCCTCAACCCCGCAGAAAAGCGGCTCGCGCGCGCCCTGCTGCGCCTGGCGCGCGAGGCAAAGACGAACGTGCGCAACCGCTCCGTGCCGCGTGTCTCGCAGGAGACCCTCGCCGGGATGATCGGCACGACACGTTCGCGCGTCAATTTCTTCCTGAACAAGTTCAAGAGGAGCGGCTTCATCGAGTACGACAGCGAACTCCCGATCACCATCAACGAGTCGTTGATTCGGGTCGTGCTGCACTGAGGAACTTCTCCGGGGATCGTGCGCAGTCGGTTTCTGGCGCGTGGCCCCCGCGCAGGTGATCGAACCATCCTCGACACGTCCCGGATCATCACGGGCGCGCTGGAATTGGATCGCCGCGCCGGCATCACCGCCGAGAGCCCTGCCGGCATCGCGCTCACTGCCGGTTCGAGACCGGAAGATCGCTCGAAGGCCGTCGCAGCCAGGTACGATGCCCACGAGCCGAAGCCGTTCGACGCCGACCGCCTCCTGAACAGGGTCCACGTCTCAGTGGTTCGGTGCCGCGCAGCCAGTCGCCGCAGAGGAACACCCAGAGAGACACCACATTGAGGCCACACAGAGGCCTTGTCGACGGAGGACGGTGGCAGCAGACTCTGCCAGTTCCACCCATTGACGCCATCGGTGACGAGGTGCTCGTAACAGCCCCGCCATTGCGGCCTCCGGCGACCATTCGCGACGCGCTTGCGCTCGACGCGGCGCTCTGCCGCGCCTATCATCATCTGTCCGGATACTGGCTCCATGCGTTCAGGGGCTTGCTCAATGGAATCTCGCTCAACCTCCTGGTTCTCGGAAACGCGGCTGCCGGTGCGCCTGGCGACCTGGCGGCTGCGTCGGTGAAGAAACAGCTGAATGAGGTGGATTCGCCTTTGACGTGCTGTCTCGACCACAGCGCCCTCGACGAGACCACCGGCGGCCTCTGTGACGTCCTGTCGCTGGTGGAGCGTGTCCAATCGTTGGTCGAACCGCTGGCCAGGAGCCGCCGGATTGCGGTGGAACTCTCGAGCGCCGTCACCAGTCCCTTTTGCAGCGCCGACGCGCGGGTCCTTCATGCCGTGCTCGTCCCGACTCTCGTGAACGTACTCCTCTACGCTCCCGAGGGTTCCGCGCTCCGAGTCGTCTTGGAGGACGATCCATCCGGGGCCCTGAACATCGAGGTGCGGCCTAGTGCGGGGGCCGATGCCATCCCAGTCGACCTCGCCTTCCGCGATGCCGCCCGGCGTGCCCTCCGGATCCGCGGCGGCGATATCCGGGACGTGCCTGACGGCAGCACCGCTGGACTGCGTCTGGCTCTCCAGCGATCCCGGTAGATTGTTCACACTACAAATGCAGTCCGTGTACGGCTGGCCTCGCGGCCGTCGCAGCAACGCCATGTCCTCGGCGTTCACGAGGGGTCCCGCTGGGCGTTCGAGCGGCACTCCTGGCATGCAGCCCGCTATACACAATTCATCGACAAGGTGCCCGGTCGAACCGCGGTCGAGGCCGGGTATGGATCCAGGAGAGGAGTCCGACCATGTTGTGGACTCTCTTCGTGGTACTGCTCGTGTTGTGGCTCCTTGGAGTCGTGAGCTCCTACACGCTCGGCGGGTTCATTCACATCCTGCTGTTGCTCGCCGTCGTCACGGGACTCGTGCGCGTCGTCCGCGGGCGGCCGGTCGTGTAACCGTCGTCAAGCCGGCACGCGCACGCACGTCTCAGCGCGCGACGTGGGGCATGATGACTCCTCGCGCGTTTCCCTTAACCCGCGGCGCACGGCCTGGGGCTCTCACAAGCGAACGTGCAGCATCCACGCGGAAATGCAAGAGCGGACATCCGGCCGCCACAGCAAAGACGCGTTGGTCAGGATGGCGATCCGGAGTTTCGGCGGGCCAGGTCGCCCACCAGCCGATCACGCCGACGCGCCGGCCGGCCGCCGCTGGCAGCGCCCACAGGGCCGGCACGAGCCGCTGGCTCGACCCGACGGGGCCCTGCGTGCAGTCGGGCAGGTCCACCATGAAACCGAGGATGCCGTGATCGTCGGGCCACTCGCCTGTCGCGATTGTCGTCCAGATGAGCGGCGACACCAGCGGCGGCGTCGCCAGCAGGATGCCGGTGCGGCCGACCGCTTTCAGGCGGGCAAAGGTGGGGAGCCGGCCAGAGGCCACAAGGGGGTCGACGACCAGCCAGTCGGCGGCGTCGAGGCCGACGAGCACGACGCGCAGCGCGGGCGGCGCCCGCCTGGCCGGCTGGGGGGGACGACGCCGCGAGAACCGCCGCAGCCGCCAGCACCGCCAGGCAGCGGCCCGGACCCCAGGCCATCGGCGATCGACGCGCGCGGCGCGGCGTTCCCACGCGCTCATCATAGCAAAGAGCCGCGCGGAAACGCCTCGCCGACCCGTCACGGACAGGACCCCGGCCGGCTCACCCGAACAGCGCGATTGCCGCCGCTGCCAGCGCAATCACCAGCACGATCACGACGACTGACCAGGTCTGCCACGACAGGGTCACGGGCGCCAGACGACCAGTGGCGGTCATGCCTCCCTCCTGTGTCCTGCGCGCGTTCACGACCTTCACCTGGTTGGACACCGGCCGCAGGGCGATGTTCCCGCCCCAGGCCGTGCCCGCTGATCATGCCGTTGCCCCGGCCCGACGCCTCGCACCGCCCGACCGGGGCCCGGCAGTCACCGTCCGGCGAGCGTTCGCCAGGCGTCGCCGTCGGATACCAGCGTCACGCAGTACGCACCCGAGAATCTGGGACGCTTCACGATCGACTCGGATACCGAGACGAAATAGGTCGCGGTTGCCGGCGTGGTCGCTTCCACGCTGCTCGGCAGGGTGCTCGCATTGATCTTGAGCAGCCGCTGTCCGAACAGGGTCAGGAGCGCTTTGCCGTCCGAGAACCCCCCGGCGGGGCTCGGCGAGAGGGTGACCCGCACCCGCTCGCCGGCGGCGGCGGCGAAGCTGAACAGATCCAGGTCCGGCAGTCGCGTGCCGCCAAGGACCGAGCAGAGAGTCCGGCTGGCTTCCAGCGTGAAGCTCACGACGCCGGCCTGTTCGAGGTTGCCGGCCGCGTCGGCGCTCTGGAAAGCCACGTCGAAGCTGCCCGGGCCGGATACGACGAACGGCCCCGTGTACGGAGTCGCGGGGCTGCCGTTGACGCTGTACGTCGTCGCGACGACACCCGACAGGTCGTCGACGGCCGTCAGCGTCACGGTCGCCGACGTGCCGGACGCGTCGACCGATGCGGTGGTCGACGGCGCAGCGGTATCGATGCGAACGTCGACCGACTTGGAGGCCTCGTCGTTGCCGGCGCCGTCGGTCGCGAAGTAGCTCACCGTCGTGAGACCCTGGCCGGCCACGCCAACCGACACCGCGTCGCCGGGCACCGCGGTGACGGGGAGCGGGCAGGCGCCCGTTGCGCTGTACGTCATCCTGATCACACCCGCGCCGCCCGGGCTGTCGCTGCCCGAGAGTTCGACGCTGGCGGCGGTGTTGTTCCAGCCTGCGGCGCTGGGGGCCGGCACCACGACGGCCACCGTCGTCGGCGCGATCGTGTCCCGGACGAGCACCTGGGCCAGCGCGGGCGCAGACTCGTTCGCGTTCTCATCGGTCACGACCAGTCGGACGGTATGACGCCCGATCGCCAGGGGCGCAGCCGGGTCCGCCGGGAACGTGAAGGACGCCGAGGATGTCACGACCGATGGCTGGCTGTCGAGAGTCCATATGTACCGAATGATGCTCCTTCCGGCAAGGGCAAGCGACCGGGCGCCGGAAACGGTGAGGGCCTGGCCCAGCTCGATCGTCGCGGGCGCGTCGAGCACCGCGGTCGGCGCGGCACCCGGGTCGAGCACCTCGACCTGGGCCACGACTGGCGCGGACTGGTTCCCGACGTCGTCCGTCACCTCGAACTGCACCGCGTGCACGCCCACCGTGAGCACGGCCGGGCTGAAGGGGAAGGTGAACGCCGGGGTGGTCGTCTGCGCCGCCGGCTGGCTGTCGAGCGTCCAGACGTACCCGATGATGGTTCGACCCGGGGCCGCGATCGACCGCGCGCCGGAGAGGGCGAGGTCCTGCCCGAAGTCGATCGCCGCCGGCGCGTCGAGCACTGCCGTCGGCGCGACGTTCATGTCCCGCACGACCACGAGCGCCTCGGCCAGTGCGGACCGGTTCCCGACGTCGTCCGTCACTTCGAGCCGAACCACGTGCGTGCCCACCGCGAGCACAGCCGCGCTGAAGGGGAAGGTGAAGGCCGGGGTGGTCGTCTGCGCCGCCGGCTGGCTGTCGAGCGTCCAGACGTACCCGGTGATGGTTCGACCCGGGGCCGCGATCGACCCCGCGCCGGAGACGGCGAGGTCCTGCCCGAAGTCGATCGCCGCCGGCGCGTCGAGCACTGCCGTCGGCGCGACGTTCGTGTCCCGCACGACCACGAACGCCTCGGCCGGCAGGGACTGGTTGCCGACATCGTCCCTCACCTCGAGCCGGACCACGTGCGTGCCCACCGCGAGCACGGCCGGGCTGAAGGGGAAGGTGAACGACGGGGTGGTCGTCTGCGCCGCCGGCTGGCTGTCGAGCGTCCAGACGTAGCTGACGATGCTGCCGCCCGGATCCGCGGAGCGCACGCCCGACACGGCGAGGTCCTGTCCGAAGTCAATCGCCGCCGGGGCATCGACGACGGCGGTCGGCACCCCGCCTGCGTCAAGGACGACCACCTGTACGCTCGCCGGGGCGGACACGTTCCCGCTGTCGTCTCTCACGGTGAGCTGGACGGTGTGCGGGCCGACGGTCAGCGGCGCCACGGGGTCGAACGCGAACGCGAAGGCCGGAGTGGTTGTCTGCACGGGGGGCTGGCTGTCGAGCCCCCAGACGTAGGCGGCGATGGTCCCGCCGACATCGGACGAGCGCGCGCCCGAAACAGCGAGGTCCTGACCGAGGTCGATCGTGACCGGGGCGTCGAGCACCGCGGTCGGCGCGAGCGTGTCGGCGGCTGCGGGGTCGACCGCGCCGGTGCTCCCGGCGGCGTCGCGCGCGAAACCCGCACGCCCGGTCAACGCGCGGCCGGCAACCGCCGAGGGGTTCGGGCTGGTCGGGCCTGCGACCATCCGCGGTCCGGCGCCGCGGCCGGGGGTGACGGCCATCGCCAGCCCGGCACGCGAGAGGCCGGGCAGGCCCACGATCAGAACCACCGCCAGCACGCTCACAATCGCACGCTTCATTGGGGGACCTCGCTTCCTGGATTCACGGCCGCAATCGCGGCATCCGCGCCGGCGGGCGCGGGTCCGTAGTCCGTACACGACGCGGGAGGCTCGTGTTCTGGATACCTGGCGCAGAAGGTGCCGAAACCGGCTCACGGGCTGGCAGCAGGCGGGGGCTGGGGCTGAATTGATGAAGCGAGACCGCGCGGGCGGCGAGCGTGACATGGCGGGCGGTGCAGCATCGGCGACCCGCCTTCACGCCAGGTGCGCGCCGGGGGTCCGAGGGCGGGACCGGGGCCGGTCAGCGGCGGCCGGCCGCGGTCGGGCATCGCGCGGCGGCCGCCTTCAGGTCCGGCAGCGGGTCGGTGCCGCCGTGGCGGGCGCGCCGGTCGACCTCGGCGACAGTGGGCATGATGGCGAGGGCCCGCGCGTAGGCGGCGCAGGACTCCACGGTCCGGCCGCCGACGCGCTGCACCTCGCCGAGCACCACGAGGGCGTCGGAGAGTTCCATCCGGTTGTAGGCGTCGCTCGTGCCCAGGTCATCGAAGATGGCCACGGCCTGGCGGGCGTGTGACAACGCGTCGACGGGACGGCCGGCGTCGCGGTAGACACGAGCGAGCTGCCGGTGGGCGAAGGCGACCTTCGATCGCGCGAGCACGTCCTGCGGATCGGTGGCCGCCAGGTGCTCGCGAATGGCCAGGCTGCGTTCGTGGAACCCGGCGGCCCTCGCCGGGTCGCCGGTCCGGCTGTACGCGAGCCCGATGTTGCCCAGGTCGATGGCGGCGTCGAACTGCGCGAGCCGGTTGGACGGGTCACGGCGGACGCGTCCCTCGTCGATCTCGCTCGCGCGCAGGTGGTGCCGCAGGGCGGCGGCGAAATCGTTTCGCTCCTCCTCGTAGGCCCCGAGGTACTTCTCCGCCAGGGCGACGTTGCGCTGGCGCACTGGATCGTCGGGCGAGTCCGCGAGCAGGCCTTCGAACAGGGTCAGCGCCCGCTCGAAGTAGGCTCCGGATCGCGGAAAGCCGAGTGCCGCCGCGGCGCTGAAGCTCGCCGTGGCCAGCAGGTAGCGGGCCGACGGTTCGCCACGCGTCCGGCCGGCAAAGGCGTCGGCCACCGCGACCGCCTCCTCGGCGCGGTCGATCGCCTCGGCCCGGCTGCCCTTGACGACGAGAACCTGGCTGAGCGCCTGCCCGGCCTCGACATACCCGGCAACTGCCTCGAGCGACGCGTCGGGCGAGGTCGCCAGCGCCCGTACCAGGTCCTGTGCCTTCCGGAAGCTCGCGATCGCGCCATCGTGGTCGCCGAGGTTGGCGACCTGCGGATGCCCCTGCACGCGGCCGACGCGCACGTAGGCCCGGGCCAGCTCGATCGTCAGGCGACGGTCGTCGCGCGCCTCGGCCGCCAGGCGCTCAAGGTAGCCGAGCGCCTCGGCGATGATCGTGCGCCGCACGGGCGTCGACCCGGCCAGCGGCGCCACGGCGTCGTGGATGGTGAAGATCAGCGAGTTGGCGAGCTTCCGAACCTCCTCGAAGCGGCGATCCGCCCGGGCGCGTTCGGCTCGGGCGACGCGGACCTGCCACAAGGTGACGGCAAACGCCGCCAGCAGCAGGACGAGCGCGCCGGCGGAGACGGCCAGCGCCACACGGTGGCGGGCCGCCAGCTTGCCGGCCAGATAGCGAAGCGAGGGCCTCCGGGCCTCGATGGGCGCTCCGTCCAGGTGGCGCCCGACGTCGTCGCCGAGTGTCTGGGCCGACGCGTAGCGCCGCTCAGGAACGGTGTCCATCGCCCTGGCAACGATGGCGTCGAGGTCGCCTTTCAGCGCCCGACGCGGATCATACGGAAGCCCGGGATCGACGGTGCGGCCGGCGAGGCTCGGCCGCCTGGGCTCGGCATCGACGACGCGCCGGAGCACCTCGTCGAGCGGCACGCCCGCCGTCTCGTAGGGGCGGGCGCCGGTCAGCAACTCGTACAGGAGGACGCCCAGCGAGTAGATGTCGACCGAGGTGGTCACGCCAAGGCCCCGCAGCTGCTCGGGGCTCGCGTAGTTCGGCGTGAGCGGCCGCAGCGCCGCCTCGGTCAGCGTCGCGTGCGGCTGGCCGGACGGGCCGTCGAGGAGCCGGGCCACGCCGAAATCGAGGACCTTCGCCACGCCGTCGGACGTCACGATCACGTTGGCCGGCTTGATGTCGCAGTGCACGACCCCGTGGCGGTGCGCGTGGTGCACCGCGGCACACACCTGCCGGAACAGGGCCAGCCTCGCGGCGAGCGCCAAGCGGCGGTCGCGGCAGAACGTGGTGATCGCCGACCCCTCGACGTACTCCATCACGAGGTAGGCGGTGCCCTGGGCGGTGAACCCGCCGTCGAGGAACGTGACGATGTGGGGGTGCTGCAGCGCCGCGAGGATCTGGCGCTCGGCGCGGAACCGGCGGCCCCCGTCGGCCAGGAGCGCCGGCGCGGCCGTGACCTTGATCGCCACGCGCTGGCGGAACGCGTCGCCGACGCGTTCGGCCCGATAGACGATGCCCATCCCGCCTTCGCCGACCCGTTCCATGAGCCGGTACGGCCCGACCGCGTCCCCCTCGCGCGGGCCCGCGGGCCAGTCGCCTGCAGGCTCGGAGGGACACGTGACGGGCAGGATGAAGTCACCGGCCCGGGCGTGCGCCGCCAGCAGCGACTCGACCTCCGCGCGAAGCGCCGGGCGGCCGGCACAGGAGCGATCGAGGAGCGCCGGCCGGTCGGCGGGGTGTGCGTCGACCGCGTCGGCGAACACGGCTTCGATCTCGGCCCAGGTCTCAGGGGGCATGACGCGGCGTCCCCTCCGCGAGCGCGCGATACAGCCACGCCCGCGCCACGGTCCAGCGCCGCTTGACAGTAGCTGGCGCGATGCCAAGGTGCTCGGCCGTGTCATCGACCGACAGGCCGCCGAAGTAGCGGAGCTCGACCACGCGCGCGCCGTCGGGGTTGCGTTCGGCCAGCGCGTCGAGCGCCGCGTCGAGCGCCACCAGGTCGAGCCGGACGTCGACGCCCCCGTCGTCCGGGCCGTCGAGTGCGCGGCCCGAGCCGGCGGGACCGCCGCGCTTCAAGGCAGCCCGGCGGCGGGCATGGTCCACCAGCACCCGCCGCATGACACCGGCGGCCGCGCCGTAGAAATGCGCCCGGTTCTGCAGGCGCATCTCGCGCAGCCCGCTCAGGCGCAGGTACGCCTCGTGGACGAGCGCGGTCGGCTGGAGCGTGTGGCCGTCGCGCTCGCTGCGCAGGTAATGGCCCGCCAGCCGCTTCAACTCGTCGTAGACGATGGGCACGAGCGCGCGGAAGGCCTCCGCGTCGCCTTCGCCCCACCGCGTGAGCAGCCGGGTGACACTGTGGTCGTGCAGCACGGTTAGAGGATCAATGATACCTCAGAGGTCGCCCCCTTGGCAGGCTCGCGGCGCCGCGACCCTCAGAACGGCCGGCCGGAACCGGGCGGCTGCGGCCCGGGCAGCGGCTTGCGCGGCAGCTTCGCGTCGCGGGTGGCCGCCTCGTAGACGAAGCTGGCGACGATCACCGCGTTCTTCATCATGTCGGATGCCTGGACGCGGTCGTAGACGTCCATGTTCGAGTGGTGGGTTCGCGTGTCGTAGTCGAGCCTGTCCTGGATGAACTGGAAGCCCGGGAGCCCCACGGCGTCGAACGCGAGGTGATCGGTGCCGCCCGTGTTGCGGATGGCGAGGGTCGTCATGCCGAGGTTCCGGAACGGCTCCATCCACGCGGCGAAGATCGGCGCGACGGCCTCGTTGCCCTGCAGGTAGACGCCGCGGATCGCGCCCGTCCCGTTGTCCACGTTGAAGTAGGCCGAGAAACGGTCGTGTTCCGGCGCGAGTTTCATCGTCTCGCGGTCGGCGAAGTGGGCCTTCACGTACTCACGCGACCCGAGCAGCCCCTGCTCCTCGCCGGCCCAGAGAGCCAGGCGCACGGTTCGGCGCATCTTGAGGCCGGTCGCCTCGAGGATGCGGACCGCCTCCAGCATCACGGCGGACCCGGCCGCGTTGTCGGTCGCCCCGGTGCCCGCGTGCCAGGAGTCGAAGTGGCCGCCGAGCATGACGAGTTCGGGCGCGAGCAGCACCTTCTACCCCGCGAACCTCGATGGGTTCAACATCCTCAGCGAGATCCCCGGGGGCCCGGGGTCGGGCTGCATGGCCAGGGCGGCAAGATCCTCGCCTGTGTCGCGGCTGGCGAGCGGCGCAAGCGGCAGCGGGACGTCGCGCGCCGGTGCCGTGAAGACGATCCGCCCCCTCAGCTGCCCCTTGAACCGGTCGAAGTCCTGCTCGGTGAGGATCGGGGCGACGACCACCTCGGCCCTGAGCACGCCGGTGGTGCCGGGCGTCCAGGCCTTCGGCGCGGCGATGATCGGCCAGGCCTGCGGCGACACCGCGAGCGCCACGAACCGCTGGTTCGCCCAGCCCTGGCCGAACGGGAACGTCTCGCGGTGCACGTTGACCAGGCCCCAGGCCGTCAACTGCTGCTGGACGTAGTCGGCCGCGGCGCTGAAGTTCGGCGAGTTGGTGAGCCGCGGGCCGTACACGTCCGTCAGGTAGCTCGTGATCGCCATCACCTTCGAGCGCTGGAGCCCTTCGTCCTTGATCCGGTAGAGCGCGTCGAGGTCGGGCCGGTCGGCCTGCCGGGCCAGGGGCCAGGCGGCGGCGGTCGAGACCGCCAGGGCCACAACGAGCACGCGAAGACGCCGCTGGGTCATCGGGTCGCTCCTTTGCAGAGTGGGAACCGACGCCACGATATCCGCTGCTGCGCACGCGGTCAAGACCGGGGCGCCTGCGACGACCGCGAGGCGGACGCGCCCGGGGGCGTGGCTACAGCTGCTCCATCGGGTCGATGTCGTAGTCGGCCGGATCGAGGGCGGCCTCGACACCAATCGCGCCGTCGTCTTCGTCGCGATTCCAGAGGTGGCGGACGCGGCACGCCGGCAGCCGGGTGCCGGAAGGGTCGTAGAGGACCTTGACGGTCGGCCGCGCGCGGTCCGGGCCGCCGGTCCCGACCACGACACCGACCTCGCCGTTGGTGAGCCGCACGAGGGTGGACGGCGGGTACACGCCCATGAGGTCGATGAACCGCCGGACCAGGTGCTGGTCGAACTGGCCGCTGTCCTTGTGGGTCATGAACTCCATGATCCGCTCGGTGGGCGAGGCGCCCTGATACACCCGCGTGGATCGCATCGCGTCGTACACGTCGGCGATCCCGGCCAGGACGGTGCCGAGGTTGATCGTGGGGCGCTCGACGCCGGCCGGGTACCCCTTGCCGTCCCGGCGCAGGTGGTGCTCGAAGGCGACGATCGCGGCCAGGCTGGGAATGCCGGGGGACCCGCGCAGGATGACCGCCCCGTCCGACGGGTGGCGTCTGATGATCTCGCGTTCGGACGGCGTCAACGCCCCGGGCTTGTTGAGCACCTCGAGCGGCGTCAGCACCTTGCCGATGTCGTGCAGCATGGCCGCCAGTCCGAGGGTGCGCAACCTCGGGCCCTCGATGCCCAGCGTCCTGGCCTGGGCCATGGTCAAGATCGACACGTTGACCATGTGCGTGAAGGTGTACTCGTCGTGGGCCTTCATCCCGGTGAGGCTGATCATCATCGCCGGGGACGTGCCGACCGCCTCGGCCAGGTGGTCGACCGTCTCGTGCGCCGCTGGCGCGTGGGGCACCCCCTCGACCCTGGTGCTCTCCCAGATCATGCGCGCCGCCTCGATCGAGCCGCTGTAGAGCTGGCGAATCGTGACTGCGCTGGAGCCCCACCGCCCTGTCTCGGTGTCGACAGGAATCCGCCCTGCACGCAGATGATCGAGCTTCAGGAAGTCGACGTCGGCGCCGGCGTCCGCCCCGCCTTCCCCGGCGGGGGCTCCCGGCGGCGCTGGCTGCGAGGCCGCACGAATGAAGGCCGTGAGCTCGTCCAGCGTGATCCCCCGGTGGAGCAGCACGCGGTTGATGCCGAGCGCCTGCATGTAGCGGATGAGTTCCGCCCGATACGAGGTGATGGCGAGCAGCGGCGTGTCGTCGGCGATCACTTCCCCGCCGATGAACCCGATGAGCACCGTCGACTCGACCTTGTGCAGGCGCTGGACCGCATCGAGCAGGGCGCGGACGTGCTCGTCCACGCTCGGGTGCGTGATCGAATAGAGGCTCGCCGCCCGCAGCGCCCCGCTCAGCCGCTGCACGACGTCGGCGTAGAGCTCGAGACGGGTCGTCCGGTCCATCATCGGCGGCGTGCCTCCAGGGAGGGAGCGGGCGTCGCTCCCCGGCCGACAGCGGGTGGGGTCTCTCCCGGGACGGTCGCCGCGCGGCTGCGCAGCCCCCGGAGCGCCGCTCGCGCGGCGGCCCGGACGCGCCAGGTGCGGATCGGCGCGCTCCAGCGCGTGCGATGGAACACCGTCGCCAGCAACGACGCGGCGTCTGCCTGCCCGGCGCGCTGCACGGCGGCGATCAACGACAGGTACACGGGCACGGGCACCGCGTGCGGGTCCACCTGCGGAAACAGGCGCCGGAGAACGGGCACGGTCCACCGGTCGCCAAGGGCCAGCAGCGAGGTCAGCAGGGCCCCCTGGGCCGAGGCGTCGGCCCTGGCGATGCCGCGGGCCAGGCTGTCGAAGGCGCGCTCGGAGGGCGCGTTGGCGAGCGACCCGAACGCCTCCGCGCGAACCTCCTCCTGCGGGTCCGACAAGGCCGCTTCGAGCGCCGGCAGGTGATCCATGCCCGGCGTCAGCCGGAGCAGGCGGATCGCGGCCACACGCACGCCGGCGCCCTCCTCCGACGAGAGCAGGCGCCGCAGCGCGTCGCGTCCCTGCGCGCTCGCCACGGTGACCTGCTCGAGGCGCGCGCGCACGTCCGGCGTGCGATCCGATGCCCACAGGGCCGTCATGGCGGGAACCAGCGGCGCACCGATGGCGGCGAGCACGCGCGACAGCGCGCCCCACAACTCGGGCTCGGCGGCCGGAAGCATCGCGAGCGCGCGCTCCGACAGCGCGTCGCGCGAGAGGGCCTGGAGGATCTCGGCGGCCGCCAGGCGCAGCTTCCGCTCGGCCGAATGCGACGCGACCCCGCCAATCGCCTCAACCGTGCGCGCCACGCCCGGCCAGTCGTCGTCGCGCGCGGCATCGATCGCCCGCGCCCGCAGGATGTCCAGGACCTTGCGCGCGCGGCCCGGCTCGGTCTCCAGGCGGGCGAGGTCCTCCAGCAGCTGGAGGTCCAGTTCGCGGATGGCCTGGTCGTTGACCGACGACACCCACGCGGCCAGCCGCTCCGGCGGATCCTCCGGGTCCCCGCCCGCCCGGTCGGCGCGAGCCTGCACCGTGTCCAGCTCGCTCGCGTACTGGTCCGAGACGAACCGCCGGTCGGAGTACGCCCCGAGGTTGCGCTCGAACTCCGCCCACTGCTCCAGGACGGTGTCCTCGAGCGTGACGTCCTGCGCCCCGCGCACGATCGCCCGGCGCCGGTCGGCATCCGGAACGAGCCGGTTGAACAGGCCGGTGAGGCTCGCGGGCAGGGCGCCCGCGTCGCCCATGGCCCTGGTCAGGAACGCCGAGACGGTCGCGTCGGACATCCGATCGACGAGGGCGGACACGACGTCCACCGTCGCGACCATCGCGTCGGCCGTGCGCCGTCGTTCGAGCAGCCCGGCCATGAGCCCCTCGGTGAGGAACTCGCCGACGGCCGCGGCCCGCCGGAAGACATCGTCGAACTGGTCTGGCTGGGTCCAGGTGAGCTGGGCCGCCGCCCGCAGTTCCCGAATCACCGCCGCCACCGCTGCGGCTTCGTCGGGCGCGTGCTCGATGGCCCGGCGCAGGGCACCGCAGGGATCGTCCAGGATCGAGCCGCCAACGCCGGCCGTCTCCAGGTAGTGGCTGATGACGCCCGCCAGCTCGATGAAGTCCCCGCCGACCTGGCCACGCAGCAGCGCCCCGAAGTCGATCTCGAGGAGGGCCGGGCTTACGTGGCGCAGCGCCTTCCACTCGCGCTGGATGCCCCCCGCGGCGCGCACGTCCTCAGGCTTCCGGGCCAGGAGGCTGAACAGCCCCCGCCAGGCGTCGGGGGTGTCGCGACCGTCCAGGATCAGGGCCCCGACGCCGTGCCGATGGCACAGGCCGGCGAGGTCGGCGACCACCGTCTCGGAACTGTCAATCGACACGCCGCGGGCAAGAAACGCCTTGGGCAGGATGGTCAGGCAGAGCGGGCCGTCCACCGCGGCGGTCCGCGCCGCCCTCGCCACGTGCTCCAGCGCCGAGACGACGGTCTGGTGCGACGGCGGATAGAAGCTCACCGCGCGGGCCGCCGAGCGGAACGCCCGGGCGAACTCCAGGATCCCGTCCGCGTCGGGGCGCGGCGAGGGGGTTGTGTCAACTGGCATTACCGGGTTCGTTCTCCGGGACGAGGAACCGGGTCGGGCGCCGCCGCGGCCTTCCGCGGGCAGGCGACAGACCCCCGCTCGTCGTATCGGCTCGGGCGGCCGGGGACTGAAGGGGCCCCGGCGCACCGGCCTCGAGCAGCCTCCAGGTCCGCCGCCCGCCGGGCTGCGAGCCGGTCCAGGCCGCATCGGCCTGCCCCCTCTCACCGATCGATCTGGTAGTCTTGCCCACCGCCAGGAGCCGTTGATAGAAGTCCTTGATGATCGGATTGTGGCGCGTGGCCACCAAGGCGGCCATGCTCGCGCCGACCTTTCGCGCGCGGTTCCTCCAACACGTACTCCCACGCGGCTTCGCCAAGGTCCGCCACCACGGCCTCGCCAGTCCCACGTGTCGGCGGCACCTCGACGCCGCCCGATCAGCGCTCCCACCGGCATCGACGTCAGCCACCTCCTCGCGTACGCCCGACGATGCCGGGGTCACCGCCGATCTCGATCGCCCCGTGGTCCCCGACGCCGACCGCTGTCCCGGGTGTCACGTCGGGCGCCTCGTCGTCGTCGCGATCCTGCCCCGGGCGAGGCCCCCATGATCCGATCTCGCGACCGGCGTGGATCAGCCCCACGCGCGTCCAACTGAGGGGAACATTCGGTCGGAGGCTTCCGTATGACGTGGCAGTGGAGGCAGGCACGAAGAAGCCGATGGGATGGGTGGTGTGGGGCGCGATGATGGCGATCGCGGCAACGATGTACGCGCAGGAATCAACGGCCCCGCCCGAGCCTGCACAGGGCGTGAACGGGGCACCCGCACAGGCGGCGAGCGCGGCGAAGGATCTGAAGGCGATGTCGCGGGAGGAGCTGACGGCGACGATCGAGAAACTCGATGCGGAGTTGTTCAACGCCTACAACACATGCGACCTCGAGACGTTCGGGTCGTTCTTCCCGGAACACCTGGAGTTCTATCACGATCAAACCGGCGGTGGCCCGATGACCCGCGCACAACTGGTGGCGGCGATCAAACAGAACATCTGCGGCAAGGTACACCGCGAACTGGTGAAGGGAACGATCGAGGTGTATCCGATGAAGGGCTACGGCGCGGTGGAACTGGGCACGCACCGGTTCTCGCATCCGGGGATCGATGACGACGAGGGCGACGCGAAGTTCATCCAGCTGTGGAAGTACGAAGACGGGCGGTGGCTGCTGACGAGGGTGATCAGCTACGACCACCACGAGGGCCGTAACCGATAGGGCCAGGACCGTTCATTACCGATTACGATCCTCCCGCGTCTCTTCTCAGTGAGCCCTGCGATGCGCAATCAGGATGATCCCGAGCAGGGCGCCGCCGACGAGGGAGGCGGCGGGCAGCAGCCACGCGCCGGGCGTCACCCAGGTGACGATTAGCGAGAAGGCCACCAGGCCAAGGCCGCCGATGCCGTGGATGGGGCTCGCCGTGAGGTTGACGGTCACGAACCGGCGCGAGAGCGTGCGCGACCGTACCTGTGCGTCGCTCGGCTGGAGGTCCACCAGCCGGAGCGGACGGATCTCGTCGTCCGGCCGCCGGAACCGCACGAGCGCCACGGCCGCGGCGACCTGCCACCAGAGCCAGGCCTGCGACGGCCGCCGTTCGAACTCCTCGGCCAGATCACCGGCCAGCGACGCGCTGCCGGGCACGAGCCGTTCGAGGACGGCGAGCGGAAGCCGTGGAGGACGATGACGGTCCTTCATGTGGGTTCCTCCTTCAGTTGCGGGAGATCCCGCCACAGCGCGACCAGCGCCTGCTGCGTATTCCTCGCCGCACGCAAGCCCCGCGCGGTCACCCGGAAGAAGCGCCGCGCCCGCCCGCCCCGCTCGGGCGTCGGGTTCCCGACCGTCGAGGAGACGAGCCCGTTGCGTTCGAGGCGGTCGAGGGCCGCGTAGGCCGCGCCCATCAGGACCCGCCGGCCCCCGGTCGCTTCGATCTCCCGGGCGATCCGCACGCCGTACGCGTCCTCGCCGGTCCGCAGGATGGCGAGGAGGATCATGAGCTCGAAGTCGGTCAGGAACTGTGGCGGCATATCTTCACATAATGTGAATCTAGTCGGCCCCCGTGTCAAGGGGCAGGCGCACCGGCCACGGGGATCGGCCCGCTCCCGTCTGTTATGCGGGCAGGCGTGTAACTGTTGCACTCGAGCGCGGCCGAAGGCCCGCGGACGCCCGCAGTTCATCGAAACTGCAGGACGCGGACACTGGCACAAGGGCTGCAAGATCATTGGGTCCTATGACCATGAAACGACGGGTCTCGCAGGCCCTGCTGATACGTGCCGTGGCGGTCCTCGGCACCGTGATCACCCCAACGGCCGCGTTCGCGCAAAGCGGCGGCATCCGGGCGGGGGTCAGTGCCAATCCCGATCAGTTCTTCTTCGGAGGCCACCTCGATATCGGACCGCTCGCCGGCAACGTCAGCTTCCGGCCCAACATCGAGGCGGGCCTGGGCAACAACCTCACCACGGTCGCGGTGAACTTCGAGTTCGCCTACTGGTTTCACAACCGGCGAAAGCCGTGGAGGGTGTACGCGGGCGGCGGTCCGGCGCTGGTCGTGTACCGCTATGACACTGGCGGCCCGCGCAACGGGCACTCGGACACCCAGCCGGGATTCAACCTGCTCATCGGAGTCGAGCACGCCCGCGGGCTGTTCACCGAAGTCAAGCTGGGCTTGATTGACAGCCCGGAAGTGAAATTCGCGCTGGGCTACACCTTCAAGTGAACCGGCCGGCGCCCGCGGGGTTGCTCTTCAATGTCAGCCCGACCCATGCCTCGGCGGTCCGTCACTGCGACGGGCCGCGGTCGTTGATGAGCACCTGTCCGTGATCCACGGTGACGCTGTCACCACGCCCGAGACGGCCGTTCGCCCTGCCGTTGACGCCGAGCCTTGCGCGATAATGACCAAGGAGCCCGTTGAGCGGGGCGGCAAATCGGCGAGTGCCCGGGCCGGGCTCCGAGGAGCGTCGATATGCAGGGAACCGTGCTCGTGACAGGTGCGACTGGCCGCGTCGGCGGCGCGCTCGTGGACCAACTCATCCGCCGCGGTCAGCGCGTGCGCGCGGCTGTCCGGACGCCCAGGGCACGGTCAGCAGACCAGCCGGGGCTGGTCGCCGATGTACGCTTCGACTTCGATCATCCCGATACCTTCGACCACGCGCTGGACGGCGTGGACGGCGTGTTCCTCATCGCCCGTCCCGGCGACGATCATCCGGACGAGGCTGCAAGGCCGCTGGTGGACGCGATCCGACGCCATCCAATCCGCCACGTCGTGGTCCTGACGGCAATGGGCGTCGACGCCCTCGCCGGCAACCCGCTCCGGGCCCTCGAACAGGCGATCGAAACCTCCGGCGTCGCCTTCACACACCTGCGGCCCAACTTCTTCATGCAGATCTTCGCGGCCGATCCCCTGCTGTCGGGCATTCGCTCCCAGGGTGTGATCGCGGTGCCGGCCGGCGATGCCACGCTCTCGTTCATCGATGCCAGGGATATTGCGGAGGTGGCAGCCATCGCGCTGACGGAGCCCGGTCACGCCGGACGAGCCTACACGCTCACCGGCGAGCGTGCGCTTGGTCACGCGGAGGTGGCTGACGCCCTCTCGCGGGCAGCCGCCCGGCCCATTCGATATGTCGCCCTCGAGGACGAGATCGCGCGTGAGCTGATCCTGCGGTCCGGTTTGTCGCAGGCGCGAGCCGATCGGCTGCTCGGCTTCTACCGCCACGTGCGCGCCGGGTTCTGCGCCCCGACGTCACCGGACGTCTCCTCCGTGCTCGGCCGGCGTCCGACGACGTTCGACGACTTCGCTCGCGACCACGCCAGCGTGTGGCGTGGCGGCGGCGGATTGGCGTGACGTGGATCGGCGCCCTTACTGCTTGCTCAACGCGACGAGGCCGGGCTGGCTGGCGCCAGGGGCGGCGTGAGGGGGGGCTACGCGTCTTCCCACGCGGCTCGGGTAATGCCCGCCCGGCGGAGGATGAGCGCAAGGCCGGTCCCCGGGACGACATCAGCTCGCTCGCCTGACCTGAACGCGCGCGGTTCCAAGCCTCGGCGCCGAGAGACCGCGCGAGACGCGGACCAGGACCCACTCCTCGACAACTTCGGAGCCTGGGCCGACCAGCGTGGTGATCGAAGACCAGAACGCCCACGTCCCTGCCAGGGAGAAGCCCAGCACCAAGGCGCCGCGCAGTTTCACTCCGCGGTAGAGGTCCCCGATTCCATCCCCTCGATGTCGCCCATGTCCTTTGCTCGCCCGGTGGCCCTTTTATTGCGGATGAACGGCCCGCGCCCGATGAAGTCCACGGGCACGTCGCCGAAGGGATGACGCAGGCGTTCGGGCCACGCCTCCTCGAAGGTGAGTCCGGTCAGCTCCGTGAGGATGTCGATGCGGCCGGGCGCCACGCCAAGCTGAAAGACGACGCCGGGGCGGGAAAGATCGGCTTCCGACAACTCGTCAAGGGGGGCGCCAAAGGCGGCGAGGGCACGCAACACGCGAGGAGCATTGGCGGGTGTGGCATCCACCCAGACGTCCAGGTCGCCCGTTGCCCGAGGCCGCCCGTGGAGGGCCAGCGCGTAGGCACCGACCACCAGAAAACGGACCTCATGCGCGACGAACGCTCGCAACAGATCGACAAAGTCCTGGTTCATCGTGGAACTCGCCTCGCCACTGCCAGAGTTCAACGCTCAGTCGCCAGACCTGCAGGAGTCGCTCGGACGCGGGCATGGCCTGCCAGTACTCGAGGTCATGTCGATCGCTCTCGGCGGCCGAAGCGAACCGCCGCACGGTCATGCGACGGGACCTCGAAGCGGCGCGGCCGGCATCCATGAACACATTCTACACGTCCGTCGTCAGGAGCGTGACCAGGGAGTCCATGGTTCCAGCGCGCGGGTTGGTGAACGTGGCGGGCTTCGCGACGAGCCAGTTCGCCGCGCCACTTGGCGGCGCCAGCCCTCCGTGCCAGCCCAGGCAACACTCGCCAGCCGGTAGTTGTCTTCGCGTCACCGCGCGGTTCGGGTGCCCTCACGGCGGCTCGGCGCGACTCCCTGCCTCCCGGCCACACTCCCTCGAGGCGGCTCTCAGCCAGGGCCGCGACTACGGCGCGCTCACCTCCCGCAGCAGGCGCTGAAACCGCGGCTCCGCTCGAAGCACGTCGAAATCCGGCTCCACCGGCAAGCTCACGAGCGAGGAGCATCGGCGTGCAGCGCAGGCTTCGAGCAGCGCGAGCGCTTTCTCCTTCTGGCCTGTCTGCGCGTAGCATCGGGCCGCCGCGACAAGCGTCCCGCTCTTGCTGAGAGCCTCTCCGCTTTCGCGGAGGAGGGCGGCGAAGCCGGCCCGCTCGAACGTGCGCCCGATAATCCGGGCCTGCTCCGGGCTCGACGCCGCCTGCCGTAAGGCCACCGCCTCCTTGAAGAGGCCCCGGTGGCGGAGCGCGCCCTCCAGCCAGAAGAGCGCAACGCCGAAATGCGGATCCATCTCGAGCGTCTTCCTGGCCTGGGCGATGGCCTCGTCGTAGCGGCGCGCCCAGTAGAGCGCGCGCGCCAGGTTGGCGTTCACGATCTGAGAAAGGGGATCCAGTTCGCACGCTCGTTCATGTTCCCTGATCGCCTCGTCGTGCCGGCCGCGCAGCGACAGGTAACCGCCATACCAGTTCCGTCCCAGGGCGTCGTTCGGGTTCAGCTCGAGGGCTCGGCGAAACTCACGCTCGGCATTCGCCCACGCCCTGTCGTACCAGGCATAGGCCGTCGCCAGCGCGTAGTGGGCGCTCGCGAGCGTGTCGTCCAGTTGGAGGGCCCTGGCCGCCGCCGCCTTGCCGCGCGTCAACGCCTCTTCCGTGGGAATGGCGTCGTACGCACCCGCCACCAGGTAGACGTCGGCCAGGCCCGAATAGGCAGGGGCGAACGTCGGGTCGCGTTCGATCGCCTGATTGAAATGCTCGATCGCCCGCTGCCATCCCAGGCTCGTGTACTGATGGAAGAAATAGCGCCCCCTCAGGTACAACCCGTACGCTTCCGGGTTCACGACTCGCCTCAGATGTGGAGGCTTCACCACGACGTTGACCCGGCGGGCGATGTCGGTGGCGACCTCGCTCTGCAGATCGAAGACCTCGCTGAGGTCCCGGTCGTAGACCTCGGCCCACAGGTGCATGTCGGTGGGAACCTGAATGAGCTGCGCCGTGATCCGCACGCGGTTGCCCGAGCGCGTCACGGTCCCCTCGATCACCGCGTCGACGTTCAGCTCGCGCCCGATCTCGGCAATGCTCCGCTTCGTTCCCTTGTAGCGCATCACGGAGGTGCGGGACGTGACTCGAAGGCTCCCCATCTTGACCAGGTCGGTGATCAACGCATCGGTCATCCCGTCGGCGAAGTACTCCTCCCTGGGATCGCGTGAGAGGTCCTCGAGCGGCAGCACCGCGAGCGCCGAAATCTCCGGTGCCGCCCGCGCGCGCCATCGGCCGGTCATCCACGTCCGGGAGTTGCCGAGGTCGGCGGCGATCACGATGCCGGCGCCAGCGGCCAGCGCCGCCAGCCACCACCGCAGCCGTGGCTTCCGCACGGTCCGGTCCGGCGCCTCGGCCTCGTGGGTGACCGGTGCGACGAATCGATAGCCCTTGCGCGGCAAGGTCTCGATGTACTGAGGGTGCTCGGCCGAATCGCCCAGGGCCTTTCGCAAGTGGTTGATTGCCTTGTTGAGCCCGCGATCGAAATCGACGAACGTGCCCGCCGGCCACAACCGGCCGGTCATCTCTTCACGGGTGATGAGCTCGCCGGGCCGTTGCAGCAAGGCCAGCAGAAGCTCGAGTGGCTGATCGCGCAGGGGCGTTCGACGCCCGCCGCTGGTCAGTTCACCGGTCCGGGGGCTGAGGGTGAATGCCCCAAAGCGGAAGACATGGGCGGGCGGGCGGGCGCGTTCCATTGGTATCCCCCGTAGAAGAGCCTCCTGTGAAGTTTATCACCTAGTCGGGAAGTCGGATTTCACTCCCAGGGAACATCCGGGGAATTGACCGCATGGCGTCCCCGCATCACATTCGGACCTACAGAGGCCGGAACCGGCCCCAAGGAGGTCGAATGAAGTCAACGCACAGGCTGTTTGCGGTCCCCCGGGTGGGCATGCTGATCTTCGTCGTCATGGCTCTCGCTGTAACGGGACTCGCCAGCCGCGCCGCGGGTGACCGTGGCCATGGCCATGGCGAACAACGAGCGAAAACGCTGTATGTCTGGGCGGGCGACCAGGCCCGACTGGCCCCGGACTTCCTGGCCGTCGTCAACTTCGATGAAGAGTCCGAGGAGTATGGGAAGGTCATCAGGACCGTTCCCCTTCCGTCACCGGGCAATACTGGAAACGAACCCCACCATTGTCACCTGTCAGCCGACAGGAACATCCTGGTCTGCGGCGGGCTTCTGAGCCTGCTGCGCGGGCAGAACAGCATCTTCTTCTTCGACGTGTCACGCGCCCGCGACCCGAAGTTCCTGTTCTCCGCCAATGCCCCTCAATCCAGCATCACCGACGACTTCGTGCCGCTCGCAGGCGGCGGCTTCCTGGTCACCCAGATGGGGTCGGCCAGTGGCGGAGCGCCCGGACGCCTGGCCGAATTCGACGCAAGCCTGAACCTGGTCCACGAGTGGCCGGACACGCCCCCGGAGGACGGCTTCAACCCGCACGGCGTCTCGGCGCGGCCAGAGGTCAACCTCATGGTGACGTCGGACTTCATCCTGCCGTCGAGCACGCTGAACATCGTGCCCGGCGATCCCGTGCTGCGCGGCGCGATTCGCGTATGGGACTTCCAGAACCGGACGATCCTCCGGACTGTTCCAATCCCCGGCGCGCCTGGCACGATGGATGTGAAGCTGATTCCCGGCGATTCCCGCAAACGTGCCTTCACGGCGGGGATGTTCGACGGGCTGGTGTACCTGGTGGACACCAGCGCCGGAACAGCGCACGTCGTGTTCGACTGCGAGAACATCGTTCCCCACGTCGACGTTCCGGTGCGCGGCGGCATGACTCAGCTCCTGGCCATGCCGGAAAGCGGCGATCGGCTGATCTTCGGGTCCTTCCAGGCAGGGCAAGTCGGGATGCTGGACGTCAGCGACCCCGAACATCCGGTCCAGACGGGGATTGTCAACCTGGGAATGAACGCCGGCCCGCACGACATCGACCTGACCGAAGATGACAAGAGGCTGATCGTGACCGACTACTTCCTCGATGAAGACGACTTCGGCAAGATCCACTTCGAGGGAGATCACCGCGTTCACGTGATCAAGGTGTTCCGGCACCGCCTGCAGCTCGACCGGCGCTTCGACCTGGATTTCAACACGGCGTTTCCGACCGGGCCGGCGCGCCCGCATGGGATTGCCACGAAGTAGGCCACGCACGGGGCCGCGTCACGACAGGATCGTGGGTCGACGGTCGCCAGGACCCTGATTTGGCGCGGCCCCGACATCGGGCCCTGAACTTCCGACTCGATGGCCAGAACGAGAGTGCTCGTGTCGGCTGACACCCGGGTCGCAAGCGGGCAGAGACCGCTGTCGATCGGAATTGCTTCTGTCGCGTGTTCCTACTTCCGAACCTTGTAGCGAAGCGCCACCATGCCGCTCGTGTACGCGTTCGTTTCCACGAGGTGCAGGCCGACATCTCTGTCGAGCCCTTCGAAGAAGGGGATCCCTTCACCGATCAGAACGGGCATGATCGAATAGCGCACTTCGTCGACCAGGCCCAGCCGAAGGCATTCACTCGACACGGCACCCCCTCCGACGAACCAGATGCTTCGGAAGGATGGTTTCAGCCGCTCATTCACCAGGCGGGTGAGGTCGCCCGAGTAGAACTCGATCGTATCTCTGGTCGTCCGCAAGTCGCGACGGGTCAGGACGAACGTGGGCTTGTCGCCATAGGACCAACCGAACCCCTTGGCCTCGAAATCCAAAGCGGTTTCGTAGGTACGGGAGCCCATGACGTAGCAGTCGATCGTCTTGAGGAACTCCTGGACGAAATCCGGGTCCAGAGTGTCCCCGCCCTCGAACTCGTCTGACGCTTCGAGCCAGTCGACGCGCCCGTCCTTCCGGGCAATGAACCCGTCGAGGCTCGCCACCATGTGGATGGTTACGCAGGACTCTGTGCTCGCCATGGTCACGTCTCCAACTCGAGTGGGAGCATACAATCAATGCTCAGATGGACCGGCTCCTGTGCAGGAAAGGTCCTGGTCAGGCGGATTGTAACCATTGTCGGAGCCATAATGGCAGATTGCGGTCGTGTGCCGAGGGCGTCGCGGCCGACCCCAGTTACGTCGACGTGTCGGTGCCGGCGGGCGTGCGCCGGCGCATCGCAACGAGCTGCGCGGCGGGACCTTCATCAAGTGAAGACGCCGGGAAGAGGACGCCGGAGCGAAGAACGATGACAGCACGACAGAGCCAACGGGCGGGGAACCAGGCGAGCGGGCGGATGCCCGTGATCTTCGCGGCGCACGGCGCGCCGGTCCTGCTCGACGACGCGGTGTGGATGGGGCAACTGGCCGCGTGGGCGGCGGCGATGCCGAGGCCGAAGAGCGTCCTGATGGTCTCCGCGCACTGGGAGGAGCGGCCGGCCGCGCTCGGCGCCACCCGCGCGGTGCCTCTCGTATACGACTTCTCCGGTTTCCCGGAGCGCTACTACCAGACGCGCTACCCGTCCCCGGGCGCACCCGAGCTGGCGGCCGGCGTGCGCGAACTGCTGCGCCTCAGCGGCATCCCGTTCACCGACGAACCGGAGCGCGGCCTCGACCATGGGGCGTACGTGCCGCTCGTCGCGATGTACCCGGACGCCGGCGTGCCGGTGCTCCAGCTCTCGATGCCGCGCCTCGACCCGCAGGAACTGTTCGACCTCGGCCGGGCACTCGCGCCGCTGCGCGGCGAGGGCGTGCTGCTGTTCGGCAGCGGCTTCCTCACCCACAACATGCGGTACGCGTTCCGCCCCGGCACGCCCGACTGGGCCAAGGAGTTCGACGCCTGGGCGGAAGCCGCGCTGGCGCGCTTCGACGTGGACGCCTTGCTCGACTTCCGGCGCCGCGCCCCGGCGGCGCAGACGGCGCTGCCGACGTGGGAGCACTACGCGCCCGTGCTCGTCGCGGCCGGAGCCGCGAGCGAGGCGCCATCCGCAACGACGTTCCCGATCACCGGGTACTGGATGGACGGGGCGTTCACGAAACGCTCGGTGCAGTTCGGCTGACCGCCGCGCCCGCGGGGGCGTGCATGAACGGGAGGAATGAACGATGAGACGAGACCGCGGACACGAAGTCACGGTCACCGCCGACGGACCATCCCTTACCTGTTCGAGGGCGGCGTGAAGCTGGCCCATCCTCGTGACGCAGATTCCCACACTGGTCTGGTGGAATCCGCCATCCGCGTGACAGAGCGGCGAGCCCGTTGGCGGGACTGGTTCAGTACCCGCTGCCGATTCCAAGTCCGGTGGTGAAGCTGTGCGTACTGCTCCAGCCGCTGGTCCCGCACGCACTCGAGGCCTGGACTCTCCAGGAATAGCGCTTGTGCTTGGCCAACGCGGGCCACACCGTCCATTGCGTGGGCCCCGTGCGGCCGAGTTTCCTCGTGGCCTTCCTGACGACCGACGAGCAAGCGGGGTCGGTACACACCTGCACGCGGTACGACGTGGCGCCGGTGACCGACCCCCACGAGAGCGTCGGTGTCGTGGAGAGACCCGAGTCCCCGTCGGCGGGGCTGACCAGTGTCGGCGTGGCCGGCGTGGCGCAGGTCAAGAAGTCCGACATGTCCGACCACGGGCCGGGCCCGCACGCGTTGTTCGCGCGGGCTCGCCAGGAGTAGGTCGTGTTCTCGTGCAGGGCCTGCGGCGCCGGGATCTTCCAGGCATGGCCCCTCACGTGAGCCTGTCGCACCAGCGACCAGCCCGAGACGTCGATGCCGACAGGCCCGCCGCCGGTCAGTCCCCCTTCCGCACCCGGGCCCTGCAGGAGAAGGTGGGTGTAGACCTCGACGTCGTACGAGATGCCACCGGTCACCGCGCTCCAGTCGAGGAGAGGCGTCGTCAACACGCCCGTGGCCCCGGCCAGCGGCGCCTGGAGCACGGTCGCGTCGGGCCCCATGCAGCTGGTCAGCTCGAACGCGCTCCGGCCGTACGTGCCCACGCGCAGGATGGCGGGCGTGGTGTCCCGGTTGATGGCGATCTGGAAGACGTTCACCGCGGGAATGCCGATCCCGTGCACTTGCCACAGGCCTCCCAGGTTGGTCGAACTCAACACGCCGCCGGGGCCAGCGACCATGAGCGTCTTCGTCGGCCAGTAACTCCTGTCGAGCACGACGCTGAAGAGCGGAAGGTCGGGGAGGTTCCCGCTGATGTCCGTCCAATGGGCGCCTTTGTCCGCCGAATAGAAGATGTGCCTCGTCGGGAGGCCGTCCGGGCACGCATCGCCGCAGAATCCCGGATAGACGACGAAAACCTCGTCTCCGAAGACCTCGACTCCCGACACCCCTTGAGCCGGCGCGTCGGGGATGGCGACGTGGGTCCAGGCTGCGGAGGGATAGGCGTCGTACGTGTACTCCAGGGACCCGTCTCCGAGGCCGACCCAGACGGCATCGTGGTTGTACTCCTCGATCCTGACGCGTGAGATGTTCTGGGAGAACGTGCCGACCAGCTCGAAACTCGCCGCGTGGTCGCGGCTCCGGTAGAGGGACGTGCCCTGGCTCACGTAGACCCAGTCCGTGCTCTTGTCGACGACCAGGGCGCCGACCGGCGCGTTCTGGAGCCCCGAAGCGGCTGGCGGGAACCAGCTGTTCGCGGGATTCGTGAGGTCGCGTCCGGCGGTGGTGGTCTTGTACAGCCATCCGTTGCTGGTGGCATACGCCGTGGCCGCGTTGAAGGCTTCAACCGCCACCGGCCCGCCGTCTCCGGACAGATTGGAGCGCCACACCCGCGTGTCGCCGGAATCCGTTCCTCCGGGGCCCCGCCGCATAACGCCGGTATCCCACGCGCCGCCGTACGAAGCGTACCGGTTCAACGATGCCCCCGTGCCGATGTCGAGCGACAGGAGCTGAATCGTCGCGATGGTCTTGTTGAGGTTTGTCCAGCCCAGTGACGGATTCGTACTGACCGCCACCCCGCCGTCGTTGCCGACCCAGGTCCGGACCTTCTTGACGATCCCCCAGTGCGAGGGGGGGCTGAAGGCGATAGCGTGAAAGTCCTCGTGAACCCACCACTGTTTGAGCTTCGTCGGGTCCGCCGGGTCCACCTGGGCGTTGACGATCTGCAAGGTGGCGCCGCCATCCGTGGAGAGCCAGAGATCGACCAGGCCCAGGAGCACGCGTTGCCCATTTCGCGGGTCCACCCCGATGACCTGGTCGAACGGGCACTGGCAGCCGAAGGCCGGGTACGTGGGAACGGCGGCCCGCTGCTCCCACGTCGTGGCCGTGGTGTCGAACCGATAGAGGCCGAGGATTCCCCCGCCGTAGGCGTCCTGCACGAGGGCATAGATCGCCGTGTTGTCGGGCCGGAAGGACTGGGCAAAGGCCACATACCCGTAGGTGCCCCACGAGGGGGCGCCCGGATAGTCGAAGAGATTCGTCCCGAACAACGCGCCCGCGTTGACCGACTTGAACAGGCCGCGGCCGTCGACGGCCGCGTAGACGACGTTGGCGTCCACCGTGTCCCGCCTCAAGTCCGAGATGAACTGACCCCCGAGGCCGCCGATGGCGATATCCTGACCGTTATCGTAGGCGGGGCCGTTGTTGCCGAAGTGGAGACCGCCATCGACCGACCGGAAGAGCCCATACCGGGTGCCGACCAGCAGCACGTTCGCGGCCGGCATGACCATCCGGTTGATCTGGACGCCGTCGAAGATATGTCCCGGATTCAGGATGGTCCAGTTCTGCCCGCCGTCGAACGACTTGTAGATGCCGATCGCTCCGGCCTGGTTCAGCGTCGAGTGCTGGAAGCCGGCTCCATCGAACAGGCTGCCGGTCCCGGCGTAGACGATATCCGGGTTCACCGGGTCCAGCACGACGGCCCCGATCGACAGCGACGGCATGGCCTCCGTCAGGGGCTCCCACTCCGCACCGCCATCGGTCGTCTTCCACACGCCGCCGACGTTCGTGGCGATGTAGACGACGCGATCGACGATGTCGGGGCCGGTGGGGTCGATGGCCACGTCGACGACGGCGCCGGCCATCGGATTGCCAAGGAGCGCGTCCTTGCCATCGGTCACCATCGGCCGTGGCCCGATCGGCTTCCATTTCCAGATCAGGGATCCCTCGGCGCCGGGCGGCGCCGCCACCGCCATCCGCCTGATCTGATCGATGCCCCTTTGCCACAGGTCGGGACGCGGCCGGCCGTCGGCGTCCTCGAACAACTCCTGGAAGCTACGGTCCGCGCCCTCCTGACGGGCTCGCGTGCCCGACAGCGCGACGCGTGCTCGCGGCTGTCCGGCGGGCTGCGACACCTGCTCGCCGGTCCCGGGCACGGGCGCCGCCCCTCGGCCGGGCCGCAGACACGCCCCTTCGAGGCAGAGGCACAGACCGACAACCGCCGCCGACAGCGCTCTTCTTGTCATGGCGTGATGCTCCTCTGCAGCGACCATCCGCTTCCGGCCGATCCCGGGCCGTTGAGACGTCCGCGCGACATGCGAAAGCTCGACCTGAAACGTGCGCCCGCAGTCGTTGCCCTGCTCACGGCGCCAGCCATGCCGGGCGCGCCCATGGTAACACCGGGCCTTGCGAACGACCATTCGCCACACGCGCGACGGAGCAGGTCCCACACCAGCGTCGCCCAATGGAGACTCTCGGGTGCAGGTTTGCCTCAACACGATTACCGTGGTAATGTACTCGCCATGCCAATCGCACGATCGCGGGTGACGGCTCAAGGTCAGGTGTCGGTGCCCGCCGAGGTTCGGCGGAAACTGGGTGTCGGGCCGGGTTCCCTGTTGGAGTGGAACGAAGAGGGGAACGCGGTCGTGGTCCGACGGTCTGGGCGGTACACTTCCGTCGAGATCCACCGGGCGCTCTTCGGGCACGAGAGCCCCGCACCCCGAGGGCTGGGCGAACTGAAGGAGGGCATCCGGCGGCACGTCCGGGCACGCCATGCGCGCGGTTGACACAAATGTTCTCGTGAGGCTGCTCACGCGGGACGAGCCGAAACAGGCGGCGGTCGCCGACGTGTTCGTGCAACACGGCGCCTGGGTGTCGGTCCTGGCGCTCGCGGAAGCCATGTGGGTACTGACGGCCGTATACGATCGCGACGCGGCTCAGGTCGCTCGGGCGGTCGAGATGCTCCTGAACCATCAACACCTCACGCTTCAGGAACCTGAGGCCGTGGCGGCGGCACTTGAGACGTTCCGGAGGCGACCCACACTGGGGTTTTCCGATTGCCTTCTCGTCGAACTTGCACGAAAGGCGGGGCATCTGCCTCTCGGCACCTTCGATCGGAATCTCAGCAAGGTGGACGGGGCCGCAAAGCTGTAGGCGGCCGGAATCATCGACGGCGGCCCAACACGCGCTGCACCCGACGCCGCCCCCGTCGCTCGCGCGCCGCAGCCGGCGCGGGTGAAGCCATCCTGGCGCTGCTCCGAGATCAGGAGGTCGTGCCGAAACCAGGCAAGCCTTCTGACATGCCAATTCGAGATCCGGACGATCGCTGGATACTCGCCTCAGCAACGGCCGGAAGAACCGACGTACTCGTGACGGGCGATCGGGATCTTCTTGACATCGCGGATGAGGCCCCGTTGCCGATTCTCGAGCCCCGGGGCTTTTGGGATCTGTTGCGCAATCGCTGACCTGATCAAGAATTCCAGAGCCCTGCCTGAGGAGCCAATCCTTCCCGCTTCCCGTCTCACCCGCGTCAAGATCAAGAGCTCGAACTGAAAGAAGAGAGGATCCGCAACGGAGAACAAGGGACAGATTCTGGGGGGTAACGAACGCGGTGCCCCGGTCACTTCGCCGCGCGAACCTCGCAGAGCACCTTGACCCGCGCGTCAAAGCACGGACACAGAACGGGGATGAAACAGACACGCGCCAACCGTGCCGGTGCCGCCGATGACCAGGATCCACGTGCGCCCATCGTCGCCGGTCGTGCCGGCGGTTGTGTTGCTCATCTGTCCTGCTCCTCGGCGGCCTGTCCCGATGCGCTCGCCGATGTGGCCGGCTGAGGAACCGGTTCCCGCCGCTTGTACATGCGGGAAGAGCCCCAGTCGACGATCGCGCCGACAGCCTTCTTGCCTGTGCCGAGTCTGGTCGGATAGTAGAAGTCGGAGTCCAACCACCCCTTGTCGCGGTAGTAGGTGTAGTCCCGGTTGTCGTCGCCCAGCATCTGCTTGATGCTCGTGCGGGCCATCCTGAAGATCATGAGCTCGAGCAACCTTGGCCGCGGATAAGCCGGCTTCGTCATTTGCTGGTAGAACCGCCTGCTCAGCTTCGCAAGGTCCCGGTCGTTCTTGAGCCTCTGTTTCTCCGTCATCGGCTCGAGGGCCCTGACGCAGCAGCCTTTGACCGTGCGGAAGCCGACGCTGTAGCCGAAGAAGTTGAGGTACTTCACGATCTTGTCGCCGCCGTAGATGCCCTGGGCGACGATGCTGGTGAAGGTCTTCCCGAAGAAACGGGGGCGATGACAGACAAAGCCAAGCCTGTCGAGGAACGCCTTCATGACGGCGGAGACCTGGAACGAGTAGTTCGGCGAGGCGAAGACGACGCCATCGGAGGTCATCATCTTCCCGATGAGCAGGTCCCGGTCGCCCTTCAGCGGGCAGAACTCCTCCCCGCGCTCGAAACAGACCTTGCAGCCGCGACACAGACCGAGGGTGCACTCGCTCAGGGAGACGATCTCACACTGGACGTCTCCGAACGACTGCAGGTTGTCGAGGAACTGGCGCGTGGCGGCCAGGGTGACGCCATGTTTGCGGCCACCGCCGACAATCGCGATGACGGACTGCATGGGCTTCGTCCTCCTTGAGCGAGTGGACGCCTCCGGGAGAGGTCGCTGCCGGCGACAGGACGCGGGATCAGGGGGCTGCGGCAGGCCGCTGAACCCTCACTTCTTCCGGCCCAGGATCTTCTCTATTTCATCCATCACCCGGTTCATTTTCGCCATGCACAACGAGAACGGTTCGGAGGCCGTCATGTCGACGCCCGATTTCTTCAACAGGGCCATGGCATAATCCGATCCGCCCGCCGAAAGGAACTCGAGGTACTTTCTCGTCGCGCTTTTGTCGCCGTTCAACACCAGCTCGGACAACGCCGCCGAGGCGGTGAAAGCCGTCGCATATTGATAGGCGTAAAAATCGGAATAGAGCTGCGGAATGACGGCCCATTCCGATTGAATGCCGTCATCCACGATGCAGATGCCCTGATCGTGGCCATAGTACTTTCGCGTGATCTCGGCGTACAGGCGATTGAGCGTGTCGCCGGTGAGCGGCTCGCCTCTTTCCGCCATCTCATGGACGCGCAGCTCGAATTCCGATACCAGCGTAGCCCGGAAGATCGTGATCGCGAAGCCGTCAAGATAGTTGCCGAGCATCGAGAGGCGCGCCTCGTCGTCTCCGGTCCGCTTCAGCATGGCATCCAGGAGCAGCGCTTCATTGAACGTGGAAGCGACTTCCACGGCGAACCTCGGGCCGACCGCGGTTGCGAATGGTTGGCGGGCGTTCGACAGGTAGCTTTGCATGGCATGGCCCAGTTCGTGCGCCAGCCCGCTCATGTCGTCGAACGTTCCGTGGTAATTGATCATGATGTAGGGATGGACATCGTAGGCCCAGCCGTTGGAGTATCCGCCCGAGCGCTTGCCTTCCGTCGGATAGACATCGATCCATCGGCCGGCAAACGCCTTCTTGACCGCCGCCGTATAGTCTTCGCCCAGCGGCCGGAATGCCGCCAGAAGATGATCCCGCGCTTCCTCGAAGGTGAACGGTCGGGCGGCATCCGCCGCGAGCGGCGCGGCGAGGTCGTAATAGTGCAGCTCGGGCACGCCGAGGATTCTTTGCCGAAGCTTCAAATAGCGATGCAGGGTGCCCAGGTTTGCGTTCACATTGGCTACGAGGGCGCGGAACACCTGGACGGGAATGTTGTCGCGGTCCAGCGAACGTTCAAGGCAGGAATCGTACTTCCGCGCCTTCGTCTCAAAAAGACCCTTCATGATCTGCGCGTTGATGAGCGCGCCAAACGTGCGGCGAAAGTCGTTCAGCCTTCCCATATACGCCGCCGACGATGCCTTCCGGTTGTCGCGGATCGGCGATCTCCGCTGCCGGGAGAATTCGGATGGATCGAGCGTCACCGTTCTCCCGTCGGCCAGGGTCACTGTGGGGTAAGGGAAATCCGCGTTGATCAGCAGGTCGCGAATGCTCGACGGCGCATCCGACATCAGCTCGGCGGCGGCGATGATTCTTTCCTCTCCCTCCGTACCGGTATGCGCCTGGCGGCGGAGGAGGTCGTCCAGATATTGACGGTGAGGATCGAGTTTCCTGTTGCTGCCGAGAAACGAGCGGACAAGGGCGGAATCGAGGGCCAGAATTTCGGGTTCGATGAAGGCGGTCTTTTCTCCAAACATCGCGCCCAATTGGTCCGTTTCCTGCTGGAGCGCCGCATTCGATGCGACCCGCATATCCTGATCCAGACTCAAATTCGCATAGGCGAACATCCGGGCAAATTCGACATTGAGGCGATTGAGGAGGTCGAGGCATCCCGCCAGCCGTTCGGCCGATGTGTTCAAGGTGCCCTGATACGCCGTGATGCCCGCGAGCGTATCCGTGAATGTCCGCTTGGCTTCCCGCCAAGCCGCATCGGACGAGTAGATCGCAGTGAGGTCCCATTTATAGGTATCGGGAATCTTGCCGCGGTCGCGCTCCTGGGGCGTCGACGTCACGGGCGTCCAGGACGCCACACAGAGAAGCGACACAGCGGAGATGGCAAAAGAGCGCATCCGTTCACCTCGAGTACAATTCAATCGACTGATTGTAACGTGCCCGGCCGAAACCGAAAGTGGGAAGCCGTTCAGGGCACCACGTGGGCTTCGCTGTCCGTGTCGACCGTCATGCTGCCGATGCCCGCGAGCGTGAAGGTCATCGTCCCGCCGTCAGCGTCCGATTCATCCCTGCACGGCCACGACCTGCCCCGCACGAACCGGGGTTGGTCACAAATGACGTGAATCCACTCTCGGCGGTGGCTAGGCTTGGACGGACACTTCGTTCACCGAAAGGTCATCCATGAAGTGCGGTTCCGTCCTTTGCCTCGCGATGATCCTGGCGGTCGATGCCCGCCCCGTTCTGGCCACCCTTCCAATCCAGGCTGGCAACGCACAGGCCACGAAGGGCTCCGATCGTCCCGCGCACACCTGCGTCATCCAGGGCAAGCCCAGCGACCTGGTTCAGAACTATGAGGCCATGCTCGCCCGGCAGTTCGAAACGAACCTGAAGGCGGACATCGAGAACCTCGGGCGCTCCCAGGGTACATTCGCCGGGTATCTCGATCAGGCCCCCCCCGACCACACGGCGCGGGTGTTTAGCCTTCAGACGCACGACGGCTATTTTGCCGGCGACCGCATTGCCATATCGGCAGACGGCAAGGAGCTCTACTACACCGAAGTCACCAGCACCTGGAGCGACTACAACCTCAGGTACTACAAATACTCTGATGAGAAATGGACTGGGCCCGTCGATCTGTTTCCAGGCTTCCTGGGGCCGGCGCTTTCCGTTGACAACAAGACGATGACCTTCGAGAAGTACAACGATTCCAGGACGTGCTGGCACTCGACACGGACTGACACCGGTTGGACTACGCCCACGTTGTGCACGGAAGTACCTGATCCGAAAGACAAGCATTATCTTCAGGACACCGCCAGCGGCCGCATCTACGCATCGTCACGTGGCTCTGTGAACGGGATCGGGCAAATGGACATCTCCACCTATCTGACAACCGACGCCCGGGGCGCCTGTCACGGTCTCGGGAGGCCGCTGAATTCGCCGGGGAACGAAGGGGACTTCTACGTCGCGAGAGATGAAGACTTCATCGTCTTTGGCTCCCCACATCGCGGAGGCTTCGGGGGAGGCGATCTGTTCATCAGTTTCAGAGCGCGTGATGGCTCCTGGTCGGATCCGAAGAATCTCGGCGCGACGATCAACACACCGGGATTTGAATTCGGGCCATATGTGACCGATGACAAGCGCTATCTGTTCTATTCGCGTTCCGCCGATTTCACCCGGGTCGATGTCTATTGGATTCGATTCGACACGCTGTTGGAGACGCTGAGGGCGGTCCGCGCGACACGGTAAACCCGTCGGCCACGGTTGCGGTCCATCGGAGCATTCATGTCGCCCTGGACAGCTCGCGTGGATCGCAGGGAAGCGAACGTCGCGTGCTGGCGATTGCCCGTGCCCGTCAGTGCATCTCCACTTTTTCAATGGCCACGCCTAGTGTCCTCTTGTCGCTCCCGTCAGGCACGACTGCACCGCTCTCGATTTCAATAGTCGCCGGCGTCGCCAACGTGCCGCATCGCCCGAGATCGAAGTCGCGCGACCAGGGCCTGTTTGGAATGTGGTCGGCAAACACCTCGCAGCCGTTCACCCGGATCTGCAGGTCAGTTCCGGTGGACCCGGCCAGGAGCAATGAGACGTGGACCCTGCGCGGCGAGTCGACCGGCACGACGATCCGCGCGTGCCCGTTGCTCCAGCGGAACATCGTCTGTCCCATGTGTTCGGTCGCGTACAACCCCGACTGCTCGACTCCCCACCGCCGACGCGCCTCGTCGGAAATCAGATTGATGGAGGCCGGAAGCCGTACCCCTGTCGTCGGGTGAAGCGTGATTTCGCTGGTGCTGGACGTTACCACGTAGGCCACGGGAGCGTTGCGGCTGGCGACGAGCACCGGGGGAGGCAGGAGCGTAGACCAGCGGACAGCCTCGTTGTCCGCACTCCGGTCAATGCGCATCGTTGCCTGAATGGTGCCATCGACGGCAAAAGCGAGCGCCAGCTCGCTATCCAGGCTGGGCCAGACTGCCGAACCACTGATCTGCGCGGGTAGAAAGGGGGCTCCTTCTTCGGCGCCTTCGGACGACGCCGACCCGCGGATGGAGATGATGACACCGGGCAAAGGAGCGCCCCTCGGGAATGCGTCGACGCGCCGTCCAATGAGATCTGCATACGCCGCCGCAACCGGTCGCCGGAACGTGTCCCCAGGCCGGAACAAGCGATCCTTGCGCCGCGCGAGCGCCAGATCGTCGTCGAACATCGATTCGTCAAGGCGCAGGACTCTAGTCGCTCGTTCGAACGACAGTTCCTTGTACGGCCGTGCGACATGCCCGATGCTGGTAACCGGCGCCCCATCGGACGCCCACGGGAGCTCCGTGCCGAGGATGGCCGCGATCGTCGGCAGGATGTCGATCGTCTCGACATTGCGATCGTCTGTCGCCCCTTCGCGTTGGAACGGGCGCTTGATAAAGAGCGGCACACTCATGACCGCGGCCGGTTCCTTGAGATCCACATTCCGCAGTGGTCCTCCCGGGCGGAAGCCTGCGCCGTGATCGGCGGTCACCACGATCAGCGCCTCGTCGTAGATCCCCTGGCGCTGCAGACGGTCGACGAGCGAGCCGAGTAGTCTGTCGACAAACGCGACCTGCAGCAGATGGCGGCGGTAACCCTCCGTGGCTGCCCACTCGCTCCTGGTCCAGTAGTGATCAGGCGATAGACCTGGCGTCGATTGGTCGTACGTGTACCGTTGGCCCGACGGGAGATAAACGAAGGGATCGTGCGGTAACAGAATGTGGATGAAGTGGAGCATCGGCCGATCTTCGCGTCGGATGCTGTCAACGAACTGCTCCCACTGCCCAGATCGATCGCTCCGCTGGAGAGCCTCAAAGCGGCGCTGCCAGTTCTGATCGGCCGCGAAGTCCTTCCAGTCGTCCGTTACGGAGGGGAGCCGGGCCGTCAGATCATCGGGCAAAGTCAGATGCAGGAAGACAATGGAAAGATCTATCAGCATCCGTGACAGGTGCACTGCAAGCGGATCCCGCGACGGTGGGCACACGTCCTCCGGGCAGAGGTCGGTGATCGGCTCGACGACGTGCATCCCGTGGGTCGCAGCGAGCAGCGTGAACAGGCTGTTCGGGTGGTCAGCCGCGACTGGCAGACTGTCGGCCCGCGGCCGATTCCCAGTGACAATTGCCGGCAGCGCCCACCCGGTCACCGGATTCACCGTGCTCGCGTTGCGATACCACGTCGCGTGGGTGGCGAGGGCCGAGAAGGAAGGATACGCCTCGCGCTCGATCAGCCCGTCGGCTCCGATGAGTGAGCTGAGCGGAAGCTGGTCGAAGACGACCATTACGACCGGCGTGCGCGTCCCGACGGTCGCGAGCCGCCGGACGGCGGACTCGCCTGGCAGCAGCAGCTTACGGATGGAGGATTGTCCAGCGAAGAGAACCGGAAAGACGAGTGCGCCGGCTGCGATGATCGTCAGCAGTGTGCCGACCGCCGCACTGCGCCACCAGAGGACCGCCAGCGCAAGGCCGGCCACAAATGCGATGGCCAGCGCGGCTGAGGCGTCCAGACCAGGAACCCGCTTCAGGGCCTGAAGCGCGAACACTGCGGCCAGACCACCGAGAGCGAGCGCGGCGACGGTCGAACCCGCGCGCCGGTCGATGCGATCGGCTAGTGCCACAACGAGCATGCAGATCGCCGGCAGGGTGAAGATCAGCACCGCTATGAGCCCCAGCAGATCGGCCGGGCTGGCTCGGTGCGCGACGAAGAACTCGGGGCTGCGCCCCAGAACATCAAAGAGCGGCTGCGCGATGCTGAACGTACACAGCCCGACGAGGTGAAAACCGAGAACGATGCGGGAGCGACCTTCCATCAGCCGGCCTCATGCGGCGCCGGGCCTCGCTTCGGCTACAGCGCGCGGGTCCCAGATCCCAGCAGGGATCTCTGTACGATCGACATCCTCGTGTTGAGGGTCATTTCCGGAGGCACCCCCGAATGACGCTTCATGGTACTGCGAAGGCAACCCCTCGGATGCGCCAATTGATTGTTGACCGACCCCATCAGGGCTGGATGGTTCGGGCCGGCCTGTCGTCGTTGGCGGTGTGCCACGTGCCCCGGCTGCCTTCAACGGGCAGGCTTTGACACCGATCTCTTCATCTGGATTCAACGGGGAAACCGCAAGGCCGCGCGGCTTGTTGAGCGGGCAGATGAACGCCTACTCTCGCTGCAGACGTACCTGCCGCGACCTCTTGAAGCCCTCGCGGCGCGGATCCGCCATACCGCGCCAGAACGCGCAGTAATAGATGGGCGGCCCTCGACGACCCGGCCCGCCTTCCGGGTTGGCAGCGTGCCGCTCCTACCGCAACGCAATGGACCCGACGCCGACGTAGAGGCGCGGTTGTGCGGGGTGCCGGCGATTGTCGCGGCTGGGCAACTCGCCGGCGTCGCTGGAGATGCTGCCCCCGAGGAACACCGGGCCGATGGGCGATTCGATCACGAACGCCCCGGACGCGTTGGTATGGAACTTCGCCTTCTGCCTCCGGTCGAACACCGCGCCGTGCTCCAGCCAGACGCCGAAAGACAGCCTGCCCAGCGCACCCTCGGCCAGCCGCATGATCTCTCGAAAGTACCCCGCATTGCCCAGCACGTAGTTGCTGCCGCGCAGTTCGTCGGCGTAGAACGCGCCGAGCCGGAACGGGCCCCCGAGCGCGAAGGGGTGCACCATCGTGATCTGCCCGCAGGACGTGCCGCCGGCGGTGCGCAGGAAGAAGCGGCCCCGGCGGCTGACGGGGTAGAACCAGGACGCGTCGGCCTCGCCGGACCAGAGGCCGCGCGGCTCGGACACCGGCGTGCCGTCCTCCGCCGTGACGGCCGGCCGATCGAAGTAGCGCCGGAGCGAGGCCTTCAGGTAGATCCCCCGCTCGGGAATCGTCGGCCCCGTCTGGCCGTCGTAGACGACCGACGCCCCCACGTGCTGCTGCGTGCCCGTCACCGTCGGCAGCCCGCTGCTGCCGATCCTCGTCTCGGCATGGACGTGTTCGACGCCGAACCCGATGCGTGCTTCCACGCGGCGCTCGGTCGAGTACCCGACATCGATGTCGAACCCGCTGGACTCGGTCGAGTACTCCGCCACGTACATGCCGTCCGCGAAGACCGGCGTGTGTCGCCGGCTCGTCTGCCCGCTGGGCGACAGGAACAGCCCCGTGCGGCCGATCGGGCGATAGACCTCGCCGGCCGCCAGCAGCGTCTTGCCCAGGCTGATGTCGATCCTGGCCTCGGACCCGGCGCCCACAGTGTCGAAGAGCAGGGTACGGCTGCGCAGCGTCGTGGCCGGGTCGGACCCCGGTGTGGTCTGGAGGTCGAGCGCTGCGGAGAGGAACGGCGGGCCGACCGTCGTCTGCCGCATCGTCACTACCAGCCCGGTGGCTCCGCCCTCCTGTTCGAACCGGTACGTCGCCGACTCATAGCGGCCGGCGCCGGTCAAGGAGGTCAGGTCTCGGTCGAGCGCATCGGCGTCGAGCAGTCTGCCCAGGTGTGGCGCGAGTCGACGCCGGACCTCGGCGCCCTCCCCGGGTGTGACGCCTTCGACCCTAATGAACACCGGTCGCGGCATGGCGGTCTTCCGACGCGCCTGTCGCGCCGCGGACCAGGCGGTGTAGTCGCTCTCGCTCAAGGCGAACCGCGCGAGCGCCGCCAGGTGGGCCTCGGCGACCGCGTACCCGCGGCGCACGAGTTCCTCCGCCTCGCCGAAGGCGCTTCCATTGAACTCCACGAGGTCCGGCGCCAGGACCAGATCGGCAGATTCCAGCGCGCTCCTGGTCCCGCTGCGCCTCGTCACGTCGGTCGCCGCGCTGACGACCGCGGAGATTGAGTCGGAACGCTCCTGGTACGGGAGGCCGACGCCGACGTCCACCGCGATCACGACGTCCGCCAGACCGGTCTGCTTCACGACGTCCGCCGGGACGTTGTTGAGGACAGCCCCATCCACCAGCACCTGCTCGCCGAATTGCACCGGCGGGATCAGGCCGGGGACGGCCATCGTCGAGCGGAGCGCGCGCGCGAGCCAGCCGGAGCGGAACACGACGATGGTGGCGGTGCGCAAGTCGGTGGCGACGCAGCGGAACGGGGTCGGCAGGCTGTCGAAGTCCAGGGTGGTCGGGTACGGCGCGGCGATGCGGTTGAGCAGCAGGTCGATCTGCGCGCCGGTGCTCAACCCGCTGGGCAGCGTGAAGCCGTGCTTGAGGCCGAGCTGCAGCCGCGTGGGAAACGCCCGCGCGTCCTCCTTGCGGCGGAAGCTCTTCTCGATGAACGGGGTGTCCGCCGCGAGGACCGTGGACCAGTCGAGCGTGGCGATCTTGGCGCGGATCTCGTCGGGCGACATGCCGGAGGCGAACGCGCCGCCGATCAAGCCGCCCATGCTGGTGCCGCCGACAATATCCACCGGAATGCGGTGCTCCTCGAACCACTGCAGCACGCCGATGTGCGCCAGGCCGAGCGCGCCACCGCCGCCGAGCGTCAGGCCGACCCGGATCCGGGGCCGCGGCTGCTGCGCCGAGGCCGGGGCGGCCGTCGAGGCGGCGAGCGCCACGGCAAGAAGGACGATCACTCGCAGCAGGGGGCGGCAGCGCCCAGGGGTCGGCTCGTCCATCGCACCAGAGTGTAGCGCGAAGCCGGCCGTGGAGCACCTCGTCGGCCACGAATCGTGTCAATCCGCGCGCAAGGCTTCTCGACGGTGATGCCGCCGTGTGTCCAATCGATAGCGGGCGGCACGTCTTCGGCTCCCGGTGGTGGCCGCGGCGGTGGGATAGAAGTGGGACGCCGAGGGTCGAGAGCCGATACCCGATTCTGACGATCAGCGGCCGGGGACGGCAGACCGTCGTGCAGCGGAATCGTACGCCGCCGCCCGGTACTCGAGTGCGGACACGAGGCCGCCTTCACCCCGGGCGCGCGCCATCTCGAGGGCGGCCCGCGCGGTGGCGGCCGCATCGGCAAATCGGCCGGAGGCGGCCTGCGCCAGCGAGAGGATCTCGAGCATCCTTGGATCGCGCCCGGACGTGAGGCTGACGGCCCGCTCCGCCAGGACGAGCGACCGCGGAGCATCGCGCACGGACGGGTCGCTCGAGTCCGCCAGGATCGCCGCCAGCCGCGCCGTCAACTCCGCGTCGTCCGGGAGCGCGGCGAGCGTCTGCTCATAGTGCTGAACGGCCAGGCGGTCCTGTCGCTGGATCGCGTAGATGCCGGCGAGCGAGCGGTGCGCCTGGAAATGGTCGGGGTGAACGGCCAACGCGGCCTTGAAGTACGGAATGGCGGCGTCGAGCTTGTGCTGTTGCGCCAGCACCGAGCCCAGGTTTTCGGACGCCAGCGCATCGCGCGGTGCGAGCTCGACGGCCGCCCTCAGCTGTGCCTCGGCCTCGGCCAGCCGCCCGGCGCTCGACAACATGTCGGCGTACCCAACTCGCGAGCGGACATCTGTCGGCCGTTTGTCCACGGTGTCCTGCCACAGGCCATCGGCGCTCCAGTACACCCGGTTCCGCGCGCGCGTCTCGACGCCCAGCGACCCGGCGACGATGATGACCGCCACCACCCAAACGGCGCGGGCAGCCTTCGAGTGTCCCAGGACTCTTCCGCCGAGAAGGAACGCACCAGTCACCACGGCCGCGATGACAGCGGCCAGCGGCAGGTACATCCGGTGCTCCGCCGTCACCTCGGTCACGATCGGCAGGACACTGGACGAGGGCGCCAGGATCAGGAAGAACCAGGCGCCGAGGAATCCCGCGGGTTGGCGTCGCACCACCGCGACGGCTGTCACGACGCCGAGCGCAATGAGCAATGCGGACTGCCACGCCACGGTGCCGATCGACGTCGCGAGCGGCCAGTCATACATGAGACAGAGGGGCGCCGGCACGAAGGCCAGCCGGAGGTAGTGCAGCACCACGCCGGCCTGGGTCAGCAGGTACGACCACACGACGGCCGGGGCCAGGCTGACAGAAGACTCGCGGTGTTCGGAGAATACCAGGATCCCCAGCACCAGCCACGTCGCGGCGAGGCCGGCCAGCAGCGGCCAGCGCGCCCTCCCGGTCCCGCTGGGTCCGGGCACGCCGAAGAGCCGGTCCCACAGCGCCACCACGATGGGCGCCGTCACCATCACTTCCTTCGTCGCCATCCCGCACGCGCAGCACACGATCGCCGTCCCCGTCCACAGGCACCGGCTGGAGTCGCCGGCCGCGCGAATCGCGCAGTAGAGCGTCAGGAGGTAGAACAGCCCCATCAGGGACTCGACGCGCTGCACGACATAGGTCACGGCCGCCGTCTGGAGCGGGTGGACAACCCAGATGATCGCAATCGTCAGCGCGAGCCACGGCGCGGCAACCCCGACCGTGGCGGGCAGCCTCGGGCTCTCCAGCGTCCGTCGGACGACGCCAAACAGCGCCAGGGCGGCGGCCAGGTGGATGAGCAGATTCCCGGCATGGAAGGCGGTCGTTTCCATCGCGATCGGGGCGCCTGCCGGTCCGACGGTTCCGGCAGCCTCAGCCACCGCAGCCGGTCCAAAGGCGTAGGAGACTGCAAACGAGAGATTGGCCAATGGCCGGGCGGCAACGGTGGTTTCCGAAGGGGGCGACAACGGAATGGACGGCGGCCACAGCGCTCGAATAGTCGGGTTCTGGACAATTGCCCGAGTGTCGTCCAGGACGAAGACCCCGCCATAGCTGGGCGCGTACGCCCACGCGCCGGCAGCCAGAATCATCGCAGCCAGCATGATGCCGAGAGCGGAGGGGCTTGCCCGCCGCGAGGCGCGCTCGGGCTCGGCTCGAAGGCGGGGCTCGCTGGCGGCCGCACCGCCCGTGCGTCCGGCGGCAGTCCGCCCGCCACGTCCTCGTCGACTCATCCGATCATCCTAGCCTCAATGAGACATTCCGGCTATCGGCGCACGACCATCGGCGAACGGCCAGTTCACGCGTTCATTCCCCGATCGACGGCGTGCGAGTTCCAAACTGACAGTGAGCCATGCGGCCCGCGTCCTGACACTGGAAACGGCGTGGGAGGCCGAAAGCCGAGAGTCGACAGCCGTGAGCCGATTCTGCGTCCTTGGATACGTATGATCCGTCGGTGCAGATCAACACGCATGCCGTCGTGGGCCGGTCCGACACCTCGAACCGGCCTTTCGTCCCGCGATCTCCGGCTTCCGGCACATTCCAGCGGCATCCGCGCCCGAAGTGACGAACACTGTCGGGAGCGATCGGCCATTGCGCGAACTGCCGGGCGCGGCGAACGCCCGCCAGGAAAGGAGGGCATGTGAATCGAAAAGAGTTCCTGAAGAACGCCTGCGGCCTTGGATTGTGCGGATGCGCGCTGAGCCTCGTCCGTGCGCCGGAGATGCTGCAGGCATCAGCGGGTGACGCGCTCGCCGCCGACCCGCCGGATCAGCGGCTCGCCTTCGCCCGATATCAGATCGCCAAGATGGCGGGCTTCATGGCGGCCGACCCGGCGGCGCAGGCCTGCGCGGAGATCGTCCAGAAGACCGGCCGGGAGTGCGCCAAGCTCGGCCAGCTCTCCGTCAAGTTCAAGGGCGACCCCGACGGGTACTTCGCCGAGGCCAAGAAGAACTGGGGCACGGAGTTCACCTGGGACAAGCCGCAGGGCATCATCACCGTCGCCGTGGCCGAAGGCGAGTGCAGCTGCCCGATGGTCAGCGCCAAGCGCACCCCGGCGTTCTGGTGCAACTGCTCCGTTGGGTACCAGAAGGAGACCTTCGAGGGCATCTTCGGACGACCGGTCCAGGTGGCGCTCAAGGAGTCGAAGCTCGGTGGCAGCAAGCGGTGCGTGTTCGAGGTCAGGCTGTCATAGCCCGGGCGAGGGCGAGCATGGCCTTGTGGTTCTCAACCAGGTCGCTGGGCTTGCCCTGCCCGTGCCTGGTTGCCGCGGCCGAGCCCCGCTTCTGGGGCGGACGACCGACACATTGAAGAAGCTGAACGCTGTCCTGGCCTCCGTTTCCTGCTGGAGCGCCGAAATCGATGCAACGCGCATATCCGCGGTCACGCTCCTGGGGCGTCGACGTCAGGATCCCGGTGGGCCAGCAATACCGTCAACATAACGGCAATCGCTTCTCCGTGACCGCCAGGGGCCAGGCGATTCCAGGAAATCGCTGAATCCGTCACCCGGTCCCGCCGGGCCAGTGCGCCCGGGAGATCCGGCACCCGGCGCCTGGTACGGACGTTCATACGCGCCGGCGGGGTCCGTACGGCGGTTGACCTCGCTCCAGCGGCGCGGATATAATCCCTATTCTTTACATCGGTTATGATTCTGCGCACCCAGACCTCGCGTGACCGCCTGGCCCTCCAGTGCAGCAGCTGCCTGGTGCGGGCATGCGTCGGGAACGCGGGTGCGCCTGACGCCCGCAACCTCGGCGGATCGGGACGTTCGACCGGACTTGCCGAGCCAAGCCTCTCGACAACTCAACACACGCCAGCAGGAGCGTAGCAAGGAGCACGTATGTTCAGGTTGCGCCGGGGATTCCAGTGGTTGTCCCTCATCCTCGTGCTGACCGTGCTTGGCGCGCCCGGGGCCAACCCGCGCGCGCAGGAGCGATTCCGGGCCGTCCCGCTCTCGCCGGAGAAGACGCTCCAGAGCAACACCCGCAAGCTCGCGGCCGGCGGGCGGCTGGTCAGCGTCATCGTGAAGTTCGACGTCGAGCCGCTGGCGACCTACAGCGGCGGCATCCCCGGACTGGCGGCCACCAGCCCTGAGGCGACCGGCGCCGGTCGCCTCGACGTGAACAGTCCGGCCGCCCAGGCCTACCTCAGCTTCATGGCGTCGCGTCGCCGCGAGTTCCAGGCAGCGGTCGCCGTGGCCGCACCGCACGCCCGCATCGTCCATGACCTATCCATCGTCGTCGGCGGCGTCTCGCTGCTGGTGCCCCAGGACGAAGTGGCTGCGTTACGTTCGCTGCCAGGCGTCCGAGCGGTGCTCGACGACGAGCTGATGCGCGTGCAGACGGACAACAGCCCGATCTTCCTCGGCGCCCCAAAGATCTGGAACCGGCTGGGCGGGCAAGGCAGCGCGGGGGAAGGCGTCGTCATCGGCGTGCTCGACACCGGCATCTCACCCGAGCATCCGTCGTTCGCCGATCCCGATCCGTTTGGAAAGGCCTACCCGCCTCCCCCGGCGAGCTGGACGGGCACCACGTGCGACTTCTCGGACGGCCCGCCCGGAGGGTGCACCAACAAGCTCATCGGGGCGCGCCGGTTCATGGCGACCTACGACGCGGCCATCGGCATCGGCCCGGGCGAGTTCCACTCCGCGCGCGACGATGACGGCCACGGCACGCACACATCGAGCACCGCCGCAGGGAACGGGCAGGTGCCGGCCGAGATCTTCGGCCTCGACCGCCGCCTGGTCTCCGGCATCGCGCCGCGCGCGCACGTGGCGATGTACAAGGTCTGCGGCGTGTCGGGCTGCTACCAGAGCGACTCCGCCGCCGCGATCCAGCAGGCCATCGTCGACGGTGTCGACGTGATCAACTTCTCGATCAGCGGCGGCGCGAATCCGTACGCCGATGTCGTGTCGCTGGCCTTCCTCGATGCTTACAACGCCGGCGTCTTCGTCGCGGCCTCGGCGGGCAACTCGGGGCCTGCGCCCGACACCACGGACCATCGGGAGCCGTGGGTGACGACCGTCGCGGCGAGCACCCAGAACCGCGCGTTCGAGAACACGATCGTCCTGACTGCCGACGGCGGGGCGACGCTGACGCTGACCGGCGCGTCGATCACTCCCGGCATCACGGCGGCGGCCCCGGTGTACGTTCCGGCGTCGGACCCGCTCTGCCTCGGCCCCTTCGCGGCCGGGAGCCTGAACGGCATGGTGGTCGTCTGCGAGCGCGGAAACAACGCGCGCGTGGAGAAGGGCCTCAACGTGCTGCAGGCCGGCGCAGTGGGGATGATCCTCTACAATCAGTCGGCCGCCGTCACCGATCTCGAAACGGACAATCATTACCTGCCGACGAGCCAGGTCCAGTCCGCCGACGGGCAGGCCGTGCTGAACTTCGTCGCGTCGTACACCAACTCGCTCGCGTCGATGACCCAGGGCGTCCCGGTGACGTCCGCGGGCGACGTCATGGCGTCGTTCAGTTCCCGGGGCGGACCAGCCCAGGCACTTGGCGTGAGCAAGCCGGACCTCACGGCGCCCGGCGTTCAGATCCTGGCGGGTAACAGCCTCTTCCACGCAACGCCGCTGGCGGGCCCTCCAGGTGAAGACTTCCAGGTCATCGCCGGGACGTCGATGGCCAGCCCGCACGTCGCGGGAGCTGCCGCCCTGCTGAAGGCGCTGCATCCGGCCTGGACGCCCGGGCAGATCAAGTCGGCGCTGATGACCACGGCGCTGACCGCCGTCGTCGAGGAGGACGGGACCACCCCGGCGACGCCTTTCGACATGGGCAGCGGTCGCCTCAACCTGGGGCTGGCCTGGCGTCCGGGCCTGACCTTCAGCGCGAGCGCCGCGGACTTCCTGGCCGACCAGGGCAACCTGTTCGTGGCCAATACGCCAAGTCTGTACGTGCCGACGCTGCCAGGCGTGATCAGCCTCACGCGGACCGCGAAGAGCGAGGAGACGCTCACCAAGCTGTGGCACGTCAAGGTGACCGCGCCGGGCGACCTGAAGGTCGTGGCGCCCAAGACGCTCAAGGTCCCCGGGATGTCGCAGGCGACGCTGCCGATTGTCGTGGACGCCCGTGACGTCCCGCTCGGCGAGGTTCGTCACGCGCGGCTGGATCTCAAGGCGCCCGGTGGCCTCAAGGCGACCTTCCCGATCACGGTCGTTCGGCGGGACGGGCTCACGACCGTCTCCAAGTCGTGCGCCGAGACGACGATCGCACGGAAGGCGACGACCACCTGCACCGTCGCGATGGCCAACACCGCGTTCGAGGACGCGACCATCGCAATGACGGACGTCCTGCCCCGCCGGCTCAATCTCCTTGACGTGAACGGCCCCCCGGGAACGGGACGGGGCGCCCGCAGCGTGACGTTCAACGGCGCGCTGGCCGCCGCCCAGCCCCCCGACGTGACCATCGGCGCGGGCTCGACGCCGGCCGGCGGGTACCTGCCGCTCTCGGTCTTCGGCATCTCGCCTATCGCGGGCGTGGGTGACGAGACCATCACCAACTTCAACGTGCCGGCCTTCGTGTACGGCGGCCAGACCTACACCCGCATCGGAATCGTCAGCAACGGTTACGTCGTCGTTGGCGGGGGCACGAGCGCCGACGTCAACTTCCTCAACCAGAGCCTGCCCAATGCCGCCCGGCCGAACAACGTGCTGGCGCCGTTCTGGACCGACCTGAACCCGGCGGCGGGCGGGGCCATCCGCGTGGGAACGCTGACCGACGGCACGCACACCTGGATCGTGGTCGATTGGGCCGCCGTCAAGGAGTACAGCACTGCGACGGTCGACACCTTCGAGGTGTGGATCGGCATCAACGGCGTGGAGGACGTCAGCTTCGGCTACGGCTCGGGCAACGGCTCGGGGGATGGAGGGCTTCTCACGATTGGAGCCGAGAACGTCTTCGGCAACCGCGGGGCGAACTACTACTACAACGGCGGCGGGACGCTGCCGCCCCCCAACACGGGGCTGGTCGTGGGCGGGGCGCCGCTCGTGCCTGGCGAGACGAAGACGATCACCTACACGATCAAGGGTGTCGCGCTGGGCAACTGGGAGAACTGTGCGGAGATGGCCAGCAGCCTGCTGTCCGGGACCGCGACCTCGTGTGTCGCCGGCTCCGTCGTCAAGTAGAGGGGCGCGGGAAGTCTTCGGTTCACGGGCCGAGCCGGGCGCGCCGCGAGGGCGCCCGGCCGGAGCCGGCGCTTGCCCCGGCTCCGCGCTCCTCGACCCCGGCTGTCAGATTCCCGCGATCCGCCGCCGCACACGCGGTCCGCCCGGCCGGCGCGCGTAGGATCCGCCGATCACGTCCGGGGGCACGGATGCCTCGTCGAGGATGAACTCGGACCGGCTCGCGCGGCCCTCCACGATCTCGCGCGGCTTCATCCGGCCGCGCGGCTCCCGGAAGCACCAGTCGCCTCGCGTGCGCCGCCGGCATCTCGCCCGAGTCGACCACGCGGGCGACCGGGGCCGCGCGATCGCGCCGCCGCTGCACATCACGGATGGATCCTCGGGGCGTCCCTCAGCTCGCCAGCGCCGCCCCGCGCGACCTGCTTCGACAGCAGCGCGTCCGCGTCGGCATGCAGTCGGGGATTCGCGCGACCCGGTCCCTCAAGGCTGCGACCGCGGGCGGGAACGCTCGTGGCACCTCCGGCGCCGCCATCCCGCGAGGCGGCCGCCATCCGGTGGACACGCGCCCGGTTCGGTGCTACGTTCCTCCGCAATCACCCGACACGTTCGGCGAAGCGGTCCGCCCGCTCGCGGGAGGTCAGTCCGTGCCGACCAGCCCATCCACCCCGCTCGGACGCCTGGAGGACCTCAAGGCCGCCTACGGGTCCGAGGCTGCGCGCGGCAAGCTCGACGCGCTTCGCGATCTCGATCGCCGGCCCCTTCCGACCTCGGACGAGGTCCTGCGCCTGCACGAGTTCCTCTGTTTCCTCAGCGCGTATCCGGACAACGCCGAGGTGCTCGCCCGGACGGAGCGCATGCTGGCGAGTTTCGAGCGGCGGGCCGACCTCCGGCGCCACCGCGCGGCGCTTGCCGACACCGGGATCGCGGGGACCGCGATCCACTTCGTCTTCTTCTGGTTCACCGCGCAGTGGCTGGCCCGGAGATGGCCCGATCGGATGTCCATCGACTGGGCGCAGTTCGACAGGAAGCACGAGATCGAGCACCTGCTCCACCTGATGCTGCCCTACGCGGAGTCGCCGGCGCTCGACGAGTTCTCGCTGCCCGCGCGAACCTGGATCGACCGGCTCAAGGCGCCGGGGGAAACCGACGCGGCGTTCCTGATCCGGCGGATCGAGGCGCTGCACCCCAGCCCGTTCGGCCGCGAAACGCTCTACGAGGATCTCGGCGTGCCGCTCATCCTCGGGCCGGGGCCCGGGACGCCCGCGCGGACGGGCGAGCGGTACCCCCTCGGCCCGCCGGTCTTCCAGACCCGCCCGCTCGATCGCTCGCGGCCCAGGCTGCGCCACGAGCTCCGGAAACCGCCGCTCGCGGTCCGCTCCGCGCCTCCCTCCGAAGCCGACCGGCTGATCGAACTGTCCAGGCGCGCGATGGTGACACGCGCGCGCGACCTCGACAACTTCATCCACGCGGATCGCCTTGACGTCCGGATCTTCGACTACGGGAACGGCCTGCAGTTCGCATGCTTCGGCCTGATCCCGGAGCGCCGGCTCATGATCGAGTCGGTCTACGGGATGCTCACGCTGAAGAACGGCGTGCCGATCGGATACGTCCTCGCCAGCGGGCTCTTCGGGTCGTCGGAGGTGATGTACAACATCTTCGAAACCTACCGCGGCGGCGAATCAGCCCGCATCTACGGGTGCGTCCTCTCGATGGCCCGTCACCTGTTCGGCGCCGACACGTTCGCGATCGACCCGTTCCAGCTCGGGCATGGCAACCCGGAGGGCCAGAAGTCCGGGGCCTACTGGTTCTACTACAAGCTCGGGTTCCGGCCGCTGGATCCCACGGTGAAGCGCCTCGCAGACGACGAGCGCCGGCGCCTGCGGCGTCATCCGCGGGAGCGCTCGAGCCTGGCGACGCTGCAGAAGCTGTCGGCCGAGTACGTGTTCCTCCACGAAGCCCGGCCGCGCCGCGATGTGCTCGGAGTGGTCTCGCCCGGCAACGTGGGCCTTCACATCTCGCGGTTCCTGGCGGAGCGCGTCGGCCGCGAACGTGAGCGCGGGGTCAGGGCCTGCGCGCGCGAGGCTGCGCGCCTGCTTGGCGTCCGCTCGACGCGGGGATGGACCGACGGGGAACGCCTGGCGTGGGAGCGATGGAGCCCGCTCGTCCTGATCCTGCCAGGGGTGGAGCGCTGGCCGCCGCGCGATCGGCAGGCGCTGGTCCGGGTCGTGAAGGCCAAGGGCGGCCGCCGGGAATCTGAGTTCGTCCGGCTCTTCGACCGCCACCGGCGCTTGCGGCGCGCGGTGGTCCGCCTGGCGGCGCACGATCCGTACGAGCGCTGATCCGCCGGCGCGTCTCCCCGGCTCCGCGTGAACGGCGCGTGGCACGGCGGCCGCGGCCGCCGTGCGCGGTCGATATCGTGGCCCTGCCACGTCGGCAAGCGGCGAATTTCTCCCCGTTCTGCACTTGCGCGGACCTGACACCTCTCGCGCGCTGCCGGCAAACTACAACCCAGTTACCCCAGTCTAACGGTGCATGGGGCTGAAGGCGGCGAGCGGAGCCTGCGCCCGTTCGCGGACCGGAGCCTTCGGTGAAACGTAAGGACATCCGAAGCGGAACCGAATGACAACGGGCCGCGGCGAGGCGTCTAATGCGAGTGGATGGGCAGACGCCCGGCACACAGCGCAGTCAGATGAAAGGTTGGAGCGACACAGTGCTCAGGACAGGCGGCGCGTCGATCGCACGGAAGCGGGAAACAGGTGCCCGGAGACGGACACCCCTCACCGAGCCACGATCATCGAACTGTGCGAGTAACCGGCCTGTTTTCAGTGCAATGCGAGCCGAAGCCCCTGCTGGTATTGGTCGTGCATAATGCGATGCCGAGGAGTGAGATGTCCCTGTCAGCCACCGGCCTGAGCGTAGTCAGCATGGCGGCGGCCGTTTCGGCGGTCCTGGCGGGTGCGACGGTCTGGCTGCTGCTCACCAGCCCCGTGACCGTTGCGGATGCCATCGGCCAGGGCGACCCTACGCCGCTGGTTCGCCTCCTTGCGGACGTCGTGGTCGGCGCCCTGCGAACCGTCCTGTCCTACCTCTAACCCTCCACCGACCGGCGGGTCGGCGGCAGGGCGCGGCGGGGTGCAGGCCCACACGGACGCCGCACCGTGCCTTCCTTCCCCGCGCCGTTCCATTGCGAAAAAGGGGCGGGCCCTTTTCGCCAGGTCAAATGCAAAAGGGGCCTGGCCAGGCCTGGCCCCATTTTCACCCGCCCGCCCAGACAGTAAGAGCGATCAGGATGGCCGCCATGGCGACGAACGCGGTCACCAGCAGCCGTGCCTGCCCTCGCGTGGCGCCCGACGCGACGCGGATGCCCGTCCGGCGCGCGGCCCAGAGCCCGGGCACCATTCCCGTCGCGAAGCCGGCTGCGTTCCACCAGAGCCAGGACACGCCGGGCGCGAAGCTCGCCAGCGCCACGTTGACGGCCAGTCCCAGGACGAGACCGGTCATGGCGTGGCGGGCGCCGGCGGCCGCGACGAGCCCGCCGGTGACGAACACGGCCAGCAGGGGCCCATAGAAGACGGACCCGACGCGGTTGATGAGTTCGAGCACCCCCACGCCGCTGCGGGCGAACACCAGCGCCGCCCCGATCGCGAAGATCCCCCAGCCGAGCGATGTCAGGCGCCCGACCCACGGGCTCTGCCGGGACGGCCTGAGCCCGGCGACGTCTTCGAGCGTGACGGCGGCCAGCGAGTTCAGCGCCGAGTCGATCGACGACATTGCCGCGGCCAGGATCGCTGCCAGCAGCAGGCCCCGCAGGCCATCGGGCAGGTAGCGGACCAGGAACACCGGCACGAGGCTGTCCGCCGGCCGCGACGCCATCGCGGCGGCGAAGCCCGAATCCACCTGCAGCAAGCCCGCGAGCACCAGGCCGAACAGGCAGTAGGTCAGCACGAGCGGGAATCGCAGCAGCCCGTTCAGGGTGATGGCGCGCGCCGCCTGCGCGTAGCTGCGGGCGGTCAGCAGTCGCTGGGCCTGGCTCTGATCGCAGCCGTAGTAGGACACGTAGAGGAAGAACCCGCCAATGAGCATCGGGGCCAGCGCGAAGCTCGACCCGCCGGTCAGACCCCACCCGCCACACAGGGCGACGGCCCTTTCGCGCGGGATCGCCTCCAGCACCGGCAGGCCCTGGTGGACGATCACGTACACGCCGCAGGCCAACGTGCCTCCCCACAGGATCACGAGCTGCACGACATCGGTCCAGATGTCCGCCGCGATGCCCCCCATCGACGTGTAGGCGACGGCGAACACGCCCACAATGACCACCGACGTCGTGAGGGACCAGTCGAACGCACTCGCCACGACCAGCGCTGAAGCCTGCAGGATGACGCCGAGCGCCAGGCCGCGCGATACGAGGAACACCCCCGCCAGCACGCGGCGCATCGGCCTGCCGAACCGCTCCTCGACGTACGCGTAGATGGACGAGCCCGGGACCGACCGCAGCAGGGGCAGCAGCACGACCAGCAGGGCGAGCATGGCCAGCGGGAGCGCCAGTTCGTACTGCAGCCAGCGCAGCCCGCCGCCCGGTCGCAGCGCGACGAACGCGGGCGCGCCGACCAGGCTCACCGCGCTCACCTGGTTGGCCATAATCGACGTGGCGAGGATACCTCCGCCCATCCGTCGCCCGGCCAGGAAGTAGTCCTCGCCGCTCGACTGCCGGGTCGCGATCCGCCACGAGATCCCGATCACGAGGGCGAGATAGACGCCGACAACGAAGATGTCGAGTGTGGACATGGCTGGGTGCGCGCTCGCGGGAACACCGACACGGTGTCGGCCCCGGGCCAACCTGCCCATCGGGTCGACCCGGGATTTCGCGCGGCCGGGGACGTGACGTCAGCGGGCGCCCAGGACGATGTCGAAGTGCTTCAGGTGATGACGCTCGTGCCCGGCCAGCATCTCGAGGATCCACGCCACGCGCATCTCCCCGCGCTCCGGGTGATGGAATGGCAGGGCCAGGTCATCGGGCGTGAGACTCCGGTACAACGCGAGGTTCCACTGCCGCATCGCGTGGTACGCGCGAAACGCCTCGCTCCCGCCCGGGCCGGGCTCGCGCGCCATCCACGCGTCCTGGTCGAACAGCTGGGCGACGTACCCAGGCGTGGTCAGGGCCATCCGCACGCGCAGGCCGAAGGCGGCCTCGGTCTGCGCCAGGTGCTGGAAGAGTTGCGCGGCCGTCCACTTCCCGGGCCCGTAACTGCGCGCGAAGTCGTAGGGCGTCATGCGCCCGGCCACGGCCCGAAGCAATTCGGGCGTCTCGACCAGCGCGGCCATCACGTCGCGGTCGCCCAGCGCCGTGCGATACGGGTTCTCGGTCCAGCAGGGCGGGAAGGCAGGTCGTGTGTCGCTCATGTGCGCCTCGGCCACGCGGGCCCGGCGCCCGCGTCATGGTTGACGATCCGGTCAGGCTCGAACAGGTGGCGTCCTCCGGCTCCCGGTCTGCAGCAGGCGGCGCGTGGCCTCGTGCGTCGGGTTCGACAGCACCTGCCCCGGGTCACCCTCCTCGACCACGACGCCCTCGTCCATCACGATCACGCGCGTCGCGAAGTCGCGCACGAAGTCGTCGTCATGGGTCACGGCGAGCAGCGTGCGGCCTTCCGAGGTCAGCCCGCGGAGCGTCTCGCCGAGCGCCCCGCGCCGCGCCGGGTCGAGCGACGCGGTCGGCTCGTCCATCAGCAGCAGCGGGGGGTCCACGGCCAGGGCCCGCGCGATCGCCACGCGCTGGGCCTCGCCGCCGGACAGTTCCCGCGGCAGCGCGCGCGCCCGCGCCCCGACCCCGAGATGATCGAGCAGGCCCTGCGCCCGCCGCTCGGCCTCCGCGCGCGGCATCTTGTGCACGTGGACCGGAGCCAGCGACACGTTGCGAATCGCGGGCAGGTGCTCGAACAGGAAGTGGAACTGGAACACCATGCCCACCTTGCGCCGCAGCGCGTCGAGCGTGCCGTTCAGCGGCCGGCCGCCGGGCTGCAATCGCACGCCGGCGACGCAGACCTCGCCCGCGTCGAAGGGCTCGAGCCCCGCGACGACCCGCAGCACGGTGGTCTTGCCGCCCCCCGACAGGCCCATCAGCGCGACCAGCTCGCCACGCGAGACCTGGAGGCTGACGCCTCTCAGGATCTCGCGCGCCCCCCTGCGCAGGCGGAGCCCCTGCACCTCGAGGACGGCGCCACCTGAGAGCGCGGCCGGGCTCACTGCGTCGGTGCTTTCCATTGCTCTTCCAGTTGCCTCGCCAGCCGCGACAGCGGCAGCGACATCGCCAGGTACATCCCGGCGCACAGGATGCCTGGCACGACCCAGCTCCCGATGTTCGCCGCAAAGATGGAAGTCTGCTTGGTCAGTTCTACCACCGTCAGGACCGAGACGAGCGACGAATCTTTCAGCAGCGCCACGAAGTCGTTCGTCATGGGCGCCAGCGCGAGGCGCAGCGCCTGCGGTCCGCGCACCAGCGCCAGGATCTGCCGCTCGGTGAGGCCGAGGATGCGCGCGGCCTCGAGCTGGCCTTTCGGCACCGCCTCGAGGGCGCCCCGGTAGATCTCGCTCTCGTACGCCGCGTAGTTCAGCCCGAGCCCGAGCAGCGCCGCCACGAACGCGGGCAACCGGACGACGGCGGCGAGGCCATAGTAGAGCACGAACAGCTGGAGCAGCACGGGCGTCCCGCGCGTCAGCTCGACGTAGGCCGTCAGCGACCCGCGCAGCAGCGGGCCGCCGTAGACCCGGCCGCTCGCCACCAGAACGCCGACCAGCACGGCGAGCCCCATCGACACGCACGAGAGGACGATCGTGATGAGCGCCGCGCGGAACAGGGAGGGCAGGTATCGGACGACGGCCTCGATCCCCCGCGGCGGCAGGGGCGCGGCGGTGCCGGCAGCCGCCCCGCCGCGTGCAGGCGCGCCGCCCTTCGTCAGCCGCTCGTACAGCGCGGCCTGTTCGTCGTTCCAGATGTTGTAGCGCCGGAAGATCTCCTCGAGTGTCCCGTCGCGCATGGCCGCCAGCAGGATCTGGTTCATCCGGTCGCGCAGCGCGGCATTCGCGGGCGCCAGTACGCCGATGTAGTGGCCGATGGCCAACGCCTCGGGCTGCGTCGCCAGGCCTTCGTGCAGCCGCATGGCCTTCTCGGCCAGCACGTGATCGAGCAGCACGGCGTCGAGCCGGCCCATCAACAGGTCCGAGTACGGATGCACGTCATCGTCGTACGACACGGCGACGACGCCCTGCCCGGCCTGTGCCGTCAGCAGCATCTCGTAGGCGATCGTGCCGCCGAGTGTGCCGACGCGCCGGCCGCGGAGATCCGCCAGCCCGCGGTATCGATCGCGATCGGCCGCGCGGACCGTGAGGACCTCGCGGAACTCGTAGTACGGAACCGTCGTCGCGAGCGTCGCGCGCCGGGCCGGTGTGTCCTCGATGCCGCTGAGGCCGACCTCGAAGTCGCCCCGCTTGACCGAGGCGTCGATGGAGGTGAACTGCACCGACACGAAGCGCGGGCGCAGGCCCAGCCTGGAGGCCAGCAGCCCGGCGACTTCGACATCGAACCCCACGACCTTCGCCGGGTCGTTCGGGTCGGCTTCAACGTACGGGTACCCGCCCTCGGGATCGCCGCCCCACCGGAGTTCGCCGGTGGCGGGTCCCTGCTGCGCTGAGGCCGGCGCGGCAGCGACGAGGCACGCCGCCGCGACGAGCGAGGCGATGAGCGGAGCGACCAGGCTGACCGGGCGACGGCGCGAGGGTGAGGGCGAGGGTGAGGGTGAGGGCTGCTCCACCGGCGCATTATGTGGACACGCGCCGCCGCACGCAACGGCCAAGTCGAGCAACGCCAGAGCGAGCGCGACGCCGCGCAGTGTCGGGTCTCCGGCCTGCGGTCCCGGACGGCCGGCGTCGAACCGCGTCGGGCCGGCGTCACGCGGCGAGGTTCCGCAACGAGCGGCCCCTGCGCGAGCAGATCAGGTAGGATCAGGCAGCCTGTGAATCGCCGGATCAGCCGGTCCCGCGCGCGCGCGCCGCCGGCATGCCCGGCCGGAGATCATCATGCGACGCCACGCGCCCCTGCTGCTCGCCTTCACCCTCGCTGCCCTCGCCGGGTCGTGCGGGGGCCAGCCGGCCGGCTCACCCGGGACCGCGAGCCCGGCCAGGAAGCTGACGATTGCCGTCATCCCGAAGGGCACGACCCACGAGTTCTGGAAGTCGGTGCACGCGGGCGCCATCAAGGCCTCCCGCGAGTTCGGCGTGGAGATCCTCTGGCAGGGCCCGCTCAAGGAGGACGACCGCGAGGACCAGATCAAGGTCGTGGACACGATCGCGGCGCGCGGCGTGGCGGGCATCGCGCTGGCGCCGCTCGACGACAAGGCCCTGCGGGCCCCGGTTGCCGCGGCCACGCGGGCGGGCATCCCCGTCGTGCTGTTCGACTCGGCGCTCGACAGCAACGACCCGATCAGCCTGGTGGCGACGGACAACTACCTCGGCGGGCGGATGGCGGGCGACCACCTGGCGAAACTGCTCGGGCCGAAGGGCGGCGGCGTGATCATGCTGCGGCTGCACGAAGGCGCGGCGAGCACGACCGACCGGGAGCGGGGTTTCCTCGAGGCGATCGCGCACTATCCCCAGGTCAAGGTGATCAGTTCCAACCAGTACGCCGGGGCGCTCGCCGAGGGCGCCTTCCGCGTGGGCGAGAACCTGCTCGCCGCGACGAGGGCAGCCGAGGGCGAGGTCGAAGGCATCTTCTGCCCGAACGAATCGACCACCTTCGGCATGCTGCGCGCGCTCCAGAGCGCGAACCTCGCGGGCAAGATCCGATTCGTCGGCTTCGACAGCTCGGACAAGCTCGTCGACGGCCTGCGAAGCGGTCAGATCGATGCGCTCGTGCTCCAGAACCCCTTCGCGATGGGCTACCTGTCCGTGCAGGCCCTCGTGCGGCGCCTGAAGGGCGAGAAGGTGGACCGGCGCATCGACACCGGCGTCGCCCTGGTCACCCGGGACAACATGGAGGATCCGGCGATCAAGGAACGCCTGCAGCCCAACCTCACCGAGTACCTGAAGTAGGCACGATGGCCGCCGCGACACCGCGCCTGCACCTCGACGGCATCAGCAAGCGTTTCGGGCCGACGGTGGCGCTCGCGGGCGTGGACCTGTCGGTCGACGCGGCCGAGGTGCACGCGCTGGTCGGCGAGAACGGCGCCGGCAAGAGCACGCTGATGAAGGTGCTGTCGGGCGCGATCGCGCCCGACGCGGGCCGCATGCGGCTGGACGGGCAGCCCTACCGCCCGCGCGACCCGCTCGACGCCCGGCGCCTGGGTGTCGCGATGGTCTACCAGGAGCTGTCGCTCGCGCCCCACCTCACCGTCGCCGAGAACATCCTGCTGGGCATGGAGCCGGCGCGAGCCGGCGTGATCAGGGGCCGCGAGTTGCGGGATCGGGCCGCCGCCGCGCTGGCCCAGCTCGACCGCCCCGAGTTGGGGCCCGACACCCGGGTCGGCGACCTGCCGCTCGCCAGCCAGCAACTGGTCGAGATCGCCCGCGCGCTGGCCCAGCCGCACACGCGCGTGCTCATCCTCGACGAGCCGACGAGCAGCCTCGCGGATCATGACGTCCGCCGCCTGTTCCAGGCCGTCGCGCGGCTGCGCGATCGCGGGCTGTCGATCATCTTCATCTCGCACGTCCTCGAAGAGGCCCAGCAGGTCGCCGGCCGCTTCACCGTGCTGCGCGACGGCCGCACCGTCGGGAGCGGCGCCGTGACCGGCACGACGCCTGCGGAGATCGTCCGCCTGATGGCGGGCCGCCGGATGGACCAGCTGTTCCCGCGATCGGCACACGAGCCCGGCGAGGTCGCGCTCGACTTGCGGGAGGTGGCCGGCGTCCGAAAGCCCGCGTCAGCGTCGCTCTCGCTGCGACGCGGCGAGGTCGTGGGCATCGGCGGCCTCGTCGGGGCCGGACGCACCGAGTTGCTGCGCGCGATCTTCGGTCTCGATCCCGTCCGCCGCGGCGAGGTCCGGGTGGCTGCCTGGCGGGGACCCGCGACCCCGGCTCGCCGCCTCGCGCAGGGCGTCGGCCTGCTGAGCGAAGACCGGAAGGCCGAAGGCCTCGCGCTCTCGCTCCCGGTCGCGGACAACATCACGCTCTCGCGCCTCGACGGGCTCGGCCCGTGGGGCCTCGTGCTGCCAGGCCGCCAGCGCGCGGCCGCCGCGGCCTGGGCGGATCGGCTCCGCGTCCGGTATCGCGACGCGCGGCAGGCGGTGCGCGAGCTGTCGGGCGGGAACCAGCAGAAGGTCGCGATCGCGCGGCTGCTCCACCACGACGTGGACGTGCTGCTGCTCGACGAGCCGACCCGCGGCATCGACGTGGGCAGCAAGGCGGACATCTACGCGCTCATCGATCGGCTGGCGCTCTCCGGCAAAGCCATCCTCCTCGTGAGCAGCTACCTGCCGGAGCTGCTGGGCGTGTGCGACCGGGTCGCCGTGATGCACCGCGGCCGGCTCGGGCCGGCCCGGCCGACCGGAGCCCTGACCGAGCACGACGTGATGATGGAGGCCACGGGACAGGCATGACACCCACGCCCGACGCGGCGGCGCCGCCCGATCCGATCGAGTCACCCGCCCGTCCGCCCTCGGCCGCCCGCGCGGCGTGGCGGTGGCTGAACCGCCACGGGTGGGTGGGCCCGCTCGTCGCGCTGGTCGTCCTCTACGTCCTGCTCGCCGTGCTCGTCCCGGATTCCTTCCCCACGCTGAACAACCTCCGCACGATGCTCCGGCAGACGACCGTGGTCGGCATCGCCGCGCTCGGGATGACGATGGTGATGATCCTCGGCGGGATCGACCTGTCGGTGGGCTCGATCGTGGCGTTCACGAGCGTGGTGATCGCGGCGCTGCTGCAGGCGGGCGTGGCGCCGGCCTGGGCGGCGATCGGCGGAGTGGCCGTGGCGGCCGGCTGCGGCCTGCTGAACGGCGCGCTCATCACCGGGCTGCGCGTCGTGCCCTTCATCGTCACGCTGGGCGCGATGGGCATCATCCGCGGAGCCGCCAAGGGTCTCGCGCACGAGCAGAAGATCGACGCACCGGTCACGTGGCTGAACGACCTGATCGCGGACCTCCCGGCGGGATCGCGCTGGCTGATCATGCCGCCCGGCCTGTGGCTCACGATCATCCTCGCCCTCGTCGTGGGCGGCGTGCTGCGCTACACGCGGCTCGGCCGGCACATCTTCGCGATCGGATCCAACGAGCAGACCGCGCGGCTGTGCGGCGTTCACGTCGCGCGTGTGAAGACCCTGGTCTACACGGCCGCGGCGGCGCTGGCGGGCGTGGCGGGCATCATGCAGTTCTCGCGCCTCACGGTCGGCGATCCGACCGTCGCGAGCGGGCTCGAGCTGGACGTCATCGCCGCGGTCGTGATTGGCGGCGGGACGCTGTCGGGCGGCGAGGGCTCGGTGCTCGGCTCGCTCGTCGGGGCGATGCTGATGACCGAGATCAAGACCGGCGGCACCCACCTCGGCCTGTCGAACTGGGTGCAGGAGATCATCACGGGCGTCATCATCGTCGTGGCCGTCGCCCTGGATCGGCTGCGGCACCGGCAGGGCGGGTAGGACTGGCTATCGGCGACAGGGACGGGCCCAGGCTGCCGGAAAACCGGGCGTCGCGTTTCGGATACAGGCGTCGCAGCCACGGCGCCAGCGAGTGTGTGCCGCCCGGCCGCCCCGCGCGCGGCCACGAACGGGCGGCTGCGAAAGAGCTTGAACTGGCGCGGCAGGCTGCGGATACTGGGGCGCATCGACGTGCGCGAGCCGCCCGCCGTGGACGCTCGCGCGACCCGCCGGGTCAGCCCCCCCGCCTGGCTCGCCTGGTCGTGCCGCACGTTGCCGTGGCCAGGGGTCCAGCGAAGCCCCTCCCCTGCCGGACACCCGGCTGCTGATTCGGACACATGGACCTTTACACCGACCTGCTGGCGCGCATCACGCCACCGGAAGCGTGTTCCACCCGAGCACGGGTGGCGTTTGGCGTCACGATCCTGGCGCGCGTCGTCCGCGACGGGCTGCGCCTTCTGCGCCCCGGAGGGTGGCTGTGCCTCGAGGTCGGGCTGGGCCAGGGCCCGGCGATGGCCCGGCGCCTGGTGCAGTCCGGCGCGTATGGCGAGCCCCGCTCGTTCGCCGACGCCGCAGGCGAGGTCCGCGCCCTGGCGGCGCAGGTCAAGTCCCGCTGAGGAGGCGCCATGTGGAAGGTCGTCACGATCCTCGGTCTGGTCATCGTCGCAGGGGTCGCCCTGCTGGTCCCCCTGAGCAGAGACGTATCGGATGGGAGGACGGTCATGCGCGTTGCGGGGGTCGATCTGTCCGGCTATTCGTCCGCGGCGCCCGCGGAGCCGATCGACATCGTGTTCCTGCATCATTCGGTCGGCGCCCAGCTGCTGGCCGCGCCCGGGCCGCGCGAGGGCGGCGAGAATCAGCCGACGCGTCATCCCAACGGGGGAGGACTCGCAGCGTTGCTGGCTCAGAACAATTACCGGCTGCACACGGCGACCTACGGCAGCGCGCTCGGGGAGCGGACGGATCTCTTCGACTGGCTGCCGAAGTTCCGCGACGACATGGACCGGGTGATCGCGATCAGGAACCAGGACGAGAAGCTGCCGGCAGGCGAGGTCAACCGGGTGGTGATGTTCAAGTCCTGCTTCCCGAACAGCTACTTCGTCGGCGAGGGCGACGGCGCAGGGAACCCCGCGGGCCCCGACCTGACGCTCGCCAACGCCCGGGCCACGATGAACGCGGTGCGGGACGAACTGGCCCGGCGCCCCTCTGTGCTCTTCGTCTACCTGACGGCGCCGCCGCTGGCGTCACGGCCGTCCCCCGAACCGGCCTGGAAGTGGCTGGCGAAGCGAGCCCTGGGCCGCACCTCGAACGAGGAGCGCCTGCGGACCTCGGGGGACCTCGCGCGCCGCTTCGACAACTGGGTGACGGATCCTCAGGGTTGGCTGAAGGGCTACCCGCACCGCAACGTCGTCGTGTTCGATCTCTACGATGCACTCACCGACCACGGCGCCTCGAATTTCTCGCGGTACGCGACCGGCGGCGGCCTCGACAGCCACCCGTCCAGCGAGGGCAACGCCAAGGTCGCGCCAGAACTGGTATCGTTTCTCAACCGCGCGGTGAGGTACGCCGGCGTCGTGAAGTGAGGCGGGTCGTTCCTTTCACGTGCCGGCGCCTCGCGCCGGCGCACGATCGGTCACACCGGCCCAGGGCGACGGCGTGGTGCCCCGGCCATCGCACGCTCGGCTCCGGAGGACGACAGAGGTGATGTTCTCACGTCAGGCTCTCGACATCGACGCGGCGGCGGAAACGGCCTCGATCGCGGACGCCATCCGCCGGCAGGTGCTGGCCACGCTCAAGCGCCGGGGTGTGATCGTCGGGCTGTCGGGAGGCATTGACAGCTCCGTGGTGGCCGCCCTGTCGGTCAAGGCGCTCGGTCAGGACAGGGTGCTCGGCCTGTTGATGCCGGACCTGGCATCGGCCGACGACCAGGGGTTCTTCGTGAAGCAGGGCGACGGAGCAGCCGACCTCAAACCGATCGCCCACCTGTACAAGACCCAGGTCTACGCGCTGGCGGCCCACCTCGGCGTCCCCGACGAGATCCGCCGGCGCCCACCCACCACCGACACGTTCCCGATGCCGCAGACGCAGGAGGAATTCTACTTCTCGCTCCCCTACCAGACGATGGACCTGTGCCTGTGGGCGCACAACCAGGGAGTGCCGGCGATTGAGGCCGCGCCCGTGGTCGGGTTGACGGCCGAGCAGGTCGAGCGGGTGTTCAAGGACATCGAGCAGAAGCGGCGCGGCACGCGCTATCTCCACGAGCGCCCCCTGCTGGTGCAGGCGGTCGAGGAGGTCGGCCGCTGATGTGCGGCATCGCCGGCGTGGTCTCGTTCGCTCGCGATCCTTCGCCGCCCCCGGTCGATCAGATCTCGAGAATGATCGCCGCGTTGCGCCATCGCGGCCCGGACGAGTTCGGGGCCTACCGCGACGCGCACGCGGCCCTGGGCCACGCGCGCCTCTCCATCATCGACCTGTCCACCGGGCAGCAGCCGCTGTGCAACGAGGACGGGACGATCTGGATTGTCTTCAACGGCGAGATCTTCAATTACATCGAACTGCGCCGGGAACTGCTCGACCTCGGCCACGCCTTCCGCACGCAGAGTGACACGGAGGTGATCGTCCACGCCTTCGAGCACTGGGGCACCGCCGCGTTCGATCGCTTCAACGGCCAGTGGGCGGTCGCGCTCTGGGAGCCGGTGCGGAGACGGCTGACCCTGGCGCGCGACCCCGTCGGCGTGCGGCCCCTGCACTGGTGCGAGCACGGCGGCCGGTTGTTCTTCGCAAGCGAGGTCAAGGCGATCTTCGCGGCCGACGCGGCCATCCCCCGGGCACTGGACCCCGTCGGGCTGGCCCAGACCTTCACCTTCTGGACCATCGTGCCTCCCCAGGGGATCTTCCTCGGCGTGTCGGAGGTCGAACCGGGTCATGTGCGCCAGTACGAGCACGGCCAGGTGACAGACACGTGCGTGTGGCGACTGCGGTACCCGGTCAATGAGGAGGGAGCCTTCCAGGGATCGGCCGACGCTGCGGCCGACGCCACCCGGGCGGCGCTGGAGGAGGCGACGCGCCTGCGCATGCTGCGGGCCGATGTTCCCGTGGGCAGCTACCTTTCGGGGGGCCTCGACAGTTCCCTGGTCGCCGCCCTCGGCTTGCGCGCGAAGGGCGAGCGATTCCAGACGTTCTCGCTGCGATTCGAGGATGCGGAGTACGACGAGACGAACTACCAGCGCCTGATGGCCCGGTATCTCGGCAGCGAGCACCACGAAGTCGTGGTGTCGCGGCGCGACATCGCGGCGTGTTTCCCCGACGTGATCGCGCATACCGAGCGGCCCATCCTGCGCACGGCCCCGGCCCCGCTGTTCCTGCTCTCGAAGCTCGTGCGCGATGCCGGCATCAAAGTCGTGCTGACCGGCGAAGGCGCCGACGAGATGTTCGCGGGCTACGACCTGTTCCGCGAAGGGAAGGTCAGGCGCTTCTGGGCGCGACAACCGTCGTCGGCCTGGCGCCCGCTCCTGCTGGGCCGGCTGTACCCGTACCTCGAGCGGTCGCCAGTCGCCCAGCAGGCCATGGCGCGGCAGTTCTTCGGCCGCAACCTCGCGGGCTGGCGGTCCCCCGGGTTTGCGCACGACACGCGCTGGCACACGACCGGGGCGCTGTTCCGGCTCTTCTCCCGGGACCTGCGCGCAGCGCTCGACGGGCGCAACGTCGTGCAGGACCTGCTGTCGTCGCTGCCCCCTGAGTTCGGCTCGTGGTCTCCGCTCGCCCAGGATCAGTACCTGGAGATTCGGACGCTCCTGTCAGGCTACCTGCTGTCGTCGCAGGGCGACCGCATGCTGATGGCGCACTCGGTCGAGGGGCGGTTCCCGTTCCTCGACCGCCACGTGGTCGACCTGTCGAACGCGCTGCCCGCCTCCTACAAGCTGCGGGGCCTGGACGAAAAGCACGTCCTCAAGCGCGCCAGCGCCGGCCTGGTGCCGGCAGAGATTCTGCAGCGCAAGAAGCAGCCGTACCGGGCGCCCGACGCACTGTCCTTCGTCGGGCCCGACGCGCCTGCGTGGGTCGCCGACCTCATGGGCGAACGCGCCATCACGGATGCGGGTGTCTTCGACCCCGTGACGGCCGGGCAGCTGTACGCCAAGTGCGTAGCACGGGGCAGCGACACGCAGGTCTCCAACGCGGACAACATGGCGCTGGTCGGCGTGCTGTCCACGCAACTGCTCCACGAGCGGTTCATCCGGTCCGGCCTCGCCGAAGGTCCTCCGCCCCTGGCGATTCGGCTCGTCGACCACACCCAACCGGAGCACCTGACGTGAATCCCTCCTGCCGCGCGAGCCGGCATCCGGCGGCGGTGCCGCAACTGCACGACTACCTCGAGGACTCCGCGCGCAGGGCGCCACACACGAGATCTGTCCGGGAAGCAGCCGCAACTGACAGGGCTGTCATGGTCCTGACGGAATTGCCAGGTCGTTGGCGCCGTGGAGACCCGCTCGACCGCTCGGACCGGGAACGCCAAGGACTTGTCGGTCAATCTGTTACAAGTCGTCTCCGGGCCGCAGACCGGTTGCGGCAGGTACTTTGCGTTCATTCAGGGCGCGAGGAAGTGTTCTGCTCCGACTGCCTGTGCTGTGGTGCCTCCACACACCGGCCCCGGGAGAGGCGGGTCTGACCCACTCGCCTCTTCCACTCCCCGCCCGTTCTCCCCTCTATTCGTAGTGCAGCGACTCGATCGGATCGACGCGCGCCGCGCGCAGCGCCGGCCACAGGCCGCTCAGAATGCCCGTCACCATCAGTACGGCGACCGCCACGCCGACGACGTCGGGCGTGAGGATGAGGTGGATGTCGGTGCCGTGCGTCGGATCGCCGATCAGGTCGGCGAGGAACGGCCGCGTGCCGGCCACGTGGACGATGACCCACGCGATCGCGATGCCCGCCAGGCCGCCGATCCCCGTGATGACCAGGGCCTCCAGCAGGAACTGCACGACGATGTGGCGGCGCCTGGCGCCAATGGCCTTGCGCACGCCGATCTCGCGCGTGCGCTCGGTCACCGACACCAGCATGATGTTCATCACGCCCACGCCGCCGATCATCAGCGTCAGCGTCCCGATGAAAACGAGGATGATCTTCAGGCCGTTGCTCATGCCGCCGACGATGGCGTTGACCTCGGCCGTGTCGTGGCCGCCGACGGCCCGCTCGTCCCGCGGGTCGAACCGGTGGCGCTCGCCGAGCACGGCCCGCACCTGGCGCATCGCCTGGTCGTGGAAGCCCGCCGCGATCGACTGGACGACGACGTAGTCGACGTAGTCCTGGTTGAAGAGCTGTTTGACCGTCGTGTAGGGCACGAACACGCACTGCTTGTCGGGACGGTAGTAGCTCGACAGCTGCGCCTTGTCCTCCATCACGCCGATGACTTCGAACGTCACGCCCCGGATGCGCACGGTCTCGCCGAGCGGCGGGATGTTGCTGAACAGCTTGCGCGCCACCTCGGTCCCCAGGAACACCACGCGACGGCGCCGCTCGACGTCCTCCGCGTTGAGGAACCGTCCGGCCCCCGGCGTTTCCGATCGCATCAGGCCGTATTCCGGCGCCACGCCGCGCACGCCCACGGTCGTCTGCCGATTACCGTAGGACATCGGCAGCGACTCGAGGTACTCGGGGCTCGCGTACTTGATCAGCCCGAGCTGCCTGATCGCATCGACGTCCGCTTCCTTCAGCCAGATGCGGCGCCCGGCGCGCTCGCCGCCGGCCTGCAGGCTCGTCTGGCCGCCGGAGAACGTGGCCGTCCCGGGCGAGAACGCGTGGCTGAAGCCGAACATCAGCGCGTTGTGGAACCCGTTGCCGTACGCCAGCAGCAGCGTGACGGTCACGATGCCCCACGCGATGCCCAGCGTCGTCAGGCCCGCGCGAAAACGGTGGGCGACGAGGGAGTCCCACGCCTGCAGGATGACTTCCTTCAGCAGCATGGCTACGCCTCGTACCGAAGCGCCTCGATCGGCGGGAGTTGCGCCGCCCGGCGCGCCGGGTAGAGCGACGCGGCCACGCCGATGAGCGTCAGCACGACCACCGAGAAGACGCCGACCTGCCAGGTGATGATCATGCCGGCGAAACGGGCCGGCATGGGCGCCAGGTTGACCAGCGCGCACAGCCCCGCGCCCGCCAGGAAGCCGATGAGGCCGCTCACGCCGGTCAGCAGCAGGCCCTCGCTGAAGAACTGCCACTGCACGCTGCGCGCCGTCGCGCCGATGGCCTTGCGCGTCCCGATCTCGCGCGTCCGCTCGCGGACGGCGATCAGCATGATGTTCATCACCCCGATGCCGCCGAGCAGCAGCGTCACGACGCTGACGGCGAAGAAGAACTCGTCCATGCCGCCGATCATCTTGTCGAACATCACCGACTCGATGGCCGTGTTCCAGAACGACAGCGCCTCGATGTCCTGCGGATCGAACCCGTACCGCGGGGCGAGGATGTCGCGGATCTCCTGCTCGACGCGGCCCCGCCCGCCCAGGCCGATGAAGTTGCTGCCCAGGTTGCGCTCGATGTCCTGCCGGATCAGCCCGACCACGAACGGGTGGGGCGCCGCGATGATCGTCGACAGCATGTCGGGCGTCGCGTACGGGTACGGCAGCGGGAAGTCCTTCCGCATGGCTTCGTACGGCGCAAACAGGCGCTGGTCGTCCTCGCCCGTGTAGTTCGAGTCCTGCTCCTTCTTCCGGACGCGCCCGACGACGGTGTACGGCACGCCGTTGACGCTGATCTGCCTTCCGACGGGGTCACGCTCGGCGAACAGCTGCTGCGACGCCTTGGTGCCGATCACGAGGACGCGCCGCTCCCCCGCGCAGTCGCCCTCGTTGATCAGGCGGCCCCGATCCACCTCGACCGTCCGCATGTGCTGGTACTCGGGCCAGACGCCGCTCATCCCGAGCGAGCTGTTGTTGAACGCGCTCTTGGCCTGCACGGTCCGCATCAGCTCCGGGCTCACGTACTGCAGCAGCTTCGACTTCTGCTTCAGCTCCAGCACGTCGTCGAAGTGGATGTTGACGATCCGCCCGGCCCGCTCGCCGCCCGCCTGCATGCTGGTGCGTCCGCCGCGGACGATGACGATGTTCTTGCCGAGCTCCTCGAGCACCCGCTGGTTGCCCCGGGCGAAGCCTTCGCCCACCGCCGAGAGGATCACGATCGAGATCACGCCCCACACGATGCCGAACATCGTGAGGAACGAGCGGAGCTTGTTCGCCCTCAGGTTCGCCAACGTCTGCGAGAGGAGGTCGGTCAGGAAGAGCATGGGACCTACTGCAGCACCACTTTCTGCCCCTCGGTCAGCCCGCTGAGCACCTCGGTCCGGGTGCCGTTGCTGACGCCGATCCTGATCGGCCGCCGCTCGCGGCCGGTCTTCGTGCCGGGCGCCAGGACATCGGCAAACGCGTTCCGGCTCGCGTCGTACACCACCGCGCCTTCCGGGATGATCAGCGTGTTCTTGTGCTGCTCCAGCACGATTTCCGCGTTGGCGGTCATGTTGGCCAGCAGCTCGCCCGAGGAGTTGTCGATCGACACCTCGACCTCGAAGCTGACCACGTTGTCCTTGTCCACGCCGAGCGGCGAGATCTGCGTCACCTTCCCGTCGAACTGGCGGTCGCGAAACGTCTCGACCTTGATGCGCGCCGGCTGGCCCAGTCGCACCGCGCCGATGTCCGCCTCGTCCACGTTGCCCTTCACGTAGACGCGGCTGATGTCCCCGAGGACCATCACCTGCGTCGCCGAGGCACCCATGTTCAGGATCGACGACACGGGGCTGCCGATCTCAACGGGCCGGGCGAGCACCATGCCGGTGATCGGCGACCGGATGGTCGCGTTGGCCAGTTCCTCCTCGGCGCGTTCCCACGCCGCGCGGGCCTGGGCAACGGCCGCCGCTGCCTGCGCCACGCGCGCCTGCGCGACGGTGAGCTGCGTCTTCGCGGCGTGCTGGCGATTCTGCGCCATCTCCAGCGCGCCCTTCGCATCGTCGAGCGACTGCGGCGACACCAGCTTGTCCGTGAAGAGCTGCTCGGCGCGCGCCACGTTCCGCTGGGCGAACACCACGTCCGGGCCCTCGGCCTCCACGCGGTTCTTCTGCAGCTCGGCTTCCGCCGCCTTCAGGTTCGCCTCGGCGCCGCCGAGCGCCGCCCGGCCTTCCCGCGCCCGCGCGGCCAGATTGTCCTTGTCCAGCTCGACCAGGATCTGCCCGTCGATGACGTGATCGCCGACGTCCACCTTCAGGTCCTGGACGATGCCGTTGGCCTTGGACTTGATCTCGACCTTGGCGATGGGTTCCACGCGACCGGTCGCCACGACGGACTTGGCCAGGTCTCCCCGCTCGACGGCCACGAGCCGCGACGGATCGATGGCGACCGCCGGCTTCGCGAACACGGCCCACGCAACGAAGGCGACCAGCGCCACTGCCACGACACCCCGATGCCCAGGAATCTCCGGTTCTTCACGCGTGCCATCGTCACCTCACTGCTGCCTACCGGTCCATACGGGCAAGTCTGCCCGGCAGTTCCGGAAGATCACGGAATTGTCGGCGACGCAGGCAGCCCTCCCGGCGACCGTCTTGCCGGCCATGGCGGGTGACGTGCTAAACTGAATGTATTCTGGGTTATTTGTCCGGTTGGCGCGCACCCGGCCCGGGGTCGGCGGGCGAAGCACCGGTAGGTCTTTCTTCGCTGAGAGGCAAGTGAGTCACCATGGCCAAGAGCACAAGGAGAGCGGACGTCCCTGAACGGGACGCCCAGGCGGCCCCGAAGGCCGCCCGGCGCGGGCAGGTCGCCCCGGCGCGGTCGGAGGACGGGGCGGCGCCCCCAACCAGGAGACCACGCACGGCGAATACGGCGGGCGCCACCGGGCGGGCGCGCAAGTCCGTGAGCGCCCCGGTCGCGCGAGAAGTCGCGGCCGACTCGCCGGGCACGGCCGAGGCGGGAACCTCGCGTCACGCGCGCGAGCCATTCGCGACGCAGGCATCCGCGCCGACACGCGAGCAGATCGCGCGGCGCGCCTACGAAATCTTCGCGGGGCGCGGCGGCGCCCCCGGCGATCCCATGGACGACTGGCTGCAGGCCGAGGCTGAATTGCGCCATCGCCGGTAGCGCATCGTGCCCCTTCCATCCTGGCGCGAGGATGCCCGTCGCGTGCGGCCCATGCTGGCCTCGCCCGGCGACGTCCCGCTCCAGGATACGCATCTGGCGTTCGAACCCAAGTACGACGGCATCCGCGCGCTGGTGGACATCGAGCCTCGCCGGCGTCCTGGCGCCGTAGCCATGTACTCGCGCCAGGGGCACGAGAAGTCCGCCCAGTTTCCCGAGCTCGTGCGCGAGATGGAGGCCTTCGCCCGCCGCCTGAAGGCCCCGGTCCTGCTCGACGGCGAGATCGTGGCCCTGGACGAGGCGGGTCATCCGGCGAGCTTCACGCGGCTGCAGCCCCGGCTGCACGTGACCGGCGGGCGCACGTCGGCTGAGCGCGCGGCCCGCCAGCCGGCGGCCTTCGTGGCCTTCGACATTCTCCGCGACGGCGACGACGACGTGCGCGCGCTGCCGCTGTCGGCGCGGCGCCTTCGCCTCGAGCGCGTGTTCACCGACACCGGGTCCCCGCTCCTGCGCCTCAGCGCATTCGCGGCCGAGGATGGCCGGGGCCTGTACAGGCAAGCGGAATCGGACGGGTGGGAAGGGCTCATCGCGAAGCACCTGGACTCGCAGTATCGCAGCGGCCGGCGCACGGCGGACTGGCGCAAGATCAAGCTCGTCCACAGGCAGGAGTTCGTCGTCGGCGGGTGGACCGATCGGCTGGGCGCGCGCGGGACGATTGGCGCGCTGCTGCTCGGCGCGCGTCGAGGATCCACGATCGAGTTCGTCGGGTCGGTCGGGAGCGGGTTCGACGAAGCGGAGCTGGCGAGACTTGCCGGCCTGGTTGCGCCGCTGGCGCGGTCGGCCAGTCCCTACGGGACGCCGCCAAAGCTGGCGACCGCGGTGCACTGGCTCGAGCCCGCGCTGGTCGTCGAGGTGAAGTTCGCCGAGTGGACGCCGGACGGCCACCTGCGGCATCCCGTGTACCTCGGCGTGCGTGACGACGTGGATCCGGCCGGCGTGCGCGTCGAGGACGCGCGCAAGCCGGCGGACCAGCGCGAGCGGGCGGCCCCGGCAGGCGCCCGACGCCGGCGCGTGCCGGGATCGGGATCGGCCGGGGTCGGGCCGGGCGGGCACGACGCGAAGGGCTCCCCTTCGCTCGAGGAGTCACGCGGGCCGGGCGTGGACGCCGCGCTGCTCGATCTCGTCATTGCGCAGCTCGACGACCTGGAAGCAGGCCGCGGCGAGGGCGTGCTGGCGCTGCCCGACGGCTCGCGCCTCGAGGTGTCCCATCTCGGCAAGATCTTCTGGCCCGCGGGCCGGCTGACCAAGGGCGCGCTGATGCGCCACTACGTCCGCGTGTCGCCGTGGCTGCTGCCGGTGATCGAGTATCGACCGCTAATCATGAAGCGGTTCCCGAACGGCGTAGCGGGCAAGTCGTTCTACCAGCAGAAGGCGCCGTCGCCCGTGCCGGAAGGCATCCGCGTCGAGGCGGTCCCAGGCGACACCGACGTCCCGTCGCGGCTGATCGGGAGTTCCCTGCGCACGTTGTTGTACATGGCGCAGCTGGCGGCCATCTCGCAGGACCCGTGGTTTTCGCGTGTGCAGTCGCCCGAATCGCCGGACTTCGTGGCGTTCGACCTCGATCCGATGCCGGGCGTTGCCTTCCGCCAGGTGCTGGACGTTGCGCGCTGGGTCCGCGACGAACTCGACGCGCTGGGCATCACGGCGGTGGCCAAGACCTCGGGCGCCACGGGCCTGCACATCTTCGTCCGGCTGCCGGAAGGACTGCCGTACGAAGCGGGCCAGCTTTTTGCGCAGATTGTGGCGACCATGGTCGCGCAGCGCCACCCGCGGGTGGCCACCGTGGAGCGATCGGTCGGCGCGCGGGGACGCACCGTCTACGTGGACTACCTGCAGAACATCCGGGGCAAGTCGCTCGCGTGTGCCTACAGTGCGCGGGCGAGCGAGTTTGCCGGCGTCTCGACACCGCTGACGTGGGCGGAGGTCGACGCGGGCCTCGACCCGGGCGACTTCACGATCGAGACCGTGGCGGCGCGCCTGCGCGAGGTCGGCGACTTGTGGGCGCCCGTCCTGCGGGGCCGGCCGGCCAATCTCAGTGCCGTGCTGCGCTACGCGGAGCCGGCGTAATCCCGGTGGTCAGTTGAATTGACCATGCGCCGGGCCGTAGCACGCGGGCTTCAGCCCGCGTGCCCGGGGCGAACACCGTCAACCGAAGTGAGCCCCGGGAGTAGGGCGGCGTGCAGCTGGCAGCGCGCGGCCTGATCCCGTCGTAGCCCCGCGGCTTCAGCCGCGGGGGCGTCCACGAGTCCCTGCGCCGTCTCAGTTCTCCCGATACACCGGCGACTGCAGGAGCAGCACCGGCACACGCACCTCGTGGCGGACCTTGTCCACCGTGGTGCCGAGCAGCAGGTCCTTGAGGAGCCGGTGGCCGTGCGTCGCCATGGCGACGAGATCGACGCCTTCCGCCGCGGTGAGGCGGACCAGCTCGGTGGCCGGGTCTCCCATCGCGAGGCGCGCGTCGACCGTGAACCCCTTGCCGCGCAGCTCCGCCTTGAGCCGTTCGAGGTAGGCCCGGTCCTCGATGATCTCGGGCGATTCGCGCAGTTTCAGCTCGTCGTAGGCGCGTGCCACCCAGCCGTCCGCCACGTGGACGAGCAGCAGGCTGGCGCCCGTCAGGCGCGCCAGCGCCTGGACGTGGTCGAGGATGGTGGCATCCGCCCCCGAGTTCTCGATGGCGACGAGAATGCGCTTGTACATGTCGATCTGCCTCGCAGGAACCCCCGTGCGCCCGCCGAGGGCCCACGGGGCGGCCATGTCGCCCGTCAGATCCACGCCTTGACGACCTGGAACAGCAGCCAGGCGTTCAGCGCCGCGATCACGATCGCCACGGGCCAGGCCAGCGCCTTCATCCAGGCCGGCGATGCGAAGCGTCCCATCTTCTTCCTGTCGCCGGTGAACGCCACGAGCGGAAACACGGCGAAGGGCAGCTGCAGGCTGAGGATCACCTGGCTCAGGATCAGCAGGTTGCCCGTGCCGCGCTCTCCGTAGACGATGGCCGTGATGAGCGCCGGGACGACGGCGAGCAGTCTCGTCACGAGGCGCCGCAGCCACGGCCGCATCCGGATGTGGAGGTAGCCCTCCATCACGATCTGGCCGGCGAGCGTGCCCGTCAGCGTCGCGTTCTGCCCTGAGAACAGCAGCGCCAGGGCGAACATCGTGCTCGCGAGGGTCGTCCCGAGCATCGGGGCCAGCAACTGGTGCGCATCCGACAGGTCCGCGACGGACTCGTAGGCGGTGCCGTGGAACGTCGCGGCCGCCACGACCAGGATGGCGGCGTTGACGAAGAGCGCGGACGTCAGCGCCACGGTCGAGTCGATCGTCGCGAAACGAATCGCCTCGGCGCGGCTCTCGTGCGAGTCGCCGTATTTCCGCGTCTGCACGATCGACGAGTGCAGGTAGAGGTTGTGCGGCATGACCGTCGCGCCGAGGATTCCGATCGCGATGTAGAGCATGTCGGGGTTGCGGATGATCTCGGGGTCGGGGATGAACCCCTTGACGACGGCGACCAGGTCCGGGCGCGACAGGATGATCTCGACCGTGAACGCGGCGGCGATGCCGAGAATCAGCAGGACGACGAGCGCCTCGGCCACGCGGAACTTGTGCTGCTGGAGGTACAGGATGATCAGCACGTCGAACGAGGTGAGGGCGACACCGAGGGCCATGGGCAGGCCGAAGAGCAGCTTGAGCGCGATGGCCGACCCGATGACCTCGGCGAGGTCGCAGGCCGCGATCGCGATCTCCGCGAGCACCCATAGGGCAAAGTTCACGCGGCGCGAGTAGTGCGCGCGGCAGGCCTGGGCCAGGTCGAGGCCGCTCGCGATGCCCAGGCGCGCCGACAGCGTCTGCAGCAGGATCGCCATCAGGTTCGACAGCATGACGACGCTGAGCAGCGTGTAGCCGTAGCGGGCGCCGCCGGCCAGGTCCGTGGCCCAGTTGCCGGGGTCCATGTAGCCGACGGCGACGAGGTAGCCTGGACCGGCGAAGGCAAAGAACTTCCGCCAGAAGCTGGCGGTGATCGGCACCGGGATGGAGCCGTGAACCTCGGGGAGGCTCTTGGAGCCTGTTTCTAGGCGCACGGGGATACTCTACAACAGGGATTGGGGGCCGGGGATCAGGGATCGGGGAGGGGCTTGGGACCGGGGACGTCGGGGCCGGTGATTCGAGAATCGGGAGTCGCCCAGGGATCGCCAGGCTCCAGCCTGGCCGGGGGTCGTGAGTCGAGAACTCGCGGGCCGCGGGCCGGGTGCCATTTCCCCCCGGCTCGGTGTGTTACTATAAATGGTCTTGCGCCCGTAGCTCAGTTGGATAGAGCGCCGGACTTCGAATCCGTAGGTCGCAGGTTCGAGTCCTGCCGGGCGCGCCAGGCCGTTTGACAACGACCCGCCGCGTCTGCCAGGCCTCGGGGTCATTGCGCCCTGCGGCGCAAGGTTCGAGTCCTGCCGGGCGCGCCAGGCCGTTTGACAACGACCCGCCGCGTCTGCCAGGCAGTCCGGGTCGGGTACAGACAGCGTTCTTCGGAACATCCAGGTCCGGGGAATGAGCGCCTCTCGCACGCGCCCGTAGCTCAGCTGGATAGAGCGTCGGCCTCCGGAGCCGAAGGCCACAGGTTCGAATCCTGTCGGGCGCACCACTCCTCAACCATGCGGTTTCGTCGGGCGCGCCCGACCGGCGTCCAGATCAGCCGGCCCGTCGGCCGCCAGTGCGAATCCTGTCGGGCGCACCACCTTTCTTAGGGTTTTTCCGCCTCTTCTCCCCACCTCAGTCCCGCCGAGTCTAGTCCCGGAGAGGCCTTTTCGTGCAGAAAGGCACCACCAAAGGCACCACCCGCCGGATCGGCCCTGGCGGCCGGCCGGTACCCCGCCAAACCCGTCGCCCCCCAGCGGAGGGCGGAGGGGCCAACGATCAGGGTGCCTCGACGAGATCGCCGCCCCCCGCTGCAAGGTGGCTTGAGATCGCCGAGGAGAGCGGCACCCGTCAAACTGACGCCTGCTTTCCAACAAATTGAGGATGGGACGTCACCCCAAGGGCATTCTCCCGACTGCGACTGGCTGGCGTGCGTGGGTTCGCGTGAAGGGACAGCCGCGCGCCAGTCAGCGGTTTCCGGCAGACACCCCGATCGCGGCGATGCAGACCTGGCGGGCGCTGGCCCGCGCCGACCTGCTCGAGCGGCAAGCCCATCCGCCGGGGCCGCCGGCGGCGGAGCCCGAGACGTTCGCCGCCGACGCCGCCACGTACCTTAAGGCCGTCGCCGCGATGCCGACGATCGCCGAGCGGCGTCGACATGTCAACGAGTGGGTCGCCCTCTTCGGCGACCGACTACGCACGAGTATCACGAGCGCCGAGATCCGAGCGCAGCGCGATCGCTGGCTGACCGTGGGTCCGCGGATGGTGGCCGTCGGCCGCGGCGCGGAGCGACGCCTCACGCCCGTTGCCAAGCCCGTGTCCGCATCGAACGCGAATCACCGGCTCCGCGCGCTGGTCAATCTCTGGACCGTGCTGGACGGCCGACACGCACCGAACCCGGCCCACGACGTACCCGAGGTGCCCGAGCCCGATCACCCGCCGCGGGCTCTCTCGTACCCGTACTCGACGCCATCCTGGCGGAACTGTCCGACCAGGGGCACGCCGACAAGGGCAGAACCCGCGATCCTTCGCTTGCGCGCCTCCGGTTGCGCGTGATGGCAGGTAGGCGTTCGGGCCGACCGGCTTGCGCCTTTCGACAATCTCGACCAGGCGCCCTTCGGGGTTGAAGGGGATCCGGCGATTCTCGCGGTCCTTGGTCGTGTGGCCCGGGATGCCGATCGTATGGCTGGCCCAATGGACGCGCTTGTTCTGAATGAGCAGCATCTCGCCGGGCCGGCAGCGGAGCTCCAGTGCGCCAATGATCCGATCTCGCATCATCGGCCCTGCATACCGGTGCTGCCACGGGTTCATGGCGTCTGCTGCGGCCAGTGGTCGCCTCTCCTCCTCTCTCGAAATGCGCCGATCGCGCATCGTCTCGTGCTTCTTGTTCATCCGGACGCTCGTTGATCGGCTCGTCCACCCACCCATCCAACCTGTCCGGCCAGGCGCCGGATGACCGGCCGTGGAGGACGACATGAGGAACAGTGGATTCACCCCATCGGGCGATCCTCGAGCGACCGCTCAGCCAATCGTCGGGGCGGTCAGGCGCGCCTACCTGCGCGGCCTGCTTGTTTCGCGGGGTCGACTTGTCAAGTGGAACAGTCGACAACTGGACAAAGGCCGTAATATGTATATAATACATACATGGCCCTCACCTGGGATCCGCGGAAGGCCAGCGGCAACTTTCGGAAGCACGGCGTTCACTTCTCCGATGCCGAAGGCGTGTTGCTCGATCCCGGTGCGTTGACACAAGACGACCCAGGCGCGGGCGACGAGCGACGTTTCGTGTCCCTCGGCATCGACTTTACGGGCGAGATCGTCGTTGTCGTTTACACCTACCGCGGGGAGGATACTCGCCTGATCTCTGCGCGAAAGGCGACTCCTCGAGAGGGGCGGCAGTATGAAGAAGGAATACGACTTCAGCAAGGCGAAGCGGGGCCCGGTGGTCCGAGAGCAGGGCAAGACCCGCATCACCATCTACCTGGACAACGACCTGCTCGAGGCATTCCGAGAGCGCGCCGACACCGCGGGTCGCGGCTACCAGACGATGATCAATGAAGCGCTTCGCGAGTACCTCGGCCGTTCGGCCGAACCTGTGGACGCGGCGACGATCCGGCGGATCGTCCGAGAAGAACTGCGGAAGACCGGGTGAAACGACCGCTCGGCAATGGAACGCTCGGTCCCGAGGACAGACCCGCCTAAGCGAGGCGCGAATCGTGGCCAAGCGAAACAGAGACTGGAACGAAGGGCTAGCCGAGGACCTGCGGCACAAGGCGGTCGCCCGCGAATTCCTCGTCGCCGCTATTGACGAAGGAGTTTCGATCCAGGTCGCGCTGGGCAAGGTGATCCGTGCGATGGGGGTGAAGGAGTTCGCGGCGTCCGTCGGAATGGCCCCTCCGAACGCCCTGCGGGCCATCAACGCGCGCCACGACCCGACGCAGGAGACGCTGAATCGTTGTCGGGGCAACCAGGCGATGACGCGTTGAGGTACCGGGAGAAGGCAGTGCGCTTGGCGATAGAGGAGTCAAGGCGATGAGCAAGGGCGACAGGTACGTCAAACTCGTCGAGTGGTCGGACGAGGATGCCTGCTTCATCGGCAGCTGTCCGGAACTGTTCTACGGGGGCTGCCATGGCGCGGACGCCAGGGCGGTCTTCTCAGAACTCTGCGAGATTGTCGAAGACTCGGTCGAGCTCTACGAGCGCGACGGGCGGCCCTTGCCGCAGCCGATGTCGGGTCGAGAATTCGTCAACGCGCTCCAACGAACCGCCTGACCTTCCGCGCGTCCGAACAACCGTCGCCGGACTCCGAGTCAATCCCGCCTCTCGCTAAACGGCGCACGGAAATCGGGCTGGAGCTGCAGCCATGACTCCCTTGAACCGGATCACCCGGGACCCCGCCGTGATGAGCGGGAAGCCGTGCATCCGCGAGCTTCGCGTGACCGTCAGCACGGTCGTCGGACTGCTTGCAGCCGGGCACACCTCTGAGGAGATCCTGAAGGCCTACCCCCACCTCGAAGCGGACGACATTCGCGAGGCGCTCGCGTACGCCGCGTCGCGGGTCGCGGGTCGCGGAAGATGAAGGGCCGGTGGGCGAACCGTGAACCCGTCCTTCCACACGCCCTGCTGCCCAGCAACGCGGTGTGACCCGCCAGACCCACGCTCTCAGCGCGTTCTCTGCCACCCCTCGTAGTGAATTCTCGGGATCATCGTCCCCAGCGGCGTGACCGGGTTCGAGTAGTCCCGCGGTCGAGACCACCGCCCGAGCGTCAAGCCGACGGTAATCGTACCGATGGGATTCGCAACGAGGCAGCTCTCGTTCACGTCGAACTGAACGGTCAGGACGACGTTCGGGAACAGGAGCGCGTTCAGCCGCGCCGCGCCGCCGGCCGTGTCGCCGACGCCCGGTGCATGGCGGTGCAGCCACTCCAGGTGGCCGTCGATCCACACGGTCGGCACGATCTCGACCTGCACGGCGCCGCCAAGCTGGTCGACGGTGTGTATCAACGACTCGGTCGCGATGACGGGCTGACCTGGCGGTGCTCCGATCGCTTCGGATAGTGTCACCACGTCGGTCTCCTTGAGCCCCTTCGATCCGAATACGCCGAATCGCACTGTCGGCAGCAGCACGTCCAGCCCCAGCGTCGCATGGCTCAAGGACCCGGTTGACGCCTCGGATCTCAGGTTCGCCGCCTTGACGCTTCCGCTGAAGGCGAACTGAAGCATGCCGCGCCGATACAGAAGACCCGTGTCGATCTGCCCTTCCTGGCGGCCCGGGTAGAACATGTACTCGCCCTGGGCCTGAACGCCGAACGTCTTCCTGGCGCCGAACGGCGCAAGGACTCGCCCAGCGCCATTGAAGGTGTAGTTGCCCGTCCGGCCGGTGCCCCAGGTGGGGCCGACGGCCGCATCGATCGCGGCGAAGACAGGCGGCTGGCAGACATAGGACGGCGGCGCCGTCCCGGTGAGCGCCACGACTTTCGCAGGCGCAGTGGGATCGTTGGTGGACAACGTGATGTTCGCCGACTTTGCGCCAGCCGAGGCGGGCTGGAACCTGATCGGCAACCCGATGCTGTCCCCAGGCGCCACGTTGAATGGGAAGCTGAGGACCTGTGCCGGCTGGAAATCGGGAGACGACGACGCGATGGCGGCGATCGTCAACGGGCACGTGCCGCTGTTGTTGATCGTCACCGAAAGGTCGCGGAATGCCGTGGCGTCCGGGCACACGTCGCCGAAGTCGCCCGTGTCGGCGACGAGCGTCACGACTCTCGACTGGCCGACGTGCGCTGTCGCAGTCACCTGCGCTCCCGGGACGTTCGGGTCGTTGCTGGCGATCGTGAGCGTGGCGCTCTTCGATCCGGGCGTCGTGGAGGTGAAGCTCACCTGGAAGGGGAAGCAGAAGTCCGGGCTGATCGTCACCGGGAAGCCGGCCGACGGCGTCGCCACAGAGAACGCGGGATCCGACGACGTGATGCCGGTGACGACGAGATCGGCCTTGCCCGTGTTGCACACGCTGAGCACGTCCGTGCTGGCGGCTCCCCCGCACGCCTCGCCAAAGGCCACGCCGCCGGGAACCTGTATCTGCGGCCTCGGAGCCAGAACGGTGAAGAAGAACGGGTCGATCGACGGCGCCACGGGGTTGTTCGCCGCGTCGAGCAGCGTGTTGGTCGTGAAGTTGGCGTTGCGCTGGTAGGTCACGCCGCTCGGGAAGTTGTTCATGTCCGGCACGTTGCTCGCCGAGAACACGCCGTAGAAATCCTCGCCTACCGCGGTCAGACCCTCGTAGTCGCCAAGGTACGGGAGAAAGGCGAATGCTGGAGTATTCGCCGGGTGGGTAGCCAGCAGGACATCGCTCCAGCTGGCGCCGCGGTCGGCGGACTGCCGGAAATGCGTCTGCCATCGCTGGGCCGCGCCGGTGCCGGTGAGCTGCTGATAGAGACACCCGACGTTCCCGGCCGAGTTGACCGCCAGCTGGGGCGAAAGGGCGCCGGTCACGGTCAGCACGTCGGCCGACCAGTTCGCACCGCCGTCGGTCGACCGCCGCACGTGCACGGTCGCCGTGTTGCCCGTAGCGCCTGGGCGATCCACCCAGGCGACATACACGGTCTGGTTGTCGCGCGGACTGACGGCAATGCTGGCCCGGTCGCTCAGCCTCTCCTGCCCGAAGACGGACGAGTTGTCGAAGATCCAGTTGATGCCCGTGACCACGAGGCGACCGGCCAGGTTGTCGCCAGGGTCGAGCAGGTCGCTGTAAGCATTGGGCCCCTGGCCGAAGTCATCGTCCCGCACGACGACGACGTTGCCCGTGCGCAGGGTCCCGGACGAGGCGGTGCGTTCCAGGTACACGGCGTACACCGTTCCGCTCGGGTGTATCGCCGGCCGGATTGGCGGGCCGTCCTGTCCCGAAGGCGTCCGGCGCTCGAGGCGATTGAGCGCGAGACCAGCCGGGGCGGGAGCGGTCGCGGCGTTGAGCGACTGCTCGAGCGAGGCGGACCGGGGCGTGTTGCCCAGATCGTTGTGGCCGACATAGAGCAGGTCGTTATTGGCCTGCGCGCCGCTGGCCGGGGTGAAGGTGCGCGCGTACGGCTGATCTTCCTGCGTGCGACCGAGCAACTGTGTCAGCACCGTGTTGCCGGTGCAGGGGCTGCCGCGCAGGATCCGCATGTCCAGGCCGGCGCCGCCGCGAAGGATGCCCGCGTACAGCACGTTGTTCTGGCTGCATGCGACGGTGATGTCGCCGGTGTTGCCGTTGCCGCTGGGAACGACGTTGGTCAGCACCCAGGTGGCACCGCCATCGGTCGACACGTAGACGGGCGCCGTGGCCGTGGACCCGCCGGGGTTCGGCGTGAACGCCGTCGCGATGATGATGAGCCGGTTGTTCGGATCGACCGTCAGATCCGGCTCACTGTCCTGGTTCGTCTCGTTGCTGAGCGTCACGGGCACCATGTTGACGACCCGGACCGTCTGCGCGCGCGCGGGAAGCGCACACGCGCTGACCGCGACGACCAGCCCGAGCATCCGATGAAGCACCGCGCGCCGCCTGACCGGGGCCATCATCAGCGCACCCCCTTCAGCGCCGCCTCGGCAAGCATGATCTGGGCCGGCGGCCGGAAGTCCAGTGGATTGAGGACGACGAAACGCTGGCGTTCGATCCCGAGCCTGGCGATGGCCGGTTCCGGCCGTTGCAGGAGGAACACGCCGCGGGCGCCCTGGCGGAACTTCGGCGAGAGATACCACTGCACGTCTTTGCTCATCGCGAACACGAACTCGATCACGTCCGAGGCAGGCCGGCCCTTGAGCGCCTGCTCGACCTTGAGACGCGCCACGTGAAACCCTGCGTCGTGCTCGGATTCGGCCGCGCGGCCCCGCTCGAGCGGACGGACGTGGGTGACTGTGCCCACGACGACGAGCTCGGCAAGGGCGGCGCGCTCTGCGATCTCCCGGCGCACGAACGCGTCGCTCAGGTCCTGCTTCATGCGGGCGCCCTGCTGGCGCGCGGCCGAGCCGCTCGCGTCGGCGAGATCGATGAGCCGAACCGCAACGCGCTCACCAAAGCGGACCGGCTCGGTATAGAACAGGTAGGACCCCTTCTCCTGCAGGCCGGCCGCCGCGCCCAGCACCTCCACCTGGCGTCCAGTCTGATCCGCGAACGTGCCCTTCTGGAAATAGACCTCGTTCACAGTGACGAGCACGCCCCCGTCCTGACTCGTCCTGCTGCCGCCCTGGGATGGGACGGTGCCGAGAAACACATAGGTCGCACTGTCGCGCCCCTTGTCAGGCTCCTGGCCGCTGACGGAGGGCACGAGCAGCGCGAGGGAGAGTGCGAGGACGGCGAGCCGCAGAGCCATCAGAGTCCTCCGCGTGTGCGCCAAGGCGGCGAGGCCGACGCCGGTATGCATCGGCCTCCCCGCAGGGCGGGATCCATGGTTCGGTACCGGCCATTATCCACGGCCGATTTCCAACTTCAAGCAAAATCTCCGATTCTCTTGCTCTGTATTCCTGATCCGGTGTTACAGTGGCGGGACACACGCATTGATCGATCAGGGCAGCCCACGCCGGTACGCGTGACACCTCAGCCCGGCCGCCCCCGCTCCGCGTCGATGGGGCCGGGACCGGTACGAGCCCGCGGGCGCCCGCGTTCCGGGTGAGGCCCCCGACCGAACGGGTGATCGACACCGGCCGCGGCGCGCGATCGTAGCGGCTTGGAGACAGGGGAGGAGCACATGGGACAGAAACACGTGATTCTGCGGAGCAGCCGGAGTTCGAGCGGCGACGTCTTCCTCGGCCCGATGGCGGGGCCCACGGGAATCGAGTCGATCGCCGCGGGTGTCACGGTCGACGTGGAGGAGCTCGATCGGCGCCAGGCCGGCGCGCTGACGCGCCGCGGGGATATCCTGGCGATCGCGCCGGTGATTCCAATCAAGCTGGTGGCGCCGTTCGAGGTTCCCGCCGCTCAACCAGCGGCGCCCGGGACCACGTGGGGGATCACCGCCGTCGGGGCTGACACGTCGCCGTTCACGGGCGACGGGATCGTCGTCGCCGTGCTCGACACTGGCATCGACGCGTCCCACCCGGCGTTCGCGGGCGTGACCCTGGTTCAGGAAGACTTCTCCGGCGAGGGCAACGGTGACCAGCAGGGCCACGGGACGCACTGCGCGGGCACCATCTTCGGACGCCCGGTGAATGGGACGCGCATCGGGGTCGCTCCCGGCGTGAAGAAGGCCCTGATCGGCAAGGTGATCGGATCCCAGGGCGGGTCGAGCGACGCTATCGTGCGCGCGATCCAATGGGCCGTCGACAACGGCGCTCACGTGATCTCGATGTCGCTCGGCATCGACTTCCCTGGGCTCCAGGAGGAACTCCAGCAGCAGGGACTCCCGCCCGCCCTGGCGACCTCCCGGGCGCTCGAGGGCTATCGCGCCAACGTGCAACTCTTCGAGCGTCTCGCGGCGCTGATCCGCGCGCAGGGCAGCTTCCAGCAAGCCTCCATCACGGTAGCCGCCGCCGGGAACGAGAGCCAGCGCGACGTCAACCCGGACTTCAGGATCGCAGTGAGCCCGCCGGCCGTGGCCGAGGGCGTCATCTCCGTGGCCGCGCTCGGCCAGGGGCCTCAAGGGCTGCAGGTGGCCCCGTTCTCCAACACGGGCGCCAACGTGGCGGCACCGGGCGTCCAGGTCGTGTCGGCCAAGGCGGGTGGCGGGCTCAGGACCCTGAGCGGCACGAGCATGGCGACCCCGCATGTCGCCGGCGTCGCCGCCCTCTGGGCGGAGAGGATCACGACGATCGGACCACTCACGGGCCTGCAGCTGACCGCACGCGTGATCGCGTCCGGGTCGTTTGCCGGCCTGCAGGCCGGCGTGGATCCGACCGACGTCGGCGCAGGGCTGGTGCACGCGCCACAACAGTAGAGGCACGGCAGCAGGGCGTCCCGGCGCGCCATCGACGCGGTGAATCGACTCGCCTACCGGTTCGCGGGGGGCGGGATCACCCAGTCGATCGGCGGCAGCTGGACATCCTTGGGCAGCGCCGATGTGTCACCCGTGCGGGCAAACGCCAGGATGGCGCGCGAGAACTCGGCCGACGCGTCCATGGCGTCGTCGAGCGCCGGGTGGGACCCGCCGTGAACGACGATGAGCCGCCCCTTCTTGAAGCAGGGCGCGAGCTCCAGCGCATTCTCGAGCGGCGTTGACACATCGTAATCGCCCTGCGCGATCACGGTTGGAATCTGCGTTTCGAAGTTCTGGCGGAACGCCTCCCCCAGGTCGATGTGCCATTCGGGGCACGCGACACGGTAGAGGAAGTCGAGCGGTCCTACGACCGCCACCGCGGTGTCAGCCGCAAGCTGCGCGCGGCGCGCGGGGCTGATGCCCGAGGCGCAGTCCAGCATGTAGAAGCTCGCGGTCCGGAACCGTGCAGTCTCCTGCTCGCGAACCCGCGCCTGCGCCGCCGCGCCGAAGTCTCCCCTGTAGAGACTCAGGATGTCCGACGCCCACGTGCGCATGCCCGGCCGCGACGCGACGCTCGCGGTGTAGCCGAACGCCATCTCCCGCACATCCTCGGCTCCGAACCGAACGCGCTCGATCGCCCCGGTCTTCGGGTCCTTGACGGGCACCACCACCGGCTGCGCTGCCGTGCGCGCGATGACCTTCTCGAAGGCAGCCATCAGGCCCCCCGGGGGAACCTGTCCGGCCAGCGACGGGGCGGCATCAGCCTCCGCCGCGATCCGCTTGAGTACGTTCAGCACGTACGAGGGCATGTCGTACGTGTGATTCGGGCCCTCCATCCCCCTGAGGATGGCCCGCTCGACGATCTCCGGGTGGAACCGCATGATGGCCATGGCCCAGTGCGACCCGAAGCTGCCGCCCCAGAGGGTGATGCGGTCGTAGCCCAGCGCCTTCCTCACGTCGTCCACGTCCGCCGCCGCTTCGAGGACGGTGAACCCCTCCAGGTCCAGGCGCTCCCCGGTCCAGAAGGCCTTCTCCTGCGCCATCACCGCCTGGAGGCGTTCGGTGCGCTCGACTTCGGTAGCCGCATGATCGAGCGGGAACGGGCGCGGGCCCTGGACCACCGTGGTCGGCTTGGAAGGCCCGATGCCGCGCTGGCTCACCACCACCACGTCGGCCGCCTCCAGCAAGGGCCGAATGCGTCGCTCGTAGTAGCCCTTCCGGGCGAGCAGGGGCTCGAGACCTTCGAAGCTCGGCCCCCCGAAAAGAAGAAAGATCGGGGGAGCGTCCGACTGTGGGTTGGCCGCCTTGAAGCGGTAGACCTCGAGGCTGATGACCGTGCTTGCGGGCTTCGCCCTGTTCAGCGGAACGAAGATGACGCCGCGGTCGGCGAGGGCCAGGCCGCCCGCCTCCAGCGGAATCCGCTCGGGGTAGAGGAAGATCGTGCCCGCGGCGGGCGCCGGAGCGGCCGTTTGTCGCAGCGTCATCCTCTGCGCGCGCGCAGCCGGCACACACAGAAGAAACGCCAGCAGCACCGCTGCACCGGTCGTGGCCGACCGCCGGCGAACGGCCGCACAAGGCTCCGGTGCGACGTTCGCAGCGGCGGGAACAACGCGGGGCTGACGGCTCATGATCATCATGCTGGTGCTCCGCCTTGCTGCGAGGCGTCCGCACGTCGCGGCGCGCACCCTGCGGCCTACCGGGCGGTGACGGGTTCCAGGTTGTACTTCGCCAGCGCGCGATTGAATGCGGCGCCCTCGGTCGCGATCGCGTGCTGGAGCTTCGAGAGGTGGCCCGCCAGTTCGGCGGAGAGTTCCTTGAACACGTCGTATGCCTGCCGAGTCGGCGGAGCGTCCGCCCCGTCAATGACGTCCTGCAACGCGGCGATGCGGTTGTTGAGCCTGATCGGAAAGTTGAGCGGGTCCTTCGGGCTCCGGTTCCTGACCTGGTAGATGGCCTCTTCGACCTCGGACAACTGCCGGACGAACGCATCGGCGGCGATCTTCAGCTCGGCGGGAGGGTTCCCGCCGAGCCGCGCGGCGATCTGCCCCGCGAGATCCCGTACGCGAATCACCGCCTGGTTGGCTTCGCCGGTCCTCTCGCTGACCTGGCGGGCAAGTTCGAACTGGGCCTGCAGGTCGGCGTCCGTAACGTGATCGAGACGAGGGTCTCTGATCACCCGCAGCGCCTGCTCCCGGGTCTGCCCGTCAACGATCAGGCGGACCCGATACGTGCCAGGGGGGGCGAGCGGTCCGCGCGCCGGGTTGGCGCTCCGCAGGATCATCCCGGGGAACACCGCGGCGCCCGCGTACCGAAGGTCCCACCTGACCCGGTTCAGCCCCGGCTTCCTGAGGCCATCGCTGGCAAAGCGCCGCACGCTCCTCCCCGTGCCATCGAAGATCTCGACCGTCACGGACTGCGCCGCCGCTTTCAGAAAGAAGTCGATGTTCGCCGGGCGGGCCCTCCGGTAGGCTGCGCCCGGCACGAACAGGTGAACCGGCGCGGTCACCACGCGCGTGGAGAGTTGCCGCAAGGACTCGATCCCGTCGAGCACGTAGAACGAGCGGCCGTGGGTCGCGATGACCAGGTCCTGGTCCTCGACAACGAGGTCCGGCACCTGCGTGTCCGGCAGATTCAGTGACAGCCTCTGCCAGTGATCTCCAGCGTCGAAGGAGACCGAGACGCCGTGCTCGGTCCCGGCATAGAGGAGGCCGGGGCGTACCGTGTCCTCGCGGATGGCGTGGACGTAGTCCTGGGGCGCGATGCCTGTGACGACGGGTGTCCAGGTCCTGCCGTAGTCGTGGGTCCGCCACGCATACGGAGCGCGGTCGTCCAGGCGGTACCGCTTGCCCGCGACGTAGGCCGTTCCCGCGGCGTGCGGTGAGGCGTCGATCATGCTCACCGTCGTGAAGTCGGGCATGTCGGGCGGCGTGATGTTCACCCACGTCGTTCCCCCGTCACGCGTCACGTGGACCCGGCCATCGTCGGACCCGACGAAGATCGTCTGCTTGTCGACGCGTGACGGCGCGATGGTGAAGATCGTCGCGAAGAACTCCGGTCCGTTCTGGTCCTTGGTGATCGGGCCGCCCGAGTCGCCGAGCGTTCCCGGATCCGCACGGGTGAGATCCGGACTGATGCGATCCCAGCTCTGGCCTTCATTGGTCGTGCGCCACAGATGCTGGGAGCCGGCGTACACCACGCCCGGATCGACGGACGCAATCGGGAACGTCCAGTTCCAGCGCTCGGGTACGCTGCCGGCGGACTCCCCCGAGTAGAGCCGCGGGTACGGCTGAATATCGCGCGCCTGGCCCGTGCGCCGGTCGTAGCGCGTCAGATACGCCTCCTGGCCGCCTGCGTAAAAGATGTCCGGGTCCACGGGGTGAGGCACGACGTAACCGCTCTCGTTGCCGCCGGCCGCGTACAGCCACCGTCCGGGGGGATCGCCGGGGTCCCGCAGATGCAGACCCGCGTCCCTCGGCACGCAGGCCGTCGTGTTGTCCTGCTGCGCGCCGCACACGTGAAACGGGAAATCGGCCGTGGTCGCGGCATGATACATCTGCGCGGTGGGATAGTCCTGCGCCGACCAGGTGCGGCCGCCGTTCACGCTGATCGTGCCGCCGCCGTCGTTGCTGTTGATCATGCGCCGTGGGTCCGCGGGGTCGATCCACAGGTCGTGGTGGTCGGCGTGCGTCTCCGGCAGCACTGCGAACGTGCGGCCGCCGTCGGTGGACCGGTTGAGCCGGAAGTTCAGGGCGTAGACCGTGTCTCGGTCCTTCGGATCGGCGACGATCCGTGAGAAGTAGAACGCCCGCTGGCGCAGGTCCCGCTCCTCGTTGACCCTCGCCCACGTGCCCCCGGCGTCATCCGACCGGAAGAGCCCTCCGTCCTCTGCCTCGACGAGGGCGAAGACGCGGCGGCTGTCGGCGCGGGATGCGGCGACGGTGATCTTGCCCAGGATGCCAGCCGGCAGGCCGGGGTTGCGCGTGATCTCGGTCCACGTGTCGCCGCCATCCGTGGTCTTGAAGAAGCCGGAGCCTGGCCCGCCGCTCGAGAGCATCCACGGCGTGCGGTAGACCTCCCACAACGAGGCGTACAGCACCTGCGGGTCGTTCGCGTCGAGATCGATGTCCACCGCGCCGGTGCTGTCGTTTCGAAAGAGGACGCGTGTCCAGTGGCCTCCGCCGTCATTCGACCGATAGACGCCGCGTTCCGGGTTGGGTCCGTAGGGATGACCAAGCGCCGCGACGAAGACGAGGTCCGGATTCGCGGGGTGCACCCGGATCCTGCCGATGGCGTGCGTGTCGGCCAGACCGAGGTGGGTCCAGGTCCTGCCGGCGTCCACCGACCGGTAGACGCCATCGCCCTGCATCACGTTGCCGCGGAGCTGGGTCTCGCCCATGCCGAGGTAGATCACGTCGGGGTTCGACTCGGACACGGCCACGGCGCCAACCGAGCTGCTCCTGATCTGGCCGTCGGTGACAGGCTGCCACGTCGTGCCGCCGTCCGTCGTTTTCCAGAGACCGCCGCCCGTGGCGCCGAAGTAGTACTCGTCGGGCCGGCTGGCGCTTCCCGCGCACGCGATGGACCGTCCGCCCCGGCTGGGCCCGATGCTGCGCCAGGTGAGCCCCGCCAGCATGCGCTGGTCGAGTTGGACCGCGTCGGTCGCGGGCGCCTGCGAGCGCCCACCGGCCTCGGCGACGACCACGATCGCGAGCACCAGCAGGGCCAACCACAGCATCCGCCGGCGGGACATCGTCAGGCTGTCGTGCGCCATGATGTGTCGGTCTCCCCTATTCGGCCTTTGCGTAGATCAGCCGCTCGACCAGCCTGATGTCGGCGAGCGGGCGGCCGTCGGTCACACTCTCCAGCACGCCTGCTTCGTCATCCTCGAAGACTATCGTCCACCGCCCCGGGTGGGGATTCACCAGGCAGACCGGGTTCAGGATGTGAAAGTGCCCCTGGCCGCGACGCATCCGCTCAGCCATTGCGCTCACCGCCGCGCACGCCGGCTCCAGGGTGTCCGCCTCGTCCGGCACGCTGTCGGCGCCGTGGAGCAGGATCGCCAGCGGCCTGGCCCGTTCCTCGATCGGCTGGTCGTCGAAGAAGGCGTACGCCTGCCCTTCGTCGGTGGCCTCGAGCACGATCGCCCGACGCGGGCTGCCCGTGATGGCGCAGCCTGGCAGCGTCGTGTGGATGTGCCCGCTGACGCCAGCCTCGGCCATCCGGCTGACCCGGCCGGCCAAGTCCTCGTAGCTCAGTTCGATGACGTGCAACGGTGAGTTCATGGGCTCTCCACGCGGCGCCCATCATGCGCCACAACGCGACCTCGTGTCGACGACTCCCGGCATGCCCGCCGGGGAAGGGGCCCGCCCACCCCGGGCACGTGCCGAGGCCCGCCCGGGACTGCCGCGACGATTCCTGGCCGGGCGGCCATCCTCCTGACCCAATCCCGTCGGCCCCGCGACCATCCGCCGCTCGGCAGTTGACAGCGTTCGCCGCCCGTGTCACTTTATCGACCTCTCCCGGATCACGCCAGGAGCCCGCCATGATCGATTCGCCGCTGGTGCTCGAATTCGCCCGGAGAGCCAGGGTGTCCCACGACCACGCCCTGGCGCTGCTGGAAGTCCTTGACGAGATAGCCCGGGAACGCCACCTGACGGGTGCTCCGCCGGCCATGGCCGAGCTCCGGCCCGCCGGCCCGGATAGCCGCGAGCCCGCCCCGGGGGTGTCGGGCGCCTGGCCGGAAGCCGCCCGATGGAAGGCGCGCCCCGAGGCTCACGACGTGGAGGCGTGCGCCTACGTGCCGAGCCCGCGCGACGTCGACGACCTCATCGCCGCCGCGGAACTGCACCCGCTCGGCCTGCGGTTCCTGGTCGAGGGCCACCTCGGCACCGTCGCGGTCGCGTTCCGGACACACGCCTTCACGGTCGATGCGGCGCGGCAGCGGCTCAAGGACAGCGGGCGCTAACCCCGGGAGCAGGGCCGATGCCTGGGATGCCGGACGCTGTGATCGCGTGCGAGTGCTGGGCGCGCGACGGGCTGCAATCGATGCCGGTGGTCGTGTCCACGGCGGACAAGGTCGAGATGATCGACCGCAGCGTCCGCGCCGGCTTCCGCAAAGTCGAGGTCACCTCGTTCTCCCACCCGAAGCTCCTGCCGCAGTTCGCCGATGCCGCCGAGGTGCTGCAGCGCGTCGCGCGCCGGCCCGGCGTGTCGTACGTTGTCCTGATGCCGAACACGCGAGGATTCGACCGCCTCGAAGTGTGCCAGCAAGACGGCTACGGGGCGGACGAGATCATCCTGATGATTTCGTCGAGTGAAAAGCACAACCTGCTCAACTTCCGGGCGACACACGCCGAGGCCATGGCCGAGCACGCGGCGATCATGAAACGCGCCCACGGCCTGGGCATCCGGATCATCGGCTGCGCGGGGACCGTGTACGGATGCCCGGTCAAGGGCGACATTACGACGGCGGAGGTGGCCAAGATCGTCCGCTTCTACCTCGACGAAGGCGCCCAGACCATCATGCTGGGCGACACGACCGGCGTCGCCAACCCGAAGCTCGTGCGCGAGCGCATCCCCGAGCTGATGGCGCTCTTCCCGTGCGCCGAGTTCATCGCGCACTTCCACGACACCCGCGGCACGGGCATCGTCAACACGGTCGCCATGCTGGAGCAGGGTGTCCGTTACGCGGACTGCTCGATCGGGGCGATTGGCGGCCAGCCGGCCACCGGCGCCGCGAAGTACTCGGCCGGCTACACCGGGAACACCTGCAGCGAGGACTTGATCGCGATGCTGGAGGAGATGGGCGTGGCGACGGGCATCGACGTGGACGACCTCATCGACGCCGGCCGGCGCGCGGAAGACATTCTCGGCCAGCGGCTTCGGTCGAACGTGATCCGGAGCGGCCCGGTCATCCACGGCGAGTCCCCGCCCGACAAGGAACCTGGGGCGGCCGTGGTAATCTCCCCCTGAACCGTTCCCCGGGCGTCCCTCGGAGCCGCGGCCCGTCGGACGACGCCCCTTGCCCCTCCGTTCTACCAGGGAACAGCCCCCTGGGCGGACCCGATTCGGGTCCCGACCCCGGCGCTATACTGTGCACCGCCTGGATCCAGGCTCGGCTGGCCCGGCTCTCGACTCAGCCGCATCACCCGGAGGATTCCGCATGCACGCTCATACCCGTTGGCGCTCCAGACTCATCGCGGGCGCGCTCTTCGCGCTGGCCATTGCCGTCTCCCTGCACGCGCAGCGCCCCGGCGGCGGCCCGCCGCCTGACCCGACCGTGGACCCGCTGCAATTCCGCTACATGGGACCGGCCAGCGCCGGCCGCATCGCCGCGGTGGCCGGCATTCCCGGCGACAAGAACACGTATTACGCGGGCGCGGCATCCGGTGGCGTGTGGAAGACGACCGACGGCGGCCAGACGTTCGAGCCGATCTTCGACAGCCAGCCGGTCCAGGCCATCGGCGCCCTGGCCGTCGCGCCGTCGAACCATGACGTCGTCTGGGCCGGCACGGGCGAGGCGTGGGCCATCCGCGACGCCGACATCATGGGCGACGGGATCTACAAGTCGACCGACGGCGGCAAGACGTGGACGAACGCGGGCCTGCGTGAGACGGGCCGCATCGGCCGCGTCCTCGTGCACCCCAAGAACGCGAACATCGTGTTTGCGTGCGCCCTCGGGCGCGCCACGGGCCCGCAGGAAGAACGCGGCGTGTTCCGCACGACCGACGGCGGGAAGACGTGGCAGCGGGTGCTCTTCGTGAACCCGGACACGGGCTGCTCCGGCCTGGCGATGGACTCCGCCGACCCGGACGTCCTCCTCGCAGGCACGTGGGAAGTCGTGATGCACACGTGGGCGATGTTCAGCGGCGGGCCCGGCAGCGGCGTCTACCGGTCCCGCGACGGCGGCTCGACGTGGCAGAAGCTCACGGATCCGGGGCTGCCGAAGTCCCCGGTCGGCAAGGTGGACGTCGCAATCGCGCCTTCGAACGCGAAGCGCATGTTCGCGCTCATCCAGACGGCCGACCAGGGATCGCTCTGGCGTTCCGACGACGCGGGCGACACGTGGAAAGTGACGAGCTGGGATCGGACTCTGATCGGCCGTGCCGGCTACTACATCCGCGTGGAGGTCAACCCGCAGAACGCCGACGAGGTCCTCGTCGCCAACAGCAGCTTTCACCGCTCGACCGATGGCGGCCTGACCTTCCCGCTGACGGACAGGGGCTGCGGCGACTGCCACGACATCTGGATCGACCCGACCGACGGCGACCACTGGGTGGCCACCGGCGACGGCGGCATGGGCATCACCCGCGACCACGCGAAGACCTTCACGAGCGTCTCGCTGCCGATCGGCCAGATGTACCACGTCGCGGTCGACGATCAGGTGCCTTACTGGCTCTACAGCAACCGGCAGGACGACGGGACGATGCGCGGGCCGAGCACGTCGCCGGTGCCCGTGCCGAACGTGCCGTCGTACGCGGCGGCGCAGGGCCTGCGCCCGCCCGGTGCCGGGTTCGGCGGCGGCGGCTTCGGCGGCCGCGCAACCGGCATCCCCTGGCAGGCCGGCCTCGGAGGCTGCGAATCAGGATTCACCATTCCGGTGCCCGGCAATCCCGATCTCGTCTGGGCGTCGTGCTACGCCAACGAGGTGACGCGGTTCGACAATCGCCTCGGCAGCGCACGTTCGGTCAGCCCGTGGATACACACGCTCGACTCGGAGCCGACCAAGACGAAGTACCGCTGCCACTGGACGCCGCCGCTGGCCTTCGATCCGTTCGAGCAGGAGACCGTGTACTACGGGTGCCAGGTCATCTTCAGGACGGACGACCGGGGCCAGACGTGGAACGTCATCAGCCCCGACCTCTCGACGCAGGATCCGAGCCGGATCGTCTCGTCGGGCGGCATCATCGGCGACAACCTCGGGCAGTTCTACGGCGAGGTGGTGTTCGCCATCGCCCCGTCGAAGCTCCAGAAGGGCCTGATCTGGGCGGGCACCAACGACGGCCAGATCTGGTACACGCGCGACGGTGGCGGCACGTGGGTCAACGTCACGAAAAACGTCGCGGGCCTGCCGGCGTGGGGCACGATCAGGAAGATCGAGCCGTCGGTCTTCGAGGCGGGAACGGCCTACGTCGCGGTCGATGTGCACCTGATGGAGAACCGCGACCCGTTCATCTACAAGACCACCGACTTCGGCAGGACCTGGACGAAGATCAGCGACGGCCTGCCGAAGAAGCACCCGCTGGCGTACGTGCTCTCGGTCGCCGAGAACCCGAACCGCCAGGGCATGCTCTTCGCCGGCACGGGTCACGCGTTCTACTACTCGATGGACGACGGCCGCACCTGGAAGGCATTCCAGGAGGGTCTCCCGGCGGCCCCCGTCACCTGGATCGCGGTCCAGCCGCAGTCCCACGACGTCGCCGTGTCCACGTATGGCCGCGGCCTCTACCTCCTGCGCGACATCACGCGCCTCGAGCAGCAGGACCAGGCCGCCGCTGACGCGCCGGCGTTCCTGTACCAGCCGCGCTCCGGGGTCCGCCAGGCGCGCAGCGGCAGCGCCGATTTCCTGTATGCGCTGAAGACCGAATCGGCCGACCGCGCGAAGGTCGAGATCCTCGACGCGAGCGGCGCCGTCATCCGCGCGCTGAGCGGGTCCGCGCGCGCCGGCCTCAACCGCGTCGCGTGGGACCTCCGCCACGAGGGCCCGGCCCAGGTCGAACTGCGCACCGTGCCGCCCGACAACCCGCACATCTGGGAGGAGGCGCGGTTCAAGGGGCGCGACACGCGGCCGATCGTCCACTGGGGCATCCAGGGGCCGCAGCGCCAGGGCCCGCTCGCCACGCCGGGGCGGTACTCCGTCCGCCTGACCGCCGGAGGCCAGACCGTCACGAGGCCGTTCGAGATCGTGCAGGATCCGAAGATGGCGGCCTCCGCCTCGGACCTGGCCGCGTCCACGGCCGCGCAGGTCCGAATCCGCGACGACATGAACAGGACCGTCGCGATGATCAACCGGCTCGAGGTCATGCGGAAGCAGGTCGAGGACCTCTTGAAGGCGAATGCGGGCCGGAAGCCCGCGGACCAGGCGCTGCGGGACCTCGGCCAGAAGCTGATGGACGTCGAGTTGAGGCTTCTCTCCCGCACGGATCTGCACAGCGACGACAAGTGGTACGTCGAGACGTACAAGGTCTACATGAACCTCGTCTGGCTGAGCGGCGTGGTAGGCAGCGGCGCGGGCGACGTGCAGGGCGGGGCCGACTACCGGCCCACCGACGCGTCGCTGCAGGTGCTCGACATGATCGAGAAGGACCTGGCGGCCGCCGAGGCCGCCTACTCGACGCTGATGGACAAGGACGTCCCCGCGTTCAACCGCGCGCAGGCGTCGCGGAGGATTGCGATCAAGACGGGCGCGGAATAAGCGCAAAGAGCCATCCGGGCGGGACCCCGCACCTTGGGGTCCCGCCACCTCGACCGCCGCAGACCGACCGGATCCGGTACAATTCCCGGCCATGCGCTACGACTTCGATCGGCTCCTCGACCGTCGCGGCACCGACAGCACCAAGTGGCGGCACTTCGACGCGGACGTGCTGCCCCTCTGGACGGCGGACATGGACTTCGAGTCGCCGGCCCCCATCGTCGAGGCCCTTCACGCGCGCGTGGCGCACGGCGTGTTCGGGTACTGCGTCGAGCCGCCGGAACTGCGTGAAGAGGTGGCGGCACGCCTGGACCGCCTGTACGGCTGGCGGGTGCAACCGGACGAAATCGTGTTTCAGACCGGCGTGCTCGAGGGCTTCCTGCAGGTGTGCCGTATCGCGGCGTCCGCGGCCGACGGCGTCCTCGTCCAGCCTCCCGTGTACCCGCCGATCGTCGGGGCGCCGGCCGCGAACGGATCCATCCACCAGGAAGCGCCGCTCGTGGAGGGTCCGGACGGCCGGTACGTGATCGACTTCGACGCGTTCGAGGCGGCGATCACGGATCGGACGCGCGTCTTCATTCTCTGCAACCCGCACAACCCGGTCGGGCGCGTGTTCGAACGCGAGGAACTCGGGCGCCTCGCCGAGATCTGCCTGCGCCGCCACGTTCTGATCTGCTCCGACGAGATCCATTGTGACCTGGTGTTCACCGGCGCCCGGCACACGCCGATCGCATCGATCGGGCCGGAGGTGGCGCGGCACACGGTCACGCTGATGGCGCCAAGCAAGACGTTCAACGTGGCGGGGCTGCGCTGCTCGATGGCGATCGTGCCGGACCCGGTGCTGCGGGCACGTCTCGCCGGTGGCGACCACCATTTCGAGTTCGCCGGGGTGAACACGCTCGGCCTGGTCGCGACGCTGGCGGGCTACCGGGACGGCTCGGAGTGGCTCGCGCAGGTCATCGCGTACCTCGAGGGCAACCGCGACCTGGTGGTGGAGACCGTGCGGCGCGAGATGCCGCGGATTCGCGTGCGGGCGCCGGAGGCGACCTACCTGGCGTGGCTCGACTGCCGGGCGAGCGGGATTCCCGGCAACGCCTGCCGGTTCTTCCTGGACGAGGCGCGGGTCGGGCTGCAGGACGGGGCGCTGTTCGGCACCGGCGGCGAGGGCTTCGTGCGGGTCAACTTCGCCTGCCCCCGCCCGATGTTGCGCGACGCGCTCGGGCGGATGGCTGCGGCGCTGCGGCGGGTACCCTGACGGATCGCGAGCGCCAGACGCACGATTCGCCGGCCCCGCCTGTCGCGTTCGTGTCACGTCGGGTGGTACGCCGGGAACGTCCGCCGCGTCCGGCGCGGCACGTCGTCCGGCACCGGAGGACGCATGGCCATCGCGAACAGTTACGCTGATCCGACGCGGGCCCGGGCCTACTCGACCCTGGGTTTCCAGGGCACCTACCACCTCGCGTTCCGCGACCTCCCCGCCCTCTTCGCCCGGCACGTGACGGGGCGCGTCGCGCTGGACGTCGGCTGCGGCGCCGGGCGCTCCACACGCTTCCTGCGCGACTGCGGGTTCGACGTGATGGGCGTCGACATCGCCGCGGAGATGATCGAGCGGGCCAGGGCCATCGATCCGGACGGCGACTATCGGCTCGTAGCGGACGGGGATCTGCACGCGCTGGCAGGCCTGGCCTTCGATCTCATCCTCTGTGCCTTCCCGTTCGACAACATCGCGGCGCGCGCGGCGAAGGTCCGCCTGCTGGCCCAGCTTCGCGGCCTGCTCACAACCACCGGGTACGTCGTCAACATCGTCTCGACGCCGGAGATCTACGTCCACGAGTGGGTGTCCTTCACGACGAAAGACTTCCCCGCGAATCGACAGGCGCGGACCGGCGACCCCGTGCTGATAGTCAACACGTCGGCCGGCGACACCGGGCCCGTGCATGATTTCCTGTGCCCTGACGAGGAGTACCGGGCGATCTACTCCGAGGCGGAACTCGAGGTGGCCGCGCACGAGCGGCCTCTCGCGACCGGCGATGAACCGGTGGCGTGGCTCAGCGAGACGACGATTGCACCGTGGAGCATCTATGTGCTGACGGCGGGGAGCCGGCCTCGTGCCGCCGGCTCCGCCGCCGCTGCGCGAACTACTTGAACATCGGATCCGGGCTGACGGTCAGCTTCTTCGTCGCGATGTCCTTGCCGTCGACCGACAGCGTCACGTTGAAGACGCCGGGGTCGACCATCTGCACGCGGCCGCGGCCCGGACCGCCGCCCTGCGGCTGTTCGGGATTGGGGGTCCCGCCGGCCTCGCCGCCGCCGCCCTGCCGCGCCGGGTCGCCCTTCGTCAGGCCCCAGAACACCTTCTGCAGGCCCTTCTTGCCGCTCGGCGTGAGCTCCTGGATGGTCGCCCCCTCCAGGTCCTTGATCGTCACCTTGACCGCTTTCGACTCCGCGCCAAGGTGGTAGTAGAGCGTCGTGCCGATCGGGGGGTTCTCGGCCCTCGGCGCCTCGCCGAGCCGATCGCCGCGCTGCTCGAAGCGGTTCCACTTGATCGCCGCCTTCGGGTCGAACAGGTGCGCGGGCTCCTGGAAGACCTCGGGCTTGAACTCCTTGATCGGTCCGATGTCGGCGACGTAGATCCCGCGGCCGTAGGTGCCGATGGCGATTTCACGGTCGCGCTTCTGGATCGCGATGTCCCGCACGATGACGCTCGGCGCCGAGGTCGAGAACGCCGTCCATGTCCTGCCCTGGTCGACCGTCACGAACAGCCCGTAGTCGGTGCCGAGGTACAGGACGTTCGCGTTGTCCGGGTCCTCCTCGAGATCGAAGATCGGGTTGTTCATGTTCGCCGAGATGTCGGTCCAGGTCTTCCCGAGATCCTTCGTCACGAACAGCCAGGTCTTGTCCTCGTTGTGGGTGCGGTAGCCGCTGAACGCCGCGTAGCAGGTGTTCTCGTCGAACGCCGACGGCAGCACCCGCTTCACCCACCGGTCGTACGGGATGAGGTCGCCCTTGATTCCGGGCTTCGGCTTGCCGCTCGCGTCGTAGAACTGGCTGGTGATGTTCACCCAGGTTACGCCGCCGTCCGGCGACATCTGCACGTTGCCGTCGTCGGTGCCTGCCCAGTAGAGCCCCGGCTTCTTCGGCGACTCGGCGAAGCTGTAGACGGTGGCCCACTGCAGGTTCGTCTTCTTCGCCAGGTCGATCTGCTCCTTGCTCGCCTTGGTCAGGTCCGGGCTGATGGCCACGAAGGTGCCGTTGTCACCGCGGCCGAGCGACCGGTAGACGTACTGCGACGCGGTGTAGACGATGCCGGGATTGTACGGCGACAGCACGATCGGCGCGTTCCACTGGTAGCGGAGCGCGGGGGCACCGGCTGCGATCTGCTCGGGCGTGAGTCGCACGGCCATGCGGATCGACTCGCCGCTCGTCAGGTCCTGGCGGCTCGACGACCCGAACTGGCTCTCGTAATAGATGTACTGGGGATTCCACCAGTCGCGCACGACGTAGAACGCGTCGCCGGTCGGCAGGTAGCGCCAGTCGGCCGGGAACATCCCGAAGCTGTTCCGGTTCTGCGACGGCCCGATCCAGGCGCCGTTGTCCTGCGTGCCGCCCATCACGTTGTAGGGCTGCTCGCCGTCCACGGCGACGTCGAAGAACTGCTGCGCGCTGATCGTGTTCTTCTGGCTGAAGTGCGTGCCGCCGTCCCACGTCTCGGATACCCCGCCGTCGTTGCCGCTGAGGATGTGGTCCGAGTTGAGCGGGTCGATCCAGACCACGCGGTGATCCACGTGGGTCTTCCCCACGCCGCGGTCCCACCCGGTCGCCGTGAACGTCTTGCCGCCGTCCTTCGAGATCGTCGCGTTGGTGTCGCCACAGATGACCACCTGGTCGTTTCGCTGGTCCACGACGATGCGCCCGTAGTAGCCGCCCTCGGTCTGGTTGACCTGCGCGCTGCCGCCGGTGGCCTTGTACTCGGTCATCCGCTTCCAGGTCTCGCCCTGATCGTCGCTGCGGTAAATCACGCCGGAACGCTTGACCGGCTGCTGGATCGTGAGGGCGCCCGCATAGAGGATCTCGAGCGCGTGGCGGTTGAGCACCTGGGACCGGCCCTTCGCCTCGGCCGAGTCGGCGGCCGGCGCCGGCTGCGTGGTCAGTTTCTCGATCTCGGCGATCGATCCGATGACAGCCTCGTCCTTCGCGTGGATCTTCCGTGCGGCCTGGTCCAGCCTGGCCAGGTCGATGCCGCTCTTCGACAGGAAGTCCTTGTCCTGGATCAGTTCGTTGAACTTCTTCACCAGGTCGGCTTCGGTGTCCGCCGTGACGGTCGTGAACGACGGCGCCAGCTTCGCGATCTCCGGGTTGATCTTGAAGTTCTTGAACATCGGGAAGACGAACTCGGACTTGAAGAGCGGCGTGGCCGCGCCCGGGCCGCCGAACCCGCCTCCGCCACCGCCGCCAGGCCCGGCGGCCGGCGCGCGGAAGTTCGCGCCCCCGTCGCGCAGCGCGAACCCGAGGTTCATCTCTTCGTCGATCCGGGCGTACACGATCTGCGGGTTCTTCTCGAAGATCGCCAGGCCCGCGCGGCCGAGGGCGACACCCTGCGGCAGTCCGCCGGCCAGCTTCTTCCACGTCTTGCCGCCGTCGAGGGTCTTGTAGAGGTCGTTGCCGGGCTGGCGATCGATGTAGGTCCACGCGCGGCGGAAGGTCTTGTAGGCGGCCGCAATGATGATGTCCGGGTTGGCCGGATCGATGACGAAGTCGCCCACGCCGCGGTCCTTCAGCGGCGTGAAGATGTTGGTCCAGGTCTTGCCGCCGTCGGTGGTCTTGAAGAGCCCGCGCTCGCTGTCCGTCGCGTTGTCGTAGAGCTTGCCCTCGCCCGCGACGAAGACGATGTCGGGGTTCCGCGGATCGACCTCCACCTTCGGGATGAAGTAGCTCTGATCGAGGCCGACGTGGGTCCAGGTCTTGCCGGCGTCGGTGGACTTCCACACGCCGTTGCCGTGCGTGCTGGCGCGGGCGTGCATCGGCTCACCGGTGCCGAGGTAGAGGATGTCCTGGTTGGACGGCGCGATCGCCATCCATCCCATGCTCAGCGTGCCGTAGCGCTCGAAGATCGGTTCGAAGTGAATGCCGCTGTCCGCCGTCTTCCACAGCCCGCCGCTCGCGGTGAGCACGTAGTAGGTCTGGCTCTGGCCGCGCGGCACGGCGAACGCCGTGATGCGGCCCGAGAAGGTCGTGGGGCCGACCCACCGCCAGGTGAACTGGTTGAAGTCGTCGGCGGTGATCGTGTTCGGGGGCGGGTTCTGGGCGTGACCCGGGGCGCCCAGCAGGGATACCGCCACGGCAAGCGCGACGAAGAATGAGGACGTCCGCGATAATCTCGACACTGTTCCTCCTTGGAACCGGGAAGCCCGGCCCGCGCCGCGGATGCAGCGCGGGAGCCGCCGGCGATCGCGGCGGCCAGGCCGGATGGCATCGATCCGGTCCGGCCGGCGTCCTGGATGGGACGCGGCCGGCGTAGGGAGCATAGATCCGTTGGCTGGTTCCCGCCAATGGCGCGGGAATCCGCCCGTGTCACGCGAGCAGGCGGGCCGCGGTCAGCGCGTAAATCGCGGTCGAGGCGAAAAGGGCCTCGAGATCGACGTGCTCGTCAGGGCCGTGCGAGACGCCCAGGACCCCGGGCCCGTAGCCATAGCCCGGAATGCCCCGGTCGTTGAAGTACCTGGTCTCGAGGACGCCGGCGCACAGCTCGAGCGGCGGGTGCCGCCCGGTGACGTCCTCCACCGCCCGCGCCAGGACCTGCCCCAGCGGGGCGTGCTCCGGCGCGACGGATGCCTCGCTCTCCTGGAACGTCTCGGTCTCGATCTCGAGGCCCCGTGCCCGGTGCGCCTCGAAGACGGCCTGCAATTCCGCCTTGACCTGGGCGAGCGATTCCTCGGGATTGAACCGGCGCTCGATCGAGAACCACGCGTGCTCGGGCACGATGTTGGAGCTGGCGCCGGACCCGCACGCGCCGCCGAGGATCATCACCGAGCGGCGCGCCTCTGGCGGACTCATCGTCTGCCCCGTCCGTCGCGACTCGATCGCCGGCTCGAGCGCCAGCAGGTCGTCGATGACCCGCACCATGCCCTCGAACGCGTTGATGCCCTGGTGCGGCAGGGCGCCGTGCGCCGCCCGGCCCTTGACGTGCACCCGCAGCGTGAGGGCGCCGCGGCAGGCGTGCCAGATCGCGCCGCTCGAGGGCTCGGGCATCAGCATGCCGAGGCTGTGCCCGGGCAGCAGGCCATGCGAGGCCAGGTGGCGCATGCCGAGTTCGCCGCCGGTTTCCTCGTCCGGCACGAGCGTCAACGTGACAGGCCCGGCGAGCGGGATGCCGCACTCCTGCAGCGCCCGAATCGCGAAGAGCATGGCAACGATGCCGCCCTTCATGTCCGAACTGCCGCGGCCGAACAGCCGGCCATCCCGCTGCACCGCCCGGAACTGGTCCGGCGACTGCGCGGCCACCACGTCGTAGTGGCCGTGAAAGTGCAGGCCGGGGCCTCCGCTGCCGTACGCGCCCACGATCGAGTATCGGGGGTACTCACCGTCGGCGACCTGCACGACCTGGTGAGGGATGCCCCAGTTCTTCAACAGTCGCGAAAGGAACTCGACACACTCCCGGTAGGCGCGGCCGGGAGGGTTCTCCGTTGGAATCGCGATCAGCTCGGTGAGCGCGGCGGCGATCGCCGGCCGCTGCGCGGCGACCCACGTGCGGATGCAGTCATCTGGCGTCATCGTGGTGGTCTGCGCCGGGAAGCAGGAAGGGGCTCCGGGGCCCGGCGCGTCATTGTACCTCCGCGGCTCCCGTGCCGCGAGCGGCCCGGCGGTCTGTTGTGACCGCGCGGACCCTCCAGGGCGTCGCCGTCGAACCGGCGCCGACACTGGCCCGCTTTCGCGGCGGGCACGGGTAAACGTCTCGCCCGGCGCGGAGTATTGACACTCGATGGGCGTGCCCGCCAAGGTGAGGACTGCCATGCGACCCGCCACGATCCTGGCACTGGGGTTCTCGGGACTTGTCGTTGGAGTCCAGCCTGCCGCCGCCCAGCCGACCGTACTCGTGTCCGCCCAGCAGGCGTACATCGCCGCAGACGAAGGCGGCCAGGCATGGACCATCGGCAATGCGGCCATCGCGTTTCGCGTCGGACGCGGCGCGAACGGAGCGCTGACCGTGCTCGGCCTCGACCGTCCCGGCGCCGACACCCACTGGAATCCCGAGGCCACGCCAGACTTCAGCTTCCAAAGCGGCCTCGTGCGGCTGACGCCAGGCTCGGCCAGCTTCCCGCTTCGCAGCGCATCGGCCGAAGAGGCCGCGGGCGGCGTCCGGCTGTCGCTCGTGTTCGAAGACCCGGCCAGCCATCTCCGCGTGACGCGGGCCTATGCCTGCTACCCCACCGCGCCGGTCATCGAAACGTGGGCGACACTCGACGTGATCGGTACCGCGGCGGCCATTCCGGTGTCGGACATCGGGGTGTGGCAGATGGCCGTGCCCGCCCGTGACCTGACGTGGATCACGGGGCTCAAAGCCGGCGATGCGGACGGAGGTCGCTTCACCAGGCGGCAGGAGATCCTGGAAAATCGCGGTCGGGTCGACCTGGGATCGGCGGGCCGTTCGTCCGACACGGCGCTGCCGATCGTCTGGCTGGGCGGCTCAGCGGGCCAGTACTTCACCGGACTCATGTGGTCGGGCGCGTGGGGGCTCGCGGTGCGCGGCCCGAGTCCCTCTGGGCTGGTCACCGTCCGGTGGACGCCGGGTGCAACGGAAATGTCGTTGCAGGGTGGCCGGCCGATCGAAACGCCCCACGCGTTTTTCGGCATCACCGGTGCCGACCCGGCCGACGTGACGCCCGGGCTCAGGCGCTTCGTGGACGAGGGCATCCGGCAGGGGCGGCGCTTCAACCCGAGGGTGACCTACAACACGTGGTTCGCGTACGGCATCGGCGTGACCGAGAAGGCCATGCTCGCCGAGATGGACCGGGCTGCCGCCCTCGGTGTCGAGTTATTCGTCCTCGACGCGGGGTGGTACGTCGGGGGCACGCAGACATCCGACTTCTCGACCGGCCTCGGCGCATGGACGGCCGACGCGCGGCGGTTTCCCTCCGGCCTCCGCGCGCTGGGCGATCATGCCCGGAGCCTGGGCATGAAGTTCGGGCTGTGGGTCGAACCCGAGCGCGTGGACACCCGCCTGCTCAACCGGGCCGGGTTCGTGCTGGAGCGGGGCCTGGCAACGACGGGCGGGCGCTACAACGCGGGCGTCAAGAACGAGTCGGCCACCGCCGCGCAGATTTGCCTGGCTGACGGCGAGGCCCGCCAGTGGGTGCTCGATCAGCTCGTCCGGCTGATCGACGAGGTCCGTCCCGACTATCTGAAGTGGGACAACAACTACTGGATCAACTGCGATCGGGGCGGGCACGGCCACGGCACGCAGGACGGGAACTTCGCGCACGTGAAGGGGCTCTACACCATCCTGGCCGCGTTGCGCGAGCGGTACCCGGACCTGGTCATCGAAAACTGCGCGGGCGGCGGCAACCGCCTCGACTTCGGCATGCTCCGCTACACCGATGCCGCCTGGATGGACGACGTGAGCGCGCCGTCCACGCGGGTGCGCCACAACCTCGAGGGCCTCGCCTCGGTGTTTCCCGCGGCGTACCTGCTGTCGTTCGTGATGGACGATCGGACGGAGCCCGTCCACGGCGCGGCCGACATGTCCCTGTACTTCCGCAGTCGTATGCCAGGCATCCTGGGCGTGAGCCTCATCAACGCGGAGTTCGGCGACGAGGATGTCGAGCAGATGACGCGCGAGATCAGTTACGCCAAGCGCCTCCGGCATCACATGCGTGGCGCCGTCGCGGTCCTGCTGAGCGACCAGGTCCAGTCGGACGGACACGATCGGTGGGACGCGGTCGAATTGTGCTCGCCGTCCGGGGGCACGGCCGTGCTGTTCGCCTTCGCGGGCGCTGCGGCGCCCGACTCGGCGGTATTCGCGTTGCGCCTGCTCGATCCCGGCGCGGACTACGTCGTGCGGACCGTTGACGGCCGGCGCCTCGGCGAGGCCTCCGGCGCGGACTTGATGGCAAACGGCGTCAGCGTGAACCGGACGCCCGAGTCGGCGGCCCAGGTGTTCGTGATCACGAAGGTCGTGGAGCCGGGCTGAAACAGGTTCAGTTGTCAGTCCTCAGTTGTCAGTCTTCAGTTGTCAGTCGTGAGTCGTGAGCGGGTGCGCCGCCGTCCCCCGACCGCCGGTGCGCCCGAAGCCAGACCCTGGCCTCCTCGTGCCACGGGCACACCCGCGCCACTTCACGCCAGAACCGGCGCGAGTGATTGAGGTGGCGCAGGTGCGCCAGCTCGTGCAGCATCACGTAGTCGCTCACGGCCGGAGGAAACTGCACGAGGCGCCAGTTGAGCGTGATCCGCCCCGCCGGGGAACAGGCGCCCCAGCGCGTGCGCTGGTTGCGGATGCTCACGCCCGCCACGTCGAACCCGTGCTGGGCGGCGAGCGCGGCGAGGCGCCCAGGCAGTTCGCGCGCGGCAATCCGCCGCAGGTGGCGCTCGACGTACGGCTGCAAGTCGGCGGCGGCGACGCCGGGCAGCTTCATCGTCTGGTCGGCGAAGGCGACCACGACGTGGTCCCCGCCTGGCACCACCGACAGCGTAGTCTCCAAGCCCCGCAGGGCGATCGCCGTGCCGTCCGTCCACGGCTGCTGCGCCGCCGCCTCGCGCGTCTGTCGGCGCCACTGTCGCTCGATCCACGCCCGGCGCTCGCCGACGAAGCGTTCCGCCTCGGCCCTCGACCCGCCCCGCGGGATGGTCACGCGCAGGCTGCCGCCGTCGCGCACGCCGAGGATGTAGTGCCGGGCGCGAGGGTGGCGGACGAACTCCACGCGGATCGCGCGGCCCTCGATGAGAAAGGGAGCGTCGGGCCCGGGAGGATGCCGGCTGAACGGCAGGCGGAGCTGCATCTTCGCTGATCATACGACGCCCGCCCGCGCGGCGCACGCGGGAGGCCCGGGAGAAACGGCGCGGGGACGAACCGGGTGGTCCGCCCCCGCGATCGGCTGTGCCGCGCCCGCGCTACTTCGCGCGGCCCGCCTGCGCCATGTTCACCGTCTGCGCGGACCCGTAGTAGATCCCGTTGAACAGGAACGGGAAGGTCGCATAGGGCTCGCCCCGGAACGTGATCTCCGGGCAGAACAGGAACACCTTGCCCTTGCCGAGTGTGGCCTCGACGGCTGCCAGCCCGCCCTCGAGATATCCCTGGCCCCAGCCCCAGCCGCTGTGCACCGGCCGGGCGCCCGGGTACCACGCGATCACCTTCGCTCCCCTGGCCGTGGCGTCGGGCTCGAGCTTGAACACGGGGCTCCGGTTGAAGAACACGTCAACCGACTCCGGCATGCCGTAAGCGAGCGGATGGGTGTTGTCCACCTTCGCCGTGACCAGCGCGCCCGGCACGAAGTACTTTTCCGACGGCAGCGGCCGCTCGACGCCCGCCGACGTCAGTTCGACCAGCTGGTTCGCCACCGGCAGGTTGAAGTGATAGGCGATGTTCGTCCCGCTTCCGTCGGCGATGATGGTCCCACCCTCCTCGACGAATTTTCGGAGCTGCGGGATCGTCTTCGCGATGGTGACGGTGCCGACCTTGTCCGCCCACTCCGGCGGCAGGTTGGCCGGCGGCGGGCCCTCCTGGCGCGAGCGCTCGCCGGCGCCGCCCGGGATCCCCTCAGGGAAGATGAGCACGTCGTACTTCGCCCGCAGGTTGCCCGCGTCGAGCTGCGGCGGGTACACCACCTCGAACGTGGTGAACTGGAACGGGTGCTCGAACATCCAGCGGATCCACCCGGACGCCATCGACCCGCCGTACTGGTCCCACAGGCCGACCCGCACGGGCTGGAGCTTGAAGCCTTCGCCGGTCGGCTTCACGGCCGTTCCCTCGAAGGTGAGGCCGAGCTCGGTCGCGAGCGTGTCGAGCAGGGCCCTGGTCGTGCGCTTCGCCGGGATGAAGATGGTGCCCGCGGGATACGTCGTGCCGCCCGTGGTGAACGGGGCCTTCAACCAGTAGACCTCTTCCTTTGCCCCGAGCAACCGGTTGGTCGCCGTGAACGAGTCCTTCAGCTCGTGGCCGAGGAGATACCCGACCGCCGCGCCCGTCGCGGGGGCGGCGACCGATCCCGCGGGGATCCTGATCAGCTCACCGAACGGCAGCTTCTCGAAGGGGCCGTCGAACGGCTCCAGGATGCGGTCGAACTGCACGCCCATCTGGAAGGCGAGCGTGTAGCCCGTCATGTCGTACGGCGGCTTGGGCGGCCCGCCCGGGTAGAAGAAGTCGTTCGGGTGATCCTGCGGCTCCATCATGTCGCGCAGGTGCGGGCGGAAGGCCTGAGCGGCCTTCAGAACATAGGATCCGGCCGGGTAGCTCTTCCCGGCGACCTGGAACGGCGCCGTGGCGCGGTCGACGGCAATCCCGGCCTTGACGAGCGCGTTGACGAACTTCGTGGCGGTCTGGAAGTCGGGCTGCGCGGCGCTGATGATGTAGCCGCGCGGGTCCTTGCGCGCGGGCGTGCGCATCAGGTCGTAGTACTTCGACGGCACGACCTGCGCCGCGCCCACGCGCCCCTCGCCCGTCCGCCCGCCGCCTTCGGCCTGGGCTTCCTTCGCGGCGGCCGCCTTCGCCTGTTCGATCCAGCTGGGCTGCAGCGTCCAGTAGTCCCGGCTCCCGCGCTCGATCGAGTTCTTCCCCATGCGCCAGATGCGGAAGAGCCACTCGTCCTTCTGCCGCGCCGCGTGGTCGAGGATGGCGCGCTGGGCCGACAGGATGTAGTCGATCGACTGCTTGAAGTGCCACACCTTCTGCGGCGGGATCGGCAGCGGGACGTCGCCGTGCGGCAGCTGCCGATCGAGCACCAGCCCGATCTCCATCGGCGTCGGGTGGCCGCTGATCTCGGTGAGGATCCCGATCATGTTGTGGAAGTACGTCGTCGTGCGCTCCATGCCGTTCGACCACGTCGAGTAGGACGCCTCGGCCCGCGAGGCCGACCCGCCTTTGCCTTCGGCCAGGAACCGGCTGGTGATCGCCGCGCCCACCTCGTCGATCCCGATCGGCACGAGCGGATCCTGGTTGTAGTTGAACGGATCGCGGAACGGCGGCGTGAACAGGATGGCGCCTTCCGGGCCGGTCTGATGCGCGTTGTAGACGATCTGCGGCATCCACTCGATGTAGAGCTGCCGGTTGATGGCCTCGGTCTCGGGCTGGTTCGCCATGAACGAGTCGCGGTTGTTGTCGTGCCCGACGTACTTCTGGTACAGCCGCGGCAGCCGCGTGTCGCGCTTCTTCGGATCCGGGTCCCGCATGTACCAGTTCGCCGTCAGCTCGAGGCCGTCCGGGTTGACCGGCACCAGCAGCAGGACCACGTCGTTCAGGATGCGCATGGTCTCCGGGTCGTTCCTGGTCACCATCTCGTAGGCCTGGTGGAACAGCACCTGCGAGTTGACGATCTCGGTGGCGTGCAGGCCCCCGTCCTCCCACACCACGGCCTTGCCTTCCGCGGCCAGCGCGCGCGCCTGCGCCTCGTCGATGCCCTCGGCCAGCGCCATCGAGCGCGAGATCTCCTTGTAGCGCTCGAGCTTCTTGTGGTTCTCGGGGGAGGTGATGATGGCCATGATCATCGGCCGGCCCTCGGCGGTCCTGCCGATCTCGACCACCTGCATCCGGTCCGACAGCTTGTCCAGCGTGGCCCAGTACTCCTGGAGCTGCGTGTAGTTCGCGAGAAAGTAGTCATCGCCCACGGTGGACGGCCCGAACTTCGGCGGCGGAATCGTGCCCTGGCCAAGGACCGCCGGCACCACGGCCAGCACGAGAAGAGCGACCAGGACCAACCCAATTCTTCGCTTCACCATGAGACCTTCCTTTCGCGCGCGGGACAGGGCCCCCGGCCGGCCGCGGCCCCGGGAACCCGCTCCTCGCAGACGGAACCAGTGCGCGCACACCATAGCGCGAGCGCCCATCCGGCTCAAGGGGAAGTTGGGCGCGTGAGGAGAGGATGAGGCAGGTGCGTGCAACGATCAGCCGGCCGACCCGCCGCGAGGCGACGGCGGGCCTCCCGTGATCAGGCGCACGCTCCGCTGGTAGGTGAAGTAGGCCCACCCCCACTGCACCAGCACCAGGATCCGGTTCCGGAAGCCGGCCAGCTTCATGATGTGGATGAAGAGCCACGTGATCCACGCGAGCCACCCCGACAGGCGCAGCCACCCGAAGTCGGCGACGGCAGCGGCCCGCCCGATCGTCGCGAGATTGCCGTAGTTCCGGTATCGGAACGGCTCGGCCGGCCGGCGCGCCATCAGCCGGCCGATGTTCCGCCCCGCGTGGCGCGCCTGCTGCATCGCAACCTGCGCGACGCCGGGCAGCGGCCGGCCGTCGGAGCCGGCGAGCGTCGCGAGATCGCCGACGACGAACAGGTCCGGGTGCCCGGGCACGCTGAGGTCCGGCTGGACCATCACCCGGCCCGCCCGGTCGACCGGCGCCCCGATCGTCCGCCCGATCGGGGACGCCGAGACGCCGGCCGCCCACAGGATTGTCCGCGCGCGGACACGCTCGCTGCCAACGTCCACCCAGCCGTCGCCCACGCCCGTGACAGGCGCGCCGGTCCGCACCTCGACGCCGAGGCGGGCCAGCGAGTCCACCGCGGCTGACTGCAGCGCCGGCGGAAACGCGGTCAGCACCGACGGCGCCGCCTCGACGAGGATGATCCGCGCCGACCGCGGATCGATGGACCGGTACTCGAGCGTCAGGCTGTGCCGGGCGATCTCCGCAAGCGCCCCCGCCAGTTCCACGCCGGTCGGGCCGCCGCCGATGACGACGAACGTCAGCAGTTCGAGCTGGCGGGCCGGGTCGCGCGCCTCTTCGGCGCGTTCGAACGACGTCAGCACCCGCCGCCTCATCTCCAGCGCATCGTCCAGGGTCTTCAGCCCCGGCGCGAACCGCTGCCACTCGTCGTGGCCGAAGTACGCGTGCGACGCGCCGGTCGCGACAATGAGGAAGTCGTAGGGCAGCTCCCCGACGTCGAGGACGACCACGCGGCGCGTGGCGTCGATGGCCGAGGCCTTCCCGAGCAGCACCTGCACGTTGGCCTGCCGCCGGAGGATCCACCGGATCGGCGACGCGATGTCGCCGGGCGACAGCCCGGCCGTGGCCACCTGGTACAGCAGCGGCTGGAACAAGTGGTAGTTATGGCGGTCGACGAGAGTGACGCGCACCGGCGCGCGCGCGAGCGACCGCGCCGCGGACAGGCCGCCGAACCCGCCGCCCAGGATCACGACGTGCGGCGTGGACTCCATGTGTGTGCCCGATCTCCACCATACCCGATCCAAGGCGCCGGGAGCGCGGGCCTCGGGCTACGTCTGTACCGAATGACGCCTCGGGGCTCCGTCTGGACCGACCCTGGCGCTCGTCCTTCAGGGCCGCGGATGCCAGTACGCCGAGGCTGAAGCCTCGGGGCCACGTCTGTACCGAACGACGCCTCGGGGTCACGACCACGACGGGCGTACCCCAGACGTGGCCCCGGGCCTTCAGGCCCGGAGGCTCGCCACGCAATCATCGCGTGGGCGTACGCCTCGCGATCTCCCATACTCGAATCCCCGGCTTGTCGTAGACCACGCGCGTCGGGCTCCAGCCCGGCGCCCACGCGATCGCCGGATCGCCGCGAAGCCCCAGCGCCAGCGTCCAGCCGCGCGCGCCGGCCACGCCCGAGTAGACCTGCACCACGCCGCGTCCCACCGCCGCGTCCGCCACGGGGGACCCTGGCGCCCGCGCATCGTGGAACGCGGGCGAGACGTCGTCCGGAACGAGCGTCGTCCCCTTGATGAATGCGTCCGCGCATTCCTGTTGCACGCGGCCCGGCACGCGCGCCTGGAGACAGTCCTCGCAATGAAAGGTCGTGCCCACGCCGAAGATCCGCCCGAGCGCGCCCATCGCGAAGAAGACCGCGGGGTCCGCCAGGCGGCGCCCGGGTTCACGTCGCTCGGCCGCACCGATGGGTTCGTCGCTGACCACGGGCTTGCGGACGGCGGTCGAGAGACCCGCGAGGACGCGGACGCGGCTCACCATTGCCCATGGGTCGCCGCCCCGATCGAGGTGACGCGTGAGGTACATCCCCTGCGGCCGCGTCGCGCGATCGTCAGGCGGCGGCGCGTCGGTGTAGAGGACAGCGGCCGGGATCGCGGAGGCCAGGCTCGAGACGAACGCGGGATCGTGCAAGGCATCGACCTGCGTGGGATGGGCGTGCTCGTTGGCGATCTGGACCAGCGCGTTCGGGTACCGCGCCGACACCTGCGCGACCGCGGCAACCTGCGCGCGCAGCGCGTCGCGGTCCATCCCGTAGGCCCGGGTGTCGGCGAGCGCGACAACTTCGACGTACAGATCGTGTTGCGCGGCCATCTCGAGCAGTCGTGGCAGCGCCGCCAGGCCGTCGGCCGGCGGCAACCGGAAGAGCGAGTTCGCCATCGCCAGGACACGCACGAGGTTGAACCCGCGGCCCCGGGCCCAGCGCATGAACGCGTCGGTATCGTCGCTGCGACCGTCGGCGATCTGGTCCAGCAGCGCGAACGCCGTGATGCCCGTCCAGGTGAACCGGCTGCCGTCCGGATAGACGATGGCCTGGCCGGCGACGCGCAGGGGCCCGCAGACCGCGGGCACCGCGTCGCCGCGCGTGCGTTCGGCGTCCGCGCCGAGGCCGCACGCGGCGCAGACGACGATCAATGCCACGCCCAGGCCGGCCCGGGCGGCCGGTCGTCGCAAGGTGCGCGGCTGGTGCCCCGGGTGCCCGCCCTCGTGGCTGCGCGTCATGTCGTGGGCGTCCTGGCAGCCCGCGCGCGACCGACGACCAGCGGCCGGCGGCTGCCGCAACAGGCATAGGTCGTGTCCGGCACGTCGGGCTCGGGCGACGTCCCCGTCTGCGCGCCTCGCCGGCGGAGATCGACCTCCGTCGAGGGCAGGTGGCTGAGGCAGTGGACCGCGCAGTCGAGCAGCGAACGCAGGAGCGCGTCGGCGGGCGAGGCTAGGCGGTAGTAGACCCACAGGCCTTCGCGCCGCGTGTCGACCAGGCCCGCGCGCCGGAGATAGGCGAGGTGCCGCGATGCCGTGGGCTGCGGCACGCGGAGGCTGGCGTGGATGTCGCACACGCAGGTCTCCCCCGCCATCAGCAGGCCCAGGATGCGGAGCCGGGTCTGGTCGGCCAGGGCGCGCAGCACCGTTTCCATCGCGACCAGCGCCGGCCGGGCGCCTGGCGCGGCCGCCACGCCCCGCCCGCGGACGTGCCCTGCCGTGTGTCCTGTTGCCATCGCGCCTCCACGGATATATTCGCCTTGACAAATATATCATGGAACCCTATCCTCGTTATATTCGTCAACGCGGATGTATGGCGTGGCCGGGACGGCGAATCGGCCGGGCACCGGCGACGCGGTCATGAATGGAGAGGGCATCATGAGCGACCAGGCGCTGCGGGATGTGATCAAGGAGAAGTACGGGCAGGCCGCGGTGAACGCGGCGACCGGCTCGGCGGGCTGCTGCGGGTGCGGCTGCGGGACGTCCGCGTCCGACCCCATCACGGTCGATCTCTACAAGCGGGACGAGGTGAAGGACCTGCCGGCCGGGGCCGTCGCCGCGTCGCTCGGGTGCGGCAACCCGACGGCGCTGGCCGAGCTGGCCCCGGGCGAGACCGTGCTGGATCTCGGCTCGGGCGGCGGCATCGACGTGCTGCTCTCCGCGCGCCGGGTCGGGCCGACCGGCAAGGTGTACGGGCTCGACATGACCGACGAAATGCTCGCCCTGGCGCAGGAGAACCAGCGGAACGCGGGCGTGACCAACGTGGAGTTCCTGAAGGGCGAGATCGAGCACATCCCGCTGCCTGACGCCAGCGTGGACGTCATCATCTCGAACTGCGTGATCAACCTGTCGGCCGACAAGGCGCAGGTGCTGCGCGAGGCGTTTCGCGTGCTGCGGCCCGGCGGCCGCCTGGCCGTGTCCGACGTCGTCGTGCGCGGCGAGATGCCGGCCGAGATCCGGCGGAACGTCGAGCTCTGGATCGGATGCGTGGCCGGGGCGCTCGAGGAGCGGGAGTACGGGCGGCTGCTGGCCGAGGCCGGCTTCGGCTCGATCGACATCGAGGTCTGGCGCACCTACAAGGCGGCGGACGCGTTGAACTTCCTGACTGCCGCGGGCCTGGACGTCGAGGACATTGCGCCGAAGGTCGACGGCAAGTTCGCCAGCGCGTTCGTCCGCGCGCGGAAGGCGTAGGGCGCCCACCCGGCGCAGGGTCCATACTGTGTACAGGAAGAAACAAGCGGGCTGACGGGCGACCAGACCATCCCGCCGCCCCGGTCGTCTGGATCGAGAGGAGTGTGTATGACCCGCCTGACGGTGACGGCACTGCTGCTGGCTGCCGGCGTTGCAGCGACCTCCGGCCAGGGGCAGCCCGCGGCCGCTGACCCGACGGCGTTCGACGGGACCTGGACGCTCAACCGCGAGTTGAGCCAGTTTCCGCGCGAAGTGGGGTTCGGCATGGACGTCATCCGGTCCAGCCGCTCCGAGGCCGGCGATGTCGGTGGCGGCGGGGGCAGAGACCGGGGCGGAAGTCCCGAAGCCGTGCCCGCGAGGCCTGAAAGCGAGGACATGGCCCGCAACAGGCAGCAACTCGTCGCGGAGGTCCGGACTCCGCCCGCGCGCCTCACGATCACTCAGACCGCGGCTGCCGTCACCGTGACGGACGAACGCGGACGGTCGCGCACATTCCACCCGGACGGTCGCGAGGAGTTCCAGCCTCTCGACGCGGGCCCCATTCCGACGACGACGAGGTGGGAGGGCGCGCGGCTGGTCGTGCGGTACAAGCTCGAGCAGGGCCGCGAGGTCCGGTACACGTACTCGCGCCGGGCCGATCCGCCTCAACTCGTGGTGCAGGCGGAGCTGCTCGAGCGCGGGGATCACGACACGGTGAGCCGCGTCTACCAGCCCGCCACGGCCTCGGACCTCCTGTCGGCCGTCGAGCCGCCTTCCCCGGAGCGCGGCGCGCGGCCGGCACTGCCCGCAATGCCGACGCTCCCCTCGCAACGGGCCGTCGCAGGCCAGGGCCCGCCCGGCGAAGCCGATCCCGGCAAGGCCCTGGTCCCCGCGGCCGGCGGCCAGGCGACGCCCGCGCAGTTCGACCAGCGGCCGGGTGCTGAACTCAAGGGCCTCGCGGTCCTTGGTGTCGTTGTCGAGGACCTGAATTCCCAGGCAGCCTCATGCGGGCTGCGGCAGGACGCGATCGAAGCGGCGGTCTCGAAGAGCCTCGCCGACGCCGGGCTGAAGGTGGTTCGCAATTCTGACGAAGACAGCTACCTCTATGTCAACGTCATCACCACCTCCATGCCCACCGGGTACTGCTTCTCCAGGTATGACGCGTCCGTCTACACGAACACGACCGCCACGCTGTCGTATGGCTCCAGGCCCGTGCTCGTGCAGGTGTCGCTGCTCCACAAGGGCGGCATCACGGGCAGTGGTGCCAGCACCCACGGGGAGACGGTCGTTCAGACCATCAGGCAGTACGTCGACCAGTTCGCGGCGCAGATCCGGGCGGCAAACAAGTAGCCCGCGCCGTGAGCCGCGAGCCTGACTTGGTATAGACTGGCCGGCATCCCATCATGCCCACCGCGAGCCACACCCCGATCTCACCACGGAGCTGGAGCATGCCCAGGCCCATTCGTCGCTTCGCCGTCGCCGCCGTTGTCGCCACGATCCTTGCCGCCGCAACCACCGTGATCGCCCAGCGGGGCGGCGCCCTGACCCCGGAGCAGGCCGCGCAGCGCTGGACGACGGAGAAGGAACTGCAGTCGGTCGCGGTCGTCGAGCGCAAGGTGATGGTGCGCATGCGGGACGGCGTGCGGCTGGCCACTGACATTTATCGCCCGAAGGACGCGTCGGCGAAGGTGCCGACCATCTGGGTGCGCACACCCTACAACTTCAACTACTGGGACGTGCGCAACGGCGTGCCGTCGGACATGACGACCGCCCTGACCGCCGTGAAGCGCGGCTACGCCTACGTGATCCAGAACGAGCGCGGTCATTTCTTCTCCGAGGGCAACTACGACATCCTCGACTCGGTGCGCACGGACGGTGACGACACGCTGACCTGGATCTCCGGCCAGCCGTGGTCCAACGGCAAGGTGGGCACGACGGGGTGCTCGTCCACCGCGGAATACCAGATGGGCGTCGCCGCGCTCGGCAACCCGGCGTACGCCGCCATGAACGTCCAGGGGTTCGGCGCCGGCGTCGGACGCGTGGCGCCGTACTACGAGCAGGGCAACTGGTACCGCGGCGGCGCCGTGCAGATGCTCTTCATCGCGTGGCTCTACGGCGAGCAGAACCAGGTGCGCCCGATGTTCCCGCCGGGCACGCCCCAGGACGATCTCGTCCGCGCCGCGAAGTGGTTCGACCTCGCCCCGCAGATGACGCCGGTGGACTGGTCCAAGGCGCTGTGGCACCTGCCCGAGCAGGACATCTACAAGGCCGTGGACGGCCCGCAGGGGATCTTCGCGGACACCATGCCGGTTCCGACCGGCGGCCGGATGATCCAGCGGACACCCAACGACCCCGCCTGGTACAAGGGCGGCCTGTATCACGACGACATGCCGCTCAACGTGCCGGGCCTCTGGTTCATGTCGTGGTACGACGTGTCGGTCGGCCCGAACCTCGCGCTCTACAATCACGTCCGGAAGACCGCGGCGGGCGCCGTCGCCGACCAGCAGTGGGCGGTGATCGCGCCGGTCACGCACTGCGGCTACACGCGGACGCCGGAGGACCTGGTCGTGGGCGAGCGCCCCATGGGCGACGCGCGCCTCAACTACAACGACATCGTCTACGGGTTCTTCGACCGCTTCCTGAAGGGCGAGGCGAACGGCGCGATCGACAAGCTGCCGAAGGTCACCTACTTCACGATGGGCCTCAACAAGTGGCAGACTTCCGACACCTGGCCGCCGCGCGGCGCGCAGCCGTTGACGTTCTTCCTCTCGAGCGGGGGCAAGGCCAACACGATGGACGGTGACGGCACGCTCGTCGTGGCGGCGCCGGCCGTGGACGAGCCCGACGCCTTCACCTACGACCCCGCGCGCCCCGTCACGTCCTACGGCGGCAACGTCTGCTGCACGGGCACGGCGATCACCGCGGGTTCCTTCGATCAGCGGACGATGGAGATGCGTGCCGACATCCTCGTCTACACCTCCGAGCCGTTCAAGGAGGGGACCGAGGTGAGCGGGCCGATCGTGCCGACGCTCTACGTGTCGTCGGACGCCAGGGACACCGACTTCACGGTCAAGGTGATCGACGTCTATCCCGACGGCCGCGCCTACAACCTGGACGAGTCGATTCAGAGAATGCGCTACCGCGATGGCTACGACAAGCCGCTGGTGTGGATGGAGGCGGGCCAGGTCTACAAGGTGACGCTGCAGCCCCTCACGACGAGCAACTACTTCGAGGCGGGGCACCGGCTGCGGATCGAGGTGTCGAGCAGCAACTTCCCGCGGTTCGACCGCAACCTGAACACGGGCGGCAACAACTACGACGAGGCCAGGGGTGTGGTGGCGCACAACACGGTGCACCACTCGAGGCAGTACCCGTCGCAGGTCAGCATCACGGTGGTGAAACGGTAGGCTGTCGACCGGAGGGCCGCTCGTGCAGACGCGGCTCTCCGGCCTGGGGGAACAGCGGTCGGGGGCTCGTCCAGGACCGCGCGGGCGGCCGTCAGTCGTCGATGATGAAGGTCACCATCATGTTGACCTGATACTCCGAGATGGCCTCGTCGACGATCCGCACGTGCTGCTCCTTGATCCACGCACTGCGGACCTTGCGGAGCGTCTTGTTCGCCCGGGAGATTCCCTGCTTGATCGCGTCTTCGAAATCGATGGTCGACGTCGCGCTGATCTCGGATACTTTCGCTACAGACATCTCGCCCTCCCTTGTCAATGGCCCGGGATTCCCGCCCGATCGCCAGAGGTGCCCGCGGCGTCGAGCGGCCGGCCGTGGCTGATCACGGCGGGTTGTCCCGATTCCCGGTGCCTGTCACACATGCTGGACCAAGGCACGGTGGCAGGTCTGTTCACTTCAGAACAGCAGCGCGCGGCTCGAGGCCGCTCTCCCGACCCCGATCTGGTCGCCCACACCGGCCCCGGAACTCACTTGCGATGAGTATGTTCGCTCCGGGCCGGCCCGCGGCCTGAAGCCCGCGGGCTGCGTTCCCGTCGGCTCAGCTGACCGCCGGAGAGCGTCGGGCTCAGCTCCGTGCGTCCAGCGCGTCGCGAACCTTGGTGGCCAGGTCCTGCCTGGTGAAGGGCTTCTGGATGAAATGCACCCCTTCATCCAGCACGCCCTGGTGGGCGATGACATCGGCGGTGTAACCCGACATGAACAGGCGCTTGACGAGGGGATGGACGGACAGCAGGTTCCTGGCCAGGACCCGGCCGTTCATCTCGGGCATCACGACGTCCGTCATCAGTAGATGGATCTCGCCCGGGTGTTCCCTGGCCAGACGGAGCGCTTCGCCCGGCGTGTTTGCGGCCAACACGGTGTAGCCCTGGAGTTCGAGCATCCGCTTGGCCAGCGTCAGGATCGCGGGCTCGTCCTCCACCAGCAGGATCGTTTCGTGGCCTTCCGGCACCGGCCTGCCCGCGTCCTCGGCCCGTGCCTGCCCGGCTTTGGCGACATGCCGGGGCAGGTGAATCTTGAACGTCGTTCCCAGGTTTGGCTGGCTGTCGACGGTGATGAACCCGTTGTTCTGCTTGACGCTGCCGTAGACCGTGGCCAGTCCGAGGCCGACGCCTTTGCCCAGCACCTTGGTGGTGAAGAACGGCTCGAACAGGTGCGACAGCGTGTCCTTGTCCATGCCGCACCCGTTGTCGCGCACGGTGAGCAGCACGAAGTCGCCGGGGGTACACCCGTCGATCGCGCCGCAGTGACGCTCGTCGAAGGTGCGGTTTCCCGTTTCGATCGTCAGCGTGCCGACACCATCGATCGCGTCCCGGGCGTTGAGGCACAGGTTGACCAGAATCTGGTCAATCTGCGACGGGTCCACGTTGACCGGCCACAGGTCCGCTGCCGGCTGCCACTTCACGTCGATATTCTCGCCGATGAGCCGATGCAGCATCGTCAGCATGCCCGCGACGGTCTCATTCAGGTTCAGGACCCTGGGCTCGATGGTCTGCTTGCGGGCAAAGGCCAGCAACTGGCGGGTCAGGTCGGCAGAGCGAACCGCCGCCTTGCGGATCTCCGTCAGGTCGGCATGGAGCGGCTGGGCCGGGTCCACCTGCTCGAGGGCCAACTCCGCATGCCCGAGGATGACGCCCAGCATGTTGTTGAAGTCATGAGCCACACCGCCGGCCAGGCGCCCCACCGATTCCATCTTCCGGGCCTGCTGGAGCTGGGCTTCGAGGGTCGCCTGTTCCGCTTCGGCCCGCTTGCGTTCGGTGATGTCCTCGATCATCGCCAGAGAGTAGAGCGGCGTCCCGTCCGCGCTTCGGATCAGCGACACCGCCAGCGCCCCCCAGGCCGTGTCACCGTTCTTCTTCAGGTAACGTTTCTCGGTCTTGTAGTGCGGAATCTGCCCCGCCCACAGCCGCTTGACTCCTTCCACATCCCGGGTGCGGTCATCAGGGTGCGTGACATCCACGAATGTCAGCCGCTTCAACTCTTCTGCCGTGTACCCCAACATCTGGCAGAAGGCGGCATTGGCCTCGGTGAACCTTCCTTCGGAAACGGTCGTCACCACCACGCCGAATGACCCTTTCTCGAAGACCGTGCGGAAGCGCTCCTCGCTTTCCCGCAGCTCATCCTCCGTCTGCTTGCGCTCGGTGATGTCCGCATACGTTCCGATGACGCCGCAGACCTCCCCCTCGGAACTGCGCAGCGGCACCTTGCTCGTCAGAAGCGTGATGGTGTTCCCTGCGGGGGTCGTCTGGGGTTCTTCGATGAGAACCCTGGCGCGGCCGCTCTCGATGACCCGGCGGTCATCGTCGCGATACGACTCCGCCTGATCGCGCCACACCATCTGGTAGTCGTCCTTTCCGATGATGTCCTTCGGATCGGGAAGGCCTGCGTCGCGGGCGAATGCCGCGTTGCAGCCCAGGTAGACGAGGTTCATGTCCTTCCAGAAGACCCTCGTGGGTATCGCATTGAGAATCCCTTCGATGAGCTGCTGTGATTCCCGTAGCGCCGCCTCCGCCTGCTTGCGCTCGGTGACATCAATCGCAACACCGACCAGGCCGACCACCTGGCCATCCGCATCGCGCAGCGGACCTATGCGGTTGTCGAAGCTGACGCCGCGGACCTCGCTGGTGGCAGTCACCGTTTCACCCGCCAACGCCCGGCGAATGACATCGCTCCCGGCTGTCACCTTACCGGTATGTTCAACAAAGGAGAGCGAACCGTAGAGATCGACTGCTGAAACGCCGATATTCTCGCCGGGTTTCAGCCCGACGCGTTCCAACCCCGTACCTTCCGACAGCGTGAACACGCCCTGGCCATCAGTGGCGAAAATCGTTATGGGTACACTGCTCAAGACGGCGCGCAATTGCCACTCGGCTTCCCGCAGCGCCGCCTCCGCCTGCTTGCGCCCGGTGTTGGTGCCGGTTTCGGCGGGGAGGACGGACGCGGCGTCGGCGTCGTGCGCGATGGGCAGCGCGGCGGCGTCTCCTGGCTGAGTCGTCTTGTGTTTCATCGGGCACCGGGCCTGCGATGCGCGGGCGCTACTTCGGCACACTCCCGCCCGGAACGAGGCACTGCTCCATCGATCCAAGGCTATGCTCGAAGCACCGCCCCGTCTGTGCAATTGCGCACACTCGCGACCTGCGGCGATGGCTCAGGCGCGTCTGCTCGGCTGTTCAGCGTGTTCAGCCTGGCACAGCTCCAACACCTGAGCCCGGCGCTGGCCCGGCGCCCGGGTCGACTCGGGGACGGGCCGGGAACGGATGATGCGGCGCTGATCGCCACGTGGCTGGCGGACCCGGGCGCGCCCGCAGATGCGCCGCCGAGGATTGATTCGTGCCGCACGGCGGGACACGAGGAGAATCACGACGCGGTGGGGGCTTGCGGGTGTAGCATCGCACTGACCTTGATCGGCCAGAATCGACATCTCGGATCGGAGCATGCGATGGGCACGCACAAAGAGCGGGCGGAATCGCCGAGACCACCACCGTTCGACATCGAGGCGTTTCTCGATTCGGCTGGGGTGGCCAGGAAGGTCGCCAGTTACCGAAACCGGGAGGTCATCTATTCGCAGGGCAACCCCTGCGACAGCGTGTACTACATCCAGAAGGGCAGCGTGAAGCTCCAGGTTCTCTCCCGCGCAGGCAAGGAAGCGATTGTGGCGATGCTGGGACCCCGGGCCTTCTTTGGAGAGGCGGCCTTGACGGGACAGCCTGTCCGCCTGGCGACTGCCGTTGCCACGAGCGCGAGTACCCTTCTCGTCGTCGAGAAGGAGGAGATGACCCGGCTGCTTCACGAACAACCTGCGCTGTCGGATCGGTTCATCGTCTACGTCCTGGGGTGGAACATTCAGGTCGAAGCCGAGCTGGTGGATCAGTTGTTCAATTCCAGCGAAAGACGGCTGGCGCGCAAGCTGCTCCTCCTTGCTCGTTTCGGCAAAGCGGACGGCCCCCATCGCGTGCTGCCGAAGTTCTCGCAAGAGACTCTCGCGGAAATGGTCGGTACGACTCGCTCGCGCGTGAACTTCTTCATGAACAAGTTCAAGAAGCTCGGCTATGTCGAGGACAGCGACGGCGGCCTCAAGATCAACAATGCCCTGCTGACCATCGTGCTGCACGACTGACCCGACGCCTCGGCCCGCTGTGCGATCCGCCTGCCCCTGCGCGCTTCTGGACACCACCCGGCCCTCGCGGCCCGTACTTCCTGGCCAGAAAGCCGCGAAGCCGCTACCTGTACGTCACCGACAGGCAGCGCACGCATGCGTACGCGTTGGAAGCGGCCCGTACGTGTTGGATTAGAAGCCACTTGACTCCTGAGCTACCGGCTGGACCTAGCGAGGCGTCCCCACTGGCAGACCGATCCGGCCAGCGAAATCCGCCAGCACGACCTGGTCCGCGTGCGTCAGCTTGATCGGAAATCCCAGCGCCTGTCCCTGCAGGGCGCGCGCCGTGATCAGGGACCGGAGCACGGCCGGTTCCAAGTCGGCTTCGACCCCGTTCGGCGCGCAGTCATCGGTGGCGATCAGACACGGGATGTTCCGGTATCGGCTGCCAGGTCCCGTCAGGTCGACCGGCGCTCCGTCGATGACCAACTGCAGCGAGAGTTCCGGAATGACAAAGGTCATCGCGAACGCTTGTGCCGTCAGGACCAGTCGGGCGGGCGGGCCTTTCGGCCACTGCGGCAGCCCCGTGTACAGATCCCGTTGCGCGCGCCCTGGGAAGAACGCCTGAAAGACAAGGTTGACCCGCACCGGCTTTCCGGCAGGATCGATCGGGACGAGGCGAACGAGAACCTCGGTGGTCTGGAGCAACTCCCAGTAGATCCGCTGGACTTCCCGCGGTTGCACCCGCGTGAGGCCCCAGCCGTCGTCAGGCGCCTGGGGTAACAGAAGCATCAGCGCCAACAGGCTTGGAGCCAAGCGGCATCGCCTCCTTTGTGATCTCGAGCGGACTTCAGCGCGCCGATTTCGCGCGACGGGCGGTCGTTGCCGTCTTCCGGGGTCGTCCGCCCAGCCGGCCGTTCGCGCGCGAGGCGCGCGCTTTGGTTGCGCTCCGGCCCGCTCCCACGAGCGCCGCGACGCCAACGATGTGGACCTTCGTGCGACGAGCGGCGTGAGCCAGAACGTCTGGCGCCGTCCGGAGGGCCATACGTCCACCGGCCAGCCGTCCAGGATGGCGCTTCTAGCAGGTTGGGAAACCCCGGCTCTGCCGGGGTGGCGGTAGAAGTTCGACGTTTCAGGGAGTGTGTCCACCCGTGGATACTTCCATCGTGAGCCGCCAAGCGCACGAAAGGAAGCAACCCGATGGACACAGGGGAAAGTCTGAACCACTCAGTCTGGGAGTGCAAGTATCACGTCGTCTTCATCCCGAAGTGCCGGCGGAAGACGATCTACGGGCATCTGCGCCGGCACCTAGGCGCCGTGTTCCGAAAGCTGGCGCTGCAGAAGGAGAGTCGGGTCGACGAAGGCCATTTGATGGTGGATCACGTGCACATGCTGCTGTCGATTCCCCCGAAGTATGCGGTGTCGCAGGTCGTCGGCTTCATCAAAGGGAAGAGCGCGATTCACTTGGCCCGGGTGTACGGGGAGCAGAAACGGAACTTCGTGGGCCAGCACTTCTGGGCCCGCGGGTACTACGTCTCGACGGTCGGGCGCGACGAGACCGTGATCCGGGAGTACATCAAGACCCAGGAACAGGAAGACGCTCGATTGGATCAGTTAGCGCTGTGGCGATAACGGGCCACCTGAGGTGGCCCGAGGATTGGGGGGCGCGTTAGCGCCACCCGTCATGCCGCTTTGAGCGGCTCACATTTCCAGAGCCCCCGGCTCTGCCGGGGGATGGTTACGTTGCCGCCCGCGACTCCCAATATCTGACTCGGCATGCCCGGTACTCAGACGCCGCGAGCCGGCAGCGTCGGAAGTTTGCCCGCACCTTATACAACTCGTACAGGGCGAAGACATCGAGGCCGACCAGCATCGCCAGGGCCGCCGAGATGTCGGCTACTGCGCTTCCGGCCCTTGCCACGGGTCGATTGACCCAGGGATCGCTGGGCAAGTACGTCACTGCCACGAATCCTGTCGCCGCCGCGTCGCTCCACGCCGGTGCGGCGACAGCAACCCAAAGATCGCGGCGCCCTGTCGCATCCGTTGCCGAGTACCAAGGCCCAGCACTGGTTGTGCGGAAGCGATAGCGCAGATTCAACTCGCCGTTCGGACCCTTCCCAAACTCGGTTACCTTGCCCTGCACAACGGCGGCAGATGCACCTCGATTGAGCGCAATCTGCTGGAGCAGTTCGTGAAGGACAGGCGCCTCGAACATAACCAGCGGCCCAAGAAGCAGCAACCAGATGAAATGGGCCGGACGTGGCTTGACGACGTACATTTCGTCGAGATTATCGGGCTTGACCCTGCCGTTGTCCACCAGCGCCGGATGCGCCTCCGTGGTGGTTGCTCCAGGTCGCGGTGCTCCGACGAGTTCCGTGAGCCAGGGGCCGGTCCTTTTCGGTCGAGGCCGATACCATATCTGGTATTATGGTCACGATGCCGTGGAGCGTCGAGACTCTGAATGAGACGGTCGATGCCGAGCTGGCAGAGCTGGCGCCGGACATGCGGGCGCGGCTCGTCCGGATTGCCGAGCTGATCGCATCCGTCGGCTTGCCGAACGTCAAGGAACCGCACGTTCGCCGTGTCCGAGGTCCGTTGTGGGAGATCCGGCTCAAGGGGAAGGCCGGCATAGCCCGCGCTCTCTATGTGACCGCGAGGGAGCAACGGGTTGTCATCCTGCGGGCGTTCGTCAAGAAGACGGAGAAGACGCCCGCGGGCGAGATCGACGTGGCACTGGAGAGGGCCAAGGAACTGAAGCCATGACGAAGATCAGCGAACTCCATCGTCGCTGGAGCAAGGATACCGACTACAAGGATGGCTACGACGCCCTCGCGGAGGAGTTCGACCTGGCGCGGACGCTGATCGAGGCGCGGACCGCGGCGGGTTTGTCGCAGTCGCAACTGGCCCGGCGCATGAAGACCTCGCAGTCGTACGTCGCCCGAATCGAAGGGGGCAAAGTGCGTCCCTCGACAGACGCGCTTAAACGCTTCGCGCACGCGACCCGTACTCGTCTGCGGATTGTGTTCGAGCCTCAGGCCTCTCGATAGGACCGGCAATACTCCTCGAAGGGAGACGCGATGCGCCGCACTCCTGGTACTCCCGTCGAGAAACTGGCCCTACTGGGCGGTCTCGACGAAACATCGCTGCCGCACCTGGTCGCCGATGTTCTGTACTTCTGCCGAAACCACCGCAATGTCGTCATCGTTGACGGGCCTGGTGATGGCAGACGTGACATTTCGTCCACGCGACCAGACGGGGCCAAGCATGTGGTGAGCCGCATTTTCGCGAGTTGGAACCAGCTCGACGGGTGGTTGCGACAACTCGAGCGACTTCGACGAACGGCGTGAATGTGCGGTCGCCCCTACCTTGCCTCGCGCCCGTGGAAAACCCGGAGCATCAGAATGAAACGGCCATCGTACCGGTACTGAAGGACGTATGTGCCGCCGATCACCTGGAGGAGGAGTTCGCGGTATTCCTCGCGGCCTGCGATGGCTCGTCCCAGCTTCGGATGTCGGCGGAGGACCTCGGTCCTCTCAACGAGTTCGTTCGCGACGCGCGCCGCGAGGTCGGGGAACCGTTCGTGGAGGAATGCCGCGAATCGATCGAGATCGGCTATCGCGTCGAGCGACCACTCGATCTCTACTGGCCCGACCACGGTCGAAACCCGGGCGTGCCCCACGTGCGGAGCCACTGCACCACGCGGTCATGCGGCACGCGCGAGCCTCCCGCGGCCCTGGCCGATCGACGATCGAGTTCTGCAACCTCATCGGCATCTGCTTCCCTGGAAGCGGCGTCAAGGGTCGCGAGTTCGGCGATCAGTTGAGAGACGGTCAGGCCGAGCTCGGCTGCTCGCGTCTGGAGCACATCCGCCGTGTGCTTGTCGACCTCGATGCTGACGTTCGGGTTCATGGCACCAGAATAACCGATCCGGCAATGGACGGCACGATAGCCGCGCCGCCGGGCGGCATGAGACAGGGCATCGGCCGCCCTGCCTCGAACGCCGCTGACCTCCGCCGTGACCGCCCGGCTGAAATGCCGTAACCTTATCGGTAGGAGTAGCGATGGGGCTGTCCGAGGGCGTGCGACTCGCCCAGTATCAGATCATCGGCCGGCTCGGTGCCGGAGGAATGGGCGAAGTGTATCGGGCTCGCGATACGAAGCTGAATCGTGATGTCGCGATCAAGATCCTTCTTCCCGCCGTCGCGAACGATCCCGAACACCTCGCACGGTTCACGCGCGAGGCTCACGTCCTTGCGGCGCTCAATCACCCATACATCGCCCACATCTACGGTCTTGAAGACGACGACGGCCTTCACGCCCTCATCATGGAAGTCGTTGAAGGCCCCACCCTCGCCGACCGTCTGGCGAACGGACCGCTTCCCCTCGAGGAGGCGCTGTCAGTCGCGCGGCAGATCGCTGAGGCGCTCGCCTCGGCGCACGGGCAAGGTGTGGTGCACCGCGACTTGAAGCCATCCAACATCAAGCTCCGATCGGACGGGACGGTCAAGATCCTCGATTTCGGACTCGCGAAGGCCCTCGAACCGCCTGGTTCGTTGCCGGCCGATGCCGCGGATGTCCCGACTCTCACGTCGCCGGCTTTCACGCGCCTCGGCGTCATCCTCGGAACAGCTGCCTACATGAGCCCAGAGCAGGCCAGAGGGCAGGTGGTCGACAAGCGAACAGATATCTGGGCCTTTGGTTGCGTGCTTTTCGAGATGCTCACGGGGCGGCGCGCGTTTCAGGGCGAGACGATCTCCGACACCATTGCCGCCGTGCTCGACAAGGCGCCCGAGTGGAACCGGTTGCCGTCGGCCACGCCATCGAGCATCCGTCGGCTGCTCGAACGAACGATTGAGAAGCGTGCGAACCGCCGCCTGCACGACATCGCGGACGCGCTTCTCGAGCTCGACGACGCGACGTCGCGGAAAGAAGCGGCGGTATCGTCGGGGGCTTCGTCGGCCCAGTCGACGAGATGGCGGATCGCGGCGATTGCGCTTGCGGGCGTCGCTGCGCTATTCGCGTATCTCGGGTTGTCGCAGTCTTCCCGGCAGACCGGCACTGACCGATTCCTGCCCTTTGCATCCGAACGCCTGCAGCAGGTGTCCCCGGCGTGGTCACCTGACGGCCGCAGCGTCGCGTATGTCGCCACAGTCGACGATGTGGGGCAACTCTTCGTCAAGAGCGTAGACGCCGACGTACCGACACGACTAACGCAGTCGGGAAGGGACTGCCGGTCACCGTTCTGGTCGCCGGACGGCGCGCAGATCTATTACGTCGCTGAACAAGAGCTGTGGTCAATCGGTGCGGCCGGTGGCAAGCCGCAGCTGGTGATGAAGGACGTCTCCACCGCAGCAGTCGCCGCCGATGGCACGATTGCATTTCTTCGCGGCGTCGGGGGAAAGCAAGCGCTCTGGATAGCTCCCGTGTCCGGGTCACCCGCGCCGTATCGGATCGCACCCTTTCCGGAGCAGTTCACACGATCGAACAGCGTCGGCTTCTCACGGGACGGATCGAAGCTTGCCATACTCGTCGAGCATCAATCCGGCGCGGCATTGACGTTCGAGCTCTGGGTCATTCCCTTTCCCAAGGGGACACCTCGACGGGCGCTGGGTCCGTTTCAGAGTCCCACCAATCCCTTCGATTTCGGACGCATCAGTTGGACGCCTGACAACCGACATCTGATCCTGCAGAACACGCCACCTGATGAGCAGAACTGGCACCTGCATCTCATCGACACCGATACGGGAGGTTCGCAGATCGTCACGAGCGGAACCGGCGCGGAGTGGACTCCCGCGGTTTCCCCGGATGGCCGCCGCATCGCCTTCGCTTCGGGGCTGCCTGATTTCGACATAGTCGAGGTTTCGATCGACAGCGGACAGACGCGCGAGGTGTTAGCCACCGGCCGAAACGAAATGGCGCCGACGTGGTCGCCGACCGGGACGCGTTTCGCCTATCTGACGAACGTACGTGGCCGCTATGAAGTGTGGCTTCGCAGCATACAGGACGATTCGTCGGCGCCGGTGCTGAGACGCGACATGGCCGGTGCGCCGGCGTGGTCCACGTTGGAGCGGACGACTTTCTCGCCCGATGGTCAGAAAATCGCCTACGGTGCGATTCAGTCGGATCGACACGCCATCTGGGTATCGTCAGTCGCAGGGGGACAGCCAGTGCCGATCGATCGCGACAGCGTCGACCAGCACGGGGCCGCGTGGTCTCCGGACAGCAACTCCATCGCGTATCAACGTCTGCGCGATGGTCAGTGGGAGCTGGTCAGAGCTCCACTCGGTGGAGGCTCGATCGTTCGCATCGCTGCCGGAGACCCTGGGGCGGGCGCCACCGCGTGGTCACCAACCGGTACCTCGCTGGCATACGTTCGGAGCGGAGCCCTGCATCTCGTGTCACCGGATGGATCCGCGGACAGGGCACTGACCACGCGGCTCCCTACGGCGTTCACGTTCTCGCGCGACGGAACGCTGTTGTACTCGCTGCGACGAGGCGAGCAACGAGGCTGGGAGCTCGCGTCGATCGATGTCCGGACCGGTGAGGAACGGAAAGTCCAGGCGTTACGGATTCCCCGCGCTGCCAACATTTCGGGCATCAGTCTGCATCCCGACGGCGGTAGCTTCATCACCTCGGTCGGGACGTTCCGGCTCGATCTCTGGATCCTGGAACGCGGCATCCCACAGGTGGCCTCCTGGCGATCTCTTCTGCGTCTGGAGTGAATCGCTCGCGGTCTGTCGACGGGTGGGAATCGTGCCCGAATAGCGAAGTCCAAGAGCGAAGCTCGAGTGCCTGAGGACCACGCGGATCGACGAATCGAGCGTGAGCGAGAGGAGTTGAGCCTAAATTTCGCGAGTGGGAACCAGCTCGACAGGTGGCTGCGGCAGGTGGAGGGGCTGAGACGGGCGGCGTGAGCGCCACGGGCGCGCGAGACGTCCGCGCGGCATGGTATATTCGTTTGGTATATCTCACAAGGAGTTGGACCAATGGAAACGGCCAAGGTCTTCTGGTCGGGACGATCGCAGGCCGTGAGGCTGCCGCGTGCCTTCCGGGTCGAGGCGGGCGAAGTCCGGATCCGGCGACGTGGCCGTGCGATCGTCCTGGAGCCAGTCCCCGAGTCATGGGAGTGGCTGGATGCTCTTGCCGGTGACGTAGACGAGGACTTCGTATCGGCGGTGCGCGAGCAGCCGGAGGCGCCGGAGCGGCCTGGGCTCGGCAAGGTGTTTCGCTGATGCGGTATCTCCTGGACACGAACGCCATCATCGCGCTGCTGAACGACACAACGTCGCCGATCGCCAGACGTGTTCGTCGCCACGCGCCGCGCGACTTCGGTGTGTCGGCGGTCGTCGTCCACGAGCTGTACTACGGGGCGTTCAAGAGTCAGCGGATGGAGCAGAATGTGGCCCGCGTGGATGCGCTTCAGTTTTCAGTGCTGGAGTTTGACGAGGAGGACGCCCGGCACGCTGGGCAAATCCGAGCGGAACTCGCGTCGAAGGGGACGCCGATCGGTCCGTACGACGTCTTGATCGCGGGCCAGGCCAGGGCCCGCGAGCTGACGCTCGTCACCCACAACACCAGCGAATTCCAGCGAGTACCTGGTTTGAAGGTTGAGGACTGGAAGCGACAGGCGGCGCAGCGGCAGCGCAGGAACAAGCCGTGACGAAGATCGATGCTCTCCATCGTCGGTGGCGCAAGGACTGGTTGCTAGCGCGGACCTGGGATAGAAGTGAGGCTAAATTTCGCGAGTTGGAACCAGCTGAACGAGTGGCTGCGGCAGATCGAGCGCCTTCGACGAGCAGCGTGAGTGCTCGGATCGCGCCGTTTCCTTGCTTCGCGCTCGTGGAAGACTCGTTCGTGGTATTCCTCGTGGCTTCTTATGTCAACGACCGCGATCTTGCGGATCCGGAAGACGGAGTTGTCATCGTCCAGGCCGAGTGATTAGATTGCCCGGATCACGAAAGGCAAAGGATGAAAGAGAATCTGACTCCCAATTACGGCCTGGACGCCCCGGTGGCGGTGCGCAACATGCTCATCGTCGCGGCGCTGGGGATCATCTCGCTGATCACGCGGCTGCTGGGCGTGTGGTCCCGGCAGGATGCCATCGCGGTGATCGCCCGGCCGTTGATCGCTGCCGGCCTGAGCTTCGGGGCGATGGCGTTGTGGATGATTTACGACAGCAAGATTGGCAAGATTCGCGAGCGTGAAACAGATCTCGACAAGATCAACTGGAACGGAAACGAACGCGTGCTGGATGTGGGGTGCGGGCTGGGATTGTTTCTCGTCGGCGCGGCCAAGCGGCTCTCGACCGGCCGCGCCGTCGGCATCGACAAGTGGCAGCAGGAAGATCTCAGCGGCAACAACGCAACGGGGACGTTAAGCAACGCGACGATCGAAGGCGTCGCCGATAAAGTCGACGTGCTCACCGGCGATGCGCGTAAACTTCCCTTCGCTGACGCCAGCTTCGACGTGGTGCTCTCGAGCATGGCGCTGCACAACATTTACAACGCGGGCGAGCGGCAGACCGCCCTGCGCGAGATCGCGCGCGTGTTAGCGCCTGGCGGGCGCGTGCTCATCGTCGACGTGCGGCACACGTCGAAATACGCCGTCACGTTGCGCGACGTCGGGTTGACGGATGCGCGCTGCGTGCAAGGCGTGTTCTCGTATCTGCTGACGCTGATCACGTTCGGCTCGGTGGGATGGGGCTACGTGATCGGCAGCAAATCGTGATGCGATTGAGACGTCGCTGAAAATTGCGTGGGCTCGATCCCACCGGCCGACGACTGTAATCCCCGTGCGCAGGTATGTCGATCGCATCGCCGCTGCCGTTGCATCCGCGACGCCTGGCAGCTACGTAGAGATTGCCTCCGTTTGAGGCGAGGTCGCCAGTCTGGTTCGATTCACGTTTGCGGTCGCCATGCGACCGGCTGCAAGTCGTTGTGAACACGAGGAAGATTTGTGGTGAGCC
>CAWEYM010000002.1:0-2415944 GCA_963813325.1 uncultured Acidobacteriota bacterium
GGTACAGGCGCCGTGTGGGCGAGGCCGGGTCACGACCCGCGCGTCACCAAGGTAGGCGCCGTCCTGCGCCGCACCCGCCTCGACGAGCTGCCACAGCTCTGGAACGTGCTCGTGGGCGACATGAGCCTGGTCGGACCCAGGCCCGAGCGGCCGGAGTTCGTCGAGAGCCTGACGGAGCGGATCCCCTTCTATGGCCAGCGGCACGCTGTGAGGCCAGGAGTTACGGGCTGGGCCCAGGTGCGGTACGCCTACGGTGCGAGCGTTGAGGACGCGATCGAGAAGCTGCAATACGACCTCTACTACATCAAGAACCTCTCGATCGCCCTGGACCTGTACATCGTCGCCGAGACGCTCAAGACCGTCCTGACTCGCGGCGGGTCCTAGTTTCTCAGAAGAAGAACCATGTTCACGACGGACGCCCTCTCAATTGATGCCGGCCGCGTCGCATCCGCCATCGAAGAAACCATCCGCGCCCAGATCCTCGGGACGCTGCGACGCCGCGGAGCCGTCGTCGGCCTGTCCGGCGGCATCGACAGCTCGGTCGTCGCCACGCTCTGTACCCGGGCCCTGGGTCCGGAGCGAGTGGTCGGCCTGTTGATGCCCGAGCGCGACTCGTCGAGCGATGCCCTCACGCTCGGCCGGTTGCTGGCGTCGCACCTCGGAATCACGGCCATTATCGAGGACATCGAGCCGCTATTGACCGGCGCCGGTTGCTATGGGCGTCAGGACGAGGCCATCCTCCAGGTGTTCCCCGAATACCGGGACGGGTACAAGTACAAGGTCACGCTGCCATCGATCCTCGAGAGCAATCGCTTCAACCTGTCCGAGTTGACCATCGAAGCCCCGTCGGGCGAACGGAAGTCGGCGCGCATTCCGCTCCAGGCGTACCTGCAGCTCATTGCCGCCACCAACTTCAAGCAGCGCGCCCGCGCCATGCTCGAGTACTATCACGCCGATCGTCTCAACTACGCCGTGGCCGGTACGCCGAACCGCCTGGAATACGACCAGGGCTTCTTCGTGAAGCACGGCGACGGCGCGGCCGATCTGAAGCCTATCGCGCACCTCTACAAGACGCAGGTCTACGCGCTCGCGGCGTATGTCGGCGTACCGGAGGAGATTCGCCGCCGGCCTCCGACCACGGATACCTTCTCGATGCCGCAGTCGCAGGAGGAGTTCTACTTCTCGCTGCCCTACGACAAGATGGACGTCTGCCTCTACGGGCGGAACCACGGCGTCGCGGCCGCCGATGTCGGTGCGGCCATCGATCTTTCGATCGAGCAGGTCGAACGCGTCTACAAGGACATCGACCAGAAGCGCCGGACCACCGCTTACCTGCACATGAAACCGCTTCTCGCGGAGGCGGTCACCGAGGTCGCCGGATGATGTGCGGCATCGCGGGCGTCGTCGCCCTGCGGGACGGACTGGAGCTTCCAATCGTCGAGCAGTCCGCAACGCTCGTGCTTCGCGTCGCGGCCCTGGGCGCGGTGGAAGTGTGAGGCGATGCTCGTACACGACTTTCTTCGCAGGTCGGCGGAGCGCGCGCCTGACTCGGTTGCCATTATCGAGCCTGCGGCACGTGCAACCTACACCGAGTTGAACCAGCTGGCGAACCGCGCCGGCAACGCGCTCGTCGCCGCCGGCGTGAAGCGGGGGGATCGCGTCATCCTCGCGATCGACGACGGGATCGAGTCCGTGGCGTGCTACTTCGGCGCGATGAAGGCGGGCGCGGTGTCCGTCCCTCTGCCGCACGGCCCGCATAACGACCGGTTCGCCCGGGCCGTTGATGACTGCTCGCCATCTGCCGCCATCGTCAACCCGGGCACCGCGGCAGATCCACCGGTGGCAGCGGCACTCGGCACGATTCCGGCGGTGTTTGTCACGAAGCCTGTCCCCGGCTCGGCCCGCCCCATGCTGGACGTGGCCTTCCCAGCCTGGTCGGCCGCGCTCGACGCTGCGTCCGACGCGGAACCGTCCGTGCGGATAATCGACCTGGATCTCGCGGCGATTATTTACACATCGGGCAGCACTGGTGCGCCACGAGGCGCCATGCTGTCGCACCTGAACATCCGATCGAATACCAACTCCATCGTGGACTACCTGCACTTGACGTCGGCCGACCGCGTTATGTGCGTCCTGCCGTTCTACTACGTGTACGGCCTGTCGCTGCTCCACACCCACATGGCCGTGGGCGGTTCCGTCATCGTAGATATGCGGTTTGCCTTCCCGAACGTTGTACTGAAGGGGATGCGGGAACATCGGGCTACCGGCTTCGCGGGGGTTCCCTCGACCTTTTCGTTGCTCATGCACCGATCGAACCTGACGAAGATGCTGTTTCCAGACCTGCGCTACGTCACGCAGGCGGGCGGCGGCATGTCGCCGGCCCGCATCCGCGAGTGGCTCGAGAAGGGGCCGAAGGCCGCGTTCTACGTGATGTACGGCGCGACGGAGGCCTCCGCACGCCTCACGTACCTCGAGCCTGCCGACCTCGAGCGAAAGCTTGGTTCGATCGGCCGCGCGATCCCAAATGTCGAGATGATCGTCGTCAACGACGAGGGACATCTTGGGGCGCCGGGCGAGGTCGGAGAACTGGTCGCGCGCGGCTCGAACATCTCGTGTGGCTACTGGAACAGCCCCAAGGAATCGGCGGAGCGCTTTGGACCCCAAGGCTACCGGACGGGCGATATTGGCTATGCCGACGCCGAGGGTTTCCTCTACCTGGTCGGCCGCAAGCACGACATGATCAAGGTGGGCGCGCACCGGGTGGGGGCGAAGGAGATCGAGGACGTCCTGAACGAGCATCCCGCGGTCTCTGAAGCGGCCGTGGTGCCGGTTCAGCACGAGATTCTGGGCGAGGCCCCGCTCGCGTTCATCGCCACCCGTGAGAACGTCGCGCCGGATGCCGGTGACATTCTCTCCTTCTGCCGATCGCGTCTCCAGGCTTACAAGGTGCCGGTGGACTTCATCACGCTGCCATCGATCCCGAAGAGCGGCATCGGCAAGATCGACAAGGTGTCGCTGCGCCAGTTGGCAGCCGAGCAGTGCGTGCAGAGCGGCCCACGCCGTAGCGCCGCTGGTTCTGGAGGTGCGTCGTGAGCAGATGTGTGTGGCTGGCGGCCGGCCTGATACTGTGCGCCGCCTGTGGTGGTTCTTCAGTGCAGCAGCAAGGAGCGCGCGTGCGAACGATTGGCGAATTGAGCGAGGCGGCCAGGGCCAGCCTGGAGACCAAGCGCATTTTCTTCGGGCACCAGTCCGTCGGCGGCAACATCATGGACGGCGTGGCCGATCTCGTGCGTGAGCAGCCCACGCTGGGCCTGAGGGTTCTCGACCTCGATGGGGTTCGAAGCACCGAGGGCGGCTTCTTCGCCCACGCCAAGGTTGGCCGAAACGAATACCCGGCGACGAAGACCGGCGAGTTCGCGAGGCTACTAAACGAAGGCCTGGCGTCGAGAGTCGATATCGCGTTCCACAAGTACTGCTTCGCGGACATTTTGGAGAACACGAATACGAAGGCCGTCTTCCAGCACTACCGAAATACGATGATTCGGCTCCGTGCCGCCTATCCGAACGTCACATTCGTTCATGTAACGGTCCCGCTCATGGCCGTACAGTCTGGGCCGAAAGCCCTTGTAAAGAAGATGCTCGGGCGGGCACCCGACGGGTACCAGGACAATTTCCGCCGGGAGCAGTTCAACGAACTGCTGCGGAGGGAATACACAGGCCGCGAACCGGTGTTCGACCTGGCTGCCATTGAATCAACTGCGCCAGACGGCACGCAGGAAACGATCACGTTCAAAGGGACGAGCGGCCGGACGCTCCTTCCGTCGTACACGAGCGACGGCGGACACCTGAACGAGCTTGGCCGACGCCGGGTGGTCGAGGAACTCGTCGTCTTGCTGGCGCAGCTTCCGGCATCGAGATAGCGGGGCCCCGGCAACGTGAGAATTGGTAGGAGATCGCGGATACGAGACTATGAAGAACAAAGAGGCCGTTCGGCGGTTCATCCTGGGCAACTTCTTCGTGTCTGAAGGCAGCCCCCTGGGAGACGACGACCCCCTGTTGGAACACGGGGTGATCGACTCGACCGGTCTGCTCGAGGTCATCGCATTCATCGAGCAGAACTACGGCATCAGGCTGGAAGACGACGAAATCGTGCCAGAAAACCTCGGCTCGATCGCGAACATCGCGGCATTCGTCGAACGCAAAGGAGGGGTACTGAGGGCCCAGCCGGGGGACGTCCATTGATCGTCGGCAGTCTCGATCAGCGCTTCACATCGGCCGTACCGCAACTGCAGGACTACCTGCACGAGTCTGCCAGGCGTCTCCCGGACAAGGTGGCCCTTGTCTGCGGTCAACAGCGCCTCACCTACACTGACATCGAGACCAGGTCGAATGGACTGGCCCACGCGCTGTGTGCGCGCGGCGTTGAACGTGGCGACCGGGTGATGGTCTTCGCTGACAACACCGTCGAAGCGGTCGTGGCCTTCTGGGCGGTTCTCAAGGCCAACGCCGTTGTGTCGGTGGTGAACCCCCTAACCAAGGCTGCGAAGCTCACGCGCCTGCTCAACGACTGCCGTGCCGCGGCGCTGATCACCACTGAACGGCACGCGGCCGTCATCGACCGTGTTGTGTCTGTGTGTCCGAACCTTCGAACCGTCATCGTCACTCCGGAGCTAGACGTCGACCGCCGCGAAGAGCTGCCGAACGCTGTGTCCTGGGATGGGGCAGTGGCAGGGCAGCCGCTCGACCATCCCCCCCCCCGGCGGAACATCGACATCGACTTGGCGGCGCTGGTCTACACTTCGGGAAGCACGGGCGAGCCGAACGGGATCATGTTGACGCATCTCAACATGATGACGGCGGCCGCTTCGATCACGTCGTACCTTGAGAACGAAGAAGAGGACGTGATCCTCTGTGTGCTGCCCCTGTCATTCGACTACGGCCTTTATCAGATGATCATGGCGTTTCGGATGGGCGCCAGGCTGGTGCTGGAGCGATCGTTCGCCTATCCGGCGGAGGTGCTGAAGAGGGTCGTGACTGAGAAGGTGACGGGGTTTCCGGGCGTCCCCACGATCTTTGCGATGATGGCCGAGATGAGGAATCTCGCCGACTTTGACTTCTCGATGGTCCGCTACGTGACGAACACGGCAGCGGCGTTGCGGGTCAAGCATATACGCTTCCTGCGCGAGCTGTTTCCGAAGGCTCGAATCTACTCGATGTACGGCCTGACCGAGTGCAAGCGGTGCACGTACCTGCCGCCTGAGGACCTCGAGCGAAAGCCCGAGAGCGTCGGCATCGCGATCCCAAACACGGAAATCTGGATCGCGGACGATCACGACAGAAGGCTCGGGCCGAACGAGGTCGGTCAGTTGGTGGTGCGCGGAGCGACCGTGATGAAGGGATACTGGGAGAAGCCAGACGCGACGGCGAAACGCCTGCGTGGCGGCCCCGTTCCGGGCGAGTACGTCCTGTGCACGGGTGATTTGTGCCGGCTCGACGACGAGGGGTATCTCTACTTCGTCGGCCGGATGGATGACATCATCAAGACCCGGGGCGAGAAAGTAGCGCCAAAGGAAGTGGAGAATGCCTTAATGAGCATCCCAGGCGTCCGTGAAGCGGCGGTCATTGGCGTGCCCGACGCGATCCTAGGTCAGGCGGTCAAGGCGTTCGTCGTGCTAGACGCCGACGTGGTGTTGAGTGAGAAGGCGATTCAACTCCAGTGCCAGGCGAGCCTCGAGAGTTTCATGGTGCCTAGAGACGTCGCGATCGTGTCGGACCTCCCCAGGACCACGTCTGGCAAGATCAGCAAACTCGGGCTCACGTAATAACGCCAGCGGCGAACGAGGCGGGTCACATGGATACGAGCGTCGGCAGCGTCAAGACGCAGGTTTGAGTGTTTGTGGTCAACAATTCCTAAGCTTAGGAGCCGTCTTCCCGCAGCAGCGGCCGAAGTGCGGCGGCAATCGCGCGGTTGCCCTCGACCCGGTAGTGTATGTCGTCCGCGGAATACAGCTCGCCGATCGGGCGGCCACTCACCAGCAGAGCGTCCCTGGCGTCCAGGACGACAAACCCGCTGCTGCGCAACTGCCGGAGCAGCAGCCCGTAGCGATCTGGGAACGCCTGTCGCCATCTGGGTGGCCGCGTTTGGACCGCGGTAGCGTTCAGCACGAAGACGGTCCGAGATCCTCGCCGTCGTGCTTCTTCGACAATCGCTCCCATGAGAGGGGCGAGTAGGTCGGAATAGGGAGTCACGCCTCTCCACGCTGTGAGCAAGCCAGCGGCCTTCCTCCACGCCGTCCAGAACATCCCTGACACCGGCAGGAAGCCGCAGCGGCGGTATTCCAAGAAGTTCTGATAGTAGTCGTCCGTCGTCGCAAGATCCGTCAGCACCGTCGCCCTGCCAAGCAGGTCGTCGTAGGCCGCGATGGGCGGCAAAGCAACTAGCCTGAGCGTCCCTTCCCGAAGCAAGAACCGCGGTTTGAGAAACGGCATGTTCACTTCCGCTCGACGCCGGAGGGGAACAAAACGGTTTCCCAGCCCCTCGATGCCCGTTTCGGTCAGCCCCACGACGACGACCGACGGCTTGGCCGCGCGCAGTTGACCTCGAAACGCCAGGTACATCTGGTCCACGCCGTAGAGCATCGTCGCGAAGTTGGCCGAAGCTGTGTGTTCGTCCTCCACCAGCGCAGAGATCGTCTCGTTGTTGCTCACCGCCGTGCCGCCGTTGGTGACCGAATCGCCGAGGAAGAGGACCTGGCGCGCGCGGGCGTCGTGGCGCGCGCTACTGACCCGAGCGCCGCGTTCGTCCACGCGCCAGGACGAGCGCTGGGTTCCGGGACGATTGCGCCACCCGGTGACCGCATCCCAGACGAGGTACGAGCCCGACGTCGTAAGAAAGGCGCGGATGCTGTCGATCGACTGCGGTCCGAGGTAGGCGCGGAGATACAGCCGATCGGGAATGACCAACGGCCCGACGGCTCCGACCACCAGGTCCGCGGCAAGCAGAAAGGCCACCGTCCAGCGGAGGCTGGGAACGCCCGCCCAGAGCCGTCGGCCCCACTGCATCTCCGGCGCAGGACGACCGGCGCCGCCCGCGTCAGAACCGGAAGTAGATGAACTGATTCGCATGATCCGGCATTCCGTGCCACAGAAGCACCAACAGGCCGGCATAGGCCAGGCCTCGCACCGGCGCAGGCAACCGCTGTGGTGTTTCGGGTTTCCGCTCGAGCAGGTATCCTGCAACGTGGTCGATGATGAAGCCTGCGGCGGCCACATAGACGACCACGGGAAGCTCGATACCGCTGCCGCCTGCCCCGCCGAACATGCCGCGCAGGAATACCCAGGCCGACGTGAAATCCGGCGCGCGGAAGAGCAGCCACGCCAGGGTGACCAGGAGGTACGTCAGGAGGCCGGCCGCCAAAGAGGACAGCCACGCCGCGTTGCGGCCCGACGCCTGGCGCCCTTCCCGCCAACGGATCCACTGCTGGTTCACCGCCAGGGCGATCCCGTGAATGCCGCCCCACGCCACGAACGTCCACCCGGCGCCGTGCCACAGCCCGCTCACGAGGAAGACGAACACCAGCGCAGCCGACGAGCGGAGGCGAGCCGCAAACGGTATCCGGCTCGCCACGCTCCACCACAGATAGTCGCGAAGCCAGCTGGTGAGCGAGATGTGCCAGCGCCGCCAGAAGTCGGAGATGCTGACGGCCAGGTAGGGGAACTTGAAGTTCTCTCCGATCTTGAAGCCCAGCGCCCGCGACACTCCGATCGCCATGCTCGAGTAGCCTGAGAAATCAGCGTAGATCTGGATCGAATACCCGGCCAGCGCCAGCCACAGAACACCCGGGGCGAAGGACGTCGGGCGCGCGAACACGGGATCGACCAGGTAGAGCCCCAGCGTGTCGGCGATGAGCGCCTTCTTGCAGAGGCCCAGGACAAAGCGCGAGAAGCCAGCATCGAGGTCGGCGGGATTGAAGGGCCGGTTCCGAGCAAGCTGGGGCAGAAACTGTCGGGCGCGAACGATCGGGCCGGCGCCCAGCACCGGAAAGAACGCGACAAACAGCGCGTAGTCGAGAAGCGACCGTGTCGGCTTCAGCTGGCCGCGGTAGATGTCGAACGTGTAGCTGAGGCTGCGGAAGGTGTAGAAGGAGATTCCGATCGGCAGCGCGACGCGGAGGAGCACGGGCGACGCGTGCAGGTTGACCGAGTTCAGTAGGGCGACCAGCGTTTCGGCGAAGAAGTTGAAGTACTTGAAGAAGCCCAGGACGCCGAGGTTGACGCCGAGGCTAACACCGAGCCAGAGCTTCTGCCAGCAGCGTGAGGTCGACTTGGAGATTTGCCCGCCGGCCGTGAAGTCGGTGACGGAGCACAACGCGAGGAGGCCCACGAAGCGCCAATCCCAGAGGGCGTAGAATGCGAGGCTGGCGACCAGGAGCAATCGCTTTCGATTCTCAGGGCCCAGCTGCCAGTACGCGGCGTACACGACGATGAAGAAGAACGCAAACTGCAGGCTGGCGAAGCTCATCTCGCTTGCATCACCCTGTCACGCGCCCTTACGGGGATTCCAGAGCACCTGGCGCTCGCCGTACAGGAACCGCACCAATGCTGCGCCGGCGGCGAGGTTCACCAGGCAGAAGTAGTAGGGAACGAAGATCGGGCGCAGCCGAATCCTGCCGCCCGACATCCATCCCACCAGAGCCAGACCGTAGAACAGGCACTGACCGGCGAACAGAGCTGCGTAGAGTGGGCGTCCGACCAGGAGGCCGCTCGTCAACAACGTTCCCAGCATCGCCACGACCACGAGGTACCGCAGCACCTTGTGAACGAGGAGTTGGAACGCGAAGAGGCCGAACCTCGGCCGCAATAACCGGCGCATCTCCCAGAGCGCGTGAAGGGCGCGGAGACTGACCCGCACTCGCATTCGGAACTCATCGTGCTGTCGGCCCAGCGCCGCCTCGCACGCGACTGCGGATTCCTCGTACACTACCCTGTAGCCCTGCTCGACGACGCGGAGCGGCAGGATGAAATCTGGCAGTTGGTCGGGACGCATCGGTTGGAACAGTTCACGGCGAACGGCGTCTATTCCTCCATTGACGCCGACCACGGAGCCCACGCGCGTCTCGAGCTTGCGCAGCCAATTCTCGTAGCGCATGTACATCCCGGAGCCGCCGCCAACGGCCGTTTCTCCAGGGTCCTCGTAGATCAACCTGCCGGTGACGTAACCGACCGACGGATCGGCAAAGGGGGCGACGAGGCGAGCCACGGCGTCAGGCGCGTAGAGGGAGTTCGCGTCGGAGAACACGAGAATGTCGCCGCGGGCTTTGCCCACTCCCCGGTTCAGCGCTGCGGTTTTACCCTGTCGCGGATCCTGGCGCAGTAGTGTGGCGCGGGCATCCTCCAGCCCGGTGACAGCTTGGTCGGTCCCGTCTGTCGATCCGTCCGAGACCACAATGACGTCGAGAAGATCGGACGGGTACGCCTGGACGAGCTTGTTTCGGGCCGTCAATGCGATGTGGCGGACTTCGTTGTACGCCGCGATAAGAACGGTCACGCGAGGCAGAACTTGGAGTGGCGTAGGAACGAGACCGCGCCAAGGGCAGATCAGCAGGGTCAACGGATAGCCGACATAGACGTACGCTACCAGGAGCGCACAGGCCCAAAACCCGATTTCCGCTATGACATCCACAGTCGAGTCCATTGGCCGGGCAAAGGGCCGGAGCAGACCCGTACAGATTCTACCTCAAGGAGGCACGACGGGTGGCTCGCAGTCCTTGCGCAATTGGGTTCGATTCGGGCTTGTACGGAAGACGATCTGGAGATCGCAGCATCAACTAATGTGTCAACCGTTACCGTGCCCGTTGTGGCCTCGCGTCATCCCGGCACCGGCTGACCGTTCTGTCGCCCCCAAAAGACACATGTGCGTCGTCGCGGTTCACCTCGCGGCTTGTTCGCCACGCGCGCAGTCAGTGCCGCGCACGCCCGCGTGCTTCTGTCGCACCAACGCCGGCATTCAAGCGCGTTACCGGCGCCGCGGAGACTGGTTCCGGCTACCACTTGGAGTTAAGATACTCGCGTCGGCGCCTTCCAGGCGTGCCGCCCCGAGCCAATTTCCTCGGTGACCGAACTGCCGGGACGTGGTGCATGAACCCCAGCCACCGACCATGTTCGCCATGCGCGTCGACGGCATTGACGGATCCGGACCTAGGCTTGGCGCTGTTCTCGGCTGGCGAAGTATTCGGCGGTGTGGAGCGGCAGTTACTCGACCTCTGCGCGTACGCGCGATCGCGCCAGCCGCGCGCTCCGGTCATAGTTCTCTTTCACGACCTTGAGTTGGCTCGTCAGGCTAGAGCCTTGGGCATCGTGCCAGTCATCCTGCGAGGTCGGCATCGCTACGACCCCGCATTCGGGGCACAACTAGCGGCTGTGTTGTCGGCGTCCGGTGTCGATGTGGTTCACGCGCACGGCTACAAAGCCATGGTTACGTGCGCGCTGGCGCGACGCCGAGGAGCGCTGTTCGGACTGGTCAAGACCGAGCACGGGGTACCGGAACCGGCGGCCGGCCGTGTCGCAGGATGGTGCAAGACCCGCTTGAATCATGGGCTTGGCGTTTGGGCGACGCGTCGAGAGGCGCAGGTGGTGAGCTACGTTACCGAAGACATGGCGCGCCGCAATGAGTGGATGCATCGCGGTCTGCGTCGCTGCGTAATCCACAACGGAATTGAACCGCTCGATCGGTCCGCCTATGGGCGGCCGACGGAACTCGAACCTGGCTCGATCCACATCGGAATCGTCGGCCGGATGACCGAGGTGAAGGGCATCTCGTTTGCGCTGCGCGCACTCGCGTCCCCCGATGTGCCAAGTAGCGCGTGTCTGAACATCATCGGTGCCGGTCCGCAGGAGGAGGAGCTGCGGCGTGAAGCGGCGACACTCGGGCTGCGCACGCGGGCCCGCTTCTTGGGGTTTCGAAGCGATGCACGCAGTTTCATGGCCCACCTCGATCTTCTTCTGATGCCTTCGCTCCACGAAGGTCTGCCGTATAGCCTGCTGGAGGCAATGTCGCTCGCCACGCCGATTGTAGCCTCACGAATTGGAGGCCTGGCAGAGGTCATTCGTGATGGGGACACGGGCTTGCTCGTTCCCGTCCGCAACGTATCCGCTCTGGTGGCCGCGATTGTGTGCCTCGTGAGTGATCCCTCGTTCGCTCGATCAATCGGGGCGGCTGCGGCTGCCGTCCAAAGAAAGGACTACACGCTGGCGGCAATGGGAGGGAAGTACTGGGACCTCTACGAGGACTGCGCCGCGACCGTGCGAATGACACGGTGTGACCGCGGGCGAACGGCCGGGGAAGAGTGAGCATCAATGAGGAACGAGACAGTGTGGATCACGTGGGAGAAACAGCGGAGAAACGGCGAACTGGCCCGTGCCTTGGGCGCGATCTTGTTTGAGTGGCCGGAGATCGACGCCATGCGGGGCCGTTTCGCCAAGTACGTTCGGGGAGGCTGGCGCACGGTCGTCGTTCTGGTTCGGATACGTCCGCGCGTGGTCTTCTGTCAGAATCCGTCGATCGTGTTGGCCAGCCTGGTGCTTGCTCTGAGACCGTTCCTGCGGTTCCGAGTCGTCGTGGACGCTCACAACTCAGGCCTGATGCCCTACGATGGGCAGCACGCGATTCTGACGCGCCTGGCAGTGGTTGTCCAGCGGCGCGCCGATATCACGATCGTATCGAATGAGGGACTGAGGAGATCCGTTGAGGCAAACGGCGGGCGGCCGTTCGTGCTGCCCGACCGGATACCCGACCTCGGGCCTGTCGCTGCGCCGACGCTCGCCGGGCGCTACAACATCCTGTTCGTTTGCTCGTACGCGGCAGACGAACCGTATGAAGCGGTCTTTCTGGCGGCCCGCCTACTGCCCCCCGATGTGGTTATCTACGTGACAGGCAACCACAGGAAGGCGGGGGTTGATCCGACCGACGCCCCTCTGAATCTGAAGATGACCGGATTCGTGACCGACGAAGAGTACTGCGGGCTTCTGCACGCCGTGGACGTCGTGATGGATCTGACAAGTCGTGAGTACTGCCTTGTCTGTGGGGCGTACGAGGCTGTATCGGTGGGACGACCGCTGATACTGTCGAACACAGAGACGAACAGGAGGTACTTCAACCGGGGCTGCGTCTACACGGACCACGATCCTGAGTCTATTGCCACAGCTATCAAGAGATCGCTCCATGTGGCCGACATGCTGGCCGAGGACGTCCGCACACTCCGGAACGAGCTGGCGGCCGAATGGGAGACGCTCCGTGCAGCATTGATCGCACTTGTGGGGCAACTCCGGGAGAACGCGACGTAGACGCGCGCCCGTCGACCAGCGGTTGGAATGTGCGACGGACATCGCCCAAGATCGACTGGTCAGTCCAGACCAGTCCCGCACGTGGTTTCTTGATAGGAGCATTGGCGTGCCTGGGTTCGTCGAGTAGCAGAACGGGCGCGGCGTCGGTCGGGACACTGAGGCGACGTGACCAATGTCGGCGCGTCCAGGCGAGCGATCCGGTAGTATTGAACTCGTCCTCGCAGATCAAGGCTCGGGCGCGCCCAGCCGACCGGGAGCTTGTTTGATCGGCGCCGCAGCCGGGCCGTGACGACCCCGCAGAGCTGAACAGCGTAATCGGTTCGTTCGCTCCGCCTGTCATTGCTAACCGAGGTGACCTATCAGGCTGGAGGGTGTCTGGCATGAGCGTGTTGCCCTTCGTCCGCCGGCGTGTTCTAGAGCCAATCTGGGCGCAGCTCACAGGATCGCCGATGCTCAGCGCTTGGAAGGACCTGGAAGGGTCTCAGGCCTTGACACTCGACGTTCTGCGTGAACGTCAATGGGAACGGCTCGTCGGGTTGCTTCACGCAGCCTACGACAGCAATGATCTCTACCGCCAGCGCCTCGATGCGGCAGGTGTTTCCCCGGGTTCACTACGGGGGCCGGAGGACTTCGCCCGGATCCCGGTCTTGACGAAGCAAGAGGTGCGTGCGCACGGAGACCGCCTGCTCTCGCGTGGATTTGACGCGTCAAAGCTGATCCAGGCGAAGACGGGAGGGTCCACCGGAGTCCCTCTTGAGGTGCGATTTACCGATGACGTCAGCCAACTCCGTAACGCCAGCGGACGCCGGCACAAGCGCTGGTCGGGTTGGGAGGTTGGAGAGCCGATGGCCGCGATCTGGGGGAATCCGGTGTTTCCCGTGACACTGAAGGCGCGGCTGCGTGAGTGGATGCTGTCCCCGGTGACCTACCTGGATACGATGTCCGTTACAGACGTTGCGGTACGGCAGTTCGTGCGCAACTGGAAGCGCATCAAGCCGACGCTGATCTTCGGCCATGCCCACTCGGTGTTCGTTCTCGCTGGCCTGCTTCACGACATGGGAATCGATGACATCAGGCCGCGCGGCGTGATCACTTCATCCATGATGCTGCTGCCGCACGAACGGAAGACGATCGAGGCGGTCTTCGGTGTCAAGGTCACTGACATGTACGGTTGCGAGGAGGTTGGGCTCATCGCGAGCGAGTGCGAGCGCCACGAGGGGTTGCACATGAACGTCGACCAACTCGTCGTGGAAGTGCTTCGGAGCGACGGAAGCCCCGCCCCGCCAGGTGAGGTGGGCGTGGTCGTCGTCACAGATCTGCTGAACCGCGCGATGCCAATGATCCGGTATCGCATGGAGGACACGGCTGAACTGGCAGGCACCCCGTGCACCTGTGGCCGGGGTCTACCACTCCTGCGACGCATTACCGGACGCGTGGCGGACTTCCTCAGGCGACAGGATGGTAGCCGCGTCGCGGGAATCTCGTTGATTGAGAACAGCCTGACGCGAATACCCGGACTCGAGCAGATGCAGATCGTGCAGGAAGCACTGGATCGGATCTGCCTGAGAATCGTGCCTGCCGCTGGATTCACTGCCGACCGGCGCCAGGAACTGATGACCTATTTCGGAGATACCTTTCCAGGTGCCCGCATCAACTTGGAGGACGTGAATGAGATTCTGCCGGAACCGAACGGCAAGTACCGGTTCTCGATCTGCAGGATTGTCGGCTAGGCAGGAGTGGCACGAGCATGGACATTCAGGTGGTGCCGTTTGCGCCGGAACACATCGACATGGTTGCGCAGTTCTCACAACGTTACTGGTCGCGCCCACGGACGGAGTCGTTCTACAAATGGCGCTATCTCGATCCGGCGTCGTTCAGCAGGATGTTTCTGGCAATCCGAGGCCGGGAATGCGTCGGGATGCTATTTGCGCTACGAAAGCGGTACCTGATTTCCGGTCGGGAGGTCCCCTGCCTTGAGGTCTTCGACTGGCACTCACTGCCTGAACTGAAAGGCACAGGAGTCGGCATCCGCCTGATGCGCGCCATGATGCGGCAACCGGAACGCCTGATCGCCATCGGGGGCACGGCCGACGTGCTCTCGACGCTGCCTGCAATGGGCTGGCAACGGATCGGAGTTGCCCGGCGTTTCGAGCTTCCGCTGTCCGGGGAGTTCCTAGCGGCGGGACTCCAGCGCCGGACCGGCGTTCCAGCGTGGGCGAGCCGCTTCGTGCTCGACGCGTTTGCCCGCACGTGGTTTGCGCCCAGAATCCGGGCTCGCCCTGGTACCGGTTCTGTACTGGCTGTCTCGGCCGAAGACTCGAAGCTGGAGTCACTGTACAGGGTGGACAGCGGGTACGACGTTCTGCAGGTACCCGAGCCGAACATCCTCGGCTGGCTGGGTGGCAGTAGCGATTTCAACGGCAGTATCGAATATCTGTTCTTTGCGGTCCGTGGCGTTCTCCGAGGGTGGGCCGTGACACGGCTGTACGACACCGCCCAGGGGAGGGAGGGTGCGATACTGGATGTCTTTGCGCCTCAGCCAGACCGCGGCCTCTACTCCTGGATGGTCGCTGAAGCCGGTCGGTCATTGGCGGGTAAGGCCCCGAGGATGATTCGGGCTCGAGCCACCTGCCCCGTGCTTATGGCAGCGCTGCGTGCCAATCGCTATCGCGAGACGGAGACCGATGTGCCCGTGCATTCCTGGCCCACAGGCTTAACAGAAACGAGCCGACTGCATCTGACCCTCAATCACTCAGACGAGCCCCTCCGACCGTACCTTCGAGGTCCCGCTCCCCATGATGCTCCGTGACTCTTCTCCGTCTCGCGCCCGAGCCGGCTGACCGTGCGCACGGAATCGCCGCACCGGTGTCGCGGCGATCTGGTCCATCGGACACGACGTCTGTCACTCTGGCGCGTGGCTCTTCAGGCAAGATAGCGACCGAACGGAAGTCTTGCCACAAGCTTTACCGCTAGCAGGCTGAGTACGCTGACGCTCGGGAACGCCAGAAGATAGAACAGTCCGTGGTCCATTGGGAGTTCGACATAGTGTCTCCAACCCCAGCTAAAGATTGCCAAGACCAGCATGTGCAGGTAGTACACACCGAACGCATACAGCCCACTCGCCTCGAGCAGACGTTCGATGGGGCCGCTGGGTACGCCTCTTGATCGCCAGGTAGCCAACATCACAAACGCCGCCAGGCACAGTAGCGGTTCCAGAGCTTTGCCGGCACCAGGAACAGTCGAAAACTGGAGACTGGCGCCCCGTATGGTGAACATGACCACAGAAACCACGAGCCACGCGAGCCCCATCAGGATGACAAACGCCCGCCGTCGGGCCAACGCAACGACCTCGCCTGCGTGGTCATACAGAAAGTAGCCCGCCAGAAAGTACCCGACATAGCAGAAGAAGGCCCGCAGCACCTTTGCCGGCGCGAGCCAACTATCTGTACTCAGCGCTGCGTTCAGGTCACTGGTCGCGACTGCCCATCCCAGTTGGAAGATGAGGGCGACTACCACCCAACCACCCGCGCGTTCAGTGCGTCGATACCACCTCCTCAGGAAGGGGTGAAGCAAGTAGAACAACAGGATAACCGGGATGAACCACAGGTGGACATACGCGGTACCCGTCAGTATCGCGGGGAGCCACACCTCCAGGAATCCAGAGAACTGGCGGTGAGTTAACACCACGTAGCCAGTCGAATACGCAACGTATGAAACAACAAGATGCATCAGGGTGCGCCGATAGAACGGCAGAGGCTTCTCGTTCCGTGAGTTCAGGCTCAGATGGAAGGCGGAAAGCACCATAAAACAGGGCACTGCAAAGCGCGCCAGGCCGTTCAGAAACAGCGCTATCGCGGTGCTCCAGTTGAGGGGTGTCCCGTCTGGAGACGACGTTACATGGATCAGGATGACTGCCAGGACACACGCTCCCCTGATTCGCTGCGACTGAAAGACAAGGGCCTGGCGGGCGTCACTTGCGCTCGGGGCGGCGGGTAGGTCGGCCAGTACCGGTAGTGTCAATGGACGCTCTCCGAGCGCATGGACCATGCGATCCACGCAGTTCGCTATCGAAGCGGGACCCTACGTGCCTCGCGGGCCACCCAGGCGGTGCTCCGTTGCTCGTCGAGGACAAGCCGGACCGCCACGGCGCGGAGTTCATGCGTGTGCTGCCGGCTGACTCGCCGTGGATCGGGCGTGGGGGCCACTAGGCTCATGATTCAGATCCTACCCGCCTTTCGGAAAGTGTCCACCGATTTGGCAGCCCACCAGGACGCCGATCCACCCGAGCCCACGGCCATCGACATCCTCGAGGGGGCTGAACCCTCAAGAATGCCCGAACACCCCTACCCGCAGTGGCCGCTTTTCAGACGTTCGGGAGTGGCCGCATTTGACCGTTCGCTGACAGGCTGGGATCTCGTAGCAGGTCTGGACCTTGGAGCGCTCGCCGACGAGAAGCCAATCAGATAGGATTGTCATGCCATGGCTGAATTGACGCAGACTGACATTCTGAGCATCATCCGGCACCCGATTGGCGGCATCCGGAGCTACCTTAAGTACAACTACGCCAAGCTGGATCCTTCGGCGTTCAGGGTCACCGTCCTTACGATCGCACACCCGGAGGCATCTCTAATCCCGGCCGGGACCGCTCCGGTGTCAACTCGACTGGACTTGGTACGTGGCAGGCGGCCGCTTTTGCGGTTGGCACGCAGGGGCAGCGCCCTGTTGCACTCTGGAGCTTTCGACCTGCTTCACTCGCAGGGCCTCACAGCAGGCTTCATAGGGTGTCTAGCGAACACGCCAAGACGAGTACCTCACGTTCTTACCCTCCATGAGACCTTCCGGAACGAGCAGTTTCGACCTCCGTTCGGTCGCCTGAAGAAGTTTGGTCTGGCACACACGCTGTCGCGAGTGGACCGGCTTGTCGTGGTTGGGGAGGACGCGTTCCAGAACCTTATCGAGTTCATGCCTTTACCGCGAAGTGTCCTGCCACGAATCTCCATCATTCGGAACGGGGTGGCCGTCGACCACCTGATGAAGGAAGTCAACCTCCACCAGCCCCAACTCCGAGCATCTTGTTCTCTGAACGGCCGGGATGTACTGCTGGGTACGTTGGTCGCTTCATGCCGGAGAAGGGCTTCGGGGTGCTCATCGATGCCGTCGAGATTCTGCGTCAGGATTCGGCCGCACTCCCGCGCTTTGTAGTTGCGGCGGTGAACGACGGTGCATTCGTGCGCGAGTATCGCGATCAAATCGAGCGTCGAGGTCTAGCCGACTTCTTCTGGTTTGTTGGCTTGCAGCCAGGGATCGGCGGACTCCTAACGGAGTTGGACGCCGTCGTAATGCCCTCATTTCGTGAGGCCTGTCCACTCGTTGCCATGGAAGCGATGGTCTTGGGTTGCCCGGTAGTGGCGTCGGACTGTGTTGGCCTGCGCGAGGTCACGAGCGGATCTCCTGCATTGGTTTCGGCCACCGGCGACCCGGTTTCACTGGCTGGCGCCCTCCGACGGTTGATCGAGAATCCTGAGGTGCACAAACGGGCGGCCGCGGACTATGTCCCGATAGCGCGAAACGCGTTCGACTCTGACGCGACGGCTAGGCAACTTGAACACTTATTCCGGGATCTCACGTCGTCTTCGAAGGGACAACTTCGGGCCAGACGTGGCGAAGACAGCCGCTGCTGACGCGGCGAAGAGAGCCTGATGCGGTTGCAGACCGATGTCTCGCCACTCGACCGGTACGACCGACGGTCCTGCGAAAGACCACAGTGAGGTACCAGGCGTGACGGCACAGCAGAAGAGGGTGAGCGTCGTAATAGCGAACTACAACATGGCCAGGTTCCTGGCCTCAGCCGTCGAATCCGTACTTGCGCAGACCCAACTTCCCTATGAGGTCCACGTCGTTGACGACGGCTCGACGGACGACTCCCGCGAAGTGTTGAAGCGCTTCGAAGGACACCCTTTGGTCCGCTGTCACTATCGGCCCAATGCAGGTCAGGCGAGCGCGAAGAACTGCGGGATTCTCGCATCGGAGGGTGAATTCATCGCCTTTCTCGACGCGGATGATCTGTGGACGGCAGACAAGCTTGAAACGCAATTGGCTGCCTTCGAACAGCACCCGTCGGTCGGTATTGTATATACCAACTTTGCCCATATAGATGAGAAGGGCCAGTACCTGTCTTCGCCAGACCGCGAGTACTACAGCGGATGGATCTCCGGTCGGCTTCTGGTAGACAACTTCGTGAACGGAATGGCCTCCATCGTTCGCCGCGAGTGCTTCGAAACTGTTGGAGTGTTTGACGAAACGCTCCCGATGGGTATTGACTATGACCTCTGGCTGCGACTGTCCGCGAAGTACGAGTTCCTCTACCTTGACAGAGTGACCTACCTGTATCGGAGATGGTCCGGCCAGATGTCACATAGGTGGGAAACTCGAATGGAATGTGCCATCAAGATCATGAATCGGTTTATCGCCTCTCATCCTGGGCTCGTCGATCAGCACACGGTACGAGAGGCGTGGGCCCACACGTACGTTACCCGCGGCTCTTGTTCGGTCAGATTCGGCAACAACCGCTCACGCGCATTCGGAGACTACCTTCGAGCTCTGCGACAGTCTCCAGCGTACCTTCCGGCCTGGAAAGGCATCGCCAAACTGATCGTCGACTAACGCAATGAATACAGCACACAACCTCGTCAGAAGCTCCGTTGTACGCACGCTGTATGCAATTATCGCGATGGTCGTATCCTTCTTCATGATGCCGTTCCTCGTGCATAACCTGGGGGAGCGGTGGTATGGGATCTGGGTTCTCATTAGTAGCCTGACCGGCAGCTACTACCTGCTCGATCTTGGACTCGCGGCAGCCGTCACCCGGTTCGTTGCGAAATACGTCGCAACGGACGATTACGATGGCGTCAACGCTGTGGTAAATACCTCGTTCTGGATCTACAGCGGTCTTTCACTAATCATCGTGATGATCAGCGTGACGCTGAGCGCCTGCGCAGGGCGATTCGTCAGCGACCCATCACAGTTGTCGATAGTCCGCCTGACGATGCTGATTGCCGGGCTCGAATTGGCGGCGGAGTTCCCGTTCAAGGCCTTCGCTGGAATCATCGGCGCATATGTCCGATACGACCTGCTCATATATTCTCGCCTCGTCTACCTGGTAGTCTCCACATCGCTTGTCGTCTGGTTCGTGAGGCGGGACGCCGGGATTGTGGCGCTGGCTGCGACCAGCTTCGGCTGCGCTCAACTGGCAAATCTCTACTACTTCGCGGTCGCGAAACATATATTTCGCCCTCTTCGGATGGCTCGGAGGCATGTGAGCAGCGTGGTGGCGAAGGAGCTGGTTGGTTACAGCATCTGGGCATTCGTAACGCAGATGGCCAACCAGCTACGATTCAAGATTGACTCTCTGGTCTTAGGCGGCATGATGTCGGCATCCGCCGTTACACAGTACGCCGTTGGACAACGACTGGTTGAGACGTTTGTCGATCTTGTGTACCGAGCCACGAACATGATGACGCCAGTCTTCACGCAGTATTGGGCGCAGGAGCGATACGAGAAGACCAGAGAGACGCTCCTGCTGCTAACCAGGATCAATATAATCCTGGCCGTGTTTGGCGGAGGGCTGATTGTCGTCGTCGGCAAGGCATTCATCACGCGGTGGATGGGAGCGGATTTCAGCGTGTCCTACCCCGTCCTCGTGGTGCTAATGAGTGCTCTGGTCATTGAGGTAGTCGGTTGCCATGCGGACAACCTGTTCTTCGCCATGTCGAAGCACCACTACCTTGCGGTAATCAACATTCTCGAAGGACTGGCGAATGTAGCGTTGAGCGTGGCACTGGTCAATCGGTTCGGAATAGTCGGGGCCGCTCTCGGGACGGCAATCCCGTTGGTGTTTTTCCGGCTGGCGGTGATACCGTACTACACCAGTCGTTTTGTGGGGTTGTCCCTGAGACGTTACTACCGGAATGTGGTTCCAACGGCGGTCACGACAGTGCTGTACCTGTGCGCGTATTACTTTCTAACGCGTCGGTTCCTGGCCGTTCCGAGCTACGGTCGAATCTTCGTCGTCGCCATCTTGGCGGTACCGGTGTACGGGATCTTGGTTCCGTTCGTTGCGTTCTCCAAAGAGGAACGACGGTATCTGTTGTCATTGATTCCCGTCAGAGCATTCAGGAAGTGACTGAGAGGCCCCTTCGAACCCTCCAGTTAAGTGGGGCTGCCGCTGACACACGGCCACCGGAGTGTTCGGCAATTGAGACCGCCATGAACCATTCGCAGGCCGAGACCGAACAACACGGCGCCGTTTCGGTGGTCATCCCCTGTTACAACGCCGCTGCGTTCGTCGCGCATGCGATAGAGAGCGTTCTCGAGCAGTCTGTCCCAGTTGATCAGATCATCGTCGTAGATGACGGCTCCACTGATGGCTCACTAGAGGTGATCCGGAGGTTTGGACAGCGCATCCTCGTAGTCGCGGACGCACACGGTCAGAATCGGGGGCCGTCCGCGGCTCGTAACATCGGTCTAGAACTGTGCCGCGGGCAGTACGTAGCGTTCTTGGACGCCGACGATATCTGGAGGCCAACCAAGATTGAGCGTCAGCTTGGCGTGTTGCGCGACCAAGCCGAAGTTGGCTTAGTGTTCACGCAGTGTGACGCAATTGATCCCGCAGGCCACACGCTGTATCGCCTCAGAAGACCAACGGAGTCTGCATTCAAGGGCCTGCCTGAGAGCCTTCTGATTGACTGCTTCATCCAGACGCCTTCAGCGGTTCTGGTTCGCAGGTCCGTACTCGACTCGGTTGGGCAATTCGACAACTCCCTGCGGACCGTAGAAGATCACGACATGTGGCTCCGCATGGCGGAGGCCGCGAAGGTCGGTTACGTCGACGAACCGCTAACCGCCTATCGTATTCACGCCAGCCAAAACTCCACGGCGGGTGCTCGTAGAATGTGGCGCGCTGGCTTTGAGGTGCTGGAAAAGGCATGTCGCCGGCGTCCGGAGTACTCACGGGTTCGCAGGCTGAGAATGGCGGTACTGCACTTTCGCCTCGCTGAGTGCGACTATCGTGAGGGCCATCGACTACGTGCCGCCTGGAACCTTGCGACTTCCGCCGTCTTCGACCCAACTCGGGTCGTTCGAGTTCTGGGGAGGAGTTGTCCAGGAGCGTGTCCAAGTGATAGGGGATCGACTCCGGATCCCTGACATCGTCCAGTATCGGCAATGGCCAAGACGTTCCGCGCCTACGTGACCGAGCAGGACCTGTTGCTGCCGCCCAGTCTGCGCGACTGGTTGCCGGACGACCACCTGCCCTTCTTCGTGAGCGACTTGGTGGACGCCTTGGACTTGTCGGCGATCACGGCCCCGTATGACCGGCAGGATCGCGGGCAGCCGCCGTACCATCCGGCGATGATGACGAAGTTGCTCGTGTACGGGTACTGCGTCGGCGTGTTCTCGTCGCGGAAGATCGCCCGGCGGTTGGTCGAAGACGTCGCCTTTCGGGTGCTCGCGGCCGGCAACACGCCGGCCTGTCGGACGATTGCCGACTTCCGCAAGATCCACTTGGCGGCGCTCAAGGGCCTCTTCGTCCAGGTGCTGCAGCTGGCCCGCGAGGCCGGCGCCGTGCATGTCGGCGCGTGGCGGCTGATGGGAGTAAGGTCAGGGCCAATGCGGCGAAGCACAAGGCGATGAGCTACGCCCGGATGGCGGAGCCCGAGGCGACCTTGGCCGCGGAGGTGCGCCACCTGCTGAGTCAGGCAGACGCCACGGATGCGCAGGAGGACGCCGTGCACGGCGCGCGGCCGGGACGCGAGGACGTGCCCCGGGAACGGCAGCGCCGCGAAACGCGCACCTCGCGCATTCGTGAGGCGAAGCGAGTCTTGGAGGCCCGGGCCACGGCGCAGGCCGACCAGAAGCCGCCCGAGGAGGCGATGCCGGCGGACAAGGCCCAGTACAACTTCACCGATCCCGAGTCGCGCATCATGAAAGGCCCCGACGGGTTTGTGCAAGCCTACGACGCGCAGATCGCGGTGGAGAGTGTGTGCCAGTTGATCGTCGGACAGGCGGTCACCCAAGACGCGAACGACAAGCGGCAGTTGACGCCGATCATCACGGCCGTGGTGGAGCAGTTTGGGGAGCGACCGACGCAGGTGTTGGCGGATAGTGGCTATTGCTCGGAGGCGAACCTCACGACGGCCGACGTAGATCTGTTCCTCGCCTCGGGACGCTTGGCGCATGGCGAGCCACCCCCGTGTCCGCGAGGCCCGCTGCCGAAGGGCGCCACCCTGACGGACCGGATGCGACGAAGGTAGCGGTGGCGGCCATTCGTGGGGGCCGGACGTTGAGCGAATTGGCGTCGGCGTTTGAGGTTCATCCGGTCCAGATCACGCAGTGGAAGAAGCAGGGGCTGGCGGTGCTGCCGGACGTCTTTGCGAAGCGGCGGAACACGGAGGCGGGTGCCCAGCGGGCCTTGACCGCGCGGAGTTGTATCAGAAGATTCGCCAGCTCGAGGTTGAGGTGGATTGGTTGAAGCGAAAACACTTTCGTACGCGCGCACGGCTCGCTCCCGCAGAGCGACAGGATACGGATTCGCCATGCACGTAATAGATCATAGTTCGATCACACATTCAAGTGAGTTCCGGATCTAGGTTGGGTCTAGGTTCGGTCTAAGTTTCCATCGAGACTGATCGGAGTGGCGATGCGTCGGCGTGGCGAAGCAAAATGTTGTGTGAACGCGCAAGGACTCGTTGGAACGTCAACGATGCCACAACTCGCGTCTGCCACTGCCGTAGATGTCGCCGGTCGACTGCGTGGGAAGAGAATCCTGTTCGTGCTGCCGTCTCTCGACTACGGTGGCGCCGAGCGTCAAGCCGTCCATCTGTCCCGCTACCTCGCGACGCGCGAGGGCGCGGAAGTTACGCTCGTCGGGCTGAAGCCGCACGGCCGAGCTTCCGAGATCTGTGCAGGTGTGGGAATACCTTACTGCTTCTTCCCGATGCGCCACAAGTACCGCAGCAGATTCGGCCAGGTACGAGACGTGCTTCGTTTCATTAGATTCATTCGACTTCAGCGTGCTGAAGTTCTCCTCCCCTATTGCATGTTTCAGAACGTACTGTGTGGGCTTACTTGGCGACTTGGTGGAGCACGGGTGTGTATCTGGAATCAGCGCGACGAGGGTCGGTCCCGACTCGAGCCATGGGTCGAGCGTGTTGCTGTCAGGCAGACACGCTGCTTCGTTTCGAACTCCCAGCACGGGGCTACCTTCCTGGCGGAGACGCTCGGCGTTCCTGATCGCCTGGTGCACCTGGTTCACAATGGTGTTGATCTCCCGCCGGGGGAGTCCGCCCCTGTAGAGCGGCGTGTTCGTGCCGTGGTTCCGCCGGGAGCCTTCGTCGCATGTATGGTGGCGAACATACATGGCTTCAAAGACCACCTGACTCTTGTTAAGTCTTGGAGAGAGGTTGCAAATCGGCTGGCGACGACGGGTAGGGACGCCCACCTCCTGCTCGCTGGAGAACGCGGGGATCGCTACGATGCCGTATTGGAGGAGGTGCGCCGGCTGGACCTCTCTTCCAGGATTCACTTTCTCGGACCAGTTCGGGATGTCCAAGGGGTGCTGGCGGCTTCGGATATTGCCGTGTTTAGTTCCAATGCAGAGGGGCTTCCCAACGCTGTGCTTGAAGCCATGGCGGTCGGACTCCCGGTAGTTGCGACCGACTACCCGGGCATTCGTGAGTCCGTTGGGCAACAAGGCGCCCACCTGCTTGTCAGACCGCATGACCCCAAAGCGTTGGCAGACAAGATCGTGGGCCTCGCATGCGATCCGAACTCCCGAGCGGTGGGGCTTCAGGGACAATCGCGAGTGCGAAGGGAGTTCAGCATTGAGAAGATGGGTGAGCACATGGTCTGGCTCATCTTGGATCAGTTGGCGGGCAGTCGGTGACAGTGGATTCCGCTCCTGGTGTTCTTTGGGAGCAACGCCACGCCGCCTGCGCGACGGAATCACATGGTAGTAACTTTCGTGGGACGTGACGATCGGATATCGTGCCGAGGGACGCACCGGGTCGAGCAGGCCGGTCGGTCATTGGTGCCTCGTGGTGCCCGTTTAGTCAGGAGCATGGTCTCGAAGGGGAGCGACAATCTCAGTGGTGACCGTCTCTGACGGAGACGTGATCCCGTTTGGAAGAATGCGCAGCGCTCCCTTCGCGCCCGGTGGGTCCTCTGCCACGGCTCTTGGAAGCTGGAGGATCCGATGCCACGTCCGCCACGCCGCCCGACTCGTCGTCGTCCCGTGCGCTTGCCCCAGGAGTTGCGGTCCGTGAATCTCCACGCGGCCGGCATTGATGTCGGGGCGACGCGTCATTTCGTCGCCGTGCCCGAGGGCCGCGATGCGGACGGTCGGACCGTCCGCGAGTTTGGGCCCTTCACCGCGGACCTGTATGCGTTGGCGAGTTGGCTCACCGCCTGCGGTATCGAGACCGTGGCGATGGAGTCGACCGGCATCTATTGGATTCCACTGTTCGAGGTGCTAAGCGCCCGCGGCTTTGACGTGAGGTTGGTGGACCCGCGGCCGCTCACACACGTGCCCGGCCGGAAGACCGACGTGCTGGACTGCCAGTGGTTGCAGCAGTTGCACACGTTCGGCCTGTTGGCGGCCGCGTTTCGCCCCGACGACGCCGTCTGCGTCTTGCGGAGCGACTTGCGCCAGCGCGCGATGCTGGTGACCAGCGCGGCGCAACACATCCAGCACATGCAGAAAGCGCTCGAGCAGATGAACGTGAAGCTGCCCGAAGTGGTGACCGACGTCACTGGCGTCACGGGGATGGCCATCATCCGTGCGATCCTGGGCGGGCAACGGCATCCCGAGACGTTGGCGACCCTTCGCGATCCGCGCTGTGCCCATGATCAGGCCACGATCGCTCGGGCGCTCGAAGGCACGTGGCGGGAGGAGCACCTGTTCGCCCTCCGCCAGGCCGTCGAACTGTTCGACGTCTACCAGATCAAGATCGCCGACTGCGATCAGACGATTGAACGCTGCTTGGACGGCTTCGCCGACCACAGCGGCGGCGACACCTTGCCGCCGGGACCGCGGTCGTCCAAGCGTCCGCGGAACGCCCCGGCTTTCGATGCGCGCACCCACCTCCATCGCCTGACCGGTGTGGACCTCACGCGGTTGGACGGGATCGACGCGCACAGCGCGCTCAAGATCGTGGCCGAAATCGGCCTCGACATGAGCCGCTGGCCCACGGACAAGCACTTCGCCTCCTGGCTCAGCGTCTCGCCCGGCAACAAGATCTCTGGGGGCAAGATCTTGAGCAGCCGCACCAAACGCTCGGCCAACCGCGTCGCGGTGGTGCTGCGCATGGCCGCCAGCACGCTCCATCACAGCCGCTCGGCGCTGGGCGCGTTCTTCCGACGGCTCAAAGCGCGCCTCGGCGCGCCCAAGGCGATCACCGCGACCGCCCACAAGCTCGCCTGCTTGATCTACAACATGCTCAAACATGGTACCGAGTATGTCGACCAGGGCCAGCACTACTACGAGCAACGTTATCAACAGCGCGTGCTGTCGAACCTCTCGCGGCGTGCGCAGGAACTCGGGTATCACCTCGTGAAGGTGCCAAACGCCACACCGCTCCAGGCGTAGCGCATCTCCTTCGCGGGGGCATCAAGTTACTTGGAAGACCGTTATGGACGATAAGGCGCACACTGGGCGGCACATGTCATCGCTAACCTCTATTGACCGAAGGCTTGCCGTCGCAATCTTCGCTCTGCTATTCCTGACATATGCGTACGGCAGGCAGACGCCGTCGAACGCCAACCCGGTGTCGCGGGCTGCGTTGGGCATTTCGATTCTGGATCAGCACACTTTCAGTATCGATCGATACCAGTCAGCAACCCCGGACAAGGCGTGGTACGCCGGGCACTATTTCACTGAGAAGGCGCCCGGGCTGAGCTTCGCCGCATTGCCATCGATGGGGGCGGCTTACCTGGGGCTCAAGCTCGTCGGGAGGGGCGCCTTCTACGTCGAACCTGCCACAGGGGAACCGAGTCCCGCGTTCAAGATCCTGACGATGATTGGGACGGTGTTCACGTCAGGAGTGCTGACAGCGCTCGCGGCGGCATCTTTGTTCTTGCTCGGTAGGGGGCTCGGAGTCTGTCCGCGCGCGGCTGTCTTCGCGGCACTCGCTTTTGGTCTCGGAACCCCGGCCTGGGGGTGGGCGACGGCGTTCTTCGGGCACGCAGTTGCCGGAGGTTGCCTGCTCTTAGGGTTCAGTTTGGCCGCATACACACTCGAAACGTCCCGGCAGACCGTCCGGCTGGTTCCCTGGATCGCGACAGGGTTCCTGCTGTCATACGCTGTCGTCACAGAATACCCAGCAGCCCCGGCCGCGGCGATCATCTGGGTGCTCATCCTGCTCAAAGCTGCCTCAAGGGGCCGGAAGACACTGGGGCCGGTGCTGCTTGGGCTGGCTATGGGAACGTTGCCTTGCGCTGTCATGTTATTCGCCTACAACCAGGCGGCGTTTGGTTCTTGGTTCAGACCGGGCTACCAGCAGGTCGTCGGCTTCCAGGGCATGCAGCAGGGCATGGTAGGTCTGACATACCCCAAGGCATCTGCACTGTACGGAATCCTGTTGTCGCTTCGCAGAGGCGTGATCTGGCTTTCGCCACTGATGGTCGTCGCACCGTATGCGGTTGGCGTCGCCTGGCGGCGCCGCCCCGCACGACCATACATCGCGACGGCTGCACTAGTTGTGGCGTACTTCCTCGCCTTCAATGCCTCGTATTTCTACTGGGATGGTGGCTTCTCGACGGGGCCCAGACACATCACCCCCGCTCTCGGGTTTGCGTGTCTGCCCCTGGCGTTCTTGTGGCAAGACAGCGGTCGTACGACGAAGAACCTGATGCTGTGCGCCTTGGGGCTGAGCATGCTGCTGTCGTTCGCCTGCGCGTCAGTCTCGATGACGATTTCGCCACTGCTCGAGAATCCACTGCTCGAAGTCGTGTTGCCCTCCCTCGTCGGGGGCCGCGTGAACAACCTGGGGGAACTGGTTGGTATACCCAGGTACTGGAACTTGATGCCCTGGTGCGCAACGTGGGCGTTGGGAGGCCGCTATATCGCGAAAGTGCTTAGAGAGAACCCTCTGGCGCAGCACCGCTTCCCCTGAACCGAACGAGCGAAGGCGCAGGCGGCGCAGGCAGTCATTGAGTCACTCGTCATCGGTCAAGGCGTAGTCCAGTCGGGGCCATCGCGCGCGACCCCAAGCCTCGTACTCCTCTGCAACGTTGGCCGCGCAGAACCCAGCCAGAGACCTGGATGACGTGTCACCTTCCCAGACAACGATAGACGTCTACCCTGTTCTCGTTGTAGTCATATCGAGCACCCACGACTTCGCGTTCGTAGACGCAACGCTTCCGCAACCAACTCTTCAGGCTCGTTTCGAGCCCGCCCCGGCTGCTATCTGCCACGACCCACAGAGGCGTCGGTTCAGAGGAGAGACGGTCCAGGGTCGCGATGGGACGCTCCATGGAGAGGGGGATTCTAGGCGTGCACTCTGGAGCGTAATAGCCAATGAACCCTGCGGCGAACGACGTGACTCTGTCGCCAGGTTGCCAGCGTTGCCTCACAAACTGCGCGGCCGCCCGCCAGTCCGGACGTGAGCCGTCGACGTAATGGCTCGCAAGGCTCGGGAGATTCAATAAGCAACACAGCACCAGTGCGGCGAAGGCGACCGCGCGGCTCCTGGCCACGAGGGTCTCGTACAAGCAGCCGACCGTCACGGCAGCGGAGATCAACGCACAGAACGCCAGCGGGAACGCATAGCCAGGATGGTAGGGCAGGAGCTTCGGAAGTACCAGCGTGGTGCCGCCCCACCCGAGGATCGCCGTGAGCCAATAGAGATCCTGAGAGGTGCGCCGCGCGAGCATGTAGAGGACGCCGATTCCGGCAAGAACCGACACCGGCCAGCCCAGCATGTTGACCGAGGCGAAGACGGCGTGGGCCAGCGAGTAGCCGCGCTGTTGCGCGTTCCATCCACGCGTCAGCGGCAGAACATAGAAGAGCACCACGGCCACGACCGCCACGACTCCCGCGAGGTACGCCAGCATGACCTTCGTCGGCGGACGATCGCTCCGTACGACCGCAACCAGTCCCAGCCCGCCAACTGCGAGCAGGAGCGCCGCAACCGTCAGGCTGTGAGAGAGCACGGCGAGCAATCCCGAAGCGGACGTGAGCACTGCCAAGCGGAACGAGCGACGTTCCACGACCAGGGAGCCTAACAGGAGACAGGCGCTGCCGAAGAACATGGCGATGATGTAAAAACGGTTCTGCTGGCTTCTGAGAACATGTTCCGGCCATGCCGCGACCATCAGGCCGGCGGCAACTGCAATCGTCCTTCCGTACGTCCTGTCGAGAACGAGGAAGACGACCAGTACAGCTAGGCTCCCGAAGAGCGCGGGGACGACGCGGCTTCCGAACTCGTCCCGGCCGAACAACTCATAGCCAACGTGCATGATGCCGTAGCTAACTGGGGTGATTCGCGGGAGGCGCGCCGTCTGGCTGTTGGTCTCGACGGCCGCACGCCCGAACAGCACCGCGTCTTCCTCCAGCGTGAATGTTTCATCGTTCGCAAACGACCACGTTCCAAGGTCAGAGAACCTAAGCGTGCAGGCCAGAACAGAAAGCACGATGGCGAATGCCACTCCTGCAGAGGTCGGGAACCTACCAGCCATGTTGCCTCCTCCACTGCGCGCGGATCGCTTCGTCACGGTACTTCAGCGAAACGCAAGGTACTTGCTGGCAAGAAAATTGAGGACCGTTCCGGCTGCGATGCCGGCGAGGGCCGCCAGGCGCGGGCGCGTCGAGAACAGGGCAATGTTCAAGTGCAGCCAGTAGAACACCGACCAATTCACTAGCCCGCCGGCCAGACAGGATAGGCAGAACGCGCAGTACTGCCGAACGAGGGGGCGGTGTCTGAAATCCGAGAAAGTGAGCCGCCGGTTCAACCAGAAGTTCCAGCTCATCGCCAACCAGATGGCCAGCGCGCGGGCAGTGGAAGCATTGAGCGTTACCAGCAGCAGAGAGAACGCCGCGAGATCGACGATCAGCCCGGTCGAGCCAATCAGGGCGAACTGAGCGGGTTGCGCGAAGACACCCAGCTTGTACACGTACAGACGCTTGAGATGTCGCAAGTAGTTGAACTGCTCCCGGATCGTAAGCTTGCTCTCGCCGTGTAGCCGGTTCCTGAACGCAATCGGAATCTCTCGGACACTCCTGCACTCGCACTTCACCATTAGTTCCAGTCCGATCTTGTACCCGACCGGATCGAGTCGGGTCGCCTTGGCAAAGGTCTCGCGCCGGATCCCGATGAACCCGGCCATGGGATCCCGGGCAGACGTCAGCGGACGGGCAAGCCATGTCGCGATCTTCGAATTGAGCCACCGGAACACGCCCCACCCTTCCTGTGTGGAGCCGCCGCGCACGTACCTGCTGCCGATGACGAAATCCGCCTCGCCAGACTCCAAAGCGCGCCAAAGGTCCGGGATGCTCAGGGGAGGATGCGACAGGTCAGCGTCCATCACGATCAGGACGCTCCCCTGTGCTTCCCGCATTCCGCGAATCACCGCGCTTGAAAGCCCACGCTCGTTCTTTCGAACGATGAGTCGAAGCGGAAAGCGACGCGCGAGACCCTCGCACACTTCCTTTGTGTTATCTGGGCTATCGTCGTCGACCACGATGATCTCTTCTGAGATGCCAGCCATGTCGACGGACTCAGCGATCAGTGGCACGATGACTGAGAGGTTCTCTGCCTCCCGATACGTTGGCACAATTATGGAAAGGAGGTGTGGGTCTGTTGCCTCAGTGTTCATTAATTCCCTCGAGGTGATAGCGAACTTGGCCGACTCCCTCGATCGGAGACGATCCTCAGATGGACCAGCTGAGCGAGTCGCGGATCGCGGCGTGGACACAATCGCCCTAGTCAGGCGCAGTCCCGGGCGGCGCAGTCCATTCGTATGTGCCTAGCATACAAACCAAGTGTTTCCCAATGACATGATCGGCGCAATATCGAGTGTCCGTTGACTACCGCGGCATGGAGCCAGCAACGTGAACCGCCCTCCCGATCCGAGCGGCCGTGCCACGAACATAGTTGGAGACGGCGCCTCGCAGGAGATCGCGGTAGTTCGCGCGTTCAATGGCTCGACGCTCCTGTTCAGTTATCGTGGGACTCAACTGCGGAGGGCTCTGAACCCGCACCTTGGAACCAACAAAGACGGAGGTCTCGTTTCCAGGCGGCAAGCTTGGGAGGATCGTGGGTGTGTCAGTTGACGAACCGGCATTTCCCGGGGACGGGTTCGCCACGGGCGTCGCAGGCACCAGCGCGAGCGTGAGGCCTTCAATTGAGTGCTCCGAGCGGTTCCGAAAAACCAGATAGGCCCCAACCTGGACGACCTCAAGGCTTCGGAGTGAGTCGAGCCAGTCGAGAAGTGCCGAAGTCGTGGGCGACCATACCCTTCCCCTACTGCGAAGATCTTGCACGGTTCTGACAAACGCCGGATCAAGGCGATAGCCACCTGCACCACGCTTGGCGAACCCGTTGGCGAAGTGGGTATAGATGACACAAGCCCCGCCATCGGCATCGAGCCGGTCGACGTGACCGTGGCTCAGTAGGCGGTTGAACCGTGCAACGTCGGCACCGTCAGACGCGGCGAACCAGCGGCGAACCAGCGGTCGACGAGGATCATGGAAGGGCATGCTGGGGTTGAGCCGTAGAGTGTTGACCGTACCGATCGTGTGGAACGGCAGGCGAACGTATCGAAATGTCCGGCTCGCGATGTCCCCCCAGAAGTAGGGCGAACCTTCGACCTGACCCTGGTACTCGCTGTGATGTGTCAGGCGTTCCAGAAGTCCAAAGAAGGCCGAATCAAGCTTCTCCCTGCCGCAGTACAGATTCTCGATATTGGTGCGGTGGAAAGCGTTGATCGAGGGGTCTCTGCCGAAGACAGAACGAAAGAACTCGAGCCCACGGAGGGTCTCATCTCGACGGGAGTTCCCGGCTGCGATGCCGTGGAGGCCGATTTCGAAACCCTGATCCGCAAGCGACAGAACGAAGGTACGGTAGTCTAAGTCTTCGAGGGTCGATCCATCAGGCGAGCCGCTGACCGGTCGTTCGTCACTCCGGCGATAGGCCGATGTCCGAATTGACCGAAGGGGCCAGACGGTCTTCGTTCCATATAGACCGCATTGCTTCAAGAAGTCGTAGACCGGCTCCGTGTTGGCACGCGTGGACAGATCCGTATCATCGACAAACGTAACAGCGCACCTGCAATCTCCGGGGAACGGGCCAATGCGAGCGTCCATGCTTAGAAACGCCAAGTGTGGAGAGGTACACGGCGACGACGCATTATCGTTCCTTCCTCTAGGCAAGAGTCAACGCTATTCTGTTGAAACGCCCCGCGGAGTGTCGCCGAATGTTCAAATGCGGCCACTGAGGAACGGTTGAAAAGCGGCCACGCGGTAGGGATGCTAAGTATTGTCTGACTGCTCCTGCGCGCGCAAGCGCGCCGGTCCTTCCTTCCTAAAGTGCGCATTCCACGCATCGTCATCAGCCCGTCCACGCCATCATGATCGCCTGTTCCACGGCATCGTGATCGGAGCGCAGCGACGTGGGCTGTCTGTCGGTCACTTCTTCGTCGGCGTGGTGCGTTCTCCTCGTTGCGATGGACCCGTCAGGGCAAACTCGTGAGCATTATGGACTAGGCGGTCGAGGATCGCATCGGCAATCGTCGGGTCGCCCAGCGCGACGTGCCATTCGGTTCGTGGGAGCCGGCTGGTGATGATCGTGGAGCGCGCCGCGTCGCGGTCTTCCAGAATCTCCAGCACGCCTTGTCGTTGGCCGTCTTTGAGCACGGACAGGCCCCAGTCGTCGAGCACGAGGACGTCGGCCCGCGCGAAGCGACTCATGAGGGTCCCGTAGGAGCCGTCGGCGCGGGCCAGCGTCAGCTCATCAAAGAGCCTCGGGAGCCGACGGTAGAGGACGCGATAGCCCTGGCGGCAGGCTTGCTGGGCGAAGGCACACGCCAAGTAGGTCTTACCGACGCCGGTCGGGCCGGTGATGAGGAGGTGCTGGTGGCCGGCGACCCCGCGGCTGCCGTCGGTGCGCAAGTCCTCAAGACAGGCCTGGGGGATCCGGAGATTGGCCTCTTTCAAACGGCGGTCCAGCAGCCGGTGCTGGCGCGCGAGATGCTCGGCTTCGACGAGCAGGGCCAGGCGCTCGTCGAGGCTGAGCGCCATCATCGCCGGGTCTTGGAGTTGGGCGCGATAGGCCTCGGCCATCGCGCGCAGGTGCAAGGCGAGGAGGCGGTCGACGGTCGGCGTGGTAATCATGTGGGTTGTCCTTTCAGGGATCCGTAGAAGTCGGCGCCGCGCACGTTGTCGTGCAGGGGCAAGGGGAGACTGGCCGTGTCGGCCGGCAGGGCGGCGCGGTCCAAGCCGTGCTTGAGGATGTTGTCGACCGAGCGGTGCGAGCGGGCGCCGGCCCGCAGGGCCCGGGCGCACGCCGCTTCGAGGCGGTTCGTCGGATAGTGCTTGCTGAGCCGCAGGAGCCCCAGGCAGGAGCGGTAGCCCTGTTCCGGATGCCGGCGGCTCTCCAGGATGGCGCTGACGAGGGCCGCGGTCTGCGGGCCGAACCGTCGCGCCCCAGTTGATGAGGCGCGTCGGACTCCATTGCAGATGCGCCCGGTGCGCTTTCGGCATGTGCTCCGGGATCGTGGTGAAGCCGCCGACCGCAACGCTGCGGCGGTGGATGTACACGCGGGTGCCGCGCCGATAAATGTCGATCATCGTCGCGGTGACCCGGACGTCGAGTTGTTCGCCGAAGAGTTGGTGCGGCACCGAGTACAGGTGGTGCTCGACCGCGATGTGATCGTCGATGTTTACGCGGGCCTGGCGCCAGTCGGCATGCTCGTAGCGGGTCGTGGGCAAGGGGCGTAGCGCCGGGCGGTCGAAGCGCTCAAAGAGCGCCCGGCGCGACTGGCCACCGTAGCTGCGCATCGGGCGGTCGTTGAGCCACGTCAGCAGCTCGCGGATCCGTGCGTTCAGCGCGCCCAGCGTGTGGAAGACCTCATGCCGCAGCCGGGCCAGAATCCAGCGCTCGGCCACGAGCACGGCGGCTTCGACTTTGGCCTTGTCCTGGGGCGCCCGGGGGCGAGCCGGAATGATGACGGTGTCGTAGTGCCGCGCCCACTCGGCGTAGGTGCGTCGCAGTGCGCGGCTCGTACCGGCACGGCCGTCCGACCCCGGTTGCGCGACGTTAACTACTTCTGCCGGTCGCGTTGATTCTCCCGGTCTGCTACCGCCGAGTACCGTTGCCTCACGACGCGCGCTACCAAGGCGCGCAGCAAGGAGGCACCATGTCCGAGATCAGTGCGACGGCGCGCCGGGAGTTGGTTCAGGCCTTGGCTGAACGGTACCGCGGCGCCACGGTTCACCAGAAGCGTCAGATTCTGGATGAGTTCGTTGCGGTGACCGGCTACCACCGTAAGCACGCCATCCGCCTGCTCAACAGGCGGCGGGTCTGGGGCGGGCCAGCAACGGGACCGCGCCGGCGGGTCTACGACGAGGCGGTACGCGAGGCGCTCGTCGTACTGTGGGAGGCGTCCGACCGGGTGTGCGGAAAACGACTCAAGGCCCTGTTGCCAGTGCTCTTGCCTGCGTTGGAACGCCACCAGCATCTGCGCCTGGATGCCGAGGTGCGCGAACGACTGCTCCGCGTGAGCGCCTCGACCATCGATCGGGTGTTGGCCGCGCCGCGAGCCGGAAACGGGCGACGACACACGCGTCGGCCGAGCGGACCGCGCATCCGTAGCAGCGTGCCGGTTCGGACATTCGCGGACTGGAAGGACCCCGCGCCGGGCTTCGTCGAAGCGGATCTCGTCGCACATTGTGGCGACACCATGGCCGGCAGCATGGCCCACACGCTGACGCTCACCGACATCGCGAGCGGATGGACCGAGTGTATCCCGCTCCTGGTGCGTGAGAGTTCGTTAGTCGTGGACGCGCTCGACCGCCTGCGAGGAGGCCTTCCCTTTCTCCTGCGGGGCATCGACACGGATAACGGGAGCGAGTTCGTCAACGATGCGCTGCTGGCCTTTTGCACGAAGCACGACATCGTCTTCACGCGCTCTCGTCCGTACCACAAGAACGACCAAGCCTGGGTCGTATATTCGGCCTCTCGGTGGAGGACTTTGCCTCCGGGCCATGATGGTGAGTCGCGACACCGGGGGCCAATCGGCCGACGCGGCCTCAAACGGCGCATGGTTTTCATCGGCCTGGCCCGGTGTCATCCCGTGTCTATGAGCCATCGCGATCGCTCGCTTCGCACAACGTCAGAAGAGTGGGTCTCAGCGGTCGGAGCGTCCATTCATGGCCCGCGTTCTTACGCCGCCCGACGGGGTTCCTGCACGGACAGGTAGGGCACGTCATGGTGCCAGACGGCCCATACGATGCGAGCCAGTTTGTTGGCCGTCGCCACAGTCGCCTTGTTGTAGCCGGCGCGGGCGGAAACGGCCAATGCCCACTGGGCCAAGGGCGCCAACGCCAGGTCGGCCCGCCGTCGGCGTTGCGCTTGGACCAGCACGCTCCGGGCCCCGTGCGTCAGCAACCCCCGTAGATACCCGTCGCCCGCCTTGGTGATGGATCCCAATCGCCGTCGAGCGCCACTTGAGTGCTCACGCGGCGTGAGGCCGAGCCAGCTCGCGAAGTGGCGACCGCGACGGAACCCGTGGATATGAGTCACGGTCGCCACCAGCGCTGTGGCCGTGATGAGGCCGATACCGGGAATGGCCAGCAACCGCTGGCTCACGGGATCGGCCTGCGCGATTCGTGCAAGCTCGCGCTCAATCGTTGTCAGGCGGACCTCCAACTCCCCGATCTCTTCATAGAGCAGCGCCAACACGCGGCGAAGCGGACTCGGAAGCGGGGCGTCCGCGTCCTCCACCAATCTCGGCACGGCTGCCACCCCGCGTCGCCCGGCCAGCAGGTCGACCCCGTGCTCACGGAGCAGCGCGCGCAGCGCATTAATTCGCGCCGTCCGCGTCCGCATCCACTGGACGCGCACCCGATGCAGGGCCACAAGTGCCTGTTGCATCACGGACTTCACCGGCACAGCCTGGATGCTCCCGCTGCGGCGCGCCTCGAGCAGTGCCTCGGCATCCGTGCGATCGGTCTTTCGCCGGCGGACGAAGGGGCGCACATATTGCGGTGGTAACAGCGTGACCGTGTGCCCCAGGTCACGCGCCGTTCGTGCCCAGTGGTGCGCTGTAGCACACGCCTCCATCACCACCTCGGTTGCCGGGAGCGCCCGCAGAAAGCGGCCGAACTGCGTCTTCGTGAATCGATGGCCTTCGATCACTCGATGCGTGTCGTTTGCGACCGCTGCTTCGAACACAGTCTTCGCCAAGTCAATAGCAGCTGTCGCGGCATGCATGGTGATCTCCTGTTCCTGGTGAACCTGACCCCAGTCAGGACGTTCGGCCCATCATCGCGCGAACCAGGAGGAGTCCATACCATCAGCCATTTCGAGTAGCCGTCGAGACGTTGACGTCCACGAAGGGACTGTGGTCCCTCGTGAGAATGGGCAACGTCTTGCAGAACGACAAGCAGCAACAAATTGTGGCGCTGGGGCGGCTCGGCTGGTCGCTCCGGCGCATTGAGCAGCAGACCGGGATCCGCCGGGAAACGGCCAGTGCGTACCTGCGGGCCGCAGGCATTGCCGTGCGCGGCCGCGGACGGCCGAGCGAACGGACCGCAAAACCGGCCATTTCGTCGCCGGGGGTGTCCACCGACTCGCCAGCACCGCCGCCCGTCGAGGGCGCCCCGGAGCCGGCGCCGTCCGCCAGCGCGTGCGAGCCCTACCGGACCTTCATCGAAGAGGCCCTCGGCGTGGGTCGCAACGCGATGGCGATCTGGCAAGACCTCGTCGATGATCATCGCTTCCCGGCCCAGTACGCCAGCGTGAAGCGCTTCGTCGCGGCGCTGCGCGCCGAGAGGTCGCCCGAGGCGCGCGTGGTGATCACCACCGCGCCTGGCGAGGAGGCGCAAGTCGATTACGGCGACGGCCCGATGGTGCGCGATCCCGTCACGGGCAAGTACCGGCGCACCCGGCTCTTCGTGCTCACGCTCGGCTACTCGCGCAAGTCGGTGCGGCTGCTGACGTGGCGATCGAGCACGCAGATCTGGGCGGAGCTGCACGAAGCCGCGTTTCGCCGGCTCGGCGGGACGGTGCGGGTGATTGTGCTCGATTATGTGGCGCGCCACATAATCGTGGTTATGTGCCCGCCCGGGATATGTGTCGCGGCCTCCGTCGTGGGCGCTTTGCCCAGAAGACGACGGAGGCGCGGCCACATAACGGGTCACAGCGAGGCGAGCCAATCGAGGAGCGCCTGGTCGTCTCGCCAAACGGGCGTTCGGCGGCGTATTTCTCCGTCGGGCACGGGTGGCTCGCAAAGCCGCAGCGCGGCCTCCTTGGTACGCGTGTTGATTTCGGCGTAGCGATTTGTCGTCTCGAGGCTTACGTGCCCGAGCCACCCGCGGATCACGTTGACGTCCACGCCGGCTTCCAGGAGGTGAACGGCGGCGGTATGACGAAAGACATGCGGACCGACGTAGCGGCCGGCCGGATCGGCACGTTGGGCCCGAAGATGGTCTGTGTGGCGACGGACGATCTTGTAGATACCAAAACGCGTAAGGGGTCGGGTGCCGTGGGAGATGAAGAAGGCCCGGTCGGACGCGGGCGGCAAGTCTCCTTCGCGCAGGAGCCGCACGAGGAGATCGGCCGTCTGCCGCCAGAGCGGGCACACGCGCCACTTGTCGCCCTTGCCATGCAGACGTACGCGCGGCTGCGCGCCGAGGTCCACGTGCTCGATACGTAGGTCGGCGATCTCCTGGACACGGGCCCCGGTGTTGTAGAGCAGCAGGAAGAGCGCGCGATCTCGAAGCGCGAGTTGGCCGCCCGAGGGCAAGCGGCGAAACAGCGTGGCGACCTCTTCGCGCTCGAGGAAGTGCGTCTCAGGCGGCGGCGCGCGTTTGACCGCAATCGCGGCCACCTGTTGCGCGACGGCGAGATACTCAGGCGTACGGCGCGCGAGGAATTCGAAGAAGCTCCGGATGATCGTCAGTCGATGATTCCGAGTGCGCCGGTGATTGTGTCGCGTCGTCTCAAGATCCTGCAGGAACCGGAGGACGCGATCCAACGTGAAGAGCTCGCATGAAATTCGCGTGAGCCGACACGAGGCGTCCCTGGCCACGAAGGTGAGAAACAACCGGAGCCCGTCACGGTAGGCCTTGATCGACGTCGGACGCAACCCGCGCTGGACCGGGAGCTCATCGGCGAGAAACGCATGCACGAGCGCACCAATCGGCGGGCTCATGGTGTCGCCTCTTGGACCGCCGGACACGCCCATCGCTCAAAGCGCCGATTGGCCTCCTCGAGCAGATCCGGCGTCATGGTCAGATAGACGGCGGTCGAGACCGGACTGACATGGCCCAGGAAGGTCGACAGCTGGAGCAAACGAGCTTGTGGGTCGACACCGCTGCGATACCAGCGCAGCAACGTGCCGACCGCAAACGCATGGCGCAAGTCGTGGACGCGCGGCAAGCCGGTCCCGTCAGGAATGGACAGCCCCAGCTGAGGGACCAGGTGGTGAAAGGTCTGACTGATCGTGCCGGCACTCACCGGTCGTCCGCCCCGAAGCACGAAGACCGGCATCGACGGCAGGAACGTCTCCATGTCCTGCGCGCGACGTGCGAGCTGATCGGCTAACAGGGCCTGAATCCCGGGGCCAAACGGCACGAGCCGGCTCTTGTAGAACTTCGTCTGCCGCACGACGAGGACGGCGCGGGCGAGATCGACGTCCCCGACACACAACCGTGCGGCTTCGCCGACGCGAAGCCCCAGACCATATAGCAGGGCAAAGATGACCCGGTAGGTGCGCCCGCGCTGCACGGTGCCGCCCCGGTCGGGCAATTGGCTGGCCAGGTCGAGCAGCTTTCGGGTGGTCGTGTCATCGAAGAGAAATGGCAGGCGCGACTGACTCGATCGCCGCGCCTTTGCGCGCACCGGCGAGGGACCGAACACGTCCTGGGCCGCCAGCCAATCGAACAGGCGCGCCACGGTCCCGCGCAGATGGTTATAGCTCCGCGGTGCGTGTCGCGGTCGCGAGGCGAGAAACGCATCGACGACATCAGGCGTGATCGCGATGAGTGAGGGGATCCGCCGCTCAACCAGGAAGCGATCGACGAGCCGTAGGGAGAGCTCCTCGACTCTGAAGAGGCAGCCGAGCGCACGTTTGTGTGCGAGAAAGGCCGCGATGCACGGGCCGAGCGGACTCCGAAAGCCGGTCCAACTCGAGGTCATACGACCTCCTCGCCGTCCCGGCAGACGGCCCGACGCAGCGCGTCGATCGCGACTTTGCTGTAGATCTCGGTCGAGCCGGGACTCCGGTGGCCGACGTAATCGCCGATCGGCTTCAACGCCCAGCCGGCGTCGACGAGCCGCTGGACGCACGTGTGCCGCAAGGTATGGGATCCCGGACGAGGGACAACGATTCCGGCCTGGAGCAGGTAATGTGCGGCTCTGCACGAGACGGCCGAATGCGTGATCGGCTCGCACGGGGCTTGGGAGCGAAAGAAGATCCGGCGGGACGAGGTCGTCGGGCGTCCGGCCTGGAGGTACTCGAGCATCGCCTGGCCGACCAGCGGGGACAGCGGATACGCGGTTGAATGACCCGCCTTCCGCTCTGGAACCCGCAGTCGGTCGTGCCGCCAGTCCAGATCATCCAACGTGAGCGCCGCCACCTCTCGTGCCCGCAGGCCGTAGGTGACGAGCAGCAGCAGCATCGCGTAGTCGCGACGGCCAACGGCCGTACGGCGATCGACGCTCTCGAGCATGCGGCGCACCTCATCCCAGGTGATCGACCGCGGGATGGTCGCCAATCGGTAGACCGGTGGGGCTTCCACGGTCCCGCTCCAATCACGCGCGAGCACGCCTTGACGATACAAGTACCGAAGGAACACGCGGAGCACCCCACAGCGATCCCGGACACCGGTGCGCTGGAGATGCCGAGTCCGGTCGGTGAGGAATGCGCTGAGCACCACCGGGGACAGCGCACGCAGATCCTCGAGGCCGATCTCTCGTAGATACACAGCAAGCTGTCGCAGATGGTGGCCGTAGAGGGCCACGGTTTCGTCGCGAAGCCCGCGCTCGTCACGCAGGTACGTGAAGAAGCCAGGCACGCGGTCGCCGAATGGCTCCGATTGGACACCGTGCCGGGTGTGGCCGACGAATCCCGGCACGACCAACCGGAGCATTTGCTCGATGGGCCGCCGGATTTCCCAGGTCAAACGTGGTCGAGCGGGTCCCGGCGCGCGCCGGTAACTGAAGCGCGTCACCCAGTCTTCGACGAACGGCTCGACATGCGGTGGGAGATCCTCGTAGCGCGTCGCGCCTCTGGTCTGCGCGGACGTCCCAAAGTGGGTGAGGATTGGCACGCAGTGCCCCAGATTCCTGGCGGCGTGGCCCCGTTCGAGCAGCCAGGGCGCGTACTGCTCGATGGCAGGGCCCAGCCATGATGAATGGATTCGATCGACGGTCTGCGGACGGGCGAAATAGCGCTCCAGCATGGACAACCTCCTTGCGCCGTCGGCGCTCGGTGATCATCCCCTTGAAACGCGGCAAACGTTATGTGGCCATGGCTAGCGAGACGGTCGCGGGTTTCTGGCGGGCGCTCACCCTGCGACACATATCCCGTGCGGGCACATAAGCTCGACAATCTGCGCGAGGGCGTGCTCACGCCGGACGTCTGGGATCCGACGCTCAATCCCCTCTACCGCGACGTCCTCGCCCACTACGGCGTCACGGCGTTGCCGTGCCGCGTGCGCGACCCGGATCGGAAAGGCAAGGTCGAAGCCGGGGTCGCCCACGCGCAGAAGACGCCGCTGAAGGGGCGGCGCTTCGAGACGCTCGAGGCCGCGCAAGCGTATCTCGACCACTGGGAGACGCGCTGGGCGGACACGCGCATCCATGGCACGACGAAGCGCCAGGTCGCCGTCATGTTTACGGAAGAACAGCCGCACTTGGGGGCCTTACCGCTCGAACCATTTCGCTATTACCGCTACGGCGTCCGCACGGTGCATCTGGACGGCTGTGTAGAAGTCGAGGCCGCCTACTACGGCGTACCGCCGGGCTGGATCGGCCGCCAGGTCCACGTCCAGTGGGACGCGCTGCACGTTCGGCTCCTCGCGCCGCCGACCGGCCAACTCCTGCGCGAGCACCTGCGCGCCCCCCGTGGCTGGCATCGCATCCAGGATCGGGATCGGCCGAGCCGCACGCCTGGCTCGACGCTCGCGACGCTGGCCCGCGCCAAGACGGCCGGCCCCAGCATCGGCGCTGTCTGCGCCCACATCCATCAGCACGAGGGCGCAGCCGGGATCCGGCGCATCCTCGGCGTCCTCGCGCTGGCCAAGAAACACGGCCCCGCCGTCATCGAGGACGCGGCCAAAGCCGCGCTGGAGGTCGGTGTCCCCACGTACCGCTTCGTGCGGCGCTATCTGGAGCGCCGCCCGCCGCTGCCGCTCACGCTCCGGCAGGTGGACCCGCTCATTCGCCAACTCACCCTCTACCGCGATCTCATCGATCGCACGGCAGGAGAGATCCCATGACCCTGATCGAACTCGATCGCGCCCTCCGGCAACTCCGGCTCTCCGGCATGGCCGCCGTGCTGGAGGCGCGGCTCCGCCAAGCGCAGACGGAGCGCCTCGCGCCCCTCGATCTCGTCTCTGCGCTCGTCAGCGACGAACTCCTCCGCCGGCAGGACCGGCTGCTCGAACGTCGCACCAAGCAAGCCCGGTTTCGGGATCCTGACCGCAGCCTCGACCGCTTCGACTTCGATTTCAACAAGAAGATGAACCGTGCGCTGATCCACGAACTCGCCACCGGCCGTTTCATCCAACAGCGCGAGGATGCGCTCTTCCTCGGCCCGCCCGGCACCGGCAAGAGCCACCTCGCGCAGGCCATCGGCCGGGCCGCCATCCAGCAGGGCTACCGCGTCTGGTATCGCGAAGCGCACCTGCTGCTCGAAGACCTCGCCGACGCGACGCTCGGGGGCACCAAGAAGGCGCTGGTGGCCGACCTGACGACCGTCCCGCTGCTGATCGTGGACGACCTCGGGATGCGGAAGCTGCCGCACACCGCCGCCGAAGACCTCTTGGAGATCATCATGCGCCGCTACGAGCGGGCCTCGACGCTGATCACCTCGAACAGGCCGGTCGATGACTGGGGAAAGCTGTTGGGCGACACGGCGGCGATCACCGCGCTCTTGGATCGGTTGCTCCATCACGCGCACGTCCTGAAATGCGGCCCGCGCAGCTGGCGCACGAAAGTGCAGACCGACTTGCGCACCGACGACCCGGTGCGGTAGAACTCTGACGTCTCGACCGCCCACCGAAATGGCCGGTTTTGACACGTCCACAAATGGCCGGTTTTCAGCCGTCCGCCGAGGCGACCGAATGCTCACGGGTAGGGGAGTCTCGCCCGCCTGCATGTGGCGATCCGAAAGACAGGTCAAGCACTACGTGCGGATGATGACGTTCTTGGGGGCGGCTGGTCCCCCAGCGATTGGGTATCCCGCTGACGCGATGTTAGCGCTATCGATCACAAATAGATGGGCCGAAGCCCCAGGGAGAAATGACCCGCGATTAGCTGTAACGGTCACGCTGGAAGCGCTCCACGCGGACGGGATCTGGATTTCTCTGTGGGCACACGCGCTGTAGACTGGATTGTCACCCAGTTCGACTCGTGCCCGCGAATCGTCAACATAGACGTTGCCCCACCAGACGGAAAGAATGCCTGCTTCGTCGGTGCGGTTGTAGTTGCCCAGATAGAGTTCTCGCCATTCCTCGCCCGGATGGTCACAGGTCCGAATGCCCGTGTAGTAGCTGGGCATCGCCGATACGTGATTGAGGAGGATGTCCAATTCCCCGTTCGCCACGCCCGGGGTGGAACTGGCCTTCACCCACAGTTGCATGTGCGACCAGGCGCCGATGAGTGCCGGATAGTTCAGCCCGACGACGTTTCCGCCCGTCACGTGGTAGGCGAAATCAACACCATCCGTCCCCCATCCCGCCTCACCGCTGCTCCAGGCCCCGGTGCCGATATGGAAGTTCGGAGCCCCCGCGTTGACTTGATGGAATCTGATCTGCTTGTAGTTCGCTGGAGTCGGCGATCCGATCCGCATCCGAAACCAGAAGTCCAGATAGCATTGCCTGATCACGCCACCGTTGCGCGGCCATGGCGTGCCGCCAGTTGTCCACCCGAAGCTTGCCCCGTCGTCTCCGCTTCGTCGTGGAGACGGCCAATCGACCTTGATGGATTTCCCAAGGGCGTGGCGAACAGTCGTTCCGTCAATAGTGACTTGGTTACTATAGTTCGCCTGCGTGTTCCACCGTGACGGCGCGGCCCCGATCGTCTCGCTGAGGAAATCGTCATACCGAATCGGTGCCGCCGTCGGCTTCGTGCCAAATCCGGTCCCGGTAATGGTGATATCTGTGCCGTGAACAAGGGGACCTGAAAGGCCAAGGATCCTGGGTCCGACCACCTGCGCCTCTACCCGATCATCCCAGCTGGATCCGACAGCGAGTCCGACGGCCGAACCGGTAAGTGCACGAAGGAAACCACGACGGGTTGTTTCAATCATGGCCGCGCTCCGCCAGAAGAACTCCAACAACGGTTGTATACCACACCGCATTGATGGACTGCAAGACGTATGCCGCTGGCCGGCCCCGTGCAAACCCTCAGCACCGCCCAAACGACCCTCCTCGAACCATGCAATTGTGTAATCGACCGACCCGAATCCGCCAGTGCCCTGCCTGCTCCGCCAGTCAGGCCTTCGACGACGGACGGAACGTCCTTTGTGAGAGGACCGGGTCTCTTGGTCCGCTACGGAGGTGAGTCTGCGGCGGTCGTGGCGATCAAGCCCCGCCCGTCACCCAACTCCTGATCCAATTGCCCGATCGAGCCTTTGCTCAAACTTCGAACGGCGCTGGCGAGTCCGGCAAGAAAATACCACTCGTAGCTCGTCAGGCCATAGCTTGCAAAACTGAACAACAGATTCATCGCCAACAAAACCTGAATTGAGGCAGTCAGGCGCACAAACAACTCATTCTCTGCGCCCGACTTCCCAAAACCGGCGGCAGCACGGCGTACGTTGTTGGCAATCGCAATCATCAGCGCCAGAAAGATCCCCAGTCCGACGAACCCCAACTCCTGGGCAACCTCGGTGTACAGGTTGTGTGACGGCAAGGCCTCGGCGCCGAAGTTCGCGTTCGCCTCCCGGGAAGTGCCGAGCCCGTGGCCGAACAAGGGACGCCGCATCGCAACCCTGAGATCGGCTTGGGTGCCGCTCAGTCTGCCTTGAACTGTCGCCGCGTTTCGGGTGTTAGCGCTGAAGATGGACCGATAGCGGTCTCGGAGGTCCTCGGAGAGGCTTGGAGCCGCGAGCGCTACTGCGAGCACGACGCACATGACAACCAGTACCTTGTGGCGGCTCTTGTACCAAATGGCACCCACAACCATCGCCAGTCCCAACATCCCCGACCGCGAGCCGGTCAGAGACAATGCGTAGAGACATGCCGGCACCAGAGCAAAGTACGCAGCCCAACCCGCCAGGCTCAACGGACCAAGATAATGCAAGAAGGGAATGACAGTGAGGATAACGAATGCCAGACCGTTCGGATTGACGACGTCCGAAGGCGCGCCTGACAGTCGGTCCATTCTCTCCCAATTGGCCATGCTGGCGAACGAACCCCAATAGCCCTGCGTCACGTGGAGGTACACGGGTTCCAGAACACGGATGGTCTGGCATACGACGAACACCAACAGGAAGTACCGAAGTCGACGTTCACTGGTCACCAGTTGTGATGTGAACAGGTAGAAGACGATGGCTTTGACGAACGCAGGAATTCCGAACCAGAGCACGCTGCCGGGCCATTCGACAAAGGGAAGCGTGACGACAACATAGACTGCGAGCAGGGTCAAGATCTTACCGGTTCCCGCGTCGACGTGGACCGACTTGCCTTCCCCATTGCTCGCCGCGACCAGCCCCGCGATCACCAGGACGAGGATGAGATCAACGCGCAGGTCTCCCAGCACGGGAATGCGAGACCCCACGTGCAGGAACCAGCTCACGATGAAGACGAGATACAGCGCGAAAGCGAGTGTGCGCATCCAAGTCCGATCGTGGTGACTGCCGTCCGCGGATCTGGCCCCCGGCGACAGGTCTACTGCCCCGGAGGCGTTACCAACCCTCTGGCAGGCGGCGTGAGCGCCTGGCGCAAAGTCGGGAGCGCTTCGCGGACGAACTCCGCGAACGGATCGGAACCGGTCGCTTCGCCCCCAGCGATGGGCCGTGCGCATATCAACGCAACCACCAACGGTCTCCGCCCTCCTGACAGCCGGACCCAAAGGCCGAAGAGCTTGGCCGTCACCCTATCCCGCACCTCCCGGCCGTCCAGGACGTACCAATACACGATTGACTCTACATGCTCGGGTCCTCGCAATTCAACGCGATTCACGTTGAGCGAACCAGCACTTCCGGTCGCCAGCGTAGCCCGAATAGCATCAGATTGAATCTTGTCTGTCCAGTACGTTACCTCCCCGTTGGGGGTAAGTTGATGGCCGAACGTGCCCACGCAGATCTCCACCTCTTGTCCCGTTGCCCGTTGGTACGATCGGTACAACTCGCATTGCGACGCCAGGTCGAGATCTCCGGTATTCGCCGAGGGCGACGAATGGCGCCCTTTCCAACCTCCCAGGTCAAATGGGATGTCGGGGAGCATCTCGAAGGCCGAAGTCGGCAGGGCCCATGCCTCCGGACGAACACTCCCAGCGAGGAAAAGGCATGCGGAAGCGCCGGCCGCCAACAGTAGAGAGCGACGCCCCGGTCGCGTGCGCGTGACGGCTCGGTCCGCGTTCTCTGGCGCGAGACGCAGCGGCGGCACAGCGGCAGGCGTACGGCGATCCCCGCCCAACCACGACGCGCCAACGAAAAGGGCCAAGTATCCGACTCCCGCCACGAACAGTCCCTGCAATACGTGCCAGGGTCCGTGTAGGTACCCGCCAGTACCTCGGTATGCAAGCAGCCCAATCAGTGCGACTCGAACCGGATTCGCCAGGACCGCGACAACTACACCAAAGACGACGAGCAGTGCGCGTTTTCGATTGTCGTGAAGGGACAGGTAGGCCAGTGGCACCCCGACGGCGACCACCGAAAGCAAGTAACTGAAGCCGCTGCAGACCTTCGCGACTTCCAGCGTGATGTTGGGCAACTGCAGGTAGTTGGCGCTGCGGAAGACCGGAACGCCGAACACGCCCATCAGCCACGCCCCGACGGTAGCCGAGAACAACTGGAACGGGTAGTGCAGGCGTTCGGTCACGACATCCCACACCGGAATCATGAAGAGCAGGTACGCGATTGGCAACCAGACGACGCCGAGCGGTCGCCAACCCATCAGCAGGAGAACAAGGGCGGCGAGCACCAAGAGAAGCGACAACTCCTGGATCGCGACAACGCTTACGAGCCGGCCTCCCAGCAACATGGCGACACCGAGAACGAAGATGACCAGCCCCACTAGGCTTGGCCGCCACGGCCCGGCGGCCCTCAACCGGTCCCGCCTCGCCCAGACGACATAGGCAGCGACGCCGGGAATCAGGAAGCCGTGGGAGTACGTGTCGTTGCTGATCCACTGGGATACCAGGATCGCGAAAACCGAACGGTAGCACCAGAACAGGGACGCCGCGACGACCGACCAGATCGCCGCCTCGCGCCAGATGGCCTGAGAGGTAGCCGGACCGTGTCCGGCCGGACTGATAGACGAATGCACCTAGACCACCGTATTCACTGCCGCGGCCATCGCGAGGGTAACCTGACTGAGCGTCGGTGTCACGGGATTCATCAAGCCACCTCCAAACGGTTCACCACCGTTGACGCGATCACGGCGGTGGACATTGTACCGAATCGAAAGTCGGAGAGGAGTCGGTTCAGTCGGCGCTCGGTGTGCGCTAGATGAGCGTAGTGCCGCCACCTGCTGATCCGGGGGGCTTCGAATCTTGGCTGGTCGGCATCGATTTCCCAGGGATGCACGTAGAACACGACGGGCCTCCGCTCGATCGAATTCACCCGCGACATCGCCCAGCGGGTCCACCCGTATGGAAACAGTCGAAAGTACCCGCCACCCGCAATCGGGACGTTCGTCCCGAGCAGACGAATCGTGGAGGCGGGAACTTCCAACAAGGTGCCGGCTCCAACGCTGTGATGAGCCGCGTAGGGACAACGCGGAGCCGACGGGATCCCGTAGCGGTCGTGCCGGATCGGGAAGATGCTGGCATCCCACGCGAAGCCTTCCTCGATCAATACGTCCAGTGCCCAGAGTGAGCGCTCCGTGATCGAGAAACTGGGAGCCCGGTACCCGCACACCGTCTGGCCACTCGCTGCCTCCAGCAGAGATTTCGCCCTCCTCACGTCCTCCCGGAACTCCTCAGGGCGCTGATCGTACACCAAGTGGTGGCCGTAACCGTGCGAAGCGATCTCGTGGCCGGCGGCGGCAATGCGGCGGACCAATCCCGGATCCCGCTCGGCCACCCAGCCGAGCACGAAGAAGGTCGCGTGGACGCCAAATTCGGTGAAGATCCCCAGAAGGCGGTCGGTGTTGGCGGCGACACGGCTCTCGTACTCGGTCCACCGATCGCGCGACACCACGGACGCGAACGCGGAGACCTGGAAATAGTCCTCGACGTCCACGGTCATGGCGTTCACGATGGGGCAATCAGGCGAACTCGGCATCGTCACCACCGGGCAGGCGTTAATTAAGGCTTGTCCACCGAAGGAGCGCCGGCACAGAGGCCAGCGCCACAACCAGGAACCTCTCCCCATGAGTACGGTCTTGGCAGTCTCGACGATGATATCCGCGTCGAGCGCTAGCGAGAGGTGTTTTGTTGTAGAACGGGCCGTACTGTTAGCTCCATGGCGTTCTCGAAGCTGGCGCCCTAAGTGTAGCGCACCTGCAGCCTTCCAATCGCACCGGCAGGCTATGGCTTCACCACGTGGCGCTGACCGCAGGTTAACCATAACTCTGGTTCGTCAGTTCCTCGTGGATGGTGAGGAGGACGGTCTTGAGGTGAACCTCAAGGCGCATCTGCCGGAGGAAGCTCGACGCCATCACACTTTCGGTGGATGAGCCGCTGGGTTGCAGGCGCCCGACTCAACGCCTGCTATCTGAGACGAGTTTAGCCATCGCGCGTTCGGTGCAGAAGTAGACGGCCTCGTCCGGGCCGACAGCGACGACACGCACGGTTCCCACGCGGCCTTCGAGGAGGCGCTCGGTGGAGGTGATGCTCAGCGGGTTTCGGGGATCGAAGCGAACGCGCAGGATATGTCCTCCCGGTGTGGCGGCGACAAGGAGGTCGTTCTGGAAGGCGGGGATGAGCTGGCCTCGGTAGAAGGACATTCCGGCGGCGCCGGTTGACGGGGGCAGGACGAACGCGGCGACCGTGCGGGCGCGCCTGGGCTGGCCTTCGACCGCGGCGACGGCGGTCAACTGTTGCAAACCCTGTCGAGGACTATCGGCCACCCACAGCGTGCGCGTTCCGGGCTGCCAAGCCAGGCCTCGCGGCGACCGGTACTCGGAGGAATAGACTGGCGTGGCGGCAGCCTGGTCGTCGGGAGTGCTCCCGTCCGCGTTCATCCGCAGGATCTTTCCGCTGAACGACGCCATGTCGCCGGCCAGCCGCGGGTTCCCTCCATCGTCCAGCGCGACGTAGAGCTTCCCGTCGGGCCCGAACCGCACGGAGGCCGCCGCGCTCGTGCCGGATGCCGGGACGCCTTCGAGCAGGACGATGGGTTCGACGAGCGTGTCATGTGTTTCGCGGAACCGGACGACGCGGAATGCTGCGGCGTCGGCGCCCGCAGGCGTGGTGTGAACGGCGTAGATGAAGCGATTGCGCTGGAACTCAGGATCGACGGCGAGCCCAAGTAAGCCACCCTCGCCGACCGTCGTCACGTCCACGAGCGTCGCGGCGGCCGCCGGTTGCAGGACCCCGTCGCGGACCAAGCGGATACGGCCCCCCCGTTCGGCGACGAAGATGCGGCCATCCGGGGCAAAGGCGACATCGGTCGGCTCGACGAGGCCGTCCGCCACCAACTCGACCCGCAACCGGATTCCATCCGTGGTCGCAAACGTGATCGGCGCCAGATCCTTCGCCGCAGCCACAACCGCAGCTGATGGGCCGCTGGTGCTTGCGCTGAATTCGGCGCAGACGTTCCTGCCAGCACCCGTCATCTGGACCTGTATCGGTGACGAGCGGGCGCTCTCCAGCGACTCGAATCCAGCGAAGTACGCGGCCAACTCGATCGTGTGAACGCCTGGCGACATGAGCGGCAGGCTGGAACTACACTCGAAGTCTGTCTCAGTCTGGCCGGCTCCGCACAACGAATCGCACAACACCGATCGTGTCCCGTCGACGTAGGCGGCGTAGCGAAGCCAGATGAGCCTCGGCCGGGCCGCTCACCGTCTGGGTCCACCCGATGCGCTCGGTTCCTGAAATTTGCTGCGGCGCCGGGCCCGTTGGGGTCGTTGGTGCGCCTCCACAAGACGCGAAGCTAACGGCCGTGACGAGCGCGAAGAGGGAACGATGGTCCATTTCCGGGGCGATGATAGCGCATGGTCGGCGGCCAGCGAAAGTGGAAGCAACGTGCGGTGTGCAGCAAGGTGCGGACCGTGCGGCCGGGCTACTCTCCGCATGCGACCGACGTGCTGACGTTATGCCTCGCAACGGGAATCCCCGACGCTGTCGCTGTGTCGATGGACACCCAGGCGGGTGAAGACTGCGCTTTGGCGGCTGGCCGGGCATCCCCCCTTGAGCCGCTGGCACCCACTATTCCTGGTGCTCACTTCGGTTGACGGTGTTCGCCCCGGGCACGCGGGCTGAAGCCCGCGCGCTACGGCCCGGCGCATGGTCAACTCACCTGAGCGCCGGTGAGCGCCGGGATTAGTCCGGTGGTTGTACGCAGGCGCCCACGTTCGCGGACCCGCAAGTGTGTGCACACCTGTGGGCAAGAGTTACACAGCCAGGGCGGCGTCCGCCTGAGCCCCTCCCGCTACGAGCAAGACACGGGTCGCGGGTCAACCCCACAAGCTGGCAGCAGGCACAGTCACTAGATTTGCTAGAAGCGTTACAGAATTACACCTTTGTCGTCACGCCGCGCTCGGGACCGCCTTGGCCTGATCGTCGCGATCTCCAACATTTGCAATAGCTTGGCTCCACATTACGCAATGGCGCGCAGCTTGCTCCGGCAGCAGGTGTCACCGCTCGGTCCCGAAGGGCTGCGCGAAAGATTCAATGCGCAACGAGGCCGACCATGCATGCACGCCGTTTTGACATGATGTTCCCCGACAACCATCAAAGGCGTTCAACTCTGGGCCCAGGAGCGGGGGGCTTGCGGTGCCTTCGCGCCCTTGCGACGCTTGCCGTGTTGCTGGGGAGTGCGTCAGGGATCGAGGCCCAGACACCCGTCACACTCGCGTGGGACCCGAACACAGAGCCGGATGTCGCAGGCTACCAAGTCTCCTACGGGAACCAGTCGGGGGTGTATTCAACGCGCGTCGACGTCGGCAATGCGACGAGCATGCCGTTCACCCCCACCGAGGGGGTCGTCTACTACTTCGCGGTCAAGGCCTACAACTCGGCGAACCCCCACGTGTACTCGCCCTTCTCGGCAGAGGTCGCTTACGGTGTTGCTCCCAACCAGCCGCCGACGCTCACGCAGCCGGCAAGTCGGACCAGCAGGGTGAACACGCGGGTGTCGTTGCAGCTCTCGGCGAGCGATCCCGATGGCACGGCGCTGACCTACAGCGTGGCCGGGCTGCCGGCCGCGCTGACCGTAAACGCATCGACCGGCCTGATTTCCGGCACCCTGGCGTCCACCAGCGCCGGCACCTACACGGTCACCGCGACGGCGTCGGACGGTGCGCTCTCCGACACCAAGACGTTCACCTGGACCGTCGCGAAGATGTTCGTGACGCCGACGTCGTTGCAGTTCAGCGCCACGAAGGCGGGCGCCGATGGGAATCTGACGAGTGTGACGCCGGCGCAGTGGCTCCGGGTCCAGGCCGTGAGGGGGCTGGCCTGGACCGCGGCCGCCGATCAACCGTGGCTGCGGGTGATGTACGGCGCGGGTGTGGGCAGCCGCAGGTTCAAGGTGAAGATCGTCAACCCGGACAACGTGCTGGGCGGATCGACCTTCCTTACCGGCACGATTACCGTGACTCCGCGGAACACCGCGGTCCCCCCCGTCACCATCCCGGTGACCCTCAGCATCACCCAGACGCAGCGTGCCACGGATAATGCTGTCGGAGAGATCGACCTGCCGCTGGAGAACGCCACCGTCCAGGGCGGCCTCGCGGTGAGCGGCTGGATGGGCAATGCGGTAGGCACCCAGCGCGTCACGGTCTATCGCAACTGTGTGAATGGTGACGCCCTCGACACATGCCAGCCCCTCGTGGCGAAGGGCCCGAGTGGCGAGAGTTGCGAGTTCTCTGGCGTATCGCTGGGCGAGGCGGCCATCCTGCCCGGCGCGCGCCCGGACCTTGAAGCGGCGTTCCCCGATGCCCCGGCGGCCAACCCGGCGGGGTGGGGACTGCAGGTGCTGACGAACCTGCTGCCGCGCACGACGGACCCCGAGGCACCGGCGGGTGGCGAGGGACCGCTGACGCTGTATGTGGTGGCGACCAGTGTCGAGGGCGACCGAGCGCTGCTCACGCGCACGCCGACGAGCGGCGCGTGTGCGAGTGGCTCGGTAACCATCACGATGGCCAACGACACCATCGCCCACCCATTCGGGACGATCGACACGCCGCAGAGTGGGGCGATCGTCAGCGGCGTGGTGCCGGTCTCGGGGTGGGCGCTGACGCCCGACGATGGCACCGGCATCGCGATTCCCACGAGCGGCCGAACGATGGTGACGTTCATCGACGGGGCCGCGGTCTCGCCGCGGGTGCGCTACGACCAGTGCCGCGCGGATGATGGCCCTCGCGTGCCGGCCGGGGTCCTGTGCAACGATGACATCGCGAGCCTCTTCGGCATCAGCATGCCGGACTCATCGTTTGCGCCGAGGACGGCGAACCCGTCTGTGTTCCGGAACCTCGATGCCGGCCGGGGGGCGATTGGGGTCGCCCAGTTCAGCACGCGGACGCTGGCCGACGGGCTCCACACGATCGCCTGGAGCGTCACGGATAGTGCCGGGCGGACCGAGGCGATCGGCAGCCGGCTGGTCACGGTCCTCAACGGTGGAGCCGAGGCCCCGGCCGACGCCATGCCGAACGGCCTCGCCGACGCGACCCTGGACGGGTGGGGCGATGCGTCTGGGCTGGTGAACGCCGACGGGAGCGCCGCGTTCGTGAAGGGCCGCACGGGGTTCGACCTCCGCACGCCGTTGGCAGTGGTGGAGCCGGACGCTGCGGGCGTGCGCCTGATCCGGATCCCGGCGGTGGGGCGCCTGGAACTCGAGCTGGGCGGCGCGGTGGACGCGGGCTACCTCGTGGCCAACGACACGGTACGGGCGCTGCCGGTCGGATCGCTGCTCGACCCGAGGACCGGGGTCTTCACGTGGGCGCCGCCAGCCGGCTACTTCGGCACCTACGAGCTGGTGTTTGTACACGGCGGCACGTCGATTTCGATCCACGTGACCGTTGGTCCGGTGGCAGCCGTGTCACCGGGCGCGAAGAACTGACCCACCGGCGACGTGGAAGGGTAGCAGCGGCCGGCACGACCCGTGAGTGCCGGTCGCACTCGACCTGCCTGCGACGCCACACGCCAGCAGTAGCTGCGTTGCGAACGGCTGCTAAGGGTCCGCCCTTCCTAGACCGATTTCGCCAATCACTCTGACGGGCCTCCAGGGCCGGCCGCGTCGGTGTCTACGGTGTCGCAGCACGTGCGCGTGTGCGCACGTGCTGCGGGCGACGTCGTCCGCTCGGTGCGGCCTGCGCTCGAGAAAGAACCGAGCGTGCAAGTCACGCTTCGTACGGCACGCCAGCCCAAGGCAGGTCAGGTGAGTTCAACGCAACTGTCAGGCTGATCACACAATCCACGCTTCGAACAGCAGGCCGCACCCGCGCTGAGCCTCCAGCGATTCTCGGAATCTCCCACAGTCGCAACGGCTTGGCGCAACGGCGACATGAGGGCACGCGGCTTGCCTTGTCAGCAGATAGTGCCTCCTCAATCCCCAGCGGGCAGCGGCAGTCTCTGCGCCACGAGGTCGAACATGCACTCCGTGTCCAACGCGAGATTCGTCGAGAGCCACCAGGAGCATTCCACACCTTGCCCGCGTGTTCGGGGCATGCGGCGCCTTCACATCCTCGTGGTGTTTGCTGTGTTGCTCGGGACCGCGTCAGCGATTGAGGCCCAGACGCCGATCACGTTGGCGTGGGACCCGAACACCGAGCCGGACATCGCCGGCTACGAAGTCTCGTACGGGAACCAGTCGGGGGTGTATTCGACGCACGTCGACGTGGGGAGCGTGACCAGCATGCCGTTCACGCCCACCCCGGGTACCGTCTACTACTTCGCGGTGAAGGCCTACAACTCGGCGAACCCGCGCCTGTACTCGCCCTTCTCGGGAGAGGTCTCCTACGGGCTTCCGGCCAATAGCCCTCCCACACTCACGCAGCCCGCGAATCAGACCAGTGCGGAGAATGCGAGCGTCTCGCTGCAGTTGGTGGCGAGCGATCCGGAGGGCACGGCGCTGACGTATGTCGCGACCGGGCTGCCGGCGGCGCTGACGGTGAATGCGACGACGGGCCTGATTTCTGGGACGCTGACCTACACGAGTGCCGGCAGCTACACGGTGACCGCCACCGCGTCGGATGGGTCCTTGTCCGACAGCAAGACGTTTACCTGGACCGTGACGAACGTGAACCGGCCGCCGACGCTCACGCAACCGGCGAATCAGACCAGCGCAGAGAACACGAGCGTGTCGGTGCAGCTCGTGGCGAGCGACCCCGATGGCACCGCCCTGACCTACACCGCGACCGGGTTGCCGGCCGCGCTGACGGTCAATGCCACGACCGGCCTGATCTCCGGCACGCTGGCGTCCGCCAGCGCCGGCAGCTACGCCGTGACCGCGACGGCGTCGGACGGGGCGCTCTCCAACAGCAAGACGTTCACGTGGACCGTCACGAACGTGAACCGGCCGCCGGCGCTCACGCAACCGGCGAATCAGACCAGCGCGGAGAACGCGAGCGTGTCGCTGCAGCTCGTGGCGAGCGACCCCGACGGCACGGCCCTGACCTACAGCGCGACCGGGTTACCGGCGTCGCTGGCGGTGAACGCCACGACCGGCCTGATCTCCGGCACGCTGGCGTCCGCCAGCGCCGGCAGCTACGCCGTGACCGCGACGGCGTCGGACGGGGCGCTCTCCGACAGCAAGACGTTCACGTGGACCGTCGCGAACGTGAACCGGCCGCCGGCGCTCACGCAACCGGCGAATCAGACCAGCGCGGAGAACGGGAGCGTGTTGCTCCAGCTCGTGGCGAGCGATCCCGATGGCACCGCCCTGACGTACAGCGCGACCGGATTGCCCGCCGCGTTGGCGGTGAACGCGACGACCGGCCTGATCTCCGGCACGCTGGCGTCCGCCAGCGCCGGCAGCTACGCCGTGACCGTGACGGCGTCGGACGGGGCGCTCTCCGACAGCAAGACGTTCACGTGGACCGTCACGAACGTGAACCGGCCGCCGACCCTCACGCAGCCGACGAGCCAGACAAGCGTCGAGGGCGCGAGTGTGTCGCTGCAGCTCGCGGCGAGCGACCCCGATGGCACGGCCCTGACGTACAGCGCGACCGGGTTACCGGCGTCGCTGGCGGTGAACGCCACGACCGGTCTGATTGCGGGAACGCTGAGCTACACGAGCGCGGGCAGCTACACGGTGACGGCCATTGCGTCGGACGGAACGCTCTCCGACAGCAAGACGTTCACCTGGACCGTCACGAACGTGAACCGGCCGCCGGCGCTCACGCAACCGGCGAATCAGACCAGCGCGGAGGGCGCGACCGTGTCGCTCCAACTCGCGGCGAGCGACCCCGACGGCACGGCCCTGACCTACAGCGCGACCGGGTTGCCCGCCGCGCTGACCGTGAACGCGACGACCGGCCTGATCTCGGGCACACTGGCGGCCGGGAGTGCAGGCACCTACACCGTGACCGCCACCGCTTCGGATGGGGCGCTGTCCGACAGCAAGACCCTTACGTGGACTGTGACCAACGGGAACCGGCCGCCGACGCTGACGCAGCCGGCCAATCAGACCAGCCGGGTGAAGACAAGGGTGTCGATGCGGCTGGTGGCGAGTGACTTGGATGGCACGGCGCTCACGTACAGCGCGACCGGACTGCCCGCCAGGCTGACCGTCAATGCAAAGACCGGCCTGATTTCCGGCACCCTGGCGCCCACCAGTGCGGGCACCTACACGGTGACGGCGACTGCGTCGGACGGGGTGCTATTCGACAGCAAGATGTTCAGCTGGACCGTCACGAGGATATCGGTGAAGCAGACGTCCTTGCGATTCAACGCGACGAAGGCCGGCGCGGATGGAAAGCTGACGAGTGTGACGCCGGCGCACGGACTCAGGGTTCTGTCGGTGAGCGAACTGGCGTGGACGGCTACGGCCGATCAGCCGTGGCTGCGGGTCGTGAACGGCGCAGGGAGGGGCAGTGGCGGGTTCCGGGTGAAGGTCATCAACCCGGACAACGTGCTGGGCGGAGCGACCTTCCTCAGCGGCGCGATTACCGTGACGCCGCAGACGCCGGAGGATCCGCCTGTCACCATTCCGGTGACCCTCACCATCATCCAGAGGGAGCGTGCCACGGATGTTCCTGTCGGACAGATCGACCTGCCGGCGGAGAACGCCACAGTCCAGGGCGCCATGTCGGTGAGCGGCTGGGTGCTGGACGCGGCCGGGACCGCGCGTGTCACGGTCTATCGCAACTGTGTGACGGGTGACGCCCCCGGTGCGTGCGAGCCCGTCGTCGCCTTGAGCCCGGGTGGCGATCGTTGCGACTTCGCCGGCGTGGCGCTGGGCGAGGCGACCATCGTCCCCGGCGCGCGCCCGGACCTCGAAGCGGCGTTCGCCGACGGTCGGGCGGCCGACCAAGCCGGGTGGGGGCTGCAGGTGCTGACAAACCTGCTGCCGCGCACAACCAGTCCCGAGGCGCGGGCCGGCGGAGAAGGCCCGCTCACGCTGTATGTGGTGGCGACCGACGACGAGGGCGGCCGCGCTCTCCTCACGCGGGCCGCTACGACCGAGGCGTGCGCGAACGGTTCGGCGGCCATCACGATGGCCAACGACACCATCGCGCGCCCGTTCGGGGCGATCGACAGCCCGCAGAGTGGGGCGACCGTCAGCGGTGTGGTGCCGGTCGCCGGGTGGGCGTTGACGCCCGACGATGGCACCGGCATCGCGATTCCCACGAGCGGCCGCACGATGGTGACGTTCATCGACGGAGCCGCGGTCTCGCCGCGGGTGCGCTACGACCAGTGCCGCGCGGAGGATGGCCCTCGCCTGTCGGCCGGGGACCTGTGCAACGATGACATCGCGAGCCTCTTCGGCACCAGCATGCCGGACTCATCGTTTGCGCCGAGGACGGCGAACCCGTCTGTGTTCCGGAACCTCGATGCCGGCCGGGGGGCGATTGGGGTCGCCCAGTTCAGCACGCGGACGCTGGCCGACGGGCTCCACACGATCGCCTGGAGCGTCACGGACAGTGCCGGGCGGACCGAGGCGATCGGCAGCCGGCTAGTCACGGTCCTCAACGCCGGAGCCGAGGCCCCGGCGGACACCCCGCCAGACGATCTCGCCGACGCGGCCCTGGACTTGGGGGACGACGAGGATGCTCCTGTGAGCGACGACGCGAGCGCCGCGTTCGTGAAGGGCCGCACGGGGTTCGACCTCCGCACGCCGTTGGCGCTGGTGGAGCCGGACGCCGCGGGCGTGCGCATGGTCCGAATCCCGGCGGTGGGGCGCCTGGAACTCGAGCTGGGCGGGGCCGTGGACGCGGGCTACCTCGTGGCGGACGACACGGTACGGGCGCTGCCAGTCGGATCGCAGCTCGACCGGAGGACCGGGGTCTTCACGTGGGCGCCGCCAGCCGGCTACTTCGGTACCTACGAACTGGTGTTTCTCCGCGGCGGCACGCAGATACCTGTCCACGTGACAGTCGGGCCGGTGGCGAACGCATCGATTGGCGCGAAGGACTGACCAGCCGCCGCTGTGAGCGGTGTCGGCGGGCCACACTCATGAGGAGGGCGGCCCGCGCCAATCGGCGCACGGGGGCTACCGAAGGGTCGCGAGCACCGCTTCCGCGTCCGCGGCGCCGTCGAACTTCGGGTCAAGCCTGAGCGCGGTCTCGAGCGATACCTTTGCCTTCGTCCTGTCGCCGGTCTTCACGTAAACCATGCCCAGGTGATAATGGTACGATGGGTCTCGGGGACTTGCTTCAATGGCCTCCAGCAGGGGGCCAACGGCCATGCCGGGGAGACCTTTCCTGGCATAGATCCACCCGAGCGTGTCGTTCACTTCGGCTGAATCCGGCAACCCGGTTTTGGCAGCCTGCGCCAGTCTGCAGCGCTACGTCGAGATTGCTGCCCTGTTCCACGTACGTCCACGCCAGATTGTTGGCCGCGACCGGCGCGCGGGGGTCGATCTCGAGAACCTGCTCGTAAGCCCGCTGCGCCTCGGCATTCCTGCCCTGCATCTGCAGGATCAGGCCGACCATGGTTCGCGCCGCGATCGAGTTCGGCTGGCGAGACGACAGATCCTCGAACCTGGCCTTCGCGAGATCGAGTTTCCCCTGTGAAACATACAGGCGGCCGAGCATGCCATACGCCTGCAGTTGGTCCGGCGCGACCTCGAGGACCTTCCTCAGGGTCCGCTCAGCACCGGCCTGATCACCGCTCGTCGCCTGGGTCCGGGCATCGAGGACCAGCACCTGCGGATCGTCTGGCGCTTGCGCGAGGCGCGCAGCGATGCGGGCCCGCGCGGCGTCCCAGTTCCTGTCGGCGGCGTCCAGCACCACGAGGCCGCTCAGGGCCTCGAATGAACCCGGGTCGAGGCGCAGCGCCATCGTGTACCGATTCCCGGGCGCCGCGGGCGTCGTGCTTCAACGACCGGAGCGACCCCATGCAGGCGTGCACGGCCGGCGCGTTCGGGTGCGCCGCCGCAAGTGCATTGAGCTCGGCCTCGGCGCGGGGCAGGTCGCCCTTGGCGAGCATCGTCCGCACGAGCATCAGGCGCGCCACCGGATTGTCAGGCGCGCTGTTCACGGCTTCTTCTGCAGACGCGGCCGCCGGCTGGATCGCCCCCGTCGCCAGCTGCAGTCGGGCCAGCTGCAACTGCGCTGCCACCGCGCGAGGGTTGAGCCTGAGGGCTTCCTGGAATGCCCTGACTGCAGCGTCTGTGTCGTGTCTCGATGCCTGGATGCTGCCAAGCATGTACTGCGCCGCCGCGGACTCCGGGTCGGACCTGACCGCCGTCGTGGCCCGCGCCAACGCCGCATCCACCTGGTTCTCCCGCAGGAGAAAGCGGGCCTTGACCAGCAGGGCGGGGCCGTTATCTGGCTCGCGCGCCAGCACCTCGTCTATTGTCTTGTGCGCCTCCGCGGGATGTCCCTCTGCGTACTGGATGGCAGCAATTCGCGTCCGAGCCTCGGCGAAGGCTCCCTGTTTCGTCGCCACGCCTTCGAGGAGCTTGACGGCGTCCGCTGCGCGCCGGGTTTCCGCGTAGTAGTCGGCCAACGCCATGGCTGCGCCTGTATCCTTCGTCGTCTCGGCGATCGACATCAGGAACGGCTCGGCCTCAGGGGCGCGGTTCGACGCCAGGAAGAACGTCGCCAGCGCACGGTTTGCCTGGACGTTCGACGGCTCGAGGGCTCGGGCCTGCATGAACAAGGCTTCCGCATCCTCCTGTCGTCCCGTGTTCCACAGGAAGTTCGCCAGCGCCAGGTATCCACTCACGGAGGTCGGCTCGAGTTCCACCGCCCGCCTGAACGCTTTTTCGGCCTCTGCCGCGTTCCCCTTGGCGAACTGGAGCGCACCGAGATTCGCGTAGGTCCGGCTGGCTTTCGGGTCCAGCTGGATGGCCTCCTGGATCTCGCGGATGGCGCCATCGAGGTCGTCCATGCCTGCCGTGGCATTGGCGAGCAGCACCTGCGCTTCGAGATTCCGCGGGTCCAGTGTGAGCACGTTCTGCGCCCGCCGTTTGGCGTCCTCGAACAGTGAGGGATCTCCCTGTGCGGCTGCCATCAGCAGCGACGTGCCGGCCTTGAGCTGGGCTTCCTTGTTTGCAGGGAGCAAGTCCGCCGCCCTGACGTACTCACGAAACGCGCTCTCGCTGTCGCCAAGTCGCTCGTAGATCTCGGCAAGCCTGTAACGCGCTTCACCAAGACGCGGATCCTTCTGAATCGCGTTGCGGTACTCGACCACGGCCTCCATGTACTTCTGTTGGCCGACGTACTTGTTTCCACTCTGAAGGTACTGCTGGGCACTCTTCGAACAGCCGGTTGCGCTGCCAGCGACGATTGACACGAGAATGAGAACAGACGTGATACGCATGGGGCGACTCTCTCTCTGCGTACCGGCCCGGGGTCGGGGAATCGTGCTGTCCGACGTGGACCGGCGACGTGCAGCTACTCAGGCAAGTACCTCCCGAGTAGCGGGAACACTGTCGTAACAAGCGCGACCGAAGCCCGCTCGGCGGCGACTTCGTCGGACGGCTCTTCGCCCCCGATTGGGCTGATGACGCGCACCATTGCGGCGTCCGTACGATTGAGCCGGATGGCGTCGAGCACGGTGTGGATCTTTGCCCAGTACTCGCTTGCCTCCACGCGACCCTGACTCAGGGTCGCGACGCGCCGGGACATGTCGTTGACGCGGAAGAACCGGAGCCGTGCGGGCAGTTCGGCCGCGGAAGAAGCATACAGCGGGAATTGGTACCGGAAACAAGAAACCCCTGGCATCTCATCGGGAGATGCCAGGGGTGGATGCGGGAGGACCGTTTCTCTTCAGTGCCTGTTTCGGGACCTCAGGTGAACGGCTCCGGCGAGGCCGAGCAGACCCGTCGCCAGAAGAAGAATCGACGCCGGTTCCGAAACCGGCTGCGGCGGCGGCGGAACCGGACGCGGGTTTGGCTTCGGCCTCGGCCGAGGCGTGGGTCGTGGAGGGCGAATCACGTAGTTCGGTCCGAGGCCCGACCCCATCGGGACGATCCCGGCAGACGTCAGTGTGGCGGCCCCGGCAGCCGCCGACGTCACCTCGAGCGGGAAGCCCTCACGGGCGGTGACAGACAACCCGCCGCCACGCGCCCACGACCCCACGACAAAGGCAGAGGGGATGAGATCGAAGTCCTGCGTCAGGCGACGGGCGGCAGCGGACCCGCGACGCTGGGGCTCGGTCTGGACGGAATCGGCCTCCGTGTCCAGGGCGTACGCAACGTCCAGAGTATCCTCGGTCCCGGCGACGAGCGCCTCGGTCAGCGTCCCGTCGTTGGCGCCAGGACCTGGCAGCACCAGCCGCCAGTCGACGCCAGGAACAGCCGAAACCCGGATGGGCCCGGCGTTCGCGCCGCCGGCCGGGAGGATGAGCAACACCCCCAGCACGATTCCAACGAAGTGAACGTGCTTCATCCGGTCAATCCTCCTCATCATCGGCCGACATGCTACACGATTCCCACGCGTCGTGCCAGAGGGCCAGCCGCCCGAAACGGCCACGACCATGACGACCTACCTGCCCCCTGCCTCGCGCCCCCGTCCTCGTCGCTTCACCACGAGGGCCAGCCCAATCAAGCCGGAGCCGAACAGGACGGCCCACATCGGCTCCGAGCCTGGCACCGACTCCATCAACAGCCGCGGGCCCCGGTTTGCGGCTTGGGCGCCATCCGCCACGCCTGCGGTCACCCCACCGAACCCCATCGCGGCCCCGGCGACGGAAAGGAGTGAGCCGGTGTAGGCGGCGTTGGACGCCAGCGCCGTACCGGCGGCGGCCATGACGATCAGCAGGACGACCGCGGGGACAACCCGGAACGTCCGTTCGCGTCCTGCCCGGCGAATCCCCGCCCTCCGCTTCGCATTGTTGAACCTGAACACCATACCCGGCCCCCGGAACGAGCGACCGAAGGTACACTTCGACACTCGCCGACGTGGATCCCTATAGCAAGCCGGCTGCCAGAGGGCAGCTCTGTATCCGAGCGGTACCAGGCTCGTCTGGAATCCGCGAACTAACGAGCCATCAAGGAGTTCTGACGATCGGCCGCCGGTGAGCCTGCCTCGCGGGGGACAGTCAGCCCAGATCAGTCACCCATCAGGAAGACAATTGTCCGCATGTGGTGCGCGCCCGTGGGATTTCCATCGACCGCCGCGCTCACAGGTTGTAGGGGATTCGTGGTGCCGAGGCCCAGACTTGAACTGGGGACCCCATGATTTTCAGTCATGTGCTCTACCAACTGAGCTACCTCGGCACTGAGGTGTCTCCCGGCGGGCAATCACTATAGCATGCAGCACTTCCGGCCGCAAAATACGCGCAGGCAAGGCCGACGAGCGCACCAGCCACCACATCCAGCGGGTAATGCACCCCCTGGTACACGCGCCCGAGCGCGACCAGCGCGGCCACTGTCCAGATCACCGCCGCACCACCGGGCCACAGGCGCCAGAGCGCGAAAGCGCCCGCAAACGCACTCGACGCATGGCCCGACGGGAACGAGGATGAGGCCGGACGCCCGCCGACGACCTGCACGGCCGCGTCCACCGCGAAGGGGCGGTCGCGCCAGAGGAGGGGTTTCAAGACGCCGTCCGTGATCGTCCACGTGAGCAGCAGCGCCAGCACGACCTGCCAGACGCCTGCCCACCGCCCACGCCGCCGCGCCGCAATCACGACCGCCGGCCCGAGCCACAACGCCAGCCGCCCGCCTGACGCGAGCGCAAGCGCCACGGCATCGAGCCACGGCGCATGGGACGCGTTGAGCAGGTGGAGTAGCGCGACGTCAAGCCGGAGCAACAGCGAAACCATAGTCGTTGAGCAGGGGCCAACGGCACCCCGGCGCAAGGCGCCTCGAGGTTGAGCCGTGCCGTCCGCTACGCGGCGTCAGGGTCCCTGGTGAGGCCCAGCTCCTTGCGGACGCGCTCCTCGAGGATGCGGCACGTGTCGACGTTATCCCGCAGGAACTGCTTGGCGTTCTCGCGACCCTGCCCGAGACGCTCCCCGCTGAACGAAAACCACGTGCCGCTCTTCTCCACAATCTTGCGGTCGACTGCGAGGTCCAGCAGGTCGCCCTCCTTCGAGATCCCCTCGCCATAGAGGATGTCGAACTCGGCCTCGCGGAAGGGCGGGGCCACCTTGTTCTTGACCACCTTGACCCGCGTCCGGCCCCCAATCACGAGATCGCCATCCTTGATGCTCGCGATGCGCCGGATGTCCACACGGACCGAGGCGTAGAACTTCAAGGCGCGGCCACCCGTGGTGGTCTCCGGGTTGCCGAACATCACGCCGATCTTCTCCCGCAACTGGTTGATGAAGACCAGGCACGTCTTGGACTTCGACACGACGCCGGTCAGCTTGCGCAGCGCCTGCGACATGAGCCTCGCCTGCAACCCCATCTGCGCCTCGCCCATCTCGCCCTCGATCTCGGCGCGGGGCACCAGCGCGGCCACCGAGTCCACCACCACGACGTCGACACCGCCGGACCGCACGAGCACCTCGACGATTTCAAGCGCCTGCTCACCGTTGTCGGGCTGCGACACCAGCAGGTTGTCCAGATCCACGCCGAGCTTCTTGGCGTAGGTGGCATCGAGCGCGTGCTCGGCATCGACAAACGCCGCCATGCCCCCCAGCTTCTGCGCCTGCGCGATCACCTGCAGCGCGAGCGTCGTCTTGCCGGAGGCCTCCGGCCCGAAGATCTCCACGACCCGCCCGCGGGGCATGCCGCCGACGCCCAGCGCGAAATCCAGGCTGATCGCCCCGGTCGGGATCACGTCGATGGGCGCAATGGCACCTTTCTGGCCAAGGCGCATGATGGACCCTTTTCCGAATTGCTTCTCAATCTGGGACACCGCGACGTCCAGGGCTTTGACGCGGTCGTTGCGTTCTTCGGCGGCCATGAAGACTCCTTGTCAATCAGCTCACGTGATTCCGCTCATTCTAGAAGCGTACCAGGGCGAAGTCAAGCGAAAATAGCCAGAACTAGTACACTTAGTCGTTTATAATCAGCATGTTGCCGAACACACGACTTTCGCCATGACCAGGCGGGTCTGCGCCGATTGCCACCTCGGCGGTCGCCCGAGGTGGCACCGACTGCCAAGCCCGCGCAACGCGCCCCGGGCGCCGCGTCGAAGCCGAGCCGACGAACAGCCCCATCCCGCCGACGCATGATGAACCCACGCGATTGCGTTCGCGAATCGTGCAGGCTAGGGTGAAGGGGTGCCAAGTCCCGTCGGACATGCCCTCGCGGGCCTCACAATCGCCTGGACGGCCAGTTGGTGGGGTCGCCACGGAGAACGCGGTCCCAGGCGGCCCGCCCTTCGCCCTGATCCCGCGGTCCGGCGTCCGGGAGTTGGGTGGTTGGGGCCGGCCGCCTGTGTCGCCTTGGCCATCGCGCCCGATCTCGACATCCTGTGGGGCAGCCACCGCGGGGCATCGCACAGCCTCGGCGCAGCCGCGGCCGTCTGGCTCGTGGCCGCCCTGGCAGCGGTCGCATTGCGTGCGCCGGTCTTCAGGACCGCCACGGTATGTGCGGCCGCCGTCGCCAGCCACATCCTGCTGGACTGGCTCGGGCGCGACACCTCAACCCCGTTCGGCATCCAGGCGTTGTGGCCATTCTCGCGCCACTACTTCGAATCGGGGGCGAACGTCTTCCTCGAAATCTCGCGTCGCTACTGGAAGCCGGACGAGTTCATCTGGGGCAACCTGCGCTCGGTCGCCCGCGAGGTGGCTATCCTTGGCCCGCTCGCGGCCGTAGCCTGGTGGCTCAGGACGCGAGGCCGCAGCCCCACGTCCTCGTAGCCCCGCGGCTTCAGCCGCGGGGTGGACCCCGGCGCTGAAGCGCCGGGGCTACGCCGAATCGATTCCCCCGGCGCTGAAGCGCCGGGGGAATCCGGGTCTTAAAGGCCCGGGGCTCCATCCTGCGGACCCCACGTTCTCGCCTCACGTTCGTAGCCCCGCGGCTTCAGCCGCGGGGTTGGGCGCCTAATACGTGTAGAACCCCTTCCCGCTCTTCCTCCCCAGCTGCCCGGCCGCCACCATCCGCCGCAGCAGCGGGCACGGCCGATACTTCGGGTCGCCAAGTCCGTCGTGCAGCACCTCGAGAATGGCCAGGCACACGTCGAGGCCGATGAAGTCGGCCAGGGTCAGCGGTCCCATCGGGTGGTTCATGCCGAGCTTCATGACGGTGTCGATGGCCTCCGGCGTCCCCACGCCTTCCATCACGGCAAACACGGCCTCGTTGATCATCGGCATCAGGATCCGGTTCGCGATGAACCCCGGGTAGTCGGCCGCTTCAACGGGCGTCTTGCCCAGCGTCTTGCAGAGCTCGGTCGCCACCTGCATCGACTCGGCGGAGGTCGCCTGCCCGCGGATCAGCTCGACCAGCGTCATCAAGGGCACCGGGTTCATGAAGTGCATGCCCAGCACGCGTTCCGGCCGCTTCGTGGCCGCGCCAAGCGCCGTGATCGAAATCGAGGACGTGTTCGAGGTCAGCATCACCTCGGGCCGCGTCAGGCTGTCCAACTCCGCAAAGAGCGCGCGCTTGGTTTCGAGGTGCTCGATGGCCGCCTCGACCACGTAATCGACCCGGGCCAGATCGCCGATCTCGGTGATCCGTGTCACCCGCGCCAGCGCCGCCTCGCGATCCGCCGCGGCCATCTTGCCCTTCTCCACGAATTTCGCGAGGCTCTTCTCCATGGTGGCCTTCGCGCGGTCCAACGCGGCCGGCGCCACGTCGTACAGCAGGACGTCGAATCCCGACTGGGCGAACACCTGCGCGATGCCGTTGCCCATCGTGCCCGCTCCCACCACGCCGACGGTCTTGATCATGCTCGGTTCTCCCATGACTCCCGGGTTGGACTGCTCGACGCCCTACGGCGCCGGTCGCGATTGGGCCTTGGCGGGGCGCCGGGCCGGCCCGTACAAACGGATCCGCGCGACGACCTCGGCACCGAGCACGTTCCGGACGCGCTCGAGGACGAGTGGCGCCGATCGCTCGACTTCCTTCCACCACCGCCGGTCCTCGAACCGGACTTCCAGCACGCCCGCCGCGTCGAGCCTCGCGGTGGACACGCGGTCGATCGCGGGACCAACGGCCATCCGCCACGCAAACGCCACTTTCCCTGGCGACAGCGGGGCAGGCCGGACGATGGCGGCGAGGACGGCGGGGAGGTCGTCGTGGACGCGGCGCATGGCATTTCCAGGGGGCAATGGGCGCTGGGGACCGGCCGACAGGGTGCCAAGTGTATCATTCCCAGGTGCGCCTCGTCCTTGCCTCCGCCTCGCCGCGGCGAGCCGACCTGCTGGCGGCTGCCGGGTTCGCCTTCGACGTCGTTCCGGTAGACGTTGACGAGCGTCCCCACCCGAACGAGCCCCCGGAGGCCTACGTCCGCCGCCTGGCGGAGGAGAAGGCCCGATCAGTGGCCCGCGACCGGCCGGACGCGACCATCGTCGGAGCGGACACCGCGGTGGTCATCGCCGACGAAATCCTCGGCAAACCCGTGGACGAGGCGGACGCCGTCCGCATGCTGGGGGCCCTCGCCGGGCGGACCCACGTGGTGCTGACCGGGGTGGCGGTCTGCCGGGGCGCCCGCTGCGTCTCGGCCGTCGAACGCTCCGAGGTCCGGTTCAGCCCCTTGCGCCCGGACGAAATCGCCTGGTACGTGGCCAGCGGCGAGCCGGCCGACAAAGCCGGGGCCTACGCGGTCCAGGGGCTGGCGTCGCGCTTTGTCGAGGCCATCAACGGGTCCTACGCCAACGTGGTCGGCCTGCCGGTGTCCCGGCTGTACCGGCTGCTGGCCGAACTGGACCCGGGCGGCGGCCCGGATTGTGACAACTGATTGACCGGGCGGAGTTAAGGAGGCTATTCTGGTGATACGCGCCGTGCAAGAGACCGAAAACTTATGAGCCAGAAAGCCGTCAAGATCGGAATTACGAGCCTCGTCCTCGTGCTGGCCCTTGCGGGACTGCTGTGGTCGACCCTGAGCGAGGGGACCGAGTACTACAAGCACGTGGAAGAGGTCATGGTGAGCCCGGCCCAGTGGCAGGGGAAGAACCTCCAGCTTCACGGGTTCATCGTACCCGACTCGATATACCGCCGACAGGATTCGCTCGATTACCGCTTCAAGGTGCAGAGCAAGGGCTCGGTCATCAGCGCGACCTACACGGGCATCGTCCCCGACACGTTCAAGGGCGAAGCCGAGGTGGTGCTGAAGGGACGCCTCGAAGCGGACGGCTTCCACGTGGCGCCAAACGGCGTGATGGCCAAGTGCCCGTCGAAGTACGAACCGAAGAGTGGCCAGAACAAGGGACCGGGCGCCTAGCGCGTCCTGCCGCCCGTCCTGTTCTGGTTTTCCATGGCCTCGTGACAACCCTACCCGCCGGCACCCCCCTGTAGGGAGGGTTGTGCGCGGCGGTCCCCGGTAGGGAGGACTGACGAATGGCACCTCTCGGCACGTTTCTGCTCGTCGCCGCGTTCGTGATCTGCGCCTACGCGATGGCCGCCTCAGTGACCGGCGCGCGTCGCGGCTCGCGGCGCCTCATCGAGAGCGGCATTGGCGCGTTCTACCTGCTCACGGCGGTGATGACCCTCGGGTCCGCGGTGATCGTCAACGCGTTCGTCACCGACGACTACTCGATCAAGTACGTCCAGCACTACTCGGACAAGGTGCAGCCCCTGTTCTACAAGATCACGTCGTACTGGGGCGGCCTCGACGGCTCGATCATGTTCTGGGTGTTCCTGCTGTCGGTGTTCGGCGCGCTGGCCATCTACGTCAACCGCGAGCGGCACCGCGAGCTGATCCCGTACGTCGTGGCGATCATCTCAGGCGTGGAGATGTTCTTCCTCTTCCTGATGATCGTCCACAAGAACCCGTTCGAGACCTTCGTGCTCCAGGCGCCCGCCGACGGGCAGGGTCTCAATCCCCTGCTCCAGAACATCTACATGGTGGTCCACCCGCCGAGCCTGTACATCGGGTTCGTCGGGATGACGATTCCATTCGCCTTCGGCATGGCGGCGCTCATCACCGGGCACCTGGACGACTCGTGGCTGCGGGCCGTGCGCCGCTGGACGATGGTGAGCTGGCTGGTGCTGACCCTGGGCCTGACGCTCGGGATGATCTGGGCCTACGAGGAACTGGGCTGGGGCGGGTACTGGGGCTGGGACCCGGTCGAGAACGCCGGGCTGCTCCCCTGGTTCACGGCGTCCGCGTTCCTGCACTCGGTGATCGTGCAGGAGCGGCGCGGCATGCTGAAGGTCTGGAACGTGACGCTCGTGATCATCACGTTCATGCTGACCATCTTCGGGACGTTCATGACGCGCTCGGGCGTCGTGCAGTCGGTGCACGCGTTCGGCGAGGACCGGGCGCTCGCGTGGATGTTCACGGTGTTCATGGTGACCACGCTGGTGTTCAGCTTCGGCTGGGTGATCTACCGGCTGCCGCTGCTCCGGGCGCGCCACGAGATGGACTCGTGGATCTCGCGCGAGGCGGCCTTCGTCGCCAACAACTGGATCCTCCTGTTCTCGGCGCTCTTCATCCTGTTCGCCACGATGTTCCCGACGCTGAGCGAGGCGCTGACCGGGAACCGCCTGACGGTCGGGGTGCCGTTCTTCAACCGGTGGATGGTGCCGATCGGGCTGGTGGTGCTCCTCCTGACGGGCATTGCCCCGTTGCTCGCGTGGCGCCGGGCGACGCCTGCCAACCTGCGTGAGCAGTTCACGTGGCCCGCGCTCGCCGCGGTGGTGGTGGGCGTGGCGCTCTTCGCCCTCGGCGTGCGCGTGTGGGCGTCGGGCCTCTGCTTCGCGATCGCCGCGTTCGTGACGGCGACCATCGCGCAGGAATTCATCCGCGGCGCGGCGGTCCGCAAGGACGCGACAGGGACCGACGTGCTCACGGCCACGATCGGGCTGGTGATGCGCGAGCGGCGGCGCTACGGCGGCTACATCGTCCACATGGGGATGGTGCTGATGTTCCTCGGGTTCGCGGGCGGGGGCTTCAAGACGGACCAGCAGGTGCTCCTGCACCCCGGCGAGCAGGCGACGATCCGCCATTTCACCGTCCGCAACAACGGCGTCCAGGTCACCGACGACGGCCAGAAGCAGATGGTGACGGGGCACGTCCTCGTGACGGAAGACGGGAAGACGCTGGGCACGATGTACCCGGCGCGGTGGTTCTTCCGGAAGCACGAGGAGCAGCCGACGACCGAAGTCGCCATCCGTCGCACGTTCGCCGAGGACCTGTATCTCGTCATGCCGGCGTACGACCTGAAGGACCAGTCGATGAGCCTGCAGGTGGTCATCAACCCGCTGGTGAACTGGATCTGGACGGGGTTCGGCGTGCTCGTCATCGGCACCGGCATCGCGTTGCTGCCCGAAAGCACGTTTGCCTTCGCGCTGGCCAGGCTCCCGGCCTCGGCGGCCACGCCGCTGCTGCTGTGGCTGGGCCTGTCGCTGTTGTGGCCTGCAGGGCTCGGACGCCAGCCGCGCGCGGACGCACAGGACGGGCGGGCGAGGGCCGCGATGTCGCAGACGGTCGACCAGGAGACCATTCGATGAAATCTGACGTCGCCGCCCCCCGGGGCAAGAAGCGCCGGGTGGACGGGGCGGCCGCGCGCCAGGCGCGGCCGCAGCAAGCCTCACAGGGCGCCAGCCGGCGCCCCGTGAGCGAGCCCGCCGCAGCACCCGCCGCCGGCGGGCTGCGCCCGTGGCACCTGCTGGTCCTCGGCGCAGCGATGGCGGTAGCCGCCTCCGTCGTCGTGACGCGCGGATCGTCGGTCGTCAATATCGCGACGGTAACACTGGCGATCGCGGCGGCGGCCCTGGTGGCCGCCGCGGCGTACCGGAGCCTTGTGCCCCTGACCTCGACCGACGTCGTGGAGCGGACGGAAATGCTCGGCGGGCGCACGCGCGCCGCGCTCGAACGCGAGAAGATGCTCGTGCTCCGCTCGATCAAGGAAGTCGAGTTCGACCGCGCGATGCGGAAGGTATCGGAAGGCGACTACCAGGATATGGTCGGGCGTCTGCGGGCTCGTGCCGCGGGCCTGATCCGGCAGCTTGACGGCGGCGGGTATCGCGAGCTGATCGAGCGGGATCTCGCGGCGCGGATGGGCGGCCGCATCAGCAGCCGCCCCGAGGCCTCGACCAGTGACGTGGCGGCCACCCTTGCCCCGGAGGTCGAGGACGAGCAGATGCTCGAGGCGCCGCTGCCGTCCGAATGCCGGCAGTGCGGGACTGACAACGATGCCGACGCGCGGTTCTGCAAGTCTTGCGGTGCGCGCCTCGCGGGAGCCTGAGGATGAACCAGTCGAGACGGGCGGCGCGCGCCGTGGGCCTGTTGGTGGCCGCGGCCGCCGCGGCCGTGCTGGTCGCGCCGGGACAATCAGCCGCGCAGATGCCCGATGTCCGGCAGATGGCGGGCATCCCGATGCCGATGACCGACGTGCCGCCGGGCACCGTGACGGTGCGCGTGGTCCGTGGCGATCTGACCAACAACATCACCGGCCAGACGGTCGACCTGCATGTCGGTAGCCAGGTCCAGTCGATCAAGACCGACGCCGAGGGACACGCGACGTTCGCGGGGCTGACCCCCGGCGCGCAGGTGTTCGCCACGGCGACGGTGGACGGCGAGCGCCTGGAGTCCCAGACGTTCGACGTGCCGGCTGGCAGCGGAACACGGCTGATCCTCGTTGCCGGGGTCGGGGCAGGGTCCGGCGCTGGCGCGGGTCCGCGTCCGGCTGCTCCCGGCGGAATGCCGCCGGTCGCCGCCGCCCCTGGCAGCGTGTCCTTTGGCGGGCAGACGCGCATCCAGATGGAGATGGACGATGTCGCGCTCCAGGTGTTCTACATCCTCGACCTCGTCAATCCGAGCATGACGCCCGTGCAGCCGGCGACCGAGATCGCGTTCGACTTGCCGGAGGCCGCCACGCAAGCCAGCATGCTGGAAGGCTCGTCCCCCCAGGCCCAGGTCCGGGGCACGCACGTCACGATCACCGGTCCGTTCCAGCCGGGCACCACGCTCGTGCAGCTGGCGTACACGCTGCCGGCAGCGGGGCCCGAATGCACCATCCGGCAGCAGTTTCCGATCCAGCTCGACCAGGTCCAGGTGATCGTGGCCAAGGCCGGCAACCTGCACATGACGTCGCCTCAGTTCGGCAACCAGAGCGACGTGAACAACGCCGGGCACAACTTCATCATGGGGACCGGGCCGGCCCTGCCCGCCGGCACGGAACTGACACTGTCGCTGACGGGCGTGCCCTCGCGGAGCCACAGCTGGCGCTACGTGGGGATCGGGCTCGTCGTGCTCATCCTGCTCGTCGGGACCTGGGGCGTGTTCGGCGGTCCGAAGGACACGGCGGCCGCCGCGCGGCGAGCGGAGCTGGAAACACGCCGGGAGCGGTTGCTGGACGACATGGTCGCGACCGAGGAGCGGCGCCAGGCCGGGACCATTGACGAGGCCGGCTATGCGAAGAAGCACGCCGACCTCATGGCCCAGCTCGAGCGCGTGTACGGAGAACTCGACCAGGGAGGCCCGGACGACGGCAACCAGGGGCTGGCCGCGTGACGTTCGACTTCGACGAGCTCTCCCTGCGCGACGTCTCCCGCCACTTCGGGCGCCGGCGCGCCTTGTCCCGCGTCAACCTCACCTGCCGCGCCGGTGAAATCGTCGGCCTGCTCGGCCCGAACGGGGCCGGCAAGTCCACATTGCTGGCCATCGTCTCAACCCTGCTCGCCCCGTCGGCGGGCACCGTTCTGTACGGCACGACGACGGCGCATGACGCGGGCCCGGGCCTCAGGTCGCGGCTCGGCATGCTCGGCCACGACCTCTACCTCTATCCCGAACTGACCGCGCGCGAAAACCTCGAGTTCTTCGGCCGGCTCTATGCCCTCGACGGTGTGAGCGAGCGCGTGGATCGGGCCCTGGCGCGCGCCGGGTTGAGCGAGCGGGGCACCGACGCGGTGTCCGGGTTCTCGCGCGGCATGCGCCAGCGGCTGGCGCTCGAGCGCGCTCTGCTCCACGGACCCAGGCTGCTGCTGCTCGACGAGCCGTTCACCGGCCTGGACGACGCATCGGGGCAGGCGCTGGTGGCGCGGCTGAAGGAACTCCGGGACGACGGGGCGATTATCCTCGTCGCGACCCACGACCTGGACCTCGCGGAAGGGCTGCTCGACACGGTTGCGGTGCTCCGCGATGGGCGGTTGCTGCTGGTCGAGCCCACCGCCGGCACTCTCCGGGAACGGTACCGCTCCGCGGTGGCCGCCGTCCCGCGCGCCTCGTAGGAGCATCTGGTGGCGCAGTTCTTCCGGGTGGCGTGGGTGGTGATGCGCAAGGACCTCACGGTCGAGGTGCGCAGCCGGGAGGTCATCTACACGACCGTGTTCTTCGCCGTGTCGTGCGTGCTCGTGTTCGCGTTCGCCCTCGTGAAGGAGGGGCGCCCGCTCGAGGACGCCGCCGCCGGCATCCTGTGGATCGCGATTTCCTTTGCCGGGACGCTCGGGCTGGGCCGGACCTTCGAGCGCGAACGCCACACGGAGACCCTGCGGGCCCTGATGCTCGCGCCGTCGGAACGTCCCGCGATCTACGTCGGCAAGCTGCTGGGCATCGTCAGCCTCCTGCTCGTGGTGGAGGCCATCCTGGTGCCGCTCGTCGGGCTGCTGTTCTCGGCGCCCGTCTTTGCCGAGCCGCTCTGGCTGGCCGTCTTGCTCGTTGCCGGCACGATCGGATTCTCGAGCGTCGGGACGCTGTTCGCGGCGATGCTCATCAAGGCGCGGAGCCGGGACGTGCTGCTGCCGGTGCTGCTGTATCCGATTACCGTCCCGGTGATCATCGCCGGCGTGCGCGGGACGATGGCGCTGCTGCAGGCGACGCCAGACGTCCCGATGGCGCGCTTCTGGGCGGCGCTCCTCGTGTTCTTCGACGTCGTGTTCGTGACCTTGTCGCTGTGGACGTTCGAGCCGCTCATGACAGAATAGGTTATAGGGAATAGGTTATAGGGGATAGGGGATAGGGATTCGTGAGCCGTTTGCCGTTCGCCGCTGATTCGCCGTTCGTCGTGTGTCGAGAGCCGCTGCCATGAACAAAGCCTTCACTCCGTTGACTCTCGTCGCAATGGTGCTCTTCGTCACCGCTCCCGTGATGGTGGCCGGGGCGCCGACGGAAGCGACGATGGGGATGATCCAGAAGATCTTCTACTACCACGTGCCGGCCGCGATGGTGATGTTCCTGGCCACCTTCGTGTGCGGCGTGGCGAGCGGCGTCTTCCTCTTCAAGCGGAGCGCCGCCGCGGATCGGCTGGCGGTGTCGGCGGCCGAACTGTCGGTCCTGTTCGGGGCCATCGTGCTCGTGACCGGCCCGCTCTGGGCCCGCAAGGCCTGGGGTGTCTGGTGGCAGTGGGATGCCCGCCTGACCTCGGTCCTCCTGCTCTGGATGATCTTCATCGCCTACCTGCTCGTGCGCCGGTACGGCGGACCGGGATCGGAAAAACTGGCCGCGGCCATGGCCATCTTCGGCATGGCGAACGTGCCGTTCGTCTACGTGTCGGTGAACTGGTGGCGGACGATTCACCCGAACACCAACGTCGTCCGGACGCTGGCGCCCGGCATGCGGGGCCCGTTCTGGTTCTGCGTGGTGTCGTTCCTGCTGCTGTTCGGCCTGCTGTTATGGCTGCGCACGCGGCTCGAAAACCAGCGGGCGCGAGTCGAACAACTGTACCTGGCGATGGATGAATAGTTGAGACGGGTCGCGGCGCGGCCGGCTGGAGCGGGCGCCGCGGAGGTCATGCGCAACATGCTGAACCGAGCCTTTCGTTATGTTCCCGCGTGGGCGTCGGCCGCCGTGCTGACCGCCGGTACGGCGTGGGCGTCGCAGCCCCCCTCCGGAAAAGGGGAGTTCGTGCCCGTGGGGTCGGCCCCCGCCATCGTGGAGTCGCTCCCCGCCGCACCGCTGCTGATTGCGGCCTACGCGTTCGTCTGGGTGGCCCTGCTGGGCTATGTCTGGTTCCTGTGGCGCCGTATGAAGACGGTGCAGGACGAGATTCAGACGTTGGAACGGCGCGCCGGCCAGCGCGGCGGAGGCGCGTGATGGGTGAAATGGGCGCCGGTCACTTCATTTATATCCCGACGCTTCTCGTGATCGGGATCGTGATCGGCTGGATTCTGGGATCGCGGGCCGCGCGCGACGCCTTCGCAGCGGAGTTGCGGCGGCGCGAAGAGGATGCGGTCCGCAAGGCGGCGCGTGCGCAGAAGGCCGAGCGCCAGGGGTAGAGCAGGGCCCTTCGCCGTGTGCCGCTGCCCGGCCGGAAGCCGTTCGCCCCTGCCAGGCCGTTCGCCGTTCGCCAGCCTTGCGCCGTGCCTACCGTCCGACGGCGAGCCGGTGAGCGAGCGCCGCAGGCAGCCCCGCCTCCAGGATCTTCGCCTGCGTCCGCTCCAGCGGGTAGTCCACGCGCACCAGCGTGAGTCGGCCCGCCCCGCTGTCGATCACCCCGAAACCGGCGCGCGGGTTCCCGTCCCGCGGCTGTCCCACCGACCCCACGTTGACCAGGTACTGGCTCGACGGATCGAACACGATGACGGTGTCGCCGAACGGTGCCACCTGGCAGATGTCGAGCTCCTGCTCCGTCAGGCGGTAGACCATGGCGCAGTGGGTGTGCGCGTAGAGGCACACCGGGCGCGAGGCGGCGCGAATGGCCCGGAGCGCGTCCAGTTCGTCGAAGACGTAGGCGTCCTCATCGAAGGGCGTCCCGTGGCAAATCTCGAGGAGATCGTCCACGGCGACGGGACCCGCGGCGAGGGCCGAGAGGTAGGCCTTGTTCTCGGGCGTGAGGGCTTCGGCCGTCCACAGCGCGCCCTGGCGGGCCAGCGGATTGAACCCCTCCGCGTCCTCGTGCCCGCCAGCCACCTTGTCGTGGTTGCCGCGAACGGCCGCGAACGGGTGGAGCGATCGGAGCCGATCGATCACGGCGTTGGGCTCGGCGCCGTATCCCACCAGGTCGCCGAGCAGCAGGACCCGGTCCCACGCGTACGGCTCAGCCGCGGCGAGCACCGCGTCCAGCGCGTCCAGGTTCGAATGGATATCGCTGAGAATCAGGTAGCGCATCGCCTTCTATGCTCCCAGCCATTCCAGGATGTGCTCGACCAGTTCACCGATCGGCCTGCGCGAAGCGTCGACCCGCAAGTGCGAGAGCTGGTACGCCGCGCGCCGCACGTCATAGAGCAACGCCAGCTGGGTCCGGTCGGCCGCGAGCGGGCGGCTGCCGTCGAGCGGGATCCTCGGGACGAGCTCCGCCAGCGGCACGTCGAGCCAGATCGCAGCCCCGTCGGCCTTGATGACCGCCCGGTTGTCGGGATCCGCGAACGTCCCGCCGCCCGTGGCGATCACCGCGTGGCGCTCCGCCACCAGGTCGAGCAGGACGGCGCGCTCTACGGCGCGGAAGTATGCTTCGCCATGCCGGGCGAAGATCTCCGAGACCCGCTGGCGCTCCCGGGCCTCGATGGTGTCGTCCACGTCGATCATCTGCCAGCCCAGCCGGGACGCGAGCGCCCGCCCGACCGACGTCTTGCCCGCTGCCATGAACCCGACGAGGTAGATCTTGTCCGTTCTCACGACCGCAGGATCCCGAGCGTGTCGAAGAACCCCGGGTACGACACCGACACGGCATCGGCCCCGAGAATGGTGGATGAGGCGCGCGCCCCGAGGGCGGCGATCGAGAACGCCATCGCCAGGCGGTGGTCCCCGGCGGCGTCGGCCGTGCCGCCCGCCAGCGGCTCACCGCTCTGAACCGTGAAACCGTCGTCGTACTCCTCGGCCGTGGCGCCGAGGGCGCGGAGCCCCGCCACCAGCGCCGCGATGCGGTCGCTTTCCTTGACCCGCAGTTCGCCGGCCCCCGTGACGGTGAGCGCGCCCCCAAAGGTCGCGAGCGCGGCGAGGGCGGGAATCTCGTCGATGAGCGCGGGGACGTCCGTCGGGTCGATCGTCGCCGGGCGCAGGGTGCCGTACCGCACGCGCATCGTGCCGGCGGGCTCCGGCTCGCCCGGATTGAGGATGGCCACGTCGACTTGCGCGCCCATGCGGGTGAGGACGTCGAGAAACGCGATCCGGGTCGGGTTGAGGCCCACGTCATGAATCTCGACCTCTGACCCCGGCACCGCGGCAGCGGCCACGGCCCAGAATGCCGCGGAGGACGCGTCGCCCGGCACGCGCACCGTGGCGGGACGCAGCCGCTGGCCGCCGGCCACCCGGACGCGGGCCTGCGCGTCGATGTCGACCTCGGCGCCGAAGATCCGCAGGGCGAGCTCGGTGTGGTTCCTCGTCGGCACCAGTTCGTGCACCGAGGTGATTCCCCGCGCGTGGAGCCCGGCCAGCAGCACCGCACTCTTGACCTGGGCGCTCGGCACGGCTGGATCGAACGCGATCGCCGACAGCGCGCCACCCGACACGGTCAGCGGCAGGCGGCCATCGTTCGATGTGATCCGCGCGCCCATGCGCTCGAGGGGTTCGATGACGCGGCGCATCGGGCGCCGTGAGAGGGAGGCGTCCCCGGTGAAGGTCGTGTCGAACCGGTGCCCGGCCAGGATCCCGCACAGCAGGCGGACCGTCGTCCCCGAGTTGCGGGCCTCAAGTGCGGCGGGCGCCGGGCGCAACGCCCCGACGCCGCGACCCTCGACGATCCAGGCGGTGCCGCCCGACACGTCCTCCCCGGCCGGCCGGACGGGGACGCCCAGCGCGGCCAGGCACTCGCGCGTGGCCCGGCAGTCCTCACCTGGCGCCAGGTTGAAGAGGCGGGATTCGCCGTCCGCCAGGGCGGCGAGCATCAGGACGCGATGCGAGATCGACTTGTCGCCGGGCACGCGGACGCGGCCATGCAGGCCCTCCCCGGGGCCGATCGGAGCAACCAGCGTGGATGCCACGGCTCGCACTATACCATCACCCTCGGCCCGATTGGCCGACCGGCCGGACGGCCTGGCGGCCGCAAGTTCCCGTTCGCTTGACCCTGGAATCTGGGCTATGTTATTCAATCACGACTCGGGCATGTGTTCCGATACCAACATGGTCCTTCCCCAGCGCGGCGCCAGCGTCAGCCTCCAGTTCTGCAGCCGGTTCGAGATGCTCGATCTGGTCCAGTTCGTCAGCGACCACGTCGGCCGGATGCTGCAGCTCGAGGAAGACACTGTCGTCTGGATGGAGGTCGCCATCCGGGAGTCGGTCATCAACGCCATCAAGCACGGGAACCGGCACGACATCGCCAAGCGCGTGTTCGTGGAGTTCACCGCGCTGCCGGTCGAGTCCCCGACCGAGCTGGTGATCAGGGTCAGGGACCAGGGGCTGGGGTTCGACCCCGCGGCGCTGCCAGACCCGCTCGCGCCGGAGAACCTGCTCAAGTCGAGCGGGCGCGGGATCTTCTTCATGCGGAACTTCATGGATGAAGTCGACATCCGCCGGGCCCCGGAAGGGGGCATGGAGGTCCGCATGGTGAAGAGGCTGCCGGCCGCAGGCTGATCGAACCCTGCCACCTTCCATGCTGCACGATCCCCGGTTCCTGGCGACCGCCATCGACATCGTCCTGCGGGCCGGCGCGATCCAGATGGCCCACCTCGGGCGCGCGATCCGCATCGACAAGAAGGGCGAGATCGACCTCGTCACCGAGGTGGACCTCGCGGTCGAAGCGATGTTCCGCCGCGTGGTTGCCGAGCGCTTCCCGTCCCACTCCGTGCTGGCGGAGGAACTCGGCGCCACCAGCGCGTCCGGCGGCGGCGGGCGCAGCGCGCACCGCTGGATTTTCGACCCCATCGATGGCACCACGAACTACGCGCACGGGCTGCCGATCTTCTGTGCGTCCCTGGCGCTCGAGATCGACGGGCGGGTCGATGTCGCGGCGGTGTACGACCCGTCGCGGGAGGAGTTGTTCACGGCGGAGCGCGGGGATGGATCCCGCCTGAACGGCTTGCCGCTGTCCGTGTCGCACACGGCCACGCTGATCGACGCGCTCCTCGTGACCGGCTTCCCCTACGACGTCCACCAGGATTCAGATGATCTGATCGGGTTGTTCGCCGCGTTCATCGCGCGGGCGCGGGCCGTGCGACGGCTGGGCTCGGCGGCGCTCGACATGTGCTACGTCGCGGCCGGGCGCATGGACGCTTTCTGGGAGCAGCGGCTCAAGCCCTGGGACGTCGCGGCGGCCGCGCTCATCGTCGAGGAAGCCGGCGGGACCGTGTCGGGCGTGGACGGCCGCGCCTTCGACCTGCAGGCGGGCCACGTGCTGGCCTCCAACGGGGCCCTCCACGAGCAGATGCTCCTCACGATCGCCGGGTTCAAGGCCGATCGTTCACGAAACCGGACGCCCTGACATCCGTCCCGGACAGCACAGCGGCCGGGCCCGCCGAATCGTTCGAAATCGGCCCGACGGCGGTGGCATCGTTCCTGCTACCAGAACGGCCATGCGGGCAGCGCGACGCGGCCGTGCGGTCGGCCGGCGACCAGGCTGGTCCGCCCTGCTCCTGCGGCGTTATCCTGTTATCAGCCCCGACTGGAGACAGCCATGCTACGACGCATCTGGTGCGTATCGATCCTGACGTTCGGCACCCTTGCGCTTTCGAGCACGCCCGCGCGGGCGCAGCAATCCGTGACCTTCAACTTCGGCTATTTCGCCGTGAGAGGTGAGGACTCGCGGGTCGCTGGCGATGTGCTGTTCGAGAACCGGAACTACCTGTTCTTCGCGGTGAAGGACTTTTCCGGCGCCACCTTCGGCGGGGAATACCTGGTGAACATCGGCGATTTCCTCGAGGCCGGCGCCGGCGTCAACTACTACGCCCGCACGGTTCCCAGCGTGTACGACCAGTGGGTGAACAGCGACGGGTCGGAGATCCAGCAGGATCTGCGCCTGCGGGTCGTCCCCATCTCCGCGACGGTGAGGGTCCTGCTGCTGGGGCGGCACGCGCCGGTGCAGCCGTACGTGGGAGGCGGCGTCGGCCTCTTCCGGTGGCGGTACTCGGAGACGGGCGACTTCGTGGACTTCACCGATGGCAGCGTGTTCCGGAGCCGGTACGAGGCCCAGGGCACCGCGGTCGGGCCCGTGGCGGTCTTCGGGGTGCGGTTTGTCGGCGGCCGGCACCTGGGGCTCGGCCTGGAGGTCCGCTACCAGAAGGCGGAAGGCAAGCTGGACGCGACGCAGTTCTACGGCGACCGCATCGACCTGGGCGGGTTCAATACGCTGGGGACGATTCAGGTGAGGTTCTGACGCGCCGGTAGAGCGCAACGCCGCCGCCCTCGGCGACGCGTGCGAATCCGTGCAGGAAGCCGGGGCGCTGCCTGGCCAGCTGGGCCAGCATGTCGCCCCCTTCCGCCTGCTCCTCGACCAGGATCCAGCCCACGTGCGGGTACGGGCTCACGAGCGCAGCCTGCCAGATGTCACCATTGCCCTCGTGCAGGAAGTCCCGGATCGCGAAGCCCTCGAGTGAGAGTTCCTGCATGTAGTGGGCGAGCGATCCCATGCTGGCCATGATCGGCTGGCGGTCGTAGCTCCCCACGAGCGCCGCCGTCACGGCGGCGCGTCCCAGCCGATTGGGCCTGTCCCACTGCGCCTCGAGCACCATCGGGGCACGTTGATCGAGCGGGCGCGGGCCCAGGGCCAGTGCCGCCGCCGCGAGCGCGCCGGCCACGAACCGCGCGCGCCCGGCGAGGCCGATGCCGAGGCCGAGCGCGATGCCCATCGCGGGGATCAGCGGGATCATGTAGCGAATCCGGAACGGGTGTCCCTCGTAGAACGCGTACCAGGGCAGCGTCCCCGCGGCCAGCAGCGCGAGCGGCACGAGGGTCAGGCCCCGCTTCGCGCGCATCGCCACCGCCGCGACGACCGCCAGGACCCCGCCCGCGGCGAGCAGCAGCGGGGGATAGCTGGTCAGTTCGTGCACGCCCCACCAGACCGACACCAGCGCGCGCGCGGGCCGGCCCATGGCGAGGTTCTCCGGCACGAAGAAGCCCGACTGCACGAACCACGATCCGACGGTGGCCCGGCCCAGGATCAGGAACCCCGCGATGGCGGCAGCCGGGTACACCGCCATCCGCCAGATCCGCGACAGCGCGATCCGCCACGGCACGCGTTCCAGCAACAACCCCACGAACCCAAGGCCGAAGATCGCCGCCGTGACGGGCCAGGCCTCGTAGCGTGTCAGGCACGCGGCCGCCATCGCGAGGCCGGCCAGGCGCACGTGGCGCGACGACCCGTCGGCGAGCCCCTTGATGCCCCACCACACGGCGAGCATCGTCAACGCCATGAGCAGAGGCTCTGTCATCGGCGTCGCCTGGAGGTACAGGACATCCGGACTGAGGGCGATCGCCAGGACGGCCGCCGCCGCGGCCACGCGCGACCCCGAGGCCCAGAGGACGATGCGCGCCATCAGGAACACCGTCGCCGCGAACTCCACGACCGACATGGCGATCGCGAACGCACCGGTCCGGTAGAACACGTCCACCTGGACGGGGATCATCCCGAGCAGGTGCGGCAACGGGAGCCACACGGCGCCGATCTGCACCCATCCAGGTGTGATGCTGTCGATGATGCGCCTGGCCACGACCAGGTGCGCCTTGGCGTCGTAGTGACTCAAGGCCAGACCGGCGCGCGAGTAATACACGGCGACCGCCGCTCCCGCGACACCGGCCGCCACCGCCAGCAGGGCGGGCAGCAGCCGCGCGGAACCGAGTGAGAAGCCGGCGAAGCGGGCGGGTCGCGGTTGGCGCGGGCGGTCGGCTATAATTGGCAGGTTTCCCCGATGGTGATCCACGGTGTCTCGTTGGCTGCGTGTAACCCAGATTCCACTCTACACCAGATTCCGCCCATGACGTCTCCCGCCGCCCCACGACCGCCCACCCTTGCCGCGCAGGGGGCCCGATGAAGCGATTCGTCGTATGGGCGCAGGCGTTCGCGATGGGGATTGGCGGCCCGGGGCTCTTCCTCATCGCGTTTCTCGACTCGTCATTCGTGTCGCTGCCCGAGATCAACGACATCCTGATCGTCTGGATGGTCACCCGGCACAAGTCGCTGCTGCTGTACTACGCGGGCATGGCCACGCTGGGGTCGATCGCCGGCTGCCTGGTCGTGTACGGGATCGCGCGAAAGGGAGGGGAGGCCCTCTTGCGGCGGCGCTTCAAGGGTGATCAGGTCGAGCGGGCCACGGCGGCGTTCCGGAAGTACGGCGTGGCCGCCATCATCGTCCCCTCGATGCTGCCCCCGCCGATGCCGTTCAAGATTTTCGTGCTCGCGGCGGGAGTCGCGCGCATGTCCGTGCCGAGTTTCGTGCTGTCAGTCGGGTTCGGCCGCGGCCTGCGCTACCTGCTCGAGGGCCTGGCGGCCTACTACTACGGGGACGCGGCCCTCGCCTACATGCGCGAGCACGGCAACGCCGTGGCGTTGTGGCTGACCGCAGCCTTCGGCACCGGCCTGGCCGCGTATTACTGGTGGCACCGGCGCCAGCGCCGGGCGCCCGGCAGCGTGTGAGTGCCGTGCCGAGCCGTGCCCGCGCGGAATTGACCGCCGGTTCGGGCGGACCCTATAATCCGGGGCGCATCCTGCGCCACGCCTTGCAGCCAACGCCGTGACGATACCCGACCTGTCCGTCGTCATTCCGATCCGAAACGAGGCCGCCAGCATTCCCGAGCTGTACCGGCAGCTGACCGACACGCTCGGACGCTGGGGCCGGCCCTACGAAGTCATCGTGGTCGATGACGGCAGCACCGACAACAGCTTCGATCTGCTCGCCGCCTGCCAGGCCGGCGACCCGCGATGGCGCGTGATTCGCTTCCGGCGCAACTTCGGGCAGACCGCCGCGTTCTCGGCGGGCTTCGCGCACGCGCGGGGGCAGCTGATCGCCACCTCGGACGGCGACCTCCAGAACGACCCCGCCGACCTGCCCGCGCTGGTCGCCCTCGTCGAGCAGGGCGCAGACATCGCCGCCGGCTGGCGCAAGGAACGCAAGGACCCGTTCCTCACGCGGCGGTTGCCCTCGATGATCGCCAACTGGATCATCTCGCACACGACAGGGGTGAAGCTGCACGACTACGGCTGCTCGCTGAAGGTCTTCCGGGCCGAGGTGGTCAAGCCGCTGCGGCTCTACGGCGAGATGCACCGGTTCCTGCCGGCCATCGCGAGCGAGTTCGGCGTGACGATTGCCGAGCAGGTGGTGAACCACCGGCCCCGCCGGCACGGGCAATCGAACTACGGCCTCTCCCGCACGGTGCGCGTCGTGCTCGACCTGCTGACGGTGAAATTCCTGCTGAGCTACTCGACGCGCCCGCTGCAGATCTTCGGGCTGCTCGGGATCATCATGGGCGGCCTCGGCGCGATCATCACCGGGTGGCTGGCCTACCAGCGCCTCTTTGGCTACCAGTCGATCGCGAACCGGCCGTTGCTGCTGTTCGGGATCCTGCTCGTCTTCACCGGCGTCCAGCTCATCACGCTCGGCCTGCTCGCGGAGATGCAGGCCCGGACCTACCACGAGTCGCAGGACAAGACGACGTACGCCATCCGCGAGATCCGGGAGTCGAACCCCGACTGACCCCGGCGCTCAGTTGAGTTGACCATGCGCGGGGCCGTAGCGCGCGGGCTTCAGCCCGCGTGCCCGGAGCGAACATACTCATCACACGTGAGTTCCGGTGTTAATCCCGGCGCTACAGTTGAATTGACCATGCGCCGGGCCGTAGCGCGCGGGCTTCAGCCCGCGTGCCCGGGTGCGAACACCGTCGACCGTTGTGAGCCCCGGTGAGGTTAGTAGCCGCCCGCCCTCACCCGCGGCGGTAGCGCGCGAACGTCCGCGTGCCGATGAACCAATCCCGCAAGCCGATCTTCTTGCCCTCCGCCCGGCTGCGCGGGAAGTACGAGATGGGCACCTCGACGATGCGGTACCCGCGCGCAAGGACCTTGGCCGTGATCTCGTGGTCCAGTTCGAACCCCGTCGTCTCCAATGTCAGGTGGTCGAGCACCTCGCGCCGGAACAGCTTCAGCGCCGTGACCGTGTCGCTGAGGTAGTGGCCGGTCAGCGCGAGCGCGACGAGGCTGAGGCTCCGGCCGCCCGCGTAGGCGGCCCACGATTGGGCCGGGTGCTTGCCGCTCAGCAGGTTGACGAGCCGTCCGCGCTGCGGATGCTTCAGGTAGCGGCTCCCGTACACGATGTCGGCCGGGCGGTCGATCAGCGCCCGAAGCATCGGGAGATAGTCACCGGGGTCGTACTCGAGGTCCGCGTCCTGGATGATGACGTAGTCGCCCGTGGCGCGGGCGAGGCCGGTCCGCACGGCGCGGCCCTTCCCGCCGTTCCGCGCGTGGCGCTCCACGATCACGCCAGGCACCGATGCCGCGACCGCCGAAGTGCGATCGCGCGAACAATCGTCCACGACGATGATCTGCGCAGCCAGGCCGAGCGACGCGAGATCCACGGCTCGAATCCGCTCGAGCAGCGTGCCGATGAAGCGCTCTTCGTTGTACGCGGGAATCACCACCGAGAGCACGGGCGACGAACCGGGCACGGCCGGTGTCATGTGGGCAGGTCCCCGGGGGCGCCCGTCTGGCGGGCGCGCCCGGCGAGATAGGCCTCGACGTTGCGCAGGTCGTCGGGCGTATTGATGCCGAGTGCTTCCATGCGGTCCTCGCACGGGAACGTCAGGACGTCCCCGCGGCTCGACATCCAGGGGATGAACGGCAGGAAGTTGCGCTCGCGCGTCGCGCTGCCCGGCTCGGCAGAGCGGGCGAAGTCCGCGAGGTCGCGCAGGTACGCGCGTCCGCTCAGGCTGAACAGGCCCATCTCGCTCTCGCCCGTCGCCGGGATGGCGTCGCCTTCCCGCCGGTGCCGGATCCGGACGATGCGGCCCGTGTCGTCCCGCTCCAGGTGGACGTACGGATCGGGTCCGACGGCGGTCGGGAACACCAGCGGGGCAGCGGCCTGCGATTCCTCGATCGCCGCCAGGCGCTGCACGGTGAGCGGATGCACCGCCACCTGGTCGCACCACGTGATCCACACGCGGTCCGGTGCGAGGCCCCGCACGAGCCGCGCAGGGACCAGGATCGCGTCGAGCATGCCTGTCGGATGGTCCTGGAACGCCAGGTCCACGCGCACCGTGCACGACGTCAGCCGGGCCAGGTGCTCCCTGACCGCGCCCTCCGCGTCCGGGTGCACGACGAGCGCGACACGATCGACCCGCTCCTGGTACAGCTCGAGCAGATGATCGATCATGGGACGTCCCGCGACCGGGACGAGCAGCTTGGGAAGGCTCGCCTTCAGGCGCGATCCCGAGCCGGCGGCGGGAACGACGAGCATGCGTCTCATGCGCGTGGCGGCGCGCCGGCCCGCGGCAGGCCGCGGAAGCGCGCGGCCACGATGCTGCCGAGCGACGCCAGCCCGTCCAGCACCGTGGTTCGCTTGACGCGCTCCGGGGACAGCGCCACGAAGCGCACGTAGACCTCCTGCAGTTCGGCGCGACGCCGCATCAGGGTCGACAGGAGTCGCTGGTTGGCCTGCTTCGCGGAGACGCGGACGTCGGCCTCGATCAGGAACCGCAGGCGCATCGCGCGCGCGCCCGACAGGGTATCCGAGATGTAGCGGCCGTACAGCAGCAGGTACGCAATGCTCAACGCATAGCTGCCGACGGCGCTGATGGTGCCGAGCAGCATGTTGTGCCGGTAGCGCAGGCGGTACGATTCCTCGATGTCCCGGACCGAGAGGCGCCGGCTGCCCCAGACAGCGTCCAGCCGCCCGAACAGGAGCGGCGAGATCAGGCTGACGATGTCTTCGCCGCGGTACATCCCGGACGATTCGAAGAGCACGACGTAGTCGAAACCGCCGGCGGTCAACTGGGGTTGAAGCAACGCGTCCCAGGTGGCTTCCGGCGCCTCGACCCGGACGACGGGGAACGGCAGGCGGCCCACGAAGGTGTCGTCGAGCGCCTCGTGGCTTCCGTGAAAGACCGTGACCGCGGCGTCCTGGCGCTCGATGCCGCCCCTCACCATCTCGAGAATCGTCTGGCTGAGCTTGTTCTCCGAGTCGACGTCGTGCAGCACGACGGCCACCTTCGGCGTGCGGCGGCGCGACAGGAATCCCGTGATGAACGGGGTCAGCAGCTTGGCCGCATCGTGCCGGCCGGTCACGCCATCCTCGTAATGGCCAATCCGGACCAGCCGCGGGTCGTCCAGCGCGTCCAGCTTCCCGAGCGGCACGTACGGCCGCCCGTCTTCCGGCCGATCGGGCTCGTTGATGAGGTAGTGCGTGATGAGGGCGGGCGTCGGCACGTGCAGCCGCCCCTTCTCCTTCAGGTAGTAGACCGCGCGCTCGATGATGTCGACGGCGCTGCTGCCGGCGATCTCCGCGTCGGTCTGGATGTTCGTCACCAGGAGCTTCGTGGCGCCCAGGTTCCCCGCGATGGCCTCGCTCAGCCCCGGCGTGAGGTAGGACGGGAACAGGCTCGAGTGCTGGGTGCCGGGCGCGTACACGATGAGATCAGCCGACACGATCCGGTCGACCAGGCGAGGGTTCAGCGCCACCCTCCGGGATCGCGACGTGAGGTAGGCCGCGCACGCGTCGGGGGCGGCCGTTGCCAGCCGCCCCTGCTCCTCGCTGCCCAGGGGACCCGCGATGAGAAAAATGTCCCGGACCTGGTTCCGGCGCTTGGCGTCGACGATCGCCTCTTCACTGGCCAGCACCGCCCCGTGCGCATCCAGCGCCACCAGGTAGGCATCGGTGCCGTCGGTCACGTTCTCGACGAGCCCCGCGGGCAGTCCGACGAGCGCGCAGTAGTCGTCAACCGCCGCGTTGAAGCGCCGCTGCTGCAGCAGGAACGACCCCGCGAAGATCAGGTTGCCGATCGCGCAGTCCGAGAAGTCGAAGGGACGGCCCGTGCCGGCCCGTTCGCGCTCGAACGCAGCCAGGCGGTCGGCCAACTGGGTGCGCCGCGCGATCTCCAGTTGTGCTGCGAGCGTGTGGACCCGCAACGCATCGGGCGTCCCGAGGCTTGCCGGCGTCGTCCCGATTGTCGAGAGGATGGCCTGTGCGTCGTCCGGTTCGCAGCCGACCGGGAGCCTGTAGTCCAGCAGTTCCACGAGGGCCGGAGGACACGTGCCCAGTTCCCGCGCCAGGTGCGATGCGTTCTTGCGGAAATCCGACGGCCCCAGGCTGTCGCCCAGGAAGCGCCTGACCCTGCCGGTCGACGCCCCATCGTCGTAGCCGTTGATCGCAATCGTGAGATCGATATTCGGGTCGGTGACCAGGCGCTTGGAAAGCGCCCCCGAGCCCCGCCCGCCGGAGAACAGCACGACCCGGACCCGCGGGTCAGGAGAGGCAGGTGGGCCATCCGCGACGAAGCCGTGTGTCATCGTGTGTCGGCGTGCAGTATAACCCGTCCGCCGCTGCCATCCGCAACGGGGGCGCGGGTGGACCTTGGGTCAGCGGCCGCCGGAGACGACGCTGTAGATGCGGACCTCGGCGTTCGCGAACACCCGTCGGAAGAAGTCGGGATGCCCGTCGAACTTCGCCAGCGCGTCGGAGGGAAACGCGGCGCGCTCCGCGCGGTCCACGTAGATGTAGTCGATCCCGAGCGCCCGTGCGGTGTCCCAGGCGGCCCTGGCGTCGAGGGTCGCGTACATCGTCCGGACCTGCAGGGAGCGTTTCTCGAACTCGGGCCGGCGGAGCAGCGAGTAGGCCATCCCGGCCGCCATCCGGCGGTGCGCGAAGGTCGGGATGAGCGTCCACGTGTCGCGCTCACGGCTGGTCGGCTCCATCTGCACGGTGGCCCGCGGGTCCGTCGCGCGGCGAATCCACTGGAACGCCTCCTGCTCGTCGGGGGTGACGCGCAGCGTCCAGCGAAAACCCGGCCCCATGCCCCGGTTGTCGGTGTCCTGGGCGTTGTACCAGTCGATGAGCGTGGTGGGCAGGCCCACGGCAAAGCACAGGACGAGCGCGACAGCGCCCACTCGCCGGACGGCAGGCCGGAGACCCGCGTCAATCCCGAGAGCGACGAGGGCCGGCAGGCTCACGAGCATGACCTGGCCCGCGCGAAAGCCCACATAGGCCTCGTCGGGCGGAATCCACAGCAGGTAATAGAGCGCCAGGCCCACCAGCAGGCCCGCCGCCGCCGTGATCGCATGGCGAGGCGTGCGGCGCGCAGCCCACAGGCCGACGGAGGCGGGCAGCAGCGCCGGGCCGAGACCGAGGAGCAGCACGCGGATGGGGGAGTGGGCGGCCAGGCCGCCCCAGCCGATCTTCATCGCGCCCGACGTACCTTCCAGCATGCCAGTTCGCACGCACCAGGCGAGCGCGACGGCTACGGGAACGGCGGCAAGCGCGTGGCGGCCGAGCCGCGCGACCGCACGCCGGGGCTCCCTCAGCGAGTCCGCCGCGACGGCTGCGGCGAACACCAGGCTGAAGGCGGCGCCGAGAAACGGGCTCATCGTGACTGCCGCGCCCAGCGCGAATCCGGCGAACAGGATGGCCGCCAGGCCCGCCGAGGCTCCCTCGGCCGCCGCGACGATCAGCGCGATGAGGCCAAGCGCACATGCCGTCGCGTGCTGCGGCACCCACCACAGGGATCGTGGCAACCCGTCGATGCGCAGGCCGCCAAAGGTCCACGCCGCGACTGCGTCGATATTCAGATCTCGCACCAGCGAGAGCGGCCGGCCGCGCCGCAAGCAGGTCGAGCAGCGCCCAACTGCCTTCCGCGCTCGAGGCCAGCACCACGAACGCGACGGCAGCAGCAATCGGCCCCGCCCGCGGCACCGCCGCCCACGCCGCCAGGAAGACCATCGCGATCAGAAGGACGCCCGTGCAGAGCGCGTTGACCAGCAGCGTCGGCTCGATCCGGACCGCGAGCCGGGCCGGGGCGTTGCCCACCACCGCGGCAGGAACGAGGAAGTACGTCCAGTAGTAGTGAAGCGGCTGACTGGCCAGGTACGGGTTGCGCGGCGGGGACGCGAATTTCGACACCTCGGCCGTCAACGCCGTGTGCCAGAAGAAGTCCATCGTGAAGTAGGCGCGATACGCCCGCGAGCCGTCCGGTTCGCGGAGGCCGACCTTCAGGAACGGCGAGGCCGTCAGCGCGGGGACCAGCAGCAGGACGAGGAGCAGCGCCGCCGTGTCGCGGCGCGTCCACGGGTGAAGTGTGACGGCAGGGCCCCGCCAGGCGAGACCGAAGACCGGCCACGTGACACCGTTCAGGATCAGCCACGCGGCCGCCAGTTCGCCACCCCCATGGTAGCCAAGCCGGATCGACGCCCACACGGTCAGGCTGGTCAGCGCATAGCCCAGCAGCGCCCCTGCCACCCAGCCGGCCGCGTGGCGCCGGCCGAACAGGGCGAAGCCGACGGGTAGTCCTGGAACGGTCGCGAGCAGGTAAACGCCGAGGTAGATCAAGCCGCCGCCGGCGCCGACGCCGGCGGCAGTCGCCACGATGGCGGCAACAAGAACAGCTGCGGCGCCCCAGGCCACCGCCGCGCCCGGGGCAGGCGCGGCTGCGGCGTCGGATCCGGTCACGCGCGAGCCTCCGGGGTATCGGCCGGGTTCATGCCCCCTGTGGCGTAGAGCAGGCCGCCCGGCAGATTGCCCACCACGCCCAGCGCCACGAACAGCACGGACAGGGCGAAGGCCTCCGGCCGGCCGACGCCCGCCTGGCCGAAGAACCACACAAAGGCGGCCTGGCTGGTGCCGAGGCCGTTGACCGTGACAGGGAGCAGCATGACCAGGAGGATGAGCGGAATGAACGCGAAGTACAGACCGAGCGGCATCGCAATCCCAAGCGCCAGCCCGAGGTAGTAGGCCTGGATGACCCGAAGCACCTGGACGCCGATCGACCCGAGCAGCACGTTGACAAGGTCGCCGCGCCGCACCGCGTACTGCTGCATGGCCTCGATGAGCTTCACCCCGATCTGCCGCAGGCGCACCCACGGCAGGCGCTCGCAGACCCACCGGCCGGCCGTTTCGGCCCGGCTGCTGAACACGAGTACGGCGGCCACGACGCACACGGCCGTCGTCACCGCGAGCGACGCCACCACGATCGGGTCCGATGCCAGGCGCCGGACGATGAACAGCCCCGCAACGGCCATGATCAGGATCGAGAGGACGCCGAGCATCCGGTCCATGAGCACCGAGGCGACCGCGCCGGACCCGCTGACGCCGCGCCGCGAGAGCGCGAAGGCCCGCACCGCGTCGCCGCCGACGCTGGCGGGCAGGAAGGTGCCGACGAACGTGGAGACGAAGAAGATCCGCATGACCACCGACAGGCGGGGTCCGGCCGGGCCGGTGAACGGCCGGAGCAGCACGAGCCACCGGTAGGCCATCAGCGTGCGGTCCGCCAGGACGAGCAGAGCGGCGATCCCGATGGGGCGAAGGTCCGCGCCGGCGGCCGCGGCCAGGATGGCCGGCGGGTCGCTCTTCCAGAACACCACGACCGTCAGGGCGACCGCTACCAGTGCACGGAGGGCCCCGCCGGCCGTTGGGCGTTTCACTGAGGCGTGGGAATCGACGAGGAATGGCGACTCGGGTCGCGCTTGACCCGGTAGGCGCGCATCAGGAATTTCGCGTATGGGAAGAACTGCTTCATCGCGCCGACGTTCACCTGGCACGGGCTCAGGCAGTGCTTGCAGATGGTGTCCTTGAACGCCTCGCGGTCCGCGATGTGCTCAGCCTTGAAGTACAGGGCTTCGGCGTCCGTGTCGGCCACGTTCCCGATCGACTTGGAGTTCTCGCAGTAGAACAAGGCGCCGTCCGGGTTCAGCAGCAGACCCTGCGACTGGAACGGGCAGGGCATCGTCCGGACGTAGCCGTTGGCGATCATGTCCGCGTAGTGCAGGTACATGAACGCCTGCCCGCTCAGCACCGACTCTTCCTCGACGCGATCGAGGAAGAACTGCCGCATGAACTCCTCTTCCTGGCCCTTGAAGCCGATCGACTGCTCGAGGTCCTTGTTCCCCAGCATGGCGTCCGTGAACCGCAGCATGTTGAAGACGATGTCGAGGTTCCGGTCCTTCGCCCATGCCAGGATGTTCTTCGCGTCCAGCATGTTGGTGGCGAAGATGGTCGCCGCGAGACCGAACTGGAAATTCGGGTACTCGAAGGCCAGTCGCTCCATCGCCTCGATGGTCTCGAACGCCTTGTCGAAGCCGTGCTTGACGTGCCGCACCTGGTCGTGGATGTCGCCGATGCCGTCGAGGGACACGCGGATGCTGACGGGGATGTCCTTGTCGGCGCAGAATTTCACGATGCGGCTGAACTGCGGGATCGCCCGATGCGGCGTGAGCCCTGTCGTGTTGATGCCCAGCTTCCGCAACCGCGGCAGGCGCCGCACGAACAGTTCCACCATCTCCGGCAGGTCGTTGCGCGTGGTCGGCTCGCCGCCCGAGATGTTCAGGTTCTCGATGGCGCCCCAGAAGGGATGCGCCATGACCCGGTCGAGTTGCTCGAGCGACAGGTCCGACTTGCGGTCGCCGCGCTTCCAGTTGTGGCACATCTCGCAGCGCGCGTCGCAGACGAACGTGCAGTTGTAGATCAGGACGGTCGGCCGGATTGGCTTGATCTTCGCCGCGATGAACGTGTTGGCCAGGTCGCGCGGCACGCCGGCCGCGGTCTTCGCCAGATACTGGAGAGTGAACGTGTTCTTGGACATGTGAGCGGGGGCTCCGCCGCAGCACCGGGCCTGGCCCGGCCGCAACGTTCCATCGTAGCCTGCGCACAACGGGGGGTCAACCTGAGGGGAGGCGGCGAAAGCCATGGGCGGGGCGCCACCTGGGTGGCGCCCCGCCCGCGGGAGGTCCTACTGGCAGCCCGGGCGCGGCTGGTAGGTCTTCGGGTAGACGTAGTCGGTCCCGGCCTCACCCCACGTCAGCCGGAGGGGCACGCTCGTGTTGTCGTAGTCGAACCCGATATCCACGCCAATCCAGACGCCGTTCTTCTTGTAGTCCAGGAAGTCGATGCTGATCTCGGGGCCGCCGCGCTTCAGGTTCCACGCCAGGTCCATCCCGCCGCAGATGCCGGCCTCGATCATCCGGTCACGGACGTAAGCCATGTTGGCCTTCCGCACGTCGAGAGACACGCCACCCCGGAGGCGATCGGGATAGTGACTCTCGGCCCACCTGACCACGTCCGGCCCGTTCGTCGGCCACCCGCCCGGCGGCGGCGGGTCCGGCGGCGGCGGGTCCGGGGGCGGCGGCGGTTCGGGCGCGGTCGGTGTCAGAAACGTCTGCGTCGGCGACCAGGCACCGGTCGTGTTGGGATCGTAGGCCCGCACGCGCCAGAAATATCGCTTGTCGTAAGTCAGTTCCTGCGCCAGCCGGAACTTGGTCTCGGTGGCCTGCTCCGGGACCGTCACGACGGCCACGATCGCGGTGAACGGCTCGTTCTCGGAGATCTGGAAGGTGTAGGCGATCGCGCCGACCGGGCCCGACCGGGAGGCGTTGCGGGTCTTGAACTCCGGACGCTCACTGTTCGTGCGGACGCCCCCTACCGGGCTGATGGGCTGCGGCACGCCCAGGTCGACGGGCGTGTAGACCGTAAAGCTGGCCGCGGCGGAGTAGGGCCCGGTATTGGCGCCATCCAGCGCCCGCGCCCGCCAGTAGTAGGTCCGGTCTGGGGCCAGCGCGTCGGGCAGTCGAAGGCTGGTCCGGCCGTTGCCGCCGGGTTCGACGCCCTCGCGGTTGAACACCTTCTGCCTGAACTCACCGTCCGTGGCAATCTCAAAAACGTAAGACAGGGCGCGCTCACCGTTGGTCGATGCGTTCTCGATGAGCAGCGTGACCGGCTGCTCCGTCGTCTTGACGGGGACGCCCTGGGGTTCGAGAGGCTTGGGCGCCGTGATGTTCACCCCGGCGATCGGGCCCGCAATCGACGGGCTCGTTGGATTCTTGCTCTTTTCCGCCCCGCAACCGGCCAGCATGGCGACCGCCAGACCGCAGGCGAGGATGCCAGATGCCGTGTGTTTCATGACCTGATGACCCCGTGAATGAGTCTAGACAAGGACACGCCGGGCGTGGTCCACCCCCGCTTCCTCCAAGTATCGTGCCGAGGGCCGGGAGACTTTAGGCTGCCACGGAACCGCGACCAATGTAGGCCACCGCGCCGGATAGGGAAAACAGGATGATGAGCGCGGCCCCGACGAACGACACGATCAGGGCCGACTCGATCGGCAGGCCAAGGCGGGTGAAATAGAACGAAAAGGTGGCTTCCCGCACCCCGAACCCGTTCACCGACACAGGCAGCATCTGGACGATGAACGAGATCGGCACGATCACCGCCAGGTGCGCCGCCGAGACCGGGATGTGCATGCTGTGGACGATCGCCACGTAGAAGCCCACCAGGACCACCTGAACGACGACCGCGCCGCCGAAGCAGGCCAGGAGGGAACGAGGCTGCTTGCCGAACCGGCCGAGCGCCGCCGTGAACCGGGCAATCCGTTCGTCCACCCACTCCTGGTGGAACACCCGGAGCGGGCTGAGGAGCTTGCCGATGCCCTGGGGCATGAAGACGATGGGCAGCGCGATGATGACGCCGGCGCCGAACACCGCCCACAGGAGCGGGGCAGCCCGAAGCCCCCTGGCGTCAGCCGTAACCAGCGAGGCCCCGAACGCGGCTACGAGGAAAAGCCCGAGGAGTCCGATCCCGCGGTCCATCAGCACGATCGTCGTGGCCAGGGTTTTCGACCCAGCCTGCTGGACCGTGTCCCGAATGCGAATCACATCCCCGCCGATGTTGCTCGGGAGGAAGTTGTTGAAGAACGTGGCCACCAGGTAGGAGTTCACGAGGCGCGAGCCCGGAACCTGGATATGCTGGGCCTGCAGGAGCAGATGCCACCGCCAGGCGCTGACCAGGAGCATGACCAGGTAGAGGCCGAGGGCCGCACCGAGCCAGAGCGGCGAGGCCGCACGCAGATAGGTGCCCAGGCGCGAGAAGTCGGTCTTCGAGAACAACAGCGCCAGCAGGCCGCCACTGACGGCAATCTTGAATGCCAGAATCAGAAGCCGACGGGTGAGGCTTGGTGCCGAGGTGGGGTCGGTGGCGTCTTGCATGCAGGAATCGAGGCCGGTCGCCATGGCCGGACATGAGCCGGCCGTCAGCGGAAGGCTACCATGCGCGGCACGAGGTGTCCACCCCTAAAGGCTTCAGAGAAGGGAAGTTCCGGACATCGCCGCGTTGACCTTTGCCGCCCGCTCCCCTACAATCGGTCGATTGGTCGGATGGCGCCCATCTCGCAGGGGGCGCGCGCCTGCTTGGCATCGCGATGCACATTCTGATGATCGCGCCGGAGCCGTTCTTCGAGCCCCGGGGCACGCCCTTCAGCGAATATCACCGGATCCGGGCCCTGGCGGATCTGGGCCACACCGTGGACCTGGTGACCTATCCGTTCGGCCGTGACGTCGCGCTGCCGGGACTCCGCATCTTCCGGGCCGCGCGGCCTCCACTGGTCCACCGCGTCAGGATCGGGCCCTCGATGGCGAAACTCCCGCTCGACGCGTTGCTGGCGGTGAAAGCGTTTGCGGTGGCGCGCCGGGGCCGGTACGACCTGGTCCACTCTCACGAGGAAGGGGCTGCGATCGGCATCGCCGTGGCCCGTCGGCTCGGGGTGCCGCACCTCTACGACATGCACTCGAGCCTGCCCGAGCAGTTGGCCAACTTCCGCTTCAGTCAGTCGAAGCTGCTGACCGGGCTGTTCCGGCGGCTGGAGCGGCGCGTCGTCGGTCGTTCCCGGGTCGTGATCGTGATCTGCCGCCACCTGGAAGAGGTCGTGCAGCGCATCGACCCTGACGCCAGGACGGTGCTGATCGAAAACGCGCCCGGCGCCGGCGAGGCCCGTCCCATCCAGGGGCCCAACCCCGTGCGCGCGCAGCTCGGCCTGGCTCCGGACGAGCCGATCGTGCTCTACACCGGGACCTTCGAAGCCTATCAGGGCCTGGACCTGTTGTTTGCCGCCATGCGGACGGCCCTTGGTCGCGTCCCGCGCGCGAAGCTGGTGATGGTCGGCGGGCATCCGGACCAGGTGGAGCGTGCCAGGCGCGAGGCCGCGCAGGCTGGCGTGGCCGGCTCGACGATGTTCACCGGCGAACGGCCATCCGACGAGATCCCGCTGTACCTCGATGCCGCCGACGTGCTGGTGTCGCCGCGCAGCCGCGGCAAGAACACGCCGCTGAAGATCTATCAGTACCTGCGCGCCGGCCGGCCCATCGTCGCAACCGCCCTGCTGACCCACACGCAGGTGCTCGATTCGAACGTCGCGATCCTGACCGAGGCGACGCCAGCGGCCTACGGGCAGGGCATCGCCGAGGCGATCCTGAACCGCGAACTGGCAACCGCGATCAGTCGGCGGGCGCGCGAGCTGGCGGACACGAAGTACACCTACGAGGCGTACGTCGAGAAGACGAAGCGGGCGATCGGGCTGCTGGCCGAGCCGGCGATTGCGGAGGGTGCGTGAGCCGGCCGGAGCCCGGTGGTGTTCCGGCGCCTGGCACGGGGGCAGGCGGCCCCGAACGGGACCATTACAGCTATCGTGTGTACGCCGACCCCTCGATGGCCGAGCAGTTCGAGGCCGCCCGCTTCGGTGGCGCGATCGGACAGCTCCTGGCGCGGAGCCAGGAAGACGTGCTGTTCCGGTTCCTCGGGCCGCTCGAGGGCGTGGCCGTGCTGGATGTCGGCACGGGCACGGGACGGGCGGCGCTGGCGGTGGCCCGGAAGGGTGCGGCCGTCACGGGCGTCGACGCGTCGCCGGAGATGCTGCGGGTCGCCGTCGAGCGGGCCGCCGCCGCCGGCGTGGCGGTTCGATTCGAGGTGGGCGACGCGCACGCCCTGGCGTTTCCGGACCGGTCGTTCGACGCGGCCGTCAGCCTCCGTGTCCTGATGCACACGCCCGACTGGCGGCGGTGCCTCGGAGAGTTGTGCCGCGTGTCCCGGTCGCGTGTCGTGTTCGACTACCCGTCGGCGACGAGCGCCGCGGCAATCCAGGCCCTGGGGCGTCGCATGGTGGCCGCGACGGGGCGAACCGTGGAAGCCTACCGGGTGCTGCGCGGCGGCGCGATTCGCGCGGTCCTCGAAGCCCACGGCTTTCGCGTCAAGGGGGTGCACCGCCAGTTCGTCCTGCCGATTGCCGTGCACAAGCTGATCGGGTCGCGTGGATTCACGGAGGGCGTCGAGCGCGTGCTGGCGGCCGTGGGCCTGCTCCGGCTGTTTGGCTCCCCGGTCACCGTGGTAGCCGAGCGATGCGAGTTCTAGTCACCGGCGCCACCGGGTTCACGGGCGGGCATCTGGCGAGGGGCCTTCGGGCCCGCGGGCACGATGTGCGGGCGCTCGTGCGCCGGCTGGAGAGCGGGGCCGAGGACCTCGAGCGACTGGGTATCGAGTTGTGCGAGGGCAATCTCACGGACCGCGGGTCGCTCGGGCGCGCCGCCGACGGCGTGCAGGTCGTCTATCACGTTGCCGCCATCTACCGGCAGGCCAGTGTGGGGGCGGCCGAATACGCGGCGGTGAACGCCCGCGCGGTCCAGTGGCTGGTGGAGGCCGCGGCACAAGGCGGGGCGGTCAGGCTGGTGCATTGCAGCACGGTGGGTGTGCACGGCGACGTCGAGCACCCGCCGGCGGGCGAGGACGCGCCGCTGCGTCCCGGTGACGAGTACCAGCGCACCAAGCTCGAGGGCGAGCGGCTGGCCCGGGCCGCCGCGGAGCGGACGGGTCTGGAACTGGTCATCGCCCGGCCCAGCGGGATCTACGGGCCGGGAGACCGCCGGCTGCTCAAGCTGTTTCGGGGCGTGGCGCAACGTCGATTCGTCACCCTGGGATCCGGCGAGATCTTCTACCATCTGACGTACATCGACGACCTGGTCGAGGGATTCCGGCTCTGTGGCGAGGTGCCGGCGGCGGCAGGCCGGACCTACATTCTGGCCGGGGGTGAGGTCACGCGGTTGAACGAACTGATCGGCCTGATTGCCGGGGAAGCCGGCGTCCCGCCCCCGCGCCTGCACCTGCCCGTGTGGCCGTTCTGGGCGGCGGGCGCGCTGTGTGAGGCCATCTGCGTGCCCTTGCGGATCGAGCCGCCGCTCTACCGTCGCCGCGTGGACTTCTTCACGAAAAGCCGCGCGTTCGACATTTCACGGGCACGAGCCGAACTGGGATTCGCCCCGCAGGTCGGCCTGCGGGAGGGCATCCGCCGGACGCTGGCGTGGTACCGCGCCCAGGGCTGGATCCAGGGCCCCGGCAGGCGGGGATCGGGGAAGGGCGATGACTGAGACGCGCGCGATTCCCAAGGCGCAGGAGCAGTTGTTCGACGCGCGGTCGTCGGCGCTGCAGAAGTACGCCGCGCTCGTGGTCGGCCGCCCGGGCATATGGGCGCTCGTCAAGCACGAGTTCGTGACCCTGCTGAGCCAGGCGGTGCCGGGCGCGCTCGGGCTCGTGCTGCGCAAGCTGCTGTACCCGCAACTGCTCGGCGCCTGCGGGCGCAACGTCGTGTTCGGCCAGAACGTCGTCCTGCGCCACCCGGGCAAGATCCGCATTGGCGACAACGTGGTCGTCGACGACAACTGCCTGCTCGACGCGAAGGGCGATCGGAACGACGGCATCAGGATCGGCAGCGGGGTGTTCGTGGGACGGAACACGATCCTCTCGTGCAAGAACGGCGACATCACGCTCGGCGATCGCGCCAACATCGGGTTCAACTGCGAGGTGTTCTCGGCGAGCCGCGTCACGATCGGGTCGGACACCCTGCTGGCCGCGTACTGCTACGTCATCGGCGGCGACCACGACTTCAGCGACACGACGAAGCCGGTGCTGGCCGGCGAGCGCAGTTCGGCCGGCGTGTCGATTGGCGACGGGGTCTGGATGGGTGCGGGCGCCAAGATCCTCGACGGCGTGGACATTGGCCAGCACGCCATCGTCGGTGCCGCCGCCGTCGTCCGGCAGGCCGTGCCGGCCTACGCCATCGCGGCAGGCGTGCCCGCGAAGATCATCGGCACACGGGCGCCCGAGCCCGCGTCGGGACACGGACCATCATGACGGACCGGAAGCTGAACATCCTGCAGATCTGCGATCATCTCGGCTGGGAAGGATCCCGCATGCACGGGGTCAAGCGGCTGTTCGCCTGGATGATCCCGCGCTTCGACCCGGCGCGCTACAACGTGTCGCTCGTCAGCCTCCGGAAGAAGGACCTGTCGGAGGAAACGCTGGAGTCGTTCGGCGTCGACATCACGTACCTCCACAAGTCGAAGTTCGATCCGGCGACGCTGACCGCGCTGCTGAAGGTCATCGACGCCAAGCGGATCGACATCCTGCACATGCACGGGTACGGCGCGACGACCTTCGGGCGCGGGGCCGCGGCCATCCGGAGGCTGCCGGCCATCCTGCATGAGCACGCGAACCTGACGGACACGCCGTGGTTCCAGAAGGTCGCCGACAGGGCGCTCGAGCCGTTCACCGACATCGCGATTGCCGTGTCGAAGAGCACCGCCGACTTCGTGATCAACGCGCGCCTGGTCCGGCCGGAGAAGGTGAAGGTGGTGTACCTGGGCGTCCCCCTCGACGAGTTCAGCCTCGTGCGCAGCCCGGCTGGAATCGCGGAGGCCCGGCGCGAGATCGGCCTGGCGGACGACGACTTCGCGATCGGGAGCGTGACGCGATTGCACGACTCGAAGGGCAACGAGTACCTCGTGGACGCGGCGCGGATGGTGCTCGACGCGAACCCGCGGGCCAGGTTCTTCCTGGTTGGGGAGGGCCCGCTGCTCCCCGCGTTGCAGGCACAGGCGGCCCGGCTCGGCCTCGGGGACCGGTTCGTGTTCTCGGGGTTCGTTCGCGACGTGGCCCGGATCCTGTCGGCCTTCGACCTGAGCGTGTTCCCGTCGTTGTGGGAGGGGACGCCGCTCACGGGCTTCGAGGCGCTCGCGGCCGGCCGCGCAATTGTGGCCACCGACGCGGACGGCCTGGTCGACATCCTCCGGGACGGGTACGATGCGCGCATCGTGCCGAAGCGCAACGCGCGGGCCCTGGCCGACCAGATCCTGGCGCTCATGGGCCAGCCGGACGAGCGGGCGCGGCTCGCGGCCAACGCGCGGGTCACGAGCCGCCGGTACGACATCAACACGTTCGTCAGGAAAATGGAACGGCTGTACCCGCTCCTCCACGAGACGTCGCGGCGGACGCACCGCCGCGGCATCCTCGAGGCGGACCTGGACTTCCTGGCGGCCGACAATCCCGATCGGGTGTAACACGGTGGACGAGCCAGCCAGCAACACGGGTTCACCCGTCACGACCGAGACCCGGCCGTCCCATCGCATGGATGCGGCGCCGGGCCTGGTGGCCGCCGTGCTCGTGCTCTGCGTGTACGGGGGCCTGGGCCTCTCGGTGGACTTCTCGCGCGCCGCGTTCGGCATCCAGAGCGACGAGGCCACCTACTACATGATGGGGCACAGCCTGGCCGAGGACGGCGACCTGGCCTACCGCCGCGAGGACCTGGCGCGCGTCTGGCGGGACTTCCCGACGGGCCCGTCGGGCGTGTTCCTGAAGAAGGGCCGCGACCTCGACGTCTCCGTGAACGGGACCCCCCCGTTTGTCCACGTGCAGTCGGCGCCCGATCCGGACGCCGCGGAACTGTTCTTTGGGAAGTCGTACGCGTACCCACTGTTTGCGGCGCCGTTTGTCGCCCTGTTCGGCACCAACGGGTTCCTGGTGTTCCACGCGGTGCTGCTCGCCCTGATGGTCCTCGCCGGCTACCTGTTTCTCAACGCCCGGACGTCGCCCGTCCCCGCGCTCGTGCTGGCGGTCGGGTTCCTGATGGCCTCGGTGGCGCCGGCGTACTACGTGTGGATCACGCCGAGCTCTTCGACCTCGCGCTGGTCGTGCTGGGGTATTTCGCCTGGCTCTACAAGGAGGTCGCGCGGCCCGACGGCGTGCCCCGGGGGGCCCGCTGGCTCCTCCAGCCGCGTTCGGACATCGTGGCGGTGCTGCTGCTGGGCGTGGCGACCTTCTCGAAGCCGTCGAACATCCTCCTGGTCCTGCCCCTGCTGGCGTGGCTCGTCATCAAGCGACGATGGCGCCGGGCCGCGGCCTGCGGCCTCCTGTTCGGCGCGTGCGGCGCCGTGCTGCTCGCTGGCAACGTGGCGGTCACGGGCGACTGGAACTTCCAGGGCGGCGACCGTCGGACCTTCTACGGGGTCTACCCGTTCCAGGACCGGCTGGTGAGTTGGGATGCGGTCGGGCAGGACCGCGCGACCAACCGCGTCCTGACAGAGATCATCTTCGACCGGCGCGTGTTCTGGACCGTCTTCTCGCACAACCTCGCGTACTTCTTCATCGGTCGGTACTCGGGGCTGTTGCCGTACTTCTTCCCGGCCGTGTTCGCGCTCGGCGCGTTCCTGGTGCGCCGGCGGTGGCGACGGCCCTGGCAGTGGCTGGTTCTCGGCGCTGCGCTGGCCGAGATCCTGCTGCTGATCATCTGGATTCCCTACAACTACTTCGGCGGCGGGGGAGTGCTGGGCAATCGGTACTTCATGAATACGTACGGGCTGTTCCTGTTCCTGCTGCCGCCCGTCGAATCGATTGGGGCAGCGATCGTCCCGTGGGTGGTCGGCGGCCTGTTTGCCGCCCAGATCACGCTCAATCCCTTCTTCGCGTCCTTCAACCCGGCCGAGCATGCCAAGCAGGGCCCGCTCCGTCTGCTGCCCGTCGAGCTCACCCTGGTCAACGACCTGCCGATCAACACGCAGGCCAATCGCGCCCGCGTCTGGTTCGGCCAGCAGCGCCGCTTCCAGATCTACTTCCTGGACGACAACGCGTTCGGGCGGGAAGACCTGAGCTTCTGGGTGCGCGGCCGGTCGACGGCCGAGTTCCTCGTGAAGACCGTTGAGCCGGCCTCGAGTCTCCGGCTGGTCATCGACACGGGCGATGTGCCCTCGCGCATCACCGTGTCGCGCGGGTGGTGGAGCCAGACGGTGGATCTGCCGCCGAAGCAGTCGACCACGGTGTCCGTCCCGCTCGACGCGGGCTTCCCGTACCAGGGCACGCGTGTCTGGGTGGTGTCGGTGCGCGGCAGCGGCGGGTTCGTGCCGATGTTCCTCACGGCCGGCTCGACCGACAACCGGTATCTGGGCGTGCGCGTCACGCCCGAGTTGATGCCCTAGAGGCGGATGCACACGTGAAGCGCATCGCGGTGGTGACGTCGAGCCCGCTGCTGGCCGAAGGCGGTCACCTGGTGATTGCCCGGGCGCTGGTCGCCGCGCTGAGGGAAGCCGGGCATGAAGCGGGGCTCATCCTCACCCCCCAGAATCGCTTCGGCCGGCAGGCGTCCGCCTACGTCGCGACATGGCTGACCGATGTCGGCGTGACCCATAACGGCGGCCACGTCGACCACGTGATCAGTTTCCGGTACCCCAGCTACGCGGTCCGCCACCCGTCGCACGTGTGCTGGCTCAACCACCGCATGCGGGAGTACTACGACCTGTGGGATCGCTTCAGCGGCCCGCTGTCGTGGCGCGCACGGATCAAGGAACGGATCCGGCGACGGGCCATCCACGCGGTCGACCGGTATCTCCTCACGCGCAACGTGTCGCGTCTCTACGCGCAGTCGCGCACGATCCAGCGCCGCCTCGAGCGCTTCGGGGGGATTCCAGCGGAGGTGCTGTACCCGCCCCCGCCGCAGAGACCCTACCGGTGCGACGAGTACGGTGACGACCTGTTCGCCGTGTCGCGCCTTACGCCGCTGAAACGGATGGACCTGCTCATCCGCGCCCTCGCGGAGCCGGACGCCGCGGGCATCCGCTGCACCATAGCGGGGGATGGCGACGAGGCGGCCCGGCTCGACGCGCTGGTGCGCGAGCTCGGCCTCCAGGGCCGCGTGCGGCTGATCGGCGCGGTGGGCACGGATGACCTCGTCGAGTACCTCGCCCGCTGCCGGGCGGTGGTCTTCCCGGCCTTCGAGGAGGATTTCGGCCTGGTCACGGTCGAGGCCTTCGCCTCGCGCAAGGCCGTCGTCACCTGCACGGACAGCGGCGGTCCAGCGGAACTGGTGGAGGACGGGGTGCAGGGCTTCGTGTGCCTGCCCGAGCCTCGCGCCCTTGCGGGGGCCCTGCGCCGGCTGGCAGACGACCTGGCGCTAGCCGAGCGGATGGGCGCGGAGGCCGCCCGCGTGGCCTCGGCGATCACGTGGCCGCGCACGGTGGAGAAACTCCTCCTGCGGTAGACTGGGTCCACCGATGGCCTACCGCAGCTCCCTCGAAGCCCGGCTTGCCCGGAAAGTGACCAGGGCCGCCGTGGCGTACAACCTGATTGCCGACGGCGACCGCATCATGGTCGGCCTCTCGGGCGGCAAAGACTCCTGGGCCTTGATGCAGATCCTCGATGTCCTGCGCCAGCGCGCCCCGATCCGCTTCTCGCTGGTTGCGGTGACCGTGGACTCCGGCTACGAGGAATTCCGCAGCGACCTGGTGGCTGCGGCCTGCGCCGATCGCGGCTGGGAGCACCACCTGGAGCGCACGTCCATCGGCGAGGTGATCGACGACCTGCTCGAGCCGGCCGACACGCCTTGTTCACTGTGCGCACGACTGCGGCGAGGGGTGCTCTACCGGCTGGCGACGAGCCTCGGCGCCACGAAGATCGCCCTCGGCCATCATGCCGACGATTTCGTGGAGACGCTGCTCCTCAACCTGTTCTTCGCGGGCTCGATCAAGGCGATGCCGGCGCGCCTGGTGTCCGACGACGGCCGCCACGTCGTCGTCCGCCCGCTGGTCCTGGTCACGGAACACGACGCCCGGGCCTATGCGAAGGAGAGCGGCCTCCCCATCATCGGGTGCTGCTGCCCGGCCTGCGGCGACTTCAGCCTGCAGCGGCAGCGGATCAAGCGACTGGTCGCAGACCTGGAGCACGAGCACCCGGGTGTGAGGAAGTCCCTCCTGCGCGCGCTCGCCAACGTCGCGCCGCGCCATCTCCTCGATACGCGGCTGAACCCGGTCGCCGACACGGTGCGCGACCTGGCCCGGTCCGCATCATGAGAGCGGTCGTCCAGCGGGTCACCTCGGCCCGCGTCGTGGTCGACGGCGTCACGGTGGGCGACATCGGCCACGGACTGCTGGCGCTCGTCGGTGTCGCCGGCGACGATGGGCCGGCCGACGTGCGGTACATCGCGACGAAACTGAACGACCTGCGCGTGTTTCCCGATGAGCAGGGCAAGATGAACCGGTCGCTGGGCGAGGCCGGCGGATCGATCCTCGCGGTCTCGCAGATCACGCTCTATGGCGATTGCCGTCACGGCCGGCGGCCGTCGTTCACGCGGGCCGCGGGGCCGGAAGCGGGGCGCCTGCTCTTCGACGCCGTCGTCCAGAGTCTGCGTGAGGCCGGAGTGGTCGTGGCGACGGGAACCTACCAGGCGCACATGGCCGTGGAACTGGTGAACGACGGGCCGGTGACAATCCTGCTGGACAGCCGCAAGGAGTTCTGACGGGCGCTATGACCTCCCTTTAACCTACAACCTATAACCTACAACCTATAACCTATAACCTATAACCTACAACCTACTCCCTATTCCCTATGACGGGCGCGTAGAACCGTGCGAGGCCCGACACCTCCTCGGCCTGGCGTGCCGCGTCCCAGCCCAGGTCCCGGGCCAGCATGGCGAGGCTCGCCCGCACGGCCGCCTGGCCCGGGTGCCCGGCGACGCCAAGACCCGTGCGCCGGACCACGACGTCGGTCAACGTCAGTGCCATTTCGGCGCGAACCGCGTGGACGAGTTCAGCCAGGATCGCGGGAGACGCCGGTGTGATCGGCGCAGCCAACTCAGGACGCTCGCGGCACAGCGCCGCGACCTGGCGCCACCCTGTACCGTGCGTCTCCACGAGGTGGACGGCCGCCGCGTCGGTGAGAATCTCCCGCGTCGACCCGACAGCCTCGCGCCGCTCGCTCTCCAGCGACGGCATCTCCCCGCCCGGCAGCGGCGTCGTGCCGGTCCGGCAGGCCGGGGACCTGCCCAGTTTGCCGCAGGCCGCGTCGATCGCCTGTTGAGCCACGCCGCGCGCGGTCGTGTATTTCACGCCCACCATCGAGATGGCGCCGTCGACCCCGTCCCGGGCATGATCGACGACGCGGTGATGCCCGCGCAGCCCGAGGGTGCCGTTGCGGTTCCGCTCGGCCGGCACGACGCCCCGGTGCACCAGCGTCACATCGCGATCCGTGAGGGCCAGGTCCGGGAACGCGCTGTTCACCTCACTCACGAACGCGGACAACTCGGCGGGCGCCACGTCGGACTCGTGCGGTTCGACGAGACGATCCGAGTGCGAGGTGCCCACGAGCGCGCGGCCCTGCCACGGCATGATCAGCAGTAATCGGCCGTCGGACGTGGGAGCACCGATGGCGGTCGACCCGGCGGGCCGGCCGGTCACCAGGTTCATCGCCTTCAGCAGCGGGAAGTCGTGCGGCGCGCCCATCGCCTCCATGAAGCGGCCGGTGAACGCCCCGGCGGCGTTGACCACGACACGGGCCTCGACCTCGAGGGTCTGTCCCGTGACGCGGTCGCGCACCGCGAACCCGGTGACACGTCCGTTCGACACCCGCGGCGCGAGCGCCTCGACGTAGTTCGCCAGCACGGCGCCGTGGGCGTCCGCGGCCAGAGCGAAGGCCAGCGTGAGCCGATCCGTGTGCGCCATGTGGTAGTCGTACCACCGGGCCCCGCCCGTGACGTGGGCGGGGCGCTCGCCGCCGAAGACCGCCGCGCACGCCTCGCGCGAGATGAGCCGCCCTGCCGGCAGTCGCAGGGACGGCCACAGGCCCGCGTTGCGATCGAAGCCGACGCAGGCATCGAGCCACAGGCCGGCCTGCATCGCGAGGCGGCCTCGCATCAGCGTGCGCGTCGTGTCGATGACGAAGGGCAGCGGGGCGACCAGGTGCGGAGCGATGCGCGCGAGCGCACGCCGCTCGCCGACCGAGAAGCGGGCCTTGACGAGGTCGCCGCGCTGAAGCGATCGCAGGCCGCCGTGCACCGTCTTGGCGTGGTTGAACGAACTGCCGCTGCCGAAGTCGCCGCGCTCCACCAGCGCGACAGAGAGCCCCCGTTGCGCGGCGTCGTACGCCGCGGCCAGGCCGTGGATGCCGCCGCCAATGACGAGGACGTCGTGTCGGCGCGCGGTGAGGCGAGCGAGATCGCGGATCATCGGGAACGGGGCCGCGCGATCCGTTGCCGGTCGCGTCCAACTATTCTATAGTAGCGCCCGTGGCGCACGCGACAGCTCCTTCGTCCGCGACGATCGGCGACGTTCGTCGGTACTGGAATCAGCACATCCACGATCTCGAGATCACGAAGCATCCCGTGGGCTCGCCCGGGTTCTTCGCGGATCTCGACGAATATCATTTCGACAAGCTCCATCACCTGCTGCGCCTGGTCGATTTCGACGGCCACCGGGGCGCGCGCGTGCTGGAGGTGGGGTGCGGGGCGGGCGTCGACCTCGTGCGCTTCGCGCGCGGCGGAGCGCACGTCACCGGCGTGGACGTCGCGGATTCGGCAATCGCCCTTGCGCGCCGGAATGTCGGCCACCAGCAGCTGCGGGCCGAGCTGGCCGTGGCTGACGGCGAGTGCCTGCCGTTTCCAGCCGACACGTTCGACTTCGTGTACGCGCACGGCGTCATCCAGTACACCGCCGACGACCGCCGCCTCGCCGACGAGGTGCGCCGCGTGCTCAAGCCCGGCGGGACGGCCCTGTTCCAGGTCTACAACCGGATCTCGTGGCTGAATGCGCTGTCGAAAGTGATGAAGGTCGGCCTCGAGCACGAGGGCGCGCCCTTCCTGCGCAAGTACAGCCCTGGCGAGTTCAGGCGGCTCCTCGACGGCTTCGCCACGATCCGCATCGTGCCGGAGCGGTTTCCTGTCCGGTCGAGGCTGCACGGCGGCTGGAAGGGCGCCGTCTACAACGGCCTCTTCGTCGGGCTCTTCAACGCGCTGCCGCGATCGCTGGTCCGTCGGTACGGCTGGCACCTGCTTGCGTTCTGCCAGAAGTAGACGGACGGCGTCCGGACGCCGGATCGGATCCGCCCATGCTCGATCTCATCAAGGCGCACGCGTACGGCAACGACTTCCTGTACGTGGAGCATGCCGACCTCGCCTCCCCCGACTGGGCCGGGCAGGCTCGCGCCGTGTGCGACCGTCACACGGGGATCGGCGCCGACGGCCTGATCATCTTCACCCGCACTCCGCGTGGCGCCGCGATGCGGCTCGTCAACGCGGACGGCAGCCATGCCGAGGTCTCGGGGAACGGGGTGCGGGGCCTGGCGGCACTTCTGGCGCGCGATCGGGGCCTCGGCCCAGGCGGGCCGGCGGATCCGGCGACGCTCGTCATCGAGTCGGACGCCGGTGACAAGGTGCTCACGCTGCTCGACGTGCAGGGCGGACGCTACGTGTTCCGGGCGGCGATGGGCACCCCGGAGGCGATTGCCGAGGTCGTCCTCGACGTGGCGGGCGATCCCGTGCGCGCGGTGACGCTGCGCGTCGGCAACCCGCAGTGCGTGGTGCTCGAGCCCGCGCTGGACGAGGCCCGCTACCGCCGGCTCGGGCCAATCCTCGAACGGCATGCGGCGTTTCCCGCGGGCACCAACGTGGAGTTCGCTGTCGTCGAAGCGGCCGATCGCGTGCGCATCCTGATCTGGGAGCGCGGCGTCGGTCCGACCAGCGCATCCGGCACCGGGGCGTGCGCCGCCGCGGTCGCCGCCGCGGCACACGGCGGCGCGTCGCGGGATGTCGAGGTCGTCTCGCCGGGAGGAACGCAGCGCGTGGAGTGGCGGCCCGAGGGCCTCTTCCTGACGGGGTGGGCCGAAGTCATCATGGAGGGACGATGGACCCGGTGATCCGCAGCCAGGAGGAGGCGATCGAGTCGACGGAGACGTACTCGGCCGCCGAGCAGCAGTTCAATCGGCGCCGGCATACCCTCGGCCTCGTCCTCGGCCCCGCCGTCTTCCTCCTGGTGCTCGGCTTGCCGATGGGCCAGACCACGCCGCAGGCCCATCACATGGCCGCGATTCTCGCGCTCGTGGTGACCCTCTGGGTGACCGAGGCGCTTCCGGTCCCCATTACCGCACTGCTCGGGCCCACGCTGGCCGTCCTGCTCCGCGTCGCGCCGGCCAAGGAGACCCTGGCGCCCTTTGCCGACCCGATTATCTTCCTCTTCATCGGGTCCTTCATTCTCGCCGAGGCCATGTACGCCCACGGGCTCGATCGCCGCATCGCGTACACGGCCCTCGCGTCGCGATGGGTCGGGAGCAGTGCCGGCCGGATCATGGTGACCTACGGGGCGGTGGCCACGGTCCTGTCGATGTGGATCAGCAACACGGCCACGGCGGCCATGTTGTTCCCGATCGGGATGTCGATCATCACTCACATCGGCCGGAACCGGCAGACCGACCCGGCAGCGTTCCGCCGGTTCAGCCTGTGCCTGATGCTGATCACGGCGTTCGGCGCGTCGATCGGCGGCCTCGCCACGCCGATCGGCACGCCCCCGAACCTGATCGGGATCGGCATGCTCCGCAATCTTGCCCATGTGGACATCTCGTTCTTCCGATGGATGGGCCTGGGGCTGCCGCTGTCGGTGGGGATGTTCGCCCTCATGGCGGCGGGGTTCTGGTTCGTCGGCGCCCGCGGCATCACCCTGGCGGGCGACAGCGCGCACCTCGTCCGCGAGGAACTGGCGCGCATGGGCCGGCCGTCGCGTGCCGAGCGCAACACCCTGCTGGCCTTCGGCGCCACGGTCATCTTGTGGATCCTGCCGGGCCTGCTCGCCATTGCCGGCGCCGGCGATGGCGCCTTCGCCCGTGCGTACGGCGCGGCGGTGCCCGAGGCGATCGCGGCCCTGGTCGGCGCGATCCTGCTCTTCCTCCTCCCGGTAGACTGGCGGGCGCGTCGTTTCACGATGACCTGGGAGCGGGCCGTCCGTATCGACTGGGGGACCATCCTGTTGTTCGGCGGTGGCCTGTCCATGGGGTCGCTGGCCTTCTCGACCGGGCTGGCGGCCTCCATCGGGCACGGCATCACGGCCTGGCTGCCGTCCCAGTCGCCGCTGGCCTTCACGATGCTCTTCACCGCCCTGGGAATCCTGCTGACCGAGACCACGTCGAACACGGCCGCCGCGAGCATGGTCGTCCCGATTGCCATCGCGGTGTCCCAGGCGGCTGGCATCAGGCCCATCGAGCCGGCGCTCGGCGCCACAGTGGGCGCGAGCCTGGCCTTCATGCTGCCCATCTCGACCCCGCCGAATGCCATCGCGTACAGCTCCGGCCAGGTCCCGATTACTGCGATGATGGCCTATGGGATCTGGCTCGACGTCGTGGGGTTCGTCCTGACCGTCGTTGCTGTGATGGTCCTCGGCCCGGTGCTCTTCTGACGTGTCAGAATGTGCCACGCGGGGAGGCGCGCCAGCCGGCAACCTCCGCGTACCGCAAGACCGTGGCGGTGGCGCGAGCGCGCGCGGCGCGGCTGACGCTAGCGGGGGGGACGCCGCTGCCGGGGCTGGCGCCGTTCGATGGCCGCCTTGAGATCGGCCTGGGCCTTCTGGATGGACTCGACTGAGCCGACGAGAGCGGCCTGCGCCGGCAGGTACGCCTGTTGGTCGGCCTCCGAGCGCGCCTTTTGCATCGTCGTCCTGGCAGCGGCGATGGCCGCACGGGCGTCGTCGAGGCTGCCGGCCGGGACGCGCGCCTCCTGGGCCGATTCGAGCAGGCGGGATGCGGCAGCCGCCTCGGTACCGAGGGCAGCGAGCGTTCGCTCCACGTCTCCAAGGACGGCGGCCTTGTGATCGGCGGCTTCGCGCGCGGCGTCCTGGGCGCGTTCGCGGCTGTCGAGCGCCTGGCTGAGCGCGAGCCGGTAGTCGTGTTGCGTGACCGCGTCGCGGGACCGCTGCAGGGCGTCGGAGGCCGCCTTGAACGTGTCGGCGGCGTACCGCTCGGCGCCGGCCGCGCGGGCCGCGTCCAGCGCGCCCTGGGCCCGCTGCATTTCCTTGTCGGGAGGAGAGCCGCACGCCGTAGAGACCAGACCCGCAACGAGCACGCTGCACGCGACGCCGAGTAGCCGAAAGCGCATTTGGTAGAGTATACGGGACCCGCTGAACCTCGTCCACGTTCCGAGGATGTCCGCGACATGGATCAGACGTCCGTGCAACACCTTGCGGCTGCGCTACGCGCCGCCCGCGCCGTCGTCGCGCTCACGGGCGCCGGGATGTCGGCCGAGAGCGGAGTGCCGACGTTCCGGGGGCCAGGTGGGTTGTGGAGGCAGTACCGGCCTGAAGATCTGGCCACGCCGGACGCGTTCGAGCGTGACCCCGGCCTGGTGTGGGAGTGGTACCGCTGGCGCCGCGACAGGATTCGCGGGGCGGAGCCGAACCCCGGGCACCTGGCGCTGGCCAGGCTCGAGTCGAGGCTCTCCGGGTTCCTTGTCGTCACGCAGAACGTGGACGGACTCCACCGGCGAGCCGGCAGCCGCCAGGTCATCGAACTGCACGGCAATCTCTGGCGCGCCCGCTGCCTGCGGGGCTGCGGCTACGTGGTCGATCAGTTCACGGAGTCGCCGGCGGAGCCTGACGAAGATCCGCGCCGCGTGCCGTCCTGTCCGTGCGGGTCGATGCTGAGGCCGGACGTGGTCTGGTTCGGTGAGGCGCTCGACGTCGAGTCGCTGGAACGGTCGTTTCACGCCGCCTCCGCCTGCAACGTCCTGCTCGTCGTCGGCACGTCGTCGCTCGTGTACCCGGCCGCGGCCCTGCCGCATGCCGCCGCGGGCGCCGGGGCGCTCGTGGCCGAGATCAACGTCGACGAGACGCCTCTCTCGGCGCACGCCGGGATCGTGATCCGGGGACCGTCCGGCGTGGTCCTGCCCGAGGTGGAGCGGTGCCTCTGAGCCAGCTTGCGCCCCGGGACCGGCCGCGCGAGAAACTGGCCCGCCTCGGCGCATCGGCGCTCGGCGACAACGAGTTGCTGGCGGTCGTGCTGGGCGCCGGCACCCGCCGCTTGAGCGCCCTGGGCGTCGCCGACGCGATGCTGGAGAGCGCCGGAGGGTTGCACGGCCTGCTGCGCTTCACGCACGACGAACTGCGTCGTGTGAGGGGCGTGGGGGAGGCGCGCGCGTCACAGGTGCTCGCCGCGGTCGAACTGGGACGGCGCACGCTGGCGCGCAGCCCCCGGGACCGGCCGTCCATGCGCAGCCCGCGGGATGTGGCGGCGCACCTGCTGCCGGAGTACGGGGGACGTCCCGTCGAGCACTTCGGCGTCGTGCTGCTCGACACGAAGCACCGGGTGCTGAAGACCACGGTGTTGTCGATCGGAACCCTCGACCGCAGCGTGGTGCATCCGCGCGAGGTGTTTCGCGAGGCCGCGACGGGGCGTGCCTCGGGCCTCGTTCTGTTCCATAATCATCCATCAGGCGATCCGACGCCGAGCGGCGACGATGTGGCGCTGACGCGGCGCCTCGTGGAAGCCGGCGAGTTGATGGGGATCGAGGTGCTCGATCACCTGATCCTGACGGCGACGCGCTACTGCAGCCTCCGCGAAAGCGGCCGCCTCTGAGGGACCCGCGGCGATCGACCATGGCAAAGACGCTGTACATCGACTGCTTTTCCGGGGCCTCGGGCGACATGCTGCTCGGCGCGCTGCTGGATCTCGGCCTGCCGCTCGACGATCTGCGCCGCGCGCTTGGAAGCCTCGGCGTCGGCGGCTTCCGTCTCGACAGCGAGCGCGTGCTGCGCTCCGGCATCTCGGCGACGCACTTTCTGGTCCTCGAGGACGACGGGCTGGCCGGCCGGTCAACGGACGCCCACGCGGGCGGGGATCGGCACGAACACGGGCCCGGCCACGACGATGATCGCGCCCACGGGCCTGACCCTGGGCACGGACACGCGCACGATCATGGACACGACCACGGGCACGATGGACACGCCCGGGGGCCTGACCCTGGTCACGCGCACGACCAGGGCCACACGCACCATGCCGGACACCAGCCTCACCGGAGCCTCGCGGAGATCCATCACCTGATCGACCACGCCGCGTTGTCCGGGAGCGGGCGGCAGCGGGCGAAGGACCTGTTCACGCGGCTGGCCGAGGCGGAGGCCGCCATTCACCAGATGCCGCTGGACCGGATCCACCTGCACGAGGTGGGTGCGCTCGACTCGATCATCGACATCGTGGGCCTCGTGTTCGCCTTCGAGTGGCTCGGCGCGGACCGCATCGTCGCGTCCCCGCTCAACGTCGGCGGCGGAACGGTGAAGACCGCGCATGGCGTGCTGCCCGTGCCTGCGCCGGCCACGCTCCGGCTGCTGGCAGGCGCGCCCATCTACTCGCGCGGCGGCGAGTACGAACTGGTGACGCCGACAGGGGCACTGGTGGTCACGGCTTACGCGCAGTCCTTTGGCGTGATGCCGGCGATGACCGTGCGCTCGATCGGCTACGGAGCCGGCACACGCGATCTGGCCGGCAGCCCCAACGTGCTCCGCATGGTGATCGGGGAGGACGACGGGACGGCCGCCCGCCACGAAGTCGTCGTCATCGAGTTCGAGATCGATGACATGAACCCGCAGATCTTCGGCGTCCTGATGGAGCGCCTGTACGCCGGCGGGGCGCTCGAGGTGTTCTACACGGCGGTCCAGATGAAGAAGAACCGGCCGGGCACGCTGGTGACCGTCGTCGCGCCGCCGCCGCGGCGGGACGAGCTGTGCGGGATCGTCTTCAGGGAGACCACGACCATCGGCGTCCGATACACGGTGATGGAGCGCGAGTGCCTGGCGCGGGAGACCCTGACGGTGTCGACGCCGATCGGGGCGGTGAGGTTCAAGATCGCCCGGCGCGCCGGGCAGGTGATGAACGCCTCGCCGGAATTCGAGGACTGCGCCCGGCTGGCTGCCTCCAGCGGGCTCCCGGTGAAGGAAGTCCAGGCGGCCGCGCTCCAGGCGTACCGCGAACACACTCAGGATGACGCGGCGCCCGGGCGCACGCCTGGAATCGAGGAGGAGTGATGACCGACGAACGGCCTGCTGGCACCCCCGTCCCGTCAACGACCGTCGCAGCGTCGCCGGTTGCCTCAACTGCGACCGGCGCCGTGCCGGCCACCGACGAGCGGATCGGCATCGACGACGTCATGAAGGTCGACCTGCGCGTGGCGCGGGTCGTGGCGGCAGAGAAGGTCCCGAACTCGCGCAAGCTGATGAAGCTCGACGTCGATCTCGGCACCGAGCGGCGAACGCTCGTGGCCGGCATCGCGGAAGCCTACGAGGCCGGGGCCCTCGTCGGCCGGCTGGTCGGCGTCGTGGTCAACCTCAAGCCGGCCACGTTGATGGGCATCGAGTCGAACGGGATGATCCTGGCGGCGAGCGTGCCGGGCGGGCAGCCGGTTCTTGTCGGTTTCGACCGCGAGATTCCGCCGGGCGCGCGGATCAAGTAGCGCGATGGTGGATTCGCACTGCCACCTTGCCGACGAGGCTTTTGCCGGCGATCTCGATGCGGTGATCGACCGCGCGCAAGCAGCCGGGCTGTCGGGCGCGCTGTGCGTGGTCGACGCCAGCGACGACGGGGAAGTGGCCCGGGCGGCGGAAGTCGTGCGGCGGTGGCCGGCGATTCACACCACGGCCGGCATCCACCCGCACCGGGCGGCCCCCTGGGCAGGCCATCCCGAGGCGGTCGTGCGTCTGGTGCGCACCGGCCTGGCTGCCGGGCCGCGCGTCCGCGCCATCGGCGAGATCGGCCTCGACTACCACTACGACTTCGCGCCGCCCGCCGCCCAACGGGAGATCTTCGCGGCGCAGGTCGGGCTGGCGGCCGACGTCGGCCTTCCGATCGTGATCCACACGCGCGAGGCCGACGAAGACACCTTCGCCATTCTCGCCGAGGCCGGCGGCGGCCGGGTGCGTGGTGTCTTTCACTGCTTCTCTGGCGACGCCGCGATGGCAGCACGCGCGGTGGCCATCGGGTTCTACGTGTCCTTCTCCGGGATCGTGTCGTTCCCCAAGGCGGAGGCCATCCGCGAGGCGGCACGCGTGGTGCCCCTGGACCGGGTACTGGCCGAAACCGACAGCCCGTATCTCGCGCCCGTGCCGCTGCGTGGCAAGCGCAACGAGCCCGCGTGGGTCACGCACGTGGTGGAAGCCCTGGCCGCCGCGCGCGGGGCGACCCCCTCCGAGACCTCCGCCGCCGTCACCCGCAACTACGCCGCGCTGTTCGGCAAATAGCGCCGGCAGGATGCGGAAACACGCGCTCCAGGCGTGTCTCATCGCGTTGACACCCCGTCTCCAAGTATGGTCTGATGAACTTCGAAACGCTGGCATACCGTTGAAGCACACTTCCCTCGACCTCGCGCAGATCTTCGAACCGATCCGGCTGGACCTCGAGAAGGTCGACCAGGAGTTCGCTCGTCACATCCAGTCCCAGGTGGAGCTGATCCCGAAGATCGGGAAGTACATCCAGTCGAGCGGCGGCAAGCGGATCCGGCCGGCGGTCCTGTTGATGGCCTCGCGGCTGGGCGACTCGCAGGTCGATCGCGCGATCCTCTACGCCGCCGTCGTGGAGTTCATTCACACCGCCACGCTCGTGCACGACGACATCATCGACGACTCCGACCTGCGGCGGGGTCGCCTGGCCGTCCACTCGCAGTGGGGCAACGACATCACCGTCCTGCTGGGCGACTACCTCTACATCAAGTCGATGGCGCTCGCCCTGACCCACGACGAGCTGGAGATCATCCGGCTGCTGTGCGACGTCACGCTGCGGATGATCGAGGGCGAGCTCTACCAGCTCACCAAGAACGGCGACCCGGACATCACCGAGGACGAGCACTTCGAGATCATCCGGCGCAAGACCGCGTACCTGTTCGGCGGCTGCACCCAGATCGGCGGGCTGCTCGCCGGCCTGCCGCCAGAGCAGGTGCGGGCGCTCGGCGAGTACGGGTTCAACCTCGGGATCGCGTTCCAGCTGGTCGACGACATCCTCGACCTCACCGGCGACACCAAGGCCCTCGGCAAGCCCGTCGCCAGCGACCTGCGGGAGGGCAAGATCACGCTGCCGCTCATCTACCTGCTGCAGCACGCCGATGGCCAGGGTCGGGAACTCGTGCGCAGCGTCGTGCGCGATCGCTCCGTATCGGCCGATCAATGGGCCGCCATCAGCGGGCTGCTCGCCGAGCACCGGTCGCTCGAGCGGGCCTACGACCGCGCGCGGCAGATCGCGACCGACGCGAAGCAGCACCTCGAGGTGTTCCCGGCGAGCCCCGAGCGGGATGCCCTGATGTCGCTCCCGGACTACATCCTGTCGCGCGATCGCTGACGCCGCCGGCCACGCGCGGCGGGACACGCGCGGCGTCCGCCAACACCAGTGACACGGCATCTCACCGGCGGGAGAGACGGCCATGGGTCCATCGGAACGCATCGACCAGCTCCGCAAGCTCATCCGCCACCACGAGGAGCGGTACTACGTCCTGGATGACCCGGACATCACCGACGCCGAGTTCGACGCCCTCATGGGCGAGCTCAAGGCGCTCGAGCGGGATCATCCCGATCTGGTCACGCCGGACTCGCCCACCCAGCGGGTCGGCGGCCGCCCCGTCGAGGGCTTCGACACGGTCGAGCATGCCACGCCGATGCTCAGCCTCGACAACGTCTACACCGATGACGAGCTCCGCGCCTTTGACGAGCGGGTCCGGCGGGGGCTGGCCGATCTCGGCGAGGACGCGGGCAGCGTGGCCTACGTCGCCGAGCTCAAGATCGACGGCCTCAGCATTGCCCTGACCTACGAGGACGGCCGGCTCCACCGCGGCGTGACGCGGGGGGACGGCACCCGCGGCGAGGACGTCACGTCCAACGTGCGGACGATTCGCGCGATTCCTCTCGTGTTGAAGGGCGGGCCGGCCGGGCGCATCGAGGTGCGGGGCGAAGTCTATCTCCCGCGCCGGGCGTTCGAGCGGATCAACCACGATCGCGAGGATGCCGACGAGCCGCCCTTTGCCAATCCCCGGAATGCCGCGGCGGGCGCCCTGCGCAACCTGGATCCCGCGCTGGTCGCGAGCCGTGGCCTCGCAGCGTTCACCTACCAGGTGGTCGCTGCCGCCGACGTGCGGCCGCCGACGCAGGCCGGCACGCTCGAGACCCTGGGTCGCTGGGGCCTGCCCGTGGAACGGCACTGGCGCCGCTGCGAGGGCATCGACGCGGTGGCGGCGTACTGCCGGGAGTGGGACGAAGGCCGCCACCACCTCGACTTCGACACCGACGGCGTCGTGATCAAGCTCGATGCCGTGGCGATGCGCGACCGGCTTGGCGCCACCGCCAAGTTCCCGCGGTGGGCCACCGCGTTCAAGTTCCCCGCCCAGCAGGCCACCACCCGGCTCCTGCGGATCGAGGTCAACGTCGGGCGCACCGGCGCAGTCACGCCGTACGCCGTGCTCGACCCCGTCCGCCTGTCGGGGTCGACCATCCAGCTGGCGACCCTCCACAACGACCAGGAGATCGCCCGGCGCGACATTCGGGAGGGGGACCTCGTGATCATCGAGAAGGGCGGAGAAGTCATCCCGAAGGTCGTGCGCCCGGTCCTCGAGTCGCGGCCGTCCGACAGCCACCCCTGGGTGATGCCGACCGTGTGCCCGGCCTGCGGCAGCCCCCTCCACCGCCCGGACGAAGGCGTGGTCTGGCGGTGCCCGAACGCCGGGTGCCCCGCCCGGCTGCGCCGCAGCCTGCAGCACTTCGCCGGCAGGCGCGCGATGAACATCGAGGGCCTCGGCGAGGCCATTGTCGATCAGCTCGTGGAGAAGGGCCTCGTGCGCGACGTCGCGGACCTCTACCGGCTGAAGGCCGCCGATCTCGTCGATCTCGTCGTCGAGCCGAAGGCGGCCCGGTCCGAGCGCGCCCGCCCGCGGAAACTCGGCAAGGTCGGCCTCAATCTCGTCGAGCAGATCGGGCACAGCAAGTCGAACGAGCTGTGGCGCGTGCTCTTCGGGCTCGGCATCAGGCACGTGGGAGAACGGGCGGCCCAGGCGCTGGCGTCCGCGTTCGGATCGGTCGACGCCATCCGCGAGGCCACCACCGGGCAGATGGAACAGACTCCTGACATCGGCCCGGTCGTGGCGGCGTCGGTGCGCGGCTTCTTCGACGAGCCGTCGAACGTCGCGCTCGTCAGCCGCCTGGGGGCCGCGGGCGTCAGGCTCGAAGCCGACGAGCGGCCGCCCGCACGGGTTGCCCAGACGCTGGCAGGCAACACTTTCGTCCTCACGGGGACCCTCGCGTCGATGACCCGCGAGGAGGCGGAGGCGGCGATCACGGGCCTCGGCGGCCGCGTCACCAGTTCGGTGAGCCGGAAGACGACCGCGGTCGTGGTCGGGGCCGACCCGGGCAGCAAACTCGACAAGGCCCGCGAACTCGGCGTGGAAACGATGGATGAGGAGGCGTTTGCCCGCCTTATAATGAAACGGTGAACCGCCGTTTTACCGCCCTCACGCTGGGCCTCGGCGCCGCGCTGGCCTTCCTGATCGGGCTGATCGTGGCCGGATCGATGACGCCGACGTCCGGCCTCAGCACCGCCGCTCCAGTTCCGAGACAGGGGCTCGCATCCCGGGCTGGTTCACCGAACGCCGGGATCGTCAATTTCGCCGACGTCGCCGAACGCACCAACCCGGCGGTCGTGAACGTCGAGGCCACTTCGCTGCCGCACCCCGCGCCCCGGGGCCAGGGCGCGGCACCCCGTCGACGGTCACCCGAGGAGTGGCGCCAGGACCAGGGCTCTGACCAGCCGGGCGAGTGGGACGAAGCCGACCGCGGGTCGGGCAGCGGGTTCATCATCGACCCGACCGGCGAGATCCTGACCAACCAGCACGTGGTCGAAGACGCGGAGCGCGTGACCGTGAAGCTGTCCGACGGGCGCAGCTTCCGTGCCCGCATCGTTGGTGCCGATCCGGACACGGACGTGGCCCTGTTGAAAATCGACGGCGTGGAGAAGCTGCCGACGGCGGCGCTCGGCGACTCGGACACGCTGCGTGTCGGCGAATGGGTCTGCGCGATCGGGAACCCGCTGGCGTACGAGCACACGGTCACGGTCGGCGTCGTCAGCTACCTCGGCCGGAAGCTGTTCGACGCGAGCCTCGACAACTACATCCAGACCGACGCCGCGATCAACTTCGGCAACAGCGGCGGCCCCCTGATCAACGCGCGCGGCGAGGTCGTCGGCATCAGCGCCGCCATCAGCGCCAGGGGCAGCAGCATCGGCTTCGCCGTCCCGATCAACCAGGCCCGGGACATCCTCGACCAGTTGCGCAAGACGGGCCGCGTGTCGCGCGGCTATATCGGCGTCAGCCTGAAGGACGTCGATCCGGACCTGCGCCGGTCGCTGCGCCTCGGCCCGACGAGCGGCGCCCTCGTGCAGGACGTGACGGAAGACTCGCCGAGCGAGCGCGCGGGCCTGCAGCGCTACGACCTCATCGTGCGAGTCGAGGATCGGCCGGTCGCGACCACCGAGGCGGTCATCCACGAAATCTCGTTGCGGGAGCCGGGCGCCCCGGTCCGGCTGCACGTGGTGCGCGACGGCCGGGAGCAGGTCCTGACCGTCAAGCTCGCCGAGCGTCCGAGGCGCGAGGGTGACCAGGAGGCCGACACGCGGCCGGCCGCGCCGGGCCGCGCGGAGTCGCCGCAGCCCAGGGAGACGCCAGGCGGCCTGGGCATCGTCGTGCAGGACCTCACGCGCCAGGTCGTCCGGCGATTCCAGCTCCCCTCGGGGCTCGAAGGCGTGCTCGTCACGCACGTCGATCCGCTCAGCCCCGCCGACGATGCGGAGATGGAGCACGGCGACGTGATCGTGGAGGTCAACCGCCGCGCCATCCGGACCGTGGGCGACTACCAGCGCGCCGTGGCCGCGGTCAGGTCCGGCGACGTCCTGACGTTCTACATCTACCAGCCGGTTGACGGCCAGCGCGTGCTGCGAACCCTCCGCGTCGAAGGGCGTTGATGAAACCACGGATCCTGGTGGTTGACGACGAGTCGGCCATCCGCGACTCGATGCGGATGATCCTCGAGTACGAGGGCTACGACTTCCTGGGCGCCGCGACGGGCGAAGAGGGCATCGCCGTCGTCCAGCGGGAGTCGGTGGACCTGGTGTTTCTCGACATCAAGATGCCGGGCATGGACGGCCTCGAGACGCTCGGCCGGATCAAGAGCGCGGCGGACTCGCTGCCGGTGGTGATCATCTCCGGCCACGGGACGGTCGCCACCGCGGTCGAGGCCACCAAGCTGGGGGCGTTCGACTTCATCGAGAAACCGCTGGCGAGCGAGCGCATCCTCCTGACCATCCGCAACGCCATCGGCTTCAGCCGCCTGCGCGACGAGAACCGGAACCTGCTGCGCGCCGTCGAAGTGCGCCACGAGATGGTCGGCACGAGCGAGGCGCTCCGGCACGTCGTCGAAGCGGTGGGCAAGGCCGCGCCGACCAACGCGACCGTGCTCATCCGGGGCGAGAGCGGCGTCGGCAAGGAACTCGTCGCCCGCATGATTCACAAGAACAGCCTGCGCCGCCGCGAGCGGTTCGTGCAGGTGAACTGCGCCGCGATCCCCGAGGAATTGATCGAGTCGGAGCTGTTCGGGCACGAAAAGGGCTCCTTCACCGGCGCCACCGAGAAACAGATCGGCAAGTTCGAGCAGGCCGATCGCGGCACCATCTTCCTCGACGAAGTCGGCGACATGAGCCCGAAGACCCAGGCCAAGGTCCTGCGGGTGCTGCAGGAGGGGGAGGTCGAGCGGCTCGGCTCCGCGCGCACGCTGAAGGTGGACGTCCGCGTCATCGCCGCCACCAACAAGGACCTCGAGTCCGAGATCGAGAAGGGGACCTTCCGCGAGGACCTGTTCTTCCGGCTCAGCGTCATCCCGATTCACGTGCCGCCGCTGCGCGAGCGCCCGGACGACATCCCGCTGCTCGTCCGCCATTTCGCCGACCAGTTCGGCCGCGAGAACAACTTCCGGCCCAAGCGTTTCACGCCCGAGGCGATGGACGTGATGCAGCGCAACCGCTGGAAGGGCAACGTCCGCGAGTTGCGCAACACGGTGGAACGCGTCATCATCATGAGTCCGGGCGACAGCGTGGACGTGGCCGATCTGCCGGAGACCGTGCGGGTCGACCTGCGGCCGTCGGCGCCCGACAACGGGCAGGATCGTTCGGGCACGCTCCGCGAATTCAAGGAGTCGGCCGAACGGGCGTTCCTCCTCGGGAAGCTGCGGGAGAACGGCTGGAACATCTCGAAGACCGCCGAGGCCATCGGGACGCCGCGCAGCAACCTCTACAAGAAGCTCGAGCAGTACAACATCCGGCAAGAACAGGAGTCCTGAAGATCCATCTCCGCCGCAGTCGGGCCAGACGACCGCCGCTGCCGGCCTGACCGGCGCCCACGGGGCGCCGGCACCAGCCGGCAGGGGAGGAAAGTCCGAACTCCGCAGGGCAGTGCGCCGGGTAACGCCCGGTCAGGGTGACCTGAAGGAAAGTGGCACAGAAAATATACCGCCCGCCTTCGCGCCTTCGGCGCTTCGGCGTGGCAGGCCCTCGTGGGCGTGCCCGCCGTAGCTCGCTGGCCGGCCGCAAGGCTCCAGCGAGCGGGGCAGGTAAGGGTGAAAAGGTGCGGTAAGAGCGCACCGCGCCCGCGGCAACGTGGGTGGCAGGCAAAACCCCGCACGGAGCAAGACCAAATAGGGAGGCGTTCGAGGGTGGCCCGCCCGATGCCTCCGGGTCGGTCGCTGGACCCCGCCAGAGATGGCGGGGCTAGAGGAATGGTCGTCGCCCGCGGGGGTTGTCCCCGCGGGAACAGAATTCGGCTTACGGCCCGGCTGCGGCGGTTCGTCTCGATTTGAACAGGGGGCGTGCTCATGGCGGCGTACCTGGTGACGGGTGGAGCGGGCTTCATTGGTTCCCATCTCGCGGAGGCCCTGGTCGATCGCGGCGAACGGGTGCGCGTGGTGGACAGCCTGGTGACCGGCAAGCGCAGTAACCTGGCGCACCTGCCGGCCGTCGAGTTCATCGAGGGCGACCTGGCCGACATGGCCGTCGCCCGGCGGGCCGTCGAGGGGATGGACTACGTCCTGCACCAGGCGGCGATCCCGTCGGTGCCCCGCTCGGTCGCCGATCCGGTCACGTCCCACCGCTCGAACGTCGACGCCACGCTGAACGTGCTGGTCGCCGCCCGCGACGCGGGCATCCGCCGCGTCCTCTTTGCCGGATCGTCGTCGGTGTACGGGGATGCGCCGACGCTGCCGAAGCGGGAGGACTTCCCGACCCGGCCGCTGTCGCCGTACGCGCTGCAGAAGGCCATCGGCGAGGAGTACGGCCGCCTGTTCACGGCGCTCTACGGCCTGGAGTTCGTCAGCATCCGCTACTTCAACGTCTTCGGCCCGCGGCAGGACCCGTCATCTCCGTACTCCGGCGTCATCTCGCTCTTCATCAGGGGCCTGGTCGACGGGCGTGCCCCGACCATCCACGGCGACGGCGGACAGACGCGCGACTTCACCTACGTGGCCAACGTGGTCGACGGCGTCCTCAGGGCGTGCCACGCCGATGGCGTGTCCGGCCAGGTGATCAACGTCGCGACCGGGGGGCGGGTGTCGCTCAACGAACTGTACGCGACGCTGTCGTCGCTGACCGGGTCGACAGTCGAGGCGATCTACGGCCCCGCGCGGGCTGGCGACGTCCGGCATTCCCAGGCGGACATCACGAAGGCGCGGCAGTTGCTCGGCTATGCGCCCCTCGTGTCGCTCCAGGAGGGCCTCGCCAACACGCTGGCGTGGGTTCGTGCCGACGTCGTCCAGGCCTGACCTCCCGCGCTGACCTCGCGCGCCTGTTCGGTCGTCCCTGAGGGGGCGTCAACCGGCGGCGCGCCACGCGTCCTGCGCCGTTGCCCCGTCAACCTGCCAGATTGCCCATGTTTGCGGCGACAGCGGTGTGCCTGCAGGAGGCCGCAGGCAACTCCAGGTCACAGTTCCGCCGCCTCGCCGACGTCGCCGGCCGGCCAGGTTGAGTCGGCCGAGGCGGAAGTGCCTGCCTGACAACACGTTTCTCGAACGACCGCGCGCAGCGCGTGGTTGGCCGCCACCTTGCGCAATGACGACACGAGCCCTGTTCTCGCGCCCGACCCGGTGCCCGACCTCCGCCGGCAACGGCGTGGGGACGGGGCCCGCCATTACTGCAGGCCCATGCCTGCCCATGCGAAAGGAGCCAGACCGTGCGTTATCCCACAGCGATTGCCTTGGCGTGCCTGCTCGCCGTCCTGACCGGTACGACGGTGGCCGGCGCCGCCAGCCCGCAGACCCCGGCGACGACCTCCGAGGCCAAGGCCCTTGCGGGCCCGGTGGTCAACATCAACACCGCGACGGCCGCCCAGTTGGAGGCCCTGCCGGGCATCGGCCCGAAGATGGCGTCGCTCATCGTCGAGTACCGCCAGAAGAACGGCAACTTCAAGAAGATCGAGGAACTGATGAACGTGAAAGGCATCGGCGAGAAGAGCTTCCTGAAGCTGAAGGGCCGGCTGACGATCGGGGCCCCGGCCGCCGGCACGGCCGCCCGCTGAGGCTCGCCAGGCGCAGGAAGGGCGCGCAGGATGCTGGCCCATCACTCGGCGTCGATGACCGCGCACCACGGAGCAGCCGTGGGTCGGCCCGCCCCCCGCGGATTGTGCCGGCCCTGCGCGCCGTCTGGCTTTACCCTCCTCGAACTGCTGCTGGTGGCGAGTGTCGCGGTCCTCGTCGCCGGAATCGGGATACCCGGAACACTCTCCGGGCTCGACCAGGTCCGCGCGTCGGCTGCGGCCAGGTATGTCGCCGGCCGGCTGCAGGACGCCCGGATGGAGGCCGTGAAGCGGGGTGCTAATGTCGGCGTTCGCTTCACGACCGGGCCGTCGGGCGTGACGCTGGGCATGTTCCTCGACGGCAACAGCAACGGCGTCCTGGCACTGGACATCGCCAAATCCGTGGATGGTCCCATCACGCCACCGGAGCGGCTCGAGGACCGCATCGGCGGAGCGTGCTTCGGCGTGGCGGACGGCGTCGGAGACCCCGAGACGGGGACGATGCTGCCGGCCGACCCGATTCGTCTCGGCTCGGGGAACATCCTGTCGTTCAGCCCGCTGGGGTCGGCCACCTCCGGCACTTTGTACATCCGCGGACGCGGGCGACAGCAGTACGCGGTGCGGGTGCTCGGGGCGACGGGCCGGGTGCGGGTGCTGCGGTACGACTTCGCGAGCCGTCAATGGACGACGCCGTGAATCCGTCCGGCGATCGGCGCGCACATCGGCGAGCCGGACGAGAGAGTTTTCGGGCCCTGACGGCGCTGCGGGTACGGCCTGGCCGAGACGCCTGCCTGGTGAATCTCTCGTGCGGGGGCCTGGCGCTGGACGCCTACGCCCGTCTCTTGCCCGGTTCGGCTGTCGAGGTGCTCCTGGTCGCCGAGTCGGGCGTCCACGTTGTCAGGGGATCGATTGCCCGGTGCTACGTCGCTGGCATCCACCCGGACAGCGGTGTCCGCTATCGCGCCGGGGTGCGGTTCGACCACCCGCTGGGGGTGTCGGAGGTTTCGCGGTTGCGTGGGGCAGTTCCTTCCCACAATGAACTGGTTGGCCCAGCCCGTGAGTAGTCCGTGCTCACGTGGCCGCCCTCGGGCTCGGCGAATGACCGCGATTGGCGCGAAGTTGGAGAAGCCGGCAGCAGGCTGCGTTGGCACCGCGCTTGATAAGGAATCGGGATAGCGGCCCCTGGGAGTTTCGACACTATGAGATGCGATGCCGGACGTTGCGGCAATCTCGTCGGGCGAGTGGCGCGGCAGCCAGAGCGTCGTCGGGGCGCCGAGGCGATTGTCGCGGCCATCGTCTCCGGGATTCGTGGGCACGGCGCCGGCGTCGGACTGCGGGGGCTGTTCGAGGATGCCGTCGGAAGCGTGGTACCCGTGGTCAGCGTACGGCTGTGTTCTCCCGGGGAACACGAGCGCCTGGCGGCTGCGCCCGGCGGCGAGGATTCCGTCATCCGGATTCCGGTGCGTTCGTGTCCCGGATCGGAGCCCGCAGTACTGGAGCTGCACGCGGACCCGGCGCGCCCGCTCGACGCCTGGGACCGGCAGGTCGTGGCACGTTCCGCGCAGTTGGCGACGCTGGTGCTCGAGGTCGAGAGGACGCACGCGTGGCGCGAACTGGGCCGGCGGCCGTTTCGCGGGGAGGATGGCGCAGCGCCGCTCATCGGATCGAGCCGGGGGATGCGCCTGCTGCGCGAGAAGATCGAGCGCGTCGCCGCCACCGATTTCACCGTCCTCGTGGAAGGTGAGAGCGGCAGCGGAAAGGAGCTGGTCGCCCACCAGATCCACGACCTCAGCCGGCGGCGGCGCGGCCCGTTCGTCGCGATCAACTGCGCGGCCCTGGTGGAATCGCTGCTCGAGGCCGAACTGTTCGGCATCGAGGACCGGACCGCCACCGGTGTCCGCGGACGACGTGGGAAGTTCGAACACGCGACGGGGGGAACCTTGTTCCTGGACGAGGTGGCCGACCTCTCGCTGTCGGCCCAGGCCAAGCTCCTTCGCGCGATCCAGGAATGCGCCGTCGAACGAGTCGGCGGTCACCAGACCTACCACGTGGACATCCGCCTGGTGGTCGCGACCAACAGACGGCTCACCGAGCTCGTGGACCACGGGCTGTTCAGGCACGACCTGTACTACCGTCTCAGTGGCATCGACCTGCGCGTGCCGGCCTTGCGCACCCGGCGGGAGGACATCCTTGAACTCGCCACGTACTTTCTCGACCGGCATGCGGCGGTCCGGCACCTGAGTCTCTCACCCCCGGCGTCCGATGCGCTCCTCACCTACGACTGGCCCGGCAACGTGCGCGAGTTGGAGCGATTGATGGAGGGGGCCGTCGCCCTCGTGACGGGGACCCGGATTGAGGTGGACGATCTCCCGGCCGCGGTGCGCGGTCGGTTCTCGGACGCGCTCCTGCCGGCGCTCGAACAGGGCGACACGCTCCGGTGCTGGGGCGGGCGCTACGCGCGCCTCGTCTACGAGCGTTGCGGCCGCAGCAAGCGCGAAGCGTGCCGCGTCCTGGGCATCAGCTACCACACCTTGCAGGGGTACCTTGCCCAGAGCGCGTTCGGCAGCGAAGCGGACTACGCTTCGTCGAAGCCACCGGAGGACGGAGGGGCGGTGCCGCCCGCAGCCGGCGCTGTGGGCCTCGCGTGGCCCGAGGAATCGGCGACGATGGCGCACCCGGCCGTTGCGGCGTGCGCCGAAGGGCCACCCGAACCGTAGTGCCGCTCGTCGACGGCGGGGGGCCGGGCGCAGCGCGGCTGCCAGGGCGAGGAGATCGAGCAGGACCGGAAGACGCGACGGCGAAGGCATCGCCGTGGTCCGGGGCCTGCCCGGGGAATGGTGAAGCGGGGCGCCAGCGGCCCCGACGAAGGAAACGGCGTGTGAGGTCGACCCCGCGCGGGGGCTTGCCGCGCACGCCGGGACGCCTCCGGCGGATTCGAGGCTGGCGGGGCGAGGCGCCGCTGCGGCGGCGAGAGGTCGCGCACCGGCCGGGCGGGCCTGCAGGCCCGCCACATCCGTCTGGTGGGAGGTGCGCATGAGGAGCTGGATTCGTTGCTGCGGAGGGGGTCTGATGGGACTGCTGCTGACCGCGACCGGAGTGATGGCGACCGATTCAGGCGTCCGGGCCCCCGGCGATTACGGGCCGGCCTCGATCGGCGTCTTCGAGACCGAGCCGCAAGCGGCGCAGCTCGTGCTGACAACGCAGTCCGGCGCGACGTTGTCGGCTGCGCGGACCGACACCGGCGCCATCGCGATCCGCATTGTCAGCCAGGGGCTGGACGTGCGGAAGATCGTCAGGCCGGACGGGGGCTTCCTGGTCCGCCTGCGGGTGGGGGCAGACCTGGTGACGGCGCTCGGCGACCAGGGCCGCTTGACCGTGTCGCGCCGGGGACGCACGGTCGTGCTCGAGGCCGCGACGATCAGTGAATCGCGGGCCGCCGAGGCGCGTGCCCTGCTGGCGCAGTCGCCCGCGGTGCGGCAGTTCCGCGCCATGGTCACCGCCTTGACGCCCGAGGACATCGCCAACCCAGCCTGGGCAGGATTCCTGGTCACCGCGACCTACTTCAGCCTGCTCGACGGCGATACCGACGCGGCGCGCCGGATGGCCATCCGGGCACAGACCGCTCGCCGCGCGGCGAGCGAGTTCGAAGGGGGGCCTGCCTGCTACGACACGTACCAGATCGATGTCGTGGGAGCGTTCAACGACTACGAGATCTGCGTGAACAGCTTCGGCTGGTGGAACCCGATGAGCGAGCTGTGCCTGTTCGAGTGGGTGCTCAGGGCTGAGTCGGCGTGGTTCACCTTTCTTGGGTGCTCGTCGTTCCCCGTGAAGTGAGGGCAATCATGGACAAGTCGACCTGGAAATGGGGTGCCGACGTGGTGATGGGGGTGCTGCTGGCGGGGCTGGTGGCCCCGGCAACACTGGCCTTGCCGGCCCCGTGGCGGGGCCCCTGGATGCTGTGGACCGTGCTCGCCCTGTCGGTCGGGGCGGTCACGGGAGCCCGGCTCCTGTGCGCGCGTCGGGCGAAGACCCGCCAGTAACCCGCCCTGCGGGACGAGCGCCGCCCGGACGCCCCCACGGGCCCGGGAGCCCGGCGCTGCGCCGGAGGGCCGGAAACCGCGTCTGCCCGGGGAGCGGAGGCTTGACCGGGTCGCCACCGGCATAGTACCGTTGGCAGGTTTTCGGCCCCTCTCGCGCATCCCCATGACCAACACCAGCAACGCTCAACCGAAACAGACGCCGCTCAACGCGCGCCACCGTGCTCTCGGCGGCCGGATGGTCGATTTCGCCGGCTGGGACATGCCGGTGGAGTATTCCGGCATCACCGACGAGCACATGGCCGTGCGCACGCGCGCCGGGCTGTTCGACGTGTCCCACATGGGCCAGGTCGAGATTGCCGGCTCGCAAGCCCTGGCTGCGGTCCAGTGGATTTCCAGCAACGACGCGTCGCGCCTCAAGATCGGCCAGGCGCACTATTCGGGCCTCACGACGCCCGCGGGCACCTTCGTCGACGACATGCTCGTCTACCGGTTCGCCGACGAGCACTTCCTGCTCGTCGTCAACGCGTCGAACACCGACAAGGACTACGCGTGGATCGTCGAGCAGACGCGCCAGTTCGGCGACGTCGCCGCGGTCAACACGAGCGCCCGTTACGCGCTCATCGCGCTGCAGGGCCCGCTCGCCCGCGACGTGATGCAGACGCTGACGGACGTGGACCTCGCCGCCATCAAGTACTACTGGTTTGCGCACGGCGAGGTGGCCGGCGTCCGCGGCACGCTGTCGCGCACCGGCTACACCGGCGAGGACGGGTTCGAGGTGTTCGTGCCGCCCCAGATGGCCGTTCGGGTCTGGGACGCGATCCTCGAGGCCGGCCGCCCGCACGGCGTCGTCCCTGCCGGGCTCGGCGCCCGCGACACGCTGCGGCTGGAGGCGGCCATGCGCCTCTACGGCAACGACATCGACGACACGACCACCGTCCTCCAGGCCGACCTCGAGTGGATCATCGGCTGGAAGAAGGGCGACTTCCTCGGCCGCGACGCGCTGGCGCGCCAGAAGGACACGGGCGTGCCCACGAAGATCGTGGGCTTCGAGATGGTGGACCGCGCCATTGCCCGGCACGGCCACGAGGTCTTCATCGACGGGGCGCGGGCCGGGCACGTGACGAGCGGCACGCAGACCCCGTTCGTCAAGAAGGCCATCGGCATGGCGTACGTCCCGGCCGGCCACACGGAGCCGGGCGCGCAGTTCGAGATCGACATCCGCGGGCGGCGCAGCCGCGCCCGCGTGGTGCCGCTGCCGTTCTACAAACGACCCAGAGGGTGAACATGTATCCAGCGGATCGCAAGTACACGAAGGACCACGAGTGGATCCAGGTCGCGGGCGACGCGGGCAAGGTGGGGATCACGGACTACGCGCAGCAGCAGCTCGGCGACGTGGTGTACCTCGAATTGCCGCAGGTCGGCCGCACGTTGAAGCAGGGTGAGAGCTTCGGCACGGTCGAGTCGGTCAAGGCGGTGTCCGAGCTGTACAGCCCGGTGTCGGGCCAGGTGATCGCCGTCAATACCGCCCTCGCCGAGAAGCCCGAGCAGGTGAACAGCGACCCGCACGGCGCGTGGATGGTGGAGATTCGCGTGAGCCAGCCCGCCGAGTTGTCGGTCCTGCAGGAAGCCGCGGCCTACACGGACCTGGTCAAGTAGCGGGGGAGTCCGTCAGGGACGGGCCTGCGTGGCGCGCCGGGGGGCCGCGCGGCAGGCCCTCGGCCGCGCCAGCCCTCCAGCGTCAGCGCCAGGCCCTGTCGGGCCGCCGCGCCCCGAGCGGGCGACCGCCCGATCCCACGTGAGGTCATCCATGAATCCCGAGACAGGCTCGTTCGCGGCCCGCCACATCGGACCGCGCCCGGACGAACGCGATCAGATGCTGGCCACCATCGGTGTCCCCAGCCTCGACGCCCTGATGGACGAAGCGATCCCGGCCGGCATCCGGCTCGATCGCCCGCTGGCGTGGCCAGACGGCGAGAGCGAGCACCAGTTCCTCCGGCGGCTGCGCGCCGTCGCGCGCCGCAACCTCGTCTACCGCTCCTACATCGGCCTCGGCTACGCCGACTGCGTGACGCCCAGCGTCATCCTGCGGACGATCTTCGAGAACCCCAGCTGGTACACGCCCTACACGCCCTACCAGGCCGAAATCGCGCAGGGCCGGCTCGAGGCGCTGCTGAACTTCCAGACGGTCGTGCGCGACCTGACGGGCATGGACATCGCCAACGCGTCGCTGCTCGACGAGCCCACCGCCGCGGCCGAGGCGATGACCATGTTGCACCGGGTCCAGGGCCGCCAGGGGACCGAGGCGCGGAACGCGTTCCTGGTGTCGGACGGCTGCTACCCGCACACGCTGGACGTGCTGCGCGGCCGGGCGGAACCGCTCGGGATCGAGCTGCGCATCGGGCCGCCCGAGTCGCTGGTGTTCGATGACACCGTGTTCGGCATCCTGATCCAGAACCCGGATGCCGGCGGCGCCGTGGCCGACCTGCGTGGGATCATCGAACGCGCGCACACCGCGGGCGCGTTCGTCGCGGTCGCGACCGACCTGCTCAGCCTGACGCTGCTCACGCCGCCCGGAGAGGTCGGCGCCGACGTCGTCCTCGGCAGCGCCCAGCGGTTCGGCGTCCCGATGGGCTACGGCGGGCCGCACGCGGCGTTCTTCGCGACGCGGGAGTCGTTCGTGCGCCAGGCCCCCGGCCGCATCATCGGCGTGTCGGTCGACGCGCAGGGCAACCGCGCCTACCGCATGGCCCTGCAGACCCGTGAGCAGCACATCCGGCGCGAGAAGGCGACGTCGAACATCTGCACGGCCCAGGCGCTGCTCGCCACGATGGCCGGCATGTACGCCGTGTACCACGGGCCCGAGGGGCTGCAGGGGATCGCGCGGCGCGTGCACGGAATGGCCGTCGCACTCGCCCGTGCGCTCGAGTCCCTGGGCTGCACGCAGCTCAATGCGACCTACTTCGACACGATCCGCCTCCGGCTGCCGGGGACCGTGGGACAGGACGCCGTGCGCCGCGAGGCGCTTGCCGCCAGCATCAACTTCCGGTACCCGGAGGGCGGCGGCGAGATTGGCATTGCCCTGGACGAGGCGGCCGAGCCGTCGGACGTCCAGGCCATCGTGGACGTGTTCGCCCGGGCGCTCGGGCGCGGCTCCCACGCGGTGCGCTTTGACCAGGATCAGGATGGGAACCCGGCGTGGCCCGCGGCGCTGTCGCGGACGACCGCGTTCCTGACCCACCCGGTCTTCCACGCGCACCGGTCCGAGCTCGGCATGACCCGCTACATCAAGAGCCTGGAACGGAAGGACGTGGGCCTCGACACGTCCATGATCCCGCTCGGCTCGTGCACGATGAAGCTCAACGCGGCGACCGAGATGCTGCCGGTCACGTGGCCCGAGTTCGGCAAGCTGCACCCGTTCGCGCCGGCGGAGCAGGCCCAGGGCTATGCCGAGGTGTTCCGCGGCCTCGAGGCTGCGCTCCGCGAGATCACGGGCTTCGCCGCCGTGAGCCTGCAGCCCAACTCGGGCGCCCAGGGCGAGTTCACCGGCCTCCTTGTCATCCGGGCCTACCACCGCGATCGCGGCGATCACGGCCGCCACGTCGTCCTGATCCCGTCCTCCGCGCACGGCACCAACCCGGCAAGCGCGGTCATGGCGGGCATGCAGGTCGTCGTGGTCGCGTGCGACAGCCGCGGCAACGTCGATGTCGCGGACCTGAAGGCCAAGGCGGCGCAGCACCACGACACGCTGGCTGCCCTCATGATCACGTATCCCTCCACGCACGGGGTGTTCGAGGACGCCGTCGTCGAGATCTGCCGTATCGTCCACGAGCACGGGGGGCAGGTCTACATGGACGGCGCGAACCTCAACGCGCAGGTCGGTCTCACGAGCCCGGCGCGGATCGGCGCCGACGTGTGCCACATGAACCTGCACAAGACGTTCGCGATTCCCCACGGCGGCGGCGGGCCCGGCATGGGCCCGATCGCGGTCGCCTCGCACCTGGCGCCCTACCTGCCGGGCCACGCGCTCGTGCCGGTCGGCGGCGCGAAGGCCATCCCGGCCGTGGCGGGCGCACCCTGGGGCAGCGCGAGCATCCTGCTGATCTCCTATGCCTACATCAGCATGCTCGGCGGGCGCGGCATGACCGAGGCGACCAAGTACGCGATCCTCAACGCCAACTACATCAAGTCGCGTCTCGAAGGGCACTACCCCGTGCTCTACACCAACGCGAACCGGCGGGTCGCCCACGAGATGATCTTCGACCTGCGCGCGTTCAAGCGCGCCGGCATCGAGGAACTCGACGTCGCCAAGCGCCTGATGGACTATGGCTTCCACGCGCCGACCGTGTCCTTCCCGGTGCCCGGCACGCTGATGGTCGAGCCCACGGAGAGCGAGCCCAAGGATGAGCTGGATCGGTTCTGTGATGCGCTGATCGCGATCCGGGCCGAGGTCCAGGAGGTCATCGACGGCCAGGCCGACCCGAAGGACAACGTCCTCAAGAACGCGCCGCACACGGTGGCCGTGGCGGCCGCCGATGCGTGGCCCCATCCCTACAGCCGGTCCAGGGCGGTCTTCCCGCTGCCGTTCGTGAAGGCGAACAAGTTCTGGCCCGCGGTGGGGCGCATCGACAATCCGTACGGCGACCGCCACCTGATGTGCGCGTGCCCGCCGGTGGAAGACTACCAGTAGCGCGGCCGCGCTAGGAACGTGCGGCCTGTCCCTGGATGCGAGGGCAGGCCGCCCGCACCACGAGTCGGCCGACCTCGCGCGGGGGGCCGACGATGGTCGGCAGGCCCGTCACGCGCTGGACGTCCCCCGCGAGCGCCTCGAAGCCAGGCCCGACGAGCAGGAACGTGGCCCCGGCCCTCTTGAGGCGCTGCGCCCCGTCGATGGCGTCGGGCAGCTGCGCGGCGAACATCCTCAAGTGATCCTGGTCGCGCGCTGCCCCGAGTTGCTCGACGGTGGCCGAGAAGATCGCTCGCAGGAGGTCGATGAACGCTGGCGCGGCGCGAAGCTTCTCGACGAGATCGATGGTCGCTTCGGGTCCGAGTCCGCCCGCAATGCCGATCGGCCCGTCGCCCGGCAGCAGCCCGGACGCCAACGCCGCGGTGGCATCGATGAGCGGCACCTGCTGGCCGTTCGCGACCATGTGCGCGCCCTTCAGCACGAGCGGAATCTCGGTGCACCCGAGGATGAGCGCCCCCGCGCCGCGATCGACCAGACGGCCGGCGGCTTCCTCCAGGAGTTGGAACGGGAGTCCGTCGGTGTGGCCGGCCTTGATGCCGCCCGGGCCATAAATGGCCTCCATCACGAGGCCGTCCTGCTCACCGCGCGTCGACACGAGGTCCTCGACCAGCCGGGCCCGCTCGCTCGCCGGCGATCCCGGGCGAGAGGGCGACGGCCCGATCGCGTCCGGCGGGACGAGAGCCCTCAGGCCCGCGCGGTGAACGGCCCTCTGGTAAAGGCCGCTCGAAATCGTGCCGGTCGTCGCGAGCACGCCCACCGTCCCGACCCCCAGCCGTGCGGCCTGGCCGGCTGCGAGATCGATCATGTCGATGAGGGGAACCGGCGGCGCCCAGCCGGAGTCGGCCATCGCCGCATGCAGGAAGTAGTGGGCGGTGTTGCAGGGCACGCCGAAGCGTGAGGCCCCCATCTCCGCCAGCACCTGAGCGGACGCCTGCAGGTGGGGCAGCGGTGATGGCCCTGTTCCCCGGATGGCGGCGGTTCGATCGGGTGTCTCCGGATCGAACACCACGAGGATTTGTGCGTCGCCCTGCCCAAGGACGCCAGGGATCTCGACCTGGTCTCGCATGTCCATGTCCCCGTCGGCCGCTGTCCCGGCCCGCCCGCGATCGCCCCGCCCACAGGCGGCTGGCTGCTCGCCGTCCCGGCCGTCAGCCGCGATCAGCCGGCAGCAGATGGCCGGAAGGTCAATCCCGCCCGGGCACGCCGCCGGAACTCGGCCAGCACCCGGAGGGTGACCGGTCCGGGCGCGCCGCTGCCGATCGCCCGGTCGTCGACCCGGACGACGGGTACGATCTCGCGCGTGGTCACGCTGAGGAACGCCTCGTCGGCCCCGAACAGGTCCTCGTCCCGCAGGGTCGTCTCACGAGCGGGAATCCCGAGGGCCGGCGCAAGCTCGAGGATGAGTTCCCGCGTGATGCCTGCCAGGATGCCCGCCGCGAGCGGGGGCGTCAGCAGTTCGCCCGCCTTGACGATGAAGATATTCGACTGCGCACCCTCGGCCAGTTCGCCGCGATGGTTGCGCATGAGGGCCTCGTAGGCCCCTCGCTGCATGGCTTCCTGCGTCGCCAGGGCACTGTTCAACAGATTGTTGGACTTGATGGACGGATTGACCGAGTCCGGGTGATTCCGCACGATTGAGACCACGGCAATCCCCACCCCCTTCTCGTAGATCGCTGGAGGGGTCGGCGTCAGGGGCTTCACGATGACGACCATCGTCGACGCCGGGCTCGACGCCGGGTCGTAGGTGCCGTCCCCCACGCCGCGCGTGAGCAGGATCCGGACGTACAGGTCGGAAACCTTCAGGCCGGCGCCGGGGCCCGCATGGAAGGCGGCGATCGTTTCACGGATTGTCCGGGACATCTCGGCGTCCGCCATCGGCACCGCAATCCGGATCATGCCGGCGGACGTCCGCAGGCGCCGCAGGTGCCGGTCGAGCGAAAACGGCTCGTCGTTGTAGGTCCGAACGACCTCGTACACGCCCTCCCCGAACAGGAACCCGTGATCGAAAATCGACACGACGGCGTCCCGTTCGCCGCAGATCCGCCCGTTGACGTTTGCGATCGCTACCATCGTGGCCCCCCGGCGCCCGGCGCCCTGTGCGTCCCTGTGACGCCGGCCGGGCGAAACGATGCAGGGTACCCCTTATGATAGAGTGCGCGCAAGACGGCCGCCCGGGTCGACCCGTCGCCGGCCGCGCAGCCGCATGGAGGAACCTGTCATGCGCGTCCTGAACGCCACGCAGATGCGGGAAGCCGACCGGCGCACGATCGAGGAGATCGGCATCCCGTCGCTCGTGCTGATGGAGAACGCGGGCCGGCAGGTCGTGGCCGCGATGGAGGCCAACCTCGAGGACCTCGGCGGCTCGAGTGTCGCGGTCCTGTGCGGCCGCGGCAACAACGGGGGCGACGGCTTCGTCGTGGCGCGGACCCTGTGGCAGCACGGCATCGACGTCGTGGCGTTCGTCATCGGCGCCGCGGCCGAGGTGAGCGGCGACGCGCGGGTCAACCTCGACGTGGTCGCGCGCCTCGGGGTGCCCGTCATCGAGGTGCCCGACGGCCCGGCCTGGGAGCTGCAGAGCACCGACGTCCTGAGCCGCGACGTCATCGTCGACGCGCTCTTCGGCACCGGCCTCAAGACGCCGCTCGGCGGGCTGTACGAGACCGTCGTGGCGGACGTGAACGCGTCGGCGGTGCCGGTGGTCGCCGTGGACCTGCCCAGCGGGCTGTCGGCCGACGATCCCGAGCCGATCGGCACGACGATCGAAGCCGACCTCACCGTGACGCTGGGCGCGCCGAAGATCGCGCTGACCGTCCCGCCGGGCGAGACGTTTGCCGGCCACCTGGTTGTGGCCGAAATCGGCATCCCCCGGACGGTGATCGACGGCATCGACGGTCCGCAGATCGAGGTCCTGACGCGCGAAGCGCTGCGCGCCCTGGTGCCGCCGCGCGCGCAGGACGCGCACAAGGGCGACTTCGGGCACGTGCTGATCGTCGCCGGATCCCGCGGGAAGACCGGCGCCGCGCACCTGACGGCCACGGCCGTCCTGCGATCGGGCGCGGGCCTGGCCACGGTGGCGACGCCCGCCTCGTGCCTGCCGATCGTCGCGGCGCTCGGGGCGGAGTACATGACGGAGCCGCTGCCCGAGACGGTGGACGGGGCGGTCGCCTCCGCGGCGCTCGACGCCGTCCTCGGCCGGGGTCACGATGTCATCGCCGCGGGCCCGGGGCTGGGCGCCGGTCCCGAGCAGCGCGCCTTCGTGGCCGGCCTGGTCGACCAGGCGACGGTCCCGCTCGTACTCGACGCCGACGCGCTCAACGCCTTCGCGGGCGACGCGCCGCGGCTCGTGGGGCGCGAAGGGCAGGCGATCATCATCACGCCCCACCCGGGTGAGATGGCCCGCCTGGTCGGCACCAGTGTGGCCGACGTGCAGCGGCACCGTATCGATGTCGCGCGCGGCTTCGCGACGACGCACCAGCTCTACGTCGTCCTGAAGGGCCATCGGACGATCATCGCCACGCCGGAAGGCCGCGTGTTCATCAATCGCACGGGCAACCCGGGAATGGCGACCGGCGGCAGCGGAGACGTGCTGACCGGCATGATCGCCGCCTGGCTCGCCCAGTTGATGGACGCCGAGGCCGCCTGCAAGCTCGCCGTCTACCTGCACGGGGCCGCAGGCGACCTGGCCGAAGCCGACGAGGGAGAAGTGGCGATGACGGCCGGCGACATCCTGGCGCACCTGGGAGACGCCGTGCTGGAGCTCACCGCCCGGAAACGCACGACGGCGCAGGATCCCGATGCGTAGACAGGTCGTGTCGCGGTCCGAGGCCGAGACCGAGGCGTTCGGCCGCGCGCTCGGCGAGGCGCTGCACACGGGCTCGATCGTGCTGCTCATCGGCGACCTTGGGGCGGGCAAGACCGCGCTCGTGCGGGGGATGGCCGCGGGGCTCGGCGTGGACGCAAGGGAGGTCAGCAGCCCGACGTTCACGCTGATCCAGCAGTATCACGGCCGCGTGACCCTGTACCACGTCGATCTCTATCGTCTCGCGGGCGGGGCGGACGTGGACGACCTGGGGCTGGAGGAGCTGGCGGAGTCGGGGGCCGTGGCCATCGAGTGGGCCGAGAAGATGCCCCGTCCGGTTCCCGCCGCGATCGTGGTCCACCTCGAGGACAGGGGCGGCGACGAGCGCCTGATCACGGTCGTACGGCCGGATCCCGACCAGCGGGCCTTCACGGCTCCCGACTGAACGCCGACGGCTCGGCTCGAGGGGCTCGCCGCCCTGCAGCCCGCGGCCGGACGCCCCCTCCGCGTGATTCCCGCTGGCCGAACCCCGAATCCATCCGGGTCCCCGATCCCCTGGCCCTACTCCGTTCGGTAGTTGGGTGCTTCCTTCGTGATCACCACGTCGTGCACGTGGCTCTCACGCCAGCCGGCGGGCGTCAGGCGGATGATCTGCGCGTGCTCCTGGAGCTGGGTGATCGTGGCGCAGCCGCAGTAACCCATCCCGGCGCGGAGCCCCCCGACGAGCTGGTGGATCATGCCCGCGACCGTGCCGCGATAGGGCACGCGGCCCTCGATGCCTTCCGGCACCAGCTTTTCCGAGACGCCGGCCGGCCCCGACTCCAGGTCGAACTCGTCCTGGAAGTAGCGGTCGCGTGATCCGGCGCGCATCGCCCCGATCGATCCCATCCCGCGGTACTCCTTGAAGCTGCGGCCCTGGTACAGCACCACTTCGCCGGGGCTCTCGTCGGTGCCCGCGAAGAGGCCGCCCACCATCACCGTGCTGCCGCCGACCGCGATGGCCTTGGTGATGTCGCCCGAGTACCGGATGCCGCCGTCGGCGATCACCGGGATGTTCTCCCGCGTGGCGGCGCGGGCGCAGTCGAGCACGGCGCTGATCATGGGCACGCCGATGCCGGCGACGATCCGGGTGGTGCAGATCGATCCGGCGCCGATCCCGACCTTCACGGCGTCCACGCCCAGGTCAATCAGCTCCAGGGTCGCCTCGCCCGTGGCCACGTTGCCCGCGATCAGGTCCACGTCGGCGCACGTCCGGCGGAGCGCCTTCACCGTGTCCATCACCTTCTGGGAATGCCCGTGCGCCGTGTCCACCACGATGACGTCGACGTGGGCGGCCACCAGGGCCTCCGCGCGCTCGATCGTGTCCTTGGCGACGCCGACGGCGGCGCCGACGCGCAGGCGCCCCAGGCCGTCCTTGGAGGCGTTCGGGTACCTGATCACCTTCTGGATGTCCTTGACGGTGATCAGGCCCTTCAGCCTGTACTCCCGATCGACGACGAGCAGTTTCTCGACCTTGTGCTCGTGGAGGATCTCGCGCGCCTCGTCGAGCGTGGTGCCGACCGGGACGGTGATGAGGTTGGTGTGCGTCATGACCTCCGAGATCGGCCGCTCGAGCCGCGTCTCGAACCGCAGGTCGCGGTTGGTCAGGATGCCGACCAGTTTGCCCTCCTTGCCGCCGTCCTCGGTGATCGGCACGCCGGAGATGTGAAACCGGTTCATCAGCGCGAGGGCCTCGTAGATCTTGTTGGCGGGGGAGAGGGTGATCGGGTTGACGATCATCCCGCTCTCCGACCGCTTCACGCGATCGACCTCCGAGGCCTGCTCTTCGATCGACAGGTTCTTGTGGATGACGCCCATGCCGCCGTGCTGCGCCATGGCGATGGCCAGGCGCGACTCGGTGACGGTGTCCATGGCGGCGCTCACGATCGGCACGGCGAGCCGGATGTTGCGCGTCAGCCGCGTCGAGACGTCGACCTGCGTCGGCAGCACGTCCGACCGCCGCGGCACCAGCAGCACGTCGTCGAACGTCAGGGCCGTCGCCAGGGGCGCGCCGGTCTGCATCATGGCGGGTGTCAGGGCATTCAGGTCCATGAGTCTGGAGTCTCCGGAGGGCGCCGGCCGCTGCGGCGCGTCCATGCGACAAGGGCCGACCCGGAGGTCGGCCCTGTGTGTGAATCAGCCGCGGCGGAGCCTGCGTCTCATGCGTCCGCTCCGTGGCACTTCTTGTACTTCTTCCCGCTGCCGCACGGGCACGGGTCGTTGCGCCCGACCTTCGGCATGTCGCGCCGCACGGTCTTCACGGGCGCGTCGTCGCCGCCGCTGCGAGCCGGGCGGGGCGCGCCGTCGGCGGCGGCCGCGCCGCCGCCGAAGAAGCTGCCGCCCTGGTTCGGCGCGTTCAGGGTGAGCGGCGCGCTGCGGCGCGGGGCCGGCCGGCGCACCGCCGGGGCGTCGTCCGAGGCCACGGGCTTGAGCCAGAACAGGTACCGCACCGTCTCCTCGTCGATGCGCGCCTTCATGTCCTGGAACAGCGCGAAGCTCTCCTTCTTGTACTCGACGAGCGGGTCGCGCTGGCCGTACCCGCGCAGCCCGATGCCTTCCTTGAGATGATCCAGGCTGTAGAGGTGGTCCTTCCACTGCACGTCGACCACCTGCAGCATCACGTCGCGCTCGACGCGCTGCAGCAGGTCGCGCGGGATGGAGGCTTCCTTCTCCTCGTACTTGCGCCGGGCCAGATCCCAGAGGCCGTCCCGGATCTCGTTGGCGCTCCTGCCGCCGAAGTCGAAGGTGTCGAGATCGCCCGCTTCGAGCGCGAACAGGCGCGACGCCTCGCGCTTGAGCGCCTCGATGTCCCAGTCTTCCGGCTCCTGGTTCTCCGCGCAGTACGTGTCGAGCGCGTCGTCGAGCAGCCCCTCGGCCAGGGTCATCAGGTAGCCGCGCGAGTCCACCGGCTCCTCGTCCTCGACCATGCGGATCCGCCCGTCCAGCAGCTCGCGGCGCAGCGCGTAGATGTTTTCGCGCTGCTTGTTCATCACATCGTCGTACTCGAGCAGGTGTTTGCGGATCGAGAAGTTCTGGCCTTCCACCTGCTTCTGGGCCCGCTCGATGGCCCGCGTGACCATGCCGTGCTCGATCGGGACGCCCTCCTCCATCCCAAGGCGTTCCATGAGGCCCGAGATGCGGTCGGACCCGAAGATCCGCATCAGGTCGTCCTCGAGGGAGAGATAGAAGCGGGACGAGCCGGGGTCGCCCTGCCGGCCCGCGCGCCCGCGGAGCTGGTTGTCGATCCGCCGGGCCTCGTGGCGCTCGGTCCCGATGATGTGGAGGCCGCCGAGCTTCACGACCTCCTCGTGCTCGGCCTCGCACTGCGTGTTCAGCCGCCCCGAGATGCGCTCCCAGTCCGGCCTGGGCACGCGGTAGAACGCATCGATGTGGAAGAAGTAGACGAACTCCTCGTCGTCGATGAACTTCTCCTCGCCCTTGGGCAGCCGCTCGGCCAGCTCGTCGGCGAGGCACTTCTGGCGCGCCATGAACTCCGGATTGCCGCCGAGCAGGATGTCGGTGCCGCGGCCGGCCATGTTGGTGGCTATCGTGACGCCGCCCTTGCGGCCGGCCTGCGCGACGATCTCGGCTTCCTGGGCGTGGAACTTGGCGTTCAAGACGACGTGCTTCACGCCGCGCCGCCGCAGCATGCCCGCCAGCTTCTCGGACTTCTCGATCGACACCGTGCCGACCAGCGCGGGCCGCCCCGTCTCCTGGTTCCCGATGATGTCGGCCACGATGGCGTCGTACTTCTCGGCCACGGTGCGGTAGATCGAGTCCGGCTGCTCCTCACGCAGCAGCGGCCGGTTGGTCGGGATGACGTTCACTTCCAGGTTGTAGATCTTCCCGAACTCCTCGGCCTCCGTCTCGGCCGTGCCCGTCATGCCCGCCAGCTTCGCGTACTTGCGGAAGTAGTTCTGGAACGTGATCGTCGCGAGCGTCTGGTTCTCGCGCTCGATCTTCACCTTCTCCTTCGCTTCCACGGCCTGGTGGAGCCCGTCGCTCCAGCGCCGCCCCGGCATCAGGCGCCCCGTGAACTCGTCGACGATGACGACCTCGCCGTCCTTCAGCATGTAGTCGACGTCCAGCTTGAAGAGCGTGTGGGCCCGCAGCGCCTGGTTCACGTGGTGGAGCAGCGGCATGTTGGCGGGGTCGTACAGGCCCCCGGGGCTCAGCCGGTGCGCCAGCAGCTTCTCGGACTTCGCCATGCCCGACTCGGTGAGCGTGACCGTCTTGTGCTTCTCGTCGACCAAATAGTCGCCGGTGGCCTCGAGCGCCTCGCGGTCCTCGGCCTTCGTGTCGCCGCGGGTGACCGCCCCGGGCGCCAGTTTCGGGATGATCCGATCGACCTCGTAATAGAGATCCGTCGACTCCTCCGCAGGCCCGGAAATGATGAGCGGCGTCCGGGCCTCGTCGATCAGGATGCTGTCCACCTCGTCCACGATGGCGTAGAAGTGCCCGCGCTGGACGTACTGGGACAGGTCGAACTTCATGTTGTCCCGGAGGTAGTCGAACCCGAACTCGTTGTTGGTGCCGTAGGTGATGTCGGCCCCGTAGGCCCGCTGCCGCTCCTGGTCGTTCAGCTCGTGCTGGATGACGCCCACGGTCATCCCGAGGAAGCGGTAGATCCGGCCCATCCACTCGGAGTCGCGGCGCGCCAGGTAGTCGTTCACCGTGACGACGTGGACACCCTTGCCGGCGAGCGCGTTCAGATAGGCGGCGAGCGTCGCGACCAGCGTTTTGCCCTCGCCGGTCTTCATCTCGGCGATGCGCCCCTGGTGCAGCACCATGCCCCCGAGGAGCTGGACGTCGAAATGCCGCATGTTCAGCGTGCGCCGCCCCGCCTCGCGCACCACGGCGAAGGCGTCGACCAGGAGATCGTCGACGGTCGCGCCCGCCGCCAGTCGCTCGCGGAAAAGGGCGGTCTGGCCGCGCAGGTCCGCATCGCTCATGGCGCGGACCTGGCCCTCGCGGGCGTTGATCTCTGCCACGCGGGGGTGCAGGCGCTTCAGATCGCGCTCGTTCTGGGTCCCGATGATCTTGGCGAGGAAGGTACCTAGCATGTGCGGTCGATGCAGCCGAAGGTATCCTCTGATTCTAGGAGACGGCGCGCCGACGCGTCAAGGAAGCGGGGCAGCGCACGCGCCGCGTGCGGGCTCGCTGTCGGTCGGTCGGCGCGGGGAAGGGAGATGCGCCGGGCCGTCAAGGCCGCGGCGTGACGAGCAACTGCAGGGGATTGATGAGCTGCCCGTTCGCCAGCACCTCGTAGTGCAGGTGCGTACCGGTGGCGCGGCCAGTCATGCCGACGTATCCGACGACGTCGCCGCGCTTGACCATGTCACCGGCCTTCACGGCGAACGCCGACAGATGGCCGTAGCGGGTCTTCAGGCCGAACCCATGGTCCAAAACCAGCAGGTTGCCGTAGTTCCCGTTCCACCCGGCGCTCTCGACCATCCCGTTGGCGGTCGCGTACACCGGCCGGCCCTTCTCGGTCGAGATGTCCAGGCCCTGGTGATAGCCCGGCTCGCCCGTGAACGGATCCGCGCGCTCGCCGAAGCCGGCCGACAGCCACCCGATCGTCGGCCAGATGGACGGCGTCGCCGCCGCCAGCGCCTGCCGGCGTTCGACGTCCGTGCGGACGATGCGGAGACGGCTCTCGAGGCGGCCGAGCATGTCGCGCAGCACGCCAAAGGTGTCTTCCGGCGAGGCCAGCGCCGCCGCAATGAACGCAGGCGGGGCGCTCGGCGTGCCGCCGCCCATGGCCCGGGCCTTCACCACGGCCGGCAGTTTCTGCATCGCGCGGACCGAGGCGGCGTCGAGGTTCGAGCGGGCCCCGAGCTCATCGATCACCGACTGCAGGGACGTGATCTGGGTCGTCAGTTCGCCGGTCGCCGCCCGATAGAGGGTGTTCTCCATCTCGAGCGAGGCGTCGTTGGCCCTGAGTGAGGAGATCTCCGCCATGGTACCCCAGCGGATGCCGAGGCCGACCAGAACGGGAAGGACGAAGGCGAACCCGGCGAATGCGAGGGTCCAGCCCAGTCGCACCGTGAACCGGCGACCGATGCCGCTGGCGCGGTCAACGACGACGATCGTGTAGCGCCTGGACAGAAACCGCTGCATCACTCTCCTGGTATGTCGGCCGGTTGACACGCGTCCGACAGTCCGTGGCGTCCAACGTGGGCCTCCAGGAACGGCATCCCGGACGAGCCAGACAGGACACTGGACTGTAGCACACGGCGGGGATTAGGAGAAGCAAGCAACCCCCAAGAAGCGAACACATGGCGAAACATGGTGAGTTGCGCACGCGCCGGGATCGTGGCGCGCGGGCTTCTCAGCCCGCGCGCCCGGAGCGAACACGCCCATCCCACGTCCGCGTCGGGGTCAGGGCGTCAGCCGCTTGATGCTGAAGCGCAGCGGCAGCGTCTGCATCTCGGTCAGCGGATCGTAGACACCCGTGGTGTCCCAGGCAACGTAGCCGTCGACCTTGACGCCCTGGGGCAACGTCAGCTTGCCATAGGCGCTGAAGGTCGTGAAGTTCACGAGCACGTAGTTGGCCCAGCTCGCCGAGACCGTGGTCACGGTGTCCGCGCAGATCCTCACCATACCGTTCGCGGGCACGCTGATGGTGGTGGTGACCGTCAGGGTCCCGTTGGTGTAGTAGGTCTGCAGCCCGACCGTCGCAGCGGTGCTGTTCGTGTTGTAGAGGAACAGCACCGTGGTGCTCGTGTTCTCGTCCTGCGGGGTGAAGAACACGGGCGTCGTAATGACCGCGTTGGGCGCCGGCACGCTGTTGGGATCGGGCCGGTACATCTCCGGGATGACGACCTCCGGCGGCCCAACCGGATTGCTGTCGGTCCCGACGTCCGACAGGCCGGCCTGGGGAGCCCTGGCCGCGACGCTGCCGTCGTTGATGAATGCCGTCGACGCGACGACGGCGAGAAGCAGGCTGAGCAGGAGCACGGTGCGTTTCATCTCTGAGGTCCCTTTCTCGAGTCGGTGAAGATGCACCCGCAGAGCGGCGGATTCCGCCGCGCACAGGCCGTGGCCCGAGGGCGCGGCCTGGACTATCGGCCACCCCAACCGGAAGCCGCCGGCGCCCGGTGGCCTCCTTGGGTCGAGCGTAATTGGATCCTCTCGGGTGCGCCACCGCGCAGTGTAGCATCAACCTGCGGCACGGCGTCCGGAGGGTGGTGCGCAGCGGCACATGCCCCCGCAGGATTCACCTCTGCGACGTCGAACCATCGCCACCGAAGGAGCCGGGGGTCCCTCGGGATGTCGGCTCGGAGTCGGCGGCCGTCACCACGCCGCCCGGTATTGCAGGGCCTCGGCGATGTGCGCGCCGGCCACGTGTTCCGCCCCGGCCAGATCGGCAATGGTCCGCGCGACGCGCAGGATGCGGTCGTGGGCGCGGGCGCTCAGCGACAACCGCCGCACGGCGGTCTCGAGCAGGCGGCGGCCCTCGGCGTCCGGCCGCGCGACCCTCCGCAGCGCGCGCGCGGGCACCTCGGCGTTGGTGCGCGCGCGCGCCTCGTCACGTCGTGCGTGTTGCCGGGTTCGGGCCGCGATCACCCGCGCGCGGATCGCGGCCGACGATTCGCCGTCCCCATCGCTTCCGAGCAGGTCCGGCACGACCCATGGCACATCCACCACGAGATCGATCCGATCGAGCAAGGGCCCCGAAATCCGCCCCGCGTAGGTCTGGCGCTGCAGCGGCGTGCACCGGCACGTCCGTGTGGGATGGCCCAGGTACCCGCACGGACACGGGTTCATGGCCCCGACGAGGATGAACCGGGCGGGAAGTTCGACGGTCCGCGCGACCCTCGCGATCCGAACGGAGCCTTCCTCCAGCGGCTGGCGCAGGACTTCGAGCGCGCGACGGTCGAACTCCGGCATCTCGTCGAGGAACAGCACCCCTTGATGGGCCAGGCTGATCTCCCCGGGACGCGGCTGGCTGCCGCCGCCCACCAGCGCCGCCTCCGAGATGGTGTGGTGCGGCGCGCGAAACGGGCGCCACGACAGCAAGCCGGACCCCGGCGGCACGAGCCCGGCCACCGAGTGAATGCACGTGGCCTCGAGCGCCTCGTCGAACGTCAACGGCGGCAGGATTCCCGCCAGTCGCCGTGCCATCATCGTCTTGCCCGAGCCGGGCGGGCCGACCATCAGCATGTTGTGGCCGCCGGCCGCGGCGATCTCGAGGCCGCGCCGGGCCAGCGCCTGGCCACGGATGTCCGAGAAATCCTCGTCTGCCAGCCCCGCGCCCGCGCCGGCTGCCGGAGGGTCTGCGGCGGGCAGCGGCGGGGGAGGGCGCACGCCGTTCAGCACGTCCACGGCCTCGGACAACGACCCCGCCGCAAGCAGGGCCATGTCGCCGACCACGCGCGCTTCGGCCACGTTGCCGACGGGGAGCAGCAGGGCACGGAACCCGAGCCGCCTGGCGGCCACGGCCACCGGCAGCACCCCGCGCGTCGGCTGGATCGCGCCGTCGAGCGACAGTTCGCCGACCACCAGCGTGTCGTCGGGCGACCGGTCGCGGACCACGCCGGTCGCGGCCAGCACGCCGATCGCGATGGGCAGGTCGAAACTCGACCCGGCCTTCCGCACGTCCGCGGGCGCGAGGTTGATGGTGACGCGCTGGGTCGGCACGTCGAAACCCGAGTTGCGAATCGCGGTCCGGACCCGGTCGCGGCTCTCCCGGATCCCCGCATCCGGCAGGCCGACCATCGTGAACCCCGGCAACCCGGACGACACGTCGACCTCGATGTTCACGCAGGAGGCCTCGATGCCGATCAGGGCGGCGCTGCGGACCACGGCCAGCATGCCGGAGGCGCTGCAAGAGCCTGGCCTTCAGCCCGAAGCGCAGCCCCGGTCGAAATCGGCCGAAAGGAAGGGAAATGGTGCGGGCCGCTCGCGCGCGTGGCGGGCAGTGCGACGCCCGGCCCCGATCAGGATGGCGGAAGCTGCAAGCTCCGGGTCAGTAGTGGACGCCGCCCGCGCGGCGTTCCGCGAAGACGGTCAGGCGATCGCCCGGCGTGATCAGGCTGCCACGCAGGCGGTTGATCGACTTGATGGCGTCCACGGTCGTGCGGAAGGCGAGGGCGATTCCATGAAGGGTGTCGCCCTTCTTGACGAGGTAGGTCGTTCTGACCCGGTTGGAGGCCATCGGAACCGCCGGCGTCGCCGAGGCTCCCGGGGCGTCGATGGCCCGCGACTCGGTCACCGGCGTGGAGCGCTCCGCCCGCGCAGCCAGCAGGGTCGTTGGCGCACGCGGGATGACCAGCTTCTGGCCCGGGCTGACCTTCGACCGCAGGCTCAGATAGTTGGCCTCGGCGAGATCGTTGCGGCGCACGCGCAGCTTGTTGGCGATCGTGCTGAGCGATTCCCCACGCTTGACGGTGTGCCACTGGAGCGCCGTCAGGTCTTCGGGGGCAGCCTCGGACAGCCGCTCGTGCAGGCGCTCGGCCGTGCCCTTGGGCACCTTCAACGTGTATCCCTTCGCCCGCAGCGGGGTCGTCCACCGCCGCAACTCGGGGTTCAGCGTCTGGATGCGGTCCAGCGTCGTCCCTGCCCACTCGGCGACGCGCCGCAGATCGACGGGGCCGGGCAGCGCGACCCGATCGTACTCCGCCGGACCGACCGGCTCGAACGTGAACCCGTACTGGGCAGGGTTGCGCCCGATGACGATCGCAGCCAGCACCATGGGCACGTACTCGCGCGTTTCGCGCGGCAGGTAGGTGCCCTGCTCGACGATCTCCCAGAAGTCGTCGGCGCCCTTCCGCTTCATGGCGCGCAGCACGTACCCCGGGCCGCTGTTGTACGAGGCGAGGGCCAGGTGCCAGTCGCCGTCGAACATGTCGTGCAGCTTCTCCAGGTACTTCGCCGCCGCCACGGTCGCCTTCTCCGGGTCCGACCGCTCGTCCACGTACCAGTCGTACCGCAGGCCGTGTTCCTTCCCGGTGGCCGCCACGAACTGCCAGAACCCCTTGGCCTTCGCCCGCGACAGCGCGTTGGTCTTGAAGGCGCTCTCGACGAGCGGCACGTAGGCCAGATCGAGTGGCAGACCTTCCGCCTTGAACACGCTCTGGATCATCGGCAGGTACGGAAGCCCCCGCTGCATCGCCGCCTGGAACCAGTCGCGCAGCCGCCCCTTGAAGAGATCGATGTAGGCCAGGACCTTGCCGTTGGGCGGAATCGGGATGTCGTGGGTCGTGGCCTTCAGGTCGCTCGCCACGGTCTCGCCCAGGTCGGGCGGCGGGGGGGGCAGTGCGAAGGTCGACATGTCGAGCAACTGGTCGATCGACGCGGGCTCGGTCCATTGCTCACTGAACCCGTCGCCCTCGGCCAGCGCGCGTATCTCGTAGCTGCTGATCCGATCGACGAGGCGATCGAAGTGCTCCCGCAGCCGGGCATTCGACCGGGCCCCGAACGGCGATTCCAGCAACACGTCGAGCGCCGCGTTGAACTCGGCCTTGGCCCGTTCCAGGTGGCCCACCTGCAGCTCCGCCTGGCCCGTGTCGAAATGGGCCTGCGACCGGGCGACCAGGGCTTCGATGGGATCGGATGTCGAGGCCGGCGGCGACGTGAGAGGGGCCGGCTGCCGCTGGGCAACCGGAGGAACCGCGGCCGGCGGGGCCTGGGACAGGCCCCCTCCGCAACTGAGGCTCAGCAGAACCGCTGCGAGCGCCGGTGGCCAGGTTCGATGCACCATGTTCTCGGGTCGGAGCGGATCACGCTGAACGCAAAACAGGCGCAACCTTACCACGGGCTCGGCAGAACGGTCAACCCTAACCCCAATTGCCGCAACAGTAGCGAGTGGCCGTATATCGTCCGGGATACCGCCGCTACGGCGTCGGCCGGGCGTGCACGAACACCCGGGCAGGCTCGCCAAGATCGCGGGCGGCCGGCGTCACGATGGCGCGGTCCGCCAGGATGATCTTCCGGTTGTCGCGCAACGCGGCGCGGACGTCGGACTCGCAGACAAAATCAACGGGCTCGCCTCGGGGCGATGCCTCCACGCGCGACGCGTCGGACGCGGCCGTCCGCTGGGCTGGCCGGACCTCCGTCGTCGCCGGCCCTTCGGCGAGTTCGAACGCCAGGCGCTTGATGTTGATCAGGTGGCGGGGCGTGATGTTGTCGGACGTGATGTTGCCGCCGTACCCGCCGCATCCCAGCGTCAGGGCGGGGTCGAGCCCGGTGGTCAGGCCGATGGCCCCGAGCGTGTTCGGCGTATTGACGCACACCCGGAAGGCCGGCTTCTTGAGACCGAACTCGAGAATGACCCGCTGATCGCGGGAGTGAATGGCCATGCTGTGGCCCATCCCGCCGTATTGCAGAATCTGCTTGCAGCGCTCGCACCCTTCCTGCCAGTCCTTCACGACGTAGTACGCCAGGACGGGGCAGAGTTTCTCGATCGACAGGGGGTACTCCCGCCCGACACCGTCCAGGGGCGCCAGCAGGGCCCGCGTCGCCGGCGGCACCTTGATCCCGGCCTTCTCCGCGACGGCCATGGCCGACTTGCCGACCAGGTCGGGGCTCGGCAGCCGCTGGGGGGTCACGAGCACGCGTGCCACCGCCGCCGACTCCTCGGGCGACAGGAAGTAGCCGCCGTGGTCCACGAACAGGCGCCGTGCGGTGTCGGCCACCGCCTCGTCGACGACCACGGCGTTTTCGGATGAGCAGAGCAGGCCGTTGTCGAAGGTCTTGCCCCGGAGGATGTCGCGGACGGCCTTGGCCACGTCCGCCGTCCGCTCGATGTAAGCAGGGGCGTTGCCGGGCCCGACCCCGTAGGCCGGTTTGCCCGCGCTGTACGCCGTCCGGACCAGGCCCATCCCGCCCGTTGCCAGGATGACCGCGATCTCCCGGCGGCGCATCAGTTCCTGCGTGCCGGCCAGCGTCACCGAGGTCATCCATGAGATCGCGCCGTCGGGTGCGCCCGCCTCGCGCGCCGCGTCGGCCATCAGCTCGGCGGCCCGGCTGATGCAGCGGATCGCGGCCGGGTGCGGGCTGAGCACGATGGCGCACCGCGCCTTGAGCGCGATCAGCGCCTTGTAGATCGTCGTGGACGTCGGGTTGGTGGACGGGATGATCCCGGCGACGACACCGAACGGCTCCCCGAACTCGATGATGCCCACATCGTCGCGGCGGGCGATCTGGCCGGCCGTCTTCATCGGGCGGATGAATCGGTACACCCGGTCGGAGGCGAACCGGTTCTTGACGATCTTGTCCTCGACCACGCCGAAGCCCGTTTCCTCGACCGCCAGGCGGGCGAGCGGTTCCGCCTCGGGCCGAACGGCGGCCGCCATGGCGTCCACGATCGCATCCACCTGTTCCTGGGTGAACTCGCGGAGCAGATCCTGCGCGCGACGGGCCTGCGCGGCCAACGCCCGCGCCTGCTCGATCGACGCCTGGTCATATTCGGATACGGGCGGTGCGGGCTGCGCGTCTGCCATGGATGCGGTGGGGTCCAGAACCGGGCGCGACTGTAGCATATTGCCGGGTACGCGACAACTGCGCTACGATGGCTCGTTTTTCTCCCAATGCGGGTACTGCCTGGTATGAAGAGACGACTGCTGGTTCTGTCCCTTGTCGCGGTCGCGGCGTTCGGCTGCCAGAAGCGTTCCGACGACGCCACGCCCGTTGCGACCCCGAGCCTGACCGTCAGCCGTGCCCGGGTGCCCCTGGGCAGCCCCGTGGAGGTCACGTACCGCTTCGTCGTCGCACCCACGGCCCCGCCGTTCACGAGGGACTACCGGGTGATGGTCCACTTCCTCGACGCCAGCGAGGAAATGATGTGGGCCGACGACCACCTGCCGCCCATCCCGACCACGCAGTGGAAGCCCGGCCAGACGATCGAGTACACGCGGACCCTGTTCGTTCCGATCTATCCCTACGTGGGTGAGACGACGATCCAGATGGGTCTCTATGCCACCGGGACCGACGAGCGGCTGCCGCTCACGGGCGAGTCCGACGGCCACCGGTCGTACCGCGTGGCCAGGCTGCGGCTGCTGCCCGAGACCGACAACGTGTTCCTCATCTTCCAGGACGGCTGGAACCAGGCGGAGATGGCGGGCAACAACGCGGCAGTCAAGTGGCAGTGGACCCGCAAGGATGCCACGCTCCGCTTCCGGAACCCCAAGCGCAACGCGACCATCTATCTGGACCTGGACGGCCAGCCGGAGATGTTCGACAGCCCGCAGAGTGTGACCGTCTATCTCGGGGACCAGGCGATTGACACGTTCCCGGTCGCGTCGAAGGACGAGATCATCCGCAAGATTGCCGTCAAGGCGGCGCAGTTCGGCGCCGAGGAGATGGCCGACGTCCGGATCAGCGTGGACAAGACGTTCGTGCCCGCCCTGAAGGTCCCCGGCAGCCGCGATTCCCGCGAACTCGGCGTGCGCGTATTCCACGCCTTCGTCGATCTGCAATGAGACGAGGGGTCAGGCCCCTTGTCCGGGGTCAGGCCCCTCTTTCAGGCCTCTTGGTCAACCGGCCCCGCGGTGCTAGACTCAACCGGTGCGCTATCGCCTTCTCTTTTGGTCGGTCGTGTGCGCGCTCGGGCTCCCCGGGTGGGCATCGGCTGAGCTGGTCACGCTCAGCACGGGTCGGGTCCTGTCGGTGCGCTCGTACCACGAGGACGGGGGCATGGCCGTGCTCGTCCTGAGGGCCGGAGGCGAGGTGCGCTGCCGTCCCGACCTCGTCGTCCGGGTGGACCCGGACGAGGTCCCGTATCCGGACCCGGAGGGGCCCGGCCCGGAAGACGACGCCGCCACCGTGCCGGCTGACGCCCCCTACCGGGACATGATCGGCCGCCTGGCCCGCGAGCACGGCGTGGATGCGCGGCTCGTCCACGCGATCGTCCGCGTGGAATCGGCCTATCACGCGAAGGCCCGGTCGCCCAAGGGCGCCATGGGCCTGATGCAACTCATGCCCGGCACGGCCCGGGAGTACCAAGTCGTCGACGCCTACGATCCCGCCGCTAACCTTGACGCCGGGATCCGGCATCTCAAGAGCTTGTTGACGCGCCTCGACCTGCCCCTGGCCGTCGCGGCCTACAACGCCGGCGAGGGCGCTGTGAGGCGATTCGGGGGCATCCCGCCGTTTGCCGAGACCCGTGCGTACGTCCGCCAGGTGCTCGCGTTGAGCCACCTGGTCACGGACTGACGCCCGGCCCGTCCTTTTCCGGAGTGCGCCGGTCTAAACTCCCGAGGGGCAGGGGGTCGGGCGGACTCTGCTATAATCGTACAGATCCGCAATGAAGCTAATTGCCCGTAGAACAGTGGCTTGCGATGGAATTCCGCTGTAGGCTCGGCACGCCGGGCGGTGAGGTCATCGAGGAGATCCACCTGGCCGAGAGCCCGGAGCGCCTGAGGCACGACCTCGAGCAGAAGGGCTTGTGCGTCATCGCGATGCACCCGCGGCGGTCGCTGGGCAGCCTGTCGTTCGGGACGGCGCGGCGCCGCCGGATCCCCAGCCGGGAATTCGTCGTCTTCAACCAGGAGCTGGCGACGCTGCTCAAGGCGGGCATGCCGCTGGTCCAGTCGCTCGACATCCTGCGGGGCCGGGTCGAGAACGAGACGTTCCACACGGTGCTGGACGACGTGTACGAGCGGGTGAAGGCCGGAACGTCGCTGTCGGACGCCTTCGGGGCGCACCCGGACCTGTTCGCGGGGGCGTACCTGGCCTCGCTGCTGGCGGGCGAGAAGAGCGGCAGCCTCGAGGGCGTGCTCCGGCGGTACGTGGCGTACATGAAGGTGGTCGACGGGGTGCGCCGGCGGACGCTCTCCGCGCTGGTGTACCCGGCGGTCCTGATCGGCCTGGCGTTGATCGTCGTGGGGATCATCGTGCTGAAGGTGGTCCCCGAGTTCGCGTCGTTCTACGACAGCTTCGGCGCCGAGTTGCCGGCGGTGACCCGGGGCATCCTGGCCGTGTCGACCTTCGTGCGGAACCAGTTCCTCCTGATCGCGGCGTTCGTGGTGATCGGGGCCGGCACGCTTCGGACCTGGCTGAAACAGCCGGCGCAGCGCGCGAGGTTCGATCGGGGCGTGCTGCGAGTGCCCTGGGTGGGCTCGACGGCGCGCCGGTTCGCGACCTCTCAGATCGCGCGGACCCTGGCGACGCTGCTCGGCGGCGGCCTGCCGCTGGTGAACGCGATCGAGATCGCGGCGCGGTCGACCGGCAACCAGTACCTGGGGGAGGAACTCCGCACCGTCGGCCTTCGGGTGCGTGAGGGGCAGCCGTTCTCCGGCGCGCTGGCGGCGCGCGGCGTGTTTCCCAGCGTGGCGATCAAGATGGCGGAGGTCGGGGAATCGACCGGCGCGCTGCAGGAGATGCTGACGAGCCTGGCGGACTTCTACGACGAGGAAATCGAGACCGAACTGGGGCGGTTCGTCAGTATCATTGAACCGGCCTTGCTCATTGTCATGGGCCTGGTCATCGCGAGCCTGCTGCTCGCGCTGTACATGCCCCTGTTCCAGCTGACGTCGGTCATCGGGGCCCGTTAGCCGGCGGGCGGGAGAACGCGTGGAACCACAACGCAACGCGGCCGGGGGCGTGAACGACCCGGCCGAGTACCTGGACAAGGCGGCCGGCGGGCTCCCGGACGATCCGCTGGCGGAACTGGAAGACGCGCAGCGGCTGGCCGAGCGGTACGGCCTCGAGTTCGTCGATCTCGAGCAGTTCCGGATCGATCACGATCTGTTCCGCTCCATCCCGGCGGATCTGATGCTCCGGTACGGGTTCGTGCCGTACCGCCGCGACGGGCGGTCGCTGGTCATCGTGGTGTCGGATCCGACCGACCTGCCGATGATCGACGAGCTGGAGGTGCTGCTCGCGACCCCGCTGAAGGTGATGGTCGGGCCGCGCTCGTCGATCGAGTCGATCCTCAAGAAGAGCGAGAGCTCGCAGCGGGTGCTGGAAGACGCGACGGAAGGCTTCCAGCTCCAGTTGCTCAAGGAGGACGAGAACGGCGACGAGAACCTGACGGTCGAGCGGCTGACGAGCGACGTCAGCCCGATGATCCGGCTGGTGAACTCGACGATCTACACGGCGCTGCAGCGGCGGGCGAGCGACATCCACATCGAGACGCAGGACGAGGCGGTGGTCGTCAAGTACCGGATCGACGGCGTGCTGCAGGCGGCGATGCGGCCGATCGCGAAGCAGTTCCACAGCGCGATCATCTCGCGCATCAAGGTCATGGCCGAGCTGGACATCGCCGAGAAGCGCGTGCCGCAGGACGGCCGGTTCAAGCTGCGGGTGCCGGGCAAGACGATTGACTTCCGCGTGTCGATCATGCCGAGCGTCCACGGCGAGGACGCGGTCATCCGCATCCTGGACAAGGAGTCGATCAGCGAGCAGTTCACCGAGCTGCGGCTGGACATCCTGGGCTTCCCGGAGTCGGAGCTGAAGCGCTTCCGGAAGTACATTGCCGAGCCGTACGGGATGGTGCTCGTGACGGGGCCGACGGGCAGCGGCAAGACCACGACCCTCTACGCGGCGCTCTCGGAGATCAAGTCGCCCGAGGACAAGATCATCACGATCGAGGACCCGGTCGAGTACCAGCTGAAGGGCATCACGCAGATCCCGATCAACGAGAAGAAGGGCCTGACGTTCGCCCGGGGCCTGCGCTCGATCCTGCGGCACGATCCCGACAAGATCATGGTGGGCGAGATCCGCGACCCGGAAACCGCGCAGATCGCGATCCAGTCCGCGCTGACGGGGCACCTGGTGTTCACGACGGTGCACGCCAACAACGTCGTGGACGTGCTGGGCCGCTTCCTGAACATGGGCGTCGAGCCGTACCAGTTCGTGTCGGCGCTCAACTGCGTGCTGGCCCAGCGCCTCGTGCGCACGATCTGCCCGCACTGCAAGCGGCCGGTGAAGGTGCCCCGGGCGATGCTCGAGGAGTCGGGCCTCGACCCGGCCCTCGAGGGCCGGCAGGTCTTCTTCGAGGGCGCGGGCTGCATCGAGTGCGGCGGCACGGGCTACAAGGGGCGCACGGCGATCTGCGAACTGCTCGACCTCTCCGACGCGATCCGGGAGCTGATCCTCGAGCGCAAGCCGACGTCCGAGATCAAGAAGGCGGCCCGCGAGGAGGGCATGCGCTTCCTCCGCGAGTCGGCGGTCGAACGCGTGATGCACGGCGTGACGACGCTGCGCGAGATCAACAAGGTGACGTTCGTCGAATGATGCGCTCGATGTTCCGCACGGCGCCGCCCCTGACCGCGGTCGAGATCGGCACGCGGCACGTGGCGGCGGTGTCGATTGCCGGCGCGCCGGGCGGGTTCCGCATCGCCGGCTACGCGGTGGAGCCGCTGCCCGAGGGGGCGGTGGTCCCGTCGCTGACCGCGACGAACCTCACCCAGCCCGAGGCGGTCGCCGACGCGGTGACGCGGGCGTTCGGCCGCCTGGGCGCGAGGCCCCGCCGCGTGGGGCTGGTCGTGCCCGACGCGGTGGCCAAGGTGTCGCTGGTGCGGTTCGCCAGGGTGCCGGCGCGCGCGGCGGACTTCGAGGAACTGGTGCGGTTCCAGGTGCGCAAGGCCGTGCCGTTCAAGCCGGAGGACGCACAGATCACGTGGGCGCCCGGGGCCGCCGTGGACGGGGGCCGCGAGTACGTCGTGGTCCAGGCCCGCCGCGACATCGTCCAGGAATACGAGCGCGCCTGCGCCGCGGCGGGGGCGTCCGCGGGCCTGGTGGACCTGGCGACCTTCAATGTCATCAACGCCGTCCTCGCCGTCCCGCCCCCCGCGCCCGGCGACTGGCTGCTGGTCCACATGACCCCCGATTCCTCGACCATCGCGATCATGCGCGAGGCCGATCTCATCTTCTACCGGAACCGCGGGGCCGACGGCGACGACCACTTGAGCGACCTGGTGCACCAGACCGCCATGTACTACCAGGACCGGCTCGGGGGCGGCGGGTTCGCCCGCGTGCTGCTCGCCGGGTCGGCCGGCGCCGCCACGGCGGATGACGCGCGGCGCAGCATCGAGGCCCGCCTGCGCGTGCCGGTCGAGTCGGTGGACCCGGTGCAGGCCGTGCCGCTCGCGGATCGGGTCAGTCCGTCGCGCGATCTCGTGACCTCGCTGACGCCGGCGCTGGGGCTGGCGCTGGCCCACCACGCGCGCGTGTGACGCCGGGAGCCACCATGCTGCGGACGAACCTCTCGACCCGGCCGTTCTACAACGAGCGCGCGGTGCTCCTCGCGGTCGGGGCCGTCACCGCCCTGGTCGTAGCCGTGACGGCCTTCAACCTCCGGGAGGTCTACTCGCTGTCGGGGCGCGACGCGCGCGTGATGGCCTCGATCGCCAAGTCGGAGGCCCGCGGGCGGGATCTCCGAACCGAGGCGGCGCGGATCCGGAGCAGCATCAACCCGCGCGAGCTCGAATCGGTCGCCGCGGCCTCGCGCGAGGCCAACGACATCATCGAGCGCCGCATGTTCTCGTGGACCGAGCTCTTCAACCGGTTCGAGAACACGCTGCCCGCGTCGGTCCGCATCGCGTCGGTGCGGCCCAGGGTCGAAACCGACGGATCGATCACGATGCAGCTCGGTGTCGTGGCGCGCGACGTGGAGGGCGTCAACACGTTCATCGAGAACCTGGAGCGGGAAGGCGGGTTCCACCGCCTGCTGTCGCGCGAGGAGTTCATGGACGAAGACGGACTGCTGAAGGCGACGCTCGAGGGGCGGTACCTCCCGGGCGCGCCGCCGGCAGCCGGGACCCGGAGCGGCACGCCGTGACGAGGAGCCTGCTCACGCGCATCGTCCAGGAGAAGCGGGCCTTCGTCGTGCCCCTCGCGGCCGCGCTGCTGGTCAACGTCGCGATCTACGCCTTCGTCGTCTACCCGCTCGCCTCGCGCGTGGCGGATGCGGAGGGCCGCGAAGCAGCCGCCGCGCAGGCGCTGAAGGCGGCCGAGCGCGAGCACGCGGCGGCCCGCGCCACCATGACCGGGCAGGCGCGGTCCTCGGCGGACCTGTCGCGCTTCTACACCGAGGTGCTGCCGGTCGGGCTGGCGGGCGCGCGCCGCGCGACCTACGTGCGGCTCGCGGACCTCGCCCGCGACGCGAATCTGCAATACCAGCGCCGGCTCGAGGAATCGAAGGACCCCAAGCAGAACCGGGACCCCAGCCAGGACGCCCGGCTGACCAAGTTCGAGATCACGATGCTGCTCCGGGGCCAGTACGAGAGCGTGCGGCAGTTTCTCCACGACATCGAGACGTCGCCCGAGTTCATCGTGATCGACAACATCTCCCTGTCGCAAGGCACCGAGCCGGGCTCGCCGCTCGTGCTGGCGCTCGACTTGTCGACCTACTACCGGACGCAGGATCGTGAACGCTGACCGCCGCCGACTCATGGCGCTGGCCGGGCTGGCCATTCTCCTCGTGGCGGCCGTGGGCTGGCAGTGGTCTCGCGGGTCGGGACGGCCGGTCCCGGCGGCGCGGACGCCTGCGGCCGGATCGGCCCGCGGGAACGCGCCCGGCCAGGCGACGCCCACGGTCCCCGCGGTCGAACTCGCGGCGCTGACGCGGCCGCGGCCCGAGCCGGTCGAGGGCGAGCGCGACCCGTTCCGCTTCGGGGCGGAGCGGCGGCCCGCGCCCCCGCCGGCGCCGGTGCAGCCCGCGCCCCCCGCCGTCGCCGGCCAGCCGGGTGACGGCGGCGCGGTGCCCGGCCAGCCGCCTCCGCCCCCGCCGCCGCCGCCGATCCCGCTCAAGTTCGTCGGGGTGGTGCAGGTGGAGGGCAAGGCCAAGATGGCCATCCTGACCGACGCCCACGGCGTGTACTACGGCGCCGAGGGCGAGGCCATCGACGGCCGGTATCGCATCGTCCGGATCGGCGCCGAGTCGGTCGAGATGGTGTACCTGGACGGCCGCGGCCGCAAAGTGATTCCCTTGTCCGGCTCGTGACGAACATGGACAGTACTCTGGAGCAACGCGTGACACTCGAGACGTTGACGGTGCGGCGCAGACGTGACGGGCGGCTGGGGCGCCTGGTCAGGGCGGGCCTCGTGGGGGCGGCGCTGATCACCCTGGCGGCGTGCGCTACCGGCCGCGAGTTCCAGCAGGGCGAGCGGGCCGCCCGTGTCGGCAACTGGGACGTGGCGGTCGAACACTACAAGAGGGCGATCGAGCGGGCACCGGGCAACGCGAGCTACCGGATCGCTCTCGAGCGCGCCTCGATGAACGCCTCGCGGCTCCACGCGGACCAGGCCCGGGTGCTCGAGGAACAGGACCAGCCCGACCTGGCGCTGCGCGAGTACCGGCGGGTCGTGGAGTACGACCCCACCAATCGCAGCGCGGCCGCGAGGGTGCAGGAGCTGGAAAAGCTGATCCGCGACCGCATCGAGGCCTCGCGGCCGCGGCCGCCGATCGAGGCGATGCGCGAGCAGGCGCGGCGCAGCAGGCCCGAGCCGGCGCTCAACCCGTCGTCGCGCGACCCGATCTACCTGAAGTTCAGCAACACCCAGCTGCGCGACATCTTCAACTTCATCGCGAACGCGACCGGCATCAACGTCACCTACGACAGTACTTTCCAGGACAAGGCGTACAGCGTGGAAATGTCGGGCGTGACCCTCGAGCAGGCGCTGCACGAGATCATGCTGGCCAACGGCCTGTTCTACAAGGTCCTGAACGAGCGCACGATCATCGTCGTGCCCGACAACCAGCAGAAGCGGCTGGCCTACGAGGAGCAGGCCATCCGGACCTTCTACGTGTCGCACGCCGACGTGACCGAGCTGCAGCAGATGCTGAACACCCTCATCCGCATCCAGCAGCCCGTGGCGCCCGTGATCGCGATCAACAAGTCGGCCAACACGATCACGGCGCGCGCGTCAGTGGCGATGCTCGACATCCTCGAGAAGCTGATCCAGGCCAACGACAAGCCCCGCGCCGAGATCGTCGTGGACGTCGAAATCCTCGAGATCAACCGGACGCGGGCCAAGCAGTACGGCCTGAACCTGTCCGAGTACGCCCTCGGCCTGATGTTCTCGCCGGAGTCCGCGCCGGGCACCGCCGGCGGCACGGGCGGCACCACGGGCAGCACGTCCACCTCGCCGAGCGCGGTGTCCGGGTCCTCGTTCAACCTGAACACGATCACCCGCGGCATCAGCACGGCGGACTTCTACCTCGCGGTGCCTGCCGCCGTCATGCACGCGCTCGAGAGCGACTCGGAGTCGAAACTCATCGCCAAGCCGCAGCTCCGCGGCTCGGAGGGCGAGAAGCTGACCCTCAACCTGGGCGACGAGGTCCCGGTCCCGTCCACGACGTTCACGCCCATCGTCGGCGGGGGCACGTCGTTCAACCCGCTGACGTCGTTCCAGTACCGGCCCGTGGGCGTCAACGTGGAGATCGAGCCCCGCGTGACCTACGAGGGCGACATCATCATGAAGCTCACCGTGGAGAGCAGCACGCAGGGCCGCGACGTGAACATCGCCGGCCAGAACCTGCCGTCGTTCGGGTCGCGCAAGGTGACGACGCGGCTGCGCCTGCGGGACGGGGAGTCGAACCTCCTGGCGGGCCTGCTGCGCGACGATGAGCGGCGGTCGCTGCAGGGTTTTCCGGGCGCCATCCATACGCCGGTCCTCAAGCAGCTGTTCTCGGCCAACGACAAGTCCATCGCGCAGACCGACATCGTGATGCTGCTGACTCCCCGCATCGTGCGCACCCACGAACTGACGCAGCAGGACATGAACCCGGTGTACATCGGCACGCAGCAGAGCCTCGGTGTCACGGGGCCGCCGCCGCTCATCGCGGGCACGGAGCCGGAGGCCGCCGCCCCGCCGGCTGCCCCCGCCGCCCCGACGGGCACGCCGCCGGGTGCGCCGCCGGGATGGCCGGGCTCGCAGACGCTGCCGATGGTGCCGCCCGGCAGTTCGCCGATTCCGGGCATGGTGGGCGTGACGCCGCCGCCGGCCGGGCAGCCGCCGGCACCGCCGACCCCGCCGGTCGAGCAACCGGCGCCGCCCGTGCAGCCGCCGGTCCAGCCGGAGGCGCCACCCGCTCAGCCGCCCGTGGCGCAGCCACCGACACAGGCCGCGCCGGCGCCGCCCGCGGGTACTCCCGCCGCGCCGCCGCCGGCCCAGGCGCCCGCGACGGTGGTGCCGCCCCCGGGGCCCGCGCAGGTGATCGTGTCGGTGCCGAACACCGAGCAACTGGTGGCGGGCGGCCCGTTCACCGTGCCGGTGTCGATCTCGGGCGCGTCCCAGATGAGTACGATCACCGTCTCGGTCAGCTACAACCCGACCGTCCTCCGCGCGCGTCTCGTGCAGGAGGGCAGCTTCATGCGCCAGGGCGGCGCGACGGTGAGCTTCGTCCAGCAGATCGACGCCGCCGCCGGCCGCGTGGACATCACGGTCACGCGGACCGCGGACCGGACGGGCGCGTCGGGCGCCGGGCTGATCGGCGCCGTCGTGTTCGATCCCATCGGGGCAGGCGTGGCCACCATCAACGTGAGCGGGGCCGCGACGGCGGCGGGCGGGGCGCCGCTGGCGCTCCAGTTCACGCCGGCGTCGGTCACGGTGAAGTAGCCGCGGCGCACCGATGCCAGGCAGAACACAGGCGTGGAGGCGGGTCGCCGGGACCTTCGGGATGCGAGGGGGCCGCGGGTACTCGTTCGTCGAGCTGCTCGTCGTGGTCACGCTCATCCTGATCCTGGCGGCGGCCGTCATGCCGCTCATGCGGGTCACGATGCAGCGCCAGCGGGAGGTCGAGCTGCGCCGGTCGCTGCGCGAACTCCGCACCGCGATCGACAAGTACAAGGACGCGGTGGACCAGGGGATGATCGGCGGCACGGACGTGAAGGCGGGCAGCGAGGGCTATCCGCCCGACCTCGAGACGCTGGTGGAAGGCATTACGCCGCTCAACGACGCGACGGGCCGCAAGTTGAAGTTCCTCCGGCGCATCCCGGTCGATCCGATGACCCGGACCACCGAGTGGGGGATGCGGGCGTACCAGGACAAGCCCGATTCGACGAGCTGGGGCGGGCAGAACGTCTACGATGTATACACGACGTCGGACGGCACGGCCCTCGACGGGACGAAGTACCGTGACTGGTAGCACGCGGGCGGCCCGCGCGCGGGCCATGGTCGCCGGCCGATCGGGAGCCTCCGGGTTCACCCTGATCGAACTGCTGGTCGTGGTGTCCCTGATCGTGGTGCTCGCGAGCCTCGGCCTCGCGCAGTACCGTAACAGCGTCATCCGGACGAAGGAAGCGGTCCTGAAAGAGGACCTCTTTCGAATGCGCGACGCGCTCGACCAGTACTACGCCGACAAGAACCAGTACGCGCCGGCGCTCGACGCCCTGGTGTCCGAAGGGTATCTCCGGCAGCTCCCGAAGGACCCGTTCACCGATTCGACCGACACGTGGCAGGTCATCCAGGCGGAGCCGGACCCGAACAACCCGACGGTCGACCCTGGCGTCTACGACATCAAGAGCGGATCTGACCTGACGGCCATGGACGGCAGCAAGTACTCCGACTGGTAACGATGCACGGGGACGATATGCGCGAGTCTGCAGACAAGCTGATGGTGCGGCGCCGGCGGGCCGCTGGACTGGCGGTGGGCCTGGCGCTCGGCGCGCTGGCGGTGGCCTGCGACAAGGTGCCGCTCATGGCGCCCACCGGGACCACGATCACCCTCTTCGCCGGCAGCACGAACGTGCCGATCAACGGGTCGGTCGACATCACGGCGAACGTGATCGAGAGCGCGGGCACCCCGGTGCAGAACGGCACGGTGGTCACGTTCCTGACCAACCTCGGCAGCATCGATCCGTCCGAGGCCCGCACGCACAACGGCAGGGTCACGGTCAGACTGAACGCCGGCACACAGTCCGGCATCGCCGAGATCCGCGCCACCTCCGGCGGCGTGACGGTGGCGGCAGGCGACGCGCTCAAGATCAACATCGGCGGCGCCGCGGCGGGGAGCGTCCAGTTGAGCGCCGACCCGATCGCCCTGCCCATGTCGGGCGGCACGTCCCAGCTGCTCGCGACCGTCTTCGATACCGCCGGCAACCGCCTGCCGGGCGCGACCGTGTCGTTCTCGACCGACGCCGGGAGCCTGTCGCAGTCCGCGGCCATCACCGACGGCAATGGCGAGGCGCGCATCTCGATCACGACCACGACCACCGCCAAGGTGACCGCAACGGTCCTCGGCGGGTCGAGCGCCGCGGGCACGACGGCCACCGTGACGATCACGCTCCGGGCCGGCCCGACGGTGACCTTCGGCGCGGCGGTGCCCTCGCCGGCGATCGAAGATCAGCCCGTGACGATTCCCGTCACCATCGCGGTCGCGACCGGCGGCGCCAGCGTGCGCAGCGCGGCCCTGGCCTTCGGGGACGGGGCGACGCAGTCGCTGAGCGCGACCGGCACGACCAACGCCACGCACACGTACCGCAGCAGCGGCACGTACCAGTTGACCGCCACGGCCACCGACAGCGCCGGCGAGACGACGGTGGCGACGACGTCGCTCATTGTCAAAGCGCAGGCGCCGGTTGGCGTCACGCTGTCGGTTTCGGCTGCCACCACTCCTCCGACGACGGGTGCAGTGGTGACGTTCACGGCGAGCACCACGCTGCCGGCCGGAGCGACCATCGATCGCTACGTCTGGGACTTTGGCGATGGCGGAGGACGTACGACCACCGGCGGCTCGACCACGCACATCTACAGCACCAGCGGGCGCAAGGTCGTCAGCGTGCGGGTGTTCACGACGGACGGCGCGTCGGGCTTCGCCGAGATCGACCTCATCATTGCTGCCGCCGCGATGGCGGTCAGTGCGGATGGTCTGACACCAGCCGTGGATCATGCCGTGACGGTCACCGCGAGCGGGCGCGGCGAAGCGGCGGTCCAGTGCTGCCACGGGACGTTTGGCGACGGGGCGAGCACGGCGACGACGATCGGGCAGGCCACGCACGCCTACACCGCGGTGGGCACGAAGACCGTCACGGTCCGCGCGGTGCTGACCGGCGGCACGACGGCTACGGGCTCGATCAGCATCACGGTGTCGTAAACGCGGGAATCGGAGACATGAGCGCACGCCTGCTCCCCGTTCGTCGTGACGGCGGCTACGCCATGGTGGTCCTGCTGATCGGGATCGCCATCATGGGCATTCTCATGTCCGTGGCGATGCCCGCGTGGCGAACGATGATGCGGCGGGAGAGGGAAGAGGAACTGATCTTCCGCGGCCAGCAGTACGCCCGCGCCATCGGCCTCTTCCAGCGGAAGTTCGCCGGCGCGTACCCGCCCAGCATCGATTTTCTGATCCAGCAGCGGTTCCTTCGCAAGAAATACAAGGACCCGATGACCAAGGACGGCGAGTTCCAACTGCTGTACCAGGGCCAGCAGATGGCCGCCCGCGGGACCCGCACCCCGGGCAGCCCGACAAGTCCCGGGACGCCGGGCGACCCGGGCCAGGATCCCGGCGGAGCCACGTCGACCGGGACCTTCCAGACGGGCGGCACCCAGGTCGGCCCGCGCGGCGGCATCATGGGCGTGGCCAGCAAGAGCAAGGACACGTCCCTCAAGATCTACAACGGCCGCACTGTCTACAGCGAGTGGCAGTTCGTCTACGTGCCGACCAACGTGGGCACGGGCCCGAACCAGCTCGGCGGTCCGGGTGGGACGCAGCGAGGCGTCAACCCGGGCGACCGGCGGCCGGGCGGCGGACCGGGTGGTCCGGGTGGCGGTCCCGGAGGCTTTCCTCGAGGACCGGGCGGATTTGGCGGGGCGGGCGGCATGGGGCCCGGGCCGGTCGGCGGAAGGCCGGGCGGCCCCGGGGGGCCACCACGCGGACGGCCTCCCGGCAGCGGCCCCGGCGGAAGCGGCCTGCAGTAAGGGTGCTCGCCTGACACGTCAGGGCCACGCGGCCAGGCCGTCGAGGATCGCGTCGTGAAGGGCAGGCCGCACGTCCCTGATGCGCTCGTTCCCGCGCGTGGGATGGACGCGATTGGTCAGGAACACGATGTACACCTGGCGGCCGGGATCGATCCAGAGCGACGTCCCGGTGAACCCGGTGTGCCCGAAGGCGGAAGGGGACATGCGCGTGCCGCACGACGAGGTCGGCAGCATCGTGTCCCAGCCGAGAGCCCGGGAACTGCCGGGCACCGCCGATCGCGCGGTGAACGCGGCCATCGTGGCGGGTGACGCCAGGCGTCGCGGCGCCGGGTCGATCCCGAGCCGCGCGCGCAGCACGTGCTGCGCGAACCGACCGACGGCCGGGGCGGTGCCGAACAGGCCCGCGTGGCCGGCGACACCGCCGAGCGCCCAGGCATTCTCGTCGTGCACCTCCCCGACGAGCAGCCGGCCGCGCCAGGGATCGACTTCCGTCGGCGCGATGCGGGGCCGCCACTCGATCGGCGGGTTGAACACCAGCGGCCACTCCCCGGGATCCATCAGCACGCCGCCTACGGTCGAGGCGAACTGCGCGTCGAGCGGCTCGCCACCCTCCAGTTCGAGCACGATCCCCAGCAGGATGAACCCGAGATCGCTGTACACGGACTGGCTGCGGGGCAGGTAGTCCAGCGGCGCACGGCAGATCGCGGCCACGTACGCGGTGCGGCCCGCGCAGCGTTCGTGCAGGGGCAGCCACGCCGGCAGGCCCGACGCATGCTCCAGCAGGTCGCGCACGGTCACGTCCCGGCGGTCCTTGCCCTCCCAGGCTGGCAGCCGCGCGTGCACGGGATCGTCCGGGCGCAGGCGGCCGTTTTCGACGAGCCGCATGGCCACCGTCGTCGTCGCGATGACCTTGGTCAGCGAGGCCAGGTCGAAGACGGTCGTCTCGCCGGCCGGGCGCGCGTCAGGATCGCCGGTGAGCCGGCCAAAGGCCTCCCGCCACAGAACGCGATCCGGCGTACCCACCTCCACCACGGCCGCCGGGAACGCCCCGGCGCCGATGGCGCCCAGGATCACGTCACGCGCAGCATGCGGCCCGCTCATGGCTGGTCGGCGCGCAGGTCCGGCATCACCCGGCTCGCCAGGACGCCCGCGCCGCAGGTGGCAGCCGACCCGATGAGGACGTACCACTGCCACGACGTCAGTTGCAGCAGCTTGACCGCCAGCATCACGGCGGTCCCGACGACGATACCCGCGAAGGCCGCCGGCTGGCGGACGCGCGGGGCGAACGTCCCGAGCAGGAACACGCCGAGAATGATGCCGTTGGTGAACGAGGCGATCCCGAGCACTTCATCGACGACGCGGTTCGAGAACTGGATCGCGGCAAGGGCCACGCTGATCTGGACGAGCCCCCACCCGGCCGTGAGCCAGCGGGACACCTTCAGGTAGTGCGCCTCGGTCCGCCGCACCGCGGGCATGTAGAAGTCGGCCATCGCCGTCGCGGACGAGGAGTTGAGCGAAGACGACAGCGTGGACATCGCCGCCGCAAAGATGGCGGCAACCACGAGGCCGACCACGCCCGGGGGGAGCTGCGTGACGATGAAGTGAGGGAAGATGCGGTCGCTCTGCACGCGCCCGTTGACCAGGAAGCCGGCCGCCTCGGCGGGGGCGTGGCCCGTGTAGAAGACGTACAGCATCACGCCGATCAGCAGGAAGAGCACGAACTGCGCGAACACGATGACGCCGCTCGTCAGGAGCGCCACGCGCGCTTCCCGCGGCGATCGGCTGCAGAGATAGCGCTGCACCATCAACTGGTCGGTCCCGTGCGTCGCGGTCGTGAGGAACGCGCCGCCGATCACGCCCGACCAGAACGTGTAGCTCCGGGTCAGGCTCCACGTGAAATCGAACACCTGGAACTTGCCGGCCGCCCCGCCGACGCGCGCCACCTCCGCAAAGCCGCCCGGGATCCGTTCCAGCAGGATCGCGGCTGCCACGACCGCGCCGACCAGGTAGATCACCAGCTGGATCACATCGGTCCAGATGACCGCGCTCATGCCGCCAAGGTAGGTGTAGACCATCGTGGTCACGCCCATCACGAGCACGGACGCGACCAGCGTGGTGATCGCCGGGTCCCAGGACGGGGCCCAGGTGCGGGCCAGGTCGGCGGTGCCGGGCGTCGCCAGCAGCAGGGCCGCCAGCACCAGGCCCGTCGCGAACAGGCGCACGCCGTCGGCCAGGCTCCGCGTCACCAGGAACAGTCCCGCCGCCAGCCGCTTGACCGCGCCGCCGAACCGATGCCCGAGCAGCTGGTACACCGTCAGCAGCTCGCCGCGGAAGTAGGCGGGCACGAACACGAAGACGACGATCACGCGGCCGACCATGTAGCCCATGACGAGCTGCAGGAAGGTCATGTTGCCGGTGAACGCCACGCCCGGCACGCTGATGAAGGTGACCGTGCTGGTCTCGGTGGCCACAATCGATCCGGCGATCGCCCACCAGGGCACCTGGCGGCCCGACACGAAGTAGTCCCGGACATCGCGCTGCCCGCGCGAGAACCAGGCCCCGAAGAGGACCGTGCCGGCCAGGTAGGCCACGACGATGACGAGGTCGACCAGGTGCATGGTGCGGCCCGACTCTGGCGGCGCGCGTCAGCGCCCGAACGCCGCGCGGCCGAGACGGGACAGAGTCTCCGCGCCTTTCGGCGCACTGGTCAGGCTGTCGTACGAGAACAGCACGACGCCGTCGGCACCCGCGGCCCTGGCAATCGAGATATTGCGGATCGTCTGATCCTGGGTCAGGCGGTAGGCGCCGATCCCCGCCCAGACCAGCCGATCCGGCGCGGCCCGGCGCACGCCCGCGATCTGCTCCCTGAACACGGCGGGCTCGCTCGTGTAGGCCATCGGGCAGACCACGTCGATCAGGCCCTGGCCGATCCAGGCGGGCCAGTCCTGCATGCGCCCTGTGAACGCGGTTTCCGGATCGGGCACGACCGCCACGGAGACGAGCGCACCCGGGCGCCGAGCACGCACGGCGGCGCGCACGCGCCGCACGAGCGACGTCATGCGCAGGTGCCGGAACTCCTGCCAGCGACCGGGAAACCGATCCACGCAGGCGAACACGTCGCGGCGGTTCGCCCGCTGGAGCGCCTGCCGTTCGCCCCGCGGCAGCCCCTTCGACACCTCGTCACGGAACGCGTCGAGGGCCGCCCGGCTGTAGTCGAACGCCGGGCCCGGGTACCGCGCGTAGTCGAGGTGGATCCCGTCGACCGCGTATCGCGCCGCCAGGTCGGCTACCACGTCCACCGCGTGGTCCGCCGCGCGAGATGACAGCGGCGAGGCGTAGAGGCCCTCCACCGTGGCCGACTGCGCCTTCGTCCACGACGCCAGGCGGGCCAGGAAGACAGGCTCCTTGGGGCTCATGCGGCTCAACAGGCCCGCCAGATCGCGCGGAACCATCAGCCACTCCGGGTGGCGAAACACGAGGTGCCGCTTCGACAACGGCAGGTTGCCCGCGTCGGCGACCAGGTTGAGGTTCACCCAGGCGTGGACGTGGAGCCCCGCGGCGTGGGCGGCCGTCAACACGGTCGCCAGGGGGTCGAACGAGGCGGGCTGTGCCGCCAGCGCGTCCGCCCGCGGCTCGACGCGGCTCTGATAGTAGGCGTCGCCGCGGCCCCGCACCTGCACGAGCAACGTGTTGAACCCGCCTGCCCTGGCCGACGCCACCATCGCCCGGATCGACGCCGGGCTGGTGAGCGACGTCCGCACGACCCAGAGCGCGCGCACCTCGTCGGGTGCGGGAGCCGGGGCCGCACGGAGCGGCACGATCAGGGCCAAGGCGAGGAAGGCGGCTCCGAGCGGGACGATCTGCGAGCAGTGGGGACGGGAGAAGGTCAGGTGAGATGAGAAGACCATCGACTGGCGCGACTGTAACAGCTTGCGGATCGTGGTGTCAACGCGCCCCGCGCCCGACGCGGCGCGCATCGCAGGCACCCCTCCGCGGCCAGGCCGGCGGCAGGCCGCATCGGCAGGCGATTGACAGCGATCGGCGCTGCCCCTATGCTCGCCGGCGGGGGATCCGAGGTGACCGACGAGCCACCGTACGTGCTGGGCATCGACGCGGGCGGAACCAAGACCGTGTGCCTGCTGGCCGACGCGCGCGGCGGCGTGATCGCGGAGGCGCGCGGGCCGGGCGCGAATCTCCAGGCGGCGGGGGAGCTCGAGGTCGAGAAGGTGTTCCACCGCGTGATGGAAGCCGCCATCGGCGGGCGGCCCGTCGTGCCGGCGGCGATCTGCCTCGGCATCGCGGGCGTGGATCGCCCCGGCGACGCCGCGGTCGTCCGGGGAATCCTGCGGCGGATCGGGTTCAACGCCCGCACACTGATCGTCAACGACGCGCTGGTCGCGCTGGTCGCCGGCGTACACGACGAGCCGGGCATCGTCATCATCGCGGGCACCGGGTCGATCGCGTACGGGCGAAACGCGGAGGGCCGCGCGGCCCGGGCCGGCGGCTGGGGCTACGTGCTGGGCGACGAGGGCAGCGGCTACTGGATGGGCCGCCTCGCGTTGCGCGCGGTCGTGCGCCAGGCCGATCGGCGCGGGCGGCCGACCACGCTCACGGGGCACGTCCTCGCCCATTTCGGCATCCAGAAGCCGCAGGACCTGATCCACGTGATCTACCACGGCAGCCCGCGGCCTCAGGCCATTGCCGGGCTGGCCACGTGCGTGCAGCGCGCCTTCGACGAAGGCGACGAGATTGCCGCGGAGATTCTCCGCGCCGGGGCCACCGAGCTGGTCGGCTCGGCGCAATCCGTGATGACCCGGCTGCAGCTCGATCGCGAGCCCTTCACGTTCGTGCTGGCGGGAGGGATCTTCCAGGCCGTCCCGTGGCTCGCCTCCGAGCTGGGCCGGCGGCTGCCGGCGATCGCCTCGCACGGCCGCGTCTCGCCGCTGGCGGTCGAGCCCGCGGTGGGCGCGGTCCGGCTCGCGCTGGCCGAGGTGGCCGGAGGCGCCAGGGTTCCAGCGTACCTGTAGACCGGCTCGGGTGGGTCGGGCGGAGGGCGTCCGCGCCGGGCGGAGCCGATCGAGATCCCGTCACGGGGTCCGCGGACGCCGCGGGGCGACCGCGCGGGCCGGGGCGCGGCTACTGGTCGCGCGGTGTGGCGGCGGCGCCGAGCAGTTCGCGGAGCCTCGGCTCGATGTCCTCGCCGATTGCCTCGCGCACGGAGCCGCCCGCCTTGCGCAGCCGGGAGACGGCCCTGGCGTATGGCTGGCGCGTCTTGCCCATCACGATGGCGATCTTCACGTTCCAGTGCGCGCGTTTCAGCAGCCGCCCGGCGTTCTCGTAGTCCAGCCCGGTGACGATGCAGATGATGCGCCGGGCCCGGTCCTTGAGCTTCTCGGACGACGTCTGGACGTCCACCATGAGGTTGCCGTAGGTCTTGCCGATCCGGACCATGGGGACGGTCGTCAGCATGTTGAGGACGAGCTTCGTGGCGCTGCCGGCCTTCAGGCGCGTCGAGCCCGCGATCACCTCCGGGCCGACGGCCAGGGCAATGGTCAGGTCCACGAACGTCTGGAGCTCGGAGGCCGGATCGCACGTCACGAAGATGATGCGGGCGCCGGCCTTCCGGGCCGCGGCGAGGCCGCCGCGCACGAACTGCGTCATGCCGCTGGCCGACACACCGACGAAGACGTCGCGCCGGGTCGGGTGCAGCCGCGCGACCGCGCGGGCGCCTTCCTCGTAGTGATCCTCGACGCCCTCGCGCGACCGGAACACGGCCGGCTTGCCGCCGGCCATGATGGCCTGCACCTGGTCGGGGAGCGTGCCGAAGGTCGGGGGCATCTCGGAGGCCTCGAGCACGCCGAGCCGGCCGCTCGTGCCGGCTCCGACGAAGGTCAGCCGCCCGCCCTTTCGAAGCGCCTGCGTGATAATCTCCACGGCGAGCGCGATGCGCTCCCGTTCGCGGGCGACCGCCGCCAGCATCCGGCGATCTTCCGCCATCATCAAGTCGATGATGTCCGTCGCGGGCAGCTTGTCGATCCCCAGGCTGGCCGGGTTGATGGCTTCCGTCGGCAACTGCTGCCACTTGGACTGCGCCATGACACACCCCGTTCGCGGGAAGAAGCAACCGCCGATGGTAGCGCCCCGGGGTACGGGTGTCAAACCGTCCCGGGCCCGGCCCGAGCCGCTGGTGGACGAGTACCTGGACCACCTGCGGGTGGAGCGCCGGCTGGCCGGCAACTCGGTCGAGAGCTACGCCCGTGACCTGGCCCGCCTCGCGGCGTTCGCGGCGGGGGAGGGCCGCGCGCTCGCCGCGCTGGAGCGGCCGGCCCTCGAGGCGTTCGTGCGAGGGATGATCTCGGAGGGCCTCTCGCCGCGATCCGCCGCCCGCACCGTCGCCTGCGTGCGCGGGTTCTACCGGTTCCTCGTGCGGCACGAACGGCTGGCCGCCAGTCCCGCCGACGATCTGCGGGCCCCGCGCGCGTGGCCTGCGCTGCCCCGGTTCCTGTCCGCCGACGAGGTGGACCACCTGATCGCGCAGCCGGACGGCACGTCGGCGGCCGGACTCCGCGACCGCGCGATGCTGGAGCTGCTCTACGCCACGGGCATGCGGGTGTCCGAGCTCGTCGGCCTCCGCCCGAGCGACGTGAACCTGGCCGCGGGCTACCTGACCTGCACCGGGAAGGGCGGCAAGCAGCGCCTCGTGCCGATCGGCGACGAGGCGGCCCGCTGGGTGGAGCGCTACCAGCGTGGCGCCCGGCCCGCGCTCGTCCGCGGGCGCCCCACGCCCCGCCTGTTCGTGAACGCGCGCGGCGGACCGCTCTCGCGCGTGGGGTTCTGGAAGATCCTCAAGGGCTACGGCCGCCAGGCCGGCCTGCGGCGCGACGTGAGCCCGCACGTGCTGCGCCACTCGTTCGCGACCCACCTCCTCGAGCGCGGCGCGGACCTGCGCGCCATCCAGATGATGCTGGGGCACACCGACCTCTCGACCACCCAGATCTACACGCACATCCTCGAAACGCGCATGCGGGCCATCTATGACCGCTTCCACCCCCGCCGCTGACGCCCCGCGCGGCTTGACCCCCGTCGTGAGCCTGGGGTACGGTGAATCGATTCCAATGCGGGCCATGATCACCTGAGGGAGCACGACATGTTCCGAACCGGCGGCCGCCACCTGTTCACGTCCGAGTCGGTCACCGAGGGCCATCCGGACAAGATCGCCGACCAGATCTCCGACGCCGTCCTCGACGCGATCCTCGCGCAGGACCCGGTCGGGCGGGTCGCGTGCGAGACACTCGTCACGACGGGCCTCGCGCTGATCGCGGGCGAGATCACGACGAGCTGCTACGTCGATGTCCCGCGCATCGTGCGCGACACGATCCGCGACATCGGCTACACCCGCGCCAAGTACGGCTTCGACTACGAGACGTGCGCGGTGCTGACCGCCATCCACGAGCAGTCGCCCGACATCGCGCAGGGTGTGGACCCCGGCGGGGCGGGCGACCAGGGCCTGATGTTCGGCTACGCCTGCCGCGAGACGCCGGAGCTGATGCCCCTGCCGATCATGCTGGCCCACGGCCTCTGCCGGGAGCTGTCGCGCGTCCGCCGCTCGGGCGCGCTCGACTACCTGCGGCCGGACGGGAAGTCGCAGGTGACGGTCGAGTACGACGGGGACCGGCCGGTCCGCGTCGACACCGTGGTGATCTCGGTGCAGCACAGCCCCCATGCCGAGCACGACCGGATGGTCCAGGACCTCACGGCCCTCGTGATCCGGCCCGTCGTGCCGGCCCACCTGATGGACGCGTCGACCAGGATCTTCGTGAACCCCACCGGCCGCTTCGTCATCGGCGGACCCCAGGGCGACACCGGCGTGACGGGCCGCAAGATCATCGTCGACACCTACGGAGGGGCGGCGCCCCACGGCGGCGGCGCGTTTTCCGGCAAGGACCCCACCAAGGTGGACCGGTCCGCGTCCTACATGGCCCGCTACGTCGCGAAGAACTGCGTGGCCGCGGGCATGGCCGATCGCCTGCTCGTCCAGCTGGCCTACGCGATTGGCGTGGCGGACCCGGTGTCGGTCATGGTTGAGACCGACGGCACGGGGCGGGTGCCCGACGAGCGGATCGCCGAACTGGTGCGAGCCCATTTCCAGCTGACGCCCCGCGGCATCATGCAGGAGCTCGACCTGCGGCGCCCGATCTACCGCCAGACGGCGGCGTTCGGCCATTTCGGCCGCAGCGAACCCGACTTCACGTGGGAACGCACGGACCGGGCCGACGCATTGCGCGCCGACGCGGGGCTCTGATCGTCACGTGAAGCGCGTCGCTCTTGCGATCGCCGTCGCCGCCGCCGCCTGGACGGCGTGGAGCCTCGCCACGCTGCCCCCGCGCACCCGGGTGGCCCCGGCCGGGCCCCTGCTGCGCGAGCGGCCCTTCGCGCGCGGCGTCTACCACGTGCACTCGAAGGAGTCCGACGGCACCGGCACGATTACCGAGATCGCGGAGGCGGCCGCGCGGGCGGGGCTGCAGTTCGTCATCCTCACCGACCACGGCGACGGCACGCGCCCGCGGCGCGAGCCGCGGTACTATCGCGGCGTCCTCGTCGTCGAGGCCGTGGAGATCAGCACCGACCAGGGACACTACGCGGCGATCGGCCTGCCCGTGCCGCCGTACCCGCTGGGCGGGGAAGCGCGGGACGTCGTCGAGGACGTGGCGCGGCTCGGCGGGTTCGGCATCGCAGCCCACCCCGACTCGGCGCGCCGTTCCCTCCAGTGGCACGCGTGGGACGCGCCCGTCGACGGCATCGAGTGGTTCAACGCCGACAGCCAGTGGCGCGACGAGCCGGCGTGGCGGCTGCTGCGCGCCCTGTTCCAGTACCCGGTTCGCCCCGCCGAGACCGTGGCGTCGATGTTCGCCCGCCCGTCCCGCACCCTGGCCCGATGGGACGTGATGACACGCCGGCGGCAGGTCGTGGGCATGGCCGGATCCGACGCGCACGCCCGGATCGGGATCGGCGGCGGCAGCGATCCCTACGAGGGCGGGCTCACCGCTCCCGTCCCGTCGTACGAGGCGCTGTTTCGCGCCATGAGCCTGGGCGTGGAACTGGCGGAACCGCTGTCAGGCCGCGCGCGCGCCGACGCGGCTCTCGTGGAAGCGGCGATCCGGAGCGGCCACCTCTACACCGTGATCAGCGGCCAGATGTGGCCCGCGAAGTTCACGTTCGAGGGGCGATCCGGCGGCGCCAGGGCCCGCCAGGGAGACCGTCTCCCGATCCGCGGGCTCGTGCACCTGAGCGTGGACGCCAACATCCCGCCCGACAGCACCATCACGCTGTTCGAGAACGGCCGCGAAGTCTGGACGGCCCGCGAGCCCACGCTCGACTGGTCCCTCCAGGGCACCGACGAGGCGCCCCCCAGGCCCGGCACCTACCGCGTCGAGGTGCGGCTGCCCGGCCGGACCGGCGCGCACGGCATGCCGTGGATCGTCTCGAATCCCATCTACGTGGGGCTGGACCCGCGCCCGGCGGCACCTGGCCCCGCGCGGCCTCCTGCGCGCCTTGCCAACCGGCTGGCTGCCGCACCGCCGTGGACGATCGAGAAGGACGCCACCTCGACGGCCTCCGTGGCGCAGGCGCTCGACGGCGGCCGCCTCGTGCGGACGTTCCGCGTGCGTCTGGGCCCCGACCGGGCGGTCAGCCCGTTTGCCGCCCTCGTGACGGCCGACGTGGATCCGTTTCGCGATGCGGATCGGATCACGTTTCGGGGATGGGCGGACCGCCCGCTGCGTGTCTCGGTCCAGTTCCGGGCGCCGGGCGGCCCCGGCGGGCTGCGCTGGCAGCGGTCCGTGTACCTCGACACGACGCCGCGTGACGTGTCGGTCTTCTTCGACGACATGCACCCGGTGTCCGGGAACGTGGAGCCCCATCCCGAGCGGGCGCGGATCACCACCCTGCTGTTCGTGATCGACACGACCAACGCCCGGCCCGGGATGGCCGGCACGGCGTGGCTGGAAGACGTGCGCGCGGAGCGGTAGGGAAGTCGGCCCCGCCGCGCGGCCTGACGTCGATCAGGTGCGGACGGTCAGCAGCAGGTAGACGGCGCCCGCACCGAACAGGATGTTCGGCGCCCAGGCGGCCAGCAGCGGCATCACCAGGCCGCCCGCCCCGACGGCGGCGAAGACGCTGCTTGCCATCCAGTACACGATCGCAATCGCGATTCCCAGCCCGATCCCGTACATCGCGCCCCTGCGGCCCGTCGTCACCGCGAACGGCACGGCGATGAACGTCATGATCAGCGTCACCCAGGGGAACGACAGCTTCCGGTAGAGCTCGACCTCGTAGGGCACGACGTTGAACCCGCTGGCACGCAGCTCGGCGATGTAGCGGCGCAGTTGCCCGTAGGTCATGCGATCGGCATCGGGCTGCTCGGTCGTGAAGTACTGCGGGGGCTCAATCCGCAGATCCGTGGCGGTGATGGTGCGGAACGCCCGCTCGGCTACCCGCCGGTCGAACTCGCGGCTCCACCCGTCGCGCCCGTGCCACGTGACCGTCTCCTCGAGCCCCGTGGACTGCCCGGGGAAGCTCGCCTGCTTGAGGAACGTGCGGCTCTGGAGCCTCCACGCCTTGGGCGCCAGATTGAAGATCGAGAGGTTGTTGAGCTCCTTCCGCCGCGGATCGAAGTACAGATAGTTGTAGATCTCGCCCTGCCGCCCCACGATCCACTTCCGGTTGAGCACGTCGAAGGTCTGCGGTGACCCGCCCCGGATCACGTGCCGGATGGCCTCCGCCTTCCGGTTCGAGTAGGCCAGGATGCTCTCCTCGAAGAAGAACAGCGTCCCGCTCGCCAGGATCGCGAACACGACCAGCGGCACCGCGGACCGGTAGAGCGAGATGCCGCAGGCGCGCATGACGATCAGCTCGCTGTTCTTGGTCAGCGCGCCGACCGTGACGAGCGCGCCGATGAGCACCGAGAGGGGAATGCAGTAGTAGACGAACTGCGGCGTGGCGTACCAGAAGTACTGGGCCATCATCGGCCCTGTCGCCGTGCCTTTGAACAGCTTGTCCGACAGGTCGAGGAAGGTCGAGATGTAGAAGATGGCCAGCAGCCCGACGAATGTCAGCACGAACAGGCGCAGATAGGTCCTGGCGATGTACCCGTCGAGGATGTTCGGCCGCGGGAGCCACACGCGCGGCAGCCGGATGACGACGGCGACGCGGGCCGCCTGGGTCCCGACCCGTCGGGACAGCCGGGCCGGCCAGGCGGCGGGCCTCAGCCACGCCAGGCGTCGCCGGAGCGCCGCCATCGAGTCCTGGTGCCGCTGCGCGTACCCGGCCCGCGCCAGCAGAAGGATCAGCCCGAGCCCGCCGAGGACGATGTTGGGCAGCCACATGGCCAGCCACGCCGGCACCATGCCGCCCTTGGCCGCCGACTGGGCGGTCCACATGATCACGTAGTAGGCGAAGATGACCCCGATGCCGAGGACAAAGGAAGCCAGCTTGCCGTCCTTGCGGTTCGTCAGCCCGGTCGCCACGCCGAGCAGCGCGAAGACCAGGCACGCCACCGGGATCGAGAACTTCTTCTGGATCTCCATGACGGCGTTGTGCGTGGAGATCTTCTGCCGCTCGAGCTCGGCGATCCTTGCCCGCAGCTCGGTGATCGTCATCTCGCGGTCGCCCTTCTGCGGCCCGCTGCGCGGGAACACGCTCTCGGGGTCGAGCGCGAGGAGCAGCCGCTTGAACCGGACGACGGTGTACTCCTCCGGGGCGCTGGCCTTGCTCGTGTGCTGTGTGCCGTCCTCGAGGATCATCTCGACCGTACGCTTCTCGCGATCGAGCACCATCCGGCCGCGCTGGGCCAGGTAGATCACCGGCTGCTCGGGCTGGGTGGTGTCGGCGAGGAAGACGTCGATCCAGCCGGGCCCGCCACTCGGCACATCCCGGACGTACAGGACGCGATTGGGGAAGTCCTCGAAGAAGACACGAGGCCGGACCTCGCTCTCGGCGCGCTGGGCCACGATGCTGTAGGTGATTTCCCGGTACGTCTGGTTCGCGTCGGGGACGGCCCAGATGATGACGTAGGAGGTGGCGGCCCAGGCCACGAGCGCCACGGCGCCAATCGGCCGGAACATGCGGTAGATGCTGACGCCGCAGGCCTGGAGGGCGACCCACTCGCGGTCGCCGGACACCCGGCCGAGGCCGATGAGGACGCCGACCAGCAGCCCCATCGGGATGGTGATGGCGAGGGCCTGGGGCACGAGGGTGCCCATGACGCGGAGGACGGTGCCGGCCGGGACGCCTTTGGCGATGAGCTTCTCGGCGAGTTCGACGAGGAACGGGACCTCGAGGATGAACGTGAAGACGAGGAGCGAAATGAAGAACGGGGCGACGACGGCGCGGATGACGTAGCGGTCGATGGTCCTGAGCATCAGCCTCCCGAAGATACCACAAGGGGCGGCGCGGTGGCGGGCCGCGGACCAACGCGGGCGGACGCCGGGGGCGCGGGTTGGGGGGCGGCCGAGAGAAAGTGGGGCACACGCCCAACGGCAGGGGGTTGGCGCGTCCACAGTCCATGCACAGGGGGCGTATTTGGGACATTTCGTTTGAGTCTGATAATGTATGTTATGTTAACCTATGACTCCGGGAACCCCGGCAAACCCGCGCGTTTGCCTTTCCGGAGCTTCCCCGGCCGGCCTGGCGCAGCTGGACGCCCCGGTCGTGCCTGCGCCAATGGCCCCCCTCGCTCCACGCGCTCTTCGTGGGCCCCGGCACGACCTCGTCGCGCGCCACAGGCTTGCGCTCCGATTGGCAGGCTCGGGTGTCATCGCGCGGCGTGCCGCGCCCCCGCAGGCCGCGCCCGCGCCAAGAGGCTCGGCCCGTGCGGGTGCGCCGGCGGACTGAACGATCGGGTGTGTTCGAGTGCGGGCTGCCTATGTCGCCCGACGCAACTCGTCGAGGATGCTCTCGAGTGCCTGGATGATCTCGCCGCGCTCGACGCGGCTCCGGCTGAACGTCAGGCGCAGGTTGAAGGCCCTGGTCGGCGGCAGGTACTTGAACGTGAACGCCTTGGGACGGCCCTTGTGCGGCTTGGCCGTTTCCGCCCGGACCTGTTCGCGGGTGCGCACGCCGTCCCGGGCCAGGCGTTCCACCAGGGCGAGCATTTTTCTGGGGTCTGACTGCCTAACTATCTCTAGAAGCAATGACTTGGAGGTAATGTCTGCCAGCCGACAGAGCTTCTTGACCTCCTCGGGCATCTTGTGCAGCGCGAGGGTCTCCGTGACGGCGGTGCGCGACTTCCCCAGCTTCCGCGCCATGTCCTCGTGCGTGTAGTGGTTCCGCTCGGAGAGCGTGTGCAGGGCCTCGGCCTCTTCGAATGGCGTCAGGTCCTTGCGCTGGATGTTCTCGACCAGGGCCAGTTCAATGACCTCGGCGTCGTCCACGTCCCGCACGACCACCGGCAGCTCGCGCAACCCCACCTGCACGGCCGCCTGGTAGCGCCGCTCGCCGGCGATGATCTGGAATCGGCCGGACCGGGCCCGGACGATGAGCGGCTCGATAATGCCCTTCTCGGCCACCGACGCCATCAACTCCGACAGGTCCCCCATCGTCTGCCGCGGCTGGTCCGGGTTCGGGTCGATCTGTTCGATCGGCACGAGCCGGCCGATGGGCGACCCGGCCGGGTTCGCCAGTGCCGCGACGTAGTGCTCGTCGTGGCGCATCCTGATCGTCTCGGGCAGCCCCGCTCGCTTAGGCACGGTCGATGACCTCCTCGCAGAGCCGGTAGTACTCGGTCGCACCGGACGAGTCGGGTGCGAACGTGAAGATCGGTTCCTTGTACGCCGGGCTCTCCTCCAGGCGCACGCTCTTGCTGATCACTGTGTGGAAGACCTTCTCCCCGAAGACCCGCTGAATCTGAGCCCGGATGTCGCGCGCGATCGCCGTCCGCCGATCGTGCATCGTAATCAGCACGCCCAGCAGCCGCAAGTCGGGGTTCGCCCGCGCGCGCACCCGGTCGACCGTCTCCAGCAGGTCATCGGTGCCCTCGAGCGCAAAGTAGGATGCCTGGATCGGCACCAGCAGGTGCGTCGCGGCGACGAGGGCGTTCACGGTCAGCAGGCCCAGCGTCGGCGGGCAGTCGATCACGATGTGGTCGTAGTCCCCGCGCAGCACCTCGATGCGATCCTTCAGCCTGAAGTGCGCGTCGAGCTCGCCCACCAGCTTCGCCTCGAGCTTGGCCAGGGCGATGCGGGCCGGCACCACCGACAGGTTCGGCACGCGCGACGGCAGGACGACGTCGCTCAGGGGACAGGCGCCGTCCACCATCACGTCATACAGGCTCCGGCTGATCTCCCGGACATCCATGTACGACATCGTGCTGTTTGCCTGGGGGTCCATGTCCACGAGCAGCGCACGCTTGCCGCGCAACGCCATCGCCGCGGCGAGGTTGATCGCCGTCGTGGTCTTGCCCACGCCGCCTTTCTGGTTTGCGATGGCAACAATCATGAAGGTCCGCCGGGCCCATGGGAAGGCCCGGCCATTCTAGGGGTCCGCCGGAAGGAGTGTCAAGCAGCCCGCGCCGCGACGCCGCCGTCACGCCCACGACTACATCTTGTACTTGCCCAACTCCTCGGGATCCAGGCTCTCCAGCCACTTCTGGAGCCGCTCGGTGTCCGCCTGCTCGGGCGCGAAATCGACCGTCTTGGCATGGTCGATCACGTGCTCCTCGACGAAGATGGGCGCCCGGACACGGAGCGCCAGGGCAATGGCATCGCTCGGGCGCGCGTCCACCGCGACCGAGTCGGACGCCACCCGCAGGTGGATCTGCGCGTAGAACGTATTCTCCTTCAGATCCGACACGACAACCTTCTGGACCGCGGCGTTCAGATCCTCGATCACGTTCCGCAGGAGGTCGTGCGTCATCGGGCGCGGCGTCGTGACGTTCTCGATCTGCAGGGCAATCGCGTTGGCCTCGAAGATCCCGACCCAGATTGGCAAGACGCGGTCGCCGTCCTTGTCGCGCAGGATGATGATGGGCATGTTCGTGATCGGGTCGACCATCAACCCCTTGATCACCATCTCGATCTGCATCGGCGCTCCTCGTGATCCCGGCCCCGGGAAACCCCGCGTGTGCCTACAACGTAGGACCCGCCCGTGGTTGTGTCAAGCAATCGGACGCGCCACGGTGCCCCAGAGGCTGTTCGGCCCCGCCCGCTCGACCTCGACCTGCACCATGCGCCCGAGCAGGTCCGGCCCTCCCGGGAAGTTCACCACGGTGTTCCCCGTCGTCCGCCCGGACAGGTCCGTGTCCCGCCTGCGGCTCACGCTGTCGACCAGGACCTCGACGGTGGAGCCCACCACCGCCCGGTGCAGGGCCAGCTGGATGTCCCGCTGGCGATCCTGCAGCGCGGTCAGCCGCCGCGCCTTCTCGTCGTCCGGCACATCGTCGGCCAGCCGCCTGGCCGCAAGCGTGTTGGGGCGCTCCGAGTACTTGAACGAGAACATGCCGTGGAACCGTACCATGTCGATGAGCGACATCGTGTCATCGAAGTCCGAGCCGGTCTCGCCCGGGAATCCGACGATGATGTCGGTCGAGAGCTGGATGCCCGGCACCCTGTCGCGAATCGCTGCCACCAGATCCAGGAACTCCTCCCGCGTGTGCCGTCTCCGCATCGACGCCAGCACGCGCGTCGATCCCGACTGCACGGGCAGGTGGAGATGGCGGCACACCTGCGGCCTCGTCGCGATGACCTCGAGGAGGCCCCGGGTGACATGCCGCGGGTGCGGACTCGCGAAGCGGATGCGCTGGATGCCCGGCACGTCGCTCACCTCCGCCAGCAGCCCCGCGAAGTCGCACGTCGGATCGTCCGGCGCCTGGTAGTGGTTGACGATCTGGCCGAGCAGGTGCACCTCGGGCCGCCCGCCGGCGACAGCATCCGCCACGTCGGCCAGGATGGCGGATTTCGGCCGCATACGCTCGTGGCCGCGGGTGTACGGCACCACGCAGAAGGCGCAAAAGTCGTTGCAGCCCTCGAGAATGGTGACATACGCCTTGACGGGATCCTGGCGCCTGGCGATACCGAGCGGGAAGGACACGTCTTCGTACGGGTTCACGTCAATTTGCGGTGTGCCGGCCTGGAGCGCCTCGGCGACCAGCGCCGGAAGCTGCTTCTCGGCCTGGGTGCCGACGACGACGTCGATGAACGGCGAACGCCTGAAGAGGCCGGCGCCTTCCTGCTGCGCCAGGCAGCCCGTGATGGCGACCACGGGGTCGCGACCAGCCGCGTCCGATGCCGCCTTCAGCTCGCCGACCCGGCTGAACACCTTGTCCTCGGCCCGCTCCCGCACCGAGCACGTATTGAGCACCACGATGTCCGCGTCGGCGGTCGACTGGGCAGGCTCGTAGCCAGCCGATTCCAGGAGACCGGCCATCCGCTCCGAGTCGTGGAAGTTCATCTGACAGCCGAACGTCTCGATCAGGTATCTCCTCGCCATCCCACCCTCACGTCGCCTGGGGGGCCGTCGTCACCACGGCGCCGGCGACTTTCGCCTTCGTCTTTCGCTTTCGCCTTTTGTCGTTCCTTCGCCTTTCGCCTGCCGCAGGTCGAGCATCTCCCGGGCCCCGGCACGGGCACCGTCGGTAATCACGGCGCCCGAGATCATCCTGGCCAGCTCGTCGACGCGCGCGTCCCCGTCGAGCCGCTCGACCGCGGTCACGGTCCGGCCGCCGCGGACGGTCTTCGTGACCTGAAACTGGGTGCCGCCGCGCGCCGCGATCTGGGGCAGGTGCGTGATGCACAGCACCTGGAAGCCCACCCCCAGCGCCTGCAGCTTCCGCCCCACGATGTCGGCGACACGGCCGCCGATGCCCGCGTCGACCTCGTCGAAGATGAGCGTCTTGCCCGGCGCATCGGTCGAGGCCAGGGTCTTCAGGCCGAGCATCAACCGGGACAGTTCGCCGCCCGAGACGATCCGGGCCAGCGGCCGCAACTCTTCTCCCGGGTTCGGGGAGACGAAAAACTCCGCCCGGTCCACCCCCCGGTCCGTCCAGTGCTCCTGCCCCGCCGGGCTGTCCGCGAACCGGACCTCGAACCGCGTGCGCTCCATGGCCAGCTCCGCGAGTTCTCCTTCCAGCGACGACGAGAAGCCCGGCGCGGCATCGCGGCGGGCTTTCGACAGCGCGGCAGCCTCCCGCTCGTACGCGGCACCGGCGTCCGCCACCCTGCGATCGAGTTCCGCCGCCCGCTCCCCTGTCGTGTCGAGCGTCTGGAGCTCGGTCCCGCAGTCCTGCTGTCGCGCGAGCACGTCGGCCAGCGTCGGGCCGTACTTGCGCTTCAGCCGGTCGAGCGCCGCGAGCCGGTCTTCGATCTCCTGCAGGCGCCCCGGGGCCGCATCGATGTCGGCGGCGTAACCGCGGAGGAATCCCGCCAGATCGTCGAGCTGCGCCTTGACGCCGTCTCGGGCCTCCAGATAGGGCGCCACCCGGGCGTCGAGCTCGGCGAGATCCGCGACGCGCCGCCACACCTGGGCGAGTCCCGCCACGACGGACTCGTCACTTTCATAGAGGCGTGCGTACGCCTCGTTCGACAGCCGCTCCAGCTTCTCCGCATTCGACAGGATCTGACGCGTGGCCGAGAGATCCTCGTCCTCGCCGGGCTTCGGCGCCACGCGCTCGATTTCGGCGAGCTGGAATCGCAGGAAGTCCGTGCGGGCAGCCTTGTCGCCTTCCCGGCGCCGCAGGTCGTCGAGTTCGGCGCGCAGGCGGGCCCACTCGGTGAACGCCGCGGCCACGCGCGCACGCCGGGGCCCCTGCGCGGCAAACTGGTCCAGCAGGTCGAGGTGGAGTTCCGGGTCGAGCAGCGCCTGGTGCTCATGCTGCCCGTGCAGGTCGACGAGGCGTCCGCCGAGATCGCGCAGCGCGCCTGCCGTGGCCAGGGTGCCATCGATGAAGGCGCGGCTCCGGCCCTGGGCGGTGACCTCGCGGCGGACGATCACCTCGGTGCCATTGGTTTCGAAGATGGCCTGGATGATCGCTGTTTCTTCGCCCGTGCGGACCAGGTCCTGGGACGCCCGGCCGCCGAGCAGCAGGCCCACGGCCTCGACGAGGATGGACTTCCCGGCGCCGGTTTCGCCGGTCAGGACGTTGAGGCCATGCTCGAAGGTCACCTCGAGCGACTCGATCACGGCCAGGTTCCGGATGTTCAGATAGCGCAGCATGGCTCCCGTCCGCGAGACGGTGATGGGGCGGAACTTCCATCATATCACGGGTTTGACAGGCTATTGAGTGCGTGGTACCCTAATCTGTTCGTGCCGTTTTCGCCTCAGCGCTCCCTCATGTTGTGGAGGCCCGTTTGCCAACGTTCGGCTGCCTGGTTCTCGCGCTGCAGCAGGCGCAGGGCGACGACGTGGTCGGCCTGGTGCTCCGGTCGGGGCCGGTCGCCAAGGTCGTCCTGCTCATCCTGGCGCTCTTCTCCATAGTTTCCTGGGGCATCGTCCTGCAGAAGCTGTGGTCCTATCGGCGGGCCGAGCAACAGACGGCCCGGTTCCTCGACATCTTCCGGCGCAGCACGAAGTTCTCCGAGGTGCATGCGGTGTGCCGGACGTTCGACGAGAGTCCCCTGGTCGGCATTTTCCAGGCGGGGTACGCCGAGCTCAACACCCAGTTACGGCAGCCCGGCGCCGGTGCGACGGGCAATCCAACGGCGCCTGGCGCGCGTCCTACATTGAGGAGCCTGGCGGCGGTCGATCGGGCACTGCTCCGGGCGGCGGCGGTTGAGGTCACGAAGCTGGAGCGGCGGATGTCGATGCTGGCCACGACCGCGAGCATCAGCCCGTTCATCGGGTTGTTCGGCACGGTGTGGGGGATCATGACGTCGTTCCAGCGGATCGCGTCCGTCGGGTCGACGAATCTTGGCGTGGTCGCGCCCGGGATCGCCGAGGCGCTGATCGCCACGGCGGCGGGGCTGTTCGCGGCCATTCCCGCGGTGTACTTCTACAACCACTTCACCGCGCAGGTGCGGCGGCTCACGTCCGAGATGGACGACTTCTCGCTGGAGTTCCTGAACATCGCCGAGCGGAACTTCACGTAGGCCGGCACGAGGGGGTTCTGCGCGTCATGCCCAAGGTCCAGGCCAGCGACGAGATTCAGACCGCGCGCGGCGGCCGCACGCGGCGCGTCTCGACGTCCCTCGCGGAGATCAACGTCGTCCCGCTGGTCGACGTGATGCTGGTGCTGCTCATCATCTTCATGGTCACGGCGCCGATGCTGCAGCGCGGCGTGGAGGTGAACCTCCCGGTGGCCCGGCGGGCGCAGTCGATCACCGACGAGCGGATCTTCGTGACGGTGCCGCTGTCGTTCCGCGAGAACCGCACGGTGCGGATCGGCGACGAGCCGGTGCGCCTCGACGTGCTGAACGAGCGGATGCGGCAGGCCCTCGAGGGACAGGCCGACCGCGAGGTGTTCCTTCGCGGCGACGGCGGCGTCACGCTGCAGGAACTGCTCGAGGTGATGGACCGGCTCAAGGAGGCCGGCGTGGAGAAGGTCGGCATCGTCTCGCGCCTGCCCGAGGAACGGTGAGATGGAGGCGGTCACCAGCGTCCTGCTCGCACGCGCGCACGACGGGCGCGGGCTGTCCCGCATGCTCACCGTGTCCACGGCCGCGCACGGGGTGCTGGTGGCGCTGCTGTTCGTCGCGCCGTCGATCTGGGGCGGGCGGCCGCAGGACGACGTCCGGCCGGTGATGACGATCAGCCTCGGCGGCGCGCCCGGGCCCCGGGCGGGCGGCATGACGATGATGGGCCGGCCGATCCAGAGTACGGCGCCGCTGGCGCAGCCGCCCGAGCCGGTCCGACGCGCCGAGCCCGCGCGCCCTCCGGCCGCGAAGGCTCCAGCGATGGTGCTGCCGACGCCGACGGCGAGGCCCGCGCGCCGGGTGACGACGCCGAAGACCGGGCCGGCCGAGCAGGCGACGCGGGCCAGTGCGCCTCCCACGGCGCCGAAGGCCGCGCCGGCGGCCGAGGACCCCGCGCGCGGCATGGGGTTCGGGGGGCTGTCGACGGGCGGGGCGAGCGGCACGGGCGGCTACCTCGAAGTCTCGAACTTCTGCTGCCCCGACTACCTGGTGACGATGCTGCAGCTCGTTCAGGGTAACTGGAACGCGCGCCAGGAAGTCGCCGGCGAGACCCTGGTCAAGTTCCGCATCGAGCGTGACGGGCGGATCACGGGCATCGAGCTCGAGCGGTCGAGCGGGTATGCGGCGCTCGACCTCACCGCCCAGCGGGCGTTGTTCCTGACGCAGCGTGTGCCGCCGTTGCCGGCGGCATTTCCCGACGCGTCGTTGACCGTTCACCTTCGTTTCCAGTACGCGCGGTGATGATGCGCTACCGTGTCCTCCTGATTTGTGCGGTGTTCGGCGCCCTCGGCGTTCTGGCGATGGCGCGAGCCCCTCAGCCGCCGCCTCCGCCGCCCCCGGCGACGCCGCCCGCGCAGCAGCAGTCCGAGATCATCCTGAGCATCTCCGGGGAGCCCGGTGCGCGGCCGCGCTACGCGGTGCCGGACTTCATCGCGCGCACCCGGGATCCCGAAACGGTGGAAGCCGCGAAGACGATCGGGGCGGTCCTGTGGGACGACTTGGCGTTCGAGCGGGAGTTCTACATGATCCCGCGCGACACGTACCGGACCATCCCGGCGGCGAGTTCGTTCGGCGACATTGCGTTCGCGCGGTGGAAGGAACTGGGCGCGGACGCGCTCGTCGCGGGCACGGTCGAGAAGGTGGGCACCGGGTCGTTCCGCGTCGAGCTGCGGCTGCTCGACGTCCGGACGCAGCGGTCGGTGATGGGGCGGGAGTACACGGGATCGACGGGCAACCCGCGGATGTACGCGCACACGGCCTCCGACGACATCCACCTGCAGCAGCGCGCGCTGCGCGGCGTGGCGCGGACCAAGCTGGCGTTCGCGTCGGACCGCGACGGCGAGCGGGTCACCGGCACGATCGAGTCGCGGGAGGTGAAGGAGATCTACATCGCCGACTACGACGGCGCGAACCAGCGCCGCGTCACGGTGACGCGCAAGCTGAACCTGACGCCGTCGTGGTCTCCCGACGGCCGCGCGATCGCCTACACGTCGTACCGGCGCGACTTCCCCGACATCTACGTGTCGCTCATCTACCAGGGCGTCCTGGAGAACCCCACCGGCGGGAAGTTCCAGAACTGGCTGCCCGTATGGTCGCCGGACGGCACGCGCATCGCCTTCACGTCGAACCGCGACGGCAACGCGGAACTCTACGTGATGAACAAGGACGGATCGAACGTGCGGCGCCTGACCAACCACCCGAGCATCGACACGACGCCGACGTGGTCGCCGAGCGGCACGCAGATCGCGTTCACGTCGGACCGGTCGGGATCGCCGCAGATCTACATCATGGATGCCGACGGCCTGAACCTGCGGAAGATCACCTCCGAGTCCTACTGCGATCGGCCGACCTGGTCGCCGGCGCCGTTCAACGAGATTGCCTACACCTCGCGGACGGGTCCGGGCTACGATATCAAGATCTACGATCTCGTCACTGGCGAGCGGCGCCAGATTACGTTCGGCGAGGGCACCAACGAGAGCCCCGCGTACGCCCCGAACGGCCGGCACCTGACGTTCAGCTCGACCCGAACCGGCAAGACGCAGATCTACGTCATCGGGCGCGACGGGCAGGGCGTGAAGCAGGTCACCCGGACGGGCAGCAACTACACGCCGGACTGGTCACGGTGAAGGCGAGGAGAGTCACGATGAGGAGTCGAGCATACTGGCGGATCGTCTGGGGCGTCGGGGTCGGGCTGGTGACCATCACCATCGCGGCGGGGTGCGCGAGCAAGAAGCCGCCCCTCGCGAGGCCTGCGCCGCCGCCCCTGGCCGGAGGGGACCAGACGCCCTCGGCTCCCCCGTCGCCCTCGGCCCCCCGCGCCATCGACACCCCGGCGCTCCGGCCCGAGCCGGCGGTCTCCGAGGACCCGATGCTGTCGCGCTCGGTCGACGAGTTGAACCGCGAATCGCCGCTGCGACCGGCCTTCTTCGACTACGACAGCGCCGAGCTGACGGCGGACGCCCGGGCCGCGCTCGACGCGGACGCCGACGCGCTGAAACGGTACCCGTCCTGGGTCGTGACGATCGAGGGCCACTGCGACGATCGGGGCACGGCCGAGTACAACCTCGCGCTCGGGGAACGCCGCGCCGTCGCGGCGCAGTCCTATCTCGTGTCGCTCGGGGTGTCGTCCGCACGGCTGCGCACGGTGAGCTACGGCAAGGAATTCCCGTTCGATCCGGGCAGCAACGAGGCGGCCTGGGCGAAGAACCGGCGGGCGCACTTCGTGATCACGGCCAAGTAGCCGGCGCGGGGGCCGGGCGGTAATCGCATTCATCTGGCGGGTTGAGATATGGCAAGAAGAGCCGGTGGACTGGTGCTGGTGGTACTCGTGCTGCTGGGCCTGGACGTGGCAACGCCCATGGCCGCGGCCAACAAGGAGCACCAGCAGATGATGGCGGACATTCGGATGCTGCAGGAGCAGAACCAGCAGTTGCAGCTCCACCTGGCTGCCCTGGCCGATGCGCTGCGCGGGATCACGGCCCGGCTCGACGACCAGGCCGGCGTCAGCCGCAAGGCCTTCGCCGATCAGAAACTGCTCGTGGACACGCTGACGACCGACCTGCGCGTAGTCCGCGAGAAGGTCGACGAGACCAACGTGCGCCTCACCTCGTTGTCGCAGGAAGTCGAGGCCGTGCGGGTTTCGATTCCGCCGCCGCAGGCGGCCGGGGTGCAGCCGGCCCCGACCGGGCTGCCGGGCGAGACGCCGCCCGATGCCCCGCCGGCGGAGGCGCCGGCCACGCCGCCTGGCGCCGCCGCCCTGCCCGTGAATCCCGGCGTGTCGCCGCAGCGCCTGTTCGAGTCGGCGCGCGCCGACTACTACGCGGGCCAGTGGTCCCTGGCGGTGCAGGGCTTCGAGACCTACATCAAGACGTTTCCGAAGTCCGACCTCGCCGATGACGCCCAGTACTACATCGGCGAAACGCATTACAGCGCGGGCCAGTTCCGTGACGCCGTCGCGGCCTACGACCGTCTGATCGCGAGCTACCCGGCCAGCAACACGCTGCCCGACGCGTATTACAAGCGCGGGCTGGCCCTGAACTCGCTCGGTCAGGTTCAGCAGGCCAAGGACTCCTTCGAGTTCGCCGCAAAGACGTATCCCGACAGCGACGCGGGCCGGCTGGCCCGGCAGGCGCTGGATCGACTGAACCGGACCGTGCGCTGACGTCAGGGCGCGCCAGAAAGGACCGCTGCATGGCCAATAGCTTCAACAAGATCCTCCTCATCGGCAACCTCGGCCGGGACGTGGAGTTGCGCTACACGCCGGCGGGCAAGGCGGTGGGGACCGTCAGCCTGGCGATCGAGGATCCCTTCGTGAAGGACGAGGCCACCGGCCGCCCGACGACCGAGTGGTACCGGGTCAAGATCTGGGGCAAGCAGGCCGAGACGCTCAAGCCGTTCCTGCTGAAGGGCAAGCAGGTCTTCGTGGAGGGCCGGCTGTCGATCCAGCGCTGGAACGGCCGCGAGGGCGACAAGCGCTTCACGCCGGAGGTGTCGGCGGATCGCGTGGTCCTGCTCGGCGGGCCGGGCGGCCCCGGCAGCGGCAGCCGCGGCGCGACCCCCGGCACCACGGACCGGGACGTCCACGTGGCCGACGAACTCGGCCAGGAGCCCGAGGTGACGGAGGACGACATTCCGTTCTAGGACGGCCAACGGCGGCCGGCGAAACGACCCACGGCTCCGTCAGCGTGACAGGAGACAGCGTGATCCCATGCTGTCTACTGCCCACTGCCTGCCGGCCGCAGTCAGCGCTCAGGCATTCAGCTACCGGCTCCGATCCCGGCGCTCAGTTGAGTTGAAGACGAGCCAGGCATATCGCGCGCGGGCTCCGGCCCGCGTGCCCGGAGCGGACTCATCGCACGTGAGCTCCGGGGGCAAGCCTCTTCTCTTCTGACTTCCGTCTGCCTACGTGTCCGCCCGCCCGTATCGGTCTTCCAGCCGCACCACGTCGTCGAGTTCCGGCGTCGAGACCTCGAAGATGTCGCAGTCCTCGCGGGCCGTCATCCGGTGGATGGTCCCGGCGGGCACGTGAATCCGGTCGCCCGCGTGCATCTCGTGCTCGACGAGACGATCGCCGTCCTTGATCTCGAACAACATCGTGCCTGAAAAGAGCAGGATCGTCTCGACCTTCCGGTTGTGGTACTGGAGGCTGAGCGCATGGCCCGCGGTGACGTGGATCACCTTGCCGACATACTGGTCGGTCCTGGCCCACAGCAACTCGTAGCCCCACGGCTTGTCGACGCGGAACACCCCCGGTTTCACCTCAACGCTCACGGCTCACTCCTTGCCCGCCTGTCCAGGGGGCGGCTTCGCCGTCGGGCGCCTGCAGAGGCCCGAGGGCTGTCGTCAGGTAGCGCTCGATGTCGCGGGCCGTCGGCATCCGCAGGGCCCGCCGCGCGATCGCGCGAAGGTCCCGGACGCGGACCGAGGTCACCAGGCGCCTTGCGGCCGGAATGGCCGCCGGGTTCATGCTGAACTCCGTCACGCCGAGCCCGAGCAGGAGCAGCATCGCGGCCTGGTCCGACGCCATTTCCCCGCAGACCTCGACCGGGCGGCCCCGCCGCGCCGCCACGCGCGCCACGCTGCGGACCACGCGCAGGATCGCCGGGTGCAGGGGCTCGTAGAGCCGGGCGACGCGCCCGTCGGTGCGGTCGACCGCCAGGCAGTACTGGATGAGGTCGTTGGTGCCGATGCTGAAGAAGTCGGCCTCCTCGGCCAGCAGGTCCGCGGTGAGGGCGGCCGACGGCACCTCGATCATGATCCCGACCGGGATCGGCGCCAGCGGCGCCCCGGGTCCTTCGCACTCGGCGATCACGGACCGCAGCACCGCGCGTGCCTCACGCAGTTCCTCGACCGCGGACACGAACGGAAACAGGATGCGGAGTTGCCCGTGGCGGCTGGCGCGCACCAGCGCCCGGAGCTGCGTGCGGAACAGATCGAGCTGGCTGAGGCTCAGCCGGATGCCGCGCAGGCCCAGCGGGCCGCGCGACAGGTCCTCGCCGCGGGCCGGCGCGTCAGCCTCGCCGCTCGACCGCCCGGACGCCTGCAGTTCGTCGAGATCGAAGGTGCGCACGGTCACCGGGGAGGGGGCCATGCGCTCGAGCAGGTCGCGGTAGGCCGCGTACTGGAGGTCTTCGCCGAACGTCCTGACGGGCCGTCCCGCCAGCAGGAACTCCGACCGGAACAGGCCCACGCCCTCGGCGCCGCTCGCCCGGGCGAACACCAGGTCTTCGGCCAGCTCGATGTTGGCCCCGAAGCGGACCGGCACGCCGTCGGCGCTGGCGATCGGCACCCTGTCCCGCGCGGCGACCTGGACCTCGGCGCGGCTGCGCCCGGCGGCCCTCGCCTGCACCTCCGCGAGCAGGTCGGCCGGCGGATCGACGACGACCTCGCCGGTGAAGCCGTCGACGATGATCATCGCGCCCGGGGCAATGCGTGCGCTGGCGCCGCCCAGGCCGACGACCGCCGGCAGCTTCAGCGACCGCGCCAGGATGGCGGTGTGGTGGGTGCGGCTGCCGGTATCGACCGCCAGCCCGAGGACGCGGCGGCGGTCCAGCTGGCCGGCGATCGACGGCGGCAGGTCGTCGGCGACCAGGATGCTGGGCTGGTCGAGCTCGAGCAGCAGCTCCCGGGGGTAGCTGCGGGCCGGCTGGAGATTGCGCTGGAGGCGTCCCACCACGTCGGCGACGTCCCCGCGCCGCTCGGCGAAGTACGGGTCGTCGACCTCCCTGAAGATCTCGCAGAACTCCTCGAAGGCGCGCTCGACCGCCCACTCCGCGTTGACCCGATCGGCGGCGATGATCGCGGCGGCCCGGGGGACGAGCAGCGCATCGTCCAGCATGAGGATCTGCACTTCGAACAGGTGACCCAGCTCGGCACCGCCGCCGCGCGTGACCCGGGTGCGGATTTCCCGGAGCTGACGGCGGGACGCGTCGCGGGCGGCCTCGAGCCGCGCTTCTTCGCGGGCGACCCGGTCACGCGCGACGGAGTACCGCAGGGCGAGCGGGTGCTGCATCAGCAGGACCGCCGGGCCCCAGGCCACACCCGCCGACACGCCGATCCCGATCAGGCGCTCCACGTCCCCTCACCGAAGCCGGACTCGACCAGCCCGCACAGCGCGTCGAGGGCCTCCCGCTCATCGCGGCCGTCGGCCGCGAGCACGATTTCCGACCCGCGCGACGCCGACAGCAGCAGGATGCCGAGGATGCTCTTTCCGTCCATCACGCGGGATCCCCGGGCCACCGTGATCCGCGCGTCGAAGGCCGTCGCCGCGTGGACGAACCGCGCCGCAGCGCGCGCGTGCATGCCGAGAGGGTTCCTGACCACCACCGTCCGCGAGATCATGTCAGCCCTTCGTCTCTCCCCTGAGCAGGTCCGACGCCACCCAGATCGCGTTGCGCCCGTGCTCGCGCATCTCCCGCGCGGCGCCGAGCAGATCCTGCGATCCCTTCGCGCCGGCCAGCTTGATCAGCATCGGCAGGTTGACGCCGGTGATGACCTCGACTTTCTCCGGCTCCAGGAACGTCATCCCCAGGTTCGCTGGCGTCCCCCCGAACATGTCGGTCAGGACGAGCACGCCGCTCTCGGACTGGACGCGTCCGATCGCCTTCTGGATCTCCTCCCGCGCGTCCTCCGCGTCGTCGTGCCACCCGATCGACACGGCCACGAACTGCGGCAGGTCGCCGACGATGGCCTCGGCGGCGTTGAGCAGCTCGGTGGCGAGCTGCCCGTGCGTGACAACCACGACTCCAATCATCGCGCCTCCTGTCGTGCGGCGCCGGCGGCCTGGCGCGGATCCGGCAGGTCGCGGTGGCGGACGTGCGCCCGGACGCCGCCGACCGCTCCCAAGGCCGTCCGCAGGGCCTCCGCCACGTAGACGGATCGGTGCCGGCCACCCGTGCACCCGATGGACACGGTGAGATAGCTCTTCCCTTCCTCCGCGTAGTGCGGGACCAGGAACCGCAGGAGGGCGGCCATGCGCTCGATCGACTCGGCCGCGACGGCATGGCCTTCCATGAAGCGCGCCACCGGCGCGTCGAGGCCCGTCAGGGCCCGGAGGCGCGGGACGAAGTGCGGGTTGGGGAGATAGCGGACGTCGAAGACGATGTCCGACTCCAGCGGGAGGCCGTGCTTGAACCCGAAGCTGAGCAGCGTGACGAGCAGCCGGCGCTGGTGGCGGGCGCCGTGCGACATCTCGATGAACAGCGCGCGGAGCTGGTGCGCGGTGAGCTCGGTGGTGTCCACGATGAGGTCGGCCATCGCGCGGATCGGCTGCAGGCGGCGCCGTTCCTCGGCGATCCCGTCGCGAACGGGCCGCCGCGGCGCCAGCGGGTGCGGCCGCCGCGTCTCGCTGAACCGCCGGACGAGGACCTCGTCGCGCGCCTCGAGGAAGATCAGCACGGGCCTCAGCGTCCGGTTCCGCCGGAGGCGCCGGAGCACGCTCGGGAACTGCGCCAGGAACGCCCCCTCGCGGACGTCCGCCACGATGGCGACCTTCTCCAGGTCGGACCCCGCCCGGCTGGCCAGCGCGGCCAGCGTCGGGATCAGCATCATCGGCAGGTTGTCGACGCAGAAGTAGCCCAGGTCCTCCAGGGCCCGGACCGCCTGGGACTTGCCCGCGCCCGAGAGCCCGGTGAGGAGGATGAACCGCGCCGGGCCCGGTCCCGCGGCGGGCAGCTTTCGCGGGCGGGGCGGCATCACGTGTCCTCCTGGTCCTGGTCGTCGGGGGCCTCGTCCGGGGCCTCGTCGGGGTCCGCCAGCGCCTCCTCGGCCTGTTGCAGCCGTCGATCGAGGCGGGCCGCCAGGTCCCGCGCGGCGTGGTGGCCCCGCGATCGCAGGATCTGGTTGCGGGCCGCCACCTCGACCAGGATGGCCACGCTGCGCCCGGGCGCGACGGGCATGCGGATCATGGGGATGCGCAGCCCGAGGACCTCGTCGAACTGGTCGTCGAGGCCGAGCCGCTCGTACGCGCGGCCGACTTCCCACCGTTCGAGCTGCACGACCAGCTCCACGCGCTTGGACGCGCGGGTGGCGGCGACGCCGAACAGGTCCTTGATGTTGATCAGGCCCAGGCCGCGGATCTCCATATGGTACCGGGTCAGGTCCGGGCAGGTGCCGATCAGGACCGACTCGGCCCGGCGGCGAATCTCGACGGTGTCGTCGGCCACCAGGCGGTGGCCGCGCAATACGAGGTCCAGCGCGCACTCGCTCTTGCCGATGCCGCTCTCGCCCGTGATGAGCACGCCCAGCCCGAGGATGTCCATCAGCACGGCGTGCAGGATGGTGCGCTCGGCGAGGATGTCCTCGAGGAACCCTTCGAGCTTCGCGATGGCGATGGGCGTCGTGAGGCCGGTCGCGAGCAGGGGCACGCTGGCCCGCTCGGCCTCGTCGGGCAACTCGGGTGGGATGCGCTGCCCGCCGGTGACGAGCACGCACGGGATGTTGTGGCCGAACACACGGAGGAGGGTCTGGCGGCGCGCCGCCTCGGGGAGGCCGGCGAGGTAATGCACCTCGCTCTGCCCGAAGATCATGACGCGCCCCGGCTGCAGGTAGCTGTCGAACCCGGCCAGCGCGAGGCCGGTCTTCTGGACGTGCGGGCTGGTGATGGCCCGGTCGAGCCCCTGGCCGCCGGCCACGAGGTCCAGGCCCAGGGCCAGCGGTTCGGCCCGCACGCGGAACAGGGCTCCGACGGTGACGCTCGGCGGCGTGGGTGTCATCGGTCAGGCTCGGCGCCGGGTCCGGGCTCAGTCCTCGGGCTCGATCAGGCCGAGGTCCCCGCTCTTGCGCCGGTAGAGGACGTTGATCGCATCCGTCAGGGAATTCCGGAACACGACGAACGCGTCGAGGTTCTCGCCCACGGTGAGCGCCGCCTCCTCGACCGTCAGGGGCTTCACCTCGTAGCGCGATGCCCGCACGATGCGCCGGCGGCGTTCCTCCGGGCTGGCGGGGCGCGGCCCGGGCGCGGCGGGCACGCGCTTGCTGGTCCGCGCCTGTCGCTTGCGCACCTCCCACTTGCCCTTCACGCGCTGGGCCTGCTGGGCGATCTTCTCCACCGCGTCGGTAATCGCGGTCTGCCAGCCGGTGGAGATGCCGATCGCGCGGAGCATGTGGTCGCCGCGGGCGTGGATCACGATCTCGACGTTCTGCCGGTACTTCTCCACCGACAGCACGACCTGGCCGGACACGATGCCGTCGTGGAGCAGGCGCTCGACCTTGGCGAGCTTCCGCTCGACGAACCGGCGCAGCGCCGGCGTGATCTCCACGTGCCTTCCTGTCAGGAGGAGTCGCATGGGCAGCCTCAGTACAGCACCTTGCGCTGGTTCGAAGTCGGGATCTTCAGCTCCTCGCGGTACTTCGCGATGGTCCGCCGGGCGAGGACGAGGCCCTCCTTCTGGAGGATGCTGACGATCTTCGAGTCGCTGAGCGGCTTGCGCGCGTCCTCGGCCTCGATGATCTTCTTGATGCGCTGCTTGATGGTCACCGAGGACACGCTCTCGCCGTACGAGCTGCTGATCCCGCTGTGGAAGAAGTACTTCATCTCGAACACGCCTTGAGGCGTGTGCATGTACTTGTTGGTCACGACGCGGCTCACGGTGGACTCGTGCATGCCGATGTCGTTGGCGACGTCGCGCAGCACCAGCGGGCGGAGGTGCTCGATCCCGTGGTCCAGGAAGTCGCGCTGGAAGTTGATGATGCTGGTCGCGACCTTGTGAATCGTCTTCTGCCGCTGCTCCACCGACTTGATCAGCCACAGCGCCGAGCGGAACTTGTCCTTCACGTACGCGCGCGTCTCGTCGCTGTTCTCGGCCCCCTTGTCGAGCAGGCGGCGATAGACGGGGCTGATCCGCAGCTGCGGGAGTCCCTCCTCGTTCAGCACCGCGACGTACTGGTCCTCGATCTTCACCACGTAGACGTCGGGGATGACGTAGTGGGACTCGGACCGGTTGTAGTGGCTGCCGGGCTTCGGATCGAGGTGGCGGATGGTTTCGATGTGGGGCTTGATCTCGTCGATCGTCATCCCCATCTTCCGGGCCAGCTCCGGCACCTGGTGGTTCTGCAGCAGGCGCAGGTGCTCGGTGACGATCCGCTCGGCCGGCGTGGCCTCGTGGCCGTGCACGCGCAGCTGGAGCCAGAGGCACTCCTGCAGGTCGCGCGCAGCGACGCCGATCGGGTCGAAGCCCTGGACCAGCCGCAGCGCGCGTTCGACCTCGTCGACCGGCCAGCTGCCCATCGCCGCGATCTCGTCCACCGACGCCACGAGGTACCCGTCGTCGTCCAGGTTCCCGATGATGGCGGCGCCGATCTCGCGGAGGGTGTCGTCGTCGCTCTGCAGCGACAGCTGCCACACCAGGTGATCCGAGAGCGAGGTGACCGCCGACAGCGTGTTCTCGATCGGCGGCAGCTCCTTGACCTCCTGCGGCGTCCGCGGGCGGTAGCCGTCGTCGAGGTAGTCGCCGAAGAAGTACTCGAAGTCGCTGTCGTTCCAGGCGTCGGCCTGCGCCGGCGCGTTCTGCGCCTCCGCCTCCGGCTTGTCCGCGGTCAGCGCCGGGTCCGAGGGCTGCAGATCCTCGGTCGGCACCTCCTCCAGCATCGGGTTCTCGACCACCTCCTGGTTGAGCAGGTCCGCCAGCTCGAGGGTCGACATCGGCAGCAGCTTGATCGCCTGCTGCAGGGACGGCGTCAGGATGAGCTTCTGGACGAGCTTCGTGTGGAGTTTTTGCTGAATCGCCATGGCCGCTATCGGGAGTGTAGTGCCGGGCGCGGTTTCAGTCTAGCCGGAAGTCCGCCCCCAGGTATATTCGCCGGACCTCCTCGTCGGCCGCCAGGCTCTCCGGCGTGCCGCTGCGGAAAATCACACCGTCGGTCACGATGTAGGCGCGGTCCGTGATGCGCAGGGTCTCGCGCACGTTGTGGTCGGTAATCAGGACCCCGATGCCTCGCTGCTTCAGGTGAAAGATGATCTTCTGGATGTCCGCTACCGCGATGGGGTCGATCCCCGCAAACGGCTCGTCGAGCAGGATGAACTGCGGCGAGATCACCAGGGCCCGCGTGATCTCCACCCGCCGGCGCTCGCCGCCCGACAACGTGTACGCCGGCGCATCCGCCAGCGGCGTCAGATTCAGTTCCGCGAGGAGTTCCCGCGCCCGGGCCCGGCGCGCGGCTGGCGTGAGATTGAGCGTCTCGAGGATCGCGTAGATGTTCTGCTCGACGGTCAGGCCCCGGAAGATCGACGGCTCCTGGGGCAGGTACCCGATCCCCTTCCGCGCCCGAACGTACATCGGGTCGCTCGTCACGTCGTCGCCGTTGAGCAGCACCCGGCCCGCGTCGGGCGCCGTCAGGCCGACGGTCATGTAGAAGGTGGTCGTCTTGCCGGCACCGTTCGGCCCCAGCAACCCCACGACCTCGCCGGACGCCACCTCGACGCTGATGCCCTTGACGACCGTGCGGCCGCCGTACGATTTGGTGAGTGCGTCCGTCCGGAGGGTGGCCATTCAGCGCGGCTCCCCGCACTTCCCGCCGCCCTTCGTCTGAGTGCGAGTTTCTTCGTTTCCGTCGACGACGATCCTATCAACCGACTTGAAGAAAGTCAAAGTTCGCCCAATGGTTTCGCGGCAATCCGCCACGATCTTGACGGGCGCGCCGAGCATCAGGTACCGCTCGTCGGCGGAGAAATACGTCATCCGATCGCCCGTCGCCGTCCGCGCCTCCGATTGCAGCGTGACCTTCGTGTACGCTTCGACCCGATCCAGTTCGTCGCCCGAGGGCTTCAGGTACAACTCGATCTTGTCGGCCCGCAGATCCCCCTGCGGCCCGGACACGTGCGCCCCCGTCGTGTACGTGGCCCGCCGGATCGCGTCCTCGTACTGCAGGGCGCTGGCACTGCCGATGGTCGGCACCTTCTGGACCTTCTTCGTCTTCTCGTCCTGCTGCTCCAGCAGGAAGGCCGACCGGACCTTGCCCGACGCCGAGAGGTCGCCCGACCGGTCGTCCAGCGTGATCTGCTCGCCCTGGATCGCGGTGTCGCCCTGCCAGAGCCGCGCGCCGCCCGTGTAGATGGCCTTGCTGGCGCCGCCGTCGTAGTCGAGCGCGGCCCCCGTCGCGTACAGGGGCTGATCCGCCTTCAGCATGGACGGCCGGTGGACCGCGGCCTTGCCGCCCGTGTCGTCTTTCGGCGCCGGCTGCATCATGGTCCGCACGTCGTCCCGGGCCAGCACCTTGCGCCCTTCCATGGTCAACTCGACGTGCTTGCCCTCGATCGAGACCTGATCGTCCGTCACACGCGGCACCTGCCCCGTGGCCTCTTCGACACCATCCAGTTCGATCACGCCCTTCGCCACGAGGTAGCGGGCCTGGGCCGCCGAGGCGTGCACCTGCCCCTCTTCGAACCGGACGTGGCCCGCGAACTTCGCCTCGTCGATCGAGCCGAAGCCGGGCTGCACCGCCAGATCGAGTGTTTGTGACCGCGCCAGGCGGATTACCGGCGCCGCGCCGGGCTGCGGAACCCGCACCTCGCGGTACTCGACGTTCTCCACGAAGGTCGCCGAGGTGAGGCCCTTCCCGGGCTCACCCTTCCCCGTCAACGACGTGGCCCCGATCGTGCGGGCGGGATTCGCCTGGTCGGCCGGCAGGTCGACCTTGGCGCCCTCGCGCACCGTGAGCCCGACGACCGAGGTCCCGTCGGGGCCGAGCCGCAGGTCGATCCACTGCCCGCTGATCCGGCGCCCGTCGGCGCCGTCGGCGGCCCCGAGCTGGATGACGGCGTCGCCCGCCAGCACCGCCCCCCGCATTGTCCTGCCGTCGTCGGCGAACTCGAGGTTGATGTCCTTCGCGTCCATTCCGCGCAGGGCGCCGCTGCCCTCGCCGACGCCGGTGATCCGCGACTGGCCGCGCATCTCCAGCATCTGCAGCTTCGCCCCGTCCTCGGTGAGGTAGGCGGTCGCCGTCGCGCTCGTCAGCGTGCGCGTCCCGGTCGTGGCGTGGAACCCGCGCTCGAAGCGCGCGTAGTTGTCGCGTCGGGCGAACCCCGCGGTGCCGGAGATCACGTCGGTCGCCGGATCGCCCGGCGTCGCGGCCGCCATCTTCACCACGGCCTTGTCGAGCAGCCACAGCACGTCGCGGTTCTGGTCGTAGGTCAGGCCGACCGAGGTGCCCGACATCCCGCCCTGCGCGAAGGCCATCGCGCCCGGCGCCCGGACGATGCCCTCGGCGCGTCCGTACGTCGCGTCCTCGGTTCGCGCCTTGAGGCCGTCGGCCGACGCCAGCTGGACGTTGCCCTTGAGGACGATCACGTCCTGCGCCTGTCCGATCTCGCCCTCGCGGCTGGTCACGGTGAACCGGCGGCCGCCCCGCTGATCGGCGATCGCGCGCACGCCCTCCAGCTTCTGGCGGCCGTCCGGGTAGGCGAGGCTTCGTTCGTACTCGACGCGCAGCACCTCGCGCGATCCCTTCAGCTGCCGGAACACGCCCGCCGTGCTCTCGGCCGCGGCCGCGGGGTCCACGCGCTGAACCGGCCGGCGGGGCTTCGGCTTGTCGGCGCCCCGGATTGCGAAGTACACGAGGATCGCGAAGGCGATGCCGAACACCGCGATTGCGCCCCGTAGCCTCCGCTGCCAGGTGGTCATCGTGCGTGCCTACCGGCTCGGACGGACGTCGGCGATGGTCAACTCCACGCGCGTCTCGCCATTGAAGGTATTCTGATCGAGGCTGAACGCCACGTCCAGCCCGCCCCGCGCGGCCTCGATCAGGGGGGCGTAGTCGGCGCCCCGCCAGAAGATCCCCCGGAAGAGGGCGCCCTCGTGGCGCAGCCCCATCGACAGGTGCCGCTCCTTGATCCGGCGGGGGCCGTCGGCCACGGTCACCCCCTGGGCGTAGAACACCGGCCTGGGGTTGCCCGCGCCAAACGGCGCCAGCTGCAGCACGGCCTGGACGAGATCGCCGCGGATGGCCCGGAACCCGAGGGGCGCGTCGATGCGAAGCCTGGGCCTGAGATCGTCCGGTCCGAGCCGGCCCTCGGCGAACGCGTTGATCGCCTGGCGGAACGCCGTGATGTGCGCGGCGTCGATCGTCAGGCCGGCCGCGATCCTGTGGCCGCCGAAGCGCACCAGGTGCTCGCTCGTGGCCTCGAGCGCCTCGAGCATGTTGAAGGCGGGGATGCTCCGGCAGGATCCGTGCCCCGCCTCCCCATCCACGGACACCACGATCGCGGGACGATGGAAGATGTCGACCAGCTTCGACGCGACGATGCCGATCACGCCGCGGTGCCAGCCGTCCCCGGCGACCACCAGCACGGTCCGGGCGCCGATGTCCGGGTCGGCCTCGACCATGCGCCGCGCGTCGGCCACGATGGCGATCTCCTCGAGGCGGCGCCGGTCGTTCTCCTCGTTCAACTGCTGCGACAGCGCGCGCGCCTCGTCGGCCAGGTCGTCGTCCACGGCCAGCAGCAGGCGCATCGCGATGTCGGGCGTGCTCATCCGCCCGGCGGCGTTCAGGCGCGGCGCCAGCATGAAGGCCACGTGGAAGCTGTCGAGCGGCTTGCCGGTGAGCCCCGCGGCCTCGAGCAGCATGCGCAGGCCCACCTTGTGCGGCCCGCGCGACAGCCCGTCGAGCCCGAGCCGCGCGATGACGCGATTCTCCCCGACGAGCGGCACGACGTCGGCGAGGGTCCCGATCGCCGCGAGCTTGATGAAGCCCGGCAGCCAGCGCTCGTGCCCGGTCCTCCGGCACAGGGCCTCGACCAGTTTCAGCGCCACGCCGACGCCCGCCAGGTTCTTGTCGGGGTACTCGCAGTCGCGCCGCTTGGGGTTGATCACGGCCAGCGCCTGGGGCAGCTCGGCGTCGGGTTCGTGATGGTCCGTGATGATCAGGTCCATCCCGAGATCGCGCGCGCGGCGGGCCGCCTCCGCACCGCGGATGCCGCAATCCACCGACACGGTCAGGCCCACGCCGTCGGCGTGCAGGCGCTCGATCGCCGGCACGTTCAGGCCGTAGCCGTCCCGGATCCGCTCGGGGATGAAGTGGACCACGTCCCCGCCGAGCAGCTCGAGCGTCCGCCGCAGGATGACGGTGGAGGTGATCCCGTCGACGTCGTAGTCGCCGTGGATGGCGATGCGCTCGCCCCGCGCGATCGCGGCCAGCAGCCGATCGACGGCGACCGGCATGTCGGTCAGGCGCAGCGGGTCGTGCAACTGGTCGATCGCGGGGTGCAGGAAGCGCGCCGCCTCGCCGGGATCGTCGATCCCCCGGAGGCACAGCAGGCGGGCGACGATCGGGTGGATGCCCAGCGCCGACGCCAGGGTCCCGGCGCGCCCCTCGTCACACTGCAGGTGGTCCCAGACGAACGACACCATCAACGGCCGCCGCCGCCGGTCTCGCCCGGTGCGTCCGGTGCCTGCGCCGTCGCTGTCTCGTCGACGAATTCGATCCCGAGGCGCCCCATGTGCCTGAACTTGTCGTAACGCTGCGCGAGGCGGACCTCCGACGGCAGCGCCGCCACCTCCGCGAGGGCCGCCTGCACGGCCCGGTCGAGCAGCTGGGCGGCCGCGGGCCCGTCCTGGTGGGCGCCGCCGATCGGCTCCGGGATGATGGCGTCGACAATGCCGAACCCGAGCAGGTCCGGCGCCGTCAGCTTGAGGGCGTCCGCCGCCTCGACCTTGCGGGCCGAATCGCGCCACAGGATCGCCGAGCAGCCCTCGGGCGGGATGACGCTGTAGATGGCGAACTCCTGGATCAGGACGCGGTCGCCGATGGCGATGCCCAGCGCGCCCCCGCTGCCGCCCTCCCCGCTGACGACGACGATGACCGGCACGTCGAGGACGGCCATCTCGCGGAGGTTGTAGGCGATGGCTTCGGCCACGCCCCGCTCCTCGGACTCGATGCCCGGAAACGCGGCGGGCGTGTCGATGAACACGATGACGGGCCGGCCGAACTTCTCGGCCGTGCGCATCACGCGCAGCGCCTTGCGGTAGCCCTCGGGCTTGGCGTACCCGAAGTTGCGGAAGATCTTCTGCTTGGTGTCGCGGCCCTTCTGGTGCCCCACCACGCACACGTGCGCCCCGTGGTAGCGGGCGAAGCCGCAGACGATCGCGTGGTCGTCGGCGAACCGGCGGTCCCCGTGGATCTCGGAGAACTCGGTGAACAGCATCTCGATGTAGTCGAGCGTGCTCGGCCGGTTCGGGTGGCGGGCCACCAGGACCCGCTGCCACGGCGTCAGGTGGGCGTAGATGTCGACCCGGATGGAGTCGATCCGCCGCCGGAGGCGCTCGATCGACGAGTCGCGGGGCTCGGTCCGCGGCAGCATCGACAGCGCCTCGATCTCCTTCAGGAGCACCGAAATCGGTTCTTCGAATTCCAGCAGTTCAGCGGGCATGGCTCCCCCGACGTGACGATCCTACCGCACCTGCACCGATCCCGGCCCGCAGATCCGTTCCACCTCTGCGGCCAGGCGCTCCGAGGGACGGACCCGGTACTGGCTCGAGAGATCCGCCCGGACCCGCAGCCAGCGGCCATCCTTCTGCACGTCCAGCTCGAAGACCACGCGGCGATCGCCCCGGTGGCGGGCGAACAGGTCGGACAGCGCCTGCAGCGTCCGGCGGTCATGCGGGGGCATACGCAGGACCACGGCCACTTCCCGGGCGAGGCGCTCGCGCACCACGTCGATCGGGTGGACCTCCGAGGCCAGGATCCGCATGCTCTCGTCGTCGCGCTCGAAGCGGCCCTTGACGAGGACCAGGGCGTCGTTCTGGATCAGCTGGGCGGCCTTGCTGAACGCATCCGGGAACACGACGACCTCGACGGCGCCGGCGGGATCGTCGAGCATGAACGCACCCATCCGGTCGCCCTTGCGCGTCTTGAGCGGGCGAAACCCGGCGACGATGCCGCCGACGCTGACCTCCTCGCTGGTCCGCCCCGCGGGCTCCGTGTCCCGCTCCTCGCTGCCGTCGCCGTTCTCGGTCTCAGGGCCGGCCAGCAGGTCGGCCAGCGCGCGGGCGCCGAAGGCGCGGAGGTCCTCGGCGAACCGGTCGATCGGGTGTCCGCTGAGGTAGAGCCCCATCGCTTCCTTCTCGAAGGCCAGGCGCTGGGCGTCGGTGAGAGCCGCGGCCGGCGGCAGCGCCACGTCGTGCGGCTCGCCGTCCCCGGTGGGCTCGCCGCCGAAGAGCTGGGCCTGTCCGCGGTCGCGGTCCTTCTGGTGCCGATTGCCGTGCTCGACGGCGCCGTCGACCGCCGCCAGCAGCCGCGGGCGGAACGCGTGCGCCTGCGCGCCGGTCGCGGCCATCTCGGGCGGCATGAGCGAATCGAGCGCGCCCGCCTTGACCAGGCTCTCGAGGACCCGCTTGTTGACGGCCCGCAGGTCGAGGTCCTCGCACAGCCGGTAGAGGGACGTGATCCGGCCGTGCGCGCGGCGGACCTCGAGGATGGACGCGAGGGCCCCCTCGCCCACGTTCTTCACGGCGCCGAGGCCGAAGCGCACGCCGTCGGGCACGACGGTGAAGGCGATCTCGCTGGCGTTGAGGTCGGGCGGCAGGATCGGCACGCCGCGCTCGCGGCACTCGCCGAGGTACGTGGCGAGCTTCTCGGTATTCTGCGACTCGATGGTCAGCAGGGCCGCCATGAAATGCCACGGGTAGTTCGCCTTGAGGTACGCCGTCTGGTAGGCCAGCAGCGCGTAGGTCGTCGAGTGCGACTTGTTGAAGCCGTACCCGGCGAAGTGTTCCATGAGGTCGAAGATGTGGCTGGCCTTGCCGTCGGGGATGCCGCGCTGGCTGGCGCCCAGGAGGAACTTCTGGCGCTGGGCCTGCATCACGTCGGCCTTCTTCTTGCCCATGGCCTTGCGGAGCAGGTCGGCCTCCCCCAGCGTGAAGCCCGCGAGGTCGCTGGCGACGCGCATGACCTGCTCCTGGTAGGCCATCACGCCGTAGGTCTCGCGGAGAATCGGCTCGAGCTGCGGGAGCTCGTAGGTGATCGCGACCTTGCCGTGCCGGCGGCCGATGAAGTCGTCGATCATGCCGCTGCGCAGCGGCCCGGGCCGGTAGAGCGCGTTGAGCGCGATCAGGTCCTCGAAGCGCTGGGGCTTGGCGCGGCGGAGGATGTCCCGCATGCCCGAGCTCTCGAACTGGAAGATCCCGAGCGTCTGGCCGTCGCAGAACAGCTGGAACGTCTTCGCGTCGTCCATCGGGATCGCCGTGAGGTCGAGGCGGGTCCCGGTCGTCCTGTCGATCTGGTCGAGAGCGTCCTGGATGAGCGTGAGGGTGCTCAGCCCGAGGAAGTCCATCTTGAGGAGACCGATGCGCTCGATCTCCTTCATGCCCCACTGCGTCGTGATCTCGTCCCGCTGGCCCTTGTAGAGCGGGGCGAACTCCGTGATGGGCCTCGGCGCGATGACGACGCCCGCGGCGTGGACCGACGCGTGCCGCGTCATGCCCTCGAGGCGCTTCGCGACCTCGAGCAGATCGGCGACGCGGGGATCGTTCTGCTGGAGGTCCCTGAGGGCCGGGTTCTCGGCGAGCGCCTTGTCGAGCGTCATGTCGAGGGCCGGCGGGATCTGCTTCGCGACCCGGTCCGCGTCGACGTACGGGATGTCCATCACGCGCGCCACGTCGCGCACGACGGCCCGGGCCTTCATCGTGCCGAACGTGATGATCTGCGCGACGTTCTCCCGCCCGTACTTCCGCGTGACGTAGTCGATCACCTCACCCCGGCGGCGCTCGCAGAAGTCGATGTCGATGTCGGGCAGCGAGACGCGCTCGGGGTTCAGGAACCGCTCGAACAGCAGGTCGAACTCGAGCGGGTCCACGTCGGTGATGCGCAGGCAGTAGGCGACCAGGCTGCCGGCCGCCGATCCCCGCCCCGGCCCGACCGGAATGCCCTGCTCCCGCGCGTAGCGGATGAAGTCCCAGACGATCAGGAAGTAGCCCGGGTACTCCATCTTCTTGATGATGTCGATCTCGAACTGGAGCCGCTGCTCGTACTCCTCGAGCGTGCGGTGCACGCGTCCCTGGTCGCGCAACGCCCGGATGCGCGGCAGGCGCAGCAGGAACCCCTCGCGGACGACGTGCTCGAAGTAGGCCGCCAGCGTGAAGGGCGCCGGCACGTCGAAGGTCGGCAGGTGGTTCACGGTGCCGCCCAGGTCGACGTTGCAGCGGTCCGCGATGGCCACCGTGTTCCGCAGCGCCTCCGGGAAGTCGCGGAACACCTCGGCCATCTCTTCCGCGGTCTTGAGATAGAACTGGTCCCCGTGGTACCGGAGCCGCTCCTGGTCCGCCACGCTGCGACCCGTCCCGATGCACAGCAGGATGTCGTGCGGGCGGAAGTCGTCGCGCCGCAGGTAGTGCACGTCGTTGGTGACGACGAGCGGGATGTCGAGGTCGCGCGCGATCGGGACCAGGCCCCGGTTCACGACCCGCTGCTCGTCGATCCCCTGGAACTGCATCTCGAGGAAGAAATTGCCCGGACCCAGGATGTCCCGGTACGTGGCGGCGGCCCGCGCGGCCCGTTCCGCCTGATCGGCCCGCAGCTCGCTCGGGACCTCCCCCTTCAGGCAGCTGCTCAGGCCGATGATCCCGCGGGCGTGCTGCGCGAGCAGCTCCTTGTCGATACGGGGCCGGTAGTAGAACCCTTCCGTGTAGCCCGCCGACACGAGCTTGATGAGGTTGTGAAACCCCTCGTTCGTCTCGGCCAGCAGCACCAGGTGGTTCGCGGTCGTCTCGCCCACCCCCCCGGCTTTGTGCAGCCGGCTCCCCGGCGCGACGTAGACCTCGCACCCGAGGATGGGCTTGATCCCCCGCTGCCGCGCCTTGTCGTGGAACACGACCGACGAGAACAGGTTGCCGTGCTCGGTCACGGCCAGCGCCGGCATGTTCAGCAGCAGGGCCTGGTCCAGCAGCTCGTCCACGCGGCAGGCGCCGTCGAGCAGCGAGTACTCCGTGTGCAGGTGCAGGTGCACGAACTCGGCCATGTCACTCCCACTCGATCGTCGACGGCGGTTTCGAGCTGATGTCGTACACGACCCGGTTGACGCCCTTGACCTCGTTGACGATCCGCGAGGAGATCGTCGCGAGCAGATCCAGGGGGAGGCGCGCCCAGTCGGCCGTCATCCCGTCCCGGCTCTCCACCGCGCGCACCGCGACCGTGTAGTCGTAGGTGCGCTCGTCCCCCATCACGCCGACGCTGCGCACCGGCAGCAGCACCGCGAAGCTCTGCCAGAGGCGCTCGTACCACCCGTGCCGCCGGACTTCCTCGACCACGATCGTGTCGGCGCGCCGCACCAGGGCCAGCGCCTCCGGCGTGATCGCCCCCAGCACGCGCACGGCCAGCCCCGGACCCGGGAAGGGCTGACGGCGGACGAACTCCTCGTCCAGGCCCAGTTGCCGGCCCAGGCCCCGCACCTCGTCCTTGAACAGGAGGCGCAGCGGCTCGATCAGGCCGAACCGCATGCGCTCGGGCAGGCCGCCCACGTTGTGGTGGCTCTTGATCGCGGCCGAGGGCCCCACGACCGAGACTGATTCGATGACATCGGGGTACAGCGTGCCCTGGGCCAGGAAGTCGAAGCCGCCCAGGCGTTGCGACGCCTCTTCGAACACGTCGATGAACGTCGCGCCGATGATCTTGCGCTTGCGCTCCGGGTCGGTCTCGCTCCCGAGCGCCGCCAGGAACCGCGCCGAGGCATCCACGAACACCACCGGGAGCTGGTACTTCTCCGCCAGCCGCCGCCGGACCTGCAGCGCTTCGTCCTGGCGCAGGAGGCCGTTGTCCACGAACACGCAGGTGAGCCGATCGCCGACGGCCCGGTGAATCAACAGCGCCGCCACCGTCGAATCGACGCCGCCGCTCAACGCGCAGATCACGCGGCCGTCGCCCACCTGGGTGCGGACGCGGTCGATGGCCTCCTGCAGGAACGCCGACAAGTCCCAGTCGCCCGTGCAGCCGCAGACGCCGAAGGCGAAGTTGCGCAGGATGTCGCTGCCATGCCTGGTGTGCGCGACCTCCGGATGGAACAGGAGACCGTAGAGCCCGCGGGCGGGGGCCTCCATCGCCGACACGGGCGCGTTCACGCTGGTCGCGACCACGTCGAACCCGGCGGGCGCCGCCGCCACGTAGTCGCCGTGGCTCGCCCACACCCCCAGGTCATCGGGCACGGCCTCGAACAGGCGCGCCGCCCCGGCCCCTCGCTCCACGTGCACCGCCGCCGCGCCGTACTCCCGCTGCGGCGCCGGTTCGACGCGGCCGCCCAGGAAGGAGGTCATGAGCTGCATCCCGTAGCAGATCCCGAGCACGGGCACGCCCCCCTCCAGCACGGCGTGCTCGCAGCGCGGCGCACCCGGATCCGAGACGCTCCGCGGTCCGCCCGACAGGATGATGCCCTGCGGTCCGCGCGCGAGGATCTCGGCGGCCGGCGTCGTGTACGGGAGGATCTCGGCGTACACGGCGAGTTCCCGCAGCCGCCGCGCGATGAGCTGCGTGTACTGCGAGCCGAAGTCGAGAACGATGATGAGTTGATGGGCCACGCGACGAACCGAGGACAGGCGGCTCGTCCGCGCCGCCGCGACAATGGAGTATTGCGGGTCGGGCTCCCAGTCCCTTGACGTATTATACCGGGGTGAGCCGGCGACCCACCAGAACATGTTGGACGCCGCGGCGGACACCGACCGCGCGCGTCCGGCGTGCGGCAGCCCGAGCGCCGGTCCCGGGTCAGGCCGCACGCACCGCCTTGCTCCTGCTGCTGACGTGGCTCGCCATCCCGGCCGGAGGCGCCGCGCGTGAATCCGCCAAGACCCCGGACCTCACGTTCCCGGGCGGCGTGGTGTGGCAGGTGTCCCTGACGGCAGCGCCGGCGGCGCCCGCCGCGCTGGACGCGGACAGCGCGTACGTGGCCGTGCGCGACGGGCACGTGACGGCCATCTCGCTCGTCGATGGCGCCTCCCGATGGGTGGTCCAGCGCAAGGTGGATCTGGCCCCCGCGCTGGTCGGCGGACTGCTCATCATCGTCGACGGCCCGCACGTGGTCGCGCTCGACAAGGCCACCGGTCAACCGCGGTGGGACCATGCCCTCGACGCGCCCGCGGCCGTCGCGCCGGCCGGCGGCGGGGACATCGTGATCGTCGGCGTCGCGCCCGGGACGGTGCTCGGGTTGTCCGCGGCGACCGGAGCAGAGGCCTGGAGCCTGGAACTCGGCAGCCCGCTCGACGCAGGGCCGGGCATCCGCGGTGATCGCGCCTACCTGCCCCTCAAGGACGGGCGTGTCGTCGCCGTGGCGCTCGAGACCGGCAGGCAGCTCTGGGAGCGCCGGCTCGGCGGCGCGGCGCTCGAACCGCTCGCCGACGATTCGCACGTGTTCGTCGGATCCACGGACAACTTCCTCTACAGCCTGTCGGCCAAGGACGGCGACGTGAACTGGCGGTGGCGCACCGGCGCGGACATCGTCGGGCCGCCGGTCGTCGACGATCGGCGCGTGTACTTCCTGTCGCTCGACAACGTGGTGCGGGGCCTGGGGCGCGGGAACGGCGTCCAGCAGTGGAAGCAGGCGCTGGCATGGCGGCCGGCCGCCGGCCCGATCCTCGTCGACGGCCGGCTGTTCGTCGGCGGGGTCTCGCCCGAGGTCCGGGCGTATCGAACCGCGAACGGCGAGCCGGCAGGCACGGTGACCGTGCCAGGCCGCCTCGTCGGGCGGCCGTTCGTGGCTCCGGGCAACGATGACGTGCCCACCAAGCTGATCGTCCTCACCGGCGGCGGGCAACTGCTGGCCATCGGCCAGACCGTGGAGCCGCCCCTCGTGCCCTTCGACTTCCTGCCCGGCACGCGCCTTCGCGTCGAGACGATGCCCGGGCAGCCGGCGGGGCCCGGGCGCCGCAGGGGCGGCGTGGGCGGCCAGTAGTGCCATCGCCCGCGCGGGGTCGCGCCCGCGCCGCGGCGCGCCGATCTACGCGAGGCTCACTTCGCCAGCCGGCAGCGCCGCCATCTCGGCTCGCAGCGCCGTTGCGAGGCGGCTCACGCCTTCCACGATGCGCTCGGGCGTCGGGGCCGAGAACGAGAGGCGGACGAAGTTCGGGCCGGACCCGTCCACGAAGAACGCGCTGCCCTCGACGAAGACGACCTTCGACGCCAGGGCGCGCGGCAGCAGCGCGCCGGCGGTGACCTGCCCGGGCAGCGCCGCCCAGAGGAAGAACCCGCCGCGCGGCTCCTGCCATCGGACCAGCCCGCCGAGGTGTTCGCGCATCGCGCGCTCCATCACATCCTTCTTGTGCCGGTAGTGCGCGCGCAGCACGGGAGCGGACGCCGCGAGGACGCCGCGTTTCCACGCCTCGTACACGACGCGCTGGTCCAGCGAGCCGGTGCAGAGGTCGGCGGCCTGCTTCGCCACCTCGAGCTTGGCCGCCAGCGGGGCGGGCGCCGTCATCCACGCCACGCGGAATCCCGGCGCGAGGGTCTTCGAGAAGCTGCTGAGGTACACCACGCGCCCTTCCTCGTCGTCCGCCTTGATGGGACGCGTCAGGTGCTCCTCACCGTCCCCGAAGTACAGATCGCCGTAAGGATCGTCTTCGACGATGAGCAGGTTGTGCCGCGATGCGATCGCGAGGAGGCGCTTCCGCTTCTCGAGGCTGATGAGCATGCCCGTGGGGTTCTCGAAGTTGGGCACCACGTAGAGGAACCTGACCCGCTGGCCATCGCGGCGCACCCGCGCGATGACTGCCTCGAGATCATCCAGGTCGATGCCGTCGTCCCCCTGGCGAACCCCGACCATCGCGGCCTGGGCGTCCCTGAACGCCGTGATCGCGCCGGTGTAGGTCGGCAGTTCGACGAGCACGACATCGCCGGGATCGCACAGGACACGCACGACGAGATCCAGCCCCTGCTGGGAGCCCGTCGTGACGAGCAACTCGTCCGCCGTGGCGTGCACGCCCCGCTTTCCGAGGATCGACGGCAGCGCTTCCACGAGCGGCTGGTAGCCGCGCGTCGGGCCGTACTGGAGCGCGTTCGGATCGTGCCCGTCCAGCAGGGACGAAAGGATCTCGCGGAACTCCGCCCAGGCGAACACCTTCGGGTCAGGGTAGCCGGGCGCGAAGGAGATCATGTCCGGAATGCGCGCGGACATCACGCCCATCTTGCGAATGGCCGAGCCTGTCATCGCCTCGCCCGCGCGCGACAGGAACTGGCGGTAGTCGATCATGCTCAACTCGCTTTCACGGGGGCAGGGAGGGCCAGGGCATCGCGACCGGCGACGCCGCCGCGCGCGCGTTCGGCGTAACGCCGGTACAGGAACAGGTAGGCGCCCAGCGCGCTCATCCCCAGGAACTGAAATACGACACCACGGAACACCCACGCGAGCAACTGCAGCGGCACGACCGCCAGGCCCGCCAGGGGGACGAACGCAATCACGCCAAGGCTCGTCGTCGCAATGATGGAGACAATCGTCGCGGCCACGACGAGGACGAGAATCACGCCGAAGACGCCGAACACCAGCCGGGGCTCCGACCGGAGGAAGCGCACGACGTGGCGCCACGCCATGCGCACGCTTGAGCCCTCCACGACGATGGCAATCTGCGTGAGCAGGTAGAAGAGGTTGACCAGCGTGATCCAGAGACCGAGGACCGTCGAGCCGACACCGGCGAGCAGCGTCCACGCCACGCCGAGCGCCTGCTCGCCGATCGCCAGGTAGACGGCGTACAGAAGGCCGAGGTAGGCCGCGGCCGACAACGCGTACACCACGATCAGGAGCAACCCCAGGCGCAGATAACGCCGGAACACCGCCACGCAGCCGGCCTTGAACGGCTCGATCCCGAAGCGGGCCGCGCGCCAGAACGCCGCCAGGCGGAGCGGCGGCTGCTCGATCGGCCCCGCCGCGCGCTCGGCGGACGCCATCACCGTCACCGTCCCACCCTTCACCAGGAACATGAAGATCGAGCCGGCCAGCGCCACCAGACTGAAGGCCACCAGGAATGCGCCGAACGCTACCGGCTCCGCCGTGAGCGTCGATGCAACGAACGTCAGGATCGACCGCAGGTCGCTGCTCGCCAGCTCGGGCAGGTCGCGCCCCAGGACGAGGGCCACGAGCAGCACGCCCCCGATGATGGGAATGCCGAGCAGCACCTTGAAGGTTGAATCGCCCAGGAACTGGACGACCGTCACCTGCCAGTTGGCGGCCGCGACCAGCGCACCGCGCTTGAGCGCTGTCTTGACTGTGACGGTCTCCTCCATGGCAGGCACCGGCGCCGGGGCGCGCGGGCAAACGGCCAACCGGCGGGCTTTCCTTATATAGCATGCTTCCGGCCGGCGCCGCGGGCGAACTTCCGCCGTGCGTCCTGTTTCGTGGTCCGCATGTCCCCTCGACCGGCCACCGGCCGCGCAGGCGTTCCCAGCCGGGCCCTGCGGGCGGAGGTCCGGCCACCCAAGGCGGGCACCGCCTTTGCGTACAGCGTCTGGCTGCGGCGTTCCCTTGTCCCGCCGCGCCACGCTAGGTATGCTGGCAGCCGCGGCGTGCCCGCGCTGGAGCCGGGCGGGCCCGTCCGTCTGCGGCTGTGAGCTTCACCACGGGGACCGACGACGTGCAGGATCCCTCGCGCGGCAACCGCTACCGTCCCAGGCTCGTGACCCGGGCGCGGCGCCTCGTCGTGCTCACGCTCGCGCTGGTCGCGTTCACCGTTCTCGGCGGCCGCGTCCTTGAACGCGCCCGGCTGGGCCGCGACGACGCCGAGGCCACGGCCCGCGTGGCCGCCGAAGTCCGGCGCGACTTTGCCGACATGGCCCGGACGCTGGCGGGGGTCGCCGCCTCCTTAGCCACCCGGCAGGGCGAGATGGCGGCAGCCCCCGGCGATGCGCAAGCGCTCCGGGCGCTCTTCGACGCGGCCGCAGCGGCCGTCGGACCGGCGTCCAGCACCAATCTCGCGACGACGGTGTACAGCGTCGACGGGACTCCCCTCGCCTGGGCGGGTCGGCCATCCGAGTTGCCGCGAGAGCGGGTCGCCGGCCCGGAGGCCCTGTTCGTCGCGCCCGGCCCCCTCGGGCGGCGCCTGGTCCTCGTCAAGCCGGTGACACGGACCGCGGAACGCCAGGCCCAGCGAGTCGCGACCATCATCGCCGAGCGCGTGCTGCCTTCGATCGCCGACGTCGAGAACCCGATCGCCGGCACGTTCGTCCTCCAGACCTCGGTCGTGCCGGTGGTCCTGCGCACGCGGTACGAAGGGGCGGGCGGCACGCACGGGCCGCAGGTGTTCCTGGTGGATGGGCCGGGAGGCGCGCCGCTGCTCGAAGGCCACGTGCGCCCGCAGGACATCGCCGCCGCGAGAGTTGGTTTGAGGCGGAACATGCTCGGCGCCGTCCTGGCGATCCTGGCAATCGTGTGCGCGATCGTGACGTTGCCGCTCGGCGAGGCCCGGGCGACGGCGAAGACCGGGGCCCGGTACCTCCAGGTCACCGTGCTGTCGATCGGGGCAGTGGTCGCGGCCCGGGCCCTGCTCTGGTTCGCCCTCCCCCCGTGGCTCGCTGGGCCGCCCGTGCTGCCCAGGGTGGGCCCCGTGGCGGACCGCCTGCCGTTGCTCCTGAGGTCGCCACTGGACTTCCTCGTCACGATGCTGGCGGCGCTCGGCCTGGTCGTGATCGTTGCCGCGGCCGTGGAGCGCGCCCGCCTGGCCGCCAGGCTGAGGACGCGCGCGCGATCCGGCACCGGCGTCGGCGGCGGCCTGCTGCTCCTCGGGGCGGCGGGTCTCGCGGCTGGCATCCTCGTCGCGTACCAATGGCTCCTGCGCGCCACCATCGCGTACGCGTCGACCGACGTGTTGCGCTTCTCGTTCAGTCCGTGGAATGCCGTCCGCCTGGAGCTTGCCGTCGGCCTCGTGGCGGGGCACGCCGCGATCGTCTGGGCGTGCGTCGCGCTGCTGCGGCTGTCCGCCGTGCTCGCCGGTGCCGGGGAGCGGCCGCGGCACATGGGTCGCCTGGTCCTCGCCTGGTCGACCCCGGTCCTGATTGTCGGAGCCCTCGCGAGGTTGGGGACATGGCCGGTGCCGGCGGTGGGTATCTGGCTTCCGGGCCTGCTGGCGGTGGGACTCGCGGCGATGGCGCCGGCGGTCGCACGGCGGTACCGCCATGCCTCCCAGGCCGGCCGCATGCTGGCCCTCCTGGTCGCCCTGATGCTGCCGGCGTTCTCCGTGTACCCGTCGCTCTTCATCCACGCGGAGCGGTCGAAGCGCCAGCTGATCGAGACCCGTTTCGCTCCTCAGGCCACGAGCCAGCGTGACGAACTGCAGCGCCACGTCCGGCACACGCTCGCCCAGATTGACGCGCTCCCCGGGCTCGCCGATCTCGTCACGGCCACCCCGCCCGCGGAGCCCGGTCCCGTGCCGACCGACGCCGCCTTCCTGATCTGGTCGCAGACCGACCTCGCCCGGTATCGACTGACGTCGGCCATCGAGCTGTACGGGCGCGACGGCACGCTGGTCAGCCGGTTCGCCCTGAACCTGCCGGAGTACACGTCGACCCAGCAGCGCTGGCAGGAGCCCGGCTGCAGGTGGGATCTGTTCGAGGAGGTGTCGCCCTTCGGGTCCGAGGAACGCCGCCTGCTGCACGCGGGCCGCGGCATCTGCGCGCCCGCCCCATCGGGGAACGGTCAGGCCCCGGTCGTTGGTGCGATCGTGATCCACACGATGCTCGACTACGGCACGCTGCCGTTCATCAGTTCGCAAAGCCCGTACGTGGAGCTGTTCCGGGGCGGACGCGACCTGGTCGGCGAGGGCATGTCGGGCCGCGACGTGGAGTTCGTCGTCTATGGCTGGAGCAGGCGGCCGGTCTACATGTCCGGCACCGGGGCCTGGGCCCTCGGCCGCGGGACCTTCGCCCGCATCTATGCGTCCCGGACGCCGTTCTGGACGATCCTCACGCAGGCCGGACGGCAATACTACGCGTACATCGCGAACGATCGCGGCGGGATCTACGTCCTCGGGTACCCGGTCGTCGCCGCCATCGGCCACCTGACGAACCTCGCCGAGCTCGGCACGCTGGTGGCCGTCACCTATGTCGCGCTGCTGACCGTGCTGATCGTCGGTGCGGCTGTCGCCGGCCGCCAGGCCTCGCGCGGGCGCGAGCTCCTGCGGGAGATCCGGGCGAGCTTCTACCGGAAACTGCTCCTGGCCTTCGTGGCCGCCGCGGTCATCCCTGTCCTGACGCTGGCGTTCGTCGCGCGGGCGTACATGACGGCGCGCCTGCACGCCGACGTCGAAGATGCCGCGACCCGCACGACCGCGGTTGCGCAGCGTGTCGTCGAGGAGGCCGGGCGCCTGCAGGAGGGCGAAAACAGCCCGGTGACGATGGACGACGATGTCCTCGTGTGGATCGGGCGCGCGATCGACCAGGACGTCAACGTGTTCGACGGGCCCCACCTGATCGCCACGAGCGAGCGCGACCTGTTCGCCTCGGGCCTGCTGCCGACGCGCACGTCCGCCGACGTCTACAAGGCCATCGCGCTGGACCGCCGGGCCAGCTACATCGGCGAGGAGCAGGCCGGCGAGTCGACCTACATGGTCGCGGCCGCGCCGGTTCGCGTCGGGGGCCGGGAGGCGATTCTCACCGTGCCGCTCACGCTTCGCCAGCAGGCCATCGAGCGCGAGATCGACGACCTCACCCGCCGCATCGTGCTGGCCGTGGTCGCCTTCATCCTGGCCGGCTCCGCGCTCGGCTACTGGATGGCCGAGCGGATCGCCGACCCCGTCAACCGCCTGCGGCGGGCCACCGAACGCATCGCGCGCGGCGATCTCGACGCGCGCGTCGCCCTCACGTCCTCCGACGAGCTCCGGCGCCTCGTCGAGGCGTTCAACGGCATGGCGGCGGAGCTCCAGCGCCAGCAGGTCCAGCTCGAACGGACCCATCGCCTCGAGGCGTGGGCGGACATGGCGCGCCAGGTCGCCCACGAGATCAAGAACCCCTTGACACCGATCCAGCTGTCCGCCGAGCACCTCCGCCGGGTGCACGTCGATCGGGGCAGCCCCCTGGCGCCCGTTCTCGAGGGGTGCGTGGATTCCATCCTGACCCAGGTCCGGCTGCTGCGGCAGATTGCCGGCGAGTTCTCGAGCTTTGCCGCGTCCCCCACGCCGCGCCCCGTCGCCACGGCGCCAGCCGAGCTGGTTGCCGAGGTCGTCGAGCCCTACCGGATCGCCCTGTCGTCGCGCATCCAGGTGATCGTCGATGTCCCCGACCACCTGCCGGTCATCCAGGTCGACCGGGCACTGATCGGGCGCGCCCTCACCAACCTGATCGACAACGCGCTCCACGCCATGCCCAGCAAGGGCACGCTGCGGGTAACGGCGCGACTCGATGGCGACGGGACCGCCGTCAGGATCGCCGTCAGTGACACGGGCGTCGGGATGGATCCCGACGCGCTCGCCAGGATTTTCGAGCCCTACTTCTCGACCAAGGCGGCCGGCACCGGGCTGGGGCTGACCATCGCCAAGCGGAACCTCGAGCTCCACGGCGGAACCATCACGGTCGAGAGCGCGCCTGGCCACGGCACGACGGTGACGATGACCGTGCCGACGGGGCTCGTGCCCCCGCCACCGCCCGCGTAGCCTCCGGGCCGCCAGCCTTCACCAGGCGTCCGCTCACGGTCCGGTCATCGTCTGTCGGGTGTGGCCTCGCCGCCCCGGGATCACGAACCCGAAGCGGGCGGCGGGGCTGGCGGCTTGGCCCCGGCCCGTCGCCGCAGGCGCGAGACGGCGAACTCGATGAAGGCCGACGCCAGGTAGGCGTAAGCGATGATGAGGAGCACGACCCGGGGGTGCCACTGGATCAGCGCGATGACGGTCGCGAGAATGACCAGGACCTTGTAGGAGCGGCGGACCCTCAGGTCGAACGTCTTGAAGCTGCGGAAGCGGACCGTGGAGACCATCAGGAGCGCCGGCACCACCATGACCACCAGCGCGACGAGGGCGCCGCGCACGTCCTGGAATCCGGGGGGATAGAAGTAGACCGTCGCCGCGGGAATCGCCGCCGCGGCCGGGCTGGGCATGCCGACGAAGAACCGCTTGTCGGCCGCGCCAACGCTCTGGATGTTGAAACGGGCCAGCCGCATCGCCGCCGCGGTCACATAGATGAACCCGGCCGCCCAGCCGAGCCGCTGCAGCGGCCCGAGGCCCCAGACGAAGACCAGGATCGCCGGCGCGATGCCGAACGAGATCACGTCGGCCAGCGAGTCGAACTCGCGGCCGAAGTCGCTCGCGGTTCCCGTCAGGCGGGCGATGCGACCGTCGAGCATGTCGAGCACGACGGCAAACCCGATGAACGGGGCGGCGGTCTCCAGGTCTCCGCGCATCGCGTAGAGGGCGCACGCGTAGCCGCAGAACATGTTGCCGAGGGTGAAGAGGCTCGGCAGGAGGTATACGCCCCGGCGGAGCCCCGACGGGCGCCCGCCTTCCCCGCGCCGCAAGGGACGCAGCACGTTGAGGCCGAGGTTCCCGGGCGCGCCGGTGTCTGGCTGATCACTGTTGGACATTCGCCCTCCGGCTGCGCCCAATTACCAGGCCGCCACAACCGTCTCTCCGCCGCGCACGCGATCGCCCTCGCCGACCCGCAACTTCGCGTGCGGCGGCAGGAACAGGTCGATGCGGGAGCCGAACTTCATCAGGCCGAACCGCTGGCCGGTCTGCACCTGGTCGCCGGTCCGCACCCGGCAGACCAGGCGCCTGGCCAGGACCCCGACGACTTGCCGGCAGACCAGGGTCGCCCCGGCCCGCTCGATCCACACCTCGTTGCGCTCGTTGGCCGTCGCGGCCTCCGGCCGGTAGGCGGCCAGGAACCGCCCCGGCGTGTAGACGACCCGTGCGACGCGACCGCCGATGGGGATCCGGTTGATGTGCACGTCCAGCGGGGACAGGAAGATGCTGATCTGCTTCCAGGTCCCCGGCGGGGCGACCCCCGGCTGACCGTCGCCTGCCACCAGGACGCGGCCGTCGGCCGGAGACACGACCGCCCCTGGCAAGCCGGGCACCTGCCGATCCGGGTCCCGGAAGAAGTAGGCCATGAACAGCGCCAGCAGGGCGAACGGCACAGCCGCCGCCCACCATCCCCCGAGCGCGAGGAGCGCCGCCGGGACGGCTCCCGCGGCAATGAACGGCCATCCAGCACGATCGAGTCGCATCGGCGCCTATTGTAATGCCTCGGCGGCCGGGCGCGTCACGCCGCCGTGCGAAGCGCCCGCCCAAAACGAAAACGGCGGCCGGCGCTCTCCAGGAGCGCCGGCCGCCGTTCTATCCGGTCACCGGCGCCAGGGCGCCGGCCTCGGCTCAGCTATGCCGACAGTGACCGCGGTTCCTCGGCCATCCGGGAACGACGCACGATATCTTCCATGCGGTCCTTGAGCTGCAACTTCCGTTTCTTCAGCGTGACCTCTTCGAGTTGTTCGGGATCTGACAGATACGGCTTGTGGGACAACACTCTCAGGCGGTCTTCCAGTTCGCGGTGCTTGGCGGCGAGCTGGCGGAACTCGTCGTCGGTCTGGAGCAGCAGGGACCTCAGGTCGTGTGAGTCTGCGGTCATTCCGTCCGCCTCCTTCCTACGGGAGCTCGAGAAGCGCGTGGGTGCACCGGTGCAGGTTCATCGGTTGGGCCCTGGAAACGAGCCGAGGTCCGACCCAGGATGGTTCAGGCGCAGGGCTCAGTGTCTAGCCGAAACCTACCACAAGGCTCCAAGGGATTCAAGCGTCTGGATTTCGTTCAAGATTCCGAAGATCCAGATGCCGGGCTGGCAAATCGTGGCACCACAGGACAAGTGCATCCTCGACTGGCTCGGTATAGTAGTTTCGCCGGACGCCGGCCTCCTGGAAGCCGAGTCTGGCGTACAACCGCCGGGCGGCCGCGTTCGACCGCCGGACTTCCAGGGTTGCCTTCCGGGCGCCGAGCAGTCCCCCCTCGTGGAGTACGTGCCGCACCAGGGCCGCGCCGAGTCCCCGGCCCCGCCGGTCAGGCCGGATCGCTACGTTATTGAGGTGCACCTCGTCGAAAATCAGCCAGAACGAGCAGTACCCGTCCAGCCGCCCGGCCGGCGAGCGGAGCACGCAAATCCTGGACAGCTCGGTATTGCGCAGTTCCTGCTCGTACATCGCGCGCGTCCAGGGAGTCGCGAAGCTCAGCCGATCCAGTTCCAGGATGTCGTCGAGGTCCCGCTCGGGATCCATCCACGCCAGCGTCCAGCCGGCGAGGTCACTGCCCGGATTGCCGGTCACGGGCAAGCTCCGCATCGGGACGCCGGACATAGATCGGTCTCACGGCATGGGGGGCCACGGCCTCGCCGCGCCGTGCCCGAGCCTCCGCAATCGCCCCGATCGCCGGGGCCAGGGGCGGCGTGGGTTCGAGAATTGTAACTTCCGGGCCGAGAGCGGAAACCAGCCGGCTGCGGTAGACGACCGCGCCGTCTCCGATGAACCGGGCAATCGGCCACCAGGGCTGACTGCGCCACCGCTCGATGGTGAGCTCGGGGGCCGCCACGGCTGGTTCCGCAAGGGCGGTCAATTCCCCGGCAGCGTTCCGCCCGGCAGCGGGTGTCCGGGACGCCGCCGGCGCATCGTGCCGGTAGACGGCCGAGTAGACTTCGCCTCGCTGGGCGTCCATCCACACCGCGAGCGGCCGCCTCGCGCCTACCGCGGCCGTACCAAACCCCATGGCCGCCAGTGCTTCGAGCGCCGAAACGGCCACGACGGACCGCCGGTTGGCCAGCGCGAACCCCTGGATGGCCGCGATGCCGATACGCAGCCCGGTGAACGAGCCAGGCCCCGCGGCGACCGCAAAGATGTCCACGGCGCCGACGTCCAAGCCGTGGCGGGCCAGCAGGCGGAGCAGGTCACCGGGCAGGCGCTCCCCGTGCGTCCGGTGCGCGTCACCGATGACGGTGTCCAGGAGCTTCCCGTCACGCACCAAGGCCAGACTGCCGGCGCGGGTCGTGGTATCGACCGCCACGATGAGCATGGCTGATTGTGCCATCATCGCGCGGGACGCGCCACCGACGCGCCACCTGCCGGGCGGTCAGCGGGCGTTCAGCGCCTTGACGGGCTCGAAGCGCGACACCTATACTCCTGTCATTCGGCCATGCCGGCGACCTGCGCGACCCGGGCGCGAACGGCCGGGCCGCGCGTACGCCTGTGGTCCGGCCGGCGCCGGCCGTCCGGCCCCGAGCATTCATGGCCTCTTCACCAGACCAGAGTCCTCCGCCCCTCCGGCCGGACTCGCACGCGACGCCGGCGATGCGCCAGTACCTGGACGCGAAGCGTCAGTACCGCGACGCGATCGTGTTCTTCCGGATGGGCGACTTTTACGAAATGTTCTACGAGGACGCACTGGTGGCAGCCCGCGCCCTCGACCTGACCCTCACCTCTCGGAGCAAGGACACGCAAGGCGGCAGCATCCCGATGTGCGGGGTGCCCTACCACGCCGCCGAGACCTATCTCGCCCGGCTGGTGAAGAAGGGCTTCCGGGTGGCGATCTGCGAGCAAGTCGAGGATCCCCGGAAGGCCAAGGGCCTGGTTCGCCGGGAGGTCGTGCGTGTGGTCTCACCCGGCACCTTCACCGAGGGAGGCTACCTCGACGCGCGGGAGCCCGCCTTCACGCTGGCCATCGTGTCCCACGACGATGGGCGGACCATCGGAGCCGCCCTGCTGGACATCTCGACCGGCGAGTTCCAGGCGGCGGAGTACGCCGGCCGGGACGGCCTGCAGGCGCTTGCCGACGAGGTCGCGGTCCTCCGCCCGCGCGAGATACTGGTGCCTGCCGACGCCAGCGCCGAGGCTCTCCTGCCCCCGTCGGCGCGCGAGGGCATCGCGGTCACGCGGGCCGACGCGTGGACGTTCGAGGCCGAGAGCGCGCGACGGACCCTGCTCGAGCACCTGCGGACGCGGTCGCTCGACGGCTTTGGCCTCGAGGCCCACCCCGCAGCCACACGCGCGGCAGGCGCGCTGCTGCACTACCTGCGCGATACGCAGAAAGCCGATCTCCTCCACGTCCGGGGCGTCACCTTCAGAGAACACGCCGATCGGCTCGTCGTCGATCCCCTGACGATCCGGCACCTGGAGGTGGTGGAGTCCACCGACGGGGGCCGGCCGGGCTCGCTCCTCCACGAGCTCGATTACACGGTCACCCCGATGGCCTCGCGGCTGCTGCGCACGTGGCTGCTGCGGCCCCTGGTGGCGCTCGAACCGATCCGCGATCGGCTCGACGCGGTCGAGGACTTCGCGTTCCACACGACCGAGCGGGGCAAGTTCCGGGACGCGCTCCGCACGGTCCATGACGTGGAGCGGCTGGTCGCCCGGATCGCGCTCGGCACCGCCGGGCCACGCGACCTCGTCGCCGTGCGCCAGTCCCTGGCGGCTGTGCCGCGGCTTCGACTGCTGCTCGACGCCTTCCAGGCGCCGCTCGTCACGAGCCTCGTCGCCCAGCTCGACGATCTCGAAGACGTCCGCGGAACCATCGAGGCGACGCTGATCGACGAGCCGCCCGCGCTCGCCCGTGAGGGCGGGTACGTCCGGGACGGCGCCGACCCGGAGATCGACGACCTGCGGACCATCTCGCGATCCGGCAAGCAGGTCATCGCCGAGATGGAAACGCGGGAACGCGAGCGCACGGGCATCTCGTCGCTCAAGGTGCGCTACAACCGCGTGTTCGGCTACTACATCGAGGTATCGAAGTCGAACCTCCATGCGGTGCCGGACGACTACCACCGCAAGCAGACTATCGCGGGCGGCGAGCGGTTCGTGACGCCGGCCCTCAAGGAGTACGAGGAGAAGGTCCTCGGCGCGGACGAACGGGTGCTCGAGCGCGAGGTCCAGATCTTCGAGGCGCTCCGCGCGCGGGTCGCATCCGAAGCGCCGCGCATCCAGGACACCGCGCGGGCCATGGCGAGCCTCGATGTCCTGGCCGGCCTCGCGGAAGCCGCCTCGTTCTCGAACTACATCAAGCCTCACGTGCACGACGGGGACGACCTCCTGATCGTCGAGGGCCGACACCCCGTGGTCGAACGTCACTGCCCCGACCCGTTCGTGCCGAACGACGTGCACCTCGATGGCACGACCCGTCAGCTGATCCTGCTGACGGGGCCGAACATGGGCGGCAAGTCGACGTACCTGCGCCAGGTGGCCCTGACGTGTCTGATGGCGCAGGCCGGATCGTTCGTGCCCGCGCGCGAGGCCAAGATGGGCATCGTCGACCGCATCTTCGCGCGCGTCGGCGCCTCGGACAACATCGCCCGCGGCCAGTCCACCTTCATGGTGGAGATGCAGGAGACCGCGAACATCCTGCACTCCGCGACGTCGCGCAGCCTGGTCATCCTCGACGAGATCGGGCGCGGCACGGCGACCTTCGACGGCTTGAGCATCGCGTGGGCCGTGGCCGAGCATCTGGCGACGAGCCGTCGCGCCCGGCCGAAGACGCTGTTCGCGACGCACTACCACGAGCTGACCGAGCTGGCCGACTCGCTGCCGGGCGTCATCAACTGTCACGTCGCCGCCCGCGAGTGGCGCGACGACATCGTCTTCCTGCGCAAGGTGGTGCCGGGGCGGGCCGACCGCAGTTACGGCATCCAGGTGGCGCGCCTCGCCGGCCTGCCGCCGGACGTCATCGCGCGCGCCCGCACGATCCTGGACGCGCTCGAACAGGACGCGCTGGCCAGGGGCGGCCGGCCCACCGCCAGCGGCACGCCGTCGGCATCCCGCCAGCAGATCGGGCTCTTCGAATCCACGCCCCCGCTCGACGGTGTCGCGCGCCGGTTGCGGGACACGGACCTCGACCGGCTGACGCCGCTCGAGGCCCTGACGCTGCTCGCCGACCTCAAGCGCGACCTCGACCGATGACGCGCGCGGCCTCCGCCCCAGTCGGCCCGGCATCGGTCCTCGTCCGGAGTGCGGCCCGCCAGGCGCACCGACGGCCATGAGACGCGCGTGCCTGCCAGCGTGCCTGCTGGCGGCGATCCTCGTCGCAGGCGAAGCAGCCGACGCGGCCACGCGATACGACCCATCGCTGCGTTTCCGCGTCCTGCGGACGGCGCACTTCGTCATCTACTTCCACCAGGGGGAGGACCGTCTCGCCCGGCGTCTCGCGTCGATCGCCGAGACGACCCGAACACGGCTGTCGGAACGATTCGGCCTGCCGGCGCCCGCCCGGACCCACGTGGTGCTCGTGGATCAGACCGACAACTCGAACGGCTGGGCCACGCCGGTGCCGTACGACACCATCGAGATCACGGCGGCGCCCCCGCTGCCGGAGTCCTGGCTCGGCAACTCGGACGACTGGCTGGAGTTGGCGTTCGCCCACGAGTACACGCACATCCTGCATCTCGACCGGGCAGAAGGCGGGATGCGCCTCCTCCGGGCCGTGCTCGGCCGGTCCCCGGTGACGTTCCCGAACCTCTTCCTGCCGGCATGGCAAATCGAGGGCCTGCCCACGTACGCCGAGAGCGCCATGACGGGGCGCGGCCGCCTCGGGGCCGGCGACTTCGCGAACGTGATGGACCAGGCGGCCCGGCGCGGTCGGTTTCCGTCCATCGACCGCGCGAGCGGCGGCCTGGTCAGCTGGCCGGGCGGCACGGCGCCCTACCTGTACGGAGGGTTCTTCCACGCGTATCTGGCGGATCGGTACGGAGAATCCCGGTTCGGCGAGCTGGCCCGGCGCACCGCGGGGCGCCTGCCCTTCTTCGGCGGAGCCGCCTTCAACCGGACCTATGGCACTTCCGCAAAGGACGCCTGGGCGGATTTCGCGCGTGACCGCACCGGGACCGCGGCCCGCGCGCGCGGCGACGCGGTTCCCCTCACCCAGCTCACGCACCACGGATTCGCGGTGGAGGCCCCCCGGTTCGCGCCCCCGATGTCCGGCGATGCGCCTTCAGACGAGGTCTGGTACGGCGTGCGCACGCCGGATGGATTTCCCGGGCTCCATCGCGTCTCGCTTGACACAGGGCGATCCCGCCGCGTCGCGGATCGCTATCTCGGCAACGGTCTGAGCGTGTCGGACCGGTGGGTGTACTTCGATCAACTCGAGGTGTCGCGCGCCGTGTCGCTCGTGGGCGATCTGTACGCGCTCGACCGCGTCACCGGGCGAACGTGGCGGCTGACCCGCGGCGCCCGGATGTCGTCGCCCGACGTCTCCCCCGACGGGCGCCACCTGGCGGTGGTCGTCTCGCAGCCGGGCGGTCGCGCGCTCGCGGTGCTGGTGCTTCACGACCCGTCCGCGCCGAATGCCCCGCCGGCCCCCGACGCCGCGCCGGCCGTCACGCTCGTGGAGCCCGGCGGGCAGTACGGCGGACCGCGGTGGTCGCCGGACGGCGCCCGCCTCACCGCAGAACGCCAGCGCGCCGACGGCACGTCAGAGATTGTCATCATCGATCCGGCCACCCTCGATGTTCACGTCGTCGTGTCGTCGCGCCGGGACCGTAACGTGACCCCGACCTGGTCTCCGGACGGGCGCTCGATCGTGTTCGCCGCAACGCGCGATTCTGACCCGTTCCAGCTCTACCGCGTCGACATCCCGGCGCCCCACGCGACCACGGCCCCCGCGCCCGTGCGGTTGTTCGCCACCGGGCACGGCGCGACCGCTCCAGCCCTGTCGCCGGATGGACGAACCGTCGTGTTCGTGGGCGTGACGGACCGGGGCGACGACTTGTTCGCGGCGCGGCTGCCGGACACCGAGGAGGGCCCGGCCGCGGCGGCCGTCGCGGCACCGATCCCCGCGCCGGCACCGACGGACCACGACGCGGTGCCCGCCAACGACCAGCCCGATTCCCCCGACGAACGCTACTCCCCGTGGCCGACCCTGACGCCCCGCGCCTGGATGCCCCTCGTTCAGGCCGACGGGGACCGCTGGCAGCTTGGGGCGTCGGTTGGCGGCGGGGACGTGCTGGGCCGGCACTTCTACGACGCGCGCGTGCTGTGGCCCCTGTCCGGCAACGCCAATCTTGCCGGACCCGGGTCCGGCCGGCGCCCCGACTGGGGCGTGGACTACGCCTACGACCGCTGGCGGCCGACGCTGTTCGTGAGCGCGGCCGACACGACCACGCCCCTCCTGGACCAGGTGCTCGCGCCCGGGCTGCCGCCCGAAAATCTCGAGCAGCGCGAACGCGAGGCCGCCTTCGGCATCTACCTGCCGCTCCGCCGGGTTCGGTACTCGATGAGCTGGATGGCCAGCCTCGACCTGGTCGAGAACACCCTCCGGTCGTCGACCTTCGCCTCGGTGACGACGCGCAACGCCGTGAGGCTGGCGGCGGCCGGGACCTCGGCCCGCGTTTACGGTTACTCCATCAGCCCGGAGGGTGGCCTGTCGGCCGTGGCGACCTTCGAGGCCGTCAGCCCGGCCCTCGGCGCCGACGGCCAGGCACAGGCGGGAACCGTCGACATCCGGGGCTACCTTCCGATCGGTCCTCCGCACGCCGTGCTGGCCGTCCGCGCGGCGGCGGGTGTTTCGACGGGCGATGTCAGCGTAAGGCGGTTCTTCAGTCTCGGCGGCAGCGGGCCCCGCCCGGCGGACTTCGAATTCGGGCGGCGCGCGCTCGGCCTGTTGCGGGGATTTCCCCTCGACTCGTTCGTCGGCAGCTCGCTCGCGGTCCTCAACGTCGACTACCGTGCTCCGCTCTGGCGCGTCGAGCGCGGGGTGCGCACCTGGCCCGTGTTCCTGAACGTGCTGCACGGGGCGGTGTTCGCCGATGCGGGCAGCACCTGGATCGGGACCCGGGCGCGCGGCCCGCTCAGGACGTCGCTCGGCGCGGAACTGTCGGTGGACCTGACGCTGGGCTACGGTTTTCCGCTCACGCTGGCGGCAGGCAGCGCGTGGACGCGTGACCCCTCCGGCCAGCGGCCGGGCGGCGGCGCCGTGTTCGTCCGTCTCGGCCGGGCGTTCTGACCGGCGGCGCGATCTGGCCGGCGGTCGGCCTGCCAAGCCCGCCGCGCAGTTCAGTCGAGGACGCGCCGGGCATGCAGCGCGCGGGCGTCAGCCAGCGTGCGCCGGGGCGAACACACCCATGACAAGTGAGCCCCGGGGGTTAAGATAGTGCCCATGACACCAGCCCTGCCCTACCATCCCGGCCTGCCCATCACGTTTGGCGGGATCGACCCGGACGAGGCGACCTTTGAGCGGAGCCGGGCGGTCATCCTGCCCATTCCCTTCGAGCGCACAACCTCCTACATGCCGGGGACCAAGCACGGCCCGCGCGAGATCCTGCTGGCATCCACGCAGCTGGAACTCTACGAAGAAGAGAATGGCCTCGAGGTCTGCGACATCGGGATCCACACGCTGCCCGAGATGGAGCTGCCCTTCGCGAGCACGGAACAGGCCTTCGAGGAGATCTCGCGCACGGCCGGCTGGCTGATCGACGAGGGCAAGTTCTTCGTGGCGCTCGGAGGGGAGCACTCGATCACGGGCCCGCTCGTCGCGGCGGTGGCCGCGCGCACGCCGGGCCTGAGCGTGCTGCAGATCGACGCCCACGCCGACCTTCGCGCCGACTACCTGGGCGATCCGCACAGCCATGCCTCGGCCATGCGGCGGGTCCTCGACCACGCCCCGTGCGTCCAGGTTGGCATCCGCAGCCTGTCGGCGCCCGAAGCGGCCGCGCTGCCCGGCCTGTCCACGCGGGTGTTCTTCGACTGGAACATGCGCGACGACCCCGCCTGGATGGACCGCGTGGTGGACGCGCTGGGCGAGCAGGTCTATGTCACCATCGACGTCGACGGTCTGGACCCGGCGATCATGCCGGCGACCGGCACGCCGGAACCGGGCGGGCTGAGCTGGCGGGAGTTGCTGGCTTTGCTGCGCCTGGTCAATGCCCGGCGGCGGGTCGTATCGTGCGACATCGTGGAGTTGAGCCCGCTCCCCGGCCTGGTGGCCCCGACCTTCCTGTGCACCAAGCTGGTCTACAAGCTCCTGAGCTATCGGTTCTTCGGATCACCGGCCGCACGCTGACGCCAGAGGGGGTGGATCAGTCCTGCCGGCCGCCGCGGGACGCGGCGCGCAGCGGCATGGCGCCGCCGCGCAGGAAGGCCCGCCCGGCCCGACTACTGCCTGGCCGTTCCCAGCGTTTCGATCTCGGTCCGCGCGAAGGTGGCGTATGGCGACTGGGGGAACTCTTCCGTGACGCGCGCGAAGGTCTTCCGCGCGTCAGCGGTCTTCCCTGCCAGCCGGTAGGCGCGGCCGAGGTCCATCAGCACGCCGTCGATTGGCGCCTGCTCCGCGTACTTCGTCACCACTTCCTGGTACCCGGCAATTGCCGCGTCGTACTTGCCGGCCAGCACGTCGGCCTCCGCAATACCCAGGCGCGCCATCAGCGGGTAGAGGCCGCTGCCGCGGTTCACCACCTCCTGGTACTGCTTCACGCCTTCGTCGATCCGCCCGAGCCGGATCAGCGCTGCCGCCGCCTCGTAGCGTGCGGTAATCCCGGCGTCGCTGGCGGGGTAGGCATCGGCCGAGGCCAGCAGCCTGGGCAACGCCGCCTCCGCGCGGGCCCGCTCGGTGGGATAGGTGCCGGGCGGCTGCACTGCGGGCTTCCCGGCTTCCGGGGCGGTCGGCGCCGTCACGGGCGCGTCGGCCACGGCCATGGCGGCTGCCAGCAGCGTCCGGGACTGTGTCTCTCCGTTCTGGCGCCAGGCCAGATACCCGAGCGCGCCGATCGCGACGATCAGCACGGCGGACACGCCGTAGACGATGGCGCTGCGGTTCCCTTCGTAGAAGTCCTTCAGCTGGAGGACCCATTCCGCAACTTCGTTCTCTTTGAGATGGTGGCGTTCAGTTCGCTTCATATATGGAGCCGCGTCAGGTAGTTGGACCGTCCATTATACTCGATACTCGCAACCACTCCCCGGGGCGCCAGCCGCCGTTGGCCGCCCCCCGCGCGGCCCGCTCGGGACCGGGCGGCAGCAGGTCCTCGGCCCTGAGCCTGGCCTCGAGCCGGTCGAAGAACAGCCCGGCGATCTTCTTGCCGCGCCCCAGGCTGAACATGCCGGGGGCGCGCATCTGCGCATCCACGCGCACGCGCGCCTTCCCCGTCTTGTGCCGGCCCACGCGCACCGTGACGTACAGCTCGCTCGTGCTGAACGACACCACGCCCGCCTTGGGGTTAGTCGAGGTGAGCGTCCAGTAGTCCGCCGCCACCCGGGCGCTTGCCCGGAACACCTGGTCTTCCGGAAGCTGGTACAGGCGGACGTAGTCACCGTCCCGGACGACGCCCGGATCGACCGGGGCCGGGGAAGGCGTCTGTATCAGCACGCACGCGAGCAGCACCGCGGTCCGGATCATGAGCCCCCCGATCCCGGTTTTCTCTGCCGGTTGTCCACGCCTCGAAGCGGGCGTCGAGGACGGGGCGATCAGGTCGAAGGTCGCCCGCGAAAAATGGTGCGCGTGAGCGGATTTGAACCGCTGGCCTGCCGCTTAGGAGGCGGCTGCTCTATCCCCTGAGCTACACGCGCACGCGAGAGCAGTTCATTATAGCCCGCGCGGCGCGGGCCCCGGGGCGCAGCGCGCGCGGGGCGCCACCATGCAAAGGCCGGGCGCCGGTCAATACGTCAGCAAACTGAAGACCTCGTCGCCCTGCACCTTCTCCCGGCCGTTGAGGAATGTCAGTTCGATCAGGAAGGCCAGGGCGTGCACCTGCCCGCCGAGCCGCTTCACCAGGCTGGAGGCTGCGCGCGCGGTGCCTCCGGTAGCCAGCACGTCGTCGACGATCAGCACGCGCTGGCCCGGATCGACGGCGTCCGCGTGGATTTCGAGCGCATCGCTGCCGTACTCCAGCTGGAACTCCTCGCGAATCGTCCTGGCCGGCAGCTTCCGCGGCTTGCGGATCGGGCAGAACCCCGCCCCGAGGCGGCGCGCCACGGCGCCCCCCAGGATGAACCCGCGGCTCTCGATTCCGACGACCTGGGCGATGCCCTGGCCCTCGAACGGCGCGGCGAGCCCGTCAATGACGGCGGCAAACCCCTCCGGGTCGCGCAGGAGCGTGGTGATGTCGTAGAACAGGATGCCGGGCTTCGGAAAGTCCGGGACGTGCCTGATCTTCGCCTTCAGCATGTCTGCCACGTGCGTGGCGGGACCGGTCTGTGCCATGCGATGCCTACTCCCTCAGAAGGACCCCGTGATCGAGAAGCCGTGATGCCGGCCGGCCGGCTGCAGGTCCTGCGGTTCCACGGCCTCGACGCGCGAGCCGGCCGGCCCGCGCCAGAGCGCGGCGTGGAAGCGCGCCAGCGCCTCCGCGTCCCCTTCGACCACGGCCTCGACCGAGCCGTCGGGAAGGTTGCGCACGAATCCGTTCAAGCCTTCGCGGATGGCGACCTCGTACGCGAACAGCCGGAAGCCGACTCCCTGGACCCGGCCGGTGACATGAAACATCCGGGCTTCGATCATCGCGAGCAACTCCGCAGCCGCGGATTATAGCGGACGTCGGAGGCCCGCCGCCACCGTCGCCGCCCGCCCGGCCGGCGCAGATCAGTGCGCCGGGCCCGCGCCGCGGGTTCGGCATCAGCCATCAAGGCCCTCCCTCGCTATGACGGCTGCTTTGACGGCTTCCTCGACCGGCGCTACGATACCGCCCAGCGCCTAGTTCGCCCTGACGGGGCGAAGCGGGGGACCCAGCACGGATCGGGCAGCCATGGGGCGGCCTGGTCCAGGGGCGTATCCGGGCTGCGCGTGCGGCGCCGGTAGGAGACTTTCAACTCCAAGCCCGTCAGCTAACCTCGCCGGCGTCTTGAAAGGACATCTGCCTTGTCCGAAGAGACGTTCGTCTCCCAGTTGAAACGCGTCCTGCTCGGCAAGCCCATCCCCTCCAGCCTCGCCTATCACGAACGCCTCAGCCGTGTGACCGGACTGGCCGTCCTGTCATCGGACTGCCTGTCCTCGGTCGCTTACGCCGGTGAGGAAATCCTGCGCGTCCTCGTCGTGGGCGGCGTGGCCGCGATGTCGTACTCGATTCCGATCACCCTGGTGATCGCGGTCGTGTTCGCCATCGTCACCTTCTCGTACCGCCAGACGATCCACGCCTACCCGACCGGGGGCGGCGCGTACATCGTCGCCAAGGACAACCTGGGCACGACGGCGGGCCTGGTCGCCGCGGCCGCGCTGCTCATCGATTACACCCTGACCGTCGCGGTCAGCATCGCCGCCGGGGTGGCCGCCATCACGTCGGCCATCCCCGGCTGGCACGTGAACCGCGTCGAGATGACGCTTGGTTTCATGGTGCTGATCATGCTCGCCAATCTGCGGGGCGTGCGGGAGTCGGGCCGCATCTTCGCGGTGCCGACCTACTTCTTCGTCGTCAGCATGCTGGTGATGGTCGGGATGGGCGCCTGGCGGTACTTCACGGGCACCGTGCAACCCGTGCTGGCGGTGGAACCGCTCCACCACGCTCTGCAGCCCCTGACGACCTTCGCGCTCCTCACGGCCTTCTCGAACGGGTGTTCCGCGATGACGGGTGTGGAAGCCGTGTCGAATGGCATCCCGGCATTCCGCCCGCCCGAGGCGAAACACGCCGCGCAGACGCTCGTGACGATGGCGGCAATTGCCATCTCCCTCGTCGTCGGCACCTCTCTGCTCGCCCACGCCTACCAGGTCGTCCCGAGCGAGACCGAGACAGTCGTGTCGCAGATCGCCCGCGGCGTCTTCGGCGGGCGCCACCTCCCCTACTACCTGCTCCAGATCGGCACGATGCTCATCCTCGTGCTCGCGGCGAACACCGCCTACGCGGACTTTCCGCGCCTCGCCTCGGTCGTCTCGCGGGATCGCTTCCTGCCGCGCCAGTTCATGAACCAGGGGGACCGCCTCGCGTTCTCCAACGGGATCATCGCGCTGAGTTTCTTCGCGGGCCTGCTGCTCTTCGTGTTCAACGGAGACACGCACAATCTGATTCCGCTGTACATGATCGGCGTGTTCCTCTCGTTCACCCTGTCCCAGACGGGGATGGTTTTGCACTGGCGCAGGGTACGCACGGAGGGATGGCAGCACAGCGCCGTGATCAACGGGGTCGGCGCAGGCGTCTCGGCCATCGTCCTGGTGATCGTCACCGTCACGAAGGTCGCCGAGGGCGCCTGGATCATCCTGCTGCTCATCCCCGTGCTGGTCGTCGTGTTCCGGGTCACGCGCGGGCACTACGACGAGGTGGCCGCCCAGCTGAGTCTGAAGGGCTACGTCCCCGAGTCCCGCCACGACCAGATCGTCATCGTGCCGATCAGCGGCGTGCACCGGGCGGTCGTCAACGCCATGGGCTACGCCCGGACGCTGTCCCCCGACGTGCGCGGCGTCTACGTCTCCACCGCCGACGCGGCCGCCCTTGCCCAGGTGCGGCGCGAGTGGGAGGACTGGGTGCCCGGGGTCCCGCTCGTCGTGCTGGAGAGCCAGTACCGTTCGCTGCTCGAACCGCTCCTCGACTACATCGCCGACACGGAGCGCGACCGTCCCGACGCTTACATCACGGTGATCCTGCCCGAGTTCGTCCCCGCGCGCCTGTGGCATCATCTCCTGCACAACCAGCGCGCGTTCCTGATCAAGACGGCGCTGCTCTTCAGGCCGAATGTGGTCGTCACCAGCGTGCCGTTCCATTTCACGAAGTAGCATCGCGGCGCGCACCGGCGCCTGCCGTCGTTGACTCGCCGGGCGATTCCATCGTACGGTGGAAAGATCGAACCAGGTCACACTCCGACACTCTGTGCAGCCATGAATCAGACTGCGGCGCCAGCCGACCACCTGACTCTGGGGATCGCGGGGTTCAGCTACCCGGATCTCTACCAGCCCGACCGTCTCCGTGACCTGCACGCCGCGTTCCTGGACGACGTGCGCGTGGTCGACCCGGACCTGCACCGGCGCTGGGACGAGTACCTCCGTGATCCGGACCGCGAACGGCCGGCGGTCGAACGGTCGCTCGTGCTCGTGCAGGTCGCGCCGTTCGTCAGCCGCTTCCTGGCCCGCCTGTTCGGCATCGAGGACGCCATCGGCGCCCTGGCGCGCGCGACAGCCGCGCAGGACGACCTGTTTCGCTTCAAGGCGGAGTTCGTGCGCCGCCGGGTGCTGCCGCTGCTCAAGTCCGGTGAAGCCCCGGCGCGTTCGGCCGACGACGATGCGGTCGTGCAGGCCCTGGTTGACGGCCTCTTCCCGAGCGATGGCGAGCTGGCGATCGCCCGGGCCGGGTGCCTGCTGCTGGACCGGGAGGCGGCCGCAAAGGACGCCGACGACCAGGAGCGCGCCCAGGTGGCCTCCCGGATCGACGCGCTGAGGCGCTGGTGCGCCGCCCGGGTGCACGACGCGGTCTACCGCTCGTGGATCGTCTTCAGGCTGCCGGAAGCGGTGGACTCTTTCAGACTGGTCCCGGTCACCCACCCGGACGACGCCTGGCCCGAGGCCATGCAGGGACCGGCGGACCGGCTGCGCCGGCGCGACGGATTCGTCCTGACCGATCCCCGGATGACGGGCCGTGAGGTCCTCAGCGAGATCAACTACTGCGTGCTCTGCCATGAGCGGGACAAGGACTCGTGCTCGAAGGGCCTCCACGCCAGGGACGGTTCGATCGTGTCCAACCCGCTCGGCATCCCGCTGGAGGGCTGCCCGCTCGACGAGAAGATCTCCGAAATGCACGTGATCCGGAAGCACGGCGACGCCCTCGGCGCGCTGGCGCTCATCACCGCCGACAACCCGCTCTGCGCGGGCACGGGCCACCGGATCTGCAACGACTGTATGAAAGCGTGCATCTACCAGAAGCAGGACCCCGTCAACATCCCGCAGATCGAGACGGGCGTGCTCACCGACGTGCTGCGCCTGCCTTGGGGAGTCGAGATCTACGCCCTGCTGGCCCGCTGGAACCCGCTCAACGTCCGCCGGCCCTACCCGTTGCCGCACAACGGCCGCAAGGTCCTCGTCGTCGGCCTCGGCCCGGCGGGGTACACGCTGGCGCACTACCTGGTCAACGAGGGCTTCGCCGTCGTCGGGATCGACGGCCTGAAGATCGAGCCGTTGGCGGAGGCCCTCACCGGGACCGATGACGCGCCGCCCCGGCCGCTTCGCGACTGGGACGACATCTACAGCCCTCTCGACACGCGCCCGCTCGAAGGGTTCGGAGGCGTCTCCGAGTATGGGATCACGGTCCGCTGGGACAAGAACTTCCTGACGCTGCTTCACCTGGTGCTGGCGCGCCACCGGCTGCTCCGGATGTACGGCGGTGTGCGCTTCGGCGGCACGTTGCCGCTCGAGGACGCGTGGGCGCTCGGCTTCGACCACGTCGCAATCGCGGCAGGCGCCGGCCGGCCCACGATCATCGACATCAAGAACAACCTGCTTCGGGGCATCCGCAAGGCGAGCGACTTCCTGATGGCCCTCCAGTTGACCGGGGCGTTCAAGACGCATGCGCTGGCCAATCTCCAGGTGCGCCTGCCAGCCCTCGTCATCGGCGGCGGCCTGACCGCTGTCGACACCGCCACCGAGCTGATGGCGTTCTACCCGCAGCAGGTGGAGAAGATCCTCCGCCGCTACGAAGCGCTCTGCGCCGAGTCGGGCGAGTCGTCGGTCCGCGGCCAGTACGATCGCGAAGAGCAGATGATCCTCGACGAGTTCCTGGCCCACGGCCGGGCCGTGCGCGCCGAGCGCGACCGGGCCGAGCGCGCCGGCGAGCGCCCCGACTTCGTATCCCTGGTACGCGGCTGGGGCGGGGTGTCGATCGTCTACCGGAAGCGCATGATCGACTCGCCCGCCTACCGGCTCAACCACGAGGAGATCATCAAGGCCTTCGAGGAGGGCATCACCTTCATCGAGAACCACGACCCTGAGGAGGCTGTTCCCGACGCCTTCGGCCACGTCGAGGCCGTCCGGTTCCGGAAGCAGGAACTCCGGGACGGCCGATGGCACGAGACCGACGCCCGCAGGACGCTGCCCGCAAAGGCCCTCTTCGTGGCCGCCGGCACGACGCCGAACGTGACCTATGAGCGGGAGTACCCGGGAACGTTCCAGCTCGACGACAAGCGGCGGTTCTTCAAGGCCCATCGCGCCGTTCGCGGAGCCGACGGGCGGATCCGGCTCGAGCCGTCTCCCGGCGGGTTCTTCACGTCCCATGACCACGACGGCCGGTTCGTCACCTACTACGGCGACAACCACCCGAAGTACGCCGGCAACGTCGTGAAGGCCATGGCGTCGGCGCGGGACGGCTACCACGAAATCACCCGTCTGTTCCCCGCAGACGACGAGGCGGCTGTCCCGGCGACCCGGGCGGCCCGCGTCGCGGCGTGGCTGGCGTTCGCGCGCCGCCTCGACGACGAGTTCATCGGCCGCGTCGAGCGGGTCGAGCGCCTGACGCCGACCATCGTCGAACTCGTCGTGCGATCCCCTGCCGCGGCCCGGCACTTTCACCCCGGGCAGTTCTTCCGGCTCCAGAATTTCGAAACGGCCTCGCCCGTGCTCGGCGCGGGCCCGGACGGCCCGCGCATGCTGATGGAAGGGCTCGCCTTGACCGGCGCGTGGGTGGACGCGGAGAAGGGCCTGCTGTCGATGATCGCGCTGGAACTGGGCGTGTCCAGCCGCCTGTGCGCCTACCTGAAGCCGGGCGACCCGGTGCTCGTCATGGGTCCCACCGGCGCCCCGACCGAGATCCCGGCGAACCAGAACGTGCTGCTGGCCGGCGGCGGGTTGGGCAACGCGGTGCTCTTCTCGATCGCGAAGGCCCTCCGCGACCGCCACAGCCGCGTCATCTACTTTGCGGGCTACAAGAAGGGCGAGGACCTCTTCAAGCGCGAAGAAGTCGAGAACGCCACGGACCAGGTCATCTGGAGCACCGACATGGGGGCCCCGATCGAGCCCCGCCGGCCTCAGGACTCACACTTCCGCGGCAACATCGTCGAGGCGATGGTGGCCTACGCGAAGGGAGAACTGGGTCCCGTCCTGGTGCCCCTGTCGACGGTGAATCGGCTGATCGCCATCGGGTCCGACCGGATGATGGCGGCCGTGAAGGCGGCGCGGTTCACCGTGCTCGGGCCGTACCTGAACCCGAACCACGTGGCCATCGCGAGCATCAACTCGCCGATGCAGTGCATGATGAAGGAAGTCTGCGCCCAGTGCCTGCAGCGGCACGTGGATCCGGTGACGGGCAAGGAGACGATCATCTTCTCCTGTTTCAACCAGGACCAGATCATGGACCAGGTCGACTTTCCGAACCTGAGCGCCCGGCTGCGGCAGAACACTGTCCAGGAGAAACTCGCGGGCCTGTGGCTGGACCACCTCCTGGCGGAGCGCCCGATGGAACACATCTGATTCCGGGGGGCGGGGCCGCCACTGCGACCCCGCCCCAGCATGCCACGCGCCGAATCCGCCGCTACTTCCCGTCCGGGCTCACCGGCGCCAGCTTCTTCTTCGCGAGCTCCTTGTTGAACGGCGGCAAGTCGGTTTTCGCCAGGGCGTCCAGCTTCGCCAGCTCGCCATCGAGCCTGCCCGACAGCTCGTCAAAGACCGTGAAGCATTGATCGGTGGGCCTGGCCTCCCCGGCCTCGACGACGCCCTGCAAGGCGGCCAGCTTGTTGTTCAGCCTGATCGGGTAGTTGAGCGGATCCTGGCTGCTCTGGTTGCGGTACTGGTAGATCTCCCCCTCGATCGCGGTCAGCCTGCCGGCGAGGCCCTCGGCCGTGGCGATCACCTTCGGGGCCTTCTTCGTCTTCAGCTTCTCCGCCCGGTCCGCCAGCTGGGCCTTCATCGCGCGGATCCGGACCACCGCCTCGTTGGCCTGCGACACGCGCTCCCGAATCTGCATCGCCAGTTTGAACTGCGCCTGGAGATCGGCGTCGGAGAGGTTCGGGATGACGGGATTGCGCACGACGGTGAACGACTGCGTCCGGGACTCGGCTCCCACCGTCAGCCGCGCTTGATAGGATCCTGGAGGCGCAAGCGGCCCGCGCACGCTCCCCGCCCACAGGATCATCTTGGGAAACTCCGTGGCGTTCGGGTACCGCAGGTCCCACACGAACCGGTTCATCCCGGCCTTGGTGGTGACCTTCGGCGCGGGCCGCCGCGGCCCTTCGTCCTCCTCGGCAGGCGCCTCGTCCGGCTTCTTCCCGGCCTCCGGCACCCCGGTGAACGTCCGCACGACCTGGCCCTGCGCATCGAGGATGTCGAGGGTGACCTTGTCGGCGGCTGCCTTGAGGTAGTAGTCGATGGCCACGCCGCGGTCGACCGACCGGATCGCGCCCGCCGGCTCGAACAGGTGGACGGCCTCCGCCGGAATCGCCGGCGCGAGCTGCCGCAGCACGCTCACGTTGTCCATCACGTAGAACGACCGCCCGTGGGTCGCGATGACCAGGTCCTTGTCGGTCGACACGATGCCGTGCACCGGCGTCGCCGGCAGGTCCAGCCGCAGGGACTGCCAGCTGGCGCCGTTGTCGAAGGACGCGTAGATCCCGGTTTCGGTGCCGAGGTACAGCAGCCCGGGCCGCTTGATGTCCTCGCGGATGGCCCGCGCGAAATCGTCAGCCGGGATGCCGTTGACGATCTTCGTCCAGGTCTTCCCGTAGTCGTCGGTGCGGAACACGTACGGGGCGCGATCGGAACGCTGGTAACGGTTGGCCGCGACGTAGGCCGTGGCCGGCTTGTGCGGCGACGCCTCGATCAGGCTGATCCGGGCGAATTCCGGCAGATCCTTCGGCGTCACGTTGTTCCAGGTCTTGCCGCCGTCCCGCGTCACGTGCACGAGCCCGTCGTCCGAGCCCGCCCAGATGGTGGCCGCCTCGCGACGGGACGGCGCGATGGTGAACACGGTGGCGTAGGTCTCCACGCCCGTCTGGTCCAGCGTGATCGGCCCCCCCGACGGCCCCATCGTCGCCGGATCGTGCCGGGTGAGGTCCGGGCTGATTCGCTCCCAGCTCTGCCCCTCGCTGATCGTCCGCCAGACGTGCTGCGAACCCGCGTACAGCACACTGGGATCGACGGGCGAGAAGACGATCGGGAACGTCCACTGGAACCGCTCCTTGATGTCGATCGACGAGTAGCCCATGGGGTTGTCCGGCCACGGGTTGACCGCGCGCGTCTGGCCGGTCCGGCGGTCGTACCGCGTCAGGTACCCGCCGTAGCTGCCGGCATAGAACACGTCCGGGTTGCGCGGATCGGGCGCGATGTAGCCGCTCTCGCCGCCCCCCACGTCGTAAAACTCGTCGCCCGTGCCGCCGCTCGGGACGCACGCCGTGCTGTTGTCCTGCTGGGCCCCGCACACCTGGTAGGGCACGTGCGCGGTCACGAACGCGCCGTACAGCTGCGCTGTCGGGTACGTCTGCCGCGTCCACGTCTCGCCGCCGTTGACCGAGACGTTGGCGCCGCCGTCGTTGCCGTTGATCATTCGCGCCGGATCGGTCGCGGCGATCCAGAGATCGTGGTTGTCCCCGTGCGGCACCCGGATGGCCTTGTAGGTCTTGCCGCCGTCGGTCGAGCGGTAGAAGCCCGTGTTCAGGACGTACATCGTGTCGCGCGCCTTGGGATCCGCATAGATGCGGCTGTAGTAGAACGCGCGCTGGCGGAGCCGCCGCTCCTCGTTGACCTTCTTCCATGTCGCCCCGGCGTCGTCGGACACGAACACGCCGCCATTCTCGTTTTCGATGATCGCGTAGACGCGGCTGCCATCGGAGGGTGAGACCGCGACGCCCAGCTTGCCCCAAATCCCGCCGGGGAGCCCCGGGTTCTTCGTGAGTTCAACCCACGTGGAGCCGCCGTCGGTCGACTTGAAGAGGCCGCTGCCGGGCCCGCCGCTCGACAGCGAGTGCGGCGTGCGATACACCTCCCAGAGCCCCGCGTACAACACCTCCGGGTGATGCGGATCCATCGACAGGTCCACGGCCCCCGTCTTGTCGTCGCGGAACAGCACCTTCTCCCAGCTCTTGCCGCCGTCGCGCGACCGGTAGATGCCGCGGTCGGCGCTGGCGCCGTACGGATCCCCCAACGCGGCCACGTACACGAGGTCCGGGTTGGTCGGGTGGACGCGGATGCGTGCGATGGCGGCTGTTTTCGCGAGGCCGGCAGGCGCCCATGTCTTGCCGGCATCCACCGACTTGTAGAGCCCGTCTCCCTGGATGACGTTGCCGCGCAGCTCCGTCTCCCCCATCCCGACGTACACCACGTCGGGGTTCGACTCGGCCACGGCCACGCCCCCGACCGACGACGTTTTGAAGGCCTTGTCCGACACCGGCCGCCACGTGGTGCCGCCATCGCCTGTCTTCCACAGTCCTCCGCCGGTCGCGCCAAAGTAGTACTCCTGCGCGCGGGCCGCGCTGCCGGCCACGGCAATGGACCGGCCGCCGCGATTGGGCCCGATATTCCGCCACTTGAGCGACCCGAACATCGCGTCGGGATACGGCGAACCGGCGCCCGCCTGCGCGCTCGGCCGCTCCCCAGTCCACGCCGCGGCAACCAGCAGGGCTGCTCCGATCAGAACGAGTCTGCGCTGCCAACGTCTGTGCATGCGTCGGTCTCCTTGTCTTGCCCGAAAACGGGGTGATAGGCCCCGCCATCGTAGTGCGGGACGCGTCCGGGCTCAAGTCGTGTCCGGGACGCGAAGCCCCCGGGGGCGGTACACGCGCACAAGGCGCCACCCTGGCGCCAGGGGCGCCTTTGCTGCCGCCCCCGGCGCACGCCCGTTCGATCCGCGCCCCCCGGGGCCCTGTCGCCGGCCCGAGCGCGGCTCCGACTTGAAGCCGCCGGCAGGAATGTGACAACGTATTCGTATCGGCACATTTCCGGACCGGAGACCATGGCTGAGAACCCCCTGCGCCTCAAGGGCATCCACCACGTGGAGTTCCTCGTGGGCAATGCCAGGCAGGCCGCTTACTACTATCGCCACGCGTTCGGATTCTCCCAGTTCGCCTATGCGGGCCTCGAGACCGGACGCCGCGACTCGGCCTCCTATGCCCTGCAGCAGGGCAAGGCCCGCCTCGTCCTCACGACTCCGCTCGATCCCGGGAGCGAGGCGTCCGCTCACGTCACGCTGCACGGCGATGGCGTGCGCGACATCGCGTTCCACGTGGAGGATGCGGATGCCGCGTTTGCCGAGGCGGTCGCCAGGGGGGCGCGCCCGGTGAGCGAACCGGCTGACCGGCATGATGCCCGGGGCACGATTCGCCATGCCGCGATCGCCACCTACGGCGACACCATTCACTCGTTGATCTCGTTCGGGAGCTACGACGGGCCGTTCCTGCCCGGCTACGAGGCCCAGGTCGCGCCCGGGGCGGATGCGGGCCTGCTCCGCATCGACCACATGGTGGGCAACGTCGAACTCGGCGCCATGAACCAGTGGGCGGAGTGGTACAGCCGGGTGCTCGGCTTCAGCCGCTTCATCAGCTTCGACGACAAGGACATCTCGACCGAATACAGCGCGCTGATGTCGATCGTGATGTCCGACTCGTCCTACGCGATCAAGTTCCCGATCAACGAACCGGCCCCGGGGCGGAAGAAGAGCCAGATCGCGGAGTACCTGGACTACTACCGCGGGCCGGGTGTCCAGCACATCGCCCTGCTCACCACCGACATCGTCTCGACGGTCACCCGCCTCCGGGCCAACGGCGTGGAGTTCCTGAGCGTCCCGGAGAGCTACTACGACGGCCTCGCGGGACGGGTGGGCGCAATCGACGAGGAGGCGGCGACCGTCAGGCGCCTGGGCCTCCTGGTCGATCGGGACGAGGAAGGCTACCTGCTGCAGCTGTTCACGAGACCGGTCGAGGACCGGCCGACGCTGTTCTTCGAGATCATCCAGCGCAAGGGCAGCCGCGGCTTCGGCAAGGGCAACTTCCGGGCGTTGTTCGAGGCGATCGAGCGCGAACAGGGCCTCCGGGGCAATCTGTAAAGACGGTCCCAGGACCTCCGCGCGGCGGCCTGCGCCCGGCGCGCCAGCGGGTCCTGACACCGCAGCAGGGGGAACATGCCGATCTACCACACGCTCGGCCGGGTCCCGCGGAAGCGCCACACGGTGTTCCGGCGGCCCGACGGCGCGCTCTACACGGAAGAGCTGCTCGGGAACAAGGGGTTCTCCGGTCCTGCCTCACTGCTCTACCACGTGCACCCGCCGACTCAGGTCAAGGCGGTGTCGGTCGTGAAGGAGTTGTCGTGGCGCGTCGATCAGGATCCTGCCCTCCGGAACCGGCACTTCCGGACCGCGCGCCTGGCGCCGTGCGCGAGCGTCACGGCGGACCGCGTGCCGCTCCTGTTCAATCGCGACGTCGCGCTCCTCTTCGCGCAGCCCCTGGAAGACGATGCGTACTTCTACCGGAACGCGCAGGGCGACGAGCTGATCTATGTCAGTGACGGTGCCGGCGTGCTCGAGAGCCCGCTGGGCGAGATCCGGTTCGGGCGCGGCGATTACCTCGTCATTCCCCGTGGCATCGTGCACCGGATCCGCTTCACCGAGCGCCCGGCGCGGTGCCTCATCGTTGAGAGCCGCGGCTACGTGCGGACGCCGGCGCGGTACCGGAACGAGCACGGCCAGCTCGGGGAGCACGCCCCGTACTCCGAACGTGACATCCGCCGCCCCGACAACCTCCGCACGTTCGACGACGAGGGCGAGTTTCCCATCGTCGTGAAGCGGGACGATCGGCTCACGCGCATGGTGGTCGCGCACCACCCGTTCGACGTGGTGGGCTGGGACGGCTACTACTACCCCTGGGCGTTCAACATCAACGACTTCGAACCCCGTGTCGGGCGCGTCCACCTGCCGCCGCCCGTCCACCAGACCTTCGAGGGCGACGGGTTCGTCGTCTGCTCGTTCTGCCCCCGGCCGTACGATTTCGATCCGGCCGCTGTGCCGGTGCCCTACAACCACTCGAACGTCATGTCCGACGAGGTGATCTACTACGCCACGTCCGAGTTCATGAGCCGGAAGGGGATCGAGTACGGATCGGTCACGCTCCACCCGGACGGCCTCCCGCACGGCCCGCACCCCGGCCGGACGGAAGCCGCGCTCGGGCAGACGCACACCGACGAGCTCGCCGTCATGCTGGACACGTTCCGGCCGCTCCGCGTCGCCGACGCCGCTCTCCCGATCGAGGATCCGGACTACTTCCGCTCGTGGATCGGGGACGATGACCGCTAGCGTGGCACAACAGCCACCGGTGCCCGCGTGGCGCGCGCTGCTGGAGTCGGTGGTCGACTACGCGGGACTCTTTCCGCCAGCCGGCCTCGACATGGTCCGCGCCGTGCACACCTACGCCGCCCACAAGGCCGCCGGGTCCGGCTGGATGCTCGGCCGATTCGTGCTGCCGATCGGGCGAATCGGGGAATTCCTGGCGGCCGCCAGCGCCATGCCAACCGAAGCGGGCTCGCCCGCACACTGGCGGCTGTCTGCGATTGCCGGCGTGGACGTGAGCTCGGTCCTCGGCGCGATCCGGGACGTCAACGGACGACCGAGGGGCGCGGCGCTCGGCACGATCGATTCGGTGGAGATTGTCGTTTCAACGGACGCGCAGGTTGCGGAGGCGGCGAGCCGGCTGCCGGCCGGTGTGACGCTCGTGTGCGAGGTCCCGGCCGGCGCCCCGAGCCTCGCGCCGATCCTCGCGGCGCTTCGTGACGCGGGTGGCGTCGCCAAGATCAGGACCGGCGGCACCACGCCCGACGCGATCCCGCCGGTCGAGGCGGTGGCGGGTTTCCTCGCGGCGTGCGTGCTCGCCGGCGTGCCGTTCAAGGCGACCGCCGGGCTCCACCACCCCGTCCGCTCCGTGCAACCGTTGACCTACGCCGCGAACAGCCCCAGGGCCGAGATGCACGGCTTCCTGAACGTGTTCGTCGCGGCGGCCGCCACGCTGCACCTCGCGGTCGAGGGCCGGCCAGGGATCGCGGCCACCATCCGGGGCATCCTCGCTGAGACCGATCCCGCGCGCTTCGTACTCGGCGCCGACGCCGTGGAATGGCGGCACGTGACGGTGCCGCGACAGGCGGTCGCGGCGGCCCGCGCGCGCTTCGCCCTGTCCTTCGGCTCCTGCTCGTTCGAGGAGCCCGTCGCGGGCCTTCGTCACCTTGGCGTCCCGCTGTAGCGTTCGCATCAGACCATGCCCCGGGATCACCGCATGCTCAACGTGACGCACGACCCCGCCGCGCAAACCTGGGTCCCGTCCGGCGGCGCCGCGTCGGACTTCCCGATCCAGAACCTGCCCTTCGGCGTCTTCAGGCCGCGGGGGAGCGGCACGCCCGGGCGCGTCGGCGTCGCGATCGGTGTCGCCATCCTGGACCTTCCCGCCGCGACGCAAGCCGGGCTGTTCGACGGAGCGGCCGCGAGGGCCGCCAGCGCCTGCGACGCCCCGAGCCTCAATCCGCTGATGGCCCTCGGTGCCGCGCACTGGTCCGCCCTGCGGTCGCGCGTGAGCGAGCTGCTGCGCGAGGGCCATTCCGAGGCGCGACGCTGCCGGAACCTGGTCGAGCCGTGCCTGCTGCCGCAGGCTGGCGCCGACCTGCTGCTGCCTGCGCACGTCGGCGACTACACGGACTTCTATGCCTCGATCTTCCACGCGACCAACGTCGGGCGCATGCTGCGTCCCGACAGTCCCCTGCTGCCGAACTACCGGCACGTGCCGGTCGGCTACCACGGCCGGGCCTCGTCGATCGTAGCCAGCGGCACGCCCGTGCGCCGGCCGTGCGGCCAGACGCGCGCCAAGGGCGCCACGCTGCCCCGGTTCGGTTCGAGCCGCCGCCTGGACTATGAACTCGAAGTCGGCGTGTTCGTCGGGCCCGGCAATCCCCTCGGCGAGCCGATCGCGCACGCGTCCGTCGAGTCTCACCTGTTCGGCGCATGCCTCGTGAACGACTGGTCGGCGCGGGACATCCAGCAGTGGGAGTACCAGCCCCTCGGCCCGTTCCTGGCGAAGAGTTTTGCGACCAGCATCTCGCCCTGGGTGGTGACTCTGGAGGCGCTCGAGCCCTTCAGGGTGCCGGCATTCGAGCGCTCGGCCGACGATCCCGCGCCGCTGTGGTACCTGGACAGCCCGACGACCCGCGAGCGCGGCGGCATCGATCTGCGGCTCTCGGTCTACCTGCAGAGCGCTCTCATGCGCGACCAGGGACTCGCTCCCGCGCGGGTCAGCTCGAGCAACCTCCGCGACATGTACTGGACCATGGGCCAGCTCGCCACCCACCACGCCAGCAATGGATGCAATCTGAGACCGGGCGACCTGCTGGCCAGCGGCACCGTGTCGGGCGCAGCGAGGGACGCGCGCGGGTGTCTGCTCGAACTGACGTGGCGGGGCGCCGAGCCGATCAGCCTGCCGTCCGGCGAAACACGCACGTTCCTCGAGGACGGCGATGAAGTGATTCTCCGGGGATGGTGCGAGCGGGACGGCGCGGCGCGAATCGGATTCGGCGAGTGCCGCGGGCGCGTATTGCCGGCGCCGCCCTGCGCGGCGCCCTGATCGGCTCCCCGACGCACCCACCGTCGCGCGGATGGCCCGATCGGGCCGGGACCAGGCGGGATAGAATAAAGTCTCTTTCGAGTCCAACCCGGGGCGGGCCCCCACCCCCGCCGTTGTCCCTGACGCCGGCGCTCGACTGCCGGCCACCTTGTTCAGCATCGGCCGCGTGAGGTGTCACCATGAGCGACTTCCACCAGAACGGCCCCGTGACGGCGCTGCCGCGCCTCGTCGCGCGTCCAGTCGAGGATCTCGAAGCGGCCATCGCTCCCCTGACGCCCAAGTACCCCGTGTCGCTGGTCATCCCGATGATTCCGGGGGAACTCGACCGGCCGGCGCTGGCGAATATCCTGTCCGAGTTGTGCAACGTGGAATACCTCCACTCGCTGGTGCTTTCGCTGAACAAGGCGACCATCGAGGACTACCACCGGACGGTCCGCTACTTCGACCGATACCCGGGCAACCTGGTCATCGTGTGGAACGAAGCGCCCGCTGTGCAGCGCTTCTTCGGCGGCCTGCAACAGGCCGGCCTGTCGGTGGGCACGCCCGGCAAGGGGCGGGCCTGCTGGCTCGCGATGGGCTACCTGCTCGCCGAGGAGAAGGTGGATTACATGGCCTTCTTCGACGCGGACATCGTGAATTTCAACCGGGAGATGCTGGCGCGCCTCGTGCTGCCGGCGCTGGACCCGATCGTGGACTTCGACTTCGTGAAGGCGTACTACGGCCGCTTCTCCGATCGCCTGCACGGGCGTGTCACCCGGCTCTTCCTGTCGCCCCTGCTCGCGGCGTTCGCGCGGCTCATCGGCCAGGACCCGTACATCCGCTACCTGTCCTCATTCCGGTATGCGCTGTCGGGCGAGTTCGCCGTGCAGCGCGACCTCGCCTCGCGGATGCGCCTGCCATCCGACTGGGGGCTCGAAATCGTGTCCCTGTTCGAGGCCCTGCGCCACCGGGCGGCCGTCCGCATCTGCCAGGTCGAGATCGCGGACCGCTACGAGCACAAGCACCAGGATCTATCCGCCGATGACCCGGACCGGGGTCTGAACCGGATGGCACGGGACGTCGCCGCGCACCTCCTGCGCACGCTCGCGGCCACCGGCGTCGTCCTGTCGGTCGGCCTGCTCGAGAGCCTCCTGGCGGCGTATCAGCGGGAAGCCGAGGACGCGGTGGCCGACAGCTATGCCGTCGCCTCGATCAACGGGCTGACGTACGATCGCCATCAGGAGGAACTCAGCGTCCAGACCTTCGGCCTGGGTCTGCGCGCGGCCAGCGAAGAGTTCCACAGGGACCCGCTCGGCCCGCCGCTCGTTCCCAACTGGGCGCGCGTCTGGGCGGGCGTACGTGACGCCGGGCCGCAACTGGTCGCGGCGGTCGCGGAAGGACCGGGGTAGTCCCGACGCAGCGCGGTTGGGCCCGCTCATTGCCGCGGCGGCGGTGGGTTCGCGCTGATCTCGCCGAACGTCGCGGCCTGGATCGGCCGGCCGGCCGCCGCTGCCCCACCTCTCAGATGAAGCAGGAGATCAGATGTCGCAGGCGGACCTGGACCCGGACGGCACGGCAGACCGGACCCCGACGAGTGCCGGCGGCGACGAGGAGTCCCTCGTGGGGCGACTCTCGGCGCTGCTCGCCTGCCTGCCGGACCGACCATCCTGGGACGAGTATTTCATGGCGACGGCGCTCCTGATGGCGTCGCGGTCCGCGTGCGGGCGCCTCCACGTCGGCTGCGTCCTCGTGTCGGGCGGCGAGCACCGCAATCGGATCGTTGCCGCGGGCTACAACGGGTTCCTTCCGGGGACGCCGCACCACTCCCGCATCCGCGACGGCCACGAGCAGGCCACCGTGCACGCCGAGCAGAACGCGATCGCCGATGCGGCCAGGCGGGGCGTGAGCGTGGCCGGCTCGACGGCGTACGTTTCGCACTTTCCCTGTGTCAACTGCACGAAGGTGCTCGCCGCGGCCGGCGTCCGGGAGATCAAGTACCACTTCGACTACGGCAACGATCCGCTGGTGCTCGACCTGCTCGCGGAAGCCGGCGTGCGAATCGGCCAGCTCTGATCTGACCCGAGCCCGGCGCCTGGTCGAGGTGAGGACGCGCCGACATCCTCGCCCGTACAGCGAGAAGGCCCGCACCGGCGGGCCTCCTCGCTGCCGTGGTTCGGACGGGGCCCGCGGGAGGGCCTCTCTACCGCCCTATTTCTCGTCGTACTTCCGGCCGGCGTCCAGGTTGTCGAAGTTGAGGATGGCGTTGAACACCATCCCGTAGCTGCCCTGCGTCTCCCCGCGCCACATCGGGTTATTGGCAAACAGGACGACGTGGCCCTTCTCGAGCGGCACGTCGACCACCGCCGGCCGCTGGGCGATCTCGTTGCCGTTCTCGATCAGGCCCGACACCAGCAGGTCGCGCGCGTCGCCGTACCGCAGGACAACCCGGGGCCTGAGCTTCGGGGGAATCACGTTGATCCCGTTCCGCAACTGCTCGTCCGTGACGGGCGTGGCCTGCCAGGGCTCGACGCGTGGTTCCTCCGGCGGCAGCTCGACCTTCGGCCTCCCCTGCGGCTCGTCGGGATCGTCGGCGGTCCCGCGACCGGTCGGCCTCACGGTCGCGTCGCCTGGCGGCCGTCCGCCCCGCCCCCCGAGGGTGTTGCTCACGCCAAGCACGAGACCAGGGGCCGAGTAGATCGACAGGTTCTCGTCATAGCCGTACGCGATCGGGCTGGCGCCGTCCACGAACTTCGCCCGCATGATCGTGCCGGGGGCCTTCAACCGCGTCGGCCGCTGCACCGACAGTCCCGGCGCGAACCCGAAGGTCGCGGCCAATTCCGTCGTGTCGTCCGCCGTGATCAGCAGACCACCCTGCCGCACGAAGCGCTCCAGGTTGACCAGTCCGTTCCAGCCGAGGCCGGGCCGGACATCGTCGGTGGAGTCGATCTTGCCGATGTTCGGCGTCAGCTCGGTCGTCTTCCACGGCAGCGGGTTGCCCCACATCGGCATGCCCGAGACGATCTGCTGGGCGCCGCGCCCGACCGGCGGGAACACCAGGACGTCCCACTTCGCGTCGAGGTTGGTCTCCTTCGCGAGGGCCTGAGTGCTGATGTAGTCGTACGGGATCTGCAGCCGGTCGAACTCCATTCGCCACCAGCCCTCGTCCTGCGTGCCGAGCCAGGTGTGCACGTAGCCGATGCGCGGCGTCCCGACCGCGTGGGTCTTCACGCCGGGCGCGCTGGTGAGTGCGTAGACCTGGATGCCCAACTCGCCCGCGACCCGCTGCAGGCCGGCGGATGGGGCGTTCCTGACGACGAACGACCCGCGGCTGAACTTGCGCCCGGCCGCCTCGAACGGCTCCTCGGCGACGTCGAACGACGCGTCCTTGAGGCGATACCGGAAGGCCAGGAGCGACGGGTCCGCATTATTGTTGACCGCGAAGACCGCACCGGTGCCGTTGACCGTTCCCGGCGCCTTGACCTCGGACACCCGTGTCACGGCCGCATCGAGCGCCTTCGTATCCGTCACGCGCACGACCTGGACGTTGAACACCTCGCCGAAGGTCCACCCCGTGTCGTCGTAGGGGCGCTTCTGCGGGTCGTTCGGGCTCCAGTACTGGTAGTCCAGCAGCGCGTCGGCGATCCGGCTGTACGGCTGGTCCATCCGGACGATGTAACTGCCGGCCGGGAACTGGCGCGTCTCGGTCGCGGGCTTCTCGTCCTTCGCCTGGTCCGGCTTCCGGGCCGCGGCGGTCGAGCCCTGCGCATCGCTGCGCCCTGGGGTCTCGTCGCCGCCGCGCGGGCGCTTCTTCACGGGAACGGTGACGCTGAACGGTGCTGTCGCCCGTGAGATCTCGACGGCCTGCCGCTGAAGCACCCGCAGCAGTTCGGCCTGCGCGCCGGGTCGCGGATCGTCGCCGGGGAACACGTAGGCCGCCGGGCCTTCATTGGTGGGCTTGGTGATCGACCGCTTGCTCTTCAGGTAGAAGTTCTTCAGGAAGAGCTTCGAGTTGCCGGCGAAGTACGACAGCGCCGTCAGCAGGCCGGTCTCCTGGTAGTTGTTGTTGTTGCGCTGCGACCAGCGCGTCTTCGGCAGCGGCGGGTTCTGCCTGAACCAGGTCCGCGCGTAGTCCTGCGGCTGCAGCTTCCGGTCCACCGTGTCGGCCCCCGCGTTCCCGAACGTCTCGTAGAGGCGGCTGATGCCGTTGTGCATGGCGCCGATGAACATCAGGTAGCCGGGCGACCAGGTGTCGAACGTGCCGTGCGTGAAGGCGCCCGGCATGCCGAACTTGGTCATCTCCGACATGTTGTTCCAGCCGAGCAGCTGCCATTCGTCGGTCAGGATGGGATCCACCCAGGCGTTGTAGGGGCCGTCGCCGACGGTGTTGTCGTACAGGTACGGCACCGACTCGTGCAGGTCGTGCAGCACCTGCACCTTCTGTTCGACGAACGCGTTGATGACGTTGCGGGTCAGGGCGAGCGTGGCGCCCATCGCGTCGCGGTTGTTGTCGTGCATCACGTACTTGCCCCAGTACGCCAGCGGGGGCCAGTTCTCTTTCGGGTGCGCCAGGTGCCACCGGTAGATGTCGACCTGCCGGTCGCGGCCGTCCGTTTCGACCACCGGCGTGATCAGCGTCACCACGTTGTTGCGGATCGCCTTGATGTACGGGCTGTCGTCGACCACCAGCCGGTACGCCAGCTCCATCAACGCCGTGGGGGCGCCGGTCTCGGGCGAGTGGATCGTGCCCGTGATGTAGTAGACGGGCACGGACTGCTCGACCAGCCGATCCGCCTCGGCGTCGTTGAGCCCGATCGTGCGGGGATCGGCCAGCTTGGCGAGGCGGGCCCGGTTCTCGTCGAACTTCGCCATCACCGCCTCGGACGCGATGGCGACGGCGATCATCTCGCGCCCCTCCTCCGACTTGCCAATCGAGAGCACCTTGACCCGCGCCGGGCTGGCCTTCTCGAGCATGCGCATGTACGCGTGCACCTCGGCCGTGTAGGGCAGCTTGCCCGGTGCGCCGGCCACGTCGCCCAGCACCGCCGTCGGCGTCGGCACCGTCTTCGACGCCGGCAGGTAGTCCACCAGCGGCGACAGGAAGAACGGTTCCGTCGTGTACTCCTTGATCTTCCGGGTGTACTCCTCGTCGATCGGCTGCTTCGGATCGCGGGCGTACTTGTTCGGCTGCGCTTCCACGCCGGCGCTGCCGGCGATGACGATCGCGCAGAGGGCCACCCATCGAACGGTCTGGACACGCTTCATTGCTACCCTCGGTTGCGGGCGCGGCGCCCGCGCAGGACTTCCCACTCGTGTCGGTTCGCGCCGCCCTCGGGGAAGGCAGAGGACACGCACGAAGCGGGATTCTATCAGGTGTGGTGCGGTCGCGTGGCCTCTCTCGCCGCCGCGCCCCGGGGCGAAACGATCGCCGCGCGACCGTCGTAGGATGCAGTGCGAAGCCGTGTCCGGCCCTGGCCCGGATCCCCGGTGGCGGGCCAGGCAGACGGCGCAGCCTCAATCGGCCAGACGCCCCGGCGCGCCACCCTCCTGCCTCGCGCCCCAGCCCCTACGGCCTTGATCCCGGAGCCGGAACGATGTCACGCCCGGCGCCCGCACGCAATGCCGCGAGAAAGCGCGATCGCAGCGTCTCCCCGAGCAGGGCCTGTTTGACGGGCGGCAGGCGCAGCACGGCCCCCACGAATGCCCGCATGAACCGATGGGTCATCCGGGTCGGATCGTCGAACATCTGGTTCTGGAGCGTCCCGGCCTCGAGGCACTGGAGGATGACGCGCTCGAAGGTGGTCTCGGGCGTCAGGACGCGCCGTTCCCGCGGCCGGAGCGTCATCGCGCCCGTCTCGCAGCGCAGCGCGCACACGCCGCACCCGAGGCAGAAGCGCTCGTCGACGACCGGACGGACCTTCTTCCGGCCGCGCGGCTGCGGCAGGCGCTCCAGGGCGACCGCTCCGATCGGGCAGGCTTTTCGGCAGGTGCCACAGCCGTCGCACGACGCGTCATCCGCTGCAGCCATGTAGCTGGACGTCACCACGGCGTGCGGATAGCCGAATTGGCTGATGCCCCGCAGCACGTTGCAGCAGCACCCGCAGCACAGGCAGATGAAGCCGACGTCCCGCTGCACGTTGTCGGCGTTCAGCACGAGCCCCCGGTCCCGCGCCGCCGCCAGCTGATCGAGCATTTCGCCCCTGGAGATCGGGCGCGCCAGCTTCCGGCGCACGAGGTACTCTGCCGCCGTGCCCATCGACGTGCACGTCTCCAGCGGCACGTCGCAGCGCTTCCCGCCCAGGTGGTGCTGCTCATGGCGGCACGAGCACAGGCCGACGGCGAAACGCGTCTGTGACTCGACGATGGCGGTGGCGCGCTCGTAGTCCAGGACCTCGACGTGGTCGTCGCCGGCGATCGCGGTCTCGTGCGGCACCGTCCGCATCATGTGCAGCCGCCGCCCGCCGCCCGCGTTGGCCTGCCAGATTTCGCCGCTCGCGATGTAGTCGTGGAACAGCCGGGCCCATTCCCGGGTCTTCAGGCCATCCCCCGTCCGCATCATCGTGAACTCGAAGATCCCGATGGCAATCGGGGAGGGAATATAGCGGTAGCTCCCGTTGAGGAACACGTCGACCACGAGCCCCTTGGCGCACAACTGCTCGAGGACCCGCTGGAGCGTCGCCGGCTCGCACCCGCTCGCACGCTGAAGCCGTTCGAAGGTTGCGGGTCCGTAGGGCATGCGGACCAGCAGGTCCGCCTCCTCCTCGGAGTACAACTCCTGCAGGAGCGCGCGAAGCGGCTCGCTCCACGGCGCCCGGAGCGTGAGCCCGTCGATCTTGCGCCCCAGCGCCCGATACACATCCTTGCCGACCAGGTGTCCCATCCGCTCCCCGGCGTCCCACTCGCGCGTCCCGCCCCCATCCGTACCCTGGCGGGAGATCCAGTCTCCGTTCGGGGACGCCCGGTGTCAAGGCTCGCGCCGGCCCCCAGTTCCTGAATCGAAAGCGCCCTGGGACCCGCCCGTCGGCGCGCGGCGGCTGCCACCCGGATTTCCGCTCCCCTCGGACGTGCCGGCGCGGCGATAATGAGGACCGCGCGTCGCCTGGCGCGGGCGCGCCCGAATGGCGGGAGGCGAAGGAGACACCGGAGACGTCACCATGCACACGAACAACTCCTTCTACGCGCGGGTGTTCGCACTCGCCACGGTGAGTCTTCTGGGCTTCGCGGCGTTCCGATTGCTGCAGCCCTTTCTGATCCCGATGCTGTGGTCGGGGCTCCTCGCGCTCCTGGTGTTTCCGCTCAACCAGCGCCTGCGCCGCTGGCTCCGGGGGCGCAAGGGGGCCGCCGCGTTGATCCTCTGCGTGGCGGTCGTGCTGGTCGTCGTCATCCCGGCCGGGGTGATCGTCGGCGTGTTCGTCTCGGAAGCATCCGATCTGGCGGCGCGGCTGCAGGCCGCGGCCACTCACTACCAGATTGCCGGGCCGGACGACGTGTTCGCGATCCCGGTGGTCGATCGCATCGTCCGCTGGGTCAGCGAGATGACCTCGGTCTCGCCCGATGAAGCCCAGCGCTCGATCATCCAGGCCGGCGAGCGATTCCTGCAGGGCCTCGTCGGCTTGACGGGCTCGTTCTTCGCGAGCGTGCTTGCCGGGCTCCTGGCAATCATCCTGACACTCTTCCTGCTGTTCTTCATGCTGCGAGACGGCGAGGCCGTCGTGGCGCGTCTCGTCGACCTCGTGCCGCTCGACACGGGGCGCAAGTCACGCCTCGTGGCACACCTCTCGGCCGTCACCAAGGCGGTGGTGCTCGGGTCGCTCGTCACGGCGATCGTGCAGGGGGCCCTGATCGGGGTCGGCTTCGCCATCGCCGGGCTGCCGTCCCCCATCGTGTTCGCGGTCGTGTCGATGCTGGCGTCCCTGATCCCGTTCGTGGGCGCCGCCCTGGTGTGGGTTCCGGCCGCCCTGGTGCTCCTGGCGAACGGACACTGGGGGTTTGCCATCTTCATGCTGCTGTGGGGAGCCGTCGTCGTCTCATCCGCCGACAACGTGGTGCGGCCGCTCTTCATCTCCAGCCAGGTGAAGCTCTCGACGATGCCGGTGTTCGTCGGCCTGATCGGGGGCGTGAGCGCCTTCGGCGCGATCGGGATGTTTCTCGGCCCGGTGATCGTGGCGTTGATACTCGCGCTCGTGGAGTTCGCCGAGGACGCCCGACACCAGCCTCTGGACGGCGGGGACCCCGCCGCGTAGAGGCCGGGGCGGCCGGCCGAGTCACCGGCCGATCCTCGTCCTCTCCTCATGGGCCGCGCACACACCGGGCGCTCGACCCGCCCGCCCCGTTTGATGTCTAATGAACCATCCAGGTGAGAGAGGTCGTTCGTCCGGGGCTCCCGCCGCGCGGGTGGCCTCCGGAGGAGGAGCACACCGTGAGCAACCGTGTCAGCACGCGCGCGTGCCTGTCCGCGCCGATCTTCGGGCTGCTGTTTGCGTTCGCCGTCGCCCCGCGCCCGGCTGCGCAGCAGGCGGCGCCTTCCGCGAAAGGACCCACCGCGGCGGACAAGTACATGAACATCCAGGTCCTGAAGGATCTGCCGGCGGCCGAGCTTCACGACACCATGGTCTTCATGGCGGCATCGGTCGGCGGCCACTGCGAGTTCTGCCACGTGCGCGTGCCGGGCGGCGATATCGACTTCTCCAAGGACGACAGGGACACCAAGAAGACCGCGCGCAAGATGATCCAGATGGTCCGCACCATCAACGCCCAGAATTTCGAGGGGGATCCGACGGTCACCTGCGCCACCTGCCACCAGGGGCGTCACGAGCCGAGCCCGTTCCCGCCGCTGGCCCAGGCGCTGACGCCCGAGCAGCTGGCCAGGACACGGCAGGCGGGCCCCCCGGCGCGGCCGACCGAGACCGCGGACCAGGTGCTCGACAGGTTCGTGCAGGCGATCGGCGGACCGGACGCCCTGCAGAAGATCACGTCCCGTGCCAGGCGGGGCAGCGTCACGGACCGCGCGGGCAGGACGCTGCCGATCACGGTCGAGGACACCTCGTCGGGCCAGATCCGGGTCACGGTCGGCGCCGAGCCCCTCTTCAGCCGAGCATTCGACGGGACGGAGGGCTGGGTGCAGTCGGGCTCGAACACGAGGGCCCTGGAGGGCGTCGAGCTGCTGGACGTGCGGCTCCAGGAGGACCTCGGGGCGATGGCCCACGCCCGGCAGCGCTACGGGGCGTTCCAGGCGCGCGCCTATGACACGCTGGACGGGCACGACGTCATCGTCCTGACCGGGCGAACGTCGACTGAGGTGAACGAGACCCTGTTCTTCGATCGCGCGTCCGGGCTGCTGTGGCGGCGTGTCGTTCGCCTCCGCACGCCGATGGGCCGGCTGCCGGTGCAGATCGACTACGCCGACTACCGCACCGTCGACGGGGTCAAGATGCCGTTCGAGGTCCGCATCGCCAGTTGGGATTCCCTCGCGGTCGAGAAGTTCACCGACGTCGCGCTCAACCCGGCGCTCGCCCCCGCGCGCTTCGCCATGCCCGCGGCCAAGGGTGGCGAGTAGTCACGCGGCCCTTCTCGATCCACGCGTTGGCGGGCAGCCCGGGCCCGGACGCCCTCGGCGTGGGCGTCGCCAGCAGAGGCCGTTCGCAGAGGCCGCACCAGTCGTCCATTCCTTGCCCCGCGCGGCCTAATTCCATATAATCCCGGCGCTCAGTTGAATTGACCATGCGCCGGGCCGTAGCGCGCGGGCTTCAGCCCGCGTGCCCGGGGCGAACACCGTCAACCGAAGTGAGCCCCGAGAGTAGTTCGGGCCACGAGGGACCCGTTCGTGCTGCGCATCCTGTTCACTTGCACGGGCAACGCCGGACGCAGCCAGATGGCCGCCGCCTTTGCGGGGGCGCTGGCGCCGAAGCAGGTCCACGTGACGTGCTCGGGCGACGCCCGCCACGACGTCGACCCGGCGGCGATGCGCACCATGCACGAGGTCGGGCTCGACATCGCGTCGCGAGTCACGAGCACGCTGGACGACATCCGGTCCGAACCGTTCGACGTCGTCGTCACCCTGTGCAACAACGCCCGGGAGATGTGCCCGACGTTCCCGGGCGCCCCGGCCCGCGTGCACTGGCCGCTGCCGGATCCCGCCAAGCACCCGTCCGCATCGCCCGCTGAGACCGAGGAGGTGTTCCGGCAGGTCCGCGACGATATCCGCCATCGCGTGGAAGGCCTGTTCCGACACGGCTTCCTCGAGTCGGTCCAGCACGTGCGCGTGACGCTGGGTTCGCTGCTCGACAACCTGACGGACGGCGTCCTGGCGCACGACCTCGATCGGCGAATCTACTTCTTCAACCCGGCGGCGCAGCGCATCACCGGGTTCGCCTACGGCGACGTGATCGGACGCGACTGCCACGAGGTGTTTCCGGACCGCTTCTGCGGCGGCGATTGCCCGTTCTGCACCGACCAGCAGCAGGCCGCGCACGCCAGGCTTCGCTACCCGCGGACGTTCGTCACGCGGCAGGGCGAGCGGCGCGATCTCGAGATGTCGGTGGTGACCGTGGAGACGCCGGACGCGGCGGTCGGCGGCGCGCTCGTCATCTTCCGCGATGTCTCGGAGATGCTGCACCTGCGCAGGCGACTCGAGCAGACCCGGGGGTTCTGCGGCATCGTCGGCCGCCACCCGTCGATGCAGCGCGTGTTCGACTCGATTCGCGAGCTGACCGACGTCAACGTGCCGATCCTGATCCAGGGCGAGAGCGGCACCGGCAAGGAACTCGTGGCCACCGCCATCCACCAGCTGAGCCGGAGAGCGTCCGGCCCGTTCGTGCCCGTCAACTGCGGTGCCCTGCCGGAGGGTACGCTGGAGAGCGAGCTGTTCGGCCACGTCAAGGGCGCGTTCACCGGGGCCATCCATGATCGGAAGGGCCGGTTCAGCCTGGCGGCCGGCGGCACGATCTTCCTGGACGAGATCGGCGAGATCTCGGCGGCCATGCAGGTGAAGCTCCTGCGCGTCGTCCAGGAGAGGTGGTTCATGCCGGTGGGCGGCGAACGCGGCATCACGGCCGACGTCCGTATCGTCTGCGCCACCAACGTCGACTTGAAAGGACTCACCCAGGAGGGCCTGTTCCGCGAGGACCTCTTCTATCGCCTGGCGGTCGTGCCCTTGAGCATCCCGCCGCTGCGGGACCGGCGGAGCGACATCCCGCTGCTGGTCGAGCACTTCCTCGAGAAGCACTCGGGCGATACGGCCCGTCGGGTCCGGGAGATCACGCCCGAGGCGATGGCGGTGCTGATGAGCTATCCGTGGCCCGGCAACGTGCGGGAACTCGGGAACGCCGTGCAGTTCGGCATGATCAAGTGCCACGGCGGCACGCTGGACGTGCTCCACCTGCCGCCCGAGATCCGCGCCGCTCCGGCGCCACCCTCGCGGCCACGCCCGGGCCGCCGGCCCAAGCTGGACCAGGCCACTGTCGCCAGGGTCCTGAGCCAGGCAGAGGGCAACCGGGCTGAAGCCGCCCGCCGGCTGGCTGTCAGCCGGACCACGCTCTACCGCTTCCTCGACGCCCATCCCCTGTTGCGAAACACTGACCTGTAACGCAACATTATCGGAACACCACAGCGATTCCGGCTACGGCACGTAAGTAACTGTCGTTATAGACAGTTACGTCACATACCCCGTGGCTCAGCCAAGCGCGACCACGGCCATGTGTTCCGAAACAAGTCGCAACACTTCTATGCGTGATTCTGGATCATCGCACCACGCATCTGACGCTACATCAACGACTTGGCGGACTTCAGACGGGCCCCCCTCCGCCCGGCACGAGCCGTGCGTGTACTGGCTGCGGATCGTGGGAGGCGCCGGTGACGAGATCCTGCAACCGGAACATCATCAGGGTTCTTCGGCTGTCGAGGAACATGATGCTGCTCGCGGACCGGGGAGACGAGACCCGCGATGACCCCAGTTGCGGCGTGCTCTACGGCACGTTGCGGGACGCGGCCTACAAGCTGCGCCACCTCGCGGAAGAGGAAATCCAGGTCCACAAGAGCGCGGGCCACTGGGACGTGAAGGAGCGCAATGTCACCTGACACGGCTGTGGGCACCCCGGCGCCGGTGCGCGCGGTGCCGGTTCATCAGAGCACGCTGCGGCTCACCCGGGCCGACATCACGGCCCTGGACGTCGAAGCGTTCGTCTTCTACGCGAGGCCCGACCTCGCACTGGGCTCGGGATTCGGCAATGCCATCGCCCGCCGGGGCGGTCCGGGCATCAAGCGGGAACTCGACGCCGTCGGCGCGATCCCCGCGACCGAGGCGGTCGTGACGGGCGGCGGCCAGTTGAAGGCGCGTCACATCGTGCACGCCGCGGGCCCGGTGTTCCAGGAAGACGATCTCGAGTCGAAGCTCCGCGCCACGGTGCTCAACGCGCTCCGCCGCGCGGACGAGCGGGGGATCACGCAGATCGCGTTCCCCCCGATGGGCGCGGGCTTCTACGGGATCCCCCTGCCCGTGTGCATCGGCGTGATGCTCGAGGCCATCACGGCGTACCTCTCGGGCCGGACCGGGATCCGCGAGGTCCTCCTCTGCGCGAACGACGGGCGCGAGTACGCGGCATTCGAGTCGCGGCTGGCGGCGCTGTCTCCGCCCGGCGCCACCGCGCCGGCCGCGGTTCAGGAACGGACCCAGTCATGAACGACCTGCTGTACTTCGCCGAACACCGCCTGCAGGAGACCGCGCTGGTCGTGATGGCGTGCGTCTACTCGCTGCGCATCGCGTGGCTGCTTCATTTCAAGGCCGGCCGAGACAGGCAGGCGCCCACCGGCTGGCGTCCGCCGGCCATGCGCAGCGGCATCCTCTACTCGTGGCTCAACATCGCCATGCCATGGAGCATGGAGAGCACCCGCAGCCATGCGGTCCTGTACGTCCAGTTCGTCGTGTTCCACCTGGGCGTCACGGCGGCGATCGCGCTGTCGTTCATCATTCCGTACGCCCCGGGTTGGCTCGATCCCCGGCCGGCCGTCATCTCGCTGCAGGTGGTGATGGGCGCAGCGTTCCTGGTGGCCCTCTTCCGGATGTACCGCCGCATCTCGGATCGGACCATGCGGGCCATCAGCACGCCGGACGACTACTTCTCGCTGGCGCTGCTGGCTGTCTGGTTCCTGTTCGCCGTTCTCGCGGCGCCCAATCGCCCGGACGCCGATCGGGGGATCCTGCTCATCTACTTCTTCCTGACGGCGTTCTTTCTGATCTACGTGCCGTTCAGCAAGATCTCGCACTACCTCTACTACCCGTTCACGCGGTTCTACCTCGGGCGCACCCTGACGCACCGCGGCGTCTACCCGATCCGCCGGGGTCCCCGGCCCGGGTCGGCCACATCCTGACCGCTGCGTCCGGCCCCCGCGGGCGGGACGCCAGGGAACCGAGAGCCCCGGAGCGCATCGTGCCGAACCAGAACCACGCCCGATCCCAGAAGGCCACCAAGGTCCTCGACCGCATGTCGAAGAAGCTCACCCGGCAGATCGCCGGGTCGCTGGCGGCATGCGTTCACTGCGGCCTGTGCACCTCGTCCTGCCATTACGTGCTGACGAACCCGGACGATCCCACCTACGCCCCGGCGTACAAGGCAGACCGGATCCGCAAGATCTTCAAGCGGCACTTCGACTGGACGGGGCGCGTCATCCCCTGGTGGGTCGGCGCCTCCAGCGTCTACACCGATGCCGACCTCGAAGAACTGAAGGACGTCGCGTTCGGCAAGTGCACCAACTGCCGGCGCTGCTCCATCAACTGCCCGATGGGCGTCGACTTCGCGACGGCGAACCGCATGATGCGCGGCCTGCTCGTCTCGGTCGGCGTCATGCCGGAGGGTGTCGCGGTCGTCAGCAAGGACCAGTGGGAAATCGGCAACCAGATGGGCGTGCTGAAGGAGGAGTACCTCGAGACGCTCGAGTGGATGTCGGAAGAGCTGAGCGCCGAGCTGGAGGACCCCGGGGCCGTGATCCCGGTCGACGTCGAGGATACCGACGTCGTCTACGCGATCAACCCTCGCGAGGTGAAGTACGACCCCCGGACCATCAGTGACGCGGCCAAGATCTTCCACCTCGCCGGCGAGTCGTGGACCATGCCCAGCGAAGGCTGGGACATGACCAACTTCGGGCTCTTCTCGGGCGACGACGACCTGGGCGGCGCGGTCGCGCGGCGCCTGTACGACAAGGTGACGGAGCTCCGCGGCAAGACGCTGGTCATCTCGGAGTGCGGGCACGGCTACCGGTCCACGCGGTGCGAAGGCCCCAACTGGGCCGGCATGGACATCCCCTTCCACATGGAGAGCTCGGTCGTCACGATGCTGCGCTACATCCGCGAGGGGCGCATCACCGTGGACAAGACGCGGAACACAGTCCCGGTCACCTTTCACGATTCGTGCAACAACGCCCGCAGCTGCGGGCTGTTCGAGGAGCCGCGCGAGCTGCTGAGCCTGGTCGTGACCGACTTCCGGGAGATGCACCCGAACCGATCCGAGAACTACTGCTGCACGGGCGGCGGTGGCGCCATGTCCATGTCCGAGTACACGCCCCGGCGCCTGGTGTCGGCGCGCGTCAAGGCGGAACAGCTCGCCGCGACCGGCGCCCAGGCGGTCGTGACCTCGTGCCACAACTGCGTCGACGGCCTGACGGACTGCATCCGCCACTACAAGCTCGGCATGCAGGTGACCCAGCTGGTCAACCTCGTCGCCAACGCCATCGTCGTGCCGGCGCGCGTGGCCATTCCCGCGATGCCGGCAGCAGCGCCCGCGGCGCCCCCCTGATCCCGTCCCTGGCCGACCGCAGGATCCTGATCGTGGACGACGAGCCCGACATCCTGGTCTTCTACCGGTCCGTGCTGGAGGACCACGGCGCGACGGTCATCGAGGCCTCCGACGGGGAGACCGCCCTCGCGATCACCCGGCAGGAGAAACCGGACCTGATCACGCTCGACCTGTCGATGCCCGGGACGGACGGCGGCAAAGTGTTCGAAACGCTGCGCCGCGATCCGGACCTGGCCGCCATCCCGGTCTGCATCATCACGGGCCGGCCCGAGCTGCGCCGGCTGATCTACGACCGGCCGGGGCCCCCGCCTGAAGGCTACCTGGACAAGCCGGTCGACGAGGACACGCTGCTGCGGACCGTCCGGAAGATCCTGGAGGTAGGGTAGGCCCGGGCGGCGCCGGCGCGAGGCCCGGCTCGCGTCGCACCCGGGCCTGTGGCGTCAAGTGAGGCCGACATGGAGCTGCCGTTCCAGCAATACTTCGACGCGGTTCCCTGCTACCTGACGGTCCAGGACCGCAGCTTCCGGCTCGTCGCGGCGAACCGGCGCTTCCGCGACGCGTTCGGCGCTTACGAGGGCCGATACTGCTACCAGGTCTACAAGCAGCGGGCCGAGCCGTGCGAGGAGTGCCCGGTCGTGCGCACCTTCCGGGACGGCCAGGTCCACCACAGCGAAGAGCGCGTCGTGTGCCCCGACCAGTCCGAGGTGTCGGTCATCGTCTACACGGAGCCCATCCGGAACGACCGCGGCGAGATCGAGGCCGTCATGGAGATGTCGACGGACATCACCGACCTCACCCGACTGCAGAACCAGCTGCGCGAGAGCCGGGCGCACTACCGCACCCTGTTCGAGGAAGTCCCGTGCTTCATCTCCATCCAGGACCGCGACCTCAACATCGTCGACGCGAACCGCCGGCACCGCGAGAGCTTCGGGTCGTTTCTCGGCTGCAAGTGCTACGAGATTTACAAGCACCGTTCGGAAGAGTGCCTCCCCTGCGTGGTGCGCCAGACCCTGGAAGACGGCCAGGTGCACGTCCACGAAGAGGTCCTCACCTCCCGGCAGGGCCGGACCATGAACGTCCTGGTCCACACATCGCCTCTCAGCGGGCCGTCGGGTGAGATAGACGCCGTGATGGAGATGAGCGCGGACATCACGCAGATCCGCGAGCTGCAGTCCCAGGTCACGTCGGTCGGCCTGCTGATCAGCTCGATCTCGCACGGCCTCAAGGGCCTGCTCAACGGCATGAACGGGGGCATGTACCTCGTCAACAAGGGCCTCGCCTCGGGCAACCACGACCGGGTCACGCAGGGCTGGGAAATCGTCCAGCGGAACATCGGGCGCATCCGCAGCATGGTGCTGGACATCCTCTACTACGCCAAGGATCGCGAGCCGGACTGGACCGAACTGTCCGCGGCGGCAGTGCTCGACCAGGTGTGCGATCAGCTGGCCGACAAGGCGCGCGAGCTGGGCATCGAGGTGACCAGGCACGCTGACGCCGGTCCGCTGGTCTTCGAAGGGGACGAGAAGGCGATCCGCGCCATGCTCGTGAATCTCGGCGAGAACGCCCTGGACGCGTGCCGGGTCGACCGGAAGAAGACGCCCCACGCCGTTACGCTCCGTGCGGCAGGCCACGATGGCGGGGTGCGGTTCGACGTCGAGGACAACGGCATCGGGATGGAACAGGAGACGAAGGAGAAGGCGTTCACGCTGTTCTTCTCGTCGAAGGGGTCCGACGGAACCGGGCTGGGTCTGTTCGTGGCCCACAAGATCGCCACGGCGCACGGCGGGAGCATCGCGCTGGAGTCCCGGCCCGACGTGGGCACGAAAGTCAGCGTAACGGTGCCAGCCCGCAGGCCGGCACGCGCTGCCGCCCCCGCAGGCTGACGCCCGCGGCCGCCCGGAACGCGCGGCGACTGTCTTGCCCGAACGGGCTCGTCCGAACCTGGGAGGAGATGAGGATGGCCGACAAGAAGACGGTGCTGATCATCGACGACGAGCCGGACACGCTGACGTACTTCTCGAGCCTGCTCGAGGACAATGGCTACGCCACGGTGACGGCGGAAAACGGGGCGGAGGCCATCGAACGCGTCAAGCGCGCGAGACCCGACCTCGTCACGCTCGACATCACGATGCCGGAGACGTCCGGCGTCCGCTGCTATCGGGAACTGCGCGAGCACGCGGAGTGGCGGTCCATCCCGGTGATCATGATTACCGGCATCTCCGAGGACTTCCGCACGTTCATTTCGTCGCGCAAGGCAGTGCCGCCTCCGGACGGCTACCTCAGCAAGCCGATCGACGAGGCGGAGTTCCTGGGCCTCGTGCGTCGTCTCGTCCCGGCGTAGCTGGCGGCCGCGCCGCCGACGGTGCGGGCCGGCGTCCGACCGGGCGCGCGGCTGCCCGCGGCCGCGGGCGTCGGGGTGGAATTGCGTGGCAGGCCTGTGAGCGGCGGGGCTAACGGTGGGCTAGCGGGGCTCCAGGGCGAACAGCTCGCGCACCAGTTCGAGTTGTGCCGACTCGGCCGGCGCGGACAGATCCCCGGACGTGAGCCTGACGATCGGTGCGCGCAGCAGGCGGCTGATCAGCGCCCTGCTCATCCGCTCGATGTGGGCTTCTTCTTCCGGGCGGACGTGCCGGAGGCACCGTCGGACTTCCTCGGCTCTCACCTGCTCGAACCGCTCCGACAACTCGCGGACGACCGCCGAGGCCCCAAGGCCCCGGCTCCACGCCATCAGCTTCCCGCATTCCTCGTCGACGATCGCTTCGACCCGCGGCACTTCCCGGAGCCGGTGGGACAGGCTGCGATCGACCAGCGTCCGGACCGCATCAATGGGATACACCGACACGTGCTCGACGGCGGCCGCGGCGGGCTCGATGTCACGCGGCACGGCGATGTCCACCATCACCAGGGGACGGTCGGGCCGGCGCGCGATGGCCGCCCGGACCATGTCCTGCGTGACGATGAACCCCGGCGCGCGCGTGGCGGACACGACGACGTCAGCGTCAGCCAGCGCGGTCGGGAGGGCGTCGAGCGATAAAGCCTCGCCCCCGAACGCCTCCGCCACCACCGTGGCGCGGGCGAGGCTGCGGTTGGCCACCAGCAGCCGCGACGGCCGGCGATCCGCGAAATGACGGGCGGCGAGCCGGCACGTGTCGCCCGCCCCGACGAGCAGCACCACGCGGCCGCGCAACTCGCCGAGGGCATGTTCCGCGAGGCTCACCGCCGCGGAGGCGATCGACACCGCCCCCATCCCGATGTCCGTCTCGGCCCGGGACCGCTTCCCCGCATGCAGGGCGGCCGACCAGAGTCGGTGCATCATCGGCCCGAGCGTCTCGGCCTCGCGCGCACGGCTGTGCGCGTCGCGGACCTGGCCCAGGATCTGGTGCTCGCCGAGGATCATCGAGTCCAGCCCGGCCGCCACGCCCAGCAGGTGACGGCAGGCGTCCTCCCCCGCCCGCAGGTAGGCGTGCTGGTCGACGAGCCCGGCGCGGTCACCGGCCTGCCGCCGGAAGAGGCCGCGCATCGCGTCCCCGCCCGCAGCCGGATCGGTCGTGCAGACGTAGAGCTCGGTCCGGTTGCACGTCGCGAGGATGGCGGCCTCGGTCACCGCCGCGTCGGCGCTGATCTCGCGCAGCGCCGCCTGCACGGCGGGCCCGTCCATCGCGAGCGCCTCCCGCAACTCGAGGGGCGCCGTCTGGTGGTTGATGCCCAGCAGGTGCACGTGCATGACGGCTTCCCGCGCCGGGTGCGGGTCGAGCCCGCGGCCCCCGGCGGTCAACGTCCGCGGCCGGTCGTGGCCGGCGCGGCGATCAGTGCCACTCCCACTCGATGAACCCGGGCTTGACGTCGGTCATCGCGTTCACGATGAGTTCGACCAGCCCGCCGTACAGGATCCGGTTCTTCTCCCACAAGCCATAGTGCGCGAGCATGTCGCGGAACTGGCCCTTGCAGTTGCTGCACGGAGCGCAGAGGTACTTCGGAATCGACGGGTCGAGGCAGTCGCCGAACGCCTCGAGGATCTGCGCCAGCTTCTTGCGGCCCGCCACGTGAAAGCGCCAGTCCGCGAAGTTGTGGCCGCTCATGATCGCGAACCCGCTGCCGCCGCCGCAGCAGTAGTTGTCGACGCCGTGCGGCTCCATCTCCCGGAACTGGGGGCAGATCGCGCGGACGACCTCGCGCTGCGGCTCCACGACACCCATCAGCCGGACCAGGTTGCACGGGTCGTGCAGCGTCACCGGGAAGTCGTTGCGCGACGGGTCCAGCTTCAGACGGCCGCTCATCACGATGTCCCGCAGCAGCGTCATGGAGCTTTCCCGCGGGATGTTGAGGTCGCCGGTCAGGACGCGGTCGGCGATGACCGACAGGGCCTTGTGGGCGTGGCCGCACTCGCCGAGGACGATCCGCTTGACGCCGAGCTTCTTCGCGGCTTCGGCGTGCTTGATCGCGACGCGGGCGAACTGCGCGTCGTCGTACCAGAGCCCGTAGTTGATCGAGTCGTAGCCCACGATCTCCGACGACAGCGTCCACGAGATGCCCGCCGCGTTCAGGATCAGCGCGAAGGCGCCCGGGTTCTCCGGCCACGCGAGGATCTCGCCCGCGTTGTGGATCAGCAGGACGTCGGCCCCCTCCACGTCCCACGGGGTCTCGACGGTGATGCCGGCCCGTTCCGAGGTCTCCTCGTCGATGAACTGGATGTTGTCCTTGACGACTTCCGGCGACATGCCGGTCGACGAGCCCACCTTGAGCTGCAGCATCGATCCGGTGTCGTGGATTTCCTTGGCCGCAATGCCCATCTCCTGGCTGAAGAGCTTGCGGAGTTCATGGGCGACGAGGCCGTTGTCGGCGCCGATCGGGCAGGTCTGCGCGCACCGGCGGCACAGGTTGCAGCGGTACGACAGCTCGATCAGGCGGGCGACCAGGGGCCAGTTCACCTGGATGTCGCCGTGCTGCCACGCCGAGAGCACGCCCCCGTGCTTCACGAACTTGAAGTACAGGCGGCGCACGATCTCCGAGCGGAACGTCGGGCGGTAGATCTCGTTGCGGCCGCTGGCCTCGAAGACGTGGCAGGCCTCCGAGCAGGTCTGGCACTTGGCGCAGTGCTCCATCGACAGCAGCAGCGGCTGCAGGAACGTCCAGTTGTTCTCCCGCGTGAACAGCTTGTCGAGGCCCGAGAGGAACTTCCGCACGAGCTCGTCTTCCTCGGCCTTCGACGCCGGCTTGGGCACGCTCACCGCGCAGGTGTCGTCCAGGAGGCACTCGTAGCGCTGGAGGGCCTGCTCCGTGAGGGCATGCCACTCGGGCTCGCTCGACGGGTCCTCGAACGGCTCGGGCAGCCGCATCAGGTCCCCGGGGGTCAGGTGCACCAGCGGCTTGCCGTCGAGCCGCGACATGTCGGTCAAGTCGATCTTGTCCTCTTTCCTGTCGCTCATCGCTTCGTCCCCTCGGTGGGGTTCGTCGTCACCACCTCGGCCCAGGTCCGGACGCCGTCGGCCCGCACGTGGGGCGCCGCCCACGTCGGCCGGTACGTCAGGTATTCGGCCAGCGTCCGTTCAATCTCCCCGCCTCTCCGGTTCACCGCGTCGTCCCAGCGGACCGCGTGATACGTGAAGTACTTGCCGACGAAGTGCGACATGTGGGTGAAGGGGATGTAGGCGGCGAGCAGCGCCGACAGCGCCAGGCCTGCGCCGAACAGGCCCGGGACGCGGAGTTGCGTGTTCCAGGTCAGGAGCCCCGCGGTCATCGCGATGATGCCCGGGGCGTCGGGGGGCCGCAGGGCGTACCCCGCTCCGAGCAGGCCCAGCGCCACGACGAACGCGGCGAGGTTGAAGATGTCGCCCGCCGTCGTGTAGGTGCGAAGGGCCGGGTCGGTCAGCCGCCGGTGCAGCAGGCCGAGCGCCCCGATCAGCGTCAGCACCACGCCCCCGATGCCGGTCAGGCGGCACAGGGCATGGACGATCCCCCCGACCGCGCCGGCCAGCAGCGCCGGCGCGACCAGGGTGACGAGTGCCGCCGCGAGCACGAGCGCGACGGTCGTGATGAGCAGATAGAGACCGAAGTGGAACGGGTAGGAACGCCACCACAGCGACGGGTTGAACTCCCTGAGCGCGTTCAGGAAGACAATCTCGGTGGCCATGGCCTTCACTTCCCCGGTGAGGTTGTAGTGGCTGGGCTTGCGCCACCAGTCGGTCTCTTCGAAGTACGAGCCGCCATGCGCCGCCCGCTCCCGGGCCTCGTGCGGCACCGGGTAGAGCTCCCACCGCAGGTGCAGGGGCGCCCGCGCGTAGCCCACGGCGCGAACCGCCGTGGCCGCGACGAACACCACCGCAGACACGCAGAGAATGGTGAACAGGACGATCGTCATGGCGGCCCCGGGTTACTTCTGCTTGACGTCGCCGGTCGCGGCGCCGTGCAGCTTGACCTCGACCTTCTCCTCGAGGTGGTCGTAGTACTCCTTGAGCACCGCGATCACCTCGGGTTTCGAGAACTCGGCCGGCACCCGCTTGCCCTCGCTCATGAGCTTGCGGAGCAGCGTGCCGGAGAGGAGCAGCCGGGCGCCGCCCTTGTAGTTGCCGTCCTCGTCGATGACGGCCTTGCTGTCGTGCGGGCAGGTCTTCATCGAGGCCATCGACCCGCACTCGTAGCAGTAGAAGGTCCAGTCCATGTTGAGCGGGCGCAGCACGAGCGCGTCGGGCGGAATCTCGCTGAAGATCCGCTGCGCGTCGAACGGCCCGTAGTAGTCGCCCACGCCCGCGTGGTCGCGCCCGACGATCAGGTGCGAGCAGCCGAAGTTCTGGCGGAACACCGCGTGCAGCAGCGCCTCGCGCGGGCCGGCGTACCGCATCTCCATCGGGTAGCCGCCCTGGATGACGCGCTCCTTGCGGAAGTACTTGTTGACCAGCGCGTCGATCGCCTTGACCCGCACGTCGGCCGGAATGTCGCCCGGCTTCAGCTTGCCCACGAGCTGGTGGATGTAGACGCCGTCACACACCTCGATCGCGATCCAGGCGAGGTAGGCGTGCGACCCGTGCATCGGGTTCCGCAGCTGCAGGGCCGCGACCGTGCTCCACCCGCGCTCCTCGAACAGCTTCCGCGCCTCGGCCGGCCGCTGGTAGATGCCGGCGAACGCCTCGGGGAAGAACGATTCGGACAGGACCTTCACCGGGCCGGCCAGGTTGACCGCGTCCTGCTCCATGACCTTCTGCACGCCCGGGTGGGCCTGGTCGTTCGTGCGGAAGATCTCCTTGCACTCGTACTCCTTGTCGATCGTGTACTTTTCCTCGACCTTCATCGTGCCCATCAGGCTGTCGGTCTCGACATCCCAGAGCGCGACTTCCTCGTGGGGCCCGATCGAATCGGCCAGCGCCTTGTCGGCCGACAGCGTGATCGGGATCGGCCAGAAGAGCCCCTGGCGGCTGGGCAGGCTGTAGGTGGCACAGCAGCCCTTCCAGTCGTCGCGGCCCATGAAGCCGTCGAGCGGGGTGAAGGCGCCGATGCCCATCATGATGAGATCGCCTGTTTCGCGCGAGGTCATCGGGACCCGCTTCAGGCTCTTCGCTTTCTTGACCTCGTCGTCGAGGGCCTTGCCCGCCAGGAGCAGGGGTTTCAGCGTCGGATGGCCGTGCGGAGGAACCAGCTTACTCATGAATGCACCTCGTTGTGTGGGCCGTCACGCGCCGCCCGTTACGTGCGGAGTGGCGGTGGCCCTGCTCGTGTCACCGATCGGCCCCCGGGTCGAGCTCCCCGGGCGCCGACTCTCGGCAGATGATCCTGATGTCCCGTCCGGGACGGCCCGGGCACGGGTCTTCGTGGTCGCGTACGCGCGCGCGGCGCCGATGACGGCCGCCGCCCACCCGGGCGTCGACGCTGCGTGCAGGTGGGTGTAGGAGGCCCAGACGTGGCCCACGACAATCGCGTCCCGCCCGTTGACGCTGCCCGAGCCCCGCCGCACGGCACAGGCCGTCGACACGCGGTCGGCGCCGCCGGCGAGGCGTGAATAGTGGAACTCGTGCCCCGTCAGCGTCTGGCCGACGGCAAAGAAGGGGTTGGGCATGTCGACCGCCAGCTCGCTGTAGCCGTGCCCCTGGGGCGCCGCGCACAGCTCGACCTCGCACGGCAGCACGCCTGCCATCCGGCTCACCTGCCCCCCCTGGTGGATGGCCTGCGCGAGCAGCATCAGCCCGCCGCACTCGGCGTAAATCGGCAGGCCGGCCTCCGCGGCGCGGCGCAGGTCGTCGAGGAACGGCCGGTTGGCCGCGATCGCGGCCGCGTGCGTTTCGGGGAACCCGCCGCCCACGTACAGCCCGTCCAGGTCGGCGGGCAGCGCATCGGCGGTCAGGCTCGAGATCGGCACGAGCGTCGCCCCGGCCGCCTCGAGCTGTTCCAGGTTCTCGGGGTAGTAGAACGTGAAGGCGGAATCGCGGAGGTACCCGAGACGGAGGCCCTCGCCGTCCCTCGGGCGCTCAGGGCGCGGCGCCGCCCTGTCCATCGACGGCGCCACGCGCGCGAGCTCGAGGAGGCCCGGCACCGCCAGCCGTGATCCCACGAGATCCGCGAGCCGGGGCCCGAGATCGGCGAGATCGCCGTGCTCGGTGGGCGGCACGAGGCCGAGATGGCGCCCCGGCAGCAGGACGTCGCCCGGCCAGCGGGGGATGGCGCCGAACACCGGCAGCCCGCACGACGCGGCGATCGCGTCGCGGATGACCCGCTCGTGCCGCGGGCCGGCGACCTGGTTCAGCACGACGCCGCCGATGCGCACGTCCGGATCGAGGCGCTGGCAGCCGAGCACCAGGGCGGCGACGGTGCGCGTCACCTTCGTGGCGTTGACGACCAGCACGACGGGCGCGTCCAGCGCCTTCGCGAGTGCCGCCGTGCTGTGTGTGCCCGCGGCGTCCACGCCGTCGTACAGCCCCCGGTTCCCCTCGACGATGGCGAGGTCCGCGCCCGCGGCGTGGCGGAGGAAGGTCTCCCGGACGGTGTCGACGCCCATCAGGTACGTGTCGAGGTTGCGCGCCGGTCGCCCGGTCGCCCACGCGATCCAGGCGGCGTCGATGTAGTCGGGTCCTTTCTTGAACCCGCGGGCGTCGAGCCCCAGGCCGCGTGCCGCCTGCAGCAGCGCCAGGGACACCAGGGTCTTGCCCGAGTCGCCCCCGAGGCCCGCCACGACCAGGCGCGGCACCGACAAGCGGCCGGGCGGCGCGGGCATCACGACGCCGACACCTCCTCCCGGACCGAGAGCATGATCTTGTAGAACACCGTGACGATCAGGATGCCGAGGGCCCAGATTCCCGCCACGATCATCACCTCGGGCACGGTCGGCACGTAGGACGTCACCGCCCCGAGGGGGGACGGCACGAACCCCCCGACGATCAGGCCGAGGCCCTTGTCGATCCAGAGCGACAGAAACACCATCACGCAGGTAACCGCCAGTACGGGATCCCGCCGGCGCATCGACGGAATCAGGAGCAGCACCACCGACGCCACCGCGAGCACCGACGAGGTCCACATCCACGGGGCGAGCGGCGCGTGTCCCTCCAGGCCGAAGAACAGGTACTGGAAGTGCTCGACGTGCTCGGGGATCTGGCTGTAGATCGCGGTGAAGAGCTCGAGCAGGATGAAGAACACGTTGAGGGCCATCGCGTACGCGACGATGATCGCCAGCTTGCGGATCGGCTCCCGGCCGACGTCGAACCATGTCAGGCGCCGCATGAGCAGGCACAGCAGGATCAGCAGCGCGGGTCCCGCGGCGAACGCCGAAGCCAGGAACCGCGGCGCGAGGATCGCGGTCAGCCAGAACGACCGGCCCGGCAGGCCGTTGTAGAGGAACGCCGTCACGGTGTGGATGCTGACCGCCCAGGGGATCGACAGGATGATGATCGGCCGGATCCAGGCGGGCGGCGCCATCCGCTTGCGCTCGGCGCTCAGCGTGACGAGCGCGATGAGGCCGTTCAGCAGCAGGTAGCCGCCGAGCGACATCATGTCCCAGAACATCATCGAGCGCGGCGTCGGGTAGAGCATCACGTTCAGCACGCGCATCGGCTGTCCCATGTCGACGAAGATGAACAGCATGCACATGGTGACCGACGCGATCGCGAGGAACTCGCCGAGGATCGTGATGCGGCCGAATGCCTTGAAGTCGTGGAGGTAGTACGGCAGCACTACCATGACCGCCGACGCCGCGACCCCGACGAAGAACGTGAACTGCGCGATGTAGAGCCCCCAGGTGACGTCGCGGCTCAGGCCGGTGACCGCCAGCCCCACGTCGAGCTGCCGCAGGTACGCGAGAACGGCCGCGCCGATGACGACGACGAGGCCGATCACCCACGCCCAGTAGCGACGGCTGCCGGCGACGGCTTTTTCGAACATGAACATGGGCGTTCCTCAGACGATGTAATAGATCGCCGGCCGCGTGCCCAGCTCCGCCTTTCGCCGGACGGCGAAGCGGGCCCGCAGCAGGGTCCGCACCTCGGATTGCGGGTCATTGAGATTGCCGAAGACGAGCGCCTTGGCCTTGCACGCCGCCACGCAGGCCGGGGGCTCGCCCTTCGCCAGGCGTTCCTCGCAGAACGTGCACTTCTCGACGACGCCCTTCGTCCGGGTGGGAAACTCCGCGGTGATATGGGCGATGGACGGGCGCGGATCGCTCCAGTTGAAGCTGCGCGACCCGTAGGGGCACGCGGCCATGCAGTAGCGGCACCCGATGCAGCGGTGCCAGTCCATCATGACGATGCCGTCCTCGCGCTTCCACGTCGCCTGGGTCGGGCACACGCGCACGCAGGGCGGGTTCTCGCAGTGGTTGCACAGCACCATCACGGGCTTGCCGGCCAGCGCGTCCGGCGGGTGCTCGACGCCCAGCGACAGGAACGCGTGCTCGAACTGCTCCTTCCAGACCCATTTGACCTCGCGCGCGGGATCCGCGATCGCGGGCACGTTGTGGGCGCTGTGGCATGCCTCGATGCACGCGGTGCAGTCCCCCGCCTCGAGGCACTTGCGCGGATCGATGACCATCGCCCACCGCGTGCCGGTCCCGGCCGAGGTCGGCTCCTCGGCCGCCTCGAGGCCCAGCGCCTCGAGCGCCGGCCGGCCCGCCAGGGCCAGGGCCGACAGCCCGGCCGTGCCCAGGAACACTCGCCTGCTGATGCTCATTGCCCGCTCCTGTTGACCGACGCCGGGTCGACGTGGCAGTCCCAGCAGTAGGGGGTGACGCTGGCGTAGTTGTGGCATCGATCGCAGAACTCGGCCTTGTTCGTGTGGCAGCGGAGGCAGGTGGCCGTCAGGCCAATCGTGTACGCCTTGCCGTCGGGCGCGGTCCACGTCCGCCTGTTGAGCCGCACGACGTCGTCGCGCCAGGTCATCAGGAGGTCCATGTGTGACGTCCGCATGTACGCCACGGGCATCACGCAGGCCTTCTCGTTCGGCGGCAGCTTGATCTCGGGGGCCCGGGCCGTCTCGCCCGCGGCCCGGGCGTACCAGACCGGCGTGGTGATCACGCCCAGGAAGACGACCAGCGCCGCGATGATCACGAAACGGTCACGCATGGGCGGCCTCCTCCTTCGCCTTCGCGAACGGCTCGCCGCGCAGGTCGGTCGTGCGCTCGCGCTCCCCCTTCATGACGAGGGCGTTACCCACGAACTCGTGGACGCCCGCGACCTCGACCCCGGGCACCCAGTACTCGAGCAGCGGTGGCAGCGTCGCCTTGTCGATTGCGCAGATGCAGGACAGCACGTTGACGCCGTGCCTGTCGCGCACGTAGCGCACGGCGTTCGCGCGCGGGAATCCGCCGCGCAGCCTCATCTCCAGGTTCTCGTCCGTGCCCAGCCCGGACCCGCTGCCGCAGCAGAAGGTCTGCTCCCGGATCGTGTTCTCGGGCATCTCGTGGAACGTGCGGCACGTGTTCCGGATGATGTACCGCGGCTCCTCGATCAAGCCCATGGCCCGCGCCGGGTTGCACGAATCGTGGAAGGTCACGTTCCAGTGGTCGTTGCGGGACGGGTCGAGCTTGAGCCGGCCGTGCCGGATGAGGTCGGCCGTGAACTCGCAGATGTGCACCATCTTCGTGGACGCCGTGTGCTCGAACCGGGTGCCGGTGACCGGCGACACGGGCACCTCCAGGAAGTCGGCCGGCCCGTTCATCGTGTCCATGTACTGGTGCAGCACGCGCCACATGTGGCCGCACTCCGCGCCCAGGATCCACTTCACGCCCAGCCGCTTCGCCTCGGCATAGATCTTCGCGTTCAGCCGCTTGATCATCTCGTGCGAGCTGAACAGCCCGAAGTTGCCCCCCTCCGAGGCGTACGCGCTGAAGGTGTAGTCGAGCCCGATCTCGTGGAAGAGGGTCAGGTAGCCGAGCAGCGTGTAGTAGTGCGGCGACGCGAAGTAGTCGGCCGACGGCATCACCACGAGGATCTCGGCGCCCTTGCGGTTGATGGGCGCTTCGACCCGGACGCCCGTGATCTCTTCCAGCTCGTCGACCGCGAAGTCGATGCTGTCCTTGAAGCCGTGCGGCTGGATCCCGAGGTGGTTGCCCGTGCGGAAGCAGTTGGCCGCCGGCTCGAGCACCCAGTTGATGTTGCACCCGATCAGGTTCAGCAGCTCGCGCCCGATCATCGTCACTTCGGCCGTGTCGATGCCGTAGGGACAGAACACGGAGCAGCGCCGGCACTCGGTGCACTGGTAGAAGTAGTAGAACCACTCCTTGATCACGTCCTCGGTCAGGTCGCGGGCGCCCACCGCCGACCCGAACACGCGCCCGGCCGTCGTGAAGTACCGCCGGTAGACCGACCGCAGCAGCTCGGCGCGGAGCACCGGCATGTTCTTCGGGTCGCCCGAGCCCAGGTAGAAGTGGCACTTGTCCGCGCACGCCCCGCAGCGCACGCAGATGTCCATGAAGAGCCGGAACGACCGGTAGCGATCGAGCCGCTCCTTCATGCCGGCCAGGATGATGTTCTTCCAGTCCGGCGGCAGCTTCCAGTCCTGGTCGAACGGCTGCCACTCCCGCGGGTTCGGGAGTCCGAGGTACAGGAGGTTCTTCGGCGCCGCGCTGTAACAGTAGGTGCCCTTGCGGAACTCCACGTGCGGATCGAGCCATCCGCGGCCCTGGGGTCGGTAGTCGACCCGGGTCAGCTGGTCCGGGCTCGGGGTCTCTTCGGCCATGACGCTATGCCCTCTCGACGGGAAGGCCGGCGGCCTTGATCTTGTCGCGGAACTCGTCTTCCCACTCTTCGTACGTGTGGACTTTCACGGGGTGGTTCCACGGGTTGATGTGGCGGCGCATCCGGTTCGTGTTCGCCAGGTTGCGCGTGGGGCTGAGGAACACCCCGGCCACGTGCATCAGCTTGCTGAACGGAAAGTACACCACCAGGACGCTCAACAGGAACAGGTGCACGTAGACCATCGGCTCCACTCCCGCGGGAATGGCCGGCTGGAGTGTCACGAGCCCCATCGCGAGCTGCTTGACGGCGACCACGTCGGGGCGCAGGAAGTAGCGCATCAGCACGCCCGACGCGGCCAGCCCGATGATCAGGTAGACGGCGAAGTAGTCCTGGAACAGGGACAGGTAGCGCACCTGCGCGTCCGCCAGCCGGCGCCACAGCAGGTACCCCAGCGCCGCCAGCAGCGCCACGTCGGTCAGGTACAGCACCGGCGTCCCCACCTGGAAGAACCCGTCCACCGCAGCGACCGCCGAGGCGATCGCGGGCGGGGGCTCCATGACGAACCGCAGGTGCCGTACCAGCACGAACAGGAAGGACCAGTGGAACGCCAGGGCCGCCAGCCACAGCCATTTCTGCTCGCCGTACACCAGGCGCGGGGCGCCGGCGGCTCCCTCGTCCCCGTGCCCAGAGCCGATCGCAATCGGGGCCCGCGTCATCACGGCGCTGGTATTGCGGAACAGCGACCGGAACGCCAGCACCTCGAGCGCCATGCGCACCAGGACGCCGCCCCTCGTCCACGGGCTCTCGATCCAGCCCGCCTTGATCCACGGCAGCGATCGCTGCTGCCCGCACGTCGTCGGGATCCGGAACGGCACCGGGGTGCGCGCCCAGCCAATCACGCGGTAGGCCACGCCGGCCAGGAACACCACGACAGCCGCCGCGGGCACGACCAGGCCGAAGGTTCCGCGCAGGGCATCAACCGACCCGCCCACCCAGGCGATGCCCACCAGCACCAGCACGAACAGGAAGGAAGAAAGCGCATTCATCAGGGTTCGCCTCGCAGGTCCGCCGGCGACCTCTCACCCGCCCCGGCCGCCCGGGCGTGCATGCGTTCGAGCACGAAGGTGCGGCGCCGCGCCGCGCGGACGCTGATCTCCCGGATCTGTTCGCGGCAGCGTTCGAACAGGTCAGCCGCCAATCGACCCATTTCGTCGATGCGCGCGTCGATCACGCCCGGCGCGTCCGGCCCGAGCCCGCTCGCCTCGGCGGCCGCTGCCTCGCGTGCGGCCTCCCGGGCCAGCGCCACGAACCCGACGGCGTCCTCCGGTGAGAATTCCTGCACCGCCCGGAGCCTGATCACCGCCTCGAGCGCCGTGGCCACTCGCCCGCGATCGAACCCGCCGAACAGCTCCACGGACAGGTCGCCCAGCGCCGTGCGCAGGGTGTGCCCGATCGGGTTGCGGAACGGATCGGGCTCCCCGTCCAGGAAACCGCCTGTCTGCTCCGGGTACGTCCGGAACGTGCGAGTCAGCCACGCCCGGGCAAACCGCTCGCACGCCCCGGCTGGTACGGTCGTCACCGCCATGGCACACCCCGTGTCCCAGGCCTGCAGCCGGCACCGTGCCGGCTCCGGCCTAGACGCAGCCGGTCGGCTTCGGCAGCCCGGCCAGCTTGCAGGCGCCCTTGGCGGGTCCCGACGGGAAGAGCGCGTAGATCTCGTTCAGCTTGAACCCGGTCTCCTTGCAGAGCTTGCGGATCATGGGCGCGATGCCGAACTGGAGGTAGTAGTTCCGCAGGTAGTTGATCACCTTCCAGTGGGCCTCGGTCAGGTCGGCCACGCCCTCGGTCGCCGCGAAGTCCAGGGCGACGCGCTCGCTCCAGATCTCCGGGTTTTCGAGGAACCCGTCTTCGTCCACGAGGTAGTCGTTGCCGTTCAGTTCGATGGTTGGCACGTTCGTTCCCCTCTTGTCTCAACTGGCGCCCCGCGGCGCTACATCAGGTCGATATACCCGCAGGGGCATTCCTCTGCGCACTTCTTGCAGCCGTTGCACAGTTCGAGCTTGATCTTGTAGTGCTCGCCCTTCGGCAGCTTCACGAAGCAGCTGTTCGTGCAGTACATCCAGCAGGTCTCGCAGTCCATGCACTGGCCGCACGACATGCAGCGCTGCGCCTCCGCACAGGCGTCGGCGTCGGAGAGCCCGAGCTCGATCTCGGTCTCGGGGCCCCGCTCGATCACGGGCACGTGCGCCCGCTCGTGGCGCGCGATCTCCTTGTACCAGGCGACCTTCAGCTTGTCCGCCTTGATGACCGGCGCGCCCTGGGCCGCCTGGAGCGGCGTGTCGCGCAGGTGCGCGTCGATCGCCTCGGCGGCGAACCGGCCCTGCCCGATGGCGATGCTCACCAGGCCGAGCGCCACGTCGTCGCCGCCGGCGAACACGTCGTCCACTGGGGTGGCGCCCCACTGGTCGACCTTGATCCAGTCCCTGCCGCTGCGCAGGTCGGCGACCGGCGCGAAATCGGGCTCCTGGCTGATGGCCGCGATGATGGTGGTGGCGGGCAGGTCGAACTCCGAGCCCGCCCGCGGCACCGGCCTCGGCCGGCCGGACTTGTCGGGCTCGCCGAGGTCCATGCGGATGCAGCGCATGCCGGTGGCCTGGCCCTGGTCCGTGAGGATCTCGACCGGGGCGGCCAGGAACTCGATCTGGACGCCCTCCTCGAGCGCGCCCTCGACCTCGGGCTTGATGGCGGGCATCTCGGCGCGCGTCCGCCGGTAGAGCAGCGTGACGTGCGCGCCGAGGCGGACGCTGACGCGCGCGGCGTCGATCGCGGTGTCACCGCCGCCGACGACGATGACCCGGTCCCCGACCGTCACCGGATGGCCGCCGTTCACCCGGTTCAGGAACTCGGTGCCGGTGTAGACGTTGGACGCGTCCTCGCCGGGCACGCCGAGCTTCAGGCCCTTGTGCGCGCCGATGCCGACGAAGACGGCCTTGTAGTCCGCCCGGAGCTGCTCGAGCGTCACCTCGCGCCCGACCGCCGTGTCGCACCGCAGATCCACGCCCAGATCCAGCACGCGCTGGATCTCGGCATCGAGCACGTCGGCCGGCAGCCGGTAGCGGGGGATGCCGTACCGCAGCATGCCTCCCGGCTTGGAGAACGCCTCGAAGACCGTGACCGGGTAGCCGCGCCGCGCGAGCTGGTAGGCGCACGACAGGCCCGCCGGGCCCGCGCCCACGACGGCGACCGGCTCGTCACGACGCGTCTCGGTCAGCGTTTTGAGCTTCAGCTTCCTGGCCACGCCGAAGTCGCCCACGAACCGTTCCAGCGCGTTGATGGCGACCGCGCCTTCCTTCACGCCGCGGTTGCAGCCCTCCTCGCAGGGGTGCGGGCAGACCCGGCCGCACACCGCGGGGAACGGATTCCGGTCGGTGATGGTCTCCCAGGCCAGGGCGTACGCCTGCTCCGGCGTGCGGCCGTAGGCCTCGGCCTGGGCGATCGTGGTGAGCCAGCCGCGGATGTCCGTGCCGCCGGGGCACGTGCCGACACACGGGGGCGTCTTCGGCACGTAGCGAGGGCGCAGCGGACTGATTTCGCCGCCTGCCTGCCCACCCGTTTTGATGACCGGCTTCTTGACGTCCTTGAACAAGCCCATGGCGCTTCCCTTTCCGGCAGAGAGCCGGTGTCTATGCGTAGGGGTAGATGCCCCGTTTGAAATCCTCGAGCTGGGCGAGCAGTCGGTCGTGCTTCTGCTCGTCCTCGATGAGGTACGTCAACAGGTGGCGCTGCACGAAGAGGCGGCAGTTCTTCCGCGCCTTCTCGGCCAGCACCAGCGTGTCCTTCTCCATCTCGGCGTGCTTCTCGATCAGGCTCCAGATCCCGCCCAGTTCCTCCGGGGTCAGCGAGAACGCTTCCTTCTCGATGCCGTCGATCAGCACCTGCTGGACCTTCTTGTGCATGACCGAATCCTGCCGGATGATCTCCATCACGAGCCGGATGAGGGGGTTGGCGGTCTTCTCCATGATCAGCGTTGTCTGGGCGATGCTGCCGTCCTCGATCGCCTGCCACTGCCTGAGGGTGGCGGCGAGTTCGGGTTCGTTCTCTGCCTGCTTCTGCTTCATGGTCGTCTCCTTCGGACGCATCGGGCCGGCCCCGCCGGCCCGATGCCCAGGGGAGCAAATGTGCGGGCCTGCCGGCGCCTACTCGGGCGCGGCGCCCTCCTTGTGCGGCAGCGTGATGTAGCTTCCGCCGAAGTAGCTGTACACGCAGCGCTCGGTCTCCATCAGCAACCGGATCGCGGCCTTGCAGTCATCCTTGCTGCAGTTGGCCTCGCCGTGCTTGGCGATCATGGCTTTCGTCAGGTCGCCGGCCTTCAGGTTCTTCTTGCCCTGCGTCTCGCTGACCATCTGGAACATGTCCTCGGCCAGTGCTTCGACCGTGACTGACATGATCTCCTCCTAGAAGCGGATGTGGGTCGACCGCGCAAAGGTCGTCCCCGCGTGCTTGAAGTCGTCGAGGTGGTAGCGGGTGAACGGAATCCCCGTGAGCTCGAAGAAGCGCGGCCAGCCGATGCGCTCGATCCACTCGCCCATGCGCTCATACCGCCGCGCGTGCTTGGCGTACACGTCGACGATGTTGGCGACGGCCTCGACCACTTCGGGCCAGCGGGGCGGATTGTTCGGGATGAACGGGATCGCGAGCTTCGAGAACTTTGGCGCGCTGCGGGCGTTGCTCACCTTGCCGCCGACCCAGATCGACAGGCCGTCGTTCTCCGCGTCGTTGAGCGGCATCGACGGGCAGACCGTGTAGCAGTTGCCGCAGAACATGCACTGTTCCTCGACGACCTCCACCGACGACTTCTCGTGGACCGTGGCCGGCCGGATCGCGCCGGTCGGGCAGGAGGCGATGAGCGTCGGGATCTCGCACGTCTTGGGCAGCATCTCGTGGTTGATCTTCGGCGGCCGCCGGTGCACGCCGAGGATCGCGATGTCGGAACAGTGGACGGCCCCGCACATGTTGAGGCAGCAGGCCAGGGCGATGCGCAGCTTGGCCGGCAGGTCTTCGTGCGTGAACCGATCGTGCAGCCTGTCCATCACGGACTTGACGATGCCCGACGCGTCGGTGGCCGACGAGTGGCAGTGCACCCAGCCCTGCGTGTGGACGATGTTGCTGATCGCGTTGTTGGTCCCGCCGACCGGGAAGCCCAGCGTCGCCAGCTCCTTCTTGAGCGGCTCGATCTGCTTCTGGTCGGACAGGAGGAACTCCACGTTGTTGCGGCTCGTGAACCGCAGGTGGCCGCCGCTGAACCGGTCGGCGAGGTCGGCGAACCGCCGCAGCGTCTGCACGCTGAGGAGCCGCGGCGATCCCGCCCGGACCGAGTAGATCCGGTCGCCCGACTCCGCGACGTGGCAGTACACGCCCGGCGCGATGGACTCGTGGAACTTCCACTGGCCGTAGTTCTTCGTGATCAGGGGGGGCAGGAACTTCTGGTAGTGCGGGGGGCCGATATCCGTGATGCGTTTCACTGGTGCAGTTGCCATCGTCATGTCTCCTCGCAAGTCCGGCCCGCTACTGGCCGTCCCCCTCTTTCTGGAAGAAGATGTACGGGTTGTCGCGCGGCGCCGTCACCATCTCCGGCGCGGGTTCGAGGCCGATCGCGTCGAGGAAGTTCGCGAGGCCGACGCGCTGGATCAGCTCGCCGACGCGCTCCCGGTTCTTGCCGTACTCGTCCCAGAACTCCCACACGCGCCCGATGAGCTCCTTCATGGTCTCGGCCAGCTCCGCGGCCGGCACGAACGGCACGAGCACCGAGGACAGGAGGGCGCCCTGGACGATGGGCGCCTTGGCGCCGATCAGCAGCGTGGCGCCGCGCTCCTTGCCGGGCCGCAGGGCCTTCGGCATCACGTTGATGCAGTGCATGCACCGGACGCACTCGCGGTTCTCGATCGTGAGCTGGGTGCCGTTCCAGGACATGCAGCGCGTCGGGCAGAGACCGCACACGTCCTTCTGGATGTCGAGGCCGGCCGCCGCGTACTCGCGCACCGCCGCGTCGTCCTGCTGGATGTCGTCCTTCCACGTGCCGATCACCGACAGGTCCGCGCGTGCGATCGAGGCCACGCAGTCGTTCGGGCACCCGGCGCACTTGATCTTGAACTTGTAGGGGAACGGCGGGCGGTGCAGCTCGTCCTGGTACGAGCGGGTCATGTCGTCGCAGATGGCCATCGTGTCGTAGCACGCCCACTCGCAGCGCGCCTGGCCCACGCAGCACGACGGCGTGCGCATGCAGGAGCCGGACCCGCCGAGATCGAACCCGGCCTCGGTCAGTTCCTTGAAGGTCGGCTCGAGCTCGTCGGTCTTGGTGCCCAGGAACACGATGTCCCCGGTCGACCCGTGCATGTTGGTGAGGCCCGAGCCGTGGCGCTCCCAGATGTCGCAGAGCGTCCGAATCGCGTCGCTCGTGTAGAACCACCCGGCCGGCTGGTTGACGCGCATCGTGTGGAAGTGCGCGACGTTCGGGAAGCGCTCGGGCATGTCGCTGTAGCGCCCGATCACGCCGCCGCCGTAGCCGAGCACGCCGACGATGCCGCCGTGCTTCCAGTGGCCCATCCGCTGTTCGTAGGACACCTCGAGCTGTCCGAGGAGATCGCCACACACCGGGTTCTTCTCGCCGGCCTGCTTGATCTCCTTGACGAAGCTCGGCCACGGACCCTGCTCGAGGTCGTCGAGCAGCGGGGTCTTGGATTTCTCGTCCGCCATCATTTCCTCCTATCGACGGTATGATTCGCGCCGCTCGCCAGCGTGCCGCGTCCCGAACCAGCCCTGACCGTTACGTGTGGATGACTGTTCGCTGCCTTCCCGTCGCCGCCATGGCCACCGTCCGGTAGACCACGTGGGCGAACTTGGTGTACGGTGCGCTCACGAAGAGCGCGAAGATCAGCACCAGGTGGACGTAGTAGAGGACGAACATCCACGGGACCACCTGGGCCAGCCTGAGAAACTGGATGAGCGCACCCGTGAAGATGACCCCGGCCAGCGTCCAGACGAAGTACCAGTCGAAATACGTGCTCGCCGCCCGGCTCGCCGGATCGCGCAGCCGCCCGCCGAGCAGCAGGACGACCCCGACGATGGCCACGACCCCGCTCGCGTTGCCCAGGATCTTGAGCACGTTGGTCTGATCGAGTGGCGTGTGCATCACGCCGAACATCGTGGCGAAGCCCACCACGGTGCTCACGCCGGCCAGCCCCATGAACCCCCAGAAGGTCGCCAGGTGCCCCGTGTAGCGGTAGCGCGCCTGGCCGCACTGCTCGAACCGCGTGTGGGTCATCACGTCGACGGCCGCCGGCCAGAGTCCGGCCAGGATCGGCCCCCGCGCCCCCGACGCCCGCAGTGCGCGCACGAACCCGGCCAGCCCGCCGAAGAACGCGAGGATCAGCAGCCCGGAGAGCGAGAAGAAGAACGTCTCGATCAGCCAGAGGGGATACAGGTCGGCGAACTCGAACGCGTGGCCGGCGACCGGCTCGTGCGGCGTCCACATCGGGCCGGCCAGGCTCAGCAGGCCGAAGATGACGGCGCCGGCCAGCAGCAGCACCGCCAGGCCGGCCGGCCGCGCGAGCAGGGAGCCCAGGAATCCCGGGACCGCGAAGTGCTTGATCGCCTCGCTGCGCAACGCCCCGAACACGTCCCCGGGCCGCGCGCCCCGCGGGCAGTGCGTCGAGCAGTCGCCGCAGTTGTGGCACAGCCAGATCGCCGGGTCGCCCACCAGCTGGTCCTTCAGGCCCCACTGCGCGCGCAGCATCTGCTGCCGGGGAAACGGCGCCTCGTCCGGCGACAGCGTGCACACCACGGAGCAGGTGGCGCACTGGTAGCACTTCTTGAGGTCTCGTCCTCCCCCGCCGACGACGTCACGGATGAACCGGACGTCGGGCTGGATGGACACGGCTTCAGGCATCGCGACTCTCTCCTCCGCCTAGAACCCCTTGTAGGGGTTGGGCCCCAGCTCCCGGATCCGTTCCATGAACCCGTCGATGAGCGCGGGCAGCTTTCCGTACTCGTTGATGGCCAGCTGCGTCAGCTGGATGCGCCCGGACTCCAGCTGCAGCCGCTGCAGGGTCTCCTTGACGTTCTCCAGCCGGCGGTCCGCCAGCTCGCTGCCCTGCATGAAGTGGCACTGGTAGTCGTCGCCGTACTTGCAGCCGACGAGGAGCACGCCGTCGATGCCGCCCGACAGGGCGTCGGCGATCCAGACGATGTTGAGCGAGCCCAGGCACCGCAGTGGGATCACGCGCACGCTCGCGTCGTAGTGCAGGCGGTTCAGCCCGGCCACGTCCAGCGCGGGATACGCGTCGTTCTCGCACATGAACACGAGCACCCGCGGCTTCTCCTCGTCCTCGTCCGGCACGTGGATCGCCTTGATCATCGAGGCGATCATGTCGACCGAGTAGTTCTTGAACGAGATGATCCGCTCGGGGCAGGCCCCCATGCACACGCCGCACCGGCGGCACCGGTACGCGTTCAATTGCGGCGTGCCCTTCGGGTCCTCGTCCAGCGTGCCGAACGGGCACTCCTCGGTGCAGCGCTTGCACTGCGTGCAGCGCTGCAGGAAGAACGACGGGAACGACAAATCCCCGGCCCGGGGGTGCACGGCCGCGCCCCGCGAGGCCAGCGCGACGCTCTGGATGGCCTTGAGCGCCGCCCCTGTCGCGTCCTCCCGCGCGTGCGCCGAGTCCATCGGCGATCGCACGGCGCCGGCGGCGTAGATGCCGGTCCGCCGCGTCTCGTACGGGAAGCACACGAAGTGGGAATCGGGGAATCCGTACCTGAACGACGGCAGGTCCGGGCCCTGGCGGTAGGTCAGGTTCAGGATCTCCGTGCCCTCGTGGTGGGCGAGTTCCTCGATCTTCCGGTGCGCATCCGCCTTCTGCGGCTCGGTCGCCTCGGCCCGGGCCAGCGTGGCCCGCGCGTCCTTGACCGTCCGGATGGCCACGCCGTCCGCCGCGTTCGGCACCATGCCGGTCGCGAGCACGACCAGGTCCGCCGCGATCACGAGGCGCTCGCCCAGCACCGACCCGGTGACGGTCACCGCCAGCCGGCCGTCGGCCCCGGCCTCCACGCCGGCCACCTCGCCCTTGGTGAGGAAGTTGAGCGGGTGATCCTGGGCCGCGCGGTAGAACCGCTCGTACTGCCCCGGCGTCCGCATGTCCTTGTAGACGATGTACACGGCCGCGTCGGGGTTCTGCTCCCGGATGTAGACGGCGTGCTTGAGGGACGCCATGCAGCAGACCGACGAGCAGTACGCCAGATGGTTCGGATCCCGCGAGCCCGCGCACTGCACGAACAGGACGCTCGTGACGGGCTGGCCGTCCGACGGGCGCACGATCGGGCCCGCCGCGGCCATCCGCTCGAACTCGACGTTGGTGACCACGTTCGGGCTCGCCCCGTATCCGAGGTGCCCGAGCTTGTTCGCGTCGTAGGGCTTCCACCCGGTCGCCATCACGATCGCCCCGACGCGCACGGTCAGCTCCCCCGACCCGGCCGCCACGGTCACGTCGAACATGCCGGGCTGCCCGGAGGTCTTGAGGATGCGGGCCGAGGTCAGCACCTGGATCTTCGGGTGGTAGCTGACCTCCTGGATCTGCGCCGCCACGGTGTCGCCGTGCAGCTCCGTGTACGGGGGCGAGGTCGGAAACCGCTTCTTCAGCGTCGCGACGAAGCCCCCGAGTTGCGGGGCCTTCTCCACCAGCACGATCTCGTACCCGGCGTTGGCGGCCTCGAGGGCGGCGGTCATGCCGGTGACCCCGCCGCCGACCACCAGCAGCCGGTTCGAGATCTCGTCGTGCACCGGCTCCAGCGGCTCCGACTTCCGGGCCTTCGTGATCCCGATGCGGAGGTAGTCCTCCGCCATCATCTGCGTGTCCTCGTCGTTGGGCTTCTGGCACCACGCCACGTGCTCGCGGAGGTTCACGCGGTCGCACACCATCGTGGGATCGAACGCGAAGGCGTCGGTCTTCACCCGGGGCGAGCACGCGGCCAGCACGACGCCGGCGACCGTGCCGTCGGCGAGGTCCTTGCGGATCAGGTCGACGCCGTCGGGCCCGCAGAGGAACGGGTGCACCTCGCACCGGGGCACCTTGAACTCCGAGGTGGCGACCTTCGCCAGCGCCGCCGTGTCGATGACCTCGCCGATCGAGCAGCCGCTGCAGATGTAGACGCCCAGTGTATCAGCCATGGTGAGCACTCCTCACGACGGCCTGGAGGGCCTTGAGGGCCGCTCCCGTGGCGTCTTGCACCGTCGCAGACACATCCTCGGGACGCACCGCGCATCCAGCGCCGTAGAATCCCGTCCGTCCTTCGGCGTGCGTCAGGAACTGGAACTCGTCCAGCGAGAATCCCGCCGGCAGGCCCGCGGTCTGGGGCACGATGCCCGTCGCGAGCACCAGCAGCCCGACCCGCTGCGTGACCTTCCGGCCGCTCTGCACGTCCTCGGCGGTGACCAGGAGGTCGTGCGTGGCCGGATCTTCCTCGACCTTCGCCACCTTGCCCTTGGTGAGGGTCAGGTGCGGGTCGGCGGCGACCTTCGTGTGAAAGTCCTCCAGGCGCCCGGGAGTCCTGATGTCGATGTAGAACACCGTCACCGGCATCTCCGGATACTGCTCGCGGAGGTACGTCGTCTGCTTGAGCGACGCCGCGCAGCAGACCGCCGAGCAATACGGCAGGTGGTTCTCGTCGCGGGATCCCGCGCACTGCACGAATGCCACCGAGGAGGGCGCCTGCCCGTCGGAGGGCCGCACGATTCGTCCTCCCGTGGGCCCGTCGGGCGCGGCCAGGCGTTCCATGATGACGTTGGTGACCACGTTGGGACACTTCCCGAAACCGAGGTAGTCGATCTTCGCCGCGTCGTACGGCGCCCAGCCGGTCGCGGCGACCGCGGCGGCCACCTTCACGGTGCGGCGCTCCGGCTGCTGCGCGAGGTCGACGGCGCCGTACTCGCACGCGTCGCGGCACGCCGTGCACCCGTCCGTGCAGGCGGCCCGATCGATCACGTAGGTCGCCGGGAAGGCCAGGCGGTGCGGCAGGTAGGCGGCCCGGGTGCGGGACAGCCCGAGGTTGAATTCATCGGCACGCTCGGCCGGGCAGGCCGCGGCGCACTCGCCGCAGAGCGTGCACGCGTCGGTCACGTAGCGCGGGGCAATCGCGATCGTCGCCTCGTAGGCGCCGGGCGACCCGCTGAGCTGCTCGACGGTCGCCTGCGTCAGCACCTGGATCCGGGGGTTCCCCTTGATGCGCCGGACGTTGATTTCCATCCCGCACCCGGGCGGGCACAGCTTCGGGAAGTACTGGAAGCTGCGCACGACGCGCCCCCCGAGATACGGGAGCGCTTCGGCGAGAATGACATCGCACCCCGCCTCGGCCGCCTCGATCGCGGTGGTCATGCCGGCGATCCCGCCGCCGATCACCAGCACGGGCCGGCCGCCGGAGTCTTGAACCTGGGTATCCGTCATCGTCCTCTCACACGGCCTCGCGGCCTATCGCGCGCCGGCGGCCATGGCCTGGCGCTTGGCCTCCATCACGGCGGGTTTGATCTTCATGCTGGGCTCAGCGAACAGGCTGAACCGGAGCCACTGCATCGCGAAGTCGAGCAGGTCCTCGTCGTTGGTGCGCATGGCATCCGCCCGGGCCTCGTCGACCTCGAAGGTGTCGAGGAACCGGCTCTCGAACACGAACCGCCGGAAGCGGTCCAGGTCGAAGCACGCCATGTAATACATCTCCATCTGGGCGGGCGTCAGGCCCTCGATCCGGTCCCAGTGGTCGTGGAGCATCAGCGTCTTGAAGGGGGCGCCCATCATGTCGTATTCCTCGATCCCCTGGTCGGCGATCCACTCGCGCACGGAGAGGCTGGCCCCCTGGCCGTGCCCCTCGCAGAGGTCCTCGCGCAGCAGGAAGTGAAACGCGCGATCGACCGGCGTGGCCTGCCGGGGCTCCGCCACCCCCAGGGGGTACATCCGGCACGCCCACGGGCGGCTGCCGTAGACGGAACAGCCGGCCGGGCCGACGAAGGCGCAGGTCTTCGTCGCCTCGTCCATCTTCAGCAGCACGACCGGGAACTTCTGGTCCTTGGTGAACGGCGAGATCGTGTAGCGCCGGAGGAACTCCGAGGAGTCGATCCCGAGGGCCCGCTTCAGGCGCAGCACGTCGTAGGGCGTGAGGACGATGGAGACGTCCTGGCAGCAGTGCGTGAAGCACGGCAGGTCGCGCCGGCACTGGAACGTGAACCGGTCATCCGGCGTCATCCGCGGGTAGTCGTGCAGGATCTCGTCTTGAACGGACTTGTCAGTCGCCATGGCCTAGGGGGTCTCCTCCCCGAGAATGCCGCTGCGAAGCGCGTCGCCGGACCAGACCGGCAGCGGGCCGGTCTCCCCGGTGGTGGGATCGAGACGGTGTCGGTACGAGACGTTCACGTTGAACTGGCTCCGCATCCACGTCCAGCCCCGCACGAAGTACGAACACTCGTCGTTGAAGCACACGAACTGGAACTCTCCAGACCAGGAGCTCATTTCCGGGTTCTGCCACCTGGACAGGGGCTGCTGGCAGTGCGGGCAGAGAGGCGTTCCAGTGGTCATGGGGTTCCTCGCGAGTGGGGGCCGGCAGCGCGGACGAGGGACCCCGCGCGGGAGTCCCTCGTCCACCGGGGTCTCAGCCGCCCAGGAGTTCGTGTTCCTTGGGCTCGGAGTAGATGTGGCGGATGGGCCGCTTCATCATCTCCCACTTGTTGGCATCCGGATCGAACCGGCAGTTGGCGAACACCAGCCACTCGTCCTCGTTGAGGGCCGGCTTGTCGGCGCGGAAATAGTAGCCCGGCCAGCGCGTCTCCTCCCGGAACAGCAGCGTCCGGACGTGCGCCTCGGCCTGCCACATGCGGTGGACGTTCTCCCAGGCCCGCATGAGCTCGTGGTGGTTCTCCGCGCCGAGCTTGGTCGCGTCCTCCCGCAGGAAGTCGAGGAGCTCGAGGGCGCGGGTGAGCTGCGCGGCGTTCGTGCTGAAGCCGGAGCTCACGCCGCCGGCGTACTCGTCCATGAGCTTCTGAAGCCGGAACATGAACATCCGCGGCTTCAGGTAGTTCGGGTTCACCTCGGGGTCCGTCGTGGCGCCCTTGAACTCCTTGAACAGATCGAGCGGCTTCAGGATCTCCGCCTTCACCGCCTCGATGGTCGCCGCGTCCACCTTGGGCGCGGTGTTGTGCTCGACGATGTACTTCACCGCGGCCTTGGCGGCGATGCGGCCCTCGGCGTGCGAGCCGGAGGAGAACTTGTGGCTGGACGCGCCCGACGCGTCACCCGCGCAGAACAGGCCCTGGACCGTGGCCATGTTCGCGTAGCCCCAGAAGTAGTCCTTCTTGGTGTCGGCGGTCTGCAGGTCTTCCGGCCCGCTGACCCACGCCCCGGACGCGCCGGAGTGCGACCCGATGAAGTACGGCTCGGCGGCCGCGATCTCGGAGCTGCGTTCCTCGGGCTGCACGTTGGTCGACGCCCACAGGATGGCCTGGGAGATCGTCATGTCGAGGAAGTCCTCCCACGCCTCGGACTCCAGCTCCTTCATCTTCTTCTTGTAGGCCTTCTCGTCGTGCTTGTAGGTGTCGGCGATCTTCTGGATGGCTTCCTCGGTCCGCATGAAGATCGGGCCCTTGCCTTCGAGCACGTCGAGCATGCCGAGGTAGTTGCGCAGGTTGGCCGGGATGGGCTTCACGCGCCCGTACGCGCCCCACTTCTCGAGCTCGGGCTTGCGCTCGACCATGTACTCGCCGCCCATGGCGTTGGTCGCGCGGGACTTGAACAGCAGGAACCACGCGCCGACCGGGCCGTACGCATCCTTGAAGCGGACCGGGATGAACCGCACTTCCTGGCAGGTCATCTCGGCGCCGGCCTTCAGGGTGAAGTACGCCGACGAGCCGGAGTTCCACGGCGGATACCAGGCGCGGCCGAGGCCCTCGCCCGTGCTCCGCGGCTTGAACACGTGCACCGCGCCGCCCATCGCCACCAGGGTGGCCTTGGCCTTGAAGACGTAGAACTTGTCTTCGCGGACCGAGAAGCCCACCGCGCCGGCCACCCGCTCGCCGTCCATGAGCGGGCCGACGATGAACACGCGCTCGTAGATCTCGCCCACGCCGCTCTGCAGCAGGGCGTTCTTCGCGGCCTCGGCCACGACGACCTTGTACGACTCGCCGTTGATCATCAACTGCCAGCGCCCCTCGTGCACGTAGCCGCCGTTCTCGTCCTTCCAGATCGGCAGGCCCCACTTCTCGAACAGGTGCACGGTCGAATCGACGTGGCGGGCGATGTTGGCGACCAGGTCTTCGCGGGTCACCCCCATCAGGTCGTTGCGCACGTAGTCGACGTAGTCCTTGACCGAGTTCTTCCCGTCCCTCAACCCCACGTACTGGTTGATGGCCGACAAGCCCATGGCCACGGCGCCCGAACGGTCCACGGCGGCCTTGTCCACCAGCGTGACCTTCAGGCCGTTCTGCTTCGCCCAATACGCCGCCTCGACGGCGGCCCCGCAGGCGGCCATGCCGCCGCCGAGAATCAACAGGTCGGTCTCGACAACCACAGTCTCAAAGTTCGCCATCTGGCTCCTCCCCGTTCACTACTTCTTCAGGGTGTACACTTCAGGCAGACCGGTCGAAGCCGGCTCCGTGAACAGCGCCTGGCTGTTCAAGTCCACCTTGGTCTCCCAGCCGCCATCGGGAACGGCCTTCCCCTCGGCGGTCGTGCGAATGGGGAACTTGAACCGCTTCACGCTCCCGTTCCGGAACTTGACCGTCCACATGATCGAGTCGGTGGAGCGCAGCGGGGTGACGTTGGCGCCCATGGGCACGAAGTCCGCGTACCCGCGCACCTCAACGGCCTGCGTGGGGCAGATCTTCACGCAGTTGTAGCATTCCCAGCACATCGAGACGTCCCGGTTGAACGCCTTCATGGTGTCCTTGTTCAGGACCATCAGGTCGTTCGGGCAAATGTGCTGGCAGGCCGTCTTGTCGAGGGCCTTGCACCCGTCACACTTGTCGGGGTTGACATAACTTGGCATTCCGATACCTCCTGAAGTAGTGCGCTCCTCCCACCGTCAATGAACGGAATCATCCGTCCGGGCGCGCGCCTCCACCGGCCGGCCGGACCGACGGGCGCGCACGCGCCGAATCCGGGCCACGAGAAAATCAATGCCGAAGCCGAGCCCCATCATCAGCCCGGTCGCCATCACGCCGTAGGCCGTGGCGTGGCCATCGGCGAACCGCCGCATGAACGCGGCGAGCCCGACCTCCCGAACCTCGACCGCGGCCGACGCGGTGCCGGTCACCGCGCCCCCGCGGCACTCGTAGACCGTCGCCCGGTAGGGGCCGGGCGGCGCCGTGCTGGGCCACACCAGATCCAGCTCGTAGGCGGCAGCCCCGCTGGCGGCCGACCCCATGCGAACCGCGTCGGTCACGAACCGGTACGTCCCCTCGTCGCGTTTCAGCGCCAGGTAGTGCTCGCGGATCTCGGGCCGGTCGGCGTCCGGCGGCGCCAGGAGCATCCGCCGCGCCAGCGCCGGCTCGTCGAGCCGGGCCGCGTCGACCGCTGCCCGGGGCAGGAACGTCGCGACGGGGGCCGCGCTGTAGGCCAGCAGCACCGAGGGCACCCCGGTCACGTGCACCTTGCCGGCGCTGACCCAGATCGGGCCGAACCGGCCCTTCCGGTTGAAGGTCTCATCCGCGTCCTTGCCGGCGATGACGACCACGGCCTGGGCATCGGGCGCCACGGTCCCGTCGATGCGCAGGCGGGCCTCGCTCGCCACGGTCCCGAGCTGCACCAGGTCGGGCGTGACCCGGATCGTGACCGCCTGGCCGGCCGCCGAACCGGCCGCCGCGGAGAAGAGGACCCCCAGGGCGATGCCCGCAGTCCTTGCGCGCCAGGCGGCGTGGATCACGTCAGTGGACCTTCGCATACGAGAGGAGACTCGACGGCGTCACGATGACGCCCACGACCATCTTCACCGTGACCAGCAACACGATGACCGCCAGCACGATCTTCAGCTGGTCGCCCCGGAGCAGCCGCCCGACCCGGGCACCGACCTGGGCGCCCACCGTGGACCCGGCGGCCAGGATCAGGGCCAGCACCACATCCACGGTGTGGTTCGTCGTCGCCTGCATGATGGTCAGGCCGGCGCACGTGAACAGAATCTGGAACAGGTCGGTCCCGATGGCCACGTGCATCGGCATCCGCAGCAGGTAGACCATCATCGGCACCATGATGAAGCCCCCGCCGACGCCCATGATGGCCGCCAGCACCCCGACCAGCGCGCAGAGCACGAACGGCACGAACACCGAGTGCTGGATGCCCGACCGAGGAAACCGCATCTGCAGGGGCAGCCGGCCGAGCAGGCGACCCGCCCGCCGGTGCCGCGACGTCTGCGGCACCGCCATGGCCCCGCGGCGCAGGCCGTGCCAGCTGTCCACGAGCATGTAGGTCCCGAGGCTGCCGAGCACCACGATGTAGGTCATCGTGATGAAGAAGTCCGCGTTGCCCAGCATCCGGAGCACGCGAATGACCTGCACGCCAATCGCCGCCCCCACCAGGCCGCCGACCAGCAGCACGCTGCCCAGCTTGAGATCGACGTTGCCGAGCCGGAAGTGCGCGGCCATGCCCGACGCGGAGGTCGCCACGATGGCGTTGGTGTCGGAGGCGGCGGCGACCGTCGGCGGCACGCCAATCATCATCAGGACCGGGGTCAGGAGGAACCCGCCTCCCACGCCCAGCAGCCCCGACAGAAACCCCACCACGCCACCGGCCCCAACCAGCAGGAACAGGTTGATGCTGACGCCCGCGACCGGCAGGAAAATGTCCAAGTCCCACGCTCCGATGCAGTGCAGCCACGCGCCCGTCGAGGGGGCGAAGCGCCAGAGCCAAGCACCGAGCTCGCCGTCCGCCTCACGGGCGGGCCGGCGACTGAACCGGAGGTGCGACAGCCGGTGAACTGGCGGGGGGCTGCACTCCGGAGGCTTGGGGGCGAGAGGCGGTGCGCGATGGTGCCGTTGGGGGACCGACCGCCACGCACGAAGGGGACAATACTGACGATCGAGGCGCTATGTCAAGTATTTACTATCACTTACGATTACACCCGTATGGTCGATAGGGATGGTCGACAATGCCCACTTCCACCCAATCGGCCCGCCAGCCGACCCGCCGGAGGCCTCAAACCACGGTTATTGTGTCGGGAATCTTCGCCCGGGCAGGGACGACCGGCTGGCCTCCCCTGCACCGGTGCGCCGTCCGCCCAAACCTGGCGCACGGGGCTTCGGGCAACCTGGCTGGCGCGTCTCCGGGCCGTCCTATCGGGACCCGCCGGAGGTCCGCTCCTCGCGCGTCAGGTTCATCACGGCCAGCGCCCGGTTGCCGCCGGCCTCCTGCCGGTAGACCACCCGCACCAGGTCGCCGACGACGGGGGGCGCCCCAAGCTCCGCGGTGGCGATGTCCACGACCACGGGCGGCGCATCGGGCCGGGTCTCGTCCGCGATCCCGAGCAGGCTGCCGGCAATCGAAACCGCCTTGCCCTGGACCACGGGGGCCGGCGGACCGCAGGCGGCGACGCCGACCAGGACCACGAGGACCGCGCCGCAGAGAATGGGACCCCGGCCGCCCCGAGACCACATCGTGAATCCGTTCATGGTTGCTCCCTGCCGGTTCCCGTCACGCCACCGGTTCGCCCGGCTGCCGCAGTTCCTGCATGGCCCCGCGCACCATCCCGACGATGACGACCAGCGTCATCGCGCTGACGGCGACCATCACCAGCCACGCCGCCGCGGTGCTCATGTCGAACTGCTTGAGCATGACGGAGACGAGCGCGCAGGCCACCGTGATCCCGAACATCAGGCGGATGCCGTAGCCGCGGATGTACTTCGTCGCGATGGTCCCGATCTGCGCGCCGGGTGCGGCGCCGATCAGCATGAAGAGCACCGCGAAGATCTCGACGCGCCCCTTCATGCCGTAGGTGAAGGCGCCGTAGAAGCCCGACAGCATGACGGTGAAGAGATCGGTCCCGACCGCGACGTAGGTCGGACAGCCAATCAGGTACACCAGGGCCGGCATCATGATGAGGCCGCCGCCGATGCCGAGGAAGCCGGCGAGCATGCCGACCAGCAGGCCGACCATGGCAGGCAGCCACATCGAGCACCGCACCTGCGCCACCGGAAAGTTGACGATGGGCGGGATGTTGATGCGGTGAAGGGTGAGGTGCCACTGCACCGCCGAGTGCGACTCGTCGAGGGTGCCGCCGGCGGCGCGATCCATCGCGCGCTTCTTGAAGTAGTCGTAGAAGACGAGCGCGCCGATGAGCGCGAGGAATACGACGTACACCCAGCGGATGACGGGACCGGCCAGGCCGCGGCTTTCGAGCAGCATCACCAGCCGGGCGCCGATCTCGATCCCGACCACGTCGAAGGCCAGCATCGTCAGGCCGAGCTTCACGTCGACGTTGCCGAACTTCGCGTGACGCCGCGTCGAGATGATCGACTTCCCCGCCATGTGGCAGAGATCGGTCCCGACCGCGAAGGGCATCGGGAAGCCGAAGATGTTCAGCGCGGGCGTCACCATCCAGGCGCCGCCCATGCCGAAGAAGCCGCCGAGCACGCCGACGGCGACGCCCAGCAGGCCCAGCAGCAGCACGTTCACGGCCACGCCCGAAATCGGAAGGGTCACGGAAAAGACGTCCAGCATGAGGCCCTCGATGTTCCGGGTGCTATTCCCGGGTGTGGCGTTTGCCGAGGTCGAGCCCGATGGCGGCGACGGCCACGTCCATGAGCAGGCCGAGCCCGAAGCCGAGCGCGGCCGTCAGGCCGACGGCGAAGATCGTGAACAGGAGCCGGTCGGTGTTGTAGAGATTGGCGACGAACAGGCTCAGCCCGGTGAGGGCCCGCGTGTCCGCCACGTGCACCAGCTTGCCTTCGTCGGCAGCGGGCGCGGCGTGGGCGACGGCCGTCAGCAGCCAGGGAATCGCGACGGCGACCGGCGCGACCAGCCGACGGGCAAGGAGTGGCCTCGTCATCGGCGTGCCTCCGTTCCAGTGTCCGGGAGTCGCCCGCGTCGGGGCGACTCGTGACCATGCAGCGGGGGCCGCCGGCTGAGCCCATCGGACCGCCGGCGTGTGCGGGAGACGATACGAGGCTTTGACGAATCCTGTCAAGCGGGCGTCGCCGGCCGTCGGGCTGACGGCACGGCACCGGCCGCACGCCGCGGCCCGCGCCGGCCGCGCCGACCCGCGTCTTTTCTCCGCGGCGTTCACCGTGCTACTGTTGCGCCCACGGAAGGGGGCGACATTCCTCAGCCGGCCGAGCGATTCCGCGTCGCGCGCACGCCCCTGAGGCTCCCGGTTCGCACGCTCATCGGCGCGGTCGCGTCCACGCCGATCGCGGTCCTGGCCGCCACGCTCGTGCTGCTCGTCGGCAGCCCTGACGCGCCCCACTGGGTCACCGCGACGCTCGTGGCCGGCGGCCTGGCCGCGTCGTACGCGGTCGCGGTCGCGGCCACGCGGCACGTCACGCGCCGGGTCGCCGAACTGGAGCGTCAGCGGGACGCGTTCTTCCAGGAGTTCACGCGCCTGTCGAAGGCGGCGTCGCTCGGCGAGATCGCGTCGGGCATCGCGCACGACCTGAACAACCCGCTGGCGATCATGAATGAAGAGGCGGGCTGGTCGGAGGATCTGCTGGCCGGCCCCGACCTCGCGCAGGAGGGCACGCGGCAGGAACTGGCGAACTCGGTCGCGCAGATCCGCCTCCAGATCAAGCGGGCGGGCGGCGTGACCCAGCGCCTGCTGCACTGGGCGCGCGACATGGATCGGCCGACCGGCGCGACCGACTCGAACCGGACGCTCACCCGGACGCTCTACCTCCTCGAGAGCGAGCTCGCCGCCGCGAACGTGCAGGTGGTGCGGCGCTTCGATCCGGAGCTCCCGCTGGCGGCGGGCGACGAGGCGGAGATCAGCCAGGTGTTCCTGCACCTGATTAAGAACGCGCTGGACGCGATGAAGGGCACGCCGGGTACGCTCACGCTGACGACGGCGCACGACGATCGGCTCGTGCGGGTCACGGTAGCCGACAGCGGGCCCGGCATCAGGGAGGATCGGCTCGGCCGGATCTTCGAGCCGTTCTTCACCACGAAGGCCGCGGGCGAGGGCACGGGCCTGGGGCTGTCGATCAGCGCCTGGATCGTGCAACGATCCGGGGGGCAGATCGCCGTCGCGAGCCCGCCCGGCGGGGGCGCGACGTTCACGGTCACGCTGCCCGAGGCGGATCAACCCGCCCCGCGCGGAGGCACGCATGAGGATCATCAGGCTGCTGCTCGTCGATGACGAGCAGCGATTCGTGGAGACGCTCGCCAAGCGGCTGACCGCCCGCGGCTTCTACGTCGAGACCGCGTCGTCCGGGCAGCAGGCTCTCGATCTGCTCGGCACGCGCCCGTTCGACGTCGTCCTGCTGGACGTGCGGATGCCGGGCATGGACGGCATCGAGACCCTGCGGAATATCGGCAGGCTCCAGCCTCTCGTGAAGGTGATCCTCCTGAGCGGCCACGCGTCGATCAATGTGGCCGTCGAGGGCATGCGCCTCGGGGCGTACGACTACCTGCTCAAGCCCGCGGAGCTCGACGACATCCTCGCCAAGGTGGACGCGGCGTTCGAGAAGAAGCGGCTCGAGGAGGAACAGCACGACGACAGGCGCCAGGGGTGACTGCCGGGTGACAGAGGGGGCCTGATGCCCGCCGGGAGAGCGCCGACGTGGGGGTGAGGAGATTCGTCCGCAAACTGCTCGGGCGCGGCCAGTGGCGGCCGCTCGTCGCCCGGCGTGACACCAAGGCCGCGCTCCGCCTGTCGTACCTCGCGTTCAAAGAGCTGATCACCTCCAACGACGAACTGCTCGAGCAGATCGCGAGCATCGAGCAGACGCTGGAGGGCCGGACGCCGTTCGGCATGGCCTACATCCGGTTCCGCGCGGTGACGTGCGCCACGCACACGTACCGGATGATCCTCTGCCTCGACAAGCTCTCCTCGCGGCGGTACCAGGAACTCCACCCCGTGTTCAGCAGCATCCAGCGCGCCATCGAGCCGATCCTCGCGGGCGACCCGGCGGTGTCCGCCGCCGGGCCGCCCGTGTACCGGCTCGACGACCTGGACGCGTCGCGCGCGGACGCCGTCGGCGGCAAGGCGGCCAACGCCGGCGAGGCCCGGAACCGCGCAGGACTGCCCGTGCCGGACGGCTTCGCCATCTCTACCGCCGCCTTCGGCAGCATGCTGGCCTGCGACCAGCTCGGCGACGAGATCCGGGCCGCCCAGTCCGGCGCCGACGCGGACGACCTGCAGCGCCTCCACGAGATCAGCGAGGATCTCCACACCCTCATCACCGCCCGGCCCGTCCCGCCCGCGATCGCGCACGACATCCTGGAGGCCTACGACCGGCTCGCCGAGCGCCTCGGGTCTCCCCCGCGCGTGTCGATGCGGTCGAGCGCCGTGGGCGAGGACGGCGAGATTTCGTTTGCGGGCCAGTACGTGAGCCTGCTCAACGTCGCGCGCGAGGGCCTCATCGATGCGTACCGCGAGGTCATCGCCGGGCTCTACACGCCGCGCGCGCTCTTCTACCGGCTCGTGAACGGCATCCCCGACGAGGCCGCGGCCATGGCCGTGCTGTGCATGGCGCAGGTCGACTCCCTTGCCAGCGGTGTCGCGTGCTCGGTGGACCCCAACCGCCCCGGCGCCGGCACGCTGCTCGTCACCGGCGCCTGGGGGCTCGGGCTCACCACCGTCGGGGGGTCGGTGAGCCCCGACACCTGGGAGGTCTCGCGCGACGGCGCGCCGGCCATCGTGCGGGCCCGCCTCGGCGTGAAGGACACCCGCGCAGAGCTGGCGCCCGAGGGCGGCGTCCGCTGGCGGGACGTGCCGCGCGACGCGGGGTCCGCGCCGTGTCTCTCGGACGGGCAGGTGCTGGATCTGGCCCGCCTCGTGCGCGCCGCCGAAACCCACTTCGGCCGCCCGCAGGAGGTCGAGTGGGCCGGCGACGCGGCCGGCCGTCTCTGGCTCCTGCAGAGCAGGCCGCTCCGCGTCTCGCGCGCGCCGGGCGCCGCGCGCACGGACGTCCCGGCCGACGTGGACGGCCACGCCGCCCTGCTCACGGGGATGCCGGCCTCGTCCGGGTGCGCGAGCGGGCCGGTCTTCCACCTCTCGGAGTCCGACGACGCCGCCGACTTCCCAGTCGGCGCGGTGCTCGTGGCGCGCCACTCGTCACCGAAGTTCGTCAAGGTGATGGGCCGCGCGGCCGCCATCGTCACCGACATCGGCGCCACGACGGGCCACATGGCCTCGCTCGCCAGGGAGTTCGGGCTGCCGGCGGTGCTCGATACCAGGATCGCCACCTCCACGCTGGCCCCCGGGCAGATCGTGACGGTCGATGCCGACACGGGGGCCGTCTTCGAGGGACGGGTCGACCGCCTCCTGGCGGCGACGCCGGTGGCGCCGGCCCGCACGATGAAGGACACCCCGGTCTACGGCATCCTGCGCCGGGTCGCCGACGGCATCGTGCCGCTGAACCTGACCGACCCGCGGAGCCAGACCTTCCGCCCGCAGGCCTGCCGGACCTTCCACGACATCGCGCGGTTCGCCCACGAGAAGGCCTTCGAGGAAATGTTCCGGATGAGTGACCGCGTCGCCGACGTCAGCCAGCGGGCCGTCAAGCTGGCGGAGCGCCTGCCTTACGAACTCTATCTCATCGACATCGGCGGCGGCCTCGAGCCCCTGCCGCCCGACGCCTCCACCGTTCGCGCGAGCGAGCTCCTCTCGGAGCCGATGCGCGCCCTCCTCAAGGGCATGATGGATCCCACCCTCCGATGGTGGGAGCCGCGCGGCATCTCGCTCTCGGGATTCCTCGCGGTCGCCACCGAGTCGATGATGAGCCCCCGGTACGAGAGCGGCCAGCGCCAGCTCGGCGATCGCAGCTACGCCATCGTCGCCGAAGGCTACTGCAATTTCAGCTCGCGGATCGGCTACCACTTCGCGGCGGTGGACGCGTACTGCGGCGACCTGCAGACGCGGAACTACGTCAGCTTCCGGTTCAAGGGCGGGGCGGCCGACGACGCGCGCCGCGCCCAGCGCTGCGAGGTCATCGCCCAGATCCTCAAGAGGCTGGATTTCCAGGTCGAACGTCGCGCCGACCAGGTCCACGCGCGGCTGCGCAAGTATCCGCGCGAGGCGATCGCCGACCGGCTCGACCTGCTCGGCCGCCTGATCGTGGCGACCCGGCAGCTCGACATGCGCATGGGACCCGGCGCGCCCATGGACTGGTTCGTCCGGGCCTTCTTCGACGGCAACTACCTGTTCGATCCGCAGGCCGGCCGCGCCGTCCCGCCCGGGAGGGTGGTGCCGTGAGACTCGACGTCCTGCTGTCGCGGCTCGGGATGCGCCGGCGGGAGTCGCGCGCGGCGGCCTCGATCCACGAGAAGTACGCGGCGCTGAAGACGCTGACGTCCGCCAACAACGAGGCCCTCGAGCGCCTCGCCGATCTCCAGCGCACGTCGACGGGCGAATTCCTGTTCGACGCCGCCTACATTCGCGACGTGACGAGCCGCGCGCTGGCGCTCGGGCACGAGGTCGTCGACGCGCTCGCGGTGCTGAGCGACGGCCGCGAGCGGCGGCTGGGCGCCGCGCTCGAGCGGGTGGCGACCGAGGTCCAGGCGGTCCTCACGGAACACGCCGCGGTGCCCCCGGGCCCCTACGTCCTGCACTTCGAGGACATGAAGGCCCCGCCGATCGAACTGGTGGGAGCCAAGGTCCGGCGCCTGGCGGACATGCGGAACGGCGCGGGGGTGCCTGTGCCCGACGGCTTCTCCGTGACCAGCGCGGCCTGCTACGGCCTGCTGGCGCAGGAGGGCCTGTGGGCGTCGATCCAGCGGACGCTGGCCGAGCTGACGCTGATCGACAAGGAGCGCCTCGCGCGGGCCAGCGAGCGGATCCGGGCGCAGATCCTCGACGCACCGTGGCCCGCGCCGATTGCCGCCGCGATCCTGGGCGCGCATGAGGCGCTCGTCCGGCGCGCGGGCCGTGCCGCCGCGCCGGTCTCGGTCCGATCGAGCGCCGTCGGCGAAGACGGCGAGTTCAGCTTCGCCGGCCAGTACGTCTCGGTGCTGAACGTGGACCGCGGCGGCCTGCTCGGCGCGTGCAAGGAGGTCGTGGCCAGCCAGTTCGGCCCCCGCGCGGTGGTGTACTACAAGGCGCGGGGGCTCGAGGGCGCCGCCTTGCCGATGGCCGTCGGCGTCGTCCTCATGATCGACGCCCGGGCGAGCGGCGTGCTCTACACGCGCGCGATCGACTCGTCCGGCGACGACAGCATGGTCCTGTCCGGCAGCTGGGGGCTCGGCCCGTCCACCGTCGACGGCAGCATCAGCCCGGACGTGTTCCGCGTCGCGCGGGACCCCGCGCGCACCCTCCTCTCGTCGCGGGTCGTGCGCAAGCCGCGGATGCTGCTCAGCCGCGAGGAAGTCGGCGTGGTCGAGGTCGAGGTGCCGTCGTGGATGCGCGAGCAGCCCTGTCTCACGCGGGACCAGATCACGCGCCTCGCGGACTACGGCGCGCGGCTCGAACAGCACTTCGGCGTGCCGCAGGATGTCGAGTGGGCGATCGACCCCGCCGAGCGGGTCGTGGTCCTCCAGTCGCGGCCCCTGCGCACGGCGACGGCCGCGTCGTCCTCCCCGCCGCAGGTGGCCGCGAGGAAGGGCCTGCCCATTCTGCTCGGCGGCGGGATCGTCGCCTCGCCCGGCATCGCGGCGGGACCGGTCGCGGTCGTCACGGAAGGCGCCGCGCCGGACGTCCCGCACGGCGCGGTCGTCGTCGCCCGGACGGCCGCCCCGACGCTGGCGGCGATCGTCGACCGCGCGGCGGCCATCGTGACGGAGGTCGGGTCGGTCGCCTGCCACCTGGCGACCGTCGCCCGCGAGTTCGGGATCCCGGCGATCGTCAACGCCGAGGGCGCGCTCGCCACCCTGCACGACGGGCAGGTCGTCACGGTGGACGCCGAGATGGGCAACATCTACGCCGGGCGCATCGAGAGCCTGCTGGCGCTCGCCGCCGCCCGCCACACGGATGACGCCGTCCTGCAGAGCCCGCTCTTCCGGAAACTGCAGGCGGTCCTTCGTCTGCTGGCGCCCCTCAACCTGACGGACCCGCGGAGCCGCCAGTTCACGGCGGCCGGCTGCCGCACGCTGCATGACATCCTGCGCTACGCGCACGAACGCGCCGTGCAGGAGATGTTCCTCGCGGGCGGCAGCGTCGGCGGCGCGGGCGGCGCGCTGACGCTCGAGAGCGCGCTGCCGCTGGAGTTCCGCTTCGTCGACCTCGGGGGCGGGCTGGACCACGACGGCCGGACGGCGACGGTCCGGCCGGAGCAGTTCCGGTCGCTGCCGCTGCAGGCGATCTGGTCGGGGCTCGCGGGTGCCCGCTGGGGCACCGACTCCGCGGCCGGCGTCGCCGGGCTGGGATCCGTCATGCTGACGGCCTTGACGTCGCGGCCCTCGTCCCTCGAGCGGCCGGAACCGAACTTCGTCATCGTCACCGACACGTACGTCAACATCAACTTCCGCTTCGGCTATCACTTCGCCCGCGTGGACGCGTCCGTGTCGCCCGACGCCTCGAGCAACTACGCCAGCGTCGTCTTCCACGGCGGCGCGGCGGACAACGACGGCCGGACGCGGCGCCTCGAGTTCATCGCCGGCGTGCTCGAGCCGCGGCACTGGGTGATCGCGCGGCGGGACGACGCCTTGTTCGGGCGGGTCGAGGGGCTCCCGGCCGCGTCGATGGCGCGTGAGCTGGAGGTCGTCGGGCGCCTGATGGTGCTCACGCGGCAGCTCGACACGCGTCTGGCCGACCCGGACGCGACGGCCCGCGCGATTCGGGCGTTCCAGGCGGGCGACGACACCCTCGGCCTCGACAGCGAGGCCCGGCAGTCAGCGGGGCACGCATGAGGTGGCATCACCCCCGGCACATCGTTCCGCTCGTCGGCATGATCGCGGCCGTCACGCTGCTGGTAGCGGCGTTCATCCTGGGCCTGCTGTCGTTCGGTCAGATGCGCCAGGTCGTGTCGGAAGAATTCAACGCCCAGCAACTGGTGCTGGCCCGGAACCTTTCGACGCTGATTCGCCAGGATGTGGACTTCCTGAAGCGCGAGCTGCTGGTGCTGAACCAGTCGCCCTGCGGGGAGCCGCTCTCGGCCGAGAGCTGGCGCCAGCGGATGCGGGTCGCCCTGGCGTCGGTCGAGGGCCGCGAACTCCTCGAGATCCGCTGCGTCGATGCCGCGGGCACCTCGGCACGCATCGTCACGGCATCGGGCGAGGAGCGGGTCGGGCACGAGGATCTGACGGCCGGCGGGGCGTACCGGTGGGCGGTCCGGCCCGAGCACCGCGGGCAGGTGTTCGTCTCGTCCACGCGCCTCACGGCCGATCCGCAGCATTCGGTGCTGACTCTCCTGATGGCCACGCCGCAGGTGATCCCGGGCGATCGCGGGGGCGCGGCGCGGTTCGGGGGCGTCCTGATGTTCGCCGTGGATGCCTCGGCGCTGGCCCGGCGTTTCACGGCCGACGCCCGCTCCGGGACGACCGGCTACGCGTGGGTGATCGACGAGACCGGCACGTTCCTGGCCCATCCCATGGCGGACTTCATCGGGAAGAGCGCCTTCACGGCGCGGCACGAGAAGGACCCGCGCCTCGGCTTCGAGGGCATCAACGTGATCATGCGGGAGCACATGCTGCGCGGCGAGGAAGGCGTCGGCGAATACGAGTCGGGGTGGCACCGGCAGGAGGTCGGGCCGGTGCGGAAACTCATCGGCTACTGCCCCATCCGCCTGGATCCCGAGCAGACGACGCCGCCGTGGTCGGTGGCCGTCGTGGCCCCGACGAGCGAGGTCCAGGGCATGGTGCGGGCCCTGTTCCTGCGCCAGCTCTACGTGCAGTCGGCCATCGCGCTGGCGATCCTCGCCGGGAGCGTGTCGCTGCTGCGCCGGGAGCGGTACTGGTCGAGGCTCCAGAAGCAGCGGGAGCGGCAGCTGAATCTCAGCTCGCGGCTGGCCGCGCTCGGCACCCTGGCGGCCGGCGTGGCCCACGAGGTGAACAACCCGATCGCGGTCATCCTGGGCTTCACGGACCTGCTGCTCGAGACGACGCCGCCCGGCACGGAGGCCCACGAGCAACTGCAGATCATCGAGAAGCAGGCGCTGGCCTGCAAGCGAATCGTCGAGAACCTGGGGCGGTTCGCCCGAGGCCCCGCCGTCGGCGACGAGACCGCGGATCTCAACGCCGAGGTGCGGCGCGTCCTGGTCATCGTGCGCAACACGCTCCTGACGGAGAAGATCGAGTGCGCGGCGGACCTCGAAGACGGGGTGCCGCTGGTGCGCGGGGACCCGCAGGGCCTCCAGCAGGTCCTGCTCAACCTGGTCACCAACGCGCGGGGCGCCATGAAAGCCGGGGGCACGCTCACGCTGCGCACGCGGCGGGCCGGCGACCGCGTGGTGCTGGACGTCAGCGACACCGGGCACGGAATCGCGCCGGCGAACCTCGAGCGCATCTTCGATCCGTTCTTCACGACCAAGGCCCCGGGCGAGGGCACCGGGCTGGGGCTGTTCATCAGCCACGACATCATCGAGGACGCCGGCGGCACGATCACCGTGGAAAGCCGGACCGCCGGCGAGGCGGGCCCCGAGCCGCCGGGCACGACGTTCCACGTGTCGCTGGCCGTCGCGAGCGGGGCCGGCGCCGGCCCGCAGGGCCAGACGGGATGAACGAGGCACAGGAGGCACGAACCATGGGCCACACGATCCTCATCCTCGACGACGAGGTCGACATGCTGCGGCTGCTGCAGACGATCATCAGCGGCCGGACCGCGCACGAGGTGATCACGACGAACAACCCGCTCGAGCTCGAGGACATCATGGCGGCGCGCGCGCCGTCCCTGGTGATCTCGGACCTGAAGATGCTCGGGCGCGACGGCCTGGAAGTCATCGAAACGGCGCACCGGATCGACCCGACGCTGCCGGTCGTGATCATCACCGCGTACGGCAGTCTGGAGTCGGCCGAGGAGGCGATCCGCCAGGGGGCGTACGACTACATCACGAAGCCCTTCCGCAAGGAGCAGGTGCTGATCGCGATCGAGCGGGCGCTCGAGTGGCGGCGTCTGACGATCGAGAATCAGCGGCTGAAGACGTCGTCCGCCGACGCGCCCCCGTGAGGCGGCGCGGACCCCGTCCCTTGACAGCCCCGCTCCGGCGCCGTAAGGTCAGCGGTGCCGAGCTGCCCCGCGCACCGTGGGGCGATGCCGTGTCGGCCCCCGCACGCGGCTGTGAATCGTCCGGCCCACCCCGATCAGGAGCCCTGGTCGGGCGCGCCGCCCGGGCGTGAGAGCCACCATGCACGTCTTCCTGCCCATCGCGCAAGCCAGCGTCCAGGTCCCGATGGTGGTCGCCATCGGGTGCGCCGTCGGCCTCATCTCCGGGCTGTTCGGGGTCGGCGGCGGCTTCCTGATGACCCCGCTGCTGATGTTCGTCGGGATCTCGCCGATGGTCGCGGCCGCGTCGGACTCCGCCCAGATCGTCGCCTCGTCCACGGCTGGGACGTTCGCGCACTCGCGCGCCGGCACCGTCGACTACAAGATGGGGATCATCCTGTTCGTCGGCGGCGCCTGCGGCAGCGCGATCGGGGTCCGGCTGCTGGAGTGGCTCAACCATCTGGGCCCGGCCAACAGCGTCATCCGCGTCCTGTACGTCTTGCTCCTCGGGGGCGTCGGCGCGTTCATGCTGATCGAATCGGTGCGCACCCTGCGGCGCGGCGCGTACATGTCGGAGCGGCGGTTCCAGCCCATCCACCGGCGTACGTGGGTCGAGCGTCTGCCCTGGCGCGCGTCGTTTCCGAAGTCCGGCATCGAGGTGTCGCTGCTGCTCCCGATCGCGATGGGGCTCGTCGGAGGCCTGCTCGCGGCGCTGATGGGCGTCGGCGGCGGGTTCATCATGGTGCCGCTGATGCTCTACGTCCTCGGCATGCGCATGCACGTCGTCGCGGGCACCAGCCTGTTCCAGATTCTCTTCACCTGCATGCTCGTGACGGTGCTCCAGGCGGCGGAGAACTTCACGGTGGATTTCGTCCTGGCGCTCCTGCTGGCGGTCGGGTCGACGGCGGGTGCCGTCGTCGGGACCTCGCTCGGCCGCAGGCTGCGCGCCGATCAACTCAAGATCCTGCTGGCGGCGCTGGTGCTGCTGGTGGCCGTCAAGGTCTCCTGGGACCTCATGCAGCCGCCGGACGTCCTGCTGTCGCACATCGCGGGACACTGAGGAGCGGCGATGTCGAAAGGCGGACTGCGCGGGCCGCGGCGGACGGGCGCGGCGCTGGCCATCGTCCTGGCGTGGGCCCTGGCGCCTGTGCCGGCGCGGGCGGAGACCCCGGTATCGATTCAGCCGACCCGCGTCGCGGCCGGCTTCTTCTTCAACGGCGCCACCTTCAATCTCCAGGGAACGGTCGACGCGGCCTCCCAGGTCGTGGTACGGGTCCTGGGGCCGTCGGATCGGCGCGTCTACAACCGGCGCGACAAGATCGCGGGCCTGATCTGGGGCGGCGTCGAGCACGTGTCCTTCCGGGGGGCCCCCGACATCTACGGCATCTACAGCTCGGCCGCCGTGAGCTCGGTGGCCGACGCGGGCCTGCGCGCGCGGCTCCTGCTCGGGTACGACGCCCTCGCCGCGCAGGTGCACGTCGAGGGCGCGACCGTCGACGGCCGGGCGGTCGTCACCCACCTGCTTCGGCTCAAGGAACACGAGCACCTGTACTGGGTCCGTCCCGGCGCCGTGCACCTCGACGACGCCGATCGGGGGCGCCGGCAGTTCCGTGTCGCGATCGATCTGCCCGCCACGGTGCCCGCCGGCGAGATCGAGGTGGCGGTGTTCGAGTTCTCGCACGGCGTCCTGGTGAGCACGCAGGTCACCCACGTGAGCCTGGAGCGCGTCGGGGTGCCCGCGTGGCTGTTCCGGTTCGCGCACGAGCACGGCGTGGGCTTCGGGCTCCTGGCGGTGGCCTGCTCGCTCGCGACGGGGCTCGTCACCGGCCTGGTCGCGCGGCGCCGGCCCGCGCGCCGCGGCCACCCCGGTGCCGGCGCGGACGGCACGCCCGGGCACGCCGCCGAGACGGCGTCCTTCCTGCCCGCTGCATGGCGGACGCTCCGCCAGGCGCTGAGCGCGCACCCGTTCGGCCCGGGACGCGTCGGCGATACCGAGGAGCTCCGCGCGCGCTACGGCACGTTCCGCGACCTGCTGAGCGTGAACAGCGAGGTGCTGGCGCTGCTGACCGAGTTGGAGGAGGAGTCGTCCTGGACGTCCTTCCGCCAGCCGCGGGTTCGCATGGGCATTCGCGCCCTGTTCGACGGCACCGCCGACATGGTGCGCCTGCTGAACGAGCTCGCCGACGACCGCTTCTTCGATCTGGCCAACGTGGTCTCGAGCATCCGGCGCGACGTGATGGACTTCCTCGCGAAGACCGAGCAACAGGGTGACGTCCGCCTGACGCTGCAGTTGAGCGAGATCACGTCCGCCACGGAAGGCCGCGCGGGCGGCAAGGCGGTCAACCTGGCCCGCCTCGAGTGCGATCTCGGGTTCCGGGTGCCGGAGTCGTTCGTGGTCACGACCGACGCGTACCGGGCGTTTCTCGAGCACGACGGCCTCGGGGGCGAGCTCCGGACCCTGCTCGCGCCGGCGCGCCTCGATGCGCCGGTTGATTTCGCGCGGCGGTGCGAGCTGGCCCAGGAGGTGGTGGACCAGGCCCCGATCCCGCCGGCCATCCTCGAGGCGATCGACCGCGCGTACGTCGGGTGCGGCATCCCGGACGCCGACGGCGCCGCCGTCCGGTCCAGCGCGTCGGGAGAGGACAGCGAACTGTCGTTCGCCGGCCAGTTCGAGACCGTGCTGAACGTGCCGCGGGCGGAGATCGGCGCCGCCTGGAAGCGCGTGGTCCGCAGCCGGTTCGCGCCGCGCGCGGTGTTCTACCGGCGGGCGGCCGGGCTCGCCGAGGTGGACACGCCCATGGCGGTGCTCGTGCAGCGCATGATCCGATCGCGGGTCTCTGGCGTCCTGTTCACCAAGCGCCCTGATGCGCCCAGGGAACCGGTGCTGCTCGTCACGTCCGTCCTCGGCCTCGGTCCCGAGGTGTCGGCCGGCATCGCGAACGCGGACGAGATCGTCGTCACGCGGCGCACGCCCCACCGCGTCATCGAGCGCCGCATCGCGCGCAAGCCGACGCGCCTGGTCGGGGCCGCCGGCGGGGGCATCGTGCGGGAAGCGGTGTGCCCCGACGAGCAGGTCCGCAGCACGCTCAGCGACGCGGAGCTGGGAAGCCTGGTCGACCGCGCGCTCGCGACGGAGCACTATTTCGGGGGCCCCCAGGATATCGAGTGGACGGTCGACCAGCAGGGCGGGATCTTCCTGCTGCAGTCCCGGCCGCTGCGCGTGGAACAGGGCGACGTGGCCGGGGCGGCCATCCCGGTCGACGCCCCGCTCCTGCTGCGGGGCGGGCAGCCCGTCTGGACCGGCCGCGCCGTCGGGCCGATCTTCGTCGCCCGGACGGGCGCAGACGAGGAGCGCATCCCCGAGGGATCGATGCTCGTCGTCCCGCAGCTGTCGCCGGACTGCGTGCGATTCCTCCAGCGCATCTGCGGCGTGATCGTCGAACAGGGCACCGTGACGGGGCACGCCGCCTCCATCGTCCGCGAGTTCCGGGTGCCGAGCCTGTTCGGGGTCGACAGCGCCTGCGAGAAGCTCGTGCCCGGCCAGTCGGTGAGCCTGGACGTCGCCAGCCGCAGCGTGTTCGCCGGCGTGCTGTGGCCCGACCTGCAGGGCCGCCTGCCGCTCGCCGTCGGCGGCCGCGAGACGATCGGGCTGCCCAGCGCGCTGGCCGGGAAGCTGACGAAGCTGAACGGCAGCAGCTTCATGAGCTCCTGGGCCTGCCAGTCGCTCCACGACGTCATCCGCTTCGCGCACGAGAGCGCGATTCTCGCGATGTTCGAGATCGGCGACCGCCTCGTCGGCTCGTCGCTCGGTGGGGTCAAGAAGCTGGCGGGCCCGCCGCACGTGTACGTGCACCTGCTCGACCTGGGGGGCGGGCTGCGCCCGGAGGCCGCCCGCAAGCGCACGGTCGAACTGGCAGACGTGCAGTCGTCACCCTTCCGCGCCCTGTGGAGCGGCCTGAGCGACGACACCGTGGACCAGCAGCGGCCGGACCTGCCGGAGCCCCGGCAGTTCGCCTCGGTGCTGGCATCGACCGTGACCGCCGAGGGCGGGCGGGCCCTCGGCGTGCCCAACTACGCGGCGATCACCGACACCTACGTCAACCTCAACTCCAGGCAGGCCTATCATTTCGCGATCGTCGACGCATTCCTTGGCGAGACGGAGAGCAACAACCACATCAGCCTGCGCCTCAAGGGCGGCGGCGCGGCGCGCTGGCAGCGGACCCTGCGGGCCGAGTTCATGGCCGAGGTGCTCCGGCTCCACCGGTTCACGACCAGCGTCATCGACGACACGCTCACGGCGTGGACGCGCGGCATCGACCGCGACACCGGCGCCGAGCGGCTCGCGACCATCGGCCGCCTGCTGCGCTTCTCGGCCCAGCTCGATCTCTGGATGACGGACCTGGCACACGTGAAGGCCTTCGTGGCCGCGTTCGTGGAGGCCGAGGCCAGGACCGCCGCGGTGGCAGGGGCCGCCGCGGCCCGAACCGACTGATCCCTCGCCCGGCGGAGCCCCGACTCGCGTGGCCGAGGCTCCGCTGCCCGCACCGCCGGGGTCAGGCCGCCCCGTGGATCCGCATGCCGTAGAACGACCGCCAGATGAACACCAGCGCGATCACGAAGAACACCGCCGACAGCGAATGCGTGAGGCCCGTGCCTGCATCCTTGGCCAGGCTGACCGCCAGCTCGACCGCCAGCAGGCCGAACAGCGTCGTGAACTTGATCACGGGATTCATGGCCACCGAGGAGGTGTCCTTGAACGGGTCGCCGACCGTGTCGCCGATGACGGTCGCCGCGTGGAGGGGGGTTCCCTTCTCCTTCAGCTCGACCTCGACGACCTTCTTGGCATTGTCCCAGGCTCCGCCCGCGTTGGCCATGAAGATGGCCTGGAAGAGCCCGAAGATGGCGATCGAGATCAGGTAGCCGATGAAGAAGTAGGGTTCCAGGAACGCGAACGCGAGCGTGGCGCAGAAGACGGTCACGAAGATGTTGAACATGCCCTTCTGCGCGTACTGCGTGCAGATCTCGACGACCCGCTTGCTGTCGGTCACCGAGGCCTTCGTGACGCCTTCCAGCTTGATGTTCGCCTTGATGAACTCCACCGCCCGGTAGGCGCCGGTGGTGACGGCCTGGGTCGCGGCGCCCGTGAACCAGTAGATCACGGCGCCGCCGGAGATGAGGCCCAGCAGGAACGGCGGGTGCAGCAGCGACAGCTTGTCCAGGTTCTGCGTGAGCCCCTGCGTCAGCAGCACGATGATCGAGAAGATCATCGTCGTCGCGCCGACGACCGCGGTGCCGATCAACACCGGCTTCGCGGTGGCCTTGAAGGTGTTGCCGGCCCCGTCGTTCTCCTCGAGCAGGTCCTTGGCGCGGGCGAAGTCCACGTCGAAGCCGTGGTCCTTCTTGATCTGCTTCGCGATGCCGGGCACCTGCTCGATGACCGACAACTCGAACACCGACTGCGCGTTGTCGGTGACCGGCCCGTAGGAGTCGACGGCGATGGTCACGGGCCCCATGCCGAGGAAGCCGAACGCCACCAGGCCGAACGCGAACACGGCGGGTGCGACCATCAGGGCCGCGAAGCCGAGCGTGCTCACCCCGTACCCGATGCCCATGAGCGACACGATCGCCATGCCCAGCCAGAAGGCGCTGAAGTTGCCCGCCACGAATCCGGACAGCACGGTCAGCGACGCGCCGCCCTCGCGCGAGGCGATCACGATTTCACGCACGTGGCCGGAATCGGTCGACGTGAACACCTTGACGAACTCCGGGATGATCGCGCCGGCGAGCGTGCCGCAGGTGATGACGCTCGACAGCTTCCACCACAGCGTGCCGTCGCCGAGGTCCGCGATCAGGATGTAGGACGCCACGTAGGTCATGGCGACCGAGACGAGCGACGTGATCCACACGAGCGTCGTCAGCGGCGTCTCGAAGTTCATCTTGTCCGCCGTGGCGAACCGGGCCTTGGCCAGGATGTCGTTCAGCAGGTAGGACAGCCCGCTCGCCAGCACCATCACGACGCGCATCACGAAGATCCAGACCAGCAGCTGCACCTGGACCTTCGGGTCGTGCACGGCCAGCAGGATGAACGAGATCAGCGCGACGCCGGTGACGCCGTACGTCTCGAACCCGTCGGCGCTCGGCCCGACCGAGTCGCCCGCGTTGTCTCCGGTGCAGTCCGCGATCACCCCGGGGTTGCGCGCGTCGTCCTCCTTGATGTTGAAGACGATCTTCATCAGGTCGGACCCGATGTCGGCGATCTTCGTGAAGATACCGCCGGCGATCCGCAGGGCCGCCGCGCCCAGGGACTCGCCGATGGCGAACCCGATGAAGCACTGGCCCGCGTAGTCGCCCGGGACGAACAGCAGGATGCACAGCATCATGAACAGCTCGACGCTGATCAGCATCATGCCGATGCTCATGCCCGCCTTGAGCGGGATCGCGTAGAGCGGGAACGGGCGGCCCCGGAGGCTCGCGTAGGCGGTCCTCGAGTTCGCGAACGTGTTGATGCGGATGCCGTACCAGGCGACGCCGTAACTGCCGCCGATGCCGATCAGGCTGAACAGCAGGATGATCACGACGCGGGAGGGCTCAAACTGCTGGAGGAAGCCGAAATAGAACACGATGATGACCGCGATGAAGATCTCCAGCACCAGCAGCAGCTTGCCCTGTTGGATCAGGTAGGTCTTGCAGGTCTCGTAGATCAGCTCGGAAATCTCCCGCATGGCCTCGTGCACCGGGAGCTTCTCGATGCTCTTGTAGGTGATCAGCCCGAACAGCAGGCCGAGCACGCAGACCACCAGGCCGGACTTCAGCAGGGTCCGCCCGTCCACGCCGCGGAACTGCGCGAGGCTGAGGTCGGGCAGCTTCAACGACGCTTCCCCGCCCTCGTGGGTGACGGCGGCCGTCGATTCCGGCGCCGGCTGGGCCGCCACGACCGACCCGCCGAGCACCGCCGCGACCATCACGAACGCCAGGCACACGCCCACTGCCCCGAGGAGCTTTCTGCGTGACCGTGAACCGACGACCAGTTGAGCAACCGAGAATCTCATAGCGCATCACCTCTTGAGCTCGATGAACACCACATTGAGCGGGGATGTCCCCCCCAGACAGCTTCCTGTTCCCCCGACAGCCGGCCGGCGGTCCGGCCACGCCGGCCCGCTACACCCTGATCTCCGTGAAGAGTTCGAGGTCGACGTCGACCACGCCGGACACGTGGCGAACGACCTCTTCCACGTCCTTCGTCTGCTCGCGGCTCGCCAGCTTGCCCTTCACGACCACCGCGCCCGCGTGGGACACGACGTCCACCTCGAGGTGCGCGGTCTGGGGAGCCACCGCCAGATTCGCCCGCACCCGGCTCGCCAGCGCAAGGTCCGCCATCGCGCCCCGCGACGCGGCCGTCTCCTTGAACGCATCCTGCCGCGCCATCGCCGCGATGATCTCGCACGCCTGCGGGATATCCAGATGCTCCAGGTTCAGGACGAGGTCGTACAGCGCGGGGTCGCCGCCGTCCACGCCGTACAGGTACTGCGTCCACCGCTGGCGATCCCGATCCATCTTCTGGATGTAGGCCAGCGCGTTGCTTTCGGTCATCTTGAGGCGGTCCTGCACCATCGCCGCGCGCAGGGGCAGCGGCGCGATGATCCGCGTGCGCATGACGTGGCTCACGCCGCGCAGGAGCAGGTGCCCGGCGTTGCCGTGGTAGATGGCGTTGCCGTCGGTCACCTCGGCGGTCAACGCCGCCTGCACGAGCGAGAGGTACACGTACTTCGTGTGCCGGAAACGATCCCAGAACGTCGGCGGTTTCTCGAGGGCATCGCGGATCTCCTCCTGGGACACGCCGAAGGCCGCCGCCTTCTCCACGATGACGTCCCGATCGATGCACCGGTACCCCAGGCGGGCGCCCGCGCACTCGGCGAGCATCTTGCCGCCGCTGAACGAACCTCTGGAGATCGTAATCACTGCCATGGCTGATTCCTCCCCTGTTCCCCCGTGCGCCCGCCCCGGCGCGGCCCCTGGCGCGTTACGCGCGACCCGGTCCGCCGCCGGGGCCGCCGCCCGCCGATCCCGGCGCCGCCACGAAGGCATAGTTGCCCGCCAGAAACTGCTCCACGTACCACCGCACCGCGTCGTGGCCGGTCATGTACATGTCGAGCTGGCTGGCGCACGCCAGCAGCCGGCCCAGCACGTCGAGTCTGGCCTCGGTTTCCTCCGCCGGGGCCTTCTTGAACCACGCGTTCACCACGTCGCCCCGGCGATCCACGTGGAACCCGTAGTGCGCCAGGCACGACTCCAGGAAGCACCCGCGCAGGTCGCGCCGCCACCGCGTCGCGCCGCCCCCGGCGAACCGGAACGAGATGTAGTTCTGCCCCGGCACGTCCGCCACGCACGCGTCGACGAGCGTGAAGTGGTAGGCGAGCCGCGAGTTCAGGTTCATGTAGTCGTGCGTGACCAGCAGGTAACTCCGCTGGCCCAGCGCCCGCGTCGCCCCCATCGAGGCGGAGAGACTGCCCGCCATCACCGACGCCAGCCCGCTGAAGCTCGCGTCCATCTCGCGGTTCCAGTTGACGCCGGGATGCGTGACCCCGCGCCAGAGCGCCTGGAAGGGCCGGCACGTGACGTCGGAGGGCCGCACGTCGGTCGCCCCCGGCGGGCCCGCCGCCAGCCCGCCGCCGAGATCCAGCACGTGGAGATTCAGCGGTGCCGCCGTCAGCAGGCGGCTCGACCGATGGGCCCCCTCCTGGAGCGCCGCGTCGTTCAGCGTGAACATCCCCTGGATGGCTTTCTCGTGGCAGAACCGCAGCACGTCGTGCGCCGACCGGCAGCCGCCCGGGCGGAAGTTGAACGCCGACGGATCGATCAGCGTCAGCGCCAGCAGCCGGCGCGACAGGGGATCGCCACGCCGCGCCACGAAGCGCTCGGGGATCGCCGCCGCGCCCGCGGGCGGCGGCCACAGCACGCCGGCGTACACGCGCGCCTGCCCCGCGTCGAGGCTCACCTGGTCCCCGGTGCGGACGAGCGCAAACGCGTCCGGCAGTTCGAAGGCAGACGGGATCTTGAATTCGCGCAGCAGCGCCGCGGCGTGCCCCGTCACGTTGCCCCCTTCCGCCACCAGGCCGGAGATGCGCGGAAACACCTTCACGATGTCCGGCGAGACCCGGCGCAGGAACACGACGGCCCCGTGGGGCGTCTCGTTGAGACGCGCCAGATCTTCCACGAGGAACGCGGGCCCGGACACCCGCCCGGGATGCACCGGCCGCCCGCCTTTCAGCACCGGCTCGGCGCGAACGCGCAGCCGCGGCGCTGGTTCCGCCCCCGCGGACAGCGCCAGCGGCCTCGCCTGCAGGATCCAGACCCGGCCGTCCTCGCCGATCGCCCACTCGATATCCTGCGGCACGCCGAGGTGCCGTTCGATCGCGAGGGCCCACCGGGCCAGCGCGCCGAGCTCGTCGTCCGACAGGCTGGGCCGATCGACCCGGCCGGGATCGACGGCTCGCCGTTCCACGCCGCCACCGGCGTGCGCCACCGCGCGCTCCATCTTCGGAACGACCTGCCGCTCCAGTACGCGGTGGTGCGCCGCCCGCGACACCACGTACAGGTCGGCGGGCACCAGGCCGCTCGCCACATCGAGGCCCAGCCCCCACGTCGCAGTGACCAGGAGCGCGTCCGCCTTCGGGTCCCGGGGATCCCGCGTGTAGAGGATGCCCGCCGTGCGCGCGGGCACCATCGCCAGCACGAGCACCGCCATCGGGGTGTCGACCTCCGCGATCCCCGTCGACAGCCGGTAGGCGAGCGCCCGCTCGCTGAACCGGCTGGCCACCACCTCGCGGTACGCGGACACCACGTCCGGCGGTGTGACGTTGATCCGGCTGTGGAACTGCCCGGCAAACGTGAGGAGCCCGCCCTCCCCCACCGCGCTCGACCGAACGGCCAGAGTCCCGGTCGGCGACTCGAGCACGGCCGCCCGCTCGGTGAGCGCCACCTCCACGGCCCGCGGCATCGGCGCGTCGAGCACCATGCCGGTCAGGTCGCGCGCGATCGCCGAGAGCCCGTCGAGATCGTCCGCGTCCCAGCTCCGCACGGCGTCGCGCACGTGCCGCCAGCACGGGACGCCGCAGAACTGCCGGTACGCTTCGGTGGTGAGCACGTAGCCCTCCGGGACCGGGCAGCCCACCTGGTTCCGGAGCTCGCCGAGCACGGCGGCCTTGTCCCCGACCTCGGGGGCCGCGCCCAGGCCGATCTCGGACAACCGGGCCGCCAGGCGGGGCGTGACCATCTCCTGCTGATCCGCCAGGTAGCGCTCCACCTCGCGGCGCTGCTCGGCAACGACCGACACCAGGCGCGGATAGGCGCGGTCCCCCAGCGTGGCGAGCGCGGCGATCGTCGCCTCGACCTTGTCGAACACCATCGTCACGCGGTCCCCGAACAGGTCCAGCCGGGACGGCGCATAGAGCAGATCCTCCTGGAGGCCCGCCAGCAGTTCGAGCGCATCGTTGTTGAGCGCGATCACGACGCGGCAGCTTTCATACCGGACCCTGAGCCTCACATCCGGCGGCAGCGCCGCCTCCCGGCGCCCCCGCGTCCGCCATCCTCTCAGCATGGCGATCTCACGCGCACCCGCCCCGGTGCGCGGGGCGGACCCGCCGCGTCCTGGCCCTCCCCCGGTGCGCCATCCGCTCAGGCCCCCCGCAGCCAGCTGCTCAGCCACGCCAGCACCGCGAGGAGCACGACGCCCAGCAGGAGACTGAATCCGATCAGCTGCTTCTCGACCGCCAGGAGCGGCTCCGCCCGCATCGTCTTGAGTTCGTCGGACAGCGTGGGATCTTCCGGCATGACCATCCCTCCGACGGCCGCTAGCCCATGACCGGCGGCTTGATGCCCCGGAAGAAGATCCAGGAAATCAGGAGGCCGATCCAGATGATGAACCCGAACAGGCTCACGACGTACACGGCCGCCAGCTTCCAGATGCCCTCCTCGCGCAGCTTCCGGAAGTTGGAGACCAGCCCGATCGTGAAGAACGTCATCGCGAAGAACAGGACACGGAACGACGTGCCCTCGTCGCTCGCCAGGTCCCCGGCCGGGCGCAGGTCCGGCCACGTCACGCAGATCACGAGCAGCGTCACGAACGTCGCCACGTAGCCGATGACGAACTTCGGGAACCGCTCCCAGACGGTCGCCAGGCCAATCCGCTGGCCGGGCCGCCGATCGATCTTCGTGCACCAGATCACCGCCAGCACGAGCGCCCACACCCCGATGAAGACGTCGATGAACATCTTCGTCGTCGTGGCGGCCATCAGCATCCAGCCTTCCTTGTACGCCACGCCGTCGACCGCGAGCGCCTTCGCGCGGACCAGCGAGTCGACAATCGCGCCACTGGCGACCGCCGCCCCGTCGGTCTTCACGGCCAGCCCCATCCAGGCCCCCGCCACCATCGGCTCGCGGTACAGGAAGGTCTGCGCGAGAAACGGCAGGACCAGGAGTTCGACCACCGCGAAGATCACCACGAGGGAGCTCACCATGATCGGCACGGTCGGCCGGGCGCGAATCGCGGCTCCCGTGGCAATCGCGGCCGACACCCCGCAGATCGACACGCCCGAGGCGAGCGGCGCGGCCCACTCCCGCGAAAAACCGAAGAACCGGCGCGCGACGTAGTAGACCAGCGCCCAGTAGATCAGGTACGCCTCGACGATCGCGCACAGGCCCCGCAGCACCACCGTGCCCGCCAGGCCGGATGCCTGCGCGGCCTTCGCGCCGAGCGCGGCGCCCATGATGACGATGGCCGTCTTGATGTACCACTCCGGGCGCGTCGCCGGCGCCAGCCAGGCGGCCAGGCCCGGCACGAAATTGCCGACGGCCAGCCCCGCCAGCAGCGCCAGGATGAAGCCGGCTTCCCCCGTGAGGTTCAGCGACCATGGGATGTCGAAGGCCGCGAGCTTGTCGGACGTCGCGGCAATGTAGGCGTAATGGCCCGCCAGCCAGCAGGCGCCGCTCGCCCAGAAGATCACGGTGAACGCCGCGGCGAACCGGCGCACCCCGAGGCCGAGCGCGCGCGCGCCGATCGAGGCGCCCGCAAGCAGGAACAGAAAGGTGCCGCATATCGAAATGGCGACCGGCGTCGACGCGTACGCCGGGGACACGGGTTTCACGGCCGCCGCCGGCGACAGCCACACCTGGGCCTTGGCCGCCCACCCGAGCACATCGGCGCCCGCCAGGACCCCCAGCGAGCACCCGAAAATCGCCAGACCGAGCCAGACCGACCACCAGTCCTCGCTGGCCAGCAGGCCCGGCCCCCCCGCGGCGGTCGGGCGGCCGGCCGGCCGCGGGGCCGGGGTCAACGGCGGTGTAATGAGCTCTGGCACGCGCACCTCCTCCGGAGAGGGGGGGCCCAGAACCGATGCCGGCCTGAGCCTAGAGCGGCTGAGCACTTGTGTCAAGAACTCTAATCGAATCAGCGATGTACGATAATGCCGACAGGTTCCATAGAGTATCAGATGATTGACGCCCGTGCTAAGCTGGCACCTGTTCTGGACGCCAGCCTCCCGCCCCTCGAACCGGACGCTCCCCAAGGCAGGCACACTCCATGCCCGGAGCCTGGACACCCACCCAGCGCTGGATCGCCGAGCAGGTGCACCGCCTGGCCGACCGGCGCCTGACGGCCCCCCCGGCCATCGTCCGCGACACCACCAATTTCATGAGCATCGACCGCGACGACGTCGTCGATCTCGGCGGCGAACTCTTCCTGGTGACCTGCACCGAGCAGGAGCGGCGGTTTGGCCTCGAGGGCGAGCCGAAGTTCTGGGTCAAGCGCGCGCGCGCCCTGCCCGACGGCCGTCTCTACATCCTCAAGATGGTCTTCCACGAAATCTTCCACGTGCAGATCGAGGACCGCAAGATCCTCTGCGCACGCAGCGCCGAGAAGGAAGCGCGCGTGCTCGACCTCACGCGCGGAGACTACCGCTTCATGCAGGGGCGCGCCGTCCGGGACGCACGAGGCAACCTCGTCCGCGTGATCGAGTTCATTCACGGGACGGACCTGCTCAGCCGGCTGTCATCGGTGAGCATGCCGCACGACGAGTACTGCCGCGCCTGGCTGCCCCAGTACCTCGACCGCACCATCGCGTGCTTCGACGGCATCCGGCTGCTGCACGAGGCAGGCCTCTGCCATGGCGACATTCGCAACGACCACATCATCATCGAGCGGGACACCGGACATTTCCGGTGGATCGACTTCGATCTGAAACAGGATGGGCCCGAGTTCGACGTGTGGGCGCTCGGCAATGTCCTGCACTGCGTGCTCGGCTGCGGCCTGGTCACCTTCAGGGAGGTCTTCCGGACCCGGCCCGACCTCGCCGACCGGCTGACCGCGGACGACGCGTCGGTCTTCTTTCCCAACCGGATCATGAACCTGCGGCCCGTCTTTCCTCACCTGCCCGCCCGGCTGGGCGAGGTGCTCGCCCGGTTCTCGGCGGGGGCTCGCACGCGCTACGACGCGGCGCGGCAGATCGTCGATGACCTCCGGGAGTGCCTGGATGATCTCGGGGACGCGGGGGCGGTCCCGGCCGGCGGGGTCGGCAGCCCGGCCGAGGGAGGGCCCGGCCGATCATGACCCTCGCGGATCTCATGGGTGCGTTGGCGCGAAAGCGTCGGCCCGTCGCCGACCTCGGGACGCGGATGGGCAGTTGCCGCGAGGTGCTTCACGCCAACAACGCCGCGCTGGGCTACCTCGCCCGCATCCAGGAGGCTCTGGCCGATCGCACTCCCCTGCCTGCCGCCCGGGTTCAGCGCCTGGTGGCCGGCGTGACGACCCAGACGTTCCGGATGATCCAGAACCTCGACCGGATCACCCCGGGCCGGTACCGCGACGTCCTGACGCGCTTCATGGACATCAAGTCATCGCTCGCCCGGCGCATCGAGGTGCCCACGCGCCGGGGAACGGTTGGGTACGTCGCGCCCCTGCACGAGCTGGACGCGACGTTCGCCGATGTCGTGGGGCAGAAGAGCGCGTTCCTCGGCGAGGCGCGGCGCTGGCTGCGGACCCACGTGCCCGCCGGCTTCGGGACCTCGAGCGAGGCCTACCGCGCGTTCATGGAGGCGGACGGGCTCGGCACGCGGGTGGCGGCGGTGCTGGACCGGGCCGTGTGCGGCGACGTCACAGGCTGCTTCGAGGCGTCGGCCGAGCTGGTCCGGCTGGTCGAAGGCGCCCGGGTCCCGCCCGGCGTCGCCGAGGCGATCGAGCGCGCGGTCGCGGAGATCCCTGGCGGGCCGGACCGCCGGTTCGCCGTGCGATCGAGCGCCCTGATGGAGGGCGGCTTCGAGATGTCCTTCGCGGGACAGTACCGCTCGTTCCTGAATGTCCCGCCGGGCGCGGTGGTGGAAGCCTTCAAGCGCGTGGTGGCCAGCAAGTACTCGCCGGAAGCGATGGCCTACCGGGCCGCCCGCGGCTTCGACGACCAGGACGTGGCGATGTGCTGCTGCGTCATCGAAATGGTCGATGCCGTCGCCGCCGGCGTGCTGTACACCGACTGCCGGACCGACAATGAAACGGTCACGCTCATCCAGGCCGTGCGGGGCCTGGGCCTGTCGGCGGTCGACGGATTGGCCGAGCCGGACTCATTCACCGTCGGCAACACGACCCGCAAGCTCCTCGAGCGGCGCGCAGGACACCAGACGTGGCAGATTGTGAGCGCGCCGATCGAGGGCACCGCCCGCGTGGGCGTGCCGGCGGACGCGGCCGGCCGGCTCACGCTCACCGACAACCAGGCCCTGGACCTGGCTCACCTCGCCTGGTCGCTGCAGTCGCTACTGGGGATGCCGCTCGACATGGAGTGGGCACTCGACCGGGACGGGCAGTTCGTCGTCCTGCAGCTGCGGCCGCAGCCGGTCCCGGTGACGCGCGGCGCGAAGCCGACCGAGCGGCGGATCGCGGGCAGCCGGATCCTGCTGGAGGGCGGGTCGGTCGCCTCCACCGGTGTGGCCTATGGCCCGGTGCACCTGGTCGAGAGTGACCTGGACATCCTGCGGTGCCCCGCCGGCGCGGTGGTGGTGACGAGCGAGGCGAGCCCGCGCCTGGCGGTCCTGCTGTCGCGCGTCGCGGCGGTTGTCGCCGACCGGGGTGAAGTCACGGGACACCTGGCCACCGTCGCCCGCGAATCCCGGGTGCCGGCCCTGCTGGCCACCCGCCGCGCCACGGCGGTGCTGCGGCCCGGCGTGCCCGTGACGGTCGATGCCGGGGCAGCGGTCGTGTACGAGGGTCGCGTCGAGGAGATCCTGGCGGCGCCGCCGGTGCCGCCCGAGGTGGTGGATCCCCAGCGGGCGCTCCTCACCTCGGTCGCCGAACTCATCACGCCGCTGACGCTCAAGGACCGGCTCGCCACCGGCCACTCGCCGCGGGCCTGCGTCACGCTGCATGACATCATCCGTTTCTGCCACCAGGCCACGATCGAAGCCATCTTCGATCTGGGTGACGGGGCCCTGCACCGGGGCGAGCCGCTCCGGCGCCTGGTGTCGGGCGTCCCGATCGACTGCCGCCTGTTCGATCTCGGCGGCGGCATTCGAGAGGGGACCGCCCCCGGCGACGTGACCATCGCCGACGTAGCGTGCCGGCCGATGCAGGCGCTGTGGTGCGGCATGACGGATCAGCGGCTCGCGTGGCGGGTCCTGCGCCCGGTCTCCCTCACGGGCTTCGCGTCGGCCCTGGTGAACTACAACTTCGATCACGACCAGCGGATGCGGAACCTCGGCGAGCCGTCGTACGCCTTCATCACGGGCGACTACCTCAACCTGAATTCGCGGATCGGATACCACTTCACCACGGTCGATGCGCGGCTCGGCGAGATCACCGAGTCGAACTACGCCTCCCTGCGGTTCGCCGGCGGCTCGACGGGCATCGACCAGCGGGCGCGCCGCGGCACCCTGCTGCGGCGACTGCTGGAGGCGCGCGGCTTCGAGACGGACTGCCGGGCGGACCTCGTGAACGCGCGCATCCGCCACCGGGCGGCCGACGAGATGGAGGCCGCCATGGTGTTCATCGGGCTGCTCCTGGGCTACGTGAACCACCTCGACATGGCCCTGACGTCCGACGCGGTCATGCGGGACTACGAGGCGGCATTCCTGGCCGGCGAGTACGCCTACAAGGGGAGCGGCGCCGATGCCTGAGCGGGACACGAGCCCGTACCGTCGCCTCGCAAGCCAGATGCGGCTGGTGCTGCTGGCGTTCGGCCTGATCCCGCTGGTCGTCATGGGTCTCACCGGTATCGCGGCTCAGCGCACCGCCCTCGACACGCGCACGCGGAACGTGCTCGAAGCCATGGTGAAGAACCGGCGGGCGACCGTGGAACTCTTCCTCGAGGAGAAGCTGCGCCAGCTCGAGCTGGCCGCCGCGGCGGTCCCGGTGGCCGACCTCGGCAAGGCGCCCGTCCTCGAGGCGCTGCGCGACCAGATGCGACGGGAACGCGGGGCGATCGTCGATCTCGGGCTCATCGACGATCGCGGACGCCACGTGGCGTACGTGGGGCCCTACCAGTTGCAGGATCTCGACTACTCCAGCCAGCCGTGGTTCGAGCAGGTCATGGTGCTCGGGCGTTACGAGAGCGACATCTTCATGGGCTACCGGCGTTTTCCACACATGGTCATGGCCGTGCGGAAACGGGAGGACGGACGCGCCTGGGTCCTGCGGGCCACCATCGACACGGATCAGCTCAGCGAGCTCGTGCGGGAGGGCGGCCTCGAGTCGGGCGCCGACGTGTTCGTGCTCAACCGCGGCGGCGAGTACCAGACCCGGTATTCCGAGGCCCACCGGCTCATGGAGAAGGCCGACCTGGCGGTCCCGCCGCTGCACTCGGGCGTGCGCGTGGCGGACATCCGGGACGGCCGGGGCCGGGAGTTCGTGGCGTCGGCCTGGCTTCGGGGCGACGCGTGGGTGCTGGTGGCGCGCCAGCGCGTGCCGGGGTTCACCGCGTTCCTCCTGTCCAGCCCGCTGGTACTCGTGGTGTTCCTCCTGGGCCTGATCGCCGTGCCGCCGCTGTCGATCCTGGTGGCCCGCCATCGCCTCAGCCAGATTCGGGGCCTCGAGCGGGAGCGCGCCGGGCTGTTCGAGTCGGTGGCGCAATCGGAGAAGATGGCCACGATTGGCCGCATGGCGGCCTCCGTGGCCCACGAGATCAACAACCCGCTCGCGATCATCCAGGAGCAGGTGGGCGTGCTCACCGACAGCCTGGCCGACACGGGCGGTGCGGTCTCCCCCGACGAGCTGCGGGAGCGGCTGCGGAAGATCGCGGCCCAGGTGCAGCGGAGCCGCACCGTCACCCACCGGCTCCTCGGGGTCTCGCGCCGCCTGGGGCCCGGCGTCGAGCCGGTCGACGTCGCCAAAGCCCTCGACGAAACGGCGGGCCTGCTGGCGAAGGAGGCCGAGACGTCGAACATCCGGATCATCCGGGACTACCACGACGACGCGCCGGTCATCCGGTCGAACGTGGGACAGATGCAGCAGGTGTTCCTCAATCTCCTCAACAACGCGATCGAAGCCGTCGGACACGACGGCGACGTCCGGCTGTCGGTGCGCCGCGCGGGCGAGGCGGTCGAGGTCACGGTGGCCGACAGCGGCCCCGGCATTCCCGCCGCCCTGCAGGCACGGATCTTCGAGCCCTTCTTCTCGACCAAGACCGGCTCCACGCGCAACGCGGGCCTGGGCTTGGCCATCTGCCGCGAGACCATGATCGCGCTCGGGGGCGACATCGCCGCCGACAGCGAGGCCGGACGCGGCACGACGTTCACGCTGCGGTTCCCCCTGGTGCACCCGGGCGAGCTGCAGCCTGCGGTCCGCGAACAGGTGTGACAGGCTGACGGTTGCGAGTCACGGCGAGGCGAACAATGGCCGATTTGACGCTGCTCCTGGTCGACGACGAACTCGATTTCCTCGAACCCCTCTGCACCCGCCTGTCGCGGCGCGGCGTGGTTTGCGCGTCATCCACGAGCGGCGAGGACGCGCTGCGCCGGCTCGCGGAGGCGCACTTCGACTGCGCCGTCGTCGACGTCAGGATGCCCGGGATGGACGGGCTCGAGCTGCTGCGACGGATCCGCCGGCTGCACCCGTCGGTCGCCGTCGTGCTCCTGACGGGCCACGCGTCGGTGGAACTGGGCGTGCAGGGCATGGAGCTGGGCGCGTTCGACTACCTCCTGAAACCGGTCGACCTGGACGAACTGCTGGACGTCGTCCGGCGGGCGGCGAAGCACTCGTGAACGGGACGCGATGCTGACAACGAGGCCGGGAAGCGCGCGCGCGGCCGACCGGCTGCGCGCGGCCTGGCGGGCGCTCGGCCGGGGACGGCCTCCCGCGGCGGCGGGAGCCGATCTCGTGCGCTTCCGGCTGATGTACGAGCGCTTCCGCGAGATCCTCAGCTGCAACGACGCCACCCTCCAGTTGATCGCCGACATCGAGGATCGCCTGTCCGGACGGGCACCCGTGGCGATCGAGAGCCTGGCCCGGCGCGCCCGGAAGGCCGCGATGGACGCCTTCGTGATGGTCAAGAACCTCAACCAGATCTCCGGCAACAGCCACGCGGAGCTGTACCCGGTGCTGCTCGCGCTCAGCGCGGAGATCGAGCGGGCGAGCCCGTCCACGGCCCCGGCGGCCGACTGCGCGGTCGTCCTGCCGCTCGATCGGCTCACCCTGCACGACGCGGGCGCTGCGGGCACGAAGATGGCCCGGCTCGGGGAGGTCCGCGCCCGCTCCGGCCTGGCGGTCCCGGACGGCTTCGTGGTCACCACGGCGGCCTTCGCGACCTTCATGTCGGCCAATGAGCTGTGGGAGCGGGCCCTGCACCTCGAGGATCTGCTGGACAGAGGCGGCCTCGCGGCCGCCTTCACCAGGGCCTGCCACGAAGTGGAAGCCGCGATCCTGGCCGCCGCGGTGCCCGAGGCGGTGGCCGCGCCCATGCTCGACGCGTTCGACGGCCTCGCCGCGGGGCGCCCGATCCGCGTGGCGGTGCGGTCGAGCGCGGTCGGCGAGGATACGCGCGCATCGCACGCCGGCCAGTACCGGACGGAACTGCACGTCGATCGGGACGGCCTGCTCACGGCCTACCGGGCGGTCGTCGCGAGCGCCTACTCCCCGGCCGCCGTGGCCTACCGCTACGAGCGCGGGATGACGGCGCCCGAAGCGGGCATGGCGGTCGGCTGCATCCGCATGGTGGAGCCCCGATGCAGCGGGGTCATGTTCTCCCGGCCCGCGGACGCGCAGGCCGGCGACGCGGTCGTCATCAGCGCCGTTCGCGGCGTGTCCGCCGCGCTCGCGTCCGGCGAGCTGGGTTCCCAGGTCTGGATCGCGGGCGACGATCTGCAGATGCCGGACAGCACGCTCCTGTCGCGCGCCGACGTGGGCGTGCTGGCAGAGGCGGCGCGCCGGCTCGAGGAGGACTTCCACGGCCCGCAGGAAATCGAGTGGGCGCTGGACGCCGACGGCCTGTTCATCCTGCAGAGCCGGCCGATGACGGCGGCCCCGGAGGCGCCCGCCGCGTCCGGCGCGCCGTTGACCGACGACACGCCGATTCTCGTCGGCGGGCAGACGGCGTGCCCCGGCGTCGGCGCGGGCCCCGTGGTGCCGGTCGACCGCGAGGAAGAACTCGACCTGTTCCCGGACGGGGGCGTGCTGGTGGCCCGGCATGCGTCGCCCGCGTACTCGCGGGTCCTGTCGCGGTGCGCGGCCGTGGTCACCGACATCGGGTCGGCGACCGGCCACATGGCCAGCCTGGCGCGCGAGTATGCGGTGCCGGCGATCGTCGGCACGGGCCGCGCCACGAGCTTCCTGCAGCCGGGAGAACGGGTGACCGTGGACGCCACGCGGCGCGAAGTGTTCGCCGGAACCCTCACCGAGTCGCGCCGGCGCCCGGCCGCGCCCGCCCCCACGGACACGCCCGCGCTGCAGGCGCTGCGGCGGATCGCGCGGCTGGTGACGCCGCTGTCGCTCACCGACCCCGCCTCCCGCGATTTCGCGCCGGCCGCATGCCGCTCGCTCCACGACATCACCCGCTACGTCCACGAAAAGACCTTTGCGGTCATGTTCCACTGCGGCGACATCGCCACATCGGACGTCCACGCCCACCGCGTCGACGTGCGGCTTCCCTTCACGATCCACGTGTTCGACGTCGGCGGGGGCCTTCGCGGCGACCCGCCGCCGGGCGAGCCCGCCGACGCGCGCCCGCCGGGCGCGGCCGGCCGGGACGAGGCCGACGGCCGGGTGGTCCGGATGGACGATATCGTCTGCGAGCCGATGCTGGCCTTCCTGTCCGGCCTGCTCGATGACCGCGTGCGCTGGGACCGGCCCCGCCCGCTCTCGGCCCGCGGGTTTCTGGCGGTGGTCGGCGAACGCATGGCCGGCCTGCCGGGTGAGGCGCTGAAGGTCGGCGGCGCCTCCTACGCCATCATCTCCGATCGCTACCTCAACTTCTCGACGAAGGCCGGGTACCACTTCTCCACCGTCGACACCTACTGCGGCCAGAGCCTGAACAAGAACTACGTGCACTTCCGCTTCTCGGGCGGCGCGGCCGACGAGCCCAGGCGGGTGCGGCGCATTCGCTTCATCCACCAGGTGCTGGTCCACCTCGACTTCCGCGTGCAGGCGCGCAGCGACCTGCTGGTCGCGCGGATCGAGAAGCTCGCCCGGGAACCGCTGCTGGCGCGGCTGCAGGAGCTGGGCCGGCTCACGTTGTGCTGCCGCCAGCTCGACATGCTGATGAACTCCGACACGAGTGCCGACCACTTCGCCCGGGCGTTCCTGGCGGGAGAGATGGAGCGCTTCTGATGCCGACGCGCGTCCTGCTGGTGGATGACGAGGAGGTCTTCCGCGAGACCCTGGCCAAGCTGTTGAGGCGCCGGGGGCTCGAGGTTGCGACGGCCGCCGGCGGGCGCGACGCCCTCGCGATCGTCGCCCGGGAGGAGCCGCACGTCGTCGTGCTCGACCTGCGGATGCCGGGCATGGACGGGCTGGCCACGCTGAAGGAGATCACCGCGCTTCGACCGCAGACCCGGGTCATCATCCTGACGGGTCACGGGTCGGTGGAGGCCGGCGTGGAAGCGCTCGGCGCGGCCGCCTACGACTTCCTGCTGAAGCCGGTCGCCCCGGATCAGCTCATGGACGTCGTCCTCGCGGCGGCCGCCGGAAAGGACGCACCCGGGTGAGCGCGATCGGCGACCGCGCCTACGCGGCGATGTTCCGGCGCCTGGTGAGCCGGCTGCTGCTGGTCACGATCCTGCCCCTGGTCGTCATCGGCGCCGCCGGCTATGCGGTGTTCGCGTCGCTCAACCGGACGCTCGTCCTCGAGCAGCACGCCAACTTCCTGCGCTACCACCGCGAGACGATCGACACGTTCCTGGCGAGCCTGACCGCCGAGATCGCGGCGGTCGCCCGCCAGTACTCCCTCGAGGACCTGCGGGCCGGCGACCTCGAGCGCACCTTCGAGGTCATTCGCCAGCACGCCGAGGTGTTCACGGACATCGGCCTGATCGACGCCGAGGGGCGTCACCTGAAGTACATCGGGCCGTACGATCTCTCGACGCGCAACTACCACGAGACCGAGTGGTTCAGGCGCGTCGCCGCCGAGGGCGTCTGCGTCAGCGACGTGTTCCTGGGATTCCGCGGCGTGCCCCACTTCGTGATCGCCGTCCGGCGCAACGAGGCCGGCACGTTCTGGATCCTGCGCGCCACGGTCAACAGCGACTACTTCTCGCGTCTCGTCGATGCGACGCGGATCGGCGACACGGGCGAGACCTTCATCGTCAACAGCACGGGCCTGCTGCAGACCGGATCACGGTTCGCGGGCGGTCTTCTCGCCCGCGTGCCCGTTCCGGACCTGGCGCCGCACGACGGCATCCGCGTCCGGGAGGTCGAGGCGCAGGGCCGACGGTTCCTCTATACGACCACGTGGCTCCGGACGCCGCGGTGGATGCTCGTCTTCCGTCAGGACGTGGGCGACGTGTACGCCCCCCTGCACCGCGCGGCCCTCATCGGGCTGGGCATCGGCGCGTTCGCGATGCTGCTGGCGACGGGCCTCGCCGTCGGCGTCGCCCGCGCCCAGGTGAACCGGATCCGGGACGCGGACCGGGACAAGGACGCGCTCACGCAGCGGCTTCTCGTCGCCGGCAAGACGGCCGCCGTGGGCGAGATGTCGGCCGGACTCGCCCACGAGATCAACAACCCGCTCGCCACGATCGACACGCTCAGGACCTGGATCGGCGAGCTCGCCGGCTCCGCCCCGGTCGGGGAGGACGACCGACGGGACATCGTCGACTCGGCGGCGAAGATCGCCGAACAGGTGCAGCGCTGCAAGGTCATCACGCAGGGCCTCCTCAGGTTCGCCCGCCGGACCGACGGCGCGGTCGAGCCGGTCCAGCTCGATCGCCTCATCGAGGAGATGCTGGTGATCCTGCGCACCCGCGCGAGGATCGACGGCGTCGTCATCGACAGCGACCTGGAGAGCCTGCCGCCCGTGCTCGCCTGCCCGGCGCACCTGCAGCAGGTGCTCGTCAACCTCGTCAACAACGCCCTCGACGCGGTCGAAGGGCGGTCGGACGGGCGCGTGATCGTTCGCACCCGGCGTCGGAACGCGGACGCCGTCGTGGTGCAGGTCGTCGACAACGGCTGCGGCATCCCGCCCGAGCACCTGTCGAGCATCTTCCTGCCCTTCTTCACGACCAAGGAGGTGGGCAAGGGCACCGGCCTCGGCCTCGCGATCTGCTACGGCCTGGTCCACGACATGGGCGGCACGTTGAGCGTGGACAGTGCCGTGGGCCGCGGCACGCAGTTCGAGGTCAGCCTGCCGCTCCGGACGGCGACGGTTCGGGCCGGCACGGACCGGCAGCCATGAAGGCGGACATCCTGCTGATCGACGACGAGGCGGACTTCACCGCTGCGCTGGCCCGGCTCCTGCGCAGGCGTGGCCACGAGGTCGCCCTGGCGGCGAGCGGCGCGGCGGGGCTCGAGCTCGCACGCACACGGAGGTTCGATGTCGTGTTGCTCGATGTCAAGATGCCGGGCGTCGGCGGGCTGGCCGTCCTGTCGGAACTCAGGCGCACGCGTCCACGGACGCAGGTCATCCTCATGACCGGTCACATCGCGCCCGGAGAAGAGGATCGGTGCCTCGCCAACGGGGCGTTCGCGTACCTGCTGAAGCCGTATCCGACCGAGCGCCTGCTGGACCTCATCGCATCGGCGGGCGCCGCCGCCGCGCCCGAGCCGGTTCCCCCCCGCGCGGAGTGACGGGCACCCGCCCGCCGGGCCTTCACAGCCGTTCACCGCCGGACCAGCGCCCCGCGGCGACGGTCCGGCGACATTCCGCTCAGTGCGCGCCCGGCGACGCCTTGCCGCTCAGTTCGGCCTGGCGGGTGAGGTTCATGACGCGAATGGCCCGGAACGTCGCGCCCCGCCGGCGGTACGCGAGACGCACCTCGTCGCCCGGCGCGGGCACGGCCCCGATGTCGCTGCCCTCGAGCGAGAACGCGACGTCCGGGTTCGGCGCGCGCTCGTCCCGGACCACGACCACGTTGTCGGCGGGCGCGTAGGTGACGACCCTGCCCTGCATGACATCAGGAGGGGCTCCGCAGCCCGCGGCCAGCACGGCAACAACGGGAATCACACACAGCAGACGTCTCATCGCGGCCTCCCAGGCCCGGCGCTCCGTTGAGTCGAGGACGCGCCGGGAATGTCGCGCGCGGGCTGCAGCCCGCGTGCCCGGGGCGAACACACCCATCACCAGCGAACCCCGGGGTCAGATGTTCAGGTCCCAGCCGGCCTGCCGCGCGCGGCGCTCGCGGCGCACGCCCTGCACCAGCCACCCGATGATCACGGCCGAGATGGCGACGCCGGCCGTGAGGATCGTGATCGACGAGGCGAGCTGCCACTCGAGTTGTTTGAGGACCACCGAGGCGCAGGCGATGAAGATCGTCAGCGAGAAGAGGAGCCGGATCGAATAGCCGCGCACGTACTTGACGGCAACCGTCCCGAGCTGCGCACCGACGGCCGCCCCGAGCAGCATCCACATGGCGGCCAGCAGGTCCACCCGGCCCTTGACGCCATAAGTGAACGCCCCGTAGGCGCCGGTGATCATCACTTCGAACAGGTCCGTCCCGACGGCGACGGCCGTCGGACAGCCGACGAGGTAGATCAGAGCGGGCATGCGGATGAACCCGCCGCCGACGCCGAGCACCGCGGCCACGATGCCGGTGGTCAGGCCGACGATCACGGGGAGCCACACCGAGCAGCTGATCCCGGACGCCGAGCAGTGGATCATCGGCGGGATCCGGACGCGCTGCAGCCGCTGGGCGAACGTCTCGACCGCGACCGGTCCGCCGCTCACCATCTCCTGCTGCCGCTGACGCCGCGTGTGGCGGATGTAATCGTAGAGCACGTACGACCCGATGAGGGTCAGGAAGACGATGTAGGCCTTGCGGATGTACGACTCGGCCAGGCCGGCGCGCTCGAGCGCCATGACCAGGTTCGCGCCGAGTTCCATGCCCACCGTCGTCCCGATGATCATCGAGGCGCCCAGCTTGACGTCGACGTTGCCGAACTTGCCGTGACGGATCGTCGACACGATCGACTTGCCGCCCATGTGGGCGAGATCCGTGCCGATCGCGTAGGGCATGGGGAACCCGAAGATATTGAGTGCCGGCGTCACGATCCAGGCCCCGCCAATCCCGAAGAACCCCCCGCACACGCCCACGGTGAAGCCGATGAGCAGCAGGATCGGCACGCTGAACGGGATCCCGGCGATCGGCAGATAGACGTTGAACATATCCATGGGAGACGCTTCCTCCTCGCGCCCCGCGCTACTCGCGGTGCTCGAGTTTGCCGAGGTTGATGCCGAGGAGGCCGACGAGACGATCGGAGATGAGGCCCAGCACGAGGCCCATGGTCACCATGGTCACGACGACCAGGGCGCCGTACCACCAGAGGTTCTCGTTGTACACGCCGGCGATCCAGCGGCCCAGGCCGGGCGCCATGTCCCGCGTATCGGCGACGTTGACCAGTTTCGTGGCCGGCTTGGCCGGCGCTGCCAGCACTCCGCCCGCCGCGAAAGCCCACGCCAGTGCGACGCTCACGAGGCGCCTCCGCCATCGCATCCAGCCCCCGGCATCCACGTCAGTCATGGTTTGTCTCCCCCTTCGCATCGTTGCTCCCCTCCCGCTCACCCGCGACGCTGGCGAGGATTGCCGCGCACAGGTTCCCGATGTCAGCCGGTTTCTGGAGGAAGTCCTCGGCCCCGATCTGCAGGCCTTCGATGCCGCTCGCCACCGTGCCGTGCCCGGTCAGCACGATGACGCGGACGCGCGGCGACACGCGGCGCACCTCGCGAAGGGTCGCGAGGCCGTCCATGCCAGGCATCTTGAGATCGAGGATGAGGACGTCGGCTTCGCCGGCAGCGGCGCGGCGAATGGCGTCCTCACCGGAGAAGACCGCGGCGGCGGCGAAGCCGCGGCGCTGCAGGCGGGAGGCCAGGGCCGTCGCGAAATCGACCTCGTCGTCGACCACGAGCACACGGATCGCGGTCGATGCCGGCTCCGGACTCGTCACGCTGCTTCCTCCGAGGGCATGCGCCCCGCGAACCGTCCACGCGACGGGCCCTCACGACTGGGGGCAGGCGGGTCGTGGCCGCGGAGCGAAGGCCGGCAGCAAGGACTCGGGAATCGGCTCCCCGGGAGACCGGATCGTCTGGGGGTGGCGTGCCAAGCCGACGATCCCGGGCGGGCCTAGGTGCGGACGATAGGATGTCCCCGGCGGTCTGTCAAGCCAATCCTGCCGTAACCGACCACCCCGATGGAGTCGATAGGCATACCAGATCACTCGCGCCACGCCCGTCGCCACGGGCCATAACGGGCCTCGGCGCCTCAGCCCTCCGCGTCAGGCGAGACTTCGAGTTCCAGGCCGGTGACCCCCGGCACATCCCGGACAACGGAGGTGACTTCGTCGCTTCGCCCGGCGCCCGACAGCCGTCCCCGGACGGTGATCATCCCCTCCCGCGCGATGACCTCGACCTCGAGGCCCGACGTGCTCGGAGCCACCGCGAGCCTCGCCCGGACGCGGCTCGCCAGGACCAGGTCGTCCATGGCGGCCCGGCTCTCGCGCCCCTCGGCGTACGCGCTCATCGACGCCATCCCCCCGATGACGTCGCAGGCCCCCCGGATGTCGAGGAACTCGAGGTTCAGCACCAGGTCGTACAGGGACGGGTCGCCCCAGTCGACGCCGTACAGGTACTGCGTCCACTTGCGCCGGTCCTCGTCCATCTGGTGGATGTGTGCGATCGCATCGTCGCGGTTCAGCTTGAGGCGCTCCTGGACGGCGGCGATCCGGATCTCCAGGGGGGCGATGATGCGCGTGCGCAGCACGTGGCTCACGCCGCGCAACAGGAGGTGCCCGGCGTTGCCGTGGTACACGGCCTTGCCTGCCTGCACTTCCTCGGTCAGGGCCGCCTGGATCACCGTGAGGTACACGTAGCGCGTGTGGCGGAACCGATCCCAGAACGAGGGCGGCTTCGCCAGCGCGTCGCGCAGGGCGTCCTGCGGGACGCCGAACGCCGCGGCCCGCTCGACGATGACGTCCCGGTCGATGCAGCGGTAGCCGAGCATCGCGGCCAGGCACTCCCCGAGCATCTTGCCGCCGCTGAACGACCCCCGCGAAATGGTGATGATGGCCATGGTGTGCGGCCCCTTTGCGCGCCCGGCGGCGAGTGCGCTTGGCGAATCGTCAGGCCGGGACCTTCTCGGAGCGCTCGATCGCGGCGACCAGATCCGCGGCGCGCGCCTCGTCTCCCGCCGCCAGGGCTTCGGCCAGCCCGGCCGCCAGCAGCGCTGCGACGGCCTCGTGAATGCGGGCCGGGCTCCACCCGGCCGCGACCAGGCGCCGGCGCAACTCCCCGAGCCGCCTGACCACGTCAGCATACTCCGCGCCGAACTCCCCTTCGAGTCGCTCCCGCAGCACGCGGGCGAGCGACGGGCACGCGCCCTCGGTCGCCACGGCCAGCGTCAGGTCCCCGCGCCGGACCACGGCGGGCAGCGTGAAGCTGCACAGCGCCGGCCGATCCACCACGTTGACCAGCGCGCCGTGGCCGTGCGCGTCGTACGCGACGTGGCGATTGGCCTCGTCGTCGTCCGTCGCCGCGATCACGAGGCAGGCCCCGCGCGCATCGCCGGGCTTGTAGGCGCGTCGGACCACCTCGATGCGCCCCTCGCGCTCGAGGGCCCGGACGGCGTCGCCAATCCGCGGGGCGATCACGGTGACGCGCGCCTTCGCGTCCACGAGGGCGGCGATCTTCCTGGCGGCGACCGCCCCGGCGCCGACCACGAGGGCCGGCCGATCCCGCATGTCGAGGTTGACCAGGTAGCTCATGGCCCTCAGCGCCCGCTGACCGACGCCAGCTCGCGCGCCCCGGAGAGCACTTCGCCCAGGCGGACCACGTCGCCGACCACCAGCGTGGCGGGCGGCTGGATCCCGGCCTGCGCCGATGCGTCCGCGATCGACGCCAGCGTGGCGGTCACGACGCGCTGGTCGCGCCAGGTGGCCATCTGGATCATCGCGGCCGGTGTCGACGGGGATCGCCCGTGCTCGATGAGGCGTGCGGCGATCCGGGGCAGGTTGTGGACCGCCATGACGAACACGAGCGTGTGGATGCGGCTGAGCGCCTCCCAGTCGAGGCAGGTCTGGTCGTCGTTCGCCTCGTGGCCCGTCACGAACGCGACGCACGACGAGATCCCCCGATGCGTGACGGGGATGCCCGCGCTGGCGGGTGCGGCCAGCACGGAGGACACGCCGGGCACCACTTCGACCTCGACCCCGTGCTCGACGAGGAACTCCGCCTCCTCGCCGCCGCGGCCGAACAGGAACGGGTCGCCGCCCTTGAGGCGCACGACCATCTTCCCTTCCCGCGCGCGCGCCAGCAGCGTCTCGTGGATCTCCTGCTGCTGCATCGCGGCGCAGCCGTGCACTTTGCCCATGAAGAGGAGCTCGGCCGAAGGGTTGGCCAGCGTGAGCACCTCGTCCTGGATGAGGCGGTCGTACACGATGACCTCGGCCGTCCTGAGGAGGGAGGCAGCCCTGAGGGTGACGAGATCCGGGTGCCCCGGCCCGGCACCGACGAGATAGACCTTTCCGACTGACATGCGGGACCTCCAACAACGCTCCACGGCCGGAGGATGAACCCGCTGGGGCAAAGCGGCCCGGGGATCGTCCAGAGGCGAGAGTGGGCCGCGGGGCCGATCGGTTGGGGGCCGCCGATCGCGGTGATGATACGAACCGGGCTCCGGGCCTGTCAAGAACGGGCGCCCACGGCGTGGGCTGCTCCGGCGGGCACGGAACGCAGGATGTCCAGCGTGCGCCGGCGCACGTCTTCGACGCTGCCGAAGCCTTCGACGCGGCGCAGCAACCCCGCCGTTTCGTAATAGGGCACCAGCGGATCGGTCTTCTGGTGGTAATCGCCGAGCCGGTTCTGCAGGACGGCCTCGGTATCGTCGGCCCGCTGGACGAGTCGACTCACGACCTCGGGCGGCGGGGGATCGAACCGCAGGTGGTACACCTTCCCCGTCTCCGGGTCGGTGCGCCGGCCGGTGATGCGCTCGATCAGCACGCTGTCGGGCACATCGAGCAGCAGCACGTGGTCGAGGGCGCGGCCGCGCCGCTCCAGCATGGTGTCGAGCGTGCGCGCCTGGCCCACCGTGCGCGGATACCCGTCGAGCAGGAATCCTTTCGCGCAGTCGGCCTGGGTGAGACGCTCGGCAACGAGCTGGTTCACCAGGTCGTCGGGCACGAGCCGCCCGGCGTCCGCGTAGGTCTTGAACTCGTGGCCGAGCGGCGTGTGCCGGGCGATGGCGTCACGGATGATGTTGCCGGTCGAGATGTGCGGCAGTCCGAACGCGTCGACAATGGCTGCCGCCTGCGTGCCCTTGCCCGCGCCCGGCGGTCCCAGCAGAATGAGATTCATCGTAGGCTCCTTGCGAAGCTGGCTTGCAGGCGAAACGCCCGCCGGGGCCGTGGCCCGGAGTGACGACCGTCTGCGTGCGTGAGATCTGCGGCGGGGGGCGCGGTGCGTGTCGGCGACCGAAGCACAGTGACGTCGCGCCCGAAGCATAGAACCGCGCGGCGTCCAGCGTCAAGGATCTCCACCCCGAGTATCCGGCCCTGATGGGCCCGATGGGGTCGATAGGGAAAGCGGCCTGTTCGTGATCCGCGCCCCACCTCCGTTATCCTGTTGCCGCCCTCCGAAGGCCACCATGAAGATCACGATGATTCTCAACGACGCGCCCTACGGCAGCGAGCGCACCTACAACGCCCTGCGCCTGGCGGACACGCTCCTCACGCTCGAAGAGGATCTGGAACTGACCGTGTGCCTGCTCGGCGATGCCGTGTGGTGCGCCAAGCAGGGCCAGCACACCCCTGACGGCTACTACAACGTCGGGCGGATGCTGCGGCCCGTGCTTCGCCGCGGGCTTGTGCTCGTCTGCGAAACCTGCATGGCTGCGCGGGGGCTCGAGGCCACGGAACTGCTCGACGGGTGCCGGCCCGCCCGCCTCGGGGAAACCGGCATGATGGTGCTGGACGCCGACAAGGTCCTGACGTTCTGAGCGGGTCGCCCCGTGCCGCCGCCCGCGGGCGGCGCGGCGGAGAAGGCGGGACGGAGAAGGCAGAGTTCGAGGGGCGCGGCGCGTCAGCGACGAACCGGTCGCCGGGGCTCGCGGAAGCGCAGGGTCAGGCCCGCCACCTTGCCCCGCCTGGCCTCGGCCGCCTCCCGGGGCAACTCCTCCGGAGCGCCAGCCGTCGTGGACGCGGCCGCGATCATCCGGGCCACGTCGGCCAGCGACGTGGTGTCCAGGATCCGCGCCATCGCATCGCGCACCTGCTTCATGACGAGGCGCGTGCCGCACGTCGCCTCGTCGCGGCACTCGTCGCACTTCACGTACGCCGACTGGCTGACGCACGGGATCGGCGCGATCGGGCCGTCGAGCGCCCGAATGACTTCGCCGACGGTGATCTCGCTCGGCTTGCGGGTCAGCAGGTACCCGCCGTGGCGGCCGCGCTTGGTCTGGAGCAGGCCGCGGTGCTTCAGTTCCAGCAGGATCTGCTCGAGGAACTTCTTTGGAATGCTCTCCCGCGTCGCGAGCTCATTGCCGAGCACGGCGCCTGGCTGAGGTTCCATGGCCAGGCTCAGCATCGCCTTCATCCCGTACTTTGCTTTCGCCGACAGCATCTGCGCGTCCCTATCTGGAGCGGCCGTGGGCCGCGAACCGTCACGCCGAGACGAAGCCAGGCTGGCAGGCGCGAACCGTCAGCACTGGACAGGGCGACAGGCGCACGACGCGCTCGGCGACGCTGCCGAGCAACGCATGGGCCAGCCCTGTCCGGCCATGCGTGCCAATCACGATCAGGTCGACGTGGTGCTCCTGTGCGTACTGCATGATCCCGTCGAAGGGATCGCCGGCGACGACAGCCCGGTGCACCCCGGTGCGGTTCAGCGGCGGCGCGGCCAGGCATTGATCGAACTTCGCCATCGCGTCGCGCACCGCTTCGTCCTGGACGGACTCCGACGCGCCGGACCCGACGCCCGACATCAGCCCCTGCGCGATCACGTCCTCGACCACGTGCAGCAGCGTCAGCGATGCCCCGAACACCTCAGCCAGCCCGGCCGCGCAGCGCACAGCCGCGCAGGCGGTCTCGCTGAAATCCGTCGGTACCAGGATGGCCTTGACGACGACCATGGCCGCCTCCTCGTGGCGAGTCACTCGTGCCACGCGCGTCCCGCGGCCGTGCGGCGCTGGCCTGGCCGGGGGCGCCGACGGGGGCCGGCACCGCTGTTGATCATAGCAGCGGACGCCATCCGGTCTACCACTTTCACAGGGGCAGGACGCCGGGCCGGACCGTGGCGGGGCCCTGGCGGGGCATCGACACCCCGGGCGCCTCCGCCGCCGTCCGGGCACGGCGGGTCACGAAGACCCGGGTGCGCCCCGCGCCGGGGACGCGGGGTCATCCATCGCCGCCTTGACCTTGGCGGCCAGATCCTTCAGGGAAAACGGCTTCTGGATGAAGTGCACGCCCTCGTCCAGCACACCCCGGTGGGCGATCACGTTGGCGGTGTAGCCGGACATGAACAGCCGCTTGACCGCCGGGCACACCGCCTGCAGTTGTTCGATCAGCTCCCGGCCGTTCATGTCGGGCATGACCACATCGGTGATGACCAGCCGTATCTCGCTGGCGTGCGCCGCTGCCAGGCGCAAGCCGTCGCTCGCCGTGCCCGCGGCCAGCACGGTGTAGCCCAGCCGTTGCAGCATGCGTTCGGCCACTCTCAGGATGGCCTCCTCGTCCTCGACCAGCAGGACTGTCTCACCACTCCCTGACGTGATTGCCGCCGTATCGTCCTGCCGGGCCCCGGCCACCTGCCCCTGGTGGTGTGGCAGGTAGATCCTGAAGGTCGTCCCGTGGCCGGGTTCACTGCTGGCGTTGATGAACCCGCCGTTCTGGGTGACGATGCCGTAGACTGTGGCCAGCCCCAGTCCGGTTCCCAGTCCCACCGCCTTGCTCGTGAAAAACGGTTCGAACACCCGGTCCAGCGTCGCCGCGTCCATGCCGCAGCCGTCGTCGCTGACGGCCAGCAGCGCGAAGTCCCCGGGAACCGACCCGGGGTGGCCGGCGCAATAGGCCTCGTCAAAGGCCACGCTTGCCGTTTCGATGGTGACCTTGCCGACGCCGGCGATGGCGTCCCGGGCGTTGACGCACAGGTTGGCCAGGACCTGATCGACCTGGGCCGGGTCCATGCGGACCGGCCGCAGGTTCGCACCGGGCGACCACACGAGAGCGACATCCTCGCCGATGAGCCGCCGCAGCATCTTGAGCATGCTCTCCACGGTCTCGTTCAAGTCGAGCACCCTGGGCGCGATGGCCTCCTTGCGGGCAAAGGCCAGCAACTGCCGGGTGACCTCCGTGGAGCGCCTGGCAGCCGCGTGGATTTCCGACAGGTAGCCATGCAGCGGATCGGTCGGGTCCACCCTGTCCAGGGCCAGCTCCGCATAGCCGAGAATCACGCTCAGCATGTTGTTGTAGTCATGGGCCACGCCGCCCGCCAGCCGCCCCACCGCTTCCATTCGCTGAGCCTGGCTCAACTGCGCCTGCAGCTTCTCCTTGTCCTCTTCCGCCTGCCTGCGCCCGGTGATGTCGAGGACGTGCGTCAGGAAGGTGAGCGGATGTCCCTGGCCATCGCGGGCCAGCGTCGTGTCCAGCTGGACCCAGACGGTGCGACCATCCTTGGTGACATAGCGCTTCTCCGTCGACCAGGTGTCACGCTCGCCGGCGAGCAGGCTGCGGGCGGAGGCGCGGCTCTCCGCCAGGTCGTCCGGGTGCGTGATCGATTCGAACGAGAGTTTCGCGAGTTCGTCGGCCGAGTAGCCGGTGAGCCGACAGAACGCGGGGTTCACCCGTTGCAGCTGTCCGTCCGGTGCTGTCAGGCTGCTGCCTACAGGCGACTGGTCGAAGAAGGTACGGAAGCGCTCCTCGGCGTCCCGCAACGCCGCGATGGTGCGTTCGCGCCCGATGCGGCCGGCCATCAGGAGGCCGAGCGCGACGGTGGCTGCCGGATAGACGACCAGCACAGGCAGGCCAATGGTCTTCAGCACACGCCACGCGGTCTCCGACGGCAGCGTGAGCATGAGCGCCAGCATGACGACGTGCACCGCCACGCCGAGGGCATAGAGCTCGCGCCAGGAGATGTCGCTCAACGGCCCCCGGCGGTAGTGCCGCCAGGCAATGCCGAGGCCGCCGGCGGAGAGGATGACCGCGACGCCGACCCACGAAGCCGAGCCGCCTTGCGCCAGGCGAAACGCCGAGGTCATCGCCATCGCCACCAGCGTCGGAACAGCGCCAAGAAACAGGCCGGACACGGCGAGCAGCACCGAGCGCGTGTCGAACACGATGCCAGGCTCGAGGCGGAACGAGGCGAGAATCAGCCCGATGCCGAGCCCGCCGAGCACCACACCGACGGCCGCCTGCCGCAGCGGCGTGTCCTCGAGCCGCCGCAGGCTGGTGGCGACGTCGAACACGGCGACCATCGCCAGCAGGGCAGCGGCGTTTTGCAGCAGCGCGGCGAGCGGGGAAGCGGTCATGGGTCACGCCTCTCTACCAGGGGGCGAGGCACCAGGCGCATGGAGGCCGCCGGGTGGCGCCGGCAGGAGGCCTGCCGGGCGCCGGTCACCGGGAGCGGATGTGCTGAGGCCGTGATTGTAGCGCAGCCGGCACCGCCCGGGTTGACGGAAAGCTCGTGGGCCACCTCGGGTTCAGATCCGCGACGACCGTCAGGGGCGGTCGGTCACGAACGTGGCCCTGTCGCTTTCTACACATCGCTCGGGCCGCCTTCCTGCTACGCTGGTTCAGATCAGAGAGGGACAGGTTGGCGGCCGATGCCGACGATCGCCCAAACGGGAGCGAGGAACCTCCATGCCGAACGATCACGTCCCGCCGGAGCAGCAGGGCCGACAGGCCGAAAGCGTGCGCGAGGAGGCTGAGGACAGCCGTCAGGAGGCGGAGCTCGACCGAGGCCTCACGGAAGACGACCGCATTTCAGCCGAGGCTGAGCGGAGTGAGGCGGAACAGTTCAGGCGACTGGCAGAGGAAGCGCGGGAGGCCCGCGACCAGCATCGAGAAGCGCTCGAGGCCGTCCGGAATGAGCGGGAGCACCTGCGGGAGATCGGGGAGTCAACGCGCATCGCCGGTGAAGAGGCACGAAGCGCAGCCGAGGCGGCCCGTCACGCGGTCATCGAAGCGGTGCACGCAACCGCCGAATCGCTGGAACAGACCCTGGCCAGCATGCAGGCCGTCGAGGAGATGCGCCGGACCCTTCGTGAGATACGGGACATGACCAAGCTGGACTCCAACTGACCGCGAAGGGCACTGGCCCTGGATCGACACAGGCCCTGGATCGACAAGGCCCTGGATCGACAAGGCCCTGGATCGACATTGACAACCCTGCAGGCCCGGGCGCACACTCGGCTCGGTCATCTCCCCTTCAGCAACTCGGCGCCAAGGAAGTATCGCAATGATGCGCCGCCTCGGTGGTTCGCTGGCCGTCGCCCGCGCCCCGCCCGCGCCCCGCCCGTGCCCCGTGCCCCTGTGACCTCTCTTGGGTCGCGAGACCCGATGAGATGACGTGTTGTGACGGGCGCCCGGTCTGCCTTGACCTGTTGTGCGGCGACCACCGGCCACGCGCAGGGGCGGTGGTGTGCGCTGCTCGAAGGAGCGAACTGTGAGAGTAGTGAGACTGTCTATTCTTGTCGCGTGCGCGCTTGCGCTCACATCGGCTGCTCTCGCGCAGACGAAGATCTCGGCATCACTCGACTGCGACAAGGGAGCGCCGAGCTATCTGATTCCGGTCCCGGATCGAGAGGGCTTCGCCTTCGGCATGAACCAGAACAAGTGCACGTGGTCCAAAGGTCCCTCGATTCAAGGGCTCCAGCCCACGGAGTTCATCAATACGGCCTTCAACGAGCTTGAGGGCGCGTCCGGCCTTAGCACCGCGGCTGGTCTCACGCGCTACGACAATGGTGACAAGCTCTACTCGCGCAGCACGGGAACGCACGATCTGAAGGCCCTGACGGTGTCCGGCAAGTGGAGCTACACCGTTGGAACGGGCAAGCTGCTCGGGATCAAGGGCGGCGGCACCTACACGTGCAAGATGAAGGGTCCCGAGGCTGACGCGGGCTATACGTGTGAGGTGGCGGGCGAGTACACGGTACCCGCCGCGAAGAAGTGAATCGTGCGCGGCTGACGCGACCCGTCCTCGCGCCTGCCGCGCCGGTCGCTCGCGTGGGGCCACCATGGCGGTGGCCCCCGTCGTGTACGGGGCTGTGCACGTGTCACGCGACACGACGTCATGAGACGGGCTACTCGTCCCCTCCCACCCGACCCCTGCAAAATTCCGCACGCGCGCACTTCGCGTTCAAGTGGGCCGGGGTGCATCCTGGCCGCGATCGCGACCGAACGCGGAGGACTTCCACGAGGGCGGCGCCGACCTCCGCCCGAAGGATCGCCGTAGGACGCCCCACGCCCGCCAGCCAGGGTGCCCGAAATCTCCGGAGGGCTGCGACGCGGCCGCCTGGGCCCGGTCCGCCCCGATCAGGTTACCGTCCGTCCGCCGGCCGCCCGCGAAGGCTGGCGCCCTCTTCTGAACGCACGCGCGAAGGGAGCCGCGCGCAGCATCAGCCCCACAGGTGGAACACGGTGTGTTCCGCGCGGTTGAAGCCGTGGGCCTCGAACGCTTTCACGACGACCATTGCCTGTTCTGGGGAGGCGACGGTGAACCGCATTGCACCGTGGGCTGGCTGACAGTCTTCGTCCAACCAGGTGGACCGGGCACCCGGAGGAATAGCGACGCCGAGCGTCTGAATTGTTCCGAGCAACTGCTCGCGGTCCTCGGCGCTCAACGCCCTGTACCTCCCAATCGAGAACGTGACCCAATGCGCCATACACACCTCCTACGGAGCGGATTCTAGCGAGAAAGAGGCGGGTTGACACTGGAGCGAGTAATGGTGCCCGTGACCTTCGACATGCCGCCGGCGGCGCGCTGGACGCCTGCCGAGCTCGACCGCATCCTCGAGCAGACCCTCAAAGTGTTGAACGCGGCGCCGGGCCGCAGCGAAGAGTGGTCCTGGCCGATCCACTGCGCCAAGGGTCAGGCCTACGTCGTCGGGGTCGACGCCCTCCCGTCGACGCATCGTCAGATCGGCATCAGCCCGATCGGGCTCTTCGTCACGAACGGGGGACCATTCGCCGCCCGGGTGACGTTCTCGGGCGACTTCCCGCTCGGCGCGCTCCTTGGATGGCTGCGTGGACCGTCTGCATCGCCTGCAGCTCTCCCGAGACGGAGGGCTGCGGCGTGGAGCCCTGTGCTTGCCTGCAGGGGCGGCCCTGCGCCGATCAGGCCGCGATCCTGCTCGAGGACTCGCGCGGCGGCTTCGTGTCAGTTCCGTCGCAGCTCGCCCCCATTGCCCTCAACCCCCTGCGCACGCAACAGTCGCAGCCAGGAGGCGGCGGTGTACCGCTTTAAAGAGCGCCGGCTGAGGGAAGCGGGCCTGCGTGACGCCCCCCTATGAAATGGGGTCGTGTAGTACGTCCTTGAAGTACTGCTCAAGCTGGGCCTGGAGTCGCCGGACATCATCAAACCAGTGGCGATGGCTCAGTTCGTAGAACTGTACATCGAGCAGAGTCTGCATTTCCTCGGGCAGCGAGTACCTCTCTGGAACTGTGGCCCCCGGAAGCAGCAATGGCACCACGAGCGTTCCACGATCCAGCGCGGCCGTTATCTCCCTGCGCACGTAGTCTTGCTCGTGATCGAGGCGGCGCGCGCCAGCGGAGTCGGGGAGATTCAGCCATCTGGGCCCCACAAGCACGATCATGGCCTTAGCATGTACCGCAGCTTGTTGGACGGTCCACGGAAACACGTCACCCGCCTGGATCGTGAGCTGATCCAAGAACACATCTGCGCCGCCCCATGAAGACGAGAGGCGCTCGTGCAGTCGCCAGGCGTACGGCTCAGAGTCGTCGCGTCTGTAGCTGATGAAGAACCGTGGATACTCTCTGTGGCGGATGAGAGGACGCCGCGCGGAGGGATGAAGGGTGAACGGGCGGGCTCCTCCGAGGTCACTGAACTCCAGCAGCAGGCCTGACAACGGGACCTCGTTCCCTTCGGCCACGAAATGATGGTAGACGTGCCCGATGTCGTCTGGACGGAGCTGGTTATCTCGGAAGGTTCTGACTTCCCCATCCATTTGCAGCTCACAGATTGCATCCCGCGGCCGGAAGGTACCACCGCGCACGATCCACCGGCTGACAACCATGCTCTTCGCGGACCAGCGCTCACGAATCGAAACGCGCAGTAGTCGGGACATGGCCTCAGTGATCCACGCCCTGCCCTTCCGAAACCCCGCTTGTCAGGTGACTCCTCTTCTTCACCACCAGGCGAACGGGTGGGAGCGCCCGCAGCGCAGACTCCGGCAGTGCCGAGGCCTCGAGGCGAAGGGCGTCAGAACACCGGTTGAAGTTCCTCGCACATACCACGCCGAGGGCCTCGAGGAACTCAGACAGGGACTTTAGATTCGCCGGGTCCCAGAACTGCAGCTGCATCCCGAAAGCTCCTGCCCCCTGAACCAAGGGGCCGCTCTGCTCCCTTTCTGGTCGGAGGACAACCCCGGCCTTGACCTCTTCGACGGGATTCGCTCGGTGGGCGATGTGTTTGTTGCGAACATTGAGCAGGTAGCGGTAGAACTCCTTGGCGCCGTCGGGCAGCTCGGTGAATACGGTCTGCGGAACGGGGTGCCTGCCTTCAAATACTCGAGTCGCCCTCAGGATGGCGGCCTCGAGGTAGGCAGTTACCAGGATGACGTCAACGGTCTCCGGTGGCTCAGCTAACGTGGCACGGACGCGCCTTACGGCTGCGAGCGCGAAATCGACCTCGTGTTGTGCTGCCCACCAGACGCAGAGCTCTTGTGCCGAGGGTGACCTAAAGTGGCGAAGCGGCTGCTCGTCCTGATCGGGCATCTCAGGTCCACGGATCCGGGGCGAGTGAGTTGTGGTGCTCGTCGGCGTGAGAAGCGCACCCGCGAGACGCCGCGCAGACGCGGTGATGTCGGACGACCTCAGCTAACCGTCTTCCCATGCACATGAACTGGGTCGCCCTCAAACCCGCCCTGCCGGGGCGATCGCCTGGACCATCCCCGGCCAGCGAGCCTGCCCCGAAAACGACGAAGGGCGCCTCGGGGGCGCCCTTCCTGGAATCCGTTGCAAGTTCGTTGCAAGCGGCCTAGCGAAATGTGGTCGGGGCGAAAGGATTTGAACCTTCGACCCCTCGGTCCCGAACCGAGTGCTCTACCAGGCTGAGCCACGCCCCGACGGCCCAATCATCTTACCGCAGTCGCCTCGCTTTCCCCAAGCGCTTCTTTGTGGCAGCGGCGCGCGGCGGGCGCCGCCCCGCCGCTCGCGCCGGCGGGACCTCGACCTCGGAACACGCCACGCTCGACGCCCGAATCAGCCGCCCGACCAGCCGCAGCGAGTCGTGCGCCGTCAGATCCGGCTGCAGCGGCGTCACCGAGATGCACCCGCCCCGCACCGCGTGATAGTCGGACCGCGTGTCCGGTTCCCACTCGTCCATCGCCTCGTCTATCCAGTAATACGGCCGGTGCTTCGGATCGACCCGCTGGGCCACCGACGTCACGTGGTTCCGCTTCGCCTGGACGGTCACCTTGACCGCGCCCGTCACCACGCGCGGCACGTTGATGTTGAGAAACATCCGGGGCGGCAGGCCCGACGCCAGGACCTGCCCGGCCACGGTCGCGGCCGCCCGCGCGGCGACGGTGAAGTCGGGCTTCTCCCGTGTGCGCTGGAGCGACACGGCAATGCTCGGCACGCCCAGCAGCGCGCCTTCGAGCGCCCCCGACACGGTCCCGGAATACGTCACGTCGTCGCCAAGGTTGTAGCCCTTGTTGATGCCGGACACGACAAGGTCCGGCAACCCCTTCAACACGACCGCCACCGCGAGGTTCACGCAATCGGTGGGCGTGCCGTCCACCGCGTAGACCCGCTCCCCGACCTGCTCGAGACGCAGCGGCTGATGCAGCGTGAGCGCATGTCCGACGGCACTCTCTTCCTTGGCCGGCGCCACGACCACCACCTGCCCCAGCGGCTCGAGCGCCGCGGTCAGCGCGGTCAGACCTTCCGACCGCACGCCATCGTCGTTGGTCACGAGGATTCGTTTCATGGCAAACGACTCATTATAAGCGGGAACCGGAACGGGCCGGGGAAAACGGCGCGTGCCTTCTACGATCGGCGAGGCAACCGCAGCAGGGACAGGAGCGCCGCTGAGACGAGCGCGAGCACGGCGCCCGTCATGAACGCCGCGGGCGCGCCCACGAACTTCCAGATCAGCCCGAACAGGAGGCTTGCGAGCAGCGAGCCGATGCCAATCGCGCCGTTGTAAAGGCCGAACGCGTAGCCGCGCGCATCGGAGGGTGCCAGGTCGGCCACCACCGCCTTCTCGACGCCCTCGGTCAGGCCGTAGTACAGGCCGTAGACGAGGAACACCGCGATCAGCCCCGGCAGCGACGACACCCACGCAAACGCGGCGTAGACGCCCGCGTAGACCAGCCATCCGGCGATGATGACGCGACGGCGGTCCAGCCGGTCCGACAGATGCCCGGCAATCGGCGAGACGGCCGCCTTGACCACGTGGAGCGCGGCCCACGCCGTCGGGATCCACATCGCCGCGACGCCCTCCTGGCTCAACTGCAGCAGCAGGAACGCATCGGTCGAGTTGCCGAGGCTGAAGATCATGAGCACGCCGAGGTACCGGTAGAACGGCCGCCCGAGCGACGGGCGGAGGGCGGGCTCCCCTGCCGCGCCGGCTTGCGCCAGCCCGGCGCCCGGCCCGCTTGCGGCCTCCGGCACGGGCAGCAGCATCGCCACCGCGATCAGCCCCGGGATGATCGTGAGCGCAAACAGGGTGCGGTACTCGCCCGGGTACCACCACAGGAACGCGGTCGCGAGCATCGGCCCCACGACGGCGCCGGCGTGGTCCATGGATCGATTCAGGCCGAACACGTAGCCGCGCGTCCCGGGCTCGGCCCACGAGGCGAGCAGCGCGTCGCGCGGCGCGCCGCGAATGCCCTTGCCCAGCCGATCGGCCAGGCGCACGGCCAGCACCTGCGGCCAGGAGGTCGCCAGCGCGACCAGCGGGCGCATCAGCGTGGACAAGCCGTAGCCGAACACGACGAACGGCTTCCGCACCTTCAGGCGATCCGAGACGCGGCCGCTCACGATCTTCAACAGGCTGTTGAGCGCTTCCGCCGCACCCTCGATCAGGCCGATGTCGAAGGCGGTCCCGCCGAGCACGCGCGTCAGGAACAACGGCATCAGCGGGTACACGGCCTCCGAGGCCGTGTCGGTGAAGAAACTGGTCCAGGAGACGAGCCAGACCGCGCGCGGCAGCTTTGGCCGCTCACCGGGCAGGCGCGGGCGCGAGGCGGACACAGGCTACGCTTTCAGGTAGAGACCCCGCCGGTCCATCCCGTACAGGATGCCGAACAGCACGGCAAGGTTGGCCAGGGCGTACAGGAGCGACGCGTTGATCGGGCTGGCCAGCGGCACGAACCACGCGTCGTACACGTATCGCTGCGCCGACACCTGCCCACCGGCGGGGCCGGCGAGCTTCACGTAGATCAGCACCTTGGCGATCAAGCCCGACAGCATGAACAGCGCAATCGCGTTCAAGCCCAGGATGACGAGCGGGCGGCTCCAGGCGCGCCACCCCCGCACGTCGATCACCCAGTAGCAGGCCGCGAGCAGCAGCGACGCGGCGCCGGCCGTGAACCACACGTAGGAACTGGTCCACAGGTTCTTGTTGATCGGAAACCACGGATGCCACGCGAGGCCGATCGCCGCCGCGACGAGGCCGCCGGCCAGGAGACCGGCGGTCTTCCGGTTCCCGCTCGCCTCGGACCCGAGCCACAACCCGGCCACGGCCCCGAGCAGGGTCGTGGCAATCGCGGGAACGCTGCTCAGGATGCCCTCGGGATCCCACGTCTTCGACTGCGACCACACGTGCCGGCCGAACACCGCGCGGTCGATAAACGCGCCCAGGTTGCCGCTCGGCGTCAGGTCGCCCGCCGTGCCGCCGGGCGGAGGAACGAGCATCATCACGGCCCAGTACGCCAGCGTGAGGCCCGCCGCCCAGAGCGCGAGGACCCCGGCGTGCCTGGCCCGCGCCGTCGCGGAGGGCGGCTGGTCCGGCGCGGTCGAGCGGTACACGAACGCCGCCACCAGGTAGCACATCGCGATTCGCGCCAGGACGCCCGGTATCCGCCACGTCGCCAGCGGAAACCGCGGGAATCCCGCCAGGAACAACCCGAGCCCGAGAATGACCGCCGATCGCTTCACGATCTTCCACCCCGATCCCATCGTCGAACGTGACAGCGTCATCGACACGCCCACGATGAAGAGGAAGAAGGGAAAGATCAGGTCGGTCGCTGTCCAGCCGTTCCAGTCGGCGTGCAGCAGCGGCGCGTACACGTGGCCCCAGTCGCCAGGGTTGTTCACGATGACCATCGCGGCCATCGTCAGGCCGCGAAAGGCGTCGAGCGAGACCAGGCGCGCGGCAGGTCTCATCGCGCGGACTGCGTGAGGAGACGCTTCAGGGTGGCGATGTTGTACTTCGGCTCGGGCAACTTCATCCGCAGCGACTTCAGCGTGTCGGCGAGGATGTCCGAGATGGACAGATCGCGGAACCACTTCTTGTTCGCCGGGATGACGTACCACGGCGCCCAGGGCGTCGAGCATCGCGCGAGCGCTTCCTGATAGGCCGACTGGTAATTCGCCCAGTACTTCCGCTCCTCGAAATCGCCGGGGCTCAGTTTCCAGTGGCGGGACGGATCGTCCAGGCGATCGCGCAGCCGCTGTTCCTGCTCCTTCCTGGAGATGTGCAGGAAGAACTTCACGATGACGACGCCGTTGTCGGCGAGCGTCCGCTCGAACCGGTTGATCTGCTCGTAGCGACGCGACCAGACCCGCTCCGGCACGATGTCGTGCACGCGGACGATGAGGACGTCCTCGTAGTGGGAGCGGTTGAAGATGCCAATGGTGCCGTGCGGCGGGACCACGCGGTGAATCCGCCAGAGGAAATCGTGCGCGAGCTCCTCGGGCGTCGGCGCCTTGAACGCGGACACGCGGCATCCTTGCGGGTTGAGGCCCGTCATCACGTGGCGGATGGTGCCGTCCTTGCCGGCGGCGTCCATGCCCTGCAGCACGACCAGCAGCGCACGCCTGTTCTCGGCGTACATGACGTACTGGAGGTCGAAGAGCCGCTTGAGGTTCTTGCCGACACGAGCTTCGGCGTCCTTCTTGGACTTCACCCCCGCCGTGTCGTTGGGGTTGCGGTCCGCCAGCCTGAACCGGCTGCCCGGCTTGACCAGAAAGCGGTCGCGCATGGGTGGTGCCTCCTGTTGTTCCGCGATTGTGCCCCGTTTTCGGTCACTTGGGAAGACTGCGCGCACGAGCGGCCTCGCGGCCAGTTGCCAGCAGGGGGCCGCCGGGGCTACAAATGACATATGGCCACCCTGGCAGCGGCGCTGGCGGCTCACACGCGCGAGGGCGACCTGTACACCCGCGAGCACGATGAGTGGGTGCGGTGCGTCGCCTGCGGGCATCGCTGCCCCATTCCGGAGGGCGCGGCCGGCGTCTGCAAGGTCCGGTTCAACCGGGGCGGGCGCCTGATGGTGCCGTGGGGCTACGTCGCCGGGGCGCAGTGCGACCCCATCGAGAAGAAGCCCTTCTTCCACGTGCACCCGGGCTCGCTCGCCTACAGCTTCGGGATGCTGGGGTGCGACCTGCACTGCGCGTACTGCCAGAATTGGGTCACGTCGCAGGCGATCCGGGACCCGGGCGCCATCGCGCCGTTTGCCGACACGTCTCCGGCCGCACTGGTGCGGGAGGCGATCCGGCGGGGCGCGCGCGCGCTGGTGAGCACCTACAACGAGCCGCTCATCACGAGCGAATGGGCCGCGGCCGTGTTCCGCGAGGCCCGCGCCGCCGGCCTGCTGACCGGGTTCGTGTCGAACGGGAACGGCACGCCGGAGGTGATCGAGTACCTCGCGCCGCTCATCGACGTGTTCAAGGTCGACCTGAAGGGCTTCGATGACCGGCGCTACCGGCAACTCGGCGGCCGGCTCCAGCCCATCCTCGATACCATCGCGCGGCTCCACCGCCAAGGCACGTGGGTCGAGATCGTGACGCTGCTCGTGCCCGGGTTCAACGACTCGCGCGAGGAGCTGGCGGCACTCGCCGGATTCGTCGCGGGCATCTCACCCGACATCCCCTGGCACGTGACCGCGTTTCACGCGGACTACCGCATGGACGACACGCGTGACACGACACCGGCGATGCTGATCGAGGCCGCCGGCATCGGCCGGCAGGCGGGCCTGCGCTACGTGTACGCCGGGAACCAGGCGGGCCGCGTCGGCAGCCTCGAGGACACGCGATGCGCGGCGTGCGGCGAGACGCTGATCGAGCGGGTGGCGTACCGCATCGGCGCCTACCGCATCACGGCCGACGGCTGCTGTCCCTCGTGCCGGACGCCCGTCCCCGGGCGATGGGCCACCGCCTTCCAGGGCCAGATCTCCTCGCGACCGTTCGCCGCCGGGCCGGGTCGGGCGGACGGCTAGCGCGCCACGAATGGCATAATGGCAGGAGCCATGCCGCCTGTCGATCTGCTCGGCCGCCCGTTCAGGAGCCTGCGCGTCTCGGTCACGGACCGCTGCAACCTCCGCTGCGAGTACTGCATGCCGGAGGAGGAGTACGTCTGGCTGGCGCGCGAGGACCTGCTTCACTTCGAGGAAATCAGCCGGCTGATCGACGTCATGATCGGCCTCGGGGTCGCCAAGGTGCGCCTGACCGGCGGCGAGCCCCTGCTCCGACGCGGCCTGCCGGACCTGGTGCGTCTGCTCGCCTCGAAGCCGGCGCTGACGGATCTCGCGCTGACCACCAACGCGATCCTGCTCGACCAGTTCGCGCAGCCGCTCAGGGACGCAGGCCTCCGGCGCCTGAACATCAGCCTGGACACGCTCGATCCAAGCCGGTTCCGGACGCTGACCCGGTCCGACTGGCACGGGCGCGTGCTCCGCGGCATCGACACGGCGGGCCGCCTCTTCCCGGGGCTGAAGCTCGACGCGGTCATCATGCGGCACGTCAACGACGATGAACTGGTGCCGCTGCTGGACTACGCGGCCGGCCTCGACGCCGAGATGCGGTTCATCGAGTACATGGACGTCGGGGGCGCGACGCACTGGACCACGGACATGGTCGTGCCGCGCCGCGAGATCCTCGACCGCCTGCGCGCGGTCTTCGGGCAGGTCGAGCCCATCGAGGAGCCCGGGTCGTCCGCGCCCGCGGATCGCTACCGCCTGAAGGACGGACGGACCTTCGGCATCATCTCGTCCACGACCGAGCCGTTCTGCCGGACCTGCGATCGCGCGCGGATCACCGCCGACGGCGTCTTCTACACCTGCCTCTACGCCCGCGACGGGCTGTCGCTGAGGGAGATCCTCAGGCGGCATGCGCCCGCCGGGGAGATCGCGGGCCTGATCGAGGAACGCTGGGTCGGGCGGCGAGATCGCGGCGCCGAGGAGCGGGTCGAGGTCCGCGAGCGCGGCGTCCTCGTGCCGGTCGCGGCGCTGCGCGCCGATCCCCACCTCGAGATGCACAAGCGCGGCGGCTAATCCCGGAACTCCCCGAAGCTCACGTGTGATGGGGGTGTTCGCTCCGGGCACGCGGGCTGAAGCCCGCCCCCGCGGCTATCGTTGTCCGTCGTAGCCCTGCGGCCGAAGCGCCGGGGCTACGGCGGGGCGAGCTCGTGGTGCCGGGACGCCCGCAGCCACGAAACGCGTGCCGACCACCAGCGCCACGACCTCGTCGTAGTTCCGCACGCCGCTCTCCACGCGATTGGTCCGCAGGTAGCGATCGTAGATGCGCCATGCGGTGCGGGTCACTGCCGGCATCTGCGCCCGGCGGTTGCGCTCGGCAATCGCGGCGATGTCGCGGGCGACACCCGGGCTCACGCGCCCGATCAGCCTGGCCCGGGCCGCGGGCTCGATCGCCGCGAGCAGCCGCAGCAGCAGCTCGAGCTGGCCGCTGTAACGCACCGCGTCGTCGCCGTGCAGGCAGACCACCCACGCGAAGAAGGAGGCTTCCGACTCGCGGGCGTAACCGGCGAGGTGGCCCCATTCGTGCGCGATGACCGACGGGCGCTCGAAGGGCAACAGGTTGCTGGCCACCAGCGTCTCGAGGAAGAACGGATCGGTCATGCCGCTCACGCCGGCGCGCGTGAAGTACGGGTCGAGGATTGATCGCTTGGGCCGGCCCGCCACCGCTCCGCCCGGCAGGCCCATCGCCTCCTGCGCCCGCGCGAACGCCGGCCCGAGTGCCGCGCGCCAGGCGCCCGCTCCCGGGACAGGGCTCGACGCCGCGGGCCGCAGCCGCCCGAGTTCGGCGATCGTGCCGAGCGCCAGCCGCTCGATCGCGGCCGGCGTAACCCGGGCGGCCGCGAAATCGAGACGCTCCGACAGCGGAGCCCTGCGGTAGTTGAGCCCCCAGAGCGCGAGGAACGCGAGGTAGACCGCGGCGGCGCCCACGACGAGGCGCGCCAGTCCGCGGCGGAGGGCCCGCAGGCGCCCTCCGGACGGACCCCGCACGACCAGCGCCGCTTCGAGCAGCACCCACCCCGCGACGCTCAGCAGAGCGAGATCGAACAGTGCGAACGGCACGACGTTCGATGCGCCGGTCACCGCCCGCTGAAGGAACGGGTACGCAAGCCCGCCGTACCACCCGTCGACCGCCCGGGCGGGCACCCGCACCAGCAGGGCTGCCGTCGCGGCCACCACGAGGGTGACCCTGGCGATCGTGGAGAGGAGATGGATCGAAGGTCGTGGACCGGCCAAGCGATCGCATTGTCGCACAGTCCACCCGGCGCGACAGGCGCGCGGCTGGCCGTTGCCCGGTCGCGGACGCAAAGGCATCGATGTCCCCGCCAGATCGCTTAATGTTCGCTGTCCGAAACTGGGACCCGCCGCCGCGATTCCGAACAGCGCTCCGGGATGAGCTGCCTTGGCACCGCGCGGTCATGTCCTTGTCTCAGAATACGTTAGACGGGTTCATTCGGGTTGGCACACTCCTCGCCTATATGCAGGGTCGACAGTCGCCCCTGGAGCCAGCCGAAACGATGGTTGATATTCCTCGTCCTTCGTCATTTGTCAAACAGCGTCGCATCCGGCGCATCCTCTACGGCGCGGCCGCGCTCGTCGTGCTGGTGGTGGCCGGCATCTTCATCGCCCGCCTGAAGCCTGCCGCACCGCCGGTCGATCGCGGGACCGTGTGGATCGACGAGGTGCGGCGTGGGCGGATGGTCCGGCAGGTCCGCGGCCTCGGCACGCTCGTGCCGGTGGACATCCGGTGGATCCCCGCGACCACCAACGGCCGGGTCGAAAAGATTCTGATCCAGCCCGGCAGCCCGGTGGAACCGAACACCGACATCCTCGAATTGAGCAACCCCGAGGTGCAGCAGGCGGCGGAAGGGGCGGCGTCACAGCTGGCGGCCGCCGAAGCCCAGGCCACGAACCTCCGGGTGCAGTTGCGCAACCAGTGGCTGGCGCAGCAGTCGGCGACGGCCGCGGTGAAGGCCGAATTCCAGCAGGCCCAGCTGCAGGCGGAGTCGGACGCCGAGCTGGCCAAGGAGGGCCTGATCTCGCCGCTGACCTCCCGGCTGTCGAAGGTCAGGTCGGAATCGCTGACCATGCGGTACGACATCGAGCAGAAGCGGCTCGATAGTCTCCAGCAGTCGAATGACGCGCAGGTCGAGGTGCAGCAGGCCGAGGTCGACCGGCTCGGAACGCTCTACAAGCTGCGCCGCGATCAGGTCGCGTCGCTGCGGGTCAAGGCGGGCTTTGACGGGGTGCTGACGCAGGTGCCCGTCGAGGTTGGCCAGCAGGTCGCGCCAGGCACCAACCTGGCCCGCGTGGCCAACAACGTCCGGCTGAAGGCGGAGTTGCGCATTGCGGAGACCCAGGCGAAGGACATCCAGATCGGGCAGCCGGCGTCGATCGACACGCGAAACGGGATCATTCCCGGGCGGGTGGCGCGGATTGACCCGACGGTGCAGAATGCCACGGTCAAGGTGGACGTCTCCCTCGAAGGCGCCCTGCCGGCCGGCGCGCGGCCGGACCTGAGCGTCGACGGCACCGTGGAACTGGAGCGCCTCGACAACGTCCTATATGTCGGGCGGCCGGCGTTCGGGCAGGAACAGAGTACCATCGCCCTGTTCCGGCTCGACCAGGACGGCCAGACGGCCGACCGCGTCACCGTGAAGGTGGGCAAGAGCTCGGTCAACACCATCGAGGTGTTGGGAGGCTTGAAGGAGGGGGACCGCGTGATCCTGTCGGACATGTCGGCCTACGACGCCGTCGATCGGATCCGCCTTCGCTAGGGGACACACCATGCAGACAGCCGACTCCTCGTTGATTCAGCTCGACGGCGTCACCAAAGTCTTCTACACGGACGAGGTGGAGACGCACGCCCTTGCCGGCATCCACATGGCCATCCGCAAGGGTGAATACGTGTCGATCGCGGGCCCGTCCGGATGCGGCAAGTCGACCCTCCTGTCGATCCTGGGCCTGCTGGACTCGCCGACCGACGGCTCGTACCTGCTCAACGCGCGGCCGGTGGCCAAGTTGAGCCTGGCCGAGCGGGCGCGGATCCGCAACCGCGAGGTGGGCTTCATCTTCCAGAGCTTCAACCTGATCGGCGATCTCACGGTGTTCGAGAACACCGAGCTGCCGCTCACCTACCGGGGCATGCGGGCGTCGGAACGCAAGACGAAGGTGAACGAAGCGCTCGAGAAGGTCGGGATGGCGCACCGCGCGCGGCACCTGCCGAGCCAGCTCTCGGGCGGCCAGCAGCAGCGCGTCGCGGTGGCGCGCGCGCTGGTCGGCGACCCGCTGATCATGCTGGCCGACGAGCCGACCGGCAACCTGGATTCGCGGAACGGCGAAGCGGTCATGGAGCTGCTGAGCGAACTCCACCGCAACGGCGCGACCATCTGCATGGTGACCCACGACCCGCGGTTCGCCCGGTACGCGGATCGCACGGTGCACCTGTTCGACGGCCGCATTGTCGAGGACAACGAGCACGCCCCCGCAACCGTCTGATCCCGTGCCGCCGCGGTCCCTCGCGGGGTCGCGGCGGCATCGCGCTTCCCGCCGGTCGTTGCGGGACGTCACCGGTCCGGGCCAGAATGGCCCCAGCGGCGCCTGCCGTGGGCGGCCGGCGCCCCGGCATCCCGCGAGCATCGATCCCATCAGGCCATGAGAGCACCAGAATCCGGCGCAGCCTCGGTCCTTGTTGCCGACGATCAGCCCGCGGTGATCGAAGCCCTGCGTCTGCTGCTCAAGGCCGAGGGCTATCGCATCGAGACCGCCGCCTCCCCCTCCGCGATCATGGCGGCCCTCGGCGCGGGCGACTTCGACCTGGTCCTGATGGACCTGAACTACGCGCGTGACACGACGTCGGGCCGCGAGGGCCTCGACCTGCTGTCCCAGATCCAGGCCGTGGAAGGCCCGCCCCCCGTGGTCGTGATGACGGCGTGGGGCAGCGTCGAGGTCGCCGTCGAGGCCATGCGGCGCGGCGCCCGCGACTTCGTCCAGAAGCCCTGGGACAACGCGCGGCTGCTCACCATCGTGCGCACGCAGATCGATCTCGGCCGGGCCCTGCGGCGCGGCGTCCGGCTCGAGGCCGAAAACCAGGTGCTGCGCGAGGCGGCCGCGCCGACGCTCATCGCCTCGGCGCCCGCCATGCAGCCCGTGCTCGCCGTGATCGCGCGCGTGGGCCCGTCGGACGCCAACGTCCTCATCACGGGCGAGAACGGCACGGGCAAGGGCGTCGTCGCGCAGGCACTCCACGCCGCGTCCCGGCGCGCGGGCCGGCCCATGCTCACGGTCAACGCCGGCGGCCTGTCCGAGGGCGTGTTCGAGAGCGAGCTGTTCGGGCACGTCAAGGGCGCCTTCACCGACGCGCGCACCGACCGCGTGGGCCGCTTCGAGCTGGCCGACGGCGGGACCCTGTTCCTCGACGAGATCGCCAACGTGCCGCCGGCCCAGCAGGTCAAGCTGCTGCGCGTGCTCGAGACCGGCGAGTTCGAGCGGGTGGGATCGTCCAAGACCCGCCGCGTCGACGTGCGGCTGATCTCGGCGACCAACGCCGACCTCAACGACGAGGTCGCCGCCGGCCGGTTCCGGCAGGATCTCCTCTTCCGCCTCAACACGATCGAGCTCAAGGTCCCGCCGCTCCGCGAGCGGCGGGAGGACATCCCCGGGCTGGCCCTCCACTTCCTGCGCATCCACGCCGGCCACTACCGCAAGCGCATCACCGGATTCGATGCGGCCGCGCTGCGCCTGCTGGCCGATCATCACTGGCCCGGGAACGTCCGCGAGCTCGATCACGCCGTCGAACGCGCGGTCCTGATGGCCCAGGACCAGGTCGTGCACGTCCACGACCTGGCGCTGCGGGCGCCCCGGGACGGCGGCACGCGACTCGAGGACATGAGCCTGGAGGACGTCGAGGCCTTCCTCATCAAGAAGGCCATCGACCGTTATGCCGGCAACGTCAGCCAGGCGGCGCGCGCGCTCGGGTTGAGCCGCAGCGCGCTCTACCGGCGGTTGCAGCGCTACGAGATGTGACCCAGCAGCGTGGCCCGTCCGCCGCCGGCCCGCGCCGGCTCGTCCGCGCGATCAGCCATGACCGCCGCGTGGTCGTCATGGCCGCCGCCAGCGGTCTGCCCGCCGTCGTGGTCGCCCTGGCCCTGCTGTGGGGCGGGTCCTTCACGCCCAAGGTCCAGTGGACCCTCACCGTCCTCATCCTGACCTGCTGGGGTCTCCTCCTGCTCAGCGTCCGCCGCCGCGTCGTGTTCCCGCTGCAGACCCTGTCGAACCTGCTGGCGGGCCTGCGGGAGGGCGACTCGTCGATCCGCGCGCGCGGGGCCGACGCGGACGACCCGCTCGGCGAGGTCATGCTCGAGGCCAACGCTCTCGCGCAGACCTTGCGCGACCAGCGCCTCGGCGCCATCGAGGCCACCTCCCTGCTCGAGAAGGTCATGACCGAGATCGACGTGGCGATCTTCGCCTTCGATCACGACGAGGCCCTCCGGCTCGTGAACCGGGCGGGAACCAGGCTGCTCGGCGTGCCCGCGGAACGCCTCGTCACCCGCCGCGCAACGGACCTGGGGCTCGGCGCGTGCCTGACCGCGGCACCGCCGCGGATCCTGGACCTCGCGTTTCCTGGCGGCCAGGGCCGCTACGAGCTGCGCCGCACGACGTTTCGCCGGGGCGGGCTGCCCCTGACGCTCCTGGTGCTCGCCGACGTGAGCCGCCCGCTGCGCGACGAGGAGCGGCAGGCCTGGCAGCGGCTGATGCGCGTGCTGGGCCACGAGATCAACAACTCTCTCGCGCCGATCAAGTCGATCGCGGGCAGCCTCGACCATCTCCTCTCGCGCGTACCGCCCCCCCCCGATTGGCACGAGGACGCCCACCGGGGTCTCGGGATCATCGCGAGCCGGGCGGAAGCCCTGAGCCGCTTCACGGAGGCGTACTCCAAGCTCGCCCGCCTGCCGCAGCCCACGCTCCATCCGGTCCGCGTCGACGACCTGGTGCGGCGTGCGGTCGTCCTGGAGACCCGGCGCGCCGTGGACGTCACGCCGGGCCCGGACGCGACGATCAGGGGTGACGGAGGGCAACTCGAACAGGTCCTGATCAACCTCGTGCGCAACGCCGTCGACGCGTCGGCCGACACCAACGGCCGCGTCACGGTGGGCTGGGCCGTGACGCCGGCGCACGTCGAACTCTGGATCGACGACGAGGGGCCTGGGCTGTCGAACAGCGCCAACCTCTTCGTCCCGTTCTTCACGACCAAGCCCGGCGGGTCGGGTATCGGCCTCGTACTCAGCCGGCAGATCGCCGAGGCTCATGGCGGGCACCTGTCGCTCGCCAACCGCGCGGACGGCGCGGGCTGTCGCGCCACGCTGCGGCTCCCCCGCTGACCCGCGAGTCGCGGGGCCCGCGCGCGGCGCGGCAGGGGGCTCTGGACTCGGCCCCCGCAACGGGATATAACGCGGGTGATGCACGAGGGCCGGCGCATCTCCGTGTCGGGTATCGTCCAGGGCGTCGGGTTCAGGCCGTGGGTCTATCGACTTGCGATGGACCATGGCCTCGGGGGATGGGTGCGGAACGATGCCTCGGGCGTGACCCTCGAGGTGTTCGGCGAGGCGGCCCGCATCGAGGCCTTCCTCCGGGACATGGCCCGCAAGCCGCCGCCGGCGGCGGTCGTCGGGACCCTCCGCTCCGATCCGATCCCCTTCCGGCGCTGCGACTCGTTCTCCATCGTCGCATCCGATCGCACAGACGCCCGGCAGGTGTCGATTCCCTCCGACCTTGCGACGTGCCGGGACTGCCTGGCTGAACTCCGCGACCCCGCCGACCGGCGGTTCCGATACGCATTCACGAACTGCACGAACTGCGGGCCCCGCTTCACGATCACGCGCGACGTGCCCTACGACCGACCGGCGACGACCATGGCGGCCTTCCGGATGTGCGCGGCGTGCCAGCGGGAGTACGACGACCCGGCCGACCGCCGGTTTCACGCCCAGCCCAACGCCTGTCCCGCCTGCGGGCCGCGCCTCGAGCTCGCCCGCGCGGACGGCACCGCCGTGCCGTCGACCGATCCGCTCGCAGCGGCGGCGGCCCTGCTGCGCGAGGGTCGAGTCGTGGCCGTGAAGGGCCTCGGCGGATTCCACCTCGCATGCGACGCGACCAGCGAGGCGGCCGTGGCGGCGCTGCGAGCCCGCAAGCGCCGGGACGAGAAGCCCTTTGCGGTCATGACGGCCGACCTCGCCGGCGCCGAAGCCCTCGCCGTCCTGGACGACGCGGCACGCGCGCTGCTGGCCGGGATCGAGCGTCCCATCGTGCTGGTGCCGGCCCGGCCCGGCAACGGGCTGGCCGACAACATCGCGCCGCGCAACACGCTGGTCGGCGTGATGCTCCCCTACACGCCGCTCCACCACCTGCTGCTCGACGACGTGGACCGCCCGCTGGTGATGACGTCGGGCAACCTGTCCGAGGAGCCGCTCGCCGCCACGAACGACGAGGCGATTGCGCGGCTGCGCGGCATCGCCGACGCGTTCCTGCTGCACGACCGCGACATCGCCACCCGCTGCGACGACTCGGTCGCGCGGATCATAGCCGGACGGCCCCTGGTCTTCCGGCGATCGCGCGGGTTCGTGCCCCGCGGCATCGCCGTCGCTCCGCCCTTCGAGAGGCCGCTGCTGGCGTGCGGGGCGGTGCTGAAGAACACGTTCTGCCTCGCCGCGGGCCGCCGCGCGTTCCTGGGCCCGCACATCGGCAATCTCGAGGACCTGGCGACGCTGGAGTCGTTCGAAGCGGCCGTCGACCGGATGGAGCGTTTCCTCGACATCAGCCCCGAGGTGGTCGCGCACGACCTCCACCCCGAGTTGCTCTCCACCCGCTATGCGAGGGCGCGCGCGGGCGTCGTGACGGTCGCCGTGCAGCACCATCACGCGCACGTCGCGAGCGCGATGGCCGAGCATGCGCTCGAGGGGCCCGTGCTGGGCGTCGCCTTCGACGGCACCGGGCTGGGACCGGACGGCGCGGCCTGGGGCGGCGAGTTCCTGCTCGCGGACTACACGGGGTACACGCGGGTGGGGACCTTCCGCCCGATCGCGCTGGCCGGCGGCGACGCGGCGATCCGGCAGATCTGGCGCCTGGCGCTCGCCGCGCTGATCGACGCCTTCGACGGCAACCCGCCGCTCGATCGGCTCCCGCTCTTCGCCGGCATCGCCGAACGGGATTGCACGGTGGTGCGACAGATGATCGCGCAGGGGCTGAACACCATCCCGGCACACGGCGTCGGGCGCCACTTCGACGCCGCCGGCGCCATCGGGCTCTCGCGCCCCATCTCGCGGTTCGAAGGTCAGGTCGCGCTCGAATGGAACCTGGTCGCCGACCCCTCCGAACGGTCGCGCTACGATGTGGACGTGGCCGAGCACGACAGCCTGCTGACGGTGGACACCCGCCCGATGGTGCGCGGCCTGGTCGCGGACCTGGAGCGCGGGTCGGCGCCCTCGACCATGGCGGCGCGATTTCACAACACGCTGGCCTCGGCGACCGCGGGTCTCGTTCACCGGCTGCTGGCGCGTCATGGCGACCGCCCCGTCGTGCTGTCGGGCGGGTGTTTCCAGAACGCGCGGCTGACCGAGAGCGTCGTCCGCGACCTGGGCCCCGGGGTGCAGGTGCACCTGCACCAGCGCGTGCCCCCCGGCGACGGCGGCCTGGCGCTTGGCCAGGCGGTGGTCGCCAACGCGAGCGCCCGTTCCGGGTGAGCGGGTCGCAATGGAGGTTCTATGTGTCTCGGTGTGCCGGGCAAGGTGGTCGACGTCGACGGCCTCATCGCCACCGTCGATTTCTGGGGTGTCCGGAGGCAGGTCCGGCTCGACGTGGTCGACGAGCCGGTCTCCCCGGGCGACTACGTCCTCAATCACGTGGGATTCGCCATCCGGCGCATCCCGGAGGCCGAGGTCCAGGAAACGCTGGCGTTGTACGAGGAACTGTTGCGCGAGGCCGAGCGCGCGGACCTGATGGCCGACGATGTCCGTGGCGAGATGTCGGGCACGCGAGGTGGGCGCGATGACGCCGGAGCGTGACGCCGGCCAGGCCGGGCAGCTGAAGTTCCGCGACCCCGCGCGCGCCAGGGCCATGGTCGATGCGCTGACGCGGCTGCGGGCGGAGATCGGCCGGGTGCCGGTGTCGGTCATGCACGTCTGCGGCAGCCACGAGCAGGCGATCGCCAAGTTCGGGCTGCGGACCTCGTTCCCACGGGAACTCAACGTCATCATGGGCCCGGGTTGCCCCGTGTGCATCACCGACACGCCGGAGGTGGACGAGGGGGTCGTGCTCGCCCGCCGCGGCGTGCACGTGGCGACCTACGGCGACATGCTCCGCGTGCCGGGCACGGTGATGTCCCTCGCCGACACCCGGGCCGAGGGCGCCCATGTCCACGTCATCTACAGCCTCGACCAGGCGATCGATCTGGCGCGTGCGACCGACGAGGAAGTCGTGTTCTTCGCGACCGGGTTCGAGACGACGGCCGTGGCCACAGCGGCGGTCGTGCTGCAGGGCGTCCCGAAGAACTTCTCGATCCTCTCGGCCCACAAGTACATCCCGCCGGTGATGGAGATCGTGGCGGAGATGCCCGGCACGAAGGTCGAGGGGTTCCTGGCCGCGGGGCACGCCGCCACGATCACGGGCTGGGCCGTCTTCGAGCCGTTCGTGGAGCGCCACGGTCTGCCGGTGGTCGTCGCCGGATTCGAACCGCTCGACATCCTCGCCGGCCTGGTCAAGCTGCTGGAACTCATCCGCGACCGCACGCCGAAGGTCGTCAACATGTTCCCGCGGTGCGTGACGCGCGAGGGCAACCTGCGGGCGCAGGAGCAGCTCTGGAAGGTGTTCCGCCCCGTCGGCGGGCGCTGGCGCGGCATCGCCCACGTGCCCAACGGCAATCTCCGGTTGCGCGACGAGTGGGCCCACGTCGATGCCCGGCGCCGCTTCCCCATCGACCTGACGACGCTCTGGGATTACGCCCCGCCCGCGCTCGCGCAGTCCTGCATCTGCGGGGACATCATGGCCGGCATCTCGGCCCCGACCGACTGCACGCTGTTCGGCCAGGAGTGCACGCCGGAGCAGCCCGTCGGCGCGTGCATGGTCAGCAGCGAGGGCACGTGCAAGATCTGGCACCTGTACGGGGGGCACCCGGACCTGGGAGGCGTCGCGTGAAGCTCACGCCGTTGCTCGACGATCGGATCGCGATGAAGCACGGCGCGGGCGGGCGCGCGATGCGCGCGCTGATCGAGCAGGTCTGCCTCGCGGACGCGCCCTCCGCGCCCTTCGACGGCATCGGCCCCGCGGCCATGGACGACGGGGCCGCGCTGCGTCTGGGCGATCGGTGGCTGGTGCTCACGACCGATTCCCACGTGGTGAAGCCGATCTTCTTTCCGGGCGGCGACATCGGGCGCCTGGCGGTCTCGGGCACGGTCAACGACCTCGCGGTGATGGGGGCGACGGAGATCGCGGCGCTCACGTGCGCGGTCATCATCGAGGAAGGGTTTCCGCGCGCCGACCTGGAGCGCGTGTACCGGTCCATCCGGGACGCCTGCGCCGAGGCCGGCACGCGGGTCGTGACGGGCGACACCAAGGTGATGGGCCGGGGGGAGATCGACGGCCTCGTGATCAACACGGCCGGCGTCGGCCTGTGCGCCCGCGCGGTGCCCGACGCGGGCCTCCGGCCCGGGGACCTCCTCATCGTGACCGGCACGGTCGGCGATCACGGGATGGCCATCATGGCGGCCCGCCACGCGCTCGCGCTGGAGGGCGACCTGCGGTCCGACGTCGCCCCGATCAACACGCTGATCCGGGCGGCCCTCGAGGCCGGCGGCACGGGCGTGGCGGCCATGAAGGACCCGACGCGGGGCGGCCTGTCGAGCGCCTTGCACGAGATGGCCGAGAAGAGCCGCGTCGGCATCCTGCTGGAGGAGCAGGCGATCCCCGTGCGCGACGACGTGCGGGCGGCATCCGACCTGCTGGGGATTGATCCGCTCATCGTGGCCAACGAGGGAAAGGCCGTGATCGGGGTCCGGCCGGAGGCCGCCGACGCGGTGCTGACAGCCCTCCGGCGTCACGACCTCGGGCGTCATGCCGCGATCATCGGGCGCTGCATCGACCAGCACGCCGGGGCCGTCATCCTGGATACCGGCTTTGGCCGGCGGATGCTCGTGGAGCCCGAAGGCGAGCCCTTGCCGAGGATCTGCTGATGACGCACATCCGATCCGATCGCGACGGTGAGATCGGGATCATCTCCATCGACCGGCGCGAGCGCTTCAACTCGCTCGACGTGGAGACCGCGAGGGACCTCCGCAAGGCCGGCCTGCAGATGGCGCGCGACGACCAGGTGCGGGTGGTCGTGCTGAGGGGCGAGGGGGGCGTGTTCTGCAGCGGCGCGGATCTGAAGTACATCCGGGCCGGCGGCGCGCAGGCGGATCTCGGATACCTGACCCCGGGCGCCCGCCTCCCGGACGCCGGCTTCGGCGCGGTGTTCAAGCAGATCCTCGAGTACATTCACAGCACCATCTCGGAGATCCGGAGGGCTCCCAAGCCGTTCATCGCCGCCGTCGATGGCATCGCGGCGGCCGGCGGGTTCGGCCTCGCGATGGCCTGCGACCTGGTGTTCGCATCCGACCGCGCGAGTTTCGAGTGGGCCTACGGCAAGACCAGCCTGACCGGGGCCGAGAGCTCGACGTTCTTCCTGCCGCGGCTGCTCGGGCTGCGACGCGCCATGGAACTCGTGCTCCTCAACCCCAGGCTCGACGCCCGGGCGGCGCGGGACTGGGGCCTGGTCAACGACGTCCTGCCGACGGACACGTTCGAGGCCGGCGTGCTCGACCTCGCGCGGCGCGTCGCCGATGGCCCGGCGCCCGCCCTGGCGGTGACCAAGGGCCTCCTGAACCAGGCCGCCGGCATCGATCGGCTCGACTTCCACCTCGACCAGGAACTCGGGCACCTCGCGCGCATCGCCGACACCGCCGACTTCGCCGAGGGGCTTGCCGCCTTCTTCGAGCGTCGCCCGCCGCGGTTCAGCCGTCCTGTTCCCGGGGACGAGCCGGGCGGCAGCGGCACCACCAGCTGAGGGCTGCCTCGCCCGGCGCCCGGCCCGCCATCCGGACAACGTGGCCCGGCGCGGCTCATCCTGGACGCGGACTGGTGTCCCACGCGGGCGCCGGAGTACCGGCACCCGGCCGGGACTCAGGAGGGGCAGAGGCTGCAAGCCCTTGCAGCCTCTGCCTTTACCTGACGTATCGATTGTGGCAGCCGGCTTGCTCGTTGCCTCCCGGAGGTGGAGGTTCCTGTGCGTACGTGTGTGTACGTGTGCGCGCAGTCTCGCCCCGCACTTCCCCACCGCTCCGGGCCAGCCGGCCGCCGATCGTCGGCGGCGCAGCCGGCCCGCGTAGAGTTCACGTCTCGTCTGCGGAAGCCTGACACGCATGCTGCTGAACCTGCTCCTGTTCACCGTGCTCACGGCGCAAGCCGGGAGTCCCGCCGTTCCGTCGAAATCCGACGTCGTTGAAACGTGCCTGTCGTGTCACGGCGACAGAAGTCTGTCAGTGACGCTCCCCAGCGGAGAGGTCCGATCGCTCTACGTCGATCTCGCGGCGTTCCGGAAGTCCGTGCATGGCGACAAGCTCGGCTGCACCGATTGCCACCAGGACATCACCGAGGTCCCGCACGTCTCACGGCCGTTCAAGACCCTGCGCGAGTTCACGGTGGCCTACTACGAGCAGTGCAAGCGGTGCCACTTCGCGAACTACACGAAGACCCTCGACAGCGTGCACTACCAGTCGCTCGCCCGCGGTGATCGGACCGCCCCGCTGTGCGTGGACTGCCATGGCGCCCACGACGTGGCGGCGCCGGACAAGCCCCGCACGCGGGTCTCGGCAACGTGCGCCCGGTGTCACCAGGGAGTGTCGGCGGTCTTCGCGAAGAGCGTGCATGGCCGGGAGGTCAACCAGAACGGCGACGTGCCGGTCTGCACCGACTGCCACCGGTCGCACGACATCGCGGGGCCCAAGGAGGCGAACTGGCTGCGGACCACGCCGGAGATCTGCGGCAACTGCCACTCGAACAAGGCGTTGATGGACAAGTACGGGCTGTCCACCGCCGTGACCCAGACCTACGTCGCCGACTTTCACGGCATGACCGCGTCGCTCCAGCGATCGGGCACGCAGGACACCCCCACGCTGACCGCGGTGTGCATCGACTGCCACGGCGTGCACGACATCATGAAGGTCGATGAGCCCGGGTCGCACGTCCTGCGCGCCAACCTCGTCAAGACCTGCGCGCGCTGCCACCCGGGCGCGAGCGACAATTTTCCCGCCGCGTGGCTGTCCCACTACGAACCCAGCTGGAAGAAGGCGCCGCTGGTGTACGGCGTGCAGGTGTTCTACGCCGTGCTCATCCCGTTCATGATGGGCGGCCTGGTCCTCCAGATCCTGCTGCACCTGTGGCGCATGGTGGTCAATCGATGAGTGATTACGTCCTCCGTTTCTCGCTCCGCCAGCGTGTCGAGCACTTCTGCGTCATGACGCTGTTCATCGTGCTGTCGGTCACGGGGCTGCCCCAGAAGTTCTTCCAGGCCAGCTGGGCTGCGGGACTCATCCAGGTCCTGGGCGGGATCGACCGCGTCCGGTGGTTCCACCGCGCGGCGGGCATCAGCTTCGCCGTGCTGACGGCCGTGCACCTGATGACCGCCATCGGACTGGTGGCCAGCGGCCGCGCGGCGTTCTCGATCGTCCCGACGCGCAAGGACTTCACCGACGCCATCGAGACGCTGCGCTACTATCTCGGCCTGAGCGAGCGGCCGGCCCGGTTCGACCGCTTCGACTACCGCCAGAAGTTCGAGTACTGGGGACTCGTGCTCGGCGCGGTCGTGGTCATTGCGACCGGCCTCATCCTCTATTTCCCGATCGCGTTCACCCGGTTCTTTCCGGGCGAACTGGTGCCTGCCGCGAAGGCCGCGCACGGCAACGAAGGCCTGATGGCGTTCCTGGTGGTCATCCTGTGGCACATCTACAATGCCCACCTGAACCCGGACGTGTTCCCCTTCGACACGACCATCTTCAGCGGGCGCATCAGCCGCGAGCGCATGCGGCACGAGCATCCGCTCGAATACGACCGGATGAAGGCCATCGAGGGGACCGAGGAGTCGTAGGGTCTTGGTCGCCTACGCGGGCGAGGCCATCCTGCATGCGGCCGTCGCCGCGATCGTCGTCGAGTCCCTGCTCCGGGTCTGGCGGGTCCGCGTGGCGGGCGAGCGCCTGCGCCTGAGGCTGCTCGTCCTGCTGTGCCCGATCGTGCTGCCCGTCGCCTTTGGCATGGCGGCACCCTTCAGGGCCGAGGACTCGTTCGGGACGGACTGGGCGATCTTCGCGGGCGAGCGCTGGAACCAGTTGCGCCTCGCCGGCGTCGGCCTGTGGTCGGCCGGCGTCGCGGTCCTGTCCGCGGCGGGCCTGCTGCTCTTCGTTCGCGACCTCGGCGGCTTCCTCGTCGCTCGCCTGCGCCGCGATCCGCGCGGCCTGCGCACGGGCACGACACCGGTCGTGACGGCCCTCGTCGCGCAGGTGAGGGCGCTGGCAGAGCAGGCGGGCATCCGACCGCCCGGCCTCACCGTCATCGACAGCCCGTCCCCCGTCCTGCTCTGCGCCGGCGTCGTCCGCCCCGCGATCGTGATCTCGACCGGCACGCTGGTACGGCTCGACGCCGAGGAACTGCGGGCCGCCCTGACCCACGAACTGGCGCACGTCGTCTTTCGCGATCCGCTGATGGGCTGGGGGCTCATGGCGCTGCGGGCGCTGCAGGCGTTCAACCCCGTCGCGCAGGTGGTCGGCCGGCAGGCCGTCCAGGAAATCGAATGGCGGGCGGACGCAGCCGTGATGGACGCCGGTCAGTCCGAGGCCCTGGTGCGGGCGCTGGTGAAGCTCTCGAGGGACACGTCCGACGGCTCCGCGCCGCTGGAACGCCTGGGCCTGTCCGGCCGCGTCGCCCGGAGCGCCGCGCGGGCGGCGCTCGATGCCCGCTGCGGTCGCCTGCTCGACACCCGGGAGTTCCCCGCATGCGGGCACCCCGGCCTCCGCGTCGCGGCGGCCGCCGTCGGCCTCGCGGCGCTGCTGTTCTTCGTCGTGTAGCCGTCCCGGACACGAGACCTCATGGACCACGCGGACCCGTCGCATCGATTCGCGCCAGATCGGCCCGCTCGGCCCGCGTGGCGCACGTTGCTCGAGTCGATCTTCAGCCTGGCGGTCGTCCTCGGAACAGTCGCCTTTGCCCTGCGCGTCCTGGACGGGGTGCCCGGAACCGTGACCGGCAATCCCCGGGGCGTGCGGCACTTCGACACCATCGACGATCTGCAACGGGCCATCGGCTGGACGGTGCCCATCCCGGCGTTCTTCCCGGACGTGCTTCAGTGGCCCCCGGTCGAGCTTCGCGCCCTGGGGCGAACCGCGGTCACCGTCGGCTTCGCGCGGCGGAATTCCTCCGATGAGTGGTTGCTCCTGGGGATGGCTCAGGGACAGAATGAGGGCCTGCCGGCCCAGTTGCTGGCGGCGGGCCTGTCGTTGCAGTCGACCCCGACGCTGGTCGACGGCCACCCGGCGGTGCTCAGGCGCCTCCGCACGGCGGACGGCCTGGTGTGGCAGGAACTTGCCTGGCACCGCGGCGACCGACAGTTCGTGATGCGCTACCGGGGTTCGCTCGCGCAGCTCGAGACGATGGCTTCCTCACTTCCGGGGCAACAGCCGTGACCGACTCGCCGGCCCCACGCCGGTGGAACCTCCGCGGCATCCAGGCCCGGGTCTACCTCCTGGTAGGACTCGGCGTGATGTCGTGCATCGTCGGGCTCGGGTGGGTGGCGTGGCAGAGCCTGACGCTGTTCACCGACCGGATCCTGCGGGAACGCGAGATGCTGGCCTCGACGCTGGCCCAGCACGTCGAACAGGCCGTGCAACGCGAGCTCAAGACGTTGCAGCAGGTCGCCGCGGCCCCCGGCACGGATCCGCAGGTCGACGACGACGGCGCGAAGCTGACGGCGCTGCGGGCGGCCTACCTGCGCGCGGAGCTCCTGCAGCGCACCTTCATCGTGGACGAGCGAGGCGTGCTGCGATGGCAGGAGCCGGCAGGGCCAGCACCGCCCGAAGGGCTCGCGGCCGCGGTGGCGAGCGTCCTGCAGAGCGGGCGCCCGACCGTGACGGGACTCATCCCGGGCCCGAACGGGTACCGGCTCTACTTCCTGTTGCCGATGCGCCACTGGTCCGGCCGGCTGTCCGGGCTGGTCGGCGGCGAAGCCGACCCCGCGAGCTCCCACTTCGCTTCGTTGCTGAGCGGGTTTCACGTGGTCCCGACCGGGTCCATCGACGTGCTCGACGCCCGGGGCCGGGTCATCCTCAGCACCGATCCCCACCGGCGGGGCCTCGAGACGAACCACCATGCGTTCGTGGCCACGCTCATCAAGGGCGGCCAGACCGCCCGGGGCACGTGCCACAGCTGCCACGAAACGGGGATCATCTCTGATCGTACCTCGGAGCTGATGGCCTTCGTGCCGCTGCCGCAGACGCCGTGGGGGGTCAGCGTGCGCGAGCCCGAGGCCCAGGCTCTCGCGAACGTGTTGCGCCTCCGTCGAACGCTGTTCATCCTCGCGCCGACGCTGTTCGGCCTGGGCCTGTTCTTCGCATGGGGCGCCGCGCAGAGCGTGAGACGCCCGCTCGCCGTGATGACCGCCGCCGCCGAGCGCATCGCCGGCGGGCGGCTGGACCGCCCGATTCCGCCGCTCGGGTCCGACGAGATCGGGCGCCTGGGCCGCGCGCTCGAGGACATGCGGGCAACGCTGCAGGCATCGATGGAGACGATCGAGCGCGCCAACCAGACGCTCGAGCGCCGGGTCGAGGAACGGACCCGTGAGCTCGAGGAGCTCTATCGGCAGCTGGCGGACCGCGACGAAGCCCGGGTCCGCCTGCTGCGCAAGGTCATCTCCGCGCAGGAAGAAGAGCGCAAGCGCATCGCCCGGGAGTTGCACGACGAGACGAGCCAGACCCTGAGCGCCCTCGTGATGCGTCTCGAGACGGCCGTGGCGACCCTGCCACCCGGCATGGTCAGCGAGCCGATCGCCGAGGCGCGCGCCCTGGCCGTCCGCTCGCTCGACGAGTTGCATCGCCTCATCTACGACCTCCGGCCGTCGGTCCTCGACGACCTGGGCCTGTGGGCGGCCATCCGCTGGTACGCGGAGCGCCACCTGACGCCGATCGGGATCGCGGTTCGCTGTGAATTCAGCGACGTCGACCGCCGGCTTCCGCCCGCGATGGAGACGGCGCTCTTCCGGATCGCGCAGGAGGCCATCAGCAACATCGCGCGCCATGCCGGGGCGGAAACCGTCCTGATCCAGTGCGCCATCCAGAACGACATCCTGACGATCGAAATCGAAGACGACGGCCGGGGATTCGACCCCGGCCTGGTCAAGAAGCCCGACGACGAGGGCCGGGGATGGGGGCTGCTCGGCATCTCCGAGCGGGCCGAATTGCTCGGCGGGCAGGCGCGCATCGACACCGCCCCGGGCCAGGGGGTCCGGCTGGTGCTGACGCTGCGGGTCCCCCGGGAGGTCAAAGGTGCCTAGAATCCGCGTGCTGATCGCCGACGACCATGCCATCGTGCGCGAGGGCATCAAGGCGCTGCTGAGCCTGGCCGAGGACATCGAGGTCGTCGGCGAAGCCGCCGACGGGCACCAGGCCATCGAGCGCACGCTCCAGCTCGAGCCGGACATCGTCCTGATGGACATTGCCATGCCGGGCCTCGGCGGCCTCGAAGCCACCCTCGAGATCCGCAAGGTCGCGCCGCGCACGAAGATCGTGGTCCTGTCGCAGTACGAGGATCGCGAATACGTCCGGCGGTTCCTCAAGGCGGGTGTTTCGGGGTACGTCTTGAAGAAGACCGCCGGCGCCGACCTCACGGCCTCGATTCGGGCGGCGTACCGGGGCGGGCTGGTGCTCGACCCGGACATCGCGCGCGAGGCCATGCGCGATCAGGAGAGCGGGCCGGAGGCCGGCGGGGCGTCCGATCCGTACGAGTCGCTCACCGATCGCGAGAAGCAGGTGCTGAAGCTGGTGGCGGAAGGCCGGAGCAACAAGGAAGTCGCCGAACTGCTGGGGATCAGCGTGAAGACAGCCATGTCCCACCGGGAGCGAACCATGGAGAAGCTCGGCCTGCACAGCCGGACCGAGCTGATCCGGTTCGCCATCAAGGAGGGGGTCATTCGCGTCGACGACTGACCCGGATGCGGACGGGCGGCCGGTGCGCGCCGCGACACCCACGGCGGGCGCCTGAGGGCAGGTCAGTCGGGGGTGGCGCGCGTCGCCTGGTGAACCCAGGTGACGAGAAGCCGTCACCCCTGGTACATCGGGCACTGACCCGGTCCTGTAAACTCTTTCAACGGACGCGGTTCCGTACCTGGCAGTTGAATTGCTCTACAGTTGATGCCCGGGGTCGGTTCGCCCGTGCGGACCCAGGGCCCGGGCGTGCAGCGCTCTCAGTCCCCGAAGTCACCGCCCCTTCAATCAGCTTGACGCGGCCGGGCCGGGCCGACACGCTCCGCGGCCGGCTACCCCGCGGGGACCCCTCTCATGCCGTTGCGGAACGTGCGCTGGTGGAACCGGATCAGCTTCAAGCTGCCGGCCGTCATCGTCCTGGCCACCCTGGCGTGCACCGCCACGGTTGCCGTGCTGGGCCTCCGCGCACAGGAGCGCCACCTGGTCGCCGAGGTCGTCCGCGGCGCGGCGCTGTTCAGCGAGACGATTCGGAGCAGCACCTACCACGACATGCTGCTGGACCGGCGGGAGAACGCCTACCTCGTCATGCAGACGATCGGGGGCCAGTCCGGCATCGAGCGCGTGCGCATCTTCAACAAGGAAGGGCGCGTCACCTTCTCGACCGACGCGCGGGAGACCGGGTCGTTCGTCGACAAGCGAGCCGAGTCCTGCTACCAATGCCACGAGGCGGACCGGCCGATCGTGCGGCTCACGGTCCCCTCGCGCAGCCGTATCTACCAGGCGCGCGGGCACCGCATTCTCGGCATGATCACGCCGATCTACAACGAAGCGGCGTGCTCGTCGGCGGCGTGCCACGTCCATCCCGCGTCCAAGCGGGTGCTGGGGGTGATCGACATCGGGATGTCGCTGGCCCAGGTGGACGCGGACCTGGCGACGTTCCGGCGGAACAGCGTGGCCCTGTCGGGCCTCGTCATCCTGCTGCTCGGGGGGTTCGTCGTCGTCTTCGCGCAGCGGTCGCTCGTCCGGCCGCTCCTGGCGCTCGTCGAGGCCACGCGGAAGGCCGCCGCCGGCGACCTGCGCCAGCAGGCCAGCGTCGCCGGCGACGACGAGTTGGGGGCGCTGGAGGCCTCGTTCAACGACATGCTCTCGGCGATGTCGAAGGCGCGGACCGATCGCCTGCACCTGCTGGAAACCCTGGAGCACAAGGTCGAGGAGCGGACGGCGGCGTTGCGCGAAGCGCAGGCGCAGCTGGTGCAGTCGGAGAAGCTGTCGTCGCTCGGCCGCCTCTCGGCGTCGATCGCCCACGAGATCAACAACCCGCTCGCCGGCATCCTCACCTACTCTAAGCTCCTCATCCGCACGCTGGAGGAAGACGGCCTCGACGAACGGACGCGGACGGCCTCGGTGCGGCAGTTGCGGCTCGTGCAGCGCGAAACCGAACGGTGCACTGCGATCGTCCGCAACCTGCTGGAGTTCGCGCGGCAACGGCCGCTGACGCTCAAGGCGGTCGACGTCAACGCCGTGCTCGAGGAGGGGATCAGCCTGATCGGCCACCAGATCGCGCTTCAGAACGTCGCGCTCGAGAAGCGCCTCGAATCCGTTCCGTCGATCCAGGCCGACTTCGGCCAGCTTCGCCAGGCGTTCGTCAACATCATGCTCAACGCCTGCGAGGCGATGCCCAAAGGCGGCACGCTGACGATCGTCTCGCGCGCCCTGCCCGGGGATCGCATGCTCGAAGTGTCGTTCTCGGACACCGGCGTGGGCATCCCGCCCGATCGGCTCGCCAAGATCTTCGATCCCTTCTTCACGACCAAGGAAAAAGGCACGGGGCTCGGCCTGTCGGTCGTGTACGGCATCCTGGAACGGCACGGGGGCGGCATCGACCTGAAGAGCGAGGTCGGTCGCGGCACCACGATGCTGGTGCGCCTGCCGGTCGCCCTGGCGGCTGGCGCGTGATCTGCGGGCCGCGTCGATGACGGCGGACGCGCACCTCTGGTGGATCGGCGCCGACGCGGGAGACGGTCCGCTGCTCGAGCAGGTCCGGGCCAACGTCGAGCGGGTGTTCAGGATCTCGGTTCGGATGTTGCGGGCCGCGGAGCGGCCCGTCGACGCATTCGACCCGCGCCGGGGCCAGCACTCGTCGACGCAGATCCTGCGCTGGCTGGTCGGGCGGGGGCACCCGGCAGGGCTGGTGCTCGCGGTGACGGACGTCGACCTGTTCATCCCGGTGCTGACCTTCGTGTACGGCGAAGCGCAGCTGGGCGGCCGGGCCGCGGTCGTGTCGACCGCCCGTCTGGCTGCCGAGCCGGGCCCGGACAGCGCGTCGGTGTTCACGGAACGCGTCATCAAGGAGTGCGTCCACGAGCTGGGCCACGCTTTCGGGCTCGTCCACTGCGATTCGCGGCGGTGCGTCATGAGCCGGTCGGTCAACCTGTTCGACGTGGATGCCAAGGCCATCGCACTGTGTCACGACTGCCAGGCCCGATACGTCGAGCTCAGGAAAAAGGGTGGAGACCATGAGTAGGGATCGGACGCGCGTCCTCGTGGTGGACGACGAAGAAATCGTCAGGGAGTCGTTGTCGGGTTGGCTGGCCAAGGACGGGTACACCCTCGACACGGCGCCCGACGGCCAGGCGGCCGTCGACAGACTCCGCGCCGAGCGCTGGTCCATCCTCCTCGTGGACCTGAAGATGCCGGGCCTTGACGGCCTCCAGGTGCTCGAGGCGGCCAAGCAGATCCAGCCCGACGTCGCCGTGGTGATCATGACCGCCTACGCGACGGTGGACACCGCGGTGGCGGCCATGAAGCTGGGGGCCTACGACTACCTGGTCAAGCCCTTCGATCCGGAAGAGCTCAGCCTGATGATGGTGAAGATCGTGGCCCAGCAGGCCCTGGTCCGCGAGAACGTGCTGCTGCGCAAGGTGCTGAAGCGCGAGTACCACTTCCGCGACCTCATCAGCAAGAGCGCCGCCATGCACAAGATCTTCGACCTGGCCCGGAGCGCGGCGCGCAGCCAGTCGACGGTCCTCATCCTCGGCGAAAGCGGCACCGGCAAGGAACTGCTGGCGCGCGCAATCCACGCCGAGAGCCCGAGGCACGACGCCACGTTCGTGGCCATGTCCTGCGCCGCGCTGACCGAGACGCTCCTCGAGTCCGAGTTGTTCGGGCACGAGAAGGGCTCCTTCACCGGGGCCGTCGCGCGCCGGAAGGGCAAGTTCGAGGTGGCCCACGGCGGGACGCTCTTCCTGGACGAGATCGGCGACATCAGCCCGAAGCTGCAGGTGGACCTGTTGCGCGTCCTCGAGGAGCGCCGGTTCTGCCGGGTCGGCGGGACCGATCCCATCGACGTGGACGTCCGCATCATCGCCGCCACCAACCGGGATCTGCGGAAGGCGGCCGACGACGGGGAATTCCGCGAGGACCTCTTCTACCGCTTGAACGTGATCCCCATCCTGCTGCCTCCGCTGCGCGAGCGGCGCGAGGACATCCCGCTCCTGGTCGACCACTTCCTCGAGCACCTCGGCGTCGAGATGAACCGGAAGGTGGACGGGGTCAGCACGGAGGCCATGACGCTCCTGATGAAGCACGACTGGCCCGGGAACGTGCGGGAGTTGCGGAACATCCTGGAGCGTGGGATGGTCGTCGCCACCGGATCGATGCTCCTGCCGGACGACCTGGGCCTGCTGCCCGCCACCCGGGTGTCTGACACGATGGACACCGGTGCCTCGCTCGAGGAGGTGGAGCGCCGCCACGTCGCCGCGGTGCTGCACCAGACCGGCGGCAACGTGACCCAGGCCGCTCGGATTCTCGGCATCGACCGCGTCACGCTCTACAACAAGATCCGGAAGTACAACCTGCGGCGCGCAGACGACGCCGGGACGCCTCAGTAAGGAACAGAGGCCGGCCCGGCCCCCCACTCCCCCGCCCCCGGGCGAGCGGAGTCAGTCGGAGGCGGGCACCGATTCGGCGGGCAGCTCGAACCAGAAGCGGGTCCCGACGCCCGGCTGCGACGACACCTGGATGGTGGTGTCGTGGGCTTCCATGATGAGCTTCACGAGGGCCAGCCCCAGCCCGGCGCCGCCCTGGCGCCGCGTGGTCGAGCCGTCGAGCTGGTGAAACGGCTCGAACAGCTCCGACATGTGCGCGGGGCCGATGCCCGTTCCCGTGTCCTCCACGGACACCCGGACCACGAAGCCGTCCGGTGACAGGACCACGCGCACGCGGCCGCCCGCCTCCGTGAACTTGAGCGCGTTGTCCAGCAGTTGATTCAGGACCCAGCGGAGCTTCTCGGCGTCGCCAACGACTTGCGGCAGGTCGGGCGGCGCGTCGATCTCGAGCGTCACGCCGCGCTTGGATGCGCGGATCGACAGGTTCGCCACGATCCACTCCACCAGGTCCCCGAGCGCGAAGGCCGTGGGGCGCAGCAGCATTTCGCCCCGCGCCCCCGAGGCGAACTGAATCAGGTCCACGATCAGCTGCTCGAGTTCCTCGACGCCGCGTCCCATCACTTCCAGGGCCTGATCCTGATCGGGCGTGAGCGGCCCGAGATCCTCGGTGGCCAGCAGCGCCGTGAAACCCTTGATCTTCGTCAGCGGCGTCCGGAGCTCGTGGGAGATGTTGGCGATGAAGTTGCCCTTCAGCCGATCCAGGTCGGCCAGCTTGCGATAGGCGTGCTGCAGCTCGCGCGTCCGCTCGGCCACGCGCTGCTCGAGCTGCGCGTTCATCTGGCGCAGGGCATTCTGGAGTTCCTGCACCTGCTCGACGCTGGCGAGGTCGAGCTCGCGACGGGTGACGAACCCGAGTTCGAGCAGGACCTGGCCGAGCGTCCGCCGCGTGCCGGCGCCGGCGAGCTCACGCTGGCGTGCCAGCGCGACCTCGACCTGCGCCTCGGTGAGGTAGCCTCCTTTGACCAGGAACTCGCCAAAGCGCGGCAGCAACACGTCCGCCAGGTACGGCGTTCCCGGTTCGGTGGGCATCTGGCTGATGGCGAGGCGCTCCATGAGCACCGCGGCCAGTGCCAGATCGACGCCGCACTGCGGGCAGGTCGAATCACGCGGCCCGACGACGGCGCGGCACCTCGGGCAGTTGTGGACCGGGACCTCCGCGGCGCGCGGCCGGTCGTTTTCAGGTTGCCCAGCGGTTGTCATCGCTCACCCTGGTTCCCAGGCCCCTGGCGCCCCAGACAGCTTGCCGACGAGCGGCTCTCAACCCGGAAACTGCTGACATCGTCAACAGTGCTGTTGCAAAGCACAACTCCCTACCTCTTTTCGGCTGTTTCCGGGCCTTCGTGCAGGGGCCGTGGGCCCTGGAGCTGACCCAGTGTTGAATCGTACAACACCACCATCAACACTCGCGCCCCGGTCGTCCCATGGTTGTGTCGGCACAACGTGCTGATTTCAATAGACTTACATTGCGCGCACCGGGAGTCTTCCTGCGTGGCCCAGGGCTTGCTTTTCAGGGGGGCGGGGGAGAAGAGGCTGCGATGTCCTGTCCATACCTTAAGGAAGTCGTGATGCTGTTCTGCCAGGCATACCCGGTGAAGAAGATGGTGCCGCTCGACCGGATTGCCTCGGCGAATCCGTGCCTGGGACAGGAGTTCGAGGCCTGTCCCCTCTTCAAGGACGTGCTGACACGGATGCGGGCGCACGGGCCGACGGCGGCCCGCGGCGCGGTCGGGCAGGCACCGAAACCGGAGGTGTTCCGATGATCCTCGGACTCCTGCTCGTGCTTGGCGGACTCATTCTCGCGGGCTGCTCGCTCCTGGCCGTCACGCACTGACGCGCCGCGGCGCGGCCCACAACCTTCGCACGGAGATTCGGACATGAAACTGAGTCGACGCACCTTCTTCAAGGTCGCCGGCGCAACCGGGGCCGCCGCGGTCGTGGCGCGGCCCACCCCGGCACAGGCGTCTGCGGCGGACGGCGCCGGGGCGCGGGGCGTCCTCGTGGACACGACCCTCTGCACCGGGTGTCGGGCCTGCGAGGCAGCGTGCTCGGAAGTGAACGGCCTTCCCGAGCCCGACCTGGCGGCGAACCCGGCCGTCTTCGACCGGGCGCGGACGATGGACACGCACACCTACACGGTGGTGAATCACGCGACCGGCGCGGCAGGCCCGGACCGGTTCATCAAGCGGCAGTGCATGCACTGCGTCGAGCCCGCGTGCGCATCGGCGTGCCTCGTCCGGGCGCTCGACAAGACCGCCAGCGGCCCGGTGGTCTACCACAAGGACCGCTGCCTCGGGTGCCGCTACTGCATGGTGGCCTGCCCGTTCGGCGTGCCGAAGTTCGAGTACGAAAAGGCCGCGCCTTACATCCAGAAGTGCACGTTCTGCGCGAGCCGCCAGGCCGAGGGTCAGGCCCCTGCGTGCGCGTCGGTGTGCCCGAGCGGCGCGCTGACGTTCGGCAGGCGTGCGGACCTGATCGAAATGGCCCGCGAGCGCATCTACCGGCCGGGCAGCCGCTACGTCCGCCACATCTACGGCGAGCACGAGGTCGGCGGCACCAGCTGGCTCTACATCACCGACACCCCCTTCGATCGCCTGGGCCTGCCGGCCGATCTGGGCATCTACGCGTACTCGTCGCTCACGCAGGCGTCGCTCGCGGCCGTCCCGTTCGTTCTCACGCTGTGGCCGCCGCTCCTGATGGGCCTGTACACGTTCAGCAAGCGCCGCGACGAGGTCGCCTCGGCGTCCGCCACGGAGGAGGCCTGCCATGAGTAGCTCCATGGCGCCCGCGGTGCCCGCGCGAGGCTGGGTGTCCGAGAAGATCCTCCTCGGCATGTCGGTCGGCGACTACCTCAGAAGTCTCGCGACGCCCGGCAACCTGGTGGTCGGCCTGATCATCGCGGTGGGCGCGCCGGCCTTGATCTACCGGTTCGTGTTCGGCCTCGGCGCCGCGACGAACCTGTCCCAGGCGAACCCCTGGGGGCTGTGGATTGGCTTCGACATGCTGAGCGGCGTCGCCCTGGCGGCCGGCGGCTACACGGTCGCCAGCGCGGTCTACATCTTCGGGCTGAAGCAGTATCACCCGATCGTGCGGCCCGCCGTGCTGACCGGATTCCTCGGCTACGTGTTTGCCGTCATCGGCCTGACCGCCGATCTCGGGCGGCCGTGGAATCTCATCGTCCCGATCTTCATTTCATGGGGCGGCCCTTCGGTGATGTTCGAAATCGCCTGGTGCGTCTGCCTCTACACGACTGTCCTCGCCCTCGAGTTCACGCCGCCGGTCTTCGAATGGCTGGGCTGGCCGAAGGCGCGCAACTGGGCCCTGGGGTTGACGATCCCCCTGACCGTGTTCGGCGTCGTGCTGTCCACGCTGCACCAGTCGTCGCTCGGCGGACTGTTCCTGATGGCCCCGACGAAGCTGCACCCGCTCTGGTACTCGCCTTTCATTCCGGCGTATTTCTTCATTTCGAGCATCGCGGCCGGCCTCAGCATGGTGATCTTCGAAAGCAGCGTGTCGCACCGGGCGTTCCAGAGCCGCGTCGACCACGCGCACCCGGTGGACCTCGACCGCCTCACCCTGGGCCTGGCGCGGGGGGCGTCGGTGGTGCTGTTCGCCTACTTCTTCGTGAAACTGCAGGGCGTGGCGGACGGCGGGCGCTGGAGCCTGCTGGCCACCGGCTACGGGTACTGGTTCATGGTGGAGATGCTCGGCTTCGTCCTCCTGCCATGCGTGCTGTTCGCTTACGGGTCGCGCAGCGGCAAGGTGGGGCTCGTCCGTGTCACGGCCGCCTGGACGGTGGTGGGGGTCGTCATCAACCGGCTCAACGTCTCCATGATTGCCATGAACTGGAACTCGGCCGATCGCTACGTGCCGAGCTGGATGGAGATCGCCGGGTCGCTGGCGCTCGTCACCATCGGCGTGCAGGTGTTCCGCTGGGTCATCAACCGCATGCCGGTCCTCAGTGAAGCACCCGAGTACCGCGGCCTGTAACGGAGGACTGCATGATTCCGCACGACATCCTGACGCTCTACTCCGCCAAGATGATCGAGTACGTGCTGGGGCTGATCTTCCTGGTGCTGTTCGTCCCGTTCTGGCGGTACGTGTTCGGGGGGACACCTGTCGAGGCGGCGGTGCCCGCGCATCGGACGGCCCCGGCGAACGGGCCGGCCGAGTGGTTCGCGGTGCCTCCGGATCGCCTGTTTCACCGCGGCCATGCGTGGGCGCAGCCCTCGGCGGCGGGCCTCGTGACGGTCGGTCTCGACGACTTCGCGGCCAAGCTGACGGGGTCGGCCCTGTCCTTCACGCTGCCGGACGTGAACGCCCAGGTCACCCAGGGCGAAGCCGGGTGGCGCATGCAGGCGGAGGGCCGGACGGTGGACATGCTCTCCCCGATCGACGGAACCGTCGTCGAGGTGAACCCGGCGCTGCGCGCGAACCCGGAAACGGCGCACCTCGACCCGTACGGCCGCGGGTGGCTGTTCCGGGTGCAACCGAAGCGGCTCCGCGCCAACGTCACCAACCTGATCGCGGGCTCCGTCGCCCGCAAGTGGATGGAGGAGGTCGCCGACGGCCTGCGGGCCCGCGTCGCGCCGGGGCTCGGCGCGCTGGCGCAGGACGGCGGCGTGCCCGTCGCCGGCATGGCGAAGAGCATCGACCCCGAGAACTGGGACAAGCTGGCCCGTGTGTTCCTGCTGACCGACGGTGAGGACCTCAATGCGTAGCACCTGGACACGAACGGTGGTGATTCTCCTGGCGGCCGTGCTGCTCGCCGTGACGGCCGTCGCGCAGTCGCGGCTGCCGCGCCTGCCGAGAGCCTTCGAGTTCCCGCAGGCCGCCGACAGCCCGGGCCCCGTCACGTTCAACCACGAGTCGCACGTGGACGAGGCGCAGCCGGCCTGCACCTCCTGCCATCCCCGGCTCTTCCAGATCCTGAAAGCGGGACTGCCGGCCGAGGGCGGCAAGATCACGCACGACACGATGACCAAAGGCCGCGCGTGCGGCGCCTGTCACGATGGCAAGAAGGCCTTCGGGACCGACGACTGCACCATGTGCCATCGGGCCCGGTAGGGCCGGCAATGAAGGTTCGTCCGCCAACACAAGGGGCATGACCATGGATACGCTCTACAGCTCGCTCGAATCGATTGCCATCCTCGTCGTGGGTATGGCGGTCCGCTTCGGCCTCCTGCTCGTCGTCCTCGCGGTGCTCGCAGTGCCGGTGTTCGTGTTGCTCTCGGGCCTCAAGGGGTTCGAGGCGATTCGGCGCCGGGCCCTCGGCGTCATGCGAGTCGGCGGGCTGTTCTGGCGGGACCGGGTCTACTATGCCCCGGGCCATACGTGGCTGCGGCGTACGGGACGGCGACGGCTGACGGTCGGGCTCGATGACCTCGCGCAGCGCCTGGTCCCCGGCCCGAATGGCGTGAACCTCCCCGCCCCCGGCCAGGTCGTCCGCGAAGGCGATCCGATCGGCGAGATTCGCAACGCGTCCCGCCACGCCGCCATCGTGGCGCCGGTCAGCGGCACAGTGACCGCGGTGAACGACGCGGTCCGTCGCGACCCGACGCTGCTCCACCGCGATCCCTACGAGCGGGGCTGGCTCTTCGCCATCGTGCCGGACGACGCGCGGTTCGAACGGCTGCCGACCGGCGAGGCGGCGCGGACGTGGATTCGCACCGAAGGCGCCCGGCTGTCGCGCTTCTTCGAGATGGAGCTCGGCGCCGCCGCGGCCGACGGCGGCGAGTTCATCATGCCGCCGCCTTCCCTGCTCCGGGACGAACAGTGGGCGCGGCTGACGCGCGAGTTCCTGGCCAACCGGTAGCGGCCAGCGGTCAACCCGGGCTCCGGGGTGTGGCCCACCGGGGAGAGTGGCGTGCTCTCTCGAGGAAGGAGGTGCGGCACGCCCCGGGGTCCCGGGGAGTCAGCGAGTCATCGACGAGGGTCGATGTGGCTGGTGGTGGTGGTGGCGCGGCCCGCCGTGATGTCCCGGTTCCTCTCCTCCACCCGCCGGGGCTCGGATGGAACCCGCGTCACCACTGCCCGTTCATGCACGGCGGCATCGAGGCGCGACGCGGTCGCGCCTCCGCATCTCGCGCCCATCCCAGCACCTGTCCATCAGGAAGGTCCCGGCGTCCACCCGGAACGGAGGTCCGCCCGGGTCACCCGAGCGGCTCGAACACCGCGGTGAAGTGGCGGAGCACCGCCGGGGCGCTCACGATCCGGCTGCCGCGCAGGTCATGGCGCAAGCCGGCCACCGCGATCACCGCTTCGGCCACGTAATCGATGTGCGACTGCGTGTAGACGCGGCGGGGAATCGCCAGGCGCACGAGGTCCATCGCCGCCGGCGTCTCGGTTCCGTCCGGGTGCAGGCCGAACATCACCGTGCCGATCTCCACGCCCCGGATGCCCGCCTCGATGTACAGCGCGTTGGTCAGGGCGATCCCCGGGTACTGCAGCGGGGGTATGTGCGGCAGCAACGCGCGGGCATCGAGGTAGATGGCGTGCCCGCCAGTCGGCCTGATCGCCGGCACGCCGGCGTCCGCGAGCTTGTCGCCCAGGTACTCGGTCGAACGGATCCGGTAGCGCAGGTAGGCCTCCTCGACGACTTCCTCCAGCCCTTGAGCAATGGCCTCCAGATCGTAGCCCGCGAGACCGCCGTAGGTCGGGAAGCCCTCGGTCAGGATGAGGAGGTTGCGGGCGGCCACGGCCCAGCGATCGTCGTTCATCGCCAGGAACCCGCCGATGTTGGCCAGGCCGTCTTTCTTGGCCGACATCGTGCACCCGTCGGCCAGCGAGAACATCTCCTGCGCGATCGCCTTCGGCGACCGGTCCGACTGGCCGGCCTCCCGGATCTTGATGAAGTACGCGTTCTCGGCGAACCGGCAGGCATCGAGGAAGAAGGGCTTCGCGTACTTGTCGCACAACGCGCGGACGCCGCGGAGGTTCTCGAGCGACACGGGCTGGCCGCCGCCCGAGTTGTTGGTCACCGTCACCATGACCAGCGGCACGTGGTCCCCGCGCTCCTGCAGCACGCGCTCCAGCGCCGCCAGGTCCACGTTGCCCTTGAAGGGGTGCACCAGGTGAGGCACCCGGCCCTCGGCCACCACCAGGTCAATCGCCTCGGCCCGCTCGACCTCGATGTTGGCGCGGGTGGTGTCGAAGTGGTTGTTGTTGGGCACCACGTCCCCCGGCTGGAGGACCGTGTGAAAGAGAATCCGTTCCGCGGCCCGTCCCTGGTGCGTCGGGATGATGTGCTTGAAGCCGGTCAGGTCCTGCACCACCTGCTCGAAGCGATAGTAGGACCGGCTCCCCGCGTAGGACTCGTCGCCCTGCATCAGGGCGCCCCACTGGGCCGACGACATCGCGCCGGTGCCCGAGTCGGTGAGCAGGTCGATGAGCACGTCTTCCGCGCGCAACCGGAACACGTTGTAGCCCGCCGCGTGCAGCGCCGCCACCCGATCCTCCCGGCGGGTGAACTTGACGGCCTCCACCGATTTGATGCGAAACGGCTCGATGATGGTGCGGAAGTTCATGGCTCCTGCCTCGATCGGAGGGAGGCGGCAAGCCGTCGGCTCGCCGCCCCCGGGTGTCACCGGCGCCGCGCGTCTACTTGCCGGCCGGCCGGCCGGCCCCGACGATTTCGTCGGCCAGCGCACCGGCACCGTACACGTGCCGCAGCGCCGCGATGATGGCGCGGGAGTCGACCGAGACGGCGCGATTCACGCCCTGGTCGTACCAGAAGTAGCCGGGCAGCATCTGGATGTTGCCGTCGAAGACGACCCCGACCACCTCGCCCTTCCGGTTCACGACCGGGGACCCGCTGTTGCCGCCGACGATGTCGAGGGTCGCAACGAAATCGAACGGCGTCTTGGGATCGAGCGTGGGGCGGGCGTCCATCCAGCGCCGGGCGGGCTTGTAGGGGGGCTGGAACGCATGCTGCGCCGCCCGCTCGTACAAGCCGCCGAAGACCGTGTACGGCGCGACCGTCCGCCCGTTCTCCGTGTACGGCTTGACGGTCCCGTAGGACAGGCGCAAGGTGCCCGTGCCGTCCGGGTAGGCTGCCGGGCCTTCGATGGCGAAGACCGCCTGGGCAATCTTCGCGTAGGAGCCGCGCTCGATGCTCGTGACCTCGTCCTCCACCTTCCGCCGCACGGCGCGGGCGGCGGCGTCCACGCTGCGAGCGAGCACGATCAGCGAGTCCACCGACGCCTCGACCGCCGCCTGCCCGCCGGCCACCAGCGCCCTGCGGGTCTCGAGATCCGCCAGCTTCGTCCCGTCGATGATCTCCGCGGCCCGCGCCTCAGGCGTCTTGCCCGCGAGCACCTGCGTGACGAATGGATTGGCGGCGCCCATCTCGTCCGCCATGAACGCCAGCGAGTCCGCCAGTTTCGCGCGCTCCAGCGCCGGGTAGAACGGCGCGGGCGAATAGAGGCCGCGCTCCAGGGCCTCGCGCCTGGCCTGCGCGAACTCCGGCAGCCGCTCGCTGTCGGGCTTGCCAGACTCCGCCGCGAGGCGGACGATGGTGCGGGCGACGCCGAAGAGACGGGTATTGAAGCCGGCCGCCCCTTCCATGAACGCGTTGTCCTTGAAGGCCGCCGCCATCGCCCGGCGCGAGGCGGCGATGGCGTCCCACGCGTCACCGTAGTTCTTCCGCATGTCCGGGTCCGCCGCCACGGCGGTGCGGATCTTCTTCTCGAAGGCCACCTTCCGCTCCATCATGAAGGCGTCTTTCAGCCCCTCGTACTGGCCGCGCGCCGACTTCAGGCTGTTCTCCACGCCGAACAGCTCGTCCTTGGCCTGCCGCTCCTGCTCGGCGCCTGCCGCGCCGTACCGCGTGAGCAGGGCCTGCCGGCGCTCCAGGGTCCGGATGGTGTACGGCAGGCCGATGTCCCGCAGGTACTCGAGGTGCGTCACGGTGTTGAGGCGCTGCGTCGCGCCGGGATGCCCCGACGCGAACACGAGGTCGCCTTCCTGCGTCCCGTCGGGTGACCATGCCAGGAAGTGCTCCGGCCGGTACGGCTTGCCGCCCTCGTAGATCCGGAAGATGTTCACGTCGAGGCAGTACCGCGGGTACGTGAAGTTGTCGGGATCGCCCCCAAAGAACCCGGTCTCGTATTCGGGCGTGAAGACCAGGCGCACATCCTTGAACGTCTTGTAGCGGTACAGGTGATAGCGAGCGCCCTGGTAGAGGGTCACGACGTCCGCGCGGGCACCCGTGTCGGCCGCCTCCGCACGACCCGCGAGCGCGGCGTCGGAGGCCTCCTTCTCGATGCCGCCAATCGCGGCCCGCCTGGCCGCGAACGCCTCCGCCGGGGACATTCCCGGCCGAGCCGCGGCGTTCACCCTGGCCGTGACGTCCTCGATGCCGACCAGGACGCCCAGTTCCATCCCGGACGCTTTCAACTCCGCGTCCCGGGTGGCCGCGTAGAACCCGTTCTTGACGTAGTCGTGGTCGGGCGAACTCAGGCGGGTCACGGCACCCAGCCCGACGTGGTGGTTGGTCAGGACCAGCCCGTCAGGCGAGATGAACGACCCCGACGCGCCGCCGAACCGGACCGACGACAACTGCAGGTGCTGCAGCCACGCGTCGCTCACGTCCACACCGTAGGCCGCCTTGATGGCCGCCTTGGGTATCATGTTGTAGGGCCAGAAACCCTCGTCGGCGCGAAGGCCGATGCCGAGCGCCGTCGTGACCAGGGCAAGGGCGACCAGCAGGATAGCGGGCTTACGCGTCTTCATGGCGAGTCCTTGATGAGCGAAGGAGGTTCGGGGGGCAGGTCCAAACGCCCGGCCAGCCGAGGTGGGCCGGAGCGCGACCGACCGTTGGCGTGCGAAGCGCCCCCGGCCGGACAGGCCTTCCACTGTAGCACAGGAGCGGAGAGCGGGCCGGGGGCGTCGCCGGGGCATGACTGTCACCATCCGGCCAGGTTCTGCATCTCTGAATAGACATCCATCGTACCGCCCGGAGGAATCGTTTCATGCCGATGTTCGAATACCAGTGCAAGGAATGCGGTCACCGTTTTGAAACCCTGGTGATTGGCAGCCGAAAGCCGGTGTGCCCCGTGTGTGAAAGCCAGGAGCTCGAGAAGCAGTTCTCGACGTTCGGAATGGGCGGCAGTTCCAGCGGGGGCTCCGCCTCCTACGGTTCGTCCTGCTCGACCGGCGGGGGTTGAGGGATCTGAACGCGGACCGTGCGTCCGCACCAACCAATGCCCGGGACCGCCAGCCATCTGGGTCCCGGGCGCCCGCCTGGCCCCCCCTCTCCGCGACCCCCTCCGCCTGATCCCGTCCCGCGTCCGCCGGCGTGGTAGCATGGCCCATCGGCCTGCTTCGCACGGAGTTTCATCGATGAAAATGACCGCGTTTCTGTCCATCGCGTTCCTGGTCGTGCTGGGATCGCAGGCGACCGATCGTGCCCAGACGGCGCCGGAAGCGCGCCTGCTCCGGTTCCCGGCGATTCACGGCAACCAGATCGTCTTCAGCTATGCCGGGGACCTGTTCACCGTCGGGGCAGCGGGGGGCGTCGCGCGCCGCCTCACGAGCGACATCGGGTACGAGATGTTCGCACGGTTCTCGCCCGACGGCCGGTCGCTGGCCTTCACCGGCCAGTACGACGGCAACACGGAGGTCTACCTGATGCCGGCCGAGGGAGGCGTCCCCCGGCGGCTGACCTACACCGCCACGCTCGATCGGGACGATGTGTCCGATCGCATGGGCCCGAACAACATCGTCATCGGCTGGAGGGACGCGACCCACATCCTGTTCCGGTCGCGACGCACCGAGTGGAACGACTTCCGCGGGCAGCTGTACCTGGCCTCCACCGCGGGCGGCGCGCCCGAGATGCTGCCGCTGCCGCGCGGCGGGTTCGGCAGCTACTCGGCCGACGGGTCGAAGCTGGCCTACAACCGCGTGTTCCGCGAGTTCCGCACGTGGAAGCGCTACCGTGGCGGGCAGGCGGACGACGTCTGGATCTACGACTTCACGACGAAGGCGACGACCGATATCACGAACAACCCGGCCCAGGACATCATCCCGATGTGGAGCGGGAACACGGTCTACTTCCTGTCGGACCGGGAGAAGCGACTCAACCTCTACGCGTACGACACCGGGACGAAACAGACGAAGGCGCTGACGAACTTCACCGAGTTCGACTGCAAGTTCCCCTCGCTGGGCGACACGGCCATCGTCTTCGAGAACGGCGGCTATATCTACCGCTTCGATCTCGCGAGCGGGAAGACGGCGAAAGTGCCGGTGGTCATCCAGGAAGACTTCGATGCCGGGCGCACCTCTATCGTGGACGTCAGCCACAGCATCACCAACTACGAGATCGCGCCTGACGGGAGCCGGGCGCTCTTCGGCGCGCGCGGCGACGTGTTCACCGTGCCCGCGAAGCACGGCCCGACCCGCAACCTGACCGCGACGTCCGGCGTCCACGAGCGCGACTCGAAGTGGTCGCCCGACGGCAGGTGGGTCTCGTACATCTCCGACGCGACCGGCGAAGACGAGATCTACGTCCAGGCCCAGGACGGCCGCAGCCCGGCGACGCAGGTTACCAGGGCCGCCGACACCTACAAGTACGGGCCGATCTGGTCGCCCGACTCGAAGAAGCTCCTGTGGTCGGACCGGAAGCAGCGGCTCTTCTACGTGGACATCGACGCGAAGGCGCCCGTGCAGGTGGCCAGCGCGACCGCGTTCGAGATTACCGATGCCGCCTGGTCGCCGGACAGTCGTTTTGTGGCGTACGCGAAGCCGGAAGAGAAGATGATGACCACGCTGCATCTCTTCTCGCTCGAGAGCGGCAAGAGCCACGCCGTGACGGCCGGCTGGCACAGCTCCTATGCCCCCGCGTTCAGCAGCGACGGCAAGTACCTCTTCTTCGTGTCGGACCGGAGCTTCTCGCCCATCTACGGGCAGGAGGAATTCCAGTACGTCTACGCCGACATGGCGCGCATCTACCTGGTGACCCTGGCGGCGGACACGAAGAGCCCGTTCGAGCCGCGCAGCGACGAGGTGAAGGTCAAGGACGCAGCCACGCCGGCAGCGGCGCTGGCTGCCTCGCCGGAGGCGAAGGCGGCGCCCGGCGGGGCGCAGAAGGCCGCGTCCAAGCCCGGCGGGAAAGCGGCCTCGGCAGAGGACGCGAAGGCGGCCGCCGAGCCGCAACCAGTCAAGGTGGACCTCGACGGGCTGTCCTCCCGGATTGCCGTGGTGCCGACGCCCGCGTCGAACTACCGGAATCTCGTGTCGGTCGGCGACCGCCTGTACTACGTGCGGCGCGGGCGTGGTGATGAGCGGCCCCGCCTGTGCGTGTTCGAGTTCGACAAGCGGGAAGAGATCGAACTCGGGGCGTTCGGCGGATTCGAGATCTCGGCCGACGGCAAGAAGATGCTGGTGTCGCAGCAGGGCACGTATGCGATCGTAGACCTGCCGACCCGCAAGATCGACTTCAAGGATCCGATCAGCCTGTCCGACCTGAAGGTGACGCTCGACCGGCACGCCGAGTGGCAGCAGATCTTCGCCGAGTCGTGGCGGGAGATGCGGGACTTCTTCTGGGCGCCCAACATGAACGGCGTGGACTGGCCGCTCGTCCGCAAGACCTACGAACCGCTGGTGGCGCACGTCAACCACCGGGCCGATCTGACCTACATCATCGGCGAGATGATCGCCGAGCTGAACTCCGGCCACGCCTACGTCGGCGGCGGCGACTACCCGCACCCGGCCCGCGTGCCGCTGGGCCTGCTGGGCGCGCAGATCGATCGCGACACGAAGTCCGGGTACTATCGGGTCACGAAGATCCTGACCGGGCAGAACTGGGACCGTTCGCGGCGATCGCCGCTGACGGAGATCGGCGTCGCGGTCAAGAACGGCGACTACATTGTCGCGCTGGACGGGCGTCCGACCAACACGATGGCGGACATCTACGAGGCCCTCGTCGACCGGGCCGGCAAGCAGGTCACCCTGACGGTCAACGCCGCCCCTTCGCCGACCGGCGGCCGCGACACCGTCGTCGTGCCGACCGCTGACGAGCACGCGCTCTACTACTACGACTGGGTGCAGGCCAACGAGGAAAAGGTCAGCAAGGCGACCGGCGGGCGCATCGGGTACATCCACATCCCCGACATGGGCGTGCCGGGCCTGAACGAGTGGGCCAAGCAGTTCTACCCGCAGTTCGGCAAGGAAGGCGTGATCATCGACGTCCGGAGCAACGGCGGCGGCAACGTGTCGCCGCTCATCATCGAGCGGTTGCGGCGGCAGCTCGCAATGGTGGATATCGCGCGGAACACGGCCGCCAGCACGAACCCGGGGGCGATGATCCTCGGTCCGAAAGTGGCGCTGATCGACGAGTTCTCCGCCTCGGACGGCGACCTGTTCGCCTACCAGTTCAAGTTCTACAAGCTGGGCCCGGTGATCGGCAAGCGCACCTGGGGCGGTGTCGTCGGGATCCGCGGGTCCCTCCCGTTCGTGGACGGCGGAACTCTGAACCGGCCGGAGTTCTCACGCTATGACATCACGGGCAAGGACTGGATCATCGAGGGACACGGCGTCGATCCGGACATCGTCGTGGACAACGACCCGGCGAGGGAGTTCGCCGGCGACGACCAGCAACTCGACAAGGCGATCGAGGTGATCCTCGAGATGCTCAAGAAGGTCCCGGCGACGCTGCCGCCGCCACCGCCGTACCCCATCAAGAAGTAGGCACGGGCCCGGGGCCGCGGGACGGGATCGCCGACGCGATCCGGCCCGCGTCCCGGGCACGCCTGCAACACCCGCCGGAGTGGCGCCAGACGCGTGGTTCGCCTGCTGACTGCCCTCGACAGGACTCGCGGCTTCCTGGGCCGCCACGGGGCCGCCCTGTGGTGGATCCACAGCCTGTACGCCTTGGCGATCGGCGTCGGGTTCATGTGGCTCGGCGCCCGCCACTTCACGTTCCTGCGCGTGGCGGCTGTTCATATCCTGTTCATCTGGTCGACGAGCCTCCTGCTCGCACGCGTCGCGGGCCGCCCCGGCGCCGCCAGCCGGGCCTGGTCCTGGCTGCGCCTGATCATCAATTACGTCAACAAGAACTTCTACCAGCAGATTCTGTTCTTCATCCTGCCCGTCTACTACGCGAGCGCCACCGCGTGGTCGCGAAATATGACTTTTGTAATTCTTCTGACGATTTCGGCGGTGCTGTCGACCCTCGATGTCGTCTATGACCGCCACCTCTCGACCCGCCCGGCCCTGAGCGCGGGGTTCTTCGCCTTCAACCTGTTCGCGGTGGTCAACGTCGCATTGCCCGTGCTCTGGGCCATCAGCAATGCCAACGCGCTGCGAATCGCGTCCGCCGCGGCGCTCATCGGGTTCGTGTCGATCGCCAGGGGCCCGGCGGACCTGGCGCGACGCGCCCCGTGGTTGCGCACCGGCATCGGCATCGTCGTCGTCCTCGCCGCCGTGGAACTGGGCAGGAGCTACGTGCCGCCCGTGCCGTTGCGGCTGGCTGGCACCGAGTTTGGAACAGCCTTCGACGAGGCCGGCATGCGCGTCACCGCCCCGCTGGGCAACCTCCCGGCGGGCTGGTCGGGCCGGATCTTTGTCGTCACCAGGCTGCAGGCCCCGCTCGGCCTGAAGGATCGGGTCGAGTTGTCGTGGTATCGCGACGGCCGGCTGGTCTGGACATCCCCGGTCCACGCGGTCGTGGGCGGGCGGCAGGAGGGTTTCCGGCTCTGGTCGAGTGTCCCGGTCACCGCGGGGGCCGGCCCCACGACGCTCCGGGTGGACGTCGCCACGGCGGGTGGCCAGCTGGTCGGGCGCGCCGTGCTCGGTTCGGCCCGGTGATGCACGACCCCAACCGCGCGTGAAGCCTGCGGCGGCGGCGCCCAACACGGGAGGGAGCCTGCAGGCGGCCCGGCCGCCCGCCGGTGAGGCACTCTGGCCCGCCGGTGCACGTCCTGTCGCCGCGGGCGGAGGTGTATCAATATTGGCACGGGTCTTGGGATAGTTCTGCCGGGCGGTGTCCAATCCACGGGATTGTGAGGCTGTCCGCACGTGACGAACCATGACCCCACGCTGGCTCAGGTCGGTTCATTATCTGTTCATCTCGACGGTCGTCGCCGCCGGCCTGGCGGCGCTCGCCCACGCCCTGCGCAATCTCGACGCGTCGGCCTTTGCCTTCCAGTGGCTGGTCCTGCTGGTCCTGATGCTGGTCAGCGGGACGTTCGCGGTGAAGATCCCCGCGTTGAACGCCCGCCTGTCGATCTCCGAGACCTTCGTCTTCATCATGGTGCTGCTGTTCGGCACCGGTCCGGCCACCGTCACGGCCGCCGTCGAGGGCCTGTTCGTCTCGATCACCCGCCGGCACTGGAACATCCGGCACCTGGCCTTCAACGTGGCGGAGCCGGCGTTCTCGGTGTGGGTCTCCTCGACGGTCTTCTACGGTCTGGCGGGCATCCCGCCCCTGTCGATGGCGAAGGCGGAGCTCAGCACGGTCGGCCTCCCGGTGCTGGCGCTGGCGAGCCTGTACTTCCTGCTCAACAGCACGCTCAACGCGCTGGCCGTGGCGACCGAGTCCGGCACGTCGCCCGTGGAGCTGTGGCGCAAGTACTTCCTGTGGGTGTCGCTGAACTTCTTCGGCGGCGCCTCGATCGCGATGCTCGTCACGGTCAACACGCCGACCATGTCGCTCCAGGGGCTGGCGGCGATCGCGCCGCTGCTGCTGGTCTCGTACCTGACCTTCAAGTCGTCCATGGGCCGCGTGGAGGACGAGAACCTGCACCTGGGCCAGCTCAACAAGCTCTACCTGCGGGTCGTCGAGACGCTGGCCATGGCCATCGACGCCAAGGATCAGGTCACGCACGGGCACATCCGTCGCGTCCAGACCGCGGCGGTCGACCTGGCCCGTGCGCTCGGCGTGCAGGAGGGGCCGGAGGTCCGCGCCATCGAGGCCGCCGCCCTGCTCCACGACATGGGCAAGATCGCGGTGCCCGAGCACATTCTGAACAAGCCCGGGCGGCTGTCGCCGGCCGAGTACGAGCGCATGAAGCTTCATGCCCCGCTTGGCGCGGAGATCCTGTCGGCCGTCGATTTCCCCTACCCGGTCGTGCCGATCGTCCGCCACCACCACGAGAACTGGGACGGGTCGGGGTACCCGGACGGCTTGAAGGCCGATGCGATCCCGATCGGCGCGCGGATCCTGTCGGTGGTGGACTGCTACGACGCGCTCACCTCGCATCGCCCGTACCGGCGCGCGCTGTCGCGCGAGGAAGCCCTGGCCATCATCCGGGAGCGGCGCGGGACCATGTACGACCCGCAGGCCGTGGACGCGTTCATGACCGTGGATGTGCCGGCCGAGCCGACCGAACCGCTCGCCGTCCCCGACGTGCTCGACCGAATCGCGGCGACGGCCCGCGAGGGGCGCGAGTGGACCAGGGCCTCGGACCTGCACCGCCTCCAGGCGCGCATGAACGCGCGCGGCGCGGTGCTCGGCTTCTATCAGCGCCTCGCGGCCCTCCGGATCGACCCGGGCATCGACGACGTCTGCCTGGCCCTCATGCCGCAGATCCGCCAGATGACGCCGGCCTCGCTCATCGCGTTCTACCGCCACGACCAGCCCGCGGACGAGGCCGCCCTGGCCTGGGCCTCCGGGTTCGGCGAGACGCTCGTGTCCGGCCTGCGCATCAGCATGGGACACGGGGCCAGCGGATGGGTGGCGACCGCCCGGCAGTCCATCCTGAACTGCGACCCGGCGCTCGACCTCGGCGACCGTGCCGACGGCCTGGCGCCGCGGCTGAAGAGCGGCCTCATCGTGCCGCTGGTCACCGGCGGTGACGTCGTGGGGGTCCTGGCGCTCTACGCGACCGAACGGAGTGCCTTCACTGATGAGCACCGCCTGCTGATCGAGTCGGTGAGCGCCGCCCTGGCGGGCGCGCTGGCGCGGGCCTCGCGCAACGACGTGGAGGAGACGCTGACCCTGCCGGGCCTCCGCCCGCTGGCCGACGAGGAGGTTCTCCGTCAACTCCTCGAATCGGGACGGCTGTGGGACCAGGAGATCCAGCGGTCCCTTGGTGTCCTGTGTCTGCGGGCGGACGGCGACGAGGCGCTGCTGGCCGACGCGACGATCGCGGCCAACCAGGCCACGCGCATCTCCGACATGGTGCTGCGGACCGGCGATCGCGAGCTGGTCGTGCTCATGCCCCATTGCGATCCCGTCGCGGGCCAGTTCGTCGCCGAGCGGATCGCGGCTGTGCCGCCGAACGGGCACAAGGGCGCCGTCCAGATCGCGTTCGCCTGCGCGCCGTACGACGGCGACACCCTCACCCGGCTGCTGGCGTCCGCGCGCGATCGGCTCCGCGAGCGCGTCGGCCGGCAGGCCGCGCCCGTCCCCGAGCGCCGGGGGGCGCGCCAGTAGTGGGCGCCCGGCCCGCCGGCCCGGCCGCTCCTGCCACCGGCGTCGTCGGCCACCTGTCAGCGCTCTCGCGGCCGGTGGGGGTCCCGGCCGCGACCGCAATGATCGGCGTGGCGCTCGTCATCATCCACTGGCTGGTCCTCGGCCGGTTCGACGGCGTCACCGGCCTGCTGATGGCGATCGCGGCGGCCGCCATGTTCGTCCCCGCCTACGCCCTGGGCCGCGGGTGGCGCGCGAGTGCGGCGCGGCTCGACGGCGAGCGGGCACGCGAACGGGCGAGTTCCGAGGCCCACATGGCCACCATCGAGGCGCTCGCGCTGGCCATCGAGTCCAGGGACCGGACCTCGCAGCAGGACCTGCACCGGTTCCGGGCCTACGCCGAAGGCCTCGGCGAGGCGGCCGGCATGGGGCCGGAAGACCGGGCCGGCCTGGCCACTGCCGCGCTGCTGCACGACATCGGCAACCTGGCGGTGCCCGAACACATCCTGTCGAAGCCGTCGCGGCTGACCCACGACGAGTACGAGAAGATCAAGATCCACCCCCGCGTCGGTGCCGCGATCGTGCGCGCCATACCGTTTCCCTCGCCGATCGCCCCGATGATCCTGAGTCACCATGAGCGCTGGGACGGCCGTGGGTACCCGAGCGGGCTCAAGGGCCACGAGATTCCCCTCGGCGCACGAGTGCTGGGCGTCGTGGATTGCTTCACTTCCCTCCTGTCCGATCGTCCTCACCGGCCCGCGCGCGCCTACGCGGAGGCCATTGCCACGTTGCGCGAGAACGCGGGAACGGCACTGGACCCGGCGCTCGTGGAACTGTTCATCGACGTGCTGCCGGCCGCCGAAGCGCAGCTCGTCGCAGCCGACGAGCCGCCACGGCCGGCCAGCCGGGCGGGCGGCACCAGCGAGACTGCCGCGCCCACCATCCTGCAGGACATCGCCGTCGCCCACCACGAGGACCAGGTGCTGTTCGAGATCACCCAGGCCCTGGGATCGAGCCTCCGGGTGTCGGATACCGTGGCCCTGATTTCCTCGCGGCTGGCCACGCTCGTGCCGTTCTCGACGTTTGCCGTGTTCATGCTCGACCGCCTCACGGGCACCTACGTCTGCCGTCACGCGGCGGGTGTCCAGCAAAGCAGCGTGCGGTCGAGGTCCGCATCGGCGCTCGACGAACTGGCCACGTGGGTTCATCCGATCACGGGCGACCGCCGGGATCACGGCCAGGCGCGCCGCCTGCAGTCGGCGATGGTCTGCCCGATGGTGATCAACCGGCGGACCATCGGCGCGCTGGCCGTGTATCACGTGGCCCCGGCCATCTACACGGCCGACCATCGGCGCCTCGTGGCCCGCGTGGCGGGCCAGGCGGCAGCGGTGTTCGCCAACGCGGTGGTCTTCGAGGAAACCGAGGAACAGTCGCTGACCGACGCCCTGACCGGTCTGCCGAACCGACGCTACATGGACGCCCACCTGTTGCAGCAGATAGCCCGGGCGCAGCGCCGGCTCGAGCCGCTCACCGTCGTCCTGCTGGACATGGACCGGTTCAAGAGCCTCAACGACGAGTTCGGCCACCAGGCTGGAGACCGGGCCCTGCGGGAGGTCGCGCGCGTCCTGCGCGAGGGCCTCCGCGTGTACGATCTCTGCGCGCGCTTCGCCGGCGACGAGTTCGTCGTGGTCCTGGGCGACTGCGACCCGGTCTGCTCCGCTCGCCGGCGCCTCGACCTGCAGGATGCCGTGGCCGCGATCGTGTTCGAGCCCGTCCCGGGGAAGCGGGCCACGCTCGAGATCAGCGCGGGCGCGGCCAGTTACCCCGTCGACGGGACGACGCCGGAGGCCCTGCTCTCCGAAGCGGACCGGCGGATGTACCTCGACAAGGCTCAGCGGAAAGGCCAGGCGGCGCTGGTCCCCGCGATGGCGGAGTCCCGAAGCGCATAACGCCGCCGGGCAGGCCGGCGGCGCGTCATGGGACCGTGCACCGTGCGGCAGCCAGGGCCCGACCCCGGTGACCGCGGGCGCGACGCGGGCCAGGCAACGACAGACGCGCCGTCCTGCTGGTATGATGCCGGTCTTGATGGCCCCGCCCGCGAGTCTCTACGCCCTGTTCGCCGACGCCGCCGCGCGCGTCCCTGATCGGCCCGCAATCCAGGTCCAGCGGCGCGATCGTCTTGACACCTACGACTACGCATCGCTTCGCGACATGGCGGAGCGCGCGGCCGGGACCCTCGCGGCGCGCGACTGCCGGGCGGGGGCCCGGTGCGCCATCCTCGCCGACAACGATGCGCGCTGGTGCGCGTCCTATCTCGGCATTCTCCGTCTCGGCGCGGTGGCGGTGCCCCTCGACACCGCATACAGGCCCGCGCAGATACGGACGCTGCTCGCCGACTCGGGCGCAACCATCGTCTTCGTCTCGCTCCGGTTCCTGCCGGGCCTCCAAGAGGCGATCGGGTCCCTGAACCCGCCGCCGGCCATCATCCTGCTGGAGGGAACCGCCCCGGGCCTCGCCAGCCTGGACGACGCCCTGTCCGGGCCAGCCCCGGCTGGCCTGGCGCCTTGCGCCACCGGTCCATCCGACACCGCCGTCATCCTGTACACCTCGGGCACGACGAGCGACCCCAAGGGCGTCGTCCTGACCAACGGGAACATGCTCGCCGAGCGGGAGGGGGCGCTCCGCATCGTCGACTTGAACGAGCGAGACAGCATCCTCGGCATCCTGCCGCTGTTCCACGCGCTGGCCCAGGTCGCCAACCTGATGCTGCCGCTGACGGTGGGCGCGCGCATCCTGTTCCTCGAAACCGTCAGCTCGACCGAGATGCTCCGGGCCCTCGCCGAGCAGGACATGACCGCGTTCTGCTGCGTCCCACAGTTCTATTACCTGATCCACCAGCGGGTCACCCAACAGGTCGCCTCGCGCGGCTGGCCGGTGCGGGTGCTGTTCCGACTCCTGCTGGCGCTGAACAGGTCATTGCGGCGCGCGGTCGGCCTCAACCTCGGCCGCCACCTGTTCCGCCGCGTTCACCGCGCCCTGGGGTTGCACATGCGCATCCTCGTGTCGGGGGGATCGCGCCTCGACCCGAAGGTCGGGCGCGCCCTGTACGACCTGGGGTTCAACATCGTCCAGGCATACGGGCTCACCGAATGCGCCGGGGCTGCGACCGTGGCGTGGCCGGGTGACATCCATGTCGAATCGGTCGGTCCCCCGATGGCAGGCGTGGAGATCCGGATCCTGGACTCCGGACGGGAGGGGACGCACGACCGGGACGTCGCCGACGGCGAGGTGCTGATCCGCGGCCCGATCGTCATGCCCGGCTACCACAACCGGCCCGACGCCAACGCCGAGACCCTGCACGACGGGTGGCTGCACACGGGAGATCTCGGGTACCTCGACGCCCACGGTCGGTTGCATATCACAGGCCGCATGAAGGAGGTCATCGTCCTCGCGAACGGGAAGAACATCTACCCGGAGGAAGTCGAGGCCCACTACGCGCAGTCGCCCTTCATCAAGGACATCTGCGTGATTGGCGTGTCGAGGCCCGACGAACCGGCAGCCGACCGGCTTCACGCCATCGTCGTGCCGAACGGGGACCTGCTGCGCGAGCGGAAGGTCGTGAACACGACGGACCTGCTGCGCTTCGAGATCGAGAGCCAGTCGATTCGCCTGCCGCCTCACAAGCGCGTTCTCAGTTTCGACGTGTGGCTGGACGATCTCCCGCGCACCACCACGCGCAAGCTCAAGCGCTTCGAGATCGAGCGGATGTACGTGGCCAGGCAGACCCGGTCGGCCGTTGACGCCGCGCCCCAGCCGTGGAGCGAGGACGACCAGGTGTGGGCCTCGGATCCGGCCGTCGCCGTGGCCCTGGGGACGATTGGCGCCGCCGCCAAGCCAGGGGCGCGGGTCGCCCCCGACGCGAACCTCGACCTGGACCTTGGTCTCGACTCCATGGAGCGCGTGGAGTTGCTGACGTCGCTCGAACACCAGTTCGGGACCGACGTGCCGGACGAGGTGGCCCAGCGCGTCTACACCGTCCGGGAACTCGTGGAGGCGGTCCTCCCGCACTCCGACGCAGCCGGTGCGGGCGGCCACGCGCCGGTCGATCCCTGGCTCCGCCTGCTCTCGGCGGATCCCGACGACCCCGCGCTGCGCGCGATGCTCGCGCCCAAGCCGGTGTTCACCGCGTTCGCGTTCGTCGTGATGAAGGCCGTTGGCGCGGCAGCCCGGGTCCTGGGCGGGTTGCGGGTGTCGGGGCGCCATCACATCCCGGCGGAGGGGGCGTTCCTGATCAGCCCCAACCACCAGAGCTACCTCGACGTGTTCCTGATGGTGGGCGCGTTGCCGTTCCGGACGTTCCGGCGCATGTTCTTCGTCGGCGCGAGCGAGTACTTCGAAACCCGGGTCATGCGCTGGACCGCCTCGCGGTTCAACGTCGTGCCGGTGGACCCGGACGCGAATCTCGTGCGGGCGATGCAGGCCGGCGCGTTTGGCCTGCGGCGCGGCCGGGTGCTGATCCTGTTCCCCGAGGGCGAACGATCACCGGACGGCACGGTGAAGAAGTTCAAGAAGGGCGCGGCGATCCTGTCGCTGCAGCTTGGCGTGCCCATCGTGCCGGTGGCCATCGAGGGCGTGTTCGAGATCTGGCCGCGCAGGCGTTCCCTGAACTGGCGGGCGCTGCTGCCGGGCCGCGGCACCCGGGCCTTCATCGAGTTCGGAGCGCCGCTGTCACCGGGCGGCGCCGAGGCGGCCGGCGCGGAGGACCGCTACTCGAGGCTCACCGAACGCCTGCGCGAGACGGTTTCGGCGATGTGGACACGGCTGAGGCGTGCGCGACTCGGCGAACCCTGATACGTCCTGGACGCGGCGGCACGGGTGCCGCCCGGCCGAGTGGCCGCCGGGGCGGCGGCTCGTTCCCGCACCACCGCCCGCGTGACGGGTTCCGGCTCACGGCACACGATTCACGGCTCTCGGCCAATCCACGCGATTGCGCCCCGAACGAACGCCGCAAGCCGACAGTCGATTCTGTCCTTTCGAGGCTAGCTCTCCCAGGGCAGGCCGGTCTTGCCGAAGTGCCCGTAGTTGGTCGTCTGCCGGTAGATCGGTCGCAGGAGGTCGAGGCGATCGACGATCGCCCGCGGCCGGAAGTCGAACGTCCTGACGAAATCCGCCGCCGCCTGCTCGTCGCCCGTACCAAACGTATCCACCTTGACCGAGATGGGCTGCGCCATCCCGATCGCGTAGGCGACCTGGATTTCGGCTTTCCTCGCGAGGCCCTGCTTCACGATCTCGCGGGCGACGAAACGCGAGAAGTACGCGCCGGTCCGGTCGACCTTCGAGGGGTCCTTCCCGCTGAAGGCGCCGCCCCCGTGCCGGCCGACGCCGCCGTAGGTGTCGACGATGATCTTGCGGCCCGTGACGCCGCAGTCGGCCGAGGGCCCGCCCTGGATGAAGCTGCCCGTCGGGTTGACGAGCACCTGGGTGTCCTTGGCGAACCAGTCGCCCAGCACCCGCGGCGCCAGCACCGTCGTCACGTACTCGCGGATGCCGGCCTGGTTGATGGCGGCCGTGTGCTGGGTCGAGACCAGCACGTGCGACACGCGCGTCGGCGCGCCATTCTCGTAGACCACCGACACCTGCGACTTGGCGTCGGGCCGGAGCCAGGCGAACGTGCCCGCCCGGCGGTCGTCGGCCAGCCCGCGCGTCAGGCGGTGGGCCAGCACGATCGGCAGCGGCATCAGCTCGGGCGTCTCGTCGGTGGCGTAGCCGTACATCATGCCCTGGTCGCCCGCGCCCTGTTCGCCGTCCTTGTTCTTGTCGGCGTCGACGCCCTGCGCGATCTCGGCCGCCTGCTTGCTGATACCGATGAAGATCTGCAGCGTGTCGGCGCAGAACGGCTCGGTCGAGTCCACGTAGCCAATCTCGCGCACCGCGCTCCGCACCAGCTGCTCGTAGTCCACCTTGCCCTTCGACGACATCTCGCCGCCGAGAATCACGAGGTTGTTCTTGCACATGACCTCGCACGCGACGTGGCTGCCGGGGTCCTGGCTGAGGTACGCGTCGAGCACCGAATCCGCAATGTAGTCGCAGACCTTGTCCGGGTGCCCCTCGGACACCGACTCGGACGTTTGCGTGTACGGGAGATGTTGCATGATGAGTCCTGGCTCCAGTTCTTGTGCGACCGAGGGCCAGCCGCGCGGGCTCGCCGGCCCCTGAAAACACCAAAGGCCCGCTGACGTCGTGTCGCGGGCCTGCCGCGACTTAGATAGTATCCTCGGCTGGCATACGCCCACCGATTCGCGCGGCCCATCAAGTCGTGGAAATCGCCGCGCACCCAATCATCAACTATGCTCGCCCGCCGTTCGAGGTGTCAAGGCGAATTTCCGGGCGCTCGGCGCCCGCAGCGTCTTGAACTATGATGATCGGCCAGCCTGACGGGCCGCTGCCCCTGGAGAGCCTGATGCGTAATCGTGCCGTCCTCTGGAGCCTCGCGATCGCGATCACCCTGGCCTCGGCCGTCTACCAGCGCATGACCGGCCCGACCTACCCGGTCCGCGGCACCGTGACGCTGGCCGGCGAGGTCGTGGGCCTCCGTCTGAACCGGACCCACGCGGGAGATTCGAACCAGCCGGTCGTGCTGACCGTTCCCGACCGGGGCGCGACTGGTGAGGTCGCGTGGCGCCGGTACCCCACCTCCGATGCCTGGACCACGGCCCCGCTCGTCCGCGACGGAGACACGCTGCAGGCGGCGCTCCCCCACCAGCCGACGGCCGGCAAGCTCGAATACCAAGTGCGCCTGCGGAAGGGCGCCGCGCAGGCGGTCTTCCCGGAGCGCCCGGCCATCACCCGATTCCGCAACGATGTGCCGGCGGCCGTGCTCATCCCGCACGTGCTCTGCATGTTCCTGGGCATGCTGTTCTCGACGATCGCCGGCCTGAGCGCGCTGACCGGCGCCCCGTCCTTCCGCCGCGAGGCGCGGATCACGATGGGGTTCCTGCTCGTCGGTGGGTTCATCCTCGGTCCGCTGATGCAGTGGTACGGGTTCGGCGAGTGGTGGACCGGCGTGCCGTTTGGCTGGGATCTCACCGACAACAAGACCCTGCTCGCCGCCCTTGCCTGGGCGTGGGCGCTGTGGAGCCTTCGCGGCGGGCGGTCGGCCCGCATCGCGGTCGTCGTCGCCGCGCTCGTGACCCTCGTGGTGTTCGCGATTCCCCACAGCGCCTGGGGTTCGCAGTACAAGTGGGACGCGCCCCAACCGGGACGGTCCTGACGTCCGTCAGCCAACTCCGAGGAGCCGCTCGTGCGCACGCTCGAAGCCAAGCGCGTCCTGATTACGGGAGCCGGGTCGGGCATCGGACGCGCCCTCGCGCTCGAGTGCGCGCGGGCCGGCGCCGCGGTCCTGGCCGTCGATCTCGACCCGGCCGCCGCGCAGGAGACGGCCCGGGCCTGCCCGGACGGCCGCGAACGGGCCCGGGCGTACCAGTGCGACGTCGCCAGCCCGCCCGCGATCGCCGCCTTGCGGGAGCGCATCCACGCCGACGGCGGGCCAATCGACGTCCTCGTGAACAACGCGGGCATCGTTCACGGCGGGCCGTTTCTCGACGTGCCGCTCCATCAGCACCTGGCGACCCTGGCGGTCAACCTGAGCGGCGTCGTCGCCGCGACGCACGCCTTCCTGCCCGATCTCCTGGGCCGCGCGGAAGGCCACCTCGTCAACCTCGCCAGCGCATCGGCGCTCGTCGGGCTGCCGTTCGGCACCACATACGCCGCCAGCAAATGGGCCGTCGTGGGTTTTTCGGAATCGCTGCGGCTGGAACTCGCGGCGCTCGGGCACCATCACGTGGGCGTGACGGCGGTGTGCCCGAGTTACGTGGCCACGGGCTTGTTCGAGGGCGCACGCGCGCCCAGGACGACGCGGATGCTCACGCCGGACCGGGTCGCGCGCCTCACCGTCAAGGCCATCCTGCGCAACCGCCCGCTGGTCCTGGTTCCCTGGCTGGTCAAGATCACGCCGCCGCTGAAGGCCGTGCTCCCTCGCCGATGGTTCGAGGCCATCGCCGGCGTCCTCGGCGTCAGCTCGAGCATGCGGCAATGGCGGGGACGCAACCCCGCCCCCTGACCGGCAGGACTCGACACGCGCCCCGCGCGCCTGCGCGCAGGGGGCCGCCCGGCCGTCAGGCTGCCGGCGGCGTGGCGACGCCGCCGGTCCCCGAACGGGGAGGCGGCGCGAGTCTGACCACCTGATCCTGCGGGCCGAACAGGTGCCGCTCCCCCCAGTCGAGCACGTGCTGCTCCTGGCTGAACAGGATGACCTGCTGCTCCCGGCTCAGGGCGTGAAGCACGCGCAGCATCGCCTCGGTCCGGGGCAGGTCGCTCTGCACGGTCACTTCGTCGAACACCAGCGGGCACGTCTCACCGCGCGGCGCAAGGTGCCTGGCCATCGCGATGCGGAGCAGCAGGTAGATCTGCTCGGCGGTGCCCTGCGACAGCAACGACGCATCACGCCAGGCCTCGTCGGGCCCGCGCACCTGCACGATCAGCGACTCCGGATCGACGCGCACGTCCACGTAGCGCCCGTCCGTCACGTCCGCGAGCCAGCGGCGCATCGTCTCGGCCAGTTGCGGCGCGAGGTCGCGGTGGACGCGGTCCTGTGCCAGGGTGAGATAGTCCAGCGTTGTCCTGAGCGTCGCGTCGAGCGCCTGCACCCGCTCGAGCTCCCGGCGCGCCGCGTCGATCTCCTCTTCGGCCTCCGGAACGCTGGGCACGGCGCGGGCACGCTGCCCGACGCGGCCTCTGGCCTCCGCCACGGCCTCGGCCGCTGCCCGGGCCCGTTCCTCGATCGGCGGCACCTCGTCGTCGAGCACCCCCTCGTCATCGGGCGGGGCCTCGACAACGGGAAGATCACCCGCGAGGTCGGCGGCCCTGGCCGCGAGCTGCGCCTCTTCACGCTCCAGCTGCTCGAGGCTGCTCCCCGCGAGCAGCTGTTCGAGTTCCGCGCACTCCCGGGCGGCCTGCTCGTACTGGCGGAGACTCTCGGCCCGCTCGCCCTGCCAGCCGCGCAGCGCGTCGGCCAGCCCGTGGCCGTCCGGGGCGACGATCCCACAGCGGGCGGCCACGTCGATCAACTCCCGCTCGGCCGTTTCGCGCCGGGTTCGCGCCTCGGCAGCCGCACGCTCCGCCGCCTGTCGTGCGACGAGTTCCCGCCCGAGTCCCTCCCGGCGCGCCGCCTCCGCGGCCAGCTCCGCGTTCGTGAGGCAGGCACTCTCGTATGCGGCGAGCGTCAAGTCGACCGTCGGGCCGGCCGGCGTGCCTCTCGCCTGCAGCACGTCGCCCAGGATGAACTCCGCCTCGGTGACCCTGCCGGCCAGACCCGCGAGCACCTCCTGCCAGCGGAGGTGCTCGGATCGGAGATGCTCCGCTTCGTCGATCCGCCCGACCAGCGCCCGCAGGGCCGCCGCGTCGGCGCGAACACCCATGGCTGCTGCCCGCTCGCGCGCGAGTTGCTGCGCGCGGAGTACCTGCGAGATGCCATGCCGTTGCTCGCCCAGCTGGCCTTCGAGACCCCGCATCTCTTCCAGGAGCTTCACCTCGGCGGCGTGCCCGCCGAGGGCCATCCACCACATCGCCCCGCCGATCGCCAGGACGAACAGCCCGACGGCGGCAGGCACGCTGCCGAGCGCCAGCGCTGCCGCGCCAGCCGCAGCGAAGACGCCCGCGACGATCGCGACGACCACGCGCCGACTCCGCCCAGCCCGGATCTTGTCGAGACCGCTCTGCAGCTGACGGCGCCGCGCATCCAGCGCCGGATCCAGCACCGGTACGGGCGCATCGAGCGCGCGGGCGAGATCCCGCAGCACCTCCGGGGCCGGACCGCCGGGTTCCGGCGGCTCGGGAACCTCTCGGCGCTGCCCCTCGTGGAGCTCGAGAGCCTGACGGTGACGGACGAGCTGCTTGGAGGCCTCGACCACGGTACCGTGCGGCTCGCAGTCGCCGGTCGGCGGCTCGGGCAATCCGGCGATCTGCCGCTCGAGTTCCTCGACGCTGGCGCCGCTCAACTCCGGGACCTCCGGGCGCGTTTCCCACCCGCGAAGCGCACCGGCCACCAGGCGCCCGACCTCTTCGTCATCATTGGGAGCCGGGGTGCCCTCAGGGTAGCGAGCCTGCAGATCGCGGGCTCTCGCCAGACGGCGTCGGCACCGGAAGAGGTCTCCGAGGGCCCTCGCGCCACGCGCCTTCGCCAGGCGCTGTTCGACGTGCTCCGCTGCCTCCCGGAGCCGTTCCGCCTCCTCCACGAGGCCGGCATAGGCCGCGTGCTCGCGCTGGGCCTCCAGGAGACGCGACTCCGCGAGCGCGACCCGGTCGGCCGCACGCCGCAGCGGCTTCGTACTGTGGGCGCGGTCGAGGCCCACGTGCGTGGCGAGGGCATCCTGGACGCGGGCGATCGCGGCCGCGGCCGTTTCGGCGGTGCCCGCGGTCGCCGCGGCGCGCTGGAGGTACTCCCCGAGCAGGCTGCCGTCCTGGCGCACCGACGTGATCTCGCCTTGACGGACGCAGGCCACCGACAGAAACGCCCGCCGGTCCAGACCCAGCCAGCGTGACGCGTCGGGAGCGCCGTCGGACATGATCTCGGACGACACGTCGCGACCCAGCGCATCGTCGAACGCCGTGCAGTCGACCCGGCCGTCGAGGTCGTGCTGGAGCCGAATCCGGCGGCCGTCCGCCAGGTCGACCAGCGCACCGACCTCCCACCCCGCGGCCGTCCACGGGCGATGGCGCTCGCGGAACGTGCGGTCCTCGACGCGCGGTCCTCCCTTGGCCCGCCGCATGCCGCAGACGCCGGCGTAGAGCGCCGCGTGCCAGGACGACTTCCCCGCCTCGTTGCCCCCCCACACCAGCGTGAGTCCCGGTGCCAGGGCCAGCTCGCGATCGATGAACGGGCCGAACTGCTTCGCGCTGACAGAGACGATCTTCACGTCACTCCACCTCGAGGTCGTCGCGACCCTCAAGCGCCCGCAGCCCCGTGACCAGGACGCGGTGACGCTCGGATTCCGGCAGCCCGGCCTCGAGCACGTCGCGCACGAACTGGCCGCGAACCGTGGCTTCGCCCGCGATGGCGGCCACGTCGTAGGCGTTGCGCAGGCCGTCGACCCGGAGCGTCAGCGCATCGAGGTGGTCGCCCACGCCCACCAGGTCGTCGTAGCGAAAATCGACCGCGGGCGGCAGCTCGCCGCCCACCGTCACTCGAACGAAGCCGGCCAGATCCGCCAGCGCCGCGGCCACGCGCTCGCGCACCGCCTGGCGCGTGCCGCATCCCGAGAGATCCACCTGCACGTCGTGAACCTGGGACACGGCCACCGCCCGGCGCTCGCGCTCGATGGTGCCATCCGCCCCGACGGTGACCAGCACGGCTCCCCGCGGCCCGGACTCGCCGAAGGTGAGCGGGTCAGGGTTCCCCGGGTAGGTCAGGAATTCGCCGTCCTGCGGCGCGTGGTAGTGACCCACGAACGCGTGGTGCAACCCCGCCAGCCGGACATCGTCCGCCGAGAACGGGGCGTGGGGGGCCTTCCCTTCGCCCTGCCGGTCGAACCAGCCGAGTTCGGACCCGTGAAACAGCGCGACATGCACGCCGTCGCCGACGACCTTGAAATCCCGCAACGGGTTGGTCGTGGCCGCGGGCACCTGGTGCCCCATCCCCCACAGCGTGATCCCCTCGGCGAGCGCCAGCGGCTCGAATGCCTGACCGGTGAAGACATGGACGTTGGCCGGCCAGGCGGTCTGGCGATACAGGCTGGATGGCGCGAGCCAGTCATGGTTGCCCGGCGCAAGGATCACCCGGACGGGAGCCAGCCCGGCGAATGCCTGCCGCAGGAACTCGCCCGTGTCAGGGGCGATGCGCTCGTGTTCGAAGAGGTCGCCGCCGCAGAGCAGGGCATCCACCCGCTCGTTCGACGCCAGGTCGACGATGCGGGTCAGCGTGTCGCGCAGATGCCGGCGATGCCGCCGCGCGGAAGCGGCCGGCACCGACAAAAACGGCATGTCCAGATGCAGATCCGAGAACAGCAGCAGTCGCACGGTTCGTCCTGTGGGAAACCGGGTCACCCTCGAGCGTCTGGCCCCTGACCCGTTCCCGTGATGATGGGGCCTCGGGCGGGCGCGGTCAAGCCGGAGCGCCCGAGCCGCCTGAACACGGTATGCACGCGCCGGGCCACCTGGAGTCGACCCGTCGTGCGTCGGACACAGGCAGGCACCTCGCGTGTCGGGAGACCCCGGGCTGCCGGGCGCCTGCCGGCCCGGCTCACCCGCCACGCGCGGCCAGAACGCCCCGCCTGTCGCGGCGGGACGGACGGCGGAGACGCCACTCTTCAGCCGCGCCGGCCCTCTCGGTCCCGGCTCCCGGGCTGGCTCCCTCCCGGGCGCGGGCGCACCGCCCTGGCTGCGACCATTGACACGCTTCGTATCAAGACCTATATTCGAATCGTAGCAACTCTGGGACGACATGCCGGACAAGGAAAAGCTGTACTTCATCAGCATGGCGGCCAGGCTGCTGGGCCTGCACCCGCAGACGCTGCGCAAGTACGAGCGGCTGGGCCTGGTCCAGCCGACCCGGATGATCGGCAGCGTCCGCGTCTACTCGCGCGAGGAGATCGATCGGCTGCGTCTCATCAAGCACCTGGTGGACGAAGCCGGCATCAACCTCGCGGGCGTCCAGCGCCTGCTGTCGATCGCGGAGGCGGTGGCGCGCATCCGCCCCCTCGCGTGCGAGGAGTCGCTCGTGCGCGGCGTTGGCCGGCGGCGTCTGGCGCGCGAGATCGAGCGCCTCACCGAGATGCTCGAGCGGTAGCCGGGACGGCACGGGGCGGGGCATCAAGGGGGTCGAGGTGGAATTCAAGGACTACTACGCGACGCTCGGGGTGGGCAAGAACGCGACCGAGAAGGAGGTCAAGCAGGCCTACCGCAAGCTCGCGCGCAAGCACCATCCCGACCTGAACCCGGGCGACAAGAACGCGGAGACGCGCTTCAAGGCCATCAACGAGGCCTACGAAGTGCTCGGGGACCCGGAAAAGCGCCGCCGCTACGACGAGCTCGGCAGCAACTGGCGCCAGTACGAACAGACTCAGCAGCAGGCCGGGCCGTCGCCCTTCGGCAGCGGGTGGAGCGCCAACGTCGGCGGCGGTGCGGGCGGGTTCCGCACGATGACCGAGGACGAGATGCGGCGGATCTTCGGGGACGAAGACCCGTTCTCGGACTTCTTCTGGACCTTCTTCGGCGGCGCCGAACCGGAGGCCGGCCGCCGGGGCCGCTCGGCGCGGGCGCCCCGCGCGCGCCGCGGACAGGACCTCGAGCAGGAGATCGAGCTGACGCTCGAGGAGGCGTACCACGGCGTCACGCGGCGCCTGTCGATCAAGCACGACGGCCACGCCCGCAGCCTCGACGTCCGGATCCCCGCCGGGGTCGGTGACGGATCGCGCGTCCGCGTGGCCGCCGAGGGCCAGCACGGCGCGGCCGGCGGCGGCGCCGGCGATTTGTACCTGCGGGTGCGGCTCCAGCCGCATCCGCGGTTCGAGCGGAAGGCGCGGGACCTGTACACCCGCGTGCCCATCCCGGTGACGACCGCCGTCCTCGGCGGAGAAGCCGAGGTCACGACGATCGCCGGGCGCCCGCTCCGCCTGCGCATTCCGGCCGCCACGCAGACCGGCCAGGTGTTCCGCCTCAAGGGACAGGGCATGCCGGCCGTCGGCAAGCCCGACAGCCAGGGCGACCTGTACGCCACGGTGGAGGTCCGGGTGCCGCGCCACCTGACCGCGGAACAACGGACGCACTACGAGGCCCTTGCGACACTGGAGGACAGCTCGACGACACCGGCTGCATAAGCGATGAACCTGAACCGTCTCACGGAAAAAGCCCAGGAAGCCATGCTCGCGGCCCAGCAGGCCGCCGAGCAGATGAACCACCCCCAGGTGGAGCCGGAGCATCTGCTCGTGGCCCTGGTCGAGCAACGCGAGGGCGTCGCCCCGGAGGTTCTGCGGAAGCTGCACGTCGACGCCCGCGAGGTCGCGGCGGCCGCGCGCGGCGCGCTGGCGCGCCTGCCGCAGGCCCACGGCGGCGCCGCCCCCGCCGCCTCCCCGCGCCTCCAGGGCCTCCTGTCGAAGGCCCAGGCGGAGGCCGAAGGCATGGCCGACGAGTTCGTCAGCACCGAGCACCTGCTGCTGGCGATCGCGGCGGAACACGGCCGGGCCGAGTCCGCGCGCCTGCTGTCGGCCCGGGGCGTCTCGCCCGATCGCATCCGCGAGGCCCTGAAGGACATCAGGGGATCGCAGCGGGTCACGGACCAGAATCCCGAGGGCAAGTACCAGGCGCTCGAGCGGTATGGGCGCGACCTCACGGATCTGGCCCGCCAGGGCAAGCTCGACCCGGTCATCGGCCGCGACGAGGAAGTCCGCCGCGTCATCCAGGTCCTCTCGCGCCGCACGAAGAACAACCCGGTCCTGATCGGCGAGCCCGGCGTCGGCAAGACCGCCATCGTCGAGGGCCTGGCCCAGCGCATCGTCCGCGGGGACGTGCCCGAGGGGTTGAAGAACAAGCGCATCGTGGCGCTCGACATGGGCGCGCTGATCGCCGGCGCGAAGTACCGCGGTGAATTCGAGGAGCGGCTCAAGGCGGTCCTCAAGGAAATCGCCGACAGCGAGGGTCTCGTGGTGCTGTTCATCGACGAGCTGCACACGGTGGTGGGCGCGGGCGCGGCGGAAGGATCGATCGATGCCTCCAACATGCTCAAGCCGATGCTGGCCCGCGGCGAGCTCCACACGATCGGGGCCACGACGCTCGACGAGTACCGCAAGTACATCGAGAAGGACGCCGCCCTCGAGCGGCGGTTCCAGCCGGTCCTGGTCGATCAGCCCACGGTCGAGGACACCATCAGCATCCTGCGGGGCCTCCGCGAGCGGTACGAGAACCACCACAGTGTCCGCCTGAAGGACACGGCGCTGGTCGCCGCCGCCGTGCTCTCGCAGCGCTACATCACGGACCGCTTCCTGCCCGACAAGGCGATCGACCTGGTCGACGAGGCCGCGTCGAAGCTGCGCATGGAGATCGACTCCCTCCCCGCGGAACTGGACGAGGTCGAGCGTCGGATCATGCAGCTCGAGATCGAGGCCCAGGCGCTGCGCAAGGAGACCGACGCGGCGTCGGTGGAGCGGCTGTCGCGGCTCGAGCGCGAGCTGGCCGATCTCAAGGAGGAGCGGGACCGCCTCCGCACGCACTGGCAGCAGGAAAAAGCGACCATCCAGGCCTCGAGCACGCTCAAGCGGGAGCTCGAGGAGCTCCGTCATGACATCGACCGCGCCCAGCGCGCGGGCGACCTGGCGCTGGCCTCCGAGCTCCAGTACGGGCGGCTCCCCGATCTCGAGCGCCGCATCCGCGACGCCGAAGCGCGGCTTGGGGACCTCCAGCGCGACACCCGCATGCTCAAGGAGCAGGTCGACGAGGAGGACATCGCCGAGGTCGTCAGCAAGTGGACCGGCATCCCGGTCAGCCGGCTGATGGAGGGCGAGGTCCAGAAACTGGTCCAGATGGAGGACCGCCTTCACCGCCGTGTGGTCGGCCAGGACCCGGCCATCACCGCCGTCGCCAACGCCATCCGGCGGGCCCGCGCGGGCCTGCAGGATCCGAACCGGCCGCTCGGCAGCTTCCTGTTCCTCGGGCCGACCGGCGTCGGCAAGACGGAGCTCGCCCGCGCGCTCGCCGAGTTCCTCTTCGACGATGAACAGGCCATGATCCGGATCGACATGTCCGAGTACCAGGAGAAACACACGGTCTCCCGCATGATCGGCGCGCCCCCCGGGTACGTGGGCTACGAGGAGGCCGGCCAGCTGACCGAGGCGGTCCGCCGGCGGCCCTACGCGGTCGTGCTGTTCGACGAGGTCGAGAAGGCCCATCCGGAGGTGCTCAACGTCCTGCTCCAGCTGCTCGACGACGGCCGGCTGACCGACGGCAAGGGCCGCACGGTCGACTTCAAGAACGCGGTCGTCATCATGACGTCGAACCTCGGCAGCCAGTACATCGCCGAGCGCTCCGGCCGGGGGCAGGAACTCGACGAGGACACGCGGCGCCAGGTCATGGACGCGTTGCGCGCCCATTTCAAGCCGGAGTTTCTCAACCGCATCGACGAGATCATCTTCTTCCACGCGCTCGGTCGCGATCAGCTGAAAGCGATCGTCGACATCCAGCTGCGCGCGCTCGTCCGCCGCCTCGAGGACCGGAAGCTCCACCTCGAGCTGACCGACGGGGCGAGGGACGCGCTCGTCGACGAAGGGTACGACCCGGCCTACGGCGCCCGGCCCCTCAAGCGAACCATCCAGCGGCGGCTCCTCGATCCCCTCGCGCTGCAGGTGCTGCAGAATGCGTTCGCCGAGGGCGACCGCGTCCGCGTCGAGAACACGCCCGACGGCTTCGCGTTCACCCGGGTTGCGCCGCCGGGCGGCGGGCAACCGGCATAGTTCCCGGGAGAGACGCACGTGGCAACCGACCCGCAGCCCCGACGGCCCGGCGCGCGCCCGCGGCGCCCGGGTGGCCGCACGCCCCTTGGCGCACCGCGGCCCGGCTTGGCCCTCTGGCTCATGCTCGGATTCGTGGTCCTGATGGGACTGGCGCAGGCCTACTTCTGGGCGCCGGCCGGCGAGGCCATCCCGTACAGCCGCTTCAAGTCCCTCCTGCGCGAGGGGCGCGTGGCCGAGGTCGCCATCAGCGACCAGACCATCAGCGGCCAGCTGAAGGCGAGGGGCAGTGACGGGACGAAGCAGCCCGGGACCTTCACGACAACGCGCATCGAGGACCCGCAGCTCGTCGAGGACCTGGACCGCTCGGGCGCGAGCTATCGCGGGGAAACGGCCAACCGCTGGCTGCCGGAGCTGCTGGGCTGGCTGCTCCCGCTGGCCCTCGTCCTGCTCGTGACCAGCTACCTGTTCCGCCGGATGAGCTCGCAGGACGGTGGAGCGATGTCGTTCGCGCGGAGCCGATCGAAGGTCTACTCCGAGGACGACGTGAAGGTCCGCTTCGACGACGTGGCGGGCGTGGACGAGGCGGAGAACGAACTGCGGGAGATCGTCGAGTTCCTGAAGACGCCGAAGAAGTACACCAGCCTGGGGGGCCGCATCCCGAAGGGCGTGCTGCTGGTGGGGCCGCCGGGCACGGGCAAGACGCTGCTGGCGCGGGCGGTCGCGGGCGAGGCGAAGGTCCCCTTCTTCAGCCTCAGCGGGTCCGAGTTCGTCGAGATGTTCGTCGGCGTCGGCGCCGCGCGGGTGCGCGACCTGTTCCAGCAGGCCGAGGCCAAGGCCCCGTGCATCGTCTTCATCGACGAGCTGGACGCCCTGGGCAAGACGCGCGTGCAGAGCACCGTCGGCGGCCACGAGGAACGGGAGCAGACGCTGAATCAGCTGCTGGCCGAGATGGACGGCTTTGATGCCCGCAAGGGCGTCATCATCATGGGTGCGACCAACCGGCCCGAGGTGCTCGACCCGGCCCTCATGCGTCCCGGCCGCTTCGACCGGCAGGTGCTGGTCGACAAGCCGGACATCCGGGGCCGGGAGGCCATCCTCCGGATCCACGCCAAGGACGTCCGGACGGCCGAGGACGTCGATCTCCGGGTGCTGGCGGCACGGACGGCCGGCTTCGCGGGCGCCGATCTCGCCAACCTGGTCAACGAGGCGGCGCTGCTGGCCGCGCGGCGCGACAAGCCTCACGTCGAGATGAAGGATTTCGACGAGGCGATCGACCGGGTGATCGCCGGCCTCGAGAAGAAACGGGTGATGAGCCCGCGCGAACGCGAGATCGTCGCGTACCACGAGTCGGGCCACGCCATTGTCGCGTCCGTGGTCCCGGGGCTCGACCCGGTGCACAAGATCTCGATCGTGCAGCGCGGGTTCGGGGCGCTGGGCTACACGATGCAGCTCCCGCTGGAGGACCGGTACCTCGTGACGCGCACCGACCTGCTCGGCCAGCTCTCCGTGCTGCTGGGCGGACGGGCCGCCGAAGAGACGGCCCTCGGCGAGATCTCGACCGGGGCCCAGAACGATCTCCAGCGCGCCACCGACATCGCCCGCGCCATGGTCACCGAGTTCGGCATGAGCGAGGCGGTCGGGGCGCTGACCTATGACGTCAGCCAGGGCGGCCAGTTCATGGACATTCACCTGCCATCCGAACGGCTGTACGGCGAGGAAACGGCGCGGCTGATCGACGCCGAGGTCAAGCGCATCATGGCCGAAGCCCGGACGCAGGCCACCCGGATCCTGGTGGACCGGCGCGACGCCCTCGAGCGGGTGGCGCGCCGGCTGCTCGAGATCGAGGTCATGGACGGCGCGGAACTCCGCCGGCTCCTCGAGCCGGACGCGGAAGCGTCGCCTGAACCCGCGCCGGAGGCCGAGGCCGCAGAGCCCCGGGCTGCCGGGGCCGCCCCCGACTCGCCGGCCCCGGAGCCTCCGCCAGCCAAATCCGATCACGAATCGTGAGCCGGCTTCGATTGGCCCGGGCCGCGCGCCCGGCCCGGTCGATTGCTGCACATCCTCGAGCGACTCGCCCCGGCGTCGCGCTCCCGCCCGTGGAGTTGACGCTCGTTGTGACAGGCTGTACGATTCGAGGCTAATCTCACACACGCGAGCGGGCCCACATCCGCCCACGGGTCGGCGGTTTCGTGTCCAGTCGATGGAGGAACCCCATGCATTGGCGGTCAAGAATCCTGATTCTGGTCTGTCTCATCCTGGCTGCTGCGCCCGCCTTTGCCCAGCAGACCGGATCGATCGTCGGCAAGGTCGTCGACACGGGTCGCCTGGTGCTGCCGGGCGTGACGGTCGAGGCCCGGTCCGACGTGTTGCCTGGCCCCCGTGTCACCACCACTGGCGGAGCCGGCGACTACCGCCTGCCCGCACTGCCCCCCGGCACGTACACGGTGACCTATGACCTGTCCGGCATGACCAAGGTCACCAAGGAAGTCCACGTGGCGCTCGCGAAGGAGACCTCTGTCGACGTCACCATGGGCGTGGCAGCGGTGCAAGAGAACGTGACGGTCACGGCGGCCATCATGCCGGTGATCGAGAAGGACAGCACGGAACTCAAGAGCGGGGTGTCGGAGGAGGCGATTCGGAGCCTGCCCGTGGGGCAGGAGTATCGCGACCTCATCAAGCTGATCCCCGGCGTGCAGGTCACGGCCGACGGCACGCGCGGACCGGCCGCGGGAGGCAGCGGCCAGGACAACACCTACAAGTTCGACGGCGTCAACGTCACGATGCCGCTCTACGGCACGCTGTCGGCGGAACCCTCGTCGCACGACATCGCCGAGGTGACGACGGTGAAGGGCGGCGCCAAGGCCGTGGACTTCGACCGATCGGGCGGGTTCTCGGTCGACTCGGTCAGCAAGTCCGGCACGAGCAAGTACGCGGCCATGGTCAGCTACCAGTTCCAGCGGGCCGGGATGACGGCCGATCTCACGTCGGGCAGCCTCTCGAAGTACTCGAAGAACAGCCAGTGGGTGACCGCGAGCGGCGGCGGACCCATCATCCAGAACAAGATCTTCTTCTACGGGTCGTACTACCGTCCCGAGTTCGACCGGGTGAACCGCGCCAATCTCTACGGCGACCTGCCGAGCTACAACAGCACGCGGAACGAAGGCTTCGGGAAGATCACCTACACGCCGACCGGTTCCATCCTCGTCAACGGCAGCTGGCGGCAGTCGCACGCGCTGGCGAGCAGCGCGAGCTTCGCGTCGACGACGGCGGCGACGGCCGGCGCGGGCAGCGAGACCTGGCAGAAGGTCGGGAACTTCGACGCGTCCTGGATCCTGAACTCGAGGAGTTTCGCCTCGTTCAAGTACACGCACTACGAGAACCCGACGAAGGGCCGCGCCGACAACACGTCCTCGGCGGTCCCGAACCTGAATGTCGGCACGAAGCTCGACATCAACGTGCTCGACACGTTGGGAGCGTTCAACGTCCCGACTCCAGTGGCTGGCGCCGATGCCTTCAACGCGTTCATCCAGCCCCTGATCGCCCGGTACGGCTACCCGCTCAACGGCGCCAGGTCGGGCGGCGGCACGGTGGGCTACGCCGCGACGCTGAGCGATGCGGACGACTTCTTCCGTGATGCGTTCCAGGTCGCCTACAACCTCACGCTCGGCAGCACCGTGCGCCACGACATCCACGCCGGCGTCCAGTACACGAAGGACGCCGAGGACCTGAATCGATCGTCGAACGGCTGGGGCGTGATCAACGTGCCCGGCGGCCGTTCCGCGAGCATCGGCCTGCCCGGACAGCCCGCGTACTACTACGCGGAGTACCTGCTGCGATCGACCGGCTCCAGGCTCGGCATCCGGGGCGAGTTCAAGTCGCTGAACGTCGAGGCCAACGACACGATCAACTGGAAGAACCTGTCGTTCAACCTCGGCGCGATCATGAGCCGCGACACGCTGTACGGACAGGGGCTGAAGGACGATGCCTCGACGCTGACCGGGTACACGCTGTCGCCGGGCAGCAGGTACACGATGTACAAGATCCCGTTCGGCAAGATGATCCAGCCGCGCCTGGGCGCCACGTGGGCCTACAACGGGCAGGACACCGTCTACCTGAGCTACGCCCGGTACAACCCGGCGGTGAACTCCCTGCCGCGCGCCGCGTCGTGGGACCGCAGCATCCAGAACGCGTTCGTGGACGTCTACTTCGATCAGACGGGCACGGCGTACGGCTACAAGTTCGTGGAATCCTCGTCCGGCAAACTGTTCGTCGCGGACATGACGCCCCGCTCGACGGACGAGTACCTCGTGGGCACCGCGAAACAGTTCACGCCGGCCCTGTCCGCGCGTGCGTACTTCCGCTATCGCAAGAGCCTGCACTTCTGGGAAGACACCAACAACAACGCGCGCCTCGCCTTCGCGCCGCCCGCGGGCATCCCCCAGCAGCTCTACATCCCCGACCTCTCGGCCCGCCTTGCCCAGATCGGCAGCGGCTCGAGCTACGTGATCGCCGAGCTCGACGGGGCCTACACGAAGTACTACGAGGCGACCGTCGAGGTCGAATGGCGCGCCAAGCGCGCGTTCGTGCGCGGGTCCTACACGCGGAGCCGCTACTGGGGGAACTTCGACCAGGACAACTCGTCAGTCGGCAACGACGCGAACATCTTCATCGGGTCGTCCAACATCGGTGACGGCGCCGGCCGCCAGCTGTGGAACTTCAAGGACGGCACGCTCCGCGGCGACCGCCCGCACATGCTCAAGGTCTACGGCTACTACCAGCTCAACTGGAACGCCAGCGTCGGGGCGTATGCGTATGCGCAGTCGGGCCAGCCGTGGGAGAAGTGGAGCTACGAGCCGTACATCGCGCTGACGACGAGCACGAGCGACACGGCGCGGTACGCCGAGCCGGCCGGGTCCCGCCGGACACCCGCGCACTACCAGCTCGACCTCAACTACACGCAGACCGTCCGCTTCGGGAAGCGGTACAACGTCCAGATCGCGACGGACCTGTTCAACGTGTTCAACAAGCAGACCGGGTACAACTACGACCCGGGCGCGCACAGTTCGACGTTCGGCACGGCCCGCTCGTTCTTCGATCCGAGACGCGTCCAGATGGCGCTGCGGTTCCAGTTTTAACAGGCCTTCGGTCCTTCGGACCTCGGCCTGTCATCGTTCACTCGCGAGCCCCGACGCGTGACGCAGGAGGTCACGTGTCGGGTTCTCGGCGGCGTCGACCAAGGGCCCGGTGGAACCGTTCCGCCGGGCCCTGTTCGTTGTCGGGCCTATCGCACGTTCTGGAACAGGCGCTCGCGGGCGATGAGTTCGCGCGTGGCGGGGTCGGCGCCGCGGCGCGCCGCGGCAATCCGGGCGGACTGGTCGGGCTCGTGGAGGAGGACGCTGACCTGCGCGCGCTTGAAGAGCGCCATCGCGTATCCGGGGTGTGACGACGGGACCCGGTCGAGGGCCGCGCGCGCCTCCTCGAAACGCCGGGCGTCCAGGTACAGCACGCCCAGTTCCAGGTCGCGACTGAACGCGGCCCCCCCTTCGCGGCGGGCCCGCTCGAACGACTCGATCGCCAGGGGCGTCTGCCCAACGCTCATGGCGAGTTCGCCCAGGTGGACCCGTTCCGCCGGCGTGGCCGCGCGCAGGCCGTCAATCCTCCGCCACAGATCGATCGCCTCCGCGATCCTGCCCTGCCGCTCCCGGACGGCCGCCAGCGCCTCGAGGGCCGGCAGGCGCTCGGGCGTGTCCGCGACGACCCGCTCGAGCATGGGCACCGCCCGCTCCCAGTCGCGGCCCCGGGCGTAGTGCAACGCGAGGTAGGCGCGCACGTCCGGCGAATCGGGCGCGAGCGTGATGGCCTTGCGGAATGTCTCGACCGCCCGCGCATCCTGCCCCAGGGACGAGTGGGCGGTCGCGAGACGCAGCGTCGCATCGAGGTTGTCTGGATCCTCGGCCAGGATCTTCCGCAGCAGCGGAATCACCTCCGCGTAGCGTTCCGCCACGAACAAGCCGGACGCCTGGTCGAGGAGGGCGAAGAGCCGGACCATGTCGGCCGGCCGCGGCGCGTTCTTCCGCACCACGGGCGCCGCGCCCGCACTCACGTAGCCGAGGCTCGCGAGGTTGCGCCGCGCCTCGGCATCGAGGTCGTCGGGCGGCCTGGCCGCCGCCGGCGACGGAACCGGGTAGTCCCGCAGGACGTGCGGCACCGCGGGCGGCGGCCCCTGGCCCACGGTCAGGTCGCGCGTTTCCCGCGGGTCGGCGATCACGTCGTACACCTCGAGCCGTCCCGCGAGGATCGCTTTCCGCGGGCCCTCGACGGCCATCACCTGGGGCTGCCAGCCGTAGTCGAGGAACGGCTTCATGGCCTCGCCCAGCACGGGCTCGCGAACCGCCCCGCGAAGGCTCCCGTCCGCACCCAGGCCGGCCCAGTCGAGGATCGTGTGGAAGACCCGGCGTGCGCTGACCGGGGTATCGTCCACGCCCGGCTCCACACCGGGCCCGGCAATCACGAGCGGCACGTGCATCGTCGACTGGTAGACGAGATTCCCATGGAGTGACTCGCCGTGATCGCCCAGGCCCTCCCCGTGATCGCCGACCAGCAGCACGGCCGTCGGGCCCGCCATCCGCTGCTCGAACGCCTGGACGAGACGCCCGAGCTGCTCGTCCATCGCCGCCACTTCACCAAGATACGGATGTCGCGCGAACTCGCTGCGAAAGGGCTCTGGCGGCGTGTACGGGTAGTGCGGGTCGAAGTAGTGCACCCACAGGAACAGCGGGCGCCCGGTATCCCGCGGCAGGCCCGCCAGAACCGCATCCGTCGTCTCCCGAGCCGTCCGCTCCGCCTTCCCCGCCGGCTCATCGTCGTCGTAGACGTCGAATCCGCGCGCGAGGCCGAAGCGTCGGGCGAGGATGAACGACGAGACGAACGCCGTCGTGCGGTAGCCGGCCGTCCGCAGGCGCTCCGCCAGCAGCGGGGTGGAGGACGACACGTGGCGGCCATTCTCGTGGACGAAATGACCCGCCGGGTAGAGGCCCGTCATCATCGAGGCGTGCGACGGCAGGGTCTCGGGCACCGTGGCGTACGCCTGGCGGAAGCGCCTGCCACGGGCGGCGAGGGCATTGAACGCGGGGGTCCGGATGCCGCTCGCGTCAGGGCCGATCGCGTCGGCCCGGGTCGTGTCGAGGGTGACGAGGAGGATGGACGGCCGGACCGGCGCCGGCTCCGCGGCACGGGGTTCCGGGGCCCGGCCCCGGTTGCAGGTCGCGGTCAGCAGCGCCGCGCCAAGGACCAGGGCCCACGTGCGGCCGCCGGCACGGCGGCCTCTACCCCATCCGCTGCATCGAGGCCAGGAAGTCGCCATTCGACTTGGTCTTCCCCATCTTGTCCAGCAGCAGTTCCATCGCCTCGACGGGCGACAGCGGGTTGAGCACCTTGCGCAGCACCCAGATGCGATTCAAGTCCTCCCGGGCGATCAGCAGCTCTTCCTTCCGGGTGCCGCTCTTCTGGATGTCGATGGCCGGGAAGACGCGCTTGTCCACCAGCTTGCGGTCCAGGTGGATTTCCATGTTGCCGGTGCCCTTGAACTCCTCGAAGATCACGTCGTCCATGCGGGAGCCGGTGTCGATGAGCGCCGTCGCGATGATCGTGAGCGACCCGCCCTCCTCGATGTTCCGCGCGGCGCCGAAGAAGCGCTTGGGCTTTTGCAGCGCGTTCGAGTCGAGGCCGCCGGAGAGCACCTTGCCGGACGGCGGGATGACGGTGTTGTAGGCGCGCGCCAGGCGCGTGATCGAGTCGAGGAGGATCAGCACGTCCTTCTTGTGCTCGACCAGCCGCTTGGCCTTTTCGATGACCATCTCGGCGACCTGGACGTGGCGCTGCGCGGGCTCGTCGAACGTCGAGGAAATCACCTCGCCGTCCACGCTGCGCTGCATGTCGGTCACTTCCTCCGGCCGCTCATCGATCAGGAGGACGATGAGGTACACCTCGGGATGGTTGGCCGAGACCGACTGCGCGATGTTCTGCAGCAGCATCGTCTTGCCGGTCCGCGGCGGCGCCACGATCAGGCCGCGCTGGCCCTTGCCGATCGGCGTCATCAGGTCCATGACGCGCGCCGACAGGTTCTCGGTCGCGGTCTCGAGGCGCAGCGCCTCCTGCGGGTAGAGCGGCGTCAGGTTCTCGAAGAACAGCTTGTCGCGCGCCTGCTCCGGCGGCTCGAAGTTGACCGCCTCGACCTTGATCAGCGCGAAGTACCGCTCGCCTTCCTTCGGCGGCCGGATCTGGCCCGACACGGTGTCGCCGGTCTGCAGATCGAATTTGCGGATCTGCGACGGGGAGACGTAGATGTCGTCGGGCCCGGGCAGGTAGTTGTAGTCCGGCGCCCGGAGGAACCCGAAGCCGTCCGGCAGCACCTCGAGCACGCCCTCGGAGAAGATGAAGCCGCTCTGCTCCGTCTGCGCCTTCAGGATCTGGAAGATCAGTTCCTGCTTGCGCATGCCGGTGGCCCCGGCCACGTTGAGGTCCTTGGCGATCTGGGTGAGCTTCTGGATGCTCATGTCCTTCAGTTCGCCGATGTTGAGACCTTCGCCCTGGCGGCGGGCCGTGCCGTTCGAGGCGGGAGCGGGACGGGCCGCTTCGGGAGTGGGTTCGGCCACGGGCGTATCGGCCACGGGAGGCTGGCCGTTCGACGCGCGCGCCGGCGCGGGTTGGCGCTTCTGGTTGGTTGGCATGGGTCGATCCGGAGCGTCTGATTCGAGCGGTTGAAGGTGTTCGAGGGGCGGAAGGCCTCGCCGGCCACGGCAGGCCGGCGAGGGAAACTTGGCTCCCCGCACTATAGGGCACACGTCCGACGGGTGTCAACAGGCACGCGAAAACGGGGCGCGTCGCGAAGGGGGCGGACGAGTCCGCGAGAGGGGGTCAGTACGCCGCCGGATTCTCGCCGACGCCGATAATGCTGCAGGTCACGACGGGCCGGAGGTTGAGCGCCCGCGCGCGGGCGACCACGGCGGGGCTGTCGGCTCCCGGATTGAGCCACACCTCCGGGATCCCCTTCCGGGCAATCTCCTCGAGCACGGACTCCCCGATCGACGACGGCAGGTACAACGACGCGAGGTCGATGTGGTCGGGCACATCGAGGACTGACGGGTAGGCGCGCTCGCCCTCGATCTGCGTCGCCGTCGGGTGAATGGGCACGACGGTGAAGCCCTGGTGCCGGAAGGCGCGCACGGCCTTGTTGCCGAACTTGCGCCGATCGGCAGACGCCCCGATGACGGCCACGACCTTGCCCATCGATTGATTATACCGCCATCGCGGCGGCGATCACGCGCTGTCGGCGAAGATCTTGCCCGGGTTCAGGAGGCCGAGCGGGTCGAACGCCCGTTTCACGCGCCTCATCAGCTCGATCTCCACCTCGCCCAGCTCCATCGACAGGAACGGCGCCTTCGTGAAGCCGATGCCGTGCTCGCCGGTCAGCGATCCCTCGAGCCCGATGACGCCGGCGAACAGGTCCCGCTCGGCCGCCCGCGCGCGCGCCATCTCGTCGGCATCGGCCGGATCGACCAGGATGTTCACGTGCACGTTGCCGTCGCCCGCGTGGCCGAACGCGGGAATCCGGAGCCGGTACCGCGTCTTGAGGTCGTCGAGCAGGGCAAACAGCGCGGGCACGCGGCCCCGGGGCACGACGACATCGTTGTTGATCTTGAGCCTCGCCTGCGCCTTCAGCGAGGCCGACAGCTCCCGCCGCACCTCCCAGATCGCCTCGCGTTCCTCCTCGCTGTTCGCCCGGAGGATCTCGGTCGACCCGGCCAGCCGGCACGCGGCCTCCACCCGGACCGCCTCCTCCGCCACCGCCGCCTCGAGACCGTCGACCTCGATGAGCAGCAGCGCGCCGGTGCCGTCCGGCGCGAGGGGCCGGCCGAGGTGCCTCGCCACGGAGGCGAGCGAGTCGCCGTCGATCAGTTCGATCGACGCCGGCACCACGCGCGCCCGCAGCAGTGCCGTCACCGCGTTGGCGGCCGCCCCCACGCCGGCGAACGTCGCCCGCAGGGTCCGGCGTGCGGGGGGCTTCGGGATCAGCCGCAGGACGATCCGCGTGATGATCGCGAGGGTGCCCTCCGAGCCCACCAGCAGGCGCGTCAGGTCGTACCCGACGACGTTCTTCACCGCCTTGGACCCGGTGTGGATGATCTCGCCGGTCGGCAGGACCGCTTCGAGGGCGAGCACGTAGTGCCGCGTGGTCCCGTACTTGAACGCGCGCGGTCCGCCCGCGCACTCGGCGACGTTGCCCCCGATCGCCGACTCCTTGAGGCTGGCGGGGTCCGGCGGGTAGAACAGGCCGACGCGCTCGACGGCCGCCTGCAGGTCCCCGGTGATCACGTTGGGCTCGACGACGGCCAGCAGGTTCGCCTCGTCGATCTCGAGGATGCGGTTCAGGCGCTCGAGCGACACCACAACGCCGCCGCGGACCGGTACGGCCCCGCCGGTGTACCCGGTCCCGGCGCCGCGGGGCACGATCGGCAGCCGCGCGTCGGCGCACACGCGGACCACCTCGGCGACCTCGGCAGCCGTGCCCGGCCGCACGACGAGGTCCGGGGGCACCCCGCGCTTGAGGGCGTCCATGCCGTAGGCCTCGATCGACGCCGGGGCGTCCAGCACGTGGCCGTCGCCGACGATGCGCGCGAGCGCGAGGCGGACCGACGGAGGTGGTGGCGGCATGATCGGGGCCGGGTTCCGGAAGGGCCGGGCGGCGAGGCGGCCGGGGCGGGGCCGGACGTGCCGGCTCCGCCTGCCCGCCGCGCGGCTAGTCGAGGTGCGGGCCTGCCTGCTCGACCTCGCGTGATTCGACCGTGTCGAACTTCTTGAAGTTGTCGATGAACCGGGCCGCGAGGCTCCGGTACCGCTGGTCGTAGAGGTTGCGGTCCGGCCAGGAATTCGCCGGGTCCAGCACGCGGTCGGGCACGTCGGGGCAGGTCTTCGGCACCTGGAAGCCGAAGATCGGGTCCGTCTTGAACTCCACATCGAGCAGCTGGCCGTTGAGCGCGGCGTTGAGCATCGCGCGCGTGTAGCGGATGCTGATGCGCTTGCCGACGCCGTACGGGCCGCCGACCCACCCCGTGTTGACGAGCCAGCAGTTCACGCCGTAACGCAGCACCTTGTCCTTCAGCAGGCGCGCGTAGTAGTCGGGCGGGTGCACCATGAACGGCCCGCCGAAGCAGGTGCTGAAGGTGATCTCGGGTTCCTTGCCCAGGCCGGCTTCGGTGCCGGCGAGCTTCGACGTGTAGCCCGAGATGAACTGGTAGCGCGCCTGGTCGACGGTGAGCCGGGCGATCGGCGGCATCACGCCCGACGCGTCGCACGTGAGGAAGATGACGTTCTTCGGGTGGCCCGCCCGCTTCGCCTCGATCGCGTTCCCGATGAACTCGAGCGGGTACGACGCGCGGGTGTTCTCGGTGATGCTCTCGTCATCGAGGTCGATCACCCGCGTCACGGGATCGAAGACGACGTTCTCCAGGATGGTGCCGAACTTGTGGGTGCACGCGTAGATCTCGGGCTCGGCGGAGGGCGAGAGCTGGATGACCTTGGCGTAGCAGCCGCCCTCGAAGTTGAAGACGCCGTTGTCGGCCCAGCCGTGCTCGTCGTCGCCGATGAGGCCCCGCGCCGGGTCGGCCGACAGCGTGGTCTTCCCGGTCCCGGACAGGCCGAAGAAGAGGGCGACGTCGCCCTCCGCCCCGACGTTAGCGGAGCAGTGCATCGGCATCACCCCCTGCAGCGGCAGCAGGTAGTTCATGACGGTGAACACCGACTTCTTGATTTCGCCCGCGTAGGCGGTGTTCCCGATGATGCAGAGGCGTTGCTCGAAGTCGAGCACGATGAACGTGTTCGAGGCGGTGCCGTCGATCTGCTGGATGCCCTTGAAGCCGGGGACCACCAGCACCGTGAAGTCCGGCACGTGCCGCCGGAACTCCTCGTTGGTCTTCGGGGTGAGGAACATGTTCCGCGCGAACAGGCTGTGCCACGCCTTCTCGCTGATGATCCGGATCGGCATGCGGTAGTCGGGGTCGGCCCCGACGAAGCAGTCCTGCACGAACAGGTCGCGGTCCTGGAGGTAGCCCTGGACGCGACTGAAGAGCTCGTTGAATTTCTCCGTGGAGAACGGGCGGTTGTACTGTCCCCACCAGACGTGCCCTTCCGAGTTCGGCTCGCGCACCACGAACTTGTCGTTGGCCGATCGCCCCGTGTGCTTGCCCGTGTTGGCGATCACCGGGCCGTCCCGCGTGATCGTGGCCTCGCGGCGAAACACGATCTCTTCGTACAGCGCCTCGGTCGGCAGGTTCCAGTACACCTGGCCCGTGTTGAGCACACCGAGGTTGTCCAGCCCGTAGTCGCTCTTGAGGGCCAGCGCCTGCGCCTGCGTGGGCGTTTTGATGTCCAGAAGGTTGATCATAGCCAGTCCCTGATGAGCTTCTTGTCGCCGATGTAGATGTCGTTCGGGGAGGTCGGGTCGAGGGCCCACTTGATCCGCGCGATGCCTTCGGTCACGTCCTTGACCGTGCCCGCGAAGCTCAGGCGGAGGTGTCCCTCCATGCCGAATTCCTTTCCGGGCACCGTCACGACCAGCGCCTTCTTCAGCAGGAACAGCGACAGTTCGACCGAGTTGCCGTTGTAGGCCCGGAAATCGGGCAGGCAGTAGAACGTGCCGGCCGGCCGGCGCGTCTTCACGCCGTTGAACGACGACAGCTCCCGCATGATCACGTCGCGGTTGTTCTGGATCTGGAGCCGCAGGCTCTCGACGAACGTCTGGAGCCCCAGCAACGCGCCTTCCGCACCCGCCTGCATCACCGGCGAGCTGCACGAGGTCGTCTGGGCCTGCACGTTGTTCATGACGGTCACGAGCTTCCGCGGCGCCACGCACCAGCCGATCCGGAATCCCGTCATGCCGTAGAGCTTCGCGATGCCGTTGATCACGATGACCCGCGAGTCCTCGAGGTGGCGGGTCGTGAACTGGTAGCACGACGGCGCCCGCTTCCCGTCGAAGACGAGCTTGTGGTAGATGTCGTCCATGATCACGTAGATCTTCCTGCGCTCGCAGAAGTCCACGATGTGGGCGATGAACTCCTCGGAATAGACCGTGCCGCTGGGGTTGTTCGGGCTGTTGATGATGATCGCCTTGGTCGCCGACGTCACCACGCGCTCGATGTCCTCCATCCGCGGGTGGAACGTTCCGTCCTCCGGGGTCACGATCACCGGCACCCCGTAGACCATCTTCACCATTTCCGGGTAGCTCACCCAGTAGGGCGCCAGGATGATGACCTCGTCCTGCGGGTTGAGAATCGTGTAGAGGATGTTGAAGATCGACTGCTTCGCCCCGGACGAGACGATCACGTTCTCCGGCGCCACGATCTTGTCGTAGTTCTCCTCCGTGTAGCGGATGATGGCCTTCTTCAGCGACGGCAGACCGTCGGTCGGGGTGTACTTCACGTCCCCCTGGCTCAGCTTCGCCGCCGAGCTGAGAATCGCCGTGATCGGCGTCTTGTTCTTCGGCTCGCCGATGCCCAGGTGGATCACGGGCTCGCCACGCTCGCGCAGGAGCCGTGCCTCTTCGTTCAGCCGCAACGTGGGCGACTCGATGATGGATCCTGCCAGCTCACTGACGCTCATGAATGGCTCCTCTGGCTGCGGCCGCCGCTCGATCGGCGCCGCCTGTCGCGCGTCCTGTCCCGGGGCCCCGGCGTGCGGGCCCGCACGCTGCTTGCAGTGGAGGCGGTGCTGTGCCGGCGGGGGCGGGGCCGCACCAGCCCGATAGGGGCGAGTCCGACTATACCTTGTTTTCGGCCCGCTTTTCCCGCAGCCGGGCCTCGACCGTGTCCGGCACCAGGCCGGCGACCGACCCGCCGAGGGCGAAGACCTCCTTGACGAGGCGCGAACTGACGTAAGTGTACTGTTCCGCGGGCATCATGAACACCGTCTCGATCTCCGGCCCCATCCGGCGGTTCATCAGCGCCATCTGCAGTTCGTACTCGAAGTCCGACACGGCCCGCAGGCCGCGCACGATGACCGACGCCGCCTTGCGGTGGGCGTAGTCGACCAGCAACCCGTCGAACGCCTCCACCTCGACGTTCGGCCACGCCCGGAACACCTCTTCCGCCGTCTCCACCCGCTCGTCGGTCGAGAACAGCGGCTGCTTCTCGGCGTTCCGCAGGATCGCCACCACGATACGGTCGAAGAGCCGCGCGCCCCGGAGGATGATGTCGACGTGCCCGTTCGTCAGGGGATCGAACGAACCCGGGTAGACCGCGACCCGCTCGCCTCGATGATTCATCGTGCCTCCAGGCCCGGGGCCCCGGCCGTCGGCCGGTAGAACGCCAGGGCGCTGTCGCCAGCCACCACGCGCCGTCCCAGGTCCAGGCCGGGCGCGTCGGCCGGCGCGGGCCGGCGGGCCGCATGCTCGAGGACCAGCAGACCGTCCGGGCTCAGCCGCGATCCCGCCACCGCCAGGATCTCCGCGACCGCATCCGCGTCGTACGGGGGATCGAGCAGGACCACATCGAAGCGCTGCGCGGGAGGCAGCTCCCGAAGCACCCCCGTGAAGCCGCCGCGCATCATAGCACAGCCCCGATCGACGCCGCACCGGCGCAGGTTCTCGGCGATCAACCCGATCGCCCGGCGGTCGGCCTCCACGAAGAGGACGTCGGCCGCACCCCGGCTGAGCGCCTCGATTCCCAGCGCGCCCGCGCCCGCGAACCCGTCGAGCACGCGGGCTCCGGGCACGGCCGCCCCGAGGATGTCGAACAGGGTCCCCTTCAGCTTGTCGGACGTCGGCCGCAGGCCGGGCCACGTGGGCGCCGCCAGGGTGCGACCCTTGAACCGTCCGGCGATCACGCGCATCCCGTCACCCCGTCGAAGGTCCCGCCGGCGTCCCTACCCCACTCCCGCCAGTCCGAACCGCTCGCGCCAGTTCCGCTCGACCCAGCCCGCCAGCCGGTCCGCGTCGTCGTCCCCCTCGAGCGCCCGCGCGGCGTACCGCCGCGCGTCCTCCATCAGGGCATGATCCCGCAGCAGGTCGCCGGTGCGCAACGTGGGCGCGCCGGCCTGCCGGGTGCCGAAGAAGTCCCCCGGCCCTCGCAGCGCCAGGTCCCGTTCCGCGAGGAGGAAGCCGTCGGTGGTCTCCACCAGCGCCTCGAGCCGGGCCCGCGCCTCGGCCGTCAGGGGCGACTGGTACAGCAGGATGCACGACGACGCGTGTCCCCCGCGACCGACACGGCCTCGCAGCTGATGCAGCTGCGCGAGGCCGAAGCGCTCGGCGTGCTCCACGACCATCACCGACGCGTTCGGCACGTCGATCCCGACCTCGATCACGGAAGTCGACACGAGGATGTCGATCGCGCGGGCCGCGAACGCTCGCATGACGCGGTCCTTCTCCTCCGGCTTCAGGCGCCCGTGAATGAGGGCCACGCGATAGTCGGGGAACACCTCCTGCGCCAGGTGATCGGCCATCTCCGTGGCCGCCCGCAGGTCGACTTTCGCGGATTCCTCCACGAGCGGGTACACGATGCAGGCCTGCCGGCCCGCATCGACCTGGGCCCGGATGAACGCGTGCGCGTCGGGCCGCCGGGACTGCGGCTTCGCGACCGTCCGCACCGGCGTGCGCCCGGGCGGCAGCTCGCGGATCACCGACACGTCGAGATCCCCGTAGGCGGTCAGGGCCAGCGTGCGCGGGATGGGCGTGGCAGTCATCACCAGCACGTCCGGGTTCCACCCCTTGGCGCGCAGGCTCGCGCGCTGAAGGACGCCGAACCGGTGCTGCTCGTCGATGACCACGAGGCCCAGCCCCTTGAACAGCACCGGCTGCTGGACCAGCGCGTGCGTGCCCACCACCAGGTGGGCCTCGCCAGCCGCCAGGCCCTTCAGCACCTCACGCCGCGTCGCCGCGAGCAGGCTCCCGGTGAGCAGCGCGACGCGGAACCGTGAGGGTTCGAGCAGCCGCCGGAGGGTGAGGTAGTGCTGCTCGGCGAGGATCTCGGTCGGGGCCATGAAGGCGACCTGCAGGCCGTTCTCCATGGCCACGAGCGCGGCCAGCAGGGCCACGATCGTCTTCCCCGATCCCACGTCGCCCTGGAGGAGCCGGTTCATGGGCTGCGGCCGCCGCATGTCGTCGACCACTTCACGCAGCGCCGACCGCTGGTCGGCCGTCAGCCGGAACGGCAGCACGGCGCGCGCCGCGTCCCGGATCCGATCGTCGACGATCGGCACGTGGGCCTTGAGGTCCGCGGCCGCCGCGCGTCGCCGCAGGAGCAGGCCCGCCTGGAAGAGGAAGAACTCCTCGAGGATCAGGCGCACCTGGGCAGCGTGGCGAAACGCGTTCAGCTGGTCGACCGGGGTCCCGTCCTCCGGGAAATGCGCCTGAACGAGCGCCGTCCGGCGGTCCGGCAGCCCGAGCTCGGCGATCAGCCAGGCCGGCAGCGGGTCGTCGATCTCCGGCAGGGCCTGCACCAGTTCGTGCACCAGCCGACGCTGCATCTTCGGCGTCAGCGTTCCGGCCCTCTCGTACACCGGCACGATCCGCGCGGTGTGGATGGTCTGCTGGTCCTCGTCCAGCAGCTCGTACTGCGGATTCGTGAATTGCACGCCCCCGAGCGGGCGGGACTCGGCGCGACCGAACACGATGAGGCGCTGCCCTCGACGCAGCACGTCGGCCATGAACGGCTGGTTGAGCCAGGCCACCCGGACCGACCCGCTCTCGTCGCGGACGACCGCCTCGAAGATCCGAAAGCCGCGACGGCGCGTCAGCCGGGTCCCGCAGGCGACCACCTCGCCCGTCACGGACGCCGCCTCGCCCGCGGCAAGCTCGCCGATGGGCCGGAAGCGGCTCCGGTCCTCGTATCGGATGGGAAACCGGGCGAGCAGGTCACCAACCGTGCGGAGCCCGACACGCTCGAGGTCGGCGGCCCGCCGGGGCCCGATGCCCTTGAGGTCACGCAGCGCGGCGTCGAGCCCGCGCTCCCGGACCGGGGTCGTGGCCGTCACTGGACAATGACGGCCTGGCCGGCCCAGACCTGGATCTCGCGAATGCCCGCGGGCAGGGTGAAGGGCGCGTCGAGGAGGATGCCACCCGGAGTTGCAGGCGTCGCCGTGTAGTAGCCCACGAGCTCCTGGAGCAGCGACTTCGGGATCGGCAGGCCGGACACGTTTGCTGATTCGAGCTCGAACCGGCCGACGCCGTCGGTCGTTCGCAGGATGCCGGTCGCGCTGACTGGCAGCCGGCCGCGTAACAACCGCATCGGGTCGAGCCAGCCGCGGGAACGGGAGTCGCGCACCGCATCGAGGTCCACGGTCGCGCGGCCCGTCAGTCGGCCGTTCCCGAGGATGTAGACGTACGGATCGACGACGCCGGCCGGCATCTGGGACCTGTACGCGGTACAACAGGTAGGCGTTGAGCTCCGCCTCGGTGAGGGTCGTGCGCGCGGCCCCGCGCGCTGCGGGCGCCGCGCCGCGCGCGACGATGTCATTGAGCTTGGATTCGAACCGGTCGGCGTCGGCCAGGGCCAAGGGCACCGTCGCCTCGCGCTGCGCCTCAATCGGCGCGATCAGCGCACTGGCGACGAGGGCCGCGATGAACGCGGTCCGGACGGGCGGCCGGTGCCACATGGTGCGGTGCAGGTTCGAGGGCCCCTTCACCGTCGAGTGTAGCACGGCTCATTTCTTCGGCATCGCCGGCGCCCGGCCGCGCCCCGGTCCGTCCGTCGCGCGCGCCGCAGGAGGCAGGACTTCCGGCGCTCCACCTGCTGATCGCACGGACGAGCGCGCACCTGCCGGCGGACGGCCGGCATCCGGTCGGCCGGCCGGCCGGGGTCAAAGTGACAGGGCGCCGCCGCAACCCGGCATGAGGCGTTGATTTTCGCCTTTCCTTTGCATACAGTTGTCGGGTCAGGCGACGGTCGCCTGCAGGAGGGTGCAGCGGTGTTACCTCTCACCAAGCGGCAGCGCGAGATCCTCGACTACCTCGGCCAGTTCATCGAGCAGCACGGCTACGCCCCGAGCCTCGAGGAAATCGGCCGCCGGTTCGGCCTGTCGTCCCTGGCCACCGTCCACAAGCACCTGACGAACCTCCAGGAGAAGGGCTTCATCAAGCGCGCCTGGAACCGCAGCCGCTCGGTCGAGGTCGTGCCCACGCGGGCCGGCGGCCGCGCGGTCGAACTGCCGCTGCTGGGGTTCGTCGCCGCGGGCGCGCCGATCGAAGCCGTGGCCACCGCCGAGACGATCGCCGTACCGGAGGACCTGGTCGGGAAGCGCGACACCTACGTGCTCAAGGTGAAGGGCGACTCGATGATCGACGAGCAGATCCGCGACGGCGATTTCGTCGTGGTCGAGGACCGCAAGACGGCCGAGAACGGCGAGATGGTCATCGCCCTGCTCGGCGGGGCCGAAGTCACTCTGAAGAAGTTCTATCGTGACAACGGGCGCATCCGGCTCCAGCCGGCCAATCCCGCCATGCTGCCGCTCATCGTCCCGTCCGAGCAGGTGCAGATCCAGGGCGTGGTGGTCGGGGTGATGCGCAAGTACTGACGGGCCGGATTTCGCGGGAACATTCCGCTGGTGGGAGACGATGGCCGAAGAGCAACGTCAGATCAACTTCACGATTGTCCCGGACGAGGACGGTGCACAGACGCGGATCTACGCGAACTTCTGCGCCTTGTCACACACCCCGTTCGATTTCACGCTGACCTTCTGCGAGGTCATGCCGCTGTCCGAGAAGGACATCGTCGGGGCGGCGGCCGACCACATCGTGCGCGCGCCGGTCCGGGCGCGCGTCGCGCTCCCGCCCCAGGTGATCCCGGGGCTGGTCGCCGCCTTGCAGGAACAGCTTCGCAACTTCTCGGATTCCCAGGCGAACGCCGGCTGGATGAAGGGACCGGTGCACTGAACCCGGGAGCTCGCTGGTGATGAGTGTGTTCGCTCCGGGCACGCGGGCTGAAGCGCGCACGCGACCTTCGCGGCGCGTCCTCAACTCAACCGAGCGCCGGTGAGCGCCGGGCTCAGTCCGGAGACAGGGGACGGGCATTCCTCGTGGCCATGAAGACCGCCGCAGCGGCGCAGGAGATCATCGAGACGCTCGGGCGCCAGCACCCGAACGCCGACACCGAACTGCGCCATCGGAACGCATTCGAGTTGCTCGTGGCGACCGTGCTCTCGGCGCAGACGACCGACGCAGGCGTCAACCGTGTCACGCCGGACCTGTTCGCGCGCTTCCCGGACGCAGCGGCGCTCGCCGGGGCGGATCCCGGGGTCGTCGAGCAGATGGTGCAGTCGACGGGCTTCTTCCGCCAGAAGACCCGCGCGCTGCTGGGCCTCTCCCGCGCGCTGGTCGAGCGGCACGGCGGCCAGGTCCCGCGCACGATGGAAGCGCTGGTGCAGTTGCCCGGCGTGGGCCGCAAGACCGCCAACGTGGTCCTCGGCCATGCGCTCGGCGTCCCCGGCCTGCCGGTCGACCGCCATGTCCTGCGGGTCAGCAACCGCATCGGTCTGGCCCGGTCCGACGATCCCGAGCGGGTCGAGCAGCAACTGACGGGCGCCCTGCCGCCCGCGATGTGGACGCGCGCCTCCGACACGCTCATCCTGCACGGACGCCGAATCTGCAAGCCGGTTCCGCTCTGCGAACGCTGCATGGTGAGCGCCCAGTGCAGTTTCCGCTGGACGGCGCCGGCCAAGCCGTCCCCGCGAGCGCCCGCTCGCCGGGCGGCGCCCGGCCGCAGGGTTGCCACGGCGGCGCGCCCGGCGCCCAGGCGACGACGATGACGCGCGCGCGGTTCGAAGAACTGGTGGCAGAGGCGGTCCGCACCATCCCGCGCCGCTTCCGTGATCACATGAAGAACATCGCGGTGATCGTCGAGGACGAGCCGTCGGGCGACCTGCTCGAGGAGATGGACGTCGAGCCGCCCGATACCCTGCTCGGACTCTACCAGGGCACGCCGCTGACCGAGCGCCCGTGGGACTACGGCAACGTGCTCCCGGACCGCATCCTGATTTTCCAGGGACCCATCGAGGACGAGTGCGACAGCGCCGAGGAAGTGGTCGCGACCATCGGGGAGACGATCATCCACGAGGTCGGTCACTACTTCGGACTCTCGGAAGATGAGATCCAGGACATCGAAGACCGCTACTGGCACGCGCACGGCCCGGCCCCGGACGCCGAGGACGACGGGTGAGGGCCCGCCGGCGGTTCGGCCAGCACTTCCTGGAACCCGCCTGGGTCGACAAGGTGGTGGCGGCCATCGCGCCCGCGCCGGCAGACCGCGTCATCGAGATTGGTCCCGGGCGCGGCGCGCTGACCGTCCCCCTCGCGATGCGGGTGGCGACGCTTTCAGCCGTCGAAGTCGATCGGGACCTCGCGGCGTCCCTGGCCCGGCGGCTGGCGGGTCGCGTCCGGATCATCCCGGGGGACTTCCTGTCGGTGGATCCTGATGTCCTTCTCGGGCCGGGACCCGGGCGGGGCAGCCTGCGCGTGGTCGGCAACCTGCCGTACAACGTGTCCTCCCCCATCATTTTCCGGTTGATCGAGCTTCATCGGGCCACGGGCGCGTTCTCGGACGCCACGCTGATGCTCCAGCGGGAGGTGGGCGACCGCATGGCCGCGAGCCCGGGGACGCGCGAGTCCGGCGTGCTCTCGGTGATGGTGCAGCTCGACGCGGACGTCGAGCGGCTGCTGGTGCTTCCGCCGGGAGCCTTTCGACCGGCTCCCGCCGTCACGTCTGTCCTGGTGCGGCTGCGGTTTCGGCCGCCGGCGGTCGCGGTGGGCGATCGGGCGCTGTTCGAGGCGATGGTCCGGGCGATCTTCACGCAGCGGCGCAAGACGCTCACCAACGCGCTGCGCTCCTTTGCGGGCGGCCGGGGGCTGGAGCCGGGACCGGTGCTGGCCGGGGCGGGGGTGGACCCTTCCCGGCGCCCGGAAACGCTGCATCTCGCGGAGTTGGCGAGGCTTGCGGACGTTCTGGGTGCCGCGCCCGGACCACCTGTGGTATAGTTCGCCTTGTCAAGAATTGCCTGATCCTGCACAGTCTTCCAGGCTATCCCAGCAGCCTGCCAGGCACATGATCCGGGCAATGCCACTTGTGGTGTCTCACGACACCATCCGTAAGGCGGACGTCCCTCCCGGGGCCGGTTCCGCCGGCTGGCGTTGTTCCGGTGCGCCTTGGATCGTCGGGTCGCTGGGATCGTCCGAAGCCCCACCGGACCCTTCCAGCCCATCGAAAGGACCACTGACGTCGATGCTCAGCACGTCCGTCGACCCTGGTTCGAACCGGCCGGCCCTCGAGGTGGTGGCGCTCGGGGGCCTGGGCGAGTTCGGGATGAACATGATGGCGGTCGCGTGGGGCGACACGGTCATCCTGATCGACGCGGGCGCCATGTTTCCCGAGCCGGAACTGCTCGGGGTCGACCTCATCATCCCGGACCTGTCGTACCTGCAGCAGCGCCAGGCGAAGCACTGCGCCCTGGTCCTCACGCACGGCCACGAGGACCACATCGGCGCGGTGTCGCACGTGCTGCGCCAGTGGCCCGGCCAGGTGTTCGGCACGCCCCTGACGCTGGCCCTGCTCGAGCCGAAGCTGGAGGAACAGGGCGTGAGCGCGGCGGGCCGCCTGACCGCGGTGCACCCGCGGGACAAGGTCGTCGTCGGCGCCATCACGATCGAGTTCCTGCGGGTCACGCACAGCATGCCGGACTGCGTGGCGGTGGCGCTGCACACGCCGGCCGGCGTGGTCATCCACACCGGGGACTACAAGATCGACCAGACGCCGATCGACGGCGAGCACTTCGACTTCCACCGGTTCGCGGAACTGGGCGCGGGCGGCGTGCTCGCGCTGCTGGCCGACAGCACCAACATCGAGCGGCCCGGGTTCACCGGTTCGGAGCTCGACGTCATCGAGGCCTTCGAGGAGATCTTCGCGAGCACCCGCGGCAAGCTGATCGTCACGGCGTTCGCCACGAGCATCTTCCGCCTGCAGGTCCTCGTCAACCTCGCGGCGCAGTTCGAGCGCAAGGTGGCGTTCGTCGGCCGCGGCATGGTCGAGACGTCGCAGATCGCCCAGCGTCTCGGCTACCTCAAGGTGCCGCCGGGGCTCGTCATCCGCGAGGGCGAGATCAAGAACCAGCCGCCGCGATCGGTCCTCTGCCTGACGACCGGCAGCCAGGGCGAGCCCCTGTCGGCGCTGGCCCGGATCGCGATCGACGATCACCGCCACGTGACGCTCACCCCGGACGACGTGGTCGTGTTCTCCTCGCGCGAGATCCCGGGCAACGAGCGGGCGATCGACCGGGTGATCAACCACGTGGCCCGGCGCGGGGCGGAGATCATCCACGAGGGGATCAAGCACGTCCACGTGTCCGGGCACGGCAGCGAGGAGGAGCTGAAGCTCATGCTCTCGCTGGTCCGGCCGCGCATCTTCGTGCCGATCCACGGCGAGTTCCGGCAGCGGTCCCGCCACGCGCGGGTCGCCGAGCGCCTGACGCGGAACCTGCCCCAGCGCGTGACGGTGCTCGTCGCCGAGAACGGCGACCTCATGCGGTTTGACGAGGGCGGCGGGCGCGTCGTCGGCAAGGTCCCGTCGGGCCGCCTCCTGATCGACGGCTCGGCGGTGAACGGCCTCGGCGACGAGATCCTGCGCGACCGGCGCCATCTCGCCGAGGATGGGCTCGTGGTCCCGGTGCTGGCGATCAACAAGCAGACCGGCAGCATCGAAGGCGTGCCCGACCTCATCATGCGGGGGCTCGCCCTGGACGGCGGGCCGGACGGCCCGCTGCGGGAGTCAGCGCGCATCATCGCCGAGGTACTCGACGCGGCCAGCGTCGAGGAGCGCACCGACTACGGCCTCATCAAGGACAAGATCAGCGTTGAGCTGCGCCGGTATTTCCGGAAGCGTCTCGGGCAGCGCCCGCTCGTGCTGCCCGTCATCATGGAGGTCTGAGACCGTGGCCGCCTCGTCCACCTTCTCGCGCCGCCTCAGCGAACTGTTCGGCGTGGTCTGCTTCATGGTGGGCCTGCTGTGGCTGATTGCGCTCACGACGTACAACCCCGCGGATCCGGTGCCGTTCTTCGGCGCGGGCGCCGGCGGGGTCGTCGCCAACCTGGCCGGCCCCGTCGGGGCGTTTCTCGCGGAGCTGTCGTACCAGGTGCTCGGCTACGCGGCGTTCCTGTTTCCGGCGATCGCCCTCGCGCTCGGCTGGCAGCTGTTCTGGTGCCGGACCCTCGATTCGGCCTACACGAAGCTGGTCGGCGTCGTGCTCCTGTTCGGGTGCCTGAGCTCGTTCCTGAGCCTTTTGATCGGGCCGGGTGCGGCCGACGGCCGATCGGTCAGCGCCGGCGGCTACCTCGGCGATCAGCTGGCCGGCCTGCTCGCCGCCTCCTTCAACCGCACGGGATCGCTGATCGTCATCGCGACGCTACTCTTCCTCGGCGTCATCCTGGCGACCCAGTTCTCCTTCGGCCGGATGTTCTCGGCGCTGGGCCGGTGGGCCGGGTCGATGTCGATGCGGCTCTCTGCGGCGGTGCGCGCGTGGCGCGACCAGCGGCGCCGCGACCGCCAGCGCCGGGAGGTGATCGCGAAGCACACCAAGCGGAACGGGACGGCGCCCGCCGTCGAGGAGAAGCCCCGCCCCCTGAAGGCGCCGCCTGCCGCCGGCCCGCCCGCGACGGGCGCCAGGCCTGATGCGCCACCGCCGGTCGCGCCGCCGCGCGCAGCCGCCGTCGAGAAGGCGCCCGCGCGTCCCGCCGAATCCGGCTGGCTGTCGGGCCGCCGCGACAAGCCGCCCGCGACGCCGTCCGTCGTGCAGCCGACGCCGGCACCCGAGCCCGCCGGGCGGACCCCGGTCGAGCGGCGCCGCAACGGCTTCGCGCTCCCCCCGATCTCGCTGCTCGATCCCCCGCGGACGGAGCGGAAGATCGACGAGCGCGAGCTGATGGAGTCCGCACGGCTGCTCGAGGAAAAGTGCCGCGAGTTCTCCGTCGAAGGCACGGTGGTCAAGATCCACCCGGGCCCGGTGGTCACCACGTTCGAGTTCAAGCCGGACGCCGGGGTCAAGTACAGCAAGATCACCGGGCTGGCCGACGACCTGTGTCTCGCCATGCAGGCCGAGTCCGTCCTGATCGAACGGCTGCCGGGAAAGTCCACCGTCGGGATCCAGATTCCGAACCAGAACCGCGAGCCAATCTCGCTGCGCGAGCTGCTGGAGTCGGAGAGCTACCGGCGATCGGGCTCCAAACTCACGCTGGCGCTCGGCAAGACCATCCACGGCGAGCCCTTCATGGGGGACCTGTCCGCGATGCCGCACGTGCTGATCGCGGGATCGACGGGCACGGGCAAGTCGGTCGCCATCAACTCCATGCTGACCAGCATCCTCTACCGGGCCACGCCCGACGAGGTGCGGCTCATCATGATCGACCCCAAACGGCTCGAGCTGGGCATGTACGAGGAGATCCCGCACCTGCTCACGCCGGTCGTCGTGGAGCCGAAGCTCGCGGCCAACGCCCTCGCCTGGGCCGTCAAGGAGATGGAGGAGCGCTACAAGACGCTCGCGGCGGAAGGCGTGCGCAACATCGACCAGTACAACCGCAACGTCCGCCACGCCCTCGAGGACCCCCAGCGGGACAAGGACGCGCCGGAGATCCGTCCGCTGCCCTACATCGTGCTCGTCATCGACGAACTGGCGGACCTCATGATGGTCGCCAGCAACGAGGTCGAGGAGTCCATCGCGCGGCTGGCGCAGATGGCGCGCGCCGTCGGGATCCATCTCATTCTCGCGACCCAGCGGCCCTCGGTGGACGTCATCACCGGCCTGATCAAGGCCAACCTCCCCGCACGCATTTCGTTTCGCGTGTCCTCGAAGGTCGACTCGCGCACGATCCTCGACGGCAACGGCGCCGAGCAACTGCTCGGCCGGGGCGACATGCTGTTCCTGCCGCCGGCCTCGGCCCGGCTGGTCCGCCTGCACGGCCCCTACATCTCGGAGCAGGAAACGGCCCGCCTCGCCAGTTACCTGCGGAAGCAGGCCCGGCCGGTCTACGACGAGTCGATCACGGCCGAGGACAAGGCCCAGGAGGCCCTCGAGTTCGACAAGGACGATCTCTACGATGACGCCGCACGGATCGTCGTCGCCTCCGGCCAGGCGTCGATCTCCTACCTGCAGCGGCGGCTCCGGATCGGGTTCAGCCGCGCGGCGCGGCTGGTCGACATGATGGAAGCGGAGGGGCTCGTGTCGGCGGCGGCCGGCGGCAAGCCCCGTGAGGTCCTCGTCGCCAAAGGCTATTTCGACGAGGTGGATTCCCAACTGCGGTGATGGCCACCACCCGCGCCCACACGATCGGGAACCGGGAGCGATCCCGGGGACGGCGCCACGGCGCGATCCTCCTGCTCGCCGTGGGACTGGCGGCGGCGTCTGTGGTCGCCTCGACGCCTCGGGCCGCCCAAGAGTTGTACACGGTCGCACAGGCCCGCGAGCAGGCACTGCGGGCAGCGCTCAACTCGCCGCCCGCCAAGGGCAGCCCCGCGCTCCGGGACTTTCGTGCGACGGTGGCCGCCTACCGCGCGGTGGTCTGGCAGCACCCGACCAGCGGCTACTGCGACAACGCGCTGTGGCAGGGGGCCCAGGTGGCTGCCGAGGCGTTCGCCCGGTTCGGCGACGAGCACGATCGCCGAACGGCGGTGTCGATGTACAAGGCGCTCGTTTCGGAATACCCGGCCAGCCCCTTCATCAGGAAGGCCAGGTCGGAACGGGCGAAGCTGGAGGCCCCCGCGGCCTCCCCGGCGATCGCCGCGCCGGCGCCCACGCCTCCTGAGTCACGCGCCAGCCGCGAGAAACCAACGGTTCCGGCAGCGCCTCCGGCCGCGACCGGCCTCGTGACTTTGCAGGCCATCCACCGGGTGGTGTCCGCCGAGTCCGTGCAGGTTGCGCTCGAGCTGGACGGCCCGGTCACCTACTACGAGGAACGCATCGAGAGCCCGCCGCGCGTGTTCTTCGACCTGGGCCGCACCACGACCGTCGATGCGCTCAAGGACGCGGTTCTCACCGTGGAGTCGGACCTCGTGCGTCAGATCCGGGTGGGCCGCCACCCGGGCGATGTGACGCGGGTCGTGCTCGAGATCGGCGGGACGTCAGCGTATCACGCGCAATTGGCCCGAGATCCCTATCGACTGGTGATCGACGTGACGCGCCCGGCCGAGGCGGCCTCCCGGGTCTCGCCGACGCCCGTCGCGGCAGCGGCCCGGCCCCCCGGGGCACGGCGCGGCGCCTCCGAGGCGGCGCCAGCCCGCGACGCGCCGCCGCCCGCGGCCGAGCCGTCACGCGCGGCGCCCGCGGCGCCCGCCCCGGCCACCCCTGACGCGAGGCCCCCGGCGGCGCCCCTCGCGGCGGTCCCGGTGGCCCCCTCGATGAACCTCATGGGCGGCTTCTCGATCGCCCGCCAGCTGGGGCTCGGGGTCTCGCGGATCGTCATCGATCCGGGCCACGGCGGTCGCGACCCCGGCGCGCTCGGCACGGGCATCACGGAAGCCGCGATCACGCTCGACGTGGCGCTCAAGCTCGAGCAGTTGCTGGCGAAGGAGCCCGGCGTCGGGGTGGTGCTGACGCGCCGGACGGACGTGTACGTGCCCCTCGAGGAACGCACGGCCATCGCAAACCGCGAGGCGGCGGACCTCTTCGTCTCGATCCATGTCAACGCCAGCCGAAACGCCTCGGCTCGCGGGATCGAGACGTACCTGTTGAACTTCGCGTCGACGGCAGATGCGGCGTCGGTCGCCGCCCGTGAGAACTCCGCATCGTCGCTGACCATGAACCATCTGGCGGACGTCGTGCGGGTGATCGCGCTCAACAACAAGGTGGACGAGTCGCGGGATCTCGCCAGCCAGATCCAGTCGGCCATGACCCGCCGCCTGCGGGCCCTGAACAACGGCCTTCGCGATCTCGGCGTGAAGCAGGCCCCGTTCGTCGTGCTGCTCGGGGCCTCGATGCCCAGCGTGCTCGTGGAAGTCTCGTTCCTGACCAACCGGCAGGAAGGACGCCTCCTGCGAAGCGCCGCGTACCGGCAGAAGATCGCCGACGCCCTCCTCGACGGCATTCGCCGCTACCAGCGGTCGCTCAAGAAAGTCCAGGTCCTTGCCGAGCAGGGCCCGGGAACCGGCGCGGAGAAGGCCTCGATTCGCTAGCCCGGCCCACGCGGCCGCGCGCGGGAGTACAATACCCACATGATCGGACCCGGCCCGATGACGCCCGTCATCATCAAGGTCGTGCCCCCGCCCACGGCGGAGGTCACGGTGGTCGACATCATCGCGAGTTCGCTCGGGCTGACCGGGGCCATCCTCATCGGGTCTCTCGCGCTCGGGGGGTTGCTCGGGGCCCTCTTCATCTGGTTCAGCCGCCGCCGATCCGCGAGGTCGCTCGACAGCAGCGCGGACGACGGGCGCCTGCATCTCAGTTCGCTGCCCCGCTGACGAGGCGTGCGCCCCGCCGAACGTCCCGCACCTGAACGGTTCAGCGCGGGCCGGACTCAGCGGGCCATTCGGCGTGGGTCAGCGCAAGCTCCGCGAGCGCCCGCACCCCGACGCCGGTCGGTCCCTTCGGCTGGTACGGTTGAGGGTCGTCCACCCACGCGGTCCCCGCGACGTCGAGATGGGCCCATGGCAGCCCGCCGGTGAATTCCTTGAGGAACATCGCGGCGGTGATCGCGCCGGCCGCGCGCCCGCCGACATTGACGAGGTCGGCGATCTCGCTGCGAAGCAGTTCCCGGTAGTCCTCGAACGTCGGCAGCAGCCATGTGCGGTCCCCGGCGCGGTCGGCCGTGCGCCCGACCAGCTTCGTCCACCAGTCCGGGCCGCCGAACAGCCCGCTCGTCGTGCGGCCAAGGGCAACCTGGCAGGCTCCCGTCAGCGTGGCGACGTCGACCAGGTGCGTCGCGCCGAGATGGCGCGCGTACCACAGCCCGTCGGCGAGCAGCAGGCGCCCTTCGGCGTCTGTGTCCAGCACCTCGACCGTCTTGCCCTCCGCCCCGCGGATCACGTCGCCCGGGCGAATGGCATGGCCTCCCGGCATGTTCTCCGCCAGCGGCACGACGCCCACGACCCGCACCGCGGGCTGCAGGATCGCGATCGCGTGCATCGCCGCCACGACGGCTGCGCCCCCCGACATGTCGGTCTTCATGCGGTGCATGCCGTCGGCGGGCTTGATCGAGATACCGCCCGTGTCGAACGTCACGCCCTTGCCGACCAGCCCGAGCACCGGCCCGCCCACCGCATCAGCCGGGTCGTACCGCAGCGCGACGACCCGGGGCGGCTCCTGGCTGCCCTGCGCGACGCCGAGCAGCAGTCCCATCCCGAGCGCCGCGATCCGCCGCTCGTCCAGCACATCGAGCGCCAGCGGCGTCCCGTCTGACAGGTCCGCCACGCGCTCACCGAACAGCTGCGGCGTGAGTCGGTTCGCCGGCTCGTTCGCCAGTTCACGGGCCATGTTGGTGCACGCCCCGAGCAGCCGTCCCCTGGCGACCCGGGCCGACGTGTCTGACAGGCTCGGCTCCGCACCGCGCGGCAGCACGATCCGGAACGACGGCGCGGTCTTGCGCGCGTCGGGATCTGTCTTGTAGATACCCGCGTCGAACTCGGCCAGCGTCAGCCCCTCTGCGACCGCCTGCGCCTCGTCGCCGGTCGTAGCGGCGCCGCTCAGGAGGAACGCCACCGAGCGCACCCGGCGGTCGCGTGCCCCCAGCGCGCTGGCCGTCGCCAGGCGGCGAGCCCGGTCGACGGCAAACGACGGCTGGGGCCCGGCGCCCACCAGCGCGATTCGGCTGACGCCGCCGGGCGGTCCCATCGTAACCGTCGCCAAGAACAGCTCGTAGAGCTTGCCGGTGAACTCGCGCGCAGCCAGCGCCCGGCCGATGGCCCCGCCAGTCACGGGATCGAGCCAGTCCCTCGCGTTGGAGCCGTCGGCTTCGAAGACCGGCACCACCAGCCAGTCGGCCTCGACGTCCAGGGGGGAACCGGCAAGGAGAGGAATCGGAGCGACTTCGAGTGGCTGCATCCGCCAATTATCGCCGAAGTCGCCCCGGCAGCGCAGCCGGGGCGACGCTTGTCGGCCCGCGGCACACCCGGTAGAATCGTGGCTGGGGACTCCACAGCGAACGCAGGAGGCGAATCGTGCGCAAGGCGCGAGCTTCAACCGGCGTGCTGGCACTGATGGCGCTGGCGGGCGTGGTCGTGTCGGCCCATCCCCCCACGGCCGTGCATTCCGAGCACCGCACGGCCGCCAGGCGTCCCGCCCTGACGATCAAGGCCTCGCCGAGCGTGGGCTTCGCGCCCTCCACGTTCACGTTCATGGCTGAATTGCGGGGCGGGCCAGACGACTACGAGGAGTACTACTGCCCGACCGTCGAGTGGGACTGGGGAGATGGCACCATCTCCTCGAGCACCCTGGACTGCAATCCTTACGAGGCCGGCAAGACGACCATCACCCGCCGCTACACGATGCAGCGCGTGTTTCGCGCGGAAGGGACGTTTCGGATCGCGGTCCGGCTCATGCGTGGCGACAAGCCCCTGGTCGAGTCCGCCACGTCCATCACCGTGAGGGCGGGCGTCGGCCCCGGCTACTGACCGTCGCGCCTCAGAGCCCCGACGCGACGCCGTCGGATTCCGCCGGTGGGACCGGCACGGGCGGGCCAGGCACGCCGGTGAAGCCGGGGGTCTCCCGCCGGCCGAACCGGCTGAGCAGCACGCCGCCGAGGCCGACCGTCCACACCACGTACTCGATCAGGAACCCCGCGACCAGCACGACGCCGAAGAGGACCCGCGCAGGGGTCCCAGCCAGGCCCGCGAAGCGGGCGATCACCGTGAGCGCAAACACCACGGCCAGGCCAATTGCGAGGCCGGTGAAGAGCCCGTGGCCCCCCGTCCCGAAGCGACGCCCGATGGACTGGCCCACCGCGCACGCCGCCCCCGTGAACCCGAGCAGCGACCCGAGCACCAGGACGAGCAGCGCGACGGGAACCAGCAGCAGGAGCGGGATCCCGATGATCGAGACCACCAGGATCACGATGGTCACCACGAGGATCGGCACGAACAGCAACTGGGCGAACAAGCCGACGAACCCCGCGCGCCACGGCTCGGCCCCGACGCGCTCGGACACCCGCCGAACGGGCGACGGCACGACGACCACGAACATCGCGGCCACGAGGGCAACGAGACCGAGGCGCAGCAGCGTCGCGATCAGCTGGTCGGTCGCGGAAAAGGGCCACCCGAACCACGGCGCGGCGCGGAAGGGGCGGACGTGGACGAACGGCTGGATCGGCGGAATGGTCACGCGCACCTCGTTGACGTCGCCGCCCACGCGCGCGCCGCTCATGCGGTCGATGCTGCCGCCGACGCTCGTCACGCTGCCGCCGACCTCCGCATGCGGCCCGAGAAACACGCCGCCGCCCACGGCCACGACATCGCCGCGCACGTGCCCGTCGATGCGCGCCCGCCCCAGGATGACGACCACCGCGTCGCCGACCGTCTCCTGTTCCCGGACCCACACATCGCCGCCGATGCGCACCCGCGCGCCGCTACGCGATTCCCGGACGACCAGGGGCCCCTCGTCACGGACCGGAGGTTCGGGCAGGGATGGAGTCTCGGGTGGCGCGACCGCGGGCGGAGGGTTCAGCGGTTCGAGAGGCGCCTCGACGACGGTGGGCCGGGAGAGCTTCTGCCGGGCCTGATCGTCCAGGAACGACAACTGCACGATGAGGTCGGCGTCTTCCGGCAACCGGCCGCGGAGCTCCCGCCCCGTCACCGGCGTGCCGTCGATGAGCACGAGGCCGTTGCTGATTTCGATGTTGTCGACCGGCTTCGGCTGGAAGCGCGGGACGAGCACGATACCCTGCCGCAGCTGGAGGATCTGGTAGCGTCGTTCCACGCGCTCCTTGAGGCGCGCGAGGTCGGCGTCGCTGACGCCCGACCGGGTGGTGCTGGACGGCTGGGCGAAGACCGCGCTGCTCCCGCCCGCGATCAGGGCCAGCAGCGCCGCGAGGACCGCCGCGTGCCGCAGTCGAAACAGCCGGCGTGGTGAATGAAGAGGCATGGTGTCAACCTTCCTGAAGAACCAGCAATCGTCGGAGGGCGGCGAGCGCCGCCGCGGCCACGACCAGGTTCATGGCCAGGAACGCGGCAACCGACGGCGTCGTGATCACGGCCGCCGCGCCAGCGCCGACTTGCGCGAGCACAGTCCACACGGACCACCCGGCCGCCGCCCATGAACCCACCCATCCCCACGTCCACACGATCCCGTGCGACGCCCCGTCGGCCAGCGCCACGCCGACCGACACGACGCTGGCCCCCGACAGCGACCCGACCGCGAGGGCCACGAGGACCATGGCGGTCCCAAGGGCCGCCCGCACCCACCACCGGGACCACAGCCCGGAGCTCGGCACGGGTGAGGCCAGCCCCGCGGCGGCCACGACCCGATCGGCAAAGCCGGCGCCCGGGAGGAGCCGGGGCACGGCCCGCATCACGTCGCGCAGGAGGCGGTCGGCGTCGTCCGGGCGCCCATCGGCCTCAGCGGCCAGCCAGTCGTCGATCGATCGCGCGGGTTGCGTGCGTTTCATCGTCCGTTCACCCGTTCCTACGAGCCAGTCCCGCGGCTGGTTGCACGTGGGGAGTCTGCCCCCTCGCGTGGCGGGCCCCAGCCGGCCGCCCGCATCAGGACCGCCAGCTCGCGCCGGGCCCGGTGGAGGTGGCTCTTGACCGTCCCGACCGGAATATCCAGCAATTGGGCCATTTCCTCGTACGACACGTCTTCCTGGTAGCGGAGCACGACCAGGCGGCGGTACTCCGGACGCAGCCGGCCGAGCGCCTCCTCGAGGGCGCGCGCCAGGTCGGCTCGCTCGGCCTGCACCAGCGGCGAGGGCGCGTCATCGTCTGAGAGCAGCGCCTCGATGCCCGGGCTGTCCCCGGCGGCGTCGAGCGACATCGTGCTGGGGCGCTGCCGCCGCAGGTAATCGATGGCGGTGTTCTGGGCGATCTTCAGGATCCAGCTCGTGAAGCGGTAGGCGGGATCGTACCGGCGCAGCGCCGAGAACGCCTTGACGAACGCGTCCTGCGCGAGCTCCTCGGCCACGCCGGGATCGCGGACCATGCGACAGACCAGGTTGAACACGGCCTGCTGGTGAGCAGCGACCAGGCGCCGCGCCGCGTCCTGGGACCCGGCGAGCACCTGCGACACCAACTCGGCGTCAGTCACAGCGGTCCGACCGCGCGCGTCGTCCTCATGGTCACCCGACAGGGACGAGTTCGACCGAATCGAAGTTCCCCCCGCGAAGCCTGAACGCCCGGGCTTCTGGTCGGTCGGCCCCCCTGCGCAAGGACACGATGATGTGCAGCAGGTCCGGGTCCTGCGCGTCCGCGAGATCGGCGTCCGAGGGCAGCGGGCCCGACGCCGGGTGTGAGTGGTAGGCGCCCACCACCGCCGCGCCACGCGCCCGGGCGGCGCGGATCGCCGCGAACTGATCCGCCGGATCGATCAGGAAACGCGTGGGGCGATCGTCCAGGTTGCGGGCACGCACGGCCTCGTCGATCTCCGTGGCCTGCCCGATCAGCAGCCCGCAGCACTCGGCGGGCGCGACCTCGGCGGCGTGGCGCCCGATGGCCGCCAGCGCATCCCGGCGGATCCGGACGACCATTGCCGGGCGCGGTTCGTCGGCCACGTCACACCCCGACGGTCAGAACCGGCCCAGGCCGTCGCGGACCGCCAGACGCGGCTCGGTCACGGCCTGAACGGCTTCGATGGTGGTGTCCTCCGCGATCTCCTGCAGCTCCAAGCCGGCGGGCGTGACCGCAATCACGGCCATCTCGGTGACGATGAGGTCCACGACGCCGAGGCCGGTCAGCGGCAGCGTGCATGCGCGCAGGATCTTCGCCTGGCCGTCGCGCGTCGCGTGCTCCATCGCGACGATCACGCGCCGGGCGCCCGCCACGAGGTCCATGGCGCCGCCCATGCCCTTCACCATCTTGCCGGGAATCATCCAGTTCGCGAGGTTGCCGCGCTCGTCCACCTGGAGTGCGCCGAGCACCGTCAGGTCGATGTGCCCGCCCCGGACCATCGCGAACGAGTCGGCGCTGCTGAAGTAGCTGCATCCCGGCAGCTCGGACACGGTCTCCTTGCCGGCATTGATCAGGTCCGCGTCCACCCACGCCTCGAGCGGGTACGGACCGACCCCGAGCATGCCGTTCTCCGAATGCAGGGTGATGTGCACGTCGGCCGGCACGAAGTTGGCCACGAGCGTCGGCATCCCGATGCCCAGGTTGACGTAGTCGCCGTCCTTCAGCTCCCGCGCCACCCGGCGCACGATTCGCTCTCGCTTGTCCACGTCCCGCTCCCCTTCTCCGCGCCAGCCGCCCCGGCGTCGCCCGGGCGCCCGCGGCCGGACGGATCGCGTCGCCGGCGGGCCCGGACGGTCCTAGGCCTTCCGCGTCGTGCGCCGCTCGATCCGTTTCTCGTACTGCATGCCCTGGAAGACGTACCTCACGAAGATCCCGGGCGTCACGACGTGGTCCGGGTCGATCTCGCCCGGCGGTACGAGGTGCTCGACCTCCGCGATCGTCGTCCGCGCGGCGGTGGCCATCATCGGGTTGAAGTTGCGCGCGGTCTTTCGATAGACGAGGTTGCCCGCCAGGTCGCCCTTGAAGGCCTTGATCAGCGCGAAGTCGGCCTTGAGCGGCTGCTCGAGGACGCAGGACACGCCATCGATGACGCGGATCTCCTTGCCCTCGGCGACCACGGTCCCGAACCCGGTCGGCGTGAAGAACCCCCCGATCCCGGCGCCGCCGGCGCGGATGCGCTCGGCGAAGGTGCCCTGCGGCACGAGCTCCACGTCGAGTTCGCCGGTCAGGTACTGGCGCTCGAACTCCTGGTTCTCTCCGACATAGGTCGCGATGACCCGCCGGACCTGGCGGCCTTCGAGCAGGATCCCCAGGCCGAACCCGTCGACGCCCGCGTTGTTCGAGATGATGGTGAGGTCGCGGACGCCGCGGTCGCGCAAGGCGAGGATCAGGTTCTCGGGAATCCCGCACAGGCCGAAGCCGCCGACCATGATCGTCGCGCCGTCCGGGATGAGCGCTGCAGCTTCCGCCGCACCGCCGATGATCTTGTTCATTCGGGCGCTCCGGGGCTTGCCGAGGCGGGCGTGGCACCCGCTGGAGATAGACAGCTCGAGGCCGGCCGCAGGGGGCCCACCGCGTCACGACGCACCATGGTCGGCATTATAAAACCTCTCGTGCGCCCGGGCACGCGATTCCCGCGCGCGCCGGACCATGCGGCCCTCCGGCGTGCGGCAAGGTCACGGGCTGGAATCGGCATCCGAAGACCCGGCACGCCCGCCATCAGCGGGAATCCGCTGGCGCCAGAGGTTCGCCGACTCGAACAACCGTTCGATCACCTCCGGGGAGTCCATGCGTTCTCGGAGGAACCCCAGCAGGTCCATCAGCGCGTCGAGGGCGCGGCCGACCTCGTCGTGATTGGTGGCGAACACGTCGCTCCAGACGCTGCCGGCGCTCGCTGCCAGGCGGGTGGTCTCTGCCAGGCCGCGACCGGAGAGGGCCAGGCCCTGCTCGCCGGCGGCCTCGCCGATCACCTGCGTCAGGGCGCTCGCCACCAGCTGCGGCAGGTGGCCGATGTACGCCAGCAGCCGATCGTGCTCCTCGGGCGTCTGCAGGACGGGACGGGCTCCCACGCCGCGCGAGAACCGAAAGAGGCGCTCCAGTTGCGCCGGGCGATTGATCGTCGGCGTGAAGACCCACGGGCGTCCCTCGAACAGGTCCGCGCGCGCGAACGCGATCCCGTTGCGCGTCGAGCCGGCCAGGGGATGGCCGCCCACGAAGGTCAGGCGCGCGGGCAGGTCCCGCGCGGCGTTGACGATGGCGCGCTTCGACGCCCCGAGGTCGGTCACGATCCCCTCGCCCCGCACGTGGCCGGGCAGGTCGGCCAGCAGCTCGATGCAGGCCCGCACGGGCGCGGCGAGCACGATCAGGTCCGCCTCGGCCGTCACCACGAGGTCGTCGGCGGCCACGTCGACCGCGTGCAGGCGCATGGCCGTCTCGAGCACCTCGTTGTCGTCGACGCCGATCAGCAGGGAACCCGGCCACGCCCGCCGGGCCGCGAGACCGAGCGATCCCCCCATGAGGCCGAGGCCGACGATCGCGATCCGCTCGAACACCGGCGGCCGCGCGGCCGACGCGTCCGGCTGCAGGACCGGAAGCGCGCGCCTTTCGTCCGGCATCAGTGCCCCCACCCGCGGCGCGCCACCGGCTCGACGCAAATCGTGCGGCCGATCGCCGGCGCGATGATGCGCAGTTCCGCCATCAGCCGGTCGAACTGCGCCGGGAACAGGGACTGGGCGCCGTCGCTCAACGCATGGTCGGGGTCGCGGTGGACCTCGATCAGGAGCCCGTCGGCGCCTGCCGCGACGCCCGCGCGCGCCATGGGCGCGACCTTGTCCCGGCGGCCCGTGCCGTGGCTGGGATCGACGAGGATCGGCAGGTGGCTGAGCTTCTTGACGATCGGGATCGCCGAGATGTCGAGCGTGTTGCGGGTGTAGGTCTCGAACGTGCGGATGCCCCGCTCGCACAGCATCACGTCCATGTTGCCGCCGCCGAGCACGTATTCCGCCGACAGCAGCCACTCCTCGATCGTGGCCGAGATCCCCCGCTTCAGGAGGACCGGTTTGCGGATCCGCCCGAGCTCGCGCAGGAGCGAGTAGTTCTGCATGTTGCGCGCCCCCACCTGCAGGATGTCCGCGTACCGTTCGACGCTGCCGATCTGCGCGATGTCCATCACCTCCGACACCAGCTTCAGGTTGTGCGCCGCCGCCGCGTCGTGCAGCATGCGGAGGCCGTCCTCGCCGAGCCCCTGGAAGCTGTACGGCGAACTGCGCGGCTTGAAGGCGCCCCCTCGCAGGATCTTCGCCCCGGCCCGCTTCACCGCGGCGGCCGTCGCGTGCACCTGCTCCTCGGTTTCCGCCGAGCACGGCCCCGCCATCACGACGACCTCGTCGCCGCCGATGCGCACGTCGCCGACCGTGATCACCGTGCCCTGCGGGCGGAACGCCCGGCTCGCCAGCTTGAACGGCTCGGTGATGTGCACGACCTCCTGCACCCCCTCCGACAACTCGAGCAGCCGCGGATCGCCGCGCACGTCGCTCCCCACGGCCCCGAGCACCGTGCGGTTCGCGCCGCTCGACCGGTGGACCGCGTAGCCCATCGCCTCCAGTTGCGCCACGACCCGTTCCACCTGGACCGGCGTTGCACCGGACTCCATCACGACCACCACGCGAGCCTGCCTCTCGTACCGGATCTTGACCCGCCGACGGCGCGTCCGAAACGCCGCCGGCCGGAGCGTCACCACGTTGTGTGCTATGAGTACAAGACTATCTCCCGGGGGCGGGAGGCGCAACCACGCGCCCGCCCGGCCCGCCGCGCAGCCATCGGACGTAGGCCTCGACCCGGTCGACCAGCCCCGGCAGCGGTCCCGCCGACGCAATCTCCTGCACGAGGGCGCTCCCGACGACGGCGGCGTCCGCCCACTGCCCCACCTCGGCCACGTGCTCCGGCGTCGAAATGCCGAACCCGACCGCCACCGGCCGTGTGGTGATCGCGCGGATGCGCGCCACCAGCCCTGCCACCCCCGAGGCGAGCGACACCCTCGCGCCGGTGACGCCCAGCCGCGAGATCGCGTACAGGAATCCGCTGCCGCGATCCGCCATCATCCTGATCCGATCATCGCTCGTCGTCGGGCTCACGAGGTGGATCGTGTCGAGGCCGACCGCCGAGACCTCCGCGCGCAGGTCCGCGCCCTCCTCGGGCGGCACGTCGAGCACCAGCACGCCGTCGACGCCGGCGCGCGCCGCGCGCTCGGCGAACTGCGGCAGCCCCATCCGGTACAGCGGGTTCGCGTAGGAGAAGAGGACGATCGGGGCCCGCACCCGCCCGCGCACACGACCGACGAGATCGATGGCCCGGGCAAGCGTGGTGCCCGCGGCCAGCGCCCGCTCGCTCGCGCGCTGGATGACCGGGCCGTCGGCCAGCGGGTCCGAGAACGGCACGCCGAGTTCGAGGATGTCGGCGCCGGCGCGGTCGAGCGCCAGCAGGATCTCCGCGGACGCCTCGAGGTCCGGGTCGCCGGCCGTCACGTAGGTCACGAGGCCGGTCTCCCGCGCGTGGCGCAGGCGGGTGAATACATCGTCGATGCGAGACATCAGCCGTTCACTCCGGGATGAGCCCAGGAACCGCCGCCACGGTCTGGACGTCCTTGTCGCCGCGGCCCGACAGGTTGACGAGCACCACGCCGTCCTTCCCCATCCCTCCGGCAAGGACACAGGCGTGCGCCACCGCGTGCGCCGACTCCAGCGCCGGCAGGATCCCTTCCTCGCGGGCCAGGCGTTGGAACGCCGCGAGGGCCTCCTCGTCCGACACGTGCGTGTAGCGAGCCCGGCCCGTCGCCCGCAGCCACGCGTGCTCGGGCCCGACCGCGGCGTAGTCGAGACCGGCCGAGACCGAGTGGGTGCCCGAGATGTTCCCGTCGGCGTCCTGCAGGACGAACGTCCGGGTGCCCTGGAATACGCCGTCGTCGCCGCCCGCGAACCGCGCGGCATGCCGGCCGGCCACCAGGGCGGCCCCGCCGGCCTCGACGCCGATCAAGGCCACGGCGGGATCCGCGATGAACGCATCGAAGATCCCGATGGCGTTGCTCCCGCCTCCCACGCACGCCACGACCGCGTCCGGCAGCCGCCCGACGCGATCGAGCATCTGGGCGCGCGCCTCGCGCCCGATGGCCGACTGGAACTCGCGCACCATCAGCGGGTACGGGTGCGGGCCGAGCGCCGAGCCGAGGAGGTAGTGGGTCGTCTCGAGGTTGGTCACCCAGTCGCGCATCGCCTCGTTGATCGCGTCCTTCAGCGTCCGGCTCCCGGCCTCGACCCGCGTCACGGTGGCGCCCAGCAGCCGCATGCGGACGACATTGAGGGCCTGGCGCACCATGTCCTCGGCGCCCATGTAGACCTCGCACTCGAGCCCCAGCAGCGCGCAGGCGGTCGCCGCCGCCACGCCGTGCTGTCCGGCACCGGTCTCGGCCACGACGCGCCGCTTGCCCATCCGAACGGCCAGCAGCGCCTGGCCGAGGGCGTTGTTGATCTTGTGCGCGCCCGTATGCGTCAGGTCCTCGCGCTTGAGGAAGATCCGCGCGCCGCCGCACGACGCCGTCAGGCGCGCCGCTTCGTAGAGCGGCGTGGGCCGCCCGGCGTAGTGGCCCAGCAGGCCGGCGAGACGGCGCTGGAAGGGCTCGTCCGACCTCGCCGCGACGTACGCGGCCTCGAGTTGCTCGAGCGGAGCCACGAGCGTGTCCGGCACGAACCGTCCGCCGAACGATCCGAAATAGCCGCGCCGGTCCGGATCACGCGTCCCGGGCACGAACGGCGGTATCACGATGTTGTCCATCAGTCACCAGCCACGGTCCGCGGCACGAACGGCCGCGACGAAGGCGCGCATCGCGCCGTGGTCCTTGACGCCGGGCCGGCGCTCGACGCCCGACGAGACGTCGACGCCCCAGGGCGCCACTCTGTCGATGGCCTCGCGCACGTTGTCCGGCCCGAGCCCGCCTGAGAGCACGACGGGCCTCACGCGGGCGGCTGCGGCCGCCACCGCCCAGTCCACCGGGCGCCCGGTGCCGCCCCGCCGGGCCGGGTCGTGGGCGTCGAGCAGCGGCGTCACTTGCCGGGGCCAGTCCCCCAGGCGCAACGGGTCGAACCGCGCGTCGACGCCGACGGCCTTCAGCACCGGGCGCGGGATGCGTTCCCACACCTCGAGCCGTTCGTCGCCGTGCAACTGCACCGCCCCGAGCCCGATCGCGTCGATCGCGCGCAGGATGGCATCCACTGGCGCGTTCACGAACACGCCGACCGGCGTCACCCACGGGGGAAGGTCCCGGGCGATCGCCGCCGCGCGATCGACGGACACGGCGCGCGGGCTCTCCGGCCACAGGACGAACCCCAGCGCATCGGCGCCGGCGTCGGCCGCGGCGAGCGCGTCAATCAGGCTCGTCAGCCCGCAGATCTTCACGCGGACGCGGACCTCGTTCACGACTCGTCTCCGGCGGGGCGGCCCACCAACGTCCCGAGGCTTCGCAGCGCCGACACCGGGTCGGCGTGGGTCACGAGCCATTCGCCGATCAGGAATGCGGCGTACCCGGCGTCACGCATCCGGCGCACGGCCTCCGCGGTCCGCAGACCGCTCTCCGCGACGGCCACGACCCCGGGCGGCACGCGGCGCGCCAAGGCCTCGCAGATTCGGGTGTCGACCTCGAGGGTGCGGAGATTGCGGCTGTTGACACCCACCAAAGCGGCGCCGGCGTCGAGCGCCTCGCCGAGTTCTCGCTCGTCGTGCACCTCGACGAGCGCGGCCAGCCCCTGCCCGGCGGCACAGGCCAGCAACTGCCGCAAGCGGGACGGCGCCAGCGCAGCCGCGATGAGGAGCACGGCATCCGCCCCGACCGCCCGCGCCTCGTGCACCTGGTACTCGGCCACGATGAAGTCCTTGCGGAGCACCGGGAGATCGACGGCATCGCGCACGGCCTGCAGGTCGTCGAGCGAGCCGTCGAAGAAGGTCGGCTCCGTCAGCACGGACACCGCCGCCGCGCCGCCGCGCGCGTATTGGCGGGCCAGGTCTGACGGATCGTACGACGACCGCAGCACGCCCCTCGAAGGCGATCGCCTCTTGCACTCCGCGATCACGTTGATCGTGCCGGGCCGGGCCAGCGCGTCCCGAAAGGCCTGGCCCCGGGGTTGCCGGCTGGCGCCGCGCCGGGCCACCGCCTCGATCGGCTCCCGCGCCGCCCGGCTCTCCACGATCCGCTGCGCCGCCGCCACGATGGCGCTGAGCAGATCGGGAGCCGCGAGCCGGGGGTCGGCGCTCATGTCGCCTCCGGCGCACGGGCGGCCGTCGACAACCTGACCAGTTCGTCGAGCGCCCGCTGCGCGTCTCCCCGGTCGATCGCGGCCTCGGCTTCATCGATGCCCGCCCGCAGCGTCGGCGCCCGTCCCGCCACGAACAGCGCGGCCCCGGCGTTCAGGACGACGACGTCGCGCGCGGCCCCGGGCCGGCCCGCGAGCACGCCCCTCACGATCGCGGCGTTCGTGGCCGGGTCGCCGCCCGCAAGCGAGGCGGGGCTGGCCTTGCGCAGGCCCACCTCGGTCGGGTGGACGTAGAACGTCTGCACGGTCCCGCCGCGGCACTCGGACACCTTCGTGTAGCCAGTGGTGGAGATCTCGTCGAGGCCGTCGGCACCATGCACCACCCACGCCCGCTCCGAGCCCAGCAGGGCCAGTGCCCGGGCCAGCACCTCGGTCAGGTCCGGACGCGGCACGCCGACGACCTGCCGAAGCGGCGCGGCCGGGTTGGTCAGCGGGCCCAGCAGGTTGAACGCCGTGCGGATGCCGAGGTCGCGCCGCACTTCTGCGACGCTGCGCATGGAGGGATGAAACGCCGGGGCGAACAGGAACGCGATGCCGGCGCCCTCGAGACACCGCTGCACGACGTCCGGCGGAGCCGACACGTCGACGCCCAGCGCTTCGAAGACGTCCGCGCTGCCGCACCGGCTCGACACGGACCGGTTGCCGTGCTTCGCCACCGGCACGCCGCAGGCGGAGGTCACCAGCGCCGCGGCCGACGAGATGTTGAAGCTGCCGGACCGGTCGCCGCCCGTGCCGCACAGGTCGACCGCACCGGGCGCCGGGTGCGGCAGACGCACCGCCCGCTGCCGCATGTTGCGGGCGAATCCGACGATCTCCGGCGGCCGCTCACCCTTGATCGCCAGCCCCATCAGCAGCGCCGCCACCTGGGCCGGCCGGACCCGCCCCTCGATGATGTCGTCCATCGCCGCCGACGCTTCGTCGGCGGTCAGGTCCTCGCGCCGGAGCAGCTTGTCGAGGAGGTGGCTGAACACGTGCGTCTGCCTTTCACAGGGCCAGGAAGTTGCGCAGCAGGTGCCGGCCTTCGCCCGTCAGGATCGACTCCGGGTGGAACTGCACGCCGTGCACGGGCCACCGCTTGTGCCGCAGGCCCATCACGGTGCCGTCGTCGGCCGCCCGCGCGGCAATCTCGAGATCCGCGGGAACGCCGTGATCGGCCACCACCAGCGAATGGTACCGGCCGGCGGTGAAGCCCGGGCTCAGGCCGCGGAACACGCCGCGCCCGTCGTGCTCGATGCTGGACGTCTTGCCATGCATGGGACGGGGCGCGCGGATGACCTGGCCGCCGAAAACGTACCCGATGGCCTGGTGGCCCAGGCACACGCCCAGCAGCGGCACGCCCGGGCCGAACCGCCGCACCACGTCCGGGGTGATGCCGGCGTGCTCGGGACGACCCGGGCCGGGGGAGATCACAATCCGCTCCGGTCTCAGGCGCTCGATCTCGTCGAGCCCCACGGCGTTGTTCCGGCGGACGATGACGTCCGCGCCCAGTTCGCCCAGGCACTGCACGAGGTTGTAGGTGAACGAATCGAAGTTGTCGATGACCAGGACCATGTGCGACCGTCCCGGCCGGCCTCGCAGCCGGCTCCCGTGTCAGAGTCCCCGCTGCGCGAGTTCGAGGGCCTGCACGAGCGCCCTGGCCTTGTCGCGCGTTTCTTCGTACTCGGCCGTGGGACTTGAATCGGCCACGATGCCGGCGCCGGCCTGGACGAGCGCCCGGGTCCCGCCGATGACCACGATCGTGCGGATGGTGATGCAGAAGTCGAGGTTGCCCGCGAAGTCGAGGTAGCCCACGGCGCCCGCGTAGATACCCCGCCGGGCCGACTCCAGGTCCGCGATGATCTCCATCGCCCGCACCTTCGGCGCGCCCGAGACGGTGCCGGCCGGGAAGCAGGCCACCAGGGCGTCGAGCCGATCCTGGCCCTCGGCCAGGCGCCCCTCGACGATCGAGACGAGGTGCATCACGTGCGAGTAGCGCTCGAGCGCCATGAACTGGGGCACCCGCACGCTGCCGTACTCGCAGACGCGCCCGAGATCGTTGCGGCCCAGGTCGACGAGCATGACGTGCTCGGCGCGTTCCTTCTCGTTCGCCTTGAGCTCATCGGCCAGCCGCAGGTCCTCCTCGGGATTCCGGCCGCGCGGCCGGGTGCCGGCAATGGGATGCGTCTCGACGCGGCGGCCCTCCACCCGGACGAGCATCTCCGGCGAGGCCCCGACCATCGACAGCCCGCCCATACGGAGGAAGAACATGTACGGCGACGGGTTCACGTGGCGGAGCGCCCGATACACGGTGAACGGGTCGGCCGACAGGTCCGCCTCGAACCGCTGCGACAGCACGACCTGGTAGATGTCCCCGGCCGCGATGTGCTCCTTCGCCGCCCGGACCCGCTGCTCGAACGCGTGCTGCGTGACGTTGGATCGGACCTCGAGCGCCGGGGCCTCGGTGCGCTCGACCTGCGACAGGCTCCGCTCCAGCTCGCGCTCGACGAAGGCGATCTTCGCGCACGCGAACTGGTAGAGGGCCTGTAGGTCGTCGTCGGCGGTGACGCGGGCGTTGGCGATGATCAGGATACGGTGCTGCACGTGGTCGAACGCGAGCACCGTGTCGAACAGCATGAACCCGGCGTCGTCCACCGCCGCGTCGTCCGCCGCCGCCGCCGGCAGCGGCACGGGCTCGAACCACACGGCCGCGTCGTAGCCGAGGTAGCCGACCGCGCCCCCGGTGAATCGCGGCAAGCCGGGCACGTAGGGCGCACGGAACCCGGCCATCAGGCGGCGCACGGTGGGCACGAAGGGCTCATCGCTGGCGGTCGTGACCCCGCCACGCTCGATCGTGACCCCGCCCCCGCGCGCCCGCACGATCAGGAACGGGTCCTTCCCCAGGAACGAGTAGCGGGCCACCTGCTCGCCGCCCTCGACGCTTTCCAGCAGGAAGGCGTAGTCCGAGTGCTCCGCCGCCTTCAGGAACGCCGACACGGGGGTCAGCAGGTCGGCGACGATTTCCTTGCAGACCGGCACGAACGTGCCGCGCTGCGCCAGCTCGGTGAACTGCTCGAAGCTCGTGATGTTCATGTGGATACCCCGGTGAACGATGCGAGCCGCGCGCGGGCGGCGTCGCGCAGCACATGGTCGGGCGGCCGGATCCCGAGCCACCACGCGGTCTGGCCCTGCGCCTGCGCGACCAGCATGTCGAGGCCGCCGATCGTCCGGCAGCCGGCCGCCGCCGCGTCGTGCAGGAACCGCGTGACCGGCGGGTTGTAGACCAGGTCGTACGCCAGGCTCCCGTCGTACGTGCCTTCCGGAAACGCGGTGGCGGAGGTCTCCGGGTGGGTGCCGACCGGGGTGGCGTTGATCAGCAGGTCCCAGCTGCCCGGGGGGACGGGCCGCGCGATCCCGCCCACGCCGATGCCCGCCGCCACGCGCCGGGCCCTCGCCGCGTCGCGGCCGGCGAGCGTGACGGTGGCGCCCGCGGCCCGCAGGGCGACGGCGGCGGCTCTCGCCGCGCCCCCGGTGCCCAGCACGGTGGCCCGGACGTTGACGAGCGCCAGGCCCGCGAGCGGCGACAGCAGCCCTTCGCCGTCCGTGTTGGTCCCGTGCCACTGGCCGTCGCGGCCGACGATCGTGTTCACGGCGCCGATGCGGGCGGCCCGGTCGTCCAGGTGGTCGATGTGGCCAATCACATCGATCTTGAACGGCGTCGTCACGCTCGCGCCCTGGAGCCCGATGCCGCGGGCGAACGCGAAGAACTCGGCGAGGTCCCCGGCCGGCAACGGCAGGTACACCGCGTCGACGCCCAGATCCGTGAACGCCGCGTTGTGCATGGCGGGCGAGAGCGAGTGATGCACGGGGCGGCCCACGATGCCGTAGACGGCGCTCTGCTCGGTAAGCCGGCGGACCCCGAACTCGTGCGTGAGGCGGGCCACGTCCACCTGCCCCGGCGCGGCGCCCTCGCCCGCGTAGGTCCAGGGGCTGCCGAACCGGGCCGCCAGGACCCGGGTGGGCAGGCCTGCTTCCCCCATCGCGATCAGGATCAGCCGCGCGCCGCTGAACCGGAGCTTGAGGTCGAGCAGGGGCAGGCAGTCGGTGAGCCGACGGGCCATCACCGCGATCTTCACGACTTCGGCGCCGGTGCCGAGCATGGCCCGCACCCGCGACTCGAGGTCGGCCGGCACGCCGTCGAAATCGTGCATCGACAGGACGATCCCGGCCCCGCGGCGCCTGGCGATCAGGTCGTCGAAGCCCGCGCGCCACTCGAGATCGACGTACTCGGCCCCCTCGTCGAACGCCGCGGCCAGCAGCGCCCGCCGGTCACCCTCGGGCCCCGTGTACTGGCCGCCTTCCCACACGGGCCGGCACGTCACGATCGCCGGGCGCGTGCGCCCCTGCAGCGCGCCGGGCACATCGGGGTGGTCCACGCCGTCGAGCCGCAGTTCCAGCAGATCGGCTCCGGCGGCGGCCTGGTCCCGCTTCACGCGCAGGTCGGCCATCGTCGGTTCGAGCACGGTGGCACAGATCAGCGATGTCGCCATAAAAACACGAAAGCCTCTTCAACCGTGCGGCTGAAGAGGCTTGGCTGTGGTTCCGGTCGTGTCGGTCGGGCTCCGGCTCCTACCCCCTTCAGTCGCGCGGGCGACGCCACCACCATCCGCGGAACAGATCCCGGACCGTGGGGACGCGGTCGGCACGCATCTCGGTGACGGGCGGGCGGACGGAACAGGCCAGGGACAGCATGAGCGTGAGCGCTTACCGATTCCGGAGCGTACCAGAGCGCGCGGGCACTGTCAACGCGACGGACCGCTTCTGTCAACGCGACGGACCGCTTCTCCTTGACCGGCGAGCGGCTAGTTCGCTATAAGGGGTGAGGACCCTGACACCGAACGTCGCCACACAGTCGCGGGGAGTGCGCTCCCTGTCATCCATGAGCAAACGCCGTTTCGTGTTCGTTCTCGTCGGCTGGGGCCTCTGTGTCCTCGGCCTGCCCGCCGCCACGCGCACGATGCCCGTCGAGGAGGTCCGGCCGGGCATGGTCGGCGTCGGGCGCACCGTGTTCCAGGGCGACACCCTCGAGGAATTCAAGGTCGAGATCCTCGGCATCCTCCGCAACACGATGGGCCCGAAGCGGGACCTGATACTCGCGCGGCTGTCGGGCGGACCGCTCGCGAAGACCGGCGTGATCGCGGGCATGAGCGGCAGCCCGGTGTACATCGACGGCCGCCTGGTCGGCGCCGTCTCCTACTCCCTCGGCCAGTTCTCGACCGAGCCGATCGCCGGCATCACGCCGTTTGCCGAGATGGTGGAGGCCGCCTCGACGAACGCGCCTCGCCCGGCCTCGGCGCGCCTGAGGCTGGACGGGCCGCTGACGCCCGACCGCGTGATCGGGGCGCTGCGCTCGGCTCTGGGCGCGGTCCGTCCCTTCGCCGACCGGTCCTCCGACGTGAGCGCGATCGGCGAACTGGCGCTCGGCACCGAGTCCCGCGTGGCCACGCTGCTGAGGCCGATCGCCACCCCGCTCGTCTTCGGCGGATTCGATCGCGACACGATTGCGCCGCTTCTGTCGGCCTTCGAGGAGGGCGGATTCGTGCCCGTCAACGGCGGCGATCTCGCCGCCGCCGGCCGGCGCGTTCAGGCCCCCGGTGCGCCGGCGCTCAGGCCGGGCGACCCGGTGGGTGTCGCGCTCGTCGACGGCGACCTGCTGATGGGCGCCACGGGCACGGTCACCGACGTCGACGGCGACCAGGTGTACGCGTTCGGCCACGCGTTCTACAACCTGGGCCCCACGCGGTTCCCGATGACGCGCGCCTACGTCCACGTCGTGCTGCCGAGCCTCCTCAGCTCCGTCAAGCTCGCGTCGACCGGGGAGGTCGTCGGCACGTTCCGGCAGGACCGGCCGACGGCGATCGCCGGCACGCTCGGCCCGCCGCCCAGGCGCGTGCCCGTGCACGTGTCGCTGATGAGCGAAGGCGGCGTCAGCCGGGACTTCCACTTCAGCGTGACCGACGACCAGCTGCTGACGCCGCTGCTCATCTACGCGTCGCTGGCGAACACGCTGGCGTCGTACGAGCGCCAGTTCGGCGCGGCCACGTTCACGGTCCAGGGCCGGGCGGTGATGCGGCAGGCGGGCAGCGTCGATTTCGGAAACATCTTCACGGGCGACTCCCCCGCGATTGCCGCGGCCGCGTCGGTCGCCATGCCGCTGGCGGCCCTGGCCGCCAACGACATGGAGCCGGTGGAGATCGAGTCGGTCGATCTCGCGATCCGCACCAGCGAGCAGCCGCGCGTGGCGACGATCGAGCGGGCGTGGATCGACGCGGTCGAGCCCCGGGCCGGCCGCACGGTGCCGCTCAAGATCCTGCTGCGCAGCTACCGGGGCGAGGAGACGCTGCAGACAATCCCCGTCGAGATTCCCGCCAACGCGCACGGACCGCTGATGATCATGGTGTCGGACGGCACGCGGCTCGCGCAGTGGGAGCAGCGGGAAGCCCGCCAGGCGCTGGATCCCGCGACGCTGGCGCAGATGATCCGCCAGATGAACAGGACGCGCCGGAACAACCGTGTCTACGTCCGGCTGTTCAGCCAGGACCCGGGCGCGGTCGTCTCGGGAGAATTCCTGTCGTCGCTGCCGGCCTCGGCGCTGGCCGTGTACGAAGGCCAGGGCGGCGGGGGGAACATGGCGCCTCTCCGCTCCTCGACGCTCGGCGAGTGGGACGTGCCCGTGGACCAGGCGGTGGTCGGCATGCGCATGCTGACCGTCGACCTGCGCCCTGGAGAGTAGATCACTATGCGAAGTGCGCGTGCGTTGGTGGTCGTGGCCCTGCTCGCAGGGGGCCTGACGGTGGTGCGTGCCTCCACGCCGAGATTCTGGCAGGTCTCGACGCAGGCGGCGTTCCTCAAGGGTGAGGTCGAGGGGCTGTCGATCGACAGCGACGGGCGGCTCCTCCTCGGCCCGGTGGTGCGGCCGCTGTACGAGGGCACCGTCCCGTTCATCTGGACGCTGGTCGCCGGCCCCGACGGGGCGGTGTACGCCGGCAGCGGTAACGACGGCCAGGTGTTCCGGATCGACCGGCAGGGCAAGGCGTCCGTGTTCGCCGACACGCCCGAGATGGAAATCCACGCGCTCGCCTTTTCCCCGGACGGGGGGCTCTACGTCGGCACGTCCCCCGACGGGAAGATCTACAAGGTGGACAAGGCCGGCGCGTCCACGGTGTTCTTCGATCCCGACGACAAGTACATCTGGTCGCTGGCCGTGGATCCCCAGGGCCGCCTCTACGCAGGCACCGGCGAGAAGGGCCTCATCTACCGCATCACGCCGGACGGCAAGGGCACGGTGTTCTTCAACACGAGAACGACGCACGTGACGACGCTCGCGTGGGACGCCGGAGGCCGCCTGCTCGCGGGCACCGAATCGCCGGGGCGCGTGCTGCGCATCGACGCCGCGGGCAAGGGATTCGTGCTCCTCGACTCGCCGTACCGCGAGATCCATGCCGTGCGGGCCGGTGCGGACGGCGCCATCTATGCCGCCGCCATCAACGGCAAGCCGGCGGCCGGCGGCGCGGCGCCCGTCGCCACGCCCGAACCCGCGCGGACCGCGCCCGTGCCGTCGGTCTCGACCGAGATCACCTCGGTGACCGTGATCGACGCCCCGGTGTCGGCCGGTGCCGAGCCGCGTCCCGCGCGGGAGAAACCCGAGAGCGGGTCGCCCAAGGGTGCCGTGTACCGCATCGATGCGGGCGGGTCGTGGGAAGTGATCTGGAATTCGAGCGAGGACATCCCGTACGACGTGGCGGTGGACGGCTCGGACGCGGTGCTGGTGGGCACCGGCAACGCCGGCAAGGTCTACCGCGTCGCGGGCAACCCGTGGCGCAGCACGCTGCTGCTCAGAGCCGGCGGCCAGCAGGTCACCGCCCTCGTCGCCCTACCCGGCAGCCGGCGCGTGCTGGCCACGTCGAACCCTGCCAAGGTGTACGACCTGTCGGGCGACCAGTCCGCGCAAGGCACGTACACGTCCGACGTCAAGGACGCCGGGATGGTCGCCGCCTGGGGCACGTTGTCGTGGCGCAGCGTGCCCGAGGGGGCGCCGCGCATCCAGGTGTTCTCGCGCACCGGCAATACGGAGACGCCCGACGACACGTGGAGTCCCTGGACGGGCCCGTACGTCCGCGCGGACGGCGAGCCCGTGAAGGCCCCGCCGGCCCGCTACCTCCAGTGGAAGGCCGTCTTCAGCGGCACGGGTCCGAGCCCGGCCCTGACCTCGGTGACCGTCGGCTACCTCCAGCGCAATGCGCGGCCGAAGATCACGGCGATCACGGTGCAACCGCCCGGCATCGTGTTCCAGCGCCCGTTCTCGAGCGGGGAGCTGGAGATCGCCGGCTATGTCAACGGGACCGCCGATGCGAAGCTGCCGGCCTTCTCGATGCCGCTGGGCGCCACGACCCAGGCCCCGAACGCCGGCCCCGCGCTCGGACGCCGCATCTACCAGAAAGGGCTGCAGGCCTTCGTGTGGCGGGCCGAAGACGACAACGACGACCGCCTGGTGTACGACATCCTCTACCGCAGGGACGACGAATCGGCGTGGAAACCGCTCCGGCGAGCCTACGCGGACGCCGTGCTGGTGTGGGACACCACGTCGGTGCCGGACGGCACGTACATCATCCGCGTCGTCGCGTCGGACCTGCCCTCGAATCCGGCCGCCGACGCCAGGTCCGGCGAGCTCGACAGCACGGCGTTCGAGATCGACAATACGCCTCCTGCCATCGTGACGACGGCCATCGAGCGCGCCGGCGCGCAGACGCGCGTCGCCTTCGAGGTCCGCGACGCCCACTCCCCCATCGACCACGTCGAGTACTCGCTCGACGGCGGGCGCTGGCAGACGGTGTACCCGAGCGACGGGGTCTCCGACGCGAAGACGGAACGTTACGAGGTGCTGGTGGATGGGGACGCGGCCGGCCGGGTCGTGATCCGAGCGGTGGATGCGATGGACAACGCCGCGAACGCGAGAGCGGAACTGCCGGCCGCCGGCGGGCGGCGCTAGCCCGCGAACCGCGGGATCTGGCCTGCCCCCCCGGGCTCAACCTGACCAGGTCTCAACTTTGATGGGTGTGTTCGCCCGGGCACGCAGGCTGAGGCCGGCGAGCGGCATTCCCGGCGCGCCTCAACTCACCTGAACGCCGGGCTCAGCTCAGCGCCATGACGCCGCCATGCTTCAGCGAACTCTGCTTGCCCGGCAGCGGCTTCGTGCCGCGCACGGTCGTGTGGGCCAGCAGCCACACCACGTTGACGGCCACCGGCGACCCGCCGTAGCGCGCCGGCTCGAACCGCGCGCGCGAGACATCGTCCAGGAGCCGGAGGACGCGCTCGCGCTGCCCGCCGGTCGGCTGCTCGGCCAGCACCAGCTCGAGATTGGCAATCCGGCCCTGGCGCGTGACGACGGCCGCCAGCGCGAACACGGCGTCCTCTTCGTTCCCGCCGAACACCCCCTCGGACACGGCTTCCGGGTACGCCCGCGGCAACAGCATGCCCGTCGTGTTGATCGGGTGGGCCCCGAGCGTTTCCATCACGCCCGCGAGCGAATCCGGCCGCTCGCTCCGCGGACCGAAGTAGAAGATCCCGGTCATCACGAGGATCGACACCAGCGTCGCCGCCGTGGCCCCGAGAGCCGCGCAGCTGAGGCGCATGTCATCGAACAGGTGCGCCACCTGCATCGGCAGCGACTCTTCGTGCTCGACCCGCACGCGGCTCATCACGTCGGCCTGCAGCATCTCCAGCTCGCGGGCGGACGGCGGCGCCAGCACCGCCGCGCCGAGCCGCAGGGATTCGCCGATCGCGCGAAGGGCCCCCGCCTCGTCCGAGCACTCCGGGCACTCCCGCACGTGCGTCTCGACGGCAATCTGCTCGTCCACCGGCAGCTCGCCGTCGTGGTACGACGACAACCGACGCAGGACGTCCACACAGCACAGCGGCGTCATACGGACCTGACTTCCCGCAGCTGGTTCCGCAACGCCTCGCGCGCGCGCGTCAGCCGCGACTTCACGGTGCCAATCGCAATGTCCAACGAGAACGCGATCTCGTCGTAGCTCAAGCCGTCGATCTCGCGCAGGATAATCGCGGTGCGCTGATCGAACGGCAGCGCCTCGAGCGACCGCCAGATGCGCGACGCCAGTTCCTTGCGCACCAGCACCTGGTCGGGCTCTCCGGACTTGTCCGACACGGCCAGATCACCGTGCTGCTCGAGGTGTTCATCCAGTGAAACCTGGTCGCTCCGGCGTCGCCGCCGCCACCACCGCTGGCGGTTGCGCGCCTGGTTCACCGCGATGCGGTAGATCCAGGTCCGCAGGGCCGACTGGCCCCTGAACCGGTGGATGGTCCTGAACACCTGGAGGAACACGTCCTGGGACAGGTCCCGGGCTTCCTCCGGGTCGCCGAGCAGGTGCAGGGACAGCTGGAACACCATCCGCTGGTGGTCGGCCACCAGGTCGGCGCAGGCTCCCTCGTCATGGTCCGCACAGCGGCGCACCAGAACGGCTTCCCGATCGGCTACTTCCGGCCAACTCAGGGCGGGCGCTTGTTTCACCGTCAGTTCCTTGGACACAGTGGCGTGCTCCGTGAACTATAGCAGCTTGACGGCCCGCTGTCAGGACGCCCTTGCCGCCGGGCTCAACGGGCCGTCCTGTAACAGTTAGACACGAAGGTGCAGCAAAAGTTCCGGCCCCTGATACGATATGCACGTATGAGACGGAGCGTCGTCTTGGCGGCCGTCCTGGGCGTGGTAGCGGCCGGCATTCTGGTGCTGGCCATCGTGGCGTCCCGGGAGCGCGAGTTCCAGCGCCTGCTCGTCCGGGGCAACGCCGCCCTCGCCGCGGACCAGACCTTCGTCGCCATCGAGTCGTTCAGCGGCGCGATCGCCCTCAAGAACGACTCGATGATCGCCTTCATGAAGCGCGGCGAAACCTACCGCCGCCGCGGCGAGTCCGAGGCCGCCCTGCGCGACCTGCGAACGGCCACCCTGCTCGACCCGTCGGCGGTCCGCCCGGCCGAACTGCTGGGCGACCTGACCTACACCCTGCACCGCTTTGCACGGGCGGCCGAGAGCTACCAGGCATGCGTCCGGCTGGACGACCGCTCGTCCCGCGTGTTCTACAAGCTCGGGCTGGCCCTCTACCGGTCGGGCGATGCCGCCGGCGCGGTGGAGGCCCTGCGGCGAGCGGTGGCGCTCGATGAGCACCTGGCCGAAGCCCACTACCTGATGGGGGTCTGCCTGCAGGACCAGGGGAAGGCCGACGAGGCGATTGCCTCGCTGCAGCACGCCCTGCAACTGGCGCCCGGGTTGACCGCCCCGCGCGAAGAGCTGGTGTCTATTTTCCGAAGCCTCGGGCGGGAGCGCGAGGCCATCGAGCAACTCGAGGCGCTGGCGGCGCTCGACCCGGGCAAGCCGGAGCGCCAGACGGTGCTGGCGCTCGCGTACGCGCGAACCGGGCGCACCGACCTTGCCGTCGGGATTCTCGGGCGCGCGGCCGAGCGCTACCCCGACAGCACGGGCACCTACCTCACGCTGGGCCGCATCTGGCTGGAGTCGGCGGGACCCCGGCGCGACCGTGTCGCCGTGTCCAAGGCCATTGAAGCCCTGGAGCCCCTGGCGCGCCGTCCCGGGGCCACCAGCGAGACCCTGGCCCTGTATGGACGGGCCCTGCTGCTGTCCGGCGATCCGGTCCGCGCCGAGTCCACGCTCGACCAGGCCTCGCAGCTGTACCCCCTCGAGCCGTCCGCGCTCCGCGACCTGGCGTCGGTCGCGGAACGCCTCGGGCACATCGCGAAAGCCCGCGATGCCTGGTACCGGTGGACCGCTCTGGCGCCTGAGTCGGATCCGGACCTGGCGCCCGCCTACGACCGCGTCGGCGAGTTGTCCCTGCGCCTGGGCGATCCCACGACGGCGGTCCAGGCGTTCAGGACCGTGCTGCAGCTTCGGGCACCGAGCGCCCAGGCCTTCGGGCGCCTCGCCGAAGCCGAACTGGCTGCTGGCGACCCGGCTGGCGCCCGTGCGACCGTGGCCGCGGGACTCGAGCGGGACCCAACGGCCGGCGTGCTGCTCGCGTTGCGCGGACGACTGAAGTAGCCCCCGGCACGCCGACTCCTCGCGGTCGGCCAGCCGCGCGGCTCGCGCGCTTCTGCGTCTCACCGAACCTCAGCAGGTCGGGTCGATCCCGAGTCGGACCAGCAGCTTCGCCAGGCCCTGCCGCGTGACGCCCAGGTCCGCGGCCGCCCGTGACCGACGCCCGCCCGCCCGCGCGAGGGCCGCGCGCACGAATCCGTCCTCGAAGCGGCGCCGCGCGGCATCAAGGGTCCCCTCCCCGGCGGGACACGGGCCGGCCACCGCCCGGATCGGGTCGGGCAGCGTGTCGGTGCCGACGACGCCGCGCCGCGGCGCGGTCACGGCGATCGCCGCCATCACGTTCTGGAGTTCCCGGACGTTGCCGGGCCAGTCGTAGCGCGCGAGCGCCGCCACCGTCGCCGGCGACAGCGTGGCCTGGCTGCCGGTGCGCGCCCGGGCCTCGTCCCAGAAGCGCGCCGCCAGGACCGGGATGTCGTCGGGCCTGACGCGAAGCGCCGGGACCCGCACCCGGATGACGTCGAGCCGATACAAGAGATCCTGCCGGAACCTGCCGTCCTGCACGTCCTGCTGCAAGGACCGGTTGGTGGCCGCGACGATGCGCACGTCGACGGCGCGGACGACGTTCTCGCCGATCCGCCGGACCTCCCCGTCCTGGATGGCGCGCAGCAGCTTCGCCTGCGCGCGCGGCGACAGTTCCCCCACCTCGTCGAGGAACAGCGTGCCGCCATCGGCGGCTTCGAACAGCCCGGGCCGTTCGGCCACCGCACCCGTGAACGCCCCGCGCGCGTGGCCGAACAGCTCGGCCTCGAGCAGGTCGTCGCCGAAGGCCGCACAGTTCACCGCACAGAACCGCCGCCCTCGCCGCGGGCTCCACGCGTGAATCGAACGCGCCGCCAGCTCCTTGCCGGTCCCGCTCTCACCCTGGATCAGCACCGGGAACGGCGCCGGCGCGGCGCGGGCCAGCAACTGCCGCAGCTCGGTCATCGACCGGCTGCTCCCGACCAGGGTGATCCCGTCGCCGTCCTGATCCGGTGGCTCCGCCGCGGTCCGATCGAGCGCGCCGCGGATCGCGACGGCGGAGGCAGCCGCTGCCGCGGTCAACAGTACGGCGCTCTTGCGGAGGTCGGGCACGCGGTCAGCCGGCCACCGGGCAGCAATCGCACCGATCACGTCTCCGCCGTACCGAACAGGCGATGCTCCCTCGTAGCCCGCTCCGGTTGCGAGGGGACCCACCACCGTCTGACCCAGCGCCATCGCGCGCTCGGCGAGTCCCCCGCCGGGCGGGCGCCTTCCTGCGGATGCCACCATCATGACCGTCTCGGCGGCCCGGCACAGGATCGCGACTGAGGCCGCATCGAGGTCTCCCTGCAGGCGGGCGCAGACCGCGCCGAGCAGCGCCCGCTGGTTGTCCGCCTCCTGGCAGAGCGCGAACAGGCCCAGGATGGCCCCGACGAACTCCGGGTCGGCCGGCACCCTGTTCACGCGACCCGCCTCCGCCGACATCGCCAGACCGGGCGCCGGGCCAACCGGATCGACCAGCCCGGCCGACGCGGTACTCTGGTCTGCGCTCGCACATCCCATGTCGCACCTCTCACGAATCGTCCGGATACGGCGACGAAACAGGAACGGCAATCTCACGGCGTCGAGGCGCTCGAGCCGGTCGAGCACGCGGCGGGCAGCGGCCGTGCGACCGGCGCGCGCGGCTCCATCGGCCAGGATGAGCCGCAGCCGCAGGGCGAACATTGGAGCGTGGGCCATCCGCGCCGCCGTGAGCCCCAGGCTCGCGTGCACCCCGAGCGCGCGGTGGTCGCCGAGCACGGCCTGCACTTCGGCCATCGCGCTCTCGGCCAGGCACACGTCCAGGGCGCGGCCCCTCCGGTCGGCTGCACGGGCAGCCTGCGCCGCCGCGGCGCCTGCCGCGACGAAGTCCGCCTGACACAGGGCCAGTCGGGCGCGAAGCGCCCAGCCCGCCACCGTCGGGTCCTGTTCGAGCGCTTCGTCGGGCCGAGACAGCCATGCAAGGGACACCCGTCGGTCGGTGTCCGTGCCAGCGTCCGAGACCGGCAATGCGGGCGGCCGGCCCACCGTCGAGGGCCACCCGTCTGCCAAGCCGGGCCGGCACGCCGCCGCGCGCCCGGATTCAGGCGCAGCTCGATCGAGTACGCCGCGTGCCGCGTCGAATCGCCCCTGCCAGAAGAAACACCGCGCCAGGGCCAGATGCGCCCGCACGGCAAGCGCCGCGTCGCCGAGCGCCTGGGCGCCGGCCACCGCCGCCTGCAGCGTGGACTCGGCGATGTGCAGGCGGTCCTCGTCGGTGTGCGCCAGACCCCGGGCGATGAGCACGAGCACGGGTCCGGAACAGTGATCGGCACGGTCGAAATTCGCCTGGGCGCGATCGAGCAGTGCGAGCGCGGCGGCCGTGCGGCCCCGCCCGGCCACGAGACGGGCCAGGGTGAGCCAGGCCCAGGCCGCCGGCAGCGAGGCGCGCCGCCGCTCGAGCGCGCCCAGCGCCCGCCGCATCATCCGCTCGCCGGGCGCATGGCGGCCGCGCAAGGCCAGCGCCCGGCCGATCAGGAACTGGTCGCGGGCGCGGCAGATGCCCGCGTCCGTGCCGGGGACCGCGTAGGGCGCTCGGGCGTCCGCCGCCAGGCTCGGCGCGGGATCGATCTCCGGTTCGAAGCCCCGCGTGAGGCGTGCGGTGCGCCTGGCAGCCCCGAAGACGATCCCGGGCTCGCTGCCCGACGCGCGCGCCACGATCACCAGGTGCGGTCGTCCCGCCTCTGCCATCATCGCGATCAGCCTGCTCAGGCCGACGCGCCTCCCTCGAAGGTCATCGGCATCCACGTGCTGGCGCGCATCGTGGAACACCACCAGGTGCCGATGACGCAGGCACGCGGCGAGCGCGGCGGCGCGCTGCCGATCCCGGCGTGCCGTACCGCCCGTGCAGTCCGTCGAGATGGGCACGAAGCCTCGGATTCGAGCATCCCGTGCGAACGATGCGAACGCGCTCCTGATCCCCGACCCGGGCGGCCCGCACCAGTAGAGCACCCGCGCCCCGCCGGTCGCCGTGGTTTCGAGCGCCTCGATGACGGGCGCCAGCGCAACGCGCCACGCCGGTGCGGTCCCGTGATCGCGGGGCGCGTCCGCAGGCAGCGGCACGCGCTCGGGCCACAACAGGCAGGCCGCCCTGCCCCGGCGATCGATGACGGTGCCGGCCTGGCCCACCGTCAGGAAGCCGTCCGCCCCGGCGACGGCCCTTCCCACGCCGTCCAGCACGTGCCGGGCTTCGGCGCGCGTCCCCGCCCATGGCTTCGGCCTCGAAGGCAGGTCGAACACCTCCAGCACGGCGCCACACGCGCTGACGCCGAAGTCGAGCAACGACACGAGCCCGGGATGACGCAGGCACGCGAGCGCAGCGCACTGATCCGCCCACGGCGCATCTCCGCTTCCGTTCCCGGGCCGCCGCACGCGCAGCCAGGCCCGGCGTCCTGTCGCCAGATCCACCAGCCCGCCGTCGGGTCGGCGCACGAAACGGTCCAACAGCAGACCGCCGCGTGGATCGAGCGAGACGCGTTCCCCCATCGCGATATCCGCGTGTCGACAGTGCAAGATTGGCGCCCGTGGGTCGCCCGACCCGCCGAGGCCGGATTCCGCTGGGATCGGCCGATGGCCGCCGCGAGACGCTGCAGAAACTTCGAGTGCGGGCGCGCCCGGGATGCTGCGTTTTCTCACAGCCGGCGAAGCGCGCCCTGCCACGCGGCCGGGGCGAACCCGCCGGTTCAGCCAACTGGGTTCCCGTTCGATCCTCCGGAGCCAGGAAGTGTCGGGCCACCCTTCACCGCGGATGGCCGTTCCAGATCCACGCCGTGAGATCGCGGATCCAGCCGGATGGATTGGGCGGCTGATACGGCCTCCTGACGACAGCCGATTCCATCGATTTTCCTAAGGAAATCGACCTGTTCGCGCGCGGTCTCCGCTGGTACACCGTTTGCCAAACGAGTTAGAACTCCACTAGTCCCGGGGCTCACTTCGGTTGACGGTGTTCGCCCCGGGCACGCGGGCTGAAGCCCGCGTGCTACGGCCCGGCGCATGGTCAATTCAACTGAGCGCCGGGATTAGTCGTTGTTGCCCCCGTCGCCTAACTCGGGAGGGAGGCTATATGGCAAAGTTCAGCCAGGGTGTGGTGGCCTGCGGGCTCGTGCTCGCAGGCGCGCTGCTCGTGGCGCCGGTGTCTGCCTGGGCCCAGGCCGACACCGGCATCATCGACGGCCGCGTTTACGATGAGAGCAAGGCTGCGGTCCCGGGCGTGACCGTGACCGCGAAGAACGTCGCGACCAGTGCCAGCCGGTCGGCCGTCTCGGGTCCGACAGGCACCTATCGACTCGAGTTCCTGCCCCCCGGCACCTACGACGTCACCGCGGAGCTCACGGGCTTCTCGTCGATGCTCGTCAAGGGCGCCATCGTCCAGGTCGGGAGCTCCACGACCGTCGACTTCACGATGAAGGTCGGGGCGCTCACCGAGAGCGTCACGGTCACCGGGGAGACCCCGCTCGTTCAGACCACGAAGTCTGACGTCGGGCAGGTCATCAGCTCCAACATGGTCTCGAACATGCCGCTCAGCGGCCGGCGGTTCCAGGACCTCTCGCTGCTGGTGCCGGGCACCCGGCCCTCCAACTACTACGACCCGACCAAGACCGAGGTGGGCGGGATCAGCTACGGCGGGGCGACGGGCCGCGCGGTGAACATCACGGTGGACGGCGGCGACAACAATGACGGCGTCGTCCGCGGCCTGCTGCAGCAGATGAGCGCCGACGCGATCCAGGAGTACAAGGTGACCACGGGCCGCTACAGCGCCGAGTTCGGGCGCTCGACGGGCGGCGTCGTGAGCGTCGTCACCAAGAGCGGCAGCAACACGCTGACCGGCAGCGCGTTCGGCTTCTTCCGCGACGCGAAGCTCAACGCGGAGACCCATTTCGAGAAGGAGGCGGACAGCGGGAAGCAGCCGTTCTCGCAGCAGCAGATCGGCGCCACCCTGGGCGGGCCGATCGCCAGGAACCGCGCGTTCTTCTTCGGGTCCTACGAGTTCAACCGACGCCAGGACTACAAGACGGTGTTCACGAACGGGGTGTTGCCCAGCGAGGAGGGGCCGCAGATCGCGCCGTTCCGCAACCACCTGATCCTCGGCAGAACCGACTTCCACCTCGGGCACGAGCAGTCGGTCATGGTGCGCTTCTCGCGCGAGGACAACAAGCGCCAGAACGACTTCATCGGCGGGAACACGCTGAAGTCGGCCGGCGCCCTCAACACCAACGTCATCAACATGGTGACGGGCAAGCACACCGTCGTGCTGGGATCGAGCAAGGTGAACGAATTCCTGGTGCAGTACCAGTACTTCGACAACAACATCATCGCCAATGACAACTCGAACCCCGGCATCCAGACGCCGGATTTCTTCTTCGGGGCGAACACGAACACCCCGCAGGAGACCATCCAGAAGCGGTGGCAGGTCAAGGACGACTTCGCGTTCCGCAAAGAGGGCTGGGGCGGCGACCACGACTTCAAGGTGGGCGCCGAGATCGTCAAGTCGCACTACGGCGGGTTCTTCATCCCCACGCTCTACGGGTTCTTCAACTTCAGCGAGCGCCTGCCTGGGAACAGCATCGACGCGTACTTGAACCATGTTGCCGACTCGTTCACCGGCTCGGGCGGTAACAACGAGGCCAACGACAACTGGACGAGCGTGGGCGTCTACTTCCAGGACGACTACCACCCGACCAACCGGCTGACCCTCAACCTCGGCTTGCGCTGGGAGATGCAGGCGGGCCCGTACAGCAACGACTTCCAGACCCCGGTCCTCACGGACCTGGGCAACCTCGGGTACAACAACAAGCGCAAGCTCGACAAGAACAACTTCGGGCCCCGCCTCGGGTTCGCCTGGGACCTCAAGGGCGACGCGAAGACGGTCGTCCGGGGCGGCTACGGCATCTACTACGACGAGATCTTCCAGAACATCACGCTCTACGAGCGGTGGACCGACGTCCGCACGCCGCTCAACTTCGTCTCGTTCTCGCCGACGCCGTGGACGCCGGCGTACTACGCCGCCAACCGCCAGACCATCCGCGACTCGTTCATCGATCCGACGTTCGCCGGTCAGATCATGCGGCTGACGTCGCCGAGCCTCGTGCAGCCGTGGGCGCAGCACTACAACCTCGGCGTGTCGCACGAGCTCAACCAGCAGATCGCGATCGATGTCGACTACGTGCACTCGATCGGCAAGGACGAGATCCATCGCTGGCCAATCAACCGCAACTACGCGGTCTTCGGGCAGACCGTCAGTAACCAGAACACGAGCATCTCGCCGGCGGGAGTCTTCGACCCCGTCTACGGCGAGGTCCGCGTGGAGGGCAACCGCGGCCATTCGCAGTTCGACGGCGTGTACCTGACGGGCAAGATCCGGCTCCCGAAGGCGCAGGTGCTCACGAGCTACGCGTGGACGAAGGCCAACAACATCTCGAACGACTTCGGCAGCAATCCGAGCGATCTCACCAACCTCAACTGGGAGGCTGACTGGGGGCCGACACCGAACGATGTCCGCCACCGGTTCACGCTGGGCGGGACCTGGGCTGCCTACAAGGGCCTGATGTTCTCCACCATCGTCCAGGCCAACACCGGGAAACCGTACAACGCCTTTGCGGGACTCTCCGGATCGCGCAACGCCGTGAGGGCGATCGACCCGGCCAATGGTCAGATGTTCTCGCGCAATGCGTTCCGCGCGACCGGCTTCTTCAGCTGGGACATGCGCTTCGCCTACAACTTCAACCTCGGCGGCAACCGCGTCGTCGAGGCGCTCTTCGAGGTGTTCAACATCACGGATCACGTCAACTACGACGTTGGATCCTACGTCACCACCTACACGTCGCCCGATTTCGGCACGCCGACCGAGATCATCAACAACAGCCAGCGTCAGGCGCAGTTCGGGCTGCGCTTCCGGTTCTGAGCGGGAACGACTGACGGTCGGGGGAGGGGAACGGGGCGGCGGGGCAACCCGCCGCCCCGGCGCTTCAGCGCCGGGGTTCCCCGCGGCTGAAGCCGCGGGGCTACGACGGCAGGGCGCCGCCCGCGGCTGGCTCAGCGGGACGGGGCCCGGCGGAGGGCGGCCAGATGCTGGCGCGCCCCCGCCCGCACGGCCGGGGCTGCCGCCCCGTCGCTGGCGACCCGCGCGTACTCCTCGCGCGCGTCCGCCACGCGCCCCTGCCGCTCGAGCACCCGCGCGAGATTGAAGCGGGCGTCGGCCTGGCGCGGCTCCGCGTCGAGCGACCGCCGGAACCACGCCTCGGCTTCGGCAAACCGGCCAGCCTCGGCGTCGAGCGCGCCCAGACCGTTGAGCGCCGGCGCGAAATCGGCCTGGATCTTCAGGATCGCGTCGTACTGCTCGCGCGCCTCGCCGGCGCGCCGGGCCTCGGAGAGGACCTTCGCCAGGTCCAGCCGCACCATCGGCTTGGCCGGATCGCTCTCGACCGCCGCGCGCAATTCGGCCAGCGCCTCGTCGTAGCGGCCGCGGCCGGCGAGGATGCCGCCGCGCAGCACGCGCGCATCGGAGAACTTCGGGTCGATCGCAAGGGCCGCCGCGCTCTCGCGCAGCGCGTCGTCCTGGTCGCCGAGGCGCACCTGGCAGATCGCGATCCACTGGTGCGCGTACGCGCTCGTCGGCACCATCTCCAGGTACTGGCGGTACTGCGCGATGGCCTGCGGGTACTGCCCCATGCCCATGTGGGCGCTGCCGAGCACGAGCCGCGCGAACGCGTTGCGCGGATCCTCCCGCAGCACATCCTCCAGAATCGGGAGCGCCTCGCCGAAGCGCCGGTCGCGCACCGCGCTGTTCGCGCGGCGCAGGCGGTTGAAGACGGCGATCACGTCCTTCGGATCGGACCGCGCGGCGCCGGACGACGTCGGGGGCGGCGCGGCTCCCGCGGCAATGTAGCCGAGGGCCGCCAGCTTCTCCATGGCCTCGCGGTCGAGACCGCCGCTGGCCATGGCACCGTCCGACCCGCCCGTCAGGCGACCAAGCGCGGCACGCATCGCTTCGGCAGTCCGGGGCTGGTCCCCGAAGAGGTTGTGCGTCTCCCCCGGATCCGTCTCGATGTCGTAGAGCTCGGGGCGCGGCGCGTCGATGAGCTTCCAGCGCTCGTCGCGCAGCATCGTGAGGGGCGCCCAGTTCATGTAGAACTGCGGCAGGTACGTCTCTGCGTAGATCGGCGGGCGGTCGGCCGCTCGCTGGCCCCGGATGAGAGGGACCAGGCTGCGGCCGTGCGCGGTCCGCAACGGCGGGGCGCCCACCAGATCGAGCAGGGTGGGCGCCAGGTCGGTCGCGCGCACCGCCTCCGGGACGACCGTGCCCCCGGGGAGCCGGCCCGGCCCCCAGAGCACCAACGGCACGCGGATCGCGCTGTCGTAGACGAACATCGAGTGCGTTTCCTCGCCGTGGTCGCCGAGGCTCTCGCCGTGGTCCCCGATGATCGCGATGAGGGTGTGATCGAGCAGGCCCAGCTGCCCGAGCCGGTCGAGGACGAACGCAACGACCGAGTCGTCGAAGGCAATCTCTCCGTCGTACGGCGCGTCGCGAAACGCGTCGCGAAACGGCTCGGGAGGGCGGTACGGCTCATGCGGATCGTACAGGTGCAGCCAGACGAAGAACGGCCGACGGGCGGCCCCAGCCGCGCCGCGGCCCTTCTCCGCCGCGTAGCCCTCGATCCACCGGACCATCGCCTGGGCCGTGTAGTCGCCGCGACGCTCCGCCTCGAGGCTCACCACCTGGGCCTGCGCGCCCTGCATCCGATCGTCGTACACCTCGAAGCCGCGTCCGAGGCCGTAGCGCCGGTCGAGGACGAACGCGCTGACGAACGCCGCCGTGCGATAGCCCTGCCCGGCGAGGACGGTGGTCAGCGTGTCGAACCGGTCGCCGAGGTAGAAGTTGCCGTTGTTGCGCACGCCGTGCTCGAAGGGATAGAGCCCCGTGAAGATGGAGGCGTGCGCGGGCAGTGTGATGGGGGCCGGGCTGAACGCCCACTCGAAGCGAACGCCCTCCGACGCGAGTCGATCGAGATGGCGTGTCCGCGCCCGTGCGAGCCCGTACGATCCGAGGTGGTCTGCCCGCGTCGTGTCGAGGGTGATGAGCAGGATATTGTCGTGCGCGGCCGCGGGCGCCGTGGCGGCCCCCCGGGGCGTCGGCCACCAGCGATAGGCAAGCCCGCCGCCGGCCACCAGTGCGACGGCCAGGCCGAGCGCCAGCAGGGCGCGGCGGCTCGACCACCGTCCTGCGCGTGATGGCGGCCTGCCGTCCGCCACGCGTGGCGGCATTGCCCGGCCCGTGCCTGTCTGGTCCCGGGAGCGGCGTTTCGCCATGGCGTGCCTTCAGCGCTCCGGTGTTCGCGCGGCCGCGAGGTCGCGCACCACGCGGGCGACCTCCGCCTGGTCGGGCCGCAACGCGAGCGAGGCCCGCAGTGCCGCCAGGGCACCGGCGCTGTCACCCGACTCGAGCTGCGCGAAGCCGAGGCCGTTGAACACGGCAGGCGTGCGCAGCCCGGCATCGACCGCCCGTTCGAAGTAGGGCACGGCCTCGGCAGCCCGGCCCGACCGCGCCAGCGCTGCCGCGAGCCCGGCCAGTGCCTCGCCGTTCTGCGGCGCCACCTCGACCACACGCTGGAACAGCGCCAGCGCGTCCTGCATCCGTCCCTGCCGCGCGCGGACGACGGCCAGGCGAAGACGCGGCGCCGGATCCGCGGGATCGCGGGAAACCGCCTGATCGAACCAGGCCGCGGCACCCTCGAGATCGCCCTGGAGCAGCGCGGCCTCGCCGAGGCCGGCCAGCGCGTCGGGGTGTCCCGGCGATATCGCGAGGGCACGCCGGAAGGCCTCGGATGCCTCGACGGGCTTCTGTCGGGCCATCAGCGCGCGCGCCTCGGTGAGCGCAGGGTCCGGCGAGCCAGGGTCGCGACGGGCGGCCTCCGCGAGGACCTTCTGTGCCTCGCCTGCCCGTCCCGTCACCCGCAACGACTCGCTCAGGAGGACCAGGTCCTCCGCCGTCGCCGTCCCCTGCGCGCGGAGCCACTGCAACTCGGCCGCGGCGCGAGGGTGGTCACCGCGCTCCGCCAGCGCCATCGCGAGGTACCGGTGAGCGAGGGCGATGCCGGGATCTTCGGCGATCACGCCTTCCAGTGCCGCGACCGCGCGATCCGGGTGAGCCCTGGCATCGGCGATCCCGTGCTCGAGCCGCGCGATCAGCTGGACGCCATCCTTCGGGTCGCGGCCCGGCGTCGCCGCAGGCACCCCGGCGGCACCCCCGAGGTAGCCCAAGGCTCGCAGGCGCTCGGCCGCATCGCGATCGGGAGCGGCCGCGGGCGCCTTCGCCGTCACGCGCATCTGCGCCACGAGCTGGCGGGCCATCGACGCGGCGCGATCGGGCTGCTCCCCTGCCACGTTCCGCGCCTCGCGCTCGTCGACAGCGACGTCGTAGAGCTCGCGGCGCGGCGCGTCGATCAGTTTCCACGTCGCGGTCCGCAGGCCGAAGAGCGGCGCCCACCCGAGATGCCGCTGCGTCAGGATCGATTCGATGTAGGCGGGCTCGTCCGCCATCGCCCGGCCCTCGAGAGCCGCGCGCAGGGAACGCCCGTCGGTCTCGTTCGGCGCGGACATCCCCGCCAGGTCCGCAAGTGTCGGCAGCACATCGACACCCCGGGCCACGACCGCTGACTGGCGGCCAGAGGCGACCCCGGGCCCGGCCACGATGAACGGGACCCGGAGCGTGGCGTCGTAGATGAACACGCCGTGCGTTTCCTCCCCGTGCTCGCCGAGGCTCTCGCCATGATCGGCCGTCACGAGGACGACCGTGCGGGCCAGGTCGCCGTTCCGTTCGAGGTCCTGCAGCAGCCTGCCAATCTGCGAGTCGACGAACGCCACCTCGCCGTCGTAGGGGCGATCGGCGAAGCGCGCCGCGAACTCACCCGGCGGCTCGTAGGGTGCGTGGGGATCGAAGTAGTGCACCCACGCCAGCCATGGCCGGGGTCGATCAGCCGCGGCGGCCCCCGCGGCTCGCTCGCGCCCGGCAGCCAGCCACGCGATGACGCGCGACGTCGTCTCGTCCGCCCGGCGCTCGACGTACCCCAGTCCCCGCGAGCCCTGCCCCCGCGGCAGCGCATCGTCGTAGGAGGCGAAGCCCGAGGCGAACCCGTAGCGGCGGTCGAGCGGGTACCCCGAGACGAAGGCGGCCGTCGTATAGCCCGCGCCGCCGAGCACCGAGCCCAGCGTCGGCAGCGTGGCCGGCAGGACGAACGCCCCGTTGTCGCGAACGCCGTGGCGAAGCGGCGTGAGGCCCGTCAGGATCGAGGCGTGGGACGGTGCCGTCAGCGGGACGTGCATGATGGCCGTCTCGAACCGCACGCCTCGCGCCGCCAGACGATCGAGCACGGGCGTCGTGCCGGTTCGCCCGCCGTAACAGCCCAGGCGATCCCAGCGCAACGTGTCGATGGTGATCAGCAGGACATTCGGGCGTGCGGGCGCTCCGTCCGGCACAGGGAGGCCTCGCCACCACCATGCGATGCCGATGCCGGCGCTCACGGCGAGGAGGACCGCGGCCGCCAGCGCGAATCGCCGCCGTCCCGTCCGGGCCTGCGGCACGCGCGGAGGTGCGGACGGTGTGACGGTGCGCCTGCGGCGGCTCATCGCGAGGGAGCGGGCGGCAACCCGGCGAGCAGCCGCTGGATCTCGGGTTGATTCGGCTTCATCGCCAGCGACCGGCGGAAGAGCGTCGCGGCCTCGTCCCGCCGGCCAAGCTTGAGCTGGGCCCATCCAAGGCCGTTCAGGACGTCCGTGGTGGAGCGGCCCGCTCGCAACGCGTCCTGCAGATGTTCGACCGCCAGCGTCCAGTTGCCGAGCGACGAGTAGCCCGCACCGAGCAGGACGCCGCGATCGGCCGACGGCTGCGCCTGCAGCAGCACCTCCAGCGCCTCGCCGTGTTTCCGCTGGGCCAGCAACGCCCGTCCGAGCGCGAGGCGCACCGGGTCGGCATCCGGGGCCAGCGCGAGGGCACGCGCAAGCGACACCTGGGCGGCGGCCGCGTCGCCCGCGGCCAGGCGCGCGGTGCCGAGCAGGGCCGCGTGCCGCGCCGAGTCCGGTGCGAGCATGGCGGCCCGCGCGATGTCCGGCATGGCACCGGCCGCCCGACCCGCCCCTTCGAGCAGGTCGAACAGGCGCGAGAGCGCTTCGAACGATGTGGCATCCGCCTTGAGCGCCGCGCGGTACTCCCGCTCGGCGGATTGCGGCCGGCGTTGAAACTCGGCCAGCGTCCCGCGAGCCACGGCGCGTGCCACCTCCGCGTCGCCGGCCCGGCCCGACGCGTCGATCAACCCTTGCGCCGCATCGACATCCTTCGACGTGACGGCCAGATCGACCGCTTCGACCAGCGCGTCGCGGGCGCCGCCCGGCAGGCCCATGGCGCGACTGAACGCCCTGATCGCCTCGGCCGGTCTGCCCTGGCCCTCGATCGCCTTCGCCAGCCACAACCACGCCGCCAGGTTGGAGGGTTGCGCGGCGACGACCGCGCGCAATTCGCGCTCCGCGGCTGGAAGCCGCCCCCGCCGGTAAAGCACCTCGCCCAGGTTCTGCCGCGCGAGAGACGTGTGCGTGGCGCCAACGTAGCCCAGCGCCTTCAGCCGCTCCCAGGCGTCGTCGCGATCGGCGTCGGTACGACCCGGAGACAGCGGCGGCGTGTAGCGCGGAGGCGCGACGCGGGTGTCGGGTCGTTGTGCGATCGGCGGCGGGAGCATCGCTGGATTGACGCGTCCGGGCATGTCCGCCGTGGGCGACACGCCGAGCGCATGCAGCAGCGTCGGCGCGATATCGAGCGGCGTGATGATCCCGAGATCGCGTGGCGGGCGGAGCCACCCGGGCGACGGCGCGCCGCCTGTCAGCGCACCGGCTTCCGCAACCGCCACCACGCCGTAGGGCCGATGCCAGGCTGACGCGGGGCCGGTCAGGTTCGACGGGTCATCCTTGATGGCGGCCGAGGGCGGGTAGAAGCCGTGGTCCGAGCACACCACGATCAGGGTGTCCGGCGGGCTGGCCTCGGCCAGCCGCCTCAACAGATCGTCGGCGTCCTGGTAGGCGCGCGCGATCGCCCGGGGTCCGCGCTGCGGATCCAGGACGAAGAGATGCGACACGGTGTCGATGCCCTCGAGATACACCGCCAGCAGATCGGGCCGCTCGGTTCGCGCGACGTCCACGGCGAGTGCGGCGTACGTCCGCGTGCTCGCCACGACCGACGCGAGATGCGCCAGCTTGTTCTCGTAGAGGATACGCGGCGGTCCCCGGAGCGCTCGCCTGGCCGCCTCGTACTCCGGCCGCGTGATCGCCACGTAAGCAGCCAGATCTGCCTCTCCGAGGGCGTCTGGCTTCACGAGGGCGCGCAGCACACGCGGCATGGCATCCGCCGGGTGCACGAGCCCCGCATCGACCGGGATCCGCGCGCCGCTCAACTGCGGGGCAATCGCGTCGCTGGCGACGATGCCGCGCACGTTCTCCGCGGGCCACGTCGCCCACCAGCCGACGACACCGACGCGCCGGCCGGCAGCGGACGCGAGGGTCCAGATGGCGGGCACGAGCCGCTGGCTCGAGCCGACCGGGCCCTGCGTGCCGTCGGGCAGGTCCACCATGAAGTCGAGGATGCCGTGATCATCGGGCCACTGGCCGGTGGCGATCGTGGTCCAGACGATGGGCGAGATGAGCGGTGGAGTGGCCAGCATGATGCCCGTGCGGCCCATGGCCTTCAGACGGGCGAAGGTCGGCAGCCGGCCGGCGGCGACGAGCGGGTCGATCACCTGCCAGTCGGCGGCGTCGAGGCCGAGGAGCACCACGCGGGTCGCGGACGGCGGGCCTTCTGCGGTCCCGGTCCCGGAGTCGTCCGCACGGGACAACGGAGCGGCCAGGAACGTCAGGAACAGCCCCAGGCACCAGGGAACAGACGATCGAGGCGCGCCGCAAAGCAGCCCCACGCGCACATCATAACAAAGGCGTTGCCCCGGACGGGCGTCGCCGTGCAGCAAACCAGCGTCCGCGGGGTGGTCGACCCGGCGCGGCCCGAGTCACGCCGCGATCGTCGGGGGTCGCCGCGAGGCGCCGCAGAGACTTCGTATAAAATAGCGGCCGGGATGCTGCGTTTCCTCACAGCAGGCGAATCGCACGGCCGCGCGGTTGCGGTCATCGTGGATGGCGTGCCCGCCGGGCTCGCGCTCGACCCGCATCAACTGGCCCGGGATCTGCGCCGCCGCCAGGGCGGGTACGGCCGGGGCCGACGCATGGCGATCGAGTCGGACACGGCGGTCGTCGTATCCGGCATACGCCGCGGCATGACCACCGGCGCGCCGATCATGCTGACGATCGAGAACCGCGACTGGGTCAACTGGGCCTACACGATGCACCCGGATGCCGTCCCGCCGGCCGACGCGCCGGGGGCGCGACGGTCCCCGGTGTCGCGGCCGAGGCCGGGCCACGCCGACCTCGCGGGCGCCGTGAAGTACGGCCTCGACGACCTGCGCGATGTCCTCGAGCGGGCAAGCGCCCGGGAGACCGCCGCGCGCGTTGCCGCCGGGGCCGTGGCGCGTCAGATCCTCGCCCAGGTCTCGATCCGCATCGCGAGCCACGTGTTCGCGCTCGGCGACGTGGCCCTCCCCTCCCCCCACGCGGTCCCGTTCGAGCGGATGGCCGCCATCCCGGACACTTCGCCGCTGCACTGCGTGGACGGCGACGTGGAGCGCGGCATGATCGCCGCCATCGACCGGGCGCGGGAGGCCGGTGACACGGTGGGCGGGGCCTTCGAGGTCGTCGCGACCGGCGTCCCGCCCGGCCTCGGCAGCTACGCACAGTGGGACCGCCGCCTCGATGGCCGGCTCGCCCAGGCGCTGATGTCGATCCCCGCGATCAAGGCCGTGGGCATCGGCCTCGGCCCCGAGGCGGCCGCGACGCCGGGTTCGGCCTGCCACGACGAGATTCTGCCCGGGCCCGCGGAGGGCACCGGCACGATGCCAGGCCTCCAGCGTCCGACGAACCGTGCGGGCGGCGTCGAGGGCGGCGTGACCAACGGCGAAGACGTGCGCGCGAGCGCCTACATGAAACCGATCCCGACCCTGATGCGCCCGCTGCGTTCGGTGGACCTGCGCACGATGCGGGAGGAGCCGGCGGCCATCGAGCGCAGCGACGTCTGCGCCGTGCCGGCGGCGGCCGTGGTCGGCGAGGCGATGGTGGCGCTGGTCCTGGCGGACGCGCTGATGGACAAGTTCGGCGGCGACGCGATCGCGGATCTCGTCAGGCAGCACGCGGACTGGATCGGGCACGTCCGCGCGCGCCTCGCCCGCCCGGCGAAGGAGGAGTCGCGACCATGATCCGGCCGATCGTGAAGTTCGGCGAGCAGGTGCTGCACCACGCGGCCGAGGACCTGGCCGACGTCACCGGCGACACGCAGGCCCTCATCGACGACATGGTCGAGACCATGTACGCGGCCCCCGGCGTCGGGCTGGCCGCGCCCCAGGTCGGCGTGCCCGTGCGGCTGTTCGTGATCGACCTCTCGGTCGGCCGCAAGTCCGGCGGCCTGCTGACGTTCATCAACCCGCGCTTCGTGGACCGCGACGGCATGCAACTCGAGGAGGAAGGCTGCCTGAGCCTGCCCGGGTTCAACGCCACGGTCGCGCGCCCCGGCCGCGTCACCGTGCAGGGCCTGGATCGTCACGGCCGCGATCAGATCATCGAGGGCTCGGACCTGCTGGCGCGGGCGTTCCAGCACGAGATGGACCACCTCGACGGCAAGGTGTTCGTCGATCGTCTCCGCGGGATCAAGCGGGACCTGATCGTGCGGAAGATCAGGAAGATGAGTCGATCGGGCAAATGGTGACGCCTGCGCCGGCTCTGCGCATCGCCTTCTTCGGCACGCCCGACTTCGCCGTGCCCTCGCTCGCCGCGCTGCTCGGTTCGCGCCACGCGATCGTGGGCGTGGTCACCCAGCCCGACCGGCCCCGCGGACGCGGCCAGCACGTGACGGAAAGCCCGGTCAAGCAGCGCGCGGGCGCCCGCGGCCTCGCCGTGCTGCAGCCCGATCGCCTGAAGGACCCGGCGTTCCTCGACGCCCTTCGCGCCTGGGCGCCCGACCTGGGCGTCGTCGCCGCCTACGGCAAGATCCTGCCCGAGGCCGTGCTCGCGCTGCCGCGCCTCGGCCTCGTCAACGTCCATGCGTCGCTGCTGCCCCGCCACCGCGGGGCCGCGCCGGTACATCGGGCGGTGATGGCGGGCGACCGCGAGACGGGCGTCAGCATCATGCACGTGGTGCAGGCGCTGGACGCGGGCCCCGTGTACGCCGTGGCCCGCTGCCCCATCGCCCCCGAGGTGACCAGCACGGCGCTCGAGGAGGAACTGGCACGGATCGGGGCTGACGCACTGCTGCCGGTCGTCGACGATCTCGCGCTCGGCATCGCGCGTGCCGTCCCGCAGGACGACGCGCTGGCGACTTACGCCCCGCGCCTCCGCAAGGAAGAAGGCGTCCTCGACTGGAGCGCGGATGCCGCGGTGCTGCACGACCGGATTCGCGGGCTGCAGCCATGGCCCATGGCGTGGACCCATCTCGGCGGCCGCCGGCTGCTGGTCGTGCAGTCGCGCATCGCGCCGGGCGCGGTCGCGCCGGGCACCCCGGGCGAGGTGGTGGCCGTCTCGGCCGACGCCCTCACGGTGCGCGCCGGCAACGGGCGCGCGGTCGACGTGCTGGCCGTGCAGCCGGAAGGGAGGCGGGTGATGTCGGTGCGCGAGTTCGTCGCCGGCCATCGCCTGGCGCCGGGCGCGCGGTTCGAGGGGCCGCCCGCCGCTGCCGATTCCGCCTGACCCCCGGGCCCACCAGCCATGATGTCTCCAGCCCGGCTCGCCGCTTACGAAGCGCTGCGCGCCATCGATCGCGGCCGCGTCGACGCCGCAACCGCGCTCGCCAGCACCCGGGACGTGCTGTCGGACCCGCGCGATCGCTCGCTCGCCGCCGAGCTCGTGCTGGGCACGCTGCGCTGGCGCGCGCAACTCGATCACCTCATCCGCTGGGCGGGCAATCGCGCGCTGGATCGGTTCGACCCCGAGGTGCTGGACATCCTCAGGCTGGGCGCGTACCAGTTGTTCCACCTCGATCGCGTGCCGGCGGCCGCCGCAGTCGACGATGCGGTCGACCTCGCGAAGCGGGCGAAGCGCCGCAGCGCCTGCGGTGCCGTCAACGCGATCCTCCGGCGCCTCAGCCGGAGCCGGGATCGGCTCCCGCTGCCCGCCGAGGACACGCCGCTGGAATACCTGAGCGTCACGCTCTCGCAGCCGCGGTGGCTCGCCGCGCGATGGCTCGACCGGATGGGCTTCGCCGACGCCCGAACGTGGGCGACGTTCAGCAACGAGCCGGCCCCGCTGACGCTGCGGGCGAACACGCTGCAGACCTCGCGCGACGCGCTGGCCGAGACGCTGCGCGGCGAGGGCATCGTGGTCGAGCCCGCGCGCTACGCCCCCGACGCCCTGATCGTCTCGAGCGGCAACCCGCTCTCGGCCCCGATGGCGGAGAGCGGTCTCTTTCTGGCCCAGGATGAAGCGTCCCAGCTGGTCGGCGCCTTCGCGGCCGCGGCCCCCGGCGAGCGCGTGCTCGATGCCTGCGCGGCCCCGGGCGGCAAGACGACGCAGATGGCCGCCACGATGAAGGACACGGGCCTGGTGGTCGCCACCGACGTGCGCCCGCGCCGCGTCAGCCTGCTCGCCGCCTCGGTGCGGCGGAGTGGCGCCGCGCACGTGCACATCGCGCGCGCGGATGTCACCCGTCCCCTCCCGTTCGAGGCGGCGTTCGACTGCGTGCTGCTCGACGCGCCCTGCTCGAGCCTGGGCACCATCAGGCGCGATCCCGACGTGAAGTGGCGCCGGACAGAGGCCGATCTGCCGGGCCTGGCCGACGCCCAGCGGCAGATGCTGCATCAGGCGGCGGACGTCGTGCGCCCGGGCGGCCGCCTGGTCTACGCCACGTGCTCGAGCGAGCCGGAGGAGAACGACCTCGTCGTCGACGCGTTCCTCGCCGCGCATCCGGAATTCGCGGCCGTCGATCCGCGGTCCACCGGTCGTTCGATCCCGCCCGGTGTCCTCGCCTGTCTCGACACGAACGGACGCCTGCGGACGACGCCGCACCAGCACGGCCTGGAAGCCTTCTTCGCCGCGTGGCTGGTCCGCCGGGAGACCCCGTGATCGGGCCGCGCCGCGTCTGGTGAGGCGATCGGCAGTTGTAGTACAGTTCTCGCCGATGGCCTTCAAGTCACGGGTCTGGGGCGCCGGCAAGGTTCTCCTGCTGGCGGCGGCTCTGGTGGCAACCTACGGGCTGTTCGTGATCGCGACGATGCGCGTCGCCTTCCGGGCGCGCGACGTCCAGATGCCCGATGTGTCGGGCCTGGAGGTGGCGGCGGCGACCCGGCTGGTCGGCGACGACGGCCTGACCGTGCGCGTCGACGACAACCGGCGGTTCGACGCGAAGATCGCGGCCGGCCGGATTGTCGGGCAGGATCCCGCCGCCGGCGCGACCATCCGCCGCGGCCGGAGCGTGCGGGTGTGGATCAGCCGGGGACCGAAGGTGGCGGTCGCCCCGAACCTCGTGGGCGAGACCGAACGCACCGCGCTGGTCCGCCTGACACAGGAAGGCATGCAGCAGCTCGAGGCGGCCACGATCCAGTCGAACCAGTACCCGGCCGACATCATCGTCGCGCAGGATCCGCCCGCGGGCCTGCAGGCGACGAACATCGCCCTGCTCGTCAACCACGCGGAACTCGCCTCCGGCTACGTGATGCCCGACTTGATCGGCGTGCCGGCCGGGGCCGCCATGGACACCTTGCGCGGCCGCGGTTTGCGGGCGGCCATCGTGGCCCAGCAGGTGTACCCGGGCGTGCCGGCCGGGTTCGTGCTGCGGCAGAACCCGGCCGCGGGCTTCCAGGTCAAGCCCGACGTGCCGATTTCCATCGAGGTCAGCCGATGAGCGTCCGCCTGGCGCCCTCGATCCTGGCGGCCGACTTCGCGGCCCTGGGTGCGGCGGTCGCCGCCGCCGAGCGGGGCGGCGCCGATTTCATTCACGTCGACGTGATGGACGGCCACTTCGTCCCCAACCTGACCGTCGGCCCGCCGGTCGTCGCGTCCCTCGAGCGCGTCGCCACGGTCCCGCTCGATGTCCACCTGATGATCGAGGAGCCCGACCGGTACATCCCCGCGTTCGCGGAGGCCGGCGCGTCGATGCTGTCGGTGCACCAGGAGGCGGTGCCCCACCTCCATCGCACCGTGCACTTCATCAAGAGCTTCGGGGTGAAGGCCGGGGTCGTGCTCAACCCGTCGACGCCGATTGGGACCCTCGTGGAGATCGCGGGCGACGTGGACTACGTCCTGCTGATGACGGTCAATCCCGGGTTCGGGGGCCAGACTTTCATCCCCCGGAGCACGTCCAAGATAGAGGCCCTGCGCCGCCTGCTCGACGAGGCCGGGAGCACAGCGCCGGTCGAGGTCGATGGCGGGATCGACCTGGAGACCGTCGCCCGCGTGGTCGAAGCGGGCGCCGAGATCCTCGTGGCCGGGAGCGCCGTGTTCCACGCGCCGGATCCGGCCGCGGCCGTGCGCGCGCTGCGCCGCGCGGCCGACGCGGCGGCGGCGCGGCGGGCGGCCCGCGCCGCGACCGAGGGCCGCGCGTGAGCGATCACGAGGCGGCGGCGATCATCCGCGTCCGCTACGCGGAAACCGACCAGATGGGCTACGCCTACTACGCCAACTACCTCGCGTGGTTCGAGGTCGGGCGCTGCGAGTGGCTGCGATCCCTGGGCTGGAGCTACCGGGAAATGGAGGAGGCCGGCACGTGGCTGCCGGTCATCGAAGCGCACTGCGACTACCGGCAGCCGTCCCGGTACGACGACGAGCTCGAGATCCGCACGCGCGGCGTGCTGCTGTCGCCGGTGCGCGTGCGGTTCGTCTACGAAGTCGTGCGGCGGGCGGACGGCATCGTCACCGCCACGGGGCACACCGTCCATGCCGCCACGGACGCCAGCGGGCGGCCGACGCGGCTGCCGGAACGCGTGAAGGTCGTGTTTTGATGAAAGCACTGGTCACCGGCGCCGCGGGGTTCATCGGGTCGCACCTGGCCGAGCGGTTGCTCGACGCAGGCGCGGCCGTCACCGGCCTGGACTGTTTCACCGACTACTACCCGCGGCCGATCAAGGAGCGGAACCTGTCGGCGCTGCGCGCGCGGCCTGGCTTCACCTTCGTCGAGCGCCGCATCCAGGACGCGGACCTCGGCGCCCTGCTCGCGGACACGACGCACGTGTTCCACCTGGCCGCCCAGGCCGGCGTCCGCAAGAGCTGGGGTCGCGATTTCCAGGTCTACACGACCAACAACGTCGAGGCCACGCAGGTCCTGCTGGAGGCGTGCGCCGGGCGCCCGATCGAGCGCTTCGTGTACGCGTCGAGTTCCTCGGTCTACGGGGACCTGGTCGCGATCCCGATGCGCGAAGACGCGCTGCCGCAGCCGCTCTCGCCGTACGGGGTCACCAAGCTCGCGGCCGAACAACTCTGCTACCTGTACCACGTGAACCACGGCCTGCCGGCCGTGGCCATGCGCTATTTCACCGTCTACGGCCCGCGCCAGCGGCCCGACATGGGCTTCCACCGGTTCCTCCGGGCCGCGGCGGCCGGCCGGCCCCTGACGCTGTACGGGGACGGCACGCAGACCCGCGACTTCACGTTCGTGGCCGACGCGGTCGCCGCAACTGTCACCGCCGGGCTGCTGGGCGTTCCGGGCCACGTGTACAATATCGGGGGCGGATCGCGGGTGTCGGTCAACGAGGTCCTCGAGATCGTCGGGCGGGTCACGGAACGCCCGATCGTGCTCCAGCGCGAGCCGTCTCAGAAGGGCGACATGCGCGACACCTACGCCGACACGTCGCGCGCCAGGCGCGAGATCGGCTTCGCCCCGACGATCACGCTGGAAGAAGGCCTGCGGGAAGAGTACCGCTGGCTCTCGGCCAACGCGGACGTGCTCTGACCGGGCCCCCCGGCGAAGGAACATCATGGCGTTTGTGCGAACACGATTCGGCCGGTCGCTGGTGGGGCTCGCAGGCCTCGCGATCCTGGTCTCGGCCTGCGCGGGGAAGAAGAACGTCGTGCCCACGGGCACGCTGCAAGCCGACAAGTTCCTCTTCGACAAGGGCACCGAGGCCCTCAACAACCGGAAGTGGCTCGCGGCGCGCGAATACTTCCGGCAGATCGTCGAGAACTACCCCCAGAGCGGCTACCGCCCCGACGCCAAGCTCGGCCTCGGCGACACGTACATCGGGGAGAACAGCGCCGAGTCGCTGGTGCTCGCGCAGAACGAGTTCAAGGAGTTCCTGACCTTCTACCCCACGAACGCGCGCGCCGACTACGCGCAGTACAAGATGGGGCTGACGCATTACCGCCAGATGCTCGCCCCCGACCGGGACCAGACCGAGACGAAAGAAGCCATCGCCGAGTGGAAGCTGTTTCTGGAGCGGTACCCCAACAGCCAGCTCATCGGCGAAGTCCGCGCCAAGCTGCGCGAGGCCCAGGACCGGCTGAGCGAATCCGAGTACCGCGTCGGGCTGTTCTACTTCCGGTCGCGGTGGTATCCCGGCGCCATCGACCGGTTCAAGAGCGTGCTGGCGAGCGATCCCGAGTACACCGGCCGGGACGCCGTGTACTTCTACCTGGCCGGGTCCCTCGTGAAGGTCGGCCGTCCCGCCGAGGCCCTGCCGTACTACGAGCGGCTGGTGAAGGAATTCGAGAAGAGCGAGCACGTGGCCGAAGCCCGGCTGGAGATCGAGGCCCTCAAGAAGGCCGCGGCGGACAAGGACAAGAAGTAGGGCCCGCCTTCGCGCGTCAGGACGCCGGCCCGGATCCGCCGGCCCGCCGCTCGGCGGCCGCGCCGTCGGCCACCCGGGGCGCCAGGGCGCGGTTGAACCGCCGGTAGTAGTCGACGGCCGACCCCACCGCGGTCACCACCACCACCCACATCGCGATCTGGCCGGGCACGAAGAAGACCCGGTACTGGTCGTGGCCGAGGATCAGCAGGAGGACCGCCACGACCTGGCTCACCATCTTCAGCTTGCCCAGCGGCGAGGAGGGGATGATCAGGCCGCGCGCATAGGCGATGCTGCGGAGAGCGGTGACGGCGAACTCGCGGCCGATGATGACCGCGACCATCCACGCCGGCGCCGCGCCCAGTTGCACGAGCGAGATCAGGGCCGCCGAGATGAGCAGCTTGTCCGCCACCGGGTCCATCAACTGTCCGAGCGTCGTGACCTGCTGGCGGCGGCGGGCCAGATAGCCGTCGGCCCAGTCGGTGAACGCGGCCAGGCCGAAGATCGCCGCGCCGACGATCTCCTTGGGCAGGCCCAGGATCGCGCGCCCCTCGAACTTGGTCAGGAGCACGACGACGAGAATCGGGACGAGGAAGAGCCTCGTCAGCGTGAGACTGTTGGGCAGGTTCATGCGTATCGCCGGCCGGCCACGCGCCGGCCGGGTTCATTGTAGCGCGGCGGACCGATCCTCCCAACTGCCGCGTGCCCCCGTGCTCCCGCCGCCGACCCGCGGCGGCCTCCCGGGGCCTTTGGGGTAAGATGGGCGGGAGTGTTATGAAAGCCATTCTCCTGGCAGGGGGCAAGGGCACGCGCCTGCGCCCGCTCACGCTGCACACGCCCAAGCCGATCGTCCCGATCTTCGATCGGCCGTTCCTCCACTACCAGATCGACCTGGTCCGCCAGATTCCCGAGATCGACGAGGTCATCCTGAGCCTGAACTACCAGCCCCGGCGCATCTCCGAGGTGATCGGGGACGGCCGCGGGCTCGGCGTCAAGATCAGCTACGTGGTGGAACCGAGCCCGCTCGGCACGGGCGGGGCCATCAAGTTCGCCGCCGGCGCCGCGACCGACAGTCTCGTCGTGTTCAACGGCGACGTCATGACGCAGGTGGATCTCGCGACCGTGCTGCAGATGCACCGCGAGCGCCGGGCCCGGGCCACGATCGTGCTCACGCCAGTCGAGAACCCGACCGCCTACGGCCTGGTGGAGACCGACGCCGAGGGCAACGTCCGGTCGTTCCTCGAAAAGCCGAAACCCGAGGAGTGCACCTGCGACACCATCAACGCGGGCATCTACGTCCTCGAGCCGGAGACGTTCGACCGGATCCCGAGGGACACCGCGTGGTCGATCGAGAAGAAGTACTTCCCGTCGCTCGTCGAGCGCGGCGAGACCTTCGTGGCGTACGTGTACCGGGGCTACTGGATCGATATCGGCACGCCGGAGAAGTACACCCAGGTCCACCGCGACATCATGGACGGCCGCTTCATCGCCCACCCGTTCGGATCGCAGCCCCGGGGCGCCACCGTGGTGTCGCCCGACACGAAGATCGAGGAGGGCGCGACCATCGAGGGGCCGTGCTTCATCGACCAGGGCGTCGTGATCAAGGCCGGCGCCCGCGTCGGGCCCTACAGCGTGATCGGACAGCGGTGCGTGATCGAGGAAGACGCGGTCGTCGACGGGTCGATCATCTGGCCGAACAGCCGCATTGCCCGCGACGCCACGGTCCGCGGATCCATCGTCGGGCGGCACTCCCACATCGGCCGCAGCGTCATGCTCAGCGGCGGCGTCGTGCTGGGCGACAAGTCGGCCGTGACCGACTACTCGCGGCTGCAGGGCACCCCCTGAGCCGGCACGCGCCCCCGCCACCACCAGCAGAGCGGAGCACCCCATGGGCAGCGAACCTGTGAATCCCGAGATCTTCAAGGCGTACGACGTGCGCGGGATCTACCCCGGTGAACTGAACGAGGCCGTCGCCCGCGACATCGGCCGCGCCTTCATCGCGTTCCTCGGCGCGCGGCGCATCGCGGTCGGGCGCGACATGCGCACCTCGTCCGCGCCGATGGCCGGGGCCTTCATCGAGGGCGCGCGGGCGCAGGGCGCCGACGTCGTCGACTACGGGATGATTGCCACCGACATGCTGTATTTCGCCGTCGCGCGGGACCATCACGACGGCGGCGTCGAGATCACCGCGTCGCACAATCCCAAGCAGTACAACGGTCTGAAGCTGGTGCGAGCCGAAGCCTTCCCGCTCAGCGGCGAGGCCGGCATCGGCCAGATTCGCGACATGGTCTGCGGGCATGCGCTGCCGGCGCCAGCCGCGGCGCGCGGGTCGCTCACGCTGGACGCGAACCTGCTGGACGGCTACGTGGACCACGTGATGAGCTTCATCGACCCCGGCGTCATCAAGCCCTTCAACGTCGTCCTCGACGCCGGGAGCGGGATGGGCGGCCTCGTGGCGCCGAAGCTGTTCGAGCGGCTCCCCTGCCGGACAACCCGGCTGTGCTTCGAGATCGACGGCACCTTCCCGAACCACGAGGCGAACCCGCTCATCGAGGAGAACCGCCGCGATCTGGTCGAGGCCGTCGTCGCCGAGCGGGCAGACATCGGGATCGCATGGGACGGCGATGCCGACCGGTGCTTCTTCGTGGACCGGCAGGGCGAGTTCATCCCGGGCGATTTCGTCACCGCCCTGCTCGCCGAGGCGTTCCTCCTGAAGGACCCGGGCGCGAAGATCGTGTACGACGTGCGTGCGAGCTACGCAGTGAAGGCCACCGTGGCGCGGTACGGCGGCACCGCGCTGATGAACCGGGTCGGGCACGCGTTCTTCAAGAAGCGGATGCGCGAGGAGAACGCCGTGTTCGGCGGCGAGGTCACCGGGCACTACTACTTCCGCGACAACTTCTACGCGGACAACGGCTTCATCCCGGCGCTGCTGATCCTCGAGCTGATGTCGCGGAAGGGCAAGTCGCTGCACGAGCTGCTCGAGCCGCTTCGGGCCAGGTATTTCATCTCGGGGGAGATCAACACCAAGGTCGGCAGCATGCAGGCCGTGAACGAGAAGCTCGACGGCCTGGCGGCGAGGTTCGCGTCCGAGCACGTCTACCGCATGGACGGGTTGTCGGTGGAAGCGAAGGACTGGCACTTCAACGTGCGGCCGTCGAACACCGAGCCGCTCCTGCGTCTGAACCTGGAGGCGACCACGCAGGCGCAGATGGAGGCCCGGCGGGACGAGATCCTGGCGGTCATCCGGAGCCGATAGGCCCGCAGGCGCGCTGCCGTCGGCACGCGTCGCGGCCGGGCGGGTTGCGTGCGCGTTGCGGCCGGACGTCGTGGCCGGGCGGGTTCAGCCCGGGTCGTTTCTGCTACAATGTGCGAGCGGCGGCCGGCCAGGTTCGTCGCCGCGCTTCCACCACGCGCGCGGGCTTAGCATAGTGGTAATGCTCTGGCTTCCCAAGCCAGCTAGACGGGTTCGATTCCCGTAGCCCGCTCCACAAAATACCAAGCAAATCTGGCCTGAAGTCGAGATTCTCCACAGAGAGGCTTGTGTATTGTGCGCGAGAATTGGCGCTCTTTGGCGTCCACTGGTCCCGAAAAGTGTCAGAAATAGTGTCACCGCGAGACTCAGAGATGCTTGTGGATTGTGCGTCCAAATTGGCCTGTTCTTGTGCCGTTTGGTCCCGAAAGGTGTAAGCAAGAGTGTCAGGCGTCGCTCTGGCTAGGTGAGCCAGATAGTCGTACGACACCTCCCGAGGCCTTGCTCCGGTCAGGAGCCGAAGCATCGACCAAGATGACCTCCCGATGCTCTTGAGCGAGAAAGGCGTACGGACCTAACGGTGCTCACTCGCCAGTTCCGCCGATTAGTCGAACGGCACACCTCGCGACGGTCCTGCTGGAGCGTCCATTGCAGAATGTCACGCGACGGACCATGATGCGCCCCGCCAGTAGGTATTGTTATGGTGTGCTCGACGACTCAGACCGGCGCGGCCTTCGCGAGCTCGTTTCGGTGGATGATCCGTGGAAGAAGATCGTGCTGGTGAATCCTCTGGACCCTGCGATGGGATTCGAGTTGTGAAGTGCGGTCCAGAGCCAGGGCACCCAAGGGCTGAACGGCCGGCGTGACAAGCCCGTGCCGACGACGGCGCCGGCTGAGGGGCCGCCGTTGGGCAGCAGAACGGGTGGGGAGTGTGATGCCGTCGAAGCGGGCCTCGCGACTCGCGCGGCGTAGGACACTCAGGTCGTTCCCGACGATTTGCCCTCAGCTCAGCATGACAGGACTAGGTGGAATGGTTCGTCCATGTATGCGCCGGAACGGTTCATGATTTCCACGGACACCGCGTCGTGGGTGCCGCTATACGTCGCCGTCGTGATTGTGACCGGGTCGGTAATGGCTCCAACACCCGGTTCTCCCACCGTCGCAATATAGGAGCAGCCGCTCACCGTACGGTTGAAACGCACCCAGTATCTTCCTGCACTGAGGCGCTCAGTGTGGAACACATTCGTGCCGCGAACGAGCGTGCCGTCGCCGGCGACCACCGCCGTCGGTGCGGAAGGATCGCAAGTGACTGCCAGGTGAAACGCAGAATCGCGCGGCACGCCCGCCGTGTCCATTGTGTGCACCCTCACGGTCCCGGGTCCGGCGCCTGCCGCGACCGTGATCGTTGAGGCTCCGAGTTCTCTCATGTCGGAGCCCGGCACACTAAAACCCGCCACGAATGCACAGTTGCGCACCGTCCTCACGAAGGACACGGCGTAATCCCCATCGTGTAGCCGCCTCGTCGTTGCCAGCTTGTTACCGCCCCACTTCCGACCGTCAGCGTGCGCCGCAACGACCGTTGAAGCGGGGTCACAATACACCGTCAGGTGGAAGGGTGTGTCGACCTCGGTCCACACCCAGAGTTCACCAGGCACCGGATCGGGCGATACGGTTACAGCAGCCCCGGCGGGTTTCCCGAGATTGGTCGTACCGGCATCGCCCGGAACCGCCACGTAGATGCAGCCATAAACGGCCCCGCTAAAAACAACCTTCCAAACACCGTTCCCCTCGGGAATAGCGATGGGATCGGGGGCGCCTCCATTGTGGCGTGCTATTCCGCCGTCGGCGTCCACGACGGCGAACTTGGTCACCGGCGTCCCGACCTTGGCCGGAGCGATGGGCACCCGTGCCCTCGTGGCGACGCGAGCCGTGGACGGCCCGGGCCCCTGAGCCGACACGATGATCCCAGCGAGCCCACACGCGAGCGCGAGTGCCAGCGCCAGACGACGCGTCGTGCGGAGAGACTTCAGAGGATGCGGGACACTTGCCATGGTGGCCTCTGTTCTGCGGAGATTGCCGGTTACCGCTGGCTGGATGTTACACCCGGGGCGGAGGAGGGTTACGACGCCATCGAGAATTGTGTATCAGTGCCGCATCAAGCGGCTCTCGCCGGCAGCGAGAACATGATTCCGGTCCGCGACCTGCTCCGTACGCGGGTCAATCCCACGAAGGACTAGGTTGACGACCTAATCCAGGGCGTCACCAACATCGTCAAGACCGTCTTCAAGTTACTTGACTCCTTCCGGTCTGTCGGGAGGGAGGCGTCCACGCCTCGAGCGTTTCTTTGGCTCGCTACTCCATCAGGGTCGGCACGGGAGCGGGAGCGGGCCCGCCAGACGGAACCGTGTAGGGCTGTCCATGAAGGCGAAAGGTAGCTCCTCACCCTCCGCCGATGCGCGGCACGCAGGCGGGTCCCTTCGTGCATGAAGACCTTACGAACGCTGCGGGGAGTGTCAGGAAAAGTGTCACATTTGCAGAAACAGGCCGAGAACACGCACTACTGGTCCCTTCCCAAGCCAGTTAGACGGGTTCGATTCCCGTAGCCCGCTCCACCCTCGAAGTCGAGAGGACTCTTCCGCACGCTCCTGCGTCGGCCGGTTTGCGGCACATGCCGGGCGCCAACCCGCTCGCGAACCGCGATCGCGCTCCGACCGGGTCGCGCAAGCGCACCTCAGCCTTCTGGCGGTGCGACAGCGTCCCGGAGACGCGTCCCTCGGCGTCAGTCCTTCCGCGGGAGCCACGTCGTGCCCGATGGTCCCATGCCCACCACATGAAGGGTCACGGGGCCGTCCTTCGCCCAGCTGAAGTGCGCCTCCCTGGCCGGCTCGGTAAACACGCTGCCGGCTGGCAGGGCGCGCATCTTCGCCTCATCGAAGGTCTCGCCAAAACCAACGTAGAGCGTGCCGGACTGCACCAGGACGATGCGGTCGTCTGGGTGGAAGTGGGGCAGGATCTTCAGTCCCGCCGGGAACTTCGTTCGGACCGCGTATAGACCCGCCTTCGTCTGGTCGCCGACGACGGCGGCCTGCATCGTGCCATTGGGAGCAGCGGCGAAGGTCAGCTGGTCCGGCAGGACCGTGGCCGGTTTGAGCGTCCCTCCCTGGGCGAAGGCGGTGGCGATCGTGGCGATCAGGATGGCGATCGCGGCTGTGGCTGCGCGACGAGCGGTGGTGTTCACATTGACCTCCTCGACCGTGAGAGCAACGCGGGGGCGCCCCATGATCGCGCGAGGGGCGGCCGATGGCAAGCATGGTGGCTCCGCCTTGTTGGGCCTGGCCGGGCCGCGTCGGGTGCGCGCAGGGCCGTCTCCTCCCGGGATGGCGCGGCTTGACACCGGTCGACGGACCACAGATACTGTATCAATTCACTCAGATATTGTTCTGCGACGCCGCGCGCGCGGAACTGATTGCGCGCGGGCGGGGAATGAATGACCAAGATGGGCGGGCCGGGAGCACAGGCGGCCGATGCTGGGTCGGACGAACCAGTGCCTCCCGGCCTGACTGTATCTGGGTGGTGCGCCCATGAATTGGCGGCGTCGCCATGCCGCCCCGGGCGCGGCCGGGACACGGAAATACGCTACATGAGAAGAGGGACTCTGTGAGACACACACGCCTGAACCGATCGATCGTGATGCTGGGGATCCTGATGGGAATCATGGGGATCGCGGGTCCTGCGCTGGCGCAGGCCGCGGCGCAGTCGGGCCAGCAGGTCAGCGCCGGGACGGACCGCTCGGTCACGCAGCAGGGAGACAATGTCCGGGAGTCCGCCCCGGCTCCGGCCATCGGGTTCATCGACTCCCCGTCGGTGTCGTGCTACCAGCCGAACCCGCTGCAGAACGCCTGCTACATCAACGCCTACTACCTGAGCGTCGACGGCGGCGCGAACTACATGCTCTACTTGCGCTGGTGGATCAGGGACCATCTGGTGCTCAACAACACGGGATTCTTCCAGACCAGCATGTACGTGCCGTCCACCATGCTCGGGACGGGGATCAAGGTGCCGTGCGGGAAACTGGGTTCGGGCGGCGACCCGGATCTCGGGGCGGCATACGCATGGACCATGAGGGCCAAGGATAGCGCCAACCTCACGGCGGCGAACTACGGCACGGCGTATTGCCCCGCGTTCACCCCGGGCGGCATCAAGTAGAGCCTCAGGGCGCCAGCCCCCGGCGGGCGCGGGCTGAAGCCCGCGCCCGGCATCACCGGCGCGTCCTCAACCCAACTGAGCGTCGGCCTTGTTGTCGACGCTGAACTGCCTGGAGGGTTCCGCCCGACGCGTGATCTGACAGCCGGCACCCGGGAACGGGTGCCGGCGCGCACACGGGCGCCGCGGCTGACACGTGGCCGCGCCAATCCCGGGCGCCGTCAATGTTCAGGACTGGCTCTCGACAGGCGGCTGGGCCTTGCTCTGCGCGGACGTCCTGGCCTTACCCTTGCCCTTCGGCTTTGGCCGCGGCTTTGCCGGTGCGACCGGGGCCTTGGCAGCACGGCGCTGGGCCCAGTACCGGCGCATGCGTGCCGACACCTCTTTCTTCTCCTCCGCGCTCATCGGCGCCTTCCGGCCCCTGCGGTTCTTCGCCACCGTGGCAGTGGCCGATTCGGCAGCGGCGCCAGCGGACGGCTTCGGGCCCAGCCCGGGAAACGCGCGGCGCAGCGACGCGATCTCGCGCTCCAGTTCCTTGATTCGGGCGGCGGCGCCCACGCGGGCGAGCTGTTTCAGGTCGGCAGGTGTCAGCGATGTGGCCACGTAAGTCCTCCTGGGGCGGCATCTGGACGGGCACGCGGGCTGTGCCCCAACTGATACATCCTAGCGGTCAGCCGATCGGAAGTAAACGACAAGTGGCCCAATCGCCGCACGTTCCGGGACTTCCCCGCTCTCGGTTCACCCTCTCGATTCCGCCTGCGGGTATCTCGCGCGTCGCCCGGCGCATCCGTCCGGCGCATCGCCCGGGTCCGGGCTAGCAGCCCCCGCCTGGCGTGACGGGCTTGGCCGCCCCGGCGGCGGGCAGCGCCTTCTGGCCGCCGGCTTCCTGGAGAATCTTGACGCCGGCGCTCGCCCCCACGCGCGTCGCGCCCGCCTCGACCAGGGCCTTCATCGACTGGTAGTCGCGCACGCCTCCGGCCGCCTTCACGCCCATGTCCTCGCCGACAACGCGCCGCATCAGCGCGACATCCGCCGCCGTCGCGCCGCCGGGTCCAAACCCGGTGGACGTCTTGACGTAGTCGGCTCCCGCCGCCTTCGCGATCGTGCACGCTTTGATCTTCTCCTCGTCGGTGAGCAGCGCCGCCTCGATGATCACCTTCGTCAGCGCCCCGCGCTCATGGCTCGGACCGACGACGGCCTCGATATCGCGCTGCACGGTCCGGAGGTCTCCCGATTTCAGCGCGCCGATGTTGATCACCATGTCGATCTCGACCGCGCCGTCGAAGATCGCGCGGTGCGTCTCGTAGTGCTTCACGTCCGGCGTGGTCGCGCCGAGCGGGAACCCCACGACCGAGCACACCGCCACGGGGGATCCCTGGAGCATCCGGGCGGCCGTCGCCACCCAGGTGGGATTCACGCAGACCGCGGCAAACGAGTACTCCCGCGCCTCGCGGCAGATGCGCTCGATGTCGGCACGCGTGGCATCGGCTTTCAGCAGCGTGTGATCGATCAACTGCGCCACGCCGCCCGGCGGCCCACCCGATGCGTGCAGCCCCAGCCGAGACGCCCCCGCGTCGAGCACCCCCTGCAGGCGGTTCGGGCAGCACTCGTACAGCACCGAGTGACAGCCGCAGTGGGCAGGGGCCGAACCCTCGGCCACGGCCGCGACGACTTCCTCGGTGATGATCTGGATCAGGCGCTGGAGCTCTCGGGTTTCCATATCGTGCGCTTCGTTCGACCAGCCTCGAAGGGGCGCGTGGCCTCAGCCCCGAGGGAATTCGCCGTGTTCGAGTCGGCGGATCTTCGCCAGCCGTCGGATGTAGCGGGGTTCGCGCATGGCCGTCCCGAGGAACCGGTCCACGATCGCGAGGGCCTGTTCGGTTTCGACGAGCGTGGCGCCCAGGGCCAGGACATTGGCGCCGTTGTGCTCCCGCGCGTAACGCGCGAGCGTCTCGTTCAGGCACATCGCCGCGCGCACGCCGGGCACCTTGTTGGCGGCGATTGCCGACCCGAGACCCGCTCCGTCGATGGCAATCCCGGCGTCGGCCTCGCCCCGCGCGACCGCCACCGCGACGCGCCCGGCCACGTCCGGGTAGTCCACGGCCCCCGGGCCGTCGGTGCCCTGGTCGTCCACCTGCAATCCCTGGCCGCGCAGGTGGCGGACGATGGCCTGGCGCAGCGATACGCCCGTGTGGTCGCTCCCGACCGCGACGCGGGCGATGACCGCGGGCGGCGCCAGTCTCGCGTCATCCTCGCCCAACTCGCCGTCGCGGACAACGGTCACGCGGCGGGCCTTGAGGGTATCCCGCGCCAGCGGCGTGACCAGGCCGCCCGGCAGAAGGGCAACCGTGCTGCCCTCCTCGATCGTCCGGGCCTCGACCTCGCTGATGAGCTCGTATCGTTTCATGTCCCGTCGCCGGTTGTGCTAGGCTCGCTTCTACAGGCTCGAACGTTACCAGAGATCATCGCCCTATGCCAGCCGAACAACCGACGTCCATCCTGCTCAGCTCCGCGCAAATCCAGGCCCGCGTCAAGGAGCTGGCCGCCGAGATCCGGCGCGACTTCGAGGGCGAGGCCCAGTTGCACTTCGTCAGCGTCCTCAAGGGCGCGTTCATGTTTCTCGGCGATTTGATCCGCGCGATGGACCGGCCGGTCACGATCGACTTCATGGCCGTGTCCAGTTACGGGAAGAGCACCACCTCGTCGGGCGAGGTGCGCGTGCTCAAGGACCTCGACACCGGCCTCGAGGGCCGCAACGTGGTCATCGTCGAGGACATCGTCGATACCGGCCTGACGCTGGCCTATCTCCAGGAGATCCTTCACGCGCGAGGACCCAAGCAGCTGAAGACCGCGTGCCTGCTGAGCAAGCCGTCGCGCCGCCTGGTGGACGTCAAGGTGGACTACGTCGGCTTCACCATCGAGGACCGCTTCGTGGTTGGCTACGGCCTGGACTACGCCGAGCAGTACCGCAACCTGCCGCACCTGGCGCTGCTGGATTAGCCTCAATGAGACATTCCGGCTGACGGCGCACGACTCAGGGCTCTCGGCCAATCCACGCGATTGTGCCCCGAACGAACGCGTCAGAAGGCCCCACCGACGCGACTCCCCTGCTTTCCCGTTCCCCCCGCGACCGCCGCGCGCACCCGCTGGGCCATCTGCCGCGCGTCGGCGAGCACCGCCCGCTCGTCGAGTGTGAGCATGCGCCGGTCCCGCATCAGGATCCGCCCGTTCACGATCGTCGTCCGCACATCGTCGCCGTGCGTGGCGTAGACCAGGTGCGACACGGGGTTGTAGAGTGGCGTCTGCCGCGCGGACTGCATCGAGACGACGATGAGGTCGGCCTTCTTGCCGGGCTCGAGCGAGCCCACCTGGTCGGCCATCCCGAGCGCGCGCGCGCCGCCGATGGTGGCCATTTCGAGCACCGTTTCCGCCGGCAGCGCCTGCGGGTTGCGCTCGATCAGCTTGTGCAGCAGCGCGGTCAGCTTCAGCGCCTCGAACATGTCGAGATCGTTGTTGCTGGCGGCCCCGTCGGTGCCCAGGCCCGACGGGATGCCCGCGGCCAGCCACTTCGAGACCGGCGCAGTCCCGCTGGCCAGCTTCATGTTGCTGGCGGGGTTGTGCGACAGGCCCACCCCGCGCGCCTTCAGGATCGCCAGGTCCGCGTCGTCCACCCAGACCGCGTGGGCGGCGAGCGTCCTCGGGCCCCAGAACCCCAGCGAGTCGAAGTAGGCGGTGGGCGTCAGGCGGTGCTGCTCTTCCGAGTTCCTGACCTCGTCCTGCGTCTCGGCGAGATGCGTGATGAGCGGCACGCCGTACTTCGTGGCCAGGGCGCGCGCGGCCTTGAGCGAGTCCGCATCGACTGTGTACATCGAGTGCGGGGCCACGGCGGGGGTGATGAGCGCGTCCCCGCGGAACGCCTGGATGAAGCGTTCGGCGAGCGCCAGGCTGTCGGCCGGCGTCCTGGCGTCGGCCACCGGGAACCCGATGATCGTCTCGCCGAGCACGCCGCGGAGCCCGGCGGCCCTGGTCGCGCGGGCGATCTCGTCCTCGAAGTAGTACATGTCCGTGAAGAGCGTGGTCCCGGACTGAATCATCTCGAGGGCGGCCAGCCTGGTGCCGACGCGCACGAACTCCGGCGAGACCGTCTTGGCCTCGGCCGGGAAGATGTAGTGCTCGAGCCAGTCCATCAGCGCGAGGTCGTCCGCCAGCCCCCGGTACATCACCATCGGCGCGTGCGTGTGCGTGTTGATGAGGCCCGGCATGACGACCTGCCCCGCGGCGGGGATGACCGTGCCCGATCGGTACGCCCGGGCGATCGCCTCGGGCGTGTCCACCGCGAGGATCGTGTCGCGGTCGACGGCCACCGCTCCCGGCGACAGCACCCGCCGGCCCTGGTCCATGGTGATGACGGTGCCGCCGGTCACGATGAGCGAGATCTTCCTGGGAGCGGGGGATCCGGCGGCGAGCGCCAGGGTGGCGCTCGCGACGAGGATGAGGACGGCAAGGGCCCGCCATCCGGGTGCGGGGCGGCTGGACTGAGTCGTCATGTCCGGGATCTTACCGCATCTGGAAGGCCCCTCCCGGCTTCGTGTATAGTTGGCGCGTGGCCGTCCGTCTTGTCCAGCATCCACTCGTGCAGGACGTCCTGCTGTCGCTGCGCGACGTGCGGACGCAGCCGGAGGACTTCAGGCGGATGGCCGTCCGCATCAGCGTGCTGCTCGCCACCGAGGCCCTGCGGCGTCTGCCGGTCAGGCCCGCCAGCGTGCAATCCCCGCTCGGCGAGGCGACCGGCCAGCGCATCGCGACCGACGTGGTCGTCGTCCCGGTCTTGCGGGCGGGCCTCGGGATGCTCGACGCCGTCCTCGAGCTCGTGCCCGGCGCGCGCGTGGGCCACATCGGCCTGCAGCGCGACGAGATGACCGCGGTGGCGTCGCAGTACTACGCGAAGCTGCCGCCGCGGCTGGGCGACTGCCACGTGCTGATGATCGACCCGATGCTCGCGACGGGCGGCAGCGCGGTGGCGGCTCTGGATCTGCTGAAGGGATCCGGCGCGCGCAGCATCCAGATGATCTGCATCGTCGCGGCACCGGAGGGCATCGCCCTCGTCGAGGCGCACCACCCCGACGTGGACATCTACACGCCAGTCGTCGACCAGGGCCTCAACGCGAAGAAGTTCATCCTGCCCGGCCTGGGCGATTTCGGCGACCGTCTGTACGGCACGCTGTAGGTGGACACCATGGCTGACGCACGCAGGCGGGCCGCCAAGCGGCCCTCGCGGGACCCGAGCCCCGGGACCGGGACGGAGACCGGCTGGGCGACGGCCATCACCCACATTGCGCCGAACGAGATCGACATCCGGGGCTACCCCGTCGATGAGCTGATGGGGCGCCTGTCGTTTGCCGAAGCGGTGTACCTGATCCTGCGCGGGGAGCTGCCGACGCCGACGATCGGCCGGATGTTCGACGCGGTGCTGGTGTCGTCGATCGATCACGGCGGGACGCCGCCCTCGACGCTGGCGGCCCGCAACGTGGCGACCACCGGGGCGCCGTTGCGTGACAGCGTCGCCGCCGGCATCCTGGGATTCGGGGCGTATCACGGCGGGGACATCGAGGCGTGCCTGCGCTTCCTGGGGGACGGCCTCGCCCTGCGGCGCCAGGGCGCGTCGTACGAGGAGGCTGCCGCCGAGATCCTGCGCCGCTTCCGGCTCATCGCACCGTGGCCCCCGGGTTTTGGCCACCGCATCCACACGAGCGACCCGCGGGCCGCCCGCCTGTGCCAGATGGCGCACGAACTGGAGCTGGACGGCGAGCACTGCCGGCTGCTGCGGGTGATCGAGCTGCGGCTCAACAGCGGGCCGGAAGCCCCGGAGCGCCCGATGCCGATCAACGTGGACGGCGCGATCGCGGCGATCTGCGGCGATCTCGGGTTCGACCCGGAACTGGTCAACGGGCTGTTCATGATCGCGCGGGTGCCGGGGCTGCTGGCGCACGCGGCGGAGGAGCAGTCGCGGCACAAGCCGATGCGGAAGATCGCGCCGGGCGAGCACCGGTACGACGGCCCCCCGCGGCGGCGGCTGCCCGAGACGCGAAGGTAGGCGGGTGCGCGGATCGATTGCCGAACCGGGCTGAAATCTACTAGACTAGAAAGCTCTGGTCGGGCGCTTGGCTCAGCGGTAGAGCACCGCCTTCACACGGCGGGGGTCAGTGGTTCGAATCCACTAGCGCCCACCACAATTCCCCCCGCCGCTTGCAACGAGATTGCAACCCAAGTCAGGGAAGCGCACCTCAACCGGGGTGCCCTTATTTCGTCGAAGCAATCGCCGGCCGCCTGCCGGTCGCCGCAGAATGGTCGAGCGTGTCTGGCTGGATTCTCGTCGTAGTCACGCTGTAGTCACGGCAGGACGGAGGGCGGCTTGGGCGGGCGGCGTCCGGCCTGTGGTCACGGCGCGACGACGGGCTCACGCCGGGTCTGTCGTCATGCGGGCTTGCGGCGGCGCAGCGGGGCCTTCGACCAGGAATGAATACGCCGCTTGGAGGTTGTCGCCCACCCAGAGTTTTGCGGTGATGATTCCTGGCGCCGAAATCACCACGCCGTCGAGACGGACGATCTGGCGTGTTCGCCTCTTATCGTCGAAATTGATCTGAGTTGTTCCAGCTGCCAGTTGGGCCTCCCCTTGGAGGAGCTGAAACCTCGCGCCGTATTCAGCGTTATCGCCTTCCTCGCGCTCCAACACAAATAGTGCGGAGAACGGATTGAGTAGAAGAGGGAAGCCGACCGCAGCAAGGCCGTCGAAAATGTTAAAGATGGAGACGTTATTTGTCATTGCGTCACGAACAACTTCCCGGGCGCACAGAGCTAGCTTCGTAATCATATGGCTGAATCGGTAATAACGATTTGCGGTTGGATAACGATGCGCGCGTCGGTGTTGCTCGACGTGGTCGGCATTGGCGCAGCGATTCTAGCAGAGGCTGTCAGCGACGTAACGATGGTTGGCGTGGCGCTTTGTTTGGCTATTGCCCGGATGCGCGCTGCCCAATCAAGGGAACCACCATCAAGCTGATCGATCAGTGCCTTCCACTCACTGTAGTCGCGGAGAGTCATCGCAACCACAGCTGCGTACGCCTGGGCCACATGTGCGCCGGTTCGATTGGGCGTTGCTACAAGTTCGCGATACATCGCGGCGAGTTGTTCCGCGTTGAAGTCTTGGGCGAGCCGACGAACGACTTCGCTGTCACGCAGCCGTCGGTAGAGATACGCCGGAGTGTTCGCGACGACGTATGTCGCCTCGAGTTCTAACGCTTGTGCTTCGGTCATCGGCGTATGCGGTAATAGCGAACATTCGGGACGTACGGGCAATCGCCCCACGTGTGCAGGACTTCTGAACCTTTTCCCCATTTACTATAGACCAAAGGCGTCAACACCTCTCCAGGACCGTGCAGGACGTGCGCCACGACCCCGGAATGCTCTACGTCGCCGTCGTTAGATACGTAGACAACAATATCGCCCGGCAAAACGTCAGCAACGGGCATTTCGTCGTACTCGTCCTCCTTGAGAATCCTTCGAACCGCCTCTGTTTCATCAATCGCAGTCCGGCGTGATGCAAACGTCATACCGTGACAGTTGTATATCGGGATTAGCGAGGTTCGGAATGTGGCGCTTCCATGTTTTGCCCGCAACTCTTGGTCAACCCTCGAATCCATGCGTGACACTTCTCTCGGTTGCGCATTCGGGATGGGCGTACCTCGGCGCGTTTCGACGCGGATCGAAGCCGGCTGCGGCGGTGCGTCCGGATCGAGTATCAGGTTCATTGTGAGCGGCAGCCCATTCTACGTCGGAACCACATTCGGACTCCAGCGGGAGTCCTGTGGACGCGTGCCCACGTGCAGAGGCTGATGGCATGCACGTGGGCTCTGTCTCCGGCTGCTCGCCCGGTCAGCCGCTTCGGCGTGTCGTGGTTCGGGGTTCAAGGCTGGCCGGCAGGCGAACCCGCCGACCGGCGAGAGGGGCCGACGCACGATTGGTGATCACCACACGCCCGGCGATTGCAGCGGCCCTCCCGCCTAACCCGCCGTCTCTGCCGGCACCCGTCGGGCCGCCCCACCGAGCAGCGCCTCGGCCTCCGCGCGGTGTGCACGCCGACTCCCCTCGACCGCCGCGATCCGGGCGTCGAGGTCGGCGATCTGAGCGTCGAGCCTCGCGATCGGCCCGCCCCACTCGAGTGTCGCATGCCCGCAGTGATCACACCGCACGGTGAGCAACGCCGCCAGGGTGTCCGGCAGCGCCGGACTTCCGTTGAAGTATTCAACGCCGCTAGTCAGCGCCTTCTTCGCGGCCGTCAGCATCTGCTGCCGTCCCACTCGCGGTCGCGCTCGCGAGGGTCGGCGATGGTGCGCCACTCGGGCGGGTCGACGATCATTTGCTCGATCGTCACCAGCGCCGAGGCCGCCAGCGCCCGCTGGTCCGCGAGCGCCGCACGACGAAGCTGATCGCGCGGAAGAGCCCTTCGTCCGAGCAGAGGAAATCGCCTGTGATCGGCTGCTCGCAGTTGTCGATGTGGATCACGCGGTCGCCGGCGAACAGGATCGTGGCTAGGCGCTTCTCGTCCTCCTCGGCCGTCTTGCCCTGCGAGAGCGCGGGCGGTCGGAACCCCGTGGCGCCGGGCAGCACGCCTGGTAGCCGGCGCCGGAGCGCTTGGCGTCGAAGCGGCGGACGACATCGTCGAGGGTCACGACGACGTCTCCTCGTCCAGAATCGGACCGTGGTAATTCAGCGTGAGCGCGAGCCGCTGCAGCCGCTTCATATCGCCCGCGGGCGGGCGGTAGATCCAAGGCGGCTCGGTGGACCAGTAGAGTGATCCAGCGAACGCCGATCGCACACTCTGCTGCTCCCACACGGCGCGGATCCGCTCGACAAACGCCGGGCGCAGCGGGCCGGGCGTCATCTCCTCACGTCGATCGGCGTGCTGTTCGCGATCATCCATTCATCGATCCACGCCGCCAGGAACCGCAGCTCGCGCCGGGCGCCGACCGTGGCTGCGCGCAATGGGGCCTGCCGGCTGTGGACAGCACGGTAGATCGTCTTCGGACCGACCTGCGCGCGCGCTGCGGCTTGTCTCACCGTGACCCAGACGGCCTGTTGGCTACCCACGGCGCCGCCCCACACTGGGGCCGTGCTCCTGCCGGTCAGTGAGATGGTGATTCACATCCGCTCGGCGAAACAGCCGCAGGCCGGCGGGGGTCCGCAGCACGGGCAGGCGGCCCGAGTCGGCCCAGAGCCGGACGGCCGCCGGCGTGACCCCGGCCAGCCGGGCCACTTCGGCCGGGGTCAAGAAATCCTCGGAATTGTCTTCCATGGCCCCTTCAACTTGGGCCTGTTCCATGGCACAGTCAACAGACGTGCGCGACTATTGACACAAACGAACGCGCACCGCTACCGTTAATAGGGCTAAGGAGGCCGCCATGAACCCACACGAGACGGACGAGACCTTCCGCCAGGCCTCTGCCCCGGACGGCCGCCGCATCCTGGCTACCCTGGACCAGCGCTACGAGCCGGACGGGAGTTGGCAGGAGACGGATCTGCCGGGCGGCTGGACCGTGCGCGAGGACTTGGCGCTTGTGGACGGCCGGCGCATCGTGGCATCGCTGACGATCCGACCGACGACGGACGGCGTCGTGCCGGCCGGGGGCGTCACGGCGCGCTTGCTCCGGCTCGTCAAGGTCGGGCAGTTTGCAGCGGGCCTCCGCCAGACGCTCGCGAAACACTACGGCGCGGACGCAGCCGCACGCATCTTCGATGGCATCGGCTGGGCGTCGCGCCCGCGCCGCCGCAAGCGGCCCGCGCGCCTCCGCGCGGACGATCGCTTCTATGCCGAACTGGCCCGCGATTACGTGACGTGGTGTCAGACCGGCGAGAGGAAGCCAACGGCGGCACTCGCGGCGGCGCGCGGCGTCCCGCCCGAGCTGATGCGCTCGCACATCCATCTCGCGCGGAAGAACGGGTTTCTCACGGACACGGGTCGTGGTAAGGCAGGCGGCGCGCTCACGCCGGAAGCGCACCGAACACTCGCGCGGAAGGCATCACCACCGGCACCAGGGAGTAAAAAGCGATGAAGACACTGTCGAGCATTCAGTCGGGAGTTGCAGGCGAGTATTTCGTAGCGGGGGAGTTGTCTCGTCGCGGATACGTGGCGTCACTGACGCTGCGCAACACTCGGGGTATCGACGTGCTCGCTTCGAACGCGGATGCCACCAAGAGCGTCGGGATTCAAGTGAAGACATCTCAGGTCGCGCTGAAGGAGGACCGACGCTACAGCGACGCTCACTGGATGTTGAACGTAAAGGCTGAAACGGCCATTGGCACGAATCTCTTCTACGTGTTCGTCGTGCTACCAGAGCAGGGCGAGCCGTCCTACTACGTCGTGCCCAGTGCCGTCGTAGCAAAGTCTGTGTACGACAGTCATAAGCAGTGGGAGAAGACGCCTGGCCGGAAAGGGCCACATTCCCTCACGAACCCGATGCGCATTTTCAAGGACCGCGACGGGCAGTATAGGGACCGATGGGATCTACTCGGTTTATCGGAGGTGATATGAAGACGCGACACGACAACAAGGGCCTGCGAAAACTCTGCGAACACCCGCGGCGCGCATGGGCGAAGTGCTCGTGCCCGTGGCACTTCAATTTCAAGTGGAGGGCACGCACTACCGTTTCAGCCTCGACAAGCATCTCGACAAACACATCGAGAGCAAGAGCGAGGCGGAGGCGCAGCCGCCACGATCCGGATCGCGATCAAGGCCGGCAAGTTCGGGCAGGCCGCGCCGCGCGAGGACATGACGCTGCGCCAGCTCGCCGACACCTACCTCGAACGCTACGTCGCGGTCGAGCGCGCGGCGACGGAGGACGATTTCCGGTCCGGCCTCTGCGTGATTTGTGGCACGCCGATCCCCCGCCCCACGGGCGGCGCGGCGCCGTTCGGCGACTGGCGCCTGGCGGAGATCGTGACCGACACGATCGAGCGCTACCGCGAGGCACGGCACGCCAGCGGCACGGGCATGGGCGGCACGAACCGGAGTCTGGAGCCTCTCGCGCCTGCGCGCGGTCTACAACTGGGCCGTGCGCGTGGGCTACGTCGATCGCACCCCCTACAAGCGGGCCACGGAGACCGTGGTCAAGCTCTCGCGCGAGACCGCGCGCAGCCGGCGCCTCGACGCCGATCTGGACGACGAGTCGAAGCTGCTCGCTGCCTGCGATTCGCACTTGCGGGCCATCGTCGAGTACGCACTCGAAACCGGGGTGCGCCGCGGAGAGATTCTGTCGCTCCGGTGGTCGGAGGTTGAGGGGTTGAAGGTGGACGGCACGAAGGTGACCTGGGCGCCGCGGTCGGAGATCGTGTTGCTGGCCGCGAGGACGAAGACGAGACGATCCCGCCGGATTCCGATCTCGACTCGGCTTCGTGGCATCCTGGAGCTGCGCCGCTTCGATCCGGCGGGCCAGCCGCACGCGTTCGACGCTTACGTGTTCGGCAGCGCGATTGGCCAGCGGGTCCAGAGCACGAAGCGGGCGTGGACGTCCGCCGTCCTGAAGGCCCACGGAGAGAAGCCGAGCTACACGGCGACGATGAACGTCACGCCGGAATCGCGTGCGACGCTGCAGGCGATCAACCTGCACTTCCACGATCTGCGCCGCGAAGCGGGATCGCGGTGGCTCGACGGCGGGGTGCCGCTGCACACGGTCAGGGACTGGTTGGGGCACACGAACATCAGCCAGACCTCGAACCTACTTGTCGGGCACCCAGCGGACCCAGCACGACGCCATGAAGGCCTACGAGGCCGGCTTGCAACGGATTGCAACGGAGGCCGGGACAGGGGGGCAAAAGGGGCGAAGGTCGGCCGCAGGGCGGAAGGAAGAGTCCAGTAAAACCGCGGTCGGCCGCGATACGTCGATCATGTAACGCTGCTTCACACGGCGGGGATCAGTGGTTCGAATCCAGCCCGATCTGACAGCCCCTGAGTCGGTTTACGGGTGCCACCCCGCCCACTGGATTGCGCGAACTGTGACGCCGAGTGTCGTGCTGTGACGCGGAATACCCCGATCCTGGGCATACTCCGGGCATACCCGGCTGGCGCGGCTCATCACGTGTTACACTCTCGCAGGGCTGGCCCGGGGGGCAGGCCCCCTCCCACGTCGCGCGCACCGCTCGCCCCGGTGATCGGCGGCGGCGGTCAGCCCGCAACGTCCGTTCCTACGGCATCAGTACGAACTGCGCGTGGTGCCGGCGGCCGAGGCAGGTTCGTTTTCACCCACACCACGGGTCGTCGCGGCTTCCGAGGCCGAACACGATCTCATCGAGAAGTTCCGCGATCTCGAGAGCGACGAGCAGCGCCAGGCAGTGCTGAACCTGGTCGAGACGATGCGGACCAGACGGGCTCGGACGGCGCCGGCCCAAGAGCCAGCACGGCGGCGGAAGTAGTCGACTCGCGCGCCGTGACACGCCCTGTCACACGGGTCAGTCACGATCACCAAGTCAGCGGGCCTCACTCGCTACACCTCGCACCCGCCCCCCCGGGCCTGAACTGCCGGGAAACAGAACGGAGTCATGGCATGAGCAGAACGAACCGGTGTGCGGCTTTACTGTTGTGCCTGGCGCTCGCCACTCCAGCCTGGGCCGTGGACAGCAGAGTGGTTCAGTGCGTGGGAGGGACAGCGAGCAACCTACCAAAGGGTGTGTCCGGCAACCTCGATGCGAATGCGGAAGATGCCCTGAGGTTCCGGGCCGTCAAGGGCGTCGCGTTTGAACTGCCCTACTCCCGAATCACGTCCATGGAATATGGACAGAACGTCGGTGAGCACGTTGCGGAAGCTATCTTGATCAGTCCTCTCTTCCTGCTGGCGAAGTCCCGCAAACACTTTCTGACGATCTACTACACGGACACGGACAATAAGCCCCAAGCGTCCATCTGGCAGCTCGGCGACGACGTTGCCTCAGGTGTCATCATGCGCCTTCAGCTTCGCACGGGCCAGAAGGTCATCCGTGTGGGAGAACAACCCAAGGAGCACCACCCATGACGTGGGTGGTCCCGGCCGGCGGCCGAGATCACGAGTTGCAGTCACCTGCACGTCCACCGGCCCCCGAGGGCGTGCACGCCCCATGGCTGCCTCTTCTGCGCCCGATCACGTCTGTTTGCGGCATCCCTATCCGTTCTGCGCCATCATCCGGAACGAGCCCATGCCCCCGAACACCTCGATACTCGCCCAGGGGAAGGAACTACCCCGGGCGTTCGTGGTTCACCATTTGGACCGGTCCCGCTTCTCGCCGGCCGTCCTCCGGGTCGGCGCGAAGCTGGAGCAGCTCGACGAACGCGTGCTGGCTGCCGTGGAGCGCCTGGTCGACTCCTGCCTGGGGCCCGTCAGCCCGGACGCACCTGATCCTGCAGCGCACCCGAACGGACGTTGACCGGCCGGAGTTGTTACCGCCCGTTCACAACTGATCGGCCAACTTTTGGCCCTCTTGTGAAGGCCGTCGCCAAGGAGCCATGATCTCGCGGGATGCTCTTGCCTGAAAGGGAATGGCCCATGGCCCTGCGACGCGACGTCTTTTGTCGCGCCGCCGGCCGATGCGAATGCACCAAGCCCGGCTGTGGCCACGCGGGGCGTTGCCCAGCGATGCTACGCGGCGACTGGGAGGTCCACCGAAGGACTGCTCAGGGAGGGGCCGCCTTGAGCAACGTCACAGGACTCTGTCAAAGCTGTGCTCGACAGGCGCCGAGCGATGGCGCCGCCACGCGGTAAGCACCTCGGTCGACGGGGGCGCTCGCCCCGCCAGCGCCATCGCCCCCACACGCACCCGGCGCACGACCAGGAGTAGTACCCCGGAGCCGGGACTCTGCACCGCGCGTATCAGGTGAATCGGCGGGTGCCCCCCGCCAGGAGACAATGCATGGCCATCCCGAACAAGGTCGCCGAGCGGTTGGTCGCCGGGTTGAGGCGCTTCCAACCCGTCCTACAGAACGCGCAGGCCCGGGACATCAATGAGTCCGACACCTCAATGATCGTGACGGACGTCCTGGCGGAGGTCTTCGGCTACGACAAGTACAGCGAGATCACCCGAGAGCTGTGCATCCGCTGAACGTTCTGCGACCTGGCGACGCGGATTGATGGCAAGTTCCAGCTCCTGATTGAGGTCAAGGCGATCGGGGTTGGACTAAAGGATAGCCACGCCAAGCAGGCCATCGACTACGCCGCCAACCAGGGCATCGAGTGGATAGCGTTGACAACGGGCAACCTGTGGCGAGTCTATCGCGTCATCTTCTCGAAGCCGATCGACGCCGAATTGGTCCTGGACATCGATCTGGTGGCCTTGAATCCGAAGACGCGAGGGCACATCGAGAGCCTCTACCTGCTCACGCGGGAGAGTATGGTGAAGTCGGGGCTGCACGCGTACCACGATCATCTGCAGGCGACGAGCCGGTTCTACCTCGGCGCAGTTCTCCTGAGCGACCCAGTGCTCGAGAGCGTTCGCCGTGAGCTGCGCCGCCTCTCTGACGTCAAACTCGAAATCGTAGAGATTCGCGAGGCGCTCCGGCAGGACGTCATCAAACGAGAAGTCCTCGAAGGCGATAAGGCCAACGCTGCGGCAAGAAAGGTATCGAAGGCTGCTGGCAAGCTCCTACGTGCGCGGCGTGAGCCGACACCGGACGCTGTGGCTGCGCCAGACGCTCTGGGTGGGGACGTCCTCGACATCCCGGAGGAGTGAGTCGACTATCGCGATGACCCGTGACCCGAACCTGCTCATGGACGTGCTCGAAGCGAGTGTGGGATCCGTCAAAGGAAGGGGCTGTTATGTTGCCAGAAATTGGTCTCATGATCGGGTCGTACATCGTGGCTAGGATGTTCGACATGGTCATCGGCCCCGAAAAGGATGGGCGGCGCTCACACGTTGTTCCCAGAGCCCTCTCCGTCGTCTCGATAGTGGTGACCACGCTCGTATGTCTGGACCTCCTGCTACGCTCGACGACAGGCCTCAGCCCGGCAGACCTTCGGTAAAGTAAGCGCTCGATGGAGGACCGCTGATGAAGCCCGGCACGAAATTCCTGCTCGGCCTTGGCGTCATTGCGGCGATCTTGTGGATGTGGGCCATCCTGACGCCGAGCCCGCCTGCGAGCTCACGGCCTGATCTCACACCCACCCGGCGCAGCCTCCAACTCAGCGTCGGCCGCGGGCTTCTTGGGTTCACGCTCGTCAATCGGGAGGCGCATCCTATCACCGACTGCGAGGTCAGTCTCACTGACGAGCATGGCGTCGAGTGGAGCGCGAGCGGCCATCGGCGGATCGAGCCCTTGGCATCGGCTGAGGTCCCCTACGAGACCCTTATGGCCCTGGGCCAGCCCCTCCAGCCGTTCATGGCGCGAGACCGCGCTGTGGCGATCCGCTGCCGCGTCGTGAACGAGGATCGGATCGCGGAAGCGACGTTTCGTTGATGGGACTCGCCCGCGCGGCGACTCAAGAGGAAACACCATGATCTGTCCTAACCGCCAAGCGACTCTCCCCGACGGAAGATCGAAAGGCTGGCGGCGACCAGGCCAGACGCGGCGGTCGTCGTCGAAAGGCTGGTTGACGGGTTGCTGGCGTGCGAGAGGCAAAATGACCGTTTCGCGTTCGGCGCTTGTTGTCCTTCTCCTGCTCATCGTAAGTTGTGGGGGCGGCGGCGGGGGGGCGCCAGCCTCGCCGAGCCGGCCAGCGGCGAACGTCAGCATCGGCAACGTGGATGTCTCAGCGACTCGCGATGTGGGAGGAATCCAATACACGGTGAAGTTCACTGTTCGGGAGATTGGCGGCGTCACCGCGGCCACCCTTGCTGGTGTCGAAATTGCCTTCTTTACCGATGCCGCGCAAATCGGCGTGGCGAGCGCGACGGCGGCGGATGTCTTCGGGGGAACGCTCCTCGTGGCTAATGGGTCCATGGACTCGCGCGCGATCGCGGCAACCGACACGTCGGGCCAGGCTGTCAGGCGGCTCGAAGTGCGCGTGACGTTCACGGACGCGAATGGGACCAGCGGACGGGCGACCCAATCTGTTGACGCGCCGAGCGTGCGCCATCCTCCTGTCATTGTCGAGTTCTCCGCCGACCAGACCAGCTTTGCCCGCGGACGGTCGACAACGCTCCACTGGAACGTCACCGGCGCGACCCGCGTCACGTTGGAACCACCATATACAGACGTCCCGGCTGCTGGAACATTGGTCGTTACGCCGACCTTCACGACCACGTATCGACTCGCCAGCACCAACGGGGACGGGAACACGGAACAGCGACTCACCATCACTGTGATCTGGCCGGCCGTCGAGTACCAGGTGGTTGGGACCACCTCGCGCATCAACGTCATCACCTATGCCAATTCGAACGAAGGCACGTCGCAGGTGACCAACGTCACGCCACCCTGGGCATACAGCTTCTCGGCCAGCAGCGGGCAGTTCCTCTATGTGTCGGCCCAGAATGGCCTCGCAAGCGGATGCATCGAGACCCGAATCTACAAACGGGGGGACCTGTATAAGAACTCGGTGAGCTGCGGGGCCTACGTCATCGCTACCAGCAGCGGCACGTTTTAATGAGCCTCTGCATATGGTCTGACCACGATGCGTGAGGACCGCATCGGTATCCGCCCTGAAAGGCACTGCTGGTGTACCTGGCTCTGACGATGGCCATCTACCGCCAACCGCGATCGCCCTTCTGGTGGCTGCGCCTCCCGCGGCCGGGCCTGCCGCCGCTCCGGGAGACAACGAAGATTCCCCATACCCCGGCGACCGTGCCGGTGACCACCCGAAGACTCGACATTGCTGCTGGCCTCGCCGCGGAAGGGCACGGTCTTCAGCGTGATGGCATGCCTCGGCTTGTCGTCTCGAACTCCGCCTCCGCCAGCAGGCCATCCATATCCCGGTGCACGACGGCGACGGCCAGCGTCCTGCCCTCGCGCCGGTAGGTGATCGTGCAGTCCTGAGCCGCCGCGTCGAGCTGTCCGTCGATCTCCGCCGCGTCCCAGGCCTCGGCGTGGTGACGCGACCGGGATACCCCAAACGCCGGAGCATTTCTGCAGCAGCGTTGCCCGCGGCGCCACCTCCCACGATCACGACGGACTTCGGAAGACCGGCCTGCGCCGGGAGGGATGGCGGCCGCACGCTCTCCAGCCTCTTCCCGACATACGCCGCGCCGTCCCGCTGCCCGACCGACCAGCAGGACACCGGGTCCAGCGCCGGCGCGCGGAGCGCCTCGCCACTGCGCAGACTGAAACAAGCATGGTGCCAGGCACAGCGCACCGTATCCCCGACGAGCAGTCCGTCGGCAAGCGGGGCGCCATAGTGCGTGCAGGCGGCCCCAATCGCTACGCCTCAGCGACGCGGCACTCGTGGCCCCGTGCGGCACGAGGTCCGGTTGGAATGCCGACCGGTACGGCTCCGGTCCCGGCGCCACCAGGCAGGCGGCGCCGGGATGGTGGCGTCAGGCCTTGAGGAATGCGAGCAGGTCGGCATTGAGCTGGTCTTTGTGCGTGTCCGCGATGCCGTGAGGCGCGCCCGCATAGATCTTGAGGGTCGCGTCCTTGATCAGCTTCGATGTTCGGAGCGCCGAGGCCTCGATCGGCACAATCTGGTCGTCGTCGCCGTGGATGATCAGGGTCGGCACGTCGAACTTCTCGAGGTCCTCGGTGAAGTCCGTCTCGGAGAACGCCTCGATGCAGTCGAGTTCGTTCTTGAGCCCGCCTTGCATTCCCTGAAACCAGAACGCGTCACGGACGCCTTGGCTGACCTTCACACCGGGCCTGTTGGCGCCGTAGAACGGCGTCGTGAGGTCCTTGAAGAACTGCGAACGGTCGGCGGCGACGCCGGCGCGGATCTTGTCGAACGCCTCGATCGGCAGCCCGCCGGGATTGGCGGCCGTCTTGAGCATCTGCGGCGTCACCGAGCCCATCAGCACGACCCTGGCGACATGCATGGTGCCGCGGCGCCCGATGTAGCGGGCAACCTCTCCGCCGCCGGTCGAGTGGCCGATCAGGGTGATGCCGTTCAGGTCGAGCGTTTCGATGAGCTTCGCCATGTCGTCGGCGTAGGTGTCCATCTCGTTGCCGGTCCAGGGCTGGCTCGACCGGCCGTGGCCGCGACGATCATGGGCGATGCACCGATAGCCGTTGGACGCGAGGTAGACCATCTGGCCTTCCCAGGCATCGGCGTCGAGCGGCCAGCCGTGGCTGAAGACGACGGGTGGTCCCGAGCCCCAGTCCTTGTAGTAGATCGTCGTGCCGTCATCGGTGATGATCGTGCTCATGACAGGAGTTCCTTTGCTGTGTGAGTCTCGCTATTCAGTCGTTTTGCCGTCGAAGTGTTCGTGTTCGGCCTCCGCGTCGGCGCGGCGATGATGGACGACGCCGTCCCGAGCCGACGTTCCCACGGTACCGTTGTCGAGAATGTGAGACTGTGCCGGATTGCACAGCCGGCGAAACCGAAGGGCGCCTGCCGGGTGAAGATCGGCATCAAGCCCGGTGCGGACGAGGCCGTCGCGCGAGCCATCGTGATGCCTGGCGCCGGGGAAGAGGAGTACCGCGGTCAGATCACGCGAATCTCACACACGCCGCGACAAGAACCGTGATGGGTGGGCGCATGTGTTCCCCTTTGCGAGGTCAGGGTGCAGGATCCGCCACCGGATCAGGTGAGAGGGCCTTGTAGAAACAGCGCCGCCTCCGATGCTGGCGCGTCTCGAAGTGCTTCCACTGGGACTGGATCCCCTCATTGGTTTCCAGCTCTGGACCGGTCTCGGCGTATCGAATGCCGTGCTGGACGGCTGTCTTCCACATCTCGTTGATCAGGACCGCGTTGACGCCCTTGTTCCGCAGGTCGGCGCGAACGGCGGTCAGCAGCAGGTCGAGCCGGTCGTTGGAGCGGAGCGCCCGGAGGACGTGGACGAACCCGAACGGAAACAGCCGCCCGCGACAACGCTGGAGCGCCCGCGACAGCGACGGCATCGCGATGCCGAATGCAGCGACGCTCCCGTCGTGGTCCAGGATCACCTTGACGTACTCGTGGTTCACGAACGAGAAGAACTGCCTGGTGTAGTACTGGATTTGGGCCTCCGACAGCAGGACGACGCTATACAGCTCCTTGTAGCTGTCGTTGATCAGGGAGAAGATGCCGTCGACATAGGGCAGCAGATCCCGCCGGTGCTTGGTCTCTGCGAGCCGCAGCTTGCATCGCTCGAGTACGACCCGGGCGATCCGCTCGACGTTGGCCGGCATCTCGGACGGCGGCGTCACCAGGTACTCGACCCAGTCGACATCCTTCGTGTAGCCGAGGCGCTCCATGTGCGCGGGATAATATGGGTAGTTGTAGTTGGTGATGAGCATGTCCAGCTCGTCAAACCCCTCGACGAGCATGCCTTCCCGGTCCATGTCGCAGAAGCCGAGCGGACCGTGCACGCCCTCGAGGCCCCGTTCCCTCGCCCACGATTCCACGGCGGAGAACAGGGCCTTCGACACCTCGGGATCGTCCACGAAGTCAACCCAGCCGAAACGGGCGCGTTTGTTCTTCCAGGTCTCGATGTAGCGCTGACTGATGATGCCGGCAATGCGCCCGGCCGGTGCCCCGTCCCTGCGGGCCAGCCAGTAGCGCGCCTCACAGTAATCGAAGGCCGGGTTCTTCTCGCGGCTGAGCGTCGCCAGCTCATCGTCGACGAGCTTGGGGACATAGTACGGATGCGCCCGGTACAGCTGCTCAGGGAACGCGACAAACTGCCGGAGCTGGGAGCGGGAGCAGACTTCCGTGATCTCGACCATCATTTCTCGGGCGGGTAGCTTGACTGATCCGACGGTTGCTGGATCGTGGACGAAGACCAGGGTCGTGTCAAGCCGTGAGCTTCCCCGTCAAGTAGACAGTGAGAAGGGAGACTCCCCGGCGACATGGGGGCCCGGGAGAGACGTCAAGGGCGGTACCCTGACCTGTGCTATCACACCTCGCGGCCCATCCGCGTGCCACAGGTGTCCTCTGACAGTCTGGTCGCGCCGCCCTCTGGATTCTCCGCAATTTGACAGCGCCGGGATAGGGGTCCAGCATGCTCCCGGGCGCATGCGCTCACCGCTTCGCTCGTTGGTGGGGTGCCAGTGTCCTTCCCTCGCGCATGTTGCAGGAGGGGTTCTGGGGGTAGAACGCCGACGGATTCTCAAGCGGCCGCTGTTGTGGGCGTCGCTCGGCCTCGCCGGGCTCGTGATCGTCCTGGCGGCGATGTTCACGGCGGCGGTCCCGCTGTCATCGGATATCCTCCGCCACCGGATCGTCCGGGCACTTGCCGAGGAGTTGGACAGCGACGTGGAACTCGGCGACCTGCGCCTCCGCATCTTCCCGGGTCTGCGCGCGGACGGGTTCGATCTGCGGATCCGCCGCCGCGGGATGGCCGCGTACCCGCCGCTCATCTCGATCAAGTCGTTCCACGTGGACGCGAACCTGGTCGGTCTGTTGCGCAAGCACGTCGATCGCGTGCAGCTCGATGGACTCGACATCAACATTCCGCCGAGCCAGGCGCGGGACAAACAACGAGACAGGGAAAGGTCAGAAGCCGGAAGGCAGAGATCTGGCCATGATCACCGCTCGACCGCCGATGCCCGGAGTGACCCGCTGAAAGACAGCGGCGTCGTCATCGACCGCCTCGATGCGGACGGCGCGCGGGTGGTCATCCTCCCCTTCAAGGAAGACAGAGAACCGAAGGTGTGGGCCATTCACCACTTGCTGATGCACGACGTCGGCGCCACCCGACCCTGGCCGTTCGAGGCGACGCTCACCAACGGCGTGCCACCCGGCGAAATCGACGTCAGCGGCACGTTCGGCCCCTGGCACCGGGACGAGCCCGGCGACACGCCCCTCGAAGGCGACTTCGACTTCGCGAGGGCGGACCTCGGCGTGTTCAAAGGGATTTCCGGCACGCTGTCGGCACAGGGCAACTTCGGCGGCACGCTTGCCGACATCGAGGCCACAGGCGAGACCGACACGCCGGACTTCACGGTCAAGGTCGGCGGTCATCCGTTCCCGCTCCACGTGAAATATCAGGCGCTGATCGACGGCACCAACGGCGACACGCGGCTGAAAGTGGTCGACGCCTGGTTCCTGGGCTCCCACCTGCACGCGTCAGGCGCCGTGCTCGACGCGCCGAAGGGGCAGCACGGACGCACGGTGACGCTCGACGTCGCGATGGACAAGGCGCGTATCGAGGACATCATGACGATGGCGGTCGGGACGGCGACACCGCCGATGGTGGGCGGGCTCACGCTCACGACGACGTTCGTGCTGCCGCCCGGGGAGAACGATGTCGCCGATCGCCTGAGGCTGGACGGACGATTCGCGATCGGCCGCGCGCGGTTCACCAACTACGATGTGCAGGGAAGAATCGAGGAGCTGAGCAAGCGTGGACGGGGGAAGACCGAGGAGCCCGGGAAGGAGCGCGTCGTCTCGGACTTCCAGGGGCGTTTCACGCTCGCGAACGGCCGGCTCGTGCTGCCGGACCTCACCTTCGCCGTGCCCGGCGCCAACGTCGAGCTGGCGGGAACGTACGCGCTCAAAGCCGAGACGCTCGACTTCAAGGGCCAACTCCTGCTCGACGCGAGCATCTCGCAGACGACGACCGGCCTGAAGTCGCTCCTGCTGAAAGCGGTCGACCCGATCTTCAGGCAGAAGGACGGCACCGGCAGCGCCATCCCGATCCAGATCAGCGGCACGCGCAACGCGCCGGCCTTCGGCCTCGACGTCGGTCGCGTGTTCAAGAGCGGGCGCCACCCGTGATCAGGCGCGAGCAGCCACCCTCGCCTTTGGGGCGGCACATCACCAGCCGTCGATCGCTCCTACCAGCGTGTCGACTCGATGGACCCGCGCTCGCCATGCCGGGCGGGGCCGCGACGCACGGTCATTGAAGAGATCCCCCGTCCCATTGGTGCTCCGGGTCGGGGACGAAAACGAACACCGACGGGTCACTGTGGGTCGTACCGGTACACGAGCCACCCACCGGGGATCTTGGCGCGTGACAGGGAGGCCGGTGCGGGCGCGAACCCCTGGGTCTTTGGGCTCAGCGGCGTGAACACGAGCGGGAGTGGATTCGTCATGGCTGTGTCCTCGAGAACGCCGATTCGTCGCATCTACCCATGTTGCCGGGGCGGCAACCGCGCTCGAACAGCCCAGTGGGACTCACCTGCTCGCTGGTTGGAGCCACTCTACCATGAGGTCGGCGCCGCCAGGGGCTGAGCCGTTGCGCGTGCGGACGGATCTTCACGCACCTCGACGACGCGCGGGCGCGGGTCTCCGCGTTCCTGCGTGCGCACGCGCCCTCGTCGCCGCCCGCGGGCGGCGGGCCGTGATGTGGTGGAACGGCCCGGGCCAGGGGCTCGCGCGTGACAGCCGGTCACGCGCAGCCAGGGAGAGACCGGCCGGTCTGGACACGAGAACAATCGCCGCGAGTGCAGCGGGCGAGTGGGCTCGCGGGGAGGTGTCCAGAGGCGGTCGGGACGCCTCCCCGGTGCAGTATCAGTGCGCGCTACTTCTTCGCCTGGGCAATCAGCGCCTGAAGCATCTTCTCGTAGCGGGCCTCGGCGTCGTCGTGCAGCTTCTTGAACGCCTCTTCCGACAGCTTCTGCGCCTTCCGCCAGTCGTCATCGAACACGGTGCGCTTGCCGTCGGTTTCCACCGAGTCGAAGGCCTTGTTGTCCGGGTGGTCCGGGAGCAGGCCGTCGGCCCCCATGTCCTCCACCATCACCTTCGAACCGGGCTGCGATGCGCTGTTCAGGTCGATGTAGATCTCCCGGTACTCCTTGCGATCGAGCTTCTCCTTGAGCAGGACGGCCGGGGCGTACTTGGCCGAAACGACGAGCAGCTGGCTGCCGGGGAAGTACAGGGCCGCGACGTACTGCTCGAGGTCGGTCCCTTCCTTGGCCGCGATCGCATCCAGCTTGGCCGCGTCCAGTAACCCGGTCAGCTCCCTGGTGAGCGCCACCGATTTCGGTTCCTGGGCGGCGGCCGCACTGCTCATCACCACGACTACCAGCAAGCCGATAAGGAGGCGGGAAAGACGGTGCAGGCTTGTGATCATGAGAGTCACCTTCACGTGAGGGCCGAATCGTTGCGTGTTGTTCTACCACCCGGAGATGCCCGGCGTCAACACGCGGCAGGAGCGCCGGAAACCCGCCAGAGAGCGGTCCCGTGCAGGCGCGCCGTGGGGGCGGCGCGCCCCGGCATCGGCCTCGCTAGCCGATGAACAAGGGGTCTTCGTCGTCGAAGCGCGACTGGCGCGACCGGTCGCCGCGGAACCCACGCAGCGCGCCGAAGACGGCGCGCACGCCGGCCACCACGGCGAAGCCCTCGCGCAACGGCCCGGCAATGGCCCCCTGCACGATGCTCAGCGTGTCCTCCACCCGCTGGCTGACGTCGGCCAGCAAGCGGTCCACGCGCTCGGCCTGCACGGCCGCCAGGCCGGACACGCGCTCCAGATGCTGGCCCACGGTGTTCAGATGGGCCATGACCGGCACGATCTCGTGCTGGATCTGGTCCGACAAATGATCGATCCGGCGGGCTAGGCGCGCGGCATAGACGATGATGCCCACCTGGACCACCGCCATCACCACGACGGCAACGGCGATGGCCCCGAGAAAGACCGTGTTCACGCCTGCTCCTTCTCCCGGGCGCCGCGGTAGGCCTCCCGGCCCCGCTCGACAGCGGACGTCAGGGTCTCCTTCTGGCGGCTCAGGTACTCCTTGGTCCGCTGGGCGGCCTCGGCAGCCTTGTCCCGGCTGTCCTTGGCCTTCTCGCTCAGGAACTCCCGGGTCTCGTGCCCGGACGCCGGCGCCATCAGCAGCGCGACCACCGCGCCCACCAGCGCGCCGAGCGTGAATGCCACGACGACTCCCGTCGCTCCGTTGTTCTCCGACATCGTGAGGCTCCTTCCTGGCAAACGGTCGCTGGCGACGCCCCGCGGCGCGCCAGAGCCGACCTTCTCATCTTCTCACACAACGGGCGGCGCCGAACCGCCCCCGCCCGCCCCTGGGCGGATTTTCACCCCGGCCCCGCACCGGATCCGCTGGACAGCACGCCCGGGTCGTCGACCCCCAGGCTCCTGGCCCGCAGCTTCTTGATCTCGTCGCGGATCGAGGCCGCCTTCTCGAACTCCAGGTTGGCCGCGGCGGTCCGCATGTCCTTGTTCAGTTGGGCGATGCGGGCCTCGATCTGTCCCTGCGTCAGGAAGGGCTCGGCGTCTTCCCGGACGGACGGGATCCGGGCGTAATCGCGCTCGTACACGCTCGCGAGCACGTCGTCGATGCCCTTGACGATGGAGGCCGGCGTGATGCCGTGCTCGACATTGTAGGCCTCCTGCGTCCGACGGCGGCGGTCGGTCTCGGCGAGCGCCGCCTTCATGCTGTCCGTCCTCACGTCGGCGTACATGATGACCCTGCCATGCACGTTCCTCGCCGCGCGCCCCGATGTCTGGATGAGCGAGCCGGCCGAGCGGAGGAAGCCTTCCTTGTCAGCGTCGAGGATCGCGACGAGCGAGACCTCGGGCAGGTCGAGACCCTCGCGCAGCAGGTTGATCCCGATCAGCACGTCGAAGACGCCGCGCCGCAGGTCCCGGAGGATCTCGACGCGCTCGAGCGTTTCGATGTCGGAATGCAGGTAGCGGACCCGGACGCCGAGCTCGTGGTAGTACTGCGTGAGGTCCTCGGCCATGCGCTTGGTGAGCGTCGTGACGAGGACGCGCTCCTTCGCGTCGACCCTCGCCCGGATCTCCTGGAGCAGATCGTCGACCTGGCCCCGCACGGGCCGCACGTCGATCACGGGGTCGACCAGGCCGGTCGGCCGGATGATCTGCTCGACCACGACGCCCCCCGCCCGGGCGAGCTCGTACGGTCCCGGCGTGGCCGAGACGAAGACGACCTGCCGCACGCGGGCCTCCCACTCCTCGAAGTTGAGCGGACGGTTGTCGAGGGCCGACGGCAGGCGGAACCCGTACGACACGAGCACCTCCTTGCGCGATCGGTCGCCGTGGAACATGCCGCGGACCTGCGGCACGGTCTGGTGGCTCTCGTCGACGATGACCAGGGCGTCGTCCGGGAGGTAGTCGAGCAGCGTCGGCGGCGGCTGGCCCGGCGCCCGGCCGGTGAGGTGCCGCGCGTAATTCTCGATCCCGTGGCAGTAGCCGATCTCCTTGATCATCTCGAGATCGAACATCGTGCGCTGGTGCAGGCGCTGCGCCTCGAGCAGCTTGCCGTCCCGCTCGAGGCGGCCGCGGTACTCCTCGAGCTCCGCCTTGATCGTGGTGACGGCCTGCTTCGTGCGATCGCGCGAGGTTACGAAGTGGGTCTTGGGGTAGATCGCGAGCTTGTCGTGGCGGCGGATCGCCTTGCCGGTGAGGGGGTCGAACGACACGAGCGCGTCCACCTCGTCGCCGAACAGCTCGATGCGGACGGCGTACTCCTCGTACGACGGCTGGACCTCGACGATGTCGCCGCGAACCCGGAACGTGCCGCGGCCGAACTCGTAGTCGTTCCGCTCGTACTGGATTTCCACCAGCTTGCGCAGGATCTGGTCGCGGTCGATGCGCTGGCCCCGCTCCAGGGGCAGCAGCATGCCGTAGTAGGCCTCCGGCGAGCCCAGGCCGTAGATGCACGAGACGCTGGCCACGATGAGGACGTCGCGCCGCTCGAAGAGCGAGCGGGTGGCCGACAGGCGCATGCGATCGATGTCGTCGTTGGTGGTCGCTTCCTTCTCGATGTACGTGTCGGAGGCCGGCACGTACGCCTCCGGCTGGTAGTAGTCGTAGTAGCTGACGAAGTACTCGATCGCGTTGTCCGGGAAGAAGCGGCGGAACTCCTGGAAGAGCTGGGCGGCCAGCGTCTTGTTGTGGACCATCACCAGCGTGGGCCGGTTCACCCGGGCCACCACCTGCGCCATCGTGAAGGTCTTCCCCGAGCCGGTGACGCCGAGCAGCACCTGGGCCGGGTCGCCGCGGTCCAGCCCGGCGACGAGCTCGTCGATCGCCCGGGCCTGGTCGCCGCGGAGCTCGAAATCCGACACGAGCGTGAACCGATCGTAGACCGAGGGCATGGCTGTCGCCTTCAGCCGCGGCACGCCGCGGGCGATCAGGGGGATTTCTTGTAGGGCGCGTAGTAGCCGGCGCGCGTGCGCACCTTGAGCCCCGGTCGCCGGGCCTTGATCTCCACCTTGCGCCAGCTGCCGTCGGTGGCCGCGTTGGCCGGCAGGTAGCCGATCGTGTACTGGGCGCGGATCTCGGCGAGGACCTTGTCGTAGGTCCCGTCGAGGTCCTTCAACGACGACGGGAAGAACGCCTGGCCGCCGGTGAGCGAGGTCACCTGCTGGAGCCGCATCCGCAGCTCGGGCTGCATGCGGACGGGCTGGTGCGCAAGAAAGCCCACCGCGTACACCGTGACGTCCGCGGCGCGCAGCAGCTCGAGCGCGTCGAAGAACGTCATCGAGCTCGTCGTGTCGTCCCCGTCGGTGTAGACGACGAGGATCCGCCGGCCGTCGAGGGCGGTGGCGCCGTCGAGGTACACGCCGAGGGCGTCGTAGAGCGCGGTCCAGCCGTCGGCCCTGCGCCCGCGGATCCGCTCGATGAGGCGGGCGAAGTCGGCCTGGCCGTAGCGCGCGACGCGCACCTCCGTGTCGAAGTCGACCAGCGTGATGTCCACGGCGTCGGGCAGCGAGTTGAGGAACTTGACCGCCGCGCTGCGCGAGAAGCGGATGTCGTCCTCCATGCTCCCGCTCGTGTCGAACAGCAGGCCGAGGTGCAGGTCGGGCGTGCCCTCGGCGCGGCCGTCCCCGTCGCCGCCGTCGCCCCGGGCGAACAGCCGGACCTGCTGCTTCTTGCCGTCCTCGAAGACCTCGAAGTCGGCGGCGGACAGGTCGGTGACGAGGTTGCCCTTGCGGTCGACCACCGAGACGCCGAAACTGGTCAGGTCGATGCCGCTGCGGAACGTCTGGGCCGCGAGCGCGCCTCCGGCCAGCAGCGACGCAAGTACGGCTGTGGCGAGGCTCCTCCGCACCCTGGGATCCTCCTGTCCGGCCCTGATGCCCCCCGGGGGTCCATCTTATACCGAGTGGGGCCGGGACCACGCCAGGGACGAGTCGGCATATAATAGGTGGTTCGTGCGCATGGAATCCGACGCCCCCTTTCGGCGGTTGACGGCGGTCTCAAGATGAGATGCCTGGCGGTTTGCCACAGCGAACTCGTCATCAGGCTCCTCGAGCAGGTTCTGCCCCCCAGCTTCGAGGTTGACTTCCTGGTCGAGAGCCGGGTGCTCGCGCGCCGGCTGCACGACACGGGCGTGCTCATCGTGGCCGGCGACCTGCGCCGCACGGACACCTTCCTCAAGGCCGACGTCTCCCCCAACACCTGCGTCATCGTCGAGGACACCGGCCGGCAGGGCATGCGGCGGACCATCCAGTCGGTGCGCGACGCGGGCGCCACGCTGGTCTACCTCCTGAGCACGGGCACGAGCGCCGCCACGAAGAACAACGCGCGGCGCGAGGACCAGCTGCGGACGCAGTTCCCGGAGCTGGCCTTCCTGTCGATGCCCGAGCTGCTCGGCGGCCCGCTCGTCACCGAGGTGAGCCGGTCGCTGACCCGCGCGCGCGTGCAGCAGTTCCAGCGCTATTTCAACGACGCGGACCGGGTGCTGATCCTGCTCCACAACGACCCCGACCCGGACGCGCTGGCCAGCGGCCTGGCGCTGCGGAACCTGCTCCGGCGCACCAAGGCCACGGCCATCATCGGCGCGCTGCAGGGCGTGACGCGGCCCGAGAACCTCCGCATGGTCAACCTCCTGGACATCCAGGTCGAGACGATCGCGCCGGCCTCGCTCGGCGAGTTCGACCGGATCGCGATGGTGGACGTCCAGCCGCATTACTTCAGCGGGCTGATCGACCGCGTGGATCTCGTGATCGACCATCACCCCCCGCAGACCGGCTACAGCGCGGTGTTCCGGGACATCCGGCCGGACTACGGATCCACCTCGACCATCCTGACCGACCACCTCCGCGCCGTCGACGTGAACATCTCGGAACGCACGGCGACGGCGATGCTCTACGCGATCAAGTCCGACACGCTCTTCTTCAACCGCCAGGCCAACCGGGCTGATCTCGACGCGTTCTCGTACCTCTACCCGCTGGCCGACGCCGCGCTGATCCGGAAGATGGAGGGCGCGGAGATCACGGTCGAGCGCCTCGACTTCGTCAAGCGCGCGCACGAAACCGGGTCGCTCCAGGAACAGGTGTTCTGCGCGTTCCTCGGCCCGACGCCGCGCGAGGACCTGATCCCCTACGTCGCGGATTTCTTCCTGCAGGTCGAGGACGTGAAGTGGACGGTCATCTCGGGGGTCGTGAACGGCACCCTGATCGTCTCGGTGCGCAACCTGGGCTACTCGAAGAATGCCGGCGAACTGGTCCGCAAGATCTTTCTCGACATCGGCAGCGCGGGCGGCCACCGGGCGATGGCCAAGGCCGTGGTGCCCCTGCAGGCCTTCATGGAGAAGTACCGGCCGCTCGGCGAGGGGCAGATCAACGACAAGATCAAGGAACTCGTGCTGCAGTTCCTCCACGACCACGGGACGGCCGAGAAGAAGAAGGAACCGGCCCGGATCTGAGACAGGTGTCAGGCGTCAGTTATCAGTCGTCAGTTGTGTCAGTTTTCAGTTTTCAGTTTTCGGGTGTCAGGTGCCGCGATCGGCCTGTGCCGGTTCGGCGATGCCCTACGCCGGTGCCTGGGGCAGGTCGTCCCCGCCCGCGCCGACCTCGGGCTCGATGAACTGCCGGTACGCATCCTCGTAGCCGCGCCCCGTCAATTCGCTCAGCGGCAGCACGCGATCGGATCGCTCGTCGTACGCCCCCCGGCAGTCGAACGGCCCGATCGGATTGTGGGCAGGCTCAATCAGGAAGACCGCGTGGAGGCTCCGGGCGCTGGCGCGAACGGCGTCGCGCACGGCGGCCGCCTCCGCCGCGGCCAGCCAGTCGCCGAGCCGGCCGTGGCCGTCGATCCGCCGGTCCTTGAGCGTGTGGGGTGAGGACAGCGCGGGCGACGCCGACACCACGATGACCTGCTCGGCCCCGGCTTCGACCACTTCCTCGATCAGCCGGGCGACCCCTTCAGGCCTGTCGCACACCCGGTGCGTTTCGCCACGCCAGAAGCTGTCGGGCGCGAACGTGACGGGCCACGGCTCACTGACCACGGGGACGCTCAGCGCGGCGGCGAGCACATCCATCGCGTGATCGCGGCCGACGCCCGCGAGGTCGAGCGTCTCGCCCGCCCGGTGCGCCCACGCTCCGCCGCGGCCCCGGCCGAAGAACGCGTGGCGATGCCCTTCCGCGAGCAGCGCCGCCACCAGGTCGCGTCGCGTGTCGAGATCGTGCACGACGGCGATCAGCTCGCGGAACCCGGGCTGACCAAGGCCGTCAGCGAGCACTTCGGCGTAGCGGCGGCTCAACTCCCCCTGCCCCGGGAGCGGCACCTTCGCGCCGCCGGTCATGAGCCGCCACAGCGCGCCGCGCCAGTAGTCAATCGGCGCGCGGCTGTCGAGCGGCGCGCCGAACACCCGCCACCAGAACGCCCCGCGCACGCGCCGCCGCGAATCCTGGCCCGAGGCGCGACGGGCCGCCAGCACCAGCTGCACGAGCAGCGCGCCGCACAGCAGCACCGCCGCCTGCGGCAGCCACGTCGGCAGCGTGCCGGGCCGGAACGCGAACGCCACCAGTCCGGCGTAGGCGTCAGCCAGCGCCGCGCCCGCGCGCAGATGGGCGAGGCTCATCCCGTAGCTCAAGGGGTACACGATTAACCCGCCCGCGAGGAACACGAGCGGGATGAGGGTCAGTGCAAGCGTGACCCACAGCGTCCACGCGAGCGCGCGGATCGCCGGCCGCCAGGGGTACGCGGCCCCGGGGGCGGGGCTGCGCCAGAAGCCGTCGGCCGACCAGAGGCGCGCGCCGCCATCGACGGCCGCAAACAGGGCGCCTACCACGCCGATCCCGCGCCCGGCGACGATGTCGATCTTGACACCGGCTTCGCGTATCGCGCGCAGCACGCCCGCGTGGTACGCGCCGGCGGTGCCGGTGCCGGTCAGCACGAGCGCCGTGCGGAACCGTGGCGAGTAAGGCGTGTGGGCGACCCGGGCGGCCGGCTGGCCGGCGTCAGTCATGGCCCCCACCAGCGGGCCCGGGCCTGCGGCGGTTCACGGTGATCAGGCCTCGTCGTAGACGGTGATCAGCTTCAGGATCTCGAACTGGCGCACCCCGGTCGGAGTCTGCACGATGACGTCGTCGCCCGCCTGCTTGCCCATGAGGGATCGGCCGATGGGCGAACTGGTCGAGATCAGGCCCTTGGTCGCGTCCGCATCCTCGGGCATCACGAGCTGGTAGATGACGACGTCGCCGTTGTCCTCCCGCACGTGCACCGTCGCCCCGAAGGCCACGCGATCGCGGGGCAGCTTGTCGAGGTTCATGAGCGAGATCTCGGCCATCCGCTTGCGCAGCATCGCCATGCGGGCCTGGACCATCGTCTGACGTTCCTTGGCCGCCTGGTACTCGGCGTTTTCCCGGAGGTCGCCCAGCTCGCGGGCCCGCTTGATCTCGCCGGGCAACTCCATCTTCAGCTCGCGGTCCAGCGCGGCGAGCTCGTCCTCGAAACGCTTCAGTATGCGCGCCTTCATCGCACCTCTCTTCGCCCGCGGCCCGGCCAGGCAGGCGCCCGGAACGGCGCCCCGGGCGTCGCGCACCACGGGCACGCGCCACCAACGAGGGATAAACGATGAGTCTAGCATATCTGTTATGCTCGACACGGCCCCCCGGGTCGTCCTGCGCCGTGAGAACCATCACCAGCCGCCACCATCCGTTCGTGCGCCAGGCACGCGCGCTCGCGCGGGGCCGCGCGCCCGGCTCGGACGAGATCCTCCTCGACGGTCCCCACCTCGTCCGCGACGCGCTCGGCGCCGGCGTGCCCCTCGCGCGCGCCGCGCTCGCGCCCCGCGCCCGTGAGTCCTCCGAGGGGGCCGCCCTCGCGGACATGCTGGCGCGGGCCTGCCCGGAGGTGTACGAGGTCAGCGAGCGCGTGATGGAGGCCATGAGCCCCGTCCGCTCCCCGTCCGGGATTGTCGCCATCGCGACGGCGGCGCCCTCGCCCCTCGACCACGTGCTGGATGGTCCCTCCGCCTTCGTGATTGCGGCGGTCGACGTCCAGGACCCGGGCAATCTCGGCGCGATCGTGCGGGCCGCGGAGGCCGGGCACGCCACCGGCGTCCTCTGCGTGGGCGCGTGCGCCGACCCGCTCGGCTGGAAGGCCCTCCGCGGGTCGATGGGCAGCGCCCTGCGCCTGCCCGTCGCGGCGCGCCTCACGGCCGACGAGGCGCTGGCGGCCATCCGCAGCCGTGAGTATCGCCTGGCGGCCACCACGCCCCGCGGAGGACGGGACCTGTACGAGGTGGACCTGGCCGGCCCGCTCGTGCTGATGGTGGGGGGCGAAGGCGGCGGCCTGGATCCTGCCCTGCTGGCGGCGGCCGACCTCCTCGTGGCCATCCCGATGCGACCGCCGGTCGAGTCCCTCAACGTCGCCACCGCCACGGCGGTCGTGGTCTTCGAGGCCTACCGGCAGCGGCAGGTGGCCGTCGCCGGGGCGCAGCGTGGAGGGGACCGGTCATGACGAGCGGCGAACTCTTCGACGATCCGGCCGCACCCACGCCCGCCGCGCGCCCGCCGCTCGCCGAGCGGATGCGCCCCCGCAACTTCGACGAGTACGTCGGCCAGGAGGCGCTGCTCGCGCCGGGGCGGCCGCTGCGGGAGGCCATCGAGCGCGATCTGCTCCAGTCCGTGATCCTGTGGGGGCCGCCGGGCACCGGGAAGACCAGCCTGGCCAGGCTCGTCGCCGAGACCACGCGCGCCCACTTCATCGCGTTCAGCGCCGTGCTGTCCGGCATCAAGGAGATCAAGGACGTCATGGCCGAGGCCCAGCGTGCCCGCCGCGCCCGTGGCCGCCGGACCATCGTCTTCGTCGATGAGATTCACCGCTTCAACAAGGCACAGCAGGATGCCTTCCTGCCCCGCGTCGAAGCCGGGGACATCGTCCTCGTTGGGGCGACGACCGAGAACCCGTCGTTCGAGGTCAATGCGCCGCTCCTGTCCAGGTCCCAGGTGTTCGTCCTGCAGCCGCTGGCCGAGGAGCACCTGGTGGCGGTCCTGCGGCGCGCGCTGGCAGACCGCGAACGGGGTCTCGGGGACCAGCCCCTCGCGGTCGACGAGGCCGCCGTGACCGCCATTGCCCGCTTCGCGAACGGGGACGCCCGGGTCGCCCTGAACCTGCTGGAGTTCGCCGCCGCGTCCGCACCCCTGTCGGAGGGCCGACGCCTGGTGGACGAGCCGTTTCTTCGTCAGTCGATCGCGCGGCGGGCGCTGCTCTACGACAAGGCGGGCGACGAGCACTACAACCTGATCTCGGCGCTGCACAAGTCCATGCGGAACAGCGATCCCGACGCGGCCGTGTACTGGCTGGCCCGGATGCTGGAGGCCGGCGAGGATCCGCTCTACATCGCGCGCCGCCTGGTCCGCTTTGCCTCCGAGGACGTGGGTAATGCCGATCCGCAGGCCCTGGTCGTGGCCGTCGCCGCCAGGGACGCCGTCCATTTCATCGGGCTTCCCGAAGGCAATACCGCCCTGACACAGGCCACGCTGTACCTGGCCACTGCCCCCAAGAGCAACGCGGTGTACCGCGCGTATCAGCGTGCGGCGGCCGACGCCCACGAGGATCGCGCCGAGCCCGTGCCCCTGCACCTGCGCAACGCCCCGACGCGCCTCATGAAGGAGCTCGAGTACGGGCGCGGCTACCAGTACGCCCATGACGAGGCGGACGGCGTCGCGGATATGGACTGCCTGCCGACCGCCCTGAAGGGTCGCCGGTACTACGTCCCGACCGAGCGCGGTTTCGAGCGGGAGATCAAGCGCCGGCTGGATGGCTGGGAGGCGCTGAAACGGAAGCGCCGGACCCCCTCCTCCACGGAATAGATTCTCCGTCGCGGGCCGTCCCGGACGCGCGACGGCCGTCTCTGGATCGGCACACACGAGGGTTTCTGCGGGACGGACAACCGGTAGCACGCGAACACCGCACCAGTCGGGAATCTCGCCATGCGAATCTTGATCGCCGAGGATGACCCCGTGTCGCGACGCCTGCTCGAGGCGACGCTGAAGCGATGGGGGCACGAACCGGTTCTGACCTCGACCGGAACCGAGGCGTGGGACCTCCTGCAGAGCGAGGGCGGGCCCGACTTGGCCATCCTCGACTGGATGATGCCCGGCATGGACGGCATCGAGGTCTGCCGGCGCCTGCGGGCGTCGGCGCGCACCCGCCCCCTCTACGTGATCATTCTGACCGCACGGAGCGACCGGGACGATCTCGTCATGGGCCTCGACGCCGGCGCGGACGACTACGTCACGAAGCCGTTCGATCAGGCGGAGTTGCGGGCGCGCGTCGCGGTGGGTGTGCGCGTGCTGGAGCTCCAGACGGCGCTGGCGGAGCGCGTGATCCAACTGGAAGACGCGCTGGCCCACGTCACCCAACTCAGGGGCCTGCTGCCCATCTGCTCGTACTGCAAGAAGGTCCGGTCGGACCGCGATTACTGGGAGCAGATCGAGGTGTATGTCTCGAAACACTCGGACGCGCGGTTCAGCCACGGCGTGTGCCCTGAGTGCCTGGAGAAGGCGATGCGGGAGTTATAGGTCATAGGTTATAGGTTATAGGTTATAGGTTATAGGGCGTCGTCGCCGGCGTCAGATCCGCTGGAAGTTCTTCTCGATCTCCCGGCGCGACAGCCGCAGCATGACAGGCCGTCCGTGCGGACACACGGTCGAATAGGCGGTCTGGCGCAACTCCTCGAGGATGTGCGCCATCTTCTCGTAGGTGAGCGGGTCGTTGGCCTTGACGGCCGCGTGGCACGCCGTCGTCGCCGCGATGCGGCGCAGCGCGTCGTCCACGCGACTGCCCGAGTCGAGCCCCTCGAGGTCCTGCGCGAGGGCGCGCAGCGCGACGGCGGATTCCTCGTGGCGCAGGATCGTGGGCACCGCCGTCACCCGCACGCTGCCGCCGCCGAACTCCTCCACCTCGAATCCCAGGCGTTCCAGCGCCTCGCGGTGCGCGATCAGGGCCTGGTGCCCTTCGGGGGGCAGGTCGAGCACCATCGGGGTCAACAGGCGCTGGCTGTCGAGGCGTCCGTCCTTCAGCCGCGCCATCACGCGCTCGTACAGCACCCGCTCGTGCGCCACGTGCTGGTCGATGATTGCCACGCCGTCATCGTCGATCGCCAGGATGAAGGTGTTGCGGAACTGACCGAGCGGCACGAGCGGCTTGATCGGCGACGCTTGCGTTCCGGGCGGGCCCCCGGGCGGAACGGCAGGAAATGGCGTCGTCCCCGTGGCGCCCGGCGGCGGCACCCCCCCGAACGCCACGCCGGCTGCGGCCCCATCCGGCGCGGTGCCTGCGCGGTCCGCGGCCGGGGCCCAGCGCGACGAGAGCGGGGCGCCCGGCGTGAGGCCCGGGATCGACATCGGCTGGGGTTCTCGTTCCCACGGGGCCGGCGCGGACAGGCGCAGTTCCGGCGCGGGCCCCTCGCCGATCGCCTCCTGCACGGCGCGCCGCACGACCTCGTGCACGACGGACTGCTGGCGGAACCGCACCTCGGCCTTGGTCGGGTGCACGTTCACGTCGACGGCGTCGGGTGCCATCACGAAGAACAGGTGCACCTCGGGGCTGCGCTCCTTCGCGGTCGCCTGCGCGTAGGCGTCCACGACGGCGTGCGCGATGGTCCGGTCCTTGACGATGCGCCCGTTGATGAAGAACTGCTGGGCGCCGCGCGTGGGGCCCTGCTCGGCCAGGGCCGCGACGTAGCCCTCGATGCGGATCCCGCCCGCCTCCTTGCGCAGCGGCACGAGGTCCGGGCGCTCGCCGTGGATCTGGTAGAACCGGTCGGCCAGGCTCCGGGTGGGCGGACAGCGCAGGAGCGTCCGCGGCCCGCTGGTCAGCGTGAACCCGACCTCCGGGTTCGACAGCGCGAGCAGGGTCGTCATCCGCGACACCTGGGTGGTTTCGCCCACGTCGGACTTCAGGAACTTGCGCCGCGCCGGCAGGTTGTAGAACAGGTCCTGGACTTCGACGACCGTGCCCGCCGGCATGCCGACGTCCCGCACCGACGCGATCACCCCGCCGTTGACCCTGATCTCGGTCCCACCGTCGGCGTGCGACGGCCGGCTGCGCAGCGTGAGGTGCGACACGGAGGCGATGCTGGGAAGGGCCTCTCCGCGAAAGCCGAGCGTGCGGATGCCCTCCAGGTCCTCGGCGCATGTGATCTTGCTGGTGGCGTGGCGCTCCAGCGACAGCCGGGCGTCGTCGGGGTCCATGCCGTCCCCGTCGTCCTCGACCCGGATCAGCTTCTTGCCGCCCATTTCGACGGCCACACTGATGCGGCGGGCGCCCGCGTCGATCGCGTTCTCGACCAGTTCCTTGACGACGGACGCCGGCCGCTCGACGACTTCGCCGGCCGCGATCTGGTTGGAGAGCTCCGGAGGCAGGCGGAGGATCTTGCCCACGTGCGCGCCTAGATCCAGCGCTTCCTGTGGAAATACCACAGCATCACGGCGGTCGTCACGCCCATGATGCCCATGACCCACCAGAACTGGAGTTCCCGCGCCCCGGGCAGCGCCGGGATGTCCACGTTCATGCCGTAGATGCCGGTGACGACGCCGAGGGGCATGAAGATCGTGGCGATGATGGTGAGGACCTTCATCACCTCGTTCAGCCGGTACGAGACGATCGACAGGTGCGCTTCGAGGAGGGCCGTGACCCGGTCCTGGAACAGCACCGCCTCGTCGGCGATCCGGATCACGTGGTCGTACACGTCGCGGAACCGGTAGGACAGCTCCTCGCTGATGTTCGAGAACTCGCGGCGGGCCAGGCGGCCGAAGACGTCGCGCTCGGGCAGGATCACCCGCCGCAGCGAGGCGACGTCGCGCTTCAGCTCGATGACCCGCTTCGTGGTGCTGCGGGTATCGCCGGACTCGAAGACGGCGTGCTCGAGGTCGTCGAGCTTGTCGTCGAGCTTGTCGACCTCGGGCCGGTAGTGATCGACCATCGTGTCGACGATGCGGTGCAGGAGCGCGGCCGGCCCCTCGGCCATCACGCGGTCGTTGCGGGCGCAGGCGCCCGCCACCTCCGGCACGGACCGCGACGCGGCGTCGTGGACCGTGACCAGGTAGTTCGGCCCGAGGAAGAAATCGTAGTCGTGCGTGGCGAACTGGTGCTGGGACGCCTGGAAGTCGATGCCGTGCACGATCAGGTACAGGTACCCGTCGTAGGTCTCGATCTTCGGGTGGTGCGTGGGCGCGATCGCGTCTTCGACGGCCAGCGCGTGGAAGCGGAACACGTCGGTCAGGAGGCGGGCTTCCTCGGGGGTCGGCGCCCCGAGGTCCACCCAGAGCGTCACCCCGCTGCCCTGATCGAGCCACGCGGGGTCCACGCGATCGGCCTGCGTCGTGCGGCCATCCCGGTGCACGAAGACGGTCAGCATGCGGCACCCCCGGAACGTCGGCCGAACCCCGGCCCGGGAACCGCGGTCCCCGGGCCACCCCATGACCGTGCCCGGGTGGCACCGTGGCACCCGGGCGGCGCGCAACGCCAGGCAGGCGCGCTAGTCGCCCACCTTGACCGACAGCGCCGCGTGGGCCGCCGCGAGGCGGGCCACCGGCACGCGGTAGGGCGACGCGCTGACGTACGCGAGCCCGACCGTGTGGAAGAAGTGAATCGACGACGGGTCGCCGCCGTGCTCGCCGCAGACGCCGAGCTTGATGTCGGGCCTCGCCCTGCGCCCCTTCTCCACGGCCATCGCCACGAGCTGGCCGACGCCGACCGTATCGATGGACTGGAACGGGTCGCGATCGAGGATCTTCTTCTCCTGGTAGATGCCGAGGAACTTCCCGGCGTCGTCGCGGGAGAAGCCGAAGGTCAGCTGGGTGAGATCGTTGGTGCCGAACGAGAAGAACTGCGCCTCGGCGGCGATCTCGTCGGCCGTCAGGGCGCCGCGCGGCACTTCGATCATCGTGCCCACGAGGTACTTGATCCGGACGCCCTGCTCCTTCATCACCGCCGCCGCCACGCGCTCGACGATCGCCCGCTGATCACGCAGTTCCTTGACGAGGCCCACCAGCGGGATCATGATTTCCGGCTGGACCTTGAGGCCTTCCTTGTGGAGCTGACAGGCCGCCTCGAAGATCGCCCGGGCCTGCATCTCGGTGATTTCCGGGTAGGTGACCCCGAGGCGCACGCCGCGGTGGCCGAGCATGGGGTTGAACTCGTGGAGCTGCTCGACGCGGCGCAGGAGCGTGCGCTTCTCGGCGAGCTCCTCCTCGTGCCCGCCCCGGGCCTCGAGCCTCGCGATCTCGACCATCAGGTCCTCGCGCTTCGGCAGGAACTCGTGGAGGGGCGGGTCGATCGTGCGGATGGTGACCGGCTCGCCGTGCATCGCCTTGAGCACGCCGTAGAAGTCGCCGCGCTGCAGCGGGAGCAGCTCGGCGAGCGCCGCGCGGCGGTCCGCCTCGTTGTCGGCCAGGATCATCCGCTGGACCTTCTCGATCCGGCCCTCACCGAAGAACATGTGCTCGGTGCGGCACAGCCCGATGCCGCGCGCGCCGAACGCGTAGGCCAGCTCCGACTGGTCCGGCAGGTCGGCATTGGCGCGGATGCCCAGCGTGCGCACCTTGTCGGCCCAGCCGAGCAGCCGGTTGAAGCGCTGGTAGATGCCGGACTCCTCGGGCCGCATCTGGCCGGCGAGCACCTGGAGGATCTCGCTCGGCTTGGTGGCCGCCTGGCCGATCTTGACCTCGCCGCTCAGGCCGTCGAACGACACGTACTCGCCTTCGTGCACGCTCTGGCCGGCGACGGCGAAGACCTTGCCCTTCTCGTCGATCTGCAGCGCGCCCGCGCCCACGACCGACGGCCGGCCCATCTGGCGGCCGACGACGGCCGCGTGCGAGGTCATGCCGCCCGTCGCGGTCAGCACCCCCTGCGCCACCTCCATGCCGTGGATGTCATCGGGCGCCGTCTCCTTGCGGACCAGGACGACCTTCTTCCCCTGTTCGGCCCACGCCACGGCGGCCTCGGCCGTGAACACCGCCCGGCCCGACGCCGCGCCGGGCGAGGCCGGCAGGCCCTTGGTCGCCACCGGCAGCTTCTTCCACTCGACCGGGTCGAACACCGGCGCGAGCAATTGCGACAGCGACGCCGGCTCGACCAGCAGCAGGGCCTCGGCTGGCTTCAGCAGCTTCTCGTCCACCAGGTCGGTCGCGATGACCACGGCTGCGTACCCCGTCCGCTTGCCGTTCCGGGTCTGCAGCATGTAGAGCTTCTCGTCCTCGATCGTGAACTCGAAGTCCTGGATGTCCTTGTAGTGCCGCTCGAGCCGCGTCGTGAACTCGCGCAGCTCCTTGTAGGCCTTCGGCATCACGTCTTTGAGCTCGACGATCGGCCGCGGCGTGCGGATGCCGGCTACGACGTCCTCGCCCTGGGCGTTGACCAGGAACTCGCCGAAGAACTCCTTCGCGCCCGTCGCCGGGTTGCGGGTGAAGCCGACGCCGGTCGCCGAGCGGTCGCCGGTGTTGCCGAACACCATCTTCTGCACGTTGACCGCGGTGCCGATGTGGTCCGGGATCTCGTAGATGCGGCGGTACTGCTTCGCGCGCGGGTTGTTCCACGAGCGGAACACCGCGTCGCGGGCGCCCTTCAGCTGCACGAACGGATCCTGCGGGAAGGCCTTCCCGCTCTCGCGCTTGACGACCTGCTTGTAGCGGGCCACGACCTCGCGCAGCCCGTCCTCACCCAGTTCGGTGTCGACCTTGGCGCCGTGCGCGTGCTTGACCGCCTCGAACTCCTCCTCGAACTTGTTCTTCGGGATCTCCAGCACCACGTTGCCGTACATCTGGACGAAGCGGCGGTAGCTGTCATAGGCGAACCGGCCGTTCTGCGTCCGCGCCTTCAGCCCTTCGACCGACTCGTCGTTCAGCCCCAGGTTGAGGATCGTGTCCATCATGCCGGGCATCGAGAACTTCGCGCCCGATCGCACCGACACGAGCAGCGGGTTGGCCGTGGACCCGAACGTCGCCCCGGCCGCCTTCTCCAGCTTGTGGACGTGCGCCAGCATCTCCTCCTCGATGGCCGGCGTCAGCTTGCGGCCCTCGGTGTACCAGAGATTGCAGGCCTCGGTCGAGATCGTGAACCCCGGGGGCACCGGCAGGCCCGCGTTCGTCATCTCCGCGAGGCCCGATCCCTTCCCGCCGAGCAGGTCCTTCATCGTCCGATTGCCGTCCGCCTTGCCGTTCGCGAATGCGTACACGTATTTCCGCGGCGCCCTGGCGGCCCGCGCGGGCTTCGCCGCCTTGCGCGCCGCGGGCCTGGCCGCCTTCACCGGCTTCTTCGTCACCTTCTGCTGCTTCGTCGTCTTCTTGGCCATCGACCTATGACTCCGTTCGGGGGACAATTTCCGAGATATCGGCCAGCTCCACCACGAGGTCGGAGAGCCGCCGGAGAAGAGACAACCGCTGGTCCCGCAGATCCGCGTCTTCCACCATGACGAACACGTCGGTGAAGAACCGATCGACGGCCGGCCGGAAGCCGGACGCGATCTTGAAGGCCTGGCCGTACTGGCGGGCGGCAACCGCGTCCCGGATCGCCGAGGCGCGGGTCCGGTAGTCGGCGAGCAGCGCCTGCTCCGCCGGTTCGGTCAGCCGGTCCTCGGCGTCAACCGGCGGGCCCTTCAACTCGCGCGACAGGTTCTTCACGCGCTTGAAGGCCACCGCCAGCGCCTCGAAGTCCGCCGAGCCGCGCACGGCCTGCAGCGCTTCGAGCCGGCGCCGCGTGTCGAGCGGGTCGGGCACGCCGGCCTCGCGCGCAAGGACCGCGTTCAGCTCGTCGTAGGCGAACCCCCGCTGCTCGAACAGGTAGCGGAGCCGATCCAGCAGGAACGTGGTCACCGCCTCGCGCCAGGCTCCGACCGACTCGGCGTCGAGCGCCGCGCCGAGGCCGCCCAGGCCGGCGAACGCCTCGTCGAGGAGGGCCGAAAACCTGACGGGCACTTCGAGGCCGGTGAGTTCGGGCAGGTCGACCAGGATCCGGATCGCCCCCTGCGCCTGCCGGCGCAGGCCGAACGGATCGCGCGTCCCCGTCGGCCGCTCGCCGGCGACGAACAGGCTGACGATCGTGTCCACCTTGTCGGCCAGGGCCACGGCCGCCCACGCCACGGCGGCGCCCCTGAGATCGGACGGGGACGGCGGGCCGTCCGCCTCGACGCCGACCGGCAGGTAGTGATAGTAGATGGCGCGCCACACGGATTCGGGCAGGCCTTCTTCCCGGGCGTAGATGCCGCCCATCGTGCCCTGCAACTCGGTCAGCTCGCGGACCATGTCCGTGGCGAGATCGACCTTGCAGAGCCGGCCCGCCTGCGCGGCATCCGCACGCGCCTGCGGCACCCGCAGCACCTCGTCGGCCGTCCAGCCCGCCAGCCGCTCCACGCGCCCGGCCTTCTCCAGGTAGCTGCCGAGGCGCTTGTGGAACAGCACGGTCCCGAGCCGCGGCAGGCGCGCGTCGAGGGGCGTCCGGCGGTCGGCGTCCCAGAAGAACCGGGCGTCCCGCAGCCGCGCGACCAGCACCCGCTCCAGGTTGCGGGCGATGGTCTTCTCGTCGTCCGGCTGCGTGTTCACCACGGCGAGAAACGCGGGCAGCAGCCGGCCCGCGTCGTTGACCACCGGGAAGAAGTGCTGGTGGTGGATCATCGTGGTCGTCAGGACCTCTTCGGGCAGCGCCAGGAACTCGGCCGCGAAGGTGCCCGCCACGACGGCGGGGTATTCGACCAGGTCGGGCACTTCCTGCAACAGGCGCGCCTGGTTCGCCGCCGCCCCGCTGACGCGCCCGCCCAGCCGGCGCGCGTGGACATCCAGCTCGCGGGCGATCTTCTCGTGGCGCTCCTCGCGTCCGAGGATCACGAAGTTCTCGCGGAGCCGGGCGCGGTACTCCTCGAAGGTCCGCACCTTGATCGCGCGTCCCGCGCGGCCCGTGGTGGTCAGGAACCGGTGCCCGTAGGTCACCGCCGCCGAGCGCACCTCCTGCACGAGCGGCGAGTGCGCCGCGGCCAGCCGGCGGATGACGAACGGCACCACGCGCCCGCCGTACAGGAACAGCAGCCAGCGGATCGGCCGGCCGAACAGCAGCTCGCCGCGCCCGTCGTCCAGCGCCGCGTCCCAGTGCATCTGCCTGGGGAACGGCAGATCGCGCAGCAAGCCGGCCAGCACGTCCGGCAACACGTCGACGGCCGCCTTGCCGCGCACGCGCCGGCGGAATGCCAGGTACGTGCCCTTCGGCGTCTCCGCCCGCTCGAGCTGGTCGGGCTCGACGCCCTGCTTCCGTGCGAAGCCGACGGCCGCGGGTGTCGGCCGCCCGTCGGGGCCGAAGGCCGCCGCGACCGACGGGCCCATCACCAGGTCCTCGAGGTCCGTCTGGCGCTCGGTGAGCTTCGCCACCCGCGCCGTCAGGCGCCGCGGCGTGCTGAAGGTTTCGATCGGCGCGTCGGCCGCCAGGCGAAACTCCGCCAGGCGCGCCGACAGGCGGTCCCCGATCTGCCGCGTCAGCGGCGGCAGCCAGCTCGCGGGAATCTCCTCACAGCCCAGTTCGATCAGCAGTTCGCGATCCATGGTCCGCCGCCTCACGCGTCGGGCGCCGGCGGCGCCGGGGCCTCACCCGCGGCGTAGGCCCGGGCGATCCCGACGGCCAGCTGGCGCACGCGGAGGATATAGGCTGTCCGCTCCGTGACGCCGATGCCGCCGCTCGCATCGAGAATGTTGAACAGGTGCGAGCACTTCAGCGCCTGCTCGAGCGCCGGGAGCACGAGGTCGGAGCGGAGCAGGATCTCGGAGAACTGGAAGTGCTTGTCGAACAGATCGCGGTGCAGCGCCACGAACGCGTCGCGCGGCATGTCCACCTGGCCGAAGGCGTAACGCGACTGCTCGATCTCCTCACGCAGGCGCACCTCGCGGTAGGTCACGCCGGGCGCCCACTGGAGATCGAACACGTTGTCCACTTTCTGGAGGAACATCGCGATGCGCTCGAGCCCGTACGTGATCTCGACCGGCACGGGCCCGAGATCGATGCCGCCGACCTGCTGGAAGTAGGTGAACTGCGTGATCTCCAGGCCATCGAGCATGACCTGCCAGCCGATGCCCCACGCGCCGAGCGTCGGCGATTCCCAGTTGTCCTCCTCGAAGCGGATGTCGTGCTCGCGCGGCACGATGCCGCAGGCCTCGAGGCTCTGCAGGTACAGGTGCTGCACTTCGTCGGGCGCGGGCTTCAGGATGACCTGGAACTGGTGGTGCTTGAACAGGCGGTTCGGGTTCTCGCCGAAGCGGCCGTCGTCGGGGCGCCGGGACGGCTGCACGTAGGCCACGTTCCACGGCTTCGGGCCCAGCACCCGCAGCACCGTCTCCGGGCTCGACGTGCCCGCCCCGACCTCGAGATCCAGCGGCTGCTGGATCAGGCACCCGTGAGCCGCCCAGAACGTCGAGAGCTTGAAGATGAGATCCTGAAACGTCACGACCGTGTGTCCATGTGGCCTGCCTCATTCGGCCTGGCGCATCTCGCGCAGCACCCGGGCCGATTTCAGTTCCTTGTCGAGGTACATCCCGATCAGCGCCCGGTGCACCCGCTCGAGCTCCTCCAGTGCGCCATCCGAGACGCCCAGCCCCGCCAGCGCGGCCGGCGGAGTGGACCCGGCCGATCGGAGGAACCCCAGCGCCTCGGCGGAGAGACCGACGCCCCGGTCGCGATCCGCGCCGGCGCCGCAGCCCCGGCACCGGAAGGCGTGGCTCCCGGGCACCAGCACCGCGGCAGCGCCCGCCTCCCGCCCGAGCGCCGCGCCGCAGCACTCGCACGCCAGCAGCGACGGATAGACCCCCTGGAGCCGCAGCAGCCAGTACTCGAAGTATCGCGCCAGCGGCTCGACCGGCGTCCCCGCGCCGAGCGCCTCCACGACCGAGGCGCCCAGTCGGAACAGCGTCTCGTTCGGATCGCCCTCGGGCGCCCATTCGTCGATCAGCTCGGCGAAGTAGCCCGTGTACCCAAGCGCGTCGGCCCGTCCCGCCCAGAGGGGCGAGGTGATCGGCTCGGCGTAGTTGAGCGACACCAGCTCGCGCTGCTCCTTCTCGAAGTACGTCACGCCGACCCGCGTGAGCGGCTCGAGCGCCCCGCCGAAGGGCGACCGGAGACGCCGCGCGCCCTGGGCCACGCCTCGCTTCTTGCCGCGATCGCGCGTCAAGAACACCACGATGCGATCGGCCTCTTTCAGCTTGTACGTGCGCAGGATCAGCGCTTCCGTGGTGTACAGCGGCATCGGCCGGACCAGACAGGCGCGCCAATCGCGCCTGATTATTCTATCCTGCTTCGATCGGGCACAAGAAGAGGTGTCGCGTCAGTCGTCCTGCGGGAGTCCCAGCTGGTTCAAGACCCGCTCGTCGTCGCGCCAGCGGCCCTTGGCCTTCACTCGAAGGTCCAGGAACACCCGGGCGCCGAAGAACCCCTCCAGTTCCTGCCGGGCCTCCGTGCCGATCTGTTTGATCATCGCGCCGCCGCGCCCGACGACGATGCCCTTCTGCGACTCGCGCTCGACCAGGATCGTGCAGTACACCCGCATCATGCCCCGGTCGTCCGGGTCCTCGATGCGATCGACCAGCACGGCGCTCGTGAACGGCAGCTCGTCGCGGGTGTGCTGGAGGACCTTCTCGCGCACGATTTCGCCCACGTACACCTGTTCCGGCTGGTCGGTCACGAAGTCGGCCGGGTACAGCGCCTCGCCCTCGGGCAGGTGCCGGAGCAGCACCGCATCCAGGCGATCGACGTTCTCGCCGGTGAGCGCCGAGACCGGGACGATGTCGGCAAACGCCGCGGCGCTCCGCCACCGGTCGATCAGGGGCAGCAGCGCGGGCCGGGCGAGGAGATCGATCTTGTTCAGCACCAGCACGACGGGCACTGGGACCCGGTCCAGCAGGTCGGCGACGTAGCGGTCGCCGCCGCCCGGCGCCGAGGCCGCGTCGGTCACGACCGCCACCACGTCGGACTGGCCCATGCTCTGGACGGCCGTGTCCACCATGCGCACGTTCATGCGGTGCAGCGGGCGGTGGATGCCCGGGGTGTCCACGAAGACGACCTGGCCCTCCGGGGTCGTCCGCACGCCCGCGATGCGGTTGCGGGTCGTCTGGGGCTTGTCGGACACGATGGCGAGCTTGGTGCCGACCAGGCGGTTCAACAGGGTCGACTTGCCCGCGTTGGGCCGGCCGACCAGCGCGACCAGTCCGAACCTCATGCGGGGTCCCCCCCGGCGTCGTCGGCCGCGACCGGCGCCTCGATCGCCTCCGCGCGCCGGCGGACCCGGACCTTGTGGACGCGCCGGCGTTCCGCGTCGATGACCTCGACCTGCAGGCCGTCGAACTCGAACGCTTCGCCAACCGCCGGCACCCGGCCCGCGCGCGCCAGGATGTACCCGCCGAAGGTCTCGAACCCTTCCCGCTCGATCGCCACCCCGAGGCGGTCGCACACCGACTCGATGTCTGCCTTGCCGCTGACGAGGAACGCGCCGTCGGCCTCCTCGGTGATGGCCTCGGATTCGACGTCGTACTCGTCGCGGATCTCGCCGACGATTTCCTCCAGCAGGTCCTCGATCGTCACGAGCCCGGCCGTCCCGCCGTACTCGTCGACCACGAGCGCGATCTGCACCTGCTGGCGCTGGAACTCGCGCAGCAGGTCGGAGACCTTCTTCGTCTCCGGCACCGCGTGGGCGGGGCGGACCAGCGTCCCGATCGGCCCGGTGCCCGGCGCGTCGGCAGGCAGCCGGATCAGGTCCTTCACGAAGACGAAGCCGAGGACGTTGTCGAGCGATTCGGCGTACACGAGAATCCGCGAGTACTCCTGCTCGCGGAAGAACGCCCGCAGGTCGTCGAGCGTCGCCTCGGCGCGGATCGCCACGATGTCGGGCCGCGGCGTCATGACTTCCCGCACCAGCGTGTCGCTGAAGTCCACGATGGACTGCAACAGGCGCCGCTCGTCGCGCTCGATCAGCCCCTGGTGCTCGCCCGCGTCCAGGTAGGCGTCCGTCGCCTCCCCCTGGTCCCCCGGCTCGCGGCCCGCCTCGGCGCCCTCGGCTCCGCCGCGGCGGCCGCCATAGAGCAGCCCGGCGATCGGCGACAGCACCGGCCAGGCGGCGCGGGCGATGGCATCGAAGCTGGGGAGGACGACCGCCAGCGCGCGCTCCGGATCCCGCCGCACCAGCAGCAGCGGCACCACGTGCTCCCAGACCAGGATGAACGCCACCGTCAGCCCGAGGACGACCAGGACGTGGGGCGGGCTGTCGAGCCCGATCAGCTGCACGAAGCACAGCGTCGCGAGAATGTGGATGGCGCCGAGGATGCCCCGCACCGGCAGGAACAACTGCACCGGGTCGTCGAGGTAGCGCCCGAGGTTGCCCGCCCGCGCCCCGCGCTCGGCCAGGAGGCGCAGCGACAGGCGCATCAGCGCGGCAAACGCCGCCCCGACGGTCCCCACGTAGACCGCCGCCACGGCCAGCGCCACCAGGCACAGGGTTATGATCATCGCGCGCGTTCGATCAGTCCGGCCGGCAGGCCCCCCTTTCGCCGGAGCCGTCGCTCGACCCGGGCCATCCTGCCGTCGTCGGTGTCGTGATCGTATCCCAGAAGGTGCAGAAACCCATGCAGCGCCAGCACGCGGACTTCGGCCTGCACGCTGTGCCCCGCGTCCCGCGCCTGCCGGCGCGCCACGCCGCCGGCGATCACGATGTCGCCGAGCTGCCGGGACGGCGGGTGGCCCGGCTCCGGGGGCCCCGCGGGAAACGACAGCACGTCGGTGGCGTGGTTGACGCCGCGGAAATCCCGGTTCAGCCGGCGGATGAGGCGGTCGCTCACGAGCGCCACCGAAACCTCGCCGCGGGCGCGGGCGGGGGCCACCCGCACCAGCCAGGCGCCGAGGCCCGGCGCGCGCAGGCTCCCGCCCGGCGGGACGCTGACGGCGACCCGGAGCGGGGCTCCGCGGCGGTGGCCTGTTGGCGGCATGGGATCAGGGAGTGCGGGAGCCGGGACCGCTCCCGCTCGTGTACGCCTCGTACGCCTTCACGATCAGCTGCACGAGCTTGTTCCGGACCACGTCGCGCTCGTCGAACTGCACGAAGGCGATCCCGTCCACCTGTCCGACCACCCGCATCGCCTCCACGAGGCCCGAGACGCGCCCGGCGGGCAGGTCGATCTGCGTGATGTCGCCCGTGATGACCGCCTTCGATCCGAACCCGAGGCGCGTCAGGAACATCTTCATCTGCTCCGACGTGGTGTTCTGCGCCTCGTCGAGGATCACGAAGGCGTCATTGAGCGTGCGCCCGCGCATGAAGGCCAGCGGCGCGATCTCGATCGTGCCACGCTCGAGCAGCCGCTCGACGCGCTCGCCATCCAGCATGTCGTACAGCGCGTCGTAGAGCGGGCGCAGGTACGGGTTCACCTTTTCCTGCAGGTCCCCCGGCAGGAACCCGAGCTTCTCACCCGCCTCCACCGCCGGCCTCGCCAGGATGATCCGGGTCACCTTCTTGGCGAGCAGGCAGCCGACCGCCTGCGCCATCGCCAGGTACGTCTTGCCGGTCCCGGCCGGCCCGATGCCGAACACCATGTCGTAGTGGTCGATCGCATCGAGGTAGCGCCGCTGGTTCACGCTCTTGGCCGCCACCTGCCGCCGGCCGGCAGGCCGCACCCCGCCTTTCAGGAAATAGTCCCTGAGGTCCACGGTCCCGTCCTGGACCAGGAGGTCGGAGGCGGTCTTCACGTCCCCGTTCGCGATGCGGTACCCCGCCTGCTGCAGGGACGTGAGCTGAGCGATCAGCTGCTCGGCGCGCGCCACGGCGGACGGGTCGCCCTCGAGCAGCAGATCGTGGCCCTGCGTGCTCACGCGGACGCCCGTCGCAGTCTCGATGTAGCGGAGGTTCTCGTCGTACGAGCCAAACAGGGTCTCGATGCCCTCGTCTGGGAGGACGATCTTGCGAGTCAGGTCGGGCGTGGCTCGTATCTCCTTCTGTTGCAGTCACTTAACAGGACGAATCGTAGCACGTGACCGGGGAGCGGTCAAGGACACCCCCGGTCCTCACTCATCGACGCGCAGCTTCAGCTCCCGCAGCTGTCTCGGCTCGACGGCGGACGGGGCCTGCGACATCAGGTCCACGGCCGCCGCCGTCTTCGGGAACGCGATGACGTCCCGGATCGACGGCTCGCCGGCGAGGATCGCCACGATCCGATCGAGGCCCAGGGCAATCCCGCCGTGGGGCGGGGTGCCGTACTCGAGCGCTTCGAGAAAGAAGCCGAACCTCAGCGCCGCCTCCTCGTCGCTGATCCCGAGCAGGCGGAAGAGCCGCGCCTGCAGGGCGCTGTCGTGGATCCGGATGCTGCCGCCGCCGATCTCGCTCCCGTTGAGGACCAGGTCGTAGGCCTGCGCGCGCACGGCAGCCGGCTCGGCTTCCATCCGGTCCATGTCAGCCTCGAGCGGTGAGGTGAACGGGTGGTGCATCGCCACCCAGCGCTGCTCCTCCGTGTCCCAGTCGAGCAGCGGAAAATCGACGACCCAGCTGAACGCGAACGCGCCGGGGTCCAGCCACCCCTGCTGGCGGGCCACGTTCAACCGCAGCTGCCCGAGCACCTTGGACGCGGCGTCGGGGGCTCCGGCCGCCATCAGCAGCAGGTCCGCGTCCCCGGCCTGCGCGGCCGCCAGGGCGGACGCGACGGCGGCTTCGCCAGCCGCCTTGAGCGCCGAACTCTGAACCGCTCCCCCGCTGCGCCGCGCCCACACGAGTCCGGCCGCGCCGAGGTCCTTCGCCTGGGCGGTCAGCTCGTCGATCTGCCGGCGCGAGAAGCTCGCGCCGCCGGGCACGGCGAACCCGCGCACGGCGCCCCCGCCCGCCACCACGTCGCGGAAGACCGAGAAGGTCGAGTCCGCGAACACGGCCGACAAGTCGGTGATCGGCATGCCCACGCGCAGGTCCGGCTTGTCGGACCCGTACTTTGCGATCGCGTCCGCGTAGGCCATGCGCGGGAAGGGAATCTCGATCTCCCGGCCCGCGACGCGGAACACGTCCCGGATCAGCGGCTCGATCGTCCGGAACACCAGCTCGCGGGTGGCGAAGGACATCTCGACGTCCACCTGGGTGAACTCGGGCTGCCGGTCCGCACGCAGATCCTCGTCGCGGAAGCACTTGACGATCTGGAAATACCGGTCAGTGCCGGCCACCATCAGGATCTGCTTGAAGATCTGGGGCGACTGCGGGAGCGCGTAGAACTCGCCCGGGTGCACGCGGCTCGGCACGAGGTAGTCGCGCGCGCCCTCCGGCGTGGACTTCGTCAGGATGGGCGTCTCGATCTCCCAGAACCCGGCGCCGTCGAAGTACTGGCGGACGGCCATCGTGACCCGGTGCCGCAGCCCGAGGTTCTTCTGGAGCGCCGGCCGCCGCAGGTCGAGGTACCGGTAACGCAGCCGCAGCTCCTCGGAGGCGGTCGCATCGTCGGCGATCACGAACGGCGGAACCCGCGCTTCGCTGAGGACGCGCAGTTCGGCCACGTGGACCTCGATCGCGCCGGTGGGCATCTTCGCGTTGAGGGCCTCGGGCGCGCGCGGGCGGACGCTGCCCCGCACGCCGATGACGAACTCGGCGCGGAGGTGCTTCGCCCGCTCGCGCAGCTCGTCGCCGTCGACCACGATCTGCGTCAGCCCGGCCCGGTCGCGCAGGTCGATGAAGACGAGCGCCCCGAGGTCGCGGACGCGATGCACCCAGCCCAGGAGCAGCGCCTCCTGGCCGGCGTGCGCCGCCCGCAGTTCTCCGCAGGTGTGGGTTCGCGCCCAGTCGCCGAGTTTGTCAACCACGGTGGTGATGCTCCGGTAATGGGGCTGCGAGGCCCCGGCAGTACTCGACGATCCCGGCCCGCGGCACCGCCTGCTGCTCGCCGCGCGCCATGTCCTTGACCGTCACCTCGCCGCGCGCCAGCTCGTCCTCGCCGATGATCAGCGTGTGCGAGACCTTCAGGCGGTCGGCGCGCTTCATCTGCGAGCGGATGCTGCGCCCTTCGTACTCCATGTGCGCTTCGAACCCCGCATGGCGCAGCTCGCGCAGCAGGCCGAGGGCCGGATCGCGGGCGGCCTCCCCCATCGAGGCCACGAACAGGCGGCCGCCGGCCGGGGCCGCCGTCGGCTCGGGCATGGCGAGGACGAGGCGCTCGATGCCCGCGGCGAAGCCGATGCCCACGCGGTCGGGCCCGCCAAGCTGCTTCACGAGGCCGTCGTAGCGACCGCCTCCCAGGAGGGCGTTCTGCGCTCCGATGGCCCCCGAGAGGATCTCGAAGGTCGTCCGCGTGTAGTAATCGAGGCCCCGCACCAGCCGGTGCGAGACGCGGTACGGGATGCCGAAGGTCGCCAGGTGCCTTTCGACCGCGGCGAAGTGGGTCCTGCAGGCGTCGCAGAGATAGTCGATCGAGTGCGGCAGCCGGTCGATGATCGGCTGATCCGCCGGCACCTTGCAGTCGAAGATGCGCAGCGGGTTGGTCGTCGCGCGGCGCTGGCAGTCGGCGCACAGCCTGCCCACGTCCTCGCCGAGCGCCTCGACGAGCGCCTCGCCGAACGCCGGTCGGCACGCCGGACAGCCGACCGAGTTGATCACCAGGTCCACGCCGGCAATCCCCAGCTCCGCCAGGAGGGTCCACGCGAGGTCGATGATCTCGGCGTCCACGGCCGGGTCGGCAATGCCGAACACTTCGACGTCGAGCTGGTGGAACTGCCGGTACCGTCCCTTCTGCGGCCGCTCGTAGCGGAACATCGGTCCGATCAGGTACACCTTCGGCACCGGCATCGCCTGCTCGAGGCTGTGCTCGACGAAGGCGCGGACCAGGCTGGGCGTCGCCTCCGGCCGCAGCGTGATGCGCTCGCCGCCCTTGTCGGTGAAGGCGTACATTTCCTTCTGGACGATGTCGGTCGTCTCGCCGGTCCCCTTGGCGAACAGATCCTCGCGCTCGATGATCGGCGTGCGGACCTCGGCGTACCCGTAGCGTTCGAACACGCGGCGCGACGTGGCCTCGACCTGCTGCCAGCGCCCGACCTCGTCGGGCAGGATGTCTCGGGTGCCGCGAATGGCAGGAATCATGGCGTCTGGCCGTCCTTCCGGTACTGCACGTCGCCGCGCATGACGATGGTCATCCAGATCGGGCGCCCGCCGCCGGCCGCGATCTCGCCGATGACCGGGGCGCCGGGATCGCCGAAGGCCCCGGCGTGCACCCTGGGAAGCGTCCCGCGATACGTCCCGCGCATGGGTGCCGGGCCCCTAGATCCTGGGCAGCGTGACCTGCTGCTGGGCCTGGTACTTGCCCTTCTTGTCGCCGTACGAGATGGCGCACGGCTCGTCGCTCTGGAAGAACAGGACCTGGGCGATGCCCTCGTTCGCGTAGATCTTGGCGGGCAGCGGGGTCGTGTTCGAGATCTCCAGGGTCGCCGTCCCCTCCCACTCCGGCTCGAACGGCGTCACGTTGACGATGATGCCGCAGCGGGCGTAGGTGGACTTGCCGAGGCAGACCGTCAGCACGTCGCGGGGGATCCGGAAGTACTCCACCGTCCGCGCCAGGGCGAACGAGTTGGGCGGGATGATGCACACGTCCGACTTGATGTCCACGAACGAGCGTGGATCGAAGCTCTTGGGATCGATCAGCGTGCTGTTGATGTTCGTGAACACCTTGAACTCGTCCGCCACGCGGATGTCGTAGCCGTAGGAGGACACGCCGTAGGAGATGACGCCCTCGCGGACCTGGCCCTCGACGAACGGCTCGATCATCCGATGCTCGCGGGCCATGCGGGCGATCCAGCGGTCGGGCTTGATGGACATGAACCTGTGCCTTCCGTCGCGCGGGCCCCCTGCGCCCGGCGCGTGATGGCGGGAAGCGACGGCCCCCCGCGTTCCCGGCTACCGCCGCAGCAGCGTCAGCACCAGCGTCACCAGCAGGCTGACGAGGACGGACGTCGTCAGCGGGAAGTAGAACGTCACCGGTCCCCGGCGCACGACGAAGTCCCCCGGCAACCGGCCGACCGGGACGCCCCACCACAGCAGCAGCCCGCCCCCGACGAGGAGCAAGCCGACGAAGACGAGCACCCTGCCGAGCGCCATGGATACGCCCCCGCGGCTCCGCGGCCGGACACGGGCGGGCGGGTCGACCGCTCCGGGCGCCCGCGCCGGACGTCAGACCAGATCGATCCCGGGGAAGAAGTAGCCGATCTCGAACGCGGCCGTGTCAGGCGCGTCCGAGCCGTGCGTGGCGTTGCGTTCGATCGAGTCGCCGAACTCGCGGCGAATCGTCCCGGGGGCCGCCTTCGCGGGATCGGTGGCCCCCATCACATCGCGCCACTTCCGGATGGCGCCCTCCGCCTCGAGCACGATCACGACCGCGGGCCCCGAGGACATGAACGCGGTGAGCCCGGCGAAGAACGGGCGCTCCCGGTGCACGGCGTAGAACCCCTCGGCGGTGCGCTGCGACAGGTTGACGAGCCGCATGGCGCGGATACGGAAGCCGCTGTCCTCGATGCGCTGGATGATCGTCCCGGCCAGGCGCCGCTCGACGGCGTCCGGCTTGATGATGGCGAGTGTGTGTTCCATGTTCCGTCAATTATAGCGTAGGGCCCCGGCACGCCACGCCCGGCCGGCGGCATTGACCCGCGTGTCGCGCCGGCCGTATCCTTGGCCCATCATCGGCGCGTCATGCGCGAGGGGGCCTGTCATGATCACTGCGCCTGCCATGCATCCGCCTGCTCACCGCGACCAGTTCACCGAGAAAGGCACGATCGAGGGCGATCGCCCGGCCGATCCGCACCCCGCCCCCCCGCGCGACCAGGCCCTCGACGAGAACGGCCTGCCGGCCGACGAGGTGGCGATTGCGTGGGATGCGCTCGGGGCGGAAATCGACGAAACCCAGGGCTAGCTGGAGGCTGGCGCCCGGGCCGTGCACCTCTGGCCCGGCGCTCGGGTGAGTCGGGAACCCGCCGGGCGTGCAGCGCGCGGGCTTCAGTCCGCGCGCCCGGAGCGGGCACCCCATCGCACGTGAGCTCCGGGATCAGCGCAGACGGTCCATGATCTCGTCCAGGACGGCCTTCGACGGCCTGACCCTCGATTCGGGCAGCATCGACAGCGGGACGTCCACCAGGTTCAGGAGATCGGTGAAGCTGGGCCGGTCGGGCTCGACGTAGATCAGGCCCGTGGCGAACTCGCCCTTCCGGTTGGCCGCGTGCAGCAGCGTCAGCGCCGCCACCTTGTCAGTCGGGTCGTACCCCTCCTCGATCTTCTTCAGGTAGATTTTCGACCCGTCGTGCATCGTGACCTCGCGGGTCGTCCCCGGTTCGTAGTCCACCGTGATGTCGCCGAAGAACGGCACGAACGTCATCTCGCCGAGGATGTCGTCGTGGTCCTTGACGTACGCGTAGCTCTTGGTCGACCCTTCGTGGTCGTTGAAGGTGACGCACGGCGAGATCACGTCGAGCAGGGCGGTGCCGTTGTGGCTGATGGCCGCCTTCAGCAGCGCGGACAGCTGCTTCTTGTCGCCCGAGAACGACCGCGCCACGAACGTCGCGCCGAGTTCGACGCCCAGCGCGCACAGGTCGAGGGGCGGCAGATCGTTGATCACGCCGTTCTTCAGCTTCGACCCGATGTCGGCGGTCGGCGACAGCTGGCCCTTCGTGAGGCCGTAGCAGCCGTTGTTCTCGACGATGTAGATCATCGGGACGTTGCGGCGCATCAGGTGAACGAACTGGCCGGCGCCGATGGCCCCCGTGTCGCCGTCGCCGCTCACGCCGATCGCGTGCAGCTGGTGGTTGGCGAGCAGCGCGCCGGTCGCCACCGCCGGCATCCGCCCGTGCACCGAGTTGAACCCGTGCGACCCGCCGAGGAAGTACGCCGGGCTCTTGCTCGAGCAGCCGATTCCCGAGAGCTTGATGACGCGGGCCGGCTCGACCCCCATCTCGAAGAACGCCTCGACGATGCGCTCCGAGATGGCGTTGTGGCCGCAGCCCGCGCACAGCGTCGTCTTGCCGCCCTTGTAGGCCTGCACCTCGAGGTCGATCCGGTTGACCTTCCTGCCGGGCGCGGGCGCCGTCGGAGTTGCCGTTGACATGATCGATCCTGTTCGTGAACCCCGGGGCCGTCCGCCCCGGGCGCCGTCGTCGGGTGGTTACGCCGGCTCCGCTTCCTGGGCCGCGATCTCGTCGCTGATCGACCGGGCGTCGATCGGCAGGCCCGTGTAGTAGAGCACGCTGCGCAGCTTGCCGACCTGCCCGGGCGTCAGGTCCAGCTTCAGCAGGCTCATCATCTGCGCGTCCCGGTTCTGCTCCACCACGTACACGCGGGCGTGCCGGTCGATGAATCGCTCGACCTCGGTCGTGAACGGGTACGCCCGGAGCCGCATGTACGAGGTCTTCAGTCCGGCCTCGGCCTCCAGCTGGACGCGCGCCTCCGCGATCGCCCAGTGGCTGGTCCCGTAGCCGATGATCGCGATCTCGGCGCCCGGCTCGACGTGCACGGCTTCCTTCGGCACGAACGCCCGGGCAGCCTCGAATTTCCGCGCGAGCCGATCCACGTTGGCCGTGTAGTCGTCGGCGCGCTCGCTGTACTGGCCCTTCGCGTTGTGACCCGAGCCGCGGTTGAAGTAGACGGGCATGCCGTCGCCGGGCACCGACCGCCAGGCGACACCGTCGCCGTCGACGTCCTTGTACCTGCCCCAGTCGCCCAGCCGCGCGAGCGTCGCAGCATCCAGCCGCTTGCCGCGATCGATCGGCGTGTCCGGGTACGGGAAGGGATCCGCCATCCACGTGTTCATGCCGAGGTCGAGGTCGGTCATCACGAACACCGGGGTCTGGAACCGCTCGGCCAGCTCGAAGGCCTCGCCCGTCAGCGCGTAGCATTCCTCGGCGGAGCTCGGGATGAGCAGGATGTGCTTGGTGTCGCCGTGCGAGAGGACCGCCGTCGACAGGATGTCGCCCTGCGCGGTGCGCGTCGGCAGGCCCGTGGACGGCCCCGCCCGCTGCACGTCCACGACGACGACGGGCACCTCGGTGTAGTACGCGAGGCCGGTGAACTCGGACATCAGCGAGATGCCCGGGCCGGAGGTCGCCGTCATGGACCGGGCGCCCGCCCAGCCTGCGCCGATCGCCATGCCGAGCGACGCGAGCTCGTCCTCGGCCTGGACGACGGCGAAGGTGGCCTTGCCGGTCTCCGGATCGATCCGGTACTTCTTCATGTACTCGATGAGCGTCTCGCAGACCGTCGACGAGGGCGTGATCGGGTACCACGTCACCACGGTGACGCCGGCCATCATCGCCCCGAGGGCGACCGCCGCGTTGGCCTCGATGAGGATCTTGCCGGCCGTCCCGTCCATGCGCGCGACGCGGAAGCCGTCGCGCTTGGGGAGGTGCGCCTCGGCGTACTCGAAGCCCGCCTTCAGCGCCGCCTGGTTCAGCGTCACGGCCCGGGCCTTCTTGCCGAGCTGGCGGCCGAGCGCGCGCTCCATCTCGGCCATGTCGATGCCGAGCAGCTTCGCCAGGACGCCGTCATAGATCATGTTGCGCACGAGGCGCCGCAGCTTGGCCTCGGGGCAGCACGGGGCGACCAGCTTGTCGAAGGGCACCGGGTAGAAGACCAAGTCGTCGCGCACCGCGTCCAGCTTCAGCGGCTCGTCGTACACCACCGCCGCGCCCGCATCGAGCGCCCTCACGTCCTCCTGCGCCGTCTCCGGGTTCATGGCGACCAGCAGGTCGATTTCCTTCTTCCGGCCGATGTAGCCGTGCCGGTTCGCGCGGATCGTGTACCAGGTCGGCAGCCCCGCGATGTTCGAGGGAAAGAGGTTCTTGCCCGACACCGGGATGCCCATCTGGAAGAGGGACCGGATGAGGACGAGGTTGGCGGTCTGGCTTCCGGACCCGTTGACGGTCGCGACCTGGATGCTGAAATCGTTGACGACGTCCCGGGCCGAGGGCGGCGGAGCCTGGCCATCCTGCACGGCGAGTTCACCAGAGGACATGCGACGTTCCTGCAAGCACGAGGCGAGGCCCGGCGCAGCGACGGCCCATCCGCCCGGCGCGCGGTCCTACAGGGCGATCTTCGTGTTCCCGACAGAAGATTCAGTATAACCAACCCGTCCCAAAAAGAAGAAACCGCACGGCAGACGCGCGCCGCGGCCGGGACCCTCGCGCCCCTGCTGCAACGCCCGCCCGCCCTGCGGTCCTCTCGTCGGCGGCCCGGCGCCGGGGCTTGCCACAAGCCCCGGCCTGGAACCGGCCACCCCGCGCGGCCGACGCCGGCTACGTCTTGATGACCTCGACCATCGCCCGGCCGATCTCCGCCGGGCTCCTCACCACGCGCACGCCGGCCGCGGTGAGGGCGGCCATCTTCTCGGCCGCGGTCCCCTTGCCGCCGGCGATGATCGCGCCGGCATGGCCCATCCGGCGCCCCGGGGGGGCCGTCTGGCCGCAGATGAAGCTGACGACCGGCTTGGTCACGTGCTGCCTGATGAACGCGGCGGCTTCCTCCTCGGCCGTGCCGCCGATCTCACCGATCATCACGATCCCCTCGGTCTCGGGGTCGGCCTGGAACAGTGTCAGGGCATCGATGAAGTTGGTGCCGATCAGCGGGTCGCCGCCGATGCCGATGCAGGTCGTCTGGCCGAGCCCGAGGTGGGTCAGCTGGTGGATCGCCTCGTAGGTCAGCGTCCCGCTGCGCGAGACGATGCCGATCCGGCCTTCCTTGCAGATGTGGCCGGGGATGATGCCCGCCTTGGCCTTGCCCGGCGAGATCAGGCCGGGGCAGTTCGGGCCGATGAGGCGGGTCTTCTTCTCCTCGAGCACCGCCATCACGCGCATCATGTCGAGCGTCGGGATGCCTTCCGTGATGCAGACGGCGAGGGCCAGCCCCGCGTCGGCGGCCTCGAGGATCGCGTCGGCCGAGAAGGCCGGCGGCACGAAGATCACGCTCGCGTTGGCGCCGGTCCGGGCGACCGCGTCGGCGACCGTGTTGAACACCGGCCACCCCTCGTGGGTCGTGCCGCCCTTGCCGGGTGTCACGCCGCCCACGACGTTCGTGCCGTATTCAGCAGCCTGCTTCGCGTGAAACGTTCCCTCGCGGCCGGTGAGGCCCTGCACCAGCAGGCGCGTGGACTTGTCAATCAACACTGCCATGTTCCGCCTCCCTCACCCGCGCGCGAGCGCGACGACCTTGTTGGCGCCTTCGTCCATCGCGTCGGCCGTCGTGAAGTTCAAGCCGCTCTCGCGCAGCAGCCGCTTGCCGGTGTCGACGTTGGTGCCCTCCATCCGGATGACGATCGGCACCTTGACGGACAGTTCCTTGACCGCCGCGATCACGCCCTCCGACAGGACGTCGCACCGGAGGATGCCGCCGAAGATGTTGATGAAGACCGCCTTGACGTTGCCGTCGGATATCAGGATCTTGAACGCGTTGCGGATCTGGTCGGCGCTGGCGCCCCCGCCCACGTCCAGGAAGTTCGCCGGCTCGCCGCCCGCCAGCTTGATGATGTCCATCGTCGCCATCGCGAGGCCGGCGCCGTTGACCATGCAGCCGATCGTGCCGTCGAGGCGGATGTAGTTCAGCGAGAACTTCGAGGCCTCGACCTCGAGCGGATCCTCCTCGCTCACGTCGCGCAGTTCGCGCAGGTCCGGGTGCCGGTACAGCGCGTTGTCGTCGAAGTTCATCTTCGCGTCGAGCGCGAGCAGGTTGCCGTCGGCGGTCACGATGAGCGGGTTGATCTCGATGAGCGAGGCGTCGGTGGCCTTGTAGGCCTCGTACAGCGCCAGCATCATCTTGACCGCCTGCTTCACCGCGGGCCCCTGGAGGCCGAGGGCGAAGGCGAGCTTCTGCGCCTGGTACGCCTCGAACCCGGCTGTCGGGTGGATGTGCTCCTTGAAGATGAGGTGCGGCGTCTCGGCCGCGACCTTCTCGATCTCCATGCCGCCGGCCGGGCTGGCCATCACGACGGGCCGCTCCGCGGCGCGGTCGAGCACGAGGCCGAGGTACAGCTCGCGCGCGATCTGCAGGCCCTGCTCGATGAGCACGCGCTGCACCACCTTGCCCTCCGGGCCGGTCTGGTGCGTGACGAGCTTCATGCCGATCATGGCGGAGGTGAGGCTCGCCACCTCCTCCATCGTCCTGGCGACTTTCACGCCGCCGCCCTTGCCGCGTCCACCCGCGTGGATCTGCGCCTTCACGACAACGGGCAGGCCGAGGCGCTGCGCGATGGCGACGGCTTCGTCGGCGTTGAACGCCACCTCGCCGCGCGGCACCGGCACGCCGTACTTGGCGATGACCGCCTTTGCCTGGTATTCGTGGATTTTCACAGGATGCCGATTGACGGGCCCTATGGGAAGATCACGCCGCGGCACCGAAGGGGCCCGCCGTCCACTTCGCCGCGACGTTCGGGGACCAAGCCAACTCCGGATGCTATCGGGCGGAGCGGCCCGCGTCAAGGTGCGCAGCCCCGCGCCGCCTGCGGGCGCGGCGGGCCCGGGGCCGCCGATCCTATTCGTAGCGCATCGCACCCATCGGATCGACCTGGGAGGCCCGGTGCGCGGGGATGAGCCCGGCTCCGACCGCCACCAGCGTGAGGATGGCGGCCGCGGAGGCCAGCACGGCCGGGTCGTAGCCCTTCAGTTCGAACAGCAGCGCCTGCGCGGCCCGCCCGAGGCCGACGGCGGCGAGCAGGCCGATGACACCCCCGACGAGCGTCATCCGCGCCACCTGGCCGAGCACCATCCGCCGCACGCGGGCGGGGCTCGCCCCGAGCGCCATGCGCAGGCCGATCTCCCTGGTGCGCTGCGCCACTGTATAGGCCAGGACGCCGTAGAGCCCGATCGCGGCCAGCAGCGTCGCCAGGCAGGCGAATGCCGCCGACAGGACGGTGATCAACCGGTCCACGAACACGTTCTCCCGCACCTGCTGGGGCATGGTCCGGAGTTCCTCCACGGGCAGGTTCGGATCGAGGCCCGCGACGATCTTCCGGATCGTGAAGAACAACTGATCCGGCTCGAGGGCCGTGCGCACGTAGAAGGTCGCGAAGCCGAGCTCGTCGTCCTGCCGGTACGGCACCATGAAGAGCGGCGGCACCGGGTCCTTCACCTCGCTGTACTTGGCGTTCTGGACGAGGCCCACGATCTCGATGTTCAGCTCGCTCCCCCGCCCCTTTCCCGTGCCGATCCGCTTGCCGACCGCGTCGCGGCCGAGGTTGAACTTCCTGGCGAACGCCTCGTTGACGACGGCCACCTTGGCCGTGCCGGCGGCATCGGCCCGTGTGAACTCGCGCCCGGCGGTCAGCGGGATGCCGAGCGTGCGGAAGTAACCCGGCCCCACCTCGTTGAAGCGCGAGTTGGTGTCGGTGTCGGGCCCGGCGCTGAACCCCTGGACCGCCACGTCGCTGCCCCAGTTGCTGCCCGACAGGAGCGGCACCAGCGACCCGCTGACGCCGGTGACACCCGGCACGGCCGCCAGTTCGTCCTCGAGACGCTCGAACAGGGCCTGCGTGCGTTGGTTGTTGTAACCGTTCAACAGGGGCGAGAGGCCGAAGGTCACCACGTTGTCGACCTTCAGGCCCAGGTCGACGCGGCTGATGTTGAACAGGCTGCGCGTGAAGAGGCCCGCCGCGACCAGCAGCGCCATCGAGAGCGCGATCTGGACGGTGGCCAGCGACGTGCGGAAGCGCGCCGCGGCCCGCGACCCGGACGGCTGGCCGGACTGGCCCTTGAGCGTCGAGGCGAGGTCGGGGCGCGTGCTGTGCAGCGCGGGGAACAGGCCGAACAGGAGGCCCGTGCCGAGCGTGACCACGGCGGCGAACAGCACGATGCGCCGGTCGAGCGAGAAGTCGATGCTCGTCAACCCGTCGGACGGCATCAGCGCGACGATCAGGTCCAGCGTCCATTGGGCCACCACCAGCCCGGCAAGCCCGCCGAGCACGGCGAGCAGGATGGACTCTCCGAGCAGCTGCGACACGAGCTGGCCGCGGCTCGCCCCGATCGACAGCCGCACGGCCATCTCGCTCGATCGCGTGGCGCCCCTGGCGAGGAGGAGGTTCGCGATGTTGGCGCACGCGATGAACAGGACGAGGCCCGTCACGCCCATCAGCAGCGTCAGGGGCGCCTTCGCCTCGCGGTGCACCGAGCTCTGCCCGGTCGCGCCCTCGGCGACGGTGATCTCCTTGGCCTTGAACCGCGCCATCGTCTGCTCGCTCATGCCCGCCTGGAGCGGCGCCTCGACATCGTGGAGGATCGCGCGGTAGGGCACGTCGATCGCGGCGCGCGCCTGCTCGAGGGACACGCCCGGCTTGAGCCGCGCGAACAGGTAGGCCCAGTAGGTGCGGCGGTTGTCCAGGCCCTTGAAGTAGGACTCGAGCAGCGGGCGCATCGTGATCGGCACGAACACCTGCGGGCTCGCCCCGAGCGTCGTGCCGGTGAAGCCGCGCGGCGCAACGCCGACGATCGTCAGCGCCTGGCCGTTCACGATGAGCGGCTGGTTCAGCACGTCGGCGCGCTGGTCGAAGCGCGTCCGCCAGTAGTCGTGGCTCAAAACAACCACCGGCGCCTGGCCGGGGGCACGGTCGTCGCCCGCCCCGAGCAGGCGCCCGAGCACCGGCTGGATGCCGAGCAGTGGGAAGTAGCTCCCCGACACCAGCACGCCGCGCCCGTTCAGCGTCTGCCCGCGATACGCGAGGTTCGCCCCGAACAGGCGATGCGCCGCGATCCCGGTGAACACCTTCTGTTCCCGCTCGAGGTCACGGAACATCGGGTAGCTGAAGACCGTGTCCGTGTTGCCGGCCTGGTTGCTCGATTGCGAGCCGGGCTTGGGCCCGGGCGACGCCAGGTTCACGAGCCGACCCGGGTCCTGGACCGGGAGCGCGCGCAGCAGCATCTGGTCGAAGAGCGAGAAGATCGCGGCATTCGCGCCGATCCCGAAGGCCAGCGACACGATGGCGACGATCGTGACGAAGGGGGTCTTGGACAGCGTGCGGAACGCGAGCTTGACGTTTGGCATCAGCAGCACCACTGATTACGGACTCCGGCCGGGCGGGAGAATCACCCGGTAAGACGGAATCCGGCGGGCGGGGGTTCACCGGCGCGCGCGCCGGCGCGGCGGCCGGCTACCGCGTCGGGACGGGCCGCTTCAGGATCCTGACGATCTCCGGCACCGGCGGATCCCGGCGCTCGGCCTGCTGGAGGGCCGTCTCGCCGTTCTCCCCGATGGCCGCAGCATCGGCGCCGGCCCGCACGAGGAGCTGGACGAGTGCCGCGTCGCCTGCCGCAACGGCCGCCATCAGCGGCGTTCGTCCCGCATCGCGTCGGGACAGCAGTGTCTGCATGTCCTCGGGGGTCGCACCGGCCTTGAGCCAGACGGAGCGGGCATTCACGTCGGCCCCCGCGGCAAGGAGCGCGGACACGGCATCACGCTGGGTTCGCGAGATCGCGTAGTCGAGCGCCGTGGACGACGCGCCGCCGATGTCGACCCGCATGTCGGGATCCGCGCCGGCCTGGATCAGCATCTCCACGATCGGCGTGAAGCCGCCGCGGATCGCGTTGAACAGGGCCGTGTCCTCCGGGTCCGTCCACCGGTGCCTGGCGTCGTTGGGATCGGCGCCGGCCTTGAGCAGCAGGTCCACGATGTCCAGCTCGCCGTTGCCGGCCGCCCTTGCCAGCGGGCTCATCGTGCTGCCGTTGGGATCGGCCCCGAGCCGAAGCAGGTGCTCGACCTCGGCGGCGTCGTGACGTTCGATCGCGTCGAACAGCGGCCGCTCGGACACGATCTGCAACGGTCGGGACCCGCGGCCCGCCGGCCCGCACGCGCAGGCGAGACACGCCACGATCGCGACGACGGATTTCACGGGCCACCTGTCTGCGCGCGCGTCAGCCACTCGCGCCCCCGCGTTCGGGCTCGACGGCCTTGGCGACGTGCGCCGCGATCACGTCGGGGTCGGTGGTCCCCGCGGCGAAGGCAGACGTCGCGGGCGATCCCCAGCGGGCAATCACCTGTTCCGAGCTCGCGTCGCGCGCAACGATCAGCATCGCGGATTGCCCTTCCGAGGCCAACGCGTCCAGCGAGTCCGCCCACCCACCACCGGACAGTTCCCAGGGGCCGACCTCGTCGACCACGACGACGTCGGCCTTGTGCATCGCCCGCCGGATCGCCTGGTTCCCCAGGTCGAGGCCACCGGGATCGAACTCGAACCTCCGCCAGCCCGGTCCGCCGTCTCCGGGCCCCTCGCGCTCACGACACAGCGGGTGCAGCCGGCCGGACGCCACGTCGACGATGTCGAAGCCCGTGCGGTGGCCGTCGTGGAGCAAGCCGGGCGCCAGGATGCCGCCCACATCGAGACCGCGACGCCGCAGCCGGTCGACCACGGCCGCCGCGCAGGTGGTCTTGCCGCTACCCTGCTGTCCGGTGATCAGGGTAGCCCGGCTGCGCGCGCCCGCCGGCGGCGCGGCAGCGCACGCCATGTCCGTGGCGATGCGTAGCAGGGTCCGGATGGCTGCGCCGGGGGCTCGCCACGAGGCGCGCTGCGACGTGAGCGCTTCGGTGAAGGCCGGCAGGGTGCCAAACGCCACGGTGAGCGCGGCCGACAGGCCTTTCAACCGACGCCGTTCAAGGGCGGCGAGGATCCTGGGGTTGCGCAGCTCGACCGATATCGCGGTGAATCCCAGTATGGCGAGCGTGGCGCGCAGCGCCATCTCGACGCCGGCCACGGTTCCCTCCCGCAGCCCGGCGCGTCCGCCGTGCAGGCCGCCGAGCAGGAGGCCGGCCAGCACGGTCACGCCAGCCAGTTCGACCCACAGCGTCGGGCGCCGAATGCGCCCGAGCGCCGACGGATACGTCCGGAGCACCATCCCCGCAACGACGGCCACGTACGCCGCGCCGACTGGGAGGGGCACGACGCCCAGCCCGAACATTCCGCTGGCGAGCGCCGCTGTAAACGCCATCAGCCTCGCGATGGACCAGTCGGTTCGGACCCGTCCGGGCAGCGCCCCGCCGCCGGGCAGGCCCCCCCCGTGACGCGCCGGCGCACGCGCGTCCGCCGACACGCGCCGGCCGGCTGCCAGGCCCACCGCGCCGGCGGTCGCGCCAACCGCGCATTCGAGCCCGAACAGCGTCCAGACCAGATCAAAGGGGCCGACGCCGGTGACGCCGAGCGAACGTGCCGCATACCGATAGGCCTCGACGTAGAGTCGCACCACGTCCGGGCCGTAGGACAGCAGCGTGTTGAGGACGCGCTGCACGAGTGACCACGACACGGCCGCCGCGCCGCCGACGAGGTAACCCAGGGTCCTCGACGGCGAGAACCTGACCGCCCCCTCGAGCAGGACGCCCTCCATCATGATGCCGATCATCGGGCCCAGGATCACGGCACTCGGCGAGAGCGACTTCATCAGGGCGCAGATGAGTGCCGCGCGCCAGATGAGCCCCCGGCCGCCGACGGCCCGGTGGGCCGCCGTCATCACCGCGACGCCGAAGGCGGAGAGGATACCGCCCGCGAAGGGCAACCGCAGGGTGTGAAGAAAACTGCCGATCACGATCTCGACGGCCGCCCACAGGCTCCCGAACACTGCCGCGCGACGCCAGACCGCGGCGTCGACGTCGGCGTGCACCATCGTCATCATCGTCTGCCTGCGGGGGCAGGAGAACCGTCGCGCGCCGCGGCCCGGCCGCCGTCAGTGCAGCACGAGCCCGACGCTGACGCGGGAGAAGCTCAACTTGGTGCCGCTGACCGTGATGCCCGCGATGCTGATGTCGCTGGCCGACCGGATGTTGCGGTAGTCGCCGCGGATCCCGAGGTGGTGCGGGAGGAAGATCATGACGCCCGCCCCCACGTTGTACCCGAAGCTGCTGTCGCTGAAGCTGAGCAGGTCGGCGACCTTGAGCGCCACCTTGGTGCGAATCAGGCCGGCGCCCGCGCTCACATATGGCCGGACCGGCCCGGCCGGCACCGCGATGACGAGGTTGGACATCATCGTGAGCACGCTGTTCTCGCCGAAGCTCGCGCTCTTGCCGAAGAAATCCGGCGCATAGCCGATGTCTTCCTCGAACCCGAACACCCCGCCGGCCAGGTGCCCGACGGTGATGCCATAGCCGGTCTTCTTCTCGGTGCAGTCGTTCAGCAGGGAGGGACACGCGCCGGCGTCACCGCCGAAGTCGTAGCCGACGAACGGGGCGGCGTAGCTCTGCGCCCGCGCGGGAGCAGGGGCGAGGGTGAGGACGATCAGAACCACCAACGGGACCAGCAGTACTCGGGCGCGCATGGCTCCTCCCGGTCTTGGGCGACTCGGAACCCTGATCCGCCGATGCCGCGCAGGTCTGGTGCTCCCCGCGCGATGCCCACGCCCGAACAGGTGATGGCGGCTGGCGTGGGTGCGGCCCGCCGGCGCTGACGCCGCCGGAAGAACAGGACCGCAGTCGTGCGTCAGAGCCCGCGGGGCTCCGAGTCGTGAGTTCACTCCAGTGTAGCCCAAATCGCGGAGGGCACCGCCGGCAGGCGCGAGCGCCTCGACGCGTGCGCGGTCCCTCGGCGAGCCGCCTGTCGACCGGCGCCCGAGGGTCGGAACGCGGGGGCGTTCCGGCACGGGGTTGCGTGATCGTCCCTGCATCACTACAATCTCACGTCAGGACTCCCACCACGGCATTCCGAGTCCCCCACTCTTGCCCGCCGGGCGCGACGCGCGTCTGGCCGGAGATCGAAATGGCACCGCGCCAAACGTCCTTGTTCTCAACCGTCGCGACGAAGGTCCTCATCGCGGTGACGGGCCTCAGCCTGGTCGGGTTCCTGTGCACACACCTGATTGGGAACCTCCTGCTCTACGCGGGCCCGGCCACGTTCAACGCGTACTCCCACGCGCTCATCTCGAACCCGCTGGTCATCCCGGCGGAGGTCGGCCTCCTGGCGCTCTTCGTCATCCACGTGCTCGAAGCCGTGACGATGTGGTGGACGAGCCGGGGAGCGCGGCCGATCGCGTACCAGGTCAAGCGATGGGCCGGCGGGACGAGCCGCAAGTCCGTCGCGTCGACCACGATGATCTGGACCGGGCCCGTGATCTTCGTGTTCGTCGCCGTCCACGTGGCCACCTTCAAGTACGGCCCCTGGTACGTGACCGAGATCCACGGCGCCGAGGGGCGCGACCTCTACCGCCTGGTGCTCGAGGCGTTCCGCAACCCGCTCTGGGTGGCGTTCTACGTGCCGGCGATGGCGATCGTCGGCTTCCACCTGTGGCACGGGTTCTCCAGCGCGTTTGAGTCGCTCGGTCTCGATCACCCGAAACTGACCCCGAGGGTGCTGGTCCTCGGCAAGGTCCTCGCGGTCGTCATCGGGGGCGCGTTCCTCTCGATTCCTCTCTTCATGTTCTTCTTCGGGGGCCGATCATGAGCGCCGAGCCGCGCATCGCACCCGCGGGCACGCGTCATCTCGACGCCCGGGTTCCGTCCGGCCCGCTCGCGGAGCAATGGGACCGCTACCGCTTCGAGGCGAAGCTGGTCAATCCCGCGAACCGCCGCAAGTTCACGGTCATCATCGTCGGCACGGGCCTGGCCGGCGGCGCCGCCGCCGCCACGCTGGGCGAGGCGGGCTACAACGTCCTGAACTTCTGCATCCAGGACAGCCCGCGGCGCGCGCACAGCATCGCCGCCCAGGGCGGCATCAACGCCGCCAAGAACTACCGGAACGACGGCGACAGCATCGAGCGCCTGTTCTACGACACCGTGAAGGGCGGCGACTACCGGGCCCGCGAAGCCAACGTCTACCGGCTCGCGCAGGTCAGCGTGAACATCATCGACCAGTGCGTCGCGCAGGGCGTGCCGTTCGCCCGCGAGTACGGCGGGATGCTCGACAACCGGTCGTTCGGCGGCGCACAGGTCTCGCGCACGTTCTACGCGCGCGGGCAGACCGGCCAGCAGCTGCTGCTGGGCGCCTACCAGGCGCTGATGCGGCAGGTCGCGGCCGGCACGGTGAAGATGCTGCCCCGCCACGAGATGCTGGACCTGGTCGTGGTCGACGGCCGGGCGCGCGGCATCATCGCGCGCAACCTGATCTCCGGGACGATCGAGCGCTTCGACGCGCACGCGGTGGTGCTCGCCACGGGCGGGTACGGCAACACCTACTTCCTGTCCACCAACGCCGTCAACTCCAACGCCACGGCCATCTGGCGCGCCTACAAGCGCGGGGCGCTGTTCGCCAACCCGTGCTTCACGCAGATTCACCCGACGTGCATCCCGTTGTCGGGCGAGCACCAGTCGAAGCTCACGCTGATGAGCGAGAGCCTGCGCAACGACGGCCGCGTGTGGGTGCCCCGGCAGGCCCGCGACGCGCGCCCGCCGGGCCAGATTCCCGAGGGCGAGCGCGACTACTACCTCGAGCGCCGGTACCCGACGTTCGGCAACCTCGTGCCGCGCGACGTCGCCTCGCGCGCCGCCAAGGCGGTGTGCGACGAGGGCCGCGGCGTCGGTCAGACCGGCCTCGCGGTGTACCTCGACTTCGCCGACGCGATCGGGCGGCTGGGCGAGAGCGTCATCCGCGAGCGGTACGGGAACCTCTTCCAGATGTACGAGAAGATCACGGACGAGAACCCGTACAAGGCGCCGATGCGGATCTACCCCGCGATCCACTACACGATGGGCGGGCTCTGGGTCGACTACCACCTGATGTCCACGATCCCGGGCCTCTTCGTGCTGGGCGAGGCGAACTTCTCGGACCACGGCGCCAACCGGCTGGGCGCGAGCGCCCTCATGCAGGGCCTGGCGGATGGCTACTTCGTGGCCCCGGCCACGGTGCCGCACTACCTGGCGAGCGCGCCGCTGCCGGCCCTCACCCGGGAGCACGAGGCGTTCCGCGAGGCGGAGGCCGCCGTGAAGGCCCGGAACGACCGGCTGCTCGCCGTGAAGGGCAAGCGCACGCCGCGCGAGATTCACCGGAGCCTCGGGAAGGTGCTGTGGGACGAGGTCGGCATGGGCCGCAACGAGGCCGGGCTGACGCGCGCGCTGGCGCGGATCCCCGAGCTGCGCGAGGAGTTCTGGCAGTCGGTGTCCGTGCCCGGCCAGGGCGAGGAGATCAACCAGGCGCTCGAGTACGCCGGCCGCGTGGCCGATTACCTGGAGCTCGGCGAGCTGATCGCGCTCGACGCGCTCGAACGGCGCGAGTCCTGCGGCGGCCACTTCCGCGAGGAGTACCAGACGCCCGACAACGAGGCGCTGCGGGACGACGAGCACTTCGTCCACGCCGCGGCGTGGGAGTTCGCCGGCGACGGCACGGTGCCGGTGCGCCACGTCGAGCCCCTGACCTTCGAACACGTGAAGCCGAGCCAGCGAAGCTACAAGTAGACCGAGACACCCATGGAGACCATGAACCTGAAGCTGCTGGTGTGGCGGCAGACGAACCCCGCCGACCCCGGACGGGTGGTGCCGTACACGGCCGAGGGCATCTCGCCCGACATGTCGTTCCTCGAGATGATCGACGTCGTGAACGAAGGGCTGATCAAGAAGGGCGAGCCGCCCATCGCGTTCGACTCGGACTGCCGCGAGGGCATCTGCGGGATGTGCAGCCTCGTCGTCAACGGCGTGCCGCACGGCCCGGACCGCGGATCGACCGTGTGCCAGCTGCACATGCGGAGGTTCAAGGACGGCGACACGATCACGATCGAGCCGTGGCGGGCCAGGCCGTTCCCCGTCCAGAAGGACCTGATCGTCGATCGCGGCGCGTTCGACCGGCTGATCGCGTCGGGCGGGTACGTGTCGGTCAGCACGGGCAGCGCCCCGGACGGCAACGCCGTCGCGGTCCCGAAGGACAAGGCCGAGCTGGCCATGGACGCCGCCGCCTGCATCGGCTGCGGTGCGTGCGTGGCGGCGTGCAAGAACGCGTCGGCCGCGCTCTTCGTCAGCGCGAAGATCTCCCACCTCGCGCTGCTGCCGCAGGGCCATCCGGAACGCGCCGGGCGCGCGCTCGCGATGGTGTCCGCGATGGACGCCGAGGGCTTCGGCAACTGCTCGAACGAGGCCGAGTGCGAGGCGGTGTGCCCGAAGGAGATCCCGATCTCCACCATCGCGCGCATGCGCCGCGAGTACCTCCGCGCGCTCGTCGTGGGCGACCGGTAGCGAACCGCCCGGGCCCGGGGGCCGCGTCGGCCCCCCGGCGTCCCAGCCACCCGGCGCGGGACCTTGCGGCCCCGCGCGCCTACTGCTCGAACTCCACGGTCACGTCGGAAAAGCCGAACGCCCGCGCGATCTGTGTGAGCGTCGTACGCGCCGATCCCTGGATCTCGCCTTCCATCTCCCCGAGGAACGCCCTCGCCTGGGACTCGGCCTGAAGGCGCCCGGCCTCGAGTGCCTTCGTCCTGTCGTCGGGCAGCGTCTTCTGGGTGAACCCGAGCCACGTGCCGTCCTGGTCGTCGTAGAAGCGGATCTCCTTGGTCGCGACGTCGAACTCGTGCTTCGGCAGGTGCAGGATGCAGTAGCGCGTGCCGTCGGCGCGCGTGCCGGCGATGATGCGCGTCTTGTGGAGGTTGTACTTGTACTTGATGTCGAAGTGACAGATGATGGCGAGCTTCCCCGGCGTCTTGATCCAGGTGGCCTCGCCCACCTTCGATGTCACGATCTCCTTGATCGACGCGCGCAGCACCGCGAGCTCGCCAATCTCGCGAATCGAGTCGAGGCTGGTCGCCACCGTGGGCGCGGCCCCGGGGCCGGCCGAGGGCACGACCTGCCGCACGATCAGGTAGGCCACGATCAGGATGGCCAGGACGAAGCCGAGAACAAGGGAAAAGCCTTTCATGATGGCGAAATTCTAGCACGCGCCCATCGCGTGAGCCGGGAATCCAGCCTCGCTGAGGGCGTCGGCCCGAGGGCTGCCGCGCCCGGGCCATCTCGCGTTGGCCGGCCCCGGGGACTCGCGCGGCGGCGCGCGTGCCTGCCGCCCGACGCCCGGTGCGGACAGGCGATTGGGATATGATGCCGCTCCGGCGGCTCGACCGGCGGACCGCCACAGGAGAACCGAGATGGCCCGATCCCGCACCGCCGTGACCGCCCGGCCCCGCGCCGGCCGGCGCGCGTTCCTGAAGACCCTGCCCTCCGCGGTGGCGGCCGGCCTCGCCGCGCCGCACCTGGCCGAGGGCGCACAGGCGCCCGCCACCACGATCGATTCCGCCACGGTCAAGTGCGGCGAACGGATCGCGGACGTGCAGTTCACCGACGCCGAGGAGGCGCTGGTCGCGGGCAACGTCGAAACCAACCGCAGGCACATCGAGACGCTGCGCGACGTGCCCGTGGCGCCCGATGTCGAACCGGCCTTCTCGTTCCGGCCGGCGCGGCGCGACGCGCCGATCGCGCCGCCTCTGCCCTCGCGGGCGCGGCCCATCCCGCTGCCGCCCGGGCCGGCCGGCCGGCCGGCCTCGGACGAGGCGCTCGCGTTCCTGCCGGCGACCGCCCTCGCGTCCCTCCTGCGAACGCGAAGGATTTCATCCGCCGAGTTGACCCGGCTCTACCTCGATCGCCTGAAGCGCCATGGCCCGACGCTCGAGTGCGTGGTCACGCTGACCGAGGATCTGGCGCTGCAGCAGGCCGCCGACGCCGACCGCGAAATCGCCGCCGGGCGGTACCGCGGGCCGCTGCACGGGATGCCGTGGGGCGTGAAGGACCTGTTCGCGACGCGCGGCATCCGCACGACCTGGGGCGCCAAGCCGTACGAGCACCAGGTCATCGACCGGGACGCGACCGCCGTCGCGCGCCTGCACGCCGCCGGCGCCGTGCTCCTGGCCAAGCTGACGACCGGCGAGCTGGCGGTCGGTGACTTGTGGTTCGGCGGCAGGACGCGCAACCCGTGGAACGTCGAACGCGGGTCCGGCGGCTCCTCGGCCGGACCCGCGTCGGCCACGGCCGCAGGCCTCGTGGCGTTCGCCGTCGGCACGGAGACGGGCGGCTCCATCATCCAGCCGGCCAGCAACTGCGGCGTCGTCGGCCTCCGGCCCACGTACGGCCGCATCAGCCGGTACGGCGCCATGACGCTTCGCTGGACCCAGGACAAGGTCGGCCCGATCGGCCGGACCGTCACGGACTGCGCGATCGTGTTCGACGCGCTGCGCGGGCCGGACGGCCACGACGAGACCGTCGCCGACATGCCGTTCGTCTTCGACGCGGGGTCCGGCCTCGCCGGCATGCGGGTCGCCTTCCTCGAGCGCGAGTTCCTGCAGCCGCCCGACGACGCGAACGAGGAAGAGCAGCGGCAGTGGCCCGCCCGGCAGCGGGTGCTCCAGAGCGCGCTGGACGAGTTCCGCAAGGCCGGCGTCCGGCTCGAACCCGCGGCGCTGCCCGACCTGCCCGCGCGGTCGGTGTACGCGTTGCTCAACGCCGAGGCCGGCGCCGCCTTCGACGACCTGGTGCGCGCCGGCGGGCACAACGAGCTGGCGGGCAAGGGCCGGAACGACCGCGCCAACCAGCTGCGCGCGTGCCGGTTCATCCCCGCCGTGGATTACATCCGCGCCCAGCGCGTGCGGACGCTCCTCGCGCAGCAGATGAACGCGATCCTGGCCCGGTACGAGGTGCTGATCTCGCCCTCCGACAGCGCCAGTGTGACCGTCACGAACCTCACCGGCCACCCGGCGCTCACGATGAACGCCGGCTTCGCCGACAGCATGCCGTGCGGGCTGATGTTCACCGGCCGCCTGTACGACGAGGCCACCGTGCTGCGCGTCGCCCTGGCGTACGAGCGCGCGACCGAGTGGCACACGAAGCACCCGGCGCTAAAGTAGCGCGCAGGTCCCTTGAACATGGGCTCACGACCGAGAGGCACGCACATGCAGACTGCGAACCCGTCCCGTACCCGACGTTCACGCCGACTCTCCGCCGCCCTGGCGCTCATCGTGCTGGCCGCGCCCGCGATCGCCGGCGCGCAGGCGGCACCAGCCGGACGCAAGCCCGGCAAGCCGGCCGCCGCGGCGCCCCAGGCCCCGGCCATCTACTTCCCGGAGCGCTTCGACTGGCAGCGCAAGGTCCCGGCCGACGTGGGGATGGATGCGGCCCGGCTGGACGAAGCGGTGCAGTTCGCGGTGGCGAACGAGAATCCCGCGACGAAGGACCTGGCGATCGATCTGGCCACGACGTTCGGGGCGCGCGAGCCGTTCGACACGCCGATTGGGCCGACGAAGGAGCGGGGTGCGGCCAACGGTCTCGTCATCCGGCGCGGCTACGTCGTCGCCGAGTGGGGCGACACGCGGCGCGCGGACATGACCTTCAGCGTCACCAAGAGCTTCCTGTCGACCGTGGTCGGCCTCGCCTGGCAGAAGGGCCTCATCCACGACGTGACGGATCCCGCCCGCGACTACATGCCGCTGCCCGGCTACTTCGACGGCCACAACGCGACGATCACGTGGGACCACCTGCTGCGGCAGACCAGCGACTGGCAGGGCACGCTCTGGGGCAAGCCGGACTGGGCCGACCGGCCCGAGGGCGACAAGCCGTCGGACTGGCCGAACCGCAAGCTCTACGAGCCCGGCACGCGGTACAAGTACAACGACACCCGCGTGAACCTGCTCGCGTTCCTGACGCTCCAGGTCTGGCGACGGCCGCTTCCCGAGGTGCTGCGGGAGGAGGTCATGGAGCCGATCGGCGCGTCGAACACGTGGCGCTGGTACGGCTACGACAACGCGTGGGTGGATCTGGACGGCCGGCGCGTGCAGTCCATGACGGGCGGCGGGCACTGGGGCGGGGGGCTGTTCATCAACGCGTGGGACATGGCCCGCTTCGGTTACCTGTTCCTGCGGGACGGCCGCTGGAAGGACCGCCAGATCGTGTCGGAGGCGTGGATCGGGATGGCCCGGACCGGCGGGCCGGCCAACCCGGAGTACGGGTTCATGAACTGGTTCCTGAACCCGGGGCGCAAGTCGCTGCCGGCCGCGCCGGCATCGAGCGTGACCTTCCGCGGCAACGGGCAGAACATCATCTACATCGACCAGGAGAACGATCTGGTGGTCGTCGTGCGCTGGATCCGCGGCGGCAGCGCGTTGAACGACTTCCTGGGCAAGGTCCTCGCCGCGGTGAAGCCCGCCGCGTGAGCGGGCGCTCCGCCCCGGACGGGAGCGGCATTCCGGGTGGCGGATCCGCCCGCCACCCGGGACCGGCGGCGGGGCCGATCGGGCCGCGGCCGGCCGTAGTCCGCGATGGCGGGTTGCCACCACCGACCGTTTCACTTGCGCCCCCCGTTCCAAGCGACTAGAATCCCTTCCGTCCTCCGGCGCCAGCCGGGCGCCTCCCGCCCCCGGGGACGGTCTTCGTAGGCTCGCGTCAACGGCCTACCCAGCTCTTCTACGGCTTTCCTTTCTCTACCGAAGGAGGTCCCGCATGGCTCAGAGCCTGACCCACGATGTCCTGATCCTGGGCGCGGGGTTGGCGGGGTTGCGGGCTGCGGTCGAAATCTCGCAGCGATTCGACGGGCGCGTGGACATCGGCATCGTGTCCAAGGTCCAGCTCATGCGCGCGCACTCGGTCTGCGCGGAGGGCGGCACGGCCGCGGTGCTCCGCACGGACGAGGGCGACTCGTTCGAGCTGCACGCCTGGGACAGCATCAAGGGCTCCGACTTCCTGGCCGACCAGGACGTGGTCTGGCGCTTCGTGCAGGCCATGCCGCGCGAGATCCGGCTGCTCGATCACTGGGGCATCCCGTGGACGCGCGACGCGCAGGGGCGGATCATGCAGCGGCCCTTCGGCGGGCACTCGTACCCGCGCGCGACGCTCGCGGCCGACAAGACGGGCTTCTTCGAGATGCAGACGCTGTACGACCAGCTGCTGCGCTACCGCTGCTTCCAGCGCTACGACGAGATGTTCATCACCGACATCCTCGTCGAAGGCGGGCGCTTCGCGGGGCTGCTCGGCATCCATGCGCCGAGCGGCGAGTCGGTGGTCCTGCGCGGCAAGGCCCTGCTCATCGCGTCGGGCGGCGGCGGCACGCTCTACGGCTTCACGACCTACTCGGAGACGGTCACCGGCGACGGGATGGCGATGGCCTACCGCGCGGGCCTGCCGCTCGAGGACATGGAATTCCTGCAGTTCCACCCGACGGGGCTGGTGCCCTCGGGCATCCTGATGACGGAAGCCTGCCGCGGCGAGGGCGGGTACCTGAAGAACAACACGGGCGAGCGCTTCATGGAGCGCTACGCGCCGAGCAAGATGGAGCTGGCGCCGCGCGACATGGTCTCGCGCGCCGAGACGACCGAGCTGCTCGAGGGGCGCGGGTTCCCCGGGCCCGACGGCAAGGACTACCTCCACCTCGATCTGACGCACCTCGGGGCCGACCGCATCAACACGCGGCTGCCCCTCATCCGCGAAGTCTGCATGAAGTTCGTGGGCATCGACCCGATCGAGACGCCCATCCCGATCCGGCCCGTGGCGCACTACTCGATGGGCGGCATCGAGACCGACATCAACGGCCTGACCCGCATCCCGGGCGTCTGGGTCGCCGGCGAGGCCGCGTGCGTGTCGCTGCACGGGGGCAACCGGCTGGGCTCCAACTCCACGGCCGAGTGCCTCGTGTGGGGCGGGATCACGGGCGAGGAGATCTCCCGGTCGTTGCCGAAGCTCCCGCAGCCGCTGCCGGTGCCCGACAAGCAGGTGAAGGCGCGGGCCGACACGATCGCGGCCCTGCTCCGGCGCGAGGGCCGCGAGAACCTGTACGACCTCCGGCGCGAGCTGCGCACGCTGATGGACAACTACGTCGGCGTGTTCCGCAAGGGCGAGGAGCTGACCAGGGCGCTCGCCGAGATCCGCGACATCCGCCAGCGCGCGGCGCACGCGCCGGTCCATGACAAGGGCACGGTCTACAACTCGAACCTGTTCCACGCGCTCGAGCTGGAGAACCTGCTCGATCTCGCCGAGGTCACGGTGATGGGCGCGCTGGCGCGCGAGGAGTCGCGCGGCGCCCACGCCCGACGGGACTTCGCGACGCGCGACGACGAGAAGTGGCTGAAGCACACCCTGGCGTGGAGCACGCCGCAGGGGCCGCGGCTGGACTACAAGCCGGTGACCATCAACATGTGGAAGCCGGTCGAACGCAAGTACTGAGCCGGAGGAGGTCATGATCGAAACCAAGGGGCATCCCAACCGCCTCGGGATCTGGGGCTGGCTCGGCGGCGGCCGCTGGGGCGTGGAACGCTACCTCTACACGCTGCACCGCCTGACAGGCCTCGGCCTGCTCACCTACTTCCTCCTGCACATCGTCGTCACCTCGTCGCGGGCGTTCGGCCAGGCCTCGTGGGACCAGGCGATGGGGATGGTCAAGGGGCCGATCTTCACCCTGGGCGAGTACCTCGTGTTCGTGGCGTTCGCCTTCCACGCCATCAACGGGCTCCGGCTCGTCCTGGTGGAACTGGGCATCGGGATCGGGAAGCCGATCGAGCCGATCTACCCGTACAAGACCTCGATCGACGTGCAGCGGCCGATCGCGATCGTCGTGATGCTGGCCGCGGCCGTCCTCGCCGCGCTGGGCGGCTTGAACTTCCTGCAGCAGCACTAGGAGGGAGACCGGAGCCATGCGCGATCAACGACTGTGGACGTGGCACCTGATTGCCGGCGTGATCATCCTGGTCTTCCTCGGCCTGCACATGGCCGTGATGCACCTCAACACGCTGCTCGGCCCGTTCAACGTGGCCGCCGACAAGGCCCCGGTGGACTGGGACAACGTCATCGCCCGAAGCCGCGAGGCGTTCTTCGCCGTCTCGTACATCGTCCTGCTGGGCGCGGCGCTGTTCCACGGGCTCTACGGCCTGCGGAACATCCTGTTCGAGCTCGGCCCGGGGCCCGGGCTGAAGAAGGCGCTGACCGCGATCCTGCTGCTGCTGGGCGTGGGCCTGTTCGGGTACGGCGCGTGGGCGGCGTGGGCCGTGCGGGCGATCCCGGGCGCGTGACCGGGACCGCCGGCCGGCGCGACCGTGGACGAGGTTATCGGTATCGAGGACAACGATGGCAACCAACCAAGCAGCTGATGTCGTCTTCCGCATCCGCCGGTACGACCCGGCCACCATGGCCGCGCCCCGCTGGGACGACTACCGCCTTCCGTACACGCCCGGCATGACCGTGCTCGACGGCCTGCGCAGGCTCAAGGAGACGCAGGCGCCGGCGCTCGCGTGGCGGTCGTCCTGCCGGATGGGCGTCTGCGGGTCGTGCGGGATGTTCATCAACGGGCACCCGCGGCTGGCCTGCAACACGCAGATCACCGAGCTCGGCACCAACCTGGTCACCGTGGCGCCGCTGCCCAACTTCGACATCATCCGGGACCTGGTGCCGGATCTCCAGCCGATGTTCCGGAAGCACCAGGACCTGCACCCGCACATCATCCGCGGCGACCAGGGCGAGTTCACCGAGCCGACCTTCGAGTACTGGCAGAGCCCGCACGAGCTGGAGCAGTACCTGCAGTTCTGGTACTGCATCAAGTGCGGGTGCTGCATGGCCGCCTGCCCGACGTTCGCAACGGACCCCGAGTACTCCGGCCCCATGCCGCTCGGGCAGGCGCACCGCTACAACGCCGACAGCCGGGACGGCGGCTTCGGCGTCCGTAAGCCGGTGCTCGCGTCCGAGAACGGTCCATGGAAGTGCCACTTCGCGGGCGAGTGCTCGAAGGCGTGCCCGAAGGGCGTCGACCCGGCGCGCGCGATCCAGTTGATGAAGCGCCAGCTCGTGCTGGACTACCTGCACCTGTGGAAGGGCCAGTGCCCCGCGAAGGTGGTGCCGACGCCGACCGAGGTGAAGAAGCGGCCCGACGTGGGCGAAGCGCCGGCGCGGACGGCGTAGGATCAGTTGTCAGTTCTCAGTTTTCAGTTCTGAGGAGGGTCGCGCGGGACTCCCGCAACTCCGCCGGGAACTCAGCACTCATGACTGACGACTGAAACCTGACAAGATCCGACAACTGAGAACTGTTGGCCGAATCGGCCGGGGTGCCCAGGCGGGCGCCCCGGCCGTTGGTCTTTCAGCCGGCAGACTGCCCCTACTTGGCGGCCAGCACCTCGTCGGTCGTCGCCTTGACCGCCGCAACGGACTTCGCCAGGGCGGCCTTCTCGGCGTCGTTCAGGTCGATCTGGATGATCCGCTCGATGCCCGTCTTTCCGAGCACGACCGGGACCCCGACAAACAGGCCCTTCACGCCGTACTCGCCCTCGAGCAGGACGCAGGCCGCGACGATCTTCTTCTTGTCGAACACGATGGCTTCGACCATGTCGAGCGCGGCCAGCGCCGGCGACACGAACGCCGACCCGACGCCCAGCAGGCCGACGATCTCGCCGCCTGCCTTGCGCGTGCGCGCCTCGATGTCGGAGAGGGTCTTGTCGTCGAGGAACTTCTCGACCGGCATGCCCGCGACGCGGCAGCAGCTCCGGACCGGCACCATGTCGTCGCCGTGGCCGCCGAGGACCACCGCCTCGACGTTCTCGACCGACACGCCCGCGGCCTGGGCCACGAAGTAGCGGTACCGCGACGAGTCGAGCACCCCGGCCATCCCGATCAGCTTGTGCTTCGGCGGACTGAGCTTCTGGAAGAGGCGGTACACGATCGCGTCGAGCGGGTTGGCAATCGACAGGATGATCGCGTTCGGACAGTACTTCTGGATCGCGGCCGCCACGTGATCCGTGATCTGCAGGTTGGTGGCGAGCAGCTCCTCGCGGCTGGGGATCGTGCCGTCCGGCCGCTTGGTGCGGGGCACGCCGGCCGTGTTGATCACGAGCTCGGCACCCTCGAGAACGTCGTATTCCTTGCCCGCCACGAACCGGACGTCGCTGCCGATGATGGGCGTGCCCTCGGCGATATCGAGGCACTTGCCCTTGGCCAGGTCCGGGCCCTTGACGTCCACCAGGGCGACGGTCTTCGCCAGGTTACGACGAAACAGCTCCTGCGTCAGGACGCCGCCAATATTCCCACCACCGATGAGCCCGATCTTGTTCAACATCGCGTGAATCCTCCCGCGCCGCAGTCGAAGGACCGCCGCGCCATCCGTTATTACCGACCGCCGACGGCCCGCGCTGGGAGGGCGCTCCCGACCTGCCTGGGCAGGCCGGGAGTCCGGATCGCCGGCCGCGACACCGCGCCTAGAAGTTCTCGATGACCCTGTCCCCGAACTCCGATGTCCTGACCTCGGTTGCCCCCGGCAGCTGGCGCGCAAGATCGTGGGTCACGGTCTTGTTCCGGATCGCCTGCGCCAGCCCCTCCTCGACCAGGACCGCCGCTTCCTTCCACCCCAGGTACCGGAACATCATCACGCCCGACAGGATCACCGATCCCGGGTTGATGACGTCCTTGCCGGCGTACTTCGACACCGTGCCGTGCGTGGCCTCGAAGAAGGCGATCTCGTCGCCGATGTTGGCCCCCGGCGCCATGTTCAGGCCGCCGACCTGCGCCGCCGCCGCTTCGGACAGGTGGTCACCGATCAGGTTCGGCGTCGCCAGCACGTCGTACTCGTCGCTCCGGGTCTGGAACTGCCGGAACATGCTGTCGGCGATGCGGTCCCGGATCACCAGCTTCCGGTCGGCCGGCGCGCCCTGCCTGATCTCGTCCTCGGTGACGATCCGATCGCGGAACTCGGCCTTCGCCACCTCGTAGCCCCAGTCGCGGAACGCCCCCTCGGTGAACTTCATGATGTCACCCTTGTGCACCAGGGTGACGGTCTTCCGGTTGTTCGCCAGGGCGTACCTGATCGCCATCCGCACGAGCCGCTTGCTGCCGGTCTCGGAGATCGGCTTGATGCCGATGCCGGAATCGAGCCGGATCCGCCTGCCCATCTCCCTGGCGATGAACTCGATCAGCCTCTCGGCCTGCGGCGTGCCCTTGGCCCACTCGATCCCTGCGGACACGTCCTCGGTGTTCTCGCGGAAGATGACGATGTCCATCTTCTCCGGCGCGCGGACCGGCGACGGCGTGCCCGCGTAGTACTTCACCGGGCGCACGCACGCGTACAGATCCAGCGCCTGCCGCAGGGTGGCGTTCAGGCTGCGCATGCCGCCGCCCACCGGCGTCGTCAGCGGCCCCTTGATCGCCACGCGGTACGCCTTGACGGCCTCCAGCGTGTCGGCGGGCAGCCACTCGCCCATCTGCTCCCGGGCTCTCTCGCCCGCCGGCAGCTCGAACCACACGACCCGGCGCTTGCCGCCGTATGCCTTCTGCACGGCGGCGTCGAACACGCGGACTGATGCGTTCCAGATGTCCGCGCCGGTCCCGTCGCCCTCGATGAAGGGGATGATGGGATCATCAGGAACGATGAGTTCCTCGTTCTTCCGGGTGATCGGCGTTCCGTCCGCCGGCGGCTTCAAGAAAGTGAATGGCCGCATTCAGGATCACCAATTAGGGCACCCCCCGAAGGACGCTGGAGAGTCTTCCACACAAACTGTGGAAAACCCTGTGGAAGACCGGCCGGAATTTCGGCGTGAGTCCGCGTCTATCCGAGGGTTTCTGCGGTTTGCACCATCGTGGTGCGATGGCGGCCGGGGGAACGCACACCGTCTCGAACCGCTCGAGATTATACCGCAACCGCACGACGTTTCCCGCGGGCTACTTCAATCGGAGCGTGAGCGACGTCCCATCCCGGACGTCCCGGAGGGCGACTGTGTCCGATTCGATACGGACCACGAGGAACCGGCCGGCCAGTTGTTCGCCGTCCCTGACCAGGAACACGGTGCCCTGTCCGCTGATGATCGCCGTGCGCACGATGCGATCGCCGTCGCGGCTTTCGGCAATGCCGGCGAGCTGCCAGACGGGCGGCGGCGGCGCCGCCACGAAGGCGGCCGCCGCGGACGCGAGAGCCGCCACGAAGGCGTCGCCCGCCTGTGCAGCCTGAGCCGATCGCGACCCCGTGAACTGGAAGAGATTGCGACGCGGCGGGGTGTATGCGCGTCGAGTGGCGGCACGTGCGGCGAGCCGGTCGAGCCCGACAGGAAGCGGCACGTCCGCCGTGCGCGCGCCGACGGCTCTGGCGCTCTCTGTCGCGACCGCGCTCGATCGCGCGCCCCCGGCCGCCGCGGCAACCCAGGCGGCCAGCAGGCCACCCCCGACGACGAGCACAGCCGCACGCGAGGCACTCATGAACAACTCGCTGCAAATCGTAGCACTTCGGTCCCCCGCCGAAAAGGCGCGCCCCTCCGGCAGCCGCTGGCCAGGTCGGTGGCGCCACAGGCACGCGTCGGGCGGCGCCCGACACGCGGCGGCCAACCGGCGTGACGCCGGGCGCGGCTGTGCTATGATTCGCCGTGCACCCTCCGTACGGCTCAGGTGCCGCGTCCACAGCCCCGCCCCGCTCCGCCATCGCGGTCATTCCCGCCCGGTATCACTCGACGCGCCTCCCAGGCAAGCCGCTGGCGGACATTGCCGGCCGGACGATGATCGAGCACGTGTACCGGCGTGTGACCCGCGCTCGAGGCCTGGCGCGGGTGCTCGTCGCCACCGACGACGAGCGGATCGTGCGCGCCGTCGAGGCCTTCGGGGGCCAGGCGCGCCTGACGCGCGCCGACCACCGCAGCGGAACGGACCGCGTCGCCGAGGTCGCGCGCGGACTCGACTGCGACCTGGTCGTCAACGTGCAGGGCGACGAGCCGTTCATCGAGCCGGCCATGATCGACGAGGCCCTCGGCGCGTTCGCCGACCCGGCTGTCGTCATGAGCACGCTGCGGCGGCGCATCGACGACCCGGCCGACTACGTGAACCCCAGCGTCGTGAAGGTCGTCAGCGACGCGCGCGGCGATGCGCTGTACTTTTCGCGGGCGCCGATTCCCTTCGCACGCGACGCCCCGGCCGGGGCGGGGCTCACGCCGGCCGCCTATCGGCACGTCGGCCTGTACGTCTACCGCCGCGACTTTCTCCTGACGCTGGCGTCGCTCGACCCGACGCCCCTCGAACGCGCAGAAGCGCTCGAGCAGCTGCGCGTGCTCGAACACGGCTACCGGATCCGGACCGTGGACACCACGTTCGACGCGATTGCCGTCGACACACCCGAGGATCTGGAGCGGGCCCGCCGCCTGGCGGTGGCGCTGCCGCTCCCTTGAGTGCGCCATCATGCCAAAGACCGAAGGACACCAGGTGAAGTACATTTTCGTCACGGGCGGCGTCGTGTCCGCCCTCGGGAAGGGACTGGCGGCCGCGTCGATCGGCAGCCTGCTGGAGGGCCACGGCTACCGCGTGACGCTGATGAAGCTCGATCCCTACATCAACGTCGACCCGGGCACGATGAGCCCGTACCAGCACGGCGAGGTCTACGTCACCGACGACGGGGCGGAGACGGACCTCGACCTGGGCCACTACGAGCGGTTCACCAACACCCGCACGACGCGCAACCACAACTGGACCACCGGCAAGATCTACCTGTCGGTCATCCAGAAGGAGCGCCGCGGCGACTACCTCGGCCGCACCGTGCAGGTCATTCCCCACATCACCGACGAGATCAAGCACGGCATCCTGGGCGTGGCGCACGACGTGGACGTCGTGATGGTGGAGATCGGCGGGACGGTGGGCGACATCGAGAGCCAGCCGTTCCTGGAGGCGATTCGCCAGCTCCGGCAGGACCTCGGCCGCGAGAACACCCTCTTCATCCACCTGACGCTCGTGCCCTTCATCGGCACGGCCGGCGAGCTGAAGACCAAGCCGACGCAGCACAGCGTGCGTGATCTCCGGTCGATCGGCATCCAGCCCGACATCCTCCTGTGCCGGACGGATCGGCGGCTCCCCCAGGACATCAAGCAGAAGATCGCGCTGTTCTGCGACGTCACCGAGGAGGCCGTCATCACCGCGCGGGACGTCGAGTCGATCTACGAGGTGCCGCTCGCCTTCGCCGAGGAGGGCCTCGACCACATCGTGCTGAAGTACCTGCACATGGCGCCCACCGAGCGGAACATGGCGACCTGGGAGGCGCTGGTCGCGGGAATCAAGAACCCCGAGCGCGACATCACCATCCACATCGTCGGGAAGTACGTCGGGCTGGAGGATTCCTACAAGAGCCTGAACGAGGCGCTCTACCACGGCGGCTTCGCGCACCGGGCGCGGGTGCACATCCACTGGGTCGAGGCGGAGGCGCTCGAGGAGGACGGCGGCGAGGTGCTGCTCGACGGCGCCGACGGGATCCTGGTGCCGGGCGGCTTCGGCGTGCGCGGCACGCGCGGCATGATGCGGGCCGCCCACATCGCGCGCGAGCGTGGCATCCCCTTCTTCGGCATCTGCTACGGCTTCCAGTGGGCCGCCGTGGACATCGCCCGCTACGTGTGCGGGCTCGACGGCGCCGACTCGACCGAGTGCGACGAGCAGGCCCCGCACAAGGTGATCTACAAGCTGCGCGACCTGCTCGGCGTGGAGGACCTGGGCGGCACGATGCGGCTCGGCCAGTACGCGTGCGAGCTGGCGCCCGGCTCGCTTGCCCGCCGCCTCTACGGCACCGATCTCATCCAGGAGCGGCACCGCCACCGGTACGAGTTCAACCCGCGCTACGAAAAGCCCCTCGCCGATCACGGCGCCCGCATCTCGGGCCGCTCGCCGGACGGCAAGTTCGTGGAGATCATGGAGCTGCCGGCGCACCCGTGGTTCCTCGCCGTCCAGTTCCACCCCGAGTTCAAGTCGAAGCCGCTGCGCCCCCACCCGCTCTTCGCGGGATTCGTCGAGGCGGCCCTCGCGCACCAGGCGGCGTCCGGCACCGGGGCCAAGGACTAGTCCCGGCGCTCAGGTGAATTGACCATGCGCCGGGCCGTCGCGCGCGGGCTTCAGCCCGCGTGCCCGGGGCGAACACCGTCAACCGAAGTGAGCCCCGGGAGTAGTGCTCCTGCTCGCGGGAACCCGGGGCGCCGGACGGCACCCGGCTGGACGTATATAATGGCGGTCGTGATTCCGGTAGAAGCCGGCCCCGTCCGACTCGGCGGCGGCCATCCGCTCGTCCTGATCGCGGGGCCGTGCGTCATCGAAAGCGAGGCGCACGCGCTCGAACTGGGCGCGGCCATCGCGGAGGCGGCCCGGCGCTGCGGCGTCCCGTTCATCTTCAAGGCATCGTTCGACAAGGCCAACCGCACGTCGATCCGGTCCTACCGGGGCCCCGGCCTGGAGGCCGGGCTCCGGGTCCTGTCGGCCGTGAAGGCGCGCCTCGGCGTGCCGGTGCTCACCGACATCCATGAGCCGGCCCAGGCGGCGCCGGCGGCCGAGGTCGCCGACATCCTGCAGATCCCCGCCTTCCTGTCGCGGCAGACCGACCTGATCGTCGCGGCCGCCCGGACCGGGCGCGTCATCAACTTGAAGAAGGGCCAGTTCCTCGCGCCGCTCGACATGCGCCACGCCATCGAGAAGGTCACCGCCAGCGGCAACCCGCGCGTGTTCGTCACCGAGCGCGGGACCAGCTTCGGCTACAACAACCTCGTCGTCGACGTGCGGGCGTTCCCGATCCTCCGGGGCCTCGGCGTGCCGGTCGTGTTCGACGTCACGCACAGTCTGCAGCTTCCCGGCGGCGGCGACGGCGTGACGGCCGGCCTCGCCCAGTACATCGGCACGCTGGCCCCCGCGGGCGTGGCCGCCGGGGTGGACGGGGTGTTCCTCGAGGTGCACGAGGACCCGCCGCGCGCGAAGAGCGACGCCGGGAACGCGCTGGCGCTGGACCAGCTCGAGCCGCTGTTGCGGCTGCTCGTCCGGATCGACGCGGCGGTGCGCGAGGCGGCCCGGCCATGATCGACCTCGCGCTGGCCAGACGGGTGCTGAAGACCGAGGCGGCCGCCATCCTCGCGCTGGTCGATCGGCTGGACGGCGGCTTCACGGCGGCGGTCAGCCTGCTGCGCGCGTGCACGGGCCGCGTCATCGTCACCGGCATGGGCAAGTCCGGGATCATCAGCCGCAAGATCGCGGCGACCCTGTCGAGCACGGGCACGCCCGCGTTCTTCCTGCACCCGGCGGAGGCCGTTCACGGCGATCTCGGCGCGGTGCGGGCCGACGACGTGGTGATCGCGCTGTCGCACAGCGGGGAGACCGAGGAGATCCTGCGGCTGCTCGAGACCTTGCGCCGGATCGGCGCCCGCCTGATCGTGCTCACCGGCGTGCCGGGCTCGACGCTCGGCCAGGCGGCCGACGTCGTGCTCGACTGCCGCGTGGACGAGGAAGCCTGCCCGATGAACCTCGTGCCGACGGCCAGCACGACCGCGGCCCTGGCGATGGGCGACGCGCTGGCGATCACGCTGCTGGTCGAGAAGGGCTTCCGGCCGGAGGATTTCGCGGACCTGCACCCGGGCGGCAAGCTCGGCAAGCGCCTGCTGCGCGTGGAGGCCCTCATGCACGCGGGCGCCACGATGCCCGCGGTGCGCCACGACACGGCCGTGCGTGACGTGATCTACGAGATGTCCAGCAAGGGGCTCGGCATGACCTGCGTCGTCGACGGCGACGGACGGCTGGCGGGGATCATCACGGACGGCGACCTGCGGCGCCACATGGCCGACGCCGAGATCCTGCACCGCGCTGCCGGCGACGTGATGACCCGGGATCCGGTCACGATCGACCGGGGCCAGCTCGCCGTCGAGGCGCTCAACCTCATGGAACGGCGCAAGATCACGGCGCTCGTGGTCGTGGATGCCGGCCACCGGGTCGAGGGCGTCCTCCACCTGCACGACCTCTGGCGCGTGCAGTTGTTCTGACCCGGACCGGCCTTCAAGGAGGCACCCGCACATCGTGGCAAGCGACCTGACGACCCTGCAGCGCCTGGCGGCCCGCGTCCGCCTGATCCTCCTCGACGTGGACGGCGTGCTGACCGACGGCAAGATCTGGCTCGGCGCTGACGGCGCGGAACAGAAGCGTTTCGACATCCGGGACGGCACCGCGATTGTCTGGGCGCAGGGCGCGGGCCTGACCGTCGGGCTGCTGTCGGGGCGGCAGTCCGCCGCGACGGCCCGCCGGGCGTCGCAATTGGGCATCGGCATCGTCTCTCTCGGCGCCCTGGACAAGCTGGTGGGCTACCAGCGCATCGTGGACGCGCACGGCTACGCCGACGAGGAAGTGGCGTACATGGGCGATGACCTCCTCGACCTGCCGGTGATCATGCGGGTGGGCCTGGGCGCCGCGCCGGCCGACGCGGTCGAGGACGTCCGCGCGCGGTCGCACTTCGTCGCGTCTGCGCCCGGCGGGAACGGCGCCGTGCGGGAACTGATCGAGGTCGTCCTCCGGGCGCAGGATCGGTGGGCCGCCGTGGTGTCGTCCTACCTCGGCCAGGAGAGCCGCTGATGGAGAACTACGCGGCACTGCTGGCCGGGCTGGTGGCGCTCCTGTTCGGGATCGCCGCCGGCAAGGCGTGGGAGCGGTACAAGATCCAGGAAGGCCGCTGGATCGATCGGCGGAAGGCCCGCGAGTCGCCGCACTACATCCTGGGGCTGAACGCCCTCGTGTCGGATCAGCTGGACCTCGCCATCGAGGAACTGACGGCGGCGGCGCGGATGCAGGGCGAGGCGCTCGAGATCCACATGATCCTCGGCAACCTCTACCGCGAAAAGGGGCAGGTCGGCCGCGCGATCACCATCCACCAGAACCTGCTGCAGCGGCCCAAGCTCAACCGCCTCGAGCACGCTTACGTGCTGCTGTGCCTCGGCCTGGACTTCAAGAGCGGCGGGTTCGTGGATCGAGCACTCGAGGCGTTCAACGAGGTGCTGCGGCTGGATCCGGGCAATCACTACGCGCTCATCAACCTGCAGAAGCTGCACGAGGAACAGCACCAGTGGCGCGAGGCCTACCAGGTGCGCCAGCGCCTGATCAAGATCGGCGAGGACGCCGAGCAGCCGCGCAACCATCAAATCCTCGCGTTCCTGGAGAACGAGCTGGGCCAGCAGGAGCTGAAGCGGATGGACTACGCGGCTGCGGCCGCCCGCTTCACCGCCGCGATCGACCTCGATGTCCGCACGGTGCCCGCGCATCTCAACATGGGCGACATCCGGTTCTACGAGGGCAACACGCAGGCGGCTGCCGCCGCGTGGGAACGGGTCCTGCACGTGGCGCCCGAGCGCGGCTACCTGGCCTTCGACCGGCTCGAGTCGCTCTCCCTCAAGGCGGCCGACGGTAACCGGTTCCAGGAGCTGTGCCGCACCATCATCGCCGGCAACCCGCTCGACTGGCGCGCGCGTCTGGCGCTTGCGCGGCACCTGTCCGCCCATGGGTCGGCGCCCGACGCGCTGGAACTGCTGTTCGAAGCGCTCACCCACAACCCGCATGCGCTCGCCGTGCACGAAGCGATCTGGCAGACCCTGCTGGCCATGGGCCTCGATCGCGCCCTGGTGCGGCGGTATATCGACCTGACCCGCCAGTCGGTGTTCTACCTGGACCCGCACGTGTGCCAGCGGTGCCACTACCGGAGCACCGAGCTGCTCTGGCAGTGCCCGCACTGCCGCGAATGGGATACGTTCGTCGAGGATCGGATCTCGCCGGCCAAGGAAGCTGAACAGCCGGGCGACAACGGGACCGAAGCGTAGGCCAGCCCCCGCGGCCAGGCCCGGCCGCCTACCGGATAAACGGCCTCAGCGGGTGCGTGACGTTCCCGTACCAATCGCTGTCGCAGAGGTACCAGCGGGCGTTCCGAAACACCGCCGACAGGTAGCCCACGCCGATCGTCGTTTCGGTCAGGCCCGTGGGCTTGTACAGCGAGTGCCATTCCACCGGGACGGAGACGCACGCATCGCCCTTCCGGGCCCGGAAGGCGCACACGCCCTTGAAATCGATCGTGGCCGACGTCGGGTTGCTGATCGTGTACGACTGAATGATGTAGTTGGCCCGGTTGACCTGCACATCGCCGAGCTCGCTGGCCTTGCCCGGGCAGCCGTCGTAGAAGTCGCGGATGACCTGCTCCGGAGGGATGCTGGAGATGGAAAAGTCCACGAGGAACGCCACGGAAAGGTCGGACACTTCCTTGACCGAGTTGTGGACGTCGACCGTGACCTTGCCGGACACCTGGTTGGTGAAGCCGGCGCCGACGGTCTCGGTCACGGTCAGCGTGAGGGTCGCGGTCAGGGGCGCCGTGCCGGTCGTCGGGGCGCGCCACGTGGCCGACGGTCCCGTCCCGACGAAGGTGCCCACGTCGGACGTCCAGGCGAACTGCAGCTGGCTGATCGGCGTCTCGGCGTCCTCGACGCTCCCCACGACGGCAAGCTCCTCGCCGAGGTCCGCGAAGTTCGACGGCTCGTTCGGCCGCGTGCCCTGCGCGGTGATCGACCGGATGACCGGCGGCGTGTTCGGGGGGGGCGCCACGTAGGTGAACCCGCCTGCCAGCGATCCGCTCAGGGTCCCCACGGTGACCACGACCTCCGCGGTGCCCGCGGCGTGGGCGCCAGTCACCGCCGCGATGAGGGTGCTGCTCTGGACCAGCACGCCGGTGGCCTGGACGCCACCGATCGCGACCGTCGCGCCGGTCGCGAAGTTCGATCCCTGGATCATGACGGCCGTCCCGCCGGCCGTGGACCCGGTGTTCGGGGTCAGGGAACTGATAATCGGCGGGTACGTGACGGGCGGCGGCGGAGGCGTCGGCTGGGTCGGCGACCCGCCGCAGGCAGGCGCCAGGATGGCGGCCAGCGCGACGATGCCCGGCACCGCCAAGTGGAACAGGACGCGACGGCGCATAGGTCGCCCGACAGTATCGCACAAGTGGGTGGCAACCGGGCGGTGTCAGGGCGCGGGCGTGGACGCCAGGAGCGCCCGCCAGACTTCGAGGGTCCTGCGCCGGGTATCGTCCAGCGTCCCGTCGGTCCAGATCACGTGATCGGCCCGCCGGACTTTCTCGGCGAGCGGCCACTGCACGGCGACCCGGCGCCGGACTTCATCCTCGGTCAGGCCGCCACGCGCGGCGACGCGGCGCACCTGCTCGACCGGATCACACGCGGTCACGACGACGCGGTCGAAGTCCGTCTCGTGGCGGGTCTCGAACAGCAGCGGGATCTCCGCCACCCCCATCCGCGCCCCGGACGCCCCGGCTTCGTGGAACCACGCGTCGATACGCGCGTACACGGCAGGGTGGACGATCGCCTCCAGGTCCTGCCGGGCGCGCGGATTGTCGAAGACCACAGCCCCGAGGCGCCTGCGGTCCACGGTGCCATCGGGCAGCATGACCCCGGCGCCGAACCGTCGCCGCACGGCGTCCGCCCCGGGGGTGCCCGGCGCGATTGCCTCGTGCGCGAGCAAGTCCGCCTCGACCACCGGCACGTCCAGCGCCCGGAACTGCGCGAGGACCGCGCTCTTCCCCGTCCCGATCCCGCCGGTCAGGGCCACGCGCAGCATCAGCGTCGCGCGCGCGCTTCGGCCGCCCGCACCGTGTTCGACAGCAGCATGGCAACGGTCAGCGGCCCGATGCCGCCCGGGACCGGGGTCATCGCCCCGGCCACGTCGGCCACCGCCGGATGGACGTCTCCCACGACCAGCGATCCCCGCCTGGCGAAGTCGGCGAGCCGCGGCGAATCGGGCGGGAGCCAGGTGCGCACCTGCGCCTCGTCGGTCACCCGGTTGATGCCCACGTCGACCACGGTGGCGCCCGGCTTGACGAATTCCGGCGTCACGAACGCCGGCCGCCCGATGGCGGCGACCAGGATGTCCGCGGACCGGGCCACCGACGGCAGGTCCCTCGTCTTCGAGTGGCAGATGGTGACCGTGGCGTGCCGGTGCAGCAGCAGCAGCGCCATCGGCTTGCCGACGATGTCGCTGCGGCCGATGACGACCGCGTGGCTGCCGGCGATCGGAATGCCGGCGCGATCGAGCACCTCGATCACGCCGGCCGGCGTGCACGCGACGAGGCCCTCGCGCTTCTGCACGAGGCGTCCCACGTTCTCGGCCGTGAAGCCATCCACGTCCTTGGCGGGATCGATCGCATCGACGACCCGCGCCTCGGCGTCCGCCCCCATGCCGCCCGGCAGCGGCGACTGGACGATCAGCCCGTCGATGTCGTCGCGTGTGTTGAGCGCGTGGACGACAGCCAGCACGTCGGTCAGGCTCGCGGTGGCCGGCAGGCGCCGCAGCTCGGCGTGCACGCCGATCTCCCCTGCCGCCTTCAGCTTGCTCCGGACGTAGATCTCCGAGCCCGGATCGTCGCCGGCCAGCACGATACCGAGCCCCGGGGGCCGGCCATGCGCGGCCGCGAACGCCTCGGCCCTGGGCTTCAGTTCCTCGCGGATGGCCGAGGCGACCGCGGTGCCGTTCAGAATCCGTGCAGCCATGGTGATGACCTCAGTCCCCCGCCGCCGCCAGCTCGAGATCGCGCAGGCCGTCGGCCCGGCCGAGGACAACGAGCTGGTCGCCTGCCTGCATCATGGCATCTCCCGGCGGGTTGAACTCCATGCCGCCGCCCCGGCGCTGGATGCCCACGACGACGACGCCGAAGCGCTGGCGCAGGTTGGCCTCGATCAGCGACCGGCCCGCCAGGCCGGTGCGCTCGCCGATCGTCACCTGCTCGATGGCCAGTTCCAGATTCTCCGAGCTGGTGGCGAGCTGGAAGAAATCGACGACGGCCGGCCGCAGGGCCGTCTGGGCCATCTGCGTCGCGCCGATCAGGTAGGGCGACACGACCCGGTCCGCCCCCGCCCGCCGCAGCTTGCGCGCGGCGTCTTCGGACTCGGCCCGGCCGATGATGTAGAGGTCCGGGCGCAGCACGCGGGCCGTCAGCACGGTGTACACGTTCTCCGCGTCCGTGCCCACCGCGGCGATCAGGCCGCGCGCGCGGTCGATCCCGACGCGCTTCAACACGTCCTCACGGCTCGCATCCGCCGCCACGGCCAGGCCGCCCGCCTCGATCACGGCGTGCACGCGCTCGGGATCCCGCTCGATGACGACGTATGGCACGTGCTGCCGGCGGAACTCCTCGACGATGGTGCCGCCGATGCGCCCGAAGCCGCACACGATGAAGTGATCCGTCAGTTCGTCCAGCATGCGCTCCCGCCTGCGCTGAGAGAAGCGCTCGTGAAGGCCGCCTTCGACCACCGTGGCCGCCAGGAGCGTGAAGGTGTAGAAGGCCGTGCCGACCCCGACGACGATGAGGAGCGCGGTGAAGGCCTGGCCGGCGCGCGAGAGCGGATGGACCTCGCGGAAGCCCACCGTGGTCACGGTCGTGATCGTCATGTAGAACGCGTCCCACGCGCTCCACCCTTCGATCGCCACGTACCCGACCGTCCCGCCGACCAGCACCAAAAGCAGAAGGGCGACGGCCAGCCGAGGTCCCTGCAACCGGACTGGTCCGTCGCCCTTGAACATCGCGCCGCGTCCGGGCTAGCGCCCGCCCGCCTGGAGGCGCTTCCGCAGCTCGCTGTGGCTGTACCCGTAGCCGAAGTAGATCGCGATGCCGATCACCATCCAGATGATCAGCCGTTCCCACGTCGGCAGCGGCAGGCTGGCCATCAGCGCGAGCGACACCAGCGCCGAGAGGATGGGCACCACCGGCACCCACGGCGTCCGGAACGGCGCGACGACGTCGGGCCGGTTCTTCCGCAGGAAGATGATTCCCAGCGACACGATGACGAACGCCAGCAGCGTCCCGACGCTCACCAGTTCGCCCAGGATGGTGATCGGCGTGAAGCCGGCCGCGAGCGCCACCGCGACGCCCGTCACGATGGTGGTGATGTACGGCGTGCGAAAACGCGGGTGGATCTTCTTCGCCCACGCGGGCAGCAGGCCGTCGTGCGCCATCGAGTAGAAGATGCGCGGCTGACCGAGCATCATGACGACCATGACCGAACTCAACCCGGCAATCGCCCCCAGCTTCACGAGGAACGGCAGGGTGTTGATCACGCCCGCCCAGGCGGTCCCCTGCGCCTCCACGCGAGCCGCGTCGATCGCGACGGCCATCGGGGCCGCCACGCCCAGCTGCGTGTACGGCACCAGCCCGACCATGACGAGCGACACGGCCACGTAGAGCACCGTGCAGATCACGAGCGAGCCGAGGATGCCGATGGGCATGTCGCGCTGCGGGTTCTTGGCCTCCTGCGCCGCGGTCGACACGGCGTCGAAGCCGATATAGGCGAAGAAGATGACGCCTGCCCCGCGGGCGATGCCGCTCCACCCGAAGTCGCCAAACGATCCCCGGTTCTGCGGGATGAAGGGATGCCAGTTGGCGGCCTTCACGAACGCCGCGCCGGCGATGATCACCGCGATGACCACGGCCACCTTGACGATCACGATGACCGAGTTGACGTTGGCGGATTCCTTGATCCCGATGACCAGCAGAATCGTGACGAGGACCGCGATGAGTATGGCCGGCAGGTTGATCACGCCCGTCACGTGCGCCAGGCTGGCGGGGTCGATGCCCTGGCCCCTGAGTTGCTCGGCGAGATTGACCGCCAGAATCTGCCAGTGCCCGGGCGAGGTCTCCACCAGGTCTGCGCCGAAGGGCGCCGTGTAGGCCGGCGGGATGAGGATGCCGAAGTCGGCCAGGAAGCTCACGACGTAGCCGGACCAGCCCACGGCCACGGTGGCCGCGCCGAGCGCGTACTCGAGAATCAGATCCCAGCCGATGATCCAGGCAAAGAACTCGCCCAGCGTGGCGTAGCCGTACGTGTACGCGGACCCGGCTATGGGCACGCTCGACGCGAACTCGGCGTAGCAGAGGCCCGCCAGCGCGCTGGCCAGGCCGGCCAGCAACATCGACAACACGATCGCGGGCCCGGCGTACTGGGCGGCCGCCTGGCCCGTCAGCACAAAGATGCCCGTGCCGATGATCGCCCCGATGCCCAGGGTGATCAGGTTCACGGGCCCGAGGACGCGCTTCAGGCTGTGCTCGCCCGACTCGGCCGCCTCGGACCTCAGGGTCTCCATCGACTTGGTGGCCAACAGAAAAGACATCGAATGGACCTCCAGTTTCGCAAACCGCCACACTGCGGCCGATCAGGCCGGCAGCGTACACCTGGCGCGGCAGCCCGGCAGGGTCGGGGCATTATACAGGGACCGGGGACCGGGGAACAGAGACCGGTGAGCCGGGGTTTGACCAGGGATCGGGGCCCGGAACCCGGAAACCGGGGATGGGCGCGGGACCGGGGCCGACGGGCCCGGGGGAACGGGAGTCCGGAGCGAGAGCCGGCTCCCTCTTACCCGGCCTCGGCCAGTCTACCGGCCGGCACCGGCGCCACCGCGAACCGCTCCATGAACGCGGTGCTCAGGCGGCCGGCCTGGAAGTCCGGGTCGTTGAGGATCCGCAACTGCACGGGGATGGTCGTCTTGATGCCCTCGACGACCGCCATCTCGAGCGTGCGCCGCATCCGCGCGATCGCCTCCTGGCGGTCCCGGCCATGGGTGATGACCTTGGCGATCATCGAGTCGTAGTACGGGGAGATCACCGCCTCGGCGTGCATTGCCGTGTCGATACGCGTGCCGGGTCCGCCCGGCACGCTGAACGCCTGGACCGTGCCCGGCGACGGCACGAAGGTCACGGGGTCCTCCGCGTTGATGCGGCACTCGATGGCATGCCCCGAGAACGTCACCTCGCTCTGCTTGAACGACAGGCGCTCGCCGGCCGCGATGTGGATCTGCTCCTTCACGATGTCGATGCCGGTCACCATCTCGGTGACGGCGTGCTCGACCTGGAGGCGGGTGTTCGCCTCCATGAAGTAGAAGCGGCCGTCGGCGTCCAGCAGGAACTCGAAGGTGCCGGCGTTCGTGTACTGGACTTCCCGGGCGGCGTCCACGACGATGCCGCCGATCTTGCGGCGCATCTTGTCGGTCAGCGCCGGGGACGGAGACTCCTCGAGGAGCTTCTGGTGGCGGCGCTGGATCGAGCACTCCCGCTCGCCGAGGTGCACGACGTTGCCGTGGTGATCGCCGAGGACCTGGAACTCGATGTGGCGCGGCGCCTCGAGGTACTTCTCGATGTAGACGTCGCCGACCCCGAAGGCCGCCTCGGCCTCCCGCTGGGCCATGCGGTAGGCGCGGGACAGTTCCGACGCGACGCGGACCACCCGCATGCCACGGCCACCGCCACCGGCCGTCGCCTTGATCAGCACCGGGAACCCGATCTCCCGGGCCACCTTCATCGCCTTGTCCTCGTTCTCGAGGACGCCCTCCGACCCGGGGAGCACCGGCACGCCGGCCTTCTTCATCACGCGCCGTGCCCGGGCCTTGTCGCCCATCAGCCGGATGACCTGGGGATCGGGCCCGATGAACTTGATGTGGCACGCCTCGCACACCTCGGCGAGATACGCGCTCTCGGCCAGGAACCCGTAGCCCGGGTGGATCGCATCGGCGCCGGTGATCTCGGCCGCGCTGATCACGGCGGGCACGTTCAGGTAGCTGTCGGCCGCCCGGGCCGGGCCGATGCACACGTCCTCGTCGGCGAAGCGCACGTGCAGCGAGTTCTCGTCGGCCTCGGAGTAGACGGCCACGGTGCGAATCCCCATCTCCCGGCACGCCAGGATGATACGCAACGCGATCTCGCCGCGATTCGCGATGAGGATCTTCTTGAACACTACTTCACCCTGACCGCGAACAGCCGCTCCCCGTACTGGACCGGCTGCCCGTTCTCGACGTAGATGGCCATGACCTCGCCCTCGTAGTCGGACTCGATCTCGTTCATGAGCTTCATGGCCTCGATGATGCACAGCACTTGGCCCTTCTTCACCTGCCCGCCCGACTCGACGAACGGCGGGGCGCCGGGCTCCGGGGCGCGGTAGAACGTGCCCACGATGGGCGACTTCACCACGGCCAGCTCGACCCCGGCATCGTCGAAGACGCCCTGGGCGGGCTCCGGCGCGTGCGCCTGGATTGCGGGGGCCACGGCCGGGCCGGGATGCGTCGGCAGCGCCACGGGCATCGGGGCGTAGGCGGCGGGCGGGAACAGCGCCTGCGGGGCCGCCGCCTTCTTCACCTTGAGCTTGAGCCCTTCCCGCTCGAGCTCGAACTCGCTGAGATCGTGCTCGCGGACCAGGTCGAGAATCTGCTTCAGGTCGTCCACATTCATCGCGTCACACCACCTGCAGCGCCCGCGTGGCGCTCGTGAGTACCTCCCGGCCATCGGCGGTCACCAGGACATCGTCCTCGATGCGTACGCCCCCCCAGCCGGGCAGGTAGGCGCCGGGCTCGACGGTGATGACCATCCCCGGGGCCAGGATCTCGTCGCGCCCGGCCGGCGCGACCCCCGGGATGCCAGCCTTGGCCGGCCCGACCCGGGGCTCCTCGTGGACCTCGAGGCCCAGGCCGTGTCCCGTCGCATGGGTGAAGGCATCGGCCAGGCCGAAACGGGCCAGCGTGTCGCGCGCTGCGGCGTCCACGTCGCTGACCTTCGTCCCGGGCGCAACCATCGCGATGGCGGCCGCCTGGGCCTGCGCCACCGCGTCGTAGACACGCCTGGTCTCGATCCCGGCTTCCCCGACGCAGACCGTGCGTGTCAGATCCACGCAGTATCCGTCGTAGACTCCCCCGAAGTCCAGCACCACCAGGTCCCCGGCCTCGAGAACCCGCGCGCCCGGCCGCGCGTGCGGCAGCGCCGCATTGGATCCCGACGCGACGATCGTGTCGAAGGCGGGCCGCTCGAACCCGGCATGTTTGAGGGTCCAGTCGATGTCGGCGGCAATCGCCGACTCGGTCCGCCCCGCCCGGACATCCGCCACGATCTCCTGGGCCACCCCGGTGAGCATCCGGCCCGCGGTCCGGAGCGCTGCCTGCTCGAATGCGTCCTTGACCAGCCGATCCGCCTCAATGAGCCGGTCCGTCTCCGCCAGTTCGACCCTGGGCTCGCCCGCCGCAGACGCCCGCGCGGCCAGCGTCGAGGTCAGCCAGGCGTGGCGTTGAACCACCAGACGCGATGCCTCGATGCCGACCCGGCGGACCTCGAGGTCCATCAGCACCCGGACCAGCGTCTCGTCGTACGTCGGATCCACTCGGACCAGCTCGAGCCCGGGGCAGGCCGGCACAAGCTCCTGAGCGACTTCCGTGACATAGCGCGCGTCGGTGACGAACACCAGCCGCTCGCGGGCGAGCACGACGGCGGCCGTGCTCCCGCCGAAGCCCGTGAGGTAGCGGATGTTCGGCAGGTGGGTCACCAGGAGCGCGTCGAGCGCCGCGCGTTGCAGGGCCTGGCGTCCACGCTCATGGCGGGCCGCGAAGAGTTCGGAAGACGGAAGTCCCATGAAGAGCAAATATTGTCGCACAGAATCGCAGCGCCCGGCGACGGGAAGGCTTCGGGTGCCCCGGCCAGACTTGGAGCCCGGCGTTCCCGGGGGGAGACGCGCCCACCCGGGTGTTCCAAGGCGCGCCGCCCAGCGGCTTCAGCCCCGGGGTCGCGCGCGTCCCCGGCCAGACTGGGGCTTGGCGCGCCCGGGGGGAGCCGTCGCCGGCCGACAGAGAGTCGGGGTCAGGTCGTGCCCAGGAGCCGGGCACGCCGTTCGGCCAGGATGGCGGCCAGCCATCGTTCCAGATGCTGGACCACGCGCCGCGCGCGGAGGGTCGCGGCCTGGTGGATCGGGTCGGGAGCCGGCGCAGGAAGCGCGACCGGGGCGGGTCGAGGCGGCGGCGCGGGCGCCGACGGCGGGACGACGTGAGCCGCAACCGGCGCGGGCCGAGGCGGTGGCGCGGGTGCCGGCGGCGGGACGGCATGCGCCGACCCGGGCCGGTGGCCACCAGGCTCGATCTGGGTCCTGATCTCGCGGACGAGCTGTTCGATCCCGGGGTCGTTGCGCGCCAACTCGAACGCCGATCGGTACTGCTCGAGGGCCTGCGGCAGTTCACCCCGACGACGGTGCACCTCGGCGAGCCCGCGGACCGCCGCCAGGTTCTCCGGCGCCACGCGGAGGACTTCGACGAGCTCGGTGCGGGCCGCCTCGAGCTCCCCGATCTCGAGGAGCGACCGGCCCAGGGTGACGCGTGCCGACAGGTAGCCCGGGTGTTCCGCCAGGCCCGTCCGGCAGGTCTCGATCGCCTCGCGATACCGCGCGGCCCGCCGGTACTCCTCGGCGAGCTGGGCGAAGGCGATCGACGTCGGGTCCTTCTGGAGCCGCCGCCGGAGTTCCTCGATGCGGGCGTCGTCAGCCATCTCGAGAACCAGTTCCCTTCGAGCACGCCGGGGCGGGGCGCGCCATCGCATCGCTCGATGGCGCGCAGCCCCGAATCTCTGGTCCGCTACGGTGCCGTGACCGTGACCGTCACGCTCTTGACGGCGCGCTGGCCGAGATCGTCGGTCACCACCAGCGTCACGGTCCAGTCACCGACCCCGAGACTGGCCCCCCTGTTGAACCTGTGGCTGACGTTGATGCCGGACGCCGTCGCCCCATCACCAAAGTTCCACTCGTAGGACACGATCCTCCGGCCCTGGCCCGCCGACGACGCCGAGGCGTCGAACCGGACCGTGTCGGCGGTGGTGGGCGCCTTCGGCGAGTAAACGTAGTCCGCCGTCAAGTCGCCGCCGGTGACCGTCACGTCCTGGCTGAAGCCGAGGCTCTTCTGCCCGATGTCGTCGGTGACAACCAGGGTCACCTTGTAGGTCGCCGGCGTGCCGTAGGTCTTGCTGATGGTCACGCCGCTGCCGGTGCGCCCCGTGCCAAAATCCCAGTCGTAGCCGACGATGCGGCGGCCGGTGCCGGCCTTGGACGCGCTGGCGTTGAAGAAGATCTCCTGGTTCGCAATCGGGTCCGTCGGCGAAAAGACGAAGGCGGCGATCGGCAGCGTGTTGACGGCGACCGTCAGGGTTGACGTCACGGTACCGGTCATCCCGCGGTCGTCGGTGACCCTCAGGCTCACGGTGTAGGAGCCCGCAACGGCAAACTGGTGCCGCGCCACCTGGCCGGACCCGGTCGAGCCGTCGCCGAAGTTCCAGGCGTAGGACACGATCTGGCCGTCCGCATCCGAGCTCGACGAGGCGTCGAACGTCACGTCGCTCTGGGCCAGCGGGGCGCTCGGCGAGAAGACGAACGCGGCCTTCGGCGCGCCGTTCGGCGGCAGGATGACGCCGGGCGGGACAAGGCGGATGCTGACGCTGCGCGCGACCGCATTGGCGGCATCGGTTCCGACCGGCGTGGCGAGAATCTGAACCGTGGTCCCGTTGTCGACCGAGTCGACCGGCGGCTCGGGTGAGGTGTAGACGGCCGTCGCGCGGCCGTCGGAGCCCGTCACGATGTTCTTGGCCGAAATCTGCCCGTAATCGGCAATCGCGCCGCCAATCACGATGTCCAGCCGCAGCGGCAGGTTGCGCAGCGGCTGGCCGCTGGCGTCGCGGGCCTGGATCGCGATCTGGGACTGCGAGGCCCCGTCCTGGCGCAGGGTGTCCGGATTGGCGGACATCGCGAGCGACGTCCCCAATTCGGACGGTCCGGACGGCTGCGGAGCGCTCTGCTTCTTGGCCCTGCACCCCGACAGCACGAGCGCCGCGCCGACGAGAACGATGAGTGCCGAATTCCTGCGCATCATAGTGCGTGCCTCACAACGAACAGGACGGGGTGGCCGATCCCCACCCGCGCTCCCGATCCCTGATCCCCGATCCCCGGTCCGGCCCCTGGTCCCCGGTTCCTGAACCCTGCCCCGGTCCCTAGGACGTGGGGTCTCCCCAATCCCCGAAGTTGATCGACATGGTGCCCGTCACCGACACGTCGTTGCCGTTCTGGTCGCGGCCGTAGAACGTGATCTCCGCAATCGTGGAGATCAGGATGGCGCCGCCGGAGTTCCGCAGCGCCATCAGCGGCGCTTCGATCTTGGATTGAGCCCGCACGATGACGAAGTTGATCGTGGTGCCGCCGGAGTCCGCCGATCCGGACGCCCCGCCATCGAAGGCGTAGGGCACGTCCACCCCCGGCGTGTTCCGGCCGTCGGTCCGCCGGAACTCCACGTGGTAACGCGTGATCGTGACGGTGTTGGCCGTCGTCGGTGTGTTGGGAGCGATGGACGATCCCAGGTCCTTCAGTGCCATCCGGACCGTGATGCGCCCGAGGTCCTCGTAGATGGTCGGCTGACTCACGACGTCGGCGCCGATGGTCGTCGTCACGTTGGTGACGACATCGGACTGCAGGACGTTGCTGAAGTCGCCAGGCCTGGCGCCGGACGCCGCGCTCAGATCGTCGAGGATCAGGTACACCGGGGCCCGGCCGTCCTTGTTCAGATGGCCGCACGATACACTGGCGAACAGCAGCGCCGCGGCCGCGACGGCCAGGCCCGCCCGTTGCATCATCCAGCACAGCGTCTTCCGAGTGCCCTGCATAGCGATTCTCCTGCCGTAACGGTCCTGCCCTACTGCTTCACGATCCGCGGGGTGATGAAAATCAGCAACTCGCGGCTCTCGTCGGTCGACGAGTCACGCTTGAAGAGCCAGCCGAGCAGCGGGATCCGGTTCAACGCCGGCACCTTGTCGTTGGTCGACGTCTGGCTGCTGACGACGATGCCGCCGATGACCGTCGTCTCGTTGTCGTTGACCAGCACCTGCGTACGGGCGCGCTGCGTGTTGATCGGCGGGATGCCGTTGACAATGTGCGTGTAGTCCGGCGTGGCGTTCTCCAGCGAGATGCTCATGATCACCGTCTCGGACGCCGTGATCTGCGGGGTGACCCTGAGCGTCAGCGCTGCGTCCTTGAAGGTCACCGTCACGGTGTTGTTCGAGATGGTCTGGATCGGGATCTGGATGCCCTGGGTGACTTCCGCCTCGACGTTGTTTTGCATCATCACGCGCGGCGTGGACAGCACCCGGCCCTGGCCCTTCTTCTCGAGCGCGGAGAGGGCCACGTCGAGGTTGAACGCGCCGTTGAGCGTGCCCATGGCGATCCCGATGGCGCTGGTGGCGCCCACGACGGGCAGGTTGACGCCCGTCGGCACCCTTCCCTGCGCGAGACCCGTGCGGCCTTCGACGCCGGCCTGGGCCGGGAAGGCGAACGGCGACGGGTTGCCGAGGTCCGACGCCATCCGGCCGCTGACGCCCCACTGCACGCCCAGCGCGCGCGCCGAGTCACGCGTCGTCTGGACGATGCGCGCCTCGATCTCGACCTGCGGCTGCGGGCGATCGAGCGTGTTGATCAGGGTCTCCGCGGTCGCCAGCGCCGACGGGAGATCCGTGATGATGATCGTGTTCGTCCGGGCGTCGACCTGGATCTGGCCGCGCTGGGTCAGCGCGCTCTTGAGGAGCAGTTCCTTGAGATCCTCGCCCTTCGCGTAGCTGATCGCCCGGGTCAGGACGCGCAACTGGCCGGCCATCGCCTGCGCCTCCGCCAGTTTCTGCCTTGCGGCCTCCTCCTCGGCCAGCACCGTGAGCGGCGCGATGCGGACGACGCTGCCCTCGATCGTGTAGCCAAGCTTGTTCGACCGCAGGATGAGATCGAGCGCCTGATCCCAGGGCACGTCGCGGAAGTTGACGTCGACAGTCCCCTGAACCGCCGGGTCGAGCACGATGTTGAGGCCGGCGTCATCCGCGAAGGTCCGGATGACCGAGCGCAGATCGGCGCCCGTGAAATCAAAGCTGACCGGGAAGCCGGAATACTGCTTCTCACTGCGGACGGATGGCAGCATCTGGGAGACCGGCGCCCCGAGGGCGGGCTGCGCGGCCGCAGCGGGCTGCGGAGGCGCTGCCTGCGCCGGCGGCGCGGGCGCGGCGGGTGGCGGGGACGGAGGCGCCGTCAAGGCGGCGGCCGGCGCCGGAACAGGCGCCGCCACGTCAGCCGGCGCCGCGGCAGGCGGCGGAGGCGATTGCGGGGCGCGCCCCCCGAAGGACACCACGAGCGCGTCGCCGCTGGCGTCAACCTGGTGCGCCACCGGGTCCCGGAGATCGAACACTACCCGCGTCACAAGCGGGTCGCGGCTGTTGGTCGCCACGCGCACCTGTCGAACGGGTCCCTTCGCCAGTTGGAACGGCGAGCGCACGGTCGAACTCACGTTCGGCAGGTCCACGACGAGGCGTGGTGGCGGATCCCTGGCGGGCTCGACGGTGCCAGGCTCGAGGCGCCCGTTGCCGGTCAACACGATCCGCACCGCGTCACCCTCGACAGCACCCTCCGTACGGATCCCCGACAGCACCGTCGCCGTCCTGCCCGCGGGCGGCCTGGCCTGGGACGCCTCCGGCACGGCCGGAGCCGGGGCCTCGGCCGCCGCGGGAACCGCCGGAGCGGTCTCGGGCTCCGGGGCGGCCCCGACTGGCTCGAACTGGACGTAGATCAGGTTGCGGCTGCTGCGAACCGTGTGCCTCAGCGGCTTGAGCAGGCTGATGCGCACGCGGGCCACCGACGCCCCATCCTCGGCCCGGACCTGGGCCACGGTGATCCCGGCGATTGGGGCAGGGTCCCGGGTCCCGGGCGGGGTTACCGCGCCGTCGATCGTGACGTTGCGCAGCTCGATCACGACGGTGAAGGGATCGGGCTGCGTCGCCACGTAGGGCACCGGCTCGGTCGCCTCGATCACCACCGTGGCTACCTGGCCTTCGACCTTGGCCGAAACCGCGCTCAGGCGCGGCGGCGCGGGGCCGTTGGCCAGCGCCCGGAACGGCGGGCCCAGGACGGCCAGGAGGCCGGCGATTACCAGCAGCCAGCCCGTGGACCCGAGCCGGCCTGCGAACGATCTGGGGCGAACCACCGCCTTCGACATCACGGGTTCCTTTTCCGCCGTCACTTCGGCTCGGAAACAAAACGAAGCGGCTTGCGCACCTCGCGTTGCTTGTTGACCGACAGCGGATCGTTGACTTCCTGCACGAGGACGATCTCGTCGGGTGTGATTGCCTTGACGACGCCATCGAACAGGCGATCGTTGACCCGGACGGTGAACGACTTGTTGTCCGGGCCCTGGATGATGGCCAGGTACTTGCCGTGGCTCATGAACACGCCGCGGAGCACGAGATCCGCGACGCTGAGCCCGGCGGCGCCCTCGGGGGGCTTGCCCTGCCGGCGCTGCCCGTCGGCGCCCCGCGCCACCAGGCTGACGAACGGATCCCGGCGGCCCTCCGGGTTGTAGGAATAGGAACGCGACGCGGACGGGGTCGCCGGCGCGGCCGCCGGCTGCTGGGCGACGTTCTGCGGCTGCGCGGAGACCGAGCCGATCAGGCACGCCGCCGCGAGGCCCACCACGACGAGCCCCCGCCCTCCCGCTGCACCCCGCCCGTCGTACCGCATCACTTGCCTCCCGCCCGGGCTGGCACGGCGCCGGGCTTGGCCGCCGCCTTCGCGCTGTCGATCAGCACGAAGGTCGTCGCCACGCAGGCCACCGAAACGGTCAGGTTGGGCTCCGGCCTGTCCTTCGCCTTGATGTCGATACCGCTGATGTTGATGATTCGCGAGAACTTGCTGATGCGATCGAAAAAGAGCCCCAGGTTGTGGTAGGTGCCCTCGAGCCCGATGTTGATCGGCCACTCGGCGTGGAGCTGGCGCGTCACCACGGGGGCGGGCTTGAAGACGTTGATCGCCAGGTTCGACTGGGTCGCCAGCGTCTGGAGGTTTCGCAGCAGCTCGCCGAAGTCCTTCTCCTCCGGCAGGACGGCGCGGAGGCTGTCGAGTCTCGCCTCGAGCTCGGCCACCTGGTCGCGGAACTGGGGGAGCTTGCGCGCGGTCGCCAGCCCCGTGTTGATCTCCGCCCTGAGGGCGTCGAGCTGTGTCTGGCGCACCGCGAGCTCCGCATAGGCCGGCCCCGCGTACAGATAGTAGAAGGCCGCCACGCCCGCGACGGCGAGCGCCACGAACAACGCGACCTGCGCGTACCACGGCAGTTTGTTGAGGCTCAGGTTCATGACGTCAAGTATCGTATCGGGGCCACTGATGCCCGGCTTTACCGGGATTGCACGACGCTAGCCAGCCGGGGGCGCGAACTGCGCCTTGACGGTGAACCGGATGAGCTCGGTGGTGGCCCCGCCGGCCGCGCCCGCCCCGGGCACGCGCTCGGCCTGGCTGTCCACGATCTCCACCGGCCTCGCAAACCACCCGGATGCCTCGAGGTTGCCCACGAAGTCGGAGAGCGACGTCAGCACCACGCACCGGCCCGAGATCGTCAGGTCCGCGCCCGTCTGCTTCATCTCGGTCAGCCACAGCCCGTCGGGCAGGCTGCGGCTCACCTCGTCCAGCATGTGGACGGCGCCGCTCTGACCTTTCCGCAGCTGCTCAATCAGGGTCACGCGCTGCTGCAGCTGACCCTTGCGCGCTTCGAACTGCTCCACCTGCTTGATCAGCGACGCCAGGCGCGCCTTCTCCTGCTGCGCGGCGGCGAGCTCGTCGTCCATCCTCGCGGCATCCTTCCGCAGCGACCAGTACCACCACCCGATGAACAGGCCGGCCAGGAGCAGGATCAGCGTCGAGGCAACGGTGATGTGCTGGCCGGGGCGGAAGGCCATCCGCCGCGGCGCGCGGTCGCGATCCCTGGCGAGAAGGTTGATGCGGATCATCGGTCGCCCACCCTTCTGAGCGCGAGGCCCACGGCGACGACCGCCGTCGGCGCCGCGTCGGCCGGATCCACGCCGAACTTCTGGCCGTCGAAGACGATGCGCTGAAAGGGATTGAACGGCTCGACCGGCGTCCCGAAGCGGCTGGTCAGCGCGTCGGCGAAGCCGACCAGCTTGGATCCGCCGCCGCAGATCATGATGCGATCGATCCGGTCGGCCGACGCCGTGGCCTTGAAGAAGTCGAACGTCTTCTGGATTTCGAGCAGCACGTTCTCGGTGACCGCCCGCAGCACGTGCTGCGCATCCTCGACGGAGACGCCGTCGGCCGGCACGCCGCGCTTGAGCTGCTCGGCGCTCTCGTACGGCAGGTTGAGCTCGCGCTGAACCGCCTCGGTGTAGACGTTGCCCCCGACCGAGATGTCGCGCGTGAACAGCGAGCCCGCGCCCTGCAGGATGTTGATGTTGACGGCGCTCGCGCCGACGTTCATCAGCACCGTCACCCGGTCGGGCTCGATGTCATAGTTGGCTTCGTACGCGTTCTGCAGGGCGAACGCGTCCACATCGACCACGACCGGCACGCGCCCCGCCTGCGCGATGACCCCGGTGTAGTCGGCAATCTTCTCCTTCTTCGCGGCGACCAGCAGCACGTCCATCGTGGCGCGGCCGTTCCCGCCCGCGTCGAGGATCTGGTAGTCCAGGTTGACGTCCTGGACGTCGAAGGGGATGTACTGCTCGGCCTCCCACAGGATCGACTCGGCCAGCTCGGCCTCGGTCATCACCGGGAGGCTGATCTTCTTGACGATGACCGAGTTGCCCGACAACGACGCGGCCACGTCGGTGGTCTTGATGCCGGCGACCTCGAACAGCCGCCGCACGGCGTCGGCCACGACTGCGCCGTCGATGATGGCGCCGTCGACGATGCTGTCGGGCGCCACCGGCTGCGTGCCGAATGCGATGACCTTGTGGGATCGGCCCGAGGTCTTGAGCTCCACGGCCTTGACGGCGCTGGAGCCGATGTCGAGTCCGACAAGTCCCCTGCTTCTGCGGAACACGCTGCCGTCCCACCCTTTCCGAGACCCTGCCCGGGCCTCATGCCCTCGCGCGCCTGCCGCAAGCTTGGTGCCAGAGGGTCGAGGGCTACAATTCTGGGTCTCAACCCGACGCCACCGGGGTCCGCCGCTTTCAGCACCGGTCCGGGAAATGCAAAATTGTCACCGCGCGTCGATTCGAAAGGTGGCGCTTTTCGCCGGTCCCCGGAGGGGGGCTCCACGGGGGTGACCGGCTGCGGTCTTTCCACTTATCGGACCCTTGCCGCACGTCCTGCAGGAACGTGGTGCAACTTCGGGTAGCATAAGAGATTATGGGTGCTTCCGCCGGGCCCGGGCTTACTTTTTTGTGCAAGGCTGTGCACGAGGCAGGCATCGGGGGACCGATGCGGGCAGGGTGGACCAAGTCCGCGTCGGCGACGGGGATCGCCCCTGACGGCATCTTGACAGGGTCCGGAAAGGCTGGTACGATTTGGGTTTGCCGTCGTTGGACAAACCTGATAGAGACCTGCAGATGCACACGTTTACGGCGACACCCAGCAGCGTCGAGCGACGCTGGCACGTGATTGATGCGGACGGAAAGGTGCTCGGACGCCTCGCGACGTCCGCGGCTCGCCTGCTCCAGGGCAAGCACCGCGCGATGTACACGCCGCACATCGACACCGGCGACCATGTCGTCGTGATCAACGCACGCCGCGTGAAGCTGACCGGACAGAAGGAAGATCAGAAGATCTACCGGCGCCACAGCGGCTACGAGGGCGGCCTTCGCGAGGAACGCGCGCGCGTGGTCCGCCAGCGCACCCCCATTCGCCTGGTGGAGGAAGCGATCCGCGGCATGCTGCCGAAGACGAAGCTCGGCGATGCCATGTACCGCAAGTTGAAGGTCTACGCAGGCCCGGATCATCCGCACGCCGCCCAGAAACCCTCCAAGCTCGAGGTTGCATAACTTGGCTGTGATCCAGTATTACGGGACGGGGCGCCGGAAGAAGTCGAGCGCCCGCGTGTTTCTCCGGCCCGGCACGGGCGTCATCTCGGTCAACGATCGCGAGTTCGCGAACTTCTTCCCGACCGAGACGCTGCGGATGGCCATCCGCCAGCCGCTGCTGATGACCGAGACGGCCGACAAGTTCGACATCCTCGCGACGGTCGCGGGCGGGGGCGTGTCCGGCCAGGCCGGCGCCGTCCGCCTCGGCATCTCGCGCGCGCTGCTCGAGTACAACCTCGAACTGCGCGGGCGCCTGAAGAAGGAAGGCCTGCTGCGGCGCGACGCGCGGGCGAAGGAACGCAAGAAGTACGGTCTGGCAGGCGCGCGGAAGCGCTTCCAGTTCAGCAAACGGTAGGTCGACGGCCCGGCCGTCGCGACAGACAGGGAGGACGCTTGAGCGGGATCGCCATCAAGGAACTGCTGGAGGCCGGGGTCCACTTCGGCCACCAGACCAAGCGCTGGAACCCGAAGATGAAGCAGTACATCTTCGGGGAACGCAACGGCATCTACATCATCGATCTGGGCAAGACGGCCAGGCTCTTCCGCAGCGCCGAGGAGTTCGTGACGGGGCTCGCGGCCGAAGGCGGGACCGTGCTGTTCGTCGGCACCAAACGCCAGGCGCAGGACGCCGTGTCCGAGGAAGCCCAGCGGTGCGGGATGTTCTACGTGAACCAGCGGTGGCTTGGGGGCCTGCTGACGAACTTCACGACCATCCAGCGGAGCCTGGGGCGCCTGCGCGAGCTCGAGGCGATGGGCACCGACGGGCGGTACGAGACGCTGTCGAAGAAGGAGATCGCCGGCATCGAGAAGGAGAAGAAGAAGCTCCAGAAGAACCTCGATGGCATCCGGCTGATGTCCCGCCTGCCCGACGCGATCTTCGTCGTCGATACCCGCAAGGAGAAGATCGCGGTCGACGAGGCGCGCAAGCTGAAGATCCCGGTGGTGGGCGTGGTCGACACCAACTGCGATCCGGAAGAGGTCGATTTCGTCATCCCGGGCAACGACGACGCGCTCCGGTCGATCCGGCTGTTCACCTCGCGGGTGGCCGACGCGATCATGGCCGGCCGCGGCGTGCGTGAATCCGCCCGGGCCGAGGCGGCCGACGCGGACGCCGCCGACGACGCCGCGCACCGCGGCGCGCGCCAGGCCGCCCGGCGGCCGCGCCCCGAGTCGGCGGCGACCCCGGCGTCCGCCTAGCCCCCGTCGCCCGGGCGCCGGCCCGGGCCGGACGATTCGCATGGCATCACGCGCCGGCCGGGCCCGTTCCGGACCGGCGCTTTTTCTGTACAGCGGAGAACGAAACGTCATGGCAATCACGGCAGAACAGGTCAAGGCCCTTCGCGAGAAGACCGGCGCGGGCATGATGGAATGCAAGGCGGCACTCACGGAAGCCGGCGGCGACATGGACGAGGCGGTCACCCTCCTGCGCAAGCGCGGGCTGGCGCAGGCGGCCAAGCGGGCCGGCCGGTCGACGCAGCAGGGCCAGGTGGGCAGCTACATCCACATGGGCGGCAAACTCGGCGTGCTCGTCGAGCTCAACTGCGAGTCCGACTTCGTCGCGCGCACCGACGACTTCGCGCACCTGCTGAAGAACCTCGCGATGCACATCGCGGCAGCGGACCCGAAGTACGTCCGCCGCGAGGACGTCCCGGCCGCCGTCCTCGAGCAGGAGAGAGCCATCTACCGCGCCCAGTTCGATGGCTCCGGCAAGCCGCCCGCCGTCGTCGAGAAGATCGTCGAGGGCAAGCTGGCCACCTACTTCGCGCAGGTGGTGCTGCTGGACCAGCCGTTCGTCCGGGACCCGGACCTCACCATCTCGCAGCTCGTGGCGCAGGCCGTGGCCAAGACCGGCGAGAACATGGCCATCTCCCGGTTCGCGCGCTTCAAGCTCGGCGAGGCCGGCGAGCAGGCCTGAGCTATAATCCATTCCCGAGATGACTCCGGGAGACCAGCCGGCGTTCGGCCGCGTGCTGCTCAAGCTGTCGGGCGAAGCCCTCATGGGCCGCCAGGCGTACGGGATCGATCGCGAGATCGCGCGCCAGATTGCGCGTGAAGTCGGCGAGATCCAGCAACTGGGGGTCCAGGTCGCCATCGTCATCGGCGGCGGGAACATCTTCCGCGGCGTCGCGGCCAGCGCCCAGGGGATGGACCGCGCCCAGGCGGACTACATGGGCATGCTGGCCACGGTCATCAATGCCCTCGCCCTCCAGGACGCCCTCGAGCAGGAGAACGTCGTCACGCGCGTGCTGACCGCGATCGAGATGCGGCAGGTCGCCGAGCCGTTCATCCGGCGACGCGCCCAGCGCCATCTGGAGAAGGGCCGCGTGGTCGTCTTCGCCGCCGGCACCGGCAATCCGTACTTCACCACCGACACCGCCGCGGCGCTGCGCGCCATGGAGATGAAGTCCGACGTGATCCTCAAGGCCACCAAGGTCGACGGGATCTACACGGCCGATCCCATGAAGCACCCGGACGCGACCCGGTTCGAGACGATTACCTACCTGCAGGTGCTCGAGCGCAGGCTCGAGGTGATGGACGCGACGGCCATCTCACTCTGCATGGACAACCGCCTCCCGATCATCGTGTTCAACCTGCTGACGCCCGGCAACATGAGGCGGGCCGTCATGGGTGAGCCGATTGGCACGACCGTGAGGATGTAGGGCGCGGGCAACCTGGGCTGCCGACCCGGCCGCGCCCGGCCGGTCGCGGCGGCCCCGACGCGGGGAGCCGACACAGCATGGACGTCACCGATCTGAAGGGCTTGTTCGCCGAAAGCAAGACGCGGATGGACGCAGTCATCGAGCACCTGCGCCACGAACTGGCGGGTGTGCGCACGGGCCGGGCCACGATCAACATCCTCGACCCCGTGCACGTGGAGGCCTACGGCTCGCGGATGCCGTTGAACCAGGTGGCCACGCTGTCGGTGCCCGACCCGACGACCATCGTGGCGCAGCCATTCGACCCGTCGCTGCTCGGGGCCATCGAGAAGGCCGTCCGGGCCTCCGACCTCGGCCTGAACCCGAACAACGACGGCAAGATCATCCGCATTCCCATCCCGTCGCTGACCGAAGAGCGGCGCAAGGAGTTGTCGCGCCACGTGCACAAGCTCTCCGAGGAGGCGCGGAACAGCGTCCGGCAGGTCCGCCGCGACGCGAACGAGCGCCTGAAGAAACTGCTGAAGGACAAGCTCGTCGCCGAGGACGACGAGCGCAAGGGCATCGACGAGGTCCAGCGCCTGACGGACCAGCACATCCACCTCATCGACGAGCTGCAGAAGAAGAAGGACGCCGACCTGCTGAACCGCTAGCGGCGCCCGCGGATCCCGGGGCGGGCCCGCCCGTCTGGCCGGTCCGCCCTCCCGGCCGCGCCGCGGCCCTCGCCGCGGCTGCGCCGGCTTCATTCCAGGCCCCTTCCCTGTTCATCATCGCCGTCAGGGGGCGGCACACCGTGTCCTATTTCACCCATCTCGAGTGTTCCGTGCCGTGCGGCGCGGGCCCGTTCGATCCCCGCCAGACGCAGCACCTCTGCACGTGCGGCGCCCCGCTGCTGGCGCGTTACGACCTCGACGCCGCCTCGCGCTGGTCGAAGGACTCGCTGCGCGGCCGTCCCGCCAACATGTGGCGCTACCGGGAAGTGATGCCGCTCTTCGACGGCGAGGAGCCCGTCACGCTGGGCGAGGGCTACACGCCGCTCGTGCACGCGCGGCGGCTCGGCCGCGAGCTCGGCCTGACCGGCGTCTACCTCAAGGACGAATCGCTCAACCCGACCAACTCGTTCAAGGCCCGCGGCCTGTCGGCCGCCGTGACGAAAGCCGTCCACCTCGGCGCGACGGTCCTGTCGGTGCCCTCGGCGGGCAACGCGGCCAACGCCATGGCCGCCTACGCCGCCTGCGCGGGCCTCGAGGCCAAGGTGTTCATGCCGGCCGACGTCAAGATCCCCTTCATCCGCGAGTGCCAGCTGTACGGCGCCGACGTGACGCTGGTCGAGGGCCTGATCACCGACGCGGGCCGGGTCGCCGCCGAGCGCGGCAAGCCCCTCGGCTGGTACGACGTGTCCACGCTCAAGGAGCCGTACCGCATCGAGGGCAAGAAGACGATGGCCTACGAACTGGCCGAGCAGCTCGACTGGCAGTGGCCCGACTGGATCATCTATCCCACGGGCGGCGGCACCGGCATCGTCGGGATGTGGAAGGCGTTCGAGGAGATCGAGCGGCTGGGCTGGGTGCCGCGGGGGCGGCGCCCGCGCATGGTCAGCGTGCAGGCGGACGGCTGCGCCCCGATCATCCGCGCGTTCCAGCAGGGCGCCGAGAAGGCCGAGCCCTGGGAGAATGCCCACACGTGCGCGGACGGCCTGCGCGTGCCGCGCGCCATCGGCGACTTCCTGATCCTGCGCGCCATCCGCGAGAGCGGCGGGACGGCAGTGGCCGTGTCCGACGCGGAGATGGTGCGCGACATGAAGGTGATCGGCGCGCTGGAAGGCGTGAGCGCGGCCCCCGAGGGCGGCGCGACGCTGAGCGCCCTGCGGAAGCTCCAGCAGGACGGCCTCGTCAAGGCGAACGACCAGGTCGTCCTGTTCAACACCGGCGGCGCGTTGAAGTACCTCGACGTGCTCGCATAGCGCACGCCCGCGGACTCCCGCCTCGATCGTGCGGCCCGGGGGCGTGAGCCTCCGGGCCCGCGATCCCCGGCGCCTGACCCCCGCCAGGCGTCACGGCCCCCCGGGCAGATCGGCGGGCTGGCGCCCGGGCGTGTCGCCGAAGCAGATGCCCATCGCCCGCGCGGCGGCGACCTCGTCGCCGTCGAGCGCCACGAAGCGCGTCTTCCCCACCACGTCGGTCAACGGCACGGCTGCGAGGTCCGGCGGCCTCGACACGACCACCTTCCCGAAGTCGCCCTGCCGCACGAGCCTGACCGCCTCGACGCCGAAGCGCGTCGCCAGGAGCCGGTCGAAACTCGTGGGCGCGCCGCCACGCTGGAGGTGGCCCAGAACGACGCTCCGGCACTCCTTGCCGGTGAGCGGCTCGAGCGCGGTGGCGACCTTCTGCGCGATGCCGCCAAGGCGCTCGTTGACACCGGGCAACGCGCCGGCAATCAGGGACACACCGCCGCCGGCCGGCCTGGCGCCCTCGGCCACCACGACGATGCTGAAGTGCGCACCCCAGGCCTCGCGCTGGCGGATGCGCGCCGCCACGGCCGCCAGGTCGAACGGGATCTCCGGCATCAGGATGACGTCCGCGCCGCCCGCCACGCCGGCGTGCAGCGCGATCCACCCCGCGTAGCGCCCCATCACTTCGACGACGAGGACGCGGTGGTGCGACTCGGCCGTGGTGTGCAGGCGGTCGATCGCGTCGGTGGCGAACTGGACCGCCGTGTCGAACCCGAAGCAGTTCACCGTGCCGACGATATCGTTGTCGATGGTCTTCGGCACGCCCACCACGGGCACCCCGAGCTGCCAGAAGTCGTACGCAATCGCCAGCGTGCCGTCCCCGCCGATCACCACGAGGGCGTTGAGCCCGAGGTCGTAGAACGTCCGGACGCAGCGCGCCGAGTAGTCGCGCGCCTGCCCCGTCTCCCCGTCCGCGTACTTGAACGGGTTGCCGCGATTCGTCGTCCCGAGCATCGTGCCGCCGATCCGCAGGATGCCTGTCACGTCGCGCGCGTGCAGCGGGCGGCAGCGCGAGGGATCGATGAGACCGGCGAAGCTGTCCTCGATGCCGATGACATCGATGTCGCTGTTGACCGCCGACTTGACCACGGCGCGGATGACCGCGTTGAGGCCCGGCGCGTCGCCGCCGCCGGTGAGGACGCCGATGCGCAGAGGGAAAGGCATGAGTCTGCACTCGCGATTCAGGGGGTCGGGAGCCGGATCGTCGGGAGCCGGGAACCGCGCCGACGCCGCGCCGGACACGGGCCGGCGGACGCCCGGAGAACGCGCACTACTCTATCGCAGGTCGCTCGCGGCGCGCGGCCGAAACGTCCGAGCGGGCGACCGGATTCAATCGCCGGCGGCTAGCCGGCGGCCGCCGACCAGCGCAGGCCGAGGCCACGCACCAGGGTAACGACCTCTTCGGGCAGGAAGGGTTTTCGGAGCACGGGGAAATCCTGTCGCTCGCAGACGTCCGATTCGTCGGACGACAGCTCCGTCCCGGTCGTCATGACGATGGGCAGCCGCGGGTGCATCCGCTGCAGCTCGAGCGCCACCGACAAGCCATCCCCGTCCGGCAACACGAGGTCGACAATGGCCAGGTCCGGACGTAGCCGCGCGGCGATGTCGCGCGCCTCCTGCGCCGTCGCCGCGACGAGCGCAGACACCCCGGCCTCGGCAAGCGACTGTTCCAGGCGCTTGAGCAGGTGAGCGTTCTCGTCAACCGCCAGGACAACGGGCCGCGGCGGCGCATCGCTCCTCGCCACATTCGTGCGGGCCTCCGCATCAAGGCTCAGCGCCCGGCCGTCCTCCGCCACACCCACGCGAACCAGTCCTCCTGGCGCGACTTCCCCATCGGCAACCAGCGCCGCGAGCGGCTGCGTCAGCATCCGGTGGACGACGCGTTTCAGTTCGCGCGCGCCGAACTCCTGGCTGGTCCCGCGGCCCAGCAGCAGCTGACGGGCATCCGGGTTGACCGCGATATCGAAGGACCGGGCTCCGAGTCGGCCGTGCACGTGCTGCTGCAGCTCCTCGATGTGATGGTCGAGGATCCTGGCGAGCGCGGGCGCATCGAGCGTCCGGTAGGTGATGACGACGTCGATCCGATTGACGAACTCCGGCGAAAACCGCTTCCGAACGGCGTTGAACCCGACCGAGTGCAGCAGGTCGGCGGTGCGAGCGGGCGAACGGCCCTTCGCCCCCCGAAACCCGATGTCGTGACCGACCGCGCTGAGCATCTCGCGCGCGCCGAGGTTGCTGGTGAGGAAGATCAGGCACCTCTCGAAACTGACCGGCGTGTTGTCGCCCAGGCGCAGCGTGGCCCGGTCAAGCACGCCCAGGAGGAGCGACGTGAAGGCGGGCGCGGCCTTTTCGATCTCGTCGAACAGGACGAGCGCGAGATCGCAGTTCGGGCTCACCGACGCCAGCAGGCGTTCCTGCGTCAGGAGCGGCTTGGATTCCCGGTGCCCGATGTAGCCGGGCGGTGCGCCGATCAGTTTCGCCACCTCGTGGTCCGACTGGTACTCGGCGCAGTCGATTTTCAGCAGGTGCTTCGCGCTGCCGTGAAGGATCTCCGCCAGCGCCTCGACCGTGCGCGTCTTTCCCGTTCCTGTCGGCCCGAGCAGGAGGAAGACGCCGGCCGGCCGATCGGGCGGGTTGAGGTGAGTCTGGTACATCTGGACATACGGCACGATGCGCTGCAAGGCGTCCGGTTGCCCCACCACCTTCCGCGACAACACCTCGAGCAGGTTGCCGGCCTCGGCGGGCATGCAGTCAGGTTCTCCCGCACCCGTGTCCAACGCTGCCTCCCTGTCCGCATTATACCGGCTGACGCACGCTCGCGTGCCGGTGCGGCCAGGCGGCGGGAGCCGCATCGCTTCGCCCGGCACGACTTCCACGGCACACCGCCGCGGCATCCGGCCCCGCGTCCGTGGCCGGCTCATCCGTTCGACAGGACCGGCCTGGCGTGGGCGCCGGGTGACAATCAACACCGACTTATGTTATAAATATTTCCTCCCACCAACACGACTGCCTGGGCCGGAGGCTCGCCATTCAGGCGAGCGTCGGGTGGCGGCCGTGGTTTCCGTCGCGCGGGGCGGCGGTCACGGGTCGCCGTCGAAGTCGTCAACGTGATGAGGGAGGTCGACATGTCCGAAAAGAACGAAGCGACCGTCCGACGGTTGATTGACGAAGCGTGGAACAAGGGGAATCTGAAGGTCATCGACGAGGTGTGTGCAACAAACGTCGTCAACAACGACCCGGTGAACCCGGTTCGGGGTCTCGAGGGCATCAAGGGAATGGTGAAGAAGTATCGGACCGCCTTCCCGGACTGCCGGCTCGACATCGACGAGGTCATCTCGACGAGCGACAGGGTTGTCGTCCGCTGGCGGTACAGCGGGACGCACCGCGGACAGCTCGAGGGCCTGGCGCCGACCGGGCGGCGCGTGGACGGCCCGGGGCTCACGATCTACCATTTCATGGGGGATCGTATCCATGAGGCGTTCGTCAACTGGGACGCCCTGGGCATGTTTCAGCAACTCGGCGTCGTGACGCTGCCGGGCAAGTCGGCGCAGGCCGGCGCATAGCGCACCGGGCGCGGACCGTGCGCCCCAGCGTCCCCGGCGCGCACGGTCCGCCGCCCCGCGCGGCCGATCCTCGCCTGCGCACGCAGCCACCCCCGCACCGGCTGATCCTCCACGCCCGCGCTGCGCCCTGCACCGGCAGATGCCCCGGTGGCGCAGGCGTCCTCGACGACGGCATCTCCGTCCTGGCCGGGCCCCATTCCGCGCGCTGCGCTCGCGGCCAAGGTCCGCGAAGTCATCTCTGCGCCGTCCTCGTCTGCACTGCGACGGGACGACCGCGTGCCTGTGCCGCCTTCCGCGCGCACACGTGCGCCACGTGTGCGGAACCCCGGGGCAGCCCGGATCCCCGCCTGGCACAGGCCACCCGGCGTCGGGATGGGCGGCAGGCGACGCCCCAGGGCCCTCACGCGCGTTGGTCGACCTCACCGCCACGGGCGCGATTCATGCAACGCATCCCCGTGGAGGAAAGGGCCTGATCATGAACCTGACACCGACCGGCACACCGCAAGCGACAGCCTCTGCGCGTCGCGGCTCTTTTGAAGGGGGCATTGGCATCCCTGATGGGCGTCGCATTTACGGGGAGCTGCTGCAGTCGACCCACCTGCTCGATCGAAACCGTCTCCAGACCGCGATCGACCACAGTGAGTCCAAGCACACGTCGCTGCCCGAGGCCATCGTCGCGCTCGGGTTCGTCTCGGAGATCGACGCCTACGTCGCACTGGCCCAGGCGACCGGCCTGCCGCTGGTCGATCTCCACGACACCAAGGTCAGCGAGTTGGCGGTGCGGCTGATCCCCGAACGCCAGGCCAGGCGTCACGAGCTGGTCCCGATCGCCGAAGACAACCGCACGCTCACCTACGCCATCGCCAGGCCCTTCGATTCGGACGCCGACAACGACATCGCGTTCGCGTCCGGCCGCCGGGCCCGGGCCGTTCTGGCGCCGCGCTCGCAGGTCCTGGCGGCGCTCGATCGGTACTATCCGAAGACCGACGACATCGCAAAGATCCTGGGCCGCCTTCGCGCCGATCCGCGTGTGGGCTCGGCGCACTCGCTCGCGGTGACGACGGACCCGGACTCCCCGGTCGTGGAATTGTGCGCGCAGATTCTCAAGGGCGCCGTCGACGCCAACGCCAGCGACATCCACGTGGAACCGTTTGCCGACGAAGGGTTCGTGCGCTATCGCCTTGCCGGCATCCTCGAGCCCATCCTCACGATCCCGCGCGAAGCCGTCGCCCACGTGGTGAACCGCTTCAAGATCCTGGCTCGCGCGAACATCGCCCTGCATCACCAGCCGCAGGACGGGCAGTTTCGCCTGACGATCCACGACCATCCCGTGGACGTGCGCCTCTCGACCCTGCCGACGGTGCACGGGGAGAAGATCGTGATGCGCATCGTCGACAGCCGGTCGCCGCTCCAGACCCTCGACGCGCTGGGCTACGAGCCCGACACCCTCGAACGGCTTCGCCACGCCCTGGCCCGCCCGGACGGGTTGATCCTGTTCACCGGCCCAACCGCCTGCGGCAAGACCACCGCGCTCTACGCCGCGCTGAACGAACTGCGCACGGGCCGCACGAACATCCTGACGGTCGAGGATCCCGTCGAGCGCTACGTGCCGGGCGTGAGCCAGGTCGCCGTCAACACCAAGGCGGGCGCCAGCTTCGCCGCAGTCCTCCGCTCGGTCCTCCGGCAGGACCCGAACGTCATCATGGTCGGCGAGATCCGCGACAGCGAGGTGGCGCAGATGGTCGGCCAGGCGGCCTACACGGGCCATCTGGTCCTGAGTTCGCTCCACACCATGGACGCCGCGGCTGCCGTCGGCCGGCTGCAGAACCTGGGCCTGGAGCCCTTCCGGATCGCCGAGACCCTCGCGGCGATCTTCGCCCAGCGGCTGGTGCGGCGCCTGTGTTCCAGATGCAAGGTGATGCTCCCCGAAGACGAGGCCCGCGCGCTCGGCGCGGCCCACGGGATCACCGCCGTGGCCGCGAAGGCCGGCAAGGGCTGCGACCAGTGTCGGCAGACCGGGTATATGAGCCGTGTGCCAGTGGCCGAGGTGCTCACGCTCGACGACACGCTGCGCGCTGCGGTGCGCGCCGGCGCCGGTGAACGCGAGCTCCGGGCAGCCATGCGCGCCGCCGGCTACCGGACGATGCGAGAAGCCGCGTTGGACCTGGTCGCCAAGGGCGTGACATCGCTGGAGGAGATCAACCGCGTGCTCGCCGACGAAGATGTGCCGATGGCTGCGCCAGGCCCGCGCCTGCGCCTGCGCGTCCTGGTCGCGGATGACGACCGGATGATCCGGTTGATGGTCAGGCGCCTGCTCGAAAAGGAAGCGTTCGACGTCGTCGAAGCCACGAACGGCCGGCAAGCCGTCGACCTGGCCCGGCGCGAGCACCCGAACCTGATGATCCTGGATCTCGGCATGCCGGAAATGGACGGGTACGCCGCCATCGCCGAACTCAAGCAGGACCTGGCCCTCGCCGACATCCCGGTCATGGTGCTGACGGCCCAGGATGAATCCGGCGTCGAGGAGCGGGTCCTCGAGCTGGGCGCGGACGACTACCTGATCAAGCCAATCGAGCCCGGCGTGCTGCTGTCCCGCGTCCGGGCGGCGTTCAGGCGCGCGATCCGAGCGGCCGCTTAGCCGGAGAACGACGATGCTCTCGCTTCTCCCTGACGTTCTGGCCGACGGGATCGGGGTGGCGCTGTTCCTGGCCCTCGTTCTCCTGTTCTTCGAGCGTCTGCGCGGTTCGCGACTCAAGCGGAAGAACGAGCAGGAACGCCAGTCGCTGGTCCGGCGCCTCACCGATCTCCTGACGTTCGGCAACGACGCCGTGCTCAGGCTGGATGCTGATGGCCGCATCCTCGAGGCCAACGACCGCGCGGTCGAAATGTACGGGTACGCGCTGTCCGAGTTCCTGCAGATGAACGTCCGCGAGCTGCGTTCCCCCGAACAGCGCGCCACCGTAGGCGACGACATGCAACGCGCGGCGGCGGAAGACGGCATCAGGATGGAATCCGTGCACCTGCGCCGCGACGGCACGAGCTTCGCGGTGGACATCAGCGCCAGGCCGGTCACCGTCGATGGCCGGTTGCAGTTCCAGGACATCATCAGGGACATCAGCCTGCGACGCGAGGCCGAGATCGCCGTGCGTGAAGGTGAGGAGAGACTGAGGTCGATCACGCTGGCCGCCAAGGACGCGATCGTGATGCTCGACGACCAGGGCCTCGTCACCTTCTGGAACCGGGCAGCCGAGGAACTGTTCGGGTACCGCGCCGACGAGATGCTCGGCCGCGATCTGCACACCATCGTGGTCCCCGAGCGTGTCCGCCCGCAACATCGAGCGGCGTTTCCACTGTGGCAGAAGACCGGCCGGGGGGGGGCCGTCAACAAGACCGTCGAGCTGGAAGCCATCGGGAAGGACATGAAGGAGCTGGCGATCGAGGTGTCGCTCTCGTCTCTGAAAGTCAGGGACCGCTGGAACGCCATCGCCATCATCCGGGACGTCAGCGCCCGGAACCAGGCCAATCTTGCGCTGCGCGAGGCGAAAGACGCCGCCGAGGCGGCGAGCGCCAGGCTGGAAGTCACGAATGCCGAGCTCGAGCGGGCCGTCCGGACGGCGCAGGAGATGACGGTGCGGGCCGAGGCCGCCGGCGCCGCCAAGGGGGAATTCCTGGCCAACATGAGCCACGAGATCCGCACGCCGATGAACGGCATCATCGGGATGACGGGCCTTCTGCTCGACACGCCCCTTGGTTCGGACCAGCGGGAGTACGCCGAGATCGTTCGAAGCTCGGCCCACGCCCTGCTCTCGATCGTGAACGACGTCCTCGACTTCTCCAAGATCGAGGCGGGCAGGCTCGACCTGGACGCCGTCGGGTTCGATCTGGCAGACACGATCCAGGACACGATCAAGATGTTCGCGCTCCAGGCCAGGGAGAAGGGCCTGCAGCTCACCTGCCTCGTCGACGCCAAGGTCCCGACCAGCCTCAGGGGAGACCCCGGACGGCTCAGGCAGGTGCTGCTCAATCTGATCGGCAACGCCGTCAAGTTCACGGCTGCCGGCGAGGTTGCCGTCCGGGTCGGACTGGACGTCCTCGACCACGAGCGGGCCACGCTGCGGTTCAGCGTGCGCGACACGGGCATCGGGATTCCCCCTGGCCGCATCACGAGCCTGTTCCAGTCGTTTTCACAGGTCGACTCGTCCATCACGCGCAAGTTCGGCGGTACAGGTCTTGGCCTGGCGATCAGCAAGAGGCTGGTGGACCTGATGGGCGGGCAGATTGGCGTGGACAGCGCGACGCCTGACGGGTCGACGTTCTGGTTCACCACCGTGTTCGAGCTTCAGACCGGCACTCGCGCCGTCCACCCGCGCCCGCCCTCGGACCCTCGTTCGCTTGTCGTTCACCAGGGGCGTCAGCGGCGTGCGCTGGTGGCCGACGACAACGCCGTCAACCAGAAGCTGGCGGTCCGGCTGCTCGAGCACCTCGGGTTCACGGCCGACACAGCCGCCAATGGCCTCGAGGCGCTCAGAGCGCTGGACACGGCGCCCTACGACCTGGTGCTGATGGATGTGCAGATGCCCGAGATGGACGGCTTCGGCGCCACGCGAGCCATCCGTCAGCGAGAGACCGAGACCGGAAGTCACATCCCCGTCATCGCCATGACCGCCGGGGCCTTGAAGGGCGACCGGGAGCGCTGCATCGAGGCGGGCATGGATGGGTACGTCTCAAAGCCGATCGAGCGCATTGCTCTGGCCCGGGCCATCGAGGAATCACTGGGGGGGGCATCGGTCGCGCCCCTGGAGGCGCCTGTCCACGCGAACCCGGCTCCGGAGGTATTCGAGCGGGAGGTCCTGCTGGCCCGAGTGGAAGGCGACGCCGAGCTCGTGGCCGAGATGATCGCCGCGTTCCTGGAAGACGTGCCAGGCATACGAAGTCGACTCGCGCAGGCCAGGGATGCGGGCCAGGTGCGGGACCTGACGCGTCTGGGCCACCTGCTGAAGGGCACGGCCGCCACCCTGGGTGCGCCGGCGCTCATGATCGCCGCGGCCGAGCTGGAACGTGCCGGCAAGGCCGAGGACCCGGGCCGATCACGGATCCTGGCGGCGGAGGTGGACCGGCAGTGCGATCGCCTGATTCTGTGCCTGTCGGCACTGGACGTCGCGGTCTGACGCGGCCTCGCGGCGGGCCGGTCACGCGCGCCACTCCCTACCGGCGCGTGGCGATGCCCAAGGCCGACGGCGGACCGCCTGCCCCGTCGGCATCCAACCAGCTTGGCAGCCCTCCTGGCGGTGGCGGGGAGCCGCCGGCCGAGCCATCCGCAGCGCCGAGGTACGAGGGAGGGTCAGCCGAAGGTGGCGCCGCGCCGGTCGTCTTGAGCAGGCGCTCGAGGGCATCGACCACGTCCGGGTCGTACATCACACCTCGGAACGCGAGCACCTCGGCGAAGGCCTCGCCAGAAGACGACGAGTCGCGGTAGACACGGCGCGTGACCATGGCGTCGTAGCTGTCGGCAACCGCGATGATGCGCGCCCCCAACGGGATGTCCGGGCCCTTCAACCCGTGGGGATACCCCAACCCGTCGAACCGCTCGTGTGACGCCTCCACGAGCGGCGCTGCCACGGCCAGGAACGGCACCGCTCGCATGATTCGGCCGCCCCAGTCGGTGTGGGTGCGCATCACGCCCTGCTCGACGTCGGTCAGGCCGGAGGGCTTGGCGAGCATGTCGTACGGCACCGCGACCTTGCCGACATCGTGCAGCAGGGCGCCAACCTCGACCTGCCCGCGGACCGGCTCGGTGACGCCAAGCTCATCGGCCAGCGCGACCGAGAGCACCGCGACGCGAACCCCGTGCTCGTAGGAGGCCCGATCGTGCAGGGTGAGCATCGCCAGCAGGGCCTTCACCGTCGCTCGCGAGTTGATGTCCGCCAGGCTCAGCGCCTCCGCCAGCTGCTGGCGCCGGTAATGGGCTTCCTCCTCGAGCCTGGCCAACCGCTGCTCGGCCGCGACCGCGGCCTCGTGCCAGTGGGCGCCGCGGTCGACGGCGGCCAGCAGCTCCCCGATCTCGAACGGCTTGACCAGGTAATCCAGGACGCCGGTCTTCAGGCTCGAAATGACACAGTCGAGGCTCTGCTGGCCGGTCACCATGATCAGCGCGGTCGTTGGAAAGCGCTGCCGGAGCTGCTCGGCCAGCCACAGTCCATCATGGCCGGGCATGGCAATGTCGCAGAGCGCCACGTCCGCCGGCTCCTGCGACATGAGGACGAGCGCCTCCTCGGCGTTCGCGGCGCTCCGGAAACGAAAGCCCCCCGCGTCCATGAAGCGACCGATCAGCGTCCTGATTTCCTTGTCGTCGTCCACCACGAGCACGCTGGTCATCCGGCCCTCCCGTGAGTCGTCGACGCAGTCGGAGTACCACCTGGTGCGGCCCGCCGGGGGGCCGCCTCGATTGGCCGGCGCGTCGACAGGAGCCCGTGCATGTGCGCGCGCGCCAGCTCGGCGGGCCGATCAGGCTCTTCGGCCGTCATGGCTTCACCGCCGGGCGGCGTTGGATCGCCGCGTCCAGATGGTGTCGCTCGAGCAGGCGATACAGCGCACGCCGGCCGATGCCAAGACGAGCCGCTGCCAGCGACTTGCTTCCGTTGACCTCCGCCAGCACGTGTTCGATCTGGTCGCGCCCGATCGCGGCCGCACCCGGGACCGAACGGTCCTGGTCGCTCGAACCGGCTGCGGGCGCGGCGATCGACGGCAATCGTGCCGCCCGCACCAGTCCGCTCAGGTCGCGCTCGGTGATGAACTCCCCATCCGCCAGCAGGCACGCCCGCTCGATCGCGTTTCGCAACTCACGGATGTTGCCGGGCCATGCGAGACTCGCCAGCAGGCGCTCGGCAGCCGTCGTCAGGCCGACCAGCTTCTTGCCAAACCTCGCCGACGCGTCCCGCACGAACGATGCGGTCAGGTACGGGATGTCCTCCCGTCGATCGCGCAGCGGTGGCATCGCCAGTTCGACGACGTTCAGCCGGTAGAATAGGTCGGCGCGAAACCTCCCGGCACCGACATCGGCATGGAGATCCCGGTTCGTGGCTGCCAGGACATGGACGTCGGTCTTGCGGCTCTCGAGCGAACCGACGCGCTGAACCTCTCCGGTCTCCAGCACCCGCAGCAGCTTCGACTGCACAGTGAGCGGCAGTTCCCCGATCTCGTCCAGGAACAGCGTGCCCCCGTCGGCGTACTCGAACAGGCCGGTCTTGTTGTCGGATGCGCCCGTGAATGCCCCGCGCACGTGGCCGAACAGTTCACTTTCGAACAAGGTTTCCACGACCGCCGAGCAGTTGACCGTCACGAACCGCTTGGTCCGGCGTGGCCCTGCCTGGTGCAGGGCCCTGGCGGCCAGCTCCTTGCCTGTGCCGGTTTCGCCGGTGATGAGCGCCGACCTCACGTGAGGAGCCAGTCGGCGGATGAGCCCGAACACCTCCTGCATCTGGGAGCTGCGGCCGATCATCCCGTGGAACATGAGCTGCGTGGCGAGTTCCTGTTCGACGGTACGCAGTCGACGCTGGCGTGTGGCCTCCTCCCGCACACCGGTCAGCAGCGCGGTCACCCGCTCCAGGTCGAGGGGTTTCGTCAAGTAGTCGAGGGCGCCAAGCTTGATCGCCTCGATCGCCGAGTCAATGGCGGCAAAACCGGTCATCAGAACGACCTGACATTCCGGCGCCTCCTGCCGGACGGCCCGCAGCACGTCGAGACCCCCGACGTCCGGCATCCGAACGTCGATCATGGCGACGTCGAAGTGTCCCCCGCCCAACTCCGCGAGCGCTTCCGCCCCTCCGCTGCACGCGACCACGTCGAACCGCAGTCCCCGGACGAGCCGCTCCAGAAAGTGCAGCACCTGGGGTTCGTCGTCCACCAGGAGGATTCGGGCTTCGGTATCAGCCATGTGGCATCACCCTTGGCGGTCGAGTCGGGCCCACATCGGAGTCAGTCTGGCCCGCGCCGCACCGCACGCGGCAGGACCTGCGCGCGACGCACGCAGCCCCTCGTCCATCGCTCGTCCATTGTAGGCCGCCGGGCGAACCGGCCGATGTTCAACTTGATACTGGACCGGATTGGTCCCATATGGTGGGCGCCCCCTTGTCCTCTGACCCCGAATGGCGCCCGCTGGCGCGTTACGTAATGGGGCTACTCAAGTTCAAGTTCCGGCTCGCCCCCGCGAGCGCCCGGAACCCGGGCTGCTCGCTCACTGAGCCGACCATCTCAGTAGGAGAAGGACCATGAGGTTGGCGAAACTCGTCGCAGCAGTGGTGATGGCTTCGTTGCTGGTGGCGACCACGCCGGTCTGCCTCTGGGCGGCCGATGGCACGGCAGCCGTTCCCGGCATCCGTGCGTCCATCGATCGCTCCGTCGCGAAGGACCTGGCAACCCACCAGCCGGACTTGGCCGCCCGCCCCGCGCAGCGGCACGCGAGTGCCGCCTCCCGCCAGATGGGCGGCGGCGGAGGGGGCAAGAGCATGGCGATCGTTGCGCTCATCAGCACGGTCGGCGGCCTCGCCGCGACCTACTACATCATCAAGCAGACGCGGAAGCAGACCAGCACCGGTCAATGAGAGGGAGGTGGCCATGAATCGCCCCAGATGGACAGGTTTCGCGGCCATCGGCCTGGCCCTGGTGCTGCCGGCCCGGCTGGCCGCGGTCCGGGCTTCCTCTTCACCGTCCCCCGGGATCTACCTCGAGAAACCAGGGGCGCGCGGTGACGACGCGAGAATCAAACTCGAGGAAGTCACGGTGCAGCAGGTGAAGCAGAAGGGCATGTTCAAGATGATCGCCACCCAGGGACTGCTGAAGGGCGCCGCGATCGGGGTGATTGCGGGCGCGAGCGCCGCGGTGCGCGCTCCCGAAGGGGACGTCTCCTTCGACTTCTACCTCGACCCGAAGGGCCCGCCGTCACCGCAGATGAGCCTGGAGGACGCCATGCAGATGGTGAACGGCAGCTCGTCGATGCCATCGACCGCGCGGAGCGCCGAGGATTTCGTCCTGGTGCGCCTGACGCCCAAGGACGACACCCGCGAGGTGGAGCTTGGCAAGGGCGGCAGCAGCAAGCTCGAGCACACGCTGCCGTGCACCGTCGACACAGTGGGCAACGGCGCCTTCCGGGTGCGTCCCAGGACCGCCCTCCCGCCCGGTGAATACGCGTTCACCTACGTGGCGCAGGGCCAGAGCGGCGGTCAACTCTGGACCTTCGGCGTGAACGCGAGGTGAGATGCCGCCGGCATTCGCCGGCCCTGCCGGTCGCGAGGACACCGGGGACGCGATCCCGGGTGCGCGCTCGTGACTGGCAGGCCCGGCAGCCGGGCGGCGTTGCCGCCGCCCGCACCCTCTCTGTCGTCACCGGGCGGCAACCTGGGGAACATCACCAGCGCCGGCACGCCCACGCGTACAGCAAGACGGCCCGATCCTCCGAGAATCGGGCCGTTTTCGTTCGGGGTCTTGGTGGTGGACGGCAGGAGGCTCGAACTCCCGACCTCCGCGTTGCGAACGCGGCGCTCTCCCAGCTGAGCTAGCCGCCCAATCGATATCTTTTAAGTCTACCACGCGCGCCTTCACACCGGCAACGCACCTGGCTGCGGCGGCCGGCCGTGTATGCTAGCCAGAGCGAAACATGACGCCGGCGGCGCGGATGGCCGACGACCCAGCCGCCGGTCAACATCGAGACCGGAATCCATGCGAACCTACCGTGCCGGGGACACTGTCGAGGACGTCTGCCGCGCGTGCAAGCTCGACCGCCTGCACACGGTCATCGTCGCGGACGCCGACGGACGGCCCGTTCGGGTGCAGTGCGACTACTGCGGGAGCCAGCACAACTTCCGTGGCGGCGTGCCCGACCTGCCGGAGCCAGGCGGCAGTCAATCGGCCGGACAACCGACCGCCGCACTGCGCCACGGATCACCCGCCGCGCCGGCGCCCCTGGTGTCAGAGCGTGAAAGGCGCCACGAGCCCGTGATGCTGCCGACACCCGAACCCGCCGATCTCGAGATGCTCCTGCGGCGCATCATCCGCGAGGAGACGGGCCTGACCGCGGTGGTGCCCGCGCTCCGCTGGCAAGGCGGCACGCTGGTCCTGAAACCGGGCAACCCGGCCCTGCAGGAGAAGCAGTGGCCGATCGAGACCTTCTTCCACAAGATCGTGATGATCCGCAATCGGCTGCGCACGCTCGAGCAGCAACTCAACGGCATGGACGTCGCGGAGGACGTCAAGGTCAGGCTGCAGGCCTACATCACCGGGTGCTACGGCTCACTCACCAGCTTCAACATCCTGTTCGCAGACGAGGCGGACCAGTTCAAGGGTTCGAGCGGCGACCAGTAACCCGGGACGACCTCCGCGCGAGAGCGACCGGCCCGGGCCACCGCGCGAATCGCCGGTGGCACGGCGGCTCGATTGGCCAGCGCGCGACTACGGCGCCCGACGCCGCAGCGTCTCCAGGCGGACGTCCCGCTGCTCATCTCCGCGGATGGGGAACTCGTCGCCGGTGAACACATCCTTCCCCCAGTAGATCTCGATCGCGTAGCGCCCATCCTCGGCGCACACCGCGTAGCCGCCGTCGGCCCGGGTGAAGGTCGAGATGTCGACCTGGGGCGACACGAGCCGGAGGCGCGCGTTCGGCACCCGGTCGCCACCGTTGAAGACGGTCCCCCGGATGCACGAGCGCGCTGCTGGCTCGGCGATCACCGGCAGCGTCAGGCCAAGCGCAAGAAAGAAGATCGCGACTCGCATGGAACCTCCCGGGACCTACTGGACCTCCACCACCGGCGCTCCCTCGGCGTTCACGTTCACGCGGCCACCCGACACGCGGGGCGGAGGCGCCGGGTAATGGGAGATGACCTGGTTGCGGCTGATGTACAACACGTGGTAGCCGGTCACGTTCGTGTTGAACGGCACGCGCAGGGCAAACGAGGTCTTCTGCTGGGCGATGACGTCGGGACCGAGCGCGACGTAGACCTCCACCGACTCGCTGGGGCTGACCCGGACCTGCCCCTGGATGTCGGCATACGGCTCCTGGTTCAGCAGGTGAAGCGGATAGAGCACCATGAGGACGCCCATGATGAAGTACACCAGGGCGGGCACATTCGTCTTGATCTTGCCGAGCACGGGAAGCTCGATGTCGACGACCTGTTTCGTCTCCTTGTCGATCAGCACCTTGCCTTTCCCGACGAGGATCAGCCCGCCGACGAGCACGATGAGACCGGCCGCCATACACAGCACGTAGAGCTCCATGGGGCATCCTTCCCGGGGCTTACGGGGTTCCAGACGGCGCCGGGTCCTGCCCGAGTTCGGCCGACGCGGGCGCGTGGGCCGTCGCGGGCGCCCACGACACACGCTCGTGGTCGGCGATCACGGCGGCTTTGAGAGAGTGCAGGAAGTAATCTAGGGGCCGACCCGGCGGTGTCAACGAGTTTTTGCACGAAGAATTTTCAGACCCGGGATGCCAGGGATGGATCCCGGTCCCGCGGGACGGCGTTGCCAGTCGGCCGGGAAAGACAAAGGGCCTGCACCGAAGTGCAGGCCCTTTGCCAGGTACGGCAACTGGATCCACAAGTGTCCCGGAACGCCACGCCAGCAACGCCCCGGGCTCGCCAACGCCGGCGAGTGTAGTTTCCGGCTGCCGAACTTTGCGCCGTGGTCGGCTGGGGACCGACTCGCCGTTCACTCTGCACGTGTAATGCCAACTGGCGATGTCGGACAATCCGTGGCGATTGGCCACAATCGCAGAGATTCACTACAGTGGAAGTCCCGTGAATGTCAGAATTCCCAGACGGACGGGCCTGGAGTGTAAAAAAACCTGAACACCAGGCCTCCGGCGACCCGCTACTCCCCCGCGGCCCGGATTCCATACTTTGTGAGCTTGTAGGACAGGACGCTCCGGGAAATCCCCAGTCGCCGGGCCGCCTCCGCCTGGCGGCCCCCCGCGGCTTCCAGCATGCGCTCGACGAGCGACTTCTCCATCTGGTCCAGGTACTCCGGGAGATTGACCCGCTCCGGCAGCGTGCCGGGACCCGCCGAGCCGCCGGTGATCCCATTCGCCTCGGTATCCGCGCCGGTGCCGGGCACGAGGAAGTTGTCGGGTCCCAGGTCGCCCTCTCCCGACAGGATGTAGGCCCGCTCGATGAGGTTTCGCAACTCGCGCACGTTGCCCGGGAAGTGGTAGCGCTGCAGCACCGCGATGGCCGCCGGCGTGATCCCGCGTTGCAGGATCTTCAGGTCCATGGCCACCTCCCGCGCGAACCGGTCGCACAGCGCCGGCAGGTCCTCGCGCCGCTCCCGCAGGGCCGGCAAGTGGATGGGCACCACCGCGAGCCGGTAGTACAGGTCCTCCCGGAACAGGCCCTCCCGCACGCGCGCCTTGAGTTCCCGGTGGGTCGCGACGAGCACGCGCACGTCGATCGTCCTCGGGCGCGTCGATCCCACGCGCAGCAGCTGGCCATCGGTCACGATGCGCAGCAGCTTCGCCTGTGCCGCCTGTGACAGCTCCCCGGCCTCGTCGAGAAACAGCGTGCCGCCGTGCGCGGCCTCGAAGAAGCCCTGGTGCGTGTGGTCGGCGCCGGTGAAGGCGCCCTTCTCGTGCCCGAACAGCTCGCTTTCGAGCAGGGTTTCGGAAAAGGCCGCGCAGTTGACGGCCACGAATGGCCGGTCGGCCCGCGCGCTCCCCTTGTGGATCGCCCGCGCGACCAGTTCCTTGCCGGTGCCGGTCTCGCCGGTGATCAGCACGGTGGCGTTGGTCGGGGCGACCCTGGAAATCAACTCGCGCAAGACCCGCATGGGGGGGCTGCTCCCGACGATGTCGGACATCCCCTCGAGCCGGCACACCTCACCTTTCAGCCAGACGTTTTCGCGCACCAGCGCGGTGCGCTCGCACGCCCGGCGCGCGGTCGCCATCAGCACGTCGTGGTCGAACGGCTTGGTGAGGAAGTCGAACGCGCCCCGGCGCATGGCCTCGACCGCCAGCTCCACGGTCGCGACGGCGGTCAGCATGACCACCGAGACGCTCGGGTCGGCCTCGCGGGCCGCGCTCAACACGTCGAGGCCCTCGCCGTCCGGCATCCGCTGGTCGGTGAACACGGACTCATAGGTGTTGGTGCCGACGCACCGCCGGGCCTCGTCGACCGTACCCGCCTCCGACACGACGTGCGCGTCGTGAGACAGGTTCGACGCGAGAATCCGGCGCATGTGCGGTTCATCGTCGACGACGAGAATTCTGCCCATGTGTCCCTACCTGTTGCCGGATGCGGCGGGAGCGGTCGACGGAAGACGCATGGAGAACCGCACGCGCTGCGGCCCGTTCTGCGCAAGGATCACGTCCCCCCCGTGGGCGCGGGCCATGCTCCGGGCGATGGCGAGGCCCAGCCCGGTGCCGCCCGACTTGGTCGTGAAGAACGGCTCGAAGATGCGGGCCAGCGCCGGCGCCGGAATCGGCGGGCCGGCGTTCTCGACATCGATCCAGACCATCCCGTCGGCCCCGCCTGACCGCGCGCACAAGTGGACGGCGTCGCCGGCGGCGGACGCGTCCACCGCGTTCATGACGAGGTTCAGCAGCGCCTGCTGGACCTGGCCGCCGTCGATGTCCGCCATGACCGTCCCGGGGGCGTCCAGCGTCAGGGTTACATCCCGCTGGCCGGCATGCGGCCGGCACACGTCGGCCACGTACCGGACGGTGTCACTCACCGAACAGGGGCGGCGATTGGGAGCCTTCGTCCGCGCGTAGGCCAGGAAGTCGGCCGTGAGATCGGCCAGCCTGGCTGCCTCCTTCGCGGCGATCTCGAACATCTCCTCGCGCTCGGCACCCTCCAGGCGGCGCGCGGCCGCCAGCGAGCTGGCGATCATCGCCACCGGGTTGCGGATCTCGTGCGCGATGCCGCTCGACAGCCGCCCCACGGCGGCGAGCTTCTCTTCCACCACCAGCCGGCCTCGCGTCTCGTCCAGCTCCCGCGCGTTCAGCGCCAGCGCGCTCTCGCGCTGCCGCAGGTGATTGACCAGGAGCCAGGCCAGCACGCCGACCATTGCGAAAATGAGGAACATCGTCCCGGCCTCGAAGTACTCGCCGACCTCGAAGGCCCCGTACACCATGAAGAACCGCCACACCCAGAAGAACGCAACGGCGCCGGCGGCGACGATCACGCCGAGTGTGGTCACGAGCGGAAACCGGAAGGCCGCTTCCAGCACGGGAATGACGAGGAGCGCGAAGTACTGGCTGTCCTCGCGATCGGTCAGCGAGGCCAGCACGATGGCAAGCCCGAGGTTGAGCGCAATCGACAGCCACGTGAGGACGGCGGTCGCCGCGGGGGCGAGCGGCCGCGATCGTCGTCGCAGCCACACCAGTTCGCCCGCTTTCAGGGCGAACGCCGCCCCGATGACCGCGACGAGGCCGATGGAGGGCGCTCCCCAGTAGAACGAGAACAGACTGTGCAGGAGCAGGAGGACGACGTAGAGCGTGAGGCTCAGGCTGACGAAGATTGTCTCCTGGCGCCGGTAGGCCTCGAAATCCAGGGCCAGCACCGCCGGATCCGCGTAGAGCGTCCTGAGCACGGTCATGTCACGATCCCGGCGAGTCCTACCCGACGGCCCGTTCGACCCGTGCGCCCAGCGCGCGGAGGTTGTCGACCAGGCGCGCGTACCCGCGCTCGACGGTCTCGAGCGGCCGCACGCGGCTCTCCCCGTCGGCCGCGAGCGCGGCCGCGATCAGCGCCATCCCCGAACGCAGGTCCCGGCCGTCGAGCACGCGTCCCCGCAGGCGCGTGGGCCCCGTCACGATGATGCGATGCGGATCGCAGAGAAACAGGTCGGCGCCCATGCCGCTGAGCTGCTCGAGGGCGAACAGGCGCAGCTCGTACATCCAGTCGTGGATGAGCGTGGCCCCGTCGGCCTGCGTCGCGAGCACCGTCACGAGGCTCACCACGTCGCTCGGGAAGCCGGGCCACAGGCCCGTGGTGACACGGCGGATGCCAACTGGCGACGAGGGCTCCACCCGGATGACGGAGCCGTCGACCGTGCACCGCACCTTCATCCTCGCCAGGACGGAGACGATGGGCTCCACGTCCTCGGGCCTGGCGCCGGCCACCTCCACGGTGCCGCCGGTGATCGCCGCCACGACCACCCAGCTCCCGGCTTCGATGTAGTCGCCGTGCAGGCGGTGCTCGGCTCCGCCCAGGCGCGTCTGTCCCTCGATCCGGATGGTCGAGGTACCGGCCCCGGTGATCCCCGCGCCGAGTTGCTCCAGGAACCGGCAGAGTTCGGCGACGTGCGGCTCGCAGGCGGCGTGCCGCAACTGGGTCACCCCGGGCGCCGAGGCCGCGGCCAGCAGCGCGGTTTCGGTGCCGGTCACCGACGCCTCCTCGAGGTAGATCGACGTCCCGTGCAGCCCGTCGGGCGCCTCGAGGGCGTGCCCGGCGCCCTCCATCGTGCGCGCGCCCATCGCGCGGAGCGCCTGGATGTGCGTTGAAATGGTCCGCCGCGCGGGAAAGTCGCCGCCCGGCGGCGCGAGGTGCGCCGAGCCGCGACGCGCGAGCAGCGGGCCGAGCAGCAGCACGGAGCCGCGAAGGCGCCCCACCAGGACAGGGTCGGGCTCGTCGCTGGTGATCCGGGCGCAGCGCACGCGCAGCGTCGAGGTGCCGACGCCCTCCACCTCGCCGCCGAGGTCCCGCAGCAGCGCGGCCATCACCTCGACGTCCGCGATGCGCGGGACGTTGGTGAGTACGCAGACCTGATCGGTGAGCAGGCAGGCCGCCAGGAGAGGCAGCGCCGCGTTCTTGTTCCCTTCGACGTCAACCCGGCCTGAGAGCCGGTGGCCCCCTTCCACGACCAGTGTCGACACGCCCGACCCTCCCCCCGCCCTTGGCGCCCCTCCCGGGAACTCTCTCGGACCGGGCACCTGACTTGGCGCGTCAGGTGCCAGACACCCGCGCGAACGATGCCGGCCGGAGACCGGCCGGGCCGGCGGCCCCGCTAGAAGTCGCCGAGGTACTGAATCTCGTCGCGCAGGTCGACGCCGAATCGGGCCCGCACTTCGCGCCGGCACAGGTCCACCAGGGCCCTGATGTCCGCCGAACTGGCGCCGCCCTCGTTCACCACGAAATTCGCGTGCACGGTCGATACCCGGGCGCGGCCGATCGCGTGGCCCTTGAGGCCCGCGCGGTCGACGAGCGCTCCCGCCGACGGCGGGATCCCGTCGGGCACCGCGTCGCGCGCGGGGTCCGGGTTCTGGAACACGCACCCGGCACTCGCCGCGTCGAGCGGCTGCGTCCGCTTCCGGTGGGCGAGCGACCGTCGCGCCACCTCGCGGAGCGCCGCGGGATCGTGCCCCGGTTCGACGTTGCACACGGCCCACAGGAGGAACTCCCCGGTCCGCTGCAGGCGACTCCAATCGTACCCGAATTCCATGGCGTGCCCGGGGACGATCGCCACGGTCCCGTCGCGCCCCAGCAGCGACGCCTCGCGCACCGTGTCGCCGATGAGCCGGCCGCCGTAGTGCGCGTTGCCGAACAGGGCTCCCCCAAGGGTGCCGGGCGTGCCGGCCCACGCCTCGAATCCCGCGAGGCCCCGATGGATGGTCCATCGGACGAGCCCGTTGACGGCCGCCCCCGACTCGGCGCGGACCGCGTCGGTCCCGCGCATTTCGACGCCGGTGGCCCGCGCCCGCACGACCAGGCCGCGAATGCCCCGGTCCCCGATGAGCACGTTGGACCCGCCGCCGATCAGCGTCACCGGCAATCCCTCGTCTCGCGCGAGCCGGACGGCCTGCACGAGCTCGTCCGCGCTCCGCGTCTCGAGGAACCACTCGGCCGGCCCGCCCGTGCGGAACGTGCTGTAGGCCGCCAGCGGAACGCCCGCCCGCAGGCGCTCGGCGCCGAAGGCCGCCAGGAGACTCACGGTGCCGGATGCCACGGTGTCAGCTTACCTGTCCGCCCGCCGCGCGACAACAGCGCTGTTGACACCCTGCGCGCGGGCCGACCACAATACCCCCATGGCTGTTGCCAGGATCACCAAAGACGATCTCAAGCAGAAGCTGGACGCAGACGACGGGGCGAGCAAGCCCGTCCTCGTCGATGTACGCCTGAAGTACCCGTTCGAGCACAGCACCGTGAAACTGCCGGGCGCGGTGCGCCTGGCGCCGGGATCGCCGGGAGCCGCCGCCGGGCTGCCGAAGGGGCAGGACCTGGTCCTCTACTGCTCCGATCCGGACGAGATCACGAGCAGCCAGGTCGCGGCCGGGCTAATCCGTGAAGGCTTCAAGGCCAAGGTGCTGAAGGGCGGGATCGCCGAATGGATGGCGGCCAGCTTCCCGACCGAGCCCCGGGACCCGGCCCACCAGACGCCTGTGGAGCCCGCGACGCCCAAGGCCTGAGCCGCGCGCGGGAGCCGCGCGCGACCGGACCGGTGCTGCCGTGTTGACCACCCTGCTCCTTGCCGCGGTGTTGACGCTGCCGGCGCAGCCCCCTGCGCGGGCCGGGGGTCCCACCGCGGCCGAACTGGCGCAGACCCTCCAGCGGAAGTACGACCGCGTCCGGGACTTCTCCGCCGACTTCGTGCACAGCTATCACGGCGGCGTGCTCCGGAAGGAAGCCGTCGAGCGCGGCACGGTCCTGATCCGCAAGCCCGGCCTGATGCGCTGGACCTACACGTCGCCCGAACGCAAGATCTTCGTCTCGGACGGCGCGCGGTTCTACGCCTACATCCCCGACGATCGCCAGGTCATCGTCTCGCCGATCCCGACGGCCGACCAGGCCACGACGCCGGCGCTGTTCCTCGCGGGCAAGGGCAGCATCACGCGCGACTTCGTCGCGGCGTTTCCACCCGCGCCCGACCCGTCGCCCGACACCTACACGTTGACGCTGACGCCGCGCAAGCCGGAAGCGGAGTACGACAGCCTCACGCTCGTCGTCGATCGCGCGAGCCTGGCGATCCGCAAGCTCGTCACCCACGACGCGCAGGGCGGCCAGTCCACCTTCACGTTCACGAACCTCCGCGAGAACACGGGCATCCCGGACAAGGAGTTCCGCTTCACGATCCCCCGTGGAGTGGATGTGATCACCAATGGCCAGCCAGCACGTTGAACGACCGGCGCGGCGCGTGGGCACGACACCACCGTGGCGCCTCGTGCTCGTGGCAGGGCTCGCCCTTGGCCTCGCCGGCTGCGCGGCGACGACCTCGACCATGCGCAGCGGCCAGCGGGCCGAGCAGCAGCAGGACTACGACCGGGCGGTGGTCGAGTACACGGAAGCGCTCCGCCAGCACCCCGGCGACCGGGAGGCGCGCCTCGCCCTCGACCGGGCGAAGCTGCGGGCGGCCGAGGCCCACTTCCTGCGCGGGCGCCGGTCCGCGTCGCTCGGGAAGCTCGACGAGGCGCTGATCGAGTTCCAGATCGCGTCCCAGCTGCACCCGCTCAGCACCGAGATGGACGACGCCGTCCGGACAACGCGGAACCAGCTGCGCGCGAAGGTCGCAGTCACGCGCGACGGCAAGACGCAGCTCGAGACGCTGGTCGCCCGCACGCGCGACCTGCCGCCGCCGGGCCTGGATTTGCCGGCCGACGTCACGCTGCCCGACTCGCTCGTGTTCCGTGAGGCCAGCAGCCGCGACGTCTTCACGGCGCTCGCCAGGTTTGCCGACGTCAACCTCATCTTCGACCCGGCGTTCCGGGACGCCCCGATCTCGCTCGACCTGCGGCACGCCCCGTTCGACCAGGCCCTGGCGTCGGTCGCCTCGAGCACGCGGAACTTCTACCGCGTCACGGGGCCGCGCACGATCACGATCATCCCCGACACCCCCGCCAAGCGCCGGGAGTACGAGGAGGAGGTCGTGCGCACGTTCTACCTGTCCAACGCCGACATCAAGGAGACGATCGACCTGCTGCGCATCGTCGTGGACGCCCGGCGCGTGGCCTCGACCTCCGGCGCCAATGCCGTCACGCTCAAGGACACGCCCGAGCGGGTGGCCGCCGCGTCGCGCATCATCAGCGCGATCGACAAGGCCAGGCCGGAGGTCGTCATCGAGGTCGAGGTGCTCGAGGTGAACCGCTCGAAGATGCGCGAGTACGGCCTGCAGCTCGCCTCGCCCGGGTCCCAGGGCGTCAGCGGCAGCGCGGACGTGAACCGCGACGCCTTGACGCTCAACGACCTGCGGACGCTCACCGGTGCGGGGGTCTACCTGGCGAACGTGCCCGCGCTGTTCTACCGCCTGATCAAGTCCGACTCGGCCACCCGGACGCTGGCGAACCCGCAGCTGCGCACGTCGGAGGGGATGGTCGCCCAGGCCCGCTTCGGCGAGCGCGTCCCGGTGCCGAGCACCGTCTTCGCGCCGATCGCCACCGGCGGCGTCAACCAGCAGCCCATCACGTCCTACACCTACGAGAACATCGGCGTGAACATCGACCTGACGCCCAGGACCCACCACAACGACGATGTCTCGCTGGTACTGAAGATCGAGGTGAGCGCGATCTCGGGCACGGGGTACGGCGGCCTGCCCACCTTCGGCAACCGGTCGGTGAACTCGGTGATCCGGCTGCGCGACGGCGAGACCAGCGTGCTCGGCGGCCTGATCCGCGACGAAGAGCGCGTGACGCTCGATGGGGTGCCGGGCCTCAGCGACATTCCCCTGATCGGCCGCCTGTTCGCCCGGAACAAGAAGGAGACCCTGGAAACCGACATCATCGTGACGCTGACGCCCCACATCGTCCGCGTCCTGGATCTCACCGAAGCGGACCTGCGGCCCTTCCGCGTGGGCCGGGACTCGGCCGGCCCGGTGCTAGAGCTGCCGTTCACCGAGCCGCCGAAGCTGGACCTGCCGGCCGTCAAGCCCATCAAGGGGCCGGGCGGCCCGGGAGGGCGGTTCTGACCCTGGAGCCTCAGGCCTGGTCCCGAGGACGCGCGCTGAGCGCCTCCAGCAGCTTCGCGTGGATCCCGCCGAACCCGCCGTTGGACATCACGACGACGAGATCGCCGTCCTGCCGCTCGCGCGCGACGGTGTCCACGATGTCGTCGACCGCCGGGACGTAACGGGCCCGCACGCCCCGCCCGTTCAGATCCGAGACGAGCGCGTCGGGGGAGAGACGCTCGGGCTCCGGGAGCGCGGACCGGTAGACCGCGGCGATGATGGTCTCGTCGGCCGGCGCGAAGGCGTCGGTGAACTCGCGCTGGAAGATGCGACGGCACGACGAGGCGGATCGAGGCTCGAAGATCGCCCACAGGCGACGGGATGGGTTGGCGGCGCGCACCGCCGCGAGCGTCTCGCGAACGGCCGTCGGGTGGTGGGCGAAGTCGTCGTACACGGTGACGCCGCCGGCGGTTCCCACGACCTCCAGGCGACGCTTCACCCCGGCGAAGCGCCGCAGCCCGTCCACGATCGAGTCGGGGCCGATCCCGACCGCGTTGGCGACGGCCATGGACGCGAGGGCATTCCTGACGTTGTGGGCCCCCACCAGCGGCAGGTCGACGCTGCCGAACGCCTGCCCGCGGTGCTCGACGCGAAACCGCGTGCCGCCCGGCGCGGGCTCGATGTCGTACGCGCGCCAGTCCGCACCCTGCTGCAGCCCGAACGTCTCCACGGGCGAGCGGGCCACGTCCGTCAGGGCCGCCGCGTCCGCGCTGTCGGCGCCGAGGACCAGGAGACCGCGGCGCGGCACGAGATTCGCCAGGCGCCGGAACGCCAGGCGCACGGCGTCAATGTTCTCGTAGATGTCGGCGTGGTCGAACTCGATGTTGCCGACGACCGCGATGTCCGGCAGGTACTTCAGGAACTTGGCGGTCTTGTCGAAGAAGGCGCTGTCGTACTCATCGCCCTCGATCACGAAGTCGCGCCCGGCGCCGAGGCGATAACTGGACCCGTCCTCGCCGAGATTGCACGCGACCCCGCCCACCAGCACGCTCGGGTCCACGCCGGCGTGCACGAGAAGCCAGCCGGCAAGGGCGGTCGTCGTGGTCTTGCCGTGCGTGCCCGCGATCACGATGGACCGGGCGCCCCAGAGGAAGTGTTCGCGGATCGCCTCGGGCAGCGAACAGTAGCGGATCTTCCGGTCGAGCACCTCTTCGAGTTCCGGGTTGCCCCGCGAGATGGCGTTCCCCACCACGACGAGGTCGAGTGCGCCGGTGATGTGGCGCGCGTCGTACCCGTGGTCGATGGGAATACCCTCGCGCTCGAGGAACGTGCTCATCGGCGGGTACACGCCCTGGTCCGACCCGCGCACGTCCAGCCCCTTGCGCTTGAGCATGGCCGCGAGCGTCGCCATCGCGGTCCCGCAGATCCCGATGAAGTGCACACGCGTCACGTTTCACCTCCGGCGTGGGCCGGTTCGCCGAGCCGCCGGCGGCGGCTCGGGCCCTCGCGTCGGGCGGACGCGAGCCCCGGGACTAGACCACTGCCGCTTCCTCGACCACCAGCACCGGCCGAGGGCCCGAGACGACGCGGGCCTCGACCCCCAGGGGCACCGTGAGCGCCGCGCCGGAGCTGTGGCCCGTGGGCAGGCCGAAGAGCACGGGTCCCGGGAAGTCCCGCACGAGGTCGGCCAGGACCGACCGGGCGTCGAGGGTGCCATCCGGCTCGTCGCATCCCGGCATCTCCCCGAAGACGATGGCCCTCGCGCGCCCCAGGATGCCGCACAGGCGCAGCTGCGTCAGCATGCGGTCGAGCCGATAGGGCCGCTCGTTGATGTCCTCCAGCAGCAGGACACAGCCGGCGGGCGGATCGAATGCGTAGGGCGTCCCCAGCGAGGCGGCGAGCTGCGTCAGGTTGCCGCCGTGGATCGGGCCCGACGCCTCGCCGGGGTTGAACACGTCGAGCGTCCCGACGCCCAGTTCGCCGAGCGGGTCGCGGTCCGTCAGCGCGCGGAGGAACGACAGCCGATCGTAACCGGCCGGCCCGCGGCCAAGCCGGCCGGCCACGGTTGGCCCGTGAAACGCCACGATGCCGCACCGTGTGGTCAGAAACGCCAGGATCGACGTCAGGTCGCTGTAGCCCACGAACGCGCGAGGCGCGGCCCGCAGCGCGGCGCGGTCCAGCCCGGGCAGCACCTGGACGCTGCCGTAGCCGCCGCGCACCGCGAGGATGCCGCGATGCGACGGATCCAGCCAGGCGCGACGGAATGATGCGGTGCGGGCCTCCGCGGAGCCCGCGAGGTACCCGCGGCGATCGAACACCGAGGCCTCGTAGGCCGGGTCGAACCCGAGCCGGCGCAGTTCCGCGACCCCGTCGTCGAACTCGTCGCGCAGGAACGGGCTGGCCGGTGCCACGACCGCGATGCGATCGCCTGCCTGCAGCGCCCGCGGCTTGACTAGCGCCATGTACCCTCCATCTCCCGCTGCCTCGCGCGAGAAGCCCGGGCTGCGGGCGCCGCGTGCGGCGTCCCCGGTTCACCGCCAGAACGGGTCGTGGACATGGCGTCACGCACTCGTCATCTCGTCGGCGATCGCCTGGTGCGCGTCGCAGCCGAGGACCGTGCGCATCGCCCCCCCGGGGCGCCCGGGCAGCCTGCCGTGGAGGAGGAACCGATCCTTCGCCCGCCGCTGCCTGGCGATCGCCAGGTCCACGGCGGCGGAGGTGAGCGTCCCGCCTTCCAGGGCGTGGACGAGCGCCTCGAGGGCGGCCGCCTGCTGCCCCGGATTGGGCTCGCACAGCAGGGCGACGTCCCCGCCGGCGGCGATGGCTGCCACCGCGGCGGTGGCGGGCGTGTAACGGTCCGCGCACGCACGCATGCTGAGGTCGTCGGTGAACACAAGGCCGTCGAATCCCAGTTCGTCGCGCAGCAGGCCCGTCACGACCGCGCGTGACATGCTCGCCGGGTCCTGCCCGTCGATCGCGGGAACGAGCACGTGAGCCGTCATCATCGCCGCGACGCCGGCCTGCACGGCGGCGCGGAACGGCACGAACTCGACGCCGCGCAGCCGGTCCGCCCCGTGCTCCACCACCGGAAGATCGTGGTGCGAGTCGACCGCCGTGTCGCCGTGCCCGGGGAAGTGCTTCCCGCACCCGGCGACGCCCTCATCCTGGAGCCCGTGGATGATCGCCGTGCCCAGCCGCGCGACCGTCCCGGCCTCGCCGGCCAGCGCGCGATCGCCGATGACGGGGTTGGCGCGGTTGGTCAGCACGTCGAGGACCGGCGCGAAGTCCATCGTGATGCCGACCGCCCGCAGCTCGCGCGCGAGCGCACGGGCGAACCGGTCGGCCAGACCCGCGTCGCCGTGACGGCCCAGAGCCGCCGCGGGCGGCCAGCGGGTGAAGCCATGCTTCAGGCGGGCCACGCGCCCACCCTCCTGGTCGACCCCGACCCACAGCGGCAGGTCCGGGACCAGGCGCGCCGCTTCGAAGCCGAGCTCCGCGACCTGTTCCGGACTCTCGACGTTGCGGGCGAACAGGATGACGCCGCCGATGTCGAATTCCCGCGCCAGGGCCCGGATCTCCACGGGCAGGGAGAACCCGTCGAAGCCGAGCATCACGAGCTGACCGAGCGGGCGGCGCCGATCCGAAGGCGACATGGAATCCCATTATAATGGCGCCGTGCTCATCGAAGCGTCCGCGCCGACGCGCATCGACCTGGCCGGCGGCACCATCGACATCTGGCCGCTCTATCTGTTCCACGAGGGCGCGCAGACGCTCAATGCCGCGATCAGCCTGCGCGCGCACGCCCGGATCGAGGCGCGGACCGACGGCCGAGTGGCGATCCACTCGACCGATACCGGCCGCAGGACCTCGGTGGCGGGCTGGTCGGAGCTCGGGGGGCGGGACGACTTCGACCTGCTGGGCCAGCTGCTGCGGTATTTCCGCGCCGAGAACCTCACGCTGACCACCGCGGCCGAGTCCCCGGCCGGGGCGGGCATCGCGGGCTCTTCGGCGCTCAACGTGGCGGTGTGCGCCGCCCTGACACGCTGGAACGGCCTCGTGCTCGAGCCCGAGGCCCTGCTCGAGATCGCGAAGAACGTCGAGGCCCGGGCCATCCAGGTGCCCACGGGCGTCCAGGACTACCGCCCGGCGATGTACGGCGGAGTCGCGGCCGTCGAGCTCGGCGTCGACGGCGTGCGCCGCGTGGCGCTCGACGTGGACCCCCGCGAGATCGAGCGCCGGATCGTGCTCGTGTACACGGGCGAGCCCCGGAACTCCGGCACGAACAACTGGGAGATGACCAAGCGCCACCTCGACGGGGATCAGCACGTGATCGGCTGCTTCGATCGCATCCGCGACACGGCCGCGCGCATGCGCACGGCCCTCGAGCGGGGCGACTGGGCCGATGTCGGGCGTGAGATTGCCGCCGAGTGGGAGAACCGGAAGCAGCTCGCGCCCGGTGTGACCACGCCGGCCATCGACGACCTGATCGCGAGGGCCGCGGCGGCGGGCGCGCAAGCCGCGAAGGTCTGCGGCGCCGGCGGCGGCGGCTGCCTGTTCTGCTGGACCGAGCCGGACGATGCGCCGCGCGTGCGCGAGGCGCTGGCCGCGGGCGGCGCACGCCTGCTCGACTACCGCGTCGAAACCGAGGGCCTCCGCCTCTCGTGAGGGACACCATGGATCCGATCGCCGAGATCAAGCGCCTGTACCACTCCGCCACGCGCGCGACCATTCAGCGCGACCTGGCCCGGGCCATCGATCTGCTGAAATCGCTGGAGACCGAGGAGGCGCGCGAGCGCGCCGCGGTCTACATGGACGGCCTGTCTCAGATGCGATCCGAGTGGGGGGTACGGCCCGACGCCGACGGCCCCGCGCCGCGATCGCGGCAGACGGCCGCGAAGGCGACGGGGCCTGCCGCCGGCCGGAAGCCGCCCGCGCCGCGGGGACGGCGGTAGCCGCCTGCGTGCGGCGAGGCGCGCGCACGCGGCCGGCGTGTCAGCGTCGCCGTGCCTGGCCCGACTGCATGACCTTGCGCGCGAGGATCCGCAGCACCTCCGGCACGTTGCGGCTGGTCGCCAGCATGCGGATGTCCCGTTCGGTCAGGCGGCTGACGAAGCCCATGGAGATGGCCACGGGCGTCTTCGGATTGAACACCAGGCCCGCAACGACGCCGTAGTTCTTGATCCACGCGCGGCCGGTCCCGATGACGCGCAGCACGTCCTCCGACACGCTCGTCATCCGCGCAAAGCCCTCGGCTTCCTGCCCGGTCACCTTCGGGCTGCTCAACACGGCCATCGCCACCAACTTGTTGGGATCCCGGATCAGCACCGTGCGTTCTTCCCGGGTGCCGCGCATCGCCACCTTGATCCGCTGGGTGATCGTCAGCCGCGACAGGCGCTGCACGGTCGGAATCCGATCACCATCCGCCGTGTACATGCCGGGCGGGACCTCGATGCCGCCCGCCGCCGGCACCGGTTCGCCGGTCGCGTCGGAAGCGCCGTCCAGGCCGTCGTCATCGCCGGTGATGAGGGGCTCGTCGGCCTCGGCGTCGGCGGCCGGCGCGTCGGCAGGAACGATCCCGCGCCGCTCGAAGAACGCGCGCGTGTCGGCCGACGTGTCGGGCCGCGCCAGGAACGCCGACAGCGTCGACCCGGGGATCTTCCCGATGGTCTCCTCGGCCACCTGACTGATCGCGGGATCGCCGTCGGACGTCAGCAGCGCGAGCAACGCCACCTGCTCGTGGGCCCGCGGCGCCAGGACGCCGCGCGCCGCGAGCATCCGCACATCGACCGGCACCTCGCCCCGCCGGAAGAGGTCGAGCAGCGGCGAATGGTAGAACTCGTCCACGTGGCGGTCCGCCGGCCGCTACCGCGCCTGCAGCAGGGTCCGGTAGTTGTCCGGGGTGATGCGAGTCGTCACGACCTGTCCCGCGCCGCCCAGCGCGCGCACGGGCACCTCGTTGATCGTCATCGACAGCGCCGCGGCGTCGCCGACATTGAGCACGGCTTCGGTCCGCGCCTCGGACGTCACGCGCTCGCCGGCCTCGAGGGTGCGACCCACTACGCGCGTGCCGTCCACCGTCAGCGAGACCCAGCACGCCGTGCGCGCCACGAGGACGAGCCTGAGCGGTGCCTGTGGACCTGGCGCCGGTGCCGAGGCAGAGGCAGAGGCCGGCACAGCCTGTTCCCCGGCCGCCGGCCGGGCGGGGACGTCGGCAGGCGGGCTCCCGGCCTCCCCGACCGCGGGCGGCGCGACCGGCAGCGCGGGCCCCGGCACGACAGCCGGCTCCGGCGAGGGCGACGACTCCGTCGCGGGCACCTCCGCCGGTGGCGCGGCTGACCGCATGTTGAGGTACATGAATACCGCCACGATCACGACCAGGCTGATCCCGACCAACTGCAGGAACGTCGTGGCGGCGCGCCGGCCGCTCTCGAACGCCTCGGGATCTTCGCCCGACGTGATCACGGGCCCTTCGAGAGCCGACTCCGGGGGGAACTGGTCGATGAACTGCTCGACGATCGCCTCCGGATCCAGCCCGACTTCCCGCGCGTAGGCCCGCACGAACGCCCGCGAGAAGATGCCGCCCGGCAGCCTCGAGGCGTCGTTCCGCTCGAGGGCCTCCAGCACGCGGGCGGAGATCTTCGTCGTCGCGGCGATCTGCTGCAGCGACACGCCGCGCCTTTCGCGCGCCTGGCGAAGCGTGGCACCGAAATCGACGTGGGCGTCGTCAGCCATGATCCGTGCGCACGCGGCGGTCGGGCAGCGACGCGAAAGCGCCGCGGGCACCGCGGGGACGCCCTATGTTAGGAGACGCCCTCCCCAGTGTCAAACACGCGCGGAGGCCGACGCCGCGTGCCTGGCGAGGGGGCCGCGCCGCGGCCACGATGACGGCGGGATGGGACTCGTCGCGCCCGTGCCGGGCTCGCGGCCGATCCGCGTCCGCAGACGTCGTCAGCGTCGGCGCAGCGTGAAGAGACCCGTGAGCTCGATCAGGCCGGCGCACACGTTGATCACACCGAGCCCCGACACGGCGCCGCGCACCCAGTCGTTGCGCAGCACGGTGTCGACCAGCGGCCACGAGGCGAGGAAGTAGTTCCGGTCCCAGAAGCTCGACCAGGGCGCCACGACCAGCAGCACGCCGGCTTCGATGAAATAGGCGACGAGCAATACCCGAGTGATCCCGGTCATGGGTACGATGGTGGTCCGCCCGTCCGTCAAGGCTCGGCCTGGGAATCCGACAGCCACTCGATGCGATGGGCCACGTCCCGGTAGCCTGGGGCGGCGGCCTGCAGCTCGATGAAGACCGCGAGCGCCCGGGCCCGCTCCCGGAGCCCGTCGAGCGTGTCGGCGAGATCGTACAGCAGCGCCTGCGCGTCGGTCGGCGACGGGGCGGGCACCCCGGCCGCCTGCTCGAACCACTCGACCGCTTCCAGCGGTCGCCCCGACTCGCGGGCGATCTTGCCGAGCAGCGTCGCTGCGCCGAAACGAACGGCCGGCGTGCGGACCGCGATCTGCAGCGCCTGGGCCGCCTCTTCGAGCAGGCCCATCGCGTGGTACGTGCGGCCCTGGGCGAACAGGCGGGCGGCCTCCCCGTACTCGCCGGCCCTCGCCGTGTCGGCCCGCAGTTGCTCGACGAGCCCCTCAATCTCCACCGCGGATGCCGCGTCAACCGGCTCGGCGGGCGCGGCGGGCTCCTGGCCCACGCTCTCCTCCGACACGCCGTCGGCCGGGAACCCCCCGAGCTGCGGCACGCGCCCCTCGACGAGAAGTGCGTCGAGCGCGCCGCTGAGATCGATTTCGATCGCCTCGGGACCTGCCGGCGTCGGAGCGGCAGCGGAGTCGGCTGCGAGCGCCGTGACGTCCGCCAGCGCGTCCTCGAGGTCGACCTTGGCGCCGGTCAACTCGAAGGGGGCGGTGCCGCGCCCTTCGGCCGGACGTGGCGGCGCTGTCGGCCGCCGACCGGTCCGCCTGACGGTCGTCGGCGGCGGCGCATGCTCTTCCACCACCGGCAGCTCGACAATCTCCACCGCCGGAACAACCAGGGTCTCGAGGGCCAGCGGCTCCTCGAGTTCATCGCTCGGCCGCTCCCCGATCCCATCCGCCGTGGGCATGCGGCCGGGCTCGACGGTGGGGCCCTCCTCGAGGACGAGGCCGGCATCAGGCGCCTCGCCCGCGACGCCGTCCTGTCCGACGCCCCCGACCGCGAGCGCGCGGTCGGCCTCGACGTGAGGGGGCTCGTCCGGCTCCGCGTCCGCCGGCGCGGTGCCTGCCGCGGGCGTGGGCAATTCGGGCTGCGTGCCCCCCGAAGCCGCGGCGGCGGAGGGTTCCGGGAAATCGGCCTGCTCGCCCGGCCGCCACCCGAGTCCTGCCCCACCCAGTTCTTCGCGCTCCCGGGTGAGCCGGTTCACCGACTCCACGAAGTCGTTCAGATCGTCCGACTGGAGCCGGCGGCGCAGCCGCTCGGCGACCACCTCGTCGGCGTTGGTCTCACCCAGCCCGACGAGCGCCCGCCGCAGCCGTTCCGTGTTCGCGCCATCGTCTGGCCTGCGGTCGAGCAGGTCCTCGGCCACGGTCCGGGCCTCCACCCAGCGCCCCTCCGCGAGATAGGCGTCGGCCAGCCTCGCCTGTGCGCGATAGAGGTTGTGCTCGTAGCCGCCATCGACACAGATCTCGATCAGCTTGAGGAGCCCGGCGACGCTCCCCCCCAGTGCTGTCCACGAAGCGCTCCAGCACGACCAGCGCCTGTTCGAACTCGCCGGCGGCGACCGAGAGATCCGTGACGGTCGCGATGCACTCGAACCCGCCCTGCGGGTCCTCCCGGGCCAGGGCGTGTCCGAGCGCGACGATCGGTTCGCGATGGCCAGGGTCCCGATCGAGAAGGCCGCGCAGCACGCTGGTGGCCTCCAGAAAGTGGTGTGCGCGCAGTTCGATCTCGGCGAGCGTCAGCAGGAGCTGCGCGTGATCGCCGGCATCGGCAGCGGTGAGGACCTGACCCGCCTGCGCGATGTCACCGCGCGCCACGTGAGTGCTGGCGATCCTCAGCCGCGCGTCGACATCGGACGGATCGGCCGTGAGCAGCGCCGTGAGCATCTCCAGCGCCTCGCCCTCGCGGCCTGCGCGGAGCAGCTCGTCAGCCACGCCGCGCAGGTCGGCAGGGGAACTCGCGTGGCGCCGGGCCTGCTCGATGTCCCCACGCGACAGGCAGGCGCGGACCAGGCGCTCGCGGGTCGGCTCATCGGCGGGGTCGAGCCGAACGGCCTCGGCCAGGGCCTCGATGGCGTCGCCCGGCTGTCCCTTCAGGTCGAAGTCCGCGGCGAGATCGCGGTACTGGCTCGCGGCACCGGCCGTGTCGCCCGCCTCCGAGGCGGCGCGCGCCGCATTGAGCCGGGCCGCCAGGTCGCCGGGGTCCACCATCGCGAGCTTCAGCGCGGCCTGGGCGGCTCCCAGGCGATCGCCCTTGCGCACGCGTTGCTGGTAGAGCGTGACGAGGTGCGCCCTGGCGTCGGCTGTCAGGCCCTGCTGCTGCGCCAGCTCGCTCGCGCGCAACAGCGCGGGCTCGTCGTCCGGCTTGATCTTGACGACTTTCTTGTAAAGGGCCGAGGCCTTCGGCACGAAGCCCTCGCGGGCGAGGTGCTCGGCGATGCGGACGTATTGCGCCGCGGCCCGCTCGATCTGGCCCGCCCGGACGTACAGGTCGCCCAGCAGGTTGGCCGTGTTCCAGTCGCGCGGCTGGTCCTCGACGACGCGGACGTACTCGGCGATGGCCGCGTCCAGGCGTCCCTGGCGCAGTAGTTTCTCGGCCCGCCGCAGTGTGCTATCGCGATCGGTCGCCACTGGTCGTCAACGCACCCCGTCTTCGGATGCTGCCTCGTCGATCGTATCAAAGAGCGATGGAGGGCGGAACGAGCGTCGGTGCACCGCCGAGTAGCCGAACCGGGCGACGGCCGCCAGGTGCTCGGCCGTGGCGTAGCCCTTGTGCCGGTCGAAGCCGTACCGCGGATCCTCCCGGTGCAGGGCGACCATGCCGCCGTCGCGGTGCACCTTGGCGAGGATGGACGCGGCGGCGATGGCCGCGCACCGCCGGTCGCCGTGCACGATGCCGCGCTGCGCCATCGGAAGGCCCGGAATGCAAAACGCGTCGACCAGCACGACGCTCGGCAGGGGCACCAGCGAGAGCACCGCCCGCCTCATGGCTTCGAGCGACGCCCGGTGGATGTTGACCCGGTCGATCTCGCCGGGTCCCACTTCCCCGAGCGCCCACGCAATCGCGCACTCCCGGATCCGGTCGCTGAGCCGTTCCCGCTGCGCCCGGGAGAGCACCTTGGAATCGGCCAGGCCCGGGACGTGGCGGGACGGGTCGAGGATGACCGCGCCCGCGACGACGGGCCCGGCCAGGCATCCGCGCCCCACCTCGTCCGCGCCGGCGACGTGGACGAAGCCGGCACGCCGGAAGGCATTCTCGAGCGTCCGTCTGGCTCCGATGCGCGCCACGCCGGGCCTCGTGCAGGCGTCAGGCCGGGCGCTTGGTTTCCCGCATCCGGGCCGCCTTCCCCCTCAGCTTGCGGAGGAAGTACAGCTTCGCGCGGCGCACGCGGGCCGAGCGCACGACCTCGATCTTGTCGATCACCGGCGAATGCAGCGGGAAGATCCGCTCGACGCCCTGGCCGAAGGAGACCTTCCGGACGGTGAACGACGCGCGGGCGCCGCCGCGGTGCATGCCGATCACGATGCCCTCGAAGACCTGGATGCGCTCCTTGTCGCCCTCGCGGACCTTGACGTGCACCTTCACCGTGTCGCCGGTCCTGATCGACGGACGCTCCGTGAGCTGCGTCCGTTCGACCGCCTCAATCGCCCCCATGATCGGCTCCCTTCTCTTCCATCAATGCGCGCAGGAACGCGCGCTCCTCGTTGTCCAACTCCGCGCCGTCCAGCAGGTCCGGCCGGCGATCCAGCGTCCGCCGCACCGCCTCCCGCAGGCGCCAGCGCTTGATCTCCGCGTGGTGCCCCGAGAGCAGGACGTCGGGCACCCGCAGCCCCCGGAACTCGGCGGGCCGCGTGAAGTGCGGGTAGTCCAGCAGCCCCCGCGTGAACGACTCCGCCTGCACCGACTCCTCGTCGCCGACGGCGCCCGGCAGCAGCCTCACCACCGCGTCGACGACGACCAGCGCGGGCAGCTCGCCGCCCGAGACCACGTAGTCGCCAATCGACAGTTCCTCGGTCACGAGGGCCTGCCGCACGCGCTCGTCGACGCCCTCGTACCGCCCGCAGATGATCACCACCCGCCCCAGCCCGGCCAGGCGGACCGCGTCGGCCTGGCAGAAGCGCCGGCCCTGCGGGGAGGTCAGCACCACGGCATCCGGCGCGGGGCCGTCGCCCGCGACCGACTCGACGGCGCGGAACAGCGGCTCGGGCTTGAACACCATCCCGGGCCCGCCCCCGAACGGCACGTCGTCCACCGTGCGGTGCCGGTCGGCGGTGTGGTCCCGCAGGTCGTGCACCCGGACGTCGACCAGGCCGCGCTCGATGGCGCGCCGCACGATCCCCTCGCCGAGCGGGCCGTCGAACAGCCGCGGGAAGATCGTGATGACGTCGAATCTCACGTCCGCCTGCCGCGCCGCGCGCCGGCGCTCCGGCGCGTCACGTTCAGTTCCAGCAAGCCGTCGATCGGCGCAATGACCACCCGCCGCGCCTCGACGTCGATCACCCGGCAGATGTCGGCGGCCAGGGGGATCAGTACTTCCTGGGCTCCGTCCAGCACGACCAGGTGGCTCGACCCGGCGTTGCCGCCGACCCGCGCCACGACGCCCACCGCTTCGCCCCCCGTCGTCTCGACCCGGCACCCGACCAGATCGTGCTGGTAGAAGGCCCCGGGAGGCAGCGGCGCGAGGTCGGCCACGGGCACGCGCAACTCAAGGCCCGCCAGCGGCTCGACGCGCTCGATCGACTCCAGGCCGTCGAACGCGACAATGGGCCGCGCGCGGTGGAACCGGGCCGCGCGGGCGGTCAGCGCCTCCACGATCCCGGCGCGCTGGATGTAGAACACCCGCCCGGGCTGAAAGCGCTCGTCCGGGAAGTCGGACTCGGGGTTGAGGATCACCTCGCCCCGCAGGCCGTGCGGCCGGGCCACGAGGGCCACTACCGCCATCTCATCCCAGGCGGGCGGCATCGGCTAGCGGCGGCCGCGTTCGTCCCGGATCTCGACCGTCGCCCGGATGCCGTCCCGCTCGCCGGTGGACGCCACCAGGGTCCGGATCGCCGAGGCCGTACGGCCCTGCCGCCCGATGACGCGCCCGATGTCGTCGGGCGCGACGAACAGCTCGATCACCGTCATCCCGCGGTGCTCCGTCTCGGTGACGCGCACCTCGTCGGGCGCGTCGACCAGCGCCCGGGCCACGACTTCGACGACGTCGCGGGCGTGGCTCACTGCGCGGGCGTCGCGTCGGAGGGCGGCGCAGCCGCCTCGACCGCGGGCTCCTTGTGCTTGGCCACGAGCGTGCGCACGGTGTCGGACGGCTGCGCGCCGACCGAGATCCAGTACGCCAGCCGCTCCCGGTCGATCTTCACCGTCGCGGGCCGGGTCTTCGGGTTGTAGTGCCCGAGGGTCTCGAGCACCCGGCTGTCCCGCGACGTGCGCGTCTCGGTGACGATCACGCGGTACACCGGGCGTTTCTTGGATCCGATCTTCGTCAGGCGAATGGCGAGCATCTCTCTCCTTCCAGGCTGTCAACCGACCGGAGCGCGGGTCACGCTCCCAGGCCGCGGCCCCGCAGCATGCCCATGGCCTGCCGCAGCCGCTGGCGGCCGCCGGTGCCCCCGGCCATGCCGCCGACCATCTTCATCATCTTCCGCACCTGCTGGAACTGCCGCAGCAGCAGGTTCACTTCCTGCACCGTGGCCCCGCTGCCCCGCGCGATCCGCCGCCGGCGGCTGCCGTCGATCAGCTTCGCGTTGCGGCGCTCGGCCGCCGTCATCGAGCTGATGATGGCTTCCACCCGTCCCACCTGGCGCTCGTCCGGCTGGGCACCGCCCTGCGGGAGGTTGTCCATGCCCGGCAACATCGCGAGCACCTGCTCGATCGGCCCCATCTTGCGCACGGTCCGCAACTGCGCGAGGAAGTCGTCGAGCGTGAACTCCTCGCCGCGCAGCTTCTGTTCGAGCCGGGCCGCTTCGTCGCCGTCGATCGCCTGCTCGGCCCGCTCGATGAGCGACAGCACGTCGCCCATGCCGAGCAGGCGCGACACCAGGCGCTCGGCGTGGAACGGTTCCAGGTCCTCCAGGCGTTCGCCCATGCCGACAAACGCGATCGGCACGCCCACGACCGCGACCACCGACAGCGCGGCGCCGCCGCGCGCGTCTCCGTCGAGCTTGCTCAGCACGACGCCCGTGACGCCGATCCGCCGGTTGAACTCGCCGGCGCTCTTGATCGCGTCCTGGCCCGTCATCGCGTCGGCCACGTACAGCGCGTCACCGGGCTCGACAGCGTCACGGATGGCCCGCAGCTCGACCATCAGGTCGTCGTCGATGTGCAGGCGCCCGGCCGTGTCCACGATCACGACGTCGAAGCCGAGGTTGCGAGCCTCGCCGAGCGCGCCGGCCGCGCGCTGCACCGGGTCCGTCTCGCCCGCCGGGTCGTAGACGCGCAGACCGGCCTGCCGGCCGAGCACGTTGAGCTGCTCGATGGCCGCCGGACGCCGCACGTCGGTGGACACGAGCAGCGGGTGCCGCCCCTGCCGCGTCAGCCAGCGGCCCAGTTTCCCCGCAGCCGTGGTCTTGCCCGAACCCTGCAGGCCCAGCAGCAGGATCACGCGCGGCGTCCGTGCCGAGGGGGCCAGCCCGCCCGGCGCGTCGCCGAACAGCGCGATCAGCTCGTCGCGGACGACCTTGACGACCTGCTGGCCCGGCGTCAGGCTGCGCAGGACGTCCTGGCCGAGCGCGCGCTCGCGGACGCGGTCGACGAAGGCCCTGACAACCTTGAAGTTGACGTCGGCCTCGAGCAGCGCGAGACGGATCTCGCGCAACGCCGCCTCCACGGCAGGCTCCGACAACCGCGCCTCGCCTCGCAGCGAGCGGAACACGTCCTGCAGCCGGTTGCTCAGCGACTCGAACATCGGGATCCGGGGCCGGTCGCCCGCGAAGGCGGGTATCGATTCCGGGACACCCCTCCACCAACAGGAGCGCGTAACACCCTGTGGCGCAAACCCTTATCGTAGCGCCCCGGCCGTCGATCTGTCAACGAACCACGCCCCGGCGGGAGCGGGCCCGCTCAGACGGAGGTCAGCCGGTGCCCCAGCTTCTCCTTCTTGGTCTTGAGGTAGCGCCGCGTGGAATCCGAGGCCGGGATCTCCAGCGGGATCGTGCGAGACACCGACAGCCCGTAGCCCTCGAGGCCCACGAACTTGCGCGGGTTGTTCGTCAGCAGGTGCATCGTCCTGACGCCCAGATCGCCGAGGATCTGTGCGCCGATCCCGTAGTCGCGCTGATCGGGCTTGAACCCCAGGCGCTCGTTGGCTTCGACCGTGTCGAGGCCCTGGTCCTGCAGGGCGTAGGCCTTGATCTTGTTGGACAGGCCGATGCCCCGGCCCTCCTGGTTCAGGTACAGCAGCACGCCACGCCCCGCGTCGACGATGCGCCGCATCGCGGCCTCGAGCTGGTCGCCGCAGTCGCAGCGCGCCGAGTGGAACACGTCGCCCGTCAGGCACCGCGAGTGCACGCGCACGAGCACGTCCTGGCCCGTGCCGACCGCGCCCCTGACCAGCGCGATGTGCGTCTCGCGATCGATGATGCTCTCGTAGGCCATCACCCGGAACGGCCCGTACCGCGTCGGCAGGTCGGCGTCCGCGACCCGCTTGACGAGCCGCTCGTTGGTCATCCGGTACTTGATGAGGTCCGCGATCGTGATCATCAGGATCCGGTGGCGCCGGGCGAACCGCGCGAGCTGCGGCACGCGGGCCATCGTCCCGTCGGCGTTCATGATCTCGCAGATGACCCCGGCCGGGTACAACCCGGCGATCCGCGCCAGGTCGACGGCGGCCTCGGTCTGACCGGCCCGCACCAGCACGCCGCCCTCGCGCGCCCGCAGCGGGAACATGTGCCCGGGGCGCAGCAGGTCGGCGGGCCGCGTCGCCGGATCGATCGCCGCGAGCACGGTCGCCGCGCGGTCCGACGCGGAGATGCCGGTGCTCGTCCTCCCCCGCGCCTCGATGGACACGCAGAACGCGGTGTCGAACCGGGCGGTGTTCTGCGACACCATCAGCGGGACATCCAGCTCGTCGAGGCGCTGGCCCGTCATCGGCATGCAGATCAGGCCCCGCCCGTACTGCGCCATGAAGTTGATGAGGTCGGGCGTCACCGCCGAGGCGGCAATCGTCAGGTCGCCCTCGTTCTCCCGGTCCTCGTCGTCGACGACGATGACCATCTGGCCGTCGCGAATCGCGGCGACGGCGTCCTCGACGCGGGCAAACGGGTGGCCCGGCACGCGGGCCGGGCGGCTCCGCAGGGGCTTTTTCCTGGGGCTCGCAGCAGTCTTGCTCATGAAGTAGGCCGTACCGGAGCGGCTCCGCCCGTCCAGAGCCCGGTCAGTTCGGCGACGCGCACCACGTACTTGCCGATCACGTCGCATTCGAGGTTGACCGGGTCGCCTTCACGACTCGCCTGGAGGTTGGTGTGCTCCCACGTGAAAGGAATGATTTGTACCGTGAAGGCGTCGTCGAGCAGCTCCGCGACGGTCAGGCTGATGCCGTCAACCGCCACCGACCCCTTCGGAATGAAATACGGCGCCAGTCGCCGGTCGAACCCGACAGTGATCCACCAGAAGTCCGCGTCGGCCCGGATGCCCGTCAGCACGCCGGTCGCGTCGACGTGCCCGAGCACGAAATGGCCGCCCATGTGGCCGTCGGGGCGCATGGGCCGTTCGAGGTTGACCAGCGTCCCCGGCCGGCACGTCCCCAGCGTGGTCACGCGCGCCGTCTCGGGCCCGACCTCCGCCGTGAACCCGCCGCCTTCCGCCCGGACCACGGTCAGGCACACGCCGTTGACCGCGACGCTGTCCCCCGGCGCCAGGTGGGCCGCCAGCCCGGTGTGGACGTCGAGGCGGTAGCCGCCCGGCATGGGATCGAGCGCCTCCACCCTGCCAACCTGTTCAATGAGTCCGGTGAACATAACCCTCGATGATGACGTCGGCCCCGCACGGCTCGACGCGCGCTTCGGCGAAGTCGATCGCCGCGATCCGGGACACCGGCACCCATGGTACTCCGACCGCGCCCACGGCGCGAGGGGCGATCACGAGTCGAACCCGATCCACGACGCCGGCGCGAAACGCCGCCTCGTGAATCCCGGGGCCGCCTTCGATGAGCAGCGACTGGATGTCGAACGCCGCGAGCGCGGCGACCGCGCGGGCCAGGTCCGCGGAATCCAGGGTGATCACCCGCGCGCCGGCCGCCTCGAGGGCGCGCACGCGCGCCGGCGCGCCGGCCACCGCGGCCGCCCCGGCCATGACGTAGACGGGCCCGTCGGCGAGCGTGCCGAACACCCGGGCTGCGGGGCTCGCGCGCAGCCGACGGTCGAAGATGACGCGCGCCAGCGGCCGTTCCCGGAAGACCTCGCGCGCCGTCAGCACGGGATCGTCGACCAGGAGCGTGCCCGACCCGATGCCCACGGCGTCCACCTCGGCCCGCAGGCGCTGTGTCCGGCGGTTGGCGGCCTCCGACGAGATCGCGGTGCGCTCGCCGCGGCGGAGGGCGACCATCCCGTCCAGGCTCGTGGCGATCTTCGCAATGACGAACGGGCGCCCGCGCCGCATGACGCTGAAGAACGGATCGTTGAGGCGCCTGGATTCCGCACGGCCGATGCCGACCTCGACGGCGACGCCCTGCTCGCGCAGGATCCGGAACCCGCGGCCGGCCACCAGCGGGTTCGGGTCCTCGATCGCGGCCACGACGCGCGCGATGCCGGCCGCGATGATGCGGTCCACGCACGGCGGGGTCCGGCCGGTGTGGCAGCAGGGCTCCAGCGTGCAGTACAGCGTCGCGCCGCGGGCCCGGTCCCCGGCGGCCCGGAGCGCGTGCACCTCGGCGTGGGGCTCGCCGGCGCGCTCGTGATAGCCCGCCCCGACGACGACCCCCTCCGGCGACACCACCACGGCGCCGACCAGCGGGTTGGGCGTGGTCCGGCCGCGTGCGCGTCCCGCCAGGAACAAGGCGCGCGCCATGTGCTCGGCATCGCTGGTCAAGGGCTTACCAGGTTTCCTCGAAGAGGGCGTCGACGTAGTCGCGTGACGAGAAGGGCACCAGATCGTCGATCCCCTCGCCCACGCCCACGTAGCGGATGGGCAGTTTCAGGTCGTGGGCGATGGCCACGGCCACGCCGCCCTTGGCCGTGCCGTCCAGTTTGGCCAGCACGATGCCCGTGACGCCTGCGACCGCGGTGAACTCGCGCGCCTGGACGAGGCCGTTCTGCCCGACCGTGGCGTCGAGCACCAGCAGCACCTCGTGCGGGGCGCCCGGCACCTCCCGCGCCGCCACGCGCCGGATCTTCTCGAGTTCCTGCATGAGGTTGGCCCGGGTGTGCAGGCGCCCGGCGGTGTCGACGATGACCGGATCGCGGTGCCGCGCCTTGCCTGCAGCGAGGGCATCGAAGACCACGGCCGCAGGGTCGGACCCGTCCCGCGCGCGGACGATGTCGACGCCGGCGCGTGTGGCCCAGATCTCGAGCTGCTCCACCGCGGCCGCGCGGAACGTGTCCGCCGCGCAGACCAGCGGGCTCGCGCCGTTCAGCCTGAGCAGGTTGGCCAGCTTGGCGACCGTCGTGGTCTTGCCGGTGCCGTTGACGCCCACCACGAGCACAACGGTCGGGGCCCCCGTCGCCGGCGGCCGGCCATCGGCGCCCTCGAGCACGGCCGCGATCTCCTCCTTCACGAGGTCGCGAAGGCTCTCGCCCTGGCGTGAACGGGCCGACACCGCCTGCACGATCCGCCCGGACGCGGCCACGCCGACATCGGCGCCGATCAGCAGCTCTTCGAGGGCGTCGATGGTCTCGACGTCGATGGGGCGGGAGCGGCGCTCGGGCGTGTCGGCCCGGCGCACGAGGTCGTCGAAACGGCCCACCAGCTGCTGCGTGGTGCGTCGCAGCCCGTCACGAAAGCGGCCCAGCAGCCCCATGCCGGCATTGTATCATTCGGCATCGGCCTCGACCCGTTGCGGCCGGAGCATCAGATCCTCGAGCGCGGCCCTCGGCGTCTTGCGCCCGGCCAGCACTTCGGCCATCTGGGCGGCGATCGGCAGCTCGACGCCGTGACGCGCCCCGAGCGCGAGCGCCACCTCGGTGGTCGTCACGCCCTCGGCGACCATCTTCATTCCGGCCAGGATCTGACCGAGCGGGCGGCCCCGGGCGAGCTCGATGCCGACATGCCGGTTGCGGCTGTACGGCCCCGTGCACGTGAGGACGAGGTCCCCCAGGCCGGTCAGCCCCGCCAGCGTCTCGCGGCGCCCGCCTTCGGCCGCGGCCAGCCGCATGATCTCGGCCAGGCCGCGCGTGATCAGCGCGGCGAGGGCGTTGTGACCGAGGCCGAGCCCCTCCACCACCCCGGCCGCGATGGCGATGATGTTCTTCAGCGCGCCCCCGATCTCTACGCCGGCCACGTCCGTCGTCGCGTAGAGCCGGAAGAACCTGCCGCGAAACTCGTCCTGCACGTGCGCGGCCGCCGAGAGGTCCGTGCACGCCACCGAGACGGCCGTCGGCATCTCGCGCGCGACCTCGATCGCGAAGCTCGGCCCCGACAGCACCACCACCGGGTGCCGGCCGCGGCTCTCCTCGGCCGCCACTTCCGACATCCGCATCAGCGTTTCCTGCTCGAGCCCCTTGGCCGCGCTGACGATGGTCGCCCCGGGCCGCAGGGCCGGCATCGCCGCGCGGATGACGCTGCGGGTCGCGTGCGACGGCACGGACGACACGACCAGGCCCGCGCCCTCGAGGGCCTCGTCCAGCGACGTCGTCGGCAGCACCGACGGGGGCAGCGCCACGTCCGGCAGGTACACCGCGTTCGCGCGGCGCGCGACCATCTCGGCCACGATCGGCCCCTCGATCGACCACAGTCGCACGGTGTGGCCCACGCGCGCCAGGTGGACGGCCAGCGCCGTGCCCCAGCTCCCCGCCCCGAGTACTGCTACTGGATCGGTTGCCACGTGCTCTCCCTCCGTCGATGTGCTCCCCGCCCCGCCGTGATCCATGGCCGCCTCACGGGTCGTTCCGGGCGCCCAACCGCGGCTCCGTTCCGTCGAGCAGCCGGATCAGGTTGGCGCTGTGGCGCAAGGTGATGCCAATCCCCGCCACGACCGCCGCGGTGCCGGTCGCCAGGGATTGATGGGTCAGGTACGCGAGCGGCGCGAGTGACGCCGCCGCCACCAGCGACCCCGCCGACACGATGCGGGTCACGCGCACGGTCAGCACGAACAGCCCCACGGCAATCGCGGTGGCCACCGGCGCCAGCACCGCAAAGACGCCGCAGGTGGTCGCGACCCCCTTGCCCCCGCGGAACGCCAGCCACAACGGGTATACATGCCCGAAGATCGCCGCGACGCCGGCCGCCGCCGGCACGCCCCCGGTCGCCCCGAGGCCGCGAGCCAGGAGCACGGCCGCCGCCCCCTTGGTGATGTCGAGCAACGCCGTCGTGATGGCCGCGCCGGACCCGCTGCTGCGCAGCACGTTGGTGGCCCCGACGTTGCCGCTGCCGACCCGCCGCACGTCCACGCCGCCGACCCGCCGCGCGAGGAGCCACGCGAACGGGATCGATCCGAACAGGTAGCCGAGCAGCACGATCGCGATCGTCATGTGCCACCGAGCGCCGTCTTCGCCAGCGCCGTATAGGCGGGTCCCGGGCGCCCCAGCACGCTGCGGTAGAGCGTGGCCTCCGCGACGCGGCACTCGCCCACCGTGTCGCACGGGATCCGGCCGATGGCTGTTCGAACGCCGGGGCGGACCGCGCCTTTGACCCGCCCGATCGTCAGGTGGGGATGGAACGGCCGCTCGTCCACCTCGATCCGCAGTTCCCGCAGGCGGCCGCCGATCGAGGCGTGCAGGCGGGCCATCGGTTCGGCGCCCGTCGTCACGCCGATCCAGACCACGCGGGGCGGCCCGGCCTCGGGGAAACACCCCGCGCCGCCGAGGCCGAGAGCGAACGGCGCCTCGCCGACCTCCTCGGAGAGCCGTTCCCGCAGGGCCTCCACGCGCGCGTCCTCGATCTCGCCGAGGAAATGAAGGGTGAGGTGCAGATTCCCCGGATCGACCCACTTGATCGCCCGTGCCGCCCCGGGCGCGGCGCGATCGACGGCCTCGCGGGCGCGGACGATCACGTCGCCAACCGCGCGCCGCACATGGGCGTCCAGGTCGACCGCGACGAACAGTCGCATCAGGGATGGGTCTCCGTGGGACGGCTTCCAGGCTGCCCGTCCTCTGGGTCCAGGTCGAGCAGCAGCCGCCGCACCATGTCTAGCGCATTCTGCGCCGCGAAGGCCTTCACCTGGACGCGGCCGCCCGGGAAGGCGAACGTCCGGGCCACCTGCCCGCCCGCGGCCACCACGGCGATCGCCACGGTGCCGACCGGCTTCTCCGCCGTGCCGCCGCCGGGTCCCGCGATGCCGGTTACTCCGACGCCGAGGTCCGCGCCGGACCGGTCCCGCGCGCCGGAGGCCATCGCCAGCGCAACGGGTTCGCTGACCGCTCCGTGCGCGGCCAGGAGATCGGCCGGCACCCCGAGCCAGCGCGTCTTCGCATCGTTGCTGTAGCACACGGTGTTGAAGGTCACGTAGTCGGAACTGCCGGGCACGTCGGTCAGCCTCGACGAGATCAGCCCTCCCGTGCACGACTCCGCCACGGCGATCCGCCAGCCCCGCCGCCGCAGCAGCACTCCGACGACGTCCTCAATCGAACTGCCGTCCGTGCTGAAGAGATCGCGTCCGAGGGCGGCCGCCAGGTCCGCGGTGGCGCGATCGAGCCGGAGCCGGCCGGCCTCCTCGGTCGGCGCGCTGACGGTCAGGTGCAGTTCGATCTGGCTCGGCGCCGCGAGCACGGTCGTGACAATCGGGTCGGGCTCGCCGGCCCAGGGCGCATAGATCGGCTGCGTCCGCTCCTCGACGTGCGATTCGGTCCGTCCGCCGACCTTGAGCACGCGGCGGTACAGGCGGGCGCTGCCCGCCGCGGGCGCGAGCCGCTCGTCCACCACCCGCCCGAACAGCGCCTGCAACTCGCGCGGCGGCCCGGGCAGCAGGACGAGAACCCGGTCGCCGTGGGGGATCCACAGCCCGGGCGCCGTCCCATTCTCGTTCTCCAGCACCGTCGCCCCGCGCGGCACCAGGGCCTGGCGCCGGTTCACCGCGGGCATGCGGATCCCTCGCGACGCGAATCGCCGCTGGATGCGGTCGAGCACGACCGGATCCTCGATCAACTCCAGCCCGAGAACCGCCGCGACCGCGTCGCGTGTCAGGTCGTCGTCGGTCGGGCCAAGCCCCCCGCTGAGGATCACCAGTTCGGTCCGCGCCAGCGACGCGCGGATCGCGGCTTCGACATCGGCGCGGACATCCCCCACGATGGTCTTCGCCCGCACCTGGATACCGATCTCGTTCAGCCGCTCCGTGATGCGCAGCGAGTTGGTGTCGATCCTGGGCGGCACCAGCAGCTCGCTGCCGACCGCGATGACCTCCGCCCAGCGCGGCGTGAATGCTGCCCCTTGGCCGATCATGCGAACCACCCGGGGCGCATCCAGACGAGCGCCTGGACCACGAGGTTCGCGTAGATCCCCGCCATGACGTCGTCCGCCATGATGCCCACGCCGCCGGGGAGCCGCTCGAAGCGGCCCGCCGGATAGGGCTTCACGATGTCGAAGATCCGGAACGCGAGAAAGGCGGCGAGGGCGACAGGCCAGGTCGTCGGCAGCCAGACGAGACTGATCAGCATCCCGACCACCTCGTCGATGACAACCGGCCCGGGATCCTCCAGGCCGAAATGCTGCTCCGCGACGCGCGCGCTCCAGACGCCCGCGACGAGCAGCACGAGGATCGTCCCGAACTCGAGCGCCGGCACGCCCGCGTACCGAAGCAGCACGAAGAGGGCCAGGCCGCCGATCGATCCGGCGGTGCCGGGCGCGATGGGCGAGTACCCGAGGTAGGCGGCCGTGGCGAGCAGGATGGCGAATCGTCTCATCGTCGAATCAGTGGCGCGGGAGCCGGGCGGCGCGCGGGACGCCGGCGATCTCAGGAAGCCAGGCGCCGGACCCGGGTGCCGGCGAGCCGATCGTGCAAGGCGCGCCGGTCGCCAAGGAGGGCGGGGACAAAGCCGAGGCCCAGGGTGAAGAGGGTGGCCAGGCATGCCAGCCCGCGGATGCTGCCACGCGCGAGGTCCATCCGCGGCCGGTCGTCCGCGACGACGGTAATGCCGGTCGCCATCTTGCCGAGCGTCTGGCCCACCGTCCCGGTGAACAGGACGAGGTAGCCGCCGTTGAGCAGGAGGAAGAACGCGAGGAGCGGCACCCGCGGCAGCACGCCGATCTCCCCGGCCGGGAGGCCGGCCAGCCGCAGTGTGAAGTACAGAACCACGGCATCGACGGCCAACACGAGTGCCCCGTCGATCAGGGCCGCGGCCACGCGGCGGCTCGTTCCTGCCGGTTCGCCGATCTCCGCTGCCGCTGGCGCCGCGAGGGGGACGGCATCAGCCTGGACGGGAGACGCGACCTCGGTTTCGAGGTCGAGGTCGAGCTCGACGGGCCGCGGTCGCTCGACCCTCGGTCGGGCGCGGGGTGTCGGGGGCGTGGTCTTCCGAACCGCCAGTGGTCGGGGCGGCGGCGTGGGCCGCGGGATGCCGCCGGCGGGCACATCGAACAGCGGCAGATCGATCGGCCCGCTGTCGGGCTCCGACGCCAGCGGGCGGTCGAGCTCCGAGGGTGCCAGGGGGCGCAACCCGCCGTGCCGGCCCCGCCTGATCCGGAAATCGGGCGGCGCGGGCGGGGAGGAATCCGCGGGCGCGCGGCCAGCGGACCCGTCGCCCCTTACCGGCCCGTTCTCGGGGAACGCCTCTGCAGCCAGGGAGAAGTCGTAGCCGCAGTTCCGGCACCGATCGCCGCTCTCATACCCGAGGTAATCGCACTTCGGGCACTTCATTCGCCGGGCCCCCTGAGACCGGCCCCGCCCGGAGGCCGCGAGAGGTCGGCTGCGCGGGCGCTCTCGAGCGACGCCAGCAGCGCGCGCTGAATCTGGCTGCGCAGGCGCTCAGCCTCCCCGTAGAAGGGGTCGGCCCTGGCCACGGTCCCGAGCGTTTCGAGCGCATCTTTCAGGCGTCCCGACGCGTAGAGCGCCCGAGCCTTCGCCATGACGATCTCGGATGTCCGCGGCACCGGCAGGAGTTCGACGGACTCGTGGCTGGCGGCCGCGGTCGCGGGCCGGCGCCACCCGGCGTTCGTCATCAGGATCGAACCCAGGAGGTCGCCCGACGCGGCCAGGTACGCGACGAAGCCGGCGACGACCGCCAGCAGCAGGAGCGGCCACACGCGGACGGGTCGCGGGCCGCGCCACAACCCGTCGGCCGAGGCCTCGCGGCGGGCCGCGGGCGGACCGGCCGAGGCGAACACGGCCTCGGGCGGCGCGATCGGACCCTCGAGGCGGTCGAGCCGGTCGAGATAGGCGAGCGCCAGGTCCTGGGGACCGCCCTGGTCCACGGCCGAGGTCAGCAGCTCGCGTGCCGCGCTGCCGTCTCCCCGCTGGAACGCGGCCACCCCTTCGTGGAGCAGCTGCTCCGAACTGCGTTGCCGCTCCGCCATGGCGCTGCGCGCGCGCTCGATGTAGGCGCGCGCCCGGGCATGGCCGCGGTCGAGGAACAGCACGCGGCCCCACACGTTGACGGCCTCCTGGAACCTCCCGGCGAAGTAGTGGTCGAGGCCCGAGAGCAGCAGTTCGTCGATCTTGGCGTCGCGCTCCGCGTCGGCGGCGCGACCGTCGGGGGGCGGCGTGGGACGCGTGGGCAGGTGTTCACTCATGATCGTGCGGAACTGGTCGCGATTATCGGCCAAAGGAGAGAGGCAGTCAAACGGCGGCGGCGGCGGCCCGGGCCCCGGTCAGGGCGTCTCGTCGTCGCGATCGCCCTGGCGCGCCGGGGCGATGCCGAGCGTGCGCATCTTGCGATAGAGGTTGCTGCGCTCCACGCCGAGGACCTCGGCGGTCCGCGAGATGTTGCCCTGCTGCATCCCCAGGGTCCGGAGGATGTAGTCCCGCTCGAACCGGTCCCGCGCGTCGTGCAGTGGGGCGATCTGGGGCGGAGCGGCTTCCGCCGTCCCGACCGACACGGCGCTGTCCAGGAAGGCCAGGTCCCGCGCCCCGATCACGTCGCCGGGCACCATGATGATGAGGCGCTCGAGCACGTTGCGCAGCTCGCGGACATTGCCCGGCCACGCGTACTGCTCGAGGACGGCCAGGGCGGTCTCGTCGAGCCGCTTCAGCCGCCGGCCGTATTCGCGCGCGAACGCTTGCATGAAGTGATCCACCAGCCGCGGGATATCCTCGCGCCGGTCGCGCAGGGGCGGCACGAAGATCGGGATGACGTTGAGGCGGAAGTACAGGTCCTCCCGGAACCGCCCCGCCTTGATCGCGGCGGGCAGATCCTTGTTGGTCGCGGCCAGCACACGCGTGTCCACGCGGACCCGCGCGCTGCCGCCCACGGGCTCGACCACCTGCTCCTGGAGGGCCCGCAGCACCTTGGCCTGGGTCTTCAGGCTCATGTCCGCGATCTCGTCGAGGAAGATGGTGCCGCCGTCGGCCGCCTCGAACTTGCCGCGGCGATCCGCCACGGCGCCGGTGTAGGCGCCGCGCACGTGGCCGAACAGCTCGCTCTCGATCAGCTCCTCGGGAATCGCGGCGCAGTTGACCTCCACGAACGGGCCGCCGCGGCGCTTGCTGAGGCCGTGGACCGTGCGCGCCACGAGCTCCTTGCCCGTGCCGTTCTCGCCGAAGATCAGGACGCGTCCATTGGTCGGGGCGGCCATCGCCACCTGCTCGCGCAGCTGGTTCATGGCGTAGCTCTCCCCCACCATGGTCAGGTCCTGGTCGACGCGCGCACGCAGCGCGCGGTTCTCGGCCTCGAGGCGCCGCTGGCGCAAGGCGTTGGCGACCACGAGCACGGTCTTGTCCAGGGAGAGCGGCTTCTCGATGAAGTCGAACGCCCCCATCTTGATGGCGCGCACGGCGGACTCGATGTTGCCGTGCCCGGAGATCATGACGACGGCCGCGTCGACCTGCCGTTCGCGGAGGCGCTCCAGCGTCGTCAGGCCGTCGATGCCGGGCAGCCAGATGTCGAGAAGCACGACGTCGTACGCCGCACGGGTGAGCCGGTCGAGGCACCCCTCGCCCGTGTCGACGGCCTCCACCTCGTAGCCTTCGTCCCGGAGCACGCCCGCGAGCGCGCTCCGCACCCCGGGCTCGTCGTCGACCACGAGAACGGCTGCCTTCACGATTCCCCTGCCAGTCAGGCCCTGCCCTCGCAGGGCAACTCGATGGTGAACCTCGTGCCGCGCGACTGATCTTCGGCCAGGTCGATACTGCCGCCGTGCTCGGCGACGATACGCCGGACGATGGCCAGCCCGAGGCCGCTGCCGCGGCGCTTGGTGGAGTAGTACGGCATGAACAGCTTGTCGCGCTCCTCGGCCGGGATGCCCGGCCCGTTGTCGGCCACGGTCACCCGCACGACGCAGTTGACCGGGTCGTGCTGCGTCTCGACGACGATCTGGCCCGTCTGGTTGAACGCCTCGATGGCGTTGTCGAGGAGGTTGATGATCACGCGGCGGATCTGGTCCGGGTCGAGCCGCACCAGCGGCAGCGAGACGGCGAACAGCGTGTCGATCCGGACGCCCTTGAACAACCCGTCGTACAGCGCCAGCGTGCTGCGCAGCAGGTCGTGCAGGTCCGTCGGCACCCGGCGAGGGGCCGGCATCCGCGCGAACTGCGAGAACTCGTCGACCAGCGCCTTGAGCGATTCGACCTCGCCGACGATGGTGTTGGTGCACTCGTCGACCAGCTCGCGCACCGCGGGCGGCGACGCGGCGAACTGGCGCTGCAGGCGCTGGGCGCAGAGCTGGATCGGCGTGAGCGGATTCTTGATCTCGTGCGCCAGGCGGCGGGCGACCTCGCGCCAGGCGGCGACCTTCTGCGCCCGCATCAGCGGCGTGATGTCGTCGAAGACGAGCACGCTGCCCTCCGGCTGCCCCGCCTGGTCGTGCAAGGGGGTCGCGGCCGCGGCGAGGTGCACCTCGCGGCCGTCCTGCGTCAGCGCGATCTCCTGCGGCGGCGGCTCCCGGGTCGACGTGGTGGCCCCCAGCGCCAGCGCGCCCAGGCCGCGGAGTTCCGGGCGATCGAACACGGCCGCGGCCGGCTGGCCCACCACCGAGGCATCGAGGCCCAGCAGGCGCGTGGCCGCCGCGTTGACCGTCGTCACGCGGCCCGAGGCATCGACCGAGACGACCCCGGTCGCGATGCGCTCGAGGATCGCTTCCGTGTACCGCCGCCGCTCCTCGACCTCGGCGTGCTTGCGCTGGAGATCGACCGTGAACCGCTCGAGGGTGCGCCGGCTCGTGGCCAGCTCGTCCGCCATGCTGTTGAACGCGTCCACGAGGGAGCCGAACTCGTCGGCCGTCTCCCGCTCGACCCGGTGATCGAAGTGCCCGGCTCCGATCTCGCGGGCGGCGGCCGCCAGCATCTGCACGGGCCGCGTGATGCGCTTGGCGAGGTACAGCCCCATCCACGTCGCGCCGACCAGGACCATCAGCGTCACCATCAGAAAGAACGACAGGTAGACGCCGGTCAGCGGCCGCTTCAGCACGCGCAGCTGCGTGTAGGACTCGTACGCGTCGGTCATGCGCCGCGATCGCACCGCCAGTTCTCCCGTGAGATGATCACTGGCGACGATCACGCCGGTGACGGTGCCGTCGGCCCTGCGCACGACGGCGGCCGATCGCAGCAGCTCCCCGCCCCCGCCGAGCGGCTCCCGCACCCACGTGTCGGGCTGGCCCGCGGCCGCGCGCGCGGCGAGCCGATCGGCCGAGGCCCGGCTCGATCCGGCCGGGAGCGAGGGGGACGCCACGTCCACCACGGGCACCACCTGCGGCAACGACCCGGGCACCGGCGCCACGCGGTAGACCTCGACCAGGCCGATCCGCTGCTGCGTCACCTCCGGCGTGACCAGATCGCGGACGGGCCGCACGTCGGCCGCCGAGAGATCGGCGCCCGACAGCGCCCGGGCCAGGTGCGTGGCCTCGGCGGTGACCTGCTGCTGCCGCTCGTGGTAGTAGTCGCTGGCGATGCTGCGCGCCGAGCCGAGCACCTCGTCCATCGGGGCATTGAACCAGCGCTCGACGCTGTTCCGGATCAGCTCGCTCCCGACCAGCAGGACCAGCACGGCCGGGATGAGCGTCATCCCCATCAGCAGCGTCACGAGCTTGGCGCGGAACCGGGCGAACGGCAGCGCGCGGCGGCGCTCGACCACCAGCTTGATTACGCTGCGCGCCAGCACGAACACCAGCGCCACCAGCATCGTCAGGTCGACGACCGAGAGCGCGTAGAGGACGAACTCCGAGAGGAAGTCGGGCGAAAAACCGCTCGACCGGTTGGCCAGGGTCATCGTCCCGGCGAGCGCCGCCACCAGCAGGCCGATCCCGCCCAGGATGACCGCGGGGTTGTCGCGCATGGGCCGGCGGCGGGGCCGGGGCGGATCCGCGGCGCGGGACAGCCGCAGCGATGTGGGCGACGACCGCTCCGTCATGGCACCGCCCGTTCAGCGGTCACGGGATGAACGTGAACCGGGCGCGGCCAGAGGCCAGGCCGCGGTCCCAGGGCCAGAAGAACCAGGTCACGCGGGGCCGCGTTCGCACCCGCACGCGGACGTAGTACTCGACGTTGGGCTCGAGGTCCGCGGTGGCGAACAGGGGCATCCGCTCGAAGGTCGTGAGGTAGCGCCGCACGTCGGCGCGGCGCTCCGTCACGCGGGAATCCTCGAGCCGGCCGTCCACGCTGCGGGACAACTGGTGGCGGCCGGTCAGCGTGTCGTACTGCACCGAGGCGGCGACCGTGGCGCTCGCCAGGGTCCGGTCGAACCAGATGCTCACCGATCGGCGCAACTCGACTTCGTACGTGAAGGTCGTCGGCAGGCCCGCCTGGATCCCGGCTTCCGCCTCCGTCATGACGTCCTCGGCGAGGGCGAAGGACACGTACACGTGCCCGTCGCGGGCCAGGGTCGTCACCTGGATCCCGTCCGGCCCGCCCGCCTCGAACAGGGCGAAGGCGATCATCACGGCCAGCAGGCGGGGCGCGTTCATTCCTTGGCGCTGATCAGATCCTTCAACTCGGTCATGAACTCCCCGATGTCGCGGAAGTCCCGGTACACCGACGCGAATCGAACATACGCCACCTTGTCGAGGCGCTTCAACTCCTGCATCACGAACGAGCCGATCTCGGCGGTGGCGATCTCGCGCTCCGGCCGGTTCTGGAGCGATTCCTCCACGCGGTCTGCGATCGCCTCGAGCGCCGAGACCGTCACGGGCCGCTTCTCGCAGGCTTTCAGGAGACCAGCCACGAGCTTCTGGCGCTCGAACCGCTCGCGCCGGCCGTCCTTCTTGATCACCATGTACGGGATCTCATCGATCCGCTCGTAGCTCGTGAACCGGCGCTCGCATTCGAGGCACTCCCGCCGGCGGCGGATGACGTCGCCCTCCTTGCTCTCGCGGGAGTCGACCACCTTGTCGCCCATGTGGCCGCAGTACGGGCACTTCATGGCGTCTCCTCGCCGGCCTGCGGCCCGGCCAGCTGCCGGACGCGGCCCAGGCTCAGCCCGTCCTGGGCCATGAGGATGACCCCGGCCACCGCGACCGGCACGAACGAGATCGCGTGCAGCACGATCGCGGCACCGACAGCGCGGTCGTTCGGAACGCCGTAGAACGCGGTCACCCCGATCCGGTACGCCTCGTGGAAGCCGCCGATCGCGCCGGGCGTCGGGACCGCCACGCCCACCACCAGCAGCGCCATCAGGAGGAACGACCCGGTGTACGGCATGTCGATGTGGAACGCCTGGGTCGTCGCCCAGATCGGAACCGCAATCGACAGCCAGAGCGGCAACGACAGCAGGATCGCCATCGCCAGCCGGCGCGGCTGGCGGACCACGGCCAGGCCCTCCGCGAACATCCGCACCAGCCTCGACACCGCGTGGGCCACGCGCGTGGGCAGGAAGCGGTCGGCCTGCAGCGCCAGGCGCGCGAGACGATCCGGGTGGCCGGCCAGGAGGAACAGCGCGACCAGCCCGCCGAGCGCACCGGCCCCGACCACCACCCCGCCGATCCGCAGCGCGCGGAACACCCGGGGATCGTGCGCCTCCATGCCGGGGTCGAACAGCACGAGGAACGACGCGAAGAGGCCCAGGACCGTCAGCATGTCGAGCAGGCGCTCGACGATGATGGTGGCAAAGGTGGCGGTGGCGCTCAGCCCCTCGCGGCGCGCCAGCAGGTAGGGCCGCACGAGTTCGCCCGCGCGCGCCGGAAGCAGCGAGGTGGCCGCGAACCCGATGATGGTCGTGCGCAGCAGCACCCCGAACCGCGGGTGCCCCAGCGGCAGGAGCAGGTACTGCCAGCGCAGCGTCCGGAAGAGATAGGTGAAGCCGGTCGCCACCAGAGCGACCAGCAGCAGGCCCACCCGGCCGCGCTGGATCTCCCGCCACACGTCATGCAGGTTGGCGTTGCGCAGGAACAGCGCCAGCAGGCCGACGGCCAGCACGATGAGGAATGCAGTGCGAAGGTGCGCGCGCATGCCGCTTCAGGCCAGACGCGGCGCCGCGCCCGGACCTCGTGGAGACGATGGGACACCGGCGGCCCCACCGGGCTGCCGTACGGTCACGAATCCCACGCACTCTACTACAACGGCCAGCGCAAGTCGATGTTCAACGGGTAGTTACCGCGCGCCCTTGCGCGCGGCGCGAATCGACCGGTAAGATGACGCTTCGCCGCGTTGCCGCGGGCAGGACACCATGACCCAACCCATGATCGAGACATCGCTGCCTGGCCTCACGCCGCATCGGCGGGGCAAGGTCCGGGACCTCTACGAGATCGACTCGGCGCTGCTCATCGTCGCGACCGATCGGATCTCGGCCTTCGACTACGTCCTGGGATCCGGCATCCCCGACAAGGGCAAGGTGCTGAACCAGTTGTCGGCATTCTGGTTCGAGATGATGGCCGACCTGGTGCCCCACCACGTGATCAGCACCAACCCGGACCAGTACCCCGAGCCGGCGCGCCGGCACGCGGCGGCGCTGCGCGGCCGATCGATGCTGGTCCGCCGCGCGCAGCCGCTGCCGATCGAGTGCGTGGTGCGCGGCTACCTGTCCGGATCGGGCTGGAAGGAGTACCAGGCAACGGGCGGGATCTGCGGGATCGGGCTGCCGCCCGGCCTGCGCGAGTCGGACCGGCTGCCCGCGCCGATTTTCACGCCCTCGACGAAGGCCGAGTCCGGCCACGACCTGAACATCACCGGGGAGGAGGCGGCCCGACTGGTGGGCAAGGATGTGGCTGAGCAGGCGCGCGACCTGTCGCTGCGGATCTACGCGCGCGGCGCCGCGCATGCCGAGTCGAAGGGCATCATTGTCGCCGACACGAAGTTCGAGTTCGGCCTCGGCGGCGGCCCGGACGGCCGGCCGGCCCTCCTGCTGATCGACGAGGTCCTGACACCCGACTCGTCGCGGTTCTGGCCCCGGGACCAGTACCGGCCCGGCGGCGGCCAGCCCAGCTACGACAAGCAGTACGTGCGCGACTACCTCGAGGCCATCGGGTGGAACAAGCAGCCGCCCGCGCCGTCGCTGCCCGAGGACGTGATCGCCCGCACGCGCGAGAAGTACGTCGACGCCTTCCGGACCCTGACGGGGCGCGAACTCGCCTGAGCCCGGCACGCGCGCCGGCGCGGAGGATCATCGACCGTGCGCGAAAAGCTGGACACGCTCGTCGAAGAAATGGTCGGCAAGGGCATCCTCTACGAGGACGCGCAGCGGGAATTCGAGCGGCGCTACATCGCGCACGCGCTGCGCCACGCCGACGGGTGTGTGTCCCGGGCGGCGGACATCCTGGGCATCCACCGCAACACGCTCGCCCGCAAGATCACCGCCTACCGCCTGAAGGGCCGGCCCTGACCGCCGGCCGCGCGCCGGCCGCCTCCGGCCCCGCTTGACAGGGGCGGACCGCTCCAGTCATACTTAGCAGTCGCGGACCGTGAGTGCTAGCGCACAGGGCCTGTGAGTGCCAGCGTGGCCCCGGGATCCGCGGAAGTTCTGGTTCATGCCTCTTGGTTCCGGACGGGCCACACCGGCCCCGGGACCGCAATGTTCGACTGGCTTCTCTAGGGAGCAGGACAACGATGAAAGTCAGACCACTGCACGATCGCATCCTCGTCAAGCGGATCGAGGAAGGTGAGCAGGTTGTCGGCGGAATCATCATCCCCGACAGCGCCAAGGAAAAGCCCCAGCAGGGCAAAGTCGTGGCCGTCGGCGCCGGGAAGATCGACGACAAGGGCAAGCGGACGCCCCTGGACGTCAAGGACGGCGACACGATTCTGTTCGGCAAGTACTCCGGCCAGGAAATCAAGCTGGAGGGCGATGAGTTCTTGATCATGCGCGAGGACGAGGTCCTGGCGGTGATCGAGGGCAAGTAAGGTCCCGGTTGGAGTGATTCGCTCTCCGCGTCGGGTCGCCGCCCTGGTTGGCGGTGCCGCGCGCCGGGCGTCAAGGAGTAGAACGACATGGCAAAGCAGATTGTGTACGGGGAGCAGTCGCGGCAGGCCATCCTGCGCGGCGTCAACCAGCTGGCCGACGCCGTCAAGGTGACCCTGGGGCCCAAGGGCCGCAACGTGGTGCTGGACCGGAAGTTCGGATCGCCCACGATCACCAAGGACGGCGTCACGGTTGCCAAGGAAATCGAGCTGAAGGACCCGCTCGAGAACATGGGCGCGCAGATGGTGCGCGAGGTCGCGAGCAAGACGTCGGACATCGCGGGTGACGGCACGACGACCGCGACGGTGCTGGCCCAGGCCATCTACCGCGAGGGCGCGAAAAACGTCACCGCCGGCGCCAACCCGATGGACCTCAAGCGGGGCATCGAGCGCGCGGTCGAGGCTGTGATCACGGACCTGAAGAAGCGCGCCAAGCCGGTCAAGGGCCACATGATCGCCCAGGTCGGCACGATCTCGGCGAACAACGACGAGACGATCGGCCGCATCATCGCCGAGGCGATGGAGAAGGTCGGCAAGGACGGCGTCATCACGGTCGAGGAGGCCAAGACGCTCGAGACCTCGCTCGAAGTCGTCGAGGGGATGCAGTTCGACCGCGGCTACCTGTCGCCCTACTTCGTGACCGACGCCGACCGCATGGAAGTGGTGCTCGAGAACCCGGTGGTCCTGATCCACGAAAAGAAGATCAGCTCGATGAAGGACCTCCTGCCGGTCCTCGAACAGGTGGCGCGCATGAGCCGCCCGCTGCTCATCATCGCCGAGGACGTCGAGGGTGAGGCGCTCGCGACGCTGGTCGTGAACAAGCTGCGCGGCACGCTGCAGGCGGCCGCCGTCAAGGCGCCGGGCTTCGGGGATCGCCGCAAGGCGATGCTCGAGGACATCGCCATCCTCACGGGCGGCCGGGCCATCACCGAGGACCTGGGCATCAAGCTCGAGAACATCAAGGTCGAGGATCTCGGCAAGGCCAAGAAGATCACGATCGACAAGGACAACACCACGATCGTCGAGGGCTCGGGCACGCAGAGCGCCATCGAGGGCCGCGTCAAGCAGATCCGGACCCAGGTCGAGGAGACCACCTCGGACTACGACCGCGAGAAGCTCCAGGAGCGCCTCGCCAAGCTCGTCGGCGGCGTCGCCGTCATCAAGGTCGGCGCGGCCACCGAGACCGAGATGAAGGAGAAGAAGGCGCGCGTCGAGGACGCGATGCACGCCACCAAGGCGGCCGTCGAGGAGGGCATCGTGCCCGGCGGCGGTGTCGCCCTGGTCCGCGCGATCAAGGCGCTCGGCAGCCTGAAGGCCGAGGGCGATCAGCAGATCGGCGTCAACATCATCAAGCGCGCCATCGAGGAGCCGCTGCGCTGGATCGCCCAGAACGCCGGCCAGGAAGGGTCCATCGTCGTGCAGAAGGTCAAGGAGATGGACGACGAGTCCGGCTTCAACGCCCTGAACGACACGTACGAGAACCTGGTGCAGGCCGGCGTCATCGACCCGGCCAAGGTCGTGCGCTCGGCGCTCCAGAACGCCTCATCCATCGCATCGCTCCTGCTGACGACCGAAGCCGTCGTGGCCGAGATCCCGGAGGAGAAGAAGGACGCCCCGCAGCAGCCCGGCGGGGGCATGGGCGGCATGTACTAAGCCCAGGCAGACGCAAGACGCAAGGGGGCCCGGCCAGAACCGAGGGTGGCCGGGCCCTTCGTCTGTACGCGGCACGAGGCACGGGCAGCCGGCACCCCGAGGGCCGGGTGCGCCGCACGCGCCGGTTCAGTCTTATCGGAGGGTGAACGTGAGCTCGATGGTCACGAGCACGGGCACGGGCTGGCCGAGCCGCCGACCCGGCACGAACCGCCACTGCTTGGCGGCCTTGACGGCCTCCTGATCGAGGCCGAACGTCGAATCCAGCGAGCGGACCACGTCCACGTCGCCGACCGTGCCGTCCAGCTGGACCACGCACTCCAGCACGACGGTGCCCTGGATCTTGGCCCGCATGGCATCGGCCGTGTACTGCGGCTTCACTTCCCGCAGGATGCGCGGAAGTTCAATGCCCGGGCCCAGACGGTACGCCCCGCCGCCGGTGCCGCCGCCCCAGCCCGGGCCAAGACCGGAACCCTGCCCCGGGCCGATGCCCGTGCCGGTGCCGGTGCCGGCGCCGCCGCCGCTCCCGGAGCCTTGCGAGGTCGGCGAGTTCGACGATGCCATGCCCGCGATGACCCCGGGCAGCGCCTGCTCCGCTGACGCCAGCGTCTGGACGGGAATCACCAGTTCCTGGGCGGGCAGTTCGTCCTCAGGGGCTTTGAGGGGCTTGATATCGGGCGGCTTCGCCACCGGGACGGTCATCTTGTCCTGGCCCGGCAACTCCGCTTTGCGCGGTGGCTCGATCGACTTGTTGCCGCCGCCACCGCCGCCGCCCCCGGGTCCGGGCGTCGCCAGCCAGATGAGGTCGATCAGCTTGGCCGGCTCGAGTTGCCGGCCGTCCACCGGCATCGGGTCCGGGATCCATGTGGCCAGGAACAGGGCGCCGAGGATGACGAGCGCGTGAAACGCGCCCGAGAAGCCCAGCGCGCTGGACATGCGAGGGGCCTGCGTCTCGAATGAGAACCGCACCTCGCGCGGGTGCAGGCCGTCCAAGTGGACGGACACATGACCAGCGGCTCCGGTGGCCGACGGTTCGGTGGACAGACCTTCGTTCATAAGCGGGAGGCTACAAATCCCATTGTGGCGCGACCACCATGGGGGCGCAAGTGCAAAACCGGTGCCCCGCGGCCCTTGTACGTTAGACGCCGGAATCCGAACACGGGTCTCGCCGCAGTGTCATCGCCTGACGGCACCGGTCACCGGGCGGCGACACCCCCGCCTCCGCACGCCCTCACACTCGATCGCGCCACGCCCCGATGGCGGCGTTGCCGCCGCCGTAGGAGTGCATCACGGCCAGGGCGTCGGCCACGCGCGGCGCGCCCTCGACCGCCACGAGGATACCGCCGCGCCCGGTCAGCGTCTCGTAGATCAGGCCGTCGTGCGCCTGGAACCCGACACGCCGAATCGCGCCCGCCACGCCAACCCGCCCCAGGTCCCGTGCCGGCCCCTGCAGCGCATCCAGCAGGCTGCCCCGGCCGACCGCGGCCCCGATCTGCGGCAGCTCGAGTTTCACCGGCTGCGCCCCGAAGGTCCGCTCGATGAACGCCGCCGCCTCAGGTGCGTCCTTCGCCAGCATCGACATCTCGTCCGCGGCAAAGCCTCGCGCCTTGAGCGCCTCGACCCCCTTCTCCGCCCAGGCCACGTCCTTGAACACGCCGACCGTATACAGCAGACGTTCGACTTCAGCCATCATGCCCCCACTTGGGAAACGACACCGCCGGCGGCGCGCTCGACGGGCACGTCTCGCCACCGCTGCACTACTAACTGTAAGCTTGATGGGAATCGGGCATCAAGCGCCGCGGTGACCCGCCGGCTGCCCGCACCCCGAACGCATGGAACACCTCGACGTGATGATCGCGGGCGGAGGGCCGGCTGGCGCCTGGGCGGCGCGTGCCCTGGCACGAGCCGGGGCCCGCGTGGCGGTCTTCGACGCGTCGCATCCCCGGGAGAAGCCGTGCGGCGGCGGCTTGACCGCCCGGGCGCTCGCGCTGGTCGAGCCCGTGCTCGAGGAGGGCCGCGTGCCCGTCGTCAACGTGGAACGCATCCGCTTCGAGGCGCCGCCGCGACAGGCCGACCCGTACCCGACGCGCCCGGGGCCCGCGCCGTTCGCGTTGGTGGACCTCCTCCGGGCGGGCGCCGTGCTCCCGAGACCGCTCGCCATCGTCAGCCGGCAGACGTTCGACGGCGCGCTCCTGGATGCCTGCCGGCGCGCGGGCGCCACGGTCGTCCCCGAGCGGGTCGTCGACGTGGAGGCCACGGCGACCGACGTGCGGGTGCGGACTGCGCATCACGAGTTCCGAGCCGCGTTCCTGCTTGGCGCCGACGGGGCCGCCGGCGTGGTCCGCCAGCGGCTGGCGTCGACGCTGCCCCGCCGCCAGGTGTCGATCGCGACCGGCATGTTCGCCCGCGACGTGACCTCACGTGAGACGGACATCCGCTTCGTCGCCGATCCGCCCGGTTACCTCTGGTCGTTCCCGAGAACCGATCACCTGGCAATTGGCATCTGCGCGCAGGCCGGGACGACGACCATCGCGCAGCTGCGCGACCACGTGGGCCGATGGAGGCGGGCCTCGAATCTCGCCCCCGGCGCGACGCTGGTCCCCTACAGCTGGCCAATCCCGTCGCTCGACGCCGAGAGCCTTGCGAACGGGGTGCCCGCGGGCCCGCGATGGACGCTGCTTGGCGACGCGGCGGGGCTGGTCGATCCACTGACTCGGGAGGGAATCTACTTCGCGCTCCGCTCCGCCGAGCTCGCGGCGGAGGCGCTCAGCCAGGAATCCGGTCCGGCGCCGGGCCTGTACCAGGCGGCCCTGCGGCGGGAAGTTCTGCCGGAGCTGGTCCGCGCGGCGATCGCCAAAGGGTCGTTCTTCCGGCCGGGCCTGACCCGACTGCTGATCGACGTGCTGCGGGAAAGCCCCGCCATTCGGGGGCTCGTGGTGGAACTGGTGTGCGGCCGGGTGCCGTACGGCGGGTTGAGGAAGCGTGCGATCCGGGCCGTGGAGCCGGGCGCCGCCGTGCGCATGCTGGGGACGTGGGTGGGACGCGCGTTTCGCCCCGGACGCTGAGAATGTGCCGCGGCGCGGGGCTTGATGCTACAATCGAGCCATGGGACGACTCGGTCTGCCGGAACTGCTGGTCATCCTGGCGATCATCATCCTGGTCTTCGGCGCCAACCGGCTGCCGGAAATCGGGCGTGGCATTGGCAAGGCGATCCGCAACTTCAAGGACGCGGGCAACGAGACCGACGACAAGCACAGCTGAGCGGGGCGGCCCCCTCAGATGACGAGTCGCGTGTCTCCCATCCGCCGCGTCACCCGCTCCCTGTCCAGGTACTCGAGCAGTGGGATCGCGAACTTTCTCGTGATGCCATAGCGTTCCTTGAACGCCGCGACATCCACGCGGGCCACGCCTCCGGGCGCGGTGCGCTTCAGGTCCGCGATGTCGTGCTTCAGGCGGCTCAGCGCCTCCTCGTGGAACAGGAGAGCGTCCACCTTCACGAGCACTCTCTGCCGCACGAGCAGTCCCGTGACGCGCGCGAGCAGGTCGGCCTTGATCCCGAGCGAGGCCGCCAGTTCCGCGCTGTCCGGCGGCCTGAGCCCGGCCTCGCGCAGGGCCTGGGCAATGCCGTCGCGGGCCCGGGTTTCGTCCTCCGACAGCGCGACGCGGTGGCCGGACAGCGCCAGCCGGCCACCGGCCACGATCTTCCCGGCGTCGGCCAATCCGGCGATCACGTGATCGAACACGCCGGCCGCAGCCTTCCCCGCGAGACGCTCCCGGACCTCCTCGCGCGGCATACCCTCGGACAGCGGCTGCGCGCGGTGGTAATCGCCGAGCATCCGGGTCACGGCAGCCGACAGGCTGCGCAACGCGTCGGCCGGGATCAAGGTGTCGTCGATCCGGGCGACGCGCCGGCCCGCGACGAGTGCATCGGCCAGCGTCCGCGCGGCGTCGGCTGCCAGGCCGACACGGCTGACCAGCGCCTGCGACGGGAAGCCGGCGACTCCCGACTCGCCGATCATCGCCAGCGCGGCCTGCTCGTCGCGGGCCTGCGCGGATCCGGGTGAAAGCGGGTCGAGCACGGCAAAGCGGGCACGGCCGTTCGGGGTCCGGATTCCCAGCCGGGGTGGGCGGGGATCGAGGACAATTCCCCCACCAATCGTCAGCGGCGGCGAATACGCGCGCAGGATGAACCGATCGCCTCGTGTCAGCACCGTCTCGGACTCGAGCCGGAGACGCGCGAAGGCGGAGCGCCCGGCGGGGATCTCAGCGGCGCCGAGCCCGGGGTCGCCGCCGCCGTCGACGACCGCCGAAATCGCGAGGCGCCCGAGCACCTCGCTGGTGCCCTGGTGGAAGCGGACCCGGGCCCCGTGGCGGATCGGCTTGGCCGTCGCCAGGGACTCGATCCGCACGTCGATCACCCGCGTGGTCGTCAGGGTCCCGGGTGCGCCGAGCGTGTCGCCGCGATCGACGTCGGCCACCTCGATGCCCCCGAGGTTGACCGCGACCCGCTGTCCCGCGACGGCCCGCTCCTGCCGCGCGCCGTGCACCTGGAGCCCGCGGACCTTCACCCGCAACCCGCGAGGCAGCACGCTCAGCTCATCGTCCAGGCGGACCGAGCCGGATACCAGCGTGCCCGTCACGACGGTGCCGAATCCCTTCATCGAAAAGGCGCGGTCGACCGGGAGGCGGACGATACCCGCTGCGGCCCGGGCCGTGGTGCGACCGCCGAGCCGGACGAGCGCGTCCTTCAGGTCGTCCAACCCGGCGCCCGTCCGGGCCGACACGGGGATCATCGGCGCCCCATCGAGGAACGACCCGCGCACGAGGTCGCGCGTTTCCATCCGCACGATCTCGAGCGTGTCGTGGTCGACGAGGTCGACCTTGGTCAAGGCGACCAGCCCCGTCGGCACCTGCAGCAGGCGGCAGATGTCGAAGTGCTCCCGCGTCTGCGGCATGACGGACTCGTCGGCGGCCACGACCAGGACGACCGCATCGATGCCGCCGACCCCGGCGAGCATGTTCTTGACGAAGCGCTCGTGGCCGGGCACGTCGACGAAGGCGACGGTGAGGTCCGGCGTCGCCCAGTGCGCGAACCCGAGATCGATCGTGATGCCGCGCGCCTTTTCTTCCTTCAAGCGATCCGGGTCGGTCCCGGTGAGCGCCTGGACGAGCGCGCTCTTGCCGTGATCGATGTGGCCGGCTGTGCCGACGACCAGGTACCTCATCGTCTGCGCCCCTTGCTCCGGCCGCGCCCCGGGGCGCCGCGGCGCGGCGCCGGCCGCTTTGCGCGGACCCGGCTGCGGCGCGCCTCCGGGCCGACGCGGCCGGCCCTCACGGCTTCGAGCAGGTCCAGCAACCCGAGGTCGATCCGGCGCTGTTCCAGATCGACCCGCGCGACCTGCACGCGGACCCGGTCGCCAAGGCGGAACGTCTTCCGCGTGTTCTCGCCCCTCAGCGCATGGGCCTGTTCCAGGTACCGGTAGTAGTCGTCGGCCATCGTCGAGACGTGCACCAGCCCCTCGACGAAATGCTCGACCAGCTCCACGAAGAGGCCGAACGCGCTGACGCCGGTGACGTAGCCCTCGAACTCCTCGCCGACCTTGTCGGCCATGAAGCGGACCTTCTTCCACCGGACGAGTTCCCGTTCCGCCTCCATCGCGCGGCGCTCGCGCTCGGAGGCGTGCCTGGCGATCTCGGGCAGCGTCTCCTCGAGGTCCTCGCGACGCGCCTGGGACGCGTTGCCACGCCGCACCTCCCGGAGCAGGCGGTGGACCACGAGGTCCGGGTAGCGGCGGATCGGCGACGTGAAGTGCGTGTAGGCCGGCGCTGCCAGGCCAAAGTGCCCGGTGTTGACCGCGTCGTACCGGGCCTGCGCCATGGTCCGCAGCATCAGGAACGCGATCGCCTTCTCCTCCGGGCGGCCGCGCATGCGCTCCACCAGCCGCTGGAAGTGGCGCGGCAACAGGCCCCTGGGCGGCGCGGCGAGGCTGTAGCCGAGCGTGGCGACGAACGCCTCGAATTCCTCGACCTTGAGCGGGTCGGGGGCGTCGTGCACGCGGTAGATCGCGGGGATCGCGGCCTGCTCGAGGTGCTGCGCCACCGTTTCGTTGGCCAGCAGCATGAATTCCTCGATGATCCGGTGCGCGACGTTGCGCTCGGCCGCGATCACCGCCTCGATCACGCCCTCGGGCCCCAGGACGATCTCGGGCTCCGGCAGGTCGAAGTCAATCGAGCCGCGCCGGTGCCGCCGGCCGTTGAGCACCTCGAACAGCTCGTGCATCCGGTCGAACTGCGGCACCAGGTCGGCGAACCGCTCGATGGTGGCGGGATCGCGGTGCGTCACGATGGCGTTGACGTCGGTGTACGTCATCCGCGCCGAGCTGCAGATCACGCCGTCGTGCAGCTCGTAGCGGACGACCTGGCCCTGTTCGTCCACCTCCATCAGGCAGGACTGGACCAGCCGGTCGACGTGCGGGTTCAGGCTGCAGAGCCCGGTGGCCAGGTCGGCCGGAAACATGTGGACGGCGCGTTCCGGGAAGTAGACGGACGTGCCGCGTTCGAACGCCTCGGCGTCCAGCGCACTGCCCTCGCGAACGTAGTGCGAGACATCGGCGATGTGCACGCCGAGCCGGAAGTGGCCGTTCGGCAGCCGGTCGATCGTGATGGCATCGTCGAAGTCGCGCGCGTGCTCGCCGTCGATGGTGACGGCGGGCAGGTCGCGGAAGTCGGTCCGCCCGGCCAGGTCGCGAGGGTGGACCACGCGCCCCAGCCGTCGCGCCTCCGTCACCGCGTCCTCACCATGCGCGTCAGGGATCCCGTGTTTGCGGATGATGATCTGGGTGTCGACGCCGGGATGGTCGATCGGCCCCAGGACCTCCACGACGCGCCCCAGCGGTCCCCTCGTCGCGGTCGGCCAGCGCGTGATCTCGGCCACCACCATGTCACCGGGGTTGGCCCGGCCCTGTTCGCCACGCGGGACCTGGACGTCCATGACGAGCCGGCGCTCGAACGGCACGACGTAGCCCGGGCCGCCGCCCTCCATGTCGAACCGGCCCACGAGCTGCTGGTTCCGCCGTTCCAGGATCCGGACGATACGGCCGTCGCGCCGGCGGTCGGCCCGATGGTGCTCGACTCTCACGACGACGCGATCGCCGTGCATGGCCTCCTTCAGGTTGGCGGTCGCGACATGCACATCCCCATCCGGGTCGGCCCGCTCCGGCGTGACGAACCCGTAGCCGTCCGGGTGCATCACCAGCCGGCCGACCACGAGGTCCATCTTCCCCGGCAGGCCGTAGCGCTGCCCGCGGATTTCCACCAGGGCCCCGTCGGCGGCGAGCGCGCGGAGCTGGCGCCGGAAGGTCACGCGCGCCTCGCGCGGCACACGGAGCAGCTGCACGAGTTCGCGGGCCGACGCCGGGTGCGTAACCCGCTCGGTGATCGCGGTGAGGACTTCGTCGCGCGTCATGCTGGCGGCCGCCGCTACCTGGGAGCGTCGGTGACGGCGCGGTCCAGCGCCGCGAGGGCCTGGCCCACCTTCCCCTGCGCACCCTGGTCGAGACGGGCGGCGCTCTGCTGCGCCTCGCCGATCCTGGCCACGGCGTCCCTGACCGCGGCCAGCGCGTCCTCGCGGCCCTCGCGCTGGAGCACGGTTCCCGCCGCGTCCAGCGCACCGCGCGCAGCCTCGAGGCTGCGGCTCGCGCTGCCGAAGTTCACCTCGAACAGGTTCACACGCGCCTGGAACAGGTAGGCCCTGGCCTGCGCCGCGTGGAGCTTGAACTCCAGCTGGCGAACCTGACTTTCCGCCGACCAGCGGCCGAGCGATCCCCACAGCCATCCCGCGAAGAACACCAGCAGGACGGCGGCCGCGATTGCCACGATCTTCTTCAGGCTGGCCATGTGTCGGGTCCTTTCTCCCTGGAGCGCGCGGCACGATCCGGGATCGCGCGGCGCGCCGGCGTCTGCGTCAATCGATGAGCACTGCCTGCACGTCGCCGACGTTGGTGCCCGAAGGCCCGGTGATCACCAGGTCTCCCAACGCTTCGAAGAACCGGTACGCGTCGTTGTCGCGCAGGACGCGCTGGGGGTCCAGCCCGGCGCGGCGTGCGCGCTCCATCGTGGTCGCGTCGACAATGACCCCGGCAGCATCGGTGGGGCCGTCGATCCCGTCCGTGCCGAGGCTCACGGCGGCCACGCGCGGCCCCCACGGGCCGAGTTCGGCGGCCAGCGCGAGGCCGAATTCCTGGTTGCGCCCGCCCTTGCCGTGGCCGACCACGTGGACGGTGGTTTCCCCGGCCGACAGCACGCACACCGGCCGCGGCAGCCCCGGGAGCAGGCGCTGCAGGTCGCGCGCGTATTCCCGCGCCGCCGTCCGCGCTTCGCCGACGACCGGGATCTCGTGCACGTGGACATGGTACCCGCGCCGTCCAGCCTCGTCACGCGCCCCGTCGAGGGCCTGGCGGGCTCCGCCGATGACCCAGGTGCCCGCGTCGCGGAGCACCGGGTCGCCCGGCTTCGGGGTTTCCGCCCACCCGCCGCGCGCACCGCGCTCGAGCACCGCCACCACCGGGGCGGGGTACCGGGCGCGACCGCCGAAGCGATCGAGCACCGCCAGGGCATCGGCGAACGTCGATGGATCCGGCACGGTCGGACCCGAGCCAATGACCGACAGGTCGTCACCAACGACATCGGAGATGGCCAGGCACACCGCCCGGCCGCGCGCCGCGGCCGCGAGCCGGCCGCCCTTGAGCAGCGAGAGGTGTTTCCGGACGGCATTGAGGGCATGGATGTCCGCGCCAGCGCCCAGCAGGAGCCTGGTCGTCGCCTGCTTGTCCGCGAGCGTCACCCCGTCGGCGGGCAGCGCCATCAACGCCGACGCGCCGCCCGAGAGCAGGACGACCAGTAACTCGGGAGGTGCCACGGAGGCGGCCTCGGCCAGGGCGCGTCGGCCGGCGGCTTCGCTCGCGTCGGTCGGAACGGGGTGCCCTCCGCGCAGCCAGGCGACGGGCGCAGGCAGGTCGGCAGGCGGTTCGACGCCGACGGCGAACGCTGAAACAAGCGGCCCGGGGCGCCGTGCCAGGAATGCGGCGGCCATCTGGCCCGACGCTTTCCCCGCGGCAACCAGCCGCACGGGGGCCGCCCCGACGCGGCTCCCCGCGTCGCCGGCCAGCGCGCGGTCCACGAGCCGACGCGGGTCCGCCGCCTCGATGGCCGCGCGGCCAATCGCGAGGGCGTCCTGTCGGAGGAGGGCGGCTGCGCGCGTCAGTTTACTTTCTTGGGATCGGACAGGGCCGAGACTCTGGTCACGAGGTCGAAACTTCTCAGCAGTCGGCTCACGAGCAGGTCGGCGTGGTCCTGCCGGCAGAGCACCTCGATCTGGGCGAGGATCCGGTCGAGGGCCGCCTCGGCGCTGGCCATCGCCCGTTCCGAGTAGTACTCGCGCTGCTGATGGAGAAGCTGCTGGTGTTTGAGAAACTCTTCTTTGTAGAAGTTAGTGATGATCGTCATTGCGGGTGGAGCGCCGGCGGGTCGCTGACCAGAGGCGGGAGGTGGCATGCCACTCCTCTGACGATGCAGGTACGAACACTTCAAGTGTAGTGCGGCCTCCCGCACGTGTCAACGACCGCGGCCCACGCGGCGCGCCTGCCGCCCCCGATCAGCGCACGCGGCGCGCGGCGATCAGCGCGCCCGCGCACCCCAGGGCCATGCCGCCGGCGACGAACAGGATCGCGGTCGGCAGTGACAGGAAGTCGAGGACGCGCGCGCCCGTCAGGCCGGCGAGCGCCTCGCCGTAGCGCGCCCGCAGCGTCGCGAGGAAGCCCCACAGGACCCCCAGCGCCACCACGGCGCCCGCGCCGCCCTGCAGCACGCCCTCGGTCACGAAGGGGCCGCGCAGCAGGCCGAGCGGCGCACCCATGAGCCGCATGATCTCCACCTCGTCGCGGCGGGCGTGCAGCGCGAGCTTGACCACGGTGGCCACCGTCAGCGCGGCCGCGATCATCAGGATGGCCGCCAGCACCCATCCCGCCCACCGCAGGCCCCCGACGATGGCGCCGACCCTGGCCAGCCAGCGCCGATCGAACCGCACGTCGGCGACGCCGCCGGTCGCCGTGACGCGCCGCGCGAGGTCGTCCACGGCGTCGGTCGCCGCGGCCTGGGCGCGGAGGCGCACTTCAATCGACGCGGGAAACGGATTCTGCTCGAGGCCCTCGATCCCCGGGGCGAGATCCGGAAAGTCCCTTTTGAAGCGCTGGCGGGCCTCGGATTTCGGGACGAACTCGCGGCCCGCCACCAGCGGGCTCGCCGAGAGGAGGCGGTTGAGCGCCAGACGCTGGTCGTCGGTGATGTCGTCGCGCAGGTAGATCGAGAACTCCGCCGCCGCGCTCCACCGCGCGACCAGCCGGTCGAGGTTCTGCGTCAGGATGAGAAACCCGCCGACGATGAGCATCGCGGCCGCGATCGTCGACACCGCCATGACGCTCGAGCCCCGCTGCCGCCACAGGCTGGCGAGCGCTTCCTCGATCGAGTACGTGAGCCAGTGCATCGGCGCCTGCTACTTGTCGTCGACCACCTTGCCGTGGTCGAGGATGATCGTGCGCCGGCCCACCCGGCGGATCAGCTCGCGATCGTGCGTGGCGACGAGCACGGTCGTGCCCCGCGCGTTGATGTCCCGGAACAGGTTCATGATTTCCAGCGACAGGTCCGGATCGAGGTTGCCGGTCGGCTCGTCGGCCAGGATCAGCGCGGGTTCGTTGACCAGCGCGCGGGCGATCGCCACGCGCTGCTGTTCCCCGCCGGACAGCTCGGGCGGGAACGCGTTCATCCGGTGCTGCAGGCCGACCCACTTCAGCACCTGGAACGCCCGCCGCTGCTGCTGGACGCTCGTCTCCCCCAGCACCCGCGGCACCAGTTCCACGTTCTCGTGCACCGTCTTGGTGGGGATCAGCTTGAAATCCTGGAACACGAACCCGACGGTACGCCGGTAGGCCTGCACCTGGCGCGGGGACAGCCGCGCCAGCTCGCGCCCGCCCACCACCACGGTTCCCTCGGACGGGAGTTCCTGGTGGATCAGGATCCGCAGGAGGGTCGACTTGCCGGCGCCGCTCGGACCGGTCAGGAAGACGAACTCACCCTTGTCGGCCGAGATCGTCACGTCCCGCAGGGCATACACGCCGCGGCCGTACATCTTGGACAACCGGGAGGTGTTGATCACGGCGCCTCGACAACGTTGTGTGCGGAAAGCCGGGCGGCCCGCCGGAAGCGCCCCGAGTATAGCATACGGATCGCGCGCCCCGCGGCCCGCTCAGGGCGCGGCCGGGGGCCCCGGGCGGTAGTCCACCAGCGTCGCGCGAAACGATCCGAAGCCGGTGTCGATCGTGATGAGCAGCGGGATCCGCCAGCCGTCCCGGCTCATCCAGATCACGGCGCGCGGGCTGGTCCGCCGCTCGGTCCGGTACGCGATCCGGACGTCGACGCGAAGGGCATCCGCCGTGCGCGACCCGTAGGTGATCGTCTCGACGGCCCCGGCGACGAGCTCCACCACCAGGCCGCGCCCAAGGTCGTTCACCGGGATGCTGAGCCGCGACGACGGGTCGAGCGCCTGCGTCCGCGCGTAGTAGAACGCGCTCACGGGATCCCGCGCCCCCGGCGACAGCGGCAACGCCACGCCCTGCCCGCCCGAGGACGGCGGGCCTGTCGCGGTCCGCACGACACGCGCGGCCTGGTCGAACAGGACCGCTCGATCGACAACGCGGCGTCCCTCCCGCAGTTCCTGGACATGGAGGCGCGGGACCAGGGCGGCGTCCGTCCACGCCACCAGGCGATCGTCGGCTTCGAAGAACCGGGACACCCACGCCGCGGTGGCGACGTGCAGACCGAAGCGATACGCGCTCTCGACGACGGGCGGGTGCCCGCCCCCCTCGACTGCGAAGCGGGCCTGCCCCGCGGCCAGGCCCATCCCGCTTCCCTGCCACGCCACGTCGTAGGTGGCGACCTCGCCCACGCGGAATGGTATCGGGCCGGGCGGCGGCGGCGGCGGGACCTCCGGGCGCACCAGCATGGCCTCGACCTCCGGGGTCCAGACCAGCTCGTAGACGACGGTCGACCCGAACACGGCCCGCTCGACCAGCGGGGACGGCGATGTCGCGGTCAGCGGACGCGGCGCCACGAGATAGCGCACGCCCAGGTCCTTGAGCGTCCACAACGACTCCGCGTCCGGGACATCGCGCAGCGTGTCGAGCAGCCCGGTGAAGAAGGACGGGCGCTGGCCCGAATAGCCGTTGACGATGGGACGGCCGTGCTGCAGCGAGGCCACCATGAAGGGCGTGTTCGCGGCGTCGAGGCCCAACGGAAGGTACAGGACCGGGCCCGGTGCCGGCGCCGAGGCGAGCCAGGCGCCCGCATCACTGCGCAGCGCGGGCGCGATCACGTACGGAATCGGCACGTTCACGTACTCAATCGCGACGAGCGCCATCGCCACGGGCCAGGTCCACCGCCACCGGGCGACCTGGAGGAGGCCAAGAGCGGCGAGGCCGGCCAGGCCGAACGCGACCAGCACGCCGAATCGCGCAGGCGCCCGGATCGCCTGGAATCCGAACACGTGTTCGTGCAGCGTCGCGTAGATCGATCGCACCCCGTCCGGCCCGAGCGACAGCACGAAGCCGCTGAGCGCGACGGCGGAGAGCGGCCAGACCACGGTCCGCGACGTGCGCCACCCGCCGCAGAGTCCCAGCGCGGCGAGCACGAGGACGCCGAAGCCGACGAACTGCTCCTGCTCGGGTCCTGTCGGCGTGCCGGGCCGCGTCTCCGCTCCGGTCGACGGGCGCAACGCGCCCGTCGCACCGTAGATCGCGTTGACGGGCGGCACGCGCAGATAGCTCGCCGGACGGGCGGCGTTCAGCGACGCCTGGTAGAGGTTGCGCAGGAAGCCTTCACGCCGCTGCACCTGGAGGTACGGCCACGCCAGCGGCGCCACCAGCACGGCGCCCACGACCGCGGCGAGCGCGAGCCGCCGGGCCATCACGCCGATCCGCCAGCGCCCGACCGCCAGCAGCAGCGCCGCCCCACCGGCCGCGAGGCCGACCGTTCCGATCACGCCGTAGTACGCCGACGAACCAGCCTGGACCGCCAAGGCCACGCCGAGCAGGACGGCGTCCCGGCGGCGGCGGGCCGCCACGAGCCGATGCAGGGCAAGGAACACCAGCGGCATCACGTAGAGCGCCTGCAGCTGCAGGTGGATGAGTTGCGCGAAGTGAAACGGCCAGAATCCCCAGATCCATCCGGCCAGCAGCGCGGCACGCGTCGAACCGGTCACGGCCCGGACGTAGGCCCGCATCGCGAGGGCAGAGGCGACCAGTGACAGGAAGAACACCAGGTTGTAGCAGGCGACCACGCTGCCGGTGAGCGCGTAGACGGGCCAGACCGCGATCGCCTGCAGGAGCAGGTGATCCGAGTAGGCCAGCGTCTGGCGAGCCGGGAAGAAGATGTTCGCGTCGAAGACCCGGCCGGTCAGCACGGCCGCGGGGCTGGCGCTGAGCGTGCGGAGATCCCACCCCAGGATCCAGACATTGAGGTACGGGTCGCCGGCACCCTGCGTCGACGCGAGGCGGGACACCGGGTGCGCGGCCAGCGGCCACGTGTAGACGACGGCGGCAGCCAGGTAGATCACGGCGGCCATGCGCCACGTCAACCTCGGCATGTGTGCGCGGAACGCGGGCCCAGCCTGCGCGCCGGGGGAAGGGGCAGACGTCGGCATCAGCTGTCCGGCCGCGCGTCCAGTTCGGATCTCAGGATGGCTTCGACCATGCGGGGGTTCGCGCGCCCGCCGCTCGCCTTCATGACGGCACCCACGAGGAAGCCAAAGGCGGCCGCCTTGCCCGCACGATACTGGCCGGCCGGCCCGGCGTGGTCCGCGAGCACGCCGCGCACCAGGGCCACGATCATGTCGCGATCGGAGAGCTGACGCACGCCCAGTCGATCGATCAGGACCCCGGCCGCCTCGCCCGACGCGAACATCTCGCCGAACACCTTCTTGGCCGCCTGCGCGCTCACGGTCCCGTCGCCGGTGAGGCGGATGAGCGTACCGAGCGCCGAGGCGCCGACGGGGGCCGTCTCCAGATCGAGGCCGGACTCGTCGAGGCGGCGCAGCAGCTCACCCCGGACCCACTCGGCCGCCGCACGGGAATCCCCGCTCTCCCGGGCCACCTCCTCGAAGTACCGTGCGAGCGGCGTCGAGGCAGCCAGCAGCGTCGCGGCGTCCTCAGCCAGCCCGTATTGCGTCACGAAGCGGGCCCGGCGCGCCGGCGGTAGTTCGGGCAGGCTCTCGCGCAGCGCGTCGACGCGCGCGGCGGCGATCTGCAGCGGGGGCAGGTCCGGCTCCGGGAAGTACCGGTAGTCGTGCGCCTCTTCCTTGCTGCGCATCGCGACCGAGCGCCCGGCGTCCGCGTCCCACAGCCTGGTCTCCGCCCCCACCCGCCCGCCCCCTCGCAGGACGCCGGCCTGACGTACCGCCTCGTAGTCGATCGCCTTCTGCACGTACCGGAACGAGTTCAGGTTCTTGAGCTCGACCTTCGTACCGAACGCGTCGCTGCCTGCCGCGCGAACCGACACGTTCGCGTCGCAGCGGAGGCTGCCCTCCTCCATGTTGCCGTCGTTGACGCCGAGGGCCACCAGCACGGCGCGCAGGCCGCGGAAGAAGGCGGCCGCCTCGACGCCCGATCGCAGGTCCGGCGCCGTCACGATCTCGACGAGCGGCACGCCGCTGCGGTTGAAGTCGACGAAGGTCGCACCCGCCGCGGCCGCGAGCCCGTCGTGCACGGACTTGCCGGCATCCTCCTCCAGATGGAGACGCGTGATGCGGACATCGCGGACGCCCCCCGTGGCCGGGACCGCGAGCAGGCCGTCGGAGGCCAGCGGCTGATCGGTCCTGAGTGATCTGATAGCCCTTCGGCAGGTCCGGGTAGAAGTAGTTCTTCCGCGCGAACGTGGACGCGAGATGGACCGTGCACCCGAGCGCCAGCGCGGTGCGCACCGCCATGTCGATCACCCGGCTGTTGAGCACCGGCAGGGCCCCGGGGAGACCGAGGCACACCGGGCACGTCTGCGTGTTGGGCGGCCCGCCGAATCCCGTCGGGCACCCGCAGAAGATCTTCGTCCGCGAGAGCAGCTGGGCGTGAATCTCGAGTCCGATGATGGCTTCGAACATGACGGGCCGGCGAGGCCCTCACCTCCGAGGGTGGGTCCCGTCACACGAGTATAACAGTCCGTGGTTGCGGGTCCGTCTGCATTCGACCGGCGCTGGATCCCGCGTCCCGATCCAGCCGCCGGGACCGGGCCCCCTCTCGGACCACCGCGTCACTGCACGGACGTCAGGGTGACCAGCGCGTCCACGACCGCCGGATCGAAGTGCAATCCGCTGGTGCGGGCGAACTCCTTGAGTGCGTCGAGCCGGGCCACGGGCTCGGGGACCCCGTCCTGACGCGACAGGCTGTCGAACACATCGGCCACCGCCAGGATGCGGCTGCCAAGCGGAATGGCGTCCCCCTTCAGGCCGGCCGGATACCCGCTGCCGTCGAACCGCTCGTGCAGGCTCAGCACCAGATCCGCGGCGGTCGACAACGACGGCACCTGGCGAAGCTCCTCGTAGGCGAAACGGGGATGCTCGTGCACCAGCTCGCGCTCGTCGGCCGACAGAGGAGCCGGCTTGGTGATCAGGTCATCGGGCAACGCCAGGCGCCCGAGTTCGTGCAGCAGCGCCGCGGCCTCCAGGCCCGCGGGCGGATCGGCGTCGCGTTGGACGACGGCCGCGAGCCGCCCTGACAGGCGCGCGACGCGGTGCGCGTGATCGTAGGCATGACGGTCGCGCAGGGTGAGCAGGCTCAGCACGGCGTCGACCTCGTCGATCGACTCGAGGTGCAGCCTGGCGAAGGCCTCGGAGATCTGTCCGTGGCGCGCGTGCGCCTGCGTGCGCAGCGCCTCGCGCCGGCGCCGCGTCTCGAGCGCCGCCCGGTGCCATTCCAGCCCATGTTCCACCGACTCCCGCAGGCGCTCCCGGCTGTACGGCTTGACCAGGTAGTCCAGAACCCCGAGGCGGAGGCTCGCGATCGCCGTGTCGAGGTCTCGCCCGCCCGTCGCCATGATGACGGCGGTCTCCGGGTAGTCCGCGCGCAGGCGCTCGGCCAGCCACAGCCCGTCGTGCCCCGGCATCCACACGTCGCACAGCACGACGTCCGCCGACTCAGCCGCCATCACCTCGAGCGCCTGATCCGCGCTGGCGGCCGCGCGCGCGGGGAGCCCGATCGTCTCGAGCCACCGCGACGTCAACACCCGAACCGCAGGCTCATCGTCCACGACCAGAATCGAACTCATCACCGGCCTCCCGATCGCATCAAGCCCAGGATTCCGATCCTGATCATGGCCTGCCGCCTTCCGTCAACGGTCACGCCACCAGATAGAGCAACCCCCCTGCCACGGGCGCCGCGCCCACGGCGTGATGGTTTTCCCAGGGAAAACGCGCAGCGGGGCAGAGAGCGTGCGAGTCGCGTGTGCGCGGACCGCCAGCCCGCGTGCGCAGGGCGCACACGGCAGACGGGTGCCGGGCGGCGGAATCTGGATCGCCCGCGTGGCGCGGCGGGACCACCCATACGCCACGGTCGATCGGCCCTCGCGAGGACGGCCTTGTGCGCCGCCGAGCCGGCACCAGGCGGCAAGCCTAAGGGCCGGAACGAGTTCGTCCGATAGTGCAGTCATGCGAAATTCTGGACCCGCGCCTCAGACCGCTGTCGCCGCGCGCGGCGCGGCTTTCCGCCGCGTTGCGAGCCTGCTCGCCCTGACCCTGACGCTGACCGCGTGTGCCGCCACCCGGCAGTCGAGGCCGCCCCGGGTGACCGTCGCCCCTCCGCGGCTGCCCCTCCAGCCCGCGGGAGCGCCTGCCACCGCAGCGACGCCCCCCGAGGCTGCCCGGCCCGCATCGGGCCTGGCCCGATGGGGCTCCGGCCCGATCGCCACCGTGCGGGTCCGCGTGACCGACCAGAGCGGTACCCGGATCGTGACCTTGCCCGTCGATGACTACGTCGTGGGCGCCGTCCGGGCTGAGCTGCCCCCGAAATCGCTTGGGCCGGGAGCCGCTGCGCAATTGCTTCGCGTCCAGGCCATCGTGTCCCGCACCTACGCCCTCGCCAACCTCGGACGCCACGCGGCCGAGGGGTTCGACCTGTGCGACGGCACCCACTGCCAGCTCTACCGGGCCGGGGGCAAGCCGGCGGGCAGCCCGGATCCCGCGGCGCAGGCCGTCGCCGCCACGGCCGGCGAGGTCATCACCTACGGTGGCCGCCCGATCCAGGCGCTGTTCCATTCCAACTGCGGCGGGCATACCGCCGCGGCTGAAACCGTCTGGGGCGGTCCGGGCGAACCCTACCTGCAGCCGGTCGAGGATGCCTTCTGCGCCCGCGCCGAAGAGACTCATTGGGAGTTCTCGGCCGAGTCGGGCCGCCTCAGGGACGTATTGAACGGCGATCCGCGCACGCAGGTCGGCCGGCGCCTGGACCGCATTGACGTGGCCAAGCGCGATACGGCGGGCCGCGCCATCCTCGTGGTGATCAGCGGCGAGCGGTCGCCCATGATCCGGGCCGAGGAACTCCGGACGGTGGTGAGACAAGGGTTCGGGCCCCGGTCCATGAAGAGCACGTGGTTCGAGGTCGAACGCCGCGGGCCTCAGTTCGTCTTCTCGGGCCTGGGCTACGGCCACGGCGTGGGCCTGTGCCAGACCGGGGCGACGCTTCGCGCCCAGGCCGGCGAGTCGTCCGACTCCATCATCGAGCACTATTTCCCCGGCACCCGGCTGAGGCCGCTCAGCGCGCTGGTGCTCCCGGCCCCCGCTACGACGGTGACCGGTCGGAGCGGCCGGTAAGGCTCACGGCCTGGACCGAGCGTCTCCGCACACGAGGTCACTCCCCTGGCCCCGGCCCTCCCAGTCGGCTACCATGTAGCTGGCGGTTTCGGAGGTGCCTTCGTAAACGGGTGCCCGGAGGCGGTCGTAGGACCCAGTGGACAACGTGATCGGCTTGAACGGCAGTTCATCGGCGCCCCCCGCCCGGCCGGGGTGGGTTGGAGCGGACGTCCATACGTCCCTGCCCGGGGAGGGATCCGCCCCGGGGAGCCTTCGTCCCGAAGATACCGGCGAAGCCCGGCGCGTGAAGGCGCTGGTCCTCACCGGGCAGATGGAGGAGGCGCGGGAGGCATTCGGGAGCCTGGTCGCGCGGCACCAGCGTCACGCATCGCGCCTGGCGCTGTACCTGTTGCGCGACGCCGCAGACGCCGATGAGGCCGTGCAGGACGCGTTCGTCAAGGTCTTCACGCACATCGAGTCGTATCGCGAGGACCTGCCGTTCGACGCGTGGTTCACCCGGATCCTGGTCAACACGTGCCGCGACCGGCAGAAGGCCAGGCGCCGGCGGGAACGATGGCAGGTCGGCGGGGCGGATGGCCTCTCGGACGGGACTCCCCACCTCGAGGCCACGCCCAGCACGACGCAGTCGCCCGAGGAGTTCGTCCTGAACGGCGAGCGGCGCCAGGCGATCTCGGCCGCCATCGACGCGCTGCCGGAGCGGCAGCGCACGGTGTTTCTGTTGTGCCACGCCGAGGGACGGTCGTCGCGCGACGTCGGCGCACTGACGGGACTCAACGAATCCACTGTTCGCGTGCACCTCTTCCGGGCGATTCGGAAGTTGCGTGCCGCCCTGGAGGACACCCGTGTTCGGCGCTAGCAGTCATGCCAAGAGTCGGGGACTGATTCGGCGCTACCTAGCGGACAGGGGCCGCCAGGCCCTCTCGACACGCGACGAGCGCGTCGTCCGCCACCTGGCGGAGTGCGATGCCTGCGGTGAGCGGTATCGGGAACTGTCCGACCTGCTCGACCAGGCGGGCGGCGTGGCCGCCGCCGAGGCGGACGCGGCGTTCACGCCGGAGAAACTGGCGCACCAGCGGGATCGCATCCTGCGGCGCCTCGAGGCGCACGCCCACCCGGCGCGGGTGCTGCCCTTCCCGGCTGGAGCGGCAGCGGCACGGGCCGAAGGGCGGGCGCGTCCAGCCGTGCGGTGGGTCGCGGCGGCCGCGGTCGCCGGCCTGGTGATTGGCCTCGGCGTCGGGCGGTTCCTCGACCTGCGCCAGCCTGCCGGAACGCCGGTCAAGACCGTGGCGGCGGCGCGGACGGCCTCTGCTGCGGCCGCGTCCGGGGTTCGTTCGGTCGCGACCCGCGACGTGGCATCTGAGGAGCAGTTCCTCGCGGACCTCGACTCGGCGCTGGCCGCCCCAAGCACGCCGGAACTGGCGGCGCTCGAGGCCCTCACGTTGCGGCCGCGGGAGCTCCCGCCCGGTGCGGCGGGGTTCAAGAACTAGGATGGAGCCGGAGCCAATGGCCCGGCTCTCCTTCCCCAGCGGGACGCCGGCTCCCGGTCCGCGGCGTCTCTGCTCGTTTCCTGCGACTCATCCAGGCCCCATCCCCAGTTTCACATCAGTTCTAGTAGACTGATCGCGATGCCGTCTCCCTGTGCGGTCCTGATCGGAGCACCCGCCCTCATCGAACGACTGGACCGGCTGGTGGATCCGTCACGGGAAGTCCTGACCTTCCCCGAGGACGAATCTCACGCGGCGCTGGACGCGATCGTCGCGCGCCGGCCGGATGTCGTCGCGCTGGAGCGGGCGTTCGCGACGAGTTCGCGCGGTACGGCCTTCATCAGCCGGGTGTCGCTCGATCCCGGGCTCAGCCACACCGAGCTGTGGGTCGTTTCTACGGACACGCCGCCGTTGCGTCTGGCGCTTGCGCACCCCGCGCCGCAGGACGAGGCCCGCTTGCGGGAGTATTACGCCACGCGCCGCGCCCAGCGGGTGCGCATGCGGTCCGGCGTCGAAGTGCAGGTCGACGGCACGGCGACCCAGCTCATCGACCTGTCGGTGCTGGGCGCCCAGGTGGTTTCGCCCACGATTCTCAGGCCGAACCAGCGCGTACGGGTTCTGCTGCCGGCCCCGGTCGGCACGCCGAAGACCCTCGCGGTCGTGGCCTGGGCGTCCTACGAACAGAGCAGGGGCCACAGCGACGCGTGCTACCGGGCGGGACTCGAGTTCAAGGACGCGGACCCGGATGCCGTTCACGGCGTGTGCGCGTACCACCAGGTGGACGACGCGGATCACGACCGGCACAACTGACCCCGGAGCTCACGTGTGATGAGCGTGCCGGGCACGCGGCCTGAAGCCCGCGCGCTGCGTTCCCGGCGCGCCCTCACCTCAACGGAGCGCCGGACTCAATCGCCAACGGAGTTGGAGTCCACCAGGCAGCCTGACATGCTGGCCGCCCGGTGCGCGCGCGTCTAGGCGCCCGGACCGGCCGCAGGCAGGATGCCGGCTGTTCCGAACCACGCCGACGCGAGCGATGGGTTGTTCACGATCGTGTCCTCGCGGGCGGCGCCCGTGGAGACGAGGAGGACCGGCACGCCCGTCAGGCTTTCGATGCGCGCGACGTAGGCGCGCGCGGCGTCGGGCAGGTCTTCCCGCCGCCGAACGCCGGCGGTCGATCGCTGCCACCCGGGCATGGTCTCCAGCACGGGTGTGCAGTGCTGCAGCCGCGTCAGCTGGGCCGGGAAGTCCTCGACGGCGTCGGCGCCGCAACGGTAGCCGGTGCAGATCGGGACCTCGGCAGACCCGTCGAGCACGTCGAGCTTGGTCAGCGCCAGTCCATCGAGGCCGTTGACGCGGACCGAGTGCCGCACGACGACCGCGTCGAACCACCCGCAGCGCCGGGGCCGCCCGGTGACGGCACCGAACTCCTGCCCGCGCGCCCGCAGGCCTTCGCCGCTTCCATCGAGCAGTTCGCTCGGGAACGGACCTTCGCCCACGCGCGTGGTGTAGGCCTTGGCGACGCCGAGCACGGCGTGCACGGCGCGCGGCCCGACGCCGAGCCCGGTGCAGACCCCGCCGGCCGTCGCGTTCGACGAGGTCACGTAGGGGTAGGTGCCGTGGTCGACGTCGAGCATCGTGCCCTGCGCCCCTTCGAAGAGGATCGCACGGCCGCCGGCCATGGCGCGGGCGAGCGCCACGGACGTGTCGACCACCCAGGGCCGGACGCGCGCCCCGAGGGCCTTCGCGCGCTCGAGCACGTCCACCCAGTCGAGCGAGACGCCGCCCGCCAGCCGGTTGCAGGCCTCGACGTGACCGCGGACGAGATCGGGCAGGCGATCGTCGTCGGCGAGATCGCAGATCCGGATCCCGCGGCGCGCGACCTTGTCCTCGTAGGTCGGCCCGATGCCGCGTGAGGTCGTGCCGATGCGCGCGGCGCCGAGCGCCGCCTCGCTCAGGCGGTCCCGGTCGCGGTGGTAGGGCAGGATCACGTGGGCGCGATCGCTGACCAGCAGGCGCCCGTCGACCGAGACGCCCGCGACGCCGAGTTCCTCGACTTCGTCGAAGAGCGCCTGGAGATCGATCACGACGCCGTTGCCGATGACGCAGGTGACGTCGGGGTGCAGCATGCCCGACGGGATCAACCGCAGCACGAACTTGCGCCCGCCGACGTGAACGGTGTGGCCGGCATTGTGCCCGCCCTGGTACCGGGCGACGATCGAGAACCGGGGCGTCAACAGGTCGACGATCTTGCCCTTGCCCTCGTCCCCCCACTGGGCGCCGATGATGGCGATGTTCATGAGCCCCTGCGCTTTGCGACGGCCCGCGCGCCGGATGCGCGCGGCCAGCCGGATGTTAGCACAGGAGTGGCAGGCGTCCCGCCTCCGGGTGTAGCATCGCAGTGGTTCGCCCCTCGCGGCGCCGCGCGCCGATGGCCGACGTTTTTCGGATTGACAAGACCCGTGACGCTCCGTAAGTTCTATGTCTTCGGTGCGCGTCACCGGGCCGCTTCCCAACACGCCACGCCCATGAGCACCATGACACCTCGCACGATTCGCGCCCCGCGCGGCACCACCATCTCCTGCAAGGGCTGGCCGCAGGAAGCTGCCCTGCGGATGCTGATGAACAACCTCGATCCGGATGTGGCCGAGAAGCCCGATCAGCTGATCGTGTACGGGGGCACGGGCCGCGCCGCCCGCAACTGGGAGTGCTTCGACGCGATCGTCAGGTCCCTCCGCGACCTCGGCCACGACGAGACGCTGCTGGTCCAGTCCGGCAAGCCCGTCGGCGTGTTCCGCACCCACCCCGGCGCGCCGCGCGTGCTGATCGCCAACGCGCTGCTCGTGCCCGCCTGGGCGACGTGGGAGAATTTCCGGGACCTCGAGCATCGCGGCCTGACGATGTTCGGCCAGATGACGGCCGGCAGCTGGATCTACATCGGCACGCAGGGCATCCTGCAGGGGACCTACGAGACGCTGGGCGCGGTCGCGCGCCAGCACTTCGGCGAGGATCTCGCGGGGCGCCTGTTCGTGTCGGCCGGGCTCGGCGGCATGGGAGGCGCCCAGCCCCTCGCCGCCACCATGGCCGGCGCGGCGGCGCTCATCGTCGAGGTCGATCCTCGGCGGATCGAGCGGCGCCTGGCGACCCGTTACGTGGACGAGGCGACCGACAGCCTCGATCACGCGCTGGCCACGGTGGCGGCCTGGCGGCGCGACCGCGTTGCGCGGTCCATCGCGCTCTGCGCGAACGCGGCGGACGTGTTGCCGGCCCTGGTGGCCCGCGGGGTCGTGCCCGACGTGCTCACCGATCAGACGTCCGCGCACGACCCGCTGGCCGGGTACGTGCCGAACGGGATGACGCTGGCGGAGGCCGACGCGCTCCGGCAGGCGGACCCGGACGAGTACGTGCGCCGATCGATGGACGCCATGGGGGTCCACGTGCGCGCGATGCTCGCGCTGAAGCGGAAGGGCGCCGTCACGTTCGACTACGGCAACAACATCCGGGCCCAGGCGGTCAAGGTCGGCGTGACGGACGCGTTCGACATTCCCGGGTTCGTGCCCGAGTACATCCGTCCGCTGTTCTGCGAGGGCCAGGGCCCGTTCCGGTGGGCGGCGCTGTCAGGCGACCCCGCGGACATCCGCGCCACCGACGAGGCGGCGCTCGAGATGTTCGCCGGGAAGGTGGGCCTCTGCCGCTGGATCCGCATGGCCGGCGAGCGCGTGGCGTTCCAGGGGCTGCCCGCCCGGATCTTCTGGCTCGGCTACGGGGAGCGGGCGCGCTTCGGCCTCCGCATCAACGAGCTGGTGCGGACGGGCGTCATCAAGGCCCCGATCGTCATCGGCCGCGATCACCTCGACACCGGCTCGGTCGCCTCGCCGAACCGCGAGACGGAAGGCATGCGCGACGGCAGCGACGCGATCGCGGACTGGCCCGTGCTGAACGCGTTGCTCAACACCGCGGCCGGAGCGACGTGGGTGTCGGTGCATCACGGGGGCGGCGTCGGCATCGGCTACTCGCTGCACGCCGGCATGGTCATCGTGGCCGACGGGACCCGCGAGGCAGACGAGAAGCTCGAGCGCGTGTTGACCTGCGACCCGGGCAGCGGCGTCGCGCGGCACGCGGATGCCGGGTACCCCGCGGCCATCGCGACGGCGGCCGCGCGCGGCGTTCGAATCCCCATGCTCGACCAGGGCGCCGCGGCCGGGCAGGGTGGGAACCGCTGATGTCGACGTCGCCGGGATCGGCCATCGACGCGCGCGTGCTGGCAGCCATCGAGGCGTCGCCGCCGAAGACCGCGGTCGTGGTCGGCGGGTGCGGCACGGGCCGATCGGCGCTGCTCCGGCGGCTGCACGAGCGGATCGGGGCGTACCGGACCCAGTACGTCGATCTCGAACAATCGGTGTCGACGCCCGAGCGGCTGCTCGACGCGCTGCTCGCGGCGACCCGCTTCACATGGCCACGGCCTTCCGAACGCCCGTCGAACCCCGCCGTCGCCTTCGAGCAGGTGCTGGCCTTCCTCGGCGGGGCGAACGGCCCCGGCGGGGCGCCGGCCACATTGCTGCTGGACGAGGTCCTCGAACTGCGGACCTTCGAGAGCTTTCCCGGGCTGCGCGGGGTGACACACCGGGCGATCACGGGGCTGGCGGCGACCGGCAACCGGTTCGTCCTCACGACGCGGTTCGTCAAGCGGGCGTTGCGGCTGCTGCGCGACGCCGGGGACCGGTACGTCGTGCTGCACATGCCACCCGTCGCCCCGGCCGAGATCGCCGGACGGCTGGCCGCCGCGCCGGGCCTGGGTGCCGCGGATGCCGAGGCGTTCGCGCGAGCCACCGTGGCGTTGGCCGATGGCCGGCACGGCTACGTCTCCGCGATCGTCGACGCGGTGACGGCCGACGCGTCCCGCGGGGGCGACCCGGTCGGCGCGCTGGCCGGCCTGCTGTTGCCGGGCGGGCTGCTGGCCAACCGCTGCCGGTATTCCTACGAGATGCGCCTGCACCGGGCGCGCGGGTACGGCGCGCTGAAGGCGATCCTGGGCATCCTCTCGATCGAGGAGCCCTTGACGTTGACCGAGATCGCGCACCGCCTCGGGCGCACGGCCGGCTCGACCAAGGACTACCTGTCGTGGCTGGAAGACGTGGATCTCGTGGTGTCCCGCCAGAAGCGGTACAGCGTGGCCGACCCCGTCATGCGACTCTGGGTGCGCCTGCACTGCCGCCCCGAACCGCCGAGCGACGACGAGGTGTCACGCGACGTGCAGCAGTACGCGCTGGCGCGGCTGTCGCTGGCGGACACGCCCGCGCCCGCACGGCTGCCGGAACCGGCGCCGGAGCCGGCCCGCCTGGCGCCGCCGCCGCGCCCGCGCGCCTCCGGCATCATTGAGATCGATTGAGGCCGCCCATCCGCTCCAGCGCGCACCGCGCAGCCTCCTGTTCGCCTTCCTTCTTGCTGCGGCCGACACCCGTCGCGATGACGTCGCCGCGCACGAACACCGAGACCTCGAACAGCCGGTGGTGCGGCGGGCCGGTTTCTCCCGTCACGCGGTAGTCGGGCAGCGGGTCGCCCCGGGACTGCAGCAGTTCCTGCAGCGCTGACTTATAGTCCCGGCCGATCGCCCCGGGCTCCGACAGATCGTCGATGCCGTCCGCGAACTCTCGCGCGATGAACACCTGCGCCGGCTCCATCCCGCCGTCGAGGTAGATCGCGGCGATCAGCGCTTCGTACACGTCCGCGAGCAGGGCCAGCTTGCGCCGGCCGCCGGTCTTCTCCTCCCCTCGCCCGAGCAGGAGGTGGCGCCCGAGATCGATGCGCTCGGCCAGCCGCGCCAGCGTCGGCGCCGAGACGAGCGCCGATTTCATCTTCGACTTCTGCCCCTCGTCGTGCTGCGGGAACCGGCGGAACAGCAGGTCCGCGATCGCGAAACCCAGGACCGCGTCGCCGAGGAACTCGAGCGACTCGTTGTCGGCCACGCCGCCCGTGACATCCTCATGGGCCCGGGACCGGTGGGTCAGCGCATGCTCCAGCAGGCCACGGTCCCTGAAGCGGTAGGCGATCGACGCCTGCAGGTCCTCGAACTCGTCGCGCAGCCGCACCACGCGTCCTCGCTCGTTCTCCTCGCGGTAGTCGGCGATCACGCGCCGCGCCTCGTCGGCATCCTCCGCCCGCACGGTCAGGCGCACCTCCCCCAGCCCGTCGATGCTGAGGGGAAACACCGAGTGCGGCAGGTCGGAGGACGGCATCGCCGCGATGCCGTGGGCGTCGAGCAGTCCCCGGACGATGGACGCCTCGATGTCGGACTGCGTGCGAAAGATGATGACTGGATCGGCCATGCCGGGATCAGTGTTCAGTTGTCAGTTGTCAGTTGTCAGTTTCGGTCGCCCGGGCTACTGCCTGCTGGCTGCCGACGCCGGGTCTGCCTGCTGTCGTGCTCCCTGGTCCCGATCGACCTTGACCAGGATCATCGTCATGTCGTCGTGCTGGGGGGCGCCGCCGACGAACGCGTCGATCTCGCGCAGGATGCGCTCGCGCAGTTCCTCGAACGGCAGGTGCCCGTGCTCCTCGATCAGCTGGGTCAGCCGCGATTCGCCGAAGCAGTCCGAGTCGGCGTTCATCGCCTCGCTGATACCGTCGGTGAAGAACACCAGGAGGTCGCCCGGCGACAGCGCCAGGGTCTCTTCGCAGAGCAGCGACTCGAAGCGTTCGCCGTTGTCGATTCGCAGCCCCAGCACCATGCCGTCCGGCACCAGCAACTGGGCGTGCCGCCCTGCGCCGTTGCCGTTGGCCATGAAAATCAGGGGCGTGTGCCCGGCCCTGGCCCAGGTCATGGTCCCGGCAGCCGAGTCGAACACGGCATAGGTCATCGTGATGAAGCTGCGGCTGTCGAGGTGCTCGGAGATGATCCGGTTGGCGCTGATCAGCAGCTCCCGCGGCGATTGATGGATCTGGCTGAGGGACAGGATCAGGCCCTTCAGCTCCGCCATGTACAGCGCGGCGGACATGCCCTTCCCCGACACGTCGGCGATGAGCACGCCCGTGCGCCCGTCCGCCAGCGGCAGCACGTCGTAGTAGTCGCCGCCCACCTCGCGTGCCGGCACGCAGAGCGCAGTCAGGTCCAGCCCAGCCGAGGACAGCGGACCGCGCGGCAGCAGCGACATCTGGATCTCGCGGGCCAGCCGCATCTCCTCCTCGAGCCGCTTCTTCTCCTGCTGCTGGCGGAGCAGGTCCTCGATGCTGGCGGTCATCGAGTTGAAGGAGTCGGCCAGCTCGCCGAGCTGGTCCTGCGCGGACACCGCGATCCGGTGCACGAAGTCCCCCTTGCGCACGCGCTCGGTGCCGGCGGCCAGCTCGTGCACCGATCCGGTGATCGACTTCGCGAGGGCGAACCCCATCCCGAGGGCGCCGGCCTCGATGATCAGGAACAGCACCGCCACCACCAGCAGCCCGATCATGACCAGGTCGCTGAAGGTCCGCCGGCCCAGCGTGCCCTGCGACGATGAGAGCCGCCCGTAGATGTCGGCCACGCTCATGCCGATCTGCATCGGCAGCGGCTGCTTCGCGCCGTTTCCCCAGTCGACGCAGTCGAGGAACGCCACCCATGGAAAGCGGTAGCCCCCGGCCGCCCCGGCCGGCGGCGCCGCGCCGCTCGTGGCGACGGCGTGGCCGCGCAGCGTCATCGTCGGCTGCTCACCGGGGACGAGGCTCACACGGCCGACATCGATCGTCGTCTCCTCCCGGACGCGTGCCTTGACCGCGTCCGTCACGGGCACGTCCGCGACGAGCGCATACCCCGGCCCCGAGCCGATGTGCACGGTCACCACCCGGACGACCATGCGCACGTCGTCCGGGCCGTTGACCGGATCGGGAGAGGCGGCCGGCACCTCGGAGCCCGGAATCGTGTAGGCGAGGACGCCGCTGAATCCGGTGCACGGCACCCAGGCCGGCAGGTCCCCGGGAGGATCGAGGTGACGCCAGGGGCCGGCCGTCATGGCCGGCACGGCCGTCGACGCCGCGCGGGGGGGCGGGAGCACGGCGGACCCGGGCCCGCCGCCCGCCGCCGCCTTCGGGTCGCATCGACCGGCAGCGACCGGCACGACGGCCAGCGAGAAGCCGGGATAGGCGGCGGCCCCGGCCGCCTGGCGCCGCGCGAGAATGGCTGCGACCTGCGCCGGCCCGTTCGCCTGGGTCATCTCGAGCGCCGCGGACTTGGCGGCGAGCGTCGCGTCCGAGGCCAGCTCGCGAAGCTCGGCCCGAATCAGGTAGGTGCTGAGGTTCGCGAACAGCAGCAACCCGATCAGCACGAAGAAGGTCACGATCAGGATCGCGGGCACGAAGCCGATGAAGATGTACGAGAGAATGAGCTTCCGGCGGACCCGCCACAACAGCCGGTGCTTGGCGACGAGCACCAGCTTGTAACCGATGATGCCCAGGCCGACCGCGAGCGTCAGCCCGCCCACCCGGCTGAGGGCCTGCAGCGGCCACGAGGCCGGCAGCCCTGCCGCGGCCACCCCCATGGCGACCAGCTTGATCAGCGAGCCGGCGATCAGCAGGCGGCCGGCCAGCCGCTTCAGGAAGAACGTCCGCGCCGCGTCGAACCGGGACGGACCCGGTACGGTCGGGACGTCCGGTGCAGGCACCATGTCAGACACCCCAGGATCCAGGGAGCATCATAGCTCAGGGGTGGTCGACTCGCGCAGCCACGCCAGGTAGGCCTCGGCGCCCCCGGACGCGGCGAGCACCAGGATCTCGGGCACCTCGTAGGGGTGCAGGAGTCGGAGCCGCCGCGCCAGCTCGGGCACGCGCGCCGCCGTCGTCTTGATGAGGACCTGCCGCTCGCGGTCGCCCTGGACGGCGCCCGCCCACCGGTAGGTGGAATCCATGACCGGCATGACGCTGACGCACGCCGCGAGGCGGTCGTCCACGAGGGCGCGGGCAAACGCCGCGTGGTCGGCGTCGGCCGGCAGGGTGGTCAGCACAACGACGGCATCGCCTGCGTCCATCCGGCGTCCCTCCCGCGTCGACTTGCGTGATTTGGGCCTGTACTTTTTGCCCGACTTGGAGTACAACAGTCCTAGTCGTGGGGCCGCCTGCGCGCGAACCGGCGCCTGTCACGACAGCCACCCATGCCAGCCGACGACAGCGCTGCTTCCGCCAGCCGACCGGACGCGCGGAAAGGCCCGCGCGGCCACCGTACGCTGTACGTGGCCGTCCTGTTCCTGTGCGCGGTCTTCCTGCTGGACAGCCTCGTCGGCGAGCGCGGCCTCGTCGCGCTGCTGCGCGTGCAGCGCGAGCACCAGCAGCTGTCGGACGCGGTGGCGCGGGCGCGGGCCGAGAACGCCGCGTTGCTCGAGGACGTGCGTCGGCTGAAACACGATCCCGCGGCCATCGAGGACATCGCCCGCCGGGAGCTCGGCCTGATCAGGCCGGGCGAGAAGATGTTCATCATCCGCGACGTCCCCCCGCCCGACCGCGCCCGCTAGCAGCCGGCGCGCACGGCGGCCTACGCCTCGCTGCCGACGTACCCCTTCTGTTCGAGGTGCAGGATGATCTCCTGCGCCGCCTCCTCGGGCGTCATGGCGGTCGTGTCGAGGGTGACCTCCGCGTCGGACGGCACCTCGTACGGGTCGGAGATGCCGGTGAACTGCTTGAGGATCCCCGCGCGCGCCTTCGCGTAGAGCCCCTTGCGGTCGCGGCCTTCGCAGACCTCCAGCGGCGTCGACACGTGCACGAGGATGAAGCCGCCCAGCGGCTCGATCGCCGCCCGCACCTCGCGGCGCACGCTCTCGTAGGGCGCGATCGGCGCGCAGATGGCGATGCCGCCGTTCTTCGTGATCTCGGAGGCCACGTAGCCGATGCGCCGGATGTTGATGTCGCGATGCTCCTTCGAGAAGCCCAGCTCCGACGAGAGGTTCTTGCGGACGATGTCGCCGTCGAGCAGCGTGACCGGCCGCCCGCCCGTCTCGAGGAACTTCACCAGCAGCGCGTTGGCGATCGTGGACTTGCCCGAGCCGGACAGCCCGGTGAAGAACACCGTGAAGCCCTGGTGCGACCGCGGCGGGTAGCTCGCCGCGAGTTCCCTGGCCACCTCCGGGAACGTGAACCAGCGCGGGATCTCCCGGCCCTCGGCCAGCCGCCGCCGCAGCTCGGTGCCCGACAGGTTGAGCGTGCGGCTGCCCTCCGGCACCTCGTCTTCGGGCATGTACGCGTCCTGGTCCTCGACGTACACCATGTTCTGGAACGGCACCATGGTCATGCCCAGTTCGGCCTGATGCGTGCGCATCATCTCCTGCGCGTCGTACGGACCGTAGAACGGCCGGCCGCTCGTGTCGCTGCCGGGGCCCGCGTGGTCGCGGCCCACGATGAAATGCGTGCAGCCGTGGTTCTTGCGGATGATCGCGTGCAGGATGGCCTCGCGCGGCCCCGCCATGCGCATCGCGAGCGGCAGGAGCGAGAGCTTCGCCGTGTGCTGCGGATAGCGCCCCATGAGGGCCTCGTAGCAGCGAACCCGCGTGTAGTGGTCGACGTCGCCGGGCTTGGTCATGCCCACGACCGGGTGGATCAGCAGGTTGGCCTGGGCTTCCTTGGCCGCCCGGAGGGTCAGCTCCTGGTGCGCCCGGTGCAGCGGGTTGCGCGTCTGGAACGCGACCACGCGGCGCCAGCCCAGTCGCACCAGCTCGGCCCGCAGGTCCGCCGGCGACTGCCGGAGATCGCGGAAGTCGTAGTGCGCCGGCCTGGCCACGCCCTCGATCGCGCCGCCGACGAACCACGGGTGGGTCCGGTCGAGCACGTGCGCCACGCCGGGATGCTCTTTCGAAGCGGTGCCGTACACCTGCTCGGCTTCCGTCGTCCGGTCCGGCTGCCACAGGTCCTGCACGTGCAGCGCCGCGAGCATCACGCCCTCGGGGTCGCGCAACGCGACGGACGATCCCGGAGAGAGCGTGGCCGCCAGCGCCTCCGGCACGTCCAGCACGATCGGGATCGGCCACAGGAGGCCATCGGTCAGGCGCATCGTGCCGCAGACCGAGTCGTAGTCGGCGCGCCCCATGAACCCGCGCAGCGGCGAGAAGGCGCCGTTCATCAGCAGTTCGAGATCGCAGATCTGGCGGCCCGTCAGGTCCCAGGACGGCCAGATCTTCGACTGGATCTGAAGCTCGGCCTGTCGCTCCGGACTGGCCATCAGGTCCACGAGGGTGCCACCGTGCGGAGGATTCAGATGATCAAGCATGCGTCACGATCCTTGTAAGAATGCATACGTGCGCGGGCCCTGCCGGCATGCGCCGGCCCGGGCCGTCAGCGGGTGCCCGCCTTCACCAGTTGCTCGAGTTGGGGGACCACGGCCCGCCCCTCGGCCGTATCGATCACGTTCTGTCGCTCGAAGGGGTCCGCCAGGATGTCGTAGAGCTCCCGCCGGCCGTCCTCGAACCGCGCGAAGTGCCAACGGCCGAACACGACCGACCGCGCGGCTTCAAGTTCCGAGAACACCGGGACCGGGGCCGCCAGGCTCGCGTCACCAGCCGGAATGGTGTCGAGCAGCCGGCCCCTGAACGGCGACTCAGCGCCGAACCCGGTCAACTGCGCGATCGTCCGCGGCAGGTCGACCAGCCCCACGGGCGTCTTGATGGTCTCGCCCGCGGGCAGCTTGCCCGGCCACGCCATGACGAGCGGCACGTGCAGCAGCGAGGTGTTGAGGCCGCGCAAGTGGCCGACCCGCCCGCGTTCGCCGAATTCCTCGCCGTGGTCCGCCGTCACGATGACGATCGTCCGCTTCGTCAGGTGCCGCTTCTCGAGTTCCTGGCGCACCTTCCCCACCATCGCGTCGACATACGCGATCGCGCCGTCGTAGGCGTCCAGCTCCGCCGGGACCTCCGACTTCTCGTAACGCGTCCCGCCAGGCTTCGACAGGCGCGTCATCCACGGATTGGGCCGCGCCGGGGTCCGCGCGAAGCGGGCGCGGTACGGCTCCGGCGGCAGGTACGGCGCGTGCGCGTCGAAGAAGTTGAAGAACAGGAAGAACGGCCGGCCGTCGCCCTGGTCGAGCCAGCGCAGTCCGCGATCCACCAGGTCCGCCGTCTGGTGACGGCCGAGCACCTCCCACAGGCCGACCGGCCGCCGCAGGATCGGGACTTCGGAGATGGCAGCCGCCAGGACCGAATTCCGCGCGAACTCGCTGACCGTCATCGGCTTGTCGAGGTAGAGGTCGAACCCGATGTTCAGGTTGAACTCGGCCGTGGCCATCGAGGTGTTGCCAGTCAGGCCGGCGGTCCGGTAGCCGCGCTGCGCGAGGAATCCGGCGATCCGGGGCAGGTCGGGATCGCACGGCGTCTTCCACCCCGGACAGGCGCGATCCGGCAGTTCACCCGTGAAGAGCGTCGCGTGCGACGGCGTCGTCCAGGGCGCGGGCGCGATGGCCCAGTCGAACCGGATCCCCTCGCGGGCCAGGCGCTCGAGCTCGGGAGACGTCGGACGGCCGTAGCCGTAGACGCTGAGGTTGCGCGCGCGCACCGTGTCGAACACGATCAGGACCACATTGGGCCGGTCGGGACCCGCGGCGGAAGCCGCGTGCCGCGCCGCCAGCCACCACGGCACCTGCGACAGCACGATCGCCACCGCGAGCGCCAGCGCGACGAGTGCGAGGCCGATCCGCACGACCCGCCCGCGCAGCGCGTCCCAGGGGAAACGACCGAACGCGGCGAGCCGCCAGCCCAATCCAATCGCCAGCAGGATCTCCGCCGCCGGATACAACTGCCGGTGGTAGCTGCCGAGCGCGCTGTACACGCCGAGCGCGATCACCAGCGTCCACAACGCACGGCCGGACACGCGGCGGCGACGCCAGGCGAGGTCGATCAGCGTCGCGAGCAGCCCGAACACGACGGCCTCGGCCAGGGGCTTCATCCAGACGGTCTGCAACCCGAACCGGATGATGCTCCCCTTCACGTACCGATCGAAGCCGAGTATGGCAAGCTCGGCGACACCGACCAACGCGCCCATCGCAAGGCCGAATGCCGCGCTGCCGCGGACGTTCGCCCACCGGGTCGCGGGGGAAACCTGCTCACCCATCCTGACTCGTCCTCCGTCCGGCCCCCGGACCCCGTCCAGGGACGCCGGACTGTCGCGTTGCCCCTGGTGCGAGGGAGCCGCGCCTGCCCGCGACAGACCCCGCCGAACCACACCCGTCGGGCTGGAGGTCTGAGGCGCCAGCTGTCGCGAGCGCGCCGATCGCGCGCGTCACAGCGCCCGCGTGAAACGGCACGCTGCCACCGGGGGAACGTATCATTCTACCCGATGGCGTGCCGCGCGCCGGCGCGGCCGCGCCCGCACGTGTCTCGCTACCGGTCCGAATCGGGGCCTGCGCCGGGTGGCTCCTGCTCCGCCGCCGGCGGTTCGACGGGCCCAAGAAAACGGTCCAGCGCCTCGCGGTATGCCGATCGTTCCGGGCCATAGCGTTCCGCCAGATCGCGAAGCCCGAGCGGGTCCGCCACGAGGTCGAAGAGCTGCTCCTGCCCGCCGCGATGCCTCACGAACAGCCGCGTTCCGATGGCCACAGCCTGTTGTCGTTCGACCTCGGCCACCACAGGGCGGTCCCGGCCCGGCCCGACGCCTGGATTCCACGCGCTGGCGAACGACCGTCCCGGGAACGGCGCGCGCGCGCCGAGCCCGACCAGGTCGGAAATCGTCGTCGGCAGATCGCTCAGGGATACGGGCCCGGGCGCCACGACGCCGCGCGGCACGTGCCCCGGCCAGACGACCACAAGCGGCACCCGCAGGAGGGCCGGCGCGAGGCTCCAGCCGTGGCCGATCCGCCCTTGCTCGTCGAACTCCTCGCCGTGGTCGGAGGTCACGATGACCAGCGTGTTATCGAGAGCCCCACGGTCGCGAAGTTCCCCAATCAGCCGTTCCACGAAACTGTCCACCTCGGCGATGGTTCCGTCGTAGGCATCGCGCTCGCCCTCAACCGCCCGCCTGTTCCCGGTGCCATGGCGGCCCGCGACGACGCGGCGCACCATCCAGGGATCCCGTGCGCGTCCCCGCTCGAACCGTGCGGCGAACGGCTCACCGGGCAGGTACGGGTCGTGGGCGTCGTACAGGTTGACGAACGCGAAGTAGGGCTCGGCGCGATGTCCAGCCACCCACCGCACGCACTCCTCGACGACGTCGGAGCCCACGTGGCGGCCGAGCGTCTGCCACGCCCCCAGCACGGACCGCAGTCCCGGCTGCCACGCGACAGTCGCCACGATGGCGGAGTGGCGCGCCAGGGCGCTCACGCTCACGGGCTGGTCCTGGTACACCTCGAACCCGCGACCGAAGCCGCGCTCGGCCGACGCCACCTCCCAGTTGCCCACGAACGCGCCGGTGCGATACCCGTTCGCCGCGAGGAATCCGGCGATCGTCGGGAGGCCCGGCGTGCAGGGCCGTCGCCGGCCCGGGCAGGCCTTGTTCGCCACCTCGCCGGTGAAGAAGCTCGCGTGCGACGGCGCGGTCCACGGTGCCGGCGCGATCGCCAGGTCGACGCGGACTCCCTCGCGTGCGAAGCGATCGAGAAACGGCGTCGTGGGCCTGTCGTAGCCGTAGAGCCCGAGGCTCTGCGCGCGCACGGCGTCGAGCACGATGAACAGCACGTTGGGCGCGCGGGGCGGCGGCACGCCGCGGGCCTTCGCCGGCAGCCACGGCTGCCAGATCGTGATTCCCGCGGTCAGGGCGACGACGAGCGCCGCCAGCGGTGCCCCGACGCGGGCGATGGCAGCCCACCTATCGACGCGCGCGGCCGTGAGACGAGCGAGCTGGACCCCGACGGCAACCGCGATCAACAAGGCTGCGGCCGGGTGCAGGCGCAGGTGGTAGGCCAGCTGCACGCTGTAGGCGCCGAGCGCGCCCCAGAGCACGACATACGCGCGGAAGCTCACGCGCCTCGCGAACCTGCCGACGGCCCAGAGCGCGAGCGTCAGCCCCGCGAAGAGCAGCATCTCGGCGAGCGGCTTCATCCACAGCGCAGGGATCCCGAACCCGATCAGGCGGCCCCTCGCCCGCTCGAACCCGAGGATGCCGAACTCGCCGAGCGCCGCCACGGCGCCCGCGCAGATCGCGATCTGCAGGAGCGCGGGCAGACCCGGGGCGGGCGGGCGCGTGACGGCCTCTTCAGGCGCCGGCCGCCTCTCTGTAACCGGGCCGCCGACGACACGCGTGTTCACCGTCACCGCCTCCCTACCTGGTCCCGTTCGACCCATCCGGGCGCGGGGTCAGCAGCGCGTAGACGCGCGGAAACCCGTTCCACGAGCGGCCGTCGAGCCCAAACAGCGTGATGTCGTACAAGTCGCCGAAGTAGTAGCGGATGCGCAAGGGGCCGGGTTCGAAGACGGGCACGGGCATTCGCACCGGCACGCCGGCGGCGCGGGCCTGCCGTAGATGGTCCGCGAGCAGCGCCGTACCGGACACGTATGGCAGGTGCCGGAGCGGCGCCAGGACGCGCGCGGCGCCTATCCCGAGCGCCAGTCCCACGAGCGACGCCACGAAGGTTGCCCGGACGAGCGGGGCGCGGAACGCGGCTGGCTTCAGCGCGAGCCCGCCAATGAGCAGCGCCAGCCCGCCGAGTCCGATGGCGCCCCATGCGCCCGGCGGCAGCCGCCACGTGAGGCCGTCCGTCGCGGCCACCGCGCGCCCGGCAAACGGATTGAAGTCCGCGATGGCCACGCTGCCCGTCAACAACGCCCCGAGCGCCAGCACGCCGAGCCACGCGTCGAGGGCCGGGCGGTCGCCCCGCGCGACGTCCCGGAGCCACCATGCGCCCAGCACGCACAGGAACGGATAGGCCGGCGTGAGGTACCACGGATTGCGGGTCTGGACCACGAGGAAGAACCCGACAACCGCCAGGGGAAACACCAGCAGGAGGGCCGCGGCGTCCCTCCCGCCGGCATCGGCACGCCGGCGCCACAGCAGGCTCAGGCCGATCGCCCAGAACACGACCTGCGGGAACGTCCCGAAGGCGACGGCCCGCGCATAGTACACGAGGTTGGCGGCCACGCCCGGCCCGGCGCCAGGCCCGCTGCCGCGCTGCAGCATCTGCGCAAACACGCCACCCAGCCCGTCCCGATAGACCCAGGCATTCAGCAGGTGCCAGGACAGGGCGACGGCCAGCGTCGCCGCGAGGCCTGCCGCCAGCCTCCCGGGCGGAAACTGCCGGCGCCGGCCGCCGGTCCCCAGAAACAGGGCGCCGCCCAGCAGAGCGACCGCCAGCAGCGGCGCCTTCACGTTGGCCAGCGCGACGAGCCACGCGCCGTAATGCCAGAGGGGACGCCGAGCCGTGGCGGCGAGGTACAACGCGATCGCGGATTCCGTGAGCAGCCACGCGACCGCCGTTTCGAGTTCGCCGGTGCGCGCGCCGTGCAGGTGGACGAACTGCACCGCCGTCAACAGCATCGCGCCGGCCAGGAGACCGACGGGCCGCCCGCCGATCAGCGTTCCGAGCCGGTACGTGGCGAACACCGCCAGGGCTCCGCACGTCGCCGACAGGAGCCTGACGCTCCAGAGGTTGTCGCCGACGAGGCGGATCAGCAGCGCGCGCGCCCAGTACTGCCATGGGGCGTTGACGAACGTGTCGTAGAGCCGGTGCTGGCCGGTGAACTCGAGCCGGAACCAGTTGCCGGACTCGACCATGTGGCGGGCGACGTAGTGATAGAACGCCTCGTCGCCGTTGACGAGACTATAACCGTCGAGGCGCCAGAACAGGACGACGAACGACAGCACGACGAGGGCGCCGACGCCCGACGCGTGCGCCAGGCGCGCGAACCGGCCGGGGCCGCCGGAGGTCATCGTCGCCATGTCTGCGCCCTAGCGGCGGCCCTCGCCACGCGGGGGCGGCAGCTGCGCCGCCTGCCGCCTGAACCCGTCCATCACGTCCTGCATCGCCGCGTCCCGGGCCAGACTATGCTGCTCGTCCAGGTCGGTGTGCAGATCGAACAGGTCCTCGCCCCGATCGCGCCACCTCACATAGTGGAAGGCTCCGCTCACGAGCGAGTACGCCCCGCCGTCGAGATCGGAGAGTACCGGATCCACCCCGGCGGGAACGTCACCGCCGGTCCAGCGCGCGCTCAAGGAGCGGCCCGGCAGGAGCGGCGGCCCGCCCGCCCCGATCAGGTCGAGGATCGTGGCCGGCACGTCGCGCAACGACACCGGTTCCCGCACGTCCGCGCCCGCGGGCACGCGACCGGGAAAGCGCAGCACGAGCGGCACGTTCAGCAGTTCGCGGTACAGGCTGTGGCCGTGGCCCACGCGACCGTGCTCGCGGAATTCTTCGCCGTGGTCCGACGTGACGATCACGAGCGTGTTCGTCGCGAGGCCCCGCCGATCGAGCTCGGCCATCAACGCCCCGAGCTGGCGATCCATGTACGCGATCGCGCCGTCGTACGCGTCGACCTCCGCGCGCATGTCGTCGGGCGTCCAGTTCTTCAGATCCCACGGGCGCTTGACGATCCAGGGATTGCGGCGCGGCCGGTCGCCGAATTCCGTCTCGAACGGCTCGGGCGGGAGATACGGATCGTGGGCGTCGAAGTAGTTGAGAAACGCGAAGAACGGTCCGTCCCGGCGCTGGTCGAGCCAGCCGAGGAAGTGCCGGTTGATCGATGCCGCGTCCTGCCTGGCGATCAGCTCGTAGTTCCCGGTGAGCTTGCGGACCCACAGCATGTCGGCGATCTTGCGAACGGCCGCGGCGCTCCGGACCAGCTCCGGCCAGGAGTTCGGGTAGTCGTGATACTCGGTGAAGCCCCTGGCCAGGCCGCGCTCCGTCGTGCAGCCGTAGGTGTTGGCCACGAACCCGGCCGTGTCGTAACCGCGGGCGCGCAGCACTTCAGCCAGCGTGGGCTGGGTCGCGTCGAGCGGCCGCTTCCAGCCGATGCTCAGCTCGCGGGCGTAGTGGCCGGTGAACAGGCTGCCGTGCGTCGGGCCGGTCCATGACGCCGGCGCGAAGGCCAGGTCGAAGCGCGCGCCCGACCGCGCGATGCGCCCGAGCTCCGGCGTCGTATCGCGTGCATACCCGTACAACCCCAGGTTGCGGGCCCGCACCGTGTCGAGCACGATCAGCAGCACGTTGGGCGCCTGGGGGGCGGGACGGCCCATCTCGGCCCTCGACCGGTGCTCCTGCCAGGCCTGCCACCCGAACACCCCGGCGGGAAGCACGAGCGCGACGAGAACGACCAGCGCCGCGACCGACCGGCGGACGATCCGCCCGAACCCGGCTGGACGGGCGGTCACCATCCGCGAGGCCTGCACGGCGAGGCCCAGCGACAGCAGCGCGCCCGAGTACACGTGCAGCCGCGGATGGTAGAAGACGAGCAGGCTGAAGAAAGCCGGCAGCGTCAGCGCGAACGCCGCGAGACGGTCCGGCACGGCCGGCACGAGGCGAACGGCGATCGCCAGGATCCCGCCGATGCCGGCAAACAGCAGCGCGTCGGCCGCCGGGGCCATCCAGATCGCGTTCACCCCCGTGAAGATCACCCGGCCGAGTGCGTACCGGTCGATCGCGAGCAGCACGACCTCCAGCAGGCCCGTGACGATGCCGACCCAGATTCCCCACTCCAGGTAGTCCAGAGCGCGGATCCGCCCGGCGGAGGCCCCGGTCGCTTCAGGCTGGTCGGACATGCGTCTCCCTGGCGGCGTCGAGCGTATCGCGGAACCCGCGCGCGATCACGAGATGTAGCCGGGCCCGGCCAGCCGCTGCCGGATGATCTCCCCCGGGCCGGGAGACACCGGCGCCCCGATCGACTCGAGCTGCTTCCCGCCGACGGGCTGCTGGGTTCCGTGCTGGCGCAACCGCGCCACGGTGGTGAGGCAGGTTTCCTGGCGTGAGCGACGGTTTGGCCACCACCGGGTCCGGCCGGTCCAGGCCGGCGACGATCACCTTCGTCATGTGCCCCACGCGTTCGGCGTCCGGTCCCTTGGGATGGCCGGCGTCCGGCTGCTTGCGGGGGGAAGACGTGCCGGCCTCGGCAGCTCCCCTACTTCTTGCGGCTCAGGAATTCCCATGCCCGGCGCGCGAGCCCGACGACGCGGTTCCAGAACATGAGGATGACGCCGAGGATGGCGCCGAGCACCGAGGTGAGCGGCAGCACCTGGTCGGGGGTGATGTAGAGGAACGAGCTCACCCCGAGCCGGCTCACGAGCGAGGCAAACGGCAGGCCGGTCCGGACGAGCGGCTGGAAGTCAATGACCATCAGGCGGAACTCCATTGAAGCTAATACTCTAGGATATGAGATGCTGGGGTATTCGGCAAGGGCCGGGCGGGGCGGACGCGTGGCGGAAGGGCCCCAAGCGGTTGCGCAGTGGGGCGGAGCGTGCTACTATTAGTTGGTTGTGAGGTTGCAGTCAACCTCCTTGACGCGGGGTGGAGCAGTCCGGTAGCTCGTTGGGCTCATAACCCAAAGGTCGGGGGTTCAAATCCCCCCCCCGCAACCAACTTTACTTGCAGGTGGAGGTCGTCGGTATCCGATGACCTCCACTTCGCATTTCTGGCCGCACTCAGCATCGCCGCCAGATTCCCCTTCAAATCGATTTGGAGCGCGCCATCGCGCGGCGTCAGCGTGATCTCATCGATCAGGCCGCGCAGTACTTCCGTCGCTTCTGAACGGCTTTCTGGGCCTTGGAGCGCCTCAGCAAGCTGGGTGACCTTCCTGCGGTAGAGCTCCGCCATGCTTGGATGCAGAAGCGGCGGCGGTTCGTCCGCCGTCTCAAGTTGCTTGGTCAGTTCGTCGCGACGCGCGGCGATCGAGATGATTTCGTCCTTCACCTCGGCGCCGGGCACGCCGTCCATAATCGACTGGACGAGTTTCTTGCGGCGCGCTTCGAGGTGGGCCATCTCTCGCTCGGCGGACGACAACTCGGCGCGACGCTCCATCCGCAACCGATTCATCTCGCGCGTGAATTCGTGACAGAACTCTTCGAACAGGTCTGGTCGAAGAAGTTTGTCCTGCATCGCCCGAAGAACCCGAGCTTCGACCTCATCTCGCCGAATCGTGAGGCGATTGGTGCACGTGCCCTGGTCGCGTGCCCCGAAACACATCAGTCGGTTGGCCGAGCCCATGATGAACCCGGCGCCGCATTCGCCGCACCTCGTCAGGCCCGAGAACAGGTAGCGCGGCCGTCTGAGGTGGCTAAGAGCCGCGCCGCCTGGCTTGGCCATCGCCCGTCGCGTCCGTTCCTGTCTTTCCTTCACGGTCGCCCACAACTCGTCGTCGACAATTCTGAGAGCTGGTACCTCTACACTCACCCACTCCGACCTCGGGTTCGGCCGCGAGACGCGACGGCCAGTGTCCGGGTCCTTGAGGTACCGAAGACGGTTCCATACAAGGCGGCCGACGAACAGTTCGTTATTCAGGATGCCGGTGCCGCGCGCGTGATGACCGTGGATCGTGGAGGGGCTCCACTTCCCACCACATGGTCCTGGCACCTGTTCGCGATTCAGACGTTTGGCAATCTCCTTCGGCGAGAGGCCGGACACGAACTCCCGGAAGATCCGCATGACGATCACTGCTTCGGCAGGTTCGATCTCGCGTTCACCGGTCGCAAGCATGCTGCCGTTGAGCGATCGGACGACGCGGTACCCGTAGCAGAGTCCGCCTCCCGACTTCCCCGCGTCGATTCGTCCGCGGAGACCACGATGCGTCTTCTCGGCGAGGTCTTTCAGGAATAGCGCGTTCATCGTCCCTTTGAAGCCGATGTGCAGGTGCGTGATGTCACCCTCGGCCAGCGTGACGATGCGAACGCCGGCAAACGTCAGGCGTTTGAACAGGCCGGCGGTGTCTTCCTGGTCGCGGCTGAAGCGATCGAGAGCCTCGGCAAGAACCACGTCGAATTCTTTTCGCAGGGCCGCAGCCATGAATGCCTGAAAGCCTGGGCGGAGCAGCGTCGCGCCTGATACGGCGTGATCGGAATACTCGCGCTCGATGCGCCAGCCCTGGCGACCAGCGAACTCGCGGCAGACGCGGAACTGGTCAGCAATCGATGCGTCCCGCTGGTTCTCCGAGGAGTAGCGAGCGTAAACAGCGACTCTCATCAGTGGCCACCTGTGAGGTGATCGCGACATGGCGCGACCGTCTCCCGCTCAAAGCACTCGCGTGCCGCCTGCCGGGCCAGGAGGCGCACTAGCGCACGCAGATCCTGATCGAGGCGATCGACAACGACCGGATCTGAATCAGGCTCGCGTGCCGGGCGTTTCGAACGGTCTCGGGGCGGTCGTGCGGCCATGATACCCCCGCGCGGCATGCGCGTCGACGATGGTCGGCGCGAAGCCTCGTGTGTGGAGTGTTGGGCGGCACTGAGTGCGGCGCGATGGAGTCGGGCGGCTCAAGAGTCGTGGAACCCCTGCAAGGCGCCGACACGAATGAGTGGTCTTCGCGAAGCGCCGCGTTGGCGCGGAACCCCGGAAGATGGAAGTCAAGTCCCGGCACGACGTATGTCGCGCCAGCGCCGGCAATGACTCGCCTGCCGCGCAGCCAACTCTGGTCGACAGAACCGGCTACGAGTTGGGTGTTGAAGAATCGTGCGGGGGCCGTGCCCTGAGGCGCCGTTCCGTACGCTTCGTGTCTGGCGGCACGAAGGGGGCTGCGACTGCGCAGCCGAGAACAGATGAGGTAAAGATAGGCTCGAAGCCTCGCCACGTCAACCCCAGAAATTGAGGGACCTGAGGATTGAGAAGGATTGAGAATGACAGGATTGAAGACTGGCGGGACCGTCTGGTGGTTGGCCGCGATGCCCTCGGTCTGAAGCCACGCCACTGCTGAATGGCGAGTGCCTGTCGGACCCGTCGTCCTGAGGGTAGAATGGCACCCGTCCTACCGGCTGATGCGCCGGCCATGGCGCAGATGTGCCGGAAGGGTGGGGGTGAGCCGATGCTGGAGGCGAGAGGTCTTACGAAACGCTATTCGGGCGTGGCAGCCGTTCAGGACGTCAACTTCTGCGTGAAGCCTGGCGAGATTCTCGGTTACCTGGGACCAAACGGGTCTGGCAAGACGACCACCGTCAGCATGGTGACTGGCCTCCTCGATCCGACGGCCGGCCAAGTCCTGTTCGACGGCCGAAGCATCCATGACGACCTCGTCGGGTTTCGACGCCGTCTCGGGTACGTTCCCGAAGAACCGTACCTTTACCCGTTCCTGTCCGGCCGCGAGTTCCTGCAGTTGGTCGGTCGGCTGCGTGAGATCGCGGCACCAACACTCGAAAGCCGAATCGACGGGCTCTTGCGCCTGTTTGGACTCGGAGATGACGGAGACCAGGCGATCGGCTCGTACTCGAAGGGCATGAGACAGAAGGTACTGATCTCTGCCGCAATCCTGCACAATCCCGATCTGCTCGTCTTCGACGAACCGCTATCGGGCCTCGACGTAACCGCAGCCTTGGTGTTCAAACACCTGGTTCGCACGCTAGCCGAGCGGGGCAAGACGATCCTCTACAGTTCCCACGTGCTCGAGGTAGTGGAGAAACTGTGTTCGCGGGTAATGGTCCTGAACCGCGGCCGCGTCGTTGCCGACGACTCGGTGGAGCATCTCCGCGAGTTGATGGCGCGGGACACGCTTGAGGAAGTGTTCGCGCAGCTTGTCTACCGTGATGACCCCGAACAGGTGTCGAAGGACATCGTCGACCTGGTGGAGCGATGAGCGATCAGGGCTCGGTCGGCTTGCTTCGGCGGATCTTCTTCAGGCGCTTCTTTGACAATGACCTGATCTCCCCGAGCGGCGACGAGCACGAAAACGTGAGTCTTGTGTTCGCCCTTCTGGCGGTGCCTGGGCTACTCGCTGCCGTCCCGCTGTTGCTGAAGTACATGGATCCGTACATCTTGCCCGGTCATCGCCTGCTCATCGCGCTCGACGACAAGTTCACGTGCCTCGCGCTCTCCATGATCGTGATGGGGATCGTCACGCTCGTCGAGTGGGACGCGCTCGTGCTCGACGTCCGCGACATCGCCATCCTCGGACCACTGCCACTTATGCGTCGTACGCTCCTGCTCGCAAAGCTCGGTGCGCTCGCGCAGTTTGTGGTGGCATTCGCCGCTGCGGTCAACGCGATTCCGAGCGTCGTCTACCCGCTGATTCTTGTTCGGGACGTTGCAGCTCAGCCTGGCGCGAGGCCTTTGGGTGATGTTCGTCCACGCTGCGGCCGCGCTTGCCGCTGCCGCATTCGCGTTCTTCGTGGTCCTTAGCGTTCGCGTGGTCGCTAGCGGCCTAGCTGGCCCACGGCTTTTCCGGCAGGTGTCGGTCTTCCTGCAAGGCGCATTGGTGCTCGCCCTGGTGTCTGCGCTCCTCCTGCTGCCGGGCCACCCGAGCGTCGCCACATCCATCCTTCCGCAAGGCGGGGCGGCGGTCTACGCCAACCCGCCTATGTGGTTTCTCGGTGTCTACGAATCACTGACATCGGAGGGCGTCCTCGACGAGCCCGACGTTCAGTCGCCCCATGGCAAGGCGCGGTGGGAGCCGCGGGATGCCGGCCGAGCGCAGGCGGAGTACCTCGGCCTGATGCCGGTGTTCAAACGACTCGCTGGTGTCGGCGCCGGTGCCCTCGCACTCGCGGCTTTGGTCGCTTTCGGGGGATACGGCCTCGAAACCCGGCGGTTGGCGCGGCGGATGTCGAGGGGGCAGGCGTCCGTCTGGCCGAAGTTGCTTCGGATTGTCTCGTCCGCCGTCGAGCGGACGCTCGTGCGTGACCCGATTGCACGCGCCACGTTCTTTTTCACGCTCCAGACGTTGGCGCGCAGCAGCACTCAACGCTTCTATCTCGCGGCCTGTGGAGCGGTGGCCTTCGCCGCAACCGTCGTCCTCATATCACCGGGCGAGGCGGCGCGCGCGCTGACGACGTCCACGAATCCCACCGCCGCCTGGCTCGCCGTCCAGATGGTCGTAGTGTTCTGCGTGTGCGGTGGCCTGCGAGTTGTCTTCGCCGTACCGGCGGACCTCCGCGCCAACTGGACGTTCCGTGTAACGTGGATGCGCGAGCCCACTCGGTACTTTTCCGGCGTCCGGCGGGCGGCGCTCCTGGTCGCCTTAGTCCCGCTCTTCGCCCTGGCGCCACTCCATGTCTTCGCATGGGGGCCGGCCGTCGCCGCCCTGCATCTGGTGGTTGGTATGCTTGCCGCCGCCCTGCTGGTCGAAGTCGCCTGCTTCGATCTTCGCTCATTACCGTTCACCTGTGCCTACGGCTCGACCGGAATGCTGAAGTTCACCTGGCCGTTGTATTTCGGAGCGTTCCTGCTTTCCACCGTCGGTTTCGGCCGATTGGAGGCTTGGGCCATCGAGACGCCGTCGCGAGCCGCGTCGCTCGTAGCAGCGCTGCTCTTGGCTCTCGTCGTGGTTGCCCTCTATCGCACGCGCCGAACGCGGGCCCTGACTGAGGTCGCCTTTGACGCTCCGGACGACCGTGCGACCCAACGCCTCGGCGTAAGCGGCGCCAGTTGAGCGGTCGCGTTCCCGACCTAGTTTGGTGGGAGGCTATATGGCGGTGGAGGAGCGACCTGGCAACAGCCGACGGTACGCTTGGCCTGTCGAGTCGCAGCCCCCGCCAGTGAAGCCGAAGGCGACTCGAATTCCACCATGGCGATCCCGGTTCAGACAGCGTTGGTGAATGGGCGGACCGGACTGGCCGTCGCTCCGATGACTGCGCCTGTGAGGGGAGCGCGACGGACGGGTCAAGGCCGCATCCGCGGCGAGCGGAGCGAGCGAAGCCTTGACGCGTCGGAGCCCTCCCGCATGATCGTGTTCGGAGCGGCGGCATCGCCGCACGGTTGGCGTGGCATTTCGTAGCGCTCCGCAACCCGCCATGCAGCTGTGCATCCGCGTCGCTCGGCGGCGCGCGGTGCAAGAGTTTCCGCCAGCGAAAATGCAAACGCAAGACACGATAAACTCGACGTCGTCAGCACGGGAGATCTGGCTGACATCGCACGGGAGATCTGGCTCGCATTCCACGCGGACAATGACGGCGACATGCGGGGCGTGAGCGACCCCCGGGGACGGCCCTGGGGCCGGTAGCCGGGGCAAAAAGGGGGGTCGCTCACGCCCCATCCCCCATCGTCTGCTCCCCTCGGCGGCGATCGCCGCGGCAAGGAACGCCGCTCAATTGTGATTCGGAAAGCTGGCGGCAAGCTGTTGAGTGCGTGGGACTAACTTGAGGTAAGGAATTCGTTGATGCTCTTGCCCACCGTGCGGTCACCAAGGGTAGGCGGAATCGGCAGAGGGGGGAACAGTGCGCTTTGGAGGGTGTTCCCCCACCCGTTCCCCCTGCGTCATCATTTCAACAGCCCGCCGGGGGCCATGGAGACTGACGTCAGACGAGCTCATCGACTGGCGGCGGCGAACTACATGCGGGGTGACCTACGACCCCGCGCTGAGGATGCGCCCGACGAAGCTGCGCACCCGCATGAGCGCCGTCTCGACGTCCGTGTCTCGCAATTCGAGTTCTCGTGCGAGTTGCGTGAAGGGTGCCGCCCAATGCGACGGCACGGCGTCCAGATTGGGAGGCCAGACATGCGTGTTCCGACTGCTAAAGACCAGCTCGCAGGCCTCGCGGAGGGCAGGATAGTCCTGTGCGACCAGCGCCTCCATCAGGAGCAGATCGACCAAGTCGCGGAACCGTTCGTTCTGCTTGCCGGGCCGCGGCGGAAGGGTCATGCCATGCAGCTTTTGCGCAATGTGAAACCGCAGCGGAAGGCACGGCAGCTGCCCTGGGCCAGTCACACCGAAAGCGTCGGTGAGGGCGATGGCCTCCACCCATTCGACCTCGCACTCGCCGGCCTCCCAGCGGGCGACATCGACGCTGATGCTGGTCCATGGCTGGCCGCGATACGTGACCGAGACCTCCATGTTGACCGCGCCGTTGTCCAGCAGCAACGGTTCGCCCTTACGTCGGAATGAGAAGCCCTGGTAGGCGTCGCCCGTCACGGCCTGTTCGAGCGCAACGGAGAGGTCGGCCTCCGCGTCGCGCAGAACGACGTCGATGTCTTTGGTCGCACGGGCTCGGTCGCGCAGGCGCAACTCGAGCGCAACGCCGCCCTGGACGATGAACCGGGGTCCAGCAGCACCGGTTGCGCGCTCAAGGGCACCGGCCATGATCATGTAGGCAACCCACGCCCGAACGCGGCCCTCGGCGACCCCGACCTCCCGGGCGTATGCCTGCGCGTAGCGCGCCAGCACTCCGGCCGATGGCGGAGGCCCGGCGGGTCGCTTTCGACCTGGCGTCACCTCGCACCTCGGCGTCTGGCCGTGGGCCGGCGTCGACTCGGCGTCGTTCCCAGCAGCTCTCGCTCCAAGGCGTCAGCCTCGGCCAGGCCCAGGGCGCCAGATCGCCGCCCATCGGCGATCGCCGTGCCGACGATCTCAGCACCGAGGTGGCTGGCGTGGGCATCGCGAATGGACCTGGCGGGAGTAGTGACAGGCACGCCTTCAACCCGTTCGACATCGTCGGGCGCGAGGTCGGCGTAATGGATGACCAACACTTTAGGAACCTGGCGCCGAAGCCGAACGGTGGCCGGCAGTGTGACGTGAATGCGCACGGGGTTCACATCAGACAGATTATGAATGGACAGGGCCGTTTGATGGGACACCACGCCGATGACGTCAGGGCGGCGGACTTGAGGCCAAAGGACCGCCGCCATGTAGTGCCCGAACTGAGTCACGGGGAATCGGGTGAACCGGTACACGCCTCGCGTTTCGCGCGCGATGTCTCCCTGCTTGGCGAGCTGTACCAGGCGGACCTGGTGCAGCCCTGCCGCTTTCGCCTGGGCCGCGGTGAAGAAGCCGCTTTGCCCCTCGGCGATCTCGTAGAGGACGGTGTCCCATTGGCGCTTGTGCATGGCAGTAGTCGATGGCAATAATATAACGTCTTTGAGTATTAACGCCAACTCTTCATACGGCATCGCCGATGTTCAAGTCAAGGGAACGGCGACTTGGGAGACGACGTAGAGCCTCCATCAGGCGGCGCCCGTCCACAGCTGCAAGTACCGTTGGTTGCGGGCCCCCGCAACCAACCTTCCTGCAAGTGGAGGCCGTCGGTCTACGACGGCCTCCTTGCGTTTTGGCCAGCCGCCGAAGCCGCATCCCGGGTGGCGCACGCCCCCCGTCAACAGCGTCCCGACGTGAGATGGCGCACGAGAGCGGGCCCGCCCGGGCTCTGGCTCCCAGCGAAAGGACCTCAACGTGACAGGCTCGACGCCCGCCAGGGGTGTGGCAGGAACGGATGGCGAAGGACAGGCGCTACGGGCGGCACAGCGCCGGATGCTCGTCGATCTGCGCGAGCTCATCGCGGCGATCGATCGGCGCGCGCCGCGGCTCGAACGGCTGGGCGAAACCGACATCTCCCGTGACGCGGCGGCGCTACGGGACAAGGCCCTGGCGCGAATCGCCCACCTGGAGGGGCTGATCCCACGACGGGCGTGACGCCCGCCGTGGCGCTCCATCCGCAACCGATTCATCTCACGCGTGAACGCAGGGCAGGACTCTTCGAACAGGTCTTGTCGAAGACGCTTGTCTTGTATCGCCCGTGCTCGGCACTCCATCTTGGCGAGCTGTGCCGTGGCGAGCATGTGCCTCCTCGATGCCTCGGTCGCCGGCCAGTCGCCCCGCCCAGATCCACGCCTCGCCTTCGAGACATGCGACCGCGACGCCCCGAAGCTCGTTGGCGAGGAGCCCATTCGCGTCGGCGTTGGCAAGAAGGTCCAGCCGCCGCGAAAGCTGCGCGACGTGATACCGAAGTACCCAAGCGATTCGGAGTCGCGGACGGTGAAGGGCGCCCCCTGGGTGGGCGAAGCGCTGGTTGGCGGCGACGGAAAGGTGCGACGAGTTTGGATGCTCCGAAGTCGAGGCGATACCGCCGTGGCCGGAGTTCAATCAGGCGATCACCACGGCCATTGGCCAGTGGCTCTTTGAGCCAACGGTCGTTCAGGGACGGCCCGTGCCTGTCTGCATGACCGTGACGGTAGGAATCATCTTGCAGTAAGAGCGGCGTCGACAACAAAGGGCTCACGGGTGCGAGATCCCCGAAACACATAGCACACGACTCGAGGCCCCAGGACGGATGTCTCGTTCCGGCCTGAACGACACGCCCGAGGTACGGTCGAGGGGCCGCGTTGTGCAGCTGCCCCCGCAACCAACGAAGGCCACAGGGACAAGCCCCGTGGTCCGATCAGGCTGCCGCACACGTTCCGTTCGATCCGTACCGTCTCCTGGGCGAAACGCGCTTCCCGATTCCCGACGCAGGCTAGACGCCGGCGGACTCGAGCCTTGCCAGTACATCCCATAATTGGGATAATCACCTCGTGCGCCATACCCTCGCTGCAGACGAAAAGGCCGCTGAACTGGGTCGGGTCATCCAAGCGTGACTTCCTGACGTTTCCATTGAAAACCGCGGAGAGGGATTACGAGGAACACTATGGCAAGCAAAAGCGCTGATCGGCGAGAACCGGTAACCCGTGGGACTGGAAACGTGTTCGCTGACCTTGGATTCCCAGACGCCGCCGAGCGTCAAGCCAAGCTGCGCCTGGCCTATGCCCTGAATCAGGTCCTTGAAGCGCGCAGGCTTTCGCAGGCGGATGCCGCCAAGGTGCTGGGTGTGACCCAACCGAAGGTCTCCGCCCTTCGTCACTACAAGCTGGCCGGCTTTTCGGTCGAACGCTTGATGAACCTGTTGACGGCGGTCGACCAGGACGTGGAGATCGTGATTCGGCGCAAGCCTCGCTCGCGGAAGGCTGGTCGGATTAGCGTGGTGGCCGCGTAGTGGACGCGGGCTCGTCAACCACCTTTCTGGAGTGGCAGCGTCGGGAATCGAGGCAATTCACATACGTTTTCCAGTGGCTAGCCTTCGAAGTGTTGCTCGAGGCGAGATGGGGCGTCGATTGCCGTTCGGTCAGTATGAGGTACTCCAGTGACCCGTAAGCTCCTCGGGCTCGTTGTCGGCGTGCTGCTCTGCGCGGGCTGCGAGCCTTCTGTGCCTGACGAACTCTCAGCATTGACCTCTGCGATGGGGGACAACGACATGAGCATCAGCACGGCTGCCATGCGCAAGATGGTGCAGCACTACGGTGGGCCTGGGTTACGGGCGGCCCTCAAGAATCCGAATGGCACCATCCGCGCCAGGGCCGCGCACGGATTGGCGTCCTGCGCCGGTGCGCAGAACGAACGTGCGCTGCTCGACGCAGTATCGGATCATGACGAGTACGTGCGGAACTGGGTCGCCTATTCCCTCGGACAGATTGGAAGCTCTGACAGCGTGCGCACACTCAGCGAGCTTTCCAGCGATGCGTCACCTTCTGTTCGGGACAGCGCCACAAGGGCCAAGGCAGTACTCGATGCTCGCCTTCATGGCCGACCAGCGGAGGAGCGCGATGAGGGATTCGCATCCCGGCTTCTGGCTCACGTCCTGGGCGCTCGCTCTCCGGTGTGTGCTCGCAAATAGCTGCTCCGAACGTGAGCTCATGCAGCGCCGGCCACAGCTGCAAGTACCGCTGGTTGCACGCCCCCGCAACCACAAGAGCCGCGTGGTGAAAGCCGAGCGGCTCTTTCCCCGTACACCCCGGCAACGCCATGCCGGGGACGTGAAGGTCATCGAGTACGGGGCGAGCCACGACAGCGCCGGCGTGACGGCGCCGGCGACGCGGACACGGCGTCACCCCCGGGCCGGCGAGCCGCGGTGGCGCTCGACGGCGCGCGTGAGCTCCGCCGCCAGCCACTTGGCTTCGGCAGGGCCGGACATGTCGATGACGAGCCAGCGCCTGCGGCCGTCCTTCATCACGGCCGAAACCTGGGTCGCCTGCGCCGCGTCGTACGTGATCTCGGCCACGTCCGCCAGGGGGAACGCGCGCGTCCGCCAGAGGCCGTAGTCCTGCCGGATGGCGCCGCCGTGGATCTCCAGGCGGGTCGGCGTGAGCAGCCACACCAGGGACGCGATCCCGGCGCCGGCGAGCACCGCGAGCCCGGCGGCCTGGAAAGCAGGGCCCCGATCAGAGTCGGCGTAACGGACGATCCCCCACGCGACCGGCAGGGACAGGAGAAACGCGACCGCTCCGCACCCGAGCCCCTTCACCCGCGCCAACGCGAAGACGGTCCGTTCACGCCCCGCCTCAACGATCGTCTTCGCGCCGGTCGGGCGTTCGGTGACGTGAACGACATCGACCGTGCCTTTCAGCAGCGAAGGATTGCTGGCCGGCGTCGCGAACACCGGCACGGTGAAGATGGCGCTGTAGTCGACACCCGGCACCGAGGCGCTGACGCCCAGGTCCCACTCGCACCAGCTGAGTGCCTTGCTGCCCGGCGGCTCGCTCTGGGGAACGTCGAACGGGATGGTCAGGTCGATGGGAACGCTCCCTGCCAGGGCGGGCACCCGGACCTCATCCTGGTAGTGGATCGGTCGGTTCGACGAAGACCTGCCCCTCCCCGTCCCCGTACAGGTGAGTGTCACCGTGACCTCGGTCCCGCCGGGGACCTCGGGCGGAAGTTGGATGGTCCCTTTGAGCGGTCCCCCGAGCGTCCCCGGCAGAACGCTCATTTCGAACGCGGCCCGCGGGTACTTGCGCGCCGCCAGGAAGAAGTGCACGGCAAGGCCCATGAGCACGAGCCCGGCCGCAGTGAAGACCGCGCCAAGAATCCAGGCTGGCGGCGGCACGGCGCCCTGTCGCATCAGGATTGCGAGCGGCCAGGTGCCGGCGGTGAAGAGCACCACGCCGAGGATCGCGAGGACGAGGCCCGAAATCCCCTCGCTCATCGACCGGATTTGGCCGTGCCGCCACGTCTCCGACCACAGCCACGGCTCGTCGGGACTGGCCGCGCGGCGCTCCGCGATAGCCCTCTGCTTCCGCACGTCAGCCGCCATCACCGCGCTCATGCCGGCGAAGATGAGCGCCGGAACCCCGGGCAGCAGGGACAGAATGAAGGCCTCCCAGCCGTCCTCGGGGTGAGCACGCAGCCGCTCGATGCCCAGCCACGCGGCGCCCAGGGTCGCCATACCCAGGAGTGCCGCCACGATGCCCGTGACGATTGGCCCAGTCCGCCGGACGTCCGTTTCCGGGATCTCGCTCATGGCGCCTCCGGTCAGCCTGCAACAGCGTGTGACTTCGTCACGGCCACCCTGCCCTGCCGCGCCGGTGTCTCCAGGATCGCGTCCGCCACACGACCGCTCCGCGCATTCGCGGGCTCTCGTCGCACACACCATAGGCGGGTACGTCCAACGGGTCAAGGTTGGGCCGGGGTTCGTTGGGCCGGGGTTCGTCAAGGGTTGGTCAAGGAACGAACCGGCGCCGTCGTCTGCGGGCGCCGCGGTGCGCTGGGCGGATCACTCCTGCCCAATGGCGACTCGTCCCATCATCACTTGCCACAGGATCCATGAGCACGTATAATTGTGCTGCACGTTGTTGACGTGCTCACCAGGGACCTATGAAAACCAACGTCACCCTGAAACTCGATGCCGACCTGATTCGAGAAGCGCGCGTGATGGCGGCCGAAGAAGGACGATCAATCAGCGCCCTGCTCACTGATCGCCTCGAAACCATGGTGCGGGATCGGAAGGCCTTCGACAAGGCTCGGCGGCGCGCGCTCGCGCGTCTCCGCGAGGGTCTCGACCTTCAATGGACGCCTCCCAAAACCCGCGACGAGCTCCATGAGCGATAGATACTTCGTCGACACGAACATCCTCATGTACGCCCACGACACCGCCGCGGGCGAGAAGCACCAGCGCGCCAAGGCGCTCGTCGAGGAGCTGTGGGAGACCAGGTCGGGTGTCATCAGCACTCAGGTCCTGCAGGAACTGGCGGTCAACCTGCGTCGGAAGGCCAAGAAACCGCTAGACGCGAGGGCGACACGTGACGTTGTGTCCGACTACCTCGCGTGGCAGGTTGTCGTGAACGGGGGCGACTCGATTCTGGAGGCGCTGGACCTTGAAGCGCGGTACCAGATCTCGTTCTGGGATGCCCTGGTGATCCAAGCCGCTCAGGCCGCGGGGGCCGAGATCCTGTACTCCGAGGATCTGTCCGACGGGCAACGGTACGGCGGCGTGAGGGTCAAGGATCCATTCCGGACCTCCGACTGAGCTCAGGAACAAGGGCTGGTGAGGGGAGCCAGGGACCGGAGCACCGAGCGCGCAATCATCAGTTCTTCGTCCGTGCGAATGACCCGCACCGTGACGCGCCCGGCGTCGGGCGAAATCAGCGGGGCATTCTTCGCGTTGCGCGTCTCGTCGAGGTCGATGCCGAGAAAGCCGAGTCCGTCGCAGATCCGCGTCCGGATGAGCGGTGCGTTCTCGCCGATGCCTGCGCTGAAAACGATCGCGTCCAGGCCACCGAGCGCGGCGGCGAAGGCGCCGATCCATTTCTTCGCTTGATAGCAGAACAGTGCCACGGCTTCCCGCGCACGCACGTCGCCGGCTTCCTTCGCGAGCAAGTCGCGCAGGTCCGAGCTCGTGCCGGACACGCCGAGCAGACCGGATTCGTGGTTCACCATGCGCTGAAATCGCGTCGCGGTCATGCGTTCAGTGCGCGCCAGGTAGTACACCAGGCCGGGATCGAGGTCTCCCGTGCGCGTGCTCATCACCAGTCCTGCCGTGGGCGTGAAGCCCATGCTGGTGTCGACGCTCTTGCCGTTGCGCACGGCGGCCAGGCTGGCGCCGCTGCCGAGATGCGCGAGGATCACACGACCCGCAGCAGCCGCGGGATCGAGCCGGCCGAGTTCCTCCATCAAATAGGCGTAGGACAGACCATGAAAACCGTAGCGCTCGACGCCCCTGGTCCCGTAGCGCCGCGGGATCGGCAGCACCTTGGCGACCCGCGGCAGAGTGCGGTGAAACGCCGTGTCAAAGCACGCCACCTGGGGCAGCTTCGGGTGCCGACGCTGGAAGGCCTCGATCAGCGCGATCTCGCGCGGCAGGTGATCGGGGGCATACGGCGTGATGCGATGCAGTTCGGCGAGCAGCTTCGGCGTGACCCGCTCCGGTTTGGAGTGCGTCATGCCGTGCACCACGCGGTGCCCCGCGGCTTCGACCGACGCGAAGATGGGCTGCGTCTCCAGCCAGTCGAGCAGGAACGCCACCGCCGTCCGGTGATCGGCTGCGGCGATTCGGCGGGGGCTCGGAGGCTGGTCCGCCGGATCGTTGACGACCACGCTGGTGCCGCTCAAACCGATGCGATCGATCTTGCCATCCAGCCGGCGGCGCGGCGTTTCGCCGGCCTCATACACCGCGAACCGGATGCTCGACGAGCCGCCGTTGATTGTCAGCACGCAGGGCACGAGACACTCCTTCTGGTACACGACGCGAGCAGCCCGCGGGCTGGGTGTTCAGAACGGCACAAGCGGCGGTCGATCGGGGGCAGGCGTTACGGGCGGCACAGCGCCGGATGCTCGTCGATCTGCGCGAGCTCATCGCGGCGATCGATCGGCGCGCGCCGCGGCTCGAGCGGCTGGGCGAAACCGACATCTCCCGTGACGCGGCGGCGCTGCGGGACAACGCCCTGGCGCGAATCGCCCACCTGGAGGGGCTGATCCCACGACGGGCGTGACGCCCGCCGCGACGGGTCGCGTCCGGTCAGCGTCGTCCGGCCCACGGCGTCGGCTCCTGCCGGCGACCGACGTTCCAGACCTCGCCACACTTGCTGCACCGCCAGTACGTCGCTTCGTCGATCGTCTTGCTGGTGCTCATCAGATCCGTTGATCGGCACGCCGGGCAACTCTTGGGCACGAGCGGCTTGTCGGCAGGGACATCGTGCTGCATGTTCACCTCGGTTTCGTCACCCCTGTTCGGGCACCGCGCCGCAGGGGTCCGGGTCGAGTCGCCCAGCCCCGCAGCCCGGGAGCTTGCCCGCCCGGTCGGTGATCCAGCGCGGGTCGAGCGCGGCCACCCGGCACCAGTGGGACAGCATGCTGGAACCCGCGAAGAACACCCGCGCGCTCTCCCGGTGCGTGGCCAACCCTGCCGGGTTGGTCAGGTCCTGCAGCGCGCGCGCCAGCACGCGGACGGCGAGATGGCGGTACGGCCGGAAGGTCTCGTCGCCGCTCGATTCGGCGAAGTAGTGTGACGGGCTGAGCGTGCGCCCGCCGCCCGCGCGGGCGGGCGTCGGGCCTGCTGCCGCGCGCGACGTGTCCACCCGGGGCTGGCCCGCCGCGCCTTGAGGGCCGCTCGGCCCTGCCGGGATGGGGGGGTACTGGTCCCACGATCCGGCCGGGCCGGTCCCCGAGCCGCTCCGTCCGCTGTCTGCACACCTGAACATGAGATCCCTCATCGCCGTGGAGAGGCCGCCTGCGGCGCCGGGTGCGGCGCAACGGGGCGATCGGACGTCTGCGCGAGGTTCACAGCCTCCGGCCGGCGCGCTTCCCGCTCGCGCGCGGCGAGCAAGACGGCCCACGTGAGGACGAGCCCGATGTCGAGCAGCAAGCGTACAGCCTTTCAGTCCCGCGGTCCGGGGTCGGACCACCTCGTCACCATTCTGGATCCCGCCGACTTCGGCGTCTGTGCCCTACGGCACACGCCGGATCGTTCGTGCGGCGGCGGTCACTTGCGGAGCTCGCCCCCCCTGGCCGTGCGCCGACCGGTCAGCGCATCGAAGCGCTCCGCCGGACACAGGGCGCTTCCACCGTCTGATGTGCGCGGCTTCCTCGATTCGGCCGGCGTGTCACGCCGAATCGTCCGCTTGGCCGGGCGGCGTGGTCGCGTGTTCCCAGGGGGACAGACCACCAGTGTACTCTACATCCGGCAGGGCGGCGTCAGGGCCGCCGGGCCCAAGGCAGGAAGTGGCGGACCGGGGTGTGGGCGTGTCTCGCCGAGATCAGCTGTCGCCTCGCAATGCCACGACCGGATCCACCCGCGCCGCCCGCCGCGCGGGCAGGTAACTCGCCAGCAGGGCGACCCCGCCCAGACCCAGCGCCACCACCACGTAGGTGACCGGGTCGAGCGCGCTCACGCCGAACAGGAGGGTCGACATCAACCGCGTCAGGCCCGCCGCCCCGACGATCCCCAGGGCCACGCCCGCGCCGGTCATGACCAGCCCGTACCGCACGAACAACCTGCTCACGTCGGAGGATTGCGCGCCGAGCGCCACGCGGATGCCGATTTCGCGCGTCCGCTGCGATGCGATGAACGCTATCACCCCGTAGATGCCCACGATGCCGAGCAGCAGCGCCACCGCCGCGGCAATGCCCAGCATCACCAGCGTGAACGAGGTCTGCGCCATCGACGCCGCGCGGAGCTCGACAAGCGACCGGACCTCGGCGATTGGCAGGTTCGGATTGACGGACCAGACCGCCTGCTGGATTTCCTTCATCAGCGTGGGCGACCCCATCCGGCGGCTGCGGATCGCGTAGCCGAGAGAACGGCGCGTTGTCAGCCCAGACTGCCAGAAGTCCTTCATCAGGACCGGCCAGTAGACGATGGCCGGCGCCGGTCGCCCGAGGCCGTCGTCCCGCTCATCGCCGACGACCCCGACGATCTCGCGCCAGGGCGACGTCGGGGTCTGGCGGATCCGCCGGCCGATCGCCGTGGACGGTGCGTCGAAATACTCGCGCGCGAAGTTCTCGCTCACGACCGCCACCGGCCTGAGGCTGAAGGCGTCCTCCCACGTCAGCGTGCGCCCCGCCAGCAGGCGGTTGCCCATGGTCTCGCTGTACCCCTGCGACACGAACTTGAAGCGCCGGATCGGCGGGATGCGTCCGGGCGGCAAGGGACGGTCCTCGACGAAGATCGGGTCGTTGCTGTCGTGGCCGTCCATGGTGATGGCCGAGGACAGGCCCACCGACGTGATGCCCGGGAGTTGCGCGATCCGCCCGGCGATCCGTTCGTGCGTCCGCACCGCCTGCTCGTCGTCGGCCACCATCGCCTCGGGAATCGTGACGCGCATGGTGAGCACGTCTTCCGCCTGCGTGAAGCCCGGCTCCACGTGCTGCATGGCCTGGAACGTGCGGATCATCAGGCCGGACCCCACGAGCAGGACCAGCGCGAGCGCCACCTCGGCGATGACGAGCGCGCTCCGCGCCCGGTGCCGCTGGCGCCCGTCGCTCGCGCCGCGGCCCCCTTCCTTGAGCGCGGTCGAGAGATGCGGCCGAGCAAAACGCAGCACGGGGATCAGGCCGAAGAGCGCGCCGGCCAGCAGCGACACGCCGAACGCGAAGAGCAGGACGGCCGGGTCGATGCCGATCTCGTCGAGCCGGGGCAGGCTGTCCGGCCCGAGCGCGACGAGCAGGCGCGTGCCGGCGGCCGCGAGGCCGAGGCCGACCACACCACCGAGCAGGCCCAGCATGACGCTCTCCGCCAGCAGTTCGCGCGCGATGCGTCCCCAGCTCGCCCCGAGCGCGGCGCGGACCGCCAGCTCCTGCTGGCGGCCCTCTGCCCGGACGAGAAACAGGTTGGCCACGTTGGCGCACGCGATGAGGAGCACCATGCCGACCGTGCCGAACAGGATCCACAAGGTCGGACGGATGTCGCCCACCAGGTCGTCGGCGAGCGGGCGGACCCGCGGACCGATACGGATGTCCTCGAACATCTTCTTCGTGAACCCCGGCGGCAGCGGGAACCGCTCCAGCACCAGCGGGATCATGCGGGCGATGTCGGCGTCGGCCTGATCGATCGTCACACCGGGCTTGAGCCGCGCCACCGCCTGGTAGCTGAACTCGCCGACGAAGATTTCCGCGCGGTTGAACCGCAGCGGCAGGAGCAGCGCAGCCCTGTAGTTCAGAAAATGGAACCCCGCCGGCAGGACGCCGATGATCTCCCGGGGCTTGCCGTCCACCACCACGGTCTGGCCGATGACGTCGGAGCGGCCACCGAACCGGGCCTGCCAGTAGGCGTGGCCCAGCATCACGCGCTCGGGGCTGCGGGGCGAATCGTCCTCGGCGTCGAACCGCCGGCCGAGGAGCGGCTGCACGCCCAGCGCGGGCAACGTCGAGTCGCTGACCATCAGGGCCTCGACGCGTTCGGGTTCGCCGCGCCCGGTCACCGACACCGACGTGTTGTCCCACATCCCGATCTGTTCGAAGACGCGGTTCTCCTCGCGGTACGTGAGGTAGGTGGCGGGACCCTGATTCAGCAGGCCCGTGCCCAACCCGGGTGCGATGTGCCAGACGCCGACGAGTCGCTCGGGGTCGTCAAACGGCAGGGGCTTGAGCAGGACGGCGTAGACGACGCTGAAAATGGCGGTGGTGGCGCCGATGCCGACGGCAAGCGTAATGATCGCGATGCTCGTGAACAGCGGCGTGCGACGCAAGGACCGGGCGATGCGGCGGAGCCGGGTGGTGACAGACAACATGCGGGCCTCCGGGAGATCGCGGCCCCGAGCACGCAGCGCCGCAGGCCGGCGACCTGCCTGATAATACGGAAGGCTCGCCCGGTGAGTTCGCCGCCGCGTGTCGCCGGCCGGCGGATCGCGGCCGGCGGCGGGAGGGTCTCGCTCCAGAGCGCCGCGGCGCGCGGCCCGGGACGCGCGGCTCACCACGAAGGGCTCGTGGCTGTCGGCTTGCGGCGGTTCGGCGTGACCCGCACTCACAACGACGGCATCGGCGGGTTCGGCCGGCCGTCCGGGCTACTGGGGACGTGCGCCCTGACGTTGTCTGGCTTCCCCCGAGTCCGGGTCGATCATGAGGCCTGATTCGTCCACTGCTTCGAAGTCCGAGCCCGTCAACCGCCGCAACTCGCCCACGAGCAGGTCGTTGTTCCAGCGGGCGTCGGGCACCCCGCCGATGTACCAGTTGGAGCCGTTGTCGGCCAGGATCAACCCATACGTCTTGAACGCAGCCAGGATGACCCGGACCGACGGCGAAAATCCCGACGTGTCGACCGATGCCTTCAGGCGGAAGCGCTGCCCCATCGGCGGCACGCCCGGATCGGTGATGCTGGAGGCGAAGTGGCGGGCGGGCCAGACGTACTCGCGGCGGGTCCGCGCGGCCGTGAAGCGAATGGCGTGCGTGATCGCGCCGGTCGCCGCCTCGTCGTAGCGCACCAGGCCGGCCAGGATCGGCAGCCCCGCCGCGTCGGCCGACGTCCATCCGTCGGGCCGCAGGGCGTTCGACTGCAGGTCCCACGCGGCACCGGAGCCGGCTCTCCAGCCGCCGGCCGGACGCCGGTGCGCATCGTAGATCTCGTACAGCCGGCACGTCTTGCGCTGCAGCACCAGGACATGGCGGTCACCCGTGCTGCCCGCGCCGCCTTCGATCTTCGCGGTGGCCGGGATCGGATACGGCCCCGGGTCGCTCTCGCCCGGGTAGTAGAACGTGATCCGCACCTTGCGCTGCGTGGCTGGGGCCAGCGTGTACGGAATGCCGATGGGGCCGCCATCCCACAGGCCCGACCCGAAGTCAGGGTGCAGCCCTGTTTGCGTCCCGATCGAGGCGATGTACGCGTCCGAGTTGGCGTCGACCGGCAGGTCGTCGATCGGGGTGTTCCAGACGTTGTTCGGCGGAAACACGGGACAGCCGGCCAGGCTGGGCGCAGCCGGCTCGGCCGATTGCGTCACAGCGATTACAGAGATGGCCAGCACGCACGCTCCCGCGACCGCCAGGCCCGTGCGCGATTCTGCGCTTGAACGCATAAAGTCCTCCTCAGGACGTTCGCTCCACGTTGCCCGCTGCAAGGATGGAGCCGGGGGAAGATGGAGAAGAAAGAAGCCAGAAGAAGGACCAGAAGGAAGAACGCCGAAGGACGAAGAATCCGGGATTCGGGAATGGGGATTCGGGATTCGAGCGTCGGGCTGAAGGGAGGACGTAGCCCCGCCGCTTCGTGGATCGACGTAGCCCCGGCGCTTCAGCGCCGGGTACCCCGCGGCTGAAGCCGCGGGGCTACAGCGGTACGCCGTGAGCCGTCCCTCAGCGCGATCGACGTAGCCCCGGCGCTTCAGCGCCGGGGTACCCCGCGGCTGAAGCCGCGGGGCTACGTCGGAAAGCCGCGGGGCGGCGGCCGGCGTCGCGTCCACGGGAGCCGTCCCTCAACGCGACTGCCGGCGCAGCGCTTCCCGCAGGACCTCGGCGACGTGCCAGACGCGGCGGCCCGTGGTCTGCGCGATCTGCTCGCCGCAGCTGAACCCGTCGGCCACGACCATGGTGTCCTCCGACGCGGCGCGGACGGCCGGCAGCAGCACGCGTTCGCCGGTTCGCATCGACACGTCGAAGTGCTCTCGCTCGAACCCGAACGCCCCGGCCATGCCGCAGCACCCGGCATCGAGCACGGTGAAATCGAGCCCCAGTCGCTTCAGGACCGCCACCTCGTCGTCCAGACGCAGGACTGCGCGGTGATGGCAGTGCGGGTGCACGAGCGCCCTGGCATGCCACGTGGCCGGCACCGGCTTCCCGCTGCGCTCGAGGAACTCGGTGAGCAGGAAGGTCTGCCGCGACAGGCGCGCCGCGAGGTCGTCGCCCGGAAAGAGGTTCAGCAGTTCGTCGCGGAACACCGCGACGCAGCTCGGTTCGAGACCGACCACGGGCACGCCAGCCTCGATCTCCGGCCGCAGGCTTGCGAGGATCTGCTGCAGCAGGCGTCGGGCAGCCGTGACCATGCCGTGGTCGTAGAGCGGCCGGCCGCAGCACAGGCGCTCGCGCGGAATGTCGACGTGAAATCCCGACGCCTCGAGCACCTCGACCGCTGAGCTGGCCACCTCCGGGCGGAAGTAGTTGTTCCAGGTGTCGGGCCACAGCAGGACGCGGGGCCGCGATGCATCGGCGGCCGCGGGCCTGAAGCCCCGCCGGAAGCTCCTCCGCGCGAACGCCGGAATCCGACGCTCGGGCTCGACGCCGAGCACGGCCTTGACCATCCCGCTGAACGGCGGCACCTGCGTGAAGAAGTTCGCGAGCCAGGGCACATACTCGGCCAGTTCCGCCCATCGATGCATCAGCCCGAAGGCATACGCGCGCAGCGGGCGGCGCCGGCCCTCGTAGTAGTGGGCAAAGAACTCGGCCTTGTAGGTCGCCATGTCCACGCCCACCGGGCACTCGGTCTTGCAGCTCTTGCACGACAGGCACAGGTCGAGGGCCTCGCGCACGGCCTCGTCGCGGAACCCGCCCGTAATCACCTCACCCTGCATCATCTCGAACAGCAGGCGCGCGCGGCCGCGGGTCGCGTGGCGCTCCTCGCCGGTCGCCATGTAGGACGGGCACATCGCGCCGCCGTCGGTCTTGCGGCACTTCCCCACCCCGACGCAACGCAGCGCGGCGTCGGCGAACCCGCCCTCGACGGGGTACGCGAAGTGCGTCGTGACCGCGGGCGGGTTGTACTGCGGCAGGCGGAGGTGCTCGTCGAGCCGGTACGGATGCACGACCTTGCCGGGGTTCATCCTGTTGTCCGGGTCCCAGATGGCCTTGAACTCGGTGAAGGCCTCGACCAGCTCCGGCCCGAACATCCGCGGCAGCAGCTCCGCACGGGACTGCCCGTCGCCGTGCTCGCCCGACAGCGATCCCCCGAACCCGACAACGAGATCGGCGGCCTCCTCGACGAAGCGGCGGTACTTCGCGATGCCGCCCTCCGTCTTCAGGTCGAAGTCGATGCGCGTGTGGATGCAACCCTGGCCGAAGTGACCGTACAGCGCGCCCGTGAAGCCGTGGCCCGCCAGCAGCTTCCTGAACGCGCGGAGGTAATCGCCCATGCGCGCGGGCGGCACGGCGGCGTCCTCCCAGCCTTCCCAGTTCTTGGCCTGGCCCGGAACGAACGAGGTGGCGCCCAGCGCCGATTCCCGCACGGTCCACACGTGCGCGGTGTCGATCGGATCCGCGAACACGCGCGCGCTCGGCGGATCGGGCAACCGGCGGACGCCGTCGACCAGGCGCTGCGTGCGGGCGGCGGCCTCTGCCGGCGTGTCGGCGCCGAACTCCACGTAGAGCCACGCGCCGCCGTCGGGCAGCAATGCCAGGCCCTTCGCGTTGAGGCCCTTCTTGCGCGTGTGCTGGACGAGCAGCTCGTCGATGCCCTCGAGGCCGATCGGGCCGAACTCCAGGATCATCGGCACGGCATCGCCCGCGAGGTACACGTCGCGGAACCCCAGCACGACCAGCGACCGCGCGGGCGGGCTCGGCACGAGTCGCGTCGTGGCCTCCAGCACCGTGACGCAGGTGCCCTCGGACCCGACGAGCGCACGGGCCACGTGGAAGCCGTGCTCGGGCAGCAGGAAATCGAGGTTGTAGCCGGAGACGCGGCGCGGGATCCTCGGGAAGCGCGCCCGCACCAGGTCGCCGTATCGATCGCGGAGCGCGACCAGCCGTGCGTAGATCTCCCCGCGGCGGCCGCCCTCTCGGATGATGCGCTGGATCTCGTCCGGCGGGGTCGCGCCGACGCGCAGGCGGTGGCCGTCGTAGGTCAGGATGTCCAGCTCGTCGATGTTGTCGTCGGTCTTCCCGGCCATCACCGAGTGGACGCCGCACGAGTTGTTCCCGATCATGCCGCCCACCGTGCACCACCGGTGCGTCGCCGGATCGGGCGCGAAGGTCAGGTGGTGCTTCTCGGCTTCGTCCCGGAGGCGGTCGAGCACGACACCGGGCTGCACGCGCGCCTGCCGGCGGGCGGGATCGATGTCCAGGATGGCGTTGCAGTACTTCGACGTGTCGATCACGACGGCGACGTTGCAGCCCTGGCCCGCCAGGCTGGTGCCGGCGCCGCGCGGGAGGATCGGCGCGCCGAACCGGCGGCAGGTCTCGACCGTCGTCACGATGTCGGCGGCGTCGGCAGGAATCACGACCCCGATGGGGACCTGCCGGTAGTTCGACGAGTCCGTCGCATAGATCGCGCGGCTGCCGGCGTCGAACCGAACCTCCCCGGTCAGGCGCGCGCGAAGGGCCGCGGCCAGCGCGTCGACCTCGAGCGCGGCCGGGGCTGTGGGCCCGGCCCCGTGCACGGTCTGATCATGGGTCATGGCGGGTTCCCGGGCTGGCGCACGGCAACCGCCGCCGCGGGCGCGGCTCGCCGGTCGCCTCAAGCATACCAGAGGGAGGTATACTTGCTGATTCGCGCGGGGCCGATCGACGGCACCGTCAGGAGCGCTTTCGTGGACCTGATCCAGGACTTCTTCCGCATCGTCTACAACGTGCCGGAACTCATCCGGCTCGTCGGGCTCGCCGGGCTGATCTTCATCATCTTCGCCGAGACCGGCCTGATGGTCGGGTTCTTTCTGCCGGGCGACTCGCTCCTGGTCACCGCCGGGCTCTTCGCCGCGCGCGGCGATCTCAACATCGCGTGGCTGATCCCCTCGCTCATCCTGGCGGCCGTCGTCGGCAACGGAACGGGGTACTTCATCGGAAACCGCGCGGGCCACGCCCTCTACAACCGGCCCAACTCGTTCTTCTTCCGGCGCCAGCACCTGATCCGCACGCACCAGTTCTACGAGCGGCACGGCGGCAAGACCATCATCCTCGCGCAGTTCATGCCGATCGTCCGGACGTTCGCGCCGGTCGTGGCGGGCGCCGCCGAGATGACCTACCGGCGGTTCGCCGCGTTCAACGTGGTCGGCGCGATCCTGTGGATCACCAGCATGACGTTCACCGGGTTCTTCCTCGGCCGGCTGGTGCCCAACATCGAGAGCCGCATTCACATCGTGGTGGCGGTCGTCATCTTCCTGTCGCTGCTGCCCGGGATCGTCGCCTTCCTGAAATCGAAGCTGCAGGGCCGCGCGGCGGCCGCCACGACGCCCGAGTAGGGGCGCCGTTCTGCGGTTGTTCCGGAATCGGCGCCGGCAGCCTGCCGGCTACCGCTGCTTCATGGCGCGGATGAGCGCTTCCATGTGGTTCAGGTAGCGGTCGAGCGCCCGGCGGCCCGCCGTGGTCAGGCGGAACTCCGTCCGGGGATGGCGCCCCTGGAAGGACTTCGTGCAGGAGATGTACTGCGCATCCTCGAGCTTGCGCGCATGGACGCTGAGGTTGCCGTCCGTCGTGGCGAGCAGGGCCTTCAGCTCGTTGAAGCTCAACGATTCGTTCACCGCCAGCGCCGACACGATTGCCAGCCGCAACCGCTCATGGATGAGGCGGTCGAAGGCCGCCACTCGCCGTTCCGGGGCGCTCGCCTCCCGAACCGGCCGCACCGGTGCGGGGTCGCCCGCGCCGCGACGCCCATGATCCTGACGGGCCGTGCTGTGTCTAGCCACCGTATTTCACCGCGATCAGGATACCGAACCCAATCTGCACCACGCCAAACCCGAGCGCCAGCAACGCGTCACCCCAGGCGGCCGGCGCGAGCGCGGCCACGGCGCCCAGGCCGATGAAGCACGCCCCCATCACGGGCACCGGCCGAACCGACGACGCCCCGCCGCCGATCACACCCGCGCCGAACAGCAGCAGCCAGGTCGCCGGCATGAGGCCGTACTCACCCGCACGCTGCAGGGCCAGCGTGAGCAGCGCTCCGGCCAGCAACGGGGGCAGAAGGCCCAGCGCGAATTTCCGGCCCGGCCCGCCGAGCAGCGGCACGCCCAGGGACCGGGCCTTCCGCCACATCGCCGCGCCCGCCACCACGATGGCGCCGGCCGCTGCCGCGAGCCAGGTCGCCATCCACGACACGGGGTCGGGCTGGCGGGCGGCGAGCCATGCCGCCGCGAGCCCGACGGTTCCCACGATGAGCTGCCCGCGGCCGGACACGGCGGTGAAAGCGCCGGCCCGCTCCATCGTCGAGCGAATGAACTCCAGGTGATCCAGCGCGTACTCGTGGAGCGCGGACGGGTCCTGGATGTCTGGACGGGGCGGCAGCAACGGCTCGGCCACAGCCGTTCATTCTAGTGGAACACCGGGCGTCCCACCGTGTCAAGTTCTTTGGGGAACAAAGCCCCTGCCGGCCGGCCGCCGCGGGCGGAGCCACCAGACGAGGCGGAACCCCAGCAGCACGGCCAGCACGAGGGCATAGGCCTGGGGCCGCCGGACATCGGCCTTGACCAGCCACCAGTAGTGGACAACACCCGCAGCGGCCGACGCGTACGCCAGGCGGTGCAGCCGGCTCCACGCCCGACCGCCGAGGCGACGAATCATGCCGGCCGTCGAGGTCAGCGCCAGCGGCAGCATCAGCAGGAACCCGGTCAGGCCGGCCGTGATGAACGGGCGCTTGGCCACGTCCTTCACCATGTCGCCCCACGCGAAGAACTGATCGAGCCACACGTAGGTCGTCAGGTGCAGCGCCCCGTAGAAGAAGGCGAACAAGCCCAGCATGCGCCGGAACCTGATCAGGCCGTTCCAGCCCGTCAGGCGCCGCACCGGCGTCACCGCCAGCGTGATGAGCAGGAAACGAAGCGTCCAGACGCCGGTCTCCCAGGTGATGGTCTGAATGGGATTGGCGCCCAGGCCACCCGCCCACGCCCCCCATCCGAGCCAGGCGACCGGCCCCAGGGCCGCGATGAAGACAGCCGACTTGATGGCTCTGATCATTCTCAACTGAGCGGTGAGTTATGGGTTGTGAGTTATGTGAGTTGTGAGTTGTGAGTTATGGGTTGTGAGTTCTGCAGCCGTCCAGCACTCATGACTCAGAACTCAAGACTCAGAACTGACAACTGATGACTGCGGACGCCCCTGCTCCCGGCTGTCAGAAGTACTTCCGCAAGTCCATCCCCGCGTACATGGACGCCACCTGGTCGCCGTAGCCGTTGAACATCAGCGTCTTGCGCTTGAAGAACTCGCCGATGCGGCGTTCGCGCGCCTGGCTCCAGCGGGGATGATCCACGGTCGGGTTCACGTTCGAGTAGAACCCGTACTCGTTCGGGGCCTGGGCCGACCAGGCCGTCAGGGGGGGCTTCTCGACAAAACGGATCCGCACGATCGACTTGATGCTCTTGAAACCGTACTTCCACGGCACGACCAGCCTGAGCGGCGCGCCGTCCTGGTTCGGCAGCGTCTTCCCGTAGAGACCAACGGCCAGGATGGTCAGCGGGTGCCTGGCCTCGTCCAGCCGCAACCCCTCCACGTAAGGCCAGCGGAGCACGGGGTAGCGCTGCCCCGGCATCTGCGCGGGATCGAGCAGGGTGGTGAACTCCACGAACTTCGCTTTCGAGGTCGGCTCCACGCGCTTGACAACATCGGCAAGCGGGAATCCCACCCACGGGATCACCATCGACCAGCCCTCGACGCACCGAAGCCTGTAAATGCGCTCCTCCATGGTCTCGGGCTTGAGGAGGTCTTCGAGGTTGTACGTGGCGGGCTTCGCCACTTCCCCGTCGATCTTGACGCTCCAGGGCTTCGTCCGGAAGTCCCGGGCCATCCTCGCGGGCGAGTCCTTGTCGGTGCCGAACTCGTAGAAGTTGTTGTAGGTCGTGACGTCGGCGTACGGCGTCAGCGTCTCGTCAGTGCTGAACGGGCTCTTGCGGATGTTCGGAATCGCCTGCTGAGCCGCCGCCGGCATGACTGGGAACAGGCTGGCCGCCGCGGCGATCGCCGGCACCGCCGCCAGTCGCATGAATTCGCGGCGCTGCAGGTACACGCGCTCGTCGGTGATCTCCGACGACCGGAGGTCAGGGGCCTTCTTGATCAGCATGGTGGATGCCTCTCCGTAGAGAATAACCCACTTCCGCGCCCGGTATTCCCGGGACCGGCGCGTCGCTTGGCTTTCGGCGCGTCACGCGCTACACTCGGCCACCGCACCCCGAGCGCCGACATCCCATGCCCGGACACCCCTCTCCTCGCCCCATGGTCCCGGGACCCGCCGCGCCACGATTCACGCCGGCGTCCCTGGCCTTCCTGCGAGCGCTCGCGCGGAACAACCGCCGCGAGTGGTTCCACGCCCGCAAAGCCCGGTACGAGGAGATCGTGCGCGCGCCCATGGTCGCGCTGGTCGAGCGGCTCGCGGAGGACTTCCGGCACTTTGCGCCCGACCTGGTCGCTTCGCCGCGCGCGTCCCTGTACCGCATCTACCGCGACACGCGGTTCAGCGCGGACAAGACGCCGCTCAAGACGCACATCGGGGCGGTGTTTCCGCACCGGCTGCTGCCGAAGCACGAGGGGGCGGGCCTCTACATCGAGGTCGCCCCGCGGCACGTGTGGCTGGGAGGCGGCATGTACATGCCCTCGACCTCGCACCTGCACCTGGTGCGCGAGCACATTGCGGCCCATCACCGCCGCTTCCGCCGGATTGTCGAGGCGGCGCCCTTCCGCGCCGCGGTCGGGTCGCTCGAGGGCGACACGCTGCAGCGGGTGCCGCGGGGGTTCCCGGCCGATCACCCGGCCGCCGCGTATCTCAAGCACCGCCAGTTCCTGGCCGGGTGCGAACGGCCGGCGGAGTTCGCCGTCTCGCCCGGGTTCTACCGGAGCGTGGTCAACACGTTCAAGGCCGTCGCGCCGCTGCTGGCATTCCTCAACGAACCGCTGGTCGCGAACCTCGACGTCCTCGCCCCGGCACGCAAGGCATGGACCGACGCCGACTGGTAGCGGCCGCGTTAACGCTCGCCGTGCTGCTGACACCGGCGGCGCGACCTGCTGCCCAGGTGCGGCAGCTCGACGCGTCCGATCGCGACGCGTTCCGTGCCTGGTTCACGTTGCTGGCTGACGCGCAGTTCTACCGCGCGACCCCTGACGTCACTGACTGCGCCGGGCTCGTCCGCCACGCGGTTCGCGAGGCCCTGCGGGCCCACACGGCGGAATGGGTGCGCCAGGCGGCCCTGCCGATTGCACCGGCCATTCCCGACGTCACCGACCGTCCGGCGCCTGCTCACGACGGCTGGCCGATCTTCAAGGTCGCCCGCAACCGGTACGCCGAGTTCGCCGACGCGCGGACGATCGTGACGCTGAATGCACATGGGATCGGCCGCGACGTGAAGGCCGCGCGGCCCGGCGACCTGCTCTATTTCCATCAGGATGGCCAGGGCAGCCCCGATCACCTGATGGTGTTCGTCGGCCCGTCGCGCTTCGAGGGCGACGCCACCGACTGGCTCGTCTACCACACCGGCCCGATCGAGGGCCGGCCTGGCGAGGTGCGCAAGACGCGCCTGTCCGACCTGCTGCGGCACCCGGCCCCGCGCTGGCGGCCCGTGCCCCACAATCCGTCCTTCGTCGGCGTGTTCCGCCTCAACCTGCTATGACCTCAACGCGCGCGCTCCTCGTCGCCGGCCTCCTGCTGTGCGGACCAGCCCTCGCGACCGCTCAACCCGACGACGGCCCGGCGTTCAGCCTGTGGAGCAGCCAGATCTACACGACACGCGAGCGCCCGGCCTTCAGCCTGACGTTCCGCCGGGTCGAGTACCTCGACTTCCGGGTGTATCGCGTCGAAGATCCGCTGAAGTTCTTCGCGAGCCTTCGCGATCCGCACCAGCTCGGCAGCGAGAAGCCGGTGGTCCCGCAGGAACAAACCTGGCTCGAGCGCATCGCCGCCTGGAAGGCGGACCGCCGCGCCGAGATTCGGGCCTTCGTTCGACGCCAGTTCAGCCCCGGCTACCGCGCGAAGCGGCGTGATCGCCAGGAACAGCAGCAGGTCGCCCGGCGCCAGACGCTTCGATACAGCACGTTCGCCCAGGTCCCGCTGCTCAACAGGTCGCGCCTCGTCGCGTCGTGGCGGGAAATCCTGCCGCCGCTGCGCGAGCCGGAGACGCGGCGCGTGCCGCTGGACGTGAAGACGCCAGGAGTCTACGTGGTCGAGGCCGTCAACGCCCCGCTCAAGGCCTACACGGTCGTGATCGTGTCAGACGTCGGCCTCGTCACCAAGACGTCGCCGGGTCAGCTGTTCGCCTTCGCCGCCAACCGCTTCTCGGGCGAACCACAGGCGGGCTGCAGCGTGCAGACGCTGGTCGATCGCAAGCCGGCCGCAACCGGGACCACCGGCGCGGACGGCACGCTCACGGTCGCACTCGACGCCGTGCGGCCCGAGTCGGTTGTCTCGGTTGCCCGCTGCGGTGACCAGGTCACCGCGACCGATCCCGGCGGCTGGTCGCTGCAGGAGTCGGCGCGCGAGCTGGTGGGGTACGTGTTCACCGACAAGCCCATCTACCGGCCCGGCCACACGGTCCGGATCAAGGCCGTTCTGCGCTGGCGCACGCGCGGCCAGCTGGCACCGTTCGACCGCCCGCAGGTGGAACTGGCCGTGGCGGACAACAGCGACAAGGTCGTGTTCCGAGAGACCCGCGACGTGGACGCGTTCGGCGCCGTCGACGCCGCGTTCCCGCTGCCCGCGGGCGCAGCGCTCGGCTACTACTCGGTGACGGTCAACAGCGACGACCAGAAGGCCGGCGGCACCTTCGAGGTCCAGGAGTACCGCAAGCCGGAGTACGAGGTCGTCGTCACCGCGCCAGACCGGTTCGTCATCCAGGGCGCCTCCATCCGCGCCACCATCAACGCCCGCTACTACTTCGGCCAGCCGGTCGCGGGTGGCCTCGTCAAGTACGTGGTGCACCGCCAGTCGTACTACTCGCCCTTGCGGTGGAGCGACGACGAGGAGGAGTACGGGAGCGGCTGGTGGGGCGGCGGCGACCAGGAGAGCGAGCGTACGGCCCGTCTCGACGCACAAGGCAACGCTGTCGTAACGATTCCCACGACGGCCGACGACAAAGCCCGCGACTATTCGCTCCGGATCGAGGCGCGCGTCACCGACGCCAGCAGCCGCGAGGTTTCGGGGCACACGATCGTGCACGCGACCTACGGGCGCTTCTTCCTGTCGACGAACCCCGACCGCTACGTGTATCGCCCCGGGGGACGAGCCGAGGTCGCGATCAAGGCGCTGGACTACGCCGGAACGCCGCAGGCCGGCCTCGCGGTCACGGTGTCTCTGGAACGGCTCACCTACGACCAGGGCCGGTGGCAGGACCCGGCCGTGACGGAGATCACGAGCGGCACGGTCCAGACAGACCAGGACGGCCGCACGTCGTGGAGCGCGACGCTGCCCTCCGAACCCGGCACGTACCGGTTCCGCGCCGGCGCCCGGAGTGATGCGCGCCTCGTCCAGGACGATTCCAGCGTGTGGGTCTCCGGGTACAGCGCGGCGGAAGGCGAGGAGGATCAGGACGTCAGTCTCGAGTTGATCGCCGATCAGCGCAGCTACAAGCCGGGCGACACGGCGCGCATCCTCGTCCGGGGCGGCCAGGTCGCCGCGCCGGTCCTCGTCACCAAGGAGGGCCAGATCGTCTCGTACCACCAGGTCGTCCGCGTCAAGCCGGACGAGGCGATCGAGGTGCCGATCGTCGACGACGACCTGGGCGACATCTACGTCAACATCCTGTTCCTCAAGGACGATCGGCTCTATCGTGCGGAGAAGCGGCTCAAGGTGCCAGCCTCGTCACGCCAACTCCAGGTGACCGTGACAGCGGCGCAGGCCGTCTCCAGGCCTCGCCAGCCGGGGCAGTTCACGCTGACCGTCACCGACGACGCGGGGGTGCCCGTGCGGGCGCAGGTCGCCATCGGCGTGATCGACGAAGCCGTGTATGGCGTGAAACCCGATTCGACACCCGACCCCCTGCGGTTCTTCTACCGGCGCGACTACAGCCGCGTCTGGACGGAGTTCTCGCGTGGCTACTCGTTCGTGGGCTACGCCGGCACGCAGCAGATCCTGCTGACCCAGCGGCGGCGTCCCTTCACCCTGGCGGACTTCAAGGGCGAGCGGCAGGTCAAGCCGCAGGTCCGCAAGGACTTCCCCGATGCGATCTTCTGGGCCGCCGGCGTCGTCACCGACGCCGAGGGTCGCGCGAGCATCCTGGTGCCGTACCCCGATGCCCTGACGACGTGGCGCGTGACCGCCCGGGCGGTGACGGCCGACACGAAGGTCGGCGCCGGCATCGCACGGACGACCACGACGAAGGACCTCATCCTGCGTGTCGTCACCCCGCGGTTCCTGACCGAGGGCGACACGGTCGATCTGCCGCTCATCGTCCACAACTACCTGCCGGCGGACAAGACCGTGCGCGTGACCGCCACCTCCGCGGGGCTCACGCCGCTCCCCGACGCGGACGGCCGCGCGCTGCCAGGGCAGGACACGTCCCTGCCGATCGCGCAGGGCGGCGAGGCGCGAATCGACTGGCGGTTCAAGGCTGACCAGGTGGGCACCGCGACCGTGACGGGCGCCGCCACGACCGATGCCGACGCCGACGCGGTGGAACTCTCGTTCCCCGTGCTGCCGTTCGGCCTGAAACGCGAGACGGGCGCGGCCGGGTCGATCCTGGGCGCGGGCGAGCAGACCGCGGATCTCGCGATCCCCGACACGGCGAACCCGTCGGCCCGCCGCCTGCGGGTGTCTCTCGCGCCGTCCCTTGCCGGCCCGCTGCTCGGCGCGCTGGACTTCCTGACGTCGTATCCATACGGGTGCACCGAACAGACGCTGTCCAGCTTCGTGCCGAACCTCCTCGTGAAGCGGGCGTTCGACGATCTGCACCTCGCGCCCACCGAGGCCATGAAGGCGCTCGACCGCCAAGTCAGCGAGGGCCTGACGCGCCTCTACGACTATCAGCACGACGATGGCGGGTGGGGCTGGTGGAAGACCGACGAGAACCAGCCGTTCATGACCGCCTACGCGCTCTACGGACTCCTGGAGGCGAAGGCGGGCGGCTACAAGGTTGACGAGTGGAGGATCGAGAACGCCGTCCGTGCGCTGCGCCGGCTCTACCGGGAGTACCCGCGTGCCGTGCCCGATCTCAAGGCGTACGAGGTCTACGTGCTGGGGATCGCGGCGGCGCGCGGAATCGAGGCGCGCGAGTACGGGGAAGACGCCGCGCGGTACGACCAGGGCGCGGCGCTCAGCGAGTTGTGGGAAGCGCGCGGGCGCATGAGCGCGTACGGCCGAAGCCTGCTGCTGCTCGCGCTCGACCAGGCGAACGACCGGCGCGGCGACGAGCTGGCGCGCGATCTCGCCTCGGCGGCTCAACGCAAGGGCGACCTCGTGTGGTGGGCGAGCGAGGGCGATCCCCTCCTCGAGGATTTCGGGGACACCAGCGTCGAGGCGACGGCGTTTGCCGTCCGCGCCCTTGCCGCGCGCGATCCACGCAGCCCGCTGCTCGAGCCGGCCGTCCGGTGGCTGATGCTCAACCGCACCTACGGATCGTACTGGTCGAGCACCAAGCAGACCGCGATGGTGCTCTACGGCCTGCTGGACTACATGAAGGCGCGCCACGAGACGGGGGGCGACTCCGAGGTCGAGGTCTTCGTCAACGGCACGTCGACCGGTGTGAAAAAGCTGTCGGCCGCCGCCCTGGCGTCTCCGGCGCCGATGGAGGTCGAGGCGGAGGCCGGCTCCGGCCGCAACAGCGTCCGGATCGTCAAGCGGGGGCCCGGCGCCCTCTACTGGGCCGCCCGGGCGACCTACTTCGACACGCGGGCGGCGTCGGAGCGGACCGGCTCGCGCAAGCTCGCCATCCTGCGACAGTACTTCGCGCTCACGCCGGTTACCGTGAAGGGACGGATCGTCTACCGCGAGACGCCGTTCGCCGGCACGGCCCGGCCAGGCGACCTGCTGCTCGTGCGCCTGACCGCGGCCGGGAGCCCCGACTGGCGGTACCTCATGATCGAGGACCCGATTCCCGCCGGCACCGAGTCGATCCGGCAGGACTACATGTACGATTTCGAGCGCAGCCGCGAATGGTGGTGGGGCAGCCAGCGCGAGTTCCGGGACGACCGCGTGGTGTTCTTCCAGGAGCGCTTCACGGACGGCCGGTACGAGTTCAGCTACCTGCTGAAGGTCACGACGCCCGGCACGTTCCGCGCGATGCCGGCCCGGATCAGCGCGATGTACGTGCCGGAGGCCACGGCATCGAGCGATGTCCAGACGGTCGTGGTCGAACCGCCGGTCGCTGAACGCGGGACCGCGCGTCCCGGTGGAGGCAGCCAGTGATCGCCCGATTCCTCGTCGTGGTCCTGTGGCTCGCGGTCGGTCACCTGGTCGCGGGCGGCCTCTACTGGACGCTGCTGCAGGTGCCGGAGTCGAACGCGATCATGCTGGGCGCATCCCTCGCCCTCGTGATCGCCGGGGTGAGCTGGGTCGCGATCGTCGAGGTCGGCGGTCTGCTCGGCTGGACGGGCGGCCTGCGCGAGGTCGCGGCACGCACCATTCGACGCCTGCCCTGGTTCGTGCCCGCGCTGCTCGTGTTCGTCCTCGTGTGGTGGCTCGGCTCCACAGCGGACGCGTGGTACTCGGCGCGCGCAACGCAGGTCGACGCGTGGCTGCTCCTCCACGCCGGCTGGACGCGGACCGCCGGGTTGCACCGGGCGGTCGGATGGGTGTTCTGGTTCGTGTCGTACGGCGTCGGCCTGTCGCTGGCGCTGTCGCTGCTCGCCCGCACGGCGCGAGACGGCGCCGCGGCCGTCGTCCGCGCCGGCTGGCTGCGCCAGGGCCTCGCGTGGGAACAACTCCTGATCATCGCCGGCGTGGCGTTTGTCGGCATCCGCCTGCCGTGGGGCGCGGCGTTCTGGCGACCGGCGAGCCTGCCGCCGACGTCCGTCGAGCTCGCCTTCGTTGCCGCCAAGTTGACCGCGCTCTATCTGGTTGCCAACGCGGCGTGGGCCTTCCTGCTGCGAAGCGTCGCGGCGGGAGCGCCCCCTGTGGGCTCGCCCGCGGGGCGGAACCCCTTGGCTGACCACGCGGCAGATCCCGCTCGAACGACGTGAGTAGGAAGCTCCCGGCGAACTCCTCGACGTGTCGTTCCGCGCCGCGTGAGCACCTGGCCTTCCGCCAAGGCTCGCCGCGTGTTGGCTGCCTTGACCCGACTGGGCTGGGCTGGCAGCTCGAGCGTCAATCTGGTTCCGCTGTCGGCTGACGCCGGCGCCTCACGCGACCGGCGCACACGACACTGTCGGCGCCGGTCGCGTGCAAGCGCTCGTTGGGCGGCATCCCCTCAGCCCTGGAGATCACTTCCTGACCCCAAGCTGCCCGAGTTCTGCTGTCAACGCAGCAATCGTGAGGATCTGCTGCGACGCTTGTGGTTGCGCGCCCCTTGGTAAGGTCACACGGCCGTGGCTGACCCTCAGCGCCCAGACGGGCCCGGCAAGTCTTCCGTAGCCGTCAGGTCGTTGCCGCAGAAACATCACATACTCTCCCCCGACCTGGTACACAGGGCGCTCCAGGCCGACGACGAGCCGGCCCTCCTCCAGGCACGCGCCGGCAGCTTCCTGCATCAAACGGAGGTTCGTCCCGGCGAGACGGGTGGTCCTGGGCGCCTTGAACACCGCAAGTACTCTCGCCTGGTGCGCCGTTTCGACCACGCTCCCGCAAGACGACGGTGGTTCCGTGCTCAGAATACGCACGTGGGCTACAAGGTCTGCCTTGTCGTGCGCCTCGTGAAGATCACCAGGCAGTACCCAAAGAACCTCGACGAGGGCGCCGGGCTCCAAACTCCATTCAATCCGGCTGGTCTCGCCATCGACAATCGCAATCTCCTTCGTCTTCCGACGGAATCCAGCCAGCGCCGCCGTCACCCGATACCTGCCTGAGGGCAGCCCGCGCATTTCGAATGTGCCGTGTGACTTTGTCACGGCGCGGTACCTCGCCTCCCCCCGGACAGCCATAATCTCTACCCCAGGAGTCGGCACGGCGACGACTAGCATCGTACCCGTCAAGACGCCCGGCTCCTGAGCCAAGCTCATGCACACGAGCAAGCCAACAACACTCGTGGTCAAATCCATCATCGGTTTCCTTCCGCCCAAAGACCCCCACCCTGGATCCCGGAGTCCTGCGGCGCTCGCGGCATAGCTCGGAGGCGGGTGGAACGCATCGGGCCCGACAGGGCATTCAATCCAAACAGGTTCCCACCCTCAGGCGACGCCATCGGTGCCTGGCAATGGCTGCGCCGCTCGCAGCACATGCTACGCCAGGGGTTGGTCCGGGCCAAGGCCGCGGGGAGTTGAGTGGAGTTGCTTCGCACGACTGGTCATCAGCCCTGTGGCGGAACAGGTGCAGATCCGGGATCGGTCCAGAGGAGTGCCAGGTCCAGGTCCGTCTCAGCGAAGGGCTCCGCGCGGACGATGTCGTTCCCGGCATGCACCCCGAGAATCGTCCAGCGCCCCGTCGCGAGCCGGAGCACCTCGAGCGTGCGCGTGGTGGGATCGATCAGCCACGCCGTTGCGACGCCTTCCCTCGCGTAGACCCGGAGCTTGCGCGTACGGTCGAACGACGCCGTCGACGGCGACAGGATCTCGCAGGCCCAGTCAGGAGCAAGCTCCAGCCACGGCGCGGCGGGAACGACGGCCAGTCGCGACCTTCGCCACCCCGCGAGGTCCGGCACGAGCACGTCTCGTCCGAAATGCAGCTCCGGCTCGTACAGGATCCACCAGCCCCCCGGTCCGCCCCTGCCGAAGCCGTAGGGCCCCCCGATGAGGATGCCCAGAGCCGAGGTGGTGACCGCATGGGGCAAGGCGGGCCGAGGCGAGGCGTGCAGTTCGCCGCCGGCAAGCTCCGCCACCATCGTGTCGGGCACTTTCATCAGGTCGTCGTAGGTCGCCTCACGGTCGAACGGCGGGACTCTCGCCACGTTTCGCATTCTACATCGTCCATGCAGGCGGCATGCCCCGCCGGACACGGCGACGAGACGCGAAAGTCCCGGGGAAGATCGGCAGGTGTCGAGTGTCTGCGGCTGTCGGTTGCGAGACCTGCCATCCACGCGGCACCGATCAGTGGCAACGTCCGCCCTGCGCCCCGTCCCACGTCCGGGCGCTCAGCGCAGGTCCCGCCACGAGGAGCCGCGGCCGATCGCGGCAGCCACGCACGAAGCGGCTCTCCCGTAGGCGCTCTTCCAGGCGTCGGGCGACGCGGCCTCCCGGAACTCCCTGTCCGACGGGCACGGCCGGTGCAGCCGATCGCCCGCGCGCGACGCGGCCCCGGGTGAAGCGAACTCCCCTGCCATGACGCCGGCCAGGCCCTCCCGCACCCAGAGCGGCCGGCCGGCCAGGACGTTGAACGTCAACACGTGCACGATCTCGTGGCGCAGCGTCGATTCCAGGATGCCGCGGCGTCGGAGCACGTCGAGCGGCAGCAGGTCGATCGCGCCCTCGCCGCTGGCGCCCGCGGCCCACCAGGGCTGCCTGGTGCGTTCCGTGTAAGCGGCCACGGTCGGGTGGAACCGGACCTCCAATGCCGCCGGGGCCCTGACGGCGAGACGCCGCGCGATGTCTGCGACGAGCGTCGCCACCAGGTCGCGCACGGCGGCGAGATCGCGGCGGTCCTCCTCCGGCAGGAACACGCGGATCCCGGTGGTCGGGGCCGCCTCGTGCTGGCTCGACCGCACGACACCGGCCGCGTCGCCAATGGCGAGGCCCGGAAAGTAGAAGCCGAGAATGGCCAAGGCGCTGTCGCCGCGCGCAGCCCGACGGTCTGCGCCCCGCACGCACAGCCCCACGCCGTGGCCCAGGCCGCGACCCGTGAACCGGTACCCGACGGCCGTGCGATGAATGTCGAAGAGCGTGCTCTTCAGGATTTGCCAGCCCAGCAGGCGCCCGACCGCGGATCGGAACCGCTCGGCCGCGATGTCGTCGGGAGCAAGACCGGCCGCGTGCACGACCGCCGCACGACCTGACTCGGTGCGGGAGGACACGCTCAGGCCGGTGATGGACTGGCCCTGCAGACCCGCAGCGTGAAGCACGTCGACCAGCCGCGTGACCGGCACCTCGCTCGACCATGCCGGCCCGTTTACGCAGAACGGGTCCGGCTGCGCCGGCAGGAATGGCGGGTCCTCCGCGCCAGGCCACACGTTCGACGGCCGTTCGGTGTGCCCCCCGCACCATGCGCTCAAATAGACGCGCGCGGGCCGCCCGCGATCGAGCAGGACTTGACCGGCGGTCGCTCGCGCCGCGCGGCGCGACTCCCGCACCGCCGACCTCAGGACCTGGCAATGTGTCAGGTCGCAGAGATCGAATCCCTCGCGGGCGTGTCGCCCGAGGTTCGCCATCGCGAAGGTCCGCGCAGCGATCGCGAGCGCTTCGAGCGCAGCCGGCCGGGTCGATGCCGGGGCCTCGCCCGCGACAATACCCGCGACGTAGTCCTCGATCGTCATCGTGACGATCCGGTAACCCCCCGCCGGTTCTGCGCGCCCGACGCGAATCGCGTCCTGGCGGCTGACGTTGAGCCCGGCCGGAACGACAGGGGACCGCGCAGGAGCCGGCCTGTCGCGCTCGTCCGCGGCGTTCCGCTGCGACACGTCTCCGCCAGCCTGGGGCCTGGCGCTCCCGGGAACAACGTCAGCGGCGTTCCGCGCGTCCCGTCGGCCGCCGCGCAGCTGCTCCTGCACGAGGCGGGCCGCGATCTCCGCTGCAACGGCGCCCGCCACGCCAGGTGCCAGGACCACGATGCCGAGCCGCGGCGACGTATCGGGCAGCACGGCGACGACGATGCCGTGATGCCCGCCGCCAGGCATCGGCGCCGTTCCGGTCTTGGCGTAGGCTCGCAGCCCGGCTCGCCCGAAGGCGGCCGCCGTTCCTTCCTGCGCGGCGTCCCGCAGCCCCGCCAGCAGGAGCGTGCGCGTCCGGTCACCCATGGCGATCGACGGGCCGGGCCCGGTCACCCGAACGAGCGCCGCGAGGAGACCGGCGGGAGACGCCCGGACGCCGCCGAGCCCCACGGCCCCGAGCACCGTCGGCGTGCCGGCTGGCAGCGGCGCCAGGCCGAGACGCACCAGCACACCATCGAGCGATCCGCGCGGCAGGCGGCCGGCCACCGTCGCGAAGAAGTAGTTACAGGACTGGGCGAGCGCTTCCGTCGGTCCGAGCGCGTGATGCAGGTCGGGGTGCACGCACGTAAGGTCCGCCCCGCCAACGTGCACGGTGCGCCGGCACACGATCGCCGTGTGTTCGTCGATCAACCCGCTCTCGCTCGCGGCGATGAACGTCGCGATCTTGAGCACGGACCCTGGTGCGACGGGCGAGTCGATGACCTCCGGCCGGGCCTCCGCCACGGTCCGGCGCGCCTCGAGATCGATGATGCGGTACGCCGGGCCGGGCGGCTCGATCCTGAGCGGGCCGGCCGATACCGCCGCCAGGGCGGCGAACACGGCCGTGGCGGCGATCGAGCGCGCGGAGCCGCGGCGTTCGGTGGACATGGACTTCTGCCGAATGCGCCTCGCCGGCGGGCGCCTCTATCCCTGCGGCACGCCGAGGAACGTCAGGGTCTCACGGGCGATCAGGTCGAGGCTGGTCATCAACAGGTGATCGTCCGGGACGAGCCGCAGCGTCACGTGGGAGCGGCCCGCCGAGAACCGCCGCACCATGGCCGGGTCCACGGCTTCGTCCGCGAGGCCCTGGAAGATGAGCGTCGGGACGTCCGCGCGCACGCTGAAGGAGTCGTACCGATGGGCGTCTTCGATGAGCGCGTACCGGAGCGGCCGCATCACGTTGTCGCCGTAGTGAAAGACGTCCAGGCGATCGGTCGCCTTCCACCGTTCCATGGCGGCCGCGTCGAGATCGCCCATCCGGCCGTGCCCGAAGTCGAGGGCCGGCGCGAGCAGCACCATCCGGTCGATCCACGCCCGCCCCGCCCCGGTCCCGCGCCCGGCGATCGCCTGCCGAACGGCCGCGTGGAACGCCACCTGCCCGCCCATGCTGGATCCGATGAGCGCCACCGGGCCGGGCGCGAGCCCGGCCAGTTCGTCCTCGAGCTGGCCGAGCATCCGCGACAACGTGAGGCTCGAGAAATCGGGCTGGTTGAAATCCGGGCACCGGAGCTCGATCCCGTGCGGCCGCAGCCGCTCGGCGAAGAACGCCGCCTTCGTCGAACGGGCCGACGACGCGAACCCGTGAATGTAGAAGACGTATCGAGCCACAGTGCCCTTCCTTCCCTACTTCTTGTACGACTGCACGGGGACGGCGTCCATGACCCACATCCCGCGGCCGTGGGTCGCGGCCACGATCACCCGATCGCGAGGATGGATCACGATGTCGTGCACGAAGGTGGACGGCAGGTTCCCGCCCAGCACCTCCCAGGTGACGCCGCCGTCCATGGTGACGAAGACGCCCATGTCGGTCCCGACGTAGAGAATCCTGGCGCTGGTCGGGTCCTCGGCGATCACGTTGATCGGGCCGCTCGGGATGTTAGCCGCGATGCTCTTCCACGTGGCGCCGAAGTCGGTGGACTTCCACAGGTACGGCAGGAAGTCGTCGTCGCGCTTGCCGTTCTGGGACACGTACACCGTCGCCTCGTCGTACGACGACGCCACGACCTTCGACACCCACTTGCGGGGCAGCCCCTTCAGCTCGGCCCAGGCCTTTCCGCCGTCCTTCGTGAGGTGGAGCCGGCCGTCGTCGGTCCCCGCGTAGATGAGGCCGAACCGCAGCGGCGACTCGGCGATCGCGAAGATGGTCTGATACGGGATGTCGCCCAGTTGCTTCGGGTCGTTGCCCGTCAGATCCGGGCTGATCTTTTCCCACGCGTCGCCGCGGTTCCACGACCGGAACAGGTACTGGCCGCCGTAGTACACGACGTCGGGGTCGTGGGGCGAGAGGATGAACGGCGTGAGCCACTGGCCACGCAGGTAGCCGTCGTTCGGCCCGAGCCGGGGGACGGTGGGCGTCGCCACCGGCCGGCCCCGCGCGTCGAGCCTGTCCAACTCGGTTCGGCTGACGTTGTGGTAGAAGCCCGCCGAGTAGACGATGCCCGGGTCGCGGGGATCGATCGCGTGGCGTGATCCCTCACCGCCCGGGGCGTTCTCGAAGGCCTGCGCCGGGATGCGGTCGCGCCCCTTGCTGAGGTCGACGACCGCGCGGCGGCTGCCGTGATCCTGGATCGAGCCGTACACGTGGAACGGCTGGGCGTTGTCGTACGACACGTTGAAGAACTGAACCGCCGGCAGGTTGTCGAGGAACTGCCGCCACGTCTTCCCCTGGTCGTACGAGACCACGATCCCGCCGTCATTCCCGTTCACCAGGTAGCTGGAGTTGCCCGGATCGATCCACATCGCGTGGAGGTCGGCGTGCATGCCGCGCAGCGGCACGAAGGTCTTGCCGCCGTCCTTCGACTGGTTCATGCCCAGCCCCATGACGTAGATGACATTCTCGTCGTTCGGGTCCACGCGGATCTGGCTGAAGACCCAGCCGTAGGTGGCGGCAAGCCGCTCCATGTAGTCGTTCGAGTCGCTCATCTTCCGCCAGGTCGCGCCCCTGTCGTCGGTCCGGTAGACCTCGGCGCCCTTGATGATGTCCGCCCGCGGGCGCCCGTACGAGTCCACCTCGCCCGGCTTGGCCGCGCGGGCGATCTCGTAGTTGTCCACGAACGCGTAGACGACCCCCGGCTTCGATCGCGCCACGTCGAGCCCGATGCGTCCGCGGGACTGGGCGGGCGGAAGCCCGGTGTTGATGGCCGTCCACGTCCGGCCGCCGTCGGTGGTCTTGTGGATCCCGCTGCCGGTGCAGTCGGCCTCGTTGCGCGGGTCGTTCCACTTGCGGCGCACGCGCTGCCACGTGGACGCGTAGAGCGTCTCGGGATCGGACGGGTCCATCCGGAGATCGATGGCTCCGGTCTTCGGGCTCACGTAGAGCACCCGGTCCCAGGTCTTGCCGCCGTCCGTGGTCTTGTAGACTCCGCGTTCTTCGTTGTCGGTCCACTCGTGGCCGGATGCCGCGACGAAGACGATGTCGGGGTTGGTCGGGTGCACCACGATGCGGGCGATGGTGTTGGTCGCCGCCAGGCCCATGTACTGCCAGGTCCGGCCCGCGTCCGTGGACTTGAAGATGCCGGTGCCCGCCGCGGAGCTCCGGAAGATGTTGGCTTCACCCGTGCCCACCCAGACAATGCTCTGGTTCGACGGGGCGAGCGCGATGGCGCCAATCGACGTCGACGCCGCCTGGTCGAACACGTTCTCCCAGGTCACGCCTTCATTGTCCGTCTTCCACACGCCGCCGGTCGCGGTCGCCGCGTAGATCGTGTAGGTCTTGCCGCGCGGTGTGGCCACGGCCACGTCGGTCACGCGGCCGCTGATGTTGGTGGGCCCGAGGAACTGCCACTTGAGGTCCTTGAACGGCGAGGCCGTCCGCATGGCGACGAGCTGCTCGAACGCCTCGAGGCGCAGGTTGGGATCGGGCGGCGGCGGGGCCTGCGCGGAGAGCAGCAGCGAGACGCCTGCCAGGCATAATGCCGACACGAGAGCCGGCGCGACGGCGGCTCTCGCAATGGGCCGTTGGGCGTTCATGATCGACCTCCGGGGCTGGGTGAACGTTTGCGGTCGGGGCAGCCTCGCTGCCGCGGGGGCCTGGGCCGTGCCCGGGTGTTATATCACGCCGCCGCCCGCGCCGCCGGGGTTCGGGCGGCTCTCACAGCAGCGTCCTGCACCCCGGCCTGCACTGGCAGGCGATCGTGCCGACGCCGTCGGTATGGTAGTGGTAGGTCAGTTCCTCGCCAGCCTCAATGTTCCGCGCAGCGCGGATCCAGATCGTGTCGCCCGTGATCTGCGAGTAGCAGTTCGGCCTGCAGGCGTGATTGATGTAGCGCGCGACATTTCCTCCCACCGCGGCATCCCGTACCCACCGGCGATTCACCATGAAGCACCAGATGCGGCCGGTCTTCAGGTACCGGGCCTCGCGCGCCAGGCTCTCGCGCGTGGTGATCTTCTCCCCCGCGTAATGGACGATCCGCTTGTTCTTGGGAATTGGCTCCAGGGTGAACACCCCCCACCCGTGAAGCCGCGACCGCCTGCGCTGTATTCGGGGACCCGCCGTGCGACTCATCTGGTCTAAGATACATCGATTCCCGAACCCTGGAGGCGGCCCATGACACGAACCCTGTTGCTGCGAGCCACCCTCGCGCTGGTGGTACTGCTGGCTGCGGCGCAACTCTACCGCCCGGAGCGGAGCAACCCGCCCGTGGACCCGGCGCTCGCCTTCGAGACGAGCAGCCACGCGCCAGCCGCGGTGCTCGCCATCGTCCAGCGCAGCTGTTACGACTGCCACTCGTACCGCACGCGCTGGCCCTGGTACAGCAACGTGGCACCCGTGTCGTGGGGCGTCGCCAGCGACGTCCGCGAGGCGCGAAACGCGCTCAACTTCTCCACGTGGGGCTCGTATCCGCCCAAGCGCCTGTCACGTAAGCTCGAAGCCATCTGTGACGAGCTCCGCCAGGGAGACATGCCGCTGCTGCAGTACCGGCTGGTGCACTCGGATGCCAAGCTCTCGGAGGCCGAGGTGCGCACCGTGTGCGACTGGGCCACCGCCGAGGCCGACCGGGTCGTGGAGCCGCAAGCCGCCGCGCTGCCCGCGGTGCCGCCGGCAGTCACCCGCGGGGACATGGTCTTCGTCTCGGGCACGCTGCCCGGCAAGGCGCCGGGCCCCGGCGCCGACGACATCACGGCCCAGACGACGCGCGTCCTCACGACGCTCGACGCCACGCTGCGCCAGGCCGGGTCGAGCCTCGCCCAAACCGCCGCCACGACGGTCATCCTGCGCAAGGCCGAGGACTTCCCCGCGATGAACGCGGCCTATGCAAAGTTCTTCCCGGCCGATCCGCCGTCGCGCACAACGGTCGTCGCCGACCTGCTCGATCCTGACGCGCAGGTGCAGATCTCCGCGGTGGCGGCGCGCCAGGGGGTCCCCCGTGAGGTGATCCACCCGGAGGGCTGGGCCAGATCGCCGAGCCCGTACAACTACGGCATCAAGGTCGGCGACACGCTCTACCTGGCGGGATTGGTCGCGCGGCGCGGCACCGACAACACCCCGGTCCCGGGCGACATCGCCGTCCAGATGCGGACGATCGGCGACAACGCAGCAACCATCCTCGGGGCCGCGGGCATGAGCGCACGGGACGTCGTCAGCGCGAAGGTCTTCCTCACGGACACCACGCTGTTCGACGCGATGAACACGGCCTACCGGGCGTGGTTTTCCGCCGCCCCGCCCGCACGCGCCACGGTCCGCACGGCGCTGATGGCCCCCGACTCGCTGGTCGAGGTGACCATGGTCGCCGTCAGGGGCGGCACGCACCAGGCCCTGACAACGCCCAACGCGGACGGGACGCCCGGCAAGGCAAACCCCAACCTCAGCTCCGCGATCGGGATCGGGCCGCGAACGTGGGTGTCCGGCATGCTCGGCGTCATGCCCGGCACGAAGGGGAACCAGGAGGCCGAGACGGCGGAGATGTTCGCGCGGATCGGGCGCACGCTGCAGGCCGCCGGCCGCACGTGGGCCGACGTGGCGGACGGCATCGTCTTTGTCACCGATGTCGCCGCCGCCGCGCGCGTGCTGGAGCAGTTCAAGACGGCCGCCGGCGGCACGCTCCCGGCCGTGACGGTGGCGGGAGTCGGGCTGGTGAGCCCGGACGCCACCGTGGAAGTCATGGTCTCAGCGGTGAGATAGAGCCTGACGCCATCCTCGCGCCCTGGACGGCGACGGGACGGCCCGCGCCCTCTGCTATGCTGGTGACCGTTCCCTGGCCGCCATGAGTGTCACCGATCCGCCGCCTCCCGACGCCGCCGGCCCGGCGGCCCGCCCCAGCCCCGCAGAGCCCGTCGGCGGCGCCCCCATCATCGTCGGGTCGTCCCGGCCACGCCGCTTCCTGACGGTGGGCATCGTCCTGACCGCCCTCGCGTCGGTGAGCGGGCTGCTGCTCCTGATGTCCGAAGCAACGCTCGGGCTGCCGACGCTCGGTCTCGCCCTCCTGGTGGCCGTGGTGCCCCTGCCCGTCTACCTGGCGGCCGCCCTGTGGCTGGACCGGTACGAGGCCGAGCCGCGCTGGATGCTGGCGCTCGCGTTCCTCTGGGGCGCATCGGTGGCGGTGCTGGGCGCGGGGTTCCTGAACGCGTTCGCCGATCTGATCGCAGGAGAGGAGGTCGGGACCATTCTGGCCGCCCCGGTCTTCGAAGAAGCCGCCAAGGCGGTCATCCTGTTCGTCCTGTTCGTCCGGCGGCCCGACGAGTTCGACGGGATCGTGGACGGCGTCGTTTATGCGTCGATGGTGGGCCTCGGTTTCGCGCTGATGGAGAACATCGACTACTACGGCAGCGCGCTCGCCAGGGACGGGCTGCAGGGCCTGGCCGTGACGTTCACGCTCAGGGGCATCTTCGCGCCGTTCTCGCACCCGCTGTTCACGGCGATGACCGGTGTGGGCCTCGGTCTCGCGCGGCAGTTCCCGCGGCGCGGCGTGCGGGTGCTTGCGCCCTCCGCCGGCCTGGGCAGCGCGATCGCCCTTCACGCCCTGTGGAACGCGGGCGCCGCCGGCGGGTGCGTCTTCTTCGCGGTCTATGCGCTCGTGATGCTGCCGGTGCTCGCCGGGCTCCTGGCGCTCGTGGCGGTGGCGCTGCGCCGAGAGGGGCGCATCATCGCCGCGCGCCTCGCGACGGACGTCTCCGCCGGGCGACTGACGCAGGACGAACTGCAGCAGCTGGCGAGCGTCCGGTCACGCATGCGGGAATCCGCGAGAGCCTGGGCGCGTGGCGGACGTCGCGCGTGGGCCGTTCGTCGGACGTTCCACCAGGCGGGCGCGGAGCTGGCGTTCCTGCGGGAGCGCGCGGCGCGGGACGGCCGGCCGGCGGACCGCTCCGTCGAAGCCGCGTACCTCCAGCAGTTGGAGGCCGCCCGGACGTGGCTCCAGGCACTCCCCGCCCGCGAGGTGTGATCCCTCAGGCCAGCTTCCAGCCGTGAGCGCGTTGGTCGTCGAGCGGCCCCTCGTCCGGGCTCGGCTCAGGCCTTGGCGAAGACCACCACGCGGTTCGTATTGGTGCCGAGGCGGTTGTTCGCCACGCCCCACACGTTGGCCGTCTTCGTGAAGTGCTGGTCGTTGACCAGCACGAGCAGGGGATCGAGGCCCGCGGCCGCGCCGCACGGGATGACGGCCTCCTCGAGCCGCACCGTGCCGCCCCGGACCTCGCCGACTTCGAAGGCGACGTGTCCGCCCGGCGCCAGCACCCTGTGCAGCTCGCGGAATACCGCGGTCATGGCCGTCTGCCACGAGTCGAGGCTCTGCACGACGGTCAGGCGCACCGTGCCAGGATCGATGCCGCAGAACCAGCAGCGGAGCCAGTTGTCGCCCTTGTAGTCGACCACGTTGAGGAACGGCGGCGAGGTGACGACCAGGCGCACCGAGCCGGATCGAATCTCGGGTGTGGCATCGGCCTGCCTCGTGAGAAGACGGGCGCGCCCCGCCGTGCCCGACAGCGTCGCGCACGTGAACAGGTCGCAACCCGCCAGGAGGGCCCGCGTCTTTCGCAGGATCACGGCCGCCACGTCACGCGGGGGCGGCGTCTGCCGGCGCTTCGCGTTGATCTTGCGCTGGGCCACGACCGAGGTCGCCTGGTTCGGCGGCAGCGTGTAGACGGAGAAGAACCCGGGCGAGTGCCCCGTGAGGCGGTTGACGGCGACCATCCGGATCCACCGGTCGACACGGTCCAGCGTGCCGGCGCGGTCCCGGGCGAGCAGATACTCGCGCAGCGCGGTGAGGGCGCGGAGCGTCTCCGGGTGATAGAACGTCAAGAGGTCATCGCGGATCTCGCCGGCGTGGCGCAGGTCGAGGTCGGCGAGGCGTTCCCGGACTTCCCCCTCGGCGGGCGGGTCGAGCCGCGGCTCGAGCAGGATCCGGCTGAGCGGACTGGCGTCGCAGCCTGCCGGCACCCGGCCGAGCAGCGCGGCCTCGAGCGGCGTCGTGCCGCGTCCCATGAACGGATCGTAGACCGCGTCGCCCTCGCTCGTCAGGCGATCGATGAAGAAGCGCGGCAACTGCGGCTTGAAGCACGCGCGGTAGGACACCTCGTGGAGGCTGTGCGCGGCGCGCTGGCGGCTGGTCCAGAACTCGTTGACGTAGGTGGGCACGTCGGCCACCGTGCCGTCGGGCAGCAGCGCGCGGGTCGTGCGGACGGCGGTGGGCCTGCCCTCCCAGCGGAACGCGATCAGGTCCTGCGCGAGGGTGGCAGGCGGGGCGGGGCTCGTCGGGCGACCAGGCATGTCCGCCCGCCATGCTGCTGTGCGGGCCGCGTCCGTGTCAAGGCGTCAGTAGAAATCGTGCGAGGCGATGTCGACCGGCACGCCGGCCATGCCCTCGAGCCGCTCCGCCCGCACCGAGGTCACGCCGTCCTGGTTCTGCAGGACGCCCTCGACCAGCAGGAACGCTTCGTCGAGAATCGTCAGCCGCTGCCGGGCGAACAGATCGGGCCGCACGATGATGTTGGCGATGCCGGTCTCGTCCTCGATCGTCAGGAACACGAAGCCCTTCGCGGTGCCGGGCCGCTGGCGGGTGATGACCGTGCCCGCCACGCGCACCCGGCGGCCCTGGCGCTCGCGCGGCAGATCGACGGCGCGCAGCACGCCGCGCAGGGCCAGTTCCGGGCGTCGCAGCGCCATCGGGTGGGGCCCGATCGTGAGGCCCGTGCCCGCGTAATCCGCGACGAGACGTTCGCCAAGCGTCATGGACGGCAGGGGGCCAGGCAGTTCTTCCCCTTCCTCCCCCACCCCCTCCTCGAACAGCTCTCCGGCCGGCCGCACGGCCCGCTCGATCTGCCAGAGCGCATCGCGCCGGTGGTGGCCGAACGCGTTGAGCGCGCCGATCTCGGCCAGCGTGGCCAGTTCCTCGCGGTTGACGCCCGTGCGGCGGATCAGATCCTCGATCGAGCGGAACCGCGGCGCCATCCGATCGTCCCGCCAGTCGTGCGAGCAGGTGTTGCAGAACCACGACACGGCCTGCCCGGTCTGCACCTGCTCGAGCATCGACGAATCGTCACAGCCGCACTTGGGACAGCGCCGGAGAACGGGAGCCGGGGACCGGGGATCGGCCGCTGCGCGATCGACGGCAAGCCCCACGCCCTGGCGCAGGCCGGCGACGTAGCGCAGCCCCAGCCGGATCGCGCCGTCCGCCTCGATGCGGCACGGCCAGCCCGAGCGCTGCACGTCGATGCTGGCGAACCGCACGCCCCGCCGCTGCGCGTCCTTCACGAGCGTGGCGGGATGGTAGAACCCCATCGGCTGGTTGTTCAGCAGCGCGGTGTAGAACGCAGCCGGGTAGTGCGCCTTCAGGAAGCCGCTGGCGTAGACCAGCAGCGCGAAGCTCGCCGCGTGCGATTCGGGAAAGCCGTACAGCGCGAACGAGCTGATCGACCGCACGATCCCGTCAGCGGCCTCGCCCGTGATGCCCTGCCGCGCCATGCCCTCCCGCAACTGCACCTCGATCTGCTTCATGCGCTGCTCCGATCGCTTGAACCCCATGGCGCGCCGCAGTTCCTCGGCCTGCCCGCCGGTGAACCCCGCGGCCGTCATCGCGATGCGCAACAACTGCTCCTGGAAGAGCGGCACGCCCAGCGTCCGGGCCAGGATCGGCTCCAGCGACGGGTGCGGATAGGTCACCGCTTCGCGGCCGGCCCGCCGGTTCAGGTACGGGTGCACCATCTGCCCCACGATGGGGCCCGGACGAATGAGCGCGACCTCCACCACGAGATCGTAGAACCGCGACGGGCGCAGGCGCGGCAACGTGGCCATCTGCGCGCGCGATTCGATCTGGAACACGCCCACCGTGTCGGCGCGCTGGAACATGTCGTAGACCGCCGGGTCGTCGGGCGGCAGCGTCCACAACTCCAGCCGCGACAGCGCGCCGCCCGGGCGGCCGGGAGGGTCCGATCGACGCCCGCCCTCCACGTCCAGGGCGGGCGCAGGCGACCGGTCCAGCCGAAGCCCGGCCTCGGGAACCACGGCGGGCGCAGGCTGATTGATCATCCCCAGCGCGTCCTGCAGGGCGGCCATCATGCCCAGGCCCAGCAGGTCGATCTTGACGAGCCCCAGGTCGGCGCAGTCGTCCTTGTCCCATTGCACGACCACGCGGCCCGGCATCGACGCGTTCTCGAGCGGCACCACGTCGTCCAGGCGCCCGCGGCACAGCACCATCCCGCCCGAATGCTGGCCCAGGTGGCGCGGCAGGTCCTGGATGCGCCGCCAGAGGTCGGCGAACAGCCGCACCCGTCCCTGATCGGGTGCGAGGCCGGCCGCGCGCAGGTCGCGATCCAGCGTCTCGCCGCGCTCGACGAACTCGAAATGCCCGAGGCTCTTCGACAGGCGATCGATCTGCGCGGCCTCCAGGCCGAGCGTCTTGCCCACCTCGCGCGCCGCGCTCCGGCCGCGATAGGTGATGACGTTGGCCGTCATCGCCGCGCCGTGCCGGCCGTACTTCTCGTAGACGTGCTGGATGACGCGCTCGCGTCGCTCGCCGCTCGGCAGGTCGAGGTCGATGTCCGGCCATTCCCCGCGCTCCTCCGACAGGAAGCGCTCGAACAGCAGGTCCATGCCCACCGGGTCCACCGCCGTGATCCCCAGGCTGTAGCAGACCGCGCTGTTGGCGGCCGATCCCCGCCCCTGCGCAAGGATCTGCTCCTGCCGGCAGAAGTTGACGATGTCCCACACGATCAGGAAGTAGCCGGCGAGATCCAGCTTCTCGATGAGGTCCAGCTCGCGCGCGATCTGCGCCCGCGCCCGATCGTGGAACGGACGGTAGCGCTCACGCGCCCCCACCAGCGTGATCGCCCGCAGGAACGAGCCGGCCGTTTCCCCGTCCGGCACCGGGTAGTCCGGAAACCGGTAGCCCAGGTCCGCCATCGTGTACTGCAGGCGATCGGCGAGCGCCGCGGTGGCCGCGATCGCCTCGGGGCGATCCCGGAACAGCGCAGCCATCTCGGCTGGCGGCTTGAGATACCGCTCGGCGTTGCGCGCCACCAGCCGCCCGGCCCGATCGAGCGTGGTGCCGTGGCGGATGCAGGTGAGCACGTCGTGCAGCGGGCGCCCGTCGGGCGTCGCGAAGCGGACGCCGTTCGACACGACGAGCGGCACGTGAAACGCAGCCGCCACGTCGCGCAGGATCTCGTTGTCGGCTTCCTCGTCCCGCAGGAAGTGGCGCTGCATCTCCAGGCACACGCTGGCCCGCCCGAAGATCCCGACGAGCCGATCGACCAGGCCCCCGACGCCGTGCCGGCCGGCCGCCAACACCTCGCGCCCCGCGATCGCCACCAGCCCCCCGGTCCGCCCCTCGATCTCGGCCAGCGTGAACGCGCCTTCCCCCTTGGGCGATCGAAGCTTCATCGCCGTCAGCAGGCGGCACAGGTTCCGATACCCCTCGCGGGACTCGACCAGGACGGGCAGGCGCCACGTCCGCGTTTCGGGAGTCGGCCCGCGAGGCGGGATCCTCGACCCGGGCCCGGGGCAGGGGTCGGGCGGCACCAGGGACGCGGCGTTCGGCAGCCGGCGCCCCCCAGGCGTGCCCCGGTCCGGGACGGAGAACTCGGACAAGGCGATGGTGAGCTCGCAGCCGATGATCGCCCTGATCCCCGCCTGACGCGCGGCCTTGTGGAACCGTGGGGCGCCGTACACGCCGTCCCGATCGAGCAGCGCGAGTGCCGGGTACCCGAGCGCCGCCGCACGCTCCACGAGCGCCTCGGGGAGCGATGCCGCCTCGAGAAAACTGAACGCCGATGCAGCGTGGAGCTCGGTGTACATGAGAGTTCTGAGTTTTGAGTTGAGTTTTGAGTTTCGAGTTCGGAGTTCTGAGAAAAAAACTCACAACTCAAGACTCACAACTGAGAACTGAAAACTGATGACTGAGAACTCAATCCAGCATCCCTTCGATGAACCATCGCCGCAGATCCTGATCTTCGAAGATGCGGTAGACGCCGCCATCGCCCAGCGCCACGTCCCACTCGTCCCGGTTCCAGCCCGGGTACCCGGGCCGCCACGCCGATCCGCCCGCGCGCGCACCGCCCTGCACCATCCACCACTCGCCGGAGGTCCGCCAGGGCCCGGCCCACGTGTGCACGCGCCCGCCACGCAGCCCCTGCCGATCGGTCCGGACATCGACCGGCCGCCCGCCATCGACCATGACGCTGGCGGGCACGGGCAGGCGGAACCGGCGCAAGGCCACAACAGGGATCGGGGACCGGGAACCGGGGACCGGGGGGGCCGGCTCGTCATCGCTCACCTGGAAGGGGCCGATCGCGCTCGCGTCCGGCCGGTGCGTGTCCAGGAGCACCGGCGACCCGCACCGGCGCTCCCCCATCAGCGCGCCTAGCCGGGCCATCAGCGTCGAAATCTGCTCGGGCGTCGGCCGCGCGCGCGTGAGCAGCGACTCCTGCACGATCCGCCCCGGCGTGGGATCGATCGCCACCGTCACCGCATCGATGCCCGCGGGCGGCGGGTGCGACTCGAGGTCCAGCAGCAACAGCGTGCGCAGCACCCGCGGATCGCGCATCGGCGCCGGCAACTGGAGACTGCGCGCGTGCGTCTCGTGCGTCACCAGCCGCAGGCGGATGTGCAATCCCGCCGCGCCGCGATCGCGCCGCTCGAGGCGCTGGCTGAGCGGCTCGATCAGGCGCCCGAGCACGAACGACAACGGCTCCAGCCCCTCGATGGGCCACTCCAGTTCGAGCGTGCCCTCGAATCGCTCCTCGTCCAGGGTGGGCACCAGCGGCCCCCCGTCCTCGCCGCGCGCCAGGCGCTGCCACCACAGGCCCTGTTGCCCGAGCCGTGCCGACAACTCGGCCGGCGGCAGGGCCGCCAGCGCCCCCAGCGTGGTCACGCCCCAGCGGGACAGGACCGAACCCGTTCCGGACGCCCGGCGCTCCCCTATCCGGCGCTTCGTCCCGGGCACGCGCCTGGCGCCAGGCTCCCGGGCACGTCCCTCCAGGAAGACATCGAGCGTTTCGATCGGCAGCGGGGCCAGGGCCGAGGCTTCGTGCCCGGACGGCACCACCGTGATGCCCACGCGCCCCCGGGCCAGCAGGATCGCCGCCGTGCGCGTCCCGGCCACCGCCACGCGTACCGGCAGGCACCCGCGTTCGACGGCCGTCCGCCGCAGGCGTTCCGCGACAGCCTTCCCCTGCCCGATCAAGCGCGCGAGCCCCGCGACATCCAGCGTGACCAGGTGATCCGCGTGCACTTCGATCCGTGGCGACAGGGTCCGGGCGACGTCGGCCAGGCCTGAAGCCAGGGGCCCGGCAGAACCGGGACCCGGCTCGCGGCCCGACCCCCGGACCGGCGGCGGCATGAAAAGACAGGCAAACATCACGCGCCTCGCATCAGGCCCCCGAGGCCGTGGCCCTCAGGCGCATCGGCCCGACCGCTTCCCCTGGCGCCAGCCGCGCACGCTGGATCTGCACCTCGCTCTGCCATCCGCGAAACTGGTGCAGGGGCGTCCCCACGTTCCACTCCCCAGCCCCGGGCTCCCGTTCGAGCACGATGCTCACGCCCCCGGCGCTGCGGCTCATGGCCGAGTGCCCGATCACGAGTCCCACGACCGGCTGCCCTTCCAGCACCCGCTGCAGCCGCATCCATGTCGTCAGGGGCAGGCGGCGCAGGACCGGCACGGGCGCCTCGGCCAGATCGAGCGCCACCACGCCGAAGCCGCCGGCCTGCAGCACGAGATTCATCGCCTTCAGCGCCCGATCGATCACCCGATCCGGGCCCGCCTGGCGGCTGGCCAGCAGCGGGAACGCCGGCGTGCAGGCATCGCCCCGGATCCAGAGCAGGCGCGTCAGATCCACGCCCGCCCCGGCTGCCGACCCGGGCTCGAACATGTCGAAGGTGTCGACCAGCGCCACCAGGTCCCCACGGGCGGTGGCCGCGGCCAGGATGGACAGCAGCAGGCTGGTCCGCCCCGACGATCGGGGGCCGATCACTTCCGACATCTGTCCCCGCGGCAGCCCGCCGCCAAGCTGGCGGTCCAACCCGTCCACCCCGGTCGGGGCCGCATCGCTATCGTGGGACCTGTCGGCATTCCAGGCCGGCACGAGCGTCTGATCCAGCTTGCGGGCACGGAGCAGGGCTTCCACATCGGCACGACACGCAGCAGGCATGGAGGGCCTCCGGTGATGTTTCGCTTTATGTTCGCTATTTGAAAATATAGCGCACCAGCCGGACCGGCGCAAGGGGGAACGCCCCGGAAGGACCCGGCAAGCTCAGACCGACGGCCCCGGCCGGCCGGTTCAGCGCCTGGGGGCCGGCCTGCTAACCTCGAAAGGACAGCATCGACGGTCGGCTTACGGCGTTCGGCCTGCGGCCTCGCACGCGGTCTGGCGTCATGAAGACGATGCCACCGCCCACCGCCGGTGGGGCCTTCTGACGCGTTCGTGCGGGGCACAATCGCGTGGATTGGCCGAGAGCCGTGCGTCGTGTGCCGTGAGCCGGAATGGCTCATTGACGCTAACATGTCCAGACCGTGGTGCTTCCCTTGACCCTTCGGCGCATCGCAACCGCCCTGACCTACCGGGACTTTCGAGTCATGTGGGGCGGCGCCGTCGTCTCGAGCATCGGCACCTGGATGCAGAAGGTCGCCCAGAGCTGGCTCGTCCTGACGCTGACGGGCTCGGCGTTCTACCTGGGCCTGGATGCCTTCCTGGGCGATCTGCCGCTCCTGCTGTTCACGCTCATCGGGGGCGTGGTGGCCGACCGCGTCGATCGCCGCAAGGTCCTGCTGGTCTCCCAGTACGTGCAGATGGCCTCGGCCCTCACCCTGGCCGCGCTCGTCTACTGGAACCTCGTCCACGTCTGGCACATCCTCGTGCTGTCGTTCATCACCGGCACCGCCCAGGCGTTCGGCGGCCCGGCCTATCAGTCGCTGCTGCCCGCGCTCGTGCGCACCGACCATGTGCCGAACGCCATCGCGCTGAACTCGATCCAGTTCAACCTGGCGAGGGTCATCGGGCCGCTGCTCGCCGGCGTCGCGCTGGCCACGGTCGGCCCGGCCGCGTGCTTCGGCCTCAACGCCCTCTCGTTCCTCGTGGTCATCGTCGCGCTGCTGTCGCTGAAGGTCGTCTTCGACGTGCCGGCGCGCCCGCAGACGATGGTCACCGAGTTGCGCGGCGGCCTCCGGTTCGTGCGCAGCCAGCGGGCGCTGCTGATCCTGACGGCCCTCGGCTTCGGCACGACGCTGCTCGCCTCGCCCGTGCTGACGCTGATGCCGCTCTTCGCGCAGAACGTCTTTCACGACGGCGCGGCCGGCTACAGCCGGATGATGGCGTTCTCGGGCGCGGGAGCCGTGATCGGGGCGCTGATGGTGGCGTGGATCGGGCGGATCCCCGGGATGGGACGCGTCGCCCTGCTGGTCCAGATCTCGCTCGGGATCCTGCTGGTGGCGTTTGCCTCGTCGCGGACCCTGTGGCTGAGCTACCTGCTCATCTTCTGCGGCAGTGTCGCTCTCATGATGGTGTTCTCGATGCTGATGTCGCTCGTGCAGCTGGCCGCGCCCGACCGGCTGCGCGGGCGCGTCCTGAGCATCTACATGATGGCGTTCCGCGGCGGGATGCCGCTCGGCAGCCTGGCGACCGGATACCTCGCCAACCTGACCTCGGCCCCGATCACGCTGGCGATCAGCGGCAGCGTGCTGGCCGTGATCGCCGGCAGCGTCGCCCTGACGGGCCGCGCGCGGCGGGAGATCGCGCGGATTTGAGTTGTCAGTTTCAGTTTTCAGTTTTCAGTCATCAGTTTCAGTCTTCCCCCCGAATCACGACTCCCGGCTCCATGCCCTGGGCTCATTGATCGGCCTTCTTCCCGCTGTGCCATAATCAGCCGCTCTTGGACTGACCCTGGAGAATGCTCATGACCAGCGTGCGGCGCACCGGCGTGGTGGCGGTGGCAGGACTCGTGATGATGGCGTGGCTCGGCGCCGCAGCGGCGGCCGGCGCCCAGACGCCGTTTGCCTTCGGCGGCCAGGCGATCCCGCCTGGCACAACCGTGTCGGGCGAGTTGAAGGTCCCCGCCGGCCAGGGTGACGACGGCACGACGATCCCGTACACGGTCGTGCACGGCGCTCGGCCCGGCCCCGTGCTCGTCCTGGTGGCCGGCGTCCACGGGCAGGAGTACCCGCCCATCCTGGCACTCGAGCGCCTGCGAACGCGGGTCGAACCGCAGTCGCTCTCGGGCACGCTGGTGCTGATCCACGTCGCGAACATGCCGTCCTATCTCAAGCGCACGATCTACTACGGCCCGGCCGACGGCCAGAACCTGAACCGTGTCTTCCCGGGCAAAGCCTCGGGCAGCCTGTCCGAGCGCATCGCGTGGGTGCTGACCACCGAGGTGATCGACCGGGCCACCCACCTGATCGACATCCACTGCGGCGACGGGAACGAGTGGCTGCGGCCGTACGCGTACTGGGAGGTCACCGGCACGCCCGAGACGACGGCGGTCGGCAAGCAGCTGGTGCTGGCCTTCGGGATGGATCACATCGTCATCGACGATTCGCGCCCGACCGACCCGAACACCCCGACCTACCTGTCCTACACGGCCATCGCGCGAGGCAAGCCCGCGATCAGCGTCGAGTCGGGCGGCTGGGCGCGCACCGACGCGGCCGACGTCGTGCGCATCGAGCGCGGCGTGGCGGGCGTCCTGCGCGCGCTGAAGATGCGACCGGACGGCCCGGATCCCGTGGCGCACCCCGTATGGCTCGGGCGCAACGAGGTGCTCCGCAGCAGGTTCACCGGCATCTTCTACCCGGAGGTGGAGCCGCAGTCGACGGTGGCGGAAGGCACGCTCATCGGTCGCGTAACGGACTTCTTCGGCAAGACGCTCGAAGAGATCCGCGCGCCGTTTGCCGGCGAAGTCCTGTACGTCGTGGCCACCCCGCCCATCAACGCCGGCGAGCCGGTGGGCTTCGTGGCGGATCGGGTCGCGGATCCGGAGGCGTACCTCGAGAGGAAGAGGTAAGGATCGGGAGTCGAGCAGGCGGCGGAGGCAGGAAACTGATGCCTGATAACTGACAAACTGCGTGACGGCGGGGGCACCCGGAACTCGAGACTCAGAACTGACAGCTGACAACTGACGACTGAGAACTGCCGCCCGGCATCCGGAACACGCTGTCGTCCATCGGCACGCCGATCTCGATCTTCTCGATCGTGATCTGCGCCTGGGGACGCCCGTTGACGAAGGTCTGGATCAGGAACGGCATCTTCACGCCGTTCACGGCCTGGTAGTTCGACAGCAGATTTTCGATCGTGATCTTCTGCCCGCCTTGATCGATCTCCGTGACGACCTTCAGATCGAGCCCGGTCTGGGCGTCGAGGTAGAGGTACTGCACCGGGCCGCCCGGCTTCGTCACCTTGAGCTTGTAGGCCTTCGATCCATCGAGTTCCTCGGCGCCGATCAGCTCGACGGCGCGCCCCTTGGCCTTGTAGTCCATCAGCGGGCCGTCGAAGTCCGCCTGATCCTTCATCATGTCGGCCTGCGGGCCGGCGATCGCCTGGGGCACGCTGCTGCCCATGAAGGGGTTGATCGTCCACGCCTGCCGGCCGTCGTACCCCTGCACGACCTTCTGGCCCTGCACGGTCATCTCGGTGAGCACGAGATTCGGCCGCTTCATCCGCAGGAGCATGGGCACCTCCATGCCCTGCGTGGACACGTGGCCCGTCATCTGGATGGTGTCGATCGCTTTCAGTTTCTCGGCGCCTCCCCTGGCGGCCAGGCTCTTCGCGGCCAGCTCATCCACGGTCTGGGCGGAGGCCAGGCCTCCCGACACGACGACCAGCGCGGCAACAACGAGGCAACGGCACGGCTTGAACACGGGACCCTCCACGAGCGAATCGGTCATCCAGGCGCGACGTCGGGCGCGGACGGGCCTGCCGACCCGGCACGCGGTCCGTCCGGCTCCCGCCCTCTATCGTATCCCGAATGCGTGGAGCGCCAGCGTGGTCAGCGCGCCGATCAGGGCGGCGGCCGGGATCGTGATGACCCAGGCCCAGACGATGCGCCCGGCCACCCCCCAGCGGACCGCGGACAGGCGCCGCGTCGATCCGACGCCCACGATGGACCCGGTGATCGCGTGCGTCGTGCTGACCGGCACGCCCATCATCGTGGCCACGAAGATCGCGGTCGCCGCGCCGGTCTCGGCGGCAAAGCCGTGGACCGGCTGCAGCTTCGTGATGCGCGACCCCATGGTGTGGATGATCCGCCAGCCGCCCGTGAGCGTGCCGAGCCCGATGGCGGAGTACGCGGCCAGCTCGACCCACGCGGGGATGGTGAACTCCTGCAGGTAGCCCCCGGTGAACAGCACGCCGGCGATGATCCCCATGGTCTTCTGGGCGTCGTTCGCGCCGTGGTTCAGGCTGAAGAGCGCCGCCGACAGCAACTGGAGGCGCCGGAACCAGTGGTCGACGCGGCCGGGCGCCATCCCCTGGAAGATCCAGTAGATCGCGACCATCAGTACCAGGCCCGCGACCAGGCCGATCACCGGCGACACGACGATGAAGATGAGCGTCTTGGTCCAGCCGGCCGGGATGATGACGCTGAAGCCGGCCTTGGCGACCGCGGCCCCGGCGTAGCCGCCGATCAGCGCGTGCGACGAGCTCGTCGGCAGGCCCCAGTACCAGGTGATGAGGTCCCAGGCGATGGCGCCGACCAGGCCGGCGAAGATCACCGCGAAGGTGACCACGTGGATGTCGATCATGCCCGAGCCGATGGTCCTCGCAACGGCGGTCCCGAAGCCGAAGGCCGCGACGAAGTTGAAGAACGCGGCCCAGATGACGGCCTGCCCGGGCGACAGGACCCGCGTCGACACGACGGTCGCGATCGAGTTGGCGGCGTCGTGGAAGCCGTTGATGAAGTCGAACGACAGGGCGAGGAGTACGAGCCCGGCGACGATGTAGAGATCCATGACGTGACGGCTTCAGGCGTGCTTGAGGATCACCCCTTGGATGACGTCCGAGACGTCCTCCATCCGGTCGATGGCGCCTTCGAGGAAATCGAAGATCTCCTTCCACTTGATGACCGTGATGGGATCCCGCTCCTCGTCGAAGAGGCGCGAGATGACATCCTGGTGCAGGCGGTCGGCCTCGTTCTCGATACGGTTGATCTCGACCACGCTGGGCGTCACCATCTGCCGGTCTTCCATGCTCTTCAGCGCCAGCGATACCTGTTCGGCGGACGTCGAGATCAGGCGCGCGAACTGCCGCGTGCCCTCGCGCGCGTGCTCGAGTCGGTACTGCCGGAACAGGTGCGCGGCCGCATCGATCGAGTCCATGACCGTGTCGAGGGCGGACGCCAGGGCGTGAATGTCCTCGCGATCGATCGGGGTCACGAACGTCCGGTGCAGGCGCTGCAGCACCCCGTGCGTCAGGAAGTCGCACCGATGCTCGAGTTCCTTGATTTCCTCCGTCTTGCCGATCTCGATCGGATCCCTCGACAGCATCTCCTCGAGCAGGCGGGCAGCCGCGCGGATGTTCTCGGCCATGGCCTGAAAATCCGTATAGAACTTCTCTTCACGGGGAATCAGACGAAAGCGAGGCACTCCTCCTCCTCTCTGGAAGGCGGTCGCATCTTACCAGATCCGAACGGGCGCGGCCGTGATCGCCAGGGCGTCCCCCGGCGCCGCGGCCCTGGACCCCGGGCGGACGTAGAATCGATCCGGCTGCGCGGCCGGATCCGCGCGGGATGGGGGGTGAAACCGGTGGCCGACCTGCTGGAATGCCTCATTCAAATCAAGGCGTTGCGGGACACCGCCGCCCGCGTCGTGGCAACCCTGCCCGGGACGGCACCGGCCGACGCGCGCGGGCGTCTCGTGAACGCCCGCATCGAGACGCTCGCAGCGTCGGAGGAGGCGTTCTCCCGGATCCTGCGGGCCTCCCTGCCGCACGGCCCCTCGCTCGCGCGATCGGCTGCGCCACCCGACGCCGCAGCGCCCGCCGATCCGCCGGCCCCGGTTGGGTCGAATTCCCCAGCCCCGGACCCCGAGGCGCCGTGGGCAGCGCCGCTGCGGCGCTTCGTGGCGACCCGGCGGGCGACGCTCGCCCTGCTCGATCGGTGCTCGGCGGCGGACCTGTCCGCCCCGACGCCCTTCCCGGGCCGCGGGATGACGACGGTCGCCGATCTCGTCGCCCTGATGCTGGCGGCCGACACGCTCGCCGTGGGCGACCTCAGGGCGGCGGCCGAAACCGGCGCCGGGCGCCCGCGTTCACATCCTTGACACCTGGCTGGTTTACACTGTCGGCACGTCATGAGCCACATCCTGATCGTCGAAGACGACCGCGACATCGCCGAACTGGTCGAACGCTACCTGCTGAAGGCCGGTCACAGCGTGGACCTGTTGGCGACGGGCGACGGCGCGGTGCGGGCGGTCGGCCAGCGCCCGCCCGACCTGGTGATCCTCGACCTGATGCTGCCGGGCATGGACGGCCTCGAGGTGTGCCGGGCGCTGCGCGGAGCGCCCGCCACCAGCGCGTTGCCGATCATCATGCTGACCGCCCGCACGGAGGAGTCCGATCGCATCGTCGGCCTGGAATCCGGGGCCGATGACTACGTAACGAAGCCGTTCAGCCCGCGCGAGCTGGTGGCGCGCGTCAGCGCCCTGCTGCGCCGGGCGGAGCGGTGGGCCGAGTCGGGTACGTCGGTCCTGCGGTACGGCGTCGTGGAGCTGGACCGCGACCGGCACCAGCTGCGGCTCGACGGTGTCGAGGTGAAGCTCACCGCGAAGGAGTTCCTCCTGCTGGAGTACTTCCTGCAGCATCCGGGCCGCGTGCTGTCGCGCGATCTCCTGCTGACCGACGTGTGGGGCTACCGCTACACGGGAGGGTCGCGCACGGTCGACGTGCACGTGCGGCGGCTGCGGGACAAGCTGCCGCCGCTCGTCGACGCCATCGAGACGGTCAAGCAGTTCGGGTACCGGCTGGTCGAGCCGGCGCACACGGACCGCCAGGCTGGCACGGCCCCGCCCGTGCGCGGGCGCCAGCCGTGACGGGCCTCGCCTTCCGCACGCGCACGCTCCTCGCGGTGTTCGGCGTCGCCGCGGTGACGCTGGCCGTGGCCGCCATCTTCATCTCCGTGTCGCTGCGCACCCAGCTGCTCAAGGTGATCGAGAACAACCTGCTGGCCGAGGCGAGGCTGGCCTCCGAGCTGGCGTCCGAGCGGCCGACCGACGGGTCGGTGGCCGCGCTCGACGCCCTGGCCGACCAGATCGGCAGCTACACGGCGGCCCGCGTGACCCTGATCGCGCGCGACGGGACCGTGGTGGGCGACTCGGCGCAGGATCTCGCGGCCATTCCGCGGATGCAGAACCACGGCACGAGGCCCGAGGTCGTCGCGGCCCGGCGATCAGGCGTCGGTGTCGGCGTCGAGCGCCGGCACAGCGCCACGCTCGGGACCGACATGCTCTACGTGGCGGTGGCGCTCGATCATCCCCACTTCGCCGTGGTGCGCCTCGCGCTGCCGTTGACCGACGTGTACGCGCGGGTCGCCGCCGTCCGCAACCGCCTGCTCGTCGCGCTGGCGGTGCCGCTCGTGAGCGCCCTGCTGCTGGCGTGGCTGTCGTCGATCTTCCTGGCGCGCCGCGTGGATGCCATCGCGTCGGCGGCCCGCCGCTACGCGGACGGCGACTTTTCGCGCCCGGTCCTGGACCAGAGCCGTGACGAGCTCGGCACGGTCGCGCGCGTCATGGACGACACGGCGAGCGAGCTGGGCCGGCGCATGGCGGAGATCGGCCGGGAACGCTCGCACATGGAAGCCATCCTGGGCGGCATGGTGGAAGGCGTGCTGGTCGTCGACAGCGACGGCCGGATCACGCTGGTCAACGACGCGGCCCGCCGCCTCCTCCACCTCGACGGCGCGGCCCGCGGCCGCCACCACCTCGACCTGATCCGGCATCCCGACGTCAGCGACATGCTGGCGCGGACCCTGGAGACGCGCGCGCCGGAAAGCGTGGAGGTCTCGCCCCTGCGCGAGCCCAGCCGCACCTTCGTCGCGCGGGCCGCCCCGCTGTCGTCCCAGGGGTCGGACGGCGCCCTGCTGGTGCTCCACGACATCACCGATCTCCGGCAGGCCGACCGCATGCGCCGCGATTTCGTGGCCAACGTGTCGCACGAGTTGAGGACGCCGCTCACGGCCATCCAGGGCTACGTCGAGGCGCTGCTGGACGAGGATCCGCCCGAGCCGGCCGAGGCCGACCGGTTCCTCGGGATCATCGCCCGCCACGCCCACCGGATGGAGCGGCTGGTGCGCGACCTCCTGCGGCTGGCCCGGCTCGAGGCCGGCCAGGAGCCCGTGGAGCGCGTGCCCTGCCGCTGCGCGGACATCTTCGCCGCCGTGGTGACCGATCTCGAGGCGACGATCGAGGACCGCCGCCAGCGCGTGACCACCCGCGTCGACCCCGGGGCCGCCGCGCTGGTCACCGACCCGGCGAAGCTGCAGGACGCGCTCCGGAACCTCGTCGAGAACGCCGTGGCCTACACGCCCGAAGGCACGACGATCGAGCTGGTCGCCGAGCGGCACGGCGACGCCGTCACGATCAGCGTGCTGGACGAGGGCCCGGGCATCCCCGAGGCGGACCTCGCCCGCATCTTCGAACGCTTCTACCGCGTGGACAAGGCGCGGTCCCGCGAGTCCGGCGGAACCGGCCTCGGGCTGTCCATCGTCAAGCACCTCGTGGAACGGATGGGCGGCGAAGTGCAGGCCTCCAACCGCCCCGGGCGCGGGGCCGCCTTCACGATGACCCTGCCGGCCGTTGCGCCAGCGGTCAGCCCGGCCGCGCCGTGACGGGGAGACCGCGGTCCGGTTCTTGCCGTGCCCCCGTGATTCGCCTAAGGTAATGCCCATGCAGGACGTCCTCGCCATCATCCTCGGCGGCGGCCGCGGCCAGCGCCTCTACCCGCTCACCCTGACCCGCTCGAAGCCGGCGGTGCCGATCGGCGGCAAGTACCGGCTGATCGACATCCCGATCAGCAACTGCCTGCACGCCGACCTGCGCCGGATGTTCGTGCTGACGCAGTTCAACTCGGCCTCGCTCAACCGCCATATCGCGCAGTCCTACCGGATGGACACGTTCTCGGGCGGGTTCGTCGATATCCTCGCCGCCGAGCAGACGCCGGACAACCCGAACTGGTTCCAGGGCACGGCCGACGCGGTCCGCCAGGCGGCGCGCCACTTCGTCGGGTACGCGGCGGACTACTACCTGATCCTGGCGGGCGACCATCTCTACCGCATGGACTTCGGCGAGATGATCGAGTCGCACGTCGACCGGAACGCCGACATCACGATCGCGGCCCAGCCCGTCACCCCGGACGACGCCACCGGGATGGGGATCTTTCTGTTCGACCACGCGGGGCAGATCGCCGGGTTCGAGGAAAAGCCCGACGCGGCCCGCCTCGCGACGATCGGACAGAGCATCCCGCCGGGCACCGGCTTCGGGGGACACTCGGCCGATCGGCCGTTCGTCGCGTCGATGGGCATCTACCTGTTCTCGCGCGACGTGCTGCTGGAAATCCTCGAGGGCCATCCCGGGATCGACTTCGGCCGTGAGATCATCCCGGCCGCCCTGCAGTCGCATCGCGTCAACGCGTACCTGTTCGGCGGCTACTGGGCGGACGTGGGGACGATCGCCTCGTTCTACGACGCGAACATGATGCTCACGAGAGACCGCCCGCCCTTCCGGTTCTACGACCCGCAGAAGCCGATCTACACGCGGCCCCGGTTCCTGCCGGCGTCGCGCCTCATCGCCTGCTCGGTCGACCACGGCATGGTGGCCGAGGGCTGCTACCTGAACCGCTGCGCGATCGAGTACTGCATCGTCGGCATCCGGATGCGGGTCGAGGCGCGGTCGACGATCAGGCGGTCGGTCCTGCTGGGCGCCGACTACTTCGAGGCTGACCCGCTCGACAACGCGGCCGACCGATCAGTGCCGCTGGGAATCGGCCGCGACGCGGTGCTGGACCGCGTCATCGTGGACAAGAACGCGCGGATCGGCAACGGTGTGCGCCTCGTGAACGAGCAGGGCGTGGACCACGCCGACGCGGAGAACTACTGCATCCGCAACGGGATCATCATCATCCCGAAAGGCGCCGTCATCCCCGACGGCACCGTGGTGTAGCGCCCGGGCTCCCGGCGGCGGTCCCGCGACCGCCGCCGATCACGGGGGCCCCGCTCCCGCCGCCAGACCCGGCTGTCGCCAGGCCCCCCGTTCGAAACCCACTGTTAACACGGCGGAGACGGGCCCGAAACGCGGCGGGGATACCATGGGGTCCGGTTCGAGGACGCCCCCGTGGACAGCATCGACCAGATGACATCGCTCCGCGCCCTGGTCGTCGAGGACGAACAGGACATCGCCAGATTGATCGGCCGCACGCTCGAGCGCGATCTCCACATGCGCGTCGAGATCAGCGCGACGGGCGACGCCGCGGTGCGCTCGGTGTCGAACAGCCCGCCCGACATTGTCATCCTGGACATCAACCTGCCGACCGTCAGCGGCTTCGACGTGTGCCGGACCATCCGGTCGCGCGAGGATTCAGCCGCCGTGCCCATCATCATGTTGACTGCCCGCACGAGCGAAGCCGATCGGGTCGAGGGACTCGACCTCGGCGCCGACGACTACATCACCAAGCCCTTCAGCCTGAAGGAACTCTCCGCGCGGGTCCGGGCCGTGCTGCGACGCAACCAGCGCGGCACCGCGGCGATCGACGCGCGTCCGGCCCGCTACGCCGGCGCGCATCTGTCCGCTGATTTCGACGCAGTCTCCATCGACGTCGATGGCGCCCCCGTGCGGCTGACCCGGCGGGAGTTCGACCTGCTGCGCTGCCTGGTGCAGAACCGGAACCGCGTGATGTCGCGCGATCGCCTGCTCGAACTCGTCTGGGGCCACGACGCGCCGGTCGAGACCCGATCGGTGGACGTGCACGTGGGGCGGCTGCGGAACAAGCTGGCCGGGGCCGGCCGGCAGATCGAAACCCTGGTGGGGCTGGGCTATCGCTTCGTCGAATGACCGGCGGGGCGCGGGCAGGCTCGGGCCGGGCGCCGCGCTCCGTGTCCCACGACCGCTTCAGGGGAGACAGGCCGCTAGCCCGCGATCTTGCGCATGGCCTTCGGCGGCAGGAACCACCGGAGCCGGCCAGGGCCCGCCGGGGGCAGCCGGTCGACGTCGATGCGGCATACCGCGCCCTTCTTGAAGGGGATGCCGGCGCTCGCCCCGATCAGCCGGCCCGCCAGCTGGCCGATGCCGGGCTCGTGACCGACCAGGGCCACTTCGCGGTCCCCGGTCAGCCGCGCAAGGTCCCGGAAGACGCGCGCGGCACTGCCGCCCGGCGCGAGGGCGTCGGCGATGAGCACGGGCGGATGGCCGGGCTGGACCTCCGACAGGATCTCGGCGGTCTGGCGGGCCCTGACGAGCGGGCTCGACAGGATGCGATCGATGCTGACGCCCAATTCGCCGAGCGCCCGCACCTCGGCCCGGAAGCGGGTCATGCCGTCCGGCGTCAACGGACGGAGGTCGTCATCGGGATACGCATCGCTGCGATCGGCGGCCTCCGCATGCCGGACCAGGTAGAGCGTGTACGGTGTCTCCTCCATCACGGCCTCCAGGCTCGACTATCCGCCCGAGGCGAGCCGCGCGGGCGGCTGGCCCCCGGCCCGCGCCATCCGGCGGCCGGGCGGCGCCACCTGGAGGCAGACGCGGTGGCACTGCCGGTAGACCGCGTCGACATGCGTGCGCCGCTCGAGAAACACCCCGTGCAGCGTCCTGATTTCGCCTTCCAGCGCCGCCGTCAGCCGGTCGAGCGACGGCCGGCCGCGACGGGCGTCGACCGTGACATCACGGACCCGGCACGCCACGACCTCGAGGTCGTGAAGGCGCCCGAGGAGATCCTGGAGGCCCTTCAGCCGCGCGAGCGACGTGGCGACGGCGACGCCGCGCAGTTCGCCGGCGATCTCCATCGCGTAGCGCAGCTTCTTCGCGGCGATCCGGACCGCGTGCATGCGATCGGCCGCGTACAGCAGCCCGGCCGCGCCGACGGCCGCCTCCAGCGCGCGAGCCCGCGCGGCAGTGCGCCGGGCCAGCAGCGCGCGGCACCGCCAGACGCCCGGGCGCAGCCCCGCGACCTCGGCGATCGCGGTGGCCTCCTCCACGAGCCGATCGACATCGAGCACCGCCATGGCTCCCGCGGCCCGCGCGTGCTCGACGCGACGGTCCTGTTCGATCGACGATCGGACGGTCGAGATCGCCGGCTCCAGGCCGGGCATCTCCCCGGCCAGTTGTGACAGCAGCATCAGAGACACGTCGAGTTCCCGCAGGTGGCCGAGCGCGCGAGTCACGGACCGCACGGCGCGCCGAACGCGACGCGCTTCGGCGCGATCCGCGGCTCCGGACAGGACGGGCAACACTTCGCGGAGGCGGCGGGACGCCACGCGCGCCTGGTGGATGGCCTCCACGTCGCCGGCCGAGACGCCGGGCAACTGGCGGATCAGGGCGCGAAGGCGTTTCTCGACGATGGCGCGCGGCGTGGTCACGGGCATGGATTGACCGCGGAAATCGGACCGGGATCGGGCGTCCGCCCGGCGGTTCCAGCAGCCTGGACTACAATCATTCTAGCGTGATGATTGGGGACGCTGGCGTCCCATTTGGGGCCTGCCAGGCTGAGCCCGGCGGTCGGGTGAGCAGACAGCGTGCGAGGCCGCAGGCCCAACGCCGCAAGCCGACAGTCGGTTCTGTCCTTTCGAGGTTAAGTGCACCATCGCCATGCAGATAGCAGCCATCGACATCGGCACCAACTCGATCCACATGATCATCGCCCGGGCCGGTGCCGACTCGTCGTTCGAGATCGTCGGGCGCGAAAAGGACATGGTGCGCCTCGGCGCCGGCGGTCTCGACGGACGAGCCCTGGGCGAGACCACGATGGCCGCGGCCCAGCAGACGCTCGCCCGGTTCAAGCGCCTGGCCGAGTCGCGGGGCGTCGACGCGATTGTCGCCGTCGCGACCAGCGCCGTTCGCGAGGCACCCAACGGCGGCGACTTCCTCAAGGCCGTCGAGCTGCAGACGGGCATCCGGGCGCGGGTCATCTCGGGCGAAGAGGAGGCGCGGCTCATCCACCGCGCCGCGGTGCACGCGGTCGACGTCGGCAGCGGCACGGCCGTGGTGATCGACGTCGGGGGCGGCAGCACCGAGATCACGCTGGGCACGGCGGCGGGGCCGCGCATGGCCCGCAGCTTCCGCCTCGGGGCGATCCGGCTCACCGAGCGCTACGTGCACAGCGATCCGCTCGATGACGGGGACGAGCGGCGCCTGGTGCGGCGCATCACGCGCGAGCTGGGCGACTACCTGCACGATCTCGTGCGGGCGGGCTTCGATCGCGTCATCGGCACCTCCGGCAGCATCCTGAGCCTGGGCGCCCTCGCCCTCGGCGGTCCGGACGCGATGGCGGCCGATGCCCAGCTCCATCACCGGCGCGTCTCCGCGAAGGCGCTGCACCGGCTGCGCAAGGAACTCGTGGCCAGGCCCCTGGCCGATCGCCTGCGCCTGCCGGGCCTCGACCCGCGCCGCGCGGACCTCTCGGTGGCCAGCAGCGTCCTGCTCGACACGATCGTCCGGCAGCTCGGGCCGGAGGACCTGACGCTGTGCTCCATGTCGCTGCGCGAGGGCCTGGTGCTGGACTACATCCGGCGGTACCGGTCCGACATCGAGCGCATCGAGCGCTATCCGGACATCCGGCGCCGCAGCGTGATCGCCCTCGCCCAGCGCTGCAACTACCAGGCGGAGCACGCGCAGCAGGTGGTCCGCCTTGCGCTGTCGCTGTTCGACCAGGCCCGCGCGGTCCACCGGCTCGACGCCAAGGCGCGCGAGTGGCTCGAGTTCGCGGCGCTGCTGCACGACACCGGCGAGCACATCAGCTACGAGCGCCACCACCGGCACTCGTACTACCTGATCAAGAACGGCGACCTGCGCGGGTTCGATCCGGACGAGATCGAGGTCATGGCCCTCGTGGCGCGCTACCACCGACGCGCGACGCCCAAGCGATCCCACCAGGGCTTCGTCACGCTGGCCCACGGGCTGCGCCGGACCGTCCGGTGGCTGTCCGCACTGCTGCGCGTCGCCGAGAGCCTCGATCGCAGCCGCTCGCAGATCGTGGACGGCGTGGCGCTGAAGACGGCGGGCGCCGGTTACCGCCTCGCGGTGTCGTCGCGCGTGGACGTGGAGCTCGAGGCCTGGGCGGCGCAGCGGAACGTCGGCGCGCTGGAGCACCTGATCGGCAAGCCGGTCGAGATTGCCGTCGAGCACGGGGCGCACGCCGCGCGGGCAGCCCGGCCGGCCCGGCGAGTCCGCCGCCCCTCCCGCCCCGCGGCCCGCCGGTCGCGGCCCCGGTCCTAGCCCGGCCTGGCCCGGCGCTCAGTGGAGTTGAGGACCCGCCGGACACGTCGCGCGCGGGCTCCAGCCCGCGTGCCCGGGGCGGACACACACACTCACAAGTGAGCCCCGGCGTTGGCGGCCCGCTGATAGAATGGTCCCGTGCCCACCGCCCCCAGAGAGCCTCGCGCGTGCGCCTGCTGCAGGCGCCGACCGGCCGCGCCACCGTGGTACCCGTTCTGCAGCGAGCGCTGCCGGCTGATCGATCTTGCGCGCTGGATGGACGGCGATTACCGGGTCCCAGGCGAGCCGGCCCCACCCGATTCGCCTGTCCCGGGAGAGAAGGACACCGACCCATGAGCAGGATGACTTGGCCCGTTCGACCGGTGCGGTTCCGCATCGCTGGAGGGTGGATCATGGCGGCGACGATCCTCGGCGGCGTCGGCCTGGCCGCCGCCGCGGGCCCCGTCACCTTCGACGGCGGCCGGGCCTACGACTACCTGCGCGCCGTCGTGGCCTTCGGTCCGCGGCCGCCGGGCTCGGCGGCCCTCGAGCAGACGCGGAAGTACATTCGCGATCGGTTCGGCGCACTCGGCGTGGCCGTGGCGGACCAGCCGTTCGACGCCGACACCCCGATCGGCAAGGTGCGAATGACGAACGTCATCGCCACGATCCCGGGCGATCGACCGGAGCGCATCATCCTCGCGGGGCACTACGACACCAAGCTCTTCCGCGACTTCCGGTTCGTCGGCGCCAACGACGCGGGGTCGAGCACGGCGTTCCTGCTCGAGATCGCGCACGCATTCAAGGCGCGCAAGAACCCGTTCACGATCGAGCTGCTGTTCCTCGACGGCGAGGAGGCCTTCGGGGAATGGGCCGGCACGGACCACACGTACGGAAGCCGCCACTACGTCGAGGCGGCGCGGCGGGCGGGCACGCTGTCGAAGATCAAGGCCCTCGTCCTGGTGGACATGATCGGCGACCGTCACCTCAACATCCGCCGGGAAACGTACTCGACGCCGTGGTTGACGGACGCGATCTGGAGCTCGGCGCAGAAGCTGGGCTACGGCGAGTATTTCCTCTCGGAAGGCATGGCCGTGGAGGACGACCACATGGCGTTCCTGCAGGCCGGGGTCCAGGCGGTGGATATCATCGACCTGGACTACGCCCCGTGGCACACGGCCAACGACACGCTCGACCAGGTCAGCGCCCGCAGCATGGAGATCGTCGGCAAGGTCGTGCTCGACGCGTTCCCGAAGATCGAGGCGAAGCTGGCGGTGCGGTAGGGGTTCTCCGGGGACCCGGGGGACGGGCACCTGGGACGGCCGCCGGCCAGAGTGCCCCCGGGATCGCCAGGCTCCAGCCTGGCCGGGCGCCCGTCGGCCGCCGGCCGGATTCAGCGCCGCGCGCCCAGGTACGCTCCCACGACGCCAACGACGGCGATCGGCAGGGCCCACGCACTGGCGACGAGCGCTCCGCGGGACACGGCGGGCCGCATCACGTCGAAGATGCCGACAGCGGGGCCTCGTCCCTGCTGGTGGAGCGCCTGCCGGTTGAGGTAGTCGCTGACGCCGTCTTTCACCGCCGCGTCGAAGAGCACGTTCCACGCGACCAGGGCGAATACCAGCCACAGCGCCGCCGCCAGTCGTCGTCGCGCGGGCGTCGGGCGCGGTCTCCCGCCGCGTCCCTCTGCCGGACGGGCACCGTCCTGGCCGACGTGCCGGTCGCGCGACGGCGGCCGGTCGCGATCGCCCTGTCCCGGCTCAGGCGGCATAGCGGATCACCATCACCGTGATGTCGTCGCTTTGCGTGGCGCCGGCCGCGAACTCGCGCACCGCCGCGATCAGCCGGTCGCGCAGGTCGGCCGGCGCGGCGTTGCCGCAGGCCTGCAGGCATGCGAGCAGCCGATCCTCGCCGAACTCCTCGCCCGACGCGCTCTGCGCCTCGGACACGCCGTCACTGAACACGACGAGCGTGTCACCCGGGTCCAGGGTCAGCGTCTCCTGGTCGTAGGTGGCGTTCGCGAAGAGCCCGACGATCATCCCGCCCGTCTCGAGGCGCCTCACGCCCTGCCGCCCGAGAAGGAAGGGCGGGTTGTGACCGGCGTTGGTGTAAGTGAGCCGGCCCTGCGGCGACAGCGTCGCGTAGAGCATCGTCGCGAAGCGCGACTCGACCGAGCGGCGGAGGAGCGCCGCGTTGATCTGGGCGAGCACGGCCGCGGGCCCGTCGGCGTTGGGCGCCTGCGCCGAGAACATGCCCTGGATCATGGCGGTCAGCAGCGCGGCCGGGGCGCCCTTGCCCGACACGTCGCCGAGCGCGAAGCCGGTCTGGCCGTCGGGCAGGTCCACGTAGTCGAAGAAGTCGCCGCCGATCGACCGGCACGGGACCGTCGCTCCGGCCGCGTCGAAGAACGCACCCCGGTGCACGGGGTCCGGCATCAGGGCCTGCTGGATGTCCGCGGCGATCCGCAGCTCGTGCTCGAGCTTGGCCTTCTCGGCCGCCTCGCGATACAGCCGCGCGTTCTCGATGGCCACGGCCGCCTCGGTCGCGAGCGTCTCGAGCGCGCCGCGCGTCACCGGCGCCAGCAGCGTGCCTTTCTCGCGGCTGTCCAGGTACAGCACGCCGATGCGCTTCTGCTCGTCGGAGGCCTCCGCGCGCTCCACGTACCGGACCAGGATGAGGGGCACGCACAGGACGTGGCGGATGCCGAGCGCCACCGTGCCCATGTGCGCGCTCGCGAGGTCCCCATCGAGCAGGTCCGCCACGATCTTGGCCGTCCCCGTCTCGAAGACTTCCTCCGGGATCTTCCGGCTGGTCTCGAACGAGCGGCCCGGCAGCGTCACCCGCCCGCGGGCCCGGCCGAGCTTGAACTCGAGCGCCCCGTCCGGCGGCGCGAGCATGATGAAGCCGCGCTCCGCCCCGGTCACGTCGATGGCCGAGTCCATCACCATGGCGAGGACCTCGTCCAGCACGCGGCCCGAGCCCAGGGCCCGGAGGCCGTCGAGCAGCGACGCGACCTGGCGCAGGTCGCCCGCGGCGGAGGTCGCCTTGCTGATGTGGACCGTGTCCTCGTCGGCCAGGAAGATGACGTCGCTGCCGCCGCTCCGGCCGAGCCGGATGGTGTCCCCGTGCCGCAGCGCGCGCTCGGCGACCTCCTCGCCGTTGACGAACGTGCCGAAACGCGACCCGCGGTCCTTCACGACGTACTTCCCGCCCGCGCGCGTGATCTCGGCATGGTCGCGCGACACGTCGGTGCCCGACAGACGCACGTCGGCCTCGTTGCGCCGCCCCATCGTCGTCACGTCCCGGTCGAGGGGAATCGTGCGGCGTCCGAGCGGATCGTTGACTTCCAGGCGAGGGGTCGGCATGTTCAGCGTCTCCGGAAGAGTCTCCAGGCGAGGATCACCGCCCCCAGGACGGCCACCGTCCAGGCCACGCCGCGCGGGACCTGGTCCGACGCGACCGTGCCCATGAACAGCGCGGCGATCACGAGCAGCACCAGCGCCAGTGCCGCAATCACGCCGGTGCGCGCCGCGGGCGTCCGGGCCGCCCCGGCCTGCCGCGACGGCTCGGCGGTCGCCCGGCCGCACCGGTAGCACACGATGGCCTTGTCGGCGATCTCGGTTCCGCACTGCGGGCAGATCATGCGGCGGCCTCCGGCGCGACGGCCGCACGCCCGCGGATGAGGGGCCGCACGGCGGCCATCAGGATGAGCACGAGCCCGAACGTGCAGACGATCGTGGCGCCGGTCGGCAGGTCCAGCGCGAGCGAGAGGTACACGCCGACGGCCGACACCACGGTGCCCATCGTCCAGCCGATCGCCAGGCGCGGACCGATCCGGTCCGCGTAGAGCATGGCCGCCACCGACGGCACGATCAGGTAGCAGAACACCAGCAGCACCCCGGCGATCGACACCGACGAGGTGACGACGAACCCGAACGAGCCGTAGAACAGGAAGTCCCACAGGCGGACCGAAAAGCCCTGCATCTCGGCCCTGGCGTGGTTCATCGAGATGGCGAGGAAGCGCTTCCGGAACAGGAAGTGGAACAGGCCGATGGCGCCGTAGAGCGCCGCGGTCTTGAAGACCTCCGGCCACGACACCGCGAGGATGTTCCCGACCAGCATGTCCTTCAGGTGCTCGCTCTCGGAGGTGGCCTTGCTCATGGCCAGGATCGCCGCCGCCGAGGCCACGGCATAGCTGATGCCGATGATCGCCTCGAGCGGGATCTTCGCGTGGCGCACGCGCACCAGCGAGAACACGGCCGCGCCGATGAAGGTGAACGCCAGGCTGATCCAGTAGACGGCCGGGTGGTGCGGATCCCCGCCGGTCAGGGGCAGCAGCAGCGCGATGGTCCCGCCGAGCGCCGCGATCTGGGCCAGCGAGAGATCGACGAAGATCACCCCGCGCTCGACGACGTGCACCCCGAGGTAGGCGTGGATGCCCGTCAGGATGAGGCTGGCCGCGAACGGCGCGGCCAGGAACTGGAGGATGGTCAGATCCATGGACCCTACCTGCCGCCGGCCTGCTTCGCCGCGTTGGCCAGCATGCCCACATCGTAGTCGAACAGCTTGATGTAATCGGTGACCTGTTTCTCGCCGCCGACCGATGGCGACATCACCAGCACGGCCGCGCCGGTGTCACGGGCAATGGCGTTGGGCGTCTTCAGGTCGAAGTAGGGCTCCACGAGGATGATCTTCACCTGCTGCCGCTTCATCTCCTGCATGAGGTCGAGCGTGTGGCTGGGCGACGGCGGGATCCCGGGCCGCGGCTCCACGTAGCCCACGACGTCGAGGTGGAACCGGTCGGCGAAATTCGGCCACGAGTTGTGGTAGGTGACGATCTTCAGCCCGCGGTACGGCGCCAGCATGGCGTCCCAGCGCTTCTCGCCCTCGGCCAGGCGGCGATCGAAGTCCGCATAGCGCTGGGCGAAGTAGGCCGCGTCGTTCGGACGCATCTGGTTCAGCTTCTGCTGGACCGCCTGGGCGATCCGGCGGCCGTTGCCCGGGTCGAGCCAGTAGTGCGGGTTCCCCTGCGGGTGAACGTCGCCCATCGCCCGGGTGATCTGGCCGGTCGGAATCTCCAGGATTCGCACCGTCAGCGACGCGTCGAGATAGCCGTCGGCGCCGGGCTGGATCCGCGCGTTCCGGCTCTGCTGGATGAGCGGCGGCAGCCACCCGATCTCCATCTCGCGCCCGACGGCGATCAGCAGGTCGGCCTTGTTGAGCTTGAGAATGAAGCTCGGCTTCGGCTCCACGAAGTGGGGGTCCTGGTACCCCCGCGCGAGGGACTCGACCGTGGCCCGGTCACCCGCAATCTCACGGGTGATCGACGCCAGGTCCTCGGTCGTTGCCACGATCGACAGGGTCGACGCCGCGCGGGCCGTTCCCGCGGCCAGGCCGGCCAGCAACGCCACGCATACCGCCCGATACCACTTGCTCACACCGCCTCCTTGCTGCCCCGCTGGCCCGCCGCCCGCGAACGCGCGTTCGTCCGCTCCCCGAGTCCGGCGCGCCGTCGAGTTGAGGACGCGCCGGGAATGCAGCGCGCGGGCTTCAGCCCGCGTGCCCGGGGCAACCACACCCGTCACAGGTGGGCCCCGGGGCGAGAACTTGGGCTAGAACACGTGCGCGCCGTGCGCGCCAATCGCGAACAGGAACTGGAACAGGAACTCGTTGCCCGTCCAGCCCTCGGCGTATCTCACCCGGCGGTACTGACCGCGGACCTGGCTGAACTCGCTCGGCCAGAACGTGAGAATCCCGGAGATGCCCTTGTCCTTCAACGCGGCATCGACCGCGCGCGCGGAGTAGTCCACGCGGCCTGTCGCCACCCAGCGCCGCGCGAACTGGTATTCACCGCTCGCGTACATCCCGAACGCGGGCACGACGCCGTCCGGTTGCTCGCGCCGGCTCCAGACCAGCTCGGCCCGCGCCAGCGCCCGCGTGTAGATGGCCCGGCGCAGCGGGCGATAGCGGAACGTGGCATCCACACCGGCCAGGCGCGTGTGGCGATTGTCGCCGGTCTCGTTGTAGCCCCAGGCCAGCGAGGTGCCCACGTCCAGGTTCGTGGATTCGGTGAGGTCGCGATACGCGCGCACGCGCCCGATGTAGCTCAGGTGGTCGCGCGCATCATTGGTGAACAGGCCGGACGTGCCTGCGTAGACTTCACCGGTGGCCTCCAGGAACAGCCACGGATTCTGGATGAGCTTCGCGACCGACACGCCCGCGTCCTTGATCCCCTCGTCGCTGCCGAACAGGTTCGTCATGATGAGCGGGCGATCCACCCATGGCATCACATGGGTGTGCATGGTGTTGACCTTGCCGAACGCTTCCCGCAGTTGTCCCGCCTTCATCACGAGGCCGCCGGGCAGGGCGGTGAACGTGATGAACCCCTCCTCGACACTCACCCCTTCCGGAGAGAACGACAGGTAGAAGTCCGCGCGCGCATACGGATCGACCACCGCCTGCAGCGCCATCTCCGCCTCGCTGAGGCTGAAGGCCGGCGCAGTGTCGACCGGATCGCGGCCCGACACCCCGACGAAGTTGCCGATCATCGACATGTCGGGATTGAAGACCTTCGAGGCCGCAGCCGCGTTGTAGCCGGGGGGCGGCGACTCGGGCGCCTGGGCGGGGGGAGGCGGCGCGGCGGCCGGCTCGGCCGCGGGCGTCGGGGGCGGAGCCGCGTTCGCGGCGCCCTCGAGCGCGGTCAGCCTCGCCTCCAGCGACGCCAGGCGTTCGCCGTACTGCTGCTGGATGGCGGCCAGCTCCTGCCGCAGTCGTTCGATGTCCCCTTTGAGCGCCTGTGCGGACGCGGTGTCGGGCGTCCCCTGCGCCAACGCGGGGCCTGATGCGGCCAGCAGCATGCCCGCCAGAACCGCGAGCCCAACCGTGGAACGCATACGTTTCTCCTCGTGCACCCTCTCGGAGCCGCGAAGCACGGCGCACGTCCGGCGCCGGGCGCCCGGGAGCCACGTGTCGCGATCGCGAACCGACGCCGGGCCGATGCTGGTGACTTCCTGGATTATACGTGCCGTTCGAGACCGCCAGCAAACGCGAGCCCCGGCGCTATACTGCTGCCATGATCCCGCTGCGCGACGTCATCCCCTCGCGGACGACGCCGTACGTCACGATCTCGCTGATCGTGCTCAACAGCCTCTTCTTCCTGTACGAAGTGTCGCTGCCGTCGCGGGCGCTCGGGGTCCTGGTCGGGACCTGGGGCATGACCCCCGCGTTCTTCTCGTGGCCGACCATCGTCACGTCGATGTTCCTCCACGGCGGGTGGCTCCACCTCATCGGCAACATGCTCTACCTGTGGATCTTCGGCGACAACGTCGAAGACCGGGTCGGGCACGGCCGGTTCGTGGCGTTCTATTTCCTGTGCGGCATCGCGGCCGCGCTCGCCCAGGCGGCGGTGAACCCGTCCTCCGTGGTCCCGACCATCGGGGCAAGCGGGGCCATCGCCGGCGTGCTGGGCGCATACTTCGTGCTCTACCCGCGATCCCGCGTCCTGGCCCTGATCCCGATCTTCATCTTCATCCAGATCGTGGAAGTGCCCGCGGTGTTCTTCCTCGGGTTCTGGTTCGTCCTGCAGCTCATCAGCGGCGCCGGGTCGTTCGCCGGGACGGACGCCGCGTCGGGAGGCATCGCCTTCTTCGCGCACATCGCGGGATTCGTCGCGGGCGTGGGCCTGGTCTTCCTCTTCCGCCGGCCCGAACGCGTCGCCCCGGACTGGTGGACCTGACGCGCCGCGAGGCTCCTTCAGATGAACTGCCGCCACGTGAAGAACAGGGCGGCGCCCAGGGCCTGCCCGAGGGCAAAGGCGATCAGCCACGCGGCGCGATGCCGCGCCGGGATGATGGCCGCGAGCCACAGGAAGATCGGAAACAGCGTGGAGGTGAGCCGGCCGATCGACAGCAGGCCGCCCGCCATCATCGGCGGGATCAGGTTGATCACGAGGAACAGGCCGTAGGCCGGGCCGAAGCGCCGCGTCACCGGCCAGACGGCGGCCAGCCCGAGCAGCGCGGCCACGGCGTTCCACGTGTCCACCGGAAGCGACCGCGTGAACTCGTACAGGCCGCGTCCCGCGATCTCGGTGTACGGGCCCACGACGATGTCCGTGACGCCGCCAAAGGTGCGGCCCCACGCCGCGTGGGCGCGGAGCCACGTCAGCGGGTCGCCCGTGAGGCTCCAGATGAACGCGGAGAACACCACGACGCCCAGCACCGGCACCGCGGCCGCGACCATCGGCGCGACCAGTCCCCGGACGTCGGGACGCGCGGCCGGAGCGTGCCGCGCTCGCCACCAGGCCTGCGCCGCCGGCCACAGCACCAGCGTGCCGAGCGGCGCCGCAAGGAGGAACCCGTTCGGGCGCATGAAGCCGACCAGCAGTCCCCAGACAGCCGCACGCCAGCACTCGCGGCGGCGCAGGTGATAGAACGCCGCCACGGCGCCCAGCAGGAACAGCGACTCCGTGTAGATGGCGCTGTAGAACACCGAGAACGGATAGGCCGCCACGAGCGCGACCGCGGCCCCCGCGCGATCGTCGTCGCCAAGCAGATCCCGCGCGAGCCGGAAGAGGTACACGAACGCCCAGAGGCTGGCGCCGAGGACGATGACCTGTCCCGCCAGCAGCGGCCGATCGCCGAGCATGCGGCCGAGCACGCGCATGCCCATCGGCAACGCGGGCATGAAGGCGATGTTCTGCTGCCGCCCGTAGCCCGGATCCCACCGGTAGCCCTCGCTCGCGATGCCGAGGTACCAGCCGGTATCCCACCGGACGGGCAGGTTCAGCGCTTCATTCCCGGAGAGCCGGTACGGCGGCGCCGCGGGCGGATAGCCGATGGTGACCACGGCGAAGTAGCCGATCGCGAGCACCCCCAGCCGCGACGCGAGCCACATCGGAACGGCGTGCATGCCGGCGGGTGAGCGCCACGCGGCGCGCAGGCCGGAGAGCGCCCGCGCGTAGAGCGGGGCCCGCCGCACGATCAGATGGCGCACCGCGATGGCCACGGCGGCGAGCAGCCACACGCGCGGCGCCGACATGAGCGAGATGCGCAGGCCCGCCACACGAAACCGGAAACCGCCGAACGCGGCGATCATCACCGCGAGCCCGATCAGCCCGACAGACATCGTGTCGAGCGCGCGCGCCCATGCCGGCAGCGGCCCCTCGGGGCCCGGGTGCGAGGTGCCCGTGTCTTCACTCATGCTGAACTGGCCATTTCCGTGGAAACGGCGTCATGCCCTGCACGCGGCGGCCGCGTGCCGCCGCACGAACACGTCAGGAACCGGTGCCAAGGTGAGTCAGGTTACCACAAGGCCGCGCGGGGCCGGCGGGCGGAGGAGTCGCGGCGTTGCACCGGTTTCCATTACGATGGAGAGACTCCACGCCGGAAAGGACCTGGCATGCGCACCGTCCGCACGCTCCTGATCGTAATTGGGTTGTTCGCGCTCGGAGGGCCGGCGCCTCGGGCGCTGGCTGCCCAGTCGGCCGGGCCTCCTGCGAGCCCCTTCCACCACGGGCTGGATGTCCGGATCGATCCCGCCACGCACCGGGTGACCGTCACCGACGAGGTCACCTTGCCGGCGGCAGCCGCCGGCGGCGCGCCGGCCTTCGTGTTGAACGGCCAGCTCGCCATCACCCGGTCGTCGCCGGAGGTCGAGGAGATCCCGGCCGCGGGCGGGCCGGGCGGCCCCCTCTCGCACGACCCGCGCCTGGCCCTGAAGCACTACCGCGTGAAGGCCGGGACGGGCGGCACCGCGCTCACGATCACCTACGAAGGGGCGGTCGACGTGCCGCTGTCCGACCCGAAGGAGGAGTACACGCGCGGCTTCCGCGAAACGCCCGGCCTCATCGGGCCCGAGGGCGTCTACCTGGCCGGATCGTCGTTCTGGTACCCGCGCTTCGGCGAAGAACTCGTCACCTTCACGATGCAGGCCGCCGTGCCCCGGGGCTGGCACCTGATCAGCCAGGGCAACGGCACCTCGCGCGACGACCAGGGCCAGGCCCGCTGGGATTCCGTCGGACCGATGGACGAGATCGACCTGGTCGGCGGCCCGCTCCACGTCTTCAGGGACTCGGCCGGCGCCGTCGAGACGCTGGTCTACCTGCACCAGGCCGACGCGGCGCTGGCCGGGAAGTACCTGGCGGCCACGGCCCAGTACATCGAGATGTACCGCGGCCTGATCGGACCCTACCCGTACGGCAAGTTCGCCCTGGTCGAGAACTTCTGGGAAACGGGCTACGGCATGCCGACCTTCACGCTGCTCGGCCCGCAGATCATCCGGTTCCCGTTCATCATCAACTCCTCGTACCCGCACGAGATCCTGCACAACTGGTGGGGCAACTCGGTCTTCGTGGACTCCGACACGGGCAACTGGTGCGAAGGCCTGACCGCCTATCTCGCCGACCACCTCATCGCCGAGCAGCGGGGCACGGGCGACGAGTACCGCCGCGCGACGCTGCAGAAATACCGCGACTACGTGAAGGCCGGCCGGGACTTCCCGCTCGCCGAGTTCCGGGCGCGGTCGAGCGCCGCCGAGGAAGCGGTCGGCTACGGCAAGGCGCTGATGGGCGATCACATGCTGCGCCTTGCGATCGGCGACGAGGCGTTCCGCAAGTTCGTGGCGCGGTTCTACCGTGACTTCCGCGGCAGGCGCGCCTCGTTCCGCGATCTCCAGCGCACGGCCGAGGCGGTGACGGGCACGCCGCTCGGCTGGCTCTTCGACGACCTGATCACGCGGGCCGGGGCGCCGGTGCTCGATGTGGCCATGGACGCTCCGGCCGTGCGCCCCTCTGCCGGCGAGTTCACCGTGCACGGCACCCTGCTCCAGACGCAGCCCGGCCGGCCCTTCACCGTCGACGTGCCGATCGTCGTGCAGACGGCGCAGGGCACCGTGTCCCACGTGGTCCGGCTCGCCAGCGCCCGGCAGGCCTTCGTGATCCGGGTCACCGGGCTGCCGTTGGCGCTGCACGTGGACCCGCGCTTCGACGTCTTCCGCCGGCTCGACCCGAGGGAGACGCCTCCCTCGATCGGACAGATCTTCGGCGAGCCGTCCATCACGGCGCTGCTCCCCTCGAACGCGCCGGCCGCCGAAATCGCGGCGTACCGCGAGCTGCTGCAGGGCTGGCAGAGCGACAGCCACGCGATCGACGTCAAGCTGGATTCGGAGGTGCAGGCCCCGCCGCGCGACCGCCCGGTGTGGCTGCTCGGCCGGACCAACCGTTTCGCGGCGGCCATGTTCGGCACGCTGCCCGGTGTCGTGCTGGGCACGAATGGCGTCGAACTCGACGGCGAGAAGATGCCGTTCGCGGCGCACACGCTGGTCGTGACCGCGCGGCACCCGGCCAGCGTGGAGAAGGCCGTCGGCTGGATCGTTGCCGATCCCGCCTCCGCCATGCCCGGCCTCGGGCGCAAGCTCCCCCACTACGGCAAGTACTCGTATCTCGGGTTCGAGGGCGACGAACCCGTCAACACGATCAAGGGACAGTGGCAGCAGTCCGACTCGCCGCTCCGCGTCGACCTGCGCGAGGCGGCCGCCCGTGGCGCGCGCATCCCCGCGCTGCCGCCCGACACCCGCAAGGCGCTGGCCGAGCTGCCGCCGGTGTTCTCGCAGAAGGCGCTGGGCGACCACGTGGCGTACCTCGCGTCGCCCGGCCTGCGGGGCCGCGGCCTCGGCAGCGCCGGGCTGCAGGCGGCGGCCACCTACATCGCCAGCGCCTTCAAGGCCGCAGGCCTCGCGCCCGGCGGGGACCGCGGCACCTACCTGCAGACGTTCGGCGTGCCCAGGGGCGAGGACGGCCAGCCGCACGACGTCGCCAACGTCGTGGGCGTCCTCCCCGGCACGAAGCCCGAGTGGAAGAACCAGAGCGTCATCGTCTCCGCCCACTTCGATCACCTGGGTCTCGGATGGCCCGACGTGCACAAGGGCGACGAAGGGAGAATCCACCCCGGCGCGGATGACAACGCCAGCGGCGTGGCCGTCCTGCTTGAACTGGCCCGCGCGATCGGCGCCGGCGAACAGCCGCTCCGCACGATTCTCTTCGTCGCGTTCACCGGGGAGGAGGCCGGCCGGCTCGGGTCGGAGTACTACGCGGCGCACCCGCTGCTGCCGCTCGACCAGGTGATGGGCGTCATCAACCTCGACACGGTGGGCCGCCTCGGCACGCAGAAGCTGTCGGTCCTCGGCACCGGATCCGCCACCGAGTGGCAGCACATCTTCCGCGGCGCGGGCTTCGTCACGGGCGTCGACAGCCGCAACATCCCCGAGTCGGTGGAAGCGTCGGACCAGGTGAGCTTCACCGAGCGGGGCGTGCCGGCGGTGCAGATCTTCACGGCGGCGACCTCCGATTACCACCGGCCGACGGACACGGCGGACAAAATCGATCTCGCGGGCCTGGTCAAGGTGGCGGCGTTCACCAAGGAAGGGATCGTGTACCTGGCCGAGCGGCCCGAGCCGCTGACCGGCACGATCGCCCCGCCGGCGGCGACCGGGGCCAGGCCGGCCCCGCCGACAGCCGGCGCGCCAGGCCAGCCGCCCGCGCGGCGCGTCAGCTTCGGCACGGTGCCGGACTTCGCGTTCCCGGGCCCGGGCGTCAGGGTGTCGGACGTGGTCCCCGACTCGCCCGCCGCGAAAGCCGGCCTCAAAGCCGGGGACACCCTCGTGTCGGTCGGCGGCGTGCCGATCGCCAATCTGCAGGGATTCTCGGATATCCTGCGTACGCTGACACCCGGCCAGACCGTTGAGGTCGTGCTCCAGCGGGAGGGCCAGGAAGTTCGGCGGCAGGTGACGCTCGCCGAACGGTAGGGATCGGAACTGAAGACTGAAAACTGACAACGGACAACTGAAGACTGAAGACTGATGACTGAGGATCGCGTCATGCACAGCTCCGGTCGACTTCTCGCGGTGAGTATTCTGCTCGCAGCCTCGTCTGCCCTCGCCACCGCCCAGGATGCCTACAAACTGCCCATCGGCGACCCCGCGCGCAAGGACCGCGAGGCGCCTGTCGTGCTCGACGCCGTCACCGACACCATGTCGGGCAAGCTGCTGACGCCGGGGGACCTGGCCGCCAGGCTGGACGACGTGAAGGTCGTGTTCATCGGCGAAAGCCACACCGACATCTCGTTCCACCGGGTGCAACTGCAGATCATCACGGAGCTGCAGAAGCGCGGCCGGGCCGTGCTCATCGGCCTCGAGATGTACCCGTACACCGAGCAGGCCGCCCTCGATCCGTGGAACGCCGGCACGGTGGACGAGCAGACGTTTCTGACGACGTCGCGCTGGTACAAGAACTGGGGCTACCACTGGCTGTACTACCGCGACATCTTCCTCTTCGCGCACGACCACGGGATCAAGATGTTCGCGGTCAACACGCCGCGGGAGGTCGTCTCGGCGGTACGGAAGAAGGGCTTCCAGAACCTGACGCCCGCGGAAGCCGCGGCGATCCCGCCGAAGATCGACACGGACAGCGAGGAGCACAAGCGCCTCTTCCGCGCCTTCTTCGCCGGCGAAGACAACATGATGCACACGATGAGCGGCCAGATGTTCGACGGCATGTTCGCCGCGCAGTGCACGTGGGACGCCTCGATGGGGTACAACGCGGTGCAGGCCCTCAAGAAGCACGGCGGCCCGAAGAGCATCATGGTGGTGCTGATCGGATCGGGCCACGTCGCGTACGGCCTCGGCATCCAGCGCCAGGCCGCGCACTGGTTCGACGGCAGGATGGCCTCGGTCATCCCGATTCCGATCGCAGACAGCGAAGACCGGCCGATCACGCGCGTGCAGGCGTCCTACGCCGACTACCTGTGGGGCCTGCCTCCCGAACAGGCGCCTCTCTACCCCTCGATCGGCCTGTCCACGCGCGACCAGGAGGGCGACGGCCCGCTGAAGGTGATCGACGTGCCGAAGGAGTCGATCGCCGCCCTGGCGGGATTCCAAGTCGACGACGAGCTGGTGTCGCTCGACGGCACGCCCCTCACGGACCGGGAGACCTACAATCGGCTGATGGCCGACAAGCGCTGGGCCGACGCGGCGATCTTCGTGGTCAAGCGCGGCACCGGAAACGTCACGCTCACGGCGCTGCTGCGCCGGACGCCGCCCGGGGCGGAGGAAAAGAACGTGCGCCGGCCGTGAGCCGTGCGCCGGTCGTCGTGAGCCGTCAGCCCCTGAGATCTTTGTCCCGATGTCCGACACGTCCAACGTCCAGATTCCGCCGCTCCCCGCCTCCCTGCCGGTCGTCCCGCTCCGGGGCATCGTCGTGTTCCCGCTGACGATCCAGCCGCTGGCCATCAGCCAGCCCGCGTCGGTCGAGGCGGTGCACCGGTCGCTTGGAGGGGATCGACTCCTGCTCGCCCTGGCCCAGGGAACCGACGACGAGGATCCCGGCCCCGACGCCCTGCGGCGCGTGGGCACGGTGGTGATCATCCGTCAGATGATGAAGACGCCCTCGGGCGTCCACGTGGTGGTCGAAGGACTGGTCCGCGCACGCGCCACGGAGGTCTCGCGCGAGGCCGACGTTCTGCAGGCGGCGGTCACCGCCATCCCGGACCTCTCCACGCCGGGCCTCGAGATCGACGCGTACGCCCGCCGGCTGCACGAACTGAGTGACAAGGCGTTCAGCCTCGCCCAGGGATTCGCGCCGGAACTGCGGGCCTTCGTCGCGGGTATCGAGGATCCGCTGCGCCTGTGCTACGTGCTCGGGAGCCTGCTGGACATGAAACCCGAGGACCGCCAGCGCCTGCTCGAGGAGGACAGCCTGGAAGCCAAGCTCCAGCTGGTGGCGCACGCGCTGGGGCGCGAGGTGGCGCTGCTCGAGATCAAGGGCAAGATCGAATCCGAGACCCAGGAGGAGATGAACGCCGAGCAGCGGCAGTACTACCTGCGCCGGCAGCTGAACGCGATCCGGCAGGAACTCGGAGAGACCGAGGGCACCGAGACCGCGGAGCTCGCCGACCGCATCCGGCAGGCGAACCTCCCCGACCACGTCGCGCAGGTCGCCGGGCGCGAGGTGAAACGCCTCGAGCGGATGACGCCCGTGTCGCCCGAGTACCAGATGGTCCGCACGTACCTCGACTGGCTGCTCGAGCTGCCGTGGCAGGTGACGACCGAGGATCGCATCGACCCCGTGGAGGCGCGCCGCGTGCTCGACGCGGATCACTACGATCTCGACAAGGTCAAGGAGCGCATCGTCGAGTACCTCGCGGTGCGCAAGCTCAAGGGCGACATGAAGGGCCCCATCCTCTGCTTCGTGGGCCCGCCCGGCGTGGGCAAGACGTCGCTGGGCCAGTCGATTGCGCGCGCCATGAACCGCAAGTTCCTGCGCGTGTCGCTCGGCGGCGTGCGCGACGAGGCCGAGATCCGCGGCCACCGCCGCACCTACATCGGCGCGATCCCCGGCCGCATCGTGCAGGCCCTGCGGCAGGCGGGATCGATGAACCCGGTGTTCGTGCTCGACGAGATCGACAAGGTGAGCGCCGGCTACCAGGGCGACCCGGCGGCCGCGCTGCTCGAGGTGCTCGACCCCGCGCAGAACAACACCTTCCGCGATCACTACCTCGAGGTCCTGTGCGACCTGTCGCGCGTGTTGTTCATCGCGACCGCCAACCAGCTCGGCACCATCCACCCGGCCCTGCGGGATCGCATGGAGGTCATCCCGCTCGCCGGCTATACCGACGAGGAGAAGCAGCAGATCGCCCGGCGCTACCTGATCCCGCGGCAACTGGCGGAGCACGGCCTGCCGGTGGAATCGGTGGCGATCACCGACGGCGCGCTGGCGCGGCTCATCGCGGACCACACGCGCGAGGCCGGGGTGCGGAACCTGGAGCGGCAACTCGGCACGATCGCCCGCAAGGTAGCCGCGCGGGTCGCGGCCGGGCCGGTCGAGGCGGGCCAGCCCGACGCGGCCCAGCCTCTCGCGACGGTGGCCGAGGCGGACTTGCAGGCGTACCTCGGGCCGCCCCGCTTTCGGCGCGACATCCCCTTCCGCACGTCGCGGCCCGGCGTGGCGACCGGGGTCGCGTGGACGGAGACCGGCGGCGACGTGCTCTTCATCGAAGCGACCGTGCTGCCGGCCGGCCACGGCCAGATCACGCTGACCGGGCACCTGGGCACCGTGATGCAGGAGTCGGCGCGCGCGGCCGTGAGCCACCTGCGGTCCCGCGCGACCGAGCTCGGCCTGCCCGCGGACCTCTTCAGGAAGAACGATCTGCACATTCACGTGCCCGCCGGCGCGATCCCGAAGGACGGCCCGTCAGCGGGCGTCACCATCGCGACCGCGATCCTCTCGGCCATCCGCCGGCAGAGGGTCCGCCCCGACGTGGCCATGACGGGCGAGATCACGCTGAGCGGCGCCGTGCTGCCCGTCGGCGGCATCCGGGAGAAGGTCCTGGCCGCGCGCCGCAACGGCATCACCACATTTGTCCTGCCCGACCAGAACCTGCAGGACACCGAGGAACTGCCGGAGGAGGTGCGCCGCGAGATCCGCTTCGTGCCCGTGTCGCTGCTCGACGAAGTCCTGGATCTGGCGCTGCCCGCGCCGCCGCCGGCTCCGCCGCCATCCGACGGGGCCGCGCCGGACGCCGCCGGGGCGACGCCTCCGGGCACCGCGTGACCATGCCCCGGCCGACGATCGCCTTCTACATCTCCGGCCACGGGTTCGGCCACGCCTCACGCGACATCGAGGTCGTCAACGCGCTGCGTGCGCGCCTGCCCGGCATCGCGGTGATCGTGCGGACGGCGGCCCCGCGGTGGCTCTTCGACGTGACGCTGCGCGATCCCGTCGACTTCGTGCCGATCGCGTGCGACACCGGCGTCCGGCAGACCGACAGCCTGCACCTGGACGCGGCCTTGACGATCAGAGACGCGGCGCGCTTCCAGGCGGGCCTGGACCATCTCGCGCGCGACGAGGCGGCGTTCCTGCGGGCGCGCGGCGCCACGCTCGTTGTCGGCGACGTTCCGCCCCTTGCGTTCCTGGCGGCCGATCTCGCGGGCCTGCCGTCGATCGGGCTGGCCAACTTCACGTGGGACTGGATCTACGAGGCCTACCCCGAGGCGGCCGGCGCCCCCGCGCTCGGCCCGGGCATCCGCGACGCGTACGCCCGCGCGGCGCTCGGTCTCCGGTTGCCGATGGCGGGCGGCTTCTCGGGCTGGCGCTGCCCGGTGGTCGACTTGCCGTTCGTCGCGCGCCGATCGCACCGGTCGCCGGCGGATGTCCGCGATCGCCTCGGCGTTCCCGCGGATCGACGCCTCGTCCTCGCCTCCTTCGGCGGGCTCGGCATCGCGGGCCTCGATCCGGGGCCCCTCGGCCGTCTCGACGGCTACCACGTCGTGACCACCGGCCACGCGCTGGGCCTGGACGGCCGGGTGCCGCCGGGCATCACGCTGCTGCAGGACCGTGACGTCTACGCATCGGGACTGCGCTACGAGGACCTCGTGCGCGCGGCGGACGTCGTCGTGACCAAGCCGGGCTACGGCATCATCGCCGAGTGCCTGGCCAACGACACGGCGCTGGTGTACACGTCGCGCGGGCACTTCATCGAGTACGACGTGCTGGTCGCGGCCATGCCTCGCTTCCTGCGCTGCGGGTATCTCGCGCAGGACGACCTGTACGCGGGCCGCTGGGCCGCGCGGCTCGACGAGGTGCTGGCGCAACCGCCGCCCCCCGAGCAGCCGGCCACCAACGGCGCGGATGTCGCGGCCGCGGCCATCCTGGCGATGGCCGCCGGAGACGGGCCGCCGCTGGCGTTGCCCGGGCCAATCCGTTAACATCGGCGGCGTGTTGCGGGGCGGAGGCCCGAGGCCCGCGCCCCGGTTTCACCACGGCCGCAGGAGACCACCTGATTGTTCAGCAACGAGCCCGGCATCTACATCAAGGGCGAGTTCGGCGTGCGCGTGGAGGACGACATGCTCATCACGCCCGCTGGCGCCGAACTGTTCACGCCCCAGAGCCCGTCGCTCGAGGATCCGTTCGGCACGGGCACGCCGTAGGCCCCCGGCACGCGGATGACATCGATGACGACCGTCCGCCCCTCGCTCGTGCGCTACGCCTGGCTGTCCATTGCCGCGGCCCTGGCGACGATCTCGCTCAAGACCGTCGCGTACCTGTTGACGGGCTCGGTCGGGCTGCTGTCGGACGCACTCGAGTCGCTCGTCAACCTCGTCGGCGCGTTCATGGCGCTCGGCATGCTCACGGTCGCGGCGCGGCCGCCTGACGACGAGCACGCGTACGGGCACGGGAAGGCCGAGTACTTCTCGAGCGGCGTCGAGGGCACGCTGATCCTGCTCGCCGCCGTGGGCATCGCGATCGCCGCGGTCGAGCGGCTCCTCGCGCCGCAGCCCCTCCAGCAGATCGGCCTCGGCCTGGCCGTGTCGGTGGGCGCCTCCCTGATCAACCTGTTCACCGCGATCGTGCTGCTGCGCACCGGCCGTCGGTACGAGTCCATCACGCTCGAGGCCAACGCCCAGCACCTGCTGACCGACGTCTGGACCTCGGCGGGCGTCCTGGTCGGCGTGGGCGCGGTCGGGCTCACCGGCTGGCAGCGCCTGGACCCGGTGACCGCGCTGATCGTGGCGGCCAACATCGTCTGGACCGGGGTGCGGATCATCCGCCGCTCCGTCCTCGGCCTGATGGACACCGCGCTCCCGCCGGCCGAGCTCGAAGTGGTGCGAGCCACCCTGGACCGCCACATGCAGCAGGATGTCCACTACCACGCGCTGCGGACGCGCCAGTCGGGGGCGCGCCGGTTCGTCTCGGTCCACGTCCTGGTGCCCGGGTTCTGGACCGTGCACAGCGGCCACGAGCTCCTCGAGCACATCGAGGCCGACCTCTGCAAGGCCTTGCCCGGTGTGAACGTCATCACGCACCTGGAATCGCTCGATGATCCGCGGTCGTGGGACGACCAGGCGCTGGACCGGCTGGACCCGCCGGGCACGCTTGGCGTGACGTAGCGGGCGCCCGAGCCTCACGAGTCCCGCAGACACCAAGGGCCGGCGCGAGCCGGCCCTTCGTCGTTCGGGGCACCAGGCCTGCAGGGTGCTACGGGCGGTCCTTGACGCTGGTCACGAGGGACCACATCCGGGGGATGTTCACCTTCTCGATGGACCGCGGGTCGAGCTCCGCCTGCGCCAGGAAGGCGGGCAGGTCGAGGTCGGACTTGAATCCCGCATGGATGGTCAGCGGGGAGATCAGGCGCTCGACGCGGGACACCAGCGGGTTCAGGCTGCGGAAGTGGTTCAGGATGATGATCCGGCCGCCCGTGCGGCACACGCGGCGCATCTCGCGCGCCACGGCCACGGGATCCGGGACGACGCTGATCACGTACGGCGCGTAAACGATATCGAACGACTCGTCGGCGAACTGGAGGTTGGTGGCGTCCATCTCGAACAGCCGGACGTTCTGGAGGCCCTTGCGCGCCATGCGCTCGCGTGCCCGGTCCAGCATCGAGGCGGACAGGTCGATGCCGGTCACCGTGCAGTCCCGGGGGTAGAGCGACAGGTTGATCCCGGTGCCCACGCCCACTTCCAGCACCCGTGCCCCCGGCTCGATCGCCATGCGCTCGATCGCGCGCAGACGGCCCGGATGCAGCGTCGGGCCGAAGAACACGTCGTACACCGAAGCGAGCTTCTCGTAGACGCCGGCCACGAAGTCGGTTTCGACATCGATCACCGACAGGGTGCGCGTCGCGGCGTCGGCCGTGCCGAGCAGATCGCGGTCGCGGGGGGGAGGCTGCGGGTCGAACAAGGGCATATATCGAACTCCGAACTTCGGGCCGCGCGGGCTACGTGGTGAAGGGGCCGTTCGACCGGCCAGCTTGGACTATATACTGCCGGGGGGCCTGCGACAAGGTCGGGCCCGCCCGCGCTACCCCACCGACTCCAGCACGGCCAGCACGGTCGCCACGTCGTTGCCGGTGGCCGATACCTGGATTCCCTGCACCATCCCGGTGGCAGCCGCCACCAGTTCGCGCGCGATCGCGACGCCCTCGGCCCGGGCCTCGCCCCGCTCGTCGGCCCGGCGCATCCGCTCGACCAGCGCGGCGGGCACCCGCACGCCGGGGACCTCGTTGGCCAGGAACTCGGCGTTGCTCAGGCTGTCGAACGCCCGGATGCCCGCGATGACCGGGATCCGGAACGCTTCGATGCGCCGCAGGAACGCGGCCAGCGCCTCGATGTCGAACACCGACTGCGTCACGGTGAACTCGGCGCCGGCGTCCACCTTGAACGCCATGCGCTTCAGCTCCACCTCGAGGTCGAGCGCCGTGGGATTCACCACCACGCCGAGGTGGAAACTCGTCGGCACGCCGATCGACGCCCCGCCCACGTCCAGGCCGTGGTTCAGCCGCGTCACCATGTTGGCCAGGCCGATGGAATCCACGTCGTACACGCCCGTGCCCATCGGATAGTCGCCCACGATCGGCGGGTCCCCGGTGGTGATCAGCACGTTGCGCAGGCCCATCGCGTGGGCGCCGAGCAGGTCCGACTGCATGCCGAGCAGGTTGCGGTCGCGGCACGTGTAGTGCAGCAGCGTCTCCACCCCGGCCTGCTGCTCGATCAGCACCGCGGACGCGAGCGCGCTGGTGGACGCGCGGACGCGCGGGCTGTCGGGCACGTTGATCGCGTCCACGCCGCGGATTTTGAGGGCCCGGGCCTGGTCGATCAGCAGCCCGCACTCGTGGCCTTTCGGCGGGCTCAGTTCCGCCATGGCGACGAACTTGCCGCGGGCGAGCGCGTGGGCCAGCCGCGACTTCTGGGCGCGCGGGGTGGGCGGCATCATCGGCTGGCCGACCGCCGTCACCGCCGGCGTCATCGGCGTGACCTGTGTCCGTCCCCGTCCCGGCGCGAGCGATCGGACGGCCGCCTTGATCTGCCGGATGTGGTCCGGCGTCGTCCCGCAGCACCCGCCCACGAGCCGCACGCCCTTCTGGATGAAGCGCTTCGCGTAGGAGGCCATGTACTCAGGCGACGACAGGTAGAGCGTCCGCCCCTCGACATCGCGCGGCTTGCCCGCGTTGGGCTGGGCCGACAGCCGTCGGTCGGTCACACCCGCCATCCGCTCGATCGACTCGAGCAGCGGGGCCGGGCCCACGCTGCAGTTGAGCCCGATCACGTCCGCGCCCGTCCGCTCGAGCGCGGGCGCGAACTCCTCGGGCGGCGTGCCGTCGAGGCTGTTGCCGTCCTCCTCGGTCGTCATCTGCGCGACGACGGGCAGGTCGCAGAGCGATCGGACGGCGGCGATGGCGGCGCGGATCTCGTTGAGGTCGCGGAACGTCTCGATGATGAACAGGTCGACCCCGCCGTCGAGCAGGGCGCGGGCCTGTTCGCGGAAGTACTCCTCCGCCTCGTCCACGCCGGTCTTGCCCCACGGCTCGATGCGGATGCCGAGCGGCCCGATGGCGCCCGCCACGTAGGCCTGCTCGCGCGCCGCGTGACGCGCGATGCGGGCCCCCTGGACGTTGATGGCGTGCAGCTTGTCTGCCAGCCCGAAGCTCGCCAGCTTGATCCGGTTCGCCCCGAACGTGTTCGTCTCGATCACGTCCGCGCCCGCCCGCACGTACTCGAGGTGGACCTCGGCGACCAGGTCCGGCTGCGTCAGGTTCAGGCCGTCGAAGCAGCGGTTGATGAACACGCCCTTGGCGTACAAGCGCGTGCCCATCGCGCCGTCGCACACCAGCACGCGCTCGTCGATCGCCTCGAGGAACGGGGCAAGGGCCACGGGCGTCACGTCTCCAGCCGTTCGTATTGCCAGGTGCCGAGATCCACGATCAGGTACGACTCGCCCACCGGGGCGAGGCCGATGGACCGCACGCCCTGCCGGACCTCGTCGCTGAAGGCGTGATGATGCCCCGACAGGTGCAGTTTCGGCCGCATCCGGGCGAGCACCTCGTTGATCGGGGTCTTCCCCACGTCGTGCACCCGGCCCCGGACCTCCACGAGGAACGGCCGCGCGGCCTCGTGGCTCAGGAACAGGGACACGCCGGTCAGCCGCGCGCACGCCTCGATTTCCGCCCGAACGAAGTGGCGGCGCTTGTCGTCGCGGGCGAGCGGCGGGAATCCGTCCGCCTCCGACGCGGGGATCCGGGGGCGCGGCAGCCCCGCAGCCGGCGTGTTGTACCAGGTCGGCGCGAAGGTGCCCCCCAGCCCCGCGACGCCGACCGGGCCGATCATCACGCGCACCCCGTTGGGCACGTAGTGCAGGTTGGCCACCGCCCGGCGCCCCGACTCCAGATCAGCGACGAACTCCAGGTTGTCGTTGTTGCCCTTGATCCAGTAGAGCGGCAGCGGCGGTGACTCGTAGCGACCGTGCCCGTCGCCCAGGTCGCCCACCGAAACCCAGCAGGGCACGTCGGCGTGGCGCGACATGATGGCCCGGACGCACGCAAACTCACCATGCACGTCGCCCAGGGCGCCAACTTTCATCGGGCGCGTCCCTCACCGGCTGGACGTCGCGGCCGCCGCCGCCGGCACCAGCAGGTCCGCCTTGTCCCAGATGAAGTCCGCCTTGCTGTAGACCGCCAGCTCGTAGTCCTTCCCCATGAAGATCGCCGAGACCGGGCACGCTTCCTCGCAGAACCCGCAGAAGATGCAGCGGACCTTGTGAATCTGGTAGATCTTCGCGTAGCGCGGGCCCGCCGGCACGCTCCCGTCATTCTCGGCCGCCTCGAGGTAGATGGCATCGGCCGGGCACGCCACGGCGCACAGCCCGCACGCCACGCACTTCTCGAGCCCGTTCTCGTCACGCATCAGCACCTGTTTGCCCCGGTACTTCGGGAACACCGGGACCTTCTGCTCCGGGTAGTTCACCGTCACGGCCGGCCTGAAGATGTGCCGCAGCGTCGTGGCAAAACCAGTAATGAATGGGCGAATCACGTCACGCCTCCGCGCCGTCGATGGTCGGTTCAACTCAGGGATCAACCCGCCTAACCCGTTCAATCATAACACGTTCGCCACAACGGGGACGTTTGACACACCACCGGAGCGACCGCTATAGTCGGTTCGGTGACCGACAGTCCAGCTCTCCCTCCGAGTGCCTGACGTGGTGCAGGAGCTGAAGTACGTCTCGGATCAGCAGGTCCTGCTGATCACCCTCGTCGTCAAGGTCGCGGTCATCGCCCTGCTCTCGACGATGCTGGTGCGGTACCACCGCTTCCGGGACATCCTCATCTACGAGCGCCGCTCGTGGCCCACGCGCGTGGTGTTCGCCTTCAGCCTCGGGATCCCGCTGGCCGCCGGCGTCGGCGCCAGGCTCCTGCTTCACTACGATGCCGCCGACCTCACGCTCGAGGGCGCGTTCCTCGCGGGCCTGATCACCGGCCCCTGGGCCGGCGCCCTCGTCGGGCTGCTGGTGGGCATCCCCGCCCTGGCAGGGGGCGAGTTCATCGCCTTGCCCTTCGCCGTCGGCTGCGGCTTCGCCGGCGGCGGCCTGCGCGAGGCCTGCCCCAAGGAAGACATCTGGCGCTTTTCCCCGTTCGTCTTCATCGATCTCCACCGGTACCTCTGGCGTTTCGTCCGGCGCTTCGTCGTCGACTGGCAGGTCATCCTGCTGGCCGCCCCGATCGGCCTCGAGTTGCTGCGCCAGACCCTCGGGCACCGCTGGCCAGCCCGGCTCTTCCACCTCGCGCCGCCCTCGCCGTGGCTCGAGTTCATGGTGATCCTGGCCACCGTGTTCTGCGTCACCACGCCCATCAAGATCTGGAACAACGCGCGCATCGAGCACCGCCTCGAGGAGCAGGAAAAACTCCTGATGAAGGCCCGGATCGAGGCCCTCGCCAGCCAGATCAACCCGCACTTCCTGTTCAACACCCTGGCGTCGATTTCCTCGCTCATCCGCTCGCAGCCCGAGACGGCCCGGATGCTCATCGGCAAGCTGTCGAGTCTGCTGCGGCGGCTCCTGCGCAGCCAGGAGCATTTCGTCACGCTGCGCGAGGAACTGGCGTCGGTCGACGAATACCTGGACATCGAGGTCGTCCGCTTCGGGCCGCAGCTGCGCGTGGAGAAGAAGGTCGACCCGGCGACGCTGGACCTGCTCGTCCCGAGCATGATCCTGCAGCCGCTCATCGAGAACTCCATCAAGCACGGCATCTCGCCCAAGGTCGGCGGGGGACGCATCCTCATCCGCTGTTCGTGCGAAAATGGGCGCGTCGTGATCGAGGTCGACGACAATGGACTGGGCATGAACCGGGACCGCCTGCACACGGCCCTGTCCGACGGCATCGGCCTGAGCAACGTGGACGAGCGGCTCCGCGTGATCTTCGGCGCGGCGTCGGCCCTGAAGCTGACCAGCACGCCGGGCGTGGGAACCGTCGCGCGCATCGAAATCCCCGTGGTCACCGCCCAGTCCCGGGTGACGGCCTGACATGGACCTCCACGCCGTGGTCATCGACGACGAGCAGCTCGCCCGCGACGAGCTCTGCTTCCTGCTCGGGCAGGTCGGCGGGGTCCGGGTCGTGGGACAGGCCGGAAACGGGATCGATGCGGTGGCCCTCGTGGAGCAGCTCCAGCCGCACGTCGCGTTCCTCGACGTGCAGATGCCCGGCCTCACCGGCTTCGAGGTCGCGCGCCAGCTCATCGACCGCCGGACGCCGTCGCACGTCGTCTTCGTGACCGCGTTCGACCAGTACGCGGTCGACGCCTTCGAGGTCAACGCGATCGACTACCTGCTCAAGCCGGTCGAACTCGGCCGGCTCGACCTGGCCCTCCAGCGGGTTCGCCGCTGGGTCTCGCTCGAACAGCCGATCGACGACCGGCTCGAACGCCTCGTCCGCACGCTGGCGGACCGCCAGCAGCGCCCCGGCCAGCTCGCCGTCAAGGTCGGGGAGCGCTTTCTGCTGGTCCAGGCAGACGATGTGATCTATGCATCGCTCGATGGGGATACAATTCAGGTAGTAACCAGTCAGCTGGCAGGATCGTCCAACTATAGGACGCTCGACGAGCTGCAGGCCAGGCTGGACCCCGGCGTCTTCTGGCGGGTCCACCGGTCGCATCTCGTCAACATTAACAAAATAAAGGAGATAGTACCCTGGTTCAGCAGGAATTTCGTCCTGAGGATGCGGGATCCCAAGGCGACGGAAATACCGGTCAGCCGGTCCCAGACCAAGCGGCTCCGGGAGTACCTGAAGCTGTAGGGGCACCTGGCGAGGCTTTCCAGGGCGTGCCCGTGGCGGCGGCCCAGACGGCATCGGTCGTCGCGCCGTCTGACTCGCCCGTTCCCCTGAGCGCGGACACTGCCCCGCCGGCACCGGCCGTCACGACGGAGGTCGCGCCGCCGGTCGACGTGCAGCAGGAGGTGCCGCGCGCGGCGGTCGCCCCGCCCATACCGCTGGCGGCGTCCCGCTCGTCGGATCCCTCGAAGTGGGTGATCCTGCGCGACGAACTCGTCGCGTGGGTGAAGACGCTGTTCTCGGCGGCCGTGTACGCCACGCTCATCGTGACGTTCGGCTTCCAGGTCGCCCGCGTGGAGGGCCTCAGCATGGCGCCCACGCTGCACGACCAGGACCGGCTGATCGTGAACAAGCTGATCTATCGCATCAGTTCCCCGCGGCGGGGAGACATCGTGATGCTGTACTACCCGCTGAACCCGGACAAGTCGTTCGTGAAGCGGGTCATCGCCGAAGAGGGCGACACGGTGCGGATCGTCGACGGCCGCGTGTACGTCAACGACATCCCGCTCGACGACTCGTACGTGACGCCGGAGTACCGCAGCCACGACGACTGGGGACCCCAGGTCATCCAGGAGGGCTACTACTTCGTGATGGGCGACCACCGGAACAACAGTTCCGACAGCCGGCACTGGGGGCTCGTGCCGAAGAAGTACATCATCGGCAAGGTGCAGGTGCGGTGGTGGCCGCTGCCGCAGGCGAAGGTGTTCTGAGTTCTGAGTTCCGAAACTGGAAACTGAAAACTGAAGACTGAAAACTGAGTTGTGAGTTTCAGGATCGCACGGCTTCGGCCGCGCGGTCTCGCTCGTAGATCTGGTCGATCGTCGTCGCCCACCGCTGCTCCACCACCCGGCGCCGGAGCTTGAGCGTCGGCGTGAGTTCCCCGCCTTCGATGGTCAGTTCCGACGGCAGCAGGGCCATGCGCTTGATCCGCTCGAACTGCGCGAGGTCCGCGTTGATCGCGTCGACGATCGCCTGGTAGATCGCCACCACGTCCGGGCGCTGCGCCAGCTGCTCCCGGGACCCCGACGGCGCGCCGTCCGCCCTGAGCTTCACTTCGAGCGCCGCGAAATCCGGCACGATGAGCGCCGCGGCGAAGTTGCGCCGATCCCCGATGATCACGGCCTCGGCCACGAGCGGGCTGGCTTTCAGCCGCAGCTCGATCGGCTGCGGGGCGATGTTCTTGCCACCGGAGGTGACGATCAGGTCCTTCATGCGATCGGTGATGCGCAGGTATCCGTCGGGGTCGAGCTCTCCCACGTCACCGGTGTGGAACCAGCCGCCGCGAAGCGCTTCGCGCGTTTCGTCCGGCCGGTTGTAGTAGCCGGCCATGACGTTGGGCCCGCGCACGAGGATCTCCCCGTCGTCGGCGATGCGAATCTCAACGCCCGGCAGGGCCGGGCCCACCGTGCCGAGGCGCGGGGCGCCCGGCGGGTTGACGGTCAGCACCGGGGCCGTTTCCGTGAGGCCGTAGCCTTCGAAGATCTGCATCCCGACCGCATAGAAGAACTCGGCCGTGTGCCGCGCCAGCGGGGCGCTGCCCGACACCATCCGCCTCAAACGTCCCCCGGTGCGCTCGCGGATTTTCGACAGCACCAGCCGGTCGGCAACCGCGTGGCGGGCCCGGAGCCATGGACCCGGCCTGGTCCCGCCGAGCTGCGCATCCGCCATCGCGTGGCCGACGCCCACCGCCCAGTCGAACAACCGCTGGCGCGCGGGGGAGGTCCGGGCCACGGTCTCGACCACGGCCGCCTGGAACTTCTCGAACACCCGGGGCACGCCGGTCATCACCGTCGGGGCGACGCGCGCCAGGTCGCGGGCGATCGTCTGCAGCGACTCCGCGAAGCAGATCGTCACGCCTTCGTACAGATACAGGTAGAGCGCGGTGCGCTCGAACGTGTGGCTGATCGGCAGGAACGACAGGGCCACGTCGTCCGCCTGGACGCCCAGGACGGCGTTGATCGCAATGACGTTCGACAGGATGTTGTGGTGCGTGAGCACCACGCCCTTCGGCGTGCCCGAGGTCCCGGACGTGTAGATGATCGTCGCCGTGTCCGAGGGCTCGAGACGTGCAACGAAGGCCTCGAACCGCGCGGCCTCCGCCGGGTCCGCCTGGATCCGGGCGCGGCCGGCGCCCTGGACGCGGCCCCAGGTCTCGACCGGCAGGCGGCCCGGGGCCTTCCACTCCCTGGCATCGATCGCGACGATGCGCTCGAGGCCGGGCAGCTCGCCGGCGATGTCCTGAACCTTCGCCACCTGCGTGTCGTCGGACGCGACGGCAAACCGGGCGCCGCTGTCGGCCAGGATGATCTGGGTCTGGGCCGGCGACAACGTCGGGTAGACCGGCACGGTGATCGCGCCGGCCGCGAGCACGGCCAGATCGGCCAGCGTCCATTCCGGCCGGCTCTCGGACACGATCGCGACCCGGTCGCCGGGCGCGACGCCGATGGACCGGAGGCCAAGGCTGAGGGCACGGACCTGCTCGAGCAGATCCGCGCTCGACAGGTCGCGATAGCCGTCGCCCACGCACCGGCGCAGGTGACCGGTCTTGTTGAAACGCGCCGCGATGCTGAACGGGAGGTCCGCCAGTGTCCGGATGGGACGGGTCGCCGCGCCTGGCGCGCCTTGGGTATTCATGCGCTCGGGTGCCCTGGAGCCACTCAAACCCGGAGCCCACTTGTGATGAGTGTGTTCGCTCCGGGCACGCGGGCTGAAGCCCGCGCGCGACCTTCCCGGCGCGTCCTCAACTCGACTGAGCGCCGGAGAGCGCCGCGCCTAACGCTAAACCACCTGTTGAAGGGCGTCAAGCAATCGCGGCGCCGCCCGCGAGCCGCGAGGCGCCGGCCGGGAGCCGGCCGCTGCTAGTAGCCCGCCTCGCGATCGACCACGTTCAGCAGCGGCTGCGAACCCAGGAAGCGCTCGAGGTTTGCCGCGAACAGGTCCACCGCGGCTTCCCAGTTGTCTTCGCGGAACCCCGCGAGGTGCGGGCTCACGATTACGTTCGGCAGGCCCCACAGAGGGCTGGCGGGGTCCAGCGGTTCGTGCTCGAAGACGTCGAGCGCCGCGCCTGCGATCGTGCCGTCGACGAGCGCGGCGACGAGGTCCGCCTCCTTCACCAACTTGCCCCGGGCAATGTTGACCAGCCACGCGGTCGGCTTCATCTGCCGCAGTTCCCGGTTTCCGATCAGCGCCCGGGTCTCGGCGGTCAGCGGGGCCGACAGCACGACGGCATCAGCCTCCCGCAGCAGCCTCGGCAGGTCGGTCGGCGGGTAGACGCGGTCGACCCCCGGCTGGACCGGCGCGCCGACCCGCCTGCGTATCGCGACGACGCGCATCCCGAATCCGCGCGCAATCCGCGCGAGCGCCGAGCCGATCGACCCGAGCCCGACGATCCCCAGCGTGCGTCCGCCGAGCGTCGGCAGCCCCGACAGCTCGTCCTGCGCCCACCTGTGATCCGCCTGCCGCCGGGTGATGTCGGGCACGCGGCGGGACAGGGCCAGCAGCAGGGCGAACGCGTGCTCGGCCACGGGCGTCGCGTTCATGCCGCGGGAGTTCGTCAACAGGACCTGGCTGCTCCGCATCTCGGGGAACAACATGCTCCCGACGCCGGCCGCCGGGCTGTGCACCCAGCGCAGGCGCGTGGCCGCGGCGAACGCCCGGGACGTCAGCCTCGACGTGAACGCGACGTCCGCGTCCGCGATCCGGCGGACCATCTCGTCTTCGGTCCCGGCGTGCGAGAAGCGGATGCCGGGGAACCGGCGGCGCAGGACGTCGATCAGGGCCGGGGGGATCGTCCACGCAACGGTGTCGCCGTAGATGGCGACGAGGACGTGCATCACCGTCCCCGGGGCCGCGTCCAGGCCCCGGACCGGCCGCCCCGCTTCGCCATCAGCCGGATCCGGCCGATGACGACGGCGCGGTCGACGGCCTTGACCATGTCGTAGACCGTGAGGCCGGCTACGGCGACAGCCGTGAGCGCTTCCATCTCGACGCCCGTGGGCCCGGTGGTCCGCACGCGCGCCTCGATCTCGTAGCCGTCGGCGCGGGGCCGCAGGTCGACCTGGCACGACGTGATCGCCAGCGGGTGACAGAGCGGAATCAGCTCGCCGGTGCGCTTGGCGGCCATGATGCCCGCGAGGCGCGCCGCCTGCAGCGGGTCGCCCTTGGCGATGCGCCCGGCCCGGATCAGGCGGAGGGTCGCGGGCGCGAGCCGCACGTGGCCACACGCGACCGCCTCCCGCTCCGTGGGGGGCTTGTCGCTGACGTCCACCATCCGGATGCGGCCGGAGGCGTCGACGTGGGAGAGCTTCGGAGCGGACCTGGTACGTGAGCCCATCGGTGGCGGCCATGTTACGGTCCGCCCGTCGGGAGCGTCAAGCGCCGGCGATCCCGGTGAGGCCCTGCCTTGCGGAAATCCCTCCCGAAGGGATTGGGCCGCCATGCTAAGATGCGCCGCATGAGTCAGACTCCCAACGCCAGTCCGACCCCCTCCGATCAGGGTTTCACGCCCTACGTCAGCGCCGACATGAACCAGTCCGAGTTCACGATACGCGCGCTGATCCTCGGCCTCCTCATGTGCGTCGTCCTCGGGGCGGCCAACGCCTACCTCGGCCTCCGCGCCGGGATGACGATTGCGGCGACGTATCCGGCTGCCGTCATCGGGATGGCGGTCCTGCGTCTGTTCAAGGGCAGCCTGCTCGAAGAGAACTTCGCGCGGACGGTCGGATCGATCGGGGAATCGGTGGCGGCCGGCGCCATCTTCACGATCCCGGCGTTCGTCATCCTCCAGCTGTGGAAGTTCGATTCCGAGCACATCGTCACCGAGTACATCACCGCCTCGATCCTGATGGTCCTGGGCGGCATGCTCGGCATCCTGTTCGTCACCATCCTGCGGCGGGTGATGGTGGAGGACCCGGGCCTGCCCTTCCCGGAATCGGTGGCGGCGTCCGAGATCCACAAGGCGGGTCAGCGCGGGGCGGACGCGGCCGTGCAGCTCTTCCAGGCGATGGGCGTCGGCGCGTTGATCCGGCTGCTGTCGCGGACCGACATCGACACGAAGGACGGCCTGGGCCTGTTCTTCTCGGGCAACACCTTCGAGCTGGCCGTGGGCAAGCTGAAGGAAAGCGTGGTCAAGCTGGGGCTGGGCAGCAACCCGATCACGCTGCCCGCGGGCGGCGTCACCAATATCGCGGCACCGGCCGTCACCCCGGCCTACCTCGGCGTCGGCTACATCATCGGGCCCGAACTCGGCGCCCTGAACTTCGCGGGCGGCCTGCTGGCGTGGGGGCTGTTCGTCCCGCTGCTCGTGTTCTTCCTCGGTCCCGGCATGATCGATCAGTACACGTCGGCTGACGGCGTGCAGAACTGGGCGGGCCTGGTCGGCCACCTCTACCGCTTCGTCGTCCGGCCGATCGCCGTCGGCGGCATGCTCGTGGGGGCCAGCTACACGCTGTTCAAGATGCGCAAGAACCTGATCCTGGGCATCAAGCGCGGCGTGGCCGATGTCCGGAAGTCGGCGGCCCAGTCCGCCGCGACCAAGCGCACCGAGCAGGACCTGTCGTTCAAGGTCGTCCTGCTGGGTATCGCGGCCGTCTTCGTGCTGATGATCGCCACGTACTTCTACTTCACCAACTCGATGACGGGCGCGGTGTTCGCTGCGATCGTCATGCTGGTGACGGGGTTCTTCTTCGCCGCGGTGTCGGGCAACCTGGTCGGCATGATCGGCTCGTCGAACAACCCGATCTCCGGCCTGACGCTGGCCACGACGATCGTGGCGGCGCTGACCATGGTGATCGTGGGCATCAAGGGCGTCGAAGGCGTGGCGGCGGTCCTGGCGGTCGCCGCGGTCGTGTGCGTGTCCTCGGCCGTCGCGGGCGAGATGCTGCAGGACCTGAAGGTCGGGCACATCCTGGGCGGCACCCCGTGGAAGATGCAGCTGGGCGACATGGTCGGCGTCGCGGTCGCCGGGCTGGTCATGTTCTTCCCCATCTACATCCTGCACAACGCCGAGCTGGCGAGCGGCGGTCTGGGCGGCCGGGTCCTGGCGGCGCCGCAGGCGGGCCTGATGGCGGCCCTCTCGCAGGGCATCGTGGGCGGCGACATGCCGTGGCCGCTGGTCATCGTCGGCATCGCGATGGGCATCTCGCTGATTCTCGTCAGGGTCCGGAGCCCGATGCTGTTCTCGGTCGGCATGTACCTCCCCCTGGGGACGACCTTCGCGATCTTCTGCGGCGGTCTGATGCGCGGCCTGGTCGACAGGATGGCCGGCACGCGGCAGTACAACGCGGCCCAGAAGGCGCGCGTCGAGAACGCGGGCGTCCTGGCCGCGTCGGGGCTGATCGCGGGTGAGGCGCTGATGGGACTGGTGATCGCGGCCGTGGTGTTCTTCAGCGCGAGCAAGGAGTTCCCGGCCATCGCCGGCCTCGACAGCCTCGCAGGCTGGCTCGCGATCCCGGTGTTCGTGATCCTGGCGGCCTACCTGATCTTCGTACCGCTGACGAAGGCGGGCGCGGCCGACGAGCCGGCCCCGCCGACCGCAGTGATGTAGATGCAGGGTCCATGGTCGTGACGCTAGGGATCGGGCGCGGCCTTCGTCCCTCGGCTTCACACCGACGGGTGCCGCTCGCGCGACGCGCGGCGCCCGCCGGCGTTCTCCTGTGGCTGGCCGGCGTCCTGTTCGCGCAGGACGCCGGCCCGGTCCCCACCAGCGTGGCTGCCGTTCTCCAGTTCCCCGGGTTCTTTCACGGACGCACGGTTCTGCTCCAGGGTAACGCCGAGGCCTCGGGGGTCACCCAGGTCCTGCCCGGTCCGGACAGCAGCGCCCTGCACCTGGTCACGCGCGAGGCCCTGCCGACCGGGCGCGTGGAGATCGTCGGGCAGGTCGTCGACGTGGGCCGCCTCCAGCCGGAGGACCCGCGCATCGCCGGTTCGGGCATCAAGCGGCTGCTCGACGAGGTCCACCGGACCGAGTGGCCGAAGGCCGGCGAGTTCGTCGTGTGCCTGGTCAGGTCCGCCGCGCCCGCCGCGGACTTCCCCGCGCCGTCGGTGCGGGCCGTGGCGCTCGACCCCGGGCGGTACGCCGACTTGCAGGTGACGGTGACGGGCCAGTTCCGCGGACGGAACCTGTATGGCGACCTCCCGGAGGCCCCTGGCATGGCCCGCTGGGAGTTTGTCCTTCGAGCGGACGGCGCCTCGATCTGGGTCGTGGGGATCCGGCCCCGGGGCCGCGGGTTCGATCTCGACCCGTCGGCGCGTGTCGACACGAGCCGCTGGCTCGAGGTGTCCGGTATTGCGCGGCATGGGAAGGGGCTGGCGTGGCTCGAAGGCAAGTCCGTGCGTGAAGTGGCGGCGCCGGCGGCGCAGCCTCAGCCGACCCCGCCGCCGCCGCCCCCGCGCCCGGCCCCGGAGGTGCTCTTCAGCGTGCCGTCGGAGGGCGAAACTGATGTCTCCCCGGCCACGAACGTGCGCATCCAGTTCTCGCGCGGACTCGACCCCGGCACGTTGGAGGGCCGCATCCGTGTCACGTATGCCGGTCCCCGCGTGCCGGGCACGCAGGGCGGCGAACCGCCGCCGCAGCCCACGACGAGCTACGACGCCGCGAACCGGGTCCTGGAGCTCCGCTTCCCCCATCCGCTGGAGCGGTTTCGAACGCTCCACGTCGACCTGCTCGAAGGCATCGTCACGACCGACGGCGCTCCGCTGAAACCGTGGAGCCTGACCTTCTCCCTGGGGGGGTAGGCGCCACGCCGGAACCACCGCAGTGTGCCCCTGGAGGACCCATGCCGCCGACGGCCGCGGATCGACTGCGCGAGAAGATCCTGCACCTGCAGGAAACCGTCCAGCGATTGACTACGCGCGTCCGCGATCTTCAGCGTTCCGAGCGTGCGCTGCGGCGGGCGCGCGGGCACGAGCGCCTCGTGCTGGACGCGCTGCCCGACCTGCTGATCGAGATCGACGACCAGGGCCGCATCACGGATGTCAGGGCTCCGCAGGCCGACTGCCTGTCTCTGCCGCCCGAGGCGTTCCTGGGGAAGCGCTTCCGGGACGTGCTTCCCGCGAATGCGGCAACCGTGTTCCACGACGCCATTCAACGGGCGTTCGCGAGTGGCCGTGACGTCGGGGCCACCTGCGAACTGGACACACCCGCCGGCCCCCGGTGGTTCGAGTTGTCGGTTGCCGCGACGCCCGCGGGCACGCGGCGCAAGCGGCGGCTCATCGTGCTGGTGCGCCCGATCACCCGGCGCCAGCAGGCCCGGCGTGAAGCGCGGGACGCCGCGGGAGAGGTCACGGACATCGTCGGGAACTCGCCGGACATCTCCGAACGCCAGCGGGCGGAGCAGGAGCGCCTGTCGCTGGAGCGCCGGACCTTCCAGACGCAGAAGCTCGAGAGCCTCGGCCTGCTGGCCGGCGGCTTCGCCCACGATTTCAACAACATCCTGACGGCGATCCTCGGCTATGCGGATCTCGCCCTCCGTGGCATGTCGCTCGACGCGCCGGAGCACGGACATCTCGACGAGATTCGGTCGGCCGCGCACCGCGCCGCGGACCTCTGCCGCCAGATGCTCGCCTACTCCGGCCGCGGCCGGCTCGTCGTCGAGCCGGTCGATGTCTCCGGGCTCGTGGCCGACATGACCCCGAGCCTGGGCATCTCGATCTCCAGCAAGATCGCCTTGCAGTACCGCCTCGCCGACGACCTCCCGGCCGTCGACGCCGATGCCACGCAGGTGCGCGAGATCGTGATGAACCTGATCCTGAACGCGTCGGAGGCCATTGGCGATCGCCCGGGGGTCGTGACCGTGACGACTGGCACGATGGAATGTGACGCGACGTACCTGGCGAGCGCGCTGCCGGAGGGCGGCGCGACGCCGGGTGCCTACGTGTACCTCGACGTGTCGGACACGGGCTGCGGCATGCCGCCCGACACCCTGGCACGGATGTTCGACCCCTTTTTCAGCACGAAGCTCACGAACCGCGGGCTGGGCCTGGCCGCCGTCCTGGGCATCGTGCGCGGGCACGGCGGGGCGATCCGCGTGGAAAGCACGCCGGGCGAGGGTTCCGCCTTCCGCGTCCTGTTGAAGGCCGCGCCGCAGGTCGCCAGGCCCGTCCCGAAGGAGAGTGTGGCCGCCAGAGGCTGGCGGGGCTCCGGGACGATCCTCGTGGTCGATGACGAGGAAGTGGTGCGGAGCCTCGCGAAGGCGATGCTCGAACGCCTGGGCTTCACCGTCGTGCTCGCGGCGGACGGGGTCGAGGCCCTCGACGTCGTGCGCGCGCGCCCCGGCGGGATCACCTGCGTGCTGCTCGACCTGATGATGCCGCGCATGGGTGGACGGGAGACGCTCGAAGCACTGCGGCGCATCAGCCCGGACCTGCCGGTGATCCTGTCGAGCGGCTACGAGCGGCAGCACGTCGAGGCGCAGTTCGCGGGCCTCGCCCTCACGGGCTTCATTCAGAAGCCGTACCAGTGGGCCAGTTTGAGCGAGGCCGTGAGACAGGCCATCCGGGGCGGACGCGGGAGCGCGCCTAGGGCACGATCCTGAACGGAGCGAGCGCCTGTTCCTGCTGGCCCGCCGTCCGGGCCGTCAGCCTGACCACGTAGTCGCCCGCCGTCAGCGGGGCCAGCGAGACCTCGGCCCGCAGCCAGCGCACGCCGGCCTCCTCGCGGGTGCTGACCGTCACCGGGACCTCGATCGGCCTGCCCTTGCGATCCAGGAGTTCGGCTGAGGTCGACTCGAACGCGTCCGACAGCGTCACCTCGACCGCCACACGCTCGGTGCGCCGGAAGCGCAGATCCGAGGTGGGTTGGTCTTTCATGCCGGTCGCCGGGCCCCGGCGGCTGTAGATCGGTTCTCCGAGCACGGGCCGCGCGACAGGAGGCGGACCGAGCAGCGAGAAGCGGACCGTGTCGGTCGTCGACAGCCCGCCCGCCACCGGCCGCACACGCACGCGGACCAGGTACTTGCCCGGGTCGAGCCAGACGTCGTCGGCATTCCGCGGAAAACGCGCGACGAAGCGGCCGGCGCCCGGCGGCATGGTCAGGTTGAACGACGCCAGGCTGTCACCGGTTTCCGTCGCGATGGAGACGTTCGCCTCCGCGCCTTTCGTCCAGTCGTCACCGGTCACGCGGCGCGGGTCGATCTCGCCCACGACCCAGAGCGCGGGTTCGGCCCGGCCCGCCTGGGCGGTTGGCGCGTCCGCCCCGGGGCGCCACCAGCCGGATGCGACATACAGGCGGAACAGCGCGTCGCCGCGAATCGCGTCGAGGGTGCCGATCGCGCGATCGATCGGCGCCGACTCGGCGGGCGACGCGGCTGCCTCGGACGCCAGCGTCCGCGCCGCCACTTCGGCCTCGGTCGGCGCCTTGTAGCCGCGCCTGGCCCGCACCTCCACGCCCGGGCGCCTGACGCGCACCTTGATCGAGCGGAACCGGCCGTCGAGCTTCGCGTTGGTGGACGCGTAGCCGAGCAGGTAGTACGACGACAGGTCGGCCACGACGCGCGCGACGCCGCGCTCGATGTCGTTCGAGTTGACGACCGCGATGCCGTCGGTGGCCCCGGCCAGGGTCCGCAGCGAAGTCAGGCGATCCTGCAGGTTCGCCATGTCCACGCTCGGCGGCGGCGGCGGGTTCGGCCCCATGTCCGAGTCGAACACCGGCAGGCCGCGAGGATCGATCGGGTAGAAGCTGGCATTCGCCCGGTTCGCCTCGTCCAGGAGATCCCGGAAGCGCCGATCGTCGTCCATCTGGGCGAGCATCATGCGGTCCCGATCGCACTCGGCCATGTAGCCGGCGATCGGGTCGCGCGTGTCGGTTGACGTGAGCCGGCCGTTCGGCCCCACGAAGATGCCCGGCGGCGTCGGGCGCTGCATCTCGGCCAGGGCGCGGTTCTCGCGGAACAGGCGCCACCCCTCGGTCACGGTCAGGATGGCCTTGCGCTCCTCGCGCAAGCCGTCGAGGTGGCGGACGATCTCCTCGAGCGCATCGAGCGTCAGGCGCTCGCGGCGGCGCTCGATCATCTCCTGCGCGATGGTCGACGTGGAATAGCCGGGCTCGGTCCCGGGATCGGGCGGGTAGCAGGTACTCGTAGCGCTGCTCGATCTCGTCCTTCTTCGTGACGGCGTCGCGCGCGCCCCAGAACGGCATGTTCAGCAGCATCTGCGCGATGCTCTGGGGCCGGCGCGTGAAGGTGATGTCGGCCGCCGACATCTGGGGCGTCATGACCGCCACGAGGTCGTCGGGTCCGATCACGCGATCGAGCAGCCGCACCAGCGGACCCTGGACCGCGCGCGCCGAGCCCATCTTCACGTGGTAGACATCGAGGAACAGGATGAACACGCGGCTGCGCGGGTCGGCCGCCATCTGGTTGCCCTCGGCGATCGTCCGCGGCTCCACGCGTTCGGCCTGCGGGCCGCCGCCGCGCACGACCACGTGCTCGAACGTCTCGATCTTCTGGGGCGCCCCGTCCTCGAGCACCTCGATCTCCTCCGGCGCGAGGTCCTGGATCGGCACCCCATCCTTCGTCGCGTACATGTCCACGCGGACGAAGTTGGCGCCGCCGCGGAAGACCGGCGGCGGCTGCGGGGGCGGCTGCCCCGGGGCCGGTGCGGCGCCAGCCTGGGCCGCCGGTGTCGGGGGCGGCGGCTGCTGCGCGTGCCCCGCGCCCCCCGCGAGCGCGGCGATGCCCACCGCGAGCAGAGCCGCGCCCGCCACGCGTCCGACCCTCCGGCGGGCGACCCACCGTTTGACCCCGCGGAGAATGGTGGCGGCGAACACCGCGATCAGCGCCAGCAGCGCGGCGGTGACCGCCAGCGCGATCACCGGGTATTTCAGCGCGAGCATGCCGAGGCCCACGACGAACACGTCCTCGCCGAGGCTCAGGGCCCAGTTCGAGAACGGCTCGGGGCTGGTGTTGACGATCGCCCGGGTGCCGGCCTTGGTGAGATGGGTGCTGCCCGCGACGACGCCGCCAAGCAGCGCCGCGAGCGCGGTCACCGTCGGCGTGGCGTGGCCGAGCGCCGTGATTGCGATCAGCGCGCCGCCGACCGGGCGGATGAAGGTGTGGATGGTGTCCCACGCCGTGTCGACCCACGGGATCTTGTCCGTCAGGAACTCGACGAGGTAGAAGATGGCGGCGGTGTAGATGACGAGGTCGGAGTTGAAGGCCTGGTACTGGGGCGGAAGCGTCACCCACCCGTATCGCGACGCCAGCCCGAGCAAGGCGACCGTCGCGTACAGGTTGATGCCGGCCGCGAATGAGAAGCCAAGCAGGCGCCCCAGCTGAACCAGGAGATCCATGACGCCATGATAGAGAAAAGGCCCGACCCGGTCGAGCCGGATCAGGCCTTCATGGAGGATCGGGCGGGCGCCGGGGTCGCTACGACGCGCGGACCGCGCGGCGGCCGTTGCTCGGCGCGACCACCTTCACCGGCTCCTTCTTCTCCTTGGCGCGCTCAGCTACCCTGATGCGCGTCGAGAGGCAGCGGTCGAGCGCCTGGTCGAGGCGGGACTCGATGGTCGGGGCCGTCTCGCGGACGACTTCGGACACTTCCGTGACAATCAGGAAACGCGCGCGATCCAGCATCCGCTTCTCGCGGAACGACAGGCTCTTCGACTTGCTGAGCAGCGTCAGGCTCTTGAGCACGTCGGCCACATCGTAGATGGACCCGGTGCGCATCTTCTCCGAGTTGTCCTTGAAGCGTCCCTTCCAGTTCTGCTGCGCGTCGATCTTCCCATCCCCGAGCAGCTTGAACAGCCGGTCGACTTCCCCATCGTCGATCGCCCGGCGCAGGCCGACCCCGTCCACGTTGGTCAGCGGAACAAGGACGGTCGTGTCGTTGGCAGCGATCCGCAGGTGGTAGAAGCCGCAGGTGGTACCCAGGATGGTTTTCTCTTCGATTCGTTCGACGACGCCGAGACCGTGATTCGGGTAGATGACCTTATCGCCGATCTGAAATGTCACAGGGTCTCCTCGCTTCTCAGGAGTGAAGGTGGATGCTGGAGGCCTGAACGTTAGTACCTCCAACGTCCTCATTATAGCCGATGGGCGTCCTGAACGGCAAGGAATTTGCCCAAAAATAGCCTTGTTTCGCCTTGTGTTCGTCTATCTGACTGGCTGAACAGGTGCTGGCCGGACGCGACCGCGTCAACAACCCGTGAAAACTCAGCCCTTTACGTCCGGGTGTGGCGGACAACTATTCACGGGCCCCCGGTTCGTGGCATGCTCTAACCCGCTGCACCACATCGGAGGAATCCGGCGGTCCGCCCCCGACAAGCCGCCGCGCCGGCCGGTTTTACCGGGAAGGAGGCCTGACCATGGTGTCGAGACGCGCAGGCGTGCTGGCCCTGTCCTGTCTGGTGGCTCTTGTCGTGGCGGGGTTCGGCAGCCCCCGTTCCCTGCCCGCGGCGCCGCCGGCCCAGGCGCAGAGTCTGGCACCATATGTGCCCACGCCCCAGGATGTCGTCGACAAGATGCTCGAGTTGGCAGAGGTGACGTCGGCGGACGTCGTCTACGACCTCGGCTGCGGGGACGGGCGGATCCCCATTACCGCCGCGAAGAAGTACGGCGCGCGCGGGGTGGGCGTGGACATCGATCCCGAGCGCATCAAGGAGTCGGAGGCCAACGCGAAGGCGGCGGGCGTCGAGCAGCTCGTCACGTTCAAGTTACAGGACGCGATGACCGTGGACGTGTCGCCCGCGACCGTCGTGACCGTGTATCTGCTGTCCAGCTCGAACATGAAGCTGCGGCCGATCCTGACGCGGCAGCTGCGGCCCGGCGCGCGGATCGTGTCGCATGCCTTCGACATGGGCGACTGGGTGCCGCTGAAGGTCGTGAACTTCGACGACTCGAGCGGCTGGGCGCGGACACTGTACTTGTGGAAGACGGACGGGACGGTGCGGTAGGGGCCGGTCATTCGTTGCGACCGTCGTCGAGGGGAACGCGTCGCGCCCGGCCGTCGCGGCCGCGTCTTTGGTTCGGGCGGCGGCGCGACGCGCGCGGCCGTTGCCGTGTGACCTCTCGTTGTGGCGACCGGCGTATGATCAGGAGGTGGCAGCGTCCAGAAGAGGAGACACGCAGTGACCCAAGAAGAACTGCTCGCGAGGATCTCCGTGGATCCCAGCATCTGTTTTGGGAAACCCTGCATCCGGGGCCACAGGCTCTGGGTGTCCCTGATCCTCGATCTGCTGGCGGGCGGAATGAGCATCCCCGAGATCCTCGACGACTACCACATCGAAGAGGCGGATGTCCGCGCCTGCATCGCTTACGGGGCTGAGATGGCGCGCGAGCGGTACGTGACCGTGCGCGCCGTGGCGTCCTGATGCGGCTGAAGCTGGATGAGGATTCTCCTCTGGAGTCGGTTGGGATAGACTGCGGTAGAAGCCGGAGTGGCGAAACTGGCAGACGCGCGGGACTCAAAATCCCGTGGGGTTCACCCCCCGTGTGGGTTCAATTCCCTCCTCCGGCACCAACACTCCGCATGCGCTCCGGTTGGGACCGGAGTCCGTCATTTAGATCGGTCGGCCATTCGGCCGACGGTTCAATTCCCTCCTCCGGCACCATTCGACTCGGTCGTCACGCTGCCTCGCTCATGGCAGGCCAGCTTCCCGAAAACGACCGAGTCGAATGGTGTCCTGAGCGAGCGCAGCGAGCCGAAGGGCAACCGCATCGCGGCGCCAGCCAGCCAGCGAAGGCTATCCCGCCGAAGCACCGTGAGGACGGCGTCGAACCGGGCGGTGCGGAGGCAGACTCCCCCTTGCCATCCCGTTCAGCTCGTCATTCGGCGACCAGGGCGACTCCCTCCTCGGGGATCACGCTTTCAACAAGTTACAGGGACCGTGCCGATCCGACTATGAGCCGCGATCCGGCTCGGGTTTACAATCCGCTGGCAATCTCGAAGGGCTGAACTCGCGCGCGGCGAACGAAGGACGCAACAATGGCGGACTATTTCTTCCGCGATGGACCGGCCATCGATCCAGTCTATTGCGCGATCAGGATGCGGCCCACCAACGCGCGAGCCGACGGGTCCGTCACACGACAAACCGTTCAATCCCTGCCTATGAGAAAGTCCTAAACCGCGCGAGACTCCCTTTCTCGGGCTCGTCCGCCGGACCATCGACCTAATTGAAAGGCGAGGAGAAGGGAGCCCACCTCAAGCGCCATGCCTGCCACACGGTGACCGGACAGCGCAATCCAATGCCCACTTCCTGACAGCGCGAGCAGCAGCACAAGACCCGTCCACTCCCTAAGGCCCAACACGAGTCGATGGCGGTTCGGCACCTTCGTCGCTCCCGTTGAATCAGACAGCGTCACGATAGCCGGAAGGAGGCCCTGCGGCCTATCGCTCTGCGCCCAACGATGGAGGACATGGTCTCACATCTGGTTCGGAGCTGCTCCAAGACGCTCCTTGGCCTTCTCCCCGGGCCGTTGGGGCGGGGCGGGATTCGCTCACAATCCGCTTACAATCGAAAGTGGAATCAGGTTGTTTCAGGTTGTTCCAGGCCGGAGCCCCTTGGCGCCGGGCTGAGCCTGACGGAGACGCCCCGCCCCCGGCCTTCCGGCGAGCCTCGCAGACCCGGCTCTCGTTTCCTCGCCGCTTCGTGCTACGCTTCGGCTCGCTCAGAAACATGTACGCGGCCCTCCGGGGGAGTGCCCCGGGGTGGTGAGGGTCAACGCGGCCAACGGGGAGGAGTTTTCCATGGTCCTCAGACGAATTGGTCCCCTCTCGTGCGCGAAGATTGCGGGAACGCTCTACGCGGCCATCGGGCTGGTGTTCGGCATCATCGTCGCGCTGATCTCGATGGCCGGCGGCTTCTCGTCGAGCGCCTCCAGCGCCGTGGGGTTCGGCCTGGTCGGTGTTGGCGCCATCGTGGCCCTGCCTCTCCTCTACGGTTGCCTCGGGTTCGTCGCGACGCTCATCGGCGCATGGCTGTACAACGTCGTGGCCGGCGCGGTTGGCGGCATCGAACTGGACCTGCAGTAGGTAGTTGGGAGATTGCGACGGGCAGGCGGCGCAGGAACGCGCGGGTAACGATCGTCAGGTCACCGGGCGAGCCACGCGTCGACGTGGCGCAGGTACTCCGGCAGGTCAGCCACGGCCTGGCGAATCGCCTCGAACAGCTTTCGTGGATCGATGTCGTCGTACTCGTGGGCAATTCGGTTCCTGAGGCCGGCGGACGAGGCAATCCGTTGGCCGAACTCGGGCGGATAGACGCCAAGCGCAGCCAGCTGGACGAATGACTGGTAGTAGTCCGGCGGTGGCGCCTGGCCGGATTCCGTGAGCAGGTGGAAGTTGACGTCGATCATCCGGCCAACCGCGCGCTCGATGTACCGCTCGGCGAGAACCGCGTAGGTCGGCGACCCCAGGAACCCGTCCACCGTCATGTCGGCCAGTCCCTGCAGGGATTCGACGTCCTTCGCAATCAGCAGCAGCTTTCGGCCCACCAGTTCAGTGTCGATCATCGTGGCGCCAGTCGTTGAACGGCACGCCTGACATAGGCTCTCTCGAGCGCCAGGAAACGGCGGTGATCCTGGTAGCGCCGGAACGCGTACATCCGCAGTTCGGCCAGCACGCGGGGCGAACCGTACAGGAGTTCACATCGCTCCAGGATCTTCTTCAGAAACAACGGGTCCGCGTGGTTGATGACCGCCACGTCCAGTTCGCATCCCGGGTAGAGGACCTGCAAGTCGGCACTGAGGGCGCCGCCCTTTGCGAAGGCCCCCCGATCGTCGTCGAACATCACGGCGATATCAACATCGCTGCCAGCATGAACGCGCCCCGACACCGTAGAGCCGTGCAGAAGCAGCAGCTTGACCTGATGGCGGGCGGCGATATCAGCGAAACTCGACGTGCCCATGTGCGATCCTGGCGCCGATTATACCGCGCCCGCTATCCCTCCATGGCTTCGCGGCGAGGCGTCGGCACGCGACTACGATCGACGGCGGGAGGAGCGGTTGCCTGCACGCCCTCCACGGCGAGGGCGTGCCCCGCCGCCGTGCCTGGTCGCTTCATGCCGCAGCCACTCGACCGCGCCGGGCGTGGCGCGCCACACATCACCGACATGCTTGGCGTAGGCGACCGCCTCGTCGGGGCCTCCAAGCGTGATGCTCTCGCCCGTCGGCGGGAGATCGGCCCTGTCCGCGGCGAGCGCGTCGGAGACATAGGGATTCGACTCGAATGCTCGGGCCGCGGCTGCGTCCGCCTCGGCACGACGCCCGCCGCGGAACTCCACGAGCGCCCGCGTATACGCCCAGTCAGCGGCGATGTCTTCGCTGTACGCCTGAAGCAGCTCGAGCGCTTCGGCGTCGCGCCCCGCCCGTACGAGCTCGCCGAGGAGTGAGTAGCGCACTCCCTGGTTGTCGTTCGGGTTGAGCCGGAGCAGCTCACGATAATGCGCGACCGCCTCGTCCACGCGGCCGAGTTCGGCCAGCGTTTGCGCGACCCCCAGCCGGGCCCGCATGTAGGGCCGCGTGTCCAGCATCCCCCAGAAGTGCCCGACGTCCGTGTCGAATCGCCCGGCACCCAGCGCGCGCTCGCCGGCCGCCAGGCCTTGTTCGTAGAACGGCAGCGCGCGGGCGGAGCCCGCCGCTGCCTCCGCCAGGACGACGTACGCATCGGCGCAGTCGGCAGACAGGGCGATCGCCTGCCGCGCCAGGATCACCCGGCGACGGCCGACCGCGTCGAACGCCTCGTACACGAGATCCTGCGCCCGCTCGAGCGGCGTCGATGCCGTGTGCTCGATGTCGTCGAGTTTCCGCCCGCCGAAGCGTTCCCCGATGGCGGCATTCACGTCGTCGAGCGTGGCGAAGTCCCTGCCGGCGAGGAAACGGCCGACCTCGGCCTGCAGGCGCTCGTTCGCGCGCCTGTCGTGCAGCCGGGTGCTCGTCGCGCGCGGAGGGTCCTCGCCCTGCCACACATTCGGAAGGGTCAGGGTCACCTCCGTCTGCCCCGTTCCCGCGGCAACGGGTTTCACCCACCGGCCGCTGTCGATCTCCGATTCTGTCGTGTCGGCCACGGCTGCGAGCACGGCCGTGAACTGCTGGAGCAGCTTCCGCGGCGGACGGCTGACGGCCTCGCGGGGCCCATAGCCCATCGCCAGCGGGTAGGCTTCATCGCCGGCCAGGGGCAACCGTTGGTCTTCCCAGAGCAGCAGGTCAGCCACGGGCAATTCGTCTGCCCGGCTGAACGTAATGGACCAGTACGTCTTCCGGTCGTCCAGACCGCCCGGGCCGCCGTACATGGCGTCCGCATCCTTCTGTGATGCGTGAAACGCCAGGCCGAACTGGAGCCCCGCGTTCCCCATCACGGTCGCGCAGCGCGCGCGCCGGTCCAGGCCCGGCATGTCAATCGTCATCAAGTCGTCGTTGCCCAGGTACTGCCACGGCTCCGCCCGGTAGAAGCGCTCCGCTGCCGCCGCGAACCGCTGCACGTCGACGACCGTCACGCCGGCCGACGAGAGCAGATCGGGAATCGGCGACCCTTCCTGCTGGTGTTCCGCAAACGCCCGCAGCACGTGCTCGACCTCCGCCAACTCGGGCACGAGGTCAACGGCCACGTCGGGGTCGCCGAGGGCCGCGACGACGGCCGCACCGAGCCCGGCATCGACCACTTCGAGACGACCGGGCCGCCCCATGAGGTGGCCCTGGTAGCGGAGCGCCAGGTCGACGAGCGCCTTCACGGCAAGGTCAGCGCCTGGCTTCTCGGCGGACTCGGCGATCTCCACGCCGACAAGCCCATCGGGCTTCGTCACCCACACCGCGCCCCATGGCCTGTACGGACGTCCGCCCGATGGCGACTCGATCCACATCGGCATGCGGACGATGCCGCCCTGCCAGGCGTGCGAACTCCGCCGAGGCAGGCGCCTGAACCGGCCAAGCAGGATGGAGACGGGGCGTGATGGCGGTGACGTCATAGCGTGAGACAGCACAGACGATCGGGTTCCGATGCCGCCAGGCCATGGCGCCGGCGCCAGGGCCGCAGCCTCACCATTGTATGGCAAGGTCAGCGCGTCCCCCGCCGCGGTGACGTGCGACCCGGCCCGACCGGCCCGACTCGGACGCTTGACACGACCTCGTGCCGGTCGGTAGTGTTGCCCGGTGCGAGGCTGGCAGCCGGCGGCCGCAGGTGATGCGCGGCCGCCGCGCCACCAGACCGGCGACCGGGATCCACACGAGCTGAGAACCGCGGCTATGGCATCTACCAATTCGAACGGCGCCCCACTTCGGCCTGTCAGGCCTGTCGTCAAGTTCCTCGATGTCCCGCTCATCGAACGCATCCTTGCCGAGGCGCGCGAGGTCCTCGGCACGCTCGGCGTGGAAATCCACAATGCCCACGCGCTGGCCCTGCTGGGTGACCACGGGGCCCGGGTGGACGGCGCAACGCAGCACGCCTGGTTCAGCGACGAGCTGATCGACCGGGCGATCGGCCAGGCCCCGCGAGGCTTCCGCCTGTACGACGTGATGGGACAGCAGACCCACGACCTGTCGGGCGACCACGTGCATTTCACGCCCGGCTCGGCGGCGATCAACGTGCTCGACGGCAGCACGGGCAGGATTCGCAGGCCGTCGACAGCCGACTACGTCCAGTATGCGAAGCTGGTCAGCCGCCTGCCCGCGATCGCGGCGCAGAGCACCGCGCTGATTCCGGCCGATGTCCCGGAGGCCGTTTCTGACAGCTACCGCCTGTACCTGAGCCTGCTCTTCGGCGAGAAGCCGGTTGTCACGGGTGCCTTCACGATCGAGTCGTTCTCGGTGATGAAGGACATGCAGGTGGCCGTGCGGGGATCCGAGGCTGAACTCGCGGCGAGGCCGCTCACGGTTTTCTCCTGCTGCCCCACCGCGCCGCTCAAGTGGAGCGACGTCACCTCGCAGAACCTGCTCGACTGTGCCCGCTACGCCATCCCGGTCGAGTACATCTCCATGCCGCTCTCGGGCTTCATGGCGCCCGTCACGCTGGTCGGCACGCTGGTGCAGCACGCCGCGGAAACGCTGAGCGGCCTCGTCATGAGTCAGCTGGCCAACCCCGGCACCCCCGTGGTGTGGGGCGGGTCCCCGGCGATCTTCGACGTGCGCTACGAAACCACGCCGATGGGCGCGGTCGAAACCCAGATGCTCGACTGTGCGTACAGCGAGATCGGCAAGTACCTGGGACTGCCGACGCAGGCCTACATCGCCCTGAGCGACGCCAAGCAACTCGACGCGCAGGCCGGGCTGGAAACGGCCATGGGCGCGACGCTGGCGGCCCTGGCCGGCATCAACAGCATCTCGGGGCCGGGCATGCTGGACTTCGAGAGCTGTCAGAGTCTCGAGAAACTGGTGCTCGATCACGAGATCTGCCAGATGGTGCTGCGCGCCGTCAGGGGCATCGTGCCCAGGGACGACTTCCCCTCGGTCCCGCGCTTCGAAGAACTGTTGAAGGACGGGCACCTGCTCATTTCGAAGCATACCCGCCGCTACCTGAAGGACGAACACGTGCTCCCCGGGCGCGTCATCGACCGCGCCAACCGGGCCAGGTGGCAGGAGGACGGCGGCCTGACGCTCGGGGCACGCGCGCATGCGGAGGTCGCGAGGCTCATCGGTGACTACGTGCCGTCGCGCCTCTCCGACGCCGTCAAGGCCGAACTGACCCGCCTCATGACCACCGACGCCCGCCGTCATGGTCTCGAGACGCTGCCGCCAGCCGCATGATGGGCGCCATCCTGAAGCTGGCGAGCCGTGACGTCGTGCCTCACCCCGCAACCGTGCTGGACCGGCTCGGGTTGCCGGACGACGCCGCGGCCCGGCGCCGGCACGAACCCGCGGTCGAGGCAGCCTGCGAGCAGCTCGCTGCCCTTGCCGATCCCGTCGGCCTGTTCGCCGTCCTGCCGGCCGATCACTTCGGCGCCGTCTACCAGGGTGAGGGCCAGAACAACCGTGACACGCCGCTCGCCGATATCTACCCGCGCGCGGACGTGCTGGTGCTGTTCGCGGTCACCATCGGCCGCGCCGTCAGCGCCCGGATTGCCGAGCTGTTCGAGACGCGCGAGTTCGCGCCGGGCGCGATGCTCGACGCCGCCGCCTCGGAGGCCACCGAGCTGGCAGCCGACGGGCTCGAGCAGCGCGTCCTCGACGAGCTGACGCGTCTCGGGGCCGTGCGACCGTCGGCCAGTCTGCTGCGGTACAGCCCGGGGTACTGCGGCTGGCACCTCAGCGGGCAGCGGGCGCTGTTTGCCGCGCTCGAGCCGGGTGCGATCGGCCTCACGCTCCGGGACAGCTGCCTGATGGAGCCCCTCAAGTCCATCTCGGGCGTCATGGTGCTGGGCCCGCGCGACATCCACGAGTTCTCCCCGACGTACCCGTGCTGCGCCGAGTGCCACACCCCGACCTGCCTCACCCGCACGCACCGGGTCTGCGACGAACCTGCAAAGGCGGCACCATGGACATCCTGAACGCCCTCATGACCGAGCTCGAACGCGGCGACGACGAGAAGGTCGCTGAGCTGACGCGACTGGCAATCGCACAGCGCCTGGCCCCCAGGGACATCCTCGACCAGGGCCTGATTGCCGGCATGAACGTCGTCGGAGAGAAGTTCCGGACGCGCGAGATCTTCCTGCCCGACGTGCTCCTGGCCGCCAGGGCGATGTACGCCGGGATGGACCTGTTGAAGCCGCTCCTCGTGAACGACAGCGTGCCGACGCGGGGGCGGGTCGTGCTGGGCACGGTGCAGGGCGACCTGCACGACATCGGCAAGCAACTGGTGGGCATCATGCTGCGGGGCGCCGGCTTCGACGTGATCGATCTCGGCCATGACGTGGCGCCTGCCCGCTTCGTGGCCGCCGTGCGGGAGTTCCAGCCGGCGGTGCTGGGCATGTCGACGCTGCTGACGACCACGATGCCGGTCATGAGAAAAGTGGTGGCGCTGCTGAAGGAAGAAGGGCTGGCCGCACAGGTCAAGACGATTGTCGGCGGGGCGCCGGTGTCGGCGGAGTTCGCGCGCGAGATCGGGGCGGACACGTACGCCTACGACGCCGCCAACGCCGTGGAGCGCGTGACGGCGCTCGTCTCATGACGGACCTGTTGTCGCGCCTCCGCGCGGGCGAGGCGCTGGTGGCCGACGGCGCGATGGGCACACTGCTCTTCGACCGCGGCCTGCCGCCGGGCGAGTGTCCTGAATCACTCAACCTCGCGCACCCGGAAATCCTCGAGGAGGTCGCCCGGCTGTACCTCGACGCCGGCGCGGACCTGGTGCAGACCAACACGTTCGGCGGCTCTCCGCTGTCCCTCGCGCGGTACGGGCTCGACGGGCAGACCGGCGCCATCAACGCGGCCGCGGTGGCCGCCGTCCGGCGGGTGGTGGGCACGCGGGCCTACGTGTCGGGGTCGTGCGGCCCGAGCGGGCGCACGCTGCTGCCCTACGGCGACACGTCGCCCGAAGACGCCTACGCGAGCTTCGAGCGGCAGGTGCGCGCCCTCATCGAGGCCGGCGTGGACGTGCTCTGCATCGAGACGATGACGGATCTGCGAGAGGCCCAGCTGGCGGTCAGGGCCGCACGTGCCGTCTCGGGCGCCATTCCGATCATGGCCACGATGACCTTCGATGCGACCCCGCGCGGGTTCTTCACGATCATGGGCACGGACATCCGCGCGGCCGCAGCCGGCCTCGCCGAGGCAGGCGCGAACATCGTCGGGTCCAATTGCGGAAACGGCAGCGAGCACATGGTGGCGATCGCGCGCGAGTTCCGGGCGCGCACGGAACTGCCCCTCCTCATCCAGGCCAATGCCGGCCTGCCGCAGATGGCCGGCGAGCGCGTGGTGTACGCCGAGACGCCGGCCTTCATGGCCGAGTACGCGACGGCTCTCGTCGACCTGGGCGTGTCCATCGTGGGCGGCTGCTGCGGCACGACACCCGATCACATCCGTGCCATTCGCGACGCCGTCGACCGACGCCGGAATCCCGCACGCGGCGGCGCCTGACGCCCGGGCCTGCTCAGGTTTCCTGTCTCGTCGGCCGATCCTTCGATTCGGCCACCCCGTTTCGCCCGCACCGGCGACAGCCTCGAGCGCCGCCGGCCCTGCCGGCCCCCGATCACCGAGTGTCGCCGCGGGCGGATGGCGGTGGAACGCGCAGGAAACGATCGTACCAGTCGATGTGGCGCTGTAACCGGTCCCGGATGTAGCTGGGCTTACTCAACCCGTGGAACTGCCCCGGGTAGATCACGAGCTCGGTGGGTACTCCCGTTTCCCGCAATGCCTGGTACATCTGCTCTGCGTTCAGGCAGGGCACGTTGAAGTCCTTCTCGCCGCACATGAACAGGGTCGGCGTCGTGATCCGGTCCGCATGATAGAAGGGAAACGAGATCTTCATATAGGTCTGCAGGTCGTTCTCCTTCCACGGCACGCCCAGCTCCGCGTCGTACTGCCGGATGTACTGGTCGGTGCCCCACGCCGCGAGGATGTTCGACTCGCTCGCGCCGCTGACCGCGGCCTTGAAGCGACGGTCGGTCGCGATCGTGTAGTTGGTCGTCAGACCGCCGTAGCTCCAGCCCCCGATGGCCAGCCGAGCGGGATCGCTGAGCCCGGCGGCCACGGCGTGATCCATCGCCGCCAGGACGTCTTCGACCTCGAGGTGTCCCCAATCGGCGTAGATGGCGCGCACAAAGGATCGCTCCCGGCCCGAGCTCCCGCGATAGTTCGGCGCGACGACGACGTAACCCCGGGACGCAAAGTAATGCCAGAGAAAGCGGAACTCGAACGTGTCCTGGTTGAACGGGGTGGGCGCGCCGCCGTGGATGTAGGCAATCGTCGGGTACTTCCGGCCGCTCGCGTAGTCGGGCGGCTTGATCACCACGGCGTGGGCCTCCGTGCCGTCCCGGCTGGTGAAGCTGATCCCGTCCACGGGGCCGAGGGCGATCTGCTGCATGAGATCGCGGTTCTGGGCCGAGAGGGGCCGCAGCGTGCCCGCTTCGAGGGCCATGACTTCGGCCGGCGCGTCGGGCCGCGCCGCGGTCACGACGATCCTGCCCTGCGGCCCGAGATGAAAGTCCTTGATGACGCCTGTCCCCGCCCACACGGGCTCGACCGCGCCGCCGGCCGAGGCGACCCGCGCGACGCGCACGGTGCGGTCGTATTCCGCCAGCAAGTACAGCCAGTGCGCGTCGTCCGACCAGGTGACGAGGCGAACGCCCCGGTCGAAATCCGGCGCGACCAGCCGAGGCGCGCCACCGGCAGCGGGAATGATCGCCACACCCGGCGCGTCGTAGAAATAGAACTTCGGCGGGCCACTCGTCAGGTACGCGATGGTCTTGCCATCCGGGCTCCAGGCCGCCCGCGTGCGCTGCCCCGGGTCGTTGTCCGCCCCCTCAAACGTCGTCAGCGGCCGAGCCTCGGAGCCGGCTCTGGCCGCGACCATGTAGATGTCCCAGTTCTCGTGACGGTCCGGGTCGCCGCCGCGCTTCGTCGAAAAAGCAATGGTGCTGCCGTCGGGCGACCATGATGGCAACGCGTCATCGAACGGTCCGCTCGTCAACGGCTCGGCTCCGCCCGTCGCCACGTCGCACAGGTAGAGGTGGTCGTGGCGGTCCGCCAGATAGCCCTCGACGTCCTGCTTGAACTGGTACCGGCTGATGACAATGGGAGGCGGCGTCTTCGGCCGGCCTGCCTTCGTGGTCTCGGGCGCGGGCTCCGGGTCGGATGCCACCACCGCCATTCGGGTGCCGTCCGGTGACCACACGAAATCCGACACGCCACCGGGCAGGCGCGTCAAGGGCCGCGCCTCGCCGCCGGCGCGCGCCATGACCCAGACCTGGGTCCGCGCCGCGTCGCCCCGCGCCGCCAGAAAGGCCAGGCTGCGCCCATCCGGGCTCCATCGCGGCTGGCGCTGGGTTCCGCCGGTGTGGGTGAGCTGAACCGTCTCGGTGCCATCCCACCGGACCATCCACAGGTCGGTCGAGTAGCGATCGTTCTCGGCGTCCGCCGCGCGAACGGTGTAGGCCACCCACGCGCCGTCCGGGGAGATCTGCGGGTCGCTGACCTCCCGCAGCGCGGCGAGGTCATCGAGGGACAGCGGGCGCTTCTGCGCGGGGGCGGCGGCGCTGACCCACGTCACGCTGACCCACGTCGTGGCCGCGACAGCGACCGCCGTCAGAAGCATTGGCATCCTGCGTTTCATCAGCGGGTCCTTCCCGGACGCGCGAACTCAAACGTCGCGCCGATTCCTGGCGTAGTCTATCCCCAAGCTCCAGCGCCGCGACGCCAGTCTGGGGCCGGCGTGGCGCCTGCCTTGAAGTCGAGAGGAGGCTGAAATCACATAAGTCCTTTGACGTCAACGACACGCCGACCTTCAGGTCCTCCCCCCGGCGCCAGGCTTCGCCCGCGTCACCTGCCTCACACGCCTCGAGTGCGGCGCCGCTCCCGGGACTCGGGCGGCAACGCGGCGGCGACCTGGGCGGAGTCGAGCTCCTGGCGTGGCCGGTGATCCCTTGCCGCCCCGATTCCGTCCAATCCTTAATGCGGATCAAACGGCCCCACGTCCTGCCCGCCCTCTTCGCGATCCTGACCCTGGGGGCCCCGGACGGCACGGCTGCGGCCGGTCCACCACCGTCGCCGCCACTGGCCCTGCGCTACGTCGAGACGCCCCCGAAGATCGACGGGCGCCTGGACGCCGGCGAATGGTCCGCCGAGCCGTTGCCCACCGGCGACTGGCTCTCCTATAACCCGCTATACGGCGAGCGCCTGCCTCAGCACACCACGGTGTGGGCAGCCTACGACAAGCGATATCTCTACTTCGCGTTCCTGTGTACCGACCCCGATCCGGCGAAGATCAAGACGACCATCGCCCGCCGCGACAACGTGTGGAACGACGACTGGGTGGGCCTCAAGCTCGACGCCATGGGCGACGGGCAGACCTCCTACGACATGTTCGTGAACCCCAGTGGCGTGCAGGGGGACATCCTGACCAGCGCGGCCGGGGGCGAGAACTCGTCGGTGGACTGGGTCTGGGAGAGTGCGGCGAAGCAGACGTCCGACGGCTACACGGTCGAAATCCGCGTGCCGGTTCAGAGCATCCGGTTCAAGAGCGGCGCCGAGGTGCCCATGCGCATCCTGTTCTGGCGTCGTGTCAGCCGCCTCGGCGTGTCGGTCGCGTGGCCCGACATTCCGCCCGGCAAGTCTGCCTTCGAACGCCAGACCACGATGATGGTGCACGACCTGGCGTGGCCGGGCGTGCGCGAAGTGATCCCGGCGGTGACCGAGTCCGTCAATCAGGCCCGCAACACGCCCGCGCGGTGGCCGGCTGCCGACGGCACGACCAACATCGGCGTGAGCGCGAAGCTCGGCATCACCTCGGCCGTCACGCTCGACGGCACCATCAACCCGGACTTCAGCCAGGTCGAGAGCGATGCCTTCCAGGTCCAGGTCAACCAGCGGTACCCCGTGTTCTTCAGCGAAAAGCGGCCTTTCTTCATGGAAGGCATGGGGGTCTTCGAACTCGCCGGCACCGGCGGCGACGGCAACATGACCACCGCCGTCCATACCCGGCGGATCGTCGATCCGCTGGTCGGCATCAAGCTGTCGGGCACGCTGGGCCGGGTGACCTTCGGCACCATCAGCGCCTCGGACGATGCGGCGGGCCGGCTCGACCCGCAATTCGACGGCAAGCGCAAGCTGTTCAACATCGCACGGGCCACCTACAGCCTCGGCCCGAGCAGCAGCTACATCGGGGCCATCGCCACCGACACGGAATTCGCGGGCGGCTACAACCGCGTCGTCGGTGGCGACATGTCACTCCGGTTCGGATCCCAGCAGCTCTCCGCGACGCTGTTGCAGTCGGCGTCGGCCGATCCCGGGGCATCCTCGTCGTCCCGGTCCGGCGCCATGGCCCAGGCGACCTACAGCTACGACTCCCGGAGGGCGAGCGTCGCGACGCAGGTCGAGCACTACGACGAAGGCTTCCAGATGGACACGGCCTTCTACAACCGCACGGGAACGACGGGCGGGTGGGCGTACGGCGGGCTGAACTTCTACCCGGACAAGGCGCGCTGGCCGTGGCTGCAGAAGATCAATCCATTCGTGTTCCTGCAATACGTGCACGACCGTGTGCAGGCGGGCAACGACAACCTCCAGGTCTATGCCGTCCGGGCGAACTTCACGCGTAACGGAAGCCTGCGGGCCGATGTCATCCACATGCAGGAGGCATGGGTGCATCGGGAGTTCGACCAGCTCTTGTTCCGTCTCCAGGGCAGCGTGCAGATGACCAGGTGGCTGTACCTCAGCGGCCAGATCAGGGCCGGCGACAGCCTCTACTACGACGCGGTCGACCCGTTCGTCGGTCCGTCCGGCTCGCAGTCCATCACCGTGGTGCTGCAGCCCAGCGCGCGTTTTGCGCAGAAGGTGAGCGTCGAGCGTGTGGCGCTCGATCGGCCGGGCGGCGGCGGGCGCGTGTACGATGTCCGCGTGGTCAACACGAAGACCACGTACCAGTTCACGCCGCGGTTCTCGGTGCGGGGGATCCTGCAGTACGACAGCTCGGCCCGTCGGATCCTGGGCGACTTCCTGTCGTCGTACGAGGTCAAGCCAGGCACGGTGTTCTACGCCGGGTACGGGGCCCTGTTCGAGCGGCGCGCCTATCGCGACGCTGCCTGGGTATCGGGCGACGGGGCCTATCTCACGACCAGCCGCGGGCTCTTCGTCAAGGCATCGTACCTGTATCGGTTCTGACCGGGCCTGGCGGGGCACGACGCGCCTCCGCAGCCGATCCCGTCGGCTGCAGCGCCAGCCGTTCGCCCATGTCGATGGCCGTCCCGGCACCCCCCGGGGCCGCCCGACGTGGCAACATCTGCCACGCCGCCGGCGAACCGGGCGTCGAACGCGCGGTTTCTCCGCGGTCTCGCGCAGGTCTTGCCCCGGCACGATGACTGCAGACGACGATGTACAATGCGACCCGTGCCACGTGTTCCACCGCTCGATCGACCGGCCACCTACGAGGATCTGGAGCGTCTCCCGCCCGAGTTCGTGGCCGAGATCGTTGACGGCGAACTGCACGTCAGTCCGCGGCCTGCGCCGCGCCATGCGCGCGCATCGTCGCGCCTGGGCAACTGGCTCGGACCTCCGTTCGACGAAGGCCGGGGAGGCCCTGGAGGCTGGGTCCTCCTCGATGAGCCGGAAGTCCACCTTGGCCCGCACGTCCTCGTGCCCGATCTCGCGGGCTGGGGCCGCAGCCGGATGCCCAGCCTCCCGACGACCGCGTACTTCCCGATCGCGCCCGACTGGATCTGCGAGATCGTCTCGCCGTCGACCGCTTCGCTCGACCGGGTGAAGAAGCTGGCAATCTACGCCCGCGAGCACGTGCCGCACCTGTGGCTGCTGGATCCCCTTGCTCGCACGCTCGAAGCCCTGCGCCTGGACAATGGGCGGTGGGTCATCGTCTCAGCCCACGCAGACGATGAGGTGGTGGCCGTGGAGCCGTTCCCCGAGCTTGCACTCGAACTGCGCGCGTTGTGGGGCGACAGCGACGCAGGCGGCGAGCCCCCGGGCTGAGGTGCTTCACCCGCCGCCGCTGCCGGCCTCCCGCGCCGAGGTGCACCGCCAGGAACACCACGAACGGCCGCCCGGCGGCCATCCGCGCCGGCTGCACGCCCGGCTCACCGTGAGGCAGGGCCCGCCTACTGATATCCCAGCTTCACCGCGAGCGCCAGCAGGAGCAGCGCCGTCGGGACGTACACCAGGATCGCGAACGCCGCGGCGGCCCTGATGTACTTGAAGAAGTTCACGCCCGCCATCGAGCAGATGGTGAACGCGATCCCGTCCCACGGCATCCAGAAGTTGAACGCGCCGCTCGCCAGCTGGAACGCCAGCACGACGATCTGCTTCGGGAAGTGCAGCACGTCGGCCAGCGGCGCCAGGATCGGCATCACGGTGGCAGCGGTGCCCGACGCGCTGCCGAGCAGCGCGGCCATCACGGCGCTCGTTCCGAACATCACGTACGCGATGACGAACTGCGGCACCCGGGTGAGGTAGCCCGCGAAGAAGTTCAGGATCGTGTCCAGGATGAGGGCGTCGTGCAGGATGAAATAGAGGATCTGGGCCGCGCTCATCATGATCACCGCGATCATCACGCTGCGCATGCCCTCGATGTTCCGGTCGATCATCTCGCCGACCCGCAGCCCGCCCGCCACCGGCACCACGATGCCCATCCAGAAGAACAACCCGCCGATCTCCATGAACCCCCACTGGTACCACAGCAGGCCGCCCATCAGGATCAGGAAGCCGCAGAGCAGGAGCAGCAGCGCGAACACCCGGCGCGGCGTCATTGCCGCGGCGGTCGAGGCCTTCGGCGACGCCCGCAGCCGCGCCCGGTTCCCGTCGTCCTCCGCGGCGGAGAGCGACCGCGAGGGATCGCGCTTGACCCGCGCGGCGTACCACATGACGACTGCGCTCGTGACGGTCATCAGCACCACGAAGCAGACGACGCGATAGGCGGTGCCGGAGTACAGCGGGACGCCCGCGAGGGCCTGCCCGATGGCGACGGTATAGGGGTTGGTGATACCGCAGGCGAAACCGACCGCGATGCTCCAGTACATGACGAAGACCGCCGACATCGAGTCGAACCCCATCGTCAGCATCAGCGGCGTGATGACCAGGATGAACGGAATGGCCTCCTCGTACATCCCGAACGTCGCCCCGCAGGCTCCGAGCGCGAAGACGATGATGGGAATGAAGGCGATGCCGAACCGGCCGGTCCGCCGCACCAGCGCGTGGATCCCGGCGTCGATCGCCCCGGTCGCGATGACGGCGGTCATCGCACCGGCCGACAGCATGATGACGAACGACCGGTCGGCCCCTTCGACCGCGCCCCGCATGAAGACGGTCCACAGCTCCCGGAAACCCTGCGGAACGGAGGGCACGTGGTGAAACGAGCCGGGCACCACGATCGACCGGGCCTGCCCCATCACGTCCAGCGTCCGCCGGTCGAAGGCCCCGCCGGGAATGACGAACGTCAGCAGCGAGAACACGACGCACAGCAGGAACATGATCATCAGCGGGCTGATGTTCCCCATGGCGGCGACAAGACGCTCTCGGACGGTGGGCATGCGCGGTCCTCGCGGATGTTGTCCTTCACCCGGTTGCCTCACCCGTTCGCCGTGGCGCAGGTCGATCGCGGTCCGCGGGTGATGGCAGCCGTACCTTAGAAATCCTCGTAGAACGCCCGGGTCTTCACCTCGACCAGCAGGTCCTGAACGATCCGGATCGCCTCGGCGGCCCGGCGGCCATCGAAGTCGGTGACCAGGTCGAGCGACTCGTCCGGGTCCAGACCGGGAACGCAGGCCTCCACGTCCGCCAGTGCCTGAACCGTCTCCGACTCGAACGGCCGCCAGCGGCCCCGGACGAGGTCGACACAGGCCCGGTACCGGTAGTCGACCAGTTTCGCCAGCTCCGTGAAGAGCCAGTAAGCCGAGTCGGGGTCGTAACGACCGCCCGCGGTCGCGTAGTGGGACTCGACGGCGGCGATCCCCAGGTGGAACGGGACGAAGGCCCCGGTGAGGGACGTGGACAGGCAACACCACATGCGGTGCGCCAGCTCCGGCGGCAGCCCGCGGCGCGGCTCGAGAACCGTGCAGGCTTCCGTGTTCATGCGCGCCACCGTTCGGACGGCCGTGCGGAACGGCGAGCCATCGGGCCGCGGGCAATAGAACGGCGTGCCCTCGTAGACCTCCCGGAGCAGTGCCATCAGATCAGGCACGCCCACCTCGCCCAGGGCGTTCAGCCGGGCCTCCAGCACCTCGTGGCGGTCCAGGTTGTAGCGGTCCTGCTGATTGGCCGGATCGCCGAAGGTGGAGGCAAAGTCCAGGGGACCGAACGCGTACCAGCCGCGGGCGCCGGCGAACGCCTCCAGCGTCGCCGGGACCATCGCCGGCCGGCCATCGGGCGCGCCCGGCGTCCCGATCCGGTAGCAATTCGCGCGAACCGACACCTCGTCATCGGCCACGCGCTCAGCGGCCCACTGCCCGTCGCGCGCAAGTTCCACCCACCACGCCTCCTCGGGGTCCGCGATGGCGATCATGGTCCCCGAGTCGCAGCTCAGGCCGTGGCGGCCGCCGAGTTCGCCCACGAGCGCCACACCTTCCCTGGCCGATGAGGCCCGCTCCAGCACGAGCTGGAGGAACTCGGTCCAGATGATGCCGCCCGGGATGACCTCGTACATCCGCGATTCCGGCACGTCGCGCATCATGGCCATGTTGTTGGCCACGGCCACGCCGTGCTCGTTGATGCCGGAGGTGTGCTCGCCGGGGTAGTGCCGCTTGTCGAAGATCTTCGTCGCGAGGTGGCGTGCGAGGCGCCCGGGCTGGTCGAGCGAGCCCGACGAGTAGAGCGGGAACCGTTCGCCCGGCGCGGGCTCGCGGCCAGGGACACTGCAGACCTTGTGCGCCGAGTTCCTGCCCAGCTCCTCGCTGTGGGCCAGGATGACGTGACCGGTCGCGCTGCGGTTCCTGCCGACTATGAGGGTCGTGCACACAACGGCTCCAGCGTGGAGGCGCCGAAGAAGGCGTCCAGCACGGCAAGGTAGACCTCGACGCGCTCGTCCAACAAAGGGACGTCAGGCGCGTGCAGCAGGTTCTCGACCGTGATCACGGGGCTGCAGGCCAGGCGCCGCGCGAACAACTCGTCGATCGACCCGTCCGCGCTGTCCACGATGCACCCGTCCACGAGCGGTTCGCCGAAGCGCGTCACGCCATCCCGGATGATGGGCAGACGCGAACCCTCCAGGCACGCGCGGACGCGGCGGCTCGCCGGATGGTCGCTGGCACCGTCGCCGATGACGTAGAGATACGAGCCCGAGCCCTCGAAATGGTAGTCGGGGGCTTCGTACACAGGATCCTCGTGAAGGTCCAGCACGGCGGCGCCCGGGCGGATTCGGATCCCGCTCATCACGAAGTCCGTGATGGCGGCGGCCTCGGGGCAGGCCGGAGCCGGGAGGCGCCCCAGCAGGTGGTCGCTGTCGGTCACGCTCTGCCCCGACGGTCCGTAGCGCGAGTGCCGGAGGTAGCCCCACGGGTTGAGCAGCGGCATCACCAGCAGGCCCAGCGCCCGGCCGCGCTCCACGATCCGCGGGACGCCGCGCGCAATCGCCAGCGCTCCCGCGGGTTCCCGGCCGTGAATCCCGCCGATCAACACGACGTCCACCTCGTCCGCGCTGGCATACGCACGCACGGGCAGCGTGCCGCCGGACGGAGCCGGCTGCGCCGTGATCTCGATGGCCCGCCAGCCGGCCGCACGCAGTGCATCGACAGCGGCGTAGATCTCCGAGAGCGGCGGGCGCCCGTCACCCGCAGGCGGGGACAGGAAGCAGTCGGGCGCGAGTCCGGCGTCGGTGCGAGACATGTCGCCCTCAGCGCGAAGCGAGCTGCTGCCGCGCCTCGGTCAGGCTCGCGTCCAGCAGCGCGAGCGCTTCCTCCACCTCCGGCCGCGCCACCACGAGGGGCGGCATGAACCGGATCGTGCTCGTCCCGCACGGCAGCAGCAGCAGGCCGTTGTGGAAGGCCCGGGTGACGACGGCTTCGCAGAAGGCCCTGGCCGGCTTCTTCGACTCGCGGTCCTCCACCAGTTCCATGCCGAGGAAGAGCCCCTTGCCGCGCACCTCGCCAATCTCGGCGTGGCGCCCCCGGAGGTCCTGCAGCCGTTCGAGAAAGAAGCGCCCGACTTCTGCCGCGTTGCCCATGTACTGGTGCTCCACCAGATCGAGCGTGGCCAGGGCTGCCGCGCAACAAATCGGGTTGCCTCCGAAGGTGTTGCCGTGCGCACCTCGCGGCCACGCCTGCATCAGGCTCCGCCGCGCCGCCATCACCCCGATGGGCATCCCGCTCCCCAGTCCCTTGGCGAGCGTCACGATGTCGGGCTGCACCCGCCAGTGCTCGCACGCGAACATCCGGCCAGTCCTCCCGACGCCGGTCTGCACTTCATCGAAGATCAGGAGGATGCCGTGGCGGTCGCACAGCGCCCTCAGGCGATCGAGGAATCCGTCCGGCGGGACGAGGTACCCGCCTTCACCCTGGAGCGGCTCCACCAGGATGGCTGCAACCTCATCCGGCGGCACGTTGGCGTGGAAGAGAACATCCTCGATGTAGTCCACCACCGCCTTCCCCTGGTCCGGGCCCGCGAACAGCGGGCGGTACGCGTTCGGGTACGGCACGTGGGTCACGCCCGGCATCGCCGGGGCGAATCCCCGCTGCTGCGTCTGCTTGCTCGACGTGAAGGCGAGCGAGCCCATCGTCCGGCCGTGGAAGCCACCCAGGAAGCCGATGAAGCGGCTGCGGCCCGACGCGTAGCGGGCGAGCTTGAGCGCGGCCTCCACCGCCTCGGTGCCCGACTGGCAGAAGAAGCTCATCGCCGGCTCCTGCATCGGGGCCAGCGCCGCGATGCGCTCGGCCAGGCGCGTCTGCCCCTCGTGCCAGTAGTCGCTCGAGACATGGATGAACTTCTCGGCCGCGGCCTGGATGGCCTGGACGACGGCCGGGTGACAGTGGCCCGTGCTGCACACTGCGATGCCGGCGGCGAAATCCAGGAAACGGTTACCGTCAACGTCCCAGACCTCCACGCCGCGGCCGTGGGACATGGCGAAAGGATAGTCCCGCGGGTACGAGGGCGAAGTGACTTCGGCGTCGCGGGCGAGCAGGGCCCGGGCGATCGGTCCTGGCAACTCGGTGCGGATGTGCGGTGTCTGCATGGAACGCCTCGCCTCGGGGGCCAGCCACGAATCATCAGTACGGAACGGCGATCGCACTGCGGTGCGCCGCGCGCGTGCGTGCGTGCAGATCCCGCAGGATGCGAAGCTCCTCGCCGGTGGGTGGAGCCACGACCTCCACGCGGGCCGCCACCTTCAAGGGCCAGCCCGTGGCCGTCTTCGCATCGGCCACGGACACGCCCTCGTAGAGCGCGACCACCTGCAACTCCTCCGTGTCGGGATCCGGCCGGAGGACGCCCAGGTCCGTGATGACCACCTGGGGACCCGCGCCCGCGGCGCCCGACCGCGCGCGCGAGCCGCCGCCTTCCAGGAACCCGGCGCTGCTGCGAAAGTCCAGGCGCGGCACGAAGGCCCGCGCGGTCTGCTTCAGCACGAGGAAGATCTGCTTCGCGTTGGTGGCGATCTCGGGCGCGCCGCCGGCGCCGGGCAGGCGGATCGTCGGGCACTGGTAGTCGCCGATCACGGTGGAGTTCAGGTTGCCGAAAGGATCGATCTGCGCGGCGCCGAGAAAGCCGACGTCGACGCGTCCCCCCTGCAACCAGTAAGCGAAGACCTCGGGCAGGGGCACGATCGCCGTCGCGGTGTCGGCCAGCTCGCCATCGCCGATCGAGAGGGGCAGCACATCGGGGCGCGTGCCCACGGTCCCCGATTCATAGATCAGGACGATGTCCGGGGCATGCGTGTGCCGCGCGAGATTCGCCGCGGCGGAGGGCAGGCCGATCCCCACGAAGCAGACGCAGCGGTCCCAGAGGAGGCGCGCCGCCGCGACCGTCATCATCTCGTCAGGGGTCCACGGCGCGGTCACGCTGTCACCTCCGACTCGTCCCGCGTCGACGGAACGCCCACGCTGCGCAGAAACGCCGCGTGGTCACTGGTCCCGAGGACGTGTTCGTCCATCCACCGGCGGAAGCGATCGCGATCCCGGGCGATCTCGTCCCACGCCAGGTAGAAGGCGTTGTCGCGCGCGTAGTAGCCCTGCGCGTAGGACGGGTAGGCGCCGCCCGGCACGCAGGCAATCGCGGTCACGACCCAGGCCGGCAGCACGACGGCGTTCATCGGGGCGTCCAGCCGGTCGACCATTTCCTCCACCGTCACGACGAGCTGGCGGGCCGCCATCGCAGCCTCCTTCTGGACCCCGAGGATGCCGCGCAGGAGCACGTTGCCCGAGCGATCCGCCCGCTGGGCGTGGATGATCGTCAGGTCCGGCCGCAGGGCCGGCACGGTGGCGATCGACTCGCCCGTGTAGGGGCACGTCACGGCCTTCACCTGCGGGTTGACCTGGGCCAGGTCGGTGCCGATGTAGCCGCGCAGCATGCCGAAGGGCAGGTTCGAGGCGCCTGCCGTGTACGACGCGGCCAGGCCGGCGTGCGAGTGCTCCCGGATCTCGAGCGGCCGCGGCCACTGGTGCTCGACGGCATCACGCAGGCGATGGAGCGACCCGACACCCGGGTTCCCGCCCCACGAGAACGTCAGGGCTCGCGCGCAGCCGGCCCCAATCATCTGATCGTAGATGAGATCGGGCGTCATCCGGACCAGGTGCAGATCACGCCGCCCCTGCCGGATGATCTCGTGGCCCGCGGCGAACGGAATCAGGTGAGTGAAGCCTTCCAGCGCCAGGGTCTGCCCGTCCCGCACGTAACGGGCAACGGCTTCCGCGAGCGTCATCAACGCCATGGGTCTACTCCACCCAGGTCTGGGACTGCTCCCGCATGTACTGCGGCAGGTAGTAGAAGGACCCGATCGCCTTGCCCGTCGACCCGGAGCCCTTCCAGCCGCCGAAGGCCTGGTAGCCAGGCCACGCGCCGGTCGTGGCCCCCTGCGGTCGATTCACATAGGTCACGCCCGCCTCGATCCGGTCGAGGAACTCGCGCACCTCGTCCTCGCTGCCGTAGCATCCCGCCGTCAACCCGAGCGTGGTCGCGTTGGCCAGCCGCAGGCCCTCCTCGAAGTCCCTGACGCGGTTCACCATCAGGATGGGCTGGAACATCTCTTCCTGGAACAGCGGGTGATCAGCCGGCGCTTCCGCCAGCGTCGGGGCCACGAAGTGCCCGTGGGCCAGATCGCCGTGCGTGAGGCGGGTGCCGCCGTGAAGGACCCGCGTGCCGGGCGTGCCCAGGCGCGCGCAGTACCCGTCGAAGTCGGCAGCCGCACGCGCGGAGATGACGGGCCCCATATAGTTCTCGCGGCGGGTAGGATCCCCGACGGTCAGGGACTTCACCCGCTCCGCGAGTCGGCCGATGAACGCGTCCGCCACGGTCTCTTCGACGTACACCCGCGACAGCGCGGAGCACTTCTGGCCGCTGAGGCCATAGGCGGAACGCGCGATCCCGATGACGGCCCGCTCCAGGTCGCCGCGCGCCGTGACGATGCAGGGGTTCTTGCCCCCGAGCTCGGCGATGCAGGGACGCGGCCAGCGGCCGGACGCAAGAGCCCGCAGGATTCCCATCCCCACGTCGAAGGAGCCGGTGAAGGTCGCGCCGGCGAGATCGGGATGGTGGACCAGGGCGTCGCCGACGACCGCGCCGCTGCCGACAACGTAGTTGAACACCCCCGGCGGGACGCCGGCGTCTCTCAGGCAGTCGGTCAGCAGTCGCCCGGCCCACGGCGTGTCGCTGGCCCCCTTGAGCACGACGGTATTCCCGGTGACGAGCGCCGCCGCAACGGGCCCCCCGGCAAGGGCGAGCGGGAAATTGAACGGCGCGATCACGGCCCATACCCCGTACGGCCGGAGCACGCTGCGGTTGTGCGATGCCCATCCCTCGAGCGGGTCGTCGGGCATGTCGCGGTCGTACCCGTGGTTCCGCTCGAACTCGGCGGCGTAGCCCCGGAAGAAGTCGGCGGTCTCCTGCGCTTCTCCCAGCGATTCCATCCGGTTCTTGCCGACCTCGAGCGCCATCGCTGCGCCGATCGAGTAGACGCGCTCCTCCAGCAACTCGGCGACCCGGCGCACGATGGCCAGGCGGTCGGCCGCGGGTGTGCGGCTCCACGAGGCGAAGGCCCGCCGCGCCGCCGCAACGGCGCGGTCTACGTGGGTCGCGTCGCCGACGGGCCACTGGCCCAGGAGCACGCGCCGATCGATCGGGCTGTGGTTCGCCGTGCTCCGCGCGGTGCGCACGTCCTCGCCGTCGATGTGCATCGCGTGGGCGGCCCCGAGGCCGGCCCTGACCGCCCCCAGCGCTGCCTCGAACGCGCCGTGCATCTCCTCCGGCGGATTGAACATCGTCGAGTAGGTCAGCTTGAAGCTCATGTCCACTCCGATTCGCCGAGCAGCCGATCCAGGAGCGCGAGGGCCTCGCCCAGGTCGCGTTCCTCGATCACGAGGGGCGGGGCCAGGACGATGAGATTGCCGCGCACGGCAAAGGACACGCCGGCCTCGCGGGCTTGCCTGACCAGGGAGCGGAGCGCCGGGTGCACGTCAGGCCAGGGGCGCAGGGGCTCGCGCGTTCGACGATCCTTGACGAGTTCCAGCACGGCGAACAGCCCGCGCCCGCCGCGGACATCGCCAATCACGGCGTGGCGGCCCTGCATGGCCTGCAAGTCCTGGAACATCCGCGCGCCCAGCAACCGGGACCGCGCGATCAACCCCTCGTCCTCGTAGGCCCGGATGGCGGCAACCCCGGCGGCGCACGCGAGCGGATGGCCGGAGTAGGTCAGGCCGGTGTAGAGCATTTCGTGTTCGAGGCGGGCGGCGATGTCGCGCGACACCACCACGGCGCCGAGCGGCACGTGGGCGCCGGTCAGGCCCTTGGCGAGGGTCATCAGGTCGGGCCTGCCCTCCTCGCCGTACCGCTGCCACGCGAACCACTCCCCGCACCGCCCGAAGCCGCTCATCACCTCGTCGGCGATGAGCGCCACGCCCGCGCCACGCGTCACGGCCCGGAGGGCGGGCCAGAAGGTGTCGGGCGGCACGATCCCGTTGGTGCCGGCGTCGGTCTCCATCAGCACGGCCGCTGCGTCCGGGTGGGCATCGATCGCGTGGCGGACGGATTCCACGGCCCGCTGCCCGCACGCATCAGACGACGTCGTCCCGAACGGGCACCGGTAGGCGTAGGGCGGGGGCACGTGCACCACGTGCTGCGCGGCGGCGTCCACCTGCGCCGTCGTGCGGCTGTCCCCGCTGAACGCCATCGCGCCGTAGCTGGCCCCGTGGTAGGAACGGTCCCGCGCGACGACCACGCCTCGCGGCTGCCGGGCAGCCTGGCGGGCGAACTTCACCGCCTGCTCGTTCGCGTCGGCGCCGCCGAGGGTGAAAAAGACCCGACCACCCGCGAAGCCGGACTTCTCGAGGAGCAGGTGCGCCAGCGTTGCCCGCGGCTCGGCGCCCCAGGCGGCGGTGACGAAGCAGAGGCGCTCGGCCTGGTCCCGGATGGCCGCGACGAGGGCCGGATGCTGGTGGCCGAGGTTCATGCACTCGGCCAGGCTGCTCATGTCCAGGTAGCTGCGGCCGGCGGCGTCGAAAAAGCGCGCGCCGCGGCCACCGACGACGGTCGGGGCGTCCCACTCGGCCTGGACGCACCAGCTGTGCAGGACGCTGTTTCGCTCAGGGGTCATGGGCCGTCAATCCGGTGTGCTCGACAATCGCATACACGTTCGTGCCGCGCCCCGCTAGCGGCCGCTCATCAGGCGCAGGGCGCTCAACAGGCCGACGCGCGCGGACCAGCCCATGTTGAACGGCTCGGTGTCAGTCGTGTGCGCGGGGGTGTCGCCAGCCGAGTGGTAGAACGCGTCGCCGTCCACGGTCACCATCCCGGCCTGTTCCCCTGCGTACCAGTTGATCGGCGGGTAGCCCGGGGTCAGGGGAAGCGTTCGCTCCTGGCCCCAGGCCGACGAGTAGATCGTCACGGCCGGGTAGAGCGTCGCGCCAGGTGCCCGGCTGTCCTGGAACGCGTAGGAATCGGTTCCCCCCTGGCTCTTGACGCTGGCGGCGTGCGCCGGGAAGCCCGAGGCCCCGGCCTGATCCGTCATGACCGCGCGCACCACGGCGATTACGTCCTTGTTCACCGGGATGTCGTCCGGCTCGACGTACAGCGCGTCCTTCGACGATCCGAAGCCGGACTGGTCGTAGTTGAAGACCGCCTGCAGCCGGGACGGGTCTTTGACCATCGCCGCCACGTACTCTCGCGTCGAGGCGAATTCGCCGCCCCACGCGACGAAGCGCATGTCCCACGCCGGCCGTGGCATCGCGCCCGACGTGATCGCCGCCGCGGCGGCTCGCGCGGTCTCCAGCACGATGGCCACGCCGGAGGCGTTGTCGTCGGCCCCGGGACCTCCCGAGTCCGAGTCGCCGTGGGCGCAGAAGAGCGCGTACTTCGAACGGTCGCGGCCGGGCAGCGTCGCCACGACCGTCTCGCCGGGATCCTCGCCGCTCTTCGCCTCGAGCGCGAAGGAGACGCGGACCTTGTCGCCCGCCGCCAGTCGTTCGCGCACCGGAGTCGTGTCCCGCGGCGACACGCCGAATACCGGGATCGTCCACGTGCCGCGCAGCCGCCCGACACCCGGCCACCCGGACGGGGACGCCCGCCCGTCGAACAGCACCGCCACGCACCCGGCGGTCGCCTCCGGGGTCGGATTGTCAGAGACCAGGCACACGGCCCCTGGCGCGGCGGCCAGCGATAGCGGGCCCTCGCCCCTGGCTGACGGGGACCCCGTGCTGGGCCATGCCGTCTTCAACGCGAGTCCCCCGCTGCCAGCCGCGTCGTCCGTCGTCCGAACCTCCCATGACACGGGCTGGTACCACCCCCGGCGCGCGTCCTGGCGCACCGTGACCTCGAGACCTGCATCGCGGAAGGCTGCGGCGAGCCAGGCGGCCGCCTCGTGATTCGACGGCGTGCCGTACATGCGCGGGCCGAAGGCGACGAGGCGGCGAACCGTCTCGACCATCCGGCTCTCGGAGACCGCCGCGGCAAGTGCCCGCTCGGCGGCGAGGTCGGGCCCCGCCTGTCCCGACCGGGCGGCGGCCCCGTCCACCCCGGTACCGGCCAGCATGCAGGCACCGGCGAAGACGGACAGGATCCGGGGGATCATGCGACGGCCACGCTCGCGCGACATCGGTCACCTCCACGAATGGACGCTCTCGGCTCGACAGCATACACCGGCGACGGACGAAGGCCGTGCGCCGGGGCGAGTCACGCCCGGCGCCCCACCATCTCCTCGGGCCTGACCCACCGGTCGAAGTCCTCCGGCGTCACGTAGCCGAGCGCGACCGCCGCCTCTTTGAGGGTGGTGCCCTCCGCGTGGGCCTTCTTCGCGACCTGCGCGGCCTTGTCGTACCCGATGTGCGGACTGAGCGCGGTCACGAGCATCAGGCTCCGGCGCAGGAGCTCGTCGATCCGGCCGCGGTTCGCCTCGATCCCGACGATGCAGTGGTCGGCAAGGGACAGGCTCGCGTCGGCCAGGAGCCGGACCGACTGCAGGACGTTGTGAAGGATCAGGGGCTTGAAGACGTTGAGCTCGAAGTTGCCGCTCATCGCGCCGATCTGCACGGCCACCGAGTTCCCGGCCACCTGCGCGCACACCATTGTCATCGCCTCGCACTGCGTCGGGTTCACCTTGCCCGGCATGATCGAACTGCCCGGCTCGTTCTCCGGGATCGCGATTTCGCCGATGCCGCACCGGGGGCCGCTCGCGAGCCAGCGGATGTCGTTCGCGATCTTGTTGAGGCCCGCGGCTGTGGCGTTCAGCGCGCCGTGCAACGCGACCAGGGGCTCGTGCCCCGCCAGCGCCTGGAACTTGTTCGGCGCCGTGACGAACGTGATGCCGGTCAGGTCCGAGAGCACCGCCGCGACGCGCGTCGCGAGTTCCGGGTGCGCGTTCAGCCCGGTCCCGACGGCCGTGCCCCCGAGCGCCAGTTCGCGAACGGGCGGCAGCGTGGCGTCGATGGCCGCGATCCCCTGGCCCACCTGGGCCACGTAGCCCGAGAACTCCTGACCGAGCGTCAGGGGCGTGGCATCCTGGAGGTGGGTCCGGCCGATCTTCACCACGTCGTCGAACGCAACGGCCTTGCCCTGCAAGGCGCCGGCGAGGCGCCGCAGCGCGGGGAGCAGCCGGTTCACGACCTGTTCCACGACCGCGACATGCATCACCGTCGGGAACGCGTCGTTCGAGGACTGCCCGCGGTTGACGTGATCGTTCGGGTGGACCGGCGTCTTCGAACCCAGCACGCCGCCCGCCATCTCGATCGCGCGGTTGGCGATGACCTCGTTTGCGTTCATGTTCGTCTGGGTGCCGGATCCCGTCTGCCAGACGACGAGCGGGAAGTGGTCGTCGAGCGTGCCGTCGATGACCTCGTCGGCGGCGCGGATGACGAGGCCGGCGATCTCCGGGGGCAGCTCGCCGAGATCCCGGTTGACCACCGCGCAGGCCTTCTTGACGAGGCCCAGCGCGCGGATGACCTCGCGGGGGAAGCGATCGCCGCCAATCCGGAAGTAGTGCATCGACCGCGCGGTCTGGGCTCCCCAGTAGCGCCCGGCAGGCACCTCCATCTCACCCATCGTGTCGGTCTCGATGCGCGTAGTCATGGATCAGGCCTCACGACCGCCCGGCGCTCTCGCGCGTGAGCACTTTCCGGTCGGCGTCTTGCTGCGATCGACTTCTCAGCCTACCCGGAAACCCGCCCGCAGTCACGCGCCGGAGCGCGCGGAACCGGCCGGTGCCTCCGGCTCTTGGCGGCCCACCCGCGTTCGAGCCATGATGGGGGTTCTCGTGCGTCGGGCGGCCCGCGTCGGGGCGAACGCGCGCGCACCCATCCGGCCCCGTAGGTGGAGGAATTCCCGTGAAGAGAGTCATCGTGCTCGGTGCCGGCCTGGTCGGCAAGGTCATGGCGAGGGACCTGGCGTCCAGCTACGAGGTCACCGCGGTCGACCGCAGCGCGGCCGCGCTCGCCGCGGCGTTCGGGGACCACCCGGGTGTCCGGACGATCGCCGCCGACCTGTCCGACCCGTCCCGGATTCGCGATCTCGTCCAGCCGTTCGACGTCGCGGTCGGCGCGCTGCCGGGCTTCATGGGGAAGGCCGCGCTGCGCGCGGTGATCGAGGCCCGTCGCGACGCGGTCGATATCGCGTTCTTCCCCGAGGACCCGTTCGACCTGGACGAGCTCGCGAAAGCCAACGGCGTCACAGCGCTGGTCGACTTCGGCGTCGCCCCGGGCATGAGCAACATGTTCGTCGGCTTCCACCAGAAGACGATGCGGTCGCTGGTGCGGATCGAGATCCTGGTCGGGGGCCTCCCGGTGGTCCGCGAGTTCCCGTTCGAGTACAAGGCGGTGTTCTCGCCGATCGACGTCATCGAGGAGTACACGCGGCCGGCACGGTACATCGAGAACGGGCAGGAAGTGGTGCGGCCCGCGCTCACCGACGCCGAGCTGCTGTTCTTCCCCGGCGTCGGCACGCTCGAGTCCTTCAACACCGACGGCCTGCGCTCGCTCGCGCGGACGATCAGGTGCCCGAACATGAAGGAGAAGACGCTTCGGTACCCCGGCCACATCAGGCTGATGGAGGCGCTTCGCGCGTCCGGCTTCTTCGACAAGACGCCCATCGAGATCAACGGCGCGATGATCTCGCCGCTCGACTTCACGGCGCGCGTCATGTTCCCGAAGTGGCAGCTCGAGCCGGGCGAGGAAGACTTCACCGTGATGCGCGTCGCGGTCGAGGGCGTGAACGCGGACGGACGTCCGGAAACGGTGACCTACGACCTGCTCGATCGGTTCGATACGGCGAACCAGGTGACGTCGATGGCCCGCACGACGGGCTACACGGGCACCGCCGGCGTGCGGCTGGTCGCCGAGGGGAAGTTCCGGAGGCCCGGGATCAACCCTCCGGAGTTCGTGGGCGAGGACGGGGCCTGCCTCGATTTCGTCCTCCGACACCTCGCCGAGCGCCACGTCGTCTATCGGAAGACGGTGACCGCGAGCTGACCGCCGTCGAGCCGGGCCGGGCCGGACGCGGGCGACTCGGGACAATTTCCGACTGGAGTCGTCGGCATACTCCGGCATAGAATAGGCCGGACACACAACCAGTCCGGGAGGTTCCGATGGATCGACTCACCCGATTCGCGCGGGTCCGCCGCGTCGCGCTCACGCTGGTGCTGCTGGCCACACCCTGCCTCGTGCTCGGCGCGCAGCAGGCACCGTCGTCGCCTCCGATGTCGGCGGAACAGAAGGCCGAGATGGACGCCATGATGAAGGCGATGGCGCCCGGCGAGAACCACACACTCCTGGCGTCGGTCGCCGGCGACTGGACCTTCACGCACACCATGTGGATGGACCCCGCCGCCCCGCCCGCCACCTCGACGGGCACGGCCAGCTACACCACCATCATGGGAGGCCGCTACGTGCAGGGCACCTATCGCGGCATGATGATGGGCATGCCGTTCGAAGGCGTGGGCGTCACCGGATACGACAACATCTCGAAGCAGTTCGTCTCGTCCTGGTACGACAACTTCGGCACCGGGATCATGATGCTCACCGGCACGTACGATGCCGCCACCCGGACGTTCACCTATTCGTCGGACGTCGACGACCCGATGAAGCCCGGGACGAAGGTCAAGGTGCGGGAAGTGATCAGGCTCGTCGACCCCACCAGGCACGTGATGGAGTGGTACGAGACGCGAGCGGGCAAGGAATCGAAGACAATGGAGATCGTCTACACTCGGAAGAAATAGCCGACCGCGGTGTCACGGCGGAATTGGCGGCGGCATCCGCTGGAGCCGGACGCGACGCGCGCCGACCCTGCACGCCGTTGCGCCCGGGCCTTCGGGCCCTCGGGCGCGACGTGGCCACGGGGCCATGCCTCGACAAACCGCCGCTACTTCTGTCCGGCCATGACCTTCAGCGCGTCGGCCCGTTGACCGGCCAGGGCGTCGGCGTACTTGAGGAGAATCTCCGTCGCCGCGTCCCCGTACTTCTTGCGCAGGTCGGTCCCGTCGCGCAGGTCTCTGATGCTCTTGAGCATCGCCGACGAGGCAGCCGCGGCGGCCTCGCGCTGCTCGGCAGGCGCCTTCTCGACCTGCTCCTTCTGCTCGGCCTCCATCCTCGCGAGCTGCGCGTCGCCGCCCATCTGGTTGTAGAGGAGCCTGGCCGTCCCGACTTCCTCGGCAGCTTCCTTGACGACGTTGAACGCCTCCTCGCCGAGACCCATCGATCGGCGCGCGGCAAGAAGCTTCGCGTCCAGCTCCTTGGACAGCTTGTCGTTGATCGCGATCTGATTGATCGTCTTGACGGTGTCGCCCCGGGCGGCCTCGATGTTTTTCCGCGTCTCGGCCGCGAACTGGGCGACCAGTTTCAGGTTCTCCTTCTCGTACTCCATGTACTTCTTGATGAGGTCCTCGGTGATCTCGACCTTCGCCGGTTCGGCCGGACGGGCAGCCGGCGCGGCCGCCTGGGTCGCCGGCGCCTGGCCGGCCTCGGGCACCGCCCCGGCCGACTCGGAGGACTTCCTCCCACACGCCACCATGAGGACGAGAGCCAGGATCGGAACAATCACGCGTTTCATGCTGCTCTCCCCGCGGCACGCCGCGGCGTGCCCGTGTATGAGGGGGCCCGTGGAACAGACGGTCGCGGCTGTCAGCCGCCAGGGCGTGTTCGCCGGATTCGCTCCTGCACGGCGGGCGATGCCCCGGCGCTCGCCCTCCATTGGCCGCCCATCATAGATCGCGACCGGGACGCTGACCAGCCCGGCGCACGGGCGGGCCGGCGCGACCGCGGCACCCGTGCGGCTTACCGGCCGCGCGGGTCGGCCTTCACGGTGAGCGGTTGCGTGTAGCGCTTCCCGGCCACGGTCAACCTGACGGTGTAGGTGCCGGGCTTTGCGAGCGGCGCGCCGCGCCGCCCTCCTCCGCCGCCCATGCCCGGGCCGCCGCCCGCTCCCGTCCGCCCGGCCGCCGGCGGCGTCGGGCGCAGGTCCCAGACACAGCGGTGCATGCCGGCCTCGGCCGGCAGCGGCGCCGGCACGGGCACCCAGACGGCCGGGATGTTCAGCGTGTTCGGGTCGCGCGCCGGCATCCGGTCGTCGCTTGCGTAGCGACGCACGGTCTCTCCGGCGCCGTCGAGGATTTCCAGCGCGACGGGTCCTGTCGCGTCGGATGCCAGGTAGTAGTCGATGAAGGCGCCGAAGGGCGGGTTCTCGGCGAAGGGCTCGTCCTTCGGCAGCGGCGTCCCGTTCTCGGTTCCGGGCGGCATGTTGATCGCGTCGGCCGGCTTGAACAGGTGCGCATCCGCGGCCGCGACCGCCGCGTCGAGCTGGCGCAGGACACTGATGTCATCGATCGCCCAGAAGCCGCGTCCGTGCGTCGCGACGATCAGGTCGTCGCCGTGGACGGCGAGGTCGCGCATCGAAACCGCCGGGAGGTTGAGCTGCAGCGACTGCCAGTCGTCGCCGTCGTTGAACGACACGAAGACGGCCCGTTCGGTGCCGGCGAACAGCAAGCCGCGGCGCACCGGGTCCTCCTTCACGGTCTGCACGTACACGCCCGCCGGCAGCCCCCTGGTGATCGCCTGCCAGGTCCGCCCGCGATCGAGGGTACGGTAGATGTGAGGCTCGTAGTCCTGCAGTTGATGGCGCTCGACGGCGGCGTACGCCTCGTTCTCGTCGAAGTGCGACGCGTCGATCATCGTCACCTTGCTCCACGGCGTCACGTCGGCCGGCGTCACGTTCTGCCACGATTGCCCGTCGTCGGACGTCACCTGGATGTAGCCGTCGTCGGTGCCGATCCAGACCAGCGAGGCCGTGACCGGCGACGGTGCAACCGTGTAGATGACGCCGCGGCGCCTGTCGGCCGGCGCGTCGGCCGCCGCCGCCTCGTCCAGGTTCGGGGGCACGCCGGGATCCACGCGCGTGAGGTCCTGGCTGACCTGCGCCCACCGCTCGCCGCCATCCGTCGTCTTGTAGAGGAACTGATTCGCGAAGTACAGCGCGTGCGGGTCGGCCCGCGAGAAGACCAACGGCTGCGTCCACGCGTGCCGGAACGGCCCGGGCTGGCCGCGCTCCGGCGACACGTCCTGCACCGCGCCCGTCACGACGTTGCAGCGGGTGACGGTGCCGCCGAACAGGATCTCCGGGTTCAGCGGGTCGGGCGCCGTGTAGCCGCTCTCCCCTCCCGCGCACAGGCCCGTCCAGTCGTGCATGGAGATGACGTCGTGGGAACTGCGCGTGGGCGTGCCCACCGCGCCGCTGTCCTGCTGGGGGCCGGTCACCCAGTACGGGAAGCGGTCGTCGGCCGCGACGTGATACAGCTGCGCCGTCGGCTGGTTGTACCAGGAACTCCAGGTGGCCGCCCCATCCACGGTGACGATCCCGCCCTGGTCGCTGGCCAGCACCATCCGCCGCGGATCGTCGGGCGCAATCCACAGCTGGTGGTAGTCGTCGCCGCCCGGCGCGCCCTTGATGGGCGTCCAGCTCGCACCTGCATCGGTCGACTTGTAGAGCGACGTGTTCGACACGTACACGATGTCCGGGTTCTTCGGGTCGGCCGTGACCTTCTCGAAGTACCAGCCCCGGCTCCAGACACGCTGGTCACCCGAGATCTTCGCCCACGTCGCGCCCGCGTCCTCGGAGCGATACAGCCCGCCGTCCTTCGCGTCGACAATGGCGTACAGTCGCCGGGGATTGGCCGGAGCGATGGCAACGCCGATCCGGCCGACGCCCTCGGCCGGAAGCCCGGCGGTCAGCGCGTGCCAGGTCGTGCCGCCGTCCGTGGACTTGTAGAGGCCTCCGCCCGGTCCGTTCGACGGCGCGTAGATGAACCACGGCGGGCGTCGCGTGGCCCACAGGGCGGCGTACACGGTCTGCGGGTTCACCGGGTCGATTGCCAGGTCCACGGCTCCGACACTGTCCGTCTGGTACAGGACCTTCTGCCACGTCGCACCGCCGTCCCGCGATCGGTACACGCCGCGGTCCGGGCTGGGGCCGTAGGCATTGCCGAGCGCGGCAACGAAGACGACATCCGGGTTCTCCGGATCCACCACGACCCGGCCGATCTGCCGCGTCGCGTCGAGGCCGAGGTGGCGCCACGTGGCGCCGCCGTCGATCGACTTGTAGACGCCGTCGCCATAGCCGATCGAGTCGCGCATGTCGCTCTCGCCGGTGCCGACATACACGACGTCGGGCCGCGACGGCGCGACGCCGATCGCCCCGATCGACGCCACGGGCTGACCGTCGAACACCGGGAGCCATGTGCGCCCGGCATTGGTGGACTTCCACAGCCCTCCGCCCACGGAGCCGAAGTAGAACGTGTCCGGCCGGCCCGGCACGCCGCTCACCGCGTTGACGCGGCCTCCGCGGAACGGGCCAATCATGCGCCAGCGCAGGCCCGCGTACAGAGCGCCCGAGTATGGCGGCTGCGCGATCGCCGCCCCCAGGGCGACCACGGTCGCCCAGGCTCCGAGCGCCACCACCAGCCCGACGAGTATCCGACGGAATGCGAACATCGACTTCTCCTTCGGCGCCGGATCGTCGACCGGACGGCGGGCACAGGCCCCGGCGCTCCGGCGGCTCGCCTGCTGCGAAACCCATCCGGATTCCGTCGGTGCACAACTGTCGGCGTCACGTGCTTGGGAACAGCCCCAGTCGCTGATTCTCCCGCCGCGTCGTTCCGGCTGTCAACGTCGCCCCCTGCCGGTCCGGAGCGCGCCCGCGACGAGCGCCGCCGGCCAGGTGCGGTCACCTCGCTGCCCGGGAGGCCCTGTTCTGCGCGACCCGCGGGCCGCGGATCGGATGCGCGGCTGGTGCGGGGCGGGCGCCCCGTCGGGCTGGCTTCCCGGCAGGGACGCGGGCGTGACAAACGTCCGGCAAAGGTTCATCATGCGATCATTGGGAGGGCGGCCCATGATTACCTTGAAGCGGGGCGATGAGCGCGAACTGGCGGGCGCGATCCTGGACGGAACGGAGCGGCGGCCGCAGCAGTTGTTCGGCGGCTACTTCGACGGCACCCGGGAATCCGATGCGCTGGGCGCCGCCTACGAGGGCATCTACCGGCTCCCGGCCGACGCCACGGGCATCAGGCCGAAGGGCCTCTACAAGTTCTTCGACTGCCTCGACAACGCGGTCGAGCCCTGCCCGGAAGGCTGCCGCAAGCGGCTCCTGCTCGACAGCCTGATCGTGCACCTCAACGACGACCACCGGTGGAGCCGCGAGCGCATCGCTCAGTGGCTCCAGACAAAGACCGTCGCCAGACAATGACGACGGGGGCGTGCTACGACACGACGGCGGCCGGCCGGGCCGCCTCCCCGGCGGTCGGAGGCTGCCCCGGGTAGGTCAACCGGCGATGGTGCATGCCGCCGAGAATCTGCACCAACGAGTCTTCGATCAGCGCCAGGTCACGCAGCGTCAACGGACAGTCGTCCAGTTGCCCGGCGGCGCGGATGCGTTCCACGGTCCGATGCACCATCTCCCGGTACTCCGCCTCCGAGGCGCGGGCCATGGTCCGGCTGGTCGCCTCGACCTGGTCCGCGATCATCAGGATGCCCGTTTCGGGCGACCGCGGCCGCGGCCCGGGGTAGCGGTAGGCGTCCGGGTCAATCGTCTCGCCGCGTTCCTCCGCCAGCGCCCTGAAATAGCGAATCTCGTCTGTGCCGTGATGCTCCCGGACGAAGTCCTCGATCCGGGCGGCGACCTTGTATTCCCGCAGCAGGTCGACACCGGCTGCGACATGATCACGCACGATCCGCGCGCTCTCCGCGGGCGCCAGCGTGTCGTGGGGATTGACGCCGGCCTGATTCTCGACGAAACACTCCGGGCTCCCGATCTTGCCGACATCGTGGTAGAGCGCACCGACGCGAACCAGGAGCGCGTCGGCGCCGATCGCGCGCGCGGCGGCATCCCCGAGGATCGAGATGCCCAGCGAGTGCTGGAACGTCCCGGGTGTCTCCTTCATGAAGCGGCGCAGCAGCGGGTGCTCGTAGCTGACCATCTCCAGGAGCCTGATGTTGCTCGTGTAGCCGAAGACCCACTCCACGACGGGACCCATGGCGACCACGGCCGGCCCTGCAAGAACGCCGCCGACCAGCCCGCCGACGACGACCAGGATTGACGACGACTCGAGCCCGCCAGTGCCGTCCAGCAGCACGATGCAGGCCGCCCCGACGGCGCCGGCCACGCCGACCACGAGGCCCGCGCGCACCAGGCAGCCTCGCCGCGTGCAGCCAGTGATCCAGTACGCACCGGCAAAGCCCGTGATGAGCGTGTGCGCCACGAGCAGCACGCTGGACCCGCCGAGCATGCCGATGATCACCGCCGCCGGCACCAGTTGCGCGACCATCAGCCTGAAGCTCAGCATGAAGCACGTCAGCATGGCGATGGCTGCCAGCGGAAACGCGAGGACCAGCGCCGTGGGCGGGATAGAGGGCACGCGCGCCACGATGCCGTCCACCGCGACGCGCCATGTCCAGAACGCCACCGCCACCCCGACCAGGCTGGACGCCAGGTACATGAAGTCGCGATCGCGGACGCGCTCACGCGTGCCGGTGCGGTCCGCGAGGTGAAACGCCAGCAGCACCAGGAGGCACAGCAGCACCGAGGATCCCAGCAGTCGGGCCACGTAGGCCTGGGGCCGCCCGCGGGTTCGCAGGTAGTCGAGGGCCAGAACGGTCTGGTGGACGACCTCCTGCCCTTCCCCGATGATGAGCTGGTTGCGTTGGAAGATCAGGGAGACCGGGTTGACCGCCGACGCCGCCGCCGCGCGCCGCGCCTCGGTGATGGCCGCATCGAAAAACAGGTCGGGCCTGACGATGGCCTGCGCGATCGCCGCGAGCGTGGCGCGGACGTCGGGTGCCAGATCGGGCAGGATCAGCGCCGCCCGCCCGGGCAGCGTCGCGATCGCCTGGGCGCGCGATTGGATCGACGCGAGCCCGCCAACGCTCCGTTCGGCCGACGTCACGCCGTCCTTGATCGACAAGCGGCCCGGTCCATCCATCGTGGGCGAATCGCCGACGACGGCGCCCTCCAGCGGGGCGAGATCGTCGGTCACGGGGCGTGTGTAGAGGTCGTCGAGCAGCCGGTTGATGGCCTGGGTGAGGGAGCGGGCGAATTGCTCGCGCTCGAGCACGGCGCGCTGCTCACTGGTCAGAGTCACGCCCAACGCCTGCTCGAATCCCGGGATGGCCTCCGCCAGTTTCTCGCGCAGGACACGGTCGGCCTCGAGGACCCGCGTCTGCCGGAGGGCCGCCTGCCGCCGCGCGGACAGCCGGGCCAACTCCGGCGCCGGCACCGCGCGCATCGCGTCGGCCTGGTCGTACAAGGCGGAGACCGCACCAAACGCCGCGTCCGCGCGCGCCTTGACTGCAACGGGCACGCGCGGGTCGAGCAAGGCCACGGGAGCGACCGCCCTCCGGGCCTCGACCCGGCGCCGATCGGTCGCGGCGTCGTCGACGACGCTGAAATCGAAGGGCGCGCGGATGCTCGCCGTCGTGAACTGGCCGGCCTGGTAGCGGGGGATGCGCGTCGAGAGGCCGGGTGAGTACAGGAGCCCCGTCACGAGGGACACCAGCACCGCCACGCCCACACGCATCAACGCCCCGCGCGGCGTCGGCCAACGGGCAGCGAGGACAGCCAGCGGGCGGACGGGACTGTTGCGCGACGACACCTGCACGTCACAGCCTCCGGCGGCACGATACCGGGTGCCGCAGGTCGGGTCAAGCCGCGGCGCGGGATCACCGGGATCACCCGGTCGATGACGACGACAACGCGCCGCCGGCGCGGTCCGACGGCCCCGAGAGTCCGAGCTTCCACATGACGGCCAGCCCGAGCAGCAGCGGAGGCACCACCTCGGCCACGTGCAGGACGACCGCCACGCTCAGGGCCGTCTCGGCGCGCACGCCCAGCAGCGTGAGCGCGGCCGTGGTCGTCAACTCGAACACCCCGAGATTGCCGGGCGTGCTCACGCTGACGATGCCGACGTTGATGATGATCAGGGCGGCGGCGGCGGCCGGGAGTCCCAGCGGCAGGTCGAAGGCCCGGAACATCATCCAGACGACCAGCGTCCGGGCAACCCAGGACAGCACCCCTGTGGCGGCGGCGGGAACGAGCCGGCGGCGATCCTGGAGCACCGCGAACCCGCGGGCGAGTTCCCTGGCGATCCGGCGGAAGCGCCCGGCCCCGGTGCCGCCGTCCGCGTCGCCACGGCGCAGCCACCGCCCGGCGAGCACGAGCACGACGGCCACGATCGCCGCCACGAGAGCGCCCCGGACCGCGTACTGGCCGGCGCCGCCCGCGGGAGGCCGTATCCACGCGGTTGCCAGCACGAGCACCAGGAACAGCGTCACCTCGATGAACCGATCGACGATGACACTCGAGATGATCACGGTGAACGGCAGGCGTTCGAGCCGCGCCAGCGTCCAGGCGCGCGCCCCTTCACCGAGCTTGAGGGGCAAGGCGACGTTGCCGACCGTCCCGACCAGGCCCGCCGCGACCGCGTGGCGCAGCTTCACGCCGGGCTTGATCCCCGACAGGATGAACGTCCACCGGGCGGACTCGAGGACGGTGTTGCCGACGTTCATCGCGGCGGCGCCCGCGACCCACCACCAGCGGGCGCGGGCGAACGCGCGCGCGACGCCGGAGAGGTCCAGGCGGACGAGCAACACGGCCAGCCCGGCAAGGGCCGCCGCCAGCGCGAGCATGGCCCAGCGTCTCTTCATCTGGCCGATGCCCTGTCAATCAGCTGGCCCAGCGTCACGAACCGGAAACCGCGGGCGCGGGCGTCGTCGAGGATCCCCGGCAGCGCGGCCACGAGCTGGCTCGCATCGGCCGATGCCTCGGTGCCGCGCCCGTCGTGCAGCAGCACGACGCAGCCGTTCGACAGGCCGCGCGCGACGCGCTGGCGGATCACGTCCGCGCCCGGCCGATCGGTGTCCCAGACGCCGAGCGTCCACGCCACCGGGCGACACCCTTCCTCGCGGGCCACGCGATCGACCCACGGGTTGCGCCACCCGTGCGGCGCCCGGAACAATGCCGGACGCGCGCCCGTCGCGCCCGCGATCGCGTCCGAGGCGCGGCGGATCTGCGCGCGAACCCGGCCCGGCGTCGCGAGCGGCAGGACCACGTGGTCGAACGTATGGTTGCCGACTTCGTGCCCCTCGTGCACCATGCGCGCGACGACCTCCGGTGCCCGGACGACGTTCCGGCCGATCACGAAGAACGTCGCCCTGACATCGGCGCGATGAAGGATGTCGAGAAGCCTCGACGTGTACGGCTCGTTCGGCCCGTCGTCGAAGGTCAGCGCAATGATCGGCTCGTCGGCGCGGCCGCGACCGAAGATGCGCCCGAAGATTGGGGCCCGGCGATCGAGCATGCCGTACAGGAGGATCCCGTCGGCCGCCACGAGCGCCCAGATCCAGGCGCGCGCGGGCACGTGCGGCGCCCAGAGGACCTGCACCGTCCAGGCGGCAGCCAGGACCAGCGCCGCGCACGCCGCGGTTACGACCGCGATGATTCGGAGGATCGTGGCCATGACCGCGCGTCCAGGATTTCCTCGTAGAAGCCGACGAGCTGGCGCGTCACCGAGTCCCACGAGAAGGCGGCCGATTTCTCCCGCCCCTTCTGCCCCATCTGCGCCCGCAACGCGGGATCGCGCAGCAGCCGCAGGATGGCCTCGGCAAACACCCGCGGATCTCCCCGCGGCACGAGGATGCCCTCCTCGGGGCCGAGCAGATCGCGGTACCCCTCGTTCTCGGTCGCCACGATCGGCTTGCCCGATGCCATCGCTTCGAGCAGGGTCACGCCGAAAGACGCCTTGGTGATCGGCGAGCAATAGACGTCGCAGGTCGCGTAGTAGTTGCGCCGCGTGCCGAGGGCGGGGCCCACGAAGTGGACGTCCGGCGCCAGCCGCTCCGGCACCTGCCGCTCGTAGTGCTGGCGCAACGGGCCGTCGCCCACGACGATCAGCCGCACGCCGGCGAACTGCTCGTGGACGATGTCGAACGCCTGGAGCATGAAGCCCAGGCCGTTCCGGGGATCGAACCGGCTCAGGAACAGCAGGTTCAGCTTGCCGCTGTCGTACTGCGGCAGGCGCGGCACGGCGGGCGAGAACTCGTTCACGTCCACGCCGTTCGGCACGACGCGGGCATCCAGGGTGAAGTACTTCTGCAGCGCCTCGAGGCAGCTTCTCGAGACCACGATGTTCCCGTGCACGCGGTCGAGGAACTGCTTCTGGAGCACGCCCGCAAACGCGCGGTAGACCGCGCTGCCCTCGAAGTACGTGTGAAAGGTCGCGAACGTGGGGCACGGCGCCGCCAGCACCGCCAGCGGCGGCAGCGTGAACACGATGGGCGAGTGCACGTGGACGACGTCGAAACCGCCCTGCCTGACCACCGTTGAAAGCCGTTTCCAGAGGCGCATGCCCACGGTGACATTCGCGATGGATCCGTTCGCGTACACGGGAAGGCTTCGCCCGATCCGCACAACCGGCGGTCCTGCTTGTGCCGGGTGATCACCGTCCGGCCCGAACACTCCGCTGTGCCTGGACGTGATGATCTGGACGTCGTGGCCCAGCTTCATCAGCTGGACGGCGGTGTTGTGGACGTTCTCACTGACGCCGCCGAGCAACGGGTAGTAGTACTCGGTGACGATACCGACCTTGAGCCCCATGTGTGGATGCCCCCCGGTTCCCCACACGGTGCACGCGGTCCTGGAGGCGTCGGGCGCTTCCAGCGCCAACGCCGCGTAGACATGCGCGACCCAGAGGAATCGGCGATCCCCATCCGGACCGCCGTGTTCCAACGTTCCGAGGCCGATGGGAGCTGCCTTCATCATGCCACGGATCGACCGGCCCGGACAGGCACCCCCAGGAACAGCCGTTCTGCCACCGGCGACGCCCCGCCCCTTGTGTTATTCTGCCCGGGACCCCAGACGCCCCCCGCGAGTCAGTGCCCCCGGACGGCCATCCCGGACCGCGGAGAACCCGGTTCCCGATTCGCCTCGCGTTCCGCGCCACGGCCCGGCGCCGCGTGGCTCGCGCCGCGCGTCGACGGGGGACCTGGGGAGGCGATGACCCTCGTCGAGGAGGATGCATGTTGAACCTGCTGCTGGTCGTCGCGCCGCTGCTGACGTCCGCTCCGGCGCCGCTGCCGATCGAACAGGCTGTGGCCACTGTCCTGGCGCGATCGCCGGCCCTGATGGCGGCAGCGGCCCAGGCCGACAGCGCACGGACGGCCGCCGGCCTCGCCGGGCGCTGGCCCAATCCGGCTGTCGAGGTTCGCGGCGAGAACTGGACGACCGGCGGATGGCAATGGACGCCGGGATCCGATCCGCTGGCCGGGCCGCCGCTGGACTTCTTCACGGTGGTCACCCAGTCCATCGAGCTTGGCGGCAAGCGCGGCGCGCGTCTGCGAGTGGCCGGCGCGGAGCGCGAGGTCGCCGCCGGCACCCTCCAGCAGGTGCGCCGGGCGCTGACCATCGAAACGGTCCGGCTCTACCTGCAGGCCGTGCGGGCGCGGGGCGTGCTCGATGCGCTCGCGGCGAACCGCGAAGGCATGGACGTGCTGGTGCAGACGATGACGCGGCGCGCGCAGGAGGGCTACGCCGCCGCGGCCGACCTGGCGAAGTTCCAGGCCGAGGCCGCGCGGCTGGACACCCAGATCGTCCGGGCCCGCCTCGAGCGGAACCGCAGCCTCGCGCTGCTTGGCACGCTGCTCGGGGAGCCCGGGCCGCTGGACCCGGATCGGCTCGTGGAGCCGACGCCCTCGCCCGTGCCGGACGGCGAGGCGGGCGCCCTGGCCCAGGCGGCAGTCGACGCGTCACCCGATGTCGTCGCGGCGCGGGCGCGCGCGGCGCGGGCGGCCGAGATGCTGACCCTGGAACGGGCCCGGCGCCTGCCCGATCCCGAGGTGGCGGGCGGGTACAAGCGAACCTCCGGCGCGAACACGGCCGTCCTCGGCGTGCGGATTGCGGTGCCGGTGTTCGATGCGAACGGCAGGGCCGTGGCCCTGGCCGCGGGCGATGCCCGCGCCGCGGAGTTCGACCGGCAGCAGGTGACGGCGCGCGTCCTGGCGGACACCGTCGTGCTGATAGACGCCGCGCGGGCGCTGGCCGCCCGGGCCGCCCGCGTCGAGGAGGAGCTGCTCCAGCCGGCCGACATCGCGCGGACGGCTGCCCGGTCGGCCTTCCGCGAGGGCGCGGCCGACATCCTCAACCTGGTAGATGCCGAGCGCGTCTACCTCGAGGCGCAGCGCGAAGCGCTCGAGTTGAGGCTCGACGCGGTCGCCAGCGCGGTCGAAGCCCGCCTGGCCCTTGGACAGGAGATCAGTCGATGAGCACTTCAGACGACACCGGCTCCCGGAGGCGGTGGGTCGCGATCGGGGTTCTCGTGCTCGCTGCCGCCGCCGGGTTCACGTTCATGACCCGGCGGGGCGCTGCCCCGCCGCCGGAACAGGCGTCCAGCGGGGCGAAGGCGACCGACGGTACCGTGACGCTGGCCGACGCCGCCTTGCGCGAAGCGGGCATTGCCGTCGGCGCCGCCAGGGCGGTCCGCAGGCGCGACCAGCTCGAGGCGCCCGGGATCATTGCGATCGACGAGCGGCGCACGGCGCGGATCGGGTCGATGGTGGACGGCACGATCGTGGAGGACATCGCCGGCATCGGCGACCGCGTGTCGGCCGGGACGGTGCTGGCCAACATGCACAGCCAGGTCGTGCACGAGGCATGGGCCGCATATCGCAGGGCCGTGTCCGACCGGCGCCGCCTCGAATCGGACCTGCAGGTGGCGGTGCAGGCCGACGAGCGCGCGGCGCGGCTGCTCGCCGACAAGGCGCTGCCGGAGCAGGAGGTGCAGCGGGTCCACGCCGCGCGGATCGGCGCCGAGGAAGCCTTGAACGTGGCCCGGACCGAGGTGCGGCGGGCCGAGGAGAACCTGGAGCACCTCGGCATCACGAACAAGGAGGACCCGACGGGGGAATCGGGAGAACAGATCCCGGTGCGCAGCCCGCTCACGGGGGTCGTCCTCGAGAAGTCCATCACCCAGGGCACCGCGGTGACGACCGGCATGCCGTTGTTCGTCGTCAGCGACCTGTCGGGGCTGTGGGCGCTCGCCGAGATCGACGAGACCGCGCTGCCGCAGGTCAAGACGGGCCTGCCCGTCGCCGTGTCGGTGTCGGCCTACCCCGACGAGCGGTTCGCCGGAACGATCACCTTCGTCGGGGACACGGTCAACCCGAAGACCCGGCGCGTCACGGTGCGGTGCCAGGTGCCCAATCCACAGGGACGCCTGAAGCCGGAGATGTACGCCACGGTGCTGCTGGGCGAGGGCGAACCGCGCGAGATCGTCGTGGTGCCGTCCCAGGCGGTGCAGGAGATCGAGGGCCGGACGGTCGTCTTCATCGAGAGCCAGCCGGGACACTACGTGCGCCGCGAGATCACGGTCGGGTCGGACGTGGACGGGTGGATGGAGGTGCGGACCGGCCTGCGGGCCGGCGAGCGCGTGGTGACGGCGGGGGCGTTCCTCCTGAAGTCCGAGATGCTCAAGCAGACCACTCCGGAGGGCTGACGTGGGCTGGATCGAACGATTCGTGGCGGGCGCGCTGCGGCAACGCCTGTTCATCCTCCTGTGCCTGGCGGCGCTCGTCGCCACCGGCGTCGTCGCGTTCCGCGACCTGCCGGTCGAAGCCTTCCCGGACCTGACGAACAACCAGGTCGTGGTCGTGACCGACGCGCCCGGGCTGGCTGCGACCGAGGTCGAGCAGCGGGTCACCTACCCGATCGAGACCGCCGTGATGGGCGTGCCGGGCGCGACGCAGGTGCGGTCCATCTCCAAGTTCGGCCTGTCGATCGTCACGATCCTCTTCGAGGACCGGGTCCCGGTGTACTTCGCGCGCCAGCTCGTGGGCGAACGGCTGATCGATGCGCGGAGCCGGATCCCCGACGGCCTCGACCCGGTGCTCGGCCCGGTGGCGACGGCGTTCGGCGAGATCTACCAGTACCTCGTCGAGGGCGACACGGCCGACGCCATGACGAAGAAGACGCTGCACGACTGGGACGTGCGCACACGCCTCCGGTCGGTCCGGGGCGTGAGCGAGATCAACTCGTGGGGCGGCCTGACCCGGCAGTTCCAGGTGATCGTCGACCCGCGCCAGCTCGATCGGTACGGCCTCACCCTGCGCCAGGTGTTCCAGGCCGTGGCGGACAACAACGCGTCGTTCGGCGGCGGCTTCATCGAACACCGGTCCGAGCGCTATACGGTGCGGGGCGTCGGGCTCGTCTCGTCGGTCGACGACCTGCAGCAGATCGTCGTCGCGGCGGCGGAGGGCGTGCCCGTGTTCGTCCGCGACGTCGCGGAGGTCCGCGTGGGGGCGATGCCGCGGGAGGGCGCCGTGACGCGGGACGGCAAGGGCGAGAGCGTGGCGGGCATGGTCATCATGCTCAAGGACGAGAACGGCAAGCAGGTCGCCGACCGCGTGAAGCAGCGGCTCGCGGAGATCGAGCGGACGCTGCCGAAGGGCCTCTCGCTGGCGCCGTTCTACGACCAGACGGAGGTGATCGACCGCACGTTCCACACGGTGAGCAAGAACCTGATCGAAGGCTCGCTGCTCGTGGTCGTCGTGCTCTTCTTCTTCCTGGGCGACGTCCGCGCCGCCCTGATCGTGGCGGGCGTCATCCCGCTGTCGATGCTGGTCGGGTTCATCGGCATGCGGTTCTTCGGCGTGTCGGCGAACCTGATGTCGCTCGGCGCGATCGACTTCGGCCTCATCGTGGACGGCGCGGTCGTGATGATGGAGAACTTCGTCCGGCGACGGGCCGAGTGGACACCGCCGCGCGACCCGTCGGCCCTGGAACGCGCACGCCTCGACCTGTTCAGGTCGGCCGCCACGGAGGTGGCCAGGCCCATCCTGTTCGGCGTCCTGATCATCGTGGCGGTCTACCTCCCCATCTTCACCCTCGAGGGGCTGGAAGGGAAGATGTTCCGCCCCATGGCCGTGACCGTCTGCTCAGCCATCCTGGGTTCGCTGCTCCTGTCCCTCACGGTCGTTCCCGTGGCCTCGTCGTACCTGCTCAGGATGATCGGCGGCGAGCACGAGGGCCCCTGGTTCGGGCGCCTGCGGCGTTTCTACGTCAAGCACCTCACGCGGCAGATGAACCGGCGGTGGCGCACGCTCGGCGTCGCGGCGGTCGCGGTGGCCGTGGCCCTGGGATCGGTGCCGTTCCTCGGCACCGAGTTCATGCCGAAGCTGGACGAGGGCTCGCTGCTCATCGAGACGCGCAAGCTCCCGTCGGTCTCGCTGCCGGAATCGGTGGAGATCTCGACGCGCGTGGAGCAGATCCTGCGGCGCTTCCCCGAGGTGCGGCAGGTCGTGACCAAGATCGGCCGCCCCGACCTCGCCACCGAGGCGATGGGCATCTACCAGGGCGACGTGTACGTCCTGCTGCACCCGGTCGACGCGTGGACGACGCGCCGCGACAAGGTCCAGCTGGTGAACGCGATGGCCGAGGCCCTCGGGGCGATGCCGGGCGTGGAATTCAACTTCACCCAGCCGATGGCGATGCGCCTCGACGAGGTCGTGTCGGGCGTGAAGGCGGACGTGGCCGTGAAAGTGTTCGGCAGCGACGGCGCCACGCTCGAGCGGCTTGGCGAGCAGATCCGCCGCGTGCTGGCCGGCGTGCCCGGCTCGGCGGACCTGCAGGTCGAGGTGTTCTCGGGCGGCGCGCAGATCGAGATCGCCGTGGACCGGGCGAAGACGGCCCGCTACGGCCTCAACGTCGAGCACGTGCGCGAGCTGATCGAGACGGCCGTCGGCGGGGCCGTGGCGACCCAGGTCCTCGACGGCTCGCGGCGCTTCGACGTGGTCGTGCGCTTCCCGGACGAGATCCGCAGCAACCCGGTGGCGGTCGCGGGGCTGCTCCTGACGGCGCCGGGCGGCGAACGCGTGCCGCTCGGCAACGTCGCGCGCGTGGCGATCGTGCGCGGGCCCGAGGCGATCAACCACGAGAACGGCGAGCGGCGGCTCGTCGTCCAGACCAACGTGCGCGGGCGCGACGTCGGCAGCTTCGTCGGCGAGGCCCAGGCCCGGCTCGACGGGCAGGTCCGCGTCCCGGAGGGGTACCACCTCGCCTGGGGCGGCCAGTTCGAGAACCAGCAGCGCGCGACGCAACGTCTCATGCTCGTCATCCCGCTGTCGCTGGCCATCATCTTCCTGCTGCTGTTCATCACGTTCGGCCGCGTGCGCCAGGCCGGCCTCGTGATCCTCAATGTCCCGTTCGCGCTCGTCGGCGGGATCAGCGCCCTCTGGCTGCGCGACCTCAACCTGAGCCTGTCGGCCTCGGTCGGCTTCATCGCGCTGTTCGGTGTCGCGGTGCTCAACGGGGTCGTGATGATCGCGGCGGTCAACCGGTTGCGCGAGGGCGGCCAGCCGCTCCGGGACGCGATTCTCGCGGGTGCGGGCACCCGGCTGAAACCGGTGCTGATGACGGCGCTGGTCGCGGCGCTCGGGTTCGTGCCGATGGCCCTCTCGACCGGCGCCGGGTCGGAGGTCCAGCGTCCGCTCGCGACCGTGGTCATCGGCGGCGTGGTGACCTCCACGCTGCTCACGCTGATCGTCCTGCCGACAATCTACGAGATCCTGGAGGCCTGGGCCGCGCGGCGGGCGGAACGGGGCGAGGTGGTCGACGCGTAGCCGGGGGACCCGGGGCCGGGGCCCCGGGTGACCTTCCCGGCACGCGGACGGCGGGGTCACGGGCGGCGCCGCCCGTGACCTACTTGATCAACGTCAACGCGGTCTGGCGCCCATCGAGGAACGCGGCGCCGGCCCCGGTGAACATGGCGTCCTGCTCGAGCGCGATCCGCACCTCCTGATTGCCCCACTCCGGGACTCTCGCGCGGATGTTCAGCTCGATCGAGTGCACCGTGTCGTCGAACAGCGGGAAGTCGCCCCACCCCGGCACGCCACCCTGCTGGTCCCACAGCCCGATCGTCGGACCGGCGGCGTGGCCGTGCACCCCGAGCGGGTGGCTGTAGATGGTGGGCGTCAGGCCCTCGGCGCGCGCCCGCTTCAACGCGGCCGCGAGGATCTCGTTGCCGGTGCGGCCCGTCTTCATCTCGGCCAGGTGGATGTCCTGGAGGCGGTTGCCCTGGGCCATCGCGTCCTTCAGGCCCGTCGGCGCGTCGGATTCGCCGTCCCTGAGCACGTACGCCATCTCCTGCGTGTCGGTGCACAGCTTCAGGTAGGTGATGCCGAAGTCGCAGTGCAGCAGGTCGCCGCGGTGGATGACCGGGCTGTCCTTGAATGGGCTGTCCTTCGGCCGCTGGATGTCGACTGACGGCTGGAACCAGTTGGTGAGGCCGAGCTGGCGCGACCGCTCGCGCATCCACCACACGACGTCATCGGTCGTCGTCACGCCGGGTGTGATCACCCGCCTCGAGAACGCCTCGGCGATGATGCCGTGCGCGATCGCCACGATCTGGGGATAGGTCTCCAGCTGTTCCGGGGACCGGCGCTCGAGCCAGCGGACCGCGAGGCGCTCGGCGCCCTGGACGCGACCCGCGAACTCCGCGGGAAGCGCCGCCATCAGTTTCTTCTTCAGCGTGGCCGTGAGGCCGTCGCCGTAGTTGAAGGTGTCCGACTCGTCGATCCCGATCTTCTTCGGGTTGCGCTCCTTGACGATCTGGGCGAGGCGTTCCCACTGGTCGATCTTCTCGGGCTCCCAGACGCTCTTGTACAAGCTGCCGATGCCCGCCCGGCTGACGGTCAGTCGCTCGACGCCTTCCGCGCCGCGATCGAAGAACACGAGCATCGACGTCCGGCTCGCATACAGCGTGGTGAACGGGACGAGCGAGAAGAAGACCGGGTCCTCGTTGTTCTCGCGGCAGATCACCAGCCACATGTCGAAGCCCTCCTGCCGCATCAGCTCGGGCAGGATCCCGTCGAGCCGGGCCTTGAGCCACCCGTTGTAGACGGCCGCCTGTTCGCGCAACGTCATGATGGCCGGAAGGTCCGCCCGGTCGGCGACCCCGCCCGCCGGCTCACCCGGACCGGGCATCGGACCGGGCCAGGCCTGCGTGCCGGTGCCGGTCAGGGCGACGATCAGGGCGACGGCGGCCAGCCCCGTTCTCCTCAGTGCAGTCGACATCGTTCCTCCTCGGACGAAAAAAGGGGGCTTCCAGCGCGACCAGATTGTAGGTCAGAATCGGGTCCGGCCGGACAGGACGGCCGGAACCCGGATGTCCATGATCGTCACCCCCCGTGCCGTGGCCGTCTCCCTGATGCTGGCGGCGTCGGCCGGAGCGCCCGTCCACGCCCAGGGCCGGGCCGAGGAGGCCCGCGACGCCCCGAAGGGCATGGCTGTCTCGGTCGGCGCGGAGTTTCTGTTCTCGAACACCTACGTGTGGCGGGGGTTCGAACCCGTGCACGCGCCCAGCCTGCAGCCGAGCCTGTGGGTGACCGTGGGCGATCTGACGGTCTCATCGTGGCTGAACCTGTCGACGGGCAGGCCCAACGGCCGGATGCTCACCGAGCACGACCTGCAGGTCGACTATTCGGTGGCGTCTGGCCGGTTCACGTGGTCGGCTGGCTGGATCAACTACGTGTTCCCGGACGTGCGCACGGGCAGGTACAGCAACGAATTCTATGGCGGGGTCTCGTGGGACGGCCCGGTCACCCCCACCGTGACCGTGTACCAGGACGTCCAGGAGGGTGCCGGCACCTACGTCTCGGCCGCGGTCACGCGCGCGATTGACCTGTCCGCGACGGGGATCACGCTGTCGCCGAGCCTCTCGGTCGGGTACAACCGCCACCAGTGGATCGACGTGTCGGTCTGGAGCGACGCGGTGCTGGGGCTCGAACTGGCGATTCCGCTGCCGCGGCAGCGCGTCACCATCGTGTCGGTCCTGAACTACTCGAAGGGCCTCGCGCGCGGGCTGTTCGGCGATCACTTCTATGCGGCGGTCGGCGTGTCGGCCACCTGGCAGAATCGCCAGCCCCCGGACTGAACCATCGTCCGGTCCGCGGGCCGTCCCCGCGGGCGTCCGACTGTCCCGCTATTTCGCCACGGGCACGGCGGCCTTCCGCAGCGCGTCGATTTCCTGCAGCATGCCGTCCACCATGGCCTCGACGACCCGCCGCCCCTTCTCGCGGGTGGCCAGCGTCGGATCACCCCAGGTCCCGGTCGGTGAGTACGTCCCGGGGCCGTCCACGTTCCGCGTCAGCCCGCCCCTGCCACTCGGGTGATAGTCCTTCACGGCCTTCGACATGTCGACGAGCGAGGGATCGATGTAGAGCATCATCGACGTCTCGATCTCGTCCGCGTGGGTGCCCCCTTCCTGCCGGCGTACCGCCTTCTCGGCTTCCTCGCCAACCGTCAGGATGTTCGTGTAGCGGAGGACGATGCCCTCCGTCGCGAGGATCTCGACGGCAGGGTCGAGGGCGCGGATCGTGGAGACGCCGGTGTTGAGCGCGTAGAAGCGACGCGGACCGAAGCGCGCCAGGCCGCGGCAGATGTCGACCATCACGTCGCGGGCGGTCTCCAGCCGCAGCGTGGTGGATCCGGGATATTCCACGAATGACGGATAGAAATGGTAGTTGAGCGTCGGCGCCACCACGACCTTCGCCCGATCCATCACGCGCCGGGCGAAATACTGCGCCAGGACGAAGTCGTTCTTGAGCCGCAGGTGCGGGCCGTGCTCCTTGGACTCCGCGCCGATCGGGATCACGACGATGGTCTCCGGCGTCAGGACCTTCTCCGCCGCCGGCCACGCCAGATCCTCCAGGAGCAGGCCCCTGGCCGGAGCCGGCTGCGCGGACGCCGGCCGGACGGAGCCTGGGGTCACGAGTGCACCGACGATCGCCACGACGGCCAGTTGCGTGCGCACGGTGTTCTCCTTGATCGGGCCAGCGCCTGTCGCGTGCCCGCCACAGGGTACACCACCGCCCCCCAATCGGCGCCACGCCCGTTCATGCCGCGCCCGGCCGGGGACGGCCGGCGTGGCCGGCACCATGCCGTCCAGTGCAGGCTGGAGGATCGCCGTGCGCTACCGCCGCTACTCACGCCGCGGGCCCCGCGGCCGGGGGCCGGATGCCCAGCGACGCGAGGATCTTCTCGAGACGCCCCTTGCCGATCAGCTGATCGGCCTGCGCGAGGACCTTCTGAACCGTGTCCAGCAGGTCGGCGCGCCCCGACCAGTGCTCGAGCACGACCTGTCGATCGATGTCGTTGAGCGCCATGTTGAGCGCGGCCACCATCACGGCCAGGTCGTCCAGGTACCCGAGCACGCCGAAGATGCGCTCGGGGATCAGATCGACCGGCGACACGACATACGCCACGGCCGCGCCCAGGTAGGCTTTCTGCTTCGAGTCCACGCGCCGATCCAGCATCAGCCGGGTCAGCAGGACGAACAGGTCCGGGACGAGCAGCACGTACTCGGCGTACGCCCCGGTGTAGCCGCCGACCTGTTGCCGCAGGCCGCGGTAGAAATCGTCACCCGCCATGCGCGTCTCCTTCCGATCGTGGCAATCGGCAGGGCGCGGTCGTCCAGCCCCTGTCGGTCAGCCGCCTGGATCTATTAGGATCATACGAGCAGTTCGCCATGCCGGATGCACTGCCCTACCAGGCCACGTCGCTCGGGACCGCCTACTCGGCCATCGACCGAATGCCGGTTGTCGTGCTGCTGGACAACGTCAGGAGCCTCTACAACGTGGGGTCGTTCTTTCGGACGGCTGATGCCGTGCGCGTGCGAAAGCTGCTCCTGGCCGGCATCACCGGCTCGCCGCCTCACCCGGGCATTCTCAAGACCGCGCTCGGCGCCGAACGCACCGTGGCCTGGGAACGCCGGGAGGATCCTTGCGAAGCGCTGGACGAGCTACGCGCGCACGGCTACGCACTGGCGGCCGTCGAAACGAGCCTCACCGCCGCCGACCTGTTCGACTGGCGCCCGGCGTTCCCGGTGTGCGTGGTGTTCGGGCACGAGGTGGACGGCATCCACCCCGCGGTGCTGGACCGCTGCGACATCCACGTCAGGATCCCGACGCTCGGTCTCAAGCAGTCGATCAACGTCGCGACCGCGGGTGGCGTGGTGCTCTACGAACTGCTCCGGAAGTACCGGAACCTGGGTACCCATCCTCAGGCTCCCGCCTGACGCGCGAACGACCTGCCATACAGACACGCAGCATGGGGACATCCGGAGCGCCCGATGGGCAGCCCGTCACAGCGGGGCCTTCGCCGGCGCCGCCCTACTGCAGCGTGAAGTTCACGGTGACCAGCATGACCACTGGCCGGGCCTTCCCGTCCACGACCGTGGGCGTCAAGACGAGGACCCGGCCCGGAACGCCTCAGGGTGCCGGGACCAGGACCACGCCGCGTCGTGCGTTCCGGACCGCGGCCGGGGCGAGCCAGCTTGCGCCCGGGTCGCGGCTTCGTGATACCCTCAGCCGTCCAGCTGGCCCCCGGGTGCCCCCCGTTCCCGACAGGAGGTTTCATGCGTCGCCGCGCCTTGTGGAGTGCTGTCTGCCTCATCGCCCTGCTGCATGCCACGATTGCCGTCCGAGGTCAGGAACGGCGGTCCGCTCCGCCGACCCCGCCGACGTCCGAGGAGCGGCTGCTGGCGGCGATGCACGGCATCTCGAGCAACACGCTCCTCGACTACGTGCGGGAGATGGCCTCCGAGAAATACCAGGGCCGGCTGACGGGCACAGCGGGCTACAACGCGTCGGCGGACTGGGCCATCGCCTTGTTGAAGGGCTGGGGCATGAAGCCGGCCGGCGACAGCGGCACGTACCTGCAACACTTCGCGGACCCCTACACGCTCGTGCTGCCGGGCGCCGGGCTGAGCCTCCAGATTCCCGTGGCCGGCGGCGCGACCATCGCCAAGCCGTACGTGCTCGAGCAGGACTACTTCCCGGGATCCACGTCGGACACCGGCACGGTGACCGCCGACGTGGTGTACGTCGGGTACGGCATCACCGCGCCGGAACTGGGCATCGACGAGTACGCGGGCACGGACGTGAAAGGCAAGCTGGTCCTCGTGGAGCCCGAGGCGCCGGTCGGACCGGACCCGGATGCCGAGACGTTCAAGAAGTGGCGCCCGTACTCGTTCCACGACTACAAGGTCAAGAACGCGTCGGCGCACGGCGCCGCGGGCATGATCTACGACTACCACATCGCGAATCCCAACTGCGTCTTCGTCAAGGGCTTCCAGCTCACTTACGTGGGACGGACCGTCGTCGACGATCTGTTCGCCGGCACGGGACAGAAGCACGACGAGGTGGTCGCCCGGATCCGCTCGACCCGGAAGCCCGCGTCGATGGCGCTCGGCAAGATCGTCACGGTCAAGAATGTCACCGAGCACCATCCGGAGGGGATCGGGACCAACGTGGTGGCGTGGCTCGAGGGCTCGGACCCGGTCCTGAAGCAGGAAGCCATCCTGATCGGCGCCCACCTGGATCACCTCGGCCTCAACCCCGAGCTGATGCCTGGCGCTCACGACAACGCCTCGGGCGTCGCCGTGCTGCTGGGCGTGGCGCAGGCCCTCGCGAAGGCGCAGGTGCCGCTGAAGCGGTCGATCGTGTTCGTGCTCTTCGGCGCCGAGGAGCAGGGGGTCAAGGGCTCGGAGTTCTACGTGGCCCACCCGTTCATCCCGAACGATCGCACCAGGGCGATGATCAACCTGGAAAGCGTCGGCCGCGGCGAGCGGATCGGCGTGGGATCCGGGAAGAACTACCCGCAGGTCTGGGAGGTGCTGGACCAGGTCAACCAGAAGTACATCCACCGGCCGATGACCGCGAGCCAGAACGCGAACCTGGCGCGGCCGCGGCAGGATGCCGCGCACTTCCTGTGGGCCAACGTGCCCACGGTGTCGATCGGGACGTCCGGCGCGCCGCCGCTTCCGTACGCGAGCTACCACACGACGAAGGACCGGGTCGAGATCCTCACGCCGGAGATCATGGAGGATCTGTCGCGGCTCGTCTTCCTCTCGACGGTCGAGCTGGCGAACCGGCAGTAGAGGCGGCCGGGTCCCGTGGGGGCAGCGATACGCTGCCCCGCGGGCTGCTCAAACCTGGCCCGATCGCGGCGCGGGACTGATCGCCGCCGGGAGGACCCTTCCATGCGAGACGCAGACGTCCGGACGTCCCTCTGGTGTGCGATCGTGGCGGCCCTGGTGGGCCTCGCGGCCGTGCAGCCCGGAGCCGCCGCGCACGGCGCAGCCAGCCAGGCTGCCCCGCCGGCGTCCCAGGGCGCCGCGCCGGTGGACTCGGGGACCGAGCTGTACCGGTTCGTGATCATCCAGGCAGCGCCCGGCCGGCTCCTCGACCTGATTGATCTCTACCGCGGGCGCATGCCCGTGATACGCGCCGGCGGCGACGAAGCCCCATTCATCGTCCGGCACTCCCAGGGCGACCACTGGGATCTCTGCGTCATCTACCCGAGCGGGAGTTTCTCCGACTACTACAGCCCGGAGCGGCTCCGGCGGCGCGAGGCCGCTGCGAACGGGTCGGGCGTGTCGAACGCGGAGTTCGCGCGGAAATTCTACGAGATGGTGGCCTGGCACGAGGACGAGTACGTCGAAGGCCCGCCGCTCGACGTCTTCCGCGCGCATGTCAAGGACGCCGGCCTGGCCCATTTCGAGATGATGCAGGCGCTTCCCGGGAAGCGCGATGCCCTGATCGACGAACGCAGGATGGAGAATGCGTACAACCGCGGGCGCGGACGCCCGGGCACGCTGATCTTCGTGCACGACCAGGGCGCGGCGTGGGATGTGATCACCCTGGACGTGTTCCGCAACTGGCGGCACTTCGCCGAGCAGGAGACCATCCCGGCCGAGGTCAACGACGCCGCGGCGCGCAAGGCGGGGTTCGCGGGCGCCGACGCGATCGGGCCGTACATGCGCACGCTGATCTCGACGCACCGGGACACGCTGGGGCCCATCGTCGCGATTGACAACCGGTAGCGCGCGGCGGCATCCGCGTGGCGACTGCTCCGCCGGAGACACATGATGCCTCCTGCCCGGTCCATTGCCGTGGCGCTCCTGGTCCTGCTGGGACCCGCAGCCGTTGCTTCGGCACAGACGACCATGAACCTGCCACAGACGGTTGGCGCGTGGACGCGCCCGGCCGCACCGCGCGTCATCGATGCGCGTGCGATCTTCAAGTACATGGACGGCGCGGGCGAACTGTACGTCGCCTACCGGTTCGATCGCCTCGAGGTGTTCGAGTACGCCGCATCGAGCTCCCGGGACACGATTCTCGTCGAGCTCTACTGGATGCGATCGTCCGACGACGCGTTCGGGCTGCTGTCGGGTGACTGGGGCGGCGACGCGGTCGCGCTCGGCAGCCGCGGCGCCGGCGGCGGGACGCGACGCGGGCAGGGATTTCCGCACGCGCTCTACGGGGCGGGGCTGCTGCGCATCTGGTCGGACACGCTCTACGCGCGCGTCCTCGCCAGCCGTGAAACGCCCGCGGCGCGCCAGGCCGTCATGGACCTCGGGCGGGCCATCGTCGCCGGCCGCGCCATCACCCCGCCGCCCCGGCTGGCGGGCGCGGTGCCGCCGGCGGCCGGCGCGGCCCGCCTGCGGCGGGACCAGTTGACCTTTCTCCGGTCGCACCTGGTGCTCAACGCGGCGTACTACCTCAGCTCCCGCGACATCCTGGCGCTCGGGCCCTCGACCGAGGCGGTTCTTGCGTCCTACAGGGCGGAACCACAGGCCGTGCGATCGCGCACCGAGCGCCTGCTGATCGTGCGCTATCCGAATCGAGGGGCAGCGGGCGGCGCGCTGGCGGCCTTCCTCGCGGCTTACCTCCCGGAGCACCAGGGGAAGGCGCCGGCGGCGATCCCGCCCGCAGGCAGCGTCGTGCCGATCGAAGGCGGGTGGATCGGGTACCGGCTCGCCGGGCACGGGCTGGCCATCGTGTTCGATGGCCCGGACGAACACGACACGCGGGTCCTGCTGGATCAGGCGGCGAAGAACCTCGAAGCGCTGGAGCGATAGCGATGCACAAGGACGAACCGGTTCTGACGCGGCGCGACTTCGTGCGAGGCGCGGTCGGTGCCACCATCAGCGGCCTGGTGCTCGGCACCGGGTCGGCCTGCGCGGCCGAACACCGGTCCCCGCCGCCCGCGCGTGGCCCCCGGTCCGCGAAAGTGGTCATCGTGCGACACGAGCGCGCGATGGCTCCCTCCCTCGACATCGATGAGACGGTCCTGCGGAGCATGGTCGACGAGGTCCTGATGCGTGTGACCGGGGCGCCGTCCGGCCGCGACGCCTGGCTGCGCCTGGTCACGCGCGACGACGTGATCGGGCTGGTCCCGACGCCGCACCTGAACCCGACTCACCGCGAGGTCGTCGACGTCGTGCGGGCCTCGCTCGTTGCGGCCGGCATCCCGGCCGATCGGATCCGCGAGGCGCAGGGCGGGCCGGATCTGCCGAGAGCGTGCACGGCGCTCATCCCGCTGCCGGCGCTCAAGGCGCACTGGCTGACGGGCATCGGCACCGTGTTGAAGAACTACATCATGTACTCCGGCCACCCGAGCCAGTACCACGACGCGCGCAACGCGACGCTCGGCGAGATCTGGAACCTGCCGTTCGTGAAGGGCAAGACGCGCATCGTCCTCGTGGATGCGCTCAGGCCGCTGTGCGACAAGGGCCCGCAGCCGGATCCCCGCTACATGTGGAACTACAACGGTCTCGTCGCAGGCACGGACCCGGTGGCCGTCGACGCCGTCTGCCTCCGTATCATCATGGAGAAGCGGCAGGCCCTGCACGGGGAGCCCTGGCCCCTGTCGCCGCCGCCGCTGTGCATCGAGGCGGCCGACGTCGAGTACGGCCTCGGCACCAGTCGGAGCGAGGAAATCACGATTGAGAAGTCGGGCTGGGCGGAGGGGGCGCTGGTGTGACGAGCGCGGCCACGGCCCCGGCCGGGTCCTGGATGACGCAGTAGCGCCCGTAGTTGCCCATGGCGCGCGGCGGCACGAGGACCCGCCCGCCGAGATCCGCGCAGCGCGCGGCGCTGGCCTCGAGGTCGGGCCCGATGATGGAGATGAGCCACTGGGGCGGCAGGTCCCGGTTGACGCCACGTGCGTGACAGCGCGCTGGCCCTTCGAATCTACTGAATCGCGAACGGCCCGGTGCTCCGGCCGCTGCAGCGTCCGGCCTCGCTCACGACTTGGACGCGGTACCCGGTTCCGGCCGGCGTGGACGCTGGAATCGTCCACGCGCAGGACCCTTGTCCGGCGTCACCGGCTGGGACGCCGGCCGCCAGGATCCGCTTCCGTACCCCGCCCTTCCACAATTCGAGCCGCACGGATGGCCCGGGATCCCCGGTGAATTCCCATGACACGGCGTAGGTGGCGGTGCGGTTCCAGACCTCGCCGCCGGAGGGCGACATCACGGCGATCGTCGGCTTCCGGATCGCAAACGGCGCGTCGCTGTCGTCGCGACCCGCTGGCAATCCCGCGGACACGCGGATCCGGAAGTTCTCGCCCGGGCGCTGCAGCAGCGGTACTTTCCACGTGAACGACCCGCTGCCACTCGAGCCGACTGGCGCCCGGCTGGCCAGCACGCGAGCCACCGCGCTGCCGCTCAGCAGGACCACTCGCACGTGGCCGGCGGGCGTTCCAGAATACCGCCAGCGAACGGTCGCTGATAAGCCTGGCTGCCACACCTCGCCGCCGTTGGGCGACTCGACCGTGATGCTGGGTGGTTCCTCGATGCCGAACGTGGCATCGCTCGTGTCGGTGACGCCCGCGTCCAGCACGCTCGTCACGCGAACCTGGTAGTCGTCACCGGGCGCCTGCCCGACAGGGATGGACCATTCGTACTGCCCGGTGCCTCCGGGCTCGGTGTCCACCCCGTCCGCGACGACGCTGTCCAGGTTGCCCGCTCTCAGCAGGTCTATCCGGACGGACCCGACTCTGTCCTCCCGCATCGTCCACTTGATCGTCCGGGTCGCGCCCTGCAGCCAGCGCTCGCCGCCGTCAGGCGCCAGGACCGTGAGGGGCTCGCCGACAGTCGCTCCGTCCCAGCCTGCGATCCTGGCCAGCATCCACCAGAACGCCCGACCCTTGAGGACGCAGTTGAGCTTCTGCGAGTGGGCACAATCGCCGCAGGCGGCCGCCTGCTGGGCGAGCTCGCTGGTGGGATGGGCCTGGACCCAGTCGGCGGCCCAGTTGTGATCCAAGGCGTCGAGACCGCCGCTGTGGTTGCTGTCCCAGCGGCACGAGTCGTCGGCCAGCGCCGCCATGTAGTTCACCTGCCCGTCGGGGTCGTAGCTCTCGATGTCCGCGAAGTCGAAGAGCACCTTGTTGTGCGCGCGGCAGTACTGTCGAATCTGCTCGTTGCGGAGGTTGAGGTTGCCGCTGCTGCCGGTGCCATCGAGGTGGCCCGTCATGTACACGAACGTCACGTCCGGGTACTGGGCCTCGAGCTGGGACATCGTCTGCAGGTAGGTATTGATGCCTGTCTCGGTGCTGCTGCTCACGCCCCCGCACCAGGACCACATCACGACCGTCCGGTCGTTGGCCGGCAGGTTCAGCATGACGAGGGTCGCATCGCGCCACCCGAGGTCGCCACCCAGCCCGAGGTCGCTGGCGCCGCCGGCGTTGCCCCAGTAGTCGTTCAGCACGACGCCCGGATGCAGGCCCCAATCCGACTCGGTGACGTAGTACGGGGCACCGGGAGCGCCCCTGAACGCGTTGAGGCCCGTCACGAGCTGGCTGCCGTGCGAGGTGTGCCCGTAGCCCACGCGCAGGTTCGCGCGGACGGCATTCAGCCACGTCGCCGGGATCCTGGACAGGTCGGTGTGGTGATGGTCGATGATGATGGCGCCGGACTGTCCTGACACGCCGATCGCCAACGCCAGCAGGATGGTTGCGAGCACGAGCCGACGCATGCGTCCTCCCGGATCAGTGGGACAGTTGGGGGGCACAGGCGCGACGACAGTCTAACACCGCTGTGAGCCGGGCCGGCCCACCCGTCGCAGCCGCAACATGACCCGAGGGGAACGCTCGTTCGTGACGCGATGAGCAATGAGGCGGGACGTCGAGGAGCCCGGCACGGTGATCGCAGGGCCGACCGTGTACACAACAGTAGCCCGTCGCCCGGTTCCAAGAGCTTCCGGCCCCCATCGGAAACCCCCAGCCCCGAGCGGCGGGCTGCTGCCTGTTACTCCTTCAATCGCGATGCCACATCAGGGGTGCGGCAATGTGTGCCTGTACAGGGCGAAAATCGTAAAAAATCGTAGATCTCGACGCCCGGCCACCAGGGCGGGCCTTGCGAGAATCCGTCGCCGTGCCGGAACCCCGTCGCCGACCCGTCACGGCGCGATGGCGGGATCCGCGGCCCTCACTCGGGCGGCAATGGTCCGGGCCATATCGGAGCACGCGATCGCGCCGCTGGCTCCCGGCGCCAGCAGGTCTGCCGTCCTCGCGCCGGCAGCGATCGTGGCCGCGACGGCACGTTCGATGGCGTTCGCCTCGATGTCGGCCTGGAAGCCGTGCCGCATCATCATCGCGACCGAGAGGATCGCCCCGATGGGATTGGCCACATCCCTGCCGGCCAGCGTGGGAGCCGAGCCATGGACCGGCTCGTAGAGGCCGGGTCCGGCGCCGAGGCTCGCCGAGGGCAGCAGCCCCAGCGATCCCACGATCGCGCCTGCTTCGTCGGACAGGATGTCGCCGAACAGGTTCTCGGTGAGGAGCACGTCGAATCGGCGAGGTTCCAGAGCCAGACTCATCGCGCACGCGTCGACGTACATGTGCTCCAGCCGGACGCCCGGGTAGTCGGCGGCGATCTCCGTCACGACCTGCCGCCATAGCTGCGATGTCTCGAGTACGTTGGCTTTGTCAACAGAGGTCACGACGCCGCGACGCGCCTGGGCGATGCGAAACGCAACTCGGGCGACGCGTTCCACTTCGGCCCGGGAGTAGGGCAACGTGTTGACCGCGCGGCCAGCGGCGATATCGAGGCTCCGCGGCTCTCCGAAGTACAGTCCGCCGGTCAGCTCGCGGACGATGCAGAGATCCGTGCCCGCGACCCGAGCGACCTTGAGAGGCCCGGACTCCTCGAGGCCCGGCCAGCACCGGGCCGGACGGAGGTTGGCGAAGACGTCGAGCTCGCGGCGCAGCGCCAGCAACGCCTGCTCGGGCCGCAGGTGCCGGGGAGCCTGGTCGTAGGCGGGGTCGCCCACGGCTCCGAGCAGCACCGCGTCGGCCGTCAGGCACGCCTGAAGCGTGTCCGGCGGCAGGGGGACGCCGTGCGCGCGGGTCGCGGCACCGCCGATGGCGAAGGTCCGCAGGTCGAAGCGGTGGCCGAAGCGATCGGCCACCGAGTGGAGCACCTGGACAGCCGCCTCGGTCACGTCCGGACCGATGCCGTCCCCCGGCAGCAGGACGATCTGGGCCTTCAACAGCGCCTCCGACGATCAACGATCCGGTTATACCCCGTGGCCGTATCCGACCTCGTGGGCCGTCACCGGGAGATCGGTCGGGACGGTGCGTGCTGCCGCCTCGCCCGGGCGGGCATCGACGCCCGGCGCGTCGCTGGCGTGGACGTCGATCACGATGGCCTTCAACTGGTTGTCCGTGACAGTCTTGTGCGCGTCCGCGAGCGCGATCATCCGGCGATAGACGCGGTCCACCTCGAACCGCGACAGAGTGTACCCCATCTCCTCGCAGCGCCGCTGAACGGCATGCCGCCCCGAGTGCTTGCCGAGGACGAGCGTGCTCGACGGCACGCCGACATCTTCGGGCCGCATGATCTCATAGGTCCGGCGGTCCTTCAGGACGCCGTCCTGGTGGATGCCCGCCTCGTGGGCGAAGGCGTTGCGGCCCACGATGGCCTTGTTCACCTGCACGGGCTGGCCGGTGACCTCGCTCAGCATCTGGCTGGACGCGTAGATGGCCGGTGTGTGCACCGAGGTCGGCCACGGGTAGCGGTCGGGACGCACGCGCATCGCCATGATGACTTCTTCGAGCGAGGCGTTGCCCGCCCGCTCGCCGATGCCGTTGATGGTGCATTCGATCTGGCGCACGCCGGCCCGGACGGCTGCGAGCGAGTTGGCGACCGCCAGCCCGAGGTCGTTGTGGTTGTGCGTGCTGAAGATCGCCCGGTCGGCGTTGGGCACGCGGCCGACAATCGCCGTGAAGAACTCGAGGATCTCGTCGGGCGTCGAGTAGCCGACCGTGTCGGGCAGGTTGATCGTCGTGGCGCCGGCGTCAATCGCCGCCTCGACGACGCGGCACAGGAAGTCGAGGTCGCTGCGGGTCGCGTCCTCCGCCGAGAACTGCACGTCGTCGGTGAACCGGCGGGCCAGCCGGACGGCGGCCACCGTGGCCTCGAGGCAGGCTTCGCGGGTCATGTTGAGCTTGCGGGCGAGGTGCAGGTCGGAGGTCGCGATGAAGGTATGGATGCGCGATCGGGCGGCGGGCCGCAGGGCCCAGGCGGCCTTCTCGATGTCGCCGGCGCACGCCCGCGCCAGGCCCGCGATGACCGGCCGCCGGACGGCGCGCGCCACGGCGCGGACGGCCTCGGCGTCGGCCTCGGAGGCGATCGGGAACCCGGCCTCCATGACGTCGACCCCGAGTGCGTCGAGCTGCCGGGCGAGGCGCACCTTCTCATGAATCCGCATCGAGAAGCCGGGAGCCTGCTCGCCGTCGCGCAACGTCGTATCGAACACGATCAGCCGGTCGTCAGCCATGGGAGCCCTCCTGGCGACGTTTATAGGCCGGCGGCCCGGATCGGGACAAGATTATAATATTTACAGTATCATCACCGGGACTTATTCATGGGGACGGAGCGCGTCCGGGCGGCGTGTCCCCGGGGAGGCCTCGTGGAACTAGCCGAGCTGCAGGTGTTTCTCACGGTCGCCGCCGAGCGGAGCTTCTCGCGCGCGGCGGACAAGCTCCACCGCACCCAGCCCGCCATCAGCCAGGCCCTCAAGCGGCTGGAGGACGAGCTGGGCGAACGCCTCATCGAGCGCGCCTCGCGCGACGGCCGCCTGACCGCGGCCGGCCGCGTGCTGCAGGACTACGCGGAGCGCCTGACACGGATGGCGGACGAAGCCGAAACCGCCGTGCGCGAGCTTCGCGACCTGCAGCGCGGCCGCGTCCTGATCGGGGCGAACGAGGGCAGCGTGCACGGCCTGCTGCCCCTCATCGCGCGGTTTCGCGAACGGCACCCGTCGCTGCAGGTCGATGTCCGGCGCGTCCACGCCAGGCAGATCGGCACCGAGGTGGTTCAGGGCAGCCTCGATTTCGGCCTCCTGACGTTTCAGCCCGTCGAGAAGGGGCTGGCGGCCATCACGCTGGACACCGACGAGATCGTGCTGCTGGTGCCGCCCGGTCATCCCCTCGCGCGGCGCCGCCATGTCCCGCTCGCCGAGGTCGGCCGCGAGGTCATCATCGCGCACAACGATCCGTCGCCCGCGCGCGAGCGCGTCCTGCGGTTCGCCGAGCGCCACCGCGAGTCGTTGAACATCCAGGTGTCGCTGCCGAGCCTGGACGCCATCAAGCGCGCGGTCGAGATGCGCCTGGGGGTGGCGATCCTGCCGCGCCGCTGCGCCGTCGCCGAGATCGCGCGGGGCGAGCTGCTGGCCGTGCGGATCCCCGAGTTCCGGCGGCGCGGCCACCTGCGCCTCGTCTACCGGCGCAGCGAGGACGGGTCGCACGCGGCGCGCGAATTCCTCGCCGCGGCTCTCGAGGTCGCGAGCCGCTAGCCCCCGCTGAATCCCTGTCGGCCGGGCCGGCGGGCGTCACCCTGGCGCAGCAGGCGCAGCCGCACCGCGTTGGCGGGACTGAAGACCGCGGTCGTCGCGCCGATCCCGAGACTGGAAAGGACTGCTACCCGCCCCCGCGCAGGAAGCCGCGGTGGAAGCGGTCCATGAAGGCGTCGCGTTCCGCCTCCGAATGCGACTCGAGGGTAATCTCGACGCGGTGGCGGGGAACGACCACGCTGCCCAGTCGACCATCCGCCAGGGGAATCAGCCGGATGGTCCAGCGGCGATCCCCGTCGGCCCACCGGACCGTCTCCCCGTCCACCTCGAACGGACCGACGGCCGCCGGCAGGAGGCGGAAGAACTCCGCCCGGCTGAGACTCATGTCCAGGCTCCGGTGGAAGTCCATTCAGCCGCCCGCCACGGGAGGCCAGATGGCCAGGACCTCGCCTTCCGACATCACGCGTGTTGCACGATCCGGCCGCGCCACCCACACGCCATCGATCAGCACGATGGCGCACAGGGTCTCCGGAATGCCCTGGCGTCGAATCACGTCGAGAACCGTGGTGCCCGGGTCGATGTCCAGGCCGATCCGGTGGCTGGCGCGCGCCCCGGACGGGAGACGGTCGGTGAGGGAGGCGTACAGCTTGAGGGCGATCTTCATACCACGCCGCAGGCCGCCGAGACGTAGGCGTGCATGATCTGCGCGGGGTCGTCCAGCAGCCGCTGCTTCCAGATTCCCAGCCGGCGTCGTCCTTCGATGAGCCCCCGGAGCGCGCCGATGTGTTCGGAGAATCCCACGCAGTTGGCGCCGACCAGATGATCGCCGTCGAACTGCAGGTTCATGTAGCGAAATCGGGACTCGTCCAGCACGTCGGCCGATTCTCCACCCGGCACACCCTGCCACTCGCCGAAGGACGAGGAGGCGAGGCCGAGGGTCGTCAGCACGTTGAACACGAAGCTGCCCTTGAAGCGGACGGGCCGGCCGGCCATGTTCAGCGCGGCGATCCGGCCCTGCTCGACGGCATTGGGCTGGATCGCGTTCACCTGCCGCTTTCCGGTCATGCAGTCGGTGGATTCGGCCACGTCGCCGGCCGCGTAGACGCCGGGCACGTTGCTCTGCAGGTTGGCATCGACCAGCACGCCCTGGCTGACCGCGATACCGCTGCCCGCCAGGAAGTCCAGGTTCGGGTCCACGCCAACGACGCTGAGGTAGATGTCGGCCGGAAGGGTCCGCCCGTCACCCAGATCGACCTGCAGCGCACCGCCATTCGCGCTGAGTCCCTTGGGCTGGGTCCGGGTGAGGATCTTCACCCCCTTGGTTTCGCACCAGCGGCGGATCAACCCGCTGGCGGTGGGATTCATCATGCGGCGCACCATGTAACCGCTACGGACGAGGACCGTCAGGTCCACGCCGCGCGAGAGCAGCCCCTCCATGATGATGCAGCCGACGAACCCCGCGCCCATCTGAACGATGCGGGTGCCTGGACGGGCCTGAGAGAGGAGGGCCCGGGCGTCTCCAAGGGTCCAGCAGGTGTGGACGCCCGGGAGATCGATGCCAGGGATTCGCTCACGGCTGGGCCGGGAGCCCGTCGCGACGAGCAGGCGATCGTAGGGAAGGCGTCGGCCGTTGCCGACGTCCACGGTGCGGGCGGCCGTGTCCAGGCCTCGGGCGCGAGCGTGCACCAGACCGATCCGCAGCCGCCCGTAGTGGTCCGCGTCCTTCCGGATGTAGGTCCCCGCCTCGTCTATGCTTCCCTTCAGCAGGTACGGGATCGCCATGCGGGAATACGGCGGCTCCCCCTCGCCGCAGAGCAGGGTAATCTCCGCGGCGGGGTCGGCCTTCCGCAGGGTCTCCGCGGCCACCACGCCCGCGGGACCGCTGCCGATGATGACGTGTCTCATGTGCACCCTGGAGTTCGCTCGCGCCGGCAGAACTCGCTCCGCAGCAGGCTCACGGCTCGAGGCTCACGGCCCCAAGCCGCGTCTGGCCCGGGACCCGCGCATGCCCGGCGCTCTGGGCCAGAGTCACCGTAACGCTCGAGGCCCACGTCCGACGCGGCACGTCCCCGCGCACGCCGGCGTTGAGCTGGAACGAGCTGGCCGCCTCACACGCCGAGGCGCGCGCGCGTCTGGGCCGTGGGGACGCCCTCCGATGTCCACCCTCGTAGCTGGTAGTACTCCGGCAGCATGATGTCGAGCTTGGACACGGCGCCCTTCTGCGGCCCCGTCCTGGCCGGTTCCTTCAACAGGCGCGGCGGCAGGTTGTCATCCTTGGCCGTGAGCCCCGCGGCAAGGTTGAACTCGCGCTCCATGTTCCAGATGCGCTCGCCGACGAGGAGCAACCGCTCCTCGGACCAGTCGCCCTCGCAGGCCGCCTGGATCTGGGCCTGGATGTCGGCCAGGCCCCAGGCGAAGGTGACGAAGAGGCAGAGGCCCGAGGAATCCACGACGGCGGTGAGATCCTGGAAGGCCTTCAGCATCGCGGGCTTTCCCTCGGTGGCCTGAGGCTCCATCTTCACGGGGATGCCCAGCACCTCAGGCGACACCATGTAGCCACGCAGGTGGCAGGCCCCCCGGTTGTTCGTGGCGTAGGCCAGACCCATGCCCTGCAGGACGCGGCCATCGTAGGCCGGAAATTCCTGGCCCTTGACGCTCATCGAGAGTTCGGGCCTGCCGTACTTGGCGCACAGCCGCTTCGAACCGAGCCCTATCTCCTTGCCGAACCCTTCGCCCCTGGCCGTCAGTTCCGCGAGCCGGACCATGGCCTCTGCGGACCCGAACGGCAGATCGAAGCCGACGTCCTCCCTGGTGAGGACGCCCAGGTCGTAGAGTTCCATGGCCGCGCCGACGGTGGCGCCAAACGAAATCGGGTCGAAACCATCCTCGTTGCAGAGGAAGTTGGCGTAGGTCAGCGCCTCCAGGTCCGCCACGCCGTTGGCGGCGCCCAGCGCCCAGGCGGCCTCGTACTCCAGGCCGCCGGAGGCTCCATGGTAGCCGGGCTTGTCCTTGACGCTGAAGTGGCCGGGGTCCATGCGGGAGATGCGGCCGCAGGCGATGGTGCAGCCGAAGCAGGCACCCTTGGTCACGAGGTTCGCCTTCCCGTCCGTGGGCCGCTTCTGGTGCATCGCCTCGCCCGAGATGGCCTGCGCCCCCTCGAACTGCACCTCGCGATGGTTGCGGGTCGGCAGCGCGCCCAGCTCGTTGATCACGTTCATGAGCACCTGGGTGCCGTAGGTGGGAAGTCCCTGTCCCGTGACGCCATTCGCCGCCAGCGCTTTCTTCCCGGCCTCGGTGGCCGCGAAGAACGCCTCGGGATTCGCGAGGTGGTACGCATCGGTCCGCGTGCCCCGCACGGCGATGGCCTTCAGGTTCTTGGAACCCATCACTGCACCCACGCCGGATCGACCGGCCGCCCGGTGCAGGTCGTTCACGATGGCGGCGTAGAGCACGCGGTTCTCGCCCGCCCGGCCGATGGCGGCCACACGGATCTGGGGATCCTGGTGGACCGCCTTGATGTGCGCCTCGGTCGCCCAGACCGTCTTGCCCCAGAGATGGCTGGCATCCACCAGCTCGGCCTGCCCGTCCGTGATGAGCAGGTAGACCGGCTTCGCAGAGGCGCCTTCGACGATCACCATGTCCCAGCCAGCGAACTTCAGCTCGGCCCCGAAGAAGCCGCCGGAGTTGGAACAGGCGATGGCGCCCGTGAGCGGGCCCTTGGTGACGACCGAGTAGCGCCCGCCCGTGGCGGCCATGGTGCCCGTGAGCGGACCGGTCACGAAGATGAGCTTGTTCTCCGGCGAGAAGGGGTCGACCTTTGGATCGATCTCCGAGACGAGGTACTTGGTGGCGAGGCCCCGCTGGCCGAGATAGTCATGGGCCCACGCCGCGTTCAGCGGCTCCGTGGAGCAGGCGCCGGACTCGAGGTTCACGCGAAGGACGTTCTTGGTCCATGCCATGTCAGTCGCTCCTTACGCCGTCGCCACGCGTGTGTCGGTCTTGCCGGCCCACAGGCGCATCTTTCCGAGGCCGGTCCAGTCCGCGTCGACATAGGTGATGGCGCCCGTGGGGCAGGCCGTGGCGCAGGCCGGCACGCCGCCACAGAGGTCGCACTTCTGCACCTTGCCCGTCTGGGCCACGTAGTTGATGGTGCCGAACGGGCAGGCAATCGTGCAGACCTTGCAGCCGACGCAGGTCGGCTCCAGCACGATCTTCGCGCCGGTCGCGGGATCGAGCTGGATGGCATCCACCGGACAGGCGATCATGCACCAGGCGTCGTCGCACTGCGTACAGGTGTAGGGGACGAAGCGCCCCTCGTGGTGGAAGTCGAACACCTTGATTCGCGATTTCGCGACGGTGAAGCTCTGGTAGTTCTCCCAGGCGCACGCCATCTCGCACTGGAGGCAGCCCGTGCACTTGTTGGGATCGAGCTGGAGGGATCTCTGCATGGCGGGACCTCCTGGAGTATCTGTCCACGCCCGGCGCTCAGTTGAGTTGAGGCCGCGCCGGGGATGTAGCGCGCGGGCTTCAGCCCGAGTGCCCGGAGCGAACGCACTCATCACACGTGAACTCCGGGGCTGGAACCGACGACGCCGATCATAGATCCGTTGACGACCGGTGGACGACATTTCTTGCAGTTTTGGCTGCCCTCGTCGTGCGCCCGCCGTCCGTGGCCCCCCTTGCTGATCGGGAGCATGGCCGTCGGCGAGCGCGGGGAATTCGAGCCCGGAGCCGGGGTACGAAGGCCGGCGGCGTCAGAACCCCGAGACGTACGGCAGGCGGGCGGCCACAGCGCGGACCTCGTCGAACCGCTGGAGCAGGAGGGCCGTCCCGTCCCAGTTGCCGCTCACCAGGGCCTCGCGCGCCGCCGCGGGCAGAGTCACGGAGAACCGGAGGTCGCCCGCCGCGATCGTCATGGTCTCGAGATCGAGCGCCGCCGCCAGCGTGGGATCCTGTTCGACCGCGTGCATCAGTGCGGCAACATCGGTGTCGGCCGCCTGCACGCACGGCACGCCGAGCATCGTGGCGTTGCCAAAGAAGATCTCCGAGAACGACTCCCCGACGATGGCCCGCAGGCCCCACCGCGCCAGCGCCTGGGGCGCGTGCTCTCGCGAGGACCCACAGCCGAAGTTCCGGTTGACCACCAGCACCGAGGCGCCCCGGTATGCGGGCCGGTCGAACGGGTGCGGGCGGCCCTGCGCGGCCGCGGCCAGCCGGTCGTCTTCGAACACGTGCGCCTCGAGGCCTTCGAAGCTCACGGCGCGCAGGAACCGGGCCGGCATGATGCGGTCGGTATCCACGTCGTCCCCGCGCAACGGCACCACCCGCCCCGCGACCCGGATGACCCGGCGGTCGACGACCGTGCCGCTCATCGCCGATCCTCCTGCGGCAGCAGGCCGCGCACGTCGGTCACTGCCCCGGCCAGGGCGGCAGCGGCCACCATCGCCGGGCTCATCAGGAGCGTGCGCCCGGTCGGGCTGCCCTGCCGGCCCTTGAAGTTGCGGTTGGACGACGACGCACAGACCTGCCGGCCCACGAGGCGGTCCGGGTTCATCGCCAGGCACATGGAGCACCCGGCTTCGCGCCACTCGAAACCCGCGTCCCGGAAGATGTCGTGCAGGCCCTCGCGCTCCGCCTGCAGCCGGACGGTCTTCGATCCGGGCACCACGAGGGCGGTGACGTGGCGCGCCACCTTCCGCCCGCGCACGACGCGTGCGGCTTCGCGCAGGTCCGACAGCCGGCCATTGGTGCACGACCCGATGAAGGCCACGTCGATCCGGGTGCCGGCAATCGGCGCCCCCGGGACGAGACCCATGAACTCGAGCGCCTCGACGACACCGGCGCGGCTGTCCTCGGGCACATCGTCCGGCCGGGGCACGCGCCCGCCGGCCGCCACCGACTGCCCGGGATTGATGCCCCACGTCACCATGGGTTCGATGGCGCTGCCGTCCACCGTCACGTCATCGTCGTAGATGGCGTCGCGGTCCGACGCCATCGACGCCCACCACGCCCGTGCCCGGTCGAACGCGTCGCCGGCCGGCGCGAACCGCCGGCCCTGCAGATACGAGAAGGTCACCTCGTCCGGGTTGACGTATCCCACGCGGGCCCCGCCCTCGATCGACATGTTGCAGAGCGTCATCCGCTCGTCCATGGTCATCCGCTCGACGGCCGGGCCGCCGTACTCGTAGGCGAATCCCGCGCCGCCCGTCACGCCCAGGCGCCGGATGATCTCCAGGATGGCGTCCTTCGCGTAGACGCCCCGGTCGAGCGCCCCGCCGATGCTGATGCGCCGCACGCGGAGGGGCTCCATCGCCAGGCACTGCGATGCCAGGACGTCGCGCACCTGCGACGTGCCGATGCCGAACGCCACGGCGCCGAACGCGCCGTGCGTGGACGTGTGGCTGTCGCCGCACGCGATCGTCATGCCGGGCTGCGTGAGGCCGAGCTCCGGCCCGATGACGTGGACGATCCCCTGGTCCGCGCTGCCCAGGCCGAACAGCGGGATCCCCGCCGCGCGGGTGTTGCGCTCGAGGGCCTGGAGCATCTCCTCGGCCATCGCGTCCTGGAAGGGCCGCCCCAGGCGGTCGGTCGGGACGATGTGATCCACCGTCGCGAACGTGCGATCGGGAAACGCCACGCCGCGGCCGTGCATGCGGAGCATGTCGAACGCCTGCGGGCTGGTCACTTCGTGCACGAGGTGGAGGCCGACGAACAGCTGCGTCTGTCCGGTCGGCAGGCGGCGGACCGTGTGAAGGTCCCAGACCTTCTGCAGGAGGGTCTTGGCCATGGGAGGGGGGATTATACACCGCCCAGCGGATGCGCCACGATGAGGTGGTCGTCGACGAGGCGGCCGCCGATGAGGTGCTCCTGGATGATCCGTTCGAGGACCGGGGGATCGCACTGCGAATACCACGCGCCTTCCGGGTAGACCACCGCGATGGGCCCGGCGTGGCAGACCCGGAGGCAGTTGGCCTTCGACCGCAGCACGCCGCCCGTCGGGCTCGACAGGCCCAGCTCGGCCAGCCGGGCCTTCAGGTAGGCCCAGGCCACGAGCGACCGATCGCGATCGGCGCATTTCGGGGTGGTCTGGTCGCAGCAGAGAAAGATGTGGCGGCGCGCGACCGGGACGCCGGCCTTCACGATGGCGCGCAGCTCCGGTGCCCCGCCTTCGGGGACGTCGACTTCGATTTCGTCCATACGCCGATTCTACCCGACGCTCCCGGCGGGGTGAAGCCGGCGGCAGCCTGGGCCCCCGGCCGGCACCTGCGCCCGCGTCGAGCCTGTCCCCCGGCGGTGACAGCGCGCCGGTGACCGCGTGTTGACAGCGCGCGCCGCGCACCCGACCTGAAGTAGAATCCCCTGCCACGCCCCCGCCCGCCCGTTCCGGCACTGCCAAGGAGCACGTGGATGCCAGACAGCCAGCCGCGCAGCAAGTTTCCGAAGACGTTCTGGGTCGCCAACGTCATGGAGCTCTTCGAGCGCGCGGCCTACTACGGGCTGAACTCCGTGCTCGCGGTCTACCTCACGGGGAAGGTCGCCGACGGCGGCCTGGGATTCGGCGAACAGTCGGTGGGCTTCCTCCAGGGCATCGTGTACGCGCTGACCTACGTGCTGCCGATCCTGGGCGGGGCGCTGGCCGACCGGTACGGCTACCGGCGCATGCTGCTGGTCGCGTTCTCGTTCCTGACGAGCGGCTACTTCGCTGCCGGGTACACCTCGACCTACGCGCTGGTGTTCCTCGCGCTGGTCGTGATGGCGACCGGCTCCGGGCTGTTCAAGCCGATCATCTCGGGCACCATCGCACGGACGACCGACGACAGCAACTCGGCGTTCGGGTTCGGCATCTACTACTGGATGATCAACATGGGCGCGTTCCTCGCGCCGCTGGTCGTCAGCGTCCTGAAGGGGTGGTCGTGGCAGTACGTGTTCACGGCCTCGGCGCTCTACTGCGGCCTGATGCTGGTGCCGACGATCTTCGTGTTCACCGACCCGCCCCGTCCGGCGAGCACCAAGACGCTGAAGGAGGTCCTGCTGGGCGCCGCCGAGGTGCTCGGCGACTCGCGCTTCATGCTGATGATCGTCGTCTACTCGGGCTTCTGGATCCTCTATTTCCAGAACTTCGGCTCCGTGCTGTGGTACCTGCGCGACTTCGTGGACAGGGCGCCGGTGAGCGCCGCGGTCACCTCGGTGTTCGCCGCGGTGGGGCTCGACTGGACGTTCGTGTTCGACGCCGAGCACGTCACGGTCATCAACGCCGGCACGATCATCCTCCTCCAGGTGCTGGTCAGCCGCATCGTGAAGACGAAGCCGGCCCTGCCGACGATGGTGACGGGCATGCTGTTCGGCGCGGGGGGATTCCTGCTGCTGGCGGCCTCGCGGAATCCCTGGGTCTTCATCCTCGGCATCGCGGTCTTCTCGATAGGGGAGATGACGGCGCACCCGAAGTACTACAGCTTCGTCGGTCTGGTCGCACCCGCCGACCGCAAGGCCGTCTACATGGGCTACGCGTTCCTCTACGGGGTCTTCGGATCGCTGCTGGGATCGAACCTCGGCGCCCTGCTCTACACCGCGATGCTGAAGCCCGCGATCGGCACGCCCGGCGCCGCCGGCGCGGCCCGGGTGTTCTGGGTGATGTTCGCCGTCCTCGACATCGTGGCCGCGGCGGGGTTGATCCTCTTCTACCGGGTGTTCGGCACCGACACGCCCGACACGCGCCGCCGGGCGCGCGCCGTCATGAACGGTGTCTACACGCTGATCCTGCTGCTGGGCGCCGTGTTCTTGTACGTCGCGTTCACGGCGGAGCCCGTGCAGTACCGCACCGCGGTCCAGGCGCTGATCTTCCTCGCGCTGGGCGGCGGCGGCCTGGTGATGAACCGCGCCCGGTGAGTGCCCGCGCCCCCCGGGGCGCAGCGTCCTGGAGGCCCGCATGAGTCGTCGTCTCTCGCACGTCGTGGCCGTGTTCCTGGGGGCGGTGCTGGCCTCCTCCGTCGCCGCACCGGCCCGCGCCGGCGCGGAGCCGCCACCGCGGGGGCATCTCGTCGTGGTGGGCGGCGGCGGCGTGCCCGACGACGTGCTCTCGCGCGCGCTGGCCCTCTCCGGCGGCAGCGCGGCCGCGGTCCTGGTCTTCCCGCAGGCCTCGGAACTCGCCGACACCGGCGAGGTCGCGTGCGAGATGTGGCGCAAGGCGGGCGCCACCGACGTGCGATGGCTCCCCGTGACCGACGTGCCTGTCGCACTGGAGGCGGTCCGCCGCGCCGCGCTCATCTGGTTCCCGGGCGGCGATCAGAATCGCCTGATGAAGGCCTTCGAGGGCACGGGAATCGCGGCGGCGATCCTGGCACGCTACCGGGACGGCGCCACCGTCGGCGGCACCAGCGCGGGCGCCGCCGTGATGTCACGGGCGATGATTACGGGCGACGCCGACCTGCAGAGCATCACCAGCGGCGCCACGAAGATCGCAGATGGCCTCGGCCTGTGGCCGGAGGTCGTTGTCGATCAGCACTTTCTGAAGCGGCAGCGCCAGAGCCGGCTCATCAGCCTCGTGCTCGATCACCCGGCGCTCGTCGGCGTGGGCATCGATGAACAGACCGCCGTCATCGTGTACGGGAGCCGGTTCGACGTCGTGGGCAGGAGCAGCGTGCTGGTGTTCGACGCCCGCGGCGCCCAGGTCGAGAAACGCGACCCGGGCCAGCTCGCGACCGGGCACGGCCTCGGCTTCCACGTGCTGACCGCCGGGATGTCGTTCGACCTCGCGGCGCGGTAGCGGCCGCGTCCCGCGCGCATCGCGCGACCATCAAGAACAAAGGCGGCGCCGCACATCGTGCAGCGCCGCCCCGGGAGCCAGTCCGCGGCTTCCCTGGGTGCAACCGGAAACATCGGTAACAGACTAGACCGGTTACATGGGTAACACTCAGCTGGTCGTCGTAGCTGCTCCTCCGCACGGGGCGAAGGCGTCGGTCAAGGCCACGTCAGTGCCCCGCGTGAGCGGGGTCGAAGCGAAGCGGAGAGCCTTGAGGGCCGCCGAGCCCCGCGCTATCGTTCGGGCCGACGACGACGCCGGCCGTTCGGGCTTGGCGACGGGAACCGCGCCAGGCCTGTACAAACCGGCCGCTCCTGCGTTCGATGCGCCCGAGCTCGATGTGCATGAAGCGCACCGTCCAGTCGCCGTGCTCCGTCTCCTCGAGACCCACGCATTCTCCCGCGACCGCTTCACTGATGAAGGTGACCGCGCCCTGCCATTTGATCTGCCCGGACTCTTTGACACGGCGGACCTGGTGCCGCGCGTCATACCACGGCTCGTCCAGGCGGCCGGGGTAGGGGCGCGGAGACGCCCGATACCACTCCGCTGGCGTCTCGAAGTCCAGCGCTTCGTGCGGCCGCTCCGTGTTGAACTCCACCCGCAGCTGATCGAACCGCCGCTGCTGCGCCCCGGGCGTCGCGGACGGCGGGGTGCTGCCTTCTGTTTGCAGCGTCAAATGAAACCGCTCGTGCCGCCCGTTCTGCTCCGGATGACCAGGCTCTGTCCGGTCCAGGGCGATCCCCAACTTCAACCACCACACCGCCAGGCGGGAGAGGCCCGCCGCGCCCGTCGTCGCAAAGGGCGGCCCATTGTCGGTGCGCAACGCGCGCGGCAGCCCGTACTCCCGGAAGGCCCGTTCAAACCACGGGCGGACGCCCGCCCGACTGGGCCGCACAATGCGGCAGCACAACACAAACCGACTATAGGCATCGGCGAGCGTGAGCGGATCGCAACGGGTCCCATCCTGCGTACGAAACCAGCCCTTGAAATCTGCCGTCCATACCGCGTTCGGCGCCGTCGCCGCCGCCAGGGGCTGCGTCAACGGCACCACATACCGAGTCCGGCGGCGCGGCGTGCTCAGGCCTTCACGATGCAGCAGATCCCCCATCGTGCTCGCCGCCGGCCACACCTTCTTCGGCTCCTTCTTCTTCAACCGTTCCCGCAGCTTGCGCGGCCCCCAGTACGGGTGGGCGCGTCGCTCCGCCAGGATCGCCTCTCGACGCTCCGCGTCCATCGCCCGGCCGTGTGCCTTCGGAGCGCGCGAGTGATCGACCAGCCCGGCTGGACCATCTGCCGCATAGCGGGCCAGCCACTTGTACACGCTCTTCCGACTGATTCCATACCGACTCGCGAGCTCCGTGATCGTCCACTCGGCTCGCAGCCAATCCCCCATCAACGCGACCCGTTGATCCATGGCACAGGTTTCCTTCCAAGGCATCGGTCAGGACTCCTCCTGACCCATCATGAAACCTGTTACCCATGTATCCGGTCTACGCTGTCACCAATCTATCCGGTCTGGACCCCTGTTCCCCCTATCCCCTATCCCCTATTCCCTATTCCCTATTCAGAGGTACCTGAGCTCGATCGCCTTCTGCTCCAGTTCCGCGCGGAACTCCGGCGCGGCGATGTCGATCAGCGCCCGCGCACGCTGCCGGATCGTCTTGCCGTAGAGGTAGGCCACGCCATGCTCCGTCACGACATAGTGCACGTGGTTCCTCGTGGTCACGACGCCCGCGCCGAGCTTGAGCATCGCGACGATCTTGCTGATGTTCTGGCCCTTCACGACGGCCGACGACGGCAGCGCGATGATCGGCAGGCCGCCCTTGCTGCGGGACGCGCCGTAGATCATGTCCACCTGCCCGCCGACGCCGCTGTAGAAGCGCGGCCCGATGCTGTCGGCGCACACCTGCCCGGTCAGGTCCACCTCGATGGCGGAGTTGATCGCCACCATGCGGGCATTCTGGGCGACGATGAACGGATCGTTCACGTACTCGGTCGGGTGCATCTCGATGATCGGGTTGTCGTTCACGAAGTCGTAGAGTTTCTGCGTGCCGATCATGAACCCGGCGATCATCTTGCCGGGGTGCAGCGTCTTCGCCTCGCCGTCGATGACGCCGCGGTTGACCAGGTCGATGACGCCGTCGGAGAACAGCTCGGTGTGGACGCCGAGGTGCTTCCGATCCGTCAGCTGGTGGAGCACGGCATCGGGGATGGCGCCGATGCCGGTCTGGAGGGTCGCGCCGTCGGGGATGAGGTTGGCCACGTTCGTCGCGATCTTCACGGCGAGGTCGGACGCCGCGGCCATGCTGACTTCCGGCAGCTTGTAGTCGACGGGAACGATGAAGTTCAACTTGGATACGTGTATGAATGCGTCGCCGAGCGTCCGAGGCATGTTCGGGTTGACCTCGGCGATGACCAGCTTGGCCGACTGGGCGGCCGTCTTCGTGACCCCGACCTCGACCCCGAACGAGCAGAACCCGTGCTCGTCCGGCGGACTGACGTGGATGAGCGCCGTGTCGATCGGCAGGTGGCCGTTCTTGAACAGGCCGGGAATCTCCGAGAGGAAGCACGGCGAATAGTCGCCACGCCCCTCGTGCACCGCCGCGCGCTGGGTGTCGCTGATGAACAGCGTGTTGATCCGCAGGTGGCCGACCAGCTTGGGGTCCGCGTACGCCGCCTTGCCGAACGTCAGCACCTGGACCAGCTCGACGTCGGTGAGGCCCATGGCCCGCTCGACGAGGGCGCCGACGACCGTCTGGGGCACCGAGCAGTTGCCCGTGAGGAACACCCGTTGTCCCGAGTGAATGTGCCGGACGGCCTCCTCGGCCGTCACGACCTTGCTTCGGTACGACTCCATCCAGTTCACAGCGCCACCTCCCGCACACCCAGGTGGGATGCCAGCATCGCGTTCACCACGTGTCCCTGGTGGGTGGCGACGCCGCGCCCGAGGGCCGGGAGGGATCCGAGCGCGGCTTCGAAGCCCTGGTCCGCGACCGCCGAGATGAACGGCCAGGCCGCATTGGTCAGGGCGTGCGTGGCCGACCGGGCCACAACGGACGTCATGTTCGGCACGCAGTAGTGGATGACGTTCTCCTCGATGAAGGTCGGGTCCCGGTGCGTCGTCGGCCGGCTGGTCTCGATGCAGCCGCCCTGATCGATCGCGATGTCCATGATCACCGACCGCGGCTTCATCCCCGCGACCATCTCGCGCGTGACGATCTTGGCGCTCCGGGCGCCGGGAATGTGGATCGCGCCGACCAGGACGTCCGCGAAGGCGGTCACCTTCCGGATGTTGGCCGCGTGCGCGACCATCAGCACCATGTGCCGCCCGATTCCCAGTCTCTCCTCGAGCTGCTGGAGATGCTTCAGGTCCTGGTCCAGCACGTAGACGCTGGCCCCGAGCCCCAGGAACGCCCGCGCCGCGGCCCTCCCGAAGGTGCCCGCGCCGAGGATCGCGACCTCCGCCGGCGGCACGCCCGCAATCCCCGATAGCAGGATGCCCTTGCCGCCCCGGTCGTTCTGCAGCAACGTGCCCGCCACCTGCGGCACCATCAGCCCCGCCATGTGGCTGAGCGACGACAGCACCGGCAGCGATTCGTCATCGCACTGGATCGTCTCGTAGGCGATGGCCGTCACTTTCCGCTCGATCAACGTCTCGACGCGGTTGCGCCGGCCCGCGGCCAGGTGCAGGAACCCCATCAGCGTGGAGCCCTCGCGCAGCCAGTTCGCCTCCTCGGCCATCGGCTTCGACACCTTGACGACCAGGTCGGCCCGCCCGTAGGCCTCTTCGCCCGAGTAGACAATGCGCCCGCCTGCCTTCTCGTATTCGGCATCGGAAAAGCCAGCGCCGCGCCCCGCATCCTTCTCGATCGAGCAGACGTGGCCGGCTGACGTCAACAACTCCACGTTGGCCGGCGTGAGGCCAACACGATGCTCGTCGGCTCGCCGCTCGCGTGGAACACCGATATGCATGAATCCTCCTCGTGGATCCGCCGTCGCGTACGCGACCGGCGGGAGGGTTGCCCGGAACCCAGGGTCCGCTGGCACGAATCGAGCAGTCGGAACGTCCGCGGCTGATCGGGGGGCTTGCCACCAGGGAAGGCGCCGGGATGCCCGGGCGCGGTCGATGCCCGGACAGGACGCCCTATTCTACCTCACAGTGTCGCCTCACGTGGTGCCGCACGCGCCGATGGGGCGGCCTCGAGGCGTCAGGCGCGGGCCCGCCCGGCACGTAGGATTTCCTTGATTTCCAGGAGTGAGGGAACCCCCGCCAGCGCCCCGAGACGCGTGCAGCTGGCCGCCGCGGCCGCGTTGGCAAATCGCAGGGCGGCCGGCATGGACAGGCCCTCCAGGAGGGCATGGATGAACCCGCCTCGGAACACGTCACCCGCACCGGTCGTGTCGACGGCGTCGACGTGGAACGCCGGGACCCGGTGGAGCGTGTCGCCCTCGAGCGCGACTGCCCCGCGTTCCCCCAGCGTGACGCAGATCACGCCCGGGTGCCGCGCGCGAAGAGCCCGCAGCGCCCGCTCGAGATCCGCCTCGCCCGTGAGGGCGGACGGCACGTGCTCGGCGAGCACGGGCAGGCTCACGAGCGCCAGCAGGTCTTCGGTGCGCGCGGTGACATGATCGATGTCGCACGTCACCGGGATCCCCGCGGCGCGGGCGAGCGAGGCTGCCCTGAGCGCTGCCGGTTCGTCCACGTCGTCCACGTGCACGAGCCGGGCCTGGGCGATGGCGTCGAGCGGCAGCGCATCGGGCGGCAGGACGAGCCCGTCGTCACGATGCCAGAGCACCAGGCGCTCACCGGTGTCGTCGATGAGAATCACCGCCGACGCGGTCGACTCTCCCCGCTGCACCACGTCCGTGGTGTCGACGCCGTGCCGCGCGAGCGCGTCCCGGATCCATTGCCCATGCTCGTCGCGGCCGATCGCGCCGACGTACTTGGCGCGCAGACCGAGGCGGCTGCACGTGGACAGGGTGGTGGCCGTCTGGCCGCCGCACGCGACCTGGCCTGAACGGATGCGAATCTTCGACCGGGCGCCTGCCGGCGCCGGGAATTCCGGGAGCCGGTACACGTAGTCGACACAGCTCGCGCCCACGCCGACCACGTCCCAGCGACGGAGCGACGCCGGGACCGGGGGGATCGTGTTCGACACTACCGGCTCCGCCCGTCGGCGGCCGCCGCGCGGTCTGCTGTGAACATGCTGCCTTCCGGCCTCCGGCGCGCCGCCCGTGGCGTACGGCCGTCGTCGCCCCGCGGCCCCCGGCGCTGAAGCGCCGGGGCTACGTCTGTCCGCAACCTCGAACGTGGTCCCCGGCGCTTCAGCGCCGGGGTTCTTCAGTACCCCCCCGCCCCTCCGTCCGGGGCCCGGCGGTCGCAGCCCCCCTCCAGCTTGCCGTCCTTCCAGTTCACGACGATGGCCTCGGCGACGCCCTGGGCCCCGATCGGTGCGAAGGCGTGACCCAGTTTCTGCAGCAGCCCCAGCGTATCGGGCGACAGCCCGTTGCGTTCGTAGCTGGTCCGATCGGGCAGCCACTGGTGGTGGAAGCGGGGCGCATCCACGGCTTCCTGGGCGTTCATGCCGAAGTCGACCACGTTGAGCACCGTTTCGAGGACGGTGTTGATGATGGTCCGTCCTCCGGGGCTGCCCGTCACCATGAACAGCCGGCCGTCGCGAACGAGGATGGTCGGCGTCATGCTCGACAGCATCCGCTTGCCGGGCGCGGCCATGTTCGGCTCGGTGCCGATCAGGCCCGCGCTCGTCGTCAGGCCCGGACCGGCGTTGAAGTCGCCCATCTCGTTGTTCAGCAGGAACCCCGCGCCGGGCACGGTGATCATGGACCCGTAGCCGCCCTCGAGCGTGTAGGTCAACGACACGGCATTCCGGTCCGCGTCGACGACCGAGAGGTGCGTGGTCTCGTCGGACTCGGCCGGCCAGGTGAAGGACGAGGGCGAGGAGACGGACGCGTGCTCGAGGCTGATGGTCTTGCGCAGGTCGGCGGCGTAGTCCTTGGACGTGAGACGGGTCACGGGCATCTGCGGGTTGAAGGCCGGATCGCCAAGGTAGCGGGCGCGGTCCGCGTAGGCGCGGCGCATCGCCTCCACCATCAGGTGGACGGTCCGGGCCGATCCGGACCCGCTGGCCCCGAGGTCGTAGCCCTCGAGGATGTTCAGCATCTCGACGAGGGCGGTGCCGCCCGAGCTGATCGGCGGCATGGAGAGAATCTCGTAGCCCCGGTAGGTGCCGCGGATCGGCGTCCGCTTCTCGGGCTTGTAGGCCTCGAGGTCAGTGGCGGTGATGAGCCCGCCGTGCGCCTTCATTTCCTGCTCGACGAGGCGCGCGGTCTCGCCCCCGTAGAACCCGGCCGGGCCATCGGCGGCGATGCGCTCCAGCGTGCGCGCCAGGTCCGGTTGCCTCAACGTGTCGCCCGGCTCGTAGGGGACGCCGTCCTTCGAGAACTGCGACACCGACGCGGGGTATTTCCGCATCTCCGGCAGCACGCCCCGCAGCGACCGCGCCAGCCCCTCGCTCACCACGAACCCGTCGCGCGCGAGCAGGATGGAGGGCTCCACCAGCCGCTTCCATGGGAGGCGGCCCTGTTCCCGCCAGGCCAGGTGCAGGCCGGCGACCGTGCCCGGCACGCCCACCGACAGGTAGCCTTCGTGGTGGATCTTCGCGTCGTACGTGCCGTCCTTCATGAACATCGTGGGCGACGAACCCGACGGGGCCATCTCGCGGAAGTCGTACGCCACGGGATCCCCGGTGCTCGGGCGGTACAGGATGAATCCGCCGCCGCCGATGTTGCCCGCCGTGGGATGGACGACCGACAGGGCGAGCGCGGTCGCGACGGCCGCGTCGATGGCGCTTCCGCCTTCGCGGAGCACGTCGACGCCGATGCGGGACGCGATCGCGTTCTGGGACACCACCATGCCGTGCGTGGCCCGGGTCGGCACCGAGGCCGTCCGGACGGGCGCGACGACCGCCGCGAGGAGCAGCGCGATCAGGAACCAGCGGACTCTCATGGGCACGCCTCCACCAGCCGCCACGCAGGGGCGCCGCGGCGCCGGAATCATCCCGCACATCACTGCCGGCGATTATACGCGGAGCCCGCGTCCGGCGGCGACGCCGGGGGCCTGCATCGGCCTCCGCAGCCGCACGGCGGGCGGCGAACGCTTGAAACGCCGGCGGGACCGACGCACAATGCGCAGACACCGGGAGGTGGACCATGTACGCACTCGCCATCATCAGGTACCGCCGGGCCATCGAAGAGGTCCTCGCGCATTACGACGCGCATCGCGCCTACCTGCAGGACCTGAAGGCCCGCGGGCTCCTGGTCGCCTCGGGCCCCCTGGAGCCCCGCTTTGGCGGCGCTCTGCTGCTCCGCGTACCCGACGAGGGCGCGCAGGCCACGCTCGACCGCATCCGGGACGACGACCCCTACTGGCAGGCCGGCGTCGGCCAGTACGAGCTCCTGCCATGGAACGTGCGGACCGGGCGCGAGGATCTCGATCGCGCCTGAGGGAGGACGTCGACGTGGCCCTGCGCATCGACCCCGAAGAACGTGAAACGACCACCCTGCTGCGCCTCGCCGGCGATCTGTCGGAGGCGGACGTTCTGGAGGTGGGCTGCGGCGACGGGCGGCTGACGTGGCGCTATGCCCGTCACGCGAAACGGGTGCTGGCGATCGATCCCGATCGGAACGCGATCGCCGTCGCCCGGGACGACCTGCCGCCGGAGCTGCGCGAGCGCGTGGAGCTGCGGGCGACCGGGCTCGAGGAGCTCTTCGTCCGGGACGGCCGATTCGACATCGCCATCCTCGCGTGGTCGCTTTGATGAGTGGATCCCCCGGGCATGGTCCATGCCCTCGACAAGGCGCACCGGGTGATCCGGCCAGGCGGAGCGCTGCTGGACATCCACCCGTTGCCGGACGAGCCCCTGCTCGAGGTGCGCGTCGATGAGGTGCGTCACGCCGCGGGGGTGATCCATGAAACCGACGACGGGATTGAGTACCGGCAGGCCGAGGCGGCTCTGGCGGACGCGATCCGGGAGGGTCTCTTCAGGGTCGAAATCGACGAGCAACTGGAGTTCCGCCGCTACGCCGACTCGCTGGCCGACCTGCAGCAGTACTTCGCCGAGGCGTGGAAGGACGCGTTCATCGACCCGCCGGTGGCGCGGCGCATCGAAACCCTGCTGGCCACGCCGCGGGCCGGGACGGAGCTCATCGTCCGCGAGCAGATCCGGATGACGCGGTATCGGCGCGTGGATCGCTGACCCGGCCGCCGTGCCCGCGCACGCTTGCCGATCCCGCACGGCGGAGGCGAGCCGCGGGCCGGGATCCGCCTGCGGTCCCTCAGCGGGCGCGCCTCAGCTGTGCGGGTCGTCGTCTTCCGGCTCGGGAGGGGTGGGCCAGAGCTCGAACTGCTCCAGGATCGATCCGCCGATGAACTCGCGCAGGATCGAGTTGTCGGGCACCAGGTCCGGCGGCGACGGCCGGAACCACTGCAGGAACGACAGCAGCCGGTTGGCCTCGAGGAACCCGGGCGTCTCGGGCCGCACCTGCAGCAGGAGCGGCTCGGCCAGCGGCCGCAGCACGGCCAGCTCGTGCACCAGTGAGGAGTTGAAGATCGCGTCGGCGTTTTCCTGGAAGCAGAAGATGTGCTGCTTCTCGGCACGCACGACCGATGCCCAGCGGCGCAGCGTGTCGACCGAGGTGTAGCCCCGCGCCCGCGCGTCCCGCACGATGCGGCGGATCAGCCGGCAGTCGGACGTGCTGACGCGGTTGTGCCGGTCGAGGTTCAACTGCGTCAGGGCCGAGACGTAGACCCGGTAGAGGCTCTCCGGCGGCAGGGCGGGCACCAGATCCGGGTTCAGCCCGTGGATGCCCTCGACGATGAGGACCTGGTCGGGGCCAATCGCCAGCGTGGGGCCGATCTCGCTCTGCCCGGTCAGGAAGTTGTAGTGCGGCAGGCTCGTCGGCCGCCCGGCGATCAGGGATTGCAGGTTGTCGTTGAAGCGCGCCAGGTCGAGCGCGTGGATGCTCTCGTAGTCGAAGTCGCCGTCCGCGCCCCTGGGCGTCCTGTCGCGATCCACGAAATAGTCGTCGAGGCCGATCGGCAGCGGGCGGATGCCGTTGGCGAGCAACTGCACCCCGAGGCGCTTGGCGAACGTGGTCTTGCCCGACGAGGTCGGGCCGGCGACGAGCACGATGCGGACCTGCTTCCGGCTGGTGGCGATGTCGGCCGCGATACGCGCGAGATCCGCCTCGTGCAGCGCCTCCCCGACGAGCGAGATCTCCCGCAGCCGCCCCGCCGCGATCGCGTCGTTCAGCGCGCCGGCGCCGCGGATGCCGAGCCGGTCGAGCCAGTGCCCCTGTTGCTCGAAGACGGCGAACAGCTTCGGGTAGGGCGTGAGCCGGCCGATCTCGGTGGGTCGGCGCTGGCGCGGGAACTGCAGGATGAACCCCGGCGGCATCGCGTGGAGGGCGAAGTGCCGCAGGCACCCGGTGGACGGCATCATGTAGCCCTGGAAGAAGTCCAGCCGTCCGCGCAGCGCGTACAGCACGACGTCGTCCCGGCGCCGGTGGGCGAGCAGCCGGGCCTTGTCGTCCTCGCCCCGCGCCCGGAACAGGTCCATCGCTTCCGCGGTGGGCGTCGGCGTGCGGATGATGGGCGCGTCGTCGGCGACGATCTCGCGCATGCGCCGCTCGATCAGGCGAAGGTCGTCCGTCGAGAAGGGCGCCCGGCCCCGGATCTCGCAGAAATAGCCGCCGACGGTCGTCGCCGAGTGCTCGATGAAGACCCCGGCGTCGGGGAACACCTCGGACGCGGCCACCAGCATGAGGAACGACAGCGAGCGGCGGTAGATGCGCGCGCCGTCGGTCGTGGCCGTGTCGAGCGGCGTGACGTCGGCGTCCTCGACGAGCGGGAAGGTGAGCTCCCGCAGCCGCCCGTCCACGATGGCGGCGACCACCGGGCAGACGCCCCCACCGGCGGCCACGCGGAGGATGTCCCGGATCGGCGTCCCGGGCGGCGCGTCGAAGATGCGGCCGTCGGTCAGGCGGGCCTGGACCGTCGTCCGCCGCGCGCCGGCAACGATCGCCGCCCCGCGCGGCGCTTCCGCGTGCTCTGGTGTCATGAGGTCACCTTGCGCGTCGAGTCCCACCACAGGTACGCGCACAGCCCGCCGAACAGCACGGCCGAGACGATCTGGGACGTCGCGTCGGAGTCGAAGAACGGCGTCTTGACCAGGTCCTCCGAGTACCACGAGAAGAGCCGCAGGGCCGCCCCGAAAACCCCGCCGAGCGCGCCGCCCGCCATGAACCCCGACGCGATGATCACGGCGCGCTCGCGCATCCGGCTCCCCGCCTCGCCGCCCACGCGCTCGGACCGGCCCGTGACCTTGTAGGCGAGGAAGCCGCCGACCAGCGCCGGGAGGTTCAGCTCGAGCGGCAGGTACATGCCGAGGGCGAACACCAGCGCGGGCACGCCGAGCATCTCCATCATCACCGACACCGCGGCCCCCGTGCCGAACAGGATGTAGGCCACCGGCTGGCGGCTCATGAAGCCCTCCACCAGGGCTTTCATGATCGACGCCTGCGGCGCCGCCAGGATCGTGCGCGTGTCGCCGGGCGCCGCCTCGCCGAACTGGAACGCCACCGCCAGCATCACGATCGCCAGCCCCGCGGCCAGCGAGGAGGCGGCGACGCCGAGAAACTTGACGCGCTCCTGCGCGGCCGGCGTGGACCCGAGCCAGTACCCGGTCTTCAGGTCCGTGATGGTCTGCCCCGACACCGAGAGCGCCGTGCACACCATCCCCGCGATCGCCATCACGAAGAACATGCCCGACTGGCCCGACACCCCGAAGCGCAGCAGCACCACGGAGGAGATGATGATCGTGAGCATCGTCATCCCGGACACCGGGTTGCGCGCGACCGTCGCGATCGCGTTGGCCGCCACCGAGGCGAAGAAGAACGAGAACACCAGCGTCAGCACCAGGCCCACGGCCAGCGCCGTGCCCGAGGACGTCAGCGACCCGAAGAACACCGCGATGGAGACCGTGGCGACGACCACGCCGATCAGGATCGACACGATCGAGACGTCGCGGTCGGTCCGCTCCTCGACCGGCCCGCCCCCGGCGCGGAACGCCTTCGCCGCGATGCCGAACGAGCCCGCGACGATCCGCAGGGACTTGATGATCCCGAAGATGCCGGCCGCCGCGATCGCGCCCACGCCGATGAAGCGGACGTAGTTGCGGAAGATCTGCGTCGCCGTCATGCCGGCAATCGAGGCCGTGCCCGGGTACACCGCGATGTCGGGGAAGTCGCGGCCGATCATCCAGACCAGCGGCACGAGCACGAAGTTCGACAGCACCCCGCCCGCGCACAGGACCATGGACGACCGCAGGCCCATCACGTACCCCAGGCCGAGGATGAACGCCACCGCGTCGAAGCTGGTCGCCACCTTGGCCTTCTCCGCCAGGTCCCGCACGAGCGGCACGAAGCGGAAATCGACGTATTCCTTCCACACCTGGAACGTCGTCACGAAGAAGTCGTAGACCCCGGCGATCGCCGTGGCCTGGAGCAGCAGGCGCGCCTGCGATCCGCCCTTCTCGCCCGTCACCAGGACCTCGGTGATCGCCGTCGCCTCCGGGTACGGGAACTCGCCGTGCATTTCCCGCACGAAGTAGCGCCGCAGCGGGATCAGGAACAGCACGCCCAGGCAGCCCCCCGCGAGGCAGATGAAGATCGTCTGCAGCGGGTGCGGGTCGAGCTTCAGGATGTAGAGCGCCGGCAGCGTGAAGATCGCCCCGGCCACCACCGCGCCCGACGTCCCGCCGATGCCGGTCATGATCACGTTCTCGAGCAGCGTCGAGCGGCGCCGGTAGACGCGCGCCAGGCCGATCGCGAGGATCGAGATCGGGATCGCCGCCTCCATCACCTGCCCGACCTTCAGCCCCGAGTAGGCCGAGGCCAGCGTGAAGAGCACGCAGAGGAACACGCCCCACAGCACGGACCGCCACGTGGACTCGTGCAGGTGCACACCCGCGGGCACGATGGGCTGGTACACCTCCCCGGGCTTCAGCCGCAGGTACGCATTGGGCGGCAGGTTGCTGGTGTCGATCCCGGCGTCGGATGCGGACGTCGCCATGGCTCCTCCCAAAACGTGCAGAGTCTACCGCAAATCCCGCAGGAGCATCCCCCCGCGATACAGCAGGTACAGCGCCAGCATCTGGACGACGTGGAAGAGGTCGTTGTGGTTGAAGCGCGGGTGCGGGGCGAGCCGAAGCGCCTGGATCAGCGCCGCGACCCCCGAGACCCCGACGCCCGCCAGGATCCATCGCGCGGCCGGGGCCCCCAGGCCGGCCGGGCCCGCAGCCTGGATCGCGACCAGCCCGACGAGCGCCAGGCTGTAGTCCGCGATGACGCCGAGGAACTCGTCGTGGCCGGCGGCCCAGACGGTGAACGCGGCGAACTTGACGAGCACGGCGGCCAGCAGGACCGTGCGAGCCGGCCCGGTTGTCGCGGCCAGCACGCCGCCCGCCAGAATGCAGGCGCTCCCGACCCCCGTGCTGAGCAGGGTCGCCTTCCAGAGCCCCTGGGCCGAGGACGCCGGCAGCATCTGCGCGAACCCGTGGAACGTTCCCCCGAGGAACGAGGCGGCGGCCGTCGCCCCGAGCGCCCAGCCCCACAGGCGAACGGACACCTGCCCTGAGCCGGCCAGCAGCAGCCGAGCCGCGAGCGCGGCCGCGAGCCCGCCCATGAGATAGTCGGTGGCCAGCGTCATGGGCTCCGTGATGCGCATGGGCGTCCTCGCAGCCGGCGGGTCAGTCGGGCATCAGGAAACGGCCAATCCGCTCCAGCGCGGCGAGGCCGTGGACGTCGGAGTCGAGTTGGGGCACGGTGGCGCGGTCCAGGGCGGAAAAGCGCCGCTCGATCTCTTCGCGGTACCGGCGTTCCTGCGCCTTCCGAGCCGTGTAGAAGTCCCCGGACAGGCCGTCCGGCAGGACGCGGTTCACGATCAGGCCGCCCACCGCCAGCCCCGTCTCGCGCAGCGCCACCTCCGCCCGCGCGGTCTCCTCGATCGGCAGCCGCTCCGCCACGAGGACCAGGACGACCGCGGCCGTCCCCGGCTGGGTGAGGAGTTCGCGGACCTCCCGGAGCCGTTTTTCGCGGCGATCGAGCGCCTCCAGCACGGGATCGGTGTGCGCGGCCGTGCCGGCATCCTGCCCGCGGAGCTCGTCCTGGCGCGTCAGCATCTCGCGCCGGCGCACCGACAGCGCAGCCACCCACGTGTGCAGCAGTTCGGGCATCTGCAGGAGTCGCAGCGTGTGGCCGGTGGGCGCGGTGTCGAAGACCAGCAGGTCGTAGCCGCCGTGCCCGGACACGATGAGCTCCCCGATGCGCTCGAACACCGCCACGTCGACCACGCCCGGCATCGACGCCGCGAGCTCGAACTGCCGGGACACCTCGCGCAGCACCGCCGGGCTGAACAGCGTCGCCATCTGCGCCCGCACGCCGTCCAGGTAGCGCGCCCCCTCGACCTCGGCGTCGAGTTCCATCGCCGACAGGCCTGGCGCGATCGGCCTCGGGTCGGGTCCCAGAGCCTGTTCGAAGATGTCGGAGGTGGAATGCGCCGGATCGGTCGATACGAGCAGGACGCGCCTCCCGGCGCGCCCGGCGGCGAGCGCCACGGCCGACGCGCACGTGGTCTTGCCGACCCCGCCCTTGCCGCCGAAGAAGAGCACCCGCTGATCGAGAAGATGGCGCACGATCAGCAGCAGGAGATCGTGGCGAGCGGGGATCGGTCCATCCCCATGCGCCGGTGCCACAGGTGGAACTCGTCGAGCAGGGCCGGGTACACCTCGAGCAGGTAGACCAGCGCGGGATTGGGCAACCCGACGCTCTCGAGAAAGCACAGGAGCAGGAACAGGTCGTTCAGGTCGAGCGCCTCGGCGCGCAGCCGCTTCTCGTAGCCCGTGTAGGCCATCCCGTGGAAGACGTCGCGCACCGCGCTCGTGAACTCGGACCAGGCCATGGACGACCCTCGGCGCGCGGCTGGCAGCCGGCCGCGCGCGGCGCCGGCTATTTCCGACCGACGATGATCCCCGTGCCGAACGGCGTGTCGTGGCGGGCCACGACGGTCAGGCGGGCCGCGGCCATCCAGCCGCGGATGGTCCCCTCGGTGTACGTGTCGCCGCCTTCCGCCGCCACGAGCATGTTCAAGGCGAACATCGCGCCCGCCGCGGGCGACACGCGATCCTCGTCCATGATCCAGTCGGCCACGGCCACCTCGCCGCCGGGCGCGACGGCCCGTGCCGCGCGTTGCAGCAGCGCCTGGTTCACGCCAGGCGGATTGCTGTGCACCACCGCCGACATGAACACGAGGTCGCAGCCGCCGGGCAGTTCGTCCACCGTGTAGTCCCCGGCCACGGTGGCCACGCGGGCGGCCATCCCGCCGGCGTCGAGGTATCCCCGCGTCAGCGGCAGCACATTGGGCAGGTCGAAGACCACGGCGGAGCGGTCGTCCCGGCTGCGCGCGAAGGCCATCGCGAAGGCGCCCGAACCGCCGCCGACGTCCAGCATCCGCGCCGCGGAGGGTCCGAGGCGCCCGATGATGTCGTCGGCCTGCAGGCGCGCCCGGTGGTGCATGGCCGCGATGAACGGCTGCAGCCACTCGTCGCCGCGGTCGTTGATCGCCGCGTCGATCACCGGGCGGCCGCTCCGGACCGAGTCGGTCAGGCCCTGCCACGTGCGCCACATGCTGGACGAGTGGCCCAGGCCCGCCAGGTAGTCCGGGCTGTCGCGCACCAGGAACCGCAGCCCCGCTGGCACGTTGGCGAACCGTCCGCCGCGCTTCTCGAGCAGCCCGAGCGCGCACACCGCGTCGAGCAGGCGGTCGGTCGCCCGTTCGTCGGCACCGACCGCCCGGGCCACGTCGCCCGCCATCCTGGGCTCACGGCCGATCGCCGTGAACACGTCGAGGTCCACGGCCGTCAGCAGCACGCGACTGGCCTGGAAGCCCATGGCGAGCTCGCGGATGGCTGCAGCGCTCCAGGCTCCCGGGGGGTCACGCGCCGGCATGATGGCACTCCTCTGCGGCGGGCAACGGGCGCACGAGGTCCGCGTGTGCCCTGCCGCCGTACCTTGCACGCTATCATACGGGGGGTCCGATTCGGATTCCAGGCATCTCCGGGTATGCTGTGTAGGCCGTCTGGCGGCACCCTGCCGCCGTCCGAGGAGCCCCGCCCATGACCGTTCCGACCGCACCCGACGACCGCCGACGATTCCTGCTGCGCGTCCTCCGCCTCGGCGGCGCGGGCGTCGCCACGGTGGGCCTTGGGGGCTGGCTCTCGGGCCGCAGCGCCCGCCCGGAGGAATCGGTCCCGATCGACTTCACCAGGCACCACGGCGTCCCGGCGGACCCGGCCCTGCCGGAACTCGTCGTCGCGCAGGGCCCCCAGGCACAGCCGCGAGACCTCGTGCGCCGCGCCATTGCCGAGGCCGGCGGGATGGGCCGCTTCGTGGCCCGCAACGAGGTGGTGCTGATCAAGCCGAACATCGCGTGGGACCGCGCGCCCGAGCAGGCCGCCACCACCAACCCGGAGCTGGTGGCCGAACTCGTGAAACTGTGCCGCGAGGCGGGGGCGAAGTCGGTCATCGTCGCGGACGTCTCGTGCAACGACGCGGTCAGCTGCTACGATCGGAGCGGGATCGCGGCCGCGGCCCGGGCCGAAGGTGCCGAGGTCGTGTACCCCGAGGCGCGGTTCTTCAGGCAGGTCGACCTGAAGGGCCAGGTCCTGGGGGCGTGGCCGGTGCTGGAGCCCTTCCTCGCGGCGGACAAGATCATCAACGTGCCCATAGCTAAGCACCACAGCCTGACGGGGGTCACGCTCGGGATGAAGAACTGGTACGGCATGATCGGCGGCGATCGCAATCGGCTCCACCAGCGGATCCACGAGAGCATCGCCGACCTGGCCGCGTTCGCGCGCCCGACCGTGACGGTGATGGACGCGTACCGCATCCTCGCGCGCAGCGGTCCGACGGGGGGCAGCATGGCCGACGTCGAGGAGAAGAACACGGTCATCGTCTGCACCGACCCCGTCGCGATCGACGCCTACGCGGCCAAGGCGTGGTGGAACCTCGACGTTCCCCGGCTGGGGTTCCTTCGCATCGCGGAGGAGCGTGGCCTCGGCCGCTCGGATTTCGCCGCGCTTCGCACGCGCGTGGTCAGCCTGTAGCCCGCCATGACAGCCACGACGCTGCGCCGGGCCCGGCTCGCCTCCCAGATCGGCTTCTTCGCGCTCTTCGTCTTCCTGCTGCTCCGCACGGAGTTCCCCGGCTCGGTGCGGGCGGCCGGCGCGGACGCGCGCCTCCCGTACCCGGTTGGCGTCTTCCTGGAGACGAGTCCGCTCGTCGCGATCGGGACGGCGATCTCGACCGGGACGCTGTACCGGCACCTCCTGTGGGCCATCCCGCTCGTGCTGCTCGCGCTCGTCGTGGGCCGCGGGTTCTGCGGCTGGGCCTGCCCGCTTGGATCCCTCAACCACTTCTTCGGGAGTCTCCGTTCCGAGACCAAGCGCGGCGCGCGGCTCATCGAATCGAACCGCTACAAGCCGTGGCAGGCGATCAAGTACTACGTGCTGGCCGCCGTCCTGGTGGCCGCGCTGTTCGGATCGGCGGCGGGCCTGCTGCTCGACCCGATCTCGTTCCTCGTCCGATCGCTCGCGCTGGCGGTCCTGCCGGCGGGGAACTACGCCGCCCGCGCGGGCCTCGACGCGGCGTACGCCCTGCCCCTGGGGCCGGCGCGGATCGTCCTCGACGGGATGACCTTCGTCCTCAACGGCGCGCTCCTCACATTCAGGCAGCCGTTCTACAGCCAGGCGGTCGTGATCGGAGGCCTGTTCGTCCTCGTGATGGCGCTGAATCTGCGGGTCACGCGATTCTGGTGCCGGGCGGTCTGCCCGCTGGGCGCCCTGCTCGGCGTGCTCTCGAGGTGGTCGTTCGTGCAGCTGCGGAAGCACGACACCCGCTGCAACGACTGCCGTCGGTGCCTGCTGCGGTGCCAGGGCGGGGACGACCCGATTCCCGGCGCGGCGTGGCGCAAGGCTGAATGCCACCTGTGCCTGAACTGCCTGTCGGAGTGCCCCGAGGGCGGGATCTCCTTCGCGTGGTCGGCGCGGGCGGACACCTCGGCCCGGGAGGTGCCGCAGCTGCAGCGACGGAAGCTCGTCACCGGGCTCGTGGCCGGCGCGGGCCTCGTGCCGCTGATGCGCAGCACGCCCGGCTTCGTGCGGGCGGCCGACCCCCGCCTGATCCGCCCGCCGGGCGCGGTGGACGAGGCCCACTTCCTCGATCGCTGCATCCGCTGCGGCGAGTGCATGAAAGTGTGCCCCAACAACGCGCTGCACCCCGCGCTGTCCGAGGCCGGCGTCGAGGGCCTCTGGAGCCCCGTCCTCGTGCCGCGCATCGGCTTCTGCGAGCCCAACTGCGTCCTGTGCGGGCAGGTCTGCCCGACCGGCGCGATCTGGGAGATCACCGGCGCGGAAAAAATCGGCCGCCCGGCGCAACCCGGTCACGAGCCGCCGCTCGGCGAGATCCCGCCCGTCCGGATCGGCACCGCGTTCTACGATCGGGGACGCTGCCTCCCGTGGGGCATGGCGACCGAGTGCATCGTCTGCGAGGAATGGTGCCCGACCTCGCCGAAGGCCATCTATCTCCTGCCCGCGGAGGTGACCGACTCCACGGGCGCCGTGAAGCCGGTCAAGCAGCCCTACGTCGATCCGCGGCGGTGCACCGGCTGCGGCGCGTGCGAGTACGCGTGCCCGGTGAAGGGACGCCCCGCGGTTTACGTGACCAGCGTCGGCGAGACGCGCTCGAAGTCGAACCAGATCCTCCTCACACCTGACCAGCCCCGCGCGAGGTCCGAATCATGAGACACCGCCCGTACCGAACGATTGACAGCACCCCAGGAGTGAACCGCCGAGACTTCGTGAAGGCCGTCGGCGCGTGCTCGGTGGCCGCCGGGGGAATCGTGCTCGGCGTGCCGCCCGCCGAGGCGCAGACACCCGCGCCGGCGGTGGAGACGAACCTGGCTGATTTCATGAAGGTGCCGAAAGGGAAACACGCCCTGCCGGGCCCGTTCCCCGGGAAGGTGGTCCAGGTGAAGGACGCGAAGGCCCTGGTCGACGACCGGTTCGATGCGAAGGTCATCGCCGCGATGTTCGAGCGGGGGGTCACGACACTCACGGGCAGGACCATGGCTGACAGCTTCGCCCTGCTGTTCGAGCCCGGCGACCGGATCGGCATCAAGGTCAACCCGGTCGGGCCGCCGCTGATCAACACCCGCGTCGAGCTGGCGCAGGCCGTCGTCCAGTGGCTCATCGCCAACAAGGTCCCCGCCGACCACATCGTGATCTGGGACCGGTTCGACTACATGCTGAAGGACGCGGGGTTCACGCCCGACCGCTTCCCCGCGGGGGTGACGATCGAGGGCCTCCAGACGATGGACGAGGAAGGCAGCAAGTGGCGGGGCCCCGACGGCCAGCACGTGAGCATCAACAACTTCGATCGCGACGCCTATTACTTCGCCAAGGGCGTCGTCGGAAAGAACGTCAAGGGCTACAAGGACGACGAGTTCTACCTGAACCAGCACGTGTTCAACGGGGAGTACTCGGTACTTCGGCAAGCTGCTCACCCAGCGCCTGACCAGGATCATCAACCTCGCGGCGTTCAAGAACACGGGCCACGCCATCTCGATGGCCACCAAGAACATGGGCTACGGGTCGGTCTGCAACACGGGTCGCCTGCACGCGCCGCTGTTCCTGAACGTGTGCACCGAGGTGATCGCCTCGCCGGTCATCCGCGAGAAGCTGGTCCTGAATGTCACGGACGGGCTGCGCGCGCAGTACGACGGCGGGCCGGACAAGAACGCCCAGTTCGTGTACCCGAACCACTCGCTGTATTTCGCCACGGACCCGTTCGCCCTGGACATGATCTGCCACCGCCAGATCATCGCGAAGCGGAAGGAGATGGGCGTGGCGGTCAACGAGAACCCGCGATTCACCGACTACCTGTACGAGGCCGAGCGCCTCGGGCTGGGCGTCGCCACACCCGAGAAGATCAACCACGTGATGGCCTGAGCGCCAGGAAGTCGGGACTCGCGGCCGCGTCACGTCGCAGCCCCGGGCCTTCCGGCCCGCCAACTGATAACTGATGATGCCCGCCATGCACCTCGATCGTTCGCATCTCTCGACGTGGATCATCGCCGCAGCCCTGGCGGTCGGTGCGTGGCCCGGTCTGCCGGGCGCCATGGGGCCGGCCATGGCGCCGCTGTCGGCCCAGGCGGCGCCAGCCGACGCGGCCCTGCTCCCCGCCGACGGGTTCGACGGGTGGACGAAGTCGGGCAAGCCGCGCGTGTACACCAAGGCGGACCTCTACGGGCGCATCGACGGGGGCGCGGAGGTCTTCCTCGAGATCGGGTTCGAGCAGTTGCTGGTGCAGTCGTACCGGAAGCCGGGCGCGGCGTCCCAGCCCGGCTCCGAATTCGTGATCGAAATCTACCGCATGACGGACGCGACGGCCGCGCGCGGCATGTACGTGTCGAAGTGCGGCAAGGAAACGCGCGACCCGTCCTTCCGGGAGCGGCACACGGTCAACCGCTACCAGCTGATGTTCCAGCGTGGCCGCTACTTCGTGATCATCGGCAACAACGGCGGCCGGGAATTGCTGCAGCCGGCTCTGGTAACGTTCGGCGCCGCGCTCGCCACGAAGATGCCGCCGGACAGTCCCGTGCCGGCCCTCGCCCTGCTGCCGAAGCCGAACCTGGTCGCGGGATCGGAGCGGTTGATCCGCGGCGGCTTCGGCCTCCAGGGGGTGTTCACGCTCGGCGACGGCGACATGCTCCGCCTGGGCGGCACGCTCACGGCCGTTGCCGGCGACTACGCGGTCCCGGGCCAGCCCCCGACGACCCTGATCGTGGCGGAATACGCGAACCCGGCGGCCGCCAGGGCGGCCCTGCAGTACGTTCAGGGCCACCTCGACCGGTACCTGACGGTGGTCTCGAAGGGCGACGCCCGGCTCGTCTTCCAGGACTTCGAGAAGAAGTACGGGGTCGCCACGGTGACCGGCCGGCGGCTCGAGGTGCGGCTGCACCTGGCCAAGGCCCCGGCGATCCCCGTCCCGTAGCCGGAGGGCCCGGGCACGCGCCGGCCCGTTTCCCCGGGGGTGGGCGAGGCCCGGACAGCGGCCACGCGGTCGGTGTCGGCGCCGGCAGGAGGCGGAACCGGCAGTCGGGTGCGCCTCCCACGCCGCCGCGCAGCGGTCCCCGGCATCGAGGGCCGGTTTGCGGGCCGGGGGCCGTAGGCGTACAATCGCTACCCAACCGAATGGGGACTCCACCAACCACGCGAGGAGCGGCGCGCCCGCGCCGGCATCGATCGACATGAGCGACAAGAAGAACTGGGGATCGACCGTGCTCGGCTGGTTCGTGGTCCAGGACGACGCCGAGGCCGACGCGGACGCCACGGCCCCGCCGACCGAAGCGCAGGAAGCCGACGCCGCGGCCGCCGCGCAGGTCTTCGTCAAGCCGCCGCCAGCCGCCGTGGGCGGGCGGATCGATTTCGACGCGGTGTTCGACGCCGCGGGCATCGCCGACGATGAGCAGCAGCGCGTCAGCAAGGCGATCGACCTGCTCGGCAGCCTGCCCGAGGAGACGCCGGTCGCGGTGCGCAAGCAGATCGTCGAGGCGTCGCTCAAGGCGTTCGGCGTGCCGATCGACAAGATCATCGAGGCGGGGGTGGCGGAGGTGCAGGCGCTCGAGGGCTACATCCGCACGGGCGCCGTGGACACGCAGACGCTGCTGTCCGAGTCGCAGCAGCGCATCAAGCAGTACGAAGAAGAGATCCGCCAGCTCCGCACGGTGATGGACGACCGGGTGCAGGAGCAGCAGGCCGTGGTAAAGGCCTGCAACGAGAAGAAGCTCGGGATCCAGCGCATTCTGGAGTTCTTCGGCCAGGAGGCCGTGGCGCGCGTGGTGCAGGCCTCGCCGAAACTGCGGGCGCCGTCGGAGCCGGCCTGACCGCCGGCCGGGGCCCGTCCTGTAACGAAAGGTGACGAGCATGGCAGACGTGGGATTGTTCCGGCGGCTGGGCAACCTGTGGCGGGGCTTCCTGTCGCTCTGGATCGCGGACGTGGAGAAGCAACACCCGGAGATTGCCTACGAGAACGCCATCAACTCGATGGTCGAGAAGTTTGCGCGGCTGAAGACGGCCACGGCGGCCATCATCCGGCGGCGGGAGGACATCGACACCCGCAACATCAGGGCCACCAGCGACCTGGCCGAGGCGGAAGCGCAGCTGGCGGTCGCCGTCGAGACCAACCAGGACGACCTCGCCGTCGTGCTGATCCAGAAGAAGAACGAGCTGACGAAGGAGCTGGCCGACCTGCGGGGCGAGCTGGACGTCGCGCAGAAGGACGCCGACTCGGCGAAGGCGTCGCTGATCAACGTCCAGGCCGAGATCAAGAAGCTCAAGGCCGAGCGCGACACGCAGCTGGCGAAACTGCAGTCGGCGCAGGCGCGTATCAAGATCCAGGAGCAGCTCGACGGCCTGTCGGTGGACGCCGAGGTCAAGGCGCTCGACGTGGTCCGGGACCACATCAAGACGACGATCGCCGAGGCCAACCTCGGGCGGGAGCTGTCCGAATCGTCGCTCGACGCGCGGCTCGCCACGCTCAAGAACCAGGCCGGCGACGTGCAGGCCCGTCAGCAACTGGCCGAGCTCAAGGCCAAGCGCGCGGCCCAGCAGGCCGCACAGGGCCAGAAGACCCTGTAGGGTCCGGAGGACCAGATCATGAGGCTCACCCCGTTCGCCAAGCTGTTCATCACGGTCGTCATCCTCGGCGTGATCGGCTACGCCTTCTACCACTACAAGGGCGCCGAGATCCGGAAGTGGGCGGTCGGCGAGAAGCCCGCGGCCACGGCGTCGCAGGAGGTCGGCCGGGGCGACTTCGACGCGCTGCGGAACGCGCCGGCCGACCCGGCGCGCAACGCCGGCGCGACGGGCGTGACCGGCGCCGCGCTGACGAGCGGCGGCCGCCTGTCTCGGCCGCTCGTGGTGGCGATCAACACGTGGGCGGGGCACGCGCCGGGCATCGTGGCGAACGGCGGGCTGGACCCGAACCCGGCCTCGGCCTACACGAAGCGCTACGGGCTCCAGGTGAAGTTCGTCCTGCTCGAGGACCCGGCCGCCAAGCTCGCGGCCTTCCGCAACGGCAACGTGGACATCATGTGGAACACGGTGGACAACTGGGCGCGCGAGGCCTCGATCCTCGCCGAGCAGAACCAGAAGGCCAAGTCCATCATCATGCAGGACTGGTCGCGCGGCGGTGACGGCATCGTCTCGCTGAGCACGATCAAGTCCGTCGAGGACCTGAAGGGCCGCAAGATCGCCTGCACGCAGTTCACGCCGTCGCACTTCCTGCTGCTCTACCTGCTCGCGCAGTCGGGCCTGAGCCCCGAGGACCGCGCCGCGGTCGAGAAAGGCATCATCTTCACGCAGGACGCGCCGGCCGCCGCCGCGATGTTCAAGGCGGGCCAGGTGGACGCGGCCGTCACGTGGGAGCCCGACCTGTCGGCCGCCGTGGCCGCCCGCGGTGACGACGCGCACGTGCTCGTCTCGACGTCGGCCGCCACCAACATCATTGCCGATACGCTGTGCGCCCGGCAGGACCTCATCGACCAGGCGCCGGAGACCGTGCGCGACTTCGTGCACGGCTGGTTCGACGGCATCGACATGATGAAGGCGGACCCCGCCGCCGCGTACGCGATGGTGGGCAAGGCCCTCAAGCTGGACAGCGACACCGTGTCCGGCATGCTGTCGGGACTGAAGCTCACGCCCTACGCCGACAACGCGCAGTTCTACGGCCTGACCGGCGGCAAGGCCCACTACGAGACGCTGTTCGACACCGCGTTCGTCATCTGGCGCAAGAAGGGCCTGGTGACGCGGCCGGTCGAGGCCCGCGACTGGGCCGACACCCGGTTCATCGCCGCGCTGGCCTCCGCTTATCCCGGGCAGGCCGTTGAGGAGCCGCGGATCGCGAGCCGTCCCGCGTCGGCGCAGGACCGCGCGATCATCAACAAGCAGATCCAGATCCACTTCACGCCGGGCTCCGACGAGATCATGGCCGGCTCGTACTTCGTCCTCGACGCGCTGGGCGAGACGATGACGTCGTTCGGCAACACCTACCTGCGGGTCGAGGGCAACACCGACTCGACCGGATCGGCGACCGGCAACCTGACGCTGTCGGAGCGGCGCGCGCTGGCGGTGCGGACCTACATCCTGCAGAACTTCCCGCACATCCAGGCATCGCGCTTCCAGACGATCGGGCGCGGGGCCGCCAACCCGGTGGCGCCCAACACGACCGAGACCGGGCGGCAGCTCAACCGCCGGACGGACATCAAGGTCATCCTGGCGACCCAGTAATGGCTCGCCGCGAGTCCGACCTGTTCGCGCTGCGGTCGCCGCTGCCGCGCATGGCGAGCCTGCTGCTGGGGTTCGTCATGCCGGTCGTGGTGCTGGGGGCGTGGTGCCTCGTGTCGTACGGGGGCTTCGCCCCTCCGGATTTCCTGCCGTCGCCGAGCGAGGTCGTGCGCGGCACGTTGCAGCTGTTCATCGACTACGATCTCGCCAGCGCGATCCTGATCTCCACGCGGCGCATCGCCATCGCGTTCGCCATCGCCGCCGGGATCGCCCTGCCGCTCGGCGTCCTGATGGGCGCCTTCGAGCCGGTCAACCGGCTGTTCGAGCCCATCATGTCGCCGTTGCGCTACATGCCCATCTCGGCCTTCATTCCCCTGCTGATCCTGTGGTTCGGGATCTACGAGTCCGAGAAGGTCGCGTTCCTGTTCCTGGGCGTCTTCGTCTACCTGCTGCCGGTCGTGGTCACGGCGATCCGGACCGTGCCGGAGGAGCTGGTCCAGACGAGCCTCACGCTGGGGGCGAGCCGCGCCCAGGTCATCCGCACGATTCTCGTGCCGGCGGCGCTCCCGGAGATCTTCGATTCGTTCCGTGTCATGAACGCCATTTCGTGGACCTACGTGATCCTCGCCGAGGCGGTCAACCCGGAGCACGGGCTCGGCTACATGGTCGAGCTGGCGCGGACGCACCAGAAAGCCTCGTGGTCCTTTGCCGGGCTGCTCGTCATCGGCGGGATCGGGCTGTTCACGGACTTCATGATCCGCTCCGTGTCGGGGGTGCTGTTCCGGTGGCGGGAGAAGGCGGCATGAGCGAGCCACAATCCCCCCGCCCCGGGCCGCAGGCTGGCGAGCCGGGCACGGTCGCGGTCACGCTCGACGCCGGACGGCCCGGCGCCGCCGCGACCTACCGCGCGGACCTGACGGGCGCGCCGCCCAAGCTGCGCGTCAAGGGCCTGAGCATCACCTACATCGATCGCACGGGCAACCGCACCGAGGCCGTCCGCGACGTCTCCTTCGACGTGGACGACAAGCCGGGGTGCGGCGAGATCGTCGTGTTCCTGGGGCCGTCGGGCTGCGGCAAGTCCACGATCCTCAAGGCGGTGGCCGGCCTGCTCCCGCCGACGCAGGGCGAGATCCTGGTGGACGGCAGCCCGGTGCACGGCACGGGCCGCGATCGTGGCATGGTATTCCAGGCGTACACGTCCTTCGCGTGGCTCACCGTCCGGGAGAACGTCGAGTACGGGCTCCGGCTGCGCGGCACCCCGAACAGCGAGCGGCACGCGCTGTCGGACAAGTACCTGGCGGCGGTCGGCCTGAGCGACTTCGCCGGGCGCTACCCGAAAGACCTCTCGGGGGGCATGAAGCAGCGCGTCGCGATCGCCCGCACGCTCATCAACGAGCCGCGCCTCGTGCTGATGGACGAGCCGTTCGGCGCGCTCGACCCGCAGACCCGGTGGGGGATGCAGGGGCTGATGCTCGACGTCTCACGCACGGCCGACAACACGATCCTCTTCGTGACCCACGACGTGTCGGAGGCCGTCTACGTCGCCGACACCGTCTACGTCCTCTCGTCGCGCCCGGCGCGGATCCTGCACCGGGTGGACGTCCCGTTCTTCGCCAACCGCGACATCGGCCTCAAGTCGTCGGCGGCGTTCCGGGCCGTCGAGAAGCAGCTGCTGGACCTGCTGTACTCGTCCGCCTCGCCTGGCGCGTAGAATAGGCCCATGGCATCGACCGACCAGCCCGGGCGCCGGCCGACCGCGCAACCGCCGCCCGCTCCGCCGCGTCCCCCGTCCGCACCAGCCGTGCCCGAGCCCCCGTCCCAGGCGCCCTCGGTCCTGCAGGCCGCGGCCGCGTCGATCCGGGACAGCATCCTCGAGAAGCGTCCGTACCTGAAGTACGCGTTCGCCAATCCCTACAACCTCTCGCTGCTCCTCGGCGGGCTGGCCGCGGCGGTGCTGACCCTGAACCCCCTGCTGGCGCTCGTCGCCGTGGGCGGCGAGGCCATCTGGCTGCTGCACGCGCCCGAGTCCAGTCGCCTGCGCCACCTGCTCTGGGACCCGAAGTTCGAGCAGATCAAGCTCCAGTACGAAGCGCAGGCCCGCGCCGAGCGCATGCAGGTCCTGGCGGACCCGGAGCGGAAGCGCGTCGAGCGCCTCATCCAGCAGAAGCGCGACATCCAGCGGCTCGCCGGCCAGAACCCGTCGTTCACCGGAGACCTGCTCCGCAGCGAACTGGTCAAGACCGACCGCCTGGTCGACGCGTTCCTCGACATGGCCGTGACGTGCGCGCGCTACGAGCAATACCTGGACTCGGTGGACCTCGTCGGCCTCGATCGCGATCGCGATCGGTGGGACAGGAGCGTCCGCGACAGCGCGCAGGGCGATCAGCAGGTCGAGATCGCGAAGAAGAACCTGGCAGTCATCATGAAGCGTTTCGAGAAAGTGCAGGAGATCCACCGCTATCTCTCGGTCGCCAGGGGCCAGCTGGATCTCATCGAGAACTCGTTCCGCCTGCTCGCCGACCAGATCGTCACCATGCAGTCGCCGCAGGAGCTGTCGGGCCAGCTCGACGAGATGCTCGACGGCGTCCAGGCCATCAAGGACAGCGCCGCCGACACCGAGCGCCTGCTCAACAGCATCGGGATCTCCGCCAACGGGTAGGACCCCACCATGAACGAACCGCGCGCGCTCCCGGGCTGGGCGGAGGATCTTCGTCGCCGCTACCTCCGCGGCGAGGCCTCCATGTTCGTGCTCCACGGCAACGTCTACGACGTGGTCGTGCACGGGCAGGCGACATCGAGCCTGGTGGATTTCCTGGGCGACGTGCTGCTGAAGGAGTCCCGGGAGACCATCGCGGTGTACAACCTCGCCACCGGGGCGCGCTTCACCAAGCGGGCCGCGACCGAGCCCGCAGCCGACGACCTGCTGCTGGCGACGCAGAAGGACAAGGTCCTGCCCGCGCTGGAGCGCCTGCTGGTCGGCTCGGTGCGCGTCGCCGTGGTGCTCGAGTACGCGGAGGCGATCGCGCCCGCCGGCGACCAGACGTTCCAGGCCGACACGGATCGGGCGGCCGTGATCACGCTCCACCGCTGGTCGTCCCTGCCCGCCATCGAGAAGGGCGACAACATCGTCCTGCTGGTGGCCGAGAACCTGAGCGAGCTGTCGGCGAAGATCGTCTCGAACCCCCGCGTGGCCGTCGTCGAGATCCCGATGCCCGACCTCGAGACGAGGCGGACCGTCGCGCGGCTCGCCGACCGCCGCCTGGCGGACAAGGACGTCGAACGCTACGCCGAGATCACCGCCGGGCTCAAGGCGGTGCAGATCGCCTCGATCCTCGCGCCGCCCCCGGCGTCGGAGGAAGAGGCGGCGCAGCGCGAGGCGTTCATCGCGAGCATCCTCGGCCCGGGCGCCGACGTGCCGGCGCGCGCGAAGAAGCTCGCCACGCTGACGGCCGGGATGCCGCCCGACGAGATCCGGCGGCTGATCGCCCCGGATGCCGCCGCGGCGCCCGACCAGGCGGCGGCCGTCGCGGACCGCGCCCGGCAGGACGTGGACCGCCTGATCGCCCGCCGCAAGCGCGAGATCCTCGAGCGGGAGTGCTTCGGCCTGGTGGAGTTCGTCGAGCCGGACCACGGCTTCGAGGTCGTTGGCGGGATGGACGAGGTCAAGAAGGACCTGGCGATCATCGCCGACAGCATCCGCGACGGCCGCACGGCCCGCGTGCCGATGGGCATCCTCTTCACCGGCCCGATGGGCACGGGCAAGACGTTCGTGGCCGAGGCGTTCGCCAAGGAGTGCGGCCTGACGACGCTGAAGCTGAAGAACTTCCGATCGAAGTGGGTCGGCGCGACGGAGGGCAACCTCGAGAAGATCCTCACCGTCCTCCGCGCCATCGGGCAGGTCGTCGTCATCATCGACGAAGGCGACCGGGCCTTCGGCAGCACCGACAGCGAGAGCGACGGCGGCACCTCCTCCCGCGTGATCGCGCGGATCAAGGAGTTCATGTCCGACACGTCGAACCGCGGCCGCATCCTGTTCCTCGTGATGACGAACCGGCCGGACAAGCTCGACGTGGACCTCAAGCGCGCCGGGCGCCTCGACCGGAAGATCCCGTTCCTCTACTCCCAGACCCCCGAGGAAGTCGAGAACGTCGCGCGGGCGGTCATCCGCAAGAACAAGGTCCGCACCGACGTCGATCTCGTTGCCATCCGCGAGGGCTTCGCCGCCCGGCTCGTCGGCTACAGCAACGCCGACGTCGAGGCCGTCATCCTCATGGCCAACGACGACGCGGCGCGGGAAGCGGGGACGGAGGCGCCCGTGGCGGCGCGGCACCTGACGGGGGCCGCCGCGGACTACTTCCCCAGCCGGGACGGGGAACTGCTGGAGTACATGGAGCTGCTGGCGGTGTTCGAAGCGTCGAGCCGCCGGCTGCTGCCGCCGAAGTACGCGTCGATGACGCCCGAAGAACTCGACGCGCGGCTGCGGCGGCTGCGCGCCGCCGTGGGCAGCCGGCGCTGACCCGGGCCCGCGATCAGCCGGCCACGAGCACGATCTTCCCGATGTGGCGGCCGGACTCCATTAGCCGATGGGCGTCGGCCGCCCGCGACAGCGGGAACGTGGCGTGGATCACCGGCTTCACCTCGCCCCGCGCGACGAGCGGCCACACGCGTTCGCGGAGGGCCGAGGCGATCGCGCCCTTCTCGGCCACGCTGCGGGGCCGGAGCGTGGACCCGGTCCAGATGAGGCGGCGCTGCATCAGCGTCGGGATGTGCACCTCCACGCGCGGGCCCTCGAGCATCGCGATCTGCACGAGGCGTCCCCCGACCGCGAGCGCCTCGAAGTTCCGCATGGTGTAGGAGCCGGCGACCATGTCGAGAATCACGTCGACGCCCCGGCCGCCGGTCAGATCGCGCACCACGGTCACGAAGTCCTCGGTGCGGTAGTTGATCGCGCGCTCGGCGCCGAGGCGCTCGCAGGCCGCGCACTTCGCGGCCGACCCCGCCGTCACGAACGCCCGCCCGCCGAACGCCCGCACCAGCTGAACGGCCGTCGTGCCGATGCCGCTCGAGCCGCCGTGAACCAGGCAGGTCTCGCCGGGGTCCAGGTGCGGCCGGCCGGGATCGAACAGGTTCGCCCACACCGTGAAGAACGTCTCCGGCATGGCCGCGGCCTCGACCAGGCTCAGGCCGTCCGGCACCGGGAGGCACTGCGGCCCCGGCGCCACGCAGTACTCCGCGTAGCCGCCGCCGGTGACCAGCGCGCAGACCGCGTCGCCCGCCCGCCAGGGTGTTCCGTCGCCGGCCTCCGCCACCGTGCCGGCCACCTCGAGACCCGGGATGTCCGACGCCCCCGGCGGTGCGGGGTACCGGCCCAGGCGCTGCAGCAGGTCGGGCCGGTTCACACCGGCGGCCGCAACCTGGATCAGCACCTCGCCGGGCCCCGGCCCGGGCACCGGCCGGCGCGAGACCCGCAACACGTCTGGCGGACCGGGCTCGGCGATCTCCATCGCCACCATGTCTGACGGGTGCATCATGCCAGGCTCCTTCCCTCGTGCCCGCGGCGATAGGATCGCAGCACGGGCGTCTTCGCGGCCACCCACGTGGTGGCCAGCAGGCACCCCACGCCCCCGCTGACCACGGAGAACGGCGCCCCCAGCCAGTTTGCCACGACGCCCGCCTCGAGTTCACCGAGCTGCGGCCCGCCCATGAAGAAGACCATGTTGACGCCCGTCATGCGGCCTCGCAGGTGGTCGGGGGTTTCCAGCTGCCGGATGACGTTGCGCAGCACGGTGCTGACGCTGTCGGTGGCGCCGGAGAGGGCCAGGCACGCGAAGGTCAGCCAGAAGGTGCGTGACAGGCCGAAGGCCACCGTGGCGAGACCGTAGCCGGTCACCGCCCAGAGCAGCACCCGGCCCCGTCGATCGATGCGGTCGACGAAACGCACCATCGCCGCGCTGGCGATCAACGCGCCCACGGCGGGCGCGCCGTACAGCACGCCGTACCCGTGCGCACCGACCCGCAGGATGTCCTGCGCGAAGATCGGCAGCAGCGCCGTCGCCGACGAGAAGAACGTGGCGAAGAAGTCGAGCAGCATCGACGAGCGGATGAGCGGGGCGCGGAAGACGAACCGCAGGCCGTCGAGCGCGGCACGCCAGCTGAGCTCCGCCGGCGCCGCGTCGGGATGCGCCTGCCGCGCCGGCACGTCACGCATCATCAGCAGGGCGCCGATGACGAACAGGAACGACACGGCGTTCAGCCCGTACGCCCACGCCACGCCGAGGAAAGCGATCACCAGGCCGCCGAGGCTGGGCCCGGCGACCGACGCCACCTGGAACATGATCGTGTTCAGGCTGATCGCGTTGGCCAGGTGTTCCCGCGGCACGAGGTTGGGAATCAGCGACTGCCGGGCCGGGCCGTCGAACGACCCGGCCGCCGAGGTCAGGGCCGCCAGAAGGTAGATGGGCCAGACCACCGCCAGTCCGCGCACCGTCAGCACGGCCAGGACCGCCGCGAGGACGGCCATCGCGCTCTGCGTGACCAGCATGACGCGGCGCCGATCGAAGACGTCGGCCACCACGCCGCTCACCATCGAGAACCCCACGATCGGCAGCACGCGGACCAGGCCGACCATGCCCAGGGCAAGGCCCTTGTGCTCCGGCGGCACGAGCAGCGACACGTGCCAGAGGATGGCCGCGGTCTGCATCATCGACCCGGAGAACGAGACGATCTGGCCGATCCAGACGAGGCGGAAGTTCCGGTGCCGGAGGGCGACGAGGTGCGACGCGGTCTCGCTCACGGATGTCGGGCTGTTGCCGGGACGGGTGCCTCGGCCTCATCGTACAGCACGCGCGCGATGGACGCCATCAGCGCGGCGCTCCTCACGCGGTCCTCGATGCCCCGCACGAGGATCACCAGCACGAACGGCCTGGGCGCCAGCACGACCGCGGCGTCGTGGTGGATCTTCGTGATCTCGCCGGTCTTGTGCGCCACGGGGACGCCCGGCGGCAGCCCGGCGGGAATCCCGTCGTTGAACCGCTGCCGCTTGAGGATCTCGATCATCGCGTGGCTGGCGTCCGGGTCCACGGCATCGCCGCGCGCGAGGCGCTCCAGCAGGATCTGCAGCGCCCGCGCCGTCGTCGAGTTGTTGAGCCCCCGCTCGAACGCCTTGCCGTCCTCGACGCCCCGCAGGACGACCATCCCGTCCGCCCCCAGCTCCCGCACGGTCCGCTCGATCCGGCCGGCCCCGAGACGCTCGATGAGCAGGTTCGCCGCGAAGTTGCTGCTGACCGTGATCATCGGCTCGCACAACGCCCGCAGCGTCATCGTCTGGCCGATGTGCTTGTAGACCTCGGCGTCCGAGTCGTCACCGACGTTGAGCGTGTACGGGCTGCCGTCCACGATGCTGTGGAACTCGTTGAGGATCCTCAGTGGCTCGTCGAGGCGCAGCTCGCCCTCGTGCGCCTGGCGGTACAGCTCGATCATGACCGGCACCTTCATGGTGCTGGCGGCGTGGAACACGACGTCCGGCTGGATGAGCAGCTCGAGCCGCGGAGGCGAGCCGTCCGGGTTGTCGAGGGTGCGGAAGACGACCGCCACGTCCGCGCCGCTCGCCCGGATCAGTTGCTCGACCGCCGGCCGGGCCTTCGCTTCGTCAGCGTCAACGCCGATCGCTGACGCCACGACAAGCACCGCGGCAGCGATCACGCCGCCGACCAGTCTGCTGCTCGCCACGTTCGACCTCCTCGAAGTCCTGCCAGGGAGACAGGATACCGGCCGGCCGGCCGGAACTCAAACGGCGGGGCGGAGGTGGAGCGCGACCAGCGCGGCTCGCCCGTGGCTGCCCACTTGATTCAGGACCATTACGGTCCTATATAATGGTTCTCAACCAGAAAGGACTTCCAAGCCATGACGACACCCGCTGCGGGCGGTTACGCCCACCCGGACGTGCTGGTCACCACCGACTGGGTGGCCGCGCACCTCCACGATTCGTCCATCCGCCTCATCGAATCCAACGAGGACACGCTCCTCTACCCGGCCGGGCACATTCCGGGCGCGGTCCAGGTGGACTGGACGGCGGATCTGAACGACCAGATCCGGCGCGACTACCTCGATCGGCCGGCATTCGAGGCGTTGTGCTCGCGCATCGGCATCACCCCGGACACCACGCTGGTCTTCTACGGGGACAAGAACAACTGGTGGGCCTGCTACGCGTTCTGGGTGTTCCAGCTGTTCGGCCACACCCGGGCCCTGGTCATGGACGGCGGGCGCCTCAAGTGGCAGAAGGAGAACCGGCCTCTGACACGCGACGTCCCGAAGTACGCGGCGACGCCCTACAAGGCGCCAGCACGGCACGACGCACCGCACCGGGCGTTCCGCGACGAGGTCCTCACCCACATCAAGGCCAGGGGACAGCTGGTGGACGTGCGGAGCCCGGAAGAGTATTCCGGCGAGCGCCTGCACATGCCCGACTACCCGAACGAGGGGGCGCTGCGCGGGGGCCACATCCCGGGCGCCCGCAGCGTGCCGTGGGCGCGCGCAATCAATCCTGGCGACGGTTCCTTCAGGACGGCTGCGGAGCTGCGGACCATCTACGTCGGGGAGCAGGGCCTGAAACCGGATCAGGAGGTCATCGCCTACTGCCGGATCGGCGAGCGCAGCAGCCACACCTGGTTCGTGCTGAAGTACCTGCTGGGCTTCGAGAAGGTCAGGAACTACGACGGGTCGTGGACCGAGTGGGGCAACCTGGTCGGCGTCCCGGTCGAGAAATAATCTCGCGCCATGTCCACCTACCCGGCACCGCTGCAGGACCTGCTGGACACCTTCGCGATGGTCGAGGACCCGGCCGATCGGGTCAATCTCCTGGTGGACTACGCGGACCGGTTCCGCGAGGTGCCCTCGAAGATTGCGACGCGGCCCTTCCCGAAGGACCACCTGGTGCCGGCCTGCGAATCGGAGGCCTACGTCTGGGCCGTGCTCCAGGCCGACGGCGCGCTGGCCCTGTATTTCGCGGTGGACAACCCGTCGGGCGTGTCCGCCAGGGCGCTCGCCGCGATCCTCCAGCAGACGCTGTCGGGCCTGACGCCTGAGCAGATCGAGCAGGTGAAGCCGGACATCGTCTACCAGGTGTTCCGGCAGAACATCTCGATGGGCAAGGGCATGGGCCTGATGGCGATGGTTCAGGCGGTCCAGGCGCTGGCGCGCCAGGCTCGGGCCCAGGCCGCGCAGCGGACCTGATCGATCCGAACGGTCCGGCCCGCCCGGCGAGGGCCGAGACGGGCACGGCCCGGCGAGAGCGCCGGGCCGTGTCATCCAGCCGCCAATCCCTCTGGTCAGGGGCCCCGACCTAGTACCGGTAGTGCGCCGGCTTGTACGGGCCCTCGGCCGGCACGCCGACGTAGTCGGACTGCTCCTTCGTCATGGTCGTCAGCATCACGCCGAGGTGCGGCAGGTGCAGCCGCGCCACCTCTTCGTCGAGGTGCTTCGGCAGCATGAAGACCTTCTTCTCGTAGGTCGCCGCGTGCTGGTGCAGGTCGAGTTGCGCCAGGACCTGGTTGGTGAACGAGGCGGACATCACGAAGCTCGGGTGCCCGGTCGCGCAGCCGAGATTCAGGAGCCGGCCCTCCGCCAGCACCATCACGCTGTGGCCATCCGGGAACCGCCACTCGTCGTACTGCGGCTTGATGTTGATGCGCTGGATCCCCGCCACCTTCTTCAGCCCCGCCATGTCGATCTCGTTGTCGAAGTGGCCGATGTTGCCGACGATGGCCTTGTCCTTCATGCGGGCCATGTGCGCTGCATCGATCACGTTGAGGTTGCCGGTCGCCGTGATGAAGATGTCGGCCTTGCCGATCCACGCCTCGACCGTCGAGACCTCGTACCCTTCCATCGCCGCCTGCAGCGCGCAGATCGGATCGATCTCCGTCACGATGACCCGGCACCCCTGCCCGCGCAGGGCCTGCGCGCAGCCCTTCCCCACTTCTCCGTACCCGCAGACCACGGCCACCTTCCCGCCCAGCATGACGTCGGTCGCCCGCATCAGGCCGTCGGGCAGGGAGTGGCGGCAGCCGTAGATGTTGTCGAACTTGCTCTTGGTGACCGAGTCGTTGACGTTGATGGCCGGAAACAGCAGCGTGCCGGCCTCGACCATCTGGTAGAGCCGGTGGACGCCGGTGGTCGTCTCTTCGCTCACGCCGTGGATCGCCGACGCCAGGCGCGACCAGCGCCCCGGGTGGGTCGAGAGTTCCTCGCGGATCACGTCGAGGATGACGCCCCATTCCTCGGGATCCTCGTGGGGCTTGAAGGCGGGCACCGATCCGGCTTTTTCGAACTCCGCGGCCTTGTGCACGATCAACGTCGCGTCGCCGCCGTCGTCGACGATCTGCGCCGGCCCCGAGCCATCGGGCCACACGAGCGCCTCACGCGTGCACCACCAGTACTCCGGCAGCGTTTCCCCCTTCCACGCGAACACGGGCGTGCCGCGGGGATGCTCGGGCGTGCCGCCCGTTTCCGGCCGCCCGACGACGACGGCCGCGGCAGCGTGGTCCTGGGTCGAGAAGATGTTGCACGAGGCCCAGCGGACATCCGCCCCCAGCTCGGTGAGGGTCTCGATCAGCACGGCCGTCTGGATCGTCATGTGCAGGCTGCCCGTGATGCGCACGCCCGCGAAGGGCTTCTGGCTGCCGTAACGGGCGCGGAGGGCCATCAGGCCCGGCATCTCCTGCTCTGCCAGCCGAATCTCCTTGCGTCCGTATTCCGCCAGGCCCAGATCGGCGACCTTGAAGGGCGCCCGGCCCGCGCGGGCCGCGACGTCGAAGGCGTGAGAGGTCTCGACAGCGATAGTCATGTGTCAGTCTCCGGCAGATGAGCCGGCCGCGCGTCAATGGCGAGCCAGGCCGTCTCGATGATGATCAGCAGGTCGACAAGATCCAGTCGATCTTACCCCGGGTCACTGCCGGGCGCCACCCTGCCCCACGAACTGCGCCCATCGCTCGACCAGCTGGACGCTCGCGCCGCCGGCGGCCTTGTAGAGGGCCGCGTAGCGAGCCATCGCCGCCGCGTCTTCCGCGGAGGTGAGCAGGGTCCCGCCCGCCGCGTGCGCGTCGTACACCAGCCGCATCGCGAGGAACAGGGCTTCGGCGTCGCCGGGATGCCGGTCCAGGTAGGGCGCCAGCTCCCGGAAGGCGTCGGCGCGGCGGTTGCCAATCGCGTACGCCGCCGCCAGCCGCGGCACGAACCCGTCATCGTCGGGCCAGCGGCCGCGGGCCTCGGCGAGGATGTCGATGGCCGCCGGCGCGTCCTGGAGCCGGAGCAGCGCGTCGGAGAGCACGTCGTACACGACGCGGGCCTCGCTCTCGGTGATGAGCGAGGTCTGCCAGGCGCCGGCCGCTTCCCGGTCGCGGCCCCCGGCCGCGTAGCACGCGCCGAGGTAGAAGGCGGCGGGCAGGAACTCGGATGACGCCCGCAAGGACGATCGGAACTGGTCGGCTGCCGCCGGGAGATCGCCCTTGGCGAACGCGGCGAGGCCCCGCAGGAACGTCACGGACAGTTGGTCGGAGCCGGCGCCAGCGAGGTCGGCCAGCACCGTGTCGAACTTCGCGCGCCGGGTGTCCTCGGCAGCCTGGCTCACGGCCTCGGTAGCCGCAACGCCGTCGGCCGCCTGCATCCGGCCGACGAAGAACGCGACGATGTCGGGGCGGAGCAGGTCCTCGCGTGCGAACTTCCGCACGAAGGAGCCCGTGGCGTTGAAGCCGATGGGGGCTCGCGGACCGATCCCGGTTGCCACCGCGGCCTCGGACAGGGGCTCGACCGTGAACGGCCGGCTGATGCGCGCGAGCCTGGTCGCCCCGTCGAGCACCGTCGCGACGGCGAAGTAGTCGCCGGGCGGGAGCAATCGCACGTCGACATCGGTCGACGCCGTCCACCGGCGCCCCGAGTCCTGCTCGACCGGCTTGACCTGCGCGCTCAACACGGGCGCCCCGTCGGGTTCGCCCGCCACGTCGAACGACACCGCCGTCACCGGCCGCTTCCTGGCCGGGTACGCCTCGACGTAGAGGCCGACCGACGCGCCACGGATGCGCCCGTCGATGATCGTCGCGAGCGCGTCGGCGGGCGTCCGCGCCGGATCCACCAGCAGGAGGTCGCTGAGCCTGAGGCCCTCCCCGTCGGTCAGGCGCGCCTCGAATCGGCGCTCGACGCTGCCCACGCGTCCGTCCGGCGCGACGGCGGCGAAGCGGATCGTGTACGAGCCCGGCTTCAGGAGCGCCACGGTCATGTACGGCCAGGAGGCCAGCGGGCCCGCGCCGGTCGACGCGAGCGTCTTCTGCTCGGTGGCGCTGCCGACCTGCCGGCCGGCGGAATCGCTTATCGCATACCCCACGCGCAGGTCGGAGGGCGCCGTGGTGCCGCGGCCGATCTCGGCACTGATGAGGACCCGGAGGGCCGCGCCGTCCTGCGCCTGGAGCGTATGGGTCGCGAGACGGATTGGCAGGTCGCGCGCCACGCGGCCGGACCGCACCGCGCGGCGCAGGGCCTCCTCCGGCGATGCGGGCGCGGCCGGGGCCGTCGGCACGACGAACTCGTTGCGGCTGCGCACCGTCGTGTTGGGAATCCGCACGCGCACCTGGATCCGGTGCGCGCGCCCGTCCCGATCCGGCGGCGTCGGCTCGATTCCCAGCAGGTAGAACGCCGAAATCTCGCGCGAGATCCGTTCGAAGACGTTGTCGGCGCCCGCGGTCACCGTGAACAGCGTGCCCGCGCTGTACCCGGCAATCTGATCCAGGCCGGACGCGAGCAGCGCCGCATCCTGGAACGGGGAAGCCGGCATGCCGCGCTGCTCCGCGCTGAACGCCTCGAGGAAGCTGGTAGCGACGTGCAGGACGTACACGCTCATGTTCGCCGAGCCCGCGCTGGCGGCGACGGCCCGGATCTCGGCACGGATGTCCATGTGCGGGGACGCGTTGCCCGGCACGATCCCGGCGCTGATCAGGACGAGCGTCTTGTGTCCGTCGATGCCCGCCATCGCCTCGACCGTGGAGTGGAGCCCGTTGATGCTCCGCGTCGCCTGGCCCTGGATGAACTGCACCGCCTCCGGGACGAGGCTGTCGAGCCGGCGCACGCAGGCCTCCTGCGCGCCAGGCGTCGACGTGCCGTGCGGGGTGCACTCGCGATCGATGACCTCCTGCCGGACGAGGCTGTCGCCACGGTCCATGTCCAGGGCCTCGGAGATGCTGAAGCTCGGATCGATCACGGGCAACTGCTCGGCCGAGCCCACGATCCGCCCCAGGGCCGTCCGCACGACTTCGCGATCGAAGGTTGGCGCCACGACCGGGCCGGGGCTGGGAAACGCGATGAGCGCGACACGATCCGACGGCTGCAGCCGGTCGAGGAACCGGCGCGCCGCCTCCATCGCCGCCCGGCCGGACCCCCGCCGGAAGCTGCCCTGGTCGATCGCGAGCACGATCAGGCGCCCGGGCGCAGCCGAGGGCGCCGCCTCGTCGTTGGAGCTGTAGCCGGCTTCGACCTGCAGAGCCCGGGACGACAGCGCCGGCGTCGTGGCGGCGGCCGCGGCGGCCGGCGCGTAATCGATGAACTCGGCCGACACTACGCGCCGCGGCTTGCCGTCGACGGTGACCTCGAACTGGTCGGGCTGCAGCCCGGTCACGGGCTGTCCGGCCCGGTCGACCACGTTCACGTCGACCGCGATCAGCTCGACGCCCGACTTGAACACGGGGGCTTGCGGTGCCTGCGCGGCGAGTCGCCCGCCCGGCGGCGTGGCCAGGAGTCCGGCCATGCTCAACGACCACAGCGCCACGGCACCAGGCTTCATCGGTTGCCTCGCTTCACATCTGGCCCGACCTGCGTGCGCCCGGTCGGGATGCCGGCCCGCAGCGGGCCCCGGGGCGCGCACCGCCGCGCTCAGCGCGCCACGGCCCGATAGCCCTGCCGCGTCCGAATCCGGAAGTCCTTCCCCGGCAGATCCACGCGGATGGTGCGCCAGCGGCCGTCCTTCGAGAAGTCCTTCGGCACGTAGCCCAGGAGGTACTGGTTCGACAGTTCCTCCAGGATGCCGCCGAAGGCTTCGTCGAGCTTGTCGACGCTGTCGCCGAAAAAAGCCCGCCCGCCGCTCTTGCGCGCCAGCCGCTCCAGGACGTCCTTCAGGCTCTTGAGGTGCGGCGCGCGGCCCTGGCCGATCGGATAGAGCACGGCATCGCTGGCCTCGAGGCGGCGCTCCGCGATCTCGATGGGCACGTGGCTGTTCAGGTCCTCGCCGTCGGTGAAGACGACGAGCGCCCGCCGGCCGGTCTGGCGGCCCAGCATGTCGAAGGCCTGGACGATCACGTCGTAGAGCGACGTCCCGCCCCACGGCGCCAGCCGGTCGACGGCCTTGAGGCGCGCGGCCAGGTCCACGGTCGGGCGGGCGATCGTGAACACGTTGTCGTTGAATCCCAGCACGGAGACCCGGTCGGTCGGACGCAGCGCGCTCAGGAACCGCTTTACCGATTCCTTCACCTTCGGCATCGCGTCGGTCATGCTCCCGCTGACATCGACGGCCACGATGATTTCCAGCGGCACGTTCTCGGACGCGAAGCTCGTCACCTGCTGGGCCACGCCGTCCTCGAACACCCGGAAGTCCTGGCGCTGGAGGCCGCGCACGAAGTGCCCGCCCCCGTCGGTGACCGTGGCCGTGAGCTGGACCACGTCCACGTCCACGCTCTCGGCGTACGCCACGCCCCTGGTGCGGATGCTCGTCGCCACCCGGGTGCCGTCACCGAGCGTGGCGACCGCCCGCAGGACGTGCTCGACGACCTTCGGGCCGGCGTCCCATGCGCACTCGAACGGCGGGTGTTCGAGCGAACACACGAGGCGGCCGTCGGCAAACAGGCTCACGCTCGCGATGATCGTGCCGGGCGGATCGACACGGATCCTCAGCGGTGTGGGACCGCTGGCGTAGGCTCCGTCCTCGGGCGTCACGAACGCGATCTTGGGCCCGGGCGCCTGCGCGCCCACGGCGGTGACGGCCAGTCCCGCCAGCAGCGCCAGGGCACGCGCCCGGCCCCACCCTGAACCAATCCCGGGGCGCACCCGTGATGGGTGTGTTCGCCCCGGGCACACGGGCTGAAGCCCGCGCGCCACATTCCCGGCGCGTCCTCCACTCACCTGAGCGCCGGGCCTAGCGCCGCGCGTCATTGTCTGGTGTCCTTGGAAGGGGGATCAGCGGGCCGCCGACCGTCAGGGCCGCCACGAAATCTTCCATGCGCGGCCGGGGTATCTGGCCCACCTGCGCGACGAGCGACGCCCAGTCATCACTATAGGCCGGGCGGGCCTGATCGAACAGGTCCTGGGTCGCGACCGCGAGCACCGCGGGCGCCAGCTGGGCGGGCAGGTTCAGATCGGCGAGCGCTTCGGCCACGCGCAGCGTCAGATCCGGGATTCGGGCGGCCACCAGCGCCGTGCCCTTTCGTCCCGCGTACACTTCCCACGCGTCCAGGCCGGGGTAGCGGCGGCACAGACACCCGTCCACCGGTACCGCCGACGTCCCCCACAGGTCGATCGACGGAATCGGTGTCGCCTCGGCTTCCCCGATCCGCAGCAGGTCGTCGAGGGAAAAGAACTCGTCCAGCCGATCCGGCTCGTGCGCGATCACCCACGGCAGGACCTGCCGGCGCCAGACCCCGGCCGGCGCGGCGGCGAGCACGCGGCCCAGCCTGCCGGGCGCTTCGGGCAGGCCGTGGACCAGCGCCCGGCCGCGGGTCACCGCGGCGGCAATCGCGCCAGGGTCCGCGCGCGCCATGTCGAACGGGTTCATCAGGACGAACGCCTCGATCAGCGCCTGCCGATCGTTGTCGTTCAGCGTGGACGGCGCCGGCATCGAGTCGTCGGCCAGCCGGCGCAGGGCGAGCGGGGCCAGCCCGACATCCATAGCCAGCAGCGACCCCTTGACGTACCAGCCGTCGGCGCCGCCGCGGGATTCGACGGGGACGCGCCAGGGGCTCGCGGCCCGCAGGTCGGCAGACGATTCGCCGAGGCCGAAATCATGGCGGCCAGCCGGATCGCCCGCCAGCAGCGCGGGCCCGTCCGGGTCGCCAACGTGCGGCGCGTAGGCGAGGGACGCCAGCACGGACGCCAGGATCGCGTCGCCGGCCCGGCGCAATGGCCAGGCAATGCGCTCGAGCCGGTCGAGGTCCCTTGCCTTCGAGATCTGCGCCAGATCCTTGATCGCGCGATCGACGAGCCCCGGGACATCCGGGCCTGCCGGTGAACCGACCGCCTCCCCGCCGCCCGAGGGCGCCAGCCCTTCTCCCGCAGCCCTCAAGGCCGCCATCCGCGCCGGCAGGCTGGCAAGCGCCGGGACCCCTTTCGACAACAGGTCGGCCTCCCGGCAGAAGGCCAGCGCCGCATCGAGGGAGGCGCCGCCCAGCTTCCGCCGAACCCGGGCCATGTGCTGAAGCTCCGCTGCGCCGGGGTCGACGCGGTACGCGAGCCCCTCCCACTCGATGACAGGCACCTCGGCCTGGCGTGGCCCCACGCCCGCGACCGCCGCCAGCACCCGGTACTCGAGGTCGCCCAACCCATCGGTCCCGGCCGGCCGGCTGGCCGGCGGCGGACCGAGCGCGGGCACGAGCTGCGCGCTGATCCACGCGGCGACCGCGCCCGAGTACTCGCCATCATCCGACACGGGAACCGACGCGAGAGATTCCACGAGGCGCTGCGCCCCATCCGTCGTGAGGACGCGGCCGTACCGTGCGCGCTCCACGAGGGCCAACGCTCCCTGGAACTGGGCCAGGGCCACGGCCGCGCGGCCGCGGTCACCGATGGCGCCCAGCCTGTCCGCCTGCCGCGCGGACGCGGCGTAGACCGCCGGCGCCGTGATGCCCATGCGCTCGACCGTCAGGAGCAGCGTCCGACAGCGCGCGTACGCGCGCAACGCCACGAGCAGGTCCGGCCACGACGGCGGTTCGGCCCCGGCGAAGGCCCGCTGGCCGAACTGCCAGGTTTCGAATCGCAGCTGTCGCACGGTGAAGCTGGTGACGCACACCAGGCGAACGAGCGCCGCGGCCGTGAGGGCATCGCCCCCGGTCAGGCCCTGGACCTCACGCTCGGGATGCTCGGGCAGTTGCGGGCTGTCGAAGATCAGCCGCCACAGGCCCTCACTGGCCGGAGACGCCAGGCGGCCGGCCTCGGTCACCCGCGACAGCAGGAGCAGCTGCGCGGCATCGAACGCCACGCGGCTGAACGGCCGTGCCTCGGGATCCCAGCCGGCAAGCGAGGGTTCGAACGCCGCGTACAGCTGCTTGAACCGCTCGATGCGCGTCGAAACCGCGAACCCGACCGGGCCCAGCGCGAACCCGCGTCGCGCGCCGTCCATATGGTCCAGCGCGTCGTACAGCAGCGCGAGCCGGCCGCGATCGAGATCCAGCACGCGCGGCAGGAACGTCCCGGGATCGCTGACCCGCTCGCCCGCGATCGCTTCCCAGAACGGCACCGCCGCCTCGCCCCCGGGCACGTCCACGCGGCCGGCATGAACACGGAGGCTTGGGCCATACGCCGCCATGATGCTGGCCCGCCGCCCGTCGACGCAGGCCTCCAGCACGGACGGGTGCGCGGCCAGGTACGCCCGGGTGGACTCGTCCATGCCCGCCAGCCCGTGGTAGATCAGCGCCGCCCGTCGATCACCGAGAATCGCGGTCGCCAGCGACCCCGCCAGCGGCTCCGGCGCGGCGATGACCCGCGTCAGTACTTCCGCCGGCAGCGGCAGCGGCACCTGGTCGATGACGGGCGCGACAGTCACCGTCTCTCCGGCATTCAGATCGCGCACCAGGCGGTCCACATCGATACCGGCGCGCTGCAGCCACCGTCGACGTTCTCCGACCGGCCCCTCGTCGCCCGACGGCACGAGGCGGTCGCCCTGGGCGGATTCATCCAGGCTGGCTCCTGCAAGCCTGGCGAGATCCTCGATGGCGCGACGCGACTCGCGCGCCCGCGCGAGACGCAGGCTGGCCTGCCCGCCGGGCAGCGCGCGGCGGACGCGCTCGAGGGTGGACAGGGTCTCGAGGTAGCGGCGCAGCCTCACGCGCCGCGCATCGGCCTGGGGATTCACGCCGTCGGGCGCATCGTAGGCGACGCGAATGACGTCGAGGAGGGCGCGCCCGCGCGGCGGGGACCCCGCGATGCCCATGAGTTCCGCCAGCGGGGCCGTGCCCCCGGGCACCGGAAGATTGTCCCACGACCCGGCCCCCGGGACGGTCGGGGCCGGAGCCGGCTGGGCCAGGCATGGCGCGGACGCGATGACGAACAAGACCAGGAGTGCCAGGCGCCGCGACATCAGGCCCTCATCCTTTCGTGCCCCCGTGGCGGGGACAACGACGTGGAACGGACGTGTCACGCCCGTTCTTCGATCCCGCGGAAGGTCGCGACTGCCGGGCATGGCGTGAGGCCCGGGTCGGCAGCACATCGGCAGCCAGGACAGCGATGACACCCGTCGTTCGACGCGGCATGCGCGGGCGTCCCCGGGCGTCCCGGGTCAGGCCTCCCGCGGAATCGCGGCCAGCTCCGACTCGAGTCTCGCGACGAGTCCGTCCATCTGGCTGATGACGGCGTGCACGGTGTCGGTCCGGCCGAGGTCGACCCCCGCGCGCTTCAACTGCTCCATGGGGTAGTCGCTGCCGCCGGCGCGCAGCAGGTCGAGGTAGCGCTCGACGGCCCGGCCGCGCGCGGCGCCCGTCTCGCTGGTGATCTCCTGCGCCAGCCTCGCGGCCGACGCGAAGCACGTCGCGTACTGGTAGACGTAGTAGGGCGTGCTGTAGAAGTGCGGCACCCTCGCCCAGGTGACGCGCGCGAGCGGCTCCTCGTCGACGGCGTCGCCGTGGTAGTCCGCCAGCAACTGCCCGTAGACCTCGCTCAGCGTGGCCGCGGTCATGGGCTCGTCGCGCTCGACAATCCGGTGGGCCCGCAGCTCGTAGTCGGCGAACAGGACCTGCCGGAAGAAGGTGCCCGCGATGTTGTCGATCGCGTGCTGCAGGAGGACGACGCGCTCGCGCGGATCCGCCGTGCGCGCGAGGAGGTACTCGAGCAGCAGCGCTTCGTTCAGCGTGGACGGCACTTCCGCCACGAAGATCGTGTAGTCGGAGTACACGAACGGCTGGTGGGCGTGGGCCAGGACGGTGTGCATGGAGTGGCCCATCTCGTGCGCCAGCGTGAACACCGCATCCAGCGTGTCGTTGTAGTTCAACAGCACGTACGGGTGGACGCCGTACACGGGCGCCGAGTACGCGCCGCTGCGCTTGCCCTCGTTCTCGTAGACATCGATGCTGGCGCTCGCAAAGCTGGCGCGCATCGCGTCCTGGTAGGCGGGGCCGAGCGGCGCCACCGATTCGACGACCCACTCGCGCGCCTCGTCGTAGTCGTACCGCCGGTGGTGCTCGACGAGGGGGACCTGGTCGTCATACGTGTAGTAGCGCTCGAGCCCGAGCGCGCGCCGCCGCAGCCGGTGGTACCGCCGCAGGGCATCCGCCCCGTCGCGGCCGACGGCAATCAGCGTCTCGACGACGGCGGTCGGGATGTTGTTGCCGTACAGGGCCGCCTCGAGCGTGGACGCGTAGCCCCGCGCCTGGGCGACGTACCAGTCGCGCTGGCACACCGCGTTGTAGAGCGTGGCGTAGGTGTTCTGCGTCGCCTCGAACACCTGGTGAAAGGCGTGAAAGGCCGCGGCCCGGTCCTCCTGGCGTCGCTCCGTCGCGAGGATCGAGCGGTACTCGCCGTAGGTCACGGTCGTCGTACGGCCATCCGCCAGGGTGATGGTCGGGAAGCGCGCGTCGGCCGTCGACAGGGCGGAATAGGCGTCGGCGGGCGACGATTCGAACCGGCTCGCGAGGGAGAGCAGGCGCTCGCCCTTCTCGTCGAGCACGTGGTCCTCCTGGCGGAACAGGTTCTCGATCGCGAAGCGGTACACCGCGAGGCCCCGGTCGCCGTCCATCCACTCGCGCACCGTCCCGAGCGGAATCGCGAGCAGCTCGGGATTGAACCACGACGTGGCCTGCTGCCACCGGGCCAGCAGGATCTGGACCTGCTGCCGGCGCGCGTCGATCCCGTTGTCGCGCTGGTCCTCGTCGTGCTGCAGCGCGGGGTAGTACCACACCCGGTACGCGAGCTGCCCGAGGTCGTCGGCGGCGTGGAAAGTGGAGAGCAGCGACTCGGCACCGGCGGCCAACGTGCCGCGGCGCGCGGCGAACGCCGTGATCGTCGCGTCGAGGCTGGCGTAGGCGGCCTCCCACGAGTGCCAGTCGGCGAAGATCCGGCGCGTGTCCCACTTGTAGCGGTCGGGGATGTCGGGGCGGTGGAGCGTCTGGGGTTTCAGGGGTGGGCTCCTGTGCGGGCCCGGGCCTCGCGGCCCGGGTCGCGGCCTGGTGCGACCGCGCCGGGGGGCGCGGCGTCGCTCATCGCACGGGCGCCGAGGACGGCCGGCGCCGCTGATCGCGCTGTTTGAAGAAACGGTTGCACGCCCGCTGGAACCGGTCGTTGAGTTCGCGCCCGGCCGGGTCGGGCACCGGGCCCACGCGCTTCCACGCGGCCTGCGCCTTCCGGATCTCCTCCGCCGCCGTGCGCCACTTGGCCTCGTCGTCGACGCGTCCGCCGATCGTGTTGGCGGCGAGGGCTTCGCGCCACTGCATGGCCAGGATCTCCGCCGGCGACGCGTTGGCCATCGCGGGATCGTCCGCGGCCAGGTAGCCCTCGACCTGCTCGCACAGCCCCTCGAGCTTTCTGCGGTTGGCGTCGGGATCGAGGTCCGTGCCGCGGAACCCCTCGGGGTACAGGCTCGCCAGCCGCGCGAGCGCGGCGCCGAACCGGTCACCGAGCGGCTCGGCCTGCGCCCGCGGCAGCGACGGCGCCTGGTCCCACTGACGCTTGAAGGCCTGGACCTTCTTCGAGAGTCCCTCGACGGCCGCGGGCTCCGTCGCCGCCTCCTGGTCCGGGGCCGGCAGGAGCGCCTCGAGTTCCTGGCAGATCCGCTCGCGCGCGGCGGCGTGCTCGGCGAACTCGACCTCGTTCCGGTGCGCGTACCGCTCGAAGAAGTGCTCGCACGAGGTGCGGAACCGCAGCAGGATGGCATCGGCGCGGGTGCGCTTGACGGGCCCGACCGCGCGCCAGTCCGCCTGCAGCCGTTTCACGTCGGCCAGGCCCTTGTCCCAGTCGGTCGTTTCGCCGAGCGCCTCGATCTCGGCGCAGATGGCTTCCTTCTTCTGGAGGTTGACGCTCCAGGTCGCCTTGCGCTGCGAGAGATCCTCCTTGCGGCGGGTGAAGAAGTGGTCGCAGGCCTGACGGAAGCGTTCCCAGATCGCCTTCTCGTGACCGGGCGTCACCGGCCCGACCGTTTTCCACTGCGCCTGCAGGCCCTTGATCGTCTCGGCGGTCCGGATCCAGTCGGTGGACTCGGCCAGGGCCTCGACCTGCGCGCACAGCGCTTCCTTGGCCTTCAGGTTCTCGCCACGCTCGACCGCCTGGTGCTGGAAGAACACCTCGCAGCGCGCCCGGATCTCGCCCTCGATCGTCTTGTAGCGCTGCCAGAGCTCGCGGCCCTTCTCGCGCGGCACGGCGCGCACCTTGTGCCACTCGTCCTGGACGCCGCGCAGTTGCTTGGCCACCGCGCCGAGGTCCGGCTCTTCCCGCAGGGCCTCGAGACGACGGATGAGCGACTCCTGGACGCCGGCGTTGGCCCACCGCTCCCACTCGTCGGCCTCCCGCAGGTCCTGGACGCGCGGGAACAGCGACGCCTGGACGGCCTTCAGGCGGGCCACGATCTGCTGCTGGTCCTGACGCGTCGGGAGCGGCCCCGGGGCATCGAGCGCGGCACGCGCCTCGCGGAGCCCCCGCTCCGCGTCGCGCAGCGCGACGTGCTCGCCCTGCGCGAGCTGCTCGAGCTGTTCGCACACGTGCTGGAGGCGCGCCAGGTTGTCGCGCTGCTGCTGCGCGCGGGCTTCGCGGAGCTCGGCCTCGCGGGCCTCGAGGCGTTCCTCGATCTGCCGGACCCGCGCGGCGGTCGCCTCGTCGAGCACCAGGCCCGCCACCAGCGCGGTCCATTCGCGGCGCAGCGCGGTCCACCGCGCGCGGGCGTCGGGCAGGTCGTGGGCGTCGAGCAGCTGCTCGGCGCCGCCCAGGACCTGATCGAGCCGGGCGAGCCGCTCCCCGGCGTCCTGCGCGGCAACTTCGGCCTCGAGACGCGCCGCGTGGACGCGCTCGGCGGCCTGCTCCGCCTCCTCGCGTGCGCGGGACGCCGCCTGCTCCTCCTCGACGCGTGCATGATGCGCCAGGCGATCGCGCACCGCCTGGACGGCCGCCTCGTACCGACTCTCGATGTCCGCGTCCGCCGGGTCCGCCGGCGGGGCCAGCAGCCCGGCCCACCGGGCTGACGCGGCGTCGAGCCCGGCGGCGAGCGAAGCTCCCGCGTCATCATGCACCAACGTTTCGAGCTGGGCACAGACCTCAGCCAGCGAGCGCCGCACGTCGTCGTGGAGTGGAGCCACAGGTGTCTCGGCAGCCTCATCGGGCCGGTCCTCAGGGACTTGGGGACCGGGGGACCCGACTGGCTGTTCGGGCTCGTCGGGCACGTGCAGGATCGCCTTGGCCCGGCGGGCAACGGTTTTGTGTTTCGCGCGGGCTCCGATGGCCTGGAGGCTCTCGGGGTCCGTCACATGTTCGAGCGCGGCAAGCGCGACATCCCGGTGTTCGCTCTTGAGCGCCACTTGCGCCAACTCGCCCGGATCGTGCAAGCGCTGCACGGCCGCCCGGGCCACGGTCTCGTGTACGGCCTGGCGCGCCACCGCGCTCAGAGCCCTGGGATCCTGCACGGCCTCCAGCGCGGCCATGGCCGCGGACTCGAGGCGCGCGGTCTTGGCGGCCGTCGCGAGCGGGCGCAGATCGCCCGCCTCGCGCAAGGCCGACACCGACGCGGCCGCCGCGTCCGGATCGTCGCTGCCCACGGCCAGCGACAACAGCCTGGACCGCGCCTCGACGCGGACGCTCTCGTCCACGTCGTGCGCCAGCACATCACCGAGCACCGACGGGGCCTCGAGCCTCGTCACCGCCGCCCGCCGCACCCGCGCCTCGGCGTCGCGGGCGAGGGCGGCGAACGCCTCCTGCTGGTCGTCCGCCAGCTCGCGGACCGCCTCGAAGCGGACCTGCGCGTCGGCGTGTTTCCATCGCGGCTGCGCGCGGAGTCGATCGATGATGCCCACGGATCCCCCGGCAGCGCCCCTTGGCGCTGCGACTGCATGCCCTTATTTCATTTCGCTTTCGCGATGCCCAGTTCGCCGAGCCGCGCGGCCATGTCCGCGCCGGCGGTCTGCACGTTGATCTTCTTGTCGATGTACAGGATCTTCCCGTCCGCCCCGATGTAGAACGTCCACCGGGACGCGCGCGGGCGATCCGGCCCCACGACCCCGTAGGCCGTAGCGGTTTCCTTGCCCGGGTCGCTCAGGAGCGGGTAGTCCAGCTCCAGCTCGCTCGCGAATCGCTTGTTGTCCTCGGGCGTGTCCACGCTGGCCGCGAAGTGGATCACGGCGTAGCCCCTGATCGCATCGCCGCTCTCACGGAGCGACTTGCACTCGGCCGTTCAGCCACCGGTGAACGCCTTGGGAAACCACGCCAGCACCACGGCGCGTTTGCCCTTGAAGTCCGCGAGGTGGTAGGTCTTGCCATCCGACCCCGGCAACGTGAAATCCGGCGCCTGGTCGCCGACCTGCAGGTCCCCGCCCGCAGGCACGCGAGCCATGGCGGCCGCCGCCAGGGGCAGCGCCGCGACGATCAACGCGAGCAACGTGCCACGCATGTGCCCTCCTCGTTTCCGCCCGACCGACCTCAAAAACACCCGGCGCCAACCCGCTACCAGCGCCGGTACGCCGGGTGACTCGCTTTCACCGCCACGAACGTGGCCCGGCACGTGGCGCGGACCACGCCGTCCGCCTCGAGTGTGCCCTCGACCACCGCGCGGTCGTCGCCTGACTCGACAACGTGGGCGCGCAGGTGGAGCGGACCGCCGCTCGGCGTCGGCTTGCGCAGCGTCACGGCAAAGTCGGCCGTGACCGTGACGGGCGGCGCCTCCGCGCCGGCCTTCCGCATCAGGTGATACGCCGCCGTCCAGTTGCAGTGGCAGTCGAACAGGACCCCGATGATGCCGCCGTTCACGACGCCGGGAAACGCCTCGTGGTGCGCCTCGGGCGTCCAGTCCAGGACCACCTCGTCGCCGTCCACCCGGCTGCGGATGCGCAACCCCCGGGCATTGGCCGGGCCGCAGCCGAAACATGTCGTCTGCGGCGCGTACCGTTCCTGCAGGCTCAGCTCGTCGTCACTCAAGGTTCCGCAGTTCCTCGTCGAGGCGATCCGAATCCGCGTCGTTCAGCGGAGCCGCGGGCGGGGCTGCCCCGCCTGCCCGCCCGGGGCTGCGCATGTGCCGGATCACGAACACCACCAGGCCCACGCTGCCCGCCAGGAAGAACCACGGCAGGACGTAGAGCGAGGCGTTGAAGCCGCGGGCCGGCGGCTCCGCGAGAATGCGGTCGCCATACTCGGCCACGTAAAAGTCGAGGATCTGCTGGTTCGTCTTGCCCGACGCCAGCATGACCCGGATGTTCTGCTTGATCTCATCGGCCGCGGCCGACTGATGGACTGACACCTGTTGGGACCAGCAGCACGGCGCGATCAACTGCGCCTCCAGCTGCCGGGCCGTCTGCTCGAGCGCCTGGGGACCAGGCGCCGCGGCAAACGCCAACGATAGTGCAAGGAGGAGATTCGTGGCAATGGCCATCCGTTCGTACCTCAAGGTCCTGGGGGCTGCCGGGGGACCTCACCCCGGACTAATCAGTGTACCGCAACGGGGCCGGTCGGCTCCACAAACAGTGTCGCGACCGTGGGCTTCGACACCTTTCCCATGGCGTTCCGCGGCAGATCCGGCACCGCCACGAGCCGGCCCGGCAGCTTGTAACCGGCCATCCGGCCCCGGGCCCAGCGTCGCAGCTCGTCCAGCGTGAGCAGGGCGCCGCCCCGGAGCACGGCCGCCACGGCCACCCGTTCGCCCCATTCCGGGTCCGGCGTGCCGACCACCGCGCAGTCGGCGATGGCCGGATGTTCCCGCAACGTCTCCTCAATCTCCAGGGCGGACACCTTGTAGCCGCCCGTCTTGATGATGTCGACCGAGCTGCGGCCGAGGATGCGGTACATCCCGCGTTCGACGACCGCGACGTCGCCGGTCTGGAACCACCCGTGGCGAAAGGCACTGGCGGTCGCGTCAGGCCGGTTCCAGTATTCGAGGAACACCCCCGGTCCCCGGACCAGGATCTCCGCGGGCTCCGCCGGGCCCGGGGCGCCGCCGTCGGGCGCCGCCAGCCGGATCTCGACTCCTGGTAGCGGGACGCCCACGAATCCGGGGCGCCGCTCCCCATCGAGGAGATTGGACAACGCCATCCCGATCTCGGTCATGCCGTAGCGTTCGAGCAGCACGTGGCCGGTGATCGCGCGCCAGCGGTCCAGCAGCCCCACGGGCAACGCGGCCGACCCCGAGACCATCAGGCGCAGGCGTTGCGCACCGGCCGCCCGGGCAGCCTGCCGGGCGGCGTCGGCGCTCTCCCAGGCGGTCACCAGCCGCCGGTAAATGGTCGGGACGGCCATGAACAGCGTCAGGTCGCCGTCGGCGAGCCGGTCCCACACCGCGTCCGGATCGAAGCGGGGCAGCATCTCGCAGCACGCGCCGCTCCACAGCGCGCACCCCAGCACGTTGACGATGCCGTGCGTGTGGTTGAGCGGCAGCACGTGCAGGATGCGATCGTCGGGTGTCCACGCCCAGGCCTCGACCAGGGTGCGCACCTGGGCCTCGAGGTTGGCGTGGGTCAGGACCGCGCCCTTCGGCCGGCTGGTCGTCCCGCTGGTGTAGAGGATCATCGCGCGCCGGTCGGGGCGCAGCACGGCCAGGGAGTCGACTCCCGCGGGCGCCACGGCCACCGGCGGGTCGGCGGTCGGGCCGTCGGGCGCCAGCACCCGCACGCCGCGTTGGCGGGCCAACGGGACGAAGGCGTCGGCGAACGACGGGTCGACAATCGCGGCAGCCGGCCGGCAGTCGTCGAGCACGTGTGCCCACTCGGGCGGCGCCTGGGCACCGGCCAGCGGCACGACGACGCCGCCGGCGCGCCAGATGGCCCATTGCCCGACGACGTACCCGGCGCCTGGCGAGGTGAGCAGAATGACCCGATCCTCGGCGAGGTCCCGGCGCGTGTCGAGCAGGGCCCGCGCCAGGTCACGCGATCGGGACAGGATGTCGGCATAGGTCGCCCGGCCGTCGGCCGCGACGATGGCGGTGCGGCCGGCGAACCCTGCCGCCCGGCGGAACAGTGGCATCTCCACGGGCTGCTCCCGGACCTACCATCCCACGACCCGGCCTCGCGACGCAACCGCAGGGGGGGCAGGCCCCTTTTCTCACAGTGGGGTCAGGCCCCTTTTCTCACGTCAGTCTCATTTTCACGATTGCCCTCCTTTGCGCGCGGGCCGGTCTCCGCTATAGTTCCCGGGTTCCCGCAGGCTGGCGCGCCCGCCCTCGATAGCGCAGGCCGCGCCCGGACACCAAGGAGCTCACACCATGTCTTCCCGCCGACTCGCGCTGGGCGCCATCCTGGCGTTGTGCCTGCTCTCGACACCGTGGTCCTCGTGGCACCTCGGCGCAGCCCCCCAGGGCACGGCCCTGCAGCCGCCGGACCAGTTCCTCGGCTTCAAGGTCGGGGCCGACACGAAGCTCGCCCGCTGGGACAAGATCGTCGACTACATGCGGCTGGCCGCCGGCGCGTCCGACCGCGTGCAGGTCCGCGACCTGGGCAAGTCGACGCTCGGCAGCCCGTTCATCGCGGTGGAAATCAGCTCGGCCGACAACCTGAAGAAGCGGGACTACTACCGTGCGCTCGAGCGCCGGCTCTACTTCCAGGACGGCACGCCGACCGACCAGGAGCGCGACGAGATCTTCCGGGCCGGCAAGGCGGTCGTGGTCATCACCTGCAACATCCACTCGACCGAGATCGGCTCGTCGCAGATGGTGCTCGACCTGGTCCATCGGCTCGCGACCGACACGTCGCCGCGCGTCCAGAAGATCCTCGACAACGTCTTCTTCCTCCTCGTGCCGAGCCTGAATCCGGACGGCCAGATCATGGTCGTGGACTGGTACAACAAGAACCTCGGCACGGAGTACGAGGCGAGCCCGATGCCGTGGCTGTACCAGACCTACGTCGGCCACGACAACAACCGCGACATGTACATGTTCACGCAGAAGGAGAGCGTGCTGACGGCGAACCTCCTCTGGCACGACTGGTTCCCCGCGGTCTGGCTCGACGAGCACCAGCAGGGCTCGCAGGGCGCGCGCATCTTCGTCATGCCGGCCACCGATCCGATCAACCCCAATGTCCACCCGCTCATCTACCGGTGGAACGGAATCCTCGGGCAGGGACAGGCGGCCGCGCTCGAGGCCGCCGGCAAGGACGGCATCATCTACAACTCGACCTACACGAACTTCTGGCAGGGCGCGATGGCCTGGAGCGGGTGGTGGCACAACCAGGTCGGCCTGCTGACCGAGGTGGCGTCGGTGCGGGTCGCCTCCCCCACCGAGCAGCGCCGCGCCGAGCTGGGCCGGCCCCCGGCCGGCGGCGACGAGGACTTCCGCGGCCAGATGCGCCGGCAGATGCAGAACCCGAACGAGCCGCTGCCGCCGCCCCGCGACGTGATGCCGCGCACGGAGTACCCCCGCCCGTGGCTCGGCGGCCGCTGGACCCTGCGTGACATCGTGGACTACGAGCTCGTCGCAACCATGGCCCTGCTCGAAACGACGGCCGACCAGCGCGAGACGATCCTGCGCCAGATCTACGAGGTCAACCGCGCGACGATCGAGGCCGGGAAGAAGGGGAACCCGTCGGCGATCCTCATCCGCCCCGATATCCAGCACGATCCTGCCGCCGCGTACCGCCTGGTCGATCGCCTCCAGATCGGCGGCGTGCGGGTGTTCCGGGCCGACGGGGCGTTCAAGGCGGACGGGGCCGAGGTGCCGGCCGGCACGTTCGTCATCCCGATGGCGCAGGTGTTCGGACGCTACGTGAAGGACCTGATCGAGAAGCAGACCTACCCCGAGGTGCGGCGCTCGCCCACGTCACCGCCCGAGCCCCCGTACGACGTCACGGCCTGGTCGCTCGGGATGCTGCTCGGCGTGGACACCTCCTTTGTCAAGCAGCCGCTCGGAGACGACGTCAAGCTCACGCTCGTCCCGGATGGCGCGAAGCGGCCGGGCCAGGTCACCGGCCCGGGCACGCGGTTCGCCTTCAACTACACGGGGCCGGAGGCCGCGCTCGCGATCAACCGCCTGCTGAAGGACGGCGCCCGCCTCAGCCTCGTCACGGCCCAGGAGCCCGAGGGCCGCGTGACGCGGGTGGAGGTCGCCGGCGTGACGCGCAAGCGGATGGAGGACGTGGCCGTATCCGTCGGTCTCGACGTCCGCGCGGTCGACGCCAAGGCCCCCGCCGCCACGGGCACGGCGATCAAGGGCCCGCGGGTGGGCCTCTACCAGTCGTGGACCGGCAACATGGATGAAGGCTGGACGCGCTGGGTGATCGAGCAGTACGAGTTCCCGTACACCACGCTGCACAACGCTGACGTCAGGGCGGGCAAGCTGCGGGAGAAGTTCGACGCCATCATCCTCCCGGACCAGCAGCCGCGGGACATCCTGCAGGGCAACGACTTTCCGGCCATCCGCGCGGAATACCGCGGGGGGATTGGCGAGGAAGGCCTGAAGGCGCTCGAGGACTTCGTCGCCCGGGGCGGCACGCTCATCACGCTCGGGAACGCCTGCGATCTCGCGATCGACCGGCTGCCGCTGCCCGTGCGGAACGTGAAGCGCGGCCTCACCCGCGACGAGCACTTCGCGCCGGGCACGATCCTGAAGGTCCAGGTGGACACCGCCAGCGCGATCGGGGCCGGCATGGATGCCGACACGTACGGGTTCTACGTCAACAGCCCGTTCTTCACGCTGATCGAAGGCTTCTCATCGCAGCGCGCGTCGGTCGTCGCGCGCTACCCGAATGCCGACGTGGTCGCCTCGGGCTGGCTGAAGGGCGAGGAGTACATGGCCGGCCGCGCGGCCGTCGTGTCAGTCGACATGAACCCCGGACGCGTCGTCCTCTTCGGACTGCGGCCGCAGCATCGCGCGCAGACCCAGGCAACGTTCCCGATGCTCTTCAACGCGCTGTACGTATCGGCCGCCGCCGACGGCGGCCGGAAGACGCCGTAATCGGACAGCACCGGCACGACGACGGCCTGCCCTTGTCGGACAAGGGGCCCAGGACAAGGGGCCTGGCCCCTTGTCCGCCCTTGTCCGAACGGCGAGCGCATGAAAAAGGGGCCTGATCCCTACTCGCGCGGTTTGAAGTCGCGAATCACGCGCGAGATCACGCGCGCCTGGCGTTTGCGCTCGATCTGCTCGCGCTGGTCCTGGCGTCCCGCTACCCAGCCGGATTCCTTTCGCAGGCGGCGGTAGCTGTCGAGGCGATCGGCGGGCAGGAGCCCCGCCTCCGCCGCCCGCTTGACCGCGCACCCGGGCTCGCTGTCGTGCCCGCAGTCCCGGAACCGGCAGCCGCCCGCGAAGCGATCGATGTCATCGAAGGTCGCATCGGTCGACGCGTTGCCGTCCCACAACTGGAGTTCGCGCATCCCCGGCGTGTCGATCAGCAGGGCCCCGGCCGGCAACGGAATCAGCTGGCGGTTCGTCGTCGTGTGCCGCCCGCGCTGGTCGGCGGCGCGGACCTCGCGTGTGCGCTGGAGGTCGTTGCCGGCCAGCCGGTTGACCAGGGTGGACTTGCCGACGCCGGACGACCCGAGCAAGGCGACGGTACGCCCGCGCGCGAGGTACGGCGCCAGCACGTCGAGCACCGGGTCCGTCTTCGTGCTGATCGCGTGGACCGGCGCGCCCCCGGCCACCGCGACGACTTCTGCCACGCGGGCCGGCAGCTCGTCACAGAGGTCGGTCTTGGTGAGGACGACGACGGGCGACGCCCCGCCGTCCCGAGCCGTCACCAGGTAGCGTTCGATCCGGCGCAGGTTGAAATCGCGGTCGAGCCCCATCATCAGGAACACGGTGTCGATGTTGGCGGCCACCACCTGTTCCTCGGTTTCCTGGCCCGCCACCTTGCGCGAGAACTTGCTGCGCCGCGGCAGGACGGCGTGGATCACGGCGCGGCTCCCGCGCTCGAACGGGTCGAGCGCGACCCAGTCGCCGACGACCGGGAACTCGCGGCGCGCCACGACCCGGTGCCGCACGCGCCCCGCCACCGTGGCGAGCAGGTCGTCGTCGCCGGTGTGCACGCGGTAGATGTGCTGGTGCTCGAGCGTCACGCGCGCGGGCACGTGCCCGTCCTTCGCGTACGCGGCGAACTGCCCTTCGAAGTGCGCGTCCCAGCCGAGGTCGCAGAGATCCACGGTACGAGGGTAGCACAGGGCCCTGTCAAAACGCGGTGACAGCCCGGGCGCTGAAGAGCCTGCGCTCAGCAACGACGACGACACGCATCGCAGACGCCAGATCGGTCGGAACCGTGAGCCCGCGGCGGGGCGGCGCCGCACGGGCGCTCACCCGAACGGCACGTCGCGAGCCTCCTGCGGTGCGTCGGCCCTGCCTCCAGCGCCGGGCATTCGTGAGTAGAACGTGACCGGCTCTCCGGCCCCGCTCCTGAATCCCGCCAGATCGAGACACACGTGACGGTAGCCGGCGGCGCGCACGCCGTCGACGATCGCCGCCCGGTCGGCCATGACTCGCTCGAAGTCGGCGACCGGCACCTCGATGCGAGCCACGTCCCCGTGGTGCCGCACCCGGAGCTGCCGCAGCCCCAGCGCAATCAGCGCGTCCTCCGCCCGCTCGATCTGGTGCAGCAGGTCCGGCGTGATCGCCGTGCCGTGCGGCACGCGCGACGCAAGGCATGCCGACGCGGGTTTGTCCCACACGGGCAGCCCGATGCGCGCCGCCAGATCTCGCACGCTCGCCTTGTCGATGCCGAGTTCCACCAGCGGCGATCGGACTCCGTGCTCACCCGCGGCCACCCTGCCCGGCCGGACGTCGCTCAGGTCATCGGCATTCGTCCCGTCGAGAACGACCGCCCAGCGTTCCTCCTTCGCCAGGATCTCCAGTACGCGGTAGAGGTGGGTCTTGCAGTAGTAGCAACGGTCCGTGGGATTGGCGGCGTAGGACTGGTCCTGCTGTTCCCCGGGCTCCACCAGCCGGTACGCCATGCCCAGCCGCTCGGCCAGGGCGATCGCCTCGTGCTGCTCGCGCTCGGGGTAGCTCGGCGACACGCCAATGCAGGCCAGGGCGCGCGAGCCGAGGACCCTGTGGGCGTAGGCGGCGACAACGGCGCTGTCCACACCGCCCGAGTACGCCGTGAGCGCCGAGGGCCACTGCCGCAGCCAGCCTTCGAGCGCCAGCCGCTGATCGATCGGTCGATTCCCTGTCATGTTCTGACAGAATACCACCTCTGGAAAGCCCACACGGACAGCCTCGGTGATGATCGAGGCTCGCGAACCGGAGAGAGCCTCGACCGGCAGCGCGCACGGCGCCTCGGCCCCGTGTCGAGGGACAGCGTTCGGGACCGTCGAGAACCTCGTCAACATGGACTACGACGTGGGCCGGACGCCCGTCCGGACCATCGGCTGGCCCCGCACGGTGCGCGCGGGCATCCGCGTGTTCCTGCCGTAGAGGGCGCGACAGCCTGCCCGGGCTGCCGGCGCGACGGGGGCGGGGGGCTCCCGGCAACACGCCACGCCCCCTCATGCTGAACCCACTTCCCCGGGACCGGCGTCCTACCGGCAGCCCGCGACGACCGCGGGCACGACTGTGTCCGGATCGTTCTCAGCCCGGAGGATCAGAATGCGACGTACGCTCCTTGGCGGTTTCCTGATGCTGCTTGGCGCAGCAAGCGCGGCCCAGGCCCAGCCCCAGGCCTGGACCCTCGACCCGGCGCACTCGGCCGCGCACTTCGCCGTTCGTCACATGATGGTGTCCACCGTCAGGGGAGACCTGGGCAAGGTCACCGGCACCGTTCAGCTCGATCCGAAACAGCCCGCCGCGGCGGTCGTCGAGGCGAGCATCGACGCGACCGGGATCGACACCCGCGAGCCGGGCCGCGACAATGACCTCAAGAGCCCGAACTTCTTCGACGTCGCGAAATACCCGACGATCACGTTCAAGTCCAGGCGCGTCGAGCCGGCCGCCGGCGGCGGCTTCACGATCACGGGCGACCTCACCATGCATGGGGTCACAAAGGAAGTCGTCCTGACTGCGGAGGCTTTGCGCCCGGAAATCAAGGACCAGCGCGGCAACGCCCGCACCGGCACCACCGCGACGGCCACCCTCAACCGGCAGGACTTCGGCATCACCTGGAGCCGTACCCTCGATGGCGGGGGCGTAGTGGTCAGCGACGAGGTGGCGGTCACGATCGACGTGGAGCTGATGCGCGCGCCCGCGGGCAAGTAGGCGCAGCCGGGCGGGGCGGCCTGCGGTAGACTCGATCCGGGACGCCGGCCCCCGCGTGTCCCGGGAGGCACTGCATGTACAGCGAGTACGGAACCTACGGCCTCGTGCTGGGCCTGCACTCCATCCTGCGCTGGTTCGTGTTGATCGTCGGGCTCACGGCCGTGGCGCGTGCGTGGACGGCGCGAGCCGGCGGCCGGCCATGGACCGACACCGACCGGCTGCTCGGCCGCCTGTTCGTCGTCTCGCTCGACGTGCAGTTGCTGCTCGGCCTGCTGCTGTACGTCGTCTTCAGCCCCGTGGTGAAGGCGGCCTTCACGAACATCAGCCTCGGCATGCGCAGCCGGGCATTGCGGTTCTTCATGGTGGAGCACCCGTTCGCGATGATCCTCGCGCTGGTGCTCGCGCACGTCGGCTTCGCGAAGGCGAAACGGGCCGGGGGCGCGGCCGCGGCACGCCACGCCGCGATCTACTTCGCCCTGGCGCTCCTGATCATCCTCGCGTCGATCCCGTGGCCGTTCTTCTCGTACGGCCGGCCGCTCTGGCCGGCGGGATAAGCAGCACGCTTCCCGCGCGAGTGGGCCGGCGGATGCCAGCCCACTCATGACGGCGAGACCCGGCAGGCTATTTCGCCGCGGCCCCGAGCATGGCCTCGCGCCGGGCCTTGAACTCGCTGCCAGCCTTCCACTCGGGATACTTGTCCGCCTGCGCCACGCGGTACGCGATCGCGTAGTAGATCTGCAGGTCCTGCAGGGCGCCGCTCAGATCCCAGTCGGGCCGGATCTCGTCGGACGGCTTGTGATAGTGCTCCGCGGTGTACGCGGCCTTGATGTTGCGGCCCCAGTCCGCCGGCTTGCCGATGTAGTCGTTCCCGCCGCCCGCGTTGATCGCCGGCACGCCCTGCTTGGCGAAGGGAAAGTGGTCGGAGCGGAAGTAGCTCCCGTTCTCCGGCTTCGGGTCTGGGCTCAGCACGCGGCCCTGCTCCGCCGCGGCCTCCTTGGCATAGTCGTCGAGATCCGAGTTGCCCAGGCCGACGACCGTCAGGTCCTTCGTCTTGCCGTAGATGTTCAGCGAGTCCATGTTGATGACGCCGGCCGTCTTCGCCAGCGGGTAGATCGGGTTGCGCGCGTAGTAATCCGACCCCAGCAGGCCCTGCTCCTCCGCCGTCACCGCCAGGAACAGCACCGAGCGCTTCGGCTTGACCGGCAGCGCCGCGAACGCGCGGCCCAGCTCGATCATCCCGCCGATGCCGGTCGCGTTGTCCAGCGCGCCGTTGTAGATCTTGTCGCCGTTGATCTCGGGCCCGATCCCGTAATGATCCCAGTGCGACGTGTAGATGACGTACTCGTTCTTCAACGCCGGGTCGCTGCCCTCGACCTTGCCGATCACGTTGCGCGAGTCGATTGTCCGGATCTTGCTGTGGAGCGTCATCGACGCGGTCACCCCGAAGGGCACCGGCTTGAACTCGCGCGTCACCGCCTGCTTCTTCAGCGCGTCGAAGTCCTGGCCTGCCAGCGCAAAGAGCTTCTTCGCCTGGTCGGACGTGATCCAGCCCTCCACCGCCACGCGGCTCATGCCCTTGTCGGGCGTCAGCAGGTCGAACTGCTCGGTCACCTTGCTCTGGACGACGGAGAACGGGTACGCGGCCGGCTCGGTCTCGTGCACGATCAGGACCGCCGCGGCCTTCTTCTCGGCGCCGATCTCGTACTTGTACGTCCACCGCCCGTAGTACGTCATCGTCCGCCCGCCGAACGTGTTCGGATCGAGCTTCGTCGGGTCGGCCGGGTCGGGCACGGCCGGGTCGCCGACCAGCATGATCACCGTCTTGCCGGCGACATCCAGGCCCTTGTAGTCGTCCCACTGGTACTCGGGCGCCTGCACGCCGTACCCGACGAATACGACATCCGACTTGTCGAGGCTCACCGTCTCGGCCACGCGCTTGGTCCAGACGACCATGTCGTCCTTGAACTTCAGCGTCTGCTTCTTCGCGCCCTTCTGGAAGGTCAGCGCCGCGTCCGGCTCGGCCGTGATCCCGACCATCGGGACCTTCTCGATGTAGCTGCCGTCGGTGTTACCGGGCTTCAGGCCGGCCTTCGCGAACTGGTCGGCGATGTAGGCCACCGACAGCTCCTCGCCCTTCGTCCCGGGCGCGCGGCCCTCGTACTCGTCCGAGGCCAGGACCTTGACGTGCTGGAGCACCGCGTCGGCGGTGATCGCCGGCGGGGTCACTTGGAGGCGCGTGGGAGGAACGGGCGGCTGCGGAGGCTTGGCCGCGCAACCCGCGAGGGTCACCACTGCGATAAGAGCACACGCACGACGCATCATGAAATGTCCTTCCTTGCGGGGGCGAAGCACCGGCGAACGGCGAACGACGAACGGCCAGGCACGCTGGCACGCTTCGATGGGCAGCCGACGGCGAACGGTCTTCTTCTTCCTACGTCCCGACCTCCTCGAACACGCCGGTCTCCCGGTTCTTGCGGACCCGATCCCACGCGAAGTACCGGCCGTTCATCGCGAGGTACACCCCGGGCGGCAGGACCTGCACGAACGACAGCGCGCTGCCGAGGTTGAAGAGGCCGTCCGAGCTGCCGAAGGCGTACGGCACCATCGCGCCGGTCAGCACGACGGTCTTCCCGGTCACCCACCGCGCGATGGTCGCGGCCGTCTCCACCATCGTGTCGGTGCCGTGCGTGACGACAATGCGCGACTCGGGCGCCTGGGCGCAGGTGTTGACGATGAGCGCGCGGTCGGCATCGGTCATCTCGAGGCTGTCCACCATCATCACCGTGCGGATGAGCACCTCGAGGCGGCAGCGCCCGAGGCGGAGCATCTCGGGCACCTGCGAGTCCTTGAAGTACAGCTTCCCGGCGATCTCGTCGTACTGCTTGTCGAAGGTGCCGCCGGTCACGAGGATGCGAATGGACATGGGAATCCGAGGCGAACGACTCACGGCTGACGACGAACGGCTCACGGCGGCGAACGGCTGACGACGTTCGGCGCGGGCACACCGTGACGCCGCGCTGTCTGCGCATTGTAGATCGGCCGGGCCGCCCGGGTCGCGCCCGGGCGGATTGCCACGATGCCATCTGTTCATATATATTTATGGATATGACAGAGACCGCGGCCCTCTTCCGGCTGCTCGGCGAGGAGGTCCGCCTCCGCCTGCTCCGGGTCCTGCAGGCCGAGCGCCTCAACGTCACGGAGCTGACCGGCGTGCTCGGCATCGCCCAGTCCGGGGTGTCGCGCCACCTGGGCCTCCTGCGGGACGCGGGGCTGGTCGTCGAGGAGCCCGCGGGCGGGTTCACCTACTACCGGGTCGCCCGCCCCGGCCCCGGCGACCCCCGGGCGCCCGTGTGGGACCTGCTGCAGGCGCAGTTCGCCACCGCGGCTGGCACGCCCCAGGTGCGGGCCGACGCCGCGCGCCTGCAGGAGGTCCTGCGCCTGCGGAAGGAGAACTTCGAAGCCCACGGCACCGAGAGCGGGCAGTTGGTCCCCGGCCGCAGCTGGGCCGCGTGGGCGCGGGCCCTCGGCCACCTGCTCCCCCCGCTGGCGGTCGCCGACCTGGCCTGCGGGGAAGGCTACCTGACGATTGAGGCGGCCCGCTGGGCACGGCACGTGACGGCCGTCGACCGCTCGCCCGAGGTCCTGCGGCGGGCGCGGGCGCTCGCGCGCAAGCGCCGCGTCGCCAACGTCACGTGGAAGCGGGGCGAGCTCGAACACCTCCCGCTCGCCGACCGATCGGTGGACGTGGCCCTGCTGTCGCAGGCGCTGCACCACGCCGCCGATCCCGCGCGCGCCGCGGCCGAGGCGGTCCGTATCCTGCGCCCCGGCGGCCGGCTGCTGGTGCTCGATCTCCGCCCGCACGATCAGGCGTGGGTCCGCGATCGCCTCGGCGACCAGTGGCTCGGCTTCTCGGACGCGGCTCTGACGGCCCTGCTGGGAAGTGCCGGCCTGCGCGAGGTGCGCACGCAGGTCGGGTCGCGCAAGGCGGGCGACCCCTTCACGGTCCTGGTCGCCAGCGGCCGCAAGCCTGATTCCGCCCCCTGAGGATATCCATGGCAACCGACACGACCCGCGAGGCGCTCGACCGCCTGATCCAGGACCGCGTGCTGGTCCTCGACGGCGCGATGGGCACGATGGTACAGCGCCACCATCTGACGGAGGCGGACTTCCGCGGCACGCGCTTCGCCGGGCACGATCACGATCTCACAGGCGACAACGACGTGCTCGTGGTGACGCGCCCCGAGGTGATCACGGGCATCCACGACCAGTACCTCGAGGCCGGGGCGGACATCATCGAGACCAACACGTTCAACGGCACGTCGGTCTCGCAGTCGGACTACGGTCTCGAGAGCGTCGTGTACGAGATGAACGTGGCGGCAGCCCGGCTCGCCCGCGCCGCAGCCGACGCCTGGACGGCGCGCACGCCCGATCGGCCGCGGTTCGTTGCGGGGGCGATCGGGCCCACCAATCGCACGCTCTCGTTGTCGCCCGACGTCAACAACCCCGCGTTCCGGGCGATCACGTTCGCCACGCTGCGCGACGCCTACGGTGAACAGGCCCGGGGCCTGCTGGACGGCGGCAGCGACGTGCTGCTCGTCGAGACGATCTTCGACACCCTCAACGCGAAGGCCGCGATCGTGGCGGTGGAGGAGGAGTTCGAGCGGCGCGGCCGGCGGGTGCCGCTGATGATCTCGGTCACCATCACCGACAAGAGCGGGCGCACGCTGTCGGGCCAGACGATCGAGGCCTTCTGGGTGTCGGTGGCGCACGCGCGGCCCTTCAGCGTGGGCATCAACTGCGCGCTCGGCGCGCGCGAGATGCGTTCGTATCTCGTCGACCTCGCCCGCGTGGCCACCTGCCACGTGACCGCCTACCCCAACGCGGGGCTGCCGAACGCATTCGGCGACTACGACGAGCAGCCAGCCGACACGGCACGTTTCGTCCGCGAGTTCGTCGAGGCGGGCCTGGTGGACATCGTCGGAGGCTGCTGCGGCACCACGCCCGACCACATCCGGGCGATCGCGGGCGCGGTGGCGGGGCTGCCCTCGCGGACGGCCCGCCGGCGGGAGGCGGGGCCCGAGGCGGCGGCCTTCACCCAGTACGCCGGCCTCGAGGTCCTGACCCTCAGGCCGGACAGCAACTTCACGATGATCGGCGAACGCACGAACGTCTCGGGCTCGGCGCGGTTCCGGCGGCTGATCCGCGAGGGCCAGTTCATCGCGGCGGCCGAGGTCGCGGTGGACCAGGTCCGCGGCGGCGCGAACGTTCTCGACATCAACATGGACGAGGCGATGCTCGACTCCGAGCGGGCGATGACGGAGTTCCTCAACCTGATCGCCACCGAGCCCGAGATCGCGCGGGTGCCCTTCATGATCGACAGCTCGAAGTGGTCGGTCATCGAGGCCGGGCTGCAGGCCATCCAGGGCAAGCCGATCGTGAACTCGATCAGCCTCAAGGAAGGCGAAGAGGACTTCCTGCGCAAGGCGCGGCTGGTCCGGCGCTACGGCGCGGCCGTCGTGGTCATGGCGTTCGACGAGGCGGGCCAGGCGGACACGGTCGAGCGCCGCGTGCAGGTCCTCCAGCGGGCTTACGGGCTGCTGACGCGCGAGGCCGGTTTCGATCCGGGCGACATCGTGCTCGATCCGAACGTGCTCGCCATCGGCACGGGCCTCGAGGAGCACCACGCCTACGCCATCGACTTCCTGGAGGCGACGCGGATCCTGAAAGCCACCTGCCCGGGCGCGAAGGTCAGCGGCGGCATCTCCAACCTGTCGTTCGCCTTCCGCGGCAACGACCGCGTGCGCGAGGCGATCCACGCGGCCTTCCTGTTCCACGCGATCCGCGCGGGCCTCGACATGGGCATTGTCAACGCGGGCCAGTTGATGGTCTACGAGGACATCCCGGCCGACCTGCTGGAGCGGGTGGAGGACCTGCTGTTCAACCGGCGGCCGGACGCGACCGAGCGGCTGGTGCAGTTTGCCGCCACGGTGCAGGGCGCGGTCGAGCACCGGGGCGCGGATCTCGCCTGGCGCGACGGCAGCGTCGCGGCGCGGCTGGCGCACGCGCTCGTGCACGGCGTGGTGGACTTCATCGAGCAGGACGTCGAGGAAGCCCGGCGTGCGTTCCCCCGGTCGCTCGACATCATCGAGGGCCCGCTGATGGACGGCATGAAGAAGGTCGGCGACCTCTTCGGCGCCGGCAAGATGTTCCTGCCGCAGGTCGTCAAGAGCGCGCGGGCGATGAAGCGCGCCGTCGCGTACCTCCAGCCCTTCATGGAGGAGGAGCAGCGGGCGTCCGGCGTCGCCGGCACGCCGCGCGCCACGATCGTGCTCGCCACCGTGAAGGGCGACGTCCACGACATCGGCAAGAACATCGTCGGCGTGGTCCTCGGGTGCAACAACTACCGGGTCGTGGACCTCGGCGTGATGGTGCCCGCCGGCCGCATCCTGCAGGCGGCCGCGGACGAGCGGGCGGACATCGTGGGCCTGAGCGGCCTCATCACGCCGTCGCTCGACGAGATGGTCCACATGGCGCGCGAGATGCACCGGCGCGGCCTCGCGGTCCCGCTCCTGATTGGCGGCGCGACGACCAGCCGGCAGCACACGGCGGTGAAGATTGCGCCGGAGTACGGCGGCTCGACGGTCTACGTGCCGGACGCCTCGCGCGTCGTGGACGTCGTCTCGAGCCTGCTCAGCGACGCGCAGCGGGCGGCGTTCGACCAGGAGAACCGGGCGACCCAGCAGCGGATGCGGGACCGGCACGCCGGGAGGCCGGCGCGTCTTCTGCGCACCTACGACGAGGCCCGCGCGCATCGTCTGCGAATTGACTGGGGCCGCGAGGCCATTGCGGCGCCCGGGTTCATCGGGCGGCGCGTGCTGGACGACGTGCCGCTCGCCACCCTGGCCGGGTTCATCGACTGGACGTTCTTCTTCTCGGCGTGGGGCCTCAAGGGCCGCTACCCGGCAGTGCTGGACCACCCGGAGTACGGCCCAGCGGCCCGCGATCTGTTCGACGAAGCGAAGCATCTGCTGCAATCCGTCATCGACGACCGATCGCTGCGCGCGCGCGGCGTCTACGGGTTCTGGCCGGCCGCGAGCGACGGCGACGACATCGTGCTCTTCACCGACGAGTCGCGCAGCGCGGAGCTGGTCCGCTTCGCCATGCTGCGGCAGCAGGACGTCGAGGACGAGGCCCGACCCAGCTTGTCGCTGGCCGATTTCGTCGCACCGCGCGAAGGCGGTGCCCGCGACTACCTCGGCGCCTTTGCCGTCACGGCGGGCATCGGGGCCGACGAGCTGGCCGCGCGCCACGCGGCAAGACACGACGATTACCACGCCATCATGGTCAAGGCGCTGGCCGACCGTCTGGCCGAAGCGTTCGCCGAGCATCTGCACGCCCGCGCCCGCGCCGAGTGGGGCTACGGCGCCAACGAGGGCCTGTCGGCCGACGACATCATCGCGGAGCGGTATCGCGGCATCCGTCCGGCGTTCGGTTACCCGGCGTGCCCCGATCACAGCGAGAAGGTGAAGCTCTTCAGCCTGTTGAACGCCTCGCAGGTCGGGCTGCGGCTGACCGAGACGGGCGCCATGATGCCGGCCGCCAGCGTCAGCGGGCTCTACTTCTCCAGCCCGCAGGCGCGGTACTTCACGGTCGGCCGGATCGGCGCGGACCAGGTCCGGGCCTACGCCGCGCGCAAGGCGCTCACCGTAGGCGACGTGGAGCGCTGGCTCGCTCAGAACCTGGCGTACGAGCCAGTCCCGGGGGCCACCCGGCGGGAACGCGCCTAGGCCGCTTCGCCGATGACCTCAAGGTTGTGGATGACCGCGTCCTGGATCTTCGTATCTCGCATGAAGTCAGCCTCACCTTCGCGGAGATACTCCTCTAGAGCCGATCCTCCCACCCCGCAGGCAGCGTCGCCGTGGTTTCGTCAACGCCGTGCGCGTAGTATCCGAATGTCTGATGGAACATCGACAGCTCCCCGATCGCGCCGTCAATCAACGCGGACTTGTCCGGCGAGTGTCGAGGGAACACATCGGCCTCGATCGATACCAGGAGGGCGTCTGGCGCGTCCGGGAACTGCCCGAGCACTGCCTGGCTTCCGATCACAACGATCTCCTGCTCGTTCGCCACGGCAGCCGCAGCCCGCAGGATGTGTTCAAGCGCGGCGCGATTCATAATCGTCCAGGATCGACTGGCGCTCCGCGGGCGTGAGCACACCCGCGAACGGGCTGGACTGCCGCAGCCGCGCGGCCTGCTCGCCAGGGGATCGCAACAGCGCGAGCAACTCCGGCAGGGGGGTCGTGTCCAACAGCTGCCGCCACTCGCGTAGCGCGGCGGCGGGGTTAGTGTTCAGCCAGCGTTGCAGGTTGGCCCGCGCCACGCCCAACAGCTGCGGCTGCGCCTCCAGCTTGGCAGCCACGGCTTCGTGGAGGGCGAGACTGCGCCGGTCAATCCACTCATGTGGACGCACGGGGCGAGTATAGATCGGAACCCGGCTCATGACATGTCGGCGAGGAGCGCCCGCACGAGTACCGGCGACGAGTCCACACGGGAAGCCGGGCGCCCGGGCCGCAACCTGGCGTATGATCCACCAAAAGGCAACCCACCGACCAGGGTTCCGGAATCGGGAGCCGGGAGCCGCGAGCCGGGCAGGCGGGAATCGCACCGCCCGCTCACCGCGTCGCCCTCCACGGTCGGCTCGCGCGCACGTCGGTCCCGGCACCCGGCTCCAAGGCTGAAAGGACGTCCACCATGATCGACCGCCGTCAGTTCCTCGGCAGTTCTTCCACGCTCGTCATCGCCGGCCTCCTCGGCCGGGCGTTCCCGGCGTTCGGCCAGCAGGCGGCAGCGCCGCCCGTGACGAAGTTCGAGGATCTCCGCCGCGGGGTCGGGATCTTCACCGGCAACGGCGGCACCATCGGCTGGTTCGTCGGCAAGGACGCCGTCCTCGTCATCGACAGCCAGTTCCCCGCCACCGCCCAGATCTGCATCGACGGCATCAAGACCCGATCGACCCGGGGCATCGACACGCTGGTCAACACGCACCACCACGGCGACCATACGGGTGGCAACAAGACGTTCCAGCCCCTGGTGAAGCACATCGTGGCGCAGGCGCGCGTCCCGGAACTGCAGAAGAAGGCGGCCGCGGCGGCCAAGACCGAGGCCGACCAGGCTTATGCCGACGTGACGTTCACCGACACGTGGAAGGCGGACCTGGGCACGGAGATCGTGCATGCGACGCACTACGGGCCGGCCCACACCGGTGGCGACGCGGTCATCTGGTTCGAGCGGGCGAACGTCGTCCACATGGGCGATCTCGTGTTCAATCGCCTGCACCCGTACATCGACCGCCCGGCCGGCGCGTCGATCGCCAACTGGGTGACCTCGCTCGGCAAGGTCGCCAGCGAGCACGCGGCCGACACCATCTACATCTTCGGCCACGGCAACGAGAAGTTCGGCGTGACCGGCCGCAAGGCGGATCTCACGAAGATGAGCGACTACCTGACGGCTGTGCTCAATCACGTGCACGCGGGCGTAAAGGCCGGCAAGACGCGCGACGAGATCACCAAAGTCGAGAACCTGCCGGGCTACGAGGAGTACACGTGGCCGGGGCGGCGGATGACGCTCTCCACCGTGCTGAACGTGGCGTGGGAGGAAGTCACCGAGAAGGAATAGAGGCGGGCCCCCGAGAGGCCCGATGAACTGAGGGAACGCCGGGGACGGCGCCGACCGTCCCCGGCCCCGCGCTGGCAGCTACTTCGCGCTGTAGACGACCTTGCCGCCCACCACCGTGTAGAGCACCTTCGCGGTGGGGATCTGGTCCTCCGGGATGGTGAGGATGTCCTTCGAGAACACCGTGAGGTCCGCCAGCTTGCCGACCTTCAGCGAGCCCTTGCTGTTCTCCTCGAAACCCGCGTACGCGCCGTTGATGGTGTACGACTTCAGCGCCTCCATCCGGCTCATCCGCTGGTCCCCGAAGAAGACCGAACCGTCCTTCAGCTTGCGGCTCACCGACGCGTAGTAACACGCGATCGGATCGACGTCCTCCACCGGGGCGTCAGTGCCGTTGGAAATCACCGCGCCGGTCTTCATCAGCTTCTGCCACACGTAGGCGCCTTCCTCCGCGCGCTTCGCACCCAGCCGCGCGAGCACGTACGGGGCGTCGGACGTGCAGTGGATGCCCTGCATCGCCGCGATGACGCCGAGCTGCCCGAACCGCGGGATGTCGGCCGGGTCGATGTGCTGGGCGTGCTCGTCCCGCCAGCGCAGGTCCTTCTTGCCGGGGTTCGCTTTGAACGCCTCCTCGTAGACGTTGAGCACCTCGCGGTTGGCGCGGTCCCCGATCGCGTGGGTGCACAGCTGGTAGTCGTTCGCGATCGCCAGCCGCGCGGCCTCGCGGAACGCGTCGAGCGGCGTCGTGTTCAGCCCGGTGCTCCCGGGCAGATCCGCGTAGGGTTCGAGCAGCCACGCGCCCCGCGATCCGAGCGCGCCGTCGAGCAGCACCTTGATCGCCCGCACGGTCACGTGATCGTGCGCGGCTCCGATGACGCGGTTCTTCGCGAGGTTCGCCGCGAGCGACTCGTTCGGCTCCCGCACCATGACGTAGAGCCGCACGCCCAGCTTCCCTTCGCCCGCCATCTGCTTGAAGCGATCGATCGTCCGGAACGACGACCCCGCGTCGTGCACCGTCGTGATGCCCTTCGACAGCACCTCCTGGTCCGCCAGCTGAACGATCCGGCGCTGCTCGGCCTCGACCTGCGCCGGCGACATCGCCGCCCGCGCCGCCGCCTGTGCCTTGCCCAGCAGGCCCGACGCCGTTTCGCGGAAGACGCCGATGGGGTTGCCGGCCTTGTCCTTCAGGATCTCGCCGCCGGGCGGGTTCGGCGTATCCCGCGTGATGCCGGCCATCTGCATGGCCTTCGCGTTCGCGAAGGTGGCGTGCCCGCTGGCATGCGTCAGGATGACCGGGTTGTCCGGCGACACCTTGCTCAGGCCGTCGTGGAGGGGGAACCCTTCGACGTTGGGCTGTGGCACCGACGTCCACTTCTCCTGGTGCCACCCGCGGCCCACGATGAGCTCGCCCGGCTTCGCCTTCTTCACGGCGTCGGCGACCATCGCGACAATCGCGTCCCAGCTCTGCACGTCCATCAGGTGCAGCGCCAGCTTCGCCTGGCCGATGCCGGTGAAGTGGGCGTGGCTCTCGATGATGCCCGGGGTGACCAGGGCGCCCTGCAGGTGGATGACCAGCGTCCCGACCCCGATGTACGGCCTGATGTCGGCCTCGGTGCCCAACGCGACGATGCGGTCGCCGCGCACCGCGAGGGCCTGCACCTCCGGCGCCGACGCCTCCAGGGTGACTATCTTCCCGTTGTGAACGACCAGCGTCGCGGGCTCGACCGCCGAGGCCTGCGGCGTGCCGGCGGCGCTCACCGCTGCCCACGCCGCGGTTACCACCAGCACCGCACCAAGGACACCAACGACCCAGCGCGAAGATCTGTGCACGCACCGCCTCCTTGAAGATGACGGGCGATTGTACTACTGGGAGCCACGGGCAGACGACCGACGTGGCGGCGGAGGGCCACGTTGACCTGGCCTCAATGAGACATTCCGGCTCACGGCGCGCGACTCACGGCTCTCGGCCAATCCACGCGATTGTGCCCCGAACGAACGCGTCGGAAGGCCCCACCGACGTGGGCGGTGGACTCATCTTCATGAAGACAGACAGCGTGCGAGGCCGCAGGCTGAACGCCGCAAGCCGACAGTCGATGCTGTCCTTTCGAGGCCGGTAGCCCCGGGCCTTCAGGTCCGGGGGATTCATCGGGCGGGGCACCCCGCGGCTGAAGCCGCGGGGCTACGAGGTGACGCCGAGGGCTACGAGGTCGGAGACCACGGGGTCCGGGTGGTCTGCCGGAAGCGCGACGGCACCGGGGCCGCAGCGGACCCCTCGAACCGGCCCGTGTTACCATCATCGGACTGGTCCGCGCGCGTGGGCCGGGCGGCGCCGCGGTTGTGGCCCCAGGCCAGACGGCGCGGTATTCCCCAGGCCCGGCGCTCGGATGAGTTGAGGACGCGCCGGGAACGTAGCGCGCGGGCTTCAGCCCGCGTGCCCGGGCGAACGCACCCATCACCCGTGGGCCCCGGGTTACCATCCGCCGGAGGATTGTGTATGAAGCGTATTGCCCTGCCCGTCGTCGTCCTCGTCGCGGCGTTCCTGTTCGCCGCCGCGGGGGCAGCCCCGCTGTTCGCCCAGCAGCCGAAGGCGTCGGAGTTGCAGGCCACCGTGCCCGCGCTCGACGAGATGCACGAGGTGATCATGCCGCTGTGGCACGACGCCTGGCCGGCCAAGGACGTCAAGGCCATGGCCGAGATGTGGCCGTCGATCGAGAAGCACCTGAATGCGCTTGGCAAGGCCACCCTGCCGGGCATCCTGCGGGACAAGCAGACGGCCTGGGACGAGAATCTGGCCAAGCTGCAGTCCATCGGGGCCAGCTACAAGGCGGCGGTGGACAGCGGCAACAACGACGCGCTGCTGAAGCAGGCCGAGGCGCTGCACGCGCAGTACGAGGCCCTGGTGCGCGCGATTCGTCCCGCCCTGCCGGAGGTCGATGATTTCCACGCGACGCTCTACGTGCTGTACCACTACCAGATGAATCCCCTGCAGCTGGACAAGGCCGCCGCCTCAATCGACACGCTCAAGGCCAAGATGGTCAAGCTCAACGCGGCCCAGCTTCCCGATCGGCTGAAGGCAAAGACGGCCGCGTTCGAGGCGCAGCGCGCGCGGCTGTCAAAGGCTGTGGACGCCCTCGTGGCGCTCATCCCGGGGCGGGATGACGTACGCATCACGCAGGCCGTCGAGCTGATGCACATCGAGTACGAGAAGCTGGACAGGGTGTTCTAACCTCGGCTCACGGCACACGACTCACGGCTCTCGGCCAATCCACGCGATTGTGCCCCGCACGAACGCGTCAGAAGGCCCCACCGACGATGGGCGGTGGAATCGTCTTCATGAAGCCAGACAGCGTGCGAGGCCGCAAGCCGACAGTCGATGCTGTCCTTTCGAGGCTGACAGAACGCCGGACCGAGGCCGGGCGAGGACCGCGACGTCCCTGCCCGGCCCCGGCGCGCGGCCGAACGTGCCAGCCACGGGACCGTCGCTCATTCCGCCATCGCCGGCGGCTCTGCCCGTCGCACTTTCTCCGCCCCGGCTGACCGGCGCGTGACCCCGCCTCGCGTCTCCGCGCGTCGCCAGACCGGCACCTTCGAGCCGACCCGGCAAAACAGGCCGGTATCCGTCTCCACCTGCGGCCAGGCTCCCGACGGGTTCCGGAGGGCAGCCGCCTGGCCGGCCCGGTACCACTCTTGCTCGGTCGTTCAGCCGGGACCCGGCAGCAGACACCCGGGGAAGGGACGTCTTGTTCTTCTCACCAACTGGAGCGGGCCATGTCAGACCGGCACACCGAGTACGCGCACATTCCGAGTCTCGCCGCGCGGGCCCTCGCCCGCGCGGTGATCGGGCAGGCCGTCGCCGACGCGCTCGATCCGGCGACGCCGGACAAGGTCCGGGCGGATGCCCGGGAGTTCCTCGCCGGCGACGACCGGTACAGGGCCTGGTGCCTCCTCGCGGAGATGCGGCCCGTCCCGCTCGTCCCCCGCCGAGCCGCGTAGTCGACGGCCGCGCCGCTCGCGCTGCCTTCCCGGCGCGTCGTCCAACTCACCTGAGCGCCGGCGAGCGCCGGGCCTGGTCTAGCCGACGGCGCCGCGGCCGTACCGCGCCGCCGCGCCGAGTTCCTCCTCGATCCGCATCAACTGGTTGTACTTGGCCACGCGCTCCGATCGCGCCACGGACCCCGTCTTGATGAATTCCGCGGCGACGGCCACGGCGAAGTCGGCGATGAACGGATCCTCGGTCTCGCCGGAACGGTGCGAGATCACGATTCGGTAGCCGGCGGCCGTCGATATCTCGATGGCCTGGAGTGTTTCGGTCACCGTCCCGATCTGATTGAGCTTGATCAACGTCGCGTTCGCGACGCCCGCCTCGATGCCGCGCTCGATGATGGCCGCGTTGGTCACGAAGATGTCGTCGCCGACCAGCATGGTTGACGCCCCGAGCCGCCGGGTGAGGGCACGCCAGCCGTCCCAGTCGTTTTCGGCCAGGCCGTCTTCGATCGAGACGATCGGGTAGCGCTCGACGAGCCGGCCGTACAGGTCGATCATCTGCCCGGGCGTCAGCCGATCGCCGCCGGCCTTGCGGAACACGTACCCGCCGTCCTCCCACAACTCGCTGGCCGCCGGGTCGAGGGCCAGGCCGACATCGGTGCCGGGACGATACCCCGCGCGCTCGATGGCCCCGACCAGCACGTCGAGCGCCTCCTCGGGACTGCGGAAGTTCGGGGCGTAGCCGCCCTCGTCGCCGACCGATGTCGGGTGTCCGCCCGACTTGAGGATCGCCTTCAACGCGTGAAACACCTCGGCGCTCCAGCGGACGGCTTCGCGGAACGTCGGGGCGCCGGAGGGCACGATCATGAACTCCTGGAAGTCGAGCGGGTTGTCCGCGTGGGCGCCGCCGTTCAGGACGTTGATCATCGGCACGGGCAGTCGACTGGCCGGGCGCGTGCCGGCCAGATACTGGTAGAGCGGCTGGTGCGCGCTCTGGGCCGCCGCCCGGCACACGGCCATCGACACGCCAAGGAGGGCGTTGGCGCCAAGCCGGGTCTTCCCGGGCGTGCCATCGAGGTCGATCAGCCGCCGGTCGAGCCCGGCCTGGTCCCGGCCGTCGACGCCCGTGACCGCCTTCGCAATCTCCGTGTTGACGTGCGCGACCGCCTTGGTGACGCCTTTGCCGCCGAACCGTCCCCGGTCGCCGTCGCGCAGTTCCAGGGCTTCGCGCTCGCCGGTCGAGGCGCCGGAGGGCACCGCCGCGCGACCGATGGATCCGTCCTGCAAGCGGACGTCCACCTCGATGGTCGGGTTGCCTCGCGAATCCAGAATCTCCCGTGCCCGAACCTGATTGATCGCGCTCATGATGACCACTCCCTGGGCCGTCGGCCCGCTGTAATGAGACCCTTGTCCACTGCCCCACAGTGGATGAACGACGCGGTGATCCCCGACCCGGCGCGGCCCGCCGTGCAGCGCCGGCACCGGCCCGTCCTCAACGCGCGGTCTGCCCCGCCGCCCGACTGACCTGCTCACGCCAGTGATCGATCTTCGCGAGTTCGGCCTGGACCGCTCCGGAACCGGCGGCCTGCTGCACACGGGCCCTCTCCAGCGCCCGCTCGGCCGTCGCCACGAGCGCCGACAACCGGGAGCGGATCTCGGATCCGACGCGGTGCTGGCTTTCCTCGACCCGGCCCGCCAGGTCGTTGGCCACACGGGCGCTGTTGGTGGTCATCAGCCGCTCCAGGTAGCGTGACGCGTGGCGGATCGACGACGCGACGCGCAGCCGCCGGGGCCAGACCCAGTCGAGGATCCATACCCAGAAGCCGGGCGCCGTCAGCGCGAGCAGGCTGGTGAAGAAAAAGTGGGTGTCCTCCCGGAACCCGCGCTCGACGAACACCTCCTCCTGGTTCAGGGCGGCCCGATCCGAGGAGGCTGACGACAGGCGCGTGACGAAGTCGTTGGCGAGCCGGACGAAGCGTCTCATCGTCTCACTGTACATCGCTTCGGCCTGGGGCTCGATCTCGCGGGCCCACCTGACGACCCGGCGCCTCGCCTCGTCCCGCGCGAGATCCATCGCCGCGGCGCGGCACGCGGGCCCCGGGCGAGCGGGGGCGTCGCGCACCGCCCCTGCCAGGTCGCGCCCGCCCGCCGGCACCTCGCTCGCCAGGAATGCCTGCCGCAACTGGCCGAAGCGAGACGCGAGCGCGACCTGTTCGACACGCAGCCGTGCGGCCAGTTCCCGCAGCGCGATCCCGGCGTCGGCGATCGTGGCGCGCAGCACCGCCAGGCGCCGCTCCGACTCCTCGAGCGGGCGAATCAGGGCATCGCGCTGTTCGTCGAGGTCGCGGGCCAGTGCCCGCGCGGCGCGAAGCGCCCCGCGGGAGGCGGCCTCGTCCAGCACGACCGCCGACTGGCGGGCCAGGTCCTTGAGCGCATCCTCCAGGCGCGTCCAGTCACGCGTCGCGTGGCCGGCCAGCCGTTCGGCCGCGCTCACGCGAAGGATGTCGCCCACCTCGCGGTCGAGCCGCGCCGCGACCACCTGCCGCGTGAAGGACGCAGCTTCGACGCTCTCGGCCTCCGGCACGCGGTCCGACTTGTTGAGCACGAACACCAGGTGGCCGATCTCCTGACCGACCTCCTCGACGAGGGCCAGTTCATCGCCGGAAATCGGCGGGTCGGTGCCCAGCACCACGAGCGCCGCGTCGATGTGCGGCACGAAGGCGCGCGTCGTCGCGGCGTTGGCCGCAAAGACGGACCCGAGGCCCGGCGTGTCGACCAGGCAGAGGCCGGAGGCGAGCAGCGGGCTCGGCACCGTCACCTCCACGGCCACCACGCCCTTGCGATTGCCGGGATTGCGCGCTTCGGACACGTAGTCGGCGAGGGCGGCCGGATCGACCTCCACGCGGCGGCCGTCATCGAACTGCACGCTGGCCGCCAGGTCGGCCCCATGCCGCAGGATGGTCACGGCGGTGGTCACGGGCACGACGCCTGTCGGCACGACCGGACGTTCGAGGAGGGCGTTCACGAGCGTGGACTTCCCGCGCTTGAACTGGCCGACGCACGCCACGAAGAACCGGCCCTGCCCCAACCGTCCGGCCAGGTCGGCGACGTCGCGCGCCACGCGGTCGGCGCCGATCTCCTCGGCGATCGCCGCCAGCGCCGACAGGCGCATGGAGGTCTCGCGTCCCGCCACGTCGATCCCGACGCTCATGGTGTCGCTCCGGTCGATCCGGGCGCGGCGCCGCGCGCCGCCGGCGCGGGGCTGACGCCCATCTGATCGAGGGCCTCCAGGTCGCGGGCGACTCCGGCGCTGTCGGCCCCAGGTGCCGGGTCAGCGGGCGACTGACGAAGGCGTTCGAACGCGGTGCGAACGGGTTCGGCCTGCTGCTCGAAGGCTGCCCGCGTGGCGTCGATCGCCCGCCGCGCCCACGCGCCTACCAGCCTTGCATGGACGGCGAGCGTCTCATCGAGACGTTGCCCGAGCCGGCGCCGGAGCCGGCCCTCGATGTAGCGTATCTGCAGCGGACGGCTGAAGGCCAGCAGGGACGCGTGCCGGATCGTGAACCCGTCCAGCGGAAACGCGAACTGGGGCAGCGCGTCGATTCCGGGTCGCGACGGGTCGGTTCCGAGGACGAGCAGCCTGGCCGCGCGATCGATCGACTGCGTGCCGGCGGACTCCAGCCCGGCGACTTCGAGCCGGACCCGCTCGACGCGGTCCCCGACGACCTCCCGCAGGCTGGCGCCTATCTCGCGGACGATCGCCGGCTCGTCCTCGCCGCCGCCGGGGCCCTCGCGGCACAGCCGCGCCGCAGTCTGGTGCAGGACCTCGCCCCCCAGAACCGCGATGCCGTCAGCCACCTGCTCGCAGCGCTGCAGCGCGGGCTCGAAGAGGCCGCCCGCCTCACGCAGCGCGCGCTCGGCGTCCTGGAGGGCTGCGGGGTCCAGGCGGGCCCCCCGGGCGTAGCGTTCGAGGCGGGCCCGCAGGGTTGCCTGGACTGCCTCCCGCAAGGCCTCGATCTTCCGCGCGATCGACGCGCGGGCCGCCTCCCGGTGACGCTCGTACAGCGGCTCGATCTCGGTCGCGAACCAGCGATCGAGCAGCGCGCTGTGGCCAGGCACGACGCTCACCGGGTGCACGGCAGCGCCGACGCTGAGTTCCGTGCGCAGCTGGTCGCGGATGTACGCGATGGCCCGGTCCCGATCGACCTCGCTGATCAGATCGGCCTTGCTGAGGAGCACCGTGACCGGGATGGCTGCATCGCGCAGGGCCTGGATCGTGAGCAGGTCGTCCGGCGTCAAGGTCGATCCGGCATCCACCAGCACGGCGCCGAGATCACACCGCGGCAGGTAGGCCATCGTCTGCTCGGCTCCGCCCCGGGCCAGCGACCCGAGGCCCGGCGTGTCGACGAACACCACGCCGTCCCGCAGCCGGCCTAGCGGCAACTCGATGAGGAGTCTGATGACGTGACGGGCGTTCGACGGGTTCTGCTGCTCGGTGACGAACTCGGGCAGCCGATCGAGGGGCAACACCGCGTCGGGCCGATCCGCGCACGACACCAGCAGCCGGGGCTCCCGGCCGTGGGCGATGCGCGTGGGCACCGCGGTGACCGGCGTGATGCCGACGGGCAGCACGGGCGCCTCGAGGATGTGGTTGAGCAGCGAGGACTTCCCCGAGCTGACCCGGCCGAACACGGCGATCTCGAAGCTCCGGCTCGACGCACGCTCGACCAGCATGGCCAGCCTCGGCCGGTACTCCACGAGCCCGTGCGCCGTGATCACCCGGTCGAGCAGGGCCAGGCTCTGGACATCATCGCGTCCCTGTTCGAGCCGGGCCAGGCGGGCCTGCACGTCGCGGGCCGGGTCCTCCGCCAGGTACTCGCTCAGTTTCCGGACGATGGTCCCCAGTTCATCGACGATGCCGTCGATCTGGGGCACGATCGCGTCGGGGATGGCCCCGTATCCGCGCATGTACTTCGGCTTCAGCTCCTCGATCGCGACCTCGACGAAGGTCAGCGTCGTGCGGATGGCGAAGACGTCGTTGCCGTCGGGCCTGCGGGGGTGCAGGCCCTGGCTGTCGAGCACCGCCAGGAGGCGCGTGCGGATCCTCGCGACGTAGTCGCCGAGCACCTGCTTCTGGACGGCCGTCAGCGTCGCGACGTGCCGGGGAAACAGGGCGCGCGAGGACGACGCCAGGGCGGTCTGCTGGATCTCGCCGAGCAGCTTGTCGATGTACTGGCAACTGACGAGCAGGTGGCGCTGCTGGAACTCGTTGAGTCGTTCATCGTCGGCTGCGGCCTGCTCGCCGCGCGTGCTGCCCACGGCTCGTCACTCCGTCGTCGCGGGGGTCAGCTCGACGGCACCTGCCCGGAGGGCACCGTCGGCGCCTTCCTCCTCCGGCAGCAGGTGCCTGGGCATGAAGAACGCGTTGGCCACCAGCGTCGGCACCACCGCGCTGCTGATGACGGTGGCTACGAGGTGCGAGTACTGGACCTGGGTGATCACGCCGTGATTGAGGCCGAACAGGGCCGAGATCGTGCCGAACGTGAGGCCCGTGGACATCATCAGCGTGTAGTACATGTTCTCGTGCTTCGTGTAGCCGAACGCCCGGACGGTGGGCAACAGCCCCAGCATCTTGGTGGCCGTCTTCGCGACGAACAGCGCGACGAAGACCAGCGGGGCGGCGAGCAGGGCCGGCACCGACACGAACGAACCGGCGCGGATGAAGTAGAACGGGGTGAGCAGGCCGAACGTCAGCGTCCGCAGGCGTCGGACCAGGGCATGGTCCCGGCCCATTACGCCGGCCAGGACCATCCCGATGATGTACGCGGGCAGCACCGCCTCGCTCCCGGCCCACACCGCCAGACCGCCCATCGCGAACAGCGCGAACAGCAGGAACTTCGCTTCGAGCTCGGAGACCCGCCCGCCGTAGCGATCGAACATGCGCCGCGTGACACGGGGCAGCACCACGAAGACGACGAGGCTGACGGCGACGAAGACGACCGTGCGCGCCGTGAAGGGCGAGAAGATCAAGCCGAGCGCGATGACCGTGCCAAGGTCGTTCACGAAACACGCGGCGAGAATGCCCTTGCCGAAGTCCGTCCTGTTGAAGCCGAGCTCGAGCATCACCGCGTAGACCACCGCCACCGACGTGGTGGAGAGGGCGACGCCGGCCAGCCAGCTCGCGGGCAGCGACCACCCGAGGACGAAGCGCGCCACGGCGGCGGCCCCGAGGAACGGCGCGAGGAAGCCCACCAGGCCCACGGCGTTGGCTTCTTTCCACTTGCGACGGAAGACCACGGGATCGAGTTCGGCGCCGGCCAGAAACGTGAGCAGGATCGAGCCCGCCCCCGCGAGGAACGCGAGCCAGGGCACTTTCGGGTTCAAGAGATCGCCTCCCGCGGTGAGGCTGAGCACGAAGGCTGCGCCCGTGCCGACGAGGATTTCCGTCAGCGCGGTAGAGATCCTGAACCAGATGGCGAGCAGTGTGGCGACGAGGGCCAGCCCGACCCACAGCGCCGCCTGAAACCAGACGTTTTCCATATCTCAGCACTCCTCGACATCTGGCGGCTGCGGGGATTCCGATGGTGGCAGATGCCCCCGAGCGCGCCGCTCGTAGGAGTCATCTGCCCAGGCGGGACGGCCGGGCGGTTCAAGGCGAACTCCAACGCCTATCGCCTTTCAGGATAGCACCTCCCCAACCGCGTCTCAAGCGCGGGCCGCGCGGGCCGCGTGGTATAGTGGCCTCCGTGGCGGTGGAGTCCGCCCTGAACCGTTCCGCAGACCTTCCCCGCGAGGCACCCGGCGCGTCCGGTGTCTCGTCTCGATGTCGCCGCGCCGGGGACGCCGCTCGTGGCGGGACTGATGACTCCTACTGGACGGCCCGTCGGGCCGTCGGTAGGAGTTTTTCTTTTTGGGGGGTGCCTCATGCTTCAACCGAACGTGCGTGGCCCCGCAAAGATGCTGCGGATCTACATCGGCCGGGACGACCGATGGGAGGGCAAGCCGCTCTACGAGCAGATCGTCGCGCGGTTGCGGGCCGCCGATCTGGCCGGCGCCACCGTATACCAGGGCGCGATGGGCTACGGCGCGCACCAGCGGCTCCATCCGAGCGGACGGTTCGGCCTGTCGCGTGACCTGCCGGTCATGATCACCGTCGTCGACAGCGAGGCACGCATCCGCGACGTGCTGCCCTTGCTCGACGAGATGGTCGCGGACGGGCTCGTCGTGCTGTCGGACGTCGAGGTCATCAAGTACCAGCACGGGGGCGGAGCCTAGGGCCATGTTTCACCGCATCCTGACCCTGGTCGACACCACGCCCGGCGCGCGCCTCGCACTCGAGTACGGCGTCAGCCTGGCGCGCCAGGCCGGCGCGGAACTCCACCTCGTCGCCGTCGTCGCGCTCCCGACGGTGCCGGGTGAGATCGATGAACTGCGCGAACTCGAGGACGACGGGCGCGCCGCCCTGACCCCCGCGCTCGGTGACGCCCGCGCCTACGCGGAGGGCCGCGGTCAACCGGTCACCACCGAGATCCTGGTCGGCCCGCCGGCCGACACCCTGGTCCAGGTGATTCCCTTGCGCGGGATCGACCTGGTGGTGATCGGACAATCCGGCGATGAGTTGGCCGCCGAGTGGCGGCACCTCGTCCGGCGCGCCCCGTGCCCCGTCTTCGTCGCGCGGGACGCCGTCGTCGCGAAGTACGAGGGCCCGCGTGACCACAAGACCGAGCGGTGGGAGGTGCGACGGGACCGCCGGGCGCGGCTCGAGGGCCCCGGCCGCATGCTGCGGGTGTTCGTCGGCGAGAACGACCAGATCGACGGGCGGCCGGTGTACGAACTGATCGTGCAGCGCCTCCGGGCGATCGACATCGCGGGGGCAACCGTGTATCGCGGCGTGCTCGGCTACGGCGCTGCCGGCCGCCTGCACCGAGGCCGCCTGTTCTCGCACGACCGGCCGATGATCGTCACCGCCGTCGACACGGAAGCGGCCATCGAGCTGGCGATCGACGCCGTCCGGGACCTCGTCACCAGCGGGCTCATCGTGTGCTCGGCCGTGGAGATCGTGAAGTACAGTCACCGGGCTGCGGATCCTGCCAGCGGTCAATCATCGGCGCCGACCGTGCCCGATGCGAACGGATGACGGGACATGCGCGCGCTGGTGTTCTCCGACGTTCACGGCAACATCGACGTGCCCCGGGCGCTCGAGCGCCACTGGGGCGCCGGGCACTCCTGACCTCACCGGGGCGACGATTGGGAAGCGCGGACACTCGGCGATTGTCAGGATTCGACGCCGTTACACGTTTGTCTCGAACGGTGTCAGCGCCACACAGTCCGCGCCGAGCAGCGCGGGGCCGAGCCGCACCGGAATTGGTCGCGCCGATGTCATCCGCGCCATCCGCGCGGCCTCGACGAACACAATCAGCTTCGGCGGCTGGAGTTCGGATCCGACAGGCACGGGGAGATGGCCTTCGGCGATCAGCTGGCTACCCTCGTCCCGCGATATCGTGAAGGCCGCGCTGGCCTCTGCCAGCACCCGGCGCAGCCGATACCACACCCCGCGGGCGTGGTGCCGCTGGCGATAGTCCCACGATCGGATCAGCACGCGGGCGCGGCGATCCCGGAGCCGGCGGTCGAATGACCCGTTCATGATCCGCCTCCCTCCGCGGCCTCGAGCCGGCGAAGCAGCGCGGCGATGGCGGCCCGCTGCGGCCGCGGGTCCGGCATTCCCGTCCGGGGCTCCAGGAGGGACAGGAGTGTCAGGTTGGAGCGGACCGCGTGACGCAACTCGGGTCGCAACCGCCGACACGCCTCGTCGAACTCGTCGAGATCGGCGCCGCCGGCGGTCAGGAGCAGGCCGAGGGCCACGAGCAGGTCCCGATCGCCCTTCTCGCCGGTGCGATCCGTGACCAGCTTCTCCAGCAGCAAGCCGGCAAGGCGCGGCACCCGCACGCGAGTGCCCGCGACCTCGATCTCGGCGCCCGGCACCACGAGCGACAACGCACCAAACACCAGCAGCGGGAGCTGATCATCCTCGATCACGTAGGCGTCCGCCGGATCCTGGGCGGGGTCGATGCCGACGAAATTCACTTCGAGGAGGTCCGGCGATCGGGGCGTCCAGACAGTGGGCTCGTCTCGAGACGGCTGGAACTCGGAAAGCAGCTCCGGCAGCCGCCGCTTGACTGCGGCGTGGCGCTCGACGGGCACGCCGATGTCGAGGTCCTGCGACACGACCAGCGTCGCGGCCACCCCGGGCTCGAGCAGGTTCGGCACCTCGGACCCGATCACGATCACCCCGGGATCCTCGAGAACCGGCCGCGCCGCCCGAATCGTCGCCAGCAGGCGATCACGAAACGTCATCACATGGAAGTATAGGGACCAGGACGGGCCGGGTCCACTGTGGCGCGGGGCGGCGGGCTTGGGCCACGCGGGTTGCGCCGCGGCGGCCCGCCATCTATATTGGTCGGCCAGCGGCAGGCCATTCGCCCGGGAATCGGCGCCACGCCGCAGAACGATCTGCTCCACGAGTCACGGGATGCGCACAATCCGCACGGTCTGTCCGCGCAACTGCTACTGCACCTGCGGCATGCTCGTCACCGTGGACGAGGGCGGCCGCATCGTCGAGATCGCGGGGGATCCGGCCAATCCGGCGACCGGCGGACACGTCTGTCTCAAGGCCCTCAGCTACGCGCGCCGCGTGTCGCACGAGGACCGTATTCTCACCCCGCTGAAACGCCGCGACGACGGGTCCGGATTCGTGCCGGTGACGTGGGACGACGCGCTGGAAGACATCGCCGCGCGCCTCGACCGCTTGCGTCGCGAGCATGGGCCGACGGCGGTGCTGTACTACGAAGGCTCGGGATCACACGGCGCGCTGGGCGGATTGTCGATGGCCTTCTGGCGCCAGTTCGGCGGCTGCACGACACCCTTCGGCGACCTGTGCTGGCCGGCCGGCCTCGAAGCGACGCGGCTGACCTACGGAGACAACCGGCACAACCACCCGCGGCTGACGGTGGAGAGCCGCTTCATCCTGATCTGGGGCCACAACCCGGCGGAAACCAACGTCCACCAGTGGCGGCTGATCCTCGATGCGCAGGCGCGCGGGGCCGTGGTCGCGGTCATCGACCCGCGCAGCACCGACACGACCGACGCGGCCGATCTCCACCTGCAGCCGCGCCCGGGCACCGACGCGGCACTGGCCCTTGGCCTGGCACGGATCATCGTGGACGAGGGCCTGCACGACGCGGCGTTCCTCGACGCGCACGCGTCCGGTTTCGATGCGTACCGCGATCGCCTGGCCGACTATCCGCTCGACCGGGTCGCGGACATCACCGGCCTCGCGTCGTCCACGATCGTCGATCTCGCGCGGGCTTACGCGCGCACGAAGCCGGCGCTGCTCGCGGCGGGCTTCGGCCTTCAGCGCCACCATCACGCGGGCCAGGCGATGCGAGCCGTGGCGCTGCTCCCGGCGCTGACCGGAAACGTGGGTGTCGCCGGCGGCGGGTGGCAGTACGCGAACCTCGCGAGCCATTGCCTGCGACCGCTGCGTCTCCCGCCCGAGCCCTCGGCCATGCGCGGGTTCCCGGTGTCGCAGGTGGCGTCGCATCTCGACACCCTTGCCGATCCGCCCATCCGCGCGGCCTGGATCGAACGCGGCAACCCGGGCAGCCAGAACCCGGCGGCGCCCCGCCTGCGGCGCGCGCTCGGCCGTCTCGACCTGGTCGTCGTGGTCGATCAATTTCACAACGACACCACGGCCTCGGCCGACTACGTGCTGCCGGCCAAGACGCTGTTCGAAGAAGAAGACCTGGTCACGGCCTACTGGCACCCGTATCTGCAGTGGCGCGCGCGCATCACGGATCCGCCGGGCGGCGTCAAGCCCGAGAGCGAGATCTGGCGCCTCCTGTCGGAGCGGTTCGGCTTCGACACGTCCTACTTCCCCACCGATCGGCGCGCGTTCCTTCGAGCGCTGCTGCCGGCCGGGCAGGAGGACGCGATCGAGCGACTCGCCCACGAGCCGCTGGACCTGTCGGGCCACGGCGACGTCGCGTTCGCGGACCGGCGATTCCCCACGCCGTCGGGACGAATCGAGTTCGCGTCGGCCCAGGCGGAGAAGGTGTGGGGCGTGCCGGCCGTGCCAGCGTACGATCCGCTGCCCGAAGGCCCCGCCTCTGCGCTCGCCCGGCGATTCCCGCTGCAGTTGCTGTCGTGCAAGACCCGCGACCGAATCCACTCGCAGTTCGGCAACCTCGACTGGGTGCGGGAGGTGGAGCGCCCTCACGTGCTCGACATGCACCCGGACGACGCGGCGGCGCGCGGCATCGACGACCAGGCGCAGGTCATGGTGTGGAACGATCGCGGCGCGATCGAGATCCCGGTCCGGGTGACACCCGGCATCCGGCCCGGCGTCGTCCACGTGCTCGAGGGGCGCTGTCACGACGGCGACCCGGACGTGAACGCGCTCACGGACGAGGGCGTGACGGACATGAACCACGGGGCGACGTTCTACGAGTGCCTCGTCGAGGTGAGGCGCGCATGAGCGCCGGTTTCCTCGTCGACCTGCACCGGTGCGTCGGGTGCGGCGCGTGCGTGCTGGCCTGCCGGGTCGAGAACCGACGCACGCGCGAGGCGTCGTGGCGGCGGGTGCTGCCCCTCAACCTGCGGCGGCACGCGGGCGGCCCGACCTACTTCCTGTCGGTGGCCTGTCATCACTGCGACGACCCCGCCTGCCTCAACGGATGCCCGTCGCGCGCGTTTGAGAAGCGCCCGGACGGCGTCGTGATCCACCACGAGGAGCGGTGCCTCGGTTGCCGCTACTGCGAGATGACCTGCCCGTTCGGCGCGCCACGCTTCGACGCGGCGCGGGGCGTCGTCTCGAAGTGCCACCTGTGCGCGCATCGGCTCGACGCGGGCCTCGATCCGGCCTGTGTCGTGGCGTGCCCGACCGGGGCGTTGATGTTCATGCGTGGCGCCGACGACGAGGGCGCGAGTCGGTTCGTGCCGGGATTCGTGGACCCGGCCGGCTGCGCGCCCAACCTGCTGTACAAGCCGCCCCGCGGGGCGCGCCGCGAACGACTGTACCGCGCGCTCGAGGAGGCGCTGACGCGATGAGCCTCCATTCCCACGACACGCCGCTCGTCGTGTTCACGGCCCTTGCCATTGCGGGCGCCGGGACCATCGTGGCCTCGGCCCTGGCCGGTCTCGCCGGCTGGGAACCCGCGCCGCTGGCACCATGGGTGGGAACCGCAATGCTGGCCGCCGGCATCCTCGTCTCGCTCACGCACCTGGGCCGCATGTGGCGCGCGCCCCAGGCGGCGCGGGGTCTCGGGCGGAGCCGGGTGTCGAACGAGGTAGCCCTTGCGGCCGCGGTACTCTTCTTCGCGGTGAGCCTGGCGACCGGCGCCCGCGGCTCGAGCCTCGGCCTCGTCATCACGCTCGGCACGGTCGTGCTCGGGGTGGCATTCCTGGTGTCGCTGGGTCTCGTCTACAGCCTGGGCGGCCAAAGCACGTGGAGGGGGGCCGCGATCCTGACGCCGCTGACGTCCGGGCTCGCGGTTGGGGCGCTGACGACGAGCGTCCTCGCGCCGCCCCTGCGCGGGGCCGGTGCCGGACCGGCGCTCGTGCTCCTTGGCCTCGATGCCCTCGTCTTCGTTGTCCGGTGGGCGGCCCTCCCGGGCCCCGCGCTCGCGCCCGGCACGCGCCGCCTGCGTCTCGTCGCCAGGCTCGCGCTGCTCGACGCCGTCCCGATCGCCCTGGTCGCGTCAGGCCAGCCGATCTACGCGCTCGCAAGCGCGGCTCTTGGGCTCGTCGTGGACCGCATCGGTTTCTATGCGATGGCGGTCCAGCACACGACCGAGGTCGAGATCGACCGCGTGGAGCGCGTCCTCGCGAACACGCCGGGCCCGGCAGGATCCTGAGTGACGGGTGCCGGGGCTACACGGCCGCGCTCGTTCTGGCGTACCATCGTGGCCATGTCGAGACGCACTCATGGACGGCTGACCGCCGTCGCGCTTGCCCTGTTGTTCCTGCTCGCGCTCGGTCCAGGCACGGCCATTCGTGCCGCGGACCCGCCGAGCCTGCGCCTGGCCACGACCACCAGCACCTACGACACCGGTCTGCTGCAGGCGCTCATCCCCGACTTCCAGCAGTCCTGCCGGTGCCTCGTGCAGATCGTGGCCGTCGGCACCGGGCAGGCCATCGCGATCGGCCGGCGCGGTGATGCCGACGTGCTGCTCGTGCACGATCGGGACGCCGAGGAGACGTTCCTGGCCGAGGGCCACTCGAAGGGCCGTGCCGAGGTCATGTCCAACGACTTCGTGGTAGTTGGACCGAAGAACGATCCGGCGGGAGCCCGGAACGCGCTGCGCGCGGCTGACGCGTTTCGCGCGGTGGCGAAGGCCCGGGCGCCGTTTGCCAGTCGCGGCGACCGATCCGGCACGAACACCAAGGAATTGCGGCTGTGGAAGATGACCGGCCCTGAGCCGACCTCCGCCGATTCCTGGTACCAGGCGGTCGGCCAGGGCATGGGCGAGACGCTGGTCTTCGCCAACGAGCGCGGTGCCTACACGCTGTCCGATCGCGCGACGTGGCTGTCGATGAAGGCCCGGCTCCCGGCGCTCGACGTCATCGTCGGCGGCAACCGCCCGAGCGAGAACCCCGATCCGGCCCTGCTCAACATGTACGCCGTGATGGTGATCGACTCAGCCAGGCACCCGGGCGTCCGGAGCGAGCTCGGCCAGAAGTTCGCCGACTGGCTGCTGTCGCCGGCGATCCAGCGACGGATCGAAGCGTTCGGCATCGACAAGTACGGCCAGACGCTCTTCTACGCGCAGGCCGAGGGCGTGAAGGTGACGCGCGAAGTCGCCGTGCGCGTCGGCACCAAGGTACGCACGTTCACGGTGGACGCCTTGCGGCGGTTTCCGCACGCCACGCTGAAAGACTACGCGGTGCTCGGCGTCAAGCGAGGGTCGGTCGGGACGTACGCGTTTGCGGGCGCGTCGCTGGCCGACGTGCTGAAGGCGGTCGATCCGAACGTCGCGGCCCCGTCCCGATCCGGGGCACGGATCCTCGTCGTCAGCCGGGACGGCTGGACCTCGACGATCAAGTGGGGCGAGCTGTTCGGGTCGCTGCCGGCCGGCGAGGCCCTCTACAACAGCAAGGGCTGCAATGAATGCCACGGCGTCAGTGGGGAGGGCAGCGACCCGTCAGCCAGGCGGCCGACGCCGGCCCTCGCGGGCCGCGACCTGCAATTCGACGCCGTCCGCGACGTGATCCGGAGCGGCGGCGATCGGCACGCGCGCATCAACCCCTATACGCCGGCGCAGTTGTCGGACGACGACCTGAAGCGCATGCTGGCATGGCTGGCGAAGCCGGGCGCCGCCCCGGCCGCGCCGCCGGCGCCTGTTCCACGTGATCGGCGGGTGATCCTGCTGGCGTACGAACGGGATGGCAAGCCGCTCGGCGCAGCCGACGGCCTGATCCAGCTCGTGGTGGGCGCCGACGAGTTCGCGGGGCGCTACGCGCACTGGGTCGCGGCGGTGCACGTGCAGTGACCGCCGCGCGGATGAACGCGGGCCAGAGGAGGCAGCAATCGACACCATCACGGACGCGCTGGCAAGCCAGGCTCTGACGCAGATCGTTGCCCTGACCCTCAAGGTAACCGGCAGTGCGCTGCTCATCGGCACGCTGGCCGGGGTCCCGCTCGGCGCGGTGCTGGGCCTCACGCGGTTCAGGGGCCGACGACTCGTGGCGCTGGTGCTCTACACCGGCATGGGCCTGCCGCCGGTCGTGGTGGGGCTGGCCGTGTACCTGGCGCTGTCGCGCTCCGGGCCGGCCGGCGCCCTTGGCTGGCTCTTCACGCCGACCGCGATGGTCGTGGCGCAGTCGATCATCGCGTTTCCTCTCGTGACGGCGCTCACCATGAGCGCCGTCGAAGGCGTGGACCAGGATCTCCGCCGGCAGGTCGCGGCGCTGGGCGCCACGCGGTGGCAGGTCGGCTGGACGATTCTTCGCGAAGCGCGCGTCGGGGTGACGGCGGCCATCGTCGCGGCGTTTGGCGGCATCATCTCCGAGGTCGGCGCCGTGATGATGGTCGGCGGCAACATCGAGGGCAGCACCCGGGTGCTGACCACGGCGATCGTGCTCTACACCCGGCAGGGCGAATTCGGCCTGGCCATGGCGCTCGGCGTGGTGCTGATCGCGCTGACGCTGGCCGCCAACGCGCTGCTCATCCAGCTCCAGGGCCGGTTGCGCTAGGCTGGACAACGTGGCTGCGGCTATCTACACGCTGCGCGAGGTCGCCCACCGATACGGTCCCCGCACCGTGCTCGACGTGCCGGCGCTCGACGTCGTTCGAGGGGAAACGCTCGGTATCCTGGGCCCGAGCGGCGCGGGCAAGAGCACGCTGCTGCGGCTCCTCCAGTTCCTCGAGCGCCCCTCGCACGGGCACATCTCGTTCGACGGCATCCCGGTGGCGGTGCCGGTGCCGGTCGCGCTGCGCCGTCGCGTCACGACCGTCTTCCAGCGCCCGTTGATGCTCGATCGATCCGTCCGGGACAACGTGGCGTTCGGGCCCCGGCTGCGGGGCCGTCCCCGACCCGCGTCCAGCGCGAGCGTGGACAGCCTGATCGACCGGCTCGGCCTGTCGGCGCTCGCGGGTCGCCCCGCGCGGACGCTGTCGGGCGGCGAGGCGCAACGGGTGGCGCTCGCGAGGGCGCTCGCCGTGGAGCCGGACGTGCTGCTGCTGGACGAGCCGGCCGCCAACCTCGACCCGGCGAACGTCGCGCTCGTGGAGCGACTCGTCCGCGACGAGCAGGCGCGCAGCACGACCATCGTGCTCGTCACGCACAACGCGTTCGAGGCGCGCCGCCTGGCGCACCGGACCGCCCTGCTGATTGGCGGGCGCCTCGTGGAGGCGGCCGCCACCACGGCATTCTTCGACGCCCCCGCCGACCCGCGCACGAAGGCGTTTCTGAGCGGAGAAATGATTTATAGGTTATAGGGAATAGGTTATAGGGGATAGGTTATAGGGAATAGGGAATAGGGATAGGGACGGCGAGTTCTGAGTTCTGAGTTCTGAGTTGTGAGTCTGCTGCGAGCGGCCATCTATCCGACGTAGCCCCGGCGCTTCAGCGCCGGGGTCACTCCGCGGCTGAAGGCGTGGGGTTACAACCGCGCCTCCAGGTGCGCGTCCAGGAACGCGTCAATCTCCTCCACGCCCCGGTACGCCAGCACGCGCGCGTGGGGATGCACCAGCCCGCTGATCAGCCGGGACACGACCCCGATGCGCGACGCCTCGTAGAACACGAAAACCCGCTGGCTGCTCCGCTCCGCGCGGCCCAGCACGTAGCCCACCTCGAACCCGACGCCGTAGGACGATCCCGACGCCTCCGCGACGACGACGTCGCACGCGTCGAGCCACGCGACGTCGCGCCGGTAGACGCGCTCGTTGGACAGCATCCGCTCGGCCTGTTCGACATCGTCAGCCAGCAGGTGCGTCGTCAGGATCTCGTGACCCATCGCCGTGAGCCGCAGAGCGATGTGCCGGACGGCGACCACGGAGCCGCGGTCGCCTCGAACGGTGCACGCGAGATAGATGCGCATGGGTCAGGCTTCGGGATTGGGGAATTCGGCCTTCGACACGGGAACCGTGCGCTCAGGCCAGGGGAGTCGGGAGTCGGGAGTCGACGCGCCCAGCAGCAGTGTCGCGACCTCATCGGCCGGCTCCAGGCTCCGGATTTCCGCCGAGATCAGGGAACGGTCCGGACACGGCGCGCCGGACCGGTTGAGCCACACCGTGCGCATCCCCGCCCGGCTGGCGCCGACGATGTCGCTCGACCACGAGTCGCCGACCATGACCGCGCCGGCCGCGTCGCACCCGAGGCGTTCGAGCACGATCTCGAAGATCCGCGGGTCCGGTTTGGCGACGCCCACCTCCTCCGAGATCACCGCCGCATCGAGATGGGGCGTCAACCCGCACACCTCCATCTTCCGCAGCTGCTCGGCGACGACGTTGTTGGTGACGACCCCGAGGCGCACGCGCCTGCGGAGCCGCGCCAGCAGATCGAGCGCCCCGCGCACGGGTCTCCAGCTCGCCACGTAGGCGTCGCGATAACGATCCGCCACGTCCACGGCAAGGGCATCGGCCACGGTCTCACCGACCACCGCGAACAAGCGCCGGATGCGCTCGAGGCGCGCGGCGTCCACGGTGATCCGCCCGGCCAGCACCTCGGCGTGCAGCTCGTCGAGCAGGCGCGTATGCGCCAGGGCGAAGGACTCGAACGCGAGGCGGCGAAACGTGTGGTGGCGCTCGTACAGCTCGGCCAGGACCGTCCGCGCGCTGTGCGTGTGGTCGAACAGGGTGTCGTCCAGGTCGAACACGACCGCAGCGACGGACGGGGCGAGCGGCGCGGTCCCGACCGTCAAGGCAACGCGCCCCGCGACACGATCCGCGGCGCGATGCCGCACGCCGCTCGTCTCCAGCGTTCCACGTGCGCCTCTCTTCTCACGCAGCCCATGGGCGCGCGGCGACAATCGACTCGACCGCGGCAACTGCCCGGTCGATGTCCGCCCGCGTGATCCCGCGGTAAGTCACGAAGCGAATCGACGTGCCGATGCCCGGCAGCCCGCGCACGCCCAACCCGTCCAGGTGCCGGCCAAAAGTGGCCGCGTCGATCCCCAGCCCGCTCACGTCGACGTTGACGATGTTGGTCTGGACCGATTCCAGGTCGATCGACAGCCCCCCGAGGGCGGCAACGCGCTCCGCGAAGGCGCGGGCGTGCTCGTGGTCCTCGCGCAGGCGGGCGACCATCGTCCGCAACGCGACCAGGCCCGGCGCCGCGATGATGCCGGCCTGGCGCATGGTGCCGCCCAGCGCGCGGCGCACCTTCCGCGCGCGATCGACGAACGCGCGGGAGCCGGCCAGCAGCGATCCCACGGGCGCCGAGAGCCCCTTCGAGAGGCAGAAGCTGACCGAGTCGGCCGGCCGCGCCACCTCGCGCGCGTCCACACCCAGGGCGACGGCCGCGTTGAAGATGCGCGCGCCGTCCAGGTGAACGGGAAGGCCGGCATCGTGGGCGATGGCGGCGCAGCGCGCGACGTGTTCGAGCGGGATGACCGTGCCGCCGGCCGCGTTGTGGGTGTTCTCCAGGCACACGATCCCGCGCGCGGGAAATCCCATGCCGGACTTGCGCACCGCCACCCGCAATCCTTCGAGGTCCGGCGCGCCGTGCCGGCCCGGCACCGGCATGACCAGCAGGCCGCACGCCGCGGCGATCCCGGCGAATTCCATGTGATAGAGGTGCGCGCTGGCCTCGACGATCGCCGTGGCGCCCGGCTCGGCGTGCGTGCGCAGGGCGACGGTATTCGACATCGTTCCGCTGACCGTCAGCAGCGCGGCCTCCTTGCCCATCAGGCGCGCGGACTCCCCCTCCAGCTCGAGCACCGTGGGATCACCGTCGCGGGAATCGTCGCCAAGCCTGGCCGTCAGGATGCTCTGCAGCATCTCCGGCGTGGGCAGGCTCAAAGTGTCGCTCCTGAGGTCGACCGTTGGCGTGGGCACGAAGGTCCTCCGTTTTCGGGGGCGAATGTCCGCCCATTGTAGCAGCCAGTCGCGACGCACCCGCGAAACGCCGGCTGCGGAGTGGGCCGGCGCGCCGGCGTGCCTACGCCAGCACGCGTCCGAGTTCGCGTTGGATGGCCTCGCGGATGCGATCTTCGCCGAGGAAGGCCGTCACCATGCCGGGAACGGTCGCGTCGAGCGCCACCAGCCGATCCGAGACCGTCATCCGCCCGCTGATGGCCGTCTCGAAGAATCCCTTGGCCACCGAAAAGGAGAAGACGAGCTCGTTGCCCGTCCACGATCGCTGCGCGTTCTTGACCCGGGCCGCCTTGTAGTCCCGGCGCATCAGGTCGTCGACCATCGACTCCAGCCGGCGTGTTGCCTCGGCCTCACCCAGTTCGTGCGCGATCTCGACTCGCATCCGGCCATCCTACTATGCGCGCCCGGAGGCGTGCAGACCCTTTCGACAGGAGGGACAGCGACCCGGGCACCCGTGCCTGACCCGCCCGTGGGCGGGACACAGGCGACGAGGACGGTCCGGGATCGGCCCGGGCCGGCACGGGACCGGCCCGATCGTCCGTCCGCGCCGGCAATCGCTTGGGTCCCGGCACCCCTCTATGTCAACATGGCGGACGCTGCGAGGCCCGGCCCACGCGTCCCGGTCGGCCCCCGGCTGGCGACAGGCTTCGCCCTCGCGCCCCCCCATCCCCATGACCCCTCGAAGGAGTGGATATCCGATGACACGTGGCATTGGTCGGTGCCTGGCGGTGGCCCTCGCGATGGCCGCCGCGCCCGTGGCCGCCCGGCAGGCGCCCACGCCCGCCCGGGATCGCCTGGCGTCGTTTGCGCAGCGCACCACGATGGAGCGCGCCTCGATCGTCAAGAACCTCGCCTTCCGGAACATCGGCCCCACCTCGATGAACGGCCGGATCGTGGACGTCGAGTTCCCGGATCCGAAGAACCCGTACACGTACCTCATCGCGTACGCGTCGGGCGGCGTGTGGAAGACGACGAACAACGGAACGACGTTCGATCCGATCTTCGACCACGAGGCGGCGATCATCATCGGCGACGTGGCCGTCGATCCGAGGAACCCGAACGTCATCTGGATCGGCACCGGTGAGGCCAATGCCAGCCGGTCGACCTATGCCGGCACGGGTGTCTACAGGACCGAAGACGGCGGCAAGACCTGGACGCACATGGGCCTGGCGGAAACCCAGCGGATCGCCCGGATCATCGTCTCGCCGGCCGACTCGCGCATCGTCTGGGTGGCCGCACAGGGCCCGCTCTACACGAGCGGCCCGGACCGCGGCGTGTACAAGACGGTCGATGGCGGGAAGACCTGGAAGAAGACGCTCTTCGTGGACGACACGACCGGGATGGCCGACATGGCCATTCACCCGCAGAACCCGAAGATCCTCTACGCCGCCTCGTGGACCAAGGACCGCAAGCCGTGGGGCTTCACGCACAGCGGCCCCGGCAGCGCGGTGTGGCGCAGCGACAACGGCGGCGACACCTGGAAGAAACTGGCGGGCGGCCTGCCCTCGGGAGACTTCGTCGGCCGGATCGGTCTTGCCGTGAGCGCGGGCGCGCCCAACGTCGTCTACGCGACGGTCGACAACAAGGCGCCGAAGCCGGACAAGGATCAGCCGGAACCGGATGACGCGCCGCTGACGCCGCAGAAGCTCCAGGCGATGACCTCCGGGGAGTTCCTCGCGCTCGAGGACGAGGACCTGCGTCCGTTCCTCCGCCGCTTCAACCCCGACGACACCGCCGACAAGGTGCGGCGGATGGTGCAGGACGGGACCCTCACGATGAAGGACCTCCTCGCGCGCGTGCTCGAACAGAACCCGGACGCGCTGGCAAAGGACATCATCGGGGCGCAGGTGTACCGGTCCGACGATCGGGGCGAGACGTGGACACTGCAGAACCAGGGGTATCTCGACGACGTGTTCAGCACGTACGGGTACTACTTTGCCGACATCCGCGTGTCGCCGCGGGACGTGAACACCGTGTACCTGCTGGGCGTGCCGCTCATCAAGTCCACCGACGGGGGAAAGACCTGGAAGGCAGGCGACGGTCCCGACGTGCACGCCGACCACCACGCGCTGTGGATCGACCCGCACGTCCCCGATCACCTCGTCAACGGCAACGACGGCGGCCTCAACGTGTCGTGGGACAGCGGCAAGACGTGGGTCGACGTCGTCAACGTGCCCGCGGCGCAGTTCTACTTCATCACCGTGGACATGGCCAGGCCCTTCAACGTGTACGGCGGGCTGCAGGACAACGGCGTGTATTTCGGGCCGAGCGACAAGCCGGCGGACAGGAACACGTGGACGTCCATCGGCGGCGGCGACGGCATGCAGGTCCAGGTGGACACGCGGACCAACCAGCTGTCGATCCAGGGCTCGCAGTACGGGAACTACCGCGCGACGGACCGCGCGAAGAACCAGAACTGGGCCGTCAAGCCGCTCAGCCACGTGAACGAGCCGTACAACCGCTACAACTGGCAGTCGCCGGTCCTGATGTCGCCGCACACGCCGGAGATCGTGTACTTCGGCACCCAGCGCCTCTACCGCAGCTTCGACATGGGGCGCACCTTCAAGGCGATCAGCGGCGACCTGACGACGAACCGCCAGCCCCCGAGCTCGGACACGCCGTACTCGACGATCGTGACGATCAGCGAGTCGCCCCTGACCTTCGGCCTCGTCTACGTGGGCACCGACGACGGCCAGGTGCACGTGACGCGGGACAGCGGCCTGACCTGGACGAATGTCACGAGGGGGCTCGCCCCCGACCGGTACATCAGCCGGGTGGTGGCGTCGAAATACACCGACGGTGTCGCCTATGTTTCGCAGAGCGGGTATCGCAACGACGACTGGACGGCGTACCTGTGGCGGACCTCGGATTACGGGAAGACCTGGACGTCGATCACGGGCAGCCTGCCGAACGAGACGATCAACGTCATCAAAGAGGACCCGCGCCAGCCGTCGTTGCTCTACGTCGGCACCGACCTGGGCGTCTACCTGACGCTCGACGGGGGGACGACGTGGCAGGCGCTCGTCGGCGGCTTGCCGCACGTACCCGTGCACGACCTGCTCGTGCACCCGCGCGACAACGAGCTGGTGCTCGGCACCCACGGCCGCAGCGCGTACGTGGCCGACGTCAGGCCCGTACAGGCGCTGCTCGACGAGGCGCCGGGGGCCGCCGCCGGCCAGCCCGCGCGCAAGGTGCTCGACAAGGCCCTGCACGTGTTCCGGATCGACGACATCCAGGAGGAGCGCATGTGGCCGCGCGAAGACCAGCGGCAGATCCCCTCGTATTTCACCGTGCCGAAGAAGGACCCGCAGGCCCTCGTCTTCTACACGCGGACGGCCGGGCCGGTGACGCTGACGATCCTCGACGCGGAGGGCAACCCCGTGCGGACGCTGGATGACGACGCGGAGGTCGGCCTGAACGTGGTCGCGTGGGACTACACGCTCGAGGCGGGCCTCGCGAAGAAGGCCGAGGAGGGCCGCAAGGCGAAGGCCGCCGATCGCAAGGACCGGAAACCGGCCAGGCCGTTCAAGGACTGGATGACCTGGTACGTCACGGCCGGCACCTACACGCTCGAGGTGAGGCAGGGCGCGGCCGTCGAGAAGACGAGCTTCAAGGTCACGCCGGCGCCCGCCGGGGGCCGCGGGTTCTTCTTCGAGCCGGAGCAGGAGAAGAAGTAAGAGAGACGCCGACGCCTCGCGCACGTCAGCGAGGAGGCCCGCCGGCCCCACCCCGGCGGGCCTTTTCTGTCGGCGCACATGTCGTCCTGACCCGGGCCGCCGACGCCCCCGCGCCAGGACCCACCCCCGCCGCCGGGTCATTTTCGCTGCGGCTGGTCCCCAATCCCGGCCTCTGATAGCATCTCGCTCATGCCGACTCCCACTCTCACCCGTCGTCTCCTGCGGACGCTCCTGGCCTTCGGCACCGCCGGCCTCGCGCTGACCCTCCTCGCCGCCCAGGCTCCGCCGCCGGCCTTCGACGTGCTCATCGCGGGCGGCCGGATCGTGGACGGCACCGGCGCGCCCTGGTTCCGCGCCGACCTGGGCGTTGCCGGCGACCGCATCGTCGCGATCGGCGATCTCACGGGCCGTGCGGCCGCGACACGCATCGACGCGACGGGCCTGGTCGTCGCGCCGGGGTTCATCGACCTGCTCGGGCAGTCCGAGTTCAACGTGCTGGTGGACAACCGCGCCGCCAGCAAGATCCTGCAGGGCGTGACGACCGAGGTCACCGGCGAGGGCAGCGCCATCGCGCCGGTCAACGACCGGATGGTCGAAACGGCGAAGGCCGCGTACGCGCATTTCGGCGTCGTCGCCGACTGGCGGTCGCTCGCCGAGTACTTCACGCGGCTCGAGGAACGGGCGCACCCGGCGATCAACCTGGCGACGTTCGTGGGCACGGGCGGCGTCCGCGAGTACGTCATCGGCGAGAACGACCGGCGCGCGACGCCGGACGAGCTGGACCAGATGCGGCGGCTCATCGCGCAGGCCATGGAACAGGGCGCCATCGGCCTGAGCGCGTCACTGCAGTACGTGCCGGACCGGTTCAACTCCACCGACGAGCTCGTGGAGATGGCCAAGGTCGCCCGTCGCTACGGCGGCGTTTTCTTCGTGCACCAGCGGTCCGAGGGCGGCCGGATCTTCGAGTCGCTGGACGAGGTGTTCCAGATCGCGGAGCGCGCGAACATCCCCGCGGAGATCTGGCACCTCAAGACGGCCTACAAGGCCAACTGGGGCAAGATGCCGGAGGTCTTGTCGCGTATCGAGGCCGCGCGGGCACGCGGGCTGGACGTCACCGCGGACATGTACCCCTACAACCGGGCGTCGAACGACCTGGACGCGTGCCTGCCGCTCTGGGTGCGCGAGGGCGGCGTCGAGCCGATGCTGGCGCGCCTCAAGGACCCGGCGCAGCGCGATCGCATCAAGCGGGAGATGGCCGACGCGACCGTCACGTCCTGGGAGAACCAGTGGTACGGATCGGGCGGCGGCGACGGGGTGCTGCTCACGGCCGTGCTCAACCCCGCCCTGCGGAAGTACGAGGGCCTGACCCTCACTCAGATCGGGCAGGCCATGGGCAAGGACCCGCGCGACGCGGCCATGGACCTCGTGATCGCGGACCACGGCGACAGCGCCTGCGTCATCTCGATCATGAGCGAAGACGACGTGCGGACGGCGTTGAAGAACCCGCTGTTGGCGATCGGGTCCGACTCGGGCGCGAAGGCGGAGGACGGCCCGCTCGCCGAGTCGAAATCGCACCCGCGCGCGTGGGGCACGTTCCCGCGCATCCTGGGCAAGTACGTGCGCGACGAGAAGCTGCTCACCCTCGAAGAGGCCATCCGGAAGATGACCTCGCGCGCCGCCACGCGCGTCGGCCTCAACGACCGGGGCATCCTCCGGCCCGGCATGGCCGCCGACGTCACGGTGTTCGACCCGGCGACCATCCGCGACGTGGCTACCTTCGAGGATCCGAACCACTACGCGATCGGCGTGAGGTTCGTGCTGGTCAACGGCCGGGCCGTCGTGGCGAACGGGGCCATCACGGACGAACGTCCGGGGCGGGCGCTGCGGGGGCCGGGATTCCGCGCGCGGTAACCGTCGCAGGCAGCCGGCCCTTCGCAGCCCCGCGGCGACGGCTCGCGGCGGGCGGCGACGCACCACCCGGCCAGGCTGGAGCCTGGCGAACCCGGGGGAGCATCGGCTCGCGGCCCGCCGGCGTCGCAGCCCCGCGTCTTCAGCCGCGGGGTGACCCTACCGCTCGTACGACTCCCGCCGGCCCGCAGCCGACAGGCGTATCAGGTAGCGGCCTGGATCGCGGCGGAAGCGCTCCTTGAACGCCTCGAGGCTCCGGACCCCGCCGTAGCTGATGGCCGAGCACAGGTGCCGGTGCATGTCCTGGATGACCGACCGGGCCGAGCCCCGCGCGGGCACGCTGAACTCGAGCCCTTCGGCGCCCAGCGCCTCGAGGTCCAGCTCGTCGGCCTCCTCGACGTCGAGCCGATCCTTGATCGCCTGGATCGACGCCATGCCGCGCAGCACCTTGAAGGGCACCTTCACGACCTTCTGCGACTCGGGCAGCAGGACCGGCTTCTGCACGAGGTCGCCCGGCGTCTCGGCCGTGCCTGCGAACGCGCTGCCGAGCATCACCGTGTCGCCGCCGAACAGCAACGCCTCGGCGATGCTGCCGTCGCGGCGGATGCCTCCGTCCGCGATGATGGGCACGCGATCGCCCGCCTCCGCCCGGCACTCGACCAGGGCCTGCAGCTGCGGCACGCCGAACGATGTCGAGATCCGCGTCGTGCAGCCGCCACCCGGCCCGATCCCCACCTTGATCCCGTTGGCGCCGTGATCGACGAGGAACCGGGCCCCGTCGGCGGTTGCGACGTTGCCCGCCACCATCTCCACGTCCGGGAACCGCCGCCGGAACTGCTCCAGGGCCCGCGCCATCACGACCGAGTGCCCGTGCGCGATGTCGATCACGATCACGTCGACATCGGCCGCCACCAGCGCCGCGGCCCGCTCGAGGAAGTCGCCGGTCGCGCCGATGGCCGCCCCGACGCGCAGGCGCCCGTGGGCGTCGCGGGTCGCGAACGGCAGCCGCTTCAGGTGCAGCAGGTCCCGGGCGGTGATGAGCCCGGTCAGCCGGCCCTGGCGGTCGGTGAGGGGCAGCTTCTTCACCTTCTGCGCGACCATCAACCGCTCGGCGCGCGCCGGAGACAGCCGCCCGACGTGGGCGGTCAGGCGTTCGCGCGGCGTCATCCGGCCGGCAACGGTCAGCAACGCGACCCGGCGCGGGTCGTCGAGGAACCGCACGTCGCGCTGCGTCAGCAGGCCGAGCAGGCGGTGCCGGTCGTCGACGACGACCAGCGATCCCACGCCGCGGCGCTCCATCAGCGCGAGGGCGTCGGAAAGCGACGCCCCGGGCTCGATGGTGTAGGGATCCGCGATGACGAGGTGCTGCGTCCGCTTGACGGCTTCCACCTCGCGCACCTGCGGCTCGATGTCGCCCGGCTTGAACCCGCGGTCGATGACGCCGAGCCCGCCCTCTTCCGCCTGCACCACCGCCATCGGCGCGCGCGTCACGGTGTCCATGTTGGCCGACACGATCGGGCGCCGCAGGGTGATGTGCGTCGAAAACCGGCACGACAGGTCGATCGCCGCGGGGTCGCGCCGCGCCAGCACGCTGAACTGCGGCGCGAGCAGGAAGTCGTCGAACGTGCACCCGCGCGCCAGCGACCGCAGCGCGCGCCAGCGACGACCGGCAGATCCGGGGGCCCCACGTGTCACGCGCGTCGCCATGGCTCGTCTCCTCACTTTTTTCCGCACATCCATCATCGCGCACCCGCGGATCTTCGGTATCATGATCCGGTGAGCATTCCAGCCAGCCGCCTCAACCGCACGTGGCGGGTCGGAGACCCGTGGACGACGACCGACGCCGCCGAATTGTACGAGATCGCCCGCTGGGGGCAGGGATACTTTTCGCTCGGTGAAGACGGCAACGTCCGGGTGCATCCGACCAAGGACCCGCAGCGCCACATCGATCTCAAGAGCCTGACGGACCAGATGCTGCTGCGGGGCATCGATCTGCCGATCCTGATCCGCTTCAGCGACATCCTGCGGCACCGCCTCAAGGACATCCACGACGCCTTCAAGGGCGCCATCGCCCAGCACGGCTACCAGGCCGGCTACCGCTGCGTCTATCCGGTGAAGGTGAACCAGCAGCGCCGGGTCGTCGAGGAGGTCCTCCACTACGGGGCGCCGTTCGGCTTCGGCCTCGAGGCCGGCTCCAAGCCCGAGCTGCTGGCCGTCGTCGCGCTGGCGTCCAACGAGACGCCGATCGTCTGCAACGGGTTCAAGGACGCCGAGTTCATCGAGATGGCGATGCTGGCGCACAAGATGGGCCGCCTCATCATCCCGGTGGTGGAGAAATACACCGAGCTGGGCCTGATCCTCGAGTACTCCGCGAAGGTGGGCGTGCGGCCCAACATCGGCATGCGCGTCAAGCTGGCCTCCCGCGGGGGCGGGCGCTGGCAGTCGTCGGGCGGGTACCGCTCCAAGTTCGGCCTGACCGTCAACGAGATCCTGAAGGGCCTCGAGGAGCTGCAGGCGCTCGGCATGGGCGACTGCTTCAAGCTGCTCCACTTCCACCTCGGCAGCCAGATTCCCAACATCCGCATCGTCAAGACCGCGCTCAACGAGGCGGCCCGCATCTACGTGGAGCTCGTCAAGGCGGGCGCGGGCCTGGAGTACCTGGACATCGGCGGCGGCCTGGGCGTGGACTACGACGGCTCCCAGACCAACTTCGAGTCGAGCGTCAACTACACGCTCGAGGAATACGCGGCCGACGTCGTCTATCACGTCCAGACGGTCTGCGACGATGCCGGCGTGAAGCACCCGACGATCGTGTCGGAGAGCGGGCGGGCCATCGCCGCCTACCACAGCGTGCTGGTGTTCAACGTGCTGGGCGTGTCCGGCTTCCGCGAACAGGAGATCCTGCCCGAGGCGCCAAACGAGGAACTCGAGCAGCCGCTGGTGGACCTGCGGGAGACCTACCAGAACCTGTCGATGCGCAACGGGCTCGAGAGCTACCACGACGCGCAGCAGGCGCTCGACATGGCGCTCAACCTGTTCAGCGGCGGCTACCTGCCGCTCGAGCAGCGCTGCCAGGCGGAAACGCTGTTCTGGGCCATCTGCTCGAAGCTGCAGCGGCTCCTGCAGCAGGCGGACGAAGTGCCGGAAGATCTCCAGAACCTCGACGAGATGCTGGCCGACACGTATTTCTGCAACTTCTCGCTCTTCCAGTCGATCCCGGACAGCTGGGCCATCAAGCAACTGTTCCCGGTGATGCCGATCCACCGGCTCAACAAGCCGCCGACGAGCCACGCCGTGCTCGGGGACATCACCTGCGATTCCGACGGCAAGATCGACCAGTTCATCGACCGGCGTGACGTCAAGCGGACGCTGCCGCTGCACGTTCTCAACGGCGAGCCGTACTACCTGGGCGTGTTCCTCGTGGGCGCGTACCAGGAGATCCTGGGCGACCTCCACAACCTCTTCGGCGACACGCACGCCGTGCACGTGCGGCTCGACGAGCAGGACGGCATCGTGCTCGACGCCGTCATCAAGGGCGACACCGTGCGCGAGGTGCTGCAGTACGTGGACTACAACCCGGACGCGCTCGTCGCCAAGCTGCGCACCGATGTCGAGTCCGCCGTCCGCGAAGGCCGCATGACGTACGAGGAGTCGGGACAGGTGCTGCGGTTCTACGAGGAAGGGCTGCAGGGATACACGTACCTGGAGGACCCGAAGGAGAGGTAGGGGGGCGCCTCTTCTTCGTCACTCCGTCGGCGGGCCGGAGATCCGCGCGACGGCCTGGTCGATCCGTGCCGTCAGCGCCGGCGAGGCCGGCCCCGTCAACAGGTCCGGCACCGCACGCAACGCCTCGGCGTACCACCGCACCCACGCGTCATGGACCGCACGCTCCCGCGCAACGGCGGCCTCGTGATCCGCGCCGCCCCCCGGCGGCAGCAGCGTCCGTCCCTGCCGGTCCTCGAGCGCCAGCCGTCCGCGCGCCGCGGCTTCGATCAGGCCGGCAACGTCCATCGCGTCGGCCTCCGGTGCGCCCGCCAGCAGCAACCCGGCAGCCGCCACGCTGATCCCCACGTGGCGCATCTCGGCCGGGCTCGTCTTGTCAGGCCGATCGAGGCTCGTGTGGTAGAAACGGTCGGGAAAGTGCCACGCGAGAACGGCCGGGACGCCGTCCGCGAGGAACACGGAATGATCGCTGCCGCCTTCGTAAGGGTTCGTGCGCACGACCCACCCCGTGGTCTTCGCGCGCAGCAGGCACACGGCGAGAAACACGTCGTTCAGCAGCGTGCCCTTCAGTGACTCCGCCTTGGTCTCGCTCTCGCCCCACTCGGTGTGCGGATCGGACGGCCGCGCCCACACGGCGGTCGGGTCCGGCGCCTTCTCGATCAGGAACGGGCCGCCCGTTTTCGACGGGTCCTCGCCCGTCATGTCGAGCGAGAACATGTACCGCACGTTCTTCGCGGCCTCCGGGTGGTCGGTCACCCACCGGCGGCTGCCGCGGATCTCATCCACCCACAGGAACGTCAACGTGCGCGCGGGCGGCGCGATGGCCCCGTCGCGGATGCCCAGCCGGATGGCCCTCGCCAGTTCCACCAGGCTCGCGCACCCGCTCGCATCGTCGTTGGCGCCCGGTTCCTGCACGTGCGCGGCGAAGACGACGCGCTCGGCGGGCGCGACGGCGCCGGGAATCTCAGCCACGAGCGTGCGCGCCGGCAGGTCGGCGAAGGTCGACGCCACCTCGACCCTGGCCCGCGCCGTGCCGTTCTTCAGCCGCGCCCGGATCCGCGCGGCCGCGAGCGGCGTCGCCTTGAAGCCGAACGCGCGCCGGCCCTCGTCGTACGGGACACTGCCCCACTGCAGGACATCCCACTGGTCGCGCGGCAGGCGCAGGTCGGCCTCGGTCCAGCCGGGCCGCACGTACGGCGCCAGCGACGTCGAGACCACGCCGATCGCACCTCGCTGCACGACGCCGTTCTGCCAGAGCCGGCCGGCGCTCGCATCGCCCAGCACGATGGCCCCGCGGACATCGCCCTTGTCGTAGTCGGCCGGCGATGCGCCGCCACCCACGTCCACGATGCGTGCGGTGAGGCCGCCGTCCGGCGTCGCAAACGAGTTGATGCAGAGCGCCACGCGCTGCCGGTCGCGCGACAGCAGCACCTCGTCCGGCGCACCGTTCTCGCCGAGCAGCGTCAGCGTGCCCACCGTGTAGTCCCAGCCGTGCCCCCCGGCCGGATACTCCTCGATCCACGCGACCGGGCCGGGCGCGGCCGCCGCGTGCCCCCGCTCGCCGAACCCGCCTGCCGCGAGCCGTTCCCGGATGCGGCCGATCGACGCGTTGAACCCGGCGTTGCCGGCGTTGCGCCAGTACCGATCCATGAACGTCACGAGGTCCATCGCGGCGCGCTCGTCGAAACGCCGGTCCAGGGCCGTCAGCAGGGCCGACGTCCGGCGCGGCAGCAGGTCCGGCAACAGGCGGGCCGCCGCGATGCCGGCCGGCTCCGTCACCTGCGCGGCGATCCGCGCCGGGGCTGCGCTCCAGCCGAACGCCGCCGCCATCAGCACAGCCAATACCACGGTACGCCGCAGGCGCATCATCAGAATCCTCCCCCGCCGCCGCCGCCGAAGCCGCCGCCCGATCCTCCCCCGCTGAACCCTGATCCGCCGGAGCTCCGCGGGGCCGCGCTCATGGCCGCCCCGGCGCTGCTGCTCAGGCCGCCAAGCGACGACACGAACGCGCGCGGCTGGAATGTCTGGTATCGGCCGCCCTGGTACCACGTGGGCGGCGTCGTGTAGATCCCCTCGAAGGCCTTCGCCCAGTTGCGCTCCACCCCGAGGGCCATCGCGAACGGCAGGAACTTCTCGAACATCTCGGGCGTCCGCACGGTGCGCTCGAGCCGGTCCGCCTCGACACGGTCCAGGAACTCCTCGAACCCGAGCGCGCCTTCGAGCACGCGGGTCCCCTGCTCCGTGCGCGCCGGCATGAACTGGCCGAGGAGGGCGACCACGCCGAACGACAGCACGCCGGCAATCACGCTGGCCGGTCCGCTCTCGCCCAGGCGTCCCATGATCCAGCCGCCGACGATCGCGACGCCGACGCCGACACCAAGCGCGGCGATCATCGAGTACGTGAGCACCTGGTCTGGCCTCCGCCGGTAGTAGCCGAGGCTGACGAGGCGATCGAGGATCCGGGTGCGTATCGCCGGCAGGTGCTTGTAGAAGCGGTTCTTGAGCTCCGACACCTGCACCGAATCCACCACTGGTGAACCGCTGCCCGGTCCTGGCGTGAGGGGCGCCGCCGGATCGGCCTTCGCCGCCGTCCGATCGAAGATCCCCTTCAGCAGCGCCTCTTCGTGCGGGAGCAGCCCCTGCCACGCGGCCTCCGGCTTCAACAGCGCGAGGGTGTACTCCTTGCGGTGCGAGAGCCCGAAGAACTGCTCCTCGTCCTTCTCCTCGATGCGCAGGTAGCCCCGTACCGCGAGATCGACGAGCGACGCCGTGATGTCCCGCATGTCCGGCTTGTTGTCGACCAGCGTGCCCAGTTCCCCCGGCGTCAGCGAGGCGGGCGGTTCGTACTGCACCGTGACGGGATTGCGCCGCGGATCGCGGCCGTGGCGCCACCACACCCATCCCATCACGGCCAGCACGAACAGCGGCGCGAACAGGACGCCGTTGCTGGCCAGGAAGGCGCCGGCCTTCTGCAGGGCGCCGGGCCTGGCCACGAGCCCGGGGTTCCATCCGACGGCGAGGGTGAGCCCTTCGCGGAAGTTCAGGACCCGCGTCGTCCTCACCGACACGTCCGACCCGGCCACGGTCACCATGGCCGCGGATTCGACCGATCCGTAGCCCCCGGTGAACGAGGCCGTCCGCACGCCCTGGGCCCCCGTCGGCAGGTGAACCACGGCCGTCGCCAGCTGGATTGGCACTTCCCACTCGTCACCGGTCACGTTCCAGTACAGCTCGTCGTGCTCGTCGAAGAACCGGAGGGCGTTCCGGACGCGATACCGGATCACGACGGTGCGCGTCGCCCACGCGGCGCCCGGGATCCAGATCTTGATCTTGCGGTAGTGCCCCTCCCGAGAGCTGTCGTACTTCAGGCTCCGGCCGGTCTCGTCGGTCACGGCCTGCAGGTCGAGGCGCAGCGTGTAGTTGAAGCCCTGCGGGGTCCGGTACTCGACGGGAATGCTGCGGTAGAGGCCGTTCCACGAGCCCGTGAAGCGGGCGCGGATCGTCTCGGTCACGTCGACGTCGCCGTCGGGCGTCACCCGCACATCGGCGGCGAACTGCTCGATGACCAGCGTCCGCTGGGCGCCGGCCTGCTGCGCGGATCCGCACAGGACCATGAGACCGACGGCAAGAGCCGCGGCGCACCGCATGCGTAGGGACATGGCTCGCTTCTCCCGGGGCGGATGGCCGCCCGCTGACCGCCGGCCTCAGGACTTGCTGCCGATCGTCACGTCAACCTTCGGCACGGCGCGCTCACTCTCGTCCGCCAGCTGGAAGAACTCCTTTGCCCGGAAGCCGAACAGGCCGGCGACGATGTTCCACGGCACTTGCGAGATGCGGGTGTTGAAGTCGCGCACGACCGCGTTGTAGTAGCGCCTGGCGCTCTGGATGGCGTCCTCGATCTGGGCCAGCGTCGCCTGGAGCTGCCCGAAGTTCTCGGTCGCGCGCAGTTGCGGGTACGACTCGGCGAGGGCGAACAAGCCGCCGAGCGCAGCGGTCAACCCCTGCTCCGCCTCGCCGCGGGCAGCCGGCCCCTGGGCGGACATGGCCTTGCCGCGCGCCGCCACTACCGATTCGATGGTCGACCGCTCGTAGCCAGCCGCGCCCTTGACCGTCTCCACGACGTTGGGAATCAGGTCGTGCCGTCGCTTGAGCTGCACGTCGATGTCCGCCCACGCGCCGTCCGCCATCAGCCGCAGCCGCACGAGGCTGTTGTAGGCGACAATCGCTGCCGCCGCGATGACCACGCCCACGATCGCGATCCACATCATGATGGGTGTCTCCTGCCCTGTCCCGGGCCTGACTGCGACCCACGCCTCGCGCCGCGCCCTGGCCCCTGCGCCTCGAGTCTCGCCGAGACCGTTCGCCGTTTGCCGTTCGCCACGCGCCCCTTACCGTCCGCCGTTCGCCGTGCGCCGATTGTCGCCGTGCGCCGTCAGCCTCCCGTCAGCCTGCCTGTACCACGAGCAGCCAGCCCTTGCCCGCCGGGATCGGAATCGGCCCGCCCGTGTCGAACGACCGGCCGTCCTGGAAGCCCGGGATGGCCGGCGCGGTGATCCGGGCGCGGGCCGGATCGATCCCGAGCGCCTTCCAGTCGATGGCCAGCCGCACCTCCACGGCATCCGGTGCCCAACTCGCCAACGCGATCATCGCCTTGCCGGCACGCACGTAGGTCGTCGCGAGGACGTCGGGCCGGTCGGGCTTGACGGGACCCGACGGCACCCAGTAGCCGATCATCCGCGCGTCGGGCAGGCCGAACTCGTCCCAGGCCTTCCACATCGATCGCGGGTCGCCCGACCACGGCAGCCGCCCCGTCATGCCGTAGACCATGCCCCGCCACGGGTTGCCGCCATCCTGCAGCATCTCGCCCATCAGGCCGAACGGCAGCCCCGAGATCTCGGTCAGCCAGTAGTCCGGCTGCGAGTTGTAGTCGAAGTACTCGCCGAACCACAGCCGGTTGAGGTACGGGAAGTGCTCCAGGTAAAGGTTGGCGCTGCTGGCGAACCCGTCGCGCGGGTTGTACTGGTTGGCCGAGTGGAGATCGATCAGCGCGCCCGGCCTGCCGCGGTCGAGCACCTTGCGCACGCGCTTCATCGTGAGCCGGTCGAACGCCACGTCGTCGATGTAGAGACCGTCGATGCCGACGTTCTTCACCAGCCACGCGAGGCCCTCGACATAGAAGTTGTGCCACCGCGACACGCCGCTGTTGACGACCGCGGCGTCCTTCAGCTCGGGCACGAACCAGGCCGCGATGTAGTTGGAGCCCAGGTGCTCCTGCAGCCAGGAAAAGCCGCCGCCCGGCCCGCCCGACAGCACTTCGTCGCCCAGGCTGCGGAGGGCGAAGATCTCGGGCGCCCGGTTCGTCAGTTCGCGGACCGTGTAGTAGATCTTCACCTTCATGTCGCGGGCGTGGGCCTGGTCGACGTAGGCCTTCATCTCCGCCGGGCGCAGGAACGGGTAGTTGATGTACGGGTTGATCGGGTTGGCGTGGTGGACGTTGATCGTGTTCGCGCCGAAGGTCAGCACGTCGTCCACCGGCTTGAACGCGTGGTAGAACCGGGTCGTGAACTGCGCCTTCGTGTCGATCGTGTGGAAGGGCGTCAGCAGCAGCCGGAAGTTGAAGAACAGCGGCCGGCCCCGCTCCAGCGTCCGCGCGCCGCTGTAACAGGTCACGAGGAACGTCGACGCGTCCTTCTCCGCCAGGCGGCAGCCGCCCTTGCCGCCGTTCACCCAGGACTCGGGCGCCACGAGCGGCTTCATCGTGTAGAAGTTCGTGTTGAGCGGCCGGACGTACGTGTCGTCCTTCAGCGTGAACTGGAGGCCCGCGTTGATGTCGCCGATCCACGCCGAGTCCTGGTTGTGCGTCGCGACGTCCCACGTCCAGTCGAACGTCGCGGGACGCGGCCCGCCCTTGACCCCGAGCCCCATCATGAATTTCGCGACGTCTCGGCTGATCGGGATCTCGAGCCGGATGTCGTCGACGCTCGTCGCCCGCGCGGCACTGACGCGCACCGTGTACTCCATGTTTCCGTCGAACTCGAGCTGCGCGTCCGTGTCCATCGAGATCGGGCCGGCCGTGCTCGTCGATCGCCACGCGGCCACGCCCGGCGCGTGCTTCACGAACGACAGCCCGCGGCTCGTCCAGGAGCCGACTTCGCGATCAGGGCTCTGCACGTGGATCGCAACGGGGCCGCTCAGCACCTGCCGGCCCTGGTCCGTCAGGTGCGTCATCTCGATCGCGAAGCGACTCTCGATGCGGTCCGGAAATCCGTCCGCCCCGAGCGTGACCGATCGCCCGAGCACGCTGACCGTCCTGCCGGCCACCTGCACGGGCGTGTAGGGCGCCACCAGGTCGTCGTCCACGGCCAGCGTCGAGTCGAGCCAGCGCAGCCGCGACAGCCGCCACGGCTCGTCGTCTCCCGCCGCCGGTGCGACGGTGGTCGAGACGTCCAGCGTGACACGCACGGGTGTCTTCGCGTTCCCGCGCGCCGACACCGTCACCACGCCGGTGTAGCTTCCCGGCGCCGCACCCGCCGGCACCTGCACGCCGCACCAGAGCGCCTGCACCTTGCCCTGATCGACCCGCACCGTCCGCGTGAACCGCCTGGCCGCCGAGTCCACGCCGCCGAGGTTCGTGCAGCGGAACGCCGACGCGGCGATCGCCCCGCCGCCCTTCCGCTCGAGCCTGCCGAACGCGACCCGGAGATCCTCGGCAGGCGCGCGCATGGCGAAGACGCCGAACTGGAACGCGTAGTACTCGCCGCGCATCGCCTCGCCTGTGAACGGCGCGGCCGGACCGCTGCGGATCCACTTCACCGGCAGGTCGTCCGTCATCTTGATCGGGTTCGTCCTGTCCTCGGGGAAGACCAGGTACGGCGCGCCAGGGTGCTTCGCTGCCAGGTCATCCATTTCGGCCCGCGTGGCGATCACTTCCATCGGGAAGAAGCTGTTGAGCGTGTCGATGGCCTGCATCTCGACCACGGCCGCGCGCGGCAAGCCGCGCCAGGCCTGCCGGGCCAGTTCCGCTGCTCCAAGCCCGTTCCGAACCAGCCAGTGCTCGTCGGCGGTCGCCTCCGGCGTCGGATAGACCACCTTCGGGTAGTTGCGCCCGGTCATGACGTTCGGCAGGTAGTACACGTAGTACTCCCCCGCCGTCGGCGCCTCGAACGCCACGTCGCCGCTCTCGCGGGTGATGTCGAGGCGCGCGACGTTCATCACCCGCCCGCCGGTCGCCCCTTCGACGACGATGAGGTTCTTGCTCCCGGGATCGAGGTCTCGACGCCGCCAGGGAATGTGCGCCCAGACCGCGGGAGCCGGCCCGTCAACCTTCAACAGGACGCGATGGTTGCCATAGGCGTCGGCATCCCATGTGCCCGTCGTGTACGGCAGGTCGCCCGCGGGCCCGCCCGCGCCGCACGGCGCCTCCACGCCCTCGACCAGGCTCTTGAACCTCGCGGTCGCCAGGATTGCGTCGAGGCCGTCCTTCGTGAAGGCCAGGCTGGGGACCGGTGTCGTGATTGCACCGAGCATCGCCAGCGCCTTCCCGCACTCCTTCGCCTGAGCCAGCGCCTGCGCCCGGCGGATCTTCACCTCCAGGTAGATCTGGCGCACGTTGAGGCCGCCCTCTTCCCGCGGGAAGAAGCGCCCGGCGAACTGCGCGTCCGCCTCGTCGAACCGTCCGGCTTCCGCCAGCGCGAGGGCCAGCCGGTACACCAGCGACGCCGGCAGCGCTTTCTGATCGGGGTACGCCAGAATCGCGCGCGCCCGCTCGCCGGCCGGGCGATGGGCCAGCGTCATCGCCTGCTCGAGGCCCGTGTAGATCCCGACGTTGGCCGGATCGTACCGCGTGCCTTCCTGGAAGATGTCGACCGCCCGTTCCACGGGTCCGCCCGTTGCGAGCAGCGTGTAGCCCATGTTGCGGTGCAGCGTCGGAATCTGCGGGTCGATGGCGCGCGCCGCCTCCCAGGCCTTCATCGCCGCCTCGGCCATCCCGCCCGACAGGTAGAGTGATCCCAGCAGGAAGTGCGCCGTCGCGTCCTTCGGGTTCGCCGCGACGGCCTGCTGCAGCACCGCGATCGACTCCGGTCGATTCGGAAAGACGTACGTGGCCGGCATGCGTGATGCGCCGGCGAAGTCGGCTGCCCCTTCCTGGCCGCGGGGGTCCATCGCGTTGCGGCAGTACCCGCGGTAGTACGCGATCAGCGGGTAGGTGTCCGGCCGCCGTATGCCCGGCTCGCTCACGACGTCGGGGCCCGCGGGGTACCGGCGCGCCAGCAGGTCGATGGCGTCCGCGTAGAGCCCGAGGCCCATGTAATCGACCGCGATCCCGAGGATGCGCTCGGGATCGGCCGCCAGGTGCGCCCACAGGGCCTCGTCCGTGCCGCCCAGCCTGACCTCCTCGGCGCGCAGGAACGAACTGGTCGGATCGAGGCGCCGCAGGTCCGCCAGGCGCGCGCGTGCATCGGCGGCCCGGCCGGCCGATCGCAGCAGCGCGACCTCGAGCCCGCCGGCCTCCACCGCGTCCGGGAACTCGCGCCCGAGCCGTTGCAGCAGGTCGATTGCGCCCGGCTGATCCCCCGCGCGCGCGGACACGCGCGCCAGGTTGAGGAGCGACGCGGCCCGCAGGGATCCGAACTGCTGCGACGACTCCCAGTTGACCCGGGCCGGCCGGCTGTGACCGAGCGCCCGCTGGGCCAGGCCGAGGTAGTACGCCGCCTGGTGATCGTTGCTGACGCGGGCCAGTGTCCTGGTCAGGAGCGGCACCGCCGCGTCGTACTGCTTCAAGCCCACCAGCAGCCGGCCTGCGGCGCGGTTCAGGTCCACGCTCCCCGGAAAGCGCTCCAGCCCATCCCGGTAGGTCCCGAGCGCGACGAGCAGCTGGCCGTCCAGTTCCTGCTGCATCCCGATCGCGCCCCAGTCGCCGTCGGTGCGGCTGGCCGGCGCAGGATACTGGAAGGCCGGCTGCGGGCCTGTCCTGATGTCGCTCCGCCCGGCCAGGTCGTAGCTGCCCTCGGTATGGCCCAGGATCTCGGCGCCCGACGCGTCGGTGATCCGCACCGTGTAGGTGCCGGCAGACAGCTGCGCGGGGTACCGCCGGCGGAAGGTCGCCGCCGGCGACAGGTCGGCGCGCTCCCTGGCCACCACGCGCCCGCCGTCAACAATGGACAGCGTCGCGCCGGGGTACGCGCGCGTGACGTTGAGGGCGACGTCCAGCGTCACGAACCCGGTCCTCTCGGGCGTGCGCGACAGGTTCAGCAGCGCGTCGGTGTTGGCGCGCGACAGCCCGCCGAGGTCGATCATCGGCATCCAGTACTCGGTGAACGACAGCGAGGCCTGCGGGTCGAGAAACGCGTAGGTCTCCTGGTTCCGGAACAGGCCCGCCTGGATCTCGACGTACGCGCTGTTGTTGTCCGAGAGCGCCCGCCGCCAGTCGAGGCCGTCTGCATCGCTGCTCCACGACCACAGCTTCTTCGCCGGCGCCTGGTCGGGCGCGGAGTAGTGGACGACGCCCGATCGAGACGACGGGTGGTAGATCGCCATGTAGGGCTCGCGGCTGCCAAAGGCGAAGCGCGACACCGGGCCGTACCGGTGGTTGCCGACCGTGCCCAGGTCGTGGCCGGCGGCATCGATCGGCCACGTGTCCACGAACGTGAAGCCGTGGGACGCGGTGAACTCCATCGGGTAGATCACGCGCGTGTCGTCCTGCACCTGCACGCCCGCGTTGGTCCACCAGTAGAAGCGGTGGCGGACGTCGCCCGGGTTCGAGAGCGTCGTCGCCTGCTCGAGCACCGCGCGCCCGGGCCGCAGCGTGAGCTGCACGCGCCAGCGCATCCCGTACGGCCGGTCCGTGTTGCCGATCCAGATCGACGCGCTGCCGTCGGGCCCGGCCGTCGTCGCGAAGTCCACCGGCGACACCGTCATCCAGTTGTGCGACACCGGGAAGTTGAACTCCACGCCAAAGGCCGCCCACGTGCCGCGGTACGCGATGGCCGCGAACTTGAGCGACGGGTTCGCGTAGAACATCTCCTGCCCGTTGCGCTTGTCGGTGCAGCCGTAGAGATGGCCGCCCACGTCGGGCAGGACCAGGCACCGCAGGTACTCGTTCTCGAGGTGCAGCGCGCGGTGGGCGCGGTCCGTCCGCCTGTCCGTGAGGTTCTGGCGGATCGTGTACGGATAGTCGAACCGGCTGGTCCGGAACAGGTCGAAGGGCGGGTTGGGATCCGGCAGGCCTTCGTCGTAGGTCGGGATGACGACCGTGTCCTGCCAGACCCTCACGGGCGCGGCCGGCGGCGGAGCCTGCGCCGCCGCTCCCGCCACAGCCGTCCGGACGACGGGCGCAAGAGCGGCGGGGAGCACCAGGGCCAGGAGCATCGCGATCCGGCGAGCGGCAGGACGGGTCGACATGGTGGAACTACTCTACAACAGGGACGCGGGTGCCGGCGGCGGCGCCGGGCAGCCTCGAACGGTCCGGCCCGGGCCGATCGACGGTCCGGCTGCCGATCGCCTGTCCCGATTCGTGCCCGGAATCCGGGCACCGTCCGCACGGACGCGGGGCGCGCCGTGGTATCGTTGCGCGATCGGCCCCAACGTGCGGGGCACTCCAGGAGCGTGGCGACGTGTCCATCAGGCGAGTCGGCATCCTGACCAGCGGCGGCGATGCGTCGGGGATGAACGCGGCGGTCCGCGCGGCGGTCCGCACCGCGCTCGATCGCGGCCTCGAGGTCTTCGCCATCCACGAGGGCTATCGCGGCCTGATCGAGGGCGGCGATCGGATCAAGCCGGTCACCTGGAACTCGGTCGGCGGGATCATCCACCGCGGCGGCACCATCATCGGGACGGCGCGCTCGGAGCGCTTCCAGACCCGCGACGGCCGGCTGCGCGCGGCCCGGACGCTGCTCACGCACGGCATCGACAACCTCGTCATCATCGGCGGCGACGGCAGCCTGGCGGGCGCCGACCTGTTCCGCCGCGAGTGGTCGAGCCTGGTCGCCGAACTCGTCGCGAACGAGGCTGTGGATCAGGACGTGGCCGCGCGCCACCCGCACCTGACGGTGATCGGCCTGGTCGGCTCGATCGACAACGATGCCTTCGGTACCGACATGACGATCGGCGCCGACACCGCGCTGCACCGGATCACGGAAGCCATCGACGCGATCAGCAGCACCGCGTCCAGCCATCGGCGGACGTTCGTCGTCGAGGTGATGGGCCGGCACTGCGGCTACCTGGCGCTGATGAGCGCGATCGCGACGGGCGCCGACTGGGTGTTCATCCCCGAGAACCCGCCCGAAACCAGCGAGTGGGAGGAGCAGATGGTCGCGGCGCTGAAGGCCGGCCGCCAGGCCGGCCGGCGCGACGCCATCGTCGTCCTGGCCGAGGGCGCGACCGATCGGCAGGGCCAGCCGATCACGACCGACCGGCTGCGCAAGGTCCTCGAGGCCGGCCTCGGCGAATCGGTGCGGGTGACGGTGCTGGGGCACGTCCAGCGCGGCGGCTCCCCGAGCGCGTTCGATCGCAACCTCGGCACGATCATGGGCTGCGCGGCGGTGGACACGCTGCTCGGCGGCCGCGCGGATCACGAATCGCAGGTGATCGGCATGCGCGGCAATCGCGTCGTCCGCATCCCGCTCGCCGAGTGCGTCGCGAAGACGCGCGAGATCAACGACCTGCTCGGGGCCGGGGTGTTCGACCGGGCCCTCGAGGCCCGCGGCCCGAGCTTCAACACGGCCTTCCGCACGCTGCAGACCCTGCTGCGGGCGCTGCCGCACCCGCCGCGGCCCGGCCAGCGCCGGCTGCGGCTCGGCATCCTGAACGTCGGCGCGCCGGCGCCCGGGATGAACGCCGCCGTGCGCGCGGCGGTGCGCCTGGCGATCGACCAGGGCCACATCGTGTTCGGCATCCGCCGCGGCTTCCAGGGCCTCATCCTCGACGACGTGCTGGAGATGGACTGGATGAGCGTGAACGGCTGGGCGCCGATGGGCGGGTCGGAGCTGGGCACGAACCGGACCGTGCCGAGCGGCCGCGACTTCTACGCGATCGCGCGGACCATCGAGAAGCACAACATCGAGGGCCTGATGGTCGTCGGCGGGTGGGAGGGCTACCAGGGTGCCTACCGGCTCTTCCAGGAGCGCCGGAACTTTCCCATCTTCGAGATCCCGCTCGTGTGCCTGCCGGCGACGATCGACAACAACCTGCCGGGCACCGAGCTGAGCGTGGGCGCGGACACCGCGCTCAACAACATCATGGGCGTGGTCGACAAGATCAAGCAGTCGGCTGTCGCCGAGCGGCGGTGCTACATCGTCGAGGTGATGGGCCGGCGGTGCGGCTACCTCGCGCTGATGAGCGGCCTGGCGACCGGCGCCGAGCGCGTGTACCTCCACGAGGAGGGCGTGACGCTGAAGCGGATGAAAGAGGACCTCGACATGCTGGTGCGGGGGTTCCGGGAGGGCAAACGCCTCGGGCTCGTCATCCGGAACGAGTACGCCAACCCCACGTACACGACCGCGTTCCTGTGCGCGCTGTTCGAGGAAGAGGGCGGCGGCGCGTTCGACGTGCGGCAGAGCATCCTCGGCCACCTGCAGCAGGGCGGCGACCCGTCGCCGTTCGATCGGATCCAGGCGACCAAGCTGGCCGCCCGGTCCGTGCAGTTCCTGATCGAGCAGGCCGACGAGCACCGGCCGGCCGGCTCCTTCGTCGGGATGGTGTCGGGCGCGGTCGAGTTCAGCTCGCTCGAGGACCTGCCGCGGATGATGGACGAAGAGAACCGGCGGCCGAAAGCGCAGTGGTGGCTCGAGCTGCGGCGGATCAACGACGCGCTGGCACGCTCGTCCCCGAGCCCGGTGGATTTTCAGAATCCGTAGGGACAGTTCTCAGTTTTCAGTTCTCAGTTCTCAGTTCTCAGTTTTCAGTCATCAGGCCGGCAGCCGCCAGTCGCGAGCCGCAAGCCGTTACTTCAGATCCACTCCGGCGGCGGCGTGATCGTCGAGTCCGGCGTCGGCCCCGCGTCCGGCCTGCCGCTGCCCTCGAGCCGGCTGATCGGGCGGACCGTCATGTCGTGGTCGGCCGTGATCTGGCACGACAGGCGGACGCCGGTCAGGCCGCGCGCCTCGAGGCGTTCCTTCTCCGCGCGCGTCATCCGCGCCGGCTCGCCCGACACGAATTCCACGCGACAGGTCGTGCAGTGCGCGTTGCCGCCGCAGGCGTGGAGGATGTCCACCCCCGCGTCCTCGATGGCGCGCACCAGACGCTTGCCCTCCGGGACGTCCGCCGTCCCGAACCCCTCGATCGTCAGCGTTGGCATGAGTCCCCCTTGCTGATCCTCTACTTCTCGACCGGATACCCTGGCTGGACCCAGTCGGTCCAGAAGCTGTCGGGCATGATAAGGACGCGCGCACGCGTGAAGCCCAGGTTCCTCAGCGCAAAGTAGGCTGGCCGGAGATTGGGACATTCGTTCAGCGGACAGCACCCGCAGTAGAGGACCAGGTTGGCCGAGCGCGGGAGCGTCCCCGCCCACGTCTTCAGGTCCTCAAGGCCGTCAGGAGACCCCGTCGGGCCGTGAAGGACGGCACCCGGGATGTGGCCGACCCGGTAGAGCACCGCCGGAGCCGTGCAGACCACGATCGGCCTGTCGGCCCCGGAGGAGTTGGAGAGTTCCTTCACGAACGCGGCCGGCGTCACCGTGTTCGTCCCCCACAGCTCCCCCGAGGACGCCGAGTCCGATGCCGTGTCGGCGCATCCCACGGCCGCCGCCGAGAGCGCGGCCGCGAGCGCCAGCGCGCCAAGCCTCGCCATCCACGCCATTCCCCGATCTGGCCCCAACCCGTGTCGTTCAGTCGCGATCATGGTCTCCCTCGCACACCTCCCAGCGTAGATCCGGACTCCAAGGCGTGCAAGCCGGCGTGGTTGCTCCGGTGGAATCGGCGCTGCTCACGGGCGGGACCTCCAGGACTGGCACGTGCGAATCGGGTCGCCAGCACGCCGCGGGCAGCCCTTCCGTTGTAGACTCGTCAGGCCCCAGCCATCGAAACGAGGAGACGCGCATGTTCTACGAAGTCGACGTGCCGAAGAAGCGCCAGGGCGTGAAGTGGGCGGCCGCGATGGTCGTGCTGAATCCCTCGGAGTCGCGGCGGCTGATCGCGCGGGCCACGGTGGCCATACCGGAGGTGCAGCACGCGCTCCGTCACGGCACGATTATCATCGCGCGCGGCGTCACGAATGCCTACGTCACCGAGGAACTGCTCGGCATCACCGTCGAGCCGAAGGCCGGCCTCACCGTCGGGATGGTATGCGGGGGCGTGACCAATGGGAACGCCGGTCCGCCTGCGACGACCAAGCACGTGATCCGGAACGGCCAGGTGGTGGAAGGCGCCGACTCGAGGGTCGAGATCCTGTCGTTCGGCCCGGACGATGTCTTCATCAAGGGCGCCAACGCGGTCGATCCCGAGGGGCGCGCCGGTATCTTCGCGGCGTCGCTCGTGGGCGGCACCATCGGCATGGCCTGGCCGGTCGTCATCCCGCGCGGCGCCCACCTGATCATCCCCGTCGGCCTCGAGAAGCTCGTGCCTTCGGTCATCGAAGCCGCGCGGTGCTCCGGCATTTACCACTTCAAGTGGAGCATGGGCCTGCCCGCCCGGCTGATGCCACTCGAGTTGTGCGACGTGGTCACCGAGATCCAGGCCCTGGGGATCCTGGCGGGTGTGAAGGTGACCCACATCGGATCGGGCGGCGTCGGGGGATCCGAGGGTGCGGTGGTGCTCTCCATCGAGGGGGAGGAAGCCGCCGTGGACAGGGCGTTCGAGATCGTGAAGCGCGTCAAGGGGGAGCCGCCGGTTGGCGTGCCCGACACGGTGTTCGTGAAATCCGCGGCCGACTTCGGCTACGACCCGGGCGCCCAGCTGGCCACGTTGAAGGCACGGTAGCGCCGCCCCGGGCGGGGCCCCGGCTCGCGGCGTTGCTCGACGCACGACCGCCGGGCCCCGTCACGCCGGCGGCCCATAGCACAGCAGGACGTTCCCGTTGCCGAAGGCCCGTGCGCTCTTCAGCGTCAGGGGCACACTCGCCTCCATGCCTTCGAACAGCGTCCTCCCCTTGCCGAGCGCAACGGGAACCACCACGATCTGGTACTCATCGATCAGGCCGTGGGGCGCCAGTTGAGCCACGATGCTGCCGCTTCCCAGGATCGCCATGTCGGCTCCCGGCTCTTCTTTCAGTCTTCGGACCTCACCGATCACGTCGCCCGTGAACAGCGTCGTGTTGCTCCACGTCGCCTTGTCGAGCGTTCTCGAGAACACGATCTTGGGAAGCGCGTTCATGCGTTCGGCCACGACCGGCATCTGCTCCGCCGCGAGCGGTGTGGGCCAGAACCCTGCCATGAGCTCGTAGGTGATCCGGCCGAAGACGAGCAGGCCTCCGCCCCTGGCGTTGTCCGCAACGAACGCGTTCCACTCCGCGTCCCGGTTGTCCTTGCGCACGAAGCTCATGTCGCCGTTCGCGTCGGTGAAACAACCATCCAGCGACACCTGGTTGAACACGGACAGTCTTCGCACGTTCCTCCTCCTGCGATCACGCACGCCGGGCTGCCTGTCCTTCGCCGCTCACGCGCCGTGGAACAGACCATCACCGAGTTCAGGTGCCGGCCGCGGCCCGAGTGCGAAGTCCTCCGCGAGCCTTCGGTCGAGAAAGGAGTGGACGCCGTCGTTCAGCGCCGCTGCGCCTCCCGGGCCTGCGCCGCGCGGCGAGCGGCCGTCTCCCGTTCTGCTCTCGCCGCCTCCGCAGAGGCTGCGCTCGTGTCGGAGGTCGCGCGCCCGGGCGCGGGGGCCGTGGCGGTTGCGCGGTCGGCCGTTCCCGGTGCGCTCGCCCACTCGAGCGCCTCGGCGACCGCGTCGATCTGGGTCCCGAGCTCGCGCAGGCTCTCGCGCAGCTTCCCGCCGAGTTCGGGAGCGCCGATGTCGGTGCTGCGGGCCCGCAGGAGCTGCATGTGCAGGTTCTCGAGCGTGTAGAGGATGCGGGTGTTCTCCGCCTCCAGCCGCGTGGCGGCGGTGGCGAGCTCGGCGCGGTGAGCGAGCTGCTGTTCCAGGGCGCCCAGCGCCTGGCCCAACCGGTCGCGGACGATGTCGTCGTGCTCGGTCGACAGCCGCGCGGCAAGCGCGTCACGCTCGGCCTCGAGCCCCCCCTCGTCCTGCGCCGCCAGCACGTTCCGCAGCTCGCGCTCGCGCCGGGCGGTCTCGATGCACGCCTGGCGCAGCCCGCCGATCGTTGCCCGCGGCTGGGTCACGACCTCGCGGACGATGGGCGGACCGGATTCGAGCTCGGCGAGAAGCGTGTCGCAGAGGCTCTGGATCCGCGCGACCTTGGGGTCGGGGGGCGCGACCGCCGGCTGCGCGGGCGGCACACCCTCGGCCGCGCTCGCTCCCTCCGTCGCCGAGGTGGCCGCATTGTTTCGTTCGTCCTCGGCCTGCGCCTCCGTCTGCCCCTCCGGTCCGAGCCGCCTGCGCCTGGCGGCGCGCCCGAACGCCGAGGCCGCGGACATGCCGAAGCCGAGCGCGACGAAGACCATCCAGAAGAGCCCCGGCTGCATGACCGCGAGCATCACGCAGGTGATCGCGGCGATGGCAAAGACGATGCCCCGCGGGAAGTCCGCCGCGCTGTCATGGCTTTCTCGCGCCCGCCGACGTTCCCGCCGCCGCTCGTCGCGGCGTTGCCCCTGGTCCAGCCGGCGCTGGTGCCGCTCGACGATCCTGGCGGTGACCTCGCCGGTCCTCGCGGTGATTCGCCCGGCGACCTCGGCGCCCGTGGCGGCCAGGATCTGCTCGACCGTCCCCGCATACTGGCTGCGGTTGTGCTCGAGCGCGCCGCTGATGCGTCGCAGACTCGTTTCGAGCTGCGCGTCCACATTCGATCGAGGCCGGCTCATCCGCCGCTCCTCTCGCGCCGGCCACGGCCGGCGATGACCAGGATCGGTTCCGCACCTGGCGGGGCGGCTTCCCGGCCGCCGCCTTCCAGTTCGCCTTATTTGCAGCCTGCCGTCAAGCCCGGGCAGCCCTGAGCGAGGGCAACGCCATCCTCTCCTCCTGAACTTGATCGCCGTGTGAGATTGTAGCGCCCCGGCAGGCGCGGCAAAAGGCGGCATTTGACGGCACGGCGGAGAAGGACCGCCGATTCCGGGGCATTGCCGTTTGACGGGTGCCCCCCCGACTCCCGATCGTGTTCGCGTAGCCCGTCACCTGACGGCAACAAGCAAAGGAGACCGACATGCGACGAACACTGGCGTGGGTGGTGCTGCTCGGATCGACCATCGTGGCACTGGCCCACTATGCGGGGCCCGTCCTGGCGACCCCGTCGTCCGGATTCACGGGGACGACGCTGGCCATGGGCAGGTTCGGCAACATCGATGTGAGCAACCGCCTGATCATGCCCGGCGTCGGGAAGTCGAGGGACGACGACAGCATCTGGCTGTCGCGGCAGAAGACGAGGGGATCGTCAGACCTGTACGTCCAGACCAACATCTGGGCGCCGGGAGGAACCACAGGCTGGCACACGCACCCCGGACACAGCCTGATCATCGTCACCGCCGGGACGGTGACCGCCTATGAAGGAGACGACGTCACGTGCACGCCGCACGTCTACACGGTGGGGATGGGGTTCGCCGATCCCGGGGGGGACCACATCCACCTCATCAGGAACGAAGGCACGGTCGAGGCGCGCACGATCGCCGTGCAGCTCATCCCGGCAGGGGCGGTGCGCCGGGTTGATGCCCCCGACCCCGGGACCTGCGGGTTCTGATGGGGAGCGACTGATTCGAGGCTGCCGGGGGCTCCGCAGGCCGCGGGGCCCCCGGTTCATGGGGTCGTGCGGTCTTCCGTCCGTTGTGTGCCAGACGGTATCAGCTTGTCGTGAGGCGCCACGCGCCCCTGTCTACTGCCCTCAACCGCCTGGCGCAGGCGTGAGCCCCGTCGACTTGTCGCGCCGCGTCAACAGCGCGACGCCAGCGACCGCGGTTCCGACCAGGACTGGTACCAGCCATTTCCGGTGGCGCTGAATCCAGCTGCGCCTGGCAGCCGGCTGGGATTGTGCAGCCGGGCCGGCCTGTGCGGTCGGACCGATCGGCTGGGTCGCCGTGCCAGCGGCCAGCGAGACCGAGGCAAGCGCCGCCGGCGTTACGCGAAGACGATGCGGCGGCTCCTCGGCGCCGGCCGACCCGACGCCTCCGGCAACCAGGGTCAGCAACAGGACCAGGACGATGGTGCGCATGAGAGCCGTCCTCCGGCGGGCGCGGGGGCCAAGTATAGCGCAACCCCCCGGGGCCGGCCGGGCGTGCCCGGGCCTGCCCTTCGATGCAGGTGTGTTGCGTATCTGACACGCGCTCCGCGACAGCATTCACGGCTGAGGCACGCAGGCTCCGCACAGGTGAACGCGGGGTTCAGCTGCCGCAGTGGACGCCGGCCGGCCTTCCACTCCGGCTGGTCACTCCCGGCGCACCCCGGATCTCATGAAGAGCGCGTGGAAGTCCGGGCGCAGCTGTTTCATTCGCACCCGGGCCTCGACCGCCGGATTGTCCTCGCGCCGGCACACCACGGTGCGTTGCAGACACGCCCAGAACTGGCGCCCGCGCGCAGCGTCACCCTCGGCCAGAGGCGGCAGTGGGTGCGCCAGGGAGCGCGCGTCCGTGGGCGGCACGGGCCAGAGGTGCCGCAGCGCCCCGAGGCAAGCGAGCCAGACGGGCGTGTCATCCTCGGCCAGCAGGTCGGCGAAGCGCCTGTCCTCCAGGTCGCCTGGCTCGGGCCGCACGCCGTCGAGCAGCCCGTCGCGAAGGAGCACGGCGCCATCCGCGTCGAACGCCGCGGGGCCCGGTCCATCCCTGCCGAGGAGGTTGCACAGCGGCGCGAGCACGGCAGGCGCGGCGCGCTGCAGATCGCGCGGCGCGGGGCGGTCGAGGAGGCGCCCCAGCCCGGCGTCGCGAATCAGGCGGCGCAGGTGCGACGGGACCAGGAATCGGCTGTCGAGCCTCACCCAGTCGTCGAGTACGTCCGCCACGGGGCGTTCCCAGAAGCGTAGGTCGCCGATCTCGTCGAGCAGCGCCAGCGCTCGCGCCTCAGCCGACGGGCCTTCGGTCGCGACGAGCGCGTCGCGGTGGCGGCGCGCGTCCTCGAAGCGGCCGGCGGCCAGCGCCGCCTCGATCTGGCCGAGCAGGTCCCGCTCGACGGTGAAGAGCTGGCGCTGGCCTGGCAGTACCGGGATGCCGGGGGCCTCGGCCTCCTCCACCGGATCCGGGTCGATCATCGCCGCCGGAGGTTGCTCGACATCGGGGCCATCGAACCCCGGCAGCCATCGCTGTTTCATGGTCGATTCAGGGGATGATCGGTCTTCTCGGGGATGATCGCTTCCGGCGTGACAGCCACCCGCCGCGGTCAGGATCGACCGGCGGGCCGTGCTCGACCGCCTCGCCGGCGTCGGTCAGCGACGGGCGCCCACGCCGCCATGCCCGCGCGGTATTGCTGAGCCGCTGGTCGAAGCTGGAAACGCGCGTCTCCCGGACAGCCGTCGCGGGCGACTGCCGGCGGTCACGGGAGCGCCGCGATGTCCTTGAAGTCGCCTGCGGCCACGTCGTAGGCCTGTGCGAAGCCCGCCACGTAGCGGCCGACGACGAACGCCAGTTCGAACAGCGCGAAATCACCAAAGCTCAATGTCATCTCGGCACCCGGGATTCTCGTCAGGAATGCCTTGCGAGCCGGTTCGTATTCGGAGCCATCCGGGGCGATCGGGTTGACCACGGCGCGTATGGTGAGTCGTGGCACCTGCATCGGATCCGCATCGTCGGTATCCGGCCCGTGGATGAGCACACCGACGTGCGCGCCCGGGGTGAGCGCCCTGGTGTGGCGCGCCAGCCTGGACGCCTGGATGTAGACGGCGCCGAAGTCGGCCCGCATGGCGTAGGGCAGCAGGCTGGCTTCGGGGTTGCCGTCGATCACGACGGCCAGGCCGAGCACGTGGCGGCTGGTCAGCAAGTCACGAATGGCAACGAGCACTTCTCGGTTCATGTGGTCCTGCCTCTCACATTGCGCCGGCCGTCTGGGTCAGCGTTCCGCAGCGGGTTGTTCCTCACATAGGCTTGGGCGTTCCAGCTCTGGGGATCGTCCACCGTCGCACTCGCCTGGCCCGGAGCCACCGTCGGAAATCGGCCAAGGTCGGCCCGGTAGTACCTGGCGCCGAAGTAGTCGAGGCCCGTCTCGCCGTCCCGCTCCTGCCCGGTGAACAGCCGCCGCTCGGTCGTGCTGGGGCTGGGCCACTCCTCCCCGAAGGGCTCGAACTCGTGCCGCCCCACGTCCTCGCCGCCGCAGGTGGTCGCGATCTGCCCGTCCTTGTCGGTCACGACCCGCACGCTGCCCAGCGCGTCCAGGTGACAGTACGACATGTCGCGCAACACTTCGATTCGGAACCGGCAGCTCCGGCTCGCCCGCTTCGGGGATTCCAGCGGTTGCACCTTGTGCCGCCCGACCGGGGGCCGCTCAGTCCTCCGGGAGGACCTGCGTCGGCTGGATCCGCCCGGCACGCTGTGCGGGCAGATAGCTCGCCACGAGCCCCACCAGAGCGAGGACCGCAATCGCCAGGGCGAGGGCGGTCGGGTCGTTCGGCGAGAGACCGAACAGCATCGCCTTCGCGGTCGTCGACGCCAGGGCGGCCAGCACGGCACCGAGCACCAGGCCGATGCCCACCAGCGTGGCGGCCTCCCGCATGACCATCGTGACGATGGAGCGGCGGTCGGCCCCCAGGGCGAGACGAATGGCGATCTCGTTCCTCCGGCGCGCCACCATGTAGGCCATCACGCCGTAGAGGCCGATGCTGGCCAGCACGAGGGCCAGCACGCCGAAGGAGCCTGCCAGCGTGGCCATCAGCCGCTCCCGAAGGAGCGTCTCGCGGACCAGGGCCGGATACGACTGAAACCTCAGCGAGATCTGCGGGCTGCGCCCGGCGATCGCCCTCGCGATCTCCGACCGCAGGCTGGCCAGGGACGATTCCGACCGCAGGACGATTGTCAGGCCGCTGTCGGCTTCGCGCTCTTGAGGGGCGGCCAGGTAGGCAATCGGCTGGAAGGGCTGCCGCAGGTCGGCGTACGTCGTGTCGTTCACGAGGCCGACGATCTCCACCTCTGACCACTCGTGTGATCCGGTCCGCATCCGAAACCGCTGTCCCACGACGGAGGCGCCACCGAGAAGCCGCCTGGCGAATGTCTGGTTGACGATCGCAACGCGCGGCGAGACAGCGGTGTCGCGATCGTCGAAATCACGACCGGCCACGAGCCTCGTTCGCATCGTCTCGAAGTACCGGGCGCTCACCCGGTTGAACTTGGTGGGCAGCCCCGTCTGCGGGCGGCCCTCGATCCGCACCTCGTCCTCCCAGCTCCACCCGCCGATCGGTACGATGGACACCTGGGCGGCGGATGCCACGCCGGCGATCGATCGCACACCGTCGAGCAGCTCGCGCTGCAGCACGAGTCGGCGATCGGCCGGGACCGCGAGGCGGCCGAAGTCGATGTCCGCCACGACCAGGTGGTCGATGTTGTAGCCGGGATTCACACCCGTCAGGTTGCGCAGGCTGAGTGCGAAGAGCAGGGCGCCCACCACCATCACGAAGGACAGGGCGACCTGCGCCACGACCAGCACGCGCTGCCAGCCGATGCGCCCACGGCTCGAGGTCAGCCCGCGGCTGCTCGACCGCATCACCGCCTCGAGCGGTGCCGATGTCGCCCGCAGCGCCGGCACCAGCCCGAAGAGCAGCGTCGTGACGAGCGCGGTCGCCGCGGTGAAGCCGAGAACGCGCCAGTCGAGCGGGAGGGTCACGAACAGCGGCGCGCGGCCGGTGCTCAGGAACGAGACCAGGAAGGCGCTGATGGCCCGGGCCATGACGGCCCCGAGCGCGGCGCCGAGCACGGCCAGCAGCAGGCTCTCGGACAGCAACTGGCGGACGACCCGTCCGCGGGACGCGCCGGTGGCCAGCCGCACGGCCATCTCGCGCGTGCGGGCGCCGGCTCTCGCCAGCAGCAGGTTCGCCAGGTTGGCACACGCGGTGAGCAGCACCAGCGCCGACAGGCCCAGGAGCAGCCAGAGCGACGCCTCGTACTCGGTGCGCAGCGAGGAGAACCCGCCGCCCCGCGGGATCGCTTCCAGCCTGAACTCGAGATACGCCTTCACCTGTTCGGGGTCGAGCCGGTTCGACACCGTCTCCTGGAACAGCGCCGGGGAGATCGCCCGCAGGTGCGCGGTCGCCCGTTCGACCGACCAGCCGGGACGAAGGCGCCCCAGGACGGAGAGCCACCACGTGAAGCCGTCGTCGAGCAGGCCCGACTCCCCACCGAGGGCCGGCGCCGCGCAGACGGGCACGGCCACGTCGAACATGCGACCGACCTCGACGCCGTAGAAGCCGGCCGGCGTGACACCAACGATGTCGAACGCGCGGTCTTCGAGGTGAATCGTGCGCCCGACGATCGTCGGGTCGCCGCCGTACTCGCGCTGCCAGAACGCGTGGCTGATGACCGCGGCACTCGCGCTGCAGCCCCGCCGGTCGTCGGCGGCGCCGAGGAGCCGGCCCCGCGCAGCCGGCACGCCGAGCATCTCGAAGAAGCTGCCGCTGACGTAGATCCCTTGCGCATATCGGACCTCGCCGCCCCTGGCGAGGTTGAAACGGGCAGGAGACCACGCCAGCATGCTGGAGAACGCCCGCTGGTCCGCCTGGAGCCGGTCCCACTGCGGGTTGGTCAGCTCGGCGTATCGGGAGATGAAATTGCCGGGGCGGCGTGTCCCCTCGGCGATGCGCACCTCGACGAGCTGGCTCGGTTCCCTCACCGGAAGCGCGCGGAGGCGCACGGCATCGAGCAACTGGAAGATGGCGGTGTTGGCCCCAATCCCCAGCATGAGCGACAGGAGGGCGACCACCGTGAACGCAGGGTTCCGTCGAAGCAATCGCGCCCCGTACCGAAGGTCCTGCCAGATCGTCTCGACAACGGCAAACGTGTTCATCTCGTAGATCTCCTCCCGAATGCGGACGACGCTGCCGAGCTTTCGATGCGCCGCCCAGCGTGCCTCGTCGGGGGACAATCCCTGAGCGATGTTCTCGTCGATCTCGAGCTCGAGGTGAGACTGCAGCTCGCGTGCGCGCTCGTCATCCCACCAGCGCCGCCGCACGTACCGCATCAGCCCCATGTCGCTACTCCGTCGCCGGCTGAACGATCCTGTTGACCGCGCGCACGAGCTGCTCCCAGCGGCTCGTCTGCTGGGCCATCTGCTTCCGGCCCGCCGGGGTCAGGCGGTAGTAGCGGGCACGGCGGTTGTTTTCGGAGCTGCCCCAGAACGACGCAATCCAGCCGCGGTCTTCGAGGCGGTGCAGGGCCGGATAGAGCGAGCCGTATTCGACCTGCAGCACGTCGTCCGACTGGCGCTCGATGGCATGGGCGATGGTGTGGCCGTGGGCCGGCCCCAGGACGAGCGTCCTGAGCACCAGCAAGTCGAGCGTGCCCTGCAGCACCTCACCGTCGAGCGGAGCGGTCCCTCGTTTCGGCATGCGGCATCATACTCCAGAAGATTATCTATTGGAAGAACGAATGCCGTCAACCATTGGCAGGCAAGGCTGGACCGATACATGCGGGGCCGACCGAGCGACCCAACAGATGATCACCGACAGGAGCGATCCCCCGGCGCCCGGATGCGGCCGCGTGGGCACCGCCCTCCCCCTTCGCGCCGGCCACGCCGGGGCGGCGGCTGCTCCTGCGCGGATGCGACACGAGTTCCGGTGACGTTGACGTACGCGCGGCGGGTGGCCAAGATACATCCGGTGGACGGCGAAGGCTGAAGGCTGAAGGCTGAAGAAGGCTGACAGGAGCATATGATGGGCCGTGTAGAGATCGACTTCCTCGGCGAGAAGCACCTCCCGGACGGGGCGTACTACGGAATCCAGACGCTGCGGGGCAAGGACAACTTCCACATCACCGGCATCTCGATGTCGGCCGAGCCCTTCCTCGTGCGGGCACTCGGCTTCGTGAAGAAGGCCTCGGCGATGGCGAACCGCGACCTGGGCGTCCTCGAGGCCCGGATCGCCAACGCCATCATTCACGCCTGCGATCGCCTGATCGCCGGCGAACTCCTCGATCAGTTCGTCACCGACTTCATCCAGGGTGGCGCCGGGACATCGACCAACATGAACGCCAACGAGGTCATCGCCAACGTGGCCCTCGAACACCTTGGCCACGCGAAAGGCGAGTACCAGTACGTCAACCCGAACGACCACGTGAACTTCGGGCAGTCGACGAACGACGTCTACCCGACCGCCCTGGGGCTGGCGTTGATGCTGCGCCTGGACAGCTACATCGACGCCCTGCGCCAGTTGCGGGCGGCGTTCTTCGCGAAAGGCGTCGAGTTCGACCGCGTGCTCAAGATGGGACGCACGCACCTGCAGGATGCGGTGCCCATGTCGCTCGGGCAGGAATTCCACGGCTGGGGCACGACGATTGGCGATGAAATCACGCGGATCAACGAAGCGCGGGACCTCCTGCGGGAGGTCAACCTCGGCGCAACCGCCATTGGCACGTCGATCACCGCCGCGCCCGGGTACCCCGAGCTCGCGGTGCGGTATCTCTCGGAACTCACCGGGATCCCGTTCCTCCTCGCACACGACCTGGTGGAGGCCACCTCCGATACCGGGGCCTACGTGCAGTTGTCCGGCGCCTTGAAACGGACGTCATCCAAACTCACCAAGATCTGCAACGATCTTCGCCTGCTCGCGTCCGGTCCCCGCTGCGGGTTCAACGAGATCAACCTGCCGCAGATGCAGCCGGGATCGTCGATCATGCCGGGCAAGGTCAATCCGGTCATCCCGGAAGTCGTCAACCAGACGGGCTTCCTCGTGATCGGACTCGATCTCACCGTGACCCTGGCCGCCTCCGCCGGCCAGCTTCAACTGAACGTGATGGAACCGGTGATCGCGTTCGCGCTGTTCACGTCGATTGCCACCATGGAAAACGCGGTGCGCAGCCTGGCGGCGAACTGCGTGAGCGGTATCACCGCCAACGCGGACCGGACGCGCCAGATGGTCCTGAACTCGCTCGGCATCGTGACGCTGCTGAAGCCGTCCCTGGGCTACGAGGTGTGCGCTGACATCGCGCGTGAAGGCTACGACACCGGCAAGTCGTTGTACGAGATCGTCGTGAAGGAGAAAGGCCTGCTCACGCAGCGCCAGTGGGACGAGATCTTCTCCTTCGAGAATCTGATCAACCCGCAGTTTCACGCATAGGCGGACGCGTTTCTCGCCTCGTCCGCGCCGCCAACCGCCGACGTAGCCCCGCGGCTTCAGCCGCGGGGTAGACCCTGGGACCGCGCGCCTCATTCGCCGTGTCCCTCGGGAGCGGGGCGCCGCCAGACGCACGAACGGCCCGGAGGCGGTGACGCCCCCGGGCCGCATGGTGTCTTCTCGACGTCGGGACGACGACGCGCGGCGGGGGCGCCGATGGCCCCTGCGCGCATGTCTGGTGGCCGCGCTAGAAGCGGACGCGCAGGCCGGCGCCGTACTGGACGCCGCCCACGTTGACCGAGATGGCGGTCCCATTGGCCGGCGTGATGTCGACCTTGGTGCCAGCCCACCGCACGAACCCGCCCACGCCGAAGTTCCGCATGAACTTGTACGTCGCGTCGGCCCCCACGTTCACGCCCCACTTGCTCGCATCGGTCGTGACAACGGCCGGGACGTTGAGCTTCACGCTGGTGTAGGGTGGGCCGACCTCGCTGGTCGTGACCTCACCGATCGTGCCCTGACTCAGCTTGAAGTAGGTCGGGCCGGCGAACACGGCGATGTCGAACTTCTCGCCCAGGGGCAGCATCCACAGCGCCATGATGTGGAGGGCCCGCTCCTTGTGATCGAGGCCGGAAACCGATGCGGTCGCGGTCCGCGAGGGAGTCGTAGATCAGCGGGTGCGGCACCCGGGCCGACACGTCGCCGGTGCCCGTGGTGGTCAGCGTGGAGTATGCGAAACCAATCCCGAAGTTCCCCACGACGCGCGCGCCAGCCGCGAAGTCGATGAAGCCCTTCTTGCCCTCGATCGACTGGCTCGTCTCGATCGTCGCCTGCTCGTCGTAGAGGCCGAAGCTGCTGGTCGACGCCACCGTGGCGGCCGACCGGCTCTGCATCGCGCCGCTGATGTTGACGAATCCCCGGTCCTCCCACGCGGCCATCTGCGCCTGGGCTGCGGGAGCGAAGACGAGCGCGCACGCGCCCACGAGAATCAGAATCATCGATACACGCTTGATCATAGACATCCTCGATACTGACCAGTCCATCGGCCGCCGCCTGGCGTGGGATCCGCCGCCGGCGTGAGCGCCGCCCGTACGCGCCCCCGCGCGCAACGACACGAATCCATGGATCTTAGCACAAGGCCCGCCACCTGTTGTCACATTTGCCTGCCCGGTGCCACGCCTGCCCGCGGCGTCCCGCGCCTGCCTGCGGCGGCACTCTTTTGCCAGCCGGGACGAATGGGGTATGATGCCGCATTGCGGGTACGTCTGCCCGCCCTCCCTCAACCTGACTCGGAGCTGGCTGAATGCAGAAGAAGTTCCTCGTTTACGGTCTGGCTGTTCCCATGGCGATCGCCATCGCCTGCGGCGGCGACTCGAAGGCGCCCGTGTCGCCGAGCGATACCATCCAGGCGACGGCCGATGCGGCCGCCGACGGCAGCACCCTGAAGGCCACCCCGCCGACGCCGTACGCGCCGGCTGATGGAATCCGCCTCGAGACCCGGAAGCCGGAACTCGTCATCACCGACGCGGCCGGCAAGTTCGTGGCGGCCACCTTCTCCTACCGGTTCCAGCTGATCGGTCCCACCGGGGCCGACGTCGAGAACGTCGTCGAAAAAGGCGGCTCCGGGACCGGCGGCGTGGGGCGCACGGTGCATCAGGTGACGAAGGAACTGACGACTGACACGGCCTACCGGTGGCGCGCCCGGGCGGAAACCGATGCCGGGGTGGGTCCCTGGTCGGCGTACCGCTCGTTCCTGACGCCCATCTCCCCCGGATCCCTCCCGTCCTACCAGACGACCAACGAGCTCTGGGACAACCTCTCCGACGGGAAGACGATCGGCAGGGCGGTCAACATGGACTTCGTCCCCGGCAAGGGCGCGCGCACCATCGGCAACCAGTCCTACATCCGGTACGCGCTGCAGTCGACGCTCAGCGTCGGCGAGTTCTCTTTCTACGTGGATAACCTGAACCCGCTGTCGGCCGGCGACAAGACCAAGGTCATGAGCATGATGGAGGGCGACAGCGACATCACGACGAACGACTACCGCTTCACCGTCGAGAAGCGCGGTGTCACTTACCCATCCCCCGGACAAGTCCGGATTCGGATTATCACTGGTGAACCAACCGAAGGGCGCATCTTCGACAGCATCCCCGAGGTTCCTGACTGGGTGAAGGGTAAGACCTACTTCGTCAAGCTGACGTGGGGCAATGGCAGAGTGCGATTCGTCGCCACCGAGGCCGAACCGGTCACGGGCAAACTGATCGCGGCGCCCACGGCTGACATCGACTTCGGGTACGACTTCACGTACAAACCGGTGCCGCACATCGCCTTCATCGGCGCACCGACCGGCCGCGGCGGCCCGCAGGACGCTTCGGTCTCGAACATGACCGCCCGCTGGGTGTTCATCGGCGGGCCGGGCACCAAGCGGCCAGGCACGTTCGCCGGGAGCGGATTCGAGGTGGGCCTCCAGGCCCCCGGCAGCGACGGCCCGGGCTTCTAGGCTGACGGCAAGCGGGCAGACGCGAAGGGCCGGATCCCACGGGGGTCCGGCCCTTCGGCTGTACTGGGGTCCCCCGCGGCTGAAGCCGCGGGGCTACGGGTCGGACGTCGCCCTGGCGCTTCAGCGCCGGGGTCCCCAAGTCGGACGTAGCCCTGGCGCTTCAGCGCCGGGTACCCGCAGGTCGGACGTCGCCCTGGCGCTTCAGCGCCGGGGTACCCCGCGGCTGAAGCCGCGGGGCTACGGCGAGCAAACAGCCGCAAGGCCGTGAGCCGTGAGCCGATGTCCTGTTTACTTCGCCTGATTGAACAGGATGTTCTCCCCCACCTGCGGCCCGGGCCAGCGCACGCGCACGGTGCCTTGTCGATCAGACCCCGTCGCATTCGCGAATACGTCCACGACAATCCGGATGTTGCCCGTGTCGCGCGGCGTGTCGTCGAACTGGATCCACGCCGCGTCCGTGTCGCCGGTCCACGTGCACGGCGCCCCGCCGGTCTGGGTGGCGGCAATCGTGTAGCGTCCGCCCGCGGCCGGCACGTTGTACGTCTTGGGACTGGTCAGCTGGTACGTGCACGACCCAGAGCCAGCCTGCTGCACCACGGTCAGGTAGCCCGGCGCGTTGAGGCCGCTCAGCCCCGACACGACGAGCCGCGTGCTGCGGGACGACGGATTGCCGTAGTTGGACTGCACGTGATAGGTGACCGACCCGTCCCCGGTGCCCGACGCTCCTGACGTGATCCACAGCCACGTCTCTTCATAGTCCTCGCGCGAGGTCCGCCACTGGATGTCCTGCGCCCTGGTCCTGACACGCACGGTGTAGTCGCCGGCGCCGGCCCCGATGGTCTGCTGGGCGGGCGCGAACCAGTACGAGGGCGACGCGGGCGGCGTGACGACGCACACGGGCTGGACGCCCTTCCCGTCGATCTGGTCGAAGACCTTCTGGATGGACACGTCGTGATCGCACGCGTTGACCCGGTAGCGGATGTACTCCTGCGTCCAGACGATGTCGCCCTCGATGTCGACGTAGGTCTGCCCGGCGGTCCGGCGCAGGCCGTCGCGGTACTTCGCCTCGAGCTGCAGGCGGAAGTCGAAGGGCTCGTTGCGCGGCGGGAACGACACGACGCCGTCGGGGGCTGCGCCGCACACCGGGAGGATCCCGAACCCGTCGATCTGGAACATCACCCGGTCGACCGCCTGGGCGTGATCGCAGCCGTTGACGCGGTACCGCAGGTACTCCTGGGTCCAGACGATATCCCCTTCGATGTCGACGTAGGTCGCGACCGGCGACCGGTGAAGCCCGTCGCGGTACTTGGCTTCGAGCTGCTGCCGGAAATGGAAGGGCTCGTTCCGCGGCGGAAACGAGACGACCGTCGTGCCGTCTCCGTCGGCGGCGACGGACGCGCCGGCGGTTCGTGCCGCTCCCGGGCCGTTGACGATGAGCGCGGTGTCGGCCCCGCTGGGCCCGGCCGGGTTCCTGTTCGATGAACCCCCGCAGGCGACGCCGAGCAGCAGCGCGATCACACCGCTGACGGCCAGCATCCGGATGTGAAATCGGCTCATGGGATGGGTCCTCCAGATGGTCGAACTCTCCGTCTTCCTCCGGGTGGAGGGCTGATGCGACGGTCGTAACGAACGCGGGACCCGCGGGGGCCGATGGAGACAGGACAGGCAGATGTTAATACAAACGGCAGCAAGGTGACCTCAGTTATCAGTCATCAGTTTTCAGTTGTCAGTCATCAGTTTTCAGTCACGGGGATCACGCCGCGGTGCGGACCTCGGGGATCATGCCGTGGCGCGGCCCACGGGCGGTCCGGCCGGGAGCGATGGAGCGAAGGGTGCGGAGCGCGCCCCTTGAGCCGAGCCGGGGGCGCCAGGTCGCAGAGCCCATCGCAAGGGCCGAAATCCGGGTAGTGGTCAAGTTTGAATCAGGCGGCCCTTGCGCGGATCGCGCTGCGATGCGATATTGGAGGCATGCCTAAGCAGTCAAGCAAACGCCGGCCATCATCCGACCCGAACGAGACGGCCTTCGCGGCCGTCCAGCACGTCATCGAGCAGACCGAGGGCAAGGCCGCGGCGAAGCCGAAGGCCGAGCCCGAGAAGAACCCGGCCGCTGTTGCCTTGGGCCGCCTGGGCGGACTCAAGGGCGGCAAGGCGCGGGCCGAGAAGCTGTCGGCGCGGAGGCGTGCCTCCATCGCGAAAAAGGCGGCCGAGGCCCGCTGGCGCGCCACGAAAGGCTAGCTGAGGGTCGTGGTCGGCCCATCCATGCCGCCCACCCATTCCCACGCATACCCACGCGATGTGCTTGACAGCGGCCCACGCATCGCCGAGAATGATGGGTATGCCGCTGCACTCATCCACGATAGCCGACCTCACCACCGAGCGTGGAGTTCTGCTTAAGAAACGCCAAGATGTCGATGACCGGCTGGCAGCGATAGACCTTCTATTGCGTCATTCGCCGGCCTCGCGCCGCAAAGCACCGCCACCGCCCAGCCGAAAGCCGGATCGTTCGGGTTCCTTGCCATTCCAGGGTGACGGTCTACGGGGTTCGATTCGGAAGGTGCTTGCTCAGGGACCCGCAAGCCCTTCAGAGACCATTCAGGCGCTCAAGGTCGGAGGCTTCACCGTTTCGGGTAAGACCCCACTAGAAACTAGGGTCTACAACGAACTGAAGCGTCTGAGAGAGGACGGCACCGTCGAGCGGAATGCGGATGGCAAGTACCGCCTGGTTGAGCAGGAGGAATAGGCGGCACCAAAGGAGGGTCGATGGTTCTGAAATTGCCAAGCCTAGCGCCTACGTTCCGGCTCACCGACGTAGGTCGCAGAAACAGGAACGGCCGCCTCTAGAGCCCTAGGAAGCAAAGAGGCGGCCGGTGGTGAGCCCCGTTCAGCCGTCGAGGACTACCCCTTAGAGTAGTCTGCGCGGGAAGGGTCACACTCATAGTATCGGCCCTTCCCGCCCGTTTCGCAATACCCTCATGCTTCTAGCCGGAGGTGTCGCTTTTTGCTTGACTGCTTGACCGCTCAAGCATATATTGTAGGCATGAACCAGTTGAGCGTCGTGAAGCGGGTGGCGGTGGTGGCGGCCTTGGTCGAGGGCAACAGTGTTCGGGCGACGGCCCGGATGACCGGCGTCTCAAAGCCGACCATCCTTAAGCTTTTGGCCGACCTTGGCGCTGCCTGCGCTCGGTATCAGGATGAGGTTGTTCGCAACGTCCGAGCCCGCCGGATTCAGTGTGATGAAATCTGGCAGTTCTGCTACGCCAAGGCGAAGAACGTCCCGGCCGAGAAACAGGGCGTGTCCGGGTACGGGGATGTCTGGACCTGGGTCGCGATTGATGCCGAGACGAAACTGATCGTGTCGTGGCTCGTCGGGACGCGGGATGCCGGCACCGCCTACACGTTCATGATGGACGTGGCTAGCCGCCTCCGGAACCGCGTGCAGTTGACGACAGACGGCCACAAGCCCTACCTGGCGGCCGTCGAGGATGCCTTCGGGAGCGACATCGATTACGCGATGCTTCAGAAGCTTTATGGGTCGGACCCCTCAGCGGAGAAGCGCTACAGCCCCGCGCAGTGCATCGGAACGCGCTGTGAGGTAGTCACCGGCGACCCGGACCCGAAACACATCTCCACCAGCTACATCGAGCGTCAGAACCTCACAATGCGGATGTCCATGCGCCGGTTCACCCGTCTGACCAACGGCTTTTCCAAGAAGGTCGAGAACCATGCGGCGGCCGTCGCGATCCACTTCATGCACTACAACTTCGCCCGTGTGCATCAGACCTTGCGTGTAACCCCGGCGATGGAAGCGGGCGTCGCGGATCACATCTGGACACTTGAGGAAATCGTCGGGCTGCTCGTCTAATTACGGACTTACAATGGCCGCAAACCAGCGCGAATCGGACGGCCGGAGGTAGGTGAATGACTGCGAAGGATCCTGATGGCGCCGAACGATCACGTACCCATCCCTAACGCGCAGTTGTGGGACATCATAGACATAGGAACAATGCGCCAGTTGGCTGCGCGGGCACCCAAGGGCGATCCGGATCGCAAGAACCCCGATCACGGCAGAACTTGCATGGCAAGAGAGGTAGTAAGTGGCATCTCGGACAGAAGCGACGAGGACCGATTTTTGTGGTGTGCAAAGGCCTGGATCGGTTATGGCTCGGTCCTAGAACGCCGGAACAGAGCGGGCGACCTTGCGCGAACGTGCGGTGCCTCTCCGGCGCGGCTGATTGCCTACCTAAATTGGAAGGTCGGGCTGTTCCGCCGGAACTATAGCGGCTAGCGCGCGAATAGCGCACTCGTTTCCAATTGCCCGCAGCGATTCATCTGAGGGTCTTCGCGCCGGGTCAGGAGACAAGCCCTGCGCAATCCAGTCCCTGGCCTCCCGCAGAGCCTGAATATCCTCGCTAAGCGCTTGGCAGGTGCGCTTGTCGTGGCTACCCGCGCCGTTCGCTAGCCCATTTTCTAAGGCTGCGGTTAGCGTACCCAGGACGCGGTCCGCGGTATCGTATTGGTCGTCGGACCAACCGGCAGGGTCAATACCGTGAAACACCTCGCGAAGATTGCCCAGCGCAACGCGCAATTCAGCGCAGGGATCCTTCCAGAACATGAGTCGCCAGGTCCGACCTCGCGACAGCACCGAAAGCGCCTCCTGTCCAACCTGTTCCATGGACTGGACGGGAAGGGGAAGTGTGCCTACCAACGCCATGCCTTGATTATATTGCAATTGTCAAGACTCCCGGACTCCGCAAACTTGACCACTACCGAAATCCGCAACGGGTTGCGGGACCCATCGCTGCCGCCGACGGCGGCCTGGAGAGGCGGTGTGCCGGCGACCGCGAGCGGGGCCCGGTGAACCGCCTGCGGGCCGCGCCCTCACCCGGGGACCAGGGGAGCGGAGACCGGGGGCCTGGGATCAGGGACCAGGAGTCGGGCGTCGTGCCGACGTGCGGACGGCCTGCCGCACCCCGCGGCTGAAGCCGCGGGGCTACGAGAGGGCTACGACAACCGCGCGGCTCGCGCGGCGACGACGCCCTGAGCCAGGCGGGTGCCTGGCGATCCCGGGGGGGCCGCACCCCGCGGCTGAAGCCGCGGGGCTACGAGAGGGCTACGAGGGAGCTACGACAACCGCGCGGATCGCACGGCGACGACGCCCGCAGGCCCGGCGGCCGCCAGGTACACCCGCACGTCCGCGCTACCTGGCCGGCACGACCGGCAGGCTGATGAAGCTCGCCGTTCCCGGCGCGTGATACACGCGCTGCGTGGCCTTCCGGTAGTCCTCCGGCCTGGCGAAGAAGATATTGGGCACGAAGGTCTGCGGGTTCCGATCGTAGAGCGGGAACCAGCTCGACTGCACCTGCACCATGATGCGGTGGCCCGGCTGGAACACGTGGTTCGCGGTGGGCAGCGTAAAGCGATAGGCCAGGGGCTTGCCGGGCTCGATGGCTTTCGGCGCCTCGAAGCTCCCGCGGTAGCGGCCGCGGAAGATGTCCATCGCGATGCCGAGCTGGTAGCCGCCCATCTCGGCCTGGTCCGGCACCTCGTCGGGGTACACGTCGATGAGCTTCACCACCCAGTCGCTGTCGGTCCCGCTCGTGGACGCCACGAGGTTCGCCACGGGCGCGCCGCTGATCCGCACGGGCTCGGTGAGCGGCGGCGTCACGTAGGTCAACACGTCGGGCCGGTCGCTCGCCATCATGCGCTGATCCACCAGCAGCCACCGTCGCCACAGCTCGGTGTTGGCGAAACTCACCGGGCGCGGCAGGTAGGGCACCGGCTTTGCCGGGTCCGACACGTATTCGTCGAAGGCCGCATCGGCCGCCGGGCCCGCCGCGGGCGCGGTGAACGACAGCCCCGAGCCGGCCGTGAGATACAGCGGCTTCGAAACCGTCGCGCAGCCCGTCTCGCAGGCGAGCGGCCACCGGGCGATCCGGTCCCAGTGGTTCTCGCCGGTGTTGTAAATGAACACCGGAGGCGTGTCGGCCTTCTTCGCGCCGTCTTTCAGGTACTGATCGAAGAACGGCTTGAGCACGTCGCGGCGGAACTGCAGGGCCGTGTCGCCTTCCCACCGGATCGGGCCGAGGCTGTAGCCCTCGTAGTTGACGCCGCTGTGCCGCCACGGTCCCATGACGAGGTAGTTCATGGTGTTGGACGTGTCCTTGGGCTCCACCGCGAGATAGCAGTGGATCGCGCCCCACATGTCTTCCTGGTCCCACAGGCCCTGGATCCACATGGTGGGCACCGTGAGCGGCTGCGCGGCCATCGTGCGGTCAAGGGCCTGTTCCTGCCAGAACGCATCGTAGGCGGGGTGCTCGGATGTCTTCTTCCACCACGGCAGCTGATCGAGGCCCGCGGCTTTCGCGTAGTCGCCGGCCGACCCCGCGCGCCGGAAGTTCTCGTAGTCGTCATAGCCCTGGCGGACGATGGCGCCCCCGGCGCCCTTCACCGTGGTCTGGAACGTGAAGTAGTCGAAGTTGACCTGACGGAACGCGCCGTAGTGAAACCAGTCGTCGCCCATCCAGCCGTCGACCATCGGGCTCATGGGGGCGGCCACCTTCAGCGCGGGGTGCGGGTTGACGAGCGCCATCACCACCGTGAAGCCCTCGTAGGAGCTGCCGAGCATGCCCACCCGGCCGTTCGACTCGGGCACGTGCGTCACGAGCCAGTCGATCGTGTCGTACGTGTCGGTGGAGTGGTCCACCTGGGTCGGATTGAGCGGTCCGCGAAGCGGCCGCGTCATCACGTAGTCGCCCTCGGAGCCGTACTTGCCGCGGACGTCCTGGAACACGCGGATGTAGCCGTCGGCCACGAAGACCTCGTCGCCCTGGGGCAGCGCGGCTGACATGTGCGTCGACGCGTTCCGCGTCACGTGCCCGGCCGCGTTGTACGGCGTGCGCGTGAGGAGGATCGGCGCGTTCCTGGCGCCGTTCGGCACGATGATCAGGGTGTACAGCTTGACGCCGTCGCGCATCGGGATCATCTCCACGCGCTTGACGTAGTCGTCCCGGTCGGTCGGCGCCGTGAATGCCGCCGGGATGTCCGGCGTGATGGGCGGCGTCTGGGCCCACAGGGGAGCCGCGCACGCTGCGAGCATGGCGGCCAGGGTGCCGGCAACGGACGAAATGCGCATGATGGCCTTCCTGCTGGCAAGGACGGGTCAACAAAAAGGCCCGGGGTGCGCGAACACCCCGGGCCGCAGGACTTCAGCATCCACTACTTGATGTCGAGCAACTCCACGTCGAACACCAGCATGCCCTTCGGACGCCCTTCCTGGCCCTGGTAGGCCAGCTTCTCGGGAATCCACATCCGGCGCGTCTCGCCCACGACCATCAGCTGCACGCCCTCGGTCCAGCCGGCAATGACGCGATCGAGCGGGAACGACGCCGGCTGCCCGCGCACCACCGAACTGTCGAACAACTTGCCGTCGGTCGTCCAGCCGCTGTAGTGCACCGTGACCGTGCTGGTCCGCGTCGGGTGCTGGGTCCCGGTGCCGGGCTTCAGCACCTTGGTGGCGAGGCCGGACTTCGTCTTCTCCGCGTCGGAGGGCGGCGCGGCGACATCGGGCGGCGCCTGCGGCCCGGCCTGGGGCGCTGCCTCGATCCCGAGCAGTTCCACGTCGAACACGACCGTGCCCTTCGGCCGGCCTGGCGCGCCGTTGAACGCGAGCTTCTCGGGGACCCAGAAGCGGCGCTTCTCGCCCACCACCATCTTCTGCATGCCCTCGATCCAGCCGGCCATGGCGTTGCGCAGGGTCACGTTGCTGGCCGCTGCGCGCGCGAAGGTGCTGTCGAACATCAAGCCTTCTGAGTTCCAGCCCGTGTACTCGACCTTGACGCGATCGGCGAGCGTCGGGTGCACGGAGCCGGTCCCCGCTGTGAGCACCTTCGTAACCAGTCCGGACGGCGTCTTCTCGGCGTCGGCCGGCGGAGCAGTCAGATCGTCGGGGGGCGGAACGGGTCGAACCAGGCGGGACACCGGCTTCGCGGCGGCCGGGGTCTGCGCGGAGGCCAGGCTGGACAGGGCCAAGCCCGCCAGCGCCACGGCACTCAGGATCACGACGGAAGTACGCACACGAGTCATTCGACGTCCTTTCCCTTCTTCTTGCGAGGCGTAGGAGTGCGAGCCCGCGGCTTGCGGGCAGGTGAAGAGCGAGGGGCCGCTCCCGCGGTCTTCCGCCGGCGCCGCGGCGTCGCGCCGGCTGGATCGGGCTCACCGCCCTCGGGCGGCTGGTCGGTGCCCTCGGCGGCACTCGGTTCGGCAGGCTCCGCGGCCGGATCGACCACGGGCGCGGCAGCCTGCGTCGTCTCAGGCGATGGCACGACATCGGTGTCGGCGCCCGGCGCAACCGGCTCCGCCCCGCCCTCGGCCGGGACAGGAGGCTCGTCGCCTTCGACGACATCGGGTGCGACGGACACAGGCATCTGGCGAAGCAACTGCGCGCCCTGGAAAACGCGCAGCACGCCCTGGCGATCACGCTCGATCCGCACCCAGCCTTCGCGCTGGGCCGCCCTCAGCAGCTCGACGAGCCCGCCGTACCGCCGCTCGTCGAAGCCGGGCTCGACCGCGCGCAGCACCTGCTTCACGTTGCGGATGTACATCGGCCAGCGCGTGACCGCGCCGGGCGTGTGCAGCGCGCGCTCCAGCAGGTGCAGGCCGTCGACGAACGACACCTGGGCCGCGCCCTCTGCCCGCCCGTTGCCGCCGTGCCCCTCCGGGGCCGGCTCGGTGGGGGCCGCCTGGCCGTCCGTGTGCGCGGGCGCTGCCTCGGCCGCCTCGGCCGACGACGCCGGCTCGGCCGGGTGGGCGCCGTCCTCCTCGGTTTCGCTCAGGTCGACCAGCAGGCTGCGGCCGGCGCTGCGCACTTTGACGAGGCCCGTGGCGGCCAGCTTCTCCACGAAGTCGCGGAAGCTCGACGCGCCGTAGTCGCGCTCGGAGAAGGTCGAGTCGAGCTGGAGCAGCGTGCTCTTGAGCAGCCCGAGCTGCGGCGTCACCTCGCGGTCGGTCAGCACCTGCAGGGCGCGCGTCACGAGCGGGAACGCCTTGGTGAGGGGCGTCTGCGCCACGGTCACCGGGGTGGGCGCCTGGCGCTCGCGCCCCTGGCCCTGCTGCGGCGGCGGCGGCTGCGGCTGCTGGCGCCCGCCGCGCGGGCTGCCCACGAGGTTCTCGTAGGCGATGAACTCGTAGCAGTTCTTCTGCAGCACCATCGCGGTGAACTGCCGGCCGCCGACGACGAACACCTTGCGGTCGTACTGCTTGAGCTTCTCCACCAGGCTGATGAAGTCGCTGTCACCGCCGACGATCACGAAGGCGTTGACGTGGTCGTGGGTGAAGGCCATCTCGAGCGCGTCGAGCGCCAGGTTGATGTCGGCGCCGTTCTTGTCGCCGCCCGGCGTCATGTTGCGCTGCACCATCCGCACGGCGTGCTGCGTGAGCAGGCGGCTGTAGTCGCCCGCGCGCTTCCAGTCGCCGTAGGCCACCTTGGTGATGACCTCGCCACGCTCCTTGACGGCCTCGAGCACCGCGCCCACGTCGAAGTCACGGTTGAGCGTCGTCCTGACACCGATCTCGATGTTGTCGAAATCGATGAACACGGCAATTTTCAGGTTCTGTTCGGTCACGGTTCGCAATCCTCTCGTTCAGACATCCAGTTCGCGGGCGTCCTCGGCGCGGTCCATGATGAACCGGAACCGGGCGGAGGCATCCTTGCCCATCAGTTCGTTGATGACGCGGTCGGTCACGAGGTGGTCCGCGATCTCCACGCGGAGCAGCCGGCGCGTCTTCGGGTTCAGCGTCGTCTCCCACAGCACCTTGGCCATCATCTCGCCCAGCCCCTTGAACCGGGTGATCTCGGGCGTCGCCCGGCCCCTGGCGTGCTGCTTCAGGACCACGTCGCGCTGCGCATCGTCCAGGGCCCAGTGGGTCTCCTTGCCGATGTCGATCCGGTACAGCGGCGGCTGGGCGAGGAACACCTTGCCGGCCCAGATGAGCTGCGGCAGGTGCCGGTAGATGAAGGTGAGCAGGAGCGTGGCGATGTGGTTCCCGTCCGAGTCGGCGTCGGCCAGGATGATCACGCGGCCGTAGCGCAGCCGCGACAGGTCGAAGTTCTTACCGAGACCGCAGCCGAGCGCGGTCACGAGGTCGGCCAGCTCCTTGTTCTCGAGGACCTTGGCCAGCGAGGCGCTCTCCGCGTTGAGCACCTTGCCGCGCAGCGGCAGGATGGCCTGGCGCGCGCGGTCGCGGCCCTGTTTGGCCAATCCGCCGGCCGAGTCGCCCTCGACGATGAACAGCTCCGAGTCCTCGCGCCCGGGCGAGCCGCAGTCGCTCAGCTTCCCGGGGAGGTTGAGCCGGTTCGACGTCGCGCTCTTGCGCGACACCTCCTGCTGCGCGGCCCGGCTCGCCTCGCGCGCCCGCGCCGCGAGGATGATGCGGGCGACGATGGCCTCGGCCACGCTGATGTTGTGGTTGAGCCAGTGTTCGAGGGCCGGCCGCACCATCGAGTCCACCGCCGACGACACCTCGGGGTTGTTGAGCCGGTCCTTCGTCTGCCCCTGGAACTGCGGGTCCTCGAGGAAGGCGCTCAACACGCCGGCGAGACCTTCGCGGATGTCCTCGGCCGAGAGCGTCACGCCCTTGGGCGAGAGGGCGTGCGTGTCGATGAAGTTGCGCACGGCCTTGCCGATGCCGGCGCGCAGGCCGTTCTCGTGCGTGCCGCCCGACCCGGTGGGGATGCCGTTGACGTAGCTGCGGATCTGCTCGTCGGTGGCCTCGGTCCACTGCAGGGCGAGGTCGAGGCGCAGGCCGTTCTCCTTCGCCAGCACGAACGGCGCGTCGTGCACCGGCCGCTTGCCGGCGGCGCCGACGATCTTGCCGAGGTACGCCACCACACCGTCCTCGTGCACGAAGACGTCCCGCTGGCCGGTCGCCTCGTCCTCGAAGAGGACCTTCACCCCTTTGTGCAGGTAGCTCGCGACCTCGAGCCGCTCGCGAATCGTCGCGGCGTCGAACTCGACCTTCGGGAAGATGGTGGCATCGGGCCGGAAGAAGACCATGGTGCCCGTGCCGCGCGCCGCACCGATCCGCCGGACCGGGCCCGCGGGCTTGCCCTGGCGGAAGGTCTGCTCCCAGGACGCGCCGTCGCGCTTGACGGTGACCACGAGTTCCTTCGACAGCGCGCAGACGACGCTGGCACCGACGCCGTGCAGGCCGCCGGCCGTCTTGTAGGTGCCCGGCTCGAACTTGCCGCCCGCGTGCAGCGTGGTGAACACCACCTCGAGGGCGCTCTTCTTGCTCTGGGGGTGCTTGTCGACCGGGATGCCGCGGCCGTCGTCCACGACGGTGACCGACGAGCCGTCGGCGTGCAGCGCCACCGAAATCGTGGAGGCGTAGCCGTTCATCGCCTCGTCGATCGCGTTGTCGACCACTTCCCAGACGAGGTGGTGCAGGCCGGCGGCGCCGACGCCGCCGATGTACATGCCGGGACGTTTCCGGACAGGCTCGAGGCCTTCCAGTACGGTGATGTCCTTGGCGGTGTAGTTCGCCATCTACTCGAGCCAGCGGTCAAGGCCGGGAACCGGGGATCGGGGATCAGGGATGGGCTCGGGGCCCGGGAACCGGGATCCGGCAGTCGCACCGTCCTCGTCGTGCATCTCGGCGCCCAAGCCCGCAACGTCGCGGTCCATCGGGCAACCGGCCAACACGTTAGTTTACCCCTTCCTGACGGTCCAGTCGAGCAAAAGGCGAAAGGACAGAAGTTGTCAGCGACCAGGGCGGGGATCACGCTGTAGCCCCGGCGCTTCAGCGCCGGGGGACCCCGCGGCTGAAGCCGCGGGGCTACTGCGACCACGGGCGACGACCGCGGGGCTACGACCACGGGGCTGCGACCACGGGCGACGACCACGGGGCTGCGACGACAAGAGCCGCGGCCCGAGCGCCGCGGGTCACAGGCCACGAACCGCACGCCGGGCGTCCCTGCGACATGACCCCGGTCATATGGCCCGCCTCGCCGGGCTGCTATCGTCGTTCCATGCGGTTGCCGCTCGCCCGCGTGTCGGAAACCCCCTCGCAGCCCCCACGGACGGCGGCAGCCGCTCCCGGTCCGCGACAAGCGTTCACGCGCCGCAGCCCGGACCAGGCTCAGCTCGTGCGACACACCGTGCAGGTTGCGTTCCTCCTGCTGAACCTCTGGATCGGCGTCCGGTTCTACGCCTTCGTCCGGTATTTCGAAACAGCCGGACAGACCGTGTTCGTCGCCCGCCCGCCGGGCGTCGAGGGCTGGCTCCCGATTGCCGCCCTGATGAACCTGAAGTACCTGGTGCTGACGGGCCTCGTCCCGGACGTGCACCCGGCCGGCCTGTTCCTGCTGCTGGCGTTCGTGGGCATTTCGTTCGCCGTGCGCAAGGCGTTCTGCAGCTGGCTGTGCCCGGTCGGCACGGTCTCGGAGTGGCTATGGCAGGGCGGCCGCGAGATCCTGGGCCGCACCCTCGCGCTACCGCGCTGGGCGGACCTGCCGCTCCGCGCGATCAAGTACGTGCTCCTGGGGTTCTTCGCGTACGCGGTCCTGCGGATGTCCGCGCCCGACATCCGGGCGTTCCTCGGCAGCCCGTACGGCCTGGCGGCCGACGTCAAGATGCTCAACTTCTTCCGGACCCTTGGCGCGACCGCGGCGATGGTTATCGCGGGGCTGCTGCTGCTCTCGGTCGTCGTTCAAAACGCGTGGTGCCGGTACCTGTGCCCGTACGGCGCGCTGCTGGGCCTGGTGTCGCTCGTCAGCCCCGCGCGGATCCGGCGCGAGATGGACGCGTGCATCGACTGCAACAAGTGCGCGAGGGCCTGCCCGTCGCTGCTGCCGGTCGACCGGCTGATCACCGTCAAATCGGCGGAGTGCACCGGGTGCCTGGAATGCGTCACGGCCTGCCCCGCGCAGGGCGCGCTGCGCCTGGCGGTCGGCCGATCGCGGGCTATCCCGACGTGGGCGGTTGCCACCGCGATTGCGGTGATCTTCCTGGGCCTGGTGGGCTACGCCCGCCTCAGCGGCCACTGGCACAGCGCCATCCCGGCCGGGGTGTATCAGCAGCTCGTGCCCGACGCGAACGCGTTCGTGCACCCGCGGTAGGGCACGGGCGGAGGCGGCGGTTCCGAAGTTGTGAGTCTCGAGTCTTGAGAACTGAGAACTGAAGACTGTCCTCCACTCGCCGCTTGCAGGCGACAGGCCGGATCAGGCAGATTGGTGCGTCGGCTCACAGTCCCCGAAACGTTCGACGGCGAACTCGGGTCGGTGGTTCGGCCGCCCGCGGAGGCCCGGCACCTCTGCACCGCTCCGGCGACCGGCCTCTCCAGGTATGCTCCATGCCACTTGGTCTCGCGCTGGCCGGCCTCCTTCAGCTCGCCCTCGCCGTGGCGACGACTCCCACGGTGGCTGACGTGCCGCGCGTCGCCGCCGCGGCGGACCTGACGTACGCGCTGACCGAAGTCGCCGATGCCTTCAGGCGGGACACGGGTCGGGACGTCAAGCTGTCGTTCGGCTCGTCTGGCAGCTTCACGCAGCAAATCGAGAACGGCGCGCCCTTCGAGATCTTCCTGTCCGCCGACCAGCAGTACATCGCGAGGCTCGCCGCCAAGGGCCTGACGCGGGACGAGGGGGTCCTCTACGCCGTCGGCCGGATCGTGCTCTTCATGCCACACGGGTCCCCGCTGCGGGACACGGGCGATCTCCAGACTCTCAAGGCGGCGCTCGCCGACGGCCGCCTCACGAAGTTCGCGATCGCCAACCCCGCCCACGCGCCCTACGGCCGGGCTGCGCGCGAGGCCCTCATGCGGGCGGGCGTGTGGGAAGCGATTCAGCCCAGGCTGGTCCTGGGAGAGAACGCGGCTCAGGCCATGCAGTTCGCAGCATCCGGGTCGTGCCAGGGCGGCATCGTGCCCCTGTCCCTGTCGGTCGCGCCCGCCGTGGCCAGGCTCGGCACGTTCGCGCGGATCCCCTCGGGGCTCCATCCGGGTGAACCGCTTCGCCAGCGCATGGTCCTCATGAAACACGCCGGGGCAACGGCCGTCGCCTTCTTCCGGTACGTACAACAGCCTGAGGCTCGCCACACGTTCATCCGGTACGGCTTCGTGCTGCCGGGCGAGATCAAGTGAACGCAACGCTGGATCGACATGATGGATTGGAACGCTGTTCTGCTGTCGCTCGAGCTGGCCTTCTGGACCATGGCGGTGTTGCTGCCGCTCGGCCTGGCCGTGGGCCGCTGGCTGGCGGTCACGCCGCTTCGAACCAAGCCATGGATCGAGGGGCTGCTGGCCCTGCCGCTCGTGCTGCCGCCGACCGTGATCGGCTTCTACCTGCTGGTCGCCTTCGGGGGACAGTCGATGCCGGGGCAGTTGTTCGCGCGCGTCTTCGGGCGGACGCTGGCCTTCAGCTTCCCCGGGCTGGTCGTCGCCTCGATCCTCGTCAATATCCCCTTTGTCGTTCAGCCGATCCAGCGCAGCTTCGAGGGCATCCCGGCCGACATCCGGGAGGCCGCCCAGTGCTGCGGGCTGACGGCATGGCAGAGCCTCTGGAAGATTGAGATCCCGCTCGCATGGCCGGGCATTCTGTCCGCGGCGGCCATGGCCTTCGCGCACACGCTGGGTGAGTTCGGCGTGGTGCTGATGGTGGGCGGCAACATCCCGGGCGAAACGCGGACGGTCGCCATCGCCATCTACGACCGGGTCCAGGCGTTCGATCCCCAGGCCGCGGGGCGCATGGCCGGCCTCCTGATGGCGGTCTCGCTGACGATGATCGCGATCAGTTACGGCGTGAGCGCCCGGCTGATGGATCGGTGGCGGGTGCGATGACGCTGTCGGTCTGCCTCCGCCACGACGGCCCGATCCTGGATCTCGATCTGACGCTGCCGGATCGGCAGATCACGGCCCTGGTCGGGCCGTCCGGCAGCGGCAAGACCTCGATCCTGCGGGCGGTCGCCGGCCTGCTCAGGCCGCGCGCCGGGAGGATTGCGCTTGGCGACGACGTCTGGACCGATACGGTGCGCGGCGTGCACCGCCCGACCTCCGAACGATCGATCGGGTTCGTGCCGCAGAACTACGCCCTGTTTCCGACGCTCACGGCCCTTGGCAACGTCGAGGCCGCGTTGAGCCACCTGCCGCCCGCGGCCCGGCGGGACAAGGCGCGCGCATGCCTGCAGCGCGCCCACGTGGATGGTCTCGACGCCAGGTTCCCGCGCGACCTGTCGGGCGGCCAGCGGCAACGCGTGGCCGTGGCGCGGGCCATCGCACGCGATCCGCGCGTGCTGCTGCTGGACGAGCCGTTTTCCGCCGTGGATCGCTCCACGCGCAAGCGCCTCTCGCGGGAACTGCTGCGGCTGCACGCGGAACTGGGCATGACCGTGCTGCTCGTCACGCACGATCTGGATGAGGCGGCCCAGGCCGCGTCGCACCTCTGCCTGATCCGTCGCGGCCGCCTGATCCAGGCCGGGCCGACGTCGGACGTCCTCGCGCGCCCGCAGTCGGCCGAGGCAGCCAATCTCCTCGACGTCCCGAACGTCTTTCGCGGTGCGCTGGAGAGGGGCCCCGAGGGCCTCCCCTGCATCGTCCGGTGGGGACCGCATCGCTTGCGGCTCTCGCCTGCGGCTGCCGCCGGAACCGGCGACGCGGTGACGTGGGCGGTGCTGCCGGCCAACGTCATGGTGGTGCGGCCCGACAGGCCCGTGGGCACGCATCTCGAGAACCTCTTCGGCGCGGTGGTCGTCGAGGTGGTCGCACTCGGGCAGGACGTGGAGGTCCTGCTGCGCCCCGACGGCCTGGAGCACGAGCGCATCCTGCTGAGGCTGCCGCTCCGGGCCGTGAATCGGTACACGGTTGCGGCGGGCCACGCGGTGACCCTGTCGATTCGCGCGCGCGACGTCATACTGCTCGGCGAGCCCGGCGAGCAGGCCACGGCCCGAGCCCCCTCGCCGCCGTCGCGACACCAGACCGCGGGCTGAAGCCGTTCTGCCGGCCCCGCCCCTTGACAGTACGAGGCGCCGCTCGGCACGGTACTAAGTTCGGGAACGCCGATCCGACCCGGTCGGCGTCCCGGCTGCCTCGCGCAACGAACCACAAGGAGTCCCAATGCCGCCGGTCATCAACTTCGCCAGCCTCTCCCTGCAGGACGCCCTGGATCTTGCCATCCTGATCGAGGAAGAGGCCAAGGACCGCTACGAGGAGTTCTCCGAGCAGCTCGCCATCCATCACACCCCCGAGGCCGCTGCGTTCTTCCGGACGATGGCGGCCAACGAGACCCGGCACGGCGAAGACCTCGCGTTGCGGCGCCAGGACCTGTTTGGCGATGCGCCGACGAAGGTGACACGCGCGATGCTGTGGGACGTCGAGGCGCCGGATTACGATCAGTCGCGCATGTTCATGTCGGCCCGGCAGGCCATGGAAGTCGCGCTCGCCTCCGAGATCAAGGCGCACGACTTCTTCGATGCCGCGCTGAAGCACGTCACCAATGCCGACGTGAAACACCTGTTCGAGGAGCTGCGCGGGGAAGAGCTCGAGCACCAGCAGATGGTGAAGGCTGTGATGGCCCGGCTGCCCGCCGAGAACGACACGACGGATCCCGAGGCGTTCGCCGACGAGCCCGTCGGGCATTAGGACGGCGCACAGCCCACGGCCAACGGCGACCGGCGAGTGGCAAACGTTGCCCGGCGCAGACGGCGCACGGCGAGCCGGCTAATCCTCTGTCTTTTCCGCGAGGGGCGCCGGCGCTGACAGATCCGGCCACACGATCCGCGTGAACTGGCCGCGCTGCAGCAGTTCGCGGCCCTTGCCGCCGCGGCTGGTCACCTCGTACTTCGCGGTGCTGATGGTCTGCTCCGCCCCGCGGCTGGTCTCGACGGTCAGCAGGTTGCGGTCGCCCACCGAGGCGATAAACCCGAGCACGCGGTCCTCGGCCGGATTCAGCTTGATCAGGATCACGCCCTTGCCCGGCCCCGACAGGTAGTTGATCTCGTCCACCCGGCACAACATCGCGCGCGCCAGTGCCGTGGCGGCAATGACCGTCTCGGAGCCGTCCACCTTGACGATCCCCACCACCTCGGCGCGGGCGGCCGGCCGGGCAACAAACCGCCGGCCGGCCCGGGTGCTCGGCTCGGCGAACGGCTCGAAGCCGAACCGCAGGCTGTACCCGTCGCTCGTGACGGCCAGCGCGTGCACAGGCGGCGCCTCGCCCTCGCGCGCCCCCGCGATCCCGGCCGTGACGCGGGGGTCCAGGCTGATCGCGGCCACGACCCGCTCGCCGTCCTTGAACTTGAACAGCCGCTGGATCGGCTCGCCGTAGCCCGTCGAGGCCGGCACGTCCACGATCCGGCTCGTGTAGGCCACGCCGAAATTGGTGAAGAACACGACCGTGGCGCGCGTACTGCCGGGCAGCACGGCGAGCACGGCGTCGCCCTCGCGCAGGCGGGTCGTGGACAGGTCGCGCACTTCCTTCTGCCGCTTCACCCACCCGTCCCGCGACACGATGACGACGTTGTCCTCCTCGACGATGAAGGCGTCGGCGGAGAACTCGACCTCCTCGGCCGACTCGATGAGCGTCCGGCGCGGGTCCGCCTTGGCGCCGCCGTACTGTTTCTGCACCGCCTCGAGCTCGGATCGGACCAGGCCCCAGCGCCCCTCCTCGTCGCGCAGCAGCCCTCCGATCTGGCGCGCGCGCTTCCGCTTCTCCTCGAGCTCGCCGCGGATCGCGAGGATCTCGAGCCGCGCCAGCCGGTAGAGTTTCAGCTCCAGGATCGCGTCGGTCTGCTCCTCGTCGAGGCTGAACCTCGCGATGATCTTCTTCGCGGCGTCCTGCTTGCCGTCCGACTTGCGGATGAGGCGGATGATCTCGTCGAGGAGGTCGAAGACCTTCTCGAATCCCTCGAGCACGTGGATGCGCCTGGTCAGCGCGGCCAGCTCGTGGTCGAGGCGGCGCGTCACGACGTCGAGCCTGAAGTGCAGGAAGTGCCACAGGATCGACTTGAGGTCGAGACGGTCCGGGCGGCCGACCTCGGCGTTCTCGGTCGGGATGAGGCACGTGAGGTTGACGGGCACGGTCGATTGCAGCGGTGTGTGCTTGAACAGGTACGCCATCACCATCCGCTCGTCGGCGTCCCGCTTCAGCTCGAGCTGGATTCGCACGTCGTCGGTCGACAGGTCACGCACGTCGAGCAGCGGCGGCAGGCGGCGGCCGATCACCACCTCGGCGATCCGCTCGACCAGCTGCGACTTGTTCACCATGTAGGGCACGCTGGTGATGTGGATCGTCCTGCCGCCCCGGGTGGCCGGGCCCTCCTCCCACGTCGCGCGCAGGCGGATGCTGCCGGAGCCCGTCCGGTAGATCTCCTTGATCTCGTCGGGCGCATTGAGGATCTGGCCGCCCGTCGGAAAGTCGGGCCCCTTCACCCACCGGCACAGCTGGACGCTCGTCAGGTCCGGGTTGTCGAGCAGCTTCAGCAGCGCGGTACACACTTCCGTGAGGTTGTGCGGCGGAATGCTCGTCGCCATGCCCACGGCGATGCCGGTCGCGCCGTTGATCAGCAGGTTCGGCAGGCGGGCCGGCAGGACGACGGGCTCGTGCTTCGTGCCGTCGTAGTTCGGCCGGAACGGGACCGTGTCCTGCTCGATCTCCTGGAGGAGTTCGTCGCTCAGGCGGGCCAGGCGGCACTCCGTGTAGCGCATGGCCGCCGGCGCGTCCCCGTCGAGCGACCCGAAGTTGCCCGAGCCGTCCACCAGCGGGTACCGCAGCGAGAAGGGCTGCGCCATCCGGGCCAGCGTGTCGTAGATGGCCACGTCGCCGTGCGGATGATAGTTGCCCATCACGTCGCCCACGACCTTCGCGCACTTGCGGTGCTTGGTATCGGCCGTGAGGTTCTGCTGCCACATCGTGTAGAGGATGCGGCGCTGCACCGGCTTGAGGCCGTCGCGCACGTCGGGCAGCGCCCGCGCCGTGATGACCGACAGGGCGTAGTTGAGGTACTTCTCCTGCGCCGCCTCGTGCAGGGCCACCACGTCGTCCGGACCGGAGCCGCCCGGGACGCCGAGCTTGCCGATCGGGGGCCAGACCCCGCCCGGGGGCGGCCACGCCGGCCCTTCGGGGCCAGGCCCCTGGTCGATGACATCGAACAGCGTGGGATCGTCGTCTTTCGGGATCGGGGACACGCGCTCTCCTCCAGGCGGGGATCAATCGATGTGTCGTGCCGTCCAGGGATCGGGGGGATGCCCGATCAGCGTGGCGAACTCCGCGAGCACCATGGCCGTCGCGCCCCAGACCTGTTCGCCGTCGAGTTCGAAGTACGGCACGTCGTAGTCGGTGCCGTCGCGCATGCGACGGGTGCGCCGATGGCGCGAGGCGTCGATCAGGTGGCTGACCGGCACCTCGAGAATCCGGGCCACCTCGTCCTCGGCCGCGCGCAGCGACGGGCGCCCGGCGGCCACGCCGACCATCGGGTGCAGCGTGAAGCCGCTGACGGGAATGTGAATGGGCGTGAGGCCGCCGAGCAGGGTCACGCTCGCCGGATCGATGCCCACTTCTTCGTGCGCTTCGCGGAGCGCCGCCTCCTCCAGCGTCTCGCCCGGCTCGACCATCCCGCCCGGCAGCGACACCTGCCCGCTGTGCTTGGGCAGGTGCCCCGCCCGCACGGTCAGGACGAGGATGACGTCGCCGTCCCGGGGATACACGAGGAGCAGCGCGGCGGCCGGGACCGTGCCGGGCGGCAGGTACCCCGGCGTCCAGCCCGGCCGGGGCCGGGGCGCCATGCGGATCTGGGCCTCCTCGCCGGGCAGCCGGCGGAGGCCGGCCGCGACACGTTCGATCACTTCGTCCCACGTCACGCCAGGCATCGACCCACCATGGTATCCCAATGCCGCCCCGGGGAAGGGTCCGTGCCGCGGGCGACGGGATCGGGCGGGGGCGCGGGCCCCGGGGCCGGGCGGGCGCGCGGCCGGGGGCGCCGGGCCCCGGGCCGGGAGGGGCCGGGTTATTGACATACGAAAAAGCCTAATATTAATATATATGCATATGTCGCAGTCAGAGCTGCGGGTGTTCAAAGCGGAGTTCTTCCGCGCCCTGGGCCACCCGATGCGCATCCACGTCCTCGAGACGCTCGTGACCGGCGAGCGGAGCGTCCAGCAGCTGCAGGACGCCCTGGGGACCGACCAGCCCGCGATGTCCCGGCACCTCGCCGTGCTGCGCGCCAAGAACATCGTCCTCGCGCGCAAGGAGGGCACCACCGTCCGCTACGCCCTGCGGGATCCCCTCCTCGCCGACCTGCTCGGCGTGGCGCGACGCATCTTCAACAACCAGCTCATCGGCTCGCAAAGCCTGCTGCGCGAGCTGCAACGCCAGACCCGGCACCGCTGATGCTCCTCTTCTCGAAGATTCTCAGGACGGGCCTCGTCACCCGGCCCCTGGCACCCGGGCACGCCGACGCGATCCACATCGCGCGCTCCATCGACGCACGCAGCCGGCGACTGTTCGGGCGGGCGCTTGCCATCCGTGAGGTGGACGCCGGTTCCTGCAACGGGTGCGAAGTCGAGATCGGCGGGCTCGCCGGGCCGGTCTACGACATGGAGCAATTCGGCCTCCATTTCGTCGCCTCCCCGCGCCACGCCGACCTCCTGCTCGTGACCGGCCCCGTCACGCTCAACATGGCTGTGCCGCTCCGCCGGACGTGGGAGGCCACGCCCGCCCCGAAACTCGTGGTCGCGATCGGCGACTGCGCGCGGACCTGCGGCGTGTTCCGCGGCAGCTACGCCGTCGCCGGCAGCGTGGATCAGATCATTCCCGTCGACGCGTGGGTCGATGGGTGCCCGCCCGAACCGACCGACATCCTCCGCGGCATTCTCGCCGCGCTCGACCGACGCGCCGCCTCCGGCGGGCGGCCGTCGGCCCCGGACGCGCCGGATGACGCCCACGCCCGGAGGCGGGCATGACGGCCACCGGCATCCTGCTGCAGGTGCTCGTAGCGGCCTCCGCCGGCGGCGCGCTCATCGCGCTCCTGGTCCCCGGCCGCATCGGCCGCCTGCTCACGGGAGGCGGGACGATGATCGGGGCGACCGCCGGCCTGGCGCTCGCCGCGGCGGTGCTGGCCGGCGCCGCTGAGCCCCGGTGGGCGTTCGAGTGGTTCGCCTTCGCGCCTCTGGCTTTCCACCTGGATCCGCTCGGCGCCTTCTTCCTGATCGTGGTCGGCGTGGTGGCCCTGGCCGCCGGGCTGTACGGCATCGGGTACACGCGCGCCTACCACGGTCCGGCGCGCCGGATCGCGGGCGTCGGGATCAACCTGCTGGTGCTCAGCATGAGCCTGCAGGTCATGGCCGACAACTCGCTGACATTCCTGTTCGTGTGGGAAGTCGTGTCGCTGGCAGCCGGCGTCGTGGTGCTGACCGAACCCGATCAACCCGACGCCGTCTCGGCCGCCAACTGGTACCTCGGCGTGACGCACGCGGGCTTCATGGCGCTCGTCGCGATGTTCCTCCTCCTGTCCGGAGGGCACCTCGGCGCCTCCTTCGACGATCTGCGCCGGATGCCACTGGCCGACGGCCTTCGGACCGCGGTGTTCGTGCTGGCCCTGCTGGGTTTCGGGGCCAAGGCGGGCATCGCCCCGCTGCACGTCTGGCTGCCCCGTGCGCACCCCGTGGCCCCGAGCCACGGCTCCGCCCTCATGTCGGGCGTGGTGCTCAAGATGGGCGTCTACGGGTTCGTGCGCGTCGTGCTCGATCTGCTCGGCGCCGGGCCGGCGTGGTGGGGCGTGCTCGTGCTCGCCCTCGGCACGATGTCGGCCCTGTTCGGGGTGCTCTACGCCCTGATGCAGCACGACTTGAAGCGCCTGCTCGCGTTCCACTCCATCGAGAACATCGGCATCATCTTCATGGGGCTGGGCGCCGCGCTCCTTTTCCTCGCCTACTCGCTGCCGCTGCTCGCGTCGCTCGCGCTCGTGGCCGCGCTCTATCACACGCTCAATCACGCGGTCTTCAAGGGCCTGCTCTTCCTGGGGGCCGGTGCGGTGGTTCAGGCCACCCGCACCCGGAACATCGAGGAGATGGGGGGCCTGATCAAGCGAATGCCCCGGACGGCCCTGGCCTTCCTCGTCGGGTCGGCCGCCATCTCGGCGCTTCCGCCGCTCAACGGGTTCGCCTCCGAGTGGCTGCTCTTCCAGGCCCTGCTGGGCGGCGCGAGGATCCCCGTGCCGGCCACCGCGCTCCTGATGCCCATCGGCGTCGGCCTGCTCGCGCTCACGAGCGGCCTGGCCGCCGCCTGCTTCGTGAAGGCGTTTGGCATCACGTTTCTCGCGATTCCCCGATCGCCCGAGGCCGAACACGCCACCGAGGCCGGCGGCGCCATGCAGGCGGCGATGTTCATGCTGGCCGCCGCGTGCGTGGCGCTCGGCCTGGGCCCCCTGGTGGTGGTGCCCGTCCTCGGAACCATCCTGTCGAGGCTGCCGGGGTTGCAGGTGGCGGCCAGCCTGGGATCCGAGCACGGGTTCTTCACCGGCCTGCCGGATGGTCTCGGCCAGATGTCCCCGCCGTACATCGCGCTGGGACTCGTGGCGGTGGCCGCGGCGGTCTTCGTCGCGCTCCGGCTGGCGACGCCTGCCTTACGGCTGCGCCGCGCGGACACGTGGGGATGCGGGCGGCTGGTGCAGACCCCTCGCATGCAGTACACCGCCACGGCGTTTGCCGAGCCGCTCAAGCGGATCTTCGGCCAGCTGTATCGACCGACCGAGGACCTGACGGTCGAGGTTCACCCGGAGTCCCGCTACTTCATCCTCGGCATCAACTACGAGCACCGGATTCAACCCTTCTTCGGCCGGCTGGTGTATGCGCCGTCGGTCGCGCTGGTCCGGCGCGTGGCTCAGGGCGTCCGGTCCATCCAGGGCGGATCGGTGCATCTCTACCTCGCCTATATCTGCGCGGCCCTGATTGCGCTCCTGCTGGCGGCACGGTGGTTGCCATGAACGGCTGGATCCTGGAACTCGCGCAGGCCGCCTTCGCGGCGCTGATCGCGCCGCTGCTCGTCGGCACCATCCGGTGGATCAAGGCGCGCCTGCAGAACCGCCGCGGTGCGCCGCCCTGGCAGCCGTACTTCGAACTCCGGAAGCTCTTCGCCAAGGAGGTGGTGGTCTCGCCCAACGCCTCCTGGATCTTCCGCGCGGCGCCTTACATCGTGTTCGTCAGCACGCTCGCCGTGACGTTCGTGGTGCCGCTCGTGGTGGTGCCGCTGCCCGCCGGACAGATCGGCGATCTGCTCGTCGTCGTGTACCTGCTGCTGCTCGGCACGTTCTTCCTGGCGCTGGCCGGGCTGGATCCGGGATCACCCTTCGGCGGCATGGGGTCGAGCCGCGAGATGACCGTGGCCGCGCTCGCCGAGCCGACCATCGCGGTGGCCATTTTTGCGCTGGCCACGGGTGCGGGGTCGACCAACCTCGGCCAGATCACCCTGCACATCATCGACTCGCCCACCGTGGCGCTCACACCCGGGCACGCGCTCGCCTTCGCCTCGCTGTTCATCATCATGCTGGCGGAAACGAGCCGGCTCCCGATCGACAATCCGGCCACCCACCTCGAGCTGACGATGATCCACGAGGCCATGGTGCTCGAGTACTCCGGGCGGTACCTGGCGCTCATCGAGTGGGCCTCGGCTGTCAAGCTCCTGGTGTTCTTCAGCCTGCTGGCGAATCTGTTCCTGCCATGGGGCATCGCCACCACGCGCAGCCCGGCGGCGCTGGGCGTTGCGGCCGCGGCGCTCGTGTTCAAGCTGCTCGTGCTGTCGGCCTCGGTCGCCCTGCTGGAGACCCGGGTTGCGAAGCTCCGACTGTTCCGGGTGCCCGAGTTGCTCAGCGTGTCGTTCGCGCTGGCGCTGCTCGCGGTGACTTCTTCGTTCCTGCTGAGGTAGACGTGGGCGCCTTTTCCCAGATCTCGGTGCTCGGCACGAGCCTGGCCGTGTTCTTTGCGTTGACGCCCTTGTGGCGCCGGAGCGTGCACGCCTCCATCGTGGCGTTCGCGTGGCAGTCGGCGATGCTCGCCGCGGTCATCGCCACCGTCGCGTACTTCAGCGGCAACGGGGAACTGTACGCCGTCGCCGCCCTGCTGTTCGGCCTGAAAGTCGTCGCCATTCCCCGGCTCCTGGGGCGGATGGAACGGCGCTTCGGCGGCGAACGCGAGGCGCGGCCCTACGTCAACGTGGAATCGTCCCTGTTCATTGCGACGGTGCTGGTGATGGTCGCCTACATCGTCATGCGGCCGCTCGTGGCCATCAGCGATCTGCCGACGCGGGGCGGGATGCCGCTGGCGATGGGGCTGGTCTTCGTGAGCCTGTTCATCGTGGTGAGCCGGAAGAAGGCCCTCACGCAGATCGTCGGGTTCCTCATGCTCGAGAACGGGGTGGCGCTGCTGGCCGTGCTCGGCAGCAACGGCATCCCGTTCATCGTCGAGCTCGGCGTCTTCCTCGACGCGCTGATGGGATTCCTGGTCATGCAGGTGTTCGTCTACCGGATCCACGAGACATTCGAGTCGATCGACGTCGAGCAGTTGAGCCGCCTCAAGCACTGAGGCGGCGGACGATCGGGGGACAGGGTTCATGGTGTTTGTCGTTCTGCTCGGCGCGCCCCTGCTGGCGGCGCTGCTCGCGCTGCTGCCGGCCTCGGTCGCGCGGCCGGTCGGGCGCGTCGCTGCGCTCCTGGCGCTGGTGACGCTCGGCGCGGCGCTGAGCCTGTGGCGGGCGGTGGACGCCGGCGTGACCCCCACGCTGGCCGGCGGGCTCCTGCGGGCCGACGCGCTGTCGACGCTCCTCGCCGTGTGCGTGAGTCTCGTGGCAGCCATGGTGGCCTGGACGAACCCGGATGCCGGCGGCCGGGAGCCCCTGGACGGCCGGCAGGTGCGCCAGTTCGTGGCGCTGTCCAACCTCTTCACCTTCACGATGCTCGCAGCCGTGACGGTGAACAACGTCGGGCTCATGTGGGTCGCCATCGAGGCGACCACGATCGTCTCCGCGATGCTGATTCCGCTGCGCGTCAGCAAGGCCTCGGTGGAGGCCTCGTGGAAGTACATCATGATCGGGTCGGTCGGGATCGCGCTGGCGTTCGTGGGAACCGTGCTGGCCTACTTCGACTTCGTCCACCGCGCCGGCACGCCGGATCAGGCGCTCAACTGGACGGTGCTGATGACGGTCGCGCCGCGGCTGCACCCCGAGGTCATGCGCCTGGCGTTCGTCTTCCTGCTGGTCGGGTACGGGACGAAGGCGGGGCTCGCGCCCATGCACACGTGGCTGCCCGACGCCCACTCGGAGGCCCCGGCGCCCCTGTCGGCCATGATGTCCGGCGTGCTGCTGGCGGTCGCCATGTACGCCATCATGCGCTGGAAGGCCGTCGTCGATCTCGCCCTCGCATCGTCGTTCACGGACCATCTGCTGATCGGGCTCGGCGTGCTGTCGCTCGTCATCGCGGCCTTCAGCCTGGTCGCCCAGCGCAGTTACAAGCGGATGCTCGCCTACTCGAGCATCGAGCACACCGGCCTCACCTGCCTGGGACTGGCGCTCGGGCCCCTGGGGGCCTGGGCCGCGCTGCTGCATCTCGTGAACCACAGCCTCGCGAAGTCCGCTCTCTTCCTGCTGAGCGGCCGCGTGTACCGGCGCTACGGCGTGACGGAGGTCGCGGGCGTGTCGGGGCTGTTGCACGTCATGCCGGTCACCGGCGGTCTGTTCGCGGCCGGGATTCTCGCCGTGGTGGGCCTGCCGCCCTTCGGCATGTTCATCTCGGAACTGGCGCTGGTCCGCGCCGGCTTCGGCCTCGGACACAACGCGCTCATGGCCGTGGTTCTGGCGCTCCTGGTGCTCGTTTTCATCTCGCTCGTCGGGCACCTGAGTCACATGCTCTATGGCGAGCCCTCCGCCGCGATTCCGCGCGGCGAAGACCAGCCTCTGGGGTTCATCCCGCTGGCGGCGAGCCTGGCCGCTGTCGTGGGCCTCGGCCTGTTCCTGCCGGCGCCGCTCATGCGGCTGCTGACGCTCTGCGCGGAGATTGTCGCCAAATGAGTGCCTTCGCTCGCCTTGCCGACACGCTGGGCGCCGCGCTCGGGAACCGTGCGTCCGCGTTCGAAACGGTCGGGCCGAACCAGCTGCACCTGCACGTGTCGCCCCAGGCCGTGCCCGATCTCGCCACCCTCCTGCGCCGGCAGTTTGCCAGCGAGCTCTCGGCGATGGTGGGCGAGGATCGGGCGCCCGCGACCCCTCGCTTCCGCGTGCACTACCTGTTTGCGCAGCCCGCCGAGAACTGGTTCGTCCATGCGACGGCCGTCCTCGCCGCGGACCCGACGGTGGTCTCGCTCGCCACCTTCCATTACCCGGCGTCGAGATTCGAACGGGAGATCTTCGATCTGTTCGGCATTCGCGCCTCCGGACACCCCGATCCGCGTCCCCTCGTACGGCACGGCTTCTGGCCGGGAGATTTCTTCCCTCTCAGGAAGGACGCGGTCACGCCGGTCATCGAAGACGATGGGCGTGGGTTCCCGTTCGGCCAGGTGAGCGGCGAGGGCGTCTTCGAGATCCCCGTGGGCCCCGTGCACGCCGGTGTGATCGAACCCGGTCACTTCCGGTTCAGCGTCGTCGGCGAGACCATCATCGACATGAAGTCCCGTCTGTACTTCACGCACAAGGGCACCGAGAAGCTCTTCGAGGGGCGCGCCCCCGAGGACGGCATGGAGCTGGCGGAACGGATTTCAGGCGACACGACCGTTGGCCACGCGCTGGCGTACTGCCAGGCCCTCGAAGCGGCGGCCGGCATCGCGGCGCCTCCCCGGGCCCGGTACCTGCGCGTGATCCTCCTGGAACTCGAGCGGCTGTACAACCACATCGCTGACTTCGGCGCGATTGCCAATGACACGGGATTCGCCGTCGCGCAGTCGCACTGCCTGCGCCTGCGCGAACGCCTGTTCGTGCTCAACAAGCGACTGACGGGCAGCCGCCTGTTGCGTGGGGCCCTGAGTCCAGGCGGGGTGAAGATGGATCTCGCGCCGGCGTTCGATCTCGCCGGCGAAGTCGACTCGGTCACGGCGGACTTCGACTCTGTCGTGGATATCTGCCTGAAGAACACCCTGTTGACGGACCGACTCGAGGGGACCGGGCGGCTGTTCACCAGGACGGGACGCGATCACGGCGTGCTCGGGGTCGTCGCCCGCGCGTCGGGGATCGATCGGGACGTGAGGCGCGACCACCCCTTTGCCGCCTACGGCGACTTGCGCTTCGACGTGCCCGTGTCGACCACCGGCGATGTCAAGGCGCGGGCGGAGGTGCGCGTCGAGGAGGTCCGCCAGTCGACGAGGCTCATCCGCCAGGCGGTGGCCGCGATGCCATCCGGCCCGCTCGCCACGCCTCTGCCGCCGCTGCCGGCGTTCCGGCCCGCCTTCTCGCTCGTCGAGGGCTGGAGGGGCGCGATCACGCACTGGGTGATGGCCGACGGGAACGGCCGGCTCCACCGGGTCAAAGTGGTCGACCCGTCGTTCCTGAACTGGCGACCGCTCTCCTACGCGCTGATCGGTAACATCGTGCCGGACTTCCCGCTCTGCAACAAGTCGTTCAACCAGTCGTATTCGGGGAACGATCTTTAGGTTATAGGGGATAGGTTATGGGGGATAGGTTCTCGGGGGGTCCAGACCGGATAGATTGGTGACAGCGTAGACCGGATACATGGGTAACAGGTTTCATGATGGGTCAGGAGGAGTCCTGACCGATGCCTTGGAAGGAAACCTGTGCCATGGATCAACGGGTCGCGTTGATGGGGGATTGGCTGCGAGCCGAGTGGACGATCACGGAGCTCGCGAGTCGGTATGGAATCAGTCGGAAGAGCGCGTACAAGTGGCTGGCCCGCTATGCGGCAGATGGTCCAGCCGGGCTGGTCGATCACTCGCGCGCTCCGAAGGCACACGGCCGGGCGATGGACGCGGAGCGTCGAGAGGCGATCCTGGCGGAGCGACGCGCCCACCCGTACTGGGGGCCGCGCAAGCTGCGGGAACGGTTGAAGAAGAAGGAGCCGAAGAAGGTGTGGCCGGCGGCGAGCACGATGGGGGATCTGCTGCATCGTGAAGGCCTGAGCACGCCGCGCCGCCGGACTCGGTATGTGGTGCCGTTGACGCAGCCCCTGGCGGCGGCGACGGCGCCGAACGCGGTATGGACGGCAGATTTCAAGGGCTGGTTTCGTACGCAGGATGGGACCCGTTGCGATCCGCTCACGCTCGCCGATGCCTATAGTCGGTTTGTGTTGTGCTGCCGCATTGTGCGGCCCAGTCGGGCGGGCGTCCGCCCGTGGTTTGAACGGGCCTTCCGGGAGTACGGGCTGCCGCGCGCGTTGCGCACCGACAATGGGCCGCCCTTTGCGACGACGGGCGCGGCGGGCCTCTCCCGCCTGGCGGTGTGGTGGTTGAAGTTGGGGATCGCCCTGGACCGGACAGAGCCTGGTCATCCGGAGCAGAACGGGCGGCACGAGCGGTTTCATTTGACGCTGCAAACAGAAGGCAGCACCCCGCCGTCCGCGACGCCCGGGGCGCAGCAGCGGCGGTTCGATCAGCTGCGGGTGGAGTTCAACACGGAGCGGCCGCACGAAGCGCTGGACTTCGAGACGCCAGCGGAGTGGTATCGGGCGTCTCCGCGCCCCTACCCCGGCCGCCTGGACGAGCCGTGGTATGACGCGCGGCACCAGGTCCGCCGTGTCAAAGAGTCCGGGCAGATCAAATGGCAGGGCGCGGTCACCTTCATCAGTGAAGCGGTCGCGGGAGAATGCGTGGGTCTCGAGGAGACGGAGCACGGCGACTGGACGGTGCGCTTCATGCACATCGAGCTCGGGCGCATCGAACGCAGGAGCGGCCGGTTTGTACAGGCCTGGCGCGGTTCCCGTCGCCAAGCCCGAACGGCCGGCGTCGTCGTCGGCCCGAACGATAGCGCGGGGCTCGGCGGCCCTCAAGGCTCTCCGCTTCGCTTCGACCCCGCTCACGCGGGGCACTGACGTGGCCTTGACCGACGCCTTCGCCCCGTGCGGAGGAGTAGCTACGACGACCAGCTGAGTGTTACCCATGTAACCGGTCTAGTCTGTTACCGATGTTTCCGGTTGCACCGGGGAGAGGTTTTAGGGAAGCGGGCTGTAGAGGGGAGGTTGTCGGCGATGGCTGTCGGGGATGAGCGCAAGGAGCGAATCCAGTCGCACCGGGATCTGAAGGTATGGCAGAAGGGGATGGACCTGGCGCAGGAGGCGTATCGACTTGCCAAGATGCTGCCGAAGGCCGAGGAGTATCGGCTCACGGGCCAATGGTTGCGGGCAGCGGCTTCGGTGCCGGCAAACATCGCGGAGGGCCACGCACGAGGCACACGGAAAGACTACGCGAACTACGTCAACATCGCGAGGGGATCACTGGCAGAAGCGGAGACGTTCCTGCTGCTGATGGTCAGAACCGGGCTGTTCGATCAGGGCCAGGCGGCAACAGCCCTGGCCCTGATCGACGAACTCGGCAGGATGCTGACCGTACTTCGCCAACGCCTCACCTCCGCTGCTCAGTAAGCCTGTCCCTCTTCCCTGTCCCCTATAACCTCTTCCCTATAACCTATAACCTATTCCCTATAACCTACTCCCTATAACCTACTTCAGGTACTTCCCGTACCACCCGATGTACCGCTCGTACCGATCTTTCTGGTAGCTCGGCCGCTGGATGCCGTGATGCTGACCGGGGTAGATCACGAGCTGCGTGTCACGGCCGAGGCGCCGCAGCGCCTGGTAGAGCTGCTCCGAGTTGAGGAGCGGGACGTTCATGTCGTCCTGGCCGCACATCACGAGCGTGGGCGTCACGACCTTCGCCACGTTGAAGAACGGCGAGAGCTTGATCCACAGCGACGTGTTCACCCACGGCAGGCCGAGCTCGCCCTCCCACTGGCGCTGGTAGTGGTCGGTCCCGTAGTCGGCCGTGTAGTTCACCTCGCTCGCGCCGGAGATGGCCGCCTTGAAACGGGTGCTCTTCGTGATCACGTAGTTGGTGAGGATGCCGCCGTAGCTCCAGCCGCCCACCCCGAGGCGGTCCGGGTCCGCCACGCCCATCGCGATCACGTGGTCCACCGCGGCGTTCACGTCGTCGAAGTCCTTGTTGCCCCAGTCCGCGAAGATCGCGCGGCTGAAGTCGCGACCGTAGCCGGACGACCCGCGCGGGTTGGCGGCGATCACGGCGAAGCCCTGGGCCGCGAGCACCTGCCACTCGAAGTCGAAGGCCGCGGAGAACTGGGACACGGGGCCGCCGTGGATGCGGAGGATGGCCGGCACCCGGGCGCCCTTCGGCGCGTCGGGCGGACGCGTCAGAAACCCGTCGATCACGGTGCCGTCGGCGCTCTTCGCCTTGAAACGCTCGACGGTCGCCAGCCGGATGCCTTTCAGGAACTCGTCGTTGACGCGGGTCAGCCTCGTCAGGGCCCCGCCCGACACGCCCGACAGTTCGCCCGGCCGTTGCGCCTGGCTCTCGATCACGACGATCTCGGCCTTTCGCCCGATGTCGAACGCCTCGACGTCGCGATCGCCCCCGACGACGCTCTCGATCGCGCCGCCGGCGATCGACACGCGCGCAAGGTGCTGGTTGCCGCCCTCCTCGACCACGAACAGGACCGCCGCCCCATCCGGCGTCACCCGCGGACTGAACACGTTGCGATCCAGCCCGCCCGTCAGCAGCCTGGCCTCGCCGCCGGCCACCGGCACGACGGCCAGCGTGCTGGTGTCGTACCACACGTCTTTCGGGTCCCCGTCCTGCACGTAGACGATGAACGCGCCGTCGGGCGTGAACGTCGGCGAGTTGTCCGCGTTGGCCGCGGTGGTGACCCCGCGCGGCGTCTGCCCCGCCTTCGCCTCGACGATGAAGATGTCGGTGTTCTCGTTGGCGTCGGGGTCCTTCGTGCGATTACTGACGAACGCAATGGACTGGCCGTCGGGCGACCAGACCGGGGCGGCGTCGTCACAGGGCCCGCTGGTGACCTGCACGCTCTTCCGCGTCTGCAGGTCGAAGACGTGGATATGGTCCCGGAGATCGCGGAGGTAGCCCTCGCCGTCCTGCTTGAACTGCCGCCGGGTGATCACGATCGGTTTCGGCACCTTCTTCTCGTCGGCCTTGGCCGCGGCGTCTTCATCGGGGTCCGGGTCGGCGACCACCAGCGCGAGCCGCGTGCTGTCGGGCGACCAGGCGAACGCGCTGACGCCCCCCTTGTGGTCGGTCAGCTTCACCGCCTCGCCGCCGCGTCGATCGAGCAGCCACACCTGGGTCTTGTCGCCTTCCCGGCCGGACAGGAACGCGAGGTAGCGCCCGTCCGGGCTCCAGCGCGGGCTCCGCTCGCTCTTCGGGCTCGCCGTCAGGCGGATCGTCTCGCCGCCCGTGATCGGCACCATGTAGATGTCGGTGTCGGAGGTGTCCTCCTTCGCGTCGAGTCTCGTGACCGTGTAGGCGACCCAGCCGCCTTCGGGGCTCACGCGCGGGTCGCCGACCGTGCGCAGCGCGAACAGGTCATCGACGGTCAACAGCCGCGGGGTCTGGGCGGATGCCGGCAGCGCGAGGGCAATCGTGGACAGGACGGCAGCAAGGACGGACGGGGCTCTCATGTTCACTCCAGGTGGATCGAGGACTCAGAGGACGTACGCCGCGGGCGCGGGCGGACGACCCATCATGATAGCGCACCGACCGTTCGCCTTGAACCGCCGAGGATTCGCGCGCACTCCCGGCGGGTATTCGCTGATGGAGCGGGTGCCGCGCGGGCGGGCTCGGGACCGTCCACGGGGGACAGGGATCTGCGAGGCGGGCATGAACCCCCGGGGGCGGCGTGCTCGGCCACGCGACCGGTTCCCCGGAGACCGCGGCGACCGGCCCCGGTGGCCGGCCGCCTGCCCGGGTCATCGACACGAACGTGTGCCGCTCTCAGTGCTTCGCCGGCTTGCCCGCCCGCGGCCCCTTGTTGTCGCGCGCCGGCGCGTGGTCGAGGTTGGCCACCTCGAGGCCCGTCTCGTAGATCAGGTCCACGATGCGCGTCATCTTCGCCCACTCGATGTGGCTGACATCGTCGGTGTTGTAGTGGTAGTCGGGGTGCATGCCCGTCGTGTAGAAGATGATCGGAATGCCCTTGCTCGCGTAGCTGTAGTGATCGCTGCGCGTATAGAGCGATTCCGGGTCCGCCGGGTCGTTGTAGGCGTAGTCGAGCGTGAGCGGCTTCGGCAGCGCCTTGTCGGCGGCCTCGCTGATCTGGTGCAGCTCCGTGCTGATCCGGTCCGACCCGATCAGATAGACGGTGTTGGCTTCCTCGGCCTTGTCGTTCTGGTTTCGCCCGATCATGTCGGCGTTGAGCTGTGCCACGATCGATTCGATCGGTACCGTCGGATAGTCCGCGTAGTAGCGCGATCCCCACAGCCCACGCTCCTCGCCGGTGTGCCACACGAACAGCAGGGAACGCTTCGGCCGCGGTCCCTGCTGGAAGGCCCTGGCGATCGCCATCAACGCCACCGTGCCCGACCCGTCATCGTCGGCGCCGTTCCAGATGCGGTCCGGGAGCGCCCCGTCGTGCACGCGCCCGGGTGCGCCCTGCCGGCGCGGGCCCGCGGGCGTGTCGACGACCTCGCCTTCGGCGTAGCCGAGGTGGTCGTAGTGGGCGCCGAACGCGACGTAGGTGCTGCGCAGCGCGGGGTCCGTCCCCTCGACGATGCCCACGACGTTGCGCGTGTACTGGGTCCGGGCGACCTTGTAGTCGGGCTCGAGCGCGAACGTGATGCGCACGCCCTTGAGCGTGAAGCCCGGCAGCGGCTCCTGCGCCGCCGCCTTCGCCTTGAGGTCCGCGTACTTCGTGTCGGACCCGCTGAACAGGTACTCCAGGAACGCATCGTCCGCGGTCACCGCCGGCGCCACCGCGCGGTCCAGGCGCTGCACGGTGGTGAAATCCGGCTGATCCTGGGCGGCGACGGGCATGCCTCCCGCGGGACCGGCGCCCGGCACACCCGGCCGAGGGGCTGCCGCGGCAGCCGGCGCACCCGGGCGCGCGGCCTGCGGCGCGCCCCCGCCGCCAAAGGACGGGCGCGGCAGAACGGGCCCGATCACGGCGAGCGCGCCCTGGTCCTCGGTCGCCGTGCGCGCGCGGCCGAACAGGTTGCGCCGGTACTTCGTGGCGTCGAGGCCCTTCGGTCCCTGGGCACCCAGCCACACGGCGACCTTGCCCTTGACGGCGCGTCCCTTGTAGTCGTCGATCCCGGCTCCGGGAATCAGCAGCCCGTAGCCCACGAACTCCACCTGGTCTGCCGTGAACGTGCGTTTCACCCCCATGTTCTTCGGGAGCTCGATGCCCTGGCCCAGTGTGAACGTCCGGGACTGACCGTTCATCTCGACCGTGACGCGTGCCGTGCCGGTGTTCTTGATGCCGAGCACGGCCACGCGCTGGAAGTACGAGCCGTGGTCGCCGCCCGGCTTCACGCCCCACTCGCGCAGATGGTCGGCGATGTATTCCGCCGCCACGCCCAGGCCCTCGGAGAAATTCCCGCGGCCGCCCAGTTCGTCGGACGACAGGTACGACAGCCATCCCTTCAGGTCATCGGTGCGGATGGCGCCCTTCTCGGCCGTTCCCGGCTGGGCCGCGGCGGTCAGCCTCCACCCGATTACGATCGCGACGGTCAACGCCACCCAGGTTCGACGCTTCATCATGCAGTGCTTCCCTTCTCGATGCCGCCACCCGGCCCGGGTGACGCGCTCCCGCTCCTACTTCTTCGCGACGGGGGCCTTGACGGTGCGCTCGGCCGCCCGCTCCTTCAGGTGTTCGTCCATCTCGAGCCGCGGAATCCCGTCGGTCAGCCACGCGGGGGCGGACCGGCCCTGGAGGTAGTGCCCGAAGAACTCCTTCATGCGCACCGTGTAGTCCTGCTGGTTCGCCGGCTTGCGCAGCCCGTGGTTCTCGCCCAGGTACTCGAGCAGCACGACGGGCTTGCCCAGCCGCCGCAACGTGTTGAAGTACTCGACGCCCTGCGTGAAGTCGACCGCGCCGTCCTTGTCGTTGTGCAGGAGCACGAGCGGCGTCTTCACGTTGCGCGCAAAGGCCACCGGCGAATTGCGCACGTACGCCTCCCAGTTGTCCCAGTACCCGCCGAGGAAGCGGCCCTGGCTGCTCTCGAAAATCGGCTGGTTCGCCGATCCCGAGTTCTTGTAGATGAGGCTGTACATGCTCACCATGTCGGTGAGCGGCGCCCCGGCGACCGCGGCGGCGAACGCGTCGGTCTGCGTCACCAGGAACGCCGTCTGGTACCCGCCCCACGAGTGCCCGTGGAGGCCGACCCGCTTCGAGTCCACGACGCCGGTCGCCACGGCCGCCTTGAGCGCCGGCAGCACGCACCACACGGCCGAGTTGCCCGGGTCGTTCACCTTGTACGTGATGTCGGGCATGAGCACCGCGTAGCCGTTGCTCGTGTAGACCGTGCGGTTGAACCCATTGGCCGTCGGCGCCGCGAAGCGGTTGAGATCCTGGGACAGCTTCTCGTAGATGTACACGATGGTTGGATACGTCTTCCCCTTCTCGTACCCGGCCGGCAGATACAGCGCGCCCTGCAGCTTGTCGCCCCTGGCGCTCGTGTATTCCACGAGCATCCCGCCGGGCGACCACTGGAACGGCGCCCGCTGCGCCCCGAAGTCGGTCAGCCTGCGCCCGCCTTTCAGCGTCGCGTCGGCCACGAACGCCTCGGGCGGGTCGATCGTCGTCTCGCGCGTGTAGACGTACACGTCGGCCTTCTTCGCCTTCATCAGCCGGCCGTACGACGCCGCGTCCCAGGCGAGCACCTCCGCACCGGGCTTGCCGGGCACGAGCCGGGCCACGCCCCGCGTCTTCGTCCGCTCTCCGTACATGTCGATGTACTGCGGGACGTCGAGGTCGATGCCCTTCTCGTCCGGGTCGAGGCGGAGCCGCGAGCGGTAGCGGATGCCGTCCTTCCTGCCGTTGCCCGTGAGGTTCGTCGCGACGCCGCCCGCAACCAGGACGTTCCAGACGTCCCACCCGTCGCTGAGGAGGACGGACGCCCCGCCCTTCGCCCACCCCATCGCGGGGACCGGAGGCTTCACGACGTTGTGATCGTCGTCGGTGTTGACGAAGCTCGCCGGCACACCGGCCGTCAGGTTGACCGCCTTGCCCGCGGCCATGTCATACGCGAAGTAGTTCCCGTCCTCGTAATAGAGGAACGCATTGCCGGCGGGCGACAGGCTGGAGTACCAGCGCGCGCGCTTGACCGCCAGGGTGCGCTGCCCTGTCGCCAGGTTGACGGCGTACACGTCCTGATAACGTCGGCCGTCGAGTGATCCGGCCAGGTCGTACGCGCGGCTGTCGAGGCCGACGGCCCACACGCCATGGTCGGGTCTCTGCACCTCACGCAGGTTGTCGTCGGCGAGCCGGAGGAACGCGCGGCGCTCCACGTTGTAAGCGCAGAGGAAGCTGAACTTCTTGTCCCGGTCCTCCTCGACCTGCTGCTGCGACTGCAGCCGGGCGTCCTTCCAGTGCCAGAGCACGAGGTCCGGCTTGTCGTCGGACGGCGCGGCCCCGCCGCTCTTGCCGGCGTCAGGGGCGTCCTTGACGTCCTTCGCCTCGGCGGCCTGGTCGGCCGGCTTCGCATCAGCCGGCTTCTTCTTCACGGACCGGATGCCGAAGATCAGATCCGACAGGGCCTCGGTCCAGGACGGCGCCTGGTCCGGGCTCACGCTCATGTCCGGCGGGAAGCCGCCGGCCGCCTTCGGATCGAACACCACCCGGTCCGGCGTCGCGGCCGCCAGGTTCTTGAAGCCCACCACGCTGTAGAGCCGGTCGGCGTAGGCCTTGTCGTCGACGCCCTTGAGCACCGCCAGCGCCCCACCGGCATCAGCCCAGGCCAGCTTCTCGTACGACGCCTTGTCGCTGTCGAGCGGCAGCACGACCCCCGACTCCATGTTGCGTAGCGCGACGCCGTTGCCGCCCTGGTCGGCCGCGTCCACGGTCCACGCGAGCCAGCGGCCGGACTTGTCGAACGCGAACTCGCCGACGTTGCCGATGTTCAGTTCGCGCCCCGTCGCCAGGTCGCGCAGCAGCAGGTCCGATCCCTTCGGCTTGTCCTTGTCGCGCTGGCCCGGCGCGCCGTCGGGCGGGTCCTTGTGGATGGCGATCCACCCGGCCCGGTCACCCGCGAACGCGAAACGGCGAACGTTCTCGATCGTGATGTCCAGGCCCGACGTCAGATCCAGCAGCCGGAGCTTGTTGTGGAGGGGCTTCTGCTGCGTCTTCAGCCTGGCCGCCTCCTGCCGGGACTGGAACACCGCGAATGCCGCAAAGCGGCCCTCGGCCGAGAACTGCGCCGCCGCCGAGGCCGGTGACTCGCCCGGCCCGCCCGTGGCCGGCGGCACCTCTCCGATGGGGAAACGGTACTCCTTGTCGCCGGTGGTGGCGCGGACCACCACCTCGCTGTCGCCCTGGACGGGCGAGACGCGATACGCCAGCCAGCGCCCGTCGTCCGCCAGCACCGGCGCGGCCAGGCTTTTCCAGGCCAGCACGTCCGGCAGGTCCATTGACCGCGGCGAGACCGGCGCCTGGTCCGATGACCGGAATGCCGAGGCCGGCGCGACCAGCAGCACGCCGACGAACACAAACCACGTGGCCAGCTTCCTCGTCATGGAATGACTCCTCCGGGGCAGGATGGCGGCCCGCAGGCAGGGGCGCCTGTGGGGGCCCTGGCTGTGCGGCATTGATTCTATACGCCGGCCGGGGCCAAAGCCTTTACCGTGACGAGGGTGGGGTCGACCCCGGGGTCGCCACGCCGGCTCGGCGCCGTGGGGCGGCGGCTCCGCACGACCGCCACGATGGGGCACTCTTGTGGCAGGCTCCCCGCGCCCCCGCGTGACGCGTCGTCCCGCGAAAGGCCTGCCCCAGCATGGGGTTGCCGCCTCCCGTCACGCCTGATCCAGCCTGGCACATGCCTTGCTCCATGAATTGGCACGGTCGGGCGCGCACGATGCGCGGACCTCGCACCGAACAGTTCAAGGAGACAGAATGAAGAAGTTCACATACGTCGCGATGGCGCTGTTGCTCACGGCCACGGTGGCTGCGGCGGCCCCGAACCAGAAGGCTCACAAGCCTGCCGGCAAGACACACATGGTCGCGGCCGAGGTGGTATCGACGGATGCGGCGGCGAAGACAATCACAGTCAAGGACGAGAAGGGTGTCGAGACGAGCCTGTCGGTCGAAGGCAAGGCCGTCACGGAACTGGCCTCGGTCAAGCCCGGTGAGAAGGTCGAGCTCAAGTGCATGGACAACGGCAAGGACGGACAGCGGATGGTCATGGGCATCAAGGCGGCGAAGGCGCACAAGATGGCCAGGACCCCGGCGAAGCCCGGCACAAAGTAACTCGGCCGTCTCTGTTCGATAATCGCCCGGGTCGCGCGGCCCCTCCCCCCAACCTCCTCTGACGCGCGACCCGGGCGATGCGTTGTACGGGCCACCCGCCGTCCGGCCATCCCGCCACCCCGCCACGCCCGTCCCCGGCCTGCGGCTCACGGCTCTCGCCTCACGGCGCAGCAGCCTCATGGACGAGGTCGCCACACGCCGGTCTTGAAGCCGCCTTTACAGCCCCTCGAACACGTCCCGCATCGGCCACGCGTCGCCGCCGCGTCCCCACGCCTGCCGGAACAACTCCACGGCGAGCAACCGGTCCGCATCCTGCTTGCTGAAGAAGATCCGCTCGGTGCTCAGGTGCTGCGAGCGATGCGCGCGCAGGGCGCGGGCCTTGCGTTCGGCCCAGCGGGACACGTCGACAATGACATCGACTCCCGCCTCGGCCGCGGGATCTCCCCGCCGCAGCACCTCCCACGGGCGGGCCGGCAGCGTCCAGAGCAGGCGGCGCACCCGGTGGGCGGCCCCGGCGTCCGGCAGCCACCGCGGGTCTCCGGCCGCCGCGATCGCGTCCGACGTGAACCGGCTGATCGCCACGTGGTCGGGGTGAAGGTTCGATCCGTTGGGATCGAAGGTGAGCACGACATCCGGCCGTTCCTGCCGCACCACCCTTACGAGCTGCTCGCGGATGGTCGCCGGGGAGACCGCGGCCAGTGCCCGATCGCGGTGTCCGAGGAGGTGGAGCCGGTCGATGCCGAGAATGCGCACCGCCTCCTCGACCTCGGCTTGCCGAACGCGCCCGAGATCCTCAGGGGCGCACACCGGAGGGTCTCCGCGCTTGCCCTCCTCGCCGAGCGTCGCCGTCACGAGCGCCACCCGCCCGCCCTCATCTGCGCAGCGGCAGGCCACGCCCGCCGCGAACACGCTCTCATCGTCGGGGTGGGCGAACACGAGCAGGAGCGTGTACGGCATCGGAGGACACCCGTGCAGGGCGGCTGACCCGGGCGCGACGGTCGCATCGCGGGGGCCTGGCCGATTCGTGTCGATCATACCGGTGAGTTGTCAGTTGTCGAGCTCCCGCGCTTCCCTCGTCGCCCCGGTGCTTCAGCGCCGGGGGCCACCCCGCGGCTGACGCCGCGGGGCTACGACGGACACCGCGGGGCCACGACGGAAGCCGCGGGGCGCGAGCCGCAGTCGGTCCGGGAACCCGACCCGCGGTAGACTCACGGGGTGGCCATTCGACTGATCGCGCTCGACATCGACGGCACGCTCCTCGACTCGCGCTGGCAACTGCCCGCGGCCAATCGCGACGCCATCGCCGAGGCGTCGGCCCGAGGGATCGAGGTCGCCGTGGTGACGGGGCGGCGCTTCGACTTCGCCCGGCCGGTCATCGATCTGCTGCCGTGCCCGGTCACCGCGGTCGTGAGCAACGGGGCCATCGTGAGGACGGCCGACGGCCAGACGCGCCTCCGCCACCTGCTGCCGCGCACGACCGCCCGCGCGGTCCTCGCCGCAACCCGCGATCACCGCGACGGTGCGGGCCTGATCTTCGACCGGCCGCGCGAGGGGCAGGTCGTCGTCGAGCGCATCGACTGGACCCACCCGAGCCGGCGCGGGTACGCCGAGCGCAACCGCGAGTTCATGCTCGAAGTGGACCCGCTCGAACAGGCGCTCACCGAGGATCCCCTCCACGTGATGTTCAACGGCAGCGTCGCATCGATGCGCGAACTGGCCGACAGGCTGCGCGGCATGTCCGGCGCGGAACGCTTCACGGTGGCCGTCACCGAGTACGAGGCCCGTGACTTCTCGCTGGTCGACGTGCTCGCCCCCGGATGCACCAAGGGGCGGACGCTCGCGGAGTGGGCCCGGCGCCGCGGCTACACCAGGGCCGAGATCATGGCCCTTGGCGACAACCTCAACGACGTCGAGATGCTGGAGGCCGCCGGCGTGCCGGTTGTGATGGGCAACGCGGTGCCCGCCCTGCGGGAACGCGGCTGGGCCCTCACGCTCACGAACGATGAGGCCGGCGTCGCGGCGGCCATCAGGCGGTTTGCGCTCGAACCCGCCGCACCCTCCAGCCCCATGGCGGCGTCCTAATCTCTGAGACGGTCCCCGGGGGCGGGGAGCCGCGATCGGAGTGCCTCCATGCTCAGCGTTGCCCACGCGTCAGCCGACACCGTGCCCATGGAGCCGGTCCCGGCGGCCCGCCCGGAGGATCGCGACGACATCCTGCTCGACTCCTACTCGGCGGCTGTCACGTCGGCCGTGGATCGCATCACGCCGTCGGTGGTCGCGATCGAGATCGGCCGGGGGCGCAGCGCCGGCGGCCGCGACGAGCCCGCCGGGGCGGGCAGCGGCTTCATCTTCACGCCCGACGGGTTCACGCTGACCAACAGCCACGTGGTCCACGACGCCGCGGCCCTGCGAGTCACGCTGACCGACGGCCGTCGGCTCGGGGCGGTCCTCATCGGCGACGATCCCGACACGGACCTGGCCGTCATCCGCATCGACGGGCCCGACCTCGTGCCGGCCGCGCTGGGCGACTCGAACGCGCTCAAGCCGGGCCAGATCGCCGTGGCGGTCGGTTGCCCGTTCGGCTTCCAGTGCACGGTCACATCCGGAATCGTCAGCGCGCTCGGCCGATCGCTGCGGGCCCGATCCGGTCGCGCGATGGACGGCATCATCCAGACCGACGCGCCCCTGAACCCCGGCAACTCGGGCGGACCGCTGGTCACGGCACGCGGAGAGGTCATCGGCGTCAACACCGCGGTCATCGCGCAGGCCCAGGGGCTCTGCTTCGCCATCCCGATCAACACCGCGAAGTTCGTCGCCGGCCGCCTGATCCGGGACGGGCGAATCCGGCGCGCTTACGTCGGGGTCGGCGGGCAGGCGGTGCCCCTGTTGAAGGCGGTCACGCGGTTTCATCACCTGCCGCTCGCGACAGGCATCCTGGTGGTGACGCTCGACCCGCACTCCCCGGGTGCCGGCGCCGGCCTTCGCGAGGGCGACATCATCGTCCAGTTCGGGGAGGAGGCGGTCGGCACCGTGGAGACGCTGCAGCGGCTGCTCACCGACGCCCGGATCGGTGTCGGCACGACGATGACCGTGCTGCGCGGAACAGAACTGGCCGAGTTGTCGGTGGTGCCGGTCGAGAGGGGCGCGTAGCCCGCGGGATCATCACGGACGCTGCGCGTTCGTTCACACGCCTCGACGCCCGGGATGAGCGACGCACACCGACAGGGCCCTTACGCGGAGGGTCGTGCCGGGGCGGCGGTCCGCCGTGGATACTTCGCGTCCACGTAATCGTCCACGAGCCGCTGGAAGGCGCTGGCCAGCTCGTCGTGCGGGCCGCGCAGCGTGGTGAAGTGCTGGCCGTCGATGAACACCGGGCAGTTCGGGGACTCACCGGTGCCCGGCAGGCTGATCCCGATGTTGGCCGCCCTGGACTCGCCCGGGCCGTTCACCACGCACCCCATCACCGCCAGCGTCATCGTCTCAACGCCGTCGTACCGGTCCTTCCACGCCGGCATCTGATCCCGGATGTAGCCCTGGATGCGCTCAGCGAGTTCCTGGAACGTCGTGCTGGTCGTGCGGCCGCACCCCGGGCAGGCGGTCACGCTCGGCGCGAACGATCGCAGGCCGAGGGCCTGGAGCACTTCGCACGCGGCATAGACTTCCTCGCGCCGGTCGCCGTTCGGGCGCGGCGTGAGCGACACGCGAATCGTGTCGCCGATGCCCTCTTCGAGCAGCACGCCGATCGCGGCCGAGGACCACACCAGGCCCTTGATGCCCATGCCGGCCTCGGTCAGCCCCAGGTGGAGGGGTTGGCGGGTGCGGTGCGCCAGGTCGCGATACACGGCGATCAGGTCGCGCGGCTTCGACACCTTGCAGGAGATGATGATCTGGTCCGTGCGCAGGCCCGACTCGAGCGCGAGGTCCGTCGACTCCAGGGCCGACAGCACCATGCACTCGTTGACGATGTCCTCCGACGTGCGGCCCAGGGCCTGGTCCGTGTTCTCCTGCATCTTCCGCATCACGAGATCCTGGTTCAGTGATCCCCCGTTGACGCCAATCCGGACCGGCTTCCCGTGGTCCACGGCGACCTGGCAGATGGTCGCGAACTGCTCGTCGCGCCGCGTCCCCGTCCCGACGTTGCCCGGGTTGATGCGGTACTTGTCGAGCGCCGCCGCGCAGCCGGGATGCCGGGTCAGGAGGAGGTGCCCGTTGTAGTGAAAGTCGCCGATGAGCGGCGCGGTGCAGCCGGCATCGAGGAGCCGACGCTTGATCTCCGGCACGGCGGCGGCCGCCTCGGGCAGGTTGACCGTGACGCGCAGCATTTCCGACCCCGCCCGCGCCAGGTCGAGGCACTGGCGCACGGTGGACTCCACGTCGGCCGTGTCCGTGTTGCACATCGACTGGACGACGATGGGCGCGCCGCCCCCGACGCGGACCGCTCCCACGCTCACCCCGATCGTCTCGTGTCGCGCCGCCATCGATCTTGGTCCTGTCCCCCGGAATAGTCGTGTCTGGCGATCATACCATCGCGCCGGCCCGCCCGGCCTTGTGCCACAATCACTGCGGGCGGCCCTCGCCGCAACCATGGAGGCAGCATGAAAGCCATTCGCGTGCACCAGACCGGCGGGCCCGAGGTGATGAAGCTGGAGGACGTCCCCACGCCGCGCCCCGGGGCGGGGCAGGCGCTGGTGCGCATCCACGCGGCGGGGGTGAACCCCGTCGACATCTATGTCCGGTCCGGCGCCTACGGCCGGAAGCCGACCCTCCCGTACACGCCAGGGTCTGACGGCGCGGGCGTCATCGAGGCGCTGGGGCCCGGCGTCGAAGACCTGCGGGCCGGCGATCGCGTCTACATTGGCGGCACGGCCGAGGGCGGGTACTCGGGCGCCTACGCCGAGTTCGCCGTCTGCGCCCGGGCCCAGCTGCACCCGCTGCCGGCGCGGGTCACCTTCCAGCAGGGCGCCGCGGTCAACGTGCCATGCGCGACGGCGTACCGCGCGCTCTTCGATCGGGCGCAGGCGAAGCCGGCGGAAACCGTGCTCGTCCACGGCGGCAGCGGCGCGGTCGGCACGGCGGCGATCCAGCTCGCGCGGGCCGCCGGCCTCACCGTGCTCGCCACGGCCGGCACCGATCGCGGCCTGGCGCTGCTCGCCGAGCTGGGCGCCCACCACGCCTTCAACCACCGTGCGTCCGGCTACGCCGAGGCCATCGCGCTGGCGACCGGCGGGCGGGGCGTGGACGTGATCATCGAGATGCTCGCCAACGTGAACCTCGACCGCGACCTCGGGCTGCTGGCCCCGCACGGCCGCGTCGTCGTGGTGGGCAACCGCGGGCGCATCGAGATCGACCCGCGCCAGACGATGGGACGGGACGCGGCCATCCTGGGGATGACCCTGATGAACTGCACGCCCGCGGATCTGGTGCGCATCCATGCCGCCCTCGGCTCCGCGCTCGAACTCGGCACGCTGCGACCGGTGGCAGGACGGGAGTTCCCGCTGGGCGACGCATCACGGGCACACGAGGCCGTCATGGCGCCCGGCGCGCACGGCAAGGTCGTGCTGGTGCCGTAGGCGCGCCCCCGGTGCGGCGCCGAACGCGCCGGCCGGTCACGGGGTCGCACACGATGAACGACCGATTCGCGCCGCGCGCGCTGGGCCGAACGGGCCTCACGGTGGGACCGCTCGGCATCAGCGCCTCGTACGGGGTGCCGGCGGCTGCCGTCGAGAAGGCCTTCGAGGCGGGCTTCACGTACCTCTACTGGGGCAGCGTCAGGCGAGGCGAGTTCGCGAAGGCGCTGCGCGCCCTGGCCCCGCGCCGCGATCGCCTGGTGTTCGTGATCCAGTCCTACGCGCGGGCCGGCCTGCTGCTGCGCGCGAGCGTGGAGCGCGCGCTCCGGCGCGTGGGCTACGATCACGCCGATATCCTGCTGCTCGGGTGGTGGAACCACGACGCCAGCCCGCGCGTGCTGGACGCCGCGCGCGCGCTGCGCGACCGCGGCCTCGTGCGGCACCTCGCGATCTCCACGCACAACCGCCGAATCGCCCCGGGCCTTGGCCACATCGCAGGGATCGACGTCCTGCACGTGCGCTACAACGCCGCGCACCCCGGTGCCGAGGAGGACCTCTTTCCGCGCCTGCCGGCGGCGGACGGCCCGGGCCTCGTCGCCTTCACGGCCACGAGCTGGGGCCAGCTCCTGCGGGCCCGCTGGATGCCGCCCGGCGAGCCGACGCCCACGGCCGGCGACTGTTACCGGTTCGTGCTGTCCAACCCGGCGGTCGGCGTGTGCCTCACGGGCCCGGCCACCTCCGCGCACGTCGATCACGCGATTGCCGCGATCGAGCGCGGGCCGATGTCGGCCGACGAGCTGGCGTGGATGAAGCGGGTGGGGCGCGCCGTCCGCCGGCGCGCGATCCTGGGGCGAACCTAACCGTAGCAGCCCATCCACGGACTGCCAAGCTGAGGGGGCGGCGCCTGCGCCGCCCCCTCGGGACTCCGCCGCGTGTCGACGTCGGGTCGCGGACCCGACCAGCCGTGCCTCTTCCTACTTCTTCGGCGCCGCCGGCGCCTGGCCGCCGCCGTCATAGTAGATCCCGTTGAACAGGAACTTGAACGTCCCGTGCGGCTGGCCACGGAAGGCAATCTCCGGGCCGTACAGGAACACCTGGCCCTTGCCCAGGTCGGCCTGGATGACCGCTACCGAGCCCTCGAGGTAGCCCTGGCCCCATGCCCAGCCGCTGTGCAACGGCGTGGCTGAGTCGAACCAGGCCACCGGCCGGACGTGCTTGAGCTCCGCGTCGGGCTCGAGGCGGAAGGCCGGGCTGTTGTCGAAGAACACGTCGAGCGTGCCCGGCATGCCCCACGCCAGCGGGTTGGTGTTGTCGACCGCGACGCGCAGGACCGATCCCGGGATGTAGAACTTGTCGGAGCCGAGCGGTTTCTCCTCGCCGCGGGGCGTGCGCTCCACGAGCGCGTTGGCCATGGGCAGGCCGAGGTGGTACCCGATCGACGTGGAGCTGCCGATCGCCAGGAGCTTGCCGCCGGCCTCGACGAACTGGCGCAGCTGCGGCACGGTCGTCGCGATCGAGATGTTGCCGAGCCAGGGCCGGTACTCCGCCGGGACATCTTCCGGCTTGGGCTGGCCGCCCATGAAGGCGTCGGGCCGGCCGCCGGTTTCGCGCTCGGGGATGGCCCCGTCGACGAACACGAGCACGTCGAATTTCGCCGCGAGGTTGCCTGCATCGAGCGTCGCCGGGTACACCATCTCGAAGGGGAACTGGTACTGCTCCAGGATCCACCGCGTCCAGCCGGAGGGCATCGCGCCGCCGTAGCGGTCCCACAGTCCGATCCGCACCGACCGCATCTTCACCGCGTCGGCGGGCGGCCTCGCGGCGGTCGCGTCGAACACGAGGCCCACGTCGGACGCGAGCTTCTGCAGGATGGGCTTCGTCGTCGGCTTCACGGTGATGTAGATCGCCCCTGGCGCGAACGTCCGGCCGCCGGCCTGCGTGGGTGCCTTGATCCGGTAGACGTCCTCGTGCGCCCCCAGGAGACGGTTGATCGCCACGAACGAATCGTTGGTCGCCGGGCTCAGGAGGAAGCCCGCGGCCTTCCTGCCCTTCTCGTCGTTCACCGAGCCGGCGGGCGGTTTCAACAGGCCGGGCACCTTCTCGAACGGGCCAGAGAACGGGTCGAGGATCCGATCGAACTGCACGCCCATCTGGAACGCCAGCGTCCAGCCCGCGCTGTCGTACGGCGGCCGGGGCGGCCCGCCCGGGTACGCGAAGTCGTCGGGGTGGTCCTGCGGCTCGAACATGTCCATCACGTGCGGCCGGAACGACTGGCCGGCCGACACGACGTAGGAGCCGGCCGGGTAGGACTTGCCGGCGACCTGGAACGCCGCCGTCGCCCTCTGGACGGTCACCCCGTTCTTGATGAGCGTGTTCATGAACTTCGTCGCGGTGAGGAAGTCCGGCTGGTCCGACGGCAGGATGTACCCGCGCGGATCGCGGTCCTCGGGCTTGCGCAGCAACTCGAAGTACTTGGCCGCGTACGCCGGCTCGCGGCGGAAGCGCGCCGCGCCGCCCTCGGGCTGCGGCGGCAGCTGCTTCGCGATGGCCGCCTGCGCGGAGGCGACCTTCTTCGGCGTGACGGTCCACGTGTCGTGGCTGCCCTTGTCGATGGCGTTCTTCCCCATGCGGTAGATGTTGTAGAGCCACGTGTCGCGGTAGCGCGACGCCACGTCCAGCACGGCGCGGTTCAGCGTGATCTCGTACTCGATCGACTGGCGGATGTGCCACGTCTGCGGCGGCACCGGCATGGGCAGGTCGCCCGAGGCGAGCTGCTTCTGCGGCACGAGCGGCAGCTCGATCGGCGTCGGGTTGCCGATGATCTCCGTCAGCAGGCCCACCTGGTTGTGGAAGTACGCCGTGGTCCGCAGGCCGCCGTTCCACCACGTCGAGTAGTTCGCGCCGCCCCGCATCGTCGTGCCCGGCTTGCCCTCGGCGACCGCGCGGCTGTGCATGGCCGTGCCCACCTGCTCGATGCCAAGGGGAACCAGCGGATCGAAGTAGTAGTTGAACGGGTCCCGGAAGGGCGGGACGAACACCACCGTCCCGATGGGCCCGGTCTGGTGGTGGTTGTACATGATCTGCGGGAACCACTCCTGGTACATGACCCGGCTCATGTTCCCGGTCTCGGGCATGTTGACCATGTAGGAGTCGCGGTTGTTGTCGTGCCCGGCGTACTTCTGGTAGAGGCGCGGGACGCCGCCCGTCGACCGCTTCATGGGATCCGTGTTGCGCATGTACCAGTTCGACACGAGCTCCATGCCGTCCGGGTTCGCCGGCACGCAGAGCAGGATGATGTCGTTCAGGAAGCGCATCGTCTCGGGGTCGGTGCGGGTCACCATCTGGTAGGTCATCTCGATGAGCTGCTGCGCCCCGACGACCTCGGTCGCGTGCAGGCCCCCGTCGATCCAGACGACCGCCTTGCCCTCAGCCGCCAGCTGCCGTGCCTGGTCGTCGGTCAGTCCTTCGGCGAGCGACAGCCGGCGCGAGATTTCCTTGTAGCGGTCGAGCTTCTTGAGGTTATCGGGGGACGTGATGATGGCCATCAGCTGCGTCCGCCCCTCCGCCGTCTTGCCGATCTCGACCAGTTTCATGCGGTCCGACTGCTGGGCCAGCTTCTGCCAGTAGGCGGCGAGCTGGGTGTAGTTCGCCAGCACGTAGTCGTCGCCGATGTTGAAGCCGAAGTGCTCCTTCGGCGCCGTGATCCGGGCCTGCGCCTGCGGCAGCGCCGCCAGCAGCGCGAGCACGGACAGCGCGATTGCCAGCTCACGCCATCGTCTGTGTTGCATCGGGGTTCCTTCCGTCCTGCTGAGCCAATCGGATGATCATGGTGGGTCAGGGGCAGGGTTTGGGGGCGCTCGTCGACCGCCTACCATAACGCGTTTGACCGGCGTTTTCCACCGACCGGCCCCGATCGGCAACTCTTCAATGCGGATGGAACAAATCGGATATACAATTCCGTCTATTCCACATGTCACGCGCCTGAGCGCCCGTTCGACCGGAGGAACGCATGCCCCGAAGCACGACCCCGGGCCTCCGTCGGGCGGCGGTAACTGGAGCGGCGATCCTCGTGCTCGTGATCGCACGAGGGCTCGCCCAGGCACCGCCGCCCGGCGCCCCACACGACGACGGCAAGGCCGTCTACGATCGATCCTGTGCGAACTGCCACGGCGCGGCCGGCCGTGGCGACGGACCCGCTGCCGCGTTGCTCGACCCGGTGCCGCGCGACTTCACGCGCGGCGTCTACAAGTTCAGGAGCACCGCGGCCGACAGCATCCCCACCGACGAGGACCTGGCGCGTGCGGTGACCGATGGACTGCCCGGCACGTCGATGCCCGCGTTCAAGTCACTGTTGAGTGACGCGGAACGTGCCGCCGTCGTGGCCTACATCAAGCGGATGTCGCCGCGATTCCTCAACGAGAAACCGGCTCCGATCACGCTCGGCCCGCCGGCCGCTGCAACGGCTGACAGCGTCGCCAAGGGCAAGGCCCTGTACAGCTCGCTCGGATGCGCGGCCTGCCACGGCGACAGCGGCACGACCGCAGGCGCCGTGGCCGCGGGCTTTCGCGACGACTGGGGCCACGAGGCGCGGGCCGTCAACCTGACCGAGCCGTGGACGTTTCGCGGCGGCTCCACGCCGCGCGACATCGCCATGCGCCTGAAGACGGGCGTCACCGGCTCACCGATGCCGGCCTTTGCCGCGACCGACCAGGAACTCTGGCAGGTCGCGGACTACGTCGCCTCGCTCGCGCGAAAGCCCGCGTGGGCGATGAACGCCGACGAGTTGAAGGCCCTCTACGCGGAGCAGGCCAGGACGGCCGCGGAGAGCCCGGCGGCGCGGGGCCGCTACCTCGTCGAATCGATGGGTTGCGTGCACTGCCACACGCCCTCGCGCGCCGACGGCAGCGCCATGGCGGATCTGAAGCTCGCCGGCGGCTCCCGCTTCGGGATCGGCCCGTACGGCGACTTCGTCTCCGCGAACCTGACGTCCGACAAGGATACCGGCCTCGGCAACTGGTCCGACGGCGAGATCAAACAGGTCCTCACGCGCGGCACCCGGCCGGACGGGTCGCGCATGCTGCCGTTCCCGATGGGCTGGCCGGCGTACGCGCACCTGGCCGACGCCGATCTGAACGCGATCATCGCGTACCTGCGGACGGTGCCGCCGGTCGTCAACAAGATCCCGCCGCCCGCGGCGCCGAACATCGTGTCGTATCTGATCGGGAAATTCCGCTGGCTGATCCTGAAGGAGGATCCGCCAATCGTCGTCTACGCGGGGAACGCCGGCTCCGCCGGTCCGCATGAGGAAGGCCGCCGCTCGGCGGTCCGATGAGGTGACACCATGAGACGATTCCTCAAGTGGGCCCTTGCGGCCGTGATCCTGCTCGCCATCGTCGGCTTCGTGGGATTCCTGTATGCCATCCCGCCGCTGACGGGCGGGGCCCCGGAAGAGTTCGTGAAGGGCGCCCTGGCCGGGCCGCCCGGGGTGGGCGATATCGCCGACCCGGCGCAGCGGCTCCTCGCCGAACGTGGCCGGTATCTCGTGATCACCGGCGATTGCGCCGGCTGCCACACGACGCCCGGCCCCCAGGGCCCGAACACCGCCATGTATCTCGCCGGCGGCATGAAGGTCCTGTCGCACACGCACGGCACGACCGTGTCGCGCAACCTGACGTCCGACCGGGCCACCGGCCTCGGCGCCTTGAGCGACGAGGACATCCTCCGGGTGCTGCGCAGCGGGATCCACCACAGCGGCCGCTCGTTCTCGTACCGCGCCATGCCGTGGTCCGACACCACGCACTGGACCGAAGAGGATCAGCGGGCCGTGGTCGCCTACCTGCGGCACCTGCCGGCCGTCCCCCACGCGATCCCGGATCCGGCCCCGGGCGGTCCTCCCCCGGATGTCACTGAGGCGGTCTACGGGACCGCGGACTACGGGAAAGTCCCCGGGCGGTAGTCCATCAGATCGGGACGGAGGGCGCCGGTCGTCCTCCGTCCCGCGTGCCGCCTGCGCGATCCGCCGCTCGTCCCGCCAGCGGGCGCGCGCCATGCCGCGCGGGTGGAACTGACCTCGCCTTTCTGGTCTAATACGGCCGTGGGTTCTCACATTCGGAACCAGCGGGGATTCCTGCTGGTGCTCGCCCGGCGAATCGTGCCGGCCGCGGCGTTGCTCGACACGCCCGGTCAGGAAGCCCTGCTCGCGCTCATCGACGACGCCCTGTCCGTGCGGTCCGTCGCGACGCGGCGGCAGTTCGCCGTGTTCCTGCGCGTGCTGCGGTGGCTGCCGGTCGCGAGGTACGGACGCCCCCTGGATCACCTCACACCGGATCGCCAGGACGAGGCCCTGCGCTGGTTCCAGGACTCCCCGCTGCCCCTGCTGCGGAGCGGCCTCTGGGGCGTGCGGACGCTGGTGCTGCTCGGCTACTACGGCAGGACCGACGTCGGCGCCCAGATCGCGTACCGCCCGTCGCGATTCGGCAACGCGCTCCTCCATGATCGATAAGGACGTCGACCTCCTCATCGTCGGCTCGGGGGCCGGGGGCGGGACCGTGGCCAGGGAACTGTCGGCCCTCTGCCGCGACGGCCTGCGCCTGGCGGTGCTCGAATGCGGGCCCCGGCTGCGCGAGGACGAGTACACCGGGCACGAAGTGGAGATGGCCACGCGTCTCTATTTCGACGCCGGCGGGCTGCAGACGAAGGACCGGACGCTCACGCTCGCGCTCGGACGCGCCTACGGCGGATCCACCGTCGTCTACACGGGCACCTCGCTCACGATCACGCAGCCGACGGTCGCCCGGTGGGCCGTGCCGGGACTGGACTTCGACGATGTGGCGCGGCGGTCGCAGAAGTACCTCGCCGAGAACCACGTGCACCTGCTGGAGCCGGACCTGCTCAACGACAACAACCGCCTGTTCGCCCAGGGGTGCCGGCGCCTCGGCTATCGCGTGGAGCAGTTCCCGCTGAATCTCCAGGGCTGCCAGGGATCCGGCCTGTGCAATCTCGGGTGCCCCAACGCGGCGAAGATGGGCACGCATCGCGTCCAGTTGCCCGAAGCCGAGCGCAACGGCGCCGTGGTCGTCACGAACTGCCGCGCCGACCGGATCGAGGATCGCGCGGTGTACGCAACGGTGAGCGATCCCGGCTACGGCCACCCGTCCGCGTGGGAGCCCGGCGAGTATCGCGTCCGCGCGAAGGCCATCGTCGTCGCGGCGGGCGCCGTGCACTCACCCGCCCTGCTGCTGCGGTCCAGGCTCCCGGTCGAATTGCCGGCGCTGGGCCGGTATTTCACGTGTCACCCCGCGCTCATCCTGGTCGCACAGCACGCGCGGGCGATTTCGAACGTCCACGGCCACCCGAAGAGCTACTACTGCGATCACTTCGCCGACCCGGACGGGTTCCTGCTCGAGACCTGCATGTACTTTCCGTTCGTGACGGCCAAGAGCCTCACGGGATTCGGCGAGCAGCATGCCCGGCTGATGAGCGCCATGGACCGGATGCAGATGATCCTGGTGCTCGCGCTCGATGCCGCGCTGCCCGACAACCGGATCGCGATCGACCGGCACGGCAACGCCGTCGTGGATTACACCATCACCGATCGCGTGCGCCGGTCGCTCGTGGCGGCGATGCGCGAGAGCGCCCGCATCTTTTTCGCGGCGGGGGCCGAGCGCATGCACGCGCCGGCCGGGCGCCGGTTCTTCATCGAGAAGGAAGAAGCAGACCGGGTCGACGACTTGATCTCCGACGAGGGGCTGGTGCCCGGCAAGGTCACCGTCTCGAGCGCCCACCCGATGGGCGGGTGCCGAATGGGCGCGACCCGGACGGATTCCGTCACGGACGCCTGGGGCGAGGTGCACCGCGTGCCCTGGCTGTTCGTGGCCGACGCGAGCCTGTTCCCGCGGAGCGCGGAAATCAACCCGTACGTGACCGTCATGGCGCTGGCCGACCGCGTCGCCGAGCGGATCCGCAACCGGCTGCCGGCGTTGCTCACGTGATCGCCGGACGCCGCTCCATCGGGCGCCCCGGCGCGGCACGAGGCGCGTGTCACGCGGCGCTGGTCAGCCGATCCGATCCGAGGCTCTCATGAAACTGCGCGGCGGCGACATCGTGGCCCGGGCGCTCGAAGACGCAGGCGCGCGGTTCGCGTTCGGCATCCCGGGCACGCACAACATCGAGCTGTACGACGCGCTGGACCGCTCGAGCGTCCTGCCGGTGCTCGTCACCGACGAGCAGTGCGCGTCGTTCATGGCCGACGGCGTCTCCCGCACGTCCGACACGATAGGCGTCGCCAATGTCGTGCCGGGCGCCGGGGTGACGCACTGCCTCTCGGGCGTGGCGGAGGCCTTCATGGACGGTATTCCGCTGGTCGTCCTCACCTGCGGGATCCGCACCGACACGGGCAAGGCCTTCCAGTTGCACGATGTCGATCAACTCGCCATCCTCCGCCCGATCGTCAAGGACACGCTGAAGCCCACGGCGCCAGCCGAGATCTACGGCGTGGTCCGCCGGGCATTCGACCTCACGCGCCAGGGAACACCGGGACCGGTCGCGGTCGAGATCCCGGCCAACTTCTACCTCTTCGCGCACGACATCGACGCGTTCGAGTACGAGCCCCCCGCGCCGCTCCCCGGCGATCTCGATGCCGGCGCCGTGCGTACGGCGGCCGAGGTGCTGAATGCCGCCCGGCGCCCGATGCTCTACGTGGGCTACGGTGCGCGCCGGACGGGGCCGGCCCTCGTGGATCTGGCCCAGCGGCTCGGGGCCGCCGTCGCCACGACGATCCAGGGCAAGGGCGTGTTCCCCGAGACGCATCCCCTCTGGCTGTGGAACGGCCTCGGGGCCTCGACGCCGCCCTTCGTGCGGGAGGCGGCCGGGGACTGTGACGCGATGCTCGCACTCGGATGCCGCTTCGGCGAGGTCGCGACGGCCAGCTACGGCTTCACGCCGCCGGAGGCCCTGGTCCACGTCGACATCAACCGTGAGGTCCTGAACCGCAACTACCCCGCGAAGGTCGCGATCGAATCCGACGCGGGCGCCTTCCTGGAGGCGCTGCTGCCGCTCATCACGCCCCGATCCGAGGACCGGCCGTTCGTGGAGCGCCTGCTCTCGGGCCATCGCGATCAGCGCGAGCGCTGGCTGCGACACCGCAGCCGCGGGAAGGTGACGCCGGCGGCCTTCTTCGACGCGCTGCAGCGGCTGTCGCCGCGCGCAATCTACGCGACCGACAGCGGCAACGGGACGTTCCTGGCGATGGAGCACCTGCGGCTGGCCGAGCCCGGCTGCTTCATCGGGCCGATCGACTACTCGTGCATGGGCTACGCGGTGCCGGCCGCCATCGGCGCGAAGTTCGCGAACCCGGACCGCGACGTGGTCGCCCTCGCGGGCGACGGCGCTCTGCTGATGACCGGGCTGGAAATGCTGACAGCCGCCGCGTACGGGGTCGCGCCGATCGTGTGCGTCCTGCGGGACGGCGAACTCGCGCAGATCGCGCAGTTCCAGCGCACGGCGCTCAACCGCGACACGTGCAGCGTCCTCGCCCCGTACAGCGTGAAGGCCTTTGCCGGCGCCGTCGGCGCCGAGTTCGTCCGGGTGGCCGACGACGACGATCTCGACGCGGCGCTGGGACGCGCGTTCGACCTGGCGCGCGCCGGCCGCCCGGTCATGGCGGAGATCGCGATCGACTACAGCCAGAAGACCTTCTTCACGCGCGGCGTGATCGCCACCAACTTCTGGCGGCTGCCGTTCGGCGAGCGCCTTCGCCTGTTGGGGCGCGCCGCGCTGCGCCGCATGACGGATTGATCGACGCCGCCTGACGGATTGATCGACGCCGCCTGGCGTGACGCGCGCGCGTCGATCTCGCTGGCGGGAACAGGCGCCCGGCCCGGGCGCCGGCATGACCGGCCCCGGGGAGCCGGGTGGCGGGAGGGATCGAGATGATCGCCAGAACGTGGCACGGGCGCGTCCGGCTCGAACAGGCGGACGCGTATCAGGCCTACCTCGCCCAGACCGGCCTGGCGGACTACGCGGCCACGCCGGGCAACCGGGGCGTGTGGGTGTTCCGCCGGACCGAGGACGGCGTCACGCACTTCGTGCTGACGACGATGTGGGACTCGATCGAGGCGATCAGGCGGTTCGCGGGGGACGACTACCGCCTCGCGCGCTACTATCCCGAAGACGACAAGTACCTGCTGGAGCGGGAACCCTTCGTGACGCACTACGACGTCGTCGCGACGCTCCCGCCCCCCGGCGCGGCCTGATTCGCAGAGAAGCCGGACGGGCCGCCGTCAGCGCAGCCGGATACTGCCCGACGACGTGCGGATCTCGACGCGCGGCCCTCCGCCCCGCACCTTGCCGGCCAGCGCGTGGCGATCGATCTTGCCCGTCATCGTCAACGGGTGCGACGAATCGATGTCGCCAGAGCTGGCGCGGGCGTCGAGGTCGAAGGCGGCATCAGCCGGCAGCTCGAGCGTCACGTCCCCCGACGAGGCCCCAATCGACCACGCGCCGGTCGGGGTCCCCTGCACGTTGATCTCGCCGCTCGACGAGCGCGCCCGCAGGGCGCCGCGCACGCCGACCAGCGTCAGGGCGCCGGACCCGGAGGAGACCTCCACGTCGCCCGCCGATGACAGGTCGACCGCGATGTCGCCGCTGCCCGTGTCCACGGTGACGGGACCGGCCACGCGTGTCGCCCGGACCGTGCCGCTGCCCGAGTGCGCCCGCAGGCCGACCACCGCCGTAATCTCGATGTTCCCCGACCCGGTGGTGGCGTCGACCGCGCTCGAAACCTGCCCGACCGTGATGCTGCCCGAGCCGCTCCGCACGTTGACCGGCCCCTTGACGTTCTCGATGGTCTGATCGCCGGAGCCGGTCCTGGACAGCACCTTCGCATCGGGCGGCACCGCGATCTCGTAGCTGATGCTGACGTTGCGCAGGAAGTCGGGATCGGCGGTCCGGCCGACCACGACTGCGTTGCCGTGCTGCTCGATCGGGGGGTTCTGCTCGATGGCCTTGATCCGGTCGGCGGCGCTCCCGGTGCCGAACCAGGATTCATCGGCGTGGATCCTGGCGACGATTCGGACTGTGCCGGCCGCACCGGGCTTGATCGTGATCTTGCCCGAACCCGTCTGCACATCGAGGTCGACGGCCCCCGTCACCTTGAGGGTGCGGTCGAAGGACCCTGTCGCGGGCGCAGCCGCGTCCGCCACGCCCGCCAGCATCGCGCCGGCCACCGTGACCGCCGCCACCAGCCGTCCCGCCTGCCATACCACGCGAACTCGGTTCATCTGTCGTGCCTCCGTGGTGAAGGGCCCTGGCGCCCATGTGCGTTCGTCTGCGTGACGTCTGCCGCCGGCCGACCGTGGACTCTTGGACGAGACCTCCGGGCGATTCGTTGCGGGCGGCCTCCCCGGAGGCGCGGCCCGCACGACCACTCGATCCCATGACAAACCCGGGCGAAAAGCAGGGTAGACTACCGGCTGTGAACGCCCCGGCGTCCCACCTCCTCTCCATTATCGTCCCCGTCTACAACGAGGCCGGCACGGTGAACGGCGTCATCGAGCGCCTGCTGGCCATCGATCTCCCGGTGTCGCGGGAAATCCTGGTGGTCAACGACGGGTCCACGGACGGCACGCGGGAGGCGCTCGACGCCTTGCCGGCGCGCCCGGGCACCCTGGCGATCCTGCACGCCGCGCGGAACGCGGGCAAGGGCGCCGCCATCAGGCTCGGCCTGGCGCGGGCACGCGGCACGATCGTCGCCATCCAGGACGCCGATCTCGAGCTGGATCCGGCCCAGATCGGGGCGCTCATCGTGCCCATCCTGCGCGGCGAGACGACCGTCGTGTTCGGATCCCGGTTCCTGGCCGGCCGCCCCGAGGCGCCGTGGCTCACCGTTGCCGCCAACCGGTTCCTGACCGGGCTCACGAACCTCCTGTTCGGATCGCACCTCACCGACATGGAGACCTGCTACAAGATCATGCGGACCGACGTGGCGCGGTCGCTCGGGCTGGAGTCCGACCGGTTCGACATCGAGCCGGAGATCACCGCGAAGCTGCTGCGGCACGGTCATCGGATTGTGGAACTGCCGGTCGTGTTCCAGCCGCGCCAGCGCGCCGCGGGAAAGAAGATCGGCTGGCGGGACGGCGTTCATGCCGTCCGGGTCCTGGTGCGCCACCGGCGCGCCAGCCGCCCGGCGCCGCCCTCACCGGCAGGCTGACGTGAGTTCCGACTTGCCCTCCGTCCTGCGCGGTCTGTCGTCCCGGCTCTCGGGCGCCTGGCCGGCTGGTCCAAGGATCGCGCCGGGGATTGCGGCGGCGGTCGCCATCGCCACGCTGGCGGCGGGACTGCGCTGGGGCACGTTCGTCGTGGGCGGGTCCGACTCGCACTGCTACGTGGGCCAGGCGCAGATGTTCGCCGCCGGCCGCCTCTCGCTCGATCCGCCGATTCCGGGTCCCGTGCCCTGGCCCGACGCCGCCGCGACGTTCGTGCCTGCAGGGTTCACGCCCATGGCGCGCGGCGGGGGGAAATCGGTGCCGATGTGTCCGGCCGGGCTCTCGCTGCTGATGGCAGTCGCGCTGATGATGGTCGGCGAATGGGGTCTCTTCCTGGTGGTGCCGATGCTCGGTGCCGCGGCCGTCTGGTGGACCTACGCCCTGGGCCGTGACCTTGACGGCCCGGCGTCGGGCCTTGTCGGAGCCGTGCTGACCGCCTGCAGCCCGATCGTGCTCTACCAGCTCGTGCAGCCGATGAGCGACGTCCCGGCAATGGCGTGGTGGACGGGCGCGCTGGCGGCCGCGGTCCGGGGACGACCCGCGCTGGCAGGCCTTGCCGTCTCGGCGGCCATCATGACGCGCCCGAACCTCGCGCCCCTTGCCGTCGTCCCGGCTGCGCTCGCGTGGTGGCAGACGCCGGTCGCCGGCGGCACCCGGAACCGGCTGGTCCGCCTCGCGTGGTTCGCCTCGGGCGCCGTGCCGGGGGTTCTCGCCGTCGCGTGGATCCAGAACGCGATGTACGGGTCGCCGTTCAGCACCGGCTATGGCGGCATGCAGGCGCTGTTCTCGAGTGGCCGCGTCGCCGCGAATCTCGAACGGTACCCCGCGTGGCTCGTCGAGACGCACACGCCGATCGTTGCCCTTGCCCTCGCGGCTCCGATCGTTGTCCGGCGCAAGCGCGAGGCGCTGCTGCTCCTGCTCTTTGCGCTCGGCGTCCTGGCCGCCTACCTGCCCTACGTCGTGTTCGAGGAGTGGTGGTACCTGCGCTTCCTGCTGCCGGGATTGCCCGTCCTGTTCGTGCTGCTCGGCTGCGTCGCGGCGTGGGGCGCCTCCCGGCTGCCGGCCCTGGCGCGCGCGCCCGTCCTCGTGCTGGTCGTGGCAGCCCTGGGCGCGACATGGCTGCACACCGCCGACCAGCGACTGGTATTCACTCTGAAGGCCCTGGAGCAGAAGTACGCGGTGGCCGGGCGCTACGTGGCGACGCGTGTGCCTCCACGCGCGGTGGTGATTGCGGGTCTCGAGAGCGGGAGCGTGCGCTACTACTCCGGCCGCCCGACCCTCTCGTGGGATGGCTTCCAGCCCGCCTGGCTGGACCCGGCGATCGAGGCGTTGCGCGAACGGGGCTACGCGCCGTACCTCGCACTCGATGCGTCCGAAGAAGACGCGTTCCGGCGTCACTTTCACGGCCGGAGCCGCTTCGCGGCCCTCGACTGGCCGCCCGCCGCGCAGGTCGGCATCGCCGTGCGCCTCTACGACCTCGGAGATCGAGCCCGTTACCTCGCGGGTGAACCGGTCCACACGGTGCGCCTCTGGCCGGAGCGACCGCCCGATCGCTGAGACGGCCGCCGCGCCTAGCGATAGTCCGCCACGACGATCCGGAGATCCCGGGCCGCCGCCGCTTCGCTCAGGACCGCGTGCGCCTCGGCCCGATCGTCCGGGCTCGCCAGGCGTCGGACCGACGCCCGGTGGCCGTCGAGGATCCGATCGAGCGCGACGCCATCGAACCGCTGACCGCCCGTCGCGTCCGCCCGATCGTTCCTGAAGAGGAGCACCTTCAGGGGGATCCCGCGTGCGAACGCCTCCACGAGCCCGAGGTGGCCGGCCGCCACGAACGAGAAGTCGCCCGTGACCGCCCACACGTCGGTGTAGCCGGCGAGGTGGGCGCCGATCGCCAGCGGCAGGCTCCCGCCCATGTAGGTCGCGAGGTCGATGCACTCGAACGGCGGAAACGCAAACAGCGTCGCCGTGCTGGTATCGCCGGTGACGATACGGCCGCGCACCTCGCGGAACACGGTGAACAGCGGCGTGAACTGCTGGAGCGTGGTCTGCCACGACTCGGGGAAATCGTCGGGCACGTGCCGCACCCGCGGCAGGAACTCCCGTTTCCAGTGCCCGCCCGACATCTTCAGCGACAACACCTCGTGCTGGAAGGGCGCCAGCACCGGGCACACGACGTGGCTCGCCAGATCACGGCGGTAGTGCGGCGGGCCGACAGGGGGACGCCCGGGCACCCACGTGGAGCAGGCGTTGATCTCGTCGGCGTTCACGATCAGCACAACCGGCAGCGCCAGCGCCTCCGACCGCGCGAAGGCGTCCATGACCTGGCCGTACGCCGTGGGCGGCTCGACGGTGTCGGCCGGCACGCCGAGCCCGCCCACGAAGGCCGCCAGGTCGAAGATGCTGTCGGAGTGCGCGCCGCGCGGATCATCGAACACCATGACGACGAGGCCAGCCGTCGTCCCCGACGCGAGCGAGTCGACGACGGCGTTGGCCGCCTTCGCGAGCCCGTGCGCCTTCACGAGCAGCGCCGACCGCGCCCCGGTCAGCGCCGCGCCATGGGCGACGCCAAACGCCACCTCCTCGTGGAAGGACGCGCGGTGGTCGCCCGGCACGAGATCCTGCACGAGCCGGAACACCTCGGTGCCCCCGAACCCCGGCACGTGCGTGACGACACGAACGCCCGCATCGCGCAGGGCATGCGCGATCGCATCAGCCAGCGTGGTTGCCATGGTCCGACGTCCTCGGGGGCGTGTGTCAGCTGTCCGTGCTACAGGTCGACGCGCGATCGACGCGGGTCGTGGCGCTGCCCGTGGCCGCACGCCCGCGATGGTCGCGCACGTCACGACACGGCCGGCGGGAGGCGGCGGTGCCGCGTCCCTACATCCGGAACAGGTAACTCACCTTCAGGAAGAAGCCGTCGTTCTGCCGGTCCAGCCGGCGAAAGCGCAGCGCGGCGGCCTCCTCCATCGTGCTGCCGTAGCCCGCGAAGATCACCGTGCCCGGCACCGGCTGGTAGGAGAAGAGCCAGTCGGCCCGGAACCGGTTCGTCGTGAAGCCCTTCGCCGGCGCCCAGGCGCCGGTCCCCGGATCCCGGACCAGGAGCGGCAACTCGGTCCGCGAGTTGTCCCGGAGATCGTCCTGGCGATACGCGTCGTACTCGCCGACGAAGCGCAGGAAGATCGACCGCGTCAGCTGGTACTCGGCCTTGAGGTACGGAATCCGGCGCTGCCCGACGATCGAGCCCCCGTCGTTCCGGCGCTTGTACTGCTGGACCTGGTAGTTGCCGTTGACTCGCAGCTGATCGGTCGGGCGCCAGTCGATCGAGTACTGCACGAACAGGATGTCGGCCGGGGCCCATTCGTAGAAGTTCTCGTCCCTGCCCCAGAGCCAGAACGCGCTGGCCGTGAACGTCTTGAACTGCGGGGTCGTGAACTGGACGACGTAGTCGAGGTTGGGCAGGCGCGGTGTGCCGAGGAACGGCTGGATGGCGCAGCCGCCCTCGGGCGCGGGCCCGCAGATCGCGTAGTCCTGATACAGGTCCGGGTCGTAGCCGAAGGTCTCGACGTACAAGGAGCCGCCGACGCTCCAGCCGCCGCGGAGGCTGGCGCTGGTGTTGAAGTGCAGCTTGCGGTCCTGGGCCCCGCGCCCCCCGACGAAATCGCGGTACTTCCAGGTTCCGTCGAGCACGACGTCGTTGTCCCAGCGTTCCAGCCAGCCGCCTGCCGGCCCGAACAGGCTCACCCGGTGCGTCGCGCTGGCCTGCGCGACACCGCGGCGCGAGATGAACCCGCTGGCGGTGAAGAAGTCGTCGGAGACGGCCCTGACGTTGTAGCGGAGACCGAAGCTGCGCCCGTTGCGGTTGAGGACCGCCTGCCACAACGGCCCGGCGAACACGCGGTCCGCCGACGACGTGCGGCTGCCGGCCACCTGGGCCTGCAACGTGTACAGCTTGCCGAACGCGATCCTCGCGTCGGCGCCGAGGACGCGATTGGATGCGCGACCGTCGATCCGATCCGTGTAGACGACGCCCAGCTTGGACTCGCTCCCCACGTCCTGCTGGATGCGCGCCACGTTGAAGATCGGGTGGTCCTCCCCCGTCGCCGACATCGCCGCATCGTCTGCGGCCGACAGCACGGCCACGGTCGTCGCCGAGACCTTCCCGGTCAGCTTGACGGCGGCCAGCGGGTTCACCACGCGCCGCGTGTAGACCAACTGGTTCGGCGTGGCAAACAACTCCAGGCCGTCGAGGAAGAACGGCCGCTTCTCGGCGAAGTACAACGCCTCGCGCGGATCCCACTGCAACTGGCCCGCGTCGGCTTCGATCTGGGAGAAATCCGGGTTGACCGTGCCGTTGACGGTGAGGTTGGGTGTGACGCCCCACCGGAGGTTGGCGCCGAATTCCGGCCACCCCGTGTCGTATTGCCACCCGCCGCCATCGCGGGCGGCGCCTTCCGACCGCGCGGTGAGCGACGGGTTCAGGTCCAGCACGAGGCCGCGATGGAGGTCGGTCAGGCCGACCAGTGCGCCCCCCTGCGACAGGAACGAACTCGCCGCGCGCCGCGCCGGCGCCCAACTGTCCTCGTGTCCGGAACTCTTGATGATCCGGACGATGTGCAATCCCCAATCCTGCGGGCTGGCGGACGGATACCGGAGCGTCTTGAAGGGGATGCGGACCTCGATCTCGTAGCCCTCGCCGGTGAGGCGGCCCTTCGACTGGAAGACGAAGTCGGGGCTCATGTCGGGCGACTCGCGGCCGGTCGCCTGTCCTTCGTGGCCGTGCGACGCCGTCGCGGCACCCTCGACAAGGGCGCCGTCCGCCTGCACCCCGAACGGGTTCACGGCGAACATCCAGGCCTGGCGGCCGTCGTTGAAGGTGCTCAGGAAGATCTGCACCTGGTCGTCCGTGGTGATGCGGTCCCGCGTCGACAGCGTGGCGCGCACCGAACCGGGCGCGGCCTGCGCGCGGATCCCGAAGTAGATCGCCGTCGGCGTGTACCACACCAGGACGTCGGTCCGCTGCGCGGCGGGGCGGCCATCGGTCGGCGCGTACTGCGAGAACCCGGTCAGCACCGCGGCCTCGCGCCACACGGGCTCGTCGAGGCGGCCGTCGATCTCGGGCGACGCCTCGAGCCGGGGGATCGACACCTTCAGGTTGTTGTCGACGCCGCTGTAGGTGGACGGCGGTGCCGTCAGGAGCGACGCGGCGAGCGCCAGGGCAAGTGAGACGACCATCGGGTGAGATTATTTCTCAGTTGGCAGTTTTCAGTGATCAGTTTTCAGTTCTCAGCGCGTCCCCCGGCGCTGAAGCGCCGGGGCGACGAAGGGCCGGGGCGCCGACGGGCCGGGGCGACGAACCCGGGAGCCCGGCGATCGGGGACCCGCGAACCCGCGGCGTGCGGCCGTAGCCCCGCGGCTTCAGCCGCGGGGTCGTCCCCGGCGCTGAAGCGCCGGGGCTACGAAGGGCCGGGGCGACCAAGCGCCGGGGCGACGAAGGGCCGGGGCCCCCGTTATTGACCTGCCCGCCGCCCCGGCACTACTGTTGCCGGTGATGGGAAACCTCGTCACCGACCTGGTCTGCATCACCTGCGGGAAGCCCTATCCTCCCCAGAATCGCCTGACCTGCGACGTGTGCGGTCCGACCGGGATCCTCGATGTCCGCTACGACTACGATGCCGCCCGGAGGACGCTCACACGCGAGGCACTGGCCGGTCGTCCGCTCGACCAGTGGCGCTACCGCGAGGTCCTGCCGATCGCGCCCGACGCCGTGCCTCCGCCCCTCCACGTCGGCTGGACGCCCGTCCACGACGCACCCCGCCTGGCGCAGCACGTCGGGGTCGCGCGGTTGTTCCTGAAAGACGACGGCCGGAACCCGACCGCTTCGTTCAAGGACCGCGCGAGCTCGATCGGCGTGATGAAAGCGCGCGAGTTCGGCTTCGACACGATTGCCTGCGCCTCGACCGGCAACGCCGCCGCGTCGCTGGCCGGCATGGCCGCCGCGTCGGGCCTGCGGGCCGTGATCTTCGTTCCCGAGCGTGCGCCCGAACCCAAGGTCACCCAGTTGCTGATCTTCGGCGCGACGGTGTTCCGCGTGCGCGGCTCGTACGAGGATGCCTTCGAGTTGTGCCGCGAGGCCTGCGAGACTTTCGGCTGGTACAACCGCAACAGCGGGGCCAACCCGTACCTCGTGGAGGGCAAGAAGACGGCGGGGCTCGAGATCGGCGAGCGGTTCACCGGCGACGCCGGGCTGAACGGCGGCGCGCTGCCCGACTGGGTCGTTGTCTCGGTCGGTGACGGCTGCACGATCGGCGGCATCGGGAAGGGCCTCCACGAGCTCAAGCGGCTCGGCCTCGTCTCGTCGCTCCCGCGCCTGCTCGGCGTGCAGGCTGCCGGCGCGAGTCCAATCGTGCGAGCCTTTGAGTCCGGCCACGACATGGTGCCGAGCCCGCCCGACACGGTGGCCGACAGCATCGCGGTCGGCACGCCGCGCAACTGGCGGCGGGCCATCGCCTGGACGCGCGCGTCGCGCGGCTCGATGATCGCCGTGCCAGACGAGGACATCTTCGACGCGATGCGGGTCACGGCACGGCTCGGCGGCGTCTTCGGCGAACCCGCCGGGGTCACGGGCGTCGCGGGCCTGCGCGCCGCCGTCGCCCGGGGGATCGTCGGGCGCACCGACACGGCGGTGGTCGTCGTCACCGGCAACGGCCTCAAGGACATTCAGGTGGCGCGGCGGGCGGCGGGCCGTCCGCACGAGGTCGAGCCGCGCCTCGACGCGGTGCGCGCCATCATGGCCAGAGCCTGACGTGCTGCTGACCAACGCGCGGCTCGTGCGCCTGTTCCCTGCCGGCATCGAACGGGCCGACCTCCGCATCGAGGACGGCCGCGTCGTCGGGCGCCGCGCACGGCTCGCCGCGCGCCGGGCGGAGCCGGTCGAGGACCTGGCCGGCCGGCTCGTCCTGCCGGGCCTGGTCTGCGCGCACACTCATATGTACTCCGCGCTGGCGCGCGGCATGCCGGGTCCGAAGACCGCGCCCCGGACCTTTCCCGAGATCCTCGGCCGCGTGTGGTGGAAGCTCGACCAGGCGCTGGACCAGGAAGCGATCTACTACAGCGCGCTCGTCGGCGCGATTGAGGCCGTGCGCGCCGGCACGACGACGATCATCGACCACCACGCCTCGCCGAACGCGATTCCGGGTTCCCTCGACCTGATCCGGCAGGCCTTTGCCGCGATCGGCGTGCGCGGCGTGCTCGCCTACGAGGTCACCGACCGGGGCGGCGCACGGCGGCGCGACGCGGGGCTGGTCGAGAACGACCGGTTCCTCGGGTCCGCGCGGACCGATGATCGATTCAGGGGCCTGGTCGGCGCCCACGCCTCGTTCACGCTGGGCGACGGCGCCCTCGACGCGTGCGCGGAACTGGCCGGGCGCCATGGGACTGGTGTCCACATCCACGTGGCCGAGACCCTGGACGACGTGGCGAGAACGCAGGCCCGGCACGGGTGCGGGATCATCGACCGGCTCGAGCAGCGCGGCCTGCTGACCTCCCGATCCGTGCTGGCGCACGGGGTCCACCTGACGGCGACCGACATCGCGCGCGTCGGGCGGGCCGGGTCGTGGCTGATCCACAACCCGCGATCGAACATGAACAATGGCGTGGGGCACGCGGCCGCGCACCGGTTTGGCCGGCGCGCCGCGCTGGGCGTGAACGGCTTCCCCGCCGACATGCTCGCCGAGGCGCGTGTCGCCCACCTCCGCATGCGGGAGCGGCTCGGCCCGGCCGGGCGCTTCGACGTGATGGGGCTGCTCGACGGCGGCCAGCGCCTGGCGTCGCAGCTCTTCGGCGTCCCGTTCGGGTCGCTCGCCCCGGGGGCGGTCGCCGATCTCGTGGTCGTGGACTACGACCCTCCGACCCCGCTCGACCACAGCAACGTCGGGCCGCACCTGCTCAACGGCCTCAATCCGTCCATGATCGAGCGGGTGATGGTCGGGGGCCGGTGGGTCACCCGCGGCCGGGAGGTGATCGGCATCGACGTGGAGGAGGTCTACGGGCGCGCCGCACGCATCGCGGCCGCCCTGTGGACACGAATGCGTGTCTGACCTGGTCCCGATCCCCTTCGCGAGCCTCCTGCGGCGAGCCTGGCACGAGCATCACCGGCAGCAGTCGATCTTCGATCTGCCCGAGCGGCGGTTCCACCGGCAGGCGCCGGATCTTGATTTGTCCGTGGCGTTCGGCGGCAGCCGCGCGGCCAACCCCGTCGGGCCGGCGGCCGGCCCGCACACGCAACTGGCGCAGAACATCCTGCTCTCCTGGCTGGCGGGCGCGCGGATCCTCGAGCTCAAGACGGTCCAGGTCAACGACCGGCTCACGCTGTCGCGCCCGTGCATCGACATGGCGACGGTCGGCTACAACACCGAGTGGTCGCAGGAGCTGACGCTGGACCAGTCGCTGCGCGAATACGTCAAGGCCTCGATGCTGATCGACCTGGTCGCGGCCTCGGGCCTGGCGGGCCTGCACGCGTCCGACACGGTGTTCGACATCAGCGTGGGCTACGACCTCGATGGCATCCGCAGCGATCGGATCCGGCGCTGGCTCGAGAACATGCGGCGGGCGGACGCGCTCGTCGGGGAACTCCGGGAGGAGATCCCGGCGGAGTTCGCGCGCTGGCGCGACTGGCCGTTCCGCACGGAGATCTCCCGCAGCATCACGTTGTCCACGTTCCACGGGACGCCCGCCGGAGAGATCGAGCGCATCGGCGAGTTCCTGATCGGGCTGGGCTTCCACCTCATCATCAAACTGAATCCGCCGATGCTCGGGCGCGCGCGGCTCGAGGCCCTGCTGCACGACACGCTGGGGTACGACGACATCGTGGTCAACCGGGCGTGCTACGAGCGCAATCTGGAGTTCGACGAGGCCGTGGCCATGATGCGGCGTCTGCGGGCGCTGGGGGCGCGGGGGGGCGTCGAGGTCGGCATCAAGTGCGGCAACACGCTGGAGGTGCTGAACCGGGGCACGTTCCTGAAGGAGCCCGTGCAGTACCTGTCGGGCCAGCCGCTGCACGTCCTCCACCTCGCGCTCGTCGCGCAGTGGCGCCGCGCGATGGGCGGCGCGCTGCCGGTCTCGTTCTCGGCGGGCGTGGACGCGCTGAACGTCGCCGACTGCGTGGCGAGCGGCCTGGCGGCGGTCACCACCTGCACCGACCTGCTGCGGCCCGGCGGGTACGGCCGCCTGCCCCGCTACCTCGCCAGCCTCCAGGACCGGATGCGGGCGCTCGGCGCGCGCACGATCGGCGAACTGGTCCTCGCGACCGGCGGGGGGACCGGCAATCTCGAGGCCGCCGTGTGTCGCAACACCGACGAGTTGCTCGCCCGCGCCCTCGCCGACGAGCGGTACCGCGCCGCCCGCAACCGGAAACCGCCGCGCAAGGTCGGCTCGCAGCTCTGGCTATGGGACTGCCTGGACTGCGACAAGTGCATCCCGGTCTGCCCGAACGACGCGAACTTCGAGATCGAGGTCGAGCCGTTCGCGACCGAGGCTCCGACCATCGAGGCAGGGCCACTGGGCTGGGAAGAAACGGGCCGGCACCCGTACGCGGTCTCGAAACGGTACCAGTTCGCCAACTTCGCCGACGCGTGCAACGACTGCGGGAACTGCGACGTGTTCTGCCCGGAGGACGGCGGGCCCTACGTGGAAAAGCCGCGGTTCTTCGGCACGGAAGCGGGCTGGCGCCAGGCCGCACCGGCCGGGGGCTTTGCGCTCGTGCACGAGGCGGCGGCCACGACGCTCTTCGGGCGGTTCGGCGGACGGGAGTTCGTGCTGCGCCACGCCGACGGGGCGCCGGAGGCAGCCTTTTCGGCCCCCGGCCTCGTGACGACACGGGTGGACTGGGCATCGGGCGCAGTCCGCGCGGCGGCGACGGTGGCGGGGGTGGAGTCCGCCACCCTGGATCTCTCATACTATCTGGCGATGCGAACGCTGATCGAGGCGCTGCGGCGCCCGGACCGGGTGAACTTCGTGAACATCGGGCTCGCGGGGTGAGCATGGACCAGGGCGACGCGTCGGGTCCCGTCGAGTTCACGCTCAATGGCCGCGCCTTCACGGCCCAGGTCAGCGACGCCCTGTCGCTGATGGACGTGCTGCGGGAGCAGGCCGGCCTGATCTCCCCCAAGAACGGCTGCGCGCCCCAGGGCTCGTGCGGATGCTGCACGGTGCTCGTGAACGGCCGGGCGCTGTCGTCGTGCGTCGTGCCGGCGCGCACGGTCGCCGGCGCGAACGTCGTGACGCTGGAAGGGCTCGAGCCGCGTGAACGCGATCTCTTCGCCCGCGCGTTCACGGTCGCCGGCGGCCTGCAATGCGGCTTCTGCATCCCCGGTATCGTAATCGCCGCCAGGCACCTGCTGGCGCACACGCCGCGGCCGTCGCGAGCCGAGATCGCCAGGGCGCTGAACAACCACGTCTGCCGTTGCACGGGGTACGTCAAGATCATCGACGCGATCGATCTGGCCGCCCGCGCTTTCCAGGGCGAACCGCTCCCGGAGCCGGACTACTCCGGCACAGTGGGATCCAGCCTGCCGCGGATGGACGCCGAACGACTCGTCCTGGGCGAGCGCCCCTATATCGACGACATGCGCGTACCGGGCATGCTCGCCGGTGCGTTCGTCTTCTCGCCCCACCCTCGCATCCGCGTGACGCGCATCGATGCGGCGGAGGCGCGACGCGTGCCAGGCGTCGTCCGCGTGTTCACGGCGGCGGACGTGCCGGGCCAGCGGTACCAGGGGCTGATCGAGAAGGACTGGCCGCTGTTCGTCGCCCAGGGTGAGACCACCCACTGCATCGGGGACATCCTTGCAGCCGTGGCCGCCGACGACGGCCGGACCGCGCGGCGGGCGGCCGCCCTCGTGCACGTCGAGTACGAGGTGCTCCCGGGCGTGTTCTCGCCCGACGAAGCTCTCGCGCCCGGCGCCCCGCGCGTCCACCCGGACCGGGACAACCTGCTCTCGCGATCCGTCATTCAGCGCGGCGACGTCGAGCCGGCGCTGGCCGCGTCCGCGTTCGTGGAGACCCGCACGTTCGAGACCCAGGTCATCGAACATGCCTTCCTCGAGCCGGAGTCGGCCCTCGCCGTCCCGAACCCGCGGTTCCCCGACGGCGAACCGTTCCGCGTCTCGGTGTACAGCCAGGGACAGGGCGTCTTCGACGACCGCGAGCAGATCGCGTCGGCCCTCGGCCTGCCGGCCGACCAGGTCCACGTCACGCTCGTGTCGAACGGCGGCGCCTTCGGCGGGAAGGAGGACCTCAGCATCCAGGGCCACGTCGCCCTGATGGCGCACGTGACGGGCCGTCCCGTGAAGGCCACGCTCACCCGCGACGAGAGCATCCGCCTGCACCCGAAGCGGCACCCGATGCGGCTGACCTACACGGTCGGGTGCGACCGCGACGGGCACCTGACGGCCGCGCGCGCCCGCATCGTCGGCGACAAGGGCGCGTTTGCGTCTGTCGGCGCGAAGGTGCTGGAGCGGGCTGCGGGCCACGCCGGCGGACCCTACCGGGTGCCGGCCGTGGACATCGAAGCGCTGGCGGTCTACACGAACAACCCGCCGTGCGGCGCGATGCGGGGCTTCGGCGCCAACCAGGCTGCGTTCGCGATCGAGGGAATGCTCGACATCCTGGCGGAGCGCGTGGGCATCGACGGCTGGGAGATGCGCTGGCGCAACGCGGTGGATGTCGGCGACGTCTTCTGCACGGGCCAGGTCTTCAACGAGGCCGTGGGCATCAAGCCGACGCTGCTCGCCGTCAAGGACGCGTACTACAGTTCCCCGTACGCCGGCATCGCGTGCGGCATCAAGAACGTCGGCATCGGCAACGGCATGCCCGAGCACGGCCAGGCGGTCGTCACGGTGGAGGACGACGGGACCCTGACGATCCATACGGGTTTCACGGAGATGGGCCAGGGGTTCTACACCACGATGATCCAGTGCCTGTGCGATGTCTCGGGCGTGGACCCGCGTCTGGTGCGCGTCGAAGTCGACACCGGTTTCCCCACGCCGTGCGGCATGACGACGGCCTCGCGGGCGACCGTGCTGGGCGGCCGGGCGGTCCAGCGCGCGGCCGAACGGCTGCGGGCGGACCTGGCGGGCGGGCGGCCGCTCCGGGACCTGGCGGGGCGCCGCTATGCCGGCGAGTTCACGGTGGATTTCACGACCGAGCTCGGGGCGAAGATCGAACATCCCGTGACGCACCTGACGTACGGGTTCGCCACGCAGGTGTGCATCCTCGATGACCAGGGGCGCCTGACGCGCGTGGTCGCCGCCCACGACGTGGGCCGCGTCATCAATCGCAACATGGTGGAAGGCCAGATCGAGGGCGCCGTGCACATGGGGCTGGGCTACGCGCTCACCGAGGATCTCCCGCTCGAACAGGGCGTGCCGACGTCGTTCAATCTGCGGTCGCTCGGGCTGCTGCGCGCGCGCGACATGCCGGAGGTCGAGGTCATCCTGGTCGAGGTGCCCGAGCCCGAAGGGCCGTTCGGCGCCAAGGGCGTCGGCGAGATCGGCCTGGTGCCGACGGCGCCCGCCGTGGCCGCGGCGCTCTATCGTTTCGACGGCACGCGGCGGTACCGCCTGCCGATGAAGGATTCGCCCGCGGCGCGCGCGATCCTGCGGCGGGAGCGGGAGCCGGCCGTGCGGCGGTCCGCAGTGTGAGTCACGCCGGATCCCCCGGCGGCAGGTCCTGCGCCCGCGGCGGGATTGCGGGCCGCCGGATCCGGCCCTGTTGAGGGAGTCGTACTCATGCCCGTGAAATGGAATGCCGCGCAGACGTACCAGAAGAGCATCTTCGACACGATCGGGCGCACGCCGCTCGTGCAACTCAACCGGATCCCGGCTGAGGAGGAGGTCAGGGCCACGATTCTCGTCAAGATGGAGTACTACAGCCCCTCCGGGAGCCTCAAGGACCGCATCTACTGGAACATGTTCACGCGGGCCGAGAAGCGCGGCGCGCTGCGCGAGGACATGACGATCCTCGAGTGCTCGACCGGCAACGCGGGCATCGGCTGCTCGTTCGTGTCGGCGGTGAAGGGTTATCCCTGCATCATCGTGATGCCGGAGGGCATGTCGGACGAGCGGAAGAAGCTCGACATCGCGTACGGCGCGCAGATGGTGTACACCCCGGGCGGCGAGAGCGACGTCGACCTGGCGCTGCAGAAGCTCGACGAGATCCGCAGGCAGAACCCGAGAAAGTACTTCGTGCCCGCCCAATTCGACAACCCGGACAACGTCGACGCCCACATCAGGACGACCGCGCCGGAGATCTGGGACCAGACGCGGGGCCGGATCGACGCGTTCGTCATGACGCAGGGCACGGGAGGCACGCTGACGGGCGTCGGCCGCTTCGTCCGCAAGCGGAAGAAGGGCGTGAAGCTCTTCGCCATCGAACCGGCCGAGTGTCCGCTGCTCAGCCGCCGCGAGTGGGGCCCGCACGGCATCGAGGGCATCGGCGACGGCTTCGTGCCGAAGAACCTCGACGTCAGCCTCCTCAACGGCATCGTCACGACCACGACGGCCGAGTCCATGGACATGGCGAGGCGCCTCGCGAAGTCGGAGGGCATCTTCTGCGGTATCTCCTCGGGCGCCAACGTGGCCGGCGCGATCAAGCTGGCGAGGGCGCACCCGGAGCTGAAGATGATTGTCACCCTCATCTGCGATACCGGGCAGCGCTACTTCTCCACCGAGTTGTGCGGCATGCCCAAGCACGTGGAGATCCCCGAGCGGGACCACCCGATGGATCCCTACACCGTGAAGCAGCTCGATCGGTACCAGGGGAAGTGGGAGATGATCGGATAGGTTATAGGGGATAGGGGATAGGTTATAGGGGGGTCCAGACCGGATAGATTGGTGACAGCGTAGACCGGATACATGGGTAACAGGTTTCATGATGGGTCAGGAGGAGTCCTGACCGATGCCTTGGAAGGAAACCTGTGCCATGGATCAACGGGTCGCGTTGATGGGGGATTGGCTGCGAGCCGAGTGGACGATCACGGAGCTCGCGAGTCGGTATGGAATCAGTCGGAAGAGCGCGTACAAGTGGCTGGCCCGCTATGCGGCAGATGGTCCAGCCGGGCTGGTCGATCACTCGCGCGCTCCGAAGGCACACGGCCGGGCGATGGACGCGGAGCGTCGAGAGGCGATCCTGGCGGAGCGACGCGCCCACCCGTACTGGGGGCCGCGCAAGCTGCGGGAACGGTTGAAGAAGAAGGAGCCGAAGAAGGTGTGGCCGGCGGCGAGCACGATGGGGGATCTGCTGCATCGTGAAGGCCTGAGCACGCCGCGCCGCCGGACTCGGTATGTGGTGCCGTTGACGCAGCCCCTGGCGGCAGCGACGGCGCCGAACGCGGTATGGACGGCAGATTTCAAGGGCTGGTTTCGTACGCAGGATGGGACCCGTTGCGATCCGCTCACGCTCGCCGATGCCTATAGTCGGTTTGTGTTGTGCTGCCGCATTGTGCGGCCCAGTCGGGCGGGCGTCCGCCCGTGGTTTGAACGGGCCTTCCGGGAGTACGGGCTGCCGCGCGCGTTGCGCACCGACAATGGGCCGCCCTTTGCGACGACGGGCGCGGCGGGCCTCTCCCGCCTGGCGGTGTGGTGGTTGAAGTTGGGGATCGCCCTGGACCGGACAGAGCCTGGTCATCCGGAGCAGAACGGGCGGCACGAGCGGTTTCATTTGACGCTGCAAACAGAAGGCAGCACCCCGCCGTCCGCGACGCCCGGGGCGCAGCAGCGGCGGTTCGATCAGCTGCGGGTGGAGTTCAACACGGAGCGGCCGCACGAAGCGCTGGACTTCGAGACGCCAGCGGAGTGGTATCGGGCGTCTCCGCGCCCCTACCCCGGCCGCCTGGACGAGCCGTGGTATGACGCGCGGCACCAGGTCCGCCGTGTCAAAGAGTCCGGGCAGATCAAATGGCAGGGCGCGGTCACCTTCATCAGTGAAGCGGTCGCGGGAGAATGCGTGGGTCTCGAGGAGACGGAGCACGGCGACTGGACGGTGCGCTTCATGCACATCGAGCTCGGGCGCATCGAACGCAGGAGCGGCCGGTTTGTACAGGCCTGGCGCGGTTCCCGTCGCCAAGCCCGAACGGCCGGCGTCGTCGTCGGCCCGAACGATAGCGCGGGGCTCGGCGGCCCTCAAGGCTCTCCGCTTCGCTTCGACCCCGCTCACGCGGGGCACTGACGTGGCCTTGACCGACGCCTTCGCCCCGTGCGGAGGAGCAGCTACGACGACCAGCTGAGTGTTACCCATGTAACCGGTCTAGTCTGTTACCGATGTTTCCGGTTGCACCGGGGAGAGGTTACAACTTCCATGCTCGCCTCCTCGTCCCAGATCATCCTCGAACGCGCGCAGGCGCACGAGCGCCGCCTTGCCGGGTTCCTGCGCGATCTGATCGCCATCCGGTCGGTCAGCTCGCAGGAGGAGCAGGTCGTCCGGCGCATCGAGCGCGAGATGCTCGAGAGCGGGTACGACGAGGTCCGGATCGACCCGATGGGCAACATCCTCGGCCGGGTCGGCAACGGGCCGCGCGTGCTGGCGCTCGACGCCCACGTGGACACGGTCGGTGTCGGCAACCCCGCCAGCTGGACCGTGGATCCGTTCCTGGGCGACGAGCGGGACGGGGTCATCTACGGCCGAGGCGCCTGCGACATGAAGGGCGCCCTCGCGTCGATCGTGTACGGCGGGCGCATCATCAAGGAACTCGGCCTCGCGCGCGACTGCACGGTGTGGGTCGTCGGCAGCGTCCAGGAGGAAGACTGCGACGGCCTGTGCTGGCAGTACATCATCCGCGAGGACGGCTTGCGGCCCGAGGCGGTCGTGATCGCGGAGCCCACCAACCTCGGCGTCTACCGCGGCCACCGCGGCCGGATGGAGATCGAGGTGCGCACCGCGGGCATCTCGTGCCACGGGTCGGCACCCGAGCGCGGCGTGAACGCCGTCTACAAGATGGCGCCGATCGTCCTGGACATCGAGCGCCTCAACGATCGCCTGGACGGGGAACCGTTCCTCGGCAAGGGCACGGTGACCATCGCCGAGATCCGCTCCACGTCGCCGTCCCTGTGCGCCGTGGCGGATTCGGCGGCGATTCATCTCGATCGGCGGCTGGCCGCCACCGACACGCTCGAGTCGGCCGTCCGCGAGATCGAGGCGCTGCCGGGCGTCCAGGCCGCGGGCGCCGAAGTCGTCGTGCTGGACTACGCCGTGCCCAGCTGGCGAGGCCTGACCTACCCGACCAGGAAGTACTACCCGACGTGGCTGCTGCCCGAGGACCACCCGCTGCTCTCGGCGGGCGTCGCCACGTACAGCCGGCTGTTCGGGAAACCGCCGGCGATCGGGCGGTGGGTCTTCAGCACGAACGGGGTGGCGGTGATGGGGATGCACGGGATCCCGTGCATCGGCTTCGGGCCCGGAAACGAAATCTTCGCCCACATGGCCACCGAGCAGATCCCGGTCGAACACCTCGTCAAGGCCGCGGCCTGGTACGCCGCGTTCCCGGAGGACTGCACGGCCCCTCGGTAGGAGCGCGACGGAGCCTGGCGCGGGCGATGCCGCACGCGCAGGCTCGCGCACAGGACGCCGGCCGGTGCGCGGGCGCGCCCGACGGCCCTTACGCCTTCCAGATTGGAGAATGCCGATGCCCAGCAAGCCCGCCAGGCTCCCCAAGATCGTTCGTGGCAAGGACTACATCGAGACCCGCGACTGGAGCGACAAGGAGATCGAACTCCTGCTCGGGACGTCAGCGGACCTGAAGAAAGCCTTCCGCGGGGGCAAGCCGCACCGCTACCTGCCCGACAAGACGGTCTTCCTGTTCTTCTTCGACAAGTCGACGCGCACGCGCAACTCGTTCGAAGCCGGCGCCACCCAGCTCGGCGCGCACGCACACTTCATCTCGGCCGAGACCTCGCAGGTCGCGCACGGCGAGTCACCGAAGGACATGGGCATCATCCTGTCCAGCTACGGCCACGCCATCGCGATCCGGCACGACCTGGTCCCGGGCGAGGGCAACGCGTACATGCGCGAGGTCGCCGCGCACGCGACCGTCCCGGTCTTCAACATGCAGTGCGACATCGACCACCCGTTCCAGACGCTCGCGGATCTGATGACCATCCGCGAGGAGTTCGGCAAGCGCCTCGCGGGCCGGAAGATCGCCGTCACCTGGGCCTACGCACCCAGCTACGCGAAGCCGATGTCGGTCCCGCAGGGCCTCATCACCCTGATGACGCGGTTCGGCCTCGACGTCACCCTGGCTCACCCGCCCGAGTACGCGCTGATGAAGGGCCCGATGGAGTTCGCCGGGCAGATGGCGAAGAAGCACGGGACCAGGTTCGAGGTCGTCGACAACATGGACGATGCGTGCCGGGGCGCGGACATCGTCTACGCGAAGTCGTGGGGCATCGAGTCGCTGTTCCACGAGCCGCAGCAGGCGCTCGAGATTTCCAAGCAGTACCGCAACTGGATCTGCGACGAACGCCGGATGAAGCTCGCGAAGAAGAAGGCCATCTACCTGCACTGCCTGCCGGCCGACCGGAACCACGAGGTGACCGATGCCGTGCTCGACGGCCCGCAGTCGCGCGTGTTCCCCGAGGCGGAGAACCGGCTGCACACCTGCAAGGCGGTGATGGCACTCACGATGTAGCGTCGTAGCCCCGGCGCTTCGGCGTCCGGGTTTCTCCGTCGTAGCCCCGGGGCTTCAGCGCCGGGATCGAAGCCGCGGGGCTACGATCCGAACCCGGTTCGGGCACGACCTTCCGGGATCGCCGGGCTCCAGCCGGGCCGGCGATCGGGAGTCGGGAACGTGATGTGATGGCACCTGAGGAACCGGACACGCCGACCGCGCAAGACGACGCGCCGATCACGCGCGGCACGTGGATCGCGCTGGCGGCAATCCTCGCCGCGGGTTTGGCCCTGCGCCTGGGCTACCTGTGGTTCCTGGTCCGCCGCCCGGGTTTCTCCTGGGTCGATCCGGACGGCTTCCTGGCCCTCGGCGTCGACATGGCCCGAGGCGGCTGGCACTGGACGAACGAGGCGGTCCGCTTCTATCAATTCGTGAAGGCCCCGCTCTACCCCGTCCTGCTGTCCTTCCTCGCGCTGGCCCCCGGGTACCCCCTCTCGGCGGCGGTCGTCCAGGGCATGCTGAACGGGATCGCAGGCAGTGGCGCGATGTTCGTGATCGGGCGCGCGCTGCACACCCCCCGCGCCGGGCTCATCGCCGCGGGGGCCTACGCCGTCCTGGGTCACAGCATCACCGGGAACGCGATCTTCATGCAGGAGAACGTCGTCATCCCGCTCACGCTGGTTGCGTTCGCGGTGCTGCTCCACGCCGTCGCGCACGACGGGCGGTCGCGCGCCTTCGCCGTGGCGGGCGTGCTGTTCGGCGTCGCGGCGCTCGTCCGGTCGATGCCGCTGTACTTCCTGCCGGTCGCCGCGGCGGCGCACGTGGCCATGGCGGGGCGCCGCGACCGCGCCCTCCGCCAGGCCTCCGCGCTGCTCGCGGCCTTCGCCGTCACGATCCTGCCCTACTGCCTCTTCATCTCGCTGCAGGAAGATCGCCTGGTGCTCATCGACAACCAGGGCGCGCGCTACATCGTGCTGCGCTACTCGGACCACCCGGATACCGATCTGCCGGGCGCGGTCGAGTCGGCCCGGATGCTGGGCACCGCGCTCGCGACACAGCCGGCCACGTTCGTCAGCGATCGATGGGACGTGACACGCGGCTTCTTCATGCTCTCGGGCGGGCGGTGGATGCAGACCGACGCGCCCGTCGCCGCGACGCGGGCCGGCGAGACCGTCACGCGGATCCTCGTGCACGTCACGATGGACCTGCCGGTGGCGCTGACCCTCCTGCTGGGACCGTTCGGCTACGTGCTGGCCAGGAATCGCCGCGTCTCGGCGCTGCTCGCCCTCTGGGTGATCGCCAACTTCGCGTTGATGACCGTGTTCCTCTGGGGAAGCCCGCGGTACCGGGCGTCGCTCGAAGCGCAACTGATGGTGGCGGCCGCGGTCGTGGTCGCGGGCGGCTGGCGTCGGGCCTCGCCCTGGGGCCTGGGTCTGGCGGCGGTCGCGTCCGGGCTGCTGGCCGTCATCGTCGTCCCCTCGGTTCCGCCCGCGCTGGGAGGCCGGGGTGAGTACGGCACGTCGCCCTGGACGGAGACCGCCACGGCCAGGGTCACACGCGTGCGCGGCAACGCCGGCTTCAACGTGCAGCCGCGGCGCCGGCTGATCGGCCTGACGATCCGCGCGGAGCACCCGGCGATGGTCGAGATTCGCGCGGACGGATCGCTCATTCGTGTCGCGCGGGTCGCTCCTGAGCAGCCCGTCGAAGTCCGTTACGCGGTGGCGACCCGGCAGTTCGACTACCTGGAACTCCGTGCCTCCGATCCCGCCACCGGGCAGCAAGCGACCGTCTCGGTCGAACTCCCGCTTCCCCGTCGCCGGCCGGGGGCCTCACGGACCTACTGACACGTGCAGGCTCACGGCTTGCGACCCGCGACCATGCCAGGCCGAACGCCGCAGGGCGCGGGCCGTCGGCTAACGCCGGCGCAGGCCGAGGATGCTCATGAAGAAACTGGAGAGCACGGTCTGGAAGCCCAGCGCCGTAAGCGTGGCGCCGGGAATCACCCACCGCATGGCGGCCGCGCCATCGCGCGTCGCAGGCTGAGCCGTCAGCCATGGGTACGCGGCGTCGAGCAGCAGCGCGATCCCGACGACGAGCGCCAGGCCGCCGGCCGCCAGGCCCCGCTCCAGGTTGAAGTAGCGGAAGAGCCGGTCGTAGCTGGCGTTGCGCGGCATCAGCCCTTCTTCGACCGCGAACGTCTTGGTGAACACGGCGAACAGGGCCGACTGATAGCCGAGCAGGATCGCGAGGCTGGCCCCGAGCAGGGCGTGCTCCTCGGATCCGGTGCCAAAGGAACGCAGCCCGGCCAGCGTGGCCGCGAACGCGACGAATCCGGACGCGACGAGCGCCAGGCCCGGGTACAGGAACAGCCAGCGCGGGCTGTACATCATGTAGAACCGGAGCGTGCGCCAGCCGTCGCGGAATGTCTTGAGATGCGGGGGGTGCGCCGTCCGCCCGTCCGGGTGGAGCGTGATCGGCACTTCGCCGATCCGGGCGCCGATCAGGCTCGCCTTGATGACCATCTCGTTGGCGAACTCCATGCCCGTGCAGCGCTGGTCGAGCCGGTCGAACAGGTCGCGGCTGAAGCCGCGCAGCCCGCAGTTCGAGTCGTGGATGGGGGCGCCGAACCACAGGCGCGACAGGCACGTGAACAGCGGGTTGCCAATCCAGCGGTGGAGCCCCGGCATGGCGCCCGGCATCACGCGCCCGCCGCCCGAAGGCAGCCGGCAGCCCTGCACCAGCTCGTGGCCCTCGCGCAGCTTGTCGAGAAACCTCGGGATCTCGAGGAAGTCGTAGCTGTCGTCGGCGTCGCCCATGATGATGAAGCGCCCGCGGGCCGCCGCGATGCCCGCCATGAGCGCGTGGCCGTAGCCGCGCTCGGCCACCGGGACGACGCGCGCGCCGAGCCGGGCGGCGATGTCCGGGGAGCCGTCGGTGCTGCCGTTGTCGGCCACGATGACCTCGCCGGCGATGCCGCGGTCGGCCAGGGCCTGCTGCGCCTTCCGGACGCATCGCTCGAGCGTCTCGGCTTCATTGAGGCACGGCAGCACGACCGAGAGCTCAATGCCCGGCGCGATCTGGTCGTGATCGGTCCTGCTGGCCGCGTGCGGGCGTGAGGGCGTTGCCATTCGTGGGGTTATATCACTGGAACAGGGGTCAGGAACCGAGGATCGGCACCTGCGGGCTCGGATTCGGCATTCGGGATTCGACCGGATGGGAACACGTTGCGGCCGTGGTCCGTGAGGATCACGCCGCGCCGCGGGCCGTAAGCCGTAAGCCGCAAGCCCGGGGGCCTGGTCGGGTAGCGGCCCCGCGCCCGCTCTGATATGCTCTCCGGGTGGCGGGCCGTCCGGCCTGTCGCGCGCCCCCTGGTTCCCCCGCTGGTTTCGGCCCGCATGCGACTGGCTTTCCGGCTCCAGGTCTTCCGGCAGCTTCCCGGGTCGTGCGGTACCGCGGCCGACAGGCCTTCAGAGGAGTCACCTCCGTGACCGATCACCGGATCCACGAGCATCCCATCCTGCCCGTCCCGCAGGCGATCCCCTTCCAGTTCTACTGGGGCGATCGCGCCCTGGTCGGCCACGCCGGCGAGACCATCTCGTCGGCGCTGTTCGCCAACGGCGTGCGCGTGTTCGGGCATCACCACCGGGACGGCGCCCCGCAGGGCATTTTCTGCGCGAACGGGCAATGCGCCCAGTGCACGGTGATCGCCGACAACCTGCCGGTCAAGTCGTGCATGGCCCAGGTCCGGCCCGGGATGCGCGTCGCACCACTCGAGGGCAACCCGGTCCTGCCGGCGGTCGACGGGGCCGTCGCGATGCGGGACATCGAGACGGTCGAGACCGAGTGTCTGATCATCGGCGGCGGGCCGGCCGGGCTGACCGCGGCGATCGAGCTCGCCCGGGCGGGCGTCCGCACGCTCGTTGTCGACGACAAGCACCGGCTCGGCGGCAAGCTGGTGCTGCAGACCCACAAGTTCTTCGGCTCGATTGACGCGTGCTACGCCGGCACCCGCGGCATCGACATCGCCACCCGCCTCGAGCAGGAGGTGCGCACCTTCGAGAACGTGCGCGTATGGCTCAACAGCACGGCCGTCGCGGTCTTCTCGGATCGCCGCGTGGGCATCCTGCGGGACGGGCACTACTTCATCGTCCGCCCGGAGGTGCTGCTCGTGGCTGCCGGCGCGCGCGAGAAGTCGCTCGTCTTCAAGGGCAACACGCTGCCGGGCGTCTACGGGGCCGGGGCGTTCCAGACGCTCGTCAACCGCGACCTCGTGCGGCCGACGGTGCGGCTGTTCATCGTCGGCGGCGGCAACGTCGGCCTCATCGCGGGCTACCACGCGCTCCAGGCGGGCATCCAGGTCGTCGGCCTGTGCGAAGCGCTCCCCGAGTGCGGCGGCTACAAGGTGCACACGGACAAGCTGGCCCGCATGGGCGTGCCGATCTACACGTCGCACACGGTGCTCAGCGCCAACGGCGACGAAGACGTCCGCTCGGTGACGATCGCGCAGATCGACAAACAGTGGAAACCCGTGGCGGGCACCGAGCGCACCTTCGAGTGCGACACCGTCCTGGTGGCGGTCGGGCTGGACCCGGTGGACGAGTTCCTGCACAAGGCGAAGGAGTTCGGCCTGCCGGCGTACGCGGCGGGCGACTCCGAGGAGATCGCCGAGGCCTCGGCGGCGATGTTCACGGGGCGTATCCGGGGCCTGCAGATCGCGCGGGCGCTCGGGCGCGACGTCGGCGAGGTGCCGCCCGAGTGGCACCGCACCGCGGAGATCCTCAAGTCGCGGCCCGGCGCCACCGTCACGGAGGACATCCCCGACACCGACACGGGCGTCTTCCCGGTTTTCCACTGTTCGCAGGAGATCCCCTGCAACCCCTGCACCTCGATCTGCCCGCAGCACGGCATCCGGATCGAGGGCGACGACATCATGGGCCTGCCGGAGTTCGTGGGCAATCAGTGCGACGCCTGCGAGAAGTGCGTGGCCATCTGCCCGGGCCTCGCGGTCACGCTGGTGGACCTGCGCAAGGACCGCGAGCATCCCGTGGTGACGATCCCCTACGAGTTCACCGCGAAGTCCATCAAGGCCGGCGACCACGTCACGGTGCTCGACACCGAGGGCGCCATCCTCGGCAACGTTGAGGTGACGCGCGTGCGCGGGGGCAAGGCGCTCGATCGCTGCCTGCTCGTGCGCGTCCGGGCCCCGAAGGAGATCGCGCGGCGCATCGCGGGCATCCGCGTCCAGGAGCCCTGGGTGACGGAGCCCGCCGAGTCCGTGCACGGGCACCTGGCCGACGATCAGATCGTCTGCCGGTGCGAGCGCGTGACCGCGGGCGAGATGCGCGCGCTCATCCGGTCGGGCGTGCGCGACCTGAACGCGATCAAGGCGCGCACCCGTGCCGGCATGGGCGCCTGCGGCGGCAAGACGTGCCCGAACCTGATCAAGCGGCTGTTCCGCGAAGAGGGCGTGCCGGCCGCCGAGGTCACCGACCTCACGCGCCGGCCGCTGTTCATGGAGGTGCCGCTCGGCGCCTTCGCTGGCGTCGTCACCGACGGCGGCCCGCCCGCCGAGGCGCCGGTCCGGCATGCCACCAAGGCCCACGAGGGAGGCCTGTGATGGGCACCGAGAGCTTCGATGTGGTCATCGTCGGGGCGGGCAGCGTGGGTCTCCCGACGGCGCTGTTCCTCGCCGAGCAGGGCGTGAAGGCGCTGGTCGTCGACCAGTTCCCGAGCGCCGGTCAGGGCAGCAACAAGGCTGCGATCGGCGGGATTCGCGCGACGCACTCGACGCCGGCCAAGATCCACCTGTGCCTCGAGTCGCTGCGGGTGTTCTCCACGTGGCAGGAGACCTACGGTGACAACCTCGAGTGGGCGCGCGGCGGCTACGTGTTCGTGGCGTACCGGGAGCGCGAGGAGCAGGCGCTGAAGACCCTGCTCGAGATCCAGCAGCGGGCCGGCCTCAACATCCGCTGGCTGGACCGCGCCGACCTCCTGAAGGTCGTCCCGGACCTGAACCGCGAGGATCTGCGCGGCGGCACCTACTCGCCGGACGACGGGTCAGCGTCGCCGCTCCTGTCGGCCGAGGCGTTCTACCGGCGCGCCGTCGAACGCGGCGTCCGGTTCCGGTTCAACGAGCGGGTCACGGGCCTCATCCGGCGGCGGGGCATGGTCGCCGGCGTCCGGACCGACAAGGGCGGCTACGCCACCGAGACCGTGGTCAATGCGGCGGGGCCGTGGGCGCGCGCCGTGGCCGACATGGCGGGCATCGACGTCCCCGTCGTGCCCGACAGCCACGAGGCGGGAATCACGGAGCCCGTCGCGTCGTTCATGCAGGCGATGGTGGTCGACATCCGGCCGGCACCCGGGTCGGCGAACTACTACTTTTACCAGCACAAGCCCGGCGGCATCGTCTTCTGCATCACGCCTGATCCGCCGATTGTCGGCACCGATCGCCGCGAGACGTCCACCTACCTCCCGATGATCGCGCGGCGAATGGTGGGGCTGATGCCGAAGCTCGCCAATGCGAAGGTGCGACGCACGTGGCGGGGCCTGTATCCCATGACGCCCGACGGGTCGCCCATCGTCGGCCGGGCGCGGGAACTCGAAGGCTACGTTCACGCCGTGGGCATGTGCGGCCAAGGCTACATGCTCGGGCCGGGCGTCGGCAAGCTCATCGCCCGGATGCTGCTGCACGCCGAGTTGCCGGAGGACCGGGTCACGCTGGCCGAACTCACACCGGCCCGGGCGTTCGGCGGGCAGGAAGCGTTGAGGTAGGGCGGCGGACGCGCCCCCGAGGCCCCTACAGCCGAAGCCAGGTGGCCACGCCAAGGGCGATGGCGATGGTGATGTTGGTCGCGAGGTTCCAGATCACGTTGCCGGCCAGCGTGGGAATCGGCACGGGCTCGGCGGGTTTCGTGAACGCCCACTGGACGGCCGGCACGACGAAGCGGAACGGCAGCGCGGCGACGAGCGCGACGGTCGGCAGCGCGCCAACGTAGACGGCCGCGACGACCGAGGCTGGCGTCGCCAGCGCCGCCGCCGCGTAGATCCACGCGGCCCGCCTGCGCCCGAAGATGAGGACCAGGTTCCGGCGCCCGCCCGAGCGGTCGGCCTCCTCGTCCGGAAATTCATTCAACAGCAGCAGGTTGAACGTCATGAAAAACGCCGGGGCGGCAGCGGCCCAGGCGGCCGGCCCGATCTGACCGCGCTGCACGAGCGCCGTGCCGAGCACCGGCAGCGCGCCGAGGCCCAGCCCCGCGAAGAACTCTCCCACGCCGATGCGCGCGAGCACGTCGGTGTAGGCCAGGACCGACAGGGCGCCGATCGCCAAGATCGGCACCATCGGCCAGCCGATGCGGAACAGGAACCAGACGCCGATGGCCAACCCGATCCCGGCGCCAGAGAGGCCCGTCACGAAGGCGGCGCGCCGGGACAACGCGCCGGACGGGATCGTGCCGCTGCCGCCGCTGAAGGGCGTGCGCTGGGTGCGCAGGTCGATCCCGGTCCGCATGTCGCTGACTTCGTTCAGCGCGTTGACCGAGGCGTGCAGCGCCAGCAGGCCCACCAGGGCGAGCAGCCCGCGCCCGACCACCACGCGATCGTCGTAGGCCGCCGCGGCAGCACCGGCGGCGACCAGCGTCACGGGCAGCAACAGGAACGGGGCGCGCATCACGCCCAGGTACGCCGTCAACGTCGCCATGCCTGGCCTCCGCGGGGGCTCGAACACGCAGGCTCCGTCACCTGCACGCCGCCATTGTACTGCGCGCCCGCGTGTCGTGCGCGGCGCGTTCGCGCCGGGCGACGGTGTCGATCCGTGCGGCCGCGCGTGACAGCGTGGAAGGCGGTACGCCAAGATGGTGGGCCATGTTCACGGGCGTGCGGCAGGAACTGCGGCCGATGGTCGCGCTGGCGGTCCCGGTGGTCCTGGCCGAGATCGGCTGGACCACGATGGGGCTGGTCGACACGATCATGGTCGGCCCGCTCGGCCCGGCGGCCATCGGGGCGGTCGGCCTCGGCAGCATGACCTTCATGGCGCTGGCCATCTTCGGGATGGGGCTGCTGCTCGGGCTCGACACGCTGGTGGCGCAGGCGTACGGCGGCGGGCGGATCGACGCCTGTCACCACTGGCTGCTCCAGGCCGTGTACCTCGGCGTCCTCACGACCGTTCCGCTCACGGCAGTCGGCTACGCGTGCATCGCCTCGATGCCCGCGTGGGGCTTCAACCCGGACGTGCTGCCGCTGGCGGTCCCCTACCTGCGCGTCGTGATGCTGAGCCTGCTGCCCCTGGTGTTCTACACGGCCTTCCGCCGTTACCTCCAGGCGATGAACAGCGTGCGGGCCATCACGTTCGCGCTGCTCACCGCGAACCTCGTCAACGTGGCCGTGAACTGGGCGCTGATCTACGGCCGGCTCGGCCTGCCCGCGCTCGGGGTCACTGGCGCGGCGTGGGCGACGGTCCTGTCGCGCGTGTACATGGCGGGCGTGCTACTGTTCGCCATCTGGCTGCGCGAGCGGCGGAGCAATTCGGGCTTATCGGACACCGCCCGCGCCATCGACGGGGCCAGCCTCCGGCGTCTCGTCGGGCTGGGGCTCCCGGCCTCGCTGCAGGTCACGTTCGAACTCGGCGTCTTCGCCGTCGCGACCGCGCTCGCCAGCCGGCTCTCCGCGGCCGCGCTCGCCGCGCACCAGATTGCCCTCAACCTCTGGGCCGTCGTGTTCATGGTGCCGCTCGGCCTCAACGCAGCCGGCGCGGTCCGGGTGGGCCAGGCCGTGGGACGACGCGATCCCGGCGGCATCCGGCGCGCCGGGAGCACGGCCCTCGCGCTCGGCGCGGCTTTCACCGCCGCCTCGGCCGTCGTCTTCCTGCTGGCCGGCCGCACGCTCATTGGCGCGTTCTCGCGCGACGCCACGGTGCTCGCGATCGGGCCGTCGCTGCTTGCCATCGCGGGCCTCTGCCTCGTGTTCGACGGCGCGCAGGGCATCTCCACCGGGCTCCTCAGGGGCCTCGGCGAGACGCGCATCCCGATGATCGCGAACCTGGCGGGCCACTGGGCGATCGGCCTTCCGCTGGGCTACGTCGCGTGCTTCGCGTGGGGATGGGGCGTGCAGGGACTGTGGATGGGGCTCGCGACCGGGATCGTCCTGGTGGGCGTGACGCTCGTGTGGACGTGGGCGCGGCGGGCAGGCGCGCAGCCGCCGGGCTAGCGGCGCGCGGGGCACGGCGGCGCCGCGCCCCGCGCGAGCCTCAACAGCCTTCCTTCTTCTTCCGGGGCGCGGGCTTCTTTGCGCCGGCCGGCGTGGCGGGCGCCTCCACCTTCGGCACGGCCCCCGAGCCGGCCGACCCCATCGCGGCCGGCACCGGGACGCCGGCGGCCACGGCCCCCGCGCTGCGCGGGGCCCCGCCGAAGAACGCCGCGACCGACGCGAGGCGATCGTCCGTGGCCTTTTGATCGGGCGTGGGGTTGTCCGCGATCACCGGGTACACGACCTGGTCCTTCCAGGCCTGCAGGCCCCCGTCGAGCATATACACGCCCCGGTAGCCCTGCGTGCGCAGGAGCATCCACGCCTGGGCCGCCCGGACGCCGTCCTCCGCGTACAGGACGATTCGCTCCTGGCGCCCGAGCCCGGCGTCGAGCAGGCTGCCGGCAGGCACGTTGTCCGCCGACGGGATGTGGTACTGCGCGAACGCCTGCGCGTCACGCAGGTCCACGAGGCGATAGTCCGCCCGTTCCGCGATAATCCACGCGGCCAGCTGGGTCGGCTCGACCCGGTCGACCTGCCTGTCGACAATCCGCGCGAGCTCGCGCGCGTCGAGCGTCACGACGCCGCCCTGGTACGGCGTGGCGAATACGGCGGCGGCGCCGAGGACCAGGGCCAGGAGCGCCAGGCGCTGGTTGAGCGTCAGATGCACGAGCCAGTTGCGCATGGCCTACCCCTCGCTGCGGACCGCGAACTTCCGTTCGACGAACCCGGCCGCATAGAAACCGCCAATCGCCATCAGCACCACGGCGAACACGACGAGGCCGTAGGGCAGCCCGAACGCCTGCGGGATCGTGGTGGCCCCGCGCGGGGTGCTCATGTAGAAGCCCTTGACCCAGGGGAAGATTTCCGCAAAGACCAGCATGCCGGCGAAGATCCCGCCCGCGAACGCCACGGCGTCGGCCTTCCCGGTGGCGATCGCCGCGGCGGACGTGCCGGGGCAGTACCCGCCGATCACGAACCCGGCGCCGAGGGCGAGGCCGCCGACGATCTGCGGCAGTAGGAACGTCGGCACGAGGTAGACGAGCGACAGGTCGAGCCAGCCCATCCAGCCCAGGTACGTCACGCCGAGCATCGCCGTCACGATGGCGGTGAACATGACTTTGAAGACCGCGAGGTCGTTCAGGTAGAACTGCGAGACGAGCTTGCGCGCGCTGCCGAAGCCGGCGCGCTCCAGGAAGAAGCCGAAGCCGATCCCGATCAGAAACGCGACCACGAGGCTGGTCTCGTCGCCGAACATGCCGTACTTGAGGAATGGTGCCATCATCGCCACTGCCACCTTACGAGATACGCCACGGCGTACGCCCCGGCGAAGACCATCAACATGAACACCCAGCTCCCGAGGTTGAGCAGCGCCCCGCCCGTCAGCGCCTGACCGCTGGTGCAGCCGCGCGCAAGCGCGGCGCCGAACGCCGTCAGGATCCCGCCGCCGAACGCCATCGACAGCCGGACGGCGACCGACACCCGCGGGCCCTTCTCGGTGCCGAAGCGCACGCGCCCGGCGAGCAGCCCGGACAGCAGCGCGCCGATGAAGACGCCCACGACCTCGAACAGCAGCCACGACTTGAGCGGCGACGTGGTGCCGTCACCGAGGTAGCCCGCGATGAACTCGTTCGCGCGCGCGTGCTCGGGGGCCACCGCGGCCACCACCCACGCGAGCACCGAGTTGAACGCGCCGGACGCCCCGAGCCCCCGCCCCACGAGCACGAACGCCGCGAGCAGCGTGAGGCCGAGGCCGATGCCGGCCAGGTACGGATTCATGTAGGCCTGAGCGCGGACCCGGGTGGCCTCGTGCGCGGCCTCCACGGGGACGCCCAGCCCTTCTGCGGTTGTTGTCGTCATGGTGATGCCCTTATTATCTCGCGATCCGTGCCCCGACGCCCTCAGAACGATCCCGCCCGCATCGCCCCGTGCGCCCAGTGGCTCGCCTGCCCCGCGTAGACGAACACGAACCGCAGCGCGAGCCCGCCGGCCAGCACCAGCAGGGGCGCCACCGGCGTGTGCATGATGCGGCGCCGCACCGCCTGCATCTGGATGAACAGCGGCACGACGATGCCGATGCCCACGACCAGGACCCAGAAGGGCGCGGTGTAGGCCCCGCCCAGGAAGAGCCGCGCGGCCTCGATCTGCGGCGCGCTGCCCGCCAGCAGGCCGAACAGGTACAGGACCAGCAGCGCCAGCTCCGCCGGCAGCATGACGTTGTCGACGCGCACCATCGTGCGGCGCTCGACCTCGGCACGCGCCATCATGTGCGCGAACGCCGCGGCCCCGGACACGCCCGACGCCAGGAACAGCAGGCCCATCACGCCGCTGTTCCACAGCGGCCGCGCGCCCAGCGAACTCAGCAGGATGCCCGTGTAGATGCCGAGCGCCACGCCCAGCCCGATGCTCGTCGCGCCGATCGCCGCGACCACCCGGGCCCGCGCCCGCAGCCACATGGAGGCGCGTTCCACCGTCTGGCTGAGGTCCTCGATGATGGCCGGCGGCCGCACCAGCGCGGACACGACCAGCACCGGGTAGACGAGCAGCAGGATCCACGCGCCCCACGACATCGGCGAGGCCAGCTCGATCGTCGTGTACAGCCGCCAGACGTAGAGCTTGTGCTCCAGGTCCAGGAAGAGCGCGAGCATGCCGGCGCTCAGCAGCACGAGCCCGACGAGCGGCAGCGCCGAGCAGACGCACGACCGCTCCGCGTACCGGCGCCTCAGCAGGAAGTAGCCGGTGATGATCATCATCCCGGCCACCCACCCGCCGAGGAAGAGGTAGACGGGGATCTGCCACTGCCACACCTGGAGAAAGGGATCGATGAGTTCGTTGTGCCGCGTGATGAAGAGTTCCGTCATCGCCGATGGCTCCCGTCAGTCCAGATAGAAGATGCGCGGGCCCGTGCCGGCGGCCGGCAGCAGCGGGTGAAACTTCCGCGACGCCAGGACCTGGCTGATCGAGCTGTTGGGATCGTCCAGGTCGCCAAAGGTGAAGCAGCGCGTCGGGCACACCGCCACGCAGGCCGGATCCAGGCCGTCCTTCACGCGGTGCTCGCAGAACGTGCACTTGTCGGCGTAGCCCTCGGGGTTGATGAACCGCGCGTCGTACGGGCACGAGGCGAGGCACGCCTTGCACCCGATGCACTCGTCGTGCGTCACCAGCACGATGCGGCCGGGCTCGGCGACGTGGCTGGCCCCGGTCGGGCAGCAGGCCACGCACGGCGGTTCGTCGCAGTGATTGCACCGCTCCGATCGGATCTCCATGTGCAGTGTCGGGAACTGCCCGGCCGTCTCGTACGCGATCCAGTCCCGGTTGAAGCCTGTGGGCACGTGGTTCTCGGTCTTGCAGGCGACCACGCAGTCCATGCACCCGACGCACAGCCGGGTGTCGATTGCCATGCCGTAGCGCGCCATCGCCTCAGGCCTCCGTTTCCAGCGTGACGAAGTTCACGTTCATGCCCGTGCCGCCCATCAGCGGGTCCCTGACGTAGCGCGTCACCAGCTGCGAGTCGCTCGCGCCCTTGAGGTACGCGCTGCGCAGGCGCACGGCGGTATGCCCGAAGCCGTGCACCATGTACACGCAGTCCGGCCGGATGCGCTCGGTCGCCTTGACCTTGACCGGGTTGCTCACCACGCCGTCCTGGTTCCGCAGCCGGACCCGGTCCCCGTCCTTGAGGCCCGCGCGTTCCGCCACGTGCACGTTCACCCACACCTCGTTCTCCGCCATCATCTCGTGGAGGATCGGGTTGGTCTGGGTGCGGCCGAACGAGTGCACGGGCGCCCGGCCGAACAGCAGCCGGAACGACCCCGGCGGCGGCTGCGGGTGCTTCGTGTACGTCGGCACCGGGTCGAACCCCTTGTCGCGCAGGGCCGTCGAGTAGAACTCGATCTTGCCAGAGGGCGTCGGGAACTCCGGCATCACGCCCTCCTCGTAGTAGATCGGCTGCGGCGCGCCGTGCAGGATGCCCTTCTGCTTGAGCTCGGCGAAGCTCAGCCCCGCTTTCGTCAGGCGGTACCCGAGGTACTCCTCGATGTCGGTCCAGGGGTAGTACGCGCCCAGCCCCAGCTTCTTCGCCAGCTCGCGCGCGATCCACCAGTTCGGCTTCTGATCCGCTGTCGCCTTCACGACGGGCTGACGCAGCGCGACGAACGGCTTGCGGAACACTTCGACGTTGAGGTCGTCGTACCGCTCCAGGTAGGTCGTCTCCGGCAGCACGACATCGGCCCAGCCCGCGATCTCGGTCGGGAGCACATCCACGACGACCATCAGGTCGAGCGCCTGGATCGCCTTGATCGTCTCGGCCTCGTTCGGCAGGGCGAGGATCAGGTTGGTGGCGTAGGTGAACCACGCGCGGATCGGGTAGGGCTGACCGGTCAGCGTCGCGTCGCGGATGCCGGTCGTGATCGTCTCGAGGGCGAACGGGTGCTTGCCGCCCGGATTGTCCACTTTGCCGCGGGCCGGCTTCGGGTACGCCGGGTACGGATACCCGGGCACGTCCATGCTCACCGGCGAGTAGAAGCCGCCCTTGCGGCCCCAGCTGCCGAGCAGCGCATTGAGCAGCGCGATCGCGCGGCTGCGCTGGGTGTCGTCGCCGTACCAGGCGGCGTGCCGGCCCGGGTGCACCAGCGTCGCCGGCCGGTACCGCGCCATCTCGCGCGCCGTCTCGCGGATGACCGCCGGCTCGATGCCCGTCTCGGGATAGGCCCACTCGGGCGTGTAGGCTGCCATTTCCGCCGCGAACGCCTCGAACCCGAACCCGTGCGCGGCCACGTACTCCTTGTCGTAGAGCCCCTCGGTCACGATCACGTGCATCCACGCCAGCAGCAGCGCGAGGTCCGTTCCCGGACGGATCGGCAGGTAGTGCTTCGCCTTGCCCGCCGCGATCGAGAAGCGCGGATCCACGACGATGACGCTCGCGCCGGCGGCGATCGCCTCGGCGAACTCCTGCACCTGCGAGTTGTGCATGTTCTCGCCGAGGTGCGAGCCGATGAGCACCAGGCACTGGGCATTCCGGATGTCCGTGCGCTCTGGGGACCCGACCTCCTCGCCGAACGTGAGGTTGAATCCCACGTCGCGCGGCCCGCGGCACTGCGCGAACGACGGCGCCGCGATGTTGGGGGTCCCGTAGGCCTTGAGCGTGTGCTTCAGGAAGTTCCCGCCGATGCCGTGGGCGAACAGGGCCACCGCTTCCGGGCCGTACTGGGCCTTGATCTTCCCGAGCCGCTCGGCGATGTAACCCAGTGCCTCGTCCCAGGTGACCTGCGCCCACTCGTCCTGCCCGCGGCGCTGCCGCCGGATGAGCGGCGTCCGCAGCCGATCGGGATCGTAGTGCGCGCCGACGCCGCCGGTGCCGCGCGGGCACAGCCGCCCGCGGCTGAGCGGGTCCTCGGGGTTGCCCTCGATTTTCCACAGCGCGCCGTCCTGGACGTAAGCCACCGCGCCGCACTTCCAGAAGCAGAGGTCGCAGTACGTGGGGATCTTCTGCAGCCCGGCGGCGCCGCCGCCCGTGACAGCCGCCTGCCCGGCGAGCTTCGTCAGGCTGGCACCCGCCGCGGCGACACCCATGGTCGCAGTCGAGATCTTGAGAAACCTGCGCCTGGAGACTGTATCCATCTGAACCTCGAGGGTCGCTCGGTCTGGGGGTGGGCGAGACGAACCCGATGGGGGACGTTGAGGCACCGTGCCCGGGGGCCAGCGTCGCTATGAACAATGATTCACGAGATCGGGGATGGTTACAACGGGTACGGCATCGCCGGCACCTGTCGCGGTCCAGCCGGCGCCTCTCCGCGCAAGCTGTTGACTATCCGGTGCTTACACCCACGCGCCGACACCCGTTCCCGTCGGCGTGCTCCCGGCGCCGTCCTGCGCGGCCCGGGCGTCGCGGACGTGCGCCTGACGGGCACGGAGGGTGAGGATATCTGCCGCCTGGTGGTCTGCGTCAGTCGATCCACAGCGGCACGATCTCGCACCGCTTCACATCCACCAGGCCGCGGTCGGTCAGTTTCAGCGCGGGCATGACTTCCAGCGCCAGAAAGCTCATCGCCATGAACGGGTCGTACGGGCGCGCGCCAAGCGCCCGGGCCTGGCCCACGGCGTCGTCCAGTTGGCGCCGGACGGTCTCCACGGGTTCCGCGCTCATCAGGCCGCCCAGCGGCAACGGCACTTCCGCAAGCACGCGCTCGCCATCAGCCACCACCATCCCGCCGTGGAGGCTGCCGACGCGCCGCACCGCCGTCAGCATGGAGGTGTCGTCGGCCCCGATCGACACCACGTTGTGGTGGTCGTGCGCCACCGACGACGCCATTGCGCCGCTCCTCAGGCCCATGCCCCGCACGAACCCCTTGCCGACGGCCCCCGACGCCATGTGCCGCTCGATGACCGTCACCTTCAGCAGGTCGCGGGACGGGTCCGCCTGCGCGTATCCGTCGACAGCGGGCGGCTGATCGACGAGCGCGTCGGTCGTCAACTGGTTCGGCACCATGCCGATCACGCGTGCGCGCCGGCCCTCGGCGGGAATCCGGATATCCACCCGGTCCCACGCGACGTTCATGGTGCTTCGCAGGCCCCGGGACGGCGGGCGCCGCGGGATCGTCATGCGGCCGTCACGCGCCACGAGCTGGCCATGGCGAAACACGATGCGGGCCCGTGGCGCGCGCAGATCGTCGAAGACCACCAGGTCGGCCCGGTAGCCCGGCGCGATGGCGCCGCGGTCGTACAGCCGGAAGTGGTTCGCGACATTCCAGGACGCCATGCGCAGCACCATGATCGGATCGAGGCCGGCCGCGATGGCGGTCCTGACGGCGTAGTCGATGCCGCCCCGGTCAATCAGGTCGGCCGGCTGGCAATCGTCGGTGCAGAAACAGATGCGGTGGCTGTTGGCGGGGGTGACGAGCGCCAGCAGCGCATTCAGGTTGCGGGCGGCGGTGCCTTCCCGGATGAAGAGCATCATCCCCAGCCGCAGTTTTTCGATCGCTTCCTCCGGCGTGGTGGCCTCGTGATCCGATCTCACGCCGGCCGCGACGTAGGCCTGCAGCGCCCGGCCCGTGAGGCCCGGCGCGTGACCGTCGATCACCGCGTCCCTGAACGCGCCGATCTTCTCCAGCACCGCGTCGTCGCCGCTGATCACCGCCGGGAAGTTCATGACCTCGCCCAGACCCAGCACCCACGGATCCGACTTGAGGGGGAAGAGATCGTAGCCGTGCAGCACGGCGCCGTTGGTGGCCATGCCGGTCGCGGGCACGCACGACGAGGCCATCACGAACATGCTGAGTGGACCGTACTTGGCGCTCTCGAACATGAACCGGATGCCCTCGAGGCCGAGCACGTTCGCAATCTCGTGGGGATCGGTGATGACGGCCGTGGTGCCCCGCGGCACCACGGCCCTGGCGAACTCGGCGGGCGGGACGAGAGCGCTCTCGATGTGGACATGAGCGTCCATGAACCCGGGGGCCACGTACGCCCCCTCGACGTCCACGACCGTCCGGGCCTCGTAGTCCCCGAAGCCCGCGACATACCCCTCCGCCACCGCGATGTTCGTCGGGACAATGTCGCCGCTGAGCACGTTGACGACGCGGGCGTTCCGCACCAGCAGGTCGACCGGTTCGTCGCCGCGGGCGTGCCGGATCAAGGCCTTCAGGTCCATGCGCGGTCTCCCTGCGGGCGATGCCACGCCCCCCGACGCCGGGCGACGGCTACTGCGCGTAGCGCCGTCTGATCGTCGGAATCAGGTACTCGGCAAACGCGCGTTCGAAGTCGTAGGCCGGCGCGAAGCCGAAGTCCGTCCTCGCCGCGCTGTCGTCCACGTCCGCCGGCCACGAATCCACGATGCCCTGCCGCTTCCGGTCGTTCGCCCACGTGATCCGGGCCCCCGGGAACGAGCGGAGCACGACGTCCTGGATCTCATCCGCCGACGGGTTGAACGCGCCGACGTTGTAGGCCGTGCGCGTGAGGCGCTGGCTCGGCGCGGCCGCCAGCGCCAGCAGCGCCTCGACGCCGTCCGGCATCGCCATGAACGGAATACGGGTGTCCGGGCGCACGAAACAGGCGTACGGTTCGCCCTTGGCGGCCGCGTGGATCATCTCGGGCGCGTAGTCCGACGTCCCGCCCGACGGCACGGTGACGGCCGAGATCAGGCCCGGGAAGCGCACGGCGCGGAAGTCCACCTTGCCGCTCAACGACTCGGCCGCGAGCTGCTTGTAGTGCCGGGCGTAATAGCGGCCCAGCTCTTCGCAATACAGCTTGTTGCACCCGTACATCGTCGTCGGATGGGTGTACTGGTCCTCCTTCACCTTCCCCGCCCTGGCCTTCGTCGCCAGGTCCGGCAGGCCGTAGGCGGCGATCGACGAGGGATACAGGAAGACGACCGGCCGCCCGTGCGATTCGCCCTGCTGCTGGGCGAACTCCAGCAGGTGGAGCGTACCTTCGACGTTCACCTGGTGCGCCGCCATCGGCGTGAACTCGCTGCGCGTCGAGAGGAGCGCGGCCAGGTGATAGACGTGATCGATGTCGAATTCCGCCAGGATCTGGTCGAGCATGGCCCGGTCCAGGATCGAGCCGATGACCTCGCGCTGGACCCGCCTGCCCTGCTCGGGCTCGAGCTGGCGGACGTCCAGCGTGACGATCGGGGTGGAGCCATGGTCCGAGAGCCGGGAGATCAGCCCATGGCCGATTTCGCCGCTGGCCCCGGTGATGAGCACGCCAGGTCTACGCACGGTCGAGCCCCTTTCGGAGGAATGAACAAACGTCAGGGGGCGGGGGGATTCTATTACACGGAGGAGTTTCCAGCCTTGAGTTTTGAGTTGTCAGTCGTGAGTTGTGAGTCTTGAGCCTTCAGAGACTCACGACTCACGACTCACAACTCGCAACACACAACTCACTACAACTCACAACACACAACTGGCGATGATCTGCCCGGATTCCGACTCCCACTTCCCGCCCCTACCTCGTCAGCCTCCGGTACTTGATCCGGTGCGGGCGGTCGGCCTCCGCGCCCAGCCGCCGATGCCGGTCCGCCTCGTAGTCCTGGTAGTTGCCTTCGAACCAGACCACCTTGCTGTCGCCTTCGAAGGCCAGGATGTGCGTGGCAATGCGGTCGAGGAACCACCGATCGTGGCTGATCACCGCGACGCAGCCCGCGAACGACAGGAGCGCCTCCTCGAGCGCCCGGAGCGTGTCGACGTCCAGGTCGTTGGTCGGCTCGTCGAGCAGCAGCAGGTTGCAGCCCTTCTTGAGGAGCTTGGCGAGGTGCACGCGGTTGCGCTCGCCTCCCGAGAGCGTCCCGACCTTGCGCTGCTGGTCGCGCCCCTTGAAGTTGAACCAGGACACGTACGCGCGCGAGGCGACCGTGCGCTTCCCGAGCTGCACCTCGTCGTGGCCGCCGGAGACCTCTTCCCACACCGTCTTGTCCGCCGACAGGGCGTCACGCGACTGGTCCACGTAGCCGACCTGGACCGTCTCGCCAATCCGCAGCGTGCCGCCATCGGGCGGTTCCTGCCCGGTGATCATCCTGAAGAGCGTGGTCTTGCCGGCCCCGTTCGGGCCGATGACGCCGACAATGCCGCCGCGCGGGAGCGTGAAGTCCAGGTCATCGATCAGCAGCAGGTCGCCGTAGCCCTTCTTCAGGCCCCGCGCCTCGACCACGATGTCGCCCAGTCGCGGGCCGGGCGGGATGTAGATCTCGGCGGTCTCGATCTTCTGAGCGGTGTCCTCCGCGAGCATGGCCTCGTACGCGTTGAGGCGGGCTTTCCCCTTGGCCTGCCGCGCGCGCGGCGACATCCGGATCCACTCGAGCTCACGCTGGAGCGTGCGGGCGCGCCGGGCTTCCTGCTTCTCCTCGATCTCCAGCCGCCGCTGCTTCTGCTCAAGCCACGACGAGTAGTTGCCCTCCCAGGGGATGCCGGAGCCGCGGTCGAGTTCGAGGATCCAGCCGGCGACGTTGTCCAGGAAGTAGCGGTCGTGCGTGACCGCCACGACCGTCCCGGGATAGTCGTGCAGGAAGTGCTCGAGCCAGGCGACCGACTCGGCGTCGAGGTGGTTGGTGGGCTCGTCGAGCAGCAGCAGGTCCGGCGACTGGAGGAGCAGCCGGCACAACGCCACCCGGCGGCGCTCGCCCCCCGACAGTTGCGCGACGTCCGCGTCGGCCGGCGGCAGGCGGAGCGCGTCCATCGCCAGTTCGAGCCTCGAGTCGAGCTCCCAGGCCCCGGCCGCGTCGATCTTGTCCTGGAGCCGGCCAAGATCCTCCAGGACCTTCTCCATCTGGGCGCCGTCCAGGTTCTCCCCGAGCTTCGCATTCAGCTCGTCGTATCGATGGAGCAGGTCCCGGATGCTCGCCACGCCCTCCTCGACGTTACCGAGCACGTCCTTGGCTGGGTCGAGGCGGGGCTCCTGGGGCAGGTAGCCGACCGAGATGCCAGCGGCGGGATAAGCTTCGCCGAGGAACTCCGTTTCAACGCCCGCCATGATCTTGAGAACGGTGCTCTTGCCGGCGCCGTTCAGCCCCAGCACGCCGATTTTCGCCCCCGGCAGGAACGACAGCCAGATGTCTTTGAGAACCTGGGCGTCGGGAGGGTAGACTTTCCCAAGCCCCTTCATCGTGAAGATGTATTGCGGCGCCATGGTTCCCTAGCGTACGTCGCGGGGTGCGATCGGCTCAAGGCAGTTCCGGGGCAGGTCCCCGGCCAGCGGCGGAGGATCCCTTGCCAGAGCAGCGTCGAATCGAGCTGGAAACGGCCGCGTCCGTGTCGGCCCGCTACTACGCGCCGGTGGCGCCGGGGGCCCTGGCCACCCTGGTGCTCGGCCATGGAGCCGGCGCCGGCCAGACCAGTGAGTTCATGGTGGATGCCGCCACCAGCCTCGCCGCGCACGGGCTCGACGTGCTGACCTTCAATTTCCCGTTCACGGAACGAGCCCGGCGGCTGCCCGACCCGCAGCCGGTCCTCGAGTCGTGTTATCGCGCGGTGCTGGACCACGTGGCCGGCGACCCGGTACTCGGGGCGCAGCCCCTGTTCATCGGGGGCAAGTCGCTCGGCGGACGGATCAGCTCCCATGTGGCGGCGGCCCCGGACGCGGCCCAGTCGGACTCGCCGGCGTGGTGGCCGCGGCTCTGCGGCGTCATCTTCCTGGGCTACCCGCTTCACCCGCCAGGCAAGCCGCAACAGGTCCGCGTGTCCCACCTGCCCCAGGTGACCGTCCCCATGCTGTTCGTCCAGGGAGCGAAGGACGCCTTTGGGACGCCGGCGGAGCTGCAGGTCTTCCTGGACGTCCTGCCCGGGTCGTCGACGCTTCACGTGGTGGAGGGCGGCGACCACTCGTTTGCCGTCCTCAAGCGGTGGCCCATCCCCCAGGCGGCGGTCTACGAGCAGGCGACTGCCGCGGTCGTGGCGTGGATCCGGCTGCGGCTGGCCCCTGCCCGCGAATCGTATCCTTTGTGATACACCATCGGTGGCCCCGCCTTGACGGGGGCTGTTTCGCGGGTGCTGTTCAGCCGATAACTATACCGGTCGCTGATGAAAGGTAGAGCCCGATGGAATCGAGTCAGGCCGCGCCACCTGTCGAAGCTCCAACCGCCGCTCCAACCGCCGTTCCCGGCCCTGCCATCGCCCCGCGCCGCGGGTCCGGCTCGCCGCCGGCGCCGTGGCTGCAGCGCCTCGCGATGCAGGCGAAGCGGGCCAACAGCGAACTGTGGCTGCTGCTCTCGCTCTTCGCGCTCGCCTGGCTCCTGAACGCCGCCGCGACCTCCGGTCGCGCGGTGCTGAGCCTCTACACGCTGCCGACCGTGATGTCGGCCTACCTGTTCGGCCGCCGACATGCCACGCTGATGGCGTTCGGCAGCATGCTCCTGGTCGTGCTGCTGATCCAGGCCAACCCGAACGTGCTCGGCACGTCGGCGTTCGAGAGCACGACGCTCGGGGTCTGGCTGGAGCTGGCCGCGTGGGGCGGCGGACTGATGCTGACGGCCTACCTGATGGGCACGCTGTACGAACACCGGAACGCCCAGCTCAGTGAGTTGCGCGAGACCTACCACGGCGTGCTGATGATCCTGCGCCACTTCGTGGCCAACGACACCTACACGGAGAACCACTGCTACCGGGTGTCGGTCTTCGCCGCGCGCATCGCCACCGAGATGGGCGAGTCGACCGCCGAGATCGAGGACGTCCGCGCGGCCGCGCTGCTGCACGACATCGGCAAGCTGAAGGTCAGCCGCGATTTGCTCTACAAGGCCGCCCGCCTGACGCAGGACGAGTTCGAGGAGATGAAGAAGCACGTCGATCACGGGGCCCGGCTCCTCGAACCCGCCGGCGGCGCGCTGCGGCGGATCCTCCCGATCATTCTCGCGCACCACGATCGGTTCGACGGCAGCGGCTACAGCGCGGACGCCGGCGACGGCATCCCGAGGGGCGCCCGCATCATCGCGGTTGCCGACGTGTTCGACTCGATGGTCAGCGATCGACCCTACCGGAAGGCGGTGTCGTCGTTCGAGGCCAGGGAGATCATCGAGAAGGGCGCCGGCAAGGAGTTCGATCCCGAGGTGGTGGACGCCTTCCTCCGGGTCTTCCGTCGGCGCGAGCTGGACCTGCCGACGCTGGTCGTGTAGCGACGCGGCGCCCCGCACCGCCGGGAGGCCCCCGTCGGCGCCCGGTCGCGGCTAGCGGGCCGATGGCTCGCCGGCACCCTCTACATGACGCTCGAGGGCATCTTCGGCGTGCCGCTGGACGTGGCCTCGACCTGCATCATCCTGTTCACCGTGTCCGGCGCCGTCCCCCACGGGAGCGACCGCGACGCCGGCCCTACTCGTCGTCGCCCCGGTTCGCGGCGGGCGGGGGCGCGATGGCGAGCAGGGCCTCTTCCACCATGCCCTTCACCAGCGGGACCTTGTACCCGTTGTACTCCAGCGGCTGGGCGCCAACGACCGATGCCGCGCCGGCAGCCGCCACCGTCTTCGCATCGAGCCTCTGCCCGGTGATGGCCTTCTCGATGGCCGGCGAGCGCCACGGGATCGGCGCGACGCCCGACAGCACCGCGCGCGCCCTCTCGACCTTCCCGGCCTTGAAGGTGAGCGAGAGCGCCAGGCCCGCCAGCGCGAAGTCCCACGCGCCGCGCGCCCGGATCTTCCGGTACGAGCTGGGCCCGCCCGTGGCGGGCGGCAGCAGCACCTCGGTCAGGATCTCGCCGGGCTCGAGCACCGTCTCCCTCGTCACGTCCTTGTCGGGCGGCACGAAGAACTGCTCGACCGGAACGGTGCGCGTGCCTTTCGGCCCGGCGATCCGGACGGTCGCCTCGAGCGCCGCCAGCGCCGGAGCCGTGTCGGACGGATGCACGATCACGCAGGGACCGCCGCCGAAGATGCAGTGATACTGGTTCTGCCCGCCCAGGGCATAGCACATGCTGCCGCCCTTCCGCGAGCACTCGTAATCGCCGCGGAAGTACCAGCAGCGCGGCCGCTGGCACAGGTTGCCGCCGATGGTGCCCTGGTTGCGCAGCTGCGGGCTGGCCACGAGCGACGCCGCCTGCGCGAGCGCGCCGTACTTCTCGGCGATGCCGGCGTGCGCCGCGATCGCCGTGATGGTGGTCAGCGCGCCGATGCGCAGCCCGCCCTCCGGAGTGGCGGCGATCCCCTGCAGGTCGCCGATCCGGCTGATGCTCACCACCTTCTGGGCCTGCATCACGTTGTCGCGCAGGCAGCCGAGGAGGTCCGTGCCGCCCGCATGCACCAGCGTTCCGGCCCCGTCGAGCTGCTTCAGCGCCTCGCCGAGCGAGCTCGCACGAACATAGGCAAAGCTCCGCAGCATCACTCCCTCCCCTTCTGGCCCTTCGGGCCCGGCTTCGCTGCCGCCAGCGCCTGCACCACGCGCGCCGGACTCATCGGCGCGTCGGTCAGCCGCAGCCCGGTCGCGTGGTACACGGCATTGGCCACGGCCGGCGCCGTCGGGATCGTGGCGGGCTCGCCGACGCCCTTCGCCCCGGTCGAGCTGAACTCGTTGTCGTGGGGATCGACCACGACGACCGACTTGTCGGCCGGCGCATCCAGCGCCGTCGGCAGCTTGTAGTCGTGCAGGTTCGCGGTCAGCAGCCGGCCGAGCTGGCCGGCATCGAGCACGCGCTCCTCCGTGAGCCCGAACCCGATGCCCATCGTGATGCCCCCGAATATCTGGTTCTGGAACATCTTGAGGTTCAGGATCCGGCCGCTGTCGTGAGCGCCCAGGAACCGCAGCACCTTGATCTCGCCGGTCTTCGTGTTGACCTCGACTTCCGCGAACTGTGCCCCGAAGGGGTTCGTGGCCTTCCCCGGCGGATTCGGCACGCGGTAGCCCACGCCGACGATGAGGGCCCGCCGGCCGAACGCGGGAATCTGGCCCAGGGCCACCTTCTTCGACGGATCGCTCTTCGCGATCACCTCGTTGCCGCGCAGCACGAGATCGGCGGGCGGGAGCTTCAGGTGTTCCGAGGCCATTGCCAGCAGCTGCTGCTTCACATCGATGGCGGCGGCGCGGATTGCCGGCGACTCGGTCGGCGCGGTCTTGCTGCCGCCGCTCGGCGTCGCGAACTGCGTCGTGCCGGTGTCCGCGTGCTCGATCGAAATCCGATCGACGGGGACGCCGAGTTCCTCCGACACGATCTGCGCTCCCCACGTCTTCGTGCCGCACCCGATGTCTGCCGCGCCCATGTTGAGGTTCGCGCTGCCGTCAGCGAACAGCTTGACGATGATGGTGGATGGCGGACTGCCGGCACCGCCCTGCCACATCCCGGCGGCGACGCCCACGCCCCGCTTGACATGGCTCGGGAGCGGCGCCCGGCCCCGCGCCTCGGTCCAGCCGAAGGCCTTGGCGCCCTCGCGCAGGCATTCGGCCAGGCCCGTGCTCGTGTACGGCGGGTTGCCTTCGCGGCTCTGGCTCACGGTCGTGATGTTCTTCAGCCGCAGCTCGATCGGATCCATGCCGAGCTTCGCCGCCAGCTCGTCCAGCGTGATCTCGAGCACCCACGCGCCCTGCGGGTGCCCGGGCGCCCGGAACGCCCGCTGCGGGCCGGCGTTGATGAACACGTTCGTGCTCTCGCACCGCACGTTGGGGCACTTGTACAGCTCGCGGATGACGTAGTCGATGCCCGTGCCGCTCTCGGAGTACGCGCCGCCCGACCCGATGGCCGAGGACTGCAAGGCGACCAGGGTTCCGTCCTTCCGCGCGCCGGCCTTGAGCGTGATGGCATCCCCCGGCCGGTTCCCCATCGTCCGGCAGACCTGCTCCCGCGGCAGGAACAGCCGCACGGGCCGGCCCGTCTTCCGGGCGAGCAACGCGGCCATCACCGTGTACTTTCCGGTCTCCAGCTTGCTGCCGAAGCCGCCGCCCATGTAGTGGCCGATGACCCGGACGTTCGCGAGCGGCAGGTTGAGGGCACGCGCGAGGCCCGCCTGCACCGCGTAGACGCCCTGCGTCGACTCCCAGACGGTCAGGCGAGGGCCGTCCCACTTCGCCACGCTCCCGTGGAGCTCCATCGGGTTGTGCAGCTCGCACGGCGTGTGGAACGTGTGCTCGACCACGACGTCCGCCGACTTGAACCCCGCCTCGACGTCGCCGCGCTGGTACGGCTGCGGAGCCTGCGGCTTGTTGCCGCCGTCGCGGATCGGCGCCGCTCCGGGCGTCAGGGCCTCCTCGACCGTGACGGCGTTGGGCAGCACCTCGTAGTCCACCTTGATGGCGCGCACCCCGTCCCACGCCTGGTAGATCGTGTCGGCCGCCACGACGGCCACCTCGTCGCCGTCGTACCGGCAGTGCGAATCGAACAGCCGGCTTGCGAACCCGCCGCGGCCGCCGAACCACGGAACGCTGGTCCCGGGCATGCCGTCGGCGAGCACCGCCCGGACGCCGGGCATCTTCTCGGCCGCGCCCGTGTCCACCTTCTTCACCATCGCGTGGGCGTGCGGACAGCCGAGGATGGCCGCGTGCAGCATGTCGGGCAGGACCACGTCCGACGGGTAGACCGCCGACCCGCTGACGCGGTCGTACGCATCGACGCGCACGATCGGCTTGCCGACCACCGTCGTTTCTCCCCACGGCTCGGGCGGCGTCGCCGCCGGCGCCTGCGTCTCGGGCAAGGGCCCGTCCCAGAAGTAGAGGTCGTCGGGCTTCATGCTCACCTCCCCTGCCGCTTCAGGTCGCCGGCCTTCGCCACCGCCTTGAAGATGTGTGCGTACGCCCCGCAGCGGCAGATGTTGCCCGACATGCCCTGGCGGATCTCGTCCAGCGAGGGTGACGGGTTCCCCCGGAGCAGCCCCTCGGCAGCCATCACCTGGCCCGGCGTGCAGTAGCCGCACTGGAATCCGTCTTCGTCGGCGAAGGCCTGCTGCGTCGTCCCGAGGTCTTCGCCGTTCATCAGCCCTTCGATGGTGGTGATCGATCGGCCGTCGGCCTCGACCGCCAGCGTCAGGCAGGCGTAGCGCGGCGTGCCGTCGATGAGCACGGTGCAGGCGCCGCATTCGCCGCGCTCGCACCCGACCTTCGTGCCGGTCAGACCGAGGTGGTCGCGCAGCACGTAGAGCAGCGACCACCGCGGTTCGACGAGGAGCCGGTGCTTCCGGCCGTTGACGACGAGGAGCACGGGGCTCATCTCGCCGACGGGAACAACTTCGGGGCCCTGGGCCTCGGCCGGGGACGCGCCAGCCAGCGTGGCAGCCGCGGCAACCCCGATCGCCCCGGTGCCCACGCTGGTGATGAAGCCCCGGCGGCTCACACCGGGAGCCGGCTTCGTGTCCTTCGTTCGATCATCGTTCCCCATGAACTCCTCCGGAAATGCGCCGGCCCGTCAGGGCCGGGGGCTGGGAACCTCGAGAACGTTCGCGTGCGGGCGCGCGTGCGTGGGGTGCGCGCCAGGTCCGCGCGAGGGAGCGGGAGGATTATAAGCCGGGTCCGCGGATCGGCGGGCCCCGATTCGCACGCGAACGGGGGCGGCCGTGCGGCGCCCCTGTGTTGCGGTCACGTCGGGCCCTGGGTCCGTGCCTCCCCGGCGACCGTCCTCGGCTTGCGCTCGAGGCGCACGGTCTTCACCTCGACCCGGGTCATCGGTTTCTCCCCGTCGGTCGGCGTCTTCTCGATGGCGTCGACCACGTCCATGCCCGAGACGACCCGGCCAAACGCGGTGTACTTGCCGTCGAGCGCCGTCGCGCGTCCCGTCACGATGAAGAACGACGTGGAGGCGCTCGCGGGATCGTCGCCCCGCGCCATCGATACGATGCCCTTGTCGTGGAGCGTGTCGTTGAACTCCGGCTGCAGCGTGCCGATGAGCTGCTGCTGCGCCTCGTCCAGGGGCTGGGTTCGCGAGCCCATGTACCCGCCCTGGATCACGAAGCCCGGCACCACGCGGTGGAACGCGGTCGCGTCATAGACGCCGGCGGAGGCCAGCCGCAGGAAGTTCAGCACGTGAGCCGGGGCCTTGTCCGGCAGGAACTCGATGCCGATCTCACCGAGACTCGTCTCGATCACGGCGCGCCAGGTCGCGAGTTCTGCCGGCGTGTCGGTCGAGAAAGGCGCCGGGCCCTGCGGCGGCGTTTCCCGGATGGTCACCGAGGTGATGTCGATCCGATCGAGCGGGCGCCCGCCGTCATCGGCCGGCGCTTCGGAGATGCGCGAGGCCACGGCGATCCCCTCGACCACGCGACCGAACACGGTGTACTGGCCGTCGAGCGCCGGCTGGGGCGACACGCAGATGAAGAACTGCGCACCCGCGCTGTCGCGCCTGCCCGGCACCAGCACGGCCGACACGGCCCCGCGCACGTGCTGGCCCGCGCCCGGCTCGGCCGCGAGAACACCCAGCCCGCCCGTCCCGTACTGGGCACGCCGGGCCGGGTCCTTCGAGATGGGATCCCCGCCCTGGATGATGCCGTACTTGATCACGCGGTGGAAGGTCGTCCCGTTGTAGGCGCCCTCCTTCGCCAGCTTGATGAAATAACCCACGTGGTTCGGCGCCTGATCGGGCAGCAGGGCGATGACCATGCGGCCCAGAGACGTTTCGACCACCGCCTGCTTGCCCTTCAGCTCGTCGGGTGTCAGCGGGGTCGTAAAGAACGCGCGGTCCTGGGACCAGACCGACATGGCAACGAGGCTTGCCGCCAGCGTTGCGGCGATGACCATGGCAGGCGGTCGGCGCGACATGGCGGGATCATACTCGGGCAGGGGGCCGGAGGCCAGGGATCGCCGAGGAGGGGTCGAGGAACAGCCGGGGGTCGGGAGTCGTCCTTCACGCTGCGGCGTGCGCCGTGGACCGCACGCCGCCAGCCGCCCGCGTGACCTACCGCGGCGGCGTCAGGACCTGCGTGAAGCCCAGCGTGTTGACGTCGCGGAACATCGGCGTCCGCGGCGGCAGCAGGGCCGGCGTCAGGAAGTCGAGGTCGAACTGGTAGTCGCGGGTGTTCGGGTTGTACACGTTCGTGCAGCACTTGTAGGTGCCCACGGCCTGCCGGTTGAAGTAGAAGCTCGCGATCGATCCGCGATAGTGGATCGTGCCGTTCCAGTCCTCGAGCATCCGGAGGAAATTGTGGACCCCTCCATCGGTGCCGAAGTCCTGGTACGGGCTGCCGGCAGTCGGACGGACGAACGACGGCCCCTTCCCGGCAATCACCGCGAAACGGTAGTACGTCTCGTTGCCGGGGCGCAAGTCGCGGTTGTGAGGACTCGAGAACGACCGGCCGTCCAGCCAGTTGTTCGACAGCAGGGTCACGGCATCAGAGAGGATGGAACACGCGACGTGCGTCCCCCCAAAGCCGGTGCCGCCACCCGCATTGTAGTCGCCCTCCACGTAGACCGGGTTCTCGGCCACCACCGTCAGGCCGGGTTCGATGATGTTGCCCGCGGTGCCGTTGGTGAGCTTCAGCGCCCGCCGGAAGAACAGCGGCGGGTTCATCTGGCCGAACAGCCTGTTTGTGACCTGCGTGTTGGGGGTGTACGTGAGGTACGCGGCGAGCAGGCCCGTCGGCGGCACAACGGTCCGGCCGTAGAGGTCGAGCTGGCTGTTGCTGTTGACGTCCTCGCCGGTTTCCAGCGCGCCGTCCGGCGTGCCCGCCGTCGTGTTGGGATTGACGAAGTCCTCGTTGCCGTACTCGCCGGTTTCGCTGCCCGTGCCGTTGCGGTTCCCGCGGCGGTCGGAGAAGTACACCACGTAGCCCGTCACGTCGATGGCCTGGGGTCCGCTCGCGCCGATCTCCCCGCGGAACCACCGCCGGAGGTTCTTGACGTCGAGCTCGACGTAGTTCATCGCGCCGCCCATGAAAATATAGGTGTCTCCGGTCGGAATGTTGTCGCGCAGGTTGCCCTCGCGCGTGTCGTAGAGCATGTTCGGCCAGAGGTCCGTGGCGGCCAGCGTGGCGCTCGTCCCGCACGGTGAGCCCACCGACGGCGTGTCGCGCACCCGTTCGAGCCTGATAATGGCGTTGGGGCTCGTGTTTCCGCACGTGGCGTTCGACTGGTTCGACCCGCCGATGCCCAGGCTCATGATTTCCTGCGTGACATCGTGCCAGACCCCGTTCCGATCCTGCATTTCGAGTTTGATCGACCCGCCGAGCAGCGGCGATCCGGCCGCGAGCATGGTGCCGGTTTCGGTCTTCGACACGGCGAACCGCGGGTGCGTCGAGTTCACCGTGTACCACGCCGGGGTCACCGCCCCCAGCGCGACCGGCGGGTCGGCCGTGACGGACGGCAGGCTGCTGATATTGGCCGCGGTGTCCGACAGCAGGATGCGGAGGCTGGCCATGCTGAAGTAGCGGAGCTTGTACAGCGGCCCGTTCACGTCCTCGCCCGCCTCCGGCCGCCGGATCATCTCGATCGGCGTGGACCCGATCGTCACCAGGGGCAGGTTGAGTTCGCGCGCGCCGGTCCGGCTGTTGACCACATTGCCGTGGTAGGTCCCGATCGACAGGTTGCTCCACCTCGGTTCGTTCAGCGCCGATCCCAGCGTGTTGATCAGGCTGCCCTCGGACGTGGCGAGATTGCGGTACGTGCCCGGCGTCGTGATGAGGCGGACGTTGCCCGTGTAGCCGGTGGTCACCGGCCACCCGTTCGACAGGTTGGTGCGCACCACTTCATCGAACGCGGCGACCTTGTCGCTGAGCGTCAGCGTGGCGCCCGAGGCGAGGAACAGGTTGCCGTTGCTGTGCACCCGCCCGCCGAAGGCGAAGTCCGGCCCCGCGAAGAAGCTGAGGTCGGTTTCCGAGAAGATGCCGAACTGGAAGACCGGGATGCTCACTGTCTGGAGTTCCCGCTGCAGCCGCACTTCGCCGATGTTCCCCGTGCTGGCCGTCACGCTGAGCTCGTACTGCGTCACGAGGCCGCTGAAGCCCTGGTACGGCCCGGCCGTGATCGACCGCGCCGCCGCGGCGGGATTGCCGCTGGCGTCCGGGGTGAACGCCACCCCGTAGCCCGGCCCCTCGGCCGTCGTCACGAAGGTGACCCCGGGCAGCGCAGGCGCACCCGCGTTCAGGGCGTTCACCTGGGCGCCGGTCGGCGCGTACGTGCTCGAGAACAGCACGCCCAGGTCGGACGTCAGCTTCTCGAGCGCCCCGTGGGCGGCGTAGAAGGACTCTGTCCGGTCCCGGTCCACGGTCTGCAGCCGCTGCTCGCTCATGACGATGGCCGTGAACCCGGCCATCAGCGCGGCCACCAGCATGAGCATCAGCATGACCGCCACGAGGGCGATCCCCGCCTGGTTGTCGCGTCCACGATTCTGCACGGTCTTCACCTCACGGGTACCGATCCATGAACGACATGCTCCGCAGACTGACCTGGGTCGCCACGCCCGATCGGACCGGCGCCCGGGTCTGCGTGAACTGGAGATCCGACCTGGCCGACACGAACAGGTTCACCTTGCGGATCTGCGACGGCGTGTTCGGATCCACGGCGTCCGGCTGGTTCGTCGGGTTGGTCGTGCCGTCGATGATGTCGTAGCTGAACTGCAGGTTGTCGATGCCGACGCCGATCAGGCGGGCCGGCTGGAAGTTCACGCGGCGGACCAGCCGCAGCTGGCCGGGCGCCGTCGCGGTGTCCAGGTAGAAGCTGACCATCAGGACGCGCGTGGCCGACGTCGGCGTGAACGTCGCGCCGCCGCGGATCTGCAGGATGGTCCCCTCGGCGGCCGTGCGCTGGTTGAAGCGGAACGCGTCGTTCGCGTCGTTCTGCGCGAAGAACACGTTCTGCCCGTCGACGCTGGTCACCGTCTGGATGGCGTTTCCCTGCGCGTTGGTGAACCAGATCAGGTCGCCCGGCTGAAGCCCGGTCCGCGCGTCGTTGATCGGTGTGCGCGCATCCACGGTCATCCGCGAGCCGTCGGCGAGCACCGATGTCAGCGGCCACGCATTCAGCGGCAGCGCCGTATCCGCGTACACCACCGAGACGAGGTCGGTCTGCACGTTGTTGACGGTCGGACCCAGGCCCGGCCCGGGGCAGATCGACGGCAGCACCTCCCACGTCGCCGGGAACGTGAGGTTCAGCCCCGGCGGGCTCGGCCGCCGAATCGGCACCGCTCCCGTCCCGAACGGCACCGGGATCCCGGCGTTCGGCAGCTCCCGTCCCGTCTGGATCAGGTCGCGCGTGATCTGGCCGACGCCGGCGCGCAGGTTCTGGTTGTCGTCGGCGATGAGGCTGCCCACCTCGGCGGTCTTGCGCGCGTCATCGAAGGCGCGGAACGACCCCGCCAGGATGATCAGCGTGATGGCCATGGTGACCATCAGCTCCATCATCCCGAAGCCCCGGTCGTCGCGCCAGCCGCGTTGGATGTTGCGCTGCACGTGTCGCCCCATGTCACGCAAACGAGGAGATCAGCGTCGTGATGACGTAGTTGCGCGGCCCGTTGCCCGTCTGCACCGTGACGGTGACGGTGAGCTGCCGCAGCGTCGGGGAGATGTCGCGGATCACGATCTCGCGGCGGTATTGCGACAGCGGGGTCCGCACGTCGTCGGCGGTGCCGAGCAGGCCGTCGGGCCCCGGCTGCACAAACGCCTCGTCTGCCCCATCGTCGGCCGTGTTGGTCAGGCCGTCGAGCCCCGGGTCCCGGAGCGGCCGCGGACCGGCCAGGAACACGCCGCCGTTGGCGACGTTCCGGATCCGGGCCCACGCCAGCACGCGCGAGTCGCGGGCCGCATACACGCTCTCGACCGCTTCGACCGCCTTCTGGCGGGCGATGAGGTCGGTCGGCGCGTCGCCCATGCGCTTCAGCCCCGCCGACAGCACCGAGGCCAGCGACAGCAGGCCGACGGCCAGGATCCCGAGCGCCACCATGGCCTCGACCAGGGTGAACCCGGACGACCGCGTGAGTGAATGACGAAGACGGCGCCCCACAGGTGTGCTCCTCACATCAGCGCCACGCGCGGCTGTCCCACCGGTAGTTCTGCACCCGGCCGGTCGGGCCGAGCACCGTGACGGCCCGGGCCGACAGCGGGCGGTCCGTCATGCCGATGAACACGGTGCCGCTGAGCGGCACCCCGTCTGCGTCGGTCAGGCTGCCGTCGGCCAGGAACCACACCGTGGTGAGGCCCCCGAAATCGACCGCCCGACCGTTGCCGAACAGATCCGGCGTATCCGGCACTCCAGCGAACAGCCGGTACTGCATACCGTTTTCGAGGACCGTCGAGGCCAGGGGCGTCCGCACCGCCCCGTCGATCCGAATCGTCTGGATCCGGGTCTGGCCAATGAACTGCACCTCAATGGTCCGCCTCTGCGTCATGGCAGCGTCGCGGGCGGCTCGCAACTGGCCGAGCATCTGCCGCATACCCGAGTTCGCCCGGGCATCGAGCAGGGCCGTCCCGACCGAGGGGATGGCCATCGCCATGACGAGGGCGGCCACGGTCACCACGAGGAGGATCTCGATCAGGGTGAAGCCGGATGAATCGTGGCGCACGGGACGGATCATTCCCTTCATTCCTCTGGCCCCACCCGCAGCAAGAAGCGGGCCGCCTATCAGCGCCAGTGTTCCGGTTCGGCCTGATGCCCCGACTCGACCCATTTGACACGAGAGCCGGCATCCAGGGGGGATGACAATACCGTTGGTGCTGTCACGTTTCTGTTATCGGTGCGGAGAGCCGCCGACAGCAGTCCCCGTGGTTCGAGGAATTCCTGGTGGATCGCTCGGAATAGTCAGCCCGGAATCCGCCCCGACTCGCAGCCCCGAGCCGTCTAGCGCCGGGGCAACGCGTCGAGGAAGGCCTGGAGGTAGGAGCCCCAGACGGCCGGCCACGAGTGCGTCCCGTGGCCGCGGGTCTGATCGCTGGTCGGGATCAGGACATAGCGGCCCCGCGCCACCCGGGGTATGAGGCGCTCCATGAGTCCCAGTTCGGGCGGGTTGACCTGGTCGTCGGCCGAGTTGATCGCCAGCACCGGGGCGGTGATCGTCTCGAGCGTCGGCGAGGGATCGTAGTCGCGGGACGCATCGAACTGGTAGAGCATGTCATTGGCGTCGTTCGCGGCCGTCCGCGCCCGCATCTGGTCGGCCAGGAACAGGTCCGCGGCATCGCGCGTCGGCGCGGCCTTCTGCCACTGGAGCGGACTGCTCACCATGAACAGGAGAATGTGGATGGCGCCTTCCAGCCCTCGCGGCTGGGCACTGTACTCCCCGTCCTTCCAGTCCGGGTCGTGGCGGATGCTGTCCTGGATCATCGAGCGCATCATCCGGTTGCGGCCGGCGATCTGCGTCGGCACGGCGGCCAGCGGCACCAGGCCGTCCATGAAGTCGCGGTAACGCTCGCCCCACACCCAGGACTGCATGCCGCCCATCGACGTGCCCATCACGAGCCGCAGGTGATTGACGCCGAGGTGCTCGGTGAGCAGCCGGTAGTGCGCGTCGACCATGTCGTCGTAGGTGTAGCGCGGGAACCTCATGTGCAGGCCGTCGCTCGGCTTGCTCGACCGGCCGTGCCCGATCCCGTCGGGCAAGATGATGAAGAAGCGCCGGCCGTCGAGGATGCCTCCCGGCACGAACAGCACGCCCGCGAAGTTCGGGCTGAGGAACCCTCCGCCGGACCCGCCCGTGCCGTGCAGGATCAGCACGGCATTGCGCACGCGCCCCTGAGCGTCGCGCTCGGGCGTCCCGATGGTCTGATAGTGGAGCCGCAGCTCGGACAGCTTCTCGCCGGATGCAAAGGTGAAGTCCCGGATGACGCAGTCGCCGGGGACGGGCGCGGGGTATGGGGCCTGGGCGTGAGCCGGCGCGGCCACGGCCAGCGCGATGGCCAGCGTCGCCGTCCAGAGGCCGGCCGGCGACCGGCGGCTGATTCGGGTGCCTTCCGTGCGGTCAGTCGTTGCGCTGTGCATCGTCAGGTGTTCCTCGAGTGCGCGCCGGCGCCCGGAACACACCCATCACGCGTGAGCCCCGCGGTCAGATGAGCAGCCGTCCCGCGTCCATGACCTTGCGATCGTCGAACCACACGGTCGGCGACTTGACGAGGCCGTCGAGGTGGCTGGCGACGCGGACGCTGCCGCCCATCGACTTGTTGTCGCCGAAGGCGATGTGAATGGTGCCCATCACCTTCTCGTCCTCGAGGATGACGCCCGTGAGGATGGCCTTGTCGTTGGTGCCGACGCCGAATTCCGCGACGGTGCGCCCCTCACGGCCGTGCGGCTCGAGCAGCGCGAGCAGGTGCCGCGCGGAGGCCCCGCCCGTGATGTCCGTGGCGTGGCCGTCCTTCACCTCGATCCGGATCGGCGCGTCCACCATGCCGACGCCCGCCATCGATCCGTCGACGACCACGACGCCGTTCGACTGGCCTTCCAGGGGCGCCAGGTAGGCTTCGCCGGTCGGCAGGTTCCCCCACAGCCCCTTGTCCCGGAACAGGCCCGAGCTGGCGTGGGGTTCGCGGCCCTCGATGGGCAGGACGATGTCCGTCCCGGCCGGAGCCTGGACGCGAACGATGCGCGTGGCGCGCATGAGGTCGCAGATCCGGAACGTGCGGGCGGCGATCTCGTGGTAGTCCGCGTTCATGCAGCGGACCATGACTTCCTCCGTGACCCCGGGCAGCGTCGCGACGCGCGCGCCGGCCGCGCTGGCGGTCCGCCGGGCGTCGGTGTGGGTCAGCGACTTCGAGGTCGGGCACAGCACGACATCGACCTGCGTCATCAGCCAGGCGATCTCGGCGGGAGGCTCGGCCCCGTTGGTCTTCCTGGGCAGCATCTCGATGAGCATGACCTCGTTGCCGAGGTCGCGGCTCGCGGCGTGGATGGCGTAGCCGATGGTGCGCAGGGGTTCGTCCGTCACGACGAGCACGCGCTCGCCGGGGCGCAGGCCCATGCAGTCACGAACGGCGATGAGGGCGGCGGAACGAAGCTCGGCGGAAATCGTCATGCGGCATTCTACCGCCTCTCGCCCCGGTTCGTCGCATGCTACAGTAGTCGGGGGCGAGGTCCCCGAGGCCCGCCTCCTCCCCTGCGCAACACGCTCTCATAAGGAGTTCCGGACATGGCAAACGCGATCGATGGTCTCAAGCCGCCCGCGCTCTGGAAGTACTTCGCCGAGCTGTCGAAGGTCCCTCGCTGCTCGAAGCACGAGCAGGGCGCCGCGTCCTTCGTCGTCGGGGTGGCGAAGAAGCTCGGACTCGAGTGCCGCCAGGACGGGCTCGGCAGCGTCGTCGTGCGGAAGCCGGCCTCGGCGGGGCGCGAGCGCGTCCCGACGGTGTGCCTCCAGGGCCACCTCGACATGGTGTGCGAGAAGCGGCCCGACAAGGTGCACGATTTCTCGAAGGACCCCATCACGCTGGTCCGCCACGGCAACGCGATGATGGCCGACGGCACCACGCTCGGCGCGGACAACGGGGTGGCCGTCGCGACGAACCTGGCCATCATGGAGGACACGTCGCTCGTGCACGGCCCGCTCGAGTTCCTGTTCACGATCGACGAGGAGACCGGCCTGACCGGGGCCAACGGCCTCGAGCCGGGCTTCCTGCGGAGCCAGATCCTGCTGAACCTCGATTCGGAGGAGGAGGGCGCCCTCTACGTCGGGTGCTCGGGCGGCCGGGACATGACCGGCACGTGGAAGCTCGAGACCGAGGCAGCGCCCGCGGGCGCGGTGGCGATCGAGCTGAAAGTCGGCGACCTCAAGGGCGGCCACTCGGGGCTCGAGATCGACAAGGGCCGCGGCAACGCGATCAAGATCCTCAACCGGGCCGTTCTGCAGGTGGCCGCACTCGGCGGCCGGCTGGCCCGCCTCGACGGCGGCAACAAGCGCAACGCGATTCCTCGCGACGCGGTGGCGCTGGTGTTCGTGCCGAAGGCGAAGGCGGACGAGGCGATGAAGGCGGTCGCGGCGATGAACGAGATCGCGCGGGCCGAGCTCGCGACGGTCGAGCCCACCCTCCAGGTCACGGCCGCCAGGTCCCGCGTGCGCGGCAAGGTCTTCAAGAAGGGCCTGCAGAAGAAGATCACCCAGGTCATCTCCGCGCTGCCGCACGGCGTCATCAAGATGAGCGCCGAGATCCCGTGGCTGGTCGAGACGTCGACCAATCTCGCGGTCGTGACGAGCTCGAAGAAGGACGTGTCGATCGCCACCAGCCAGCGCAGCTCCGTCGCGTCGGAGATCGTCGAGATCAACGGCACCGTGCGCACCATCTTCGAGATGGGGGGCGCGACGGCCACCGGCTCGGACGGCTACCCGGGGTGGAAGCCGAACCTCGACTCGCCGATCCTGAAGGTCGCCGTCCAAACCTACAAGGCGCTGTACGGCAAGGAACCCGAAGTCAAGGCGGTGCACGCCGGCCTCGAGTGCGGCATCATCGGCGAGAAGTTCCCGGGCATGGACATGGTCTCGTTCGGCCCGACGCTCGAGGGCGTGCACTCGCCCGACGAGAAGATCTACATCGACACCGTCGACAAGTACTGGAACTACCTGCTCGCCATCCTGAAGAACGTGAAGTAGGCGCGCCCGTGGGGCGGGCACGCCGGACGCGGCCCGGCATGACGGGGCACGGCCTGGTCGTGCCCCTGCCGCGGCCGGCTGACTAGCTGCGCGCGAACAGCGCGAACCCGTGCAGGATGGACGCCGCCACGGCGACGACCGTCGCCAGGATGCAGACGACGGCGATCAGAAGGTGGTCGATCCGCTCGGGCTTGAGCGGGTCGAGGATCCGGCCCGTCAGGTAGCCGCCGGCGAACCCGCCGGCGTGCGCCCAGTTGTCGATGCCGGGCATGATCACGCCGAACATGAACAGCGCCATCGCGTAGCCCACGGCCTCGCGGCGCACCGCGCTGCTCCCCGACCGGTGCCCGTAGTAGACGAGCGCCCCGAGCAGGCCGAAGATCGGCGCGGACGCGCCCACCGTGAACCCGGCCCCGCCGAGGATCGGAATCCCGGGCAGCACCAGCCACGCCACGGAGCTCGCGGTGAACCCGACGACCCCCGCGATCGTGTAGATGATCACCATGCGGCCTGGCCCGTACAGCTCCGCGCACGACGGCCCGAGCTGGCGCACCCACAGCAGGTTGAAGAGGATGTGCAGGATCGAGGCGTGCAGCCATCCCGCGCTCAGCACGGTCCACCAGCGGCCGTACTGGAAGACGGGTATGCCCCCGCTCGCCCCGAACAGGAAGAGGCTGGTGGTGCTCGGCCCCAGGAACGAGAACAGGCCGTCCATGCGGATGTTGCCGCCCGAGGCCAGCAGCATCGCCACGTACAACCCGATGCAGCCCGAGATCACCAGCGGCACGAAGCCCAGATCGTTGCCCATCCGGCGCAGCACGGGTGCGAAGCCCCACAAGCCGGGGTTCCGCCGCCCGCACGAGTAGCACACCGCGTCGTTGACCCCCACCAGCGATCCGCACGACGTGCACACCACCGAGCCGCTCGTTTTTCGTCCAAACATCGCCGCCGTCCTTTCCCCGCATCATATCCCAGTGGCGTCCCGGCGATCCGCCGCGCGCCCGGGCTACGATTGATCGGAAACGCGGACACGAGGAGGGGAAAACCCGGAACGGCCTTGCGGACGCCCGGCGGCGCGGGCGCGGCGCGATCGGCCGGCGCGCTCAGAACCGGAACAGGCGGGTCACCTTGATGACGAAGGAGCGGGTTTCGATCCGGGGGAGCCGCCGGCCGAGCGCCGTGTCGCGGCCCTCGCTGTAAACCACGAACAGCTCCGAACCCGGCTTGTACTCCCACCGGAAGCGCAGGTTGGTGCTGAGCGCCTCGCTGGCCGAGTTGTACTGCACAAGCCCGGCGACGTTCATCCTGGGAGACGCGCCGTACGACACGCGCGCGGTCACCAGCTTGGCCGTGAAGCTCCCCTCCTGCAGGCGCACCCAGTTCCATGACAGGCCGGGCTCGAGCGACAGCTTCGGCGTGATCTCGACGCGCCCGCGGTAGCCGGCCTCCTTCTTCGTGCCGTCGTAGAACGAGCCCGCGGACCCGCTGAAGCTGCCTGAGACGCGGCGCTGCGGCCCCATCTGGTAGCTGGCCCGCACGTCGTCGTAGGCGTAGCCGCCGACCGGCAGCGTGATGTCGTCGGTGATGTCGAACGCCTCGGTCAGGAACTCGTAGCTGCGGCTGTACTCCGCCGAGACCTGGTCACCGTTCTCGAGGTCCATGCGGTACGACGCCTGTGCTTCCCGCGTCTCGAGCAGCCCCGCGTTGTCGGTGAAGTAGTCGATGCTGCCCTCGACGCTGATCTTGCGCACGCCCCGCCACGACGCGGGGCGCGGGCTGTAGCGCGCGCGGGCGTAGTTGCGCCGGAAGTCCTCGCGGCGCAGGAAGCCCAGTTCGGGCTGGAAGTTCGGCTCCACCGTCAGGTGCTCGATCTCGAGGCCGTACGTGTCGCCGTCGTACTGCAGTTGCGCCCGGTAGCTCGCGTCGCGCCCGGCGTCGCCAGGCCCCCGCGTCGTCGCCCAGTACGCGTTGAAGCTGAGGTTCTGGAAAAAGGCCAGGTTGGCGTCGACGCCGAACGTGCTGCTCGATCCGGGATCGGTGTCCGTGTGTGATCGGTACGTGCCGATGATGCCGACGGCGCTGCGGCGCAGGATGTCCCGCTTGACGCGGATCACCCCGAAGTTCGTGCCCAGCGTGCCGATCGCCGGCGCGCGGCCCGTCTGGATGTCGAGGAAGCCGATGCTGTACTTGCCGACCTTGCCCGTGACCCGGCCGCCAATGCGCAACGGCACCGCTTCCTGCATGTCGTCGTCGTTCTCAACCAGGCCGATCCGCCGGCTGAAGAACAGCACCGGCGTGTTGCTCGGCGGCCCGGCGTGGCCGCCGCCCCGGTTCGTCTGCACGCCGCCGAAGGCGAAGATGCCCTGCCCTTCCAGGAAGAACTCGCGCCGCTCGGGGAAGTAGAGACTGAACCGCGTCAGGTTCACCTGCTGCTCGTCCTCTTCGACCTGGGCGAAGTCCGTGCGGTAGGTGAAGTCGCCGACCATGCCGCGGCCCAGCCCGTACTTCACGTCGAACCCGGCGTTGGCGCTCAGGTCGTTCGTGTAGGGGATCACCGCATCTTCCGACACGTCGGTGGCGACGCCGCTCAGCGCGTAGGGCTTGATCTCGAGGTTCTGGCCCGCGGGCGGCGCGGACAGGCCGACCAGCGTCGCTGCGCGGGACACCCGCTGGATCCCCCGCATGCCGTACGACTGCGGCATGGGCGTCAGGTAGGTGACCTGGTTCTCGTGGCGGATGACGCGCCGGAAGTTCACGCCCCACACCTGCTCGCCTGCGCGCGGGTAGCGCAGCGACTTGAACGGGATCGCTATCTCCACGGACCAGCCCTGGTCGAACCGGCGCGTCCGGACTTCCCAGAGCGTGTTCCACTCGCGGTTCGAGTTGACCTCGTCGGTCACCGTCTGATCCGACAGCGCGCCAAGGAGGTTCGTGTAGAAGAAGAAGCCGTTGCGCCGGTCGTGAAACGTGTCGAAGATGACACCGAAGCTGTCGTTCTGCGCGATATTCATGCTGTCCCGGCGCATTTCGTTGGCCACGATGCGCTCGGGATGCGAGTCCCAGCAGCGGGCGGACACGTAGATGTTCTCGTCGTCGAACAGGAGCCAGGCTTCGGTGCGCTCCGTCGCCGGCTGTCCCTCGCGCGGCTCCTGCTGCAGGAACCCGGAGATCGCCTCCGTGCGGGTGTAGACATCGTCGTCCAGGGCGCCGTCCACGACGATGCGCTCGGCGACCCGCACCGCGCGGACGGTGACGCGCCCGGCGCCGTCGCGGGCGACCACGGACGGCGCCACGGGGATCGGCGCGCCGTCTTCGAGGACCTTGGCGGTGCCGTCCTGTGCCGCCGCGGCCCCCGGCAGGGAAACCGCGAACAGGGCTGCGCTTGCAAGGGCGAGGGTGAACCGGAAAGTCGCTTTCAGCAAAACCAGCCCATTCTACATGAACGGCACCACATTCTCACGGCTCTCTCACGGCTCTCTCGCGGCTCTCTCGCGGCACTGCGCCCCCGGCGTCCCCGCCGCGCAGGCTATAATCCGCGGCGTGCACCAGACGTGATGCCTTGGCGGGCTGGACCTGCGCCGATTATCGCCGCCGGGGCCCTGCCTGCACGCGCTGTAACGGTAGTCGCACCGTTGCGAGGAGATCCTGCATGGCGAGGGAGCGCTGTCGCCTCCCGCACCCGGGGGCTGACGCCCCGCCACGGAGGCAACCATGACGTTCCGGACCCGGCCCCTGCTCTTCCTGTTCGCGGCCGCCGCCATCTCGCTCGCCCCGGGCGCAGCGGTCCAGCCGGCCGGCCGTTTCGATCAGGTCTTCACCAACGGCACGATGCGCGTCGACTACTACCACTCGGGCGGCCTCGGCGCCGAGATCGTCGCGCTCGAGCGCGTCGTCGACGACGGCCCGTGGCCGGGCAGCCGATCGCGCCTGCTCGACGACACCAACCTCGGCAAGTACCTGGCCGTGGTGATCGACCGCGACACCAACCAGGCGATTTACTCGCGCGGCTTCGCCTCGATCTACGGCGAGTGGGAGACCACCGACGAAGCGAAGGTCGTGCACCGGACGTTCCACGAGTCGGTGCGGTTCCCGTGGCCGCAGCGGCCGGTGCAGGTCGTGCTGAAGAAACGCATGCCCGACCAGAGCTTCCGCGAAATCTGGTCCACGGTGATCGACCCGGCGTCGCGCTTCGTCAACCGGGCGCGCCTGGCGCCGGCGGGCAGGGTGTGGACGCTCTGGGAGAACGGCCCGGCCGCCACGAAGGTCGACCTGCTCCTCATGGGCGACGGCTACACCGAGGCGGAACTGCCCAAGTTCCATGCCGACGTGAAGCGGCTGGTCGACACGATGTTCGCCATCGAACCGTACAAGAGCCGGCGAGGCGACTTCAACGTGCGCGCGATCGACCTGCCCTCCACCGAGAGCGGGATCCACAACCCGCGCACCGGCGCGGCGCGGCGCGGCCGGCTGGGCACCGAGTACAACATCTTCGACAGCGAGCGGTATGCGATGAGCCTCGACAACCGGGCCTGGCGCGACGCGGCCTCGGCCGCCCCGTACGACGCCGTCGAGATCCTCGTCAACGACCGCTACTACGGCGGGGGCGGCATTTTCAACGACCACGCCACGGTGGCCGTGGACTCCGGCTCGGCCGACTACATCTTCGTCCACGAGTTCGGCCACCACTTCGCCGGGCTCGGCGACGAGTACTACACGTCGGACGTCTCCTACGAGACCGGCGCGGCGGACAAGGTCGAGCCCTGGGAGCCCAACGTCACGGCCATGCACGACCCCGCGCGGCTGAAGTGGCGCGATCTGGTCGCGGCGGACACGCCGCTGCCCACGCCCTGGGACAAGGACGCCTACGAGAAGCACTCGGCCGACGTCCAGGAAGAGCGACGCCGGCTGCGGGCCGCGGGCGCGCCTGAAACCGAGATGGACGCCCTCTTCAAGGCGCAGCAGGAATGGGAGACGCGGTTCCTGTCGTCCATGACGTACTCGCGCAAGGTGGGCGCGTTCGAAGGGGCGTCCTACGAACCGCGGGGGCTGTACCGGCCCGAGACCGACTGCATCATGTTCACGCGCGACCCGGTCGGGTTCTGCCGCGTGTGCCGCCGGGCGATCGAACGGATCATCGATCTCCACGCGAAGCCCTGAGGCCACGCACCATCGGGAATCGGGACTGGAGCTGACCGGGATGACGCGGTGATGAGGCCGCAGGATGAACGCCTGGAGTCGAACCGCCGCAGCCCCGGCGCCTCATCGCCAGGGGCATGCCGCGGCTGAAGCCGCGGGGCGACGACAAGCCGCGCTCAGCCCCCGGCCGTCCGCTCCGTGAGATCCCGGCGCACCTGCTCGACCGCGTGCTGGATCGCGTCGAGCTTCCCCACCAGCTCATGGTGTCGGGCGACCCGCGTCGCATGCTTCTTCGGCTCGAACATGACGATGCCGCCGGGGTCGAGGATGGCCGTGTCCACGTCGTCGAGGGACAGGTAGCCCTGCCGGTGCGCCGCGAGGGCCAGTTCCGCACGCGTGATGAGCTCCTGCGCCAACCGATCGTCCAGCACGCGCCCGCCCTGCACCAGGACCGTCGGCGCCCCCTCGACCAGCCGCTCGACAGCCGGGTGCCGGAACGCCCAGCGAACCACCAGGTAGTTGACCAGCAGCAGCGTGGTCGCGCCGATGAGCCCGCCAGACAGGCTGTTGTCATTGCCGATGATCGCGTTCTGCACCGTGTTCGAGATCGTCAGGAGGACGATCAGGTCAAACGGGTTCAGTTGCGCCAGCTCGCGCTTGCCGGCGAGCCGGAAGCCGATGACCAGGAAGACGTAGACGACCACCGGCCGGATGATCTTTTCGAGGACCGGCACACCCGGCTGCAGCAGGCTGGTCAGCATTCCGTCCATCGCATCGCCTCTCGTTCGGCGGCCCGGCGCCCCGCGTAACCCCCGAATTCCCCGCGGTCGCGGCCGCGGTTTGGATTATAGTTCCGGCTTTGCCCCGTTCGGGGTGCGCCGCGCGCACGGTGCGTCGGGCACGTCATCCACAGGAGCGCCTGACATGGGCTGGGTGCAGGTCTACGATCCGCTGGGACACGCGTGGTTGAGCACCATCGCCGCGGCGCTGCCGACCGGCCTGCTGCTGGCGACCCTGGGCCTGTGGCGATGGCCCGCGCACCGCGCCGCCTTCACGGGTCTCGCGGCGGCGCTGGGCGTCTCGGTCGCGGTGTTCGGCATGCCGGTGCGAGCCGCAGCCGCCACCGCCGTGTACGGTGCGGCGTACGGCCTGTTCCCGATCGGCTGGATCGTGCTCTGCGCGATCTTCCTGTACAACCTGACCGTCAAGTCCGGCACGTTCGATGTCGTCAAAGGCTCGGTGGCGCGCCTGTCGGGCGACCGCCGGATCCAGGCGCTGCTCATCGCCTTCTCGTTCGGGGCCTTCATCGAGGGCGCGTCGGGCTTCGGGACGCCGGTGGCGATCTCGGCGGCGCTCCTGATGGGGCTCGGCTTCGCGCCGCGTTACGCCGCGTCGCTGTCGTTGATCGCCAACACCGCGCCGGTCGCGTTCGGAGCGATCGGCACGCCCATCCTCACGCTGGCCGCGGTGACGGGCCTGCCGGCGATGACGCTGGGGGCCATGGCGGGCCGCCAGCTGCCGTTCGTCTCGGTGCTCATTCCCGCCTGGCTCGTCGCGACCATGAGCGGGTGGCGAGGGCTCCGCGGTGTGTGGCCGGCGGTCCTCATCTGCGGAGGGTCCTTCGCCGTCGTCCAGTTCGCCTGGAGCAACATGGTCGGTCCCGAGCTGGTCGACATCGTCGGCGGCCTCGTGTCGCTCGCATGCCTCGGGGTGTTCTGCGTGTGGTGGCGCCCGACGGATGGCTGGTCCAGGGACGTCTCGACCGCAGACGGGCCGTCGGCCCAGGCGGCCCCGGTCCACGCGCACGCCGGCCCCGGGGCGATCGTGCGCGCGTGGATGCCGTGGGTGCTCTTGAGCGTCTTCGTGACGTTGTGGGGCGTCGTGCCCATCAAGGCCCTGCTCAACAGCGGGCCGGCCGGTTTCGCGGAGTACCGCCGGACGGGCAGGACACCGGCGCCCTCCCCCATCGTCTCGCCCCGGTTCGACGTGCCGGGCCTGCATCGGCTGGTGTTCCGCGAGTACCCCGTCGAGCCGGCGCCGGTGGACCGCGCGCGCGTGTCCGACCCGTCGTACCGGGCCGTCCGGGCCGAGGCTGCCACGTTCGTCTTCAACTGGCTCTCGGCCACCGGCACGAGCATCCTGTTCGCGGCGATCGCCACGGTCCTGTTCCTGCGGGTGCCGCGTCGCGACGTGATGGCCGTGGCGCGCGACACGCTGCGGCAGATGTGGCGCCCGCTGGTCACGATCGCGATGATGCTGTCGCTGGGCTTCGTCACGCGCTACGGCGGGACCGACGCCACGCTCGGCCTGGCCTTCACGCGCACCGGCTGGCTCTACCCGTTCTTCGCCGCGTTCCTCGGCTGGCTGGGCGTGGCGCTGACCGGCTCCGACACGAGCGCGAACGTGCTGTTCGGCAGCCTGCAGAAGATCACGGCCCAGCAGCTGGGCCTCAACCCGGTGCTCATCACCGCCGCCAACAGCTCCGGCGGCGTCATGGGCAAGATGATCGCGGCGCAGACCATCGTGGTGGCCACGGCCGCGACGGGCCAGCAGGGCAGCGAGGGCGCGCTGCTGCGGTCGGTGTTCTGGCACAGCGTCGCGCTGGCCGCCATCGTGGGCCTGATCGTCATGGCCCAGGCCTACCTCGTGCCCTGGATGGTGCCCGGCCCGTAGGCCCCGAACACCGGCCGGGTCCCTGAGGTCAGTCCTTCGGTTTCGGCCGCTGGTTGGCGGCGAGAATCCGCTTCCGGAGACGGATCGAGGCCGGCGTGATCTCGACCAGTTCGTCGTCGTTGATGAACTCGATGGCCTGCTCGAGGTTCAGCTTGCGCGGCGGGACCAGCCGGATGGCCTCGTCGGCGGTCGACGCCCGCATGTTGGTCTGCTTCTTCTCCTTCGTGGCGTTGACGTCGAGGTCTCGCGCGCGCGCGTTCTCGCCGATGATCATGCCTTCGTAGACCTGCGTCGCGGGCTCGATGAAGATCTCGCCGCGCTCCTGCAGGTTGTAGATGGCGTACGCCGTCGTGGGGCCGGTGCGATCCGCCACCAGCGCGCCCGTCAGGCGGGCCGGGATGGGGCCGTGCCAGGGACGCCAGCCATGGAACAGGTGGTTCATGATGCCGGTGCCGCGGGTGTCGGTCAGGAACTGCGAGCGGAACCCGATCAGGCCGCGGGTCGGCACGTGGAACTCGAGGCGCACCCGCCCGCTGCCGTGGTTCACCATCTTCGTCATGCTGCCCCTGCGCGTGCCGAGCTGGGCGATCACGACCCCCTGGTATTCCTCCGGCACGTCGATGACCAGCTCCTCGACCGGCTCGAGGAGAGCGCCGTCGGCCTCCTTCGTGACGATCTCGGGCCGCGACACCTGCAGCTCGTAGCCCTCGCGGCGCATCATCTCGATGAGGATGGACAGCTGGAGCTCGCCGCGCCCGATGACCTTCATCTGTTCCGGCGACTCGGTGTCCTCGAGGCGGATCGACACGTTGCCGAGCAGCTCGCGCTCGAGCCGCTGCCGCAGCTGGCGCGACGTGACGAACTGCCCCTCGCGGCCCGCCATCGGCGAGGTGTTGACGCCGAAGATCATCGATACGGTCGGCTCGTCGATGGCCAGCGGTGGCAGCGGCACCGGCCGCTCGGCGTCCGTGATGGTCTCCCCGATGGTGATGTCGGCGATGCCAGCCAGGCAGACGATGTCGCCCGCGGCGGCGCCCTCGACGTCCACCCGCTTCAGCCCGTCGAAGGCGAACAGTTTCGTCACGCGGGTCAGCTGGAGCCGCCCGTCGAGCTTGCTGACCGCCACGGTGTCCCCGATCTTCACGCGGCCGTTGAACACGCGGCCGACGGCGATGCGCCCCACGTAGTCCGAGGAGTCGAGATTGGCCACGAAGATCTGCAGCGGACCGTCCGGGTCGCCCGCCGGCGGCGGCACCGATCTGACGATGGCCTCGAACAGCGGCCGCAGGTCCTGCCCCGGCGTATCGACGTCGAGGGTCGCCGTGCCCGTCCTGGCGTTCGTGTACACCACCGGGAAGTCGAGCTGCTCCTCGGTCGCATCGAGATCGATGAACAGGTCGTAGACCTCGTTGAGCACCTCGTGGGGGCGCGCATCCTGGCGGTCGATCTTGTTGATGACCACGATCGGCGGCAGGCGGCGCTCGAGGGCCTTGCGCAGCACGTAGCGCGTCTGCGGCAACGGCCCTTCCGATGCGTCCACCAGCAGCAGGACGCCGTCCACCATCGACAGCGTCCGTTCGACCTCCCCGCCGAAGTCGGCGTGCCCCGGCGTGTCGACGATGTTCACGAGCGTGTCGCCGAAGTGGAGCGACGTGTTCTTGGCGAGGATGGTGATCCCGCGCTCGCGCTCGAGGTCGGTGTTGTCCAGCGCGCGCTCGGCGACCCGTTCGTTGGCGCGAAACGTGCCGCTCTGGAACAGCAGGGCATCGACCAGCGTGGTCTTGCCGTGGTCGACGTGGGCGATGATCGCCACGTTGCGCCGGTGGGGATTGGCGACCCTCTGGGGCGTCTGGGACGGCGTGGGCATCCTCCCAGTATACCGGGCGCGGGCCCTTCACGCGGCGGGAACCCCCGGCGCGCCCCCGGAGGCCGCCGAATCGGCCCCGGTCGCGGCCCGAACCCGTCGCCCCGTGGAGTTGCGGCCACTGGCGGCATGCACGTCGGGACCATCGGGTAAACTGTGTCCAATGAGCACCGATCCTGTGAGAAGACGGACCGCGCTGGTCACGGGCGCGTCGGCCGGCATCGGGGAAGCCCTGGCCCGGGTGTTTGCCGAACACGGCTTCGACCTCATCCTGACAGCCCGGCGCGAGGACCGGCTGAACGCCCTGGCGCACGCGCTGTCGGGCCAGCACGGGATCCGGACGCACGTGGTGGTCGCGGACCTGGCGGACCCGCGCGCCCCGGCCCGGATCTTCGACGAGGTCTCGTCGGCGGGCCTGGACGTCGACGCCCTGGTGAACAACGCCGGCTACGGCCTGCCGGGGAAGTACATCGACAGCACCTGGCGGCAGCACGCGGACTTCCTGCAGGTGATGGTGGTCGCGATGGCCGAGCTGGCGCACCGGGCCCTGCCGGGGATGATCGCGCGCGGCTACGGACGCATCATCAACGTCGCGTCGCTGGCGGGCCTGGTGCCCGCGACCGCGGGCCACACGCTGTACGGCGCGTCCAAGGCCCTCCTGATCAAGTTCTCCCAATCGCTGGCGGGCGAGGTCGCCTCGTCCGGCGTCCACGTCACCGCCCTGTGCCCGGGGTTCACCTACAGCGAGTTCCATGACGTGAACGGCCTGCGGCCCGTGGTGAGCCGGATGCCCGGCTGGATGTGGCTCGACGCGGACACCGTGGCGCGCCAGGGCTACGACGCGGTGATGCGCGGGCGCCCCGTGCACGTCACCGGCCGGGTCAACCGGGCGATTGCGTTCGGGGCGCACTACTCGCCGGAGTGGCTGCTCAACTGGATCGTGCGGCGAGAGGCCCACCGGTACCGGAGAACGTCTCCATGACCGGCGGCCGTCGCTGCCCGGCGGCGCCTGACGCGGAGGGGAGACACCCGGAGTGATGGAGACAGGCGCGATCGCCTTCTGCCTGGGGCTGCTGGTCATCCTCGGCGCGGCCGAGCGCTGGCGCCGCGACCGCGACCAGGCGCAGGTGCCCATCCGGGTGCACGTCAACGGCACGCGCGGCAAGTCCACGGTGACACGCCTGATCGCGGGAGCGCTCCGCGAGGCCGGCATTCCGACCGTGGCGAAGACCACGGGCACGGCGGCCCGTCTCGTCCTGCCCGACGGGTCCGAGCGCCCGGTCGCGCGCCGCGCGCCGGCCAACATCCATGAACAGCTCTGGCTGCTGCGCGAAGCGCGACGCCTCGGGGCGCACGCGGCCGTCATCGAGTGCATGGCGGTGGATCCCGCGCTGCAGTGGATCTCCGAGCACGAGATGGTCGGGGCGACCCTCGGCGTCATCACCAACGCGCGGACCGATCACGGCGAGGCGATGGGCCGGACGCGCGACGAGGTCGCCCTGGCGCTCGCCGGCACGGTGCCTCGGCGCGGCACGGTGGTGGTGATCGGCGAGCCGGACCACAGCCGGCCGATCATCGAGCGCGCGGCCGCGGCGGGCACGCGGGTCGTGCCGCCCGACGCGATCCCCGGGCTGCCGGAATCGCTGGGCACCCTGCCGGGCTGGCTGCGGGACGATATGAGAATCGCGCTGGCCGCGACGCGCGAGCTTGGCGTCGCGGATGACGTGGCCCTGCGCGGCATGCAGCGCGCCGCGCCCGATCCGGGGGCCCTGGCGTCGGGCACCCTCGTGCTGGGCGGGCGATCCCGGACCTACCTCGACGCCACCGCCGCGAACGACCCGGAGTCACTCGACCGCCTGCTCGGCGAGCCCCCGTCGGGACGCGCCGACGGGCGGACCTTCGTGTACAACCATCGGGCGGACCGGCCGGACCGGCTCCGGGAGTTCATCCGCGCCGCTCTGTGGACGCGCCCGGGAGATCGGCTCATCGTCACCGGCGACCGGCCGGACTGGCTGACGTGGCGGCGCGCACGGCGGCAGCCCGGCGGAACCGGCGCGACGTTCGCCGCGCGGCGCCGGCTGGCCGCGGCCCTGGCCGACGTCCCCCCGAACCGCCTGCTCGTGTTCTGCGGTAACACCCGCGGCTTCGACGTGCACACGCTCGGCGACAGGGAACGCTGACCATGGTGGAACTCGCACTCGCGCTGGGCATCACGCTCAGCCTCGTCTTCACCGAACTGTTCGGCCTGGCGTCGGCCGGGCTCGTCGTCCCGGGCTACCTCGCGCTGTACCTCGACCAGCCGGCTCGGGTGCTGGCGACGATCGGCGTGGCGCTCGCCACGTGGGCCGCCGTGCGGCATGGCTGGATGCGGATCATGATCTTGTACGGCCGCCGACGCTTTGGCGTCACCGTCCTGACCGGATTCATCCTGAACGCGCTGGCGGCGCGGGCGGCCGGCGAGTTCGCGCTGGGCCCGGCGGACCTGCGGGCGATCGGATTCCTGGTTCCTGGCCTCATCGCCAATGCCGCGCTGGCGCAGGGCGTGTGGCCGACGCTGGGGCTGACGCTGGCCGCGGCCGGGATCGTCCGCGTGGTGCTGGTGCTGGTGCTGCGATGGGTGTCATGAGACAGCCCGGGCCGCCGCCGCCGCGAGGCGGGCTCGTGCGCCCGCCACGCAGGTTCCTGGGCGGGTTCGGGGTCGCGGCAGTCGCGCTGCTGGCGGCCGCGGCAACCGGCATGTTTCCGGGTCGTTGGTGGCCGCAGGGGTTCGGGGCCGCCACCCCTCCGGAGGTCGCCGCGCAGGCGGCCGCGGCGGAACGCCGCATGGCCGACGCTGCGCAACTGCTGGCGGAGGCGAAAGCGGCCGCGGGCCTCGTGCCAGACCCGGCAGTCGCGCCGGGCGCGTCAGGCCTGGTGGGGGACGAACTGACGCCGCTCGTCACCACTCTCGGGAGCCTCGAGGCCAAGTCGCTGGCGGCGCGGCCGGCCTGGGCCCGGGCGCTCGTGGTGCAGTTCCATCGCGCGGGCATCGGCCGCGGGAGCGTCGTGGCCGCGTCGTTCTCCGGCTCGTTCCCGGGGCTTGATCTGGCCGTGACCGTGGCCGGGCAGGCCCTGGGCGCCCGTGTCATCGCGGTGTCGTCGGTCACCGCCTCGACGTGGGGCGCCAACCAACCGGGATTCACCTGGCCCGAAATGGAAGCACGGCTCGTCGCCGCGCGCATGATTCAGCGCGCCTCGATCGCGGTCTCCGCCGGCGGCGAGGGCGACGAGGCGCGGGATCTCGAGCCGGAGGGACGCGCGCTCGCGGTCGGCATCCGCGATCGGGCGGCGTCGCAACTCGGCGTTCCGGCGCTGCGGGCCGTCGATGCCAGCGAGGCGGCCCGGCTGCGCCTCGCCGCGTACGAACGCGCGGCAGACGGGCAGCCGATCCGCGTCTACGTCAACGTCGGTGGCCATACGGCCAGCCTGGGCGACTCCCCCGCCATCCTGCGCCAGCGCAGCGGCTGGCTCGCGCCGCGGCCCTTCGATCTATCGCCGGGCCGGGGCCTGGTCGCGCGGTTCGCCGAACGCGGGGTGCCCGTGCTGCACCTGCTCAACGTGCGAGACCTGGCACTGCGGTGGGGGGTGTTGTAGGCGCGCCGACGGCCTGCCTGCTGTCGTAGACCAGCTCCACCTGGAGCCACCACTTCGGCTGGTACTTGATCACGACGGGCACTTCCGCCAGCGCCCCTGTCGTCCCGTAGGTCAGCTCGAAGCGGTACCGTCCACCGTCGCGATGGTCGCGGATCTCGAACGCCGTGCGCAGGAGGCCGGTCACGACCTCGCCGTCCACGGGGAACGCCTGGACCGGCGTCACGGACCGGATGGCCAGGTCGAAGACCGCCCGGCCATAGACATATCGCACCGTTTGCCCGGCCATCTTGTCGATTGTCGCGGGGCGCGTTCGCCACGCCACCGCCGTGTCGCGCAGGCACTCGGCGACGGCCGTCAGGAAGCCCGGCCGGACCCCCGCGGGCACGGCGGCCTGGTGGGAAGGCACGGCGCCGAACGTCGACCCGACCCGGTCGAGCAGGGCGGCAACGTCGTGAATCGTCAGGTCGCGCTCGGTCTCGATGATCCCCACGGACGCGGTGGAGCTGCCCGGCTGGACGCGCGCCTCGATGGCCTTGAACCGCCCGCGCGCGGCCGCCCCGTCCAGCGTGTGCACGACGTCCTGCAGGGAACCCTCCTCGGAGCTCGACATGACGCCGAGCACGCGCGTCTCGACCGGACCGGCCTCCTCCGCGATGTAGCCCCAGCGATTCAGCCCGCGCGGGGCGCGCGCCGGGTCGGATCCGATCAGCAGCTCCCAGGCCGAGGCGCGCTCGTCCGTGCCGCGCCACACGATGCTGCCAGACCCGACGTTGTCGCGGGTGATCCAGAACAGGAGTGGCCTGATGCGGCCCGACATGCGGTAACGATGGGCCCGCTGGATGGGGAGCCCCCTCCCGGGAAACGCCGCGGGCCCGGCCACCGCGTCGGACACGGTCACGGCCCGAGGAGGACGGTCCCGCGGGCGCGCGCTGAGCGCCGGCCACGCGAGTCCGAGCACCAGGACCGCGGCCGCACACGAGGTCGACGAAGGCATGGGCGCGCTCCTGAATTCTTAAACCATTAGGAATTCAACGGGCGCCAGGAGCCGACCGTCGATCGCGCGGCCGGCTCGCGGCCCGCTACGTCGTCGGCACGACCAGGTCCGGCATCGGCTTGGCCGCAAACAGCCGCTGGCATGGCGCCGCCAGCCACCGAGCCCACTTCACCGACCGCGACACGCGGGCGCTGTCGGTCGTGATGCCGGTATTCGCGTACATCTGCCGGTAGAGCTTCGAGACGAGCAGGAATGCCAGCCGCGCCTTCATCGATCGCACGCATTTCGATCGCCGCCAGATAGCCGGCAGGCTGTAGAACCGGTCCCAGACCTTCTGGGTCCGCTGACGAATCTCCTCGGCCGACATCACGGGGTGTTCCGTGTAGACGTGCGGCCGGTTGTCGCGGGGGATCAGCCAGTGCCGGGCGACCGGCACGCCGCCCACGTCCCGCTTGGCGGCGGGCGAGGTCCGCTCCCACCGGTCGAAGTCCACCGTGCCGGGAAACGGCGTCAGCATCACGAACTGGGCGAAGGTGACGTCGGCCCGGCTGGCCAGCGCGGCCGTCGCGTCGAACGTCTCGGGCCGGTCGCTGGGCAGGCCGAAGATGAACGAGCCCAGCACGTGGATGTCGTGGGCGCGGAAGGTCCGCAGCCGGGCGACCAGGGCATCGCCCGTGGCGTTGAACCCCTTGTAGACGTCCTTCAGGCCTTCCGGCGTCACCGACTCGATGCCGACCAGCGCGCCCTTGATCCGCGCCTCGCGCATCGCGTCGAGGAACTCGTGGTCATCGGCGGCTTCCATCGTGATCTGCGTGTAGAACACCAGGTCGGACGGAAGGCGTGCGAGGCGGTGCATGAGGTCGATCCGTTCCTGCCGCAGCGCCTGAAGCGTCTCGAAGTGGCGCTTGTCGTCGCGGCGCGCCGCGGCAGCCAGGTCCTTCTGGGTCACCGGGAAGAAGTTGTCGTCGGCCAGCGCGATGAAGCGGAACCCGAGCCGGCGCAACTGGACGACTTCCTCGACCACCGCGTCGGCATGCCGCTGCCTCGGCTTCTGGCCGTCGGTCCGCCAGACCGAGCAGAACGAACAGTGCTTCGGGCAGCCGCGCACGGTCTGCACCGAGGCCCACATGTAGCGGTCCCGTTTGATCAGGTCCCACCGCGCCGACACCATGTCGTCGCCTTCCACCTGGCCGGCCTCGTAGACCGGTTTCGGCGCGCCGGCCGCGCAATCGTCCACCACCTGGCCCCACACGATGTCGCCGTCGCCCCGCACGACGCTGTGGGCGCCTCCGAGTTCGGCGGGCTCGTTCGGGTACAGCGTGGCGTGAATGCCGCCGTAGACGACGTACGCGCCCCGGGCGCGGGCGTCGCGCCCGACGTCATAGCCGCGCAGCGCGTTGCCCGTGTGAATGCCGATCCCGACGACATCCCCGGGCTCCACCGTCGACGGATCGAACGGCTCGAGCGTCTCGTCCACGATGACCGGATCCCCGTAGTTCCGCGGCGTTGCCGCCGCCAACACGAACAGCCACCGCGGCGTAATCACCGCTACGCCGAACGAAACGTGGCTGGCATTCACGAGATGCACGCGCATACCGGACTCCTTTCAGGCATCCGTCTTCAGCGGGACACGCGAGCGGCAACGCGGGATCCCACGCGAGTGAGGAACCCGGCGGTGGCGCGCCCGGCGGTCGTGCTGCCGGAACCGACAGCCGAACCGGCCTGGGCCAGGCGGTCCCACCAGCGCCCGTCGGCGCCACCCGGCTGCGACGTCATGCCGGGGGCCCCGGAGGGCGTGCTGAACTGGATACCTGACACCTCTGCCGATGGTAGCAGGAATCCCGGCAGCGGCCCTGTCGGGTCGTCACCGGGAATCGTGGACTGGGGGCGTCGCTGCGCATCGGGCGCGGCGGGGGCCGGGGCCGGGGCCGAACGGGAAACCAGAACGGCAGACCGGGTCCGCCCACGGGACAGTCGCGAGGGCGGAGCATCACGGCGCGCCTCGCCGCGACTGGCAGCCTCGATCGCGCCTGAAACGGCGACGAACCCGGAGGGCGCGAGATCGGGCGACGACACCTGCGGCCGCGAATCGGCCGTGGTCCCGTCGACGAAGACCGGCGGGGCCACCGAGCCGACCACGATCAGCGCCGCCAGCACGGTGCCGGCCGCGGCGAGCAGCGGCAGCGACGGCTGCACGCGGGTGGCGTGACGGCGATCGAGCATCCGCTCGACGCGGCGCGTCAGCGCGGGCTTCGAGCTGAACGCGGCGACCGCCAGCGGGCCGAGCCCGTGTCCTTGCGCCGCCTCGGCGGCCGATACCAGGCAGCGGGCGTAGGCCTTCGGCGCGCCGGTGCGCGCGATCACCCAGTCGTCGCACGCCATCTCGCGCTCGAGCGCGAGCTGCCGGCGAATCCAGAACACGGCGGGGTTGATCCACGCCGCCGCGGCGACCACGTGTTCGGCCAGCCCGCTCCAGTCGTCGCGCCGCTGGACATGGGCGTACTCGTGGAGCACGATCTGGTCGATGGCATGTCGGGGCAGCCGCTCCGCCTGATCCCGTGGTACGGCGATGACCGGGTGCCGGAATCCAAGGAACACCGTGGTCGACAGACCGTCGGCGAGGCACAGCGCGGCCGGCCGCCCGGTGGCGCGCGCGGCGCTCCACTGGGGCAAGTCGGCCTCGAATGCGGCGCCGGCCGGCACCGACCGGCGCTTGAGCGCGACGAGGCGGCGCAGGCCGCGGACGACGCGGGCGATCCCAAGAGCGAAACCGGCCACCCACACGATCAGCGCGATCACGGGGACCCAGCCGGGTGCAGGGGGCAGTTCGACAGGCACCATCGCACCGGCAGCGGCGGGCACGGACGCGGCCGCCGGGAGAGGCGTGGGCACGGCCGGCGCCGGCGAACCCGCGAACGCCAGCGCGATCACGCCGGCCAGAGCCGCCCACCACAGAAGATAGCGCGTCGACGCCTGGCGCCGGGGCTGGACGGCCAGCCCCGCGGCCGCGACAGCCGCCAGCACCAGCCCCTGCAGGATCCACGTGAGTACCCAGGCCATCGCGCTCCCTCAGACCTGGCGCTCGATCAGGTCCCGGAGCCGCAGCAACTCGGCCTCGGGCACGCGTTCGTGCTCGAGCAGGCTGAGCGCCAGCGATCCGGGGGAGTTGTCGAAGAACCGGTCGAGCACGTGGCGCACCGCGCTGCGCCGCGCGAGCTGCTCGTCGATGAGCGGCACATAGACGAAGGCCCGCCCTTCTTTTCGGTGCTTCACGTAGCCCTTTGCCTCCAGGATTCGCATCATCGTCAGGACGGTGTTGTAGGCCGGCGCGCGTCGCCCGCTGAGGCCCTCGACGATCTCGGCCACGGTGGCCTGCTGGATCGGCCAGAGCACGCGCATCAGGCGAAGCTCGCCGTCAGTCAGCGTCGTGGACCGCTTGCGCCCCATTCGTTCGCCGTCCTTTCCGGACGAGACTCCGGTTGGATCGAATTCCTAAATATTTAGGAGTTCACTAACGAATTTAGGTCAGGGCGGAGGCCTTGTCAACTACAGAGTTAGGAATTCGTCCGGGTGACCGCCCGGCGCCGGGACCTGCAGGCCCGGTACCGCGCGCAGTCGACAAGGTGATCGTTCACCATGCCGGTCGCCTGCATGTGCGCGTAGCAGATCGTCGAGCCCACGAAGGTGAATCCCCGGTGCTGCAGATCCGCGCTGAGCCGATCGGAGTCCGGCGTGCGCGCGGGAATGTCCGTCAGGGTCTTCCACGCATTCACCCGCGGCCGGCCGTCCACGAAACGCCAGACGTAGGCGTCGAACGACCCGAACGCCGCCTGCACGTCCAGGAACCGCCGCGCGTTGTTGACGGCCGACTGGACTTTCAGGCGATTGCGGACGATCCCGGGGTCCTGCAGCAACCGCGCCACGCGCGCGGGCGTGTAGCGGGCGACCTTCGCGGGGTCGAAGCCGTCGAAAGCACGGCGGTAGTGTTCACGCTTGCGGAGAATCGTGAGCCAGCTCAGGCCGGCCTGCGCGCCTTCGAGGACCAGCATCTCGAACAGCGCCCGATCATCGTGCAGCGGCACGCCCCACTCGCGGTCATGGTAGGCGATGTAGAGGGGATCGCTGCCCGCCCATGGACAGCGTAAGGCTGAGATCACCGCAGGGCGACCTCGACCTCCGCGCGGTGCAGATCCTGTTGCCCGGACTCAGTCGCGTGGTGTTCGCGATCAGCCGGCAGGTCCCTGGTCGACACCGACCATCCCTCGGAGGCATGCCCGCAGGTCCCGCAGCGGAGGTACATGCGCCCGCCCTCGCACCTGATGCCGTAATCGTGGCCCGTGAGGTAGCAGCCAATCCGGTCGAACATCGGGGATTCACCCCCTTGCGTGTGTCCTGCGTTCGCGACCACCGGCGGTCGGACATGAGAAGCGCTGCGGCACGAAATCCGCCTGCCCCGGTACGACCGCCCCGGAATGAAGCGGAGTCTCTCTCGCAAACACATCCTTGTCAAGCACTTCCGCCATGTTGTGCCATTTTGTGCACACGCCGCCCCACGCGCGGCGCCGGTGCCCGGCGCCACAGGCATCGGACGTGCTTGTTCCGGGAGGGGACGCAACCCGGAGCGTGGGACCGACGGGACCGCGGGCGAGCCGCCGCGGGCGCGAACGCCGGGCTCAGGGCTCGGCCAGCATCGCGTTTACCCGCTCCATCACCGCGAAGGCATCTGCAACGTACAGGACGTCGGCCTTGCCCCGCGCCCAGCCGCAGTTGGGATCCAGGTTGACGGCGCGACGCTCGTTGATGAACCGCCACCCCACCACGTGCGGCTCTTCGCCGTGGCAGCATGTCGAGAGGCCCTTGGGGTGCCGAGGCGTGGCGCCGGTCTGGCCGACCTGGTTCATGTGCGTCATGAACGGCAGCACGTCCTGGCCCTCGCCGCTCAGATCCACCAGCGACTTGCTGCTGCCGAGCGACGCGCGGCTCGCCGCGAGGAAGCCGAGAATCAGTCGCTCGGCATCGGCCGGGTGGGCTTGCCCGTCGGCCTGCTTCTTGGTCCAGCCGGCGCCGGCCACGAACAGCAGGTCCGCGTCGGGACGAATGGTCTGCTGCCCGGCTGCGGGCGCTTCGATGCCGGCCACCGTCGTGCGACGGAGCGCGTCGGGCACGTCGACGGCGACGGCCTCGACCGGGACGGTGCCGGGAAGGCCGCTCCAGACCTCCTGGGATCCGGGATCGATCAGAATGACCCACGGGCGCTGCACGCGTTGCACGGTGCCCTCGATCCGCTGCCGGTAGTACCACCGCGTGACGGCCACGGCTCCACCCTCGGCCGAGGCTGCGGTGACATGTGTGTCGACGCGCCCGCCGAGCCGGTATGCGACCCCGGGAAGCGCCCGCGCCCACCGCGGCGTCATCGGGGCGACCACGACCGTGGCGCCCGCCGCCCGGCACAGGGCCTCGGCAGCCGCGGCGTCGGTCGCGTACCGGGCCGACGCGAACGCTTCGCCGCCGACGGCCAGGAACCGCGTCGCGCCGCACGCGGCGACATCGCCGAGCGTGGAGTGCGCGTCGCCGCCCACGACGCCGACCGCCAGCGCGGGTTGCCCCATGTCGGCCGACAGCCGCATGGCCGCGCCCACGGCTTCGAACGACGCTTTGCCGAGCCTCCCGTCGGTTTCGGGATGCACGATCACCAGCACCTGTTCCATCATGCCCCCCGCACCCAGGCGACGATCTCACGCGCGATCTCGTCGACGCCCATGTCCTTCACCACGCGCGTGTCGCGGATCTGCCTGGGCAGCGCGACGCCCGTGAACGTCATCCCCTGCTGCGCCTGCGCCGCAGGCCTGGCGCGCTGCAGGGCCGGCATGATCGTCCGCATGTTCGCCATGCCGATCTGCGGGTTGTTCGGCGGTTCGGGCAGGTGGCCCGTTGCCCAGCCGACCACCACCGGGGCGCCCGCGCAGGTCGAGACCTGGTGGCGCCCGCCGTCGATCCGTTCGAGCACGCGCAGCGTTCCGTCCGGGCCGACCGTGAGCCGATCGACGCCCTGGAACTGGTCGACGATGCCGAGGCGCTCGCCGACCATCTGGAGCGTCGACCCGGCGCACCGGGTCGCCGATTCCCACCCGCCGAAGACGAGCAGGCGGCCGCGGTCGAGGCCTGGGATGGCCGCGATCGCGTCGGCCAGGTTCGCAGCCGTCTCGAACGCGTCCGTGAACCCGCCAGCGGGCCCATCCAGGGCGACGAGCTCAAAAGGCGCCTTTTGCGCGACGGTCATCATGACCTGCTGCAGTTTCGCCTTCGGCCCGATGCTGACGAGCCACACCTTCGATCCGGGTGTCTGCTGCGCGAGGTGGGCCGCTTCGAACAGCGCGTGGCCGGCCCACGGGTCGAGCACGGCCGGCAGCAGCATCTCGTTCTTCAACCCGGGCCCGGCCGCGCCACTCACCGGCTCGAGCGTCTGAAGAGGGTCCGGCACCACGCTGCCGCACACGACGATGTGAAAACCGTTGGACACTGGTGTCTCCGATGGCGCCGCGCGCCCGGCCCGCGGCGCAGATGACGATCAGGTGAAGCACGTGAGCTCCGGGGTCAGTTCTCCGTCGAGTGCAGGCCCCCGGCGCCCGCACGGAACTCGAGGTTCGTGCGGTCGGGCTCGCCCGGCAGCGGCTGCGTGCAGCTCCAGAAGCACGCGCCGCAATGCACACACTTCTCGCGGTCGAACAGCGGCACACCCTCCGGCCCCGGCATGATGGCCTGCCCCGAGCACATCTCGATGCAGACCCGCTTTCGGCACGCCTGGCACAGCGCCGGGTCCGTGAAGAGCACGTGGTCCGCATACCCCGCGGGCGCCTGCACTTTGCCGCCCACCAGCAGCGCGTCCTGGTGCGAAACCAGCAGCGCCCCGTCGAACGGGATCGCCGGCCACCCGCTGCGGTCCATCAACCCGTCGTGCAGCGGCTGCCCGGCCGTCGCGCACTCCTGGCGGATTCGCTCGAGATCACCCGGCGCGATCCGGCCGCCGAAGTACTCGGCGAGGTCGCGCACGCGCTCGTACGGGCGCCTCGGCTCGACCGGCAGCGTGACCCGTCCCCCCGTCAGGCCGGCCAGCCCCATGCCGACCAGGCCGGTCACGACGCCGCGGTGGAAGCCGTCGCGCGCACGCTCGGCCACCCGCCCTTCCTGTTCCACCCAGCTTGCCCGGCGCCGCCGCACGTACGCCGCGTCGAGGTGCTCGCGCGTGAACGGCTTGCCCTCGTGCAGCAACTCGATGACCGCTTCAGCCAGCTGCCGCCCGGTCATCCACGCCTCGTCCACGCCGGACCCGGTCAGCACGTTGGTGCTCCCCGATCCCTCGCCGATGCGGGCGTAGCCTTCACCCGCGAGGAACGGCTCGCCCCGCCGGCCCGACTCCTGCAACGACTTGGCGCCCCACGATCGCAGCCGGCCGCCCTCGAGGTAGCGCCAGAGGTACGGGTGCAGCATCCAGTGCTGGAGGTAGCGATACGCCGTCCGCACGGGGCTGTCGAACCAGGACGGCACGAAGATCCCGAGCGACGCCGTGCGCGCGTCATTGACGTAGAGGAACCCGAAGATCTCAGGCTCGGGGTACCCGAAGGTGTGGATCACGGTGCCCACCTCGAGACCGGAGTCCTCGCGCAGGTCCACCACCATCTTCATCCCGACCGCCCAGTCCCGCACGTGGTGGCCCGTGGGCATGCCGAACTGCTCGTCGAGCTGACGCCCGACCGGGCCCACCGGGCCGTCGGCCACCACCGTGAGGCCGGCCCGCACGTCCATGCCCGGCATGTAGCCCGCCGCCGGCGCGCCGGCGCGATCGGTGCCCTGGTCGACCAGCCGCACGCCCGCAACGCGGCCGTCTTCGACGAGCGCGCGCGACACCGGCGTCCCGGGCCACACCTGCACCGTGCCCGAGCCCATCACCTGGCCGCTGACCCACTGCATGAACTGGCCCAGCGAGAGAATCAGCCCGGGCTCCTTGCGGAGGAACGCCGGGACGTACGGCAGGGTCAGTGCGTCACGCTCGACCGGCAGCACGCGGCGCAGGAGCCGGATGCCGCGATCCGCGACGCGCAGCGTGGCCGAGCGCCGGCTCGCGCCGATCGGATCGAGCAGGTACAGCACCCGCTCGTGCGCCACCGGGGCGGCCAACGGAATCTGCGACGGATCGAGATCGGGAAACGACTCCCGCAGCGCCCGCGCGCGCGTGACAACGCCCGACACGCCGGTCCCCAGATCGTCGGCGCGCTCGAAGCAGGTCACCTGCAGAGGCAGGCCCGGCGCCACCCGGCTCTCGAGCGCCGGGGTCCCGTCCTCTCGCACGATCGCGCGGGCCAGCGTCGTCAGGAACCCGCCGGCCGCCGGTCCGAAACCAACACAGACGATATCAACGTCCATCGTCTGGCGGGGGCTGTCGTCAGTCATGTTCTCAGGTGGCCGGTGTGTCAGTCAGTTGTCAGTTGTCAGTTTTCAGTCACGGCCGGCCGCGGTCACACCGCGGCGTTCACCTGCGGCCGGAAGGACGACGGGGCGCTCGCTTCGTCGACGGCTTCGCCGCGTCGCTCCGGCTGGATTGATTCCCGGCTTGCGACGTCCGGACACCGCGACCCGTCACACGGGATAGCCCAGCGCCTCGGGGATCATCACCTTCGTCAGCGCCTCCGCCGCGCGGTCCTTGGCCATGCGCGAGCCGGTCAGGCATCCGTCGAGCTTGGTGCGCAGGCGCATGAACGGTTCGAGCCCCGCGGTGGACGCGCAGGGGCCGGCCTTGACCGGGTGCGACCCGTCGGCCTCGATCACGTCGCTGTAGAACCGCGCCGTGGCGGCGATGCCGGGAATCACGTCCTCGAGGCCGTCGAGCTCGTCGGCGGCGTAACAGCACGCACACCCCTCCTCGTCCCACGCCGGATGGCGCCGGTAGCCGAACACGAGATCGGCGCAGACCCGGCCGGCCTCGCCGGCCGCGCGCGCGGTCTGGACGTGGCAGAGGTCCGTCATGAACGGCAGCAGGCCTGGCAGTTGCTCGGCGACGACGGGGCTGGCCGGGCCGCTGGCTTCGAGGGCGACGACGTCGAGAACCAGCTGCCGGGCCGCCAGGAGCCAGGACAGGGCGTCGGCCAGCGGGAAGCCGACCCCCTGACGGCTGCTCTGGAACAGCCGGGTGCCGTCGGCATCGGTGGCTTTCTGCAGGTGCTGCAGCGTCCAGATCCACATCTGCATCGCGGTGGCCAGCGTGCAGGCGCCCGTGCCCGGCCGATCCGATGCGATCTGGCGCATCTCGCGAGCCCATGACTTGAACTGGGCGAGGAACACCTCATTGGTCATCGTGACCGCGATCTGCCGGCGCTGCACCGCCTCAGGCCCCTCGTAGGTGGCCTCGAGCTGCGCGTCCATCCACTTGTAGCCCAGGAAGCCCGGGCAGTCCTCGGTGATGCCATAGCCGCCCATCAGGCTCACGGCCTCGCGCATCACATTGGCGCCGTGGCCGGTGTTCCAGAGCTTGGTGGCCGGGCACAGCACATTGGCCACCGCGTCGAGCAGCACGAACCGGACGAGCCAGTCCTGCTCGAGCGCGGCCACGCGTTCGCCGTCCCGCGTGTGCGCCGGCTTGCCGGCCTCCGCCAGCAGATCGAGCGCGTCCTTCGAGACCTTGGCCAGCGCCCGCATCTGTGGCCGTCCTCGCTCGACGCCCTGCTCGTGGAAGTGCTGGTCCTTGCGCCGCTCGAGGGGATCCAGTTCGTCGAACAGCCGCGCCGTCGCGAAGCCCAGGGAGGCGCCGGCCTCGCCCGTCGCCCAGACATCCACCAGCCGGTGCAGCACGTCTTCCTTCTGCTGCAGCCCCAACTCGAACCGCGGCGACCCCGGCGCGATGTCCTCGCCGCCGCGGAATCGGCCGCGGTGATAGCGGATCACCGGCTCCACAGCCGACAGGAGCTTGGCGGACGTCATCAGCCCCACCGTGACGCGCGTCCGGCGGAAGACGGCTTCGATGACCTCGCCATGCGAGACGTTCGGGACGATGACGCCGTCCTTGATCGTGTAGCCGCCGATGATCCGGCTGGCCGGCACGCGCAGGCTGAGCACCGGGTCGCGCGTCGACGACAGCTGGTGGACCAGCTTGCGCGTGGGCACGCCGCGGTCGAACACACCCGGGTCGGTCCGCTCCAGGATGACCATGCAACTGCCCTTGATTCGGTCATCGCTCGAATCGACGGCGGCCGTCACGAAGTCGGCGAAGCCCATGCCCGTGATGAACCGGCCGCGCTTGTCCACCTGGAGGATCGGTTCCTCCCCCTCGGCCCACTCAGCCACGCGAACCTTGCCGCCGAGCAGCCCCGTCTCGACGCCGACGTACGGAATCGGCTCGGTCAGGGCGAAGGCGCCTCGCGACGGCTCGCGATCCTCACCGGGCTGCGGCGGCGCTGCCGCGCGCATATAGATCGCCCGCTGCGCCTCGGTCCCGCGTTCGTGGATCGGCGCGAGCGCCAGGAAGCCGGCCAGGTTGGACGTCGCGGCGCCCGCGTCGACCCAGGCCAGTTCGAACGCGACGAGCGCGAGCGCCAGGTTCTTCGGCCCTTCGATGAACCCGCCGTGCTCGACGTCCAGGCCGACCGACGACAGGCCGGCCGCATCGAACGCCTGCAGCAGGTCGGCCTTCTCCGGCGTCCACTCGTGGGACTGCCGGCCGCCCGCCGCAACCAGCCGGGCCACGGGTCCCCGCGCGACGGATCGGGCCGACTGCACCAGCATCTGCAGGTCGTAGCGGTCTGCGAACCGCCACAGGACCTGCCGCACCTCGTCGTCGGGGAGCGTGCGGAGGGTCTCGACCGTGTCGCGTGCGCCGGGTGCCATCGGACAGTCCTTTCTCACCAGGGGTCAGGGCCGCGTCGGGGAAGGCCAGAATCTTCTTCAAGTACTTCCCGGGCGGGGGGTTTGTCAATGGGCGGACTCCTCCACGGGCGCGTCGGGGACGCCGACGCGCCCGTGGACGGAGGAGGCTGCACGGTCCCTGTGTCGGTTGGCGCACGGAGCGCGAGTCGCACGCGCGCTACTGGCTCGCCCGCGTCAAGCCCGCCTGCATCATGAACAGCCCGCGCCCGAACGTGGCCGCGAAGATGCGCTTCGTGGACGCCTGGACCTCGAGATCCCGGACGTCCGCCAGCGGCATGCCGTAGCTGTAGAGATCCCAGGCCCACGTCGGCCGCGCACCGCGGCCCGCCACGTTGCGGCCTCGGTACACGCCCCGCTGCGTGCCGACATATACGACCTGATCGGCCTCCGGGTCCGGCAGCACGGTGTTCGCGCACAGGTTGGGGGGCAGGTTCCCCGTGATGTCGACCGCCACGTACGAGGTGCTGGCCGGGTCCGACGACCCGCGCCTCAGCTGGTAGACCCGGCCCGCGATCGGGGTCGAGCAGTTGCGGTCGATGCCGGTCGGCGGCGCGAAGGTCGCGTAAAGTCGCGTGGTGCGATGCGGGTCGACCTCGAGATCCGTGACGTTGACGCCGTTGGGCTGCCGGAAGATCTTCTTCATGCCGAACCCGCCGACCCCCGCGTAGACCCTCCCGTCTCCCTGCCCCGTGCCGGCGAAGTAGACGTCGGCCGCCGCGTCGACCGTCGATCGAACGACCCGCCCCTTGGTCACGAGCGGCGGCAGGAAGATCAGCCGCCAGATGCCGGGCGCGTCGGCATCCGTGCGCCAGAGCCCGAGGCACGAGGCGAGCAGCGTGGACGGCACCGCCGGATGCACCTGGAAATCGAACGTCAGGTTGTAGTTCGCGCACGCCTCCGGCGGGAGGTTGGTCCTGAAGGCGGTGAAGGCTCCGCCCCCGTCCAGCGATTGCACCAGGCTCGACGGCGTCTGAATCATGGTGTAGAGCGTGTCCAGGTTCTCCGGGTCCATCGCCACCACGCCGCCGTCTCCCCCGAACGGCGGCCCGGGATAGATGTGCTGCCACACCGGACTGCCCATGAACCGGACGGTACCGCTGTCCTGCGTCCCCGTGATGATCACCGGACCAGGGTTCGACAGCGCGAGGTCGTACATTTCGGCATTGGTGACGCCCTCGCTGACGAAACTCCACGTATTCCGGCTTCCATAGAGCCACGACCGATAGAGCCCGCCGTCGGTGGCCGCGTAGACGATGTTCGCGCTCTGGGGATCGATCGCGAACCCGTGATAATCGCCGTGCGGTGAGGCCGGCTGCCGATCGTTGCCGTCGAGCGGCACCCGCGTGAAGGACTGGCCGCCATCCTCCGACACCTTGAGTACCGGCGCGCCGCGATAGACGCGGTCCGCGTCCTCCGGATCGACGGCGAGGATCAGGGAGTGGCAGGCCCCGGGATCCGAGGTCGTGTCGTCGCAGGTCTGCCGCAGGTCCCAGGTCTTGCCCATGTCGGTTGTGCGAATCAACCGGGCGCCAACGTGGCCGGGCTCCGGCCCGACGACCGCGTACACGGTCTCGGTGGCATCCGACGCGGGATGAGAGAGCGCCAGCAGCAGGCCGTAGGCGGGCTCCGTGGCGCCGAACGGGATGGCGGGCGGAATCGCCTTCCAGTGGGCTCCCCTGTCCCCGCTGCGGTAGAAGCCGAGCCCCCTGATCGCCGCGTACAGCACCAGAGGGTTGGCCGGATCCACCACCAGGGAGGTCGCCTCGCCGCCCGCCAGGATTGTCTTCCAGGCTCCCCCCCCGTTCACGCTTCGGCGCACGCCGTTGCGCGTCGTCAGGTAGAGGTTCAGGGGATTCTGAGGGTCGATCAGCAGGACCGTCGGGTCACCGATGCCCGTGTCACGCCGCACGTTCAGGTCGCCGAATACTCTGACCCAGCTCGTCCCCTCGTCGTCGGATCGGTAGAGCCCGAAATCCGGCAGCACGATGTAGACGTGCCCGGCATCGTCTGGCGACGCGCCCGGATCGATCGCGATGGCCGCGATGGAGGTGCTCGGCAGGCTGTCCGTGACCGGCTGCCAGGAGTCGCCCGAGTTCGCGGTCTTCCACACGCCCGAGCCCTCGTGGCCGAGTTGACCCGGGGATCCCACGTAGATGACGGTGGGGTTGTCAGGGCGAATGGCGATCGGGCAGAGGCGGCCGACGGCGTCGTACTGGCCCAGCCCGCCGCTCGGGGCCTCGGTCATGCGGGTGGGGCCCAGCGACACCCAGTGACCGACGGCGGGCGAACTCGTGTACAGGGTCGTCGCCACGTTGTTCGTGCGGTTCGCGTCGACCAGGGCGTGGTCCACGTCGGCCTCCACCGTGATCGTGAGCGCGGACGTGTCGGATGGGAGCACCATCGTCCGCGCGATGTAGAGGCTCGCCCCGGCCTTCAGGGACGGCGTCGTCACGTAGTAGGTGTCGAGGCCGAGGAACGTGTTGACGCCGGGCGAGACGCGCGTGCGGAAGGCCTGCAAGGCCTTGTGCGATGAGGCGTTCACCACCCGGAAGTTGACCGTGACGCGGGGCGGAGTGTCGCCCCAGACCGTGTACACCGAGAGGCCGTCGATCCGGAGATCGACCGGCGCCCGCAGGGCCTTGTCAGGCTCCTGCGCGTCGAGTCCGACGGGACGAGGACCAAGCAGCCCGAACGACAACGCCGCCAGGGTGATCACGACGGTGCGGTGGGTACGCATGGCGACCTCCAGGAAGTCCGGGTCGCGCGCCCGGGGGCAGCATGAGAGGGAGAGGGGCCTCCTGCGCTGGAATGGAACGCCGACATTATGCGGCTGCCGGCGGTGCCTGTCCAGCCCGCAATGCCAGCCTGTCACGCCTGACAGGCCTGCGCGGGCGACCACGGCCCCGGCGGAACCCCGCGGGCCCGAGCCGCTCCGCCAAACTGTTTGAACCCTCCGCCGACCCGGTGTAACGTGGTCTGACACCTACCTTGGAGGGCAGAGATGGGCGAGGACATCACGCGTCGGGCATTCGTCAGGATCGGCGCGGCCGGGGCCGCGGCGTTGATGGTCACACCGGCGCTGGGCGCGGCCGATCCGCCGATGCCCGAGCGCCCGTTCGGCCGCACCGGCCACAACGTCCGGATCTTCAGCCTGGGCGGGCAGGCCACACTCGAGAAGCCCGGCACCCGGGACGAGTCGGTCGCGATCATCAACCGCGCGATCGACCTGGGCGTCAACTACCTCGACACGGCTGCCGCGTACGGCCGCGGCATCAGCCAGACCTACATCGGCGAGGTCATGGCCAAGCGGCGCAAGGAGGTCTTCCTCGCGACGAAGACCGGCGATCGCACGCGCGACGGCGCGCTGAAGCAGCTCGACGAGAGCCTGAAGATGCTCCAGACCGACCACGTGGATCTCTGGCAGCTGCACAACGTCCAGCGCGACGAGCAGGTCGAGCAGATCTTCGCCAAGGACGGCGCGCTCGAGGCGTTCCAGCGAGCGCGGGACGAGAAGATGGTGCGGTTCCTGGGCATCACGGGGCATTTCGATCCCGACGTTCTCGCGAAGGCCATCGATCGCTTCCCGTTCGACACGATCCTGATGGCCCTCAACCCGGCCGATCGGCACATGCTGCCGTTCACCGCGAAGCTGCTGCCCCTGGCCAGCCAGAAGAAGATGGGCATCGTCGGGATGAAGATCCCGGCGCGGGGACGCCTGCTGCGGGGCGACGGTGTGTCGTCGATGAAGGACGCGATGAGCTACGTGCTCACGCTGCCGGTCAGCACGGTGATCATCGGCTGCGACACCGTGGCGCAGCTCGAGGAGAACGTGCGCATCGCGAAGGCGTTCACGCCGCTCCCGGCCGCCGAGATGGCCCGCCTCGAGGGGCTCACGTCCGGGTACGTGGCCCAGGCCTCGTGGTTCAAGAAGGGCGGCGCGGGCTTCACGCGACCGGGCGACGACGACCAGAACCTCGACTGACGGCCGGAACCGTGTCCACGGCGGACATGTAGCGCCAGGGCTTCAGCGCCCGGCGCGAACACGCCCATCCTGCGTGAGCTCCGGGGTCAGCGCACCGCTTGCCGCGGCGCCCCCCCGTAGTGGGCTACTCAAAGTAGCCCACTACCCGCCCTCCGCACACCTTGAACGACCCGGCGGCGGCAGCTATGCTGTCGAGAGACCCGTCTTGCGGGGGCACGGCGGGTCCGGCGCGTCAGGCGTCGTGACGAACCGGGAACAGAGGCGTTCATGAAGGCGATCGTGTTGCGCGAGCTTGGGGGACCGGACAAGCTGACGTTCGAGCAGGTGCCCGACCCGACACCGGGAGCCGGCGAAGCCGTCGTGCGGGTGCGCGCGGCGGCGCTCAATCATCGGGATGCGTGGATCACGCACGGATTGTACGCCGGCATCCGTCTGCCGATCATTCTCGGCTCCGACGGCGCGGGCGAGGTGGCCGCCGTCGGCGCGGATGTCGACGCGTCCTGGGTCGGCAAGGCGGTCGTCATCAACCCGAGCCTCGACTGGGGCGACGACGACCGTGCGCAGGGCCCGAAGTACCGGATCCTCGGGCTTCCGGACAACGGCACGCACGCGGAGTTCGTGAAAGTGCCGGCGGTCAATCTCTTCGCAAAGCCGCGGACGCTGTCATGGGAGGAGGCCGCCGCACTCCCCCTGGCCGGCCTCACCGCCTATCGCGCCGTGGCCACCCGGGCAAAGGTGCGCCCGGGCGAGACGGTGCTGGTCACCGGGATCGGGGGCGGCGTCTCGACCTTTGCCCTCCTGTTCGCGCGGCACCTCGGCGCGCGGGTCCTGGTGACGTCGGGGAGCGACGAGAAAATCGTGCGGGCCAGGGAACTGGGCGCGGAGGGGGGCGCGAACTACCGCGCGGCGGACTGGGGCAAGGTCATCCACGACCTGTGCGGCGGGCCCGACGTCGTCATCGACAGCGCCGGGCACGAGAGTTTTCCCACGCTGCTGGAGATCGCGAAGCCCGGCGCGCGGCTCGTGAGCTTCGGCGCCACCACCGGCTCGCCGACGACGGTCGAGCTCCGGCGGATCTTCTGGAAGCAGCTGTCCATCCTGGGCACCACCATGGGTACGCCGCGCGAGTTCGGCGCCATGCTCGAGCTGTTCGACGGCGGCTTGCGGCCCGTCGTGGACAAGGTCTACCCGCTCGCCGCAGCGGCCGCGGCGCACCGCCGCATGAACCAGGCGGAGCACTTCGGCAAGATCGTGCTGGACGTCGCCCGCGGCTGAACAGCGTCCGGGCGCGACGGCCGGCCCGACTCCACGCCGGAGCCGCGCCGGCCCGGATCCCCGGGGCAACCGCACGGCCTTGCGGGCCTCGAGTCCGTCGATGTCGCGTCGGGGTCCCCCGGGTCGAGGCCCGGCCGGATGGTGTCGCCACCCGTGTCGAGCTGGAACTTGAAGCGAATACGGCCCCTCAGGAGTTCGACCCGTGACCACCGTGCACCTGTTCTCGCCGTTGACGATCCGCAGCGTGACCTTCCGCAACCGGATCGGGGTCTCATCGATGTGCCAGTACTCGAGCCGCGACGGCTTCGCGACCGACTGGCACCTGGTGCACCTTGGCAGCCGCGCGGTCGGCGGAGCGGGCCTGGTGATGACTGAAGCGACCGCCGTCGAGGCCCGCGGGCGGATCAGCCCGGCGGACCTCGGTATCTGGGACGACGCCCACGTGCCGGGCCTGCGCCGGGTCACGGAGTTCATCGCCGCGCACGGCGCGGTGCCGGGCATCCAACTCGCGCATGCGGGCCGTAAAGCCAGCACGGATGCGCCGTGGCTCGGCGGCCGTCCCGTCCCGCTCGACGATGGCGGCTGGCCCATTGTCGCGCCGAGCGCCCTGGCATTTGACAAGGGATACCAGACGCCGGGCGCGCTCGACCAGAACGAGATCCAGGGCGTGGTCGACGCGTTCCAGGCCGCGGCTCGCCGTGCGCGCGACGCCGGCTTCCGGGTCGCCGAGATCCACGCCGCGCACGGCTACCTGCTCCACCAGTTCCTGTCGCCGCTCTCCAACCGTCGCCAGGACGAGTACGGCGGCTCGTACGACAACCGGACGAGGCTCCTGCAGGCCGTCTGCCGGGCCGTCCGCCGCGAGTGGCCGGCCGACCTTCCGCTGTTCGTGCGCATCTCGGCCACCGACTGGGCCGAGGGCGGGTGGCGTGCGGAGGATTCGGTCGCGCTGGCCCACCACGTGTCGAGTTCCGGTATCGATCTGATTGACTGCTCGTCGGGCGGCATCGCCCCGAACATCGCGATTCCAATCGGGCCCGGCTACCAGGTCCCCTTCTCGCAGCGCATCAAGGACACGGTGCCGATGCTGACCGCCGCGGTGGGGCTGATCACGTCCCCCGCCCAGGCCGATCAGGTGATCCGGAACGAGCAGGCGGATCTCGTGCTGCTGGCGCGGGAGATGCTCCGGGATCCGTACTGGCCGCTGCACGCGGCCCGGGCGCTGGGCCAGGAGGCGCCGTGGCCCAACCAGTATCTCAGGGCGAAGTAAGGGCGCCGGCGCACGCGGCGGGGGCACCGGCAAACCGGGAGCGGCACATGTACGACATCGTGGTGATCGGCGCGGGTCCGGCGGGCATCAGCATGGCGGTCGAAGCGCGGGCCGCGGGGGTGCCGGCCGATCGCATCCTGCTGCTGGAGAAGGCCGCCGAGCACTCCTTCACGCTCCGGAAGTACTACCCCGATACGAAGGTCGTCACGGCGAACTACAAGGGCTTCGAGGCGGTGTGTACGGGCGTGATGTGCATTACCGACGCCTCGAAGCACGCGACGATCTCGTACCTCGACAAGGTGATCGCCCAGCACGACATCCGGGTGCGCTACGGCGAGACCGTCCACCGGCTTCACAAGCACGAGGGCCGCCAGCAGTTCACGATCGCCACCGACCGGGGTGAGTACGAGACGCGCGTCGTGGCTGTTTCAATCGGCATTCTCGGCCGGCCGAACAAGCCCGAGTACGCGATCCCGTCGAGCCTGAAGTCCCGGTTGCTCTTCGACCTCACGACGACCGAGGTGGAGGGGTCGAGCGTGCTGGTGGTGGGCGGCGGCGATTCGGCCTCGGAGTACTGCCAGTACCTGGTCCAGCGAGGCAACCGGGTGACGCTGAGCTACCGGCAGCGCGAGTTGCGCCGCATGAACGACATCAACCGCAGCAGCCTGATCGCGCTGGCCGAGCGCGCCCAGGTCGCGCTCCGGCTCGGCTCGACCATCGCGGGCATCGAGGACGCGTCGGGCCGGCCGGCGGTGCGCTTCGCCGGCGGCGACGCGGCGCCGGAGGTGTTCGACTACGTCGTGTACGCGCTCGGGGGCACGACTCCGCACAACTTCCTGAAGATGGTGGGCATCGAGTTCAACGGGGACGAGCCGACGCTCGGCGACGAGTACGAGACCAACGTCGCGGGCATGTTCCTGGTCGGCGATCTCAGCGCCGGCCGGAAGGGCGGCTCCATCATCTGGGCCTTCAACTCGGCCAGCATCGCGATGAAGAAGATCTGCCGGGACTACCTCGAGCGCCCGTCACTGAACGCGACCACGGGCGACGCCTGGCCTCCCGGCTGACCCCGGAGCTCCCTTGTGATGGGCGTGTTCCCTCCGGGTACGCGGGCTGAAGCCCGCGCGCTACAGTCCCGGCGCGTTCTCGACTCGAGCGAACGCCGGTAACGCCAGGCTCAGAACCTGAAGGTGTAGGCCAGTTTCCCGGACAGCTTGTCGAAGGCCCGCGCCCACCGATCGTCGAGCTCGCGGTACCAGCCGCGGTTGACGACGAAGAACAGATCGTTCCCGGGCTTCAGGATCCAGCGAAAGCGACTCTGCACGCCGAGCACGCGCGACTCGGTGTCGTACTGGACCAGGTTCGCCCAGAACACGTTCGCGGAGAAGTTGTAGTCCGCGACGAGTTCCACCACCTGCGTGTAGAAGCTCCCGGCTGGCAGCGACACGTCGTTGCGTTCGGCATTGAGGCCGATCGCCACGTGCGCGCTGGGTTTGATCCGGATCTGGATCTCCGCATTGCGCCGCGTCCCGTCGTAGAACCCGCCCCACGAAACCGATCCCTCCACCTCGACCGGGCGCTTGCTCGCCGACTCGGCGTTGATCCCGTAGCGCGTCCACTGGTACGAGCCGCGGGGAACAAGGATGCCGTCCGCGATCTCGAAGGACTCCGGCAGGTATTCGTATTGCGGTTCGATCGTCACGGCGATCTCGTCGCCCGAGTCCATTTCCACGCCGAACGGCGTCGTCTCGACCGTCCAGTTCTGGACGCGGTTTCGCAGGTCGGCGATGTACTCCGGCCGGAGCTCGAAGCGGAACTGCCGGATGCCCCAGCGGCCCGGGCGCGGACGGTACTCACCCCCGGTCCGCAGCTTGCGGATGCCCCGGCGCGGCACGAACCCCAGGGCCGGCTCGAAATCGTCGCCCACCTGCTTCCAGGACAGGTACGCGTCCACCAGGTCGTTCGGGTAGTCCACCGCGAATCCTGCCGCGTAGTCCGCGGTGCCCGACGCCTCGTCGTCCGTGCGCAGGACGAAGAGATCGAGGCTCAGGTTCTTGTCCCCGAGAAAACTCGATGTCGCGAGACGGGCGTCCGCCCCGACCAGCGTGTTGCGGCCGGTCCCGGCGGGATTGCCGTGGGTCACGATGGCGCCCACCCAGGACTGGCGCCAGAAGTTCCGCGCCACCCGCCCCACCAGCAGGTTCTGGCCCGTGTTCGGGTTGTCTGACAGGTCGCGCGTCTGCACATCCAGGAACCCGATGTTGTACGGCCCTTGCCGCCCGATGAGCTTGGCGCCGGCGAGAACCGGCACCTCTTCGCCCTGGTACAGCCCGATGCGGCGGCTGAAGAACGGCACGATGTCGTTCGATGCGCCCGCGGCACCCGGGACGTCGAACACGCCCGCGCCCTCGAGGAAGAACGCGCGCTTCTCGGGGTAGAACAACGGGAACCGCGTCAGGTTGACCTGCCGGGAGTCGGCCTCCGTCTCGGCGAAGTCCGTGTTCACCGTGATCGACGTGTTGAGGTTCGGCGTGACGTTCTTGGACACGTCGAACCCCACGTCGGCCGTGCCGTCGCCCTCCACCCGCCCCGCCGACGCGTACGGGCGGAGGTCCAGGCCGCGCCCCTGCCGGATCCCGACCAGGCCTTCCAGCCGGCCCGCCTCGGCGAGATTCGTGAACCACACGTCCCGGCGGGGCGACGCCCACCGGTCGGTCTCGTTGCGCCGCTTGATGCTCCGCTCGATGTTCAGGCCCCAGGTCGTCTGGCCCGGCTTGAAGCGCAGAGTCTTGAAGGGGATGGCAATCTCGGCGGTCCAGCCCTCGTCGGTGACCCGCGTGCCGGCGAGCCAGATCCCGTCCCAGTCGTAGCTGGTGTGCTCAGCGTTGTTCGACACTTGCCCGTCGGACCTGGCGCCGGCGGGATTGGTCTCGAAGAAGAACCCGTTCCGGTGATCGAAGAACGGGTCGAGGACGACCCGGATCCGGTCGTCCACGTCGAGTTCCGCGTCGCGTGTCAGCTGCGTCGACACGATCGCCCCGGGCGTCCTGTCGTGGCAAGTCACGCCGACGTACAGGCTCGACGCGTCGAACATCACGCGCACCTCGGTGCGTTCGGTCGGCGGCGCGCCCTGGTCGGGGTCCGTCTGCGTGAACCCCCCGATCGGCTCGGCCTGCTGCCAGGCGGGCTCGTCGAGGCGGCCGTCCACGCGGATGGGCGCGGCGGCGGGCAACGGGAACGCGCGGGCCGCGGGTCCCGCGCCCGCGGGATCGGCCGCGGGCGTCTGCGGCCGGGCGGCCGCACCGATGGGCAGGCTCAGAATGGCGGCCAGCGTGCAAGCGGACAGGCGCATGGTCGTCTCGTCTCGGGGGCGTGGTATGGTAGCGTCTGCCTTCGAGGTCACAACGCGTGAACGATGCTCGCGCGGGCGCCGGCCCGCAAGCCCAGCCCGTCTCCCGGGTCCAACTCTTCGCCACCTGCCTGGTCGACCACCTGTTCCCCGAGGTCGGCCACGCGACGGTCAGGCTGCTCGAGCGCCTCGGCGTCGAGGTCGAGGTGCCCGCCGACCAGACCTGCTGCGGCCAGCCCGCGTTCAACGGCGGCTACCTCGGAGAAGCGGCGGCGATGGCCCGGCACACGATCGACGTGCTGGGGCGGTCGGAGAACCCGGTCGTGGTGCCGTCCGGGTCCTGTGCCGACATGATCGTACACCACTACCCGGATCTCCTGGCCGGCGACGCGGTCTACGCCCCGCGCGCCCGGGCGCTCGCCGCGCGAACTTACGAACTCACCCAGTTCGTGGTGGACGTGCTCGGCCGTTGCGAGGTCGGCGCCCGCTTCGCCGGCCGGCTCGGTTACCACGCGTCGTGTCACGGCCTGCGCGGCCTCGGCCTGCGCGACCAGCCGCTCACGCTGCTGCGGCACGTGGCCGGTGCCGAGGCCGTTCCCCTGGCCGACGCGGACACCTGCTGCGGGTTCGGGGGCCTGTTCGCCATCAAGATGGCGCCGATCTCCGGCGCGATGCTCGCGCAGAAGCTCGACACCGTCGAAGCCAGCGGAATCGGCACTGTCGTCGCGACCGACGTGAGCTGCCTCATGCACATGGCCGGCGGCCTGCGGCGGCGGCACAGCCCCGTGCGGACGCTGCACATTGCCGAAGTGCTCGCGGGAACCCAGGATGATTGAGCAGGAGTCGGCCCTCGCGCAGGGGGCGTTTCCGGCACATACGCCGCCCGCCCCGCTGCCGTTTCTCCGCCGCGTCGAGGATGCCCTCGCCGATCGCCGGCTGCACGACGCGCTGGCCCTGACGACCGGCCGGCTGGCGGGCGCCAGGGCGTCCGCCTTCGCCTCGCTGCCCGACGGCGAGGCCCTGCGCGAGCTGGCCGCCCGGATCCGCGCGCACACCATCGCCCACCTCGACCGGTACCTCCTGCAGTTCGCCGACGCCGCCGAAGGGCGCGGCTGCCACGTCCACTGGGCGGAGCACGCGCCGGACGCCGCCCGCACGGTCGTGGACATCGGGCGCGCCGCCGGCGTGACGCTGGCGGTGAAGTCCAAGTCGATGGTGACCGAGGAGATCGAACTCAACCACGCCCTCGAGAGCGCCGGGGTGCGTGTCGTCGAATCCGACCTGGGCGAGTTCGTGGTGCAGGTGGCGGGCGATCGCCCCTCGCACATCATCGCGCCCATCGTCCACAAGCGCCGGGAGGACGTGGCCGCCCTCTTCAAGGAGCGGCTCGGCGCGCGGGACGAAGACGTGGCGGACGTCCCGTCCATCACGGCCTTCGCGCGGCGCCGTCTCCGCCACGAGTTCCTGCACGCCGGGATGGGCATCAGCGGCGCGAACTTCGCCGTGGCGGAGACCGGCAGCCTGTGCATTGTCACGAACGAGGGGAACGGCCGCCTGACGACGACCGTGCCTCGCGTCCACGTGGCGCTCGTGGGCCTGGAGCGCGTGGTTCCGACACTCGACGACCTCGCCGTCATGCTCCTGCTCATCGCGCGCAGCGCCACCGGCCAGGCCGCTCCCGTGTACACGAACATCGTGACCGGACCGCGACGGCGGCCCGAGGCGCGGACGCCGGCGGGCGCCGGCGACCCGGATGGCCCGGACGACCTGCACATCGTCATCGTCGACAACGGGCGCACGCGGATACTCGGCGGCGAGCTGGCGGAAATCCTCTCGTGCATCAGGTGTGGCGCCTGCCTCAACATCTGCCCGGTGTACCGGCTGATCGGCGGCCACGCGTACGGAGGCGTGTACCCGGGGCCCGTCGGTTCGGTCGTGACGCCCGGCCTCTACGGCCTGGAGGCGTGGAACGACCTGCCCCAGGCCAGCAGCCTCTGCGGCGCCTGCCGCGACGTGTGCCCGGTCCGCATCGACTTGCCCCGGCTGCTCCTGAGACTTCGGGCGCAGGCAGCGCGCGCGAGCCTCGGTCCCGCGTGGCTCCGGCACGGCGTCGCGGCGTACGGCGCGATCGCGACGCGGCCGGTGCTGTACCGGGCAGTCGCAGCCGTCCTTGCCCGCGTCGCGCGGCTCGTCGCGCGCGACGGGTGGATCGGCCGCCTGCCCGGGCCGCTCGGCGCCTGGACCGTCGCCAGGGATTTTCCGGCGCCCGCCCGCCGATCGTTCACCAGGGCGTGGCACGACGCCCGCAGGGGCGGGGCGGAGACCCCGTGAGCACCGCACGCGAACGGATCCTGGCGGCCGTGCGGGACGGTGTGCTCCGGGCCACCCTGCCCGACGCGCCGCCGGACAGGCCCGACGTGTCATGGGTCGGCAGGCGCGAGGCCGACATGCCGCTGGACGAGCGCGTCGCGCGATTCACGCGCGCGCTGACCGCGTTGACCGGGCACGTTCACGAAGTCGATTCGATCGACGCCGTCGCGCGCGTCATCGACGGCATAGCCCGCGCGCACGGGGCCCGCAACCTGATCAGCTGGGATGACGGGGAACTGGGCTGTGACGGCCTGCTCGGCCGGCTGGGCGCGATGGGGCTCTCGCGCGTGTGGTTCGACCTCTCGCCGTCCGCCGACGCGCGCCAGCGCGACCTGCTGGCGCTCGACCCTGTGCCGATCGGGCTGAGCGGGGCGCTCGCCGGCCTGGCGGATACCGGCGCGGTCGTGGTCTCGAGCGGCGCGGGCCGGAGCCGCCTGGCCTCCCTGCTCCCGCCCGTCCATGTCGCGATCCTTCGCCGGCGCCTCGTGTACCCGTCACTGGCCGCGTTCCTGCGGGCCGCCCCGGACGTCGTCGCCGGCAGCGCCAACCTGGTCGCCATCGCCGGGCCGAGCCGCACGGCGGACATCGAGATGACCCTCAGCCACGGCGTGCACGGCCCGAAGGACGTGCACGTGGTCCTGCTGGCATGAGCGCCCCCATCACGATTCCGGACCTCGGCGAGTTCACGGGCGACGCCGGACTGATCCGGCTGCCGGCAACCAGCGACGGCCGATTCCGCGCGGGCCACGACGGGGTCGTGACGATCGCCACGCCCGCGGACCGCCGCGTCGAGTTCGTGGCATTTGCCGATCGCACCCTCGCGCACGTCACGTCCGCGATGGGCTACCCCGCGTACTACCCGGTGCACCCCGTCGCCCTGCGGCGCCCGGTCCAGGCCGTGCTGATGGATCTCGACGGCACCACCGTGCGGAGCGAGCACTTCTGGATCTGGATGATCGAACAGGCGACCTCCACGTTGCTCGGCGATCCGGACTTCCGGCTCGACGAGGCCGACCTGCCGTTCGTGTCGGGCTTCAGCGTCTCGGAACACCTCCAGGTACTGCGTCCGGAAGTACTGTCCCGACCGGACCGTCGAAGAGGCGCGCCGCGCCTACTTCGATCACACGCACCGGGAGATGCGGGCCATCCTCGACGGCCGCGGCCGCGCGGACGCGTTCGTGCCGGCGCCGGGGATCAAGGATTTCCTGCTCGCGCTGAAGGTGCGGGAGGTGAAGATCGGCCTGGTGACCTCGGGCCTGTACGAAAAGGCCTACCCGGAGATCGTCGCGGCCTTTCGCACGCTCGATCTGGGCGAGCCGCGCGACTTCTACGATGCCATCGTCACGGCAGGGTTCCCGCTGCGGCGCGGCGAGGTCGGCACCCTCGGGGAGCTGTCACCCAAGCCGCACCCGTGGCTCTACGCGGAAATCGCGCGCGTCGGCCTGGGCATCCCCTTCGAGGCGCGCAATACGGTTGTCGGCATCGAGGACAGCGGCGCAGGCGTGTGCGCGATCCGCCTGGCGGGCTTCCCCACCATCGGCATGGGCGGCGGCAACATCCCCGAAAGCGGCACCAAGGCGCTCTGCCAGCATTACTGCGAGTCGTTCGCCGAGGTGCTCGACATCATGCGCGGATAGGGCGGTCTCCCGGTCCCGCCGCGCGGATCGCGCGCGCCTGCGCCACCTCGATCTGCCGCGGGCCGTCCGCGCATCGCCGCCCGCCTGCGGCGCCGGCTATCGCTCGCGGGTCGCGCCCGCGCGGGGCCGGCGTCCCTTCACGACGCGGCGGGCCCGCCCCGAGCCGACAGGCTCCTGGCAGGGCTCCTGGCCCGCGTGGGCGACATCGGCCAGGGAGTAGCGCCCCAGCACGTCCCGCAGATCCTTCGTCAGCGAACTCCAGACCTGGTGCGTCTCGCAGTGGGAACTCCGGGAACAGCTGGCAGGATTGTCCACGCAGGCCATCAGCCGGATGGAGCCAACGGTGGCTTCGAACACCTCGCTGAGCGGGATGTCGGCCGCGGGCCGCGCCAGGTTGTAGCCCCCGGTGCGGCCGGCGCGCGCGCGAATGAGCCCGGATCGCCGGAGCGGGCGGACGATCTGTTCGAGGTAGCGCATCGGCAGGCCGGTCGACGCGGCCACGTTGCGCAGCCCGACGGGTCCTTTCGCGGGTTCCCGCCGCGCGAGTTCCGTCAGAAGCCGGACGCCATAACGACCGCGGGTGTTGAGTTTCATCGAACCTCTTCCGGCGTCGGACGCGGCGTACGGCCGGCCACCATGGTTGTGCCCACAAGGGGCGAGTCTGGCTCGGGCGCGACGGCCGGGGCTGGCCGCCACGGTGCCTTGCAGGGGGCGTATATTTCGTACCCCTTTACTATGGGTCTGTCAAGCTATTCGTGGGTTTGGGGCGCCGCTCGCGGGAAAGCAAACGACGCGCCGCTCCCCTGATCGGCGTCCCCGGGGCGCCTGCGGCCGGCTGCCGGACGCCTGCCCTCCCGCCTTTGTCGACAAAGTCCATCAGGTCTCTTGACACCGGACGAACGACGGCCTACCCTGAAGGCGGATTCGGTTGCCACGCCCAACCGGTCCACCGCTCCCCGGCTGCTGCCGTCACGCTTTCATATTCCGACGCCCCTCGCGGCAGCTGAGCGCCCCCCGCGCTCGAGTCCCCCACACCACCGTTGCCCGCGAAGGCCATCCGTCCTTCCCTGGCCTTCCTGATGCGCCGCATCGCGGCGAGTGCTGCCGCCTGCCCGGCGCCCTGTATGCGACATGCACGCGCGTGCGCGGCATACGCAGCGTGCCATTCGGCCCGTCGGGGGCGGCGACCTCGTCCCGCCGCTGCCGGCAGGTCCGCCGCCATCGTCCGATTCGACAGACGGGAGGAGGTGCGGTCGTGCAGCTGGTCACCCACTGCCGCTACGCCGAGGATGTGAACCCGGCGTTCCCGACCGAGATCATGGCCCAGCCGGGGGGAGAGGCGCTGCGCGATTGCATCCAGTGCGGCACGTGCAGCGGCGCCTGTCCGATGTCGGTCCACATGGACCACACGCCGCGCCGGATCATCGCCCTCACGCGGGCAGGTCTCGAGCGCGACGTCCTGCAGTCCTCCACCCCGTGGCTCTGCGCCTCCTGCTACGAGTGCCAGGTGCGCTGCCCGCGGGAGATCCGCGTCACCGACGTGATGTATGCCCTGAAGTGCCGGGCGATCGACAAGGGCCTCTACCCGAAGAAGTTCCCGATTCCCATTCTCGCGAAGCAGTTCTTCCGCATGGTGGCGCGCCACGGGCGGAACTCGGAGACCCGCCTGGTGATGCAGCTCATGCTGCGGACCAACCCGCTCGGCATGCTGACGATGGCCCCGCTCGGGCTCAAGCTGCTCAGGACCGGGCGCATGACGCTCGGCCAGGATCGCATCGAACACCTCGAGCAGCTCAAGGCGATGCTCGACGCGATGGAGGAATCCTGACATGACCGCCTACGCCTACTTCCCCGGGTGTTCGCTGAGCGGCCTGGGCAAGTCGTACGACGAGTCGCTGCGCGCGGTCTTCGGCCGCCTCGGGCTCGGGCTCGAGGACATCCCCGACTGGAACTGCTGCGGCGCCACCTCCTACATGTCCATCAACGAGGCCAAGGCGGTGGCGCTGGCGGCCCGCAATCTCGCGCTGGCCGAGGCCATGGGGGGCCGGGAGGTGGTGGCGCCCTGCTCGGCCTGCTACCTCGTGTTGACCAAGGCGCAGCACGCCTTGCAGGACTACCCGGTCATCGCGGCGAGGGTGCGCAAGGGGTTGGCGGCCGCCGGCCTGTCGTACGAGGGCCGCGTCACCGTCCGGCATCCCCTCGACGTCCTGATGAACGACGTCGGGGCCGCGGCCATCACGGCCGCGGTCACCAGCCCCCTCGCCGGGTACCGTGTGGCGCCGTATTACGGGTGCCAGATGATCCGGCCGTACGCCACGTTCGACGATCCGCTCAAGCCGCAGTCGCTGGATCGCCTGATGCGGCTGCTCGGCGCGGAGGTCGTCGAGTACCCGGTGAAGGCCCGGTGCTGCGGCGGCTCGCTCATGGGCACGATGGAGGACATCGGCCTGCGGCTGAACTTCCTGCTCCTCAAGGAGGCGCGGGCCTGCGGGGCCAACGCCCTGGCGACGGCGTGCCCCCTGTGCCAGTACAACCTCGAGGCGTACCAGGGACGGATGCGTGCGGCGTTCGGCGAGCCCGCGGACCTGCCCGTCGTGTACTTCACGCAACTGGTCGGGCTCGCGTTCGGCCTCGCCCCGAAAGCCCTCGGGCTGCAGCGGAACTTCGTGACGGCCGCACCGCTTCCGGTGACGGCCTGACAGGGGGATCGGCATGCCGGCCAACGACACCTGCCGCATCGGCGTCTACATCTGCCACTGCGGACTGAACATCGCCAGCAAGGTGGACGTGCTCGCCCTCGAAACCCACGCGGCCGCCCAGCCGCACGTGGTCATGGCAAAGAGCTACAAGTTCATGTGCTCGGACCCGGGGCAGCAGTTGATCAAGGACGACATCGCCCGCCACGGCATCACGCACGTCGTCGTCGCGTCCTGCTCGCCGCTGATGCACGAGCCGACGTTCCGCGGGGTGCTGTCGGAAACGGGGCTGAACCCGTACCTCTACCAGATGGTCAACATCCGGGAGCAGGTCTCGTGGGTCACGACGGATGCGGAGAAGGCCACCGAGAAGGCCCGGCGCCTGATGACGGCGGCCATCCGCCGCGTGGCCCTGCACGACGCGCTCGAACGCTCGACGGTGCCCGTCAATCCCAACGTGCTCGTCGTGGGCGGCGGGATCGCGGGCATCGCGGCGTCGCTGACGCTGGCCGACGCGAACAAGAAGGTCTATCTCGTCGAGCGCGACCCCGCGATCGGCGGCCACATGGCGCACTTCGACAAGACCTTCCCGACGCTCGACTGCGCCGCCTGCATCCTCACCCCGAAGATGACGCAGGTCGGCAAGCACCGGAACATCGAGCTGATGGCTTATTCCGAGGTGCAGGAGGTCAGCGGCTACATCGGCAACTTCACGGTGAAGGTGCGGCGCAAGGCCACCTACGTGGACAGCACCAAGTGCACCGGATGCGGTGCGTGCTGGGAGGCCTGCCCCGCCCGGCGCGTGCCCTCCACGCGGGTGATTCGCAAAGGCGCGCTCGTCATCGGGCGCACGGCCGCGTCGGGCCGTTGAGGCCGGGCCGGCGGAAGCGCGAGGCACCACGGTGAACACACCTGCTTCGAACGTGCTCGGGCGGACCCTGACGGCTCCCGGGCCGCTGACGCTGGCCGACGTCTGCCGCCTGCTCGGCGCCGAGACCCTCTGGTGCCCGGATCCGTCGGTGCGGGTGGACGGCGTGACGGCCGCCGACCTGATGAGTGACGTGCTGGCGTCCAGCCGGCCCGGCATGCTCCTGGTCACCGGACTGGTCAGCGTGCAGGCGATCCGGACGGCCGCGATCGCGGATCTGGCCGGCGTGCTGTTCGTGCGGGGCAAGCGCGCCGGCGACGACGTCATCGCCCTGGCGCGGGAGAAGAACGTGCCGGTGCTGGCGACCTCGCGCACGATGTTCGACGCGGCCGGCATCCTGCACCAGGCCGGGACGGGAGCGTGAGCGGGCCGCGCCCGCGAGGCTGCATGGCCGACGCCGAATTCCGGAAGGCCTACCCGGTGCAGGGCGGGGACTTTTCGAATGCCGGGCGCGCGTCGACCAGCATCAAGGACGCGCTGAAGGACATGGGGATCCCCCTGCCGCTGGTCCGTCGCCTGGCGATCGCGGCGTATGAGGCGGAAATGAACGTCGTGATGTACGCGCGGCACGGCACGATGACGCTCCACGTCACGCCCGCGCACGTGACCATCGACGTGGTCGACGAGGGGCCGGGCATCCCCGACATCTCTCTGGCCATGCAGGAGGGGTACTCGACCGCCACGCACGAGATGCGGGAACTGGGATTCGGCGCCGGCATGGGGCTGCCGAACATCCGGCGCAACAGCGACCAGTTCGAACTCGCGTCGGCCGTTGGACAGGGCACGAGCCTGTCGATCCGCGTTCATGTCGGGTGACGGCCATGCTCGATACGCATTACCACTCCATCCGCTTCGACTCCCGGCCGTGTACCGGCTGCATGTCGTGCATGCGGGCGTGCCCGACACAGGCCGTCCGCGTCCGCCGCGGGCAGGCGGTGCTCCTCGAGGACCGGTGCATCGACTGCGGCGAGTGCATCAAGGTCTGCACGCGCGGGGCGGTCGAGTCGCTGACCGAGTCCCTGTCGCGCCTCGCGAAGTTCGAGCGAACCGTCGCCGTGCCCTCGCCGGCGCTGTACACCCAGTTCGACAACGCCGTCACGCCCGGGCTGATCCTGGAGGCCCTGCGCCACTGCGGGTTCGACGTGGCCGCCACGCTGTCGTGGGCCTGCGGCGCCGTCACGCGCGCGATCGAGCTGTTCACCGCCCAGTACCGCGGCCAGTACCCGCTGATCTCCTCGTTCTGCCCGAGCGTCGTCCGGCTGATGCAGGTGAAGTACCCCGAGCTGCTGGGCCAGCTGCTGCCCATCCTCTCCCCCCGCGAGATCGCCGCCCGCGAGGGCCGGCGCATCGCCGCCGAGCAAACGGGCGCGTCGCCGGACCGGATCGGCGTCGTGTACGTGACCCCGTGCCCCGCCAAGATGGTGTCGATCGTCGATCACCCGGGGATGACGCGGTCCTACATCGACTCGGCGGTGTCCGTCAGCGACCTGTTCCCCCTGCTCGCCCAGACCATTCGCGAGGTCCAGGAGGAAGGCACCGTGCCGACCGAACCCGAGACCGCCGCGGGCCTGGGCTGGGCGTTCGCCATCGGGCTGCCCAGTTCGCTGCCGGCCGAAGACACCTTGTCGGTCGCGGGGCTGCCCAACGTGGTCCGCCTGCTCGACGACATCGAGAAGGGGAAGCTCGGTCGGTATGCGCTGGTCGAGTGCCACGCGTGTCCCGAGGGGTGCGTCAGCGGCGCGCTCGCGGTCGAAAACCCCTACGTCGCCCGGGCCCGGGCCATCCGCCTCGGGCAGTCGCTGCCGAAGCCCTGCGCGATCCCCGACGCCGAGATTCGCGCGCGGTACGACGCCGGGGAGTTCAGCACCACCGCGCCGTTCGCGCCGCGGCCGCTGGCGCCGCTCGACCACGAGATCTCCGGCGCGATTGCCAAGGCGCAGGAGCGCGACCGGATCCTGGAGGATCTGCCCCGGATCGATTGCGGCGCGTGCGGGGCGCCGACCTGCGCCGCCTTCGCGGAGGACGTGGTGCTCGGCGCCGTCGACGAGGGCTGGTGCGTCTTCGTGCGCGAGCGGCGGATCGAATGCATGGTCCGCCAGCTCTCGACCTTCTTCGCTCCACCGGTGCGCAAGCGCCCCCCGGAGGAACGGCCATGACGGTCCGCGACGTCGCGCGACATCTCGGCGGCACGATGGCGGGCGGCGTGGCCGCGGCGGAACGGCCGGCGCTCGGCGGCTACGCGGCGGACCTGCTGTCGGACGTCATGGGCAACGCCCAGGAGGGCGATGTCTGGGTGACGCTGCAGAAGCACGTCAACATCGTTGCAGTCGCGCAGTTGAAGGGCCTGGCCGCCATCGTCCTGGTCAACGGCCGCCAGGCGGAGCCGGACACCGTGGCGAGGGCCGCCGAGCAGGGCGTGGCCATCATCACCACGCCGCTGTCGGCATTCGACGCGGCCGGGCGGCTGTACGAGCTCGGCCTGCGCGGGAGAAGGGCGTCCTGAAGGTGTTCGCCATCGATCTGCACGTCCACACGTGCCTGTCGCCGTGCGGGGAGCTCGACATGCACCCCGGCGCGGTGGCGCGGGCGGTCGCCGGGGCGGGACTCGACGGGGCGGTGGTGTGCGATCACAATGCCGCCGACAATGTCGGGGCGGTCGCCCGCGCCGCCGGTCCGCTCGGCATCGCGATCGTGCCGGGGATGGAGGTCACGACGGCGGAGGAGGTCCACGTGGTGGCCTGGCTGCCTGGCATGCCCGCGGCGGGCGCGCTGCAGTCGCGCGTGGCGGCGGACCTGCCCGGGCGGAACAATCCGGCCATCTTCGGCCTGCAGGTGATCGCCGACGAGCACGCCGAGGTGCTGGGCTTCAACGGGCAGATGCTCGCCGGCGCCACCACCTGGGACCTCGACAGGACCCTGAGCGAGATCCACCGGGTCGACGGCCTGGCGGTCGCTGCGCACGTGGATCGCGAACGGTTCGGGCTCGTCGGGCAGCTCGGCCTGGTCCCGCCCGGGGCCGCGCTCGACGCGCTCGAATTGTCGGCGCAGACGCCGTTCGCAGCCGGCCGCGCGCGCTTCGGCCGGGCAGCGGGATTGCCGGTCGTGACGGGCTCGGACGCGCACGCGCCGCAGGATGTCGGCCGGGCGGTGACCTTCATGCGACTCGAACGCATCACGCTCGACGAGATTCGCCTCGCGCTAGGCGACGAACGGGGCCGGATGATCCTGGGCGGAGGACGCCCCATGGAAGACCTCGCGCTGCACATCCTCGACATCGCGCAGAACAGCCTGGAGGCCGGCGCGACCCGCATCGAGATCGTGGTCGACGAGGACGCGACGGCCGACCGGGTCGCGATCGCCATCCGCGACAACGGCCGGGGCATGAGCCCGGGCGACGCGCTGGCGTCGGTCGACCCCTTCTTCACGACGCGGACCACGCGCGCCGTGGGTCTCGGCCTGCCCCTGCTCCGCCAGGCCGCCGAGGCCGCCGGCGGCAGCCTGGAGGTGGACTCGCACCCGGGCCGGGGGACGCGGGTCACGGCCGCGTTCCGGCGCAGCCACATCGATCGCGCGCCGCTCGGCGATCTGGAAGCGACGATGCTGGTCCTGGCCAGCGCGAACCCGGGCGTGGACGTCGTGCTGACGCACCGCCTCGGATCGCGCGACTACTCGCTGTCGTCACGGGAGCTGCGCGCCGCGTTGGACGGCGGATCGCTGGACTCGGCCGACGGCCTCGCCCTGCTGCGCGCGGCCGTCCGCCGGGGCGAGGACAGCCTGGCCGGTCCCGCCCCGCTGCCCGCTCCCGCGCAGAGCGGATCGGGCGCCCCGCCCGCAGGAGGTTCGCATGATTGACGTCGCCAGGGTTGAGCAGATCGTCGACCGGCACGGGCGGCGCAGAGAGCACCTGATCGCCATGCTGCTCGACTGCCAGGAGGAATTCGCTCACCTGCCGCGCGAGGTGATCGAAGCCGTGGCCGGCCGCGTCCAGGCGCCGGTCTCGACGGTGCTGGGCATTGCGACGTTCTACCGCGGGTTCAGCCTGAAGCCGGTCGGGCGCCACCCCATCCACGTCTGCATGGGCACGGCCTGCCACGTCCAGGGGGCGCCGCGGCTGCTGGACGCCCTCGCGCGCGAACTGGGCATCCAGAAGGGCGACACGACGGCCGACCTGGAGTTCAGCCTCAACACCGTGAACTGCCTGGGCTGCTGCGGGCTGGCCCCGGTCATCACCGTGGGCACCGATGTGCACGGCAAGCTGAAGCAGGCGGGCATCCCGAAGATGCTGCGGAAGTACGCCAAGGACTACAAGGCGAAGGCGCACTAGCGCCGGCCGGGGGAACGACGATGCCGAAGCTCACGATCGAGGATCTGAAGCGGATGCGGGAAGAGGCGATCCCGTCGATCCAGCTCCGCTATGGCGCCGCGCGGGCGAAGGTCACGGTGCACATGGGGACGTGCGGCATCGCGGCGGGCGCCCGGGAGGTGATGGCCGCGCTCCTGCGGGAGATGGAAGCGCAGGGGGTGAGCGACGTCGCGGTCACGACGTCCGGTTGCGCCGGCCTGTGCAGCCGCGAGCCGATGGCGACCGTGGAGCTCCGGTCCGCGGCGCCCGTGAAGTACGTGAACCTGACGCCGGAGAAGATGGTGCAGGTGTTCCGCGCGCACGTGCTGGGCGGCGAGATCGTCGCGGCGTACGCGCTCGCTGCGGGCTGCGAGACCACCGCCTAGGCAGGAGGCCGACGGACATGGCGTACCGCACTCATTGTCTCGTGTGTGCCGGCACGGGGTGCGTCTCGTGCGGCTCGTTCCAGCTCGGCGCCGCGCTCCAGGCGGAGATCTCCCGGCGGGATCTCGCCGGCGAGGTGCGGGTGGTGCACACCGGGTGCCAGGGCTTCTGCGCGGCCGGCCCCGTCCTCATCGTGCAGCCGGACAACGTCTTTTACTGCGGCGTGAAGGAGAAGGACGTGCCGCTGCTCGTCGAGGAGCATCTCCTGAAGGGGCGGCCGGTCGGCCGGTTGATGTACACCCCGCCCGCCTCGAAGGCGCCGGTCCCGACACTGAGCGAGATCCCGTTCTTCGCGAAGCAGCGGCTGGTGGTGCTGCGGAACCGCGGCCTCATCGACCCCGAGCGGATCGAGGACTACGTCGCGCGCGACGGCTACACGGCGCTCGCCAAGGCGCTCACCGAGATGACGGCCGAGCAGATCGTCCAGGAGATCAAGCTCTCCGGCCTGCGGGGCCGGGGCGGCGGCGGCTTCCCGACGGGGATCAAGTGGGCGACCTGCCGCCAGGCGGCGCTGCACCGGGGAGTCGAGCCGATCGTGGTCTGCAACGCGGACGAGGGAGACCCGGGCGCGTTCATGGATCGCAGCATCATCGAGAGCGACCCGCATGCCGTCATCGAGGGGATGACGATCGGCGCGCGGGCGATCGGCGCGCGGCAGGGGTTCGTCTACATCCGGCACGAGTACCCCATCGCCCGCGAGCGGCTCGAGAAGGCGCTGGCCCAGGCGCGCGAGTTCGGCCTGCTCGGCCGGGGCATCCTCGGCACGAAGTTCGACTTCGACGTCGAGGTCGTCGAGGGCGCCGGCGCCTTCGTCTGCGGCGAGTCGACGGCGCTGATGGCATCGCTCGAGGGCCGCGTGGGCGAGCCGCGCGCGAAGTACATCCACACCGTCGAGTACGGCTACAAGAACCTGCCCACCAACCTGAACAACGTCGAAACCTGGGCCAACGTGCCCCTCATCATCGACCGCGGCGCCGCCTGGTTCGCGGCGATGGGCACCGGGGACGTGGCCGACAACCCGTGGAACGGGAGCAGCGGGACGAAGGTGTTCTCGCTGGTCGGCAAGGTGAACAACACGGGCCTCATCGAGGTCCCGATGGGCATCTCGCTGCGCGAGATCATCTTCGAAATCGGCGGCGGCATCCCCCACGGCCGCGCCTTCAAGGCGGTGCAGACGGGCGGCCCGTCGGGCGGCTGCCTGCCGGCCGCGCTGCTCGACATGCCCGTGGACTTCGACAGCCTCACCGCGGCGGGATCGATGATGGGATCCGGCGGCATGATCGTGATGGACGACGCGACCTGCATGGTGGACGTCGCGCGGTACTTCATCAGCTTCCTGACCGAGGAGTCGTGCGGCAAGTGCGTCCCGTGCCGCGAAGGCCTGCGCTGCTCGCTGGACGTGCTGACGCGCATCTCCGAGGGCAGGGGCACCGACGGGGACATCGAGCTGCTCGAGGAAGTGGGCGCGGTGATGCAGGACTGCTGCCTCTGCGCGCTGGGCACCTCCGCGCCCAACCCCGTGATCTCGACGCTGCGGTATTTCCGCGACGAGTACGACGCGCACATCCACGACCACCGGTGCCCGGCCGGCACGTGCACGGCCCTGATCCACTACGAGATCGTCGGCGACAAGTGCGACGGCTGCCACGCCTGCGTGCACGCCTGCGCGTCCGGGGCGATCACGGGCACGGTGAAGTACCCGCACCTGCTGGACCAGAGCCGGTGCATCAAGTGCGGCGCGTGCCTCGAGGCCTGCAAGCGCGACGCCATCGTGACCGTGTAGCCGGGTCCTTCCGCGGGAGGCCGAGATGAAGACCGTGACGGTGACCATAGACGGCATCAGGACCGAGGCCGAGGACCGGACCCCGCTGATCGCGGTGGCCGAGAAGGTCGGCGTGAAGATCCCGACGCTGTGCCACCACCCGCTCATCGAGCCCTACGGCGCCTGCCGCGTCTGCACGGTCGAGGTGCACATGCGGAACCGGGTGCGCCTGGTCACGGCCTGCAACTACCCGGTGACGGACGGGATCGCGGTCTACACCCAGACCGACCGGGTGCGCCGCAACCGCCGCATGATCCTGGAATGGCTGCTCGCCCGCTGCGGCCACGTCCCGGTCCTGAACGCGCTGGCCGAGCAGTACGGGATCACCGAGCCGCGCTTCGGGCGCGGCGACGACGACTGCATCCTGTGCGGCCTCTGCGTGCGGGTCTGCAGCGACGTCGTCGGCGCGAACGTCCTCGGCTTCTTCAACCGCGGCACGACCCGCGAGGTGTCGACCGCCTACGGCGAGGCCTCGGATCGGTGCATCGCCTGCGGCGCCTGCGCCTACGTCTGCCCCACCGGCTGCATCACCATCGAGGAGGAAGCCGAACAGATCCGCCACGAGCTGCCCCTCGGCCCGATGACGCCGATCTACATCCCGACGATGCAGGCGGTGCCCCACAAGCCCGTCATCGACGCGGAGAGCTGCATCCACTTCAAGACGGACGGCTGCCGCGTCTGCGCGAGCGCCTGCGAAGCCAAGGCGATCGATCACGGGCAGCAGGACACCGTCGAGGAGATCCATGTCGGCTCGATCATCGTGGCCACCGGGTTCCAGACGGTCGACGCCGCGCGGCTGCCTCAGTACCGGCTACGGGGTGTACGACAACGTGTTCACCGCCATGCAGGTCGAGCACATGGTGAACGCGTCCGGGCCGAACAACGGCAACGTCCTGCTGACCGACGGCGCGACCCCGGGCGCGGTCGGCATCATCCACTGCGTCGGCTCGCGCGACAAGAACGCCCACGAGTACTGCTCGCGCGTGTGCTGCATGTATTCCCTCAAGCTCGCCCACCTGATCCACGAACGGAGCGGCGCGAAGGTCTACAACTTCTACATCGACATGCGCAGCTTCGGGAAAGGCTACGAGGAGTTCTACAACCGCCTGCTCCGGGAAGGCGTCGAGTTCATCCGCGGCCGCGTGGCCGAGGTCACCGACTGGGCCGTCACCCCGCTCGAGCAGGGCAAGCTCGTCATCCGGGTGGAGGACACCCTCGCGGGGATGGTCCGGCGCATCCCCGTCGACATGGTCGTCCTCTCGACCGGCCTCGAGGCCCGCGCCGACGCCGACGCCGTCCGCCGCATGTTCAACGTGTCGTGCTCGACCGAGGGGTTCTTCCTCGAGCGCCATCCCAAGCTGGCGCCGGTGTCCACCTTCACCGACGGCGTCTTCCTGGCCGGCTGCGCGCAGGGCCCGAAGGACATTCCCGACACGGTGGCCCAGGCCGGGGCCGCGGCGGCCGAGGCCATGGGCCTCATCGACCGGGGCCAGGTGGAGCTCGAGGCCTACACGGCCTGGATCGACGAGGAGCACTGCTCCGGCTGCCAGGTGTGCGTGCCCCTCTGCCCGTTCAGTGCCATCGCGTTCAACCGCGACCTGAAGGTGTCGCAACTCAACCAGGCCCTCTGCAAGGGGTGCGGCACCTGCGTGGCGGCCTGCCCGTCGCATGCCGCCCGGCAGCACCACTTCACCGACGCGCAGATCATGGCCGAGATCGAAGGCGTGTTGGCCTCGTAGGAGCATCAGCCATGGCCACGTACGAACCCCGCATCGTCGCGTTCTTCTGCAACTGGTGCACCTACACGGCGTCCGATCTGGCCGGCACGGCGCGCCTCGCCTACGCGCCCAACGCGCCGGTCATCCGCGTCATGTGTTCCGGCCGCGTGGACCCGCAGTTCGTCCTGAAGGCGTTCGAGGAAGGCGCCGACGGCGTGCTCATCGGCGGGTGCCACCCCGGGGACTGCCACTACCAGGAGGGCAACTACAAGGCGCTGCGCCGGTTCCGGCTGCTCAAGCGCGTGCTCAGCCAGCTGGGCGTCGAGGACGAGCGCGTACGACTCGAGTGGATCTCGGCGAGCGAGGGCGACCGCGTGCAGCACGTGGTCAACGCAATGACCGAGCAGGTCCGCAAGCTGGGCCCCTGGCGGCAGGCAAGGAGCTGACGATGGCGGAGAAGCCCAAAGTCGCGTTCTACTGGTGCGCCTCCTGCGGCGGCTGCGAGGAAGCGGTCGTCGACCTGCACGAGGACATCCTGAAGGTCGTCGACGCTGTCGACATCGTCCTCTGGCCGGTCGCGATGGACTACAAGAAGCACCACATCGAGGCGATGCCCGACAGGTCGATCGCCGTGACGTTCATCAACGGCGCCATCCGCATGTCGGAGCAGGAGGAGTGGGTCCACCTGCTGCGCCGCAAGTCGAACCTGGTCGTCGCCTTCGGCGCGTGCGCCCACCTCGGCGGCATCCCGGGCCTCGCCAACCTCACCACCCGGCAGGAGATCTTCCAGACCGTCTACCGCGACGTCGCGTCCATGGAAACCGGCACCACCGCCTGGCCCCAGGAATCCGCGACGGTCGACGGCCAGACGCTGACACTGCCCGCCTTCTGGGACACGGTCAAGTCCCTCGCCCAGGTGATCGACGTCGACTACTACCTGCCGGGGTGCGCGCCGCCGCCCGACCTGATCTGGGCGGCCATCCAGGCCATTCTGGGGGGCACGCTCCCGCCGCGCGGCGCCGTGCTCAGCCCGAACAAGGCCTGCTGCGACGACTGCCCGCGCAAGGACTCCAAGCCCGACCGGATCGAGATCACCGAAATCAAACGGCCCGCCACGCACCTGGCCGACCCGGAGACGTGCTTCCTCGCCCAGGGATTCGTCTGCATGGGTCCGGCGACGCGGTCCGGGTGCGGCAACCGCTGCATCGAGGGCTACATGCCGTGCCGGGGCTGCTTCGGCCCGATGGACGACGTGTTCGACCAGGGCGCGAAGTTCCTGTCGGCGTTCGCGTCGATCCTCGCGCCCAGGGACGAAGCCGCCATCGAGGCGCTGCTCGACCAGATCCCGGACCCGGCGGGGACCTTCTACCGCTTCTCACTGCCGACCTCTCTCCTGCGCCGGCGCAAGCTGGGAGCCACCGTATGACACAGCGCATCACGATCGACCCGATCACCCGCCTCGAGGGCCACGGCAAGATCGAGATCTTCCTGGACGACCAGGGCGAGGTCGCCAATGCGTACCTGCAGGTGCCCGAGCTGCGCGGCTTCGAGCGCTTCTGCCTCGGCCGGGCCGCCGAGGAGATGCCGCAGATCACCGAGCGCATCTGCGGCGTCTGCCCGACCGCCCACCACATGGCCTCGACGCGCGCCCTCGACGCGCTCTACCACGTCGAGCCGCCCCCCGCCGCGCACCGGATCCGCGAGCTGTTCTACAACCTGTTCATGTTCGAGGACCACACCCTCCACTTCTACTTCCTCGGCGGCCCCGACTTCATCGTGGGTCCCTCGGCCCCCGCGTCCGAGCGCAACGTGCTGGGCGTGATCGGCAAGGTGGGCCTCGAGATCGCCGGCCGGGTCATCGCGGCACGCAAGGCGGCACGCGGGATCATGCAGGAGATGGCCGGCAAGGCCATTCACCCCGTCTTCGGCCTGCCGGGCGGCGTCAGCAAGCCGATGACCAGGGACCTGGCCGATCGGGTCGCGCACACGGCCCCCGGGCTGGTGGATTTCGCCGCCTTCTCCCTCCAGGCGTTCGCCGACATCGTCCTCAAGAACCCGGCGTACGTGGAGACGATCCTCGCCGACCACTACGCCCACCGCACCCACTACATGGGCACGGTGGACGAGGATGGCAAGGTGAACTTCTACCGCGGCGCGCTGCGCGTGGTGGATCCGTCCGGCACGCGAATCGCGCAGTTCGAGCCGCAGGACTACCTGGCGTACATCGCCGAGCACGTGGAGCCGTGGTCGTACGTCAAGTTCCCGTTCCTGAAACAGCCGGGCTGGGCGGGCTTCGTCGACGGCGAGCGCAGCGGCTTGTACCGCGTCGCGCCGCTGGCGCGCCTCAACGTCGCCGACGGGATGGCCACGCCGCGCGCGCAGGAGCACTACGACCAGATGTACACCGTGCTCGGGGGCAAGCCGGCCCACCACACGCTCGCCATGCACTGGGCCCGGCTCATCGAAGCCCTCCAGGCCGCGGAGACGGTCCAGGCCCTGAGCCGCGACCCGGACATCCTGGATCCGAACGTCCGGCGCCTGCCCGAGCGGCCCCCCACCGAGGGCATCGGCGTCGTCGAAGCGCCCCGCGGGACCCTGATCCACCATTACGCGACCGACGCGCGCGGCATCCTGACGGCGGTCAACCTCATGGTGGCCACGGTCCACAACGCGGCCCCGATCCAGCTGTCGATCCAGAAAGCGGCGAGGGGCGTCATCCACGGCGGCCACGTCGACCAGGGCCTGCTGAACCAGGTGGAGATGGCGTTCCGCGCCTACGACCCGTGCTACGGGTGCGCGACGCACTCGCTGCCGGGCGAGATGCCCCTCAAGGTCACGATTCGCAACCCCGGGGGCGAGGTGCTGCACACCCTCGTTCGCGGGCAGGGGCAGTAACGTGGAGGCGACCGGCTCGGGGGCGCCCGGGGTCCGCCGTCGGAGCCCGACGTTGATCCTGTGCCTCGGCAACGACCTGCGACGTGACGACGGGGCCGGATGGGAAGTGGCGGCGGCGCTCGAGCGCGATCCGATCCCAGGCACGGTGGTGCGCCGCTCCGGCTTGTCGGGCCTGTATCTGCTCGATGAACTGGCCGGCAGCGACCGCGCGATCGTGGTGGACGCCGTGCGGACGGGCCAGCATCCGCCCGGCACCATCCTCGAGTTCCCGCTCGACGCGATCGGCACGCCGGCCGGGCCGTCGCCCCACTCGGTCGGGTTGCCGGCCGTCGTCCGCCTCGGGCGCCGGTCCGGCGTGTCACTGCCGGGCGTGATCCACGTCGTGGCGGTCGAGGTCGACGACATGGACACGATCGCCGAGGGCCTGACCCCGATGGTACGGGCGGCCGTGCCCGGCCTGGTCCGGACGGTGGCCGCCCTCGCCGCGCGCCTCGATGGCCGGCCCGCCTGAGCGCAGGCGGGACCGCGGTAACAGGAGACGCACAGTGCACGATGCCTCCAACCGGTGGCGATGGTCCACGAACGACCTGTGGGCCCGCGTGCGCCAGTTCGCCGGGGGGGCCGGCATCCAGGGCCGGCTCGTCCGCAACTTCACCCTGGTCATCCTCGTCCCGGCGCTGATCACCGCGGTCGTGGGCGTGGGCATGCTGCGGCAGCGCGTGTATGCCCAGGCCCAGGCCCAGGTGAACTCGGACCTCGAGGCCGCCAAGGAGATCTACCAGTCTGCGCTCGATCGGATGAAGGACGCGACCCGCATCCACGCCACGCGGATGGTGATCTACGGGGCCCTGTCGCGCAACGACACCACCGGTCTGGACGAGGAGATGGACCGGATTCGCCGGGCCGAGCGGTTCGACGTCCTGACGCTCATCGACACGCGGGGCCGGATCTTCTACCGCACCCGCAACCCCGGCCAGCGCACGGGCGATGCCTCGGGCGCCGAACTGGTCATGCGCGCCCTCAAGGACCTGGAGCCGATCACCGGCACCGAGATCATCACGCCGGCCGAGCTGGAGCTGGAGTCGCCGAGCCTGGTGCGCCAGGCCTTCATGACCATCACGCCCACGCCGCGCGCGCGCCGCCGCCGCGAGACGCAGGTCCGGTCGGGCATGATGCTGCAGGCCGCGGCCCCGGTGTTCACGCCGGCCGGCCGCCACCTCGGCGTGCTGTACGGCGCGGTGCTCCTCAACCGCAACTACGAGATCGTGGACAAGATCCGCGAGACAGTCTTCAAGGACCAGCAGTACTCGGGACGCCCGGTCGGAACGGCGACCATCTTCCAGGACGACGTGCGCATCTCCACCAACGTGCGCAACGCGGACGGCACGCGCGCCATCGCGACCCAGGCCTCGGCGGAAGTGGCCGACGAGGTCCTCGGTCGCGTGGGCACGTGGCGCGGGCGCGCGTTCGTGGTGAACGACTACTACCTGTCGGCCTACAGCCCGATTCGCAACCTGGCCGGGGCCACGATCGGCATGCTCTACGTCGGCGTCCTCGAGCGGCCGTACCTCGATTCGCTCTGGCGGAGCCTGTACGCCTTCATCGGCATCGCCCTGCTGGGGGCGGTGCTGGTGCAGCTCGTGGCGATGCGGGTGGCCCGCCGCATCTCCGGCCCGATCCACGCGATGGCCGGCGCCGCCCGGCAGATCGCCCTGGGCGACTACTCGCAGAAGGTCGACGCCGGGTCCGACGACGAGCTGGGCTATCTCGCCCGGACCTTCAACGCGATGACCTCGGAGCTCGGGCGGGCCCATCAGGCCCTGCAGGAAAGCGCCGACGACCTCGAGCGCAAGGTCGAGCAGCGCACCGCGGAACTGCGGGCGATGCAGGCCCACCTCCTGAAGTCGGAGAAACTCGCCGCCGTCGGCAAGCTGGCCGCGGGCGTCGCCCACGAGATCAACAACCCGCTGACCGGCATCCTCACGAACAGCAGCCTGATGCTGGAGGACGTCCCGCCGGGCCACCCGTGGCGCGAGGACATCCAGACCATCGTCAACGAGACCCTCCGGTGCCGGAAGATCGTGAAGGGGCTGCTGGATTTCGCGCGCCAGACCAAGCCGCAGCGCTCCCTCCTGGACCTGAACCAGATCGTCGAGGAGGTGCTCGCGCTGGTCCGAAACCAGGCGACCTTCCGTAACGTCAGGGTGACCACGGATCCCGCGCCCGACCTCCCGGTCGTGCTCGCCGACGGCGACCAGATGCGCCAGGTGGTGCTGAACATCGTCCTCAACGCGGCCGAGGCGATGGCCGGCACCGGCGAACTGCGGATCGTGTCGCGCCCGGCGCCCGGCGGGCGGGGCGCGGAGCTGCGGATCAGCGACACGGGCCCGGGCATCCCGGATGAGATCAAGGCCCGGCTGTTCGAACCGTTCTTCACGACCAAGAAGACCGGCACCGGGCTCGGACTCGCCATCGCGTACGGCATCCTCGAACGCCACCGCGGGTCCCTGCGCGTCGAGTCGGCAGTCGGCGCCGGCACGACCTTTGTGATGACGGTGCCCGTCGGAGGAGTGGCAGAGGATGAGTAACGCCAAGGGCCCCCGCGTCCTCGTGGTGGACGACGAGCCGTCCGTGTGCCGGAGCTGCGAGAAGATCCTGACGCGGGAAGGCTACGACGTGACGACCGCCGCGACCGGGCCGGAGGCGCTGGAGGCCCTGGACCGCACGCCGTTCGATCTCGTGTTCACCGACCTCAAGATGGCGGACATGGGCGGCATGGAGCTGCTCGAAGTCCTGCGCAGCCGCTTCCCCGACGTCGTGCCCGTGGTGATCACCGGCTACGCGACCATCGCGTCGGTGGTGGAGGTGATGAAGATCGGGGCGTTCGACTATCTGCCGAAGCCGTTCACGCCCGGCGAGATGGGCGCCGTCGCCAGGAAGGCGTGGGAGCGCCGTCAGCTCCTGCTCCGCAGTCGCGGCGCCAGCGTCCCCGGCGCCGACGATCCCGCCGCCTTCGCCGGCATCGTCGGCAACAGCGCGAGGATGCAGGAGGTCTACCGCCTGATCCGGAAAGTCGCCCCGACCACGAGCACCGTGCTGATCATCGGCGAGACCGGCACCGGGAAGGAACTGGTCGCGCAGGCCATCCACAGCCAGAGCCCGCGGCACCACGAGCGCTTCGTCGCCGTGGATTGCGGCACGCTGTCGGTGAACCTGCTCGAGAGCGAGCTGTTCGGGCACGTGAAAGGGTCGTTCACGGGCGCGGTCGTCGACAAGCGCGGCATCTTCGAGGTCGCCCACCGCGGGACCGTGTTCCTCGACGAGATCTGCAACGTCGACGTCGAGATCCAGGCCCGCCTGCTGCGGTTCATCCAGGAGCGCGAGTTCCTGCCGGTTGGCGGGACCGACCCGCGGCGCGTGGACGTGCGGCTCGTGTTCGCGACCAACCGCAACCTCGAGCAGATGGTCCGCGAAGGCTCGTTCCGCGAAGACCTGTACTACCGGCTCTACGTGTTCCCCATCCAGCTGCCGCCGTTGCGCGAACGCCGCGAGGACATCCCGGTGCTCGCGTGCCACATGCTCGCCCGCGCCCGCGAGCGGAGCGGCAAGCCCGTCATGCGCCTCTCCGAGGACGCGATCCGGCTGCTCGAGCAGTTCAGCTGGCCCGGCAACGTGCGCCAGCTCGAGAGCGTCGTCGAGCGCGCCGTCATCGCGTGCGACGGGGACAGCATCGAACCCCGGCACCTGCCGCGCGCGCTGACCCGGCAGGGCCTGCCGGCCGACCTGGCCATCCCGCGGACCAACGCCGAGCTCCTGGCCACGAAGAAACGCCTGCGGGACACGGCGGTCGCCGATCTCGAGCGCGAGTTCGTCATGGAGGCGCTCGAGCGCAGCGGCTGGAACGTCACGCGCGCGGCGCAGCAGGTTGGCATCCAGCGCCCCAACTTCCAGATGCTCATGCGCAAGCACGGCATCCGCACCGATCGCGGGGACGGCGGCAGCGCCGACCGTGAGCCCGAAGGCCCGATGCCGCGCAACGACCTGGCTCGAACCGGGCCGCCCCGGCCGACCACCCCCCTTCCCGTGGTTTCCCGCCCGACCCGCCACCGACCCGAGTAGACGCAGCCCGGTGCAGGGCCCGCATACGCGCCGGCCGTGGGTGCCTGTCGCCCGCATGCACCCGCGCCGCCGGCTGCCGCCGACGGGGAGAGACTCGCAGCCGGCGGGAAATGGCCGCAATTCCGCCGATCGGCGCGGCGACTCCCGCGCTGGTGGGGGGCCATCGCCTCCGCGACCCGGCGGTTGCCGCATACCCGCTGTACGCACCACGGCCCAACCGGGAAGGGCAGCGATCCGCCTGCGCATCAAGAACGGGCGCAATTCCGCGAATGGGCGCGCCGCATGCCCGGCGCGAGGCGTGGCCCGCGACTTGCACTGTGGATGGTCGAGGCCGCCAGCCGCCAGCCGGCGTCACCGGCCCCGGAACCAGCCAGACACGGAGCAGATGGACCATGACAACGACAACGAGCGCGATGCGGATCCTGGCGGTGGACGACGAGCGGACGGTGTGCAACGGCGTCGAGAAGATCCTCGTGCGGCGCGGTCATGCCGTCGAGAAGGCCCTCGCCGTCCCGGACGCGGTCGCGGCCCTGGAAGCCGACCCGTCGTTCGACTTGATCGTGGCCGACCTGATGATGCCGCAGGCGGGCGGGCTCGACCTGCTGCGCATCGTGAAGGACCGGTGGCCGCAGATCCCGGTCGTGATCATGACGGGGTACGCGTCGATTGCATCGGCCGTCGAGGCGATGCGGGTGGGCGCCGCCGGCTACCTGCCGAAGCCTTTCACCCCCGACGAGCTGCTGGCTGCCATCGACCACGTGAAGCAGGTCGTCGGACCACGCCCGGCCCCTCGTAAGTTGGACACGCCGGTGACGAAGCCGGCGCCTGCGCCGGCGGAAGTCATCGACGTGGACATGCCGTTCGACCCGCAGGAGGTCGCGGCCGCCACCTCCCCGCAGTACGTGCAGCACCTCAGCCGGGGCGACATGCCGGTCGTGGATTTCTGCTCGCTCGGCCAGCGGACCTGCAAGCGCTACAAGACCAAGGGCGTGTGCAAGCAGGTCGACTGCCCGCTCGTCGCCGCCGAGCGCCGGAAGAAGGCCGTTATCCCTGCCGCCCGCCTGGCCGCGGATCCGATCGATGTCGACATGCCCTTCAGCGCGCGTGAAGTCGCCGCGGCCACCAGCGAGGCTTACGTGGATGCGCTCGGGCGCGGCGACATGCCGGTCGTCGGCCGCTGGGACTCGACCAAGTCGAGCGTGCGCAGGGTGCTGGTCGTCGACGACGAGGTGGTCGTGGCCAACAGCATCCGCCGGTCGCTCAACCGGCGGGGGTACCACGTGGACGAAGCGTTTTCCGGCCACGAGGCGCTCACCCGCATCCTGGAAGAGATGTACGATCTCGTGCTGCTCGACATGCGCATGCCCGACGGCAACGGCCTCGATCTGCTGCCGACCATCCACAAGCACCGGCCGAGCCTGCCCGTCGTGATGGTGACCGGGTATGGATCGATCGACACGGCCGTCGAGGCCATCCAGCGCGGGGCCAGCGACTACATGGCCAAGCCGTTCACCCCCGACGAGATCTGCGCCACCGCCGGCCGCGCGATCAGGAGGGCGAGGGCGTAGGGCCGCGCGCAAGCGACTGCCTGCCGTCCACCGTCAGCCGTTCTCCCCTCCGGCGTCCGTCGTCTCCGTGGCCCCCGGCAGCAGGTTGTCCCGTGGGCAGCCTGCTCCCTGCTGTCTCCTTGCGACTGGCCACCCTCGGCCACTGGCGCTACTGGCAGCCACCGCGTGCTGCTGCGCGGCGGATGCGGACCGGGTTCCCTCCTGTTAGGATTGACGCCGGGGGGCGCCGGCCATGGTGAGTCTTGCGTTTCAACGCATGCTGTTCGACGCCACGAGCCGACTGACGGATCGGTTCCCCGTCGCGGGCGCCCATCTGCTGGACCGAACGGTGCGGCCGGCCGTGGGCAACCCTCTGGTCGCCTCCATACTGGTCGCCCGTAACCGCCGGACGATCGCCTCGGTCGCTTCATTTCGCCGCGTCGTCGTCGTTCCGGATTCACACATCGGCGATGCGGTCCTCGCGCAAGGCCTGCTCGCGGCGCTGCGCGACTACTTCCCGGACGCGACTGTCGATTTCCTCGTCAACAAGACCGTTGCCCCGCTCATCGTCGGTCACCCGGACGCGACGCGCGTCATCCCGGTGTTCTCGGGCGGGTTCTTCCCGTCCGCGGCCGACCTCGCGCGCGTCAGGGACATCGTCCGATCCGGCGGGTACGACCTCTGTGTGAACCAGAGCCCGTTCATCTCTGATGCCGATCTGGCGGCGCCGGGCCAGGTCGTCCTCAACTTCGCGACACACGGACCGGTCCTGGTGCGAAACGAACAGGACCCGTCCCGGGTGAATCACTTCCTCTATCAGGGGTACTGGTTCCTGAGGGACCTGCTGGCCACCGTGGCTGTTCCCGTCCGGCGGACGGCGTTCTCCGGCGCGGACCTCTTTTTCAGCGACGACGCCATTGCGCTGGCGACGAAGTACGCGAACGACGCGGGATTGGCTGCGGGCGCGTTCGTCATTCAGTTGAATCCGGACGCGGCAACGCGCTTCACGACACTGCCGTTTGACGTGCAGGTCGACCTGCTGCGGCGCCTGGCCAGCCTCGACGCGACCGTCCTCGTCGGCGCCGGCCACACGACGACCGGAGTCGGCCAGAGACTGGTCGACACGCTGCCGGCGCACCTGCGCCCGCGCGCCCACGTGGTGCCCGCCTCGCTTCCGCTGGACGCCTATTCGGCGTTGATGGACTGGTGTGACGTGTTCATCAGCGGAGACACCGGACCGCTGCACCTGGCCGCCGCGCGCCGGCACGCCCGCGACGGAACCTGCCGCTTCCGCAATCTCACCGCAGTGCTCTCTGTGTTCGGCGCCACGCCGGCACGCATGTCGGGATACGACTCCGCGCAACCCGGCTATCCGCCGGCCAATCAGGACGCCCCGTCCTGGTGCTATGCGGCGGGCAGCCCGTGCCGGAACATCACGTGCCTGAACAAGATGTTCAAGACGTGCAGGGTCGCCCGGTGTTTTGATGACGTGGATTGCGGGTTGCTCGCACGTCTCGTCGAGCGCTACTTCGACGACCTTGTTGCCCGCCGTCAGCGCTCTACCTGAGCGAGCCCACGCCCGCTGTCTGCTGTCTTCTGTCTTCTGATATATACTGTGGCCACATATGGCCACAGTACCTGGTCTGGCCCGTGAGCTGAAACGCGGCAGCACGGAATTACTCATCCTCGCCCTGGTCGAGGAGCGCCCCCGCCACGGCTACGAGATCGCCCGCCTGATCGGAGAGCGGTCCGAGGGTGGCATCACCTACCACGTCGCCTCCTTGTACCCGACACTCTACCGTCTCGAGGATCGCACCCTCGTCGAGGGGCGCTGGGTCGAAAAGGCCGGCCAGCGCCGGCGGCGCTACTACCGCATCCTCCCGGCTGGCCGCAAGCTCCTGGCCAGCCAGCGCTCGGTATGGGAAGGGTTCTTCGTGGCGCTCGACAGGGTCGCGAGGTTCCGGCAGGCGTAGCGGATCCGCACGGGACACGCGGAGTCGATCATGGACTGGACATCCAGAGTGCGCGCGACGTTCGGGTACCGGTCGGTGCCCGATGACGACGTGATCGAGGAACTGGCACAGCACGCCGCGGCCGCCTTCGAAGCGGCCCGCGCGGATGGGTGCGATGCCGCGGACGCCGACCGGCGCGTGCAGGATCAGATCGCCGCGTGGACCGGCGACCCGGCCCTCCTGACGCGGCGCCCGCGCCGGGCGCCGGCCGTCGAACCGCCGCCGGCGACGATGCCGGTGCTCGCCGGCCTGGCGGGTGACGCCCGCTATGCAGTCCAGGTGCTGCGGCGCCAGTGGCGTCATGCCCTGGTCGTCGTCCTCACGCTCGCGCTCGGCATCGGCGCCACCACGCTGCTGTTCAGCGTCGCGTACGGCGTGCTCGCCAGGCCGATGCCGTGGCCCGGTGCGGATCGCCTCGTGCGCCTGTACGAGACCCGCCAGGGCAGCACGCGGCCGGCGACGTTCATGACCAACGCCACGTACCTGGCCTGGGCCGAACGCCCCGCCACCATCGACGCCCTTGCGGCGTGGTCGGTCTACCCGGCGACCCTGACCGAGGTCGGCGCTCCCGAGCGCGTGCGGATCGTGGAGGCGTCGCCGAGCCTCTTCGTCCTGCTTGGCAGCCGGCCGGCGGTCGGCCGGCCGTTCGGGGTGACCGCCGCGGGCTCCGCCGATCCAGCCCAGGTGATTCTCTCGCACGACCTGTGGCAGCGGCGGTTCGGCAGCAGCCGCGAGGCGATCGGCCGCGTGCTGCGGCTCGACGGGATCCAGCATCGCGTCGTCGGGATCATGCCCGCGGGCTTCGGCTTTCCAGACCGCGAGGCGCAGGCCTACATCCCCTTCAACGTGCCGCCGGCCGCCGTCAGGCCGAACGGCCGCGGGACACTCTCGATGTTCAGCGCGCTCGGGCGGCTGCGTCCCGGCGCGACCGCCACGCAGGCAGCCGCCGAAGGCACGGCGCGGGGACGCGCGGCTCCGGACCCGGGCCTGGTGACCATCGCGGTGTTCGGGACCAACGGCCCCGTCCAGGTGTCCGTCGTGCCGCTGGTCGAGTCGATGACCGGTGAAGTCCGACCGGCCCTGCTGATCTTCCTGGCGGCCGTCGGTCTGCTGCTCGCGGTGGCCACGGCCAACGTCGCGAGCCTGCAGCTTGCCCGCGCGACCGTGCGGCGGCGCGAGATGGCGATCCGCGGCGCGCTCGGCGCCGGCGGCGCTCGCCTGACGCGCCAACTGCTCGTCGAGAACGTCATCGTCGGACAGATTGGCGGCATCGCCGGCCTGTTGCTGGCGGCCGGCCTGATCGACCTCCTGCCCGGGATCCTCCCTCCTGATTTCCCGCGGGTGTCGGACGTAACGCTCGATTGGCGCGTCGCGCTGTTCGCGGCAGGCGTGTCGCTGGCCTCCAGCGTCGCGTTCGGCCTCGCGCCCGCCATGCAGGCGCGGCGCGTCGACCTGGTCGCCTCGCTTGCCGAGGATGGCCTCGCCCCGGTCGGAGGCGGCAGCCGCTCGGGCACGGCCCGCGCCCGGCTCGCGATCATGGCCGGCCAGGTGGCGGTCGCATCGGTGCTCCTGGTTGGCGCCGCCCTTCTCGCGCGCAGCTTCGTGGCGCTCGTCCATGCCGATCGCGGGTTCCAGCCATCGAATCTCCTGACCGCCCACCTGTCGCTGCCCGACGGCACCTACACGCCTCAGCGCCGCGCCGAGGTGCTCGAACGGGTGATGACGCGAGTGCGCACGACGCCGGGCGTGACCGCCGCCGCGTACGCGACCCGGCTGCCGCTCGGGAGCGGTGGGGAAATCCTCGCGGCATTCCCGGTCCCCGCGCGCACGGGTGCCGGCACCGTGTCGGCCCACGCGTCGATTCGACAGGTCAGCCCGGAGTACTTTGCGGCACTCGGCGTGCGCGTCGTGGAGGGACGGGGGTTCACCGCACGCGACACGATCGACTCGGGAGAAGTCGTCATCGTCAATCGGGCCTTCGCGAAGCAGTACCTCGACGCGCCGGCGGTCGGCGTGCGGATGCCCGGTTCCGTGTCACCCCGCGAGGTGATCGGCGTCATCGACGACATCAAGTACGGCAGTGCGTCCGACGCCGCGCAGCCGGAGTTGTACCAGGTGACCCGCCAACTGCATGCCGGCTTCGAGTTCGATTCCCCGGCCGTGCTGGTGCGGACGTCGGGCGATCCGCGGCGACTCGCGCCCATCCTGCGCGCGGCCGTCCGCGAGCAGGATCCGTCCGCCGCGCTCGAGTCGGTGATGACGATGGACGATCGGGTGTGGACGAGCCTGGCGAAGCCGCGGCTCTATGCCGTGCTGCTCGGCGGCTTCGCGTTCTTTGCCCTGGCCATTGCGGGCGTCGGGCTGTTCGGTGTGTTGAGCTACACCGTCTCGCTGCGATCGCGGGAGATTGGCGTGCGCGCGTCCCTCGGGGCGACGCCATGGGACATCGCGGCCCTGGTGCTGCGACAGGCGCTCATCGTGACGGCCGGCGGCCTGGCGGTCGGCCTGATCCTCTCGGCGGCCCTGGGGCGCTACCTGTCGCGCCTGCTCTACGGCGTCACCGCGTGGGACCCGGTCAGCTTCGTCGCGGTGCCCGCCCTGCTTTCCATCGTGGCGCTCGTGGCCTGCATCGTGCCCGCGCGGCGCGCCGCGCGGGTCGACCCGGTGCGGGTCCTGCGCTGAGGCCGCCCGGCCCCGCGTATACTGTCTGACACTCCTCTGACGTGTGCCCCGGCCGCATGCCGCGCCGGCGGGCGATCGGCGGAGAAAGGACGCTGCCGTGAGACCGTACCTGCGCACCGCCGTCATCGCCGCGTTGCCCATTGTCCTGGCCATGCCCATCCGGGGCCAGTCCGGCAGCCCGTCAGCCGCCGCGCCGGGCCAGCCGGGCGCCGCCGTCATGTCCCCGGCCAAGATGACGGCGCTGGGCTGGGTCGATGCGAATGCCGCGACGCTCAAGGCCGTCAACCAGAAGATCTGGGGCTACGCGGAAGTCGGCCTGCAGGAGGTCAAGTCGTCGCGCGAATTGATCGCCCTGCTCGAGGCCAACGGCTTCAGCGTGCAGGAAGGCGTGGCTGGCATGCCCACGGCCTTCGTCGCGTCCTACGGCAGCGGCCGCCCGATCATCGGCATCCTGGCCGAGTACGACGCGCTGCCCGGCCTGTCGCAGGAAGCCGTGCCCGAGCGAAAGGAGCGCGAGGGCATGACGTCGGGCCACGGGTGCGGTCACAGCGTTTTCGGTACGGCGAGCACGGGCGCTGCCATCGCGGTGAAGCAGGCGATCGCGTCGGGCGCCGCGGGCGGGACGGTGCGGCTGTACGGGACGCCGGCCGAGGAAACCGGCATCGGCAAGACCTACATGGTCCGCGAGGGCCTGTTCAACGACGCGGACGCCGTCCTCGCCTGGCACTCCGCGGATCAGACCGCGACGTCGTACGGCTACACGAAGGCGAACGTGTCCGTGAAGTTCCGCTTCACCGGGCTCCCGGCGCACGCGTCGGTGTCTCCGCACGAGGGCCGCAGCGCGCTCGACGCCGTCGAATTGATGGACACCGGCGTCAACTACATGCGCGAGCACGTGAAGGAGGACGCGCGCATCCATTACGTGATTACCAACGGCGGCGGCCAGCCGAACGTCGTGCCGCCGGTGGCTGAGGTCTGGTACTACGTCCGCGCGAACAGGCACTCGGACGTCGAACAGTACTATCAGTGGGTCACCGAGATCGCGAAGGGCGCGGCCATGATGACGCGGACGACGCTGGCCTCCATTCGGATCGACGCGGACATGCACGAGGTGCTGCCGAATCGGGCGCTGTCGGAGGTCATCCAGGCCAACCTCGAGCTGGTGGGCGCCCCGAGGTTCACCGACGAGGAGAAGGCGTTCGCGCGCAAGACGCAGGAGCCCCTCGGCCGCGCGTTCGAGAAGGCGCTCTCCGAGACGGTCGAACCGCTGGCGGTCCAGCCGACGCAGGGCGTCGCATCGACCGACGTCGGCGACATCTCGTGGCTGGTGCCCGTCGGGCAGCTGACGGTCGCGACGCAGACCCTCGGATCACCCGGTCACAGCTGGCAGATCGTGGCCTGCACGGGCATGAGCATCGGCGAGAAGGGCATGATCGTAGCCGCCAAGGCGCTGGCCGGCGCGGCGATCGATTTGTACCAGTCGCCCGCGCTGTTGCAGCGGGCGAAGAACGACTTCCAGAAGATCCGCGAGCCCCTGAAGTACGTCACACTGATCCCAGAAGGGCAGAAGGCCCCGACGGTGATCCGGTAACGGGCGCCGGCCGGCCGCCGGCCGGCCCGGCGCCGCAGCCCCAGGGAGCACGCGGACATGGCACATCGCGGGGACGCCGCCAAGGCCGGCATCGGGTTCGGGAGCGCGCTCGCCATCACGATGTCGTGGAGCGCGAACCACTCGATTCTCTGGGCCGTTGTCCACGGCCTGCTGTCGTGGGTGTACGTCATCTACTATGCGATTCGGCACTGACCGCTCCCGCGGCGCTGCCGCCATTCGAGGTGTCTCATGGCACACACCAGGCGTGACTTCATGCGGAGCTCGGCCCTGGCGGGGGCGTCGGCGCTCGTGCCGGCCGGACCGTGGTTCCAGAACCCGGGCTCGCGCACGGCGGGCGGCCGGCCGCGCCTCACGTTCCGCTTCCGCCCGTACACGCTGCAGCTGAAACACGTCTTCACGATCGCCACCAACTCCCGGACCACGACGCCGGTGGTGCTGACCGAGGTGACCTACGACGGCATCACGGGGTACGGCGAGGCCTCGATGCCGCCCTACCTCGGCGAGTCGCACGAGACGGCCACCGCGTTCCTGTCGAAGGTCGACCTCGGCCGCTACGCGAACCCGTTCGAGCTCGAGACGATCCTGCTGGACGTCGACCTCCTGGCCGCGGGCAACCCGGCGGCGAAGGCGTCGGTCGACATCGCCATGCACGACCTGGCCGGCCGGTTGATGAAGCAGCCCTGGTACAACATCTGGGGTTACAACCCGGCCCGGACACCGAACACGAGCTTCACGATCGGCATCGACACGCCCGACGTCGTCAAGGAGAAGACGCGCGAAGCCGCCGAGTACAAGATCCTCAAGATCAAGCTGGGACGGGACACCGACAAGGCCATGGTGGAGGCCATCCGGTCGATCTCGGACAAGCCGATGACGGGCGACGCGAACCAGGGCTGGACCGATCGCCAGCAGGCGCTCGACATGATCGTCTGGCTGAAGGACCGCGGGGTCCTCTACGTCGAGCAGCCCCTGCCGAAGGAGCGCGTGGACGACCTGGCCTGGATCACCGAGCGCAGCCCGATCCCGGTCATCGGCGACGAGGGCGTGCAGCGCCTGGCGGACGTGCCCAGGGCGCGGGGCGTGTACTCGGGCATCAACATCAAGCTGATGAAATCCACGGGCATGCGCGAGGCGCAGAAGATGCTGGTGCTCGCGCGCGCCCTCGGCATGAAGGTGATGCTGGGCTGCATGACCGAGACGTCGTGCGGCATCTCCGCCGCCGCCCACCTCTCGCCCATGGTGGACTGGGCCGATCTCGACGGGGCGCTGCTGATCTCCAACGACGCGTTCGACGGCGCGACGGTCGTCGACGGAAAGGTCACGCTCACCGATCGCCCGGGGATCGGGGTGGTCAGGAGGGAAGGCGTCCCGGGCTAGCCGGCACGCGGCCTGCGACTCCCGGCCGTCGGCCTTGCCACGTGCCGGGATGGAGCCCGGCGATCCCGGGGGGCCAGGCGCGAGCCCCTGCGGCTTCCGGCCTGCGGCCGCTTCCGGGTCGCGACTCGCGGCCCGCGGCGACGCGGGCGGCGTGACCTCTGCTGCTGTCCTCTGCTTCTGTCTTCTGACTTCTGTTCTTCTGTCTTCTGCCTTCCTCGCCTCTCCCCTGCTACAATCCCGTCGTCCGGAGGTGCCGATGCGACGTGTGTGTCTTGCCCTGCTCGTGATCATCTGCCTGCCCGGTGCTGCCCGCGCCGACAAGCGTCCGCTCGTCCCCGCCGATTACTACAAGGAAGCGGCCGCGAGCGAGGTGGCCGTCGCGCCGAACGGCGCGATGGTGGCCTTCACCGTGACGACCGTGCTCGAAAAGGAGAACAAGCGGCACCGCGAGATCTGGATGGTCAGGCTGAAGGGCGGCGCCCCCGACGGCGCGGCATTCCGGTTCACGGATCCCACCGAGGACTCGTCGTCGCCGCGCTGGTCGACCGACAGTTCGCTGCTGGCCTTCACATCGCGCCGCGGCAAGGACCGTAACAGCACCTGGTTCGCGCGCGTGACCGCGCCGGGCGGCGAGGCCTTCCATGTGCCGGGCGTCGAGGGCGCGCCCACGTGGTCGCCCGACGGCGCGTGGATCGCGTTCACGAAAGCGCCAGGGACCGACGAGGGCGCCGACGGAGAGGACAAGAAGCGCGACGGGTGGATCGCACCCGACGCCATCAGCAAGACGCTCGATGCCAAACGCTTCGACGGCCGGGTCGTCACGTCGATGCGCTACAAGCGCGACGGCACGCTCGACCTGCTGCCCCACTACTCGACCCGCAGGAAGGCCCAGCTGTTCGTCGTCTCCGCCGGGGGCGGGACGGCACGCCAGGTCACCACGCTGCCTGTCGACGTGGGAGGCGTGGAGTGGTCGAGGGATGGCCGTTTCGTCTATTTCACGGCCGACGAAAGACAGGACGACGAGTACAACGACGAGCCGACGAGCGACATCTACCTGGTCGCGCGCGACGGCGGCGACCCGCGTAAGCTCACCGCCAACCCCGGCGGCGAGCGCAGCGTGGCGGTCGCGCCGCGCGGGGACAGGATGGCGTTTCTGTTCACGAAGGCCCGGGGCGCGGAAACGGATCTGATGGTCGTCGACCTCGGACCGGACGGCTCCTTCGCGGGCGTGCCGCGCAGCCTGACCGCCGCCTGGGACGACCAGCCGGGCGCGCCCTGGTGGACGCCGGACGGATCGGCGGTGCGCTTCTCGGCTGGCCTCACGGGGAACCAGCACGTGTTCGAGGCGTCGCTCGCGGGCGCGGTCCGCCAGGTCACGACCGGTGATCGGTCACTCGGCTCGGTCGACCGGTCCGCGGACGGCAGCGTGATGGCCTACGACGCGAGCGACCCGGTATCGCCTCCGGAGGTCTACGTCTCCGCCGCCGACGGACGCGGGGAGCGCCGCGTCACGTCGTTCAACGACGCCTGGCTCGCGGACGTGACGCTGACACGGCCCGAACGGCTGGCGTGGAAGGTGGCGGACGGGACCACGATCGAGGGGTGGCTGGTGAAGCCGGCCGGCTACGCGCCCGGGACGAGGTACCCGATGATCCTCAAGATCCACGGCGGCCCGCACGGCGCCTACGGCAACATCTGGTTCGACCAGTTCCAGATGCTGTCCGGATCGGGGTTCTTCGTCCTCTACACCAACCCGCGCGGGTCCACCGGCTACGGCCACCGCTACACCTACGCGACGAGAGCGAAGTGGGGCGAGGTGGACAAGGAGGACTACCTGCTCGGCGTCGACACGGCGCTCGCGAAGTACCCCGACATCGATCCGAAACGCGTCGGCATCTCCGGCGGGAGTTACGGCGGCTTCATGACCTGCTGGCTGACCGCGACGACCGATCGCTTCGCCGCGGCGGTCGCGGCCCGGATCATTGTCAACTGGGAGAGCTGGTACGGCGCCTCGGACGCGCAGGGGCTCACCGAGTACGAGTTCAACGGCCCGCCGTGGGACGGGCGGGAGGTCTACCGCCGGCTGTCACCGATCTCGTACGTCGAGCGGGTGAAGGCGCCGACGCTGGTTCTCGAGGGCGAGAACGACTATCGCACGCCCATGGCCGAGGGCGAGCAGTGGTTCATGGCCTTGAAGAAGCGGAAGGTGCCCACCGAGCTCGTGCGCTACCCGCGGTCGTCGCACGGGCTCTCGCGTACCGGTGAACCGTGGCTGCTGGTGGATCGGCTGGAGCGGATCCGGACGTGGTTCGTGTACTGGCTGATCGACCACCCGGCGGCCGGCGCCGCCACGCGGTAGACCCGGCGTGCGCCTCGCGGCTGGCGACCTGAGGCCTCCGGGACGAGAACACCGAGACGTTCATGGAACATCACGGCATCCCCAGTGACGTGGCCGCGACCTGTCCCTGCCAGGGGTGGCGGCGTGCTGGCCGAACGCCGCGAGCCGGAGGCCGCGGGCCAGGCGCCGCATCGAAGCCGGCTCCCGCCTACTGCCTCGTCCCGCCCAGCCTCGGCCAGAGCGCGTCGCCCTTCACCGTCTGGCGATCCCCCGCCGCGTTCCACGCCGCATCGTCGAGCCGGTGATCGGCGGCGGCCTTCGGCGCGCCGACGCGGCGCAGGATCTCGGCGGACGCGCGCGGCATCACCGGCAGCAGCAGGATGGCGGCGATGCGGACCGCCTCGGCCACCTCGTAGAGGATGTGCGCCACGCGGTCGGCGTTGGCCGCGTCCTTCGCGAGCTTCCACGGCTCGGTCTCGGTGATGAAGAGGTTGGCCGCATCGATCAGGCTGTAGGCGGCATCGACGCCGCCCTGCAGCGCGTACTCCTCCATGGCCGCGCGGTACGCGGACGCCGCCTGCGTCGCCACGCCGACCAGGCGGCCGGCCGGCGCCGACGGCCGCGGCAACCGCCCGGCGCAGTACGTGTCGGCCATGGTCGCGAGGCGGCTCACGAGGTTGCCCAGGTTGTTGGCCAGGTCGGCGTTGAAGCGCTCCTCGAACCGCTCCCACGAGAAGTCGCCGTCCTGGCCGTACGCGAACTCGCGGACGAGGTACAGGCGCAGGGGATCCGGCCCGTGCTTCGACGCGGCGTCGAGCGGGTCGACGATCGTGCCGAGCGACTTGCTCATCTTCTCGCCCTTGAAGTACACGAACCCGTGCCCGAAGACGTGGCGCGGGACGGGCACGCCGGCGCTCATCAGCATCGCGGGCCAGATCACGCAGTGGAAGCGGGTGATGTCCTTGCCGATGACGTGCAGGTCGGCCGGCCACCAGCGATCGAACGGCGACGACTCGCCGCCGAAGCCCAGGGCCGAGATGTAGTTGATGAGCGCATCGAACCACACGTAGACCGTGCTCGACGGATCGGACGGCAGGGGAATCCCCCACGCCTGGTCCGCGCGGCTGATCGAGATGTCCTCGAGCCCGCCCTGGATCACGTTGAGGATCTCGTTGCGCCGGACCTCGGGCCGCAGGAAGTCGGGGTGCTCCTCGAAGTGGCGGCGCAGGGGCTCCTGGAACCGGGACAGGCGGAAGAAGTGGTTCTTCTCGCGGATCCAGTCGGGCTTGCGCTTGTGGATCGGGCACAGGCCGTCCACGAGGTCCTTTTCCTGCTTGAAGGCCTCGCACGACACGCAGTACCAGCCCTCGTAGTGCCCCTCGTAGATGTCCCCGGCCGCCTGGATGCGCTCGACGAGCGCCTTCACGCCCACCTCGTGCCGCGCGTCGGTCGTCCGGATGAAGTCGTCGAACGAGATATCCAGGCGCTGCCAGACCTCGCGGAACTCGGTCTCCATGCCGTCGCAGTAGGCTTTCGGGTCGAGGTTCAGCTCCCGCGCCCGCCGGAACACGTTCAGCGAGTGCTCGTCGTTGCCCATCAGGAAGTGGGTGGGCACGCCGGCCAGGCGCTTGTACCGCGCGATGATGTCCGCGGTGATCTTCTCGTACGCCGTGCCGAGATGGGGCCGGCTGTTCACGTAGTCAATGGCGGTGGTGATATAGAACTTCGACATCGAGGACTCCAGGGAGACGATCCTATCAGGTTCGGTCCGCATTCCGCACCGCGCCGCCGGGGTATACTGGGGGCATGCCGCTCTACGAATACAGCTGCAGGCAGTGCGGTCGGCAGTTCGAGGTCCTGATGCGGGCGGGCGTCACCCCCGCGTGCCCGGCCTGCCGCGCCGAGGACGTGGAGAAGATCTTCTCGGTGTTCGCGGTGGGCGCGCAGGATCACCGGCAGGCCCCGACGCCTGCCGGGGGCCCGTGTGCGACGTGTCAGCACGCGGGCGGACCGGGATCCTGCGCGTACAACAACTGAGCGGACTCCCCCCGGGGCGGGGTTCGCGAACGGCGCCGGGAGAGCCCTTCACGGTTCCGGAGCGCGGTCAGTTCTTCGCGAGCTGCTCGGCCGTGACGAACCTCGGCTCGATGTCCACCGGCACGTCGCCGAGCTTGTCGAGCGCGCGCTTCACCTCCGGCCGCACCACCGCCATCTTCTCGATGAGCCCCTTGGCCTTCGCGTAGTCGCCGGCCGCCTCCAGCATCATGAGGTCGCGCGTCAGCGCCACGACCCCGTCCTTGACCTTCGCGGCGTTGACCGAGAAGACGCCGTCGGCGCCCGCGACGAACGCCCCCGCGTCGAGCAGGTAGTTCAGCTGAATCGCGATGCCCCGGCCGTGGGCCTCGTTGACGCCGAAGCGGATCGACCGGAATGCCGACGCCAGGAACGTCGTGTACATCGTCTGTTCCATGGACTTGTCGATGACGCCCTTGTCGATGAGGTGCTGCAGCGCGAAGAGCCCCGACACGTCGGCCTTGGCCTCCTCGATGGCGCTGTAGGTTTCCTTCAGCTCCTGGCGCACGGTCGTCGCCCGGCCGCCCACGGTGATTTCCTGGGGCCCGAGCCCGTGCATCAGCTCGTGCATCAGGATGTGCGTGAAGAACGCGTCGAAGGAGACGTTCTTCTGGTCGGCCTGCGACAGCACGACGCGCGAGATCGGCACGAGCGCCTTGTCGAACTTCGCCTCCTGCATGTTCTTCAGCATGACCCGCTTCGCGCCCTTCTCGCGGACCACGCGCTCGTCGTTCGGCAGGTTGTAGGCCGCGGTCTGCACGCCGCGGTTGCCGTCCCCGGCGGCCAGCACGACGTTCACGACGCGGATCGGCGCCATGCCGCCGAGCCTGGGGTTGCGCAGCGCCGGGTCGATCGGGAGGTGGTTCTCGATGTCCTGCAGCTCGGCCCCGAACTTCGCCAGCTTCGCCGACTCGGCGGCGTCACGGATCGTGATGAACGCCTCGAACCCCGCCTTGTAGTTGAACCATTCGTCCTCGTACACCTCGTACGGGCCGATCGTCGGCTCGACGGCCGCGTCCAGCTCCATCCACGCGACGTCACTCGCGTAGTAGTCGTTCGACAGGAACGCGTCGGCGCGGGTCTGGAGGAACCGCTCGAGCGTCGGCTCGGCCGTGAGGGCCGCGGCCTCCCTCAGGAGTTCGGAGGCGCGGGCCAGCTCGCCCTGGTACTCCAGATCGTAGGGCACCGCACGGAACCGGCCGTCGGCGCCGCGCCGGATCGTGGTGAAGAACCCCGTGGCGGCCTTGCGCTCCGCGTCGGGCAGCGCCGCGATCCACGCCTCCACCTCGGCCTTGGTGGCGCCCGCCGGGTAGAAGTTGGCCGATTCGGGCTTGGGCGGCACGCCGGGCAGGAACACCGCATCGTGATCCAGGCGCGACCAGCCGCCTTTGTTGATCAGGAAGTAGTGCAGGCGGGCCCGCCCGAGGGGCGTCGCGTCGCCGACCAGTTGCACCAACTGGGCATCGTTGCCGCCCCACACCTGGCGGAGGAACAACGCGTCCATGATGTAGCCGGCCTGCACCAGCTTCGCCAGCGCCTGCCGTTCGGTCCCCGGCAGGCCGGACAGGTCGGCGCCGATATCCACCGGCGCGAACCGGGCGGCCATCGCCGCCAGCTTCGCGGCATCGGGGAGCGGCGTTTGCGGTTGGGCCCCGAGCACGACGACACCTCCCAGCAAGAGTGACGCAACCATCAACGAGACGATGTTTCTGTGTGCCATGATGACCCCGTTGGCAGGGGGACGAGCCATGCGCAGGGCACCCGTCCCGCGCTCCAGATCTTGTACAACGTTTTGCGCCGCAGCGGGAATCCGACCGCGCGGGCGCCGTCCCGCGGCGGACGATGGTCCCGCGCCGCCTCCGATCCGTTCACCGCGCCAGGCGGGCCGCTGCCCACCGGATGTGTTCGAGCACCAGCGGCTGGTCACACGAGGGGCACGGCAGGTCAGTCTCGGTCGGCGGGCGGTCGAGCCGCCCGCGCAGGGTGGGATCGCCGGTGTTGCCCAGCGCCACGGCGAGGTTACGGCGGAGCCCGACGATCCCCGGGCGGGCCAGGGGGCTTCCCGACACGGCGTCCTCCAGCTCCGTATCCGACTTCTCCCACAGGTCTGCGATCGCGGGCCGGTCCAGCGCCGCGCGCGGCGCCCACTCGGGACGGGTGGTCGTCACGGCCGTCGCGTTCCACGGGCAGACGTCCTGGCAGACATCGCACCCGAACACGCGCGCGCCGAGGCGGGCGCGAAGGTCCTCCGGGATCGCGCCGCGGAACTCGATGGTCTGGTACGAGAGGCAGCGCCGCGAGTCGAGCACGCCGGGTCCGACGAAGGCAGACGAGGGGCACGCCTCCAGGCACAGCGTGCAGGTGCCGCACCGGTCGAACCCCGGTGCGTCCGGCTCGAGCGGCAGGCCGCAGATGATCTCGCCGAGCAGCAGCCAGGACCCGTGGTCGGGGCTGATCAGGCAGGTGTTCTTCCCGATCCAGCCCAGGCCGGCGTACTGCGCGTAGACCCGCTCCTGGACCGGCCCGGTGTCGACGTACGCCCGGGACTCGAACGGCTCGCCGTGCGCAGCGCGCATCCACGCGGCGAGCGCGCCGAGGCGCGCGCCCATCACGTCGTGGTAGTCGGCGCCCCACGCGTACCGCGCGATCTGCGCCTGGCGCGGATCGGCGATCTCGGTGGAATAGGGACGGTCGACGTTGTAGACGCATGCGACCGCGACGACCGATCGGGCCGCCGGCAGGATGCCGCGCACGTCGGCCCGGACCCGCGCCGTCCGGTTGAGATACGTCATGGTCCCGGCATAACCGCTGCGGAGCCACGACGGCAGACGGCCGAGCTCAGGGAAGGCGGCGGCGGGCGCGATGCCGCAGAGGTCGAATCCGAGCTCGAGGGCCCGGGTCTTCACGGCTGCCGATGTCAGCACGGGCGCCTCGGCGAGAGACGCGCGGGTACCGGGGGCGGCGGCACCGCCCCCGGCACCCGCTCATCGTTACGTCTTCGACACGAGCTGCCGCACGACCTTCTGCAGGATGCCGCCGTGGCGGAAGGCGTCGAGCTCTTCCGGCGTGTCGATGCGGGCCATGGCGACGAACTCCTTCGTGCCCGCCGGCCCGGCCGCCCGCACGCGGACGTCGCCGCGCGGCTTGAGGCCGTCGGCCACCCCGGCGACGTCGTAGACCTCCTGCCCGGTCAGGCCCAGGGCGGCCGCGCTCTCTCCCGGCTTGAACTGCAGGGGCAGCACGCCCATGTTGACGAGGTTGCTCCGGTGGATCCGCTCGAAGCTCTCGGCGACCACGGCCTTCACGCCAAGCAGCGCGGTGCCCTTGGCCGCCCAGTCACGCGAGGATCCCGACCCGTACTCCTTCCCCGCGAGGATGACGAGCGGCACGCCCGCGTCCTTGTAGCGCATGGCCGCGTCGTAGATCGGCAGGACCTCGCCGCCGGGCATGAACGTCGTCCACCCGCCTTCCGTGCCGGGCGCGAGCTGGTTGCGGAGGCGGATGTTCGCGAACGTGCCGCGCATCATCACCTCGTGGTTGCCCCGCCGCGCGCCGTACTGGTTGAAGTCGCGCGGCTGCACGCCGCGCGCCATCAGGTACTTGCCCGCCGGGCTGTCGGCCTTGATCGCGCCGGCCGGCGAGATGTGGTCGGTCGTGATGCTGTCACCGAGCACCGCCAGCACCCGGGCGCCGCGGATGTCGGAGGCCGGCGGCAGCGCCAGCGTCAGGCCCTCGAAGAACGGCGGGTTCTGGATGTAGGTGGACCCGGCATCCCACCGGAACACCTGGCCCTGCGGCGCCTCGATCGCCTGCCAGCGCGCGTCGCCGTCGAAGACCCGCGCGTAGACGTCGCGGAACATCTGCGCGTCGAGCGCCCCGGCGATCGTGGCCTGGATCTCCTGCTCCGTCGGCCAGATGTCGCGCAGGTACACGTCCCGGCCGTCCGTCCCCCGGCCGAGCGGCTCGGTGACGAGGTCCTTCGTCATCCAGCCTGCGAGCGCGTAGGCCACGACGAGCGGCGGCGACGCGAGGTAGTTGGCGCGCACCAGCGCCTGCACGCGCCCTTCGAAGTTGCGGTTCCCGGACAGCACGGACGCCACGACGAGGTTGCGCTCCTCGATGAGCGCGGCCACGCGCTCGGGCAGCGGGCCGCTGTTGCCGATGCACGTCGTGCACCCGTACCCGACGAGATTGAACCCGAGCGCGTTGAGGTACGGCGTGAGGCCGGCGCGCTCCAGGTACGCGGTGACCACCTGCGACCCCGGCGCCAGGCTGGTCTTCACCCACGGCTTGCTCGACAGGCCCCGCTCGACCGCCTTCTTCGCCAGCAGGCCGGCGCCGACCAGCACGGCGGGATTCGAGGTGTTCGTGCAGCTCGTGATGGCGGCGATCACCACCGCCCCGTGGTCCAGTCCCTCGACCGAGTCCTCGCGCTCCGCGACGGCGGCCGGCGAGGCCGTCGCGGACGCGGCGGCCGTGCCCGCCGACTTCTTCGACGCGGCGAGGATCGCGGGCAGCGCCTGCGCGAAGCCCTCCTTCGCCTTCGACAGCGCCACGCGATCCTGGGGGCGCTTGGGGCCCGCCAGGCTCGGGTCGACGGTGGCGAGATCCATCTCGATGGTGTCCGCGTACACCGCGTCCGGCCCGGTCCCGTCGGCGAACAGGCCCTGCGCCTTCGCGTACTGCTCGACCAGCGCGACCCGCCGCTCGTCGCGGCCCGTCAGCCGCAGGTAGTCGAGGGTCAGGTTGTCGATCGGGAAGATCGCGATCGTCGCGCCGTACTCCGGGCACATGTTCGCGAGCGTCGCCCGGTCGGCCAGCGTCAGGCTGGCCAGGCCCGGCCCGAAGAACTCGACGAACTTGCCGACCACGCCCTGCTTCCGGAGCCGCTCGGTCACGGTGAGGACCAGGTCGGTGGCCGTCATGCCGGGCCGCAGCGCGCCGAGGAGCCTGAAACCCAGCACCTCGGGGATCAGCATCGAGATGGGCTGTCCGAGCATCGCGGCCTCCGCCTCGATGCCGCCGACGCCCCATCCCACCACGCCGAGCCCGTTGACCATCGTCGTGTGCGAATCGGTGCCGACCAGCGTGTCCGGGTAGGCCCACGTGGCGCCGTCGATCGTCTCCTCGAACACCACGCGCGCCAGGTGCTCGATGTTCACCTGGTGGACGATGCCCGTCTCGGGCGGCACGACGCGGAAATTCGTGAACGCGTTCTGGCCCCAGCGCAGGAACGTGTAGCGCTCCCGATTGCGGGCGAACTCGAGCTCCGCGTTCAGGGGGAACGCGTCGGCCGTTCCGAAATGATCGACCTGGACCGAGTGGTCGATGACGAGCTCGACCGGCTGCAGCGGGTTCACGCGGTTCGGGTCGCCGCCGAGCCTCGCCGTGGCGTCGCGCATGGCCGCCAGGTCCACGACGGCCGGGACCCCGGTGAAGTCCTGCAGCAGCACGCGCGCCGGCGTGAAGGCGATTTCCTTTTCGACCCTGGCCTTCGGGTCCCACGTGGCGAGCGTCCTGATGTCGTCCGCCTTCACGTAGCGGCCATCTTCGTGCCGCAGGAGATTTTCGAGCAGGATCTTGAGCGAGTACGGCAGGCGGGCGACGGCAGGATAGCCGGCGCGCTCCAGCGCGGGCAGGCTGCAGATCCGGGCCTGCCGCCCGTTCACCTCGATGTCCATGACCGCCCCAAAGGAGTTCTTCGTCGTCATGATGTCCAGCGCTCCACGAAATCCAGTGCCGAAACTATGAAAAGCAGGCGACAGCCCTGCAGGGAACGCATCGGCGGGTGGACCGTCCCCGGCTCCGCGTGCTGAAAGTCGCCGGGCGCCAGGCGGCGGCCGCCTATGACCACATCGCCATCGACCACGAAGCACTCCTCGGCGCCGACGTGCGAGCGGCCCCCGAACTGCGCGCCCGGCGCCATCTCCATCAGGAGCACCACGTGGCCTTCCTCGAGTCCGCCGCCGAGCCGCTTGATCCGGACCATCTCGGTGCTGCCCGGCTCCCACCGGCCCTCCCCGGCGGGGATGACGTGGACGCCCGGCTCGTCCGGGTGCTCGCCCGCGAGCCGCCCCATCAGCCGGCGGCGCACGCCGCTGCCCGGCGGCACGGTGGGCGGAAGCCCGAGCGTCAGCAGGAGGGCCACGTCGTACAGCGCGCCGATCCGCTCGCGCAGCTGGGGGCTGGCCCCTCCCAGGTGCGCCCGCAGGTCGAGGCGGTCCGCCGGGCCGAGCGCGCCTACGGCGTCCAGGGCGGCCAGGTCTTCGAGTTCACTCTCGTTCATCGCTCTTCCGCCCATGAGAAGTAGTGCAGCTGCTCACGCAGCACGAGCATGCCGGTGCGGATCCTTGCGAAGACAATCGCGAGCGGGAGACGGTGGCGCGTGGCGAGCTCGGCCTGGCTGAACCCCAGGAAGAACGCCTGTTCGATCAGCTGGCGCTGCTCGGCCGGCAGGCTCGCCAACGCGACGGCGGCCGCCTGCTGCTGCTGCGACCGCCCGACCCGGCTGCCCCGCTGCTGCGGGGCCTGCGCGTCGGCTTCCGCGGCACGCGGGTAGGTCGGGCGCGATCGCAGGCGGTCGACCGCGCGCTGACGGGCCAGCGCCACGAGCCAGGCCGGCGGCATGCCCAGGTGCCGGCGGTACGACGGCGCCTGTTCGCGCACGTGCAGGAACACGTCCTGCAGCACGTGCTCCGCGTCGGTTTCGTCGTGGAGGATGTGCAGGACCAGGCCGTACAGCAGGCCGGCGTACCGGTCGTAGAGGTCGCCCACGGCCTGGAGGTCGCCGGCGGCAATCCGCTCGAGGAGCGCGCCGTCCGGATCGATCGTCTCGGCTGGGTCGGTCATCGTCCCCACTCCTCCATCGTCAGGGACAGGCGGTCGCTTCGCGCTGGACACGCCCGTCCCGCGTCGCCCGGGCGGAATCCGCCCGGCGTCGGCCACGCCGGCTGATGCGCACCCCGACGCCGCGCGCGGCGCCCGCCGGCCCTGACCGCCATGTGTACTTCACGCGGGCCCCGGTGTCGAAGACTTTCGCGTGAACCGGGATCCAACCGGCGCCTCGAGCCCGTGCTCGGCCGCGAGGCCGGCCGTTCATCGCACCAGTCTAGCAGCGAAGCCGCTTGCCCGCGCGACACACCTCGAGCACGTGGCCCGCGGCGCGCCGGCTCGCCCCGAGTTCGCCGAGCCGTCCCCGCACCTCGCGCAGCCGGGCCCTGGTCCTCGCAGCGAGGTCCGCGTCCGTGAGGTAGCGCACGACGTGGTCGGCCACGGCGTCGGGCGTGAAGCCGTCCTGGATCAGTTCGGGCGCGATCCGTTCCCCGGCCACGAGGTTCGCCATGCCGTACGTGTCGACGCGAACGAAGGGTTTCCCGAGCCGGTAGGTCAACGGCGACAGTCGATAGACAATCACCATGGGGCACTCGTGGATGGCCGCCTGCACCGTGGCCGTGCCCGACGCGGTGACCACCGCGTCGGCCGCCGCCAGCACGTCGTCGGCGCGGCCCTCGACGACGGTCACCGGCCCCGCCGCCGCCGGCGCGACCGGATCGAACAGGCGATCGGGCAGGTGCGGCGCCCGCGCCACGAGAAACTGGACGCCGGGCACGCGCGCGCGGACCAGCGGCAATGCGGCGGCCACGATCGGCAGGATGCTGCGGACCTCGTTCGACCGGCTGCCTGGCAGCAGGGCCACCGTGCGCGCCGCCGGGTCCAGGCCCATCTCGCGCAGGAAGTCTGCGCGCGCCATCGACGCCGACGCCAGCTCGAGCAGCGGGTGCCCGACGAAATGCACCGGGACGCCGGCCTCCCGGTACATCTGCTCCTCGAACGGAAAGATGACGAGCGCCCGGTCCACCAGCTGCTTGATGGCCCGCATGCGGCCGGGCCGCCACGCCCATATCTGCGGGCAGATGTAGTACACCACCGGCACGCCCTGCTCGTGCACGGCCCGCGCGAGCCGGAAGTTGAAATCCGGAAAATCCAGCACCACCAGCACGTCGGGACGCTCGGCGGCCGCCCGCTTGACGAGCGCCCGGTGCATGCGTAACGCGCTCGGGAGCACCCGGAGCGCCTCGACCAGGCCCGTCACCGACAGGCCGCGGTAGTCCCCGACCAGGTCCGCCCCGGCCGCGCGGAGGCGATCGCCGCCGAACCCGAACACGCGCGCCCCCGGGGCGAGGGCGCGGATCTCGTCGACCAGCGCCCCGGCGTAGAGATCGCCGGACGGCTCGCCGCACGAGATCATGATCGTGGGGCCGCCGGGCCGGCCGGGCGCGCGATGCGGGTCTGAAGCCTGGGTGCTCACTGGGGCTTCGTGAAGATGCCCGGCGGCAGCGCGGCGTTGACCTGGAGCCGCGTGATCGTCCGTTCGAGCAGCGGCGCGGACTCGCGCCGCACCACGGCCTTGAAGGGCACCCAGAGGCCGTCGACCGCCCGATAGTCGTCGAACTCCTCGACCGTCGTTTCGGACCCGAGCGGCCCCTGAACCTGGTACGACTCGCGGGCGACCTGCCCCGTCGCCTGGTCCACGTACAGCCGGACCGCGCCCATGCCGTCGCTCCAGAGTTCCACGACGTCGAGCGCCCGGCCGCCGGTGCCCCGTTCGTCCGGCAGACGCCGCCCCATCAGCTTGTCGCCGGCCGCCGCGAGGAGGACGGTGAGCACGTCACGGTGCACGCTCTGGCGGAACTCGTCGCGCATGCCATCGGGCGCATCGCGGACGCCCGTGGGGTCCTTGAGCCAGGCGGTCCCGTCGACATACGCCTGGATGATCTCCCCCGACGGCACCGCGGCGTCGACGCGGAACCGGCCCGGGTACTCGATGTAGGTCGTCGTTGTCGCGCGCAGCGGCCCCTGCGGCGTCGTCAGGACCGTGGCGGCCGTCGCCACGAGGGTCCTGACCGCCTGCAGGGTCTCGAGCCCGCCCCTGGCCGCGACCGCGCGCATCACGACAGCCTTGGCCGCGTCCCAGTCCTGGCGCGACATCGCCGGCTCCCGGGCCATCGGCGGCCGCCGCAGCGCGGGCTGACCGGGATGCGACAGGGGCCCGAGCCGAGGGTCCCGCGGCCGGCGGAGGTCCGCGGCAGACAGGTCGAGGTCCTGCTGCGCCACGATCTCGAAATCCCTGAAGCCCACGCGCGCAAGCTGGGCGGAGAACGCGGCCGCGTTGCCCACCAGCACGATCGACAGCCGGTCCGGGCGCAGGTACGCGCGCGTGACGCGTTGGATGTCATCGACCGTCACGGCGTTGACCCGTTCGCGGAACGTCTGCAGTTCCTCGAGCGGCAGGCCGTAGAACAGCACGTTGAGGACGCGGGAGGCGATCTGGTCTGGCGTCTCGATGCCGAGCGGAAAACTGCCCGCCATGTACGCCTTGGCATCGGCCAGTTCCTCCTCACGCACGTTGTCCCGCTGCAGGCGGAAGAACTCGTCCACCATCAGGCGCAAGACCTCCCCGGTGGCCTCGGACCGGGTGTCGGTCTCGGCCACGATATCGCCCGATTGCCGGTACGCGTCGAGATCCGCCGACGCGCCGTAGGTCAGGCCCCGCTCGGTGCGCAGCACCCGCTGCAAGCGGTTGCTGCCCTCGCCGCCGAGGATCTTGACGGCCAGGTCAGCCGCCACGAAGTCGCGGGTCTTCCGGGGAATGCCGAGGTGGCCGACGCGGATGACTGTCTGCACGGCGTCCGGCTTGTCGATGATCACCACGCGGCGGGTCGGCGCCGGCGGCTCGGCCACCGGCACCACGGGCACCTCGCTCCGGGCCCATGATCCGAACACCTGCCGGGCGCGCTCGAACGCCTCGCCCGCCGTCACGTCCCCGACGATGGCCAGCAGGCTGTTGTTCGGAGCGTAGTAGCGTCGATGGAAGTCGATGATGTCGTCGCGCGTGATGCGTTCGATCGAGTCGAGGGTGCCCGTGCCGGGGAAGGCATAGGGATGGAACCCGTACACGAGCCGCTCGAACACGACCGTCGCCAGGTAGGTCGGATCCTCCTGGCTCACCCGGAGCGACGACCGGATCTGCTGGCGCTGGCGCTCCAGTTCCTCGGGCGCGAACGCGGGCTGCCGCACGACATCGGAGAGGAGATCGAGGCCGACGTCGAAACTGTCCTTCATCACCGTGACGCCGGCCGACGTCAGATCCGTCCCCGCCGCGGTCTCGAGCTCGCCCCCGATCGAATCGATGGACTGCGCAATCTCCTGCGCGGAGCGCGCGGTGGTGCCCTGGTCGAGCAGCGACGCGACAAGATTCGCGAGGCCGGGCCGCCCATCAGGATCCTGGGCGCATCCAGCCCGCACGACGAGCCGCACGCTGACCACCGGCTGCTCGTGGTGCATGACGACGACGACCTGGAGACCGTTGGGCAGGGTCCGGACCTCGTAGGGCGGGAAGGCCACGCTGCGCGCCGGCAGGGGCCGCGGCGGCGACTCCGACGGCCAGCTCGGGACCTGGGCCTGCGCCGCGTGCGGAGCCGCGAGGCACGCCCCGATGATCCCGGCCGCCGCCAGACGCACCGTGCGGGTCATCGGGTCGCCTCCCTGGTGATGGCCTTGGGCAGGATGGTCAGGACCAGCCGGCTCTCGGGCGTGAAGTACTTCCGGGCCACCCGCTGGATGTCCGCCGCGCTCACGTTCATGAAGATGTCGAACTCGCCGTCGGCCGTGGTGACGTCATTGTGGATGACGATGGCGTGGGCCAGGCTCGATGCTTTCTGCACGTCGGTCTCGCGCCCGACGATGTAGTCGCGGGCGAACTGGTTCTTGGCCTGCTGGAGCTCACGGTCGCTGATGGGCTCCGTGCGCAGCCGGTCGAGTTCGCCGGCGAGGGCCTGCTCGGCCTCCTCCGGCGTATGCCCCGGCTGCACGATCGCGACCGCAAAGAACAGGTTCGGGTGCTCCAGGATGTTGCCGCCCCCGAAGGCCGCCAGCGCGATGCCCGTGTCGTAGACGAGCTTGCGGTAGATCCGCGAGCTCTGGCCGTCGGAGAGGATCTTCGACGCGACGTGGAGCGGGTAGGAATCCGGGTCGCCGTCGTACGTGACGTGGTGAGCCACCACGACGACGGGCAACGGCCAGGTCTCGTCGAGCGTCACGCGGCGCGGCCCCTTCGGCGGCGGCTCCGTCGGGATGTCGCGGGGAACGGGGCGGGTCGCCTTCGGCACGCGGCCGAGGTACTTCGTCGCCAGCTCGATCGCCTGCGGGGTGTCGAAATCGCCGACCAGCGCGACCGTGGCGTTCGCCGGCACGTAGTACGTCCGGTAGAAGTCGCGGACGTCGTTGACCGAGGCGGCCTCGAGGTCCTTCATCGACCCGATGGTCGTGTGTTTGTACGGGTGGACGGTGAAGGCCTGGTCGTAGATGATCTCGGCCAGCCGGCCGTACGGCTGGTTCTCGATGCGCATGCGCCGCTCTTCCTTCACCACCTCGCGCTCGCGAGCGAACACGTCCTTGTCGATGCGCAGCGTCGCCATGCGGTCCGCCTCGAGCCACAGACACAGGGGCAGGTACTGGGACGGCACCGTTTCCCAGAACACCGTCGTGTCCTCGGTCGTGTAGGCATTGCTCGTGCCGCCTACCGCCGAGATCAGGGAGGTGTGCTGCTCGGCCGCCACGTTCCTGGAGCCCTTGAACATCATGTGCTCGAACAGGTGCGCAAAACCGGTGCGGCCCGGCCGCTCGTCCTTCGAGCCCACGTGGTACCACACCTCGAGATGCACGATGGGGGTCGAGTGATCCTCCAGCGTCACGAGCCGCAGCCCGTTGGGCAGCGTGGTCATCTTGTAGTCGAGCCTGGGCGGCCGGACGGCCGCGCCGGCCGGCAGGCCGGCCAGGGCCGCCAGCACCATCACCGCGGCGAGGCGAGGCAGGCCCGTGCGCGGGCGCGCTCGGAAGCGGGAGAACACCGGAGGAAGACCAGCCATACCCGTGATTATGGCATGGCCTCGGGCGGGGGCCGGTCAGCCGTCGCCGGCCGGGGGCTCCGACGCCCGGCTCTCGAGCGCGGCCAGGCGCCGTTCCAGGTCGGCGACCGCCTTCTTCAGGTCGGGCAGCCGGCGGAACACGGCCGAGGACTTCAGCCACTCGCGGTTGTCGATCGCCGGGTAGCCGGACACGAACGAGCCGTCCGGCAGGGAGTTCGGGATGCCGGTCTGGGCCGTCGCCCGCGTGCCCTTGCCGATGTGCAGGTGGCCCGCGACGCCCACCTGGCCGGCCAGGATCACGCCGTCGTCGATCGTGGTGCTGCCGGCAATGCCGACCTGCGACACGAGCATCACGTTGCGACCGACCTCGACGCCGTGGGCGATCTGTACCAGGTTGTCGATCTTGGTCCCGGCCATCACGCGCGTCTCGCCGATGGCCGGCCGGTCGATGGCCGAGTTGGCGCCGATCTCGACGTCATCCTCGATGACCACGGTGGCGACTTGCGGGATCTTCTGGTACGTGCCGTCGGGCCGCGGCGCGAACCCGAACCCGTCGCTCCCGATCACCGCGCCGTTCTGCACGATGACGCGATGCCCCAGCCGGCAGCGCTCGCGGATCGACGTGTGCGCGTGGATCACGCAGTCGTCGCCCAGGATGGCGCCCGGGCCGATGGCCACGTGGGGATGGATGATCGTGCGGGCGCCGATGACCGCGCCCGCGCCGATCGCGACGAACGGACCGACAAAGACCCCGGGTCCCAGCTGGACGTCCGGCGCGATGGAGGCGAGATCCGAGACGCCCGGAGCGGGCCGATCATCGTCCGAAAACAGCGTGACGGCCGCCGCGAAGGCCAGGTACGGATCGCGGGTGCGCAGCATGGCGCACGGCGCCGCCGGCGCATCCTCGGCCAGGATCACCGCGGAGGCGCGCGTCATCCGCAGCGCAGGCGCGTAGCGCATGTTGGCGAGGAACGTCACGTCGCCGGCGACGGCGTCCGCGATGCCGGCCACGCGGCTCACGTCGATGTCGGGATCGCCCTCGAGACGGCACGCGAGACGATCGGCGAGCTCCTGGAGTTTCAAGAGGCGCGAGTATATCACGCGGCGGCGGCGACCGTCCGGTCCACGAACGCGTCGAGATGACGCAGGTGCAGTTGCTCGGCGGCGGCCCGCAGCAGCGCCGCCCGCTGCGGGCCGACAAGGTGCGCGGCCGCCCGCACGCCGGCGAGCGCCTCGCTCCCCTCGAGGTGCCACGCCACGAGCGTCAGACCGTGCCGGGCGCCGAGGTAGGAGAACAGGTGGCCGCCGACGCGGAACGCGAAGTAGAAGGCGGGCAGGTTGGGGCCCGGCAGCAGCGTCAGGGGGGCGCAGGCGAGGAGCCCCAGCAGGTCGATGACGACCCAGCGGCGGTGACGCTCCGCATCGCGCCGCAGGAGGCGGCGGACGACATCCAGCGCTTCGCCGCGGCCCAGGTCCGACGGGAAATGCGCCGTCGCCTCGGCCTGCCCGCGCAGGTGCCAGAGCACGCGCTGCTCGGCGATGCGCGCGGCGAGGAACGCGACCGCCCGATCGCGGAGGCGCTGCCAGCGGCCGCGTCGTTCGCCCGCCCCTTCCGACGCCCGGCGCCTCTCGCGCTCGCCCTCGACGAACGCGATTCCGCGGCGCAGCGCCTCGGCCGCTCGCGCCCGCCAGCCGGCCGCCTCCCCGCCGCCCGGGCCCGGCGCGTCCGCGTCGATCTCGCAGTACAGCTCGTAGCGGTCGGCCCCCACCGGCACCACGTAGATGTCCATCCGGGGTTACTTTCCCCCGACTTTCCGGACCGGACGGGCCGCCAGGGCGCTCAGGTCCGGCCGTCCTGCCCGCTCCCACGCCCCGGCGATCATCGCGGCCGACATGGTGATCGCGTCGCTGAGGCGCCGTTCGAGCATGGGCTTCGTGGATGCGAACAGGGCGTCGTAGTACGCGTCGTCATACTCGGTGCGACCGGCCGCGGCTGCCCGATCGGCGCGCAGCAGGGGATCGACGAACTGGTAACTCGCGAGCAGCGCCTCGAACATGGCATCGCGCGGATCCGTGATGGCCGACGGCGTCCCGGGGCGGAGCACCAGCGCCGCCCGGTTGCGCGACAGCAGGTCGTCCTCGAATCGGGCGTGGAGCCCACGCTGGCCCGTCAGCTGGCCGTCGTAGTTCAGCGCCGCGTGCAGCGGCTGGTGGGCATCGGCCACGTAGTGGCTGAGCACGGCCGACAGGAACAGCGCGTTCGACAGGCCGACGCCGGCGCCTGCTTTCTGCTGTTCGAAGGCGCGCACCAGGCGGCCGTACATCTCGGCGGCGTGCCACGGCAGCAGCCCGTTCCTGGCCAGCGTCTCGTGACCGTACTTCTCGAGCGCGGCGCCGTACTCGCGGGGGAGCGCCGCGAAGGGATAGGCGCCGTAGGCGTCGCAATCGAGGAAGTGCCGCGGCGCCTCCTCGTCGAATCCCGCGACCCGCCACAGGTCCGGATCCACGGCGCGCTCGAGGAGCATCGCGCGCTGGCCCTCGAACACCGGCCTGATGGGGGCGGGCAGCAGGGCGATCGCCCGGCCGAGGATCAGCCGGTGCCCCTCGGCGCTCCAGGCGCCCAGCGGGGCGGACAGCGCCAGGATCAGCAGGACGGCCGCGACGGGCTTGCGCATCAGGTGTCCTCGCCGAAGACTTCCGCCTCGAATCTGAACAGCCGGGCGCCGCGCTTCCACGCGTCCGGCCGCAAGCCAGCCTTCCGGCAGGTCTGGCTCGCGAAGGCCTCGCGGCTCCAGCCGTGCTCGGTCGCCACCTGCGGCAGCAGCAGGCCACGGTGCCCGTCCTGGTCCGCGATCAGGCCGTGGCGCCCGACGTCGACGTCCTCCAGCGACTGAACCGGCTCGATCCGGCCCAGCACGGAGATCTCGATGTCGATGTGCTCCATCTCGGGCGGCGTGACCCGCGGGAACCGCGGATCCTCCTGCGCCGCCGCCACCGCGCACCGGCCGAGGACGGCCGCGAGCGGCTGATCCCCGTCCGGGTGGCCGATGCAGCCCCGCAGGTCCCCGTGGCGGTGCAGCGACACGAACACGCCGGCCCGAAGCGCGAACGGGCCCTCGGCCGCGGGCGTCGCGACGGTGCGTCCCGCGAGGGAGTCGGCGATCGCCTGTCGCGCCGCGCGCAGCAGCAACCGGCGGTCCGATTCCGCCAGCAGTGGGGTCATGGTCGGTCCTCCGTCCCCGCGGGTCAGCGTGCCGTCGGCGTGAAGGTCCCGAACGCCGCCGCCGCGTACCCGACCACCGCGCTCTTGTCGCCGGACACGTCTCCCGAATCGGCGTAGCGCAGGACACGCCCCTCGCGCGCGCCCAGCGCGCGCGACGCCCGCATCACGGCCGCGACCGGCCCGCCGCCGCACGCGTGGTCGGGAAATCGCGACAGCGCGCGCTCGAGCCCTTCCGGATCGAACCGGCGAATCGCGTCGAGCACGACCGCGTCCAGCCGGGCCGCCGTGCGGGCATCCTGATAATGCGACAGATCGCTGCTGGCCACCAGCAGCGCGTGGCGCCCCGCGAGCCCTCGCGCCAGCGCCGCGCCCAGTCCCTCGATCGTGGCCTGACTCTGCAGCCCCATCACGAGCGGCACGATCGGCGTGCCGGGCAGGTAGCGGTACACGAACGGCAGCTGCATCTCGAGCGAGTGCTCGCGCTGATGGGGGGCGGGGTCGGCGCGGACGACGCTGCCGGCCGACTCGATCGCCGCCCCAATCTCCTCCGACACCGCGATGGCGCCGAAGGGCGTCTCGAACAGGCCCCGCGGAAACAGCGCCACCCCGTCGAAGCTCTTGTAATGCGACGGTCCCACCAGGACGACCACGTCGTAGTGTCGCCCCTCAAGCTGCCGGTACGCGTGGGCCGCCACGGGCCCCGCGAACACGAGGCCGGCGTGCGGCGCCACGAGGCCGTGCAGCTCGCCCTGGAGAAGGTCGGTCGCCTGCGCGCAGTAGCGGTCCAGTTCCGCCCCGAGCGCGGCCGGCGTCGCGGGATACCACGATCCCGCCACCGTGGCTGTCCGGATCGGTTGCGGGTCCATTCGACTGAATGTTAGCATCGCCCATGCCCGAGAGGGTCCCGGAACTTGACGTGGCGCACGTCGCCCGACTCGCCAGACTCGACCTGACGGCCGACGAGCACGTCCTGTTTTCCAGGCAACTCGCAGACGTCGTCCGCTACGCCCGCCAGGTGCAGGCCGTCGAAACGGCCGGCGTGCCGCTGACGACGTACCCCCGGGCCTTCGGGCCGCTCGAGCGGGAGGATGTCGAGCGGCCGTCCCTGCCCGCGGACCAGGCCCTTGCGAACGCGCCCGAGCGATCCCCGGACGGCACCCTGTTCCGCGTACCCAGGGTGATCTGATGCTCCCGGACCTGTGGACGGTGCGCGCCATCCGCGAGGCCGTGGCCCGCGGATCGTGCCGCGCCGAGGACGTGTGCCGGGCCGCCCTCGAGCGCATCGCCGCCACCGACGCCGTGACCCGCGGCTTCATCACGCTCACTCCCGACCGCGCCCTGGCGCGCGCGGCCGCGCTCGACCGCGCGCCGCGATCGGCCGCCCGCGGGCCGCTGCACGGCGTCCCGGTCGCGGTCAAGGACAACCTGTGTACCGCCGGTGTCCAGACCACCGCGGGGTCGGGGATCCTCCGGGGGTTCGTCCCGCCCTACGATGCCACCGTGGTCGAGCGGCTCGAGCGGGCCGGCGCGGTCATCGTCGGCAAGACCAACCTCGACGAGTTCGCGATGGGCTCCTCGACCGAACACTCGGCGTTCGGCGCGTCGCGCAATCCCTGGGATCCCGGTCGCACGCCCGGTGGGTCGAGCGGCGGATCGGCGGCGGCCGTGGCCATGCGCCAGGTGCCGGCCGCGCTCGGCAGCGACACGGGCGGATCGGTCCGGCAGCCGGCCGCCTTCAGCGGCCTGGTCGGCCTCAAGCCGACGTACGGGCGCGTGTCGCGGCACGGACTGATCGCCTTCGCGTCGTCGCTGGACCAGGTCGGCCCGATCACGCTGACGGTCGAGGACGCGGCGCTCGTCCTGAACGTGATCGCGGGCCCCGACCCGCTCGACGCCACCGCGGCCCGTGAGCCCGTGCCGGACTTCGCACGCGCTCTGACCGGCGACATCCGGGGCCTGCGCCTGGGCGTGCCGCGCACATGGCTGGCGGATGGCGTCGACGAGGCGGTGACCCACGCGTTCTCGACGGCGATCGAGGTCCTGCGCCAGCGGGGCGCGACGCTGGTCGATATCACGCTGCCGCACGCGGCCTGGGCCGTGGCCGTCTACCAGATCATCGCGACGGCCGAGGCCAGCTCCAATCTCGCGCGCTACGATGGAGTCCGTTACGGCCCGCGCCCCGCCGGGGCCACGTCCCTCAGCGACTTGTACGGGCGGACCCGCGCCGCAGGATTCGGGCGCGAGGTCAAGCGCCGCATCCTGCTCGGGACCTACGTGCTGAGCGCCGGGTACTACGAGGCCCATTACGTGAAGGCGCAGCAGGTGCGAACGCTGATCGCGGAGGACCACCGGCGGGTGCTGTCGGAGGTGGACGCCATGGTCCTGCCGACCAGCCCGTCCGCCGCGTTCGAACTGGGCGCGCTGGTGGACGACCCGATTCGCATGTACCTGGCCGACGTGTTCACGGTCGGGGCTTCACTGGCCGGCCTGCCGGCCGTATCCGTGCCGATGGGGTTCACGCCCGCGGGGCTGCCGGTCGGGCTGCAGATCGTGGGGCGCCCGTTCGACGAAGGGACGGTGTTCCGGGCGGCGGACGCGTACGAGCGGGACACGCGGTGGTGGATGCGCCCTCCGCCGCACGCAGCGACGCTGGGCCGCGACGCCGCCGGCGGGCCCCCTAAATAGACGAGCCGGCGTGCGCCGGCTCGTCTCGACGTTTCGGTTCCGGTCCGCGGGGTCAGGCTTTTGGCAGCACCGCCGGGCGCGACGCGAGCTTGACCACGCCCCAGATCAGCACCCCGATGACGAGGAGCGGCAGCAGCGGCGCCAGCAGCGCGACGCCGACACCGAGCAGGGCCACGACCGCGGCAACCGCCAGGACGGGAAGCAGCAGGACGCCGAGCACCACCTTCACGAAGACCGCCGCGATCCGCAAGGGCAGCAGGAACAGCCAGAACACGAGGTGGAGCATCGCGCCCACCATGCCGATGGCCAGGAACACGACCCCGAGCACCAAGCCAATCGCCAGCAGTTCGAACATCTCGCCTCGCCTCCTCGGCCCGCGGTCCACGCGGGGCGCGTCGCGGACACCCGGGTCAACCCGGTTCGCGCGCGTCGTTATCTTGATCTACGGAGGAACGAGCGGGGAGGTTTCGACCTGAGCGGTCGAGAGGCCGTCAGGCGCCGCGCCTGGAACCGGCGAGCTGGTCGGAAGTGCCGCGGGGAGCGTCCGGCGTCAGGTAGCGCGGGGCCTCGCCCATCGCCTCGTCGATCGTCCGGACCGTCATGGTCTTGCCGCCGCCCGGGCGAAGTTTGGTGAGGGTCAGGAGCACGCAAACCCCGATGAACAGGGCCAGCACGAAGACGGCGGTCACGCCCACCCCCTGGACCGTGCCGACGATGAGGCCGTAGATTTCGGAGAGACTCACGCCTGGTCCTCCCCGGGAGCGGGACCGGCCTTGGCGTCGGGCAGCTCGTAATGAATGAACCCGCGGCGGACTTCTTCCATCGCGATTCGCTCGGCCTTGTGCGGGATGACGGGCGATGGTGCCGACGGGTCGTCGTCGGGAAGCGGCACGAGCCGGTTCAAGGCCCCGCGACGGAGCTGCTTGGCGCGGAGGGCGGCAACATCCACGAACAGGAAGCGCCGCTCCTGCGGGGCAACCGCGAAGCGCGGGTCAGGTTCCACGGGGGGAGCGGGCGGAGTCGGTGTCGTCAGTTCCTCAGTCACGATCCATCAGCCTATCGCAGCGATCGCGGTCGGCGCAAGCCCGTTCGCACGGGCCGCGGGCCGGCCGGGCCCGGGGCGCCCGACCCACCCGGCCAGCGGGCCGGCCGGACCGCCGGTTTCCGGACGGCGCGGCCCGGCCCCTGGGCGCTGTCGTCAGCCCTGCACCTGCACCTGGATCTGCTTGGGCTTGGCTTCCTCGCGAATCGGGAGCGTGATCGTGAGAACGCCGTTCTTGTAGTCGGCCGTGACCTTCCCCGGGTCCACGGTCGGCGGGAGCGAGAAGGTCCGGGTGAACAGGCCGTAGGCGCGTTCGATCCGGTGGCAGTGCTCCTCCTTCACCGAACTGTCCATCTTCTTCTCGCCCTTGAGCGTCAGGGCATTGTTTTCGACCGTGATCTCGATGTCGTCCTTGCTGATGTCGGGCAACTCGGCCTTGATCACGAGTTCGTGGTTGCCGGATTCATAGATGTCGACCGGCGGCACCCAGGTGCCCCGGCGGGTGACATCGTCGTCGCCGCCCCGGTAGTAGTCGGTGAACAGCCGGTTGACGCGATCCTGAACGGCGGACAGGTCACGGAAGGGATCCCAGCGTACGATAGCCATGGTCGTGCCTCCTGAGTCGGGCGGCCTCGCGGGTCGCCAGTGTGGTTTCCGGATACCGGCCGCAGGCGCGCGGCGCGCCTGCGGCGTGTCAGTGCGTCAGCTTGCCTCCGCGAATTCGGCGTCGACGACCTCGCCGGCGGCCGGGCCGCCGGACGGAGCCCCCGGAGCCTGCCTGGCCCTGGACGCCGCGCCCTGGCGGGACAGGGCCTCCGCCATCGCGTGCGACGCCCGCTGCAGTGCGTCCATCTCGTGGCGAATCGCCGGTGCGGCGCCGCCGTCGATGGCCGTCCGCAGGGCTTTGATGGCCGATTCCACGGCGTTCACGTCGTCGGCCGGCAGTCGGTCGCGGTTGTCGCGCACCGTCTGTTCGGTCGCGTAGATGAGCGCGTCGGCCTGGTTACGAGCCTCGATGACCTCGCGCCGATCCTGGTCCTCCTGCGCGTGGGCCTCGGCCTCGCGCACCATGCGGTCCACCTCGTCGCGGGCGAGCCCGCTGGAGGCGGTGATGGTGACCTTCTGCTCCGCGCCGGTCGCCGAGTCGCGCGCCGCGACGTTGACGATGCCGTTCGCGTCGATGTCGAAGGTGACCTCGATCTGCGGCACGCCCCGGGGCGCGGGCGGGATCCCGACCAGGTGGAACCGCCCCAGCGTGCGGTTGTCACGCGCCATGGGCCGCTCCCCCTGCAGGACGTGGACTTCGACGGCCGTCTGGCTGTCGGTCGCCGTCGAGAACACCTCGCTCTTGCGCGTCGGGATGGTCGTGTTGCGCGGGATCAGCGTGGTCATCACGCCGCCCAGCGTCTCGATCCCGAGCGACAACGGCGCCACGTCGAGCAGCAGGACGTCCTTGACCTCGCCCGCGAGCACGCCGCCCTGCACCGCGGCCCCGACGGCCACGACCTCGTCCGGATTGACGCCCTTGTGCGGCTCCTTGCCGAAGTAGTCGCGCACCAGCTGCTGGACCTTCGGGATGCGCGTCGACCCGCCGACCAGCACGACCTCGTCGATCGCCGATGGCTGGAGCCCCGCGTCGGCCAGGGCCTTCCGCACCGGCTCCATCGATCGCTGGAGCAGATCCTCGACCAGCTGGTCGAACTTCGCCCGCGTGAGCCTGAGCGCGAGGTGCTTCGGACCGCTCGCGTCGGCCGTGACGAACGGCAGGTTGATGTCGGTCTCGAGCAGGCTCGACAGCTCGATCTTCGCCTTCTCGGCCGCCTCCTTCAGGCGCTGGAGCGCCATGCGGTCCCGGCCGAGGTCGATGCCCTGCTCTTTCTTGAACTCCTGGACCATCCACTCGAGCACGCGCTGGTCGAGATCGTCGCCGCCGAGGTGCGTATCGCCGTTGGTCGCCTTGACCTCGACCACGCCGCCGCCCACCTCGAGAATCGAGATGTCGAAGGTGCCGCCGCCGAAGTCGTAGACCGCGATGGTCTCATCGTTCTTCTTGTCGAGGCCGTACGCCAGCGCCGCCGCGGTCGGCTCGTTGATGATTCGCAGCACGTTGAGCCCCGCGACCTTGCCGGCGTCCTTCGTGGCCTGCCGCTGGGCATCGTTGAAGTACGCGGGCACGGTGACCACCGCATCGCTCACCGGTTCCCCCAGATGATCCTCGGCTGCCTGCTTCAGCTTCTGCAGGACCATCGCCGCCACTTCCGGCGGCGAGTACCGCTTCCCCTGGGCCTCGACCCACGCGTCGCCGTTCTGCGCGCTCACGACCCGGTAAGGGACCCGCGAGGCTTCCATCGACACCTCGCCGTGCTTGCGGCCCATGAAGCGCTTGATCGAAAAAACCGTGTTCTCGGGGTTGGTGACCGCCTGCCGCTTCGCAATCTGCCCGACCAGCCGCTCGCCATCTTTCGCGAACGCCACGACCGACGGGGTCGTCCGGGCGCCCTCCTGATTGACGATGACGGTCGGCTGGCCGCCTTCCATCACGGCCACCACCGAGTTGGTGGTGCCGAGGTCGATTCCAATGACTTTCCGTCCCATTACCCTGACCTCCCTCGCGCGCTGAACTCACAGGAGCCCACTATACGCCATAGATGAGTGTGTGTCAAACATATTATCTTAGTATCATACGCTAAGAATATACCACAATCCAGAACCATCCGGGGTGGACCAGAGCCCGATGGCCGCTCGCCCGTTTGCCACCGAGGGGTTCCGCTGGCGGGCAACTCTTGGTATCCTGAGAAGCCCCTTGGCGTGGCCTGGCCGGTCACGCGCCGACGACGTCGCGACCGTTACCCACTTCAGAAACCACACGCTCCCTCGAGAGGACGATGACATGGCGAAATACAAGATCGCGTGGCTGCCTGGTGACGGGGTCGGGGTCGATGTGATGGACGCCACCCGGATCGTACTCGACCGCCTGGCGTTCGACGCCGAGTACCTCCACGGCGACATCGGCTGGGAGTTCTGGTGCAAAGAAGGCGACGCCCTTCCCCAGCGGACCATCGACCTGCTCGAGCGGGTGGACGCCGCCATGTTCGGGGCGATCACCTCGAAGCCGGTGCGGGCGGCGGAGGCCGAGCTCGACGCGCCGCTCCGGGGCAGGGGGCTGATCTACCGCTCGCCCATCGTGCGGATGCGGCAACGCTTCGACCTCTACATCTGCCTCCGCCCGATCAAGGCCTATCCGGGCAACCCGCTGAACTTCAAGGCCGCCATCGACCTGGTCGTGTACCGCGAGAACACCGAGGACCTGTACTCCGGCGTGGAGTTCAATCCGGTGCCGGCGGAGCTCGCGGAGACCCTGGCGAAGATCTCGAAGCCGTTCGCCCACTTCGCCGGCCTGCGGGGCGACGAGTACGCGATCTCCTGCAAGATCAACACGCGGCGCGGTTCCGAGCGCATCATCGAGGCCGCCTTCGCCTACGCGAAGGCGCACGGCCGCAAGAAGGTCACCATCGTGCACAAGGCCAACGTCGTCCGCGCGACGGACGGCATGTTCCTCGACATCGCGCGCGAGGTGGCCGCCCGCTATCCCGAGATCACGTTCGATGAAGCGAACGTCGACGCGCTCACGATGTGGCTCCTGAAGAATCCGCTGAACTACGACGTGCTCGTGGCGCCGAACCTCTACGGCGACGTCATCTCCGATCTCTGCGCCCAGATGGTCGGCGGCCTGGGCTTCGCGTGCTCGGGCAACATCGGGGAGAAACTCGCCGTGTTCGAGCCGACCCACGGCTCGGCGCCGAAGTACGCCGGCCAGTACAAGGTCAACCCGATCGCGACGATCCTGGCGGCGAAGATGATGCTCGACTGGCTCGGCGAGGGCGAGATGGCCGGGCGGGTCGAACGCGCCACCGCCGCCGTCATCAAGGCGGGCAAGGTCCGCACCTACGACATGGGCGGCACCGCGACGACCCTGGAGATGGCCGAGGCGGTTGCCAGGGAGCTCTGAGTCGACCGATCATGAGGGAGCGGGCTCCGGCGCCGCGGGCGAACGCCCCGGCGCCCTCCCGCCGTGGTTTCGCCGTCGCAGGTGCACACCATGTCCGACGTCATCCTCCACGAAGTCGGCCTGCGTGACGGGCTGCAGATCGAAGAACAGACCGTCCCGACTGACCGCAAGCTGCAGTGGCTCGAGCGCCTGATGCAGGCGGGCGTCGAGATGATCCAGGTCGGCTCGTTCGTGCACCAGCAGAAGGTGCCGCAGATGGCGGACACCGACGAGCTGTTCCGCCTGGTCGCCGCCCGCGGCCTGCGGCGCCCGAACGTGACGCTCACGGCGCTCGTGCTGAACGAGAAAGGCCTCGAGCGCGGCCTGGCCGCCGGCGTCGACTACTTCTGCATGGGCGTGTCGGCCAGCGACACGCACAGCCGCAAGAACACCGGCATGGGCACGGCGGAGGCCGCCGATCGGATCATCGCGATGGGGCGGCGCACGCTGGCCGAGGGCCTGGGCGTCCAGGTCTCCGTCCAGTCGGCGTTCGGCTGCGGTTTCGAGGGGCACGTGCCCGCCGACCGCGTCCTCGACCTGGTCAAGCGCTTTCTCGCGGCCGGGCTCACCACCGTCAGCCTGGCGGACTCGGCGGGCCACGCCGACCCGCGGCAGGTGCAGGACCTGTTCGGCGCCGTCGCCGCGCTCGCGCCAGGTGTCCGCATGGCCGCGCATTTCCACGACACGTTCGGCCTGGGCCTCGCCAATGCCTACGCCGCGATCACGGCCGGCGTGCAGTACCTGGAGTCGGCCTTCGCCGGGCTGGGCGGCTGTCCGTTCACGGCCGTGGCCGCCGGCAACGTCTGCACCGAGGATCTCGTGCACATGCTCCACCGGATGAACCTCCGGCGCGACGTCGAGATCGGGCCGATCGTCGAGGTGTCCCGGGACGCGGAGGCGTTCTTCGGGCGGCCCCTGCCGGGCACGGTGTACCGCACCGGCCCGATCCCCCACGCCGGACGGTTCGGGGGCGCCGCTGAGCGCCTGCCCGGTCCCGCGGGCGCGCCCGCACTCGGGAGTCGATCATGAAACTGCTGGAAGGCATCCGGGTCCTCGATCTCACCAACGTCCTCGCCGGGCCCTTTGCCACGATGCACCTCGCGCTGGCGGGGGCGGAGGTCATCAAGATCGAGCACCCGCAGGGCGGGGACCTGGCGCGCAAGCTGGGGAACGTGCCGGCGCTGAACCAGGAACTGATGGGCACGAGCTTCCTCGCACAGAACGCGAACAAGAAGTCGCTCACGCTGAACCTCAAGCTGGAGGACGCGCGCGACGTCTTTCGCGCGCTCGCGAAGACGGCCGACGTCGTGGTCGAGAACTTCCGGCCCGGCGTGATGGCGAGGCTGGGCCTCGGCTATGACGATCTGCGCGCGATCAACCCGCGGCTGATCTATTGCGCCATCTCCGGCTTCGGCCAGACCGGCCCGGACGCCCACAAGCCCGCCTACGATCAGATCATCCAGGGTCTGAGCGGCATGATGGACATCAACGGCGACGAGCGGCTGCACCCGCTGCGGTGCGGGTTCCCGGTCTGCGACACGGTCGGCGGGATGAACGCGGCCTTCGCCGTGATGGGCGCGCTCTTCCACCGCGAGCGGACCGGCGAGGGCCAGCTCATCGACGTCGCGATGCTCGACTCGGTCATGCCGCTCATGGGCTGGGTCGCGGCCAACCTCCTCATCGGCGGCAAGCCGCCCGTGCCGATGGGCAACGACAACTTCACCGCCGCCCCGTCCGGCGTGTTCCTCACGCAGGACGGCTGCATGAACATCGCCGCCAACCAGCAGGAGCAGTGGGAATCGGTCTGCGACGTGCTCGGCGTGCCCGAGCTGAAGACGGACCCGCGCTTCGAGAAGCGCGACGTCCGCAAGGCCAACCGGCAGCTGCTCACGCCGCTGCTGGAGGCGAAGCTGCGCGAGCAGCCGACAGCCCGCTGGGTCGAGGCGCTCAACGCGAAGGGTGTCCCCTCCGGCGAGATCCTCGGCCTGGAGGCGGCGCTGACGGCGCCGCAGATCGAGCACCGCGGCACCATCCAGACGGTGGAGGCGCCGGGCCTCGGCCCGCTCAGGCTGTTCAACCTGACCGCGAAGTTCGAGAAGACGCCCGCGGCGATCGAGACGCCGCCGCCGCGCCTCTCCGCGCACACCGAGGCGATCCTGGGCGCGCTCGGCTACGGGGCCGACGCGATCGCCTCACTCCGGCAGAAGGGAGTCATCTGAGCCATGGGCATGACGATTGCGCAGAAGATCCTCGCGCGCGCCTCGGGCCTGCCCACCGTCGAGGTGGGCGACGTGGTCGAGCCCGCCGTCGATCTCGCGATGTCGCACGAGAACACGGCGCTCATCATCAACCAGTTCCTCGACATCTACGAGGGCACCACCCTCGAGCCGCGGCTCTGGGATCCGTCGAAGGTGGCGGTCATCTTCGATCACCGCGTCCCGGCCGAGTCCGCCAAGACGGCGACCAACCAGAAGAAGGTCCGGGAGTTCGTCGGCCGCCACGGCATCGCCAAGTTCCACGATATCCGTGGCGACGAGGGCGGCATCTGCCACCAGGTCCTCCCCGAGCAGGGCTACGACCGCCCCGGCGCGGTCGTGGTGGGCGCCGACAGCCACACGACGAGCCACGGGGCCGTGGGCGCGCTGGCCTTCGGCGTGGGAGCGACCGAGATGGCGTCGGTGTGGGCGCTCGGCCGCGTGCTCAACGTCGAGGTGCCCGCCACCATCAAGGTCGTCGCCCGGGGGCGCTTCCCGGATCGCGTGGCCCCGAAGGATCTCATCCTGTACCTGATTGGCCAGTTGACGGCCGAGGGCGCCAACTTCAAGGTGATCGAGTACCACGGTGACGCGATCGCGCAGATGCCGATGTCAGGGCGCCTCGTGCTCTGCAACATGTCGGTGGAAGCGGGCGCGACCTCCGGCATCGTGCCGCCCGACCGGGAAACGGTCCGCTATCTGCGCGACGAAGCCGGCGTGACCGACGATCTCGACATGGTCGTCCCGGACGCAGGCGCCGAGTACGCCCGCGTCATCGAGGTGGACGTATCAGCGCTCGAGCCGCAGATCGCGTGCCCGCACACCGTGGACAACGTCAAGCCCGTCGGCCGGGTGGCCGGCACCGCCGTGCACCAGGTCGTCATCGGGTCCTGCACCAACGGCCGGCTCGACGACCTCGAGGCGGCGGCCGCCATCCTCAAGGGCAGGCACGTCGCCCGCGGGGTCCGGATGCTGGTCTTCCCCGCCTCGTGGAAGATCTACAAGGAGGCCATGAAGCGCGGGTACCTCGCCGACCTGATCGACGCCGGCGCCGTCATCATGAACCCGGGCTGCGGCTGCTGCCTGGGGGTCCACGAAGGGGCACTCGGCGACGGCGAAGTCGCGCTGTCGACCACGAACCGGAACTTCAAGGGCCGCATGGGGAACCCCCGCTCCGAGGTCTACCTCTGCTCGCCGGCCGTGGCCGCCGCCAGCGCGATGACCGGCGTCATCACCGACCCGCGGCAGGAGGGATGAACGATGTCGAAGGTTGTCTTCAAGGTCGGCGACGACGTCTCCACCGACACGATCTACCCGGGCCGGTTCATGGCCACGGTGCTCCCGACCGAGACGCCCCAATACTGCTTCGCCGACGACACGGCGTTCAACGCCGCCCTGCGCAAGAACGAGGTCGCGCCGGGCAGCATCGTCGGCGGCGGACAGAACTTCGGCTGCGGATCGTCGCGCGAGCAGGCGGCCTCCACGCTGAAGGGCCACGACCTGGTCGTGGTGGCGCGCGGCTTCGCGCGCATCTTCCTGCAGAACGCGATCAACCTGGGACTCCGCGTCGTGATCTGCCCGACGATCGAAGCCGAGGTCGGTGACGAGCTGCGCATCGGCCCGGCGTCGGTCACGAACGTGACGCGCGGGGACGAGTTCCCGATCGTCCCGCTGCCGGCGGCGCGCCAGGCTATCATCGATGCCGGGGGCCTGATCGCCTACACGCGCAAGCGGCTGCTCGACGCCGCGGCGTGCTGACCGCGGGCCGGCGAGGCGCCCCGGGACCATCGGGCGCACGCCCTTCCCGTTCCGTATAATCTGACCATGCCCATGACCCGACGCGACGTCCTCGCGAGGGCCGCCGCCTGGTCGGCCGCCCTGGCGCTGCCCCGGCCGACAGTCCTGGCGCGGGCGGCGCTCACCATCGCGCCCCGAGTCGACGCGGCGCGCCTCCAGCAGCACCTGGAGGAGCTCAGTCGCTTCGGCCGGCCGCCGGGCGGGGCGTTTGCCGACGGCGTCTCGCGCGTCGCGTACTCGGACGCGGACGTCGAAGGCCGCGGCTACGTGATGGGCCTGATGCGCGAGGCGGGTCTCTCGCCCCGCATCGACGCGGCCGGCAATATCCTCGCGACGCGCGCGGGCCGGGCGCCGGGACTGCCGCCGATCCTGATCGGGTCGCACATCGACTCGGTGCCGAACGGCGGCAACTTCGACGGCGGCCTGGGATCGCTCGCCGCCATCGAGGTCGCCCGCGCGCTCGACGCCGGCGGGGTCGCGACCCGCCACCCGCTCCAAGTCGTGGTCTGGGCCAACGAGGAGGGCGTCGCGTACGGCAACGGCCTCGACGGCAGCCGCGCGGCAGTCGGCGAGCGCGTCGCCGGCGACCTGGACCAGGTGTGGAACGGTGTCCGGAAGGCGGACGCCATCCGGCGGATCGGCGGCGATCCCGACCGCCTCGCCGAGGTGCGGCGGGCGCCGGGGTCAATCCACTGCTACCTGGAGCTCCACATCGAGCAGGGCGGCCTGCTGGACGCCGCCGGGATCCCGATCGGCGTCGTCGAGGGCATCGTGGCGATCGACCGGTACGAGGCCGTCATCACCGGCGTCCCCAACCACGCAGGCACGACCCCGATGCCGCTGCGGCACGACGCGCTGGTGGCGGCCGCCCGGCTGGTGCTCGCGGTGCGCGAGATCGTGACGGCCGAGCCCGGCCGCCAGGTCGGCACCGTCGGCCAGATCGCGGTGACGCCGAATGCGCCGAACGTGGTCCCCGGCGTCGTCCGGCTCACGATCGAGCTCCGGGACCTCTCGGCCGCGAAGATCGCCGCCCTGGCTGAGCGGGTGCGCGCGCGGGCGGCCGACATCGCCCGCGACACGGGCACCGCGATCGCCATCACGCCGACCAGCCACCACGACGCCGCCCTCGCCCACCCGGCGGTGCAGGAGGCCATCGCGCGGGCCGCGGATGGCCTGGGGCTCCGGCACCAGCGGATGCCGAGCGGCGCCGGGCACGACGCCCAGATGCTGGCGCGCGTGGGCCCGATGGGCATGATGTTCGTCCCGAGCGTGGGCGGCGTCAGCCACTCGCCGCGGGAGCTGACGCGCTGGGAGGACTGCGCGCGGGGCGCGGCCGTCCTGCTCGAATCGGTGCTGGCGATGGACGAAACGACTGTGCGATCATGAGGCATCATGCGCGATCTCGACGCGATGCTGCCGCTCACCGAAGTCCGGGACCTGGCCGACGAAGTGCGACGCCTCTTCGACGATCTCGACCGCGCCCGGCCGCTGGACCGCCGGCTGCCGCCCGGCGTCTATTCGCCGACGCTCGATGCGGTCGAATCCGACGACACCGTTGAAATCCTGGTGGACCTGCCCGGCGTCGGCACCGAGGACGTGCGCGTGCTCATCAAGGGGGGCGTGGTCGTGATCGCCGGCGGCAAGACGCCGCCCAATCCCGCGGAGCGGGCCGAGGCGAGCTTTCATCTCGTCGAGCGGGACTTCGGGCGCTTCGCCCGCGCCATCCGGCTGAACGGCGCCTTCCTCACCTCGGCGGCCACCGCGACGCTGTCGCGGGGGGAGCTGCGCGTGCACATCCCGAAGATCGCCGAACGGCGCGGGAGCGAGATCCTGGTTCCGGTCAAACGCCCCACGGACGCCTGAGCGCGGCCGTCGCCGCGCGCGTGGTCCCGTCGCGACATGCGAATCCTGTTCATCGGTGACGTGTTCGGCCGGCCCGGCCGGGACCTCGTCCGCGTCGGCGTCCGGGCGCTGGTGGCCCGCCTCGAGGTGGACCTGACCATTGCGAACGTCGAGAATGCGACGGCAGGCTCGGGCATCACGCGGGACGCCGGCGACGACCTGCTCGCCCGCGGCATCGACGTGATGACGTCGGGCAACCACATCTGGGACAAGAAGGAGGCGCTGACCTACGTCGGCGCCGAGCCGCGCCTGCTGCGACCCGCCAACTTCCACCGGGACGCGCCCGGCCGGGGAGTGTTCGTGGCGCGCACCGGGTCGGGACGCCCCGTGGGCGTCATCAACCTCATCGGCCGGGTCTTCATGCACCCGGTCGATGACCCGTTCGCGTGCGTGGACGCGGCGGTCGAACAGTTGCGCGACCAGTGCCGCGCCATCGTCGTGGACTTCCACGCCGAAGCGACGTCGGAGAAGATCGCGATGGGCTGGCACCTCGACGGCCGCGCCACGGCGGTCGTCGGGACGCACACGCACGTGCAGACGGCCGACGAGCGCGTGCTGCCCGGCGGGACGGCGTATATTACCGACGTGGGGATGACCGGCCCGCACGACTCGGTGATCGGGGTGGACCGGGCGGCGGCGCTCACGCGGTTCCGGACCGGCATGCCGGCGAAGTTCGAGCCGGCAACGGAGAACCCGCGCCTCCACGCGGTCGTGATCACCGCCGACGACGACACGGGGCGGGCGACAGGCATCGAACGCCTGAGCCTGTCGATGGATGACCTGCGCGCCCTGCGCCCGGCCGACGACGACGACCTGGCGTGACGCGCCTGGCACGCTGACGCGCAAACCTGATGGCCGATCTGTTCGACCTCCCGTTCGACGACGACGACCCGGATGCCGACGCTGCGCCGGAGGCGGGCCCGCGCATCTACACGGTCAGCGCGCTGACGGCCGAGATCCGGGGCGTGCTCGAATCGCGCTACTCGGGCGTCTGGGTGGAAGGCGAAATCTCCAACTGCCGGCTCTGGAACACGGGCCACCTGTACTTCACCCTCAAGGACCAGGGGGCACAGCTGCGCGCCGTGATGTTCCGGACCAGCCTGCGCGCACTCAAGTTCAAGCCCGAGGACGGCCTGCAGGTCCTGGCGCGCGGGCGCATCGGCGTGTACGAGCCGAAGGGGGAGTACCAGCTCGTCTGCGAACTGCTCGAGCCGCGCGGCCTCGGGGCCCTGCAACTGGCCGTCGAGCAGCTGCGCAGGAAGCTGCAGGCCGAAGGGCTGCTCGACCCCGCGCGCAAGCGGCCGCTGCCGACGCTGCCGCGCAAGATCGGGATCGTGACCTCGCGCGACGGCGCGGCGCTGCGCGACATCCTCAAGGTGCTCGCCCGGCGCCATCCGAACGCCCACGTGGTGATCGCCCCGGCCCGGGTGCAGGGCGACGGCGCGGCGGCCGAGATCGCGCGCGCCCTCGACGCGGTGGGCCGGATCGAGGGCGTCGATGTCGTCATCGCGGGACGAGGCGGCGGCGCGATCGAGGACCTGTGGGCCTTCAACGAGGAGGCGGTCGCCCGCGCGATCGCCAGGTGCCCGGTGCCCGTCATCTCGGCGGTCGGCCACGAGACCGACGTCACGATTGCCGACCTGGTCGCGGACCTTCGCGCACCGACCCCGTCGGCCGCGGCGGAAATCGTGGTCACGGCGCGTGACGAGTTCGTGGCGCGGATCGATCGGCTCGCGAGCCGGGTGCGGGCTGCCGGGCGGGGCCAGCTCGATCGACGCCGCGTCAGGCTCGAGCGCCTGCGGTCGCGGCCCGGGCTCGCGGGCTTCCCCGGGCGCGTGGCGCTGCGGGGCCGCCACGCGGCCGAACTGGGTTTCGACCTGCGGCGCGCGGGCCGCGGCGCAACGGATCGCCGCGCGCGCGTCCTGCAGGCGCTCCGTTCCCGGCTCGATCAGCTCGACCTCCGCCGGCACCTCGCGCGGCTGCACGGGCGCGTCGGCCAGGCCGACGGCGGCCTCCGCACGGCGATCGGCCGGCGCTATCACGCCGCGGACGTCCGCCTGCGGGCCCTGGCCGGTCGCCTCGATGGCCTCAGCCCCCTTGCGGTGCTGGGCCGCGGCTACGCCGTGTGCTGGAACGCCGACCGCACGCGCGCGATCCGCCAGGCCTCCTCCGTCGCGCCGGGCGAGACCGTGCACGTCACGCTGGAGGAGGGCGAGCTGGCGTGCGAGGTGAAGGACAACACGACACCATGGACCTGACCATCAAGGATTTCGAAGCAGCCATCGCGGAGCTCGAGGCCGTCGTCAAGAAGCTCGAGGACGGCGACCTGACGCTCGAGAAGTCGCTCGAGCTGTACGAGCGGGGCGTCCAGCTGTCGCGCTTCTGCCACGCCCGGATCGAGGAGGCCGAGCGGCGGATCGAGGTGCTCGACGAGCGCGGCGAGCCCCAGCCCGCGCCCGCGGCTCTCGCCGACGGCCTCCCGCGCGACGCCGACGACGAGAAGGGACGGGCGCGGTGACGACGGCCGGCGTACTGCCGCTCCGCGACTACCTGCAGGCCCGGCGCGCGGAAGTGGACGCGGCCCTCGCGCGCGTCCTGCCCGCAACGGCGGCGCCGGCGCGGATCGGCGAGGCCATGCGCTACAGCCTGTTCGCCGGCGGCAAACGGTTTCGGCCGATCCTGGCCCTCGCGGCCGCCGAAGCCCTCGACGCCTCGCGCCAGGCCCTCGCGATGCCGGCCGCCTGCGCCATCGAGATGATCCATACCTACTCGTTGATCCACGACGATCTGCCGGCGATGGACAACGACACCCTGCGGCGCGGGAAGCCGACGCTGCACGTGGTGCACGGCGAGGGCCTGGCGATCCTCGCGGGGGACGGACTGCTGGCGGAAGCCTTCGGGCTGCTGGTGCGGGAACCCGACGCGGCCGCCCGCCCGGATCTCGCCGCGCGCAAACTGCAGGTCATCGGGCGCATCGCCGAGGCGGCCGGGGCCGCGGGCATGGTGGGCGGCCAGGCGATCGACCTGCTGGCGGCCGGCCACGCGCACGACGGCGCGGCCCTCGACGCCGACGGACTGCGGGACATGCACGCGCGCAAGACCGGGGCACTCATTCGGGCAGCCGCCGTGGCCGGAGCGATCATGGCCGGCGGATCTCCCGCGCAGGTCGAGGCGATTGATCGCTACGCCGCCGCACTCGGCCTCGCCTTCCAGATCGTGGACGACATCCTGGACGTGGAAGGCCACGGCGCCGACCTCGGCAAGACCGTCGGGAAGGACGCCGCCGCAAACAAGCCGACGTATCCGGCGCTCTTCGGGCTCGACACGTCGCACCGGCTGGCCAAGGCGGCGGTGGACGAGGCGCTCGACGCGCTGCAGCGGGCGGGCCTGGCTGACAGCCGCCTCGCCGGGATTGCGCAATGGGTCGTGTCGAGGACGTCGTGACCGGCGGTGCGGCCGTCGTCAACCTCGCGGTGCCCCAGCCGGACCGGAGGCGCGCGTGACGACCGCGGCCCGGCGCACCCGCCTGGACTCGCTCCTGGTCGACCGGGGTCTCGCGCCGTCGCGCGAGCGGGCCCGGGCGCTGATCCTCGCCGGGCGCGTGACCGTGAGGGGCGCGCGCGTCGACAAGGCGGGCACGGCGGTCGCGGCCGACGCGCCCGTGGTGCTGGCGGAGCCCGACTTCCCGTACGTCGGGCGCGGCGGGGTCAAGCTGGCCCATGCGCTGGATCATTTCGGGATTCCGGTCGAGGGTCGCGAAGCCCTCGACATCGGCGCCTCGACGGGCGGGTTCACCGACGTGCTGCTTCGGCGCGGGGCGCGGCGCGTGGTCGCCCTCGATGTCGGGCATGGACAGATCGACTGGCGCCTGCGCGAGGACCCGCGCGTCGTCGTGCTCGAACATCGGAATGCCCGCAACCTGGACCCGTCGTGGCTGCCCGGGCCGGTCGACCTCGTGACGATCGACGTGTCGTTCATCTCGCTGCGGCTGATCCTGCCATGCGTCCCGGGCGTGCTCCGGCCCGGGGCCGACATCGTCGCGCTCGTCAAGCCGCAGTTCGAGGCGGGGCGCCACGAAGTCGGGAAGGGGGGCATCGTGAGAGACCCGGCGGTGCACGCAGCCGTGCTGGATCGCGTCGCCGCGGCAGCGGCGAGCCTCGGCCTGGGCGTCGGGGGCCACACCCCCTCGCCGATCACGGGTGCGACCGGCAACCAGGAGTACCTGCTGCACCTGCGCGGACCGTCGGATCGCCGCCCGGATGCGCCAGGTGCCGGAGGCGCCGCCATCCCCGAAGCCACGGCGTCCGGGGCAACTCGCCAGCCCCACGCCTCAACCCCGGACCCCGAGCCATGATTCAACGCGTCGGCATCGTCGTGAAGCCCGGACTGACACCCGCCACGCAGGAGATCGGCGCGATCGCGCGCTGGCTCGACGCGCGCGGAGTCGAGTCGGTCCTCGAACCCGACACGGCGTCCCTCTCCGGGGAACGCCACAGGCCGCAAGCCGGCCGGGACGAGCTGCCGGAGCAGGTCGATCTGCTGCTCGTGCTGGGCGGCGACGGCACGCTGCTGGGCATGGCCGACCGGGTGGCCCAGGCGGGACGCGAGACGCCCATCCTGGGCGTCAACTTCGGGACGCTGGGCTTCCTGACCGAGATCACCCAGGCCGAGCTCTACCCCGCGCTCGAGGCCACGCTCGCGGGGCAGGCGGAGATCGAGCTGCGGATGATGCTGCGGTCGTCGGTGGAACGGAACGGGGCGGGTTTCTTCGAACGCGTGGTGCTCAACGACGTCGTCGTGACGGGCGGATCGCTCTCGCGCATCGTCGAGTTCTCGGTGTCAGTCGGCCACGAGCTGGTGGCGCGGTTTCTCGCCGACGGCATCATCGTGTCGAGCCCGACCGGCTCGACCGCCTACAACCTGTCGGCCGGGGGCCCCATCGTCCACCCGGCGGTCGACGCGCTGGTGCTGAATCCGATCGCGCCCCACACGCTGACGCACCGTCCGGTGGTGATTCCCGCGTCGGCCGACGTGCTCGTGGAGCCGCTGCTGAAGTCGAAGGGGGAACCGGCCTACGTCACCTTCGACGGCCAGCTCGGGGTGGAGCTGCAGCCCGGCGATGTCGTGCGCGTCCGCCGGGCCGATCACCCGGTCCGCCTGATCCGCGGGTCCGACCGCAGCTACTATGAAGTCCTGCGCCGCAAGCTGAAGTGGGCGGAACGCTAGTCGAGTCCGCCGGGGCGTGAGACCGGCGGCTTCCTCCCTCGTCTACGGCCTTCTGAACCCCGCCTTCTGTCGTCTGTCGTCTGTCGTCTGAAGTAGGCGACCTGGTACTTCTGCACGTTGCGGTTGTGCTCCGCGAGGTTGTTCGCGAAGGCGTGGGATCCGTCGTTGCGGCTCACGAAGTACAGGTAATCGACCGGCGCCGGGCGAACGGCGGCCTCCAGCGATGCCCGGCCGGGCGCCGCGATCGGCCCCGGCGGCAGCCCCGCGTACCGGTAGGTGTTGTAGGGCGAGTCGAACGACAGATCATCCCGCCGGAGGTTGCCGTCGTAGCGGCCGGCGCGTTCGAGCGCATAGATCACGGTCGGGTCGCACTGGAGCCCCATGCCCACCTTCAGGCGATTCTGGTACACCGCCGACACGAGCGGCCGTTCGTCGGCCCGCGCGGTTTCCTTCTCGATGAGCGACGCGAGCGTGACCGCCTGGCGGACCGACAGGCCCCGTGCCGCGGCTTCGTCGCGCAGGTCCGGGTCGAACACGGTCTCGAACCGTTCCACCATCTCCCGGACGAGGAGCGTGGCCGTCGTGCTCCGGGCCAGCGCATAGGTTTCGGGAAACAGGTAGCCCTCGAGGTCGGGCGCGGCGGGATCCAGGTCCTTGATGCGCGATCCGTCGGTTGCCGCCGCCTCGAAGTCCGCCGCGGCGCCGAAGCCGTGGTCCTCGAACACGCGGGCCATCTGGCGGATGGTCAACCCTTCGCGAAAGGTCAGCGGCCGCAGGAACACGTCGCCGTGCGCGATCTGCTCCACCACGGCGCGCGGTGTCATCGGCCGATCGAACCGGTACTCGCCGGCCTTGAGCGTGGTGGCCCGGCCGCTCCACCGGAGCGCCAGACGCCAGGTCAGCGCGTCCGTCACCACGCCCTGTTCCACCAGCGCGCGGCCGATCGCCGCGGGGCCGGCGCCGGCGGGCAGGTCCACGAACACCTCGGCGCCCGCGTAGCCGCGGTAGGGCTCGGTCAGCCGCCCGTACTCGATCCAGGCCGCGCCGGCCGCCGCCAGCAGCGCCAGCACCACGATCACGCTCGCGAGTCGTCGCACGTCTACTCCGGCTCGGGGCTCCGCGTGGCCGTGTCGCGCCGCGCATCGAGGTACTCCTGCAGGATCACCGCCGCCGCGGCCGCGTCCAGCCGTCGCTTCCGGACGCGCCAGTCGCGCTCGCGCTCGGCCAGGCGCAGGTCCGCCTCGTGGCTGGTGAGCCGTTCGTCGAGGAAGTCGATCGCGATCCCGCTGCGCGCGGCCAGGGCCCGCCCGAACGCCCGCGCCCGCTCGGTCTGTTCGTTCGGCGAGCCGTCCAGCCGGCGAGGGAGCCCGACGAGAATGAGGGACACCGGTTCGTCGTCGCGCGCGAGGGCCGCGACCGCGGTGACGACGCGGCGCAGAGTCTCGTCGTCCGACCCGCCCGCCGTGATCGTCGCGACCGGTCGCGCCAGCGTGCCGGTCGGATCGCTCACCGCCAGGCCGATCCGCCGCTCGCCGAAGTCGATGCCCGCGATGCGCATGGTCTCCAAGAGCGTACTACAGGCGCGCCCGCGCGGAACCGGTGGCCCGCGCGGTCCGGGCCGCCAAAACGGGTACGGTATACTGAACCCCTCGTTCCCTAGCAAAGAGAGTCCTCGTGAAGTTGCACGTTACCCTCGCCCTCGCCTTCGCGCTGGCCGTGGCCGCCGTCTCGTGCGGCCGGTCGTCGGGCCCGGCGAAGTACCCGCAGAAACTGGTGATCCTCGGCTTCGATGGCATGGACCCCGAGCTGACGCAGCGCTGGATGGCGGAGGGCAAGCTGCCGAACATGTCGCGCCTCGCCAGCCAGGGGGGCGTGTACCGGCTGGGCACCAGCCACTCGCCCGAGTCGCCGACCTCGTGGGCCTCCTTCGCCACCGGCGTCCAGGCGGGCAAGCACAACATCTTCGACTTCCTGGTCCGCGATCCGCAGACCTACATGCCGGATCTCGGGCTCGTGAAGAAGGAACTGCCGGAGTTCCTCTTCAACTACATTCCCATCAAGCGCCCCAAGATCGTGTCCATCCGCGGAGGCACGTCGTTCTGGGTGACGGCCGGACGCGAAGGGGTCCGGTCGAACATGCTGACCGTGCCCGACACGTTCCCGCCCGAGGACGTGGAGCACGGCGAGCTGCTGTCGGGCCTGCCCCTGCCGGACATCCGCGGCACGATCGGCACGTTCTACTTCTTCGCGACGGACCTGAGCCGCTACGAAGAGGGCAACACGGAGATGGGCGGTATTCTCAAGCGCCTGGTCTTCGACGGCGACACGGCGACGGCCGAGCTGACCGGGCCGCCGAACCCGATCGTGAAGGCCCAGCAGCGCGCCATCCTCGCGAAGGGCTCGCCGCCCTCCGAGGCCGACAAGGCGACGCTCGCCGACCTGGCCACGCACGAGGACATCCGGCTGCCGCTCACGATCCACTGGACGCGGGGCGCCACGCGGGCGACGATCGGCCTTGGCGACACGACGGTCATCCTCGAGCAGGGCCAGTGGAGCAAGTGGATCCCGCTCGACTTCCGCGCCAACTTCCTGGTGCGGCTCCATGGCATGGCGCAGGTCTTCCTCGTGAAGGCCGGGCAGGATTTGCAGGTCTACATTTCGCCCGTCAACTGGCGGCCCGACAACCCGCCGGTGCCCATCTCGTCGCCGGCGGGCTTCTCCAAGGACCTGTACGATCGGCTCGGGTTCTATCGCACGCTGGGGTGGGCTGAGGCGACCTGGCCGCTCAACGAGGATCGGATCGACGAGAAGGCGTTCATGGACGACCTCTACCGGGCCTTCGACGACCGGGCCCAGGTCATCCTGAATCGCCTCGACGCGCGCCAGTGGGACCTGCTGATCGGCGTCACCGAGTCCACCGATCGCGTCCAGCACATGATGTGGCGCTTCCTGGACACGACCCACCCGATGTACGACGCGGCGCTGGCCCGGAAGTACGGCGATTCGATCGAGCGCGTGTACCGGCGGGCGGACATCCTGGTCGGCGAAGTGCTCGACCGGGTCGAGCCCGGCACGGTCGTGATGGCGATGTCCGACCACGGGTTCCATTCCTTCCGCAAGGCCGTGAACCTGAACACGTGGCTCGTCCAGCAGGGCTACCTCGTCCTCACCGGTGAACGCACGGACCAGAAGACGCTCGACAACCTGTTCCTCGGCAGCGGCCAGTTCTGGGAGAACGTGGACTGGTCGCGGTCGCGGGCGTACGCGATGGGCCTCGGCCAGATCTTCTTCAACGTCAAGGGGCGGGAAGGCAAGGGGATCGTGGACCCGGGCGACGAGTACCGCCGCCTGGCCGACGAGTTGTCGACGAAGCTCCGGGAGCTGACCGATCCCGAGACGGGCGCGCAGGTCGTCAGCAACGTCTACAAGCGTGACGACATCTACACGGGTGAGTTCGTCAAGAACGCGCCGGACCTGCAGGTCGGCATGGTGGACGGCTACCGCGTCTCGTGGCAGACCACGCTGGGCGGGTCGCCGCCGGGCCTGGTGTACCTGAACGAGAGGAAGTGGAGCGGGGACCACTGCGGCTTCGACTACAAGACGATCCCCGGCGTGCTCATCACGAACCGGAAGCTGACCGTGGACGCCCCGCAGATCATCGACATCGCGCCGACCGTGCTCAAGTACTTCAATGTCCGGATCCCATCCGACATCGACGGCAAGCCGATCTTCTGAGCGGCGCGCTGTCCGCGCGGGCGGGCCCCGGACGGCCCGCTCCGCCCGGCCGGGCGTTGCGGCGGCGGTGCTCCTGGCCGTCGCGCTGCTGGCGGCGCCCGTCGCGGTCGGGCAGATGCCCCCGGCCGCCGTCGAGCGCGCCCAGACCGAGGCGTTGCGGCGCCGGGCGGCCGAGCGCATCGACGCCCTCCAGCGCGAAGCCGTCGCCCTGGCGTCGCGCGAGCGCACGCTGCTCGAGGAACTCCGGCGGCTGGAAGTCGAGCGCGACCTGCGCACCGAGCAGTACAACCAGAGCACGGCCGAGCTCTCCGACGTCCAGGGCCAGATCGACCGCGCGACCGCGCGGATCGCGACGCTCGAGGAGCAGGCCCGGTCGCAGCTGCCCGACCTGACGGCGCGCCTGGTCGAGCTCTACAAGCTCGGCAACGCGGGCTACGTCCGGCTCCTGCTCAGCGTCGACGACCTGCGCGGCATGGGACGCGCGTACCGGTTCGTCTCCGCGCTGCAGCACCTCGATCGCCAGCGGGTCCTCGAGCATCGACGCACCGTGGAGGAGCTGACCGCGGCGCTCGCGCTGCTCGAAGAGCGGCGCGGACGCCTGGCCATCGTGCAGCAGAACGCGGCGCGGCTGCGCACCGAGGCGGCCCGGGCGGCGGCGGCGCACGACGCGCTGATCACGCGGATCGACGCCCGCCGCGACCTCAACGCCCAGCTGGTCGGGGAACTGCGGACCGCGCAGCAGAGGCTGCAGCAGGCGCTCACCCGCTTCGCCCAGGGCGAGGCGGCCCTCCCGGAGGGCGCGCTGATCCTGCCGCTGCGGCCGTTCCGCGGCGCGCTCGACTGGCCGGTCGACGGTCGCGTCGCGGGCTCCTTCGGAACCCGGCGGCTGCCCCGCTTCAACACCACCATCGTGCGCAACGGGATCGACATCGCCGCGCGGGCCGACGCGCGGGTCACCGCGGTCCACGAGGGGACGGTCGCCTACGCCGACGCCTTCACCGGCTTCGGCAATCTGGTCATCCTCGACCACGGCGGCCAGGCGTATTCGCTCTACGGCAACCTCTCGACCATGGCGGTCGCGCTCGGCGCCCGGGTCGCGCGCGGCCAGACGGTCGGCTCCGTGGGCTCGGCGCTCGACGGAACGTCGGCCCTCTACTTCGAACTGCGGATCGACGGCAGGCCCGTCGATCCGGTACAATGGCTGAAGCAACGCTAACAACCAGCACCCCAACATGACTCCTCGCACGCGACTCATCGTGCTGCTCGTTTCGGCGCCGATCCTCGCCTTCGCCGTCATCGGCGGCTACCTCGGCCGCGTGATGGCCGGCCAGGAGGCCTATCCCCACCTGCGCGTCTTCGACGACGTGTTCAACCTGACGACGAGCAACTACGTCGAAGAGGTCGACCCCAATCGCCTGATGCACGGCGCGATGCAGGGCCTGGCCGACGCACTCGATGCCGACAGCGCGTTCCTGGATCCGGCACAGATGCGGACCCTGGATGCCGGCGACGCGCAGCCGGCCGGCGAGATCGGCGTGGACCTGACCCGGCAGTACTACCTCCGCGTGATCGCCGTCCGCGACGGCTCGCCCGCGGCCAGGGCCGGCCTGCGCACGGGCGACTACGTCCGCCTGATCGATCGGCAGCCGACGCGCGAGATGTCGGTCTGGGAGGGCGTGCGGCTCCTGCGCGGGAAGCCGGGCACCAGCGTCTCCCTCACGATCATCCGGGGCAACGCCTCGGATCCGCACGCGGTCGACATCGTCCGCGAGGCCCTGCCCGCGGCAGCCCCGGCAGCGCGCATGCTGAATGCCACGACCGGCTACATCCGCGTGCCCGAATTCGGCGAGGGCACCCGGACGGCGCTGGCCGAGGCCGCCGGTGCGCTGCGCAAGACCGGTGCGAAGGATCTGGTGGTGGACCTCCGGGGCACCGCGCGCGGCACGATGATGGCCGGGATCGACGCGGCGCGGCTGTTCGTGCCTGCCGGCACGCTGGCCCAGCTCGAGACACGCGGGGCCGATCGGCAGACGGTCGCCGCCGACCCGAAGGACGCGGTCATCGCGGAGCCGGTGGCCCTGCTGACCGACAACGGGACTTCCGGCGCGGCCGAACTGTTCGCCGCGGCGCTGTCGGGCAACAAGCGGGCGGCCCTGGTCGGCGAACGCACGTTCGGTCGGGCGGCCGTGCAGCGGCTCTTCGCGCTGCCGGACGGCGGGGGCCTGTGGATGTCCTACGCGTGGTACCTCACCCCGGCCGGCACGCCCATCCACGAGCGGGGCCTCAAGCCCGACGTGGACGTCGAACAGCCTGATCTCGAGTTCGGCGCCGCGCCGCCGGCAGGGGACCCCACGATCGACAAGGCGGTGGAACGGCTGACCGCGAAGGCCGCACAGTAACGTCGTCGCTTGACACCCTGCGGCGGTGCGCGTATAAGGGCGACGCGTCTACTTGTACCCGGCGGACGGAAGCGCCGCCATGCATGGAGGCTACATGAACAAGCAGGACCTGATCGGCAAGATCGTGAAAGACACGGGGGCGACCAAGGCCGCGGCCGCGGCGATGCTCGACTCGCTGATCGACGGGATCACCAAGTCCCTGAAGAAGGGCGACTCCGTCACCTTCGTCGGCTTCGGCACGTTCAAGACGTCGCTGCGGAAAGCGCGCGTCGCGCGCAACCCGCAGACCGGCGCCAGCATCAAGATTGCGAAGCGCCGCGTCGCCCGCTTCACGGCCGGCAAGGCCCTGAAGTCCGCCGTCAAGTAGCGGACGGTCGACCGGGTACAAGAGAACGCGGACTCCCGGGCGGGCGCCGTGCGGCGACGGCGTCCGGCCCGGAGGCCGCGCTGGGGCGTGTTTCCCGCCGTTGACGCGCCCGCGACCGTGTTGCTATACTGGATGGTCCGGTAAGCCTTGTCTCTTCAAGATCTAGGCGCGTAGCTCAGATTGGTTAGAGCGCCTGCTTGACACGCAGGAGGTCGGCGGTTCGAGTCCGCCCGTGCCTACCACTTCCCCGCTGCCCGCAGACAGGTCGGTTGGCGTGAAGGTGTCCGAGGCCGGCCGGTTGTTCAACCTGTCCGCTCGTCGATGAATCAGGTCACGATTACTCTTCCGGACGGATCCCGCCGGGACATGCCCGCAGGCAGTTCCGTCGCCGACCTTGCGGCGGCCATCTCGCCGAGCCTGGCGAAGTCTGCCCTGGCGGCCGTCGTCGACGGCCGCGAGGTGGATCTCTCCTACCGGGTGGAGCACGACGGCGCCGTCCGGATCGTCATGCCGGACAGCCCCGAGGCGCTCGAGATCGTCCGCCACAGCACGGCGCACCTGATGGCCGCGGCGGTGACCGCCCTGTTCCCCGGCGCGCAGTGCGGCATCGGCCCCGCCACCGACGAGGGCTTCTTCTACGACTTCGTCGTCGACCGCCCGTTCGTCCCCGAGGACCTCGAGGCGATCGAGCAGAAGATGCACGAACTGGCGTCGCGCAACCTGGCCTACGAGCGCCGGATGCTGCCCAAGGAGGAGGCGAAGGCCTTTTTCGCCACCCGCGGCGAGCCGCTCAAGGTCCAGCTCATCGACGAGAAGGGCGGCCCGGTCGTGTCGTGCTACACGATCGAGGACGCCTTCATCGATTTCTGCACGGGGCCGCACGTGCCGGGCAGCGGCCGCCTCAAGGCGTTCAAGCTCCTGAGCACCTCGAACGCCTACTGGAAAGGCGACGCCAGGAACCAGCCCATGCAGCGTATCTACGGCACGGCCTTTCTCAAGGAGGCCGAGCTCAAGGCGCACCTGCTGCGGCTGGAGGAAGCGAAGAAGCGGGACCACCGCAAGCTCGGGCGCGACCTCGGGCTGTTCATCATGCACCCGTGGGCGCCCGGCGCCACCTTCTGGCTCGGCAAGGGGACGACGCTCTACAACACCCTCGCGGGCTACATGCGCGAGGTGCTGTTCCCGGCCGGCTACCAGGAAGTGAAGACGCCGATCATCTTCAACAAGGCGCTCTGGGAGACCTCCGGGCACTGGGCGCACTACCGCGAGAACATGTTCCTCGTGAAGTCGGCCGACGACGAGGAGATGGGGCTCAAGGCGATGAACTGCCCGGGCCACTTCCTCGTCTTCGCCAGCCAGATGCGCAGCTATAAGGAACTCCCGCTGCGCTTCCACGAGCAGACGCCGCTTCACCGCAACGAAGCCTCGGGCGTGCTCTCGGGGCTGACGCGCGTCCGCCAGTTCTCGCAGGACGACGCGCACTGTTTCGTCATGGAGTCGCAGATTGCCGAGGAGGTCGAGCGCCTGCTGCGGCTCGTCCAGCGCGTCTACGGCGACTTCGGCCTGGACTACTCCGTCAAGCTGTCCACCCGCCCCGCGCAGTTCCTGGGCGAGGTGGCCACCTGGGATCACGCGGAGGCGTCGCTCCGCCAGGCGCTCGCCGCGGCGAATCAGCCGTATGTCGTCAACGAGGGCGACGGCGCCTTCTACGGGCCGAAGCTCGACTTCGACATCACCGACGCGATCGGGCGGAAGTGGCAGTGCGCCACGATCCAGCTCGACTACCAGATGCCGCAGCGGTTCGACCTCACGTACGTCGGCGCCGACAACACGGAGCACCGGCCGGTCGTGATCCACCGCGCCATCTTCGGCAGCTTCGAGCGCTTCATCGCCCTGCTGATCGAGAACTACGCCGGGGCGTTCCCGCTGTGGATGGCGCCGGTGCAGGCCATCGTGCTGCCGATCGCCGACCGCCACCTCGCGTACGCCGCGGGGGTGCGCGACCGGCTCGCGGCGGCCGGCCTGCGCGTGGACCTCGACGAGCGGCAGGAGAAGATCGGCTACAAGATCCGGGAAGCGCAGATCCAGAAGGTCCCCTACATGCTGGTCGTCGGCGATCGCGAGATGGCCGAGGATGCGGTCGCCGTCCGGAGCCGCACGGCCGGCGACCAGGGATCGCGTCCGGTGGACGCATTCGCCGAGGCGGCCCTGGACGAAGTTCGGCGCAAGGGGCATTAGCCCGCATCGAAGGAGGCTGCCATCGCTTTCGACAGATCCGGTCCACGTCGCGAGGAACGCACACGGATCAACGAGCGCATCCGAGTGCGCGAGATCCGCGTCATCGACGACACCGGCCAGCAACTCGGGATCATGGCGCCCCAACAGGCGCTCACCATCGCGCGATCGCGCGGGCTCGACCTGGTGGAGGTTGCCGCGGCGGCCACCCCCCCGGTCTGCCGGATCATGGACTTCGGGAAGTATCAGTACCAGGAGCAGAAGCGCGCCCGCGAGGCCCGAAAGCACCAGAAGGTCATCGAGGTCAAGGAGATCAAGTTCCGGCCGAAGGTGGACGAGCACGACTACCAGTTCAAGAAGAAGCACATCGAGCGCTTCATCGCGGACGGGGACAAGGTCAAGGCCACCATCTTCTTCCGGGGACGCGAGATGGCGCACCCGGACATTGGGCGGCGGATCCTGACGCGGCTGATCGCGGAGCTGAGCGAGGTCGCCGTCGCCGAGAACATGCCGAGGATGGAAGGCAACACGATGCACACGATCCTGTCGCGGAAGGCGGGCGGCGGGAAGGCGCCGACGGTGCCGCGGCCGCCGCGGCCCTCCGATACCGGGCCCGCCGGACCGGCCGACGCCGGGCCCGCGGGGCCGGCCGAGAGCGCGTGACCGGCGACAGGACGCCAGTCGGGAAGGTGAGGGAGACGTCATGCCGAAACTGAAGACCCATCGAGGCGCGGCCAAGCGCTTCAAGAAGACCGGAACGGGCAAGTTCCTCCGGGGGTCGGCCTTCGCGCGGCACTTGCTGACCAGCAAGACGACCAAGCGAAAGCGCCACCTCGCGGGCACCCGCGTCGTGTCGGACGCGGATCACAAGACCCTGGAACGGATGCTCCCTTACAAGTAGGGGCCCGGAACCCGGGACCAGGGCCGGGGGCCCGGGCTCGGGGAATCGCAGTGGAATCGGAGGCCTGGGAGACGGGGAATGCCACCCCCCGCGATCGGCACCGATTCTCGTGGTTGAACACAGGCGGCCCGATGGGCTGCCGCTGGCAGGTTCAGGAGTCATGACATGCCTCGAGTGAAGCGTGGCACCGTGCGGCGCGCCAAGCGCAAGAAGCTGCTGTCACGGGCCAAGGGATACTACGCCACCAAGGGGAAGCTGTACCGCGCCGCGAAAGAGGCGGTCGACACGGCGCTCAAGTACGCCTTCGTCGGCCGGCGCAACAAGAAGCGCGACTACCGCCGACTCTGGGTGGTCCGGATCAACGCGGCCGCCCGCGAGAACGGCACCACCTACCGCGAATTCATGCACGGCCTGAAGCTGGCCGGCATTGCCATCGATCGCAAGCACCTGGCCGATCTCGCCGTCGCCGACGGGAAGGCCTTCACGAAGGTCGTCGAACAGGCTCGCGCGGCCGTCGCGGCGTCGGCCAAGGCCTGACGCCGGTCTCGCGTCTGTCGGGAGGGCACATGGCCAGGACTGGTCGGCCACTGGACCTCGAGCCGCTCGAGCGGCTCGAGGACAAGGTCAAGCTGCTGGTGGCGATGGTGGGGCGCCTGCGGACCGAGCAGGCCCGCATGGCGGACGAGAACGCGCGCCTGTCGCGGGATCTCGAGGCGGCCCGCGTCCGCCTGCAGGACGTGGAGAACACGGCGACCGAGATGGCGGTCCTGCGCGAGGAACGGGACTCGGTCCGGACGCGGCTGGGCTCGCTCCTCGAACAGCTCGAGGCGCTGAACCTGTAGCGCCGTCATGCCCGACCGCCTGGTGCCGGTGGAGATCCTCGGGCAGAAATACCCGATCCGCAGCCGCCTGGAGGCGCGCTACGTCGAGGAACTGGCATCGTACGTCGACGAGAAGATGCGGGCCGCGGCCGACGCCACGCCGAGCGGAGACTCGCTCCGCCTGGCGGTGGTGGCGGCCCTCAACATCGCTGACGAGTACTTCCGCAGCCTGGGCGCCCGGGACGACGGCGATTCCCGGGTCGCCGACCGCCTGGCCGAGATCGAACGCCTGATCGACGAGGCCCTCGCCTTCGACGTCCCTTGACCCCCGCCGGGCCCCGGTCTAAGATCAGCCCAGGATTTCGCAGCTTCCCTGCTTTGCCCGTGATGGTCGGGGGCTCGTTTGAGCCAACGTTAGAACAATGTGAACTGCAACGCCGCGCGGTGTGCATGCCTCCGTGGGAGGAAGCCTGAAGCGCGGTTCTCGAGCGGTTCCCCCTGCGTAAGCAGGTTCATCGACCCCCCCACACGGCAAAGCGGGGCCTTTCTGAGGCTTCCCTCCTTCGGTACATTGCCGCGGGGCCCCGTCCACACGGGCGACTGAAGCCCCGCGAGACCGCGCCGCACCGCGGGTCTCGAAAGGACGCGGCATGAACGGATACCTGGTCTTCGTCGTGAACGGGCTGGTCACGGCCGCGGTCGCGGTGACCGTGTTTCTGGTGTGGCTCGCCAACCGGAAGCGGCTGGCGGCCGAAACCGTGGGCCGCGCCGAGACCCACGCCGCGCAACTGGTGCGGGACGCGGACCGCGAGGCCGAGACCCGGAAGAAAGAGGCGCTGCTCGAAGCCAAGGAGCGGAGCCACGACATGGTGGTCCTGGCCGAGCAGCAGGCCCGGGAGCGCCGGCAGCAGGTCGCCGGCCTCGAGCAGGCCGTGGCCCGGCGGGAGGAGAAGCTCGCCGAGCGCGTGGCCGGGATCGAACACCGCGACAAGGAACTCAAGAGCCAGGAGACGGCCGTTGCCAAGCGCGAGCGGGCCGCCGGCGAGGCCGCCACGCGCTACGAGGCGCTGGTCGCCGAGCAGCAGCGGGAGATCCAGCGGATCGCCGGCCTCACGCTGGAGGAGGCGCGAGAGGTCCTGCTCAAGCAGTTCGAGTCCGACGCGCGGCGCGATGCCGCGACCATGGTGAAGCGCCTGGAGACCGAAGCCCGCGAGTCCGCGGCCCAGCGCGCCCGCCAGCTCGTCACCGAGGCGATCCAGCGCAGCGCCGCCGAGCACGCGGTCGAGACCACGGTGTCCGTGGTCGATCTGCCGAGCGACGATCTCAAGGGCCGCATCATCGGGCGCGAGGGCCGCAACATCCGCGCGCTGGAGATCGCGACGGGCGTCGATCTCATCGTGGACGACACGCCCGGCGCCATCATCCTGTCGGGGTTCGACCCGTACCGGCGCGAGATCGCCAAGCAGGCGATCGAGCGGCTCATCGCCGACGGCCGCATCCACCCGGCGCGGATCGAGGAGGTGGTCGACAAGGTGAAGGCGGACCTCGAGGAGGAGGTGCGCCGCGACGGCGAGGCGGCTGCCTTCGAGCTGGGGCTGCACGACCTGCACCCGGAAGTCCTGCGCCTGATGGGCCGGCTCAAGTTCCGCACGAGCTACGGGCAGAACGTCCTCGCCCACTGCAAGGAAGTCGCGTTCCTGGCGGGCACGATGGCCCGCGAGCTGGGCCTGCAGGCCGGGGTGGCCGTGCGCGCGGCCTTCCTGCACGACATCGGCAAGGCCGTGGACCGCGAGGTCCAGGGCACCCACCTGGAGATCGGCGTGGACTTCCTGCGCAAGCACGGGGAATCGACGCCGGTCATCGACGCGGTCGCCGCGCACCACATGGACATCGACTGGCCGTCGCTCGAGGCCATGATCGTCCAGGCCGCCGACGCCATCTCGGCGGCCCGGCCGGGCGCGCGGCGCGACATCCTCGAATCCTACGTCAAGCGCCTCGAGAAGCTCGAGGGCATCGCCGACTCGTTCAAGGGGGTCTCGAAGGCCTTCGCGCTGCAGGCCGGCCGCGAGATCCGCATCATGGTGGAGAGCGAGAAGATCAGCGACGAGGAAGCCGTCTGGCTCTCCAAGGACATCGCGCGCCGGATCGAGAACGAACTCGAGTACCCCGGCCAGATCAAGGTCACGGTGATCCGCGAGACCCGCGCCGTTGAGTACGCCAAGTAGCATCGGCGACCTCGGCGAGCATGGGCTGATCGACCTGATTCGGCAGCGCGTCGGCGCGCCGCCGGCCTGGGTCGCCGTTGGCATCGGCGACGACGCGGCAGTCCTGGAGCCCGCGCGCAACCGCCTGGAGGTGGTGACCACGGACGCGCTGATCGAAGGCGTCCACTTCGATCGGGCGTTCACGCCGCCCGCGGCGATCGGCCACCGGGCACTGGCCGTCAACCTGAGCGACCTCGCGGCCATGGGCGCCACGCCGCGCGCCGCGCTCCTCTCGCTCGCGCTGCCCCCCGCCTTCCCGGCGGACGACGTGTCGCAGCTGCTCGACGGGTTCCTCCTGGTCGCGGGCCTCCACGGCGTCGCGCTGGTCGGCGGCAACGTCTCCACTTCACCCGGCCCGGTGTTCGTGGACGTCACCGCGATAGGCAGCATCCGCCGCCGGCGCGTCCTGACCCGCGGCGGGGCCCGCCCCGGCCACGAGATCTGGCTCAGCGGCTCGGTCGGCGCGGCCGCGGCCGGCCTCGCGTGCCTGCAGGCCGCAGGCACCCCGCCGGACTGGATGGCCGCGTGCGTCTCCCGGTACCTCCGCCCGGACCCGCGCGTGCGGCTGGGCACCCTGCTCGGAGGCAACCGGGCCGCCACCGCGTGCGTCGATCTCAGCGACGGCCTGGCGGACGGCCTGCGGCAGGTGGCTGACGCGAGCCTCGCCGGCGTGGTGATCGAAGGGGCGGCCGTCCCCGTCGACGCCGCCGCGCGCCGGTGGTTCGAGCTGCAGGGCCAGGATCCGCTGCAGCGCGCGATGACCGGCGGTGACGACTACGAGCTGCTGTTCACGGTGTCGCCCAGGCATCGTGGCCGCATGGCCGCCGCGCGCCGCCACGCGGGCGGCCTGGCGCTGACGCGCATCGGCGTCCTCACGGCGGATCGGGCGCTGATCGTCCGGCACGGCGGGCGCGACCTGCCGCTGGCGGACGGGTACCTGCACTTCCGATGATCCACCTGACGCGCAAGGCCGTCCGGAGGTGGCTCGAGGCGCTGCTGCACATCCACGATTCGCCGCAGCGGACGGCCGCCGCGTACGCCATGGGCGTGTTCTTCGGGTTCTCGCCGTTCTTCGGCCTGCACACGGTCCTCGCCCTCAGCCTGGCGTTCGTGCTGGGCCTCAATCGCGTGGCGGTACTGCTCGGCGTCTACTCGAACCTGCCCTGGACCATCGCGCCGTACTACACGCTGACGACCGTCGCCGGGGCGAAGCTCCTGGGCACGCCGCTGCCGGCGGAATTCGGGCAGCACGTCGCGCGGCTCTTCGACTTGTCGATGATGGGCCGCGCCTTCTGGATGCGCCTGTTCGACCTGGTGCATCCGCTGATCTGGCCGTTCACCGCCGGCTCGCTGGCCGGCGCGGTGCTCCTCGGCGCCATCGCCTACCGGCTGTCCCTGGCCTTCATCGTCGCCGGCCGGAAGCACATCCACCTCCGGGCCCACATCGCCCGCACCGAGGAGAAGCCGTGATTCTCTCCCGATCCGTCGGGCGGAAGATCGTGGCGACGGCAATCGCCAGCCTCGGCTTCGTCCTGCTCTACGAGGCGACGACGATCGACTCGCGCTACGCGGCCCGGCAGGCCGTGCTCCGGGAGACCACCGCGCCGCCGGCCCCGGGCTCGCGCGTCCGCTTCAGCGCCACCGCGTACTGCAAGGGCAGCGTCACGGCGTCCGGCGTGGCGCCGCGGACGGGTGTGGCCGCCGCCGACCCGGTCCTGCTGCCGGTGGGGTCGGTGATCCAGGTCATCGCCGAGCCGCCCTACAGCGGCATCTACACGATCATGGACACGGGCCCGATGGTGCAGGGCCGGCACATCGACATCTACATGTGGAGCTGCACGGAGGCGCTGAAGTTCGGGCGCCGCCTGGTGGAGATCGCCGTCCTGCGCCTCGGCTGGAGCCCGCGCGCCAGCACCCCGAGCCTGATCGACACCTTCCTGAACCGCCCGCTGCCGCCGCGGCCGCAGCCCGCCCTGCCCTCCCGGCCGTTGCCGCTCGGCAAGCCCGTGCCCCTGCCGATCCGGTAGGCCCGGGCCCGCAGCGCGCACGTGGTGCGCGATGCGCCGGCGGGTCAGGTCGCCATCACGTCGAACTGCTCGTGGTGCAGGTGAACGTCGGGCTTGATCGTGACGGCGCGCCCCAGCGCCTGCTCCAGGTCCAGCATCACCGCGGCCTCCTCCTCCTTCAGCGCCCGCGCGATGTCGGGATTGACCCGGAGGATCAGGCCGTGGCCGTCGAGGTCGGCGCCGATCTTCCGCACCTCGTCCAGGATCTCGTAGCAGATGGTCGAACTCGACTTGATCATGCCCGTGCCGGAACAGTACGGGCAGGGCTCGGTCATCACGCGCTCCAGGCTCTGCTTCACGCGCTTGCGGGTGATGATGATCAGGCCGAAGTCCGAGACCTGGACGGCCTTCGACGGCGACCGGTCCCGCCGCAGCTCCTGCTCGAAGGCCTGGTAGACCTTCTGGCGGTTCTTCCGTTCCTCCATGTCGATGAAGTCGAGCACGATGATGCCGCCGAGGTCGCGGAGCCGGATCTGGCGGACGATCTCCTTCACGGCCTCGAGGTTCGTCTTGACGATGGTGTCCTCGAGCCGATCGTTCCGCTTGCCGACGAACCGGCCGGTGTTGACGTCGATCGCGACCAGCGCCTCGGTCTGGTTGACGACGATGTAGCCGCCCGACTTGAGCCAGGCCTTGCTTCGCAGCGCCTTGTCGATCTCGGCCTGCACGCCGTACTCTTCGAAGATCGGATAGTCCTTCGTGTAGAGCTTCAGCCGTCCGGCCAGCGCCGGCATGATGCGCTCGACCAGCTCGCGCACCTTGAGGTACTCCTCCTCGTTGTCCATCCGGATGGCGGCGAACTCGTCGGTCAGGAGATCGCGGATGAGCTTGGCCACCAGGCCCTGCTCCCGGTACACGACGGCCGGGCACCGCGACGAGTCCACCTTCTGCCGGATCTCGTTCCACACGCGCTGGAAGTAGGCCAGGTCGCTGAACAGGTCCTCGTCGGGGCGTCCCGCGGCGGCGGTCCGGATGATCACGCCCCCGGTGAAGCCCCGCGTGTCGCGGAACTCGCGCACGATCCCGCGCAGCCGGGCGCGCTCCTCGCGCGACTCGATCTTGCGCGACACCCCCACGTGATCGACCGTCGGCATGAACACCAGGAAGCGGCCGGCCATCGTCACGTGGGACGTCAGGCGGGCGCCCTTCGTCCCGAGCGGCTCCTTGGCCACCTGGACCAGGATCTCCTGGCCCTCTTTCAGGAGCTCCTCGATCTTCGGCTGCTCGCCCCGCTCGCCCCTGCCTCTGGCCTCGGCGCCCTCGGCCGGGGGCTCCTCCCCTTCCTCGTCGTCGCCGCCCGTCAGGCGTTCGAACTCCTCGATGGTATCGACCACGTCGGAGACGTAGAGGAACCCGTCACGCTCGAGGCCGATGTCCACGAACGCCGACTGCATCCCGGGCAGCACCTTGGACACGCGGCCCTTGTAGATGTTGCCGACGACGCCGCCGCCCTGGCGCTCCCGCTCGACCGACAGCTCGGTGACGAGGTCGTCCTCGAGGATGGCCACCATCGTCTGGTGGCCGTTCGAGGTGATGATCATTTCCTTGGTCATGCCGTACACTCCGGGATGCGCGCACGACGCCCGTGCCGGGCCGTCCGGCCCGGCGCCACAGGCGCGACTCGCGCGCGCCATCCCTCAATTCGTGAATCTCCGCATCCTGACGTTCAGGATGAGTCCGAAGCCGGCCAGCGTGGCGATGAGCGATGACCCGCCGTAGCTCATCAGCGGCAGCGTCAACCCCTTCACCGGCGCGAATCCCGCCGACATCGTGACGTTGTAGATCACCTGAAAGGTGAAACCCGACAGGACGCCGACGACGAGCAGGGCGCCCAGCCGGTCCTTCGCGAGCCTGGCCGTGTCGAGCGATCGCAACACGACGAACAAGTAGAGGCCGAGGACGACCAGCACGCCGGCGAAGCCGTGCTCCTCCGCCAGAACCGAGAAGATGAAATCGTTGTGCGCCACCGGCAGGAAGCTGAGCTGGCCCTGGGTGCCCTTGCGGAACCCCTTGCCCCACAACCCGCCGGACCCGACCGTGATCTGCGCCTGGATCTGCTGGTAGCCCGCGCCGCGCGCATCGCGCGAGGGGTCCAGGAACGTGAGGATGCGGCCCCGCTGGTAGTCCTTCAGCCCGTAGGTCCAGGCGGCGGGCGCCAGGACGATGGCCACGGCCAGGACGATCCCGACGACCTTGAGCCGCACGCCGGCCAGGTACAGGACTGCGGCGAGGACCGGCACCAGCGTGACGGCGGTGCCCAGGTCCGGCTGCCGCGCGATGAGGACGAGCGGCAGCAGCGTCAACGCCCCGGCCGTCAACAGGTCTCCGCCTGACAGCTCGCGGCGGCGGGCGTCGCCGAACAGGCGCGCCAGGACCAGCGCCAGGGCGATCTTCGCGAACTCGGACGGCTGCAGGTTGAACATCGGCAGCGGGATCCAGCGGCGGCCGCCGCCCCGCACCACGCCGAACAGCAGGACGTACACGAGCAGGAGCACCAGGGCGCCGTACAGCAGGTGGGCCTGGTCGGCCAGCCAGCGGTAATCGATCGCCAGGCAGGCGAGCATCGCCGCCAGCCCGAGCCCGAGCGCGTAGAACTGCGTCACGAAGAGGCGCGACGCGGCGGGACGCGTCGGGTCGGCCGTCGTGCTGTAGATCATGGTGAGGCCGATCGCGCACAGCACGACCAGCGTGGCGATGAGCACCCAGTCGATGTAGACGTGGAGGCGCCGTTCCAGCATGCGCGCTCGCCCGCGTCCCTACGCCGGCGGCCGGGCGGTCCCGGCGGCCGGGGCGGCCGGCGGCCGGGCCGCCGGCTCCGGCGGCAGCGGGAAGGCCGGGATCGGCCGGCCTTCCTTCTTGGCGAAGTACGTCTCGATCACGTGCCGCGCGATGGGCGCGGCCAGAGCTCCGTGCTCGGCGTGCTCGGCGAACACCGCGCCGGCGATCTCCGGCCGGTCACGGGGCGCGAAGAACGCGAACCAGCCGTGATCGCGCAGATCCCTGTCGGTCCGCCCCGCCGCCTGCTTGCCCTGCAGCGAGATCACCTGCGCAGTCCCGGTCTTGCCTGACACGTCGAAACCAGGCACGCGGCCACGTGCCCCCGTGCCCTGGCCGTTGACGACCATCCACAGCCCGTCGTGCAGGACGCTCACGGTTTCCGGCCGGAGGGCCTCGCCGGACGGCGGCGCGACCGGCACGGGCGTCCACCCGTGGCCGGTGTCCACGGACCGCACCAGGTGCGGCGTCACGCGCAGGCCGCCGTTCGCCACCGACGCGTAGAGCTCGGCGAGCGACAGCGGCGTGACCGTCACCTGCCCCTGCCCGATCGCCACCGAGATGGTCTCGCCCGGGTACCATTTCTCGCCGACGTGGACCCGCTTCCATTCCGTCGACGGGACCAGGCTCTCGACCTCGTTCGGCAGGTCGATCCCGGTCCGCCCGGTCAGGCCGAGCGCCTCGGCCCACTTGTGGATCTTGTCGATGCCGACCATGTTGCCGACGGTGTAGAAGTAGACGTTGCAGGACCTCTCGATGGCGTGGCGCATGTCCATCAGGCCGTGCCCGCCCTTCGAGTTGCACAGGAACCGCCGGCCGTAGAACGTCGCGCTGCCGCGGCACATCACCTTGAAGTCGGGCGTCACGACGCCCTCCTCGAGCGCGGCGGTCGCCACGACGACCTTGAAGGTCGATCCCGGCGAGTACCGGCCCTGCAGGGCGCGGTTCTGCAACGGCCGCAGCTTGTCCGTGTTCAGGGCGGTCCAGGTCGCGCGGTCGATCCCGGCCGCGAACACGTTGGGGTCGTAGGCGGGCAGGCTGACCAGGGCCAGCACGTCGCCGGTCCGCGGATCCATGAACACGGCGGCGCCGGCGTAGCCCAGGGCGTGGAAGGCCTCCTCCGCGGCGTGCTGCAGGTCGATGTCGATCGTGAGCTGCACGCGCGTGCCCTCGGCCGGCGGGACCTCGTCGAGCGTGGTGATCTCCCGGCCGACGCTGTTGACCATCACGCGCCGCTCGCCGTCGACGCCCATCAGCAGCCTGTTGTAGGCCTTCTCGACGCCCGACTGGCCGACGATCGCGCCGCTGCGCAGGCTGTCGGCCGCCATCTGCGACTCGCCCACCTCGCCGACGTAGCCGAGCAGGTGCGCGGCCAGTCCGCCCGACGGGTAGCGCCGGGTCGGCACGCGCTGCACCACGACGTCCGGCAGCTCGAAGTCGAGCCGCCGCGCCATCACCGCGGACACCTGCGCCAGCGTCGCGTCGTCGATGACGACCACGGGCCGGTAGGACGGCTCGCTGCGGTGGCGCGCGACCGCGTCCCGCACGTCCTGCTCGCTCACGCCGGTGGCGGCCGCCAGCAGGCGCATCGTGCGGCCGAGATCCGCGCTGTGCTCGCGCAGGATGGAGATCGTGAACGCGTCGCGGTTCTCGACCAGCACGCGGCCGTTGCGATCGAACAGCACCCCGCGCGGCGCGGGGAGCGACAGGCGCCGCTGGTGGTTGTTCTCGGCCATCTCCGTCGTAGGTCGCGTGCCGGACGACCTGCAGGTACCAGAAGCCGAGCGCCAGCGCGACGAACGCGGCGGCCACGCACACCTTGCCGATGGTGAGGCGCGCCGTGATGCGCCGCCGGCCCTCGGGCCACGCCGTGAGAATCGAATCCATGAGTTACCGGTACCGCTTCGTCCGCACGCTGGCGCGCCGGGCCCGCCGCCGCTCGATGGCCCCCGGCAGGAACTCGACCGCTTCGAAGAGCACGACGCCGAGCAGCGCGTTGCCCGCGCCCTGGACCGCCACCGTGACCAGGGGCCGCTGGAACTCCCGCAGCCCGAGCAGGTAATACAGGCCCATGAAGATGGCCGCGTGCAGCACGCTCGCGCCGAAGAACACCACGAACCGCGGCGCGGTCTGAGTGACGATGAACTGGGTCCCCACCACGCCCGCGACGAACCCGGCCACGCACTTGGCCAGCCCGCCGATCCCCAGGATGCCGCCCGAGAGCGCATCCTGCGCGAGGCCGGCGAACGTCCCGCCAAACAACCCCGTCATCCGCCCGGAGGTGAGGGCGGCGTAGATGACGACCACCAGCGGCAGGTCGACCGGGAGCGTGGCCCCCGACAGCAGGCCGGCGATCGTCGTCTGCAGCACCAGCGCGACCACGATGCCCAGCGCCAGGTAGACCCCCTTCATGACGGCCCCGGCCCGCCGTCCGGCGGTGCGGGGGCGTCGATCACGACGAGCACGGTCTCGAGGCCCGAAAAGTCCACGGCCGGCCGGATGATCACGCTGCGGTACGCGGGTCCGCGGCGCTCGACGCGCTCGACGTAGCCGATGGTCAGTCCCTTCGGATACACCCGGTCAATCCCGGAGGTGACGACGCGGTCGCCCTGCTGCACGTCGGCGGTCGTCGACAGGTACTCCAGGCGCAGGGTCCCGTCGCCGTTCCCGAGCGCGATCCCCTGGGCCCGCGACCGCTCGACCGTCGCGGCTGCGGCCGCGTTGCTGTCGATCAGCAACTGGACCGTGGAGACGCGGGCCCCGGCCTGCACCACGCGGCCGACCACCCCGGCCGGGACCATCACGGCCATGTCCGGCCGGAGGCCGCCGTTGCGGCCCTTGCCGATCGTGATGGACCGGAAGTCGGGCACGGCGCTGCCGCCGACCACCTCGGCGCCGGTCGTCCGGAGGGGCAGGACGTCGCGCAGCGCCAGCAGCCGCCGCAGTTCCTCCGCGCTGCTCGCCAGGGCCCGCTCCTGCTGGAGCCGCACCCGCAGGCCGGCGACCTCCCCGGCGAGGCGATCGTTCTCGGCTTTCACCTGGCGCAGGGCGACATAGCCCTCCCACACGTTGCGGGCGCCGCCGACGACGCCCCACGCGGCGCCCTGGACCGCGCCGAACGCCCCGAAGAGCACGGCCTGGATCACGGGCACGCCCGACCGGGTGGTCACCTGGGTGGAGATCAGAATGATGTGTCCCACCATCACGGCCACGAACACGTAGCCCGTGCGGTGGCGAATGTCCGGAAGCGCCATGCCTCTTCCGCCGCGAGAGCGCCGGCCCGGGCACATCCCGGGCCCGTCGGTCCGGGCCGCCGCGCCGGGCCGCCTCAGTCGATGGAGATCTTCCGGAGCAGGTTGAAGTCCGAGAGCATCTTGCCCGCGCCCAGCACCACGGACGACAGCGGGTCCTCGGCCATCGCCAGCGGCAGCCCCGTCTCCTCGCGGAGACGCTTGTCGAGGTTCTTGAGCATCGATCCGCCCCCGGTCAGCACGATGCCCTTGTCCACGATGTCGGCCGAGAGCTCCGGCGGGGTGCGCTCGAGCGCCACCCGCACGGCGTCGACGATCACGTTGACCGTCTCGGCCAGCGCCTCGCGGATTTCCTCGTCGCTGATGGTGATGGTCTTGGGCACGCCCTCGATCAGGTGCCGGCCCTTGATCTCCATCGTCAACCGCTCCTCCAGCGGGAACGCCGAGCCGATCTCCATCTTGATGTGCTCGGCCGTCCGCTCGCCGATGAGCAGGTTGTAGTTGCGTTTGATGTACTGGATGATCGCCTCGTCCATCTCGTTGCCCGCGACGCGGACCGCCTTGCTGTAGACGATCCCGGCGAGCGAGATGACGGCGATGTCGGTCGTGCCGCCGCCGATGTCGACGATCATGTTGCCCGAGGGCTCCGTGATGGGCATGCCGGCGCCGATCGCCGCCGCCATGGCCTCCTCCACCAGGTGCACCTCGCTGGCCTTGGCGCGGTACGCGCTGTCCTTGACCGCGCGCTTCTCGACCTGCGTGATCTCCGACGGCACCCCGATGACGATGCGCGGCCGCACCCACATGGTGCGGTTGTGGGCCTTCTTGATGAAGTAGGTCAGCATCTTCTCGGTCACGTCGAAGTCGGCGATCACCCCGTCCTTCATCGGCTTGATGGCGACGATGTTGCCGGGCGTCCGCCCGAGCATGTCCTTGGCCTCCCGGCCGACCGCCTCCACCCGCCCGTTGACCTTGTTGATGGCCACGATCGACGGCTCGTTCACGACGATGCCCTTCCCGCGCGCGTACACGCAGGTGTTCGCCGTGCCCAGGTCGATCGCCAGGTCACTCGAGAACAGCGAGAACAACGACCGCAAGCTCAACGCCCGTACTCCTTCCGGCCCGCGCCTCACTCCGACGCCAGGCGAATCCCGTTCTTGCCGCTTTCCTTCACGCGGTACATGGCCTTGTCGGCCGCCTGCACCAGCTCGTCGGGCGACACGGCGACATCCGGCATCGTCGCAATCCCCACCGAAGCGGTCAGGTGTATCTCCAGGTGCTCCGAGGCCAGGAAGGGGTGCGCCGCCAGCCGCTCGCGGACGCGCCGCGCCACCAGGATGGCCCCGTCGCTGCCGGATTCCGGCAGTACCACCGCGAACTCGTCTCCCCCGAACCGCGCGACGACGTCGGTCTCCCGGGCACAGTCCCGGATCACCGCGGCCGCCTCCACCAGCGCCTTGCTCCCCAGCAGGTGGCCGTACGCGTCGTTGATCGTCTTGAAGCCGTCCAGGTCGATGAAGAGCACCGACACCGGCCGGCCGCTGCGCCGCGCCCGCTTGGTCTCGCGCCGCAGCGCCTCGGTCAGGAACCGCGAATTGAAGAGCCCCGTCAGGTCGTCGGTCACCGACAGCGCTTCGGCCCGCTGCAGCCGGACGCCGCTGTCGAGCGCGAGCGCGGCGGTGTCGATCACCACCTGCAAGCCCTCCCGCACCGCCGGCACGAACCGCGGCTCGCGTCCGCTCGCCGTGTGGTCGAACCCGATCAACGCCCCGATCGTGTGCCCGCGGCACGCCAGGACGAACCCCACGACGGTCGCCTCGAGGTGGCCGGCAATCCGGTAGTCCTCCCGGAGATCGGCCGCCGAGAAATCCTGCCCGTGGTGCGTCACCCAGCCCGCGACCCCGTACACGGCGCGCACCGCCGTCGGCGCCACTTCGCGCGAGGCGACCAGCGCGAGCTGACCCGACCCGTCACCGATCACCACCGCCCAGCTCGGCGCGGGAATCCATGCGGCGACGCACCCGATCAGCGCCTCACCGATCTGCGCGGGATCCACATCGGTCTGCAGCGCCCGCATCGCCTCGATCAGCGTGTCGCGGCGCTGCAGCGTCGCGCGCAGCGAGCGCTGCTTCTGCCACAGGCGGGTCGACAGGTCGGGCGGCGGCGCGGCCGGCCGTGCGGGAGCGTTCGTGGGCAAGCGGGATCGCTGTCGGTCCATCGGCCCCGTCCGGGGCCCTTCGGGCCTCGCGGCCGGCACGTCATCGCCACCGTTTCATGCCACGCGTGCCCGGTCGACGCCGCGGGCCCGCGGCCTCCGTGCCGGTATCCGTGCCGGACACGCCACTAGCGGGCCGCCCGCCGAGCGCACGCAAGAACCCTCGGCGGAGCCGCCCGGGCGCGGCCCGTGCCTACCTCCGCTAAGTTCTTCAATCCTGAGCAAATATAGCACAGTGTCCGGGGCCAGCGGCGGCCCGATCCAAGGAGACGGAGGAGCGCCGCTCCCCCGGGGCCGGGGGCACGGGTGGCGCCGGTCCCCATTTCGGCGCCCCGCCGAGGCCCGGAAGGTAACTGCTTGCCGCTGCACGACTTCTAACGCTACACTTGAAGTTTCGGCCGGGCGGCGCTGCGATGGCCGGGGAACCGACCCCGCCGGCGACCCCCGCGGCCTCAACCCGTCAGACTGGATCGGACTGGAGTCGTTCGCGCCATGACCATGCTGGACCGGATGCGGCGTCACAAGGGCTGGCTCAAGTGGAGCCTGGCGCTCGTGGTGCTCACGTTCATCATCTTCTACATCCCCGACTTCCTGCAGAGCGGCGCCGGGACGGCCCCAAGCGATCAGATCGCCAGCGTCGGGGGCAACGCGATCTCGGTCTCGGACTTCCGGCGCGTGTACCAGTCCCAGATCCAGGCGTACCGCGGCGCGTACGGCGCCAACATCAGCGAGCAGCTGCTGAAGCAGCTCGGCATCGAGCAGCAGGTCCTGCAGCAGATGGTCGACGAGCAGGCCGCGATGGTCGAGGCCGGGCGCCTCGGCATCCGGGTCACCGACGCCGAGGTGTCGCAGCGGATCATCTCGCTGCCGGCGTTCCAGGAGAACGGCCAGTTCATCGGCGAGGAGCGCTACCGGCAGCTGCTCAACATGCAGCGGCCGCCGATGTCGACAACCGAGTTCGAGACCAGCCTGCGCCAGAGCCTGATGGTCGAGAAACTGCGGGCGGTCCTGACCGACTGGATGGCCGTCACCGACGGGGAAGCCGATGCCGAGTACCGGCGGCGGAATGAGAAGGTGAAGATCCAGCTGGTCAACCTGTCGGCCGACACCTTCCGCGCGGGCGTCACCGCGACCGACGCCGAGATCGCGGCGTACTTCGACCGGCACAAGGAGCAGTACCGCACGCCGGAGCGGCGCAAGGTCAAGTACCTCCTCGTCGGCACCGACGCGCTGCGCCCGCAGGCGGTCGTCACGACGCGCGAGATCGAGCGCTACTACAACAACAACATCGAGCTCTACTCGACGCCCGAAGAGGTGCGCGCGAGCCACATCCTGTTCAAGACCCAGGGCAAGGACGAGGCGGCGGTCCGCGCGCTCGCCGAGAAGGTCCTGGCCGAGGCGCGGGCCGGCGGGGATTTCGCCGCGCTGGCGAAGAAGTATTCCGAGGACACGCAGACCGCCTCGCAGGGCGGCGACCTCGACTACTTCAGCCGCGGGCGGATGGACCCGGCGTTCGAGGAGGCCGCCTTCTCGCTCGCGCCCGGGACGATCAGCGATCTCGTCAAGACCCAGTTCGGCTTCCACATCATCAAGGTGGTCGACAAGAAGCCGGCGACCACGAAGTCGCTCGACGAGGTGCGCCCGCAGATCGCCGAGCAGCTCACGATGGAGAAGGTGCAGAAGCTGGCCGCCGCGCTGGTCGACGAGCTGGCAAAGCAGATCAGCACGCCCGCCGACCTCGACAAGGTGGCCAAGGCCCGCGGCTGGAAGGTCCAGGAGACGGGCTTCTTCGCGAAGGACGAGCCGATCATGGGCCTCGGCGCCTCGCCCCAGCTCGCGGCCCAGGTCTTCGGGATGAAGGAGGGCGACGTCGGCCCCGCCGTCCAGGTCGGCACCGGCTACGCGTTCGTCACGCTCGTCGGGCGCCAGGCACCCGCGCTGCCGAAGCTCGACGAGGTGCGCGACCGGGTGCGCGACGACGTCATCCGCGAAAAAGCCAAGGTGCTGGCGGGGGAGAAGGCCGCCGCGATCGCGGCCTCGCTGAAGGAAGCCAAGGACTTCGCCGCGGCAGCCAAGAAGGCGGGCCTCGATGCCAAGACGAGCGAACTCGTCGCGCGCGGCGCCCCGCTGCCCGACATCGGGACCAGCGCGGCGGTCGACGCCGTGGCGTTCGCGCTGCCGGTCGGCGCCGTCAGCGATCCGATCGACGCGGGCAACGGCACGGTGATCGTCAAGGTGCTCGAACACGCCAACGTGACGCCGGCCGAGGTCGCCGCGGCGCGCGAGACGACCCGCCAGGACCTGCTCAACGAGCGGCGGGCCCGCTTCTTCTCCTCCTACATGGTCAAGGCCAAGCAGAAGATGGCCATCACCATCAACCGCGAGGCGCTCGAGCAGGTCATCGGCACGTAGCAGAGGTCGGGCCGGCGTCCGCCCGGAGACACGAAGGGCCGCGTGGCATCACTGCCCCGCGGCCCGTTCCTTCTGCGACGGCTTGCGACGTGCGGCCCGCGGCTGGCGGCCTGGTCACGGCGTCACAACCTCTGGCGGCCTGCAACGTGCAGCCCGGTGGCCGTCGCCCCGCGGCTGCCTGCTCGCGACCGGCCTCCGTTACTGCCCGACGAACGCCATCGGCATCAGCGCCAGCGGTTCGCCACGCCGGAACACGCGCAGCGGGGCCGTGAGCGTCGCGACCGCGCGCCGCTCGCTCCGGCCGAGCAGCAGCGCCAGCCCGGCTCCCTGGTCCGCGCCGCTGAACTGCTCGCTCAGCATCTCGTAGAGGCTCTTCGCCGGGGGAAAGACCACGAGCTCGACGTGCTCCCTGGCGGGAATCTTCGCGCGGTCCTTCGCGATCGCGACGGCGCGCCCCAGGCCGCCCAGGGCGTCCACCAGGCCGAGATCCTTCGCCTGCCGGCCGGTCCAGACGCGGCCCTGCGCGATGGCGTCGATGGCCTCGGGCGTCTTGTGCCGCGCCTCGGCGGCCTTGTCGACGAACTGGTCGTAGAACGCCTGCAGCTGCTCCTCGAGCTTGGCCCGCTCGGACTCGTTGTACGGCCGCACCGGCGAGTTCATCTCCGCGTTCCGCCCGCGGCTCACCGCCTCGATGTTCATCCCCAGCTTCTCGTAGGTGCCGCCGGTGACGATCTTCCCGCCATAGATGCCGATCGAGCCGGTCAGCGTGCCCGGCTGGGCGACGATGTCGGGCGCCGCCATGGCGAGGTAGTAGCCGCCCGAGGCGGCGAGATCCGACATGGAGGCCACCAGGGGCACGCCGGGCCGCTGTGTCCGCGTCACCGCCAGCTCGCGCCAGATCACGTCGGACGCGATCGTCGAGCCCCCGGGGCTGTCGATGCGGAGCACGATCGCCCGGATCGTCCGGTCCCGGCGCGCGCGCCGGATGTGCTCGACGATCGTGTCGGATCCGACGACCGGGCCGTTCATCGGGTCGTACCCGCTGCGCCCGGAGGCGATCACGCCCGTGGCATAGATCACGGCCACGCGCGGCCCGCCGCCCAGGCCCACCGAGCCCGGCGCGACCTCGGCGTACTGGTCCACGTCGATGCGCGCCGGCTCCCGGCCGATGCTGAGCTTGGCCTTCTCGTTGATCTGGTCCTCGTACGCCAGGTCGTCCACCAGCCCGGCCCGCAGCGCATCTTCCGGCAGGAACGGCCCGTCGTCCAGGAACTGCCGGACCTCGTCGTCGGTCTTCTTCCGGCTCTCCGCCACGGCGTGGATCAGCTGCTCGTAGAGGTCCCGGTTGAGCGACTCGCTCATCTCGCGGTGCGCGGGCGTGAAGGACTTCTCGGTCAGCTGGTTCGGCGCCGTCTTGTAGTCGCCGATGTGGAAGTAGTCGGGCACCGCGCCGATCTTGTCCAGCGTGCCCCGCAGGAAGAGCTCGTAGGTGGCGAGCCCGCTCAGATCGAGCGGACTGGTCGGCATCAGGTAGACGCGATCACAGGCCGTGGCCAGGAAGTACTCGCGCTCGCCGCCGTACTCGAGGTACGCGATCGCCCGCTTGCCCGACCGGCGGAACGTCGTAATCGCCTCGCGCACTTCCTGGAGCTTGCCCCAGTAGGGGCCGTCCAGCCCCTTGGGCACGACCAGGACGCTCGAGATCCGCGAGTCGGCCGCCGCCTTGTCCAGCGACTCGACCAGCGCCTGCACCGTCGGCCGGCGACGGCCCACGAAGGTCCCAAAGACGTTCTCGGGCGGCAGCTCGTTGAGGTCGCCATCCACCCGCAGCACGAGGACCGAATGGGGGGCCACGACCGGTCCGCGCCCGACCAGGAACAGCATCACCAGCATGCCGGTCATCGACACCAGCACCGCGAGGAACAGGATGCTCAGCACCAGACCGACGCCGCGCCGCCTTGCCACGGGTGTGTCCTCCTTGAGGAACGGGAACAGGCGAGTATAGCACTCGCGGCGCCCGGCAGGCCCCGGCCCGACCCGGGCCGCCAATCCTCGAGAGGCCCGCCGGGGGCCGGGACCGGGCCGCCACTTGCCCGGTTCGCGGCGGTCGATGTATCGTCGCCGTGCAAGGAGACCATCGCGTGGCTGACCTCCGCTCGTACGTGTTTCTCGACTCGCTGCAGCCGCAGCACGCGGCGTTTCTCGGCACCGTCGCCCAGGGCTTCCTGCCGCTGCCCGGCGACGCCTCGCTGTGGGTGGAAATCGCGCCCGGCATCGAGATCAACCGGATCACCGACGTCGCCGTGAAGGCCACCGCGGTCCGCCCTGGCATGCAGATCATCGAACGCCTGTACGGCCTGCTCGAGGTGCACTCCCCGTCGCAGGCCGAGGTCCTCGCCTCCGGTGCGGCGATTCTCGACGCGCTGGACCTGAAGGAAACGGACCGCTGGAAGCCGCGCATCCTGTCGAGCCAGATCATCCACAACGTGGACGCCCACCACACGCAGCTCCTCAACCGGATGCGGCACGGCAACCTGCTGCTCGCGCGGCAAAGCCTGTTCGTGCTCGAGGTCGAGCCCGCGGCCTACGCGGCGATCGCGGCCAACGAGGCCGAGAAGCACGCGATGATCAACATTCTCGAGGTGCGGGCGTTTGGATCGTTCGGGCGGATTTACCTGGGCGGCGAGGAGCGCGACATCGTGGCCGCGTCGCGCGCCGCGGTCGACGCGGTGGAGGGCCTGTCCGGCAAGGACATGAGCCGGAAGGGCTAGCCTCGAAAGGACGGCATCGACTGTCGGCTTGCGGCGTTCGGCCTGCGGCCTCGCACGCTGTCTGTCTTCATGAAGACGATTCTACCGCCCACGTCGGTGGGGCCTTCTGACGCGTTCGTTCGGGGCACAATCGCGTGGATTGGCCGAGAGCCGTGAGTCGTGTGCCGTGAGCCGGAATGTCTCATTGAGGCCAGCACGTCCCGCGGCCGGCGCCCCGGCCGGTCCTCCGGTCAGCCCGCCAGGGGCGGCTCGTCGAGCGAGGCGGCCACGAACGCGGCCGCGGTGCGCACGAACCGCGGGCAGACCGTCCTGAACACGCCCGCGTCGGAGGCCGCCTGGCGCTGCGCGGGGTCGGCGAGGTCGCAGCCGATCAGGACACGGCAGTCGGTGGCGCCGTGTTCCGCGCGGAACCGGGCTGCCAGCGCCTGTGCGCGCGCGTAGGTGTCGTCCTTTCGGGCCGTCTCGGCGGCCAGCGCATTGCCCGCATGCGCACCGATCGCCATGAGTGCACCCGTCAGCGCCCCGCACGTCCACCCGTGGCGCGCCATGCCGCCGCCGAACGCCGACGCGACCCGGGCGGCCAGGTCCGGGGCGAGGCCGACGCGTTCGGCGAACGCGAGGAAGACAGCCTGCGAGCAGGCATATCCCTCGGCAAACAACTGTTCAGCACGCACCGTCAGGTCCGGGGTCTCGCTGTTCATCCTGCCTCCGATCCGACAGCATAACGCGCGGCGCCCTCCGCGATCGAGCGGCCGGGCGGGGGCGCCGGTGAACTAGTCTCCGCCGGTTCTCGTCCCTTGTAGTGCAGACGTCGCGGCGCAGCCGAGGCGGCTGCTCGATTGAAGCAACACGCGAGGCATCGATGGTCATTAGGAAGTCCGGCGGCGGCGACCCGTCCGTGTTCCACACGGTGCGGCAGGACTTCGGGCGCGTGCGCGAGGAAGCCGCCCGGACCGGTTGGGCCCGTTCGTTCGCCCGGACCTTCGAGGATCTCGAGGCCTTCTACCTGACCGAGGAGAAGCGGCGGCGGCTGCGCGGCATGGGGACCGTGAAGCGCTGGTTCTTCCTCGGCTGGTGGCTGCTCAGGGCGCTGTTCTTCAAGCTGACCCCGCCACGCCGCGTCGCGCTGGTGGCGGCGCTGATCCTGCTCACGTTCACGCAACAGACGGTCTCGTTCGGCCGGACCCGCGCCTCGTTCGACCTGGCCATCGTGGGGTCCATCACGCTCCTGGTGCTGCTCATGCTGGAACTCAAAGACAAACTCCTGGCGCGCCACGAGCTCGAGGCTGGCCGCGCCGTGCAGATGGCCCTCCTGCCGGAGACCAGCCCGGCCATTCCCGGCTGGGACGCGTGGCTGTTGACGCGCCCGGCCAACGATGTCGGCGGCGATCTCGTGGATTACCTGCCGCTCGGCGGCCGGCGCCACGCGGTGAGCCTGGCGGACGTGGCGGGCAAGGCGCTGCCCGCGGCGCTGCTGATGGCCAAGGTGCAGTCGACGCTGCGCGCCCTGGTCACCGAGTTCGACTCGCTGAGCGAACTCGGCGGCCGCGTGAACCGGATCCTGTGCCGCGACGGCCTGCCCGATCGGTTCGTCACCATGATCTACCTCGAGGTGCGGGAGGGCGACGGCCACGTCTGCATGTTGAACGCGGGCCACATGCCGCCCTTCATCCTCCGCCCGGGCACCATCGAGGAACTGCCGCGCGGCGACCTGGCCATGGGGCTGATCGACGCGGCGACGTTCGCGGAACAGACCGCGGACCTGAACCCGGGCGACCTGCTGCTGGTCTACTCGGACGGCGTGACCGAGGCCATGAACGCCGGGGGTGACTTCTTCGGCGACGAGCGCCTGCGCGCGTTGCTGCCCGGCATGACGTCGATGACGCCGGCCGAGGCGGGCGCCCGCGTGCTGAACGCCGTCCTCCAGTTCGTGGGCGAGGCCCGCCCCCACGATGACCTGTCGCTGGTGATCCTCAGGCGCCGCGCGAACGCCTGAGGCCGGGCGCGGATCGGCCGGGCGCGCCGCGGGCGCGCCCGCTGCGATACAATCCTCCTCGATCCCCCGCGTCCACGCCTTCGAGGAGGCCGCACCATGATTGACCGCCGCCAGTGCGTCAGGACCCTGCTCGCGATCCCCGCCGCTGCCGTCGCTGCGTCCGCGCGGGGCCTGCCCGGCGCGATGGCCTCCGGGCAGGAGGCATTCGAAGACGGCGAATCGTACTGGAACCACCTGCGCTGGCAGTTCCTCATTCCCGAGGGCCAGGCGTTCTTCAACACCGGCACGCTGGGCGCCTCGCCGCGCGTCGTCGTGGACGCGGTCGCCGAGCACCTGCGCTACGTGGAAGAGAGCCTCGCGCAGTGGGACTACAGCGCCGACCAGCCGGAGAAGCTGGCCGGCTACCGCCCGGAGAAGGGCCTCCGGCAGAAGCTCGCCGACTTCATCCGCTGCGACATGGATGAGGTCGGCCTCACCATCAACGCCACGATGGCGATGAACTTCGTCGCGAACGGCCTCGACCTGCAGCCGGGCGACGAGGTGCTCATCACCGACAAGGAGCACCCGGGCGGCCGGAGCGGCTGGGATGTCAAGGAGAAGCGCTTCGGGACGGTCGTGAAGGAGGTGCCGATCTCGCCGGCGGTCACCGATCCCGAGGAGATCGTGGCGGCGTTCCGCGCAGCCGTCACGCCGAGGACGAAAGTGCTCGCCGTGCCGCACATCACGTCGAGCCACGGCATCATCCTGCCGGTGAAGCGCCTGTGCGCGCTCGCGCGCGAGCGCGGGATCTTCACCTCGATCGACGGGGCCCAGGCGATCGGTCAGCTGCGCCTCGACGTGCACGATCTCGGCTGCGACGCGTATTTCTCCTCTCCGCACAAGTGGCTGCTCGCGCCGAAGGGCAACGGCCTGCTCTACGTGCGCCGCGAGGCGCAGGAGCGCCTGTGGCCCACGCTGGCCAGCTCGCAGTGGAACAACCACGCCGACGGGATGTTCCGCCTCCAGCAGTACGGCACGCTGAACCAGAGCCTGCTCCGGGGCCTCGAGGTCGCCGTGGACTTCATCGACCGGATCGGGCGGGATCGGATCGAGCAGCGCGTCCGCTTCCTGGGCGGCTACCTCCGGAAGGGCCTCGGCCAGGTGCCGGGCGCGGTCATCAACACGCCGCTGCACCCCGAGTTGTCGGCCGGCATCACCAACTGGGGCATCCAGGGCGTGAAGGGCCGCGACCTGCAGGACGAGCTGTGGAACCGGAAGCGGATTCGCGTGCGGGCGAACGGCGAGACGGCCGTGCGTCAGTCGACGCACATCTACAACTCCGTGCACGAGCTCGACATGACGATCGACGTGGCCCGGGCGCTCGCCCGGGCCTGACGCAGCTGCGCGGTCGGCGCGGCGTTCGCCGCCGGCCGGACCCGAGGCGGATGAGAGTGGCCCTCCTCTATCGTGACCCGCACGCGCCGCCGGCTGGCGCACATTACGTCGTCGCGCCGGCGACCGCGTCCGACGGCCTGCTGGACGCGGCGCACGCCGGGTGGGGCGGCGCCTCCCGCATTGCCTGGGGCCCCGCCGCATACCGCACGTCGTTCCGCGCGATGTGGCACGCCGAGGGCCTCGCGATCCGCTTCGACGCGACCGACGATCGGCCGTGGCACACCTTCACCCGCCGCGACGATCCCATCTGGCGGGAAGAGGCCGTCGAGATCTTCCTGGACCCCGCCGGGACGGGTCTGGCCTACGCCGAGATCGAGATCAGTCCCGGCAACGTCGTGTGCGACCTGCGGGTCCACGAGCCGTGGCCGTCGCTCGACAGCGACGCCGGCTGGGACTGGGCGGGTCTGGTGTCGCGCGTCGTCCCTGGCGACGCGGGGCCGGGGTGCTGGACCGCGCTTGGATGGCTGCCCTGGGACGGGCTGCGGTCCCTGTCCCCTGGTGCGGCCGCACGGGTGCCGCCGCGCACGGGCGATGCGTGGCGGTTCAACGTGTGCAGGATCAAGCGCCCGGGCGGCAGCGCGGATCCGGAGCGCGACGCCGTGTTCGCGGCATGGTCCGTTCCCGAGGGCCCGAGCTTTCACGTGCCGTCCATGTTCCGCGGGTTCGTTTTCGGCTGATCCACACGGCGGGCTGATCGTGTCGGGCAGACCGAGCCTTCGTTGAGAGGAGATGGGTGAGCGCGCTCATGAGTGTCGATGCCGTGCGTGCATTGTGCCTGTCGCTCCCCGGCTCGACCGAGGACATCAAGTGGGAGGACAACCTGGTCTTCTCGGTGGGCGGCCGGATGTTCGCCATGGTGGATCTCGAGCCGCCGTACCGGCTCTCCTTCAAGTGCTCGCCGGACGACTACGCCGAGCTGGTCGAGCGCGACGGCATCGGCCCCGCGCCGTATCTCGCGCGCGCCCAGTGGGTGTCCGTCGAATCCGTTGACGATGTGCTGGAGACGCAGGAGATGGCGACGTACCTGCGCAGGGCGCACGAGGCGATCGTGGCGCGGCTGCCGAAACGGCAGCGCGAGGCGCTGTCGTCCGCGCCGTCATCGCCGTCGCGCGCCCGAGTTGCGCGCACGCGCCGTCGGTGACGCAGCGGTCCGCGCAACGGCCCCTGATCGCGGCGGCAGGATGGATCATCGCGCCTGTTTTGGTATACTAGGAGTTCCTGCTTGGTCGGTTCGAGTGCGGAAGTGGCGGAACTGGCAGACGCGCAAGCCTCAGGAGCTTGTTACCGCAAGGTAGTGGAGGTTCAAATCCTCTCTTCCGCACCAATCACTAAACTAATAAGTAACCATCCACCGGCAGAGCCGGGGGCTTTCAGAATGTGAGCCGCTCAAAGCGGCCTGCCAGGGGGCGCTATCGCGCCCCCCAATCCTCGGGCCACCTCAGGTGGCCCGCTATCTCCACAACGCCAATTGGTCCAAGCGGGCGTCCTCTGCCCCGAGCGGACCCGGTCCAGCCGAGAGTGGAGACCACATCCGGGCTGGTTTGCCCGTCCCGCGTCCTATGCGGTCTTGCGGACCTTGCGCGCCTGCCACAAATCCCACTTGCTCTGGAGGTTCATCCACACCTCCGGGCCGGTACCGAGCCAGTCCCCGAGCCGCCACGCCGTGTCGGCGGTGACGCCACGCTTGCCGCGAATGATCTCATTGAGCCGCGTCGTCGAGATTCGCAAGTGCCGTGCCGCCTCGACCTGGGTGACCTGCTGCGGTCGCAAGAACTCCTCCAGTAGCATTTCGCCGGGATGCGTTGGGGGTTCGCGCAACTGATCGACGGAGGGCGCCTTAATGGTAGTCTTCACCGAGGACCTCATATGCATTCCCTTCCTCGAAACGGAACGTGATCCGGTACTGGTCGTTGATTCGCACGCTGAACATGCCCGCCCGGTCACCCTTCAACGCCTCCAGCCGATTCCCCGGTGGCATCCGTAGCGCGTCAACCCTGCCTGCCGCGTCTATCCAGTGCAGTTTTCGCCGCGCCACTGGCCACAAGAGCTTCGGGAGTGCACGGCGCGCCGCCCGGCTGTCGGTGCCGACGTAGATGTCGTACGTTCCTTCATCGGCAAACGTCTGAATCACGCGTCTCCCCAATAATACACGACTTCCGGTAACCCGTTAAGCGCCTGCTCAGGTCAGCCTGGAAATCGGTCGGCCGCCTGGTATCAGTCCCGGCTTGAGCAGATCGATCGTCCGATCCGTTCCCGCGTTACGAACGAGTCTCATGGTGCTCGGCGTCCCCGATGTCTTCGCCACCGCTCCGAGAATGCGGTGCTGGCAGGGGCCGACGACCCGGCCGGGCTGAGTGTAGCCGAATCCACTTCCAGATGGCCGAACGCTTCCTCCTTCGCAGCGGTATGTCCTCGCAGATGCTCAATCGAGGCGGTTGACCTCAGGCTCTTGACATACATAGAGCCACAATGTATAAGACTCCTACGTATGGACATGAGTAAGGACCTGGTTGCTGCTTCCGCCACGCCGCTCGTGCTCGCCATCCTTGCCGAAGGCGACAGTTACGGCTACGCCATCATCAAGCGGGTGACCGAGTTGTCAGGCGGACACCTGCAGTGGACCGACGGCATGCTCTACCCCGTGCTGCACCGGCTCGAGCGCCAGGGTCATGTCGCGGCGAAGTGGTCCGCCTCCGAGAACGGCCGCAGGCGGAAGTACTACCGGATCACGAAAGAAGGCCGGGCGCACCTCGCAGCCCAGCGGCAGCAGTGGCAGGTCGTGGACGGCACCCTGCGGGGTATCTGGATGAAAGCGTGCACGGTATGACGACGTTCGCTGATCGACCGCTCGAGGAGCAAATCGCGCAGTGGCGGGCGTACGTCCGCCGCCGGCAGGCCCTTCACGCTCCCGACGTGGAGGAGCTCGAGGGACATCTCCGCGACCAGCTGGCGGCGCTCACCGAGGCCGGCCTGGCGGGGGATGAAGCGTTCCTGGTCGCGGTCAAGCGCATGGGCAGCCTCGATGCGCTGTCACGCGAGTTCGCACGCGAGCACTCCGAGCGGCTGTGGAAGCAGTTGGTCATGGCCCCCGACGCCGAGGAGCCGGCGAACACCTCATACACCGAGACGCTCGTCGTCCTGGGCCTTGCCATCGCCGCGGCGTGTGCCGTCAAGCTACCGGCGCTGTTCGGTCTTCGGCTCAGCCCTCATGAAGAAGTGCCGGCTTTCTACTTGCGGAACGCAAGTCTGTTTGTTTTTCCATTGCTAACGATCTACTTCCTGTGGAAGCGCGGGTCGAAAGCTGCAACCGGCCTTTGGCTCGCCTTGCCTTTCGCGGCCGCGGCCGTGTTCGCCAACGTCTTCCCCTTCCACAATCCAGCGCGGCCCGACAACTTCCCGGTGGGCAGCGACACTCAGCTGCTGACCGTTCTGCACCTGCCAATCGCGTTGTGGCTGATGGCCGTCGGTGTCGCGTATGTTGGAGGCCGCTGGTTCTCCTCCGGCCGGCGCATGGACTTCGTGCGGTTCTCGGGCGAGCTGGCCATCTACTACGTGCTCATGGCGCTCGGCGGGGGGGTCATCACCGCCTTTACGTTCATGATGTTCTCCGCCATCGATATGAATCCTGACTGGTTCGTCGGCGGCTGGCTGATCCCGTGCGGGGCGGCGGGGGCCGTCATCATCGGATCCTGGCTCGTGGAGGCGAAACAGAGCGTCATCGAGAACATGGCACCGGTGCTGACCAGGCTGTTCACGCCGCTGTTTACCATTCTGCTGCTGGTGTTTCTGGCCACGATGGCGTGGACAGGCAACCCCATCAACGTGGAGCGGCAGGTACTCATCGGCTTCGACCTGCTGCTGGTGCTGGTCGTCGGGCTGGTGCTCTACGCCGCCTCCGCGCGCGACCCGCAGGCGCCGCCCGGCTTCTTCGACGGCCTGCAACTGCTGCTCGTGGTCAGCGCGCTCGTGGTCGACGGGGTGGCGCTCGGGGCGATCGCAGCCCGCATCTCCGAGTTTGGCTTCACTCCCAACCGGGTGGCGGCTCTTGGCGAGAATCTCATTCTGCTCGTCAACCTGGCGTGGTCGGCGTGGCTCTATGCGTGCTTCCTGCGTCACCGGGGCTCGTTTGCCGCCCTGGAGCGATGGCAGATCGCCTATCTGCCCGTGTACGCGGTATGGGCGGCCCTGGTGGTCGTCGTGTTCCCGCCCGTGTTCGGCTACCGTTGATGCCCCTCCGCGGGCACTGCACCGGCGGATAATCCCGCGCCCGGGCGCGGCCTGCCTACTGCGGCGGGCGGACGCCCAGATACGACCCGCCGGCGCCCACCCAGTGCCAGAACGCGCGCGGCTTCTTCTTCAGCGCCTTCAGGAAGAGTTCCTCCGCCTTCGCGCGATCCTTGAAGACGTTGGCCAGTGCCCCGTACTCGATCATGCCCGAGTCGTCGTCGGGTTCCAGCGTGAGCGAGCGGTCGAAGGCGGCCTGCGCCTTGTCCCACTCGCCAGCTTCGGCGTAGAGGCGCCCGATGCGGAACCAGTCGCTGGCCACGACCTTCTTGCTGCCGGTGACCCCGTCGATGATCTGCTGGCCCCTGGCCTTGTCGCCGCCGAGGTACCAGGCCCGGCCAACGGCGATGCGCTCCCAGCTCCCGTCCCCGGCGAGCACGAGCGCCCCGTCGAGCAGCGCCGTCGCGGCGGCCTTCGCGTCCTTGCCCTGCACAAGGTCGGGCGTGAACGAAGGTTTGCGGTTCTGCGCGATGCCGGTCTGCACCAGCACGCCCAGGATGAAACACCCGACGCCGAGTCCGACGACACGCCACCGTTGCATCACTCCTCCTGCCAGCCCGCCCATCAGACGTGGTAGGGCCATGCGCAGAATAGCCGGGACGGCGGGCGAGGACAACGAGGAAGCGCGCACCCCGTCGGCGTGAGAGACAGCGCTCCTCGACCTCCGGCCCTGTCGCACCGGAGGGTCGGGGGCTGGCCCACGATTCCGCATCTGCGGGCTCCATCCGATCCAGCCCGATGAATCGGGATCCAGCCCGGTGGATACGATGCCTTCAGATTACCTTCGGTCTACATACGCGCCGGGCTGAGTGTCGCCAAGCCTGGTCCGGCGAGGCCGGCCCTTTCTTCCGGTATCCTCACCGCTTCGCACGCGCCGAACCCCCGACTCCGCCCGCCCGGGCACGGCCCTCGCCCACGTGTGGAAATTCCCTTCGATTCGGATTCGACCCGCCCGGCGCGGCCGGTCAGGCACAGCGTTCGCTCCTGGTCTGCGCGACCGCCCGCGGCTCCATCGGCGGAGGGCTGCAGTCCGCACGAGGGGATCCGGCTGCCGGGTGGCGCATTCGTCCAGTTGGTCATTCGTTCGAGTCAACGGAGGAACCTGCGGGTTGCTCCCGGGGAGGCACGGCATGAAAGTCCGTTTTCTGATCCTCATGATGGTCCTCACACTGGTCGGCACGGGCGGCCTCGCGTCGGCCCAGCAGACCGGCGAGATCTACGGCAAGGTGACCGACGCCAGCGGCGGGGTCCTGCCGGGCGTGACGGTGATGTTGAGCGGCCCGGGGCTGCTCCAGCCGATGACAGCCGTCTCGACGGAGACCGGGACCTACCGGTTCCCGCAGCTGGCGATCGGGGCCTACACCGTCAGGTTCGAGCTGGCGGGCTTCTCGACCGTCGTCAAGGCGGGCATTCGCGTCGAGATCGGCTTGAACGTGCAGGTCAACCAGGCGATGGAGATCTCGACGGTGCAGGAGACCATCACGGTCACCGGCGAGACGCCGCTGGTGGACCTGCGCGACACCGGCAAGACGAACCGGTTCACGCAGGAGGCGCTGCAGGGCATCCCGTCGGCGCGCGACCCGTGGGTCATCATCGAGCAGTCGGCCGGCGTGGCGATGGACCGCCAGAACGTGGGCGGCAGCGCGTCGGGCCAGCAGTCGAACTTCGTCGCGCGCGGCGCGGCGATGCGCGAGCAGAAGTGGAATCTCGACGGCGTCGACATCACGGACATGTCGGCGACGGGCGGCTCCCCGGTGTACTTCGACTTCGACGCCTTTGAAGAGATGCAGATCTCGACGGGCGGCGCCGACGTGACGATGCAGTCGCCGGGCGTGGGCGTGAACCTGGTGACCAAGAGCGGCACGGACCAGATCCGCGGGTCCGGCCGGTACTACGTGACGGACCAGTCGCTCCAGTCCTTCAACGTCACGGACGAGCTGCGGCGGCAGGGCGCGTCGACCGGCAACCCGATCCAGAACATCAAGGACTACGGGTTCGAGGTCGGCGGCCCCATCAAGCGCGGACGGGCGTGGATCTGGGGCAGCTACGGCAGGCAGAACATCGCTGTCGGCATCAACGGTTTCTTCAAGGGCGATACGTCGTGCCAGGCGATGCGGGCCAATCCGCTGAACTACTCGCTGAAGGACATCCGGGAGTGCCTCAACCCCGACACGACCCTCCTGAACAACTACAACATGAAGGTCGCGCTGCAGACGTTCAAGAACAACCAGTTCTCGTTCTTCTACAACGCGGCCGAGAAGGTGCGCAACGCGCGTGACGCCTCCGACCTGCGCCCGCTCGAAACGACCTACCGCCAGGTCGGCGTCGATCGCAGGGACCTCGGGTCGAACTGGTGGAAGACCGGGATGCCCAAGTCGTACAAGTGGAGCGACCGCCACATCTTCAGCGACAAGTTCATGGTGGAGGCGTCCTACGCCCACGTGGGCAACAACTTCGCCCTGACGTTCCACGACGACAGCCTGCGCAGCGTCCAGCCGATGCTGGAACTGACCACCAACGCCTGGTCGCGCTCGTACCAGGAGGCGGTGTACGTGCGGCCGACCGACAGCGTCGACGTGATGGGCAACTACTTTCTGCCCGGCGTCTTCGGCGGCGACCACTCGATCAAGTTCGGGTTCAAGTACCGCAACGACATCGCGCACACCGAGAGCCAGTGGGGCGGCGACGCGTACGCGCGCGTGCGCGGGAGGTCACGGGCGTGCAGAATCCCGTCGAGGCGCAGCTCTATCGGCGCGGGTTCACGGAGTACGGCCTGCACAACCGCAATTTCTACGTGCAGGACAGCTTTTCGCTGAAGCGGATGACCCTGAACCTGGGGTTCCGGTACGACTACCAGACGGACTTCGCGAACGCCGCCCAGGTGGGCGCGTCGCCCTTCTACGGCCAGGCGACCTACGCGGGCGTCTACAACGGCGTGACCTACACCGGCCAGCCGTTCAACCAGCTGCCGGCCCTGCAGTTCCCGGGCGCCGAGGCGGGCGTGGCATTCAAGAACTTCTCGCCCCGCGTGGGCGTGACCTACGACTTCAGCGGCGACGGCCGCAGCGTGGCGAAGTTCAACTACGCGCGGTACGTGGGCCAGCTCGGGACGGGCGACATGTCATCGACCTACAACACGGTGGCCGCCACCTACACCCGCTACCCCTGGGTGGACGTCAACGGCGACCGGTTCGTCCAGGCCAACGAGGTCGTCCTGACGAGCGCGCCGATCAGCTGGACCACCGGCTACAACTACCTCAATCCGTCGCAGGTCACCGCGACCGGCACCGTCGACCCGAACCTGACCAACGACCGCGCGGACGAAATCCTGGTCGGCTTCGACCAGGCGATCGGCAGCGACTTCGCGATCAGCGCGAGCTACATCTGGCGCAAGTACCAGAACTTCCGCCAGAACCAGAAGAACAACTTCTCCGCCAGCAACTGGACGGCGGTGGAATGGACGCCGGCCGCCGCGACCTGCCCGGCTGGAACGGCCTGCCCGACCGTGACCTACTACCAGCCGACCAGCCAGATCCCGACCGACTACACGTACGCGAACGTCAGGGACTTCTGGCGCGGCTACCAGGGCGTCGAACTCTCCGCCCGGAAGCGGCTGTCGAAGAACTGGCTGATGAACGCCAGCTACTCGTGGAACGACGCCCCGGTGCACTTCGATTCCCTCGCGGGATCGACCTGGCTGGCCACGCCCTCCTGGCAGAACTCGGAGAGCGACCCGACCAACGTCATGAGCTCGTTCAACGGCGGCCAGTACGCGCCCGAGTCCTCGTCGAGCGGCCTGGGCAACGTGTTCGTGAACGCGAAGTGGATCTTCCGCGCGTCGGCGTCCTACACGCTGCCGTGGTGGCAGATCAACGCGGCGGCCTTCTACAACGCGCGGCAGGGCTACCCGTACATCCGGTCGGTCCTGACCCCGTTCAACCGGCCCTTCAGCGCGGGCCAGGCGACGATCTACCTCGACCGGCGCGGCGACGAGCGCCTGCCCAACTTCCAGACCGTGGACTTCCGCGTCGACAAGCCGTTCACCATCTTCGGGCGGATGAAGGTGGTGGCCAGCATGGACGTGTTCAACCTGCTGAACGGCAACACGACGTTGTCGATGCGCGGTGGGCAGAACGCCAGCAACGCCAACACGATCAGCTCGCTGCTGGCTCCGCGTGTCCTGCGGTTCGGGGCGCGGGTCACCTGGTAGGGCGGGGCGACGAGCCTCACGGGACGCGCCGCGCGGGGAGCACGACATAGCCCCGGCGACGCGAACCCGGCAAGGCACGGGGGCGGGACCCACGGTTCCGCCCCCGTGCGCCGTTCCGGGGGCGCCCGGTGCGGGCCCGCCGCGCTCGAGCAGGGCCTGGTCCGGCGTCAGTCGAGGTGCATTTTCGCCAGCAGCGCCGGGAACCGGGGATCGTCGCGGATGCCGTCATAGTAGGGCATCGACGGGAGGTGGGTCGCGATCGGGTCGCGGGCGTCGATCGCCTTGTCGAACCACTCGAACGCCCGATCGTCGCCGAGGCCCAGGTACGCCATGGCGTACGCCACCGGGGTCACGTCGACCTTCTTCGCCATCTCGTTCAGCTCGGCCAGCAGTTCCTTCGCTTTCTTCCGGTTGAGAAACAGGCCGTAGACGAGGGACATGGCGCCGACGATCAGGGGCTGGTGAATGCGTTCGTACAGCGTTCGCGCGTGGCGGAACCCCAGGACGAGCCGCCCCTGCAGCAGGAGCGCGGTGCCGTAGAACCAGTGCAGCACCCACATCTCCGGGGCCAATTGCACCGCCGCGCCGCATTCCTCGACCGAGAGCTTGTACTGGCGGGCCGCCTGCCGCGCGAGGCCGAGGAACGCGTGCGCGAACGGGGAGAGCGGGTCCAGCGCGACGGCCTGCTCGGCCTCCTTCAGCGCCTCCGCGATCCGCCGCCGCGGGACGAGGTGATACCACGCGTGCTGGGAGAACACGGTGGCCGACCCCGGGCTCAGTTCGAAGGCGCGCTGAAACGCCGCCTCAGCGCCGGGCCAGTCGAAGTCCAGGATGCCGCGGAACACGCCCAGCAGCGCGTGTGCCTCGCCGAACTGGTCGTCGAGTTCGAGCGACCTCGCGATCGCCTCGCGCGCGCGCGGCAGCAGGCCTGGCAGGGTCGTCAGTCCGAACTGCACGCCGTAGAAGTAGAGATCCGCCAGGCCGAAATACGGCCTCGCAAACCGAGGATCGCGCGCGATCGCGCCCTCGTACAGGTCGCGCGCCTGCGTGAACGACTCGGGCGTGAACAACTGGCTGATGGACCGCCCTTTCACCCAGAGGTCGTACGCGACGAGATCCTCCGTCTGGGGCACAGCCACGTGCGGGACCAGCTTCTGCTTCAGGGCCTGCGCGATCGAGCGGGCAATCTCGTCCTGGATGGCGAAGATGTCCGTGAGCTGCCGGTCGAAACACTCGCTCCAGGCGTGGTAGCCGTCGTGGGTGTTCACCAGCTGGGCCGACACCCGCACGCGGGCGCCATCCCTGCGGACGCTGCCCTCGATCAGCCACGTCGCCCGCAACCGGGCTCCAATTTCACGGACGTCCTGGCCCCGGCTCGTGAAGGCGAACGACGACGTGCGAGCGGTCACGCGCAGGCCTGGTAATCGGACCAGCGCGTTGATGACGTCGTCGGCCAGGCCGTCGCCGAAGTACTGGTCCTCGACGCCGCCCGCGAGGTTCAGGAACGGCAGGACCGCCACGGACACGTCGTTCTCCCGCGGCTCCTCCGGGCCGGCCTGCCTCCACGCGTCGATTTCGGACCTCGTCGAGAAGACCCGCGGCCGGTCGCCGCCGGGCAGGCGATGCACCGGGAGGCTGCGTGCGACCGCCCAGCGCTGGACGGTCCGCACCTCGCGGCCCAGGTACGTGGCGATTTCCTTCCAGGATTCCAGCCGCTCGCCCATGGTGCCCATCGGTCGCCGACAGCGTAACAGCAACCGGCGGACGCGACAAGATGCGTCATGCCGCCTTGTCGCATCCGGTCGTGTTCCCCGCTGCCGGGGGCCGCACTACCCTGCTCGGCGAAGGAGGGACACCATGTTCAAGAAGGTGACATTCGCCATCATGGCTCTCGCGCTCGTGACGGCCGTCCCGGCCGCCGCGCAGGACCGCGCCGCACCCAACTTCGCCAGCATCGCCGGCGAAGCCCAGATCGGCTGGCTCGAAACCCTGCAGCCGCCGGACACCACCTGCATCGGCGGCGAACCGACCGGCCTGCCCTTCCCGCCGTGTTCGCCCGGGACCAGGCGCGTCATCGGCAGGAAGGAAGTTCAGCTCTGGGGGCCTGGCACGCTGTCGGACTCGGTGAAGAAGTACCTGGACGGCACGATCAACTTCGTCGTCAACTGCAACATGAGCGGCGAGTACCGGGGCCCCTGCTGGGGCTCGTTCGAGTGGGAGGTCCCCGGCATGGGCACGTGGGACGGGTACTGGGTCTCGCCGGTCATGGACCTGATCACCTACGAGTCGAAGATGATCATGGCTGGCTACGGCGTGAGCGGCGAGCTCAAGGGTAAGACCATGCGATTCGAGGGCGGCTCAGCGCCCTACGACTGGTACATCAGCGGCGCGGTCCGGATCCGCAAGATCCGCTGAGCGCCGGCAAGGCCGGTTTCCGCCAGGGGCGCTGATCGCGCTCGACCGGATCGGCGAACCAGCGGCCCGAGCGCGGCCCGCGGTCCCGACACCCCTGTCGCGACCGCGGGCCGCCGCCCGGCGGATGTGGCAGCCCTGCCCTTCTGCCCTCTCAGGTCGGGCCGCGGTCTTCTGACGATTGCAGCAAGCCACACCCAATCGGTGGAAGTACGTTCGTACCGCCGGCGCGGTACTTCCGGCTCATTGCAAACCAGCCTGGACCAGTGCAGATTTGCACCTGCAACCTCGGCCACGCCAGGCCGAACGACATCGACTGTCGTTCTCGCTGGCCCACCCACACTGTGAAGGAGGGGCTATGACGGGGTTCAGTAGGCGGAAGTTCATCACGTCGTCGGCGTTGGCTGGGGCCGGGCTCCTCGTGGCCCGGCGTCTTGCTTGGGCCGCCGGGCAGAGCCCGTTCGGCCTGCGCAAGTTCGTGCAGGCGCTGCCCGGGCTCGGGCCGTCCGGGGCGAACGAGTTCGGCAACTACGTCCCCGTGGCGGTGCCCAACACGGCGAAGTTCCCCGGCGTCGACTACTACAAGATCCGCATGGGTCAGTTCGCTCAGTTGACTCACCCGGACCTGCCCGGCCCCGCGCGATTCTGGGGCTACGCGGATGTGACCGCCGGCCAGGCGCCCGACGAGCGGTACCTCGGCGGCCTGATCATCGCGAAGAAGAACCGTCCGGTCCAAATCACGTTCGAGAACACCCTGCCGCCGACGCACCCGCTCCCGGTCGACACGTCGATCCCCGGCGCAGGCCTGCCGCAGAACCGCGTCGCGGTGCACCTGCACGGCGGCCACATCCCCTGGATCAGCGATGGCGGCCCGTTCGACTGGTGGACGCCTGATGGCCAGCACGGGCTGAGCTTCCTGAACAACACGATCCCTGGCGCCACCGGCGGTACGGGGATGGCCGAGTACGACTATCCCAACGACCAGTCCGCACGCCTCGTGTGGTATCACGACCATGCAGTGGGAATCACGCGACTGAACGCGTATGTCGGCCTGGCCAGCGGGTACCTCATGGTGGACGACTTCGAGGAGGCGCTGATCAGGACGCGCATCGTGCCCTCGTTGCCGGGGCTGCTGCGGTACGGCATTCCACTGGTCCTGCAGGACAAGACGTTCTGGGATCCGGCGGCGGATCCTGGGTACCCGACGGGCACCAACGCGGGCGACCTCTGGTACTCCTACCAGTACGACGGAGAACTCGCCCCCCCGGACGGCGCCTCCAGCGTGCCCCCAGTGTCCTGCGTGCCGGAGTTCTTCGCCGACACGACCATGGTGAACGGCGCCGTCTACCCGTATCTCAACGTGGAGCCCAGGCACTACCGGTTCCGCCTGCTCAACGGATGCAATGCCCGGTTCCTCAACCTGAACCTCTACGCGGCCCAGAACGCGAGCCCGACCGAGGCGAACCTGTCGGCCCCGGGGCCCCGCATCATCCAGATCGGCAACGAGGGCGGGTTCCTGCCGTTCCCGGTCGCGCTCAACAACCCGCCGGTGCCGTTCGGCGTGGAGCCTGATGTGCTGCCGGACGGATCGCCGAACCCGGTGGCAGGCAACCCGAAGTTCTACAACCTCCTGCTCGCGCCGGCCGAGCGGGCGGACCTGGTGATCGACTTCTCGAAGTTCGCCGGCCAGACGCTGATCCTCTACAACGACGCGCCTTCGCCGTTCCCCAGCGGCGATCCGGTCAACGACTGGCAGACGGTCGGCACCTCGCCGGACACGCGCACGATGCTGCAGTTCCGCGTCGCGCGCTCGGTGACCGGGTCCAGGGACCCGCTCTCGCTGTCGATCCTCGAAACGCTGGCCGTCCGGGGACCCGTGCTGCCGAATCCCCTGCTCCCGGAGGAGGGCCTCAACCTCAGGAACGTCAACCACCGGTGGCTGACGTTGAACGAGGACTTCGACCAGTTCGGCCGGCTCATCCAGCGCGTCGGCACGGTCGACACAATGTCGACCGATCCCTTCGGCCTGCCGTACGAGGCGCAGCCGACGGAGGTCGCCCGGGACGGCGATGTCGAGATCTGGCACATCCTGAACCTCACGGGCGACACCCACCCGATGCACTTCCACCTCTTCGACGTGCGGCTCATCGAGCGCCGCCCGTTCGATGACGCGGACTACACCGGGGGCGTACCGACCTACACCGGGCCGGGCCGCGGGCCGGACGCCAACGAGCGCCGCTGGAAGGAGACGGTGCGGATGAACCCGCACGAGGTGGTCACCGTCGCCATGCGGATCAAGCTGGCGCGCGTCCCGTTCGACGTCCCGGCCAGCCCGAGGCTGGACACGTCCTACGGGATCCGCGGGCACGAGTTCGTGTGGCACTGCCACATCCTCGAGCACGAAGAGCACGACATGATGCGGCCGCTCGTCGTGATCCCGTGACACGGCGCGCGTGACCTCGACAGGTCAGGGCCCGGCGGGCCATTCGGGCCAGCCGGGCCTTTTCTCTTTGTGCCGGCGGCAGGCGTACAATCGGTCCCGCCCCCAGGACGCCGGCTTGAACGTCCCGGCCGACGGGCCGCGACACCGGGCTGGCCGGCAACGGAGGCGGGGGACTTCAAGGCGGGCCAGCCACGCCCCGGGGTCCAGGCTGCCAGCGGCATCGGCACGGAGCCGGATGGAGCGCGTATGAAGAAGGTGCGTGCGATCGCGGTGGCGGTGGTCCTGATCGCCGCCGGGTTCCTGAGCGGCACCTGGCTCAGCTGGGCGACGCGCGATCGCGGCGGACCGGCGGAACGGAAGATCCTGTACTGGGTCGACCCGATGCACCCGTCGTACAAGTCGGACAAGCCGGGCATCGCGCCCGATTGCGGCATGCAGCTCGAGCCGGTCTACGCCGACGATGCGTCGGCACTGTCCGGGTCGGGCGTGCCGCCGGGCACGCTGAAGGTCACGCCCGCGCGGCAGCAGGTCATCGGCATCAGGACCGGGGTCGTCGAGTCCTCGGCGCTCCGCCGGACGGTCCGGACCGTCGGCAAGGTGGTGGCTGACGAGAACCGGGTCTACCGCCTCGTCACGTCGACCGAGGGATGGGTCCGGCAGGTCTACGCGGGACAGACCGGCGGGGTCGTCACAAAGGGGCAGCTCCTCCTGACGTTCTACAGCAAGGAGGCGCTGACGGCCCAGCAGACCTACTTCTACACGCTGAACGCCCTGGACCGGTTCCGCGCGACCAAGGGCGAGGCGGCCAGCCAGATCGATCTGACCGAGATCCAGGTGCGGGCGGCGTCCGAGGCGCTGGAAACACTGGGGATGAGTCCGCAGCAGATCGCCGAGCTGGCGAAGACGCGGCGCGCCGTCAGCGACATCGAGGTCCGGTCGCCCGTGACGGGCTACATCGCGTCACGCAACGTCTATCCGCTCCAGCGGTTCGACCGCAGCACGGAGCTCTACCAGATCATCGACGTGAGCCATGTCTGGGTGCTGGCCGACCTCTTCGAAAGCGACGCCGGCCTGGTCAAACCCGGGATGATCGCGACTGTCCTGCTCCCGTACCAGGGGGAGTCCATCGGCGCGAGGGTGGACAACACCCTGCCCCAGTTCGACGTCGCCACGCGTACGCTCAAGCTGCGGCTGGAGGCCGACAACCGGGCGTTCCTCCTCAGGCCCGAGATGCTGGTCGATGTCGAGCTGCAGGTCGACCTGCCCGAGGCGATGACGGTGCCCGCCGACGCCGTCGTGGATTCCGGCACCCGCCGGGTGGTGTTCGTCGATCGCGGCAACGGTTATTTCGAACCACGCCGGGTGCAGACCGGATGGCGGTACAACGACCGCGTCCAGATTCTCCAGGGCCTGATGGAGCACGAGCGCATCGTCCTGTCGGGCAGTTTCCTGCTCGACTCGGAGAGCCGGATGAAGACCGCCGCGATGGGCATCGCCAACCCGGAGACCGACGTCATTTGCGGCATGGAGGTCGACCAGACGAAGGCCAGGATCGCCGGACGGGTCAGCGCGTACCGCGGCGCCACGTACTTCTTCTGTTCCGACGCGTGCAAGAAGCGGTTCGATGCCAACCCGGCGCAGTACGTGACGCCTGCTGTGCCGGACAGCCCCCGGATGGCGTCGAGGGCGCCGGGGGACGGAGGGTCCGCGCCGCCGTATCGGAGCGTGCTGCATGCGCCCACGCCGGCACCGCCCCTGCCGACAACCGGCCGCATGGGCGGCTCGCGGCTCCCATGGGTGCCATCCCCCGATCGACCTGCGACGCCGGATGCGATGGCGGACGCGCAGCAGAAGGAACCCGACATCGACCTGTCGCAGCTGAAGCCAGAACCCGAGTCGAAGACGAGCGTCGATCCCGTCTGCGGTATCACGGTGGACGAACGGTTCGCTGCCGAGGCCGGTCTCACGATGGAGTACCAGGGCACGACCTACTACTTCGCGGCGGCGGAGTACAAGGACACGTTCCAGAAGGACCCCGCGCGGTACGCGCGCGCCGCGAAGCCGGCAGAGCCGATGCACGCGGCTGGCGCGACATCGCCGCAGCCGACTCTCCCGACGCTGCCACGGGAGACTCCGGCGGCAGCCGCGGCGCCCGCGCTCAACGCGGAAGCCACCGACCCGGTCTGCGGCATGAAGGTGGATCCGAAGGCCGCCACCGCGGCCGGCTTCAAGAGCGACTACAAGGGCAAGGCCTATTACTTCTGCTCGCGGGACTGCAAGACGAAGTTCGACAAGGAGCCGGATAAGTACGTCCGCCAGTGACGCGGGCCCGCGGGCTCACGCGAGCTCGGCCTGCGACTCGCGGCCTGCGGCGTTTGGCCTGCTCTCGACCGTCTACTGCCCGCTTTCAGCATTCTGTCTTCTATCTTCTGTATCATGCCTGGATGGACCGCAACTTCCTGCTGATCGGAGCCGTGGCTGGATTCCTCGGCGTGGGGCTCGGTGCGTTCGGGGCGCACGGCCTGCGGGCGCGCATCTCGCCGGAGATGCTCGCAGTATTCGAGACCGGCGTGCGCTACCAGATGTACCACGCGCTGGCGCTCGTGCTGGTCGCCGCCGTCATGCCGCGGGTGTCGAGCGGGCTGGCCACGGCGGCGGGCTGGAGCTTCGTGGCCGGCATCCTTCTCTTCTCAGGCAGCCTCTACGCGCTCGCGCTGACCGGGGTGCCCAGGCTCGGCGCGATCACACCGCTCGGCGGCCTGGCCTTTCTCGTTGGCTGGGCGTGTCTCGCCATCGCCGCCGCCGCGGCGTGATGGACAGGCGCGCGACTTGCGAGCTGCGGCTCGCGGTGTGCGGCAGGTGCCGGCCCTGTCGATGCGCGTGACGCCCCCGGGAGCGCCGGGCTCCAGCCCGGCCAGGGGAGCGGCCCGGCCGCGCTCACCGCAGCCTGAAGCCGGCCTCCTTCACGTCCCGCGAGTTGCCGCCCACGAACACCTTGAAGGCACCCGGCTCGGCCTCCCACCGGCCGCGCGCGGTGTAGAAGGCCAGGTCAGGCGCTCCGAGCGTGAACGTCACATCGCGAGACTGACCGGGCTGCAGCGTCACCCGGCGGAAGCCCTTCAGTTCCTTGACCGGCCGGGTCACGCTCCCGACGAGGTCGCGAACGTACAGCTGCACGACCTCGCCGCCGGCCCGACGGCCGGAGTTGGTCACCGTGACCGAGACCTGCAGCCTGCCGTCCCGGGCCATCTCCATGGCGCTCAGCCTGGGCTGGGAATACGTGAAGGCCGTGTAGCTGAGCCCGAACCCGAACGGATAGAGCGGCGTGTTGGGCGAGTCCGCGTAGTTCGACCAGAACACGCCGGCCTCAGGCCCCGGCCGTCCCGTGTTCTTGACGTCGTAGTGAATCGGGAGCTGTCCGACCGAGCGGGGAAACGACACCGGCAGCTTGCCGGACGGGTTGTAGTCGCCCAGGAGCACGTCGGCGATCGCGTGTCCCGCCTGGGAGCCGAGGTACCACGCCTCCACGATCGCGGGCGCGTGTTCCGCCGTCCACTCAATGGTCAGCGGCCGCCCGTTCATGAGCACGACGACCACCTTCCTGTTGACCTCGAGCACCCTCGTGAGCAGTTCCTGCTGCAGGCCCTTCAGGCCAATGTCCACTTCGCTGCGGCTCTCGCCGCTCTGGTAGCAGTCCTCCCCGATGGCGACCACGACCACGTCGGCCTCGCGCGCCGCGTCGATCGCGGCCGGAAAGCCCGACCGGTCCGTGTTGTTGTACACGAGCGGCGCAGAGGATCTCCGCGTCCCGACGGCGAGCGGCGCGCCCTCGGCGTACAGCACCCGCGTGGCCGGGGCCACGGCCGCCTTGATGCCATCGAGCAGGGAAACGGCCGATCCGGCGCGGCCCTGCGCGCGCCGCCTTCCGAGCGGGGTGTCGGCGTCGTCGGCCAGCGGGCCGATGACGGCGATCGCGCGCACGCCCTTGCTGATCGGGAGCAGGTCGCCGTCATTCTTCAGCAGGACGATGGACTTGCGGGCCACGTCGCGGGCTTCGGCGGCGTGAGCGGGGTTGGACAACGCTGCTGCCTCGCGGGCCGCATCGGAGTAGCGGTAGGGATCGTCGAACAGGCCGAGGAGGAACTTGACCCTCAGCACGCGCCGAACCGCGTCGTCGATCCGCGACTGGACCACGGCGCCCGAACGCACGAGCCCGGCCAGGTGGGCCGCATAGGCGCCCGACTCCGTGTCCGCGTCGGTGCCCGCGAGGACGGCCGCGCGCGCCGCCCGGCCGAGGTCCTCCGCGTAGCCGTGCGCGACCAGTTCGCTGACCGCTCCCCAGCCCGACACCACGACACCGGGGAACGACCACTCGCCCTTCAGGATGTCGCGCCCCAGGTGCGCGTTCGCCGTGGAGGGGATGCCGCCGATCTCATTGGATGCCGTCATGACGATCGCCACCCCGGCGTCGACCGCCGCCTTGAAGGGCGGCAGGACAACGTTGCGCAGCGTCTGCTCGGAGATGTCGACCGTGTTGTAGTCGCGGCCGGCTTCGGCAAACCCGTAGGCGGCATAGTGCTTGGCACAGGCAGCGATCGTGTCGGTCGCCGAGAGGTCTGTCCCCTGGAACCCGTGGACGCGCGCCGCCGCCACCTGCGCATTGAGGTAGGAATCCTCGCCGGCCCCCTCCATGATGCGTCCCCAGCGCGCGTCGCGGGCAATGTCCACCGTCGGGGCGAGCGTCCAGTGAATGCCCGCGGCCGCCGCTTCGGTGGCGGCCACGCGAGCCGACTGCTCGATGGCCGCGAGGTCCCAGCTCGCCGCTTCACCGATCGGAATCGGGAAGATCGTCCGGTAGCCGTGCAGCACTTCCAGCCCGAACATCAGCGGGATATGGAGGCGGCTCCCCTCCACCGCCAGCTGCTGCGCCTTGCGGGTCGCCTCGGCGCCGGTCACGTTCAGCAGGGACCCGACCAGCCCCTGGCGAATCTGGTCGTAGCGCGCCTTCTGGGCGGCATCTGACGGCGCCGGTCCGGTCGGATCGACGCTCCGGGTGTACTGGGTGAGTTGCCCGATCTTCTCCTCGAGGGTCATCTGCGCGAGGAGGGCGCTGATCTTCTTCTCGATGTCCGGGCGGACCAGCCCCTGGGCTGCGGGCGTGCGGGGAACGAGGGCCAGCGTGAGCACTACCGCGGCGACGAGCCGTGCCGAGTTGTACATGTCGCGCCTCCGGGGGCCGGGCAGCAACTGGCGGGGGCGAGCGTGGTAATGGTCGGGCCAGTTCCGCTTGATGTCAAGGGCGGACGCACAGGGTGCGTGTCGCGGGTTCCCCCGCACTGAGGTCTCTCCGGGGCGACGCCGCGGGTTCGTAGTGTTCGCCCGGTCGGCGTTCGGCCTTCCGCCCGATGCCGCGCCGGGGTTACAATCGGCCCGTGTCGGCCCCTCCTGTTCCTGCAACGTTCTCCCTGTCGGGCCCGGCGCCGACTCGAGCCGCGCTTGCGGCCGCCACCGACGTGTGGGTCGCGTCGCTCGGTCCACGCCTCGTGTCGATCGTGCTCTTCGGATCGCTCGCACGGGGTGACGCGACGACGCGTTCGGACGTCGATCTCCTGGTCGTTGCCGAGGGCTTTCCGAGGCGGCTGAGCGCGAGGCGACAGGAACTGCTCGAGTTGTACGCGCCGGTGCGCGAGGCCCGGCAACTCCCGTTCGTCGAGTGGAACCTGGTCACCAAGACGCCCGATGAGGCTCGCGTGCACAGCCCGTTGTACCTGGACATGGTCGAGGACGGCCGCCTCCTGTTCGATCGGGACGGCTTCTTCGCCGACGTGCTGGAACGGATGCGGGTGCGCATGCGCGAACTCGGGAGCCGGAGGGTGTTCCTGCCCGATGGCTCGTGGTACTGGGACCTGCAGCCCGGTTTCCGGTTCGGCGACGAGGTCCGGATATGACCTCCTCGCACATGGGGCGGCGCTACATCGAGGAGGCGCAAGGGCGTGTCGAACTGGTCCGACTCGCCTTCGAACGGGCGCTCTGGGCGACGGTGGTTCGCGAGGCCCAGGAGAGCGTCGACCTGTTCCTGAAAGGGGCGTTGCGGCTGGGTGCCGTCGAGCCGGCTCGGACTCACGACGTGGCCGAGGTGCTGCGCCGGTCAGCAGACCGATTCCCGGCCTGGTTCAGTGCCGAAATCGATCCCCTGTCGTCGATCTCCACCGAGATGGCGGGCGACCGCGGCATCGCGTTTTACGGCGACGAACGTCAGAGCGTCGGGCCGCAAGACCTCTTCGATCGGGACGACGCTGCTCGCGCCCTCGCTCACCTGGAGTACGTCGCGGCGTTGTGTGCCCGCTTGCTCGGGGACTCGAAGGCCTGAGTCACGACCGCCCGGCGTCCTTGCGCCAGAGTCGGCGCCAGATGGTTGTGAATCGGGTCACCCAGCCGGGCCGCGGCTGCCGCGCCGGACTGCCTGGACTCTGATCGTCGACCGCTGGCTGTGCCGATTGGGCCGCAAGCAATCGAACGACCTCCCGGTTGCCCACGGTCTGCTGAAGCCGCAGCACGAACCTCGCGGGGAGCACGCGGCTCCCCTGGCGCGGCCAGTCCCGTCGCGAAACGCCCAGGACCTTCTGCGGCGCGTCATTCGGCCGGGCGTCGTTCATCCGGGCGTCCCCCGCAGGATCAGGTGAAAGACGTCGTGGCGTCCCTGCACCAGCTCGTGTTCGGTGCCTGACCCAGACGCCACCTTCGTGATCAGACCAGCCAGCGCCCGCGCCTCGTCCGGCCTCAGACGGCGATCGACGCGAGACAACGAGTACAGAATCGCATCCGCATTCCCCAGGCGTCCGAGCGATTGCGTCGACACACCGACCGTGAGCGACGTCCGGCGGACCGCGACGGGTCCTCCAGGGACCGGCGGCGACTGGAGAATCTCCGCGACCTCGTTCGCGTGACGGGGAAGCACGATCGCCCGCGCCGGCGTTCTGCTGGCCGCGAGCACGATCAGCGACAGCGACGCCCCGGCGCCCAGCACCAGGTGCCATGCGGACAGGGGCAGGCGCCCCTGCCATTCGCCGGCAATCATGCTCAGAATGAGAAGGAGGGACGTCCACTGCGCTTCCGACAGCCGGAGCCAGTAGGGCCGCGCCCGATCGCCGCGCCACTCCTCGAGCCAGATCCGGGCGACGGAGTAGCAGATGACGTACCAGGACAGCGCGGAGCCCGCGGGACGATTCTGCAGCACGAACACAGAGCCGGCGAGGACGATTGACAGGACGACGACCGATTCGACCGCTTGAACAGGGCAGAGCCGCACGCCCACGTAGCAGGTCGGAAATCCTTCACGCGCATGCTCCGCGCCGTAGCGCACGCCCCAGCGGTGCGGTTTGCCGTGGCAGCAGCCGACCATCAGGCAGCCGCACCGGCCGCACGCGAGAAAGACGCCAAGCCCAAGTGCGGTCACGTCCAGATACGGCAGCACGGGCTGGCCGAGCGCCGAGAGAAGAGCCGCGGAGACGGCCAGCACGGCCACTTCGTGATGGTAGTACACCAGAGATTCGCTGCCCGTGATGATCTTGGTCGCCATCGTCAACGTCAGGAACGTCCCGACGCCCAGGGCGAGGAGGCCGCAGACCATCAGGCGCGAAAGGCCTGCGTGGCCTGCCAGCAACAGGGCGAGACTCGTGCCGAGCGCGAGCCCGCTCACGCCGCAGACGCGGAAGGTGTGCCAGCGTCTGCCGAAGAGCGTCACGCTGGGGCGAACCCAGGTCGTCGATGGGGATGGGCGCGTCCTCATTTGACACCGCCTAGGAGCTTCAACACCCCGGGGTCCTTCTCGGTCGTGCGATGTCGCGTGAGAATCCCGCGCACGGGGTCGGTCTGGATCTTGAGAAGTCCACGCACCGCGCTCTGCCTGGCCCGGGCGTCCGCATCTGTGAGGAGCGCGGACAACGCATCGATCGTGCGTTGCCCTCCCTTTTCTCCGAGCAGAACCGCGGCGTGATTGATGAAGTCCGCGTCCCCGGATCCCAGCACCGACAGCAGAGCGGAGGTCGCCTCGTTGTCATCGAAGACGGCGAGCGCCTCCATGGCGCCGGGCAGCACAATGGGGTTCTTCTCCCGCAGCGCCGCGCGAAAGGCCTTCAAGATCGCCGGCAGGGTCGACGGCAGCGCGAGCTCGCGGAGCAGCAGCAGGATCCGCCAGTGCGCCACCGATCCCAGTCGCGGCTCGTCCAGCCCCTCGACCAGAATGGGCACGGTCGACGGGCCTCCGGACAGAAACCACCGCCGCGCGTCGTCATAGATGCTTGCGGCGTCGCTTGCCAGCCGGATGAGTTGATCGTGAGGCTCGGCGGCCGTCATAGGCTGTACCCGAATATTTCCTTGACCTTCGCCAGAAAGAAGTCCTTATCGCGCTGGAGAATCTGATCGTTCTGGTCGATTCGGCGCTTCAACTCCACCAGCACGGCTTTCGCGACGTCAGGGTGCAGCGCGTCTTGCATCACGTGCAGTCGCTTGGGGATATTGATGTCCGGATGAATGCCTCCTGAGGGAAGCTCCTTGCCGCCACCCACCGGCACCCGGTAGCGGCGCTGCCACAGCGAGGCATAGATCTCGGTTTCCGGGTACGAGTATGTCTCAAAGAACTTCTGACTGTCCCCCCGCACGCGTTTCGCTTCCGCGCTGGACAGCTTCGACAGAGCCGCGTCCATGATCTCGCTCGCATAGGTCGTTCCATACCTGGCATGGCCACCCACTTCGTGCGCGATGTTCTCCCACACATTCTTCGGATCCTGGCTCGCGAGCTTGACCCATGACATCCCGACCGTGAGGCTGCCGTCGTAATAAGAGGCGTAGAAGCCCCCTTCGAACGCCTTCTTCGGGTCGAAGACGAACGTCACCCCTTTCACGATCGATTCCAGCTCGGTTCCCTTGACGCTCGCGACCACGCTGGTCCAGGCGGCCGCGGCGTCCTTCTTCCATTTGTCCTGATCGGCTTCGTCCCATTCCTTCGTGGGACTCGCTTTGAGGCTGTGTTCGCCGACGTCCTTCTTGACGATGTCCTCGAGCTCCACCTTCGGGGCCGTGGGCGGGGGCGGGAGCCCCTTCTTCTTGGCGTCGTCCTCGGCCTCCTTCTTCAACCGGGCCTCTTCGGCCTTGCGTTTGTCCTCGAGGAAGCCCAGCTGGACAGCGCCCAGGCGATCGATCTCCTTCTGCCGTTCGGACTTGCAGCGGCTCAAGGCCAGGCCGGACCGAAGCAGCGGCATCGCGCTGGTTCGCGCCCGGCCCATCGAGCGCGAGGGGCGATCGAGGAGCGAGCTGACCACGGCGACAGCCGAGCGATTCGCGTCCGCTTCGACGGGGCCTTCGCTGACAGAGGACCTCGCCATCACGCCGTCGGGCTGGGCCCCTCGCTGTTGCACGACGTGCGCGAGTTCGTGGGCGATGAGGGCGTCTCCCGCGAGCGTGCCTGGACGGTATTCTCCTGCCCCGAACGCGACGTGTCTGCCGACGGTGAAGGCGCGCGCGTTGAGCCGATCCGACAGCCGGCTGCCTGCCGCGTCCGTGTGCACGCGGACACCGGCGAAGCTGGCGCCGAAGGCCGGCTCCATGCGCGCCCTCACGCTGTCCGGCAACGCGCGCCCGCCCCCGAGCTGGTCGCGGACCGACACCGGGTCCGCCCGTCGCGCGCCCCCTGGTCGCGCCTTGAAGAACATGCCGCCGACCAACGAAAGCACACTGCCGCCCGCCATCGGCGCGGCGGGAACATCGTCTGGCACCCCGGTGATCTCACCGGTCTTCGCCCACGTCTCGGCGCTGCGCCTTACGCGCGCCGTGACCATGTGGATGTACTGCTGCGCCCCGGAGGCGCCGCGGGCTTCTGGTGCGTACCGGTGAAGAGCGCGCTCGACCTGCGCAGCGCTGCGGCCCTCGTAGTAGCCCAGCCAATGCTCGATCCACGGGCAGCCCTGCGAGTCGCGCCCGGTGCCGCTCAGCGCTTCATCGACCGCCGCGCAGGCGTCCACCCGAAGCGCGGCCAGGAACTCGCTCTTCCGCATCTGGCCGCCGGTGACGTCGGCTTCGTCCTCCGCCAGCAGCGCCGGGCCGGCTTTGGCACGCGTCTCCCCTGGCGCTGACGGTGTGTCGGGCGCCGCCGCGTCCGGCATGGAGGGCGGCGTTGTCGGAGACGCGGCGGCCTTCGGTTCTGGAGCCGGTGCCTTCGCCAGGCGCCGGATCGTCTCGTCCTCTTCGCGTTCCCCGCCCATGCGCTGGATGGCGCCTTCCGGCGCAGTCGCCGCGGACCAGCCGGGCCGGCCGGCGCCGGCAAGGCCCCCGCGCGCAACGACGTCCGCGACGCGGTGCGCCTCGCGTTCGAACGCGTCGTGGGCCGGACCGACGGGCTCGACGAACCGGCCCCTCGCGGCGCTATCGGCGTTGGCAGCTTTCGCTCCCCGGGCAGGGCGCTTCATGATGATTCTCGGACGTCTATCGCTTCGGGCTCGCCTTCTTCGTGGACGCCGGCCGCGAGCGCTGCTTCCGGATGGCGGCGGCCAGGTCGGCGAGCTTGTCGGCCAGCCTGGCGTTCGCGGTGGGAATGGGTTTGCCCGTGGCTTTGTGCAGCGGCGATTTCTTGTGCTCCCATGCGACCGCTTCTTCTCCGATCCCGCCCTCCTCCGTCGCCACGATGAGATGGTTGGAGACGAAGAAGTCCTTCCCTTTTCGGTTCATCGCGGCGAGGGCATGGCCGGCGTCGACCCTGTCGCTCACGATGTCGTCTGGCGTCGCGCGCACGGCGACAATGAACGTCTTGAGCGTGGCGCCCGCCTTCGCCAGCAGGTGCGAGCCGAGGAGCGCGTAGCCCGTGCACACCAGCGGGCGCAGCCCGAGAATCGACAGCGGCCGCTGGTACAGATCGGCCACCCCCGCGACGTTCATGTCGCCGAACTTGTCCACGACCCGGTGATAGAAATACGCCTGGGCATACGCCGTGTACGCAGCGAACACCTCGTCATTCGGCTTGGCCTTCAGCGACGTGAAGTAGGACTCGGCGTCGCCCTGGGTGGGAACGGGCGCGTGGGCGTCGACGCCCGCCTTCGCCATCTTCTGGCGTTCAGCCAGCTGCCGATCGAGCACCTCGGCGTACGCGACGAACACCGCGAAACCCTGCGTCGGCTTTCCCTCGGCAAACACCGTGCTGAAGTCGTCGGCCGCGTTGTCGAGCGTGCCCGCGAAGGTCTTGATGTCAGCAGAGGTTGGCGGCGTCACATGCGTCGGGTCGTTCAGGGCGAGGAAGCTCCTGAGGACAAAGAGCACCCGCCCGATGGCCTGCGGCGTCTTCTCGAACCGCTCGCGCAGCTCTCGAAGCTGCGTCTTGGCCTGCTTCGCCGCCTTCGCAACCACGTCGACCGCATCATCGATGTTCTGCTTTCCGGCCTGGACGGCATTGAGCGTCGTGGCGATCTCGTCGACGCTCTTCGCGATCTGCGAGACGTCGAGGCTCTGGCTCAGCTTCCTGACCATCTCGGTCGCTTCGTCCGACGACTCGACGGCCCGGTTCACGGCGCTCTGGCTCTGGAGGTGATACAAGCGCCGCATATCAGGGTCACTCTGGGCGTCGGAGGAACCGGCGTGCTGCCGGGCCTCCTTTGCGCGGCCGACGATCTCGTCCAGCTTGGCAGGCAGCAGCTCGGCCTCTTTCAGGCCGTACAGCGACTCCGCACGCGTCAGCGACTTGATGGCTTCGGCGACGTTGGCGCCCTGCTCGGGAGCGAGGTTGATGACGCCCTTCACGTCGGGGACAGCCTGGGCCTTGACCTGGCCCGATGCCCAGATGTCCACGTCACGCAGACGGTCGCTGGCATCCTTGATCGATGCGTCTCGCTCCTCGAGCACCGAGAGCTTTGCCTTCTGCCCGCCCTTCGGCTCTTCCGCGCCCTTCTGTTTGCTGCATCGCTGCAGCTGCAGCCCGGACCGCATGCGCGGCATCGCATGGCGCCCCACGTCGGAGAGCCGGCCCTGCGCACCGGTCCACAGCCGCGCGACCGCCCCGGCCGCGGACACATCCGCGTCCTCCTCGTACGCACTGCTCGCCTGGCCGCCGCCCCCCTGCGCGCCCTTGTAGAAGGGGCCGTCAGACCCCGTCCCGTGGCCCTGCTGCACGACGTGCGCCAGCTCGTGCGCGATGAGCGCGTCTCCGGCAAGCGTGCCGGGCTGAAACTCGCCGCCACCGAAGGCGACATGCTGCCCGATCGTGAAGGCCCGTGCATTGAGGCGATCGGAAAGGCGCGCGGCATTCGCGTCGTTGTGCAGTCGAACGCGGTCGAAGCCCATGCCGAACGCGGACTCCATTCGCGTTCGGACCGGACCCGGCAACGATTGGCCGGCGCCGAGTTGAGCGCGAACCGACAGGGGATCCCCGTACCGGGCGCCCCCGGGACGGGCCTTGAAGAACATGCCGCCGAAGGCACCCAGCAGACTGCCGCCCGCCATCGGGCTGCCAGGCATGTCATCCGGCGTGCCGGTGATTTCGCCGGTCTGTGCCCACGTCTCCGCACTGCGCTGAACGCGCGCCGTCACGGCCTGCATGTACTCACGGGCGCTCGCCGCCCCACCGGCTTCCGGGGCGTAGCGGCGAAGCGACCGTTCGATCTGGGACGCGCTGCGGCCCTCGTAGTAGCCGAGCCAGTGATCGATCCATGGGCAGCCCTGCGAGTCCCGCCCTGAACCGCGCAGCCCGGCGTCGACCGCGCCGCACACGCCTACGCGAAGCGCGGCCATGAACTCACTCTTCCGCATCTGTCCGCGGCTCGGTTCCCCCTCGTCCTCAACGAGAAGAGCCGGAAACTGCTCCGGTGCGGGCGGCTCCGGCTGAGCGGCCGGGGACGCGCCAGCGTCGGGCGCGGCGTCCATCGCCGGCTTGGCGGCTCCCGGCGTCGGTGCAGCCGGCGCGACCTCCGCCATCGACCCGCCGGGCTTCGGCGTCCGGCGGATCTGTTCCTCCTCCTCGCACTGGACGCACGTGCGCTGAATGGCGTCGTCCGGGGACGCGGCGGCCGACCAGCCGGCCCGCAGCGGCCCGCCTCGCACGACCGCGTCCGCGATGCGGTCGGCCTCGCGCTCGAATGCGTCATCAGAGGGACCGATCGTCTCGGCAACGAGGCCCGCCGACACGTGGCTCTCGATGCCCGGCGCGGCGGCAGGCACGCCGACCCTGGCCGTCGCGCGCGTTCCCGACGGGCTGCCGGAACTGGCCGAGTCCTTCATCGCCTGATCGTCCTGGCCGCGCCTTCCTGCCCTTGACCCCGGCGCTCACTTGAGTTGAGGACGCGCCGGGAATGTAGCGCGCGGGCTTCAGCCCGCGGGCCCGGAGCGGACACCCCATCACACGTGCGCTCCGGGACTAGCCCCAATGAGACATTCCGGCTCACGGCACACGACTCACGGCTCTCGGCCACTCCACGCGATTGTGCCCCGAACGAACGCGTCAGAAGGCCCCACCGACGGTGGGCGATGGCATCGTCTTCATGAAGACAGACAGCGTGCGAGGCCGCAGGCCGAACGCCGCAAGCCGACAGTCGATGCTGTCCTTTCGAGACTAGGTGACGGGCGGCGTGCCTGCCCCAGCCTCGGGCGTGGACGGCGTGTCGACCTTGATTGGAGGCTCATTGCACCTCCACCAGTAGGGCGCCAGCGACAGCACCATGCGTCGGCACATGCAGTTGTCGATCTGCTTGACGTTGCCTCGCTCGTCCGTGACGACCTGCGCAAGCCCGACCCAGGGATCGGTCGGGCACGGCGGACAGTCCGGTATGCCGGAGGGCGTGGCGATCGCCTTGAGATCGGGTGGTTGATCCTGCGCGCCGGGACAATGGTCGAGCACGCAGATCTCGTAGCCGTCGCGCCAGCGCGAGTACTCGCAGCTCGTATCGTCGCAGCCGCAGCCGACCGGCTGCACGCGGACGGGACGGGCCGGGATCTCCTTGTAACGCACGGCGATGTAGTACGGCTTGCTGCTCCTGCGGGGATCAATCGTCTGATCGGGACACAGCGGGTCGACGACCTCGACGCAGGGATCACCGCTCGCCTCGGCCATGCACCTCGTCCGCAGGTCGAAGCAGATGTCACGGTCGATGACGATCTCGTCGCCGTAGGGCCCGAGGACGTAGCCTTTGTGAATCACGACCTTCCAGGGTTTCTTCGCGTCGTCCACGCGCGTTCCGCAGACGACACCCCACCCGTGCAGGTAGCGGTTGATTCGGCGAATCTTGTTGCGGAAGTACTCCTGGCCGAGCGTCAGGTCATCAGGTGTCACCAGCTGTCGCGCGAAGAACCGCGGCCGTTCGCTCGTGCCCTTCCCCAACGCCGTCGCCTCAGACGCCGTCCCGGCGCATCCATTGTTTGTGTCGGTCATCGTCGCCATGTTGAGTCCTCTCAGTACTTGCCTGTCCGCCGTCCCTGCGTCTCGTGTGTCAGCGTCAGGACCAGCTCCCACAGCAGGTCAAGGCTGTAGACAAGCGGCCGGACCGAGATGTCGATGTCGGCCAGTTCGACCGTTCCGCCGGCTGACGGGCGTCGAATGTTGGCCAGCGTGATGCAGCACCCGGAATCCTCCTCGCACGGCGCGCTCACCCAGTCGACGAGTGCGCGGTAGTTGAGGCTGTTCCCCTTGAGCAGGTTCGGAATGCTGGAATCGACCGGGATCTCCGGCACCCTGCCTGGGTCGAGCCGAAGCTCGTAGCCCTCGCGGACGGCCCCCGGCGAGCAGCGCTCGGTCGTGTCACACCCTCCGGCCAGCACGGGCTCGGGATCCGTGCTGCATTCCTGATAACAGATCACGAGGTGAACCCAGTCATCGTCACAGTGGTCGCCGTCCTGCTCCTGATGGGGATCCTTCTTGTCCGGCGCCTGGTTCCCTGGTTCCGCTGGAGGCATCGGATCGATCGGTACTTTTTTCGATCGGCAGGAGACGACGATCTCGCGCCCGCACTTGTCGAGCGCCAGACCCGGCAGGACCACGACGCTGTGATCGTCGTCGCCGACCTGCACGTCGAGCCCGCACACGACGCCGAAGCCGCTCACCATCCGGTTGAGCATCCACAGCTTCCGCTTGAAGTACTCCTGCTCCGACTCGAAGTGCCGGACGTCCAGCAACTGGCCGTAGAAGTACCGCGGGCGCGAAAAACTCTTCATCGCAGCTCCCTCGGCGTATTGCTCATCCATGCCTGCTCCTTTCACCAGCGGATCCGCGCTGGTGCCCAACTGTTCGGACTCAGAGTTGCGTGCTCACGCCTACCTGGCTGCGCATGCCCACCTGCCCGCGGGGCTCCCCGCCGAGGACGAGCTCGGTTTCGCCCAGCCGCCCCGGGACCGGGCCGCCGCCGAGCAGGGTGTCGACGCCGAGCCTGGCCTGGTAGCCAATGCGGATGCCCGGCGCAACGACACACACGTCGTAGACGGTGTGCGCCGGCTTCTCGCGGTCGATGATCGCCCTCACCTGGTCGAGCTTGCCCGCGCACGTCACGTCCCCCGGGTACAACCGGACGGTGAAGCGATACGCCACGTCGTCGAACAGCGGCGTGCCGTATTCGTCCTGCGCGATCAGCTGCGAGCGATCGAGCGTGGCCGTCGTTCCCACGACCGCCCCCTGCGGCTCAGCCGACGCCAGCACGGTGTTGAACCCGAGAATGGAATCGGCACCATCGGTCCACGTCCCGGCATCGCCCGGTCTGCAGCTCGAAGAGGCAGCCGGCAGCCCCCACCAGCCCGTGGCCTGCAGGGGCTCGTCAATCAGCGCGCTTACGCCCGCCTCCGTGCGAAGCGCGTCGAGCAGACCGGCGACCGTGCCGCGCCGTGCATACCTGACAAAGGCTCCGGCAATCGCCTCGCGTCGCGTGCTGTCACCCCAGACTTCGGGCACGGCGAGGGCCAGACACCCGGCGAGCCATGGGAGCGCGTCGGCCGGCGCAGCCGCAGGATCCAACAGGGCCGGCAAGTCGTCGATTCGCGTTTCGAGCTCGTCGAAGAAGCTCTCGAAGAGACTGAGGTAGCGGAGCAGAAACTCGTCGCAACCGCGCTCGCGATAGATGGCGGGCAGGTACGGAAGGTAGCTCTCCTGATCGAAATCGATTCGCGCCTGGGACAGGGCGGGCGTCGCATGCAGATCGTTCGTGAACCGCGCGCCGATCCACAGGGCCGCCGTCTTTCGCCCGTCGAACGTGAGGAAGAAGTCCGTCACATCGTTGCCGGCCGGACGCCACGGCGCGGGGAACGGGTCGGTGGGGGTGGCTGATGGCGGCGGACTCGAAAGCGCGCCCTTGTAAACGTAGAACTGCACGTGGCTGTCAGCCGGCAGATCGATGCGGGCGTGCAGGCGATTCCAATAGTGTTCGAGATCATCGAACCAGATCGCGCCGCTGCGCAGCCAGCCCTCGTGCCTGTGACTGGCGCCGAGGCTCAGGCGCACCGGCGGGGTGCCGCCTCCGGGCAACACGAGCAGGCCGCCGGCCCGATCGGAAGACAATGCGGCAGCAGGCCCGTCATAGCCGGCGACATCGCCGGCATGGACGTAGTTGCCTTCCCGGTCCTGTCGGAAGACGGCGACGCGACGACGGCCAGGATCGCCCACGTAGATCACGCCCGCGATCACGGCAATGACCGCAGCCTGCGCGATCGACGTCTCGGCCTCTCCGACAGACGCGCCTCGAGCGTCGAACACGCGGACGTGGTGCGTCAGCCCGTCGAGCACGTAGACGAGCGTCCCCTCGCAGGCCACGGCGCGCGGATCGGTCACACCTCCGCCGGCATGGACCGCGTCCCAGAACGCCGGCACGAGGTCGCCGGACAGCGTGAACCGATCGACCCTTCTCGTCCCTGTATCCACGACACAGAGGTTGCCCTCGTCGTCCGACGCGAGCGACACGGGCCGGGTGAAGCCGCTGAGGATGTCAACGAGAGCCAGCGTGTTGAGGTCGAAGACCTGCACGCGGTGGTTGCCGGCGTCGGCGACGTAGAGGGCGCGGCGATGCTTCGGAATCAGGAGCGCCGACGGCTCGGAGAACCGGGTCGGGCGCGACCCTCGTCCGCCCAGGCACGGTGCGGGTTCGATCCCTCCCGAGCATCCGTCGATTCGATAGATGGCGGCCGCCGCGGGATCGGAAAAGAAGATCGTCCCCTCCGTGTCGACGGCAATGCCAGCCGGCGGCTGGACGGATGGGAGCGACGCGACCTGGGGTGGCAGCACGCCATCGAACCTGGGGAGCGAGGTGAGCCGCAGCGCGCCATCGGCGCCGAGCTCCAGGCCATCCCAGGAGAACCCCGGCCAGATGCCATCGCGGTTCAGGTGACGGTACGGCCGTCTGTCTTGTGACATGGCGTTCTCAGCCCTCAACCCCGATCCAGTCGACGCGCCACATGTTCTTGTCGTCGATCTGGTCCAGCAGCTGCTTCACGAAGTCCGGGGCGTTCCTCGGGTCGGGATCCGACGCCTGTTCCGGAACCCTGGTGAGAAGGGTGTCGGGAACGAGAAGCGAGAAATCGAAGCCGGACTCGGACGGGCCAGTCAGCAGGACAAAACCGTCGAGCATCCGCTTCACCGTCCGGGTCTTCACGGAGAAGGTGAACTCCCGACTGCCCAGCAGATGCGCGGAGTAGCAGGGCGGCGTTCGGAACCCCGCGGCGGCCGTGTCGATCGTGGCAACGAGCTGCAGGCCGACGCCAACCGACTGGGGGCCGTTTGGCAGGCTCCATTTCAGCCGCTCCGCGCTTCCGCACGCGACGTAGGGCTGTTCCGCGGGCCTGGCGTTGCGGCGCTGGGCCAGCGACAGCGGGCGGTCCAGTCGGCAGTTGAGCACCTGCGCCCGGGCCAGCCGGAGGCGCAGTCCCTTCTGCACGGCGTCCTGGAGCGCCGCGTCGGTGGGCAGGCGATCGGGCGGGGGTCCGAGTCGCACCCAGCAGAACACCGGGGCCTCACGCAGCCGGATGGCCCCTCGCGGCGCGCAGATCCCGTCCCGGGTCTCCGAAGGCTTGAGCGTCCGCTCGTCCGGATACGAGACGGTGAGATCGAAGAACACCGGGCCGCCAAAGCCGTCGTCGGCCACCGGAGGCACCGGTTCAATCGCCGTTTCGGCGAGCACGATCTCACGCCCCTCGGCATCGACCGCGTACCCGGGCTGTATGACCACCTGGCGATCGCCCTTGTTGCCGGTGATCGCAAAGCCGCTCCCGATCCCGGGCTGATGCAGGCTTTGGTTGTGAAGCCACCGCATCTCGCGATTGAACTCCTCCACCTCTTGAAGATCCGAGGCAAACAGCCGCTGCCCGTTGAAGAACCGGCTGCGCTCGAGAAATCTGGTTGCACCGATGATCGCCATGGGAATTGGTCCTCAGCGTGAATCGGGATCCGCGCACGGCTCCTGCGCCCGCTGGGCCGGGCAGCCGGACGGTCCGGGAAGCGCGTCCTGGCAGCCAATCCAGCTGACCGAGAGCCCCTGTTTCTGGGCGAACGTCGCGAAGGCACGCGGAAAATCGGTGTTGAAGGTCGTGATGAGCGACAGTGTTTCAGGGCGATATCTGTAGGGGCTGGCCAGGTTCACGGGCACCACGTAGACATGTCGGCCCGCGGCGTCGTACAGGAACGGCAGCACGGCGCTCGAGACGTAGCGGCCGCTCAGCAGGTCGAATCCGTACGCAACGGCCGGCTGGGACTGATTGAACCCGTCAGCCGCAACGAGGCGCACCACCGGCTGGAACTGCGACGGAATCGCCAACTGCGACAACGACAGATAGCTCACCGCCGCGGGCCCGACGATGCCGCCGTCGATCCAGCCCGCGCTGACGATGCCGTCGCCGTGCTCGACGCCGGGAACCGACAGCGTCAGGTGGTTGCCCTGGATGCTCTCAATCAGGCCGGGAGTGGAATTGTCCGCATAGTGCGTGAGCGCGCCAATGATGTCCCCGTCTCGCAACTCGACGTCGCGATCGATCTCGATGCTCGTGTCGTCCGCCGCGTCCACCTTGCTCAGCAGCACGGTGTCGCGGAAATGGACGACCGCGAGCTTCTGCCCGGGGCTCAGCTTGCCGAGCGATTCGCTGAGGACGACGCTGGCGCCGCTGGCTGACACGACCTGAGCCACTGTCGCGCGTGTCGCCACGTCCGCCAGCACCGCGACGTGGTCCCCCGCCACCAGCGCGCCGGCCTCCACGACCTGGACCTGCTCTTCCTGCGCCTGCTGCGCCATCACCGTCGCCACGCGCGGGAACACACCGACGGCCAGCGTGTCGAGACGCGCCAGACCGGCGATGGGCATGGCCAGGGTCAGGGTCGCTCCGCTCGCGGTCTTCACGACCGAAGGACTGGAGAACCCGTTTCCCACCCGGCGCGTCACGAACGATCCGGGGGGCGCCGTATTCTCGCGCCCCGCGAGCACATCGTTTGGCCCCGTGACACCGACACCGTTCACACTCGTCGCAGTGAGCCAGTCCGCGGCCACGAGAACCGACCCGGGCTTCAACGGAAGCGCGGCGCCCAGCACGAGCTCCTTCGGGCCTGTGACCTTCTCGACGGTGGTGATCGCGGACGCCGCGTCCGCCGCGGCCACGAAGTCCCCCTCGGCAAATGGTGCCGCGCTGTCCACCTTGACGACCATCCCCGGATTCTTCGGCTGCAGGCCCTGAATGGTGACGTCGGCGACAAACGGCGCGACTCGTTTCAGGCCCGCGATGTCCGCGGCAGTCAGGGGAGGCTCGACCTCGATATTGGCGCCGCTTCGCTTGGTGACCGTGCGCGGGCCGGCGAAGGGCGCCTTCTGGGCGTCGAGGAGGACAATCGTCAGCGTCCCGTCGATGGCATGAGTCGCCGGCTTCAGCTCGAGCAGCATCTTCAGGCCATCCGCCGAGAGCGACGCGTTCTTCACGTCCACCGCGCTGGACTGGCGCGCCACCATCACCGGGTCGCTGGCGTTCCAACCCGCGAACGGATGGCCGATCGACAGCTTGCCCTGCTGAACGCTGTCGACGACGGTGATGGCGCGGTCCGCGGTGCGCAGCAGCACGTCGTTCTTCCTGATCGGGCCGGGAGACGCGAACGCCGCCAGGACCGCGGAGTCCTCGGGCATCACCTGGCTCACGACCGCCATACGCGGCATGTTCCCCACCGCGAGCACCGTCGTTCCCGCAACGGCGGCATCGGCCTCGAGCGCCGCGGACAACGTCAGCTCGACTCCTGACGCGTGCTCGACGCGAACGATCGAGCGTGCCCGGGGCCGCAACAGCGAGATCATGTCTCCCTTCCGGAAGGCGCCCGCCTCATCCACCTCAATCAGGAGACGGTCGCCGACGCCGCGCGTCGTTGTCGTCACCCGCCCCGTGCCGAACGAGGCGTTGTACCGCCTGCGCGCGGTTTCCACCATCAGCAGCCGAAACGTGAACTTGTCCGCCGCGGGATCCGCGACGTGGGGGAAGAACGCGGGCGCGAACTCCGCGGTGGCGAGGTCCCACGCCGGGCTGTCGATCGATGCGAAATAGCGGGGCGTGCTGGTAAAGCCGGCTGCCGACGTATCGATGTGGGTCTCGACCCCGACCACTCTCTTCCGCGTCCCTCCCCGGCCGTCGGGCTCGTCAATCGCCCACGGCTCCCAGGGCGTGTTGCCTCGCACCGTCTGCCCGCGGGCCAGCCGGGGCCTTGCCAGAGGCCGCGCCTGCCTGGGACGGAAGCCCGAGTCGAGCCCCTCGGGCGTGGCGCTCGCGAGCGCCACGCCGTTCAGGTGCACGATGGACCCGATCGGATCCCAGACGAGCTCCACGTCTCGATCGAGCAGGCGTGCGTCGTCGGGCAGGCACCCGGGATCGGACGGCGCGCAACAGGATGATGCCTGGCTCGCCGGGCGGAGCCGGGCAATCAGCCAGCTCGGCTCACCGGGCGGCGCAATCCTGCGTGGCTGCTGAATCAGGATCTCGCGGCCCGAGCAATCGTAGGCCAGGCCGCACGAGATCTCGTACCACACAGGATCGCTGAGTCTGGTGACGGCCAGGCCGAAGCTGACACCGTCCACCCCGTGAAGCGCGCGGTTGTGCAGGTGTCGGCGACGCGCGTCGAAGCGGCTCTGATCACGGTAGTCGCGCGAGCGCAGGGTCTGCCCCTGCCAGTAGCGAAGCCGCTCGAAGTCCCGGCGGTCAATAACGGCCATGCTCACAGTACCTCGATGTCGTGCGGACCTGGCGCCACGAGCCAGGTCGGTCCAAGGCACACGTTGCCGCAGGACGGCGCGCATCCCTCCGCGATCAGTTCGAGCGACAGCACGTGATCCACTCCAGGTGTTTCGTCGATGACCTGCATGACCTCCGCACGGTAGACGTCGCGGCCAAGCGGCCATCCGGCTCCCGCCGGGCCGCCGGTGATCGGGTGGAAGAACCCGTCAAGCGCCTCGGCGACCCGCCGGCTGAGTCTGGCCTGGTCGATCCCGGTGAACGATCGCAGTCGCGCGCGCACCGCGACTTCCAGGTACCGCGGGCCGGCCACGATCACGCGGGTGCCAATCGTGCGCCGCCGCTCCAGCCGCGCGGCCACTTCCTGGATCAGGCCGGCGCTTGGCGCCGGCCGGGACGCGGGCAGCGACGGCAGCACAATGACGGTGACCACGCCTGGCGCGTTCACACAAGCGAGGCCCGGGTACAGGTTCGGACGGGCGATCGCGCGCGCCACCGACGTCCCGGGGGTCTCGCGCGCGATGGCTTCGAAATCCTCGACGGTGACCGCGCGCAGGCGCGCCTCGCGCGACTCGATGGCCCGGCCGATTGCGTGCGGCAGCGTCTCGGCAGCTGTTCCCGCCTCGAGGGCTCGCTGCTGAACCACGGTGAGGCGCTGGATGACGCCAGGGTCCGGGCAGAGAACGCGGTTCCGTGGACTGTCGGCGAGGCCGGACACCCGCGCGGTTCCGGCTTCTGCCAGCGTCGACTGATAGAACGCCATGAGCAGGCATCCGGCGGGCGCGGTTCTTCCGTGTTCGCCATCTCCCAGCGTGACGTCGCCGGTCGTCGGGTCCAGGAGGAAGTGCGCGGCGGTGCGCGCCGACGCCGCGAAGTCGTCCACACGCTGCCACTCTCTCCATGTCGGGCCTTCGAGGGTGAACAGTCTGAGCGTGTGCTCGACGAGCGGCCGCCTGCCGAGCGTGATCGACTGTTCGGGCTCCCCGGTTCCCACGCCGGCGAGCATGGCCTCTACGGTCAGGCTCCCCGCCGCGACCGGTGTGGCCGGCACGTAGCCGAGGACGAGACACTTCGGCTCGCCTGCCGGGTCGGGATCCACCGTGAGGCTGGTGATGGCTCCGCCGCCCATCTCGAGATGCAGCGCGGCCAGTTGCCCTGGGGCCAGCGTGCCCGACATCGTGGCTCCGGCAGCGATGGTCCACGTTTGCCAGACCGGTACCGACTGGACCAGCTCGACGGCGTTCAGCAGCACCCGCTCCGCGCGCGGAGCCTCGTCGAACGCCCCCTGTGCGAAGCGGCAGCGCACATAGCAGAGTGGCTGCGGCACCTGGCCGAGGGCCTGCGCCTTCATGACGGTCGGGATCCTGAGCCGCACCGCCCCGCTCAGCGTGAGCGACCGCGTGTCGTCTTCGGACTCGAGCGGCAGCCACTGTGTTCCGCCGCCAGCGTCGGCGAGGTACTCCCAGGCGACGCGCGCGCTGTGGTGGCGGGGAAGGACGGCGCCGTTCGTGCCTCCGAGAATCCGCAGGCGTTCTTCACGACCGGCCTTCGCTCCAGCGATCTGGAAATAGAGGGTGCCCCACGTGTTGACGGGCAGTGGTTGATCGAACCCCAGGTAGATCTCAACGCCACGACGCGGGTCGTTGCCGAAGATGGCAATCGCCTCCTGCCGGACCCATGCCGCCGTGACGTCCTGAAACCCGGCGCTGTCCTTCCGCTGGACCGCGCGGAGCGCTGACGCCACCACGGTCACCCCCGCCGTCGATTGGAACGCGACCGCACCGCCGTCCAGTCCGGCCCCGACGAACTCGAGCGCCGCGGGCAGCGGGACCGGGCCCGGACCGGTGGCGATTCCGAGTTCGACCACCACCGTCGAGGGGCGCGGCGGCTCCGGCCGAATGTCCATCAGATGGAGCAGCCGGCGCCTCTGCCGGTTCGTGACTCGATTGAGCCGGTAGACGTCCATTTCCGCGACCCAGGCGAAGAGCTCCATGAGCGTGATGCCCGGATCGGAGGCATTGTGATCGGTCCACTCGGGAGAGTACAGGGGCACGAGCGCGCGCCCCTGCTCGATGAGGTCCACCCAGCGGCGGTCGTCGAGATTCGGGAGCGGGATCGGCATGGCGTCAGCCCTCCGCCTCGTCGATCTTCAGCAGGATCGGTCCCGCGGCAACCACTTCGTCGTCGGCCACGCGGACCGATTCGCCCTGCGCCACGCCATCGAGCGTGAGGGTCAGTTCTTCGAGATAGTCGACGCCGGGCGTGCGCTCGAGCTCGGCAGCGACGTCCGAGATGTAGACGTCGCGCCCGAGATCCCACCCTGCGCCACCCGGCCCGCCGAAGAGCGGATGGAGGAAGCGCTCGAGCGTCTGCCGGACGCTTCTCTCCACGGCGCCGGCCTGGCTCCGATCCGACGGAGCGATCGTGGCCGAGACGCCGACGGCGAGGTACGTGGGACCGGTGACGTGTATCCGGTGCAGCGCCGCGAGATCCGCCGGCGCACGCTGCTCGATGAACGTGCGGACATGCTCGCGCAGCCCGAACGACGGGTAGGGTCGTGCGTCGTGGCTGTCAGGCACCACGAGGACGGTGACCCAGCCTGGCAACAGCTGGCCCGACGGACTCCGCCCGGGAATGGCGCGCACGATCCTGACCGCGGGGGAGGCTTCGGCCGCGAGGGTTTCGTAGTCGGCCGGCCCGATTGCCCGGCCGCGGTGGCGAATGGTCCGGGGTCCACGATCGAGCACGGCGCCGGCGGATTCCCCGTCGGCTCCTCCCTCGGCGGCTCGGGGATTGAACACATCCTGGATGCCGGGCACCACGCCCAGCAGCTGCGTAATCGTCCGCGCCGCGACGTTCCCCTTCGACCCGCCCCCGGCGCTCATTTCACGAATGAGGATTGCTGCCCCGGCCGGCGGCACCCGGCCGGTCAGCCCGTCACCGAAGAACAGGCGCCCGGCCGCGCGGTCGATCGAGTAATGGCGGTCCGTGGAGCCGGAGAAGAAGAGCTGATCCCGGCAGTCCCACAGCACCCACGCCTCGGTGACCTGCTTCTGGCGGTTGCGGCGGAGGCGCATGGGGCCCACGGCCACATCGGGACTGGCGCCTTCGCGGGCCAGGAGCTGTTCGAGCTCGACGAGCGGCGCCGCGTCGCCGCCCGACAGTTCCATCGCGAGAATGCGCCACTCGACATTTGCGCGCGCACCAGTGAGCTCGCGGACCTCGATGCGCTCGCCGGCGAGGATCGGCGTCTGCGTCAGCGGGAACACCTGGTTGGGTGTTCCGTTGCTCAAGCCAACCGGGAGGTCGCGCAGCGTGTGACGCTCGGAGGCCCACACGGCGTTGACGTGGATGCCGGTGAGCGTCGGTTCGCCTGGCGGGCCGTCCTCCTTGAGCCGGGCCCGGATCCAGTGAAGCGGGTTGCCGAAACGCGCGAGCGCGGCGTCGTCCGCCTGCGCGAGGACGTTCACGATCCCCGGGCGCCGGAGATGGCCGGTTTCATCCTCGGCAGGCGTGCGGCGCCACTGGAGTCCATCCCAGTACTCCCACGTGAGGGCGGGGCCGGCGGCGCTGCCCGCTGCTTCGACGACGTCGAAGAAGAGCCCGAGCTGGTCGACCGGCGGCTTCCTGTCGAGGCCCAGGTACAGCGCCGGGGTGACGTCGGCCACCCGCTCGAAGGGCGTGAACGTGGTGCCTGGCCACATCGCCTCCTCAGTCCGGTCCTCGTGCCGGAAGTCGTTGTACGCCAGCACGCGTTCGGCGTGGAACGGACCGTACTGCCAGGTGTATCCGATGAGGAAGGAGGCGAGCACAGGGGGCTGGGCGGCAACGTACGTGAACGTGTTCCCGTCGGATCCGGCCGTGCCGTCGGTCTTGAACGTGATCGTCTGCTTGAAGCCGTAGGAGCCGCTCTGGACCCGCACGCGCACCCACCGGGCGTCCTGATCGTTGACCTTCGACGGCTCCAGATCGACCGGGACCGTGAAGTCGACGACCTCCGTGCGGCCCAGGTCGAGTGGCGAGTCGGCGAAGTTCGACGACACGGCGAGAGGCGCCCACTGGCGGCCGTTCCAGTACTGCCAGTCCACCTGGTGGTCGAGCGGCTGGGCGCCCGAGATGCTGCCCTCGTCCTGCGGCGACAGCGTGCGCGCCAGCCAGATGCGCACCTTGGCGCCCGGCTTCGTGAAGGCTTCTTCGCTCGCGAAGTAGAACGTGGACCCCGGTTGGGTCTGCTGGCCAAGCGGATAGAACGGCTTGCTCACGTCCAGTGCCGTCGCGTCGGCGAACGCCTTGTCCGGTTTCAGACCCTCGATCGACAGCGTGACGTCCACCACGGGCGCGGCTGCGGAGGCGGGATTCTTCGGCTGCCGCAGGGCATCGGGGCCCGAGAACCGGATGCCGGCGAACTCCGCGTCGAAGAAATACGCCCTGCCGAAGTTGACGTTGGGGATCTCGTACAAGCCGTTCCTGGCCGTCGGCTGCGAGCTGTAGGTCGGGCGGCTCGGATCCGCGGGGTCGATGAGATGCACGACGACCCCTTCCACCGGCTGACTGGCGTCGTTGGTGACTTGTCCCCTCAGGCCCGACGTGGCCGGAAACGCGACGCTGCGCATGAAGGCCGATGCCTTGGGGTCCGCGGCCTTCGGTTCCGCGACCCCAATCTTGCCGCGCACCGCGCGGTTCACCGTGCTCGACAGGCGGATGGTGTCGACCTCGGGCAGCGCCTCGTCCGGATCGGGGGGCAACGGCTGGGTGAGGCGCCCGCGAAGCCAGTAGCCGTCGATGTCGTTCACCTTGATCCGCGCCGCGGAGGCACAGTCTGCTTCGAGTACGTAGGTGCCGCTTTGCGTGAGGCCGTCGGTGCTGTCGAGATCCGGGGCCCTCTGTTCGCTGCATTCGTTGCTGGTCGAACGGAACCCGCGCCAGGTCTCGCCGTCCCAGTACTCCCAGAGCAGGTCGAGCGGACTCGATGCGCCCTGCTGCACCTCGAACTCCACGGACAGCTGGACGTCGCCGGCCAGCGCGAGCAGCACGGAGTGCGAGAGAAAGAGATAGTGGGGCGTGGGCTGGCGCAGCCGCGCAGCGAACGGCTCAACCGGCTGCCCCTGGTTGAAGGCGGCGGTGTGATCGATGTACTCGTCGCGGCCTGGCCAGAGGCTCACGACCTGGGCGATCCTGCCCGCGGTGACGCCAACAGCACGCTCCGTCTCGAACAGGATCTGCTCGCTGCTCCCGGCGGGCGGCGGAGCGCCTACCGCGGTCCGGGCGGGCGCGGAGCCACCGCTCGACTGCTCGGACACCCGGAAGACGACCGGCGCCCGGGCCGCCTGCGCGGCAATCAGGCTGAGACCGGCGATGTCGAGGAGGGCCATCTTGCCCTTGCCCGGCACCTGTTCCAGTCGCTGCGCCACGGCCTCCAGGTACCGGGCCGCGATCGCGGCCAGCCCGGCGCCGGCGCTCGTGCCAGGAGCGAGCCATTCGGGCGTGTAGCCGGCGCGACGCGCCAGGATGTCCGCCAGCACCTGACGGGCGTCGCGACGATCGAGCTCGACAGAAGGTTTGGTGATCACCGGGCCGAGCCCTCTTCCAGATAGAACGGATACACGATGTTGTGATGCGAGTTCGTCGCACGCACCCGGTAGCGAACGTCGATGAGCACTCTTCCCTCGTCCACGACTGCCGCCACCGCGACGTTCTCGACCTCGATGCGCGGCTCCCAGTCGACCAGGGCGTCCCGCACGCGCAGGCGGAGCGATTCGAGCGTGGTCGGCGTCATCGGCTCGAAGACGAAGGCGCTGAGCCCGGCGCCGAAGTCCGGCCGCATCAGGCGTTCACCGGGGTCCGTCCCGAGGATGATCACGATGGCCTGCCGGACGTCCTCGTCATAGGCCGCCGTGGCTGTCAGGCCGGCCTCGACGCAGATCGGAAAGGCCCACCCCCTGCCGAGAAATGCCGGCGAGAACCCGACGCGATTCATGTCGTCACCCTCCGATCTCCACGAGGAACATCCCGGCCACGATGGGCGCGCCGCAGCCGCTCATGTCCCCCACCCGGGCCGCCGGGCGGCCGCCGATGAGCACCGTCGCACTGCCCTTCACGATCGGCGTCGGCGGATGTGGACCGGCAAGCGGGGGCATCGAGCAGGCGTGCATGTCACCCATCACCGCCGCGGGCATGCCGCCGACAAGCACCGTGGCCACGCCCGGTCCCGTGACGACCCCGGGGTGGGCGGTGGGATCTCCGACTCGTGCGGCTGGAGGCATCGGCGCCATACCTCAGTTCAGCTTGATCGGCAGCCCCTGCACCGTGCACGGGCCGGACGACTGGATGTTCACGATGCCCCCCTTGATGTCGACCTTCGCGCCTTCCATCGAGATCTGCGGCGCCTTCAGCTCGATCTTCAGCACCGATTGGACCGAGATCGACTGCGACTTGTTGTCCATCGTGATCGACAGCGTGCCGGCCGTGTTCTCGATCCTGATCTGCAGCGGATCGATCGTGATCTTCTGCTTCGTGCTGCTCGTGATCGTGATCGACTGCAGCGCGTCGTCGAACTCGACTTCATGCCCGACGCCGCCGGCGATGCCCGTCTTGATGACGCGCTTGATGAGGAAGTCCGAGGGCAGCGTGAGCGGGGGCCGGTCGGCGGTGCTCCACAACCCGCCCAGCACGTACGCCGCGCGCACGTCGTTGTGCGAGAACGCGACCAGCACTTCGTCGTCGATCTGCGGGATCCAGAGGAAGCCGCGCCCGGATCCTCCGCCGATCGCCGGCAGCCTGGCCCACGGCTCCATCGCCGGAATGGACGGAATGCGCACCTGCACGCGCCCCTCGGCGACGGCGTCGAGGTTGTTGGTCACGACGCCCGGCGCGATGGCGAACCCATCCGGCAGCGACTCGGGCCCGAGTTGATCCAGCCTCTCGAACAGGGCTTCATCCATGATCTGCGTCCCGGTTCATACGGAGAACTGTCCCTGCAGGCGCACCAGCCCGCCGGCGCCCTTCGGCGTGGGAATCGAGCCGAACCAGACTTCCTTGCGCGCCTGGAAGCTGGTCTTGTAGCCGCCCGAATCGAACGTGTGGGTCGTGGAGGTGACGCGATACAGGCCCCCGAACTGATCGCCGAGGCCTTCGAGGTTCACGACGCGGCTGGCCTTCACACGCGGATCGCCGACGGTGCTGCCCGAACCCGTGAGCCGGTTGTTCAGCTTCGGCAGCAGCTCGCTCAGGATCTTGCCTGGCGCCGTCGCGTAGCTCGTCGGCTTGATGGTGGTCGTCTTGCCCGGCCCCAGGAGCTCCCCGAGCTCCCCGCCCGGCGCGATGGACAGCGTGAACATGGCGCGGTCGTAGTCCCAGTTGACCGTGATGACGAACTCCATCTTGATGCTGTCCACCCACACGCAGGCGGAGACGCCTTCAATCTGGCCGACGGTGGTGAGCCGGGGCGTGAAGTCCATCAGAGACGCGCCCCACTCGAGGGTCAGGCTGGGCGAATAGTCCTGCACCAGGAACTGGAACTTGAGGACCCGGCCGCGCGGCTCCGCGGTGTGGTCGATGTACATCTGCCAGCCGTTCTCCTTGGCCACCTCGGTGAGAAACTGAAAATCGTTGACGCCGCTCTGCTTTCGCACCGACATCTGCGCGAACTGCGGGAACGCAAGGAACGTCGCCAGCCCGACGAGCGTCGACAGCGTGCCTCCGACGGGATCGAGATCGGGAACGAGCGCATTGGTGGCGCTGACGAGCGCCGCCACGGCGGAATCCGGCAGCGGAAAGTTCCCGACCGAGGGGATCTTGATGCGGAAGGCGCGGTCCTTCGTGCCGATCTGAAGCCGCTGCAGAAAGTCCTGAGCCGTCAGCCGGATCATCGGGATGCCGCTCCCGGGGAAGGACGGCTCGACGCCGGTGACCTCCCCCACGAAGACCTCTTCCAGGGGCCCCGGAGCGTAGCCGATCGACAGGCTGACGCCGTTGTTGACCTGCAGCAACGGGTGATCGAGCCACTGCAGCGACGGATTGGCGATGCTCACTTCGACGCGGTCGGCCCCTTCGATGCCGTCCGTGTAGGTGACGCTCACCACCGCGGCGCGCAGCGCGGCCGGAATGGCGTCGCCGTCGATGCGGAGTGCGAACTCGGGCGCGAGCGGCATCAGCTCGTCACCTCTCCGCTCTCCGGGTCCCTGAACGGGAGCGCGGGCACGTGCAGCTCCTGGCCGGGCACCAGGCTGCGCGGATGGTCAATGCCGTTGGCGACGGCGATGGGGCGCCAGAGCGCCGGGTTCTCATAGAAGCGGAACGCGATGGCGCTCAGCGTCTCGCCCCGCTGCACGGTGTAGACCTTGCTGAAGTCAGCCGTCTGGCGGTTGACCTCCTTCGCCTCGCGTTCCGGGTCGATGAACTCGCTGAAGGAGACGGTCACGCGGGCGCGCGTGGGCCGGCCGTCTTCGAGAAACTTGACGAACTTCTGATTGGCCCGCGCCAGCACGCATCGCAGCTGAAGCGATCCCCACGTCACGCGCACGACCGGCGGCGCATGGAGCTCCGGATCGATCTTCAGCAGGTCGACGACCTTCTGCGTCTCGCTGCGCACGTCGGTGCGGGCATCGGTGGTGTCGAAGAAGAGCTCCATCTCGAGGGTGCGCAGATTGCCGTGCACGAACTGCAGAATGGGCGAGCTGAGGCCGGGGATCGCCTGCGAGGCGAAGTTGTTGTCCTTGTTGAGGCTGTACTCCTCGGGATTGAACATCACATCGAACTGGCGTCCGTTGTGCTCGACGGTGATCCGCGCCTTGGCCAGTGCCATGAGCCTTCAGGACCTCCCCATCCGTTCGCGATACGCGATCAGTCGCCGGTCCAGTTGCTGAATCACCTGGCTGGTCAGCGCCTCGACGTTGATCGGAGGAGCCGCGGGTACCAGGGGCGCCGCGTCGCTGCGCGAACGTGATCCCTGAGGCAGCGCCTCGGCATCCGGCCGTTGCGCCGGCGCGGGCTCGCCGTGGCGCCGGTCGCGTCCCGCCAGGACGTTCAGCCTGTCGGGCACCGGCAGCTCCTGCCGTGTCGCCCGGCGCCGCAGCCGCGCCGGGACGTCACGAGCCTGGCTGGTCACCAACGAAGTGGTCTGCCATCGCCTGACCAGCTGGTGGATCGGCGTGAGACGCTCGACCATCTCGCGAGCCAGCCGAACCGGTGAAGCGTGGACGAATCGTGGCGATCGCGCCGGATTCCTCGCGGCCGCGGCGGCGCTCGCCGGCGTCACCGGCGGCGCGGCCTTCGGCGATCCAGGGACCAGCCGCTCGAGCGTGACGATCCTCGCGGACGCGAGCGTGAGCGTCGTGTCCCTGGCTGGCGCGCGTGGCGCCGGAATCCGGGTGATCCCGATGCGTGCCTGGACCTGCACGATCGTCAGGGGCGCGCCGACGACAGTCCGTGTGCGCCTGTCGGCGCGGCGCCACAACACCATCGGCCCGGAGACATGGCGGCAGTCACGCCGGCTGTGCCGGCGGCGGAGTCGCCGCGCCCATCTCGCCCACCTGTTCACGGTGCCCTCGATCCCCTTCACCCGCCCGCTTCGCTGTTCGCCCGCTCATTGATCGCCGAGATCTCCTCCACCCATCGCCGCCGTTCCGCGTGTTCGAGGGTGAGGACCGATTCCGGCGGCCAATGAAAGTGGTACGCGACGAAGGCTACCTCCCTGTACAGCGCCGGCAGGGGGTAGCCTAGAATCCCCCCGCGGCGTTCATCTCCACCTCGAACTCGTGCGCGCACTTCGGGCACGCCGCGTCGATCGTCGCCCGGCCGCTTCGATTGATGCGGTTGTAGAGCTCCTGCAGATACGCCAGGTCGGCGGCATACAGGCCCTCGATCACTTTCGGCGTCACCTGCCCGATGGAGCCCAGCCGCGCAATCACGCGCGCCAGCAGAATCACGGTCAGGTACGCCTCGTTGCTCTGCACGCGCGGGTCCTTGAGCGGCAGAATCTCGTCTGCCGCCGTGGCGAGGCGCATCACGCCCTCGCGATGCAGGTTGCCCTCGGCGTCCACGAAGCCCATCGGCAGCGTGAATTCGTACTCAGTCTGGAACATGAGCGTCTCCCCGAGCGGCTACGCCCGCTCGACCCGTTCGCAGCTCACCGTCAGGCTGTCGACGGATACGTCATTGCCTTTGGCGCTGAAATCCGGCCCGTCGTACTTGCTGGGCCACGCGCTGAAGAAGTTCCAGCGGACCTTCTCCTGGCCCGCATCGTCCTGGAGGATGATCGAGCCGTTCCTGCGGTCGATCGTGCCGTTGACGGCGAGGAGGTGCCAGTCGTAGAGTTCCCGCGAGTCCGTGACGCCCCACTTGAGCGTGATGTCGGGATACGACACCTTCCCGGGCAACTTGCGGACGGTGGCCGCCTCTCCGCCCTCGCGGTACTCGATCACCTCGACGTTCGACCCGAAGCCGCTGCACTCGGAAAACCCCGCCTGCACGATGCCGTCGATTTCCACGAGGAACCGGAAGTTCCTGTAGGGGTCCTTTCTGGGCATTGCCTGTCTCCTTAAGCTCCGGTGGTCTGCTGGATGCGGAAGATGACGAACTCGGCCGGCTTCGTGACGGCCACGCCGATCTCCGTGATCACCTGCCCGGCTTCACGAACGCTGGCCGGGTTCGTCTCGGCGTCGCACTTCACGTAGAAGGCCTGCTTGGCCGTCTCGCCGAACAGCGCGCCGTCGCGCCACTGGTTGTAGAGAAAGTCGCTGACCGAGCGGATGATCCGCTGCCACAACGCAGGGTTGTTGGGCTCGAAGACCACGAACTGCGTGCCCTCGTCTATCGACTCCTTGAGAAAGTTCATGAACCGCCGGACGTTCAGGTAGCGGTACTCGCCGTTGCGGTCGCCGCCGAGCGTGCGCGCGCCGTAGACCGTCGGCGCACCGCCAAACGGCCGGATCACGTTGATGCCTGGAGGATTCAGGCTGGCCTGCTTGGCTTTGCCGATCGGCCGCTCCACATCGACGATGCCCAGCACCCCCTCGTTGGCCGGGGCCTTGTGCACGCCGCGGGCGGCGTCCACGCGCGCCCAGATGCCGGCCACGTGACCGCTCGGCGGCTGAGCGACCAGCTTCGGTTCGGCCCCGCCGGCGGTCCAGAGCGGGTTGAACACCTGCACCCACGGAAAGTAGATCGCGCCGTAGCTGAACTTGTCGGGCGTGGTCGGTCCGCCACCCGGCATCGCGCCACCATAGATGTCGGCGGGCGTGCTGTCGGAGGTCGGCGCTTTCACGCCGTCGAGGAGCGCCACGCGGTCTTCCATCGTGAAGCAGTGATCCATGATCTGCACCTTGCGCGCGACGTCTTCCACGCCGGGCGCGGCCACGATGGCGATCTCGTCGATCGGCTCGAGCGTCTGCAGCAGGGTCGTCAGGTTTGCCATGTCCGCCGGCAGCGCCACCGGGACGACGTAGCAGGCGGTCCCGCCGTTGTTGAAGAACCCGAAGACCGCCAGGGCGAGCAGTCGGTTCGCGGTCGTGTAGATCGGCGTGGTGTCGGTGGCCGCCGCTCCCTTGATGAACGCGGAGAACTCCCCCCAGTTCGTGAACTTCCTGGGTTTGCCGAGATCCGCCGCGGCGAGCCGGTCGGCCACACCGATGAACGCGGCGGTGCTGGTACCGACGCCAGCGATTGGCCGGGCCAGGGGCGGAACTTCCTCAACGTAGACGCCGGGAGCGAAATACGACGTTGCCATCGTGTGTGTCTCCTTCTGTCCGCTTGGACTCGATCAGTTGCCTCACGTGAGCTGCACGTTGTAATCGCTCAACACGGGCGCCGGGACGGCAATCGGACGGTCCTCGGCCACCGCGCCGACCGTGACGCGCAGCGTGAAGCTGCCCGCCGGAATGGCGGACAACGAGAACCTGCCGTCCGCGTCCGTCAACGTGCTCCGCCCGCGTTCCACCACGCGCACGCCGGCGTTGGCAACCGGCACCGACCCGGCATCGATCACGGTGCCGCCGATGCGGAAGAACGGCGCGTCGAGGGCGGCCCCCCCCGGAAGCGCCTTCAACCGAATCTCGCTCGTGATGACGCTCGGATAGACCTCCGGGTCGAACACCGGCAGTGACACCGTGACCGACAGCATCAGCGATGGCCTGATGCGATTGCCGATCGCCGCCCAGAACTCCGCGGGGTTCCGCACGCCGTCGGGCTGGATCAGCATCATCGGCAGGGGCGGCTCCTGGAGCAGCAGGTGCGGCGTCAGGAACGCCGACGGCAGCAGCGGCGCGCCGCCGATCAACTGCAGCACCTGGCTGAGGAGCTGGTGCTCCTGCTTGGGCAGATCGGTTCCGCCGACGGGCCAGGCCGTCACGAGATACAGGCACTGCACCCGGTAGGCCGGCCGCTCGATCGTCGACTGGCCCGCAACGCGACGCACAACGGGTTCATTCGATCGCAGCTCGAGGTTCTCCCTCACCTCGAACAGGAACAGGTTCACCGTGGTCTGATCGATCGAATACGGATCCGTCGGCCGATCGAAGCGGATGGCCGCATCGCGCAGCGGCGGGTCCAGGCCGGGCTGCTTCAGGAACGCCTCCAGGCTCTCGGTGACTTCGTGAATCATGCCCGCAGCTCCGCGCCGGCGAGGGCATCCATCCGGTCCCCGTAGGGCCCGAACTCCGATCGCGCCACGCGCCGCCCCGACTTCTCGAGCTCGCGCCTGGTCGCCCAGAGCAGATGTTCGGTCGTGAGCTCACTCCGGGACTCGGCCGCGAGGAACGCCGCGGCCACGGCGATGTTCTTGACCGCACCGCCCGGCAGCTTGAACTGCGTGGCCATGAACTCGAGATCCAGGTCCTTGCTGCGGGGAAGCTGCGCGGGCCAGATCGCCTGCCAGATGCGCCGCCGGCTCTCGTCGTCCGGGAACGGGAACTCGACGATGAACGTCAGGCGACGCGTGAACGCGGCGTCCAGGTTCTGCCGCAGGTTGGACGCCAGGATGCTCAGGCCCTCGTGCTCCTCGAGCTTCTGGAGGAGATACGCGATCTCGATGTTGGCGTAGCGATCGTGCGCGTCCTGGACCGCGGTCCGCTTGCCGAAGAGCGCGTCGCACTCATCGAAGAACAGGATCGCGTTCCCCGATCGCGCCTGGGTGAACAGCCTGTCCAGGTTCTTCTCGGTCTCCCCGATGTACTTGCTGACGACCTGCGAGAGGTCGATCTTGTACAGCTCCAGTCCGAGATCGTTCGCGATCACTTCGACCGCCATCGTCTTCCCGGTACCGGGCGGGCCGGAGAAGAGGGCGCTCAACCCCTTCCCGAGCGAGAGCTTGCGATCGAATCCCCAGTCGCCGTAGACGACGTGCCGGTAGCGGGCCTGGCGGCAGAGCTCCCTGAGCTGCGCCACCTGGTCGGCGGGCAGCACGAGATCGTCCCACCCGTAGAAGGGCACAACCTTGCGGGCGAGCGTGCCGGGGTCCCGGGGCACCTGCTGCCGCGACGCCCTCGCCAGATCCGCCGCCCCCGGCGTCGTCCGGGCGAGCGCGGCCTGCCGGACGGTGCTGCTCACGGCACGCCGGATCTGCGTATCACTCAGGCGGTAGCGCGAGGCGAGGTCCTCGACGCTGCGACCGTCGGTCGTGACGCCGTGTTCGAGAAGCGCGGACTCCCAGATGGCGCGACGCTCGTGAAAGCCCGGCTCGGGCACCATCACCGCTGTCATCGTCTGGAAGCGCATGGCCAGGGGACGGTCCCCGGCCGTGATCACGACGCCGCTCGAGCGATCCAGATGTTCCTGCAGGGCCTGCGCCGCGAGGACCCGATCCGGCCCGAGCAAGGCATCGACGTCTTCGAGATACAGGACGACAGTGAGCAGGTTCGCCTCGCGGAACAGCAGGTCGAGCGTGCTCTCCGCCTCCCCCCCGGCCGCCGCGAGCTTGCCGAGATCCGCGGTGAGCAGGGGCAATCGGAGGCTTGCCGCGAGCCTGGCAACGGCTTCTGCCTTTTCCCCGCTTGCGGCCCCCTCGAGATGAAAGTGCGGTCGGCTGCCGGAGGCGATCGCCCGGGCCATTGCCTCGTCCACGCCGTCGGCCGGCGCGCGGCGTCGCGCCGGCGGATGGGCCTCGAGAGTGTCGAGCGTCTCGAGCCGCGCGATCGACTGCAGCCGCGCGTCGATCCCGGGCTGTCCCAGCAGAAAGCGCACGACCGGGTCTTCGAGCTTCAGCACGTAAGCCAGCAGCGGCGGCGGCAGACCCGCGCCATCAGGCGCCAGCTGCAGGAGCTTGTGGCGGATGAGCGGCGCCTCAGGGGCGAAGCGGCCACGAGCCAGAATCTTCGCCTCGCGGGAGGCACAGAGCAGGTTCAATGCGAGATCCACCGTCGGCCGGCGCCGGGTCACGTCATCGTGCAGGTACGCAAACAGCCGCTCGTAACGCAGGTCCGTTTCCGGCGCGAGGGCAATCAGGACGATGTCCAGGTCGATCGCGTCGAGGCCGAAGGTCTGCTGCAGCCACGGGAACCGTGATCCGCCGGGCATCGCTGGGCCGGCGTCCGGTTCCGCGCCCGCGAGCAGCGGCTCGCCGGCGTTCCGCCTCACCACACGCCGTACGTCCTCCGACGTGATGTAGAGACCGCGATAGGGTTCTGTCGCCGTCGAGGCGGACGCGGCATCCGCCGCCGCCGTGGCACGCTCGAGCATGCGGTCCAGACGACCAAGCGCCTGCCACAGCCCCTCCATCTGGAAGTCCGGCGCTCTGGCGCCCAGTACCGCTGTCCCGTCGGATGTCAGCAAGTGGTCCTCGGCATCCTCTACCGGTCGGTTCCTTCAGGTGGCAACGGCTCCCCCCCGATCTGGGCCAGCAGCCGCTCCGCCTCTTCCTTCCTGTCCGGGTCGAGCCAGAACACGGGCTTCAATCCGGGCCCCTGCGCCTGCCGAAGCACGCCACGTTCGACCAGCCACCGCAGCGCCTCGTGGGTGGCGTTCACCCGATGGTGGACGGCTTCGTCCAGCAGGCGCCATCGTGCAACGCCTTCAAGGCTGTCGACCGCCTCGGGGTTTCGCACGAAGTAGCTCAGGACCTGGCCTGAAAGCGGCGGCTCGCTTCCTGATGACACGTCAGAACACCACGTCGACGCATGAGCAGAATGCACGCCAGGCTGGCGGATTCTCGCCAAACCTCTGCCAGGGCGCGAGTTGGGAGCGGACCGCCCGAGATGAGAGGCGGAGGGTGGGTTGTTCCCGTCTCACTCCGGTCCGGAGCGAGCCTCAATCCGCCGAGAGAAAGCGGGGGGATGGTGGCGGGACGATTCCGTCGCAGCACCGGGTCGTAATCGACCCATCCGATCACGCGAAGTCGAGCCCGCCCCGGAGGCCGTGCTTCTTCAGGAGCCGTCCGAACGCCCGGCGGTCCTTCTGCGCTTCACGCGCCGCCCGGGTCACGTTTCCGCCGTGCTTCTCGATGAGTCGAGTGACGTACGATTTCTCGAACGCCTCGACGACCATCGACCGGCTCCGGCGGAAACTCAACGCCTCGATGCCGGCCGCGTCCTCCTCGGCGCCCGGATCGACGGTGTGCTGTGCGGGGATGAAGACGTGCTCGGGCCGAATGTGACGCCCGGTCGCGAGGACGACCGCGCGTTGCAGCACGTTGTTCAGCTCGCGCACGTTGCCGGGCCAGTCGTACGACAGGAGCCTCGGCAACACGGCGGGGCTGAGACACATGGGCCCCAGCCCGGCTTCGTCGCAATAGGATGCGACGAAGTGCCGCGCAAGCGCCGGGATGTCGGACAGGCGCTCCCGCAACGGCACCATGTGCAGCCGGACGACATTCAGACGGTAGAACAGATCCGCGCGAAAGAGTTTGTCGCGCACGAGGCCTTCAGGATCACGGTTCATCGCCGCAAGGACGGTGACGTTCGCGCGCTGGAACCGCTCCGATCCCAACAGGCGAAAGGACCGCTCCTGCAGGAAACGAAGCAGCTTGGTCTGCGCGGACATCGACAGCGAATCGACCTCGTCCAGGAAGAGCGTGCCCCCTTCGGCAAGCCCGACCAGACCCCGTTGATCCCGGTGGGCGTCCGTGAATGCGCCACGCACGTGGCCGAACAGCTCGTTTTCGAACAGGTTGTCCGGAAGCGCCCCGCAGTCCACAGGGATGAAGGGCTGGCCGCGCCGGGCGCTCAGCAGGTGAATCGCGCGTGCGCAGAGCTCTTTGCCGGTCCCCGTTTCCCCCGTGATCAACGCGGGGCTGCCGCTGCGCGCCACGAGCGGAATCTTCTCCACGACTTCGAGGAACGCCGGCGCGCGTCCGACGAACTGGGACAATCCAATCTCCCCTGCGAGCTTCTCTCCCACGGACGCAGGCTCTGACTCGTCCAAGCCGGTCAGCCGCATGACACGCAGGCGCCACTCCTCGAACCGCACCGGCATGAGCACGAAATCGTCCACAGCGCGCGTCGCGAGGGAGAACCGGTCGGAGTGGGCGTGATCGGCAGGCAGAACGGCCAGGACCGGAGCCGCCACAGACCGCTTCGACAGGAGCTGGAAGAAGGCGACGGACGCATCGTGGAAGGCATCGACGATCGGAACGATCAGGTCGGGACTGTGTTCGGCGAGGGCAGGAGGTGAGAAGCTCGACCACGCCATCGTCTGCGTGCAGACATTCGCCAGTTCTCCAGGCTCGACGAACCCGTGCGGATCACCGATCACCAGAATGTGTCGAGCCCGGCCGACTGTCGGAGCTATCCCCTCGACATGGCGCCCGGAAGGCGCGGCAAGCGGAGGGGTGGGGAGCGGATGAGCTTCCATGACCTGCCCTCGGTGCGCTTGGAGGTGCTTCCGTCGTGTGCCTGGCCAACCCAGCGACGATTTCGGCCACGTGGCTAGACACGTCTCCGAGTAAACTTGTCGGTTAATTCCCGTACGCATTGTATCAGGGCTGGCAAGTCAAGCCAGCAAGGCTGCACGCTCAAGGGCTGTGCGCCGGGAACCCGTGGGCCCGCGCACGCTGGACGCGGCGGCCAGTCCCGGCGGGTCACTCACATACGAATCGCAGGTCCGTCCGCGGACGAACCCTGGATGTAGCGAACGAGGCCGGCAGTCAGTCGCGTCCGCGACCGGGAAGAGCCGGCAGGTTCTGGGCCCGGGCGACGTGCCCGGGCCCGTGGCCGAACGGTCCTCCTGGAATGCCGGCCGCACGTCTTCACTCCGGCATGGCCGCAGGCGGCGTCACCGGAGATCGGTCAGCCCGGCCGACCGCGCCGGGGGCGCCTCCGTCTAACCCATAAATGGCGGTCAGCCTGGCGGCCCGCAACCTCCGCCATCCGGCCGAGCCGCACGCGCGCAGCGGAGTACCCCGCCTGCTCCCCGTGGCGGCAGGAGATCGCGGTGTCCCGTCGGCGCTGCGGAACGGGGCTGGGGCGAGGGCCGGCGGCCGGGCGTCGCATCGAGCCCGACACCAGGGATCACTCCGGGGAGGACCGATGACATCAACGGCTCGGGGTCGAGGATTGGCGCTCGGCTCGCTGCTCATCGTGATGGCGCTGGCCGGCATGGGCCGCGCGGCTGCCGACCCGACGGCGTGCCGGCCCTTCCAATGGAACCTGGACATCGACCAGGCGATGGACGCCATCGGCGTTCACCCCGACATGGTGGTCGGCGAGGCGGGCGCCGGCGAGGGTTACTTCACGCTGCCGATGGCGAAGCGCGTCGGCGCCCAGGGGGCGGTCTACGCGAACGATATCGACCGCCGGGCGCTCGAGGCCCTGGCGCGCAGCGGGAAGCGGGAAGGCCTGTCGAACATCCACACGGTCGTGGGAACCGTTGACGATCCGCTCTTCCCGCGGCAGGACCTCGAGCTGGTGGTTCTCGTGCACGCCTTCCACGATTTCGACGAGCCCGTGGCATGGCTGGTCAACGTCCGGAAGTACCTGCGTGCCGGGGCGACGGTGGCCATCATCGATCGCGATCCGGCCAGGGGCGCTGGCTCGCACTTCCTGACACGCGATCGAATCCTCGACTACGCCACCCAGGCGGGCTACACGCTGGTCAAGTCCGTCGATGCCGAGACGGACCATCTGATCCTGGTGCTGAGGCCGGGCGGTCAGGCCACGGCCATCCGCCGTCCTGCTGACGCCCGGCGCTCCGGGCACCCGGGCTGGAGTCTGCACGCCACATCCCCGGCGCGTCCTCAACTCAATTGAGCGCCGGGCCTTGTCGTGGGCGCGCGGCTGAGTTCGCATTCCCCGACTCCACATGTAATCAATTGACACCCGCTCACCAGCCGCGTACATTGCTGCCCGTCAGCCGTCGCCGTAATCGCCTCCTTTGCCCCCACTGGCGGCGTCCAGGTGTGCGTGCCACGCGCCGGAGTCCTTCCAGACCCGGTGGAACTTCCGCTCGAAGAACTCGCCGTCCCGGACGATCTGTTCATCGTCGCCGACGGCCCCGCCTACCTGCTGTACTCGCCGCAGACGCTGGGCGTCGCCCGGGTGAACGGCGTCGCCGCTCGCCAGCTTCGCGAGGTCAGGGCCGGACTGACGCGCCTCGACTCGCTGCCGCCCGACGTCCTTGATGCGCTCGTCGGCGCAGGCATCCTCATCGGCCGGGACCAGGCGAGCCGGACGCCCAGCATCCCGTCGAAGACCGCGTACGACCCCAGCGGCATGACGCTGACGCTCACGACCCGCTGCACGCTCGCCTGCACCTACTGCTACGCGAACGGCGGTGACCGGCCGAGGGTGATGCGCTGGGAAACGGCGAAGGCCGCGCTCGACTGGCTCGTCCGCCACGCGGCGGCCACGGGGCGCACGCAGGTGTCGGTGATGTTCCACGGCGGCGGCGAGGTCACGACCGCGCGAACGCTGCTCCAGCGGTGCGTGGCGTACGGGCGGAGCGAGGCCCAGGCGCGCGGTCTCACCTTCAACACCAGCGCCGGCCTGAACGGCGTGATGAAGGGTCCGCTGGTCGAGTGGGTCATCAAGAACATCGACAGCGCGACCGTGTCGCTGGACGGCCTGCCGGAGGTGCACGATGCCCAGCGGCCGCTCGTTACCGGGCGGGCCTCGTTCCCGGTGATCGCAGCCGCGCTGCACCGGATGGACGAGTGCGGCTACGACTACGGGTTGCGCGCCACCGTGACGCGCCTGAGCCTGGAACGGCTGGTCGAATCGGTCGACTTCATGTGCCGGACGTTTCGGGCCCGGATGATCCACCTGGAGCCGGTGTTCCAGGTCGGCCGCGCGCGCGTCAACGATCTCGGCTTTCCCGATCCGCACGAGTTCGTGACCGCCTTCCGTGCCGCCCGCGAGGTGACGCGCGCGTACGGCCGCGAGCTGAAGTACTCGGGCGCGCGCTTCGGCACGATCACCAACAAGTTCTGCCAGGTCTGCGACGACCTGCTCGCGATCACGCCGGACGGCCGCGTCACGGCCTGCTACGAGGTCGGCGAGCTGGACGATCCGCGGGCCGAGACGTTCTTCTACGGCCGCCTGGACGCCGAGACCGGCGAGATCGAGGTCGATCACGACAAGGTCCGCCGCCTCCGGACCCTGACCGTCGACAACAAGCCGTCCTGCGCCGACTGTTTCTGCAAGTGGTCCTGCGCCGGCGAGTGCGCGTCGAAACTCGCGCTGGCCGGCGACCCGTGGGACACGACGGGCAGCCCGCGGTGCATCGTCAACCGGGAACTGACGCTCGATCAGATGCGCGAGTACCTGGCGCAGGGCGGCCGAACCGCTCAGGCGCGGGAGCAACCCGCCATGGGGTAGCGGTGCCGGCGTTCGCGCGGCGCATCGAGACCGGCCCGTGGTTCGAGGCAGGCGCGGCCCTCGACGGGGAGGCGGTCTGCCGGAAACTGCGCGAGGATCGACAGTCGGGCGCGTGGCTGCGGCCGTACTGCGTGTACGTGCACGTCCCGTTCTGCCGGTCGATCTGCCCCTACTGCGCGCTCTACACGCACGCAATCCCGCGCGGGGCGGATCGCGTGCTCGACGAATATGTCGAGGCCGTCGAACGGTCGCTCGACGCCCACCCCTGGACCGGACACCCGCAGCCGCCGACGACCGTGCACTTCGGGGGGGGCACGCCCTTGTCGCTGGGCCTCCGCCGATTCTCGGCGCTCGTCGCCGCGATCGGGCACGCGTTCGGCAGATCGGCCGACTGCGAGTGGGCGATCGAGACGACCGTGTCGGCCCTGGATGCCGAGACCATCGAGGTGCTCGGCCGCCAGGGCTTCCGGCGCGTTCACCTCGGGATCCAGACGCTCGACGACGCGACTCGACGCCGCATGGGCCGGGCCGGCGACGGCGCAGCGGTGGTCCGGCGTATCCGCGACCTGGTCGAGCGCGGCTTCTTCCCGTCGGCCGACCTGATCATCGGGTTCGAGGGCGTGGGCGGGACCGTGGTGCGGGACGACCTGCGGCGCCTGTTCGATGCGGGCATCCGCATGTTCTCCATCTGCGAGCTGCGCGAGCGCGGCGGCGCGCAGGTCGGGAGCGACCGAGACCACGAGCGCGCACGGTTCACGCACGACCTCTGGCGGGAGATCTGGGCGTTCATGGACGTGGCGGGGCTCCAGCCCATTCATCTTGGCCAGTTCGCCCGCAGCCCGTCCGACAACCTGTATTACACGCATCCGGCCCGCCGGGAGAACTGCGTCGCGCTCGGACCGTACGCGCATGGATCGGCGGGCGATCTCTACTACGGCAACCTCCTGCTTCCCGAGTACTACGCCGCGCTCGGGAACGGCCGATCCGCGGTCGCGCAGGGCGTGGAGTACCGGGGCGGCGCCCGCCTGGTCCGGGAACTGGAGCGGTCGCTCCTCGCCCAGCGGCTGCCCGCGGACATCGTCGAAGCGGTGATCCGCGCGTACCCCGCGTCGTTTCCCCCGATGATCGACACGTGGCTCAGAGGCGGTCTCCTCGTCGACTCGGAGATGCCGGGCGAGTGGACCCTGTCGCGCGAGGGCAGCTGGTTCGTCGGGAACATGATCCTCCAGGCGCGGGCCTTGTGGGAGCAGGTGACGGCGGGTTGTCCGGCCGTGGAGCGCACCGCATGATGACGAGGCACGCCACCTTCCTCGTGCCGGTGCTGGACCGGTGGCTGCTCTTCGCACCGCTCAGCGGCGTGGCGGCCGTCGTCAATACCGCCGCGGCCCGGATGCTCCGGCGTGGGAACGCCACCCTGGCGGCCGGCGAACTCGGCGCTCTCGGGAAGGCGGTGCAGCAGATGGCGACATCGGCGCCCGCGCCGCCCGACGGCCCTCCGTGCCCGCCGATGCTCGGCATCATGCCGACGCGCGCCTGCAACCTCGCGTGCACCTACTGCGACTTCGGCGGGCCGACGGCGGGCCGCGCGACCATGACCCCGGCGACGGCCGTCGCGGCGGTGGACTGGATGGCGGCGCGCCTGCGCGACGCGGGCCGGCGCGACTTTCGGATTCACTTCTTCGGCGGCGAGCCGTTTCTCGCGCCGGACATCGTGGCCATCGTCGTGCACCGCGCCAGGCTGCTCGCCGCGCGTGACGGCCTGGCGCCGTACGTGGATGGCTCGACCAACGGGATGGTCGACGACAGCGTGTGCGAGTTCATCGGCGACTACTTCGGCGGCATCGCGGTCTCGCTCGACGGCCCGCCCGAGATCCACGACCGGCTGCGCCCCAGGGCGGGCGGACAAGCCACGTTCGCCACCGTCAGCCGAACGGCGGCGCGGCTGAGCCGGATGCCGGTTGATCTGTGCCTGCGCATGTGCGTCACTGACGACTCGGTCGGGGAGCTCGCTCCGATCGTCCGCTGGATGATCGAGACATACCGGCCGCACACGGTGAACCTCGAAACCCTGACGGCTGGCGCAGAGGCCACTCGCGCAGGCTTGAAGGCCCCACAGCCGTACGGCTTCGCGGTGGGCTGTCTCGACGCGTATCGCGTGGCGGAGGAGACGGGGGTCAGGGTCGTGTATTCGGCGGCCGAGTTCGAACGGCCGCGCCTGTCGTTCTGCCCCGTCGGCACCGATGCGGTCATCGTCTCGCCGGACGGCCGGGTGGGCGCGTGCTACCTGAGGCCCGAGGACTGGCAGGCTCGGGGGCTCGATCTGGACGTCGGCCAGGTCCAACCCGACGGCAAGGTGGCGATCGATGCGGGCGCGCTGGGGCGCGTGCGCCGGGTGCCCCTCGGGAAGACCCGCTGCGAGCGTTGCTTCTGCCAGTGGACGTGCGCCGGCGGCTGCCACGTCAACCAGACCTACCCGGGCTGCGACGCGGAGTACACGCCCTTCTGTATCCAGACGCGGATCGTGACCGCGGGCCTGATCCTCAGGGCGTGCGGAGGCGACGACCTCGCTGACGAACTGGTGGCGGACCAGCGCGCGATGGAGCGCCTGGCACTCCACGACTGGGATCCGTTCGACGAGGTCGGCGGCACACGCACGGCAGGTGCCGACCTCGTCCAGCCGCACGCCAGGCCGCCGCAGGAGGCCGTGCCGGCAGGCGCGGCAGCATGCCCATGATCCTCTACCACGTGGCGCCGGGCGTGCGATGGGCCGTCGAGCGGACGACGCTGACACTGGTTGACGGCAGGGGCGGAGCCTGTCGGCTCGGATACCCGGAAGCTGCCGTGTGGGACCTGGTGAGCCGCGGGTATCCGCTGGCGGAAGTGGCCCGGATGATCGCCGCCATCGCGTCACTCGACCCGACAGCGGCGGACGCGATCATCCGGTCAGCGATCGAAGGATGGGAGCGGGCCGGCCTGATCCGGCGCGCCTAGGCTGATGGCGAACATCTCCATCACGTCGGCCTGCAACCGCGACTGCGGGTTCTGCTTCGCTGGCGAGGCTGGCAGGCGGGCATCACCCGACGCCGCCCACATGCCGCTCGCCCGGTTCGAGGCTGCCCTGGACTTCCTGGTGCGATCGGGAGTGCCAGAGGCCCGCCTGCTCGGCGGCGAGCCGACGCTGCACCCCGACTTCGGCCGGGTGATCCACCTCGCCCTGTCGCGCGGCCTCGGCCTGGTCGTGTTCTCGGGAGGCCTCATCCCCGAGTCCGCCCTGCGGGCTCTCGAGGCGACGCCCGCCGCGTCGGTCGCAGTGCTCCTCAACGTCGTGCCCCCGCCGCCGGGGCAGACGCTCCATCCGGTTCGCCAGGACGACGTGTGCCGCCGCCTCGGCCCTCGCGTCACGCTGGGCGTCACGATCGACTCCCCGGGCATTCGGCTGGGCCCGCTGCTGGACGTCATCGAACGCCGCGATCTGCGACGCACGGTCCGCCTGGGCCTCGGCCACCCTGCGCTTGCCGGCGCCAACTCGTACCTGCGCCCGCGGCACTACCCCGAGGTCGGCCGCCGCGTCGCCGAGTTCGCCGCCGCCGCACGCGAGCGCGGGGTCGGCGTCGAGTTCGACTGCGGATGGGTGCCCTGCATGTTCCCCGACGGGACGGTGGCCGCCCTTGGTCCGGGCGGCGGGAGCCTCGGGAACCGCTGCGGGCCGATTCTCGATCTGCTGCCGGACGGCCGGTTGATCTCGTGTTATCCGCTCGCCGCGCTCGGCGCGGTCCCCCTCGAGCCGGACCTCGACGCGCCGCGGGCACGGGCGATCTTTGCGGCGCGGCAGCAAGCGGATCGGGCATTCCGGCTGACGCCGGACTGCGACGCGTGCTCGCGGCGGGCCGGCGGTGAGTGTTCCGGCGGGTGCCTCGCGGCTGCGCTCCAGCGCCAGCGCCGCCGGACTTTCTCAATTGCGGCACAGGGGAGCGCCTAGCGTGATCGCCGAATCGACGATCGCACGGGCCGTTCGAGTGCACCCGGCATTCCCGATCTTCCGCCTGGAGGCCGGCGAGGACGCGGTGTTCTACACGCCGGGGCACGTTGTGACCGCCCGCGGCAGCCAGGCCGATCAGATCAGCGCGGCGATCGCATCCGGCGCGGGTTGTCATGACTCCGAGGCCGACGACCTCGCCCGATCGCTCGAGGAAGCAGGCCGGGCAACGGTTCGGACCTGGCACCGCCAGGCGGAGCGCGCCTACAGACCCGAGTGCCTGACCCTGGTGCTGAGCAACCGCTGCGATCTGTCGTGCGCGTATTGCTTCGCGGCCGCGCATCGCACGGCGCAGCGCCCGGTGATCCGCCCTTCCCGCACGGATCGAGAGCAGCCCGCGGCGTCATCGCTCCTTTCGGTGCGCGCAGCGGAACAGGCGGCGCGCCTGGTGGCTCGCCGCTGCGCGGACCTTTCCCGGCCGCTGACGGTCGTGTTCCACGGCGGCGGGGAACCGACGCTGCACTGGGACCTGTTGCGCCGCCTGCACGCGATGGCCGCCACCGTCGCCCGCGATCACGGGATCGGGACGCGAACCTATCTCGCCACGCATGGGTTCATCGCTGAAAGCCGGGCCCGCTGGCTCGCCCGGCACATCGATCACATCGGGCTCTCGTGCGACGGTCCGCCGGACATCCAGGACGCCCAGCGTCCGGCGCGCGGGCAGCCCACCAGCGCCGTCATCGAGCGGACGGCGCGAATCCTGGCGTCGGCCGGGGCCGACCTCACGGTCCGCGCCACCGTGACGCCCGCGACGGTCCGGCGCCAGCGCGACATCGTGTCGTACGCGCACGACCGCCTCGGGGCGCGGCGCATCCGCCTGGAGCCTGTCTACCGCGGTCGCGCCTCGGCTGGCCCGCACTTCGCCGCGGCCGACGCGGACGCGTTTCTCGCGCAGTTCATCCAGGCCTCCGAAACGGCGCGAACGGTCGGGTGCGACGTGACGCTCTCGGGCGCGCGGCCGGACGAACTGCACGGCCCGTTCTGCAACCCCCTGCGCGACGTGCTGCAGTTGACGCCCGACGGCCACGCCACGGCGTGCTTTCTCGACACGGGACACGGGGATCGCGCGGGCGCCGGCCTGCGAGTGGGCCGGCCAGCCGATCCGCCTGGACCGTTCGCGATCGACAGGCACCGCGCCGCCGAACTGCGCCGGCGCGCCGCGCAGATGCCTCCGCGCTGCGAGGACTGCGTCAACGCGTACCACTGCGCGCGGGACTGCCCCGACGTGTGCCTCGCGAACGCTGCCGACGCCGGCGAGCAGACCGCCGGCTTCAGGTGTCGCGTGCAGCAGGGTCTCACGATCTGGCGCATCCTGCGCATGGCCCGGGGGCTTCCCAGTGATTGAACGCCGACGGTTCTTCCGACACGTGCTGGGCGACACGGTGGCGCTCGTCGAGGAACTCACGGGTCGGCCGCAACTCCGGCTGGCAGACCTGTGGGATCTCCCGGACCAGACGCTGATGACGCTCCGGCCGGGATTCCTCCCCGGCGTCACGGTGTTCGCCGTCGACGGCCGGATGTGCGGCCGGCCGGGCCAGGGTGACCCGGCCGATCTGTACGGACTCGAGGATCCGGAGACCTTCGTCCTGAGCCGGTTCGATGGCCGGTCCACACTCGCCAACATCGTCGACGAACTCGTGGCGGGGTGCCGGTGGGAACCCGGCGCCGCGCAGGCCCTGGCGAAGAACGTGTTCCTGCGGCTGGTCCGCCTCGGGCTGTGTGCACCGGCCAACGTGGTGGCCAACCACGAATTGCCGTCCTCCAACAACCTCGATTCATGCCCTGGAGATCATCATGAGTGACGACCGCGAACCACGTCCGACTGCGACGAGCACCAGCACGCCGGGCCGGGCGCCGGCCGATCGGCTGACATCCGTCGACGCGCGAGAGGCGGACGGCGACGACGTTCCCGTGGTCTACGGGGTGGCGACGCCGGGCGGCGGCAGGCGGGGGTTCATTCGAGCCCTGTCGCGCGGCGTCCTGGGCGGGTCCACCGCCGTGCTGGCGTCGTGCGGCGGCAGCGACGGCAATAACTCCCCGACGGCCCCAACGGCGCCGACCTTCACGCTGTCAGGCACCGTCACGGCCCAGGCGACCGGGCAGGCCATCGCGGGCGCAACGGTGGAAGTGATCGACGGATCCAACATGGGGAAGTCGACCACCACAGCGAGCAACGGCAGCTACTCGCTCGTCGGCCTCGTGCAGAGCGGCTGCACGGTCCGCGCGAGCGCGTCGGGCTGCTCCCCGGTCAGCGTGGGCCTGACGATATCCGCCAACGCGCGCCAGGACTTCTCGCTGCCCCCGGCGGCCGACACCACCACGTTCTCGATGGCTGGCGTCGTGAGCAACAAGAACACGGGCAAGGGCATCGGCGGCGGGCGGGTGGTCGTCGTGGACGGCCCCAACGCCAACAAGTCGTCCGGGACCGACGGCAATGGCTACTACTCCATCCCGGCCCTCGTGCGCGGCGGATTCACGGCGCGCGCCTCGGCCACGGGGTACATCTCGGCGGACAAGCCGGTCGGGATCGCCGGCGACACGCGGGTCGACTTCCAGTTGACGCCCGCACCGCCGGCGCCCTGCACGTGCCAGTCGCAGTGCACGTGCAACCCGGTCTGCACCTGCAACCCGGTCTGCGGGTGCAACTCGCAGTGCTCGTGCCAGTCACAGCACTACTGGTATCCGAACTGACCGCGATCAGGTTCGCGACACCCGGCTCTCGGCGTGCGACGTCGATCCCGGCCAGGCTGGAGCCTGGCGATCCCGGGGCGATCCCGGCGCGGGCGCGCGGGCGGCCCGGCCGGGCGCCGCAGCGAAGTACCCGGCGCGGGCGCGCGGCGGCGGCACCCGGTTGCCGGCTCTCGGCGGTGTGGTGTCGGCAGGGCGGTCTCTACCCGCGGTCTCTACCCGTTTGACCCGTCCGCCTGGCGGCAGTAGGCTGTGGCACGCCGTGGCCGTGAGGCCCGGCGCCCCGCGCAGGTGCCGCCGCGTCCGCGCGACGCTGGCGGCAGCCGCGTGCCCGGGGCCATGGTTCGCGAACCTCGAGGCGCCTGCATGTCTCGCAGCCTGCGCAGCCCGGCAATCACGGCCGCAGCCGTGGCGATCGTCATTCCCGCCCTCGTCGGTGCTCCCGGGCCGCCCGCGACGGGAACCGTCAGCGTCCACCGCGCGGCTGCCTTCGACGTCTCGCCGCCGCTTCGAGAGCTGATCGGCGCCACCCCGGCGGGGTCAGGCCACGCCACCGGCGCCGCGCACGCGGCAGCCCCGCCGGGCACGCTGGCCCCGGATCCGGTCGTCGCTGAAGGCCAGCAGCCCCAGGCCCCAGTCGTTCCGCCCGTCATCACCACGCCCGCGGGATCGGATTCCGTCGAGCAGGTGTCTCAGGGCCCGAGGCCCGCTGCCCTGCTCGTCGCGAGCTTCGACGGCCTCGGCGTGGGCTTCGAGGGCCCGCAGGGCCCGGCCTCGGCGCGCAACCCGTCCGACAACAGCCTGGCCGTCGGTCCCGACCACATCGTCCAGACGGTGAACTCGCGGATGGCGGTGTTCACCAAGAAGGGCGGGCGGTTCGATACGACGGGCACCGCCCTTTACGGGGCGGTCGCGACCAACCACATCTTCAAGGGCTTCGGCGGCACCTGCGAGAGCATGAACAACGGCGACGCGGTGGTCCGCTACGACCAGCTCGCCGACCGCTGGCTCGTCGTGATGCCCATTTTCCGGCGCGCCGAGGTGCGGCCGGATCAGCCCGGCGCGTGGACGGGCGGCGCGCCCGCCTACGTCAGCCCGCCCGGACGGCCCGGGCAGCCCGGACCCGCCGCGGCCTTGCTGCCGCCTCCCGCACCGCCCGCGGCACCGCCGGCGCAGGAGCCCCCGGGCGGCGGCGGCGGTCAGCCGGGCCAGCCGGCGCCCGCCCGCCCGCGCGCGGAGGAGCCGAAGGGCCCGTACGCGATGTGCTACGCGGTCAGCGTCGGCCCCGATCCGTTCGGGCCGTACTACCGCTACGAGTTCCTGCGCCCGCTGTTCCCGGACTACCCCCGGCCCGCGATCTGGCCCGACGGTTACTACGTGCCGACCAGCACCGGCGACGACCGGATCTCGGATACGATCACGACGCAGAAACACGCCTGCGTCGCGGACCGCGCGAAGATGCTGAAGGGCGAAGCCGCAACCGAGCAGTGCGTGATCGTCAACGACGTCGGCTTCCTGAACAACGCCGACATCGACGGGCCGAACCTGCCGCCTCCCGGCGCGCCCAACGTCATGATGGCCACGGGCGGCACCCAGCTCGCAAAGTCATTCGAGGCCTCCACGATCCACGTGTGGCAGTTCCACGTGGACTGGACCACGCCGGCCCGCACGCGCGTCGCCGGCCCGGACGCGATCGCGGTGGCGCCCTACCACTACCTGTGCGACGGGCAGCTCACCCACTGCGTGCCACAGCCCGGCACCGACCGGCGGCTCGACGCGCAGGGCGACAAGATCATGCAGCGCCTTGTCTACCGCCGGATCGGCGGTCGGGAGTCGCTCGTCGCGGTGCACTCGGTCAACACGACCGCCGGCGCCGGGGGCGTGCGCTGGTACGAGTTCCGGATCGGCACGGGCCGCACGGTGTCGCTCCACCAGCAGGGCACGTACGCGCCTGACGGCTTCTTCCGCTGGATGGCGAGCCCGGCCATCGATCGACTGGGGAACATCGGCATCGGCTACTCGTTCGGCGGCACGCCGCACTTCGCTGGCCAGCGGTTCGCGGCGCGGCTCGCCGACGATCCGCCCGGCCGCCTGACGCTGCGCGAGGCGGTGCTCGTCGACGGCGAAGCCGCGCAGACCACGACGCTGCGCTGGGAGGATTACACGCAGACTGCCGTGGATCCCTCGGACGACTGCACGATCTGGTACGTCGGCGACTACCTCAGGAAGGACGCGACGAGCTACTCGACCCGGATCGGCGCGTTCCGGCTGCCCGGCTGCACCGGGCGCTGACGGCGACGGGGCCGGGCCCGGCCCGGGTTTGTCAGGGTCGGAACCGTGCTACCCTGTGAAACTCCTTGTCCAGCCCATGCCCAATGCCATCGAGCTTCGCGGACTGACGAAGACGTTCGGCGAGACGGTCGCCGTGCGCGACATCGACCTGTCGGTGCCTGCCGGCGCGCTCTACGGCGTGATCGGCCCCAACGGCGCCGGCAAGACGACGACGATCCGCATGATCCTGTCGATCCTCATGCCGGACCGCGGAGACCTGAGCGTGCTCGGCCGATCGTCCGCGCTCGAGGCCAAGGACCGGATCGGCTACCTGCCGGAGGATCGCGGTCTCTACAAGCGCATGCGCGTCGGCCACTTCCTCACCTACATGGCCCAGCTCAAGAGCGATGACGGGCCGGACCTGCCGCAGCGCGTCAGAGGGTGGCTCGATCGCGTCGGCCTCGCGGACGTGGAGCGCAAGCGCTGCGAGGAACTGTCGAAAGGCATGCAGCAGAAGGTCCAGTTTCTCGCCGCCATCGTCCATCGGCCGGACCTGATCATCCTCGACGAGCCCTTCAGCGGCCTCGACCCCGTCAACCAGCGGCTGCTCCGCGACCTGGTGCGCGAGGAGCACCAGCGCGGCGCCACGGTGCTGTTCTCGACCCACGTGATGGTGCACGCCGAACAGCTCTGCGACCACATCGTGATGATCCACCGGGGAGAAAAAGTGCTCGATGACGGGATCGGCGCCATCCGGGCGCGCTTCGATCCGCGGAGTCTGGCCTTCGAGCCGCTCGATCCGAATGCGGATGTGCAGGCCCTGGCCGCCATCCCGGGCGTGCAGCATCTCCGCCGCGACGGCGCCGGCTGGGAGCTGTTCCTGGGGCCGTCGGCGGACCGGGCGTCGGTCGTCCAGGCCGTGGCGGCCGCGATCCCCCCGGCGCGCCTCGAGCTGCGGCGGCCGAGCCTCGAGGACATCTTCGTCGACATCGTGGCCACCGAGGGGGAGGGCCGGGAAGCGGCGGCGCTGCGCGCGGCCGTCCGGGACCAGGCGGCCGCCGAGAGCGAGGTGCGGGCGTGAAGAAGATCCTCCGGATCGCCGAGCGCGAGTTCGTGGCCACGGCCGGCACGCGCGCGTTCATCCTGGCCACGCTCATCACCCCCGCGATCATCAGCGTGATGATCTTCCTGCTGCCCCGGCTGATCCGCCAGGGCCCGCCGATGGTCGAGGGCGAGGTGGCGGTGATCGACCCGACCGGCCAGGTCGCGCCCGGCCTGCGCACGTTCCTCCAGCCCGACCGCATCGCGCAGCGGCGCGAGGAGGCATTCCGCCGGATGCAGGACGTCATGCCGGAGGCGCTGAAACGGGGCGCCGGCGCCACGCCGGATTCCCAGGCCGCGATGGACCGCGCGGTCAACACGGCGCTCGGCGAGGTGCCGCAGCTCACGGTGACGATCCTCCGCCCCGACGCCGATGCGGACGCCGCCAAGGCGCCCTTGCGTGCAGCGCCTGCGAAGCAGCACGCCACCTCGCAGCGCCTGGCCCTGGTCGTCGTGCACCCGGACGCGGTCGTCCGCGAGCCCGGCAAGGAGGCGTTCGGCAGCTACGATCTGTTCGTGCGCGGCAAGCTGGACGACAGGCTCGTCCGCGAGATCACGGACGGGATGCGCGATGCCATCGTCGACGTGCGGATCAGCCGGTCGGGGCTGGACCGGAAGGCGATCGACGTGTTGACCCGCGTCGACCGCGTGAGGTCGCGGACGGTCACGGCTGCCGGAGAGAACGCGACCAACGAGGTCCTGAACATGCTGATGCCGGCGGCGTTCATGGCCCTGCTGCTGGTCTCGGTCCTGATGAGCGGCCAGTACCTGCTGACGACGACCGTCGAGGAAAAGACGAACCGGGTGGTGGAGGTCCTGCTGTCGGCCGTGTCGCCGATGGAACTGATGGTCGGCAAGATCCTGGGACAGCTCGCCGTCGGCCTGCTGGTGCTCACCCTGTACATGGGGCTGGGCGCGATGGCGCTCATCTCGTTTGCCTCGCTCGGGCTGCTGGACCCCTGGCTGATCGTGTTCCTGATCGTGTACTACCTGCTGGCGTACCTCTCGATCGGCGCCGTCATGGCCGCGATCGGATCGGCAGTCAACGAGATGCGCGAGGCGCAGGGCCTGATGACGCCCATCATGGTCGTCATCATGGTGCCGTGGCTGCTGTGGATGCCGATCAGCCGCGACCCGAACTCCGCGTTCGCGACCACGCTGAGCTTCATCCCGCCGCTCAGCAACTTCGTCATGATGCTGCGCCTCGCGTCGAATACGCCGCCCCCGCTCTGGCAGGCGCTGGCGGCCGTGGTGGTCGGCGCGGCCGGCGGCTATGCGTCCCTGTGGTTCGCCGCCAAGGTGTTCCGCATCGGCCTGCTGATGTACGGGAAGCCGCCGACCTTCGGCACGCTGATCCGCTGGGCGCGGTCGGGCTGACCCCGGGTCGCGGCCGGGCGGCGGCCTTGCCGCCCGGCGGCGCGGCACGTCCTTACGCCGCGCGAAACCCGTTACGGCGGGCGTAAGGCCTCGCGGCGCGTTCTGCCGCTCTCCTGCAAAACCACAGCATTCGCGCGCGTGCTGCCAGGGCACGGGGCTTGCTGTCTGTCCACGCGACGGCACCGGATCGCACCCGGTCGTCCACCAATGGAGCTGGACATGCACGACCTGAAGACGTTGGACCGCCGGGAGTTCACCCTGGCAGCGGCCCTGGCCATCCTGAGCGGCGTGGCCATCTCGGTTTCTTCGGCCTGCGGAGGGAGCAGCAGCTCGCCGACCAGCCCGACCCCGACTGGCGGCGACAAGAGCGGCTCGATCTCCGCCAACCACGGTCACGTCGCGGTCATCACCGGCGCGCAGTTGACCGCGGCCGGCGCGCTGTCGCTGAACATCCAGGGCACCGCGACCCATCCGCACACGGTCGAGCTGTCGGCCGGCGAGATCGCATCGATCGCCGCGAACGGCCGGGTCTCGAAGGACTCGAGCGACAACAGCGGGCACAGCCACACGGTCACGTTCAACTGAGCCCGACCTGACCGCACAGGCTCGCGGCCGGTGACTTGCGGCGTTCGGCCTTGCTGTGTCGACCTGAGACTGCACCCCGCCGGTCCCGTCTCGCGAGTGGCGGCGGGCACTCACCCGTTCCATGGAACATGACAATCAGCTGTCGGCCCCGGGGTTGCGGCCCCGGGGCCCGATGCCTCGTGTCCCGCCGTTGTCCGGGCGCGGGACGACCCCGTGTCGGGTTCGGACACCACAGGCACGCACGCGGCGGACGCCAGGACCGCAACCCCTTCGTTACGTGGAGGTTGTGAGCTTCGAACGACCGGCACGGGCGTTGCTCTTTCGGCGGCGGCTGTCTGCCCGACCCCACGATGCTTCGGGTTCGGGCGGGCAGACCCCTGGTTGTCTGACCCGAATCCGCTGAGGCGCCGCACGCGCGGGCGCCGATGGTGCTGCATGAACGACTTCCGCTTCGCGATTCGCGTGCTTCTCGGGAGTCCGGCGTTCTCGCTGGCTGCCCTGCTCGTGCTCGCCCTGGGCCTCGGGGCCAACGGCGCGGTGTTCGCGCTGGTCGACGCCGTCCTGCTCAAGCCGCTGCCCGTCGCCGACCCCGACCGGCTTGTCGTCATCGCCTCGGGCGAACCACGGTCGCCGCGCGTGAGCTTCTCGTTCTCTTATCCCGCATACAAGGACCTGCGAGACGGCGTCATGGCGTTTCGCGAGGTGCTCGCGTGCTCGGGCGTCAGCCTCAACGTCACCCACGGTGCGACCGGCGAGCGCGTGCGGGGTGAGATCGTCACTGGCGACTACTTCCAGACGCTGGGCGTCGGGCCGTTCCTGGGGCGCCTGCTGACGCCGGCCGACGATCAGGTGCCGGGCGGCAACCCCGTCACGGTCCTGGACTATGGGTTCTGGCAACGGCTCGGCGGCGACCCGGGGCTGGTGGGCAGCGACCTGCTGGTCAACGGCCACAAAATGCGGGTGGTCGGGGTGACGCCCCCTGACTTCTACGGCATCGACCTCGACAGGCGACCGGCGATCCGCGTGCCGATGTCCATGGCAACCGTGCTGCGGCCCAACCCGTACGATCCCTACAACACGAAGCGGGGGCACCAGTGGCTGACGTTGATGGCGAGGTTGAAGCCGGGCCTGACGCTGGCGCAGGCAAGCGCGGAAGCCGGTGGTGTGTTCAGGGCCGGCATGGCTGCGCTCGCGGATGAACGACCGGCCGGGGCCTCGGAACAGGACCGGCAGCAGACACTGGCCCGGCAGCTCGAGTTGCGCCCGGGGGCCCAGGGCACCGCGCGACTCCGGCGTGGCGCCCAACTGCCCATCCTGCTGCTCGCAGGTGCCACGATCACGCTGCTGCTCGTCGCGTGCGCGAACCTGGGCAACCTGCTCCTCGCCCGAGGGGCCGCGCGCCAGCACGAGCTCGGCGTCCGGCTCGCGCTCGGCGCCGGTCGCTGGCGCATCTTCCGCCAGCTCCTGGCAGAAAGCGTGGTGCTGGCGATCGCAGGCGGCGCGGCCGGCGTGCTGGTGGCGGCGTGGACGGCGGGGATCGTCCTGTCCTTCCTGCCGCCGGACAATGCGCTCGGCGTCGACCTGGCGCCTGGCCTCCGCGTCGTCGCCGGCATCTTCGCGCTGTCCCTCGTGTCGGCGCTGCTCTTCGGCCTCGTGCCGGCCTGGCGGTTCGCGCGGCAGGATCCCGCCGACGCGATCAGGACGAACACGCCCACCGTCATCGGCGCGGAGGGGCTCTGGAGTCTGCGATCCGCGCTGGTCGTGGCCCAGGTCGCGCTGTCCTTCATGCTGCTGGCCGGCGCCGGCCTGTTCCTGCGGACGTTGGCCAACCTGCGCGGCGTGGACACCGGGTTTGCGCGCGAGCACGTGCTGGTGGCCGCCGTGGATCCTTCGCTGAACGGCTACGACGACGTCCGGGCCCGGCAGGCGCTGACCGACTTCCTGCACCGCGTCGAGGCGCTGCCCGGCGTCACCGGGGCGGGGCTGTCGTCGACCTCGCCGATCTCGGGATCGTGGGACGTCAACACGCTCACCGTTCCGGGCTACCAGGCGAAGGCGGGTGAGGAACCGAGAGCCAGCGTCGCAGCCATCTCCCCGGGCTACTTCGAGGCGATGGGCATGCCCATGCGCGAGGGGCGCGGCTTCTCGTGGCGTGATGCCGACGCCGCGCCGCTCGTGGCAGTGATCAACGAAACAATGGCGCGGGAGTACTTCCCGGGCACCGACCCGGTCGGCCGGCACTTCTTTTTCGACGAAGACCAGCCGATCCAGGTGATCGGCGTCGTCCGCGACGCCAAGTACGTGGACCTGCGCGAGGATCGGACGCGCTTTGTGTACAGGCCATTCCTGCAGGTGCCGGTCAGTGAGATGGCGCTGCACGCCCGGACGGCCGGCGACCCGCTCAGCCACGTGGCCGCGGTGCGCGACCAACTGCGAGCGATCGATTCCAGCGTGCCGCTGTACGGCGTAACGACGCTCGAACGGCAGATCGACGAATCGCTGACCTCGGAGCGCATCCTGTCGACACTGGGTACCGCCTTCGGCGTGCTGGCGCTGCTGTTGGCCGGCGTCGGCGTCTACGGCGTGCTGGCGTTCTCGGTGGCGCGGCGGACCCGGGAGATCGGCGTCCGGATGGCGCTCGGTGCGGGGCCCGCCGATGCCGCGCGCCTGATCCTGTCGCGTGTGGGCTCGCTGCTGGTGGTCGGCCTGATTCTCGGAACGGGCGCGGCGGTGGCTTTCCAGGGCGCGGCCCGCAGCCTGTTGTTCGGCACGGCGCCCGGGGACCCCCGTGTGCTGGGCGCAGCGGCGCTGCTCGTGGCCCTCGTCGCCGGGCTGGCCGCGTGGTTCCCGACGCGGCGCGCCGCCAGACTGGATCCGCTCACGGCACTCAGGCGCGAGTGACCACCGTGAGGGCCGGCGTCGTCGTTGTTTCTTCGACGACCACGCTCCGGCAACGATGTCACCGCGGCCGGCGCAACCGTTTCATGACCACAGCAGGCTACTCCCGGGGCTCACTTCGGTTGACGGTGTTCGCCCCGGGCACGCCCGCTGAAGCCAGCGCGCTACGGCCCGGCGCATGGTCAATTCAACTGAGCGCCGGTGAGCGCCGGGATTAGCGCGGGATGATGGGCAACCGCACTCGTGATGGATGCGCTGCGTCGTGGAGAATCCGTTGCTGCGCCACCACGTACTTCGTATCCCGCTCGTTGTCCCCGCCCGTATTGAGGTTCCGGTCGTACTTGGGAAACCCCGCCGACGCTACCGCCACTCGGATGCGGTGCCCCGCAGGGATCACCAGGGCCGTGAACCAGACGTCGATGTCGTACCGGTAGACCTCCCCCGGCGTGAGGAGCGAGGGCCGGTCGAAGCCGTTGCGGAAGCGGGCGCGGGCCACGCCGTCCTGAATACGCAGCGCTCTTCCATCGGGGTAGACGTCCAGAATCATGAGGTTCCAGTCCGTGTCCCGTGCGTCGGTGGCGGCCCACAGGGTGGCCGTCATCGGCCCGGTGATCTCGGTGTCCTTCTTCAGCGGCGCGGTTGTGTACGTCAGGAGATCGGTGCGTTGAGCGTGAACCGCCTGGTAGTCCTCGTTGAGGCTCAACTCCAGCTCCCGGGCGTCCACGAGGTAGGGGGTGGGGTTGCCGGGATCGTACCGGTACTCGTCGGCGGCCTCGCTGCCGGGGGCAACGGTGTCCAACACGCCTCCTTTCCGGAGATAGAAGTCAGTCCACACCGTGCGGGCCAGCGGCCACTCGTGCTCCTGCCGCCACGTGTTGTCGCCCATGATGAAGAGATCGAGCGTGGGCTCGGCGTCCACTCCATTCTTGATGCCCTTCAGGTAGTGGTCGAACCACCGGAGCTGGAGGGCCCGGTGGTCGATGCGCCCCTTGGGCCCGAAGTCGCCGTTGACGTAGTCGATACCCTTGTGGGCGCCGGCGTCCATGACCACGCGCTGCACGGGATGCCGGGGCAGCGCGTTCAACGCCACATAGTTGCGGATGGTCCCGCGCGCGTCGTCGTGCCAGCCGGCAATGCCCAGCACCGGTACCTGCACCCGGTCCAGGCGGCGTTCGATGCTCAGGGCTCGCCAGTAGCCATCCTCCTTCTGGTGATCGAACCAGTCGTCCCAGAAGCGGGGACGGGGACACCCGGCCAGCTGCGCGCTTTCGATGACCGGGAGGTGGTTGAATGCCCGGACCTCGTCCACGTTGCTGACGTCCGAGAGCGTTTCCTTCACCGCTGTCATGCAGAGCCACGGGATGATGGTGGGCGAGAACACCATGTCGATGTATGGCACGATCCGCAACGGATCGGCGGTGGCCACCGCGGGTGCGATCGTCGCGAGGTGGGGAGGTTGGGCGATGGCGGCGTACCACGTGTAGAGCCCGGGGTTCGAGCGGCCAATCATGCCCACCTTTCCGTTGCTGCCCGGCAGGGCCGCCGCCCATTCCACGGCGTCGTACCCGTCCTGCTCCTGCATCGCGTTCATGTCCAGAACTCCGCCGGACCCGCCGCGGCCGCGCACATCCTGCTTCACGTAGATGTAACCGCGGGACGCCCAGAACTCGCCGGCTGCCTTGTCGGTGCGCAGGTAGGGCGTGCGTTCCAGGACGACGCCGAACGGACCGTCGCCGACAGGCCTGGCGACGAAGTTCATGAGGATGGTGCCGTCGCGGGCTGTCATGGGCATGGCCGGGTCAATCTTGACCCCGAACGTTGGCTCGGACACCGCGCCCGACCACAGCGGATAGTTCGGTTCCCACACCGGCGCACTCGTGCGCCGCGTGAGCCAGATCCGGTCGATCGGCTGGTCTCCTCGATAGATCCGGCCGGTGATGGTGTCACCGTTGACGACCGCCCTGATTGCGCTATCGTCGCCGAGCGAGAGGACAAGGGTGTCGCCGGTGAGCTCGACGCCCTTGATCGACTCGAGCGAGTTTCCGCTCCGGCGCCGCAACCACGCGCCATTCGCAGACGGACCGTCGAAATGTGCGAAACCGAAGCGGCGGCGCGCTTCGAACCCGCCATTTGGCGCGGCACCCAGCATGCGATAGTAGTCCCAGTCACCGGCCAGCCTGGCCCCGCCGGGCGCCTGCCCTCCACAGTCCGCAACGAGCAGGACGCTGACCGCTACTGCCGCTTGTACTGCCGTGGACAGGGCTCGTCGGAATGTGCGGGAACGCATGACGGTATCTCCTTCTGCACATGATGGAATGACCGGCTCGCTATCGTAGGGTCGTCGTGCGGGAGCACGCGGCAAGGCGGGGTTGACGGCCCTGAAGAGACTGCGCGGGAGATCGGGGCCCACGACTAGCGGTTCTCCGCCGCTGCGGCGCCGCGGGCCCAGTAGTAGTAGAAAGGAAGGGACACAAGGAGGAGAACGATGCCCAGGACCGCGTTCCGCGTATCTTCGACAAGCGTGTTGTAGACGAACCATGCCGCGATCACGACGAACAACAGGGTGGCGTAGGGATACCCCCAGGCTTTGTACGGGCGTTCCGCGTCGGGCATTTTCCGCCTCAGGACAATGACGCTCACCGCCGTCATCGCATAGAACCCCCACGATCCGAATACGACATACGACGTGATCTGCTCGTAGGTCCCGCTGAATGTCAGGAGTGAACTCCAGACACCGAGAGCCATGATCGCGATGTACGGGCTCCGGTAGGTGGGGTGGACCTTCCCGAACGACCTGGCGAACACCCCGTCCACCCCGGCTGCGTAGAGGGACCGCGGTCCTCCCAGCAGCATGCCGTTGGTCGTGCCGAAGGTCGAGCACATGATCCCGATCACGATGAGAGAAGCGCCGACAGGGCCGAGCACGGTCTGAGCCACCTCGGCTGCGATACGGGGAGAGCCGGCCATGGATTGGATTGGGATGACATAGGCGAACGCGAGATTCGCCGCCAGGTAGAGGACAATCACCGCAACGGTCCCGACGAGCAGCGAGAGAGGAACATCGCGTTGCGGGTTCCTGAACTCTCCCGCCGTCAGCGTCACATCGATCCAGCCGTCGTACGCCCACAGCGCCGAGATCATGGCCAGGCCGAACGCCGACGTCATACCGCTGGTCCAGTCATCAGGCCACCAGGGAAGGAAGTTGGCGGTGCTCCCCTTCCCCGAGAAGATCACGGCGACGATCAGCCCTGCCAGGGCAATCACTTTGGCCGTGGTGAAGATGTCCATCACCCAGCCGCCGAACCTGACCCCGCGGACGTTGATGACGGTCACGAGCGCAATCGTCGCAATCGCCACGATCTGGATCCAGCCGAAAGAGAACTGGATCGGGTGTCCGAAGAGCGACCACTCCCCTTTCACCAGGGGATTGTCCGGGCTCAACGCGGGAACGAAATATCCCAGGTACGTCGCGAACGCCACGGCGATCGCCGCGGCCGATCCTGCCTTGTTGATGAAGTAGTCGTTCCAGCTGAAGAGGAACCCCCAGAGGCGGCCGAAACTGTGCTTGAGATACACGTAGGGACCGCCGGCCTGCGGGAGCACCGCGCTCAACTCTGCGAGCGTCAGGGCCCCGAAGAGCGTCAACATGCCTGCGACCACCCACACGAGGATGATCGGCCCCATCGCCTGAAGATGGCCCGCGATGGTCGCCGGGACGATGAAGATGCCCGAGCCGATGATGACGCCCATGTGAATGGCAATGCCCTCGCGGAGACCAAGCACGCGGAGCAGCTGGGGTCGGCCAGGTTGTTCGACGGGAGACGGCGCGCTCATCGTGGAACGTTCTCCCGACGAAGCCGGAACGGCTTGTCCATGAGGTGGCCGGTCTTTCGGATGAACCGTCGCGAGGTACGTCGGCAGCAGTCTATCCCAGGAGGTCGAGAAAAGGATGCGGGGCTGGCCACGCTGGCAGACCAGGAAGACCGCGGTCATCGAGATGACCGCGCCGGGCGAGACGGGGCCCGCCGGTCCGTCTCAGACGGCCGCCCGGCAGGCCCGACATCACCCCGCCACCGGCACGCTGACCGCCGCCCGCACCGCTACCGGACGGCGGTCTTCATCCTGCCGCGCCCCTCGTTCCAGAGAACCCGGGCCCGCCCTGCCCTTCCGAACGTGACACGGCAGACGTTGCGCACCACGATGACGGGTGTTCCCCCGCTGGTCCCTCAGGCCACGGGCACAATGTTCTGGTTGACGCAAAACAGGTTGCGCGGGTCGTACTTCGCCTTGAGCGCGACGAGGCGGGCATAGTTGCCGCCATAGGCCGCCGGCACGCGTCCCTGCTCTTCCTGTGTCAGGAAGTTCACGTACGCGCCGCCCGTCGCGAATGGCGCCGCGGCCTGGAAGAGCTGGCGCGCCCACGCGATGCACGCGGCGTCCTTCGCGGGATCCGCCCACCGTCCATGCACGTTCATCACGAACTGCGCGTCGCGGTGCGCATAGGCGGTCGCGTCGGCCGGCACCCGGCTCACGGCGCCGCCGAGTTGCGCGAACGCGATCTCGGTCTGCGGGTCGGGGAGCCGGCGGGCGTGGCCGACAAGCACGTCGATGAGCCCGTCGTTCAGTTCGAGGAAGTCGTGCGACTTCCAGTAGTTCCGCATGCCAGGGGTGAGCAGCGGATCGAGGATTGCCTGCCACGCCGTGAACGGGTGAGGCGCCACCACATCCGCGATCGGGTGCCCGAAACTCCGCAGCGGCCTGGCGATCTTCTCGCCTTCGGCAATGGCACCCGCATAGCACATGGCCAGGGCCAGGATTTCCCGGCCGTGCCACTCGGGCGGGAGGAACGGCAGCGGCGGAGCCTTTCGGAGCACGAACCAGCAGACGAACTCATCGGGCGTCGTTGCCAGGAAGTCCCGATAGAAACGCAGGACGCCGCCTGCCGCGTCCAGCGGGTGCACGACCAGCCCCGACAGCACCTCGGGACCGACAGGGTGCAGGCGGAATTCGAACGACGTCACCACGCCGAAATTGCCGCCGCCGCCGCGGATCCCCCAGAACAGGTCCGGGTGTTCCGCGGCGCTGGCCTTGACCAGCGCTCCGTCCGCCGTCACGACGTCAGCCGACACGAGGTTGTCGATCGTCAGGCCGAGGCTTCGGCTGAGCCACCCGAAGCCCCCACCGAGGGTGAGCCCCGCAATGCCGGTGGTCGAGTTGATCCCGACCGGCGTCGCCAGGGCGTGTGCCTGCGTCGCGCGGTCGACGTCAGCCAGCGTCGCGCCGGGCCCGACGCGCGCCGTCCGCTTCGCCGCGTCCACCTGGACCGCGTTCATGGCCGACAGGTCGATCATCAGGCCGCCGTCGCAGACGGCGTTGCCGGCGATATTGTGCCCGCCGCCACGCACAGCCACGAGCAGGTCGTGCGCGGCCGCGAGCCGCACGGCCGCGGCGACATCGTCGGCGGTCGCGCACCGGGCAATCAGTGCCGGCCGCCGGTCGATCATGGCATTCCAGACGCCGCGCGCGGCGTCGTATTCCGCCGATCCTGGAAGCAGGAACTGGCCGCGCAACGCGGCCTTGAAGGACTCGATCACAGGTTGAGAGAGGGACGTTGTCGAACCCGAGCGTGTCTTGACCTGCAGGTCTGGCATGGGGGCCTCCACCCGTCAGAGACGTTCAGTTGTGACGATACGCTGTTGATATCACATCCAGCCGCCCTGACAAAGGCTTTGACGCGCCGCGAGGAGGCACCGGGCCGTCGAGGAGCCGTGGCGGACAGGCTCCTCGACGTGACCGGACACCAGAGGGCGCGTGGCCCGGCGACGCTCAGATCTCGACGGTCAGATCCGACAGGGCCTTCTGGACACGCTCGATCAGGCTCTCGTAGCGATCGAAGTAGGCACGACCGACGACGCTCATCATCTTGAGGCCGATCAACGGGTGGTCCCGCATCAGCGCGATCAGCGGCTTGGCTTCGATGAAGAGCACCTTGCTGGACTTGAGGCACACCGCGGAGGTGGTGTAGCGCTCGGAATCGAGGAGAGGGGCGATGCCGAAGAACTCGCCCTTGCTCACGCTGCTCACCAGGAACCCCATCTCGCCGGTCCCGGAGGGGAGACGCAACTCCACCTGACCATCGAGCAGGACGAAGACGTGGGTGGCCTTCCGGTCCGGCCGATAGATGATGTCTCCCTTGTCCAGCTTCCTGACCGATGTGAACTTGCTGATCGCCGCCACCTGTTCCGGCGGGAATGAATGGAAGAACTCCTGTCCGGTCAACATTCGCCCGATGCTCATATGATTCCTCTTTCTGCCGGGTGATCCCTGCGCCCCTGGCTGCACGCGTCAGGCCTCGCACGACGGGCGTGCTGGCCCGCCCCGGCTGCATTACGCCACGATTCTACTCCCGGGGCTCACTTTGGTTGACGGTGTTCGCCCCGGGCACGCGGGCTGAAGCCCGCGCGCTACGGCCCGGCGCATGGTCAATTCAACTGAGCGCCGGGATTAGGAGGACACCAGGGACCGAGTCCATTGCCGAATTCCGCCGGGCGCCCGGGACGGTTCACGGGCCGCCCTGGATAGGTGGCCCATGGAAGAGGCCGGCCGAGTCATGCGCCGGCGGAACACCCAGGCCTGTGCCACCGCCCACGTCGGTGGGGCCTTCTGACGCGTTCGTTCGGGGCACAATCGCGTGGATTGGCCGTGAGTCGTGTGCCGTGAGCCGGAATGTCATTGAGGCCAGGTGGCAAACGGGGTACTTTCGGAAGCACCGTGACCCGGCAACCGTTCAACCCCGGAGGGGTTCCATGAGTACCCTTCGTTCGACGTTCGCGACCGTCTCGGTCGTCCTCGTGGTGGGCGTGGCCCTGGTGCTGCCGGCCATCCGCTTCTCACCCCGCTGCGTCGTGGCGTCCCGCGCCCGCACGCCGGAAGGACGCATCCTCGCGGTCGCTGCCGTCCTGCTGCGGGACGGCATCGTGCACGCCTCCTCGCCCCGCGATCAGCTCGTCGTGTCCACGGCGTGGCTCGCGCAGCACCTCGACGATCCCGATCTCGTCCTGCTGCACGTGGGGGACAAGGCGGAGTACGAGGCACGCCACCTGCCCGGCGCCCGATTCGTCGTACTCTCGGAGATCTCGGTCTCGGACCGCACCGGCCCCGGACTGATCCTCGAGATGCCGCCGGCCGAAGACCTGCGGCAACGCCTCGCCTCGCTGGGCATCTCCGACACCTCGCGCATCGTGGTCTATTACGGGAAGGACTGGGTGTCGCCGTCCACGCGCGTGGTGTTCACGCTCGACTATGCCGGCCTCGGCGACCGCGTGTCGCTGCTCGACGGCGGCATGGGCGCCTGGACTCGCGACGGGCATCCGGTGACCGACGTGGTGCCGCCGCCGCGGACGGGCACGATGTCGCCGCTGAAGACCCGCGCAACGGTCGTGGACGCGGCCTTCGTGCGGGCGCACCTCGGCAGACCCGGTTTCGCTGTGGTGGACGCCCGCGATCCGGACCTCTACAACGGCGTCGCGACCGGCGGGTCGAAGGACCGGCCCCACCGCACGGGCCACATCGCCGGCGCCGTGAGCGTGCCGTTCTCGCAGCTCGCCGACGATAACGTGATGCTGCGTTCGACCGGGGAACTCGCAGCGGCCTTCAAGAAGGCGGGCGTGCAGCCCGGCGACACGGTCATCGGATACTGCCACGTCGGTCAACAGGCGACGGCGACGTTGTTCGCGGCCCGGCTGCTCGGCCACCCGGTGCTGCTCTACGACGGGTCGTTCGAGGACTGGTCACGCCATCCGGAGTACCCGGTCGACAACCCGGCGAAGAAGCAGCCGTAGGGCGTCAGCGCGCCAGCCAGCCTCCATCGACGACGAGCAGATGGCCGGTGACGTAGTCGCTGGCGGGCGAGCACAGGTAGACGGCGGCGCCCGCGAGGTCGGCGGGTTCACCCCAGCGTCCGGCGGGGATGCGATCCAGGATCTGGCGGCTGCGTTCCGGGTCCTCGCGCAAGGCGGCCGTGTTGGCCGTCCGCATGTAGCCGGGGGCGACGGCGTTGACGTTGATGCGGTGGGCGGCCCACTCGTTGGCGAGCGCCTTCGTCAGCTGCGCGAGACCGCCCTTGGCGGCCGCGTAGGAGGGCACGAGGATGCCGCCCTGGAACGACAACAGCGACACGGTGTTGACGATCTTGCCGGGCGCGCCGCGGGCCAGGAGGCGCCGGCCCACGGCCCGCGACAGGCGGAACGCGCTCGACAGGTCCACGGCCAGCACGAGGTCCCAGTCGGCGTCCGAGTGCTCGGCGGCGGGCGCGCGCCGGATCGTGCCGGCGTTGTTGACGAGCAGGTCGATCGGCCCGAGGGCGGCCTCGGCCTCCCGCGCGACGCGATCCGGAACGGCGGGGTCCGAAAAATCCCCCGTGACGACGGCGGCCCGGCGGCCGCACGCCCTGACGCGCGCTGTCGTCTCTTCCGCGGGTTCGTACGCGTGGCACACGACGTCGGCACCCGCCTCCGCCAACGCGATCGCCATCGCCGCGCCGAGCCCCGTCGAGGCGCCGGTCACGAGCGCGGTCCGGCCGTCCAGCCGGAAGGCATCGAGGATGCCGCCCACCGGCGTTACTTCCGGCCGGCTTCGAGGCCGGACGGGGCCGCGTCGAACCCGGGCTGCACGTTGACCACCCCGAACAGGCGATCCTCGCGCTCGCGGTGGGCCGCCATGATCCACAGGAAGCTGATCGTGTGGCCCGGCACCGATACGTTCGGGTGGTACCCCTGCGGCATGATGACGGCATCGCCGTCGTGGACGACTTCGACGCGCTCGGGCTCGTCGGGATTCGTGTAGACGAACTGCACACCGAACGCCGGCGCCGGCATGTCGTAGTAGACGTACATCTCCTCGAGCAGCGCCGCGTGCTCGTGCGGCGGCCAGCTCGTCCAGTGACCCGGCTCCGAGGTGGTCACGCCCGCCATGAGGCGCCCGGCCTCGACGTTCTTCCCGAGCAGGATGTTGAGCGTGCGGCCGGTCGCGGGGCCGCCCGCGTGGAAGTGCAGACCGGGGTTCTGCGTCACGTCGGCGTGGCGCACGTGCTGCAGCGGGTAGTGGCCGTCCACCGGCGCGCGGCATTCCGCGATGTCTGCCTGACTGTCGGTTCGCACCTCGATGTGCGCATCGCGCGGGATGTAGAGGGCGTCGTAGCGGCCGAGCGTGTAGGCCCGGCCGGCCACGGTCACGGTCGCCTCACCGTGCAGGCCGATGAGACCGACCTCCTCGACGCCCGCGTCGAACCGCACCGCCGGCACCTCGGGCCCGAGCATGATGCGGCCGTAGCTCAGGTGCCGCGTGGCGCTGTTGGCTGGCGTGACCGAGAGGCGGCGACCCTTGTGCGCGTGCGTCTGGCGGAACACGACCCTGTCACGATCGAGAATCCCGGTGGCCATGGGTGCTCCTTGTCTGTGGTGATACGCCGGTGTCCGGCGCGTCGATTCCCTGGAACGCCGCGTCAGCGGCGGGAGGCCGTCTCGTCGCCACGGGCGCCCTTTCGGCCCCGTCCGGCGCCGGCCGGCGACGCGCGCCGGCGGGCCGGCGCCTGGGGCGTCTCGGGCGGGGCGGGGGGAACGATCGCCTCGTGCTCCTCCTCGGCCTGGAAGGCCGACGAGTGCAGCAGGTGCTCGCTCATCAGGTGGCGGGCCTGGTCGCCGTTCCGCGCCCGGACCGCCTGGTAGATGCGGCGGTGAAGCTGTGCCGCGTCGTGCAGGTTGCGGTCGGAGGCCCTGGTCGCCGTGTCCCGGCGACGCTCGTAGTACATCGCGGACACCATCTCGACGAGCGACGCGATGATCTCGTTGCCGGACGCGGACGCCAGCGCCCGGTGAAAGCGGATGTCGTGGACCAGGAACGCCTGCGGATCGTCCATCGTCGCGAACAGGTTCGCGACCTCCTCGGCGATTGCCGCCATGTTCTCGGGCGTGGCGCGCTCGGCCGCGAGGCCGGCGGCACTGACCTCGAGCACGCGCCTCGCCTCGTACATCTTCTCGCGCGTCAGGCCGTGGAGCGCGGCGAGAAAGCTCAACGGCTCGCTGTCCAGACGCGGCGGGCCGTCCGTGATGTAGGTGCCGGACCCATGCCGGGACTCGATAACGCCCATGGCGGCGAGCGCCCGCAGACCGGCGCGCACGGTGGGCCGGCTGACGCCGATCTGGACGGCCAGGTCGCGCTCGGCCGGGAGTCGATCACCGGGGTGCAGCTCCCCGCGGGCGATCAGGGTGCGGACGTGGGCAAGCACCTGCTCGGTGCTGTCAGGGCGATGCAGACGTTTTGGATCGACCATCGTGATCGCGCGGCGGCGACAGGGGACACGGCCGCGGCGCTCCGGCCAGTATACCCCGAAGGCGCCTGTCGCGGGCTCAATTGTCGTGGTGGCCATTCCACTCTGGATGGCCATTCCAGGCTGAGTTGTTAGGAAAAGGTGCGATCTGCCCCCACGCTTGACAGGATGTCGGTGGAGTGTCATCCTCTCTGGCCTAAGTGGTCTGACCTCTAGGGGAGGCGAGATCGATGCCGTCCACAGGAACGTCGAGCCCGGCCGGCCGCATCGGGCGCTACCGCTGGATGATCTGCGCGCTGCTCTTCTTCGCAGCCGTGGTCAACTACGTCGACCGCCAGGTCATCGGCATCCTCAAGCCCACCCTGCAGCAGCAGTTCGGCTGGAGTGAACTCGACTACGCCGACATCGTCTTCTCGTTCCAGCTGGCCTACGCGATCGGGTTCGCCTTCGCCGGCCGGCTGGTCGACCGCCTCGGCACCCGGCTGGGGTTTGCCCTGGCGATCACCTTGTGGAGTGTCGCGGCCATGGCGCACGCCGAAGCCCAGTGGTTCGGCCCGGCCGTCGCCGCGGTTCTGGGCCTCGCGGGCCTCGCGTATACCGGCTCGGTGGCCGGGTTCATGGCGGCCCGCTTCGCCCTCGGCCTCGGGGAGTCGGGCAACTTCCCCGCGGCCATCAAGACGGTGGCGGAGTGGTTTCCCCGGCGCGAACGTGCGCTGGCCACGGGCGTCTTCAACGCCGGCACCAACGTCGGCGCCATCGTGGTCCCGCTGGTCGTGCCATGGGTGACGATCGCGTTCGGCTGGTACTGGGCCTTCGTGGGCACGGGCCTGATCGGGTTCGCCTGGCTGGCCTGGTGGCTGTTCGTGTACCGCCCGGCCGATCGCCACCCGCGCCTGGGCGCGGCCGAGCGCGCCTACATCCAGAGCGATCCCCCCGATCCCGTGGCCCGGATCCCCTGGCTCACGCTGCTCAAGTACCGCCAGACCTGGGCGTTCGCCGTCGCGAAGTTCATGACCGATCCGATCTGGTGGCTGTACCTCTACTGGGTCCCGGACTTTCTCAACCGCAACTACAAGCTCGATCTCCTGACACTCGGCCCGCCGCTCGTCGTCATCTACCTCATCAGCGACGGCGGCAGCATCGCAGGCGGCTGGTTCTCGTCGGCGCTCATCAAGCGGGGCTGGAGCGTGAACGCCGCGCGCAAGACCGCGATGCTCACCTGCGCTGTGGCCGTCGTGCCGATCATCTTCGCCTCGGGAACGACCAGCCTGTGGACGGCGGTGCTGCTGGTCGCCCTCGCGGCCTCCGCGCACCAGGGCTGGTCCGCCAACGTGTTCACGCTGGTCTCCGACATGTTCCCGCGCCATGCGGTGGGCTCGGTCGTCGGGATCGGCGGCATGGCCGGCGCCATCGGCGGAATGCTCATCGCCAAGATCACCGGTTTCGTGCTCCAGGCCACCGGCAGCTACCTGGTGGTGTTCGGCATCGCGGGCTCCGCCTACCTGGTGGCCCTGGCGATCGTGCACCTGCTGGTGCCTCGGCTGGACCCGGTGAAGCTGGCGGACGAGCGCTGAGCCCCGGTCGCCCCACCTGCGAGGCCGTCATGAGGAAACCGTTGCTTCTGTGCCTCATCGCCGGCGCCGCGGCGTTGTCCGCGGCCCCGGGGACGACGGCGATCGGCCAATCCGGTGAGGGCCCTGCGTGGGCGCGCGGCGTCGAAGGCCAGCGCAAGGCCGACCTCGGCAACGGGACGTACCTGAACCCCATCATGCCGGGCGACCATCCCGATCCGAGCGTGTTGAAGGACGGCGACGACTACTACATGACCTTCTCGTCGTTCGACGCGTACCCGGGGCTCGTCATCTGGCACTCGCGCGATCTCGTGAACTGGGAGCCCGTGGGCCCGTCGCTGTTCAGGAACGTCGGCTCCGTGTGGGCTCCAGACCTGGTCAAGCACCAGGGGCGGTACTACATCTACTTTCCCGGGATCGGGGCGGAGTACCGCTCGAACTACGTGATCTGGGCTGACAACATCCGCGGCCCGTGGAGCGATCCGATCGATCTGAAGGTGGGCCGCATCGATCCGGGCCACGTCGTCGGGCCGGATGGGACGCGATACCTGTTCCTGAGCGGCGGCTTCATGGTGCCCCTGGCGGCCGACGGACTGTCAGTGACCGCGGACATCAGGAAGGTCTACGACGGGTGGAAGTACCCGGACGACTGGGTGGTCGAGGGCTTCGCCCAGGAAGGCCCCAAGATGCTCGAGCGCGGGGACTACTACTACATGGTCCTCGCGGAAGGCGGCACCGCCGGCCCTCCGACCGGGCACATGGTCGTCGCGGCCCGATCGAAACGGATCGAGGGGCCGTGGGAGAATTCGCCCTACAACCCGGTCATCCGGACGAGGTCGGCGAGCGAACACTGGTGGTCGAAGGGCCACGCCACGCTCGTCGAGGGCCCTGGCGGGACGTGGTACGCCGTCTACCACGCCTACGAGAACGGCTTTTACAACCTCGGGCGCCAGACGCTGCTCGAGCCCGTGGAGTGGACCGACGACGGATGGTTCCGGGCCGCGGGGTACGACGCCGCCAGGCCCATCCCCAGGCCGGCCGGGTCGGCCGTTCCGCACGGGATCGCCTTCTCGGACGACTTCTCGACGAACAAGATGGGCGTGCAGTGGAGCTTCTACCAGGGGACCGTGACCGATCGGGATCGCTATCGCCATGAGGGCGGGGCCCTGGTGCTGAAGGCCAGAGGCGCGACGCCGGCGGACAGCTCGCCGCTGTGGTTCGTATGCGGCGACCACGCCTACGAGGTGGAGGTCGAGATCGACATCGACCCCGGCGCGACCGCGGGGCTGCTCCTGTTCTACAACCGGCGGCTCTACGCCGGCCTCGGGTTCTCCGACAAGAGCTTCGTCATGCACCGCTACGGCATGGAGCGGGTGTCTGCGAAGCCGGCGCACCTCGGGCGCACGGTCCACCTCAGGCTCCGGAACGACCGTCACATCGTGACGATTCACTACAGCGCCGACGGAGGCGCGTGGGAGAAGTTCGGCACGCAGATGGAGGTCTCGGGGTACCACCACAACGTGGCGTACGACTTCCTGAGCCTGCGCCCGGCGCTCTACGCGGCCGGCACGGGCGACGTGCGGTTCCGGCGGTTCGTCTACCGCGCGCTGCCGTGATCCACGGCCTGCTTCAGGAAGTCCTCGCGGATCGGCGTGAAGATGTCCGTCAGCACGACCTCCTCGTCGAGCATCGTCGCGCCGTGCTCCACGTTGGACGGGAAGTGCAGCACGTCGCCCGGGCCGACGACCCGTTGCTCGCCTTCGATGGTGAACCGCACGCGGCCGCGCTCGATCAGCGTCATCTGCTCGTGCGGGTGCCGGTGGACCGGGGTCACGACGAACGGATCGAACCGCAGGCGGCAGATCATCAGGCTGTTTCCGACCACCATGCGCCGCTCGATGCCCGCGCCGAGCGCTTCCGCCCGAATCGTCTCCCAGGACAGGTGCTGATAACTCATCGATCGCTCCTTAGAACCGCACGCGGTTGTTGCGCGTGGTGATTTCCAGGATCCCCGGGTCCGTCTCGACCGTGAGGCTGCCGCCCGCCCAGTCCGCACGCGGCGGCAGCGCCAGGGAGACCTTCGCGGTCTTCGGCACCAAGTCGACGGGCGCCTTCAGGGCGGGCACATCGGCGCCCGCGAGGACGCGGCCGTCCCGGCCGCGGAGGACGACGCGGGAGGCGGGCGCCTCGACCGAGCCCAGGCTGTGCACGGTGACGGTCATCGTCTGGCCGGCGGCCTGGACATCGTCCGCGGAGATCCCCAGGTCCGGGCGCGCCCAGTACGGGACGCCGGGCGTGGTCAGGCGCATGTCGATCACGGTGGTGGCGCGCGGGGGAAATACGATCTCGATCTCCGCCGTACGGCCGAGGTCCACGGTCCGCGACGCCACGTCCTTCGGCGGGACGTCGCCGGCATCCGAGCCGAGGCCCTGCGTCACGGTCCACGTGCCCGGATCGATGCCCCAGCCGGTCAGCCGGGCTTTCACTGCCACGCGGTCCACGTTGAACGCGGTGATGCGCACCTCGCGCGGCGTGGCGGACGGCACGAGAATCGCGACGCTCTGGTCCGTGGCCGGAGGCTCGAACGCCCAGCTGACCGCGTGCCCCGGGTAAATGCCGTTCCGGACGAGCGCAACGCCTCCAAGCCTCGCCCGCTGCAGCTCCGCGTCGGCGACGTTGACCCGGTCGATCCAGAGCGAGCCATCGGTGTTGATGAACTCGCGGAGGGCCGAGTCCTCAATCTGCGACGTGTACAGCTGCTCGAGAAAACGCTTGTCACCCGTCAGCTGCCATGCCATGTGCCGCAGGGCATGGCCGGACGCCGGCGCGGCGGCGGAGTCCACCACTCTCTGGCCCCACTGGTCGCGCAGCCCCAGCAGATCCAGCGCGTCCGCCGTGATCCCGGGCAGGCCGCGCGGCCCGGCGTCGAGGAACGGCTGCAGGTACTTGCGGTCACCGGTCCAGCGATAGGCCGCCCACAGCAGCGTCAGGGCGCGATCGGGGGGCTGCGCGAGATCCTGGTCGGTCGCGAACTGGATCGCGGTGTGAATGGTGAAGCCGCCGGCGCCGTCGGACGTACGGTGCGCCAGCAGGCCGTCCGCCAGCTCGAGCAGCCACGCGCGGACGCGCGGGGCGCCGTTGAAGTCGACCAGCGCCAGCGACGGGTGCAGGATGAGGTACGAGGAGGGCTTCGACCAGCCCCAGACGCCTTCCTCCGACACGGTTGTGCCGCTGAAGTAGGACGAGCGGATGTGCCGGTGCCCTGCCGCGTTCACGCCGGTGATCCGCTCGGTCGCGGCGGCGGTTTCCATCGCCCGCTCGATGATCCTGGGATTGCCATAGTCGAGGAGCATCGATTGGCCGAGGACCTGAATGCCCTCCTCGTAACTGTGCAGCTCGTCGGTCTGGATCGTCGAGAGGCCGTTGGTGAACATGCCCTGCGCGTAGAACGCTTCCATCTCGCGCGACAACGACGCCCGGATCTTGTCCGGCGTGACGCCCATGAACGCGGCGCCTGGCCAGTAGTTGGTCAGGTCCCCGTCGTCCGACAGGCCGCCTCCGAACTCGCCGTTCGCGATCTGACGGTTGTCGATGTACCAGTTGACGAAACGGCCGAGGTAGCCGAGCGCCTGGAGCTGCCGGAAGGCCCACAGCGGGACGCCGTCCGGCGCCGCGTCGAGCGCCACCGGGGGCCTGGGCTGTTCGCGGTTGAAGTCGTACCAGTATTCGAGGCCGAGCCTGTGGTCTGGCGCGACTCGCAGCAGGTCGGTCAGGTCCGTCTCGAACTGCGTGTAGAGCTGGAGGCGCCGCGTGTTGGGGCGTTCCTCGACGAGCTGCGCATAGTTGTCGCGGACCTGCGTGAAGCGGTCACGCGTGTGCTCGGCGAGCGCCGCCTCGCGACGCTTGAACACCAGCCGCAGCTCCGCGCCTTCCAGCGCCGCGGGTCCGAACTCGCCGCTCGCCGCCGCGATCGTCAGGTACAACGGCTTGCCGGACGGCAGCACGCGGTCGCGCAGGTCGAGCCACAGGGTGTGTGGTTCGCCGGGTTTCACCGACACGCTGACGTCCAGCATGTCGCGCAGGGGCCAGATCGGGTCCTTCACCTGGATGTTCAGCGGCACGTACTCCCCGTGCGTCGGCTTGATGCGGAGCGCGGGCAGATCGATCGCGATGCCGTCGAGGCCGCCGGGATAGTTCGCCCACGTGTACGAGTAACGCCGCGCTCCGACGACCGCGTCGCGGAAGTCGGAAGGCACGAGCACGTGGACGATCGGCAGCCCTCCCCCGGCGGACGTGCGGGCGGTGCGGGGCGCACCGGCTGGCAGCGCGACCATCATGGCCCGTTCGTCCTCGGGATTGCGGCCGCGGATGTAGTCGACCAGCGGCCGGAGGTCGGGCTGATCGGCCTCGGCGAGGGCCGTGAGGCGATAGGTCAGCCGGCCGATCCCTTGCGGCTCCCGGCCGTCGCTGACGTAGTAGGCGGAGAACTCCCCGATCGGGGTCTCCTGTTCCACGTTCGTGAACCGGACGCGCTGTCCTCGGACCGGATCGCGGACCTGGTGGAACGTGCGTTCCTGGCCGCGGGGCCGATCGAACAGGACCCGCTCCACGTCGCGCTCCTGCTCGGCGTCGTGGGTCAGCAGGGCCGCCGTGCCCCATGCCGCGCCCGACATCTCGATCCGGTTCCAGGGTTCGTCGGGCATCGTGAAGGTGACGGCCTTCCCCGACAGCGAATAGCAGTCCCAGTCCGGCAACTGGAAGTAGTCGTTGCGGCCGGGGAGGCGCGAGCGATTGTAGACACCAGGCCACGTGGTTTCGCGGATGCCGTCGGTGCCCTTCCACCACCACCGATCGAGATCGTACGCGTCGTGGATCTCCACTTTCCGGATGCTGACCGCGGGCGCCTCGAGCGGCGGCGGGACGTCACCCGGGCGGTTCCACCCGTAGCGGTACCACCATTCCGCGCGCCACTCCGGCGCGTCGAGGCTCCGGGCGAGCGCCGGCAGCGGGCCTGGCTGATCGCCCCGGGCCAGCGCGGCCACGTTGTCGTCGGACAGCATCCGGTCGTAGATGCGCACCTCGTCGATGTCGCCGCCACGGACGAAGTTGTACGCGCTCTGGACCTGCATGGGACCGATCGTGCGGGAGTGCGGCCCGAACTGGTCGAGCGCCGCCGCGAAGATCGCCGTGCCGTCCTGCTTGGCCACCATGCGCCCGCCGACGTAGAACCGGATCCCGCGCGTCTCGTCCCACGCGAGCGCCAGGTGGGTCCACTTGTCGGGCGCGGGGAAGGCGGGCATCGCGACCGATACGCGGGTCCGCGCGAGGCTCGCGTCGGTCACGAAGGCGTCGAAGCCCGGCCGGCCGTTGTAGTCGATGCGGAGCCACACCATGTCCCAGCTCGAATGGTCCGCGTAGCCGACCCGGAACACCGGGAACGGCGTCCTGCCCGCCGGCTCGCGCGAGCGCCAGTAGAACGACAGCGTGCCGCGCTGCGCGTAGACGTTGCCGGGCGCCCAGTACGAGAGGAGCTGCGTGTGGCCGCATTCGATAGCCGGCCCCTGCGCTCCGTCCGCGATGATGCGCACGTCGCTGGCGAAGTTGGGCTCGGCGGTGCCGGCCGCCGCGCGATCCGCGATGAGCCCGTGCGTCCCGGACAGGTAGAACAGCAGCCCTGGCTCCCGGGACGATTCGGATGCGGCAGGCTCCTGCCGGGCCCCGGCGCCGACCAGCCAGACGCACGATCCCAGGATCAACGCGCGACGCACCAGCGAGTGTCTCATGGGACCACCACCTCACTTCTCGACAGCATTCAGGTACCGTCACCGCGCGGCTTGCGGCCGAAGCAGTGCCCGCGGCGACAGGGCTTGCGGGGTGAACCGCACCAGACGGATCCGCCCCTTGAACCACGACACGAGATTCTGGCGCACGCCGATCGACGTGCGGCCCGGCCCCAGGGGCTTGAACGCGACCTCGCCCGAGAGTTCCCTCACGCCATCGACGTAGTGCGCCATCGTCTTGCCGTCGAACACCAGCGCGGCCGCGTGCCAGCGTCCCGCCGGGTGAACGTTGGAGCGGTCGAGCAGTGTCAGGGAGGCGTCGCCATGGCGGAGGAACGTGTCGAGGCTCCAGGACGCGCGCGGCAGGATGCGCGTCTCCATCATCAGCCGGTTCTCGGACCCGGTCTCGGCGATGTGCAGGAACCGCTGCTCCGCAGGGCCGTCCGGGTCCGGTTCGAGCATCGCTTCCACGGTGAACCGCTCCCGGCCCGCGATCGGGTTGCTCTCGACGAACACGCCGTCGGTGCTGCCGTTGAACTCGATGCAGCGCCCGCTGGCCGTGCCGACCAGCCGCGGCGATCCGACCACCGTGATCGGGTGGCCGCCGATGCTCGACAGGCTGTCCAGCCGCCAGTCGACGACCGTCGCGGGCGCGGCGGCCGTCGTCAACGCCCACGGCGCCGCGAGGGCCGCGAGGATCAGCCATCCGGGCCATCGTGTCCGCATCACGTGCCTCCGTTCATCGCCGCGGGCGTCGGGACCCGCGCGCCGGCGCCTCGGGGGCGGCGGCGCTGCCCAGCCCGTTCAGATACCGCTCGATGTTCGTGTAGCCGTCGGGGCCCCCGGTTTTCGACGCATCGGCCGGGTCGCGTGGATTCAGGCCGCGCGACGACTCCCACTGGTCTGGCAGGCCGTCGCTGTCAGCGTCTGGCGGCGCGGCCGCCGGGCGGTACTCGGGCCAGCCGCCGACCTGCGCCTGCGAGTCGATGATTCGTCCGCTCCGCTGCTCCACCTGCCCGACGATGCGCGCGTCCACGGCGTCGCGTCGCGGGAGGGTCGCGCCGGCCCCGGCCAGCACGTCGCGCAACGCCTCGTCGGCTCCCGTCGTCCGGACCGGCGGCACGTCGAACGGTTCGGGCGCCAGCGTCACGAGGCGCCGGCCGCCGATGCTTGTCCGGTCGAACAGCAGCGTGTTGTCCTGCGTCCAATCCGGTCGCCCGTCGACGACATTGTTCCGGACAAAGTAGGACGTGGCCGCGGTGTCGGTGAAGACGATGATGCCGCGCTTGCGGTCGCTGCTGGGGCCTGGCCTGACGTAGTTGGCCACGTAGTTGGCGCTGAGATGATCGCCGGTCATGCCGCTGGCCATGTCGCCGTAGTCGTAGATGACGTTGTTGCGCACGTCGAAGACCGGCCAGGGCGGGTTGCCGTAGTTGTCGCCCAGGCGCGGATTGCGCGCGGAATTGTGCGCCCAGAGATTGTGGTGCAGCGTCACGCCGCCCGCAGCCCGGACCAGCGAGCCGTAACCGTGAGCGCCCTTCGAGTGCAGGCTCCGGTTGAGCGCCTCGGCGATGAGGCTCCATTGGACGGTGATGTTGCGGATGGCGCCGCTCGGCGAGAGGTTCTCGTCGATGGACCACGTCGTGGAACAGTGGTCGATGATGACGTCGCGGCTGTCGCCCATGACGTCGAGCGCGTCGACTTCCCCCTTCGACCGGTCGCCCGGCCGGAACCGCAGGTGACGCACGATCACGTCGTGCGTGCGGATGCTCACCTGGCTGCCGCGGATGCAGATGCCGTCGCCGGGCGCGCTCTGGCCCGCCAGCGTGAGGTACGGCTCGCGGATCTCGACGGCGGAGGCCAGCGTGATCAGGCCCCCGACCGCGAACACCACCGTCCTCGGCCCGGGGGCCGTGACCGCCTCCCGGAAGCTGCCGGGTCCCTCTTCGGCGAGAGTGCGCACCACGAGGACGCGTCCGCCCCGGCCACCGGGCGTGCGCGCCCCGAAGCCTTCCGCGCCGGGGAACGCCGGGGGTTGGCCGGCGGGGGCAGCACCCAATACGAGTCCGACGCAGGTGACGAGCATCGCGCGTGCGGCTGCATGCAGCATGACGACCCTCTACCGTGGCCCGCTGACGCTCGGCGACGGAGCCCGATGCGGGCTGACGCCCGCTAATCGCGACCCCGAACGGGTCGCCGTTCGCGCAGGCGGAAGATCGGCGCGAAGTCGAACGCGCGTCGGCACGGACGCCGCGGCCGCCGCGCCCTACCGCCGCCGCTCGAGCCACGCAACCCACGGGCGCCCCGCGCCCGCTTCGGGCGGGGCGAGCGTGAGAACCCGGCCTCCCGTCACGGGCTGCGGCGCCGGCACGACCGTCCCCCGGGCCGCGTCCAGCCACGACAGACGGTACGTGGCCGGGTCCCGCGTCAAGTCCAGATCCACGGCGGCTCCCGCCATGTCGTACACGACGTAGGCGTCGCCCGGCCGCGCCATGCACCAGCTCGTGCCGGCATGCGTCCTGACCAGCGCCGCTGGCTGCATGCCCGCGCGAACGTCGGGTGGAATGTGGCGCTCGACCATCCGGGTCACCGCCGGGTACTCGTCGCCGCTGGTGAGGACAACGAGGTCCGGGTACCGATCGCGGTACTCGCGCCAGGCTCGGTACTTCATGGGCTTGGAGCCGGCCCACAACTGATCGAACAGCTTCTGGTACTCGGGCGAGTTGAGAAAGTCCTTCTGGTCGACGGCGGCCGCGCCCAGGCTGGCCCTCAGCGCGTCGAGCTCCGTCCGGGTCGCGATGTCCGGCCGCTGCTCGCGCGGCGCACGGTTGAGGCCGCCGCGGATCGCGAACAGTTGCCCGTCGGCCCGGTAGAGCCAGTAGTGGACGTCGATCGCGCTGATCATCGGTCCGCGGACGGGGTCCTCCAGGATGGCATCCATCTGGGCCTTGGGGATCTCGAGGCTGATGAACAGCGTCCTGCGGTGCTCGCGCTGCCACTCCGCGATCGTGTCGAGCCAGAACTGGACGAACGCGAGCGGGCCCGCATACTCCCGATCGATCCCGTGGACGACATTCGTGTTGTCGCCCAGGACGTCGAGCGCGTGGCGGATGTAGAGCCGGTGCAGCTCGCGGCGGACCGGGTCGCTGAGGTCGTAAAAGGCGTTGGCGGCGGGGACCTCGTCGGGCAGGCCGGTCTGCTGGATGGTGTTGACCGGGCGCCAGGGAAAGTCCACGTAGTGCGACCGGCTCTCGAGCAGCCAGTGCTGGAAGTAGAACGCGTGGTAGAGCACGAGGCCGCGGCGGTCGCAGATGTCCGCGAACGTTTTCAGGCGGTCGAAGTACCACGGGTTGAAGCGCGTGAGGTCGTACTTGCTGAGGCCGTCCCAGGCCTTGCCCTGCCCGCTTCGCCCCCAGGGCAGTTCCATGAAGGGGGCCCACACGTCGCCGGTACGTTCCTCCGGCGAGCCGTAGTAGTTGTGGTCCACGCGGCGCCGGTCGTACCACAGCCCGTAGTGCTGGTAGAAGGCCGACCGCGGCGCCATGCCGGCGGCGACCTCCTCGAGATCGTCCGTCAGGCCGACGCCTGTCCGTCCCGGCGCGAACCTCGTCAGGGCCGGGCCGAATGCCCGCGCCAGGTTGCGCGGCATCTGCGCCTGGAACCACGAGTAGGAGGTTCTCGCGGTCCAGGCGCGTTCACCGCCGATCGTGAAGGCCCCGTGCTCCACCCGGAGCGGGCCTGGACCCGGATCCGCGGTCCCGGCGGCCTCCCGCGCGACCAACGCCGCGACAGCGCCGTCCGACAGGCGCGGCGCGCCGCCTGATCCACCGGCCACGGGACGCGGCGCAATCGCCTCGAGCGCTGATGGTCCCAGCCGTTCGGCGAGCTGGGTCAGGTACAGGCTGCGGGGCTCGACGGGCATCCCCCGGTAGAAGTCCCGGAACGGCATCGTGCGCGGGTCGTACACGATCCCGTCGCCCGTCACGACGCCCTTGCACCCGTAGGCCTGGTTGATGGCGGTCGGCGGGCTCTGCACCTCGACGTCCGTCGCTTCGCAATTCCAGAGCACGGAGTTGGCCGCCGCCCAGCCGCTGCCCTGATCGGCCGTGCCCCGGTTGGTCAGCCGCAGCGCGTCGCCACGGATCGTGACGTTGTCGTACAGCGCGCCGGATGCCCAGCTCTCGAGCGGCCCGCTGTAGCCGAGCGACTCCGACGCGGCGCATTCGAGGAACACGTTCGGGCCGGCCGCCGTAAAGCCGACGACGAAGTCGTGCAGCCCGCGCTCGCTCCGGCAGCGGCGGAACAGGGTCAACTGCCCGGCCGTGTAGAACACCCGCCGGCGGAAGCCGCCGAGCTCCGACACCGGGTCGAGCGCGGTGCAGTCCTCGACCGTCAGCCATTTCGTGTCCGCCTCGGCGTTGATGACGTAGCCGGCGAAGTGGACGGCGGTGACCTGCCGCACCCAGCCGTTCTCGATCCTGTCCAGGCTGACCGCACACCAGGCGTGGTCCTCGTCCTTCGGGCGCGCCGCGTCGAATGCGGACACGAGCCGCAGGTTCTCGACGCCGACCTGGCTGATCCGACCCGGGAAGTCATACCGGTACACGACGGCCCCGCCGTGGTCCCGATCCAGGGCGGTCGTCAGCGGCGCGTCGATCGTGACGCGGTTGCCTTCGACGGCCGTGACCACGCGATCCCACTCGACGTCGCGCGAGCCTGGTTGCCAGTGCAGCCGGGTCTCCGGGCGCCATCCGGGGAACGTGTTCATGCCAAGCGCCGCGACCCACGCGGCGGTCGACGGGCGCCGGACCATGATGCGATCCCCGGGGTGCAGGCCATCGGCCCGGTCGACGTTGAACACGCGCGCGCCGACGGGAACGTACGCATCGGCGACGCCGCTCCTGGATCCGCCAACCTCCCGGCGCTCGCCCGACCCCGACACCACCACCAGCGAGCGGCGCGACACGCCCGTGGCGACGAGCACGGTGCCGTCGTCGCCCTGGCCCGATCCCCGCAGCACGACGCCGCTGGCGGAGATACGCAGGTCCGAGTCGATCTCGTATCGGCCGGGCTCCAGCAACACAGCCCCGCGAACGCCCTGGGCATCGGGCGGCAGGGCCGATACCACGTCGATGGCCGCCTGGATCCGCGCGCGGTCACGAACGCCGGCCGGTCCGACGATCACCCGGACCGGCGCCTCGGGCAACGCCACGCCGCCGCCGCGGTACCCTGCGTGCGAGAAGTCGACGATGGCGTTGCCACGGGCGTCGGCGGCATAGACGAGGCGCCCGTCCGCGCCTGCGGCGACCGAGACAGCGGGCCGCGGCGCCTGGGCCTGTGCCAGGCCGAGACCCAGGAGCGCCAACCCCCCGGCGAGACCGCGCACCCGCCACCGCGTCCGCCGGCCTGGAACCGGGGCGCACCTGGAATCGGAATGTGGAAGAACGGGCATGGAGGTGGCCCCGAGGGAGCCCGGCCGAGGGCTCGACGCGACCCGACGTGTACGTGGCGAAGGGGCGCGGCAACCCGCGCCCCTCCGCCGGAAGACCCGAGCCTGACCGGTCAGAACACGAATCGCAGGCCGACCTGGATCTCGCGACCGTTGCCGTCCACGCGCTTGCGAGTCACCTTGCCGAAGGTGGCGCTCGAGATCGTGAGGTCAGGGTTGTCCCAGATGATGCGGTTGAACGCGTTGTAGGCCTCGATGCGCGCCTCCATGCGGTACTTGGGCCCGAAGTTGAACATCTTGGTCAGCGTCATGTCGGTGATGTTCCACCCGGGCCCGTTCAGCCCGGCGTAGTACCACGGGTTGGTCCGTGGCGTGTTGGAGTCGGGGAGCACGGCGAACAGGCTCGTATCGAACCAGCGATCGTGCGTCGGCTTGCTGAGCTTCGGGGTCCCGCTCACGAGGTAGCTGTTCGTGAAGAGCAGCGGGCGACCCGAGTACGATCGATTCGAGACGGTGTACTGCCAGCCGCCGACCACCCAGTCGAGGGCCGTCGGCATCGTCGCCAGGAACTGCCGGTCCCTGCCGATCGGCACCTGCCAGGTGACGGCCGCGGTGAAGCGCTGCCGCGGCACGTCGGCGACAGGCCGCCACTCCCAGCCGGACTTGCCGCCGCTCGTGAGCACCTCGTAATTGTGGATGTCGTCGAACCACTCCTGCCGCGTCTCGTTGTTGTAGGCGTAGGAGGCGAGGAAGCTCAGGCCCTTGGTGAACGGCCGCTGGGCGCGCACCTCGAAGGTGTGCGTCTTGGCGAGGCGGCCGTTGGTGTTGGTCTGGGTGATCGCGCCGTACTGCGGGTAGGGCACCAGCAGGCTGCCGACGGTCACCGTGGACGTGTTGCGGAGGGATCCCGGGAACTTGTCGACGGTCAGGTAGTTGCGGAACGGGTTGGGCACCTGGGTGTTCAGGAGCGTCTTCTGTTCGTACCTGAACGCCGGGTCCATCATGTTCAGGTTGACGTCGTAGGGCACGCGTGAACCGTAGTTGAAGAAGTAGCTCAACTCGGTGACGATGCCGCCCCAGATCTTGCGCTGGTACGAGAGATTGAACCGGTCGTTGATCTGTGGCCGCTGCTCGTACTCGTCGAGGCTCATCGGGCCGCCCAGGTTGGTGTAGCGGCCGTAGTCCTGGCCGTACGGGACGATGACCGGGTTGACGGCGGACGGATACGGGTTGGCGAGCGTCTGACGCGGGACGCCGTTGGACAGGCCGAGCGTTGTCGTGGTCTGCGCGTACCCGGAGTACTGGTTGACGAAGTCGCCCAGGGTTTCGCGCACGTCGCTGGTCGCTCTCATGTAGCGCGCGTACGCGAACCGGAGGACCGATTCGCCCTGCAGCCGGTAGCTCAGGCCGAAGCGCGGCAGGAAGTTCCACGGCGTGCTGTGCCATGCATGGGGGTTGCTGTCGGAGGCGAAGACCCACGCGCCGGTGTAGCTGTAGCTGTAGCCCTTGCTGGCCATGAGCGCCAGGGCCTGCGCGTTCATGGCGGGCGGCTTCGCCTGCATCTCGGGAATGGGCTGCGTGAGGTCGTAGCGCTGCGACAGCCGGTTCTGCGGGTCGGTCGGGCCGGGCTCGAACTCCCAGCGGACGCCCATGTTCAGCGTGAGCCGATCATTGACGCGCCAGTCATCCTGGAAGTACGCGGCGTACCCGAGCAGGTCGGGGGTCTGCAGCGGCACCAGGCGGGCGCTGGTCTGCTGGTCGAGCGCGCCCAGCATGAAGGTCGCCCACTGGTTGCCGGAGTTCACGATGTCGGGGCTGTCGGAGCTGTTGGCCGTCAGCGTGGAGTTGAACACGAGGTTGATCGGCTCGAAGCGCGCGGCCTTGCCGAAGTAGGACCGGACCTCGCCGCCTCCCTTCATGTTGTGGTCGCCCTCGTACCGGTTCAAGCGCGCCGAGACGACCCACGACTTGGGATGCTGCCACCACTCACGACCCTGCCGCCCGAGGCGGTTGGTGGTCGCGGTGCCGGTGCCGCTCGTCACGTCGAGCGCCGGATAGTACACGTAGCCGCTGTTGTAGAGCGACGAGTACCAGGCGTTGTTCGGCCAGTAGTCCGCGAGGCCGTCCGCACCCAGCTCGAGGGACGGGTTGTAGAACTCGTCGGTCAGGTTGTTGAAGCTGCCGCGCACGTTCAGGGTGGTCTTGTTCGACATCACCCACACCGAGTCCGCGGCCACGCTCATGCCGTACCGGTTGCTGCCCGACAGCGGGAAGAAGCCGCCGTCGGTCGGATTCTGCTGGTAGAGGTTCGCCCTGAACTGCCCGTAGCGGACGAACATCTTCCAGTTGTCGGTGAAGTTCACGTCCACGCGCTCGGACAGGTTCCAGTACTGCGTCTGGTCGTACACGCTGTACTGCAGGTTGTCGACGTTCCCCGCCACGTTCGGCAGCGGCATGGCCTGCAGCATCCTGAGCGCGGTGGGGTCGAGCATCGACGTGGGGATGACGTTGCCCGCGAACGGCACCCGCACGACCCGATTCGTCACCGGGTCGATGACCGAGCTGAACGGGTTGTAGATCGCCCGCACACGGCCGTTCAGGACCGACTGGCTGAAGTCGCCCGCGCGCTCGGCCGCGGTGGGTACCGTCCTCACGTAGCTGATCGGCCGCTTGTCGTTCCAGTGCTCGTAGGACGTGAAGCTGAAGAGCCTGTTCTTCCGGATCGGCGCGCCGAAGGTGGCGCCCAGCATCTGGAGTTCCGTGCCCCGCAGCGCCTTGGTGTCCTGGCCCGGTGTGACCTTGATCGTGGCGTCGGCCCGCGCGTTCATGCTCGGGTCGCGGAAGAACGCGTACCCCGACCCGTGCAGGTCGTTGGTGCCCGACTTCATGTTCAGGCTGATGATCCCGCCGAGGCTGTGACCGTTCTCGGCGTCGACGCTGGTCTTGGAAACCGTGATTTCCTCGACCGCGTCCATGGCCGGCGTGTACGCGGTCTTGTAGCTCAGGCCGAGGGGCACGCCGTCGAGCAGCACGTCGTTCCCCCGCCGCGTGCCGCCGCCCGCGTCGTAGTCGCTCGCGAACGCGTGGTGGTAGGGCCGATTCTCGTTGGCGGTGCTCCCGACGCCCGGGTTCAACGTGGGATCCAGGATGGCGAGACTGTACGGGTTGCGCCCGGCCAGCGGCACCTGATCGATGAGCTGCCGCTCGAGGGTGATCTGGGCGGTGCCGGTGTTGAGCTGCACCTGCACGGCCTCGGCCTGCACGGTGATCGTCTCGGCCAGCGTGCCGATCTGCAGCGTGAGGTCCGCGTTCAGGTCTCCGCGCTGCTGAACGCGGATCCCCTTCTGCTCGGCCTTCTTGAAGCCTTCCAGCTCGGCCGAGATCACATAAGTGCCGGGGTCCACGAAGTCGAACAGGTAGCGTCCCTGGGCGTCGGTGACGCGGAACGCCTTGACGGCGGTTTCCTCGTTGATCAGCGTCACCGTGGCGCCGGGCAGCGCGGCGCGGCTCTCGTCCATCACCGAGCCCTGGACCCGCGCACGGTAGTCCTGTGCGGCGGCGGGTGCGGCCAGTGCCAGTAGACACGCGCCGAATACGAGTCCCATCGCGAACTTCCTCATGACCGTTTCCTCCTGCGACATTCTCGCTTCAGATGGCGCGTGCCTCCAGCGGGTGCGGAAGCCCGGCACTGCACAGCCTGCGGGGGACCACCAACGGAATCTGAGGCCTGGGAATCCCAACGAGGCCGACGATCGACTGCAATCGCCACTCGCCGGGCCGGCTTACAAGTGGACAGTCCACTCAGCCGCTACTAGGAAAGATCAGTTCTGACACGATGTCAAGATCATTTGGCGGTTTCCACGATCTTTTTGCGCGCCTGCCCCGCCGGGCGTCGGCCCCGGAGCCGCCAGGGTTGGCGGGTCTGGCCCCAGTGGTCACACCTCTTATCCCAGTGTCACAAGCCCGGACGTCCCGGGAAGCCCCGGCCGGGCCAGGCGGGATCCGTTGGGCCGCCGCGCGCGGCCGGACGGCCGCGGCCCACCCATCCCGCCCCCCGACTCAGACCAAATCCGGCCCATTGGACGTCGATCCGGACCCTTGGATGAACGGGCGGACCGACGCGGCGTCACCGCCTCGCGCCGAACCCAGCGGCAGGACGCCCCGGCCGCTGCACCAGCCGTGTCAGCCCGGGGACCGGATCGCGGAGCCGGAGCCCACGTGGATAGACCTCTCGGGAGCGTGCCCGCCAGGCCGGCAGGGTGTACCGGAGCCCGGCAAGTCCCCGATTCGCTCGAAGATGCTTGATTCGGCGGTCAAAAGTGGCTATACCAATAGGCCAGTCAGTGGCCCATGTGACCTGCCCAAGGAGATTGAACATGCGACGCCTGCCGTTCGCCTGCGCCCGTCTGGTGGGCTGCGTCCTCGCGGCCGTCATCTGGTCTGTCCCCGGAACCGCGCACGCCCAGGCGCGGCCGGGTTTGACCTACCCTGGCGCAGCGGGCCAGCCCGTCGGCCGGGCGGACCCCGGTTTCTCGCAGCCATCCTTGCCCGTCGGTGCGGATTACACCGTGCCGTCCGAGGCCGAGATCAAGGCGGTGCTCGACCGCATCCGGGACCACGTGGTCCTCGTCACGCCCTACCGCGTGATCGACACGGCGACAGGCCAGCCGATCACCGATTTCGCCCGCGCGATCAAGACTGCGGGCGTGGACCTCCGGACGAGCGAGTTCAACGACTGGACGTACTCGACGGGCGTCCTGCTGGCCGCCATGCTACGCGTCACCGAGGCAACCGGCGACGCGTCCTACCAGGCGTACACGCTGAAGAACTTCGACTTCATCTTCGATCACCTCGACTACTTCCGGCGGCAGGCGGCCGCGTTCGGGCCGCAGCCGGCCGGCTATCGCCGCCTGCTGGAGATGCGGGAACTCGACGACTGCGGCGCGATCGGCGCCGCGCTCGTCGGGGCCTTCCGGCTCAGGCCGGACCCGCGCTATCGCCAGGCCATCGACGTCGTCGCCGACTTCATCACCCACAAGATGAGCCGGATGCCCGACGGGACCCTCGCCCGCACGCGTCCGTGGCCGGTGGCGATCTGGGTCGACGACTTCTACATGAGCATCCCGTTCCTCGCGCAGATGGGCGTGCTGACCTCCGACCGGACCTACCTCGACGATGGAGCCCGGCAAGTCATCCAGATGTCGGACCGGCTGTTCGATGCGACCACCGGGCTGTACGACCACTCGTGGTTCGCGGACATGGCGCCGGATCCCCGGTTCTACTGGGGCCGCGGCGCCGGGTGGGCGCTGATGGCGACAGCCGAACTCCTCAGCGTCCTCCCGGCCGACCATCCGGACCATGCGAAGGTGCTCGCGATCTTCCAGCGGGCCGCGCAGGGCGTCGCGGCGGTCCAGGGCGGGACGGGGCTCTGGCACCAGCTGCTGGACCGGCCGGACAGCTACCTCGAGACCTCCGCGTCCGCCATGTTCACCTTTGCCCTCGCCCGCGGGGTCAACCGGGGCTGGCTGCCGCCGACCTATGCCCCGATCGCACAGGCGGGCTGGCGGGCCCTCGAGCGGCGCGTGCGTCCGGATGGTCAGATCGAGGGGATCTGCGTCGGCACGACGGCGGCGTCCGACGCGGTCTACTACTACAACCGGCCCACCGATCTGGGCGCCGCGCAGGGGTACGGACCGATGTTGATGGCGGGCGTCGAGGTGATGACCATGGTCAAGGGCTTCGACATCCAGCGCATGAACAACACCTTCTACTATCGTGTGCGGAAGCAGTAGCGAGCTGGCACCGGGAGGCCCGGTGCCGCCACATCGAGGAGAACATCCATGACGCGCACGTTTGGCGCCCTGGCGCTGGTTGCAGCCCTGGCCGTGGTCGGCCCTCCCGCCGGGGCCGTGGCCCCGATCGCGGCTCCGTCGGCGATCGTGACCGCGCGGAACACGCAGGATTTCGCCCGGCCCGGCGAGACGATCGTGCTGACCGCCGCACAGGTCGCGAAGGCGATGGCCGTCGACGATCTCCGCACGGTGCACGTGCGCGACACCGGGTCCGGCCGGGACCTGCTCGTGCAACCGGTGGACAGCAATGATGACGGGACGTTCGATGAACTGGTGTTCCAGGCGGACTTCCCCGCAAACCAGGCCCTGACCTTCGCGCTCACGACGGGCGACCGGCGCGTCTTCGCGCACGACGAGTTCAAGGCGTACGGCCGGTTCGTGCGCGAGCGCCGCGACGACTTCGCCTGGGAGAACGACCGGGTGGCCCACCGGATGTACGGCACGGCGCTCGAAACGTGGGTGCAGGAGCCGCTCACGAGCAGCGGTGTCGACGTCTGGGTGAAGCGGACCCCGCGGCTGATCATCAACGACTGGTACATGGTGGACGACTACCACCGCGACAACGGCGACGGCGCGGACCTGTACTCGGTCGGCCGAACCCGGGGCTGCGGCGGCAACGGCCTCTGGAACGGCGGGCGGATCATGCCGTCGGGGAACTTCCGCGGCTCGCGCGTCCTGGCCAACGGGCCAATCCGCGTGATGTTCGAGTTGACCTACGAGCCGTGGGACGCGGGCGGCCTCACGGTCAGCGAGGTGAAACGCGTCACCCTCGACGCCGGCCAGCACCTGAACCGGTTCGAGAGCACGTACACGGCGTACGTCCCCAAGCCGCGCGATCTGCAGCACGCGATCGGCATCCGGAAGAACCCGGGCGCCGACATGGCCCTGAGCGCCGACCGCGGGGTGCTGAGAACCTGGGAGGCCTTCAAGGACAACGCGGGCCACCTCGGGTGCGGCATTGTCATCGACCCGGCATCGGTCGTGGACACTCCGCAGGCCGACAACGAGTACCTCGTCGTCGCCCGCGTGCCGGCGCGCGGGCCGGCGGTCTACTACGCGGGATCGGCCTGGGACAAGGGCGGCGACATGATGACCGTGGCCGACTGGGACCGCCACCTGGGCGACTTCGCGCGGCGGGTGCGAGCGCCCATCGAGGTGACGCTGGCGGCCCGTTGATCGGCGGGGACCCATGCGCCGTGGCGACGCGAGATCCCGGGCGGCGCGCGGTCCTGGGCGGCGCGCCGCGCGCGCGAGGTCGGCGGCCCCGAGAGGCGGCCGCGCCCGCAGGGTGACAGGAGGAGTGTCCGTGTTCACCAGGCTCATGGTCCCGATGGCGGTCCTCGCGCTGGCGTGCGCGCCGGGCGCTGTATCGCAACCGCTCACGCGGGGCCAGGTGATCCCGCTCTGGCCCGAGGGCGTGCCGGGCGCGATCCCGAACGCAGCCCCGGAAGCGACGGCGGACGGGCGCGTCACCAACGTCCAGGTGCCGACCCTGACGGCGTACCCCGCGTCGGGGGTGATCGCCACGGGCGCGGCGGCCGTCATCTGTCCCGGCGGCGGCTACCAGCGACTGGCCATCGAGAAAGAGGCCAACGCCGTCGCGGCATGGCTGAACGCCATCGGGGTCTCGGGATTCGTGCTGAAGTACCGGCTCGAGGAATACGGGCAGCCGGCGCCGCTGAGGGACGTGCTGCGCGCCGTGCGGCTGGTGCGGGCCAATGCCTCAGCCTGGCAGGTCGACCCCGCGCGCATCGGCGTCGTCGGGTTCTCCGCCGGCGGGCACCTGGCCTCCTCGGCTGCGACGCTGTTCGACGCGGCGGAGGGCCGCACGGGCGCCGGCCTGGACCGGGTGAGCGCCCGGCCCGACTTCGCGGTGCTCGTCTACCCGGTGATCACGATGACCGCGCCCTTCGCCCATGCCGGCTCGCGGACGAACCTGCTCGGGCCAAGCCCGCCGCCCGCGCTCGTGGAGCGCTGGTCGACTGAAACCCAGGTGACGTCCCGGACCCCGCCGACCTTCATCGTCCACGGCGCCGACGATGAGTCCGTACCGGCGGAGAACAGCCTCATGTTCTTCGCGGCGCTGCGCCGGGCCGGGGTGCCGGCAGAACTCCACATCTACGAGCACGGCCCGCACGGATTCGGCCTCGCCCCGGACCTCGGTCCCACGTCCGGCTGGATCCAGCGGTGCGCCGAGTGGATGACCGCCAGGGGGCTGCTCGCCCGCAAGTAGGGACGCGCCTCGAGCAGCCGGCCGGAGTCGGCTGGCGCGTGTCGCTCCGAGTCGAACAGCAGCGGCGGCAGAGGGACGGCGAAGGCAGGCCCTGGGGGAGCCGGCCGACGGGGCCACTCCCGCCGGCGCGGCTCCACCGGGCCGTTGCGCCCGCGGCGGAGCCGCCGAGTCGCTCCGCTACGTCGACTTCTGCAGGTCCGCGGCGACCTTCTCGACCTCCCGCCAGACGCGCAGGAAGTTCCCGCCCCAGATCTTCGCGATCTGCTCCTCGGTGTACCCGCGCCGGACGAGCTCGATCGTCACGTTCGGCGCCTCGGTGTCGTCGTTGAACCCCTGGATCCCCCCGCCGCCGTCGAAGTCGGTGCCGATGCCGACGTGATCGATCCCCGCAATCTTGACGGCGTGGTCGATGTGGTCGACGAAGTCCTTCAGCGTAGCCGACGGGAACTTCGCGTCGATCTCCTTCATGCGGGTCCGGTACTGATCCATCTTCTTCTGGTACTCGGCGCGCTGCGCGTCGGTCATCGCCTGCAAGTCGGGGCGGCCGCCGCCGGGCCCGCCGCCCCGCCCGAACGCGGGCAGGCCGAGCTCGGCGCGCAGCTTCACCAGGGCCTCGCGCCGGGCGGGGTCCTCCGTCTTCAGGTAGCCGCCGAGCGCCACGGTCTGGATCACGCCGCCGTTCTTCGCCAGCGCCACGAGCTGCTCGTCGGTGAGGTTGCGGTCCGAGTCGGTGATGGCCCTGCAGCCGGAGTGCGACGCGATGATCGGGGCCTTGGTGATGGCCAGGATGTCCCAGAACGACTTCTCGGAGATGTGCGACACGTCGACCATGATGCCGAGCCGGTTCATCTCCACGATCGCCTGCCTGCCCAGGTCGGACAAGCCCTTGTGGAGGGGCTCGCGCGCGCTCGACGAGTCCGCCAGCTGGTTGTTCCCGCTGTGCGCGATCGTGATGTAGCGGGCCCCGAGGTCGTAGAATTTCCGGAGGTTGGCCAGATCGCGGCCCATCGCGTAGCCGTTCTCGACGCCGGTCATGATGGCGCGCTTGCCGGTCTTCGCGATCCGCTCGACGTCGGCCGGCGACGTCGCGAACGTGCTGCGGTCCGGGTACATCTGCCCGGTCAGCCGCCGCAGCGCGTCGAACTTCACCATCGCCTGGTCGTACGCGTTTCTGAACCCGGCCTCGTCGAGAGGCCCCTGCCCCACGAACACGGCGAGGAAGACGCCGTCGAGTCCGCCCTTCTCCATCTTGGTCAGGTCGCACTTCAACGGGGTGGTCGCCGCCCCCGGGTCGAGGGCCGGCGTGGCGTAGGTGGCGCCGCCGATGTCCACGTGGGAATCGAGCGTCAGGGCGCGCTCGTGAATCGCGAGGGCCCTGGCCACGAGCGGGTCGGTCTGCGGGGCCTGCCCGGCAGACGCACCGAGCGCGGCGGGAACCGTGACGGCACAACAGAGGACGAGGGATCTCAAGTGCATGTGACGGATGTCTCCAGAATCGGCAGATTGTACCGGAAACCCGGCCGGCCGCGCCAACGGGCGCTCCCGCGGGGCGCGGGAGACCCGTCGCGCCTTCGCTACGACTGCTCCGGGGGCTGGAGCACCCGCAGGTACTCCCTGTTCGCCAGCCGGGCCCGCACCACGTCGGCGTGCTCGATCCGCAGTTCCAGCGCCAGGCGCGCGATCTCGTTGTCCTCGATCACGGAGATCGACGCGTCGGCGGCGGAGACGGCGAACAGGCAGTCGAGCAGCGCGAGTTTCTGCTCGTAGGTGGCGATCTTCTCGAACTCGCGCGCGACGAGGAAGTTCTCGGTTCCGCCGAAGAGCGCGTTCTGACTCTTGGCGATCTGGACGACCAGGATCGCCTGCTCCTCCGGCAGCGCGCCGCGTTCCGTGACGATGCGCTCCATGATCCGGGTTTCCTCGGCCGTCACCGCCCGGTCGGCATACGCCACGCGACCGAGCAGGTACGCGAAGGCGGCAATGTACCGCGCGCGCGCCGGTTCGATCCGTTCCAGCGCATCCACGATGCGCCGCACCGCGTCGGTATCGGCCGGGCGGTTGTCATCGCGGGGCCCGGCGAGCCCCAACAGCTTCAGGATGGACATGCATCCATCGTCTCACACTGGGCCCCCGCCGCGCCTGCGCCGGTCGTCCGCGTCACCGGCCCGGCTGATCGGCCGCCGCCCCCGCCTGCTTGATGAGCCACGGCTTGCTCGCCTCCCCGAAGGACACCGACACGTGCGGGAACGGGATCTCGATGCCCTTCGCATCGAAGGCCTTCTTTATCCGGCGGCGATATTCGCGCCCGACCTCCCACTGTCTCAGGGGGACCGTCATGAGCCTCACCTTGATTGTGACCTGCGAGTCGCCGAAGGCGTCCACGCCGAGCACCTCGAGCGGCCCCAGCATGCTCGCGCCGAAGGCCTTGTCGGCCGCCAGTTCGTCGGCCACCTGCCGCATCACCTGCACGACCTCGTCGGTGTCCTCCTTGTAGGCCACTCCCATGTCGATCACGTAGTACGAGAAGTCCTTGGTGAGGTTCGACATCTTCTCGACGGCGCCGTTGGGGAAGACGTGGACGGTCCCCGACAGGTCACGCAGCCTGATGGTGCGCAGGTTGATCGCCTCCACGAGCCCGGAGGTGCCGTTGACGCTGGCCACGTCGCCCACGCGAACCTGGTCTTCGAGGATGAGGAAGAACCCGCTGATGATGTCGCGCACGAGCGTCTGCGCGCCGAAGCCCACCGCGAGGCCGGCGATGCCGGCGCCCGTGAGGACCGGGAGTACATTGATGCGAAGTTCCTGGAGCACCATCAGCGCGGCGATGGCGTACACGATGGAGTTCACGACGTTGCGGATCAGGCGGCCGAGCGTCGTGGCGCGCTTCGCGCGTTCGACCCCGCCCGGCCCCGCTTCGCGCCCGACCTGGTGCTCGAACCGCCCGACCAGTGTCCCGACGAGGCGCACGACCGCGTAAGCCAGCAGCCCGATCAGCACCACATGGAGGCCCGACCCGAGGAGCCACGCCCCCAGGGTCTCGACATCGAGGCCGCCCCGGACCCGGATGCCGGCCAGATCCAGCGCGGGCAGGGCCAGCGTCGCGGCCACCAGCAGGAACACGACCGTCCAGATGGTCCGAATCGGCCGGCGCACGATCGGGGCGGTGAACGAGGTATCCTCCGCGTCGCCGGTGACCAGCAGCAGCACGGCGCGCACCGAGCGCGCCGCGATCTGGGCTGCGAGCCAGGCGATCACGATCACCGCGCCCATCGCGGCCGCCGCGCTCGTCAGCTGCGAAGGGTTGCCAAGCAGTCCACTCATACGGGTGTCCTCCTTCCTGCCCAGTATACGGGGCCGGGACGGACGGACCCAGACCAGCAGACGCGGGCTATCGGGGCCCGCGGGCTGACGGGTTGCGTGAATCGTGCGATCTCGGGCCCGCGACAGCGGAGATCTCGTTGCGGGACTCGACAGCCGCCCCGCCTCGCCCTGCGCACGATAACGGGTGTGTGCGGGCTGCGGAGGCCCGGCGCGGGCCGGCTCAGCGTCGCGCCGCGTCGGGCACGAGGCCGAGAATGAAGGAGGTGACACCCGGGTCGCGGACGCTGGTGAAGTAGCTGGTGCCGCTCGTGCACAGCCCGCTGGCCGCGGAGGTGACGCCGCCGATGGCCCACGCGCCCCCCTCCGACAGCAACAGCGGCCCGCCGGAGTCGCCACTGCAGATGTTGCTCCCGGTCCCGGTGTACTGCGTCTCCAGGAACGTCGCCCCGACGGTGCCCACGGTCGTGGGGCCAGCCCTCAACGTCGTGCCCGCGCCGTTCTGGTCCTGGCCCCAGCCGGCAATGATCGCGTCTTCCCCGGCGCGCGCGTCCCGGCTGAACAGCACCGGGATGGGACCACGGCCCAGGTCCTGCGAGGTCAGGACCACACCGACGTCCGGCACCGAGAGCGTGTTGTCCTGGTAGCCGGGGTAGGCATGGAAGGACTTGGCGACGAGCTGGTCGCCCGTGCCGAGGTAGATCTTCACCGACGCGGTCTCTCCATCGAGGCAATGTGCCGCGGTGAGAACGGCCCGCGAGGCGATGACGGTGCCCGAGCACTGCCCGGCCGAGAGGCCGTCGGCCGTGCGGAGGTTCACCAGCACCACGCTCGAGGTGGCCGCCGTGCACGCGGTGCCGTTGACGATGCCCGACGGGCCGCTGACGATGCCGCCGAAGACGCTGCAGGGCACCACGGGCGGAGACACGGTCGGAGGACTGGGGGTGGGCGTCGGGGTCGGGGTCGGGGCGCTTGGGCTCCCGCCCCCGCAGCCTGCGCTCGCCAGCAGGACCGCGACCAGTGCACCGACGACAGGACCGGTCGCAGAACGTCTCACGGACACCACCCGGTGCGACGCGTGCACCGACACGCCGCGGCGGCTCATCGCGCGCCGCGCGAACCAGTGTCGAGTCTAGTGCCCCACGCGCCCTGCATCAAGTTCCTCCCGCGACGCCGCCCGGGGAGGACGCCGCCCGCCTCGCGCCCGCACGCGGATAGAGGTACACTTCCGGGAGCGTTCCGGCGCCTGCTGCGTCTTGCGACGGTTCCCGAGGCATCTCGCCACCAGATCACTGCGGATACCCGTTCATGCTTGCACTCGTACTGTGTCTCGGATTGATCCAGTCCCCGCCGCCGTCCCCGCCGGCCGCGGCGGTCGCGCCCGCGTCTTCGCCCGTCGTCGTCGAAGGGCGGGGCTCGCCGACATTCTCGATCCCGCGGATCGACGAGCCGGTTGTCGTCGACGGCCGCCTCGACGAGCCGGCGTGGTCGCAGGCGACGCGCCTGACCGGGTTCTCCGAGTACCGGCCCGTCGACAGCCAGCCCGCCAGCGAACGGACGGAGGTGCTGATCTGGTACTCGCCGAGCGCCCTGCTGATCGGGATCATCGCGCACGACTCGGAGCCGGGCTCGGTGCGCGCCACCGTGGCGGACCGCGACAACCTGGATCGCGACGACTCGGTGCGCATCTTCCTCGACACGTTCAACGATCGGCGCCGCGCCTTCATCTTCGGCGTCAACCCGCTCGGGGTCCAGGAGGACGGCGTGCAGTCGGAGGGCGCCTTCAACGCGGGGCGCATGTTCGGCGGAACGGTGGACCTGAGCCCGGACTACCAGTTCGACTCGAAGGGCGCACGCACGCCGGACGGCTACGTCGTCGAGGTGCGCATCCCCTTCAAGAGCCTGCGCTACCCGGGCAGCGGACCCCAACGGTGGGGCATCAACGTGCTCCGGAAGACCCAGCGGACGGGCCGCGAGGACACGTGGACCGACGCGCGCCGCATCGCGAGTTTCCTCGGCCAGGCCGGCACGATGGAAGGCCTGCACGAGATGCAGCGGGGCGTGGTCACCGAGATCCAGCCGTTCGTGACCGCGGCGTCGAACGGCACGCGGGGCGACGACGGCCGGTTCGCGCGCACCCGCGCGGACGTCAGCCCCGGCGTGAACGCGCGGTTCGGTTTCACCAACCTCTCGCTCGACGCGACCGTGAACCCGGATTTCAGCCAGGTCGAGTCCGACGCGAGCCAGGTGACGGTGAACGAGCGCTTCGCGCTGTATTTCGCGGAGAAGCGGCCCTTCTTCCTCGAGGGCATCGAGTTGTTCGCCACGCCGAACCAGCTCGTCTACACGCGCCGGGTCGTCGATCCGGCGGCGGGCGGCAAGATCACGGGCAAGCTCGGGGGGACCGGGATCGCGTTCCTCTCGGCCGCCGACGATGCCGGCGACGGCCGCGCCTGGGTGAACATCGCGCGCGTGCGCCAGGATCTCGGTCACGACTCGCTCGCGGGGGTGACTTACACCGACCGTACCGAGTCCGGCGCGTTCAACCGCGTGCTGGCTGCCGACGCCCGCATTGTCTTCAAGCGCCTCTACTACGTCCTGGGCCAGGTGGGCGGATCCTGGACCGCGCGCGATGGGGACACGCTGGCCTCGCCGATGTGGCAGGCCGAGTTCGACCGCACGGCGCGGGCATGGGGATTCAACTACCGGCTCGTCGGCTTCGGCCGATCCTTCGAAACGCAGTCGGGCTTCGTCCCGCGGAACAACATGGTCGAATTCCACGCGATGAACCGGCTGACGTACTACGGGCAGCGCGGGTCGCTGCTCGAGAACTTCACGACGTTCGTCGGGCCCACGCGCGTGTGGACCTACGCGGGGTTCGGTCGGCAGGGCGCGATCGAAGGGGACGACATGGCGAACGCCACGGCCCAGCTGCGCGGCGGCTGGACCATCGGCGTGCGCGCCGCCCGTGACTTCGTGCACTTCGACCCCGCGATGTACGAAGGGTACGGCCTCGTGCAGCCGGACGGCACCGTCGCGGCCTTCGTCACGCCATCGGGGGTGTCGAACTGGGGCGGCACCTACACGGTCACGACGCCGGTGTTCCAGCAGTTCAACGCCAAGGTCGAAGTGCTGTACGGCGGCACGGCCATCTTCGCCGAGGCCTCCGATGGGCACGAGACACGCGTCACCGGCACGCTCGGCCTGCGGCCCAACCGGTCGGTGCGCGTCGAGGCGAGCCTGGTCGCGTCGCGGCTCGGGCGCGACCGCGACGGCGCCTCGTTCGCCCGCACGACGATTCCCAGGCTCAAGCTCGAGTACCAGCCGCGCCGGTCCCTGTTCTTCCGCCTCATCGCCGAGTACCGGTCCGAGCGCGTGGCGGCCCTGGAAGACCCGCGGACGGGAGCGCCACTGTCTGTCGGGGGCGGCATCGCCGGCCCGATCCGTTCCGACGGGCTGCGAATGGACTGGCTCGTGTCGTTCGAGCCTTCGCCCGGCACGGTGGCCTTCTTCGGCTACGGCAGCAGCCTCGCGCGCGATCGCGAACGGTACGAGGCCCCCGGACTCCGGCGCACCGCGGACGGCTTCTTCGTGAAGCTGGCCTACCTGTTCCGCCGGTAGGGCCCGGCCGGGTCCCCGTCCGCCGACCCGTCGACCTGGCAGTCAACCTTTCGGGCCTGCCGACCGTCCAACACGGCATATCCAGGAGGACACGTGTCTGCCCTCGAATCTGTGTGGATGGATGTGCGGTTCGGCGCGCGCGCGCTGCGCAAGGCGCCGGGGTTTGCCGCCGTGGCGGTCCTGACGCTCGCCCTGGGCATCGGCGCGAACACCGCCGTCTTCAGCGTGGTCAAGGCCGTGCTGCTGGCGCCGCTGCCCTACGACCAGCCCGATCGCGCGGTCACGATCTGGAGCCGCTGGAAGAACACGGACAAAACGTGGGTGTCGGACCGCGAGGTGCTCGACTACCGCGAACGGTCACGGGCCCTCGCCGAGGTTGCCGCGTGGGCCGCCGGACAGGCCAACCTCACCGGTGGCAGCGCCGATCCCGAGCGCGTCGGGTCGGCCGGCGTCACCATCAATCTCTTCTCGACGCTGGGCGCGCGCGCGGCTGTCGGCCGCACGTTCGTCGACGGCGAGGACCAGCCGGGGCGTGACCGGGTCGCGATCATCAGCCACGGCGTGTGGCAACGGCGCTACGGCGGGGATCCCGCGATCGTCGGCCGGACGATTGAACTGGACGGCCGATCGTCGACCGTCGTGGGCGTGATGCCCGCGGACTTCCGCCTGCCGACGGACTACAGCGAGAACGCCGCCGAGCCGACCCAGGTCTGGCAGCCTTACCGGCTCGACCCGAGCGAGGACGCGCGCGGCAGCCACGGGCTGTACGCCGTCGGGCGTCTCGCGGCCGGGGCGACGCCGGCGTCCGCCAGCGCGGACCTCGCGCGCATCACGGCGCGCCTCACGGCGGAAGGCCGCTACGAAGCGGCCTCCGGCTTCACGGCGTTCGCGCTGCCGATGGACGACGACATCCTCGGGGCCGTGCGGCCGGCCATCGTCCTGCTGTCGGCCGCCGTCGCGTTCCTGCTGCTGATCGCGTGCGCCAACGTCGCCAACCTGTTGCTGGCGCGGGGCGAGACGCGGCAGCGCGAGATCGCCGTGCGCTGCGCGGTCGGGGCGGGCCACCTGAGGGTGGCGCGCCAGTTGTTCACCGAGAGCCTGCTGCTGTCCGCGCTCGGGACGGCGTTCGGCCTGGCCGTCGCGTGGGCCGGCGTCCGTGTGCTCGCCGCCTGGAACCTGGAGGCCATCCCGCGCGTCGGTGCGGTCCGGCTCGATGCGAGCGCGCTCGCGTTCGCCGCGATCGCCACGCTCCTGACGAGCGTCCTCTTCAGCCTCGCCCCGGTCATCAGGGCGCTGCGGCCCGATCTGACCGGGGGCCTCAAGGAGGGCGGCCAGACGTCGACGGCGAGCGGGCATCGACTTCACGTGCGGGACGTCATCGTGGTCGGCGAGATCGCGCTGGCGGTGCTGCTGGCGATCGGCGCCGGGCTCATGGTGCGCAGTCTCTGGAACCTCCAGCGCATCGACCTCGGCTTCAACCCCGATCGCGTGCTGACGCTGCGCGTGTCGCTGCCGGAAGCCACCTACCCCGCCGCGCCCGACGTCGTCCGGCTCTTCGACCGGCTCCTCGAGCGGGTCCGGACGCTGCCGGGCGTCGAGCAGGCCGGCGCGGTGCGCTCGCTGCCGCTCGCCTCGACCATCGGCGACTGGGGGCTCGACGTCGAAGGGTTCGTCGAATCACCGGGGAACCGTGCGAACGGCGACTGGCAGGTCGTCACGCCCGGAGCGCTCGAAGCCATGGGCGAACGCCTCGTGCGCGGACGCCTCTTCACGGAGGCCGACACGGCGGACGCCGGGCAGGTTGCGGTCGTCAACCAGACCATGGCCCGGCGGTACTGGCCGGACGGCAATCCCATCGGCCGGCGGATCCGGATGGGCAGCAACGCCGGGCGGCCCTGGATCACGGTCGTCGGCATCGTCGCGGACGTGCGCCACAACCGGCTGGACGGGCCGTCGAAGGAGAAGTTCTACCGGCCGCACGCGCAGTTCGCGAACTCCACGGGGTTCGCGCCGCGATCGATGACGCTGGTCGTGAGGGCGTCGACCGATCCGCTGTCCCTCGCGGGTCCGATCCGGCAGGCGCTCGCGAGGCTGGATCGCCGGCTGCCCGTGGCCGACGTCCGCACCATGGACGAGGTCGTGGCGGCGGCAGTCACCACGGCGCGGTTCACGGGCTTCCTCCTGGCGCTGTTCGCGGCGCTGGCCATGCTCCTGTCGGCAATCGGCATCTACGGCGTGCTGTCCTACCTGGTCTCCGCGCGCACGCGGGAGATCGCCATCCGCATGGCGCTCGGCGCGACGGGCGGCGACGTGCTCCGCCAGGTGTTGCGGCAGGGCGCCGTGCTCGGCGCGGCCGGCATCGCGCTGGGCACGGCGGCCGCCGCGGGGCTGACCCGGTTGATGCAGGCGTTGCTGCGCGGGGTCACGGCCACGGACCCGGCGACGTTCGCCACGATCCCGGTGGCACTCGTGGTGGTCGCCCTGGCGGCGAGCGCGATCCCGGCATGGCGGGCGACCCGGGTGGACCCCATCGTCACGATCAGGTCGGAATGAGCCCGTACCCGCCGGCCCCGGGGACGGCCCGACTGGCGGCCCCGGGAGAACCTCCGCACCATCGATTCCGTCATAAGGGGGGACGGACGCACACCAATCGACGCGCGTGCGTGCCGAACGCCCCGCACGAGGAGCCACGATGAACGCAACCGGCCAGTCGCTGATCCGTCTCGAAGGCGTGACCAAGATCTTCTACACGGACGACGTGGAGACGCACGCCCTGACGGGCATCCATCTCGACATCCGGCGCGGCGAGTACGTCTCGATCGCGGGGCCGTCGGGCTGCGGCAAGTCCACGCTGCTCTCGATCCTCGGCCTGCTGGACTCGCCCACCGGCGGGCAGTATCAGCTCGACGGCAAGCCCGTCGGGTCGCTCAGCCTGGCGGACCGGGCCCGCATCCGCAACCGGGAGATCGGGTTCATCTTCCAGAGTTTCAACCTCATCGGCGATCTCACGGTGTTCGAGAACACCGAGCTGCCGCTGACGTACCGGGGCATGCGGGCGGCGGAGCGGAAGGGCCGGGTCCACGAGGCGCTCGAGCGCGTGGGCATGGCGCATCGATCGAAGCACCTGCCCAGCCAGCTGTCGGGCGGCCAGCAGCAGCGCGTGGCCGTGGCGCGCGCGATCGTGGGTGAACCGCTCATCATGCTGGCCGACGAGCCGACCGGCAACCTGGATTCGCGCAACGGCGAGGCGGTGATGGAATTGCTGGCCGAACTGCACCGGAACGGCGCTACGATCTGCATGGTGACGCACGATCCGCGGTTCGCCAGGCTGGCCGGCCGGACCGTGCAGCTGTTCGACGGGCAGATCGTGGAGGAGACCGGCGGCCCCGTCGTGGCCCCCGGGGAGGCCGCCTGATGATCCGGTTCACCAACATCGAGAAGTCCTACGCGCACGGTCCGAGCCGCACCTGGGTGCTGCGGCGGGTGACGGGAGAAGTCAAGGACGGCGAGTTCGTGTCGATCATGGGGCCGTCGGGAGCGGGCAAGTCCACGCTGCTCCACATCCTCGGGATGCACGACAGCGCCTGGAGCGGCGAGTACCTCCTCGACGGGCAGCCGATTCACAGCCTGGCCCAGAAGCAGCGCGCGGCGCTGCAGAAGCAGTACATCGGCTTCGTCTTCCAGAGCTACCACCTGCTCGACAACCTGACGGTGTACGAGAACCTCGAGATCCCGCTGTCGTACCGCGATGTCCCGAAGCGGGAGCGGGAGAGCATCGTGTGCGACGTGCTCGACCGTTTTCAGATCGTCGGCAAGAAGGATCTCTACCCCAACCAGCTCTCGGGAGGCCAGCAGCAGCTGGTCGGCGTGGCCCGGGCCGTCGTGGCCAGCCCGAAGGTCATCCTGGCCGACGAGCCGACGGGCAATCTCCACACGCAGCAGGGCGACGAGATCATGGCCCTGTTCCAGAAGCTCAACGCCGAGGGAACGACCATCGTGCAGGTCACCCACTCCGAGCGCAACGCCGCGTACGGTCACCGCGTCATCAAGCTGCGCGACGGCTGGGTCGTCACCGACTGAGGGCCCGGCCCGGAATAATCACGGCGCCCCTGCCCCGCCCGCCCGTTCCCGGCTATCATCGGGACATGCGCGACGCGCCGATCCCCGCGGACTGGGCCACGCTGCCCGAGGACGAGCTGCTGAACCTGCGGCTGGCCGACCTCCCGCTGCGGGTCGAGGGCAGCGTCCTGGAAGGCCGGGTCGACGAGCTGCGCCAGGAGCTGGCCGCGCGCCGCCTGGAGTTCCCGCTGCACTTCTACCTCTCGGAGGAGTGGTTCACGCCCGACGGCGAGTCGGCGATGGCGCTGCCGTTCTACCTCGCGCACCCGCGGCTCGAGAAGCTCGAAGAGACGCAGATGCTGGAGGTCGAGGGCGGCGACTACCAGTGGTGCATGCGGATCCTGCGGCACGAGGCGGGGCACGCCCTCGACAACGCGTTCGGCCTGCGCCGGCGGCGGCACCGGCGTGAGCTGTTCGGCAGCCCGCGCGAGCCCTACCCGGAGTTCTACGCCCCCAAACCGTACAGCAAGAGTTTCGTGCTGCACCTCGACTCGTGGTACGCGCAAAGCCACCCGGACGAGGACTTCGCCGAGACCTTCGCCGTCTGGCTGACGCCGAACGGCAACTGGGCGCAGCGCTACGCGGGCTGGCCGGTGCTCCGGAAGCTCGAGTACATGGACGATCTCATGCAGTCGATCGCGGGGCACCCGCCGCGCGACGCCCGCGTGGGCGAGGTGGATCCCCTGCGCCGGCTCCGGACGACGCTGCGACAGCACTACCGCCGCAAGCGCCGGCACTACGGCGTGGATCGCCCCGACTTCTACGACCGGGACCTGCGCCGCCTGTTCTCGGACGCCCCCGATCACGCATCCAGCATCACCGCGGCCCAGTTCGTGGCCCGCAACAGGCGCCAGGTCCGGCGGCTCGTCGCGGACTGGACCGGCATCTACCAGTACACCATCGACCAGGTGATCGAGGACATCATCGTGCGATGCCGGGACCTGAAGCTGCGGCTCGCCGTCCCCGAGGACCGCGCCCGGCAGGAGTTCACGGTGCTGCTCACCGTCCAGGCCATGAACTACCTGCACAGTGGCAGGCACAGGCTGGCGCTATGAAGAGACTGCGCGTCCTGGCCCTCGTGCACAAGCATCTCGTGCCGCCCAAGGACACGACCGGCATCGACGTCGTCAACGCCGAGTGGAAGATGGAGTTCGACGTCACCGTGACCCTCGGGGAGGTCGGGCACGAGGTCCAGGTGATCGGCGTGCACGACGACCTCCCCACCATCCGCACGTCGATCGACGCGTTCAAGCCCGACATCGTGGTCAACCTGCTCGAGGGGTTCGCCGACATCAACACGTTCGACCAGAACGTCGTCAGCTACCTCGAGCTGCTGCGCATGCCCTACTCGGGCTGCAACCCGCGCGGCCTGATCCTCGCGCGCGACAAGTCGCTGTCGAAGAAGCTGCTCGCGTACCACCGCGTGCCGGTCCCCGAGTTCACCGTCGTCCGCCGCAACCGGAAGCCCGTCCTGCCGAAGCCGATGCGGTTTCCCCTGATCGTCAAGTCGCTGTGGTTCGAGGCCTCGATCGGCATCTCGCAGGCATCGGTCGTGGAGAACCAGGACCAGCTGGCGCGCCGCGTGCAGTTCATCCACGAGAGCCTCGCCACCTCGGCCATCGTCGAGCAGTTCATCGACGGCCGGGAGCTCTACGTCGGGGTGATGGGCAACGAGCGGCTGCAGGCGTTTCCGGTCTGGGAGATGTCGTTCGCGAAGATGCCCGAGCGGACCTGGCACATCGCCACCGAGCGCGTGAAATGGAGCACGAAGTACCAGAAACGCCACGGCATCATGACCGACCGGGCCGACCTGCCCGACCCGGTCGCGGCGCGGATCCAGCACACCGCGAAGCGCGTCTACCGCGCGCTCGACTTGAACGGCTACGCGCGCATCGATTTCCGGATGGATGCCGAGGGGCGGCTGTTCGTCCTCGAAGCCAATCCCAACCCGCAGCTCGCCTTCGGGGAGGATTTCGCGGAATCCGCGGAGCGGGCGGGCGTGCACTACCCGCAACTGCTCGACCGGATCCTCTCGCTCGGGCTGCAGTGGCGGCCGGAACGCACGGCCTGAGGCATCGTCGCACCCCGCCAGGCAGCGCGCTGCCCGCTCCGATGACCGCTGACAGTTCTGGCGGCGCGGTCGATCCGTCGCGCGCGGGCACGCCGGCGCCGCCATCACCACCGCCGACAACCTTGTCGTGCGTTGCACGGAACCTCACCGCGCCGCCTTGACATTCCGCGGCCCGGCTCCCACGTTGACCGCAGCACTCCGCCACACACGGTTCCACGCCAGACGACCGCCCGGCGGCAAGGAGGCGCAGAGCGGCCGCGTGCTTGCCACGTACCCTCGCGGGAGTGCCGGGGCCTGCACCTTGCCGGCGCCGCGCCTCCCCTTCCCGCCCGGGCCGACGCCAGGGCGGTCGCCGCGCCCCCACTCACGTCACCGGCCGAGGGCCGAATCACCAACCGTCACGCACGGCAGGCGTCGGGCGGGAGTCTGCCCACGCGGCGATCCGATGCCGGGCGGCCCCGGAGGCCGCATCACGCCACCATCCGCGACCGGGACGGCCCGGCGCCGGGACCGCGCGGCTCCCGGCGGACCAGGCGTCCGGCCGCCTCGACACCAGGGAGGACGTCATGCCGGGACACCCCGCCAGGACACCTGGCGCGAGCGAAGGCCACACGCCGCCGAAGGAGCGCGTGGACTTCAAGAGCCTCCTCGCGACGAACCCGAACTACTTCGGCAACCTCGAGAAGAGCGCATTCAAGCCCGTCAAGGCCATGGTCGGCGACACGACCTACGAGGAGATCACCTGCCTCGGGTTCAATCCGGCGCTGAACCTCCTCGAAGCGACCGTGCAGGTCAAGCGGCCAAACGGCTACAACGGAACGCTGTGCACGCCGGGATCCACCGAGTTCGTGCGGTTCTTCGTCGACTACGGGACCGGCTGGGTGGACGTCGGACTCGCCGCCTTCAACGCGCACGACATTCCGGACACGCTCGACTGCGCCAAGGGCGCCGACAAGCCGCTGTCGTACGTCGTCACGCTGGCGCTCGATCCAGAGCGCAAGACGTGCCGGGTGCCCGTGCTGCCCAAGGTCCGCGCCATCCTGTCGTGGCAGCTGGCGCCGGCGGCCGGTAACGCCAACTGGCCGCCCGTGTGGGGCAACGTCGTCGAACGCCACATCCAGATCAAGCCGCGGACGCTGTGGATTCGCGACCTCGTCGAACTCGTCCCCAAGGAACACCTCCTGAAGCTGCCGCCACTCATCGAAGAGGTCGCGCCGTTCCCGGTTCCGCTGCCTGATCCGCCGCCGCTGGAACTGGGCGCGCTGGCCAAGCTCTACCACACGGCCACGCGCGAACCAGGTGTCGAGCCGCACCGCTTCGGCCTGTCCCACATCCAGCCGCTGCTGGCGTCGGCGGACCAGGCCGGGCTGTCCGCGGCGGTCGCCGAGTGGCAGGCCGCCGGCGTGGATCTGGCACAGGCGCTCGCCGCGCTGGACAAGACCAAGGCGGATGTCTCGTACGAGGAGCTCGATTGCGTCGGCCTCGAGTACACCCTGGATCGCCTCGTCGCAACCTTCCGCATCAAGCGTCCCGCCGGGTACTCCGGGGGCCTGTGCGCGCACGGCAGCCAGGAGTACGTGGCATTCTGGGCCGACTGGGACGATACGTGCGAGTGGACGTACCTCAACACCGTCGCGGTGAACGTCCACGACATCACATCGATCCCGCCAGACGGACTGGTTTACAGCGCGATTCTCCCGATCGACACGAGCGGCGTGCGTCGGCCTTGCGGGGGACCCGGCGGCGGGCCGAAGATCGCGCGGATCCGCGCGGTGCTCTCGTGGAACATGGCGCCGTCGACGACCGACCCCGACGCGCTGACCCACTGGGGCAACCGGCGGGACGCCCACGTCCAGCTTCGCCCGGGTGCCACGGTGTCCGGCGACTACCCCGTGATCAGCATCATCGGGGGTGTCGGCGTGGCGGACATCAACGTCTCGGGCAACGGGCGCACCAGGAGCACGGCGACGTTCGCCTTCGGCGGCAGCCCCGCCGATCCCTGGTTGCTGAACCGGGAGTGCCCCTTCGGCGGCCTCATCATCGTCCAGGGGCCGCCCGTGCCGGGGTTCAAGTACCGCCTGTGGGCGCGCAAGTACGGCGATGCCGGCACGGAGCTGGTGGTGAAGAACGCCTTCCACGTGGTGAACTGGCTCGGCGTCGGCAGCAACATCTCGCCGGACCCGATCACGGGCTATGCGACGTACCTGGGCACGCTCGCCAACATGAACCAGGTCCTCGCGCACTGGGTGCCGGGCGGTGACGAGCTCTCGGAGATCCGTCTCGAGATGGCCACCATGGCCGGCGTCGTCGTCGGGTCGACGCCGTGGCATGCGATCCAGCTCGACAACACGGGACCGCGACGCAAGCCGGCCGTTCTGCCGTTCGAGCCGCCACCCGTGACGTGCGAGATCCACATCGACAGCGGAGGTGACTGCAAGACGTTCGCGGTCGGTGCGCCGATCAAGGGCCGGTTCGTCGCGCGAGACGCCTACTTCGGCGGCTTCACGCTGTCGACGCTGCCCTCCAGTATGTCTCCCAACGCGCCCACGACGGCCACGCCGTACACCTCGCAGACGGCCACCTTCGCAGCCGGAGGCGACGCGTGGGACCTCGCAACCAAGGGCATGCTGCCCTGCGGCTATGTGGTGCTGCTCCAGATCTGGGACCGGTCCATCCTGAACAGCGTGCCCGGGCAGCACAACTACAACTACTACGACGTCGGGTTCTGCCTGAAGGAGTAGGCGGGACTCATGGTGGCGGGACCGGGCGACTCGTTTCGCGCGGTCCCGCCCGCCGCATCGGGCGCGCCGCCGTCAGCGGAGGAGAGGCAGCCACGCCAGCTCGTACTTCTTTCGAGCGGTCTTCCTGAGGTACGCCAGGCGATCACCATCCGGGGACCAGGCCGGCAGCAGCGCGTCCTTGACGCCGGGCACCGGCTGCCGGTGCTTGAGCTGGTCGAACAGCGTCATGCTGCCATCCTCGTTGAGATGCACGAGGGCGGCGCTGCCGTGCGGTCCCCACCCGAACCGCGTGCCCGGGATGGGCCGTTCGTTCATCCACTTGGCGATCTCCTCGCCGAGCAGCATGAGCCTCACGACGTTGGCCGTCTGGTTGCCGTGTTGCCCGTTCGCGAGGTTCTCGATCGACGGGTTGTTGGCGCCGACCGCATCGGGGCTGGAACTGCGATCCAGCACGCCGGCGGCACCGGTCCCCTGCTTGATGTTCTCGACGGTCTGCTTGATCTCGATGACCAGGCCCGGGTCGCCCGGCGCGACCCTGTCCTGTTTCCACGCCCAGTAACGCGTCGCCCACTCGGGCTCCTGGTCGACGGGCCTGGCCGTCCCGCCGGCAAACGGGATGAGGTAGTGGCGAAGCTTCTCGGATGGCGGCTTGCCCTCCGCGGTCTGCAGGTAGAACTCGCTCATGTCCGGGGACCAGGCGAGGCGCCGCGGGTCGCCCTTCAGTTTGCCGAGGTCGATCTCGGTGACGATCGTCGGCGCCCCGGGCTGGAGGATCCCGACGTCGATCGGCGCGTGGCGCGCCGGGGCCTGCCCGGGCGCGAACCACGCCAGCATCAGCAGCCACAGCATCATGAACCTCCTCGTCCTACGCGGGCGGCCCGCCGGGCCGGCCGGCCGGCGGCTTCAACTCGTATTCCTTCGGCGGCTCGGCCCCGAGCAGGTAGCGGACGAAGTAGTCCCACCGGCGCCGCACCATGTACGGTTCGTTGCCGAAGCCGTGCCCGCGGTTCGGCAGCAGGAGCAGGTCGAAGTCCTTGTTGGCCTTGATCAGCTCATCCACGACGAGCAGCGTGTTGTAGGGCGGCACGTTGTTGTCCATCGTGCCGTGCGCGAGCAGGAGCCTGCCCTTCAGGTTCTTCGCGACGAGCTGATTCGCCTGGTTGTCATAATTCGTGGTGCCATCCGGCTTCGTCACGAGGAGCCCCTGCCACTTCTCGGCCCAGTCGTCCTCGTACTCGCGGTTGTCGTGGTTCCCCGCCTCGGAGATGCCGACCTTGAAGAAGTCGGGGTACCGGAACATCGCGCCGGCCGCCGCGAACCCGCCGCCCGAGTGGCCGTAGATCCCCGCGCGATCGAGGTCGATCCAGGGATAGCGCGACGCGAGCTGCTTCATCCCGGCTACCTGGTCGGGCAGCGTGTTGTCGCCCATGTCGCCGTAGTACGCCTCGTGGAACGTCTTCGATCGCCACGGCGTGCCCATGCCGTCGATCTCCACCACCACGAAGCCCAGCTCGGCGAGCGCCTGCGCGTCGCCGCGCGCCGCCGAGAAGCTCCGGCCGCCGACGCTGCCCGTCTGCGGGCCGGGGTAGATGTGATTGACGATCGGGTACTTTCGCGCGGGATCGAGCGTGGTCGGCCGGTAGAGCAGGCCGTAGAGATCCGTCGCGCCGTCGCGCGCCTTGACGGTGATCGGCGTCGGCGGTTTCCAGCCCGTCGCGAGGAGGCGCGAGATGTCGGTCTTCTCCAGCGCCAGGACCTGCCCGCCGTCCGCCGCGCGCAGCACGGCAACCGGCGGGACGTCCGGCCGCGAGTAGCTGTCGGTGAAGAACGCGCCCGAGGGCGAGAGCGAGACGTCGTGGTCCGCGTCCTCGGGAGTGAGCAGCGCGAGGTTCCTGCCGTCGAACCCGATGCGGTACAGGTGGCGGAAGTAGGGGTCGCGCCCCTTCTCCTTGCCCACGCCCTGGAAGTACAGGAGGCGGTTCTTCTCGTCCACGCGCAGCAACTGCGTCACGTTGCCCTCGCCCGTCGTGATCTGCTGCTTCAGCGCACCCGTGGCGAGGTCGTAGAGATACAGCTGTCCCCAGTTGTCGCGCTCCGAGAACCAGATCACTTCGTTCGATCCGGGCAGGAAGCGCCAGTTGACGCGTCCGTTGCCGGACTCGAAGAAGGTCGCCACCTTCTCCTCCAGCACGTCACGCACCTCGCCCGTGTCGGCGCTTGCCACGCGCAGCCATTCCTGCCGGTGATCCCGCGACGTGGAGACAAACGCAATCTGGCCCGAATCCGGGCTCCACTGCACGTCTTCGAACTCGCCGCCGCGCGACTTGATGTCGTCGGTGATGGTCGATCGATGCTGGTCGGGCGGCATCTTCAGCCGGACGACGCGCGGGCCGTCGAGATGGATGATCACGCGCTGGATCATCGTGATCGTCCGGTCGCCCGGCAGCGGGTACTTCCAGGCCTTCAGCGTCGGGTGCCCGACCCGCGTGTCCACGAGGTACATCTCGCCCACGTCGCGCTGGTCCTGCTGGTAGGTGGCGATCTTCTTCGAATCCGGCGACCAGAGCAGCACGGGCCGGTCGCTCGACGTCCACCCGGCGTTGTCGGTCGCGTACCCGAAGTCCGTGACGCCGTCGGAGGTGAGCGCGGTCTCCTTGCCGCCGGCCATCTCACGCACCCACAGGTTGTTGTCGCGGATGAAGGCGGTGAACCGGCCGTCGGGTGACGGCACGTCGGTTCGCGCAGGCCGGCCCGGACGGCCGCCCTCGGCCGGCCGGGCGCCGGCCGACGCGTCGCGCCCGCCGGAGGCGGTGCACGCGGCCCCCTGCAGGTCGCACGTCCACCGACGCGGTCCGACGCTGAACGTGATACCCGTGCCGTCGGAGGTGAACTCGAACTCCGTGAACGGAAGCTTCGACGCCGTGTAGCGCTCCCCGGCCGCGGCCGACAGCGCGGCGGCGATCTTCGCATGGTCGAACGCGGGCCCGCGACGACGGGTCGACGGGTCGATCAGCACGAACTCGCTTCCGCCGTCCTCGATCGCGTTGCGGTACCAGAAGCGGTCATCCGGAAGCCACGTGGGGCGCACGCCCGCTCGGAGGACGAGGGGCGTCGTGTTGTAGCCCATGAACTTCTCGGCGCGCGCGTAGTCGTCGGCCGTGAAGGTCCGGGCCGCCGGCGCGGGAGCTTCCTGCGACCGTGCGGGAACAGCGGCGACCAGGCCCGCCACGAGGACGGCGAGGGCGGGAAGGCAGCGGGACGAAACGCGTGACAGCATGCTGAAACTCCGGGATGCCGGCCAGGCCTGGAAAGGCCCGGCCCGGGATGGTCTGGACCAGGACGAGAGTATGGCACGAAGCACCGAGACGGGGTAGCATCACACCATCACAGCCGACGGCTTCGACACGGGTCGAGGGCTCGCCAGGCGGGAGATTGAAGTGCCGACCTGGGACGCGGAACTCTACCTTCGTTACGCCGACGAGCGCACGCGCCCGTCGCAGGACCTGATCGCCGCCATCCCGCTCGAGCGGCCCGCGCGCATCGTGGACATCGGGTGCGGGCCCGGCAACAGCACCGAGCTGCTGAAGCGCCGCTGGCCGGACGCGGAGGTCATCGGGCTCGACAGTTCGCCCGAGATGCTCGCCGAAGCCGCGCGACGCTACCCGGACGGACGCTGGGTGCTCGGGAACGCGGTCGACTGGACGCCGCCGCACCCCGTCGACCTCGTCTTCGCCAACGCCTCGCTGCAGTGGCTCCGGGACCACGCGTCGCTCGTCCCGCGCCTGCTCCGGCACGTCGCGCCGGGCGGCGTGCTGGCGGTGCAGCTGCCCGCGCACTTCGCCTCGGCCCTCCACCAGCACATCCGGCGGGTCGCCGAGGATCCCGAGTGGCAGCACCTGATGGCGCCGGCCCGGCGCGCCCTGACCGTCGAGCCGCCGGCGTTCTACTTCGACCTGCTGCACCCGCTCGTCGAGCGTCTCGACATGTGGGCCACGGAGTATTTCCACGCCATGTCCGACGCCGAGGCCATCGTGCAGTGGATCCAGGGCACCGGGCTGCGGCCATTCCTGGAGGCGCTCGAGACCGACGCCCAACGGGAGCGGTTCCTGGAGATGCTGCGGACCTACGTGCGGGACTCCTACTCGACGCGCCCGAACGGGCAGGTGCTGTTCCCGTTCCGGCGGCTGTTCATCGTGGCGAAGAAGCCGGCCAACGGCTGACGGCCGAATGGCCACGACACCGGCAAAGCGCGCGGCTTCGCCCGGTGGCCTCGCATACACCGAACCCGCCTCGACGCGCCCCGATCGCGCCGGCCCAGGAGGAACGCTGCCACACACGCCTTCCGTACGCGCCACCTCCGCGTCATTGAAACCCCAAGGGGAATTCGACAGAACCGCACCCCGCCAACGGGTGTTGAGTTCAACCGACTCTTTGTCGCGGCTCAGCGCGACAAAAAGTCTTCTTCGTTATGGCACGCCGCTCGATAGGTATGCTGGCTACAATTGTCCAGAGGGAAGCGATGCCTGACTTGCGCCAGAACATCGCCGCGACCATTCGCCGCGGCGACCAGTCCGGTTTCGTCGGTGAGTGCCTGGAGGTCGGGGTGGTCACGGAGGGCGCGACCATCGATGAGACCATCGAGAACCTGCGAGGGGCGGTCGCGCTCCACCTTGATGGCGAAGACCCCGCTGACTTCGGCCTGCGAGAGTGTCCGACGCTGCTCGTGACGATCGAGGTGCAGCCGTCGTAGGCCAAAGCTTCGTAGGCTTTCCGGCGAAACGGTCGTCTCAGTATCTTCCGCGGTTTCGGGTTTCGTGTCGTCGCGCAGCAGGGCAGCCACATCAAGCTCGTCCGAGATACGCCGTCCGGGCGTCAGGTGCTGACGATTCCCGCTCATAGGGAACTGGATACCGGCACACTCCGCGCCATCATCCGGCAGGCGAGCCGGTTCGTGGCCGCCGACGAACTCGAGGCACATTTCCGCCGTTGAGCGTTCTCGTCAGAATGGGATGGCCTCCCGAGGGACTCCGCACCTGAGCAGTCAGTAGAAGCCCTCGCGCGTGACGATCTGCACGCGCACCCTCCGTGGAGATTCCAGGTCCGCGACAAGTCTCGCCGAAAACCAAGGGCCGGTGCCGCGAGTCGTAGTCCGACGATCGGCAGCGCACCCCACGGGAAATGGTCGCGCCCGCCTGGTCTGTGGTTCGCGACCACTTCGAGACCTTCCGCGCGCAGGCCGCCAGCCTGCGGGACGGGGAAGGGCTGCCCCGGTTCGTCGAGCAGGAGTTCCTCGAGCGACTGGCCGTCCTGGTCCCCCGCCCTCGGATCAACCTGGTGCTCTATCACGGCGTCCTCGCGCCACGCGCCGGGTGGCGGCCGCTGGTCGTGCGTTTCGGGGAGGTCGAGCCGTCCGGGGACGTCGAACCGTCGGGGACGGCCCGGGGTTCCGACGGGGCTCTGGCGGCCAAGCGACCGGCGCACGGGGACACACGCCTCTGGGCGGACCTGATGCGGCGCAGCTTCGGCATCGACACGCTCGCGTGTTCCCGCTGTGGTGGCCGGTTCGCGCTCATCGCCGTGATCGAGGAAGCGTCGGTGATCGGACGGATCCTGCGGCACCTCGGTCTCCCGGCCGCGGTTCCCACGCCGAGGGCCAGCCGGGCGCCGCCGCTATTTGGTGGCTGTGGCTTCGACGAGGACACGCCTCGCCGGGATGCCGCCCCGTGCTGCTAACCAACCGGTGCCGAAGGCTCCGGCAGGCGCGAAGCGCGCGCGTGAGCGTCCGTGGCGCTCGTGCCGGTTGCGTCTGGGTCAGTTTCGCCTTGAGACGGCGCCGGAAGTGCCTATAATCGGCCATGTGTCACGGCTGGCTCGTCGGTACGCCGCCTGTCCGATAACGGGCATTCCGTTACCCGGGCAGGGGAGGGCGGGCCGAACACCGCCAGACACCCCGCTAATCCGTCCTATGAACCGTGGCGCACCTTCTGGCAGTGCCGCTGAGTGACGCGGCGGTGCGCCCCGTGCACGCCGTGCGCGTTGTCATCCCCGGCTTGGACTCGACAAATCCGTTTTGCACGGGCATCAGAGCACGCCTCGCGTTGATCGCGGACGTCGTCCCGATGGCCGCGTCGTGCCAGGCGGGCGCCTACGGACGGGAAGGCGCCGACACATGATCCGAATAGCGCTCGTGGGAATGTACGCTGGGTTCTTCCGCGACTACAACCCCGGGTGTTTCCTCATTGGGTTGTGCACCCTTGAGCAGTTACGGTGCCGGTTGCCAGACGCCTCGTTCGACATCTACGCGCGTGACTTCTGCGGGCAGTACAAGGGAATTCGCACGGAGACGATGCGAGGCATTGCCATCCACCACTTCCCGGTGGGCGACCAGCAGTCGATGCTCGACGGCTGCCTCCGATCGTACGACGCGGTGGTGATCGGCGGAGACGTCGTCTGGGGCGACGGGGAGCGGGAGAACGATATCTTCTTTCTCGACTCGCCGTCGTTTCTGCAGGCCTCTCAGCCGATTGTCCTGTATAACGCTGTGCATACCTTCCTTGGTCGAAAGGACGTGTCATGGTGTCGCACAGCGATCGGCAGTCTTCGCCAGAGGGCCGCTCGACTGCGGGGCTTCACACGCGGCAGCGGGCTTGTGGACCACCGCGCTCGGCTCCGGCGCTGTTGCCTGCGCGCGTCTTATGTGTCGGTCAGAGCGCCGTACGTGCAGGCGCTCCTGCAGGGCATCGTCGGATCGACGCGGACCGTGCACTGTGTGCCAGATCCCGTGTTCGCGCTCGAACCCTCCTCGCCGGCCACGCGTGGCCGGCCCTGGGACCTGCCTGCCATCGGGGTGTCGGTGCGCCAGTGGATGGCCGATTCGTTTCTTGACGCCGTGGACCGCACGCCAGACCTCGATGGCGTGAGGGTGGTGCTGTACCCGTACAGCCGGCAGTACAATCAGCTGGAGTTCGTGCTCTCGGTGAGGAATCGGTGTGGCACGCGGTTCGAGTACATCGATGCCTATCCGGATCCTATCGACACCCTGTCGCTCTTCGGGCAGTTCTCGGCGTCCATCCATGACACCTTCCACGGAACCGTCCTCGCGCTCACACACGGCATCCCGTTCGCGGTCTTCGATACGGAGCCGGCCGAGCGGTCGCGGAAACGTCAGTTGCTCGAACGGCTCCATCAAACGGACCGGTGCATTGACCTTGGATCTGGCGGTAGCGATCACCGATCGAGGGTCGAGGCCTGGTTGGAGGCCTTCCGAATGGCCCGAACACGGCCGGCCGCCGGGGCAGACTGCCGCGCACTCCGGGACGACGTGGAGGCGCACTTCGATCGAATGGCGACCGTCATCCGGGGGGCGGCGCTCGGCCGCCTAGATCCTGAGAGGAGATGTCGATGAGCCGCTCGACTGCCTGGTTCGCGGGACTCCATATCGTGGAAGGCACCCTGCAGGACGCGCGACACGCGCTTCGGCAGATACAACGACACCCAGCATATGCGGCCGCGGTGTTTCTCAGCCTGACGTTCGGGATCGGGGCGACGGTTGCCGTCTTCTCGGTCGTCTACGGCGTTCTGCTCCGGCCGCTCCCGTACCCGGCGCACGATCGGCTCGTTCGCGTGGCGGAGGAGCACCCCGGTGCCGCCACACCGATCGCCGCGGAGTTGAGCAACCTCACCTACCGCGCGTGGATCTCAAGCGGGTTGAGAACGCTCGATGGGCTCGCCGCGTACAGGAGCGGTCCCTACCTGATGGAGGGCACCGACGAGGCGTCACTCGTCTCAGGCGCCGAGACTTCGCCGGAGCTCTTCGCGATGCTCGGCGTTGCGCCAGCGCTCGGACGGTTCTTTGCGCCCGGCGAGGTCCAGAAGGACACCAGCCAGGTCGTCGTGCTGAGCGACCGCCTGTGGCGAAACCAGTTCTATGCAAGTCCGGGTGTCGTCGGCCGACGCGTGAAGATCGATGGCGATCTGTACACGATCATCGGCGTGGCGCCGCGAGGGTTCGCTTTTCCCGAGCCGCATACCGGGTTGTGGATGCCATTCGTGCTGCCGCCGGCCGGTGCGGCGGGGAACCCCGAAGTGATCGTGTTCCGCGCGATCGGGCGGCTGAAGCCTGGCGTGAGTCGGGCGCAGGCCCAGGCGGAAGGGACGGCGGCCGCCAGGAGCGTCGGCAAGGTCCTTGGGTTGACCGCCGCATTCGGGCCCGGCGGGGCACCGGTGGTTCGTGTGCGTCCGATGGTGGACGCGCTCACCACCGGCGTCAGGCCCGCGCTGCTCTTGTTGTCGGTCGGGATCGGCATCCTGCTCCTCGGCGTGTGCGCCAACGTGGCGAACCTGTTCCTGGCGTGGGGAGCCGCGCGACAGCGCGAACTTGGCGTTCGAGCCGCACTGGGGGCCGGTTCGGCACGGATCGCGCGGCAATTGGTCACCGAGAGTCTCCTGCTCGCCACGGTCGGCGGCGCCGCGGGGACGCTGCTCGCGTGGGCGCTCGTTCGGGTGACGCTCCTGCTGCTGCCCCCCGATTTCCCGCGTCGTGGCGAGATCACGCTCGACGTGCCGGTTCTTGCGTTTGCCGTGGCCGTCACGATCCTCACGACGGTCGTCTCGGGTCTCTGGCCGGCCATACGGAGTGGGCGCGTGGACCTGGCCGGCGTGACACGAGCCGGCGCGCACGACGCCTTACTTGGCGGGGGGCGCCCGCGTGGGGCGCGCGACACGCTGCTCGCCTCGGAGGCAGCTTTTGCCGCGTTCCTCCTCGTGGTCGCCGCGCTGCTCGCGCGCAGCTTCGTCAACGTGACGCGCGTGGACCAGGGATTCACGCCCTCGGACGTGCTCGCGGCCACTATCTATGTTCCGCCGGTTCCTGGAGACCGCGACGCGACCCAGACGCGTCGCGCGAGCCTGATGGCGTCGCTGCTCGATCGGGTACACGCGATTCCGGATGTGCTGGCCGCCGGTGCTGGCAGCACGGCACCGCTCGATCCTGCGTCGATGCTGGTCGGGTGTCCGGTGCCGCGCGAAGTTGGCGACGATTCGACGCTGCATTTCCTGTCGGCCATGCACTATCGGGTGACACCCGGATACGGCGAGGCGATACGGCTTCGGGTGGTCGAGGGCCGGCTCTTCACGGACGCGGACCTTCGCGGTCGGGTGAATGCGTGGATCGTGAACGAGGAGCTCGTGCGTCTCTACCTCGCCCCGCATCCGACACGTCGCCGATTCGTCTGGGGCGGAGAGCCGCTCGAGATCGTTGGCGTCGTGCGGAACGTACTCAAGGACGGATACACGCAGGCGCCGCAGCCGGAAATCTACATACCGTGGCGGACGAGCGAGCCCTTTCCGATGGGTCTCCGGTTCCTGGTTCGCGTGCGGACCGATTCACGAACCGTCGCGCCTATGCTGCGCAACCTCACGCGCCAGCTCGCGCCCGACGCCGGCGTCACGGTGGAGTCGCTGTCGGACCGGATGGCTGCTTCCGTGGCACATCCTCGCTTCGCGGCCCAAGCGATGGTGACCTTTGCGGGTCTCGCCGTGGCCCTCGCCAGCATCGGGCTGTGCGGCGTCCTGTCGTATGGCGTGTCGCGCCGCGGGCACGAGCTCGGCGTGCGGGCTGCTCTCGGGGCCCGGCGCGGCGCCCTGATGGGGCTCGTGGTCCGCGAGGGCCTTCGCGTGACGCTGATCGGCCTGGCCGTCGGCCTGGGGGCCGCGGCTGCCTCCGCGCACCTGATGCGTGCGCTCCTGTTCGGGGTCGCGCCGCTCGATCCGGTGGCCTTCGCGCTGGCACCCGCTCTGCTCTGCGTCGTCGCGGTCGCAGCCGCGCTCGTACCTGCTTGGCGTGCCGCGTCGATCGATCCCGTAGCGGCCTTGCGCGAATAGCGCCAGTCCACTCGGGCCGGCAAGACCTGGAACGCCGGCCAAAGACAGGAACGAGCCGGTCACTGCCTGCTCACGGCTCTTCGGTTTCACGCCCTCGGCACCCAGGACCCACGCGAGGTCTGGGTAGCGGTGGATCGCCGGGCCGGCATTCCGCGGGTGGACCTCACGCCGGTGAGGACGGTTCGGATGTCGGGCGCCGCACTCGACGGCGGCTTCAAAGAGCATGACGTCGACGGAGTGCGGGTGCGCGCCACGAGTCCGGCACGGACAGTAGGGGACTGCTTCAAGTTCCGCTACGTCGCCCCATGCGCTGGATGGGCCATGAAGACCCGACGACAGGCGAGCGCACCTCGCATAGATGTGCTCAAGTGCGGCGACCCACGTGAGTGTGCTGGATCCCACGCCGGTGCAATCGCGAATGTGGTCTGAAAGTGTTTTTCCTCGTCGTTGGCCGGGATGCCCTCCACGTACTTGACTCCGGAGGCGTCGCCCGCGGCGTTCCATATTTCTATAGCGCTTTGGATAGCCGGTCGAACGTTTGCCGGGAGGCCATCGAGGCTGAAGTACACTGTCGACTTGTTAGGGAAGTGATACACATCGTTCTTTGGTTTCACGTACCCTGGATGGTCACATTGTGCCCAAGCCCGACCAGCATTGAGCAACGGAACTGGAGCGAGCGCGAACACGATTAGAGGCCACTTTGTTCGGCGGGGCGTCATCGCGACTCCCCATGGCAGTTGGCGGCGGCGTCGCGAATGTCCGAAAGGAACGATGCGAAAGGCAGGGAATCGTTTAGCAATTCTAGTGGAGTTGCGTTGAGCGGTCCGAGTGATCGCGCATTCTCCCCTTGTCGCTCAACGAGTCCGAGTGGAGACATCAAGACGTAGCCATCCCCTCCAGGCAGCGCCCGTAGAAACAGCACGTACTGGCCGTTCTGGCGAATCGTGGGACCAGAATACGTAACCGTCGTCGGCCTTCCTTCCCAGATCACCGTCCCGCCGTCCACAGTCACAAGAACAGTATTCTTGGGAGGCAATCCAGGTGCCCGAAGCAGGACTTCATTGACGTCGAAGACATAGTCGGTGAAGATCGATGTCTCAGAGTCGTTCAGTAGACTTCGTTTCGAGCTGTTCGTGGCTACGACGATTAGTTGGGCGGAGCAGGTGTGGGCCTCGATATACGGCAAGTAGGGCGGCAGATCTGAAGGTGCAGGAGTGCCGGTGTCGCCGCGATATGAGTAACCAGCCCCAGGTGTGAGTTTGGCGTCACGCTCGTGGCCGCTGTCATGAAAGCGGGCGCGGGCTTTCTCAGCCGCCGTGACTGCCCTCGGAGGATGTTCCTGGCGCTGGGCCAGCGCGGGAGGAAGGGCGACGGTCCCCGTAATGGCCAGAACCGTGATGAATCGGAGTATCAGAAGTCGGTTCCACGCTCCCCTACGGTCACGCATGATTTCTCCTTCCCGGTCTCGAACCTAACTTGGCTCCCCGCGACGCCTGCACGGTCCAATTGGAGCGCGGTAACGCCGCTGGCGGTGTTGTCGGAGCCCGTCGTGTTGGCGTAGAGCGCCCCGGTGCCGGTGCGCATCGGGCTTGCAGGGCACGCAGACGGCCACGTACATGTCGGGTATCTACGGGACGCCGCACGACCGACGAACGACGAACGGCGAACGGCGAACGGCCAGCCTCCGGCAACTGGCCAACGGTCGCGGGCCGAGTCACGGACATCACGTCCCGGCACGCCGCCCACCACGTGGCACGGGGTCTGCACCCAGTGGAGTGATGCCGCGCGACCACAAGAAGCTGCAGGTCTTCCAGTTGGCGCATGACCTGGCCCTCCAAGTGTATGCGCTGACGCAGGCGCTGCCGCTGTCCGAACGCTTCGGCATCCAGGCACAGTTGCGGCGGGCCGCCGTGTCCGTGCCCACTAACATCGTGGAGGGCTGCGCTCGACAGAGTACGCGGGAATACGAACACTTCCTCGACATCGCGCTGCGATCGGCAACCGAGATCAGTTATCTGCTCGACCTCGCCCAGGATCTCCGCCTCCTGCACGGCGAGGCGCTGACTCAGTGCAAGGAATCCAGCAACCACGTGGTCCGCCCGTTGCAGAAACTGCACCGCGCCGTGTCCGAGTTCCCCTCATGAGAATGGCTTCCGGACGGGTCAACGGCGGTAATCGTCCTTGGCTCGCCGCTCAGGCTGACGGCCGCGGCTCGCGGCTGACCGAACTGCGCCGTGCGCCGTTTGTCGTGCGCCGTGCGCCGTTTGTCGTGCGCCGTGCGCCATGCGTCGTGCGTCGTGCGCCGTTTGTCGTGCGTCGTGCGCCGTGCGCCGTTTGTCGTGCGTCGTTCGCCCTCAGCCGTCAGCCGCTCTTCCCACCGGCCTCGTCGGGCAGCCCGCATAGGCCCGGCCCGGCAGCAGGCGTTCGCGCTTCATGATCACGCTGTGCGGTGCCACGTGCGCCCCGGCACCGACGTCCGCGCCGTACAGCAGGACCGCGCCGGTGCCCACGGTCGCTCCGCGGCGGATCTGGACGTGGTCAATCTTCAGGACGCGGTCCTCGAAGGTGTGCGCCTGGAACAGGCAGGACACCGTGGCGCCGTCCTCGAAGTGCAGCATGTCGGGATCCACGACCTGCGCGAAGCCGCCCCCCAGCACGACCCCCCGACCGATCTCCGCGCCCATCGCGCGCAAGTACCACGAGAGCAGCAGGGTGCCTTCGAGCACCGACAGCGGCCCGCGCGCGTACACCCGCCACGCCACGAACAGGAAATCCCAGCGGCTGCACCAGCAGGACCACAGCGGGTGGATGCCGGGCCGCACGCGGCCGAGCACCAGCCACTTGAGACCCAGCGCGACCAGGCTGAGGCCGAGCATGGCCGCGACGACGCCCAGCGGCACGATGGCGAGCAGGAACCCGAGGCGCGTCGACGCGTCGCCCGCCGTATCCATCACCTTGAACCAGGCCAGCAGCATCAGCGCGGGCACGAGCGGCAGCGTCGACCGCAGCGCCTCCCAGAACACCCGGTTCAGATAGCGGATCGTCGAGGGCTCGTGGGTCAGTTGGCGATCGCACGCGACGATCTCGCGCCGCGGGAGCTCGAACGGCGGGTGGCCGAACCACGACGTGCCGGGCCTGATGATGTCCGCGCGCGCGACCGTGGACACGCCGACCAGCACGCCGCCGGGCAGGCGATCACCGGCGGACACGACGGCGCCGTTCCCGAAGAACGAACCGGCGCCGATCGCGGTCGCGGCGAGCGTCACCGTCCCGCGATGGACCACGGCCCCGCCCAGGTAGATGCCGTCGGCGAAGAACGTCTCCGGGCCGACGTCGACGAGCTCGGGCACGACGTCGATGATCGTGCTGATCTCGCACTTCGGCCCGATGCGCATGCCCGCCCACCGCAGCCACACCGGCCAGAACAGCGTGCCGCTCAGCATGTTGCCCGCCGACTGGAGCAGCTCGGTCTTCAGCCACACCCGCACGTACGCGAGGCTCCAGCGGCCGATGACGCCGGGCGACACGCGGCCGAGTGCCCGCATGATGCCCGCGCCGACCAGGAGACTGAGGGGGGCCGACACGACAATGGTCGTCACCAGCGCCACGGCCACCGGCGCGCTCGCCCTGTCGCCCGAGAACCACGCCATCACGTCGTCGGAGGTCAGGCCGTGGAACAGCGCGAAGGCCGCGGCGGCGACGGCGGCTGGCAGCGCGAGCAGGGTCCGGACGCCGAAGCGGGCGACGTCCCCGCCCGGGTGCACCTTCACGACGTCCACGAGGCGGTACGCGCTGACGCGTCCATGGGCGTGCCGCAGGCGCGGCCGGTGCAGGCAGGTCGTTGCGCCCGACGGCCCCAATGCGGTCAACCTCCCACTCGCTCTATACTGACGGGATGAACCGCCTCCAACTCGTGGTCGTCCTGTGTCTCGCCGGTGCCGTGCCGCCGGCCGCCGCTCCACAGGCGCCTGTCCGGGAGCAGGAAAAGCCGGCGGCATCACGCGCTCAATCCCAACCGCCACATCTCATCCCGCTCGGCTCCGCGCCCGATGGTCTCCGTCCGGCAGCCGACCAAGCGTTCGCGGCGTTCGACCGACTCCAGGGTTCGCTGATGAAACGCCTGATGACGGAGATGCAGGCGGGCGGCCCGGTGGCGGCGATCGACGTCTGCCGGCTGGAAGCGCAGACGATCACCGCCGGCGTGGCGCGCGAGCAGGGGATCGTGATGGGCCGCACGAGCGCGCGCCTCAGGAACCCCGCGAATGGCGCGCCTGCGTGGGCACGCTCGATGGTTGCCGCCTCCGACAACCGCAAGGCGGACAGCGCCGTCCCGATGGTGGTGGACCTCGAAGACCGCGTCGGAGTCGTGCGACCGATTGGTGTGGCGACACCGTGCACCAGGTGCCACGGCGACAGGCAGTCCTTCTCGCCGGCATTGACCGCTGCGCTCGCCAAGGCCTACCCCCAGGACCAGGCCACCGGGTTCCACGAAGGCGAGTTGCGCGGCTTCTTCTGGGCGGAAGTGCCGAAAAGCAAACAGTAGCTTCGTGCGCCCGGTGCCGGTGCCCGCGATGCCGTGGATCGAGAAGCCCGCGACCAGGAACACTGGGCCGATGCCGCCCTCGAGATGTTCGGGCGCGTCTTCGGCGGGGCGACGGCTTATCCGAAGGCGAAAGGCGTATGTAGAGATCGGAGGCGCGCGGGAACGGAAGGGGCGTCAGCAGGACGCCGCTGACGACGGCGAAGAGCGTCGTGGACGCGGCGATGCCGAGGGCCAGCGTGGCCACCGCCGACAACGCGAACGCGGGGCTGCGCACCAAGCGGCGGATGGCGGTCAGCATGGGTCCTCTCAGAACAGGCCGTCCGGCGTCCCGGAGCCGCGGACATGGCTCCCAACGTCGTGCCATCGACGACATCCTGTCAAGCGCGCCTGACCGTTGCGATCTGCGGCCAGCCGACCCACGACGCCGGGCCGGGGCATCGCAGGCGCGAGCCTGCCTCCGGGGGCTGCGCAGCGCGCTGTCGAATCCTCGGGACGCCTCGGGGTGCCCGCGCGCGGCCCGGGCGGTGCCCGCGCGCTACTCCGCCCTGAGCGCCCCCACCACATCCGTCCGCATCGCCCGATACGCCGGCACGAGGCTGGCCAGGGCCGCCGCAGCGACGAGCGACACGAACACGACCGACAGCGTGGCCGGGTCGGCCGGCCTGACGCCGAAGAGCAGCGAGGCGATCAGGCGCGCGAGCGCCAGCGCGGCCGCCAAACCGATGGCCGCACCGAGCAGGCCCAGGCCAATCCCTTCGCGCACGAACATCCACAGCACGTCGCGCGGCTTCGCGCCGTGCGCCATGCGCACGCCGATCTCCATCCGGCGCTGGCCGACGGAGTACGCCAGCAGCCCGTAGAGCCCGATGGCCGCGAGCAGCAGCGCCGAAGCGGCAAACGCCCCGAGCAGGAGCATGGAGAAACGCTCGGGGGCCGTCGCCTGCCCGAGAATGTCTTCGAGCGTGCGGACCTGGCTGACCGGAACGGCCGGGTCGATCGCGCGGACTGCCTCGCGCAGGGCGGGCGTCACCGCGGCCGGGTCGGCGTCGGTGCGCACGACGAGCGTCATGCCCGAGAACGGCTCCTGGGCGTGCGGCTGATAGAACTGCGCCGTCACGTCGCCGCGCAGCCCGTACTGCCGCGTGTCGACGACGACGCCGACCACCTCGCACCAGGCGTCGCTCCCCATGTCGACCCGAATCCGCTTGCCGATCGGATCCTCGCCCGTGAAGAACTGCCTGGCGAGCGTCTCGTTGATGACGGCCACGCGCGGAGCCTCGGCGCTGTCCTGGTCCGTGAACAGCCGGCCGCGCACCAGGCGGATCCCCATCGCCTGGAAGAAGCCCGGGCTCACCCCGTAGTAGTTCACCGACGGACGATCGGCCGGCGGCACGATCGGACGCCCCTCGATCAGGATGGAGGTCATGTAGTCGTTGCTGAACGGCATGCCGGCCGTCACGCCCGCGGCGCGGACGCCCGGCAGTTGCGCCACGCGTTCGGCCAGCTGGGAGTAGAAGCGGTAGGCGTCAGCGTCCTTGGGATACCGCGCCGGCGGCAGCGAGAAACTCGCGGTGACGGCGTTGGAGGCGACAAACCCCGGATCCACCTGGACCAGCCGGGTGAACGTGCGTGCGAGCAGGCCCGCGCCGACGAGGAGGATCGCAGCCAGGGCCATCTCGGTCACGATGAGCGCGCGACGCACGCGCGGCCGGACTACGCCGCGCCCGGCGCGTCCCCCGGCGCCGAGGGCCTCGTTCAGGTCGGCCTTCGACACCTGCAGGGACGGAAACAGCCCGAACAGGAGCGGTGTCAGCACCGAGAGCGCCAGCGCGCACGCGACGGCCGGAACGCTGAGGCCGATCTCACCGGCCCGCGGCAACGTCGCGGGAACGATCGCCAGCAGGCCCTTCAGCAGCCAGTGCGCCAGCAGCAGGCCCGCGGCGCCGCCCGCAAGCGCCAGCACGACGCTCTCGGTGAGGAGCTGGCGCACGAGGCGGGCGCGTCCGGCACCGAGCGCGGCCCGGATGGCCAGCTCCTTCTGCCGCCCCACCCCGCGCGCCACGAACAGATTGGCCACGTTGGCGCAGGCCACGAGCAGCACCAGGCCCACCGCGCCGAGCAGCATCAGCAGCGCCGGCCTCACCTCGCCGACGAAGGCCTCGTTGAGCCGCATGGGAAGGACCCGCCAGCCCCTGTCGTCTCCGGGGTGGTCCGCCTCCAGGCGCCTGGCAATCGTGTCCAGGTCCGCGTCGGCCTGCTCGAAGGTCAGGCCCGGCTTCAGCCGCCCGATCGCCCGCATGTAGTGCGATCCGTACTGCTGGCGTTCTCCCGGCGTGAAGGCCATCGGCACCCAGACCGCGGTTTCGCGATGGAGAAGCTGCATCGACGACGGTGCGACGCCGACCACGGTGTGCGGGACGCCGTTCAGCGTGAGCCGCTGCCCGATGATGCCCGCATCCCCGCCGAATCGGCCCTGCCAGAGTTCGTACGACAGGATGGCCACCGGCGGGGCTCCCGGCTCGTCCTCGTCCGCGCGGAAGTCGCGACCGGCGACCGGGCGCACGCCGAGGAGGCCGAGCAGGTTCCACGTGATGCGCTGCCCGCGCAGGCGCTCGGGCTCGCCGCTGCCGGTCAGGTCGAAGGCCGAGGAACGCCAGGCGGCCATCGACTCGAACGACCGGTTCTGCGCCTGCCAGGTCAGGAAGTTGCCCGGTGCCACGGAGAACATGGGGAGCTGCGGCAGCTTCTTTTCGAGCACGAAGATCAGCCGATCCGGCTCGGGGAAGGGCAGCGGGCGCAGCAGCACCGTGTCGACGACGCTGAAGATGGCCGTGCCGGCGCCGATGCCCAGCGCCAGCACGAGGACGGCCGTCAGCGAGAAGGCCGGGCGCGCGCGCAGGGACCTGATCGCGTAGCGCACGTCCTGGCCGAGGTCGGCCAGCCACGCCCATCGAGGCCTGCGTCGGCGCAGCGCCACCTCCACGCGCTCCACGTCGTCTTCGCTGACCAGCGGGATGCTGGGCTGCTCGGCCCCGGAGATGTCGGACGCAAAGGTGTCCCAGTCGGGGATCTGATCCAGCGCGTGGGCGAGCGCCTGCTTGTCGTCCATACCGGCCGCCAGCGCCTCGCGGTAGAGGTCGGCAAGCTGCCCGGCCAGCTCTTCGACAATCTTCTCCTCGCGCTGCCTCTTCATCGCCGGCAGGGGCAGCCGCTCCCGGATGAGGTGGGTGAAATCAGGCATGGCCCTCTCCAATGAGGAGGTTGATCGTGGCCGTGAACTCCCGCCAGCGCTCGCGCTGCTCGACGAGGACGAGCTCCCCCTTGGGCGTCAGCCTGTAGTAGTTGCGGCGCTGCTCCCCGGGACGCTCGACCCAGCGGCTCTTGAGCCAGCCCTGGTGCTCCATGCGGTAGAGAACCGGGTAGAGGGTCGTGACGCGAAACTGCAGTCGGCCCCGGGAGCGGCTCTCGATCAGGCGCCCGATGTCGTAGCCATGCCGCGGCTGCTCGCTGAGGATCGTGAGCACCACCAGCTCGAGGCTGCCCTTCTTGAGTTCCGGACTGAACATGGCACTCCCTCTTCTTCCTGACGGACTATTTGACGAGGAAGAATAGCTCCGCGTTCACCGCGGGGCGGTCACCGGAGGAGGGGTCGTGCCGGAATCGGGAACCCGGGCCCGCCAGGCCGCGCGCAGGATCGCCTCGAAGCGCCGCACGTCGGCCGCGCCGCACGAAGGCTCATCACCCACGGACAACGGTACGGCGGCCGCACCGAAGTCGGTCGTGGCGTTCCCCTGCAGGCGCTCGACGACGGCCAGCCGTCCCGGTTCCCGGGGTGCCGCGAAGCCCAGGCGGGTCCCTACTCCTTGCGAATCGGCTTCGGGCGCGCCACTGGGTGCAGCGCCAGTTCGAGGGTCACGGTCCGGCCCGACGCCACGTTCACACGCCGGTCGTCGCTCGCATAGCCGGGACGCGAGACGTTCAGGTCCCGCGTTCCAGGCGCGACCTTCGCGATGCGGAACGCGCCCTGGCGATCGGTCACCGCGCCACCGCCCCCCGAGACCGACACGGTGGCACCCGCCAGCGGCTTCCGGGTCTTCGCGTCCATCACCCGGCCCCGCAGCGCGCCGTCCTGCAACGTCGGCTTTGGCGGGACCTTGGCAGGCGGGATGATGCGCGGCGCGACAACAGGCGCCTTGGCGGCGGCGGGCGCGGACTTGCCCGCACCGGCTGATGACGGCTTCGCGAGAGCCTTCCCGCTCCCGCTCGTTGAAGACGTGGCCGTGTGAGAAGACGACGTGGCCACCCGCAGTGTGTCCACGAGCGGCGTCTGCTGGGGCAGCTTCAGCCCGACCTCCTTCACATCCTTCGCCTTCAACGAGACGCCGCGGGTCGCCGTCTCGAAGCCCGCGCGCGCCGCAACGAGCCGGTACTCGCCGGGACGCACGTTCCCGATCGTGTAGCGGCCGCTGCCGTCGGTCCTCGCCGTCAGCGTGCCTTCTTTGCTCACGAGGCTGACCGCGACGCCCGGCAGGTTGCGGTCTTTCCCATCGCGGACGCGCCCGTGAACGCGCGCGCCGGCGCCACCGGTGCGCAGGAGCCGCAGCGACTGGGGCGGGGCGTGGCCCGAAGGCGCCGGTTGCGACAGCCGAAGTGTCACGCTCGTCGGCGAGCCGCCTGCTCTGACGCTCACCGGCGAGGTTACCTCGCCGAGGGACGGCTCGCGGGCGGTGAGGGTGTAGCTGCCGGCGCGAATGCCGGTCATCAGGAATTCCCCACGCGATCCCGTGCGCACGACACCGCCACCGGGCACGCTCACCAGGACGCGCGCGGCAGGCCGGCCCAGGGTGTCGACGACGCGACCCGACAGTGTGCCCGAGTCCCGCGCGGCCACGGACGCCGTCGCGGTGGAGCCGAGCACGCCCTGCCCCAAGGTGGCCCCGCCCTTCTTCCCCAGGCGGAAGTCGGCCAGCGCGAGCCGGGTCGGGAGGACCGGCACGCGCCCGGTTGCCACGACGTTGCCTTTACGCCTGACCTGCACCACGCCGGTCAGGCCGCTCGGCAGCGGCCCGAGCACGTAGGCCCCGTCGCGCCCCGTCGTCGTCGTCATGCCCGTGGACGTCTCGGTGACCTCGGCCCCCGCGACCGGCTGACCGTCCTCCACCACGACGCCGGTCACGCTGCCCGAGGAGGACTCGATGCCCTCTTCGATGCCCATCCCGCCGCCGGCCAGGTCGCCGGCAGCCGCGGGAGCCGCCTGCCCCGCGCTCTCCGATTCCTGCCTCGCCCCGGCCAGGAGGCCCCGCAGCTCCTGGATCTTCTGGACGAGGCTCAGCGTCTCTCCGCACAGCCTGTCCGCGCCTGCCAGGCCGCCCTCGCCAGGCGGCGCCGACTCGCCGGCCGGAGGGGCAGCTCCCTGGCGGGCTACGCCCGCCTGCACGAGCGCGTCGGTCGAGGAACGCACCGATTCCGCCATCGACAGGATGGAGGCGTCGACCTCCTGCGTCTCCGTGCCGGACGCCATCAGCTCCCCCTTCCGGGAGAGCGCCCGGTTCAGCTGCTCGAGATTCGCGCGGAGCTGGCCGGCGAGCGCCGGGTCGCCGTTCCCGTAGCACGCGATCGCGTCGTTGGCGTTCGCGACGATCTGCTGCAGCTCCGCGTCCAGGTCGCCGGCGTCGTACGGCTCTCCCTGCGCCTGCCCTTCGGGTGCTGGGTTCGGCTCGGCCTCGCCCGCCGGCTCAGGCGTTGGCGCCTCGCCTGCGGATGGAGTGCCGCCGGCCGGTGGGGCGACGACGCCCCCGTGGATCTCGTCGGCCAACCGCGCGACCGCGTTGGCGACGGCCTGGCCGAGCGGCGTTCGCGCGAATGCCGGGGACGCGACGTCTCCCGATTCGACGGTGTCGGGCTGGGAGCCCGAAGCCGTCACCGATGCCTCCACCCGAAACGCCTGTGTCAGCCCTGTGTCAACCGACACGACCTCCGCGTAGAGAGGGACCACGGTCGTGGTGCCAGCGTCGGCAGGCGCGACCGTGACTGGCAGGACGCCGCCCAGCACGACGAACCGCACGCCGTACTGCGCGCCCAGGCCCTGCAGCTCGGCCGGGGTGGATGGCATGCCCGCGGCAGAGGCCGCCGGGGCCGCAACGGGCTTCGGGAGAATGTCGTGGTGATCCGACAGCAGGCGCTGCCGCAGCAGCCGCGCGACGGCAGCGCCCAGCCGCACCCCCTCCAGGCCGCTCTCGTCCTGGAACTCGACGATGCCGACGACGATGACGGAACCCGGCGTGCCCTGCCCCTCGCGCCTGGTGTCGTCGCTCGCCAGCGACGTCGCGGCGAGGCCGAGAACGAGAACGGCGAGGCAGGCGAGGCTGACCAGGTGCTCCCGGCGTGGTTTCGGCACGGCGTCTTCCTCCTGATCGGCGAGCCCGACACTGGGAGTGCGCGCGAGCCACGCGCGTGCTCCGTCGCTCAATCACCGGCACCCTTCGTACCGCGGGTTCAGCGTCGTGCCGCGCACCGTGTAGCACACGTCCTCGGCCCTCGTGTAGGTCTTCGTGAGGATGTCGCGTCCGCCGATCGCCTTGGCATGCACGCGGACGTTGGTGGCGTCGCAGGGAACGTTGATCTCCTTCTCCCGGCCGACCGGGAACGACCCGCTGCGAAGGGTCTGGCGCTCGCCCTGGTAGTCGAACGAGACGTCGAACTCGGCGGCGTAGGCCGCGCTGTTGTGGATCCTGATGCGCCGCTTGCAGTCGGTCTGGATCCCGCAGGCCTGGTAGTGGGGAGAGAGCGTCGTGCCCCACACCTCGTAGCAGCGGTCGGCAGCCCTCGGGTCGGTCTTCGTGAAGATCGTCCTGCCGGCGATGGCCTTCGCCGTCACGGTGACCTCCGTGGCGTCGCACGGCACCGGCATCCGCTTGATCTGGCCGATCGCGAAGCTGCCGCTCTGGATCGCGGGCTGCCGCTGACCGCCGAGCGAGTAGGAGACCGTCGCCTCGGCCGCGTACCCGCCGCCGACCCGGTTCTTGATTTCGACGTGGCGATAGCAGCCCTGCGTCAGCGCGCAGAGGGAGTACTTCGGGTCGAGCGTCGTGCCCCACACGTCGTAGCAGAGGTCCTGCGCCTTCGGGAACGGCAGGGTGAAGATGTCCTTGCCGGCCACCGCCTCCGCCTTCAGGACCAGACTGGTGGCCTCCACGGGCACTTCGACCTTGCCCGACTGGCCGACGGCGATGTTGCGCTGCTCGCGGTAGCCCTGGCCGTTCCAGGTGAACGTCACGGTCATCCGCGCGACGTAGCTCCCCTTGCCGATGATGTTGTTGACGACGACGTCCTTGGTCTCGTTCGGCTTGACGTAGGGCTTGTCGTAGCAGGCGGAGTACTCGGGGTTCAGCGTCGTGCCCCAGATCTCGAAGCACGCGTCCTCCGGCATCGGGTAGTTCTTCGTGAAGACGTGCCTGCCGCCCACGGCCCTCGCGGTGACGGTCACGTTCCTCGCGTGCTCCGGAACCAGGCGGGTCCGGCTCTGCCCGACCGGGAAGTTGTTGTCGGTGGCGTGGCGGAAGCCCGAAACGTCGTACGACACGTCGAGGTCCACGTTGAAGGAGCCCTTGCCGATCAGGTTCCGGACCTCGACCTTTTTCGCCCTCTTCGGCCTCGCGTCGATCCACGCCGCGTCGTACCCGATGTTGTGGGAGTCGTAGTCCACGAAGCGGTAGCCGCGCTCGCCCCAGTTGCCCCAGGAGTTCCTGATCAGCCACGCGTGGCGGCTGTCGTCCCAGCCGATGATGGCGACGACGTGGTTGGTGGGGAGGTTGGTCTTCTCCCGGGCGGTGCTCGCGCGCTCGGCGACGGTGCCCGCCCCGTCGTTCTTGAAGTTGTCGGTCGTCTTCATCGCGGTGACGACCGCGCCGTGGTTGCACACGGCGGCCTTGATCTCGTTGCGCGACGGGTAGAGCGGGTTCGCCTTGTCCACGTGCCCCCACTCCGTCGTCACGTAGTCGGTGGCGGCGTTCTGGAAGGGACAGGAGAAATCGACCTCCTGGTACGTGAGCTCGGCCTCCCTCGCGATCCGGTGATCGCCCATCCACCGGAGGGCCGTTTCCAGCATGCCTCCCGCGCACGTGCCGATCGAGCAGCTCATGATGTGCTGCTCCGAGACGTCGATGCCGGCCGGCCGCACGTCCGGGTTCATGATCCCGTAACTGATTTCGTAGGCGGCGGCGGTGCCGAAAGCCCAGCAGGAACCGCAGCCGACCTGGTCGCGGATGGCCGGCACGACGCCGAGCGACCGCGCGTCGAACTGCGGCGCGTCGGCCCTGCAGACTCCCCCGGCCGCGGCCACCAGCCTGAGGGGCTGGCCCGGCTTGAGTTGCGGGCCTTGCCCGGCAGCGATCGCTGAGGTTGCGATCAGGATGAGGGCGGCGACGAGCGGTCCCCTGGCGACACGAGCGTTCTTCATGTGTTCCTCCTGCGCGGCCGTGGCCGGACGGGTGGTCAGCCGCCCTCCGGCACCCGAGCGGGCGGGGCGTCGAGAGCCAGAGGCGGCGTTCGGGTGGTATACGGGCGGCGGGCGGGAGAAGGAAGAATGGCCAGCGCGGCGAAGGCTCGATCCGCGCCGGCCGGGGGCCCGGCCGGGCGGGCCCCGGCGCGGACGGCTACCGGTACTTCCGCAGGTTGTACTGCGCGGCGACCGTTCGCCGCTCAGCCTCGGGGAGCGACAGGATGTACGCCCGGAATCCCGGACACCACCCGGCGTGCCAGCGCCACAGCCTCCCCATGAACGATGTGGGCTTCTGGTCCGCCTTCGCCCGGAGCTTGCACGTCGCGCACCCTGATGCGGTCATGTTGCGCCTCCGTCTTCTTCCGCCTTCGCCTCGCGAACATCCCGGCGCGGCAGCCGAGGACCAAGGGGGCTACATCCGTTCGCGCGTGTTTGCTCCGGCCGAGCGCTCTCGCCCGTGGCCGCGGACGCGAGGATCGCGGCCATCCTACCCGAAGTGCGCCGTGGAGCGGGAGAGACGGACCTGCGGGCGCCTGGCGCCCGCCTCCGGCCGCAGGCAGCCGAGGGTTGGCACGCCAGCCGGGGTCGTCTTGATATACATTGTAGCTCTATGTATATTGCCTCTATGTATCGCAACCATCGCGTCGCCAGCCCCTCGAGGATTCGGTGTAGAATCTCCCCGTCTTTCGCCCGCCGCACGCTCCGCCCCCGTTCGATGTGCCTGGAACCGGCGCCTTCGCGTCCGCCCGGCTGGCCTGCAGAGGGGTGGCATGGCTGATTCGTCCCCCGGAGCCCGCTCGCGCGTATTCGCGACAGGAGAGTTCGAAGAGCTCTACCGGAAGCACCTGGACGCAGTCTTCCGGTACGCCCTGCGCACGATCGGCCGCCGGGACGTCGCCGAAGACGTCACGGCGGATGCGTTTCTCGAGCTCTGTCGCCACGCGGACCGGGTGAAGGCCGAGGAGCTGCCAGCCTGGCTGCTGACAGTCGTTCGGAACCGTGCCATCGACTACTGGCGGCACCAGGCCGTGGAGCGGCGCTACGTCAACACGATGCGGTCGAGCGCCGAGCCGCAGTCGCTGCCAGACGAGGGCGGGCTGTTCGAGAGCAAGGTGTTGAAGCCGGTTCACCGCCTCTGCCTCATCCTGCGCTACGCCTACGGGATGGACCGGGCCGAGATCGCGCGGTACACCGGGCTCTCCAGTGACCGCGTCAAGGGCTACCTCCAGTACGCGCGGCACCTGCTGCGTACTGAACTCCTCGAGCGGTCGGGAGAAGGGCGATGAGCGAGTGGATCGACGCCGAGCCGGACGAGGAGCGCTTCGCGCAGGAGATGAGCGTTCCGCTCGGTGCGCTGCGGGAGCGCGGACGCCACTGCCCGGCGCCCGATCTCGTCCTCGCCGCCAGCGCCGGCGTGCTGCCGCCCGAGCTCGCGGCAGAGGTCGCCGGTCACGTCGCCGAATGCCGGCTGTGCCGCGCTCTTTCCGAGGACCTCATCGCCACGGCACCGGGTCCAACCAGTGAGGAGATGGAGCGAATCCGCGCGAAGATCCGCGCCCAGGCCCCGGCGCCCGCAAGGCAGGTGCCGCGACGTATGTTCGCGTGGATCTGGAGCCCCGTGCCGGCGTTTGCGGTGCTCGTCGTCGCCGCGGCCGGCGCATTCTGGCTCTACCGCGCCGGCACGCTCGGGCCGCCCTCACCGCCCCCCCGGGTGGCTCCGCCCGTCGCCGCGGTCGCGGCCGTGCCGCCGCCACCGGTTCTGCCCCTCGAGAAGCCGCCGGTGCGACTCCCGCTGTCCACGAGTCTGATCTGGCGGGGCGGCGCGCCGGACGCACAACAGCAGCGGTACCTCGAGGATCTGGGGCTGGCACTCGCGCCCTATCGCGACGGCGAGTTCGCCGAGGCGGGCGGGCGCCTGGAGTCGCTCGCGCAGAAACGGCCGACCCCCGAGGTGCTCTTCTACCTCGGGGTCTGCCGGGTGTTCATCGGCCGCTACGACGGGGCCGTCCAGGCGCTGGCCGAGGCCCGGCAGGCCGCGTCGCCGCCGCTGGCGGAAGAGGCCGCGTGGTATCTGGCTGTCGCCTACGAGCGGGCGGGGCGCGTGACGGAGGCGGCGGGAGAGCTCGAACGTCTCTGCCGCGCGGGAAGCGCACGACGGGCGGAGGCCTGTGTCGCGTTGACGCAGCTCAAGCCCTCCGGGAGGTAGCAGGTGCACGCGGGGTGGATCGTCCTCGTCGCCTGGATTGCCGGCGGGGCCGTCTGTCAGGCACAGTCGGCCGTGGAGTTGGTGACCGAAGGCGCACAGCTCCTGCGGCGGGGCGACGCCGACGCGGCTCGCGATCGCTTCGAGCGCGCGCTCGAGCAGGCCCGGCGCGAAGGCAACGGGCGCGCGGAAGGAGGCGCCTACCACGGGTTCGGGAAGATCGCCATTCACAAGGCCGACTACCCGGCAGCGCGCCAGGCGCTCGAGGTGGCGCTCCAGCGGTTCCAGACCGCGGCCGATCGCCTGAACACCGGCCGGGTGCTCATGGACCTCGGGTACGTTGCGTGGTCGACGGCGGATCGCGAGCGGAGTGCGACGCTCTACCGTGAGGCACTGACCCACTTCGAGGCGGTCGGGGACCTGCGAGAGCAGGCGTCCACAATCTACAGTCTGGCGTTCGTCCTGACACCCGGCGAGGAACAGCGGGCGTTCCTCGCGCGCGGGCTGGATCTGTCGCGGCGGATCGGCGACAAGCGCCTGGAGGGACTGCTCCTGCACCGGTCGGGCGATCAGCTCTTCATCGAGGGCGATCTCGTCCGGGCGAGCGAGAACTGCGAGCGGGCCGCCGCCCTTCTCGAGGAGGCGCAGGCACCTGCGGAGCTGGCCCGCGTCTTCACCAGCCTCGGGCGGCTGCAACGGGCCCACGGGCACCCGGAACGCGCCATCGACTGCTACACGCGCGCGCTCGCGCTCCAGCGGCAGGTGGGCGACCGCCACGGGATCCTCCAGAGTGTCGATGCCATCGCCATCGCGCTCCAGGCTACCCGCAATCTGGCCGAGGCCCGCGCCCGCTTCGAGGAGGCGCTGGACCTCGCGCGCGCGACGAAGACGCCGGCAATCATCGCCCGCCAGTTGTCCCACCTGGCCTCCCTGAGCGTTGCCACGAAGGAGTACGCCCGCGCGGCGACGCTCCTCGATGAGGCGATCGCACTGAATCCGAACGCCACGATCACCCAGTACCGTGACCTCTCCGACGCGTACCTCGGCCTGTCACGCAACCAGGAAGCGCTCGCCGCGGCGGAGAAGGCCGTAGCGCTGGCCTCGACGGACCCGGCCCCCCGGGCGGAGGCCATCGCGGACGCGCTTGGCGCGCGGGCGCGCGTGCGCGAGCGTCTCGGCCGCACCGTGGACGCGATCGCGGACGCCCGCGCGGCGGTGCGGGTGATCGAGGGGCTGCGCTCGCGGCTTCTGCCCACCGACGACATGCGGCGGGACTTCATCGACCCCCACCGCTGGCGCTACAGCGAGCTGATCCGGCTCCTGTACGCGGCCGGGCTGCACGCGGAGGGGCTGGAAGTCGCGGAGCAGGGCCGGGCCCGCGCCTTCCTCGATCTGCTCGCGACGCGCGATGCGGAACGCGATGCCGGCGCCGGCCAGCCGGCGGAAACGCGCGGGGTCGACCGCGAACGCGCCGCGACGCAGGGGCCCCCGGCCGCGTCATCGCAGGCGGCGGGCGCCGCACTCGTGATGCGGGGCACGGGGAGCATCGACGTGGCGTCCCTGCGGAAGGCCTGGCAGCACGGCGACCCGGACTTGAGCATCGCGGTTTCGGCCGCGTCGTTCTCGTCGGCGCAGGTTCTGGCCGCGGCCTCGCGCCTGCGATCCACTGTGCTCGCCTACTGGGTCGGCGCCGAGGCCACCTACGTCTGGGTGGCGACACCAGGCAAGCCGCTGCACGCGGCCCGGGTGGAGGCGGGCGCCGAGCAGCTCCAGGGCCTGATCCTCTCTCCCGAGGGCAGGAGCAAGGGCAGGACCGTGGCGACGCGGGGCGGCGACGCGATCGCGGTGGACGACCTGCCGAACGCCGACTGGCGGCGGCTCTACGATCTCCTGATCCGGCCGGTGCGCCACTTCCTGCCATCGCGCGCGGCAAGCCGCCTGACGATCGTGCCGCATGGGCCCCTCCTCCGTCTCTCGTTCGCCGCGCTCAGGGACGAGAACGGGCGCTATCTCCTTGAACGCTACGTGCTGCACTACGTGCCGGCCGCGGCGCTGCTCGACTTCACCGCCCGGTCGAAGGAGGCCACTGCAGGTCGTCCGCCAAGCTACCTCCTGGTCGCCGACCCGAGCGGCCTGCCTCCCGCCCCGGACGGGCGCCCGCTGCCTCGCCTCCCCGGAGCCAGGCGGGAGGTGGCGGCCATCGCCCGACAGGTCCCCGCCGGGTCGGTGACGACGCTGACGGGCGATGACGCGGACGAGGAGTCGGTGCGCGCGCGCTCGCCGGGCAGGACGGTGCTCCACTTCGCCACGCACGCGATCATCGACGACGACGAACCGTTCGAGTCGTACCTGGCGCTCGGCGGCAAAGGGCGGCTGACCGCGCAGGAGATCTACGGACTGCACCTGTCGGCCGACCTCGTGGTGCTCAGCGCCTGTCGCAGTGGTCTCGGCCGCCAGTCGGGCGACGGCATCGTCGGCCTCACCCGGGCCTTCTTCTTCGCAGGCGCGCCGTCGGTCGTCGCGACCTTGTGGGACGTGGCGGATGAACCGAGCGCGCGCCTCGTGTCCGACTTCTATCGGGCGCTGGCGCGGGACGCCGACAAGGCGCGTGCCCTCAGGACGGCGCAGCTGAACCTCCTCCGCGCGCTGCGCCGGGGAGAGGTGCGGGTCACGGGTCCGCTCGGGGAGATCACCCTGCCCGAGACCCCGCTCTTCTGGGCGGGGTTCGTGATGCAGGGCGAGTTCTGACAACCCGGTGCCTGTCGCCGCACCCGAAGGACCTCGGGCAGCCTGCACTCCTGTCCGGTGACATGGTGACCGTTTCCGTGGAGGTCCGCCTACTCGCTCCGCAACGCTTCCACGGGGTCCAGTCGCGCCGCGCGCAGCGCGGGGACGAGGCCCGCACCGATTGCCACCGCCAGCATCACCGCCGCGGCGACCGCGAGCGCGCCGGGACTGCCAGGGGCGACTCCGTACTCCAGCCTCCCGACGAGCGGCGCCCCCGCGATGGCGGCGGGCACGCCGACGACGAGCCCGATGCCGGCAAGGACAACCACCTGGCGCAGCACCATCCAGAGGATCCGCCCGGGCGCGGCACCCACGGCCACGCGCACGCCGATCTCGCTCGTACGCCGCGTGACCGCGTAGGCAGTGATCCCGTACAGGCCGATGCTCGCGATGAGCAGCGCGAAGCCGCCGAAGATCGTCAGGAGCTGGGTGAACACCCGCTCCTTCGCGCCGGTCCGGGCGATGATCTCGGTCTCCGGGCGGATGCGGGGCACCGGGATGTCGGGATCGACGCCTGCGACGGCCCTGCGCACCGGTCCCTCCAGCGCGGCGATGGGCACATCGGTGCGCACGAAGATGTGGTGGGCGCCCCACGCGGAGCGCTGGAACGCCGACTGGTAGTAATCCGTCCTATGAACAATGCCTGCCATGACTTCGACACGAGGTGCTCCGGTGGTGAAATCACGGCCTTTGGTGTGCATCGGCCGTCAGCCTTATCGGCATCGTCGTAGTTGCGTGCTCGCGGATTCCGCAGGCACGCCCATCCAGCGGTGAACCGAGCACGATCGACGGCCGGGTCGATCCCCTTGCGGTTCTTCGCGCCGAGTACGTCGCGGCTGGCGGCGATGCGTGGAATCGGGCAGCGGGCGTGCGTCTGGAGGGGACGTTCACCGAGGGTGGAGTCCCCGCCGCGTATGAGAAGGTCATCGACCTTCGCACCGGGTACAGCCGAGCTGTTCAAAGCAGCGGCCCCGTTCGGCAGATCACCGGTTACGACGGCGTCGCGTGGAATTCCAACAACGGAATCGTCAACTCGGTCGACCTTCCCACGCTAGTCCAGGACGCACATTCGCGCGCCTTCGTCGACGCGGCGTGGTGGCGCCAGGCGCTCGCCCGAAAGTGGATCACGCGCGTCGGCAATCCCTCCGACAGCACGGGACCATCGATCGCATTTACGCCGGACAGCGGCAGCGAACTCGTGCTGGTCTTCGATCCGAAGACGCATTTCGTCCGCCGGATCGACTTCGACGCGGATGAAGGCCCGCTCGTGACGACGTTGAGCGACTGGCGGCAGGCCGGCCCAATCAAGTATCCGTTCCGCCAGGAGCAAAAAGACGCCACCGGATCGGCGATCGTCGTTCAGTATCAGCGCGTTCAACTGTTGTCAAGCGTTGACGCCGGGTTGTTCGCCCGTCCACCGGCCGCCCCGCGTGCGCACCTGGCGGGCGCCGCGCCATCGACCGTGCCGTTCACGTTCGCCGGTGCACGGCAGAATCACATCATGGTCAAGGCGACGGTTGACGGAACGGAGACGATCCTGAACTTCGACACCGGAGGGGCGAACTACTTCTCCCCGGCCGCCGCGCAGAGGTTCGGCCTCCAGATCTTCGGAGGACTGAACGTCACCGGTGTAGGGGAGTCCGGGACCACGGGTGGGTTCGCGAGGGTGAAGCGAATGGCAATTGGCGACGCCGAGTTATCGGACGAGACCGTCATCATCGCGCCGCTGCCGTGGCCGAACACGGGATCCGGGCCGCGCGTCGAGGGCACGGCGGGCTTCGAGTATCTCTACGAGTTTCGAACCACGATCGACTACGCGGCGCGTACGATGACGTTCGCTTCGGCGGCGACTCCCGAGGTGGTCCCCGGCGCGAAGGTCCCGTTCTTCAGCGATGGACATTCCATCTACGTCGAGGCCGAAGTCGAGGGACGTCGGGGTGTGTTTCGGCTCGACACCGGCGATGGAGGCACGGTGACCCTGTTCCCCGCGTTCGCCGCGCGGCACGGCTTGTTCCAGGGCAGCGGCCCCGCGCAGGTCTCGGGCGGGGGAGTCGGTGGCCAGGTGAGCGCGCGTCCGATCGTCATCTCGAGATTCGCACTGGGCGGGGTCGTCTTCGACAGCCTGAAAGGCAACCTAAGCCTGAACAGGGCGGGGTCCTTCTCATCGCGGGCGCTCGCCGGGAATCTCGGCGGGGGTGTGCTGAAATGCTTTCGCATCACGTTTGATTATCCCGGGCGCGTACTGACGATGGAGGCGGTCGGCGGGGCTCCAGGCTGTCCACCCAAGTGAGGTGAATGGCGGGCAGTCTGTCCGCGGTCGCTATCCGGTGCCGGCCGTTCGCTCGTCCAGTCGGCCAATCGATTGGCCGGTCGACAAGGCCCGGGTGCGCACCTGGCCGCGATCACCGCACCAGGTTGACTGCGCGTCGTGGCCGGGCCATAATGTGAATTGTGTTCACATTCATGGCGATCGGATTACGGGGCGTCCCGGCGGCGGTCCCGATGGTGATTGGCGGCAGATCGTGCCAATAGGCCGCAGGCCGCCGGTGCCTCGATCGCGGCCGGGCCTCGCCGGGCGCGGACTGGTGATTGCGGCGCAGCAGGATCGCAGCCGCCAGGCGGAGCGGAAGCTGGTGAGCAGCCTGGCCCACCTGCTTGTGTCTCGGCCCTACGAGCGCATCAGCGTGCCGGAGATTGCCGCGCATGCCGGTGTGGCGGTGGGGAGTGTGTACCGCCGATTTCCCAGCAAGGAGCGATTGCTGTTCCATGCGGCCAACCAACTGGCGCGCGACGTCCTCGTCCCCGGCCTCGAGCGAACGGCCCGCCGTGAGCGGTGGGACGGCCTGAACGGGCGGGACGTGCTTGGCCGGTATCTGGCGTTCGTCGTCCGCGCGTTCCGCCGGTATCGCCCGCTGCTGCGGGCGGTGAGCGTGGTGAGCCGGCTCGATCTCGACCCCGAATTGACACGAGTCGTGGCGGTGACAAATAGCCTTGCGCATGCTCGCATACGCCAGTTGCTGCTCGCGCGCCGCAGCGAGTTCGGCCATCCCCATCCCCAGAAGGCCGTCAATCTCGGCATCCTTATGGCGTCGGCCGCGCTGCGCGAAATCGTGCTGTTCGAGCAGCCGGTGTCGAGCCTGACCCGTCGCCGTTTCACAGGCGATCTGGCTGACGAACTCGCCGATGCGATCTGGGCCTATCTGCACGGCGCGCCACGGGGCGACCGACGATGACATCGAGCCGTCGCATCAACACGTGTGGCAGCGCGCTGGCATTCGTCCTGTTTGCCGCGCCCGCGTGGTGCCAGCCGCCGGCGCCGGCCGGCGCCGCCGCCGTCGAGGTCGTGCAGTTTGTACGCGCTTTCGTGCCCGACCAGCTCCGTCGGCTCGAGATCGCCGGGGCCGCAGTCGCGGTGGTACAGAACGGACAGGTCTCGAGTATCGCGTTTGGCGTGGCCGATCCCTCAACCCAGGCGCCGATCGACCCCGACCTCACCCGGTTTCACATCGCGTCGGTGACGAAGCTCGTCACCGCGATAGCCGTCATGCAGCAGGTGGAAGCCGGCCGCCTGCGGCTGGACGATGACGTCGGCGGGTATTTGCCGCCGAAACTGGCAGGACGCCTCGGGGGTCGCGGCATTCGCGTGCGAGACCTGCTCACGCATACCGCCGGACTTGCCGACCGGTGGGTGAACATGGCCGCGACCTCTCCTGACGGCGTGCTGCCGCTCGAGGTGTACCTCGAACGCCGCCTGCCGCCCATCCTGGATACCCCTGGCACCATCGTCCGCTACTCGAACTACGGCTTCACGCTGGCCGGGGACCTCGTGGAACGCGTCAGTGGGAGGAGATTCGCCGACTACGTCTCAACCAGGATTCTGGCGCCGATCGGCGCGCTCCACAGCTACATCGGCCCCCGTGCTGCAGACGCACAGGACGCACGCGGCTTCTTCTACCGCGACATCGTCACCCCCGAGCCGAGGGTCTTCGAGCACACCGTGCCGGCCGGGGGAGCACATGCGACGGTCACCGATCTCGCCCGGGTGGTCGCGGCAGTGTTGGGCGACGGCAGTTTCGGGGCAGGCCGCCTGATCAGCCCCGAAAGCGCGCTGGCCATCCGCAGTCCGCAATTCGCCGCAGATCCGTCGCTTCCGGCATGGGGGTTTGGCATCTACAGCCTCGGCCCGGCCACACGCGATCTGTGGGTCGCCGGCGGGGAGATTCCCGGGTTCTCGACGCGGGTGTTGATGGCGCCGCGGCACCAGTTGGCTGTTGTGGTGTCGGTGAACCGCAAGGATCCGTCGCTGGCGTTGGCGCTCTTCGATGCCCTGTTGGCCAGGCTCGGGCCATTGGACGAGCAGCGGCCGTCGGCGCCTCCCGCAGCAGGACAGGCGGGCGCACGAGCCCTGGCGGGTCGATATCGGTCCACACTCGGCGACCCATCGAGCTTCTTGAAGTTCGCGGCGCTCGCCGCGCCGGCGATGACGGTGGCAGCGGCAGGCGACGACACCGCGCAGGTGGCGTTCCAGAATGTGGACCGGCCCTCGGGACTGTGGCGCTTGTCGGGCGACGATCTCTGGCTGGATGCGGCCGGCAAGCCGGTGGCGAAGTCCCGCCGCGATGCGCACGGGCGCATCACGCACCTGTTCGTGGGTGATCCGGCCGCGGGTCTGGTGACGTTCGCGCGCGTGGACTGGTGGGACGCTCCGGCACCCACGCTCATCGTGATGAGCCTGGCCTGTGTGACCGCCCTGCTGTCTCTCGCTGGTCTTGCCGGTTCGGCGGTGCTCCGGCTTCGTCGGCCGAAAGGCAGCGGCGCCGTCGGTGGCGTCGGCCTTCGCGCGCCGATGGCCGTAACGGCCGCGCTCACGCTGGTGTTTCTCGGTGGTTTCGCCGTGGGCCTGGCTCAGTTACTTATTCTGCATGACGATCGGTTCGCGTTTGGGGTGCCCGCCTGGTTTGTCGCAGTCCTGTGGCTGCCAGTGCCGATGTTGGGGGCCGTTTGCTGGACCGGAGCCCGTTGGAAGGCAGCCCGCGCTCACGGGCTGACTCGAGCGGCCGGCCTGGCGTACGGCTGGTGTGTTGTCGCGACCGTCGCGCTGCTGATGGTGCTATGGCATTGGAACCTGTTCGGACCGCATCTCTAGATCGCATTCCTACTTCTCCGTGCTTCTCCGGCCTGGGCTCCCCGGACAGCTTCTGGTACTTCAACAACGGCATCACGCTCATCGCCGCCAAGATCACCAAGACGATGGCAGGCGGTGGTGGGACGGACTTCGGCACGTTCCATTGCGAGAACATCAGCGTCGTCAATGGCGCTCAGACAGTGAGCACAATTGGGCGTCACATCGGCAAAGCCCCAGACAAAGTTGGCCAAGCCCTGGTTCCGCTCAGAGTGATCTCCCTCGAAGAGGCAGATGAACAGCTCGGAACGTCAATCACAAAGACCAACAACCGGCAGAATCGAATCGATAACCGCGATTTCGTCACCCTCGACCCCGAACAGTCGCGTCTAAGGGCAGAGTTAGGCGTTGATGGCATCATGTACAACGTGATTCGCTCCGAGACCGCATCTCGAAATGACAAAGCATTTGACTTAGCAGAGGCGACAACATCGTTAGCTTGCGCTTCGGGAAAGCCCAGCCTGTTCGTCCAATTGAAACGCGAGGTTGGCAAACTATGGGAGGACATCTCGCGCGCACCCTATAAGGACCTATTCAATCCTTCTGTCAATAGCCTGTTCCTCTGGCGCGCCGTCCAGACACAGAGGATCGTCGACAAGAGTCTTGACCAGATGTCCGCCCTCGATGGACTCACCGGACGCGATCTTGGCTTGGCCGTGCATGGGAACAGAATGATCTCGGCTATCGTCTTTAGGACCCTCTCGTTGCCTCGATTCGGCGATCCCGCATTCGACTATGCCACAGCCGTTACACCGACGGAGATGCTCTCCTCAGTCCGCGCTGCTTACGCGAAACTGAAGACCGCTTTGGACGCATCGTATTCGAACGCGATCATCCCGACATTGTTCAAGAACATGACGAAGTGCACCGACCTTTACGGGAAGACACTTTAGGGACGAAGTCAGCGAAACAATTCCACTTGTCGTGCAGTCGTTCGGGGGCTGAGTGCGATGGTCGGAGAGCGCAATAGCAACACTGAGATGATTCCTCGTTGTTTTCTGGCGACGTTTCACCCGCTGGTCCTCACTGCCGGTGGACGCAGGGCTGTCCAGAAGCACGGCCTGCCCCCTTTTATCGATGACTCTTGTCGTCGAGAGCCAGATCTCGAATCGCCATTTCCCTCCATTACGGCACTGTGCCACGCGGGTGGCTTCGCGCTGTGTCACGGCTGGCTCGTCGGTACGCCGCCTGTCCGATAACGGGTATTCCGTTACCCGGGCAGGGGAGGGCGGGCCGAACACCGCCAGACACCCCGCTAATCCGTCCTATGAACGTGACGGCGTTCATCACGAGCTTCGACGACTTCGCGAAGTTCAACGAGGTCTACCGGGACTTCTTCAAGACCGATCCGCCGGCGCGGGCGACGGTGCAGGTGTCGGGGCTGAACCTCGGCGCCCACGTCGAGATTCAGATGATCGCGCCACGGTGACGGTCGGCCGGCCGAACGGGCGGCCGCCGGCGGCGCCCGGCCATCGGTCCCGCGACAGCGGCGTCCGCGGCGGCCAGTTGTTGGGCGTCGATCCGGGGAGATGAGCACCAGGCTCAGCGTGGCCCCGGCGCCGCAGGCTCCAGCGAACGCACGAGCGTCCGGATGTCCTTCAGCGTTTCGATCGAGCGACGGGCGCGGGCGCCCGGGGCCGGTCGCTGACCGCCCCTGCCGGGAACCTGGGCCGCTGTCTCAACGTATTGGTAATCGAGGTATCGAAGGCCCATGGGATTCACCCGAAGCGCCAGACAGAGCGAGTTCCTGCCGGGCACGCTCGACATGCTGGTCCTGCAGACCCTCACCCACCAGCCGATGCACGGGTACGGGATCGCCCAGTTCATCCGCCAGCGGTCGGAAGAAGTCCTCCAGGTTGGCGAAGGGTCGCTCTATCCTGCCCTCCAGCGCCTCCAGGTCCGGGGCTTGGTCGCCGCCGAGTGGCGCGACTCCGCGACGGGACGCCGGGCCCGCTACTATCACCTCACCGCAACCGGCCGCGCGCACCTCGAAGCCGAACTGGGCTCCTACGAGCGCGTGAGCCGCGCCATCGCGAGGGTGCTGCAGCCGGCCTGACGCGGAGGCGGACGATGATGCAGGTGCGACCGTTCCTGAATCGCGTGAGGACGCTCGCTGCCGGGCGTCGCCTCGAGCGGGACCTCGAGGAGGAGATGGCGTTTCACCTCGACCAGAAGGTCAGCGAGTACATCGCGGCGGGCATGCCGGAGCCCGAGGCGCGCGCGGCGGCCCGGCGCGCGTTCGGCAACGTGACACTTGCGAGCGAGGACAGCAAAGCCGCCTGGCGATACGCGTTTCTCGATTCGATTCTCCAGGATGTGCGGTACGGTGCGCGCGCCCTGCAGCGGACTCCGGTGTTCACCTTCGCCGTCGTGCTGACCCTGGCGCTCGGGATCGGAGCCAACACGGCCATCTTCACGCTCCTGGACCGGGTCCTGCTCCGAACGCTTCCCGTCACGGATCCCGGCGCGCTCGTCGTGCTGGGCCCAGGCGCTCAGATGGGGACCAGGGGGAGCGATGGACCCCCGGAACGCGACGCCAGCCTCTTCTCCTACCCGCTCTACCAGGACTTCGAGCGCCACACCGACGCCTACTCCGGCCTCGCCGCGGTGTGCAGCTTTCCGGTCACGGCGTACCTCGAGAGCCTCACGCCCGCGCCCGGGCAGGCGCCCGATCAGGCCACCGCGCTACTCGTGTCCGGAAACCTGTTCCGGTTGCTGGGCGCGCCGGTGCCTCTCGGCCGCGCGCTGACGCCCGAGGACGACGCGGCCAGCGCCGGCCAGCCGGTCGTCGTTCTGAGCCACGGTCTCTGGACCCGCCGGTTCGGCCAGGATCCAGCCATCCTCGGCCGGGTCCTCCGGGCAAACGGCTCGGAGTACGTGGTGGTCGGGGTCGCCGGGCCGGAATTTCGCGGGCTGTCGCCCGGGTTCGACATCGACTTGTGGGTCCCGATGGCCATGCAGGCCCGGCTGATGCGGGACGCCTCCTTCCTCGGCGATCGGAACACCATGTGGCTGCGGCTCATCGGCCGACTTCGGCCCGGCGTATCCGCCGAGCAGGCCCGGGCGCGGACCAGCGATCTGTTCCGCCGGCTCGTCACCGAGGAAGCCGGCACCGAGGTCACGCCCGACACGAAGGCCGCGATCGCCAGGCTCGCGACCGACGTCGTCCCATTCGCCAAGGGCTTCCCCCACCTGCGCCAGCGCTGGGGGCGGCCGCTGCTCGTGCTGATGGCGGTGGTTGGCCTCGTCCTCCTCATCGCCTGCGCCAATGTCGGCAACCTCCTGCTCGCGCGGGCCTCGAGCCGGCAGCGGGAACTCTCCATGCGCCTCGCGCTCGGAGCCGGCCGGCGTCGCCTTGCCCGCCAGTTGCTGACCGAGAGCGCCATGTTGTCGGCACTCGGCGGCGCGGTCGGACTGCTGGTCGCCCAGTGGACCCTGCATTTCCTGATCGGCATCCTGTCCAGCCGCGGCGCCGCGGCCATCGACACCAGCCTGGACGGCCGGGTCCTGCTCTTCGCGCTGGCCGTGACGACGGTCGCCGCATTCCTGTTCGGCCTGGTGCCGGCCCTTCGCGCGACGCGGGTGGAGATACAGGCGGCGCTCAGGAACTCCTCCACGACCAGCGGCGGGAAAGGCGACGGATGGAGGATTCGCAGGGCGCTCGTGATCTTCCAGGTCGCCGTATCGTTGTGCCTCCTGGTCGGTGCCGGGCTGCTGCTGCGCAGCCTCGGCTACCTGCGCGGCCAGGAACTGGGGTTCCGCTCCGAGGGCGTGTTGCTCGTCGAGATCGACCCCCAGGGCGGCGGGATCGACACTCAACGGCTGCCGCAGCTCCATCGAGCCCTGCTGGACCGGATCGGGGCGCTTCCAGGCGTGTCGGCCGCCAGCCTGTCGCTGTACGGGCTGCTCAGCGGTGCCCAACGCATCGAAGACGTTGCGGTCGACGGCTACGCGGCGCGGCCCGACGAGGACACCCGCGCCCAGGTGCTCTTCGCGACGCCGCGCTACTTCGATGCGATCGGCGTGCCGATCGCATCCGGGCGGGCGTTCAACGATCGAGATCGGGATGGCGGACAGCAGGTCGCCATCGTGAGCGAGTCGTTCGCGCGCGCCTTCTTCGGCGACCATCCGGCCGTCGGTCGCCGTTTCGGCCTGGACGGTCCCACGTCGAGCCGTGACATCGAGATCGTCGGGACCGTCCATGACACCAAGCCGACCGATCTCCGGGAGAACCCGCCCCGCCTGATCTACCGTCCGGCGGATCAGGTGGCGGGTTACCTGAACTCGATTGAGATCCGCACGAGCGGCGACCCGGTCCTCATCGCGCCGCAGGTCAGACGGGCCATCGCGGAGATCGAACCGAACCTGCCGGTCCTCGACGTGACGCCTCTGTCCGCCCAGGTCGACGCCTCGCTTCGCGAGGAGCGGATGCTCGGCCAACTCACCGGCCTGTTCGGCGCGGTCGCGTTGCTGCTTGCCGCGATCGGCCTGCACGGGGTGCTCGCCTACGGCGTGACCCAGCGCGCGAGCGAGATCGGCGTGCGCCTCGCTCTCGGTGCGGGCCGCCGTCAGGTCCTGTGGATGGTCCTGAAGCAGGCGATGGTCTGGGTCGCCATTGGCATCGCGATCGGTCTGGCCGCAACACTTGCGCTCGGCCGCCTGCTGGCCTCGCTGCTGTTCGGGCTGGATCCGCTCGACCCCATGACGATCCTCGTGGCCGGTTCGACCCTGGTGGCCGTGGCCGTCGGGGCAGCCTACTGGCCCGCGCGGCGAGCCGCGCGGCTCGACGCCCTGACAGCGCTGCGCAGCGAGTAACCCTCCCCGCCGGTGGAACCGGCCGCCTGGCCGTCGGGGGCGCCTCAGGGAACGTTGTCGGCGCGGGTCTCGTCTCACGCCCAGTAGAAGCGTCGGAAGGCCCAGCTCCGTCACCGCTACCGCGACCGCCCTCTCGTCCGCCGCGAAGGAGAAGTCATGCACCGTCTGCTCCAGGACCTTCGCCACAGCATCCGGGGCCTCGTCAGGGCGTGGGGGTTCACCATCGTCGCCGTGCTCATCCTCGGTCTCGGGATCGGGGCGACCACCACGGCGTTCTCCATCGCCAACGTCCTCGTGTTCCAGGCGATGAACGACGGGGCGAACGCCGGCGATGATCTCGTGCAGGTCTACAGCCGCAACACGGTCGATGGCAGCTGGCGCGACTTCTCGTACCCGAACTTCCGCGACATCCGCGCCAGAGGCGACCTGTTCGCCGATCTGGCCGCCGTCAACCTGGATTCGGTCGGCATCGCCGAGGGCCAGGTGACCCGGCGCGTCTACGCCGGGTTCGTCTCGTCGAACTACTTCTCCATGGTGCGCCTGCCGATGGCCCTCGGGCGTGGGTTCGCGCCGGCCGACGACGAGCCGGGCGCGCCGCCGGTCGTGGTGTTGAGCCATGGCTACTGGGTCAGCCGCGGGGCGGATCCGGGCATCGTCGGCCGGACGCTGGCGATCAGCGCCCGCGTCTGCACGGTGGTGGGCGTGACGCCGGAGGGCTTCACAGGTCCGATGGCGGTGGTCTCCCCGCCCGTGTGGCTGCCCCTTGGGCAGATGGACGGCCTGCCGTTCCTTGCGCCGGACGGATCCAGCCGCCGCGCCGTTCTCCTCGACCGCGCCAGCCACCAACTGAGCCTCTTCGGGCGCCTCGTTCCGGGCATGACGCCCGAATCGGCCGCGCCGAGGCTCGCGGCCCTGAGCCTCGCGCTCGAGCGTACCTACCCGGGAGAGAACCAGCACCAGGAACTCGTCGTCCGGCCGAGTGCCCGGCTCGCGATGTCCTCGCGCAGGCCGAGCGGCACAGACCCGTTCGCGACAACGGCATTCTTCGTGCTGGGGATGGCGACCGTGCTGCTGCTCGTGGCGGCGTTGAACCTCGCCAACATGCTGCTGGCGCGCGGGGGCCTCAGGCAGCGGGAGATCGCCATCCGCGCGGCCGTCGGGGCCAGCCGCTGGAGCATCGTGAGGCTGCTCCTCGTGGAGGCATCGATTCTCTCGCTGGCGGGCGGCGCGCTGGGCGTGTGGATTGCCCAGGGCGCCAGCCGGTTCGTCGCGTCGACGGTCGCCGCGGTGCTGCCCATGCTCACGATAGTGTTCGACCCGACGCCCGACGCCCGCGTGCTGGCGGCGACGCTGGGGTTCTGCGCCTTGAGCACCGCGATCTTCGGCCTGGGGCCGGCGCTCGGCCTGTCTCGCGCCGACGTCGTGACGGCCCTCAAGGACATGGCGGGGCGATCGTCGACGGGACGCAGCCGGAAGGTCCTGCGGCACGGCCTGGTCGTCACGCAGATCGCGCTGTCGCTTGCGCTGCTCACCGCCGGCGGCCTCTTCTTCTTCGGCGCGCTCAGGGCCAGCCACGCCAACCCGGGATTCAGCCTGGAGGGCGGCGTGATCGCAACGCTCGACGCGTCCCTCGCGGGCTATGACGAACCCCGGGCCCGGCAGGCGTTCGCCCGCGTGCTCGAGCGGCTGCGAGCGACGCCCGGCGTGGCGTCGGCGAGCCTCGCGCACACGACTCCCTACGGCGAGCGGAACTTCGACCGCAACGTCCAGCCGGCCGGCGCCGCGCCGGGCACCTCGGTCGTCAACGCCCAGTATCGCGTGGTGGGCGCCGACTACTTCAGGACGCTCGGCGTGCCAATCCTGCGCGGGCGCGAGTTCACGACCGACGAGGAGACCGACGGCACGACGAGGCATCCCGTCATCGTCGACACCGAGTTCGCCCGGCGGATGTGGCCCGGCCAGGACCCGGTCGGCCGGCACATCCAGTGGGAGATGCCAGCGGCCTACCGGGGTGCACCGGTGTCGTGCGAGGTCGTGGGCGTGGCGGCCAGCCTGAAGGTCAAGCTGTTCGACCGCGCACCGAGGGCGCACGTGTACGTGCCCTACGGCGACAACTTCCAGCCGGCGATGATGGTGCACGTCCGCGCCGCGTCGGGAGGTGCCGCGGGCGAAGCGGGTCTGCTCAACCTGGTCAAGGCCGGGATTCGGGCGGCCGATCCGGACCTGCCCCTCGTGGCGCTCCGGACCCTGCGCGGTCAACGGGACGCGGGCATCGAGGTGTGGTTCGTCAACCTGGCGGCGAACGTGTTCGCCGTGTTCGGCGTCGTCGCGCTCGCGATGGCCGGTGTCGGACTCTACGGAGTCCGCGCGTTCCTGGTCGGGCGGCGGACGCGGGAGTTCGGCATCCGGATGGCCATCGGGGCCACCTCCGGCGACGTGGTCCGGCAGGTGATGACCGAGGGCGGGAAACTCGTCGCGGCGGGGCTTTGCATCGGCCTCCTGCTGTCGGCGGGCATCTCGCGCATGCTGGCGGGCTGGGTGTACGGCGTCGCGGCGTTCGAGCCGCTGGTGTTCGGGGCGACGTCGCTGATCCTGACCGTGGTGATGCTCGTCGCATGCTACGTGCCCGCGCGCCGCGCGACCACGGTCACGCCCATGAACGCGCTCCGGAACGACTAGGCGGGAGGAGCCGTTCCCCCGTCGGTGAGGTCCCCGCTCTCCGGATGAGGATCGGTCCGCCGCGTTGCGCCCAGGGGCACTCGGGCGGCCGGCCCCTGCCGGACGCGACGCACGCCCTCGACGCCCCTCAACCTATCGACTCGGTAGGACCGCTCGACACGCGGCCACGCCTCGCGCGCGTCTCCCGTCCCGGCGTTGACTCCGCCAGACACCCCGCTAATCCGTCCTATGAACCGTTCTTCGGGAACGGCGCCGTCGTGCCCGCCGGTGATCGCCTGCCCGGCGGCGTGCTGGTCGGCGTGTCCACGGTCGCGCGCGCGGACATCATCAGGCCCGGCACGTCGTGGTTCGGCCACCCGCCGTTCGAGCTCCCGCGGCGCGAGATCGTCGCGTGCGATCGCCGCCTGACCCACGAGCCCTCGACGATCCGCTATCTGAACCGGGTGTTCTGGGAGGCGCTGCGGTCGGCGCTGCCGCTCGTGCCCGCGCTGATGCTGCTGGCCTGGTTCAAGGTGATGGATACGGCGGGCGACGCGTCGACGCGCCTCGGGTTCCTCCTCGCCATCGTGCCGCTGGGCGTCGTCGCGGCCATGCTCGGCCTCAGCCTGGTCGCGCTGGGTCTCAAGTGGCTGCTGCTCGGCCGCGTGCGGCCCGGCATCCACCCGCTGTGGTCCTGCTGGTGCAGCCGCTGGGATTTCCTGTTCGCGGCGTGGCAGGTGTACGCGCGCGGGCCGCTGTCGGTGCTCGAAGGCACCCTGCTGCTGTCGTGGTACCTGCGCGCGATGGGCGCGGAGATCGGTCGGGGGGTCGTGCTGGGGGGCGGCTTCGCGCAGGTCGTGGATCCCGACATGCTGCACTTCGAGGACGGCGCCACGGTGTCCTGCCTGTTCCAGGCGCACACCTTCGAGGACCGCGTCCTGAAGATCGACCACGTGCAGATCCGCCGCGGAGCGACGGTGGGCACCGGCGCGGTCCTGCTGTACGGCGCGGACGTCGGTGCCGGGGCGCACGTGGCACCGCACAGCGTGATCATGAAGCGCGAACGCCTGCTGCCGGGCCGGGCCTATGCGGGCTGCCCGACGAGGCCGGTGGGAAGACCGGCTGACGGCTGAGGGCGAACAGGCTTGCGGCGCGCGGCTTCCGGCGATCCGCTCGCGCCCGGCACGAGCACGAGCAGATAGTCCGAGACGAGCGTGCGCTTCGTCGTCGACCCGCCGTCCAACGATCCCGCCATCCCGGGCATCGAGCGGGCGAACCCCTGAATCCGCACCGCCTGCTCGTAGCGATCCTCGCTCACGACCGACGAGAGGGCTTTCACGTAGCCGACCAGGTACGCGGTCGCCCGGTCGAGCAGGGCCGTCGTCGGATCGACAGGCGGCGCCTGTCGCGTCCCCGTCCGACCTCGCGTGGGCCGCCAGTCAGCGCTTGCCAGGTGGCCGTGCTCCCGCCAGCAGCGCGGCGAGTTGGCGTTGGACCTCGGCCAACTGCGCCGCCTGGGTCGTCAGCTGCCGCGCCTGTGCCTTCAGCTGCTCTTCCTGCGCCGCGAGCTGCGCGGCCTGTGCCGTGATGGTGCGATGCTCCTTCTGCAGTTCGTTCAGGATCAGCACCGGCAGCTGGTCGTACATCACCGTCTCCACCTGCCCGTCGTCGTTGCGCACCACGAGGTCCGGCATCACGTCGGCGACTTCTTCGGCAATCAACCCGTAGTCACGCGACGGGTCGTCGGTGTCCTTGTACCGGAACGTCACCGGCCGCAGCCGCAGCAGAGCGTCGCTCGCGCTCGCCATGTCGCGGATGTCGGTCTTGTAGCGGCGAGAGGAGACCGCGGTACCCAGCTGGCCGAACTTGTTGATCTTCACCGCCAACGGTTTGTCCGCCAGCTTCAGCTTCACTCCCCTCGCTCCGGCCAGGAAGGTCCGCGTGTGCAGACCCGGCGTGCCCAGGCGGATGGTCGTGTTCTCGCCAGCTTCCCCGGCGTGCGCGATGTAGACGTTGTTGTTGCCGGTCGTCTGTGCCGACCCTGCTCCGACCCCCAGCGCAACATTGCCTGAGCCCGTCGTGGCGGCGGCGAGCGCCTCCGTCCCGATGGCGGTGTTGTCGGCGCCCGTCGTGGCCGCGTGCAGCGCCAGGTAGCCCGCGGCGGTGTTGGACGCGCCGGTCGGGTCACCTGCCAGGGCTGAGATCCCCAGGGCGGTGTTCTGCATCGGGCTGTCCTGTAGCACCATCGCCGAGAACTGCGGGTGCGTGTGTGCCGCGGCGGCATAGGCGTCGGGCGGCTGCCCTCCGAGCGCGCTGGCGTCGGCCGCATTGAGGGCGTTGACCGCGGAAAGAGCGACCACGTTCGACAGGGCCGCCCCGTTTCCGACAAACGCCGGCGCGTGCACCGTGCCCGCCAGGTAGGTGTTCGTATGCACGCCGTCCGCCCCAATCCGGATCGTGCCGTTCTCTGCGGCGACACCCGGGTTGGCCACATAGACGTTGCTGCTGCCAGTCGTCAGTGCGCTGCCTGCGCCGGAGCCCAGCGCCACGTTGTTGTCGCCGGTCGTGCTGGCAAAGAGCGCCCAAGTGCCGACCGCGGTGTTCGAACCGCCCGTCGAATTCGTGTAGAGCGCATTGGACCCGGCGGCGGTGTTGCCGCCGCCCGTCGTGTTGAGGTCGAGCGCCAGGGGACCGATGGCCACGTTCCAGCCGCCCTCCGTGTTGCTGCGGAGCGCCCGGTAGCCGGCGGCCAGGTTGTAAACGCCCGTCGTGTTCACGTTGAGCGCAGATCCCCCGGCGGCCGTGTTGTAGCTGCCCGTCGTGTTGCTGCCGAGCGCCCCGTCTCCACTGGCGGTGTTGTAGTCGCCCAACGTGTTGGCGTAGAGCGCCCGGTGGCCGGCGGCCAGGTTGCCGACGCCTGTCGTGTTGCTCAAGAGCGCCTGGAAGCCGGCCGCGGTGTTGCCGGCGCCCGATGTGTTCCTCAAGAGCGCCTGGAAGCCGGCGGCGCTGTTTCTCGAGCCCGTCGTGTTCGAGTAGAGCGCCTGGAAGCCGGCGGCCGTGTTGTTGCCGCCCTCCGTATTGGCGTTCAGCGCCTGGTAACCCGTCGCAGTATTGGAGACGCCCGTCGTGTTCGCAGCGAGCGCGGAGACCCCGAGCGCCGTGTTCTGCATCGGGCTGTCCTGGACCAGCATCGCCGCAAACTGAGGATGCGAGTGCGCGGCCGTGGCATACGCGCTCGGGGGCTGGCCTCCGAACGCACTGGCGTCCACGTTCGTCAGTCCCGCCCCGTTGCCGATGAATGCCGGCGCCCGCACGTTCCCCGTGAGGTACGTGTCGGTGTGCGTGCCGGCCGTGCCGATCCGAATCACGCCGCTCTCCGCGACGACCCCGGGGTTGGCCACATAGACGTTGTTGTTCCCAGCGGTCAGCGCGGAGCCGGCCTGGCTGCCGAGTGCCACGTTGTTGCTGCCCGTGGCGGAGTAGAGCGCATAGTACCCGGCGGCCGTGTTGGCGCTGCCCGCCGTGTTGCTGTAGAGCGCATAGGAACCGGCGGCGGTGTTGACGACGCCCGTCGTATTGGCGGATTGCGCCCGGTACCCGGCGGCCGTGTTGGCGCCGCCCGTCGTGTTCGCCGAGAGGGCGCCCTGGCCGGCGGCCGTGTTGGAATTGCCCGTCGTGTTGGCCTGGAGCGCCAGGGAGCCGGCGGCCGTGTTCTCGCTGCCCGTCGTGTTGTTCAGGAGCGCCAGGGAGCCGGCGGCCATGTTGAAGGAGCCGCCCGTGTTGGCGTACAGCGCCTGGTACCCGGCGGCCGTGTTGGAGGCGCCGGTCGTGTTGGCGTAGAGCGCGTAGGATCCGGCGGCCGTGTTCACCGTACCCGTCGTGTTCCAGCGAAGCGCATAGGACCCGGCAGCCGTGTTGAGGGCGCCCGTCGTGTTGGCGTAGAGCCCGTAGGATCCCGCGGCCGCGTTGGCATAGCCTGTCGTGTTGCTGAAGAGCGCCCCGATCCCGGCGGCCGTGTTGGAATAGCCCGTCGTATTCGCATAGAGAGCCTGGTAGCCGGCCGCCGTGTTGTCGGTGCCAGTCGAGTTCGTATAGAGCGCCTGGAATCCCGCAGCCGTGTTGGCGTAGCCACCGGTGTTCGTGAAGAGCGCCATGGACCCAGTGGCCGTGTTGTTGTCGCCCGTCGTGTTGGCGTAGAGCGCCTGGAACCCCGCGGCCGTGTTGTAGTAGCCGGTCGCCGTGTTCGAAACGAGCGCCTGGTAACCCACCGCCGTGCCGTAGGGCGCGGTGGTGTTCTCGATCAGGTCAGGCGCGATCCCCGGCCGCGCCCCAGCCGGCACCGACGCGCCGGCCGGCGGGTTCTGGGGCGTCGGCACGTCCCCACCGGCCACGACCACGCCGGCCTGGCCGGCCGGCCAGCCGCTCCCGGGATCCGGCCGACCGGCGGCGGCCGCCCCTGCTCCCTCCCCGCCCGGCTGCCACGCCCCCGCGCCTCGCACCATCACCTCGAAGGTGTCGGTCCTCCCCTGCGGCGTCCGCACCATCAGGCGATACGTCCCGGGCAGGTCACGCCACGCCGGCGGTACCTCGATCTCCAGCCGCACGTCCGTCGCGCCGGGCAGCACCGGCACCAACTGCCCGTCCACCCAGACCTCCGTGCCCTCGGCGAATCGGAGGCCAGAGATCATGAGCGTGGCCCCGGACAGATCCTCAACGACGCTGAAGATCCGGGGCGCGGGTGGCGCCTGCGCCCACGCGGGCGACGGTCCACTCGCGACCAGCACGCAGAGACACACCAGCACCCGCCAGGAGACTCTCGGGGACCACATCGCATGCCCTCCTTCGGTTCGGATTCGCAGGCAGTGGGGGCCCGAACGTGATCGAAGCTCGTGAACGAGGCGCAGTGACCCGGGCGACGAAGCGCCGGACGGCCGTGCGCGGGGTAACAATGCGGAAGAGACCGGGGCGCGCACGCGCCGGACCGCTCAGGCGAACGCCGATGTCGGGAGCGGCCTCAGGATAGACGGGGGTTTCGGGGAAGTCAACGATCGGCAGGAACGCCATCGCGGCGCCCGGACGCGCGGGTTGTGGACGGCAGTCTCCTCCGCGCGCGGCGGAGACCGCCGTCCCCTGGTCGCCTACATCCCGACCTTGAAATCGATCGCGGCGCTCGTGGTACCCCACTCGACCTTCAGCGTGCCGCCGCCGGGCGTCTCGTCGATCACGAACGTCATCGACTCGACGGGCGCCTTGGTTGTCTCGACGCGCATCGGCGCGCGGCCGAGGTCCTGGCCCGCGGGGTACGGAATGCCCCACTGCCCGGTCTTGTTGCTGATGATGAGCTGCCACTCCTTCTCGCCCGGCAGCGTGTACATGGTGTGAGTGCCCGCCGGCACCGTCAGCGATCCGAAGGTCAGCGGCTTGTCGCTGACGATCGTCGTCGCCTCGTCGGCGCCCGTCCGCCACTCCTTCCCGAACGGCGCGACTTCCTTGCCGACGGTGCGGTCCTTGAGGAACGGACTACCGTAGGTGATCGTGATGTGCGCGCCGTGAATGGTCCAGTCGCTCTGCATGTGCGGGCTGCCGCCGCCGCCCATCTTGAGCTGCTTCGTCGTGGGCTGCTGCGCAGAGACCGCCGCCGCGTAGACGACGAAGCACACCGCCGCCGCACCGACCGAGAGCCTTCGGAGCATGTGACCCTCCCGTGATCGTGGTGACTGAACGCATGGCCCGCCCAGGGGCCATGTCTGATGATAGCCCCACACGCCGGTTCCGTGCGCAATTCCGTCAGGCAGGCGTGGGCGCCGGCGGTGTCCCCGCAGGGGGACCCGGGTTCAGGTGCCGAGGCAGAAGCCGGTGCCGTGCAGGATGCAGCCGTCGGTGCGCTCGTGGGTCTCGCGACAGGTCGTGATAGACGTGCCTCGGGTCGGCATCGTCCGTGTACCGCGGCGGCCCCCCCACGTCCGCGATCCCGAAGATCCGCCACGGGCCCGGGCCGAGAAACCGCTCTCGGGGAATCGCCCCGATGGCATCGATGAGGCGCGGTAACCCGATGTTGGCCGTGACCCGGATCGCTTCGGCGAATTAGGCGCGCGTGTCGGCGGCGTTCACAGTCAGACCTCCTCGCTCACCGACGCTGCGCCTGGCACGCCGCAGCGAAGCCGGCATAGGCGCCGGGGCGAAGGGTGAGGTGCCCCCTCGTCGCGGCCAGACCGCTGAGGCAGCCGAGGCGCTGGCGAAGAAGTCTCACTGTCGGGATGATCCATCGTGCCGAAGACCGACGTGGAGCGCAACGGCCCGCGTCGTCGCGCCGGCCGGACTTGAAGTCCAGGCATCGCGGTTCTATGTTGGGAACAGGACAGCTCCCGGGTGGCCCGGCGCGGAACGGTCGTTCCGCGGCACTTTTTCCACCTGCGCCCCGGCTTGTTTGCGAGGGCGACGGGCCTCCCCCGTCGCCGCCCCGGTCTTGCCAGTGACGTCGGCGCGCATGCGCGGCAACCTCCGCGTCGCCGCGAGGTGTCCCCCGCTGACGCGGCAGGAAAGGTCCCCGCATGACACGCTCCCATGTGCCGTCCCCCTTCCTCGTCGTCGGCGCCGTGATTGTCGCGGGCTCGCTCCTGCCGGAGCGGGCCGACGCCCAGGGACTGGCTGGAAGCCCTGAGATGAAGGCCAAACAGCAGGCCATCGAGCAGGCCGCTCCCCAGATGGCGATTACCGACGAAGTGCTGCGCTTTTCCATCCCGGGCCAGACGATGGGCCAGACCGAAGGGGTGGCCAAGAACTCACAGGGCCACCTGTTCGTGTACTCACGCACCGGCCCCAGCGGGATCGCGCGCGACGGCATGGCCGCGATGCTCGTCGAGTTCGACCAGAACAACAAGTTCGTCAAGCTCTGGGGCCCGAGTTTATAGGACGGATTAGCGGGGTGTCTGGCGGTGTTCGGCCCGCCCTCCCCTGCCCGGGCAACGGAATACCCGTTATCGGACAGGCGGCGTACCGACGAGCACCGACGAGCCAGCCGTGACACAGCCCGGATGCTGCGGGGCGAGAGCGGGACGGCCACGTTTGACTACCCGGCCACTGCCGATCCCGGCGGCCCCACGGTGCGCAAGCACGCGTACTTCATGCCGATCCCGCTGGAGACCACGTTCTGGTCGATTGCGGTCACGGCACCGGAAGCCGAGGCCCTGGTCTTCATTGAAGGATTCCGGAACCGGTGGATCATCGGGATGTCGCTGCTGCTGGTCGCGTTCAGCGTCTGGGGGTTCTTCCTGTCCCGGGCGTTTCTCACCATACAGCGGCAGCGGGCCCAGCGTGCGGCGCAGGAACGCATCCAGGCGGCGGAACGACAGGCCGCCGAGGACAGGGCCCGCCTCGAGGCGCAGCTCCGGCAAGCGCAGAAGCTGGAGGCCATCGGCCAGCTGGCCGGCGGCGTGGCGCACGACTTCAACAACCTCCTGACGGTGCAGCTCGGGCACCTCGACCTGCTGCAGGAGGCGCACGAGCTGCCCGCCGAGGTGCGGGCGTCGCTCTCCGAGATCGAGAAGAGCGCGATGACGGCGGCGCGGCTCACGCGCCAGCTCCTGGCATTCAGCCGGCGGCAGGTGCTGCAGATCGCGCGCGTCGACGTGAACGCCATCCTCGATCGCCTACTGTCGATGCTGCGGCGCGTCCTGCGCGAGGACATCAGCCTGGAGCTGAAGATGGCGGCCGATCCTCTGTGGGTGGACGCCGACGCGGGCATGATCGAACAGGTGGTGATGAACCTCGTCGTCAACGCCCGGGATGCCATGCCCGGGGGCGGGCGGTTGACCCTGGTCACCGAGACGGTGGAGGTGTCAGCCGACGCGCTGCCCGCGCACGCCGACAGCAGCCCCGGGCGGTACGTCCGCCTCGCGGTAGCGGACACCGGCCACGGCATGGATGCCGAGACGCGCCAGCGCGTGTTCGAACCGTTCTTCACCACGAAGGACTCGGGGCGCGGCACGGGCCTCGGCCTGGCGACGGTGTACGGCATCGTGCGGCAGCACAAGGGCTGGATCGACGTCGACAGCACGGTGGGCCGGGGGACCACCTTCACCGTCTACTACCCCGCGGCACCGGGACCTGCCGCCGAGAGCGACGTGGGCACGACCGGCATCGATGTGCCCACGCACCGGGGCCAGGGTGAGACCATCCTCCTGGCCGAGGACAACCCGGCCGTCCGCAGCACCGTCGCCGCCGCGCTCGAGAGCCTGAACTACCGTGACGTCTCGGCCGCCAACAGCGTCGAGGCGGTGCGGGCGTGGGAGGAGCACGACGGGGCGATCGATCTCCTGTTGACCGACATGGTGATGCCCGACGGCGGCAACGGCATGGAGTTGGTGGCCGAACTGCGCGCGAAGCGCGCCGACCTCAAGGCCGTCATCATGAGCGGCTACAGCGAGTACCTGCTGGCCGACGGCCTCGCCCCGGACATCGTGTTCGTGCCGAAGCCGTGCACCGCGGCCACGCTGGCGCGCCCGGTTCAGCAGGCACTGCGGGGCGGCCGGCCGAAGGGGTGAGGAGGCCGTCGCGGACGGCACGGGCGGTCACTTCCCCGCCGTCACTCCCGGAACGCCCGCCAACGAGACCCGCAACAGAAAGCCGTCCCGCGCTCCGCCATGGTACCGAGACCCGCCAGGGCTGACCGGGAGGCTGATCGACGATGTCTCCCCACTCAGCAGCAACTCGCCGCCGTCGGCATCCAGCATGTTGCCTTCATCAATGTGGCCGCCGCCCCAGTAAGTCGAGAACCGCAAGGCCCTCGCCGCCGGATCGAGGCAGGCGGCGAACGCGTCAGCGTCGCCGCCGAATCGGCGCTGGAGCGGAAGGACCAGCGGAAAACCCTCGTACGCCGTACCGCTCGCGCAGACGAGGGATCCGACGGCTGCCACGTCGGACACACGTCCGGGCGCGTTCAGGACCGTCGAGAACAGCAACTGGCCCAGGTCGGGACGAAACAGCGACACGAAACCCTGGACGTCGCGCCCCGCCGGCCTCCACAGTGGCCGGCGCACGGGGAAGTCCGGCGAGTTGGTCTCGCCGCCGACGAGGACCCCACCGTCGCGGGCGATGGCGACGCCGTGCGCCTTGTCGCTGAGGGATCCGCCGAGCAGCGTCGCGGACAGCAGGGCGCCATCTGCGGCGAAGGAGGCCACGAAGGCATCCCAGTCGCCACCCGGCCGATTGCGCGCCCCTCCCCGCGCCGGGAAATCCGGCGAATACGTCGTTCCCGTCACGTAGATCCGCCCGTTCCCGATCGCGAGGTCTTCCGGCCGATCCGCACCGGATCCGCCGAGCAACGTGGACCAGGCGATGCTGCCGTCCGCCGAGAGGCGCAGCAGGAAGACGTCGTCCGCCGCGGACCCGCCCGCAAGGAGCCGGCCTCGCACTCCGTCGAAGGCAAGGCTCGACACCAGGCGTCGAGACACGCGACGCCATGACGCGCCGTAGTCGTTGCTGCGGTACACCCCCGTGCCGCCGGCAAACACGGTTCCGGGTGCGGCGGCATCGACCGCCAGGCTCCCGACATCGGCCTCGAGCACCGTCTCCCACGTCAGACCGCCGTCGACGCTGCGGTCGATGTGGCCCCGCTCCTGGATCCCGCCTCGCTGCGCGTATACGACTGTCGGGCGAGCGGGATCGAAGACGATGGCGGAGGCCGCACTCAGATACGCGGTGCCGGCACCGACCTGTGACCAGGTACTGCCACCGTCAACGCTGCGGAAGATCTCGCCGCCGATGACCGGGCCCTGGGCGCCGTAGTCCTGGACCAGACCCGCCAGGATCGAGTGGTCCGCCGGGCTGATTGCCAGCGCGGAGATTCCCGTCTTGTACTCGCCCGACACGAGGTGCGGGGTCCACGTGAGGCCGCCGTCGACGCTGGTCGACACCGTCGCCCCTCCGGTTGACCCGCACGCGTAGATGATCGACTGGTCGACGGCGCAGATGAACCCCGGGACGTCCGCCAGGTAGGTCCAGTAGCGGCCGCCGTCGACGCTGCGCGCGCGGCCGGAGTAGACCACTTGCGGGTTGGCGGGATCGAACACGAACGAGTCCACGCAGTCCGGGGCAATGGCGGTCCACCCACCCGGCTGTGCCGACCTCCTGCTCAACGCGCCGAGCGTCGGCTGGCAGGCCAGCTGATACCGGAGTGGAGATGGGGCAACCGCCAGGGCCTTCACCGCGGCATCCGCGAGACCGCGGTCCGATGGCACCCACGTGCCTCCACCGTCGCCACTCGACGCGACGACGGGCTCGCGTCGGCCGATTCCCGACGGGAAGGCCCTCGAATGGGTCGCGCCGAACAGGAGAATGTCCCCGTCGGGCAGGGGCACTGGCGAAGCGGTTGCGATGCCATCAACGCTGATAGCGCGGTCGATGTCGCCGTCGGGAGCCAGCCTGACGAGGCGGAGGAGGTCATGTCCGGCGCTGGCGGTGGATTCCTGCCCCGATACCCAGACGTCGCCCGCCCCGTCGGGCGCGAACCGCACCTCGGCCCCGCGGCGAATGCCGAGCTCATCGGACCGGCGCGTCCAGCGCTCGGTTCCGTCCGGTCCCAGACGGACGACGACCGTCTGCTGTTTGACCTGGTAGGCCACGACGAGGTCGCCGCCCGGCAAGAGCCTCGCGCCGACGGGCGTGTTGTCCCCATCAGCGGCGCCGAAGTAGGAGGAGAACTCCACGGCCGGCCCGCCAGCCCCGCCGATAGGAGCGGAATCGACGGTGACGAGCGCGCAGGCGATGACGACGGCCACGCACAGAATCACGCGTTGCGCACCCACGATGCACCTCCTGCCGGCAGTCGCGGGCCGCTCGGCCCCCCCAAGGGGTGGGCGGCATGCGCTCGGGATCCGGGGCGGGGGCCGGGGCGATTCTAGGCGACGTCGCAGGTCCGGCGCAATCCGGGTCGAGGGATTCTGTATCAGCCTTGCCACACCGGGCGGCCAGCGCGCCGGTTCATAGGACGGATTAGCTGGGTGTCTGGCGGTGTGCTTGGCAACCGTGCGGCGGACCTGCGATGGGCGTGGCGGGCGATGATGCGATCGCCGGGCACCTCGGCAATCGCCATCCTGTCGCTCGTGCTCGGCATCGGCGCGAACACGGCGATCTTCTCGATGATCAACGCGCTGTTGCTGAGGACCCTGCCGGTCCCGTCTCCACACGAACTGTCGTTCGTCGTGGCGAACCCCAAAGACGTCCGGATGGCCTGGAACTACCCGGACTACGTGGCCATGCGCGACGGCGTGGCGACCGACGTTCCGCTGGCCGCCACCTCGGGCGTGCAGCCCTTGGCCTCCAGGCCAGCGAGGGCGGCGGATCGGGGCCCGCAGAACTCGCCCATTGCCAGTTCGTGTCGGAGAACTACTTCAGCGTGCTCGGCGTGAGGCCCGAGCTGGGGCGCCTGTTCAACGACCAGGACGGACAGCAGCTCGGCGCGACGTGAAGTACTGCGCGGCCGCCAGGACCATGCGGTTCGACCCGATACCGGGCGCCGTGCTCCAGACGCTGACGAGGCGCTCGGGCTGCTCGAAGGGCAGCCTCTTCAGCAGGACGCCATACAGGACGCTGAACATGGCCGCGTTGGCCCCGATGCCGAGGGCGAGCCTGGCCACGGCGGCCGAGAAGAAGGCGGGCGATCTCCGAAGCCGGCGACCTGCAAACCGGATGTCCTGCCACGCCGCGTTGAACGCTGCACTCATGCGGAGCCCCTCCGGCGGGTTGGACGAGCGCGCCGGCGGCAGCGTTGCCTGTCTCCTGCTGGAATCGCCCTCGTCTGCCTTCTGGACGACCGACGACGGCCCGTCGACCGTCATCGGCGGCGGCAAGGTATTCGATTACGGTTACCAAACGAATACATTCCACGCAGAGGCTCGCCAGCCGGAAGCCGGCGCGCCCGGGAATCCGTCCAACACGTGGACGGGGCGGCGCCGCTCGCGGGGGCTGTCGTCCTCCGTCACGAGCGAGGTGAACACATGAAGGGGAGTCCAGGTCGCACCGCTGTTCTGGTGATGCTCTTCACCGCGGCCAGCACGGTGGCGTGGGCGCAGCCGGTCGGTGCCGACCGGCCCTCGGCTACCGTCCCGTTCCTGCTCGACCACAACCGCATGACGGTCGAGGTCGAGTTCCAGCGCCCCGATGGCAACGTCCGTCGTTCGCGCGCGTGGGTCGACACGGGTGGAACGTCGCTCGTTCTGGCCGAGCCGCTGGCGCGAGAGCTGGGCCTCGACGTGTCGACCCTGCCGCCGGGCGGCGGCGAACACTCGGTGGCGAGCCCGTCAGCCGCGCCGCCCATGCGCATCGGCGGCGTCCCCCTGGACACCGCGGGCCTGGCGGTCCAGGTGTTTCCGTCTCGGGTCGCTCGCCCCGGAGTGCAGGCCGAGAGCACCGTTCCCGCCCGGGCCCTTCGCCGCCTGCACGTCGTCTTCGACTATCCGGCGAAGCGACTCACCGTGGCCACGCCGGGCGTCCTGACGCCGCGCGGCACGCTCGTGCCGTGTCGCGTCAATCCCGACACCGGCTTGTTCATGATCGACGTCGAGATCGAAGGCCGGACCGTCGCGCTCGGCGTGGACAACGGCTCGGCTGGAACCTGGGTGACCGATGTGCAGACCAAGGCGTGGCTGTCCCGGCATGCGGAGTGGCCGCGCGCTGTCGGCGCTGCCGGATCCGCCAACTTCTTCGGCTTCGATCTCGAGACGCGAGGCGTTCTGCTGCGACTGCCGGCCCTGGCCATCGGCGGGCTCCGTGTGACCGACGCCACCGTCCTGGGCCTGGATCACAGCATTTTCGATTGGTACTCGCAGAAGTCGGCGGGTCCGGTGGTGGGATTCCTTGGTGCGAACGTCATCACCGGCTTTCGGCTCGAAGTCGATTTCCCGGGTCGGAAGACCTACTGGCTTGTGGGGCCGGCCCGGCCCGTGGGGGATCTCGACGTCGTGGGCCTGACCGTGCGCGCCGCCCCGGATGGCTCGTTCACCGTGGCGGGCGTGGTCTCCCGGAACGGTCAGCCGACCGTCCCCGGCGTGCTGGCAGGCGACAAACTGCTGCGGGTGGATGCGCTCGACGCCACCAGCGCGACGATGGGTGCCGTGATTGACGCCCTGCGAGGCAGGCCCGGCGCCGTGCGTACTCTCGTCCTGGAACGATCCGGGCGGCAGGTGACCGTCCGCGCCCAGGTCGTTCACCTGCCGTGAGGCGGAGCCGCAGGCCGCGGTACCTCGAGGGCCGACACACGACGGTCCCGGAGTCATCTGCAGGCCCGAGGAGGTTGTGTGGCCATTGTGAGACGTGCGGCGATCCTGGCGTTCAACGTCCTGCTGGTCTTCATGGTGTGGGCACTGTACCAGCCCCATCAGGGCGCCTGGCAGAAGGCGGCAGGCTGGGGCAACGCGACGCCCGAGATCCGAGCCGCGGTTCTCGCGCAGCTCGGCGCGTTTCAGGACGGATACACGAAGCGCGACACCGGGCACGTGGACGCCTTCATGAGCCGCCTGTTCTCGCGAGAGCACCCTCTGGTGCTGGGGACGATGCCGGGCGAGATCTACGCGGGGTACGAACGCGCGAGCGAGGTCGTCAGGACCGACTGGGAGTCCTGGGGTGACTGCCGGTTCCGGCTCGACCAGACGCAGGTCTCGACGGCGGGCGACGTCGCCTGGTTCGGGACGGTCGGGTCCGTGAAGTTCGACCTGTCACGCTTCCTCGTGCTGCCGTTGCGATTGTCCGGGGTGATGGTCAACGAGGACGGCGCGTGGAAGCTGCGCCAGGCGCAGTTCCAGTTCGACCTGGATCTGGGCCCGCTGCTCGTGCTCAACATGGTACTGCTGGTGTGGCTCGGCGTGAACGCCGTGTGGCTGCTCGCCACCGCCTATCGCCGTCTCGCTCGCGGGCCAGTTTCCCGGCAGGCCGCCCCATGACGGCATCGACCACGAGCGCGCCGATGACGATCGGGCGTCCGGCACGCCAGACGTTCACGCGGCGCCCTGGCATCGGCGCGAGAGGGAATGTCGTCGCGCGCTTCGTTCCCGTCCGAGCGCCACCATCGGAGCACCGCCGCGTCTGCGACGACGGCGCGACGGTGGCTGGACCGGGCTCCCGTGCGCCTCACCTCGATGTCGCCCGCCGGCGCCGTCCGGCGCGGGCCTGTTGTGCGTGGCCGAGGCGTCCCCGCGGCCACGATCGCCAGCTATTGCGGAGGCGCCGGCCGCACGATCGAGGCGATTGTCGCCCGGGAACCTGACCCCTCCATCGCTGACTTCTCCCCCCCGACCGGCGCCACCGTGGCGAGGAAGTCGAGCACGGCTCGATTGAACTCGGCGGGCTTCTCCATGTTGACCATATGGGCCGCGCCCTCGTTGCCCTGCTTCAGCGTCCCCTTCTGGATCGCCGTGACGAGCCTCGGGATCATGGTGTCCACGCCCAGGAAGTCGAGCAGCGAGTACTGCGCCTTGTACGCCTTCAGCACGTCGTCCTTCGCCATCTGCTCGGCTGTCCGGCCCGCCGAGAGGTTGGTCCGCACGATGTCGGCCATGGCCGCCAGCGTGTCGCGGTAGGTCTTCACGCCCGCGGCGTCCAGGTCGCGGCCGTGGCCGCTGACGAAGATCGTGTTCCCGGGGAAGACGTCGAGCACGTCGTCGAGGAACGACATGTAGGCGCCGATGTCGTCGACCGCCGGGACGCTCTCCGAGAGGAGCAGGTCGCCCATCGCGACGACCGACTCGGCCGGGAGGTACACGATGAGGTCGGCATCCGAGTGGAGGCCGGGCCGCGGAATGAGCAGGATGTCGGCGCCTCCGGCGCGCAGCGTGTACGGCGCGGGGAGCGTCCGTCCAGACCGCCCCTTCATGGGCTCCGGCTGCCTCTTCAGCGCGAGGTCGACCGGGGGAGCGGCCAGCGTCGCGGCGTTGATGACGGCGCCTGGTGACGGGGCGATGGCGTTGCCGGCCACGTGATCGCCGTGCGCATGCGAGTTGATCACGTAGCGGACTCCCGCAGGCGAGAAGCCCAGAACGACCTTCCTCAGCTCGTCGACCGCGCGCTTCGAGAATCCCGTGTCCACGAGCACGGCGCCGTCCGTTCCCGAGAACACGAGCACGTTGTTCATCATGCCCCAGGGAAACGCGGCACGGTGGACGCGCGGGGTCAGCGTGCTTGTCTCGAAGCGCAAGGGCGTGAAGCGTCCGCCCTTCGATTCCAGCCACCGGACGAAGTCCGGTCGTTCGGCTTCGTAGGCGATGTCGAGCGGGGTCCCCGAGTGGCGGGCCACCGCGTTCGCGTCGGCGCCGCCGAGCACCAGGACCTCCGCCGTCCGGCGCTCGCCGTACACGGCCGCCAGGTGAAGAGGCGTCAGCCCGCTGGGGGTCCGCGCGTTGACGACGGCGGGGTCCGCCTTGACGAGCGCCTCCAGCCGCGCCAGGTTCCCGGTCGCGCTCGCCTGGAAGACGGTCTGCGTGCTGGCGGGGGGCGGCCCGGCCGGCGACGTCGGCGTGATCGTCAACCCGGCGAACGCGCCGTCCGAGCCGTTACCGGCCCAGAGCGCGACGCCGCCGCTCTTGTGCTCGCCCAGGTCGTCCACCACGAGGCTCGGCTTCATGGCGTTGTTCACGTAGACCTCGACCTTCGACCCGGCCAGGACGATGCGGGCGTGGAACCACGCGTCGGGGTCCGGCGGCGGGTCGATGGCCTGCTCGAACTGGCCCGGCTTCTCGGCCCGCAGCTTCTGCCAGGTGTTGGCGGGCTGTGACACGTACTGGACCGAATGGGCGCGCCGCTCCGCCTCCGGTGCCCTGAAATTGAAGGGCCGGAAGTAGACGGCGTCGTAGGTCGTCCAGTCCACGACGTGGAAGGCGATGCCAAGAAAGCTCTGTTGCGCGACATCCTTGCCGCGCAGATCGACCTCGATCACGCCCTCCCCGAGCTGGATGCCGTCGAGCAGCGCGCCGCCGTCGCCCGGCCGCGCGTCCAGGCGCGCCACCGCCCGGTCGCCCTCCTTCGCCGTCGTCAACGTGCGGTTGAAGACCTGCGCGCCCTGTCCGTCGGCCAGGCGTGCGAAGTCCGGCCGGATGGGCTGCAGGGGCTGACCGGCCGCAGATGCCGCCAGGACCAGGACGAACAGGCATGATGCCAGCGTGGTCTGAAGATTCCGTCGCATCGGGCACCCTCCGACCTCGTCTGCGAGGCGCTCTCCGGGGGGCTGTGGCGTGTCGAGTATGCGTGGGGCGGCGGTCGCGCGCCGCGAGCCCGACGCCGCCCCCGAACCGTTGGACGCCGGATGCCTCAAGATGTTCCACCAGGCGGTCCACCGGCGCTTCGATTCCGCTTACGGAACGGTTCGATTGACAGAGCGTTGCCCGCGATCCTATCGGAGGCGCGCCCCGAGCCGACCGAAGGCCTGAGGCGCGGTCCGCTTCGAGTCCACTGACCCTCGCGGCAAGTCCGCGTTGGAGCCGAGTTCTCGTTCTCACTCGGTAGACGAGCGTTCGTCGGCCGGGCTCGGGCCCGGCTCACCGCCCGCCGAACACCCGCCGGTACACCTCCAGGCCCGCGTTGGTCATGCCGTGCGTCACGGCCGACCCGAGGACGCTCCCGGACCGCTCCCGGATCACGCCGTAGAACACCGCGCCGAGCGTGGCCCCGACCATGGTGAAGGGGTCGAGCCTCGTCGCGCCGATCTGGTACAGGTGGGACAGGCCGAAGAGGACGGTGGCAATCAGCAGCAGCCCGGGTCCGAACTGCGTGTTCCGGACATTCCACGGCCGGCCGAACGCCTCGTTCAGCCCGCAATGGTCATGAGCACCGCGAGAAAGAGCGTGACCTCCACGACGGCCAGCGCCTTCTGTGTCACGGCTGGCTCGTCGGTACGCCGCCTGTCCGATAACGGGCATTCCGTTACCCGGGCAGGGGAGGGCGGACCGAACACCGCCAGACACCCCGCTAATCCGTCCTATGAACGAAATCCCGCTTGGATGACCCGACCCAATGCACCGGCCTTTCGCCGACGGCGAGGTCTGTCGCACCAGACGATGATCCCAATAATGGGATGTGTTGGCAAGTGCCCATCAGGCTCCATCCAGCACACATCGAAGGTGATCGTCGCCGTGAACAACGACGCCGACGCGCCCATCCTGCAGATCGCCGACTATGTCTCGAACTGTGCCCAACCTCCGCAGTCCCCTCCGCAATTTCATTCTTCCCGCCACGCCGGCATGCTAGACTCCGCGCCGCTGGCCCCTTTTCAAACAGGGGAGAGATAGCCCAACCCCTTATCGCTCAAGGAGGGCCGATGTCATCATCCCGCTTGCCAGGTATCGCCGTCGTCGCGGCCGCCGTGTGGGTCGCCACGGTTGGCGCGCAGGCGCCGACGGACACCACGACGCGGGTGAGCGTGGCGACCAATGGTGCACAAGGCAACGATCATTCCCGTACCTGGAACCGAGCGATCAGCGCAGACGGGCGGTTCGTTGCATTCACTTCCTTTGCCACCAACATGGTGCCGGGCGACACCAATGGCGTGTGGGACGTCTTCGTCCACGATCGCGACACGGGCGCGACGACGAAGGTGAGCGTGGCGACCGACGGAACGCAGGCGAACGCCACGTGCGGTTTCCCCGCGATCAGCGCGGACGGCCGGTACGTCGCATTCGACTCCTCTGCCAGCAACCTGGTGCCGAGCGACACCAATGGCACGCGAGACGTCTTCGTCCACGATCGTGATACGGGCGCGACGACACGCGTGAGTGTGGCAAGCGATGGGACGCAGGGAAACGACGAATCCGGAATTGCCGCGATCAGTGCGGACGGCCGCTACATCGCGTTCTGGTCGGAGGCCAGCAACCTGGTGCCGGGCGACACCAATGGCGAGGGGGATATCTTCATCCGCGATCGCGACACGGGCGCGACGACGCGGGTGAGCGTGGCAAGCGGTGGGACTCAGGGCGACGACTATTCCTCGAATCCCACGATGAGCGGGGACGGCCGGTACATCGCCTTTACGTCCGGCGCCAGCAACTTGGTGCCGGAGGACACCAATGGCGAGGCGGACGTCTTCATCCACGATCGCGATACGGGCGCGACAACGCGGGTGAGCGTGGCGAGCGGCGGGACGCAGGGAAACGGCGGTTCCTATGTCCCCGCTGTCAGCGGGGACGGGCGATACGTCGCCTTCTACTCAGAGGCCAGCAACCTGGTGCCGGGCGACACGAACAACACGAAGGATGTCTTCGTCCACGATCGCGACACGGGCGCGACGACGCGGGTGAGCGTGGCGAGCAACGGCAGGCAGGGGAACTATTGGTCCGACTCCCCAGCAATCAGCGGAGACGGGCGGTATGTTGGGTTCGTGTCCTCGGCCACCAACCTGGTGACGGGCGATACCAACCACCGTCCGGACGCCTTCATCCACGATCGCGACACGGGCGCGACGACGCGGGTGAACGTGGCGAGCAGCGGAGCGCAGGCGGGTAGAGGTTCCGACGAGCCCGCGATCAGTTCGGACGGGCGGTCTGTCGCGTTCTCTTCCGACGCGGGCAACTTGGTGCCGGGCGACACGAATGGCAAGTTCGATGTCTTCGTTCGCGATCCGGCGTGGCCCCTGGCCGTGGACGGAATCACGCCGGCGCAAGGGGGAAGGAGTGGTGGAACGGCCGTCACCGTGACGGGTAAGAGCTTCCAAAAGGGCGCGGCAGTCGTGTTGGGTGGGACGGCCGCGACGGCGGTGATCGTCGTGGACGCCAGCACGATCACGGCCTCGACGCCAGCCCATGCGGCGGGCCCTGTGAACGTCGTCGTCACCAATCCGGACGGCGGGCGAGTGAAGCTGGCGGGCGGGTTCACCTACGTGCCGTGCGGGTTCGCACTCGACCCGACGTCCGCGCGGATCGGGCTGACGGGCGGCTTCGGGACCGTGGCGGTGACCACCACGGTCGCCGACTGCGCCTGGACAGCCCAAACGAGCGTGCCGTGGATTCAGGTGACCGCTGGCGCCAGGGGCACCGGGAATGGCACGGTCACTTACACGGTCGCCGCGAAGACCGGAACCGCCACTCGCTCGGGGATCATCAGGATCGCGGGCAAGACGTTTACGGTGACGCAGGGATCGTAGGAACAGGCGCGGACGCCGCTGACGACGGCAACGGGCAGGGTCTGGCCAAGAGCTCGCAGCGGGACCAGAGCCGGGCAGGCGATAGGAGTATGAACCTCCGCGTTCGACGTGCTGACATTCGAGGACGTGTGTAAGCTGCCGCCGATCGAGCGCGAAGGCGTAGGGCGCGGCTGACGTGTGGTCCCGTTTCGCGACCGATCCCGCAAGGGAATCGCCGCCTTCAAACCTGCCCGGCGACCTCCGCCGCCTGTTCCTCGGGGCCCGGCGTCCCACGCCGCCGCGACCCAGTAGTCGGTGTTCCACAGATCGAGCGCGCCGTTGTGCGCGGCAAACCCCGTCGGCACCTCCGCCGCCGGCACCGTCGCCGCGAGCTCCGGCGTCGCGAAGTGGTACTCCAGGTGCGCGACCCCACCCAGCGGGTCGGTCGCCTCGATCATCGGGTGGTTGACAAAGCCGGCCCGGTCCGCCTCGTGCCGGAAGGACGTGGTCCCATAGGGCGTGGTCAGCGTCCCCACAAAGTCCTCGGCCTGATAGCCAAACGTCGAGGTCAGGCCGAGCGTGTCGGTCACGCTGGCCAGCTGCCCCGCGCCGGTATAGGTGAACGTCGCCGTGCGCCCGAACGGGTCCGTCCGAACGCTTCGGCACCCAGGCACAGTTGCGGCGGGCCGCCGTGTCCGTGCCCACTAACATCGTGGAGAGCTGCGTTCGACAGAGTACGCGGGAATACGAACACTTCCTCGACATCGCGCTGGGATCGGCAACCGAGATCAGTTATCTGCTCGACCTCGCCCAGGATCTCCGCCTCCTGCACGGCGAGGCGCTGACTCAGTGCAAGGAATCCAGCAACCACGTGGTCCGCGCGTTGCAGAAACTGCACCGCGCCGTGTCCGAGTTCCCCTCATGAGAATGGCTTCCGGACGGGTCAACGGCGGTGATCGTCCTTGGCTCGCCGCTCAGGCTGACGGCCGCGGCTCGCGGCTGACCGAACTGCGCCGTGCGCCGTTTGTCGTGCGCCGTTGTCGTGCGCCGTGCGCCCTCAGCCGTCAGCCGGTCTTCCCACCGGCCTCGTCGGGCAGCCCGCATAGGCCCGGCCCGGCAGCAGGCGTTCGCGCTTCATGATCACGCTGTGCGGTGCCACGTGCGCCCCGGCACCGACGTCCGCGCCGTACAGCAGGACCGCGCCGGCGCCGACCGTCGCTCCTCGGCGGATGTGCACGTGGTCGATCTTCAGGACGCGGTCCTCGAAGGTGTGCGCCTGGAACAGGCAGGACACCGTGGCGCCGTCCTCGAAGTGCAGCATGTCGGGATCCACGACCTGCGCGAAGCCGCCCCCCAGCACGACCCCCCGACCGATCTCCGCGCCCATCGCGCGCAGGTACCACGACAGCAGCAGGGTGCCTTCGAGCACCGACAGCGGCCCGCGCGCGTACACCCGCCACGCCACGAACAGGAAATCCCAGCGGCTGCACCAGCAGGACCACAGCGGGTGGATGCCGGGCCGCACGCGGCCGAGCAGCAGCCACTTGAGACCCAGCGCGACCAGGCTGAGGCCGAGCATGGCCGCGACGACGCCCAGCGGCACGATGGCGAGCAGGAACCCGAGGCGCGTCGACGCGTCGCCCGCCGTATCCATCACCTTGAACCAGGCCAGCAGCATCAGCGCGGGCACGAGCGGCAGCGCCGACCGCAGCGCCTCCCAGAACACCCGGTTCAGATAGCGGATCGTCGAGGGCTCGTGGGTCAGGCGGCGATCGCACGCGACGATCTCGCGCCGCGGGAGCTCGAACGGCGGGTGGCCGAACCACGACGTGCCGGGCCTGATGATGTCCGCGCGCGCGACCGTGGACACGCCGACCAGCACGCCGCCGGGCAGGCGATCACCGGCGGACACGACGGCGCCGTTCCCGAAGAACGAACCGGCGCCGATCGCGGTCGCGGCGAGCGTCACCGTCCCGCGATGGACGACGGGCCCGCCCAGGTAGATGCCGTCGGCGAAGAACGTCTCCGGGCCGACGTCGACGAGCTCGGGCACGACGTCGATGATCGTGCTGATCTCGCACTTCGGCCCGATGCGCATGCCCGCCCACCGCAGCCACACCGGCCAGAACAGCGTGCCGCTCAGCATGTTGCCCGCCGACTGGAGCAGTTCGGTCTTCAGCCACACCCGCACGTACGCGAGGCTCCAGCGGCCGATGACGCCGGGCGACACGCGGCCGAGTGCCCGCATGATGCCCGCGCCGACCAGGAGACTGAGCGGGGCCGACACGACAATGGTCGTCACCAGCGCCACGGCCACCGGCGCGCTCGCCCTGTCGCCCGAGAACCACGCCATCACGTCGTCGGAGGTCAGGCCGTGGAACAGCGCGAAGGCCGCGGCGGCGACGGCGGCTGGCAGCGCGAGCAGGGTCCGGACGCCGAAGCGGGCGCCCATCAGCACCAGGCCGTGCAGGGCGGGCGAAAGCGTCCTCTGGCCGTCGGGCACGGCCGGCCTCGGCGGGGCCTGCCCCGCGGGCCCCGCAGGCACGCCGTCCCACCGCTCGCCCCGCGGGATCCGGCCACCCGGCGCCAGCGACGACAGCGCCGCCAGGTACGCGTTCGGCTCGAGCCGCGCGCCGCCGGACACGCCCGCCCGCACCCCGAGCGTCGCGCCGGTTCCCAGCGACACCGGCGCCACGACCATGAATCCATCGTCCAGGTCCACGAGATTGATGGACGCGTCCTGCCCGATGGACACGTCGTCGCCGATGTCGAGCAGGTCCCACCCGCCCTGGAGCATGGCGACGCCCCGATGGATGTGCACGCGCCGCCCGATCCGCGCGCCGAGGGCGCGCAGGAGCTGCAACTGGAAGGTGGTGCCCTCGACGAGTTGCCACGGCACGATCCGCACGGCCCGCTGCACCATCCAGTTCCGCACGTAGAGGCTGCTCCAGACCGGGACCCGCGTGGCGCGGTACCGCCCGATCAGGACCCACTTCGCGGCGATCGCCACGACGATCGACAGCGCGCTGTAGACCAGCAGCGCCGCCAGCGCGACGAGCGGCGCGACGATCACGAACCGGATCGGGCCCAGCCGGTGCACCAGCAGCGGCAGCGCTTCGAACGACACGACATACGCGATCGGCGACAGCACGAAGAGCCCGGCCAGCAGCCAGGCGACCTGGAACAGCGTGGCCAGGAGCGGCCGGCCGCCGGCGGTCTCCGGCGCGTGCGCGGGATGCAGCGCCGGGCTGTCACCTTCGCTGTCGCCGTCGCCGGCGCGGTCCGCCAGCACCGCGATGCTCGGCGCTTCGTACACGTCCCGCACCGTGATGCGGGCCGTCGCGGGATTCTCCCGGAGCCGCGACACCAGTTGCGCGGCGTGGAGCGAATCGCCGCCGAGGTCCGAGAAGAAGTCGTCGTGAATCGACGGCGATTCACGCAGTCTCAGGATCTCGGTGAACGCGGCCTCGATGCGCGATTCCCTGGCGTTGCGCGGCAGCACGGGCAGTCGCACCGGGCCGTCGTGGCCGTTCCGCTCGATCAGGGGCAGGCTCCCGCGATCCAGCTTGCCGCCGAGCGTCGTCGGCAGAGCCGCGAGGACGCCGAAGCGCACCGGGACCATGTACGCGGGCAGGACGCGCGTGAGGAACAGCTTCAGATCGTCGAACGGGGGCGGCGAGGCGGGATCGGCCGGGACGACGAACGCCACGAGCGTCTGGCCCGACTCGTCGTCCTGGACGCGGCAGGCCGCCGCGCGGACGCCGTCGTGTTCGGCGAGCCGCGCCTCGATCGCTTCGAGCTCGACACGGTACCCGCGGAGCTTGACGAGCGAGTCGATGCGGCCGTGGTAGTAGAACCGGCCGTCAGCGTCGCGGTGCACGAGGTCGCCGGTCCGGTAGAGGCGGCCGAGGGTCGGGTGCCGGGGGAACTTCTGGTCGGTGAGGTCCGGCAGGTTCCGATAGCCGCGCGCCAGGCCCGCTCCGCCGATGCACAGTTCGCCGCGCGAGCCGTCGGCGACTTCAGCGAGCGTGTCGTCCAGGACCCAGGCCTCGAGCCCGGCGACCGGCCGGCCGATTGTCACCGGCTCGCCTGCGCGGATGTCGCCCCGCACGGCGGTGACCGTGCACTCGGTCGGCCCGTACCCGTTCACGAGGCGGCGGCCCGGCGCCCATCGCTCGGCCACGTCGGCCGGCAGCGCTTCCCCGCCGACGTACAGCAGGCGGAGATCGGGCAGCGCGGCGGCCGGATCGAGGCACCCGGTGGCGCGCAACAACGTGGGTGGCGGGCACAGCACCGTGATGCGTTCGCGGCGCAGCCAGGGCACCAGGTCGGGCCCCAGCCTCGAGGTCGCCTCGTCCATCACGACGACCGTCGCGCCGGCGGCCAGGGCGAGCCATGTCTCCTCGACCGACGAGTCGTAGGACGGCGACGATCCCTGGGCGACGCGATCCTCCGGCGTGAGGCCGAACTCCTCCACGTCCGATGCGACCAGGTTGGCCGCGCTGCGGTGCTCGATCATCACGCCCTTCGGGCGCCCCGTGGTGCCCGAGGTGTAGATGAGATACGCGAGGCTTTCCCGCCCGAGCCAGGGCGCAGCGCGCGGCCGGCCCCGTTCGTCGTGGGGGCCGAACGCCGATGGCCCGCCATGGTGCCCGTTCACGCGATGGAGTTCGCGCGCCACGTCGATGATGCGATCGGCGGCCATCCCGCAACGCGGGGCGCGTGCGGCGCCGGCAGCGTCCGTCAGGAGCGCCACGGCATCGGCATCCCGGAGGATCTCCCGGACCTGATCGTCGGGGAACGCCGGATCGATGCACGTGAAGGCGGCCCCGGCCTTCAACACGCCCAACTGCGACGGGTAGAGGTCCCCGGTGCTGCGCGGCAGGAGGATGGCGACCACGCGCTCGCGGGTGACGCGCGCGGCCAGGGCGTCGGCCAGGCGCTGCGCCTGGCGTCGAAGATCGGCGTAGGACACCAGGTGGCGGCGCGGGCGTTCAGCCGCTGGCGGAATGTCGATGGCAGGCCGGTCCGGCCACTGTGCGGCGGCCCGCTCGAAGAACTCGTGGAGGAACAGCGGCCGGTCGCCGGGAAGTGAAGGGGCCCCGGGCGTCAACGACGTACCCGCCTCGGTCGCGCGCGGCCGGATGACCGGTCTCGTCTGGTGTGGCGACTCATCAAGAGTGATCCGCCGCGCGTCTGGCGCGTCCTCCCGCGCGACGGCAACATGGAACGAGAGTATGACACGGAGGGCGCCGTGTCCGACACAGGATCATCACCGACGGACGTCCGCCGCCCCCCCGTTCATCCATCCGCTGCGTATCGTGGCCTGCAGAGGACTGGGATTCGGCATGGGTGTGATCTTGAAAGTGCGTTCGGACTTCGTGTCCAGGGTCGCCTCGATCTCCCGGACGGCATTGCGCCGGGATACCAGCACCCTGATCCTGTCTCCGGGCTTCTTCGCGCCAATCGCCGCGCCGAACGTCAGCGGGGCGACGCGCACGCCATCCACAGCGAGGATCTCGTCCTGCACGCTGAGCCCCGCACGCCAGGCCGGCGAATCCCACTCGACCAGCGAGATGGTGACCGCACCGTTCCGATCCTGCGTCTGGACACCGAGATACCCTCCGGGCAGGGCCCGAGGCTCGAGATCGATGTCGAACCCGCCGTAGGCCAGGGACTTCGCGTAGTCCACGTCCTTCACACTGGCGGCGTAGTCCTCGAAGAACTCCGACAGCGACACGCCGGCCACCTGCTCGCAGGCCGCCCGGAACTCCTCGTCCGTGTAGCCCCGCTTCTTCTCCTTGTAGTACGTCTGGTACAGCGCCCGCATCACATCGTCGAGCGACTTCAGGGCCGCCGTCTCGTGGCGGATCCGGAGGTCGAGTAGCATCGCGAGCACGGCGCCCTTGTCGTAGTACGAGATCGTCGTATTGGCCGTGGCAGGCCCGCGGCTGAAGAACTGCAGCCAGGTGTCGAAGCTCGACTGGGCGGCGGACTGGAAGAGGTGGCCGGGCACGTCTTCGTAGCGGGCGATGTTGCCCCGCGCACGGTCGAGACACTCGTCCCGGCTCAGCAGGCCGGCCCGGTTGAGGACGACGTCCTCGTAGTAGACCGTGAACCCCTCGGCCACCCACAGCATGTACGTGAGGTTCGCCCGATCGTAGTCGAACGGTCCCAGCGCGATCGGCCGGATCCGCTTTACGTTGTAGAGGTGGAAGTACTCGTGGGCGACGAAGGCGAGCCAGCGCGTGTAGGCCGCGGGATTGCTCGCGTCGAGGGGATTGAACGTGAGGGCCGTGGAGTTGGCGTGCTCGAGTCCGCCACGACCCGGTCCAATCACGAGAAACGTGTAGTGCCGGTACGGGATCTCCCCCATCAGGTCGGCCGACGCCTCGACGATCTTCTTCAGGTCGGCGACGAACCGCTCCGGGTCGAGGGAGGCCAGGTTGCTCCCGACCAGGGCGTGGGGCACGCCACGGACCTCGAACGGCCACACCTCCTGGGTGCCGAGCAGGATCGGGGAGTCGTACAGCACGTCGAAGTCCGGCGCGGTGAACACGTTCGGCCGCCCCTCGACGGGATCGAGACCGGTGGAAACCCTGCTCCACTCCCGGTACGGCCGCACCGTGACAGTCGCGGGGTGACCAATCTGTCCGCCGACGTGCATGAAGACCCCGGTCGGTGAGATGAAGGCCCGCTCGTCGTCGAGATAGCTGTCGGCGACCGACTGCTCGAACGCATAGACGTCGTAGCTCACGACCACCGCCGCCGCGCCGGCTGGTGTGACCCGCCACGTGTTCGTCGCCGTCTTGGTCCACGCCAGCGGCCGGCCGGCCCCGTCCGCGGCACGGAAATCGAGGACGTTCCTCGCGTAGTCCTTGATCAGGTAGTAGCCCGGGGTCCAGGCCGGCATCTTGAAGTCCAGCGTCTCGCCGCCAAGGCCCTCCGTTCGAACGACGACGTGGAAGCAGTGCGTCGTGGGCTGGTCCATCGACACGGTGAACGCGATGGTCCCTGCCGGTCCCTGGGCCGACGCGACGAGCCCGGCCAGCAGCACCGCGGCGACCAGCATGGTCAGGCGTGACCGCTGAATCATCGACTTCCTCCTCCCCGCAGCGCCTATCGGCGCACGAACAGCCACAGCGAGACGCCCAGGCCGATCGCCACGACGACACCCTGGATCCAGCGTGGCTCGACGCGCAGCGCCATCCGCGCACCGAGGTAGCCGCCGGCGACCGCCCCGACCGCCATCAGCCCGGCCAGGGGCCAGACGACGAGGCCCTCGAGCGCGAAGAACACGAAGGCGATCACGTTGATGGGCACCGCGAGGACGGCCTTCACGCCGTTCATCCGGTGGATGTCACGCAAACCCATCGCGCTCAGGGAGGCCAGCATCAGGATGCCGATGCCCGCGCCGAAGTACCCCCCGTAGGTGGCCACGGCCAGCTGGAACACGAACCCGCCGATCCGACCGCCGGTTCCCACGTGTTCGTCCGGGCGGGCCGCGGCGCCCGTCCACCGCGCGATCGGGTCGCGGAGCGCGAACAGCACCGTGGCGAACAGCACCAGGAACGGCACCACGCGATCGAACAGCGCCGGCGGGGTGCTGACCAGGATGAACGCGCCGAGCAGGCCTCCGGCCGCGCTCGGCAGCAGCAGCGTGAGCAGCAGGCCCCGGTCGCGGGTCGCGTGCTCGCGATAGGCGAGCGCGCTCGACACCGATCCGGGCCAGATCGCCGCGGTGTTGGTCGCGTTGGCCAGGATGGCCGGCTGGCCGAACGCCACGAGCGCCGGGAACGAGATGAGGCTGCCGCCGCCGGCCACCGAGTTGATGGCGCCCGCGACGAAGGCCGCGATGAACAGCCCGAGTGCGTCGAGCAGCGTGTGCATGCGCTTGAGGCCAGGTACCCCGATTCGGCATCCCGCCGGGACAGGGCAGGATATCCGAAGGCGCGGGTGAAGACGAGAGGAAGGCTGCCGGCGTCGGCCGCCCTACTCGGGCAGCGGACGCCCCCGCGTCTCCACGCCGAACGGCAGCAGCACCAGGCCGACGAGAAACGCGATCGAGGTCAACGCCACCGGGGTGCCGATCGTGTGGAAGTGCGACACGCCCGCGCCCACCAGGAAGGTCACGCCAGCCCCGACGAACCGTCCGACCGATGTCGAGAACGCGAAGGCGCTGGCCCGGCATTCGGTCCGGTACTGCTCGGGCAGCCACAGCGTGTACATGGCGAAGTTGGCCCCGCCCACCCCGAGGAAGAACAGGCAGACCAGGAACCACGCGAGCGCACCCTGCGGGAGGTAGAACACCCAGCCGAATCCGATCGAGATCGTCACGAACATCAGCGCGAAGAACAGGCCCAGCGTCACGCGGCGGCCGAGCGCCTCGGCCAGCACGGGCAGGACGAGGCACCCCAGGATCGTGCCGACCGAGAGCAGCATCGTCGCGTAGGACGCCCATCGGGTGGCCTCGGCGTCGCCGAAGCCCGCGCGCCCGGCCAGGGCCGTGACCGAGGCCGGGACGTACACCGACCCTGCCCACAGACCGATGATCGACACGAGCAGGTACGCGGAGTTGAGCACGGTGCGCCGCCGGTACTCCGGCGTGAAGAGCGCGCCGAACGCCCGGCCCATCGACCAGCGGTCGCCGAGGGCGCGGGCCTTGTTCGTCCACCGCGCCGACTCGGTCACGCCGTACCGGATGAACGCCACCAGCAGGGCAGGGGTGCCGCCAAGGGCAAACATCGCCCGCCAGCCGTAGTGCACGCCCACCGTGTAGTTGGCGACCGCGGCCAGGAAGAACCCGACGTAGTAGCCCGTGTGCATGTACCCGGCAGCCATCTTGCGCCGGTCCTCGGGCCATTCTTCCGCGACGAACGTTCCGCCCATCGCCCACTCGCCGCCGATGCCGATCCCGGCCAGCAGCCGGAACGCCGCCAGTTGCCAGACGCTCGTGGCCACCGCTCCGAGGAACGTGAACACCGAGTACCAGAGGATCGTGAGCATGAGCGTGCGGACGCGTCCGAACCGATCCGCAATCGGTCCCCACACCAGCGACAGGCCCCAGCCCACCAGGAACAGCGCGAAGCACAGGCCGCCGTAGAATCCGACATGGGCGGCATCGGCCGCGATGCCCGAGCGCGGCAACAGGTCTTTCAGGGCGGGAACCATCACGAGCGCGTAGATGAACGAGTCCATCCCGTCGAGCGCCCACCCGCCCCAGGCTGCCCAGAAGCCGCGCACCTGGTTGACCGTGAGCCGCGTTCCAGCGGGACGGCCGCGCGCGGCCGCGTCGTGCGCGTTCTCGATTCGTGCATCCGCCATGCAAGCGCTCCCTGCGGATCCGCACAGCCGGGTCGGAAGATGAAGCGCGCAGCATATCACCGGTGCCGCGCGCCGGACAGGCCTGGTGCTGCCTGGTGCTGCAACGGTCTTACGGCACCCGCCTTCGTCCCTGGGTCCAGCGGCGGAAGAAGCCCCACAGGATCCAGAGCGGGGCATACACCGCGGCGACGGGCAGGCCGAGCGACGGGCGCCCCGCCATCACCGCCAGCGGATCGGTGAGGAACGGCTTGTCGGTCACGAGGTAGGTCCATGTGGAGGACGGGCCGAGCAGCCCGGCCTGTTCCCAGTCCACGCCGCGGTGGGTGACCTCGACGGCGTCGAACACGTCGACGATCTCGTCGTCGACCCGGTCGAGCAGCCGGTCGAACGCTTCGCGCGCGGCCGCGTGGTACCGCTCGTACGGATCCTGGCCGCCAAGAGTCACCAGGTGGATCCCGTCGCGGATGCGCGACATCTCGGCCAGGTGGTCGCTCCAGCAACGGTCGATCACGACGAGGGTGATCCGGCGCTCGACGTCACGCAGGGTATCGAGGCCCACGTCCGCCACGACGCGGCCCCAGCGGTCCGGCCGGGCGCTGGCCAGCACCCCCGTGTCCGCCTCTCCGCGCAGCACGGCCTGCCGCCAGTCGTGGAGGTGCCGGCGCTGTCCCTCCAGCACCTGGGAGTACCGCCACAGCGTCCGGCGCGTGTCGAAGTTCTGGCCGTCGACAATCCGCTGGGCACGCGCAATCTCACGCCGCAGCAAGGCATCCTCGAGCGGGGCATCCTGCCGCGCGGGCCAGCTCGACGCGGGAATGAAGTCGCGCAGCCGGAACCGATCGAACAGGCCGTCTTCCAGGCTGACGAAATACCGCGATGCGCCCGGATCGCCCTGCCGCCCGGCTCGGCCGCGCAACTGGTCGTCCACGCGCCGGCTCTCGTGGCGGTTCGTGCCGATGACGTACAGCCCCCCGAGCGCCACGACCTCGACGCGGCCGGCCTCGTCGCGCCCGCCGAGCCTGATGTCCGTGCCGCGGCCCGCCATGTTCGTGGAGATCGTAACCGCGCCGACCGACCCGGCGTCGGCGACGATCTCCGCCTCGACCTCGTCGTTGCGGGCATTGAGCACGCGGCACGGGACGCCGGCGTCGCGGAGACTGGCCGCCAGGCGCTCGGACTCGGCCACGCTGGCCGTGCCCACGAGGATTGGCCGCCCGGTGCCGTGCACCGCGAGGATCTCCTCCTGGATCGCCCGCGCCTTCGCCTCACGGTGGGTGTACACGCTGTCGGGATGGTCGGTTCGCACGCACGGCCGGTGCGTGGGAATGACCGTCACGCCGAGCCCGTAGAGCTCGTCGAATTCTTCAGCGGCCGGCTGGGCCGTGGCCGTCATGCCGCACAGCCGCGGGTACGACCGCACGAAGTGCTGCATGGTGATCGACCCGAGGATGCGGCCTTCCGGCTGGAGGCCCAGACCCTCTTTCGCCTCGATCGCCGCCTGCAGCCCGTCCGGCCACTGCCGCTGGTGCACGACGCGGCCGGTCAGCTCGTCCACCAGCTCGATGCGCCCGTCGCGGACGATGTAGTCCACGTCGCGATGGAGGAGGACGTCGGCGTGCAGCGCATTGCGCACCTGCGCGAGCAGGAGGAGATTCTCCGGCGCGTACAGGTTATCGCAGCCCAGCAACTCCTCCGCGCGCGCCGACCCGCGCTCCGTGAGGTTGACGTTGCGCGCGTACTCGTCGGTGTCGAAGTCGATCGCGGGGCGCAGGCTTCGCGCCACCTCCGTGATGCGCGCCAGGCCCGACCCATGGTCGAGCACGTCGCCGGCCACCACCAGCGGCACGCGCGCCTCGTCGATCAGGATGGAGTCCGCCTCGTCCACGATCGCCGCGTGCAGGGGCCGATGCACCAGGCTGGCCGCATCCAGGCAGAGGCGGTCGCGGAGGAAGTCGAAGCCCGCCTCCCGCGCGGTGACGTACGTGACGTCGCACGCGTAGGCGGGGCGCCGCTCGGCCGGGACCATCCGCTCGCCGACGTAGCCGACGCGGAGCCCGAGCAACGCATAGACCGGCCCCATCCACGTCGCGTCGCGGCGCGCGAGGTAGTCGTTGACCGTGAGGATGTGCACGCCCTGTCTCGACCAGGCCCGCAGGCACGCCGGCGCCACCGCGGCGAGCGTCTTGCCCTCGCCGGTCTGCATCTCGACGACATGGCCCCGGTGCAGCGCGATGCCCGCGGCCACCTGTTCGTCGAACGGCCGCAGCCCGAGGAGCCGGCGGGCGGCCTCGCGGGCGAGGACGAACGTTTCGACCAGCAGGTCGTCGTCGGGAACGCCCCGCCTGGCGGCGTCCGCGATCGCGGCGGCCCAATCGCGCAGCTGGTCATTGGTCGCCGAGCCAGCCCGCTCCTCGCCGGCGTTGATGGACTCGACCGTCGCCCGCAGCGGACGCAGATCCGCGTCGACGGTGCTGCCGAGCAGCCGTCGTATCCGCTGGCGGGGCGTCGGCCTCGAGGCTTTCACCGGATCAGGCTCCTGCAGATCGGCCGGACGCCTGGCCGCCGGGCCTCGGGCCTGGCGCGCGATCCGACCGGACGGCGGCCGCCAGTGTCGGGGCGAAATTGCCGCGACGGCCGATCGTGATCGCGTCGAGGCCGAGCCACGCCGCCAGCGCCCGCAACTCGCCCGCCAGCGCTGCGGCGGCGGCCTCGCCGTCTGTGCCCGTCTCGCGGTACGCCCCAAGCACGCGCAACCGCCGCGCGGCGCGGTCCGCCTTGAGGTCGACCCGCGCGACCAGGCGATCGCCGAGCAGGAACGGCAGGACGTACGTGCCCCACTTCCGCTTCGGCTGCGGCACGAAGATCTCGAACCGGTAGTCGAAGCCGAACAAGCGCAACGTGCGTGGCCGGTGCCAGATGAGCGGATCGAACGGCGCCAGCAGCGCCGCGGCGTCGACGTGGACCGGGACGCGCGCGGCCGCGTGCAGGTAGGCCGGCTCGCGCCAGCCATCGACTCGAACCTCGCGCACCGCCCCCGACTCGACGAGGTCCGCGAGCCGGCGCCGGGCGTCCGGCACGCTCATCCGGTAGTAGTCGGCGAGGTCGCCCGCCGTGCCCACCCCGTGGGCTCGCGCCGCGTCGAGCACCAGTGCGCGCTGGGCGTCCTCGCGTTCGACTCTCCGCGCGTGGATCCCGGGCGGCAGCACCCGCTCCGCGAGATCGAACGCCCGCACGAAGCCCGGCCGCCGATCCGCGACGGCGAGCAACCCGCGGCCGAAGTGCGCCTCCAGGACGGCCCTCGGCACGGTGCCGAACCACGCCTCGTCCAGGCGCCGCGATCGCCCCTCCGGCGCCGGCAGGTCCTCGGCCGAGAGCGGGCCTCGCGCACGCACCTCGTCCAGCACGCGCTGCACGTACGCCGGGTGCTGGGCCATGAAGGAATCGAACCCGTACGGGCGAACGCGGTGCGACTCCCGCCGGTAGCGCAGCAACGGCCACGTCCCGATGGGCACGATCGAGGCCTCGTGCGCCCACTGCTCGGTGAACTCGCCGCCCCGGTAGGCGACCTCGTCCAGCAGCGCCCGCTGGTACGGGCCGAGCCGCGAGAAGAGCACGAGGTAGTGGGCCGGCACGACCACGTTGACGTAGTCGAGTTGGACCAGGCCGAGCCGGCGGATGGTGCGCCGGATGGCGCTCGCATCGACCCTGCGGCCGGGCCGCGGGCGATCGAAGCCCTGCGCGGCAAGGGCAATGCGGCGGGCCTCGTCCAGCGACAGCGTCTCGGCCGGCATGCTCGACCTCTTCGCGGGCTGCTGCGCGTAGCCCCGGCGCTTCAGCGCCGGGGCCACCCCGCAATTCTCCATGTGCAGCGCGTTGCCTGGCATTGTAGCGGAAGGCCCGCTGCCTCCCGTTCACTGAATCCACCAGGGCGATAGCAAGCGTCACGTGTTTCGTGCTACAAACGGCGCACTCCCTGCCCTCGTGCATGAAACCGGGCAAACCAGACAACCCTCAGGAAGGCAGGCCATGGCGCGCATCATATTCCGCCCCGGCAGCCGGATCCGTCCGGCCGCAGTGCTATCCCTCATTGTCCTCGCGCTGATCTTCACCAGCCCGGCCCATCCCGGCGCGTTGTCGGCCAACCTGGTCATCAGCCAGGTGTACGGCGGCGGCGGCAACTCCGGCGCAACCTACACGAACGACTTTGTCGAGCTGTTCAATCGTGGGACGGTTCCGGTCAGCCTCGGCGGCCTGTCCATCCAGTATGCCAGCGCGACCGGCACCGGCAACTTCGGGTCGAGCACGACGCAGATCACTGAATTGCCCGCCGTCACGCTCCAGCCCGGCCAGTACTTCCTGGTCCAGGAGGCCGCAGGGACCGGCGGCACGACCTCTCTGGTGCCCGATTACATCGACGCCACGCCGATCAACATGAGCGGGACCGGCGGCAAGGTCGCGCTCGTCAACTCGACCACAGGGCTCGGGTGCAACGGGGGCTCCACGCCGTGCAGCCCGGCGCAACTCGCCCTCATCGTCGACCTGATCGGCTGGGACGGCGCCAACTTCTTCGAGACAGCGGCCGCGCCGGCCACAACCAACACCACCGCGGCCCTTCGCAACGGCGGCGGGTGCATGGAGACGGACAACAACGCCGCCGACTTCACGACAGGCGCCCCCACGCCGCGCAACACGGGGTCGCCGTCCAATCCATGCCAGGCAGGCCTGCCGACCGATCCGACCGGCACGGGCGCCGCCGACCCGGCGTCGGTCCTGGCCGGCGCCACGACGCTGCTGACCGTGGCCGTGGAGCCGGGAACGTACCCGACCAGCACCGGCCTGGGCGTCGTCGCGGACCTCAGCGCCATCGGCGATTCGCCGACCCAGATCTTCTATGACGATGGGACGCACGGGGACGCGGCCGCGGCCGACCTGGTGTTCTCGTTCGCCGCGATCGTCGCGCCCGGCACGCCGAGCGGAACGCTCTCGCTGCCGGCGGCCATCAGCGACGCACAGGGGCGCGCGGGTTACGCTCCCATTCCGCTGGTGATCGAGCCGCCCGTCATCGCGATCCACGACATCCAGGGATCGGGGCCCGTCTCGCCGTACGCCGGCCACCCCGTGGCCACCACCGGCATCGTGACGGGCATCAAGTACAACGGGTTCTTCATCCAGGCGCCGGACGGCGAGGTGGACGCCGATCCTGACACCTCGGAAGGCGTGTTCGTGTTCACCAGCAGCGCGCCGCCGGCAGCGGCGGCGTCCGGCAACCTCGTGAAGGTGATTGGCGGTGTCCAGGAGTACGTGCCGTCGGCCGATCCGTTCAGCCCGCCGATGACCGAGATCGGCGGGTCGCCGGCCGTGACGCTGCTCTCATCCGGCAACGCGCTGCCCGCCCCGGCAACGATCACCGCGGCGGACACGAATCCCTCCGGCGGCCTCGCGCAACTCGAGCCGCGCGAGGGCATGCGCGTGCGCGTCGAGTCGCTCACGGCGGTGAGCCCGACGGAAGGCTACATCACCGAGTCGAGCGCAACCGCCACGTCGAGCGGCGTGTTCGTCGGCGTGATCACGGGCATCGCGCGTCCGTTCCGCGAGCCCGGCATCGAGGAGCCCACGCCGCCGCCCGCGGGCGCGCCGACGGGCGTGCCGCGGTTCGACGGCAACCCGGAGCGAATCCGCGTGGACACCGACGGCCAGGTCGGATCGACGGCCGTCGACGTGGCCACCGGTGCCGTCGTCACAGGCCTGGTGGGCCCGCTCGACTATGCCTACCGGACCTACACGATCCTCCCTGATCCGGGAACACCGCCCGAGGTGAGCGGCGGGCTCACGATCGTCCCGGTACCAGCGCCAGCGGACAGCGAGTTCACCGTGGCGTCGTTCAACATGCAGCGGTTCTACGACACCGCGAACGACCCGATCGCGAGCGACGTGGTGCTGACGGCGACGGCCTTCGCCAACAGGCTGAACAAGGCGTCGCTGGCCATTCGCGGCGTGATGGGGACGCCTGACATCCTTGGGGTCCAGGAAGTGGAGAACCTGACGACGCTCCAGGCCATCGCCGACAAGGTGAACGCGGACGCGCTGGCCGCGGGCGAGCCCGACCCGGCGTACCAGGCGTTCCTCGTCGAGGGCAACGACATCGGCGGGATCGACGTCGGGTTCCTCGTGAAGTCGGCGCGCGTCACGGTTGCGAACGTCACGCAGGAGGGCAAGGACACCACCTACATCGATCCGAACACGGGCCTGCCGGCGCTCCTCAACGACCGGCCGCCCCTGGTCATGGAGGCGTCGGTCGCGGATCTGCGCGGCGGGCCCGACTACCCCGTCACCGTCATCGTGAACCACCTGCGGTCGCTCAGCGGGATCGACAGCGAGACAGACGGTGTCCGTGTGCGCGCGAAGCGGCTGGCGCAGGCCGAGTTCCTGGCGAGCCTGATCCAGGCGCGGCAGGCGGCGAACCCGGACGAGCACATCGTATCGGTGGGCGACTACAACGCCTTCCAGTTCAACGACGGCTACGTCGATGTCATCGGCGCCATCACCGGCGCCCCGACCCCGGCCGACCAGGTCGTGCTGCCCGGCCCGGACCTGGTGGATCCGAATCTGACCGATCTCGTGAACACCGTTCCGCCAAGCGGACGGTACTCCTACAGCTTCGGCGGCAATGCGCAGGAACTCGACCACGTGCTCGTCACCGCGAACCTGCTGCCCCGCGTTGTCGGGCTCGCCTACGCCCGCAGCGACGCGGACTTCCCCGAAGTGCTGCGCAACGATCCTGACCGGCCGGAGCGGGTCTCGGACCACGACGCGTCGGTCGCGTACTTCACGATGCCGTCGGCCGACATCGGGATCGGCGTCAGCGCGTCGCCGGACCCGGCGCTGTCGGGATCGGCACTCACCTATACGCTGGCCGTCGGCAACTCGGCCGCCGACCCGGCGTTCAACGTGACGGTGACCGACACGCTGCCTGAGGCGGTCACGCTGGACGCGTTCGTTGCGCCGCCCGGGTGGACCTGCCTGCCGGGCGGAGGACACGACGTGACGTGCAGCACGTGGTCGCTCGGGGCAGGCTCGACGGCGGTCATCACCCTCACGACGACCGTCGCGTGCGACCTGCCTGACGCCACGCGCCTGACCAACATCGCCACCGTCACGACGTCGACCTACGATGCCGATCTCGACAACAACACCGCGACGTTCGTGTCGACCGTGTCCAATCCCCCGCCGGCCGCCACGTCCCCGGTCGCGACGCCGGCCGTGCTCTGGCCGGCCAATCACAAGTTCCTGAACGTGCAGGTCGACTACGAGGCGACCGACAATTGCGGCGGGCCGCCGGTGTGCACCCTCGGCGTGACCAGCAACGAACCCGTGAACGGCCCGGGGGACGGCAACACGGCGACCGACTGGCTGGTGGTCGACGCCCACCGGATCAAGCTGCGCGCGGAGCGCGCCGGTGGCGGCAGCGGCCGGATCTACACGATTGCGGTGACCTGCGTCGACGGCGTCGGAAACGCCGCGACGAAGACCGCGACGGTGACCGTACCGAAGAGTCAGAGATGACCAGGTGCGTAGCCCCGGCCCCGGCGCTTCAGCGCCGGGGGCCGCCCCGCGGCTGAAGCCGCGGGGCTACGACGGCCGAACGCCGCGAGTCGCCGGCCGCGGGCCGGATCCAGGAGTGCGTAGCCCCGGCGCTTCAGCGCCGGGGGCCGCCCCGCGGCTGAAGCCGCGGGGCTACGACGGCCGAACGCCGCAAGTCGCCGGCCGCAGGCCGGGTCTAGGAGTGCGTAGCCCCGGCCCTTCAGCGCCGGGGGCCGCCCCGCGGCTGAAGCCGCGGGGCTACGACGGCCGGACGCCACGAGTCGTCGGCCGCGGGCCGGATCCAGGAGTGCGTAGCCCCGGCGCTTCAGCGCCGGGGACCGCCTAGAAGTGTACTGTGAGCGCGGCCCCCGCGCGTCGCGCCGGATACTGGTAGTACTGGGAATCGCCCAGCTCGCTCTCCGCCACCGGATCGCGCCGATCCGTGAGGTTTCTGCCGTCGAGCCGCACCTCCCAGCGTGACGTGCGATAGCCAACGGACGCGCCGAGCGTTGCGAAGCCGCCGGCGAGCGCGGTGTTGCGCTTGGTCAGATAGCGGGTGCCGACGTAGCCGATCTGGAGGCCGGCCGTCACGCCACTCGGCGGGGCGTAGAGCACGCCCACCGAGGCCAGGTGACGCGGCGACATCTCCAGACTCTTGCCGGCCAGTTGGGTCGGGACACCGTCGAACTCCGCCACGTAGTCGCGGAACCGCGCGACATGGAAGCTGTAGGTCGCGCGCCCGGTGACGTGATTCGCCAGGTACCACGCCACGGACGTCTCGAGGCCCTTGAAGCGCTGCGTCCCGGCGTTGGTGAGCGCCGGCAGGCCGTTGATCGTGCGGGCAATCACCAGGTTGCTGAAATCCATCAGGAACGACGAGGCCTCCGCGGCGACCCGGCCCCGGAACGCGCGGGCCTTGAGGCCGACCTCAACACTCTGTGAGGTCTCGGGCTTCAGCAGGCCTTCCGCCTCGCCCTCCCCTTCGCCGATCCCGAAGTCGAACGCCGCGGGCTTGAACGTGTTCCGGTAATCCGCATACAGGGCCAGGCGATTGGCCGATCGCTGCCACGCGGTCCACATCACGCCGAGGTTGCCGCCCGGGCGGACGTTGTGCTGCGTGTTGCCCTCGTCGCCGGCCGGCGGCTGTTCGCTCGCGTTGCCCGCCTCTCGCGTCTCCGCGGTGAAGTTCAGCCGGATGCCCGCGTCGATCCGGACGCTCCGGACCGGCTCCCACTCGCTGAGCGCGTAGGCGCCGCCGAACTCGCGGCGGTCCTCGATCCGGACGTCGAGCGTTGCCGGCACGCGGGCCGACGACACGCTCGCCCCATCGAGCGCCGCCTGGTAGTCGAAGTCCGCGCCATGGGCGATCCCCTCGCCGTGCAGGAAGTCGCCCCCGGCCACGAAGGTCACCCGGCCGGGCAGCTTCCACGACACGTGCGAGTCGACATAGACATCGGTGAGGCCAATCGTCTCGCGCAGGCCTCGCGCGTTGCCCGGCTCGTCGGTCAGCGTCAGGAGATAGCCGCGAAGGATGTCCTGGCTGGCGCGCGAGAACGACCCGCTGGTCGTCCAGACGCCCCGCGCCGTCTGGCGATCGAACCCCGCGGAGAACGCGGCACGGTGATCGTTCAGAAAGGCGCCGCCCGGATTCTGGTTGGTGTCGACCGGCACGAGCATTGACAACGTGGCGCCCTCGCGCGGCCGCGGGCTGGCTGGATCCTGGTCCAGCCACGTGGCGTCGACATTGAACCAGAAGCGCCCGGCGCCCCACGCGGTGGCGTTCCGCCACTGGGCGTGCCCGCGGCGGAAGGCCGTCCGGGGATCGGCGAAGCCCTGCCGGTCGGCGTCGACGCTGAGCCGCGAGTCCCAGCCGGACGCGACGGGCAGCTTCAGCGCGAGCATGCCGCCGCCGCTGCTGAACGACCCGCCGTGGACCGAGACGGTCCCGCCACCGGCCGCGGCCTGCTTGTGCACCACGTGGATGACGCCGACAAACGACGTGGCGCCGTAGGTGACCGGCGCCGGACCGCGCAGCACCTCGACTCGTTCGACATCGTCCAGGCTGAGGGTGGCCAGGGCCGGGTTGAACGCGCCGCCCCACGGCACGCCATCCACGACGAGGAGGTACGCATCCGCCTCCCGCAGCCCCCAGAACCCGGGCACCGCGCTGGCCGGTCCGCCATCACCGCCCGGCGCCACATCGATGCCGGTCGCGAGCGCCAGCGCGCCTGGCAGGTCGCGCGCCCCCAGGTCGCGCAGTTCATCGCCGGTGATGACCTCAATCGCCGCCGGCACCTCGTCGGGCGATTCGGGCAGGCGTGTCGCCACGACCTCGATGCGTTCGCGCACGACGGGCAGGCCCTGCGACGGCTGGGTGCCGACCGCGGGCTGCGGCCGGGCCTGGCTCGCCGGGGGGCCCTGCGCCCACGCCGGGGCGGGCAACCCAATGGACAGGGCCACGCAGGCGGTGGCCCAGGATATCGAATGTCGCATGGCTGGTCTCCAGGGTCGACTCTGTCGCCGACAGACAGACCCGCCCCGAACGAAGAGCGCGACGCGGGGGCCGATCTGCTGGGAAGGTCTGAGCATAGCGAGGGGGCCGCCGGCCTGTCAACGCGACCGGCCAGCGCGCGCGGGCCCCGGGGCGTGCGGCGTTCGGCCGGGCTGCGGCGCACGCCGAGTGGAACGAGTCGCCGTGTGACCGCCGCTGCGCGACTCACGACTCCTGAATCACGATCCCGACCACTCACAAGTGGTCCGTCCACTTTGGTATCCACCCTGACATTTATCCAGACACTCGGCCGCCTTGGCTCGGGAACGGACAGGCGCTGAAACCGCCCGCCTGTCGGTGATCGCTGGCAAAAGCACACCGACTCGCCGGGGATTCGGGGGCGACCCCCAGGAATAGTTGCCGCGAGAGGGTGATCATTGCCGTGATGGTGGTAATATCTGGTCTGACCTGTCAGGCCGGCCTGGCCGCTGTGGCAGTCCGGGCGGTGACCAACATGAATCTCGCAGACCTCGCCCGCCTCTACGACTTCACCGGCCAGACCGTCGTCGTCACGGGGGGAACGGGCGTCCTCGGCGGCGAGATCGCCTGCGCACTCGTCGGCTGCGGCGCCAACGTCGCCATCCTCGACCGCAACACCGATCCGGCCAGTGGCCTGCTCGACCTGATGGGGCCGGGCGCGTGCCGCGCGGTGGTCACGGCGGCCGACGTGCTGGACACGGATTCGCTCCGCACGGCCCGCGACCTGATTCTCCAGCAGTTCGGCCGGGTCGACGGACTGGTCAACGCCGCCGGCGGCAACAAGCCGGAGGCGACCACGGGGGTCGATCGCTCCTTCTTCGACCTGCCGGCCGACGCGCTGCGCTCGGTCCTCGACCTGAATCTCCTCGGCACGATCCTGCCGTCGCAGGTCTTCGGCCAGGTCATGACGCAGGCCGGCACCGGCGCCATCCTCAACATCTCGTCGATGAACGCGCTGCGACCGCTCACGCGCGTCGCGGCCTACTCGGCTGCGAAGGCGGGTGTCAGCAACTTCACCCAGTGGCTGGCCGTGCACGTGGCCCAGGAGTACTCGTCGCGGATCCGCGTCAACGCCCTCGCGCCCGGGTTTTTCATGACGCGCCAGAACCAGTACCTGCTGACCGACGAAGGCACCGGTGAGCCGACGGCGCGCGGCCGCTCGATTATCAGCCACACGCCAATGGGCCGGTTCGGGCGCCCGGAGGACCTGTTGGGCCCGGCGCTCTGGCTGCTGTCCCCCGCCGCCGCATTCGTGACCGGGATCGTCGTCCCCGTCGACGGCGGGTTCTCGGCATTCAGCGGCGTCTGATGCCTGCAGCGCACGGACCCGACCGCCCGGAGCGACCACCGGTCATGACCGCCACGACGACCATCGACCACCAGACCCCACGCCCCGGCGGGCGCCTCGTCGGCCTGGGCTCCGCCGAGCGCCTGCTCACGCGCCGCGAGGCGCACGACACCGTGCGCGCATTCCTCGCCCCGCTGCCGCTCGACGGCCGGCGCGTCCTGGTTCTCATCCCCGACGGCACGCGGACGATGCCGATGCCAATGATGTGGGAGATCCTGGAGGCCGAGCTCGCTCCGCGCGTTGCCAGGCTCGACTACCTCGTCGCCCTCGGCACCCACCAGCCGATGTCGGACGCCCAACTGGGCCGCCTGGTGGGCCGGCCCGTCATCGACGAGGTTGCCGGAACCCACCACGTGTTCAATCACCGCTGGGATCAGGCGTCGACCTTCGCGACCGCCGGGCGGATTCCGGCCTCCGAGATCCGCGACCTCACCGGCGGGCGTCTCGATCGCGACGTGACAGTCTCTCTCAACCGGCTGATCTACGACTACGACCACGTCCTCATCTGCGGACCGGTATTCCCGCACGAGGTCGTCGGCTTCTCCGGCGGGAACAAGTACCTGTTCCCGGGCATCGCCGGGCCGGAGATCATCGACTTCACGCACTGGCTCGGGGCGCTCATCTCGAACTACCACGTGATCGGCGCGGGTTACACGCCCGTGCGGGCCGTCATCGATCGCGCGGCGGCCCTGGTCGATCGCCCGGTCGACTGTCTCGCCCTCGTGGTGACGCACGACGGGCTGTGCGGCGTGTACGCCGGCGGGGCGCGGGACGCGTGGCGCGCGGCCTCGGACCTGTCCGCGCGGGTCCACATCACCTACGTCGAGCGCCCGTTCCGGCGGGTGCTGTCGATCATGCCCGCGATGTACGGCGACCTCTGGACCGCCGCGAAGGGGATGTACAAGCTCGAGCCCGCCGTCGCCGACGGCGGCGAGATCGTCATCTACGCGCCGCACATCACCGAGGTCAGCTACACGCACGGCCCGATCATCGACGAGATCGGCTATCACTGCCGCGACTACTTCCTGGGCCAGTGGCCGCGGTTCGAGCGCTACCCCGGCGGCGTCCTGGCCCACTCGACGCACGTGAAGGGCCTCGGCCGGTACGACCCCGCGACGGGGATCGAAACGCCGCGCATCCGCGTGACGCTCGCGACCGGCATTCCCGAGAATCGTTGCCGCCGGATCAACCTGGGCTACCTCGATCCCGCGCGCATCAGGATCGACGACTGGGCCGGCCTCGAGCAGGAAGGCGTGCTGGTGGTGCCGCGGGCCGGCGAAATGCTGTACCGGCTCGCCCCCGGGGCAGGCGAGGACCCCGGCGGGTGGATCGAGCAGGGTCGCGCGGCGGACGGGCCCGCCGGCGCGGCGCGGACATGACGGCGCGGCGTGGTGCCGGGACGCGCCCGCGGCGGACCGGGATTCCGGGAGCGTGAGCATGAAGTGTGACATCGGCGTCGTGGGTCTCGGGGTCATGGGCAGCAATCTGGCGCTCAACATGGAGCGCAGCGGCTTCCGGGTCGCGGGCTACGATCTCGACCCGGCGAAAGCTGCCGCGTTCGCGAACGGGCCGTCGGCGGGCAAGAACGTCGAACTGGCGGGATCGCCGGCCAAACTGATGGAGATGCTCCTGGAGCCCAGGCGCGTGCTGCTGATGGTGCCTGCGGGCGCGCCGGTCGACAGCGCCATCGCCCACCTGAAGGGCCACCTCGAACCCGGGGACATCCTGATCGACGGCGGCAACTCGTTGTTCCTCGACACCGAGCGCCGCGGCAGGGACCTCGCCGCCGATGGCTACCACTACATCGGGACGGGCGTGTCGGGCGGGGCGCAGGGCGCGCTGTGGGGGCCGAGCATCATGCCCGGCGGCCAGCGCGAGGCGTGGGACGCCCTGGCGCCGATCTTCCGGGCGATCGCGGCCAAGGCTGAGGACGGCGAGCCCTGCGTCGAATACATGGGCCCGGGCGGCGCCGGCCACTACGTGAAGATGGTGCACAACGGGATCGAGTACGGCGACATGCAGCTCATCGCCGAGACCTACGATCTGCTGTCGCGCGGCCTCGGGCTCTCCGCGGCCGACCTGCACGACGTGTTCGCCGAGTGGAACCGGGGCGACCTGCGGTCCTATCTGATCGAGATCACCGCCGAGGTCCTCGCGCGCATCGACCCGGACACCGGCCGGCCGCTGGTGGACGTCATCCTGGACGAGGCGCAGCAGAAGGGCACCGGCAAGTGGACCAGCCAGCACGCGCTCGACGTGGGCGCGCCGATCCCCACCATCAACGCGGCGGTCGAGAGCCGCATCATCTCGGCCCTCAAGCCGCAGCGGGTGGCGGCGAGCCGGGTGCTGCACGGGCCGGCGCCCGCCTGGGCGGGGACCCGCCAGCGCCTGATCGACGCGGCGCGCGACGCCCTCTACGCCAGCAAGATCACGTCCTACGCGCAGGGCCTGGGGCTCCTGCGCCTCGCGTCGGCGGAGTACGGCTACGGGCTCCGCCTGGGGGACATCGCGAAGATCTGGCGGGCCGGCTGCATCATCCGCGCGAGCCTGCTCGGTGACATCATGGCGGCATTCCAGCGCGACCCCGCCCTCGTCAACCTGCTGCTCGACGAGGTCTTCCGCGACGCGATCGAGCGGCGCCAGGCGGCGTGGCGGGTCGTCGTTCAGACGGCGGTCGGGATGGGCATCCCGGTGCTGGCCATGAGCGCGTCGCTCGCCTACTTCGACGCGTACCGCAGCGAGCGCCTGCCCGCCAACCTGACACAGGGACAACGCGATTACTTCGGGGCGCACACCTATCGCCGGGTCGACAAGCCCGGCGTGTTCCACACGGCCTGGGAAGCGTAGAGGGGGACGCACGCCATGAGCCACGGTCTCTCCATCCGCCCGGACGGCGCCCTGGACTTCCTGTCCCTCGGCGCGCTCGTCCACCGGCTCGACCCCGGGATCGTCCCCTTCCGCAAGGCCACGGAATGCCGAATTCATGTGAGCGGCGGCGAGTTCAACGTCGCCGCCAACCTGGCTGACTGCTTCGGCCTGACGACGGGGATCGCGACCGCGATGGTCGACTACCCGATCGGCGACCTGGCCGCCGAGCGGGTCAGGGCCATGGGCGTCCGTCCGTTCTACAAGCGCTTCCGGCACGACGGTGTCAACGGCCCCAACATCGCGGCGGTCTACAGCGACCGGGGCCACGGCGTGCGCGCGCCCGTGGTCTTCTACAACCGATCGAACGAGGCGGCAGCCCGGCTCGGGCCCGGGGATTTCGACTGGGTGGCGATCTTCGCCGCGGGCGTACGCTGGTTCCACAGCGGGGGGATCTTCGCGGCGCTCTCGGAGACGACCGGCGAGCTGATCGCCGAGGGCATGCGGGCGGCCAAGGCGGCCGGCGCGATCGTGTCGTTCGATCTCAACTACCGCGAGAAGCTCTGGAGCATCTGGGGCGGCCCGCAGCGCGCGGCCGCCGTCCTGGCGCGCATCGTCGAGCACGTGGACGTGCTGGTCGGCAACGAGGAGGACCTGCAGAAGGGCCTCGGCCTCCCGGGGCCCGATGTCGTCGCCACGTCCAAGCTGGATCCCAGCGCGTTCGTGGCCATGATCGACGGCGTGGTCTCCCGGCACCCGCACGTCAAGATCGTCGCCACCACGCTGCGGGACGTGCGCTCGACCAGCCGCCACAGCTGGGGCGCCGTCGCGTGGGTGGACGGCAACGTCCATGTCTCCCCGACCTGCGACCTCGACGTCTGGGACCGCGTCGGCGGCGGCGACGGCTTCGCCTCCGGCTTCTTCTATGGTCTGCTCGCGGGCGAATCGCCGGCGGAGGCCGTGAGGCTGGGCTGGGCGCACGGGGCGCTCCTGACCACGTTCCCGGGAGACACGACCATGGCGACCGTCGAGCAGGTGCGGGCGTTCGCCAGGGGAGGATCCGCGCGCATCCAGCGGTAGCCGAGGCGCGCCCCGGGGGCGGGCCCGCCCGGGTGAGGCGCCAGCGGCTATAATCCTGGCGGCCGCATCCCCGGCCCCGTCGGTTGCTGCCTGGTTGAGCCACGTATGGACATCGACATCGCGGTCGTGCCGGTTGCGGGCCTGGGCACCCGCCTGCTGCCGGCCACCAAGTCCCAGCCCAAGGAAATGCTGCCGGTCGGGCGCAAGCCGGTCGTGCAGTACGTCGTGGAGGAGCTCGCCCGGGTCGGGATGACGCAGGTGCTCTTCATCACCGGCCCCGGCAAAGCGTCCATCGAGAACCACTTCGATCTGAACGACGAGCTGATCCGGACGCTGCGGGAAGGCGGCAGGGAGGAACTCCTCGCCGAGCTCGCCTTCGAGCGCACGGCCGTGCAGTATTTCTACACCCGGCAGCGCCAGACGCTCGGGCTGGGGCACGCGGTTCTCTGCGCTCGATCGTTCGTCGGCGACCAGCCGTTCGTGGTGGCCCTGGGCGATTCGATCATCGGCATGCACGCCGAGAGCGACGTCGTGCGCCGGATGACGCGGTGCTTCGTGGATCGGGGCGCGTCGGCCGTGATCGCGTTCGAGGAAGTCCCCAACGCCGAGGTGTCGCAGTACGGGATCGCCAGGCCGCGAACCGGCGGCGACATCTTCGAGATCGAGGACGTCGTCGAGAAGCCGTCGCCCCACGAGGCCCCGAGCAACCTGGCCATCGCCGCGCGCTACGTGCTGGCGCCGGCGATCTTCGACACCCTGGCCCGCACCACGCCCGGCAAGGGCGGCGAGATCCAGCTCACCGACGGGATCCGCGCGTTGATCCGCCAGGGCGGCCGGGCCTACGGCGTGCGCCTGCGGCCCGACGAGCGGCGGTACGACATCGGCAACTTCGACTCCTACTTCCAGGCCTTCGTCGAGTTCGCGCTGGCCGATTCCAGGTACGGGCCGGCCCTGCGGCGCCACATGGAGGACCTGCTGCGTGTTCCTCACCCGTAGGCGCGCCTTCGCCCGCGCCGGCCTGCTCGGGAACCCGTCGGACGGGTACCACGGGAAGACGATCTCGATCAGCGTCCGCAACTTCTTCGCCGAGGTCGTGCTGTACGAGTGGGACACGGTGGAGATCGTCCTGGCCGAAGACGATCGCGCCCGGTTCGGATCCGTGCACGACCTGGCGCGGGACGTGCGCCTGCACGGGTACTACGGCGGGATTCGCCTCATCAAGGCCACCATCAAGCAATTCGTCGAGCACTGCCAGGCCCAGGGCGTGGCGCTGCACGATCGGAACTTCTCGGTCCGCTACCAGACGAACATCCCGCGGCAGGTCGGGCTCGCGGGATCGAGCGCCATCATCGTCGCGACGCTGCGCTGCCTGATGGAGTTCTACGACGTCAGCATCCCGATCGAGGTGCAGCCCACGTTCGTCCTCCGCGTCGAACAGGAGGAGCTGGGCATCACGGCGGGACTCCAGGACCGGGTGGTCCAGGTCTACGAGGGGCTCGTCTACATGGACTTCGACCGCAGGACCGAGCGCACGATCGACGGGCTGCGCTGCTACGCCTACGAGCGGCTGGACCCCGCGCTGCTGCCGCCGTTGTACCTCGCGTACCACGACGCCCTCAGCGAGCCGACCGAGGTGTTCCACAACAACATCCGGGAGCGGTTCAACCGGGGCGAGGAGCGGGTGGTCGCGGCGATGCGGCACTTCGCCGACCTGGCGGCGGCGGGACGCGACGCGCTGCTCGGCCGCAACGTCGCCAGCCTGGCGGCGCTCATCGACGAGAACTTCGACACGCGCCGCAGCATCTACGACCTGCCGCGCTGGCAGATCGAGATGATCCAGGTCGCCCGCCGCTGCGGCGCGAGCGCGAAGTTCGCCGGCTCCGGCGGCGCCATCCTCGGGACGTACCACGACGAGGCGATGTTCGCGGACCTCTCCTCCGCGCTGGCGGCCATCGGTTCACGCACCATCAAGCCGCAGGTCGGCGCCTGACATCGCGTCCGCCGGGACGCCCCGGTCAGCGCGGCGCCGAGGGGATCACGCCTGCGGCGGCGCGCCCGACCGGAAAGCCGAAGTACTCCCGCGCATTGAAGAAGCTCACGTTCCGGACGAGGCGGCCCAGCAGGTCGCGGTCGTCCGGGAGGCGTCCGCGCCGCACGTCCTCGCCGAGCAGGTTGCAGAGCAGGCGCCGGAAGTACTCGTGGCGCGAGTAGGACAGGAAGCTGCGCGAGTCGGTCACCATGCCCACGAACCGCGCGAGCAGGCCCATGTTCGACAGCGCGTCCATCTGCGCGGTCATGCCGTCGAGCTGATCGAGGAACCACCAGGCGGCGCCGTACTGCATCTTGCCCGGCACCGTGCCGTCCTGGAAGTTGCCGATCATCGCGGCCAGCAGGGCGTTGTCGCGGGGGTTGAGGTTGAAGAGGATCGTCTTCGCCAGCTGGTTCGTCTCATCGAGCCGGTCGAGGAAACGCGAGATCGGCCTCGCCATCTCGAAGTCCCCGATGGAATCGAACCCGGTGTCCGGCCCGAGCGCCCGCCGCAGCCGCGTGTTGTTGTCGCGCAGGGCGCCCAGGTGGAACTGCTGCACCCAGCCCCGGGCGTGATCCAGCAGCGCCAGGCGGTAGAGAAGGGCCGACCTGAACTCCAGGGCGCGGGCGCCGTCCGGGGCCTGCCCGCGCCGCAGCCGGTCGAACGTCGCGTCCACGGACGCGTCGTCCCAGGCCGCGGCGAACATCGTCTCGAGGCCGTGGTCCGACGCGCGGCAGCCCATCGCGTGGAAGGCGTCGTGCCGCGACGCGAGCGCGTCGAGGAAGGAGGCGAAGCGGCCGCCCACCGCCATCCCGGACGCCCGTTCCAGGCGCTCGATCCAGGCGTTGAAGGCCGCCGGGGCCTCCACCGCAAACGCGCGATCGGGCCGCCAGGTCGGATAGACGCACGTGTCCGGGTCCGCCCGGGCCGCGAGCCGCCGGTGCGCGTCGAGCGCGTCGGCGGGATCGTCGGTCGTGCAGACCACCGCGACCCGGAAGCCGCGCAGGAGCCCGAGCGCGGTGAAGCCGTCCTCCTGCAGGCGCTCATTGCAGCGGTCGAAAATCGCGCCGGCGGTCTCCGGCGCGAGCGTCGCCGTGATGCCGAACGGGCGCCGCAGCTCCATGTGCGTCCAGTGGTAGAGCGGGCTGCGCAGCGTGTCGGGCACCGTGCGTGCCCAGGCGTCGAACTTCTCGCGGTCAGAGGCGTCTCCGGTGCAGCAGCGCTCCGCCACGCCGTTGGCCCGCATCGCCCGCCACTTGTAGTGGTCGCCGTCGAGCCAGATCTCGGTGACCGAACGGAAGCGGTGATCGTCCGCCATCTGGTCGGGCGAGAGGTGGCAGTGGAAGTCGAGGATCGGCAGGTCGCGCGCGCAGCCGTGAAACAGGTCGGCCGCGACATCGCTCTCGAGCAGGAAGCTGTCGTCCAGGAATGTCGGCATGGCCGCGAGTCCTTTCGCAATCGACGGGCGCCGGAGGCCGGCGGACGCGCCGCCGGGCCCGGGGCTGGCGGGCCGGCGTCCGGGGTGATGCCGTGCGGTCAGCCTCAGCCGTGCGAGGAGCCCGGCGCCGCGGTCACGGGGTCCGCTCCGGACGGCGCACGCTCGACCGCCTGGGTCCGGCCGGCGCGGTCGAGGTGGCCGCCCATCGCCCGGCGGGCGCGGTCCGGATCCCGGGATCGAATCGCCTGGTAGATCCGGCGGTGCTCGTCCGCGGCGTCCTTCAGGTCGCTCGCTCCGTCGATGGTCTGCCGCCGCTGCTCGCGGAACAACTCGGCGACCATCTCGACCACCGCCGAGAGGATCGGGTTGCCGGAGGCCGCCGCGACAGCGCGGTGGAACCCGATGTCGTGCAACAGGAACGCCTGCGGATCGCTCATCGACGCGAACATGCCGGTTGCCTCGTCGCTGATCGCCATCAGCCGTTCGGCCGTCGCGCGCTCGGCCGCCAGGCCTGCGACGGCCACTTCGAGCACGAGCCGCGCCTCGAACATCTGCTCGCGCGTGATGCCGTGGAGCGCCGCCTGGAACCGCAGCGCCTCGCTGCCCAGCGCCGGGGGACCCGCCGTGATGAACGACCCGGCGCCCCGCCGGATTTCGACGACCCCCATCGCGGCCAGCGATCGCAGGCCCGCCCTCAGGCTCGGCCGGCTGACGCCGAGCTGGCGCGACAGGTCCCGCTCCGAGGGCAGCCGGGTCCCGGCCCGCAGGGTCCCGCGCTCGATGAGCCCGCGCACGTGCGCCACCACGAGGTGGGCTGCCGCGGAACCGCTGGAGTCCGTCATGTGCGCACCCTCGTGGGAGGCTACCGGCTGACCCTGGCGGTGTCGCCCCTCATGACGCGCTCGACCTCGGCCAGCGTGGCCATGGTGGTGTCGCCCGGCGTCGTCATGGCCAGCGCGCCGTGCGCGGCGCCGCACTCCACGGCCCACTGCGGGCCCTTCCCCGCCAGGAAGCCGTAGATCAGGCCCGAGGCGAACGAGTCCCCGCCCCCGACGCGGTCGAGGATCTCGAGGTTCTCGCGCGCGGGCGCCTGGTACAACCGGCCGTCGCAGGAACAGACCGCGCCCCAGTCGTTGATCGACGCCGTTCTCGCGTGGCGCAGGGTCGTGGCGACCACGCGGAACCCGGGGAACGCCTGGATGGCGCGATCGATCATCCGGGCGAAGCTGTCCGCGTCGAGCGCGGAGAGGTGCGGGTCGACGCCCTCGACCTCGAACCCGAGCGCCGCGGTGAAATCCTCCTCGTTGCCCAGCATCACGTCGACGTAGCCCGCCAGCTCGCGGTTGACCTCCCGCGCGCGGGCCTGGCCCCCGATTGACTTCCAGAGCGACGGCCGGTAGTTCAGGTCGTAGGACACCACGGTGCCGGCGCGCCGGGCCGCCGCCATCGCCTCCTTCGCCACGAGGGGCGTCGTCTCCGACAGCGCCGCGAAGATGCCGCCGGTGTGGAGCCACCGCGCGCCCTCGCCGGTGAAGATGGCGTCCCAGTCGATCATCCCCGGGGCAAGCTGCGACACGGCGGTGTGCCCGCGGTCCGAGCACCCGAGCGCCGCGCGCACGCCGAAGCCGCGCTCGGTGAAGTTCAGGCCGTTCCGCACCGTGCGCCCCACCCCGTCGTCCCTGGCCCAGCGCACGTGCGACTGGTCGACGCCGCCCTGGAACATCAGGTCTTCGACCAGGCGGCCCACCGGGTTGTCGACCAGGGCCGTCACGATCGTCGTGTCGAGGCCGAAGCAGCGCTTCAGGCCGCGCGCCACGTTGTATTCCCCGCCGCCCTCCCACGCCTGGAACGATCGGGTCGTCGCGATCCGGCCGTCGCCGGGATCGAGGCGGAGCATCACCTCGCCCACGGCGACAAGGTCCCAGCGGCACGCGGACTTCGGCTTGATGGTGAGTGCGGCCATGGCTACCCCTGCCTCGCGGACCTGACATTGGCGACGATGTCGCGGGCGCGCGCCGTGATAACGCCGAACTCGCCCGTGGCGATCGCGCGCGCGTCGACGAGCGACGTGCCGGCGCCGACGGCGACCGCGCCGGCCTTGATCCAGTCGCCTGCGTTCTCCACCGTGACGCCGCCGGTCGGCATGAGCCTGACCTGGGGGAGCGGGCCGCGCACGTCCTTGAAGAACCCGGGGCCGAGCGCCGTGGCGGGAAACACCTTCACGATGTCCGCGCCGGCTTCCCAGGCCGCGAGGATCTCGGTCGGCGTGAAGCAGCCCGGCATCGCGGCCACGTCGTACCGATGGCACAGGGCGATCACGTCCGGCCGGAACACCGGGCCGACCACGAACCGGGCCCCGGCGAGGATGGCGAGGCGCGCCGTCTCGGCGTCCAGGACCGTGCCCGCGCCGAGCAGGAAGCCCGGCGGCAGGGCCGGCGCGATCTCCCCGATCAAATCGATCGCACGCGGCACGGTCATCGTCACCTCGAGCGCGCGCACGCCGCCAGCGGCCAGCGCGTCGACGACCGCGCGCAGCTTGTCCGGCTCCCTCATCCGGATCACCGCGACGACGCCGACCTCCTCGATCGCCCGGACGACGTCCTGTCGATGGTGGGTCATGCGGCAGTTCTCCTCGGGCCCGTCAGCGGCCCATCCAGCCGCCGTCGACGACGAGCACGTGACCGTGCACGTAGTCGGAGGCGGGCGACGCCAGGAACACCACCGGGCCGCCGAGATCCTCGGGCGCGCCCCAGCGGGCGGCGGGGATGCGATCGGTGATCGCCTTGAATCGCACGGGATCTTCGACGAGCGGCCGGGTGTTGTCCGTCAGCATGTAGCCGGGGGCGATGGCGTTGACGTTGACGCCGCGGCCCGCCCATTCGTTGGCGAAGGCCCGGGTCAGGCCCGCCACGCCGCTCTTGGCAGCGGTGTAGGCCGGCACCGTGACACCGCCCTGGAAGGACAGCAGCGAGGCGACATTGACGATCTTGCCCCGGCCCTGCGTCAACATGTGGCGGCCGGCGGCCCGGCACAGGCGGAAGACCGCGCTGAGGTTGATCTCGATCACCTCGTCCCAGTCCTCGTCGCTGAACGAGGCAGCCGGTGCACGCCGGATGATGCCCGCATTGTTGACGAGAATGTCCAGCCGGCCGAGCGATTCGATCGCGGCCGGAATCAGCCGGTCCGCGGCGGCCCGGTCCGAAAGGTCGGCCGCGAGGCAGGCCGTGCGGGTCCCGCCCCGCTCCTGTATGGCGCGCTCGGTGGCCAGCGGTGCGTCCTTGTCGTGCAGGACCACGTCGGCGCCGGCGGCGGCGAGCGCCGCGGCCATCGCCGCGCCGAGGCCGCGGCCCGCCCCGGTGACGAGCGCGACCTGTCCGTCGAGACGGAAGGCATCCATGGGCTCACCCTCCAGGCCGACCCGCACGACGGGCGGCCGCTTGGACATTCCACATCGGCGGATAGCCTACTACTGGCGCGACCACTGCGCAACCCTGCCCAGGCGCCCGGCGACGGCGCCTTCGGACGATGATCGGCCGCCTGACCAGACAGGTTCGCCCTCTCGACCTTGACTGGCGTGGACGGCGAGTGGTATTCAAGCGGCGTACAGCCGGGCCGAATCGCCCGAACGCCATTAGTGGTCTGTCCAATCGACCCCGGAGCGCGCCAGTGATGAGGGCGTGCGCTCCGGGCACGCGGGCTGACGCCCGTGCGCGACATTCCCGGCGCGTCCTCAACCCAACTGAGCGCCGGGCTGAGGGAGCACCATGCGCCATGTTCCTGTCTCCCGGCGCGAGTTCCTTCGCTGCGCCAGCCTCATCGCCCTCGTCCCGGTCCCGCGGCTGGGGCCCGGGGCCTCCTGGTGGCTCGATCCGCTGGCCGCGCCGTGGGCGGCCGACGAGCCGTGGGACCAGGCCGCCGCGATCCTGGCGCGGATCACGCCGCCCGTATTTCCCACGCGGGACGTCCCGATCACGGCGCACGGGGCGGTGGGCGACGGGGAGAAGGACTGCACCGCCGCGATCCGCGCGGCCATCGCCGCCTGCGCCGCCGCCGGCGGCGGTCGCGTCGTCGTGCCGGCCGGCGTGTTCCTGACCGGCGCAGTGCACCTCCGCAGCGGCGTCAACCTGCACGTCGCGGAGGGCGGGACCCTCCGGTTCAGCCGCGACCCGGGCCAGTACCTGCCCGTCGTGTTCACCCGGTGGGAAGGCGTCGAGCTGATGAACTACTCGCCGTTCATCTACGCGTTCGAACAGCGGAACATCGCCGTCACCGGCCCCGGCACCCTGGACGGCAACGCCGACCAGGCGCACTGGTGGCCGTGGAAGGGCCTCACCGCCGGTCCCGGGCCCACGCAGGCCCCGGCGCGGGCCCGGCTGATCGAGATGGCGAGCCGGGGCGTGCCGGTCGCCGATCGCGTGTTCGGCGACGGCTCCTGCCTGCGGCCGAACTTCGTCCAGCCGTATCGCTGCGCCAACGTGCTGATCGACGGGGTCACGATCGTCAACTCGCCGATGTGGGAACTGCACCCGGTGCTGTGCTCGAATGTGACCGTCCGCAACGTCCGCATCAACAGCCACGGCCCCAACAACGACGGCTGCGATCCCGAGTCGTGCCGCGACGTCCTGATCGAGGGCTGCACCTTCGACACGGGCGACGACTGCATCGCCCTCAAGTCCGGCCGCAACGACGACGGCCGCCGCGTGAACGTGCCGATCGAGAACGTCGTGATCCGCGACTGCCAGATGAAGGACGGGCACGGCGGGGTCGTCATCGGCAGCGAGATTTCCGGCGGCGCCCGCCACATCTTCGCGGAGCGCTGCCGCATGGACAGCCCGCAGCTCGACCGGGCCCTGCGCATCAAGACGAACTCCGTGCGGGGCGGCGTCGTCGAGCACGTCTACATGCGGGACGTGACGGTCGGGGAAGTCGCCGAGGCGGTCGTGACGGTGAACTTCTTCTACGAGGAAGGCGACGCCGGCGTCTTCCCGCCCGTGGTGCGGGACATCGAGGTGCGCCGCGTCACGAGCCGGAAGAGCCAGTACGCCCTGCTCCTGCGCGGGTACGCGCACGACCCGGTGACCGACGTCCGCCTGGTCGACTGCACCTTCGACGGCGTCGCCAAGCCGGACGTGCTCGAGGCCGTGAAGGACCTCGTCCTCACCAACGTGCGCATCAACGGGCAGGTGCGCAACGAGCGCATCTCCAGGTGACCAGGTGTCGGGCGATGCCCCGGCGGGACGCACGCCCCCGGCGGCGCCCGCGCCCAAGTACGCGGGCTGCCGCCGTGGCGGGCACGCTCCCGACGGAGCGGAGATGGCGGGGCATGGCCAACTGGCTTATCCACTTTTGAAGTTGGCGACATGCTCTAATACCACTTGTGGTAGGATGAAGCCCTCGGGATGACCCGGCCGCGGCCCCGCCACGGGCCTGACTGTCGGGTCGATGTGAGCCGGCGCGGCTGCCCTGCTGCAGCCGGACCGGCCAGGCCAGGGTCGTCGCGCCAGACCGGCTTGCTGCAATTGGCTTGACCAGCCATGATCCAGACCGCCCTTCGCCCTCCCGCATGCCGCCGGTCGAGGCGGGGGCCGTTCGCCGTGAGCCGCGGGTCGCATCGGCTCCGGCCTTGTCGGAGAGATACGACATGACACGCGCAGCGTCGATCGCCACCCTGCCCCACCTGCAAGTGCTGGACGAGTCGCTCGTGAGCCACGAGGGCGGTGAATGGGCGATGGCGAAATCCGACGACGGCCTGCGCCTCGTCGTGTCCGTCGGGCGGGCCCCGGACGACGCCGCATCATTCGAGGGCGAGGTCGGCGAGCACGACGGCCGGCGATTCCTGGTCGGGCCGATGTCCGCCCGGAACGCGGCGGCCCTTCGCGCGCACCTCCCGTGGCTCCGCCCGCGGCCGCTCGGGTTGCGCGCGTCGTTCGGCATGGGCGACCGGCTCGGCCGCGCCACACCCGGCCACGTGCGCGCGATGCGCGCGGCCGGCCGTGGCCTCGCGCCGATCTTCGCGCAGCAGTCGATCCGCGAAATGACACGGACCGGCCGAACGCCGCAGGAGGTCCTGGATGCGGCCACCTGGGGCGCGTTCCAGGAGGGCTGGACCACGGCTCTCGGCGCCGACGCGGATCACCTGAAGACCGCCGCGGACATCGACGCCTGCCTCGCTGCCGGTTTCACGTTGTTCACCATCGATCCCGGCGACCACGTCGGCAGCGTGCCCCCGGGCCTTCCGCCGCCCGACCTGCGAGCGGCCCTCGACGCCCTGCCGTGGGCGCGGCTCGACGACAGCGCCGACGCGATGCTCGACCGGTACGCCGGCCGCATGTTTCGCATCGAGGGTCACCAGCTCACGCTGACGGCGCCCGAAGCTCAGCGTGCGGCGGTCAAGTACGGGCGGGCGGTCGCCCACGTCACCGAGATGTCCCGCCACCTCGCGCAGGCCGCCGGGGCGCAGCCGGTCGAACTCGAAGTGTCCGTGGATGAAACCGACACGCCGACCTCACCGGGCGAGCACGTGTACATCGCGACGGAACTGCGCCGCCTGGGGGTTCGCTGGGTGAGCCTCGCGCCTCGCCTGCTGGGTTCGTTCGAAAAGGGCGTGGACTACATCGGCGATCCCGCAGCGTTCGAAGCAGACTTCGCCGTCCACGCCGCAATCGCCAGGCAACTGGGCCCCTACAAGCTCAGCCTCCACTCGGGCTCCGACAAGTTCGGCATCTACGACGCGGTGGCGCGGCAGACGCGCGGCCTCGTCCACGTGAAGACGGCCGGGACCAGCTACCTCGAGGCGTTGCGCACGCTGGCCGCCACGAGCCCGGCCCTGTTCCGCGAGGTATACGCGTTCGCCCGGGACCACTACGAAGCGGACAGGGCGACCTACCACGTGTCCGCCCGGATCGACCGCGCGCCGGACCCGCGTGCTCTGGCGGATACCGACCTGCCGGACGTGCTGAACGACTTCCACGCGAGACAGGTCCTGCATGTCACGTTCGGATCGGTGCTGCTGGCGCAACGCGCGGACGGGCGACCCGTGTTTGCGGATCGCCTGCTCGCGGCGCTGGACGCAGGCCAGGAGGCCTACGCCGCCAATCTCGTCAGGCACTTCACCCGTCACCTCAGCCCCTTCGCCCCGGTCGCCCTCGGCTGACGCGCGATCGACCCGCGCCGCGACCGACGCGGGCTTGACGAACGGTCGGCCCCGCGACACGATGTCACCTGCGGGGCGCACCGCCATGCGCCGGTGATCGTCCGGCGCCGCGGGGCGCCGGCCGGCAGTCCCCGAACGAGGATGCGTCACCATGAACCGCCTCGCAGGCTGGATCGCGCGCCTTGCCGCCGTCGCGCTCATCGGCGCCAGCGCCGCCTGCGGCGGCCAGTCTGCGTCATCGCCCTCGGTCGTCGGCCCGACCGCGCCCCTCCCGAGCCTGGACGTGATGCTCGCCGACAAGGTGATGGGCTCGCCCTCGGCATCCGTCACCATCATTGAGTACTCCTCGCTGACGTGCTCCCACTGTGCCGCGTTCCAGACGGCCACGCTCCCGCAGCTCAGGACGGCCTACCTCGACACCGGGCGCGCTCGCCTGATCTACCGCGACTTCCCGCTCGATGGCGCCTCCATGAGCGCGTCGATGATTGCCCGATGTTCCGGAGACCGGTTCTTTGCGGTGATCGACCTGCTCTATCGCGCGCAGGACACGTGGACGCGGGCAAGTGACGTCATCGGCGCGCTCAAGCAGACCGTCGCCCCGGCGGGCATGACGGCCGGGGACGTCGACACCTGCCTGGCGCAGACCGCCCTGCGCGACGGCATCGCGGGCATCTACACCGCGGGCCAGGCTCAGTACGGCATCCGCGCCGTGCCGACCTTCATCATCGACAGCCGGAAGATCGAGGGCGCGCTGCCGTTCGCCGACTTCGACGCCATCCTGAAGTCCCTCATCCAGTAGAGAGTGCCCGTCCCGGCGCGGCCGGGCGCGCCCGCCCGGCGGATCCGTCCCTGATGGCCGTCCCGCGGGCGTCGGCCCGGTCCCGGATCGTGTACACTCCGGCCTCGGAGGACCTCCCGTGAACATCCTGCGACCGTTTCTCGCAACCGTCCTGGCCGCGCCCCTGCTTGTCGCCGCGGGACCGGCGGCCATCGCCCGGCAGTACGACGGCTCGTTCGTCGCCGGCCTGCACTGGCGCTCGATCGGTCCGTACCGTGGCGGCCGCGGCCGGGCGGTGTGCGGCGTGCCGAGCAGGCCCAACGTGCTCTACATGGCCCCTGTGAACGGCGGCGTCTGGAAGACCACCGACTACGGGCAGACCTGGAAGCCCATCTTCGACGACCAGCCGACCGGGTCGGTGGGCGCGCTCGCTGTCGCGCCCTCGTCGCCCGGCATCATCTACGTCGGCAGCGGCGAAGGCCTGCAGCGCCCTGACCTCTCCACCGGTGACGGCATCTACAAGTCGACCGACGAGGGCAGGACCTGGATGCATCTCGGCCTGCGCGACGGCCAGCAGATCCCGAAGGTCGCGGTCGATCCCAGGGATCCCACCCGGCTGTTCGTCGCGGTGCTGGGCCATCCCTACGGCCCGAACGCCGAGCGCGGCATCTTCCGGTCGATCGACGGCGGCGCGACCTTCGACAAGGTGCTCTACAAGGACGAGAACACGGGCGGCTCCGACGTCGAGATCGACCCGTCCACCCCGAACGTCGTGTACGCGGCCCTGTGGGAGGCCCGCCAGGGCCCCTGGGAGAACGGCGCGTGGAGCGGGACCGGCGGCGGCCTCTTCAAGTCCACCGACGGCGGCACGACGTGGCGCCCGCTCACGCAGGGCCTGCCCTCCGGCGAGGACGGCGTCGTCCAGGTCGACGTCACGATTGCGGCCAGCCGGCCAAGCCGCCTTTACGCCACGGTCGCCACCACGCGTGGCACCGGCATCTACCGCTCGGACGATGCGGGAGAATCGTGGACCAGGGTGACGAACGACCCGCGCCCGGCGGTCCGCATCGGCGGCGGCGACCTCCCCGTGCCGACCGCGGATCCCGCCAACCCGGACATCGTCTACAGCGCCTCGGTCGTGGCCTGGAAGTCGACCGACGGCGGCAAGACATGGACCGGCATCCGCGGGGCGCCGGGCGGCGACGACTACCAGCAGATCTGGATCAACCCGACCAACCCCGACATCATGCTGTTCGCCAGCGACCAGGGCACCATCGTGACGGTCAACGGCGGAGAGTCGTGGAGTTCCTGGTACAACCAGCCCACGGCGGCCGTGTACCACGTCGCCATTGACACCGCATACCCGTACCGCGTCTGCAGCGGCCAGCAGGACAGCGGGTCGGTGTGCATCTCGAGCCGGGGCAACGACGGCGACATCACGCTCCGCGAGTGGCACCCCGTCGGCGTGGATGAGTACGGCTACGCGGCGCCGGACCCGCTCGATCCCGACATCGTGTACGGCGGGCGAAACGTCACGCGCTACGACCGTCGCACGGGCCAGGTCCAGGGCGTGGGGCCCACGCCCGTGCGGTCGCCCGAGTTCCGCACGTTGCGCACGGCGCCCGTCCTGTTCTCCCCGGTCGATCCCCACGTCCTGTACTTCGCGGGCAACACGCTCTGGAAGACGACCACCGGCGGCCGGAACTGGCAGCAGATCAGCCCTGACCTCTCGCGCGCCACGTGGGAGGTCCCGGCCACGGTGGCCAAGTACCGGGACCTGGAGACGGCCAAGCCGACCAGGCGCGGCGTCATCTACGCCGTCGGGCCGTCCTACCTCGACGTCAACCGGATCTGGGCCGGCACCGACGACGGGCTCATCCACGTGACAACGGACGGCGGGCTGCACTGGACTGACGTCACGCCGCCGGCGCTGACGCCCTTCGCGAAAGTCTCCATCATCGACGCCGGGCGGTTCGACGTGCAGACGGCCTACGCCGCGATCAACACGCTGCGGCTCGACGACCTGCGCCCGCACATCTACCGGACGCACGACGGCGGCAGGACCTGGACGCACATCACGAACGGGATCCCCGACGGGGCGACGGTCAACGTGGTCCGGGAGGATCCCGTGCGCAAGGGCCTGCTGTTCGCCGGATCGGAGCGCGAGGTCTACGCCTCGTTCGACGACGGCGACCACTGGCAGTCGCTCCGGCTGAACATGCCGGCGAGTTCCGTCCGCGATCTCGTGGTGACAGGCGACGACCTGGTTGCCGGCACGCACGGGCGGGGTTTCTGGATCCTCGACAACATCACGCCGCTCCGGCAGCTCGACCGCACGGTCGCAGAGGCCGATGTCGTGTTGTTCCGGCCGCAGGTGGCGACGCGCGTGCGCTGGGACATGTACACGGACACGCCGATGCCGCCCGACGAGCCGGCCGGCCAGAACCCCCCGGATGGCGCCATCATCGACTACCGGCTGAAGGCCGCGGCGGCGGGCCCCGTCACGCTCGAGATCCTCGACGGAGCAGGGGCGATCGTCCGCCGCTTTTCGAGCGCCGACCCGGTGCCGGGCCCCGACCCCAACCTCGCGATTCCCGCGTACTGGGTGAGGCCGGCGCAGGTGCTTTCGGCAGACGCCGGCACGCACCGGTTCCTGTGGGACCTGCACTACCCGCCGGCGCCGGGCGCGCGCGTCACCTACCCAATCGCGGCGACGCTCGGGAACACGGCACCCACGCCGTCGTCGCCGTGGGTGCTGCCTGGCACCTACAGCGTGAGGCTGACGGCGAACGGGCGGAGCTACACCCAGCCGCTCGCCGTCAGGATGGACCCGCGCGTCAAGGCCGGCCCCGCTGATCTGGCGCAGCAGTTCACGATGTCGAAGCACCTCTACGACGGCATCGTCGACGTGCAGGCCGCGCTGCGCCAGGTGCGCGGGCTGCGCGCCCAAGTGAAGGAGACGCTGGGCCGCGCCGGCGGCGGCCCGGTCGCGCAGGCGCTGGCCGGCTTCGACCAGCAGGCGGCCGCGCTCGAGGGAAGCGCCGGGGCCGGGTTCGGCGGAGGAGCCGCGGCGCCGGGTCCCGACACGCTCAACAGCACCGGCAGCGCGCTGAGCTCACTGCTGACCCTGCTGCAGGGGGCCGACGCGGCGCCGACCGCCCAGGGAGCGGCGGCCGTGACCGAGCGCCTCAGACTGCTCGGGCAGGTGCTGGGTCGCTGGAACCTCCTGAAGACGGGCGAACTGTCCGCGCTCAACGCCCAGCTGGCGAAGGCAGGACTGGCGCCGGTCGCGGTCCCGCCTGAAGTGGACAGGCTGCCTCGGTAAACGTCGCTTCGACCCGCGCCGTCTAACGGTCCAGGCAGCACGATCCGGGAGGCGGATTCGTCTGCATCAGGAGGTCGAGATGCGCACGTCCATCAGTGTTCACTCCGCTTGGCTGGGAATCCTGGCCTGTTCCTTCCTCGCACCGTCGACCGCGCTCGCCGCCCAGCGCGGCGCCGCCGGCTGGGGGGTCGATCCGTGCAGCGAGATGGGCCGGCAGGATCGCCCGAGCCACTGCGAGGTTCGCGAGGCAACCCTGCCATCGGTCTCGGGCGTCCTCACGGTCGACGCAACGCCGAACGGCGGCATCCGTGTCCAGGGCTGGGACCGGGGCGACGTGAAGATCCGCGGCCGCATGGTTGCCACGGCCGACACCCAGGAGGAGGCGACGAGCCTGGCCCGCGAGGTCACGCTCCATACCGACGGCGGCATCGTCCGCGCGGATGGACCAGCTTCACGCGATCACCGGAGCTGGAGCATGAGCTACGAGGTCATGGTGCCGAACCGGTCCGATCTCTCGCTGCGATCGACCAACGGCGGCATCACGATCGCGGGCGTGCACGGCCAGCTCGAATTCCGCACGACCAATGGGGGCGTTCACCTCTCGGAGGTGGGCGGCGACGTGCGGGGCGGCACCACGAACGGTGGCGTCCAGGTGGAGCTGGACGGAGCGGGATGGGACGGCGCCGGGCTCGAGGTGGAGACGAAGAACGGGGGCGTGCGCCTCACGGTGCCCGCCGACTACTCGGCCCACTTCGAGACGGGCACGGTGAACGGCGGGCTCGACATCGCGTTCCCCGTGACCGTCCAGGGACGGGTCAACCGGCGGCAGATGTCGTTCGACCTCGGAGGCGGCGGCGCGACGATCCACGCGACGACCGTGAACGGCGGCGTGTCGGTGCAGCGCCGCTGACCCCCGGGGTCACCACACCGGCAGGACACAGCGCCGGCTGATGCGTGCGAGCGTCGCGTCGAAGTTCGCGACCGCCCCGCGCATCGCCGGCGACCCGTCCGCGTGGCACGTCAGGCAGGCCCCCACCCGCAGGATGCGCTTCTGCTCATCGACGCTGAACGGCCGGACGTCGTCGCGCGTCGAGACCATCCCGGCCCGCGCCTGCAGGAACCCGAGCCACGCGTCCGCCGGGAGGCCGTCCTGCGCCTGCAGCGGGTGCGCCGGCGTGAACCGCCAGCGCCCGCCGGAGAGTCCGATCTCGTAGCGCAGGACGCCCTTTCCGTAGCCGAGCGCGACGGGGTCGTTGTGACACGACTGGCAGGACCGCCCTCCCGCGCCGGTCGTGTGCGGCGAGGCCAGTGCGTAGAGCCGGCGGAAGATCGTGTCGGCGGGCCGGCCCGGGGTGCGGTTCCGATCGATGGTCAGGATCATGCCGGGCACGAACGTGTCCACCACATCGCCCCGGGAGCCGTCCGGACGCGTCACGGCCCGCAAGCCGAGCGTCGGCGGCACCGCCTCGAAGGGGCCAGCCGTCTCGACCCAGGCGCCGCGGGTGTCCACATCCGCCAGCAGGTCGTAGCCTGTCTCCGCGGGATCGTAGGCGGTGTGACAGGAAGGGCAGCGCGGCGCCCAGGCGGTGTGACAACTGGCGCACGACAGGCGGGCGTGCCCGCCTCCCTCGACGCACACCGGCCTGGGCGCGCGCAACTGGAGCGCCTCACCCGTGCGCTTGCGCCACAGCCCGGGCCGGCCGTTCGCATCGATCAGCGTGTTGACGAGCGGGCCGCCCGCGGCCGACACGAGGAGCCGCGCGTGGGCGTCCGTCCGGCGCCCGCGCAGCGCGAGGATCCGCCGTGACTCGGGGTCGAGCTTCGCCATCGCGATGGTGGCTGGCGCGCGCGTCGTGTGGCAATCCTCGCACACGACCTTGACCTGGTCCGCCTTCCGCGCGTGCGTCCGCCCGTCGCCCATCACCTCGCCGGCCGTGTGGCAGTCGATGCAGTCCAGGCCGCGCTGCTGGTGGATGTCTGGCCGTTCGCGCTGGAACACGCGGCCATCTTCCAGCAGGCGATAGCGGGACGGGCTGTCGCGATCCGGCACCTCTGTCAATGACGTCTCGTGCCAGCCCTCGTAGCTGGTCGAGATCCGCCCGGACCGGCTGTGGCATCCGAAGCAGTGATCGTCGGAGATGTCGAGGGCGAGTGACGGGTGCACCGTCGGCGCCTCCACCGGCCCGGCCGGCTTCCGGTCCTCGTAGCGCCGCAGCGCCCCGAGTGCGTCGGCGGAGTACGACAGGTGGCAGGCGTTGCACCCGCCGCCGCGGGATGTCTCGTGAATGGGGCCGAGTTCCTGCTTCACCGCGCCCAGATGGCAGGAGGCGCACAACTGCCGCAAGTGCGTGTCGGCGGCCGACGTGCCGAGGTCCTCGACCTTCGGCGGGGCGTCGCCGCGAACGGGTTCTCCGAACACGGCGCGGTCGACCGCGATGATCCCACTCATGGTGGTCATGACCGAGCGTTCGACGCGCGGCAGGATCGTGGGATGGCACTCGCCGCGGCCGCAGGTGGCGGCGGCGACGGCGAGGTTGCCCGGTACCAGGATCATGCCCGCGTGCGCCGCGGCCTTGTCGAGGGTGAACGGGTGTCCGCCATGACAGGACGCGCAGCCGACCGCATCGGGCCGATGCGAGGCCTCGATCCCCGACACGCCGCGGTGGCACGCGAGGCACCCCTCCGGGCGCCCGAGCACGGCCGGGATCGGCACCGGCACCTCCGCCTCGGCGATCGAGGCGCGCCCGACGATCGGCCCGAACACCAGGCCGGCCGGATCGCCGCCCCTCGTCGCGGTCCAGGCCCAGTTCTCGCCCCGGAAGAAGTACCCGGCCGCGCACGCCACCAGGTAAGCGGCGAGTGCCGCCGCGAGGAGCCGTCGCGCGGCGTGGGCCACGCGCGCCGGCAGTCTGGGCAAGGCGAACAGCAGGGCCAGCAGGGCCACGCCGGCCCCGACCACGACCAGCGGCCATGGCGCCCAGTGGAGGGCTTCCTGCAACCCGAGAAAGTACCACGGCCCCTTCATGACGCCGCTGAGCCCGTCGTGCAGGCCGGGCGACACGACCAGGGCCGCGAGCGCGGCGGGCACGAAGGTGGCGGCCACCACGGCGCGGCGCGGCCACAGGCTGCGCGCGTGCTCGACGACGAACAGCCAGGCCACGATGGTCGCCGTAGCAGCGTGGTGGATGTAGACGATCTGCAGCCGATCGCCGACGCCGAACAGGAACGCTGCGATCCACGAGCCTGCGATCGGCAGCGTCCCGGCCGTCGATGCGAGAATCCGCAGCGCCTGCCGGCTGTCCGCGTCCCCCTTCAGGACGAATCCGGAGATCATCAGAAATGCGACGACGGGGAGCGTCAAGGTCAGGCGCAGCCAGACGCCGCGGCGCACTCCTCGCTCGGTGCCCTGCCGCAGGTGGTCCCAGATGTGAAAGCCCGTCAGGACGAGGAACGCCTGCGCCGTCCAGTAGTGGAGGTTCCGGAAGAACGCGGCACCGGGATTGGTGAGGACCAGGGTCGCGACCGACCCATAGGCGTCGTTCACGTCGTACGGCAGCGCCAGCAGCACGCCGGACGCCACGGACAGCAGGAGCGAGGCGAACGCGAACTCACCGTACGTCGCGCGGGTGACTGCCGCCTGGGCCCCGGACGCCGGCCGTCTCACGCTACGGGACATCGACGACGAGACTCCCCGTGGCCTGGTCTGTCGCGTACGGAAGCACCGCGAGGGGCTTCGTGGCCGGGCCGGCGACGACGCTCCCATCGAGCCGGAAGCGCGACCCATGGCACGGGCACACGAGCACATCGTCCACCACGCGGTCGATTCGGCATCCCAGGTGGGTGCAGCGGGCCGACAGGACTCTCACGGCGCCCGACGAGGCGCGGGTGACGATGACGCCATCGACGAACGCGACATCGCCTGGCAAGTCGGCCGGGACGACGACGCGCCGCGGGGCCTGCAGGTCGCGGAGGCGCCGCATCATGGACGCGAACGCGATCGCCGCGGGCGTCCAGAGCAGGACACCCGCCGCCCGCAGCACGCTGCGCCGGGAGATGCGTCGGGGCGTGTCCGAACCGGAAAGCGTCACGCGGTCGATCATACGCTAGACTCGAAAGGCTGACGCCGCGCGGGCACGAGCCGGCCTCGGGCCGGGTGCGCGTCGGGGCGGCGGGCGGCCCAGGAAACGGTTTCCCGGCCGGCGCGCGGCGTAGTCCTGTCGCCGCGGCAGCGGGTGGCGAAACCGGTGGCGGCGTCCCGGAGAGGCGGTCGAGATGACCGGCGTGCACGATCACTACCAGTGGATCGCGGGTTGGTACGACCTGATCATCGAGCCCGTCCTCGCCAGCGCGCGGCGGCTGGGCCTCGAGCTCGCGCCGCCCGGACCGGGCATGGTCGTGCTCGACGTCGGGTGCGGCACGGGCGCGCAGCTCGCGCTCTATCGGTCAAGGGGTTGCACCCTCCTTGGGATCGATCCGTCGCGCGCGATGGTGGAGGTGGCACGAACCAGGCTGGGCTGGGACGCGCGGGTCGACCTGGCCGATGCGTCGCGCATGCCGTACGGCGACGCGAGTGTCGACCTGGCGCTTGCCTCGATGATGCTTCACGAGCTGGCCGACGACACGCGGGCCGCGATCCTGGGGGAGATCCGGCGGGTGCTGACGCCCGGCGGCAGGCTGGTCGTGTTCGACTATCACCCGGGCCCGCTGCGGTTCCCGCGGGGCTGGGTGACCGCGCCGTTCATCCTCGCGGCCGAGCGCCTGGCCGGCCGCGATCATTATCGCCACCACCGCGAGTTCCTCGCCGCGGGCGGCACGCCCGCCTTTGCGGCGCGACACGGGTTTCGGGTCGACGCGGCCCGCTCCGTGAAGGGCGGCAACTTCGGCGTGTTCGTGCTGGTCCCGGTGCCCGGCCCGGGCGACGCGCGCGCCTACTAGCGGCCTTCGCCGCGCCGGGGCGCCGACATGCGGAACGGGCGACCCGTCTGATACAACCCCAGCCGCGCGCGGATGTCCCTGGCATCCGCGTCGCCCATCGCGGCGGCCGCCCCGATCGCGCGCTCGCTCGCCGCGACGGCGGCGTCGAACCGGCCCGATTCCGCGTAGCCGGCGGCGAGCGCATCGAGCGCGAACGGATCCTGGTCCTTCGTCAGGTGCGCCGCGCGTTCCGCGTAGCCAACGGCGAGCGTGCCGTCGCGCACGACGGCGTCCGGCGCGGTGGCCAGCACCCACGCGACGGAGGCCAGCGCCGCGGTGTCGTCCGGCGCGCGCGTCAGCGCCTGGCGGAACGCCTCCACCGATTCGGCAAAGCGGCCCAGCCGCAGGTAGAGCCCGCCGAGGTTGCGAAACACCACCGGGTCCCGCGGTGACAGTGACGCAGCGCGCTCGATGAGCGCCAGGCCCTCGGGAATGCGGCCCTGCGTGCAGAGCGCCGCGCCGAGCGTGTTCATGGCCCCGACGTTGTCCGGGTTCAGCTCGAGCGCCTTGCGGAACTGGGTCTCGGCTTCCATGTTGTCGCCGGCCATCAGCAGGAACGTTGCGTAGCTCGTCCGCACGCGGGGGCTGTCCGGCCGCGCCTCGACGTTGACGGCCCACAATCGGTCCTCCGATGCGAACTGCCGGTTCCTGGCGATGGTCACGGCGCCCAGCGCGACGACCACGGCGACGAACAGCGCAGCCAGGCCCCTCGGGATGGTCCTCGCGGCATCCGGGCTCGGCGCGATGCGGACCCAGGCGCGGGCCAGCGCAAGCACGGTCAGCGCGATCAGCCCGGCCAGGGGGAGGTACATCCGATGATCGGCGGCGACCTCCGTCGCCACCGGCACCACGCTCGACGTCGGCGCCAGGATGAGGAACGCCCAGACCCCCGCGAAGGCGGCCGGCGAGCGCCGGCGGAGCCCCCAGATCGTGGCGGCCAGCAGCAGCATCACCACCAGACCGGGCCCGACAACCTGGCGCCACGACACGGCAATCGGCCACTCGTAGTCCACGCAGAGCGGCCACGGCACGACCACGAGCCTGAGGTAGTGCGCGAGCACGCCGGCCTGTGTGGCGAGGTAGGCCCACGCCGAGATGCCGAGCCCGAATCCGACCGAGCCAGAGCGGGGCGTTGTCAGCAGGATCGCTGCGAGGATGAACCATGTTGCCGCGAGTCCCGCATACAAGGGCCAGCGCTCGCGCCACGCCTCCCGGAATGGACGCCGCCACAGGATCAGGTCGAGCAGCAGGACCATGATGGGCGCAGAGATCGTGGTCTCCTTCGTCGCCATCCCGAGCGCGCATGCGGCCACCGCGGCAGCAATCCACCAGCGGCGGCCTGGCGTGTCCTGAACGGCCCGGACCGCCGCGTACATCGTCAACAGGTAGAACAGCCCCATCAGCGATTCGACGCGCTGCACGAGGTAGGTCACGGCGCTGGTCTGCAGGGGGTGCACGACCCAGACGGCCGCCACCGCGGCCGCCAGCGGCATCGCGGCCCGCCGCTCGGCATCGGTGAAGAGCGGCGCGAGCAGCAGGATGCGCCGGACGAGACCGAACAGCGCGAGGCCCGCCAGCACGTGGATCGCGAGGTTGACCGCGTGGTACCCCCAGACGTTGCGGCGGAAGAGCGCCAGCGCCTCGGGTGGCTGTCCCGCGACGCGGAATGACTCGCGGGCGTCGGCCGGGGCGAGGGCGTAGTTGAGCGCCAGCGTCAGGGCGGCAATCGGACGGCCCGCCAGGGTCGTGTCGGCGGGCGCCGCCATCGCCGCGTCCAGCGGCACCAGGGTCCTGATCTGCGGGTTGTTGACGATGGACGACTCGTCGTCGAAGACCAGAACGCCGCCGAAGCTGTTCGCGTACACGACCATGGCCGCCAGGAGAATCAGCCCCGCGTTGAACAGCACGTCAGGTCGCCCGGCGGCCGTCGAGGCCCGCGCGACGGACGCGACGTGCGTGGCGCGTCCCGCCCGGGTGTGTGAGGTCATATGGGCTGCTATTGTGTGTCGGCGAGGCAGCGGCGTCAAAGGTCAGCGGCTCGCGGAGCCCTGGTCGCCGAAGGGCCCCGACGCCATGCCGGTCGGCGGGCAGGAGCCGACCTCGAGCGGGAAGGAGTCGATATAATGCGGTCGTGCCGGACGGGGCGGACACTCCTGAATCCGGCGGATCACGCCGCCTGGTCCCACGCGGGATGAACTCGACATGACGCGCCACGCGACATCCAGCCGCCGGAATCGTCCGACTGAACCGGAGCCGGACCCGCGCCTGATCGAGGAACGAGCCGCCTGGGGCGCGGTCAGCGCCGCCTTCGGCGCCCTGGGAAGGGCGTTCCTGTGCGCCGACGAGCAGTTCCGCGTCATCCACGGCTCGTACGTCCTCGACGCCGTGTTCGGCGCGGGCACGTCGGCGTCGATCGAGGGCCGGCCGCTCTCGGATCTGCTCGGCGAGGAACTGTTCGGACCGGCCGGGACCCTGCGGCGCGCCCTGGTCGCGGGCGAACGGCGCGAGGGGTGGCGCGCGCACCTGGCCCTGGGCCGCGGCGAACCGCGGCTGGTGTCGCTGAGCGCGGCGCCGTTCCCGCGCAACACGGAGATCGCCTGCAATCCCCACGTCAGCTACGTGGTCGTGCTGCGCCCGGCCGAACAGGACCGTGGCGACGGGCTCGGGGCGCCGACGGTCATGGGCCGCCTCGTGGCGCGATCGGCGGCGATGAGCCGCATCTTCACGCTGATCGAGAACCTGAAGCACACCGAGGCGACGATCCTGATCACCGGCGAGAGCGGCACCGGCAAGGAACTGGTGGCGCACGCCATCCACGACCAGTCGCCGCGGCACGGCGGGCCGTTCGTCGCGGTCAACTGCGCCGCGCTGCCCGGCGATCTGCTGGAAGGCGAGATGTTCGGCCACGTGCGGGGCGCGTTCACGGGCGCGGTGCGCGACCGGGTCGGCCGGTTCGAGCTGGCGTCCGACGGCACGCTGTTCCTCGATGAAGTGGGCGACCTGCCGCTCCCGGTGCAGGTGAAGCTGCTGCGGGTGCTGCAGGACGGCACGTTCGAGCGACTGGGCGAAAGCCACACGCGCGTGAGCCGTGCACGGGTGATCGCGGCGACGAACCTGGACCTGGCGAGGGCGGTGCGGGCCGGCCGGTTCCGCGACGACCTGTACTATCGGCTGCGGGTCGTGCCGATCGAGATCCCCGCCTTGCGCAACCGGCGCGAGGACATCGAGCCGCTCGCGCAGGCGCTCCTTGCGCACGTCAGCGCCCGCCACGGCCGCGCACTCGAGTTCTCGCCCGATGCCCTGCGGGCGCTGCTGCGCCACGACTGGCCTGGCAACGTGCGCGAGCTCGAGAACGTGCTCGAGTACGCGGTCGCGGTCTGCCGCGGCCAGACCATCCTCCCGGAGGACCTGCCCGACCTGTCGCCGCAACCGGACGGCGGCGTCGGACCCGCACCGGCCGCCCCGGCCCCCCCCGCGCCGTCCCTGGATGCCGGCGGCCCGGATGATCGCCCGGGCCCGCTCGACGCCCGACACGTGCGACAAGCGCTCGAGGCGCACCGCTGGCGCCGGGGTGACACGGCCCGCGCGCTGGGCATCAGTCGCGCGACGCTGTGGCGTCGCATGCGGCGCGCCCGGCTCGCGTGAGCGATACATAATGTTCCACCTTGATGAAACATCGTGAAACTACATGAATCACTGTGATTCATCGACTCGGGCCCGCGATGCGAAACTGCACGCCATTTGGCCAGCCGGGACGTGGCACGTCCTGTGCGTGAATGGTTCTGGCTGCGGGCCACCCGAACCACGGGCGGCTGCCGCGGTGTCATGTACAAAAGGAGCTTTCATCCATGCGCGTCCGCGCTCTCATCGGGCTGCTCGTCGTCGGGCTGGTTGCCGCCGCGACGTCGAGGCCGGTCCTGGCCACTGACGGCTACTTCTCGCTCGGCTTCGGCACCCAGTCGAAGGGACTGGCCGGCGCGGGCGTGGCCCTGCCGCTCGGCCCCCTCTCCCCAGCCACCAACCCGGCGGCCACCGTGCTGTCCGGGCCCGGCCTGGATGTGGGCGTCGGCCTGTTCAACCCGAATCGCCAGTACAACGTGATCGGGAACCCGTCCATGTACCCGGGCACGTTCGGCCTCGCGCCGGGCGTCGTCAAGAGCGACAAGCCCTACTTCCCGATCCCGCACGTCGGCTTCACGATGAAGCTCGGCGCCAACAGCGTGTTCAACGTCGCGATGTACGGCAATGGCGGCATGAACACGACCTACAACGCGCCGACGTTCGGCGTGTCCCCGGCGGGCGTCAACCTCTCGCAGATGTTCGTCGCCCCGACGTTTGCCACCGCGTTCGGCGGCGGCAAACACGCGATTGGCGTCAGCGCGCTGCTGGCGTACCAGTGGTTCGACGCCAAGGGGCTCGCCGCGTTCTCGCCCTTCTCGAGTGACCCGTCCAACCTGACCGACAACGGCACGTCCAGGTCGCTCGGGGCCGGCGTCCGCGTCGGCTATCTCGGCACCTGGTCGCCGGGGTTGTCGGTCGGCGCGTCCTACCAGAGCCGGATCAGCATGGGCGCGTTCGACAAGTACAAGGGCCTGTACGCCGAGCAGGGGGACTTCGACATCCCGTCGAACTGGACCGTCGGGATCGCCCTCAAGCCGTCGTCCCTGGTGGACATCGCCTTCGACGTGCAGCGGATCAACTACAGCGAGGTCAAGGCCATCGCGAACCCGATGCTGCCCAACCTCATGCAGGCCGCCCTGGGCGCCGCCGAGGGTGCCGGGTTCGGGTGGCAGGACATGACGATCTACAAGGTCGGTCTCCAGCACCGGCCCGGCGGCGGCTGGACCTGGCGCGCCGGCTACGCATACGGCAAGCAGCCGATTCCAGACTCCGAGGTGATGTTCAACATCCTGGCCCCGGGCGTCATCGAGCAGCACGTGACGTTCGGCTTCAGCAGGGAGGTCGGCGCCGGCAAGTCGCTCGACTTCGCCCTGACGCGCGCGCTCTCGAAGAGCGTCACGGGACCGAACCCGCTCGACGTGCCGGGCCGGCAGTCCATCGAGCTGAAGATGGACCAGTGGGAGTACACGATCGGGTACTCGGTGAGGTTCTGACGGTCCCAGGCGCGGGCCCACATGCAGACGCCCACATCCCCCCCGATCGACAAGGTCCTGAGGGCGCTCCAGGACTTCCTTCGCCTGGAGGCGGCGGGCGGGCTGATCCTGATGGCGGCCGCCGTGCTGGCCCTGCTGGCGGCCAACTCGCCTCTCGCGGGTTACCGCTCGGCGTTGCTCGATCTGCCGCTCGAGATCAGGATGGGCACCTTCGGCCTCGCCAAGCCCTTGTTGCTGTGGATCAACGACGGCCTGATGGCGGTGTTCTTCTTCCTCGTCGGGATGGAGCTGAAGCGCGAGGTGATCGAGGGGCACCTGTCGAGCCTGCGCCGGGCGAGCCTGCCGGCTTTTGCCGCCGCGGGTGGCATGCTGGTGCCCGCGGCCTTCTACGCCGCGTTCAACTGGGGTGACCCCGTTGCGATGAGAGGGTGGGCCATCCCCACGGCGACCGACATCGCCTTCGCACTGGGGGTGCTCTCGCTTCTCGGAGGGCGCGTTCCAGCCGCGCTGAAGGCCTTCCTCCTGAGCGTCGCCATCTTCGACGACCTCGGGGCCATCGTCGTGATCGCCCTGTTCTACACGGCCGAGCTCTCCTTCCTGTCCCTCGTTGTTGCCGCGGTCCTCATCGCCGGCCTCGCGGCCCTCAACCGCCTGGGCGTGACGAGGCCGGCCGCGTATCTACTCATCGGCGTGCCGCTGTGGGTGGCGGTCCTGAAGTCCGGCGTGCATGCCACGCTGGCCGGCGTCGTGGTGGCAATGTTCATCCCGCTGGGTGTGCCGGACGGGCCACGGTCGGCCGAGGCGCCCGAGTCACTGCTGCGGAGCCTCGAGCACACGCTGCATCCGTGGGTGGCCTTCGGCGTGCTGCCGGTCTTCGCGTTCGCCAACGCGGGCGTCTCGATCGTGGGGCTCTCCCTCGCGGACACGCTTCAGCCTGTTCCGCTTGGCATCGTGATCGGGCTGGTGCTCGGCAAGCCGATCGGGGTCATGGTCTTGTCCTGGCTCGCGGTCCGGGCGGGCATGGCATCGCTGCCCGACGGAGTCGCTTGGCGGCATCTCTACGGCGTGATGGTGCTGTGCGGCGTCGGCTTCACCATGAGTCTGTTCATTGCGTCGCTGGCATTCGAGCAGGGTGGCGCCGCGGACATGGGACTGGAGCGCCTCGGCGTCCTGATCGGCTCGCTGGTGTCCGGGCTGCTGGGCTATCTCGTGCTTCGGGCTGCCTTCAGGGACCGAGCCATACCCTCATGACCGTGGCTTGGAGGTCGGCGTGTCGCGCCGCCGCCACGCCGCGTCGCGGGTGGAGCCGCCGGGGGGAGCCGACCCCGAGGCCGGCACGCCACCAGACGACGGAGGGGACACCCTCCGTGGATGCCGCCCCTTGTCGTTCACGCCCGTGGCGCCGGCACGCTCCCGTGCATCGATCAGCCTAGAACTGGAAGCGCGCCGACAGCTGGACCACGCGCGACGCCGTGTTGGTCGACGTGATCCGCCCGAAGGTCGTGCTGTTGACGTCCATGTCGCCCATGTAGAAGCTCGGACGGTTCAGCAGGTTGAATGCCTCGCCGCGCAGCTCGAACGTGTACTTCTGCGCGAACCTCAGCCGCCTGGACACCGACAGGTCCAGCAGGAACTGCGGCGGGCCATCGAAGGACAGCAGGGTGAGGGTCCCCACGTGACCGGCCATCGGGTTGAAGAACACCTGGCCGGAGAAGCTGGCGGCGTTCCCCAGGTTGTCCGCCCCGACCGCGCGGCCGGAATTCGGATCCACGACGCTCGGGTTGATCCAGAAGATCCGCCCGTCCGGCAGCTCGTAGATGCCCAGCAGCTTCCGGATCTCTGCCTCCGACAGGGTCGAGAGGGCCGTCTGGTTCCCGGAGCGGTCGGCCCGGTTGAACGTGCCCCGCGTCGAAAGGACGGAGATGGGCGACCCCGTCTGCCACCGGATCACGGCGCTCGTCTGCCACCCGCCGGCGATCGCGTTGGCCACGCCGCCCCTGTTCAGCCACCGCTTCCCCTCGCCGAACGGCAGGTCGAGGATGACGTTCGCGTTGATGACGTGGGTCACGTGGAACACCGATCGGCCCTGGTCCAGTTGCGGCCGGGCGTTGTCCAGGAACGGCTCGAACCGCGCCTGGGCGGTGCCGACGGAATCGGACCACGAGTGCGCGAACGTGTAGTTCACCTGCGCCATGAAGCCGTCGCGGTACTGGCGGCGTAATTCGAGTTGCAGCGCGTTGTAGTTACTGAACCCGCCGTTCTCCATCAGGTCCGCCGCGTAAATGCCGGAGTTCGGCATGAAGGCCGCCAGCGCCCCGGGCACCCGGCTGGTGATGTAGAAGTCGGCCAGCCGCGAGACCTCGCCCTGCTGGATGGCGGTCCGCACCGTCGAGTTGGACAGCAGGCCGCCCGAGAACGACGGGATGACCGTCAACGGCTGGCTGCCCGAGAGCGACGGGTTGTAGGCGGGGTCGAACACGCCCGTGGCCGCGATCGCGAGGAACCCGTTGCTGCGCGCCCGCAGGAAGTCCTCCAGGAACGGTGCGTTCTGCGCCGCGTTGATCTGGTTGAAGTCCACCCCGCGCCAGATGCCGCGCCCGAACGTCCCGACGTACCGCGCCTCGGCCGCGAGGGACCACGGCAGCTCACGCGATACACCGATGCTGACCTGGTGCACGTGCGGCGCCTGGATGGCCGGGTCGATCCCGAAGATTGCTCCTGTCGCGCTCACCGCCCGCTGGTCCGCCAGCGTCCGCGTCGTCTTGAAGGCCGGCGTCGCCACGACCGGGACGCCGCTCGCCACCGTCGCGTACTGGTTGCTCAGCGTCACCGCGGTCGACAGCCCCGCGTTGCTCGTCGACGCGTTGCGCGCCACCGTCACGGTCTCCTCGTTGACGAAGGCCAGCGAGTAGCCGCCGCGCACGGCCGTCCTGCCGTCCTTGAACACGTCCCACGCGAAGCCCACCGTGGGCCCGAGGTTGTTCAGGTCCTTCCTGTAGAAGTCCCCGTCCACCGGGCTGACCGTCGCGTTCGGATCCAGCAGCACGTCCCTGATGGACCGGCCGCCAAGGACCGGCAACAACCCCAGGTTGTTCTGCTCGCGCAGCGGGCTGTGGTACTCCCACTTCAGGCCCGCCCGGATCGTGATGTTCGGCTTGAGCCGCCAGCTGTCCTGCACGTAGGTCGCCCAGTTGTTGAAGCTGTAGTTCTGGTCGCTCGGGATCCCGGCCACGTAGCCCGAGGACAGGTCCTTCACCTGGAAGGTCTGGCCGACCTGGCTGACGATGCCTCCGAGGAACGACAGCAGCGCGTTGGCGTTTGCCAGGTCCGCCGCGCTGATCCCCGGCAGCTGCGCCGCCGTCAGCTGCACGCCGGAGGGCGCCGCCGCGCTGAAGCCGAACGTGACCGACGGATATCGGTTCGCGTAGTTGTACGGGTTCACGCGAATCTGCTGCAGGCTCCCGCCGAACTGGATCTCGTGGGTGCCCAGGATCAGCGACCCCGTGTCACTGTACTGGTACGTGTTCGTGTACCGCCCCTGCGGCTGGAACGTCGCCACCCGGTTGGTCAGCGAGAGCGGGTAGTTGTAGATGATGTTGCCCCAGTCCTCGATGCTCTCGAACCGGACCGGCGCCAGGTTTCCGCCCCCCCGCAGCTCGTTCTGGAACCGCGAATTCACCAGCCATCGCCACGCCACTACGTACCGCTTCGCGTTCGAGTCGGTGTAGACCTTCGGCCGCGTCGTGGTGATGGTGTCGAGGTCGGTGCGGTCGTCGATTTCCTTGAAGTAGCTCCAGACGCCCTCGAAGCGGTGGTTCTGCCTCAGCTCGTAGTCGAGGCGGAACCCATACTGGTTCCGGTCGTTGAAGTCCTTCTGGTTGAACCGGAACCCGGCGGTGTTCAGCACGCGATCCGCTCGCGAGTCACCCGTATCGAAGTTGTTCACCGACGACGCCTTCGGGAACCGCGCCAGGATGTCCGCCTGCACCTTCGCGTCCAGCGGGATCCCCGCCAGCTGCAGCACGTTCGCGGTGCGCACCTCCCCGCCCACGACGTACCGGAACACCCCCGACAGCATGTCGTCGCTGGCCTGGATCCTGTTGTTCTGCGCCGTCATGCTCCGCTGCCGGAACGCCTCGTAGTAGCCGAAGAAGAACATCCTGTTCCTCTTCACCGGCCCGCCCAGGCGGCCGCCGAACTGGTTCCGGTTCAGGAGCGGCTTCGGCACGCCCGACTTGTTGTTGAAAAACGAGTTCGCCGTGAACGCCGAGTTCCGGTTGAACTCGAACAGGCTTCCCCGGAAGGCGTTCGTCCCCGACGGCGTCACCATCCGCACCGAGGTCGCCCCACCGGCTGCGTCGGCGCCCTGCACCGAGGTCGTGATGCTGAGCTCCGCCACGTTGTCGGAGGTCGGCCGGTTGGGCAGGAAGTCCAGCGAGTTGGTCCGAATGAAGTTGTCCTGGACGTTGATCCCGTCCTGCGTCACCTGCGTCCAGGTCGGCCGCCCGCCGTTGATCGCCGTCTGGGTCCGGTTCGTGATGCCCGGCACGCCGGCCGACAACCGGATGAGCTGCGTGACGTCGCGGCCGTTGATCGGCAGCTGCAGAACCTGCTGCTGCTCGACCGTCTGGCTGACTTCCGGCGTGGTCGTCTTGACGAGCGCGATACCGGCCGTGACCTCGACCGTTTCGCTCAGCCGGCCGATTTCCAGCTTCGCCGTCAGCGAATACTCCTGTCCGACGTTGACCTGCACCTGGTTGTAGGTCGCCGTCTTGAACCCCGACAGCTCGATGACCACCCCGTAGATCCCGGAGGCCACCTGCGGGAACACGAACCCGCCGGTCTGGTTGGTGACCGTCGTGTCGGTCTGGTTGGTCTGGGTATTGGTGAGCGTGACGCTCGCCCCGGGCAGCACCGCGCCCGACGCGTCCAGCACCGTCCCGGCCAGGCGGCCGAGCGTCGTCTGCGCCAGCGCTGGACTGGCCAGCAGCGACACCACAGCTGCGCCGGCCAGAGCCTGTCGCCAGGTGGACCTCTCACAAGGCATGACTCCCCCCTCTGACGTGTGAGCAACGCCTCCGACCTCCCCGTCAGCCGTCGCCGCCGACGGCCAGACTCCGTCGATTCATGTCCTGAACAAGGCCTGTAGCGGGCAGATTCTCGCGGGGGAGCGAGTGTTGTCAACCTGGTTGGCACGGGATTGCTGGCGGTCTGAGGTCCGCCGGCCGCGAACGTACGCCATCCCGCCGGAACGCCGCATCCGGCCCCTGCCGTCGTCGCACTTCCAAGGGGTCCAGGCACGAGAGATTCGCCTGACGGCCCGGGTCCGCGCGGGCGGTCCGCGCCCGCCGGGGTCTTCTTCTCTGGTGTGCTATACTGCTGCTCGTTAGGTGGAAGCCCGCCTCTGCAGCGCTGCGACAAGAGCCGAAACGAGTCACTCGCGACTCGCTCCTCCCCGCGACGTTATCGCTTAGTCACGAGCTGCCATCAGGATACGATCCGTCGTGGATCGTCGCGTTGGTTCATGACGTCCGGCGGCGCCGGCCGTCCAAGGTCCCGGGAGCGGGACAGGAGCACAGCAGGAATGGGTCGAAAACTCTACGTCGGCAACATCCCCTACACCACGGGCGAGCAGGATCTCCAGGATCTGTTCGCCACGGTCGGCGCAGTGGAATCGGTCAGCGTCATGCGCGACATGGCGACGGGCCGCGCCCGCGGCTTCGCCTTCGTCGAGATGGCAACCGACGCGGACGCCCAGAAGGCCATTACCGAGCTGCACGAGCGTGAGTTCGGCGGCCGCAACCTGACGGTCAACGAAGCGCGGCCCCGCCCCGAGCGGTCGGGCGGGTTCGGCGGCGGCGGCGGCGGCGGCAGCCGGCGGCGCGAGCCGCGCTGGTAGCACGGGTTCTGCAACGCCATCGAGAGGCGGGGCCTCAGGGCACCACGCGCCCGGCCCCGCCCCCCACCCGAGTGCGGCATCGCACTCTCCGCGCACGGAGGCGCCATGAATCGAGCACGACCGTCGCGCATGAAGCGCGACCGGGAAAAAGCCCGCCGTGAGAAGCAGCAGCAGAAAGACGCCCGGCGCGCCGAGGCGAAGGTCCGGCGGGCCACCAACCCTGGTGGCGGCATGGACGACTCCGACCTCGCGCACATCACACCGGGCCCGCAGCCCAAGCCCTGGGACGACGAAGACGACGAGACGACGACAGAGGACGACGAGACCACCTGATCGTCGGCCGTTGGCGCGGTGCCCGCTCGAACCCAGTCTGATAATGGCTGCATGGCCACACGTCCCGTCCTGGCGGCGCTTGTTCTCTGCCTGATCGGCGCGGCTCCGCCCGCCTTCGCGCAGGACCGGCGCGTGTGGGTCGACGCCGGCGCGGGCTTCACGGCGCCCGGGCCCGGCGTGCGCTCCAGCTTCGGCAGCGGCTGGAACGCCGGCATGGGGTTCAGCTTCGACCTCGGGGACGCGGTCGCGGTGCGCCTGGATTTCCTGCACGTGCGACTCGGCGATCGGTCGGCGCAGGTCGAGGGCACGGCGCCCGGGCACCCGGCCACCATCTCCGCGAGCCACTTCATGGAATCGGGCACGGCCGCGATCCGAATCGCGACGCCAGCGCGCGGACGGCGGGCGCGCGCGTATGCCGTCGCCGGCGGCGGTATCTACTATCGCAAGGTCACCCTCACGAGCCAGGATGCCGGCTCGGGCGGCGTCTGCAATCCCTGGTGGCTGGTGTGCATCCCGGGGCCGGGCCCGACCGACCGCGTGCTCGGCCGGCGGAACTCGGTGGATCCCGGCATCAACGTGGGCGGCGGCGTCGAGATCGCGGCCGGCGATCGCGCCTCGTTCTTCATCGAGGCTCGCTACCACTACATCTTCGGGCCCATGTTCACCGACTCACAGGGCGCGGCACGGAAGGCCAGCGGGCACTACCTCCCCGTCACGGTCGGCTTCCGTTTCTAACCCCGGAGCTCACTTCTGATGAGTGTGCTCGCTCCGGGCACGCGGGCGCGCGCGGCGCCCCGCGCAGGGGCGTCACGCAACCGGGTCGAAGGGGTCAGGCCCCGGACGCGGCCTGCCGGCAGACGATCACCACGTCACTCGATTCACACGGATCGTAGGGAGTTTCTGCCATGGTTCCGTACACGTGCCGCGCGCGGAAACCGGCCGCCTCGAGCGCGTCCTCGAGTTCGGGCCGTGTCCAGCCGTGCAGCGGGACGTTGTGGCTGGTCACCACCTCGAGCGGCGGGTTCCCATCCGGCCGGTATCGGAGCAGCGCCGGCGTGAAGATGACCTCGCCATCGGGCTTGTGGGTCATCACGCGCATGAAGATGGCGTCGCCGTCCTCGTCCTGGATGAAGGTGAGCGGCAGGCAGCGCTGGCCGTTCCGCACGAGCCGCTCGTAGTTGAGGACCTGGAGAATGAGCGGCGCGCCGGGCAGCAGCACGTTCCTGACGGCTCCGAACAACTGCCGGAGGGCCGCGCCGTCGCGCACGTGGGTCAGTGTGTTGCCGAGGCAGATGGCCGCGCCGAACCGGCCGGTGACGGCCTCGTCCACGTGCACGAGGTCTGCCTGCACGAAGGTCACCCCCGGGGGCGTGTCCGCCCGCGCCTGCTCCAGCATCGCCTCCGACACGTCGACGCCGACCACCTCGAATCCGTGGTCCGCCAGGAAGCGCGCGTGCTCCCCCGTGCCGGATCCCAGGTCCAGCAGGCGCCGGGACGGCGCCTGGGCCAGCGGCGTCTGCAGGAACGCCCACTCGCGCGCGAGGCGCTTGGGCCAGGCGATGAGCTTGCGATAGTCGAGGCGGGCGTAGTGATCGGCGGACGGGTTCATGGCGGGTCTCCGCATCAGGTGAATGAGCGCGGACCGGCCGCGCGCAGCCGGCAAGCGGGATCGGTCGCACTCTACGTCGCCCGCCTGGCGGCGTCAACCGTGGCAGAATAGAGGTTTGTGGCCGGAGGAGGACAGATGAAGGTGGCTCCACCCCGCGTCGAATCCCGCCTGCCCGACGTCGGCGTCAGCATCTTCGCCGTGATGACGCGGCTGGCGAACGAGCACGGCGCGATCAACCTCTCCCAGGGGTTTCCGGACTTCGACGGCGACCCGGCCCTGGTGGAGGCGGTGTCCCGGCACATGCGCGCCGGGCACAACCAGTACGCGCCGATGCCCGGGGTACCGGCGCTGCGCGAGGCGCTCGCCGGGAAGATCGCCCGGCTCTACGGCGCCACCTACGATCCGGTCACGGAGATCACGGTGACCTCGGGCGCCACGGAGGCGCTGTTCGATGTCATCTCGGCGTTCGTCCGCCCGGGCGACGAGGTTGTCGTGTTCGAACCCGCCTACGACGCCTACGTCCCGGTGGTGCGGCTCAACGGCGGGACGCCGCGGTTCGTCACGCTCCGGGCACCCGACTACCGGATCGACTGGGACGCGGTGCGCCGCGTGCTGTCCGCGAAGACGCGCCTCCTCATCATCAACTCCCCGCACAACCCCACCGGGGCGGTGCTGGGCGCCGACGACGTGCGGCGGCTGGCGGAGCTGGTGGACGGCACGAACGTCGTGGTCCTGAGCGACGAGGTGTACGAGCACATCGTCTTCGACGGCCTCCGGCACGAGAGCCTCGCGCGCCTGCCCGAGTTGCAGGCCCGCAGCTGCATCGTCAGCTCGTTCGGGAAGACGTACCACACGACCGGCTGGAAGGTGGGCTACGTGGCGGCGCCGCGGGAACTCACGGCCGAGATCCAGCGCGTGCACCAGTTCGTGACCTTCGCGACCAACACGCCGATCCAGATGGCGTACGCCGAGTTCACCGCGGCGCGGGATCGCTACGACGACCTCGCGGCGTTCTACCAGGTCAAGCGCGACCGGTTCCTGGCCCTGATCGAGGGCTCGCGCTTCGTCCCGGTGCCCTGCCGCGGCACCTACTTCCAGATTCTCGACTACTCCGCCATCTCGCGCGAGCCGGACACGGAGTTCGCGCGGCGGCTGCTCGTCGAGCACGGGGTGGCGTCGATCCCGACCTCCGCGTTCCTGTACGCGAGCGAGGCGCCCCCGGTGCTGCGGTTCTGTTTCGCGAAGAAGGACGACACCCTCGAGCGGGCCGCCGGCCTGCTGCAACGGGTGTAGGAGGCGCGCCATGAGCGGCGGGTCGGTGGTGATCGGCGTCGCCGGAGGATCCGGATCGGGCAAGACCACGGTCGTCCGGCGGATCGTCGAGAGTCTCGGCACCGAGCAGGTCACGGTCCTGGAGCACGACCGATACTACCGGGACCGGAGCGACCTCCGGCTCGAGGAGCGGGCGGCTCTCAACTACGACCACCCGGATTCGCTCGAGACCGACCTGATGGTGCAGCACCTCGAGACCCTGCGCGCCGGGCGCCCCGTCGAGGTGCCGACCTACGATTTTGCGCGCTACGCGCGGAAGCCCGCGACCGAGCGCGCCCTCCCGCGCAAGGCCATCATCGTCGAGGGCATCCTGATCTTCGCGGACGCGCCGCTGCGCGGGCTGATGGACGTCAAGGTGTTCGTGGACACCGACGACGACACGCGGTTCATCCGCCGGCTGCGGCGCGACGTGGCGGAGCGCGGGCGGACCATGGAGTCGGTCATCGAGCAGTACCTGGGCACCGTGAAGCCGATGCACCTGGAGTTCGTCGAGCCGAGCAAGCGCTACGCCGACATCATCGTGCCGCAGGGCGGCCACAACGCGGTGGCCATCGACATGCTGCTCACGCTCATCAGGAGCCTGGCGGCGCGCTGAGCGGCTCCCGCTCCCACCTGGGCGCCGGCTTGTCCTTCCACAGCCAGACGATGAAGTCGATCGGGGGCGGCTCGCCGCCCAGGTCCCGCAGGCGCGCGGCGTTCTGCCCGCGATGATGCTGGCTGTGCATGGCCGCCTGCAGGAGCCCCTGCGCGACCGTGAGCCGGATCGGGGGATCCCTGAACCAGGGCACCTGGAGCGGCTCGGCAAGCCGGGCCTCGCTCACCGAGTCCAGGAATGCCGCGGCCCGGGCATGGTACTCCCGCGCGTAGTCCTTCAGCGCGTCCGCGGTAGCGAAGTCCTCGGGGCGGGTGACGACGACGGCCTCGCCGCGGGCGAGGGACAGGAACGCCCGCTGGACGAGATGGACGTGGTGCTGGCGCTGTCGGAGGACGCCGTCGGCCAGCGCGGCCTGGTGCGCGTCGAACGCCCGCCAGTGTTCGGCGTCGGCCCACGCCTGGTGCGAGTACAAGTCACGGAGCCACTCGCGCACGGACTGCCTCTTTCCGGAATCACGCGACGCGCGCCGGCGCCCGTCGCTCCCGCAGCCAGCCCACTCACCGCTCCGGCGCAACCCGTCAGCTGGCGGCCGGAAGCAGGCGCAGTTCGCCGAATCGGATCATGCGCTGGCGTTCCTCGTCCCACAACGCCAGGGTCAGGAGGCGCACGCTCCGGAGCAACGTGACGACACGGGCGCCCTGGAAGATCGGATTCTCGTCGTGGCAGCGCTTCAACAGGTAGTTGGGAATCCGCGGCGCCAGGTGGTGGACGTGGTGCAGGCCGATGTCGCCCGTCAGCCACCGCAGGACGCCCGGCAACCGGAAGTACGTGCACCCCGCGATCGCGGCGGTCACGTAGTCCCACCCTTCGTGCTTCTGCCAGTACGCGCCTTCGAACTGGTGCTGGACGAAGAACAGGTACACGCCCCCGACGGCGGCCAGGTAGGCCACCGGGAAGTAGATCGCCATGACGGCCCTGAGCCCGATCAGCCACGCGAAGAGCCCGAGGCCCGCCGCAATGCCGGCGTTGGCCGTCCAGATGCTGCGCCCCTGGGGCGAGCTGGCCGGCGAACTGCGCCGCGGGATGCGCTGGCGGATCATCAGGTAGAGCGGGCCGAACCCCAACAGCACGGCCGGGTGACGGTAGAGGCGGTAGCGGAAACGTCCCCACTTCGACTGCGCGAGGTACTCGCGCACCGTGAGCGTGACGATGTCGCCGTGGCCGCGGCGGTCGAGATCGCCGGACGAGGCGTGGTGGATCGCGTGCTCGTGCCGCCACCAGGCGTAGGGCGTGAACGTGAGGACGCCGGTCAGGTAGCCGACCAGGTCGTTGGCCCGCCGCCACGGCAGGAACGACCCGTGCCCGCAGTCGTGCATGATGATGAACGTGCGGACGAGCAGGCCCGCCGTCGGGATGGCGAGGAGCAGCGTGATCCCGTAGGACCAGGCGAGCGACCGGTACATGAGATACAGCCCCGCCGCCAGGGGAACGATCGTCGTGAGAATCTGCATCAGCGAGCGGACCACGTCCGCGCGCTGATAGCGCGCCACGACGGCGCGCCAGTCGGCGGGCGGCGCCGGCACCACTGCACGGCCGCGGCCATCGCCGCCGGTAGTCATGGAAGACATGCCCGGACTCCGTCAATGAACACCCGGACGGCCCTCCCGCCAGGCCCCATGGCCAGGCGGTCCGAGGGGCCGCAGGGCGAGCGATTCAGGTTCGTATGCCGTACACGGTTGTACCATGGTCCGCCTCGACCCCGACCCGGGTTCCGACCGCCGGGCCGCCGCCGCCCGCCGGCCCGCGGCTCACTGCCCGACGGTCAACAAATCGCGGACCCGCGCATGGCGATAACCGAAGATCCGCTCGAGCTGCCGGCACACCGCTCCTCCGCCCGAAGTCGATCGGTTGGGCGGTCGGGTGGCGCCCAACCGGGGCGCCGCCGGCCGGCCGTTGGGATTATGATCGCTCGGGCAGGAGGCTCGCCATGATCGTGATGCTGGTTCACGTGCACGTGAAGCCCGACGCTGTTGCCGCCTTCCGCGACGCCGCGCTGGCCAATGCCCGCGCCAGCGTGCGGGAGCCGGGGATCGCGCGCTTCGATGTCATCCAGCAGCAGGATGACCCCACCCGCTTCGTGCTGATCGAGGCGTACCGCACGCCCGGGGCTGTCGCCGCGCACAAGGAGACGCCCCATTACCTGGCGTGGCGAGATGCCGTCACGCCGCTGATGGCCGAACCGCGGGTCGGGGTGATGCATGGATCCGTGCACCCCGGCGACGAAGGCTGGTAGGCCGTGCGCTTCGAATTCGCCACCGCCGGCCGCGTCCTGTTCGGGCCGGGCTCGATCCGCGAGGCCGGCGCGACGATCAGCGCGCTCGGGTCCCGGGTCATGGTTGTCACCGGGCAGCAGTGGGAACGGGCCGAGCCGCTGCTCGCCGAACTGCGGGCCAAGCGCCTCGACACGCTGATTCTCTCGGTCGACCGGGAGCCGGATATCGAGTTCGTCCGCATGGGCACCGAGTTCGCGGGCGCCGAGGCCGTCGACGTGGTGGTCGGAATCGGCGGCGGCAGCGCCATCGATGCCGGCAAGGCGATCGCGGCGCTCGCCACCAACTCGGGCGATCCCCTCGACTACCTCGAGGTCGTCGGGCGCGGCCTGCCGCTCGCGGCCGCGCCGCTGCCTTATGTGGCCATCCCCACCACCGCCGGCACCGGTGCCGAGGCCACCCGCAACGCCGTGCTGAGCGTGCCGGATCACCGCGTCAAGGCCAGCCTCCGAAGCTCCCTGATGCTGCCTCGGGTGGCGATCGTCGATCCGGAGCTGACGTGCGACCTGCCGCCCGCCGTCACGGCCTCGACGGGACTCGATGCGCTGACCCAGCTCATCGAACCGTACCTGTCGGCGCGGGCCAACCCGCTGACCGACGCGCTCTGTCTCGACGGGATCCCGCGAATCGCGCGTTCGCTCCGGCGCGCGTGGGAGAACGGTCACGATGCCGGCGCCCGCGCTGACATGGCCCTGGCCTCGCTGCTCGGGGGCATGGCGCTCGCCAACGCAGGCCTCGGCGCGGTGCACGGCCTCGCGGCCCCGATCGGGGGCGCATTCCACGCCCCGCACGGCGCGGTCTGCGCCGCGCTGCTGCGGCATGCGCTCGACGCCAACCTCGCGGCGTTGCGCAGCCGGGCCCCGGGTAGCGACGCCTTGCGGCGCGCCGACGACATCGGCCGCCTGCTCACGGGACAGCCGCACGCGGCCGCCGACGCGGCCTCGGCGTGGCTACGCGAAACCTGCGCGGAACTGGCGATCCCCGGGCTCTCGACCTACGGGATCTCGGCGGCGGACGTGCCCGCGATCGCGGAGCAGGCGTCCCATTCGAGCAGCATGGCGGGCAATGCCGTCACGCTGATGCCGGACGAGGTGGAAGGGATTCTCCTCGCCGCGCTCTGAACCGCGGCGCACGCCGCCAGGCATCGCCTACAACTCGATCACCAGGCCGTCGTGCGTCGTCGGGAACGCGAGCAGCGCGCGGTGCGCGAGCATGTCGTCGCCCATGTGGGTGAGCAGCAGCCGCCGGCAGGTCAGGGACGGCCGGCGCGCCTGCAGCGTCCGGTAGTCGAGATGGTGCCTGGGCGCGGACTGGTAGCCGAAGCACTCGCAGACGAACAGGTCCGCCTGCCGGGACGCGTCAATCAGGCTGTCGGTCCACTCCGTGTCGCCCGAGAAGGCGAGCACGCGTCCGCCCATCTCGATGCGGAGCGCGTACGACGGCGCCCCACTCGGGTGGACCGCGGGGAATGGCGTCACCACGACGGCACCGATCCGGGTACTGTCACCGGGTTCGATTTCGATGAAGCCGAGCGGGAACGGCAGCCGCAGGTGGCCGTTCCCGGGAAACAGCAGGTCGTGCAGCTGGCGAGTCCGGTCCTCGAGCCCGGGGGGCCCCGCCACGGTCAGGGCACGCGTCCGGCCCGACGCGTAGCGGGCATCCATCACCAGGAACGGAACGCCGCCGAAGTGGTCACCGTGCAGGTGGGTCAGGAGGATCGCGTCGATGGCGCCGGGATCGAACCCGCGCGCCCGGAGCGCCGCAAGCGTCGATGGCCCGCAATCCACCAGGATGGCGGTGTCCGCCGTCTGGACCAGGGCGGCCGTCTGCAGCCGTCCCCCGCTGCCGAAGGCATCCCCGGTCCCGAGGAACGTGACGCGCACACCGGTCATGGCCGCGCCCCGCCATCGCCCGCGTCCACGGCGTCCAGCCTTGCGGGCCGCGGCGTCTGATCGTCGCGCTGCCGCCCGTGCGACGCGGCGGCACCGGAGACGGCGTCGACCATCCGCGGCAGCGGCTCGTGCCGGGGCGCCCGAATGACGGCCGTCAGCCGTTCCATGGCGAACTCCTGCCCCGAACCATCGGGCACCTCCGTGAATCGGGACGTCGAGGACGCCACCGCCGACGGCTCACCCTGCGAGCAGCCTGGCCGCGGCCCGCACCGCGACGGTCACCGCGTTGGACTCGCCGAGGTCGAGATCGGCCTTCGTGATGGACTCCCCGCGGGTCCGGTTCACCACGACGCCGGCCACGCACCCGCCGCGCAGGCCCATCGCGGCGCACAACGTCAGGACGGTCGACGACTCCATCTCGTAGTTCAGGACGTGCAGGTGCCGCCACTCCTCGGTCGCCCCCTGGAACCGGCGGGGCACGTACCCCGAGTACGAATCGTACCGCTCCTGCCCGGGGTAGAACGTGTCGCACGACGCGCTCACGCCCGGGCGGGCCGGGATGCGGGCCGCCCGCGCCGCCTCGATCAGCGCCTGCACCACCTCGTGATGCGCGACCGCGGGGAACTCGACAGGGGCGTAGTGCGTCGAAGCGCCGTCGAGGCGCACGGCCCCGGTCGTGATGATCACGTCACCGATGTCGATGTCCGGCTGGATCGCGCCGGTCGTGCCCACGCGGAGGAACGTGCGCACGCCGAGCTGCGCCAGCTCGTCGAGGGCAATCGAGGCGGAGGGACCGCCGATCCCGGTGGAGGTCACCAGGACCGGCGAGCCGGCGATGTAGCCCAGCCAGGTGCGGTACTCGCGCTTGCTGGCCAGCTCGCGGCTCCGCTCGAAGGGCGCAGTCCGCGCGATCGCATCCACGCGCCCCGGATCGCCGGGCAGCAGGGCGATCGTCGCGCCCTCCAGCATCGCCGTGTCCAGATTCAGGTGATAGACGGAACGGTTCGGCATCGATCCCTCCAGGCGATCACGCCCGGGTCGGCGCCCCGGGCGCATCGTCCCTGAACGTGCAGTCGGGCAACAGGCTCTCCGCCAGGAGCTCGAGGTAGCGGTCCCTCGGGATCTCAATCGCCCCGAAGGAAGCCAGGTGCGGCGTGAGCCACTGGATGTCGAGCAGCCGGTAGCCGCGGGCCCGCAGGTGATCGACCAGCACCGAGAGCGCCACCTTCGACGCGTCCGTCACGCGGTGGAACATCGACTCGCCGAAAAAGGCGGCGCGCCGGCTGACGCCGTAGAGCCCGCCGGCCAGCCGGCCGTCGAGCCAGACCTCCACGGAATGCGCCAGCTGTCGCCGGTGCAGCGCCACGTAGCTCGCGATGATCTCGTCGCTGATCCAGGTGCCCTCCTCACGATCCGCCGCGCACGCCTCGATCACGTCCCGGAACGCGCGATCGCACGTCACCGTGAAGCGTCCGGACCGAATCACCCGGGCCAGGCGGCGGGACGCGTGGAACCCGTCGAGGGGCAGGATACCCCGGGGGTCCGGCGAGAACCACTGGATCGATCCATCCTCCACCGCCATGGGAAAGTAGCCAGACTCGTAGGCTGCGACCAGGAGCGAGGACGAAATCACAGGGAGTCTCCGCGTCCACTCTACCTGACCGGCCCCCGTCGCGGGGACGGCGCAAGCCGGCAGGGACCATGACTTTGCCGCCGGGGCCCCTCACCTGTCAAGCGGCGGCAAAGCGCGCTACACTACGCCGGGTCGCGCCTGGCGCTGGCGCGCACACGGGGTCTTCTTCTGGTCCGGCCGCTCTGTCGGGGGGCGGCGGCCGGCGGCCACTCACGGGCAAGCCACCCGGTCAAGTACGCCTGTCACCTCGCCATGCGCAAGACCACTGAGACCCGTCGTCTGGCCTGTCTGACGATGATCGTTCTGGCGGCGGCGCTGCCGGCCTGCGGCGGCAGTCCCCATGACGCCGCGGCGGGTCGATCGGCTGACGCCCTCGTGCCCTACGACCATGGCCTGACCGATGTCGCACGTGTGCTCGCCGGGCAGATGCCCGAGGACCGCGAGCGCTTCAAGCGGGTGATCGGCCGGGCGACGTGGAAGGCGCACAAGCTGGAGTTCGATGCGAACTGGACGCGCAGCGAGCGCGCGCGCTTCCGGCTGATGCGGGGCTGGCGGGACCAGGAGTTCCGGGATGCGGCCGACACGTGCGACACCCTGCTGTACCCGTTCGGGGGGCCCGACCTGCTCAACGCCTACGTGCTCTTCCCGACGTGCAACACGTACCTCCTGTTCGGCCTCGAGCCGCCCGGCACGGTGCCGGCCCTCGACCGGATGCCGGACAAGCACATCGACGATCTGCTGGCGGACCTCCGCGAATCCCTGGCGGACGTGTTCGTGCGCAACTACTTCATCACCAAGCGCATGATGACCGAGCTCCGGACGCCCGAGATCGACGGCAACCTGCCGTTGTACCTCGCCTTCCTCGCCAGGCTCGACGCGCGCATCGTCGGGATCGACCGGGACGTGCCGTGGAAGGAGCTGGGTGCCACGGGGGTGACTATCCGGTTCGTCGCCGCCAATTCCGACCGCGTGCAGACGCTGTCCTACGTCAAGGTCCAGATGGAGGACCCGGCGTTCTCCCAGAAGGTCAACCTGTTGAGCTACCTCAGGGGCCTCGGCCCGGTGACGACCTTCATCAAGTCCGCGTCGTACCTGATGCACGACGATCGCTTCTCGACGATTCGGGGCATCGTCCTGAGCCAGTCGCGCATCGTTTTGCAGGACGACTCCGGCTTACCGTATCGGTTCTTCAGGAAGGACCCCGGGTGGGACATCACGCTCTACGGCCACTACCGGAAGCCGATCAAGGACTTCAACTACGGGTTCCAGGCCGACCTGGACGAGGCGTACAAGCGCCCGTCCGGGGTCAAGCCCCTGCCGTTCTCGTTCGGCTACCACTGGGGTGACGGCGGATCCAGCGTCATGCTCGCGGTGCGGAAGGCGACGGGGGAATGAACCCGGGTTCCACGTCCTGGCGCCGGACCTCACGTGGGACGGGTATATTCGCTCCAGGCACGCGGGCTGAAGCCCGCGCGCTAACGTACCCGGCGAGTCTTCAACTCACCTGAGCGCCGGGCTCAGGGTCCAGGTTCTGGGTTCTCCGCCTTCTCGGCCAGCCCGCTCCACGTCTCCGGATCCTGCGCGACGAGCGTCGCGAAATAGAGACGCACGTCGTCCGGCGGGAACTGGCCGGCCAGAGCCTCGGCCGCCTGTGCGAGGGCCTCCGGCGCCGGCGGATCGACGTGCTCGTTGATCAGCCCATCCTCATTGGGGATCCCGAGCCGGTCGAGGAACGCCTGGAGCAGGGCTCGCTGGTGCGCGAGGTGATAGACGATCAGCGCGCGTCCCGCCACGGCGTCGGAGACGGCGGGCACGGACGCCAGGTAGTGGACTCTCTTCTCGAGCGGGAACTTCTGGACGCTCTGCAGGCGGAACTTCAGCTGGCGGGCGATGTGTGCGAGGGCCTCGAGCTGCTGGGCCGTGGATTCATCGTCGGTCCAGAACGCCTCGGCGGCCGTCGATTTCCGATCGGGCGGCATCTGGCGCCAGATCCTCGAGGGGCTGAGTGAGTTCGACACGGTCGTGCTCCTCTCCGAATGCGCGCCTCGCGCGCGTGATGGATGCGTACCGGTCATCGGCGCGGACGGGGCCGGCCGGCAGCGCGCGCGTCTCGCCATGCGCCAGCAGCCAGAGGCCGTCGGCCGGCAAGCCACGCGCCGCCCACGCCCGTCTCGTCCGATCAGGCGGCTCGTCCAGGGCCTCGTCGGTCAGTTTGAAGGTCCCCCAGTGAATGGGCACCATCACCGCGCGGGCGCGCCGCGGATTGTCCGCGTGGAGATCCTCGAACGCCTGGAGCGCGTCCTCCGGGTTCATGTGCATGGACCGCATGAACCAGCGGGGCTCGTACGCGCCCACCGGCAGGCAGGCAATGTCGATCGGACCGAGGCGCCGAGCGACATCGCCAAACTGCGGATGGTAGCCGGTATCGCCCGCGAAGTACACCCGATGGCCGCCCCCGACGATCACCCACCCGCACCACAGCGTCCGGTTCCGGTCCCGGGGACCGCGCTGGCTGAAATGCTGGGCCGGCGTGCAGTGGAACTCCAGGCCGGCGGCGCGGGCTGTTTCCCACCACGCCCGTTCGGTCACGCGGCGCACCCCGCGGGCCCTGACGAATCCGGCCAGGCCGCGCGGCACGATCCAGTCGGTGTCCGGCCACCGCGCCGCGATCCGCCGAACGGTGGCCACATCGAGATGGTCGTAGTGGTTGTGCGACAGGACCACCGCATCGAGCGGCGGCAGGCCGTCGAGCGGGATCGCGGGCGGCACCACGCGCGCCGGGCCCGCCCACTGGACGGGCGATGCGCGGCGGCTCCACATCGGGTCCGTCAGCACGTTGCGCCCGCCGATCTGCACGAGCAGCGTCGAGTGGCCCACCCAGGTGATCGACACGGCCTCGGCCGCAGCCCGGGGCGTGTCAAAGGCCGGCGGCACCACGGGGAAGGCGGGCACAGCCGGGCCGCGCCGCGACGACCCAAGGAGCCGGGCCAGCCCCCATCTCGCGACACTCAGGACTCCCCGCGGCTGGCTGCCCGGCCAGGGATTCCGGAATCGAAGGGCCATGAATTCGAGCTTATCACGTGGTCGAGACCGTGCGGGCGGACCGCCCCGTGCGCGCAGCCCGGCATTGATCGCCGCGCGCCTCGCGCATAAGATGCGATGCGAACTCGTTCACACGAGGTACCTGGCATGCACCTGTCCCGCTGGTGGCGTGAGCGGCACTTCGAGAAGGCGTATCGAAAGACGGTGCGCCGCGACCTGGCGCGCCTCGGGCGCGAGTACCGGGCGCGCTTCAAGCAGGCGAAGGATGGGGGCGACTTCGACGCCACGTTGAACGCCTACCTGGTCGAGTGCAAGCTGTCGGACCTGCGCCTCGAGACGATCCGGAGCCGGCACCTGCGGAGGAAAGCCGAGGCGTTCGGGCTCGACCTCCCGCGCGAGTGGTGGGAGCACGACGAGACGCACGACATGTGGTACCTGAGCCCCGTCGGCCGGCGCCAGCTCAAGAAGCGCATCACGCAGGAGCGCATCTGGGGACTCAAGCAGTGGCTGAACGCCGTCATCCCGATCGTCGCGCTGCTCCTTGGCGTCATCGGCACGATCATCGGCCTGCTGGCCGTCTGGCGATCGCAGTAAGCCGGAGCCAGCCTGCGAGATGTGCAGCGCGCGGGCTTCAGCCCGCGTGCCCGGGGGCGAACACACCCATCACAAGTGAGCCAGGGTCTTCCGGCGACGGCCCCTGCCTGGGCCGACGGCGAGGATCGTCCGGACGGTCCGGGACAACCCGGGCTACAGGCCCGGCGCCGGCCGGCCCGGCAGCAGCGGCTCGGTGTCCAGGGTCTGCGGGCCGTTCTCGGTGCAAACCGCGTACTTCGCGGCGTACATCGAGACGCCGGCGTACTCGCCCCTCGCGTTCAGGACATAGAAGTTGATGCCGAAGTTGGGATTGCCGCGGTCATCGAGCAGCCGCTTCTCGACCGTGTTCGACTTGATGCGCTTGAGCGCGTCGATCCCGGCGTCCTTCGGAGCCATGCCCCGGCGCATGTTCTCGACAATCAGGAACGAGCACAGCCCGTAGAGGTTCGCTTCGCCCCGGCCGGTCGACCCGGCGGCCCCGACCGCGCCGTCGACGTAGAGGCCCGCGCCGAGGATCGGTGAATCGCCCACGCGGCCGGGGATCTTCCACGCCAGCCCGCTGGTCGTCGTCACCCCGCAGATCTCGCCCTTGGCGTTGATGCCGTCGCAATTGATGGTGCCGTAGAAGTGCTCGGGATCGATCAGGCCCTCGGCCACCATCTGCAGGCCGACGCGCCGGCCGATCTCGGCGCGCTTGATGGGATCCAGGTAGTGGGCCGGGTCGGTCCGCCGCTTCCACTCGAGCCACAGCTGGCGGGACCGCTCGGTGTTCAGGTCGGCTTCGATCGTGAACCCGACGTGCCGGGCGAACTCCTGGGCGCCCCGGCCCACGATCAGGTGGTGATCGGTGTTCTCCATCACGGCCTTCGCCACGAGCGAGGGCGTCCGGACACCCTCGATCGCTGCCACGCCTCCGGCGCGCTTCTTCGGGCCGTGCATGCAGGACGAGTCCAGCTGGACCACGCCATCCGCGTTCGGCAGGCCGCCGTAGCCGACGCTGGTGTCCTCCGGGTCCAACTCGCACAGGTTCACGCCGGCGATCACGGCATCCAGGACGTCGGATCCGCCCGTCATCAGCTTGAACGCCTTCTCGACGCCGGTCACGTCGCCGCCGTTCTTGAACCGATTGCCGTTGGCCGAGGCGATCACCACGGGTTTCACCGTCGAGCGGGTGAGGACGGTCGGTCCCTGCGCGGCGAACGCGCGCGGCGTCGTCGCCGCCGCCACGGCCGCGGCGCTCGTCAACACGAAATCGCGACGATTCATCTGACTCATGCGTCTCTCCTCGACAGGGGCGCGCCCATTCTATCCGCATCCGGCGCCCGGCACGAGCGCGCGCCCACCGCCGCCGGCGCCCGGCGGCCGGGGCGTTTGACGGGCGGCGCCATCGACCACTAGCATGGAGATTCCACAGAGACTGCCAGCGCGGCCCCAGGGGCGCCCCGTTGTCGCGGGCGGTCGCCGGCCCGCGCGCCGGTCAGTCAACAGGGCACCTATCACGATGACCCCATCATTCCCGCCGTTTCCCGAACGTATCGCCGATCTGGCCACGCTCGCCTCGGACCTGTGGTGGAGCTGGCACTATCGGGCCCGCGATCTGTTCCGCCGGATCGATTACCCGTTGTGGCGCCTCACGGCTCACAACCCCGTCAGGATTCTCCGGATGGTGGCCCCTGAGCGCTTCGAGGAACTCGCGCGCGACCGGACGTTCCTGGCGCTCTATGACGACGCGCTGCGGGGCCAGAAGGCGGCGCGGGCGGCCCGCGACACCTGGTGGGCGCAGACGTTCAACCACGGGAGCGACCGCACGATCGCGTACTTCTCGGCCGAGTTCGCCATCCACCAGTCGCTGCCCATCTACGCCGGCGGCCTCGGCGTCCTCGCCGGCGACACGTGCAAGGAAGCGAGCGACCTCGGGCTGCCGCTGGTCGGCATCGGGTTCATGTATCCCCAGGGCTACTTCCACCAGCACGTGTCGACCGACGGGTGGCAGATCGAGTCCTACGAGCGGCTCGACTGGGCCGACGCGCCCATCGAGCCCGCCATTCAGCCCGACGGATCGCCATGCGTCGTCAGCGTGCCGATCGGCGACCGCTCGGTGGAAGTCGGGGTCTGGCAGGTGCGGGCCGGGCGCGTCCGGCTGCTCCTCCTGGACACCGACCGCGAGGTGAACGCGCCGTGGGACCGCGAGCTGACCGCGCGGCTCTACGGGGGCAACCAGGAAACGCGCATCCAGCAGGAGCTCGTCCTCGGCATCGGGGGCGTCGGGGCCCTCCGCGCCATGGGCATCCGGCCCACGGTCTGGCACCTCAACGAAGGACACGCCGCGTTCGTGGCGCTCCAGCGCATCCGCGAGCAGCTCGATCTGGGCGCGTCGTTCGACGACGCGCTGGCCCGCGTGCGCCGGACCACCGTGTTCACGACCCACACGCCGGTGCCGGCCGGCCACGACGCGTTCTCGTTCCAGCTGGTCGAGACGCACCTCGGGACGGACTGGGGCAGCCTCGCCGCGCACCGCGAGCGCGTGCTGGCGCTCGGCGCCTACGACAGCGGCGGCGGGTCGATGTTCAACATGACCGCGCTCGCCATCCGGACGGCCAACGCCATCAACGCCGTCAGCCAGGTGCACGGCGAGGTGACGAGGAACATGTGGGCGGGGATGTGGCCGGGCACCCCCAAGGAGCAGCTTCCCATCCGGACCGTCACCAACGGCGTGCACGTGTCCACCTGGCTGGCCCCGCTGATGGCGCAGATGTTCGAACGGCAGCTCGATCCGAACTGGCGCCAGCGGATCGATGAACCCGAGTTCTGGGACCGCGTGCTCGATATCCCGGACGAGGAGCTCTGGCGGGTGCGCCAGCTGCTGCGCGCCGACCTGTTCAGCTTCATCCAGCACCGGGCACGCGACCGGTGGACCAACGCCAAGCTGAGCGCGCCCCAGATCGTGGCCAGCGGCACGCTGCTCGATCCGTCGGCGCTGACGATCGGCTTCGCGCGGCGGTTCACGGGCTACAAGCGCCCCGAGCTGATCTTCCACGATCCCGATCGCCTCAAGGCGATCCTCTCGGCCTTCCGGCGGCCGGTCCAGATCGTCTTTGCCGGCAAGGCCCACCCGGCCGACGATATCGGGAAACACCACCTCCAGCAGGTGTACCGGCGCGCGGCCGACCCCGCGTTCGGCGGACGCGTGGCGTTCGTCGACGACTACGACCTGCACGTGGCGCGGTACCTGGTGCAGGGCTGTGACGTGTGGCTCAACAACCCGCGCAAGCCCCTCGAGGCGAGCGGCACGAGCGGGATGAAGGCCGCCATCAACGGCGTCCCGCACCTGAGCATCGGGGACGGCTGGTGGGCCGAAGGCCACAACGGGGCCAACGGCTGGCTCATCGACGGCAAGCCGTCGAGCGACGATCCGTCGGCCGTGGATGCCGCCGATGCGGACGCGTTGTACTCCCTGCTGGAGGCGCAGGTCGTGCCCGCGTTCTACGAGCGGGACCCCCGCGACGTGCCGCTCCGCTGGCTGCGGATCGTGAAGGAGGCGCTCCGCACGGTGCTGCCGACGTTCACGACGCGGCGCATGGTCAAGCAGTACGTGCACGAGATGTACGCGCCGGCCTTCGAGGAGGAGGAGGCGGGCGGCTGACGGCCGCCGGCCCCGCACCCCATGCCCACCCGCCCGGCCCACCTCGGCCTGCGGCACCTGGCCCTCAACGCCACCCGCCTCGAAGCGATGAAGGCGTTCTACACCGAGACGCTGGGGTTCCGCGTCGAATGGGAGCCCGACCCGGACAACGTGTACCTCACGTCGGGCCGGGACAACCTGGCGCTGCACCGCGCGAGGGGGCCCGCGGGCGAGGGCCCGGCCGGTTCGGCGCTGGATCACCTCGGGCTCGTCGTCGGGTCGGCCGACGACGTCGACGCGTGGGCGGGGTACCTCATCGCCCGCGGCGTGACCCTGGACGCGCCGCCGCGCACGCACCGGGATGGCGCCCGGTCCTGCTATTTTCGCGATCCCGACGGCAATCGCGTCCAGATCATCCACCACCCGCCGATCAGCGGGCTGGCCTGACGGTCGGGCCGGGTCACGCCCGCCCTGACCCGGCCCGAGAACCCTGATACAATCTCCCGAATGACACGAAAGGCCGTCGAGCGCGCCCGCTGTGCCCTGTGTGGCGCGAAGGACATCTCGGAACCCCGCGGGGACGAGCGGTACTGCCACGACTGCTGGGACAAGAAGATCGCCGTTGAGGAAATCGTCGCCCGGGAGTTCTCGCTCAAGCGGTACATCCGCGCGCACAGCGCAGAGAAGTACCTCATCTACCACTCCACGCTGAAGCGCCCCTGCGGCCAGCTCATCGTCATCGACGACGGCTACGACCTGTTCCTGACACTGGTGCTCTATCCGTCGTTCGTGTGGGACGACCCCGCGTACCACCTCGACGGCGACCCGGAAAACCGGTCGTTCGGGGAGATCCTCGTGGACGTGGTGGTGACCGAGGTCATCGAGCCCTGGGGGGGCGGCAAGTGGCACCTGGAGGTCTACCGGTCCGCCAACGCCGATCCCGAGGACTGGAACGGCGAGGTGTAACGCCCGATTTGAGGTTTCCCGCGCCGGCGTCCTATAATCCACCGATCGGGACGGTCGCGTTCTTCCGTGGCTCCTGCCCCCTGGAGGTAGTATGACTCGCCCAGTATCCGCTGTCCTCACAGCCGCTCTCATTCTCTGCGTTCTGGTCGGACCCCTCATGGCCCAGTCGGCGCCGCCCGCCCGGGGCGAGGCCGAGATCGGGGTCCTGGCCCCGGTCACCAAGGCCGAGAAGGACATGGTCGTCACGACGATCAAGGTCAAGAACCTGATGACCGCCAACTCGATCGCGGGCCTGAAGGTCGAGGAGTACTGGTGGGACAAGGCCGACAACCCGGTCACGGGCAGCAAGGCGCGGCTGACCAAGCCGCTGCAGCCCGGTGAGGTCGCCACCCTAACGCTGCAGACGCCCAGGGATCCGAAGATGTTCCGGAACAGCTACGTCTTCACGCACGCCAACGGCAAGATCAAGACCAAGTCGATGAAGGCGTTCTAGGAAGGTCCGATGGAGGCGGGGTGGCGCCGGCCCGCGCCGGCGCCACGCTCTCGCTTCCGCGATTCAGGGCACGATTCTCAGCACGACCTCGCGCGACGCCGACGCTTCCTTGCCGAGGCTGGATCGCGCTTCCACCTTGAGAATATAGACGCCCGGCTGCACGTCCTTCAGCGGGATCCGCACGGTGTAGCCGTATCCGCCGCGCCCCCCGCCCAGCTCGCTGCTCGAGCGCTCCTCCGAGTTCGAGAACACTCCGTGCCCGTCGTCGCCGCGCAGGGTCGTCGAGACGTAGACCTTGTGGGACTGCGGCCCGACATTGTCGTAGACCTCGACGAGCAGGGCCAGCTCGTCGCCCGACTGGAACTCCCGTCGCGTGGTCGGCGGGCCCGGCAGCATGTCCTTCAACGACGAGTCGGAGCCGGCCGTCGGGACCTGACCGGCGGACGCCGAGGTCAGCGTGAGCCCGCTCATCACGAGCGGTTCCTTGAGGAAGTCCGGCACGTCGAGGTCGTAGTAGACCGCGCCCGTCCGCCCGCCGTTGGTCTCGCGCGCGGCGACCCGCAACTGGTACCGGCCCGGCGGCACGGCGGCCCGCATCTGGACGCGGAACCCGGCGCGCTGCACGCGCTCGTACGTGTCGGGCTTGAGCGTCATGTTCACCGACTCGCGGCTGCCGGCCTTGACCTTGCCCTGCGCGTCGATCAGCAGGTACGACACCTCGAGCGTGTTGGTGAACTTGCCGTCGCGCTGGGTGAAGGGGAGATCCGCGCCCCCGACCTGCGTCACGAGCAGCACGGAGGCGTTCGGCGCCGTGCCCTTGAACGGCGCCGCGAAGACCGACATCGGGATCCCCGTGATCTGGATCGGGCTGTTGAGCGCGTCACGCAGGGCCGCGGAGGTCCCGGCGCTGGCCTCGACGTCCTTCGGGGACGGCGCCTTGCCGCGCGGCGCGACGTAGCCCTTGCGCGCCCGCACTTCCAGGCCGGGGCGCGTCAGCCTGACCTCGATCCGGCGGTACTTGCCGTCCCGCTTGGCGTTGGTCGCGTAGTAGCCCAGCACGTAGTACGAGCTGTTCTCCGTCACGATGCGGCTGAACGCGCGGCGATAGTCGTTGGCGTTCACGGCCGCGAAGCCGCCGGTCTCCTCGGCAAACGTGCGGAGGCTGTCCTGCGAGCGGCGCAGTTCGTCCAGCATCGAGGTCGGGCTGATGCCGGTCGTCTGGTCGTCCGGCGTCGGCCCCGCCATCTCGATCCCGTCCTCGCCCCCGTCGGTCAACCCGCGGGGGTCCACGGCGTAGATCACGACGTTGCCCCGCGTGGCCGCGCCGATCGCGTCGCGCGTCTCGTCGATGATCGTCGAGGCCTCCCGGTTGTTGATGATGTCGCCGATGTCGTAGTCCACGCCCTCGCTGATGAACACCAGGGCCTTGCGCCGGCCGTGGACCCCCGCGAGCCAGTCCGAGATGTTCCGGATCGTGTTGAGCATCGAGCGCGCGTTGTAGGCGCGCTCCTGCTCCAGCGGATCCGCGACCGCCTGGCCGGACTGCCGCGTGTCACGGGTGAAATCGTACTGGTCGACCTTTTCGAGCGTGGCCGACCGCAGCTTGCGGCCCATGAACTTGTCGATGGCCTCGTCGAGCCGGCGCCGGTTGTTCGTGAAGTCCTGCGCGGCATCGCTGCGGCCGCTCGTGTGGATCACCGCCGCCAGGTCGTTGGCGCCGAGGTTCCGGTCGACGAACTGCTTCGCGGCCGCGCGCACGCGCGCCGACCGCAACGGGTAGGTGTGCAGGTCGTCGAGCACGAGCATGTAGAGCCGTCCCTCGGGCCTGCCCGTGTTCGACTGCACGTCCGGCTCGACCGGCTTCGGGATGAACAGCGGCCGTTCGTCCCGCTCGATCGGAATGTCCACCAGGGCGAAGGCCGTCACCGGCTGCGGGCGGCCGTCTTCGGAGACCTGGAAGTCCTCCTTCCGGAGGTTCCGGACGAAGTTGCCGTCCGAGTCCACCACGACGGCGTCGACCTCGACGTAGTTGATCTCGGACCGGAAGGTGATCGGGGGCATCTGCGGATCGCGCGGCTGCGGCGGGGGCTGCTGGCCTCCCGCCGACATGCCCGCCGCCAGGATCAGGGCGGTAAGGACGAAGGTTCTCGGCACGGTTGTGACCTGCTGGGTCCCGGGCACTGGCGCGCCATCACGCGCTCGGTCGCGGACCCGTTACGAATGAGGCTGGCGACTCGACCGATGTCGAGGGCATCGATTGATTATAGGACGCCGGGACCGCCAAAAGGGATTGGGGACTGCGGCGCCTCGCCCTGACCCGGACTACCCCTTGATCACGCCGAGCGGCCGCAGCTGCGCCACGCGGGTGCTGATGCCGGCGCCATCGACGACCGCCACGACATCGGCGACGTCCTTGTAGGCCTCGGGCATCTCCTCGGCGACCGTCGCCATCCCGGCTGCCAGGACCATCACCCCCCGGTCGGCCATCTCCTGGAGGAGCGACCGGCCCCGCACCGCGCGCTTGGCCTCGTGGCGGCTCATGCGACGCCCGGCGCCGTGGCAGGTCGACCCGAACGTGTCGTCGAGGGCCCGCGCCGTCCCGGCCAGCACGTACGAGTAGCGGCCCATGTCGCCGGGAATGAGGACCGGCTGGCCCACGTGGCGGTACGCGGCCGGCGTCTGCGGGTGCCCGGGCGGGTACGCGCGCGTGGCGCCCTTGCGGTGGACGCACAGACGCCTCGGGCGCCCGTCGATGGTGAAGGTCTCGAACTTCGCGATGTTGTGGCACACGTCGTACACGACTTCCAGCCCGAGGCGGTCCGCCCCCGTGCCGAAGGCCGACGCGATGCTCTCGCGAACCCAGTGGCTCATGACCTGGCGGTTGGCGAAGGCGAAGTTCGCCGCGGCGGCCATCGCGGCCAGATACGCGCGGCCCTCCGGCGATCGGATCGGCACGCAGCTCAGCTGCCGGTCCGGCAGGTCGATCCCGTGCTTGTGCGCCCCGTGCACCATCAGGCGGAGGTGATCCTCGCAGACCTGGTGGCCCAGGCCGCGCGAACCGCTGTGAATCATGACCGTCACCTCGTCCGGCCGCAGGCCGAACGCGTGGGCGACCGCCTCGTCGTAGACCTCCGCCACGTACTGGATTTCCGCGAAGTGATTGCCCGACCCCAGCGTGCCGAGCTGCGCCCGCCCCCGCTCGCGGGCACGGTCCGACACGAGATCCGGGTCCGCGTCGGGCAGGCACCCAAGTTCCTCGATGTGGTCCAGGTCCGAGGCGGGGCCGAACCCCCGCGCCACGGCCCAGCCCGCCCCCCGCGTGAGCACGCCTGCGAGGTCCCCGGGCGACAGCGTCAGGTCGCGGCGGCGCGACCCGACACCCGTCGGGACGGACTGGTACATCCGCGACAGGATGTCGCGCATCCGGGGAACAACGTCCGTGCGGCTCAGACCTGAGCGCAGCAGCCGGACCCCTCAATTGATGTCGTAGCCCACGCCTCCCGGCGACACGACGCCCTCGTCCGCATCCATCGCGGCCACCCCGCCGATCGGGAAGCCGTAGCCCCAGTGGATGTCGGGCATGGCCAGCGAGGCCCGCACGATACCCGGCAGGTGGGCGACGTTGCACACCTGCTGCAGGCTCGGGTCGGTGCGCAGGTCGTCGAGCATGCGCTCGTCGGCGTAGATGACGCCATCCACGCGCATGCCGCCCTCGCGCGGAATGCGCCAGCGGAAGCGATCGATCTTCTCGATGTGCATGGTGGCACGATACCACCGCGGGCGCCGTCCCGCATGGCCCGGCCGTTGTGGCGTCAGATGTCGAACACGACCGTGGCGGACCACCCCGACGCGTCCTGGCTCACGGCCAGTTCGTGGTAGGTGACCGCCTTCAGGACGCGATCCACGGCGTGCCTGCCGGAATCCAGCGCTTCGCCGGCCAGGTGCGCGTCGACGCGCCAGCCAGGCGCGTCCGGCCGCACGGTGACGGCGGTCGGCCGGAGCAGCAGCCGGCGCGCGTCGAACCGGAAGAGGAGTTCACTGAGGAAGTCGTGCAACAGCAGGTCGAGTTCGGCGGCGCGGCATGACAGGACCACCTCGTCTGCCGGACGGACCCCCGCGGCGTCGGTCACCGCGTCCAGGAACGCCTCGGCCGCCGCAGCGAACAGGCCGTCGAGCGTCTCGGCCCGCAGGTGGACGCCAATGTCGCCCGTGTGAGGAAAGAAGGCGAAGGTCACGGAAGACGTCCGAGGACACAAGGGTGCCGTCTACCGTATCGCGACCTCGCGGCTGTCGACGCCGCCGCGGGTCGAACCAATCGTCACCGTCGCTGTGCCCGCGCCCGTGACCTGCCAGGTCACGCTCTTCGTCTCGCCCGGCTTCAGCCAGCCAATCTCGACCGACGGCCGCTGCGCGGGCTTGCCCTCGGGGGCCTTCGTCAGTTGCTGGCCCTGCGCCAGCTTGATGGTCACGGCATCAGGCCGCACCATCTTCACGCGCTTGGCCATCTCGAGCGCCGTCGGGATGAGCCCGTCATTGGTGACCGTCGCCTGCACGTCGAAGAGACCGTCGGCGCCGGGCGCGCCCTTGACGGGGGTGACGGTCACGTCCGTGACCCGCACCTGGGCGAGCTGCTGCGCGAGGTAGAGGTTGAACAGGGCCTCGTTGCGCGCCCAGGTCTCGATCATGTCAGCCGGCGGATTCTGGCTGAAGAACTTCGGGTTGAATCCGCCGATCTCGACGTCCCCGAGCTGCGGGTGCTTGCAGGGCGCCCACGCCTTGAAGTCGCCCTTGCCGGCGCGGTGCTCGTCGGTCCACTTCAGGACCTCCCATTCGTCGACCCGGCCGTCCTTGTCGTAGTCCACGAACCGCCCGCCGTTCCAGATCTCGTCGCCGTACCAGATCACGCCGTAGTAGAGGTACCCGAAGTCCGGCCCGTGGCCGAAGATGGGCTCGTCGCGCGAGGGCTCGCCGGTGAACGGATTCACGCCGCTCCGCGTCGCGTACACGTGGTAGGTGTCGCCGGCCCACGGGTAGCCGGTGATCTCCATGCCCTTCTTGTCGAACTTCCCGGCCAGCGCGGCGTCCTCGGGGAACATCCCTTCGCCCGTGCTGCTCGTCGACGGGCCGCGCAGGATCATCGGCACGGCCGTGTCGAGGGACTGTGCGAGGCCGACGTTCGGGTGTGTCATCAGGAACATGAACACGGCGCGGGTCTCCGGCTCCGACAGGGGGAACTCGCCCGAACCGCCCTGCGTGTAGCCCCGCCCCGTCGCGTCCGTCATCGGGCGCCAGTTCTCCGGGTAGTTGCGGTGCAGGTCGAGCCCGCCGATCCCGTCCTCGTTGTAGCGCCCGTCCAGGTCGTTGTCGACCCCTTCCGAGTACAGCTGGTAGTCGCCCTGGCCGTCCCGCGCGCGGCGCATCGCGCGGCCCTGGGGATCCTTCGGGTCCTTCATCGCGTTGCCCTTGCCGGGCCCGACATACTTCCGCATCTGGCGCACGTAAAGGTCGCCGTCGAGATCCTCGCCGGGATCCTCGTCCAGCAGGCCGTCCCCGTCGTTGTCGAACGGCCGGACCGTGCTGCGCAGCGTCTGGGCCGTCAGCTGGTACAGCGTGTTGCCGTCCGGGTCGTTGTTCGGCTTGACGTAGAGCGACTTGCTGTCGACCAGCTTCGTGATGGCGGGATCGGTCCCGTAGGACGTCAGCAGGTGATTGATGAAATAGAGCGTCGTCTCGACGCCGCTGATCTCCCCGGCGTGGCGGCCGCCCTCGAGGAAGAAGGCGGGCTTGTCGGTGTCCTTGCCGGTCTTCTTGCTGGTGATGGTGACCTGCCAGATGTCCCGGCCCTCGAACGACTGCCCGACCGAGTAGAGATCGACGAGGTCGGGGTACTTCTGCGCCCACATCCGCAGCAGCGCGACGGTCTCCTCCACCGTGTGGTAGTGCTTGAAATCCACCTCGCCCGGGTGGAGCGGCTTCGTTTCGGGATACTGGACTCGTGGAAAGAAGGACACCCCGTCCCGGGTGCCGCCCACGCGGTGGGTCGCGGGCGGCTTGGCCCGGGGCCCTTCCGCGGACGGGCCCTGCATCCGCTGGGGCGCGGCGAAGACGGTGCCGCCGGCCCGCCCGTTCAGGGCCAGGACCAGCCCGGCGACGAGTACGAGCCCGAACAACGCGGTCAGGGGCGCGCGGCCCCGGGTAACGCGGCGCGGCATCACACATCCTCCCTGCCGCAAACTTCCCGACGTGCGGCGGCGTCAAAGTATAAGAGGCTCATCCGGATGTCAACGAGCCCCGGGCCTGCCGTCGGCGACTCGACGGCGGGGGGGTATACTGGACGGTATGGCGCTACATGTTCCTTCCGTGCAGCGGGCGCTGCGTGAAGACGGGATCGACGGCTGGCTCCTCTACGACTTTCACGGGTCCAACCCTATCGCGGCCAAGCTGGCCGGCCTGGCCGGCAGTCACAAGATCGCAACGCGGCGCTGGTACTACCTGATTCCCGCCGAAGGGGATCCCCGCGGCCTGGTGCACGCCATCGAACGCCACAACCTGGACGAACTGCCCGGCGAGAAGCGGGTGTACGGCGGGCGGCAGCAGCTGACGGACGGCCTCTGCGACCTGTTGCAGGGCCTGAAGCGCGTCGCGATGGAGTACTCGCCGCAGTGCGCCCTTCCCTACCTGTCGCGCGTGGACGGCGGCACGATCGAGCTGGTGCGCAGTCTGGGGGTCGACGTGGTGTCGTCCGGAGACCTGGTTCAGCGCTTCGAGGCCTGCTGGGACGCGGCTGCGCTGGCCACCCACCGCGAGGCGGCCGCGCGGCTCTACCGCGTCAAGGACCTGGCGTTCGGGGCGATCTCGGAGCGCCTGCGGAACGGCGCGCCCACGACGGAGTACGACATCCAGCAGCGGATGGTGCAGGCGTTCCGCGACGAGGGCCTGGTCACCGACGACGATCCCATCGTGGCGGCGCAGGAGAACGCGGGCAACCCGCACTACGGCCCCACCGCCGACGTGCACCGCGGCATCGGCCGCGGAGAGCTGGTCCTGCTCGATCTGTGGGGCAAGATCGACAAGCCGGGCGCCGTGTTCGCGGACATCACCTGGGTGGGGTTCACCGGCCCCGTGGTGCCGGCGGAGTACGCGGACGCGTTCCGGGTCATCGCGGCCGGCCGCGACGCGGCGGTTGCGCTGGTGCAGGCGGCGGCACGCGGCGGGCGCGTGGTGCGCGGGTGGGAGGTCGATCGCGCGGCGAGCGACGTCATCCGCGCCGCCGGGTACGGCGACCGCATCCTGCACCGCACCGGCCACAGCCTGGGGGAGTCCGTGCACGGCAACGGCGTGCACATGGACGACTACGAGACGCACGACGATCGGCGGCTGCTGCCCGGCACCGGCTTTACGATCGAGCCCGGCGTCTATACGAGCAGGTTCGGCCTGCGGACCGAGATCAACATGGTGGTCGGCGAACGCGACGCCGAGGTCACCGGGCCGGTGCAGTCGGAGATCGTGACGTTGTTGTGACGGGACCGGCGTTCGCGGCGCCGTCCTGTCGCCAGCCAGTTCGCTCGGGTGGAGGAAGCACATGTCAAGTCGGAAGACCACGCTGTTTTACACGGTGCTCGTCGCGGTTGCCTCGCTGGCCGTCGGCATGGTCATCGCCTCTCGTCTCGATCTGTCACCCCGGTCAGAGGCCCAGACGCTGAACCTGGTCCCCCAGGCAGGGGCCAGCACGCCGGTCACGGGCCCGCTGGATGCCCAGACGTTCCGGAACATCGCCAAGGCGCAGACGCCGACGGTGGTGAACATCCGCACGCAGTCCAAGCGCAAGACGCAGGACCTGTCGGAATTCTTCGGCAGCCCCGATGATCCGTTCAACCGTTTCTTTCCGCAGCCGCGTCAGCGCCCGCGCGAGGAAGTCGCGGTGGCGGCGGGCACCGGGTTCATCATCAACAAGGATGGCTACATCCTCACCAACAACCACGTGGTCGAAGGCGCGACGAAGATCGAGGTCGGGCTCTACGGCGACGAGGACCAGGTCTACGAGGCCAAGGTCGTCGGCCGCGATCAGCTGACCGACAGCGCGCTGATCCAGCTGGTCAAGAAGCCCGATCACCCCCTGCCCGAGGCGAAGCTGGGCGACTCGAGCCAGGTGGCGCCCGGGGACTGGGTGATGGCCATCGGCAACCCGTTCAACCTCAACCACACCGTGAGCGTCGGCGTGATCAGCGCGCTCGGCCGGCCGTTGCCCGTCGCCGAGGGGCGCTTCGAGGACATGCTCCAGACCGACGCCGCGATCAATCCCGGCAATTCCGGCGGGCCGCTGCTCAACGTCCGCGGCGAGGTGATCGGCATCAACTCGGCGATCTACACGGACTCGTCCCGGGCGGCGAACATCGGGATCGGCTTCGCGATCCCGATCAACGTCGTCCGCGACATCCTGCCGCAGCTCCAGACGGGCAAGGTCGTGCGCGGCCGGATTGGCGTCACGGTCCGCGACGTGCCGCGCGACGCGCTCGACGAGTTCGGGCTCAAGGAGAAGAAGGGGGCGCTGGTGGCCTCGGTGACGCCGGGTGGCCCGGCGGCCAGGGCGGGCATGGAACTGGGCGACGTCATCATCGCGGTGAACGGCAGGCCCGTGCCCGGGCGCAATGACCTGGTCCGCATCATCATGGGCATCAAGCCCGGCGCGTCGGTGCCGATCACGGTCCTCCGCGACAAGGCCGAGAAGAACCTGTCGGTCACCGTCGAGGAGCTCGACCTCGAGGCCGAAGGCAACGCGGGTGGCCCGGGTGAGTCCGAAGAGGCCAGCGGCAGCGGCTTCGGCATGACGCTCGGGCCCCTGGGCTCCGACATGGCGCGGCGCCTGCGGGTGCCGGCGGGCACCAAGGGCGTCCTCATCACCGACGTGGAGCAGACCGGCGCGGCGGCCGGGGCCGGCATCCAGCCCGGCGACGTGCTCATGAAAGTGAACCGGCAGACGGTCGAAACCGTGGCGGAAGCCAGCCGCGCGCTGCAGGCCGTCCCGTCCGGCACGACCGCGTTCCTGGTCGTGCTGCGCGGGGGACAGGAACAGTTCGTCCCGGTGCCGAAACAGTAGCCGGCGCGGCGGCACGTCGATGGGGCACGAGGACTGCCGGGCGCTCGTCGCGAATCGGATCCGACAGGCCGGGCCCCTGACCGTCGCCGCCTACATGGACCTGGCGCTCTACGCGCCCGGGGTCGGATACTACGCCCGCGCGGACCAACGGTCTGGCCGCGCGGGCGATTTCTATACCAGCGTCGACACGGGGCCGCTCTTCGGCGAGCTGCTCGCGGCCCAGTTCGCTGAGATGTGGCGGCGGTTGCAGGGCGCGGAGCCCTCCCCGCCCGCCCGCGTGGACCTGGTCGAAGCCGCAGCCGGCAACGGCCGCCTCTCCAAGGACATCCTCGACGCAGCCCGCGTTCGCGATCCCGCGTTCTACGCGGCGACGGCCCTGCATCTGTCGGAGCGCAGCGCCGGTGCGCGCGCCGCGCAGCTCGCCACGCTCGACGGTCATGCCGCCAGGCTCGCGTGGTCGGATGAGGGACTTCCGTCCCACGTCACCGGCATCCTCTTCGCGAACGAACTGCTCGATGCCCTGCCCGTACACCTCGTCACCATGACGGGTGACGGCCTGCGGGAAATCTACGTGGACCTCGAGGCCGGCGCCCTGGTCGAGCGGGTCGGCCCGCCGTCCACGCCGGCGCTCCCCGCGTATCTCGACGAGGTCGGCGTCGTTCTCGATCCGGGCGTCCGGGCCGAGATCAACCTGTGCGCCCGGACCTGGATGCGCGACGCGGCGTCCCGTCTCGACCGGGGATTCCTGGTCCTCATCGACTACGGACACGACGCAGCGGATCTCTACTCGGCCCGGCACGCGGCCGGGACCCTGGCGACGTTTCAGCGCCACCAGATGGACACGCGGGATCCCGCCTCATCGGCCACGCCCCCGTGGCTCGTGGAGCCGGGGTCCCGCGACCTGACGACCCACGTGGACTTCACCGGGCTGCGCCTCGCCGCCGGGCAGTCGGGCCTGGCGCTGCTCGGCATGGCGGATCAAATGCACTTCCTGCTCGGCATCGCGACCGCGGCTGGCGTGCTCGACGACCTCGCGCGCCCGGCGCGCGTCCGGGACCGTCTGGCCTTCAAGACGTTGATGGTGCCGGGCGGGCTCGGCACCACGCACTCGGTGCTCGTGTTCGGCAAGGGCGTGGGCCGGCCGGATCTGATGGGCTTGACGGGCCTGCCCCGCGGGTAGGGCCTTCGACGCGGGCCGGTCGCGACGAACGTGCCGCGGGCGCATCGTTGTCAACGCCCCCGCAAACCGATTTAATAAGGCGTTCACGTTGGACGGCGGCCCGGGCCGCCGGCAAGCGGGCAGGGTCCGCAGGAGGCATCCACGATGGCGGCGGATCTGGAACGCGAAATCAAGCTGCGGTTCGATCGCGCTGACGAAGCGCGCGCCGCGGTCCTCTCGGCCGGAGCAACGCCGCTGCGCGGACGGCGCTTCCAGGAGGACTGCCTCCTCGACACCGAGGACGAGCGCTTGCGCCGGCAACATTGCGTGCTGCGGATCCGGAGCGAAGGCAGCCGCAGCCTGTTCACCTTCAAGGGCCCCGTCCAGCCGGGCCCGATGAAGGTGCGGGAGGAACTCGAAACCGTCGTGGCCGACGGCGAGTTGCTCCGCCGGCTGCTCGAGCGGCTCGGGATGCACGTGTGGTTCCGGTACCAGAAGTACCGCGAGGAGTTTGCCTGCGAGGACGTCGTCGTGGCCGTCGATGAGACGCCGGTCGGCGTGTACGTGGAAATCGAGGGCAGCGAGGCGGGCATCACCGCCATGGCGCAGGCGCTCGGCCGGGAACCGGCGGACTACCTGGTCGACTCGTACCGGGCGATCTTCCTGCAGTACTGCGAGGCCCACGGGCTGACGCTCCAGGACATGGTCTTCGAGGAATCGTGATGGGCTCCTGGCCGGCGCTCGTCCTGGCTGCGGGCCTGGGCACGCGCGTGCGCCCGCTCTCGCTGGTGCGCGCAAAGCCGGCCCTGCCCGTCGCCGGCACGCCCCTGGTCGGGCGCATCCTGCGCGCGCTCGCGGCGGCCGGCATCGGCGACGCGGTGCTCAACCTGCATTACAAGCCGGAGACGATCACCGCCGCCGTCGGCGACGGCGCGGAGTTCGGCGTGCGCGTCCGGTACTCCTGGGAGCGCGAGATCCTCGGCAGCGCGGGGGGAACGCGCCGGGCGTTGTCGCTGCTCGACTCGCCGCGGTTCCTCGTGGTCAACGGTGATACGCTCAGTGACATCGACCTGGCCGCGCTCTGGCGGGAACACGAGGCGTCAGGCACCCGCGTGACGATGGCGCTGATTCCCAACCCGGACCCTGGCCGCTACGGCGGCGTCCTGGTGGACGACGAGGGCCGCGTCACGGGCTTCTGCCGCGCCGGCACCCGCGGGTCGACCTGGCATTTCATCGGCATCCAGGCGGTCGAGGCGGACGTCTTCGACCCGCTGGACCCCGATCGGCCGGCGAACACGGTCGGCGGGCTGTACGACGCGCTCATCGCGGAGTCGCCCGGCAGCATCAGGGCGTTCCAATGCACGGGGCGGTTTCGCGACGTCGGCACCGTCGCGGACTACCTGGACACCTGCCTCGCGATCGCGCGGGAGGAGGGCGCTGCCGGGGCGCTCGTCGGGCGCGGCCTCACCCAGGGCGCCGGGGCCAGGGTCGTGCGAAGCGTGATCTGGGACGACGTGACCATCGGTCCGGGGGCGGTGCTCGAGGACTGCGTGGTGGCTGACGGCGTGGTGATTCCTGAGGGGACGCGCTTTGCGGGCTGTGCGATCGTCGCCGCCGGCTGCGCGCCGGCCGCCTCGGCGGACACGATCACGGGCGGCCTGTTGATTTCGCCGTTCGACACGCGGCGCACCGCCTGATCGAGGAAGGACCGGGGACATGCCATCGTTGAAAGGCCGCTCGAACGTGCCGCTCCCGGCGGGCATCACGCAGTACCTGGTGCGCGCGGGCCACCAGGACGACGGGACGCGCGTGGTGCCGCTGACGGGCGACGCGTCGGACCGGCGCTACTTCCGGCTCCTCCCGCGCGACGGGCACTCCCTCGTGCTGGCGCTTCACGGCGCGCCGTTCGACTTCGAGACGCTCGCTTTCGCCAACGTCGCGCGCCTCTTCGCGCAGGTGCCGCTGCCGATCCCCGCCATCCTGGGCCACGCGGGTGAGCTCGGTGTGCTGGTCGTGCAGGACCTGGGCGACGTCACGCTGCAGGCGCACCTCGGCGCGGCCTCGCCCGGCGAACACGCGGCGCTCTATCGGCAGGCGGTCGGGTTCATCGCCTCGCTGCAGCGGCGGGGGCAGGAACTGGTGTCGCCGGCCTACGCGCCGTACCGCGTCGCGTTCGACCTGGAGAAGCTCACCTGGGAGCTGGAGTTCTTCACGAAGCACTTCATCGAGGCCTACCGCGGCGTCACCATCCCGCCCGCCGCCAAGGCCGCGCTCGCCGACGAGTGGGCGGCGATCGCCGGGGAACTCTCGGCCGAGCCGCGCGTGCTGTGCCACCGGGACTACCACAGCCGCAACCTCATGCTGCACGAGGGCCAGCTGTTCATCATCGACTTCCAGGACGCGCGCCTGGGGCCCGACACGTACAATCTCGTGTCCCTGCTGCGCGATTCCTACGTCGATATCGACGCGGACACGCTCGAGGAGCTTATCGCGTACTTCCTGGCCATCCAGGGGCGCGACGCGGCCGGCCCGCGCGCCGACTTCCGCGCGCGGTTCGACCTCATGGCGCTGCAGCGCAACCTGAAGGCGCTCGGCACGTTCGGCTATCAGACGGCGACGCGGCAGAACCCGGTCTATATTCAGTACATCCCCCGCACGCTGCGCTACGCACGCACCAACCTCACCAAGTACCCGCGGTTCGCCCGCCTGCACGACCTGCTGGCCGCGCACATCGAGGAACTGCGCTAGCCCGCGGCGTCCCGTGCCTCTCGCCTCGGGGTCCGCGGGCCGTCGCGGAAGTCCTGCATCACTGTCTCGATCGACGCCTGCCTGGAGAACTTCACCAGAAAGGTGTGCGCAGATCCCCGGTCCGAAACGGTTGCCGCCCGTAATCCGCTCCCGCACGACGGGGGCGGCCGTGCGCCGCGCGGCGCATGGCCACGGTGGTGCGGGCTCGGGACCGGGCCGCCCGATCAGCTACAATAGGAGTTTCTACGCCCGATACGGAGCAGCTACAGTGCGTTTCGGCGTCTCGACGCAGCTCTATCACGGCCGGCGGCTCACGCGCGGGCACCTGGAGGCCATCGCGGCCCACGGGTTCGACGCCGTGGAGCTCGTCGCCACGCGCACGCATTTCGACTACCGCGACCCGGCCGCGGTGGCGGCGCTGGAGTCGTGGCTGTCGGAGACGGGCCTGAGGCTGCACGCGATCCACGCCCCGTTTGTCGAGCGTTTCGAGAACGGGCGGTGGGGACCGGCGCTGTCCAACGCATCGCGGGACCCGGGCGTCCGCGCGCGTGCGGTGCAGGAGGCGGTCGCCGCGCTCGACCTCGCTCACCGGGTCCCGGTGGAATTCCTGGTCGTCCACCTCGGCCTGCCGGACTCCCAGCCGATCCCGGCGGGTGACAACGACCCGCGAGCGGCCCGGGACAGCCTGGAGGAGATCGCGACGGTGGCCGACCGGCTCGGCGTGCGGATCGCGGTCGAGCTGATCCCGAACGCGCTGTCGACGCCCGACGCCATCGTGGCGCTGCTGGAGGACACGGTCGACCTCCCGCGGGTCGGGGCCTGCCTGGATGTGGGCCACGCGTTCCTGTGGGGCGATCCGGTGGAGGCGGTCGAGACGCTGTCCGGGCACGTCGTCACGACCCACGTGCACGACAACCACGGGACGCGTGACGAGCACCTCGTGCCGTTCGACGGCGGCGTCGAGTGGCCGGCCCTGCTGATCTCGCTCGAGAAGGTCGGGTACGAGGGCACGCTGATGCTCGAGCTGTCCGACACCGGCCGGGCGGAGACCGTCCTGCAGAAGGCACGGGCCGCCCGCGCGCGGCTCGAAGCGGCGGTGGAGACCTGGATATGACGCACGAAGGCACCCTGGCATACATCGAGGACATCGCCCGCTACGACGGGCAGCAGGTCGTCATCCGCGGGTGGCTGCACAACCGCCGGTCGAGCGGCAGGATTCACTTCCTGACCCTGCGCGACGGGAGCGGCTTCATCCAGGCCGTCCTGTCGAAGTCGTCGGTCGACGAGGAGACGTTCCGCCGGGCCGACCACCTCACGCAGGAGACCGCGCTCATCGTCTCGGGACGGGTCCGCGCGGATGCGCGGGCCCCGGGCGGCTACGAGCTCGACGTGGCGAGCCTCGAGGTGGTCGCCGAGTCGATCGACTACCCGATCACGCCGAAGGAGCACGGCGTCGACTTCCTGATGGACCGCCGTCATCTCTGGCTCCGCACGGAGCGGCAGAACGCCATCCTGCGGATCCGCCACGAGGTCATCGCCGGCGTGCGCGGCTTCTTCGACGACCGCGGGTTCATCCTCGCCGACACGCCGATCTTCACGCCGGCCGCCTGCGAGGGCACCACGACGCTCTTCCCGGTGCAGTACTTCGACGACGAGACGGCGTACCTCACGCAGAGCGGCCAGCTCTACAACGAGGCCAATGCCATGGCGCTCGGCCGCACGTACTGCTTCGGCCCGACGTTCCGCGCCGAGAAGTCGAAAACGCGGCGGCACCTGACCGAGTTCTGGATGGTCGAGCCCGAGGTGGCCTGGGCCACGCTCGACGACGTGATCCAGCTGGCTGAAGACCTGGTCGTGTCGGTCGTGCAGCGGGTCCTCGCCCGGCGCCGGCCCGAGCTGGCGCGGCTGGAACGGGACGTCTCGAAGCTCGAGCAGGTCACGTCGCCGTTCCCGCGCATCTCGTACGACGACGCCGTGGCGTTGTTGCGGGAGCACGGCCAGCCGTTCGAATGGGGCGGCGACTTCGGCGCCCCCGACGAGACGATCATCTCGCAGGCGTTCGATCGGCCGGTCGCGGTGCATCGCTACCCGTCCCGGATCAAGGCGTTCTACATGGAGCCGGACCCGCAGCGCCCCGAGGTGGCGCTGTGCGTGGATGTCCTGGCGCCGGAAGGCTACGGCGAGATCATCGGCGGCAGCCAGCGCATTGCGAGCTACGCCTTGCTGCTCCAGCGGATCAAGGAGCACGACCTGCCGCCCGCGGCGTTCGAGTGGTATCTCGACCTGCGCCGGTTCGGCGGCGTCCCGCACGGCGGGTTCGGCATGGGGATCGAGCGCGTGGTGAGCTGGATCTGCGGCCTGGATCACCTGCGGGAGGCGATCCCGTACCCGCGCATGCTGTATCGTCTGTACCCGTAGTTCACCTGGAGCCCCCCGGCGTGAAGATTGGTTTCGTTTCCCTCGGCTGCCCGAAGAACCTCGTTGACTCCGAGGTGATGATCGGGCTCGTCCAGCAGGCCGGGCACGACCTCACGGCCGATGCCGCCGACGCCGACGTCCTGGTGGTCAACACCTGCGCCTTCATCGATTCGGCCAAGCAGGAGTCGGTGGACACCATCCTGGAGATGGCGGGCCACAAGCGCGACGGCCGCTGCCGGCGGCTGGTGGTCACCGGGTGCCTGGCGGAGCGGTACCGGGGCGAGCTGCAGGCGCGGATGCCGGAAATCGACGCGGTGCTCGGCACCGGTGAACTTCTCGGGATCGTGGGGGCCGTGAACGCGTCGGCGGAGGCCGCGGTCCCGGCAGCGGTCCCCGTCCGGCTGCTGCGGAAGCACCCGGACCGCCCGGCACCCGTTCGGTCCCCGGGCGCCGGCCCGATCGCGCTGCCCGACTACCTGTACGATGCCGACACGCCGCGCACGCTGGTCACGCCGTCCCACTACGCGTACGTCAAGATCGCCGAAGGGTGCGACTACAGCTGCTCGTTCTGTATCATCCCGACCCTGCGCGGCCACTACCGCAGCCGGTCCGCCGACTCGGTCCTCGTCGAGGCCAGGCGCCTGGCGGACCAGGGCGTGCGTGAAGTGATCCTCATCTCGCAGGATTCGAGCTTCTACGGCGTGGACCGGGGCGAGCGCGGCGCCCTGGCGCGCCTGCTGCGGGCGCTCGACCGGGTCGAGGGCCTCGAGTGGATCCGCGTCCTGTATCTCTACCCCACCACGATCGGCGACGACACGCTGGCGGCCATGGCCGAATGCGACAAGGTCTGCAAGTACATCGACCTGCCGCTCCAGCACGCGGCCGACGGCGTCCTCAAGCGGATGAAGCGCCCGGGCACGGGACGGGGATACCGCGGGCTGCTCGATCGGATCCGCACCCGCGTGCCGGGCGTCGCCCTGCGCACGACCTTCATCGTGGGGTTTCCGGGGGAGACGGCGGCCGAGTTCGACGAACTGCGCGGGTTCGTGCGCGAGGTCGAGTTCGATCACGTCGGCGTGTTCACCTACTCGCACGAGGAGGGGACGAGCGCGTACGGCCTGGCCGACGACGTGCCGGCCCGGACCAAGCGGCGGCGCCGCGACAGCCTGATGGCCGACCAGAAGCGCATCGTGGCGAGGGCCCAGCGGAGGCGGATTGGACAGCGGGTCCGGGTCCTGGTGGACGGGCCGGCGCCGGAGCACGGGCTGGTGGTGCGCGGGCGCACGGCGGCCCAGGCCCCGGACATCGATTCGTGCGTCTACCTGACCGGGGTGGACCCGGCCGGGGCGGGCCCCGGGAGGCTGCTCGATGCGGTCGTGGTGGATGCGCGGGGGTACGACCTGGTGGCGGAGCCGTTGCCGGGTGTCGGGCCCGAGTGATATACTTAACTGCTTCGGGTGTCGGGGTTGAGACAACTGAAGTGGGCTCGTGCCCACTTTTTGTGTTTCAGGGGAGGATGCGGCCGTGGAGCACGCCTCTGGCGGGGATCGCCTCGCGCGCATCCGGGCCATCGTGGATCGCGTGGCGGCCGCGCGCGGCCTCGAGGTGTTCGACCTCCAGTTCCGGCGCGAGTCCCGAGGCTGGGTCCTGCGGATCTACCTGGACCGGCCCGGCGCGGCGGTCCACCCGGGGCGGGCGGGCGGCGGCGAAGGCGACGGCGTGACGCTGGAGGATTGCCAGCGGGTGAGCGAGGAGGCCGGGACCATCCTCGATGTCGAGGACGTCGTCGGCCATCGCTACGTCCTGGAGGTGTCGTCCCCGGGGCTGGATCGGCCCCTGCGCCACGCGGACGACTATCGACGGTTCGTGGGTTGCCTGGCGAGGATCGTGGTGCACGAAGCGATCGACGGGCAGAAGCACCTGCGCGGGCGCCTGCAGGGCGTCGAGGGCGACGAGGTGCTGGTCGGGGACGATCGGGGGCGGACCAGACGGGTTCCGCTCCCGTTGATTGCGCGCGCGCAGCTCGAAGTGGAGTTCTAGACGTGGCTGGCATGAACAACCCATTGATGCAGACGATCGAAGCGCTCGCCAAGGAAAAGGGCATCGAGCCGGAGGTCATCGTGGCGGCGATCGAGGACGCCGTGCTCACGGCGTCGCGCAAGTACTACAAGAGCACCGAGGACCTCAAGACGCGGTTCAACCAGGAGACCGGCCAGGTCGAGCTCTTCGCCGTCAAGCACATCGTCGAGGAGGTCGCCGACCCGGCCATCGAGATTTCCCTCGCCGACGCCCAGGCCATCTACGGCGACGAGGCCGAGGTGGACATGGAGATCGAGTTCCCCAAGCCCACCGAGGTGCTCGGGCGGATCGCGGCCCAGACGGCCAAGCAGGTCATCTTCCAGAAGGTGCGGGAAGCCGAGCGGGAAAACATCTTCGGCGAGTACAACGATCGCATCGGCGAGGTCGTCAACGGGGTCGTGAAGCGGTTCGAGAACGGCGACATCATCATGGACGTGGGGCGCGTCGAGACCGTGCTGCCCCGCAAGGAACAGTCCCGCGCGGAGAGCTACGCCCCGGGGGACCGCGTCCGGGCCGTGATCAAGGCCGTCACCCGCAGCACCAAGGGGCCCCAGATCGTCCTCTCCCGCACCGATCCCGCCCTGCTCATCAAGCTGTTCGAGCAGGAGGTCCCGGAGATCTACGACGGCACGGTGGTCATCAAGGGCGCGGTGCGCGAGGCCGGCGACCGGGCCAAGGTCGCGGTGGACTCGCGCGAGCGCGACGTGGATCCGGTCGGCGCGTGCGTCGGCATGAAGGGCACGCGGGTGCAGGCCATCATCCGCGAGCTGCGCGGCGAGAAGATCGACATCGTCGAGTGGTCCGAGGACGCCGTGACGTTCGTCACCAACGCGCTGAGCCCGGCCAAGGTGCAGCGCGTCACGATCATCGACGACCACGAGCGCGTGATGGAAGTCGTCGTCGAGGACAAGCAGCTCTCCCTGGCCATCGGCAAGAAGGGCCAGAACGTCCGGCTGGGCGCCAAGCTGACCGGCTGGCGCATCGACATCAAGAGCGAGGAAGAGAAGCGCCGCGAGGTCGAAGTCCAGTTCCAGGACCTCGAAGAGCCCGCGCCCGAAGGCGAGGTCGTCGTGGAGGCCCCGGCCGAGGAACTGGCGCTGCCGGGCATTCACGACGAAGTGGTGGCCGCACTGCAGCAGGCGGGCTACACGTCCACCGCCGCCGTCGCGGCGGCCACGATCGAGACGCTCGGCGAGCTCGGTTTCGACCAGGAGACGGCCGAGGCCGTCCTGGCGGCGGCCCAGGCGGCACTGGCCGAGATGCAGCAGGGCGACGGCTCCGAAGCCGCCGCCCCCGAAGCGGAACCTGCGGCAGAACCCGGTTCGGACGCCTGACGTCGCCCCGGGCGACGTCGACGTCCTGCCACGCACGAGGTCGAGGTAAGCGTTGTCCACTGTTCGGATCTACAAGATCGCGGAGTTGCTCGGCACCTCGAGCCAGGAAATCGTCGCGCTGCTGAAGCGTGACCATGGGATCGAGGTCAAGAGCGCGTCCAGCACCGTCGAAGAGATCGTGGCGCGGCAGTTCGTCGAGCGCCTGGCCCGCCAGCGGGGCATCGCCCTGCCGTCGGGCGACATGTTCGCCGAGGGCGCGGCCGCCAAGGGCCACAAGCCCGGCATGCACAAGAAGGTCGAGCCGCCCAAGCCGGCGGCGCCGAGCCTGCCGCCACCCCGCCTGATCAAGACCGCGCGACCCCACCCGGTGGCGCCGCTGCCCGAATCGGAGGAGCCCGTCGAGCCCGAGGCCGAGCCGATGCCGGTCGAGCCGCCCCCGGAGGCCGTCGAAGTGGCGGCCGTCGCGCAGACTGAAGAGCCTGCCGCGCCGGTTGCGCCCGAGCCTCTGCACGAAGAGCCGGTGGCGCCGTCGGCGGAGGGTTCCGAGCCGACGCCCGAGCCCGTGGCGGCAGAGTCCGCCGAAGGACCTGCGGCCGTTGGCGAACCTGAGGCCCCGCCGGTGTCCGCGCCGGCCCCGGCTGGCATGCCGCCGGCCCGGTCGGGCGTGCCGCCGCCGACCGGACGCGTCGTGCCGCCCACGCTGCGCCTGCGCGTCGAGGAGCGCCGGCCCGCGATGCCGCCCCCGCTCGTACCCGCGGCGCCGCGCCTGCGTCCGGCCCCGCCGTCTGCGGTGATCAGGCCGCCCGTGGCACCGCCGGCCAAGGGGCCCGCCCCGGCGGCCCGCCCCGCAATGCCCGGGCGACCAGGCGCGCCGCGGCCCCCGGTCACCGCGCGGCCGCCGATGCCGTCGGGAGGGCCGCGGCCGCTCCCCTCCCAGCCGGTACGCCCGCCGCAGCCGATGGGCGGCCGCCCCGGCGGCGGCACGTTGCCGGCACGCCCCGCGGTCGGGCGGCCACCGGGCCGGCCCGGTGGTGGCGCGTTCCGCGCGCCTGTCTCCCGCGGGCCGAGGCGCGACAGCGGCCGTGAATCGCGCACCACCAGCGCGGTGGTCCCGGCGGCACCGCCGCCCGTGACGCGGACGATCACGCTGGCCGAGGGCATGACGGTCAAGGATCTGGCGGAACGGGTCGACGTCCGCGCGAAGGACGTTCTGAAGAAGCTGCTCGATCGGCGCATCATGATGACGATCAACACGACGCTCGACACCGAGACGGCCACGTGGGTCGCCCGGGAGTTCGGCGCCGAGGTCAAGATGCGGTCGTTCGAGGAAGAGATCCTCGAGACGGGCACCGACGAGAGCCGGCCGGAGGACGTCGTCACCCGCGCGCCCGTGGTCACGGTCATGGGCCACGTCGACCACGGCAAGACGACGCTGCTCGACGCGATCCGCGAGACACGGGTCGCCGAGCGAGAGGCGGGCGGGATCACGCAGCACATCGGGGCCTACCACGTCCAGGTCAACAAACGGAGCGTGGTGTTCCTCGACACGCCGGGCCACGAGGCCTTCACGCTCATGCGTGCCCGGGGCGCCCGGGTCACCGACATCGTCGTGCTCGTGGTGGCGGCCGACGACGGCGTCATGCCGCAGACGAGGGAAGCGATCGACCACGCCAGGGCGGCCAACGTGCCGATCATCGTGGCGATCAACAAGATCGACAAGCCCGACGCCAACCCGGATCGCGTGAAGCAGAACCTCGCCGACCTGGGCCTGCTCTCCGAACAGTGGGGCGGCCAGACCGTCACGGTCGAAGTGTCGGCCAAGAAGCGGCAGAACCTCGACCTGCTGCTCGAGATGATCCTGCTGGTGACCGACATCGGCGAGTTGAAGGCCAACCCGAAGCTGCCGGCCATCGGGGCGGTGCTCGAAGCCAAGCTGGACAAGGGCCGCGGCCCGGTCGCCACGGTGCTCGTGCAGAACGGCACGATCCGCGTCGGCGACACGGTGATCGCCGGCTCGATCATCGGCAAGGTCCGCGCCCTCATCGACGATCGCGGCCACGTGGTGAAATTGGCCGGGCCGTCGACGCCGGTCGAAGTGCTCGGGCTGTCGGGGCTGCCGCAGCCGGGCGACACGTTCCAGGTGATCGCCGACGCCGCCAAGGCGCGGCAGGTGGTCACCTTCCGGCAGACGCAGGCCAAGGAGCGGGCGCTCGGGGCCAAGGCCTCGCGCCTCACGCTCGAGTCGCTGCAGCAGCAGATCGCGGAAGGCAGCGTCAAGGAACTGCCCATCGTGATCAAGGCCGACGTGCAGGGTTCGGCCGAGGTGCTCGGCGACACGCTGGCCAAGCTGTCGGACGACAAGGTCAAGCTGCGGGTCATCCACGCGGGCGTCGGGGCCATCAACGAGTCCGACGTGCTCCTGGCCTCCGCGTCCAACGCCATCGTCATCGGCTTCAACGTGCGCCCCGATCGCGGGGCATCGGACCTGGCCGAGCGCGAGCGCGTCGAGCTGCGGCTGCACTCGGTCATCTACAACGTCATCGACGAGATGAAGAAGGCCATGGCGGGCCTGCTCGAGCCGACCTTCCGCGAAGTCCGGCTCGGCAGCGCCGAGGTCCGCGATACCTTCCGCGTGCCGAAGTTCGGGACCATCGCCGGCTGCATGGTGACCGACGGCCTCGTCGCACGCAGCGGCGATGCCCAGGCCCGCCTGCTGCGGGATCACGTCCTGGTGTTCGAAGGCAAGATCGGGTCGCTGCGCCGCTTCAAGGACGATGTCAGCGAGGTGAAGGCCGGCTTCGAGTGCGGCATCGGGTTCGAACGCTTCAACGACATCAAGGTCGGCGACGTGATCGAGGTCTTCAAGATCGAGAAACTGGCGCCGGTGGCCACGATATAGGACACACGGGGCACCGGGCCGGCGCCCTCCGCCGCCGCCGCGGCGCGGGGTGGCGCCTCCGGTCTCCGCCGCTGGTGCGACGCTGATGGTGGTGGCGCTGCTGTCGATCGAGTTGTTCCTGCCAGGATCCCGATCCCTGAAGGACAAGCGCATGGTGCTCCGGCGCCTCAAGGACCGTCTGGGTAAGTTCAACGTCGCGGTCGCAGAGGTCGAGCACCACGACCTCTGGCAGCGCGCCGGCCTCGGCATCGTCACCATCGCCACGTCGGACGACCACGCGGATCGCGAACTGGCTGCCGTGGCGGACGAGATCGAGCGCATCGAACCCGGCCTGGTGACGCGCACCGAGGTGCAGTTCCTGCGCTGACGGCGCACGTGGAGAACCATGAGTCAGGGCTTCCGACCCGATCGCCTCGGCGACCAGATGCGCGCCGAGCTCAGTGACGTGCTCGTCCGGGAGGTGCACGACCCCGGCATCGGGTTCATCACGCTCACCCGTGTCCACGTGACGCCCGACCTGCTGCTGGCGCGGGTCTACTACACCACGATGGGCGATGCGGCGGCCCGCAAGCAGACGGAGCGCGCCCTCGGGCGCGCCCTGCCCTTCCTCAGGCGCCAGATCGCCGGCCGCCTGCGGCTGCGCCGGGTGCCGGAGCTGGAGTTCCGGTTCGACGAGTCGATCGGCCACCAGGACCGGGTCGAGAAGATCATCCAGGAGATCCACGCCGAGGATGCCGCCCGGGAGCGGTCCGCCCACGAGGATGACGACACTACCCCCGAGTAACCCCGAGGCGTGCGCCCGAATCTGCGAGGCGCTGCGCGCCCGGCAGCACATCGTCGTCACCTCCCACGTGAGGCCCGACGGCGACGCGATCGGCTCCCAGCTCGCGCTGGCGGCAGCCCTGCGCGCGGTGGGCCGGGACGTCCGGATCGTCAACCGCGATCCCGCGCCCGCCCCCCTCAACGAGCTCCCCGGCGCGGGCACCATCGAGATCGCGGAGCGGCTGGACGGACCGGTGGACGCCGTCGTCGTCCTGGAGTGCGGGGAACCCGGGCGCACGGGGCTCGACGGCCTCGGGCCGCGCTTCCTGATCAACATCGACCACCACACGGGCAACACCGGCTACGGCGCGGTCAACTGGTTCGACGCCTCGGTGGCCGCGTGCGCCGAGATGGTGTACGACGTGATCGCCGGCCTGGACGCCCCCCTCACCCCGGAGATTGCCTCGAACCTCTACGTGGCCATCCTGACCGACACGGGCTCGTTTCGATACTCGGGCCTGACCCGGCGAACCTACGAGATGGCGGGCCGCCTGGTCGAGGCGGGCGCGGATCCGGTGGCCCTCGCGCGCCTCGTCTTCGACAGCAACACGCTCCCCCGGTTGCGGCTGTTCGGGGCCGTGATGGCCTCGATGGATGTCGATGCGTCCGGCCGGATCGCCTCCCTCTTCCTCGATCACGCCGTGACGGCAGCGACGGGCGGGTCCTACGACGACACCGACGGGCTCATCAACCTGCCGCTGACCGTCCGGGCGATCCAGGTCGTGGCGTTCTTCAAGCAGGGCGAGCCGGGACAGTTCCGCGTGAGCCTGCGATCGAAGGGCGACATCGACGTGGGCGGCGTGGCGCGCCACTTCGGCGGGGGGGGCCATCGGAACGCCGCGGGGTGCACGGTGCCTGGATCGCTGGACGATGCACGCCGGGCCGTGATGCCCCTGGTCGAACTCGCGGTCGCCGCGACCGACGGAACGCCTGTCCCGCGCGCCGACGCCTCGGCCTCGCCGCGTGGGTGAGTTCACGCCGATGGCAACCGCCAGCGGGGCGCCCGACCTCCGCAGCGGCGTCCTGGTCATCGACAAGCCGGCTGGCCCGACCTCGCACGACGTGGTCGCCATCGTCCGCCGAGTGCTGGGGGGCGCCAGGACGGGCCACACGGGCACGCTCGATCCTGCCGCCACGGGCGTGCTGCCCCTGGTTGTCGGGCGGGCGACGAGGCTGGCGCAGTTCCTCACGGCCACCGACAAGGAGTACCTCGCGCGGGTCCGCCTGGGCGCCGCCACGGACACCTACGATGCGACCGGGCAGGTGACGTTCGAGGCGCCGCCCGACAGCTGCGGCGTCGATCCAGGGCAGCTCGCGGCGGCCCTGGCTGTGTTCAGGGGGCGGTTCTCACAGGTGCCGCCGCCGTACTCCGCGAAGAAGACGGGCGGGGTCCGGGCCTACGCCCAGGCGCGGCGCGGCGAGGCCGTGGCGCTGAAGGCCGTCGAGGTCGAGGTCTTCGAGCTGGAGCTGGTCACGCTGGACGGGCCGGACGTGACGCTGCGCCTGGTGTGTTCTCCCGGCTTCTATGTCCGGTCGCTGGCCCATGACCTCGGGGCGCGCCTCGGTCTGGGCGGCCACCTCGCGGCCCTGCGGCGGACGCGAAGCGGCTCCTTCACGATCGAGGCGGCGGTGGCGCTGGACGACGTGGGCCGGGAAGGCCGGGCCATCGAGCGCCGCCTGCTGCCGGTTGACGGCCTGCTGCTCCACCTCCCGGCGGTGCGGCTGACGGGCGAAGGGATGCGGCGGGCCGCCAGCGGGCGGGATCTGGGACCGGAGAGCGTGGAGACGACTGGCGTGGCGCCGGGCCCCGTCATCAGGCTGGTCGGCCCGGATGGAGCGCTGGTCGGACTCGGTCATCCGACATCCGGCGGCGTTTTGCATCCGGCGGTGGTACTGGTGTAACATGTTGATTTTGCTGGCGTAACAAATGTCCTGACGGCGGTCTGGGGCGTGCGGAGCGCGCCGCTGGGCCGTGCGCGGAGGGTAGTAGCGTGGCACTGAACAAGGAACGCAAGACCGAGATCATCGAGGCCTACAAAACGCACGACGGGGACACGGGGTCGCCTGAGGTCCAGGTGGCCATCCTGAGTGAACGAATCACGTATTTGACCGAGCACTTCAAGGTCCACGCGAAGGACCATCACTCGCGACGCGGCCTGCTGATGCTGGTTGGCCAGCGGCGACGCCTCCTCGACTACGTGAAGGGGAAGGACCAGGCACGCTACGCGGGCCTCATCCAGCGACTGGGCATCCGGAAGTAGGCGATCGGTCCGGCCGCCCGCGCGGCGTGCGCCGCCGGGCGCTGGTCCGCCCTGATTCAGACCGCTTCCGTGAGACTCACCACAGGTTCTCTCCGGCCCGGGCTTCCACCCGCGCGGCGCTCGTCGGGTCGCCGCGGATCGGCCGGGGCCTGCGCGACAGACGGCACACCCGGCCCGGGGAAAGCCCGGGACCAGAGGCAAGCACGATGCACAAACGCGAACTGACTGTCGGCAACCAGACGTTGTCGATCGAAACCGGACGACTGGCCAAGCAGGCCAATGGGTCGGTCCTGGTGCGCTACGGAGACACGGTGGTCCTCGTGACCGCCTGCTACGCCGCCTCCGAGCGGCAGGGCATCGACTTCCTGCCCCTGACGGTGGACTACCGTGAATACACGTATGCCTCGGGACGGATTCCGGGCGGCTTCTTCAAGCGCGAGGGCAAGCCGACCGAGAAGGAAGTCCTGACGAGCCGGGTCATCGACCGGCCGATCCGCCCGCTGTTCCCGTCGGGCTGGCACCATGAGACGCAGGTGATCGCGATGGTGCTCTCGGCCGACGCCGACTACGACCCTGACGTGATCGCGCTCACGGGCGCCGGGGCCGCGCTGGCCCTGTCGGAGATCCCGTTCCAGAAGACGATCGCGGGTGTGCGGGTCGGCATGATCGACTCGGAAATCGTGCTCAACCCGACCTACGAGCAGCGCAAGCGCACGCGGCTCGACCTGGTGGTCGCAGGCACCCGCGACGGCCTCGTGATGGTGGAGGCGGGCGCCAAGGAAGTCCCCGAGGACGACATCCTGCGGGCCCTGGACGCGGCGCACGCGGCCATTCGCGGCATCGTCGACGACATCGACGCGATGGCGAAGGAGATCGGCAAGGCGAAGCTCCCGGCACCGGCCCGGACGATCGGCGCCGACTTCTACCGCGAGGTCGAGGAGAAAGTCCTGGTGCCGCTCAGCGAGGCCATGCGCATCCGCGGCAAGCTCGAGAACTACGAGCGGGTCGACCAGCTCTTCGACGAGTTGATCGCGTCGCTGCCGGAGGAGGAAGTCGAGCGGAAGACCGAGGCCAAGGCGATCTTCAAGGAGCTCAAGGAGCGCGTGATGCGCGACGAGATCCTCGATCGCCGCCAGCGCCTCGACGGCCGCGCCTTCGACGAGATCCGGCCCATCTGGGCCGAGGTGGGCGTGCTGCCGCGGACCCACGGATCCGCGGTGTTCACGCGCGGCGAGACGCAGGCGCTCGTCACGGCGACCCTCGGGACCTCCGAGGACCAGCAGAAGATCGAGATGGTGGACGGGGAGACCTACAAGCGCTTCATGCTCCACTACAACTTCCCGCCGTTCTCGGTGGGCGAGGTGGCATTCCTGCGCGGCCCCGGCCGCCGCGAGGTCGGGCACGGCGCGCTGGCCGAGCGCGCCCTCACGCCGATGATCCCGGCCGAGGACGTGTTCCCGTACACGGTCCGCGTGGTGTCCGACATCCTGGAGTCCAACGGCTCGTCGTCGATGGCCAGCGTGTGCGGCGGGTCGCTCGCGATGATGGACGCGGGCGTGCCGCTCAAGGCGCCCGTGGCCGGCATCGCGATGGGCCTGGTGATGGACGAGCAGTCGGGCAAGTACGCCGTCCTGACGGACATCGCCGGCGCCGAGGATCACTACGGCGACATGGACTTCAAGGTCGCCGGCACGCGCGAAGGCGTGACGGCGCTCCAGATGGACATCAAGGTCACCGGGATCTCCGCCGACATCATGCGTCAGGCGCTGGCGCAGGCACGCAAGGGGCGCCTCGAGATCCTCGACAAGATGCAGCAGACCCTGTCCGCGTCCCGCACCGACATCTCCACGTTCGCGCCGCGCATCATTACGATCAAGATCCCCGTCGACAAGATCCGCGACGTCATCGGGCCGGGCGGCAAGATGATTCGCAGCATCATCGACCGCTGCGGCGTGAAGATCGACGTCGAGGACGACGGGTCGGTCAACGTCGCGTCCTCGGACGAGACCTCCGCCCGCAAGGCGATCGGCATCATCCAGGAGCTGACGGCCACGGCGGAGCTCAACAAGACCTATCTCGGCAAGGTGCAGCGGATCACCGATTTCGGCGCGTTCGTCGAGATCATGCCCGGCACCGACGGCCTGCTGCACGTCTCGGAAATCGCCAAGCACCGGGTGAACGACGTGCGTGACGAGCTGACCGAGGGCGAGCAGATCCTGGTCAAGGTCATCAACATCGATCCGTCCGGGAAGATCCGCCTGAGCCGGAAGGCGCTGCTCGAAGGCGAGGACACCTCGTCGGAGGCGCCGTCCGGCGACAACCCGCACCCGCCGTCGTACGACCGGCCGCGCGGGCCACGCGGCCCGAGGCCGGGCGGGCCTGGCGGCAGGGATCGCGACCGCCCGCGACGGAGCTGACCCCGGAGCTCACTCGTGATGAGTGTGTTCGCTCCGGGCGCGCGGGCTGAAGCCGCGCGCGGCACTCCCGGAGCGGCCTCAGATCAGCTGAGCGCCGGGCTCGAGACCACGCCTACCGGTACCGGCTCTTGGAACCGCACCCAAGAGCCGGTACAATCAGAGACAACCAGCGCCGGGGACCGAGCGTCTCACTGTAAAGGAGCACGCCAATGGTTGCCCTCGTAGTGTCCCGGCAGTCGTTCAGGATCCTGGCCGCCGTCGCCCTCGTCGGCGGTCTCGCGGTGTGGGGCGACGGGCCGGCCGCTGGCGCCGTCGCGCCAGGCGTCCGCGGGGGAGAGAGCCAGGAGCCGTCGGCGCCCGCGCGACATGACCTCACGGTCGTGGCGCGGCGCTACGCCTTCACGCCGGATCGCATCGAAGTCGGCCAGGACGATCTCGTCAAGATCACCCTGATCGCCGAAGACATCCCGCACAGTTTCACGATCGACGCGTACCGAATCGCCAAGCGCGCGGCGCCGGGGCGGCCGGTCACCTTCGAGTTCCGGGCCGACCGGCCGGGGACCTTCGTGTTCTACTGCAACCTGACCGGCGAGGACGGCTGCCGCACGATGCGCGGCGAGCTGGTCGTCGCCCCGCGTCGCCCGTAGCCCTCACGCCCCGGCCAGCGACCCGCCGCGCGCGGCCGCCCACGCGCGGGCCATCCGGATGCGCTCCGCGACCGGGGGGTGGGTGTAGAAGAAACCGCGCGCAAGCCACGAGGGGGACTCCTCCGCGAGGTTCTGTGCCGCCATCCGCCGCATCGCGCTGACGAACGCCCCGGCGTTGCCGGTGGCCTCCAGCGCAAACGAGTCCGCCCGGCGCTCGTGACGCCGCGACAGCGCGTTGGCCACGGGCGCGACCAGCAGCGACAGCACGCCCGTCACGAGCAGGAGCGCCGGCAGGCCCGCCACGTCGGCGGGGCCGTCGAGGCCCAGGGGCGCAGCCGCCGCCGACAAGAAGAGGTGCGCGGCGTAGAAACCGCCCAGCGCCACGGCCGCCTCGTAGGCCAGGCCCTTCCAGATGTCCCGGTGCACGTGGTGCGCCAGCTCGTGCGCCAGGATGACCTCGATCTCGTCGTCCGAGTAGTCGGCGAGCAGGGTGTCCGACAGCAGGATCCGCCGCGTACGCCCCAGGCCAGCCAGCGCCGCGTTCACCTTCCGCGTGCGATCGCTCAACTGCCACTCGTAGACGCCCAGCACGCGCGTGCCCACGCGCTCCGCCAGCGCCATCAGCCGGCGATGGAGCCCGGCCCGGCCCAAAGGCCTGAAGGTGAAGAACAGCGGCAGCAGCACCACCGGCGCCAGGTGCGTGAGGCCGGCGGACAACACGACGAAGCCGATCCACGCCGCCGCCCACCACCAGCCGGGCCAGGCGCTGAGCGCCGCGTAGACGCCGCAGGCGGCCAGGACGGCGAAGCCCCCGGTCATCACGGCCGACTTGGCCTGATCCCGCCACCACGAGGCCGCGGGCTGCCTGGACAGACCGAAGCGCCGCTCCAGGACGAGGCCGCCATGATAGGCAAGGGGAACACCGAGAGTGGCGTGAAGCAGGCCCAGCAGGCTGACGAAGAGCGCGACGGTCGCGGTCGGCGCCCAGCCCGCCGGAACGCCCGTCAATCGCACCAGGTCGGCGCTGAACGAGCGGAGGGCCAGGCCCCCGCCGGTCACGACCAGCGCGGCCAGCAGCGCGCCGCTCCAGAGCACCGCCAGGATGGCGCTCCGCCGACGCAGACGATGATACCGGGCTGCCTTGTCCTCGTTCATGCGCTGGCACGACGCGGGATGGGGCCGACCCCACGCGTCAGTGTCACGAGCGGCAAGGCAGACAGGCGGCCCGGGGAGCCCGGGAGCCGGCGGTCAGATCTTGCCGATCCGAATTCCCCCGTTGACGGTTTCCGCGCGCACCGGCGTGCCGCCGCCGTTGATGCGCCCGTCCAGCCGCCGACGCGAAGACTCGCCGGTCTTCTCGAGGTCGAGCCCGTTGACGCTGATCCCGCCGTTCACGCACCGGACCGCGAGCGTCGCCTTGGCGTTCTCGGGCAGCTGCAGCTCAATCCCGCCGTTGGTCGTCTCGAGCTCGACGCCGTCCCCGCCCAGGCTGCTGAGCTGGAGCTTGATCCCGCCGTTGGTCGTGGTGGCCCTCACCGAGTTGCTGAGCAGCCGGCCCTGGACCCCGCCGTTGGTCGTGTCGGCCTGGACCCCGCCCTCGACGCCAACGACATTGATCCCGCCGTTGACCGTCTCGAGGCTCACCTTGATGGTCTTGGGCACCTTCAGGAAGTACTTCACCTCGACACCCTGCCGGCCGAAGGTCTTCTGGTGCTTGGTCTCCAGCCTGATCTGCGCCGGGCTGGCTTCCTCGAGAATCTGGACCTGCTTCAGCAAGTCCTTCGCCGCCTGTTCGGTTCCGCCGCGGGCGGTGATTTCCGCCCGGACGTCAACCTGGTTCCCGTCGACGGCCTCGACCTCGATCCGGCCGTTCACGTTGACGACCGTGACTCCGGCACCGGCGCCCTCCACCGTGTAGGTGCGGGTCCAGGTGTCGGTGGCCTTGACGCCGCCAACCCCCTCGATCGAGTTGACGACCACGTCGCAGGCCGTTAAGCTGATGGCCGCGGCCAGCAGGGCACCTGCTCGGACGAGACCCGGAAACGGACGCGCTAGTATCATGGCTCCCTCCACACGGACTCGAACTGTATGACGGAGCCGGACTCCCGAAAGTTCCTGCATGCGAAGCACTTATCACGCCCCGGGGGCGCCGGCCTTCGCGCCGGGCCGCACGGCCTGAGCCCGGCGCCCAGTCGGGTTGAGGACACACCGGGAATGCAGCCCACGGGCTTCAGCCCGCGTGCCCGGGGCGGGCACACTCATCACGCATGAACTCCGGGGTCAGTTGAACCTGACCGAGATCAGCTTCGAGACCCCGGGTTCCTCCATGGTGACGCCGTACAACCGGTCGGCAATCTCCATGGTTTTGCGGTTGTGCGTGATGAGGATGAACTGGGTCTCCGTCTGCATGGCCCGCAGGGTGTCCACGAACCGGCCGATATTCGCGTCGTCGAGGGGGGCGTCGATCTCGTCGAGCACGCAGAACGGGCTCGGCTTGTAGCGGAAGATGGCGAACATCAGGGAGATCGCGGTGAGCGCCTTCTCGCCGCCCGACAGGAGCTGCACGTTCTGGAGCCGCTTGCCCGGCGGCTGCGCGATCACCTCGATGCCGCTCTCGAGGAGGTCGTGCTCGTCCATCAGCGTGAGGCCCGCGCGCCCCCCGCCGAACAGCTTGGCGAACATCTCCTGGAAGTTGGTGTTGATCACGTCGAAGGCCAGCCGGAAACGCTCGCGCGTCGTCTCATCGATGCGCTTGATCGCCTCGACGGTCGACGCGATCGACTCGACCAGGTCCCTGCGCTGCGCGGTCAGGAAGCCGTGGCGCTGCTCGAGTTCTTCGAACTGCTCGATGGCCATCATGTTGACTGGCCCGAGCCGCTCGATCTTCTCCTTCAGCGCCGCAATCGCGTCCTCCGGGGTGAGCACGCGCGCGGCAGGCTCGACCGCGGGGGCCTCGCCGGCCGCCGCGATCCCCTCGACTGGCGGTTCCCCGGCGCTCACCTCGTCCTCGGCGTCATCGGCCTCGAGCGTGCGCCAGTCCGGACTCACCGTGCCCTCGCGCTCGAACTGCTCCACCTCCGCGATGACGGCATCGAGGTCGACCTGCAGGGTTTCCCAGCACGACTCCCCGAGGTGGGCGAGGTCGCTCTCCGCCTTGGCCCGCTGGACCTCCACGTCGCCCATGGCGGCACGAACGGCCTCGAGCGCGCGCCGGGCCTCCCGGATCATGCCCTCACGGGACTCGGCCTCGGTGCGACGCTCGGCGACCGCCTCGTCGGCGCGGCGCACCTCGTCGCGCATCCCGTCCAGCACGCGCACGTCTTCGTCGAGAAGCCGGCGAGTGTCGCCCAGCGACGCGCGCAGGGTCTCCTGGCCGGCCCGGTTCTCCTGCTGCTCGTCCTCGCGGGCCGCGAAGCGGGACTCGATGTCGCGGTGGGCCTCCTCGAGCCGGCTGGCGTCGACCGCCACGGTGGCTGCCCGCTCCACGAGCCGCGCGTGGACCGCCATGGCCTCCTTCACGCGTTCCCCGTGCTGCCGGGTCTGCTCGCGGGCCTCGAAGAGCCGCTGCTGGGCCGACGAGACCTTGTCGTCGACGACGCGCTGCTGCTCGGCCAGGCGGGCGATCGACTCGCGCGCCTCGACCTGCCGGGCTTCGAGCGCCGCCAGTTCCTCGTGGCAGCGACGCGCCTCCAGGGCCACGAGCTCGCGCTTCTGCACGAGGCGGCGCGCGTCATCGCCGGCCTGCCCCAGGCGCATCTCGAGCCCGACGATGGCTTTCTCCTGCCGGTGGATCCCCTCGGTCAGGCCCTCGATGGCGGCCAGGGACTCGGCAATCCGCGACTCGAGCCCGGCGACCGCGACGGCCAGTTCCGCCGCGTCCGATCGCGTGCGCCCGACCGTGTCGCGCAGGTCCCTGATCTCCCGCTTGGTCGCGAGGATGCCGCGGGTATCCTCGCTGGCGGCCCCGCCGACCACCACGCGCCCGCGGCGGCACACGTCGCCCTCCGCGGTCGCCACGGAGAACGGCGTCCGCGCGGACGCCGCGAGCGCGTCGTCGAGCGACGGCGCGATCCAGCCGGCCAGCACGAGGGGCCGGAGCGCGTCGGCGTGGGGGCCGGTCACGGTGACCACGCTCGACAACGGGACGACGTCGGGCGCGGGGGCGTCGCCCGGCTCGGCGGTGTCCCCGGTCAGGGCACGGTCCGCCACCACGAAGCCGCAGCGCCCCGCATGCTGCTCGCGCACGAAGCGCAGGGCCGCGGCCGCGTCGTCCCGCGTCGGCACGAGCACGTGCTGTACGAGATCGCCGAGGCAGGCTTCGACGGCCCGTTCGAATCCCGGTTTGACGTCGAGGTAGTCCGCGACCGAGCCGTGGTGCGAGATCAGCCCGCCCGACTCGGCCAGCACCAGCCGCGCCGCATCGCCGTACGCGGCGCGGTCCGCGTCGAACTCCTCCAGGGAACGCAGGCGCGCCATGGCGCCGGCCAGGGCGTGCTCGCGATCCCTCAGGTGCTGGGCGGTTCGATCGCGCTCGTCCCGCAACGCGGCCCGGGCGGTTTCCTGCGCGGCGCGGTCGAGCGTCGTCGCGCCCAGCACGGCGCGGGCGTCGTCCAGCGCCGCCTCGGCGGCCTGCCGGTCCGCCTCCACGCGCGAGGCCTCGACGTGGAGATCGGCCGTCTCCGCCTCGAGCCGGGCCAGGTCGCGCGACACGCGCTCGCGCGCACTCGCCGCGTTGTCGATCGCGTGGTGAAGCGCCGTCGCCGCCGTCGCGGCGGCGTACTGTTCGCTGCGGGCCGCCTCGACGTCCGCCTCGAGGCCCTGGAGCGCTTCCTGAGCGGCGAACTGGGCCTCGTTGGCGGCCGCCAGCACGGTCGCGGCCTCGTCCCGTTCCGCGGCGGATCGCAGCGCGTCCTCGCGCCTGGCCTGGAGTTCCTGGAGCGCGGGGCCGCGGCGCTGCGCCAGCACCTCGAGCTCGGCGGCGACCTCGCCGGCGCGGGAGATGAGCGACGCAAGCTGGCGCTCGTCGTACTCGAGGCGCTGCTGTCGGCGCCCCAGGTCCATCTCGCGCGCGTGGGCCGCCTCGCGGCGGGTCATGGCCGCCGATTCGAGCTCGGCCAGCTCGATCCGCATCCGCCCGAGGTCCCCCTCGAGCCCGGCGAGACGCCCGGCCGCCGCCGTCTCCTCGGCCCGCACCTGCCCGAGTCGGGCCAGCGCCGTCTCGATGGCCTGGGCCAGCACGCGCTGCCGGCGGGCGAACAGCACCTTCTCCCACCGGCGCAGTTCGTCGCGCAGCCGGCGGTAGCGGCGGGCCTTGCCGGCCTGTCGCTTCAGCGCGCTCCGCTGCTTCTCGAGTTCGAAGACAATGTCGTCTATCCGCGTCAGGTTCTGCTGCGCGGCGTCGAGCTTGAGTTCGGCCGCGCGCCGGCGCGCCTTGTACTTCGTGACGCCGGCGGCCTCCTCGATGAGCTGGCGGCGGTCGGCGGGGCGGGTACTGAGGATCAGCCCGATCTTGCCCTGCTCGATGATCGCGTAGGCCTTGGCGCCCAGGCCCGTGTCCATCAGCAGGTCGTGCACATCGCGCAGGCGGCACACCTCGCCGTTGATCAGGTACTCGCTCTCGCCGGAGCGGAAGAGGCGCCGCGTGACCTCGACCTCGCGGACCAGGGGCTCGCCTTCCTCGTCGATCAGATCCGGCGTCTCCTGGCCGCGCGGCGCGATGGGCACGCCGCCAAGCAGCAACCGCACCTCGGCGGCGGCGTTCGGCTTGCGGGCATCGCTGCCGCTGAAGATGACGTCCTCCATGCGGTCGCCGCGCAGGCTCCTGGCGCTCTGCTCGCCGAGGACCCAGACGATCGCGTCGGCGACGTTGCTCTTTCCGCAGCCGTTGGGGCCGACGATCGCGGTGACCCCGCGGTCGAAGGAGAGTTCCGACCGGTCACAGAACGACTTGAATCCGCTGATTTCCAGGCGTTGCAGACGCATCGTGACTCATCGATCCTGGCGAAAAACCCGGTGGATCGTGCGCCGGGCCGCTCAGGCCCCGCGGCGAACGAGATCTCGCGGACGGAAACAGCCGCTCGGCCGAGGCACGGACTGCCCCCACCATCGGGCGGCTGGGCATGACCCGGGAGCCGGCAGTCGCCCGGCCGGTCCGGATGGGCTGATCGGTCGCTCTGTCCCCCACGCGCGCGGCCGTGCGGCCAACAGGGCGCCGGTCAGTCTAGCAAGGCCGACCCGTGGCAGCAAGGTGAAACCGGCCCCCGACCAGGGCCGGGGCCGGCCGTCCTCAGTGGGTCTTGACCCCGGCCTTCGCCCGGGCCGCGGCTGCCAGGCGTTCGGCCTCGGGGAACAGGCCCAGCGCGAGTTGCGCCTGGGGATCCATCCTGATCAGGTTGCGACGGGCTTCCTCGACGTTGAAGACGTTGAGGTCGATCTCGTACCGGATCATGGCCTTGATGAAGACCAGATCCTGCGTGAAACCGGCCTCGTCCATCTTGACCTTGTCCCGGTCGAGTTGCGCTCGGAAGTCGTTCAGCATCGCGTCGTCCACCACGAAGTCGCGGGCGACGAACTTGCGGTCCCTGCCGGCCACCGGGATGCGCGTATCGCCCACGGCCGAGAACTCCTGGGCGAAGGTGGCGAACTCCTGGCGCGCGTACAGCATGCGCCCGAACTTCGACGGGTTGAACCCCTCGACGGGCCCCTCGAGGCGGTGGTCCGGCTCGACCCCGCCCCCCCGTACACCTTGCGGCCCGAGTCCGTGTAGCGCAGGTCCGCCTCGTTGTGGGGCCTGGCCGAGTCCTGGTTACGCATGGTGTAGCTCAGGTACTCGTCGAAGGTACCGTCCCACGGGCGCTGGATCAGCCGGCCGCTCGGCGTGTAATACCGGGCCGTGGTGAGGGCGAGCCCGGCGCCTTCACTGATCCGGTACACCGACTGCACGAGCGCCTTGCCGAAGGTCGTCTCCCCCACCACGAGTGCGCGGTCGTGATCCTGCAGCGCGCCGGTGACGATCTCGGCGGCGCTCGCGCTGTTGCGGTTGACGAGCATCACGATCGGGATCTGGAGGTATCCGCCGGACTCGGTGGCGCGGTAATCCTGGTCCGAGTTGGGCACGCGTCCGCGCGTGTAGACGATCATCTCGCCCTGCGGGAGGAACCGGTTCGCCACCTTGATGGCCTGGTCCAGCGGACCGCCGGGGTTGCCGCGCAGGTCGAACAGCAGGCGGCGCATGCCCTTGGCCTTCAGCGACCCCAGGGCCTCGCCGAGGTCCTGGTCCGTCAGCTCCGCGAAATCCTGGAGCCGTACATAGCCGGTCGTCCCGTCGGCCATGAACGACGCCGGGATCGTGGGGATGTTGATCTCGTCCCGCGGCACGTCGAGCTCGATGAGCTGATCGTAGCCGCGCCGCCGGAGCGCGAGTTTCACGGTGGTGCCCTTGGGGCCGCGCAGCCGGCGCGCGGCCTGCTCGCTCGTCCACCCCTTGGCGTCCTCGCCGTCGATCTGGGCGATGACGTCGCCCCGCCGCACGCCCTTCCGGTAGGCCGGCGATCCTTCGAACAGGCTCATCGCCGTGATGTCCCCGTCAATCACGGCGATCGTGATCCCGAGGCCGTAGTAGCGGCCTTCCTGCCGCTCGCGCATCTGCGCGTAGGTGCGGGGGTCGAGGAAGCTCGAGTGCGGATCGAGGGTCTGCAGCATGCCGGAGATGGCGCTGTAGACGACGCGATCGGAGTCGATCTTCTCGATGTAACTGGTTTCGACGTCGCGCAGGGCGGTGGTCAACTGGCGATACCGGTCGGGCAGGCGCTCCTGGCTGGAGGCGGTACTGCGGCCGAAGAACCCGCCAGCCGCGGCCGACACCACAAGGGTCGTCGCGGCGACCGAGACAAATCTGGCTGTCCGCATGTTGGCATCGTACCAGATAGACCGTGGAGCGGCAACGACTTCCCCGCCCGTTCCGGCGGCCCGCCTTGCTTCTGCGGTGGCTGGTTTCTATAATGCGATCAGGTACTTGCGGTCAATCTTCAGGCCCTCGGCATCCGGCACTGCGGCGTGTCGCCAGCCGGGTCGGGGCGTGTGCCGCAGGAGCAAGAACGATGTTTGGTTCCATCGGCATGCCTGAGTTGATCGTGATCTTCGTGATCGCGCTCCTGGTCTTCGGGCCGCGGAAGCTGCCCGACCTCGGCCGGTCCCTGGGCCGCACGCTGGCGGAGTTCCGGAAGGCGTCCAACGAGCTTCGGAGCACGCTCGAGGAGGAGATCCGGTTGGAAGAGCCTCGGCAGCCGGCGGCCACGCCGGTCCCGCCGCCCGCGACCGCTGCCGCTTCGCCGCCCGCAGGCCCTGCCGTTCCGCCGCCCGCGAACACCACCGGCCCGGCCAGCCCGGCGGCAGTTGCCGCCAGTGACGCCTCGTCCGCGGGTTCGACGGTTCCCGACCCGAGCTGACGTCCGCGAGCCGCTTGATGGCGTTCTCCCTGCGAAAATCCGCGGCCGCGCTCGGCCTGCCCGGCGCCACCCCGCCGCCCGTCCCCGAGGAGCCCGACGATCTCGACGAGTCCGGCGGGAAGATGTCGTTCCTGGAGCATCTCGACGAGCTCCGGAAACGGCTCATGGTCTCGGTGGCGGCGCTCGGCGTGGGATTCCTGATCGCGCTCGCGTTCATCGGGCGCATCTTCGAGTTCATCATGAAGCCGCTGCAGCAGATGCTGCCGGCCGGCTCGAAGCTGATCTACACGGAGCCGACCGAGGCCTTCATGCTGCAGCTGAAGATGGCGGCGCTCGCGGGACTGTTCCTGGCGATGCCCGTCATCCTCTGGCAGCTGTGGCTGTTCGTGGCGCCGGGCCTCTACGCCCGCGAGAAGCGCTTCGCGCTCCCGTTCATCTTCCTGGCGACCTTTTTCTTCGTGCTCGGGGCGCTCTTCTCGCATTACATCGTGTTCCCGTGGGCGTGGGTCTTCCTGGCGAGCTTCTCGACCGACTACATGATGTTCGCACCGAAGATCGCGTCGGTCTTCTCGCTGTACGCGCAGATGGTGCTGGCGATGGGCCTGGTGTTCGAGATGCCCACGCTCGTGTTCTTTCTCGCGCGCATCGGCGTCGTCACGGCCGGGTTCCTGCTGCGACATTTCAAATACGCGGTCCTGATCATCTTCATCGTGTCCGCGGTCATCACGCCGACCGGCGACATGGTGACGCAGTCGCTGATGGCCGGCCCGATGATCGGGCTGTACCTGCTGAGCATCGTGATCGCGTGGCTGTTCGGCAAGCGCCGGCCGCGCAAGGCGGACGCCGCCTGACCCCGCCGGCCGCGCAAGGAGTTCCTGATCGATGGCCATCCGCCGGTCAGCCGCCGGTGAGATCGATCGGCTGATCGCCGATCTGTCCGCGCCCGACCCGGTCGCCCGCGAAGCCGCCGCCGCCCGCCTGAGCGTGATCGGGGCGCGGGCCGTCCCGCACCTGATCGGCGCGCTCGCCACGGCCCCGTCCGCCGCGGGCCGGTCGGCTGTCCTGACGATCCTCGAAGCCACCCGTGACCGGCGCGGCCTCGACGCCGCGATCGGCCTGCTCGCGCGCCGCGACACCGAGCCGAACGTGGCGTTGGCCTGCATCAGCCTGTTGGCCGCCGGGCTGGAGTCCGGCCACGGCGCCGAGGCCCTCGATGCCCTGACGAGTGTGGCGGTCGACCAGGCCCGCGCGGACGGGCCGCGCCTCGCGGCCATGGACGCGCTCGACCGTATGCCGGGGAAGATGCTCGCCCCGCTGCACAAGCGCCTGGCAGGCGATGCGAGCGCCGTCGTGCGCGCCCGCGTGTCGGCCGCGCCCGCGGAACGCGCTGCCCATCCTGATCCGGTCGCGGCGCTCGAGGAGGCGGCATCCGGCCTCCCGGCGGATCCCGGCGGCGTGCGGGCTCTGATCTCCGCGGCGGGCAGCGCCGTCCCGCTGCCGACGCTCCATCGCCTGGTCACGTCGATTCGGGCCCGCGAGGCGAGGGCCCCCTCGGACCTCGACCGGGCGGAGTGGCTGGACGTTCGTGCCGCGGTGCACGAGGCGTTGGCCTCGCGGGGCAGCCGCGTCGCGCTCTACGATTTGCGGGAAACCGTGGAGTCGGCGCCCGGCTCGTTGCCGGCGCCGTTTCTGGCCGCCATCGCCGCGATCGGCGACGCGTCGTGCCTGGAACCGCTGGCGGCCGCGCTGGCGCGCGCCGCCGCCGCGCGGAAGGTCAAGGCGGCGTGGAAGGCGAGCCTCCTAGCCGCCGCCAGAACCATCGTGCATCGCGAGCGCCTGACGCGCCGCCACGCCGCCGTGCGGCGCGTGATCGATCGCTGGCCCGCCGTGGCGGCGGACATGCTGGCGCGCCCCGGTCAGTAGGCTTTCGCGAAGTAGGCGTCGGTCACCGAGGGCTGCCCGCACTTGATGCAGGGCACGCCGACTGGCCCCGGCTCGAACGGCAGGTTGCGGATGGTCGCCTGGGTCTCCGCCTTGATGTCCGCCTCGCACGCCGCCGTGCCGCACCACGGCGACACGACGAAGCCGGGCCGCCCCTCCATGGTCTGCTTGAACTCGTCGTAGGACGCCGTGCGGCTCGTGTGGTCGCGCTGAAACGCCAGCGCGCGATCGTACAGCCCGCGCTGGATCTCGTCGAGCAGCGTCGACACGGTCCCGGGCAGGCCGTCCATCGGCGCCGGCAACTTGGCGCGCGTGTCGCGGCGCGCCAGCATCACCTGGTGCTTCTCGATGTCCTTCGGCCCGATCTCCAGGCGCACCGGCACCCCTCGCAGCTCCCACTCGGAGAACTTCCAGCCCGGCGTGTACGCATCGCGATCGTCCAGCATCACCCGGATGCCGTGCGCCACCAGGGCGTCGCGAATGGCCTGGGCCTGGGGCAGAACCGTCGTGCGCCAGTCCCCCCGCGGGATCGGCACGATCACGACCTGGTAGGGCGCGACCCTCGGCGGCAGGACCAGCCCGGTCTCGTCGCCGTGCATCATGATCACGCCGCCGATCAGCCGGGTCGACATGCCCCAGGACGTGCCCCACACGTACTGCAGCGTCTTGTCCCGGGCCTGGAACCGGATCTCGAACGCCTTGGCGAAATTCTGGCCGAGGTTGTGCGACGTGCCGGCCTGCAGCGCGCGCCCGTCGCCCATCAGCGCTTCGATCGAGTACGTGCGAAGCGCGCCGGCGAATTTCTCGCTCTCGGACTTCCGGCCGGACACCACCGGCATGGCCAGCTCGGTCTCCACAAACTCCCGGTACGTGTCGAGGATCATCCGCGTCTCGGCTTCCGCCTCGTCCTCGGTCTCGTGCGCCGTGTGGCCCTCCTGCCAGAGGAACTCCGTGGTCCGCAGGAACAGCCGCGTCACCTTCTCCCAGCGGACGATGTTGGCCCACTGGTTGATGAGCACCGGCAGATCCCGCCACGACTGGATCCACTTCGCGTACATGCTGCCGATGATGGCCTCGGAGGTCGGCCGCACCACCAGCGGTTCCTCGAGCTCCTCGTCGCCACCCCTGGTGACCCACGCGACCTGGGGCGCGAAGCCCTCGACGTGGTCCGCCTCCTTCAGCAGGAGGCTCCGCGGGATCAGCAGCGGAAAATAGGCATTCACATGGCCGGTGGCCTTGAACCGCTGGTCGAGCCCGCGCTGGATGAGCTCCCAGATCGCATACCCGTACGGGCGGATGACCATGCAGCCTTTCACCGGTGAATAATCCGCCAGCTCGGCGCGTCGCACCAGGTCGGTGTACCAGCGCGAAAAGTCCTCCGACCTCGGGGTGATCTCCGTGATGAACTGTTCCTTGTTCCCGGCCTTCTCGGTCATGATGCGTCCTTCCGTACACGCGCGCGCCGCCCGCTCCTGCTGTCCCGGCCCATGTGCCCGCGGTAGATGCTATCCTACCATTGACCATCGATCGGCCGGGACCCCTTCGCCGCGATGGTGACCCCACATGGCCGTCCACGTCCGCATCGACGTCGCCACGCCGTCGCGCGCCTACCCCGTCCTGATCGCGCCGGGACTGCTGTCGCGCCTGACGGCCGCCCTCGACGACGTGGGCTGCGGCCCGCGCCGGTTCATCGTGTCCAACCACACCGTCTGGCGGTTCTGGGGCCAGGCCGTCACTGACTCCCGAGCCGGCACCGAGCCCATCCTGCTGCCCGACGGCGAGCGGTTCAAGACGCTCGGCACGGTGGCGCGCATCTACGACGCGCTGGTCCAGCAGGACGCCGACCGGGCGTCGGTCGTGGTGGCCGTCGGCGGCGGGGTGGTCGGCGACACCGCCGGCCACGCCGCGGCGACGTTCCTGCGAGGCGTGCCGTTCGTCCAGGTGCCCACGACGCTGCTCGCGCAGGTCGACGCCGCGATCGGCGGGAAGGTCGGCGTCAACTACGCGGGAGGCAAGAACCTCGTCGGCGCGTTCTACCAGCCCGCGGCCGTCCTCATTGATCCCTCGGCCCTCGCCACGCTCCCGCGCCGCGAGTTCCGCGCCGGCCTCTACGAGGTCCTCAAGTACGGAATGGCCTGCAGCCGGGATCTGTTCGGCCGGTTGGAGCGCGACCTGGACGCCATCTTCCGGCGGGATCCGGAAGGGCTGGTGCCCATCATCGCCGAATCGTGCCGGATCAAGGCCGGCATCGTGGCGGCCGATGAGCGGGAGGCGGGGCTGCGCCGGGTGCTGAACTTCGGGCACACCGTCGGCCACGCTCTCGAGTCACAGACGCTCTACCGGCGATTCCGCCATGGCGAGGCGGTCGCGCTCGGAATGCTGGCGGTGGCAGACCTCGCGGTCGCCCGCGGGCTGCTGGCAGACGGCGACAGGCGGGTGCTGGCGGCGCTGACCGCTCAGCTCGGCCCACTGCCGCCCGTCGGCGATCTGTCGGTGGACGAGACGCTGGCCCACGTGCGGCGTGACAAGAAGATCCTCGATGGCCGGCTGCACCTCGTCCTCCCGACCGGCATCGGGACAACGGTCGTCGCAGGCGACGTGGCCGAATCGGAGCTGCGGGACGCGCTGCTGGCAATCGGCCTGTCCGCGTAGATCAGACCGGCTGGCAGGCTACCGGAGCCACCCGGGCGGCACATTGGCCCGGCGCGCCTCCTCCTCGATGTCGGCTGCCTGCTTCTGCAGCGCCGCCCCTTCCTGCTTCAGCCGGTCCAGCTCGGCCAGCGCTTTCTGCCGGTTCTCGAAGATCACGGCCCGCTGGGCCGGATCATCGCGCGCCGTGAAGTCCGCCCAGAGTGCGTTGATCCGGCTCTGCACGGACTCGACCAGGATCACGTTCTGGTCGATCTGGACGCGCACATCGGTGATCCGCTTCCGCCAGTACGCCTCATCCCTCGCCGGGCCGCCGGTCGCGCCAGTCGGAGTCTCGGTCGCCGGCGCGGCCGGGGCCGCCGCAGCCGGCTGAGCCGCCTCGGCGGGCGCGGTCTCGGCGGGCGCGCCGGGTGGCGGCGCCGGACCGCCGGGCGGGGCCGGAATCAGGTCCGCGTTGGTATACAGCTTCGCCGGGTTCTTGATGGTCCTGCGCCGGCTCTGCTCCTGCCGGGCCACGTCCGCGAGTGTCTGGCCGTCCGCGGGCGACGCAGCAAGCCAGAGTGCCGCGGCCGCCAGGCCGGCATAAACCAAGCGCCTCGCGATCCGGTGGTCGGTGGCTGTCATGGTGAATCCTCAGTCCCCACTAGACATAGTACGCTCATCCGCGCCGGGTTTCCAGGCGCTCATGGAGTTATCGGCCGGTGCCGCCGGCAACTTCAGGGCCTGGCGCCGCCCCCGTCACGCCACCAGAGGATTCGGACGTCCTGAGGCCCCGGCATCGTCGGCTCCCCCTCACCAGCCGGCACGGGCAGGGCGACTGCCGCCTCGATGGCCCGGCGGGCGCCGGCAGGGCCGAACGCCTCAGCCCGAACGACGATCACCCCCGTCCCGGCCGGCGTCCCCCCTGCAGCGCCAGCCACGCCACCGCCGTCGCGGGTCGGATCACCGTCGGTCTCCGCACCGTCATCGGCCACCCACACGACGATGTAGAAGAGCGACGGCGCGGCCTCGGGCGACAGCAGCGCGGCGAGTGGCCCGTACGCGTAGAGCTGCCAGCGAGGGTTGTTGGCCCCCCAGGGCCGATCCGCAGTCGCGGCGTCCAGCTCCGCGTCCGTGCACGCAGCGACGTGGCCGCAGTTGACCGCGTTTGTCAGCGCCGAGAGATCCAGCGTCGCGCCGTCGGGCCGCGCCCGCCAGCCTCCCGGCGGACCATCGACAAACGACGAACGCTGGCTGCCTCCGAGGACGGCGTCCACCGATCCGACGGGGGGCATCTCGCCAAGCGCGCGCTCGAGCGCGGCCTCGGCCGCGTACAGCGCCTCGACCGACCGGCGATGATTGGCGGCAACGGCCCGCTCTACCGTTGCCGCGAGCCCGACCGCCGCCGCCAGGACCGACAACAGCAGGAGCACCATCATCGTCATGAGCAGGGCTGCTCCGCGGGCACCCGAGTCGCGGACGCGGTCACCGCCGCCTGGAGTCCGCCGCTGCCGCATGTTCACCTCCACAACTGCAGGCCGCGCGGCGCGACATCGAGGCTGAGCTCCCGATCGGGCACCAGCGCATGCGCGTCAATGGCCAGGCCCGGACGCGCGAACCACGGTCCCGCCGGTCCACGAAGCGCCAGGCTGCCCGCCTGCACCCGAACGGTCACGCGCACGCGCCGGATCCGAAGGAGGTCCGCGTCGAAGCGATTGGGGAAGGCGGCATCCGGGCACCAAGGTCCGTCGACGAAGAGCGCCGGGTCCAGGCGGGGCAGCGCCCCGGCATCCGCGGACAGCACCGGCAGGCGCGGAACGTGCGCCGACTCCTGCACGGCGAACACGCAGTTCTCCCCGGGCGGCCACGCATCACGCTCCTCGTCCACGCCGACGGGAGGAGGGCCGGGGCCATAGGTCGCGAGGGGCCCGCCGGACGGGGACGCCGGCGTGATGAGCCTCGGAGGCTCCGGGTCGCCAAAGTACTCGAACCGCACGCCGACGACGTTGTCGACGACTGGCAGATCGCTGCGATAGCCGTCGTAGCGCATCAACGCCGGCGGCTCGGGGCCGTCGCTGCGCCAGTAGTAGGTGCGCACCTGGACGGTCGCGACATCGGCGCCTGCCGCGTAGCCATCCGAGAAGCCGTCTTGCCCGTGCTCCACCTGGCTCGATGCCGGGAAGACGGCCGTCACGGTGAACAGGTCCCACGCCCCGCGAATGTCGGCAATCAGCGCGCGCGCACCAGGCTCGAACCCGCACACCGGGTCGCCGGCCGGACACCCCGGTCCGGCTGCCACCCGCAGGAGCCCGAGGGCATCAGCCTGGGCGGCCGTCGAGCACTGCGCCGCGTTCGAGTTCAAGGTCACGACGGTGATCGCGTCGGGCCGGTAGAAGGTGCCGGACGCCGGATCGGATCTGACCGTCCCCAGGCGATACGGCAGCACCGGAGGAAAGCGGCGCACGAGCGGCCCGGGCGCCGGCCCCGAGGTGAAGCCCGCACCGGCCGCCATGAGGTCGGCGTGGAGGACGTCCACGATCGTGCGAAGCCGCTGCTGGAGGTCGGACACCTCCGGCTGGGCGCGGAAGGCCCCATGGGCGGGCAGCAGGACCGCGACGAGCGACGTCATCACGACGAGGAGCAACAGCGTCGCGACCAGGAGTTCAACGAGGGAGAAGCCGCGGGCGCCAGGTCCCTGCGCCATCAGGTCCCCCCGCGCCTGAGCGTCGTCAGCACCACGTCTCCCGGGAGCACCCGAACCGCCCCCGGCGGTGCGGGGCCGCGCCGCGCCACCGCGCGGACCACGACCTGGATCGCCAGCAGGCGGTCCGGGACCGTGCTCAACGGCGTGATGGTCCAGCGACGGACGAACACTGTCCCCGAACCCGTGCCCGCCCACGCCGTGGGGCGCCCATGCTGATCAAGGTGCTCGACGAACCCGGTCACGTCGCGGGCGAGGGCGTCCGGCGGTGACGGGACAAGGACGCGGTACCCGCACAACTCTTCGATCTTCTGCGTGGCCAGCACCGTCGCGAACGATTCTTCGAGGGCCGCGAGATTGACTTGTGTCGCCACCGCGAACAACTGAGCGACTGCCACCAGTGCCCCCGTGAGGATGGCGATCGAGACCATGACCTCCACGAGCGTGAAGCCGCCGGCACGTGCCGGCCTTGACGGGCGCATACCCGCTGCCAGTGCAACGTGCGGGCCGGGCTGAAGGGCATGGCCCCGCCGCGAGCGCATCGCCGTCCAAGTGCTGACGGCCGGTGACGTTACCCGGCCTGACGACGCGCGACGGCCGCGTCCCCGCCGGACAGCCAGGCGGGTGTCATGATTGAAATTGCCACGTGGGGTCGGGATCCGGCGTGCAGGAACTGCGCGTCAGGCACGGGCAGGGCGCGGGAGTTCGATGTCGATCTGGTCGCCTCCCATCGGTCCGATACGCGAGGTGTATGCGCCTCCATGGGCGAGCACGATGCGGCGCACGAGCGCAAGCTGGATGTCGTCGCCGGCGCTGTGCGCGCGTGTCCCGGCGTCTACGTCGGCGGCACCCTCAACGGGGCCCGGCCCATTGTCCGCGATGGTGACGTGCACGCCGCCTGTCCTGTCCTCGACACGGCCGGCGATGGTGACGACCGGCGCGGCACCAATCCGCTCGCACGCGGCCAGCGCCCGCTGCACGAGGTGGGAGATGGCATGACGCAGCATCGACTCGTCTCCCGCCACGGGGGCGAACCGGCCGTCGACCGTGATGTCTCCGCCGCGGGACCGCGCCGCCGGGCGATGGTCCGAGGCCGCGTGCTGGACGAGGGCGTAAAGGTCGACGGTCGAGGTGGACAGCGGAGATCTGGCCAGGTCGGCAACAGCGGCGGCCGCGCGATCGATCGCGAGTAACCCGGCGGCGACGCCTTCCACGGATCCCCGCTGCGACGGAGAGGCCGCGCTCCCGGCGCCTGCGTCCATCGCGCGCCTCGCCTCGGCCACGCCCCGCATGGCTCGTTCGGCCAGCAGCGCGGCGAGTTCGCGGTACCACGCGGCCTCACCGCGAGCGTCGGAGCCCGATCCGTCGCTCCTCGCGGCAGCCCGCCCGAGCGCCTTGGCAAGCGCGGCGGCCACGAGATCGGACTCGCCCTGGCGGGGTGGCCCGGCCAGGCGACTTCGCGCGTCGCGGGCCTCCCACACGAACCGTGAAGCGGCAAAGGCCAGCACGCCGGCGAGCGCGGCCACCACCGCCGTCAATCCAAGCAGGGCGTAGGCGGTCTGCGCAGTGGGCACGGTGCCGTCCTCACCGATAGAACCCGACGTACCACGCCACGATGGCCTCGCCCGTCACGGCAGACACCAGCGCGGCGACCGCGAGAAAGGTGCCGAACGGCAAAGCATACTTCATGTCGCCGCGCTTGAGCGCCACCATGGCGAGTCCCACGACCGACCCCATGAACGACCCCAGGAGGAGCGTCAGGAGCATGAGCTTCCAGCCGAGAAACGCTCCAATCATGGCCAGCATCTTCACGTCGCCCATGCCGAGCCCCTCGTCGTGGCGGACGCGGAGGTAGATCGCCGAGACCAGGAGCAGCGCACCGCCGCCTGCCACGATTCCGATCAGCGAGGACGCCCAGCCGGGCGGCGCGATCAGGCTGAAGAGGAACCCGATGGCCACACCGGGCACCGTGATGACATTCGGCAGGATGCGGTGCTGCAGGTCGATCGCGAAGAGCACGACCATGGCGCAGCCGAGCACGAGCCGCGCGATCAGCAGCGGGCCCGGACCATAGTACAGCCACGCCCAGGCGAACATCATCCCCGTGAACGCCTCGACGACCGGGTACATCACGGAGATCGATTCGCCGCACGTCCGGCAGCGCCCGCGCAGCGCGGCCCAGGCGACGATCGGGACGTTCTCGTACCAGGCCAGTTTGCGGCCGCATGTCGTGCAGTGGGAGGCCGGCCACAAGAGCGACTCGCCGCGCGGCAGGCGGAAGATGCACACGTTCAGAAAGCTGCCCACGGCGAGGCCGAACAGCCCGGCGAACAGGAGCGGAATCCAGGAAGCGATCACCGCGCAGGCCTCGCAACCATCATGGAGCCGGTCGGCATCGGAAACAGCGGCGAGCGCTTCGCGACCGACACGCCGCCGCTCGACGGGTCGAGATCGAAGGGCACGCCGGCGGGATCGACCGGGATACTGCGAAACCAGCCGGACGCCACGAGAGCGTTCCAGGTGCCCGGCTGCCGTCCCGTCACGGCCTTGAACCGGCCGACGAGGGCCGTCAGCGCGTCAATCTGATCCATCGCGTCGAGCTGCGCAAGCCGGAGTTGGGCGTTGTTTCGGAGCCATTCGTTGTCGGCCGTCCGGTAGATCTGTTCCCAGAGCTGGCGCGAGGCGCGCCGGTCGCCTCCGTCGGCGAGCGTGGTCGCGGCGAGGGACCGGAGCCACCACGGGGCCCCGCTGATGCGGCTGGCGCGATCGAACCACGCCGCGGCCGTGCGGTAGTCCTGGAGCCACCAATAGTAGACGAAGCCCGCGTCCTGGGCGTACAGCCACTGCGCCGGATCGGCGGCCAGCCCCTTCCGCAGCAGGGCGATCGCCTGGTCGGGCCTCCCGGGGCCGTCGGGGAATGCCTCGGCGAGGAAGATGGCACCGAAACGGTACGCAATGGTGAACCGTGGATCGAGCGTCGTCGCGATGTCCAGCAGCGGGTACAGCAGGTCGTACCGTTTGTCCGGATCGTGGGAGAGCCTCGTGCGCCCGAAGTACTGCACGGCCCGAATCCAGTAGACGTCGGCCAGGACCGCGTCGTACGCCAGGCCGATCCGGGCGATCGTCGTGCCCGAACGGAGGTACAGGCCGCCTTCTTCCTGGCTGCTGCGGGGGGCGACGCGCTGGCGGATCGCCTGCAGCCCGAGCGCGCCGCCAAACAGGACGGAGGCGAGCACCACCGCCGCGGCCATCGCCGGCCACCCCGGCCGCCCGCCAGTTGATGCCTGGTCGGTCACTTGAAATCCCGCCGCGCGAAGATCAGGGCGGCCAGCGTCACCAGGGCGCCGGCGTACAAAAGCCCGTACCCGGACGTGAGCCACAGGTAGGCCGCGGTCGGCGGCTGCCCGTGCACGATCGAGGCCTTGATGTCGAACGCCGCCAGGTTCGGCAGCACGTAATAGAGGCCCCGTGCGATCCCGGCCGCCGCCGGCGACGACACCACCGTGTCGAAATGCGCCAGATCCGCACTGAAGTGGCCGGCCACGTAGAGCCCGAACGTGAAGGCCGCCGACAGCATCGGGCTCGAGAACGTGGAAAAGAACAGGGCGACGGCGGTGACGAGGACCAGCTGCATGAAAATCAGCCAGTACGCCTCGAGGATCCGCGGGTCGAGCACCGGCGCGTCCACGCTCGCCTTGACGAGGACCGGCTGGCTCCACGCGAAGTAGGCGAGCACGACGTACAGGGCCGCGGCCATCACGGCGAGGTTGACGAGCAGCGTCAGGCTGAGGCCCGCGAACTTCCCGGCGATGAACCAGTGGCGGCGGATCGGCTTGACGAGCAGCGCGTACACGCTGCGCCGGTCGACTTCCTTCCACACGAGCCCGACGCCGATGAACACGGCGATGAACAGCCCGAACAGCGAGCTGGCCGCCAGGCCGAGGTCCTTGATGATCTTGATGTCCTGCCCGGCGGTCAGCTGCCCGATCAGGAAGGAGGCCCCGATCATCAGCACCGCGAACAGGACCAGGTTGTACAGGACCTTGTCGCGGACCGATTCCTTGAAGACGTGATAGGCCACCAGGCCGACAACGCGCAGCATCACCCCTCCGACATCGACCGGCCGGCGGGCGGGCTGCCCTGCCGGGCCTTCACCTGTTCGACGAAGAAGTCCTCGAGCGTCCTGCGAACAGGATTGAGGGACACCAGGCGCGCGCCCAGGCTGCGGAGACGGGCCACGACCTGCTCCGGCTCGGCCTGCGGCGCGAGCTCGATGGCGTAGCGTCCCTCCGCGATGCGGGAGGCCTGCACGACCGACGGCCCGAGCGCGTCCACCGCGGCGGGCTCCATGTTCCACATCACCAGTTCCCAGCCCGCCACCTCGAACGCCAGGATGTCGGCGAGCCGGCCCGTCGACACGAGCTGGCCGCCGACCAGCACGCCGACGCGGCTGCAGAGCGCCTCGGCGTCGGCGAGGATGTGCGAGCTGAAGAACACGGTGCAGCCGCGGTCGCGCAGGCCGAGGACGAGCGCCCGCACGTCGCGCCGGCCCAGCGGGTCGAGGCCGGACATGGGCTCGTCGAGGAACACCACCTCGGGATCGTTGATGAGCGCCTGCGCCAGGCCGACGCGCTGAAGCATCCCCTTCGAGAACTTCCGGAGCGGAAGCCGCCGCTCGCCGCCGATGCCCACCTGGTCCAGGAGCCGCTCGACCCGCTGGCGCCGCTCCTGGCCGCGGTACCCGAAGATGCCCGCGAAGTACGCGAGCAACTCCTCGGCCGTCAGGTAGTCATAGAAGAACGGCGCCTCGGGCAGGTACCCGATCCGGCGCCGCACGGCCAGGTCACCCGGCGGGCGGTCGAGGATCCGGATCTGCCCCGAGGTGGGGTGGATCAGCTGCATCAGCAGCTTGAGCGTCGTGGTCTTGCCCGCGCCGTTCGGCCCGAGGAAGCCGAACACCTCGTTGGCGTCCACGTGGAGGGTGAGCCCGTCCAGCGCGCGATACGGACGCTTGCGCCAGAACCCGACGAAATAGTCCTTGGTCAGCCGGTCAGCTTCGATCGCAGCCATCGGGTCACGGCTTGAGCTTGCCCGCGCGCTTCAGCTCGTACTGGATGGCGGCATCGAAATACTGCGGCGGCAGGCCGCCCTCGAGCTTGACGCCGTCGATGAAGAACGTCGGCGTCACGCGGATGTTGAGCACGGTGGCCAGCGCGATATCGCTCTTCACCTGGTTCAGCACCGTGGCGTACTGCGCGTCGAAGTCGGGAACGCCCCCGACCTCCTTCGCGGCCTGCCGGACGGCCGCCGGCGTGAGCATCGCGTGGTTGCGGTACAGCCAATCCTCCATGGCCTCGCCCCGCCCGTGCAGGCGGGCGAGCCGCACCGCCGCCGCCGCTTCGCACGAGGCCGGGTGGAGGGATCGGGGGATGTTCGCGTTGCACTCCTGCGACAGCGGATAGTCCTTGGTCACGAACTTCACGACCCCGGGATACTCGGCGGTGTACTTCGCGAGGATGTCCTTGTAGTCCAGGTAGCTCTGCGCGCAGGCCGGGCACTGGTAGTCGGAGAACTTCACGATCACCACCGACGCGCCGTCGGCCGGCACCGGCACCGGGATGCGCGGCTGCGATTCCCAGAAGCGCAGGAACTCGGTCCGCCGGTCCTGCACGGCGGCGCCCGCCTGGGCCTGGGCCGGCGCCTGGCCGAATCCGGCGCCTTCCCTCGGGTAGAACGCCAGCGCCGAGGTGACCGCCGCGACGAACACCACGGCGACCGCCAGGGCCGCCGGGCTGCCGATGATGGCCTGGGCATCGCGCCAGGCGCGCCGGGGAAGGCTGGTCATGGGGAACGAAGTCCTCGCTCCGGAGAGCAAAAAGATGCCGATGACCGCCACGTAGGTGACCAGGCACATCAGGCACACGGTTTTCAGCACGAAGAACGACGCGTACGCCAGGTAGAGCACGGCCCCGAGGGCGACCGTCGCGAGCGCGAACACATAGGCCACCGCGTTCTCCCGGAGCGTGCCCGGACCCCACACCGCACCCGCCACGAGCAGCATCACGAGGACGTACCAGAACGACCCGAGCAGCGCCACGGGAGCCCCTGCGATCGCCGCGTAGCGGCTCTGGTAGACCGTGGTGCAGCTGATCGTCGCGCTCACGTCGCAGAAGCTGAGGTATCCCGGCTGCTGGAGGAGCCGGTAGTGCACCCAGGTCGATGCCAGGGACGAGGCCAGCCCGATCAGCGCGAGCAGGAACAGAACGCGGCGAACCGTGATCGTCATGAGGATGGCGTGCCGGGTGCCAGAAAGTGGCTCTGGCAGTTGTAGCCATTAACGGGCGGGACGTCAAGCGCGGCCTCGCGGCGGGCCGAACGCGACGGGACCCGACCGCAACGTCGCTCTCTACTGGATGGGGAAGGCGCCCGCCGGCGCATCGACGTCGGTCATGGCCAGGGGAACCATCTGCGTCGCCTGCCACACGATTCCACGGACGTTGGTCCCGAACGCGTGCGTGCCGGCGCCGACCGCGGGCGTGGCCGTGGCCCAAAACCCCGCCGTCGCGACGCCTGGCCCGAGCCCGTTGCAGGTCATCGGGGCGCTCGCCGCGGGGCCCGAGGTGCTCCCCATGGTGATCGTGTACTGGCTCTTCAGCACGACCGGCGCCGTCGTCAGGTCAGGGGACAGGAACGCGGTCGCCCCGAAGGCGGGCACGCCCAGCACCGTCAGCGACGGGGCAAAGTATCCAGACCCGCATGTGGTCTGATAAATGAACTGCGAGCCGCTGATCGCGCGCAATGACCCGACGGCGGAGGCCTCGTTCCCCGATCGGCGGGCGCTCAGCAAGCCTGGCACCGCCATCGCCGCGATCACGCCAAGGATGGCGATGACGAGGAGAAGCTCGATCAGCGTAAACCCGCCATGAGCGCGGAGTTTCATCGCCTGTCCCTCGACGTTAGGCCGCCGCGTGGTAATCACTGCCCACGTGACGAAGCAATGGCAGTGCCAGTCTGGCCCTCGCGGTGCCACGCCGTTAAATGTCTCACCTGCAAGCGTTTGTTCGCCTGCACCACGCCGGGCTGGTCATCGGGGGAATGGCGGCCGGGCAACAATTTGTGTCACTGGCTGGGTGCGGGCGCCCGAGGGGGTGGCTCCCTCACGGCCCCGGGAAACGACACGAGGGATGCCCGCGCCCTTGCGAGCATCCCTCGAAGTCTAACCCAAGCCGAGGCCGTTCGTGCCACCGGGGACACCTGCCTTGTGCAGGCATCCCCCCGCGACGATTACTGGATCGGGGCAGCGGGAGCGGCCGGGATTGCCGTGTCATCCATGACCAGCGCCGCCATCTGCGTGGCCGCGAAGATTGTGCCGGTCGTGTTCGTGCCGAACGCCCGCGAGCCGCCACCCGCCGAGGGCGTCGCCGTCGCGTTGTAGCCCTGCACCACCGTGCCCGCCGCCAGGCCGTTGCAGGACAACGGAGCGCCAGCCGCCACGCCGCTCGTGGTACCCATCGTCACCGTGTAGCCGCTCTTGTTGACAGTGGCTGCCGTGCCAAGATCCGGGCTGATGAACGGAGTGGCGCCCGCCGTGGTGGGCGCGGTGCCCAGCCACACCAGGGTCGGCGCGTAGAAGCCGTTGCCACAGCTGGCCGCGAAGGTCGACTGTGCGCTGTTGATCGCCCGCAGCGAGCCGATCGCTGAGGCCTCGTTACCGGACTGCCGGGCTCGCAGAAGGCCCGGTACGGCGATGGCCGCGATGATGCCGATGATCGCCACGACGATCAGCAACTCGATCAGCGTGAAACCCTTGTTGCTCTTGATCCTCATTGCCTTCTGCTCCTTCGATTCCAGCGAGGTTGACGACTGTAGGTCGAGGCCGGCGACTTGACCGGCATCACACCACCGGCTGTCAAATGACTCCAGTAGCACCAGAGAAGACAGCAATGCTGGTGCCACCCATCCCCGAAGTCCAGAGAAGCATGTAACAGCTTTATCCACAATCTGTTATCGACACACACCCGGCTACGGGCATCGGGCAGGTGACAAGACGTTGACACGAATTGTCAATCACGGGTGCCGGAGATTGGCACTCGCCCGAGACTCGCTGACCCACTCACCGCAGGTCGTACTTGTCGAGCAGGTAGCGAAACTGCCTGGGAGAGATGCCGAGCAGCCTGGCCGCGCGGTCGTGGCGCCCGCCGGCCTGTCGCAGGGCCTGGGCGACGTACTCGCGCTCCTGGCTCTCGAGATGGCGGGGCAGATCGAGTCCGGCCTCTGGCAGGCTGATTGGCTGGTCCGGGCCTGCCGCCCCGCCGGATGCCGGGGGGAGACGACGCACCTCGGGCAGGAGGCTGCTCACCTCGACCACCGCGCCGCGCTCGAGGGCGACGGCCCGCTCGATGACGTTCTCGAGCTGCCGCACGTTGCCGGGCCACTCGAAGGTCTCGAGGCAGCGCAGCGCCTCGGCCGACAACGCGCTGACGGACTTCCCCATCTGCTCCCGGTATTTCGCCAGAAAGTGCTCGGCCAGCAGCGGGATGTCCTCGCGCCGTTCGCGGAGCGGCGGCAGCTGGATGGGGATGACGTTGATGCGGTAGAAGAGGTCCTCGCGGAACGTTCCGTCCCCGACCATGCGCCCGAGGTCGCGGTTGGTGGCCGCGATGATGCGGATGTCGGCGTCGGTCTCGCCCACGCCCCCGACGCGCCGGAACTTGCGTTCCTGCAGGACGCGCAGGAGCTTGACCTGCATCATCGGGCTCATCTCGGAGATCTCGTCGAGGAACACCGTGCCGCGTTCGGCGGTCTCGATGAGACCCTTCTTGTTCGTCGCCGCGCCCGTGAAGGCGCCGCGGACGTGGCCGAACAGCTCCGATTCCAGCAGCGATTCCGGCAGCGCCCCGCAGTTGAGCGCGACGAAGGGGTGTTCGTGGCGCAGGGAGTTGAAGTGGATGGCGCGCGCCACCAGTTCCTTGCCGGTGCCGGACTCGCCGGTGATCAGGATCGTGCTGTTGGTCGGCGCGACGGTCTCGATCAGGTCGAACACGGCATGCATCGGCTTGCTGCGGCCGATGATCTTGGAGAACTCCGACGCGGACCGGAGCGCGCGCTTCAGGAGCACGTTCTCCTGGCGCAGCACGCGGCGCTCGAGCGCGTTGCGGACCTTGGCCTTCAGCTCGTCGACGTCGAAGGGCTTGGTCAGGTAGTCGTACGCGCCGAGGCGCAGCGCCTCGACCGCGGTATCGGTCGACGCGTAGGCGGTCACCATGATGCCGACCAGGTCGGCGTCGAGGCGCTTGGCCTCGCGCAGGACCTCGACCCCGCTCATGTCGGGCATCTTGATGTCGGAGATCAGGACGTCGACCGGCTGCCGCTCCAGCGTGGCGAGCGCGGCGCGGCCGTTCTCCGCGAGCAGCACCTCGTAGCCTTCGCGCCGCAGCACGATCTGCAGCAGTTCCCGCATCGACGGCTCGTCGTCGACGACGAGGATGCGGCCGGTCGGCCGGTCGGGCGCGCTCACGGTCCGGGTTGCCATGTCATCACGAGGTTGCGGCGGCCTGGGGCTGGACCGGGAGCAGGACCTCCACGGCCGTGCCGCTCCCGGGTCCGGACGTCACCCGGATCTCGCCGTTGTAGTCGCTCACGATGCGATGCACGATCGCCATGCCCAGCCCCGAGCCCTTCGCGAAGGCGCCGCGGAAGGGCTGGAAGATGGCATCGAGTTCCTCTTCCGGGATGCCCACGCCATCGTCCTGCACGGTCAGGACGACGCCGGCGCGGCCGCCGGTGTCGGGACGCGCGGCCAGCCGGAGGCAGCCGCCGTCCGGCATCGCCCGCAGGCCGTTGGTCGCGAGGTTCCAGATGATCTGGCGGATCTGGCCCTCGTCGGCTTCGCACCAGACGGGGTCCGGGGGCAGGTCCACCTCGACCACGTGGGCTGCGTGGATCTCCGAGCTGTTGCGCAGGAGCATCGCCGCATCGTTGATGACCGCGCGGACGTCGAGGCGCGCGATGCCGAACCGCTGCGGCCGGGCGTAGGCGAGGAAACTGCGGATCGTCTGGTTGAGCCGCTCCGACTCGCGGAGCACGATGTCCATCAGTTGCGCCTGCTCGGCGGTCAGCGTCAGGTCCTTGCGCAGGACCTGGATCGAGCCGGACATCGACGCGAGCGGGTTGCGGATCTCGTGCGCGATGCCCGCGGCCATCTCGCCGACCGCGGCCAGCCGCTGCTGCATGCGGGCGTCCCGCTCGAGCTTCTTGAACGCGGTCACGTCCTGGAACGTGAACAGCAGGCCCTCGGGCCCGGCGGAGGTCACGAGGTGGGTCGCGCTGAGGCCGATGTCGATCTGCCGGTCGTCCGGGGTGCGATAGCGGTAGTCGGCCCGGCGGTTCATCGGGTCCCTGGCGCGGCCGTCCAGATCCACGGCGAACTCGGGCGGGAGGTGCAGCACGTCGATCACGTTCTCGCCCACCGCCGAGGCGACCGGGCGGCCGGTAATCGCCTCGGCCACCCGGTTGAACGTCAGCACGCGGCCGTCCCGATCGGCGGTGACGATCCCCATCGTCAGGCTGTCGACAATGTGCTGGTTGAACGCCTGGAGGTTCTCGATCTCCGTGGACGCGTCGGCGAGCTCGACGCCGGCGCGGCGCACGCTCTCGGACAGCGAACCGCTGAGAAGCCCCACCGCCAGGAATCCGAGCGCGTTGATCGCCACCGTGTACTGCGCGACCTGCGGCGAGGGCAGCACCACGCCGGGGGAGGCCCCCGGCAGGGACGTGAACTGCACGAGGACCATCGTGGTGTAGAGCAACGTGCTGAACACCGACAGCATCACAGCCCCGCGGCGCAGCTGAAGGGTGCTGGCGGCAATGATGGGCAGGACGTACAGCGAGGAGAAGTAGCTCACCACGCCGCCGGTGATCCAGATGAAGGCGGTGACGACGAGCGCGTCGCCCGCGAGCTGGGCGTCGATCAGCCAGCGCCACCGCTCGGCCAGGGGCAGCGTCGCCGCGTAGACGGCCGACAGGCCGAAGGTCACGCCGACCAGGGCATAGAGGGACCCGAGGGGGAACCCCGAGCTCGAGTCGAGCTGGATGAGGACGGCGGAGCCCAGCAGAATCGTGCTGATGATCAGCCGGACGATCATCAGCACCACGAGCCGCCGGCGCACGGGGCTGTCGGCCATGCCGCGGCCCTACCCCGTCAGCTTGCTGATCAGGTCGAAGATCGGCATGTACATCGCGATGACGATGCCGCCGACCACCGTGCCCAGGACGAAGATCAGCAGCGGCTCGAGCAGCGTGAGCATGCCGGCCACGGCGGTGTCGACCTCCTCCTCGTAGAAGTCCGCGATCTTCGCCAGCATGGTGTCGAGGGCGCCGGTCGCCTCGCCGACGCCGATCATCTGGCTGACCATCGCCGGGAACACGCGGGTCTCCTTCAGGGGCGCGGAGATGGTCTCGCCGCGCTCGATGCTCTTCCGGGTCACCAGGATTGCGTCTTCGACGACGGCGTTGCCGGCGGTGCGGGCCGTGATCTCGAGCCCGTCGAGGATCGGCACGCCGGAGCTGACCAGGGTCGACAGCGTGCGGCAGAAGCGCGCGACCGCGATCTTGCGGAGGATGAGGCCGATGACGGGCGTCCGCAGCGCCAGGCCGTCGATGATGCGCCGGCCGCCTTCGGTGGCGTAGTACTGCCGGAAGCCGAACACGAACGCGACGGCGCCCACGGCGAGGAAGGGCAGGAACCGGATGAGCGTGTTGCTGAGCCAGATGACGAAGAGGGTGGGCATCGGCAGCCGCGCGCCGAGGCCCGCGAACAGGGAGGCAAACGTCGGGATGACCTTCCACAGGATGACGGTCACCACGATGATCATGATCGAGATGACCGCCACGGGGTAGATCATGGCGGACTTGACCTGCCCCTTCAGCTTGACGTTCTTCTCGATGTAGACCGCCAGCCGCTTGAGGATCGTGTCGAGGATGCCGCCCGCCTCGCCGGCGGCCACCATGTTGGTGAACAGGGCGTCGAACGCCTTCGGGTGCTTGCGCATGGCGTCGGCCAGCGATGCGCCGCCCTCGACGTCTCCGCGGGTCTCGAGGATGACCTTCGCGAAGTTCTTGTCCTCCTCCTGGTTCCCGAGGATCTCCAGGCACTGGACCAGCGGCAGCCCGGCGTCGATCATGACCGAGAACTGGCGCGTGAAGATCGCCAGGTTGCGGGCGTTGACCTTCTTGCCGCCGCCGGCGGCCTTCGCGGGCCGCTCGGCTCTGGCCTTCGCGGGGGCGATGCGCGTGACGAGCACCTGCTCCCGCCTGAGGGCGGCGACGGCGGCCTCCATGGTGTCGGCCGACCGCTCCCCGTTGACCGTTTCACCCGATCGCGTCCGGCCGGAAAAGGCAAAGGTCGCCATACGTGCTCACCCCTCAGCGGTGCGCCGTGGTCCCGGGCCGGCCCGAGCCCGCCCCGGCCACGACCCCTACGCCGCGGCTAATCATGTCCGAGAGTTCGTCCTTCATCGAGGACGCCGACAGCGCGCTCTCGCGCGTGATCTGGCGTTCGAAGTACAGCGACGCCAAAGACTGGTTGAAGGTCTGCGAGCCGATCCGTTCCTGCCCGGCCTGCATCGACGAGTAGATCTGGTGGATCTTGTCCTCGCGGATCAGGTTCCGGATGGCGGGCGTCGGGATGAGGATCTCCAGCGCCACGACCCGGCCGGTCCCGTTGGCCTTCGGCAGGAGCGACTGGCAGACGATGCCCTCGAGGACCATCGACAGCTGCGTGCGAATCTGCCCCTGCTGGTGCGCCGGGAAGATGTCGACGATGCGGTTGATCGTCTGCGCGGCCGAGTTCGTGTGCAGGGTGGCGAAGGTCAGGTGGCCGGTTTCCGCGATCCGCAGCGCGGCTTCCACGGTCTCGTAGTCGCGCATCTCGCCGATCAGGACGATGTCCGGATCCTCGCGCAGGGCGGCGCGCAGCGCCGGCGCGAACCCGTGGGTGTCGCTGTGCACCTCGCGCTGGTTGACGATGCACCCCTTGTGCGGGTGGATGTACTCGATCGGGTCCTCAATCGTCAGGATGTGCTGCGCCCGCTCCAGGTTGACCTTGTCGATCATCGCGGCGAGCGTGGTCGACTTGCCGCTGCCCGTCGGCCCCGTGACGAGGACCAGCCCGCGCGGCCGCTCGGCCAGCTGCACGACGACGTTCGGCAGGCCCAGCTCGCGAAACGTCCGGACGCGCTCGGGGATCAGCCGGTACACGGCGGCCACGGCGCCGCGCTGGTTGAAGACGTTGCAGCGGAAGCGCGCCAGGCCGCGCACGCCGAACGAGAAGTCCAGCTCGAGGCTCTCCTCGAAGCGCTTCTTCTGCACGTCGGTCAGGACACTGTAGGCCAGTTGCTTGGTCTCGGACGGGGTCAGCTCCGTCAGCGGCAGCCGCTGCAGCCGGCCGTCCACCCGGACCTGGGGCGGCGTGCCTGCCGTCAGGTGCAGATCCGAGCCGTCCATCTCGAGCGTCGTCTTGAGCAGTTCCGGCAGCGTCATAATCCCGCCCGCATCCCGCGTGGCGCCCGGGCGCCCGCTGAGCCCGGCGCTCAGATGAGTCGAGGGCGCGCCGGGAATGTTGCGCGCGGGCTTCAGCCCGCGTGCCCGGGGCGGACACACCCGTCACAGGTGAGCCCCGGGGTCAGTTCACCGTCTCTCGCAGCACTTCCTCGATCGTGGTGACGCCTTCCTTGATCTTGGTCAGCCCGCTCTGCCGCAGCGTGAGCATGCCCTCCTCGACGGCCTTCCGGCGCAGTTCGATGCTCGACGCCCCGACCAGGATGAGCTCGCGCACCGCGTCGGAGATCTCCATCACCTCGTAGAGGCCGACGCGGCCCTTGTAACCGGTTCCGTTGCACTTCTCGCACCCCGTGCCCTTCTGCGGCACGACCGTCCGGGCGTCCTCGGCGCTGTAGCCGACCTTGAGCATCGCCGGCTCCGGCACCGGGCTCGGCGCCTTGCACTTGGAGCAGACGCGGCGCACCAGCCGCTGGGCGCAGATCAGGTTGACCGAGCTCGACACCAGGAACGGCTCGATGCCCATGTTCATCAGCCGGCTGACCGTGCTGGGGGCGTCGTTGGTGTGCAGCGTCGACAGCACGAGGTGCCCGGTCAGCGCCGCCTTGACCGCAATCTCCGCCGTCTCGAAGTCGCGGATCTCGCCGACCAGGATGATGTTCGGGTCCTGCCGCAGGAAGGCCCGCAGCGCGGCCGCGAACGTCAGCCCGATGTTCTCCCGGATCTGGACCTGGTTGATGCCCACCAGGTTGAACTCGACCGGGTCCTCCGCGGTCATGATGTTCGTCTCGGGCGTGTTGATCCGCGAGATCGACGAGTAGAGCGTGTTCGTCTTGCCGCTGCCCGTCGGCCCCGTGACCAGCACCATGCCCCACGGCTTCTGGATGGCGGCCTCGAACCGCGCCAGCGAGTCGGCCTCGAAGCCGAGCCTCGTCATGTCGAGCATCAGCTTGTCGCGGTCCAGGAGCCGCATGACGATCTTCTCGCCGAACAGCGTCGGGAGGACCGACACGCGAAAGTCGATCTCCTTCGACTTCCCGTCGTCGTTGTAGCGGATCTTGATGCGGCCGTCCTGCGGGAGGCGCTTCTCGGCGATGTCGAGCTTCGCCATGATCTTCACGCGCGACGAGATCGCGTCGCGGAACTTCATCGGCGGGCTCATGATGTTGTAGAGCACGCCGTCCATCCGGTACCGGATCCGCAGTTCCTTCTCGTACGGCTCGATGTGGATGTCGCTGGCCCCCTTCTGGATCGCCGACATCAGCACGACGTTGACCAGCCGGATGACCGGGGCCTCCTCGCCCTGCCGCGCCAGCGCCTCGACGCTGATCTCCTCGAGGTCCTGCAGCACCTCCACGTCGGCGTCGGTGATGGGCATCTCCTCGAGGGCCCGCGTCGCGACGTCCAGCGCGCTCACGTTCGGCCCGCCCGCCGGGCGGGCCACGCCGTAGTACTTCTGGATCGCCTCGGCCACCGCCGTCTCCGACGCCACGACCGGCTCCACGTTGTAGCCCGTCATGAACTTGATGTCGTCCATGGCGAACACGTTGGTCGGGTCCGTCATGGCGATCGTCAGCGTCGCGCCCGAGCGGCTGAGGGGGACGATCTGGTACTTCTGTGCGGTTTCGGCGGGGATGAGCTTGACCACCGACGGGTCAACCTCGAACTGCGCCAGGTTGATCGACGGCACGCCGTACTGCTTGCTGAGCAGTCCGGTGATCTCGTCGTCGCGGACGAACCCCAGCTTGACCAGATTGAAGCCGAGCTTCCCCCCATTGAGTTTCTGAAAACTCAGAGCTTCCTGGAGTTGCTCGGGTGTGATGCGCCGCTCTTTCAGGAGCAGTTCGCCAATCCGTACGGCCATGGTCAAGCTGAACTATATCGAGTTGACAATTCCTGTCAACGCTGTCCGAAATCCGTCATAGACAGCGACTTCCGACGGCCGGCCTTCTCCCGACCTGACCCGGACCCTGGAGGCGCTGGCAGCGACGCCGGGGAGAGATCTCCGGCGCCCGCGCGCACCACAGCCGGGCACGTGGCGGTCTTCTCCTTGCAATGTCCGCACCAGCAGAACACCTCCGGTCCGGCGCACCTCGACCGGGGCCGTGCCCGGCCATCACCCAAGATGTCGGCACGACGAGGCGATCCCTGCAGGAGCGGCGGTCTGCGGCGGCGTCTCCACTCCCGCGGCACCCCGCGGCGCCGGGCCCGCGGCCCGGGTCCGACCGGGTGCAACGCGGAACCCGCGTGTGGCGTAAATCGTCTAAGATAAGAGGGTTTACGAGGGCAAGGGAGTCCCGGCCGTTCCTCCGAGCGCCGAGTCCTGCCAGAGGCTGCACGACAAATCCGAAAGGCTGGAACGATGAGCGAACCGATCGCCGCCCCTCCCGCGCCTGTCCCGGCCGCGGGTCGGAGCCTCCCCGCGCGCGTCTGGGGCATCCTGACCGCGCCTCGCGAGACCTTTGCCGACGTCGTGGCCCGGCCCAGGTGGTTCGGGATGATGGCGCTGGTGGTGGTGCTGACGGCCGTCCTGACGGGGGGCTTCCTGAGCACCAAGGTCGGCCAGACGGCCTGGCTGGACCAGGCGGTCCGTTCATCCGAGTCGTTCGGCCGCCAGGTCAGCGACCAGCAGTACCAGGCGATGGAGAAGATGGCGCCTTACGCGGGCGTGCTGGCCGCGGTCCAGATCGCCGTCATCAGCCCGGTCTTCACGCTGATCCTCGCGGGGATTCTGTTCGCCGTGTTCAACGCCGCCCTCGGCGGCGACTCCAGTTTCAGGCAGCTCTTCTCGGTGGTGGTCCACGCCAGCGCGATCACGGTCGTGCAGCAGCTGTTCGTGACGCCGCTGAACTTCGTCCGCGAATCGATGTCGAGCGCCACCAACCTGGCGGTGTTCCTGCCGATGCTGGATGAGGGCAGTTTCCTGGCGAAGCTGCTCGGCACGATCGACCTGTTCCTGATCTGGTGGGTCGTCGTGCTGTCGATCGGCCTGTCGGTGCTGTACCGGCGGAAGACCGGGCCGATCGCGGCGTCGTTGTTCGTGGTGTACGGGATCATCGCCATCGGCATCGCGTGGTTCACCAGCGGCCGCGGAGGAGCGTAGCGTGTCCGGCAAGAAGATCATCATCATCGCCGTCATCGTCGTTGTCGCGGCCGGGCTGGTGGCTGCCAACCTGTACTTCAAGAAGGCCACCGGCGTCGACGTCCAGGTCGAGCGCATCCAGAAGCGCGACCTGGAAGCGATCGTGTCGGCGTCCGGCAAGATCCAGGCGAAGCGCACGGTCAACGTCAGTGCGAACACCATGGGCCGCGTCACCCGCCTCGCGGTGGAGGAAGGGGACCGCGTCAAGACCGGCCAGTTCCTGCTGGAGATCGACCCGCGAACGTGGCGCAGTTCGGTCGAGCGCGGCGAGGCCGGGATGGTGGCCCAGCGGACGATGGTGGAGCAGGCGAAGGTGCAGCTCGAGTCCGCGCGGACCAGCCTGGAGCTGGCGCGACAGTCGCTGAAGCGCCAGCAGGATCTGTGGAAGGATCAGCTGACCACGAAGGAGGCGCTCGACCGCGCGGTGAACGACGTGCAGATGCGCGAGCACGACATCGCCGCGCGCGAGGCGGAGATCTCGCTGCAGTCGACGCGCATCCGCCAGACGACGGCCGACCTGGACACCGCCAAGTACAACCTCAGCCAGGTCACCATCGAGTCGCCCATCGACGGGATCATCACCCGCCGCAACATCGAGGAGGGTGAAACCGTCGTCATCGGCACGATGAACAACGCCGGCACGGTGCTGATGACCATTGCCGACATGTCGGTGATCGAGGCCGAGCTGGAAGTGGACGAGACCGACGTGCCGACGCTGCGCCTGGGGCAGGTGGCCAAGGTCACGATCGACGCCCTCCCGGACAAGACGTTCACGGGCACCGTGAGCGAGATCGGCAACAGCCCGATCCAGTCGGCATCGGCGGCCGGCGGGACGAGCCAGGCCACCAACTTCAAGGTGAAGGTCACCCTCGAGGGCCAGATCCCGGAGGTGCGGCCCGGCTTCACGTGCACGGCGGACATCACGACCGCCACGCGCAAGATGGTTCCGTCGGTGCCGATCCAGGCGCTCACGGTCCGCGAGATGGTCTACGACGCCAAGGGCAACATCGTGCGCGAACCGAAGGACGAGAAGCGCCGGCCGCGGCGCACCTCGGAACCGGTCGTCGCGGCTGCCGAGCTCAAGCCGGGCCAGACCAGGAAGGAATCGGAGGGCGTGTTCGTCGTGCGGGCCGGCCAGGCGCAGTTCGTGCCGGTGAAGACCGGGGTGGCCGGCGAGAAGTACTTCGAGATCCTCGGGGGCCTGAAGGACGGCGACGAGGTCATCACGGGGCCGTTCAACTCGGTCCGGGACCTGCGCGACGGGGACCCGGTAAAGGTGCAGCAGCCGGCGACGAAACGCTGAACGGGCCATGACCCAGATCCTCGAAGCGCTCACCATCGCCCTCAGCGCCATCTGGGCGAACAAGCTGCGGTCGTTCCTCACGGTGCTGGGGAACGTGGTCGCGGTGTCGTCCATCATCGCGGTGGTGTCCCTCATCCAGGGCCTCAACGCGACGGTGAAGAACCTCATCGTCTCCGAGGTGGGCGCGGACTCGTTCACGGTGGATCGCTACGGGATCACCATGAACGAGGAGGACGAGGAGCGGGTCCACAACAACCCGCGGATCACGCTGCAGGACGCCGAGGCGATCCGGACCTTCAGCCCGTACGTCCAGGCGGTGATGGCTGAGAGCACCCGCGCGGGCGAGGTCCGGTACCAGGAGCACGTCCTCGAGAGCGTGCGGATCCAGGGGGTCACGCCGGACTACATCCGGTTCTCGACCTTCACGGCCGAGCGGGGCCGGCTGATCAGCCCGAGCGAGGTGGAGCGGAACCGCAACGTGGCCGTCCTCGGCTGGGGCACGGCGGACCGCCTCTTCGGCCAGACCGAGCCGCTCGACAAGACCGTGAAGATCGAGGGCGTCCATTTCCGCGTCATCGGGATCAGCGAGAAGAAGGGCTCCGTCTTCGGCCAGTCGCAGGACGAGTTCGCGATCATCCCGCTCGGCGCCTTCCAGAAGCTGTTCGGGTCGCGCGCCAACCTCAGCATCAGCGTGAAGCCGACCGACACGGGCGTCACGCCGCAGGCGATCAACGACGCGACGGTGGCGCTGCGGATCGAGCGCCGCCTCAAGCCGAAGGAGAAGGACAACTTCGGCATCTTCACGTCCGACAGCGCCCTCGCCCTGTACCACCAGGCGACCAACGGGATCTTCGCGGTGCTGGTCGGCGTCGTCGCCCTGTCGCTCGTGGTCGGCGGCATCGTCATCATGAACATCATGCTGATGGTGGTGACCGAGCGGACCGCGGAGATCGGCCTTCGCAAGGCCCTGGGCGCCCGCCGCCGGCACATCATCCTGCAGGTGCTGACCGAGTCGGTGACGCTGTCGGTCGCGGGAGGCGTGGTCGGGACCTCGGTCGGCTTCCTGGTCGCCCTCGTGATCTCGAAGCTCACGCCGCTGCCCGCCGCGGTGCAGGCGTGGTCGGTGGTGCTCGGGATCGGCATCACCGGGCTGGTCGGCTTGTTCTTCGGCGTGTATCCCGCGATGCGCGCCGCCGCGCTCGATCCCATCGAGGCGCTCCGGCGGGAATAGGCCATGGCTGTCCGAATCGCGCTCTTCGCGGACATCGTGACGATGGCGTACGGCACGCTGCGCACCAACAAGCTCCGGTCGGGGCTGACGGTGCTGGGCGTGGTCATCGGCATCACCGCCATCGTCGGGATGACCTCGCTCATCCGCGGCTTCGACGAGTCGCTGCGCGACAGCATCCGCGAGCTGGGGCCGAACACGATCTTCGTCGCGAAGTTCAGCGGCGTCAGCTTCGCCGCCGGCAAGGAGTTCAAGGAGCTGATCCGGCGCCCGGTGCTCACGGTGGCCGACGCGCGCGCCATCGAGCGCGACGCGCCGTCGGTGGGCCGCGTCGACGTGTGGCTCGGCGCGTGGGGCATGCCCACGCGCGAGCGGGCCCTCTACAAGGGCCTCCGCAGCAAGGAACTCTCGGTCATCGGCGTGTCGGAGAACTACGCGGCGGTCAACTTCCTCAAGATCGAGATGGGACGGTTCTTCACCGGCGCCGAGGTGCAGCACCGCCGCATGGTCGTCGTGCTGGGCCAGAGCCCGTACAAGGCCCTCTTCCCGAACACCGACCCCATCGGCAAGTCGGTCCGCATCGGCAACGGCCGCTACACGGTGGTGGGCGTCGTCAGCGCGCGGCCGAGCGTCGGCGGCCTGGGCAGCGGGCAGGACGAGTTCGCCGTCATCCCGTACACGACCCACCAGAAGCAGTTCGGCTGGCAGCGCTTCCGCGGCAACATCCACATGGGCGGCACCACCGCCAACGCCGCGACCATGCAGAGCGCGATGATCGCCGTCGTGCCCCGCGAGGACGCGACCCGCGACCAGGCGATGGCCGAGGTCGAACAGGTGATGCGCATCCGCCACGGCCTCAAGCTCGAGCAGCCGGACGACTTCGACGTCATCACCCAGGACGCCGCCCTCAAGGTCTGGGACCAGTTCAGCCAGGCGACCTTCCTGGGCCTGGTCGTGATCTCGTCGATCGCCCTGATGGTGGGCGGCATCGGCGTGATGGCGATCATGATGATCTCGGTCACCGAGCGGACCCGCGAGATCGGGGTCCGGAAGGCCCTCGGCGCGCGCCGACGCGAGATCCTCTGGCAGTTCCTGCTCGAGGCCGTCGCGCTGACGTCGCTCGGCGGCGTGCTCGGCATCCTGCTCGGCAGCACCATCGGCATCGGCGTCCACTGGCTCACCGGGTTCCCGGTGTCGCTGCCCTGGTGGTCCTTCGCCCTGGGCTTCGGATTCTCGGCCTCGGTGGGCGTCTTTTTCGGCATGGTTCCGGCCATCAAGGCCGCCAGGCTCGACCCGATCGAGGCGCTCCGCTACGAGTAGGCGTCGCGCCCCGCGGCGCCCGGTACCCCGCCCCCGGCACCCGCCCGGCGGATCGTGTCCACCCGTTGAATACGGTATGATTGGGGCTTTGGCGTCTTCGGCATCGTCCTGAAAGAGGGCTACCGTCCATGAAGGTCTACGACGCGGCAAACATCCGGAACATCGCGATCGCCGGGCACAGCGGATCGGGCAAGACGCAGCTGACCTCCGCGATCCTGTTCGACACGGGCATGGTCAACCGCCTGGGCAAGGTCGACGAGGGCAACACCGTCACCGACTTCGACGACGAGGAGATCGCCCGCAAGCACACCCTGTCCTGCAGCCTCGCCTACGCCGAGTGGAACAAGACCAAGATCAACCTCATCGACACGCCCGGCTTCGGCAACTTCTTCAGCGACACCCGGTCGGCCCTGCGCGTGGCGGACGCCGCCCTCGTCATCGTCGACGCGGTGGGCGGGCCCGAGGTGCAGACCGAGAAGGTCTGGGAGGAGGCCGAGGCCCTCGGCCTGCCCCGCCTCGTCGTCCTCACCCGCATGGACCGCGAGCGATCCAGCCTGGACCGCACGATCGGGGCGCTGCAGGAGCTGTTCGGCCGCGCGATCGTGCCCATCCAGATGCCGATCGGCGAGGAGAAGGCCTTCACCGGCGTCGTGGACCTCGTGGGGCAGAAGGCCTGGACGTTTGCCGGCGACGGGTCCGGCAAGCCGACCGAGGGACCGGTCCCGGCCTCGATGGCGGAGCAGGTCACCTCCGCGCGCGACGCCCTGGTCGAGATGGTCGCCGAGGCGGACGATCGCCTGATGGAAAGGTTCTTCGAGGCCGGCTCCCTGACCCAGGAGGAGCTCGTCGGCGGACTGCGGACCGCCGTGCTGGCCGGCCGGATGTTCCCCGCCCTGTGCACGTCCGCGCTGTCGAATATCGGCATCCAGCCGCTGCTCGACGCGGTGATGGCCTACCTGCCCGCGCCGTCCGAGCGGACGGCGAAGGTGGTGACGAAGGCCGGCGAGGAGAGCGAGGTCCCGGTCGGCGAGGCCGGCGCGCTGTCGGCGTTCGTATGGAAGACCATCGCGGACCCGTTCGCCGGCCGCATCAGCATGTTCAAGGTGATGCGGGGCACGCTGAAGGCGGATTCGACCGTCAACAACGTGTCGAGGGACGCCTCCGAGCGCATCGGCCACCTCCTGCTGCTGCAGGGCAAGGCGCAGACCGAGGTTCCCGAGATCCAGGCCGGCGACATCGGCGCGGTGGCGAAGCTGAAGGACACGCAGACCAACCACACGCTGGGCGACAAGGACTCGACCCTGACCTTCACCCCCATCACGTTCCCCGAGCCCGTGCTGTCGTACGCGATGGAGCCGAAGAGCCGCGGCGACGAAGAGAAGATCAGCACCTCGCTCCAGCGGCTGCTCGAGGAAGACCCGACCATCCGGTACACCCGCGATGCCCAGACGAAGGAGCTGCTGCTCGCCGGCCAGGGCCAGCTGCACATCGAGGTGACGGTCGCCAAGCTGAAGCGGCGCTTCGGCGTCGAGGTGAACCTGAAGCTGCCGCGAATCCCCTACCGCGAAACGATCTCGGCCGCAACCGACGCCCAGGGCCGGCACAAGAAGCAGACCGGCGGCCACGGCCAGTTCGGCGACTGCAGCATCCGCATGGAGCCGCTGCCGCGCGGGTCCGACTTCGAGTTCGTGGACGACATCTTCGGCGGGTCAATCCCGCAGCAGTTCCGGCCGGCGGTCGAGAAGGGCATCCAGGACGCGCGCCTGCGCGGCTATCTGGCCGGCTACCCGGTGGTGGACTTCCGCGTGACGCTGGTCGACGGCAAGTTCCACGCGGTCGACTCCAACGAGCTGTCGTTCCGGATGGCGGGACGACTGGCGTTCCGGGACGGCATGTCGCGCGCGCGGCCGACGATCCTCGAGCCGATCATGAACGTGGAGGTGTACGCGCCGTCCGATTTCGCGGGCGACCTGATGGGCGATCTCAACAGCCGCCGGGGGCGCATCAGCGGGATGGACACGCGCGGGAGCATGACGGTCATCAAGGCGCAGGTGCCGATGTCCGAAATGCTGACCTACGAGCAGCAGCTCGTGTCGGCCACGGGTGCGCGCGGCACCTACAGCATGGCGTACTCGCACTACGAAGAGGTGCCGTCGCACCTGCAGGCGAAGATCATCGCCGCGTCCAAGGCCGAGAAGGGCGAGGCGGAGGAGGAAGAGGAGTAGCGGCGGACTCGAGCGCGGTGACGCCGTACAGACGCGGGGCCCGACGAGCAGACGCTGGCCGGGCCCTCGGTGTCGCGCGCGGCTCGCGGAGGCTACGACCCCTTGCCGCTCCGGCCGGTCTGTCGGGGCTTCGCGGTGCTCTTGGCGACGCCTTTGGTGTGCTCGTGGACGGGCGCGCCGCCCTCCTCCTCGTCGGCCTTCCGGCCGCGCACGCGATCGGCCGCGGCCTTCAGACGGCTGCCGAGGCCCGGGCCGGGTTCCTTCCGGGCCACCTTCTTTTCCTTGTCGGCCGCCGCCTTCTTCGGGTCGAACTCGCTGCCGATGAGCTCCACCAGCGCGACCGCCGCCGCGTCGCCCTTGCGGACGCCGGCCTTGAGGATGCGGATGTAGCCGCCCGGGCGCGCGGCGAACCGCGGCGCCAGGGTGTCGAACAGCTTCTTCACCACGTCGCGGTCCTGGATGTCCTCGAGCACGAGGCGCCGGGCGTGCAGCGCCCGGCCGTTCTCCGCGCCGCCGGCGACGCCGCGCTTGGCAATGGTGATGAGCCGCTCGGCGAACGGGCGCAGCTCCTTGGCGCGCGGCACGGTGGTCCGGATGTGCTCGTGCGCGAAGAGCGCGGTCGCCTGGTTCCTGAGCATGCTGATCCGGTGCTCGGTGGTTCGTCCCAGCTTGCGGTGGGCTACTCGGTGACGCATGATCTCTGTTCTCTCTCTGCAGCCGGCGGCGCCGCGCCGCCGGCCTCCTGCTTCGTGACGTATCCGGGCCCGGCTAGTCGGCCGACGCGTGGGCGGCCGGCTGATCGAGCCGCATGCCCAGGCTCAGGCCCATCGTGCCCAGGATGTCCTTGATCTCGTTGAGCGACTTGCGCCCGAAGTTCTTGGTCTTGAGCATCTCGCTCTCGGTCTTCTGCACGAGCTCGCGAATGGTCCGGATGTTCGCGTTCTTCAGGCAGTTGTAGGAGCGCACCGACAGCTCCAGCTCCTCGACGCTCTTGTCGAGGTGCTCGTTGGCCACGGCCGGCCGCGGCTGGTCGGTCTGCGCCTCGAGCGGCTGGTCCGGGCCCTCGCCGAGGTTGACGAAGATCGTCAGGTGCGCGCGCACCAGCTCGGCCGCGAGCGACACGGCGTCGCGCGGGCCGACGGCGCCGTTGGTCCACACGTCCAGCGTCAGCTTCTCGTAGTCCGTCGTCTGCCCGAGGCGGGCGGCCTCGACCAGGTACTTCACCTTCTTGACGGGCGAGTGCACCGAGTCGATCGGGATCCAGCCGATGCCGAGGTCCTCGTCGAAGTTCCGGTCGGCGGTGACGTACCCGCGGCCGCGCTTGACGCGCATCTCGACGTGCAGCTTGCCGTGCTCGGAGACCGTGGCGATGTGGGCGTCGGGCTCGAGGATCTCGACGTCGGCGTCGGCCTCGATGTCGCTCGCCTTGACCTCGCCCGGCTTGTCGACCCGGAGGTACAGCGTCTTGGTGTGATCGACGTGCATCTTCAGCGGGATCTGCTTCAGGTTGAGGATGATGTCGGTGGCATCCTCGACCACGCCCGGGATCGGCGAGAACTCGTGCAGGACCCCGTCGATCCGGACGGCGCTGAACGCGGCGCCCTCGATCGACGACAGCAGCACGCGCCGCATGGCGTTGCCGATGGTCGTGCCAAACCCCCGCTCGAACGGCTGGGCATAGAAGCGGCCGAACCGGTCCGTCGAGGTGTCACGCTCGAACTCCAGGCGCTTGGGACGCTGGAAACCCTTCCACAACATCGCTGCCGATCCTTTCTGGCGTCTCGTGCTACCGGACGCGGCGCGGGCCGTCCGCTCGGCGGCCCCGCCTGCAGACTGAAGGCTACTTCGAGTAGAGCTCGACGATGAGCTGCTCCTGCACCGGCAGGTTGATCTGCAGGCGGGTCGGCAGGGACACGATGCGCCCCGCCATCTGGTCGGCCTGCAGCTCCAGCCACTCGGGAATGCCGCGCCCCTTCACCTCGTCCATGGCGTGCAGGACGGCCGCGCTCTTGCGGCTCCGCTCGCGGACCCCCACGATGTCGCCTTCCCGGACCAGGTACGAGGGGATGTCGACCTTCCGGCCGTTGACCGAGAAGTGGCCGTGCCGCACGAGCTGCCGGGCCTGCGATCGCGACGTCGAGAACCCGATCCGGTACACGACGTTGTCGAGCCGCCGCTCGAGGCTCTGGAGCAGCACCTCGCCGGTGATGCCGCGGGTCCGCTCGGCGGACTCGAAGTAGCGCCGGAACTGGTTCTCCAGCACGCCGTAGATGCGCTTGACCTTCTGCTTCTCGCGCAGCTGGAGGCCGTAGCCGGCCAGCTTGGCTTTGCGCGCCTTGCCGTGCTGCCCGGGGACGAAGTTGCGCTTCTCGATGGCGCACTTCTCCGTGTAGCAGCGCTCCCCCTTGAGGAAGAGCTTCGTGGCCTCCCGGCGGCAGAGGCGGCAAACAGGTCCGATGTATCGTGCCATCGCGTTTCTTCCGTTCCTGGTTCGTCCTGGTCCCTACACCCGCCGGCGCTTCGACGGCCGGCAGCCGTTGTGCGGAATCGGTGTGATGTCGCGGATCGACTTGACCTCGATCCCGATCGTCTGCAGCGCGCGGACCGCCGACTCGCGGCCTGCCCCGGGGCCCTTCACGCGCACCTCGGCCGATCGCATGCCCATGGCCTTGGCGGCGTTGCCCGCGTTGATGGCGGCCTGCGTGGCCGCAAAGGGCGTGCCCTTGCGGGACCCCTTGAAGCCCACGCCGCCCGCGCTCGACCACGCCACCACGTTGCCCTCGGCATCGGCAATGGTGATGGTCGTGTTGTTGAACGAGGCGTGGATGTTGATGACGCCGTGGTGCACGACGCGCTTCTCACCGCGCTTCTTGAAGGTCTTCGACTCGGCCTTCTTGCCCGGTTCCTTCTTCTCGGCGCCTTCGATGGTCGGTTCTGTCTTTGCCATCCGCCTACACCGTCTTCTTCCTGGCGACCGCGCCGCGCCGCGGGCCCTTCCGGGTCCGCGCGTTGGTCCGCGTCCGCTGGCCCCTGACCGGCAGGCCGCGGCGGTGCCGCAGGCCGCGGTAACAGCCAATGTCCATCAGCCGCTTGATGTTCATCGAGACCTCCTTGCGGAGGTCGCCCTCGACGCCACCCTGCTCTTCGATCACCCGGCTGATCTTCCGGACGTCGTCCTCGGAGAGATCCTTGACCCGGATGTCCGGGCTCACGCCGGCTGCCGTCAGGATGGTGTTCGACCGGGTTCGGCCAATCCCATAGATGTAGGTCAGCCCGATCTCGACCCGCTTCGTCCGCGGCAGGTCCACACCCGCGATACGTGCCATGACGCTACCCCTGCCTCTGCTTGTGTTTCTGGTTCGTGCAGATCACCCGCACCACGCCCTGGCGGCGGACGATCTTGCACTTGTCGCACATGCGCTTGACCGACGCTCTGACCTTCATAGCTCTGGTTCCTCGCGCGGCGCGCGGCCTCCCCGGCCGCTGCCGCCCCGGTCCCACCCGCCCGCCACACCTACTTGTAGCGGTAGGTGATGCGCCCCCGGCTCAAGTCGTAGGGCGACAGCTCGACCAGCACCTTGTCACCCGTCAGGATGCGGATGAAATTCTTGCGCATCTTGCCGGAGACGTGCGCCAGTACCTGGTGCTTGTTCTCGAGCTCGACGCGGAACATCGCGTTCGGCAGCGACTCGAGCACCACACCCGTGACTTCGATCGTGTCGTCTTTCGGCACCGGTTCTCACACCCTCCGGACCGCGCCGGGCGCGGCCCACGATGCGTCAGCCTTCCCGTCCGCGCTCGCGACGGTCAGTATCACCGGCCCGTTCCCGGTCACCGCCACGGTGTGCTCGAAGTGCGCCGCCAGGCTCCCGTCCCGCGTGACCGCCGTCCACCCGTCGTCGAGCACCCGGACGGCCGACCGGCCCATGGCCACCATCGGCTCGATCGCCAGCACCATCCCCTCGGAGAGCCGCGGCCCGCGCCCGGGTTGCCCGTAGTTGGGGACCTGGGGCTCCTCGTGCAGCGCGGCCCCGACGCCGTGCCCCACGAACTCGCGCACCACCGAGAAGCCGTGCGCCTCCACGTGGCGCTGCACGGCGTGCCCGATGTCCGACACCCGGCCGCCGACCCGCGCCTGCCCGATCCCCAGGTACAGCGCCTCCTCGGTCACCCGCAGGAGCTCGACCGCCCGCGGGCCGACCGGGCCCACCGGCACGGTGATCGCCGCGTCGCCGTAGAACCCGTCCAGCAGCACGCCCACGTCGATCGACACCACGTCGCCCTCGTGCAGCGCCACCCGCTTCGAGGGAATGCCGTGGATCACCTGCTCGTTCACCGACGTGCACAGCGTCGCCGGGAAGCCGTGGTAGCCCTTGAACGCGGGCATCCCGCCGGCGTTCCGCACCCACGCCTCGGCCGCATCGTCCAGGTCGCCAGTCGTCACGCCGGGACGCACCATCCCCCGCAACTCGCGCAGCACGTCGGCCACCACGATGTTGGCGGCCCGCATCCGCTGCAGTTCGGCGGGCGACTTGCACACAATCACCCTGCGACCTCGATCGCCAGGCGCGCCAGGTCGGCCGCGACCTCGTCGGCGCCCCGGGCCCCGTCCACCCGCCGGTAGGCCGGGCGGGCCCGGTAGTACTCCACCACCGGCTTCGACTCGCGCGTATAGACCCGAAGCCGCTCCACCACGATCTCGTCCCGATCGTCGGCCCGCAGCACCAAGGCGCCGCCGCAGCGCGGGCAGCCACAGCCGCCGACCGCGTTCACCTCGGCGTTCGTGCCGCACGTGCCGCACACGCGCCGCGACTGCAGGCGGCGCACCAGCTCGTCCTCCGGCACCGCCAGGTCCAGCACCACCAGCGGCCCGCGCCCCGCCACCAGCCCGTCGAGCGCCTCGGCCTGCGCCACGGTGCGCGGGAACCCGTCGAGCACGAACCCGGCGGCTGCGTCCGGCCGGCCGAGCCGCTCGCGCACCACGTCGATCATGACGTCGTCGCCGACGAGCTCGCCCCGGGCCATCACGGCCCGCACCTGCTCGCCGAGGGCCGTCTGGCGCGCCACCGCCTCGCGGAGCATGTCGCCGGTCGAGATCCGCGGCACGCCGCGCCGCCGGGCGAGCCGCTCCGCCTGGGTGCCCTTGCCGGCGCCGGGCGGCCCGAGCATGACGACGTGCGCCCCCATCCGGGTCTCCGCGCCGCCCCGCTTCAGGCGCGCCGCCCCCGAACGCGCGACTTCTTCATGAAGCCGTCGTAGTGGCGCATGATCAGCTGCGACTCGACCTGCTGCACCGTGTCCATCGCCACGCCCACGACGATCAGCAGCGAGGTGCCGCCGAAGTAGAACTGCACGTTCATCCCCTCGGTGATGAACCGGGGCAGGCGCGCGTCCAGCCACTCGCCGATGAACGGGATCGGCGCGACCTTGAAGCCCGTGATCAGGAACTCCGGCAGGATCGCGATCAGGGCGAGGTAGATCGCCCCGGCCAGCGTGATCCGGGTCAGGATCGAGTCGATGTACTCCGCCGTGCGCTTCCCCGGCCGGATCCCCGGGACGAACCCGCCGTACTTCCGCATGTTCTCCGCCACGTCATCCGGGTTGAAGATGATCGCGGTGTAGAAGTAGGCGAAGAAGATGATGCCGACCACGTACAACAGGTTGTACAGGGGCATCCCGTAGGCCATCTGCTGGATCACCGCCTGGCCGGTGGACCCGCTCGGGAACATCCCGGCGATCGTCGCGGGAAACGCGAGGATCGACGACGCGAAGATGACCGGGATGACGCCGCCGGTGTTCACCTTCAGCGGGATGTGCGTGCTCGACCCGCCGTACATGCGACGGCCGACGACGCGCTTGGCGTACTGCACCGTGACGCGCCGGTTGCCCCGCTCCACGAAGATGATGGCCGCCACGACCGCGATCATCAGCACGATCAGCAGGACCAGGCGGATCAGGCCCAGCTGGCCCGTGCTCAGCTGGCCGAACGTCGTGATGACGGCGCGGGGGAAGCCGGCCACGATGCCCGCGAAGATGATCAGCGACATCCCGTTGCCGATGCCGCGCTCGGTGATCTGCTCGCCGAGCCACATGATGAATGTGGTGCCGGCGGTGAGCGTGAGCACGGTCAACAGCCGGAAGCTCCAGCCCGGCGTGTACACCAGCGGGAGGCCACCGACGACCTGCGTCTGCCGCTCGAGGAAGATCGCGATGCCCAGTGACTGCACCACGCTCAGGAGGATCGTCCCGTAGCGGGTGTATTGCGTGATCTTGCGCCGCCCCAGGTCGCCTTCCTTGGAGAGCCGCTCGAGGTACGGCCAGACGACCGCCAGCAACTGGAGGATGATCGACGCGCTGATGTAGGGCATGATGCCCAGCGCGAAGATCGTGACCTTCGAGAGGCTGCCGCCCGAGAACATGTCGTACAGCCCGAACATGGTGTTCCGGGCCTGTTCGGCCAGGAGCGCCAGGGCCGCGGTGTTCACGCCGGGCGTCGGGATGTGGTTGCCGATCCGGTACACGCCGAGCAGCGCGAGCGTGAAGAGCACGCGTTTGCGCAGGTCCGGGACGGCGAAGATGTTCTTGATGCTGTCAACCATAGGGCAGAGACCGTCGCCGCGCTAAAGCGCCTCGACCGAACCTCCGGCGGCGGCGATCTTCTCGGCCGCCTTGCCGCTGAACTTGTGCGCCTGGACCCTCAGGGCCACGGCAATCTCGCCTCGCGCCAGGATCTTCACCCGGCGCCCCTTCTGCACGAGCCGCTGCGCGAGCAGCAGGTCCGGCGTGACCACGGTCCCGGCGGCGAACCGCGCCGCCAGGTCGTCGAGGTTCACCACGGCGTACTCGACCCGGAACGGGTTGAAGAACCCCCGCTTCGGCAGCCGCCGGTGGAGCGGCATCTGGCCGCCCTCGAACCCGCGCTTCCGCTTGAAGCCCGACCGGGACTTCGCGCCCTTGCTGCCGCGGCCGGCCGTCTTGCCGCTGCCGGAGCCGGGCCCGCGGCCCACCCGCTTGCGGTTCTGCGTGGCGCCCTTCGGCGGTTTCAGTGTGCTCGAATCCATAGTCGCCCCGTCCCGCTACTCGACCGTCACGAGGTGGCGGACCTTGTGGATCATGCCGCGCATCTCGGGCGTGTCGGGAACCTCGATCGTGTGGCGGATGCGGCGCAGCCCCATGCTGCGCACGACGTCCCCCTGCTTCCGGTTGAAGCCGATCGGGCTCCGCACCAGGGTTATCTTCAGTCGCTTCTCGGTCGTCATATCCGGTGCCTCGTCCTGCCGCCGGTCCTCAGGCCATCGCGCGCTCAAGGTCCGCCAGGTCGCGGCCGCGCAGCCGCGCCACCGCCACCGGGTCCTTGAGCGACACCAGCCCCGTGAAGGTCGCCCGCACGACGTTGTGCGGGTTGGCGGACCCGAGGGACTTGGTGAGCACGTTGGTGATCCCCGCCGCTTCCACCACGGCGCGCACCGCACCGCCCGCGATGATGCCCGTGCCGTCCGGCGCCGGCTTCAGCAGGACGGCGCCCGCGCCGTACTTGCCGACAATCGCGTGCGGGATCGTGGTGCCGATGAGCGGCACGCGGATGAGCGCCTTCTTGGCCGCCTCGATGCCCTTCTTGATCGCCGACGGCACCTCGCGGGCCTTGCCCACGCCGAAGCCCACCACGCCGTGGCCGTCGCCAACGACCACCAGCGCGCTGAAGCTCAGGTTCTTGCCGCCCTTGACGACCTTGGTCACCCGGTTGATGGAGACGACCGTGTCCTTCAGCTCGAGCTGGGAGGGGTCGATCTTTTCGCGCGTTCTGATCATCGTCAGTCCCTAGAACTCCAAACCCGCCTCGCGCGCGGCCTCGGCGACGGCGCGCACGCGCCCGTGATACAGGAACCCGTTGCGGTCGAAGACCACCTGCTTGATGCCCTTCGCCAGCAGGCGCTCGGCCACGGTCCTGCCGATCTGCTTCGCGCCCTTGATGTTGCCCCCGCGGGCCCCGTCCGTGAACGCCCCGGTGACGGCCGGCTCGACGCTCGACGCCGCCACCAGCGTGTGGCTGCCCATGTCGTCGACGGCCTGCACGTAGATGTGGGCGACGCTGCGGAACACGGTCAGACGCGGCCGCGCGGCCGTCCCCCTGACGCGCTTACGGATCCGCAGCTTGATGCGGTCGCGACGGTCTTCCTTCGTCTTGATCTTCATGGCTGCCTCGACGCCTACGCCCCGGTCTTGCCGACCTTCTTCTTCAGGACCTCGCCCGTGTAGCGAACGCCCTTCTGCTTGTACGGGTCGGGCTTGCGGAACGCGCGAATGTCGGCCGCCACCTGGCCCACGAGCTGGCGGTCGGCGCCGGTCACGGTCAGGTGCGTGTTCTTGTCGACCGTGATCTCGATCCCCGGCGGGATCTCGAGCACGATGGGATGGGAGTACCCCAGCGCGAACACGACCTGGCGGGCCTTGACTTCGGCGCGGTAGCCGATGCCCACGATGTCGAGCTCGCGCTTGAAGCCGTTGGCCACGCCCTCGACCGCGTTGGCCACCAGGCTGCGCGCCAGCCCGTGGAACTTGCCCAGCGCGGGGTCGGGCCGCTCCACGACCGCGCGCAGCTCGGCGCCGGCCTGCTCGAACACGATGCCGGGCGGGAGCGGCTGGCGCAGTTTCCCCTTGGGGCCCTGGACCTCGACGACCCGGCCGTCGATCTTGACGGTCACGCCCTTCGGGATCGGAATCGGTTTCTTGCCAATACGGGACATGGACGTGTTCCTGCGGCTGCCGTCGCTACCAGATGTTGCAGAGGACTTCGCCGCCGATGCCGGTCTTGACGGCTTCGCGGCCCGTCATGACACCGTGCGACGTGGTCAGGATGCTCGTGCCGAGCCCCCCGAGCACGGGCGGCACCTTGTCGCGGTTGAAGTACACCCGCCGCCCCGGGCGGCTGATGCGCTCGATCCCGCTGATCACGCGCTCGCCGTGAGGGCCGTACTTGAGGAAGATCCGGATCGCCTTCTGGGGGGACGCCCCGCCCTCGGGCGCCGCGGCCTCGGTGAGCTTGAACCCCTGGATGTAGCCCTCGTCCTGGAGAATCCGCGCGATCTCGGCCTTGAGCCGGCTGGCCGGGACGTCGACACGCGCGTGCTTCGCCTGCACGGCGTTGCGGAGGCGCGTGAGCATGTCAGCAATCGGATCGGTCATGGCTTCTCAACTCGTCGTGCTTTCAGTCGGGTGTTTCGGGCCCGCCACAGCGGCGGGCCGACGTGTCCCGGCTACCAACTACTCTTGATGACGCCTGCGATGTCGCCCTGCAGCGCCAGCTTGCGGAAGCAGAGCCGGCACAGCGCGAACTTCCGGATGTAGCCCCGCGGGCGGCCGCACAACCGGCAGCGGTTGCGGCCCCGGACCTTGAACTTCTGCGGCTTGGCTTCCTTGGCAATCTTCGCGGTTGTGGCCATACGTCTCAGCTCGCCCGGAACGGCATGCCGATCAACTGCAGCAGCCGTCGCGCTTCCTGGTCGGTCTTCGCCGTCGTGCAGACCGACACGTTCATCCCGCGCGCCTTGTCGACGCGCATGTAATCGATCTCCTGGAAGAGCAGCTGGTCGCGCAGCCCCAGCGTGTAGTTGCCGCGCCCGTCGAACCCCTTGGGCGACACGCCCTTGAAGTCGCGGACGCGCGGCAGGGCGATGGCGATCAGGCGGTCGAGGAAGGCCCACATCCGCTCCCCCCGCAGGGTCACCATGGTGCCGACCGGCATGCCCTGGCGCACCTTGAACTGCGCGATGGACTTGCGCGCGCGCGTCGTCACCGGGTGCTGCCCCGTGATGCGCGACAGCTCGTCGGCCCCCGTGTCGATGATCTTCACGTTCTGGGTCGCCTCGCCCAGGCCCATGTTGACCACGACCTTCTCGAGGCGCGGTACGGCCATCACGTTGGCGTAGCCGAACTCCTTCGTCAGGGCCGGCACGACTTCCCGCTGATACCGATCCTTCAGCCGGTTCATTTGTCGACGACTCCCTCGCACTTGCGGCAGATCCGGACCTTGCGCCCGTCGCCGAGCAGCCGGTGCCCGACGCGGGTCTGCCTGCCGCACTCCGGACAGAGGAGCTGCACGTTGGCGGCCGCCAGCGGCGCCTCCCGCTTCACGATGCCGCCCTTGACGTTGCGGCTCGGGTTCGGCCGGGTGTGCCGGCTCACGAAGTTGGCGCCCTCGACGACCAGGCGGTTCTTCCCGGGAAGGACCTTGAGCACCCGGCCCTTCTTGCCGCGGTCCTTCCCCGTCGTCACGATGACGCTGTCGTTCCGGCGGATGCGTGTCTGCACCTGTGCCATGACGCTAAATCACCTCGGGCGCGAGCGAAATAATCTTCATGAACTTGCGCACGCGCAGCTCCCGCGCCACCGGCCCGAACACGCGGGTCCCGATGGGCTCGTTCTGGTCGTTCACCAGCACCGCCGCGTTCCGATCGAACCGGATGTAGCTGCCGTCCTTGCGCCGCTGCTCCTTGCGCGTGCGCACGATCACGGCCTTGACGACCTGCCCCTTCTTGACGTTCGAGTCCGGCGTTGCTTCCTTCACCGACGCCGTGACGATGTCGCCGAGCCGCGCGTAGCGCCCCGTCGACCCGCCAATGGGGTTGATCACGGCAATCTTGCGCGCCCCCGAGTTGTCGGCGACGTCGAGGATCGACCGCATCTGGATCATGGTCCGCTCCTCCGCTTCCTACTGCTGCCCGTCGGCGGGCTCGCCCGCGCCCCGGCCCGCGGGCCCCGTGGGCTCGTTGACCCGGCGGACGACGCGCGTGACAACCCAGCGCTTGCGCCGGCTCAGGGGCCGGCTCTCGACAATCGCCACTTCGTCGCCGACGTGGGTCTCGTTCCCCTCGTCGTGCGCCATGAACCGCGACGTCAGGCGGTGGATCTTCCCGTACATCCCGTGGCGCACCTGGCGCTCGACGGCGACGACCCGGCTCTTGGCCATCTTGTCGCTCACCACGACGCCTGTCACTTCTGTCTTGGAAGCCATACGTTCACTCGCTCGTGTCACCGGGCCGGTGCCCCGCAGGACCCCCGCCCCGGCCGGCCTACGCCGCCGATCCGGCCCCGCCCCGTTCCTTCTCCCGCAGCACCGTCTGCACCCGCGCCAGGTCCTTCCGCAGGATCTGGACCTTGTGCGGCGCGTCGAGCTGCCCCATCGCCTGCTGGATGCGCAGTCGGAAAATCTGATCCTGCAGGTCGCGGACCTTGCCGCGCAGGTCGTCCGCGCTGAACTCCCGGATCTCCTGGGCCTTCATCAGAGCCTCTCCTCGGCGAACCGCATCGCGAAGCGCGTCCGGATCGGCAGCTTCGCCGCCGCCAGCTGCATGGCCCGTCGCGCCTCCGCCTCGGTGACGCCTTCCATCTCGAAGAGCACCTTCCCGGGCCGCACCACGGCCACCCACAGCTCGGGCGCGCCCTTGCCCTTGCCCATGCGGGTCTCCTGGGGCTTCTTGGTCACCGGCTTGTCCGGGAACACCCGCACCCAGATCTTCCCGCCGCGCTTGATGAACCGCGTCATCGCCACCCGGGCCGCCTCGATCTGCCGGGCCGACAGCCAGCAGGGCTGCAGGGCCTTGAGCCCGAAGTCCCCGAACGACACATCGGAACCGCGCCACGCCTTGCCGCACATGCGGCCGCGCTGCTGCTTCCGGAACTTGACCTTCTTCGGCATCAACATGGATCAGATCCTCGCCTCGCGCGTCAGATGCGTGCCGCGCGCCTCGGCGCCCGGTACTCTTCCTCGCGCCCGACCCGGGGCGTCAGCCGCTCGCCCTTGTAGAGCCAGACCTTGACGCCAATCTTCCCGTAGGTCGTGTTGGCCTCGGCCTGCCCGTAGTCGATGTCGGCCCGCAGCGTCTGGAGCGGCAGCTGCCCGTGCAGGTACCACTCCGAGCGCGCGATCTCGGCTCCGTTCAGCCGGCCCGACACGCGGACCTTGATGCCGCGGGCCCCGAACCGCAGCGCCGACTCGACCGCCTTGCGCATCGCCCGCCGGAACGCCACGCGCTTCTCGAGCTGCATGGCCACCGATTCGGAGATCAGCTGCGCGTCCAGCTCCGGCTTCTGGATCTCCTGGATGTTGATGAAGACCTCGCGGTTGGTCCGCTTCTGGATCTCCTGCTTCAGCTTGTCGACTTCCGTCCCCTTCCGGCCGATGATGATCCCCGGCCGCGAGGTGTGGATGTCGATCTTCAGCTTGTTCGCCGCCCGCTCGATCTCGATCTTCGAGACCCCCGCGTGCATGAAGCGCGTCTTCAGCATCCCGCGCAGCGCCAGGTCCTCGTGCAGGAGCTTGGCGTAGTCGCGGTCCGCGAACCAGCGCGAGCGCCAGGTCTTGTTGAACCCCAGCCGGAATCCGTACGGGTGAACCTTCTGGCCCACGTCTGCAGCTCCTAGTCTTGCCCGGCGGCCGTCCCGTCGGCCGCCTGCTTGGTGGACTTCCGCGCCCGCGGCGTCTTGCCTTCGGCCGCCGTCTTCGCTTCCGCCGCCTGCGCCGCCTTCACCCGCGCGCCGCGGGTCTTCGACGCCGGCGTTGCCTTCGCGGTCTCCGGCCGCTCGGCCACGCGCACCGTCAGATGCGCCGTGCGCTTCACCACGCGGTAGGCCCGGCCCATCGGCGCGGGACGCACCCGCTTGGCCGACGGCCCCTGGTCGGCGAAGCACGCGGCCACGAAGAGCCGGTCGACATCGCCGCCGAACCCCGGCTTCTGCTGCGCGTTGGCAATCGCCGACCGCAGCACCTTCTCGATGTCGCGGGACACCCGCTTCGGCGTGAACTGCAGCGTCGCCAGCGCCTGGTTGACGCCACGCCCGCGGATGAGCTCCATGACCAGCCCGGCCTTCTGCGCCGACGTGCGGATGTACCGGGCCGTTGCGCGCGCTTCAATCATGACTGGCCCCCCGCGGGCTTCGGCGCCGCCGCCGCCGCCGGCGCCGCCGCCGCCACGGCCGCCGCCTTCTCGGTCTTGCTCGTGTGCCCCCTGAAGCCCCGCGTCGGCGCGAACTCGCCGAGCTTGTGCCCGACCATGTTCTCGGTCACGTACACGGGGATGAACTTCTTCCCGTTGTGCACGGCCAGCGTGTGGCCCAGCATCTCCGGCACCACGGTGGAGCGGCGCGACCAGGTCCGGATGACTTTCTTGTCGCCGCCGCGGTTCATCGCCTCCACCTTCTCGAGCAACGGGGTGTCGACGAACGGCCCTTTCTTGAGGGATCTGCTCATAGCGAACCTTCGGTCTCTCCGCTTACTTCCGCCGCCGCTGGATGATGAACTGGTCGGTGGCCTTCCGGTTGCGGGTCTTGTACCCCTTCGTGGGCATGCCCCACGGCGTCACCGGGTGCCGCCCGCCCGACGTCTTGCCCTCGCCGCCGCCCAGCGGATGATCCACGGGGTTCATGGCCACGCCGCGCACGTGCGGCCGCTTCCCCAGCCACCGCACCCGGCCCGCCTTGCCGAGCGACACGTTCTCGTGGTCGAGGTTGCCCACCTGGCCGATCGTGGCCCGGCACTCGCTCAGGATGCGCCGCACCTCGCCCGAGGGCATCTTCACCGAGGCGTAGTCGCCTTCCTTGGCCACCAGCTGCACCGCCGCGCCGGCGCTGCGCGCCATCTGGCCGCCCTTGCCCGGCCGCAGCTCCACGTTGTGGATCTGCGTCCCGAGCGGGATGTTCTTCAGCGGCAGCGCGTTGCCCGGCAGGATGTCGACCGTCTCGCCCGCCACGATGCTGTCGCCGACCTTCACCCCGACCGGGTGCAGGATGTACCGCTTCTCGCCGTCGGCGTACTGCACCAGCGCGATGCGCGCCGACCGGTTCGGGTCGTACTCGATCGTCACCACCTTCGCGGGGATGTCGACCTTGTCGCGCTTGAAGTCGATGACCCGGTAGAGCCGGCGGTGCCCGCCGCCGCGCCACCACATGGTGACCTCGCCGTGGTTGTTCCGCCCGCCCGTCTTCTTCAGCGGCTCGGTGAGCGGCTTGTACGGCCGCGTCACGGTCAACTCGGCGTTGTCCTGAAACGTCTGGAAGCGCCGCCCCGGCGACGTCGGTTTGTACTTGCGGATAGCCATCTTCGGATCCCCTGCTTACGCGCCTTCCAGGAATTCCGGCATCTTCTCGCCGTCGCGGAGCCGGACGTAGGCTTTCTTCCAGTCGGATCGCCGCCCGGCGAACCGGCCTTGCCGCTTCACCTTGCCGTGCGAGATGGAGGTCCGGACCAACGCCACCTTCGCGCCGAGCAGGTGTTCGATCGCCGCCTTGATCTCGATCTTGTTGGCGCCGACCGCCACGTGGAAGACGATCGTCTTGCCGTCCTCGCGCAGGATCGACGTCTTCTCGGTGATGAGCGGCCGACGGATCACATCGGTGAGGTTCATGCCCCCAGCACCTCCTGCAGCCGCTCAACGGCCGCCTTGGTCGCGATCACGCGCCGGCAGTTCATCAGGTCCCGCGCCACCAGCCGCCCGCTCGCCACGAACCGCACGCCCGGCAGGTTGCGCATCGCCCGCGCCAGCCCGTCGGCCGGCGTCACGTCCACGACCAGCGTCGGGCCGTCCGCGCCGAGCCGCCGCAGCATCTCGGAGGCGGCCTTCGTCTTCTCCGCCTCCGCGAACCGCTCGACGACGACGACCTCCCCGCCCTGGAGCTTGGCCGCGAGGGCCGCGCGCAGCGCGCCCCGCTCGACCTTGCGCGGCATCGCGTAGTCGTAGCTGCGCGGCTGCGGGCCGAACACCGTGCCGCCCTTCCGCCACAGCGGGTTCCGCGTCTCGCCGACGCGCGCCCGGCCCGTGCCCTTCTGGCGCCACGGCTTGCGGCCGCTGCCGCTCACCATCGCCCGCGTCTTCGTCGCGTGCGTCCCGCGCCGGTCCGCCGCGTTGGCCCGCACCACCGACTGCCAGATCAGGTCACCCTTGACGCGCCCCCCGAAGACCTCGTCACGCAGCTCGAGGGAGCCGACTGTCTCGTTCTGATCGTTGACGACATCCAGTGTCATGGCGTCCTACTTCTTGCCCTTCTTCTTCTCGACCTGCGGCTGCGGCTCCGGCTTGGGCGCCACCGCCTTGCGGATCACCAGGTAGCCGCCCCGGGCGCCCGGCACGGCCCCGCGCAGCAGCAGCAGATGGTTCTCGGCGTCCACCTGCTCCACCTGCAGGTTCCGCGTCGTCACCCGCTCGGCGCCCATGTGGCCGGCCGCGCGCATGCCCTTGATGACGCGCGAAGGGTACGAGGAGGCGCCGATCGAGCCCGGCGCGCGGTGGAACATCGAGCCGTGGGTCGCCGCACCGCCCCGGAAATGGTGGCGCTTGATCACGCCCTGGAACCCCATCCCGCGGCTGGTGCCGATGACGTCCACCCGCTCGCCGTGGGCGAACATGGAGACCAGCACCGGGTCGCCCGCCTTGAGCGGATCCCCGCCGGTCTTCAGCTTCAGCTCGCGCCGCACGCGGGTCGGCGGCACGCCCGCCTTCTTGTAGTGCCCGGCGATCGCCCGCGTCGCCCGCGCCGGCCGCTCCTCGACCAGGCCGAGCTGGACCGACTCGTAGCCGTCCTTCTGAACGGACTTCGCCTGGACCACCACGCAGGGGCCGGCCTTGATGACGGTCACGGGCTCAACCGTCCCGTCGGGCCGGAACACCTGGGTCATCCCGACTTTCCTGCCGATGATTCCTGTCACCATCGCCGTTACTTCCGTTCCTTGCCGAAGGCCTTGATCTCGACGTCCACCCCGGCGGGCAGGTCGAGCTTCATCAGGGCGTCGACGGTCTGCGAGGTCGGCTCGAAGATATCGATGAGCCGCTTGTGCGTCCGGATCTCGAACTGCTCGCGCGATTTCTTGTCGACGTGCGGCGAGCGGTTGACGGTCCACTTGTTGAGCTCGGTCGGCAGCGGAATCGGGCCCGCCAGCCGCGCGCCGGTGCGCCGCGCCGTCTCCACGATCTCGGCGGTCGACTGGTCGAGCACGCGATAGTCGTACGCCTTGAGCCGAATCCGGATCTTGTCGCCAAACGCTGTTGACATCGGACTGCTTCCTGTCGGGGCGGCATCCCGGGCGAGGCGCCCCGGATCCCGGCTCCCGCCCTTATTCGATGATCTCCGTGACCGTGCCCGCGCCCACCGTCCGGCCGCCCTCGCGGATCGCGAACTTCGACCCCTTCTCGATCGCCACCGGCGTGATCAGCTCCGCCGAGATCTGCGTGTTGTCCCCGGGCATGATCATCTCCACGCCCTCCGGCAGGTGCATCGACCCCGTCACGTCCGTCGTCCGCAGGTAGAACTGCGGCCGATACCCCGTGAAGAACGGCGTGTGCCGGCCCCCCTCGTCCTTCGTCAGCACATACACCTCGGCCTTGAACTTCGTGTGCGGCGTGATCGACCCCGGCTTGGCCAACACCTGCCCGCGCTCCACGTCCGTCTTCTCCGTCCCGCGCAGCAGCACCCCGATGTTGTCCCCCGCCACCCCTTCGTCCAGCAGCTTCCGGAACATCTCCACGCCCGTCACGACCTTCTTCATCGTCGGCCGGAACCCCACGATCTCCACGTCCTCCCCCACCTTCACCTTCCCCCGCTCCACCCGCCCCGTCACCACCGTCCCCCGCCCCGAGATCGAGAACACATCCTCAATCGGCATCAGGAACGGCTTGTCCACCTGCCGCTCCGGCAGCGGCACATACGCGTCCAGCGCCTCCATCAACCGCAGGATCCCCGCCTCCGCCTCCGGGTCCCCGTGGATCGCCTGCAGCGCCGACACCCGCACCACCGGCACCGTGTCCCCCGGGAACCCATACGTCGTCAGCAGCTCCCGCACCTCCAGCTCCACCAGGTCCAGCAGCTCCGGGTCGTCCACCGCGTCCACCTTGTTCAGCGCCACCACCAGGCACGGCACCTCGACCTGCCGCGCCAGCAGCACGTGCTCCCGCGTCTGCGGCATCGGCCCGTCGGTCGCCGCCACCACCACGATCGCCCCGTCCATCTGCGCCGCGCCCGTGATCATGTTCTTGATGTAGTCCGCGTGCCCCGGGCAGTCCACGTGCGCGTAGTGCCGCTTCGCCGTGCTGTACTCCACGTGCGACGTCGCAATCGTCAGGATCTTCGTGTCGTCCCGCCGCCCCTGCGACTCCGAGGCCTTCGCCACCTCGTCATACGACACATACTTGCCCCACCCCTTCGCGGCCGCCACCTTCGTCAACGCCGCCGTCAGCGTCGTCTTCCCGTGGTCGATGTGCCCAATCGTTCCCACGTTCACGTGCGGCTTCGATCGATCGAATTTCTCTTTCGCCATGGCGGTCTCTCCGTTGCTGCGGACGCTCTGCCCTGTTGCCTCGTCCTGGTCCTCGTCAGCGCCCCTGGATGCGGGCGATCACTTCTTCGCTCACGGCCTGCGGCGCCTGCTCGTAGCGCTCGAAGTGCATCGAGTAGGTCGCGCGCCCCTGGGTGCGGGAGCGCAGGTCGGTGGCGTACCCGAACATCTCCGACAGGGGCACCCGGGCCCGGACGATCTGCGTGCCGCCGCGGGCTTCCATCGCCTGGATCTTGCCGCGCCGGCTGTTGATGTCGCCCATGACGTCGCCCATGTACTCCTCGGGCACCACCACCTCGACCCGCATGACCGGCTCGAGCAGCACCGGGTGCGCCTTCTTGGCGGCCTCCTTGAAGGCCAGCGACCCGGCGATCTTGAACGCCATCTCCGACGAGTCGACATCGTGGTAGGACCCGTCGTAGAGGATCGCCTTCACGTCGTCGACCGGGTAGCCGGCGAGCACGCCGCCCGTCATCGCCTCGCGGATGCCCTCCTCGACGGGCTTGATGTACTCCCGCGGGATGGCGCCGCCGACGATGTCGTTGACGAACTCGAACCCCTCGCCGGCCTGGCGCGGCTCGAGGCGGACCTTCGCGTGGCCGTACTGGCCGCGGCCGCCGGTCTGCCGCACGTAGCGGCCGTCGCCGTCGGCAGCGGTGGTGAGCGTCTCCTTGTAGGCGACCTGCGGGCGGCCCACGCTGGCCTCGACGCTGAACTCGCGCTTCAGGCGGTCCACGATGATCTCGAGGTGCAGCTCGCCCATGCCGGCGATGACGACCTGGCCCGTCTCCGGGTCGGTCCGGACCTTGAAGGTCGGGTCCTCGGCCTGCAGCTTGCCCAGCCCCGTCCCGAGCTTCTCCTGGTCGGCCTTGGTCTTGGGCTCGATCGCCAGGTAGATGACCGGCTCGGGGAAGTCCATCGACTCGAGCAGGACCGGCTGCTTCTCGTCGCAGATCGTGTCGCCGGTGCTGACGCTGCGCAGTCCGACGGCGGCGGCGATGTCGCCGGCGTAGACCTCCTTGATCTCCTCACGCTTGTTGGCGTGCATCTTCAGGAGGCGGCCGACCCGCTCGGTCTTGTCCTTGGTCGTGTTGTAGACGCTCCCGCCCGACTGCATCACCCCCGAGTACACCCGGATGAAGGTGAGCTGACCGACGAACGGGTCGGTCATGATCTTGAACGCCAGGGCCGAGAACGGCGCGTCGTCGGCGGCCGGCCGCTCGATCTGCTCGTCGACCTTGCCCGGCACCAGCCCGATGATCGGGGGGATGTCGATCGGCGACGGCAGGTAGTCCACCACGGCGTCGAGCAGGGGCTGCACGCCCTTGTTCTTGAAGGCGGAGCCGCAGATCACCGGGACGAAGGGCGCCTTCTCGTGGCGCACCGAGGCGATCGTCCGGCGGCGGACGGCCGCCTTGATCTCGTCGGCGCCGAGCGGCTCGCCGCGCAGGTACTTCTCGAGCAGCGCGTCGTCGACCTCGCTGACCTTCTCGATGAGCTGGTCGCGGAACGCCTCGGCCTGCGCGCGGTACGCGTCCGGGATGTCCTCGACGACGTAGTCGGCGCCGAGCGTCTCGTCCATGTAGCGAATCGCCTTCATCGCGACCAGGTCGATGACGCCCGAGAAGCCCGCCTCGACGCCGATGGGCAGCTGCAGCGCGACAGGGTTGGCCCCCAGCTTGGTCCGGATCTGCTCGAGGGTCCGCGGGAAGTCCGCGCCCACGCGGTCCATCTTGTTGACGAAGCAGATCCGGGGCACGCGGTACTTGTCCGCCTGGCGCCAGACCGTTTCCGACTGCGGCTCGACGCCGGCCACGGCGTCGAAGACCGCGACCGCGCCGTCCAGCACCCGCAGCGAGCGCTCCACCTCGGCCGTGAAGTCCACGTGGCCCGGGGTGTCGATGATGTTGACCCGGTGATCGCGCCAGATGCAGGTCGTCGCCGCCGACGTGATCGTGATGCCGCGCTCCTGCTCCTGCGCCATCCAGTCCATCACGGCGGTGCCGTCGTGCACCTCACCCAGCTTGTAGGTGATGCCGGTGTAGAACAGGATGCGCTCGGTGGTCGTGGTCTTCCCGGCATCGATGTGGGCCATGATGCCGATGTTCCGCGTCCGACCGAGAGGAACGACCCTTGGCATGTCGACTCTTACCAGCGGTAGTGGGCAAAGGCCTTGTTGGCCTCGGCCATCCGGTGCGTGTCTTCGCGCTTCTTCACGGCCCCGCCCCGCAGGTTGGCGGCGTCCATGAACTCGTTGGCGAGCTTCTCCTGCATCGTCTTGCCGTCGCCGCGCGAGCGCGCGTAGCCGACCAGCCACCGGATGCTCAGCGAGAGCCGCCGGTTGGGGTTGACCTCGATCGGCACCTGGTAGTTCGAGCCGCCGACCCGGCGGGACTTCACCTCGAGGGAGGGCTTGACGTTGTCGACGGCCTTCTTGAAGACCTTCAACGGGTCGTCGCCCGTCTTTTCCTTGATGATGTCGAAGGCGCCGTACATGATGCGTTCGGCGGTGCTCCGCTTGCCCGCGCCCATCACGGTGTTGATGAACTTCGTGACCAGCGTGGAGCTGTAGAGCGGATCGGGTGCAATCTCGCGCTTCGGAACTTCTCGTCTGCGTGGCATCGTTCTGCTTCCCCGCTACGCCTTGGGCCGCTTGGCCCCATACTTCGACCGGCCCTGCTTGCGGCCCTGGACGCCCACCGCGTCGAGCGTGCCCCGGATGACGTGGTAGCGGACGCCCGGCAGATCCTTGACGCGCCCGCCCCGGATGAGCACCAGCGAGTGCTCCTGCAGGTTGTGCCCGACGCCCGGGATGTAGGTCGTGACCTCGATCCCGTTCGTCAGCCGCACGCGCGCGACCTTGCGGAGCGCGGAGTTCGGCTTCTTGGGCGTCTGCGTGAAGACCCGCACGCACACACCCCGCTTCTGCGGGTTGTCCTGCAACGCCGGACTCTTGGTCTTCGTGATGATCCGGCTGCGACCCTGGCGAACGAGCTGGCTAATGGTCGGCACGGCTGCTCCGTACGCAGTTGACCGACGGCTTGACCCCGCAGGAGACTCCCTGCGGCGGCGCGACCGTCGCTTCCCTTACAAACGACTCCCGGACCCGACGGGGCCACCGATGGCGTCCCCGGGTCCCGCGAAGTCCCTCCAGGCCTAGAAGCCGCCCCGGATCGACCCGGGCGCTTGGCACCTGGAAGCGCTTGACCCTATAACCTTGTGTATGCGCGCCGAGGAGCGGACGTGGTCCGCGCTACCTTCTGGGCGGTCGGTCACTAGATAGGGTTTCCTAGTGCCGAAGAACCTGACGAGTGTAACACGCTCGTTGTCACCCGTGCAAGCGCCCGTCCCCCCTGACGGTGTCCGGGCCGCCGGCGCCGCCCATGCGGGCGTTGACGGGAAGGGGCCACCCCGGTAGACTGGCCCCGCCCTCGCGGTGGGGGGCACCCATCGCCGGGCGCCAGCCCCGGCACGAGGCTACCGAGTGCCGCCCGCACGCGCGGGGCGCACCCATCGCCGGGCGCCAGCCCCCGGCACGAGGCTACCGAGTGCCGCCCGCACGCGCATCAGACCCGACCGCCGCGCTGCGCCAGCGGGTCCTCGTCGTCGAAGACGACCCGCACTCGCTCGAGCTGACCACCGCGTTCGTCGCCGAAACCGGCGCCTCCGTCCTGGGCGCCGGGGACGTCGACGAGGCCCTGGCCCATGTGGCGGCGCACGGCCGCGAGATCGCGCTGGTCATCAGCGACATCAAGCTCCGGGAGCGCAGCGGGCTGGAACTGTTCCGCCACCTCCGCCAGGCGTATCCCGACGTCCCGGTGATCCTGATCACGGCGTTCGGCAACGCCGACGAGGCGGTCGCCGCCATGCGCGACGGCGCCCTCTATTATTTCACCAAGCCGGTCAACTTCCCGCTGCTCCTGCGGCTGGTCCGCGAGGCGCTCGAGAAACAGGCGCTGCAGGCGCAGGTCGCCGATCTCCATGCCCGTCTCGCCGGCGGCGCCGACCGCCGGATCCTCGGGTCGAGCCGGACGATCCAGCTCGCCCTGGAACAGGCGATGGCGGTCGCGGCCCTCGACACGACCGTCCTGCTGATGGGCGAGACCGGGACGGGCAAGGAGCTCTTCGCCCAGTACGTACACGAGCGGAGCGGCCGCCGGCATCGGCCGCTCGTGCCGCTCAACTGCGCCGCGCTGCCGGAGCCCCTGCTCGAGTCGGAACTGTTCGGCCACGAGCGCGGGGCCTTCACCGGTGCCATCGGGCGGAAGCCGGGCAAGTTCGAGATCGCGACGGGCGGCACGCTCTTCCTCGACGAAGTCGCCGACATGTCCCTGGCGCTGCAGGCCAAGCTGCTTCGGACCGTCGAGACCCGGCAGATCGAGCCGCTCGGGGCGACGCGCCCCGTGCACGTGGACGTGCGGATCATTGCGGCCACCAACCGCAACCTCGCCGCGGCGGTCTCGGACGGCGCGTTCCGGGAGGATCTCTACTACCGCCTCAACGTCTTCCCGATCACGCTGCCCCCGCTGCGGGAGCGGAGCGAGGACGTGCCGATCCTTGCGATCCGATTCCTCCACGACTTCGCGAGAACCTTCGACAAACGCGTCGAGGGGTTCGACGCCGCGGCGCTGGACGCGCTGCAGGCCCACCCGTGGCCCGGCAACATCCGTGAACTGCGGCACGCGATCGAGCGCGCCGTCATCCTCGCCAAGGGGCCGGTCGTCACGGTCGACGTTCTGCCCCGCGCCCTGGTGTCCGCGCCGGCGCCGCCCGCCGCGGCGGTGCCGCCCTCGGTCGTCCGGCACCTGGAAGACCTCGAGCGGGACACGATCCTCGCCGCGCTCCAGGCGACCGGCGGCAACCGGACGCGCGCCGCGCAGGCGCTCGGCATCACCCGCAACCAGATCCAGTACCGCCTCAAGAAGCTGTCGCCTCCGTGAAGTTGCGGCGCACCCTCCCACTGGCCCTGCGCATCGCCGCGCTCGTCGCGCCGCTGGCGCTCCTGCCGCTGGCGGTGGTCGCGGGCGTGGCCTACTGGTCGCTCGAGGCCGTGATGGTGGCCGACCTCGATCCCGCGCAGATGCGGCTCAGGCTCGCCGAACTCCAGCAATGGGTGCTGGTGGCCGCCAGCGCGACCGTCGGGCTGAGCCTGATCGGCGCGGGCCTCATCGCCCGCAGCGTGGCGAACCCGGTCAGCGCGCTCCTCGACGGCACCAGGCAGGTCGCGCGCGGCAAATTCGACGTCCGGATTCCGGTGCGGCGCCGCGACGAGGTGGGCCAGCTGGTCGTCGGGTTCAACGCCATGGCCGCCTCGCTCGGCGCCTACCAGCGGCGCCTGGTGCAATCTGAGACGCTGGCGGCGCTCGGACGCGTGGCATCCACGGTCGCGCACGAAGTGCGCAACCCGCTCAATGCCATCCGGGGGTGCGTCGACTACCTGGGGCTCAAGCGGCCCGACGATCCGATCGTGACGCACCACGCCGGCATCATCGCCGACGAGATCGAGCGCCTCGACTCCTTCGTGGGCAACTTCCTCAGGTTCGCACGCCTGCCGGCGCCGATCCTGGCCCCCGTGGAACCGGGCCCGCTGCTGGCCGCACGGCTCGCCCTGCACGAGGCCAGCGCGCGCCACCGCGGCGTCGCCGTCCAGGCGCGCATCGCCCCGGGCCTGCCCCGGGTTCGCGCCGATGCGTCCCAGCTCGAGAGCATCTTCGAAAACCTGATCAACAACGCCATGGACGCGATGCCCGGCGGGGGCACTCTCACCGTCACCGCGGCGGCCGAGCCGGGGCGGCTCGTCGTCACGTTCGCCGACTCAGGCGGCGGCATGGCCGACGCCGTCGCCGAGCGCATCTTCGACCCGTTCTTCACCACCAAGCCCGAGGGGACGGGGCTCGGACTCACCACCTGTCGCCGTATCGCGGAACTCCACGAGGGATCCCTCGAGTTCCGGACCCAGCTCGGCGCGGGATCGGCTTTCGTCCTGTCGATCCCGGCACTCGACCCGGCTGCCTGACGTCCAGCCCGGGTCATCCGACCGCCTCGCCGGCGGTGATGATTAATCACCAGTTGTGGTCACAGTTGATGCATCTTCAGCGCCCCAAGGCGCCATGCCGCTTCCGTCCGAACGGACATAGCCGGTCAAGTCATTGCCTGGCAAACCCTTACGGGTTGGATGGGCGCGTGCGGCCAGACGAGGGCATGGCACGCGCCTTGGAAGGGTTTCCGGAAGGTCCCTCAGCGCCGGACGTCCCCGGATGGCAACCCGCAGGCGGTCGTGCTCAGGATGGTCGCCTTTGGCCTTGGCCTGACCGATTCGGGCTGGGGTTCGTACGTCCAACGAAGATGCCTTTCCGGCGGGTGCAGATCCCCGGCGTAGCCAATCCGGGCGACCCGCGCTACCCTAAGGACCCTGAGGTCCGGGCTGGTGTCCGTCCGGGCCAGGGCGCCTCTGGGGAAGGCACCGGACCACACGCCGCGGGTGCTGGTGAGTGACCATGGATGATCAGACCGTTCAGATTCACGCCATCGGCCGTTACCAGGCGATCGACGAGATCGGCCGGGGCGGGATGGGTATTGTCTACCGCGGCTTCGATCCCGTCATCGGCCGGACGGTCGCGCTGAAGACCATTCTGTTCGGCACCGGCGACGCCGGGTCGAAGGACCTTCGCGAACGCCTCTACCGCGAGGCGTGCGCGGCCGGCACGCTCAACCACCCGAACATCGTCACGGTGTACGACGTGGTCGAGCAGGCAGGCATGACGGCCGTGGCGATGGAGTTCGTCGAGGGGCGCACGCTCGCCGCGGTCATCGCGGAACGCGCGCCCCTGCCGCTCGATGAGGCGTTGTCGATCTTCGAGCAGATCTGTTCCGCCCTCGACTACGCCAGCTCGCGGGGCATCGTCCACCGCGACATCAAGCCGGCCAACATCCTGATGACCGCCGACGGACGTGCGAAGGTGACCGACTTCGGCGTGGCGCGGATGGCGATCTCCCACCTGACGCAGACGGGCACGGTCGTCGGCTCGCCGAGCTACATGTCGCCCGAGCAGATCCGGGGCCGCCCGCTGGACGGACGGTCCGACCTGTTCTCCGCGGTGATCGTGCTCTACGAGATGCTGACGACGAATCGGCCCTTCGCCGGCGATGACGTGGCCACGTCGCTGTACCGGATCGTGCACGAACCGCCGACGCCCATCACGCAGTTCAACACCGCGGTCAGCCCCGCGATCGCAACGGTCCTCGAACGGGCCCTGGCCAAGGAACCGGCGGATCGGCACCCGACAGGAGCCGACATGGTCCGGGAGTTGCGCCAGGCCGCCGGGGGGCACCCCGGGCCGGCGCCGCACGCGCCGGTGTCGTCCGGGTCGGGCGCCGAGACGGTGCTCGCGTACACGCCAGCCCCATTCCCGATGCCGACGCCGTCGGGAGGCATCAGCTCCGCTCCGGTCGGGCTCACGCCAGCGTCCCAGCCCGTGGCCGCGCTTCCCCTGGAACGGGTTCAGCCAGCGCCAGGGACGGTCGTGGAGCCACCGGCGGGATCGAGCCCGGCTGGAGCGAGGCCGTCGGATGCGCCCACGAAGGCTGCGCCCGCGGCCAGGGGCCGGTCCTCCAGGGCGTGGATCCCGATCGCCACAGCAGGGGCAGCGTTGCTCGTCATCGGCGCGCTCGCCGGAGCCGTCGTGATGATGCGGTCGCAGGTGCCGCCCGCGCTGACAGACGAGGGCGGCGCCACGCCGCCGATGCCGGCGCCGCCGCTCATCGGGACCCCGGCGGAGCCGGTCGTGCCCCCGACGTCGACAAGTGCGGGGCCGACCACGCCCGTCTCGCCCGCGCCCGGCGCCGGCGGTTCACCGGCCGTGGCGCCGACGGCACCGCGCAGGCCACCGACCGCCGTCGCGGCGCCGCCGCCCGCCCCCGCACCGGACCGGGCCGGAACGGCGGCATCGGCCGCCAGCGAGCCGCCCGTCGATCCCAGCCCGGCGCCGCCGCCTGCCTCGGCGGGCAGCGGGCCGGCATACGAGCAGTCCGACGTGGACGAGAAACCCGAGGTGCTGGACGGACCGAGCCCGGTGTACCCGCCGCAAGCACAGCGCAACGGGCTCGAGGACGTCATCGTGCTGCGGGTCCTGGTCTCGGAGCGGGGCGAGGCGCTCGACCTCCGGCTGCTTCGCCGATCCCGGAAAGACGCGGCATTCGACTCGGCAGCCGTGGAGGCCGTGCGCCAGTGGAAGTTCCGCCCCGCCAAGCGGAAAGGTGCCGTCGTGAAGTGTTGGTACAACGTCGGCGTGCCGTTCAAGCTGGGCAAGTAGGCACGCGATCCCGCAACGAGCGATCCCATGACCGACGCCGGGCGCGACGATCGATCGGGCGAGCTGCTCGTGGGCGGCAGCACCGCAGCGGAGGAGGACACCGAATGAAAGTGCTGTTGGTTGACGACGAGGCCAACGCGCGGGAGGTGTACGGCAGGCTGATCGAGACGGGCGGCCACGAAGTCGTGACGGCTGCGGACGCCGACGAGGCGGATCGCGCCATCGACCACGATCGCTTCGACCTGGCCGTCATCGACGTCGTGCTCGGCGGGCGGGACGGGTTCGCCGTCCTCGAGCATCTCAAGCGTGCCCAGCCTGGCGCGCGCGCCGTCGTGGTGAGCGCGCACGACGTCCCGGACTCGCTGGAGCGCGCAGCCACGCTGGACGCGGACGCGTTTCTGGCCAAGCCTCTTCGCTGGACGGACCTGAGCGCCCTCCTGACGCCGGGCGTCCACGGCCGGAGGACCCTGTGAGCGTGCGCCGCGACGGCCGGACCCGCGGATCGAGGTGCCACCCGAAACAAGAGGGCGGCGGTCCTGGTGGACCGCCGCCCTCATCATGCCGTGCGGGGGCCGCCTCGGGGCGGCCGGCCGGTTATTCCTTGATGTCGCCGGCCGGGGGGCCGAGCGCGTCCTCCGGCTCCACGAAGTAGTCCATCTCGCGCTCGAGCTCCAGCTCTTCTTCGGTCGGCGGCGGTGGCGGCGGCGGCTCGTCCGCCGGGATGCTCACGTGCCGGTAGTACTCGAAGCCGGTGCCCGCCGGGATGAGGCGGCCCATCGTCACGTTTTCCTTGAGCCCGCGCAGGAAGTCCACCTTGCCCGAGATCGACGCCTCGGTCAGGACGCGCGTCGTCTCCTGGAAGGAGGCGGCCGAGATGAACGACTCGGTCGACAGTGACGCCTTGGTGATGCCGAGCAGGACGGTCCGGCCCTTCGCCGGGGCCTTGCCCTCGATGATGACGCGCTCGTTCTCCTCGCGGAACCGGAACTTGTCGACCACGTCCTCCACGAGGAACTCGGTGTCGCCGACGTCCTCGATCTTCACCCACCGCATCATCTGGCGGACGATCGTCTCGATGTGCTTGTCGTTGATCGACACGCCCTGGAGCCGGTAGACCTCCTGGATCTCGTCGGTGAGGTAGCGCTGCAGCGCCTTCTCGCCCAGAACGCTCAGGATGTCGTGCGGGTTCTTCGGGCCGTCCATCAAGGCATCGCCAGCCCGCACGCGCTCACCCTCCTGGACATTCACGTGGACGCCGCGCTGGATCTCGTACTCCGGGTGCTCCGGCACGCTCGGGTCGTCGGGGACGATCATGATCTTGCGCTTGCCCTTGACCACGCCGCCGTACCGCACGGTCCCGTCGATCGCGCTCATCACGGCCGGGTCGCGCGGCTTGCGCGCCTCGAACAGCTCGACGACGCGCGGCAGGCCGCCCGTGATGTCCTTCGTCTTGGTCGTCTCGCGCGGGATCTTCGCGAGGACGTCGCCGGCGTACACCTCCTCGCCGTCGTGCACCATGAGGTGCGCCCGCGACGGCATGTGGTACCGCCGGGTGCCGTCGGACGTCTTGATCTCGATCGTCGGCTGCTTCTTCTCGTCGGGCGAGTCGATGATGATGTAGCGCGAGAGGCCGGTCACTTCGTCGACCTCCTCGTGCACCGTCACGCCCTCGATGATGTCCTTGAACCGGATCTGGCCGGCGCCGTCCGTGAGGATCGACACCGTGTAGGGGTCCCACTCGGCCAGGACCTGGCCGGCCTCGACCTGGTCGCCCTCGGCGGTCTTGAGGCGCGCGCCGTAGACGATCGGGTGCCGCTCGCGGTCGCGGCCCTTCTCGTCCTGGATGACCAGCGACCCGTTGCGGTTCATGACGACCATGTTGTCCGTGCCGGCGACCGCCTGCCGGCCGCGCACGACCTGGAGGCCCTGGAACCTGATGGTGCCCCGGTGCCCCGCCTCGAGGGTCGACTGCTCGGCGACGCGCGAGGCGGTGCCGCCGATGTGGAACGTCCGCATCGTGAGCTGCGTGCCGGGCTCGCCGATCGACTGCGCGGCGATGACGCCGACCGCCTGGCCGAGTTCGACGAGGCGCCCGGCGGCGAGGTCACGGCCGTAGCACTTGGCGCACACGCCGCGCCGCGACTCGCACGTCAGCACGGACCGGATCTTCACCTTCTCGATGCCGGCATCCTGGATGGTCGACCCGAGGTCCTCGGTGATCTCGTCGCCCGACCGCACGATCACGTCGCCGGTGAACGGGTCGGCGATGTCTTCCAGCGCGACGCGCCCGACGATGCGGTCGCGCAGCGGCTCGATCGTCTCGCCGCCCTCGACGATGGCCTGGGCCTCGATCCCGTCCATCGTGCCGCAGTCCGGCTCGGAGATGATCACGTCCTGGGCGACGTCGACCAGCCGGCGCGTCAGGTAGCCGGAGTCGGCCGTCTTCAGCGCCGTGTCGGCGAGGCCCTTGCGGGCGCCGTGCGTGGAGATGAAGTACTGCAGCACGGTCAGCCCTTCGCGGAAGTTCGACGTGATGGGCGTCTCGATGATCTCGCCGGACGGCTTCGCCATCAGGCCGCGCATCCCGGCCAGCTGCCGGATCTGCTGCTTGCTGCCGCGGGCGCCCGAGTCGGCCATGATGTAGACGGCGTTGAAGTTGTCGCCGTCCCGGTCGCTGGCCTGCATCTCGTTGAACATCTTGTCGGCGATCCGCTCGGTGACGTCGGACCAGATCGCGATGACCTTGTTGTAGCGCTCGCCGTTGGTGATGGCGCCCTCGAGGTACTGCTGCTCGACGCGGATCACTTCCTGGCGGGCGGACTCGACCTGGACTTCCTTGTCGGCCGGCACCACGAGGTCGTCGATCCCGATCGACAGGCCGGAGCGGGTGGCGTAGGTGAACCCCAGGTCCTTCAGCGCGTCGAGCATCTCGACGGTCTTGGGCAGACCGAACCGCAGGTAGCAGTACTGCACGACCTGCTGGAGGCCCTTCTTCTTCAGCAGCCCGTTGACGAAGGGCATCTCCTTCGGCAGCGTGTCGTTGAGGATCGCGCGGCCGACGGTCGTGTTGATGATCTTGCCGGTGACGGTCTGCACCTCGGTGTGCAGCACGTCCTGGTTGTCGCGCGACGTCGTGAGGTCCTGCAGCTCGCCCGTGTAGCGGAGGCGGATCGCCGTGAGGGTTTCCACCTCGCCGGCCGCGAGGGCCAGCAGGGCGTCCTCCGTGCTGCCGAACACGCGGCCCTCGCCCCTGGCGCCGGGCTTCGCCTTCGTCAGGTAGTAGCAGCCGAGCACGATGTCCTGCGACGGGATCGCGATCGGCGCCCCGCTCGCCGGGGACAGGATGTTGTTGGACGACATCATCAGCACCGAGGCCTCGATCTGCGCCTCGGGCGACAGCGGGATGTGGACCGCCATCTGGTCGCCGTCGAAGTCCGCGTTGAACGCCGTGCAGACCAGCGGGTGGATCCGGATGGCCTTGCCTTCGACGAGCACGGGCTCGAAGGCCTGGATGCCGAGGCGGTGCAGCGTCGGGGCGCGGTTGAGCAGCACCGGGTGCTCGCGGATCACCTCCTCGAGGATGTCCCACACCTCGGGCTTCTGCTGCTCGACCATCTCCTTGGCCTGCTTGATGGTCGCGACCTGGCCGCGCTCCTCGAGCTTGTTGTAGATGAACGGCTTGAACAGCTCGAGCGCCATCTTCTTGGGCAGGCCGCACTGGTGCAGCTTCAGCTCGGGCCCGACCACGATGACCGAGCGCCCGGAGTAGTCGACGCGCTTGCCGAGCAGGTTCTGGCGGAAGCGGCCCTGCTTGCCCTTCAGCGTGTCGGACAGCGACTTGAGCGGCCGGTTGTTCGCGCCGCGCAGCACGCGCCCGCGCCGGCCGTTATCGAACAGCGCGTCGACCGCCTCCTGCAGGATGCGCTTCTCGTTCCGGATGATCACGTCCGGCGCCTTCAGCTCGATGAGCTTCTTGAGCCGGTTGTTCCGGTTGATGACGCGCCGGTACAGGTCGTTGAGGTCCGAGGTCGCGAACCGGCCGCCGTCGAGCGGCACCAGGGGCCGCAGTTCGGGCGGGATCACCGGGATGACGTCCAGGATCATCCACTCCGGCTTGTTGCTCGACTTGCGGAACGAGTCCACCACCTTCAGGCGCTTGGCGTACTTGAGCTTCTTCTGGGCGGAGGTCTCCGTCCGCATCCGCTCGCGCAGATCGAGCGCCATCTGCTCGACGTCGACCCGCTTGAGCAGTTCCTTGATGGCCTCCGCGCCCATGTGCGCGCGGAACCGGTGGCCGTAGTCCTCCCGGGCCTTCCGGAACTGCTCCTCGGTCAGGAGCTGGTTCTGCTTCAGGTCGGTGTCCCCGGGTTCGACGGCCACGTAGGCCTCGAAGTAGAGGATCCGCTCGAGGTCGCGGAGCGAGATGTCGAGCAGGTGGCCGATGCGGCTGGGCAGGCCCTTGAAGAACCACACGTGGCTGACGGGCGTCGCCAGCGTGATGTGGCCGAGCCGCTCGCGGCGCACCTTGGCCTGTGTGACCTCGACGCCGCACTTGTCGCAGATGACGCCGCGGTGCTTCATCCGCTTGTACTTGCCGCAGAGGCACTCCCAGTCCGTGATCGGGCCAAAGATCTTGGCGCAGAACAGCCCGTCCCGCTCGGGCTTGAACGTGCGGTAGTTGATCGTCTCCGGCTTGGTCACCTCGCCGTGCGACCAGGACAGGATCTTGTCGGGCGACGCCAGGCTGATCCGAATGGCGTCGAAGTCGGCCATCAACGAGCCCTTGTCGTGGAAGCTAGGTCTCATGGTTCTTCTATCGCTGCACCGTAGGCGCGGGACCCGGCCCGCCCCTACCGAAGACGTGATGATCTCGACAACGACATCCGGCGCACGTCAGCCGGACCTACGCTTCTTGCAGCTCGGGCGTCTCGGGTGGAGGCGCCTCCGGCTGCGGCCGCTTCTTCGTCTTGAGCAGCTCCACGTCCAGGCACAGCGACTGGAGCTCGCGGATGAGCACGTTGAACGACTCCGGGAGGCCCGGCGTGAACGACGCGTCGCCCTTGACGATCGCCTCGTAGATCTTGGCCCGCCCGGTCACGTCGTCCGACTTGGCGGTCAGGAGCTCCTGGAGGATGTGCGCGGCCCCGTAGGCCTCCAGCGCCCACACCTCCATCTCCCCGAACCGCTGGCCGCCGAACTGCGCCTTGCCGCCGAGCGGCTGCTGCGTGATCAGCGAGTACGGCCCGATCGACCGCGCGTGGATCTTGTCGTCGACCAGGTGCGAGAGCTTGAGCATGTAGATGTAGCCGACCGTCACGTCCTGCTCGAAGGCCTCGCCCGTCATCCCGTCGAAGAGCCGGGTCTTGCCGCCCTTCGGCATCCCCGCCTGGTCGAGCCACTTCTTGATCTCGTGCTCCGTGGCGCCGTCGAACACCGGGGTGGCGAAGTACAGCCCGAGCGCGTGGGCCGCCCAGCCGAGGTGCGTCTCGAGGATCTGCCCGACGTTCATGCGCGACGGCACGCCGAGCGGATTGAGCACGATCTCGACCGGCGTCCCGTCCGGCAGGTACGGCATGTCCTCCTCGGGGAGGATCCGCGCGATGACGCCCTTGTTGCCGTGCCGGCCGGCCATCTTGTCGCCGACGGACAGCTTGCGCTTCATCGCCACGTAGACCTTGACGAGCTTGATCACGCCCGGCGGGAGTTCGTCCCCGCGGCGCACCTTCTCCTTCTTCTCCTCGAACAGCTGCCGGATCACCTCGACCTGCCGCGCGGTCCGCTCCTCGAGGTCGCGGAGGTCGTCCTCGAGGCGCGCGTCGTCCGACGCCACCTTCACCCGCACCATCGCTTCGTACGGCAGGGCGTCGAGCACCTCCGGCGTGAGGGCCGTGCCCTTCTTCAACAGGCGCTCGCGGCCGAACTCGTCGTACACGTCGGACCGCAGCGTCAGGCCCTGCAGCATCCGCACGATCCGCTTCTTCACCTCGTCGTGGAGGATGCGGACCTCGTCCTGCAGGTTCTTCTCCATCATCTCGAGCTCTTCGGCCTCGATGGCCTTGGCCCGGTCGTCCTTCTCGATGCCCTTCCGCGAGAAGATCTTCACGCCGACGACGATCCCCTCGATGCCCGGCGGGCAGATCAGCGACGCGTCGCGGACGTCGCCGGCCTTCTCGCCGAAGATCGCGCGCAGCAGCTTCTCCTCGGGCGTGAGCTGGGTCTCGCCCTTGGGCGTGACCTTGCCCACCAGGATGTCGCCCGACTTCGCGTAGGCGCCGATCCGGATGATGCCGCTGTCGTCCAGGTCCCGCAGGAACCCCTCCGACACGTTCGGGATGTCCCGCGTGATCTCCTCGGGCCCCAGCTTCGTGTCCCGGGCCTCGATCTCGAACTCCTCGATGTGAATCGAGGTGTAGTAGTCGTCCTTCACCATCCGCTCGGACACCAGGATGGCGTCCTCGAAGTTGTACCCGCGCCACGGCATGAAGGCGACCAGCACGTTGCGGCCCAGGGCCAGCTCGCCCAGCTCCGTGCACGGGCCGTCGCCGAGCACCTGCCCCTTGTGCACCTTCTGCCCGACCCGCACGATGGGCTTCTGGCTGATGCAGGTGTTCTGGTTCGACCGGCGGAACTTCGTGAGGTTGTAGATGTCGGCGCCCATCTCCTTGCTGACGTCGCCGCTCTCGCTCTCGACCCGCACGACGATGCGCTGGGAGTCGACGTAGTCCACGCTCCCCGCGCGCCGCGCCACCACGACGGCGCCGGAGTCGCGCGCCGTCACATACTCCATGCCGGTGCCGACGAACGGCGCCCGGGCGCGCAGCAGGGGCACGGCCTGGCGCTGCATGTTCGATCCCATCAACGCGCGGTTCGCGTCGTCGTGCTCGAGGAACGGCACCAGCGAGGCCGCCACCGAAACCAGCTGCTTGGGCGAGACGTCGATGAACTGCACGCTCGCCCGCGGGGCCAGGATGAAGTTGCCGGCCTGCCGCGAGTTGACGCGCTCCTGGGTCAGGCGGCCGTCCTCGTCCAGCTCCGCGTTGGCCTGCGCGATGATGTACTGGTCCTCCTCCCACGCCGACAGGTAGAAGGAGTACGGTTCGAACTCGACGCCCTTCTTCGTCCGCCACTTGCCGCCGCCGAGATCCTCCACGATGTCGCCCTGCTCGACCACGTCGCCGACCTTGTGCTTGCTGGTGCCGGCGTTCGTGATGACGGCGTAGTCGACGACCTGGCCGTCCTTCACCTTCCGGTAGGGCGACTCGATGAACCCGAACTCGTTGATCCGGGCGTAGCACGACAGCGAGGAGATCAGCCCGATGTTCGGGCCCTCAGGCGTCTCGATGGGGCAGATGCGCCCGTAGTGGGTCGGGTGCACGTCGCGAACCTCGAACCCGGCCCGCTCACGCGAGAGGCCGCCCGGCCCGAGGGCCGACAGGCGGCGCTTGTGCGTGACCTCGGACAGCGGGTTGGTCTGGTCCATGAACTGCGACAGCTGCGACGACCCGAAGAACTCGCGAATGGCGGCCATCACCGGCTTCGCGTTGATCAGGTCGTGCGGCATGGCGGTCGCCATTTCCTGGTAGACCGACATCTTCTCCTTGATGGCGCGCTCCATCCGGACCAGGCCGATGCGGAACTGGTTCTCGAGCAGCTCGCCGACCGAGCGGACGCGCCGGTTGCCGAGGTGGTCGATGTCGTCCACGAAGGCCGGGTTCTTGCGCAGCTTCAGGAGGTAGCGGATGACCTCGTAGAAGTCCTGCGGGTGCAGGATCTTCTCGTCGAGGGGCGTCGTCAGGCCGAGCTTCGTGTTCAGCTTGAGGCGGCCGACCCGCGAGAAGTCGTACTTCTGCGGGTTGAAGAACATGTTCTCGAAGAGCGACCGGGAGCTGTCCAGCGTCGGCGGGTCCCCGGGCCGCAGGCGCCGGTAGATCTCGATGAGGGCTTCCTCGTGGGTGCGGATGGGGTCCTTCTTGAGCGTCTGCGAGATGATCGGGCCCACCTCGTCGCGCTCGGGGAAGAACACCTCGATCCGGTCGACGTTCTTCTCCTGGGCCAGGGCGATGACGCGGTGCGTCACCTCGTCGTTGGCCTCCAGGATGATCTCGCCCGTCTCGGGATCGACGATGTCGGCGGCCGCGTGCGCGCCCTCGCGCTCGGCTTCGTCCACCTTGATGGCCTCGACGCCGGCCTTGCGCAGCGCCGTGACGGTGGACAGGGTGAGCTTGCGGCCCTTCGCGATCACCGTCTCGGTGCCGGGGATCGGGATGTCCTCGCCGGCGCGCAGGCCCACCAGGCTCTCGGCGACGCTCCAGTAGAGGGCGCCCTGCCGCAGGTAGATGCGGTCGACGTTGTAGAAGGCCCGGATGATCTCGTCGGCGCCCCGCAGGCCGAGGGCCCGCAGGAAGACCGTCGCGAGGAACTTGCGTTTCCGGTCGATCCGGACATAGAGCAGGTTCTTGGCGTCGTACTCGAACTCCACCCAGGAGCCGCGGTACGGGATGACCTGCGCCACGTAGAGCGCCTTGTCCTCGGAGTGGAAGAACGCGCCGGGCGACCGGTGCAGCTGGGACACGATGACCCGCTCGGTCCCGTTGATGATGAACGTGCCGTTCTCCGTCATCAGCGGGATGTCACCGAAGTAGACCTCCTGCTCCTTGATGTCGCGGATGGTCTTGGCGCCGGTCTCGGGGTCCTTGTTCCAGACGACGAGGCGGATGGTGACCTTCAGGGGCACGGCGAACGTCATGCCGCGCTCCTGGCACTCCTCGACGTCGTACTTGAGCTTCAGGCCGATCGTGTTGCCGCAGATGTCGCACACGTCGCCCCGGGCGTCGTTCCCCGTCCCGCAGCGGGGGCAGAGGACTTCGCGGTCCCCGAACGGATCCGCCACCAGCGTCGTCCCGCAGCTGGTGCACGCCTTGCGCAGGTGGTGCAGGCCCTGGAGCTTGCCGCACTTGCACTCCCAGTTCCCGATCGCGTAGTCGATGAACTCCAGCGACGAGTTCTCCCGGAAGTCGCTGATCGGGAACACCGACTTGAACACCGACTGGAGGCCGGCGTCGTCCCGTTCGTTCGGGAGCCGGTTCATCTGCAGGAACCGTTCGTACGATTTCTTCTGGATCTCGATCAGGTTCGGGATGGGCACCGTGGTCTTGATCTTGGAGAAATCGATGCGCTCACGGTAGACGTTCTTCGGAAGGCTGTACATGCTTCTCTCGGGACTTGGGCCTGAGGCTGCCACTTCGGTCAGGCACGCGCCTGACACCGCTGTCGTGACCGGGCGCCACGCGCGCCGGGCGCGCGCCCGCGGGGGCGCGCGCCTCGATGGCACCGCGCGCTACTTGATCTCGGCCTTGGCGCCGACGTCCTCGAACTTCTTCTTGATGGTCGCGGCCTCGTCCTTGGGAATCGCTTCCTTGACGGCCTTCGGCGCGCCCTCGACCAGGTCCTTGGCTTCCTTCAGCCCGAGGCTCGTCACCTCGCGGACCACCTTGATGACGTTGATCTTGTTGGCGCCGATCTCGGTCAGCACCACCGTGAACTCCGTCTGCTCCTCCGCCGGCGCCGCCGCCGCCGCGCCCGCCGCCGGCATCGCCATCGGCATGGCCGCGGCCGCCGACACGCCGAGTTCCTGTTCGAGCGTCTTCACGAGCTGCGACAGTTCGAGCACGCTGATGCCCTTGATGTACTCCACCACCTGCTGCTGGGTCAGTTCGGCCATTGCTGCTGTTCTCCTCACACTAAATGGGCGTCGTCCGGTAGGGGCGCGGCAGGCCGCACTCCTACGCCTCCAGTTTCTTCTTCTCTGCCTGCGACAAGACGCTGACCAGGTCGCGCGGCACGGCGCTCAGGACGCTCACCAGCTGCGTCATCGGCCCCTGCAGCACGAAGAGCAGCTTCGCGTAGAGCTCCAGCCTGCCCGGCAGCATCGCCAGTTCGGACACCTCGGCCGGCCGGACCGTGCGCCCCTGGACCACGCCGCCCTTGATGCTCAGGGCGGGCGCGGTCCTGGCGAACGTCGTCAGCACCTTGGCCAGGGCCACGGGGTCGGCGCCCACCGCCACCGCCGTCGCCCCGGTGCAGAACTGGTCCAGCGCCTCGAAGGCCGTCCCCTTGACGGCGCGGCGCACCAGGGTGTTCTTCACCACCCGATAGCGGCCCTTCGCTGCGCGGACCTGCCGCCGCAACTCGGTGACCTGCGGAACGTTGAGGCCCTTGTAGTCGATCAGCATCGCGCTCTCCTCGCTGCGGAACACCGCCTCGAGGGCTGCGAGCTCGTCGTGTTTTTCCGTTCTCGTGAGTGCCATACGTCTCGATACCTCTCGCGGCGCCCTAGCGGCGGGCCGCCTCCATCGTCGCGCTGTCGATCTTCACGCCCGGGCCCATCGTCGAGCTGAGCGTCATGCTCCGGACGTACTTGCCCTTGGCCGCGGCGGGCCTGGCTTTCATGATGCTGTCGAGCAGCGCGCGGGCATTCTCGATCAGGCGATCGGTCCCGAACGACGTCTTGCCGACCGGGGCATGGACGATCCCGGTCTTGTCGACGCGGAACTCCACCTTGCCGGCCTTGATCTCGCGGATGGCCTTGCCGATGTCGAAGGTGACCGTGCCCGTCTTGGGATTGGGCATCAGGCCCCGCGGGCCCAGCACCTTGCCCAGCTTCCCGACGGCGCGCATCATGTCGGGCGTCGCAACGACGGCCTCGAAGTCCATCCATCCGCCCTGGATCTTCTCGACCATCTCCTCGCCGCCCACCTCGTCGGCGCCGGCCTCCCGGGCTTCCTTCTGCTTCTCGCCGCCGGCGATCGCCAGGACCTTCTTGGTCTTGCCGAGGCCGTGGGGCAGGACGACGGTGCCGCGCACCATCTGGTCGGCGTGCTTCGGATCCACGCCCAGCCGGATGGACAACTCCACGGTCTCGTCGAACTTCGCGAACTTGACTTTCTGGACGAGGGGCACCGCCTCCTCGAGGGCCAGGGGCCGATCCGGCACCTGCGCCTTGGCGGCGGTGAACTTCTTGCCTGCTCTTCGCATGACTCCTCCGTGGTTCAATCGGGCCCCGGGGCCCTCCCACCCTGGACGAACCGGTTGTCGGCGCGCGGCCTACTGGATGACGTCGAGTCCCATCGAGCGCGCGGTTCCCGCGACCGTCTTGACGGCCGACTCGAGGCTGTCGCAGTTCAGGTCCGGCATCTTGAGCCGGGCGATCTCCTCGACCTGCTTGACCGTGACGGTCCCCACCTTGGTCTTGTTCGGCTCGGCCGAACCCTTGGCAATGTTGGCCGAGCGCTTCAGCAGCACGGCCGCCGGCGGGGTCTTCGTGATGAAGCTGTAGGAGCGATCCGCGTAGACCGTCACCACGACCGGGATGATGAGGCCCTCCTGGCTCGCCGTCTTCGCGTTGAAGTTCTTGCAGAAGTCCATGATGTTCAGGCCGTGGGGCCCGAGCGCCGTGCCCACCGGGGGCGCCGGCGTCGCCTTGCCTGCCGCGATCTGGAGCTTCACCACCGCATTGACTTTCTTTGCCATAACACTCCGCCGCCCGTCGTGTAGCGAGCGGCCCGCGGGCCGCCCGGATCCCGTGTCCCCCGCCTAGATCTTCTCGACCTGCAGGAAGTCCAGCTCGACCGGCGTGGACCGGCCGAAGATCGTCACCATCACCTTCAGGGTGTTGCGGTCCGGGTTGACCTCGTCGACCACGCCGTTGAAGCTGGCGAACGGGCCCTCGTTGATCCGCACCTGGTCACCCTTGTCGAACGTGTACTTCGGCTTCGGCTTCTCCGCCGCTGCGCTCACCTGCAGCAGGATCTGGTCGACCTCCTCCTGGGTCAGCGGCGTCGGCCGCGCCCCGGCGCCGACGAAGCCGGTCACCTTCGGCGTGTTCTTCACCACGTGCCACGCGTTGTCCGTCATGGCCATCTCGACCAGGATGTAGCCGGGAAAGAACCGCTTCGAGGTCACGACCTTGCGGCCGGCCCGCATCTCGACCACGTCCTCGGTCGGGATGAGCACCTCCCCGATTTCCTCCTGCAGGCCGTAGGCCTGGACGCGCTGCTGCAGCGACTCGGACACCTTCTTCTCGAACCCCGAGTAGGTGTGCACGATGTACCACTGCTTGGTCGTCACGTCCGTCATGCCGCACCAAGCCAGTTGAACAGGCTGTGGACGAGGGTGCTGAGGACCACGTCCAGCCCCCAGAGGTAGACGCCGAAGAAGATCGACGTGATGATGACCACGACCGTCGTCGCGTAGACCTCCTTGCGCGACGGCCAGGTCACCCGCTTGAGCTCGTTGCGCACCTCGCTGAGGAACGTGCGCGACTCGGCCCACCACCCGGTCACGCCATCCACTGCCCGCTGAGGCGCCGCCTTCACGTTGTCGAGCATGCCGGTTTCTCGCGACTCCAATGCCGCCGATCCCGCCCGCTCCCGCCTCACGCGACCTCGCATGAATGACCGGGATCGGGCCGTCCGGCGACCGTCAACGCTGGCAGGCCACGAGGGACTTGAACCCCCAACCCCCGGTTTTGGAGACCGGTGCTCTACCAGTTGAGCTAGTGGCCTAGATCGGGAACCGGGCCTCGCGGAGCGCCATCCGGGCCACCCCGGATGCGGGGCCGCGATCCCGGGCCTCCGCTACTTCGTCTCGCGGTGCACCGTGTGCGTCCGGCACCACTCGCAGAACTTCTTGATCTCGAGACGCTCGGTCGTCTTCTTCTTGTTCTTCGTCGTGGTGTAGTTCCGGCGCTTGCACTCGTTGCACGCCAGGGTGATGATGTCCCGCATTCGCGTGTTCCCTATCGGGCACGGGTCTCGCCCGCCCGCGCGCCCCGAAATCCCGCCCTTATTCGATGATCTCCGTGACCGTGCCCGCGCCCACCGTCCGGCCGCCCTCGCGGATCGCGAACTTCGACCCCTTCTCGATCGCCACCGGCGTGATCAGCTCCGCCGAGATCTGCGTGTTGTCCCCGGGCATGATCATCTCCACGCCCTCCGGCAGGTGCATCGACCCCGTCACGTCCGTCGTCCGCAGGTAGAACTGCGGCCGATACCCCGTGAAGAACGGCGTGTGCCGGCCCCCCTCGTCCTTCGTCAGCACATACACCTCGGCCTTGAACTTCGTGTGCGGCGTGATCGACCCCGGCTTGGCCAACACCTGCCCGCGCTCCACGTCCGTCTTCTCCGTCCCGCGCAGCAGCACCCCGATGTTGTCCCCCGCCACCCCTTCGTCCAGCAGCTTCCGGAACATCTCCACGCCCGTCACGACCTTCTTCATCGTCGGCCGGAACCCCACGATCTCCACGTCCTCCCCCACCTTCACCTTCCCCCGCTCCACCCGCCCCGTCACCACCGTCCCCCGCCCCGAGATCGAGAACACATCCTCAATCGGCATCAGGAACGGCTTGTCCACCTGCCGCTCCGGCAGCGGCACATACGCGTCCAGCGCCTCCATCAACCGCAGGATCCCCGCCTCCGCCTCCGGGTCCCCGTGGATCGCCTGCAGCGCCGACACCCGCACCACCGGCACCGTGTCCCCCGGGAACCCATACGTCGTCAGCAGCTCCCGCACCTCCAGCTCCACCAGGTCCAGCAGCTCCGGGTCGTCCACCGCGTCCACCTTGTTCAGCGCCACCACCAGGCACGGCACCTCGACCTGCCGCGCCAGCAGCACGTGCTCCCGCGTCTGCGGCATCGGCCCGTCGGTCGCCGCCACCACCACGATCGCCCCGTCCATCTGCGCCGCGCCCGTGATCATGTTCTTGATGTAGTCCGCGTGCCCCGGGCAGTCCACGTGCGCGTAGTGCCGCTTCGCCGTGCTGTACTCCACGTGCGACGTCGCAATCGTCAGGATCTTCGTGTCGTCCCGCCGCCCCTGCGACTCCGAGGCCTTCGCCACCTCGTCATACGACACATACTTGCCCCACCCCTTCGCGGCCGCCACCTTCGTCAACGCCGCCGTCAGCGTCGTCTTCCCGTGGTCGATGTGCCCAATCGTTCCCACGTTCACGTGCGGCTTCGATCGATCGAATTTCTCTTTCGCCATGGTCGGTCTCTGTCGCTCGACTGGTTGCGGCCTCTCTCCCGAGGCGCGTTGAGTGATGCCTGCACCGTTCGCTGACCTGGAGCCGATGACCGGGCTCGAACCGGTGACCTCGTCCTTACCAAGGACGCGCTCTGCCTACTGAGCTACATCGGCGGATTCACACCTGCCGCGCCCGGCACCCGTTGCCAGGGCCCGGCGTCCCGCCCGTCGTCCGCCGTCGCCGCGATCTCCGCGCCGGCGTGCGCCCCGCACCGCAGGCCGCAACCCGATCGCCGTCGCCCTGCGGCCCTCGGCGCGGCGGCCGTCACGCGCGTCGCGAGCGAAAACTGGAGCGGGAGACGGGGATCGAACCCGCGACCAACAGCTTGGAAGGCTGTGACTCTACCACTGAGTTACTCCCGCCACCTGCACCCGCTGCCCTCACACGACACTCACCAATCCGCCTTCGCGGCTGCGCCGCTTCCTGCCGCCGGTTGCCTAGCCGTCGCTCGCGAATCGCTCGCCTCCGCGGCCACGCCGCTTCGGCGTAGCAGCCTTCGCGCGATTCGTGAGCGAAGGCTGGTGGGGAGGGGAGGATTCGAACCTCCGAAGGCGCTTGGCCGACAGATTTACAGTCTGTTGCATTTGACCGCTCTGCAACCTCCCCGACCATATCCCGCCCGACCGGCCCGGCATCCGCCGGGCGCGCCGATGGAGCTGGCGGAGGGATTTGAACCCCCGACCCGCTGATTACAAATCAGCCGCTCTACCGGACTGAGCTACGCCAGCCAGACGAAAGGATTTAGCATAGCACGTACCGTGCCACTCTGCAACGCCGCACGCCGTTCGGACGGGCCGCCTGACCCCTCCGCCGGCGTCTCCTTCGTCGGTCGTCGTGCCCCCGGCGCCACGGCCCGGCGCACCCGCGCTCTGTCGGCTGCTGACCAGCGTCAGGGCGCAACTCATCATTATAGCGTGGGAAGGACCGCGCGGCGCAAGCCTCGTTCTCGCCACGGGGGGCGATCCCCCGGCGCCGCGTGTCATCGCGAGGGGAAGGCGCGCGTCTCCGGCGGGGGGCCGGAGGGTGGCTCAGCGCGGGGCGCGGCCGTGGCGCTGGCGCACCGCTTCGAACAGGACGACAGCCGCGGCCACCGAGACGTTCAGGCTGGCGACCTGGCCGCGCATGGGAATCGACACCAGGTAGTCGCAGCGTTCGCGCACGAGCCGCCGCAGCCCCTGCCCCTCCGCGCCCAGCACGATGGCTGAAGGCACGGTGTAGTCGATGGCGTCATAGGCCTGATCCGCCGCCGCGTCGAGGCCGACCGTCCACACGCCCGCGTCCTTGAGCTCGCCGAGCGCGCGCGCGATGTTGACCACGTCGGCCACCTTCACCCAGGCCACGGCGCCAGCCGAGGCTTTGGCCGCCGCGCCATCGAGCGGTGCCGCCCGGCGCGTCTGCCGGATCACGCCGTCCGCTCCCGCGGCGTCCGCCGTGCGGAGGATGGCGCCGAGGTTCTGCGGGTCTTCGATCCCGTCCAGCACGACCAGCAGCGGCGCGTGCCTGGCCCCGCGGACCAGCTCCTCGGGCGTGCTGGCCTCGGGCGCCGACAGATCGGCCACCACGCCCTGGTGCAGCGCGCCGCGCGCCAGGCGATCCAGCTCGGGCGCCGGCACCTCGATCACGCGCACGCCCCTCCCGGCGGCCATCTGGCGCAACTCGCGCACCCGGGCCCCGGCGCCCAGGCTCACGCGAATCGCCGTCACCCGGCCCGCCCGCAGCGCCTCGAGAACAGGATTGATGCCGTAAATCAGCATAGGGAAAGGAGACGACAGGAGACAGCCGTTCACATTCAGCAGTCACACGACATCACGCCGACCGCAGACAGGATACACGGAGACGGAAGGATTGGCCCGCGTCGACCCGATCGAGGCGCTCCGGTGCGACCGGTGCGGGCGCGCTCCCGCGGGGTGCCGGTACGCGCCGGGCCCGCGGCAACGGGTGGATCCTGTGTCAGGCGGCGCCGGGACGCTGCAGCGCCTGGGCGGCGAAGGCCGCCGCGCGCTCCCGACACCCCATGATCGGCGCGAGGCCGCAGTTGACCGGCAACTCGGCGCCGCGGTCGATGGCGGGCACCGCGAGGTCGAGCTCGGGGCCGCCGCCTTCGCCGGTCAGGGCGACCCGGATCGGATGAAACAGCCCGCGCGCCTTCTGCCCGGTCGCCTGCTTCACGCGTCCGGCGGCGGCCCGGAAGGCGTCCCGATCGAGCCGCGGCAGCTGCGACAATTCGCGGGCCAGCGCGGCGACGACCTCGGCCGCGCCGGGCTCCCGCAGGACCTCCCGCACGTCCGGACGCTCGAGCGCCCGGGCCGGGTCGAACGCAAAGAGGAAGGCGAGACGCTCGGGAATCTGCTCGAGCCTGTCGACCGACACCGTCGCCATCGGCATGGCGTCGGCGAGAAACTGGCGGGCCTCCGCCGTCGGCGCGGCGGCGAAGCCGTGCCCCTGGAAGTAGGGCAGGGCCAGGGCGGTGATCCGGGCCGGCTCGGCGACACGGAGATAGTGGCGGTTGACCCACGCGAGCTTCTCGATGTCGAACACCGCGGCGCTGTGCCCGACGGCCTCGAGGGCGAAGCGGCGGGCCAGCTCCGGCGCGGGCACCAGCTCTTCGCCGCCGCCCGGCGACCAGCCGAGCAGCGCCAGGTAGTTGACCAGCGCCTCGGGCAGGTAGCCGCGCGCGCGGAACTCCGCGACCGAGGTGGCGCCGTGACGCTTCGACAGCGGCGTGTGGTCGGGGCCGAGCACCAGCGCGAGGTGCGCGAAGACCGGCGGCGTGAAGCCCAGCGCCTCGTAGAGCAGGACCTGGCGCGGGGTGTTGGAAATATGGTCCTCACCCCGGATGACGTGCGTGATCTCCATCAGCGCGTCGTCGACGACCACGGCGAAGTTGTAGGCGGGCTGCCCATCGGATCGCAGCAGCACGGGATCGCCGATGACGTCGGTCGTGAACCGCACGGTGCCCCGGACGATGTCGTGGAAGGCGACCTCGCGCTGCTCGGGCACGCGAAAGCGCACCACGGCCGGCTCGCCTCCGCGGACGCGCGCGGCAGCGTCCGGCGCCGGGATCGATCGGCAGCGGCCGGCGTACCTCGGCGGCCGGCCCGCGGCGAGTGCCGCCCGCCGATCTTCGTCCAGCGTCTCCTGCGAACAGAAGCAGTAGTACGCGTGGCCGGCCACCATCAGCTCGGATGCGTACGACTGGTACAGGTCGAGGCGCTCCGACTGCCGGTAGGGTCCGTGCGGACCACCGGCGTCCGGGCCTTCGTCCCAGCTCAGCCCCAGCCAGCGCAGGTCCTCGAGAATGCCGGCCTCGGATGCGCGGCTGGATCGCTCGAGGTCGGTGTCCTCGATCCGCAGCACGAACGTGCCGCCGCGGCCCCGCGCGAGCAGCCAGTTGAAGAGCGCCGTCCTCGCGTTGCCCACGTGCAGCAGACCCGTCGGGCTGGGCGCGAACCGCAGTCGCATGTCGGATTCCGTCACGACCGTTTCTCCACGAGCAGCGCGACCGCGTGCACGGCCATGGCCCCGCCGCGCCCGATCTCGCCGACGCCCTCGTTCGTCTTCGCCTTCACGCTGACGCGGGATTGGTCCACGCGCAACGCGGCGGCCAGGCCGGCCCTGATCGCGTCCACGTGCGGCGCCAGCTTCGGCCGCTCGGCGATGACGACCGCGTCGACGTTCTCGACAGAGAAGCCCGCCGCGTCGGCCAGCGCCACGGCGTGCCCCAGCATCGCCACGCTCGAGGCTCCCCGCCAGCGTGGGTCCGTGTCGGGGAAGTGCCGCCCGATGTCGCCTGCCGCGATCGCGCCGAGCACGGCATCGGTCACGGCGTGCGCCAGCACATCGGCGTCCGAGTGGCCCGCCAGCCCCAGCGCGTGCGGAACCTCGACTCCGCCCAGCACGAGGCGGCGCCCCTCGACCAGCCGATGCAGATCGTACCCCGTCCCCACTCTCATCGTCGTCGTGCCTCCCCCGCCGCGCTCGACGAGAGCGCGGGCTGCCACCAGATCCTCGACAGTCGTGATCTTCACGTTAGCCGGGTCGCCGGCGACCAGCCGCACCGGAAAGCCCGCCGATTCGGCCAGTGCCGCCTCGTCGGTCGCCTCGACGCCGGCCTGCCCGGCCGCGATGGACGCGCGCAGCACCTCGCTCCGGAAGGCCTGGGGCGTCTGCGCAAGGTAGACGCGCTCCCGCGGGAGGGTCTGCGAGACGAACAGATCCGCGGTTCCCGCCGGGTCCGCGGCCAGCTTCACCGTGTCGCGCGACGGCAACGCGGCGAGCGCGGCCCCTGCCGCAATCGCCGCATCGATCGTGCGGGCGATGAGGTCCGCGCTGACGAATGGCCGGGCCGCGTCGTGCACCACGACGACGTCGGCCCGACCGGCCACCGCGGCGAACCCGTTGGCGACGGAGTCCTGGCGGCGAGGCCCGCCCGCCACGATCAGGATCGGCTTGGAGACCTGCCGCAGGTACTCCGGCGGTTCGGCGGCGAGGTCGGCCGGCATCACGACCACGATCTCGTCGATGCGATCGGAGGCCGCGAACGCCTCGACGCTGCGGCGCAGGATCGGCTGTCCTCCGATCAGCAGCAACTGCTTCGGCACGCCGGCGCCCAGCCGCTCGCCCCGTCCCCCGGCCGCAATGATGGCTGCAGTACGCATCGAATCCCCTGCCCGCCTTCCTGATCCCCTGCCGCCCGGCCGGCCGGCTTTCCGGCCCGCCGCGTCCAGCCGCTATCTACTGCCTGCCGCCGGCCCTGCTGCCTGGCCAGGTGTCTGCGTCCCGGCCCCGGCGTACCGCGCGAAGCGCGCGAGCGTCAGGGCGATCACCGCGTCGAGCCGCGCCCCGTCCACCGTGGATGGCGCGAACACGACGATCAGGAGGCGGCGCGACTCGAGGGTCACCATGGTGCGCGCGGAATCGGACGACGGGTTGCCGAATGGACCCCGCTCGTCAGCGAGCGTCAGCCGCCCCTCGAGGTGCACGTCGTCCTTGCGGATACCGGCGTAGGCCTCGCCGGGCCGCCCACGCCGCAGGACGATCCGGCCATCCACCCGGTCGAGATCATACAGGCCGTACGGCAGCTGCGCCTCGACCGAGCACCAGTTGGCGATGTCGACCGCGGTGTTCACGCGCGGCAGGCCCTCTCCGCGTCGTACACGCCGCAGCAACGCCTCGGACGACGGCCGGGTCCTCGTGGGATCGATGCCGATCGCCTTGAAGAGCGCGCGGGCCGGGCCGAGGTCGGCCGCCGCGCCGGGCGCCCGCAACGCCTCGATCGCCGCGGCAATCGGCTCGTCGAGCGCGGTGTCCCGCTCGACGACGCGGGTGACGTCGCAGGTCGCGACGCCGAGGCGCACGATGGCCCGCACGTCCGGATCGATGGTCACGCCGCTGGCCACGTTCCCGCCGCCCGTTCCCCGGCCTCGACCTGGCCGGCTATGACCTCGTACACCTGCGCGGCCAGCCGCCGCGCGTCCCGCGTCGAAGGCTGCCATGCACCGCCGGCGGTGGCCACGGGCGCGTGGACCGTCAGGCTCACGCAGCCCGGGCTGGTCGTCAACCGGCCCTTCCGCATCACGAACCGGCTGCCGACCACCGACAGGGGCACCAGGGGCAGGCCCGCTTCGATCGCCAGGAGGAAGCTCCCGGCCTTGAACCGCGCCACCCGCCCGTCGGCGCTCCGCGTCCCCTCGGGGAAGATGATGAGCGAGAGGCCCTCGCCCAGCAGGGCGCGCCAGCGCCGGAGGATGCCCGCCGGATCGGGATGGCGGCGATCCACGAGCAGGTGGCCGGCGCGCCGCAGGTGCCAGCCGAGGAACGGGAACGACCCGATCGAGGACTTCGCGATGATGCGGAGCTGGAAGGGCAGCGACGCGAAGATGACGGGAATATCGTAGATGCTCTGGTGGTTCGACACGAACACGCAGGTGGCCCCCGGCGCCAGGCGCTCCAGGCCCCGCACCTGGACGCGGACACCGGTCGTCGCCAGGATCAGCCAGGACCAGGCGCGGGCGCACCCGTGCGCGAAGCGGCCGCGGTGCTCGAACAGGCTGGCGGTGATCGACACCGTTCCCAGGACGACCGTGTAGACGGCGATCGCCGGGATCAGGAAGAAAACGGTCCGCCACCAGTGAAACGACGGGATCTTCACTTGTTGCCGGGAGCGGGCGCCGCCTGCGCGGCAGGCGCCGGTGCGGGCGCGGATCGCGGACGCCGGACCCCGTCGTCGCGGTCGGGGCCGCCCATCGCGGGAGGCGCCGACCCGGCCTCGATGTACCGCCCGAAGATCATCTTGCCGGCCGTGGTCTGCAGGACGCTCGTGACCACGATGTCGATGGTCTTGCTGATCATCTTCCGCGCGTTGTCCACGACGACCATCGTCCCGTCATCCAGGTAGGCCACGCCCTGGTTGAATTCCTTGCCTTCTTTCAGGATGAAGACCTTCATCACCTCGCCCGGCAGCACCACGGGCTTCAGGGAGTTGGCCAGCTCGTTGATGTTGAGCACCGGCACACCGCGCAGTTGGGCCACCTTGTTCAGGTTGAAGTCGTTGGTGACGATCTTGCCCTGCAGGGTGCGAGCCAGCTCGATCAGCTTCAGGTCCACCTCCTTGACGTCGGGGAAGTCCAGATCGGAGATGGTGACCTCGACGCCCGACATCTTCTGGATCTTCTGGAGGATGTCGAGGCCGCGGCGCCCCCGGTTCCGGCGGAGCGTGTCGGCCGAGTCGGCCACCTGCTGCAGTTCTTTCAGCACGAACTGCGGGATCACCAGCGTGCCGTCCAGGAAGCCGGTCTCGCAGATGTCCGCTACGCGGCCGTCGATGATCACGCTGGTGTCGAGCACCTTGTAGCGCCGCTGCGGGCCCGTCGCGCGGAACAGCGCCACGATCCGCGCCGGCTCCAGCCAGTCCCCGTGCCGCGCGCCAATCACCACGCCCAGATAGGACAGCGCCAGCAGGATGAAGCCCTGGAGGAAACTGACACGCGGATCGCCCGCGGGCAGCCAGAACAGCGCCGTGTCGATCCCCTTGGCAAACAGCAGCCCGACGGCCCCGCCCAGGATGCCGCCCAGCATACGGGTCACGCTGGCGTCACGCACGCGGACTTCGAGCAGGACCGCGAGCGCGGCCAGCCCGAAGCCGAACGCGGCGTTGACGGACACGCCGCCCCGGAACGGGGCCAGGATGGCCGCCGTGGCGACGACCGCCACGAGAAACAGCACCCGGATGACAAAGAACCAGGCCATGAGGCCTCCGATCGATGAAGAGACGGGTATGAATACGACCTGCGCCCCGGCCGGCGCGTCACGCGATCAGTGCGTCGAGCGCTTGCTGCACGGACCCGACCCCGACGAGCTCGCAGCGCGTGCCGGCCAGATCCGGGTCGGAGCGATCGGCATTGGCCGCCGGCAGCACGCAGCGGCTGAACCCCATCTGCCCCGCCTCGCGCACCCGGCGCCCGGCCTGGGTGATGGCCCGCACTTCCCCGGCCAGGCCGACCTCGCCGAACACCGCGGTGCCGGCCGCGACGGGCCGGTTCCGCAGGCTCGAGGCGACGGCCGCCACCAGCGCCAGATCCACGGCCGGCTCGTCCACGGTCATGCCGCCGGCCACGTTCACGAACACGTCGTCGCCGGCGATCTGGAGGCCAGCGCGCTTCTCGAGCACGGCCAGCAGCAGCGCGAGGCGGTTCTGGTCCAGGCCCACCGCCATGCGCTTGGCGTAGCCGTACATGCTCGTGCTCACCAGCGCCTGCACTTCCACCATCAGCGGCCGCGACCCCTCGATGCAGCAGAGCACCGCCGAGCCCGGGCTGTCGGCGGGCCGCTCCGCGAGGAACAGCGCCGAGGGGTTCGGCACCGCCCGCAGGCCGGCGGCCGTCATCTCGAACACGCCCACCTCGCTCACCGCGCCGAACCGGTTCTTCGCCGCCCGGACGATGCGGTGCGCATGGTGCCGCTCGCCTTCGAAGTAGAGCACGGTATCGACGATGTGCTCGAGCGCCTTGGGGCCGGCGAGGCTGCCCTCCTTCGTCACGTGGCCCACCAGGAACACCGGCACGTTCTGGCCCTTGGCCGTGAACAGCAGCTGGGTCGCGGCCTCGCGGACCTGCCCGATGCTGCCGGGCGCCGACTGCATCTTGAGCGAGAACACCGTCTGGATCGAGTCCACGACGACGAGCGCCGGGCGGAGGCGCGCGGTCTCCTCGAGCACCCGTTCGAGACAGGTCTCGGCCAGCAGGTACAGCGGCGCGTCGCCGACGCCGAGGCGATCGCCTCTCGACTTGATCTGGTGTTCCGACTCCTCGCCCGAGCTGTACAGCACCGGGCCGACCGCCCGGGCCATGTGGGCCGCGGCCTGGAGCAGCAGCGTGGACTTGCCGATTCCGGGCTCACCCCCGAGCAGCACGAGCGAGCCGGGCACGACGCCGCCGCCCAGCACGCGGTCGAATTCGTCGATCCCCGTGGACACGCGGGCGGCGTCCGCGGTCTCGACCTCGGCGTAGAGTTTCGCCCCGCCGCCCGCGCCGAGGGCGTACCGGTGGGTCGCGGCGGCCTGCGGTTCGGTGGGCCGCTCTTCAACCAGCGAATTCCAGGCGCCGCAGTCGGGGCACTTCCCGAGCCACTTCTGCGCCTGCGCCCCGCATTCCTGGCATACGAAGATGGACTTCGAAGGCTTCACGTCGGGCTCTGGCGGCCTCGATTATATATCCGCTCGATACGCGTTCCGACGCGGCAGAGGATTTCGTACGGGATCGTCCCGATGGCCGCGGCCATCTCGGTAACGGCGATCGACTCGCCGCCCTGCCGGCCCAGGATCACGACCTCGTCGCCCGGCTGGACCGCCGCGCCGGTGACGTCGACCATGATCATGTCCATGCAGACCGACCCGATGATCGGCGCACGGCGTCCCCGGATCAACACCGAGGCCCGCCCGGCCATGCGCGCGTCCAGGCCGTCGGCATAGCCGGCCGGGACCACCGCGATGGTCGTGGACCGGGATGCCTCGAACCAGGCACCGTAGCCCACCGTCTCGCCGGGCCGCACGCCCTTCACCGCGACGACGCGGCTCCGGAGGCTCATGACGGGCGCCAGGTCCAGGGTGGGGGCCAGCGCGGGGGGCGTCACGCCGTAAAGGAGCAGGCCCGGGCGGACCAGGTCGAACCAGGTGCCGGGGTCCGCGAGCAGGGCCGCGCTGTTGGCCGCGTGCCGCAGGCGCGGCCGCGCGCCATGCGCGTGCAGGGTCCGCAGCGCCGCGGCGAATTGCCGCTGCTGGTCCGCGAAGAGCGGATGCCCGGGCGTGTCGGCGGTGGCGAAGTGCGTGTAGACGCCCTCCAGTTCGAGGTGCGATGCCGCCAGCAATTCCGGCATCGTCCGGTCGAGGTTGTCGTGCCGGAACCCGAGCCGGTTCATGCCGGTGTCTATCTTGAGGTGGTAGCGCACGCGCAGCCCGCGCCGCACGGCCGCCCGCTGCAGGGAACGCCCGGCGGTCGGCGTCGACACGGTGGGCGTCAGGTCGTGGTCGAACACGCCGTCGAGATCGCTGAGGCTGAGGGCGCCGAACACGAGGATCCGCGCGCGCACGCCGGCTTCCCGGAGGACGACGGCCTCCTCGATATCGGCGCAGGCGATCACGGCGGCCCCGGCGGCCTCGAGGGCGAGCGCGACGGGGCCCGCGCCGTGGCCGTACGCGTTCGCCTTCACCACGGCGGCGAGCGCAGGGGACGGCTGGCCCGGGCGGCCGGCGGCCAGGTGCGCCGTGATGGCGCGCAGGTTGTGCCCGAGGGCATCGAGATCGACGTGCGCGAACGTGGAACGGCTCACGGGTCGCGGGGGCGCCGGGCTACTGGGCCGCCGGGGGGCGCTTCCACTCCAGGTTCTCGAAGCGCGTGAACTCCTTGATGAACGCGAGCTTGACCGACCCGGTCGGGCCGTTGCGCTGCTTGGCGATGATCAGCTCGGCGACGCCCTGGTTCTCCTCGGTCGGTTCGTACATGTCCTCGCGCCAGATCATGATGACCACGTCGGCGTCCTGCTCGAGGGCGCCCGACTCGCGCAGGTCCGAGAGCTGCGGGCGTCGTCCCGGCCTGGCCTCGGGGGCCCGGCTCAGCTGCGACAGGGCGACGATCGGGATGTTGAGCTCCTTGGCCAGGCCCTTCAGGCCGCGCGAGACGGAGGCCAGCTCGGTCACGCGGTTCTCGAACCGCCCGCGGCCCTGCATCAGCTGCAGGTAGTCGACGACCAGCAGGTGCAGGCCGTGCTCGGACATCAGGCGGCGCGCCTTCGCGCGCATCTCGAGGACGCCGATCGACGCCGAGTCATCGATGAAGATCCGCGCGTCGCCGAGGGTGGACAGGGCCGTGGTCAGCTTCGGCCAGTCGCGCTCGCCGAGGAACCCGGTCCGCAGCCGGTGGCTGTCGATGCCGGCCTCCGAGGTCAGCATGCGGAGGAACAGCTGTTCCTTCGACATCTCGAGCGAGAAGACGCCGACGGTCATGTCGGCCTTCACGCCGACGTGCTGCGCGATGTTGAGCGCCAGGCTCGTCTTGCCCATCGACGGCCGCGCGGCGATGATGATCAGGTCGGCGGGCTGCAGGCCCGCCATCATCTCGTCGAGCTCGACGAACCCCGTCGGGACGCCCGTGATGAGCTGCTTCCGCGCGTGCGCCTGCTCGACGGCGGCGAACCCGGCGGTCGCCAGGTCGCGCATCGACACGAAGCCGGCACGCACCGAGTCCTCGGCGATCGCGAAGATCGACTGCTCCGCCCCGTCCAGGATGACGTCCGCGTCCTCCTCGGCGGCGTAGGCGCTCGCCAGAATCCTGTTGGCGGAGTAGATCAGCTGCCGGAGGGTCGCCTTCTCCTTGACGATGCGCGCGTGGTCCCCGACGTTCGTGCCGTGCGGCAGGCCGTCGACCAGGGACGCCACGTAGGCGGGCCCGCCCACCGTGTCGAGCTCGCCCGACCGGCCGAGTTCGTCCTTCAGCGTGATGAAATCGATCGCCTGCCCGCGCTCGAGCAGCTTCACCATCTTGTCGAAGATGCGGCGGTGCGCGTCGCGGAAGAAGTCCTCGGCGTCGATGACCTCGAGCGCCTCGTGGATGGTCTCGTGGTGGAGGAGGACCGCGCCCAGCACGGCGCGCTCGGCATCCAGGTTGTGCGGGAGGGGACGCTCAACGGCGGGGTCGGCCATCGCTGCGCCTCGAGGGAGTACAAACTGCCAGAATCCAGGAGCCGGGACCCGATGCCCCGGCCCCCCGGACCGTCCGCCGCCGGGGACGCGGCGCCAGGGCGGTCCCCCCGGCGCCCGGTCCCCCGGCGTTGGTCACTCCTGCAGGGCGGTCACGGTGACCTTGACCTGCGCGACGACGTCCCGGTGGAGCTTGATCGGCACGGAGAACTCGCCGAGGTGCTTCAGCGGCTCGTCCAGCTGGATCTTGCGCTTGTCGACCTCGAACCCCCTGGCCGCGAGGTACTCGGCGATGTCGGCCGCGGTGACCGACCCATACAGCGCGTCGTGCTCACCCACGCGCCGCGCCATCGTGCACTCCACCGCCGAGAGGCGCGCGGCCTGCGCGTCGGCGTCCGCCTTCTCCGCGGCCTCGCGCGCCTCGACGATCCGGTGCTCGCGCTCGACGATCTTCTTGTTGCCCGGGGTCGCCGCCAGGGCGAGCTTGCGGGGCAGCAGGAAGTTGCGCGCGTACCCGTTGGCCACCTTCACGACCTCGCCGCGGCGGCCCAAGTTGTCGACGTGCTCCCGAAGAATCACTTCCATGGCTGTCCCCACCTAGTCGGTCAAGTACGGCACGAGCGCCAGCTGCCGCGCCCGCTTGATGGCCGTCTGGAGTTTGCGCTGGTGCATCGCGCAGCACCCGGAGATCCGCCGCGGCAGGATCTTCGCGCGCTCCGGCAGGAACGGCGCCAGCATCCGCACGTCCTTGTAGTCGATATAGTCGATCTTGTCCGCGCAGAACTTGCACACCTTGCGCCGGCGGAACAACCCGCGACGCTGACCCTGCGCCTTGTCGGCGCCGCGCGCTCCGCCGCGGCCGCCGCCCCGCCCCGCTCCGCCTCCGCCTCGTCTCTCGTCAGCCATCGCTATACCTCCGCGTCATCCCGGTCGTCATCCTGGTTGTCCTCGTCGCGCCTTCGTCTCTCGGCGCCCTCGGCCGGCACGGGACGGGCCGGGCGGCGCGCCGCGTCGGCCTGCCGGCGGGCCCGCGTGCGCTCGGCGACGCGGAGCTCCTCGTCCACGCGGACGATCAGGTGCCGGATGACGTGATCGCTGACCTTCAGACGGCGATCGAGCTCCTTGGTCATCTCGCCGGTGCCCGTGAACACCTCCAGCACGTAGGTGCCCTCGCGGTGGCGCCCAATCCGGTACGCCATCTTCCGGCGGCCCCAGTTCTCCGTCTTCTGCAGTTCGCCCTGGAACCTGGCGACAATCGCCTCGACCTGCGTGTGCAGATCGGTGACGTCCTGCTCGGTCGCGTCGGGCGACACGATGTAGACGAGTTCGTACAGTCTGGCCTGACTCATGCGTGCTCCTTCTGGTCTGTCGGCCGCCCCGACACCGGGGCGGCAAGGAGAATCAGGCGGGATCCTCCGCCCGATTGAACTGGTTCATCGCCGCCGCCACGCCCCCGTCGAGAAACACCTCGATGGCGTCCGCGGCCCGCGCGACGGCCTGCGCGGCCGCCGCTTCCTCATCCTGGTCGAACCGCGCCAGGACGTGGTCGGCGAGGTCCCTCCGGGGGTCGCCTCGCCCGACTCCGACCCGCAACCGGGGGAAGTCCTGCGTGCCCAGGTACTGGATAATCGAGCGGAACCCGTTGTGCCCGCCCGCCGATCCGCCGCTCCTGATCCGCAGCCGCCCCAGCGGCAGGTTGACATCGTCGGCCACCACGAAGATGTCCGCCGACTCCACCCGGTAGTAGTGCGCCAGCCCCGCTACCGCCTCGCCGCTCAGGTTCATCATCGTGAGCGGCTTGGCCAGCAGGACCGCGTCGCGGCCGATTCCGACCCGCGCCGTCAGCGCGTCGGGCCGGCCGTGCTCGAACGCCTCGTCGGCCCGGCGGGCCAGTTCGTCGGCCACCGCGAAGCCGACGTTGTGGCGCGTCCGGTGGTACTTCCGCCCCGGGTTGCCGAGGCCGACGATGAGCTTCACGGCAGCCGTGCCTCCCGGCCGGGTCCGTTAGCTCTCGGACTCGGCCTTGCCCTTCTTGGTGACCTCGGACTCGCCCTTCTCGACCTTGCCCTTCTTGATGACCTCGGGCTCGGCCGTCGTCGCCGGCGCGGCCGCCACCGCCGCCGCGTCGGCCGGGGCCGGCTCGACCGCCAGCCGCAGCGGCACGACGTGGGCCAGCATGATCTCCGGGTCGCTGATCGGCGCCCACTTCGCGTCGGTCGCCACCTCACGGAGCCGGATGGCCTGGCCGAGCATCAGCTCGGACACGTCGACCTCGATGTGCTCCGGGATATCGGCCGGCAGGCACTCGATCTCGACCTCGCGGTGCACGAAGTCCAGCAGGCCGTCCTGCTGTTTGACGCCGCGCGGCTCACCCTTCAGCACGATCGGCACGGTGACCGTCAGCCGCTTGTCCATCGCGATGCGGTAGAAGTCCGCGTGCAGGAGCTTGTGCGTCACCGGGTCGAGCTGGTACTCCTTCACGAGGACCTTGACGTCCTCGGCGCCGATCTTGAGGCCGATGATCGTGTTCACCCCCGACTCGGAGTGCAGGAGCCGCCCCAGCGCCTTGGGGTCGACGGCAATCGGCATCGCCTGCGGGGACGCCGAGCCGGTCACTCCCCCGTAGAGCACCGCCGGGATGTTGCCCTGGACGCGGAGACGCCGCGCCTCGTTCTTGCCGAAACTGTCCCGATGTACCGCTTCGAGTCTCGCTTCCATTGCCTGCAGTCCTTCACGTGGCGGCGGGCGCCCCGGGGCCCCCGCGATGGGTCCGATCACACGAACAGGGACGACACCGACGTTTCCTCGTTGATGCTGCGGATGGCCTGCGCCAGCAGGCGGGCCACCGACAGCACGACGATCTTCTTGCTCTGCGCCTTCTCGCCGGCGAGCGGGATCGTGTTCGTCACGATCAGCTTCTCGACCGACGACTGCTCGATCCGCCCGAGCGCCGGGCCCGACAGGAGTCCGTGCACCGCGCACGCCAGCACGCGCTCGGCCCCGTTCGCTTTCAGCGCCTGCGCCGCGTTCTGGATCGTGCCGGCCGTGTCGATGATGTCGTCCTGGATGATGCAGGTGCGGCCCCCGACATCGCCCACGACGTTCATCACCTCGGCGCGGCCATCTTCCGGCGATCGCCGCTTGTCGATGATCGCCAGCTCGGCCCCCAGGCGCTTCGCGTACGCCCGCGCCCGCTCGGCGCCCCCCGCGTCGGGCGACACCAGCGTCAGCCGCGGGAAGTGCTGGCGCGACAGGTAATCGATGATCACCGGCGCCGCGAACAGGTGGTCCACCGGGATGTCGAAAAACCCCTGGATCTGCGCCTTGTGCAGGTCCATCGTCAGCACCCGGTTCGTGCCCGCCGCACTCAGCACGTTGGCCACCAGCTTGGCCGAGATCGGCACCCGGGGCTTGTCCTTCCGATCCTGCCGTGCGTACCCGTAGTACGGAATCACCGCGGTGATCCGCGCCGCCGACGACCGCCGGAACGCGTCGATCATGATCAGCAGCTCGACCAGATGCTGATCGACCGGCGGGCTGGTCGGCTGCAGCACGAAGACGTCGGTCCCGCGGATGTTCTCGTCGATCTGGAACGAGACTTCGGAGTCCGGAAACCGCCGCAGCTTGGCCTGCCCGACCTGGATCCCCAGATGTTCCGCAATCTCCCGCGCGAGCGCTGGATGCGCGCTGCCCGAAAACACCTTCAGTTCGGCAAAGGGCCTTGGCATTGGCGCTACCCCTCCCAGAGCTGGCTGGGGCGGAAGGATTCGAACCTTCGAATGCGGGATCCAAAGTCCCGTGCCTTACCAGCTTGGCGACGCCCCACCATGTCGCACCACTTCACGCCGAGCCCCCGCCTGGTTACCCGCGTCGCGGGCCCGCGCGACCGGACGGGCCGCGCACCCGGTCCCGACGCACCTCCCGAGGCCCCCGGCCCGCGGCCGGACCACTCCAGTCAGCGGCCATGCTCCTCGTCCGTCACTTGATGCGGAGGAATGAACCACTAGGCGTGGCGCACCCAAGATGGTGCAAACGGTAAGTCTATACGATGCGGCGGTTCGCGGACAAGCCTCGGCCGCCCGGAGGGTCAGGCGGGGCGCTCGCGACGGGGGTTCCCGGACACCGGTCGGGGCCGGGTGCCGCGCGCGAAGGCGGCGCGCCCGATGGTCCGCGTGAGGAGCGTGCGCCACCCGTGCTCGCCGAGCGAGGCCGCCGCCCGCCGCGCTGTCCGGGCTGCTCCGAACAACCCGAAGACGGCCGAACCGCTGCCCGTCAGGGCCGACGCCAGCGCGCCGGCGGAGATCATCGACGCCCTGATGTCCTCGATTTCGGGATGGCGCCGCGCGACGGGCGGCTCGAGGTCGTTTTCGATCGCGAGGACGCGGCCCGGCCAGGCCGGGAACTGATCGGCGGGCCGGCGGGGGGCGCCGCCGCGCACCACCCGCGCTTCGTCGAACCAGCGATAGGCCTCGGCAGTCGAGACGCCGAAGGCCGGCAGCGCGAGCACCACATGGACCGGGCGGGCGTCCTCGATCGGGTAGAGGTCGTCGCCTCGACCCAGGCCGAGCGCCGTGCCGCCGAGCAGGAAATAGGCCGCGTCGGCGCCGATGCCCGCCGCCAGCGGGTGCAGGTCGACGGCCGCCGCGTCCGGCGCCCACAGTCGCTGCAGCGCCAGCAGCGTGGCGGCCGCATCGGCGCTCCCGCCGCCGAGCCCGGCCCGCATCGGAATCCGCTTCTGGATCGCGATCGCCACGCCGTGCGGATCCCCGGCGCGGCCCACCGCCTTCCACAGCCGCGCGGCGGCCCACCACGCGAGGTTGTCCGGCCCGGTCGGCACCGCCGGGTCGTCGCACGTCACGGCCAGGGCCCCCCGGCGCGCGCGGCACGTGATCGTGTCGTGCAGGTGCAGGGACTGGAACACCGTCCGCAGGTCGTGAAACCCGTCGGGCCGCGTGGCGGTCACGGCGAGCGCGAGGTTGATCTTGGCGTGGGCGTTGACCCGGATGGCGACACTCACCGTGGGTCCCTCGGGGTCGCGCCGGCCAGCGGCCCGGTGCGCCGCAGTTCGTCGAGCGAGATCGGCGCCGCGTCTGCGGGAACCACGACGCGGAAGGCGGCGGCGTCGATCGCGACGTTGGTCTCGACCTGGGACAACTGGAAGACGAGCGCGGCGGACGAGCCGCGCCCCGCGACGGGGTCCTGCCAGACGCGCACCGTCCGGGGGAATCCCGAGACGGCGTTCGCGTAGTCCACGGTCAGAGACGGGCCCGCGCCCGGGGCGGCGGGCGCCCGCAGGCCCCGCAGAATGCGCCACACGCCGCTCGTACGGCGGAGGTATGCCTCCGTACCGCCGCGAAGTGAGACGCGCGCCCACCCGTCGCGCTGGGCGCCCGCGTCGAGCGGCGTGAGATCTGCCGACACGCACCCGGCCAGCAGCGCGCCCAGGTCGTCGGGCGAGAGCGACAGGCCCGTGAGCGCGCCCAGCACCTCGCCGGCCCGCGCGTGAGCGAGGACGCGCCGATCGCGCGGCAGCAGGAGCGTCGCGTCGTCGCCCGAGGCGGCCAGGATGAAGAACGGCGGGCCGAACGGCGCCACGGCCTCGAGACGAATCGAGCCCGGTCGTTCGAAGCCCGCCAGCACGCGCCCGCGGAGCTTCCGCCCTCCCACGGATCCCGAGACGGCGATCTCGGCCGTGAGCGTGCGCACGCCGGCGCACGGCGCGGACGCTTCCGCGAACACGTCGCCCCACGCCGCGGGGACCGGGTCCCAGCGTCCGGTGGGCAGCGCCGGGCGGGCCGGCGCGCAGGCGCCCGCGGCCATCGCCACAGCTGCCAGCACGAGCATCGGCCTGGCGCGGCCGCGCGGCCGGGTCATCGTCAGCGCGCCTTTGACTGGGCGTCCCTGACCTTGCGGTCGATCGCGACGCGATCGACCGACTCGCCGTCGCCCGCCAGCGCGCGCTGCCAGGCCATGATGGCCTCGCTGTAGCGGCCGCGCTTGTAGAGCAGGTCGCCCAGGTGCTCCTGGACGGCCGAGTCCCGCGGGAGCTGGTCGGCGGCGGCCTTGAGGTGTTTCTCGGCGAGGTCGAGCTGGTTCATGCGAAAGTAGGCCCAGCCGAGGCTGTCGAGGTAGGCGCCGTTGTACGGGTCGATCGCGATCGCGCGCTGGATGAGCGCCAGCGATTCCTGGAGGTGCTCGCCGCGGTCGGCCAGCATGTAGCCGAGATAGTTGAGCGTCGGCGCGTGCTGCGGGTCCTTCGCCAGCACCGCGCGGAACACCTTCTCGGCCTCGGCGACCTGCTTCTGGCGCTCGAGCATCGCGCCGTACTGAAACAACAGGTCGAGGTTGTCCGGGAAGCGCGCCGTCAGGTCCTCGAGCACGCGCGCCGCGTCCGGATACCGCTGGACCGACGCGTAGTACTCCGACAGCGCAAGGGCAGCGTCCGGGTCGGCGGCGTCGGGCTTGATCAGGCCTTTGAGCAGCGCCTCACCCTCGGCGACCTTCCCGCTGCCGCGCAACGCCTCCGCCTCGAACCGGGCCAGCCCCACGTTGGCGGCGTCCTTCTGTCGCTGCTCGCGGACGACGGTCAGGGCGCGGTCGTACTGCTTCGCCGCCAGCAGCGCCTGCACGAGGTAGCGGCCGAACGACGCGTCCCCGGGGTCGAGCGTCCGCGCGCGTTCGAACGCGGCGATCGCCTGGTCGAAGCGCCCCAGTTCCTGGTACGCGAAGCCGAGGTGCGTGAGGATCAAGGCCGTGTCGGACTCGCGGCCCGGCGCGGTCTTGGCCGCGAGCGGCTCCAGGGCTTCGACGATCTTCGCGAACTCGCGGCGCTGCTCCAGCACCTGGGCCAGCGCATGAGCGCCCCAGGGCCGACCCGGCGCGATGACGAGCAGCTTGCGCGCGTTCTGCTCGGCGGCGTCGAGGTCGCCAGTCGCGCGCTCGGCCTGCGTCAGCAGGTACAGAGGCCAGCCGTTGGTCGGATTGCGGCGGGTCACGTCCCGCAGGAGGTCGCGCGCCTTCGTCGCGTTGTCGTTCCCGCCCGCGGTCAGCAACGCGACCGCCCATCGAACCTTCAGGTCCTGGTCATCCGGGTTCGCCTCGAGCGCCTTGGCGTACGCGGAAGCCGCCTCGGGCCAGCGCCGGCCCTTCTCGTAGGCCTCGCCGAGCGCCGAGTAGAAGTCGGGGTCCTCATCCACCGCGCCCCGCAGCAGGTCGATGGCCTCGCCGTTCCGGCCCGCCTCCGTGTACGCCTGGGCGAGCAACGTGACCGCCTGCGGCAGGTACGGCTCGTCGGTCAGCAGGTCGCGCAGCGTCGTAATGCCCTTGGCGTAGTCGCCCTGCTTCAGGTAGAGCCGGCCGAGTGTGAGCCGCGGGCCCGGCGGCATGTCGTCGCCCTCGGCCTCGCGGGCCGCCTCGAGATGCTCGATCGCGAGCGCGGTGTTCGACGGCTCCCCCGCGGTCGCGGCCGCGCCCCGTCCCTCGTCGTGATTGCCGAGCTCGGCATAGACCGAGCCGAGCACGAGATGCGCCCCGCCGTGCTTCGGATTGAGCTTCAGCGAGGCGGCCGCCATGTCGATGGCTTCGCGCAGGCGGCTCTGGCGCGCGAACAGGCCGGCCAGTTCCGCCGGGATCTCCGCCGAGGCGGGGTCGAGCGTCATGGCCTGCCGGTAGGCCGCGATCGCGCCGTCGACGTCGCCGCGGGCCTCGCGGTTGCGCCCGACGAGGAACTGGAAGTAGGCCTCCGCGATCGGATCCTGCGCAGCCGTGCCCGGCGAGACCTGCGACGCCCGCGCCTGCGGGTCGGCGAGGGCCGGGGACGCGGGACGCGAAGGCGACGGCGGCGCCGCCAGCACGACGGCGAGAACCAGTTGGATCATGTCGTTCGATTGTTCCACAAAAGACCGGCCCTGTCAGCCCGCGGGGGGGTTCCCCGGGCCCGGTGGTCCGGCGGAGGCGAGCGCCGCTGGGCCGGCCGGGGAAGGCTGCGCAAGGCGTTGCGCCGCGGCGCGACGGGGTTCGTCTGGTATAGTGGCGGGAGCTTACCGAGGAGGAACGAGGATGCCGGTCGATCCTGAATTGCTGGCGATTCTGGCGTGTCCGAACTGCAAGACGCCCGTGGTCCTGGTCCATGACGGCAACGGGCTCAAGTGCGGCCAGTGTCACCGGGTGTACCCGATCAGGGATGACATCCCCGTGATGTTGATCGACGAGGCGACCGTCGAAGAGGAACCCGCGAAGGCGTGAGGCCCCGGCCCTGAAGATCCTCCTCATCCGCCTGCGACTCATCGGCGATGTCGTGCTGACGACCCCGGCCGTGCGCGCGGTGCGGCGGGCGCACCGCGACGCGTGGATCACCTACCTGGTCGAACCTGGCGCCGCTCCCGTCGTCGAGGGTAACCCGCACCTGAACGAGGTCATCGTCGCGCCCCTGAGCCGCGGGCTCGCACGCTGGCGCGATGACCTCGGATTGGCCCGGCGGCTGCGGCGGGCGCGGTTCGACGCGGTCGTGGACTTTCACGGCGGACCGCGCAGCTCCTGGCTGGCGCTGGCGACCGGCGCGCCGGTGCGGGTCGGGTACACCGTGGCCGGCCGCAGCTGGATGTACACGCACCGCGTGTTCCGGCCGCGCGGCCACCGCCTGCGCCATTCGGTCGAGAACCAGTGGGACCTCGTGGAGGCGCTGCTGCCGGGCGTGGGCCGGCCCGGGCGGGGCACCGATCCGGTCGAGATGCCCGACGACCCGGGGGCGGCTTCGCGCATGGCGAACCGGCTGGCCGGGATCGGCGTCGGGATCGATCACCGGCTGATCGTGGTGCACGTCGGGGCCGGGAACGAGTTCCGGCGCTGGCCGGAAGCGGCCTTTGCCGACGCCGTCGCGACGCTGTCGTCCGCGGACCCGAACCGGCGTATCATCCTGACGACCGGCGCGGCGCAGGCCGGCGCCGCGCGGGCCATCCGGGATCTCGCGGTCGCCCGCGCGGGAGCGAACCCGGCGGCCATTGTCGCGTGGTGCGACCTGGGACTCGCAGACCTGCGCAGCCTCCTGGAGCGGTCGGCGGTGTTCGTCGGCGGGGACAGCGGCCCGGCGCACGTTGCGGCGACGACCGCCACGCCGATGGTGGTGATCTACGGGCCCACGCTGCCGGCCGTCTGGGGCCCGTGGCGGAGCCCGTCGCTCGTCACCGAAGTGGTCGAGGCGGGCGCGCTGTCGTGCCGGCCGTGCGATCAGCGCCGGTGCGATCCCGGGGATTTTCGCTGCCTGCGGGGCATTCCCGCGGCGCAGCTCGTCGCGGCCGTCGAGCGTGCCCTGCAACGGGACGCCGCGCGCGGAGAACCATGACCGCCTTCTCGATTTCCGCCGGGGCCCCGCCCCGCGACCGGCTCGACCTGGTCGCCCTGGTCGCGCTGCTCGCCTTCGTCGGCGCCCTGCAGGTGTCCATTGCCGCGGCCGAGGCGCTGCTGGCCGTGGCCCTGATCGCCTGGCTGGGCCGCCTCGCAACGGGCCGGGCGGCGTTCGCCGCCCCGGCGCTGTTCCGCCCGCTGGTGGTGTACGGCCTGCTCACGCTGGTGGCCTCGGTGTTCTCGATCGAGCCGAAGACCAGCTTCATCGACTGCAAGCAGCTCCTGCTGTACCTGGTCGTGCCCGCGACGTACGAGGCCGCGCGGGGCGCGCGCGCCCGGACGGTGGTGACCGTGCTCGTGACCGTGGGGGCGGCGAGCGCGGCGTTCGGCATCATCCAGTACGGCATCCTGCACTACAACAACCTTGGCCAGCGCCCGCAGGGAGCGATGGGCCACTACATGACGTACTCGGGCCTGCTGATGCTGGTGGCCACGGCCGCCGCCGCGCGCGTGCTCTTCGAGCGGCGGGACCGCATGTGGCCGGCGCTCGTGCTGCCCGCCCTGCTCGTGGCGCTGGTTCTCACCTTCACGCGCAGCGCGTGGGTCGGGGCGTGCGTGTCGATCGGGCTCCTGTTCATGATGAAGGACTTCCGCCTGATGGCCGCGGTGCCGGTCGTCGCCGCGCTGTTCTTCGCCGTCGCGCCGCCGCAGGTGACCCAGCGGGTCTACTCGATGTTCGACCTGCACGATCCGACCAACCGGGACCGCGTCGCGATGCTGCGGGAAGGCGTCCGGATGATCGAGGCGGATCCCATGACCGGCATGGGACCGAACATGGTCGAGAAGGTCTACTCGCGGTTCCGCGATCCTGACGCGGTCGAGCGCGTCAACCCCCACCTGCACAACGTGCCGATGCAGATCGCGGCCGAGCGCGGGCTGCCGGCCCTGGGCGTCTGGATCTGGTTCGTCGGCGCCACGCTCCTCGGCCTGGCGCGCGCATTCCGGACGGACCGCCTGCGGTTTCTCGCGGCCGGCGGCCTCGGAGCCGTCGCCGCCATGCTCGCCGCGGGCCTCTTCGAGAACAACTTCGGCGACTCCGAGTTCCTGATGCTGTACCTGGTGCTCATCACGCTGCCCTTCGCGGCCGCCCGGCAGGATCCCGCCGAGCCCGCGGGCGCAGCCTCCTGAGGGAGACGATCGTGACTGCGCCTGCGCCGCTGTCGCCCGCGCGTGCCCGCGAGATCCTCGACCGGTTCGCCGGCGCCACCATCCTCATCATCGGCGACGTGATGCTGGACCAGTTCGTGATCGGCCGGGTGAACCGCATCTCGCCCGAAGCCCCGGTGCCGGTCGTCGAGTACGACCACGACGAGTACCGCATCGGCGGGGCCGGAAACGTCGCCAACAACGTGCTGGCCCTCGGCGCCCGCGTGGAGCTGGTCGGCGTGACCGGGCGCGACGGGCAGGCCGAGACCCTGCGCGCCGAGCTGGCCGCGCGGGGCATCGGCTGCGAGGGGCTGGTCGCGGATCCCGGGCGCCGCACCACCACGAAGCTGCGCATCGTGACGAGCCGCAACCAGCAGGTGGCGCGCGTCGACTACGAGAGCGATGCGGATGTCGCGGGCGAGGTCGAGCAGGCTCTGCTCGCCCGGGTCGACCGCGGCGTCGCGAACGCCGGCGTCGTCGTGGTGTCCGACTATCTGAAGGGCGTCGTCACGCCGGCGATCACCGCGCGGGTTGTCGAACGGGCGCACCAGCGGCGCGTGCCGGTCCTGATCGATCCGAAGATTCCGCACCTCGACCGGTACGCCGGAGCGACGCTGGTCACGCCGAACCACCACGAAGCGGAGATGGCCGCGCACATTCGCATCCGCACCGATGCGGACGCTCGGCGCGCGGGGCGGCTGTTCCTGGAGCGCGCGCAGTGCGGTAGCGTGCTGATCACGCGCGGCGAGCACGGCATGTCGCTGGTGGACGGATCGAGCGAGGCGCACTTCCCCGCCGTGGCGCGCGAGGTGTCGGACGTGACCGGCGCCGGCGACACGGTGATTGCCGCCTTCGCGCTCGCGCTGGCCTCGTCGGCCTCCGCCGCCGAGGCGGCGCAGATCGCCAACCACGCCGCCGGCATCGTGGTCGGCAAGTTCGGCCCCGCGACCGTGGCCCCGGCTGAACTGCTGGCGTCGTTCGAACCCTGATCGGATCGCGCCGGCGCCGGACGGGCGCGCGCCGGCCCGCATCGAGCCATGTCGTCGAATCTCATCACCCGCACGTACCTCGAGATCGCCAGCCGGACGGCGTTCCGGCCGTCGTACGTCGACGAGGTCGGCCTGCGCGTCGAGCGAGTGGCCTCCTGTCCGCCGTCATTCTTCCGCTACCTGTACACCGAGGTCGGGCGTGCCTACGGCTGGTGCGACCGGCTCGAGTGGACCGACGAGGACATCGCCAGGCGCCTGGGCGACATCGCGGTGTCGCTGTGGGTGATGTACCGCGGCGGAGCGCCGGCCGGATACTTCGAGCTCCGAGGCGAGGCTGACGGGTCGGTGGAACTCGCCTGCTTCGGCCTGCTGCCGGAGTTCACCGGCCGCGGCCTGGGCAGGCACCTGCTCAGCGAGGCCGTGCAGCGCGCGTGGGACGATGGCGCGCGGCGGGTCTGGCTGCACACGTGCACGCTCGACCATCCCGGCGCGCTGCCCAACTACCTGGCCCGAGGGTTCACGCCGTTCCGGACCGAGCAGTTCCTGCCCGGCGCGCCTGGCCCGCGGTCTGAACCGTAGCAACTCGTGGCGTACCGTTCGCGAAGCGCCCGGCACCGGGCGATTCGGGTTGGGGTCGAGGCGGTGCCCGGAGCACGGCCTCGACCGCGCGGGGCTGGCCGAGCGGCTTCTCCACGGACCCCGCGTTGCACAACCTGCCATCCGGACCGTATCCGATCCGGCAGATCCTTCACTCTGCCCCCCCAAAATGAGATTGGAGTGAGAAAAGGGGCCTGACCCCCATCAGTGGCGGAAGTGGCGCCGGCGGGCGAACACCATGGCCAGGCCGTGTTCGTCGGCGGCGGCGATGACCTCGGCGTCGCGCACCGAGCCCCCGGGCTGCACGACTGCCGTTGCGCCGGCGGCGGCCAGGGCGTCCAGCCCGTCCCGGAACGGGAAGAATGCGTCGGAAGCCGCCACGGACCCGGCCAGCGACACGGGTGCCTCCGGCGACGCGGCTTTCATCACCGCCACCTTCACCGCGTCGACACGGCTCGTCTGGCCCGCGCCGATCGCCAGCGTATGGTCAGCCGCCGTGAAGATCACGGCGTTGGACTTCACGTGCGCGCAGATCCGCCAGGCGAACCGCAGCGCCGTCCACTCGTCCGCCGTCGGCTGCCGCCTGGTCACGACGTCCGGCACGCCGTCCCCCGGCCACTCCCCGATCGCCTCGCTCACCCGGTCCCGCATCTGGACCAGCACGCCGCCGAGCGCGGTGCGGACCTCGGTGTCCGTCTCGCGGGCGCCCGGCCCCAGCAGCCGCCCGGGCACAATCACCACCCGCAGGTTCTTCTTCCCCGCCAGGATGGCCAGCGCCTCATCGCCAATGCCCGGCGCCACCACCGCCTCGATGAACGTGGACGCGATGGCGCGCGCGGTGTCGGCGTCGATCGTCCGGTTGCATCCGACGATCCCGCCAAACGCCGACAAGGCATCGGCATCCCTCGCCCGCACGTAGGCCTCGGCAAGCGAGGCACCCGTGGCGGCGCCGCAGGGGTTCGTGTGCTTGATCACCACGGCGGCCGGCTCGGTGAACTCACTGACGATGCGCGCGGCCGCGTCGACATCGAGCAGGTTGGTGAACGACAGCTCCTTGCCCTGCAGCACGGCGGGCAGGTCCCCGGCCTGCGCTGTCTCGGGCGCGTACCACGCCGCGGCCTGGTGCGGGTTCTCGCCATAACGCAGATCGCGCAGCTTGCGCAGGCCGATGGCCGCGTGGGACCCGAGCGTCTCCGGCGCCTGCGCCACACGGCCCAGCCGGCCGTCGGCCACGACGACGCGCCGGAGTTCGGTCGCGATCGCCGCGTCGTACAGCGCGGTGTGCATGAAGGCCTGCTGCGCAAGCGCCAGGCGCAGCGCGAGCGGCGCGCCGCCCGCCTGGTCCAGCGCCTCGAGCACCGCGGGATAGTCGGCCGGCGACACGACCACCAGCACGTCACGGAAATTCTTCGCGGCGGCGCGGATCAGGCTGGGCCCGCCAATGTCGATCTCCTCGACCAGGTCCGGCACCTCCGTCGCCGGGTCGGCCGCCGCCTGCCGGAACGGGTAGAGGTTCACCGCGACCACGTCGATCGGCTCGATGCCGAGCCGCGCCAGCGCCGCCTGGTCTCCGGCGTGATCGCGCCGCGCCAGGATGCCGCCGTGGATGTGGGGGTGCAGGGTCTTGACCCGCCCGTCCATCATCTCGGGCGCCCCGGTGACCTCGGACACCGGCACGACGGGGACGCCCGCCTCGCCGAGTGCGCGGGCCGTGCCGCCAGTGGACACCACGGTGAAGCCACGGGCCGCCAGCCCGCGGGCGAAGTCCACGAGGCCGGTCTTGTCGGACACGCTGATCAGGGCTCTCATCATGCACGCTCGAGGCGAGGGCTTGGAATCAAGGGCGATGCCCGCGGGGCCGCGGGCCCGGGACGGGCAGGCACACGCTCGTTCCTTACTGTCGGGCGGGACGGCGGCATCTGTCAACACCGCTCAGGGCCGGAAGGGCCGCGGCGCGACGGCCCGGAGCGGCCCGGCCAGAATCGCGGAGCAAGTCGCTCCAAATTCCTTGACACCCGCGCAAAACGACCGCTATCATCGCAAACGGTGCCGGCGGGCCCGGCACCGAGCCGCTGCGGCGGCCCTTTTTTTTGTGCCCCCTACCGACTGGTGTCCGGGGGTCGGATGGTCAGACGGCGCTCGACGCCGCGAAGATGCAAGGCAGGGTAAGACATGCGCATTACAGGCAAGGTCAAGTGGTTCAACAACGCCAAGGGGTACGGATTCATCGAGCGCGAAGGCGGCAGCGATGTGTTCGTGCACTACTCGGCCATCCAGGGCAACGGCTTCCGCTCGCTGGAAGAGGGCCAGGCGGTCGAGTTCGAGATTGTTGACGGCCCCAAGGGCCCGCAGGCCGGCAACGTCAACAAGATCTGACGGTATCCAGCACCCGGGATCCGGAACCGCCGGGTCCCGGGTTTGTTCGTCCCTCCCGCCGTTGTCCCTCAACCCCATCGACGCAGGATGACCTCGTCACGGCGCGAGCCGTGTCGGTGCGCGCGCGCACGGACGCGAGGCGTGCAGGCCACTCCTCCGCCAGGGACCGGCGTCCGCTCGCGGGGCCGTCGCGGCCGGTCGGCCGGCGCCGGTCAGCCCTCGCTGCCCTTGGGCGCCTTGCCCGGCTCGTCGGGGTGACCCTTCAGGGCGCGGGCCGTGAAGGTGATCTTCCCGTCCTGGACGGAGAGGCGGAAGGCCACCTCGGGCGCACCCTTCTTCTTGAGGGACTTCACCTGCTCGCGGATCAGCCCCGCGAAACGGTGAAACGGCAGCTGCGGCTCGCCCAGTTCCTCTCGCGCCGCGGTGAGGCGCTCGTAGAGCTCCCGCATCTTGTCCATCTCGTGGATGGGATCGTGAAACACCGTGACGTGGAGGATCCTGTCCTCGGGTTCCGGCGGGGGCGGCCCCGGCTCGGGTTCGGTCCGCCTCGGCGTCACGAAGGGCCCGGGCCGCCCTTCCTCGCGCGCTTTCAGCCCGCGATCCCACAGGTCCGCGAAGGTCGAGTAGCGCGACTGCAGGGTCTGAAAGCGGAAGCGGTCGGCGTAGCTGCGCGCCTGCCCGGTGACGTGGTCGATCTTCCGGAGCAGGGCCTCGACGCGGGCGCGGGTCTCCCACGGCGGCCGGGGCAGGTGCCCGGCGAAGAACATGTTGTACTCGATCTCGAGCTTGCGCAACTCGCTCTCGAGCAGCTTGAGCGCGGCGTTGAGCTCAGGTTCGCCCGGCACTAGCGTGGGATCAGAAACCAGATCAGCGGGAGCCACAGCTCGCGGGCGTACGGCACGGGCCGATCGTCCACGAGCACCTCGCTCGTCTCAAGGTGTCCGACGACATCCCAGAGGTCGCGCAGCGCGAGCGCCTGCTCGGGCCGGAACCTCGCGCGGTGGCGCAGGGCCGACCCGGTCCCGGTCTGCTCGTACTCGCTCGTGCGAGCGGCCAGGTCGACGGACCTCACGTAATCCGCACCCTCGAACGGCCCGAACACGACGGTGACGGCAAACGGCCGAAGCGGAGGATTCTCGCACAGCGCCGCCTGGAGGTCGGGATCCAGTCGCGCCAGTTCCTCATCGGACGGCTCCTCGGTCAGGTCCACGTACGGCCAGAACTGGTCGCGCGGCCGGAAGCGCGGAGCGCCCTCGGCCGTCACGCCCTCGGCGCGCGCCTCGCCCGGCCCGGTCTTGCCCAGTGGTTCGGTCATGATGGAGGCCCCGGGGACACCCGCGCGGCGCCATGGGTTTCCGCAAGATGCTATCCTGAGAGCGTCGCCTCGCGCAACGGATAGGGCGATCCGCACGCTCCCGGATTCCGCCATGCCAGATTTTCGCGTGATCCCATCGATCGAGCAGCTCCGCCAGCGCGACCGTGTCCAGGCCCTGGTCGCCCGCTACGGCCACGGCCCCGTCGTCCAGGCGCTGCGCGAGGAAACCGACGGCCTGCGCCGCCGGATGGCGGCACAGGACGACGCGGCGGCAGACGACGCGGCAGCCCTGCCGACCACGCCAGCCGAGGCGGCGGACACGGTGGAGGCCGGGCTCGAGCCGCGCCTCCAGCGCCAGTTCCAGTTCTCGCTCCGCACCGTCATCAACGCCACCGGGGTCATCGTCCACACGAACCTCGGGCGGTCGCCCCTCGCAGCCGCCGCGATCGCGCAGGTCGCCGCGATCGGTCAGCACTACTCGACGCTGGAGTACGACCTCGAGCAGGGCGCGCGGGGCCATCGTGATCACCATGCCGAGCAGCTGCTGTGCCGGCTGACCGGCGCCGAAGCGGCTGTCGTCGTGAACAACAACGCGGCGGCCACGATGCTCGTGCTGGCCGCGCTCGCCGCGGGTCGGGAGGTGATCGTCTCACGGGGCGAGCTGGTGGAAATCGGCGGCGGGTTCCGGGTGCCGGACGTTATGACCCAGTCTGGCGCCATCCTGCGCGAGGTCGGGACGACGAACAAGACCCGGGCCTCCGACTACGCGGCGGCAGTGTCGGATCGCACGGCCCTGATCCTGCGCGTGCATCGCTCCAACTTCCGGATCGAGGGGTTCACCGAACAGCCGTCGCTCGAGGAACTGGTGCGGGTCGGCGCCGACACCGGCGTGACGGTGGCGGAGGACCTCGGCAGCGGCAACCTCCTCGGCGGGCTGGCGGCCTCGGCGGAGCCGGGCGGCGTGCGGCTGTCGGAGGTGCCGGGCCTCGATCGCGTGCTGCGGGACGAGCCGACCGCCCAGGGGAGCATCAACGCGGGCGTCGGCGTGCTGTGCTTCAGCGGCGACAAGCTGCTCGGCGGGCCGCAAGCCGGGATCATCATCGGCCGGCGGGACCTGGTCGCGAAGATCCGCCGCCACCCGCTGATGCGCGCGCTGCGCGTGGACAAGATCACCTACGCGGCGCTCAACGGCACCCTGCTCGAGTACGTCAGCGGGCGCGCAGCCGCATCGATCCCGGTGATCTGCATGCTGACCCGCACGCCTGACGAGATCGAGGCACGCGCGACACGACTCGCCGAGCGGCTCGAATCGTCCGGCTTGTACGCGACGGCCATCATCGACGGCCAGTCGGCCATCGGCGGCGGGACCACGCCGGGCCTGACACTGCCGACACGGCTGCTCGCGCTTGAGCGGCACGGGATGACCGCCAACGCGCTCGAGTCGGCGTTGCGCCGCCTGGACCCGCCGGTCGTCGCCCGGATCGAGGACGATCGGGTCGTGCTGGACCTGCGCACGGTCTTCGCCGACGAGGACGACCTCCTCGCGGACGCCTTGGGCACGCCGGGCGCGTAGCGTGGCGCCGCGCGTGGTGCGCCGGAGCCCGCCGGAGCCCGACGCGCTCCCCGGGCCCGTGGAGGATCTCGACGCCGTGGCGGCGGCCGCCGGCTGGTCCGGCCAATCCGCATGTCCCGCACGCGCGGCGCCGGGCGGCACGAGGACGCGATGCGCGAAACGGTCAACCTGGAGCAGGCATTCGCATCGTTTCGGGAACACTGGTCCCCGAAGGTCGTCGGCGAAGTGAACGGCCAGCACGTCAAGCTGGTCAAGTTCCAGGGCGAGTTCGTGTGGCATCATCACGACGCGGAGGACGAACTGTTCCTCGTCGTGAGGGGCCGGTTCGTGATGGAGTACCGCGACCGGCGCGTGCCGGTCGAGGAGGGCGAATTCCTCATCGTGCCTCGCGGCGTCGAGCACCGGCCCTCGGCGGACCAGGAGGTCGAGGTGCTGCTGTTCGAGCCCGCGTCGACACTCAACACGGGCAACGTGGTGTCGGAACGGACGGTGCTGAACCCGGAGCGCCTGTAGCGGTCGGGCGACGCGCGGGTGCCGCGCGGCGGCGACCGGCGACGTGAGGAGACGCAGTGGACTGGGATGCACGATACGGCGAGGCTGGCTACGTCTATGGCACTGCCCCGAACGAATTCCTGACGGCCGTCACCGGCCGGATCCCGCCGGGCCGCGTCCTGTGTCTCGCCGAGGGCGAAGGGCGCAACGCGGTCTTCCTCGCCTCGCAGGGCTACGACGTCGTCGCGGTCGACGCCTCGCAGGTTGGCCTGCAAAAGGCCTCGGCCCTGGCGTCCGCACGCGGCGTGGCGCTGACACTGGTGCACGCCGATCTCGCGACGTTCGCGATCGAACCCCGGACGTGGTCCGGCATCGTGTCGGTGTTCGCGCACCTGCCGCCAGCGCTGCGGGCGCGGTTGCACCGCGGCGTCGTGGCCGGGTTGCGGCCGGGGGGCGCGTTCGTGCTGGAGGCGTTCACGCCGGCGCAGGCGGCGCTCGACACGGGCGGCCCGCGCGAACCGGATCTGTTGATGTCGCTCGACACATTGCTCGGCGAACTGGACGGCCTCGAGTTCGAGATCGCGCGCGAACTCGAGCGCGAGGTGGTCGAGGGCCGGTACCACAGGGGCCGGTCGGCCGTCGTCCAGGTGGTGGGCCGCAAACCCGTCGCCTGACCAGGACCATGTCATGCGACAACTGATCTGCGCGTTGTTGCTGGCGCCGACCGCGCTTGCCAGCGCCCAGGCGCCCGGGGCGGGATGGGTGATGAGCCCGTCGCCTGCCCGCGTGGTCAAGACGCTGTACTGGGAGTTGTTCGACACCAGCGAAGTCTGGGTGCGGATCGAGCCCACGGGCCGCGACGGGAGGCCGGCACCCCCGCTCAGTCTGGTTTTTCTCGCCTTGTTCCCGGGGAAACGCCTCAAGCAGACGCCGGCCACGATCCAGGTGCAGGCACAGCCGGGACCGCTGACCATCGTGTCGGGCCTGACCCTGACGCTCAGCCCCGAGGGCGGGGCGCCGCTCGACCTGACCGCGCCGGGCCAGTCGTTCCAGACGGTCAGCCCGTGCGGGGCGTAACGCCGAGCCCTGCAGCGCGAACGCGGTGATCGCAACCGTGTCGTGGGACGCGTTCTCACGGTTTGCCGCCTCGGAACGCGCTGACGGCAACGTGCTCGGGTTTCAGGTCGCACTCCAGCCGGCCGATCTCGAGGCGCTCCGGGCCCTGGAGAATCGGCTGATCCCGCGGTGACCGGCCACCCGTCCCGCCTCGCCGCCCGTCTGCGCAGCGTCCGGGCCCGAACGATGATCACCCGGGCGGCGCAGTTCTCGACGGCGCGTCCGGCGCGGCACGCCGCCGCCACGCGTGCGACCCGCCATTGTCCCGCGCGCTGGCCCGCCCGCTGGCCCATGCGACAATGGGCCGCGACGCACCGGCTCACCACGGCCCTGGCGCCCGCCTGGGCGTTCCGGCGCCGGGCGTCCTGATCGCATGCTCACCTACGCCACGATGGGCGCGGCGTTCGCGTTCGCCGCCGCGGTTCAGCCCGGCCCGTTCCAGGCGTACCTGGTCTCGCGCGCGCTCAGCCACGGCTGGCGGCGCACGCTGCCCGCGGCGCTCGCGCCGCTGCTCAGCGACGGGCCCATCATCCTGCTCGCGCTCCTCGTCCTCAGCCACGTGCCGGCCGCCTTCGAGCCGGCCCTGCGGGCAGCCGGCGGCGCCTTCCTGCTCTATCTCGCGTGGCGCGCCTGCTTGTCCTGGCGCGACTACCGTCACGCGGACGCCGACCCGGGCGCCGGGCGCCAGACGCTCCTCGGCGCCGTCTTCGTCAACCTGCTGAATCCGAACCCCTACCTGAGCTGGAGCCTGGTGCTCGGACCGATCCTGCTGGAAGGCTGGCGCCGGTCGCCGGCGCACGCCGTCGCGCTCCTCGCGGGCTTCTACGTGACGATGGTGGTGGCGCTCGGCGCGATCATCGTGGCGGCCGGCGCGGCGCGGCAACTGGGCCCGCGCGCGGGCCGGGCGCTTGTCGGCGCCTCCGCCGTGGCGCTGGCCGCCTTCGGCGCGTGGCTGCTCGCGCAGGCTGCGGGTGGTATCCTCGCTCGATGACACCGCGTGGCGCCGATGCAGCCGCGCTCGACTCGTTGGGCGCCGGGCCCCGAATACGAGGCGAGGATCAACGGAACCGCGGCCCGGTGGCCGGTTGTGGGTGCGCTCGACATCTCAGCCGGCAGCCTCCCGGGAAACCACGTGTGCGTGTCGCGCGATCGAACGCCACGCGCCGCCCTCCAGCCGCCAGATGTTCGTGAAGCGCCGCCGCGACACCGTGCCATCGGGCGGATCCACCACGCGATCGGCTCCCATGACCACGACGACATCCCCGTGCCGGCTCACATGCTCGATCTGGAACTCGTACTCGCGGTGACGAATCCGGCCGGACCGCAGGAACTCGAGAAGCTGTCCCTTGGCGATGACCTGCTGGAGCGGCGAGTTGACGGTGTAGCCGTCCGCCCAGAGCTGGTCCAGTGCCAGCAGGTCCGCTGCCACGAAGGCGACGCGGGCCTCTTCTTCTCGCGCCCTGATCTCCTGCTCCCAGGCGGCCACGCCCGCACTCACTGAAGAAACGTCGTTCATCGGCAGATCCCTCCTGCGGTCGGATGGTGAACCGGGCCCGGGACGGGCCGTTTTCGGCTGTCGGTGCCGTCGTTGCACGCCCGGATGGTCTGTGGACATTCTACGATGGAGGTGTCGGACGAGAGAGCACCTGAACGAGGTCGCCAGGGCGACTGCCCCTGTTGGCATCGAATCCGCTGCATGGGCGAGTCACCCTTGCCGCCAGGCTCGTGGTTCGCGGCGGGTCTCCGGCGCACACGCCTGCAAGCCGCTCCCGCAGCGCGCCCGGGCGGGCAGCGTCAGAAGGCTCTTAGAAGATCGTGGCGATCGAGGCGGCAGCCAGGTCGAGCACGCGCGTCGGCAGCACGCCCAGGTAGAACAGCGCGAGGACGGACGCGGCCAGCGCGTACACCGCGGTCCGCGGCGGCTGAGGCGCCACCGGCGCATCCTGGCGCTCGGCCATGTACATCATCACGACGACGCGCAGGTAGAAGAACACCGAGACGACGCTCGTGAGGACGCCGATGACGGCCAGCGTGATCTGGCCGGACCGGATCGCCGCGCTGAACACGTACCACTTCGCGACGAACCCGGCAGTCGGCGGCAGGCCGCCGAGCGAGAGCAGGAACACGGTCAGCATCGCGGCGATGCCGGGGTGGGTGTTCCACAGGCCCGCGTAGTCTTTCAGCTCGTCGTTGGCCGTCTCGCGCGTGCCGAGCAGCGCGATCACCGCGAAGGCGCCCAGGTTCGTGATCGCGTACACGAGCAGGTAGAACAGGATCGCGCTCTTGCCGACCTCCCCGCCCGAGATCAGCGCGACGAGCAGGTAGCCGCCGTGGGCGATGCTCGAGTAGGCCAGCATGCGCTTCAGGTTGTTCTGCGCCACCCCCACGACGGTCCCGAGGATCATCGTCAGGGCCGCGACGACCGCGAGGGCCGGGCCCCAGGTCGCCTGCATCGGCTCGTAGGCCGAGAGGAACACGCGGACGAAGGCGGCGAACGCGGCGGCCTTCACGGCGGTGGACATGAACCCGGTGACGATGGCCGGGGCGCCCTCGTAGGCATCGGGCGTCCACATGTGGAACGGCACCGCTGACACCTTGAACGCGAACCCGACCAGCAGCAGCACCATCGCGACCACCAGCAGCGGGTTGCCGGTCATCGATCGCGCCGCGATCTCGGCCCCGACGCGATCGAGCCGCGTGCTGCCCACCACGCCATAGGTGAACGCGATGCCGTAAAGGAAGAACGCGCTCGAGAACCCGCCGAGGAGGAAGTACTTGAACGCACCCTCGACGCCGGCCGACTGGCGCCGGATCCCGGTGAGCACGTACACGGCCAGCGAGAACACCTCGAGCGCGAGGAAGATCACCAGCAGGTCGCTCGCCACCGCCATCAGCATCATGCCGGCGATCGCGAACAGCAGCAGCGCGTAGTACTCGCCGACGGGCATCCCGTCCCGCCGGAGGATGCTCGACGAGTACACGATCGTCAGGATCCCGACCAGCACGAGGACCAGGCCGATGAACAGCCCGAAGTTGTCGGCCGTGACCACGCCGAAGCTCTCGGCGCGCCGGCCCCAGAGCAGCACGGACGCGACCCCCGCCCCGACCAGGCCGATGATCCCCAGGCCGCCGATCGGCATGGGCTCGCCCTTCTCGCGGAACGCCTCGGCCAGCATGCAGGCCAGGCCGCCCAGGGTGACGCAGATGATCGGAATGACGCCGTTGAGCGCAGGACCCATCTTGGACGCTACTTGCCGCTTCCGGCCACGTTCGAGGCCTGTTGGTTGACCGATCCGTTGCCGACCACCGGGGCGACGCGCACGACCTTGTCCGGCTGGGCCTCGGCCATCCGCTCGACGATGCGGGTGACGGCCGGCTGCATCGGCTTCAGAAACACCGAGGGCGCCACCCCCATGAAGACGGCCATGGCCACCGTCGGCGCCAGCACCCACCACTCGCGGGGGCTCAGGTCCTTCAGCCCCTGGTTCTTCGGGTTCGTCACCGGCCCGTAGTTCACGCGCTGGAACATCCAGAGCATGTACACGGCGGACAGGATCACGCCCGTGGCCGCGACGGCGCCGAACCGCACGTCCCACCGGAACGCGCCCAGCAGGATCAGGAACTCGCCGACGAAGCCGTTCAGGCCCGGCAGGCCAATCGAGGACAGCGTGATGACCAGGAACACGGCCACCAGACGCGGCATCACGGCCTTCAGGCCGCCGAACTCCGCGATCTGGCGCGTGTGCCGCCGGTCGGACAGCATCCCGACGATGAGGAACAGGGCGCCGGTGCTGACGCCGTGGTTCAGCATCTGGTACACCCCGCCCTGGATCCCCTGGAGGTTCATCGTGGCGATACCCAGCACGACGAACCCCAGGTGGCTGACGCTCGAGTACGCCACCAGTTTCTTCAGGTCCGGCTGCACCATCGCGACCAGCGCGCCGTACACGATCCCGATGACCGCGAGCGTGGCGAGGGCGGGGGCGAAGTACGCCGCGGCGTCCGGGAACAGCGGGAACGCGAACCGCAGCAGGCCGTAGGTGCCCATCTTCAGCAGCACGCCCGCCAGGATCACCGACCCGGCGGTCGGCGCCTCGACGTGCGCGTCGGGCAGCCACGTGTGGAACGGGAACAGCGGCACCTTGATGGCGAACGCCACCGCGAAGGCGAGGAACAGCCAGAACTGCACGCGCGGCGCGAGCCGCAGCTGCATCAGGCTCTGCAGATCGAAGCTGTAGTCCCCCGTCTGCACGCTGTGGAAGTAGGCCAGCGCGATGATGGCCAGCAGCATCAGCACGCTGCCCGCCATGGTGTAGAGCATGAACTTGATCGCGGCGTAGATGCGCCGGTCATAGCCCCAGATCCCGATGAGGAAGTACATCGGGATGAGCATCGCGTCCCAGAAGATGTAGAAGAGGAAGAGATCGAGCGACAGGAACACGCCGATCATCGCGCTCTCGAGAACGAGCATGAAGAAGGAGAACTCCCGCACCTTCCGGTGGATCGACCCCCACGATCCCAGCAGCGCCAGCGGCGTGAGGAACCCGGTCAGCACCACGAGGAACAGGCTGATGCCGTCCACGCCCACGGCGTACTGGATGCCGAAGGCGGGGATCCAGGCGTGCCGCTCGACCATCTGGTAGTCGGCGCTCGCCGGGTTGAAGACGGCCCACATCCACAGCGTGGCCGCGAACTCGACGAGCGAGATCGCGAACGCCAGCTGGCGGATGAGCCGCTCGTGGCGCTCCTCGCGGTTCTCGATGAACAGCAGCAGGACCGCGCCCGCCAGCGGCAGGGCGATCAGAACGCTCAGGATGGGCACTACCGCCATACGTAGTATCCGAGTATCATCACGACCCCAATGAGCACGGACAGGGCGTAGGTCCGCATCGAGCCGGTCTGCAGCCGCCGCAGGACGGCGCTGGCCCCCGAGACGAAGGCGCCGGTGCCGTTGACGGCGCCGTCGATCACCCCGACGTCGGCCACCTTCCAGAGGCCGCGCTCGGAGACCCGGTAGATCGGCTGCACGATCGCGGCGTCGTACACCTCGTCGACGTAGTACTTGTTCAGCAGCAGGCGGTGCACGCCGGCAAAGCGCGCGGCGATCCCGGCGGCGACGTCCCGGCGCCGGAGGAAGAAGTACACGGCGAGCCCGATGCCCGCCAGCGCGACGCCGCTCGACAGCAGCATCAGGTTCATTTCGACCGCGTGGCCGGCCCCGTCCTCCGTCGACCCGGCGGCCGGCCCGCCCTCGAGAGCGGCCGCCTCGCCGTGCCCCGCCGAGGACGCCTCGCCCACGGAGGCGTGCTCCATCCCCGGCGGTTCGAAGCTCTGCTCCAGGAAGTGCTCGATGCGGTTGCTGCCGCCGAGGATCGCGGGCACACCGATGTAGCCCGCGACGATCGACCCGATCGCCAGCACGACGAGCGCGAACGCCATCGCCGGCGGCGCGTCGTGCAGGTGGCCGCCGTGGCCCGTGCCGTGACCGCCGTGCCCGGACGCGTCGTGCGCGGGTGCCGCGGGCCCGGGCGCCCCCGGCGCGCGCTCCCCGTGGAAGACCAGGAACACGAGGCGGAACATGTAGATCGCGGTCAGCAGCGCCGTGATCATCCCGACCAGCCACACGAGCGCATGACCGCCCGCGAAGGCCCGGTACAGGATCTCGTCCTTGCTGAAGAAGCCGGACAGGAAGGGCACGCCCGCGATGGCGAGCGCGCCGACCAGGAACGTCCAGTAGGTGATGGGCAGCTCGCGCCGCAGGCCGCCCATGCGGCGGATGTCCTGCTCGCCGGACAGCGCGTGGATCACCGCACCAGACCCGAGGAAGAGGAGGGCCTTGAAGAACGCGTGGGTGTAGAGATGGAAGATCCCGGCGCTGAACGCGCCGACCCCCGTGGCCACGAACATGTAGCCCAACTGCGAGACGGTCGAGTACGCCAGCACGCGCTTGATGTCGTTCTGGACCAGGCCGATCGTGCCGGCCATCAGCGCGGTCGCCACCCCGATCACGGCGACCACGATCATCGTCTCCGGCGCGTGGCTGAACAGGACGGCGTTGCGCCCGATCATGTACACGCCCGCGGTCACCATCGTGGCGGCGTGGATGAGGGCGGAGACCGGGGTCGGGCCCTCCATCGCGTCGGGCAGCCAGACGTAGAGGGGAATCTGCGCCGACTTGCCGGTCGCGCCGACGAACATCAGCAGCGTGGCGACCGAGAGGACCCCGAAGCCGGTCTCGACCGGCAGTTGCCCGGCCTGGCGCGCGACCTCCTGGAAGTCGAGCGTGCCGAACTGCACGAAGACGATGAACATGCCCAGCAGGAACCCGAAGTCGCCGATGCGGTTGACGATGAACGCCTTCTTGCCGGCGTCGGAGGCGGACGGCTTCGTGAACCAGAACCCGATCAGCAGGTAGGAGCAGAGGCCGACCCCCTCCCAGCCGATGAACATGACCGGGAAGCTCGCCCCGAGCACGAGCACGAGCATGAAAGCGGCGAACAGGTTCAGGTAGGAGAAATAGCGGGCGTACTCGCTCTCCCGCTCCTCGTGCATGTAGGCCGTCGAGTAGACGTGGATCAGGAAGCCGACCCCGGTCACGACGAGGATCATCACGGCGCCGAGCGGGTCGAGGCGCAGCGTGAAGGGCACGACGAGGTCCCCGGACTCCAGCCACGGCGCCACCTGCTGGACGATGCCGCGCGAGCCCACCGGCAGCTGGACCAGCCGCCACACCGATGCCACCGACACCCCGAAGGCGCCGAGCATGGCGAGGCAGGCCACCCCGCCGGACGCCGCCCGCGAGAGGCGACGACCGACGGCCAGGTTGATCAGGAACCCCAGGAACGGCAGCAACGGAATGAGGACGAGCACAGAGGCCCTCACCACTTCAGGCTCATGTAGAGGTCGGGGTTGAGCGACTCGCGGTTCCGGAACATCGCGATGACGAGCGCCAGCCCGACCGCGGCCTCGGCCGCCGCCACGGTCACGACGAAGAATACGATGATCTGTCCGTCGAGCGAGGCCTGGCTCCGGCCGAACGCGATGAACGCGAGGTTCACCGCGTTGAGCATGACCTCGACCGACAGCAGCATCGTGATCAGGCTCCGGCGGAGCAGGACGCCGGCCACGCCGATCGCGAACAGGACGGCCGACAGCGTCAGGTAGTGTCCCAGGGGTACCATCGCGCTACAGCTCCCGCTTGGCCAGCACCACGGCGCCGATCATGGCCACCAGGATCAGCACCGAGGTCACTTCGAAGGCGAACGCGTAGTCGGTGAAGAGCACGCGGCCGAGGTCGCGGACCGACGAGATGTCCGCCCCGCCCGCGTCCGCACCGGTGAGGACGCCGTCGCCCAGGCCCCGGGCGCGGACCAGCGCCCACGCCAGCTCGGCGACGAGCACGCCGGAGAGCAGCACGCCGAACCAGCGCGTGCCGTTGCCGGCGGGCACGAACCCGGGATCGCCCGCGCCGTCCTCCTGGTGCGCGTTCAGCAGCATCACCACGAACAGGAACAGCACCATGATGGCGCCGGCGTAGATGATGATCTGGATGACCGCGGCGAACGGCGAGTCGAGCTGGATGTAGAGCCCCGCGAGGGCGGCGAACGTCACGATGAGCAGCAGGACGCTGTGCATGGAGTTGCGCTGGCCCACGACCATCAGCGAGGCCACCACCGCGAGGGCGGCGAACGCGTAGAAGATCAGGTACTCAGTTCCCAAAGTAGATCACCCCGGCCGCCGTCGCGAGGAGGTTGACCACCGCCGCGGGCAGCAGCACCTTCCACCCGAACTGCATCAGCTGGTCGTAGCGCAGGCGCGGCAGCGTCCAGCGCATCCAGATGTAGAAGAACAGCAGCGCACCGATCTTGACGAGAAACCAGATCCACCCGAGGTACACCGGCAGCAGCGGCCCGTGCCACCCCCCGAGGAACAGGTCGGTGGCGACCGCCGAGGTCGTCACCATGTTCAGGTACTCGGCGAGGAAGAACATCATGAACGACGTGCTGCTGTACTCGGTGTGGTAGCCCGCCACCAGCTCCTGCTCGGCCTCGGGAAAGTCGAACGGCGCGCGGTTGGTCTCGGCCACCCCGGCGATCAGGAAGATCACGAAGCCCAGCGGCTGCACGAAGATGAACCACTTCGGGATGAAGCCGAGCCACGTGCCGGCCTGCGCATCGACCACCTCGGTCAGCGACAGCGACCCGGCGACGAGGATCACCGACGCGAGCGCCAGGCCGTAGGACAGCTCGTAGCTGATCATCTGCGAGGCCGATCGCAGCGCGCCGAGCAGCGAGTACTTGCTGTTCGAGCTCCAGCCAGCCAGGACGATGCCGTAGATGCTGATCGAGGCGATGGCGAAGACGACCAGGGCCGCGACGTTCACGTCGGCGACCTGCAGCGGGATCGGTTCGTCGATCAGGCCGAAGAAGGTCGTCTCGCCGCCGAAGGGCACCACGGCGAAGGCCGCGAACGCCGCGGTCGCCGAGATCAGCGGGGCCAGCATGAAGAGCACCTTGTCGGCGCCCTTCGGCCGCAGCGTCTCCTTGAAGATCAGCTTCACGACGTCCGCGATCGGCTGCAGCGTGCCGTGGGGGCCGACCAGGTACGGCCCGTACCGCTGCTGGATCACGCCGGCGACCTTCCGCTCGGCGTAGACCATCACGGCCGCCGCCAGCAGCAACAGGACGAACGTGAAGACGATCAGGCCGAACTGGGCAACGTAGACGGGAATCATCGGGGTCAGTTGTCAGTTATCAGTTGTCAGTTCTCAGTTGTCAGTCCTCAGTCTTCAGTCCCGGGACATGAGTTCCCAACATGCCACGGGCCACGAGCCGCCCCTAGTGCGCGTGGCCCGGATCGCGCCGCCAGTCGGCCCGCAGCGGGCAGCGGCCCTCGCGGATGTGCGCCTCGTACTCGTCCCGGAAGTGCCGCAGCGTGCTCAGGACCGGCGCCACCTCGGCCTCGCCGAAGGGGCACAGCGTCTTGCCGTTGATGTTGCGCGCGACGCTCTCGAGCAGGTCCAGGTCGCGCAGTTCGCCCTCGCCGCGCTCGATCTTGTGCAGGATCTTCAGCATCCAGTCCGCGCCCTCGCGGCAGGGCGTGCACTTCCCGCACGACTCGTGCTTGTAGAAGTGGATCAGGTTCTCGGCCGCCCACACCATGCAGGTGGAGTCGTCCATCACGATCATGGCGGCCGATCCGAGCATCGACCCGGCCTTCGCCACGCCGTCGAAGCTGGCCGGGACGTCGAGCGCGTCGGGCAGCAGCACGGGCGTCGACGACCCGCCGGGAATCACGGCCTTGAGGCGGCGCCCCTCGCGGACCCCGCCCGCGTAGTCGTCGACGAGCTGGCGGAGCGTCGTGTGCATCGACGCCTCGTACACGCCGGGCTTCCGCACGTGGCCGCTCACGCAGTACAGCTTCGGGCCGCCGTTCTTCTCGGGGCCGAGGGCCGCGAACCACTCCGGGCCGTTCGTGATGATGAACGGCACGTTGGCGAGGGTCTCGACGTTGTTGATGACCGTCGGGCAGCCGTAAAGGCCCACGACCGCGGGGAAGGGCGGCCGCAGGCGGGGCTGCGCGCGCTTGCCCTCGAGCGACTCGAGCAGCGCCGACTCCTCGCCGGCCTCGTAGGCCCCCGCGCCGCGGTGCGTGAAGACCTCGCAGTCGAACGCGGACCCGAGGATGTGCTTCCCGACGAAGCCGCGCGCCTTCGCCTCGGCGATCGCCGCGTCGAGCACCTGCTGCACGTGCAGGAACTCGCCGCGGATGTAGATGTAGGCCGCCTCCGCGCCGATGGCCCAGGCCGCGATCAGGCAGCCCTCGATGACCCGGTGCGGGTTGCGCTCCATCAGCACGTGGTCCTTGAACGTGCCGGGCTCGCTCTCGTCGGCGTTGCAGCAGATGTACTTCGGCTTGGGCGAGTCCTTGGGCACGAAGCCCCACTTCATCCCGGCCGGGAAGCCGGCCCCGCCGCGCCCGCGCAGGCCGGAGGCCTTGACCAGGTCGATGACCTGCCCGGGCGGCAGCGTGAGGGCCTTGCGCAGCCCCTCGTACGCGCCGTGCCGGAGGGAGACGTCGAGCGTGAAGCTGTCGGGCTCGCGGACGAACTGGGTGAGCACTGGTTCCATGGTCATCGGCACCATCGGCCCGTCACGGCTTCCGTTCCACGCACAAGTGGCACCCGCTCAGCGCCGCCGGCCCCTTCGCCCGCAGGTCGTCGACGAGGCGTTCGGCCGCCTCCGGCGTCACGCACTCGTGCCAGTGATCGTTCACCATCACCACCGGCGCGCGGTCGCACGCGCCGAGGCACTCCATCTCGACCAGCGTGAACATCCCGGTCGGGTCGGTCTCGCCCGGCCGGACGCCCAGCTTGCGCGCCAGCACGTCGGTCACGCGCTCGGCGCCGTTCAGCGCGCACGACAGCGTGCGGCAGACGCCGAGCACGTACTGCCCGACCGGGTGATCGTAGAACATCGCGTAGTACGACACGACGTCCTCGACCTCGGCCGGCGTGCAGCCGATCGTCCGCGCCACGTACTCCATGGCCTGCGCCGAGATGTAGCCCTGCTGCCGCTGGACGAGGTAGAGGGCCGGCAGCAGCGCCGACCGCCGCCGGTCGGGCGGATAGTGCGTCGCGATCTCCTCGAGGCGCGCCAGGTTCTCGGCCGTGAACGCGAACGGCCCGCCCTCCTCCGGCAACCGGCGCTCCGAGTGGTGGAGGCCCGTCTCGTACGGCATCTTGGGGTGGAAAGTCACCGGTCCACGTCCCCCAGCACGACGTCGATCGATCCGATCACGGAGATGACGTCGGCAATCAACCCGCCCTTGACCATCTTCTCCATCGCCTGGGTCGCCAGCAGCGACGGAGACCGCATCTTCACCCGCGACGGCCGGTTGGTGCCGGTCGAGATCACGTGGCAGCCCTGCTCGCCCCGCGGCCCTTCGACTGGCACGCACGCCTCGCCGGCGGGCACCGTGAATCCCTGCGAGTAGATCAGGAAGTGCTGGATGAGCGCCTCCATCTCGGTGTAGACCTTGTCCTTCGGCGGCGGCACCACCCGCGGGTCGTCGGCCGCCCACGCCCCGCGCGGCGTGATCCGGTCCAGCGCCTGCCGGCACAGGCGAAGGCTCTGCCGCATCTCGTCCATGCGCACCAGGTAGCGGTCGAACACGTCGCCCCGGGCCCCCACCGGCACGTCGAAGTCGAACGTCTCGTAGCCGCAGTAGGGGAAGGCCTTGCGGACGTCGTAGGTGGACCCGGATGCGCGCGCGATCGGGCCGGCCAGCCCGTACGCGATCGCATCGGCCTTCGAGATCACGCCCACGCCCCGCGTCCGGCGGATGAAGATCTCGTTCTTCGTGAGCAGGTCCTCGAACTCGTCGATCCGGCCGGGCATCCGGTCGAGGATCTCGGTGACGGCCTCGTGGAAGCCCGCCGGCAGATCCTCGCGCAGGCCGCCGATGCGGATGTAGCTCGGGAACATCCGGAAGCCCGCGATGAGCTCGTTGATGTTGAGGATCTTCTCGCGCTCGTTGAAGGTGTAGAGCATCACCGTCACGGCGCCGAGCTCCATGCCGTGCGTGCCCAGCCACACCAGGTGGCTGTTGATGCGCTGCAGCTCGACCAGCAGCACCCGGATCCACATCACCCGCTCGGGGATCTCGAGCCCCAGCAGCTTCTCGACCGACAGGACGTAGGCGAGCGTGTTCGAGTGCGAGCTCAGGTAGTCCATCCGCTCCACGAGCGTGACCACCTGCTGCCACTTCTTCTGCTCGATGGTCTTCTCGATGCCCGTGTGCAGGTACCCGACCGTCGGCGTGATGGAGACGACCGTCTCGCCGTCCAGCTCGAGCACGAGGCGCAGCACGCCGTGCGTGGACGGATGCTGCGGCCCCATGTTGACGGTCATCGTTTCGGTGCGCAGTTCGGGCATAGGACCTTAGGACCGTGAACCGGGGACAGGCGGCTCGCCGCCGAGGTCCCGCTCGACCAACTCGCACATCGCGTGCAGCAGGGTCCGGTGGACCTCCTGCACCCGGGCCGTGACCGGCGACGGCACATTGACGTGGATGTCGGCCGCCGCGCCCGCCGCCCCGCCGTCGCGCCCGGTCAACGCGACGGTCACCAGCCCCCCTGCGCGCGCCGCCGCCAGCGCGGCCACGACGTTCGACGACCCGCCGCTCGTCGTGATCCCGAGCGCCAGGTCGCCCGCCCGCCCCAGCGCCTCGACCTGCCGCGCGAAGACGCGGTCGAAGCCGTCATCGTTCCCGATCGCCGTCACGACGCTGGTGTCGGCGGACAGGGCGATCGCCGCCAGGCCCCGGCGCTCGCGCTCGAAGCGCCCGACGAGTTCGGCCGCGAAGTGCTGCGCGTCCGACGCGCTGCCGCCGTTGCCGAACGCCAGGACCTTGCCGCCCGCCCGCAGGGCGCGCGTCATCGCCCTCGCCGCGGTCACCGTCGAGGCCGCGGCGTACGCCTTCGCCCCCTCGTGGAGGCGCGCGGCCTCCTCGAGCACCGCCGCGACGCGGGCCGCCTCGTCCTGCGCCATCAGTCGCGGCCCTTCCGGGACTGCCGATCCGCCTCGAGGCTGGCGCGGAACTGCTCGGGAGTCACCTGCAGCGGCTCGGCCGACCGCGCGGACAGGTTCACCTGCACCGGGTAGTCCTTCCGCAGCGGGTGCCCTTCCCAGTCGTCGCGCGTCAGCAGGCGCCGCAGGTCCGGGTGCCCGTCGAAGACCACGCCCAGCAGGTCCCACACCTCGCGCTCGAGGAAGCCGGCCGACGGCCACACGCCGGTCACGGTCGGCACGTGCGGGTCGGGGCCCGCCACGCGGACCTTGACGCGGAGCCGGGCCGGGACGTCGGGCGCGACGAGGCTGTAGTTCACCTCGAACCGCGGCTCCTGCGGCAGCTGGTCCACGCCCACCACGTCGAGGAGAAACGTGAAGCCCAGCGCCGCGTCGTCGCGCAGCGCCGTGCAGACCCGCACCAGCGCGTCGGAGGGCACGAGGATCGCCGGCTGGTCGATCGCCGGCACGGCCTGCACCTCGGCTCCCGGGACGAGCGTTCCTAGGGCGGTGACGATGGCGGTTGAGTCCATGAGTGGCACGAGGCGGTCAGGCGGAGGCTAGATCCGCGACCGGTCGATCTTCCGCTGCAGCTGGATGATGCCGTAGATCAAGGCCTCGGGACGCGGGGGGCACCCGGGCACGAACACGTCGACCGGGACGACCTGGTCGACGCCCTGCACGATCGCGTAGTTGTCGAACACGCCGCCGCACGAGGCGCAGGCGCCCATCGAGATCACCCACTTGGGCTCGGGCATCTGGTCGTAGATGCGGCGGAGGGCCGGCGCCATCTTCCGCGAGAGCCGGCCGGCCACGATCATCAGGTCGGACTGCCGCGGGGAGCCGCGGAAGACTTCCGCGCCGAACCGGGCGATGTCGTAGCGCGACGCGCTCATCGACATCATCTCGATGGCGCAGCACGCGAGGCCGAAGGTCACGGGCCAGATCGACGAGCGCCTGGCCCAGTTGACCATCTTCTCGACCGTCGTCGTGAGAATCGGGATGTCGGTATCGATCGGCATTCGTCACACGTCAACACGCCTGTCGCGGGCGTCCAGCGGCCGGCGCGGGAAATTCCGGTGAGGTGAACTCGTGTCGTGAGCCGGTGATCCGAACCGTCAGGGCCGATCCCAATCCAGGGCGCCCTTGCGCCACACGTACGTGTAGCCGGCCAGCAGCAGCGCGATGAAGAACACGACCTGGAGGAACCCCGTCCAACGCAGGTCGCGAATCGCCATCGCCCATGGGTAGAGGAACGCGACCTCGATGTCGAACAACAGGAAGATCATCGCGATCAGGTAGAACTTGACCGGTTGACGTTCCCGCGCGTCCCCGACCGCCGGCATGCCGCACTCGTACGGGGCCTCTTTCTCGGGCGTCGGCCGGTGCCGGCCGAACAGCCGCGCCAGCGCGATGGCCATCAGGACCGAGCCGATCCCGAACGCCGCCCCGAACAGGGCCAGAAGCAGGATTGAAAGCCAGCCTTGCATAGTCCGGCTTCATGCTAATGGACGGGGTCGAGGAGTGTCAATTGAACAGGGAATAGGGGATAGGGGATAGGGGACAGGGAAGAGGGGGTCCAGACCGGATAGATGGTGTGGTTACGACGACCAGCTGAGTGTTACCCATGTAACCGGTCTAGTCTGTTACCGATGTTTCCGGTTGCACCCAGACCGGATAGATGGTGTGGTTACGACGACCAGCTGAGTGTTACCCATGTAACCGGTCTAGTTCGTTACCGATGTTTCCGATTGCACCCCCCTATCCCCTCTTCCCTATCCCCTATTCCCTATCCCCTATCCCCTAATCGCTGTGTTAGCGTGGAACCCGCATCATGCGCCTGGCCTGGTTCAGCCCGCTCCCGCCCGATCGCTCGGGGATCGCCGCCTACAGCGCGGACGTCCTTCCGCTGCTGGCCCGCCGCCACGACATCGACGCGTACGTCGAAACGGCGCCAGCGGGGTCTGCGCCCGGTGCGGCCGGGTGGAGTCCGCCGCCAACCGGCGACGAGCGCACCCACGCGGGTCGCATCCGGATTCTCGGCGCGCATGACTTTCCCTGGCGCCGGCTGGCTCGGGCCTACGACCTGGTCGTCTACCAGCTCGGCAACGACGTCTGTCACGACTACATGTGGCCCTACATGGTCCGCAATGCCGGCCTCCTCGTGCTGCACGACGCGCAACTGCACCAGGCCCGGGCGAAGGGTTTGATCTGGCGTCACCGGCGCGCGGACACGTACCGGGCGGAGTTCGCGTACAGCCATCCGGACGCCCCCGCCTCGATCGCCGACCTGGTCGTGGCCGGGTTTGGCGGGACGCTCTATCACCTGTGGCCGATGCTGCGGGTGCCGATCGAGGCCGCGCGTCTCGTCGCGGTGCACAACGAGCGGCTGGGTGCGGACCTGCGCGAGCGGTTCCCTGCGGCCGCGCTCACCACCATCCGCATGGGTGTGCCGGATTCTCTCGGCCACGCCGGCCGCGGCGCCCTCGGAGGTGCGCGCGCGGCACGGCCTCGCGCCCGACGCGGTCGTGTTCGCGGCCTACGGCAGGGTCACGCCCGAGAAGCGGATCTCGCCGGTCGTCCAGGCGCTGGCGGGCATCGCGCCGGACGTGCCCGGGGCCCGGCTGCTGCTGGTCGGGGACACGGTGGACTACTACGACGTCCTGGCCGAGGCGCGCGCGCTCAACGTGGCCGACCGCGTCACGGTCACCGGCTATGTGCCCGACGATCGCCTCGCCGAGTACCTGGCGGTCGCCGACGCCTGCGTGTGCCTGCGCTGGCCGACGTCGCGGGAAACCTCCGCGTCGTGGCTGCGGTGCGTCGCCGCGGGCAAGCCGACGATCGTGACCGACCTGGCCCACACCGCGGACGTCCCGTGCCTCGACCCGCGGTCGATGCGCATTCTGCAGGCGCGGCCGGCCGGCGGGTCGGGCCCCGAGCCGATGGCGATGGCCGTCGACCTGGTGGACGAGGTGAACACGCTGAGGCTGAGCCTCCGGCGCCTGGCGCAGGACGCCGACCTGCGTGCGCGCCTGGGCCGCGCGGCCCGCGCGTATTGGTCGCGGCGGGCGACGCCGGACGTGATGGCGGCCGACTACGAGCGGGCCCTGGCCGCGGCGGCGTCCGCGCCGGTGCCCGGGCACGAGGCGTGGCCGGGGCACCTGGTGGCGGATGGCACGTCGCGCGCCCGCGAGATCGCGGCCTCCATCGGTGTCGATCTGGCGTGGCTCGCGTCTTGACTCCCCGCGCGGGCGGCCGGTACGCTGGCAGCGACGGCAGCCGCCTGCCGCCGCCCGGGCGCTTCGCGGCGGCCCGTCGCCCGCGCGCGCCGGCTGCCCGCCCGATGGCCCGACAGAGCGATAGGAAGGGACGATGTTCTTCGGACGCACGCTGACGCGCGATGAGATCGAGCGCCTCAGGATCGAGCGGGCCGACGCGGATCGGCGCTACAACGAGGCGCTGACCGCGCTGGATCTGGCGGTCCCACGCGTGTCCGGGTTCCCGCACCCGCCGCCGGGTCCCGACGAGCACCAGGTGACGCCGCTCAACCAGGGGTGGCAGATCCTCGTCGATCCGCCGGTCGAACGCCTCGCGGGCTGGCGCCGGCGACTGGGGCTCTTCGTCTGGCACCTCGTCGCGCCGGTCCTGCAGCGCCAGCAGGACTTCAACGCGATCCTCGTGGACCACGTCAACCGCAACGTCGCGGTGCACCGCGCGACGCGCGAGGCCATCGAGAGCACGCTGGCGGTGCTGCGGGGCCAGCTCGACGGGCTCGAGTCGTTCCACAGCAGGCTGATCCAGTACCTGCAGACCATCACGCTCTTCGTGGACACGAAGGACCGGAGCGAGACGCTCGCGCTGATCGTGCAGGGGCTGTCGGGCGGGCTCGACGGCGTGACCGACGAGTTCCTCAAGCGCTCGGAGGCCATGGTCGCGCGCGAGCAGCGCTACGGCACCGCGGTCGACGAGCTGCGCACGGGCATCGCGGGCGTGCAGCAGACCGGGCTCACGCTCAAACGCGAGCTCGAGCGGCTCCTCGCCGCGCCGCGCGGGCCGGCGGCCGCCGCCACGGCCCAACCGGCCGCGTCCCCCGCCGAGACCCTGCCCCCGGCCGCCACGCCGGGGCCCGCGCCCAACGCCGTCTCGTCGGTCCTGGACGCGTACAAGTACGTCGGGTTCGAGAACAAGTTCCGCGGCTCGGAGGCCGACATCCGCGCCCGTCTCGAAGGGTACGTGCCGCTCTTCGCGGGCGCGCGTGACGTGCTCGACCTCGGGTGCGGGCGCGGCGAGTTCCTCGCGCTGCTCGGCGAGCACGGCATCACGGCCCGCGGCCTGGACATCAACCACGAGATGGTGGAGAGCTGCCGCGCCGCCGGCCTCGACGTCGCCGAGGGCGACGCGCTCGCGTACCTGGACGCGCTGCCCGACGGATCGCTCGGCGGCCTGTTCGCGGCCCAGGTGGCCGAGCACTTCCAGCCGCCGTACCTCGTGCGATTCCTGGAGGTCGCGTACCACAAGCTCCGTCCGGGCTCGAAGATCGTGCTCGAGACGCTCAACCCGGCGTGCTGGTTCGCCTTCTTCGAGAGCTACCTCCGCGACATCACCCACGCGTGGCCGCTGCACCCGGAGACGCTGAAGTACCTGGTGACGGCGTCGGGCTTCCAGCGGATCGACCTGCGGTACCTGTCGCCCTACCCGCGCGAGGCGCGGCTGCAGCACTGCGCCGCGCCGCAGGATCTGAGCCCCGCGCTCGGCCTGGCGCCGCTGTTCCAGGCCTTCAACGAGAACGTCGACAAGATCAACGCCCTCCTCTTCACGTACCTCGACTACGCGGTCATCGGGGAACGGCTGGCGCCTCCGGCCTGAGCGCGGCGTGCGCGGGCCCGCGCCGCGCGGAGACCCGCGGCCACGCCAGGGTTCCGCCCGGGACAAGGGACACGCCGTGCCCCGGCGTGTCCTACAGCTTGAAGATGTGCGCCGCCTGGAAGCGCTGCAACGCGTTGCGGGTGTCGACGATCAGGGCGGAACGCTTCGCGATGTCCTCGTAGTCGAACGCGTCGTGGTCCGTCGTGATGACCAGGCAGTCCGGCTTCGAGGCGAGGGCCGCCTCGATCGGGATCGGCGTGTACTCGTGCCCCGCGTGCGTGAAGGCGGCCACGTACGGATCGCTGTAGCTGACCTCGGCGCCGCGCATCTGCAGGAACTCGAGAATGTCGAGGGCCGGCGATTCCCGCAGGTCGCCCACGTTCTTCTTGTACGCCACGCCCGCGAGGTGGATACGCGACCCGTTGATGGCCTTCTTCACCGTGTTGAGCGCATCGGCCACCCGCGTGACGACGTAATCCGGCATCGACGAGTTGACTTGCCCGGCCAGCTCGATGAAGCGCGCCTCGAATCCGCTCTGGCGCGCCTTCCACGACAGGTAGAACGGGTCGATCGGGATGCAGTGGCCGCCCAGGCCGGGCCCCGGGTAGAAGGCCATGAAGCCGAACGGCTTGGTGCGGGCCGCGTCGATGACCTCCCAGACGTCGATGTTCATCTTGTGGCACATCAGCGCGAGTTCGTTCACCAGGCCGATGTTCACGGCGCGGAACGTGTTCTCGAGCAGCTTGGCCATCTCGGCCACGACCGTCGAGCTGACCGGGACGACCGTCGTGGTGATCTGCCCGTAGAGCGCGGCGCCCATCTCGGTGCTCTGCTTGTCGATGCCCCCCACGACCTTGGGGATGTTCCGCGTCTTGAACGTGGGATTCGACGGATCCACGCGCTCGGGCGAGAACACGAGATAGAAGTCGCGCCCGGCCTTCAGCCCGCCGGCCTCCAGCATCGGCCTGACCAGCTCCTCGGTCGTGCCCGGGTAGGTCGTCGACTCGAGGCTGATCAGCTGGCCCTTGCGGATGTACTTCGCCGCGGCCTCGACCGCCTGGACGACATAGGACATGTCCGGGTCCTTGGTCTTGCGCAGGGGCGTCGGGACACAGATGTCGATGGTGTCCATCTCGGCCAGGGCGGACATGTCCGTGGTCGCGCGGAACCGCCCGGCCTTGACCTCGGCCGCGAGGTCGGGCGTCGAGACGTCCGGGATGTAGCTGCGGCTCGCGTTCAGCTCGGCCACTTTCCATGCGTCCACGTCGAAGCCGGTCACGTGGAAACCCGCCCGCGCGAACTCCACCGCGAGCGGCAGACCAACGTACCCGAGGCCGATGACGCCGATCTTGAGGTCCTTGTTCTGAATCCGCTCCAGCATGCCCATGTGTCCGTCCTTCGGGGAGCCCGATGTTTGTCACGCCGTGGACCGGCCGGGCCCGGCGGCACGCCGGCCGCCGGCGCGCGCTCACGGCTGCGGGCCCACCTTCCGGGTGGTGCTCGACAGGCGCTTCAGGTCGGCATCCACCATCATCCCGATCAGCCGTTCGAACGACACGCTGGGCTCCCAGCCGAGCACCATGCGGGCCTTCGCGGGGTTCCCGATGAGGTGGTCGACTTCGGCGGGCCGCAGCAGCGCCGCGTCGACCTTGACGTGGTCCTTCCAGGCGAGGCCCGCGTGGCCGAAGGCGATCTGCACGAGATCCTTGACCGAGTGGCTGAGCCCGGTGGCCACCACGTAATCGTCCGGCGTCGGCTGCTGGAGCATCAGCCACATCGCGCGGACGTAGTCACCGGCAAACCCCCAGTCGCGGTGCGCTTCCAGGTTGCCCAGCATCAGCGTGTCCGCGAGGCCGAGCTTGATGCGCGCGACGCCGTCCGACACCTTGCGCGTCACGAACTCGAAGCCCCGGCGCGGCGACTCGTGGTTGAACAGGATGCCGGAACAGGCGAACAGGCCGTAGCTCTCGCGATAGTTGACCGTGATGTAGTGGCCGAAGGCCTTCGACACGCCGTAGGGGCTTCGCGGGTAGAAGGGCGTCAACTCGCTCTGCGGCACCTCCCGGACCTTGCCGAACATCTCGCTCGAGGAGGCCTGGTAGAGGCGCACCTTCGGGCCGACCTGGCGGATCGCCTCGAGGACCCGCGTCACGCCCATCGCGTTGAACTCGCCGGTCAGCAGCGGCTGATCCCAGGACGCCGGGACGAAGGACATCGCCGCGAGGTTGTAGAATTCGTCCGGCTCGACGTCGTCGATCAGCCGGATGAGCGACAACTCGTCCAGGAGGTCGGCGGGCCGGAGTTTGATACGATCGAGGATGTGTTCGATCCGCTCGTAGTTCGGGGCGCTGAGGCGCCGGATGACCCCCGTGACTTCATAGCCCTGGTCGAGCAGCAGCTCGGCCAGGTACGAACCGTCCTGCCCGGTGATGCCCGTGATGATGGCGCGCTTCGGCATGCAACACCTCTCCCCGGCCGTGCGATAGGTGATCTTATGTGGTTCGCCGGGGTGAATCAAGGAGCGCGAGGCAGCGCGCACCGGCCGTTTCAGGCCTGCCACGCCGGTCCCGGTGGGTGTCGGACTCATGGAGACGATTGACGTCGTCGTGGTCGGCGGGGGCGTGGTGGGCCTGGCCTCGGCCGCCGCCGTGGCCGAGGCAGGCCTCGAGGTGTGCGTGATCGAGCGCCACCCGAAACCAGGCATGGACACCAGCACGCACAACAGCGGCGTCATCCATGCGGGGATCTACTACCCGCCGGGCACGCTCAAGGCCAGGCTGTGCGTCGAGGGCGCGCGGCAGCTGTACGACTTCTGCGCCGCGCACCGCGTGCCCCACGACCGACGCGGGAAACTCATCGTCGCCGTGAACGAGGACGAAGTCGAGGCGCTGGCCGACCTGAAGCGGCGCGGCGACGCGAACGGCGTCGAAGGCCTCGAGATCGTCGACGCGGCATTCGTGCGGCGGCGGGAGCCGCACGTGCGGCCGGCCGCGGCCCTGTTCTCGCCGGCGACGGGGATCGTCGAGCCCGAGGCGCTGGTGAACGCGCTCGCCCACGTGCTCGAAGGGCGGGGCGGCCACCTGCTGCGCGGCACGCGGCTCGAGTCGGGTGAAGCCCGGCCGGACGGGCTGGTGCTGCGCACCGGCAGCGAGGACATCCTCGCCCGCGTCGTCGTGAACGCCGCCGGCCTCCACGCCGACGACGTGTCGGCGATGCTGGGCGGACGGCGGTTCGCGATCCACCCGTGCCGCGGCGAGTACGCGGAACTGACCGCGTCGAAGCGGCACCTGGTCAGGGGCCTCGTCTACCCGGTGCCGGTGCAGGCCGGGCACGGCCTTGGCGTGCACCTCACCCCGACCACCTGGGGCACCGTCCTGATTGGACCAACGATCCGCCACCAGTCGGGCAAGGAGGACTACGAGGGCCAGCGGCAGCCGGTCGAGGATTTCCTCGAGCCAACCCGGATGCTGCTGCCCGCGGTGACGCTCGATGACCTCCGCCTCGCCGGCAGCGGCATCCGCCCGAGCCTGAACCCGCCCGAGGTCCCGTTTGCCGATTTCCTGATCGAGCGCGACGCGGCGTGCCCGCGGCTGGTCCAGGCGGCGGGCACGAACTCGCCGGGCCTGACGGCCTGCCTTGCGATCGGGAACATGGTCAGGGGGCTGGTCGAGGAGGCGCTGGGGTAGGGGACGGGAGCCGGGGATCGGGGCATCGGGACGACAGTTGTGGGTCGTGAGTCATGAGTCGTGCGTGCCTTCACGGCGTCACGCCGGACCCCCCGCCTCCCTGCCCGCTTTCCCCCTCGCCCCGATGTGCCGCGCAAGGGCGTCCTGCCACGTCGGCATCACGATCCCGAGCGACGCCAGCCGGGCGGGTGACAGGGCGCAGTACTTCGGCCGCGGCGCCCGCAGCCTGACTGTGTCGATCTGCACCGGTTTCAGGCGCGGCGTGCGCCCGAGCAGCCGCGCGGCCTCCAGCGCCAGGTCGTGCCACGTGCAGTGGCCGTCGTTGACACAATGGTACAGGCCGTCCGGCGCCCCGCCCCCGAGCAGGCGCCGCGTCGCGGCCGCGATGTCGTTCACGTAACTCGGCGACACGGTGCGGTCCGTGAAGACGGGCACCTCGGCGCCCGCCTCGATCCCCTCGATGATCTTGTCCACGCTGCTGCGGCGCCCCTGCCAGCCCGGGGCCGCGCCGAACAGGCTCTCGACGCGGAGGACGAACCAGCGCGGCGCGTTCCGCGCCAGCCACTCCCCCACGAGCTTCGATCCCGCGTAGATGCTGCGGGGGTTCGGCTGGTCGTCCTCGGTGTAGGGGCGATCCGCGCTCCCGTCGAAGACGAAGTCGGTGCTGTAGTGCACGAGCGCCGCCCCGGCCCCGGCGGCCGCGCGCGCCAGCGACTCGACGGCGAACGCGTTGGTCTCGAGGGCGCGCACCGGCTCGCCCTCGGCCGCGTCCACGTCGTTGTAGGACGCGCAGTTGATGATGGCGGCGGGCCGCTCGGCCGCGACGCGCGCCATCACGGCCCGGTGATCGGTGATGTCGAGATCGGCGCGGGTCAGCGCGACGACGCGATGATCCGGCGCGAACGCGCGCAGGATGGCCCCCCCGAGCTGCCCGGCGCCGCCCGTCACGAGCAGGGTCGGCGCCATCAGGCCGCCCGGTTCCCCGCCGTGAACGCCCGCATCTTCTCGTCGTCGAACACGCCTTCCCAGCGGGCGACCACGGCGGTCGAGATGCAGTTGCCCATCACGTTCATGGCCGTGCGCCCCATGTCCATGATCTGGTCGATGCCGAGCAGGATGGCGGCGCCCTCGAGCGGGAGCCCGAAGGAGGTCAGCGTCGCGGTCAGCACGACCAGCGCCGCGCGCGGCACGCCGGCCACGCCCTTGCTCGTCAGCATCAACGTCAGCATCATCACGATCTGCTGCCCGAACGACATGTGCACGCCGGCAAGCTGCGCGACGAACACGCTCGCGAGCGACAGGTAGAGCGTCGTGCCGTCGAGGTTGAAGCTGTAGCCGGTCGGGAGCACGAACCCGACGATGTTCTTGGGCACGCCGAAGCGCTCCATCACCTCGAGCGCCTTCGGCAGGGCCGCCTCGCTGCTGGCGGTGGTGAACGCGATCAGGAACGGCTCCCGGATGGCGCTCACGAACTTCAGGAACGGCACGCGGATCAGGAGCGACACGCCGCCGATCACGACGATGGCGAAGACGAGCAACCCGCCGTACATCAGCAGGATGAGCTTGCCGAGGGTGTAGAGGATGGCCAGGCCCTTGCCGCCGACCGTGGCGGCGATGGCCGCGAGCACGCCCACCGGCGCGAACCGCATGACGTAGCCGGTGAACTTGAACATCGCCTGCGCGGTGCTCTCGAGGACCTCGAGCACGGGCTTGCCCTTCTCGCCGATCGCCGCGAGCGCCACGCCGAAGAACGTCGAGAACACGACGAGCTGGAGGATGTCGCCCCGCGCCATCGAGTCGATGACCGAGGTCGGGAAGAGGTGCAGGAAGATGTCCCAGGCCCCCTGCTGCCGGGTGGCCAGGGCGGCCAGTTCGCCCGTGTCGCCGCCGATGGGCACCGCCAGGCCCGCGCCAGGCTGGAACCAGTTGACCAGCGCGAGGCCCCAGAACAGCGCGATCGTCGTGGCCGCCTCGAAGTAGATGATCGCCTTCAGGCCGATGCGGCCCATCGCCCGCATGTCGCCCGTGCCGGCGATCCCGACGACGAGGGTCGAGAACAGCAGGGGGGCGATGATCATCTTGATCATCCGCAGGAACGCGTCGGCCACCGGCTTGATGTCGACGCCGAAGCTCGGCCAGAAGTGGCCGATGGCGATGCCGATGAGCAGGCCGACGAAGATCTGCGTGGTGAGCCCGGGCATGCGGCCCGTGCGGGACGGAGCGGCGGCGGCGACGTCGACCTTCACAAGGCCTCCCCGATGCAGTCCACGACATAGCGCAACTGGTCGTCGGACAGTTCAGCGAACACGGGCAGGGCCAGGACCTCCCGCGCCGCCGATTCCGCGTGCGGGAACTGACCGGCCGCGTACCCCAGGTGCGCGAAACACTCCTGCTGGTGGAACGGGACCGGATAGTAGACGGCCGTCCCCACGTTGCGCGCGTCCAGGCGGGCCTTGACCTCGTCGCGGCGCGGCACCCTCACGCAGTACTGGTTGTAGATGTGGTAGGTGTCCGCGGCTTCCGTCGGCAGGGTCACCCTGTCGACGAGCCCCTTCTCGGTGAACAGCTCGCGGTAGCGGCGCGCGTTCCGGCGGCGGCCCTCGGTCCAGCCGGCCAGGCGCGGCGCCTTCACCCGCAGCACGGCCGCCTGCAGGGCGTCCAGGCGGAAGTTCCCGCCGATCACCTGGTGGTAGTACTGCCGCTCGCCGCCGTGCACGCGCAGGATCCGCAGCGTGCGCGCGAGATCCCCGTCACTGGTCGTGACCAGCCCGCCGTCGCCGAACGCGCCCAGGTTCTTGCTCGGGAAGAAGGAGAATGCGCCGAACGTGCCGAGGCCGCCGACGCACCGCCCCTTGTAGCGGGCGCCGATGGCCTGCGCCGCGTCCTCGATCACCGCCACGCCCGCGCGGGCGGCCGTGTCGAGAAGCGGGTCCATCGCCGCGCTCTGCCCGTACAGGTGGACCGGGATGATCGCCTTCGTGCGCGGCGTGATCGCGGCTTCCGCGGCGGCCGGGTCGATGTTGAAGGTGATCGGGTCGATGTCCACGAACACGGGCGTCGCGCCGAGGCGCGCGACGCAGCCGGCGGTGGCGAAGAACGAGAACGTGCTCGTGACCACCTCGTCGCCCGGGCCGATGCCGAGCGCCATCATCGCGATGAGGAGGGCATCGGTGCCCGAGGACACGCCGACGGCGTGCGGGACGCCGAGCAGCGCGGCCAGCTCCGCCTCGAGCCCCTCGATCTCGGGCCCCATGATGAAGCGCTGGCTGTCGCAGACGCGCGTGACGACCGCGAGCACCTCCTCGCGAATCGGCGCGTACTGGGCCTGCAGGTCCAGCAAGGGCACGCGCATCGTGCCCGCGGCGTCAACCGAACCGGATGGAACCATGTGAGCCCCCTGCCTGGCGGATGCCAGGCTGTCCCGGGCGCGGCCGGGGGCGGTCGCCGTGGATACACGACGCGCCGGCTCGCGGCTAGCGGGACGTGATCTTCGGATCGCCCCAGACGGCGTAATCGTCCTTGCTGGTGTTCTTGGCGCGCCGGGACGGGCCAGGGTCCGTGCTCAGGACCACCTTGACGGTCTGACCCTCGTAGGCGGACAGGTCGATGGTGGCGGAGAACCAGCGCCGATCGCGCTCGCGCTTCGTCGGGTTGGCGAACTCCTTCAGGTACTCCTCGTAGGTCCGGCCGTCGGACACGCCCACACGAAACTGGACGCCATCGCTCGTCTTGGTCCACGCGTCCTGGCGGAGCGCGAACGACGTCTCGAGGGCGCCCCGCCGGGGCACTTCGACGGTCCACGTGATGCGCGAGAAGGGCGGCGCGAACACCGCCTTCTTCGTCTGCCCGTCGATCGTCACGTCGGCCACCGTGAAGGGTTCCTCCCCGGGGGTCTTCCACGTGCTGCGCTTCTCGGCAGTCGCCAGCTGGGCGAGGAGGTCGATCGTGACGACCTGGCCCCCGCGGCGCGTCATCCAGAACACGCCCGCGACAATGACGACGGCCAGGACCACGAGCCCGGCAATCAGCTTTCCGTTCTTCACCTCGGACACTCCTCTTTCAACCCGCCACGCTTCAAAGCTTCGAATCGTAGCATCGCCCGCGCGGAGCCGCAAGCGTGGCCGGGCGGCGCGGCCGGGCCGGACGCGCCGTCGCACGGGCGGGCGGCGGCCCCGGACGCCCCCCGCTACCGGCGGTGTTCCTTGACCGCGGCCCGCGTCTCGCGGTCGATCTCGCGGCGCTTGATGGTCTCGCGCCGGTCGGGGTCCTGCTTGCCCTTCGCCAGGCTGATCGCCAGCTTCACCCGCCCGTTCTTGAAGTACATGCGGACCGGGATGAGCGTCATCCCCTTCTCGACAGTCTTCCCGATCAGCTTGCGGATCTCCTCGCGCTTGAGCAGCAGCTTGCGCTTCCGCAGGGGATCGTGGTCCGCATAGCCGCGGCTGCTGTACGCCCCGATGTGGATGTTGTAGGCGAAGATCTCGCCGCCGTCGACGCGCGCGTAGCTGTCCCGCAGGTTGACGCGGCCCTCGCGGATGGCCTTGACCTCGGTGCCCACCAGCACCATCCCCGCCTCGAACGTCTCGAGCAGGTGGTAGTCGTAGTGCGCCTTGCGGTTCTCCGAGATGATCCGCTCGGCCTTCTTGCGATCGTCCTTGTCGGTCATCGGGTGCCGTGCCCCGCGAGCCCGCCGCCCGCCAGGCGCGCCGCGAGCAGGATCGCCTCGACCAGGCTGCCCGGGTCCGCCCGGTTCCGGCCGGCAATGTCGAACGCCGTGCCGTGATCCACCGACGTGCGGATGATCGGCAGGCCGAGCGTGACGTTGACGGCCTTGCCGAAGGCCAGCAGCTTGACCGGGATCAGCCCCTGGTCGTGATAGCAGGCCACGACCGCGTCGAACTCGCCCCGCGTCGCGCGCACGAAGACCGTGTCGGCCGGGAACGGCCCGCGCACGTCGAGGCCGTCGGCGCGGCAGGCCTCGACAGCGGGCCCGAGCACGTCCCGCTCCTCGTCGCCCAGCACGCCGCCTTCGCCCGCGTGGGGATTGAGGCCGGTCAGCGCCAGCCGCGGCGCCGGGTACCCGAAGCGCGGCAGCTCGCGCCCCGCCAGGCGCAGGGTCGCCTCGAGCGACGCCCGCGTGAGCACCCGCGGGACGTCCGCCAGCCGCACGTGAACCGTGGCGAGGACGACCCGCAGCGCCTCGGCGTAGAACATCATCGCCACCGACGGCGCGCCCGTCAGGTGGGCCAGCAGCTCGGTGTGGCCCCGCCACGGCAGGCCGGCCAGCGCGAAGGCCGCCTTGTTGATCGGCGCGGTCGCGATGGCCGCGACGCGGCCCGCCTGCGCATCCGCCACCGCCGCCACAATCGCGTCGTAGGCGGCCCGACCCGCGGCCGCGGAGAGCCGGCCCGGCGGGAACGCGGCGGGATCCGCGGGGCCATGGAACACAGGCTCGCACACCGCCCGCACGCGCGGGTCCGCGGCGGCCTTGCGGGCAATCTCGGGGCCGATGCCTGCGGGATCGCCGAGGGTGATCGCGATGCGCGGCAGGGTCATGGTGCCGGCAGGCGCCCGCAGACCTCGCAGCAGCCGGCGGGCGGGACCTCAGCCGGCGCCCCGGGGTGCTCGTCGCGTCCGCGCGCGCCGGGCGCCGCGCCCGGCGCCAGTTCGAAGCGGAGGCAGCACTTCAGCCGGCCGCACAGCCCGGACAGCCGCGACGGGTTGAGCGCCAGGTCCTGCTGCTTCGCCATCTTGATGGAAACCGGCTCGAAACTCTTGAGGAAGGCCGTGCAGCACAGCGGCCGCCCGCACGTCCCGTAGCCGCTCAACAGCTTCGCTTCGTCCCGCACGCCGATCTGCCGCAGCTCGATCCGCGTCTTGAACTCCGACGCCAGCTCGCGCACGAGCTCGCGGAAGTCCACGCGACCCTCGGCCGTGAAGTAGAAGACCAGGCGGGAGCCGTCGAAGACCTGCTCGACGCGGGTCAGCTTCATCGCCAGGCCGCGCTCGCGGATCTTCATGATCCCGACTCGGTAGGCCTCGCGCTCCCGCTCGGACTGGCGCTGGCGCACCATCAGGTCCTGCGGCGTCGCCCGCCGCAGCACGCGCGCGGATGCCTGGCCCGAGGCGAGCTTCAGCAGCAACAGGCCGGGGCTCGCCGTCACGTGCCCGAGAAACGGTCCGGTCTCGGTCTGGACCACGACCGCGTCCCCGGGGACCACCGGCGGATCGTGGTCGGTCAGCGCGACCAGGCTGAACCAGCCCTGGGGCACGGTCCGCACCGTCACCACCGCGCCGGCAGATCCCGCGCTCATAGGCACCTGCATCTATGGCGGCCGGCCCGGGTGGCGGGGCTACAGCTGGAACGCGAGCCAGTCCACGACGATCTTCGGACTGGCATTGTGGCGTTCCAGCGCGCCGAGCGCCCGGCCGACGGCCGCGAACGCGCGCATGATCCGGTCCCGGTCGTACGCCCTCGCCAGAGGTTCGAGTTCAGCCCTGAGATCGAGGTTGACCATCGCCGCATCAGGCCCGCTGGTGATCAGAATCGTCGTGTCGCGCAGCAGCGACCCCATCGCGCGGAGGCGCAACGCCAGCGCGCGCCGGTCGGCCGACGGCGACTTCCCGCCGCCCTGTTCCGGATCTGGCTCCGGCTCCGGACCCTGTTCCTGCTCCTTCTTCCGGCCCCTCCGGCTCGGCACCTTGAGCAGCGCCGCCCCCGCCGCCAGCCTCAGCCGCGCGTCCCGGCTCCCGGCGATCTCCTGCAGGACCGCCGCGGCCACCGCCCGCGCCGCGCCGAACTCCTCCGTGCCCGCGGCCAGCGCCCGGCTGAAACTGCCGCCGGCGAGCGCCGCCACCGCGCGAGCGTCGCGTTCCGCGTAGCCGTGGTGGGACACCAGGCCGGACGCGATATCCCCGGCAGCAAGCGGCGCGAACCGCAGGTGGCAGCACCGCGACCGGACCGTCTCGAGCAGCATGTCGGGCCGCGACGTCACCAGGATGAACACCGACGACGGCTGGGGCTCCTCCAGCGTCTTGAGCAGCGCGTTCTGCGAGTCGTCCGGCATGGCATCGGCCTGGTCCACGACAGCCACGCGGACCCGGCCTTCGAACGGCCGGTAGGCCGTCTTGCGGATCAGGTCGCGAATCGGGTCGATCCTGATCGTGCCCTTGTCGTCCGGGGCGACCGCTATCACGTCCGGGTGCTTGTCCCGCGCGATCTTCCCGCAGGACGCGCACCGGCCGCACCCGTCGCGCACGCCATCGACGGTCACGGGGTCCGGGCAGTTGAGGGCCTGCGCGACCGCCAGCGCGACCTGCCGCTTGCCGACGCCGTCGGGCCCCGAGAAGATCAGGCTCGGCGGGACAGACCCCACCGCGGCCGCCCGCCCCAGCAGCCCGACCAGTCGCCGGTGCCCGACCACATCGCGGAAAGCCATCGCGCCGTTAGACTTACGGGAATGCTATCACAATCGGGGATCGGAGGTTGGGGACCCTCATTGGGTCACCCCCGGGAGCGCCAGGCGCCAGCCTGGCCGCGGGATCGGGGATCGGGGGCCGTGAATCAACGGGGATCGGGGAGCCGGGGTCGAGCGCCGACGGCCGGAGCCCCGGGGCTTCGGACCCGGGAACGGACCGCGCTCTCGGCCGCCCGGGGATTCCCCGCGGCTGAAGCCGCGGGGCTACGAAGGGGGCTCCCCCGCGGCTGAAGCCGCGGGGCTACGAAGGCGGCTACGAAGGGGGCTGAAGCCGCGGGGCTAGCGAAGGGGGGAGGTCGCCGCAAGCCGCAGACGGGCCGCGGGCCGCTAGCCGGTCCAGGCAGCCTTCACCGCGAGCAGACCGGCGGCCACAGCCAGCCCGATCATCGCGCGCCACTCGCGGTTGCGCCACACGCGCGCCCAGCAGAACCGCCGCTCGATGGTTGGCGCCTGCCCCTGGCAGTACGCGTCGTACTCCCCGCCGAACCGCGCGCGCAGGAACGCCTCCTCCGTGCGGATCGCCGCGGTCAGCGTCACGGCCAGGTAGAACGCCGCGATGACCGCCACGGTGACCGTGGCCCCGGCCACCGCCACGCCCAGGCCCATCACGCTGGATCCGACGTAGAGCGGGTGGCGGACCCACCGGTAGGGACCGGACCGCGTCACCTCCCGGCTCTTCTCGAGATGACCGGCGGACCAGACCCGGATGGCCTCGCCCGCGCACGCGACCAGGATCCCGGCCAGCAGGGTCGCCCACCGGGGACGCGCCAGCACCAGCACGAGCACGCCCGACACGAATCCGAGCGGCACGCGGAAGCGGGCGAGACGCGCAGCCAGATCAGCCATGACCTCCAACCAGCCCCAGTCGCCGATCGACCGCCGCCGTCATCTCCTCGACGGTCACGTCCATCAGGCAGGGCGACGGCCGCCGGCACCGCCGCTTGTGGTGACAGTCGCACCGGTCGAACCGCGACACGGCGACGTCCTCCGGGCGCCACGGCCCGTTGCGCGCGGGATCGGTCGGCCCGAACAGGCTCACCGCCGGCGTCCCCAGCGCCGCCGCCAGGTGCAGGGGACCCGTATCCCCCGACACGATCAGGCCGGCCGCGCGGCACAACCCGACGAGATCCGCGAGCGTCGTCTCCGGCGCGACCACGGCCGATCCGCCCGACGCCGCGGCGACCTCGCCGGCCAGCGCCTGCTCGCGCGGCCCCCACAACACGACGGACTTCATCGCGTGCCGCGCCGACAGGTGCCTCGCGGTCGCGCCCAGACGTTCCGGCGGCCACTGCTTGTTGGGCCACCCCGCCCCGGGGTTGATGATTGCATACCGCGCGCCCGGCGCGATCCCGAGCACGCTCCGCACGCGCGCGTCGATGCCCGTGTCGGGCGCGTCGATCGGGAACTCGCGGCGATCATCGCCGACGCCGATCGCCGCCAGCATCGCCATGTTCTTGCCGATCACGTGCAGCCCGGCGGCGGGCGTGACGGCGTCGGTGTAGAACATTCGCGCCGCGCCCTCGCGCAGGTGGCCGGCGCCGAACCCGATCACGCGCCGCGCCCCGGACGCCCGGGCCAGCACGGCGGACTTCAGCAGGCCCTGCAGGTCGATCGCGAAGTCGTAGCGCGCCCGCCGCAGCGCGGGAATGGCCGCGGGCCAGCCGTTCGTCCGCACTTCGATCACATGGTCGAGGCCCCGCACCAGGCTCAGCACCGCGCGGTACCGCTCGTCCACGACCCAGTCGATCCGCGCCCGCGGCCAGGCCCGCCGGATTGCGGCGGCGACCGGCAGGGCGTGCACGATGTCGCCGAGCGCGCCGAGCCGGACGATCAGGAGTCGGCGGTCCATGCGCGCCTAGCCGGCCCGGGCGATCCGGCCGAGCAGATCGCGGGTCGAGTGGTCCTTCGGGTCGCCCACGATCGCCGTCCGCCCGCCGAATCCCGCCACGATGTGCCGCTCCGGCACGGAGTCGACCGTGTAGTCGGTCCCCTTGCAGTGCACGTCCGGCATGAGGCGGATCAAGACGTCGCCGACCGTGCGCCCGGGGAAGACGACCACGAAGTCGACGCACCGCAGCGCGGCGATCACCTCCGCTCGATCGGCCTGGTTCATGATCGGCCGGCCCTCGCCCTTCAGGGCCCGCACCGACTCGTCGTCGTTGATCGCGACGATGAGGCGGTCGGCTTCGGCGGCCGCGCCCTCGAGGTAGCGCACGTGGCCGACGTGCAGGAGGTCGAAGCACCCGTTGGCGAGCGCGAAACTCCGTCCCGCGCCGCGGTCCGCCGCGACCAGATCCTCGAGCTCTTCGAGCGTGACGATGCGCGCCATGATCCTCGCTACGCGGGTGGATGGTCCAGCAGCCAGACCACCGCGTCCATCAGGTCCCGACACACGGCGTCGGCCTCGACGCCCTGCACCGGCGCCACGGCTTCCGACGCGCCGTACCCCGTCTTCACGAGGATGCCCCGGGCGCCGACGTTCCTGCCGAGCTCCACGTCGCGCCAGCGGTCCCCGATCACAACCGACCGCCGCAGGTCGATGTCGAGGTCGCGCGCGGCCTGCAGCGCCATCCCCGGGCGCGGCTTGCGACAGTCGCACGCCTGGCGGTAGGCCTCGACCACGCCGTCCGCGAGGTGCGGACAGTAGTAGAAGCCATCGAGCTTCGTGCCGCCGGCCTCCAGGTGCTCCTCGAGGAACCGCCGGGCCTCCCGCACGAAATCCTCCGTGAAGTACCCCTTCGCCACGCCGCCCTGGTTCGTCGTGACCACGACGAGATAGCCCGCACGTCGGAGCAGCCGCACGGCATCGACCGTCCACGGAAACAGGACGAGGCGATCGAGGCGCTCGATGTACCCGGCCTCCTCGACCATCGTCCCGTCCCGATCCAGGAACACCGCGGGCTGCATCCGGTTGGACTCCTTCGGTTCTCAGTTTTCAGCCGCTCCCCGCTAGAGGCGGTCCCTGAGCCGCTCGACGACCGCGCTCGTCACCGCGTCAACCGTGATCCCCGTCATGCACGCGTGGTCCAGCGGGCACTCGCGGAGCATGCACGGCCGGCACCACGTCGGCGAGGTCAGCACGGCGTGCGGCGCCGAACCAGCCGCGCCCGCCCCCGGGAGCGGCGACGTCGCCTGGTCGTCGGTCGGGCCGAACATCGCCACGACCGGCACGCCCACCGCGGCCGCCACGTGCATGGCGCCGGAATCGTTCGACACGAACGCGCGGCAATGCGCCATGACGCCGGCCAGCTGCCGCAGGTCCGTGCGCCCGGCGAGGTCGAGTACGGGCGGGTGCGGCCATCCGTCAGCCATCTTACCGGCTTCGCGGGCGATCGCGCACGCCACATCCGCGTCCGCGCGGCTGCCGAGCAGCACGCAGGTCGCGCCGGCGTCCGTGGCGATCCGGCCGCACAATCGCGCGAACTGCTCGACCGGCCAGCGCTTCGCGCCGCCGTACGCGGCGCCGGGCGCCACGCCCACCAGGACGCCCGCGCCTGACCAGCCGGCCGCGTCGAGCAGGGCCCGCGCGTCGGCGATCGCGTCGCGGGGAGCCTCCAGCACGGCTTCGCGGGCGCCGTTCGGATAGCCGAGCGCCTCGACCAGCCGGCGGTAGTAGTCGGCCTGGTGGACCGGCCCTCGCGGAGGCGGGATCGCGCGCGTCAGGAGGAGGCGCCGCAGGTCGCGGCGGTAGCCCCACCGTTCGCCCACGCCGGCGCGATGCGCCAGGAGGGCGGTGTGCAGCGAGTTGGGCATCAGGATCGCGGCATCGGCCCCTGCGCCGCGCACCGACTCGACATCCCGTCCGAGGCGCCGCATCGCGGACAGGCCGGTGCCGCCCTCGAGCGTGACCACGCCGTCAACGCCCGGCACCAGCGCGAGCACGCCGGCCACCGACGGCCGCGCGGCGACGACGAGACGCGTCGTGCGCGGGTGCCGCCGCACGTCGGCAATCGCCGGCAGCGCCATCACCACGTCGCCGAGCCAGTTCGGCGCGAACACCAGCGTCGTCATGACCCGTTGTCTTCGCGGGCGGCGGCCGGGAACATCCCCGGCTCGCCCCGCGGCTCGCCATCGGCGGGGCGCCACCGCCGGTGCATCCAGAGCCAGAGGTGCGGGTAGCGCCTGACGTACATCTCCAGCACGTCGGTGCAGCGCTGGGTGAACGCCCGGACCGCCTCGGGGGTGTCCTCGACCGGCGGGGCGACGGGGTGCTCGTAGATCAGCCGGTAGCGCCCGGCCGAGGTCGGCAGCGCGAAGACCGGGATGACCGGCGCCCCCGTGCGCTGCGCCATCACCGCGAGCGCGAGCGTGGTGGCGGCGGGGCGATCGAAGAAGTCGACGTAGACCGCGTCGGGCATCTGGATGTGCTGATCGATCAGCATCGCGATGCCCTGGTTGGCCGCGAGCGCGCGCAGGATCCGCCGCAGCGCCCCGCGGCGGTAGATGACCGTGTTGCCGGTGGCACCGCGCACCCGCTCCAGCAGCGCGTTGAGCAGCGGGTTGTCGAGCGGCCGCGCCAGCACCGAGATGGGCTGCACGCTCGCGCCGTGCGCGATGGCATGGAGTTCCCAGAACCCGAAGTGGCCCGTGAAGAACAGGATTCCCCGGCCGCCGGCGTAAGCCTCGCGCACGCGGTCCGTGCCGACGAGCTCGACGCGGGCGAGCATGGCCGCCGGCGTCAGCGTGCTGAACTTCAGCAACTCGAACAGCACCCGCCCGAAGTGCCGGAACGCCCCGCGCACGATCGCGCGATGCACCGCCGGGGTCTTCCCCGGGAACGCGGCCGACACGTTCTGCAGCGCGATCGATCGGTGCCGGCGATCGAGCGCGTAGAACACCCGGCCGAGGCCCGTGCCGCAGGCGCGCACCGCGCGCCACGGCAGCAGCCGCGTCCCGTGCAGGACGAGCGCGACCACGAGGTACTCGAGGCGGTGTCTCACGTCGCGCCCTGCGCCGCGGGGGCCGGGGGTGCGGCGGGCGCCGGGGCCGCGGTGGTCGCGCCGGCCACACCCGCGGGATCGGCCGGCCGTGCGGCCGCCAGCCGTCCCGCCAGCCACGCGCGGAACTCCGCCGGCGGTTCGATGGTCACGCGGAGCGGAACCCAGGCGAGCGGCAGCGGCAACGGCCTGAACGGCAGGAGGCGCATCAGGTCCTTCTCGGTGGTCAGCACAATGGTCGCCTGGGCCGCGCGCGCGGCGTCGACGATGGCCGTGACATCGCGGCGGGTGTAGCGGTGGTGGTCGCGAAAGGCGCGCGTGCCGGCAACCGTCCACCCGGCGCCCGCAAGATCAGCGAAGAACCGTTCGGGCCGCGCGATGCCAGCCACCGCGAACGCCGGCGATCCAGGCGCGACGGGCGCCGACGGGCGGAAGACGTCCAGCCTCCGCGCGGGCTCGAGGCCGCGCACGACACGGAACACGCGTTCGATGCCCAGCTTCGTCCCGAGATCGCGCGACTCGTCGGCGTCCGCCCCGGCGACCAGCAGCGCGTCGGCCAGCCTGGCCGTCGAGAGCGACTCGCGCAGCCGCCCCGTCGGCAGCGTCCGCGCGTCCCGCGCGTCCTCCGGCTCCATCATCAGCAGGTCCACGTCCCGCTCCAGCGCCAGGTGCTGGAACCCGTCGTCGAGGATGTGGACCGTGCAGCCCAGGTGCAGTTCCGCCAGCCGCCCGGCGAGGTACCGGTCGGGGCACGACAGGACGGCCACGCCAGGCGCCGCGCGCGCCAGCATCAACGGCTCGTCGCCGCTGCGGGCCACGTCGCCGCGCACCCGGTCGCCATCCGAGACGACGACGACGCCGTCGACCTGGGCGCTGCGGCCGTAGCCGCGGCTCAGGATGGACGGCCGCTCGCCCATCTCGCGGAGCAGGGTTGCCAGGTGCAGCGCGGCCGGGGTCTTGCCGCGGCCGCCCACCGCCAGGTTCCCGACGGAGACGACGGGCCTGTCGAGGCGCCGCCGGCGCCCGGGGCGCTGGTAGCTTCGCCGTCTCGACCGGGCCGCGAGGGAGTAAAGGAAGCTGAGAATGGGAACCTCGTCAGTGCGCGACCCGGAAGGGTACCACGGTGCCGCGAGCCGGCGGCTCGTCGGCGGCCAGGACGTCCGCGATGGCGGCCAGCGTCTTGGCGCCCGCGCCCTTGTTGGCCTCGACCAGCGCGCGTGCCGCCTCGCCCAGGCGCTCGCGCCGGTTGCGGTTCTTGAGGAGATCGACCAGCGCGGCCTCGAGCTCGGACGCCGTGCGGACCTGGACACCAGCCTCGTGCTGGAGGAACGCCTCGGCGATCTCGGCGAAGTTCTGCATGTACGGCCCGAACACGACCGCCTTGCCGTAGATGGCCGGTTCGAGGATGTTGTGGCCGCCCGTGTCCACGAGGCTGCCGCCGACGAAGACGACCATGGCCACCTGGTACAGCTGCGCCAGCTCGCCGATCGTGTCGAGGATGACGACGTCGGCGCGGGGCTCGGCGTCGATGGCCAGTTCCGTGCGGCGCACGGTGCGGAAGCCCGCCTCCCGGGCGAGCCGCTCGACCTCCTCGAACCGCTCGGGCCTGCGGGGCGCGATGATGAGCAGCGCGTGGTGCGACAGCATGCGGATCCGCGCGAACGCCTCGAGCACCATCTCGTCTTCGCCCGGCATCGTGCTGCCGGCCACGACCACCGGCCGGCCGGGCGTCACCTGGAAGAACCGCATCACGCGATCGGCCCCGCGCCCGGGCGGGCCTGGCACCCGCAGCGCGTCGAACTTCAGGCTGCCCGTCACGGTCACGCGATCAGGCGGCGCGCCGAGTTCGATGATGCGCCGGGCGCTCTCCTCGCCCTGCATGCAGAACCGGTCCACGAGACCCAGCACGCGGCGGAACAGCGGCCGCACCAGTCGGTACCGCGGGTACGACCGGGCCGAGATGCGGCCGTTGAGGATCATCGTCCGAACGCCCCGGCGGCGGCAGGCGCGCAGCAGGTTCGGCCAGATCTCGGTCTCCATCATGATGAACAGGCGCGGCTTCACCACGCGCAGCACCCGCTCGACGATGAACGACAGGTCGATCGGGAAGTAGAAGAAACCGTCGGCCATCGGAAAGCTGCGCCGGGCGATCTGCTGCCCAGCCATCGTCGTCGTAGAAACGTAGAGCCGCAGCCGCGGGTAGCGCTCCTTCAGGTCGGCGGCAACGGCGCGCGCGGTCAGCGCCTCCCCCACCGATACCGCGTGGATCCAGATGGACGCCTCGCCGTCCAGGTTGAACGACACCGGCAGCAGGCCCAGTCGTTCGCCCAGGCTGCCGACGTACTTTCGGTACCGGATGGCCTGGTAGACGAAATACGGCGAGGCCACCACGAAGAGCGCGACCATCGCCAGACTGTAAAGGACGTACATAGGCCAAGGGCCAAACGGGCGGGCGGTCCGCGCCGGCACCGGGCGCGGGAGGCGGACAACTCGCAGGCGCGGGTCTCAGGCAGTCTCGGATTCCGGCCGAACCAGGACTGCGCCGAGTATAACACGCGCGTTTGACCCCCCCGCAACCCGTTCATTACAATGAAGGTTCGCCGCCAGCGCCGCGCGTTGACGGGTCCGATCCCGGCGGCACGCCGCCTCGGCACCGGCCGGGACGGGAGGGAGTGGTCGGGCATCGCATCGCCCGGGAGCGTGGAGGGCCGCGCGGCCGGGGCTCGCGGGAGGACGTCCATGGCAGTTCGCGTCGGCATCAACGGGTTTGGCCGGATCGGCCGCAACATCCTGCGGGCAGCGCTCGGCAACCGCGACTTCGACTTCGTGGCGGTGAACGACATCACCGACACGAAGACCCTCGCGCACCTGCTCAAGTACGATTCGATCCTCGGCAACCTCTCGGCGACGATCGAGTCGGGCGAGGGCTGGATCAGCGTCAACGGGGACAAGTTCCAGGTGCTGTCGCAGCGCGACCCGGCGCTGCTGCCGTGGAAGGACCTCGGCGTCGAGGCGGTCTTCGAGTCGACCGGCCGGTTCACCAAGCGCGACGACGCGGCCAAGCACGTGGCCGGGGGCGCGAAGCGGGTGATCATCACGGCACCGGCGACCGGCGCGGACGCCATGCTGGTCATGGGCGTGAACCAGGAGACCTACGACCCGGCGAAGCACGTCATCGTGTCGAACGCCTCGTGCACGACCAACTGCCTCGCGCCGTTCGCCAAGGTGCTGCACGAGTCGTTCGTCATCCGGAAGGGCTGGATGACCACGATCCACTCCTACACGAACGACCAGCAGCTGCTGGACCTGCCGCACAAGGACCTGCGGCGGGCGCGCGCGGCCGCGCTGTCCATCATCCCGACGACGACCGGGGCGGCCAGGGCGGTGGGCGAGGTGATCCCGGCGCTCAAGGGCAGGCTGGACGGATTCTCGATGCGCGTGCCGACGCCGAACGTCTCGGTCGTGGACCTGTCGGCGCTGGTCGAGAAGCCGACGACGGCCGAGGCGGTGAACGACGCCTTCCGGGCCGCGGCAGCCGGGCCGCTCAAGGGCATCCTGGCCGTCGAGGACGCCCCGCTGGTGTCGATCGACTTCCGCGGCAACCCGAACTCGTCGATCATCGACGCGGCCTACACGAAAGTCATGGACGGCGACTTCGTGAAGGTGGTGTCGTGGTACGACAACGAGTGGGGCTACTCGATGCGGTGCGTGGACCTGCTGGCATTCATGGCGGGCAAGGGGTTGTAGGCGGGGATCGGGAACCGAGCGCAGGGAGTCGAGCAGAGTCGGGATCCCGTTGCTGCGTCCCGGGATCGCCAGGCTGCAGCCTGGCATGCGTCCGAGGCGATTGTCGCTGCCCGCAGGCCGTCGGCCCGTGTGCCGTGTGTCGCAAGCCGGGGGGGAACGTGGCCAAGCTGTCGATTCGCGATCTGAGGCTCAAGGACAAGCGCGTGTTCATCCGCGTGGACTTCAACGTCCCGGTCAAGAACGGCGAAATCGAGGACGACAGCCGCATGCGGGCCTCGCTCCCGACAATCGAATACGCGCTCGAGGCGGGCGCGACCGTCATCCTCGCCTCGCACCTGGGCCGGCCGAAGGGCGGGCCGAGCCCGGAGTTCAGTCTCCGGCCGGTGGCCGAGCGGCTCGGCCAGCTCCTCAAGCGCGAGGTGACGTTCGCGGAAGACTGCGTCGGCGATGCGGCGCGCAAGGCCGTGTGGGCCGCCGAGGATCACGGCAACCGGCTGGTCCTGCTCGAGAACGTGCGCTTCCATCCTGAAGAGGAGAAGAACGACGCGGCGTTCGCCCACCAGCTGGCCGACCTGACGCAGCTGTACGTCAACGACGCGTTCGGATCGAGCCACCGGGCGCATGCCTCGACCGAGGGCATCGCGCACCTGGTGCCGCGCGCGGCGGCCGGCCTCCTCTTGGAAGACGAGCTGAAGTACCTGGGACACGCCCTCGAGTCGCCCGAGCGCCCGTTCGTCGCGGTCCTGGGCGGGGCGAAAGTCTCGGACAAGATCGAGGTCATCGAGAATCTCCTGACGGGCGTCGACGCGCTGCTCATCGGCGGGGCGATGGCGTACACGTTCCTGAAGGCGCGGGGCCTCGCGGTGGGCCGGTCGCTCGTCGAGGACGACAAGCTCGACGAGGCGCGCGCGATCGAGCGCCGCGCGAAGGACATGGGCGTGCGACTGGAGCTGCCGATCGATCACGTCGTCGCGGCCAGGCCCGAAGCGGGCGTGACGACCGAGACGCTGGCCGTCGACGACCCGGCCATCGGCGACCGCATGGGCCTGGACATCGGGCCGCGAACGGTCGAGCTGTTCGGCTCGGTGCTGGCCGACGCGAAGACCGTCGTGTGGAACGGGCCGATGGGCGTGTTCGAGGTCAGCCCGTTCGACACCGGCACGACCGGGGTGGCGAAGGCCATCGCCGCCGTGAAGGGCACGACCATTGTCGGCGGCGGGGACTCGGTGGCCGCCCTCGCGAAGGCGGGCCTGTCGCATCGGGTCACTCACATTTCGACCGGTGGAGGCGCCTCCCTCGAGTTCCTGGGCGGGCGCGCGCTGCCGGGCGTCGAGGCGCTGGCCAATCGCTAGCGCCGGGACAGGGGGCAGCCCATGGCGACTCGCATTCCGTTCGTGGCGGCCAACTGGAAGATGTTCAAGTCCGTCCAGGCGGCGGTCTTCTACGTCAAGGAGCTGGGCATTCTGGCGCGGGGCACGGACGCGGTCGAGATCGTCGTCGCGCCGCCGTTCACCGCGCTGTACGCGGCCGCCGAGGAGGCGCGGAACACCTCGGTCGGCGTAGCGGGCCAGGATCTCTACTGGGAGAAGGAAGGCGCCTTCACCGGGGAGGTCAGCGCAGGCATGCTGAAGGAGGCCGGCGCAAGCTACGTAATCATCGGCCACTCGGAGCGGCGCCGCCTGTTTGGCGACACCGACGGCGCCGTCAACCGGAAACTGGTGGCGGCCCTCGGCGCGGACCTGACCGCGATTGTCTGCATCGGCGAAACGCTGGACGAGCGGGACGCGGGCAAGACGCTGGATGTGCTGGACCGGCAGATCACCGCGGGCCTCGACGGCCTGACGAGCGAGCAGGTGGCCGGGCTGGTGCTGGCCTACGAGCCGGTCTGGGCGATCGGGACCGGCCGGCACGCGACGCCGAAGCAGGCGGGCGAGGCGCACGCCCACATCCGGGGCCGGCTGCGCCAGTGGTTCGGGGGGGATGCCGCCGACGAGTGCCACGTGATCTACGGCGGAAGCGTGAAGGCGGACAACATCCGGGACCTGGTGGCCCTGCCGGACGTGGACGGGGCCCTGGTGGGCGGGGCCAGCCTGGAGGTGCGGACGTTTTTTGAGATCGTCAAGGGGAGCCGGAAGGTATAATAGTCGGATGCTCTACTACGTGTTGACAGGCCTGTACGTGGTTGTCTGCCTCCTGTTGCTGCTGGTGGTCCTCCTCCAGCAGGGGCGGGCCGGGGATATTGCGAGCGCGTTTGGCGGCAGCAGCAGCCAGACGGCATTTGGCGCGCGGTCGGGCGCGACGCTGTTGACGCGTGCGACATCGGTGCTGGCGGTGCTGTTCATGCTGGGCGCGATCGGCCTGGCGGTGATCTACCAGAAGGGTCCGGGCTCGGTGGTGAGCGGCGTGAAGGTGCCCGCGGCGCCGGCGCAACCGGCTCCGCAGCCCGCGCCGGTGAAGAAGTAGCGGTCGAGGCGTCTCGGGCGCCTCTGTCAGGATCCCGGGACCGGCGCGCCAGGCGCGTGCCGGGTGACGGCCCTCCTCGCCGAATCCGTCGCCGCCAGGGATTCCGGCCTCTTTCCCGACGAACAGGCAGCGTCTCGGCCCGTTCACCGCATCGCCTACCAAGCCGATCCCACGTCCGCACAGGCGTCAGCGCACCCCACACCATCCGACGGCTCGCGTGGCCCGCGCCGACGTGACGCAGGAGACCGGGGCCACCCGCCCGCACATGGTCCGATCGTCAGGGTCAGCAGCGCTCGAATGAGCGGATTGGGTCGAACCCGGCGATATCAGCGCTTCATGCGTGGCACGCGGCGCTTGATATCGATGACCGCCAGTCCTGTCGCCTTCGCCACGGTCAATTGCCGATCATCAGCGGAAATGAATGTCGTGCACGCCGCGACGTGCGCTGCGGCAACGTGCAGAAGGTCCAGACTGCGCGACAGGAACTTCGACGTGTGCAACCGGGACAGCTCGCACGCGTCAGCGAACACGCGGTCCAGATCAAGGGAGAGGCGCACCAGTCGGCGACTCTCGATATCGTCGTGAAGCTGAGCGCGGATCGCACGACACTCCTGCCGGGTCATGACACTGCGCCTCACCAGGAGCTCGAACGCGTCAGGCACTTCAAGATCGTGGAGCTGTGTATAGGACACCCTCATCGTTGCACGTCGGTGGAGATCCCGGATTTTAGCATTCGGGCGCCCGATCGTCAGGATGCTGAAATGTTCATCCGCTCTGCACGATTTCTATTTGTGCCCCAATTCAACGCTCGCAGTTCGAGGGTGCGGTGCTAAGATTCACGCTCAACTAGCGCTCGTTTGCGTCGCTTCTCGCACGCTTCGTCTCACCGTTGGGTCGCTCAGATTGCGATCGGTCGTCTGGTACCAGCACGAGTCTTCAGGCGTCGTTGGACTCACCAGGTTGTGGAGTTGGGCGATGCACCACCCCTGCCCGACATTGCCCCACGTCGTCGACCCTCGGTTTCTACTGCGTTCCTTTGTCACGGAACAATCCGATCGTTGCGCAGCGGCGCAATTGGTCCGACCTGATGTCTGTCCGCTCTCGCATGTTTCCCATTCGGTCCGCGAGGTTACAGCCATGACTACCCTGCGTCTGCACCGGTTACCTCTCGTCCTCATCATCGTCTTTTGCTGTTCGCTCGTCCTCGGTTTGAATGCCCAGCAGGCCGAGCAAGGTCCGAAGGCCCTTGCCACTGCTTCCAAGGCCATGGTTTCGACGTCGCATCCCGAGGTCACGCGCACTGCGCTCGAAGTCCTGCGCAAGGGCGGGAACGCCGTGGATGCGATGATTGCGGCCATCATGGTTCAGCACATTCTCGAGCCGCAAATGAGCACGTTGGCTGGCGGCATGGGCGCGCTCATCTACGACGCCAAGAGCGACAAGATTTACTACCTCGACGCGGAACTGGATCACACCGCCAAAGGCGCGCCGATCACGCCGATCATGGCGATGGCGAGCGGCGTCGGAGATACCTCTGGTCGCCGCATAGGCGTGCCCGGAATCGTTGCAGGCCTGCGCGCGGCGGCCGAACGCTTCGGGACGGTGAAATGGGCCGATTACTTTACCCCTGCGATTCACCTGGCCGAGCAGGGTTTCCCGATGTACTCCTTCCTCTACGCGGAGATGAGCAGTGCATCGCTCGGACGACTTGGCACGACGCCCTCGGGGCGCGAGGAGTTCATGCCCGAAGGGTTCGTACCGCCTGTGGGCACCATCGTGACGCGACCGCGGCTCGCCAAGACGCTCCAGAGGCTGGCGAGTGAGGGACCGGACTACTTCTACAAAGGAGAGTGGGCACATCACTTCGTGCAGGCTGTCAACGCGACGGGTGGAATGATGACGCTCGACGATCTGGCTGGCTACCAGGTCCGTTGGGAAGAGCCGCTTCGAACCACATATCGCGATGTGGAGATTGTGACGGCGCCGCCGCCTGCCAACGGGGGAGCGTTGATCGCCCTCGTCATGAACATGGCGGAGCAGTTCGACCTCGACAAGATGCCCTACTACACCGAGTCGCCAAAGACGCTGGCCCTGCTGCGGCGCATCTTCTCGGCTGCCGAGAACAGCGTGATCGAGTACGTGCACGACCCGCTGTCTTGCGACGTGCCAATCGACACGCTCGTGTCGAAGGACTACGCGAAGATGCTCGCGCGGCTGATTAACGGCAGCTTTCCGATGCCGTCGGCTGTTACCACCACCTCGGCAGAGCAGGCATTGCCGGCTTCCGGCGAGATGAGCGAGCACGGTCGCCTCTACTCGGACACGAATCATCTGGTCATCGTCGACGCGATGGGAAACATGGTGTCGGCGACGCACACGGTCTATGGAAGCACCTTCGCGACAGGCCTCGTAGTGGACGGCGTGATGGTCAATTCAGGCAACAGTTTTCCGGGAACGGCAAATGGAAAAGGGCGTCGCGTGGTCTCCCCCTTCCCCGCCACGATCGTCATGCGGGACGGCAAGCCGTTTCTGGGCATCGGCTCGCCGGGGCTCGCTTCCAAGGCTGTTGCAATCGCGCTCGTGAATCTGCTCGGGTTCAAGAAGGACTTGGTTGCCTCGGTCGGTGCACCGCGGTTCGACGGCAACGAGCCGACGGCTCTCTTCCAGGTTGAGACGCAGGTGCCGCAAAAGGTCCTCGCGGGGCTGGCGGACTACGGCATCCGGGTGCGACCGACCGCACCCTACAGCTGGCACTTGGGATCGGTGCAGGCCGTGATGCGCGACCAGAAGACTGGCGAACTCACGGGCGTGGCCGATCCGCGGCGAGCGGGATACGCCGCAGGGTATTGAATCGTCGACTGCACGTGACAGTGGCTCTCAAGCGGCAGGATTGCTGCAAAAGCGTATTCGGGCAAGAGCGCGAGGGAGCGGAGTGGGCGTTGGGGCCTTACGGGAGACCCGCCCTCACAGGGTTTCAGCGGGCAAGCCGAGCTTGGCGGGGTGCAGGGGCCCCCGCCATTCAGACGAGGACAAACCGGGTCGTCGTTTCGGAGGGAGGAGCCAAGATGAGAACTCGAATAGTCGTGTTGGCCGTCGTCCTTGCCATTGGATTTGCCGTTCCTGCACTGGCACAGCAGACCGGCGAGATCTATGGCAAAGTGACGGATAGTTCGGGAGCAGTGATACCGGGCGTTACCGTCACCGCCAGCAGTCCGGTGCTGCTGCAGCCGATGGTCGCTGTCACCAGTCAGACTGGCACTTTTAGATTCCCGCAACTTGCGATAGGCATTTATAGCGTGAAGTTCGAGCTGAGTGGCTTCAAGACCCTTCTGCGAGAGGGGATCCGACTGGAGATGGGCCTAAACGTCCAGGTGAACGCGACACTCGAGGTCGGCACGCTCGCTGAAACTCTGACAGTGACAGGCGAGCAGCCCGTCGTGGATTTGAAAGACACCGGCAAGGGAGCGCGCTTCACGCAGGAGGCTCTCCAGACCATCCCGTCGGCGCGCGACCAGTGGGTCATCATCGAGCAGACGCCGGGCGTCGTGATGGACCGCCAGAACGTCGGCGGCAGCCAGTCGGGACAGCAGTCTACTTTCGTCTCGCGCGGCGCCGCACAATCACAGCAGAAGTGGATCATGGACGGCGTTGACGTCACCGACATGCTGGGCGGCGGCGCATCGACCTTCTATTACGACTTCGACTCGCTCGAGGAAGTGCAGGTATCCACTGCCAGCTCCGACGCCTCGATGCAGACGGCGGGTGTTGGCATCGCGGTCGTCACCAAGAGCGGCAGCGACAGGTTGAAGGGCTCGATGCGCGGCTACATCACCGACCAGAAGTTCGAGTCGGACAACCTGACCAACGAAATTCGCCTCCAGGGCGCATCGTCCGGCAACCCGATTCAACAAATTCAGGACTACGGCATCGAGGCTGGCGGTCCCATCAAGAAGGGACGCGCGTGGTTCTGGGGGAGTTTCGGAAAACTGATGACCAAGGTCGGTGTCAACAACTTCTATAAACAGACACCCGCGTGCCAGACAGTGAAGGCAGACCTTGCCAAGGATCCACTTTCACACTCCACCACCGAAGCTCGTGATTGTCTGAACGGCGACGTTACGACCATCGGGAACGTGAACCTGAAGGTCAGCGTGGTGCCGTTCAAGAACAACTCGCTTACCTGGTCCAACGTCTTCTCCCAGAAGGTTCGCAACGCCCGCAATGCCAGCGATCTGATGCCACCCGAGACCACGTGGCGGCAGAAGCCGCTCGACAGCTCATGGGGCTTCTGGGGCTGGAACAGCGGGCCATCGGCCACGTGGAGGGCGAGCGACCAGCAGATCATCAACGACCGCTGGACGATGCAGGTGCAATGGGCACACGTCAACAACAGCTACACGTTCGCGTTCCAGGATCCGTCGCAGGCCGCGATCCAGCCAACCTATGAGATCAGCACGGGGCTGTGGGGACGATCGTACTTCTCGGACGTGTACCAGATGCCATTCAACAGCGTCGACGTCACGACCAACTACTTCCTGCCCGGCAAAATGGGTGGCGACCACGCGATCAAGGCAGGCTACCTGTGGCGCACGATGGACGGTTGGTACTCGAGGCACTGGGGCGGCAATGCCAATGCGCGGTTCAACTACGGCCAGCCGTACAGCGCCCGGCTCTACCGCGACTCGACGACGGATCCGTTCAACCACGTCCAGGCCGGCTATGTTCAGGACACCTTCACGCGCAAACGCCTCACATTGAATCTTGGCGTCAGGTGGGATCACCAGAGCGACGAGAGCAAGGCGACCAACGTTCCCGCTTCTCCGTTCCAGGACCAGACGACCATGAACGGCACGGTCTTCAACTACCTGCCTGCGGTCGACTTCCCCGGCGTAAAGGACGGAGTGGCATGGAATAACATCGCGCCGCGCATTGCTGTTACCTACGACCTGAAAGGCGACGGCAGGAACGTGATGAAGGCATCCTTCGGACAGTACTACGGGCAGCGCATGACGGGCGACCTGTCGAGCACGCTGAACACGATCGGAGCCGCCTATGTCGAGTACCCATGGAATGATCTGAACGGCGACCGTGTCGTGCAGGCTAACGAGATAGACGTCAGCAGGCTCCTGGGATACGGGGGCCAGTACAACCCGGCAAACCCGGCGCAGACCGTGAGTCCGAACAAGATTGATCCGAACCTGAAAAATGATCGGACTGACGAATTCCTCGTTGGTTTCGACAAGCAGGTTGGTGCAGATGTGGGCGTCAGCGTCAGTTACATCCGGCGCAGCTACGTGAACGCCAGATGGAACGCGCGCATCGGCCTCAGTTCCTCCGACTATACTGCGGTCAGTTACACTCCGCCCGCCAGCGCCTGCACCGCTGGCGACAACCGCTGCAGCGCGGTCACCTACTACGTTCCGAACTTCCCGTTGCCGGCTCCCGTGATCCGCACCAACCAGCCGGACTACAGGCGGAGCTACAACGGCCTCGAGGCCTCGATGCGCAAGCGGATGTCGCAGCACTGGATGATGAACGCGAGCTTCACCTACAACAGCACCCTCGTGTTATACGGCTCGCCAGCCGCGTACCAGGATCCCACCAACGTCGACATGTACAACAACGCGCAGTACGCTCCCGCGTCGAGTTCGAACAGCCTCGGCAACGTGTACCTGAACGCGAAGTGGGTGGCGAGGCTGACCGGCGCCTACGAGCTGCCGTGGTACGGAATCGGCGTTGCCGGTTTCTACAACGCGAGGCAGGGATATCCGTTCCCGCAGTCGATCAACATCGCTTCGCGGCCGAACCAGGCCGGCGGCGTCCAGGTGCTGCTCGATCCGCTCGGCGATGTCCGCCTCCCGACTTTCCAGACAATCGACTTCCGCGTTGACAAGAAGCTGGAAATCCGGCGCGTGCGTGTGCTCTTCACGATGGACGTCTTCAACCTCTTCAATGCGAACACGATCCTCGCGCGTCAGCCTAACCAGAACGCGACGAATGCGAACCTGATCAGTCAGATTCTTGGGCCGCGCGTGCTGCGGTTTGGCTTCAGGCTGACGTTCTAGTCTTTCGCCTGAAGCTCCGGCGCCGGCTCCTCTATTAGGGCGGTCGGAACGCAGGCGATTCTCCAGAGCCCGGATCGTTCCCTTGAGGACGACCCGGGCTCACGTTTATCAGCGTTCAACGGGCCACGCACAACCGACCCGGACCACGAACGTCGCAACCATCGGGTTTACGAGGTGAACCATGATACGTCGTTGGATCCTGCTGACGGCCGCCCTCATCTTCTTGATTGATGGCGCATCGGCAGTCGCCCAATCGCAGGAATCGGTTCTGTCCGCGCTCAAGCCGAGGGATATCGGCCCGGCGCTCATGGGCGGACGTGTTTCGGATTTTGCTGTGTACGACGCAGACTCGTCTCTCTTCTATGCGGCATTGGCCTCCGGCGGCCTGCTTAAGACGGTCAATGCCGGCGCGTCGTGGGAGAACGTGTTCGCCAACCAGAACTCGGTGTCGATTGGAGACGTCGCAATCAACCCGACCGATCCGAACACCGTATGGGTGGGCACCGGTGAAGCCAACAGCCGTCAGAGTTCATCGTGGGGCGACGGCATCTACAAGTCGACAGACGGCGGGAACACGTGGACGCACCTGGGACTCGAGGAGTCTCACTACATCGGACGCATCGTGATCAATCCGGTCGACACCGACATCGTCTACGCTGCGGCGCTCGGCCACCTGTGGGGCGCAAATGCCGAACGAGGCGTCTACATGACGACCGATGGCGGCCTCACATGGAAGAACGTCCTCTCTATCGACGCCGACACCGGCGCAGTCGACCTTGCGATGGATCCCTTCAACCCGAAGATTCTCTATGCCGCCATGTATCAACGCCGTCGCACGTCATGGGGGTTCAATGGCGGCGGTGCCGGCAGCGGGATCTACAAGACCGCTGACGGCGGGAGGACGTGGAAGAAACTCACCAACGGCCTGCCGCCGGGCGACAACGGTCGCATCGGCCTCGACATCTACCGGGCCAATCCAAACGTCGTCGTCGCGATTGTCGAGAACAAGGATGGTGGGGTGTTCCGCTCCGAGGACAAGGGCGGGACGTGGACGAAGATGAACAGTCTCAATCCACGGCCGATGTACTTCAGCCAGATTCGTATCGACCCGAACGACGACAGCCGGATCTACGTCGGAGGCGTGCAGCTGCATGTCTCGGACGATGGCGGCAAGACGTTTCGTGATGACGCAGCGCCTAATGTGCACCTCGACCATCACGCGTTCTGGATCGATCCGCGCAACTCGAACCATCTGATCGACGGCAATGACGGTGGCATCTGGGTGAGCTACGACAGGTCGAAGACCTGGGAGCACCTGAACAACTATCCGATCGGACAGTTCTACACGGTCGCCGTCGACATGCAGCAGCCCTATTCGGTGTACGGCGGGATGCAGGACAACGCGTCGTGGGGCGGACCAAGCTCGGTGCGCCGGCGCCTCGGCATCATGAATCAGGACTGGTTCCAGATCCAGCCGTGCGACGGGATGTACGTGGCCGTCGATCAGAAGGACGCGGGCAGCGTCTACAGCGATTGCCAGAACGGCTACATCATCCGTTACGACCTGAAGACGGGAGAGCGAAAGACTATCAGGCCGGAAGCCGAACCAGGCGAACAGCTGCGCTGGAACTGGACGTCGCCGATCGTCGTCTCTCCGCACGATTCCGCGCTCTACATCGGCGCCAACCGCCTGTTCCGCTCGACCGACCACGGCCACACATGGTCCGCGGTCAGCCCCGATCTCACGACGAAGACCAATCGCGAGACGCTTCCGGTCATGAACGTGGCGGACAAGAACATCACGCTGTCGAAACACGACGGCATGACCTCGTTCGGCAATATCACGACGGTCTCGGAATCGGCGAAACGCGCAGGGCTCATCTACGTCGGAACCGACGACGGCAAGGTGCAGGTGACGCGCGATGGAGGTCAGAACTGGACCGATTTGACCGCGCGTATCGCCGGCGTACCGAAGATGCTTTATGTCAGCCGCGTCTTCGCGTCGTCATTCGAAGACGGGCGCGTGTACGCCTCTCTCGACGGTCACCGCAGCGACGACTTCAATCCGTACGTCTACGTGAGCACCGACTTCGGACAGACCTGGAAGTCGATTCGGGCGAATCTTCCCGCCAAGGGCCCTGTCTACGTGATCAAGGAAGACACGAAGAATCCCGACCTGCTGTTTGTTGGAACCGAGTTCGGGCTGTTTGCGTCGCTCGACCGCGGCGTCAGCTGGAATGCGTGGAAGAGCCTGCCGACAGTCGCCGTCTACGACCTGGTGGTGCATCCTCGCGACTACGATCTTGTTGTCGCCACGCACGGGCGCAGCATCCAGGTGTTCGACGACATCTCGCCGCTGCAACAGATGAAGGGGCAGGTCCCCTCTGACAGCCATCTGTTCGACATCCGCGCTGCAACTGAGTTCATCCCGAGCGAAAGCGGGTGGTTCACGGGAGGACGCGAGTACGTTGCGCCGAACCCGGCATTCGGGGCTTATATCAACTACTACCTGAAGGCGGCAGCGAAAGGAGACATCACGATCCGCATCAGCGACGCCGACGGCAAGCTCGTGCGCGAGTTGAAAGGGCCCAAGGAAACGGGCCTCCACCGCGTGGTCTGGGATCTGCGAACTACGCCTGCTGCCCCTCAGACGACCGGGTTCTATTTCCAGCCGGAACTGACGAACCTGGGGCCGTTGGTGCTGCCCGGGACCTACCACGTGAAGCTGTCGGTCGACGGCCGGGAGCAATCGGCAACCGCACAGGTATTCGGCGATCCGCTCGTCCAGATCTCCGATGCCGACCGTCGAAAGCTCTACGACACGCTGCTGAGTCTCACGAACATGCAGATCACGATGGAGTCGATACAGAAGACCGTGAGACGGCTCGACGATCAGCTCAAACAGATGACCGAAACGATGAAGGAATCTCCGCAGGCGCCTGCGGCTGCAAAGGCCGCGTTGGAGGATGCAGTCAAGCAGGCTGGCGCGCTTCGCGCGAAGGTGCTGGGCGGGCCGCCGCCGCCAGAGGGTGTCGAACAGGGGCCGGGCCGCGTCAGGCCGCTTCGAGGTCGCATCAGCGGTCTCAAAGCGTCCGTGGTCGTTTCCCAGTCCGTGCCGACCGCTGCCCAGCAGGCGCAGATGCAGCAGTGTGAGAAGGACCTGCAGGAGGCGGTGTCGCAGGTGAACACGTGGATCACGACGACGCTGCCGAACCTCCAGAAGCAGCTGACGACGAGTGATGTCCGTCCGACGATAGGGACACCGATCAAGGTCCCGAGCATGTGAACAGACGGTCCTCACTCCAGTAGTACTCACTCCAGCGCCGCCGAACCGGACGACGAAAAGCGTCCGAGTTCGGTGGTGCCGCGGCTCAGCCGGGGTACTTCGGCACGCTGGGTATCGCGATCCTCGAAGGCCGTGCGTTCACGCCACACGACACCGCGACCTCCACGCCGGGCATCATCATCAGCCGGGCCATGGCGAAAGCGATGTTCCCGAACGAGAGTCCCCTCGGCAAGCGCATTCGCTCCTAGCGGGACGAAGACGTCTACCGCGAGATCATCGGCGTGGCCGGCGACGTGCGCTACGAGAGCCTGGCCGGCTGCTTCAACAAGAACGTCTGCGTTCCGCACACCCAGGACGCCTGGGCGTCGCTCACCCTTGTGGTTCGCACACGCCTCGATCCGCTCACGCTGGCGGCATGCGTAAGGCACGCCGTGGGGACCGTCGACAAGAAGCTCACCCTGTCGAATGTACGGACCATGAACAGGTGGTGGAAGCCGAGATGGCGAGGCCCCGGCTGAGCATGTCCATGCTGGTTGTTTTCAGCCTGACGGCCCTCGTGCTCGCTGCCGTCGGCATCTACGGCATCGTCGCGTACGCGGTCACGGAGCGCACCCGTGAGATCGGCGTCCGCATCGCGCTTGGGGCAGCCAGGACCCAAGATTCCCGTACGTGTCTTCGAGAGCCGGCGGGAGGTATCATGAGGCCGCGGTCGGCACGCGCATGTCACCCTCCTTTGCCTCATTCCGGCGGCCACCTCTCCGCCTCGCCCTGGCGATCGTCTTCGCGGCGGCCACGCTCCTGTACGGCGCGCTGTGGATGGCGGCCGTCCGCGCCGCTCCGGACGTCGAGCTCGGGTACCAGAGCTCCTACCAGCCGGCCGAGCAGGCACAGCTCGTCACGAGCGTCCAGCCCGACAGCCCGGGCGAGCAGTGCGGCATGCGGCCGGGGGATCGCCTCGTCGCGATCGACGGCCAGCGTCTCGCCGACGTGAACTTCCAGGCCCGGGCCTGGTTCCGGCACGAGCCCGGCGACACCGTCCGGCTCACGATCCGGCGGCCGGGCGACGCCTCGCCGATCGTCCTCACGTGCACCTTCCGGCGGACCAGCTCGACCTCCACCGAGGGCGGCGTGGCGGCCTACGTGGCGGGCCAGGTGCGCAACTCCTATCCGGTGCCGTTCGTGGTCGTCGGCCTGGCGGTGCTGTTCCTCCGTCTCGACGACCCGAAGGCGTGGCTGCTGGCGCTCCTCTTCGCGGCGTTCACCGCGACGCCGGGTTTTCCGGACAGCATGGACGCCGTCGCGCCCGCGCTTCGCCCGTTCGCGCGGGCCTACCAGGCGATCTTCCTCAGCCTGCTGGCGCCGTCGTTCTACATCTTCTTCGCGGTCTTCCCCGCCCGGTCGCCGGTCGATCGTCGTCTGCCCTGGCTGAAATGGGTAACGCTCGCGGTCGCCGTCGCCGTCGCGCTCCCGGGGCTGCGGGCGGGCGGCATGCGTCCGCCTCCCCCGCTGCCGCGGCTCCTGGGCGCGAATCTCGCGAACCAGATCGTCGTCTACTGGGCGCTGGCGATCCTCACGATCGGACTGGTGTCGCTTGCGGCCAACTACGTCCACCCGCCCGAGGCCGAAACGCGACGCAAGATCCGCGTGATCGTCTGGGGGACCGCGGTCGGCCTCACGCCGAACCTGATCGACGCGGGTGTGCGGCAGGCCACGGGGCTCCGGGACCCGGACTGGCTGGCGACGCTCCTCGTCCTGGTCGCGTTCCTGATCCCGCTCTCGCTCGCGTACGCCGTCGTCAAGCACCGCGTGCTCGAGATCCCCGTGCTCCTCAAACGGAGCGCGCGCTACCTGCTCGTCCAGCGCGGGTTCACGATTCTGCTGGCGCTCGTGAGCATGGCGGTCACGGCCGTCTTCGCGCTGTGGCTCGTCCCGTCGCTGGCGCCGCTCGTCGCGGTCGCCCAGCCGTCCGGCATCGCCATGGGCGCCGTCTTCGGGACGATGCTGCTGTGGGGCGGCACGCAGATCCACCGGCGCGTCAGCGAGCGGATCGATCGCGCGTTCTTCCGCCGGGCCTACGACACCCGCATGATCCTGCAGGAGCTGGCCGACCGCACGCGCGCCGCGACCGGGCGCGCCGAGCTCGCCGCGCTGCTCCACCGGCACGTCGGCGATGCGCTGCAGCCCAGCGCGCTGGCGGTCTACCTGCGCGAGCGGGACGGGCGCCTGACGGCCCTGGCCGGCGACGTGCCGACCGGGCTCGAGCGTCTGCCAGAGGAGTCACCCGCGCTGGCGGCGCTCGCCGGGCGCGGCCGGCCCGTGGACGTGTCGGCGGCGCCGCCCGGCGGGGAGGACAACCTGCTCACGCCGCTCGCGCCGGACTATGTCGTGCCGATGGTCGGGCGCGACCGGCGGCTCGTGGGGCTCGTCGTGCTCGGCCCTCGGCTGTCCGAGGAGCCGTACTCGGGAGAAGACGTGCGCCTGCTGGCGCTCGTCGCCGGCCAGGCCGCGCTGGCGCTCGAGAACCTCTCGCTCGCCGAGCAGATGGCGGACCGGATCGAGGCCGATCGGCGCCAGGCGCACGAGGTCGCGATCGCGCAGGAGGTGCAGCAGAAGCTCCTGCCCCAGCGGAAGCCCCCGCTCAGGACGCTCGACTACGCGGGCGCCTGCATCCAGGCGCGCGTCGTGGGCGGCGACTACTACGACTTCCTCGACCTGGGACCCGGGCGCGTCGGGTTCGTGCTGGCCGACATCTCGGGCAAGGGCATCGCGGGGGCGCTGCTCATGGCCAACCTGCAGGCGATCGTCCGCAGCCACTACGCGATGGCGGCCACCGACCACGAGGGCCTGCTGCGGTCGGTCAACCGCCTCTTCTTCGCCTCGACCGCGCCGAACCGCTTCGCCACGATGTTCTTCGCGACCTACGACGACGCCACCCGCGAGATCGTCTACGTGAACTGCGGGCACAATCCGCCGCTGCTCCTGCGCGAGGGCGGCGACGCGGAGTGGCTGGCGCCGACGGCCACCGCGCTGGGCTTCTTCGACGGCTGGACGTGCACGAGCGGGACGCGACGGCTGGCGCCAGGCGACGTGCTGGTGATGTACTCCGACGGCATCACCGAGGCCTGGTCGGAGGCCGGCGAAGAGTACGGCGACGATCGCCTTCTCGCCGTCGTCCGGGCCGGCCGGCGCCTGCCCGCCGCGGATCTCGTCGGGCGCATCGTCGCCGACGTCGAACGGTTCAGCCCCGTCGAACATTCCGACGACTGGACGCTCATCGCCCTGCGGGCGGAGTGAGAAGGAGGACGGCCATGGACGAGAGGACACATGAGGGCCGTCTCGCGGTGACCATCACGCTGCTTCTCGGTCCCTGGTCAGCTCCCTTCCCCCTTCGACAGGAGGACGATCGTCCAGGCCAGTGTCTCGATGACGGCATTCAGGCGTCCGACGTTCGATCCTGCGCGTGCCTCGGACCGCCATCCCACGAATCGGGCCGCCGGCCCGGCCCCTTCGGAGTACACGACGAACGCTCCGTCGGATCCCGCCCGCCGCGCGCCCGGCGAGCCGAGCCGCGGTGCCGTCACGCCTTGGCTCTACGGCTGCGTGGTCGTGGACCGCGCGGGATTGCGCCCTGGTCGGCTCGCGGGTCGATGGTGCCGGTCGCCGGATTGAAGACGGAGTAGCCGTCGAGCCGTGCACACCCGTCGGCACCGTCAGGCGGACGTAGTCTTATGAAGTCGGTGATTTGCGGTTCGGTCGAAGGCCTCACACTCGTAGAAACGCCGGCCCGCCGCGACGACGCGGCGGTTCACCCGATTCCTCGCGGTGCTCGGAATGACACCGCGGATCCGGCGCCCCCCGCGACGAGGAGATCCTCAGGCCTGTAGCAGATAGTGTAGCCCCACCACCCCGCTCGGGTACGGGCGCGCCGCGTGCAGCGTGAAGTTCCGGCGGACGCCGTTCGGCAGCACCCTCTTGCCGCCGCCTAACGACACCGGGTACACGAGGAGGTGCAGCTCGTCCACCAGGCCGTGCTCGAAGAGCGCGTGCACGAGCTGGCTGCTCCCGTCCGTGAGGATGTTCTTCCCGGGCTCCGCCTTGAGCGCCCGCACCGCCGCAATCGGATCGTCCCGGATGATCGTCGTATCGCGCCACTTGGGGTTCTCGAGCGTCCGCGAGACCACGTACTTCTTCACGTCGCCGAACGGATCCTCCGCCGGGTTCGGGGCGAAGGCGTCGGCGTGAATGACGTACGTGCGCCGCCCCAGCAACAGCGCGTCGACGTCCTTCATGAAGGCGACGAAGGTCGCGCCGATGTCGTCGTGCCAGTAGGGCCACGTCCACCCGCCGTGCTCGAAGCCGCCGTCGCGGTCCTCGTCCTTCCCACCTGGTGCCTGCATCACGCCGTCGAGCGACGTGAACTCCGATACGATCAGCTTGCGCATTGTTTCCCCCTCGGTGTGGTCAGAGACGTCCGACGCGTGTGAGCACGCTGTGGCCGGATGCCATGTTAACCTCGAAAGGACAGCATCGACTGTCGGCTTGCGGCGTTCGGCCTGCGGCCTCGCACGCTGTCTGGCTTCCTGAAGACGATGCCACCGCCCACCGTCGGTAGGGCCTTCTGACGCGTTCGTGCGGGGCACAATCGCGTGGATTGGCCGAGAGCCGTGAGTCGTGTGCCGTGAGCCGGAATGTCTCATTGAGGTTAGCCCCCCGAGGCGCCCGGCCCCTCCGCCGCGGTTTGTCGCGCTCGCGACGCTCCGGCTACGATGTTCCTCATGGGAACGACCATCGCCGAGCTGGCGGCCGAGATCCGGCCCTTTCGCGACGCGCGCGAGTGGCGGCAGTCCCACAACCCGAAGGAACTCGCCGTGGCGATCACCGCCGAGGCGGGGGAACTGCTTCAGCACTTCGTGTGGCAGAGCCCTGAACAATCGGATCGGCGCGTGGAGGAACGGCGGGAGGCCATCGCGTCCGAGGTCGCCGACGTCGCGATCCTGCTGTTCGAGTTCGCGGACAACTCGGGGATCGACGTCGCCGCCGCGGTCCGGGCCAGGCTCGCCCGCAACGAGGAGCGCTACCCGGTGGACAATGCGCGGGGCTCGAACGCCAAGTACAACGAGCTGTGACCGGCGACCCCTCCACGCCCCACCGCCGACGCCCGCGCTATGCCGGACGGAACCCCCGTCGGTTCGACGAGAAGTACAAGGAGCTCCAGCCGGAGAAGTACCCCGGGACGATCGACAAGGTGCTGGCCTCAGGAAAGACGCCTGTGGGTACGCACGTCCCGATTCTGATGGCTGAGATTCTCGACGTGCTCGATCCTCGGCCGGGAGAGATGGCCGTCGATTGCACGCTCGGCTTTGGCGGCCATGCGCGCGCGATACTCCAGCGAGTTCATCCGGGCGGAAGGCTGCTGGGCCTCGATGTGGATCCGCTTGAACTCCCGAAGACGGAGGCTCGCCTTCGAGGGCTGGGATTCGGCCCGGACGTGTTCGTCGCCCGGCGATCGAACTTCGCGGGCCTGCCGGCGGCGCTCGCGGCGGAACACGCGGCCGGCGCGGACTGCGTCCTGGCGGATCTCGGCGTTTCCTCGATGCAGCTCGACACGCCCGGGCGCGGCTTTTCGTTCAAGACGCCCGGCCCCCTCGACATGCGGATGAACCCGCTCCGGGGCCAGCCTGCATCGGCGCTGCTCGTCAAGATCCCGCCGGGCGAGCTGGCGACTCTCCTCGCGGACAATGCCGACGAGCCCTTCGCGGCGCACCTGGCCGAGGCCCTCGCGGGCCAGTCCATCGAACAGACGTTCGCCCTGGCGGACAGGATTCGCGAGGCTCTGATCCAGGTCCCGCACGACGAACGGGATCAGTCCGTGCGCCGGGTCTTCCAGGCCCTGCGGATCGCGGTGAACGACGAATTCGGCGCCCTCGATGCGCTACTGCGCTGCCTGCCGGATTGCCTGAATCCGGGTGGACGCGTGGCCATCGTCGCCTTTCATTCGGGCGAGGACCGGCGGGTGAAGAAGGCGTTTCAGGCCGGGCTGCGCGACGGGCGTTACACCGCGATCGCCGACGAGCCCATCCGGCCCTCGCCCGAGGAGCGTCGCGCGAATCCCCGCGCCGGGGCCGCGAAGCTGCGCTGGGCGAAGCGGTAACCTGGCGCCGGCGACGTTCGGGCGCAAACCCGTCCCGGCGTGTACCTCTCGTCTGCGCTCGCGGACCCGCTGCGCGATTTCTTCTCGCGCGACCGCAAGAGCGGGGGGCTGATCCTCGCGTTGATCTGCCTCTATCGCATTCCCGACTTCGTCTGCGGCGTGCTGCCGCAGCTTCAGCTCCCGGTCAGCATCGCGACTGCAAGAGACAGGCTGAGTGGGTGTCCGCTCAGGCGTTTACGACAGGTTCCTGATTCTCCTGGATGCCCCGCACAGCCGAGGAGTCCTCTACCGCACGATGCGGCTGCTGGTCAGGAAGCGACGGTAGTCGGTGTACTTGGTCGTCGTCCGAAGGCGCGGCACGCCGACGCCGCGGGTCTCGCGCGTCTCGGTTGCAGACACGGGCAGGACCAGCACCTCGTCAGGATCGCGAAACTCGACGGGCTCGAAATCGATCGTGGTGTCGGCGCGGTCGAGCGTCAGAGAACTGGTGACGCCACGGCGCCGAAGCAGTTCGGGCGGCAACGGAATGTCCAGCATCCCGGCCACGTGCTGCTCCAGGCGGAGCACATCGTAACGGCCCGCGTCGATCCATATGCGCCCGCGGCTGCCGCCGTCGACGGTGTAGCTGAGGCAGTCGTCCTTCCCCGCGACCAGATGGGATGCGACACGAGCGCGGGCCTTCTCGACGAAGTCCAGCATCACGGCGTCCCTCCCCTTCAGGCGCTTGATCCCGGCGAGCTTGAAGCGATAGCGCTCCCGCGCGTCGGGCAGCAGCATCGAGAGCGGCGCCGTCTCGGTTGCGTTTTGCTCGGGGGTCGTGCAGTTGCGCGGATCGCGCCGGCGCGGCGGGCGGCCGTTGACGCTCAGGACGCGCCGGACCATCTTGATGTCGCCGGTGGTCTCACTGCCGCCCGCCGCATCCCACGCGAGCGACAGCTCTGACTCGACCTCCCGCAACATCGCGTCGGGACCGGGCTCCATCCCGACCGGCATCAACGTCACGGACTCGAGACACACGATGCTCTGCGCGCGGGCGAAGTACCGCTCGACGCTCCCGCCGACACGCTGAAGCACCGCCGCCAGATCGACCGTACCCTCGCCACCCTGGCGCGCCGTGAGGGTCGCCGTCGCAATCACGACGAACGCGATGGCCCGAACCAGCAGCGTCACGATCCGGAATTGTAAACCGACCTGCCGCGGGACGCAGCTCAGCCGTGGGCCGCGACGGCTCGTGGACGGAGCGGAAGTCGCTTGACGCCGACCCTGCCGCGGTACCACCATCTACCACCCTGCGCCGGACAGCCCGACTCCAGACATGCGGAGAACAGCCAATGCTTTCACAACCTCGGACGTTGTTCGCGCCACTCGCACTTGCCGCCCTCGGTCTTGCCGTCTCGTTCGGGGTGAGTACCTCCTCCGCACGAACCGACCCTGATCAGGGCGCGCCAAACTTCCACAAGGCGATCGGATCCTGGTTCGGCCGGGCCGTCCCGGTGGAAGGCACGACGATCTGCCCGCCCGGAGCACCCGGGTGTCCCGTTCCGGCGGAGATCGTGATGATCTTCACGGTCAACGCGGACGGCACGTTCATCGGGATCGACTCCAGCATCTTCGCGGGGGGGAACCATTCGACCGCCCACGGCCAGTGGAAGGCGCGGGGCCGCCGGACCATCAAGGCAGAGTTCACTCTGCTCCAGTCGTCCCCACTCGGCGTGTTCATCGGGGGCTACAAGAATCTGTTCCATGCGACCCTCGTCAATCGTGATGAAATGCGCGGCGGCATCGATGCGCGTTTGTACAGCTACACCGACGCGACGGGCGCGACCATCGTCGACGGGGAGGGATTCCCCAGTCCCAGCCCATTGGCTCCTGCCTCCGCGTGCGCGACGACGGCCGGGTGCACCCATCTCGGGGAGTTCTCGTTCATCGTCCGGCGGGTGAAGGTGAATTGAGCGTGACTGGGGCGGACGCCCGCATGAACCCGACGTTCGTCGCGATTGCGGCGTCCGCGCTGTTCGTGCGAGGGCGAAATTCGTGAGTGCGTCGAACTCGAGTCTCCGGGTGGAGGTCATCGCGCAGGGGACGACGATCGTCCTCACGCTCGATGGGGCGGGCACCTGCACGCGAAGGTTCACCCACGTGCTCTTCGACAGGATTCAGGATTCAGGGAGAAAACCAGCGCCGACGGTCCTGGTTGCTGACTCCTGATTCCCGATTCCCGCGCATCTACCTGGGACCCCACCAGTGGGGCAGGACGAACCGGTACCTAACACGACGCAGCCATGGTGCCTGCTTATGGGGACCCGACGCCCCGGTCGTCACGTCGGCATCAGCCCGAGCTGCGCCAGCGCCGCCACGTTGTCCCACGACGTCCACGTCTCGACGATCTTCCCGTTCTCGAACCGGTGCATGCCGATGATGACGATGGACATGCTCCGACCGGTGGCCGGGAACGGCCCCATCGGCCCCTGCTGAGTTCCGGTCCCGACGCTCCGCCAGGCGACCATGTCCCCCTCACCCACCAGCATGTCGATCTCCTCGCGGTAGTCCGGGAACGTCGCGCGGTTCGACGTCAGGAAGCCGCGCATCTGCTCGGGACCGCGGATCTCCTGGAGTCCCGGCGGCATCGCCTGGCAGTGACGCGTGTAGCCGGGTGTCAGCGCCGCAATGAACGGCTCGACGTCGCCGTCGCTCAGGCGCTGGAGGACGTGACGGACCAGGGCCTTGTTCGCCTCGACGCGGGAATCCGCAACGGTCGTCATGCGCCACTCCTTTCGAGAGGGGGCAGTCCGAGACGATCGAGCAGGGCCTGAAAGCCTTGCTCCCCGCGCAGATGGTCCACGTTGGGTTCCGTCCTGAGGAGGGGCACGACGCCTTCGTGCTCGTCGAACGCCCTGGCGAACCACGTGATCTGCCCGGCTGGCGTCGTTCTGTGCGCCACCGCCATCGCCATTGCACCCACGTACCGCACCCTGGCTATCCCTTCGAGGTCGGCCAGCGCGCGACCAGCCTCCTCGTCCCTCCCGAGCAGGCGCAGGGCGCCGGCCAGGAATCCCAGTGCGAGCGGAAAGGCACGGGCCGCCAGCCCGAACTCGTCCACGGCCGCCTCGACCCGGTTCAGCGCCATGTACGTGCGGCCCAGGTGGAGCCGGGCGAGGAGGAATGACGGATCGTCCGCCAGGACGGCGAGGTAGGTCTTCACGGCGCGACCGAAGTCGCACGCGTGGTGCAGGGCCAGGCCGAGCGTCGTCCGCACCGTCGGCGAGAGCGGGTCGCACTCGCACGCCCGTTCGGTCTGCGCGATGGCCTCGTCGAACCGGCCAGCCGACGCGAGCAGGTGCGAGTACCAGACCCGCGTGAGCGCGTACCCGGGACCGATCTCCAGCGCCCGCTGGAAGTGCTGCTCGGCCTCCGCCCAGCGCCACTCGTACATCCCGGTCTCGTGACCGAGCACGGCCCAGGCCTCCGCGAAGTCCGGGTCGATGGCCAGCGCGCGCTCAGCGGCCGCGCGGCCGGCGGGAAACGTGTCTCGCGGACGCACGAACCCGATGAACCCGCTGACGCAGTGGCACTCGGCAATGCCCGCGTGGGCCGCTGCGTAGTCGGGGTCCAGCGCCACGGCCTGCTCGAAGCGGCGACGGGCCTGCTCGAGCCCCTCCAGGGAGCGGCGCGCGGCCTGGTGCCGCCCCTGCAGGTAGAGGTCGTGCGCGGCCGGATTCGTGGGCCTGCCCTTCATCGCGCGTCGTTCGCTTCCCTCGAGCAACGTCACGCGCAGCGCCTCGACGACGGCTCGCGCGATCTCGTCCTCGATTGCAAAGATGTCGCCCGCCGGACGGTCGAACCGCTCCGACCACATGTGGCAACCGTCCGCCACATCAACCAGCTGGACGGTGACCCTCACCCGGTCGCCCGCGTGCTGGAGGCTGCCCTCCAGCAGGCTACCGACATTCAGAATGCGCCCGATCTCGCGCGCGTCCATCGCCCTGCCCCTCAGCGCGAACGCCGACGTCCGGGCCACGACGCGCAGGCCCCGCAGGTGGGCGAGCCGATGGGTCAGCTCCTCTGCCAGACCGTCGCAGAAGTACTCCTGGTCCCGGCCGGGAGCCATGTCCACGAACGGCAGCACCACGATCGAGGGGCGCCCGTCGCCGGCCGGCCTCCCGCTCCGGTGGGTGACGCCGGGGCCCGCGGGAGCGGCGCGTTCGCCGCGCGGCCCGTCTCCCGGATCGTCGGGCGCCGCAGCCACGGACACCGCGCCAATCATCCGGTAGCCCCGCTTCGGGATCGTCTCGATGAGACGGGGACGCTCGGCCCGGTCGTCGAACACACGCCGGAGGTCGGCGACCGAGCGGGAGAGGACGGACTCGGCGACGAACTGCTGCCGCCATACGTCCGCCAGGATCTGATCTTTGGAAACGACCTGACCCGCGTGCTGTGCCAGGTACACGAGGAGGTCCATCAACCGCGGCCGGAGGTGGTGGACCGTCGTGCCGCACGCCACGCGGTTCAGGCTCGGCTGCACGAGCCAGTCGCCGAGACGGAAGCCGCCCCGAGGGGTCGAAGGCTCCACGAACCGAGATTATAGCCTTCGGCCCCCCGTCCCGCGGAGCGAACGCGGCGGCCCGTCGCAGCCTACCGGGTCGGCAGGCCCGGCCGTCCGCCGTCGATCTTGACCAGCGCCGGCCCGGGCCACGGCGGGCCCGGGACGATGGTCGACATCCACCCGAGGTTCGTCACGAACAGGTGCCGCCGCTCGCCGGCCCCGGTCCCGAACGCCAGGCTGGCGGGCGTGTCGAACGGCGCGTGCTGGCGCACCGGATTGGGCGTGTTGGCCGCAACGGTCTCCTGCGTCCGGTCCCGGGCGAGGATCCGGACAATGGCGTTCCGGCTGATCACCGCCACGTAGAGATTGCCGAACACGTCGAGCGCCAGGCCGTCGCCCATGACGGGGAACGATGACCCGGCCATGGGGGACTCCGGGACGTCCTGGATCGTCGCCCAGATCTCCGGCACGCCGGGGCGGCCCGCCGGGGAGACACCCACCCGCACCACGAAGCCCTTGTCTGTGTTCACCACGTAGAGGCCGCCGTGGTAGTAGCCGACGCCGTTCGCGCCGACCGGGTAGCCCAGGACGTAGCCGAGCCCGGTCAGCAGCGGCTCGCGCAGCCACAGCTCCGCCGGGCGGCCGGGCCGAATCCGCCAGATGCTGCCCTGACCGTAGTCGGGCGCGGACCCCGAGTACGACTCGGTGACGAACAGAACGCCGCAGGGGTCGAACGTGAGGGCGTTCGCGAAGACGATGGCGTCCGTGCCGGGGAGGCGCTCGGCGTCGCCGCGGCGGTCGATCCGATAGACGCCCCTGTCCGGGCCGACGGCCATCGTGGCATACAGGACGCCGTTCGGCGTGATCGCCAGCCCGCCGATCATTCCCACGCCGAGATTGGCCAGCCGCGCGCCATACCCGTCGCGGGTGAACTTCCAGATCGCGCCCCGCTCGCCTTCCCGGACGCTCACGTACACGTGGCCTACCCTGTCTACGGCCACGCCTTCGGGGCTCCCCACGATGGGGATGAACGCGGGAAAACGGCCCTGTCCGGGCTGGGCGGCACCCACCGCGGACAGGATCACCAGCGCGGCGACCACCGCGCACGACAGGCTGCACCACTCACCAAGTTTCGTCGGCATACGCCCCTCCTGTTGGTCACAGGATGGCGCCGTCGCCGATGAATGTCCTTCCCGTCGTCCTCCCGTCGTCCTTCCGAATCACTCCGCCTCAGTCAGCCCCGTCCGGCCGCTGCACAGCCGCTGCACGGTCCGCACGGCACGTCACCTCCGCAAATCGAGTCGCACGGGCCGATCGGGGAACAGCGACGCTGCTGACGCGCATGACAGATTCAGGCCGGATTCACGGTTCCGCGCGGCGGCACGGCGCGCGCCACTCGATGACGTGTGTGTGCTCCTGCAGGGACGACAGGTCGTCCGCCAACCCGCGTCGCAGCTCGACGAAGACCGGCTGCGGAGACGATCATTCGGACTGCTGGTCTTGTTTCCCTGAAGACTGTTATCGGAAACCGACGATGCGTTCGACGTTCAGTTGGGGATGCGTCTGGTCATAGAAGGCGGCGATCATCGCCGGGCTCGTCCGCGCCCATTGGCGATATCACGGTCGTCGGGGTTGGGTCCGAGTTCGAGGCGCAATGAAATTCCGGTCTGGCGCAGGCTCTTGGCGCTGTTCGAGAGTTTCGGTTGTCTGTTGGCGGCGTGCGGCTTCTGCTTTATACTCGATCGACGTTCGCTCTGGCCGACAGATCCCGGTTAGCTCTCACGCGGAAGTGGCGGAACTGGCAGACGCACCAGCTTGAGGGGCTGGCGCTCGCAAGGGTGTGGGGGTTCGAATCCCCCCTTCCGCACCACCTTTGATTCAATAAGTTACGGCCGTTTCGACAACGAGCCAAGAAGCGCCCGACTAGGCGCCTCTTGGCCGTTTGTGCGAAATGGGTGTGCGAATACGGTTGGCATCATGGGCAGAGCCGAAGATGGAGTGACGACGGGGAGTGGGTAGAGACCACATCATGCCGCGGTGTAGTGCATGCTTGGGGCGTCGAGGAGCGACGTACCACCGCGGACGGGTGCTGGGCTATTTGGAGTGTTAGCGAACGGTCAAATGCGGCCACTCCCGAACGTCTGAAAAGCGGCCACTGCGGGTAGGGGTGCTCAGGCATCCTTGAGGGCTCAGCCCCTTGAGGATGTCGATGGCCCACTACCTGAAGATGCCGAAGAAATCGCAAGTTCTCGCCCTGCTCGAGCTCGGATGGAGCTACCGCCGCATTGAAGCGGAGACGGGCGTCCGCCGGGAAACGGTGAGTCGCTACGACCAGGCGCGCCCGGGAAATGCGGCCAAAACGTTCCCCGGCTCGGACGCGCCGCGCGTCGACGAAACGCCCGATTTCGCGAGTGCCGACGAGGCAAATGCGGCCAAAACGTTCCCCGGCTCCCCTCCAAACCCGGCCAAAACGTTCCCCGGCTCGGCCCCGCGGCCGGTCGACCGCGGCGCGCTTCCACACGACCATTCTCGAGAAGCTCGGTGAGGGGCTGACCCTCCAGCGGGTCTGGCAGGACCTCGTCGAGGAGTACGGCTACGGGGCCAGCTACGAATCCGTGAAGCGGTACGTGCGGACCGTCGCGCCGACGCGCCGGGCCGTCGGCGTGTTTCACTGCGCCCCGGGGGCCGAAGCGCAAGTGGATTTCTTCCGCGGCGCGCCGACGCTGGACGCCGGGACGGGCGAGTGGCGTCGGCCCTGGGTGTTTCGGATGACGCTCGGCCACTCGCGCCACGGCTACGAGGAAGCCGGCGTGGGATCAGAAGCTCGAGACGTTTCTCCGGCTCCACGAGCACGCCTTCCGCGACCTGGGGGGCGTGCCCGGCGGTCGTGCGGCACGACAATCTGAAGGCGGCCGTCGTGCACGCGTGCTTCTTCGACCCCGACAGTCATGAGGTCTACCTCGCGTTCGCGGCGCACTGGGGCTTCACGCCGTTGCCGACCCGTCCCCGGAATCCGAAAGAAAACGGGAAGCAGGAGCGCAGCGGGGGCTACGTCAAGAGCAACGCGCTGAAGGGCCGCCGCTTCGATTCGCTCGCGGCGCAGAATGCGTTTCTCCAGCACTGGAATCGGACCATCGCGCGGCTGCGCATTCACGGGACCACCCGGCGCCAGGTGTGGACCCACTTCGTCGAGGTCGAGCGCGCCGCGTTGCAGCCGCTCGCGCCGGACGCCTTTCCCTTCTTCACCTCCGGCGAGCGGACCGTGCACACCGACGGCCACGTCGAAGTCGGCAGCGCGTTCTATCCCGTCCCGCTCGCCTTGCTCGGACAGCGGGTGCGCGTGCGCTGGGACGCGCACCTCGTCCGGGTCTTTCACGGCGACACGCTGGTCGCCGTCCACGCGCGCGTCGCCGCGGGCGTGTTTGCGCCTCGCCCCGGCGAGGCCGAGGCCTCGACGCGCCAGCAGGCCTATGTCGATCGGCTCGTCGGGCAGTGCCGACGCGTCGGGCCGGCCCTGCAGCAGTGGGCGGAGGCCGCGCTCGCGGCGCGCGGCGTCCGGGCCATTCGCCTCATCCAGGGCGTGCTCGGCCTGACGCGACGCCATCCCCGCGAGCGCGTGCTGGCCGCGGTCACGGAGGCCCACGCCCGTCAGCACTTTCGCTATCACACGATTCGCCAGCTCGTCGAGCGCATCCCGGCGCGTCCCGCGCCCACGCTGGCCACGACCGACCCGGCCATTCGCCCCATGACCCAGTACACCTTGGAGGACTTCCTGCGATGAATGCTCAGCTCAGCACCCGATTGCGGCACCTGCGGCTCTCCGGCATGGTGGAGGCGCTCCCCGGCCGCCTGGCGCAGGCCGAAGCGGCCCCGTTGCCCCATCTCGACTTCCTCGAGTTGCTCGTCGAGGACGAGCTCGCGCGTCGCGCCGACCGGCTCTTCGCCCGCCGCCTGAAACAGGCCGGCATCACGACCGAGAAGACCCTCGCGGACTTCGACTGGACCTTCAATCCGAAGGTCCCGAAAGCCAAGATCGCCGAATTGGCCTCGGCGCGCTTCGTCCACACGCACGCCGGCGTCCTGCTGATCGGCCCGCCCGGCGTCGGGAAGTCGCACATCGCCACGGCCATCGCGATCGGCGCCATTCGTGCCGGTCGGCGCGCGCTCGTGCGCAGCACCTTCGACCTCGCGGCCGACTTCGCCCAAGCCGAAGCCACCGGCACGCGCCGCGACCTCGTCCAGCAGCTCACGCGCGTCGACCTGCTCGTGCTCGAGGACTTCGGCATGAAGAAGCTGGGCGGCAACGCCGCCGAGGACCTGCTCGAGGTCTTCGTCCGCCGACACGAGACGGCCTCGACCCTGATCACCACGAATCGCCCGACGCAGGACTGGGGCGTCTTCCTCGGCGACGTGCCGGCGGCGACCGCCATCCTGGACCGCTTCCTGGCCCACACGACGATCGTCCAGATGACCGGCAAGAGCTACCGCCTCCGCCAGCGGGCCGGTCCGGCGGAGGACTGAGCGCCGTGGACGGTGCCCGCCCCGTGGACGCGCCGACGCGCCCACCGGGCGTTGGAAAACCGCTCCGCGGTTTCCCACACCGCCCACCGCGATTCATGTCAGGGGTGTCAAGAACGGAACGAAGAGCACGGCGCGCTTGCGCGCGCCTGACGGAGTCAGACGATACTGAGGCCGCCTACCCCGTGGCCGCTTTTGAAACGTTCCTCAGTGGCCGCGACATTGGCCCGAAACCGCTGACCAGTCGCCGGGACCACCGGCGTCTGGCCGCGTCGACCGTAGGTGCGGCCCGCATGATAGTCGGAGCGGAACCCCATCTCATCGCCCCAATGAATCTCGGCTCCGATCGCCAGGGCTTCGCGACGGATCGCGGGATAGTCCTCGTCGAGCCAGCTGGCGCACGGCGTCGGGGTCCCGTTCGTAGGCGCGGGTCAGCGGCTTCTGCGGCGTCAGGCCCCAGCATCGTTCAGATAGCGGCCGACCGTCCAGACCGAGACCGCGACCCCGAACGTCTCGCTGCAGCAAGCGGCGGCACGGCTTCGCGCGTCCAGAGGGTGAAGGGCAATGCGCGGACTGGTCGGGGCAGCGCCCCAGAATGACATCTGGACCACCCGGGCGGCGTCGGCGGCCGCCACCTGCGTTCCCGACGGGGCCGGCCCCGGGGTTCCGCCCGCAACGCGCGCAGCGCGGCCGTGGCGCTGACGCGGACCCAGCGATTGACGGTGGGACGCGCCACCTCGGACAGACGCGTGCCGCCTCCGTCTGCGACAGCCCGCCCCGCACGGCCTGCACGACGCGTCGGCGCAAGGCTTCCTGCGCGTCGGGACCCAACAATCGCGCATCGCTCAGCTACCATGCGGCCAGTCTAGCACGCGGTCGTGCGCAGAATGTCATCTATATATTGCACTGATTAGTAGCTACCGCATATCCCGCAGTTCCTCGGCGGAATGGCCCCGCCTGACAACCACAACCCACGATGTATTCTCGTTCCGCGCACGTTGATTGGGAAGACGAGGCCAACAATCAGGTTGCAGTTCACCTTTCCGAGTCGCTGTGGGTCATTCTGCAGGGGGTACACTTGGATTCTGGTAGCCTCGACCCTCAGCCAAGCGTCCGCGTGACATCCGTGTCCGTGCCCATCCTGACCGAGCCCCCCCGGTTCAGCAGAGGATTCCAACGAACCGCTGAAGACCAGAATACAGGAAGGGTGTTGTCGGAGGACCGTGTTCAAAGCCAAGAAGAAGGCCCGTCCCCGCATAACCAAGAGGTCCCTTCGGGAGCGAGAACTTCCCCATAGTTCCAGACAATCTGGCGCAACAGCTGCCGCTCGGCTTCGTTCGGAAACAGACGCGAGGCCGGGGAGAGCGGTTCGTCTGCGCTGGTCAACTTGATCGCGCTGAGTGCAAGAAGGTCGGTTCGGTTATTGATGTACGCTTCACCTGCCTCACAGCTAACGAGAGTGGCCAGTAGCACGCGACAACTGCTTGGAATCCGCGCTGATTCCCGGAGTTCCTCCCATTGAGCGGCTGCCTGGTGGCCGGTGGCCAGAAGATCGTCCAGAAACACAATGGCACCATTCTCAAGCGATCCGACTGGGGGTATTCTGCCCGATCGATGAAGCGATCTTGGGGAATCCCGTTCTCAACGCGGTAAATGTACGAAACAACCCCGGAGGACTTCGCGACCCTACCCATCGGGACGAACCACGCAGATCCGATCGCATCGCCGAGGCAGTCGGTCACGCGTGCGTGCAGCTTAACGGCTAGAGTTCGCATCTCCTTGGAGCTGATGTAGGTCAATCGTGGAGCAGTCGAGCAACGAGAGGGCGTTCTTCGGAAGCGAACTGGCGGAGCCATTCCATTATTTCCGCGTCGCTCACATCCCCCTTGAAGGGGTTTGAGAACGGTGTCTCAAGGGGACGGACTGGTGCATCCAGGTGAACAAGAACTGGGCCCTTCGCGGCGGGACGCGGCGCTGCATCAGACGCTACGGTAGCAAAGCCAACGATTTCGGAATGGGTCCTGGGCACCGGGAGGCAATCCGACGAATGGCCAACGTATTCGACATCGAACTCCTGCAGTGCCTTCTTGAAGCCGCTCGTCGTCACTTGATCTACCGTTACACGCATTCCGTCGACTGAACTCTCCAAGTGCTTCTTGACCGCGATTGCATCGAATCCGGTGAGCTGTTCTCCTAGTTCATAGCCGATTCGACGGATCGAGCCACCTCGAATCAGCTTGTGCAGCGTCTCGATTGCGAGCATCGCGGGCAACACAACCCAGTTTGAAGCGAGAGTCTCTGGAATGCCTGACATCCGCAGACGATCCCTGACGTCTTCGCGAACCGAGCCAGTTCCTCTCCGGTGAGTCCGGCAATGCGAATCCGCACTTTGTCTGGCCATCCGGCGGGCGCGCAGGGTTCCCGAGAGTAGAAGGCCGCCGTCTTCCACTTGGAATACCGAAAGATCTTTCCAAGAAACACCGGTAGATCAAATCCCGGGCTTCGAGTGGGAAGTTCGTGCAGAACGCCCTGGGCCGAGCAGACGAGGCCAGAAATCTCGCCCGCCGCGCACCAACCCTCCGCCACCTGCAGGCACTCATCCAGTAACGCGGTGGCATCGCCTTGAATCACTACGAGCTGCTTGTTGCCAGCCGACAGGCGACTCTCCCTTGTCGCTGCCCGTCTGACCGCATCTGCACTAATCTCGACCATCACTGCTTTCGAAATCTCCGTCTGCATGAGCACATGCTCTACTTCGGAGCCGTCGGCGCCCCCTATACACAGATAGCCCAGCCGGTTCAAACTGATCTGATTTGTGGCCTGGCGGTATCGAAGGTCGTCAATCACGTACTGTGCCTTGCGTGGCCCCTCGTCTGCGAAGCTGTCCTGGTACTCTGCACCAGCGGTCTCTTCGAGATACGCAACCCGTATCAGTTCCTGAATCTTGTCCGACAGATCGTGCGTCATTGGGTATTCCTCGGTGGACAACTCGGCCCACCCCAACCCGTAGCCTCTGCCGCGGTGACTGCGGACCGCCGAGGACGGTGGTCCGGTTCGGTTCGGAGAGCATCGGTCGGCAGAATTATTCGCCGAGATTGTGAATACCTACAAGTGATTTCCACCATCCAGTCGTTGCGGCAGGTGCGAGGTGATTGTTCCGCGAGTCACTGCAGTGGCAGCCGTTCTCATATTCAGGCGCTACTGGATTGTCCCGTTCTTGGCCGACACTCCAGCCGCGGGACCAGGTTTGACTAGAGCCCGGACACTCGGTCGCAGACGGTCGAAGCACAAAACGCTGATCAAGGGACCCTCGAGCGGGAGTCAAGAACGCGACGACTCAACACAAGTCGGGCCGAGGTCTCGTTTTCGCTCTAGAGGTTCGCTCCGCCAATCGCCAATGATGCTTGCCCACTACCTGATCGCAGCTCGATTGTGCCGGGTCAATCCTTGCATCGGAGTCCTGTGTTGTCTCGTGCGAAAACCCGCCGGTCCCTCACGGTTGAGGGTTTCCTTCGGACGGTACCGTCCACTGCGACGCTGGCCGTGGTCACCAGGGGCAATTACATGACCCGCCGCAACACATCAGCTGCGATCAGGCTCGAGAAGTGATCCGCCAGCCGTCGCGGCAGCGGACCACCCCGTACTAGCACACCCAGCTCGAGGTTGTGGTCGAGCGCGCTGCCGGTAAGGTTGGCGCTGCTGATAAACGCTGCGGTTCCGTCGGCGACGACAGCCTTCGCATGCAACGTCGCCGAGACCCCGGTCGGGCGCCGCTCGAAGGGCCATACGTAGAACTCGACGGCGCCGGCCAGTCCTGCGAATGCGGCGGCAGCGTCGTGGCTGAGGGCACCGGAGGACTCCTCGGCTGCCTCCAGGATCATTCGGACGGACACACCGCGGCCGACGGCCTCACCGATGGCCATCGCAAGGTCTGGGACCTTGTAGGCGGCGAAGCTGACGATGAGCAGCTGTGCTGAGGCATGGGAAATCAGGTTCAGCACCACGGCTCGCGTATGGCGCAGCGACACATGCGGAGTCGAAGGCCCGGTCGCGACCGCCTCGACGGTCTCGGATTCCCGCTCGGCCTCGCGCATGGCGAGAGCGGCGAGAAGTGCCAGACCAAAGCTCTCACCGCTCAACGAGGGCGTCTGCTTCCACTGCCCAAGAAGCTGCTTGACGTGCTGACGATAGGCTGGATTGGGCAACGCGTTCAGTGCGGAGCTGCCCACTCCGTGTCCGTAGCATGGGGCATCAGCTACCGCGCTGGCCAGGACTTCTACATGGCCGGCCGGCATCCTGCTGACAATCGCAGCAACCCGTGCGGCAAGATCGGAGTGCGTGCTCATGGTTTGCCGAAGAAGTGCACCTCGTCGGCGGTGAGTGTCGGCACCAGGACGGACCGGTCCAGGTAACGATTGCCGCGTTCGCAGCTGGTCTCGGGGACGAACAGACAGGCGTGGCAGGACGCGTTGTGCAGCGCATCCTCGCTGGCATCCGGCGTGTGCTCAGCGCAAAGTGGGTCGGCACTGCAAAGCCCTGCGCGGTCAAGGGCCTGTCGGAGGATCCGCTCAATACGCCCCTGCTCACCGAGCGACACCAGCCCGCCGAGCGTGCCCTCGGAGTCCGACGCGGCTGTGTAGATCAGGAGCCCGGCCATCGGTCCGCCCTCCTGTCCAGGCTCACGCGCGTAGATCCGCTCCTGGAGGGACGCCGGAGAGTACCCGCACTCGAGGGCCAGTTCGTTGATGAGCGCGTGCGCCAGCGAGTGGAGCAAGACGTAACGGGGACCTGGCCAGTTGGCCGCCGGATCGAGATTGCGGCGCTCACGCCACCGTTGGTGGCTAGTCCGCAGTGCCTCGAGCCGGTCCGCTCCTCCAGCAAGCTCTTCCCATTCGGCCACCCGACCCTCGGACAGCTGGATGAACAGTCCCTCGCCCCTCGCCTCGGCCGCCGGTACCCACTTGGCGGGACTTCGGGACAGCGGCGCGCACTTGAACTCCGAGACATCGTCAGCCACCCCGGAGTCGGGACCGTCGATGCGGGTGAATCCACACATGGCCGTCACAACCCGCAACCGCTCGGCAAGCACGATTCGTTTGATTAGGTTTGCGAAAGAAGCGGGAACGTTTCCTACGCGCAGCCGGAAATCCTCCGACGGCGGCACGTTGCCTGGCGCGTCAAACAGCTTCCATTCCGGCGCCAGGAGGTCCGGGCCCTCGGGTCCAAGCGATGGTCTCCCGGCCTTCTGCTTCACAATGATGGCCCAGACCCTGTCAAGGTCCTTTCCAGCGAAGACCTTTAGCTGCGGCGCGACCTGGACGAATGCGTCCAGCATCTCGCGCGTGCTGGCAACCGACAGATCGGCCCAGTGCTTTGCGACCAACTGCTCGAGAGCGTCAGACGAAACTGGCAGGGAGAGCACGGACCTTGTCACCGGGAACCATGCGTTTGAAGCGCCAAGAAGCACGGCACGGAGCTGGTGCTTGCAAGGGGTTGCATCGAACTGGCGCAGATGAGGGTGGCGTCCCCGGCACCGCGGCATGGTCCGTGCGCCAGGCTCGCCGAACGCCTGGGAAATGTGCATCTTCTGGCCGCACGTCAGGCACTCGACCTGGACGTCGGTCGACCTCGAGCCGCCACCGATTTCATTGGCCCGCACTTGCGGTTTGCCGCTGCACGGCGACTTGTAGTGGCAGAACTCGATCCAGGGAAACTCGTCCAAGTGCCCGTCCGGGCATGCTGTTACGAATCGTGCCGGCACGGCCAAGGGCGGCTTCCCGTCGCTCTTGCACGGATGCACGTAGCGGGTCCGCTCGGGGCGATACGGCTCTTGCTTGAGCTCCAGCAGACCGGAGTCAATCGGCAGCAGCAAGTTGCAGGCAGTGCAGCGCATCCACCTGGGAAACGGCAGGACCGGCACGCCGACTCGGGCCCAATCGTCGAACGGGTTCCGGGTTTCCTCCATCCACGGAGCCGACTTCAGTGATTCGACCTTTTCCAGTCCCTTGAGTGCGCGCACAGCCGAAAGCAGACGGTCCTCAGGAATGGGCTGTTGCCAGGTATCGACCCAGTCGTCGAGGCCGGCGACAGTGGCGGAGAGGTTGGGAAGGTCGACGAGCGAACCCACGCCGTGGCTGAACATCAGCTGGCTGGGCCGAACCGCACCGACGCGAGGCGGGATCTCCCGTTGCGTCATACCCGTTGCGCCTCCTCGACCTCGTCCTCAGTATCGTCTTCGTGCGTCGCCGGCCCGGCTGCAGCCTTCGGCGCCGGCTGAAACGAAGGCGCCTGCTCAACACTTCGGTCATGCGCATCCATGATGAAGTTGACGTTGGCCTCTACCTCACGCATGGAGGTCGGACACGTCCACGTTGTCCACGAGCCCGCCGTGGGCTGGTGAAGCAATGGAATCGCGCTCGCGTCGAACGGTCGACGATACGCCAACGGGGCGCCATGCTGATGCTGTCTTAGTAGCCACTCGTCAAGCCTCTGCTTGAGGAGGTCCTTCACCAACTGCCCACTTTCCTCGTAGCCCGTGATGTCCGCTGCCCGCTGCCGCAGTTCGTCTACGATTTCGGCAAACAGCGGGTCATCTAAGTTCACGGACTGCGCGGCCAGATTGGGGTTCCACAACAGATTACGGTGTCGTGCCATGGCGACAAGAACCCCTGTCAGTCCCCGGTCGAGCGCCCGAGCCGAGAACGGCGTGACGGACAGCGCCTCGACGTGCCGGTAGAACGTCGCGTGGTAGTGCTCGAACGCTTCGTAGTGGGAAAGATCCCTCGGCCGTGCCCAGTTGTAGATGGTGACGACAAGTCCTGGCCCCGCAAGGTCACGTCCGACCCGGCTCGTCGCTTGGATGTACTCCGCCGTGGCCTTCGGCTGTCCGACGGCGACCATCAGGCCCAGCCGAGCCACGTCGACGCCAACGGAGATCATGTTGGTGGCGAGGAGCACGTCGATTGGCGGGACGCGGTCCTTCGGACGATCGGGATCGTGGGTAACGCCCAACTGATCGAGGATCTCAGGAATGTCGCTCGAGCTTACGCGGCTGGTCAGCTCCCTCAACACCGGCCTTCGACGTCGACCCAGTCCCTTGCGGTCGGCGCGACGCATGCGGTTCGTGACGTCATCCTCGATGATTCGCCGTGCGCCTCCTAGCTCCCGCAATGCGTTGAAGTAGCCGACCATCGTCATCCAGGGGTCGGCGAGCTTGCCGTACTTCTCGAACAGCTTCTGCGCGGCCGTCAGAACTGTTGTGAAGACGCGTGCCTCCACCGCCTTCAGGCGAACGCCAGGCGCACAGATGCCAAGGTACCTACGCCCTGCCACTGCGCTTGTTGGGCGCTGCTTCGCGAAGAACGAGTCTCCGGCGTCGAGAACCTGCGGCGGGAACACCTCGACCCGCCGCCAGAACAGCGCATGCACCTGCTCTGCGGCTCGTCGAATGGTGGCCGTCGATGCAATCACCTTCGGACGCACGCGATGCCCATCAACCTCCCATGACGCGAGGCGGTCGATTGCGCTTTCGTAGAGGCCGACCATCGTTCCGAGCGGCCCGGAGATGAGGTGCAATTCGTCCTGGATGATCAGGTCAGGCGGGCGGAGCGGACCGCAGGTGACAGTCTTCGCTGCTGGCAAGTGGCGCGTCTTGGTGTGGCTGTCGCGCTCTTCACGCCCCGAGAGTCTGTCCAAGTCGGGCGTTCGATAGCCATGGCGTGTGCACCGTCGCTCCACCCGGCCAAACAGAGTGTGCAGTGGCCCCTGCCACGGAAGCTGGGCGAACTTGTCCACCGTGGCGATGACGAGGGCGGGCAGCAGTCGGTAGATTTCTTCGTCGACAGTGACAACTGGAATGCCCTCGTCTGGGCTCTTTCGACCCGAGAAGTCGCAGTTGCCGAACTCGTCACCGCAAAACACGAGCGTTCGCCACCGGTCCGAGTCGCTTCGAGCTTGGAGCCTAGTATGGCCGCACCAAGGACAGTTCACGATTTGTACCGGATTGGCCGCCCGGCTGGCTTGCGCTCCGCCAATTCCCTGGGCATGATTGAGCGCCTGCTGTGCGACTTTCGAGTAGTTGGGCGTGACGGAGCTACCGACCCACATACCGATCCTGAACGGCACCTCGCCCCAGCGGGCATCGCCTGATGCGAGGCGCTCCCTCCGAATGACCTCGCAGGCGCAGATCAAGGCCGTTGCGCGCTGAAACTGCTGGGCAGTCAGGAGCCTCAGCGTGTAGCGCATTAGAACGGCAAGGCCGTCCGAACCATCATGACCACCTACCTTGCCCTGCAGGCGCCTAACCGCTAGCGTAAACGCCGTCAGGCCAAGGTACGCCTCGGTCTTTCCGCCCCCGGTCGGGAAGAAGAGGAGGTCGACCAAGCCCTTCTCGGGGCTGCGCTCTGAATGCAGCGGGTCAGCCAGGGCCGGCAAGTTCACCAACAGGAACGCCAGCTGGAAAGGCCGCCAGGACCGTTGCTTGGGCACGTCACTCGCAGACAGCAGCTCGTCAAACGATCGCCCACTCTCGGTGCGCCTTCGACCCACCGCGACGGTGTGAATGCGCTGCAGCCACATCGCGCGGTTTGAGAACCGGAACGCATCGGCGACGACACCGCCTTGTGCGACCAAGTCGATCCCCACGCGGAGCCGCTGTGCGGCCAGCCTGGCCGTCGCCAGAGACTGCCGCGCAACGTCAGAGAACGTGTCTAGTTCCTCCGCCGCATCCGCCAGTCGCGCCTCCTGCCGGCCCAGCCATCTGTCGTACGCATCCGCCAGTGGTCCGAGCGCCGCACTGACGGCAACGTCAGGAATCTCCGCCAGCGTCTTCATGTCCAGCACGACGGACGACAGATCCGGCACTTCTTCGAGACTTGGGGCCTCGACGCGCGCAACCTCATACGCGGGAGCGACGACGGTGCCAAGGGAAGTGGCCCGCGCCGGGGTCTCAGGCGAGGGAACGGCGTGCACGGCCACCCCGTGGCCTACGGCGAACTCAACCTCGTGACGAAACAGCAGGTCCAGCTCGGCCTGCTCGTCAGTGGACCCGGGCCGGCCACCCCCAGTGACCGCCTCGCCCCGGCTCACGAACGGCGCCGCGTGGTTGTCGACGGTAATGGTCAACGTCGGTTGAAAGAGCCACGCCTCGTCCTTGTTCGTCTTCGGGGTGTGCTGCTCGTTTACCAGGAATAGGCTGACTAGCCATGCGCCTGAGCCCTTGGTGCATCGGCCACGCACTCGCACGCCAGGAGCCTGATCGGATACGTCAACGGATTCGAGCAACCCCTCCCTGAGCACGATGTTGCGGGAAGCGCCCACTGGGTAACGCTTCCACACCTTCTCTTCGTGGCCTTCCTGCCTTTCCTTCAGGTACTTGCCCCACGTGACCGTCACACGGATGTCCGACACCTCGGGAATCGCAGCGAACGTGAGCCCGAACGAGGATGGAAACAGGGCGGATTGTGCCGTGAGGTCCGCCCCCGTGGTGGCCTCACTGCCGCCGGTATCCCCATCGACGCCTGCGTCATCGAGTCGGCCTGGCTCGATTGCTACAGTCCCTCTCGGCGCGAGCATGCCGACGAGGTACCGAGCCGACACCCGCTCCCGCGGGTCAGTGAGGATCTCGTGCTCTCCACCCGCTGGCCCCAGCAGGTCGGACGCGATCAACTGCTCAAGCTCCCGTCGGAGCTCGGCGGGCGACGGATGGGTCGGTTTGACGAGGTCGGCCATAACGCGCGGGATTGTACACCTCAGAAGAACGAGAACGCCTACGCGACTGCGGGGGCCTCGGCGTCGGCGGCGAGTCCGCCAATCTCCTCCTCCAAACTCGGTACTTCTAGGTCGTCTGCTTCAGTCGGCAGGGCCACGCTCTGTTTACCCATAGCCTGCTCGATCTTGCCTAGAATCGCGGCGCTGCGAGCGAGAAAGAAACCGTCGAAGTCGTCCGCCCGTAGGAACGAGCTCTCGATGAAGTGTGTTCGGGTATTCTCTTCGAGCGCGACAATGCTGATCCCTGCCCCGTTGGCAACCCGAGGAAGATATTCTGACGGCGCCTTGCCGCCGATGGCTCGGTTGGTGCGCGCGGAGAGTGGGGTCTTGTTCACAATTGAATCGAGACGCTTCACATCGATGCCTCGTTTCTCGCACCAGTCCTTTGGGAACACGTGGTGGATATCGATGGCGTCGTCGAAGTAGTTCTGTATTGTCGCCTCGACGCCGGTTCGCCAATCAACCGCGCCTTCCTTCAGGAGTAGAGCGTAGATCCCCTTGTACGCGGCAGATCCCCGCGTCCTCAGAGTCAGGAGCCGAGCAGGAGCAAAGTTGGCCTCGGTAATTGTCCTTGGCTCTGGACCACCTTTGATCCACGCCACGACCTCTGGGAGGTCCCGCGAGAATCTGGTCTCGGTCGTGCCTCCGTACAGCTCTCCAAAGACACCGCACCAGTACCACCGCTCCAGTTTTTCTCGGGTTCCCTGACGATCCCAATTGTCGCCGATGAGGGTCAGGATCGCGGCCAGGGGCACCAGTTGACCACCATATGGGAGAAACCGAGTCTCATACAGGAACTGCTTATGGAGGAACTGCGCAGCCCTCCTCAGTCCCTGCACCACAAGTGGCGCCCACTTCTCGTATGCCGGCAGCTCCAAGGCGAGCATGTCGGTTCGCTTGCACCCAATCCGTGGAGCCCGATCAGCATTCTCGCCCCCTGCGAGGGCCGCTTCGTGGGCCTCTCGCGTCGCGAGCAAGCTGATGACCTGTAGGAAATCCGTATTCGCAAGTTCCGTCAGTATCTTGCTGTCGCTCCTCTTGATTCCGCGCTCCCGTTCGCTCCAGTCACGGCGAAGATCGAACTCGTCCGCCGCATAAGTCGCGGTGAGTAGCTCGAACACCGTCAGCGTGACGCCGCCTGTGTTGACCTTCTCAAACACCTGGCAGACAGCCTGCCGCTTCGTGCCTGCGCCCAGCTTGATGACGGGCACCAAGTACTTCCGAAACGCGTCGATGACCTCACTGCGGAAACGTTGCCAGAACTGGATCCTGTCCTTCGCGTAGTCCCAATGCTGCTGATACCCGACCTCCCATGCGTCAGCGTCGAGCACCTTGTTCAGAGGAAACAAGTGGGCTGCGTACTCCGCGTTCGCTGTCGTGTAATCGGCCTGCACCTCTCCACGAAATGACTTCACCTTTTTGTCGGGAGGGAGCGTCACGATGGCATCTTCCCGATCGACATTGGGATTGAGCGCCTTCACCATGTCGATATAGAACCAGAGGTCGACCGGTTTCTTTCGAACGTCCTGCGTATGAACCGGCCGGTCGAGCATCAGCGCCTGGAACAGCGAAGTCACCCGCTGCTGCCCGTCCAGAATAAGACCCTCCGCCTTAGCTCCGCTCGCCGAATCCTCCGCGCCTTCAACAGGTCGCTGCTTGAATCGCACGCCCTCGCCGCCTGTCTGGAGAACCATTAGGGTGCCGATGGGGTACGCCAGAGACACGCTTGCGAGGAGGCTTGCAACGTTTCGGTCCGGCCAGACCCAGCCACGCTGGAACTCAGGAAGTTGGAGCTTCCCGTCGCGGGTTTCCTTCAGGAGGTCCTGTAGAAACGGCTTCTCGATGCCGAAGGATTCAATGCCCATGATGAATCACCCTCTGGTTCTTGGTTCTCGGCGCACGCAACATGCCACCGCTTATAGTCTTGGCCGAAAAGTCCAGCTTGTATCTATCCAACTGATCCACCGCGGAGCCTTCCGATTCCGGCCTCTGAACAGCTCCGAGCAAGATCCTCATCGAGCCGTCAGTCTTGGAACAAACCGCCGCCACTACTATGAGGCGCGGCCTTAGATTTGTTTGATCGGGAGCCCTTCCCTACTTTGATGCTCGCCTTGCCGCCCGAACCGCTCGAATCCCCTTGAAATCCCGCCGCCACCTCCTCCGCGTGGCGTTGGTGATTGAGCTCAAGCAGACGATCGAGGATCTCCTGCCGAGCGGCGGGGCTGACGGTGAACCGAATTCCCTGCTTCGTCTCGTGGAAACCGTGGTCGAGCGCGAGATCGGACCAGCTGTAAGCCGCTGCGACAGCGCGGTCCATCTCGATCTGCAGCTCACGCAGCCGGACGATGTCGGCCGGCTTAGGTGTGGGATCGTGAAGCCGATTGTAGGTCTTCGTCAGACCTTCGCGGCGCGTCAACATGATCGAGCAGCGATGCTCCTCATAATGGCGCCCGATCTCGTCGAGGCTGTCGAACGATGGTGGGAATGGAAACGTCTCTAAGCAGTCAGTGGGCGAGTAATTCAGTCTTGTTTCAAGCTGCGAGGAATACTCTCTTGCCCAACTCTCATGCAGCGAGGATTGCATCAGCGCCAGATGCCCGGACCGATCGAGAGGGAATAGCGCCAGACGATGAGCGAAGACAATACCCGCTGGGACGAACGCGAATCCGACGTGGTGGGTAACTATCGAGAGAGCCAAGATTCGCTGCAACCCGGAGATCGTCGCGTACAACTCGGGACGCTTCTCGCCATAGTGCCACCAACGATCCCGATACACGGCTCTGTTGTTTTTCGCTCTTTCTGGTTTCACCAGCCGCTCGACGATCTCGAAACAGTCCGGATAGTCCGCTGCAACGGACTCCGGATAGTCAGCGGGTACTCGCCCAGAGCGGAGCCAATTTTTGATTTCGTCGTCGCTGGCTCCCTCCCAAGTGCCCTCGGCAGTGCGGTCCAAAGGCCAGGCTCGAAAATTGATCACCCATCTACTTGGCGACTGATCACATCTGGAGTTCAGGTCCTCCCCATTCAAGTATGGCGAAAGAACGTCGCGGTTCTTGCCGTCCTTCGCGATCAGCGCGGCAGCCTGTTCGGGAGTCATCACAAACCCCATGCCAAGAACAATGGAGCCCTGGAACGACTTCTTCTCGTTCGACCTTAGTCTGACGGGGGTGCCTTCAACGCGTCCTCGTGCGGCAAGGAACGACGTGATGCTTGCGACCCCACCCCCAGACAGGACGTGCAGTCCCTTCCACTCACCACGCCACGCCCATACCTTGGCTACCGCTAGGTTCGCAGTGCCAGGCCATTTCTCGCTCTGGACAGCCCGAATGATCGTCGCACCCCGCTCCAAGAGTTGATCGAGGCCAACCTCTCGAGTGTCCCCTTGGGCGATCGTGTTGGTCGCGAGGAGGCCGAACCCACCAAACTCGCCAACGAGAGTCAGTGCGCGAAGGAAGAAGTAGGCGACGAGATCCGCAGAACCACGCTTCCCGCTTGCAATGCGTTCGACGAGGTAGTTCCGGTATGCTGTCCCGATCGCGCCGGTGATGCGCTGTCCCCCGAGGAACGGCGGATTGCCGACAATTGCGTCGAAGCCCATCCGCCCTGGAGCGAGAAACACCTCCGGGAACACGAGGGGCCAATGCAACGGTTGACGCTCGATGCCCCCCTCGGGCCGGTCGGTATCCAGCCAGTAGGCAGCGGTATCGCGAAGAGTGGCGAGGGCCCCGACACGCGTTGCATCGTCAATGTCTTCAGCTAGTGCGCTGTGCACCGCGTCCGCGACGGACTGCAGCCTTTCGTCGATTGTCTCCCGTTCGACCTCAACGCGCTGTCCGTTCTCGAAGACGGGTCGTTCCGAACTTCGCGCCGTTGACAACGCGGCCCCGACCACCGCGTCAGCGACAACCGCTAGCGGCTCAAGTGCGTCGGCCATCTCACGCTGTAGCGCGGCCTTCTTGGAGACGTCTCGCAAGGTGACGACGTCGAATGCTCCAAGGGCGCGCGCCCTTGCCAGACCACTTTCTACCAACGGGTCGATCGCCTTTGTCGGGTCAAACAGCGATTCGCCATGCAGTGAGCGGCCCTGGCTCGGGTCGATGTGGAAGCAGCGGATCTGGTCGAGACTGGTCACGCCGAGCAGCGAATCCCCGCAACGAATCTGGTGATCCAAGAAGGTGAACGGGCGTTCCTTGGCCAGCGTTGTCAGCCAAAGCGACAGCTTCGCCATCTCGACCGCCATTGGGTTGCGGTCCACACCGTACAGGCAGTGGTCCACGATGACGCTCTGGGCGTGAAGCAGCCAGTCGTCTTCGGCGAGGTGGGCCGGCCTCGCCCCCGGCTGTCCCGTGTTGGCCGGTTCCTCTCGCCACGCCTCGACGAGTCGGGCAGCCAGAAATCGGCAGGCGGCCACGAGAATGGCTCCCGAGCCTACCGCAGGGTCACATACCTTCAGCTGGAGGATTCCAGCCGACGTCTTCAGTTTCCATCCCGCGGGGTCGGCTAACTCGGCCGGCCCAGGTGAGTAGACCGCCGGTTCTAGGGCGAATCTCACTACCTCATCAGCCAGTTCTTCAGTCGTGTACGCCGTGCCTGAGTCTCGACGGAGCGACGTCTGCGTGACATAGACCGCGCCCGGTAGGAACACCATCGGCAAGTCGCGCAGGTCGCGACGCAGGATCCCGGCAAACGGGCGCACGCGCCTGTATGTCGCCTCGTCATTGTCACAGGCGGCCCGAAGCCGATGGTCGGCGTCTGGTTCGAGTTCCTCGTAGAGAAGTTGAACAACGCGCGACGGGGCTGGCCCCCCTTGCTCCGCCAGCCAGGCGCCGAAGGGTGCCTCTCCGTTCTTCAGTTCTGACTCGAGCGCATCGAGCTCCAGCTCGGGTTCGTCACCTTTCTTCCCTAGCACTCCGACGACAACCGACTTGGCGGCGCGACATCCGTGGTCCAGCAGGCCCTCGTACACATGACCAATCTGCCCGACGCTCAGGTTGCGATAGCTGAGACGACGAGCTTCCGTGATGCCGCCCTGGCGGAATCTCAACACCTGCAGTGAGTTGAGGATGGCAAGAACCGTCCGGTCATCCACAGGCAACGGAGTCGGTCGTTCGAGGAACGGATACTTGTCGGGATCGAAGAGGCCGCCGCCGTAGGCAGGAAGATGCAGACGATCATGAGCGACTCCGCCGTACACCACCCGGAATAATGCAAGAAGCCGATACCAGGCGGCGTGGCGCTTCTCCAGAGCCTCGATGCCCTCGGCGGACGCCTGCTCCTGCAACAACTCCCGCAGCGCCAGCACCGAGTACGCCTCAGCGTACACATCGTCGTCGATCGGAAACAGCCGGCGCTCTTCCGCCGAAAGCAGCACGACGAGCCGCATCATGACGGTGACGGCGGCGTTATATACCTCGACGGGCCCGTGGCCTTTGAGGAGGCGTTCGCCAGATGCGCGGTGGGCACGCGAGAAGGCCGAAACGAGCAACTCGACGGCCTCGCGCACCTGGTGGCCCAACTGGCTTGTCACCTCGTGCTGTGCCTCACCGCTCTCCTTGAGGAGGGCCTCCAAAGTCTCATCCTGGGAGACTCCGAAGAACCGCCTCGCTCCAAGGAGGGCGACGAAGCTGTCGAGTAGGCCCCGCTCTTCAGCGAATAGACTTGATACCCACGTCGCGTGCCCGGTCGCACCATTCCGGGGCGCCCACACCAAGGCAAACCGATCGGTGTCTGTCACCAGGGCCATGGGCACGTTGGCGGCGCGACACAAGGCGGCGGCGCGCTCGATGGGAGTTGCTGCCCAACGGGTCGAGTGTCCGTGTTCGTCGCGAAGCGGGCGGCGGTCCAACGCCGTCCGCAGGGGCCAGCGGCAAACCAGCAACCGAACGGTCTGGCCCTCGTCTGGAGTTGGCTCAACGACCGCGAAGTCTGGCCTGAGCGTAGTTCCTTGCTCAGCAACGACGTGCGTCATCGCTGCCGGCACGCCCGCGCTTTCGCGCAGGCGGTTGTCCAGACCGAGGAGTTCACGCAGGACGTAATGCAGCCAATCGGTGCGTTCGGCGAGCCCATCTGACAACGCCTCAAGTCGAACGCGGACCTCCTGGCGCGTGTCGCGATCCACCACCGGAACGCCGTTCGGAAGCACGCGTTTCAGGACGGGAAGCGTCAGGAAGCCTCCGGCAGGCTCGACGAGGGTCAACCAGTCGTTATGGCTGGCAGCCACGGTGCGGCTCATCGCGCGCCCCCTTGCGCCAAGCGTGCAGGCACAAGGCAGGTGACTGCGGCCGGGAATAACCGAAACTGCGGGGCGCCGAACCGCCGGCGGATCGCTTCCTGCTCGCGCTTGACCTCCTCGGGAATCTCACCCAAACGGCGTTTGAGCGCCTCGACATCGCGGTCGAACTGGCCACGCTCCTCCTGGGTGAGGCTTGCGACGATGAGAGGCGCCTCGTTCTCCAGCTGCTTCAACTGCGCACGGATGTCCCGGTCCAACTCAGTCAGGACTGTCTCGATAGCAGACGCCTCTGAATTCGCCCGCTCCGCCAGCTTGCGATCGAGACTGGTGGTGATGTCCTCGGCGCGCGCTTCGAGCGCGCGATAGAGCGGGTCCTCCACAGTGTCCCATTGCGTGCGGATCACCGATTCCACCGCTGGTCCGGGCTCATCGTCGGTACCGGCCGCGATCGCTGCCTTGATTTCACCGACATTCATTCGCCCGAATCGGCCATTCCGGACCCTGCCGCCAGCGGCGATGACTTCCTCGTGCAACCGATGACCGTCCTTGCCAGTGACGACTAGTCGGGCGTGGGCGATGATCGCCAGTTCGTCGAGCGCACGATCGGCCACTATTCGGGCACTGAACCTTGAGAGAGCCTTCTCGCCGCCTGTCTTCCAGATTTCGGCCCGAAGTAGGCGCGTCGCCTGCGTAACCAGACGATGTCCCAGGTGAGCGAGCACCACGTCTCGGTCCTTAGCCGCCACGGCGTGGTCAAAAGTGATCGGGCGCTCAACATTCGAGATCGGATCAAACAGGCCGAGTTTGGCGAGCGCCCAGGAAGTGGAGAGCGCGGGTACCGCGTAGCATCCGGGCTTGCCGATAGGCCGAAGCCTCGGTTGCCGCGCCAACTCGAGTCCGATGGAGACCACCCGTTCGACAGCCTGAGGCGTGACGTGAAGTTCTTCGATGCTCTCGTCCAGCTGTTCTCGAAGGGCCTGAATCTCCTGCCGGAGGTTTCGCTCAATTCGGAGTGCCGTCCGACTGGCTCGGTCCTTGGCCTTCGTCAATTGGGTCTCGTCGATGGCCTGCCGCCTCCCGAGCATAGCCTCCTCGACCTGCTGCGCCAGAACCGGACCTGCGGCGCCGAGGTCGTCGCGAATGGTCTCGACCTTGCGGGCGATTCGTCCTAGAAAATCGAGGTCCGCCTCCATGGAGCCGGGCTCCGCACGCTCGAATCCCGAGCCAACGAAGTGGTAAATCTCGACAACAGGCGCTTCCTGGCCGTGCCGATCGATGCGCCCGTTCCTCTGCTCCATTCGTGACGGCGAAAACGGGATTTCGACATGAACGAGACGGTGGCAGTGGAGCTGGAGGTCGATGCCCTCGCTCGCGGCGTCGGTGGCGAGCAGTATTCGCACTGGCGTCCGGGTCGGCGGAGCCTGGAACTCCGCCTTGATCCGTTCGCGTTGGACCGAGTCCATACCGCCATATAGCAGTGCCACGCGTTCGCCACCCAGGCCATGCTGCGCGAACAGCCCCTGCAGCCAAATCTGTGTATCGCGGTATTCGGTGAAGACGATCACCCGTTCGTCGTTCCAGGTTCCGCCGGGCCGGCAGATCCGAGCCAGCCAGTCGAGCAACACCGCGGTCTTGGCGTCGGGCCGATGCTGCTCGCGCTCGGCCCAGTCCAGCATCTGCTTCAGAAGCGCCTCCTGGTCAGACGTGAGCCGCTCCGAGGCGCGGGCGGCCAGGGCGAGGGCGTCCCCCGTGGCTTCAGCCAGTGACTCCTCCTGATCGACATCCTCCTCGAGCCGCTCGAATTCGACCCGGAGCTGACGTTCGGTGACCGAGGCCGCAGGCTGAGTTCTCCGCAGTGTCCGAAGGTGTTCGTGCAGGGTCTCGTTGAACGCCTTGGGTGACGAGAACAACCGCTTCTTGAGCAGCAGTGTCACAAACTCGGTTGCCGTGTGGGAAGTAGTGGCACGAGCCTCTCGGCGCCGCGATTCCGTATACGCCTTCAACACCTCGTGAATCCGGCGCTCGCTATCCGGATACCGAACCTCAAGTGGAATCAGGCGGCGCTCAGGGAATCGAGGCGTTCCGTCTTCTCGAGGCGGCAACTCCTTGCGGAGCGTCGCCTTCAGCCGTCGGACCACAGCTCGAGCTTTGGCCTCCTCGCTCGGCTTGACGCCGCGCGCAAACCGCTGCGGATCGAGCATCTCCAGCAGCGCCGTGAAGCTCTCGGTATAGCCGTTATGGGGGGTGGCGGACAGGAACAGGCGGTGCTCGAAGTGGGGCGCGATCTTCTTGATGGCCTTCGTGCGGTCGGAATCCGTCGCGTACGCGCCCCGGCCGGCCGGGGCGCACTGATGCACTTCGTCGACGACCAGGAGATCGAACTTCCTAGGGAACAGTGTGGAATCGTGCGGCAGCACCTCATCCAGGAGTGCCATTGCGCGTGTCCGCTTGAGCCAATCAATCGACACGATCAATCGCGGGAAGTGCGTCCAGATGTTGGCCCCAATTCCTCGATCCCGCCGCAGTTCCTTCACGGATTCCGTCTGAGCGATACGGAAGTCGAGGCCAAACCGGTCGCGCATCTCGGACTGCCACTTGATGCAGAGACTGGCCGGGCAAACCACGAGTACCGTCCGCGCACGGTGGCGCAGAAGCAACTCCTGGATGACCAGCCCGGCCTCGATCGTCTTTCCGAGGCCGACATCGTCCGCGATCAACAGGTTGACCCGGGGCATCTGCAGGGCTCGCACGACCGGGTCCAGCTGGTAGTCCTCGATGGTGATGCCGCTGCGGAATGGAGCCTGGAGGGCACGAGAGTCGGCGGACGCAATCGCGCCCCAGCGAACCGCATCGAGGAAGGCATCCAGTCGCGCGGGATTATCGAAGCGACCTGGTTCGGGACGCGGCAGCGTGGCCTTGGGCAGAACCAGCACGCCCGGCTCGACCTCCCAGAACACCGTCAGGTCGTCTCCGAACGCGTCGTCCTCAACCGACGAGAGCTCAACGAGGTGAAATGGACGGACGTCCGCCTCTGCCAGGGCGTCGAGCGGCTGATTCGACGCCTGGATGTTGGTGACCACCCAGTGCCGATCGCGGACGCGGACGAGCTGTCCGACCTCGGGTATTGCGGCCTCGATCGGTGCGCTTAGGGTGCCAGTGGTCATTCGCCCGCGATTCTAGCACCCACGGGGTGACAGGACGGGTCTCATCCCGAGGGGAACTGAAGCTCCCAGAGAGGGCCATTGCGGCGCCCGGAGTAGAATCCGCTTGGGTGTATGGGCAACGATCGGTGTTGATTTCAGCTGCAAGCTGGTCAGGGCCTGGCTGGACAGACTATATGAAAGAGAACTTCAGAATCGGCCTGAAACGCAGTGCTGTGCTCTCTGACGACGAGGTTGAGCAGATCAAGGCGGGTTCTTGGCGGCTCGATTGTCCCCGTATGCGTCTGCGAAGCCGCGGGAATCTCTCGAAAAGGACGTACTCCGGTCCTGGGTATGTCTCCCAGCCGTCACCAGGAGTGTTGTCGTTTCACTTGTATTCGCACGGCGGCCGGCCGGGTAAGCGGCCAACGTGGCTCGAGTCCGCCCGAGCCGGTCTGACGCTTCCGGAGGAAGCCTACTTCGACCTCGAGGTCACCGACGCAAGCGGTCGACGCTGGACCAGCAAGAGGTTCCTTCCGACGTCCGTCGATCACGCGGCTGCGGGCAATGTGATCGTCGACGGTCAGTTGGAGGCCCTCTCGATGAGGGCATCGCTTCCTAGAACACTCAAAGTCAAGGGCCACTCGGTAGAGATTCACGCGTTCCAGCGGCTTGAGCTACCGTGGAACTCGGGAACAGTCCGGCGCAGCAGCACTGCCCGCGGTCGCCGCCGTTCGTTAGAGTTCTCTCGGGACGCGTGGGCCTTTCGATGCCTGGGCATGGACGTCCTGCTCGTCCAAGGATCCGACCGCATGTCGATGGAGGTCTCCTCGGATCGAAATCGCCTCGCACCGAAGATCGAACGGCACTTGTTGGAGGCACTCGAATTCGTCATCGGGCACACAGTCCGCGGTGAAATCGTCCGCATTCGCAGATCCCACACGGTCGAAACCACCGTCCTTGCGGTGCGGGGTGATTTCCGAGCGACTCGGTGGCAGCCTCCCTTGATTCGCCCATGGGTGTCGGTTCCAGGCACAAACCGCATCACCAGCCGCCACCACAAGAGCCTGTTCGAGCGATTCCTCGCACACGGAATCTCCCGGGGCGTTGGTGTGCACTCGCTGTCCGGGCAGCTTGCGGCTATCCGGGAGGCCAGCAGGTCTCGATACATTGACGCCTATGCGCTTACGATGACGGTCGCCGTCGAATCTCTGGCGTTCAGCGACGTGCACGTCCGGGTGCGTCGCCCGGCGCAGAGTGAGATTCGAAATCTCCGCTCCTTGATCAGAGACTGGCGAGGTTCCGAAGAACTCAAGGCGCGCGCGATCGGCGCTGTTGCAAGCCTGGGGCAAACGCGCGCTGGAGACATCCTTCGCAGTTTGGTCGACAAGGCCGTCATCACGAAGCCGCAGTACGAGGCTTGGCAGAGGCTTCGGAATCGGAGCACCCACGAGTATCAGCTGCTTCGGGGAAACCCCGATCAACTACGAGAACTCCTGCCGAGCGTGCAGGTTCTGTTCTACAGGCTTGTCTTCCACGCGATTGGGTACCGGGGTCCTGTACACCGACTACTCGTCGCCCGACTGGCCCACTCGAGAGATACCCGAAAGCCGGGAGCGTCGCTTGACTACTGACTGACCCCATCGGTTCTCTAGCTGTACGTGGGCGGCCGGGACTTGGACGGCTACGTAGGCTGGCCGCAGGAGGCAGGAGCCATGATCACTGGAACGCACCGACGGAACTGCACTTTGCACTGGGCGTACCTCGAATTCGCAATTCGCGCTTCGACGTCGAGACTATCGAAGGCAATGCCACCGAGTATTCCGGCCAGCAAGAACCTCATCGAGGCAATCCGTTACTCCTACGACTTTGTCGACGCCGCGGCGGAATTCGCGTACCAACTCACGAAGGGCGACCCGGATGGCGATCCACGCCCGGACAATTGGCTGAGACGCTACGTCGATCGCCAGTGGACCTCATTCAGCCTGGCAGACAAGTTGGGCATCCTCAGCTTTTCCCGACACGGAGTGGCGTTCTGGCACAACGAGAAGCAGCATCAGTTGTTCGAGGACCTTCGAAACGTCCGCAACGCTCTGACTCACCCCGGCATCTTTGGATTCCTCTGTGTCGAACAGTACTCGGACTATTCCGGCCTACCGGTCTCGTCACGGCAGACCGTCGAGGGCAAGATGCGTACCCCGAAACAAGCGGTCGCCAAGTTCGTTGAGCATCCCGAGGACCTTCAGCGGAAGGACGCGCTGAAGGCTGTGGAAATCGCGCTGCGGCACGCGGAACGACTTGAGCAGCTCTTCGGTCGTAAGGGTACCTATCTGTTCGGCAGGGTGAATTCCCGCACGAACCGACCCGAGAGCCCGACAGAAGTGCTGGCTCGCATGCGCGGGCGCTATTTTGACGCGCATTGGTTGCCAACCTGACTACGGGTAGCTCCTGACGGCGCAGGCACGCTACTGAGGCGCTGCCGCCGCAGCGCAATGGTTCGACGGCGAGAGAAGCAATCGTGAAGACCGGTCGAAATGCACCCTGTCCCTGCGGAAGCGGTCTGAAGTACAAGAAGTGCTGTCTCCTGAAGTCCCAACTCGTGCCGCCGCAGGTGATCGAGGCTGAGCACCCAGTCCTTCGACGCTCTGCCAAGCACGCGGCGGACGAGGAAGAGCGAACACGCAGATACGGCAACGTCAAACCGATCCTCAGTGCTGAGTTCCAGGGCCACCGATTCGTGGCCGTTGGTTCCACTCTGCACTATGACAAGAGCTGGAAGACGTTTCCGGACTTCTTGTTCGTGTACATCAAGCACGCGCTCGGCAGTGGGTGGGGGCAGAAAGAACTGGCGAAGCCCCTGCCCGACCGGCATGAGGCTATGCGATGGTACGCGCATCTCTGCGAAATGCAGAAAGGCCGTGAACCCAACGCAGAGGGTCTCTGCTCGATGGTTCCTGACGGCATCTGCTCCGCGTACCTCCTGCTGGCATACGACCTGTATCTCCTCCGCAACCACGGGAGCCTTCAGAAAGAGGTCATCCGGCGCCTTCGGATCCCTGATCAGTTCCGTGGGGCCCGGTACGAACTCTTCGTGGCAGCAACGTTCGTCCGAGCGGGATTCGATATCGAATACGAGGATGAATCGGACCCCACCGTTAGGCATCCCGAGTTCAAAGGGAGACACAGGGCTTCGTCCTTGCTCCTGGAGGTGGAAGCGAAGGCGAAGCATCGGCTCGAACCGAGCGGCGCTCAAGTAGCGAATGTAGAGGACGTGCGCCGTCGGCCTAGACTCAGAGGATTGCTGCGCGACGCCGCCGGCAAGAAGCGAGCCCTGCCGCTCGTCGTGTTTGTCGAGCTCGGCCTTCCTCCAGAAGACGCGACTGGGCGACCATCTTGGATCACCGGAGTGCATCAGGAGCTTGAGCAGGTCGTGAGAGAGAACGCCGGCCGGAACCCGTTCGATCTGGTGGTGTTCACGAACCTGCCACATCAGTATGGGGAACCGGGCGAACCAGATCCTGCCAGGCATTTCTACGCAATGTGGCCCCCGAACACGGTTGTAACGGAGTCGATCATAGATTCCATTGGTCAAGCACTGATGCAGTACGGACATGTTCCGAATCAGTTTCCGTCTGAGTCAAATGAAGTCGGCGTCTAGTGGCTAGAGCGGACGCTCATCGGGGAGCGGTCGAAGGTCGTAGTTACTTGACGATGTGGATGAGGCTCAACTGTCCCTGCCACATCTTCAATTCAGCTGTCCGGAGGCGCCTGGAACACCCTCGTCAGCGGGCTGTGATGGGGCCGGCGTGGGTGCCGCGATACCAGCTGCTTCCTCGAGCCGGGCCAGCGCCCGTTCGAGCCGGACGGGCGTGTGTCAAGTTGCGCGCGTAGGGGGCCAGTCGTTTTCGCCCGATCGGGGACCAGTCCTCACGTCTCAAGCTTGCCACACTCCCGGTCTATTCGTGGGGCGTGAGGGCCCCGAGGATGATGCCTCGTGGGCGCGTGTGGGCGGCGCCCTCGGCGCCGTCCAAGGGCCGGTGGGGCCGCCGGTTTTGTCGGCGGATCCACGGGCCCGGCCGCGTCCACAGGCGGCTCGGTGGTGTCGGCGTCAGGACTCCTTTCGGTCAACCGAGCCGCGGCGCCGGCCCTTGGCTCGGAAGCTGTCGCCCGTGATCACGATCTGCTGGGCGTGGTGACTGAGGCGGTCCAATGCCGCCGAGGCGAGCAGCGGATTCTGGAAGAGATCCGGCCACTCGCTCAGCGCCCGATTGGACGTGATGATCAGCGAGCCGCGCTCGTAGCGCTCGTTGATCACGTCGTAGAAGTCTTCGGGCCCGAGCGGCGACAACGGCTTGAGCCCGAAGTCATCCAGGATTAAGAGGTCGGGCCGGGTGTAGGTGAGCAACCGCCGCTCGTAGCTCCCGTCGGCCCGGCCGCCGTGCAGATGCCCAAGCATCCGCGCCGCGGGGATGAAGAGCACGTCGTAGCCGCGGCGACAGGCTTCGTGGCCGAGCGCCTGGGCCAGATGCGACTTGCCGACGCCGGCCGGACCTTGAATCAGCACGCACTCGTGCCGCTCGAGGAACTGGCAGGTGGCCAGGTCGAAGATCTGCTGGCGATTGATGCCCGTATTGAAGCCGAAGTCGAAGCCCTCGAGCGTCTTGCCGAGGTCGACGGCGGCGCGCCGCAGCCGCAACGCGAGCTGCTTCTGGGTGCGCCGCTCGACCTCGTCTTCGATCAGCCGCTGAAGGAACTCGACGTACGAGAGCTGCTCGGTGATGGCCTGCTGCGTCCGCACATCGAGCGTCTCGAGGATGCCCGAGAGCCGGAGACTCTTGAGCTTGGGCGTGAGCTGGTGCCGGATCTCCATGGTCGGCCTCCTCACGCCTCAACCGGGAAGAAGTCCGACGCCGGCCGCGCGAACCGCAGCGTCGCCGTCGAGGTGGGGAGGATGGCCGCGGCGGCCGTCGGGATCGGCACGCGGTCCAACCCGCGGTCCAGAATGCGCTTGATGGTCGTGTATCCCACATCGTCAAAGGCGAGCGCGCGGGCACAGGCCGCCTCGAGCCGGTGGGCGGCGACCTTGCGCGTTAGCTTCAGGATGGCGTGCGCCGTCCGGAGTCGATCGACGGGCCGCTCATCGAGCAACCGCTCGACCACGTCGAGCGTCGCGGACCCGATCTGCTCGGCCTGGGCCCGGCAGGACACGGGCGTCACCTGCAGGCCCGCCAGCTTGGTGGGCGGCAGATGATCGTCGACCGTCCGCCGGTCCCCCGGTTTCAGGGCCCGTGGATGCACCGCGACCACGTCGTACTCGCGGAAGATCGTGACGGTGGTGTCGGCGCCGCGCACCCAGAGCCGCTCGCCGAGGAAGCGATGGGGCGCCGAGTAGAACGCCTCCTCGAAGATCACATGGCAGTCCCGATGCAGCGTGGCGTGCTTCCAGATCGGCGCCGTGTACGGCGTGTCGGGCAGCGGCCGCAGCGCGGCCTGCTCGACCTCGCGAAAGCGCGCCAGCGGCGCCTCCTTGGTGGTGCCGTGGATCCGGACCCCGGCCGTCTCCATCAGCCACCGGCGCAGATGGGCATTGCCGTCGACGTCGTCGCGGAAGACCCGCCCGGCCAGAGCATTGCGCACGACGTAGTGGACGCCGCCTTGCTCGACCTTGCCCTTGTGCTCGGGCGTCCGCACGCGGCACGGCGCGATCAGGAAGCCGTAGTGCTCGGCACAGTCGCGGTAGGCCCGCTGGATCACCGGGTCGTGGAAGACGGCCGTGACCACGGCGCACTTGGCGTTATCGATGATGAGCCGGGTCGGCACGCCGCCGAACCACTCGAAGGCGTGGCGATGGCACCGCAGCCAGGTGGAGACCGACTGGTCGAACACGAGCTCGGTATAGAGGTGCCGGCTATACCCGAGCGTCATGACGAACACCCAGGCGCGTTTCTCCACGCCGTCCACGGCATGGCGGATCCGACCGGCGTAGCCGAAATCGACCTGGGCGACGTCGCCGGGGGCCGTTTCGATCCGCACGCACGCCTCGGGCGTCCGCGGCTCCAGCGCCCGCACAAAGCGATACACCGCCGCGTAGCTCCCCGTGAAGTCGTGCTGCTCACGCAAGAGCGTGTGGATCGCCCGGCATTCGACGCCCTGCCGGCGCCAGGCGAGGATCGGGTCGCGGAACCCCGCGACCGAGGACTCCACCTTCGGCGGCGGGACCACGGGCAACGACTCGGCCAATTGCGCCTGCAACGTCGCCGGATCCGGCAACGGCCCCTCGCGGAGGCCGACCTGGGTCGCCCACGTCCGATATTTCGTCACGGTCTTCCGACTGACCTGCATGTCGCGCGCAATCCGGCGATCGCCGTCGCCGGCCTGGATACGTCGAACCATTTCGCGGATATCGAGCACAGCGGCTCTCCTGCCTGCCAAGGGGGCCTCCTCTGGAAAGGGATAGAGGAGTCGTACTTGGCGAGAAGGGAGTTTGGCAAGCGCCGACTGGTCCCCGATCGGGTGCAAACAGGTGGTCCCCATTCGCCCGAAAACGGGTGGTCCCCTATCGGGCGAAAACGGGTGGCTCCCTTTCGGGTGTCAACCCCTGGTCCCCGATGGTGAAAACGTCTGGCCTACTATCGCGTGAAAACTGACAGGCGTGCTTTGGAGATATCGGCTGGTTGTCGTGATATCGGCATGGCCCAGGAACATCTGGACGTCGTGCAGGTCGGCGCGGGATTCGAGCAGTCGGCTCGCGAACTCCCGGCGCAGGTCATGAAAGTGCAGCCCGCGGATGGCGGCCCGCTCGCAGGTTAGTTTCCAGGCGGTGCGAATCGACACGACGCGTTCCCCGGACTCATTCCCGAACACATAGGCGTCCGGGTTGTGCTCGGTCCCGTCCGGCCCGTGCCGGCGCATCGCCAGTTCCGCACGGAGCCGCACACTGACCGGAATCGATCTTCCCTCCGCGGTCTTCGTCTTCGTCGGCGGCAGCATGATCCAACGGGCCTCGCCTTTCTCGTCGCGTCGAATCTGGGACCACTGGAGGGACAACGCGACGACGAACTGATGGACGTAACGCCGGCGTCGATGACCGATATTCGAGGGACGCTAGAAGTGTCTGGCTTCGTCGCGACAACGCGTCACCCGCGGCCGTTGAGCATCTGCCGCCCGGCAGAAGTAGTTGACGCCGAGCAGTCGTCGAGTGCATGCGATGTTAGCCCGCCGTCGGAATTCCACCAACGTGCTCAGAGAGCTCTCCAGCGACTTGTTCCATGAGCACCAAGGCGTCCCGACACACACGAACCGTATTGGGCATGTCATAACACGCCGCGTAGACTCCGACAGCCTCCAGATAGTGGCAGACCGCGATTGCGATCATCAGGCGCGTGAACGCGATGGTCTCGAGCCCCATCCTCTTCATTAGTAGATCACCACCGGCAGTCGCCACCATGTATCGAAGTGTTTCTTCCGCATCGAAGTGCGTCTCCGCGCAGAGGCGTGCGTACACCGTCCTGTACGTCACTTCGGCCTCAAGTGCCTGGAATCGCTGGACGAGCGACGACGGCCATTTCGTTCGCGGCTGCGATGCGAGGAGTTCGCCTTCAAGACGATCCACAAACGCTCCAATTCGCTGATTTGCTAGGTACGGCGTTCGCACGCGGCGGCGTGGATAGCGCGAACGTCTTCGGGGAGCGACGCTACCGCGGCCTCCCACTGTCTGACCTGTCGCTCGACCTCGTCCACGTGGTGACGGAAATATGCCGCTAGTCGTGGCCGCCGATCAACCAATATGAAGCGGATTGTGACGGCGGACTCAATAGCCGCGCGTGATTGCACTTCTGGCGCTGAACCCGACGCAGTGGCGAATGCGGTGACCGCGCCCTCAACGTGCTCAGCACAACGGGCAAGAAGCTGCAAGATCACGCCGACTGCAGGATCGGAGGCAAGCACCTGTTGAGACAACGCCGTATAGTCGGCCTCGAGCGTGTCGGTACACCATACTATGCAGCGGATTGCTTGACGTTCAGGTTCCGGGAGGCTGCGCAAGTCGAATGCATGCTGAGTCGCGAAACGGTAGAGAAGTGAGTCAGGTAGTTGCATGTCATTCTCGGACGCTGGGGCTAGTGTCTGCGGCTCACCCTCAACGGCCTGGCACGATGCTCAGAATCTTCGGATCGCGAGGCCGGCGGGCGTAGGGTGCGTGCGCCCTTCGCCGAGGCTACGAATTCGGTCCCGGTCCAGAGTTGCTCGATCTCGATCAGTTCGCAGTTGAGCGCCTTCGCAGCCGCACGACAGCCGTCAATGATGCGACGGTAGCACTCATAGTCAACGATGTCCTTGATTCGGCTGACACAGTTGGTGCGATCCAAGATTTCAGGCCGATCTCGAAATCGCCGTGCTAGCCCGAGCCACAAACCGGCATCGATCGGCGGATGAATCATCTCCCTGAGGTGGTGGCGCCCCTGCGCACCGATGTAGACACGCGTCTTCAGATACACGTTGATGATCTTCGTTGCCCATCCGACCGTCAGGCGCGGCTCGCGCTCAATCATCGCTTGCACAGCGTCAGCATGCCACTCGTCGAAGGCTGCGCGGTTGATCGGACCGAGCGCATCTGCGAAGAGCACCGCGAAGTCGACCCCGCGGAGGACGGTATACACGTCGCGCCGAGACTTGATCGGTGCCCCAGAACGCAGTGCCGACATAGCCGTCCACTCGGCATAGGCTGCAATGATAACCTTCCGCACATCGCTCATGAGTTTGGCCGTTCCTTCCCCTCGGGCACCAGCGCCTGGCCGAGCTATCTCCTCGCGTCAGTCGACGGCATCCGTTTCGAGAAGAGAAGACAGACGCTTCAGTGCAACATCCCATTCGCGCGACATCACGCCGAGTAGTTCGGCTTCGAGGTGTTGCCGAGGCTCAGCGCCGAACCACTGCTGATTCCATCCTGCGACGCGGTCACGATAGCCGTGACCTTTGCCCCATTCGTTCTCGCAATTCAGCCAGAGCGATGGATCGAGCTTTAGGGCTTCGGTGAACGCGGTCTGGCCCATGATCTGAGCCTTCCGCAACAGCTCGTCAAATGCGGTGTCCAACACGCGGCGGGCCTGCTGGATCAGGTCCTTGGCCTCCTCATAGTCAGGATTGGCGTCCATGAGTTCGGTGACCGCCCTGAATCTCTCGACGAGCGGTTCCAGCGCGCGCGCGGCGAGACGGCGCGCGCCATAGCCAAGGTGATGGCCATAACTGAGGTTGGGCCACTCGCCTTCCCGTCTGATCGTCGCGCGCACAGTCGAAGCGTATACCGCGTGGATCTGCGATAAGAGGCTGTCCTGCACGTGCCCGGTGATCTGCGGAACGGCGCTGTTCTGCGCGACCCAAGTCCCGAGCATCCCGGCGGCGGATCGCAGCACTTCGCGGACTTGCTCCTTTTCATGATTGAGGAGCAAGAGTCGGGCGCTGGCGAGGTCTTCTTCCAGTTGTGTCCGGAATCCTTGCCGGATCTCGCTCAGGCATTCGAAGAGCAGGCTGCGACATTTGGACGGGTCGTCGCCGAAGGCATTGAAAAAGCCCATCTTCAAACCCTGCAATCCGAGCGGCTCTAGGGCCATCGCCGCGAATTCGGCTTTGAGCGCGTAGCCTTCCTCGATCGTTTCGGCGCGCGCGCCGCCTTCGTCCTTCACGGCAAGCGCCTCGTTGGCGCGCGGCAACACGAGCAACGCCGCGTTCCGTCCGAGCCTTCGAATGCCCGCCTGTCTTGCTCGTTCGAGAAGCAGATGCGCAGCAGCCGAGGGCGCATCGTTGAAGCCTGAGCACAGCAGGGCAAGCGTGTGCGGTTCGTCGAAGCGCCGTTCAAGATCAGCGCGTGCTGCGGTGCGGTCGATGCCCCTTGTATCAGTCAGCCGGACGGAGAGGTCGGTTCCACCGAGCAACGGTTGCGGTACGATGATTTCGATCCGGCTCGGCAGCGTGAAGTCCGGATGCCGTCCGTTGTTGACCTGCTCGAAAGTGTCTTTCAGCCAGGCGAGTGGCGGCTTACCGGTGCTCGGATCGTACCAGACGTCGCGGCGATCCCGGCGGTGAAGATCCATCCGCGCGAGAACATCCACAACAAACTCGCGGACACTTGTCGTCGTTGCCGCAAGTTCCTTCGCGGCATCGCGGCGCACTATCTTTCCGTCCGGCCCCTTTGGACGCCGGATCTTCAGGTCGGCGAGATTGCGGATCGCACGTTCGATTTCCTGCGCGATTCCTTGCGCGCCCTCCTCGCCTTCTTCGTCGGAGACCGTGTTGCTTCCCTTGATGTGCTCCGCGAAGTCCGTGACGTATGCGCGAATTTCTTCGTCGCTGCACGGTTCGATTAGTAGGCCGTACCCGTGACCGGTGCTGAGGTGGGCGTCGCAGACGGTGACGCCACCGCCGCCGGCTTCAAGAACCGGCAGAGCCGGAGCGCCGTCTTGACCAGGCACCTCCAATCCGGTGATCCTGCAAATCGCCGTGGACTTGCCGATGCCCTTGCTGCCGATGAACGCGATGTCGTGTTCGCGCTTGAGAATGAGGCTGGCCCCTTGCGTGATTCCACTGATGTACTCGCTGAGGCGCCGCTCGAAGGCGTGCCGGACGTCCGGATGATTCCTCAGTTCCACCAGTTCGCGGCAGACTTGCTCGGCTTGCCAAAGCAGGTCCTGGTCTGGATGATCGAGCGGCGGCCGTTGAATTTCGCGCCACTCGCGCGAGAGCGACTTTGAGAGCTGCAGGGCTTCCGGCGACCCGATCGCCTCCATCACTGTTTTCAGCTCATCGGCTGAGAGTTCTCGTTCTCCGGATTCCACACGCGAGAGAACGGCCTGGCTCCATGTGATCTTGCGGGCAAGCTCCGCCTGTTTCAGCCCTGCTGCTTCCCGGACCTGCATGAGCCGGCGGCCGAGCTCCTGCGGCGTGATCGTTGCGACTGCCTCCATATCCTCACCTCGGCACGATCATAGCAAACATTCTGCAACATTGCCACAACAATCTTACAGCGTTGCCAGCGAGCGTGTCTTGGTGCCATTTACCACCTAGCTAGGTGCGTTGGCATGGTCAGTTTAGTCTTGTACAACAGCGTCTTAGCATAATACGCTTGAAGTCGCACGACATCATGTGCTTGTAACCGCACGACATCATATGCTTGTATTCGCACGACATCATGTGCTTGTAACCGCACGACATCATATGCTTGTATTCGCACGACATGATATGCTTGTTTTCGCACGACACCAAGAGCCTGTAACCCAGTAGGACCTCCAGATGCCTGCACCGCACGAAAAGCTCGCTGAATCCCTCATCGCTCTGCAGGCGCTGCAAAAGAGCGGGCGGCGCGTGATCCAGTCTGACGAGTTAAGCCGTGTTCACAGGGAACGGCTCCTCGAAAACGGCTTCCTTCGGGAGGTGATGAAAGGCTGGCTGATCTCCTCGAGTCCGGGTGCGCGCGATGGCGATAGCACGCCCTGGTATGCGTCCTTCTGGGAATTCTGCGCGCGCTACTGCGATCAGCGCTTCGGCAGAGAGTGGCACCTTTCACCGGAACAGTCGCTGCTCCTTCTCGCAGAGAACACGGTCATTCCGAAACAGGTCGTGGTCTACAGCCCGAAGGCCACGAACCACAACATGGATCTGCTCTTCGGGACATCGCTCTACGACCTGAAGTCTGACATGCCCGACGCAGCGGCCCTGACGGAAAGAAACGGTCTGCGGCTGTTTTCACCGCCGGCAACACTCGTGAGAATGCCGGAGTCGTCCTTCGGCCGCCAGCCGATCGAAACGCAGGTCGTGCTTGCTGGCCTGCGCGACGCGTCGGATCTGTTGCGTTTCCTTCTGGCCGGTGGGAACTCGGCCAAGGCTGGCGTGCTCGCCGGAGCATTCCGCCGGATCGGCCGGCCTGAGCTTGCCGACGAAATCTTCAAGGTGATGAGCGCCACAGGTTATGACGTGCGCGAGAGCGATCCGTTTGACGCGGCGCAAGCGTTCACCGCCCTTCCGCCGGCAGTGGCGCCCATCGTCGGCCGCATGCGGGCGATGTGGAAGTCCATGCGAAACGTGGTCGTTGAGAGTTTTCCGGCAGCGCCGGGGCTTCCACAGGACAAAGGCGTTTATCTGGGATTCGTCGACGACATCTATAAGAGTGACGCGTACCACTCGCTGTCGATCGAGGGCTACCGCGTGTCGCCGGAGTTGATTGCGAGAGTGCAGCAGGGCAACTGGGACCCTGAACATCATGATGATGATCGGAAGAGCCGGGATGCCCTGGCGGCGCGCGGCTATTGGCAGGCGTTCCAGAGAGTGAAGGAGACGGTCTCAGAGATCATCTCTGGCGCGAATCCCGGCGCGCGCGCGCGCGCGACGCACATGGACTGGTATCGCGAGTTATTCCAGCCCTGCGTGGGAGCGGGCATCATTCAGCCGGCCGCGCTCGCGGGCTACCGCAACGATGCCGTCTATTTGCGCACATCGCGCTACGTTCCGCCGCGGTGGGAAGCGGTGCGGGACGCCATGCCGGAGCTGTTCGGTCTTCTGGAGAGCGAGACGCACCCCGGCGTCCGCGCCGTGCTTGGGCATTGGCTGTTCGGCTACATCCATCCTTACCCTGACGGGAATGGACGGATGGCGCGCTTCGTGATGAACGCAATGCTGGCGTCCGGTGGCTATTCGTGGACGGTCATTCGCGTCGAGGATCGGGACGCCTATTTGTCAGCCTTGGATCGAGCAAGCATCGACATGGACATCACGCCGTTCACGACGTTCGTCGCCGAACGCGTGCGATGGTCTCTCGAACGTTCGGGTCGTGAGACCTGAGAGTTGCCCCGAGGGCTATGACTGGGTTTTGAGTCTCTAGAAACGCAACCATCGGCGTCAACATGGTGGTGACGATCATCATCGTCATCATCATCATGAACACCATGAGCACCGGGAGCACCATGAGCGGCATGCTCGTGATGATCATCGTCATCATGAGCACGATCCGCACCATCGGCATCACTTCCCTTGACCTTGGCATTCGCGCGCAACTCGGCTTTGCTCGGCGAGAGACGAACGGCGATGGGCTGACATGGCGTTGGAGCGGATTCCTTGCGGTAGCGGATTTGCCGAAGCGCACGTCATTCGCTGGACGGAAGGCGTGTGGCGCCAGCTGCGGAGCCTGCCGGGCCGATTCGCGGCAACGAGAGTTCCGCCGAGGTCGGTCGCCAGAGGTAGGTCTCTACTGGACTCGGCCGCGGTGGCGTGTGCGAATATGTGCGAAAGAAGTCGTCGCGGGCGCGCACTTCTGATCACGTCTGATCAGGATCCGTTAATCCAGCGCATGTCTGATCACCTCTGCCAACCTATTCCGCCAGCTTGAGGGGCTGGCGCCCGCAAGGGCGTGGGGGTTCGAATCCCCCCTTCCGCACCAATCACTTACAGGCACTCGTATGCCGGGTATCGCTCTCGGCCTTGCGGCCTCCCGCGCGGCCAACGGCGTCGTGGTCCGACTGTCGCGCGACGTCCCGCCATCCGACACGCTCGGTGGCGGCGCAGAACCCGGACCTGGTGGTGCGTCCGGCGGTCCGCGTGGAAACGCTCATGTCGGACTCCCTGCTCTCACAGCGCACCACGACGAGCCTGCTCACCGCGTTCTCGGTCCTCGCCCTGCTTCTCGCCGCGCTCGGCCTCTACGGCGTGCTCGCCCACCACGTCCCCCAGCGTAGCCGGGAGATCGGGGTGCGCATGGCGCTCGGGGCGGGCGTGGGCCGGATTGTCACCGGGGTGCTCCGGAGAAGCATGCTCATGGTGTCCCGGGCCTGGTCGGCGGCGCCTTGGCGGCGCTGGCGGGCACGAAGGTAAACGGTGGGCTGCTGCACGGCGTCGGCCCAACTGACCCGCTGACGTTCGCGGGGTCACCGCGACCATCGCGGTGGTCGCGCTCGCGGCCAGCGCCTGGCCGGCCTGGCGTGCCGCGCGGGTGGACCCGGTCAGGACACTCAGGGGGGAGTGCCCTATACGGGGCATCCCCGGGTGCGGCCCGGTGGCGCTATAATGCCGGCCCGTGGACCCGGCCGGCGGCCGCACCTTCTCCTCAGCGTTCCGTCTCGGCGACTGGCGTGTCGAGCCGATGCTCAACATGATCTCGCGCGGCGACCGCTCGGTCCACGTCAGGCGGCAGCTCATCGATCTGCTCGTGTTCCTCGCCAGCAGGCCAGGACAGGTGGTCTCGAAGGAAGAGATCTTCCGGTCGGTGTGGCCCGGGCAGCACGTCGCCGAGTCGGGGCTGGCCCGCTGCATGTCGCAACTGCGCGACGCCTTCGAGGACGACCCGCGCGACCCGCGCGTCATCGAGACGATTCCGACCCGCGGTTACCGCCTGCTGCTCCCCGTCCTGCCGGCGATCGCCGCCGCGCCCGCTGCCGCAGCAGGACAGGCCTCCGTCGAAGTAGGACAGGCCTCTGGCCTGTTGGACGACCTGTCGATTCCCTTCCCGCGGAACCGCCGCTTCCTCGCCTCGGTCTCCACCGTCGTCGTCATCGCGGCCATCGTCGTCGCCGCCGCCTGGTGGAGGGCCAGCCGCCCGCCTGCGTTCGGCGACCAGGACACGCTGCTCGTGTCGTTCGAGAACCGCACCGGCGAGCGGGTCTTCGACGACACGCTCCGCCTCGCGCTGACGATCCAGCTGGAGCAGTCGCCGTACCTGCGCGTCGTGCCGGAGCAGCGGGTTCGCGAGGCGCTGGGCCTCATGAAACGGCCGACCGACGAACCCGTGACGCGGGCGCTCGCCATGGACCTCTGCGCCCGCGTGGGTGCGCGGGCGGTCCTGACGGGCAGCCTGACGCACCTTGGCGGCTACATCACGGGGTTGGAAGCCGTCGAGTGCCCGTCCGGACGTACGCTGGTTCGACGGCAGGTCGAGGTGGCGCGGCGCGAAGACGTGGTCGCGGGCCTGGGTCGCCTCGCCTCCGATCTCCGGACGACGCTCGGAGAATCTGTGGCGTCGGTGCAACGCAACGACGTGCCGCTCGCGCAGGCGACGACGCCTTCGCTGGAGGCGCTGCAGGCGTTGAGCGCGGGCGACCTGGCGAGAAACCGCGGCCGCGACTCCGAGGCGCTCGACGCCTATCGTCGCGCCATCGATCTCGATCCGCAGTTTGCGCTGGCCCACGGCCGTCTCGGCGTACTGCTGCTCTCGCTGACCCGGATGGGCGAAGCGACGAGCGCGCTCCGGCGAGCCTTCGAACTGCGCGATCGGACGAGCGTGGGCGAGCGTCAGTTCATCACCTCGTACTACTACACGCGTGTCGTCCGCGACCCGTTCAAGGCGGTGTCCGCGCTCGAGGCGTGGCGCAGCGCCTATCCCCGGAACGCATCGGCCCGCGTGAGCCTTGCCGGGCAGTACGCGTCCGTTGGCCGGTTCGACGACGCGCTGGCCGAGGGACGCGAGGCGTTGCGGCTCGAACCTGGATCCGCGACGGCAACCTCGGTCGTCGTCGACGCCTTGATCGGTCTGGAGCGCCTCAACGAAGCCAGGCGGCTGGCTCAGGACGAAGTGTCAGCACGCCGGGGCGGCGTCGCGATGCGGCTGTCGCTGATGCAGATCGCCTTCGCGCAAGAGGACGCCGGCGGGATGCGGCGCCAGGTGGAATGGGCGGCGGCCAACCCCGAGGCCGAGTCCGTCTTCGCGACGCAGCGGTCGTCGATGGCAATGTGCGGCGGCCGGCTCAAGGAAGGCAGCGAGCTGTGGCGCCGGCGCGTGGCGAAGGCGGAAGAGCGGGGCGACCGCGCGCTCGCCGCGCTGACCACGGCGGGCGCGGCGATCCACGAAGCGTTGGTAGGAAACGTCCCGGAGGTGAAGAGGCTGACCACGATCGCTCTCGAACAACCCGAGACGCCCGACACCGTGTTGCGCGCAGCCTTCGCCCTGGCCATGGCCGGTGAAACCGACGCCGCCGACACCCGATTCCGGCAGTACCTCGCGATGCCGGACGTCGAGGCGGGCAGCGACCCGCAGTACCGCGCCGCCACGCAGGCACTGGTCGAGATCGCGAGGCGCCGGCCGGACGCCGCGATCGAACTGCTCGCTCCGCTCCAGCCGTTCGAGGCCGGCCTCGCGTGCGTTCCGACCTACGTTCGCGGCCTGGCCCACCTGTCGGCCGGACGGTCGGCGGACGCGGTCGCGCAGTTCTCGTTCATCACCGCGCGCCGCGGCGCGCTGGGCAGCGCGCTGACTTACCCGCTGTCATGGCTGCAGCTGGCTCGCGCCAAGACGGCCGCGCGCGACACCGAGGGGGCGCGCCTCGCCTACGAACGCTTCCTCGACCTCTGGAAGAACGCCGACCCCGACGTCCCGGCGCTGCTGCAGGCACGCGCAGAACTCGCCGCGCTGAGCAGGTGAGCGGCTGTCGGCTTTCCCGGTCAATCGACCACCAGGCGCCTGCCATCGTTCGCGCTCACGAAGATCACCAGGAGCAGAAAGACCGGCCGTCCCCTTGTGCTCCTGGTGACCCTCGTGGTTCAACCGTGTTCTGGCGGACCCCACGGCTCCGGGGTTTGGCGCGACCGCAACTGGTAGACGACGAAGAACTGTTCGGGGAGGAAGTCGAACGAGGCGACCGGCAGGAAGCCGGCAGCCGACATTTCCTTGTCGAGCTGCTCCTTCGGAAACTGCTGCTCGGGGGGCGGCCCCCACGGCCGCTCCGACATCGGCTTGGGCTTGTAGTCGATCACCACCAGCCGGCCGCCGGGCGCCAGGCCCGCCGCCAGCTTCTTCGCGTACGCGCTCCGGTCCTTCACGTAGTGGATGGCATCCACCATCACAATCGTGTCCGCGCTGCCAGGCGGCAGCTGCGGGTCGTCGGTGACCACCCGGCGCGTGGTGACGTTCCCGGCCTTCCGCGCCTTGATGCGCATGTCGAGGTACTCGAGCATCTCGGGGGCGATGTCGAGCGCCTCGACGCGGCCGGTCGGACCGACCGCGTCGGCCACCTGGAACGTGAAGTAGCCCGTGCCCGCCCCGATGTCGGCGACGCGTTCGCCCGGCTTGAAGGCAAGCGCCTTCATGATCTCGGGTGACTTCTGCACCTGCTCGCGGTTGGCCCGCTCGAGGAGGTTGGTGTACCCCCGCGCCCACGCCTTTCGCGCCATCGCCCGGAACAGGTCCTCGTTCCGAAAGGCGGTGAACGCCTCGTCCTCCAGCAGCCTGTCGCGATTGTCGAAGCCGGCACCCACCGCGCGCGCGAGCAGCAAATACGCCTGCTCCCGGTGGCCCAGGCGGGCGTGCAGGCGTGCCGCCTGGTACAGCGCCTCCACGTGCTCTCCTTCGGTCGCCGACACCAGCCGCTCGGCGGCGACAGCCGCCTTGGCCGGATCCCCGGACCGGCTGGCCTCCTCGAACTGCGCCTTCAAGTCCGAGACGGAAGGCGCCTGCTGCTGCGCCTGGCTCGCGACGCCGAGAAGCAGTGCCGACGCGACGATCGCTCTGACCACGCAAACTCCCCAGGCCTTGCATTTCATGCTGGACTCCATCTGTTGCTCCTCCTCCTCGCCCTCATTGGTGCACCACCTCACTCGTCGGAACTCTGCCGGCTCACGCCGTCCTCCGCAGCGTGGATGCAGGGTTACCCTGGCTGCCCGGACCGCGGAAAGCGACACGGCCGCGGCCGCGACGCCGAACAACAGCAGGCAAACGCCGCCGAACGCCGCTGGGTCGAGCGGGCGAACGTTGGACAGGAGACTCGAGACGAGACGCGACAGCGCCGCCGCGCCGCCCAGGCCCGCACAGAGGCCGGCGGCCACCGGGCCGAGCCCTTCGCGGGCCAGCAGGCGCGCGGTGTACCGGAGGTGCTGCAGGGACATGTCAACGGCCTTTCGCAGGCCTCAGCGCATCGATCAGTTCCGTGCTCGCCCAGTAGATGTCACCGCCGATGTTCAGGAAGAGGTACTTGCCGTCCGGCGAGACGGACGCCACCGAGGCCTTCGGGTCGAGGCCGTGGGCGCTGAGCTCCAGCGGCTCGCCCCAGGTCCCATCCCCGTTGCGGAAGCAGAGCCGGGCAGGCGGACTGCCCGTGTCGAAGATCAGATAGCTGCCGTCCGGGGCGATGACCGGATGCGCGAGGTTCCTGATCTTCTCGGACCGCAACCGCTCCGGCCCCGCGCGCAACCTGTCCAGCGATGCGACCTTCCCGTCCTTCAGCGTGACCGTGGCGAGATACGAGTTGCCCGTAGACACCTCCGAGAGGTCGGTGACGAGGAACTCGCCAGCCCGGCTCGACGTGATGGCCATTCCCTGGCCGACGAATCTCGGCTCGGACCAGCCCGCCGGCGTGCGCTCGGAGGACCAGAGGCCCGTGCCCAGGTTCTGCGGATCCGCTTCGCCCTGCGGAACACCGCGGAGCCACTCCCAGAACAGCGTTCCGGTGGCCGGGCTGACGTGCGGCTCGCGGGCCGCGTAGCCGCCAGTGACGCGAACCGGTTCGGGGAACGCCCAGCCGTCCGGACCGAGCCAGGTGACCATGATGGTGTCGGGTCCGGAAAACCGTGCGCGTCCGACCGGCGGCGCGGTCGTCGCACCCGGGTTGCGCCCCGCCGCCGCGAAGTAGAATTCCTTCCCGTCCGGCGACATGGTGGCGAAGGCCTCGTGCGCGAAGGCGAGGGAGACGATCCCAGGCGCGAACACGGTTGGCGTCGTCCCGGGCGGGGCCTGGCCGAGATAGGGACCCTGGACCGCGGTCGGCTTCCCTGCAACGTACCCGCGGCGCCGTTCGTCTGCCGCTCGCTCCATGAGCGCGCGAAGGGCCTTTACTCGCGCCTCGACCGCCGCGTCCCCTGGCCACTTTGCCGTCCAGGCCTTCAACGTCGTCTCGAAGCGTGCTTCGTCTCCCGCGACGGCTGATGCTTCTGCGAGGCTGTCATAGGAGTTCCGGGAGGCGGGAAAACGCCGCACGTAGAACTCGAAGACCGCGAGCGCCTCCGGGAACGCCTTCTTCCCCAGGTAGCGGTAGCCGAGGCCGTTGAGGTCGCGCTCCGTGATCACGTAACGCTCGGCGTGCGCCTCGATCTCCTCGATCCTTACCCGCGCCGCCGCCAGCCCCTGCTTCTCGATCGCCGTTTCAATTTCCGCTGCCGCCGATGGTTGACTGCTTGCCGCGCCCGCCGCCTGGCCGCTCGCACCCTGCGCGCCCGACGGTGCCGCCGCCAGCGCAGTCAGCGCGACGCCGGCGATCAGCGAGGCTGCCCAGAAGGGGATCCGCATCGAGCACCTCCTCAAAGGTCGGTTCGTCCGTCGTGAGGGTTGGACGGCGCCGGACGGGGATCGTTCCGCGGACGGCCCTTCCAAATTCCTTCCCGTTCGGATCTCTCGCGCGGGGCGCCGGACTGCGCCGTCCGGACGACTTCGGTCACGTCCTGAACGAGTCGTTCTGACCGTGTACCCGAAGGATGCGAAGGGACTCGAGGTGGGGACCAAAGGGATGCTGGAGCTTGTCAATCAGCTGAAAGCACAAGCGCGCGAATTGGGTTTCACGGAACTCCGCATGACCGGTCTACGCTTCAGTGGTGCAAAGCCTGGAAAGAAGGTCGATCTCTTGCTCGACCTGACGGAGAACAGGTGATCTCACTGAAGCACCGGTGTCAGGAGTCCTTACGGAAAGGAGCTGGCGTCGATGACGTGCTGGCGATCATGAGGCGCGCGGGGCAATCCCAGAATGCGTCCATCAACCTCCTGATGGAACTCACGGGCATGTCTAGCGGACGCTTGGTGGTCTTCGGCTTGCCGGCATCGGCCGTTCAACATACGATGTACGTTGGTGAGGGAAGTGGCCATCCTTCTGAACGCGATGCGCGCTGTGGGCGTGATTGCCGACTACGCGCTGTTTGGCGCCGCCGCTCAGATGCGCTACACAGAGGCCGTCGCCACGCTGGACGCCGACGTCCTTGTGGATGTACCTGGTCCGGATCGTCATGACGTCCTGGCACCGATCTACGGCTTCTGCCGGTCGCGAGGCTATGAGCCGGAAGGCGAGGCGATCAGGGTTGGGGCCCTGGCCGGTTCAGTTCTTACCGGTCTTCAACGAACTGACGAAAGCGGCCTTGGCGGCCGCTGAGACTGCCGACTTCGAGGGTGAACCGTTCCGGGTCGTCGATCCGGTCCATCTTGCGGTGATCGCCCTGGCGACGGGCCGCGCAAAGGACCTCACCCGAATCCTGGCCCTCCTCGATGCCGGAGCGGTGACGCGAGAGCAGGTCACCGCCGTTGCCCGCCCGGCACGGCCTCGCCGACGCGTGGAACGGTTTCGTGCGGAGATTCCCGGATGACGCGCGCTGACGACTTGCTGTCGCGCCAAGCTCAGTGGCAGCACTCGCGCCGGAATCTGTCTTGGCCGGAGAAGATCCGGCAGGCCGAACGCCTGCGGCCGTCGGTGGAAGCCTTCCGTCAGATGCGCATGAACCGCGGTGTGCGCCCAGCGGGGCCGCAGCAGGAGAGGACGGTCGCGCCCGCCGCACATGACAGCAGCCATCGCGGACCAAGCGTCTCGGACGACGAATAGCGCCGCCGTGTGCAACGTCTTGTGCAACGACTGCCGGTCCGGGCGGGTTTGGGAGGGGTCTGGTGTCACCCGCCGGCACAGAAAGGCCCGGAGAATCTCACGAAGACTCTCCGGGCCGCGCACCTGAAACGCTTGAGGGGCCGACGCTCGCAAGAGAGCGCGCGCGACCTGACGCGCACGCACCGCGAGCGGCTGGTCGCCAACGGATTCCTGCGCGAGGTCATCAGGGGATGGTACATACCGCCCCGGCCGGGCGAGGCCCCGGGCGAGAGTAGTGCCTGGATGCGGCATTCTGGCCCTTCGCCGCTGCTTACCTCGACACGCGTTTCGGTCGGAACTGGTCGCTTTCCCCGGAGCAGTCGATCTCGCTGCACGGCGGTAACTGGACCGTACCCCAGCAGCTCGTCGTGCGCTCTCCCAGGGCGCGCAACAAGGTCACGACGTTCCCGCATGGAACGTCGCTGCTCGATCTGCGGGCGGCGCTTCCGGCGGAGGCGGACAGGCAGGAACGAGAAGGGCTGCGGATCTTCTCGCTCGAATCGGCCCTGGTTGAGTGCTCGCCGAACTACTTTTCGCATCACGCGACGGACATGCGGGCGGCGCTCGCTCTGATCCGCGACGCCTCTGCCCTGCTTGCGAGACTGCTGGACGGCGGGCACAGCACGATCGCGGGCCGGTTGGCCGGCGCGTTCCGCAACAACGGCCGCAACGCCTTCGCTGACGAGATTCTGAAGACGATGGCGGCAGCGGGCTACGCCGTTCGCGAAACCGACCCCTTCGCGGATCGCCCGGCGTTCGTGCTGCCATCCCGGCAGGCCTCGCCCTATGTGAACCGTATCAGGCTGCTGTGGCAGAAGATGCGGGAACCCGTCATCGCGAGGTTCCCGAAAGCGCCGGGCCTGCCGCGAAAAGCCGCCGCGTACATGAAAGGCGTCGATGAGGCCTACGTGAGCGACGCGTATCATTCGCTGTCGATCGAGGGGTATCGCGTCACGCACAACCCGGGCGAGGTCGCGCGAGAGGATCACCGGGCGGCTGGACCCCTCGTTCGGCGGGTGTGCTAGAATCCGCGCGGCGCCATCGCGTCGGCTGGGGCCCGCCGCCCCGGGGTCCCCTTTGGATCGGCATTCCCGTCACAGATCACGTGCAGATGCCGTGGATCAACCGTTCGAGCGCAGGCGAGACGATGAGGCTGCGCCGTGAGCGACCGCCGGGATCCGGCGGCCGTTCGCTTCCCCTGATGGCCATTCATTCTCATTCGGGTGACCTGTCCGGACACCCGGGCGCCGCACCAGGCACGTCCTCACGAATCGGAGGTCAGGCATGAAGAGAAGAGAGTTTCTATCCTACGCCCTCACCGTCCCTGCCGCTATCACCGCGAGCAGGGTCCTGGCCGCGAGCGGCGAACAGGCAACCTCGGGCACCTACGACCTGATTCTCAAAAACGGGCGAGTCCTGGACGGTGCCGGCAACCCGTGGTTCACGGCGGACATCGCGATCCAGAACGGGAAGATCGCCAGGATCGGCAGACTCGGCAACGCGACCGCCGACAAGGTCCTCGATGTGACGGGACACTACGTGAGCCCCGGCTTCATCGACATGCACAGCCACACCGACACGACGCCGTTTCAGGACCACTGGGTCCAGAGCAAGATCAGACAGGGCATCACCACGGACGTCAACGGCCAGTGCGGCGGAAGCCCGGCCCCGTTGAACGAAGAGATGAAGGCCAGAGCGGGAAGGGGCATGCGGGCCGAGAACATCACCTGGACCACCATGGGCGAGTACCTCGACCGGCTCGAGCAGCACAAGATGGCCCACAACATGGCGATGTTCGTCGGCCACGGCACGGTCAGGCAGCACGTGATGGGTGCCAACCAGAAGACTGCCCCGACCGCGAAGCAGCTGGACGAGATGAAGGGACTCGTCAGAACGGCCATGCAACAGGGCGCCTGCGGGCTCTCCACGGGCCTCGATTACTTCCCCGGGGTCTACGCGCACATCGATGAGATCGTGGAACTGGCCAAGGTGGTCGCCGAGTTCGACGGCATCTACGCGACCCATTACCGGGGCTTCTGCTCGAAGGTCATGGGATGGTCCGGAGCGAACAACGACGGGCTGCCCGCCTTTGCGGAAGCCATCGAGATCGGCAAACGGGCAGGCTGCCGCGTGGAGATTTCTCACGTGATCGCGAACGTCCCGATTTCGCCATGGCCGGACGGGCGCGACAGGGTTCGCGACATGATCTACGCCGCGAGGAAGGACGGACTCGACATCTACTGTGACATCCTCACGTCCGACTGGGGAGCCGCGGTCAAGTGGCCGGCGCGGTGCGCTTTTCCAAAGCAGTACTTCACCGACGGGCCCGAGAAAATGGTCGCGAAACTGGCGGATCCGGCGCAACGGGCCGCGCTGAAGAAAGAACTGCAAACGACACCGCTGCAGGAGATGGGATTCGAGGACTACACGCTCCGGCTGCAGTACCTGAGAGCCGGGTATGGCGATGGCCTCTGGATCTTCCCCGGGCCGAACGCCCATCTCAAACATACCGAGTACGAACAAAAGCACCTGGGCGAGATCGCCAAGATGATGGGGTCGGCCGATCTCTTCGACGCCTATTTCGACCTGATCCTGCAGGAACACGAGAACGTCTGGATGGTCCTCAAGATGATGGACGACAACATCGACTCGCTGGTCTGGCCGTTCGCAATGCCATGTACCGACGGGGGAGCCGCGGAGCTGCCCGGCCCTGAGTCGCGGCCGGTCAGGCCGAGTGGGTACAAGGCGATGCCTGAAACGCTGATGTGGGTCAGGGACAAGAAGCTGGTCACGCTCGAGGACATGATCCGAAGAATGACGTCGATGCCCGCTCACATTCTGCGCCTGCAGGACCGCGGATTGATTCGTGAGGGCTACAAGGCCGACATCACGGTGTTCGACCTGGACAAGGTCAAGAGCGACTGCACGTACGAGAACGGCTCGAGACCCGCCTACCCCGAGGGGATACCCCATGTCGTCGTCAACGGGGTCCTGGTGGTCGAGAACAACCAAACCACCAAGGCGTTGCCAGGCGCCGTGCTGCGGCACCCGTCGCGCATGACGACATAGACGGCAGCAATCGGTCCGCCCGATGAGGCCCGGCCGCCATTCACGTGAGGCGGGCCGGGGACACGACACGAGGGCGCTGCGGGCCGGAAGACGGGGCCGCGGCGCCCTCGCTGCGTACGGCGGCGGATTGCTGACGCTGAAAGCGGAGCGCTGAGCGCCTGAAGCTGGCGCTAGCGCAACGACGCAAGATCGATCACGAAACGGTATTTCACGTCGCTCTTCAGCATGCGCTCGTAAGCGATGTTGATGTCCTGCATCGTGATCATTTCGACGTCCGATGTAATGCCGTGTTCGGCACAGAAGTCGAGCATCTCCTGCGTCTCGCGGATGCCGCCGATCAGTGAGCCCGCGATCTGCCTGCGCCGGAGAATCAGGTTGAAGACGGCCGGAGACGGATGCGGCTGGGCCGGGGCGCCCACCAGGCACAGCGTCGCGTCACGTTTGAGGAGCGCGGTGAGCGCGTCCAGGTCGTGCGGGGCCGCGACGGTGTCCAGGATGAAATCGAAACTGCCGGCGTGGCGCTTCACCTCGTCACGGTTCGTTGAGATCACCACGTCGTCGGCGCCGAGCCGGCGTGCGTCGGCCGCCTTGCCGGGAGAGGTCGTGAACAGCACGACGTGGGCGCCGAACGCGCGCCCGAACTTCAGGCCCATGTGACCCAGCCCGCCGAGCCCGACGATTCCGACCTTCTGTCCCCTGTCCACCCCCCAGTGGCGCAAGGGGGAGTAGGTGGTAATCCCCGCGCAGAGGAGCGGTGCCACGCCGGGAAGGCTCAGCGTGTCCGGGACACGCAACACGAAACGTTCGTCGACGACAATGCGCTTCGAGTAGCCGCCGTAGGTCATCGTCCCCGTGTGCCTGTCGGGGCTGTTGTAGGTGAGCGTGGAGCCACTCTGGCAGTACCTGTTCCAGGCCCTCGAGGCAATCCGGGCAGGTGCCGCAGGAATCGACCATGCAGCCCACGCCCGCCAGGTCGCCGGTCGCGAAGCGCGTCACGCCGCCGCCAACGCGGCTGACCCGGCCCACGATTTCGTGGCCGGGAATCACGGGATAGACGGTGTTCATCCACTCGTTGCGCGCCGTGTGCAAGTCGGAATGGCAGACTCCGCAGTACTGAATCTCGACCTCCACGTCGCTCGATCCGGGTTCGCGGCGTTCGAAAGACAAGGGTCCAAGCGGCGCCGTGGCGCTCTGCGCCGCATACCCGATCAGCCTGTTCGTCATGGAAACCTCGCGTGGTCGGAGCCGTGTCCGCCGAAATCAGGGGAAGAGTTATTCTGACCCACATCTCCCGCCACGCGCAACGTCGCCCATCGCGGCGGCTGCGGTCGTCACGGCCCCGGCGTCCCCGGGGGTGAGCGGCAAGGGTTCATCAGACGCCGGATGAGCGCAGCGCCGACGTGTTGCGGGCCATCCAGTCCGGGCGAAAGGCCGCCGCTCGGTTTCGGTCGGTTCCGCAGTCCGCCGGCGTCGGAGTTCTGTGTCACAATCCGCGCGAGTGGCCGTCGCCCTCGTCAATCGGGTGCAGGCGTTCCGGTCGGGAGTGTGGACCTTGTTCTCCAAACTGCCGCTCGCCGTCGTGTTGGTACTCACCGCCTTCGCGGCCGTCGCGACGGGCGCACGACAGGCTCCCGAACGCGACGTCTTTGCCTTTGTGCGTGCCTTGGACGACGCCGGTGCGAGGCAGGTCTGGCCGGGGTTCAATCCGTCGGAGTGGCCGATCGCGCTCTTCGACGGACAGCAGACCTTGCTGCTTCGCCACCCCAGCCCGCCTCTCGAGTTCGCTCCCGTGCCCGGCCAGCCCGGCGTCCTCGTGATGCCCGGGCGGCACCCGGCCGTCGTCGGGAACTCAACGCGGGAGATCGGCGGTGTGCGAACCGCCACGGTCATCGCGACGCCGGCACAAGCGGTCGACAGCTCCGTCCTCGCGTGCGTCGAGGAGGTCTTCCACGTGTTCTGGCTCCGCCGGCACACGAACTTCCGTCCGAATGAGATGGCGCGCTACGCGTACCCCGTCAAGGACAGCCGGAATTCCCAGCGCATCCTTGCGGAAGACGAGGCGCTCGCACGGGCGCTCGAAGCGGAAACCCGGCCGCAGGCGGCCGGATGGGTGGCGGCGGCGATCCAGATCCGCCGCGAGCGGTCGCCCCAGATGTCTGACGACGACCGTGCCTTCGAAACGGGCCTCGAGATGATGGAGGGGACGGCCAACTATGTCGCCAGGGTCGCGGTCGGCCAGAAGAACGAGGCGACCGCGGCCCGCCTGCGTGCTGAACGGCCGGCCGATCAGATCCGGTGGCGCTTCTACGACACGGGCACAGCGATGTGCCTGCTGCTGGATCGGTTCCAGCCCGACTGGAAAGCCCGCATCGATCGCGAGCTCGATCGAACCACCGCCGATCTTCTCGCAGACGCCATCGCGCGAATGGACGTACAGCCGGCGTCTTTCTCCGCAACGGAGATGCGGCAGTTCGAGGACAGGGCCTCCACAGACATCGCGGCGCTGTCGGCGCGGCAGCGGGCGGCTCGAGAGGACCTGCTGGCGCGCAGCGGGCCTCGCATCATGGTCGAGGTCGCGGGCGACGCCGAGCCGTTGCGTGTGACGCGGTTCGACCCGATCAACCTCCTCGTGCTCGACGGGGGCGAGGTGATCCATCCCAACTACATCACGTTCACCTGCTCCAACGGCACCATCGAGCTGACCAACCCCGGCTTTGTGAGAGGCTCGTTCTCGGGCACCGTCGCGCTGACCCGCGCGGCTGGCCGGCACCCGCTCGGCGACGGAATCCGGGCGTTGACAGTGGTGGGCGTGCGGGGCACGCCACGCGTCGATCGTCGTGATGGCCGATTGACGCTCGACGCCGACAGTGTGCACATCACGCTGCAGGGAGCCGACGTGCGCACCGAGGGCGAGACGCTCCGCATCAGCCTGCGTCGCCCGGAAGGCTGACGGGCTGCCGACCAGCAAGCTCCGATCGCTCGCGTTCGACCGGGACGATATCCGCCGAGGCACAAGCCGCCTGGAAGCGGGCGGCGGGCGTGTCTGCCGGCGGGACGGCCGGGCCGTCCGCGCGTCCCCAGCGTCGTCTCCCGGCGGCGCCAACAGGTAGCGGCGCACGGGGCCGTCGTCGGGCCGGCGGCTTCCGCGCCGAGCGCCCGGCCGTCCTCACCGCTCCTCCGGCCCAGGCACCCCAAGTCCTTCGGCCTCGCAGATTCGCCTCAACCCGGCGAGGCTGCGAGGATCGTTGTAGTCGAAAAATGCGCCGAACGGGCGGAGCAGCAGGTCGATGAGCTCGAGCGACTGAGGATCGGCGCCCTCCGCCATGGCGCACCGGACCTCCCCGAGATTGGCGCGGGACAGCTTCAGCGGCATGAAGGCAGCCACCGACGCGGAGAGTCTCGGCAGCGTGCCCAGGCCACCGGACAGGATGGCGTCCCGGGCCTGGCGAATCCGCTTCTCGCCGATCTCCTCGATGACGTCCAGGTATTTCTGGTGGAGGACCCATTCATTGATCAGGAAGGCGACCTCGCGCGGCTGGAAACGGTTCCAGAGCGAGACGGGCCACCGCGGATCGACGAAGCTCCCGACGACGAAGGCGCCGGCCCCGTATCCCGACAGTCCACGCCGTCGCGCACACCTCGGCTGCCATCTGGAACAGGCGGGCCTGGCGATCGGGCGACAACAGCGAGAACGCCGTGAGGTTGATGAGGTGCATGCCGAGGGTCGTCTCGAGGAGGCGCTCGACGAGGTCCGGCCCGCGGCGGTCGAAGCACTGGTGGGCGAAGTCCCGCGCCCGCGCCGGTTGATCGCGCAATTCGCCGTAGCGGATGGCGTGCCCGAGGTCCTGCAGGCTTTCGAATCCGGCTGCGTCGACGCCTTCCAGGATTGCCCGGTATTCGCGGTAGGAGGCCGCGAGCTGCTCGAATCGCGGCCTCTCGGCCTCGGTCAACTCGACCTGCTCGCCCGCCATCATCCTCAGCAGCCTCGCGGGTGCGAACACTGCCCTGCCGGCATAGAGCGTTCCCTTGAGGCTCGAAATGGTGACCCAGTCGCCTTCACGAAGTTCGCGTCCCGACGGGTTGACGAGGCGCCGGCCTGCCAGGTCGATCCTGACGCCGTCCTCCTCCAGGTTGAGGAGAGCCGGGATGCCCAGGTTCTGCGCCGTGGTGACGACGTGGATCGCAGCGGGGCTGAGGCTGCAGATCCCCCCGACCTTCTGCATGTCCATCGCGTCCTGCGGCGTGAAGCGCGCCTTCGCGAGGACCACGGCGGCCTCGGGGCGGTCCCTGGCTGAGGCAGCGCCCGGCGCCACCGAGAATGACAGGCGCCCGGTCACGGCTGAACGGGGGAGGACGGCGACGCCGCGCCCGAAGGGCTCGAGCATCTGGATCGAGCGCGGGTCGATCGCATCCGACTCGATCTGGCGGACGTGATACGGCTTGATCAGCTCGCGGACGCGCGCCGCGGTGACCCGTCCCGCGCGGTGCATGTCCATGACGGCGGTCAGCATGCCCGAGCCCGACAACTCCGCCGCGTTCACCTGGAGAATCGTGAACGTGCCGTGCACGCCCGTGAACTCGACCATCACCGGTCCGCCGAAGATGTCCTCGAGCTGGAACAGCCGCGGCCAGAAATGGTAGACAGCCGGCAGTTCGCGCCGCGCCTCGTCCCGGTCCGAGAAGTGCCGCTCCTGCGGCGCGAGCCGCCCGGTCATCAGCTCTTCACCGAACACGGCCGTGGCGTATTGGAGGAACACGCCCTGGCCGAGCCGCGGATGCCGGCTGTAGAGGATGCCCGCGTAGGAGCGGTCGTCGATGACCGAACAGACCATGCGCTGCACGATGACGGCCGGATGGTGCGTGTCGCGGACCATGAAGTTCCGCAGGACGTCGAGGTGGTCGGTGTAGAAGCGATAGGCCTTGTCGAGGAAGAAGCGAACCTGCGCAACGGCGTCGTCCAGCAGGTGCGGCGCCCTGCACGCGATCAACGCTTCGAGCCTCGCGGACAGCGCGTCGGTCTGCGTGCGGGTCAGGTCCGGACGGATGTCGGGCTCGATCGACGCGTAGGCCTCAGGATCGAGCGCCTCCATCAGCGTTCTGCGGCTGCTGAGCCGGATCCGCGCCGCGCCGTCCTCCCCGTACCTGGCCGGCAGGCCAGGCAGGATCGCGGGGGTCAGCCCGACGTTCAGATAGGTCGGCATGAAACCCGGGATGTAGGCGGGCATCGCGGAGCGCAGCGCGATCAGCAGCGGGTTGTCCGGGTTTCCCAGTTGCCGGCCGCTGAGGATCTCGAGATCGCCGATGGCGTCGCGCACGCACTGCTCGAACCTGTCCGGCGGGAGCTGGGCGGCGCCGGCGGAGAGCAGCGTGAAGTCGGCCGTCGCGAATCCCTTCTGGGACAGGCCGAGCAGGATGGATCCCTTGTGGCTGATCTGGCCCTCCGTGAATTCGCCGGACGACGTATAGGGAATCACGTACTCGTTGTCCGTCAACGTGCGGCCCGCGAACCGCGTGGTGATCGCGTGGCGCGTGGCCGCCGTCCGCCGGTCGAGTTCGGAGGCCGCCTCACGGGCGCCGCGGCGGGCGCGATGAATCAGGTCAACGTGCTCGAGGGCGACGTCGCGCGGGACCCGGTCCAGGTAGCGGACATCGCTGTCGCGCACCGACACCGTCACCTCGGTTCCATCGTCGAGGACGTAGTCGATTTCCGGTGCGACGTAGCCCGGGTGGCGCGGCAGGATGGTGCCGGCGAGGCGATGCTCGATGTTCGAACCGATCGTGCGGGCGCTGGTGTATTCGGAGCGGGCTTCGGCGACGTCGCGAACCGCGCCGCGCGAGGGGAGGGCTGCGCCGGCCTGCGAATGACGGATGCTCGGCTGCATCGCGAATGCGTCGCGGGGGCCGGGGGCGTTCAGTGGGAATAGTAGATCAAGCGGCTGCCGCGAGCGTCACGAAGTACGGCCCGCCCGGGATTCGACGGACGCGGTAAGCCGGGGACGCCGGACTTCTGGAAACGCGCGCGGAGTCCGGCGTCCCGTGGTCCGGCCCGCCGGCGCCAAGGGGGCGGCGGCCCCCGTCAGAACTTCACCAGCAGCGCGAACGTGACGCGGTTCTCGCTTGTTCGAAGATCGGGGGTCCAGCCCGGGACGACCGATCCCGGCGCGCCGCGGGCAGAGCCCTGCGGCAGGCGGGTTCGGGCCGCGTCGACGCGCTGTCAGTCCGTCAGCGCCCGATCGGGGCGGACGCCAGGCAGGCCTCGATCGCCTGCTCCACATCCGCGATGACATCCTCGGGTTCCTCGATGCCCACCGACAGGCGGACGAGGTTGTCGTCGATACCCAGGGCGTGGCGTTCGTCCGCGCTCAGGGCACGGTGCGACGAGATCGCCGGGTAGAGCAACTGGCTGTAGATGTCCCCGACGGTAGTCCCGACACAGCACAGGCGCAGGGCGTCCATGAAGCGGAAGACCTCGGGCTGACCGGCGGACCGAAGCGCGAAGGAGACGACCGCGCCCGCCAGTCCGTCGCGCAACTGGCGCCCGGCGACGTCGAAATCCGGGTGCGACGGCAATCCGGGATAGTGGACCCGTTCGACGCCGGGATGTCCGGCCAGCCGCACGGCAATCCGGCGCGCGCTCTGGCATTGCCGCGGCATCCGCAGCGCCAGCGTCTTCACACCGCGCAGCGTCAGGTAGGCCTCGAACGGCCCCAGGATCCCTCCCACCAGCTTCGACGTCTGCCTGAGCGTCGGCATCGCGTCCGCCTTCGCGCAGACGACAATCCCGCCCGTCGCGTCGCCGTGGCCGTTCAGGTACTTGGTCGTGCTGTGGACGACGAAGTCGGCGCCGTGCTCGAGCGGCGTCAGCAGGCATGGCGAGGCGAAGGTGGCGTCGACGATGACGACCGCACCGGCCCGGTGGGCGATCGGGATGATCGCGCCGAGATCGACCACGCGCAGCAGCGGGTTCGAGATGGCTTCGACGAAGACGGCGCGCGGCCGAGCCGCATCGACCGCCTGGCCGAACGCGGCCAGGTCGGTCGCCGGCGCGTAGCCCGTCTCGACGCCGAGCGGCGCCATCACGTCGCGGAACAGCGCCTGCGTCGCGCCGTAGATGTCCCGGCTCGAGATCAGGCGGTCGCCGCTCCGCAGGCCGGCCGCCAGAAGTGCCGCATGGAGGGCCGACATGCCGGAGGCGAACGCGATCGCCCCCGCGCCTCGTTCGAGCCGGTTGACGGTCTCCTCGAGCGCCGCACAGGTCGGGTTGCCGTGCCTCGTGTAACAGTAGCCCGGATGCGTGCCTCCGAAGACGCCGTCGAGTGCCTCCGCGGACGGGGCCTCAAAGGCGACGGAGCCGTAGATCGGTGTCGTCACGGGCCTGGTATCGAAGGCTGGCAGCCGTTCGCCTGCGTGGACCGCGATCGATGAAAAGCCCAGGTGGTCCGGATCGGGAAGCGGACGCGGAAGACGGGTGGTGGTCATACGAATCCTGCTGCGGGGTTTCAGGACGGGCACTGCTCCACTGGTTGTTCGAGTATCGCGACTATAACAAAGGGAGCTGGCACGGGCAACGCCCGGGCATTCCGGCACGGCGGCCGGACCCGGTCGCCGGCTGCGTCCGCCGGCGAATGCTGCGCAATCCCCGGGCTCCGCGCCGGGACGGTGCAACGGGTGTGCGACATTCTCTCGCCCTCGACCGCGCCCCTGGACCGGGTGGCGAAGCTGGCCGCCTGCGCGCGCGAGCACGTCGCCCGGGGCCCGGGCCGGCTGCCTGCGCGACGGCTATAGCCATTGACACTATAGCCACACTGTATATATTTAAGGCATGGCCACACCCGATCCCACGCCCGACGCGCTGCTGCCGCTTCCCCCCGTCACCTTCCACATCCTCATGGCGCTCGCCGACGGCGACCGTCATGGCTACGCCATCATCCAGGACGTCGCCGCCCGCACCGGCGGCAAGGTGCGGCTCGGCGCCGGCACCCTCTACCGGTCGATTCAACGGATGCTCGAGCAGGGCCTCCTCGTCGAGGTGCGCGAGCGCCCGGCCCCGGAAGACGACGACGAGCGCCGGCGGTACTATCGCATCACGCGGTTCGGCCAGGCCGTCGCCCGGGCCGAGACGGCGCGGCTGCACGAGCTGGTGCGTCTGGCGCGCGCCAGCGGCTTCGCGCCGCAGAGGGCGACGTGAGAGTCTACCGCGCGCTGCTGCGCCTGTACCCCGCGTCGTTCCGCACGGAGTACGCCGACGAGATGTGCGCCGTCTTCGCCCGGCACCGTCACGCGGCCGCCGGGCCGGCCGCCCTCGCGGGCCTCTGGCTCGGCGCCCTCGCCGACACGCTGGCCAATGCGGCGCGCGTCCACATGGATCTGCTGCGCCAGGACCTCCGCTTCGCGGCCCGCATGCTCCGCCGCACGCCCGGCTTCGCGCTCACCGCCGTGGTCGTGGTGGCCCTCGGGATCGGCGCGACGACCGCCGCGTTTGCCGTCGCGGACCACGTGCTCCTCAGGCCCCTGCCCTTCCCCGATCCGGGCCGGCTCGTGAAGCTGTGGGAAGACCAGTCCTTCCGCGGCTACTCGCGCATGGAGCTCTCCCCGCCCACCTACGACGACTGGCGGCGCCAGAGCCGGTCGTTCGAGTCGATGGCGGCCTACGTCGCCTCGCCCGGCAACATGGTCGGAGTCGGGACACCCGTCCGGCTCGAGGGCGCGCGCGTCGGCGTGGACCTGTTCCGCACGCTCGGGGTCGGTGCCGTACTGGGCCGCGCCCTCACTGCCGAGGACGGGCGCGGGGATGCGCTCCGCGCCGTGGTGCTCAGCGACGATGCGTGGCGCACGGTCTTCGCGGGTGACCGCGGCGTGCTCGGCCGCACGGTGGTCATCGACGGCCGCCCGTGCACCGTCGTCGGCGTTATGCCGCGGGGGTTTGCCTTCCCGACGCGGGACACCCAGTTCTGGACCGCCCTCAGGTTCGAGCCGGACGAACTCGGCGACAGGAACAACAACTTCCTGCGCGTGGTGGCGCGCCTGAAGGACGGGGTATCCATCGACCAGGCCCGCGCGGAGCTGCACGTCATCGCCGCCCGTCTGGCCCGGCAGTACCCCGAGGACGCCAACACGAGCGCGACCGTCGTGGGCCTGCGCGACGAGGTCTCGCAGCAACCGCGCCTGCTGCTCGCGGCCCTGGTCGCAGCCTCCGCCTGCCTGCTGCTCATCGCGTGCACCAACCTTGCGAACCTGATGCTCGCGCGGGCACTGGCGCGCCGGAAGGAGATGGCCATCCGCGCCGCGCTCGGCGCGGGACTCGATCGGTTGCTTCGCCAGATGCTGACCGAGAGCCTCGTGCTGGCCGCCGTCGGCGGGAGCCTCGGCCTCCTGCTTGCGATCGCGGCCGTGCCGCTCGTTGCCCGGCTCGTGCCGACGGTGCTCCCGATCACGGGCACGCCGCCCGTCGATGCGCGGCTCCTCACCTTCGCCGTCCTGCTCTCCGTCCTCACCGGCCTCGCGTTCGGCGCCGTGCCGGCGCTGCGGGCATGCCGGGCCCCGGGCGTCGACGGCCTGCGAGAAGGCGCCCGCAGCGGGCCCGGCCGGCACACCGAGCGCGTACGCGGCGTGCTGGTCGTGGCCCAGGTCGCCGCGTCGGTCGTCCTCATCGTCGCTGCCGGCCTGCTCGCCCGCGCGCTGCTGCGGGTCGAAAGCGTCGATCCCGGCTTCCACGCCGGGAACGTCCTCACGCTGCGCACGACGCTCCCTCTGCCCCGGTACCAGGCCACCGCGCGTCGGGCCGGGTTCTACCGGAGCGTCCTCGACGAGATCCGGGCGCTGCCCGGCGTGCGCGGGGCGGCCTACACAAGCTTCCTGCCGATGACCATGCGAGGTGGAATCTGGCCGGTCACCGTGGACGGCAGGCCCGAAGATCCCGGCGCCCCGTCGACGGCGAGCCTGCGACTGGTGACCCCCGGCTTCTTCGCGACGCTGGGCATCCCCCTGGTCCACGGCCGCGACGTCACGCCCGCCGATACCCTCGAGGCGCCGCCGGTCGCCGTCGTCAGCGAGTCGTTCGTCAGGGAGCACTGGCCCGGCCAGGATCCGATCGGCCGGATCATGAATATTGGCCTGCGGGACCGCACGGTCGTCGGCGTGGTGGGCAACGTCAGGGTGCGCGGCCTCGAGCGCGAAAGCGAGCCGCAGGTGTACATGCCTGCGGGGCAGGTGCCCGACGGCGGCCTGGTTTTCTACATCCCGCAGGACCTGGCGATCAGCCTGGCGACCGACGCCGGGATTGTGCTGCCGGCGGTCCGCCGCGTCATCGCGAAGGCAGACCCCGATCTGCCCATCTCGAATGTGCGGATGCTGTCGGACATCGTCGATCTCGACACGGCGCCGCGCGCGATGCAGGTCCGCGTGCTCGGGACGTTCGCCGCGCTGGCGTTCGCGCTGGCCGCCGTCGGCCTGCACGGCCTGCTCGCCTTTTCCGTCTCGACGCGTGCCCGGGAGATCGGTGTCCGCATGGCGCTCGGCGCGACGGCCGGGAGCGTGCTCCGCATGGTGCTGGGGCAGGCGCTGGTCCTGGCGGCCGTGGGCACCGCGGCCGGGGCCGCGCTGGCGCTCGCCGCCGGGCGATCGATGCAGTCGCTGCTGGCGGGTGTGAGCCCGTGGGACACCCCGACCTTCACCGCGGCGGCCGCCCTGATGCTGGGGATGACCCTGGCCGGTGCGCTGACGCCGGCGATCAGGGCCGTGCGCATCGACCCGGTGGCCGCGATCCGCAGCGACGAGTGAGGCAGCGGGCGAGACGGACTGCCCGGTGCGTCCACGACCCCGCCACCGGTCCAGGAGCCGCGTGCAAGCGGCCAGTCCGATCGAGCAGGCTCCGGCTCACCTCAGAACCCGCGTCCCACCGACGAGCGCGGGTCCGCCCGTGGCAGAAGAAATCGGGTAGACTAGCTGCAGATCATCAAGAATCGAAGGCTGCGCCACCAGTCTCTGAGCCTCGCCGTCTCGACCCGGAACCGGGCGCCCCTGAGGGCTCACGAGCGTGCACCGCAAAGGAGGAGCATCATGGCATTGAAGGACAAGTACGCGGGCGTGATCGGACTCATCCAGTCGGTCGGCGCGAAGGGCCAGGACGTGCAGGAGAGCGGTGGCAAGCTCTCGATCAAGGGCACGACGGAGTACCAGCTCCAGAAGGACCTCATCTGGGACGCGATCAAGAAGCAGGCCGGGTGGGAGCAGGAGGTCGTCGCCGACATCCAGGTGGAGAAAACGGACATCTTCGGGATCTGGGAAGTGAAGCCCGGTGACTCCCTCTCCAAGATCGCCAAGTCGGCGTACGACGACGCCGGCAAGTACATGAAGATCTTCGAGGCGAACAAGAACATCCTCAAGGATCCGAACATGATCCATCCCGGGCAGAAGCTCGTCATTCCAAACAAGTAGTCGCCGGGGATCGCCGGCTGGCGTGGCCCCCAACCGGCGAGAGGAGGACCTCCCATGCGTTGGCAGCGCGGTACGAGCGACCAGGACATCGAGGACCGCCGGGCCGCGGGCGGGCGCTTGCGTCCCGGCGGGGTGGGCCTCGGCCTCGGCGGGTTGCTGGTCCTGGGCGTGCTGAGCCTGGTGTTCAAGCAGAATTTCTTCGCCCTGCTGGACCAGGTGCCGGCCGACACGACGGCGACAGCCCCCGGCGGCGCGCCGCCGGCGTCCTCGCCGGTCGAGGACCAGCGCTACGAGTTCGTGAAGTTCGTCCTCAACGACGTCCAGGACACCTGGACGACGCTGCTGCCGCGAGAAGGCGCGCAATACCAGCGCGCGAAGCTGGTGCTGTTCCGGGACGCCGTGGAGTCGGCGTGCGGGCTGGCGGAATCGGCGTCGGGGCCGTTCTACTGTCCCGGCGACGGCAAGGTCTACATCGATCTGGGCTTTTACGACGATCTCAAGGAGCGGTTCGGGGCCTCCGGTGACTTCGCGCAGGCCTATGTCATCGCCCACGAGATCGGGCACCACGTGCAGGACCTGCTCGGCATCGATCGCCAGGTGCGGCGGCTGCAGCAGGGCCGGCCCGAGCAGGCGAACGCGCTGTCGGTGCGCATGGAACTCCAGGCCGACTGCCTCGCGGGTGTGTGGGGCCACAGCACCGCCCAGCGCAACATCCTGGAGCAGGGTGACGTGGAGTCCGGTCTCGGCGCGGCGGCCGCGATCGGCGACGACCGGATCCAGCGGACGGCCGGGCGCGGCGTGCACCCGGAGAACTTCACGCATGGCACGTCGGCCCAGCGCGTCGAGTGGTTCAAACGCGGTCTCGACCAGGGCACCGTGGCCGCCTGCGACACGTTTTCTTCCCGATAGACTCCCGGTGTGACGGCACGGATCGCACGGGCGCGGCCCGTGCCGTCCGTGCCGCGGTCGTCCTCCCGTGCGTGCACGGTGGACGCGATCCCGCCGAGCCAACTGTTCGGCGCCTGGCGTCGTCCAATGACCGATCACAGCCAGGAGGAGCCATGTCCGAGGTGCGTCACGCCCTGCGCTCGCTTCGCGCCACCCCCATCGTGTCGGCCGTCGCCATCCTCTCGCTGGCGCTCGGCATTGGCGCGAACGCGGCCATCTTCTCGCTTCTCAACAGCCTGATCCTGCGCGCGCTGCCGGTACGCGAACCCCAGCGCCTGGTGATACTCGAGGACGGGTCGTGGACCAACCCCATCTGGGAACAGATTCGGGCGCGGCAGGACCAGCTGTTCGACGGAGCCTTTGCCTGGTCGGGCACGCGGTTCGACCTGGCTTCGGGCGGAGAGACCGACTACGCGACGGGCCTCTGGGCGAGCGGGCGACTGTTCGACGTCCTGGGGGTGCCAGCCATCCTCGGCCGGACCTTCACGACAGCCGATGACGCCCGGGGCGGCGGCCCGGACGGCCCGGTGGCGGTCATCGGCTATGGATTCTGGCAGCGCCACTTCGGCGGCGCGGCGGACGTGGTCGGGCGATCGCTCACGCTGGATCGCGTCCCGTTCACGGTCATCGGCGTCACGGGGCCGGGCTTCTTCGGGCCCGACGTGGGCCGGGCGTTCGATGTCGCCATTCCCATCGGCGTGGAGCCCCTGCTCCGGCCCGACCGCAGCGCGCTCGACCAGCGGTCCTGGTGGTGGCTGAACGTCATGGCCAGGCTCAAGCCGGGCCAGACCGCCACCCAGGCGACGGCCGCGCTGCGCGGCGTACAACCGCAGATTCGCGAGGCGACCTTGCCGGACCGCTGGCGGCCCGAGGATCTGGGGGCCTACCTGAAGGAGGGGCTGACCCTGGAGCCGGCAGCCAGTGGTGCGTCGTTTCTGCGCCGGCGGTACCAGCAGCCGCTCCTGGCCATCATGATCGTGGTGGCGCTCGTCCTGCTCATCGCGTGCGCCAACATCGCGAACCTGCTGCTGGCGCGCGCAACGGCGCGGCGTCACGAGCTGAGCGTGCGCCTGGCGCTCGGCGCGTCGCGCTGGCGCCTGGCTCGGCAACTCCTGACCGAGAGCCTCCTGCTCGCCGGGATCGGGGCCGCTGTCGGCCTGGCGTTCGCCAAATGGGGCAGCGCCCTCCTCGTCCGCCAGCTGTCAACGGCGAGCAGCCCGGTCTTCCTCGACCTCTCGCTCGACTGGCGCGTGCTCGGCTTCACGGCCGCGGTGGCGGCCGGGACGGCGATCCTGTTCGGCACGGTGCCCGCGCTTCGGGCGGCTCGCGTCGAACCCAACGAGGCGCTCAAGGACCAGGGGCGCGGCGTGGCGGGCGAACGCCGCCTGGGCCTCGGCCACTCGCTCGTCGTCGGGCAGGTCGCGCTGTCGCTGGTCCTTGTCGTGGCAGCGGGCCTGTTCATGCGGACCTTCTCGGCGCTCGCCAGCCTCGATCTGGGGTTCGACCCCAGCCGGGTACTGGTCGTCAACGTGAACGCCCAGCGCAGCGGTAGCCCGATGGATCGTCGCCTCGACCTGTTCGCCCGCGTGCGCGAGGCCGCCGCGGTGCCCGGCGTGGCGCATGCCGCCGTGTCCTTGGTGACGCCCGTCAGCGGGACCACGTGGAACAACCGGATCGACGTGCAGGACGGCCCTCCCCTGCCCGAGAAGGAGCGGATCGCGCACATCAACTACGTGACCCCGGACTGGTTTGCCACCTACGGCACGCGGATCCTGGCCGGCCGTGATGTCGCGGCAATCGACCGCGCAGGTTCGCCGCCTGTCGCCATCGTCAACGAGGCGTTCGCGCGCAAGTTCCTGAACGGCCGGAACCCCCTCGGGCGAATGGTGCGCCAGGAGAGCCGGCCGGGCCGGAAAAACCCTTTCATGGAGATCGTCGGGCTTGTCCGCGACGCCGTCTATCTGTCGTTGCGGGACCCGGTGCCGCCCACGATGTACCTCCCCCTCGACCAGTTCGACATGGCTGACGGGGGTCCCGGGGGATCCTTCGCGAGCCTGAGCGTCCGCGCAGCGGCCGGCTCGCCCGCCCAGCTGGCCCGCCCGGTGGTCGACGCGGTCCTCCACGTGGACCCGCAGCTCTCGCTCACCGTGCGCGCGCTGGCGGACCAGGTCGATGCGTCGCTCACGCAGGAGCGGCTCGTCGCGATGCTCTCGGGCTTCTTCGGCGCGCTGGCGCTCCTGCTGGCCGGAATTGGCCTCTACGGCGTCACGTCGTACGCCGTGAGCCGGCGTCGCACGGAGATCGGCATTCGCATGGCCCTCGGCGCAAACCCGGGCGGCGTGACCCGGATGGTGCTGGGGCGGGTCGCGGTGCTCGTCGGCGCGGGCGTCGCGATCGGAGGACTGGCGAGCGTCTGGGCGTCGCGCTTCGCCAGCAGTCTGCTTTTCGGACTTCAGCCGCGCGATCCGATCACCCTGGCGGTGTCCGCCGCGGTGCTGCTGGGAGTCGGCGCGCTTGCGGGCTGGCTTCCCGCCCGCCGGGCGTCCCGCATCGATCCGGCGCGCGTCCTGCGCGACGAATAGCGGAGGGCGTGCCGGACCTGCAGGAACTGCCACGCGCGGCGCTCCCGGACCGGGTGAATTCTGCGACGCGGGCCCGGATTTCCGCCCGGAATCGCGGCTGTTTCGCACGATGGCCGCGTGGCATCGCTCGTGCGAGACGACGATGTATGATGCCGCTCATGCCGAGACTTCGCCGAGATCGAGCTGGAACTCGGCGCCCTCTGGGCCGACGGCTGAGACTCTCGGTGGGGCGGCGCCTCGTGCGGCCTGCCGCCCACCGGGCAGAGGTTCGGCCTATACTGCATTCGTCCATGGCCTCGGCTGCACCCAGCGCGAAACAGCGACCCTGTCACGACCTTTCGCCCAGGCTCGCGCCTCCATTGAAGTGGGCGGGCGGGAAGCGGTGGCAGGTTCCCCACCTTCGGCCCCTGTGGGAACGCCATGGCCACCGCAGGCTCGTCGAGCCATTCTGCGGCGGGCTGGCCGTGACGCTGGGCCTGCTGCCTGACCGCGCCCTCCTGAACGACGCCAACCCGAACCTGATCAATTTCTACCGCTGGATCAGGCGCGGTCTGACGATTGACGAGGAGCTGCGAAACGACAAGGACCTGTTCTACCGCCATCGGCAGCGGTTCAATGAACTCCTGCGTTCAAGGAAGGCCGCGTCGCGAGAGGCCGCGAGCCTCTTCTACTACCTGAACCGGACCGGGTACAACGGCCTCTGCCGGTTCAACAGCAGCGGCGAATTCAACGTGCCGTTCGGCCTCTACCGCGCGATCCGGTACCTTCGTGACTTCTCGCCGTATCGCGTCGCGTTCCGCCGCTGGCAGTTCACCAGCGTCGATCTGGAGTCCGTTCCGCTGCGGCCCGACGATTTCGTCTACGCGGACCCGCCCTACGACGTGGAGTTCACGCAGTACGCCCGCGGCGGCTTTTCCTGGGCCGACCAGGAACGTACCGCGCGGTGGCTCGCCCGCCACCCCGGTCCCGTCATCCTGGTCAATCAGGCGACCGACCGCATCAGGCGGCTGTACGCCGGGCTCGGATTCAGACTCGTCGAACTGGAGGCGCCGCGGCGGATCAACTGCAGCGGCGACCGGACTCCGGCGATCGAGGTGCTGGCCACGAGGAACCTGTAATCGCCGCGCCGGGCGGCGCACGCGTTCCGTTGGGGATCCGGGCTGGCCTCGACGGCGGGCCATACTGCGGTTTTCCGCCGCACCCCTTGCCTCCTGGCATCGAGAGGCGTATGTTCGGCGCGATAGCCCCCCGGAACTAGTCCCCACTCACAAGGAGGCTCTATGGCGGGTCCGCCTGCAGGATGCGCCCGCACGACCGGCGCCGTCGTCGGGGAGCAGCCCTCCGCCGTCCCGGCTCATGACCTGACCGCCCCGCAGAAGGAGACCACAATCATGACCGCTCGCGTCGGCCAGAAGGCGCCCGATTTCCAGGCTCCGGCCTACTACAAGGGCGCGTTCACCAACGTCAAGCTCTCGGACTACCTGGGCAAATGGGTGCTGCTGTGCTTCTACCCGGGTGACTTCACCTTCGTTTGAGCCACCGAAGTGTCGGCGGTCGCCGACAAGTACGCCGATCTCCAGAAGCTGGGCGTGGAGGTCATCTCGGTGAGCGTGGACAGCCACTTCGTGCACAAGATGTGGAACGACCACGAGCTGATCCGGATGGTCGACGGCGGCGTGCCGTTCCACATGGCGGCGGACCAGGCCGGCAACGTGGGCCGCGCGTTCGGCGTGTGGGATGAGAACCAGGGGATCGAGCTGCGGGGCCGGTTCATCATCGATCCGGACGGCGTCATCCAGGCGATGGAAGTGCTGACGCCGCCGGTCGGACGCAAGTTCGCCGAAACGGTGCGTCAGATCAAGGCGTTCCAGCACGTCCGGGCGAGCAAGGGCACCGAGGCCATGCCTGCCGGGTGGGAGCCGGGCGAGATCACGCTCAAGCCGGGGCCGGATCTCGTCGGCAACGTGTGGAGGGTCTGGAAACCCTCCATGGAGAAATAGGCTCGAGCCGCGACGGGACGGGGCGGGCCACCGCCCCGTGCCGTCGGCCCAGCCCGCGCCGGGAAGCGGGCGATCGCGACCGGCACCGGACGCATTCTTCGGCGGCGTTACGCCCTGAGGGTCGCGCCGCCGAGCGCCGCCTGGATCGCCACGAACTCCCCTACGTTGTCCATCGTCAGCAGCCCGACAATCCGGCCGCCGTGGACGACCGGCAGCGTGTGACACGCGCATTCCTGCAGCCGCTGCATCGCCGACTCGAGCATGTCCCCGGAATCGGCCAGCAGGAAGTGACGCTGCATCACGTCGGCTACCCCGGCCTGCTGACCGACGTGCGGCAGCGCCTTCAGCAGGTCTCCGCGCGTCAGGACGCCCACCACGTCCGCCCCGTCCACGACCGGGAAATCCTGCTGCGATCCGGCCAGGACCAGCTCGACCGCGCGCCCCAGCGAGTCGGACGGCGAGAGCGTGCGGAAGTCGGTCAGCATCGCCCGCCCGACCGGGATGCCGCCCAGCGCCGACTTCATCTGGACCATGCTCGATTCCTGCGCCGCGCCAATCCACACGAACAGCGCGATGAAGATCAGGAACGGGTTGCCGACGAGCCCGAGGAACCCGAACAGGAGCGCCATCCCCTGGCCGATGGTCGCCGCCACGTGCGTGGCGCGCGTGTACTCCATCCGCGTCGCCAGCAGCGCCCGCAGCACCCGGCCGCCGTCCATCGGGAAGGCCGGCAGGATGTTGAAGCCGACGAGCGCCAGGTTCACCATCAGCAGCCGCTCGATGAACGACCCCTGAGAGACGCCAAGCCCGCCGAGGGGCGTGAAGCCGTCCGTCGCCACGAGCCACGCGAACAAGGCGGCCGCGATCACCACGTTGACCGCCGGGCCCGCCAGCGCCACCCACAGTTCCTGCCGCGGGTCGTCCGGCATCCGCTCGAGCCGGGCGACGCCGCCGATCGGCAGGAGCGTGATGTCCTTGGTGCGGATGCCGTAGCGGCGCGCGGTCAGCGCGTGCCCGTACTCGTGCGCGACGACGCAGGCAAACAGCGCGAGGATGAAGCCGATGCCCGACGCCACGGCCTCCAGGCTCCTGCCATCGAGCCAGTGCGCCACGCCGACCCAGGCGATGAGCAGCAGGAAGGTGGCGTGCATGTAGACGCCGATGCCCGCGAACTCACCAATCTTCCATGACCATTTCATGCTCGAGGCCCCCCGATCCGTGCCTGTCATTATGACGCGGGGAACCCGCCGTGTGTCCCCGAACCGAGGGCACGGACCGGGCCCGGACCCGAGCGGGCCACCGCGTCCTACCAGCTCCCGCTGGCGCAGGCGCCAGGAGAGTGTCGACGCAGGCCGCAGACGCTTGCGTTGAGCCTCGACGATCCACGATGATACGACGTGTTTTCCGGGGGCCGCGGCGATCGGTATGCGTGGCGCCGATCGCCGCGCGGCGCCGTGGCGGGCCTGGCGGACACCTCGGACGCGGCGACCCCGCCAGGGCCTCATCGACCAGCCTCTGCCCGCTCGAGACCGTCGTAATGGCTCGATCCCCTGGGACCCGCCGTCGAGAAGGGTGGGAGACCCGCTTGATACCGGCTGAGAACGCCTCCACCGTCCGCGTCGGTCCGGCGCTCGTCGTGTCCCGCCTGGCTGCCGACCCGTTCATCCTGCTCCAGGTCCTGACGTTCGGCGCGGTCGCCGCGATCTATCTCCTCCCCATCGTGCCCCCCGCCACGCGAGAGTGGTTCGCCAACCAGTGGTTGTGTGCGCCCTTCCTGGTCTTGCCGGTCGTCGCGTCTCTCATCGGCCTCCGCGCCATCCGCGACACGGCCGAATCGAAGATGTGGCGTGCGGTCGGCCTTGGCCTCACCTGCTGGCTCGCGGCGCTTCTGCTGTACGGGATCGTCGAGGAGGCCCGGTGGACGCCTGCCTGGGACCTCGCGCTGGATGTCCTGTACTTCGGCTACGGGCTCTCGCTGCTCGTCGCCATCGAGTTCCGGCCATCTGGCGCCGACGGCGACGCGGACGCCAGCCTCGAGCGGCGGCTGCGTGTGGCCGGCGTGGCGACGCTCGCGACCGGGTGGACGGCGTACGCGGTGTTCGTGCCGTTGATGGTGGCGGGGAGTGCCGAGCGGTCGATGCCGTCGGACGTCGCGTATGTCGCAATCGACGCGCTCATCGCCGTCCGCCTGTCAGCCCTGTGGCGGCAGGCGGACACGCAGCGCTGGCGGTGGGTGTACGGAGGGCTTGCCGCCGCGGCGGGGGCACTGCTCGTCACCGATGCGCTGAACAGCCTGATCGACACGGATCTGCTCGAATGGCACGCCGGACATGCCGCCGAGCTGCTCTGGGGGGTCCCGGGCACGTTGTTCCTCGTCGCGATCCGCCTCCGGCAGTGCCCGTTTTCCACCGAGGACGAGCGGCACAGTCCTGCCCACGCCGACCCGGACCTCAGGCCCGTCCGGGTCGGGACCCACCTGATCCTCGGTGCTCTCAGCTTCCCGGTTGTCCACGCGCTGCTGGTGGATTCACGGGTGCTGCCGCCCGGCCATGAGCTGCTGATCCGGGCGGAGCGCGTGGTCGCGGTCACCTCGACGCTGACTCTCTCGACGCTGGCGATCGTGGCCTATCGGATGCTCGAACGGCGCCGGGTCGCCATGTTGCACGAGCGTCGGGCGCTCGAGACCAAGCTGGTGCAAGCACAGAAGATGGAGGCCGTGGGCCGCCTGGCGGGCGGCGTCGCGCACGACTTCAACAATCTCCTCACGGTGATCGGGGGCTACACCAACATGGTCGTCGACAGTCTGGCGGCGGCCGATCCCAATCGCCCGATGCTCGAGGAAGTCCAGAAGGCGACGACCCGGGCGGCCGACCTCACGCGCCAGCTCCTCGCGTTCAGCCGGCGCCAGCTGCTCCAGACCGAGCGGGTGGACCTCAACGGCGTCGTGACCGGAATGGAGCGCATGCTGCGACGGCTGATAGGCGAGGACGTGCGGATGGAGACGCACCTGGCACACGACCTCGTTCCGGTGATGGCCGACGCCGGGCAACTGGGTCAGGTGCTCCTCAATCTCGCCGTCAACTCCCGCGACGCCATGCCGGGCGGCGGCACGCTGACGATCACCACGGCCAACGCCGGCAGCGGCACGCCTGCCGATCAGCCTGCGCCGACCGGCGCGCCAGCCCGCTGGGTCGAGTGCCGGGTGCGTGACAGTGGCGTCGGCATTCCCGACGATGTGCTGCCCTTCATCTTCGAGCCGTTCTTCACGACCAAGGACAAAGACAAGGGCACGGGCCTCGGCCTCGCGACGGTGTACGGGATCGTCACGCAGAGCGGCGGCACGATTAGCGTGACCAGCGGCGTCGGACAGGGCACCGAGTTCCTGATACGCCTGCCGGGCGTCGAGGCGGACCAGACCGAGCCGCGCGTGCTGGACACCGCGGCGCTCCCGCCCGAGCGTGGAGAGGCGACGATCCTGCTGGTCGAGGACGAGCGGGCGGTCCGGGAGCTGGCCAGCCGCATGCTGGGCCACGCGGGCTACACCGTCATGGAGGCCGCCGGCGGCGAAGAGGCGCTTGCCATCAGCGCACACCACGTCGGCCGCATCGACCTGCTGCTCACCGACCTCGTGATGCCCGGCATGAGTGGTCGAGTCCTCGCCGAGCGGCTCACCCGGGTGCGGCCGGCGACGAAAGTCTTGTACATGACCGGGTACACCGAGGACACGGTGCTGCGACACGGCCTGCAGGAGGGAACCGTCGACCTGATCCAGAAACCGTTCTCGCAGCCAGGCCTGCTCGCGCGCGTGCGCACGCTGCTCGAAGGTGCCCCCGCGATGGCCGCGGGTCGGCCGGGTGAAGGAGGCGTCCCCGCGGTGCGGCCCTCCTGACGGCCCGGCGGCCGCCCGGTGGTCTCCCCGGCTGCGGCAACCACGCCTGATTGCCCACAAGCGCCAAGGCTCGCGCCCCGCCGGCACGAAACCGTTCCCTGCAGCGGTCGCCCGCGGCGGCAGGGGCGGACAGGCGGTTCAAGGCCGGTTCAAGGCCCCGTGTCGCCAGGCAACGCGACGATCGCGATCGTGCCGCCCTCGCTGGCGATGAACAGGTCGGTGCCCTTCACGGCGATGCCCGTCGGCCGCACGAGGCCGGGGATCGCGTGGGCCGCGACCACCGCGTGCGTCCCGAGGTCGATCGTCAGGAGCGTGCCGTACGCCGCGCTCAGCGCGTACATGCGGCCGCCGGCGATCGTCGCCCCGGTCACGTACAGGTCGTCCAGCGACCGCTTCTCCCCCGCAAGCCTCAGGCCGGCGTCCGGCGCGAGGGTCGGCGTGTATTCCTCGCTGAGGGTCAGGTCGCGCCGGTCGAAGCGCGACAGGACGAGCCGCCTGACCTTCGCGTTTGGCACCGTGACCGTGTAGACGGAGCGGCCCGCCGGGTCGAAGGCAGCCGACATCGTGTACATCATCCGGGCCCGGACGGTCCCCAGGCGTGACCGCGACACCTCGTCGAACTTGTCGAACGACTCGAGGAAGAACCGGAAGTTCCGGCCCGCGTCGGCCCGGTCGTCCTCCTTCAGGACGACGTAGCTCTTGTTCTCGCCCACCGCCATCACGGTCGTGCTGTCGAGGAAGGCGGCGCCGGCGAACCGGCCGAGGTCCACGGAGAAGCCGGGGTCCACGATCGTGTAGCGCAACACGCGGCCGAGCGTGCCGTCGGTGAGGTAGACCCCGTTCTGCGTGGTGAGCAGGAACCGATCGGTCGGCGCGTCATACGCGAGGTCGGTGACGGTGCCGCGAAGCGGGATCGCGAGCGTCTTCTGCTCGCGGACCGGCAGCACGGGCAGGCCCGCCAGGGGGCCCGCCGCGGGATCGGCCGACAGCGAGCCCAGGGCCGGCTTCGCGATGGCCCAGCGGCCGCGCAGGGACACCGCCGAAGGCGACCACTCCTCCAGGGACCAGACCCAGTGCGCCGGATTGAACGAGAAGCGGATCGGATCGCCCTGCCCCATGAACGGCGGCGGGCCGGTGCTGGCGAACGCCTGGATGGCGTTGCCGGCCATCACCACGAGGAACACCACCATGGCGACCCGGTCGATCGGCCGCAGCGTTCGTATCCCGGTCGCAAGGTCCTCGTCCTTCATGGTCGTGAGCAGCGCGCCCATCGTGGCGACGCAGACCCAGAAGATGAACAGGGCCCACGTGTAGGTGTGGGCGCCGAGGATCTCGATGCTGAAACCCTGCCCGACGTCACGCGCGGCGTGCATGCCGACGTGGCGCAGGCCCATGAAGATCCCCCACGCGCCGACCAGCACCGAGAGGCCGATGTACTTCGGGCGCGGGCCGTACCGCAGGACGAAGAGGCCGATCAGGGCGATGATGGTCATGCCGGTGCGCTGCTCCCAGCACATGACGCACGGGGAATCTCCGTAGACGAACCCGAGGACGAACACGGCGATGCCCACCGGGATGACCATCAGGGCCAGCACCGCCGCAGCGAGGACGTTATAGACGAGGTTGCGTCTCACAGCACTCCTCCATCGAAGGCAGGCGCGGCGTCAGTAGTTGACGCCCGGCAGCAGGCCGGTCCGCGTGGCGATCGAGAACAGCGCCACCATCAGCAGCACGCTGACGACGAGCAGGCGGAAGGCGAGACGCTCCTTGTCCGGCTTGCGGAGCAGGAGCAAGGCGGTGATGAACATCAGGACGAAGTTCAGGAACTCCACGGACTCCTCCTCTGGCGGGCCGGTGCCGCCCCGCCGGGACACGCGCCGGCGGCCTGGGGGCTCGCCGGGGCCCGGCGAGTCGCGGCCGGGCGCGCCGAGTCTATCAGCGGTGGGGCCTGCCGCTCAACGCGACGGCTGTGGGCCCGGGCCGCCAACCTCAATGAGACAGTCCGGCTCACGGCACACGACTCACGGCTCTCGGCCAATCCACGCGATTGTGCCCCGAACGAACGCGTCAGAAGGCCCCACCGACGGTGGGCGGTGGAATCGTGTTCATGAAGACAACAGCGTGCGAGGCCGCAGGCCGAACGCCGCAAGCCGACAGTCGATGCTGTCCTTTCGAGGCTAACATGTCCGCGTCGGCCCGGAGTCCACGGAGGCATCATGAAGGAACGATTGGGATGGATCGCGGCAGGATTGATCGCCTGGTACGCCCTCCCGGCGGCGCAGCCGGTCTTCACGGGGACCGAGGTGTTCCCGCCCGAGGAGTTCGCCGCCCGGCGCGCGCGCGTGATGGCGCAGATCGGGGATGCCGTCGCGATCCTGCAGGGCACCGCCGAGCGCCCGGGTGAGCAGGCGCTGCGCCAGAACAACCAGTTCTTCTACCTGGCTGGCGTGGTCGAGCCTCGCGCCCTGCTGGCCATCGACGGCCGTGCGAAGCGCACGACGCTGTTCCTCCAGCCGCGCGTGGAGCGACGCGAAAAGAGCATGTTCGGGCCGGGCCTGGCACCGGGCGAGGAGGCGGCAAGAGCCACCGGCCTGGACGCCGTGCTGCCGCGCGACCAGTTCGCGGCCGTCCTGGCCGGCTTCGCGGCCGACGGCCGGACGATCTTCACGCCGGTCCGGCCCGAGGTGCTCGGCGAGGCCTCGTCGAGCGATCCTGCCGCTCTGTGGCGCGCGACGAAGGACGACCCGTGGGACGGCCGGGTATCACGGGAAGAGGCCTTCATCGCAAAGCTGAAGGCGGCGGCCCCGCGATCCGAGGTGAAGGACCTCGACCCGATCCTCGACGCCATGCGGGTGATCAAGAGCCCCCGCGAGATCGCGATCCTCCGCGAAGCGACCCGGATTGCCGGCCTCGGGATCATGGAAGCCATGCGCGACGCGCGGCCGGGGATGAACGAGTACGAGCTGCAGGCGGACGCCGACTTCGTCTTCAAGAAACTCGGCGCGTACGGGCCCTCGTACTTCGCCCTGGTCGCGACGGGGCCCAACACCTATTACTCGCACTACCACAAGGGCACCGCGCCGCTGCGGGACGGCGACCTGGTGCAGATCGACTACGGCCCCGACTACAAGTACTACCAGGGTGACGTGACGCGCGTGTTCCCAGCCAACGGGCGGTTCACGCCGCGCCAGCGCGAGTACTACACCATCTGCCTGCGGCTCTACCAGTCGCTGATGTCGTCAATTCGCGTGCACGCCGCCCCGCGCGACATCATCAAGGACGCCGTCGGCCGGATGGACGCCGTCATGGCCTCCTTCCGCTTCACCGACCCGACGATCAGGGACGCCGCGGCCGCGTACGTCGAGCGGTACCGCGCGAGCACGTCCAACAGCCTCGGCCACGACGTGGGTATGGAAGTGCACGACGTCACAGGACCGCGCGGCGGGGACCAGGTCGCGACGCTGGAGCCGGGCCGGGTGTTCACGATCGAGCCGGCGATGCGGCTCGAGGGCGAGCACCTCGGCATCCGCCTCGAGGACATGATCCTCGTCACGGAGACGGGCGTCGAGAACCTGTCCGCCTTCGTCCCCATCGAGATCGACGCGATCGAGACGCTGATGGCGGAACCCGGCCTGAGTGACGCGCTGCTGAAGAGCCCGGGCACGGGTGCCCGCCGCTAGCGCCGACCCTGATCGGCGGGTGGCGTCCGCGCCTCGCCGCCCGCCCGCGGCCGGGGGTGTCCCCCCGGGTCCGGTTCTTCCGACGACCTGAGCGCCGGTGAGCGCCGGGCCTAGAACGCCCAGTGCCTGGGACCCCGGGGCGCGCGTCCACGGTTCGTCTGGGGCCCGCCGCCAGGACCGGCTTCGGGGCGATGCGCGGGAAGATCTCCGGGCAACAGCGGCCGCTCGGTGAGCACCAGTGAAACCTCGCGCGTCTTCTGGTCGCGGAAGACCATCAGCCGGACCGTCGCCCCGACCTTCAAGTCGCCAAGCGCCGTCGTCAGCTTGTCCGGCTGGTCCACCGCCACCCCGTTCACCATCGTCAGAATGTCGCCGCCGAGCAGGATCGACTGGCCGCCGATGGCCAGCTCGAATTCGCCGCCATGCAGCCCCATCTGCTCGGCGGGGCTCCCGGGCTCCACGACCTCGATCAGGAAGCCGTCCGCGAGCGGGATGCGCAGCAGGTCCTTCAGCACGGGCGCGACGAGCTGCCCCTGTACGCCGAACCACGGCCGCACGATCCGCCCCTTCTGGACCAGCTCGGGGACGACCTCCTTGACGAGGTCGGCCGGCACGGCGAAGCCGATGTTCTGCGCCTCGGGCAGGATCGCCGCGGTAATCCCGATCACCTCGCCGCAGCGGTTCACGAGCGGCCCGCCGGAGCTGCCGGGGTTGATGGCAGCGTCGGTCTGGATCAGCGGCTCGGTCAGCGACCAGGTCGCTCCCGGGATTCGCCGATTCACGGCCGACACGATCCCGCGCGTCAGCGTCTGCTCCAGCCCGAGGGGATTGCCAATCGCGTAGACCTCCTCGCCGACCTGGAGGTGCCCCGAGTCGCCCATCGGCAGCACCGGGAGCGTGCCCTTGGCCGGCTGTGGAATCCTGATGACGGCGATGTCGAACAACGGATCGGCGCCCACGAACTGGGCCGGCAGCGTCACGCCTTCGTCCAGCGTGGCCGTGATGACCTGCCGGCCGTAGACGACGTGCGAGTTGGTCAGGATCAACCCGGATACGTCGAGCAGGAACCCCGAGCCGGTGACACGGTCGATGCGGTGATCCGAGTCGTACGGGTTGATGGACGTCGCCACGATGGACACCACCGACGGCGAGACGCGCCGGTACAGCTCCGGGATTGACTCCCCGCACGGCGACGACGTCGCGGCCTGCGGCGGCTGGGCCAGGATGGCCGTGGCGGCCCCGAACAGCATCACGAGCGAGAGCGCGCCCGCCCTCGGCGCGCTCCCTCGACCATATCGCGGCCTGCGTGCACGACACATCTCACACACCTCCCGGCAGGGGCATCAGCGGGAAAGAATCCAAGCAGAGTGTATCCCACGCGGGCGGGCGGGACGCGTCACCCCCGCGCGGGGCGCTTCCCGCGCTCAGATTGTCGTGAGCCCGGCGCTCTCCGGCGCTCAGTTGCGTTGAAGACTCGCCGGGAACGCAGCGCGCGGGCTTCAGCCTGCGTGCCCGGAGCGAACATGCTCATCACAAGTGAGCTCCGGGGTCAGTGGCCGTCCTGGTGATGCCCCGTCACGTGGGCCAGGCGCCGGTCGATCCAGCGCGTTTCGTCGTCGGCGCCCGCGTCCGCCCAGAAGGACCGCAGGCGCCGGTAACGATCGCCCACGTCGAACCCGAGCGCCCACTGCACCTTCCGCAAGTCCAGCGGGCAGAGGTGCATCGGCCGCGCGTCGCTTTCGAGGAGGTCGGACGAGCCGTTCATCAGGCACTGGAAGAACACGCAGTGCTGCAACCCGATGAGGTGGCCAATCTCGTGAACGACGAGCTTGCAGCAGCGGCATCGCATGTCCTCAGCCGTGTGGCCCGGCACCTGGCGGCAGAACGGCAGGCCGTAGCGGGCTACGCTGCACAGTCCCACGCGCAGCGACGGGACGGCCACGCCGAAGGCATACGTCACGATCGCGCTGGGGCAGATGTCGCGACCGGTGATGCCCACCAGGCAATAGCTGTCGGCCGGCTTGTGCTGGAAGAGGGCCGACAGGACGCCGCCCGCGTACACCTGCATCCCGGGCGAGTCTGGCGCCCGCCTCGTGACGAACGCCCGGCTCTCGAGGCTCAGGGGCGGCAGGACGCGGGCATCGAGGCCAAAGAAGGCCCGCGTGAACACTTCCAACTGGGTCAGGTCCCAGCTCGAGCCCGGCGGCAGATCGTCGAGCGGCTGGATGTAGATCCGGTTCCGCAGCGGGCCGGGCAGCGTGGCGCTCGAGCGGAAGTCGTCGAACGACTGGCCGGATTCCTCGTGGATCGCGAGCCAGCCATGGGGCCCCGGCGTCGGGAGCGGAGCGAAGTCCGGCCCGGGCTCGAGCGCCCGCTGGAGCTGGGGCGGCAGGTCGTCGATCGGACCGAGCGCCTGGAAGAAGTCCGGCAACGCGGGCGACGTCGTTCCCATGTGGCGCCTCTGGCGAGGGCCAGCAGGGGCACACCGGCAGCCGGCAGCAACCCAGCCGAACCCCGTGCCCGGCCGGGTGCGTCGCGCCGATTGCCATCAGTGTAGCTCCGATTGGGACCCCGACGAAATCCGGGCCCTCGGGCAGTCGGAGGGGTATGCTGGGGGCTTGCGCCCCGCCCTCATCTGGTGCGTCCGCGCCGAAGGCGGCAGTGACGCACGACGTGCCGCCGTGCCCGACCATGCGCCCTGTCCGGCTCATTGACCCGCATCCCTCAGGAGGCCTCGCATGAACAGAGCCCTCGTGCCGATCCTGGCCCTGGTGGCGTCGGCCGCCACGCTGGCAGCCCAGTCCCCGGCCCAGCGCCGCGCCGCCCCTGCTCCGCCGCCGCCCTTCACGATCGTCGAGGCCACGATCCCGGAGATGCGCGCCGCGATGGAGCAAGGGCGGGTGACGTCGCGCGACCTGGTCGTGCAGGCGCTCGTCCGGATCGCAACCTACGACGGGACGCTGGACGCCGTGCTGCACGTCAACCCCCGCGCGATCGCCGAGGCCGAGGCGCGTGATCGTGAACGCAAGGAAGGCAAGGTGCGCGGGCCGCTGCACGGCATCCCCGTCGCGCTGAAGGACAACATTCACACGACTGACATGCCGACCACGGGCGGCGCGCTGGCCTTCGCCGGCCTGGTGCCGCCCTACGAAGCGACGCTCACGAAGAACCTGCGCGAGGCCGGCGCGGTGATCATCGCGAAGACCGTGATGACGGAGCTCGCCAACTGGGTGGCCGGCGGGCCGATGCCGATGCCCGGCAACTACAGCGCGCTCGGCGGCTACGGCATGAACCCGTACGACCCGCGGCGCGACCCGCGCGAGGCCACCGCCGACGGCCGGCCCGCGTTGTTCACCGGCGGATCGAGCTCGGGCATCGGCACGGCCGCGAGCTTCTGGGCCGGCAACGTCGGCACCGAGACCTCCGGGTCGATTCTCAGCCCGTCCAACCAGAACATGCTGGTGGGCATCAAGCCCACCGTCGGGCGCATCTCCCGCTACGGCATCATTCCCATCACGGCGGACCAGGACACGGCGGGCCCCATGGCCCGGACGGTGACCGATGCCGCCATCCTGCTGGGCGTGCTCGAGAGCGCGGCGCCGGACCCGAATGATCCGGCGACGAAGGCCTGCACGCCGCCGCCCGGCCGCGACTACACGAAGTTCCTGCGCCGCGAGGGCCTGCGCGGGGCGCGCATCGGCATCCCGCGCGCGTTCTTCTACAACGAGACCAGGGTGCCCGGCCGCGAACGCCCGGCGGGCGGCCTCGGCCCGGAGCAGGCCGCGGTCATGGAAGAGGCCATCGCCGTACTCAAGGCCGAGGGTGCGATCATCGTGGACCCGGCCGATATTCCCAGCATCCTGGAACCCGACCCGGCGAAGAACTTCGTGGCGTGGGGCATGTGCTCGGGCGTCGATGGCGCGAAGGGCAGGGACGCCACCTGCTCGGTCGTACTGAAGTACGGCATGAAGCGCGACTTCAACGCGTGGCTCGCCACGCTCGGTGCGGCCGCGCCGGTCAAGAGCCTCACCGACCTGCGCATCTTCAACATGACCCACACGCGCGGCAACGCGATCAAGTACGGCCAGTCGAACCTGGACATCTCCGACGAGATGGACGTTGCCGCGGACCGGGCCCGCTACGCCGCCGATCGGGCCAAGGACATCGCTCTCTCCGGCACGCACGGCATCGACGAGGTGATGAAGGCCAACCAGTTGGACGCGCTGCTGTTTCCAGGGGCCAGCGGTGCGGCAATCGCGGCCAAGCCCGGCTACCCGACGGTGATCGTCCCGTTCGGCATGGTGCCGAACTCGCCGACGCCGCCGTTCCCGGGCGGGTTCAACGCCAAGCCGAGCCCCTTCGGCGTGTCGCTCACGGGGATGGCGTGCGGCGAACCGCGCCTGATCGAGCTGGCCTTCGCCTTCGAGCAGGCCACGAAACGGCGTGCGGCGCCGGCGCTGGTCCCGTAGGGCCACGTGGCCGGCATCCGAAGCGGGGGCGGTCCCGGGCGGCCGGGCCCCCGCCCCTCATTGCGCGTAATGGCGGCGGACGACGAACTCCCGCACGCGGTCGGGCAGCAGGCGCAGCAGCAGGCAGGTCCCGCCCGCGCCCCGGCCGACAGGCAGGCGCGCCGGCGGGTGCACGGAGCGGCACAGCGCTTCGACCGCCGCGGCCACCGCCTCGGGCCCGGGGGCGGACCGCTCCTGGTGATCCACGGCCGCGAAGCATCGGTCCGCCTGGTCGCGGTAGGCCGAACCGGGCGGGTCGACGCGGCGTCGGGCCTCGGTGAAGCCCGTCGCGAAATCGCCGGGCTCCACGCACGTGACGCGCACGCCATGCGGTGTCAACTCCATGCGCAGCGCGTCGCTGACGGACGCCACCGCCGCCTTGGTCGCCGAGTAGTGCGCCTGGAAGGGGAGGCTGATCCGGCCGGCAAGGGATCCGATCCAGATCACCTGGCCCTTGCGGGCCCGCAAGCCGGGCAGCAGGCGGCGCGTCAGGTCGAGCGGGCCGAGCAGGTTGACCGCGAACTGGCGCGCGGCCTCGTCGGCGTTCACCTCCTCGATCGCGCCGAACACGCCGAACCCGGCGTTGTGCACCAGGATGTCGAGCCCCCCGGCGGCGTCCAAATAGGACGCGACGGACGCCACCTGCCCGGAGGATGTCAATTCCAGCGCGACGTAACGGAGCGCGAGACCCGCCTGACGGGCGAGCCCGGTCAACTCGTCGGCCCGAGCGGCGTCCCGCACCGTGCCTGTCACCTGGTACCCGGCCCGCACCAGGCGATGCACGATCGCCCGCCCGATGCCGCTGCCCGCGCCCGTCACCACCACGGTGCGTCCGCGCCCCGACTCGTTCATACGGCTGCTCCGTTCCAAGGCCACCCGGCCGGACGTCCCGGCAGGGGCGGGTTCGACGGTATTTTCCCTGACGCGACAGGGGACCCGTCCCTATAATAGGCAATTCGACCTACGCATCGGTGAACCCAGGGCAGGATGACGGCGATGGATCTTTTTGAGGCGTGCTACACCTTCCACGACCCGGAACTGCTGAAGGCCGCTGGCGCCTACCCGTTCTTCCACAAGGTTTCGTCCTCAGAAGGCGCGGTGGTGACCGTCGAGGGCCGACGGGTCATCATGCTCGGCTCGAACAACTACCTCGGCTTGACGCATCACCCGGAGGTCATCCAGGCGGCCCATGACGCGGTCGACCAGTACGGCACCGGCTGCACGGGGTCGCGCTTTCTCAACGGCAACCTCGATCTCCACGAGACGCTGGAGGCGGAGATCGCGGCGTTCGTCGGCAAACCGGCCGCGCTGGTGTTCGCCTCGGGGTTTCTGGCCAACCTGGGGGTGATCGGCCTGCTGGGCAACGCGCCGGGGGCGCTGATCTACTCGGCCAGCGACAATCACGCGAGCCTGCTCGACGGGGCACGGATGGCCAACAGCCGTCGCCTCCGCGTGTTCGACGACCTGACCGACCTCGAACGGCAGTTCGGCGATCAGCAGGTGATGTCGCACGCGCTGGTCGCGACCGACGGGGTGTTCTCGATGACCGGCCGCGTTGCCGACCTGCAAGGCCTGGTGGCCCTCAAGCGCCGGTTCGGGTTCCGGCTCTACGTGGACGATGCGCACGGGTTTGGCGTGATGGGCCGGCAGGGGCGCGGGACCGCGGCGAGCCAGGGCGTGACCGACGAGGTCGACCTGCTGTTCGGCACGTTCAGCAAGGCGCTCGCGAGCCAGGGCGGGTTCGTGGCCGGCGAGGAGCCGGTCATCCAGTACCTGCGCCACAAGACCCGGACGTTCATTTTCTCGGCGGCCCTGTCTCCAGCGTCGACGGCCGCGGCCCTCGCCGCGCTGCGCGTCATGCAGAAGGACAGCCTCTTGTTCGATCGCCTGTGGGCCAACGTGGCGTTCTTCCGCGACGGCGTCGAGCGGCTCGGCTACCAGACGATGGGCTCGACCACGCCGATCGTGCCGCTCTTCGTCGGCTCGGAGGCGCTGGCGTTCCAGATGTGCCGCGAGGCGCTCGACCTGGGCGTGTTCACGACGCCGGCCATCTTTCCGGCCGTGCCGCCCGGGCGCGCCCTGATCCGGACGAGCGTGACCCCGGCCCATACCCGGGAGCACCTGGAAACCGCGATTGGGGTGTTGGCGCGGCTGGCCGAGCGCTACGAGATCCCGCACGTGGACCCGGCCACGCTGCCTCCGGCCCGCGGCGTGGACCTGGCGGACCTGCTGGTGCAGGCCGATGTGGGGAGCAGGCTCTAGTCAGTCCCGCGCAAATCCGACGCGAGCCATGAGCGCCACGCCGCCCGGCGTGACGGCGGGTGCGATCGTGACCTGGGCATGGCTGCGGGTCACTGTCACGGTGCGCCCGCTCATGATGCCCACGGCCGCGCCAAAGACGACGTCGCTCAGGAAGTGCTTCCGCGCGGCCAGGCGCGACGCGCCCACATAGGTGCCGACGGCATACGCGGGCACGCCCCACTTCCAGCCGCCATACCGCTCCAGCACTGCAGCCGTGGCAAACGCAGCCGACGTGTGGCCGGAGGGAAATGAGTACGACGCCCCGTCGGGACGCGTGCGCGACACGGCGATCTTGAGACCCGTGGTGAGGATGGTGGCCAGCACTTGCGCGCGGATCACGTCGCTGCCGGCGCTCGCCAGCGTCGGATGATGGCTCAGCCGGCCGACCGCGTAGGCAGCGACGGCCCCGCCGGCCTGGACCCAGCCGCTGCCGATGGCCGCGCCGGGTCCGAGCGCATCGCGCGCGCGGGAGGAACCGGACAGGTCGCCTGTCACGGCCCGATCGGCCGGATGCACGAGCAGGCCGGCTGCGCCGCCCGCGAGGAGCACCCACGCGTTCTCGCGGGACGGCAGGTGCTGGAGGTCCGTCCAGAGGTTGCGAAAGACCCCCGTGAACGGATCGTGATCCGGCCGCGCAGTGGCCTGGCTGACGCTCGGGGCGCCTGCGGCCGCGAGGCCGGGTGTGCCGGGCGGCACCGGCGGGATGTCCCCGGCCGCCAGGCCACCGGCGAGCAACAATGCGATCACCGTTCCGATCATCGCACTCGCCCCGCGCGGGCCGGCCCCGATCGACCGGGAAGCCCTCTGGACCCTCCTCCGCGCCGTCTTCATCATACGCCCCGGGAAGGCCCCGCCCCGGGGGCGGGCGCCAGGGCGGGCCCCTGTGGCACAATGCATCGACATACGAGGCGTCATGGACAAGCCCACTTCAATCGCGCGGCAGACCCTGCTCCGCCGCCTGACGACGCGCCTGAATCTCCGCTACCCGTCGCTGGTCGCCTTGATGGCGGCCCTGACGGTCCTGGACTTCGTGATCCCCGACCCCATCCCGCTCCTCGACGAGGTGGGCCTGCTGGTGTTGACGCTCCTGCTCGCGAGCTGGAAAACGCGCCGGCCCGGGGGCGGCGGTACGGGCGTCGTCCTGATGCTCGCCGCGACCCTGGCGGCGCCGGCCATGGCTCGCGCGCAGCTCGCGCCGGAGAAGACGCTCGATCGCTACACCATCGCGGACCTGCGCCTGTCGCCCGATGGCGCGCGCCTGGCGTTCGCCGTCACGGAGCCCGTGAAGGGCACGACGCGCAACACGGACATCTGGGTGCTCGACGTCGCGGCGGGAACCGCGCGCCGCTTCACCGCGTCGCCGAAGTCGGACACGTCGCCGCGCTGGTCGCCTGACGGCCGGACGCTCGCGTTTCTGTCCGAACGCGAGGAAGGCGGCGCACAGATCTACCTGATGCCCGCGGGGGCTGGCGAACCCGTCCGGCTGACACGCGGCAAGCAGAGCATCCGCTCCTTCGAATGGTCGCCCGACGGCGCGCACCTCGCGTGCCTGGCCCGCGTGCCCAAGACCGACGAGCGCGAGCGCCGGGAGAAGGACAAGGCGGACGAGCGGGTCGCCGACGACGGCGCCGAGTGGGTGCAGGCGTGGATCGTGGACGCCGCGTCCGGCGCGATGCGGCAGCTCACGACGGGGCGCTTCACCGCCGCCGCTCTCCAGTGGCACCCGGCCGGCGATCGGCTCCTCGTCGTCGGCACCGATCAGCCCGAATCGGATCGCTTCGTCGATCGCCTCTACAGCGTCGCCGTCGACGACGGCGCCCGTCGCGTCGTGGCGGAGCCGAAGGGCCCGATCGGCTCGATGACCGTCGCGCCTGACGGCCGCCTCGTGGCTTACACGGGCGCGCGCGGGGACGGCCCGTCCCCTCACGATCTGTACGTCGTGCCGGTGGGCGGCGGTCCCCCCCGCAACCTGACGGCGGCCAGCCTGGACCGGCCGGTGATGTCGCATGCCTGGCGCGCCGACGGCACGCTGGTCGCGTCAGTGGCGGACGGCTTCTCGAGCCGGATCGTGGCGATCGGGCAGGACGGGCGCGTGGCCCCGGTGCCGACGCCGATCCCGCCATCCGCGTTCGCGATCGCCCCGTCGGGAGCGCTCATGGCCTTCGTCGGGCAGCGCGCGACCGAGCTGCCCGAGGTGTGGCTGTCGAGGGCCCCGGGCCAGGCCGACAAGGTCACGTCGTTCCACGCGTCCTGGACGGGCACCGCGCTGCGCCAGCCTCGCGTCTTCCGCTACCGGAGCTCCGACGGCGTCGAGATCGAGGCCGCGTTGTTGACGCCGGAGCCCCGGACCGACGGCCTGCGGCCGCCGCTGGTCGTGCTGATCCACGGCGGCCCGACGGGCCGCTGGTCGGACTCCTTCGACGCCTGGGGACAGATGCTGGTGTCGCGCGGCTTTGCCGTGCTGTCGCCCAACATCCGCGGCTCGACCGGCTACGGCTGGCCCTTCATCGAGGCGAACCGCGCCGACTGGGGCGGCGGCGATTTCAAGGACGTGATGGCCGGCGTGGACGCGGTGATCGAGCAGGGGCTCGCCGACCGCGACCACGTGGGAATCGGCGGCTGGTCGTACGGCGGGTACATGTCGGCGTGGGCGATCACGCAGACCCCGCGCTTCACAGCCTCGGTGGTGGGCGCCGGATTGTCGGATCTCGCGAGCGAGTTCGGCACCGAGGACGGGTCGGCCTACGACGAGTGGTTCTTCGGCACGCCCTACGAGCACCTGCAGGAGTTCACCGACAGCTCGCCGATCACCTTCATCAGCAAGGCGCGGACGCCGACGCTCATCCTGCACGGGGAGGACGACGCGACCGATCCGATCGGGCAGGGCCAGCAGCTGTACCGCGGCCTGAAGCGGTACGGGGCGCCGGTCGAGTTCGTCGTCTACCCGCGGGAAGGGCACGGGATCCGCGAGGAGCAGCACCAGGTCGACCTGCTGCGCCGCATGCTGGGATGGTTCGAGCGCTACGTGGCGATGCCGGCGCGGTGAAACCCCGCCCGGCAGAACGCGTAGAATGAACAGACGGTCTCCCGAAATTCCCAACCTCACCAGGAGTCGGACATGGGCATTCTGAATTTCATCAAGGGCGAGCTGATCGACGTCATCGAGTGGACCGACGACTCGCGCGACACGCTGTCGTACCGCTTCCCGGACGAGGACAAGGCCATCAAGAACGGCGCGCAGCTCATCGTCCGGGAGTCGCAGGTCGTGCAGTTCATGTACCTCGGCCAGTTCGGCGACACGTTCGCTCCCGGGAAGCACACGCTGACCACGGACAACATCCCGGTGCTGACGAAGCTGCAGTCGTGGAAATACGGGTTCGAGTCCCCGTTCAAGGCCGACGTCTTCTACATCACCACGCGGCTGTTCACCGGCAACAAGTGGGGCACCGCGAACCCGATCATGGCGCGCGACAACGACTTCGGGGTCGTGCGGCTCCGGGCGTTCGGCACGTTCGACTTCAGGATCATCGAGCCGAAGCTGTTCCTGAAGGAGGTCGCGGGTTCCGATCAGCACTTCCGGCTCGATGAGTTCGCCGACACGATGCGATCGCGCATGGTCAGCGTGTTCAGCGAGGCCCTGACCTCGTCGCACGTCCCCGTGCTGGACGTGGCGACCCGGTACACGGAGCTGGGCGAGGCGCTGCTGCCGCTCATCAACCCGGTGGTCGGATCGAAGTACGGTCTGGAGATCACGAGCTTCATCGTGGAGAACGTGTCGGTGCCGCCCGAGGTCGAGCAGGCGATCGACAAGCGGTCGAGCATGGCCGCGATCGGGAACCTGAACGAGTACGTGAAGTACCAGATGGGCAAGGGCATGGAGTCCGGCGCGGGCGGCGGCGCGGGCGGCACGGCGGCCGAACTGGCGATCGGCTTCGGCATCGCGCAGCAGATGATGCAGCAGGGGATCATGAACCCGCAGGCAGCCGCCGCGACCCCGGCGGGCGGCGCGGCGCCGCAGGGCGCCACGGCCCCGGCAGCGGACCTGCTGTCCCCCGCCGATGTCGCCAAGGCCCTCGGAGTCCCGGAGCCCGACGTGATGGCCATCATCGAGTCCGGCGAGCTGAAGGCCAAGAAGATCGGCGCGAGTTATCGCGTCACGCGCGCCGCCTTCGACGCGTACCTGGTCCAGTAGTCGAGGGATCGCACCGATGAGCGAGATCGTCGCCCTCGACAAGCACCCGTGCCCGGCCTGCGGCGCGCAGGCCGAGTGGGACCCGGGCAAGCGGAAGCTGATCTGCCCCTTCTGCGGCACCGAGTCGCCCTACAAGATCGACCAGGCGACCGGCGAGGTCCAGGAGATCGACCTGGTCAAGACCTTGCGGGAGCTGCCCGACGAGCTGCGCGGGTGGAAGGAGGAGCGCCGCAGCGTCCAGTGCCAGAGCTGCCGCGCCGTGATGGTGTTCGACCCGGCCCGGGTGGGCCAGAACTGCGAGTTCTGCGGCTCGCCCGCCCTGGTCGATTACAAGGAGGTCAAGGACCCGATCACGCCGCAGAGCCTGCTGCCCTTCAAGGTGCCGCAGACCGAGATCCGCGACGGCATCAGGAAGTGGTACGCGAGCAAGTGGTTCGCGCCGAACGCCCTCAAACGCAAGGCGCTGGTCGACGAACTGCACGGCCTCTACATTCCCTACTGGACCTTCGACGCGCAGGCCCACTGCCCGTGGACGGCCGAGGCCGGCTACTACTACTACGAGACCGAGGAGTACCGCGACGACAAGGGCCACGCCCAGACGCGCCAGGTCCGGCACGTGCGCTGGGAGCCGGCGGCGGGCGAACTCGATCACTTCTTCGATGACGAGCTGGTGCCGGGGTCGAAAGGCGTCGACCAGTCGCTGCTGCGGCAGGTGGAACCGTTCCCCACCGGGGAGCTCGTGCCCTACGACCGCGCCTTCCTGTCGGGCTTCCCGGTCGAGCACTACCAGGTGGTGCTCGTGGAGGCGGCCAACGCCTCGCGCGAGCAGATGCGCGCGAAACTCGTCCGGCTGTGCGCGGCGGAGGTGCCGGGCGACACGCAGCGGAACCTGCAGATCGCCCCGACCTACGCGGGGCTGACCTTCAAGCACGTGCTGGTGCCCGTCTGGCTGGTGACCTACACGTTCGGGGCGAAGACGTTCCAGGTCGTGGCCAACGGCTACACGGGCGTCATCGCCGGCAAGTATCCGAAGAGCCCGTGGAAGATCCTGTTCGTGGTCCTGTTGGTACTCGTCGCGATCATCCTGTTTGCCATGGCGCAGCACTGAGAGGCTGTGAACAATTCAGTGTCGTTCTGAGTCTTGAGCGGAGCGCAGCGGATCGGTTCGCGCGGGGGGCGCTCCGGGTGGCGGGCGGGGGCCTTCCGGCAGAAGGGCCCATGGGAGTCTCACGAACGCGACCACGTCGCCGGCCGCGTCCTGTGCGAAACGACCGGTCCCCGCGTCGCGAGGCCCGGTTCCTGCAAATGGATCGCCAACGCGGTGCCTGCCGCAGGAGAATGGGGGCGCCAGCTGCGCTCGTGCATTCCCCTTCAGCTGACGTCGCGCAGCGTCGCAAGGAGGAGCCCGCCATGTTCTCGACGACTGGCCCCCGTCGCGCCCATGGAATCCGCCTGGCCGCACCAACGATCTGCCTGCTGGCGGTGGCGGGCCTGTTGATGGTCGCGGGCCCGGGCGCGCGGACACCGCATCCGCCCGGCATCCGATCCGGCGAGCCGATGGAGCGCTTCGACCAACCGCAGGCGGCCGAGCGGTACTACGAAGCCAGGCGCCGGGACCCGCGGGGCCAGGCCGATCCGGCGGAGCGCTATGCGACCGCGCGGCGCCGGATGACGGGCATGGATCGCTTCTCGTCGCGCCTCGGGCGCGCCCTCGGGCCCTCGGGCACGCCTGACCGCGCCTGGGCGGCCGCCGTGCGCCGGTCGGTCGAGTCGCCCGTTCCGCCGGTGCTCGGCTCCTGGACGCCGCTCGGACCAGGCAACATCGGTGGCCGTACGCGGGTGCTCGTCATCCATCCCCGCGATCCCACCGTGATGTTCGCCGGGGGCGTGTCGGGCGGCGTCTGGCGAAGCGACGATGCGGGCGAGCATTGGCGGCCGGTGGCCGACACCATGGCCAACCAGGCGGTGAACTCGATCGCGTTCCATCCGGCGTACCCCGACCAGATCTACGTCGGCACCGGCGAGGGCTACTTTCGCGAGGACGTGCGCGGCACGGGATTGCCGCTGCGAGGCGGGGGCATCTACGCCACGTCGGATGGCGGACAGGCGTGGGCGCTGCTGCCCTCGACCGCCACGGCCGATTTCCACTGGGTCAACGATCTGATCGTCAGCAGCGGCGACCGGCGGCGGCTCTACGCGGCCACCAGGTCGGGCTTGTGGCGATCGCTCGACTCGGGCGCGACCTGGACCCGGGTGCTCGATCCCGCGGTGCGCGGCGGGTGTCTCGATCTCGAGATTCGCCGCGACCGGGCGGATGACGTGATCTACGCCTCGTGCGGCACATTCGAACAGGCAACCGTCTACCGCATCATGGACGCCGGAGGAGCCGCCACGATCGAGGTCGTCCTGCGCGAACCGGGGATGGGCCGCACGTCGCTGGCGATCGCGCCGTCGAGGCCCGACGTGGTGTACGCGCTCGCGGCCAGCAACGAGCCGGGACCGTACGGCGCGAGCGAGCAGGGGCTCGGCGCCCTCTACCGATCCGACGGCGGCGGCGCGGCTGGCACCTGGACGACCCAGGTGTCGCGCGAGGATCCGCTCAAGCTGAACAGGCTGCTGCTGACCAACCCGATTTCAGCGATGCTGGTGGAATGCCGGGCGGGCACGCAGAACTCGATCTCGAACATGGGGTGGTACGCGAATATCGTCGCCGTGGACCCGCGGGACCCGGACATCGTGTGGGTGGGCGGTGTCGACTGGTTCAGGTCGAACGACGCGGGGCGAACCTGGGGTCTCGTGTCGCACTGGTGGATCGAATCCGGCGAGCCCGACCTTCGCGCACGCCGACCAGCACGCCATCGCCTTCCACCCGGCCTACGACGGCGCGGGAAACCAGGCCGTCTACATCGCGGGCGACGGCGGCGTGTTCCGCACGGACAACGCGCGGGCCCGTGCCACGGTCGGCAACCTGGGCGTCTGCAACCCTGGCGATTCCGCCGTCGTGTGGCGCTCGCTCAACCGGGGCTACGGCGTGACGCAGTTCTACCACGGCCTGCCGTACCCCGACGGACGCCGCTTCCTCGGCGGCACCCAGGACAACGGCACCATCGCCGGCGACGAGGCCTCGGGGTTCGACGGCTGGCGGAACATCCTTGGCGGCGACGGCGGCTTCGTCGCGGTCGATCCCGGCAACACCAGCGTGATCTACGCCGAGACCCAGTGGGCCGCCATCCGCAAGTCGTACACGGGCGGATCGACCTGGGTGACGGCCACACGCGGCCTGGCCCCGGCCGTGTCCGATGGCCTTGGCCCGGCCGGGAACTACCTGTTCATCACGCCGTTCGTCATGGATCCCAATGACAGTCAGCGCCTGTGGACTGGCGGCCAGATGATCTACCGGACCGACGATGGGGCGTCGAACTGGCGTCAAGCCAGCGTCCTGCTCGAAGACGGCGGCAGGGCGAGCGCTCTGGCCGTGTCGGCGGACGACAGCAGCCACGTGGCCGTGGGCGCGGACAACGGATGGGTCTACCACGAGCCCCAGGCCCTTGGAACGGACGGCATGTCCCGGTGGCCGGCATCCAGGCCTCGCGAGGGGTGGGTCACGTCGGTGAGCTTCCACCCTCGCAACGCGGACGTCCTGTACGCGACCTACGGCTCGTTCGGCGGCCCGCACGTCTACCGCAGCGACGACACGGGCGTGACGTGGCGCGCGATCGATGGCGAGGGTGAGGCCGGTCTTCCCGACATCCCGGTGCATGCCATCGTCATCGACCGCGAGGATCCCCGTCGGATCTACCTGGGGACCGATCTGGGGGTGTTCGTCTCGGCGACCGGCGGCGGCCGGTGGATGGTCGAGAACAGCGGATTCGGCGCCGTGGTCACCGAGTCGCTGTCGATTCTGGAGGCAACCGGCCGGCGGGAGCTGTGGGCGTTCACGCATGGGCGCGGCGCCTGGAAGGTGGAGATCCGGTAGAGGGAGCGAAGCGCTGATGTTCGCCGACACGTCGCTCGCGGCACGCATCGAACGGGCGGAATCCAGGTTGTCCGCCGCTATCGGCGCGAGTGTCGTTTCGCGCGGCCGGACGGCGGGCAGTTTCGTCGAGCCGATCAGCGGCGGGGTCGCGGTGTGGACGGGGGCGGGTTCTCCCGTCAACAAGGTCATCGGTGTCGGGTTCGCCGACGCGCCGGACCCGGCGCAGCTCGAAGCCCTCGAGTCCCTGTTCGCCGCGCGCGGGTCCAGCGTGCAGGTGGAAGTCGCGACGCTTGCGGATCCGGCGTGGCACGCCGCCTTCGCGCCGCGCGGATACGCCATCGCCGGTTTCGAGAACGTGCTGGGCCTGCCCCTGACCGACCCGGACGACCGGGACGATCGCCGTGGGACCCACATCACGGTGGCGGAATGTGTCGCGTCCGAAGCCGGCGCCTGGCTGGATGTCGTCGCGGGCGGGTTCGCTCATCCCGACGAGGTGCCGGCGCAGGCGGCGGGACAGGAGTACCCGCGCGAGGCAATCGAGCGGGTGTACGAGGACTTTGCGGCCGTCCCCGGTTTTCGCCGCTACCTCGCGCGCGTGGACGGGATGGCAGCCGGCGGCGCCGGCGTGCGGGAGTTCGAAGGGGTCGCCCAACTCTGCGGCGCGGCGACGCTGCCCGCGTTCCGCCGACAGGGCGTGCAGACGGCGCTGCTCCACGCGCGGCTGCGAGACGCCCGGCGCCGCGGATGTGATCTCGCCGTGATCACGACGGCACCGGGATCGAAGTCGCAGCAGAACGCGCAGCGCCAGGGCTTCTCGTTGCTGTACGCGCGTGCGCTCCACGTGAAGCCCTGACCGGCCGGACCGCTCGCCTCCTTCGCCGCTGGCCGGGGCCCCCCGCGGCGGCGCCGGTGAGGCCCACTGCTCGGGCCTCGTCTCAGCCCCGCGCTCCGTCCTACGAGCTCGACCAGCGTTCCTTGGCGACCCTCCAGACGCCGCCCTCCTGAACCATCGTGACCTCCGCCGTGGACTTGCCCGCGGTCTCGTTCAGGCCCTCGATCTTCAGGGTCGCCGTCTTGCCGGCGATCGCCGGCTTGGCGATCCGGATCTCGGCCGGGTTGGATTTCAGGAGGTCGAGCATCATGGCGCGCTGCTCGGGCGGGGCCTTGTCGAAGTCCGCCCGACGCGCCGCGGAGAACGCCCCGCGGATCTTCTCCACGTCCCCGGCAAACACGGCGCGATAGTAGTCTGCGTAGGCCTTCGCGGGCTCCGACGTGTCGCCGGAGATCTTGACCTCGACAGCGGGGGACGGCGGCGCCGCCTTGCCGAGGGGCAACGAGAACGTCACGTCGAAGCTATACGTCAGGTCGCTCAGCGTGACCGGTTTCGGCGTGAACACGCGGCCCTCGATCCCCGTCGCATCCAGCCGCTTCAGCTGGAGGGTGGCCACCCCTGGAGCCAGCCCCACGAACCCCATGTCCGTGCCGGGATAGAAGACGCCGCCGAAGGTGTTCCCCAAGGCGCGCGTGGCCCGCGAGACCGTGAACGCCACGGCGTGGATCTTCAGCTTGCGGGCGACTTCCTCCCCGATGAACGGGATGACGTCACGCGGCACCTCTTTCGACGCGAGGACGATGATGAGGTCCTCCGGCGATTCGTCGACATAGGGCTGGATGAGGGCGGTCTTCTGCTTGTTGATGGTGACCGAGCCGGTGACGGTGCCCGCAGGCCCGGGTGAGGCGACCACCGTCGGCGGCACCGCCAGGGCAACGACCACGCTGCAGAACACGGGGATTCTGAGCATCGCGCATCCTCCTTGATGGGAGCCATGGTGAGGCTGCGCTCATCGGGCGTCAAGAACGAACGTACGGAAAGGGGGAGGCGGGAGTCGGACTGACGATGGTCGGGATTCCCGGTGTCAGTTCTCAGTTCTCAGTTCTCAGGTGTGAGTTGTGAGCCCCTCATCATGTCACGGAGGTTCCGGGGGTGAGGTCGTGCTGGGAGGCTCAGCGCGCGGTGAGCCAGACGCTCACTACGAATCCACTGCGAATCCATCATGAATCCACTATGGATCCACTACGAATCCGGTGCGAATCCGGTTGACGCCCGTGAGGCCGCGGTAATAGATAGGCACGTGAGACTCTCGGCTGACGTCGCGGGCGTCGAGCGAGGGCAGCATGCCGCCGACATGCGAACGCCGTGGTTCGATTCGCCAGCGCCCCCTGGCGGAGCATCCGAAGTTCCGGATGGTCGATCCAACGCCGTGGAGACGCTGGCCCGCGCGGCGTCCGATTCCGCTCGCTCTCGTGGTGTCCGAGCCCTTGGACACTGGCACGAGTACCGGGTACCACTCTGGCGAGCGGCCGCTCCATCACTTCATCAAGGCGGGTAGAGGAACAGCGGTGGCTCGAATTCCTGAGGGGCATCCGGTCCGGCGTCTCCTGCGCGCCTGCCGCGTCGATTGGCATCCCGGGGACCAGCCATGCCGCGGCCTGGCCCGGACCAGCGTCGACATGCTCGTGGATCGTCTGCCCCCCGGACGGTAGTGCCCCGGTTCTCCTGGTGTTTTGGCTGACCCATTGCCGAGAGAAAGGACGGACAGTATGCGCGTCATGATGCTTCGCCTCCCGGCCATCGTCATGGTGGCCGTTCTCGCCCTTCCCGCGCTCGCGCTGGCACAGTCGGAGACCGGCACGATCTCGGGGACGGTCACCGACCAGAGTTCCGCCGTGCTGCCCGGCGTGACCGTGACCCTGAGCAGCGCCGCCATCATCGGAGGCACGAAGACGACGACCACGAACGAGCTGGGCGCCTACAAGTTCATCGCCTTGCCACCGGGCTCGTATGACGTCAAGTTCGAGCTGTCCGGGTTCTCGGGCGCGACCCGCGCGGGCATCAGGATCAGCGCGAACTTCGTGGCGAAGGTCGATGTCTCGCTCGGGGTCCAGGCGGTGGCCGAGACCGTCGACGTCAGCGGCGAAGCGCCCGTGGTGGACAGCAAGAGCACGCTCATCGCGACCTCGCTCGACAAGGGGCTTCTCGACAACGTCCCGACGGGCCGGGACATCTGGGTGCTGACGGAACAGGTGGCCGGCACTGTCCCGGATCGCTACAACGTGGGAGGGACCGAGAGCGCCCAGCAGACGACGCTGTCGGTGCACGGTGCGAGCGGGCAGCAGGACTACAGCATCAACGGTCTCAGCATGAACTGGCCCGGCGGTGCCGGGCAGTACACGATGTTCTACTTCGATTACGACAGCTTCGAGGAGGTCCAGATCGAGACGGCCGGGGCGCCGGCGGAGGTGAGCGTCGGCGGCCTGTACATGAACATGATCACCAAGTCGGGCAGCGCGGACTTTCACGGCGGCATGACGTTCATGTATCAGCCCGGCAAGCTGCAGGGGAACAACGTCACGGCGGACCTCAAGGCCAAGGGGATCACCACGTCGAACCCGATCGACTTGATCTACGACTTCCAGCCGTCGCTCGGCGGACCGATCACGAAGAACACCTGGTTCTTCGGATCGTACCGCCGCTACGTGATCAATACGGAGATCCTCGGCCTCAAGCGGCCGGACGGCTCACCGGAAGTCGACATAAACCACCAGACCAACGCGCTGGGCAAGGTGACCTCGCAGGTCACCTCGGGCAACAAGCTGATGGTCCAGTACTACTTCAACTACCAGAACCGGTTCTTCCGGCGGGACAACGGGTACGCCTTCACCGAGGAGAAGGCGTCGTGGCGGCAGATCGAGCCGGCGCACCTGATCCAGGGGCAGTGGACCTCGGTCCTGTCGAACTCGCTCTTCCTCGACACCCGCTTCGGGTACCTGCACCAGATCTTCCCGCTGGGCTACCAGTCGTCGGTCGGCGCGAGCGACATCGCGAAGATCGATGACGTCCGATCCACGGTTTCGAACGCGGCGCCGTACGACATGAAGAACCTGGCGACCCGGCACCAGGCGAACGTCTCGCTGACCTACATCAACGACCACCTGGCTGGGACGCACGACTTCAAGGTGGGGTTCGAGTGGATGCGGGCGCTGAACGGGTACGACTACCGCATCAATGGCGACATGGTTCAGCACTACTACGACGGCGCGCCGGCCTACGTCGATGCCGCCAACACCACGCTGAGCCAGAAGAGCCTCATCCGGACCCTCTCCTTCTACGCGCAGGATGCCTGGGCCATCAGGAACCTGACGCTGAACGTCGGAGCGCGGTTCGAGAACTTCAAGGGCTACAACCCGGCTCAGGGCTCGCCGGGCGGTCAGTTCTTCGGGGAGAGGCAGTTCACGGAGATGCAGAACATCCCGAACTTCAGCATCCTCGTGCCGCGCCTGGGCGCCAGCTACGACGTGTTTGGCAACGGCAAGACGGCCCTCAAGGCCAGCTACAGCCGCTACGCGATCCAGGAGGGCTCGCGATTCCCCGAGAGCCTGAACCCGAACGCATTCAGCGGCAAGCTGATGCCGTGGACCGACCTGAACCACGACGACGTCGCGCAACAGAATGAGCTCGGCGCGCCGTACGCCTTCTACGGCGGGGCCAGCGGCGTGCGCCTCGATCCGAACATCAGCCGCCCGTTCTCCGACGAGACCACAGCCGGCATTCAGCACGAGCTGGCCAAGGACCTCGCGATCACCGGGACGTTCTACTACCGGAAGAACAAGAACCTGCTCGGGCAACTGAACGTCGCGGCGCCGGTCGACGCGGCCTTCGTGCCGGTGATCGAGGCAATCCCGGGCGGCGGCACCATCACCGTGTACAGCGAGAAGCCGGAATACGTCGGCAGGGTCGACCGCGTCATCACGAACCAGCCGCAATTCTGGGAGAACTACAAGGGCTTCGAGGTGACCCTGAAGAAACGCCTCTCCGACAACTGGCAACTGCTGGCCGGCTACACCTTCAGCAAGGGGAAGAGCTACTACGTCGAGGTCCCCTGGAACTTCAACGACGCCAACGACCCGAACAACCTGATCAACATCACGGACCGGGTGGTGGGATCCGACACGCCGCACATCCTGAAGCTCGCCGGGAGCTACATGCTGCCGTACGGCATCGCGCTCAGCGGGAACTACCGGTTCTACACCGGCAAGGCGCTCACCCGGACGGTACTGGTGATGGACCTCAACCAGGGGCCGGTGTCCGTGCCGGCCGAAACGCGCGGCACGTACCGCTACCCGAACGTGTCGCTCCTCGACTTCCGCGCCAGCAAGACGTTTGCGATGCCGCACGGCGTCAAGCTCGAGGTGATGTTCAACGTGTTCAACGCGTTCAATGCGGCCACGGTCATCAACCAGGTGACCACGCTCGGGCCGTCGTACGGCCAGCCGATCCAGATCCTGACGCCGATCGTCACCGGCTTCGGCGCGCGGCTCACGTTCTAGGCACGCGACCCGGAAGCGTCCTCGGTCAGGAGCCCGTCCGGGGTTGCCCGGATGGGCTCCTCTCTGCGGCGCATGGAGCCCGGTCCGCGGTGTTCGTCACGCCAGCACCCGGGAGTGACGGCCGCCCGATGTCTGTCCGCCTGCTCCCGCGCCCCTCGAGTCTCAGGAGGGGGATCCGTTGTCTGCCAAGGAGAACCGAATGGCCCATCGTCACAGTTGGTGGCTCGTGCTCGGGACGTGCGGCATGGCCGCCGCTTGCAGCCAGCCCGCCCCGCCGGCCAGCACGCCGCCCGTCGGCGGTCTCCTCACGATCGACCGCCTGCTCGAGATCAAACACCCCGGCTCGCCCACCTGGGCACCCGACGGCCGCCGAATCGCGTTCGTCTGGGACCAGGGCGGCGTGCAGAACATCTGGACGATTGAGGCCTCAGCCGGCGCGGCGCCGACACCGCGCCAGGTGACGTCGTACGAACGGGGGACCGTCGACAACCTCTTCTGGACCCCCGATGGCAGCTCATTGATGTTCGTCTACGATGGCGATCTCTGGCGGGTCGCGCCTGCCGAGAAGTCCCGGCCCGACGCGGTGTGGACGACGAAGGAGACCGAGAACCAGGTGGCGCTGTCCCCTGACCGGACGCGCGTCGCGTTTGTCCGCGGCGGCGCCCCGAACGTGCTGGACTGGCAGCGCACCGAGGGCGACTTGTGGGTCCGCTCGCTGGCCGATGGCCGCGAGACACGACTGACCGAGGGGCAGGGCGTCGTGTCGGGGCCGTCCTGGTCACCCGACGGCAGGCGCCTGGCGTTCGCGGTGTCGAAGGTGACGTCACGGTCGGATGCTCCAGCCTACTCCGGCGCGAAGATCCTCTACACGCGCGTCGATCATCAGCCGGCCACGCCGGCCTGGGTGCTTGCGGCCGGCGGGACGATCACGCTGCTGCCGCCGAGTCCCGGCTGGGAGGCCGTGCCGATGTGGCTCGATTCTTCGCGGCTGCTTGTCCACCGGGTGCTCGCGGACAACCGGACGCGCGAGTTGCTCGTCGCCGACGTGACGAGCGGCGCCACGAGGTTGATCTACCGCGAGGTGGACCCGACGTTCTGGAGCCTGCCGTTCGTCGCGCCCGACCCGGCTGTCTCACCCGATGGCAAGTGGGTGGCGCTCGTGAGCGACCGCGACGGATGGGATCACCTCTATGTGGTCTCGACCAGCGGCGGCGATCCGCAGCAGCTCACGAAGGGCCAGTACGAGGTCCGCAGCCTCGCCTGGTCCCCGGACAGCACGCGGGTGGCATTCGATCGAAGCCTGGAGGCGAAGGCCGGCGTCCGGCACCTCGCAGTCGCGACGATCGCCGGCGGCGGCAGGCCCCAGGTCGTGGACCTCACCTCGGGGCGGGGAACGAACACGGCACCCGTCTGGGCCCCGGATGGCAGGCGGCTCGTGTACCAGCACACCGATCCCCAGACATCGGCCGAACTGTTCGTCATCGACGCGGTGCAGGCGGCGAAGCCGGCGCGGCTCACCGAGTCGATGCCGGCCGGCGTGGATCCTTCGGCGTTCGTCGAGCCGGAGCTCGTCAGCTACCCGGCGCCGGACGGGCAGAAGGTGCCGGCCTACCTGTTCGTCCCGAAGGGGCTCGACCGCACCAGGAAACACCCCGCCATCGTCTGGATCCACGGCGACGGCATCAACCAGAACTACGACGGCTGGCATGTTCAGCGCAACTATGCCGTCTACTACTCCTTCCACCAGTTTCTGCTCCAGCGCGGCTACGTGGTGCTCGCACCGGAATACCGGGGCAGCATCGGCTACGGGCGCCAGTGGCGGCAGGCCGTGAACCTGGACGTGGGCGGGAAGGATGCCGAAGACGCGGCTGCCAGCGCCGACTACCTGAAGACCCTCGCGTACGTGGATCCCGAGCGGATTGGCGTCTGGGGCCTGAGCTACGGCGGGTTCTTCACGCTGATTGCCATGACCGAGCGGCCCACCGCGTTCCGATGCGGCGTGGACGTGGCTGGATCGGTCGACTACCGGATGTGGTACGACGACCCGGGGGGCGCGTGGGTGATCGCGCGCATGGGCACGCCGGAATCGAACAAGGCGGTCTACGACAAGGCCGCGGTGGTCGAGCGCGTCAACAGGCTCGAGCGCCCGCTGTTGATTCTGCACGGCACCGCCGACGGGAACGTGCCGTACCTCGAGTCGGTCCGGTTGATCGACGAGCTGCTGAAGAACGGCAAGGAGTTCGAGTTCCGGATGTACCCGGGCGAGTTCCATTACTTCCAGCGCGCCCACGTCATCCGTGACGCCTGGCAGCAGGTCGAACGGTTCTTCGACAAGCACCTGCGCCCGGGCGCCGGCGCATCGAACCACTAGGCGCGGGGTCGCTCAGAGCCCCCAATGGAGGAGTGCATGCGAGAGCACATCGCAGCCGGCCTGACCGTGATGGCCGCAGTCATCGCCGTCGGCTGCGCGGGCGCACCTCAGCCTGTCACTCCGCGGGCCGGCGGACTGACTATCGAGCAACTGGTGGCCATCCGACATCCGTCGCAGGCCTCGTGGGCGCCCGACGGCCGCCGGATCGCGTTCGTCTGGGACCAGGGCGGCGTCCAGAACATTTACCTCGCCGATACGCAAGCGCCCGGTGTGCCGGCCGCGCTCACGTCGTATCAGGACGAGGGGATCGAAAACCTCTTCTGGAGCCGCGACGGCAAGACGCTGTGGTTCGTCCGTGGCGGCGATCTCTGGCAGATGGTGCCCGGCGCCGCGGGGCCGCCGACCGCCGTGTGGACGACGAAGGAGCCGGAGAACCAGATCGTGCTCTCGCCCGACGGGACGCGCGTGCTCTTCGTCCGGGGCGGCGCCCCCTCGGTCCCGGACTGGCAGCGAAGCGCCGGCGACCTGTGGGTGCGCTCCCTCGCCGACGGACGCGAGACAAGGCTGACCCAGGGGATGGGCGCCGTGTCATCCCCGTCATGGTCGCCCGACGGAAAGCGGGTCGCCTTCGCTGTCACGCAGGTCGCGCCCCATGCGGAGGCACCCGGCTACTCGGGCGCCAAGATCCTCTACACCCGCGGCGACCGTGGGCCAAGCGTGCCGGCCTATGTCGCAGCCACGGGTGGAACGGTGACGACTCTCGCGCCCAGCCCGGGCTGGGACGCGGCGCCAATGTGGCTGGACGCCGCGCGCGTGCTCGTCCAGCGCGTCGACGCGGACAACCGCACGCGGGAACTGGTCGTCACCGACACGACGACCCGGCAGACGCGCGTGGTGTACCGCGAGCAGGATCCGAAGTTCTGGAGCCTCGCCTACGTGGCTTCGACGCCCATGCCGTCGCCGGACGGACGCCGCGTGGCGTTCGTCAGTGACCGCGACGGTTGGGATCATCTCTATGTCATCTCGATCGACGGAGGCGACGCGGCGCAGATCACGCACGGCCGGTTCGAGGTGCGCAATCCGAGTTGGTCGCCCGACGGCACCAGAATCGCGTTCGACCGAAGCCTCGACGGCAAGCCCGGCGTTCGGCATCTCGCCGTCGCGACCATCGGCAACGACCCGGCGCGGTCGGCCCAGATCGAGGTCACCTCGGGACGGGGCACGAACATCGCGCCCGCGTGGGCGCCCGACGGCCGGCGCCTCGTCTACCAGCACACCGACCCGCACACCCCGGCGGAGTTGTTCGTCGTCGACGCAGTAGAGCGGGCGTCGCCGGGGAGGCTGACCAGGTCGATGCCGGGGGGCATCGATCCTGCGACCTTCGTCGAGCCGGAACTCGTTCGGTACGCAGCGCCCGATGGCGGCCAGGTGCCGGCGTACCTCTTCGTGCCGAAGGGGCTGGACCGGGCGACGAAGCACCCCGCGATCATCTGGATTCACGGCGATGGCATCAACCAGAACTACGACGGGTGGCACGTCGAGCGCAACTACGCTGTCTACTACTCCTTCCACCAGTACCTGCTCCAACGCGGCTACGTCGTGCTCGCGCCCGACTATCGCGGCAGCATCGGCTATGGGCGCGAGTGGCGGCAGGGCGTGTATCTGGACGTCGGCGGCAAGGACGCCCGCGACGCGGCGGCGGGCGCCGACTACCTGAAGACGCTGGCTTACGTCGATCCGGAACGGATCGGCGTCTGGGGCCTGAGCTACGGAGGGTTCTTCACGCTCATGGCGATGACCGAGCGGCCGACGACCTTCCGGTGCGGCGTGGACGTGGCCGGCGTCCCCGATTTTGGCATGTGGTACGTGGATCCGGGCGGCCCGTGGGTCACGGCGCGCATGGGCACGCCCGAGAAGAACCCCGCGGTGTACCGTCAGGCCGCGCCGATCGATCGCATCGAACGCCTCGCGCGCCCGCTCCTCGTGCTCCACGGCACCGCGGACGTCAACGTTCCCTACATCGAGTCGGTGCGGCTCGTCGATCGGCTGCTGAAGACCGGGAAGGCCTTTGAGTTCATGGTGTATCCCGGCGAGTTTCATTACTTCCAGCGCACGCACGTCCTTCGGGATGCCTGGCAGCGCGTCGAGCGGTTCTTTGGCACGCACTTGACTCCCGACGCCCCCGGAAGGTGACGTCGCTGGGTCGGGCCGCCTCGCGGCCCGGCCCCCGTCCCGTCTGCGTCAGTTCCCCCCGGCTTCCTTCTTCCCGTCCTTCTTCAGGTACCGGTCGTACCACCCGAGGATGCGGTTCTCGAAGTCCACCGCCTCGTCCACCGAGTCGGGCGGGCGATGCGCGCCGTTGACGTAGCGCACCCACTCGACCGTCTTCCCGAGCCGGCGCAGGGCATAGTAGATCTCGCGCGACTGGCTCGACGGCACGTTCGGGTCCTGATCGCCTGTCAGGCACAAGAGCGGCGTCGTGATTCGATCGGCGTGCAGGATCGCCGAGTGATCGAGGTAGCGCTCCGGGTACTCCCACAGCGTGCCGCCGATCCGGTCCTGGCTCTTCTCGGGCGCGTGCGTGTTGCGCACGCCGAGGCGCGGGCTGTCGGTGTAGAAGCTCACCATGTCGACCTTGCCCGACACGTTGACGGCCGCCTTGAAGCGGTCGGTTTGCGTGAGCAACAGCACCGTGGCGTAGCCCCCGTAGCTCGTGCCGTGGACGCCAAGGCGATCCGGATCGGCCACCCCCATGTCGATCAGCCTGTTGGCCGCGGCCGTCACGCCCTTCACCCAGGCTTCGCCGGGCCGGCCCACCACCAGATGCACCGACGGGAGGAACACGGCGTAGCCGCGGCCGGCAAGGAACGCCGCGCGCGCGTTGAGGCCGTTGTCGAAGAAGGTCTCGTAGAGCTCGAAGACGGTGGGATACCGCTGCCCTTTCACGTAGCCGATCGGATAGCGCAGCACCCCGTACAGTTCCTTGCCGTCGGCGTCGCGGTAGGCCACCAGCTCGGACCTGGGCAGCGCCTTGTCCGCCATCCAGGCGTTCTCGTTCGTCAGGCGCGTGACGGCCCCGAACGACGCGCCGGCCGTGTACAGCTCGAAGGGGCCATCGCCGTCCGACATGGTGAAGACGAACCGGCTGCCGTCGCGCGCCATCTCGACGCCGCGGTAGAGCCGCGCGTCCTTCACGAGGGGTTCGATCGCCTTGGTGGCCAGGTCCAGCCGCATCACGCCGCGGTCCCACCGGTCGGGCGCCGAATAGCTGACGTACAGCGATCCGCCGTCGGGCGCCCAGTCGATCGCCGCGTACTTCGGGTTCTTGTCCTCGTCGTCGCCGAGCGTCAGCACCTGCTGCCGCGTCGCGTCGGCCACGTTCACGACGTACCAGCCCTTCTTGCTGGTCACCAGGATCTTCGACGCGTCGCGGCTGAACGGACCGGCGGCGAACGACTCGGCCTTGTCCTTCTCCTCGTCGGGCTTCGGCTCCACGGCCGGCGCCTCGCCCTCCTTCTTCTCAGCCGGCGGCTTCGGCGTGAGGCAACGCGGCTTCTCCTCGTCCACGCGCTGCACGAACACCTCGCCCTTCTTCGCGTAGGCGAACGCGCGCGCGTCGTCGGACCACTGCAGCCGGGCGCCCTTGACGTCGGCGGCCTTGACGATGGTTTTCGGCTCGCCGCCCCGCGGCAGCAGCACCAGGTCGTTGTCGGTGCCGCTGATGACATCGTAGTCCGTCTTCGCGGTGACGTCCTGCAGGACGGTCAGGAACGAGCCGTCCCGCGCCACCTCATAGCTCGTCACCTTCCGCGTCGGGAGCATGGTCCGCTTGGCGCCGGTGCGTGCGTCGACCTCCGCGATCTCCCGCTCGCGGTCCGCGCGGCGGAGCGCGTCCCAGCCGAGGAATGGATCGGCCGCGTTCTCCACGATGATCGGGCCCTCGGTGAGCGCCTTGAAACGCGCCTGCGCCTCGCGCTCCTGCTCGGGCGTGCGCAGGGTCACGACCAGCCGCGCCCCGTCCGGCGTCCAGTCGAGGCCCGAGTTGACCGACACCGCGACGCCGGGCTGGCGCGGCACCTCGGCGAGCGTGCCGCGCGCCGCGTCCCAGACGTGGAGATGGGTCACGGGCAGGGGCGTGTCCAGATCGACGGTGAGGATGGCGACGCGGCTGCCGTCGCGCGACCAGGCCGCGCGCCGCACGTCCACGAGGCCGGCAAAGGGCTTCGCCGTCGCGCCCGTGGTGGTGTCGATGACGAGCAGCGTCCCGCGGGAGGGCGAGACATATGTGGGATCGCCGAAGCGACGGTTGTCGACCGTCGGGTTGTCGTACGTGCGCCTTGCCACGACCGCGACGCGGCGCCCGTCGTCCGACAGGTCGAGCACCGAGATCGACGAGACCTTGAGCATGTCCTCGGCGGTGAACGGCTGCCTTGCGGCCTGGGCCGCGGCGCGCCAGGCCGGGACGGCGAGGACGAGACCGGCGACGAGGACGATGGTGAACGCCTTGCGCATGACGAACCTCGAGGGATGGACGCGGGATGATGCGGGCGGCCCGGCGCGAACGGCAGGCTGCGGGCCGAATGCGCCGGAGTATAGCGCAGTCGCGGTCGGACGAGCGTCGTCATGGAGCGTGAACCCGCGCCTGGCGGCTACTGGGCGTGCGGCGTCGCCTCCGGCCTGACCGACGGCGCGAGTGCCTCGACCCACGCCGTCCACCACGTCGTGGCGAGCCGGGCGAGCCGCGGCGTGAACTTGAGACGACCGGCGTCGCGGGTCGCGTTGGGCCGCTCCGACGCGGGTCTCCGTCGCCGGTGCTACAATCCGCGTCAGCCCTGTCCCGTCGTCTCCCAACGAGGGTCCTCGCAGCCGCAGCCGGGGCCCCCGGCCCGACCGCGCTCTTCACGGCAGGTCGGGGTGCGGCACCGCCGCTCGGCCGAACGCGCGTCCCGGACCATCTGTCTGACGAGCCCCCAGCTCGAGAGCGACAGAGCAGCGAACCGGCCATGAAGCACGAACTGTGGCGGCGGGCCGAGGAGCTCTTTCACGCGGTACTCGAGCGGCCGCGGCAGGATCGCCCGGGTTTTCTGGACGAGGCCTGCGGCGACGACACCGAGTTGCGGCGGCTGGTCGAGACGCTCGTGTCGGAGGATGAGCGGGCCTCCAGCTTCCTGGAGACACCGGTGCTTGGCGACGCTTCCGCCCCGACCGGCGTCCGCCCGTCGCTCGTTGGCCACCAGTACGGGCCGTACCGGATCCTCTCCCTCCTGGGCGCGGGCGGGATGGGCGAGGTGTACCACGCGCACGACGCCAGGCTCGGCCGGGACGTCGCCATCAAGACGCTGCCTGCCGAGTTCGCGCGGGATCCCGAGCGGCTGGAGCGCTTCCAGCGCGAAGCGCGCATCCTCGCATCGCTGAACCACCCCAGCGTCGCAGCCATCTACGGGCTGGAGGAGTCGCCCGAGGGGCGCTACCTCGTGCTGGAACTGGTGGAGGGAGAGACGCTCCGCGGACCGCTGCCCCTCACCAGCGCGCTCGATCGAGCCTGCCAGGTGGCAGAAGCGCTCGAGGCGGCGCACGGGCACGGGATCATCCACCGCGACTTGAAGCCCGCCAACGTCAAGGTCACGCCGCAAGGCCGGGTGAAGGTCCTGGATTTCGGGCTTGCGAAGGCGATCTCGGAGTGCGGACCGGGGAGGCCGCCCTCGCAGGCGGCCGCCGTGACCGGCGCCGGGAGCGTGGCGGGGCATGTCGTGGGAACTCCGGGGTACATGAGTCCGGAGCAGGCGCGAGGCGCGGACGTCGACCAGCGGACGGACATCTGGGCCTTCGGATGCCTCTTCTACGAGCTCCTCGCGGGACAGCGCGCCTTCGACAGCGAGACCGCCTCCGACGCCATCGCGGCCGTGCTCGAACACGAACCGGACTGGCAGGCCCTGCCTGCCGGGACACCAGCGGCGGTTCGCAATGTCCTGCGGAGGTGTCTCGAGAAGGATCCGGATCGGCGGCCGGACAGCATCGCAGATGTTCGCAGGGCGATCGAGGGGGTCATCCGTGCGCGCGATCGCTGGCGATTCTCCGCTGCCGGAATCCGCCGACCCGGGTTCGCCATCCCGCTGGCCGCGGTCCTCCTGCTGTCCGCGATTCTCGGCGTGCGGTTCTACCAGAACGGCGTACGTGTCCGCTGGGCAAGGCAGCAGGCGCCTGAGATCGCCCGACTACTGGACACCGGCGACCTGATGTCGGCGTTCCGCCTCCTGCGACGTGCGGAGGTGGTCGTCCCCGACGACCCCGCGCTCGATCGCATCCGGCAGGACTACGCGATGCCGATGTCGATCACGACCAGCCCCCCTGGCGCGGAGGTATGGGCGACGGGCTACACGCCTGGTGACGACGACTGGGTGCGCCTCGGCACGACGCCGTTCACCACCCGAAGGCTGCCGATGGGGTTCTACCGGGTTCGTGTCGTGAAGCCCGGGTTCCGAACGGTCCTGGGCACCGGCGAGGTCCGCGCCGGCACAGTGCTGCGGTTCGACCTGGACGCCGAGGGCACGATCCCCGATGACATGGTGCGCGTCCCGGCCACGGTCGCCAGCGTGGTGATGGTGGGCGACGTGGGGCTCGGGGCGTTCCTCATCGATCGCTACGAAACCACCAACCGGCAGTTCAGGCGGTTCGTTGATGCCGGAGGGTACCGGGACCGCCGGTACTGGCAGGAGGAGTTCGTGCGCGACGGGCGCAGCCTGTCGCGGGAAGAAGCCATGCGGGCGTTCCGCGACACCACCGGCCTCCCGGGACCGTCAACGTGGGAGGCTGGCAGCTACCCGCCAGGCCGCGACGGCTATCCGGTCAGCGGGGTGAGCTGGTACGAGGCCGCGGCGTACGCGCGTTTCGCGGGCAGGCAACTGCCGACCATCTACCACTGGGAAGCCGCGGCCGACCCCGGCTGGTTTGCCGCGATCGCGCAGTTGAGCAACTTCGTGGGGACCGGCCCGGCGCGTGTCGGCGCCTTCAAGGGTCTGGGCGCCTTTGGCACGCTGGACATGGCCGGCAACGTCAGGGAATGGTGCTGGAACGAGGTGGCCGGGCGGCGTCACGTGCGCGGCGGCGCGTGGGACGAGCCCCTGCTGATGTTCTCGGACCTCGCCGCCCGCTCGCCCTGGGACCGATCCTCCCGGAACGGCTTCCGCCTGGCGCGCTACGACGAGCGCGCCGACGCCACCGCCCTTGCGCCGGTCACGAATTCCCTCACCGGCCGGCAGGAGGCCCAGCCGGTTTCGGACGAGCTGTTTCGGCTCTATCGGAGCCTCTACGCTTACGATCCGGTGCCGCTCGACGCGCGCATCGAGGGCGTGGACGAGAAGAACGCGGACTGGAAGCGCGAGACGGTCTCCTTCGCCTCTGCCTATCCTGACGAGCGGATCACGGCCCTCCTGTACATTCCCAAACGCGCGACGCCGCCCTATCAGACGGTGCTCTACGCGAACCCGGGCATGGCGTTCCGGCTGCCTGCTCAGGAACGCGCGGAAGAACGCCTGTTCGAATTCGTCGTGAAGAGCGGGCGGGCGCTCCTGCACCCGGTGCTCAAGGGCTACTACCAGCGCCGGTACAAGGCCCCGCCCGAGGGCCCCAATGCGTTTCGCGATCGCCTGGTCTACGAGTCCAAGGACTTCCGCCGCTGTATCGACTACCTCGTGGCCCGCGCCGACGTGGACCGCGGCCGCCTGGCCGTCTTCGGCTACAGCCGCGGCGCCTTCATGCTGCCCGTCCTGGCCGTCGGCGAAGAGCGGCTGAAGGCGGCGGCGCTCGTGAGCGCCGGCTTGTTCCGGCAGCGGGACCGGCCGGCTGAGACCGACCCGCTCAACTTCCTCCCGCGTTTCCGCGTCCCGACGCTCATGGTCAGCGGGCGTTTCGACTTCGGCCTCCCGCCCGAGACGTCACAGCGCCCGATGCTCCGTCTGCTGGCCGCGCCCGAACCGGACAAGAAGCTGGTCTGGTGGGACGGCAGCCACGGCGACATGTTCTCCAGCTATCAGATGATGGTCACCGAGACCCTCGACTGGTTCGACCGGTATCTCGGCCCGGTGAAGTAAAAGACGGAGGGCGCGCCCTACCGTCCGTTGTTGCCACGGCCAGGAAACAGCCGCGTGGCGGTGAAGGTCATGATCGGCGATAAGCTCACCCCGTTGGGCATCACCATCGACGTCATGATCGCGCGCATCTCGGTGGCGTTGTCAGCGAGCACGACGGCCCAGACCGAGGTCCGGCGCAGGACCGCGCCCGTAGGGTCGTAGCTCTGGATCGTCAGCAGGCCGGTGCAGTCGGGGTTCAGCGTGTAGGTCCCCAGCTTCATGTCCTCGACGACCGTACCTCCGGCGCTGCTGTTCTGGATGCCCGTGAACGTCCCCGAGGCGTCGAAGTCGTACCTGCCGACGGCGGCGGCGACGACCGCGACCGGCCCGGACGGAGTGGGAGCTATCACCGTCCCCGTCTCGGTGTAGGCCCACGCGCCTGCGAGCCCGTGCGTCGAACAGCGGTGGCCCTGGGCCGACGCGGCGGCCGCGAGGCCGAAGAAGAGTGCGGCGAGGACGATGGTGCGGAGAGTGGTGCTCTTCATGGATGTCTGACCTCCTGCTTGGTAATCCGCGAACGGGACGAAAGACGGGTCACAGCAGGAGCCTGGCAGCCATGCCGAGGGCGGGAATTCCATGGTGAACCCCAGCCAGCCGGACATCACCGCGATGCTCGCCGCCTGGAACGACGGCGACGCGGGCGCGCTGGACCGCCTGGTGAGCCTCGTGTACCCGGAACTGCGTCGGGTGGCGCGGCAGCAGCTCGCGCGGCGGCGCGCAGGCGAGAGTGTCGAATCCGCGGCCCTGGCCAACGAGGCGTATCTCAAGCTGGTGCGCGCCGGGGGGATCCGCTGCGAGAGCCGGCTGCATTTCCTGGCGTTGTGCGCGCAGATCATGCGGCGGCTCCTCGTGGACCACGCGCGCCGTCGCGGCTTCGCCAAGCGCGGGGGCAACGCGCTGCGCGTGGACGTCGAGGACGTCGTGCTCGCGGCGCAGGCGCGGGGCGTCGAGGTGCTCGCGCTCGACGAGGCGCTCGACCGGCTCGCCCGGCTCGACCCGCGCAAGAGTCGCGTGGTCGAGCTGCGCTACTTTGGCGGCTTGAGCCTGGAGGAGACGGCGGACGTCCTCGGCGTCTCGGTCGAGACCGTGAAGCGCGACTGGCGAATGGCCCGGGCGTGGCTCCATGCCGAACTCGGCAGTGCCCGGAAGCACAGTGTAGTCACATAGTTCTGCGGCGTGCCCGGATTCGGGATCGGTCATGATGGCCCTCCGCGCCTGTTGATGCTCACCGCCAGCACCTGATCTCGGCGATCCCGACGAGCGGCCCGCCGCCGATCGCAACGCGGCACCCGCTCGTCCCCCCGGTTTCGAACGCCTGGTGTATCATGGCCGCGCCCGCCTGCCGCGAGTGTCGTGACCGCCAGGCCCGCGGCCAGAGACCTGCCTCGTTCGGCCTGCCGCGCCGGAGTGGTCGCGTGTGTCGCTGGCTCCTCTGGAGCGTCGCGGCCGTCGCTCGCGACCGGCCTTTCGCGGGCGCGGGAGGCTCTGGTGGCGAGCCGCCTGCCGCGCGCCCGACAGCCGATCGTTGCGGTGAGATGAGCCCTGCCGGAGAGTCGCCATGATTCATCACCTCGCCAGGTTCGTTCCCGCTGTCGTCCTCGTGGCGCTGGCCGCGGGAACGGTCGGGGCCGCCCGCCAATCCTCCACACAGCCTCCGGCGTACCGCGCCGGTGTCGATCTCGTCACGGTCGACGTCACCGTCCTCACCCGCGACGGCGATCCCATCGTCACCCTGGGGCCCGATGACTTCACCGTGAGCGTGGATGGACAGCCGCGACGGGTTGTGACGATGCGGCTCGTGCGAGCCGCTTCCGCCGCCGTGCCGACACAGGCGCCGCCACCCGGGACCCCGCCCGCAACGCCGGCCGCGGTGCCGGCGTCTGAAGCCGCACGCCGCTTCGTGCTAGTCGTCGACCGGGATCACCTGCCGATCGGCGAGGGGCAGCAGATGCTCGACGCCGGTGCGCGGTTCATCGACAAGCTCCCCGCTGCCGATCGCGTGGCGGTGTGGACCATTCCCTCGACCGCCACCAGCATCCAGTTCCTCCCCGACCGCGAGGTGCTGAAGCGGCGCTTGCGCGAGGCGGTCGGCACCTATCGGCCGCCGCTGGCATTCTGGAACATCGCCCGCGACGAGGCGATTGCCATCGATGATGGCGACAAGAAGATGCTCGACATGGTCATCAACCGCGAGTGCAACGGGCAGCCCCAGTACTGCCCGGGCGGAGTGGTGGCCGAAGCATCGACCCTCGCGATCACCACGCGTGAGCGGGCGACGGCCACGCTGAGGGGACTCGAGAACCTGATCGACGCGCTGGGGCGACTCGAAGGCCCTTCACAGCTGGTGCTGATCACGACTGGTCCGCTGTGGGCGCGAAACGACCAGGCCTACGTCTCCAGCATCGGGGCCCGTGCCGCGGACGCGCGGGTCACGCTGCACGCCCTGCAGGTGGCTGAACCTCCGTACCAGGCGCGGACCGACCAGATGCGCGCAACGACGATGGAAATCAATCAGTCGGCGTCGGCGTCGTTCGCCCTGGCCGGGATCACGGGCGGCCTGGCGATCACGGCCTCCGCGGGCGACGTGGCGTTCAACACGCTCACGCGCGAGCTGTCGGCCGGCTACGTGCTGGCGATCGAAACCGGGCCGTCGGACCGCGACGGCCAGCTGCACGAGATCAAGGTGGAGGTGCGGGACCGCGGGTGGGGCGTCGCGGTGCGCGCCCGGCGGAGCTTCCGGATCGATCCGACGGCGGCGGCCCCGGCCGCGACGCCTCCGCCGCCAGAGGCCGCACCGCCTGCGCCGGCACCGACGACACCACCTGCTCCGGCGACAGAACCAACGTCCGCGACGAGCCCGCTCGGCACCGATGTCGGGAACCTCGCCTCCCGCCTGGCCGCCTACGCGGAGCAATTCGAGCAGGCGCTCTCGTCGATGGTGGCCGAGGAGCGCTACGTGCAGATCATCCACCCGTGGCGGGGCAACCCGAAGGGCCCGGAGTCGGAGCCCGCGCTGGCATGGCAGGAGCCGTCGGGATCGCCGCCGCCGAAGAAGGGCGGGCCCATCATCGCGCGCAGGCAGCTGCTCTCGGATGTCCTCCTGGTCCAGGTCAAGGGTCAGCAGTGGTTCGGGTACCGGGACGTGGCAGAGGTGGACGGTCGCCCGGTTCGCGACCGCACCGAACGCGTGCGGGAACTGTTCCTGTCGAGGGCTGCGGATCGGGATTCGCAGTTCTGGCGCATCGCGGAAGAGAGCGCACGCTACAACCTGGGCGACATCCGCCGCACGCTCAACATGCCCATGGTGACGCTTTCGTTCATGCGGCGGACGGACCAGTGGCGATTCGTCTTCAGGCGCCTCGCGGACGAACAGGTGGCCGGCGAGACCGCCCGGGTGATCAGCTTCAAGGAGAAGACCCGTCCGACGCTGATCCGCACGTCGGGCGGCAGCGACATCCCCATCGAAGGACGTATCTGGCTGGACGGGCAACACGGCCGAGTCGTGCGTACCGAGTTGCGATTCGACCGGGGATCCGAGAGGCGCTGCCTGATCCGCGTGGACTACAGGCCCCAGGCCCCGATCGACGTGCTGGTACCGGCGCAGATGTGGGAGTGGTACGAGGGCGTGAATCAGACGGGGCGCATCGGCGGCGACAAGACGCTCGTGCAGTCGGTCGCCACCTACGGGAACATCCGTCAGTTCCAGGTCACGACGAGCGAGCGGATCAAGTAGGCGAAGCGCCTCGACGAGCAAGGCGCGGTCGAAGCGGATCCTGCTCCTCGACGCAGACTGTGCCACGCAGGCGCACCACCCTGTCGTCCCGACTGACGCGCCGCCCTCTCCGACCATGGCGGCGGGCACGGCGGACGAAGCTTGCCGCCCACCCACCCCGGTCGGACCGCAATTTCCTGCCGCCGGCCCTTGAACCCTCTTCGCGGCTCTCCCGTCTAAGCCGACATGGGCGACCTACTTTTCGACCTCAGGGACACGCTGCGCGGCCTCCGGCACGATCGGCTCTACGCCGCGGTCGTCATCGGGACGCTCGCGCTCACCCTCGGCGCCTCCACCGCCGTCTTCTCCATCGTCAACGGCGTCCTGCTGCGGCCGCTGGTCTACCCGGACGCGCCGCGCCTGATGTCCATCCGCGAGATTCTGCCCCAGGTCGCCGACCGCTATCCGACCCTCCCGGCCAACCCGCGGCACTTCGAGGAGTGGCGCAACCGGGCGACATCGTTTGCCTCGATGGCCGAGCTCGACTGGCGGACGACCAACCTGACCGGCGCGGGCGAGGTGGCGCAGGCGGGCATCCTCCGCGCGTCGGGCACGCTGTTCGACGTTTTCGGGACGAGGGTCGCGCTCGGGCGCCCGCTGACCCGCGACGACGAGCGGTTCGAGAACCCGGCGGTGACCGTGATCGCCCACGACCTGTGGCGGGACCGCCTCGGGTCGGACCCGGCGGTGCTGGGGCGGACGCTGAACCTCGGCGGGACGCAGTACACCATCGTCGGCGTCCTGCCGCCGGGCTGCGAGCTGCCGGACTTCGCCGTGCTTGGCGAGAGCGCATCGCTGCGGTCCACCTTCGCCGCCGTCGTGCCGTTCCGCCCGAGACTGGAGAACTTCGACTGGATGGGCCAGTTCAACTATCCGGTCGTCGCGCGCCTGAAGTCTGGCGTCGGCATCGACCAGGCACGGGCCGAGCTGGACGTCCTGCAGAAGGCGGTGGCCGCGATCGCGACGGAGAAGACCCACGAGCCGGCCGACCTCCGCGGCTGGATCATGCCGCTCGAGGAATCGATCGTCGGGCGCGCGCGGCTCGGGCTCCTGCTGCTGCTCGGAGCCGTCGCCGGCGTCGTGCTGATGGCGTGCGCCAACCTCGCGAACCTGTCGCTCACGCGGACACTGGGGCGCATGCGTGAGGCCGCCGTCCGGAGCGCGCTCGGCGCCACCCGCGGGCGCCTCGTGCGGCGCGTCGTTCTCGAGCAGCTCGCCCTGGCGGCGGCCGGAGGGATGCTCGGCCTGCTCGTGGCGCGCGCGGCGCTGGACGTGTTCGTCAGGACCGCGCCGATCGATCTGCCCCGCGTCGGCGACGTTCACATCGACTGGCGCGTGCTCGGGTTCGCGGCGGCCGTGGCCCTCGTCGCCGGTCTCGGCGTGGCGCTCCTGCCGGCGTGGCGCATCGGCCGCGGCGAGGCCGAAACCACCCTGCGCGGCGGCCGCACGACAACGGACCGGGGCGGCGTCCGCGTGCGCGCCACCCTCCTCGCCGGCCAGGTGGCGCTCTCGGTGACGCTGCTCGTGATGACCGGCCTGTTCATCACGAGCTTCCTGCACCTGACGCGGGTCGATCCAGGCTTCTCGACGGACCGGGTCGTGGCGATGGAGATCTCCCCGATCACCGCGCGTTACCCCGACACGAAGGCGATCGCGGCCCTCTACGACCGCATCCTCGACCGCGTGCGAGGCCTGCCGGCCCTCTCCGCCGCGGCGTGGACGTCCGCGCTGCCGCTCACCGGAGAGACCTGGGTCGACATCGTCGCCAGGCCCGGCGATGTCCGACCGGACCACGAGAAGCAGAGCGCGAACTACCGGTTCGTCGGGCCCGAGTACTTCCGTGTGCTGTCGATGAAGCTGCTGAAGGGGCGGTCCATCGAGGAGCGCGACCGGACGAACGCGCTGACGCCGGCGGTGATCTCCGCACGGGCGGCCGAGACGCTCTGGCCGGGCCAGGATCCGATCGGCCGGGCGTTCGCCCGCGGCAATCCCGACCAGCGCTTCGAGGTTGTGGGAGTGGTCGCCGACGGGCACCCGACCGCCCTCGAGACGCAGGCGCCGCTGATGGTGTACGTGCCGTACTGGTTCAACAACGAGGGCAAGTCGGTGCTCGTCGCGCGCACGAGCGGCGATCCCGCCGCGGTCATCGGCGCGCTGCGGCGCGCGGTTCACGAAGCGGACCCGGAGATCGCGATTGCCTCGATCGACCCGCTGCAGAACCTCGTCGACCGGGCGATCGGCGGCCGGCGCTACCAGATGTGGCTGTTCACCGCGTTCGGCGTGGTGGCGCTCCTGATTGCCTCGGTCGGGGTCTACGCGACGACCGCGTACGGCGTGTCGCGGCGGCGGCGCGAGATGAACATCCGCGTGGCGCTGGGCGCGCGGACCTCGCAGGTGTTCGCGCTCGTGCTGCGCCAGAGCACGTGGCCGGTCGCGCTGGGTGTCGTGGCGGGAGGTGCGGGCGCGCTGGCCGTCGGGACAATCGTGGCAGGCCTGCTCTTTCAGGTGCAGGCGAACGACCCGCTGGTCATTGCCGGCGTAACTGGCCTTGTCGGGGCGGTCGGCGGGCTGGCGGCGGCGACGGCCGCCCGCGGGATTCTGAGCATCAACCCAGCCGCGGCGCTCAGGGACGAGTAACGCCCGGCAGGCCGGCCCAGAACCACCAGCGTTCCGTTGTCAGGAGCATCGCCAGGACCGCGAACAGCGAGCGACTGGTGGCGCGGGCCTGATGCGGCCGCGGCGAGCGAAGTCGACGAACCCGACGAAGCCGGCGAAGATGCCGACGCGCGCCGACCGCCAGAGCACGTAGCCGGCGGCCGGGCCCCGCCTTTCGTGCCGTGCATGAACCGGCCATCGCGTGAACGATGCTGGTGCAGAACCTCGCAATCCGGACGTTCGTTCCTGCTTGACACTCTCCGCAACGCGGCGGTATTCTCATCTCCTCTCCTTTTAGTACGTGTTTAATGCCGGGGACGGATGGCGCCCTTGCGGCCGAGCAAGTCGCCCACCGGGGGGACCGCCGAGGGTGTCAGCGACGAGCAAGGCTCGTGGGGTGGGGCTGCGCTGGGACTGACCATCCCAGGCGCGGGCCCGCATCTGGAAGTCCAGCACGACGCCTTTGGCTTGCCGTCTTCCGTCGTTGTCGCTGGCGCGCCGGTGCATCCTGAAGAAATCATCGCTCGCGCTCACGAATGGGTCCGACACGGTGCGGACATTGGTGTGCCCGGACGCGGCAGCGACGCGCGGACACTATCGGACGACCTCTCGCGTGCAGGTGCGGTAGCCGCCAACAAGCAAGGCAGAAGCGCGGCTCGGGTAGACGCCACCATGGACACTCCCTACTGAATGCAAGGAGGATGCAATGAAGATCGTGATCCCAGGCAAGATGGTAACTCCCGGTTGGAGCAAGACGCGTGATGCTCTGGCAGCCGTCGGCTTCCTGATCGTCGGTTGCGCCAGCGTGCAGGCCGCCAACCTGTGCGTCAATCCCGGCGGCACCGGCGGTTGCTACTCCTCCATCGGCGCGGCTGTGGCGGCTCCCGGCACGAACAACGTGATTCGCGTCGCAAGAGGGACGTACCACGAAGACGTCGTAATCGCAAAGTCTCTGTCGCTGCTCGGCGAGAATCCAGAGAACACCGTCATCGATGCCACGGGCCTGTTGAACGGCGTCAATGTTGACGGCTACGGCAACGCCGGCCTGGCGCACGTCATCGTGGCCGGATTCACCGTGCAGAATGCCGACGCGCAGGGCATCCTCGTGACCAACGCCAGCGATGTCACGATTTCGGGCAACCATCTCACCGGCAACGACGCGGCCCTGGCATTTCCGAACTGCCCCGCAGCGGGATTCCCGGTGTATTTCCTGGCCGGCGAAGGATTCGATTGTGGCGAGGCCATCCACCTGAGCGGCGTCGATCACTCGATTGTGGCCGGTAACCTGGTGGAGAACAACGCGGGCGGCATCCTGCTCAGCGACGATACCGGCCAGACGCATGACAACATGATTTCTGGCAACACGGTCCAGAACAATCCCTTCGATTGCGGCATCACGCTGGCCTCGCACAACATCATCACCCCCTTCTACACGCCGCCGCCTCCGGGGGTGTTCAGCAACCGGATCATCGGGAACGTCTCGGCCTCCAACGGGCTGATCTCAGGGGAAGGCGCGGGCGTGGGCATCTTCGCGGCCGCGCCGGGCGCGGCGAATTACGCGAATACCGTCTCCGGCAACACCCTGCGTAACAATGCTCTTCCTGGCGTGGCCATCCACAGCCACGCGCCGGGCCAGATGGTGACCGACCACATCATCACCGGCAACACCATCTCGGGCAACGGCTCGGACGGGGATCTCGGCGCGTCCCTGCCGACGATGGGCATCTCGATCACGAACTATCCGCCCGTTCCGACGAACCCGATCACCGGGATCGTGATCTCGGAGAACATCTTCAAGGGCGAAGGCGCGGACATTGCCGTCTTCGCAGGGGCCGGGTCCGGAGTGGACGCCCACTTCAATTCGTTGTTCGGTCCGGTGGGCATCGACAACCTGGGCGCGGGCAGCCTCAGTGCCACCGCCAACTGGTGGAAGTGCTCCAAGGGTCCCGGCGCGAACGGCTGCTCGACCGTGCTCGGCAGCGGCGTCACGACCGATCCGTGGCTCACGCAGCCGTTTGTGCGGGGCGGTCGATGATGCGGACGTAGGCGGCCGGCCTGAAACCGTCGACCCTGACAGATCCGAAAACGGAGTGAGGAGATGGCGGGGTCGACGGGACTCGAGCCGGTGGGGCGAGCCCGAAGGACCGACGCTCGGAACGAACGTTTTGTCCCCATTGCCTGTCCGCACGCACCACACTGCTTGACCCCACGCAACGATGACGTATGATCCTGCCGTGATTCATGTGCCCTGTGTCAGATTGGATGCCGGTCGTGGTGGAGCCTCCGGGCCGCTCTCGCGCCCGGCTCAGGGCCTGAGCGCGAGCGGTGTGTTGACGGTCCGGGCGGCGGCCCTCCCGGGAGCCCGCTGATACTTCGAGCCGCGGTCGACAGACTTCCTTAGAATCCCGTTGTTGGCCCAGGCCCCCCTGGCACCGTACGCGCACAGGAGGGTTACATGACTCGCCTCGTCTCGCTCGCCGCTGTCCTCGCGCTCGCAGCGGCCAGCCAGTTCCTTCTCGCCACCTCCGGACAGAACACCGCCGAGACGACGATTCGTCCGACCGAAAGCACCAACGCCGTCTTGCTGGGCCTCTCGCCGGCGGTTCGCGACCTGCCCGTGGTCGACGAGACCTTCCGCCCGGACAAGTTCACCGTGCGGCCCGAGCACGAGTGGACACGCCAGCGGTCGAGCACCTGGCGGTTCAGGCCCGATCCCGTCGTGCAGCTTCACGACTTCGGCCCGAAACTCCCGTCCCCCGTGCACAACTACGCGGGCATCTCCAACCTGCTCGGAATCGCGCCACCCGACACCAATGGCGACGTAGGGCCGACCCGCTACGTGCAGGCCGTGAACCGGCTGTACGCGGTCTACGACAAGGCCACCGGCATCAGGCTCGCCGGGCCCGTCGACATCAACACGATCTTCGCCGGCTCGGGCGACGCGTGCACCTCTTCGAACAACGGCGATCCCACCGTACTCTACGACCGGGCGGCAGACCGCTGGCTGATCAGCGAGTTCGGCCTCCCGTACGCGCCGAACGGACCGTTCTTTCAGTGCATGGCCATCTCGAAGACCAGCGACCCGGCCGGTGAGTACTACCGCTACAGGTGGTACTTCACGACATGGGCCATCAAGTTGAACGATTACCCGCAGTTCGGCGTCTGGCCGGACGGGTACTACATGTCCATCAATATGTTCAACTATGTGGACGGCAGCTGGGGCGGGGCCGGCATCGTCGTCTTCGAGCGCGCCAAGATGCTGCTCGGGCAGGTGGCCCAGGGCAACTTGTGGGACATGTACTCGGTCGACCCGAGCCTTGGCGGCATGCTGCCCGCGAGCCAGATCGGCCAGACCCCACCACCGGCAGGCACGCCGAACTTCTTCGCCAAGTTCGACGACGACTACTTCGGCTATCCGCACGACCAACTGGAAGTCCTCCGGGTGCACGTCGACTGGAACAACCTCGACAACTCCTGGGTCAGCGCGCCCACGCTACTCCAGACCCGGGTGTTCAATTCCGTCTTTCGTGAGACCGTCGATGGCGCACCGCAGAAAGGGACGAAGCAGCGTCTGGCGCTGCTCTCCGGCCGGCTGATGCACGCGATGCCCTACCGGAACCGGGGGAGCTACGCGTCGCTGCTGCTGAACCACACGGTCAATGTCTCGAAGGTCGGCGGCCGGGCGGGCATCCGCTGGTACGAGCTGCGCATCCCGACGACGGGGACGCCGATCCCTTACATCCATCAGCAGGGAACGTTCGCGCCGCTGGGCCTGCTGTGGCGGTGGATGGGCAGCATCTCGATGGACAAGAAGGGCGACATCGCGCTGGGCTACAGCGCCTCGAGTTCCCTGCTCTTCCCCAGCATCCGCTACGCGGGGCGCACGGCGGGGTCGCCGCTCGGGACGATGGGCGGCGAGGTGGTGCTGAAGGCCGGGACCGGGTCGCAAGCCTGGACCGATCGGTGGGGCGACTACAGCATGATGAGCATCGACCCGTCGGACGATTGCACCTTCTGGTACACGTCCCAGTATCAGTCGGCCACCGACGGACCCTGGCGGACGCGGATCGGCGCCTTCAAAGTGACCACCTGCTCGTAGCGCGCAGCCGCGGAGGCGAGGACGTCCGAAGCCAGAAGTCAGAAGGCGAGAAAAGGGAAAGCGCGGCGGAGTGCCGTCTCGAGGCCAATGGCCGCAGGCCCAGAGCCCTCGAGCCTTCTGTTGCGGCCCGCTGGCGCGGCCGTGAGCCGTTCGCCGAGAGCCGTGACCCTCTGATGATTGGCAGGCGCCCGGGACTCGAGCCGGTCGGGCGAGCCCGAGAGGGCGAAGCCCGCCTGCCTGAGGCCGTCGAGCCCGACGCACGGAATGACATGGCGTGTGGCAGGCGCCCGGGACTCGAGCCGGTCGGGCGAGCCCGAGAGGGCGACGCCCGCCTGCCTGAGGCCGTCGAGCCCGACGCACGGAATGGAATCGCGTGTGGCAGGCGCCCGGGACTCGAGCCGGTCGGGCGAGCCCGAGAGGGCGACGCCCGCCTGCCTGAGGCCCGTCGAGCCCGACGCACGGCCTGAAATCGCGTGTGGCAGGCGCCCGGGACTCGAGCCGGTCGGGCGAGCCCGAAAGGGCGACGCCCGCCTGCCTGAGGCCGTCGAGCCCGACGCACGGAATGAAATCGCGTGTGGCCGGCGCCCGGGACTCGAGCCGGTCGGGCGAGCCCGAAAGGGCGACGCCCGCCTGCCTGAGGCCGTCGAGCCCGACGCACGGAATGAAATCGCGTGTGGCCGGCGCCCGGGACTCGAGCCGGTCGGGCGAGCCCGAGAGGGCGACGCCCGCCTGCCTGAGGCCGTCGAGCCCGACGCACGGAATGAAATGGCGTGTGGCAGGCGCCCGGGACTCGAGCCGGTCGGGCGAGCCCGAGAGGGCGACGCCCGCCTGCCTGAGGCCGTCGAGCCCGACGCACGGAATGAAATGGCGTGTGGCAGGCGCCCGGGACTCGAGCCGGTCGGGCGAGCCCGAGAGGGCGACGCCCGCCTGCCTGAGGCCGTCGAGCCCGACGCACGGAATGAAATGGCGTGTGGCAGGCGCCCGGGACTCGAGCCGGTCGGGCGAGCCCGAGAGGGCGACGCCCGCCTGCCTGAGGCCGTCGAGCCCGACGCACGGAATGAAATGGAGTGTGGCGGGGTCGACGGGACTCGAACCCGCGACCTCCGGCGTGACAGGCCGGCGTTCTAACCAGCTGAACTACGACCCCGCATCAGGGAACGGCGCTTCCCGGGCTGTCGCGCGGCCTCTGTCACCAGCCGCCCCGACGTGGAACGCCCGCCGGAAGACCCTCTGAACAATCCCGCACCGAAACGACTGGTGGGCGGTACAGGATTCGAACCTGTGACAGCCGGCGTGTAAAGCCGGTGCTCTACCGCTGAGCTAACCGCCCGACACGTCACTCCGGCCGCCCGGCAAAGGAGTAATTGTAGCACGGCCATGCGACAACCGCCACCAGCTCCACACGGCCCCGGCGCCTATCAGCACCCCCACCAGCAGCAGCCCGGACTGCAGCCAGAAGCTCGGCAGCTCCGCCCGCAGCCGCGCACGCTCCGGGTGGCCCGGCGGGAACGCGACGTCCGGTTTCGTGCCGATCGGGTAGACCTGCACGGGGCTCGCGTCGCGCGAGGTCACCTCGTAGGCCCGCCCTCCATCGCGAAACGCGACCACGGCCCGGTAGAGCCGTGTCGCCGTGATGATCTCGGGCGCGCCGGGCGTGCGCTGCATGGCGGCAACCGACGTCATCTTCAGCTCCTCCCGCTGCCGGACGACGACGCCCTCGGCGAGCTTCGCGCCGAACGTGAGGCGAAGGCTGCGGCCCGCCGTCACGATGACAACAGCCGACAGCACGAGGCCCGCGACCAGGATGACCCGGGCCACGAGGTTGGCCAGGCACCCGGTCCTGGTCTCGAATCCGCGGAACACGAATCGCGCCACGGCGGGATTGTACCGCCTTTGGGCTACACTGGCAGCGGCTATGCTTCTGGGGGAACCATGGGCCGGATCGGACCGCCGCGACACACCCTGACGACCACATTCCTCCTGACGCTGGCCCTGGTCGGTGCCGCGACTCCGGCCGCATCCCAGGACGGTGGGCCGCCTGCCGGCAGGCGTCCGATCGGCGTGGCGCTCGGGGGCGGCGGCGCGCGCGGCCTGGCGCACATCGGCGTGCTGCAGTGGCTCGACGAGCATCGGATCCCCGTCGACCGCATCGCGGGAACCAGCATCGGGGGGCTCATCGGCGGCGGGTTCGCGAGCGGGATGTCGCCTGACGAGATCCGGGCGCTGGTCGCGTCCATCGACTGGGCCAGGATGCTCGCGCCCGACTCGCCCTTCGCGGACAAGACCTTCCGGCGCAAGCAGGATGCGCGGGCCTATCCGTCGCAGCTCGAGTTCGGCCTGCGTGGCGGGTTCAACCTCCCGAGCGGCCTGAGCGGCGGCCAGCAGAGTCGATCTCCTGCTCGACACGATCGCCCTGCCCTATTACGGCATCACGTCGTTCGACCAGTTGCCCACGCCGTTCCGGTGCGTCGCCACCGACCTGAAGACCGCGGAGGTGGTCGTGCTCGAATCGGGCTTCCTGGCCCGGGCGATGCGGGCCACGATCGCGATCCCGGGCGTGTTCACCCCGGTGCGGTTGGGCGATCGCCTGCTGGTCGACGGCGGCGTGCTCAACAATGTCCCGGCCGACGTGACGAGGGACATGGGCGCCTCCATCGTCATCGCGGTCGATGTCGGCGCAGACCTGATGGAGAAGAAGCGGAAAGACGGCCTCTTCTCCATCCTGGCCGACACGCTCGACGTCATGATGCGGGCCGGCGCCCGGCGCGCCCTGCAGTCGGCCGACGTCGTGCTCGTGCCGGACCTGGGAAGCCTGGAGTCGACCGATTTCGGCCGGGTCGATGAGTTCGCGCGCCGCGGGTACGCGGCCGCCGAGGCCAACAGGGAGAAGCTCGAGCGCTACGCGGTGAGCGCCGGGGAATACGCGGCCTGGGTCGAGGCGCGGCGTGAACGGCGCCGCACGCACGCGCCGGCCCCGACGTCCATCTCGGTCGAGGGGGTCGGTCCACGCCAGGCCCTCGCCATCACCCGGCGCCTGCGCCCGCACCTTGGCCGGCCGGTCGATCCCGCGGCGCTGGGGCGCGACGTGACCGCCCTGGCGGGCACCGACCAGTACGAGGCGATCAGCTATCGCCTGGCCGAGGACGGCGCGCGCACCAGCCTCGTGATCACGGTGACGCCGAAGGCGTACGGCCCGCCGTTCCTGCTCGTCGGGCTGAACCTCGAGAACACCCAGTCGACCGGGATGGAGGCGACCGTCAGTGGTCGCCTCGTGGCCTACGACGTGGCCGGGCCTGGCTCCGAGGCCAGGCTCGAGGGCCGGGTGGGCACGCAGCTGAAGATCGCGGCGGAACTGTACCGGCCCCTGTGGAACAGCCGGCTGTTCCTCGCGGCACGCGCGGCGGCGGCGCAGTCGGAACAGAACGTGTTCGCCGGGCCCGGATCGCGGGCGCAGTATCGCTTCAAGGAGGCGGGCGGCGGCGGCGACCTCGGCTACGGCACGGGCCAGCACGCGGAGGTCCGGCTCGGGTTCGATGCCCAGCGGATCGATCGCACGGTCCGGATCGGCGAACCCAGCCTGCCCGACGCCACCGGCACGCAACGGTTCGTGACGCTCGCGTTCACGTTCGACGGGCAGGACGATCCGGTGATCCCGGCGCACGGCCTGTATGCGCACGCCTACGCCCGTCACTACTTCCACACCGCCCGCCTGGTGGGCCCGCGTGCCGCGGCCTTCGCAATCGAACCGGAAGGCCTCACGTCCGCCGAGTTCGACAGCTCGGTATTCGGATTGATTCGCGGCCGCGGGCGCCTGTTCGTACGGGCCGCGGGCGGCACCTCGTTCGGCGACCACACCATCGTCAACGCGTTCCCGCTCGGCGGCCTGTTCCGCCTCGGCGCGATCAACGCGAACGAGCTGCGAGGCAGCAACTACCTGCTCGCCAACGCGGGCTACCTGCACCAGCTCGCGCGGTTCGCCGAAGGGGCGTTGGGCGCGGTCTACCTGGGCGCCTGGGTCGAGCACGGCTCGACCTTCGAGCACCTGGCGCGCGCCAGCTTCGACACCGATGTCGCGGGCGGACTGATCATCGAGTCGCCGATCGGGCCGATGTTTCTCACGGGGAGCGTCGATGTCAACGGGCGGCACCGGATCTATGTCGGACTGGGTCCGTTGCTGCACCGGTAGGAAGCTTGGCGCGACGCACGACACACGGCGCGGCGTCCCTGACCAGGCTGGAGCCTGGCGATCCCGGGGGCGACCGGCCGGCGGCTTGCGGCTCGCCGCTTGCGACTGGCCGCGTTCGGCTTGTGGCAAGGAGTGAGCCAGACCTGAAGACTGAAGGCCGAGAACTGAAAACTGCGAACTGATAACTGGAACTGACAACTGACACCTGTCCCAGCCATGAGCGCAGGCCGCACACCGAGAATCGGGAATCGAGTGACGATGCGCGTGATTGCTTCGATCGTCATCGCGCTGGCTGTGGTCGCCACGGGGCCCGTCGCGAGCACGCCCGCGACGCCGCCCCCGGCCCGCCTGCAGGGACTGTTCGGGGTGACGCCCGGTCAGGCGGTCCTGCTCGATCGCGGGCGCATCATCGTCCGGACGCTGGACACGGCACGAGCTGAGGAGACGGCCGTGTTCGGTGCGGTCAAGATCGCGGTGCCGACAACCGCGTTCCTGGGTCGGTTCCGGGACATCGAGAGCTACAAGCGGCATGAAGCCGTCAGGCAACTCGGCCGGTTCGGCATGCCGCCGACGCCGGACGACGTCTCGACCCTGACCCTGCCGCCGGGGGAGGTCGAGGATCTCCGGGCGTGCAAGCCGGGTGACTGCAAGCTCAAGCTGCCGGCCGCGTGGATGGACCGGCTGCGTCGCACGGTGGACTGGACGGCCCCGGACTGGCGCGCACGGACCCTGGCCGCGTTCCGCGGGATGCTCGTCGAGTACGTGGCCGACTACCTCGCCAGGGGCGATGCCGCGCTGATCGAGTACGGCGACAAGAAGACCGCCGTCAGCCTCGCGTCGGAATTTCGGGGCCTGGTCAACGCGTCCCCGTACCTTGCGGTGCTGTCGCCGGAGTTTGCCGGTCACCTGCGGAACTTCCCGCGCCCCCTCGCCGGCGCCGAGGATTTCATCTACTGGTCGCAGGAGGATTACGGTATCCGACCCGTCGTCAGCGTCACGCACGTCAGCACGTACCGCGATCCCTCCCGGCCAGAACTGGTGATCGGCGCGACCAAGCAGATCTACGCCGACCATTACTTCACCGCGTCACTCGGCCTCACGATCGGCATCGACGCGGGCCCCGATGCGACACCGCCGGGGATGTACCTGTTCTACGTGAACCGATCGCGCACCGACGGGTTCGGGGGCCTGTTCGGCGGTCTCAAGCGCGGGGTCGTGGAACGGCGAAGCCGGAAGAGTGTCGAGACGATTCTGGCCGTCCTGCGCGCGCGGCTCGAATCCGCACCGCGGAGCGCACCCGATGCGGCCCGCCCCGCGAGCGATCCCGGACGGTAGTCTCCCCGGGCCGCGCGACCGCCCGCGCACATCGACGGGCCACCCGCCCATCAGCGCGCGGGCGCCTTCTTCAGCCGCTCCTCCCGCGTGGCCTTGAACTCCGTGCCTGGCTTCCACTCGGGCCATCGATCGTCCTGGGCGACGGCGAGGCCGACCCGGAACAGCAGCTGGGCGTCCTCGACCGCTCCCGACAGATCCCAGTCGGGCTTCACCTCATCGGTCACCTTGTGGTAGTCGTGCGCGGTGTACGCGTCGCGCATCCGCTGGCCGTAGTCTGCCGGCCGGTCGCGGTAGTCCGCCCCCGGGTGCAGGAAGTGCAGCGCCGGCACGCCGAGCTTGGCCAGCTCGAAGTGGTCGGAGCGGTAGAAGTACCCCTTCTCCGGCTCCGGGTCGGGCTTCACGACACGCCCCTGCCGCGCCGCCTCCCGCGCCAGCACGTCATCGAGCGTGGTCATCCCGTAGCCGATGGACACGATCGCCCGCGCGCGACCCCAGAAGTTCATGATGTCCAGGTTGATGTCGGCCAGCGTCCGCTCGAGGGGCCAGAGGGGCTGCGACGCGTAGTACTTCGCACCCAGCATGGTCGATTCCTCGCAGGTGGGCAGCAGGAAGAGGATCGAGCGGCGCGGGCGCACGGGCAACATCGTGAAGGCGCGGGCCATGGCCAGCAGTTCCGCCATCCCGGACCCGTTGTCGAGCGCACCGTTCAGGATCTGGTCGCCCTCGAGCGACGTGTTGCGGCCGAAGTGATCCCAGTGCGCGGTGTACATGACCGCCTCGGTCTTCAGGGCCTGATCGCTGCCCTCGAGCTTCGCGATGACGTTGCGCGTCCGGACGCGGCGGATCGTGTTGGTGAGGGCCACGCTGATGCGGGCGTCGAGGGCGACGGGGGTGAACGCGCGCGACACGGCACGCTGCTTCAGCGCGTCGAAGTCCTGCCCGGCCGCGGCGAGCAGGGCCCTCGCGCGCTCCTGGGTGAGCCAGCCCTCGATAGCCACGTGGCCGGCGCGGTTCTCCGGGGAGTCGATGTCGAAGTTCTCCCGTCCCCAGCCGGCCTTCACGACGTCGTAGCCGTAGCCAGCCGGGCCGGTCTCGTGGATGAGGATGACGGCGGAGGCGCCCTTGCGCGCCGCGACCTCGTACTTGCAGGTCCAGCGCCCGTAGTACGTCAGCGCCGGCCCCTTGAAGACGGCCGGGTCGAGTCGCGCGGGATCCGCCGGATCGGGCACGGCCGGATCGCCGACCAGCATCAGCAGCGTCTTGCCGCGGACGTCCACGCCCTTGAAATCATCCCAGCCGTACTCGGGGGCCTCGACGCCGTAGCCCGCGAAGACGATGGGCGAATCCTCGACGGCGGCCTCGGTGCGACCCTGACGAGACATCGCGATGTAGTCGTCCGGGAACTCGAGGTCGGTGCGCTGGCCCTTCACGGTCAGCCACGCGCGCGGGCGGGCCGTGAAAGCCATCATTGGTACCGCCTGCACGTAGCTGCCATCCGGGTTGCCCGACGCGAGCCCCATGGCTTTGAACTGGTTCACCAGGTACGCGACCGTGCGGTCTTCACCGGGCGAGCCCGGTGCCCGCCCTTCCATCTCGTCCGACGCCAGGGCCTTCACGTGATCCAGGATGCCGTCGGCCGTGATGGCGGCCAGGGCCTTGTCCAGGCCGGAGGGCGCCCCGGGCTGCCGCCCTTGCACGGGGTCTCCGACCACGCCCGCCGCGAGGACGAGCGCCACGGCGACGACAGCAGGCAACGCAGGCTTGAACATCGAGGAAGGATCCATGTCAGTTCTCAGTTGTCAGTTCTCAGTCTTCAGTTTTCAGTCGTCAGTTGTCAGTTCTCAGTCTTCAGTCTTCAGTCTTCCACGTCTTCCGGATCGGATGCGCCTCGGTCGTGAACACCACCTGCTTCAGGTCCAGCGTCTCCGGCGGCGCGAACAGCAGGTAGAGGTACTTCAGCGTCTCGGCCAGGAAGAAGCTGTCCATCTCGTCGCGTGGCGTCTTCGCCACGACGTCCGACAGGGCCGCGTAGCCCACGTCCTTCCGGCACCACCGGTCGAGCGCATCGAGGTAGACGCGGCCCATCTCCCGGTACTTCGGATCCCGCGTGAGGACGAACAGGTAGTACGCCGACTCGATGATCTCCGGGCGCAGCGGGTACCCGCGCTCGACCACGGCCATCGTCCGGTAGTCGAACCGCTCGGGCTCGATGCCGAAGTGCGTCCACATCAGGTGGCTCGAATCCTGGAGGCGCCGGGCGCGGTCGAGGTCGCCTCCGAGCGCCAGCACTGCCGGGAAGAACGCGTCGAGCGCGCCGTAATGCGTGGCCGTGCGCTCGCCCGTTCTCATGTTGGCGTGCCCGTACCACAGCCGGCCCTCGCGGTCGTCAGCGAGATACCGGTGCACGGCAACCATGCTCTCGTCGTACATCCGCCGGCACTCTGCATCGTCGAACAGGATGGCGGCCTTGAGCAGGTACTCGTAGTACGAGTCGATCGCGCCGCTGACGTGGCTGTCGGGGTTCGTCCACTCGCCGGTCTCGCAGTTGATGCCCTCCCCGACCAGGCCGATGGGCGACCGCCGCTTGAAGATCTCGACCAGCGCCTTCTTCGCCCGCTCGAAGTAGACGGGCTTGCCCGTCAGCTTGCCGAGCGTGCCGAACTCGAGAAGCAGCGTGCCGACCTCGGCCGGGTTCGTGTTCGGGTCCTTCACGGCGCCGGTCCTGAGGTTGACGTAGGTATAGGGCATGCCGGTCGGCGAGTTGAACGCCGGCAGGAGCCGCCTGCCCAGATCGTCGGCGAGCTTCAGCAGGCCGGGATCGCCGGTCATCTGGTGCGCCGACAGCAGGCCCCCCAGGAGCCGGATCGTGATCTCGAAGGTCTTGACGAAGATGTCCTGGTCGAACGACGTGCGGGCGAGGATGAACTGCCGCGTCAGGTCGGCCTCGGTCCGATCGCCCATCAGGATGAGCATGTCGAGGGCGTCGATGGGCGTGATGTCGAGGGACGAGCCGTACCAATCGCGCGCTCCGCGCGAGAGCGGCTTCAGCATGTCGTGTCCCCAGGCGTACGACTTGTAGCCGGTCCACGCGTGCCGGAAGGCCTCCCGCACGCGTTCGGCCGTCGCGTCCGGTCCGGCGGCGGTCGCCGCCGTCTGGCCCTGCGCCGATGGGACGCGCTGGAGCCGGGCGACGGGGGGGCCCGGCTCCAGGAGGCCGCGGGGCGAGACGCGGGCCGGTTCCCTCGCGGCCAGGGCCGGCAGGAACAGCACGACAACGGCCACCGAGACGAGCCGCAGCACAGCGGGTCCGACACGCATGACAGGCATCCGTCACACCTCGAGGTAGTGGTGATCCGGCTGCTCCCGGAGCCGCGCGGCCGCCGCCTCGGCGGTGAGGTCGCGCTGGGGCTCGGCGGTGAGCTCGTAGCCGACAAGGAACTTGCGGATCGTGGCCGAGCGCAGCAGCGGCGGAAAGTACACGGCGTGAAGCCGGCAGTATGAGTGGACGCCGCCGTCGGCGGGCTGGCCATGCCACCCCATCGAGTACGGGAACGAACACCTGAAGAGGTTGTCGTAGCGCGCGTTGAGACGTTTCAGGATGTCGGCCAGCAGGTCCCGTTCGTCCTCGCCGAGCGAGGGCAGGTCGGTCACGCGGCGCACCGGCAACACCATGGTCTCGAACGGCCAGACGGCCCAGAACGGCACGACCACGACCCACGCGTCGTTGCGGCACACGACCCGCTCCTCCAGGTCCAGCTCCCGCTCGAGGTAGTCGCCGAGGAGATCCCTCCCCCGGCGGTCGAAGAACTCCCGCTGCCTCGCCAGCTTCCGCGCGGCCAGGTGGGGAATGGTCGCGGTGGCCCAGACCTGGCAGTGCGGGTGCGGGTTGCTGCACCCCATCGCCGCGCCCTTGTTCTCGAAGACCTGCACGTAGCCGATGTCGCCCCGCCGGCCAAGCGTCTCGACCTCGTCGGCCCAGGCATCGACGACAGCCCGAATGGCCGGCCGGTCCATCCGGGCGAGGGTCAGGTCGTGGCGCGGCGAGAAGCACAGCACGCGACACCGGCCCGACTGCGGCTCGGCCACCAGCAGGTCGTCCGCCCGGGAACGGGCGGGAACCTGCTGCGACAACAGCGCCGGGTAGTCGTTGTCGAAGCCGAACGTGGACAGGTATGGCGGATTCCGCTCGCCGCCCGCCCGCTGATTCCCGGGGCAGAGATAACAGGTCGGGTCGAACCCGGGCAGCGCGTCGTCGCCGGTCGCCTCGACCTGTCCCTGCCACGGCCGGGCCAGGCGATGGGGCGACACCAGGACCCACTCGTCGAGCAGCGGGTTGTACCGGCGATGGGGCCCGTCCGGCAATGCGCGGCGGCCGCGGGTCATCCGGGGAGGATACACCCCCCGGCGGGCCAACGTCGACGCACGGTCATTTCGACGGGTCGTTTCGACACACGTGCGCAACGATTACACGCCGCGCCCGACACGCAGGATTGACACCCTTGCACCCGGCCGCGGACTTCCGTGACATCTGTTGCGGCCTCCCGATGGAACTCCCGAAGAAACCGGGTGGCTGCCAACTGGCGTCGGGTTTGCAGAACTGTGCAATACCATGACGATCGGCGGACATCTCGTCGTCATCGATCCAGCCATCACCCCCCTCATGCAGGGAACTTTGTCGGCGCTCGAGAACGCGGGCCGGGACGACCTCTCGGAATGGGTCGCATCGCGCCTCCGGCAGAACTGCGGCACGGCGCGCCTGCTGTCGGCCGTGTCCACCGAGAGCGGCATCGCCGTCCGCTTCACCCCCTGGGTCGAGCTGGCCCTGCTGGAGATCCGGGACGCCGCCGAGAATCTGGCCTTGACCCCCCGGGAACAGCGGCGGCGGGTTCGGCAGGCCATCCACGCCGCAGGCCTCTAGGTCCACCCAAACCCTCCTCAGTTGCGTCTGCTATAGTCGGATCAGGCGTGCGTCCGCGCGGGAGCCGTGCCGGACGCCAGAACCCTTTCAAATAGACAGGTTTACGTGAACTGGAGACGCCTCGCCCGGCGTACCGCGCGGGTCGGCCTCCGAGCTGCGCTACTCGCCGCGATCCTGCACCTGCCATCGGTCCAGGCCGAGCTGGGCGGCTGGATCGTCAGCCGCGTCGCCTCGACGCTCGGGCTGGACGTGCGCGTCGATCGCGTCTCCTACAACCTCTTCACGCTCGCGTTCAACCTGAAGGGTCTCCGCCTGTCGTCGCTGGCGCGCCCGGACCAGCCGGTGCTCACGGCGGGCCTTGTCCGCGTGGACGTCGCCTGGGCGTCGGCCCTGTACGGGCTGCGCCTGGACAGCATCGAGGTGCACCAGGCGGTGCTCCGAGTCGTTGGCGCAACAGGCGGGCAGCCTGCTGCCGGTCCACTCGTCCTGCCGACCGCGAACATCGGCCGCGTCGTGCTCGATGACGTGCGGCTGGCGGGAGCGTTCGGCGGCGAGGACGGCAAACGCGACGCCGTCGACCTGCCCGGCTTGTCCGGGACTCTGGCGTCCGATCGGCGGGGCGGACTGGCCGGCACGGTCTCCGCCGCGGCAGGCGGAACGGTCCACGCCGGCCCCGTGACCATCAACCTCACCGAACTCAGAACCACCGCGGTTGTACGACCTCGCGAGGTCACCATCAAGGCGTTCCGGGCCCAGTTCCCTGGGGGCCAGACCCTCGTGTCGGGCCGGCTGCGGCTCGGTCCGGGTGCTTCGCGCCTCAACCTGGACATCGACGGGCGGTTCGATGTCGGGATCCTGACCAGGCCTCTGCCCGCACCATGGCACGCGACGGGACAGCTTCACGTCTCCGGCAGGCTCTCCGGCACGCTGGACGATCCGCAGCTCGCGGTCGACGTGTCGGACGCGACACTGACCCACCAGCGCGTTGGCGCGGTCGTGGTCGCCGGGCGGGCCGAGGTGTCCGGCGAACGGCTGCAGGTCACGGGCGTCGACGCCCGCGTTTTCGGGGGACGCGTCACCGGCGAAGCCCGGATTGGGCTGGGGGGCGGGAACCGCGACGACGGGGTCACCTTTGCGTGGCACGGGGTCGACGTCGCTCGAGTGCTGGCCTCACTCGGCTGGACTGGGTCCCCGCGCATCGGCGCGACCCTCGACGGCCAGGCCAGCATCGATGGTCACCTGCTGAGCCCCGCCTCGTGGTCGGTCACCGCCGGTTCGCGTTTCGCCCGCACCGCGGCGCCCGCGGCGCTGCCCGTGGATGGGCGGATACACCTGACCTCAGCCGACCGGCGCTGGAGCCTGGACGTCATCGAGGCGGCGACGGGCGGGCTGCGGCTGTCGGGGCGCCTGTCGGGCGCACTGGGCCCCGAGGGACTGGCGGCGCTCGCTGCCTCGAGCGTCGACGGACGACTCGATGTGGACGTCGATAGCCTCGACGCCGTCACTGCCGCGGCTCGGAAGGCCGGCTTGAACGTCCCGGTCGTCGTCGGCGTGGAGGGGCGTGTAAAGGTCACGGCCCAGGTCGAGGGCATGCTGGAGGCGCCGGAGGTTCACGCGCGGCTCGATGCGCCAGCCCTGCTGGCGGGCGGGTTCGGCCCGCTCCGGACCCGGGGCGAGGCGCGGTGGGCGGAGGGCCGGCTGTCGATCGAATCACTGGTCGCGCAGCACGAGGGCGACGAGTTGCAGGTTGCCGGTTCGATCACGCCGGCCTCGGGCGCCATTGCGGCAACGTTCCGGCTTGCGGTCGGCGAGGCAGGCGACATCCTGCCTTTGATCTCGACATCGCTCGAGGGCATCCGCGGGCGGACAACGGCCGAGGGGCGCATCGAAGGGTCCGTCCGCGATCCGCATCTCGAGGCGGACGTGTCGGTCGAGGGAGCGGCTGCCCCGGGCCTGGCGATCGGCTCGGTGACCGGACATGTCGTCGCCACGCAGCAGCTCGTCCACGTCGAAGCGGCGGTGCCGCGGCTCGGCGGTTCGGTGGACGCGACGGTTGAGCCCGTCATGCCCTACCGCTTCGACGCGGTCGTCGAGTTCGTGCAGACCGACCTGCACGAGATCCTGGCGGCGGCGGCAGTCGCGCCGCAACTGTCCGGCGCTCTCGTCGGAACCGCCGATGCGCGTCTCACGCTGTCGGGCTCGCTCGACGCCGCCGGACACGTCGGCGCCCGCCTCGACCTGAAGACGTTGGCCGGGTCGCTCGCCCGCGTTCCTCTTCGCCTGGCCGGACCGGCGACGGTCTCGCTGGACACCGCCGGCTGGAACGCCAGCGACGTCGAGCTCTGGCTCGGGCCGTCGACGCTCCGCGTTGATGGAAGGCTGCCGCGGCAAGGCGATGGCTCGGCGACCGCCACGCTCGACTCGCGCCTGGCCGGCATCCCGCCGATCCTTGCGCAGGTCGGCAACATCGATGCGGCTGCCGAGGGAACGCTGCGCGTGCAGCTGACCGCGACGGGCCGGCTCGATGCGGCGCGGCTCTCGGGGCGACTCGCGCTCGATGCCGCGACGCTGACCGCGCCGGGTCTGCCGGCATTGCAGGATGTCGTGCTCGACGCATCCCTTGCGGATGGAACGATCGACATTCGGTCGCTGCGTGCCTCCTCTGGCGATGCGCGACTCGAGGCCCGCGGCCGGGTGCCAATGGGCCTGTGGAAGTCGGCACTGCCCGACATGATCGGGCGCCTGCTGCCGGCGCCGGTGCCCGGCGCGTCCATCACGGCGCACGCGACATCGCTCACGCCCTCCCTGCTGACCGCCTGGCTCGGTGCCGACATGACGCGGACGGTCGGCGGCATCGCCGATGTGTCGGTCACGATCGAGGCCGGCGGGCCCTCGCTCCAGGATCTGCGCGCCGAGATCGTCGCGGATCGGGCCACGGTCACGCTTGGCGAGGTCCCGCTCACGCAGGCCAGTCCCGGGCGCGCCCGGATCGAACGGGGTGATCTGCACCTCGGCGAATGGCGATGGACGGGCTCGGGCACCGACCTCGTGATGGCCGGAACGGTCGGGCGGATCTTCGAAGCTCCAACGCTCGACCTGCGCGCCTCCGGCATCCTGGATCTGCGTCTGGCCGGCGCGCTCCTGCCGGGGCGCACGGCCGGCACCATCCGAACCGACCTCCGAATTGGAGGCACGCCGGGCAACCCGAGCGTCGATGGCGAACTGCGTGTGGCCGACGCCGGATGGCTCATCCGCAGCCAGCAAATCGCCCTCTCGGGGCTGTCGGGCGTGATACGCCTCTCGGACAACCGCGCGACGTTCGATCAGCTGGCCGGGCACCTCAACGGCGGCAGCGTCACGCTCGGCGGGCAAGTGCAGCCGTCGACCGGCCCCGATGCCGGCGGTCTCACGCTCCGCGCGCGCGACGTGGCCGTCGACAGGCCTGCCGGCCTGCGCAGCTGGCTCGACGGTGATCTCTCGCTGTCCCTGGCCGGCGGGTCACCGCGACTGTCCGGCAAGGTCACCGTCCGACCGGGCATCCTCCGGTCATCGCTCCTCGAGCTCAGCGGCCTGGCGGACGAGTCCCAGCCTGGCGTGTCTGCTGCCGGGAGCGGTCCTTCCCTGCTCGACCGCGTGGCGCTCGATGTCGAGGTGTCCTCGAGCCAGGATCTCGTCGCGCTCAGCAGCGAACTGAACCTCCAGGTGGGCGGCTCGCTGCGCTTCACCGGCACGCTGGGCCGCCCGGGGCTCGTCGGGCGCGTGACGATTCGCCAGGGCGGGGAGATCTACTTCGGCGGGCGCACCTACCGCGTCGATGACGGTCGGGTGGACTTCGTGAGCCCCGCGAGCATCGCCCCGAAGCTGGCCATCACGGCCGAGACGCGCGCCGGCGAGTACCACGTGACGATGCGGGTCAGCGGCAGTCCGGATCGGTTGGGCCTCGTGCTGACCTCCGACCCGCCGCTCGCCCAGAGCGACCTCAGCCTGCTCCTGACGACGGGCCGCGCAGCCGGCCGCTCGACACCCGGGCAGGCCGGTCAGATCGGCCAGCGCGCCCAGGACGACACCCGCGAGCGGATGCTGGCGGCCATGTCGTCCGGCTTTCTCGGCAACATCGGCCGCACGATCGGTCTCGACACCGTGCGAGTCGAGTCGGACGGCTTCGACTACCTGACCGACGCTGTGCGACCGGTCGCGCGACTGAAGGCGTCGAAGGAATTCGGCCATGGCTTCGCCGTGACCTATTCGCAGGGTCTCAGCGAGGTCGGCGACTACGTGTGGATCGCCTCCTGGCGCCCGGAGTGGAAGCAGGTCGAGCTTCGGGCCGCGTTCCGGTCGGACGGTGGAAAGGCCATCGAGATCCGGCAGGACCTGGCCCTCGGCGGTGCGCCGCGCGCGACGACAGCCCGACCGCCCCGCCCGAAACCCCCGCCGGCGCCGATCGTCGAACGGGTCGATGTGTCGGGCGTCGATCCAGGTGCGCAGCAGGAGTTGATCGACGGGCTGAGCCTGCGTCCCGGATCGCACTTCACCGCAATGGCGTGGCAGGAGGACCAGGAGTCCCTCGCGCGCTCTTTCCACGAGCGCGACCATCTCGACGTGCGGGTCTCCGCGACACGGCAGGACGCCGGCACCGGGGACAGGCTGATACTGTCGTACGCCATCGAGGCCGGCCCCATCACGCGGCTGCGCGTCGCCGGGTACACCCCGTCCTCCGCCACGCTCAGGGAGCTCGAAGAGGCATGGGCGGACAGCGTCGTCGACGACTTCCGGATCGACGCGGTGACGAGAGTCGTCCGCCTGGATCTGGTGGGCCGCGGCTACGCCAGGCCGTCCGTCGACGTGCGCATCGCGAGCCTGCCCGACCCCGGAGCGCGCTCCGTGGAGGTCGCCGTCCGCCCGGGGCCGCACGCCGACCTGCGGCGGATCGAGTTCCGCGGCAACGATCATGTGCCGTCGGCGCGGCTGGCGGATGCCGTGAGTCGGCGCCGTCTGGATCCGGCGTGCTGGGTGCAGGCCGACGATCTGATCACCGCTGTCCGGAACATCTACCTGGCGGCGGGCTATCTCGATGTCGCGGCATCGGTGGGACCGCCCGAGATCACGCGCAGCGTCGCCGTGCTTCCCGTGACGGTCAACGAGGGACGGCTGTTCACGATCGCGGGGGTGTCGGTCGACGGCGGGTCCGGCCTTCCGGCCGCGGACGTGCGGAAGGCCCTCGGCCTCTCGCCGGGCACGCCCTACGTTCCGCCAGTCGTGCTGGATCGCGTCGCGACGCTCGAACGCGAATACCGGGCGCGCGGTTTCGACGAGGTCGTCATCGATCTGCGGGACTCCGTGGACCGCCCCTCGGCGACAGTGGCGCTGACGCTGGCGATCGCGGAAGGCCCCCGGCACGTGCTCGCGGGGGTGTCGGTCGAAGGTCAGCTGGCGACCACCCGGTCGTGGATCGATCGGCTGATCGCCCTCGCGCCGGGCGCGCCGGCGGACCCGGTGGCGCTGGAGCGCGCGCAGCGCGACCTGTACGCGACCGGCAGCTTCCGGTCGGTCCAGGTGGACACGCGGCCGGATGGCGCGGCCAGGTCCGTCGACGGCGTGCCGACGCAGTCCGTGCGCGCGGTCTTCACCGTTGAGGAATCGCCACTCTGGCAGCTCCGGTACGGTGTGCGTCTCGGGCAGTCGCCGGTGACGAGCCTGGGGACGGCGGCGAGCAACGCGACGCTGCTTGGCACCTTCGACGTCACGCGCCGACACCTGTTCGGCACCGGGCTGTCGTCGGGCGTCGGAGTCGTGTCGGACGGATCGGACTTCCGGGTGCGAGGCACGGTCAGTGCCCCGACGTTCCTCGGACGGTTTGCCACGACGACGATCGCGCTGCAGCAGGAACGGCAGCACGTGACGGCCGGTGACACGGCCGTCGTGCTTCGCGCCACGACGGCCTTCGGCGAGCAGCGCTGGCGGCGCGGCCGGCAGGAGTTCGCGTACGGGTTCGAGCTCGATCGCGTCAACGTCGAGTTCCTCGACAGCGCCGCCCGCGTCGTCGACCCGGCGCTGCAACTGGTGAACGTCAACTACGTGGCCGCAACCGGGGACTGGACGTACGACACGCGCGACAACGTGTTCGACCCGCACGCGGGCATGTTTCATTCGTCGCGGGTCCAGGTGGGGAGACACTGGCTGGGCTCATCGCTGGACTTCACGCGCTACCTGGTGCAGCAGTACTACTTCAGGCGGGCGGGCCCGGTCGTCCTCGCGTCGGCCGCCCGGTTCGGTCTGCTCGGGCTGTCTGGGGCGAACGAACTCGACGGTCTGGTGCTGGCGTTCCGCGCCGGGGGCGGGTCCACGGTTCGCGGCTTTCCGCAGGATGCCCTCTCGGCGGCGTACGTCAACGGTTTCCCCGTCGGCGGCCCGGGCCTGCTCGTGCTGAACCAGGAAGTGCGCATCCCGATCTCCCGCTGGCTCGGCACGGCCGTGTTCATCGACGCCGGCAACACGTTTGCGCGTCCGGGCGCGATGTCGCTCCGCGCTCTCGCCGTCGGCGCGGGCACGGGCCTGCGGTTCGTCACGCCGTTCGCCCTCATCCGCGCCGACATCGGCTTTCCCCTCGCCAACCGCGGCGATCGCCGCCGCGGTCTGTGGTACGTGTCGTTCGGCCACGCGTTCTGACGGCCTCTCGCGCAGGCGCCCCGCGGAGGCCCCGTTGAGTTGCTACCCTCCAGCCGACCCGCCAAGGCCGAGCAATCCCCGCCTTCCAGGTGATCGTCGCCACCTGCCGCCTGAGGAGTCCGCGCGGGTGGCTCGATTCCCGCCACCTCCGCAGGACAACAGTCGAACCCCCGTGACCCCGCTATAATCCCCGTATGCCCGTCGTGCCCGGGGTGACCCGCCTGCTCGCCTCCCGCCGCCTCGAGGGGCTCAGCGTCGGCGTCGTCTCCAACCCCGCGTCGGTCGACGCCCGTTTCCGGCACGCCGCGGATCTCGTCGCCGACGACCCGGACATCCAGCTCGGCGCGATCTTCGGACCGCAGCACGGCTTCCGATCGGACCTCCAGGACAACATGATCGAGTCGCCGCACGCGCGCGACGCGGCGCGGACCGTGCCGGTCTACTCGCTCTACAGCGAAACCCGGGAGCCGACGGCGGCGATGCTCCGCGGACTCGACGTCCTGGTGGTCGACCTGCAGGACATCGGCGCCCGCATCTACACGTTCATCTACACCATGGCGAACTGCCTGCGGGCGGCGCGCCGTCACGGCCTCCCCATCATCGTGTGCGATCGCCCGAACCCGATCGGCGGGGTCGCGGTCGAAGGGCCCGTGCTCGAGCCGGGGTTCGAGTCGTTCGTCGGGCAGTTTCCGATCCCGATGCGCCACGGCATGACCATGGGCGAGCTGGCGCGGCTCTTCAACGAACACTTCGGGATCGGCGCCGACCTGGACGTCGTCGCCATGGAGGGATGGCGCCGGCCGACGTATTACGACGAAACCGGTCTGCCGTGGATCATGCCCTCGCCCAACATGCCGACGCTCGACACGGCCATCGTCTATCCCGGGGCGGTGCTGTTCGAGGGCACACAGCTGTCGGAGGGCCGCGGCACCACGCGGCCATTCGAGATGGTCGGGGCGCCGTGGATCGACGGCGACCGGTTCGCCGACGACATGAACGGCCTCGGCCTCGACGGCGTCCACTTCAGGCCGGTGGCCTTCGAACCCACCTTCCAGAAGCACGCGCGCACGCCTTGCGGCGGCTGCCAGATCCACGTGCTCGACCGGGCCCGCTTCCGGCCGGTCCTCGCGGGCGTGGCGCTCCTCGCGCGCTTCCACGCGGCCGATCCCATCCGCTTCGCCTGGCGCCAGCCTCCCTACGAGTACGAGCACGAGAAGATGCCGATCGACATCCTCGCCGGCTCGTCGCGCCTGCGCGCGCAGATCGAGGCCGGAACCGCGCCGCAGGACATCGCCGCCGGCTGGGAGGATGACGTCGGAGCGTTCCAGCGGGTGAGGAGTCAGTACCTGGTGTACTGACTCCGGCCCGGACTCCTGGCTCCCCCGCGGTCGGCCACGCGCAATGCCGGAAAGTCCTTCGGCAGCTTGGGATAGATGATCCGCGCCTCGCCGCCCAGACGGCCCGTTCGGCTCCGTCGGGGTCGCTCGTCGGGCTGGCGATCCATCCCTCGCGGTTCGGGGTGTGCCCCGCACGAACACCACGACGGACCCGTCCTCCGAGATCTCGAGGTTTGACAGGTCGGTTCCCGTGTCCTCGAGGAAGCGCGTGAGCCTGACGGGACAGATAGTCCGGCGGCGCCGCAGTGTTGATGTACCACAGTCACGGCCCCGGCGCGGGAATCACCGCGGGAGTGGTTTTGTGGCTATAATCGGCGTCCCTACGTCACGTCCAGGAGGCAGCGTTGATGAAGCAGTTTCGCGTGCTCGGTCTCGGGCTGGCGCTCGCCCTCGCCGTCGCGGCGGCGGGCCAGTCGGTCCTCGGTCTCTCGGCGGCGTCGCCCGATCAGCCGGCAGCCACGGCACCATCCGGCGGACCTTTCGAGTCATTGCACTTCCGCTCCATCGGCCCCGCCTCCATGTCGGGACGCATCTCGGACCTCGCGGTCTACGAAGCGGACCCGTCCATCTTCTACGTGGGCACGGCGCACGGCGGCGTGTGGAAGACCATCAACAACGGCACGACGTTCGAGGCCCAGTTCCAGCACCAGGGCCTGATGTCCATCGGCGACGTGGCGGTTTCGCAGTCGAACCCTGACCTCGTGTGGGTCGGAACCGGCGAGTCGAACAACCGCCAGAGCACATCCTGGGGTGACGGCGTCTACAAGTCCGCCGACGGCGGCAAGACCTACACGAACGTCGGGCTGAAGACCTCCCGCCACGTCAACCGCATCGTGATCGACCCGCGCGACACGAACACCGTGCTGGTGGCCGCCACGGGCAGCCTGTGGGGGCCCGGCGGGGAACGGGGCGTCTACAAGACGAAGGACGGCGGGAAGACCTGGAAGCAGGTCCTGAAGGTCGACGACGACACCGGCGCGAACGACCTCGTCATGGATCCGTCCAGCAGCCACGTCCTGTATGCGTCCATGTACCAGCGGCGCCGCACGCCGTGCTGCATGAACGGTGGAGGACCTGGCAGCGGCATCTGGAAGTCCATGGACGGCGGCGAGACGTGGACGAAACTGAAGGGCGGGCTGCCCGAAGGCCCGCTCGGGCGCATTGCCCTCGACGTGTACCTCCGGCGGCCCAACATCGTGTACGCGCTGATTGAGGGACCGCCGCCCGCGACGACCGCCAGCGGCCAGGCGGCAGCGGAGGAAGGTCCCGGCCAGGCGGGCGGCCCCGGCGGCGCGCGCGGCCCGGCGACGGGCGTCGGCCCGGCCGCAACCGGCCTCTACCGCTCGGATGACGCGGGGACGACGTGGAAGAAGGTGAACAACGTCAATCCGCGGCCGATGTACTTCAGCCAGCTCCGCGTCGATCCGAACGATCCCGAGGTCGTCTACCTCGGCGGCGTCGGCCTCCACCAGTCGAGCGACGGCGGCAAGAGCGTGTTCACGGACGTCGCGGCCTCGACGCACGACGACGTGCACGCGATCTGGATCGATCCCGCCAACTCGAACCACGTGCTGATCGGCAACGACGGCGGCCTGGCGGCCTCGTACGACAAGGCGAAAACGTGGGTCTTCTACCCGAACCTGCCGGTCGGGCTCTTCTACCACGTGAGCTACGACATGGCCACGCCCTTCAACGTCTGCGGCGGGATGCAGGACAACTACGACTGGTGCGGCCCGAGCGCGGTGCGCGGGTCGGCCGGCATCGCCAACCACAACTGGGCCACGCTCCAGGGCGGCGACGGGTTCGTCGTCTTGCAGGACCCGGCCGACTACCGGATTGCCTACAGCGAATCGCAGGACGGCAACATGGTGCGGGTGGACCGGGTGACCGGCGAGACGATGAGCGTGCGGCCGCAGCCGCCCCAGGGGGACAAGCCCTACCGCTGGCAGTGGGACACGCCGCTCAGCATGTCGCCGCACGATCCGAAGGTGATCTACGCGCCGGCCAACAAGGTGTTCCGGTCCGCAGACCGCGGGATCACCTGGGCGGCCATCAGCCCCGACCTGACCGGCAATGCCAATCGCGACGACGTCGAGACGATGGGCGTGAAGGGCAGCGAGATCAAGATCGCACGCAACGACGGCATCGCGGCGTGGCCGGCCATCGCGACCTTCGCCGAGTCGCCGAAGCGCCCAGGCCTGCTCTACGCGGGGACCGACGACGGGCACCTGGCCGTCTCGCGCGACGGGGGCAAGGCGTGGGCGCAGGTGATCGACAAGGTGCCGGGGCTGCCGCAGGGGATCTACGTGTCGCGGGTCGCGCCATCGCGCTTCGATGAGGGCACGGTGTACGCGACGTTCGACGGCCACCGCCAGAACGACTTCGCGACCCACGTCTTCGCGAGCACGGACCTCGGGCAGACGTGGCGGTCGATCGCGGCCAACCTGTCGGACGAGGTGGCGCGGACGATCACGGAGGACCTGAAGAACCCGGATGTCCTGTACCTCGGCACCGAGACGGGGCTGTTCGTGTCGATCGATCGCGCGAAGACGTGGACGCGCGTCAAGGCGAACCTGCCGACGGTGCGCATCGACGAGATCACGCTGCACCCGCGCGACAACGCCATGATCCTGGCGACACACGGTCGCTCCCTGTGGATCCTCGACCATCTCGAACCGATCCAGGAGTTCGCGGCGGCACAGGCTGCCTCGGCGGACGCCGCGTTGTTCACGCCGCCGCCGTTCGCGATGTACCGCCGGCCCGCGCGCGACCGGAACTACGAGTTCTGGGGCGACCAGACGTTCTTCGGCGAGAATCCGCCGCAGGCCGCGATCATTTCGTGGCTGCTGAAGAAGCCGGCCGGTGACGTGAAGATCACGATCACCGACCCGGCGGGGCGCGCGGTGCGCGAGATCGCCGGCGAGGTGCTGGCCGACTACAAGAAGGCCGGCATCCAGACAGCCTGCTGGGACTTGCGGGTCGATCCAGCACCGGCCGTGGCCGGGCCGGCCCGCGGCGGCCAGCAAGGCGGGCCGGGCGGCGCGCCGGCGCAGGCGGGCACGGCGCAACCCGGCCAGGGACAGGGGCCGGCGCAGGCCCGCAGCCCGTTCGGCGCAGCGTGCGCGACGGGCGCTGGCGGCTTCGGCGGTGGCGGCGCCTTCGGCGGCGGCGGCCCGGCCGGCCCGTTCGTCCTGCCCGGCACCTACACCGTCGCGCTGAGCGTCGACGGGAAAGCGGTGGCGAGCAGACCGCTGCGCGTGACGGCTGATCCCGAGGTCGCCTTGACGGCCGTCGAGCGCAAGCGGATGTTCGACATGGCCATGGAACTCCACGTGATCCAGGGCCGCGGGACCGAGGCGGTCAACGCGTTCCGGCCGCTGAACACGCGCATCACCGAACTTGCCAAGGAAGTGGCCGGGCGCAACGACGTGCCGGCGGACGTGAAGGCCTCGGTGGACGCGTTCCAGAAGGAGATGGCCGCTCTCGCGCCGAAACTGACGCCGCCGGCGGGCGGGCGGTTCGGCGGCGGCGGCGGGGCCGCGGCGAGCCCGTACGTGCTGACGCGCCTGGGCCAGGCGAAGAACGGCCTGATGGCCGGCATGCCGGCCACACAGCAGACCCTGGACGCCTACGCCGACGCGAAGGTTCAGGTGCCCAAGGCGATCGCCGACGCGAACGCCCTCTTCGCGAAGGCCGCGGCGCTCGGCGCGACGCTGGCGAAGTACAACCTGACGCTGGCGGCTCCGTCGCCGGTGAAGTAGGCGACGCCCGAAAGGCGAGGAGACGCTCATGCATCACTGCGAACATCACGTCAACCGCCGGGAATTCGTCCGGGCGGTGTCGGCGGGCCTGGCCCTGGCGCCGTTTGTCGACGTCGGCGGCCTGGCAAAAGCGCTCGATCCAGGGAAGAGCCGCGTCGCGCTGGTCCGCACGACCGATCGCAAGCGGGGCGTCGCGGAGGTGCTGAAGCTGCTGAACCCCCGCGGCATGGCGGGCAAGAAGGTCGTCCTGAAGCCGAACTTCAACTCGGCCGATGAGACACCCGGCTCCACGCACAACGACACGCTCACCCAGATCGTCACCGAGCTGCACGAGCGGGGCGCCCGCGGCGTCACGCTCGCGGAGTCGAGCGGCCCGCCGCAGACGCGCGGCGTCATGGAGAAGAAGGGCACGTTCGACCTGGCCCGCGATCTCCGCTTCGACATCGTCGACTTCGAGCAGATGGCCGAGAGCGACTGGGTGAAGATCCCGACCGCCGGCACGAACTGGCCCGACGGGTTCCATCTCCCGAGGCTGGTCGTGAACTCGGAGTACACCGTCTCGACCTGCTGCCTGAAGACGCACGGATACGGCGGCGTGTTCACGATGTCGCTGAAGCTCGCCGTGGGCCTCACGCCCAAGCCGATCCGGCGCGGGATGCACAGCTCGCCGGAGATGCGGCGGATGATCGCGGAGTTGAACACGGGCTACAAGCCAGACCTGATCGTGCTGGACGGCGTGGCCGCGTTCACCGACGGCGGCCCGTCGCGCGGCGAGTTGAAGGCGGGCAACGTGATGATCGCGGGCGACGACCGGGTGGCGGTCGACGCGGTGGGCGTGGCCATGCTCAAGTCGCTCGGCGCGAACCAGGCGATCATGGGCCGCCCCGTGTTTCAGCAGGAGCAGATCGCGCGCGCCGTGGAGCTGAAGCTCGGCGCGACCGGCCCGGATCAGATCGAGATCGTCACCGGCGACGCGGACAGCAAGGCGCTGGCCGACACGCTGCGGACGATCCTGGCCCAGGGCTAGCCCGCCACGTTCACCAACCCGCGCGTTGGAACCATGGAGTCCCTGCTCACGCTCCTGACGACGGACATCTCGGGAGGCCTGCCGGTCTTCCTGACTGGTCCGCTTCCCGGCTCCGGCACCACCATCCACGGCTCCCTCGTCGTCTCGACCGACGTACCTCCGTTCGGATCGGGCGCCATACCCAGGACCCGCGTGGGCGTACAGGTCGTCCTCCAGGAGTTGGCGCCCCTGGCGCCGCTGGTCCCGCCGAAGAAGAAGTAGGCTCCGCCGCCGCGCTCCCACGCATCGCCGCGTGCGCGATGGCGCGCAGGCGTCGGTGCGACTCGCGCGACGCGGCCGCGACGGAGAGGCCGCGTGTCGAGAATGCAGTTCGGAGCGAGGAGAGACTAGGACACGACTTGCAGTTCCGCGCTCAGCCCTGATTGGATTCGTCGTCGGCTGCCTGCTCGGTCCTCGCGGCTTGCACCGCAAGAACCTGCTCGAGCACCGGGATCACCAGCCGATCCCTGGGTCGGTTCGCAGCTCTCTTGCTCACCAGAATCCGCGACAGGGGCAGGACCTTCAGCGACACGTCGCCGAGCACCACGTCGATTGACCGTGCCAGTTCGGCGTCGAACGGTTCGAGGCCGTGCACGGTGAGGACGAGATCGAAGAGCTCCAGTCCGGGCCCGGCCAGCATGGGCGGTGTCAGCGCGGTCGGCGGTACATAGGCGCCTCCGACATGACGCAGTGCCTCTCGAAACCTCGAATCGGACAGGTCTTTGATCCAAAGATCGACATCCTGCGTGACAACGGGCGCTCCCTGCAGGGCGGCGGCCGACAGTCCCACGATCAGGAATGGCGCACCACAGGTGACCAGTTCCCTGAGGAAGCGTAGTTCACGCTCGGTGAGCGGTGGAGAGTCGGCCACGGGTGAGGCTTCGATTCAAGCGATCCAGCGGCGCCAATCGAACCAGCGCCAGCGTGTGGCGGACAGTATCCGCATCGAGTTCAGGGTGTCGGTGGAGAAGTTCCGAAACCTGGGCGAGCAGATCGGTTGTTTGTGCGGCGTCGATGGGCAGTACCCCCTCTCGGACCAACGAGGCCCGCGTGGACGGCTGACGCCAGACTGACGGCTCGCTCGACATGACCGTATTGTGTCGCCCCCGATTGGCCGCGTCAATCAGGCGCACCGAACAGCAGACGCACCGAGCATCGTTCGGAGCAGTCCCTGCAGGCCATAGTTGACACTGGCCTCGAGGCTGGTATCATGGGCGCATGGGCAGGGCGAAGAAGATCACCGTGGACGTTCCGGAGGATCTCCTGAGGCGGGCGCAGGAGTCGAGCGGGCAGGGGATCACCGCCACGATACGGACAGGCCTCCAACTGGTGGCCGCGACCGGGGCCTACGAGGCGTTGCGTCGCCTCAGGGGCCGGGCGAAGTTCTCGGTGGACTGGCGCGATCTGCGCGAGGATCGATGATCGCCCTCGATACCAGTTCGCTCGTGGCTTACCTGTCCAACGAGGCGGGCCGCGATGTCGAGGCGGTCGAGGCCGCCCTCGCCGACCACCAGGCGTGTCTGCCCCCGGCGGTGCTGTCCGAGCTCCTGAGCGACCCCAGGCTTCCTGCCGCCACGGCCGAACTGTTCAAGCAGTTGCCGCTCCTGCCGGTATTGGACGGCTATTGGGAGCGCGTCGGAGCGCTCAGGGCCGCCGTCATCGCCAGCCGCAGGAAGGCACGCCTCGCGGTTGCGCTCATCGCGCAGAGCTGCCTGGATCACCAGGTCCCCCTTGTGACCCGCGACCGCGACTTCGGCAACTATGCCCGTCTTTGCGACCTCGAGCTATTGCTCGAGCCCGGTCGATAGGAACGACGTCGCCGCCCGAGCACCCGCCCGCTCGATGGTCCAGCGGGCTACGGCCAATCGGCTCGGGTCCTGCGGCTGGCGACCTGCGGCCTGGCGCCGCCCGCTACTCCCGGGGCTCACTTCGGTTGACGGGGTTCGCCCCGGGCACGCGGGCTGAAGCCCGCGCGCTACGGCCCGGCGCATGGTCAATTCAACTGAGCGCCGGAGAGCGCCGGGATTAGGGTGGACCGAACTCGAAGCCGACTCCCCTGCTGGAACTTCTGCGGCAACGTGAAGCTCGGTCCGATGTCGCACCGAGCCTCCTGGGGCCCGCAGACGTCACGCGGACCCGATCCGGCCTTGGGTTGAATCACTTCTTGACCGGCCCCGGAGTACCCCATCTGGCCAGTGCAGCGGTCGCCCGCCGCTGCAGTTGCTCGACCAGTTCCGGATCCGTCACGCCTCTCGCCACGGCCTCGTTCCCGTCCGACGCCAGGCGTTCGACTAGCCCGCGCAAGTCGGCATCCCCCAGTGCAGCCGCAAGCTCGATGGCACTAAACAGGGTGAGGACGCCCTGCTCGCCCGACAGTCGCTGCCTGGCCACGCCCCGCACCTGTTGCAGCGTCGTCGTACTGAGGGGGCGTGCATCAGCGCCTTCTACGATGAGCTTGAGCGTCCACAACCCGGCGCCGACGGCGCCGTCCGGGGAATCCCGCGACGCCGCGACCGCCAGCACTGTCGGGGCAGCCACTTCGCCAAAGGCGGCGAGGGCCCGCATGACCATCATTCCCGTCTGCATCGCCCCCGCCAGTGCCGGAATGGCCCGCCGGTCGCGGAGGGCCACGACGAGCTCAGTGACGTCGAAGTACAAATCCGTCCCGATCCTCGAGCGGCTCTCCCTTGAGTGCAGCCTCATCTCGGGCACGGGTTACCGCGTTTTCTCGCTCCAGCGCCGTGATGAGGGCCGCTCCCAGCTCTGGACCCGTCCGCGTTGGTCCGAGCGCGCGGGCCATCGCCAGCGCCTGGGCGCGCTGCCCGGCGTCGGCAGCGAGAACCCCCTTGGCGATCGTCCGTTGTTGGTCCACGGACTCCTGCGCCGGCGTGCCCCGGGGATGGAGGAGCGCTGTGACAAGCGCGGAGGCAATCAGCAGCGTTCGACAGTGCCTGGTCATGGTCATACTCCTTAACGCCACTGGGCGTGCAAGTGGTGATCCGCGTAAGTGCTCCAGGTACACACCCAAGTCGCACCGGCTCGATAGGCAGCCTGGCTCATCAGCCCGAACTCCGTGGACGTCCACGCTCGATCGCGGGACTTCGCGTCGATTGCTTCGCCAGACATGTGCCGGCTATCCGCTTCGCCGCCTGCTTCTGCGTTCTTATGTGGGCAGCGGTAGCCAGACGATACCGTGAACCTGCCTCGACCGTACTGGACATACCAGTTCTCCAGTTGTGACCAGATCGTGCCGATTGCCCATCCCCCCCACATGCCCTCCCGCATCCTGGGTCCAATCTGCCCAACTGAAATGCGCCGTGCCGCCCGATGTGGAAAAGTCCGTACACCCGGGCACCGTCGGCACGTCGTACTGGGACTGGGCCATTGGTCGTTCTCCGTCTCAGCCGCCCGTGACGATCTTCCGTTTTCGGTTCAAGAACTCCGGGGCCCCGCGCACGCAGGTGGCCAGGATCCGGAACGACGCCTTCAGCGCCTCCGCGCCGGTGCGCGTCGGGACCGCCGGCGCGTCGCCGGCCGTGAACGATCGCGCCGGCACGCTCGACCGTGCCGCGAGCCGAGCCCGGCGCACTCCCAGACGTTCGGAACGGCGCTGTCGGGTCCCGCACAGCAGCAGATGCGCGGGCCCACACGAGCAGTGTTTCGCCATGGCGCTCCAGTTGACCGACAATGGGTTGAGTCGTGCAAGGTCCGGGGGATCAACTCAGGACCATCGGAGGCAGGGCCCGCCAGATGAAGACTCTTCTCGCCTGGAGCAGCGGCAAGGACAGCGCCTGGGCGCTGCACGTACTCCGCGGCGGTGCCGCCATGGAGGTCGTCGGCCTGTTGACCACAATGAACGCCGCGGCCAGTCGGGTGGCCATGCATGGCGTGCGCGAGGAGTTGCTCGACCGGCAGGCGGCCACACTCGGCTTGCCAATGGTGAAACTGCGGATCCCCAGCCCTTGCTCGAACGATCAGTACGACGCAATGATGGGCGCCGCGATGGAGCGGGCACGCGCCGACGGCATTGAGGCGGTCGCCTTCGGCGATCTGTTCCTCGAAGACGTGCGGCGCTACCGCGAGCAGAGGCTGGAACCAACGGGCATCGCGCCGGTTTTCCCGCTGTGGGGACGGCCAACCGCGGCATTGGCGCGCGACATGGTCGAGGCAGGCATGCGGGCCGCCATTACCTGCGTGGATCCGAAGCGGCTCGACCCGGCGTTCGCCGGAAGGGCCTTCGACGCGGCGTTTCTATCCGGACTGCCGGCCAGCGTCGATGCATGCGGAGAGAACGGGGAGTTCCACACCTTCGCCTTCGCCGGCCCCATGTTCTCGTCGCCGATTCCGGTCGCGCCGGGTCCGATCGTCGAGCGCGACGGTTTCGTCTTTGCGGATCTGCGGCTGGTGACGTCGCCACCCTCTGCCGTGCCTCTCTGAATCCCGCCCGAGGCGCGCGCGCCCACTGAAGGCCTGCCGACGGGGCCGTTCCCTGCAGGCCATAGTTGACACTGGCTCCTGAGCGACCCCAGGCTTCCTGCCGCCACGGCCGAACTGTTCAAGCAGTTGCCGCTCCTGCCGGTATTGGACGGCTATTGGGAGCGCGTCGGAGCGCTCAGAGCTGCCGTCATCGCCAGCCGCAGGAAGGCACGCCTCGCGGTTGCGCTCATCGCGCAGAGCTGCCTGGATCACCAGGTCCCCCTTGTGACTCGCGACCGCGACTTCGGCAACTATGCCCGTCTTTGCGACCTCGAGCTATTGCTCGAGCCCGGTCGATAGGAACGACGTCGCCGCCCGAGCACCCGCCCGCTCGATGGTCCGGCGGGCTACGGCCAATCGGCTCGCGTCCTGCGGCTGGCGACCTGCGGCCTGGCGCCGCCCGCTACTCCCGGGGCTCACTTCGGTTGACGGGGTTCGCCCCGGGCACGCGGGCTGAAGCCCGCGCGCTGCGGCCCGGCGCATGGTCAATTCAACTGAGCGCCGGAGAGCGCCGGGATTAGGGTGGACCGAACTCGAAGCCGACTCTTCTGCTGCGCCCACCGCGTGACACGGTGCTGCGCCGAACGCCGAAGGCCAGACCTGGCCGTTCGCCGCTGGTCGTTGGTCGTTGTCCGTCTCAGCCCCCCGTGACGACCTTCCGTTTCCGGTTCGAGAACTCCGGCGCTTCGCGGACGCACGTGGCCAGGATCCGGAACGACTTCTTCAGCGCCTCCGCGCCGGCGCGCGTCAGCACCGCCGCCGCCTCACCCACGTCGGGGTAGCCGTCGGCGTCGGGCACGACGTGCTCCCAGTTCTGGAAGAGCCGGCCCCACTCGCCGCCCAGCACGTCCTTCATCACGCGGTCGGCGTTCATCGGGTACCAGAAGCTGTCGTGGTAGATCACGCTGGCGACGTAGGCCCACGGCGCGAGCACGGTCTTGAGGCTCCACTCGATCGGCTTCTTGAGCGGCCCCCAGTAGATCCTGTGCTGCATCCGCGAGGCGAAGGTCATCTTCTGGAACGGCCCGACGAAATGCCAGTTCTCGCGCGCGGCCTCCTCGTCGCCGACGATGCGGATCTCGCGCGGGTCGCCGCAGCCGAGCCCGGCGTCGTGCGCCAGGCGGATGAACTTGATCGACAGCGGGTCCATGCCCATCAGCTTCGCCGCCACGGCGTCGATGGCCACCTGGTCGGAGCTGGCGAGGATCACGTTCTTGGCGTGCGGGATCATGCAGCGCGGCCCCGGGCCGTCGCCGGCAAACGTCCCGTCCATCACCGCGAAGACGCCGCGGTGGATCTTCTTCTGGATCATCAGCAGGTCCACGAGCGTCTCGTGGATGACCGGGTGCGTCCAGTGGCGCCGCTCGTTGAGCAGGCCGCCGAAGGCGTTCTTCATCGCGCCGGTCGTCGTCGTGAAGACGTGCGTCTTCACGGTGGGCAGGTGGATGATGTTCTCGCCGATGAACCGCCGGGGGATGAGGAACCCGTTCGGGTAGACGTCGTTCAGGCAGAGGAACTTCTTCGTCAGGTCGCCGACCGCGTCGCGGATCCCGATCCACTCCTCGCCTTCGTACAGGTGGATGTTGCGCAGGCCGTGCGCCTCCACCACCTGCACCTGCTTGTTCTCCCGCTCCCCGAGGTGGGCGTCGATCACGACCGTGCGGTTGTGGCAGGCATGGATGAGGCCCGGGTCGTACCCGTCCGCCTTCAACGCGCGGATGACGCCGTCGAGCTGCCACGGGGTCGTGGAGCTGCCGGGGAAGAAGAAGTGCCACGAGATGTTGACCTTGAGCGCCGTGTCGGCGTCCCGGGCGACCACGTCCTGGTAGCCCGCCAGGTTCATCAGCTCGTGATAGTCGCGCAGCACGGTCGCGGGCCGCGTGCGCAGGATGGCGACGGTCGACTGGGGCATGATCCTGATCTTACCTTGAGTGGCCCGCCGGCGCCCGGGAGGGCCGGGATCCCGCCACGCAGCGGGCCGCCGCGGCCTACGCCCGGATGGTCTCCAGGCCGTGCGCGTGCGGCCCCGACTCGCTGCGCCTGAGCAGCCAGGCGAACAGGAGCCCGAAGAAGCCCAGGCACGAGAAGATCCACATGCCCAGGTTGTAGCCGGTCGGGTTCGACGCGCTCGCCCCGGCGTAGTCGTTCGCCCAGCCGATCAGCAGGTTGAAGCCGGCGAGACCGATGTTCTGGATGAGCGTCATCAGCCCGTAGGCCGTGCCGAGCTTGTTCTCCTCCACGACGTACGCGACGGACGGCCACATGATCGCGGGAATCAGGGAGAACGCGATGCCCATCACCGCCATCGGCACGTAGAGCGAGATGTGCGCATAGGCCATCACGAGGTAGACCGGGATCAGCATCAGCGACCCCAGCATCATGAAGAGGGAGCGCCTGCCGACCTTGTCCACCAGCAGGCCGAACAGCGGCGTGAAGATCATGGCGAACAGCGTCAGCATGCTCGACAGGAACCCGCCCGTCTCGCGCGACACGCCGTGCGCCTCCATGAAGAACTTCACCGCGAAGGTCTGGAACGGGAAGATCCCCGAGTAGAACGTGATGCACAGCGCGACGATGAACCAGTACGACGCATTGAACCGGAAGATGTCGCTGAAGACGACTTTGTCGGTCTGCGCCGCCGAGCCCAGCGAGTACTTCCGCTCCGCGTGCACCTCGAGCACCCAGTACGCGATGGCCCCCGTCACGCAGAAGGTCGCGAAGCCCACGCTGATGAGCAGCGGCATCCGCCAGTCGGCGAACGCCGCGCTCGCCCACGACGGCGAGTTCAGCGCCGCAAACGACCCGAGCCGCGCGATGGTCAGGTTGATGCCGAAGGCGAAGCTCAGCTCCTTGCCCTTGAACCACTTGGCGATGGCCGTCGTCACGGCCACGATGAGCGACTCGGCGCCGAGCCCGAACAGCAGCCGGCCCGTGGCCATCAACGCGAGCGAGCCGGCCGCTGCCGTCACGGCCGCACCCAGGAAGCACACGACGCCGAAGATGAACGTCGCCTTGCGCGTGCCGATCCGGTCGATGATGAAGCCCCCGATCAGCACCATCACGATGTTCGGGATGCTGTAGATCGCCTGCAGCAGGCCGATGTTGGCATCCGTGAACCCGAGCTGCGCCTTGAGCACATCCGCCATCGGGCTGATGCAGTCGTAGACGTAGTAGTTCCCGAACATCGCCAGGCTGATGAACACGAGCACCAGCCAGCGGTAGAAGCGCGTGGGCGCTGGACGGGCGGCGGCGATGTCGGCGCTGGTCATCGGCGTGTCCTGCTCGCGGGCGCGCGGCCCGCTGTCCCCTGGCCTCGATCGGGCCCGCGTCGATCGCGGGACCCCGGACCCGGAATCCCGAACCGTGAGAGTGTACTATGGATGACCGTGACGCCCATCCACGACCTCCTGACCGGCTTCAGCCGGGCGATGTACAGCAACTGGATCTGGCACAAGCCGCTCGGGCTCCTCGTCGACGCCGGTGAAGGGCTGCAGCTCGCCCTCGGCTCCAAGGTGTGGGCGCCCGAGGTGCTGGCCCTGACCCATGGGCACTCGGACCACCTGCTGGGGCTGCCCGGCTTCATCGCCTCGCGGCGCTTCGGCAAGGGCGCCCAGGAGAAGCCCCTCACGATCGTCCATCCCGACGGCAGCCGTGGCGTCGACGAGATCCGGGCCCTGCTCGGCCGGCTCTGGCCGGGCGAGGCGTTTCCGCTCACGTGGATCGGGGTCAGGCCAGGCGACGAGGTGCCCCTGGGCAGGAACAAGGCCCTGCAGGCGTTCGCCGCGATCCACGGCTCGGGCGACGCCACGCTCGGGTTCCGTGTCCTCGAGGCCCGCCACCGCCTGCGGCCCGAGTTCGCCCACCTGCCGGAGGCCGAGGTGCGGGACCGGGCGCGCGCCGGCGGGAAGGACACGCTGATGGAAGGGTTCCGGCACGTCCTCTTCGCCCACACGGGCGACAGCATGCCGATTGCCGCCGAGCTCGCCGCGCACGCGGACCTGCTGGTGCACGACGCGACGTTCCTGGACGTCGGGGACCGCAAGTGGGACATTCACGCCACGACGGACGAAGCCCTGGCCGCCGCGCGCGAGGCGGGCGTGAAGCGGCTGGTCCTCCATCACCTGTCGATCCGCTACGAGCGGAGCGATGCGCTGCCCCGCCTGCGCGCGCAGGTGGCCGCCTCCGGCTTCGCAGGCGAGACCTGGCTGCTCGACGACAGCCGGTTCATCGCCCTGGCGGAACGCCGGGCCACCGGGCCGAAGGAGTAACGCCCGTCATCGCGGGCGGCCGCCGGCGGGCGAGGACTCGATTGGTGCGAAGGCGTCGGGCGATGCCGCCTCGCGCCGATCGAAGGCGCGGCGCGCCTCCTCGTAGAGCTGGGCCTGGGCGACGACCGGCGCGTCCGACGCCGGCCGCGGGGGCACGACCCACGTGCCGTCCGGCCCGAGCCTCCTGCCCTTCACGTTGTCCCGGAACAGCACGTCGAGCACGTCGAGCAGCTTGCGCCGGCACCCGGGCTCCTCGACGGGCGTCATCAGCTCGACCCGGCGATCGAGGTTGCGCGGCATCCAGTCGGCGCTCGACAGGAACACCTCGTCCTCGCCGCCGTTGAGGAAGTGGAAGACGCGCGCGTGCTCGAGGAACCGCCCCACGATCGAGACGACCGTGACCTGCTCGCTGAGACCTGCCACGCCGGGCCGCAGCGCGCACGCACCCCGCACGTTCAGCAGGACCCGCACGCCGGACTGGGACGCCCCGTACAGCGCCAGGATGACCCGCTCGTCGACCAGGGTGTTCATCTTGGCGCGGATCATCGAGGGCTGCCCGGCCTGCGCGCGCCGGGTCTCGCGCTCGATGAGCTTGACCAGGCGCTCCCTGAGATGGGTGGGCGCCATGACGAGCTTCTTCATCCGGGGCGGGTCCGAGAAGCCGGTCAGCGCGTTGAAAAACGCCGAGGCGTCGCCGCCGATCTCGGGGGACGAGGTCAGCAGGCCGACGTCGGTGTACAGGCGCGCGGTGCGATCGTTGTAGTTGCCGGTCCCGAGGTGCACGTACCGCCGGATGCCCCCGGGCGTCCGGCGCACGACCATGCACACCTTCGCGTGCACCTTCATCCCGCGGATGCCGTAAATGACGTGCGCGCCCGCCTCTTCCAGCGCCCGGGCCCACTGGATGTTGCGCTCCTCGTCGAACCGCGCCATCAGCTCGACAATCGCGGTCACCTGCTTGCCCTTGTCGGCGGCGCGCATGAGGGCGCCGACCACGGGCGAGTCGCCGCTGGTCCGGTAGAGCGTCTGCTTGATGGCCAGCACATGCGGGTCGTCCGCCGCCTGCTCGACCAGCGCGGCCACGGGGTCGAACGAGTCGTAGGGGTGGTGCAGCAGGATGTCGCGCCGGTCCAGCGTGTCGAAGAGGCGCGACTGCTCGGCGGCCGACAGCACCGGGACGGGCTTCTGCGGCACGTCGCGCAACCCGTCGTGCCCTGGCACGTCGGCCAGCGCCATGAAGGCCCGGACGTCCAGCGGCCCGGCGACGCGGTACACGTCGTCCGGCGCGGCCCTGGCCTGGCCGGCAAGCCAGCTCAGCAGCGCGTCGCTCGCTCCGTCATCGATCTCGAGGCGCACCACGTCGTTGCGCCGCCGCTGCCGGAGTTCTTCCTGGATGATCTCGACGTACGAGAGGCCACCCTCGTCGTCCAGCTCGAGCTCGGAGTCGCGGCTGAGCCGGAACGCGGCGGACTCGATCACGGTCTGCCCGGGGAACAGCTCGCCGAACCCGGTCCGGATCACGTCCTCGATCAGGACGAAGGTCAGGTCCTCGCTCCCCGCCACGCGGACGAGGCGGGGCAGCCCGGACGGCACCTGGACCACGGCGAGCCTGGGAATCGCCTCCCCGCCGTCCGCGGCGTCCGATTCCCCGTCGTCGCGGCCGGGTGCCAGGCGCACGGCGAGGTTCAGGCTCAACGTCGAGAGCATCGGGAACGGGCGCGACGCGTCGATGGCGAGCGGGGTGAGCGCGGGGACGACCTCGTCGCGGAGGTAGGCCGAGACGGCCGCCTGCCGGACCGGCTCCAGGTCGGCGACCCGCGCAACATGGATGCCGGCCTGCGCCAGCGCCGGCAGCAGCTGGTCCATCAGCACGGCGTACAGCCGCGAGACCATCGCGTGGACCCGCGCGGAAATCTCGTGGAGTTGCTGCGCCGGGGACAGGCCGGACAGGTCGGGATCGGCGTCGCCCTCGCGCACGGCGTTCTGCAGGCGCGCGACGCGCACCATGAAGAATTCGTCGAGGTTCGAGGCGACAATCGCAGCGAACTTGACGCGTTCGAGCAGGGGATTGGTGGTGTCGGCGGCTTCCTCGAGCACGCGCCCGTTGAAGGCCAGCCACGACAGCTCGCGGTTGAAGAACTGGTGCGGCGGGGCCGCTGCGCCAGCCCGGGCCGTCGGCTTACGCGTGCGCTTCACCGGCTTACCCCACTTCCCCGTCCGCATCAGGACCGGACCCCGGACCCGCGCAGCACGATGCGTCGGCCGAAGACGTCCGTGAACAGATCCCCGCGCTGCTCGGCGGCCAGCCGCTCCATCGTGAGATCGCCGGAGCCATCCACGTCCAGCACCCAGGCCCCGTCCTCCTCGTGGACCTTCACGCCCTGCACCTTCTGCAGGTGCTCGGCGTCGAGGGCGTTGGCCACCCGGAGGATCGCCGCGAGCTTGTTGACACGCACGCGGTCCTGCCGGTCGAGCGCCATGTAGGGCAGGTGCGAACGCTGCGGCAGCGCCCGCCGGTGGTAGCGGGCCACGTTGGAGATGAGCGCGCGGTCGTCGGCCGAGAGGCCGAAAATCTCCGAGGCCTCGATCAGGTACTGCGTGTGCTTGTGGTGCGCGCGCAGCCCGACGAAGAGGCCGATGTCGTGCAGCAGCGCGGACACCTCGAGCAGCAGCCGGTCGCGCCGGGGCAGGCCGTGCTCGGCCTGGAACGCGTCGAAGAGCTGCGTGGCGAGGCGCGCCACCGCGCGCGTGTGGCCGGGATCCGAGTGGTACTTCTCGCCGAGCGCCTCCGCGCTGGCCAGCACCTGCTGGCCGAAGTCGGCCAGGCCCGACTCGGCACCCGCTCCCGCCAGGTCCACGAGGAGGCCCACCCGCAGCGAGGTGTCGGGCACCGTGATGCCCGCCGCGGCGGTCTCGAGCAGCAGCGCGCGGTACACGAGGAGCGCCGGCACCAGCGTCTCGGTATCCACCGGCGCGAGGCCGTACCGCGCGACCAGCTCGTCCTCGTCCAGCGTCTCGATGCGTCCGCAGAACTCGAGGAACGCCTCGCGCGGCACCTCGCGCACGCGATCCTCCGGCGCGTCGATCAGCTCCTGCGAGGCGAAGCGCACGTCGTGGCCGAGGGCGATCATGTACTGGGCCGTGCCGAGCGGCATGTCGCGGTGGATGTCGGCGATCGTGTTCGCGATGTGCCGGGTCATGACGCGGACGCGACGCTCGTGCTCGCCCTGCCAGGCGGCCAGCCCCTGCCGCATGCGAATGGACCCGAGAGCGTACACGCCCGAGTGCTTGGGCCGGTCGCCCTCGAACATCGTCATGTCGGCCGAGCCGCCGCCCACCTCGACCAGCAGCGCCGGCGGTCCCGCGAGGGCGGCGTGGCCGCGCAGGCGCTCGCGGACCGCCAGGTAGGTCAGCCGGCTCTCCTCCGAGCCGTCGATGATCTCGATCCGGAGGCCGGTGTGGACCCGCACCCGGTCCAGGAACGTGTCGGCGTTGCTGGCCTCCCGCACGGCGCTCGTGGCCACGGCGCGGTAGCGACCCGCCCCGTAGTCGTCCATCAGTCGCCGGAAGCTCGACAGCGCCCGGAGGCACGCCTCCATCGACGCGGCGCCGATCCGCCCGCTGGCAAACGTGTCCTTGCCGAGCAGCACACCGCGCGACGCCTCCTCGACGACGAACGGCCGGGCGCCGGGCTTGAGCTCGGCGATGACGAGGCGAACCGCGCTCGCGCCGACATCGATCACGGCGACGGTCTCGGGAGCCTCGGAACTATCTGCATCCGCCATGCGGGTCTCCGACGGGGGCGGTCCCGGCCGGCAGGGACAGGGCCCGGCCGGGCCCCTTGATGACAGTCTAGCCGAACCACGGGCCGGACACCCGGCTGTCGCAGGCAGCAACCCGACCCGACCCGCCAGCCGGGCCGCATCCGGGCTCGCGGCCGGCAGCGAACAGGCTTGGGAAATCAGCCGGTCAGAAGTGGAAGAGCCACTTGACCTCGACGCGTTGCTCGGTGGGCCTGGAGCGCGGCGTGTACTGCACCTGCTCGTAGTCCACGAGGACCGCGGCGGCCAGGGGCGCCGTCGGCATGGTGAACCACCAGGCGAGGCCGGCCAGGGTGCGGTCGCTGCGGCCGTCGACGTGCGTGTCCGCGCGGAGGCGATCGTGCCGCACGAGCGCCTCGAGGTTCCGGGTGAGGCGGGGCACGGCCCACCAGCTCCAGCCGGCGGCGGGGCGATCGGGAACCGCGGACCGGCCGCTCGGCCGGTCGGCGGCCCTGAGGTACTCGATCGCGGCCGTGAGGAACGCGTGCTCGAAGGTCGCCGCGCTCACGAACCGGGTCCGCGATCCGCCCTGCGCGGGGCGATCCGCATCGTAGAAGGCCGTCACGCGCAGCCCCTTGAGCAGCGGGTGACGAGGCGCCGGGCGCAGGCTCCCGCGCACCTGGAACGCCTTCTGGTCGTTCGTCTCGGCCTTCGAGTACGTGTCGCCGTTGTAGTAGCCCGCGTGGATCTCGCCGTAGTCGCCCGGCAACGCCACCCGCGCCGACACGCCGACGTCCGACGAGCTCATGTATCCCCCGCGCTCGGTGAACATCGTGCCCTGGAAGCGATAGCGATAGATGCCCTCCATGAAGTCCAGGTAGGGCGTCTGCTGCTGGCCCGCGCGGAACCAGGCCCCCTTTGCCCAGCGGTCGAGGTTGATCTGGCCGTAGGCATACTTGAGGCGGACCACGAGGCTGCCATCGGTGCTCGTCGGCGCACCCGGCGTCGACACCTGGCGCGCCGTGATGTCGGGCGTGATGCGGAACGCGACCAGGTCCGACAGGCTCCCGGTCAGGGTGAGGTACGCGCGGCGCACCTCGAACTCGCTCTTGCTGACCAGGTTGCCGTCGGCATCCGGCACGCGCGGCGCCCCCTGGTAGGTGTAGTCGGTGAAGATGGTGCCGCCCAGCCTGAGCGAGACGTGATCGGGCTTCGGGGCGGGCCGCTCGACGACCTGCGCGATGCCGTGCTTGAAGAAGTAGAGTTCGAGCGCCGTCTCGCTGTCCGCGACGACGGTCTCGCTGTTCGGGCCGACGCCCGCTCGCGTGAGGGCGCGGTCCATCTGCCCCGTGGTCTCGAAGCGAACCGCTGCCGCGGCGCTGTTGAAGACGTAGATGCGGCCGTCCCGGCTGATCTCCTTGAGGTAGAGCCCCTGGGCCGATGCGGCGGTTGCCATCGTGCCCGCGATCGCCAGGGCTGCCATCGCCAGGGCGAGCCCGCGTCTGACCTGCACCACGTCCCTCCAGCGCCCCAGAACCCGGCCCACGCGCGGAGCCGGTCCGCTCGCAAACCCGACGGCGGCGCGCGCGCGCCACGCCTGCGCCTTCGATGCTCCTGCCGACAGTGGTGCCGCGTCCGCGCACGATACCACGGCTCGTTGCGCGGATGTTACCCGGACGCGGCCCTCGGGCCGTCCCCGCGCCGGTGTGGACCGCCCGGTGAGACCGGTCGTGACGGCCGGGTCCAGCCGGTCATACAATGCAGGACATGAGCCCGTTCGTTCCGGAGCCCGTGCAGGCGTATCTCGCCGCAATGACGACGCTCGGCGACGCCACCACGGACGAGGTCAGGCGGCGTTCGACCGAGGACCACGTGCCGGCGGTGAGCCCCGAAACCGGCGCGCTGCTGCACGTGCTGACCGCAGCGGCCGGCGCCATGCGGGTGCTGGAGATCGGCACCGGCTACGGCTACTCCGCGATCTGGCTGGCACGCGCGTTGCCGCCGGGCGGCCTGCTGATCAGCCTCGAGCGCGACGCGGCGCGTGCCGCCGTGGCCAAGGAGCACTTCGCCCGCGCGGGCGTGTCGGACCGTGCCAACGTGTTGCTCGGCGACGCGGCGATCCGCGTGGCCAAGGTATCGGGCCCGTTCGACGTGATTTTTCAGGATGGCGACAAGGCGCTGTACGCACCGCTGCTCGATCGGCTCGTCGCGCTGCTGCGACCCGGAGGCCTGCTGATCACGGACAATGTCCTCTGGGGGGGTGACGTCGTGCCCGGGTTCGCGGATCCTCCGACGCATTCGCGGGACACGGTCGAGGCCATCGCCCGCTACAACGAGCGGCTGGCCGCCGACCCCCGGCTTCGCACGGTGTTCCTCCCCGTCGGCGACGGCGTGGCGGTCTCCGTTCTCCGAGACCGCGACGACCGGCCGGGGATCGTCGGCCCGGAGCGCTGACCCGCGCCTCTGCTGCGCGCCGGACGGCTGGCGCCTGCTCCCAGCACGTGTTCCACCACCGGCGCGCCTGCCAGGCGGGCGTCACATGCCGTGCAGAGTGGTTCCGGCCGACTCGGCCGCCGGCCTGAACGAGGCGCACCGAACCAATTCCCAGCGCCTTCCGTCCAACGACACGGGCCCAGTTCTGCCTTCGATTCCTGCCGGCCCGAAAGGACCACACGAGTGGACACCCTGCTGCGTGACCTCCGGTTCGGCGCCCGGACGCTCTGGCGTCAGCCGGGCTACGCCCTGGTCGCCATCGTGACGCTCGCGCTGGCCCTCGGCGCCAACACCGTCATCTTCAGCTTTGCCAACATCCTCGCGATTCGGCCTTTGCCGATCGCCGACGCCGGCAGGCTGGGGTGGATCTACGGCACCCACTCCCGGAGCGGGAACACCAAGTCGCCGGTCTCGTTCCCCGACTACGCGGCCTGGCGCGACGGGACGCGCGCCTTCTCGTCGCTTGCCGCCACCACGAGCAGCACCTGCACGCTCACGGGCAGGGGAGACCCGGAGCGGCTGCGCGCCCAGCGAGCGACCGGGAACATCTTCGTCACCTGGGGGCTCGCGCCCGCGGCGGGCAGGCTCTTCGGGCCGTCTGACGACCGCCCCGGCGCACCGCGCGTCGTGGTCCTCGCACATCGCTTCTGGGTGCAGCGCTTCGGAGCCTCACGGTCGATGATCGGCGACGCCCTCACCCTCGACGGCGAGAACTACACCGTCGTCGGGGTGCTGACGCCAGCCATCGAAATCGGCAACCTGAGCCTCTTCGACATCTGGATGCCGCTGGCGATCGAGCCCGCTGGAGCCCGGCGCGACGAGCGTCAGTTCCAGGTGAGCGGGCGCCTCGCGACAGGCGCCACGCTCGCAGGCGCCAATTCGGAAGTGACGACGATCGCGACGCGCCTGCAGCGCGAGCACCCGGACACCAACGCCGGCTGGAACGCGCGGGTGTTGTCCACCCGCGACGCGATCGTCGGGCCAGACACCTGGCTGATCCTCGGCCTCCTCCTCACCGTCGTCGGCATCGTCCTCCTCATTGCGTGCGCCAACATCGCCAGCCTCGTGCTGGCCAGACAGACCTCGCGGCAGCGGGAGATAGCCCTGCGAGCGGCCCTCGGCGCCAGCCGGAGCCGCCTCGTGCGCCAACTCGTCACCGAGGGCCTGCTCGTCGCCGCGGCCGGGGGCGTGCTGGGACTTGGCGTGGCGTACGCCGGGATGCAAGCCATGAAGGCGTTCGCCTACGAGCCGTTCTTCGAGCTGGTCACGATCGACCGGAATGTGCTGGCCTTCGGCGTCGTTCTGTCGCTCGCCGCGCTGCTGCTCTTCAGCCTGTTGCCAGCGTTCCAGGCCTCGCGCGGCGGCGCCGAGGCGCTGAAGGAGGGGGACCGGTCCGCGGGGAGCCGACGGGGTGGACGACGCCGGGACATCCTGGTCGCAGCGCAGCTGGCGATGGCGCTGGTGCTGCTGGTGGCCGCGGGGCTGGTGGTGCGGACGATGGTCGCCGTCAACCGGCTGGACCCCGGCTTCCGCCCGGAGGGCCTGCTGACGGCGAACGTGGATCTGCCCGAACGGCGGTACGCCGCGGACGACCGGCTGCCGGGCCAGATCGACGAGCTTCTCTCGTCGATCGCGCGGGCGCCCGGCGTGGCGTCGGCGGCCGCGATCACCCGCCTGCCCCTGGTGCAACGGGAGACGCTGGTAAAATTCTCGATCGAGGGGCGGCCGGCGCCGGCGCCCGACCAACGTCCGTGGGGTGCGATCGACACGTGCTCGGCCGCGTACTTCGAGGCCGCCGGGATCGGCATCCTGGCGGGGCGCGGATTCTCGGCCCACGACACGGCCGACACCCCGAGAGTGGCGATCGTCAGCCGGCAGGCCGCGTCGCGATACTGGTCGCGGCCGGAAGCGGCGCTCGGTCAGAGAGTGTCGATCGAAGGCGTCGCGGGCGAGGCCCCCATCGAGATCGTCGGCCTCGTCGGTGACACGACGAACCCCCGCTACACCGAACCGCCGTCGCCGCACGTCTACCTGCCGCTCACGCAGCATCCCCAGCGGGCCTTCTGGCTTGTCGTGCGCGCCGGGAAGCCCGAGGTCGCCGCCCTGGCCGTCCGGGCATCCGTCCGCCGGTTCGACCCGGACCTGGCCGTTCATAAGATGCGACCGATGACGACCGCGATCGCGGACGAGCTGTCCAGCAGCCGCATCATGTTCAGCCTGTTCGCGGCCTTCGCCGTGCTTGCGCTCACGCTGGCGGGCACGGGGCTCTACGGCCTGATGGCCTACGGCGTGAGCCAGCGCCGCCGTGAGATCGCGATTCGCATGGCGCTCGGCGCGAGCCGCCGCGAGATCGGGGCGCTGGTGCTCTGGCGGGCGGCTCGCCTGACGGCCGCTGGCATGCTGATCGGCATGGTCGGCGCGTTGGGGATCGCGCGCGCGCTGTCGGCCGTGTTGTTCGGCGTCACGGCGACCGACCCGTCCACCTACGTCGCGGTGGCGGGCGTGCTCCTGGCCGTGGCCCTGCTGGCCGGCGTCGTGCCGGCCCGGCGCGCCGCGAACCTGGACGCCGCCAAGGGCCTCAAGGCGGACGCGTAAGAGTCGGGAGGCGGCGTTCGACGCGGGATCCCGACTCCGGGCAGGAGAATCCGAAGCCGGGCTGACCACGAGGCTCTTGCTCGGCAGGGCGCCCGCGGGCCGCACGAGGCGGCGAGCCCGGGCGCAGCCGCCGCGCAGATCCCGGGCGGTGTTCACCGCACGGGCAGGGCCTTGAGGATATCGAAGTGCCCGTTCCGGATCTCGGACACGTAGAGCGGGCGCCTGGCGTCGTGGTCGGGCCCGAGCGTGAACGTGCCACCCACACCCCGCACGGGCACGCGGTCCTGAATCAACCGGTCGAGGTAGGTCTTCACGCCGGCCCGTGAGTAGCCGCCCTGCAGCACGGCGTCGCGCAGCAGGTAGACGGCATCGTAGGCAAAGGCCTGGCTGTAGTCCGGGTCGCTGCCGGTGAGCTGGTGAAAGGCCCGCGCGAACTGCTCCGCGCGCGGCTCGCTGCGGTCGAGGTTGAGGAACTGCGAAACACGAATTCCGTCGGTCAGCTCCCGGCCAACCGCCGGCAGCGAGTACTGGGCGAGATTGTCGCCGCCGAGCAGGTCGACCGCGAGGCCCGCCTCGCGGATCGCCCGCACGGTCCATTCGGCCGCGGCCACGCGCTGAAACAGCACGACCAGGTCCGGCAGCGGGCCATGCTTCAGGCGCGCCAGCGCCGACTGGATCATTTGCCTGTCATCCTCCGCGAGCGCATTCCGATGCATCACGGACGCGACGATCTCCGCGCCCAGGTCGCGCGCGCGCCGCTCGAACAGGTGCGCCAGGCCCCGGCCGTAGTCGTCGTTGACGAAGAAGACGGCGATCCGGCGTTTGTGCCAGTCGTTCACGGCGTACTCGGCGAGAGCCGGCCCCTGCGCGGCATCCGACAGGCAGAGACGGTAGGTCCACACCCCGATGCCGGTAATGGCGGGATTGGTGGCAATCGTCACGATCTGGGGCACACCGTTCGTGTTGTACGATGCGGCCGCCGACAGCGTCGACGCACTGTCGCTGTGACCGATGACCGCGAGCAGATCCTTGTTCGCGATGAACCGATCCGCCACGGCGAGCACCGCCACGGGATCGAACTGGTTCTGGATCCCGGTGAAGTCGAGGCCGTCCAATTCCAGCGGCACGCCGCCAATGCCGCCTCCGGCATTGATCTCCCGGGCGGCCAGCTTGACCGCGTCGTGGGCATCGGACGTCATGCCAATGCCGAAGACCACCCGGGATGGGCGCGGGTGGCACCCCAGCGCCAGCAGCGCGATCGCCACGGCCGTCACGATCGGCAGAGATCTCACGATCATGTCCCTCCGGATGCCAGCACGTGCTGCACCACGTCCGAGTACTCGGAGAAGCGGAACGGCTTCTCGACTCGCGGCACCGGCGTCCGCTGAAAGAAGTCGCCCAGGTTCAGGCCGACCAGGTCACCGGACGCGAAGAGGAATCGCCGCGCGAGATGCGGCCGGTTGAGGCGGACCCATTCGTAGAGCTGGACGCCGTCAACCGCCCCCGGCATCCGAACGTCGGAGATGATCAGATCGACATCGTGCGCCTCGAGGTGGCGAATCCCCTCGGCGCCCGTGGCCGCGCCCGTCGCCTGGATGCCCAGCTTCGCGAGGAACGACACCTGGAGCCGCACGAGCATCGCCTCGTCGTCGACCACCAGCGCGCGCAGCCCGGCCGACCGGGCTGGCTCGCCGGCGGGCGGGACGGAGGGCTTCTGCACGGGCTGGTCAGCCTTCTCGAGCGCGTCCGGATCACCGACCGGCAGCGTCAGCGCGACCCGGGCGCCGCGGTCCCAGTTGCCCACGAGAATCTCGCCGCCGTGCTCCGCGACAATCCCGTAGCAGACGCTCAGACCCAGCCCGGTTCCCTGGCCGACTTCCTTGGTGGTGTAGAACGGGTCGAAGGCCCTCGCGGCATCGCGGAATCCCGGTCCGTCATCCAGGACCTCGATCACGACCGTGGCCCCGGTCGCGCGGGTCCGAACCCGGATCGTCCCGGCCCGATCCTCCCCGAGAATGGCCTGGTGCGCGTTGTTCAGCAGGTTGAGCATCACCTGCCGCATCTTGTCGCGGTCGGCGACGATCACCGGGTTGGACGGGTCGAGTTCGCGGACGAGCGTGATGTTGCGTGTGCCCAGTTCGTATTCCCGCAGGCTCAGCACCTGGTCGATCATGCCGTTGACGTCGAGCGCCTCCATCCGCGGCTCCTGCTGGCGCGCGAACTGCAGGAGGTTGGCGACGATCTTCCGGCACCGTTCGACCTGCGCGTCCGCTTCTTCCAGCAGGCCCACACCTTTCGCGTAGTCCCCGTCGGGGGTGAGCTCCATCTTCGCGAGTTCGGCGAAGCCCCGGATCGTCGCGAGCGGGTTGTTCAGCTCGTGCGCGACGCCGCTCACCAGCAGACCGACGGCCGACATCTTCTCGGCCCGGCTCAGCTGGGCCTGGACCTCTTGGAGCTGCCTCGCCCGGTCCTCCACCCTGCGTTCGAGGCCCGCATAGCTCTCGCCAAGCGCCTCGGCCATGAAGTTGAAGCCCTCGGTGAGCTGACCGAACTCGTCGGCCTTCCGGACCGGGACTCGCCCCGTGAAGTCGCCCTGGCGGATGCGCTCCGACGCTGCGAGAATCGCACGAACAGGCCCGAGGATCCTCCGGCGCAGCATGACGGTTGACAACGCGGCCGCCACGACCAGCAGTCCGAGCAGGGCGGAGACGGCAATCAGGCCCCGGTCCGCCAACTCCTTGAGGCGGACGACGACGGCTTGGAGTTTGGCCAGCTGGAGCGCTCGCAGCTTGCCGAACTCGGTCCTGATGTCCTCGTGCAGTTGATACAGGCGCTGGATTCTGAGGCTGGCCTCCGCCGGTCTCCCGTCCGCCAGCTCGCCGGCGATCTGCCACGACAGGAGGCTCAATTCGGCCTGCAGCGTCTTGGCCCGCTCGACCGCGAGTCGTTCCTGGACGCCGATGTCCAGCTTCAGGTACTCGATGTACTTCTCGCCCAGCGCGTAATCCAGGTTCTCGAGGGTCTCGGTGAACCGGGGGGCCCGCTGAATGAACTGCCGCTGCAGTTGCAGGATGTGCTCGCTGTTGCCCCGGGCGAGATCCTGGCTGAGCATCGAGGTCTGCCGCAGGTTCTCGAGCAGCCGTGCGCCTTCCCCGGAGAGGCTGGCGAACTGGTAGGCCATCGGCGCCGCAAAGGCCAGGACCACCAGCGACACGGACGAGACGAGAACGTTGAACTGCCTCGCGATGGTCATCGACAGCACCGCCTGCGGGGTGGGCCGCGTCGCCCGGCTGCGCCCACGATTGCCGGCTAAAGGTGCATCGATTCTAGCAGAGACGGTGCGGCGAGCCGGGATGGGCGTACGACGCAGCCGTCGTGCGCCGGATCGCCACCTGTTCCCTTGTGAACAGCCACGGTCAGCCGATGCGCGTAGCGTGCTGACGGAGGGGAGGCACAGGCGCCAGGCCCGGCCTTGCCGGTGAGCCGCGTCCAGGGTCCCGCTGCGGACAAAGGAGAATGTCGATGACAACAAGAGTGGGTCTGTGGATCGACCACAGGAAGGCCATCGTCGTGGCTGTGACGGACAAGGAGGAGGAGATCTCACTGACGATATCGAACGTGGAAAAACAGCTCCGGCGTACTGGTGATTCACCGCTCAAGGGACCCTATGAATCACAGCAGGTACCCTCGGATGACAGCCGCCAGAGAGCGTTCTCGGGACGCCTCAAGACCTACTATGATGCGGTCATTGCGAGCATTGGTGACGCTGAGTCCGTGCTGATACTTGGTCCCGGCGAGGCGGCGCACGAACTCAAGAATCGCCTCGACAAAACCAATCTCGGCGGACGCGTCGTCGGTGTCGAAACCGTTGACAGGATGACCAATCGCCAGGTCGCGGCAAAGGTCCGACAGCATTTTTCCGGGCGGCGCCCGGCAATGGTAGGATCGGGGCGGAACGGTGGGACGCGCTCCGGGGGGCCGCGAAAGGCCGCCGATCGAGAGCGGTGATCGCGCCGCACGCCGGTCGGCGCAGGCCGGCTGCCGGGTTGAGGCCGGAGCAGCGACCATGAACGTGGACACCTGGCTCGAGAGCGCGTGCGCGGACGCGGACCGTCGCGGCGTGCCCGAACTGAAGCCCTTGTTGACGACGCTGGCCCAGGCCACGCGGGCGCTGCGGGCGGCCGACTGGAACGACAACGCCGGCACCGGCCCGGCCTCCGCCCCGGACCTCGACGTGCCGGGCGAAGAGGACCGGCGCGCCGATCACGCCCGCCGATGATCACGACGCCGCTGCATCTCCAGACGATTTCGGCGCTCGCCCCGCGGCTGGCCCGCGGCGCGATCACCTCGCGCGCGCTCACCGACGCGTGCCTCGCCGCGATCGGGGCGCGCAACGCCGACCTGCGGGCGTTCATCACGGTCACGGGCGAGGAGGCCCTCGCCCAGGCCGGTCAGGCCGACGAGGAGATCGCCGCCGGCCGGTGGCGGGGACCGCTGCACGGGATCCCGATCTCACTGAAGGACCTGTTCGACATGCGCGGCGTGCCGACCACGGCCGCGTCCCGCGTGCGGGACGGCCACGTCGCGGCCGCCGACGCGCCGGTTGTCGCCCGGCTGCGCGCGGCGGGCGCCGTCTTCGTCGGCAAGTGCAACCTCCACGAGTTCGCGTTCGGCACCACGAGCGACGACTCGGCCTACGGTGCCGTCCGCCATCCGGTCGACCCGTCGCGGTCCCCCGGCGGTTCGAGCGGCGGCTCGGCGGTCGCGATCGCGACGGGCATGTCCTGCGCGTCGGTTGGCACCGACACCGGCGGGTCGATCCGCATCCCGGCCGCGGCGTGCGGGACGGTGGGGCTCAAGCCCGCCTTCGGCGAGCTGTCCTGCGACGGCGTGGTGCCGCTCAGCCGCGGACTGGATCATGTCGGCCCGCTCGCGCGAAGCGTGGCCGACGCGTGGCTCCTGTACCTGGTCATGCGCGGCGAGGCGCCTGCGGCCTGCTGGCCGCTGCCGGTGCGCGACGGCGTCCGCGGGCTTGACGCTTGGCGTCCCGCGCCGCTACTTCCTCGACCTGCTCGACACGGACGTGCGGGCGCGCTTCGACGAAGGCCTCGCCCGGCTCGAGGCGGCGGGCGCCCGCCGGGTGGGCGTGGACATCCCGCACGCGCCGGACATCGCCCCGATCTACCTGCACCTGCAGCTGCCCGAGGCCGCCGCGTACCACGCGGCCACGATCGCGGCGCAGCCGGGTGACTACACGCCGAACGTCCGCCTGCGCATCGAGATGGGCCGGTACGTCCTCGGGGAGGACTACGCGCGCGCGATGGTCGGGCGCGAGACGCTGCGGCGCGAGGTCGACGCGGCGCTGGGCGCCTGCGACGTCCTGGCGCTGCCGACCCTGCCCATTCCCGCGCCGCCGATCGGCGCGACGTCGGTGCCGGTCGGGGATCGCCGCGAGTCGGTCCGCACCCTGATGCTCCGCCTCACGCAGCTGTTCAATCTCACCGGCCACCCGGCGATCGCGCTGCCGTGCGGCACCACCGCCGCCGGCCTGCCCTGCAGCCTCCAGCTGGTCGGCCGCCGCCAGGCGACGGAGATCTTGCTCGGCGCGGCCGCGGCGTGCGAGTCTTGCCTGATCGGATGATCGCACCCGCACCCCGCGCCACGACACCCGGCCGCGCGACCACCGACGGCACGGGCCGCCGTCGGCGGACCGCGCCGGATCACGTCCCGCACCTGCGCCTGGCCGCGCATCCGCGCCCGGCGCCCGGTCGCCATGCGGCGCTGTCCGGCGGGCTCGAATGATCGGCCCGCTGATCCATCGCTGGGAACGCAGGCTTGCATCGGCCAGCACGGATCGGGTCGTCCGGCCATTCGCGTGGGGCCTCGACTGGGTCGGGCTGAACGGCCGCCAGGCGGGCAGCGACCCGCGCCTGGCCCTGCGCGCGTTTGTGGACGAGGTGATGAAGGACACCGACGCCTTCTTCGCCGTCGAACCCGCCCGCGAGTACGGCACGTGCACCCTGCCGCCCGGCGCGAAGCCCGGCGAGCGCATGGTGACGTTCCCGAGCGGGCTGGTCTCGCCGCACCGGGAGAACAACACCGTCTACACGCGGTACTTCCCGGCGCACCCCGGCCCGCGCCCGGACGGATTGGCCGCGCCCCGCCGGGGCGTCGTGGTCCTGCCGCAGTGGAACGCGGACGAGGACGGGCACGTCGGCCTGTGCCGCCTGCTGAACCGCGTCGGCATCAGCGCGCTGCGCCTCACGCTGCCGTACCACGACCGCCGCATGCCCCCGGAACTGACGCGCGCGGACTTCATCGTCAGCGCGAACCTGGGACAGACCCTGCAGGCATGCCAGCAGGCCGTGCTGGACGCGCGCCGGGCGGTCGCCTGGCTGGCCGCGCAGGGGTACGAGCGGATCGGGCTGCTCGGCACCAGCCTGGGGTCGTGCCTGTCGATGCTGACCGGCGCCCACGAACCGATCGTCCGCGTGATGGCCCTCAACCACGTGTCGCCCTGGTTCGCCGACGTCGTGTGGGAGGGTCTCTCCACCGCGCACGTGCGCGAGGGGCTCGAGGGCCGGATCCAGCTGCCGCTGCTGCGCGAACTGTGGCGCCCGATCAGTCCCTGGTCTCACCTGGACCGCGTGCGCGGCAAGAAGACGCTGCTCGTCTATGCCCTGTTCGACCTGTCGTTCCCGCTGCACCTGTCGCGCGACCTGGTGCGCGAGTACGCCCGGCGCGGCATCCCGCACGAGACGAGGGTCCTGCCCTGCGGGCACTACACGACAGGCGTCGCGCCGTTCAAGTACCTGGACGGCTACTACCTGGCGAGCTTCCTGAAGCGGGAACTGTAGGATCGTCGGGCCGGCCACCGGGCCGGACGGCCGTGTCGGCACGGGCCGGGCACGCCCTGCCCTGCTTCGGTGACGCGCGAGCCGCGGGTCCGGACGAGCGCGGGACAGCCGGACGGCCGGCTACAGGTAGCGGAGAATCCCCTGGAAGGCCTGGTAGAGGACGCCGGCCAGTTCCCGGACCAGCGGCGAAACCTGCCCCTGGTCAATGGCATCCGCCACGGTCACCGGATCGGTCAGCAGCAACCAGATCGTGGCACTCGCCAGCACTGCGGAGAGCAGAGCGACCGTGCCGAACAGGCTGAGGCTCAGGCGCGCGAGACTCATGGTTGCCAACCAGCCCAGTTTACACCTCGAAACGTCGTCCGGATCCTACTACGCGCCGCGGGGCAGCGGGGTTCCGCCCTCATCTGCATGAGACGCCGGAGCGGCCGTAATGGTTGGCTGGAGGTTACGGCTGGAGCCGGCCGGCCGCCAGGAGAAACGACACGGCCGTCAGGCTTTCGCGCCCGTCACCATCACGGCGGGCGGCCGCAAGAGCCGTAGCATCGCGAGCACGCCGAGCATGGGGCCCGGCAGCACGACCAGGAAGGCCCACCGCCACCCGAACGACAGCGCGGCGATCGACACCGCCTTGATGGCCACGACGGTCAGCAGGAAACCCAGGCATGTCTGGACAGTCAGCGCCGTGCCCACGTAGTCGCTCTGCGCCGTCTCCGACACGATCGCCGAGAACTGCGCGGAGTCGGCGACGACCGCAAAGCCCCAGACGGCGACGAACAGGTAGAGCACCGGTTGCGGGGCACGGAACAGGAGCGGGCTCGCAGCGCAGCAGGTCGCGCTGATCATCATGGCCCACGCGGCGACGCGCGCCTTTCCCACCCGGTCCGCGTACAATCCGGCCAGCACGCAGCCCAGCGCGCCGGTGCCGATCGCGACGAAGCCCGCCAGCGATCCGCCCCGCGCCGCGTCCGGCACGCTGTGGGCCTGGAGGCTGGCCGTGACGAACACCGCCACCCACGCCCACATGGCGTAGAGCTCCCACATGTGCCCCAGGTACCCGAGCGTGGCCAGCCGCGTGGCCCGCCGCGAAAAGACGCGAAAGGCGGCCCGCACGTCGAACGGCGCCGAGGCCGTGACATACGGGCCGTCGCGCACCCACAACACCACCAGCACGCCCCCGGCGACGGCAAACCACGACGCGGTCAGCATGACCGTCCGCCAGGATTCACCCGGGAACCCCGCGAGCAGGTAGGGCGTGGCCTTGCCCACGGTCAGGCACCCGATCAGGATGCCCAACGCCACGCCGCGCCGGTCGACGAACCAGCCGGCGGCGATCTTCATCGCCGGCGGGTACACCAGGGCGAGAGCGGCGCCGGTCGCGAACCGCAGCGCCACGGCCTCGACGGGCGACGAAGCCGCCGTGACCGCGGCGTTGGCGAGAGCGGCCCCCGCGCACCCCAGGCCGAAGATCCACCGCGGGCTGGTGAGATCGGCGAGGTTGAGGAGCGCGCTCACCAGCGTGCCGGCCACGAACCCGCTCTGCACCGCCATGGTGAGCCATGCCGCCTGGCCGGGCGTCATGTGCAGATCCGCGGCGATGGCCGGGGTCACCGCAGTGGCCGAGAACCACAGCGTCATGCCCAGGAATTCGCCAACCCCGAGCACGGCGAGCATCCGCCACGCCAGATCTCCGTTTACCATGTGCCCGTCTTACCGGTACGATGCAGGTAGTTGACGCACCCGCGCGCCCACACGCGCGGCGAAGCTCTCATCATCGGGTACCCGGGTCGCGATCGCCAAGCGGGATCTCGCTCGGCCGGGCCGCCCCTGGAGCGATGCCGTGAACCTGCCCTACACCAAGCGTGCGCTGCCCAACGGCCTGGAGGTCGTCGTCCACGAGGACCACGGGTGCCCGATCGTCGCCGTCAACGTCTGGTACCATGTCGGGTCCAAGGACGAAGCGCCGGGCCGGACCGGGTTCGCGCACCTGTTCGAGCACCTGATGTTCGAGGGATCGGCCCACTACGACAAGGGCTACTTCGAGCCCGTGCAGCAGGCCGGCGGGTCCCTGAACGGATCGACCAACACCGACCGGACCAATTACTGGGAAGTCGTGCCCTCGAGCGCCCTCGAGCTCGCGCTCTGGATGGAGTCCGACCGGATGGGCCACCTGCTGCCCGCCCTCACGCAGCAGAAGTTCGACACGCAGCGCGACGTCGTGCTCAACGAGCGGCGCCAGAGCTACGAGAACCGCCCGTATGGCATGGCCGCCGTGGCCGTGGTCGAGGCCCTGTACCCGGCCGACCATCCGTACCACTGGGCCACGATCGGCGCGCCCGACGACTTGCGGGCGGCCAGTCTCGACGACGTGCGCCGGTTCTTCAGGAATCACTACCACCCGGCCAACGCCTCGATCGTGATCGCGGGGGATGTCGATCCGGAGGACGCCTTCACGATGGTCGACGCGTATTTCAGCGACATCCCGGCCGGGCCGCCCGCCTCCCCCGTGGCGCGTCCGGGCGCCACCAGCCGGCCCGCGCGCCTGGCGCTCGAGGACCGCGTGGATCTGCCGCGTCTCTACCTGAGCTGGCAGACGCCCGCGATGTACGCCCCGGGCGACGCGGCACTGGACCTGCTGGCCGATGTGCTCGGGGGCGGCAAGACCTCGCGCCTCTACCGGCGCCTCGTCTACGAACGGCGCCTCGCCACGGAGGTCGCGGCGTACCAGAACTCGCGCGAGCTCGGCAGTTACTTCCAGGTCGTGGCCACCGCGGTGCCGGGCGTGACGCTCGACACGATCGAGCACGTCATCCTCGAGGAGGTGGCCGCGCTCGCCACGGTCGGCCCCGAGACGGCCGAGCTGGAGCGCGCCGTCACGCTGACCGAGGCGCACTTCGTGTACCGCATCCAGACGGTGGGTGGGTTCGGCGGCAAGTCCGACCAGCTCAACGCCTACAACGTGTATCTCGGGGACCCCGGCTACTTCGACCGCGACCTGGCCCGGTATCGCGAGGCGACCGCCGCCGACATTCGGTCCGCGGCCGCGACCTGCCTGGGGCCGGATCGAAGCGTGACGCTGAGCGTGGTGCCGGGCGGCCACGTCGAGTTGGCCGCCGCCTCCTCGGAACTGGTGGTGATCTCGTGACGCCCGTCGATCGATCGCGCCTTCCGCGGCCCGGCGCGAATCCGGTATTCCTCTTTCCGTCGGTCGAGAAGAGCCGACTGGCGAACGGCCTGAGTGTCTGGACCGTCGAGCGGCCGGCGCTGCCCATGGTGAGCTTCCTGCTGCTGGTGCCGGCGGGCGCGGCCACCGACCCCGTGACCCGGCCCGGCCTGGCGGCCCTGACGGCCGACATGCTCGACGAGGGCAGCGGGTCGCGATCGGCCATCGACATCCAGGACGCGCTGGCCCGCATCGGGGCCGACCTCGACACGGAGGTCGGTCCCGACGCGGCGCTCCTCTCGCTCACGACCTTGAGCCGGTTCGTCGATCCGGCGCTCGGCTTGATGGCCGACGTCGTCGTGCGCCCGCGGCTGGACCCGCGCGATTTCGACCGCGTGCGCCAGCTGCGGCTCAACCGCCTGATTCAGCTCCAGAACGTGCCGGGCGCTGTCGCGGAGTGCGCATTTCTCGCCCGGCTCTACGGAGATCATCCCTACGGGCACCTGCCGATCGGATCGTCCGGCGCGCTGCGGGCGGCGGCGGTCGAGGAGGTGGCAGGGTTCCACGCGCAGGCCTACGCGCCCTCCCGGGCCACGCTGATCGCGGTGGGCGCACTCTCGCACGCCGACGCCGTGCGCGCCGCCGGGACGGCGTTCGGCGCGTGGTCGGATCCGCCGCGGGGTGCGCAGATCGCCGACCACCTTGGCGCGGCCGTCGCCGGCGCGGGCGCGCGGCTCGTCATCGTGAACCGGCCCGGGGCGCCGCAGTCGGAGCTGCGCATCGGGCACGTGGGCGTCGCCCGGCGATCCCCCGACTACCACGCGCTGCTGGTGCTCAACACGATCCTCGGCGGGCAGTTCGTGAGCCGGATCAACCTGAATCTCCGACAGGACAAGGGCTACACGTACGGCGCGCACACGATGTTCGAATTCCGCCGCGGCCGCGGGCCTTTCGTGATTCAGACGAGCGTGCAGACCAGCGTGACGGCCGACGCGGTCCGCGAGGCGATCCGGGAAGTCGAGGCCATCCGCGGTGAACGTCCGCCGACCGGGGCCGAGCTGGAGCTGGCGCGCGCCGCGCTGACCAGGGGCTATCCGCGCAGCTTCGAGACATCCGCCCAGGTGGCCCGCGCGCTCGGACAGCTCGTGCTCTACGACCTGCCCGATGACACCTTCGAGGCGTTCGTCCCTGCCGTCAACGCGATCGGCGCGGACCAGGTGACCGACGTGGCCCGGCGCCACATGGACCCCGCCAGGCTCGCAGTCGTGATCGTCGGAGACCGCACACGGTTCGAGGCGGGCCTGGCCGGCCTCGACATGGGCGAGCCGGCCAGCGTGATCGTCGAGTTCTGACCGCGCGGCCGGTCAGCCGCTCGGGGGCCGGCCCCGCGCGGTGGGCCGGGGCCCTCGGATAGGTAGCCCGCGGCCACCTACCGGCCGGACGGGGCCCGCGCGCGGCGGTCACGGTATGCTGTCCACCACGGGCTACACAGTCCCCGCAAGGGGCTGGACGGCCGCGCGGGGTTCCGCTACACTTCGCCACGTCACCAACGCAAGGCTGTCCCAAGGAGCACACACCATGTCCGAGCCGACGCCAGCCGGTTCCGCTGCGCCGAGCAGCAACCGGGGAGTCATGATCGTGCTGTCGTACCTCTGGATTCTCGCCCTCGTGCCCCTCCTGGTCGAGAAGGACGACAAGGAGGTTCAGTGGCACGCGAAGCACGGCATCGTGCTGATGGTGGCGGAAATCATCTTCTGGATCGTCTTCACGATCCTGACCAACCTGATCGTCGCAGCGACCATGGGCCTTGGCTGCATCGTCGCGCTGCTCGGTCCGATCATCGGCCTGGCGTTTCTGGCCATCCACGTCATGGCGATCATCAAGGGCCTGAACGGTCAGCGGTTCATCGTGCCGTACATCAGCGAGTACGCGAACAAGTTCTGACGGACGCGTCACGTGACGCGCGGCGTTCCGAGGCGACGGCTGCTGCTGGTGGCAATCCTGGCCGCCACGGCAGCCCTCGCGTACGACCTCAGCCGGCCGCCGGCAGCCCAGTGGACCGGGGCTGCCGCCTTGGCCGGCATTGGTGTGTACCAGGCGACGCTGTCCCCGATCCTCGGGGCGATGGGGTTCCGCTGCCGGTTCGAGCCGTCCTGCAGCCGTTATGCAGCGATGGCCATCCGGAAATACGGCGCCCTGGACGGCGGCTGGCGTTCGATCAGGCGGATCGCGCGCTGCGGACCGTGGACTCCGGCGGGCACGGTCGATCCCCCCTGATCCCGTCCTACGACGAGGGCACCGTCCCGCCACCGGCGGCGGGCTCGAACAGCCGGCGCCCCGGCTCGGTCAGCAGGACCCAGAACGCGTAGGCGCCGAGGGCGGTGCCGAACGGCAGGAAGAACAGGTTCAAGATCGCGAGCGCGAGCACGACGAGGCGCGCCCATGCGCGGCGGCGCCTGAGGGCGTACCCGCTCCACGCGTGCACGGCGCCCCACACCAACCCGCCCGCGCCGAGCAGGAAGAACCCGACGGCGGTGATGCTCGCGGCGAGCCCCGGCGTGTGCTCGGGCTGGTCCGCGGACACGATGATCGCCAGCGCGCCCAGCGCGAGCACGAGGATCGCCACGCCGACCACCAGCGCCAGCGCGCCCCAGATCAGGTAGAGCAGACCCAGCAGGTCGACGTGCTGCGCCATCGGCGATGGTCCGGCGGCAGGCTGATCGGCATCCATCCGGCAGTACTTAACACGCGCGGTGGTATTTTTCCATCATCTATGATCACGGCGCGCCTGTCGGTCGTGATCCAGGTGCAATTCACCGCGCGCAGGCAGCGCCCGCCGGGGCGACCACCGCGAAGCCGGCTCGCGGTCAGGTGTGACGAGGCCCGCCTACGGTGTCGGAAGGCGCTCGTCCTCGCGGGCCAGCGCGTCGCAGATGCGGGCCAGGATGGATGAGACGGAGGGAAAGTCGATGGCGATCTCGTCCTCGAACGCGCCGCGCGCAGCCCAGGCCCGTCCGGTCCCGCGGTCCGGGGCACTGGTCCTGGCTCCAAGTTCGTCGTCGGACGTCCGATCGCGCACGACACAGGCTACCATAGGACCGTCCGACTTCGAGGTGCCTCACCATGGCTGAAACCCAGGAATGCCCGTTGTGCGGTGAGCGGATGCGGCTCGTGCCGCGCACGATCACCGACCGGGTGCCGGGCCTCCCGGAAACCGTCACCCGGACCATCCGGGAGTGGATGTGCCCGGATTGCGACTACTTCGAGGAGTACGAGGAGCCGCCGGCCCAGCGGCAGCCATAGACTCGCCCCCGGCAGGCCGGAGGCCGACGGCGGCAAGAACCAGGCGCCTGTGGGGGATGGGCGATTCGGGCCGGGGGCTCGCGGGAAGAACGGAACGACCGGGACGTCAGCGGGCGCCGAGGGCGAGCAGCACTTCGCGTCGCAGGGATTCCTCGAGTTCGTCGAAGTTGACCGCGGTGTCGCACTCGTCGCACAGCACCTCGAACACCGCAGGATGGGTTTCCTCCGCCACATCGACCCTGGATTCCTGCAAGTGCACGACGTGTGCCTGCAACGTCTTCACCAGGAAGGTTTTCGTATTACCACAACTCGGGCAGGACAGTGACATCGTCGCGCTCCTTGGTGCGCCCCCGCTCATGCCATGAACCAGGCGCTCTTGAATTGTACGGAATGGCGGCTGGCAGAAGCAACGACGATCTTCCGCCGGAGTAGGGTATAAATGGTTGCAGCACCGAGGCATCGGGCCTCGGCGGAACCTGGAGCACCGGATGGGCAGCTACGAAATCAAGTCGGAACAGCGCGGTGGACACTGGGTCGCATGGGTCGTCAGGGAACCTGGGGGCAAGCCGGATCGGTCGATTCTGATTGTCGGCCAGACCCGGGACGAAGCCGAGCAGCGGGCGCGGGACTGGGCTGAAGGTCGGGTGGCGTAGGCCCACCCCTCAGAACGTCGGCAGGTCGGCCACGTCCGGCTCGTCGGCGGCCTCGAACGCCAGCAGATCGGCGCGGGATCCGAACCCGAGCACACCGCCGACGGCATGCTGGGCAAACAGGCAGTAGGACCCCTTCGCCTCGATCCGCACCAGGCGGCCGTCCCACGGGAGCGCTTTGAACCTTCCGGCGACGCATCCGCATGCCAGGACGTCGAGCCCATCGAGCTCGAGGGTCAGACGGGCATCCGGCATGGGCGGGGGGGCAAACATTGTCTCGTCCTTTCTGATCGATACCCCGGATTCTACTTCGTTAGACACCCGGATCGCGAATTCGGTTACCGGGCCCACGGATCAACGAGCCTGAACCGCGCTGCAATCACGGCGCGGTCCCGTCGCGATCGTTCCCCGATCGGCGCACCGTGCGATCCGGATAGACCAGGCGCCCTTCGACCTCCCGGCCCGGAAACAGGCGCCGGGCGGCCACGAGGTAGAGGTCCAGCTGCGCAAGATCGGCCGGTTTCGGCGCCCCGGTCTTGAAGTCGATGACCACGACGGGCCCGCTGTCCGCCAACGCCAGGCAATCCATCACCCCTCGCACGACAAGTCCGCCGGGACCCGCGGGCCCGTCACCGGGATCCGACCCCATGGCCGGCGACTGATCCAGGCGCAGCGAGAACGGCACTTCGAAGAGGCACTGACCTGCGCCGAGCACGGCCTGTACGTCTGGCTGTCCGCGCATCCCGATGAACAGTCGGGCCGCGTCCCTCGCCAGCGACTCGGCACTGCCGCGCGCGGCCTCATCCGGACCGGGATCCTCCGGTCCGGGCCGGTCTCCGCCGGTGAGCCTCTCCTGCGGGGTGTCGCGTACGAGAGCCAGGGCTCGAGCCGTGACCGCGGCGACGGCGTCCGGCGTCACGACGTGCGGGACGGCTTGAAACAGCCGGTGCACGAGGACCCCAATCGCGGCCTGGCGCGCGGCGCTCCCCGGGTCCATCCTGCCCGGCGGGATCGTGCTGGCGGGCGCGGCCAGCGCCGTGGCCGCCACCCGCACTGCTTGGCCCGAATCCTGGATCGGCTCGAAATCGTCGCCGCCGGGCCGGGTGCCCGGCTCGGTTCCATCCCGCGCGAAGGGCCGCGCACCCGCATTCCTCTGGTCGTCGGCCGCCGCGCACACGCGGAACCAGTGGCGCCGGCCCGAGGTCCCCGCCCAGTCGATCGCGTCGCCGTCGCGGGCGCCCGCCGCGCGCGGGAACAACGCCAGCATGGAGTCCGGGGCGACTTCCGCGAGGCTTCCCTGCCTCGACCGCAGCGTGCCGTCGTCGTCGAGCGCCGACGACAGGTAGAGCCGGTCGCGCGCGCGCGTCACGGCCACGTACAGGAGGCGCTTGGTCTCCTCCTGCTCCCGCCGCTTCTCGTCCTCGTCGGCCTCGGAGCGGAAGTCCCCTATCGCGACGGCTTCTGCAGCCGCCGCGCGGGACGCCACGCGGATGGGCGCGGGAGCCCCGCCAGTCCCCCGCGCCAGGTTGACGACGAAGACAACCGGGAACTCGAGCCCCTTGGCGGCGTGCACGGTCATCAGGCTGACGGCGTCGATGGCATCGACGACGGCATTGGATTCGTCGCCGGCCGAGAGTCGATCGAGATGCGCGGCCAGCCGGCCCATCGTGAGATAGCCGCGGTTCTGGATGCGCCGCACGAGGGCGCGGATTTTCTTCAGGTTCTCGCCCGCCTGCGCAAGGCGCGGCCCGCGCAACTCGAACGCGTAGGCCGTCTCGCCGAGAATGCGATCGAGCACCTCCGACGGCGGCACGCGATCCACCAGCGGCAGCCACGCCTGCAGGCAGGGACGAAGGCGCAGCAGCACGCCGCGGTCCTCTTCGTCCAGGGGCGCCAGCGCCCGCGCGTCGTCCCCGGTCAGCGCCCGCGCGATTCCCGGCGCGAGGCGTCGTAACCCGGCATCCGACAGCCGGACCAGTCGCGACCGCAACAGCGCGGCGGCGCGCAGGTCCGACCCGGGATCGGCCAGGTAGCGCAGCAGCGCGACGACGTCCTTGGTCTCGTCGGCGTCGAAGAAGCCCAGGCCCTTGTAGACGTAGGTCGGAACGCCCCGGGCCTCGAGCGCCTGCTCGAACTCCCGGTGGCTGTCGCGCGATCGGAACAGCACGGCGATGTCGGCCGGGCGAATCGGGCGATGGATCCCGGTCTGGCGGTCGCGGACCACCGCGCCGCCCGCCAGCCGGACGATCTCGTGGGCGACGGCCGCGGCGCACGCGCGCGGGTCGGCGGCCGCCACGATCCCGAGCGCCTCGCCGGCGCCGGCGGCAGCCGCGGACCCGTCCTCGTCGACCGGGAACGCGTCGCGATCGTCGTACCGGAAGCCGTCATCGCGGTCGGGCGCCTTGGTCACGTCCGCGAAGAGATCGTTGGCGAACGCCAGCAGCACCGGCACCGACCGGAAGCTGTGGGAGATGCTCTGCAGCGGGTCGCTGTCGGGCCGGAGGGCCCCGATCGCCCGCGCGGCGTCGTCGAGCACCGTGACCTCCGCATCGCGGAAGCCGTAGATCGACTGCTTGCGATCGCCCACGACGAAGATCGAGGGCACGAGCGGCGCCTCGTGGGCGACGCCGAACCCCTCGCCCCAGGTGCGCACCAGCTGTGAGACCAGGCCCCACTGCGCCCGCGACGTGTCCTGGAACTCGTCCACGAGGATGTGGTGGTACCGCGCCTCGAGGCGGAACCGGCTCTGCGCGAACTCGTCCATCTGGCCGAGCAGCGCGGAGGCGCGGTTCACGAGCTCCGCGAAGTCGAGCACGCCGTGGGCGTCGAGCGTGCGGCGGTACTGCTCGACCGCGACCGAGAACATCCGCCAGACGCCGCGCGACAGCACGACGTTGAGGTCGCGGCGGAACGCCCGGATCGCGTCGGCCACGACGCCGGCGGCCGCCACGAGGCTCTGACGGTGGTGGCGGCGATCGGCGCGCGACGGGTGGTGGTGTTCCCGGAAGGCCTTCGGCATCGCCTTGCGCGGTGCCTTCCCGTCTGTCAGGAAGTGGGCCTGGATGCGATCCGCCATGCCCCGCACGCGGGATGGATCCCACGCGGCGTCTCCGGCTCGCGGTCCGCACAGGGCCCGGATGTCGCGGGCGAGCAGCGTGAACCGCGGATGCCCGATCGGCCCGGATGCGAGGAAGCGGTCGACGCCGCCCGGCACCGACCCGATCGCGTCGCGCAACCGGCCCATGCCCAGCTCGCAGGCCCGGGCCAGGGTCAGGTCGCGCGGCCCGGCCGCCAGGAACCGGCTGAGCGCGCCGCCAGCCACCAGCCGCCGGTCGAGCAGCGCCGCCAGTCCCAGCCGCAGCCGATCCTCGCCGAGCTGGGCGAACACGAGCGCGATGTCTTCATCCTCGGTGGCGAGGTGCCGGCAGATGCGGATGGCGCGATCCAGCGAGGCCTCGACCAGCCTCGGGATCTCGGTCTCGTCGGCCACCTCGAAAGCCGGGTCGAGATCGGCTTCGAGCGGGAACTCGCGGAGCAGCGACAGGCAGAAGGCGTCGATGGTGCTGATCGCAATTTCGCCCAGGTGGTCGCGCAGGCCGCGCCAGCGGGCGGCATCGGCCGGAGACAGGGCCGCGCCGTCCCTGAGCTGCCGGACGATCCGCTGGCGCATTTCCGCGGCGGCCTTGCGCGTGAAGGTGATGGCGAGGATGTTCGCGGGCTCGACGCCCGCCCGTAGGAGGTTCAGGTAGCGGTCGACCAGGACCCGCGTCTTGCCGGTGCCGGCCGAGGCCTCGAGCACGATGTTACGCGTGGGATCGACGGCTGCCGCCCGCGCGGCCCCGTCCCTTAGCGGCGGGTCCCCGCCGGCCGGCCCGGCCGGCGGTCCGTCGTCGAACGGCAGCGTGAGGTTACGCGTCACCGACGTAGTCCTTGCGACAGACACTGGCGAACGGGCAGAATCCGCATCGGAACGGCTCGAACGGGGCGGGCGGGAACTCGCCGCGCTCGATGCCCTCCACCGACTCCACCAGCCGGGCCTCTCCCTCCGCCAGCGCCCGCTCGAGGGGCTGGCCGGGCATCGCGACGGGCACGAACCGGCGTTCCTTCGTCAGGTCCAGGTAGCCTGCGTCCGACACCTCCCACGCGCGGCCGCGGTATCCCGCGAGCCTCGCCTTCGCGGCGGCCGCGTACGCGGGAAGCTGAACGGCGTGGCCGACCTTCGGCGCGCGCCCCAGCTTGTAGTCAACGATGCGGAGGGTGCCGTCAGCGAGCAGGTCGAGGCGGTCGGCCTTCGCGCGCAGGATGATGCGGCGCAGGCCTGACCTGCCGCGCAGGTCGGTCTCGCCATCCAGCGAGTACTCGAGGAGGCGTTCGACGACCGGCGCGTCCCCTTCGACCTCGGCCCGCAGCACCGTCTCGTCGACTCCGGGTGCGACCGGAGACCCCAGGAGGCGCGCCCGTTCCAGCGCCGCCTCGGCAGCGGGCAGCCTCGACAGCAGTGCTTCGGCGACCGATCCGAACAGCGCGCGCGCCTCGTCCAGATCCGCGCCCGTGATGGCGCCGTGCCCGGCGGCCTGCCACGCCGCGAAGAACCGCTGCAGAACCTCGTGCGCGAACTGACCCCTGGCCCGCGGGCCCGGCGTGCCCTCGTCGTCGGGCTCCTCCTCCAGCCGCAGGACGTCGGCCGCGAAATACTTGAAGGGGCAGTCGCGGTAACGATCGAGCGAGCTGACCTTGTAGGAGCGCGCGACGCCGGGATCCGACTGCCCGTGGTAGCGCGGGTCCGACGCCGCGGTCCTGGCTTGCCGGAGCGCCAGCCACGCGCCGGCCGTCTCGCCGAGGGCGTCGCCTGCGACCGGATCCAGCGTCATGGCCTCGCCGGCGAAGATCCGGGCGGCGAGCAGACCTTCGTCGTGCGCGATCGTCAGGCCGGTCTGGGCCAGGTCCTCGAGAAACGGGGATGGCTCGACGATCGCGTCGTCCTCGAGCGTGAACGACGAGACCGAGATGAGGACGCGCGGCAGGCCCACGAGATCGTCGAAGGCGGCGCGAGCCGCTGCCGTGGCGTCGGGCTCCTGCGGCCAGCCGAGGTCCTTGAGCAGCGACGGCGGGAAGAAGATGTTGCGGCGCTGACCCTCGGGCCATTCGCGCTGGATCGCTCCGACCAGGTGCACCTCGTCGAAATCGCCGTACGGCGCCGCCTGGGCATCCACCAGGTGCAGCCCATCCTCGCCCGTGCGGGGCGCGAACGTCTGGCGCTCGATCCATCGATGCACGGTCGCCGCGACCTCTGAAAATGGCCGGTCGTGGTCGGCGTACCGCTCGAAGGCATCCCGCAGCGCGGTCAGCGCCGACAGGATGGCTCCGCGGGCCCGCAGGTGCCGTTCCCGGACGGGATCGCCCTCCGCCAGCAGGCGCTCGTGCGCCGCGAGGAAAGCGAGCACCGCTCCCAGTTGATCGGACGGCCGGGCGTCGCGGGCGAGCGGCGCCACCATCGCCGCAGCCTCGGCCGCGGCGCGGGCAGCCGGCGCAGCAGCCCGTGTGCGTTGCGACCCGCCGGAGTCCGCGTCGCCCGTGGCCCACTCGCCGGCGAACCGCGCCAGGTCCGCCGGGTCGCCGAGGTATCGCCGTTCGGCGAGCGCGTGCGCGAGCGCGGCCACGGCAGGGGCCCCGACGGGCTCGCCGCCGGCGCTGAAGGAGAACAGCGGGCATCCCAACAGCGCGATCGTCGCGGCCCGACTGAACCCGGAGGCGGCGAACTCGAACACCAGGTCGAGCGCCGCGGCATACGGCTCGGCCGCCAGCGGCAGCGCGTCGAACGTCTGGTACGGGATGGCGGCCGCGGGCAGCACCTGGCCCGCGAGATACACGTACGGGAGCGGCCGCTTGAAGACGATGGCGGTCCGCGACAGCGCCGTCGGCGCCCCGGCTCTGGCGCGGCGCTTCACCGCCCGGGCGACACCCGACAGCTCGTCCTCGCGATCCCGGTAGAGCCAGAACAGGCGCGCCTCGCCGGCGGGCGGCGCCATCAGCAGCGGGTCCGGGTGCGGAGCCTCCGGCAGGTCGCCGTCCACCTCCTCGATCCCGGGCAGCCACTGGTGCAGGCGCGGGCCCAGTCCGGCATCGAGCGACGCGCGGGTCGCCACGACGTCGATTCGTTCGAGCGCGTGGATCCGCGTGAGCAGGTCGAAGTCGCACGGCCAGAGGCCGCTCGCGTCGTTGATCCGGTCGCCCACCGTCACGACGACGTGCCTCGGCGACACCGGGGCGGCCGACCCGAGCAGCACGTCGCGCAGCGCGTGCTCGTCGAGGCGGCCGAGGTCGAGGCACCGCCGCTCGTAGCCGCGGAACGCCTCGACCAGGAAGCGGGTCTGCGCGAGCATCCGCTCGGCGCCGCGGTCGTAGTCCACGGCGCGCTCCAGTTGTTCGACGACCAGGCGCTCGAAATCGTCCACGGTCCGGAGCTGGCGCCGCAGGGCGTCGTAGAACGCCACCATCTCGGCGATGATCCCGGGCCGCAGCCGGAAGGGCGGATCGAGCCCCCCGGCGATCGCATCACGGCTGGACGCCTGCAGGAGGACCTCCCGCTCGAGCGGCGACAGTCGCGGGGGCGGATCCGGGAGCCGATCGCGCATGCCGGCGAGCCACGCGTCCCGGGTCACGAGGTCGGGCAGGATCCGGGCCGGCCGCGGTGCGGACAGTCCGTTCTCGACCGCGCGTCGGAGGTGCTCGGCGGCTGCACCGTTGGGCACGATGACCGCGCAGCCGCGGGCGGCCGCGGGATCCGCATGGTCGGCGAGCCGCACGATGGCGCGCCGGAACGCCTGGAGCCCGGTCACACGGACGAGTCGAGTGCGGCGCGGGGTGATCACCGCCGTCGAGGAGATGTGAAGTAATCGTCCACGGCCGCTTTCGCGCGGGAGAGGAGCAGGAGCGATCCGGCGGCCGCCGCCGACGCGTTGCGCGCCATCTGCATGTCTGCGGACGTGATCGCCTCGAGCCGGATGCGCGCGGCCTCGCCCATCAGGTGGGCGGCTGACAGCAGGGCGGCGTGCGCGTCGCGCAGGTCGGGCGGCGACACCAGCATCGCCAGCCGCCGGCTGGCCCCGCCGACCCGCTCCGACAGGCGGCGCAGGCGACCCGGGCTCGGACCCGCCATCGCCCTGACGGCCTCCAGCTCGCGGCGCACGCCGCCGAGATCTCTCAAGATGCCGTTCACGTCGCGGCGATAGGCCCGGTAGGTCTCGGTGCGCATGGCGTGGCGATCGAGCGCGAGCCGCATGGCGCGCGCGGCGTCCAGCTGCGCCGCGACCGCGGCCGTCGCCGCGACCGTCTCGGCGGGGCGGCGGCCGCCGTATTCCTGGTCCTTCCGCCGCAACTCAGCCAGCGCGCGTTCGACGCCGTCCACATCGCCCCGCGCGGCCCGACCGGTCGCGTCCTTCAGCGTCTGCAGCGACAGCCGCCGGTAGCGCTGCTCGTCGCGGAGATCGGCCTTGAGCGCCGCTGCGACAGCCTTGCGCGTGGTCTTTGCCCACCCCGCCGTCAGTTCCTGCCGGTGACGGCGCAGCACGGACAGGATCGCGTGCTGCAGCGACATGCGCTCGGCGGGCACGTCGGCCAGGCGCGCGATGGCCAGGGCCCCGGCGAGAGAGTCCGCGAGGTTCGGGGCGGGCAGCGGTTCCAGCTCGGGCGCCCGGACGGTGGCGACGAGCGCCAGGTCGAAGCTGCGTTCGCCGGCCGACGCCCGCAGGCTCGAAATCGTCTCGTCGAGGATGACCGACATGTCGCGCACGTCGGATGCGCGGTAGCCGTAATGCGCCGCCGGCCACCCGAGCAGCAACTGCCGGGAGCGGGTGGCGACCGCCAGGCGCCGCGCCGGATCGGTCGTCGCCGCCATCTCGGCCAGGGCGCGGGCCACCTCGGCGGTGAGGGCCGCGTAGTCCCGCTCGCCGCGCGCGGTCGCGTAGCGCTCGTAGCGCGCCGCGTCGGTGTAGCGATCAGTCCGGTCCCAATCCACCGCGCCGGCAGGCAGCGTGATGAGTTGCAGCGAGGTCGGTCCGTCCGCCGGCCCGAGCGGGATGGTGAACACCACCCGGTCGTCCGTGCGCACGTATTCGCCGTAGGTTACGATCGGCGTGCCGTCCTTCAGGAAGATGCGGTAGGGCGTCTCGCCGGGCGCGTCGGAGGCCGCGGCCGGCACCGCGTACGCGAGCAGCAGCGCGGCAATCGTCGCGGCCCCGCGTCGGCGGAACGCGGACACCGTCGTGCGCGTGCTCACGGAGCGGGCGTGTCGCGTCAGGGACGTCATCGGACGTCTCAGCGTAGTGCGCGGGACCGGGAGCGTCAAGGCACCGAGCACCGACTGTTGATAAGTTGTGGACGAACGCGTGGATAACCTGTGGACGAACCGACACGACGGCACTATCTGCGTCGGATTCGCGCCGAAAACGCCGCATTCGCCGGTGTGGACGACGTCTTCGCGCATGGCTTCGCTTGCACGCGCCGCGTGGGCGCGTAGAATGAGTGCTTCCATTGCGTGACGTCATCGTGCGCGGGCGGCTTCGATCCATGACCACGAGCACCCAACGATACGAACGGACGATCGGCGGTCAGATCTACGTGATCGAGGCCTCGCCCGTCCGCGCCGACCGCTGGCGCGCGCAGATCGCCCGTCGTCCGGGAGCGCCGTCGGCACTGATGCCGTTCTACGGCACGACGCCGGACGAGGCCGCGTCGCTGCTGACGCGCTGGCTCGCGCTCGCGCATCGCGTGTCGCCCGACACGCTGACCTGACCGTGTGATCCAGATCTCCTGAAGGCCCGATCCCCGGCGCGCGGCCTGCGGCTGCGGGCTCGCGGCCCGCGGTCTGCCGTCGAGCAGATGGCCAGGCTGGAGCCTCGCGATCCCGGGGGCGCGCGGCCTGCGGCGCGCGGCAGGTGCGCATATCCGCCCGGGCGCGTCTCCTCCCGATGCGATAGAGTATGGCGTTCTGTGATCGGCCGACGCGCCGGTCGGCCGGGCGGCCTCGGCGCCGTGCGGCGGCATGATGGGAGGATGCATGATGCGGTGGATCGGGCGTCGGCGGATGGTGGGAATCGCGGCGGGACTGTTGTTGCTGGTCGTGGAGGCATCGGCGGCGGAGCTGCCCCGTGTGCGCCTGGTCGCCACGGGCGGGACGATCTCCAACCGCACGGGGGGACGCCTCACGGCCGACGACCTCGTCGCGTCGATCCCGGCCGTCAAGGAGTACGCGCGGCCCGAGGCCGAGCAATTCGCCAACACCTCGAGCAGCGCCCTCTCGCTCGACCAGTGGCTCGCGCTGTCGCGTCACCTGAACGAGCTCTTCGCCCGGCAGGCCGACCTCGGGGGCATCGTCGTGACCAGCGGGACCGACACGCTCGAGGAGTTGGCGTACTTCCTCCACCTCACCGTGCGCGACGAGCGGCCGGTCGTCGTGGTGGGGTCCATGCGCAACCCGAGTACGATCGGGTACGAGGGCGCGGCCAACCTGCTCGAGGGGTTCCGGGTCGCCGCCTGTCCCGACGCCCGCGGCAAGGGTGTGCTGGTGGTCCTGAACGACGAGATCAACTCGGCCCGCGAAGTCACCAAGACCGATGCGCTGCGGCTCGAGACCTTCCAGAGCCGCCCGGCGGGCGCCCTGGGCGTGGTGGACGCCGACCGGGTCGTGTTCTATCGCGCCACGGTCAAGCGCCACACGGCGAGAAGCGAGTTCGACGTGTCGAAGATCCAGGCGCTGCCGCGCGTCGACGTCATCCTGGTCTACCAGGGCGCGCCGGGCGATCTGATCGAGGCGGCGGTGAATCTCGGCGCGAAGGGCGTCGTCATCGCCAGTGCCGGCGCCGGCGCCACGAGTGGCACGCAGAGCGAGGCCATCCGCGATGCGGCCAACAAGGGCGTCGTCATCGTGACGAGCACGCGGACCGGCAGCGGGCGGATCGCGCCGCCCCGGCCCGCCCCGGTGGCTGGGCCGGGCGCGCCCGACGCGAACGGGGTCCGCCGGCGCACGCTCGCCGCGGAGGACCTGATGCCCGTGAAGGCCCGCATCCTCCTGATGCTCGCGCTGACGACGACCCAGGACCAGGCCGAGATCCAGCGGATGTTCGTGGAGTACTGATCCGGAGACCCAGGGGCCGGGGGCCCGAAATGGGCGTGGGACCGCGGACGGAAGGACGGGGAATCGGAATTCGGGCGTCGAGCTGGCCGCATCTCTGGCGCACGCGGCGGGCGCCCCCGATTCCCGGTCCGCGGTTCCTGATTTTGACCTCGCGCCTTTCCCGCGCTACAATCAGGGTCCCCTCCGATGTGGGCCAGTGGCGCAGTTGGGAGCGCGCGTGAATGGCATTCACGAGGTCACGGGTTCGAACCCCGTCTGGTCCACCATCCCTTCTTTCCCGCCCTCGATTGGCCGCAAGCAGCTGAAGGCGGGCGCGGTTACGCGAGTTCCAACAAAGCCTTTTCCGTCGAAGGCAATTCCCTCCGGAAAGAACAGTTGTTGGAACCGCTGGCGCTGTTGCCCGCCTGACGAGCAATCCTGCCTTCCCGCGCGGGCGGGATCGGCAGCGCTCTTGAGCCTGTGGCAGGGTGCTACGATCGAGCCGCCAAAGGCTCAATGCCGACCTTCCCGGAGTGGTGGAGTTGGGATCTTTCGTTCACTGGCCACGCCGAATTGCGCATGGAGCAACGAGGCGTGACCGAGGTCGAAGTCCGCGCTATGCTGGAGAGAGCCACTTACGGGCCCGCTCGGGCCGCGTAGGCAGGCAGCAAGACTGGTGCGATCACCCAGGCGGCCTTGCGAACCGTTCCCATGCCGACCCGTTTTCGTCGCAGGTTCACGACGAGATTCCCGGCTTACGCCTTGATGCCGAGAAACATCGGCGCCACGCTGTTGTTGGCCGGCCTGGCCGCTCTGGGCTACTCCACTCTCCTCACTGGTCAACAAATCGAGCAGACGTTCGTTGCCGTCGTCAGAGCCGATGGGTCGATGGTTCCAATAGCGGCATTCGACGGCCGTGAGTGGTGGAATCGCTGGCCCGAAGCGTCGGGACAAGAAGACGAAGTGCCGCCGGTCCCGTCGAGCGTTTCATCAGTTCCCTCCGATTGGCTCCCACCTGGGATGCGGCTGCCCGCGGAGTGGCGACTGTACACGGGCAATGGACGGGCGGTGCCGGTCAAGGCATTGCGGCCCGTCCGCACGTCGATGCTCGAGGAGTACGTGATAGGCCTGCAAACGGATTACAAGAGGCGAGACGCTCGAGATGAACCGGCCGACGCACTCGCGATTTCAGGCACGGCGACGATCGGCGGATTCGTCCGAGCCTCAAGCCGAGAAGCGGACGCGATCGCGAAGCAACTCGCCGATCGACTCGCCACTATCGAGCAAACCGAGATTGCGCGGTGGGTCAAGGAAGCGGAACGGCCGAGCGACACCGCGCAGAAGCTGCGACGAGTGTTTCGGGACGCGCAGCAGAAAGAGCCCGTCACATTGTCGTTGATGCGCGCCCAGCGGCCTTTCAACGGCAGGACGTATTACCATCTGACCGGCGAAAAGCTATACGCGCTCGGTGACGCAGCGGACGACTCGTGCAAGATGAACATGTCCTTCGATGGTGTCGTAGGCACCGATCGCAGCGGACGAGTGGCGTTCGAGAACGTATCCGCCTTTGCCTGGGCTGAGTACTGCGGCGACGCCGCGTCATGGAATGAACTGATTGCAACTATCCAAGTGCGCGATCAGTTGATTTGGGTCGGGATCGAGAACCTCGAAGACGGATTCAGCTACTTCCTGATGGATCCGCGCACGAAAGATCCAGTGCGACTGCGCCGACATCCATTCGTGCGCGTGCGACTCGCGTTCTACGACGACGGCTGCAGCATTGCCGGTCTGTGTCAGACACTCGACGGAATTCGCTCCGCAGTCGCATCACGCAGCTTCGCTGACCTCGCGCCGTATATTTCCAGCAAAGCGACGGAACAGATCGGCACCAGTCGGAATCTGATCACAGAGCTGAAAGACCCCCGATCAGTGGCATGGCCTACACTGGAGCGGCTCCTGACGCTCGGCGGACGAATGCGGCGCTGGGTGGGGGGGCCCACGCAATTCTGTGCCCCTGGCATTCACGCTGGTTGGGCTTCGTCAGACGACGCCCAGGCATTCCGTGATGGTGTGAAAGTCGATTCACTCTGGGCGATCGCCGTGCCGTTCGCCAACGTCTTTGAGTCGCCGCGTGAGAACGCCAAGGTAGTGGCGACCGCCGGCCACGAGCTCGTCGCCGTCACCGAGGCGGCGAATTGGGACGCACCGAACGCTGACGAGAGCTGGGTAACACTCCGATGGGATCGCGCGCCCGCGTATGTCCGGAGGGCGCAACTGCACGGGCCGAACGATCCCGGAGTGTGCCTCGATCTCGACAGCGGTTCCTGGCGGATCACGTACTTTCGACAGTAGTTCTCGCGGTAGGCGCGCCCGCGACCCCAACGCGTTCAATCTGCCTCAGCCAGCTCGTCAATCGGTTCCAACTGGCGATGTTCAGGTCCACCATCCCTTCTTTCCCGCCCTCGGCCGCAAGCAGCTGAAGGCCGGTGCGGTTACACGGTTTCCAACAAAGCCTTTTCCGTCGAACGCGATTCCGTCTGGAAAGAACAGTTGTTGGAACCGCTGGCGCTGTTCGAGCGACGCCTGCACCCACAGGTCTGCGGCGCGCGGCAGAACGCGTTCTGCGAACGCCAGGATGCCCTCTACGTCGAGTTCATCGAGCTGGCCGGAGTGACGGTCCATCCGGGCGAGCGTCAGTTCCTCGCGCAGCTTGTCGCGGTGGCGGTCGTACGTGTCGATGTCGATCGTCCGCTCGAAGAGAAATGCCTCGTCCAGACGGTCGAGCTTCTCCTGAATCGCTTTGGCAGCCCGTTCGGCAATCGCCAGTTCATCGCGGACGGCTGCTTTCCGGGCCTTCCGAATCTGCAGCACGGACTCCTTGAGCAGCCGCATGTAGCCTGGCGTCGGCTGCAGCAGGGCGAGTTCAGAATCGAAGCAGGAGAAGGTCAGCCTCCCCAGAGTTCAAGCACCCTTCCGGTCGCACCGGCGGGCATCCGGACGACTTGGATATACCTCGGAGAACTGAACCTGTTTCTGCTCTTCTCCGCTGGAAACGCTTCACTCGAATGGACCGGGCCCGAAGTCGACCGACCCTGACGAGGTCAGAGCCCATTTTCGGGAGCAGGTGGTAAAATCACATCATGTCGACGGACGAGTTGCTTGCCGAGGCTCTGCGCCTCACACGCGTCGACCGCGCTCGGGTCGCGGAGGAACTGCTTTCCAGTCTAGAAGAGTCGGACGAGGAAGTCGCCACGGCATGGGCGGCCGAACTGGAACGGCGTTCACGAGACGCCGCTGAAGGTCGCGTTCAGACGATCAGCTGGGAGACCGCGCGGACCGAGATTCTGAAGGAACTCGAACAGCGACGTGCGCCTCGAACTGCATCCTGAGGCACGCGCCGAGCTTCGCAGCGCCGCGCTGTGGTACGACGAGCGACGCCCAGGCTTAGGCGACGAGTTCATCTCCGAGGTTTCGGCTGCCCTCGGTCGAATTGGCGACGCCCCGGAATCCTATCCGCCATGGCCGCACCCGCGGGCCGCAGGCCCGTTGATCCGCAAGGCGACCATCCAACGGTTCCCCTACGTGATCGCCTTCGAAGAGCATGAGCAGCATCTGCTCGTCCTGGCGGTCGCCCACGCCAAGCGCCGGCCACTCTACTGGCTCACGCGCATGAATCCTTGAAAGTGCAATCCCTTCTTTCCCGCCCTCGATTGGCCGCAAGGAGCTGAACGCGCCAGTTGGGTGCGCCGCACAGGCTCACTCCGGCACGCGCGGAAACCATGGGAAGAACGCCGGCGTGCGGGCGATGTACGCGCGGTAGCCGGGCTTGGACGCTGTCAGGCTCTGCTCGAGGAGCGTCACCCCTGATACCCGCATGAGCAAGAAGGTCATGAGGGCCGGGCTCGGCACGGTGAGCCATCCGTTCGGCGTTGATGCCGCCATGGCATACATGCCCCACCACATCGTGGCGTCTCCGAAGTAATTCGGGTGCCGCGTGTAGCGCCAGAGCCCGCGATCGAGCACCGTGCCACGGTTGGAGGGCTCGGCCCTGAAATGCTCGAGTTGATGGTCGCCCACGACCTCGAAGCCAAATCCGACCGCGAACAACACGATTCCCAGGCCATCGACGGCGGTGAGCGCCGCGGGTTGCGTGGCACGCACGGCGACGAGGAGCGGCAGGGCGACGAACCACAGGATCGCGCCCTGCAGCCAGAAGACGGTGAACAGGCTCCGCCACCAGAAGGCCGGTCCATGCGAAGCGCGCATCGCCTGGTAGCGGGAATCCTCGCCTTTGCCATGGTTACGGCGGAAGATGTGCGCGGACAACCGCGTTCCCCACAGCGTCATCAGCGCTGCAACCAGCCAGGACCGTGGTGTCAACGCCGGAGACAGGAAGCAATACAACCACGCCAGCAGCACGAAGCCGAGGCCCCAGCAGGTATCCGCGACACTTGCCTCCCGACGCCTCACGCTGATCATCCACCCGAGGGTCTGGGCAGTCAGGATGGTGCCAAGGCCGATGAGCGACGCCATGATACCGGTCACGGTCGTGACAGCGCGCGCCGGGCGATCGCGCGCAGCAGGCCCCCGAAGATCAGGGCGTGAACCGGCAAGAGCACATACCAGTAGAGCAGCCCGGTCAACCCGACCGGTTCGAACACGGCCGTCTGGTGGACGACGGCGCCGTCGGCAACCGGCACGACTTCGAACTCGAGCCACGCGCGGCCGGGCACATTCATTTCGGCCGCGAGCCTCAGTCGTCGTCCCGGTTCGTACGCCTCGACCCGCCAGAAGTCGAGCGTGTCGCCGACGGCGGGCGTGTTCGGGTCGCGCCGCCCTCGACGCATCCCGACGCCGCCGATCAGCAGGTCGATCGCGCCTCTGAGTCGCCACAGCCACGTGGCGTAGTACCACCCGCGTTCGCCCCCTATCTTCGCGATGGGCGCGAACGCGCGTTCCGCGTCGACGTTCACGTGGATCCGCCGTGCGTCGACCAGCCTGCTGCCGAATCGCGTCTCGGCCAGAGAGGGCGGCTCCCCTCCCGAGGAGCGTGCGTCGGACCATCGCGTCAGCGCGAACGCGCGATCCTCGTAGCGAATGGCGCGACCGATCGCTTCGCGCAGGCCGATCGGTCTGATTGGGAATACCGCAAGCGCCGCGGGATCGGTGACGACGGACCGGTTCTTCAGTCCCGCGATCAGTTCGCGTCCGACTCGTGCGTAGACGGGCGTGACGAGTCCGAGCCAGAGACTCGACAAGCGAGGGGTCAGCAACGGAACCGAGATCATCAAGCGCCTCAACCCACGCTGCCTCGCGTACTCGCGCATCACGTGGCCGTAGCTCGCTTGATCGGCCCCGCCGATTTCGAACGTGCGGCTCTCGCTGTCGGGCAGCTGAAGCGCGGCGGCAAGATAGGCGAGCACGTCATCGATGCCGATCGGCTGCGCCAGTGTTGAGACCCACCGCGGGCAAATCATGACCGGCAATCGCTCGACGAGCGCACGGATCAGCTCGAACGACAGGCTCCCGGACCCGATCACGACGGACGCGCGAAATTCCACGACGGGGACTCCGCTTTCGCGCAGCATCTGTCCGGTCTCGATCCGGCTCTTGAGATGCTTGCTGAACACCTCGTCGCCCGTGGCGAGGCCGCCGAGGTACACGATTCGCCGAATCCCCGCCCGCCGCGCCGCGTCGCCAAAATTGCGGGCGGCCACGCGATCCTTTTCGAGGTAGTCGCCGTGTGCGCCCATGGAGTGCACGAGGTAATAGGCCACGTCGATTCCATCGAGGGCGCGATCGAGGGACGCCGGATCGAAGAGGTCCCCTGCGACGACCTCCGTCGTCGGTGCCACACGCGGCGCGAGCGCGGCCGGGCGCCGCGCGAGACAGCGAAGCCGAACCCCCGAGGCTTCGAGGACGGGCACCAGCCGTCCCCCGACGTAGCCGGTCGCACCGGACACGAGTACCGCTGGCGTTCTCCCCGACTCCGGCTGGTACGACATCAGCGGTCGACCGGCCGAGCGAGCGACGCCAGACGTGCTTTCAGCTCGTCGGACCAAGCGGTGTCGAATCTCGAATCCGCCGTGATGGAGCCACCGCACGACACGAGCGCGACCTGGCCCGACGACGCCTGCGGCAGCACGGCGTCGCGGCCCGTCAGGAACTGTCCCTTCAGCGCGGGAAGCCGATCGCCGACCCGCAAGGGTTCCTGCGCGGGGCCGGCTCGAAGTGTGGCCGTCGACATCAGGAGCACTCCGATGAAAGACGCGGCGGCGAAGACGCGGGACATGGTGTCTAGAACCGCCAGTCGAGGCCAAGGATCGGGAAGCGGCCTTGCTGATCGCCGAACTGCTGGGTGTTGGTGCGGCGGTTCCAGGTATAGCTGGCGAAGTTGCGGCGGTTGGTCACGTTCTGCACGCCGAAGAACACGTTGAGCGGCTGCCCGCCCACGGTGAAGGTGCGGTCCACGCGAATGTCGACGCGGCCGTAGTCGGGCGCGCGCTCGGCGTTGACGCGCGTGAGGTCGTACACGCCGCGTCGCTGGGCTGTGGACACCGCCTGGTCGTAGGGCGTGAACGGCCGGCCCGAGAGCAACGAGAGCCGGGCCGAGAACTCCCACGCCGGCGACAGTCGATAGCCGCCGAGCAGGTTGAACACGAACGGGTAGTCGAACGAGCCGGGCCTGAGCACGCGGTCGAGACCCGCGTGCCGCGTGCGCGACAACGACAGGTTGCCCTGGCCGTAGAGCTTCGAGGTGAGCCGCTGCTCGACGAAGAACTCCACGCCCTCGGAGTACCCCTCACCAGCGCTTGTGAGGGGAAACAGGATCTCGCGCACGTCGAACGTGTCGCCGATGTTGGCCAGCGACACGGTGGGCAGGTCGCTCGCCACCGGGTAGTCGGTGTAGGTCTTCCGATACGCCTCGGCGGTCACCCGCAGGCCGGGAGCGGGCGACCACGCCAGGCCCGTCACGTAATGGTCGGCGCGCCAGGGCACGAGCGACGCGTTCTGGGGAAACGCCGACACGAAGAGGAATGCCGGCTGCTGATAGTACGACCCGGCGCTGGCGTTCCACGACAGCGCGTCGGCGAGGCGGACCTTGACGCCCGCGCGCGGGCTGAAGCGCGCCTGCGACAGGATGGCGTAGTGGTCGATGCGCGCGCCCAGAGTCAGGTTCACGCGCGAGGCCACCTGCTTCGACGCCTGCAGGTAGACGCCGGTCTGGTACGAACGGAGGCGCGTGTCGAGAAAGAACGGGTCGATGCCGGGCACCGGCGAGTACGGCGTGTCGTTGCCGTAAGGCGATTCCACCGTGTAGTCGATGCGGAACGTCTTGAAGCTGCCCCCGGCCTGCACCGTGTCGAAGAACGGCGCGTGCACGGTGAGGTCGTACTTGATGGTGGTTTCGGCCTCGCGCGAGTCGTCGAAGTAGACCACCGGGCTCCGCGCGATGACGACCTCGGGCGGCACGCCCGGCGGCGGCACGCCCGGCGCCACCAGGTCTTTTACCTGCTGGCGCACCCTGGCCTCGGAGTGGGTGATGCCGAACAGGCCGACACCGCGTGATCCAAAGGTGCGCTGCCAGTTGAAGCCCGTGGCGCTGCGCCAGCCATCGTAGCGGATGTCGAAGTTTGCGATTTCCTCTTCGAGATCGGTCGAGTCGGTGAGGCCGAGGCGAATCTCGTCGATGCCCGCGATGTTGACCATCCAGATGCGGTCCCGGGGCGTGAGGTCGTACACGGCCTTGGCGTTGAACGAGTACACGACCGGCACGCCGCCGAAGCCCACGTCCTGGGTGAACAGATCCAGGAAGCTTCGTCGCGCCGACACCACCCACGATCCCTTCCCCGCGTTGATGGGCCCTTCAAGAATGGCGCCGGCGCCGGCGAAGCCGAGCGTGGCCCACCCGCCGAACTTCTTGCGATTGCCCTCGCGCTGGGTCATCTGCAGCACGCTCGACGTGCGGTTGATGTAGGGCGCAGGGTAGCCGCCGGTGAGGAACGTCACATCCTGTATCAGCTCGGCATCGAGCAGGCTCGCCGTGCCGCCGGCCGACGCGAAGTTCGCGAAGGCGTTGATGTTGGGAATCTCGACGTTGTCCACCACGAACAGGTTCTCGAGCGGGCTGCCGCCGCGGACGATGATGTCGTTGCGGAAGTCGTTGCTGCCGATCACCACGCCCGGCAGGCCCTGCACGTAGCGCGACACGTCCTGCAGGGCCGCGGCGCTCTTGAGGATCTCGCGCGGCTCCACCAGGAAGCCGGAGTTCTTCACCTCCTCAGGTGTCTGGAAGGCGGGCGCGGTCACGGTGATGGTCTGCTGGAAGTTCTCCGCTCTGGGCAGCGTGATCTCCACGGTGCCGTCCAGCCCGGCACGCACGTCAATGGAATCGCTGGTGAACGGCAGGCCCTCGAGCGGCAGGATCTCCAGGCGATAGGCGCCCGCACGCAGATCGCCGATACGAAAGACGCCCTGGGCGTCGCTGGTGGCACACGAAGCGGTGTCGAGCGCGCACACGCGCACGCCCTCGGTCCGCAGGCCAGCCGCGTTCACCACCACGCCGCTGATGGCGCCCACGCCGGTGGTGTCCTGTGCAGACGCAGACGTGGCGGCGAGCGTCAACACGGCGGCGGTGAGCACAGATGACACGCATGAACGCAAACGGAACGACAGGCCGCGGAACGTCATGGGTGTCATGCCACCCGTCCGCCGAGGCGGGCGAGCTCCTGTTGGTAGGCGTTGTAGTCGCGAAGGACCAGTCCCCGCGGGCTGATGACTGCGGCGTGACGCTCGGCACCGCGTCCACCCGCCCACAGCTCGACCTCCTTCGGGAGATCGCGGACGATCGTGCGAAGTTCGCGCTCCTTGGCTGTCGCCGCCGATGGCGCGGTCAGCCCCAGCACCAGCACCTGTGCACCGGCCGGCCTCACGCTTTCGACAATTTCGCGCGCCGGAAGATCGGGACCGAGATACGCGACGCCCAGGCCGGCGCTGGCGGCGAGCATCGCCGCGCCCAGCGTGCCGATCTCATGGCGCTCGCCGGCCAGAGTCGCAAAAAGCAACCGGGATGACCCCTCCGGGCGCGCGTACAGCCGGAGGAACGAGCCGAGGATGCTCCGCATGGTCGAGGACATCAGGTGTTCATGCGCGATGCGGGCGGGCCCCCGGTGCCAGTCGTCGCCCACCTGCGCAAGCACCGGCATCAATACGTCCCGGAGCAGTTCGAGCGGAGGCAGGATCGCCGCGAGCCGGCTGATCTGCTGGTCGATGGCCGTGGCATCGAATTTCTGCAGGGCGGCGGTGAGCGCGGCGGGATCGAGCGGTGTCCGTTGCGCGGGAGCGACCGCCGACGCCGCCTTCGCGTCGCCGGCGGCGGCGAGACGGCGCAGTTCCGCATCGGTGAGGCCGGCGAGGCGGCCGATGCTGTGTCCGTGGTCGACCGCGCCGCGCAGCAGCCGCAGGCGCGCAATGTCGGCGTCGGTGTACATCCGGCCGCGGTCGTCGCGGATGGGGGCCACGGCGCCATGCCGCCGTTCCCACGCGCGCAGCGTATCGATCGCGATGCCGGTCAGCCTGGAAACCGCGCGGATGGGATACTGCGCGGGCGAGTTGCGTTGTTTTCTCACCGACCCACACTCCGGACGGCCACATCCGTCCCTGCTTTCTGCACAGCCCTCGTGAGCCCTCGTGTGCAGACAGCGTATCGCAGCCCCGGACCAATGTCAACCATTTGTCATGGACAAATGCTTAACAGCCACAAGGCGTCCTGATATGCGGGCGATAGCCGAGGCCAGGACGCGCCCGGGCGTCTTCATCTCGGGCAGCGCCGTGAGGTACTGCGGCGACCCGGCGGACGAACTGCTTACGGAAACGTCGAGGGCCGGCAACGATTCCAGGGGCAGGTCCCGCCAATGGCGCAGGGCGCGGTGATCGACTGTCGCGTGCGCGTCGGTCCGCTGCCGGTCCGATGGCGAACGCGCATCACCAGTGGGAGCCGGGCCGAAGCTTCATCGATCTTCAAGAGAGGCAGAGCCGATGAGACGCGCGTAGTCTTCGGGCGTATCGACATCCTGGAACGCGCCCTCGTCATCGACGGCGACGTCGATCGCCTCGGCGGCGTGGGCGCGCACCACGGCCCTGGCTCCCTGCCGCGGGTCCGCCTGCTGCAAGTCCCCGAACAGCGCCCGGTCGAACACGACGGGATGCCCGTGCCGCCCCGCCCGCGCCGGCCGGACGATGGGTGCGCCCGTGCGGCGCCAGGCGTCGAGCACCGCGGCCGCGGTGGCCACTGTCGCCAGCGGCGTATCGACCAGCGACACGACGACGGCGCGCGTGCCAGGGGACGCGGCGGACAGGCCCGCCTGTAGCGACGATAGCTGACCCTCTTCTCGTCGCGGGTTCTCGATCACGCGCGCCTCGAGGCCGGACGCGGCCAGCGCCGCGCGCACCCGGGCGGTCTCCGTGCCGGTCACGACCGCCACGTCGTCAACGCCCGCGTCCCTCAGCACGCGGACGCACCGGGTGACGAACAGTTCGCCGTCGAGCGGCAGCAGCGCCTTCGGGCGGCCCATGCGGGTCGACGATCCGGCGGCCAGCACCAGTCCAAGCACCATGACACACCCGTCGGGCGAGTGTAGTCCGCGGCGGCCGCGCGTCACAACCGTCCGCGTGTTAGAATCCGGCCATGGCCGACACGACTCCGACCATTCGCTGTCAGCGCTGCGGCACGCAGATGGAGATGAAGGATCCGGGCACGACCTCAGCCCCCCAGCAGTACTGGGTGTGCCCGAGTTGCGGGCGCCACTTCTGGTCCACCTACCCGGTCCCGGCGGCCAAGGACAAGGCCGCGGCGGCGCAGTAGCCCGGCGCGCCGGCCGCCCGCGCGGCTGGCAGGCCCCGACTGGCTCGGTCGTTCCCCCGAAGACATGGACAGCCCCGCGGTTGCGCGGGATGCATCCCGCTGATCGTCGCGCAGCCCCGAGCGGGCGAGAAGGGGTGGCAGGGATTCCCGGAAGCCCTGCACCTCGACCGGCAGTTTCGTGGCCGACTTGCTTGACTTCAGGCCGGCTTCCCCCTACACTGGCGCCATTCTTGGAGCAATTGTGGAGGCATGCGCCCCGCGGGGCCGGCTTTGGTGGGTTTCGGCGCGTGGATTTGGCCACCCCTTCTCGCCCGGCACTCCGACAGTCGCTCCGGAAGACCTGAGATCGGCTCAGGACGCTTCGTTGATCGGAGGACACGGGTATGCCGAACGGGACCATCGCACGCCTCCTCATTGACAAGGGATTCGGGTTCATCCGCGACGAGAGTGGAATCGAGCACTTCTTCCACCGGAGCTCGGTGCGAGGCGCCGTCTTCGAGCTGTTGCGGGAGGGCCAGCGCGTGGAGTTCACGCAGGAAGAATCCCAGAAGGGCCCTCGCGCAGGCGAGGTTCGGTTGATCGAGGGCTGACGACCGCCCTGCCCCCGAACAGGCGTCCCGGCTCCGTCAGGCGGAGCCGGGGCCCTCGAACACTTTGGTTTCTTCGGCGCCCATCGCTCCCTGTCGGCGAGCCGTTGTTCCGTAGCGGCCGGCTCCTTGGCTCCTTGGCGCGCCGCCCCGCACTCAGCGCGGAATGCGAGTTGTCTGCGCCGCCTTCGCGTGTATCATTTTTGTCATTGATGACGGCCGCGGGATTGCGGCGGGGCCTGAGGTGAAGGCCTGACCCGCACGCGGCCACTGTGGAAGCGAATGGGGCCCGGTGGCCCTCCCGGTCTTCAAAATCGGTCGCTCCCCACTCACGTGGGGGGGCTGGGTTCGACTCCCAGGCGCTTCCGCCATTCGACGCGGCCCGTGCACATCGAGGGCCTCGCTCACGGCCAGCCATTCGACTCGGCCCGTGCACATCGAGGGCCTCGCTCATGGCCAGCCATTCGACTCGGCCCGTGCACATCGAGGGCCTCGCTCATGGCCAGCCATTCGACGCGGCCCGTGCACATCGAGGGCCTCGCTCACGGCCAGCCATTCGACTCGGCCCGTGCACATCGAGGGCCTCGCTCATGGCCAGCCATTCGACGCGGCCCGTGCACATCGAGGGCCTCGCTCATGGCCAGCCATTCGACGCGGCCCGTGCACATCGAGGGCCTCGCCCATGGCCAGCCATTCGACGCGGCCCGTGCACATCGAGGGCCTCGCTCATGGCCAGCCATTCGACGCGCCCGTGCAACCTGAGGGCCTCGCTCATGGCCAGCCATTCGACGCGGCCCGTGCACATCGAGGGCCTCGCTCACGGCCAGCCATTCGACTCGGCCCGTGCACATCGAGGGCCTCGCTCATGGCCAGCCATTCGACGCGCCCGTGCAACCTGAGGGCCTCGCTCATGGCCAGCCATTCGACGCGGCCCGTGCACATCGAGGGCCTCGCTCACGGCCAGCCATTCGACTCGGCCCGTGCACATCGAGGGCCTCGCTCATGGCCAGCCATTCGACGCGCGCGCGCAACCTGAGGGCCTCGCTCACGGCCAGCCATTCGACGCGCGCGCGCGAGGGTAACCTCACGAACGGGCCGAGGCGAATGGTCCTGAGCGAGCGCATGGGTGCAGGCGAGTCGAAGGGCAAGACGCCAGCGCCTGTCCCGGTTCCCTGCTTCGTCTACGTCCTCCAGTGCGCAGACGACTCCTACTACATCGGCGCCACCTGCGATCTACTCGGACGGGAACGGACCCACAATGACGGGCACGGTTCGGTGTACACCGCCGCACGCCGGCCTGTGCGCCTGATCTACTCGGAACGCCTCGAGTCCTGGCCCGAAGCTCGGAAACGCGAAGCCCAGATCAAACGCTGGACACGCTCTAAGAAGGACGCGCTCATCGCGGGAAACCGCGCCAGGCTGCACGAACTCGCGGGGCGACGCCGCCGGTGATCTTCTTCGGCCTGTGGCCCCCGCAATCGCAGATGCTGAGAGACGCGCCTTTTGAATCAGTGTCCGCAGCGAGTTCGACTCCCAGGCGCTTCCGCCATTCGACTCACCCGCGGCGCACGGACGATGCCCGCGGGTTCACTCATGGCGGGCCAGGGGACCGAGGCAGGCAAGTGCCCACCCCGGTCCTCGACGCGTAAGAAGTGCCAGGACCAGGTCGTTTTGGGATCCTCCGCCGGCGATCGGTCCCACTGCCCCCGCCGTCCCGCCATCCCGCCGGTCGGGGTGCAACCGGCACCCGACCTGGCCATTCCCCTTGCAATTCGCGCGGCTTTCGGGCTCGTCGGCCTCGCCGTCCTCGCCGCCCCGCAAGCGACCCGGTGCTTCCATCTCGATGGCCTGCCCTTTGCATTGTCTTACGCGACGCCCTTGCTCTGGGAGCGGATCGGCTCCCGGCGTCAATCAAACCACCACGTGCAGCCGATAGTCCTCGGGAAGAGTCGCTGGAACCAAGACGGAGGACCCACGATGGTCACGTTCCTGATGATTTGGCTGGCTGTTTCCCTGGTGATCGGACCGCTGGTCGGCGCCTTCCTGCGAGGGCCCGTCGGGCCCGGGCAGGCCGATCCGGCCGCCGACCGTGAACCAGGTCAGGTCCCGGCCTCGGCCGGGGCGACCAGGCCAAAATTCGAGCCGGCGGCCTAGAAACTGGCCGATCGCTCGCGATCGCGGGCTCTGCAGGCGGTCGTTCCCGCCATCTCCTTCTTCTTGAACGGCAATTCGACGTCAGAGTCGGTGAGACCGGCAGGACTGCCCTGCCAGGACATCGCTCGCCGATCTCCCGGCTGGCTGTCCGGGCCGGCGACTTCCGTCCCTGGGTTTCCGTGCAGCGCCGCTGGCCGGGCGCATCACCGGCTGGTAGCCTCCCCCTCATCACGTCAGACGGCCACGCCGCGGCGCGGTCATCGATTCGCCCGGCAGGCGTGGCCCGGACACCCGTCCCACTTGCCATGGGGAGGACTCTGCCATGAGCGCACCGAAGGCGTGGACCGTGATGGTGTGGATTGCCGGCGACAACGACCTCGAGAGCTTCGGCGCGGCCGATCTCGCGGAGATGAAACGCGTCGGTTCCACCGCCGACATCGACGTGGTGGCGCAATTCGACCGCATGGCCGACGCCCGCACGCGCCGCTACCATCTGCGGCCCGAGACGTCGCTCGACGCCGACCTGGTCGGCGAGCTGGGTGAAACCAACACGGGCGACCCGCAGGTCGCGATCGACTTCTTTTCATGGGCCATCGCCACGTACCCGGCCCGCCAGTACCTGGCCGTGATCTGGAATCACGGCAGCGGCATCGACGAGACCGACGTCTACCGCGCGGCGGCCCGTCGAGGCCTCAGGGTCGAGCGCACGCGCCGGCCCTCGGCCTCGGTGATCCCCGTGGCCCGCGTCCGGCGGGGTGTGGTCGCGCAGCATCATCACGCGGTGTTCTCGTCGACGGTGGACAAGGCGATGCGGTCGCGGGCCATCGCGTACGACGACACGGCCCGGGACTTCCTGGACAACGCCGAATTGAAGCGCGTACTTGCGGCCACGCGGAAGCAGACGGGGTCCCGGATCGACATCATCGGCTTCGACGCCTGCCTGATGAACATGATCGAGGTGGCGTACCAGAACCGGGCCTCGGCCCGCTACATGGTCGGCTCGACCGAGGTCGAGCCCGGTGCCGGCTGGCCCTACGACCGCATCCTCGCGGCGCTCGCCGCGATGCCCGCCATGACCCCGGCCGCGCTGGCGACGGCGATCGTGCGCGAGTACGTCGCGTCGTACCCGCGGTCGAGCGTGACCCAGTCGGCGCTGGACCTCAAGCGCGCCAGGGCCGTCGCCACGGCCGTCGACGCGCTCGCCGGGGCCCTCATCCCCGCGCTGAAGGATCCGGCGACGTACGCCGCGATCACCAAGAGCCTGCTCGCCGCGCAGCGCTACGAGATTCGCGACTTCCTCGATCTCGTCGATCTGTGCGAGCAGCTGGCCAGGCGCGTGGGCGACGGGAAGATCGTGGCGGCCGCCGGCGCGGTGGTGGAGGCGGTGGCCGGCGAGGCCGGGCTGGTGGTGGCCGAAGCCCACAAAGGCGCGCAGGTCGCGGGATCGCACGGCGTGGCGATCTACTTCCCGAGGGGTGACGCCTCGGTCCCGTACGCGACGCTCGATTTCGCGAAGGCGACCCGATGGGACACCTTCATCACTCGCTACGTGAAGGGGTGACCATCCCGTGGCTGGGGCAGCCGGGGTCGCCCCCTGGCCCCGCCGCGATCCGGGCGCAGACACGAACGGCCCGTCCGTCGGTGACGAAACGGGCCGTTGGTGTCCTCAGGCAGGCGCGTGTGGCGCCGCGATCGGGCGGGCCGCACGAACCAGGGTGATGGCTCAGTGCTTCGCGCGCGCCTTCAGCCTTTCCTCGCGGGCGGTCCTTGCGACGCCCACGAGTTCGAGGTCGCGCTGCTCCCCGGCAGCCAGGGCCTCGGGATTCAGCTTCAACGAGTGCTCGGTGCTGTCGAGCGGAACGACGTGCCCGCCGGCAAAGATCTGGTGCCGACCCTTGCTATCGTACCACTTCGCCAGCGTGGCGGTCTGGTGTTTCTTCTCGACGATCTGGCGCCAGCCCACCCCGGTGTTGTAGGCGCAGAACGAAATCTCACCCTCCTGCGACCCGTAGGGGATGATGCACTGCTGCGTCCGGCGGAAATCGTACGTGAACAGGTCCTGGAACCACATGCCGGCGATGAACAGGAACAGCCACTGGTCCGATCGCCGCCGGTCGACGTCCGCCTTGGTCCGGCCCTTGCCGACCTTGCCGTAGTCACGCTTGGAGGCCCCGAACGCCTTGTCGAACTTCTGCAGCATGGCGCCGATGCGCAGCCGGGCGGGCGCCCGGAACGGATCGTAGTTGCGCATCAGCGAGACCGCCATGCCGAGCGCCGACAGGAACTTCCCGCGCGCCGCGTCGTTGACCACGGCCAGGTCCTTCACCAGTTGCTGGCCGTCCAGGAACGCGGCGACGGGCACGCGCTCCTTCGTCTCCTTGTCGATCATCACCGCCATGCCGGACCCGCACGCGGGGTGGCAGCCGCAGTTCAGGTGCCCCCACTCGACGGCGGGCCCGTGCACCAGGTCCGCCCAGTCGCCGAACCTGGTCATCATCGAGATGGGGAACCAGTCGCGGACCGGGTCGCCGACACCGGTCTGCTTCGCGATGTCGTGCGCCAGGTCCGCGATGGTGTATCGCTGGGCGGCGCGCCGCTCGTCCGAGATCTCCTCGTCGCGGCCCGTGAACGACACCGGCTGGAAGGAGATGAACGACACTTTCTTCGGGTTGTCCAGGGCGAACTCGACGATGCGCCCGACCTGCTCGTTGTTGACGCCGTTGATGATCGTGCTGACCAGCACGATGTCCACGCCCGCGTCGTGCAGGTTCTCGATCGCCCGCAGTTTCACGTCGAACAGGTTGCCGACGTGGCGATGGGCGTTGGCCGCGTTGCCCACGCCGTCGAACTGCAGGTAGACGAAGCGGAGCCCGGCCTCCGCCGCCTGCCGGCAGAACTCCGGGCTGCGCGCGAACTCGATGCCGTTGGTCGCGGCCTGCGTGCTGTTGAACCCGAGTTCCTTGCAGTACGCCACCGCCCGGATGAAATGCGGCGACAGCGTCGGCTCCCCGCCCGAGAACTGCACCGACATCTGGCGGTGCGGCTTCGCGCCGGCCGCGCGGTCCAGGATCGCCTTGATCTCGTCCCACTCCAGTTCGTGGACGAAGCCCACCTGGTTGGCGTCGGTGAAGCACGGGTCGCACATCATGTTGCAGCGGTTGGTCAGATCGACCGTCAGCACCGTGCCGCGCCCGTACTTGATGCTGCTCAGCCCATGCTCGTGCAGGCCGGCGTCGCCGTGCACGGGAATGTCGCTGCCCGGGTGCAGCTCTTCCATCCGCTTGTAGAAAACCGGGTCGGTCGACAGCACGTCCTCGTAGCGCCCGTGACGCGGGCAGTCCTTCACCATCAGGATCCTGCCGTCGCGCTCGATGATCCGCGCCGGGATCTCCCCCGCGTGCCCCTTGATGAAGACGTCCGGATCGGCCTTGCCGTCCACCACGTCCTGGCGCGCTTCGCGCACGCACGCGGGGCACAGCGACGTCGTGTCGCGCGGCACCCCGAGCGGCGGCTTGAACTTGTCCTTCGACTTCAGCAGCGGCCGACCGGACCACTTCGGGGTGAACGACGGGTTGGGCGCCACACGGTAGAGCGGCTGGAGCGCGTACCACAACCCGTTGGCGGCAATCGAAAGGCCGTGTTCGAAGTACTTTGCCGGCGCGTGCATGCCTGTTCTCCTGCGCGTCTCGCGCCAGGCCTGCGGTGCGGCCCTGGCGGACCCCGTCGAGAGACGGCGTAGTGGGGCGACCTTATCTTAACCGCGGCCGGCACGCCGCCAACGACCTTGCAGGGATCTGGCGGAATCGGCGTTCCAGCGGGCCAGTGGCCTCCTGAATGGTCAAATAGGACAAATAAGGTCTGCGATCGCGCGCGAAGATCCCGTGGCAGGCGTGAGGCTCCGGCCCCCGGGACAGTGCCCGCGGGCCGGAATCGGGAGGGTCGGGGGCGGAACCCGGACCTGGCCGATCACGCGCCAGGTCCGGATGCGCCAGCGTCAGTGGCGCCGCCACGGCGTCGCGACATTCGAATAGTCCGATACGCCGTCGGCATTGAACGCGCGAACCCGGTACGAATACACCGTCCCGCGAACCGTCGTGGCATCGAGGTACCAGCGCACGTTCTGGAGGGTCTGCCCGATCTGCGCGAAGGTCGTGCAGCCCTCACCCTCGCAACGCTCCACCTGGAATCCCTGCTCGTTGTTGGCGTTGTCCTGCCACATGAGGCCGATCCGGTCCTGTCCCGCGGAGACGGCCATCAGCCGGCTCGGTGCCGCGGGCGGCCCGGGCGGCGGTGCGGGCGTCGTGATCGTCGCGGTGTTCGAGTAGTCGGAGTACCCGATCCGGTTCCACGCCCGGACACGGTACGAATAGGTCGTCGACAGCTGCGTCCACCGGTCGGTAAACGTCGTCGCGTCCTTGTGGACGATGCCGATCTTCTGGAAGTCCGAGCAGGAGGCCCCCGAGCATCGCTCGATGGCGAAGGCCAGCTCGTTGTCGGCGTTGTCGGTCCAGGTCAGCGCGACCTTCTCGCCGTCCATCGCGGCCGCGAGGTCGGACGGTGCGGCCGGCGGCTCCGGGGCCGGCGTGGTCACCTCGGCCGTGTTCGAGTAGTCCGAGTCACCCATGAACCCGTGGGCGCGGACCCGGTACGCGTACGTGACCCCGGGGGCCACCTTCTTGTCGCGCCACGACGTCGCGTCCGGCCCCGCCCGTCCGACCAGGGCGAAGTCCGTGCAGCCGGCGCCCTCGCAGCGCTCGATGTCATAGTAGAACTCGTTGGTCGCGTTGTCGGTCCACGTCAGAATCGACCGAGCTCCCGTGGGCCTTCGGCGACTTCCGGGCCTTCGCCACGGCCTGCGCGGCGAGGTCGGTGGGCGCGGCAGGCACCGGGTCGGACAGCCCGGTCTGCGTGTAGCGCGCCGTGAACATCTGGTCACGGCCCATCGCAAACACCGAGCTGCCGTCCGACCCGATCCGCACGCGCACGCCCTCGGCACCCGTGTCGCTGGCCTGGAACCACTGGCCCGTCCCGTCGGCGTGGTACTTGAGGGTGACCATCTTCGAGTCCGCCGGCTTGTTGCCGCCGTTCCAGGACGAGGGACCGCGGCCCGTCAGGTAGACGTCCCCTGCGGGGTCGGTCGCGATGCTGCCTGGCCACGCGTCCTCGAGCCGCCCGAAGTCCAGCGGCCGGGACCACACCTCGGCGCCGGCGGGGTCCAGCTTGACCGTCAGCCACGTCGGGTACCACCCCTCGGTGCGCGCCAGCGCCGCGACGAGCACGTTGCCCGAGGGGTCGATCGTCATCGCACGGACCCATCCGCCCTTGCCGAAGGTGTTCGACCACGCGGACACGCCCGTCGCATCGAACTTCTCGACGTTGATCCCTTTCGCCCACTGCGCGGACGCGACGTAGGTGACACCGCCCGGTCCGAGCGCCACCTCGATGCCGTTGGTCCCTTGATTCTCGAACGCCTGCCACACGATCGCGCCGTTGACGTCGCACACCGCCGCGTAGTGGCTGCGCGCGTCCGTGCCGGCGAACGCGGCTGCGCTGCCGTCTGGCAGCACGCTCAAGGCCGAGGGCGGCGGCACCTTCGGTCCGCGGCCGTGCTGCTGCGGGGCGGCCACGGAGCACACCCACTGCCGGGCGCCAGCGCGGTCGTACTTGATGAGGCCCTGCTGGTAGCCGGCGCCCACGTCGAGCGATCCGATGACGAACGCATCGCCGGCGCCGTCCGCTTCCACGCGCACGGCTGCCGCGCCCCACCCGTCGCTCACGTCGGACCACGCAAGCGTCCCGTCGACGTCATACCTGAGGATGAAATACCCGAAGGCGCGGCCGTGATTGTGGTCCCCTGCCGTCCGCCGGCCGACGATGTAGGCTCCGCCGGCGGGATCGGCGGCGATCCAGGCCGCGGCCACGTGGCCGCCGGGCTGGTAGGTGCTCTCCCAGACGAGCGTGCCGGACGGATTGTACATCCGTGTGTTGATCGTGCCGCCGCTCCACGTGTCCCCCACGACGTAGACGTTGTCGGCCACATCGAGGGCCATCATCTTGCCGGTATAGGCCGACGTGGCCCGCCAGTCCTCGGTGAGCGATGGCGTGGACTGCGCGAGCGTTGGCGCCGACACGGCGAACGCCAGCGCGGCAGCCAGGAACACCGTGAGGGACGCCTGATGGCGTCCAGGTCGAGCGTCGTGATATCGGATCATGCCCCCTCCGCCGGAATGTCGCCAGATCCACCGTCCCTGGCGCGCCCACGACTGACGCAAACGGGCTGCCAGGTGATCGCTCGGGCTATCGCGCCATGCACCGCGTGACGGCTGTCTCGTCAGCACCTGAAAAGGTGATCGTGCCGAACAGAACCGTGGATGTGGTTACGTCCTGCGACAATCTGCCGCGCCGGCACGGGCGCGCGCTGAAGGTCCCGCGGGCAGGACGGCGCCGGCGGGTTTTACACGGACCCGACGTGTTTACACCCTGATGAGAGTGGCACCCCGGCTCATCCCGGCGCCAGGCGCGACGCTGCAATACCAACGCGCGCGAAATCGGCGATAATGCGGGCGCGCCGGGGCACCCGGCCGGGAGGCGACGACCTGCATGATCCTCTGGTGGCACTGGGCGGTGATCGGCATCGGGCTGGCCGTGCTCGAACTGCTCACGCCCGGCGGCTTCTTCATCGTGTTCTTCGGCCTCGGGGCCTTCGTCGTCGCGGTCCTGATGGCGGCCGGCCTGGTCGAGGCGCTGTGGCTGCAGTGCCTGTCCTTCTCGGTCCTCTCCGTCGTCAGCCTGCTGCTGTTTCGCAACCCGTTGCTGCGCTGGATGCGCCAGCGGGGTGGGGACGGGAGGGCCGTGGACACGATGGTTGGCGAGGTCGCGATCGCCACCGAGACGCTCGCGGCCGGGGGTGTCGGCCGCGCCGAACTGCGCGGCTCCACGTGGCAGGCTCGCAATGTCGGCGACGGGCCCGTCACCCTCGGTGCGCGCTGCCGGGTAGTCCATGTCGATGGCCTGGTCATCTGGGTTCAGCCCGAGTGAGGTGACGTTATGAGCGGCGCCCTGGTCGTGATGTTCGTCCTCGCGGTCCTGGTGATCATCATCATCGCGAAGACCGCCGTCGTCGTGCCCCAGCAGAGCGCCTACGTGGTCGAGCGCCTCGGCAAGTACGCGGCGACGATCAGCGCCGGGTTCCACGTCCTCCTGCCGTTCGTCGACGTGATCCGGTACCGCCACACGTTGAAGGAACAGTCCCTCGACATCCCCGCGCAGGTCTGCATCACGCGCGACAACGTCCAGGTTGGCGTGGACGGGATCCTGTACCTGAAGGTGCTCAACCCCGAGCGGGCATCGTACGGCATCGGCGACTACCTGTTCGCCATCATCCAGCTCGCCCAGACGACGCTGCGCAGCGAGATCGGGAAGATCGACCTGGACCGGACCTTTGAGGAACGGAGCAACATCAACATCGCCGTCGTCACGGAGCTGGACAAGGCGTCCGAGGCATGGGGCGTGAAGGTGCTGCGCTACGAGATCAAGAACATCACGCCGCCCGTCGACGTGCTCGCCGCGATGGAGAAGCAGATGCGGGCCGAGCGCGAGAAACGCGCGGTCATCCTCACGTCCGAAGGCGCCCGGGACGCGGCCATCAACAACGCCGAGGGCGAGAAGCAGCAGGTGATCAAGGCGTCGGAGGCCAGGAAACAGCAGCAGATCAACGAGGCCGAGGGACAGGCGGCCGCGATCCTCGCTGTCGCCTCGGCCACGGCCGAGGGGATCCGGCGCGTCGCGGAAGCGATCGAAGTGGACGGCGGCACGCAGGCGGTCCAGCTCCGGGTCGCCGAGCAGTACATCACGCAACTCGGCCAGCTCGTCAAGGGCAGCACCAACCTCGTGCTCCCCGCCAACGTGGCCGACGTGGGCTCGATGGTGGCGCTGGCGATGAACGTGTTCCAGCAGCAGCGCAAGGCCTGACGCCCGCGGGTCAGATGAACTTCTTGATCGCCGGCCACACCGAGGCCAGCGGCAGGCGCGGGTCCCGTGCGACCCAGATCGGCTTGTTGTTCTCGTACGGCATGCAGTCCTGGCACGTGTACGTGCCGGCCAGCTCGACCGACCGGAAGAGCTCATCGAGGCGCGCGCGGCGATCGCCGACGACGATGAGCACGTCGCCCGAGCACCCGCGGGGTCCCCACAGGAAGTAGCTGTTGTGGGCCGAGATGGCGGGAGGCAGCCCCAGCCTGCCGCCGAACAGGTCGATCGCGCCCGCTTGCCCGTAGTTCTGCGCGAAGATGCACGCGCGCGATCGGTCAGCCTCGGGCAACGCGCGGTAGACGCGATCGACTGCCGCGGCCAGCTCCGGCCACCCGTGCATGTCGGCGTAGAACTGGGGCAGCCGGGACAGCTCGTGACGCTCATCCGTCCGCGGCGCGAGGCCGAGCGCCGCCTGGTACCGCACGAACGTGCCCTCGGACAGCACGCCCTTCGCGAGCGGCGCGGCCACGAGGCCGTCGACGATCACGACAACGATGACCGCCACGCGCAGCAGGGTCCCCATGCGTCCGGCCTGGACGCGCTCGCAGGCCACGCCGGCCGCGGCGAACAGCACGGTGTAGGCCGGCGCCAGGTAGTACGGCTTCGCGTTGGTCACCAGCATCACCACCAGCACGGCCACGTAGGCCCAGCCCAGGGCGCGGAACGGCGCCGCGGAGCGCGCGGCCAGCAGGTACGCCAGGCCCGCCAGCCAGATCGGCAGCGTCAGCGGCCCGGCCTGGAACACCTGCTCGGCCAGGAACGCCGCGGGCGAGAGGGCCACGTTCTTGAGGCGCGTCGCGTTCGCGATGAACTCCAGCGTGGGCCAGCCGTGCGTCCACTGCCAGAGCACGTGGGGCAGGAAGATCAGGCCGGCGATCGCGCCGCCGGCGTAAATCCACGGCCCGAGCAGCATGCGGCGGTGCCGGCTGAGGAGCACGCCCGCGGCCACGCCGAAGCCCAGGAACAGGATGCTGATCTTGTTCTGAAGGCCAAGGCCGGCGGAAGCTCCGAACACCAGCCAGAGGCGCCCGTCTCCGGTCCGGAACAGCCGCGCCAGGATCCACCAGCACGCCGCCCAGAACATGACGTCGAACGCGTTCATCGACAGGACGCCGAACAGCCCGACATACATGGGCGCCGCCAGCGTCATCAGGGCCGCGAGCGCCTGGGCGAACCGGCCGCCCCCGAGCTCGCGCGCCGTGGCGCCCGCCAGCCAGACCGTCACGCCAGCCGCCACCGCTGGAAGCAGCCGGATGGCGAGCAGTGAATCGCCGAGCGTCGCGCGGACGAGCCACGCGATGAGGCCGATGAGCGGCGGATGCTCGACGTATCCCCAGTCGAGGTGGGCTCCGTTGGCCAGGTAGTAGAGCTCGTCGCGGAAATACCCGTACTGGCGGTACGTCGCCACCTGGAAGGCGATCGTGGCCACGGGCAGGACCCATCGGCTCCACGGCGAGGCCGGGCCCAGGGCTGGTTGGTCACCGCGTTCGGTGTTGCGCATGATGGTCATCCTCCCGAGGCCCGTCGCCGGCGTCCCCGAAAGAGACGCGGGCGCCGGGCCGCCGGTTCCGGCCTCGGCGGATTACCGATCCCGTGCGATCCGATCGAGCAGCCTGGCGGCGGCGGCGGCGAACTCCGGGTGGGCCATGGCGCGGTCGAGGAACGGGCGGGCCGATGCGGCGTCGTTCATGTTGAGGCACGCCGCGGCCGCGTTGTAGGCGCAGCGAGCCTGCTGAAGGAGGGTGGCGGCGATCTGCTGCTCTTTCGCCTTGATGAGACGGGCCTTCCGATCGGCGGGAAGATCGGACTCGTCAAGCTCCTGGATCCTCCGGCGCAGGCCGGCCTCGTCGTTCCGGTAGCAGGGCTCGGCCGCAGCGAACGCCGCGGCGGCCTCCTGCCAGGCCCGCCTCGCCGACAACACGGTGCCCAGATAGTACGACGCGTCACCGTCCTTGTCGTCGTACTGCACGGCGGTCCGGAACTCCGCCTCGGCACGCGCGGCGTCCCCGCGGCCAAACGCGACGAGCCCCGTCAGCTTGGCAACCTGGCCGTCCATCGGCAGGTACTTCTTCGCCTGATCGAGGTCGTTCCAGGCAGCGTCGAGGTTCCTGAGGCGCTGGCGGTTCCAGGCGCGCCAGTAGTACGCGTCGCCGAGAAACCACGTGCCGAGATCCAGCATGCGATCGGCAACCAGGACCGCCTCGTCGCTGCGGCCGAGATAGGACAGGCACTTCAACTCGCCGAGCAGCGATTCACGGAGCGCGGGCTCCAGCGCCACGGCCTGCCGGTAGTACCGGAGGCTCTCGTCCAGGTCTTCCATCGCGAGGTAGATGCCGCCGAGGTACGACGCGGCCAGGGCGAGGCGCGGAAACGCGGCGAGGGCCTGCTGCATGTGGCGCTCGGCCTTCACCAGCCGACCCTGGCCGAATGCGTGCTCTCCAAGGAAGAGGTGTGCCTCGGTGAATCGCGGTTCGTCGCGCAGGACCGCGTCCAGGGCATCCGGATCGATCCCGCCGCAGATCGCCGCGCGGAACTCGAGCAGCAGCGGCGAGCCAGAAGGCGGCACCCAGGGACGCGCCACGTCGAGCGCACCCGGCAGGCCTCGGAACTCGCACTCGAGCGAGAGCCGCAGGTAGGCCCGGACCGGATCCGGCGTGCCGTCTTGCGCCGTGATCGCGTGCCACTCGGGCCAGGCCCGGCCGATCACCCGGTACGAATCGAACAGCGCGTCCGCCTGTTCCTTGGAGACGCCGCCTGCCTTCCATGGAATCGTGGCGGCCATGTCCAGGTACGCGGCCACGTCGTAGGGCAGGGGTCGAATCCCGGCCAGCATGCGGGCCCTCTCGAGCGATGTGCCGCTGCCGAGGCCCATCTCGCGCTCGCGCAGCGCGAGCAGCGTGGCCGTCTCCACGGCCCTGACCCGCGCGTCAGGAACAGCGGGATCGTCAGCGAGTGCCTCGTACGTGGCGAGGGCGTCCTGCAGGCAGGCGTAGCATCCCTGCCGCAGCAGGCGGTCTGCCGCCTCGAGACGCGCCGGCGCGGCCGACACCGGGACGGGCCGCGTGGCCGGGGGATGCGGCACACTGCATCCCGCGAGCAGCGAGGCCGCGGCCATGACGATGGCCTGGCGGGCCGCGCGCCGGGTCCGGACCAACGTCGCGCGCGTCACAGCGGGTGGCGCGGGCGCGAGGCCGGGAGCGCCGGGGCCGTTCTCGACGGGCCGGACGTCTCTGGGTACGGGTCTGGTACCAACTGTCACATTCCCGTTAGACACCGGGCGCCTGCACGTGGCACGCAGCCCGACCAGCGCCACGTCCGGCGGCGATCGACCCGGGAGGGCCTATCGCCCCGGTGCGATCTTTGCGATCAGCGCCTTCAGCCAGGCAGCGCGCTCCCGCGTGGCGGAGGCGTCGAGCGCGTGCCCGACCTCGTACCAGCGCGCGTCGCCGCATGCACCGGCCGCCGCGACGAGCGCCTCGCCCGCGGCACGAGACACGAAGCGGTCCCGCGTCCCGAACTGGAACAGCATCGGCAGTGGAGCGGCCCGTCCGAGAAACAGCGTGGGATCGAGCGGCGCGAGCCGGTCGATGACGCGCTGACGCGCCTCCCCTTCCAGCTTCGGGTGCAGGAGGAACCAGTCGCTGAACGACCGGGTTCCCGCCATGTACACGAAGCCGCGCAGTCGCGACGCGTCGAGCCCCGCCACCAGCGCGCCGTACATCGCCCCGAAGTCGTGGCCGACATACAGCAGGCGGCGAGGGTCGACTCCGGGACGTGAGGCGAGCAAGTCGAGCGCGCGCCGCAGTTCCTTCACCTGGGCGGCCGACGCCGCGTAGTCCTCGACCGGGTTCCGCTTGACGAACCACCCGGGCACCGCCCACATGGTATCGGGCAGCAGGGACACCACGCCCGCGGACGCGGCCATCTCCACCGCGTCCTCCAGAAACTCGGTGCGGTTCGACGTGGGATTGTCGTCCTCCAGCCAGTGGACGAACAGGATCCCCGGGTGCGGGCCGGCGCCAGGCGGCAACACCAGGTAGGCGCGATTCCGGCCGCCGGCCAGCGTGGCGTAGGACACGTCCTGGATCGTCACGCCCCGGCGGGTTTCGGCACCGTGTGTCGTCAGATCGAACGCACGTGTCCGATCGTAGTCGAACTCTCCTGCCGGCGCCGCTGCCACCTGGCCTGGCGCGATCGCGGTCGTGACCATCAGGATCGCGAGGGGAAGGGGAACGAACACGGCGACTCCTTCGTCCCCGGCCTTCGCGCCGCCGGCCGGGGCCGATCACATGACACGTGGCGCGTGATGTCGCGGGCGATCAGCCCGATTCCCGAGCCCTCGTCGTGTTCTCGCGCCGGCGCTGATCGAGCCGGTCACGAGCCCACTCGGCGGAGGTCGCCGTGGCCATCCCGAGCGCAACCATCAGCAGCACGGCGCCGCCGTGCGCGACTAGCACGTGGCTCGGCGAGGAGACGTTGCAGAACAGCCGCCAGCCCGCATCCGCCATGAGGCCACCGCCCAGCCCATAAATCCCGCCCGCCACCCAGGGCCGCACAGGCAGGGCGCGGGCCGCGAGCAGCCCGGCCACGATGACGCCGGGGGCGCCGAGCAGGGCCGAGTGACGCAGGCAGTATGAGAAGTAGGGCATCCGCAGCGCCGGCGGCGCCGTGGTCGGGCTCACCGCGAACGTCGCCAGGCTCACGACCACCAGCACGCCGAGCCCGCCGGTGAACGCCAGGGCAATCACTCCCCGCGACAGGTTCCTCCCCGGCACGGCCTCGCGCATCGCCAGCCCCATCAGCATGATGCCCACGATCACCTGGGCCGCCGATGTGCCCCAGGCCCACCAGGGCCCGAGAGCCGAGGCGTCACGCCGGAGTCCCAGCATCCACGGCACGCCCACGAGCAGCGCCAGAGCCAGGGGCACCAGCCGTCCCGCCCGCGCCCACGGCGCTGGCAGCGCACGCACCGGGTCGAGATCCCGCTCGACGGCCTGGCGCAAGGCGTCCGGCGCGCGTCCGCTCCCGGGGTCACGGTTCATCCTGCTCGCCCTTCTTTCCCTTGCGCCGGCCGCCCAACACGTCCCTGAGGCTGCTCATACCGCGGGACGACCTCAGCTTGGCGGCCGCCTCGCGGATGCCCAGCCGCTTCCCGATCTCGCGAAAGGTCAAGCCCGCCACGTGGTGCAGCACGAGCGCGCGACGTCGGTCGCGGGGCACCTCCTGAAGCGCGCGCCGCACTTCGTCACGGTCGGCTGTGCGACCGGTGTCGGACGGTACCGACGGTTCGGGCAGGTGCTCCGGCTCGCCCACCTCGTGTCGCTGCCGGCGCCACGCCGCGCGCCGGTCCATGAGGTAGACGTGCCGGGCAATGGCAAACGCCCACGGCAGGACCGGCAGGTGCGGCCGGTAGGTGTGGCGCGACCGGTGAATCTGCAGGAACGTCTCCTGCAGCAGGTCGTCCGCACGCGCCGGATCGCGCGTCAATGACACGAGGTACGGCCGCAATCGCCCGGCGAGTCCTGCGTACACCTGGTCGAAGGCGTCAAGCTGCCCGGCCTGGTAACCGGCCATCGCCTGGCTGAGCGCTTCTTCTCCGGGCGGGTCCGAGAACGTCCGTGTCATGGTCAGTTTTGCCAGCGCTCGCGGAATGGTATCACCCGCGGCCTGCGCGACGCCCGGCGTGCTCACGGGGGCGCCTGACCGCACGGGGTCAGGGGTGGACGCCCGAAGCCGGAGTCACGGTCCCTGCGCCCGGGCCCGGTTCCGCGGGCTGGCCGGCCCCGCCGGCGTGAACGACCACCCGCCCGATTCCGTCATAGCAGACGTATGGGTCCGGGCTCCCTGGCCTGCCCACCCCCATCCACGTGGCTGAGGCGGTCACGCGCCACCGCCCCCCGGGACACGATCCGCAGGGTCTCGGCAAAGAAAGGAAGGGGGACAGCACGCTTCACATGCGGGGTCGACACGAATCGGCGACGCCTCGGGGTCAGCGGCACCTGCTCGCGCGCGGGATGGCCCTGGCAGCCGTGCTGGTCTGCCTCGGGGCGCTGACGCCGCTGCGGGGAGCTGGCACGGCACAGCCGCAGGAGGCGGCCGACGGCGTTGCCGCGCTCCTGTCCCGGCTCGAACAGGTGGCGCTTGCCGGAGATGCGGACGCGTACCTGGCGCTGCTGACCCCGGATGCCGATCCCGGCCCGGCCCGGTCCATCGCGGCGGCGACCTTTGGTGCCTGCGGTAACACCCGCGTCGCGGTCCGCGAGCGCGACAGGCTCCCGCTGCCCGGTGCCGCACCGGGCGACGGCTACCGGCTCGCGGTCGACTTCTTCGTGGAGTGCGGGTCCCACGGGCGAATCGTGACCTGGGGGCTGGACGTGCGCCGCGCGGCCGCTGCAGATCCCGCAGCGGCCGGGGCGTGGCAGATCGCGTCCCAGCAGGCGCTGAACGGCATCGACGGCCTCGAGCACCTGGCCATCGATCGCACCGTGCAATACGCCGCCGACGGGGTCACGGTTTCGAGCGAGGACCTGCAGTTGCGGATGCGGCGCGGCGCGGTGTTCGTGGCCCGGGCGGCATCCGGCGTGACGGCGGCGGTGCTCATCGGGGATGGCGACATGGTATTCGCGCCTGCGCCGGCGACCGAGCGCGGCCAGATGCGCATCTTCGCCGGCGACGAGGTGCTCCGCACGCGATTCGACGCGGCGTTGGTGCGCGTGCCACCCGCAGCGGCCGCGGACCACTTTCAGTTGGACCGGATGGTATCGCAGCCGGTCGATGCCAGGCTGCTCGCGCAGGCCGAATCGGTGTTCCAGGAGGAAGCCGCGAAGTCCTTCGTCATCGATCTCGCCGACCTGAGCAGCGGCCAGTGGTGGATCCTGCCGCAGCCGGGCGACTTCCTGGCGGAGGTCCGCACCCGGAAGCGCGGCACGCTCACCTACGCGCGATCCTGGAACCAGCCGGAGGACGTGTCGCTCTTCGACCGCCGCCGCCGCCTCCAGATCGCCATCTACGCGTCCGCCGAGAAGCTGCGCGCGCGCGGCCCGTCCTACACCGAAGGCGACGGGCGGGACTACGATGTGGCGCGATACGACATCGACACGGTATTCGCGCCGGACCAGCTGTGGCTCGAGGGCAGCACGCGCATGCGGATCACGACGAGAACCGAGGGTCTGAGCGCCCTCACGGTTCGACTGGCGAACGCGCTGGAGGTGCACTCGGTGCTGAGCGCCCAGCACGGCCGGCTGCTGGCCCTGCGCGTCCAGAACCAGAACACGGTCATCGTCAACCTGCCGAAGGCGATGGCGCGCGGCACGACCATCGACCTCTTCGTCAGCTACGGCGGCCGGCTGGAGCCTCAGCCGGCCGACCGGGAAAGCCTGCAGTTCCGGCAGGTGCCGACGCGCAACCAGGACGACTTCACGGTCATCACGCCCGAAGCGTCCTACCTCTACAGCAACCAGAGCTACTGGTACCCGCAGTCTCCCGACGTCAACTACGCCAGGGCCACGATCCGCGTCCGGGTTCCGGCCGACTACGGGTGCGTGGCGAGCGGCATGCCCGCGACCGGCAGCCCGCTCACGATGGGCGTCGCAGGGGAGAAGGGATCGTCCAACGCGCAGCGGATCTTCCGGTTCACGGCGGACCGCCCGGCGCGCTATTTCGCCTGCGTGATCAGCCGGTTCACGCACGCCGACACGGAACAGATCGCGATCGATCCCGTCGGGGAGGCGCCAGCCGCCCCGCCGCAGGCCGTGCCCGCCGGCGATCAGGGTGTCGGCTCACCGTCGTGCGGCACGCTGGACCTGTCGGCCGAGACGACCAGGCGGTTTCGCGACCGGGGCGACAAGCTGCTCGGCGATGCGGCGGCGATGGCCCGCTTCTACGCGGCGCTCGCCGGCGACTGCCCGTATCCCAGCTTCACCCTGGCGCTGGTCGAGCACGATCTCCCCGGCGGCCACAGCCCGGCGTACTTCGCCGTCCTGAACCAGGTCCCGACGGGACCATCGCGAAGCTGGCGCAACGACCCCGCGGCCTTCAGCGGCTTCCCCGAGTACTTCCTCGCGCACGAGCTCGCGCACCAGTGGTGGGGCCAGGCCGTCGGCGCGAAGAACTACCACGAAGCCTGGATCAGCGAGGGCTTCGCCCAGTACTTTGCGGCGCTTTACGCCGAGCGGGCGCGGGGCCCCGCCGCCTACCGCGCAATCATCCGGCACCTCCGGCGCTGGACGATGGACGAGAGCGCCCAGGGTCCGATCTCCCTCGGTGTCCGCCTTGGCCACATCCGCGGCGACGGCCGCGTGTACCGCGCGATCGTGTACAACAAGGGCGCGCTGGTGCTCCACATGCTGCGGCAGCTGGTGGGCGACGAGCCCTTCTTCCGGGGCCTGCGGCGTTTCTACCAGGACAACCGGTTCCGCAAGGCAGGGACGGCGGAGGTTCGCCAGGCCTTCGAGGCCGAGACCGGCCGACCGCTCGAGCGCTTCTTTTCCCGCTGGATCGACAGCCCGGATCTGCCCCAGCTCACGGTCACCACGACGGTCGAAGCGGGCGCGGGCGGCGGCACGCTGGTGATCGCGGTGGCTCAGGGGCCGGAGGTGTTCGACATCCCGGTACCCGTGACGCTGCTCTTCGAGGATGGCACGTCAGCCGAGGTGATCGTCCCGACCACTGACCGAACCGCCGAGCTGCGCGTGCCGCTCGCGCGGCCGCTGCGACGCGCCGTCGTGACCAGTGCCGAGCTGCCGGCCACCATCCGGAGCGGCGGGCAGGTCCCCTGACAAGGCACGGGCCACCCGATCGGCATCGCGAAGCCGCCGACGACCGACCCTTCCGCCCCATCCGTCATCCCCGACCCGAGCGTCCAGCCGCAGAGAGGCGAGAAATCAACGGCCTTCAGTCGCGCGCTGACCGCCGTGAGCCGCCATCACATGTGCTCGTCCGCCGCAATCCCGAGCAGCGACTGGCCGCCGACCGACGTGCGGAAGCCCCAGAGGGCCAGGCCCGACACGACGATGAGCGACGCTATCGTTCCGCTCGCGTACCATTGGCCCAGGTCGGTCGTGAGCGGGAACCCGACCGTCAGCGCCACCGAGACCAGCGTGCCGACCGAGGACGCGACCAGGCCGAACCGCAACAGGAGAACCACCGCCAGTGACAGGCCGACCAGGGCATAGGCGCCGCTGACGATCGGCATGTCCCGGCCGATCATCGCGGAGGCGACGAAGACCAGCATGAACGCCGCGGCGGCCAGCCAGTCGCGCCGGAGCAGGAGGCGAAGGAGGAACAGCAGCACGAAGATGCCGAGGGCGTTGAAGATCGACGAAAAGAGGAACCCGAGGAAGGCGCTCGCGATGAACCGCGTGCCCAGCAACGGGTCCAGGCTTGCCACGATCGGCCCCGGCTCGACCGGGCCGGCCAGCCCTGCCGTGAAGTGATCGAGCCAGGTCACGAAGGCCTCCGCCGCGCCGAACAGCGAACCGACCAACAGGTCGCGGCCCACGAGCGGGTCGCGGAGGCGGCCCGCGAGCAGCCGGCTCCACGAGATGATCGTGTGCGCCCAGCGCCGCCGCACGTACGGCTCGATCGCGTGGTACAGCACCCAGATGATGCCGGCCCCGAGCAGCGCCCACCCGAGGGCCATAACGAACAGCAGGATCTCGCCGAAGCCGAAGACGTGGTCTGCCTCGAGGGCCCAGGCCAGGAGAACGACCCCCATGACGAAGCCCGCCAGCCGGGTTGCCCCGCGGCGGTCGCCGCGCCCGAGTGCCAGGTTGTGCCTGGCGAGGAGTGCGCCGCCGAGCAGCAGCGCGATGAGCAGCGTGGCGCCGAGCAGCTCCGTCACCCGCTGGCGGGTCTCCACCGGGCGACTCTCCTGTCGCTCGGGACGCGTCCAGGGGCCGATCACGCGGAAGAAGACGGGCCGGCCGCGCCAGGCCGCCGCTTCGATGCGCAGCGGCACGGCTGGATCACCGGCGCGATGGCCGACCCACGCGGCGCGCGCGTCGCCAAAGGCCAGCGGCAGCCACGTCGGATCGGACGGCGTGAACAGCGTCCGGTCGAGACCCGCCGCCTCGAAGAGCTGGTCCCAGGGAGGGGTGGCCGACGGGCCAGGCGTCTCAACTTCCGGCGGAACCGCCTCGAGACGGGTCAACCTCCCGCTCGTGTCGAGCCACACGCGCGTCATGGCCGACCTCGTGAGCGGCGGGTCGCCCGGCGTCACGCGCCCGCCCGCCGTGCCGCCCCCAATGAACTGATCCGCGCGCAGCGACTCCCGGCCGGTCCGATACCAGAACAGGACGCCCGGTTCGTCTCCCTGCCGCAGCGCCGCCCATCGGCCGCGCTGTCGCAGCACGAGGCGGACGTGATCGAGGTAGTCGCTGTTCCAGGAGAACCCGAACGCGGTGTCGACGGGCTCCCGTTCCTGCCCGAGCGCGTGCAGCATGTCCTGCGCCTTGCTCGCGAGCACATCGGGCGGGTAGCGCAGCGGCATGAAGGTACTGAACCCCTCAGTGTGCACGAGGGCCAGGATCGCCGCCAGGAGTGCGAGGAAGCCCGTCAGGCAGGCGACCGCGACGGCGGGCCTGAGCCGCGTGTGCGCGCCGGAGGCCGCGACGGCGTCCGGTGAGGGCGTCTCGCCGGCCGCCAGGGCGGCCGCCAGCGGATCACCGCCGGGCAGCAGCGCCGACACGATGATCGCCGACGCAGGACGACGCTGGGGCTCCCGATCCAGGCAGCGGAGCACGACTTCCTCGATGGCCGGATCGACGGGGGCCGTGCTGCTCGACAGCCGGGCGACGCGACCTTTCTCGTGCTGTTCCCGCAGCTCGACGATCGTCTTCGCGTCGAACGGGCGCCGGCCGCTGAAGATCTGGTACAGGTACGAGGCCGAGCGCATAGATGTCGCTGCGCACGCTCGCCTCGCCGCCGGTCAGCAACTCGGGCGCCATGTAGGCGGGCGTGCCCGCCAGGCCTGCCCCGGCACGGACCGCCTCGATGCTGGCCGCGACGCCAAAGTCGGTCAACCGCACCTTGCCGCGCCCGTCGATCATCACGTTGGCCGGTTTGAGATCGCGGTGCAGCAGGCCGCGCTCGTGGACGGCCGCGAGGCCCGCGCAGAGCTGGCGCGCGATCTCGAGACCCTTGTCGGCCGCGAGCCGGCCGATGCGGCGCAGCAGCGAAGCCAGGTCCTCCCCATCCACGTACTCCATCGTCAGGAAGTGGCGGTCGTCCGCCTCGCCCACGTCGTAGACACGGCAGACATTCGGATGGGACACCTCGCGCGTGGTCCGGACTTCGTTCATGAACGCCATGAGCCGGCCGGGATCGGCGTCGAGCGCGTGCGGCAGGAACTTGAGGGCGACCGGCTGGCCGAGCTTGAGATCATCGGCTCGATAGACTTCGCCCATCCCGCCCCGGCCGAGCAGCCCCACGATCCGGTACCGTTCCGCAAGCAGGGTCCCGGCCGTGTAGTGATCGGGAGACTGCCGGGGTGTCGCGTCAGTGCGACCCGCCGGCGGGGAGACGCCGGCGTCGGGAGTCGCGGCGATCCGTGTCGGGTCGTCCGGCCCCGCTGGCGGGGACGGCAGCCGCGTCTGGTCGGCGTGCTGGCGGCTGCCGCAGGCAGGGCAATATCGCGAGCCGTCGGGCACATAGTTACCGCAGGTCGAGCAATCGGGCATGGCGAGATCCTATGACAGAGGCGGGAGCCGGGATGCGGAATTCGCGAACCTGCCCCCCGGGGTTCCGGGTGTTCAATCCTGGTGGACCAGCAGCCCCGCGCGGGAGAGCCGGATCGGCAGGATGCGCGAGACGGGCACGGCCGCCTCGATCGCGCGCGCCATGGCCTCGGGCGCGCCCGGGCTCTCGCCGCACAGCACGGTGACCGACCCGCCGTCACCGCCGGCGCCGTTCACCTTCCAGCCGGGCGCGCCACCCTCGCGCGCCGCGGCCACCACGCGCTCGGCGCCTTCGCCGACCAGTCCCTCGTGCAGCGCGCGCTGGGCGTCGGTGCTGATGCACATGGCCTCGCCAAGACGTCCGAGATCGCCCGCTTCGACCGCGTCCCGCGCCGAGGCGGCCGCGCGGCGCAGCAGGACGAGCGGCCCGGCCTCGCCGCCGCCCGCGGCCAGGCGGCGGATCACGGCCTCGTGAGCGCGCGAGGAATCGTGGCCGCGCCCGAGGTAGACGAGCAGCAGCCGGCGGTCGAGCTCGTGCCACGCGGCATCGGGCACGCGCAAGGGCGCAGCCGCCGCGCGCGGATACGGGTCGATGGTGATGAAGTTGACCCCGCCGAGGGCCGAGGCAATCTGATCCTGCACCCCGCTCTGCCGGCCGAGCCAGTCGGTCTCGATGCGGTGCGCACCGGAGGCCAGGTCCATGGCCGCGGGCGCGTGCCCATGCAGCCGGTGGAGCGCGCCGAGCACCGCGACGGCCACTGCCGCGGAAGTCCCGGTCGAGGCGCCGGGCGGCACACCCGACGCCACCGTCACCTCAAGGTCCATCCCTTCGGGCACTCCGACCGACTCGACGGCTGCTTCGATGATCGGGTGGCGTCCCCACGGGCGCCGACCCGCCACGAACGCGTACCGGTCGCCGTAGTTCCGCGCCACGACGGTCACGAGCCCGGCCGCGCCTGCGCGCGGGGTCGAGACGAGCCGGGCCTCGACGCGGGGCGCCACGGCGATGCTGAACACGGCACCGTGCCCGGCGAACCAGGTGTCGGTCCAGCCGCCAATGTCGCAGACGCGGATCGGCGCGGTTGCCGTGATGCGGCGATCCTGCATGTCCGGGCTCCGCAGGGGGACGGCAGGCATTGTTTTCCAGGCACTCGCGACGGTCAAGATTCGACGCACAGGTGCCGCCTGCGCTACGATGCCCCCGCACGGGAACCTGCCATGGGCTCGAGAAGCGAGGGTCCGATGCAACGTCCGTCCAAGCCGTTGGTCTGCCTGCTGCCCGCCATTCTCGCGGCAGCCGCGCTCGGGGTCGGCGTGGGGGCCCAACCCCGGGCGAGGACGCCCGCAACCGCCGCGGCCGGCGGCCCGGCGAAGGCCGCGCCGGCCCGGCCGCCGGAGCCTGTCCCTGCCGCCCCGCCGGCGCCGGTCGAGGGCGCGTTGTCGCCGCGCAACGCCAGCTACTCGATGGACGTGTCGCTCGAACGCCAGGCGCGCACGCTCGCGGGGCGCGCGGTGCTCACGTGGCGCAACGTCACGAACGTCGGCACGGCCGAACTCCGGTTCCATCTCTACTACAACGCGTGGAAGAACACCCGTTCCACGTGGATGCGGGAAGCCCAACTCGCGGGACGCAGCCGAGCCGCCGCCCCGGGGCCCGACGACTGGGGCTGGATCGACGTCACCGCGGTCCGGCTGCTGCCGGGCAACGCCACGCCCGTCGATCTGACGGCCCGGAAGCGCTACGCGTCGCCGGATGACGGCAACCCGGACGACCGGACGGTGCTCGTGGTTCCGTTGCCGCAGGCGGTCGCACCGGGCGAGACGGTCAGCGTCGAGCTCGTGTGGAATTCGAAGATCCCGCGGACCTTCGCGCGGACCGGGGCGATCGGCAACTACTTCTTCCTCGCGCAGTGGTTTCCCAAGATCGGCGTGCTGGAGGACACCGGCTGGAACTGTCACCAGTTCCACGCCGGCACCGAGTTCTACGCGGACTACGGCGTGTACGATGTCCGCCTGACCGTGCCCGGGGGCTGGGTGCTCGGCGCAACCGGCCGTGAGCAGGCCCGCCGCGACAACGCCGACGGCACGACGACCTTCACCTACCGGGCCGAAGACGTTCACGATTTCGCCTGGACGACGAGCCCCGACTATGTCGAGCGGCACGCGAGATTCGAGCACCCCGCCCTCCCGGCGGTCGACATGCGCCTGCTGCTTCAGCCCGAGCACGCCGACCAGGCCGATCGGCACTTCGAGGCGACGCGGGTGACGCTGAAGTACTACGGCGAGTGGTTCGGCCCCTACCCGTACGGCTACATCACGATCGTCGACCCGGCGTGGCAGAGCGGCGCGGGGGGCATGGAGTACCCGACGCTGTTCACCGCGGGGTCCCGGTGGATCGCGCCCCTCGGCGTGACGCAACCGGAAGGCGTCACCGTGCATGAGGCCGGGCACCAGTTCTGGTACGGCATCGTCGGGAACAACGAGTTCGAGCACGCGTGGCTGGACGAGGGCTTCAATACGTTCTCCACCGCCAGGGCGATCGACGAGTACCCGGGGTACCGGGTCAACTACGCCTCGCAGCGCTACTTCGGCGGCTTCGTGCCCTACGTGTTCAAGGACATCGTCCGGTCGCGGGCGGTGGATGGTGACGGGCTGGCGGGCTACCGGGCGTCGGCGAAATCGGACGCGCCGTCCACGCCGACCTGGCAGTACTTTCCGGCGACGGGCGGCGGGCTCTCGTACAACAAGACGGCACTCTGGCTGCACACCCTCGAGCGGTACCTGGGTTGGCCGACGCTGCGCCGGGTCATGTCGACGCAGTTCGCGCGCTGGAAATTCGGCCACCCGACGCCCCGGGACTTCTTCGCCGTCGTGAACGAGGTAAGCGGCCGCGACATGACCTGGTTCTTCGACCAGGTCTACCGCAGTTCGAACGTGTTCGATTACGCGGTGGCCGGCGTGCAGAGCGTGCCGGCCGCCGGGCAGGGCTACGTCAGCCGCGACGGGAAGGAGGAGCCCATCGTGCCCGGGGCCGGGCCCGTGCGGTACCGCACGACGGTCGTGGTCCGCCGCCTGGGCGAGGCCCTGTTCCCGGTCGACGTGCAGATCGTGTTCGACAACGGCGAGAAGGTCGTGGAGCACTGGAACGGCCGGGAGCGCTGGCGCGCGTTCACCTTCGAGCGGCCCGCCCGCCCCGAGCGCGTCGAGGTCGATCCCGGGCGCGTGCTCCTGCTGGATGTCAACCGCACCAACAACAGCTGGGTCAGCCGTCCGGCCGCCGCCGGCGCGGCGCGCAAGTGGATGCTGAAGTGGATGGTGTGGCTGCAGGATGCGCTGCTGGACGGGTCGTTCTTCATCTGAGACGCCATACGCCGGGTCGCAGCGGGCGGGAGCACAACGGGTGAGGCCACGGTCATGACAAGTCTGCTCGAGGCGTTTCGTGACGGTATCGGTCGGGTGTGGCGGGCGCCGGCGATCCTCGGCGGCCTGTTCGTCCTGACGCTGCTGATGGCCATCCCGCCCGGCCTGGTGCTCGAGTCGCGGATCACGGAGCACCTGGGGAACAGCCGCGCGGCGGACACGGCGCTGAGCGGCGTGAACATGGAGTGGTGGCAGGAGTTCAGCGAGCAGGCCGACGGGCTCGCGAAGAGCTTCTCGCCATCCGTGATCGGGTTTGCGGCGGTGCTCGACAACCTCAGCCGCGTTCTCGACAACGGCGCCATGCCGGGACCGGTGTTCTGGCTCGCGGCGGTCTACCTGCTGGTCTGGCTGTTCCTGGCTGGCGGCGTGATCGACCGGTACGCCAGGGTCCGGGCCATCCGCACGCAGGCGTTCTTCGCGGCGTCCGGCGTGTACTTCGTCCGGTTCCTGCGCCTGGCGATCATCGCCGGCACGGTCTACTGGCTGCTGTTCACGTACGTGCACGCGTGGCTGCTCGATGATTTCTATCGCTGGGCGACGAGGGACATGACCGTCGAGCGGTCGGCGTTCTCGCTGCGGCTGGCGCTGTATCTGTTGTTCGGCTCGCTGGTCGTGGGCTGCAGCGTGGTGTTCGACTACGCGAAGATCCGCGCGGTCGTCGAGGATCGGCGCAGCATGATCGGCGCGCTCGTCGCCGCCCTCCGGTTCGTCCTGCGGCGACCGGGCGCGACGATGGGCCTGTATCTGATGAATGGCGCGTGTTTCGCGGCGGTCGTGGCAGCCTACGCGTTTGCGGCGCCTGGCGCCCGATCGATCTGGCTGGCCTTCGCGATTGGCCAGGCCTACGTGCTGGCCCGGCTGTTCGTGAAGCTGCTGTTCCTCGCGTCGCAGACGGCGCTGTTCCAGGGGACGCTCGCCCACGCCGCCTACACGGCGTCGCCCCAGCCCGCGTGGCCGGAGTCGGCGTCAGCCGAGGCGATTGCCAACGCCGTGAAGACCCCCTGACCCGCTTCCGGGGCCTGCCGGACCGCCGGAGATCCCGCGCCGCCGGGCCTCAGGCCTCGGGCGGCTTCATTGGGTTATAGTCGTCGCATGGCAACTCTATCAGGACAGATGGCGGCCTGGCTGCGGCAGCGGGTGTCCGGCGCCGGCGCCCGCGGGATCGTGGTGGGCCTCAGCGGCGGCGTCGATTCGGCCGTGGTCGCGCGGGTGTCGCAGATGGCGATGCCGGGCGCGGTGCTCGGGGTTGTCCTGCCGGCGCACAGCGATCCCCAGGATGAGCGCGACGCCCGCCTCGTCGCCGACCATTTCGGGCTGCCGGCCATCACGATCGACCTGTCCAACGCGTACGACGCGATGGTCACGCCATCGCAGCGGTCCTTCGAGGCCCTCCGCGACGGCGGCGCGCCGGCCAGCGACCAGGCCAACCGGCTGTCGCTCGCCAACGTGAAGCCGCGCCTGCGGATGACGGCGCTCTACTTCGTGGCGAACCGGCTGAACTATCTCGTCGCCGGAACCGGCAACCGCAGTGAGATCGCCATCGGCTACTACACGAAATACGGGGACGGCGGCGTGGATCTGCTGCCGCTGGGAGCGCTGGTAAAGAGCCAGGTGCGCGGGCTGGCCCGCGAGGTCGACGTCCCGATGCGGATCATCGAGAAGGCGCCGAGCGCGGGGCTCTGGCTCGGGCAGACCGACGAAGGCGAGATGGGCTTCACGTACGCGGAGCTCGAGGCCTACCTGCGGGAAGGCCCCGCCGCGCTCCCGCCCGCGCTGGTGCTGAAGATCGAACGGCTCGTGCGAGCCAGCGATCACAAGCGCGACCTGCCGCCGATCTTCCCGCTGGCGTGAGCCCACGGGGCCCGGGCCCGCAGGTCACCCCCTTGGGCCGGCGTGGCCCCGGCCCGAGGGGCAGCGCGCAGCCGCCCGCCGCCCTGTCGACAGGGTCCGGGGGCCGCCGGCAGGCAGGCTGGCTATAATGGCAGGGCCATGCGTCACACGGTCACGCGCATCCCCGGGCCCGGCATCGGTCCCGACGTCCCTGCCGCCGTCGTCCGCCTCCTGACCGTGGCGGGCGCGGATGTCGAGTGGGAGCGCCACGACGCCGCGATCCTGGCGCTCGAGCGCAGCGGCACGACCCTGCCGCTCGATCTGCTGCGCGCGCGTGCTGGCGGATCGAGGCGTGCGGACGCCCGACGTGGGCGGCACGGCGACCACCACCGAGTTCACCGACGCGATCTGCCGCGATGTCGAGTCCGGGCCCACGCCGCATGCCGAAGAACGCGCTGCTCGATGATCTGACCAGGGCCGTGCTGGAACGCGAGGAGGTGCGGGGCCTCCTGGCCGGCAGCCATGGCGGGAGCGTGCTCGAGGCGCGCGAGCGGGTCCTCGCGTACGTCGACGAGCTGCGCACGACCCAGCGGTATCCCTTCTACCGCGCCCTCCAGCATCCGCTCTACCCGATCCTCCGGAAGATCCAGCGGTACGTCGAGCGGATCGACATCCCGCAGCGGGCGACGCGCGTCGGCCGTGTCATTTACGCGTCGAACCACAAGAGCCACACCGACTACCTCATCGAGCCGCTCGTCCTGGACGACAACGGGATCCGGCCGCCGCTGACCGCGGCGGGCATCAACCTGTTCGGCGGCCCGCTCGGCCTGCTGCACCGGCACGTGACGGGCGCGATCCCGATCCGTCGCAACACGAAGGATCCGGTGTACCTGATCACCCTCAAGGCCTACGTGGCCGAGGTGCTCAACCGCCACGACCTGCTGTTCTACCCCGAGGGCGGGCGCAGCTACAGCGGCGAGCTGAAGCCGCCCAAGACGGGGCTGCTGCACGCCGCGCTGCAAGCCGGCCGCACCGACCTGTCCCTGATCCCCGTCGCGATTGCCTACGACATCGTGCTGGAGGACGGCGCCCTGGCGCGGCAGGGGACCAAGCGGCGGCAGCGGCCGTTCGCGCGGGAGCTGGCCGAGATGGTGCGGCTCGCGGTCGGCTACCGGTCGCGGGCCTTCGTCACCTTCGGGGAGCCCATGCCGCTCGCCGGCTACGACGGGGACTCGCGGCGCGACGTCCTCGACCTGGCCCACCGCACGCGCGACGTCATCGGCAAGCTCTACAAGGCGCTGCCGACCGCCATCGTGGCGGCCGCGATGCGCCCGTCGGTCTCGCTCCGCGATCTCGAGGCCCGCGTATCGGCCGTCTTCGACCGGTTACAGTCCGCGGGGGCGAACATGGGCCCGCGCGATCCGCGCCAGGCCCTCGACGATGGCGTGGCCCGGCTCGAGCGCCGCGGGGTCCTCCTGCTCGAACGTGGCCGGCTGCGCGTTCGGGAGCGCAGCGTGTTGCGCTACTATGCCCGCACGCTCGATCACCTGCTGCACCCTCCCACACACAGGACCTGACCATGCTCGACGCCGCCTCCAAGTCGTTCTTCCACGCGCTGGCCCGCAGCAAGGGCCTTGCCCGCCTGGCCTCGAAGTACGGCATGGCCCGGCCCACCAGCTTCGCGCGGCGGTTCATTGCCGGCGAGACCATCGAGGAGGCCATCGAGGCCGCGCGCGTCGTCCAGGCCCAGGGCCAGACGCTGACGCTCGACCTGCTCGGCGAGAGCGTGACAACGCTGGTCGAGGCGGACGCCGCAGCGAAGACGTACCTGGGCATCATCCAGAAGGTCGTCGATGCCAACATCGACAGGAACATTTCGCTGAAGCTGACGCAGCTCGGTCTCGACATCGACCCGGCGGCGTGCCTCGCCAACGTCAGGCAGATCCTCGACCTGGCCGCCAGGCACACCGTCTTCGTGCGCGTCGACATGGAGAACTCGCCGTACGTTCAGAAGACGCTGGACCTGTTCCGGCAGCTGTGGGAAGCCGGGTACCGGAACACAGGGGTCGTGCTGCAGTCGGCCCTGATGCGCAGCGAGGCCGACGCGAAGACCATGAACGCGATGGGTGTGCGGGTGCGCCTGGTCAAGGGCGCCTACAAGGAGCCCCGCGCCGTCGCATTCCAGGCGAAGGCCGACGTGGACGCCGCCTACATCCGCATCATGCGCCTGCTGCTGCGGGAGGGGAACTACCCCGCCATCGCCACCCACGACCCCGCGATGCTCGACGCCGCGAAGGCCGCCGCCAGGGAGGGCGGGATCGACCCGGATCGCTACGAGTTCCAGATGCTCTACGGCATCCGCCGCGACCTGCAGGCGCAGTTGACGAAGGACGGGTATCGCATGCGGGTCTACCTGCCCTACGGCACGCAGTGGTTCCCGTACTTCATGCGCCGGCTCGGCGAACGCCCCGCGAACGTGGGGTTCGTGATGAAGGGCGTGTTGAGGGACATCTGAGCCCGGCGATCAGTCGCGTCGAGGACGCGCCGGGCATACAGCGCGCGGACTTCAGCCCGCGTGCCCGGGGCGAGCACACCCCTCACACGCGAGCCCGGGGGTCAGGCACGACCGTCGAGGCCCGAGTCCCGGACGCCCGCGCTCACCGGGATCCCACCCAGTCCGCGATGAAGACGTTCGTGTCGCCTTCCTTCTCGTCGCTCCTGTTCGAGGCGAACACCAGCTGCCGGCCGTCCGGGGAGAACATCGGGAACCCGTCGAATGTCTTGTTCGCGGTGACGCGCTCGAGGCCCGTCCCGTCCACGTTGATCAGGTAGATGTCGAAGTCCCGCTTGGCGGGATCGTTGACGTTGGACGCGAAGATGATCCGGCGCCCGTCCGGCGTGAAGTAGGGAGCGAAGCTCGCGGCCTTCAGGTCGGTGACCTGGCGCAGGTTGCTCCCGTCGTCGTTCATCACGAAGATCTCGAGCGAGGTCGGGCGCCACAGCCCCTGCGTCAACAGGGCGCGGTAGTCCTCGAACTCGGGCCCCGGCGCGAGCGGACGCCCGCGAAACACGATCTGCCGCCCGTCACGCGAGTAGAACGGTCCGCCGTCCGGCCCGGGGCGGTGCGTCAGCCGGCGCACGTCCGACCCGTCGCCGTTCATGGAGTAGATCTCCATGTCGCCGTCCCGCACGCTGGTGAACACGACGCGGCCGTCGGCCCGGATCGTCGCCTCGGCATCGTAGCCGGGCGTCGTCGTGAGGGGCTCGATCCCGCTGCCGTCCGGGTTGGCGCGGTAGATGTCGTACCCGTCGTAGATGGGCCAGACGTAGCCGTGCTCGAACGACGGCTTCGGCGGACAGTCGCGCGACGCCTTGAAGGTCGACGCGTACAGCACGTGGTTGCCGTCCGGGTAGTAGTACGAACAGGTCGTGCGGCCCTGGCCGTTGCTGATGCGCTTGAGATCAGTCCCGTCGATCTTCATCGAGAAGATCTGATCGCAGGCCTCTCCGTCACGCGTGGACTGGAAGATCAGCCGGGAGCCGTCGAACGAGAAGTAGGCCTCGGCATTCTCGCCGCCGAAGGTCAGCTGGCGGACGTTCGCCAGGTGCGTCTCGCCGGTCAGCGGCGCCACGCTGCGCTGCGGACGGTTCTGCGGCGGAGCGCCGACCTGGGCGGCGACGGTGGTCACGATGGCGGCGCCGAGTACGAGGGTGCCGGCGGCGAAGGCAGACGGAAATCGCACGGAGCTGTTCCTCCCCGGGACGTGGCTGCAGTTTGGGCCCTGGGGACTATCATAACCGACGAATGGCCCCGCACGCACCGGACCCGGCCGACGTCGCATTCGTCCACGACCTGGCCGCGGCGATCCGCCAGGCTGGCGGCCGCGCCCTCGTCGTCGGGGGCTGGGTGCGCGATCGCCTGCTCGGCCACGAATCCAAGGATGTCGATCTCGAGGTCTACGGCCTGCCCGCGCCGCGGCTGCGGGGGCTCCTCGAGGGCTTCGGCCGCGTCGACGCGGTCGGTGAGAGCTTCACCGTCTACAAGATCCGGGGGGTCGACGTGGCCCTGCCGCGCCGCGAGTCGAAGAGCGGCCGCGGCCACCGCGGCTTCGACGTGCACGGCGATCCGGACATGGCCGTCGAGGACGCCACGCGGCGGCGCGACTTCACCGTCAACGCCATCCTGTGGGACCCGCTCCGCGGCGAGTACCTCGACCCGTTCGGCGGCCGGGCCGACCTCGAACGGCGGGTGCTGCGCGCCGTCGACCCGGGAACGTTTGGCGACGACAGCCTCCGTGTGCTCAGGGCGCTTCAGTTCGCGGCCCGCTTCGAATTGACGCTGGACGAGCCGACGCGGGCCCTCTGCCGGAGGATCAGCCTGGACGACCTGCCCAGCGAGCGTGTCTTCGGGGAAATAGAGAAACTGCTCCTGGCGGCACGCCGGCCGTCCATAGGCTTCGCCCTCGGCCTGGACCTGCTCGTCGTGGAGCGCCTCCTGCCCGGGATGGCTGCCCTCGTCGGCTGCGCGCAGGAACCCGAGTGGCACCCCGAGGGCGACGTCTGGACGCATACGTTGATGGTCATCGACCACGCGCGCGGGGCCATCGGGGACCTCGACCGTGCGCACGGGCTCAGCGTGATGCTGGGAGCCGTGTGCCACGACCTCGGCAAGCCCGCCACCACCGCGTTCATCGACGGGCGGATCCGATCCCCCAACCACGAACCGGAGGGCGTGGCCCCGACGCTGACGCTGCTCGACCGCCTCAACGTGCACGCGATCGACGGGTTCGACGTGCGCCGCCACGTGGTCGGCCTCGTCGCGTACCACCTCGCCCCCGGCACCTGGCACAAGGCCCCCACGCAGGTGTCCGACGCGGCCTTTCGCCGGCTGTCGCAGAAGGTCGACCTCGAACTGCTGGCCCGGCTGGCGCGGGCCGATTGTCTCGGCCGCACCGGCGTGTTCGACTGCTCGGCGATGGACTGGTTCCTCGATCGGGCGCGGGCCCTTGGGGTCGAGCATCGGCCCCCGGCGCCCATCCTGATGGGACGTCACCTGCTGGAACTCGGGATGCAACCGGGACCGGGCGTGGGGAGAATCCTGCGGGACGTCTACGAGCGCCAGCTCGACGGTTCGATCACCTCGCTCGACCAGGCCCTGTCGCGCGCGCGGGAATTGCTCTGACGGCCGGCCCGAGACTCGTGCCCCCCGGGGCTGAAGCCCCGGGGCTACGGGGGAAACCCCATCCTCGGGGGCGGCCTGTGGATCGATCAGGCTGAAGCCCGGGGGCTACGGGGGAAACCCTTGGCGCTACCGGGTCCGTTTTCCGTCTTCTCCCGTCACTCCTGCGCCTGACGCCATTCTTCGAACAGGGCCGAGACATTGTCCGCCACCGAATCGAGCGTCGGCGCCCATCCGAGGGCGCGGGCGCGCGGGCTCCGGACCACCTGATCGAGCGCGAGCGCCTCGGCGACCGGCCCTTGTTTCGCTTTCGCCTCCGCGAGCGGGACGTGCCGGATGTCGGGCGGCACGTTCATGTGCGCCGCGATGGCGCCGACCACGTCGTTGACGCGTTCGTCCCCGTGATCGGTCGCGTGGTACACGCCCGACGCGTCCGGGTTGACGGCCAGCCGCAGGTACAGGTCCGCGAGGTCGCGATCGTACACGAGCGGCCAGTGGTTCTGTCCCGGGCCGATCACGCGCAACAGTCCGTTGCTCGCGCTCTTGAAGAACTCGCCGATGATGCCGCGGCCGCCTCCGTACACGATGCCCGGCCGCACGACCATTGTCCGCACGCCGCGCCCGTTGGCCTGCAGCACCCGCGCCTCGTGGCCCGGGCGCCACGCCACGTGGGCCGCCGGCTGGAGCGGGTGATCTTCTTCCGCCGGGTGCCGCGTGTTCCCCAGGACCCAGATACCCGACGTGTAGATCACGGCCCGGCCTGGCGCCTGGACCGGGTTCCGCTGCGCCACGGCCAGCAACGCATCGATCGTGCGGCTGTCCGTATCGGGCCCCCGCGCGGACCACTCGAACGCCGCGTGGATGTAGACGTCGTGCCCCTCTGCCGGTCCGGCCCATGCCGCCGCGTTGGACAGATCGCCTGCCAGCGGCTGCACGCCGGGAGACCCCGCCAGGGCCAGGCGCGCCGGATCGCGCGCGAGCGCCGTCACCATGTGACCGGCCCGCACGAGCGCGTCGAGAACAGCCGAACCGATGTAGCCCGTCGCCCCGGTGAGAAAAATGCGCATGGTATGTGTCTGGCCTGCCCGTGCCCCGCGCGGCCATACGCCGGCGCGAAGACTCGAGGATCAAGCTTACGGCAAAACCGCCGGCGGCGAAAGCCGTGCGGTCGCGACGGGTCGGCATATAATCGCGGCGTTCATGGCGCGCGACACGCTCATCGACTTCTTCAACGACCTGGCCTCGGCGCGGGGTGACTTCCTCGTCCACGACGATGGCTACCGCACCGGCGTGCACGGCTACGCGGAGGTGGGCCGTGCGGCGCGCGCGTTCGCGGCGCGGCTCGCAGCGGCCGGCGTGCGGCAGCACGATCGCGTCGTCATCTGGGGCGAGAACCGGCCCGAGTGGGTCGTGGCGCTCTGGGGTGCGCTGCTCGGCGGGATCGTGGCGGTCCCGATCGACTACCGGGTCGGCGCCGACTTCGTCGTCCGCGTCCGCCGCATCGTCGAGGCGCGCCTCGTGGTCGTCGGCGACGACGTGCCGCCGGCGCCCGGGCTCTCCGGCGACGACGCGTCGATCGACGGCGTGCCCGCCTGGCGCCTCTCGTCGATTGACTGGCACGCGGCGGCCACCGTCCCCGCCGTGCCGATTGCGTCCTCCGACACCGCCGAGATCATGTTCACATCGGGCGCCACGGCGGACCCGCGGGGCGTCGTGATCACGCACCGGAACATCCTCGCGAACCTCGTGCCCATCGAGCAGGAGGTGCTGAAGTACCGCCGTTACGGCCGGCCGTTCTTCCCGCTGCGGTTCCTGAACCTGCTCCCGCTCAGTCACATGTTCGGCCAGGCGATGGCCACGTTCATCCCGCCGATGCTGCCCGGCACGTGCATCTTCATGAGCGGCTACAACCCGCACGAGATCGTCCGGCAGATCCACCAGCGGCGCGTGTCCGTCCTGGTCTCGGTGCCGAAGATGCTGGAGGTCCTGCGCGACCACGTCCTGCGCCTGGTGCCGTCGGCCGCCGACCCGCCGCCCGCACGCATGCACTGGACCCGGCGCTGGTGGAAGTACCGGAAGGTCCACCAGTTGTTCGGCTGGAAGTTCTGGAGCTTCGTCGTCGGCGCGGCGCCGCTGGATCCCGCGCTCGAGGAATTCTGGAGCCGGCTGGGATTCGCCGTCATCCAGGGCTACGGCCTCACGGAGACCGCCCCGATCGTCACGCTGAATCACCCGTTCTCCACCCGGCGCGGGTCGGTCGGCAAGCCGCTCCACGGCCTCGAGCTCAGGCTCGCCCCCGACGGGGAGATCCTGGTGCGCGGCGACAACGTGACCAGCGGCTACTTCAACGCACCCGAGGCGACCGCGGCGGCCTTCGAGGACGGCTGGCTCCGCACCGGCGACATCGGCGAGATCGACGAGTCGGGACGCGTCTACGTCCGCGGGCGCAAGAAGGAGATGATCGTCACGCCCGAGGGCCTCAACGTCTTCCCGGACGACGTGGAGCGCGTGCTCGACGACATCCCGGGCGTGCGCGAGTCCGGCGTGGTCGGGTCGGCGGACGGATCGGAAGAGCGGGTGCATGCCGTGCTCGTGCTCGACCCGGGCGCCGACCTCGACGAGGTGATCCGGCAGGCGAACGCGCGGCTGGCCGATCACCAGCGCATCCGCGGCGCGTCGCGCTGGCCGGGCAGCCACCTGCCCCGCACCGAGGGCACGCGCAAGCTCAAGCGCGTCGAGTTGAGAACCTGGTTGCGGGCGGGCGGTGGCGACCGCCCGGCGCCGCCAGGCGGCGAGGGCCTCGACACGCTGCTGGCCCGCTACGCGCGCGGTCGCCCCATCGGGCCGGAGACGACAATCGAGGAACTCGGCTTGAGTTCCCTGGAGCGGGTCGAGCTGATGGTCGCGATCGAGCAGCGCTTCCAGACGACGGTCGACGAGGGCGCCTTCGCACGGGCCGCCAGCGTCGGCGATCTGCGCGGCCTGATCGACGCCGGCGCCGCCGAGGCCGGGCCGGCCGCCGGCCCGACCGCGTTCCCGGCCTGGAACCGGAACCTCGCGATCCGCGCCTTCAGGCGCGTCAGCCTGGGCCTGCTGCTGCCGCTGTTGCGCGTGTTCGCCTGGATCAGGGTCGACGGTCGCCGGCATCTCGAGGCCCTGGATGGCCCGGTCGTGTTCGCCGCGAACCACCAGAGCCACCTCGACACGCCCGCGATTCTCGCTGCACTGCCGGCGCGCTGGCGGTATCGCCTCGCCATCGCCATGGCGAAGGAATTCTTCTCCGCGCACTTTCATCCGGCCGGCCACACCCGGGCGGCACGCGCAATAAACAGCCTGCTCTACTACCTGGCGGTGCTCTTCTTCAACGCGTTCCCGTTGCCCCAGCGCGAGGCCGGCGCCAGGGACGCGCTCCGGTACATGGGTGACCTGGCCGGCGCCGGCTGCTCGATCCTGATCTTCCCCGAGGGGGCGCGCACCGAGGCCGGCGAGATCCACACGTTCCGGGCGGGTGTCGGGATGATCGGCTCCCGCCTTGGCCTGCCGGTCGTGCCCGTGCGCCTCGAAGGCCTGGACCGCGTCCTTCACCACACGTGGTGGGTGCCGCGACCCGGTCGTGTCAGGGTCGCGTTCGGACCGCCGCGCGAGCTGCGCGGCGACGACTACGGGCGGCTCGCGGCCGAGGTCGAGGCTGCGGTGCGCTCGTTGGGAGTTTGATCGCGGATCTGAGCAATTTCCGGGCCGGGGAGGTTGCGGTGTCCGGCTCCGTGTGGCACAATCCTTGTAATATGTCCGGCACCGATTACGATTCTGGTCACGGAAACGGATCCGGCACACTCGTGAACGCTGGTTCAGCCGTCGCCCCCGGCTCCGAGGCGGTTCAGCGCTTCCTGTCGTGTCGATGGCGAAAGGCAGCCGACGCCGGCATCACGGATCACTGCACGCACCGTGATGTGCTGCCGATGACGGGCACGAGCGGCTTCGACGCCGACGCCTGGTGCACCGAGTGTTCGTTCTACAAGGTCCGCCGGACGCCGCGCAAGCGGCCGGCCCCTGAAGACCGGTACTACTGAGGTCCGCCGCTACTCGCTGAACTCCCGCGCCAGTTCGACCCACTCCCCGTTGGGCGCCAGATTCTGGTACGCCCGCCAGTGCGGACGCGCGTCCTCGGAGCGCCCCGCCTTCTCCAGCGCCACCGCCAGGTAGAGATGCGCTTCCGCGTAGGTGGGGTTGAGCGCCAGCGCCTGGTGGTACGCGGCGTCCGCTTCGTCGTAGCGGCCGAGGTCGTGGTGGATGTTGCCCAAGTTGAAGTGGGCTTCGAAGACGTCCGGCTCGAGGGCCGCAGCCCGCTCGTAGAGGGCCTCGGCCTCGATCAACTCGTCGCAGGCGTAGTGGAGGTTGGCCAGATTGATGAGTGCCGGCACGAGGCGCGAGTCGATTTCGAGCGCCTTCCTGTAGGCAGCCGCGGCCCGGCCCTGGTTGGCGGGCGACCCGTCGTCGAGCGACGAGGCCAGCGCAAAGTACTGCTCGGCCAGGAGGGCGTTATCGGAAGACGGTTCGACGGCCACGTGCCCCGGCCCGACGCCGCGCGCCCGCGCCTGGACCGCCGCGGGCGCATGGCGGAGTGCGATGACCTTGGCCGGCTGGGCGTCCATGCGGAAGTCGAGGGCGAGCTGGCCCTCGCGCGACGCCAGCATCGATCGCAGCACCGCCCGGAACGGAATCCCCCGCTGCAGCTCGGTGTGCACCTGGCGGATGAGCAGCAGGTCCGAGAACGAGAAGAACCGATCCGCGCCGGCGCCGCCGGCGGCGCGGACGAGTTTGCACTTCTGCAGGTCGCGCAAGTGCTCGTCCCGCACGCCGGGGTACATCGCGAGCACGTCGCGGACTCGGTAGTACTGCTGGTCCAGCTCGCTCGGCGACGGCAGGCCCGCGAGCGCGCGGAACTGGTCTTCGGTCAGCATCCGCGGCCGGCCCCCGCCGATGGCCTCGTAGGCGGCCTGGCGGCCCGCCTCCGGCGCGCCGACCACGAGGACCGTGGTGTCCGGGGTCACGCCATCGACCGCGCGGCCGCCCAGGCGCGCGACCAGGGCGCGCGCTTCCTTCCGGCGCAGCGACGACAGCCGCCCCGCGAAGGCCACCACCTCGCCGGCCAGGGGCGCGCGTTCCTGGTGATCAGACGGCAGCAGGGACAATCGGCATCTCCCGCGGGACACGGTAGTGAGCGCGGCCCCGGCCTGTCAACGGCAAACCTCGCACAAATTTCGCGCGTCGACAGGCCCGCCGTGCGACGGACCTACGGGACCTGCTTCAGCTGGATGATCGGCTTCCGGTAGCTCTGGATGGAGACCTGGGCGGCCGTGCGCTCGGCCGCGGTGAAGAACGCTCTGGCCGCGGGCGAGTCGGGATCGCTCACCGTCAGCGGGATCCCGGTGTCGCCGCCTTCGCGAATCGGCTGGTAGATGGGAATCCCGCCGAGGAACGGCACCTCCATCTCCTGCGCGAGGCGCTCGCCTCCGCCGCTCCCGAAGATGTCGCTCGCGTGGCCACAGGACGGGCAGACGAAGTGGCTCATGTTCTCGATCAGGCCGAGGATCGGGATGTCCAGCTTCTGGTACATCCCCACGGCGCGCTTGCTGTCGGCGAGCGACACCTGCTGGGGCGTCGTGACGACGATGGCCCCGGCCACGTAGACCGTCTGGGCCAGGCTGAGGGCCACGTCGCCCGTGCCGGGCGGCAGGTCCACGATCAGGTAGTCGACGTCGGTCCAGCGCACGTCGTTGAAGAACTGCTTGATGACGCCGTGCAGCATCGGTCCGCGCCAGATCACCGGCGCATCGTCCTGGGTGAGGAACCCCATCGAGACGACCTGCAGGCCGTACTTCTCGGCGGGCAGGATCTTCTCGCCGTCGGTGCCGAGCTGGGCCTGGAGGCCGAGCATGAGCGGCACGTTGGGCCCGTAGATGTCGCCGTCGATGATGCCGACGCGGCTGCCGGATCGGGCCAGCGCGAGCGCCAGATTCACCGCGACGGTGGTCTTGCCCACGCCGCCCTTGCCGGCGCCGACAGCGATGATGTTCTTCACGCCGGGCACCGGGGCCCGTCCCGCGTCAGGAGCGATCGCCGCGCGCACTTTGGCGGTCATCGCCACCTCGACGTCGGTGACGCCCGTGACCTGCATCACGGCCGCGCGCGCCTGGTCGCGCATCTGGTCCTTGACCGGGCAGGCGGGCGTGGTCAGCTCGATGGTGAACGCGACGCGGCCCTGGTCGACGCGGAGATCCTTCACGAATCCGAGGGCGACGATATCCTTGTGCAGGTCGGGATCCCTGACGGATTTCAGGGCCTCGAGCACCTGCGCCTGATCGATGGTTGCCATGTAGGTTCCTTCCGGGAAGAGGCCAACGCCCAAGCTTAGCGGCATTGCGGACCCGCAGACAAGCGGGCCGGCATCATTCCCACGTATAGCCCGGCCGCGTCTGCAGGCGCCGGTCCTCGGACGGCATGCCGACGGTGAAGTGGTAGAGGCTCTGCCACGCGTGGCCGTGCAGGCCCAGCAGGTCGTGAACCCCGTCGTCGAAGAAGCACCCGATGCCGGTGCCGCGCGCGCCGGCGGCTTCGGCCTCGAGGTACAGGACCTGGCCGATGACGCCCGCTTCCCAGAACAGGTTGCGGTAGAACGAGGGGCCGCGGCGGTCGAGGGCCGCGGCGAACTCGGCGAGCATGCCGAGGCTGAAGAAGCCGTCGGCCGCGATGTCCTGCCCGCAACTCAGCTGCCGCGCGATGGGGCGGGCATCCAGCGGAGCCAGCAGGTACAGCGGGAGGCCGGACGGCACCTGCGGCGGGTGGCTCCAGGCAAAGTCGTCGTGGAAGGCCGCCTGCAGCTGCGGCAGCGCCTCGGGTCTCCGCACGAATGCGTAGAGCCCGGGATCCAGCCCGGTCACGCGATGCACGAACAACACGAGGTGCACGTGCGCGATCCACCAGAGCGCGTCCCACGGAGCGTGGCGTCCCGGGAGCAGGCGGCTCAGGATGGCGACGAAGCGATCGAGGGCGAGCGCCGACCAGCCGTCCATCGCCACCGCGCTGCGGCGCTGGAGGATCAGGCGGGCGGCCGGCGCCACGGCGCGAGGCGTCGTCCAGGCCGACGCCGCCCTGGCCGGCGGATCGGTCATCGGGTCGGCCGCGAGGGGACCGGACTGGCGCGATGCCGTCGCGACGGTGTCGATCCATTCCCACGCGACGTGATCGCCGCTGAGACGGTTGGCACGCCCGGTCCACGTCGCGGATCGGAACACGTCGAGCGCATCAGGTCGATGGAGCCGTTCGTCACCCTGATCGCGGGCGTCCGGGCGGCGGTTGGCCGCGGGCGGTCCGGGGATGACGGCCGCGAGGCACGCGGGCTCCTCTCGCTCGGCGCCCGCGAAATCCTCGTCCCGATCGAGCCCCAGCGCCGCGGCGACCGCGTCGGCGGGCCACGCCGGCAGCAGCACGAGCCGCCACCCGATCAGCGCCGCGGCGATCCGCATGGCCGCGATCGCATGGCCGACGTCGTGCTGGCAGTAGCGGAAGGCGCGCTCGCCGTACTTCCACGCTTCGCGCCAGTGGATCGACGAGATGCCCGCGAAGAACGCGCCGTCCGGAAGCGGAGCCAGGAGACGCCGCCAGGCGTCACGGTCGAACATCCCGCGCCGGTGCAGGGCATGCTGGTCGGGCGCGTAGTGACACGTGGCCGCCCGGTCGGGATCCACGACGCCGGGGCCGACGAGGACGTAGCCCTCGGTCGGATGGAGGTTGCCGCTCGACGGGTTCACGCGCAGCGCCCACCGCGAGCCGCCCGCCTGCTTCCAGGCCGAGAGGCCGAGGCTGAACCGGAGGAACGCGGACACCGCGGTCAACCCGGGCTCGACGCGCGCACCGGAACCCCGGCCGGCCCACAGATCGTCGTACCCGTCGACGAACGGGGCGTCGCCCGTGGACGAGAGCGCCTTCAACGCCGGCACCAGGTCGATGACGGGCGCACCATCGAACGAGCGGAACGGATCGGGCTGCGTGGCCCAGTCGAGGTACCCGAGCGATCGGGCAGAGCGCTGGAAGTGGTGCTTCGTCTCGTCGTGGTACTGGCGGACAAGGCGATCCGCATCGCGGGAAGGGGTCACGGCTTCATGGTACTCCGGGTTGCCCGCCGTCCTGCTGTCGTGCTGATCGCCGGTTGCGGTGGCCCGCGCGCAACGTGCGGACGCCCGAGGGAGCGGGACGCGCGCCGGCCGTTCGATCGGGATCGTCGGGGTCGTCAATCGGTTCTCGACGCCCGGCGTCGTGCCGATATAATGGACATCTGGGCACAATCAGGTGAGGAGCGACATGGGAGACGCCGGCGAAGGATTGGTCGACGCCAGCTCGAGGCTGGCCGAGCGCATGGAAGAGATGGAAGAGATGCGCCGCGCCGCGAAGGCGACGGGTCCGACGATCGACCCGGAGCGCGCGCGGGCCGTGGAGTCCCTGCGCCTGGCCATCGCCGACATCCAGCGACAGATCAACGCGACGTCGCACCCGGCGCGCCGAAGCCAGCTCGAGGCCGCGCTCAGGGACGTCGAGCGGCGCTTCACAGAACTCAACGCCTGAACGATCCCCATTCCTGTCGGACGCCGGTCTCCCGGCCAGGCTGGAGCCTGGCGATCCCGGGGCGACGTCTTCCCAGGACCCGGTCCCGATCCCCTCTGGGGCGGACCCTGATTCCGGCCCGCCGGTCCCTGATGATCCGCCGTCCCTGCTATAGTGGTCGCGACGTGAACGAAAGCACCGTGCGCAGCTGGGCCGAGTTGCACGAGCGCCTCTACGAGGGCTCGTGGCAGGAGCCCATCGGGCGGTTCCGGTCGTGCGTGGCCTTTCGCGGGATGGGCGACGCGCGCGAGAACCTCTCGACGAGCCTGATGCGACTCGGCGGCTCGTACGACAGGGTCGAGACGCACCTGCTGCGCAACTTCCGCAAGTACGCGACCGGCGCGACGGTCCGCCAGGACGCGATCTGGAACTGGCTGGCCCTCGCCGCCCACCACGGGCTGCCGACGCGCCTGCTCGACTGGACCTACTCGCCGTACGTCGCGCTGCACTTCGCGACCGACAACCCGGACCTCTACGGGCAGGACGGCGTCATCTGGACCGTCGACTTCGTCAAGACCAACCGGCTGCTGCCCGATCGGCTCAAGGTCATCCTCGCGGAAGAAGGCTCGGACCTGTTCACGGCCGACATGCTCGGCCGCGCGGCGTCGTCGCTGGCGGAGTTCGACGGCCTCTCGCCCGACGTGTTCGTGCTGTTCTTCGAGCCGCCGTCCCTCGACGATCGGATCGTGAACCAGTTCGCGTTGTTCTCGCTCCTGTCGACCCCGCGGACCGGGCTCGACGCGTGGCTGGCGGCCCGCGCGGAGGTCGTGGAGCGGATCCGGATTCCGGCGGGACTCAAGTGGGAGATCCGCGACAAGCTGGACCAGGCCAACATCACCGAGCGCGTGCTGTTCCCCGGCCTCGACGGTCTGTCGCGCTGGCTGCGCCGCTACTACCAGCCGCGGGTGAAGTAGCCGGGACCGCGCGGTCCGCGCGCATCGATCGCGCCCGGCCGGGCATCAGCGCAGGAAGCCCCGGATTCGCAGGGGGTGTCGTCATGCCTGTCCGCCGCGCGTCCACCACGCGCGTGACCATCGCCGGCCTCGTGGTCGCCCTCGGCCTCGTCGTCGTCGGTTGGTTCGACTACAACGCGACACGGCAGGAACTGCTGGCCCTGCTCGTGGACCAGGCGTCGTCGCTGCGCCAGACCGTCGCGGCCGCGGCACGATCGAACGAGGCCGCCGCCGCGCAGGCCCAGGCCTCGCTGGCCGCGCGCCTGCTCGACAACGCCCGCCTGCTCGGCGAGCTGGACCGCCGGCGGGAACTCGACCAGGCGACGCTCGACCGCATGGCCAGGGACAACAAGCTGTTCCGCGTGGCGGTGTTCGCGGCCGACGGCTCGCGGCAGATGGCGGCCGGCGAGAGCGGGATGGGCCAGGGGCCCGGCCAGGGGCAGGGCCTCGGGCGGGGCGGGCCGGGACCGGGCTCCGGACAGGGCGGGCCGGGGCAGGGCTTCGGGCGGGGCGGGCCGGGGCAGGGCTTCGGGCAGGGCGGGCAGGGCCTGAGCCGCGGGCTCAGCGCGCTCGCCGGGCAACTGCTCGCCGGAAGCGAGCCGGAAGCCGTCAGCCAGGTGCATGGATCGCGGTGGGACCGCGGCTGGCGCATCGCCGCGGGCGTCCGGCGCGCGGGCGGGGGCGCCATCGTGCTCAACGTCGATGCCGGGGACGTCGCCGGGTTGCAGCAGCAGGCGTCGCTCGATCACCTCATCTCGGACATCGCCTCCAGCGCCGGCGAGATCGCGTACATCGCGCTCGAGGACGGGACGTCGCGGCTGGCGCACGGCCCGCTGGCGGGGGCGCTGCCCGACGCGGCCGCTGCCGGCGGGACGCCGCCCGCCGCGGCGCCCGCGGTCACCACGCGCGAGATTGTCGTCGGCGGGCAACCGGTGCTCGAGTTCGCGGGGCCCGTCGCGTTCGGCTCGACGCCCGCGACGGTCCTGCGGCTGGGGCTCAAGCTGGACGGGCTCAAGCGGGCGGAACGACGGACGCTGACGCGCCTCGCCCTGTCGCTGGCCGGCGCCCTCCTGCTCGGCCTGCTGGCCGTGGCCGTGCTCGTGCTCCGGCAGGAGTACGGCGAACTGAGCGAGCAGCACGCCCTCGCCCAGGAGGCCCTGCGTCGGCGTGATCGCCTGGCGGCGATGGGCGAGCTCGCCTCGACCGTCGCCCACGAGGTGCGCAACCCGCTCAACGCGATCGGGATGAGCATCCAGCGGTTGCGCCGCGAGTTCACCGACGCGCTCTCGTCCGCGCCGGAAGCCGACCGCGCCGAATTGCAGGAACTGCTGGGGATCGTCACCGTCGAAACCCAGCGGCTCGACCGGATCGTGCAGCAGTTCCTCGAATACGCGCGGCCCCCGAAGCTGGCGCCCCGCCGCACCGATCTCGCGGCGCTGCTGTCCGACGCCGCCGGCAGCCTGCGCGCCTCGGCCGCCGCCCGCGGCGTGACGATCGAGACCGACCTGCAGGGCGCCGGCGAAGCCGTCATCGATCGCGACCAGTGCATGCAGGCCCTCGACAACCTCATACGTAACGCCATCGAGGCCTCGCCAGCCGGCGGCCGCGTGGCGCTCCGCGCCCGGTCCGCGCCCGGCGGCCACGTGATCGAGGTCGAGGACCAGGGACCCGGTATCCCGCCGGACCAGGTGCCCCGGATCTTCGACCTCTACTTCACCACCAAGGCGGACGGCACCGGCGTCGGGCTGGCCGTGACGCACCAGATCGTCGATGCCCACGGGGGACGGATCGACGTCCAGTCCGGGCCCGGCCGCGGAACCCGCATGACCATCCACCTGCCGGACGGGACCGAGGAGGCCGACCGTGCCTGAGCGCGTGATCCTGGTCGTGGACGACGAGACGAGCCAGCGCAACGTGCTCGCCGGCTTCCTGCGAAAGCGGGGGATGGACGTCATCGCCGCAGGCGACGCCGACGAGGCCCTGTCGGCCGCCGCCTCGCGGACGATCGACCTGGTGCTGACCGACCTGCGCATGCCGGGCAAGGGCGGCCTCGACCTGCTCGACGGGCTCCGTGGCATCAACCCCGAGGTGCCCGTGATCCTGATGACGGCGTTCGGCACGGTGGCGAGCGCCGTCGACGCCATGAAACGCGGCGCCGCGGACTACCTCACGAAGCCGATCGACCTGGACGAACTGGAGGTCCTGATCGCGCGCACGCTCGAGCGCCGGGCGCTCGTGTCCGAGAACCGCGCGTTGCGCGAGCAGCTCGCGGCGCGCTACCGGCTGGCCGGCCTCGAAACCGCCAACGCCCGCATGGCCGAGTCGATCAGCACGGCCGCCCGCGCCGCGGGCAGCCGCGCGACGATCCTCGTGCGCGGGGAAAGCGGCACGGGCAAGGAACTCATGGCGAGGGCCATCCACTACGCCAGTCCGCGCAGCAAGGGCCCGCTCGTCGCGATCAACGTGGGCGCGCTGCCCGAGTCGCTGATCGAATCGGAGCTGTTCGGCCACGAGCGCGGCGCCTTCACCGGCGCCGACCGCGAACGCCGCGGCCGGTTCGAGCTCGCCGACGGCGGCACGCTCTTCATGGACGAAATCGGCGACCTGCCCCGCGGGACGCAGGTCAAGCTGCTGCGCGTCCTGCAGGAGCAGGCCTTCGAGCGGCTCGGCGGCACCCGCACCATCAAGGTCGACGTGCGGGTCATCACGGCCACGAACCGGGACCTGGAGGCCATGATGCGCGCGGGCGAGTTCCGCGAGGACCTCTACTACCGCCTCAACGTCGTCTCCATCGAGATCCCGCCGCTGCGCGATCGCCGCGAGGACATCCCGCTGCTGGTCGATCACTTCCTCCGCCGGTTCGCGGAGGAGGCGTCCTCGAAGGTCGAGGGCGTGTCACGCGAGGCCATGGACCTGCTGCTGAAGTACCACTACCCCGGCAACGTGCGCGAGCTCGAGAACCTGATGCACCGCGCCGTCGTGCTCTCGCGAGGTCCGGGGCTGACCACCACCGACTTCCCCATCCACCTGGGAACGCTGCGTCCCGAGGATCGCGCGACGCCCGCCACCTTCGTCGAGCGCGTCACCGAGTTCGAACGCGCCCTGATCGTCGAGGCGCTCGCACGGGCGAGCGGCGTGCAGACGCGGGCGGCCCGCGACCTCGGGATGAGCGAACGCCATCTCCGGTACAAGCTGCGCAAGTACGGCATCGAGGGGAGTCGCGACGCTGCCCCGGCGACCGAGGACTGAGGGGCGGCCGTTCGTCGTGCCGCCGTGCGCCGGTCCTCGACCAAATGGTCGAACCCCTCGACCAGCGGGTCGACGATCCCGGGTCGTCCCACCGCGCCGCCGCTGCGGCGAGAATCAGTAAACCTATACCCGTCACCTGTTTAGGTGCGTCTGCCAGTCTCGGGTCGATCCTGGCCCGCCCCTTGCGACAGGGGGGAGGCAGAACGCACCGGCTGGCCCGGGCGAGACAATAGATGAGGAGAACGCACATGAGACGCGCACTGGTACTCGGAATCGGGATGGCAGTGGTGCTGGCGGTGGCGGCATCGGCGCAGGCCCAGACCCAGACCCCTGCCCCGCAGACCCAGGCCAAGACGGCCGTGGGCCCGGCATTCGTGGACGCCGACGGCGACGGCATCTGCGACAACTTCCAGGCGGGGACCCGCCAGGGCCGGGGCAAGGGCTACGGCCAGGGCCGCGGGGGCGGCATGCGGATGGGTCCGCGCGACGGCAGCGGCTATGGCGCCGGGGCCGGCAGCGCAGCGGGCACGGGCCGGGGCACCGGCATTTGCGACGGCACCGGTCCGAAGGGCCGTGGCCCGCGGAAGTAGCGTGAGCGGGTCACGGTCGAAGGGGGGCCCTGCCAGGGTGCCCGGGTCCCCCTTCGGCCCCTCGCCAGACCAGTCCCTCCCGGCGCCCCCGCACGCCAGACATGTTCGGAGCATCGATATGAACGCATTGCAGAGACTCCCGCGACTGCTTCGCCCGCCGGTCATCGGCCCGCTCGCGCTCGCCGCCGTGCTCGTCGCCCCGGCCCCCGCGTCGGCCCAGCCCTCGCTCAGCGCCAGCATCGGCCGCGCGCTCGACGCGTACGCGCAGACCACCGCCACGGACGAATCGCGGGGGCGCACCACCGGCTCCGTCGAGGCCGAGCACGTGTTCGCGGGCGAACGCGCGCGCCTCTTCTACACGTTCGACGCCGGCGACTACACGACGGCGGGAGACTGGTCGTACTTCCAGAACAACGCCGGCGTCTCATACCGCTTCGGCGGCTCCGACCTCGCCGCCCCGCGCGTGTTCGTGAACGCGTCGGCGACCTGGCGAAACAACGGGGCCTCCTGGTCTGACGCGAACTACGCCGCGTTCGGCGGCGGGATCAACGTCGAGTTGCAGCCGCGAACGGGCTTGACGACGCGGTTCGGCTACCGGGCCGACCGCCGTTCCTTCCCGGACATGGGCGCGCTCGACCAGACGGAGCACAAGGCGTTTGGCAGTGTCCTGGTGAACCTCGCGACCCGCACGACCCTCATCGCCGAGGCGCAGGTCGGCGGCAAGTGGTACGACGGCGTGACACTGACCCAGTGGATCGAGCAGACCGCCCCGGCAACGCCCGGCGTGTCGCGCGGGATGGGCCAGGGAGCCGGGATGGGTCCCGCCATGCGCGGCGGTGCCTACGCGACCACGTCCCTCGAGGGCGCCGGGTCGGCCGGCCAGATGACGGTGCTCGGTCGCGTCGCGCAGTCTTTGACGGATCGCCTCGGGCTGCACGCGCAGGTGTCCGCCCGGACGACGTTCGGCCGCGTGCCGCCCGCGGTGGTGACGACGCCCCCCAGCTTCTTCGAGGACGGCGTGTACGATGACCCCTACGCCAGCGACGCGTTCGCCTGGCAGGCGGGCTTCAAGCAGGTCTTCACGCACGGCGGCTCGGTCCAGGCGTCGGCCTCGCGCTGGGCGAAGCACTTCAACAGCGTCGTCGCGGTGGCGGCCGACGGCGCGCCGCTCGCCGGCGACCCGATCCGCCGGGACCGCGTGTGGCTGGGCAGTGCCGACTGGATCGTGCCGCTGCTCGCGTCGAAAACCGGCGCGGTCGGCCTGTCGCTGGATGTCGGGTACCGCTTCACGCGCCAGCGCTCGAACGACGCGTTCTACAACTACACCGTGCACGGGGTCGGGATTGGCTTCACGGTCGAGTACTGATCGGCTGCCGGGGGCAGCGGCCTCCATGTCCTCGAGGGTTGGCGCCATGTCGCAGCAGAAGAAGTTCCACTGGAAGGTGTTCGTCAGCTTCTACATCGTGTTCTCGTTCCTGGTGATCGCCCTGTCGGGCATCGTCCTCTACTTCGCGCCGCCCGGCCGGATCGCGAACTGGTCGATCTGGCGCTTCGTCGCCCTGAGCAAGGCTCAGTGGCAGGGCGCGCACACGATCTTCGCCTTCCTGTTCGTCGTCGCGGCGGCGTTCCACATCTACTTCAACTGGAAGGTACTGGTCGCGTACCTGAAGTCGAGACTGCGCGAGAGCCTGCGGATGAAGTGGGAACTCCTGTCGGCGACCTTCGGCGGGATGGCCATCCTGGTCCTCACGCTGTCGGGCGTGCCGCCGTTCATCACGGTGATGGACGTCGGCGAGGACCTGAAGAACAGCTGGTCCACCAGGGAGTCGGAGCCGCCGACCCCGCACGCGGAGCTGATGACGGTCGCGAAGCTGTCGGAGACCGTGAAGATCCCCGCCGACAAGGCCCTGGCCAACCTCGAGCGCAACGGCATCAGGGTCGAGAGCGCCGAACTCACCGTGCGGCAGATCGCCGACCGGCACGGGCTCACCCCGCAGCAGGTGTATCAGAAGATCCAGAGCGAGGACGCGAAGCCGAAGGCGTCGATCGCCGAGGGTGGCGGATGGGGCCGCAAGAACGTTGCCGAGGTCTGCACGCAGTTCGAGGTGCCGCTCCAGACCGGGCTCGAGCGGCTGCGCGCGAACGGCATCGACGCGGAGGGCAAGACCCCGATCCGCGATATCGCCACGGCCCGCGGCAGGACGCCGATCGAGATCGCGAACCTGATCGCGGGGAAAGCATAGGGCGGGGAATGGCGGCCGGGGAGTCGGGAGCCGCGAGCCCCGGCGCTTCCCCGACGTAGCCCCGGCGCTTCAGCGCCGGGGGCCCCCGCGGCTGAAGCCGCAGGGCTACGTTGGTCGCGCAACGTGGCCCCGGCTTCTCGAATCGACGTAGCCCCGGCGCTTCAGCGCCGGGGGACCCCACAAGGTCGCAGGCCGCACGCCGGCCCGTTCAGCCGATCTTCGACAGCACGAGCAGCAGATCGTAATAGCGGTCGTGCAGCGTCTCGGCCGCCAGGCTGGCGGCGAACCCGTCGCGCGCGGCCACGCCCTTGTCGAGCTGCGCCAGGTTGCTGCGCACGGCCCGGAGGCCCGCCGTCCATCCCGACGCCTGCCTGATGTTGGCCGGCACGCTGGCCTCGGTCGCGTCGAGCGCCCGCCTGGCGATCTCGAGCTGCGGCTGGATCGCGTCCCAGTCGGAGGCGGTCAGCACGATCTCGTTGCGCGCGGAGATGTGCGAGATCAGGCGCTCCATGGCCTCGTGGAAGTCGGTGAGGCGATCGTCGAAGGTCTCGAGGCCGTGGCGAAGCCGCACCTCGCGAAGTCGAAGCCGGATGGACTCCAGTTCGGCGTGGGCGCCCCCCGTGTCCTTGATACGGAGCGCCTCCCGGGCGCGGGCGATCGCGGCGCCGACGTGGTCGAGCGCCTTGCCCCAGCCCGGATCGTCCCGAAGCACGGCGGGCACGCCCGTGCGGGCCGCCTTCCCGACGGACTCCCAGCGCGCGCTGAACAACAGCAACTGCCGCTGCGTCGCTTCGATGTTGCCGCGGCCGCTCGCCACGAGCGCGGCGTAATAGGGGCCCATGGCCGGTCGAAGGACGGTCTCGGTGTCCGCCGCTCCGGCCGCACCAACCAGCAACGCGAGCGCCAGGACTGCAAAGGAGTGCATGAGGGGCATTCTACCGCAACGCCGGATGCACGGGCGAAGCCCCGGCGGTCGCGGCCTACCGCAGCAGGTCCTTGATCGCGTCCACCGTCGGCACCCGCCCCGCCACCTTCACGACTCCGTCGACCGCCAGCGCCGGTGTGCTCATCACGCCGAACGCGAGGATGTCAGCGATGTCAGTGACCTTCTCCACCGAGCATGGCACGCCGAGGGCCGCCACCGCCTGCTCGGTCCGCTCGGCCAGGACCTTGCACTTCTGGCAGCCGGTCCCGAGGATTTGCACTTTTCGCATGAAGGCGTCTCCCGCGCGAGTGACCGCGACCACGTGATGGCGGCCGGGTGCCTCGCCTCACAACACCGCGTTGAACAGGTAGCCCACGACGAGGATCCCCGCCGCGACAATGCCGACGAACGCGCCGATGAGCGGCGGCTTGAGCACCTTGCGCAGGATGATCATCTCGGGCAGCGACAGGCCGATCACGGCCATCATGAACGCGAGCACGGTGCCGAGCGCCGCCCCCTTGCCGAGCAGGGCCTGCACGATCGGGATGATCCCGGCTGCGTTCGAGTACATCGGGACGCCGATCGCCACCGCCAGCGGGACGGCCCACCACGCCTCGCGGCCCATGATGGACGCCATGAAGTTCTCCGGCACGTAGCCGTGAATCCCCGCGCCGACGGCGATGCCCAGCAGCACGTAGGGCCAGACCTTGCCAACGATGTCCCGGACGGCGTCCAGCCCGGCGCGGACGCGCCCGCGCCATCCCGGCGGGGCCTCTGGCGTGTCGGCGTCCGGCGTGCGGACGTCATACACCCAGCCCTCGACGTGGCGCTCGAGCCGCAGGCGGCCGATGGTCCAGCCGGCGAGGATGGCGATCGCGACCCCCGTGCCCGCGTAGAGCGCGGCAACCCGCCACCCGAACAGGCCGAACAGGAGGACGAGCGCCACCTCGTTGACCATCGGCGCCGAGATCAGGAACGAGAAGGTCACGCCCAGGGGCACCCCCGCGGTCACGAACCCGATGAACAGGGGCACGGCCGAGCACGAGCAGAACGGCGTCACGATCCCGAGCAGCGCCGCGAGGACGTTGCCGGCCGATTCCCGCCGCCCCGCCAGCACGCGCCGCGTGCGCTCCGGCGTGAAGAAGGACCGCACGATGCCGACGCCGAAGACCACGGCCACGAGCAGCAGCAGGACCTTCGGGGCTTCGTACGCGAAGAAGTGGACGGCGCTGCCCAGGCGGCTCCCGCGGCCGAGTCCCAGCACGCCCTCCGTGATCCACGTCGCGGCACCCTCGAGACGGCGCCACGCCAGCAGCCAGACCGCCGCCGACAGGGCGGCGAGGCCCGCGGCCCGCAGGACGTCCCGGGGCCCCGCGCCGTCGACCGGGGGGGCTGTGACTCTCTGTGTCATCGTGATTGAGATCCGTGCAGGTCCTGGGTTATCATTTCGTGACTTTACGAATTGTAGGCGCGACGCGCACCCGGGGTCAACCCGAGGCGCCCCGCCTCCTGACAGGACTGTGGATGCCCATGCCGCCCGCCCGCGTCCCCGACCCGACCGTCCTGCCGGCTATCGTCACGGCCGCCAAGGCCCTCGCCCACCCGGGCCGCCTCCGTATCCTGGCGATGCTCCGGAGCGGCGACCTGTGCGTGTGCCAGCTCACCGCGGTGCTCGGCCTGGCCGCCTCCACCGTGTCGGCGCACCTGTCCGAACTCAAGCACGCGGGCCTAGTCACCGAGCGCAAGCAGGCCAAGTGGGTGTTCTACGCGCTGTCCCGGGCGGAGGGGACCGCCGCGCTGCTCGGCCCGTGGTTCCAACGCCTGGAGGCCGACAGCCAGCAGCAGGACGACGCGCGCGTCGTCCGGGCCCTGCGCGCGGTGCCGGTCGAGACCCTGTGCCAGGTCGGCCTGAGCCTCGATGCCGCGGGCGTCACACGGGTCCTGAGGCGCCGGGGCCGCGACCGCACCGCGCGGCCGCGCTCAGCGCGGCCGGGCGCTGCCCGGCGGGGCGGGAGCCGCGATGAGTGATCCCGCGCTGATCGTCTTCGCCTGCGTGCACAACGCCGGCCGGTCCCAGATGGCCGCCGCCTTCTTCAACGCCTGGGCCGATCCGCGACTGGCCCGGGCGATCTCGGCGGGGACGCGGCCGGGCGACACCGTCAACCCGACCGTGGTCGTCGCGATGCGGGAGGCGGGCATCGACCTGTCCGGCGCGCATCCGCAGCGGCTGACGGCGGACCTCGCGGCGGGTGCCACGCTGCTCGTCACGATGGGCTGCGGTGACGAGTGCCCGGTGATCCCCGGGGCCGCGCGCGACGACTGGCCGCTGGACGACCCGAACCGCCAGCCGCTCGAGACCGTGCGCGCCATCCGAGATGCTGTGGCCGGGCGCGTTCGCGATCTGCTCACCGCTCGGGCCTGGACCCGCCGATCATAGGAGCGCGACATCATGCCGGACACGGTTGCCGCCCGCCTCTCCTTCCTCGACCGCTACCTCACGCTGTGGATCTTCCTGGCGATGGCGGCGGGCGTGTCGGCGGGGTACTTCCTGCCGGGCCTCGTCAGGGTGATCACCTCGTTCCAGGTTGGCACGACGTCGATCCCGATCGCCGTCGGGCTGATCGTGATGATGTACCCGCCGCTGGCCAAGGTGCGCTACGAGGAACTGGGGGAGGTGTTCCGCGACACCCGGATCCTGGCGCTCTCGCTCGTGCAGAACTGGGTGATCGGCCCCGTGCTGATGTTCGTGCTCGCGATCGTGTTCCTGCGCGATCGGCCCGAGTACATGGTCGGCCTGATCCTGATCGGCCTCGCCCGCTGCATTGCCATGGTGATCGTGTGGAACGAGCTGGCCCGGGGCGACACGGAGTACGCGGCCGGCCTCGTGGCGTTCAACTCCGTGTTCCAGGTGCTGTTCTATTCCGTGTACGCCTGGGTCTTCATCACCGTGCTGCCGGAGTGGTTCGGGGTGAAAGGTGCCGCCGTCGACGTCTCGATCGGTGAGATCGCGAAAAGCGTGTTCATCTACCTCGGCATCCCCTTCCTCGCGGGCATGCTCACCAGGCTGATCCTGGTCCGCGCCAGGGGCCGCGCGTGGTACGAGCAGCGCTTCGTGCCGGCGATCAGTCCGCTCACGCTGATCGCGCTGCTGTTCACCATCGTCGTCATGTTCTCGCTGAAGGGAGAGTACATCATCCAGCTGCCGCTGGACGTGCTGCGCATCGCGGTCCCGCTGCTCATCTACTTCGTCGTGATGTTCCTGGTCTCGTTCTGGATGGGACACCGGCTCGGCGCGGACTACTCCCGCACCGCCACGCTGTCGTTCACGGCCGCCAGCAACAACTTCGAGCTGGCGATCGCCGTGGCGGTGGCTGTGTTCGGGATCAACTCGGGCGAGGCCTTCACCGCGGTGATCGGCCCGCTGGTGGAGGTGCCCGCCCTGATTGCCCTCGTCAATGTCGCGCTGCGGCTCCGGCGACGGTACTTCGCGCAGGAGATCGCTGCGCCTGCACCTGCCGCCGGGCCCGCGGGCGCACAGTAGGCCGGAGCGCCGCACGCAGTCATGCGGTACGACATCCCCGACGACGTCGCGGCGACCGCGGGCTTCCGCGCGGGCGACGAACTCGTCGCCGAGCCGACACCGGACGGCGTCCTGGTCCGTGTGGACGCGCTGCGCCGCGCGTACGTCGAGGTCACCGGTCAATGCAACCTGCGGTGCACGCTGTGCCCCCGGCCGGGCTGGGCGCAGGGCGCGGATCACATGACCGTCCCGTGCTTCGAGGCGCTGCTGGCGGGCATGCCGGATGGCGGCATCACGCTGGCCTTCGGAGGATTCGGCGAGCCCACAATCCATCCCGAATTCATGCAGTTGGTCGCCCGTGCCCGCGCGGCCGGATGCCGCGTGGAGCTCATCACCAACGGCACGACCATGTCCGCCTCGCTGGCGCGCGACCTCGTCGGCCTCGACGTGGCACAGATCTCGTTCTCCCTGGACGGGGGCGACGACGCCTCGCACGAGGCCATGCGGAGCGCGAGCCGGGCCGCCGTGCTGGACGGCGTGTCGCGCCTCGCCGACGAGCGGCGGCGCGGCGGCCGGCGCCTGGCCATCGGCCTGGCGTGCGTGGCCACGCGTCGCAACGCCGCGTCGCTGCCGGCCGTCCTGGATACCGCCCGCGGACTCGGCGTGGACTTCGTGTCGATCAGCAACGCGATCCCGCACACGGCCGAGGCGGCCGACGACATCCTCTGGCATTACGCCGCCCATGTGTCCGGGTCGAGCCCGCAGAGCTGGAGCCCGCGCGTCACGGTCGCCCGGTTCGATCTCACCGGCGTGACGCGGCCGCTCGTGGAAGCGATCTGGCGCCAGTTGCCCGTCGTCCCGCCGCCCGCCGTCGACGGCGGCACCTGGCGGAACCGGTGCCGCTTCGTGCGTGAGGGCACGGTCGCAATCTCGTGGGATGGCCGCGTGGCGCCGTGCCTGTCACTGCTCTACACGCACGCGGAGTTCATCGGCGGGAGGGAAAAGACCGTGAAGTCCTGGACGCTGGGTCTCGTCCAGGACACGCCCCTGCGCGACATCTGGCGCAGCGGCACCTGCCGCGCGTTCCGGGCGCGCGTTCGTGAGTTCGACGTCTCGCCGTGTCTCAGCTGCGGCGGATGTGTGATCTCCGAGACCAACGAGGGCGACTGTTTCGGCACGCCCTTCCCGGCCTGCAGCGAATGCCTGTGGGCGCAGGGGATCGTGCTCTGCCCGTAGGCCCGGCCGGGCCGAGGGCTGGTGCGAAGGGCGGCGACCCCGCCAACCGGAAGCGGGATCGCCGTCGGAATGGGGCCTGGCCCCTTCTGCACACCACGGGCTGCTAGCCCGGGCGCTCGGTTGAGTTGAGTACGCGCCGGGAATGTAGCGCGCGGGCTTCAGCCCGCGTGCCCGGAGCGGACACATCACAAGTGAGCTCCGGGGATAGGGGCATCAGCACCCTCCGGTGCCCGTGTTCTTGTCGAACGTCACAGTGTCGCCGGCTTTCAGCTCGCCCGCCTTCGGCGTCGAGATGGTGACGGTGGTGTCCGACACCTCCAGGATCTTGCCGTTGTACTTCTTGTCGATTCGAACCGGGGCCCCCTTCTTGACCCAGGCGGCCCTGGGGCCTTCGATCGTCACGACCACCGTCTTGTCGGCAACCGACGCGACCGTGCCCTTGATCGGGGCAGCCCAGGCCGCAGTCGCGGCGAACGCCACGACGATGAGTGCGAGAATCAGACGCCTGAACATGGAGTCTCTCCTTTGATGCTGCGCGGGCTACCGCGCTAGATGATGACCTGCAGCATGATGCGGAACGAGTTGTAGGACTTGAGCTTGTCGATCGGGGCGAACGTCACCGGGTCCACGCGGCCACCGACGAACCCGGTGGCCTTGTCGAACGTGGTCTTCAGGTACTCGAAGGTCAGGCGCACGTTTTCCTGCCGGATGAAGTAGTTGAGGCCGGCGCCATTCTGCGTGACCTTCTGGCCGTCGATCCCGAGCAGGTGCGCGAAGGTCCAGTGCTCGGACAGGACGTAGGGTTGCAGCAGGCCTTCCGACCCGACGGCTCCCGGCAGGAGGTAGGCGCCCTTGACGTAGTACCCGTGCTTCTGCCCGTTGAGGCCCGCGATGTTGACGAGGCGATCCCCGGCGTTGAAGTTGGTCTTGTAGGCGTCCTGGAAGTCGGTCTTCAGGTACTGGGCCGTCGCGGTCACCGTGCCGAACGCGCCCGGGTACTCGAACATCATGTCGGCCGCGTACGCGCTGTAGTTGACCGTGTCCTCGTTCACCAGCGCCCCGGTCGGGGTCACGTTCTTGTAGACCGCGTCCGCCTCGTAGGCCGCGCCCCCGCCGATCGTGAAGATCTTGTACTGGCCGAGGTAGGTGCCCATGTAGCCGGAGCCCGGCTCGGCGTCGAGGAACGCGTAGTGGACGCGCCCGACGTATTCGAAGGAGTTCTTCGGTTCGATCGACGACTTGACCGTCGCCCCCGTGAACGGGTGGACCGCGGCCGTCATGCCCTCCCGGCCCTGGAAGATCCCGGCGAAGTACCGGAGCTTGTCGTCGTTGAACCCGCCCCACGCCACGGCGCCGAAGTCACGGCTGAACTTGGCCGGCGACGTGCCGTAGGCGGAGTACACGAACATGGACCGATCCTGCGACAGGGGTCCGAAACAGTCGTCCAGGTTGGCACGGGTGAGCGGGAGCTTGGTGAGGCCGATCTTGAGGTTCAGCGCGTCCGCAAAGTGCGCGGTGGCGTAGGCGTCGATGATCCGGATGTCCCGGTCGTTCCAGTCGGTATCCTGGGCGGTGATGGCGTAGCCGAGGGCGCCCTGCTTCGACGTCCCGCAGGCGCCGCAGGTCTGGAACTTGAAGCCCCACGTGTTGTCCAGGGTTCCCGAGATCGACAGCCTGAGCCGCTGGAAGTGGATGTCCGTCCGCGACCCCTGGCGGTCCTGGCCGGTCCCGAAGTCGGTCGTTTCGGAGAAGACCTGGCCCTTGACCTCGAACGTCAGGCTGCGTTCCTGCTCCGGCTCCTTGCTCTGCGTGTCCTTCTCCTGCGGCGGCTGCTGCGCGTAGGCCGGCGTGCCGAACGCCAGGGCGGTCAGGGTGACGGCGGCGCCAAGACAGGCGCGCACTCCCCCAGGTCGTGTGGTCATGAGTCCTCCTGGACTGAACGCGAATATGAAAACGGGAACAATGTGGCGGCAGGTCCGGTGGGGGCGGGTGATGGCCCGGTTCGCACCGCGCGGGCGGTGGTGGCCGGGCGCGGCCGTGGCAGATCGACCTGTCGGACAGCCACGGGCAGCGTTCGGGGCCTCGGAGTTCGGAATGCGGAAGCCGGTGTCATAACCGCGGTCACTCCTGGCCAGAGCCGACGCTCGCGGCAGGGGCCGATGCCAGGGCATCCGACGGCGGCGCTGCGTCCGTCGTCGAGGCCGTCGGCCCGGGCGCGGCGTCGTCGTGCTGGTGCTCCCATGCGCCTTCCTCGGCCTTGATCTGCCTCCACCACTTGAAGTGGTGGTTGTATGCGTAGAGTTCGTTGACCGTGCCCGTGATCATCGAGAAGAACGCCGGCTTCTCCTCGGGGAAGACGGCCCCCATGTAGACGTGGATGATCAGGCCGGACACGACGGCACCGACCGCGGCGAAGTGCACGACCATCGCCCAGCCCACCACCTGCGGGCTGGTGAACCGGAAGGCCATCACGAGACCCGAGACCATGACGAGGGGCAGCATCGCGTAGACGAGGAGGGCGAACAGTTTCTGCCCGGCGTTGTAGATGCCCTGCGGCGGCAGCCCCTCGCGCGATCGCCCCAGGATCCGCAGCGTCCGCACGAGCAGCCAGCGGACGTCATCCTTGTCGAGCGCGATCTCCCGCTGCAGCACTTCCTGGGACAGGTACGTCCGGAATCCGAAGATCCCGTAAACGAGGAACACGCCGGCCCACAACATGCCCAGCGCCACGTGAAACCGGAGCATGTCGGCGCGTGTCTCGAAGATGCCCTGCAGGAGCGCGATGTACCCCGCGGGAACCACCCGGAACTGGGGCGCGGAGATCAGCGCGAGGCCCGTCCCGAGTTCGAAGAGCCAGACGAAGGCGTTGAACCAGTGCAGCAGCACGATCGCCACGTGGTGCTTCTTGATCTGCCGCTGGAGCATCGCGCCGGCGTGCTCGGCGCTGAGCGGCATCGGGGTCATCGGGATGACGCTAGTCCTCAAAGTCCTGCTCCCCGTGCCACAACTGGTTGAAGAACGCGACCGCCTGCCCGAGGAACGTTGCGCCGACGGCCGCCAGGATCAGCGGTTTCACGACCCGGCCCCAGGCCTCTCCGGCGTGCGTGCGCTGCGGCGCATGCGGCGGGAAGCTGGCCCGCACGAGGTCCAGGTTCTCCGGCCGGCCCGTGTAATACACGTTCGGCCCGACGGCCACGGCAGGGGTCTCCATCCGGCGCGCTCCCGATACGAAGACCAGATTGAAGACCTCGCTCGTCCGGTCCTCCAGGTCGCCGAAGTGCTTGGCGTGAGCCGTGCAGGTGGCGACGCACGCGGGTTCCTGGCCCCGTTCGATCCGGGCCTGGCAGAAGTCGCACTTGTCGGCCTTCTTCGTGACCGGATGGATGTAGCGGGCGTCGTAGGGGCAGGCTTCCAGGCAGAAGCCGCACCCGATGCAGACCGCCGCGTCGATCTGCACGATGCCGGTCTCGGTCTGCGTCGACGCGCCCGAGGGGCACGCCGCGACGCAGGGGGGATGGTCGCAGTGATTGCACTGCGCGACGAGGACGCCGGAGGTGAGATTCGGGAAGGTGCCGGCGATCGACGTCGCCCGCACCTGGGTCCGGGCGAAGCCGGCCGGCACGTCCCACTCGGCGTTGCACGCGGCCGTGCAGGCCTGGCAGCCCACGCACGTCCGCAAATCCGTCACCATCGCGTATCGGGCCACGAGTGCTCCTAGCTGGCAGCGTCGAGGATGACCGGGCGCACGAAGTTCACGCGCATCCCGGTCCCCCCCATCAGCGGGTCGATCTGCACCCGGGTCATCAGGTCCGTATCCGACGCGCCGCGCCCCCCGGCCAGCCGGAGCGCGGCGGATCGCTGGCCGAACCCGTGCACCATGTAGGCGCAATCGCCGCGGATGCCCTCCGTGACCTTGAGCCGGACCGGGAGACTTCTCGCGCCGTCCGTGTTCTCGAGCACGACGCGCTGGCCGTCGCGCAGGCCCAGATCCCGGGCGGCCCCGGTGTGCAGCCACACTTCGTTCTCCGGCATCAGGGCGTGCAGGGCCGCGTTGTTCTGGCTGCGCGCGAAGGAGTGCACCGGCGCGCGGCCGTAGATGAGGCGGAAGTACCCGCGCGGCGGATCGGCCACCGGCGTGTAGACCGGGAGGGGATCGGCGCCCAGGTCCCTCAGCGCGGCCGAGAAGAGCTCGATCCGCCCGCTGTCGGTCTCGAACGGCGCCTCGTCTGCCGACTCCCGATCCTCGAGGTACGGCCGGCCTGGAAACGCGACCGCGCCCCGGTTACGCAACTCCAGGGCGTTGATCCCCATCGGTTCGATGAGACCCGCCAGGTGCTGCTCGGGCGAGTCCCAGGGGAACCAGGCCTCGAGGCCCATGCGCTTGGCCATCTGCTTGGCAATCCACCAGCCGGGCTTCGATTCGTGCAGCGGGTTGCAGGCCGGGAACCGCACGGCGATGAACGGCTCCTTCGCCGTGTCCACGATCGTCGGTGCGTCGTAGCGCTCCAGGTAGGTCGCTTCCGGGAGCACCAGGTCGGCGTAGCGGACCTGATCGACCGGCAGCACGTCCACCACCACCATCAGGTCGAGGGCTTCGATGGCTTTCAGCGTGCGCTGCGGCTGGGGAATGCTCTGCAGGACGTTCTGGCCGTACACGATCCAGCCTTTGATCGGATACGGCTGGCCCGACAGCGTCGCGTCCACGAGACCGTTGGTGACGCCGAGTTCCTCGGAGGCCAGCGGGAACCGCGTGCCCGCGCCGTCAGCCCTGCCTCGCCCCGCATCCGGGAAGTCCGGAATGTCGAAGCTGCCGCGCGGGACCGGGGTGGGCAGGAAGATCCCGCCCTTGCGCCCCCAGCTGCCGAGCAGCGCCGTCAGGATCGCCATGGCTCGGGCCCGCTGGGTGTCGTCGCCGTACCAGGTCGTGTGGCGCCCGGGGTGGATCACCACCGCGGGCTTCGCCTGGCCCATCGCCCGGGCGGTCTCGCGAATCTGTTCAGCGGGCAACTGGGTGATGCCCTCCGCCCACTCCGGCGTGAAGTCGCGGACGTGGGCGGCGAGTTCGTCGAACCCCGACGCGTAGCGGGCGATGTAGTCGCGATCGTAAAGGCCCTCGCTGACGAGCACGTGCATCCAGGCCAGCAGCAGGGCAATGTCGGTCCCGGGCCGGATGGGCAGCCACCAGTCCGCCTTCGACGCGGCCGTCGAGAAGCGCGGATCGACCACGACCAGCTTCGCCCCGTGCGACAATCCGGCAGCGAACGCGGTGATCTGGGAGGTGAAGACGTTCTCGCCGAGATGGCTGCCAATGAGGACAATCAGCTTCGACTCCGCCAGGTCGACCGGCTCGGGCGATCCGAGGCCCCGCCCGAACGTGAGGGTATAGCCGACGTCGCGCGGGCCGCGGCACTGCGCGAAGGCCGGCTCCGCGCTGTTCGGCGTGCCGTAGGCCTTCATCAGCGTGGCGAAGAAGCGGGAACTGATGCCGTGGGGAAAGAACGCCACGCTCTCGGGTCCGTGCTCGGCGCGCAGCGTCTCCAGCTTCGACGCGAGGAAATCCAGGGCTTCGTCCCAGCTGGCGCGCTTGAAGCGACCCTCGCCCCGTTTCCCGGTCCGCAGCATGGGGTACTTCAGGCGATCCGGGTCGTAGAGGAGGCCGGTGCCGGCGTTCCCGCGCGCGCAGAGCTTCCCGCGCGTCAGCGGATGGTCGGGGTTGCCCTCCAGCCTGATGACCCTGCCGTCCGCCACGCTGGCGAGCACGCCGCACCGCCAGAAACACATCTCGCAGATGGTCGCGACCTTTTCGACGCGCTCGGTGCCGCGCCAGCCCGGGGGGCGGCCCTCAGCCTTCAGGCCGGTCACGGCGGCCGTGGCCCCCGCTCCGGCGGCGCCGACGGTTCCCAGGAACCGTCGCCTCGACATCGTCTTCTTCATGGGTCGCTGTTCCTCACGACACGCCCGACGCGGGCGGCAAGGGCGGGTCGCTATGGGGCGGGCGGGCGTCCACGTCCGGGGGCTGGCAGGTGGGACCGCTGACCGAACTGCCCTCCATCGTGGGTCCTCGGGCGGATGAAGTAAACTGAGACGTTCGCATGACCGCGATAACAAACGGTCATAGCGCGCGGAGGCCCCGTGGAATCCGTCTATCTCAAGACGCTCGTTGAAGTTGTACGGACCGGCAGTCTGTCGCGCGCCGCCGAACTCCTGCACGTGACCCAGCCGGCGGTGTCACGCCGCATCAAGTTCATGGAGGATCAGTACGGCTGCGAGCTGCTCGACCGCTCGGGGCCTCGCCTGCGGGCGACCGACGCGGGACGGCTGGTCTACGACAAGGCGCGGACGCTGCTGGAGATCGAGGCCGACCTGGTCTCGGGACTCCTGCACCTGGACGGCAAGGTGCGCGTCGCGCTCAGCTGCACGCCGTCATTCGGGATTGCCCACCTGCCGGTGATTCTCCGCGAGTTCATGCTCGCGTGCGGCGACCACGCCGATCTCAAGTTCATCTTCAACACGCCCGACCAGATGGTGCAGGGCCTTCGAGAGGGCCTGTTCGAAGTGGCCGTGATGGAGATGTGCGAGCGCTTCGATCTGACGCCGTACTCGGCGTTCGCGCTGCCTGGCGACGAGATGGTGTTCGCCAGTGCGCCGGAGCTTGCCGTCCCGTTGGCCGACACGGACCTTCGCACGCTCTTCGGCATCCCGCTCTTCACCAGGCGGGAAGGTTGCTGCTCCCGCATGATGCTCGAGAACAACCTGGCGTGCCTCGGACACGACCTCCAGGAATTCCAGAAAGTCATCGCCTTCGACGACATCCACGTGATCGTCAAGGCCGTGCTCGCCGGCGAAGGCCTGGCGTTCCTGTCCCGTGATGTGCTCGAGGATCACCTCGCGTCGGGCCGCCTGCGGGCGCACCACGTTCCAGGATTCACCCACGCCCGCGAGCGGGCGCTGGTGCTGGGCGACACGGCGCTGCTCAGTGCTCCGCTTCGCCTGTTCGTGCGCGAGGTGTTCAGGCACTTCGGCCTGCCGGAGCCCGCGACGTTCGGCGACAATCGACGCGCGGCGGATGCGTCGCTGCCCGGTGTCAGCCGGAACCGGCCGAAGGCTACGCCGGCTCTCGTCGCGCCGGTCTCCTCCGCCGCCGGAAGCGCATGCCCCCCGCGCGTCCGGAAGACGATCCCGGGACGCCGGCGCCGATCACCAGCCTCCGCGCGCGGCTGACGCCTGCGCGGGCGCCTGAACGGCCCCGTTCAGCGTGGGTGTTCGCAGGCCGGGCCGAATCGACGTCCACGGCCCCATCGACGATCCCGTACGCCCGTTGGCCTCGGCGACGCCGGCACCATGACCGGGCAGGGATGTCAGGCGCGGGCCGCGCAGGCAGCACGAGGTCGGCCCGCGGGATCCGGGGAATTCGCCGCTGTCGTCGTCGTGTCGCGCGGGTAGAAAGGTGCCGTGCGGGAGACGTTCACTGCGACCGACGTCGACTCGATTCGCCAGGCCGCCACCCGCGCGCGCGGACTGCGTCTGCTCGTGCTGCACGGTTCCCGCGCCCGCGCCGACGCCAGGCCCGAGTCCGACTGGGACTTCGGTTACCTGGCCGACGCGACGTTCGACCCGGATGGGATGCTGGCCGAGCTGGCGGCGCGGCTCCGCGCCGACGGTATCGATCTCGCCGACCTCGCGAGCGCCAGCGGGCAACTCCGTTTCCGCGTGGCGCGTGACGGAATCGTGCTGCATGCCCGCGACGCGGGCGAGTGGGAACGTTTCTGGCTCGACGCCGTGTCGTTCTGGTGCGATGCGGCCCCCGTGCTGGATCGCGCCTACGACGGCGTGCTCTCGGAGTTGATCCCGATGAGCGCCCTGGATCGCGACGTCCTGGCGGAGAAGACACAGTCCGTCCGGCGCTATCTGGCGCGCGTGGCGGACCGTCTCCCGCCCGATCCGGCCCACTTCCAGCCGGCGTCCGACGCGTCGGACGCGGTCGTCCTGCACCTCTGGCAGGCCACCCAGGTGGTCATCGACCTCGCGCTCGCGGCCTGCGTGCAGGAGAAACTCGGCACGCCGAACGGCTACGCCGACGCCTTCAAACGGTTGCAGTCCGCGGGCATCATCGACGAAGCCCTCACCGACCACCTCGTCCGCGCGGCTGGTTTCCGCAACACCGTGGCCCACGCGTACGCAGACCTCGACATGGCTCGGGTGTACCGCGCGGCCAGCGAAGGCCCGGCGGACCTGCTGGCCTTCCTGGCCAGGCTGCGAGATCGGATCGTTCCCACCTCGGCGCAGCGCGACGAAGAACCGGGAAGCCCGCCAGGCTCCGTCCGTACATGACTTGTGTCGCTGGGAAATGTCGATGCCGATCTCGGCGAGCGCCGCGATGGCTTCCGGGCGGACGCGCGTCGGCTGTGACCCTCGATGCGGACCGTCTCTCCGGTCCCCGCGCCCAGCCTCCCTTTCGTGTTGCCCCGATTCGCCGCCTGTCCCACCTGTACGTTCCGGCAGCGTCCGCGCATCGCCGCGCGCCGATCACCCGCCCGTCTCGCGTTCGGGCGGCGGGCGCGCCAGTGCCGGAACTCTCTTACGCCGTGTAGATCAAATACACACCGCCCGCCAGCACGAGCAGCCCGGATGCGTATCTGAGGTACGCTGCGCCGCGCGAGGCGCCCGTCCACTTCAAGTAGCGGCCGACCCAACTCGTCGACGCGCCCGCCAGCACGATGATCGAGCAATGGCCGATTCCGTAGGCCGTGATCAAGAGCACGCCATACAGGGCGTGCGTGCCCGCGACCGCAAAGGTGACGCCGAGCATCGGGGCCATGTAGGCGAACGTGCACGGGCCGAGCGCAATGCCGAAGATCAGCCCGAGCGCCAACGCGGCGACAAGGCCCCGTCCCCGAAAGCGACTCGAATCCGGCACGCTCCAGCCGAGCGGCACCACGTCGAGCAGCGACAGGCCAACCACGAAGAACACGACGGCCACGACGTAGTTGGCCCAGGATCCCACGTCGCCCATGAGACGGCCCGCGGCGGCTGTCACCGCCCCGATGACACCAATGGTCGTGAGCAGACCGAGGGAGAACAACCCCGCAATCGCGGCGCCGCGCGCGGGCGTGGCCTGTCGCTGTCCGTTCACGAAGCCGACGACGAGCGGGATCGACGCCAGATGGCACGGGCTGAGCAGGAGGCTGGCCAGCCCCCAGGCAAACGCGGCCGCGAGGGCAACGGCGGGCTGGCCTTCGACGGCATGTGAAAGCGTCGTGAACAGCGTGTCCATGGAACGCGTCAGCTCCTCGGCGTGGACGCGTCAGGAGAGCCGAAGTCGACGCCGAGCCGCCTCCAGGTGGCGAGGATGTCCTCCTTCGAGATGAAGCCCTGGTGGCGAGTCAGTTCCCGGCCGTTCGCGTCAAAGAAGATTTGGGTGGGAATCGCGTAGATTCGGTAGGGATCGCCGGCGCGCGGGTCCTTCCAGACGTCGATGAAGTCCACCTGCAGGCGACCGGCATACTCCGCGCGTAACTCGACGAGAATCGGCGCCATGGCCTTGCATGGGATGCACTTGTCCGCACCGAGGTCCACCAGGCGCGGAATGCCGGTGGCCGGGCTCCCGGGACCGTGACTCGCCATCGGGGCCGGCCCGACCGCTGACGGAGTCGGCCCCCGCTGCGGCTTGCTCGCGACAACTACGATGACCGCGAGGCCGAGCAGAAGCGGAACGCCCACACGCCAGACACGTCGAGGTGTTGACGGAGACGAACCGGCCGCCTTGTCAACCGGTGAGGCCGCGACGCGGCCTCGTGGATGTGTGTGTCGTGGCATCGGCAACGCTCTTCGTACGGATGAATCGTCAGGAACAGTGTACCAGCCCACGGGTCCACAGGCACTCGCTGCAGGCCAAGAACGGTGGGCCGAAGCAATCGCCCTCGCCTGCCACTCACCAGCTCCACGTTGCCTGAGCCATGCGCCAGAGCGCGCGCCGCGCGGGGCCCGTCTGGCGCACGAACGACCCGGGCGAGTAGGAGCCGAGGCCCGCCATGAGCTCGAGCCAGGGACGCGCCCGGTAGACAGCCCGCAAGTCGAGTTCCGTGCCCAGGTCTGTTCCTGACGCGCCGCTCGCGTCGCGCCGCACGGTTGAGAGGGACGTGCTGTACCAGGCATCGCGACCCGACGCCAGCGCGAAGGCGTGCGCCTGCACATGGAGGTCGAGCTGGTCGGTGGGGTGCAGCAGCAGCTGCACCTCGCGATCCCAGAGGTTGGCCCAGAAGAACAGATTGCAGTACCCGTAGAACGCGATGTCGGCGCCGCCCAGCACGCCGTCGAAGGTGCCGTGAACGCCGTCGCGGGGATCGCGGTCGCCGGACCCCCACGTCAGAACCGCGCGCAGCCGCGGCCGCCAGGGCAACCTCAGGCGGGCCCCCAGCGTGCCGCTCGCGCCGGCCGCGCGAATGCGGTCCCGGCCCCACCACCCGCGCTGCACGACGCCGGTCAGGGCGTAGTCCAGCCGGCCCAGGGTTCCCTCGGTCTGGAAGCCGAGCGAGTCGGAGCGCAGAGTCCCGGCGCCCAGTTCCCCTGCCGTTGTCCCCGATCCGTCCACCTTGCGCACGACGAACAGATCGACTCGCGCCGGCAGACCCTGCAGGCGCACGTATGCCACGCCCGCCCCGGAACCGGCGACGCTGCGGTTGGGCCAGCGATCGGGCTGGTTCCGCACGGGCCGGCCGATCCAGATGTCGGCTTCGAGGTGCGGCCCCTTCACGTTGACCAGCGCCGCGTCCCAGGCCCACCGCCCCGTGTTCCCCCACTGCCCGGGACCAAACACCCGCTGATCGCCGTAGGAGATCTGCTGGCGACCCACACGGACGCCCAGCCATGAGCCGGCAAGCCCGCTCCCTTCGTAGTACAGCTGCCGGATGTCGAGCGGGTCGTAGAAGGGATTGCTGTGGGGAAAGTCGCGCTCGGTGAGCTGCGACCCGGCCTCGCGAGCGTCGCGCAGTTCTATCACCGCACGATGACGAGGCGAGAGGCGCAGCGACGCGTCCAGCGTCACCCGGCTGAGCAGGAAGCGGTCGTCCGACGCCGGCCGGTACCCGCGGACGTCGAAGGCCTGGTCGTCTTCGAACCGCAGGCGGACCTGACCCCCGATCTCGACGACCGCCCGGCCCACGTCGAAACGGAAGGCTTGCGCCGGTTGCGCGAACGCGGGCGTCGTCGCGGCGAGCAGGACGAGCACCAGAACCGCGGAGCCTTCCGCCTGGGCCATCCCATGTCCCCCCCGGAGGCCTACACCACCTTCAGCAGGTGAAGCGCAATCTCCACCGCGAAGAACCACATGATGACGGCGAACGCCACCTTGACGAACTTCGGGCTCGCCGTCACGGTCACGTGCGATCCCACCGCGGATCCGACGGCAGCGGCAACACTCGTGACCCCGATCAGCACGTACTCGATGGGTCCGACGGCGAAATGGCCGATGCTCCCCACGAGCGAACTGACCGTGACGAGGAGCGCGTTGGCGCCGGCAGCTTTCTGGGCCGAATACCCCATGTAGAGCACGAGAAACGGGAAGATGACGAGCCCCCCGCCAACGCCGATGAGGCTGGAGAGCACGCCGACGGCGAACGAAAAGACGACGATGAGCGTTCCCAGCTTCCACGAGAGCGGCCTGACGGCCTGTCCCGCTTCGCCCTTGCCGGATCGGATCATCAGGACGCCCGCGACGGCGAGGAAGGCGGCGAACAGCCCGAGCAGGACATCCTTGGGAGCCCGGTTGCTGAGCAGCGCCCCGAGAATCGAGCCGGCGATCGTGCCGGGGAGAAAGACCACGCAGAACCTGAAGTCGACCAGCCGGTTTCGCGCAAAGACGATGGTGGCAACGAGCGCGGTGACCAGGTTCAGGAAGAGCGCCGTGGAGATGGACACGCCCACGTCCCACCCCAGCATGACGAGGACCGGCGTGTAGAGCGAACCGCCGCCCTTGCCGAACATCGAGAAGACGACCGAGACGGCCAGAACGGCGACAAACGCAATGATGAAGGTGGTACTCATGTCACGTCACCAGATCCGCGCGGGGTGTTCGAGGGATCCCCCGTGGGTGGCGACGACGTGGTCTGCGCAGCGCGCGGCGACTGGTCCCATCGTCCCAGCAGGTTCCCATCCCCACACCCGGCCACCTCCGGTTCGAGGGTGGCGTGCGTCACGTCCCACTCGTCCTCGAGCACCCGCTTGATGTGGCCGAACAATGTCTCGATGCTGCGGCCGTCCATCTCTCCGCCGAGATCGACGTGCGCGGTGAGCAGCCGCTGGCCGGGCGCGATCTCCCAGATGTGCACGTGGTGGAGCCGGACCGGGGCGAACCGCTCGGCAACGCGGGCCGCGAGCACCTCGACGTCCACGCCGGTGGGCGAACTCTCGAGCAGGGTCCCGATGGTCTCCCACACGAGCGAGAGCGCGCCGCGCAGCACGGTGGCACCCACCAGCAACGCGGCGGCCGGGTCCACGTACGGCCCCACCCGCGTGTGGGCCAGCAGCGCCGCGACGACCACAGCGAGCGAGGCCAGCGCGTCCTGCGCCAGATGCAGGAACGCGCTCCGCACGTTGACATCGGCCTCGTCGTGACGGCGCAGGAGCCACACGGACCAGACGTTTGCCGCCAGGGCCACCAGCGCGACGGCCAGCATCAGCCCCTGATTCACGAGGGCGGGGTGCTGCAGCCGCACGATCGCTTCACGCGCAATGAGTGCCGTGATGGCGACCAGCGTGACGGCGTTCGTGAGGGCCGCTATCACCTCCGCGCGCTTCAGCCCGTAGGTGTGGCGCGGCGTGGGAGGGCGACGGCCGAGCCGCCGCGCGCCGAGCGCGAGGCCCAGTGCCGCCACGTCGCTGAGATTGTGCGCCGCGTCCGACAGGAGCGCGAGGCTTCCCGCCATCAGGCCGCCGATGACCTCGGCGGCCGTGATCAGGATGTTGAGGCCCAGGCTCGCCCAGAGCCGCCCGTCCATCGCGCTGTCGGTCGGGACCTCGTGGCCGTGTCCTGTGTGGCCCATGGCGACCTCAGCGGCCGTAACCCGCGCAGGGGATGCAGAGAGGCTTGCCGTTCTGGTAGCGCACGTAGCGCTCGAACACGTACTCGCCGCACGCCGAGCAGAGGGTCTTGTTGAAGGAGCCCTTGGGCGGCTGATAGTTGAAATCCGGGCGCTGCTGCACGGCGTAGACCGCTTCGTCGGTCAGCGACAGGGTCCAGTCGATGGCTTCCTGGGTCACGGCCGGGGGAATCCCCGACGGCTCGATTCCGCGCTTGCGATAGACGAAAAACTCACGCTTCCCGAACTCGTCGAGGAAGTCGGGCCGGAGCGCGTAGCGCATCGCGGTCTTTCCGGGATACCAGAACGTGGCCGCCAGCTTGCCCCAGAAGGCCTTCTCGATCAGCGTCTTGCCGAACGTGGCTCCCGTCGCCACCTGGATGCCGTCCATCAGGCATGTCTGGGGATGTCCCTCCCCCAGCTCACAGATGACGTGCAGCGTGTGGTCCATCTCGCGGGCCACCCCCATGGCGTCGAGCGCGAGCCGACCCATGCGGTATCCAAGCGGCATGAACGGGCAGCGATGCCCATGGAACTCGAATGCCCAGTCGGGCGGAACGTGCGGCGAGTGTGTGTGTGACATGTGCATGACTCTTTCGGAAATCCAAACTGTTACCAGGCGCCGGCACGGACCCGACGTCGGCCCTGCTGTGACGTTCCATCGACTGACCGCGACACCATGCGACTCGGGCTCAGGTTGATTCGGGCCTGGCCCTTGAGGGCGCTCTCGCAGGCCCCGCCCCATGCAATGCCGGCTGTGCCGCCCCGCGCCGGCATCCCGGTCCCGTGATGCCGAACGTCGCCAGGTCCAGCCCCGCACGACACAGGCGGTCGACGGGCACGCGGCGCACGGCAGCGAGCAGCGCGGCATCGGTCGTCACCTGGCGATCGTCCCTGATCAGGAGCAGGATCTCGCGCAGGACGCTGCCGATGGGTTGCTCGCCGGTCAGGTGGTATTGGACCCAGCGCCCGAACTTCTCCTCGCTCACGAGCCCGGCCCGACGCAGGACGGCCAGATGGGCCGACGCGGTCGAGGCTGCGAAGCCCAGCACCGATCGAATCTGGCACACGTACAGGCCTCCCTCGCCGAGCAACGCCAGGATGCGCAGGCGCCCGGGGTGCGCCAGCGCGGCGCCGGCGTCCACGAGCGCATCGAGCGTGACTTCCTTCATGTTGTCCTCTCGCGGCAGCCGACGGACGATCCTCGCGGGCGCCGGCAGCACGCCGGCTACGGTCGACGGAACAGGACCGCGCGCAGCGTGGCGCGATCGAACGTCCCGCCCATCAGGTGGACATAGGTCGTGACCCAGTTGGCCGCGATCGTGACGATGCCGAACACGAACAGGCCGACGCTCATCAGGGCCCACCCAGACAGGATGTTGCCGACGACGCACCCGGTGGCGAACGCGGCGCCGGTCCCGACCAGGATGCCGCCGAAGAAGGCGGTCACGGTTTCGACCGGATCCCGCGGCGCCAGGCGGGCAACGCCCGACAGGCGGGCGGCCACGAAGGCCCCTGGTACCATGCCGGCCACGACCCCGACCAGCCACCAGTTGATCGGCTTGGCCGGGATCGGCGGCGCAGGCCGCTCGGTTTGGCTGGCAGCTGGCGCGGGGCGAGGGGCCGGCTGAGGTCGCCACACCGGCACGATCTGGTTGTCGGTCAGCACCTCGTACGCCTGGAGCACGCCGTGCGTCACGCCCAGCGGATAGTTGCGGCCCGTCGCGGCTGACGACAGATACGCGGGCACGGCCAGAAGGCCAATCGCCAGCCCCGCCTGCCAGGGCTTCCACGGCCCGGTGAGGAGGCGACGCACGGTCGGCGCCTGTTGGCCGCGCACGGCGGTTGGCCGCATGGCGCGGGCGACGAGAACCCATACCAGCGTGGCGACCGCAAAGCCGGCTGCCAGCGTCCAGTAAGGCGCGCCCGTGATCGAGGCAAGCGTGACTGGGCCGCCGCCCTCGGCCTTCACCGTTTGCGCCATCATCGCGCGGTGAAGCCAGTTCAAGGGCCCGTACTCCACCAGGCCGATGCCCAGGGGCATGCCGGTCAGCGCCGCCATCGAGTTGAGGTTGCCGGCGCCCGCCTTGAACAGGCATCCGCTGACGCAGCCGCCCGCCAGGACGGTGCCCACGCCGAAGAGCGCGCCGCCCACGACGTAGTTCATCCACAGCATCGGCTTCGGCGCCAGGCGGACCCAGCCCAGCCCCTCGATGAGGGCGAAGCCGACCATCGAGACCACAATCGCCACCCACAGGCCGAAGACCTTGCGGGTGTCGCGCGCCAGCACGACCTCGCTGAAGGCTGACGCTCCGCAGAGGTCACCCTTTTGCAAGAGGAAGCCGAACAGGAACCCGACGGGCAGAGCCGTCAGGACCCAGACGCGGGTCCAGGCGGCAGCAGAGGTGGCAAGAGCCAGCAACGCCAGGCTGACGGCGACATCACGCTGCCAGTGCTTCGGTTCGGTCATGACCGTGCTCCTCGTGATTCGATGTTCGCCAAACGCCGCGCGTCAGGCCCTCTCGGCGCCCAGCCACGCCAGGCGTCCGCCGCCGTGTCGTTGACCGTGGCCGATTTCATCAGGCGGGAGACGACGATCGCCTCGACGATTTCCGGGGGCGTCACGCCCGCCTTGCGCGCCTGCTTCGCCCACATGAGCGGCCATCATACCTGAAACAAATCTATTATTTCTAGAATATAGGAATTATATGCGTCAGCCGACCGGGTCATGGGTACCGTTCCACCCGATGCGCCTCAGCCAGACGCCGCCGTTGACGCCTCTGTATGACCACATGCTACTGTATCTCAGGTGACTTCCTGGGCCTGCCAGTGTGTCCCAGCGCCCCCGCTTGACAGAAGGGCCCGGGGAGCATATCTTGTCGTTTGTGAGTAAGCACACACTTATCAGTCAGCCCAGAGGAGCCCGGGTGCCGGCCCCGGAACGCCGCGACCAGATCCTCGACCGCGCCAGCGAACTCGCCACCGAGTCCGGGCTCGGGCAGATGACGATGAAGCGCATCGCCTCGCGCGTCGGCTTCTCGGAGGCGGCCATCTACCGGCACTTCCCCACCAAACAAGCGCTGCTGCTCGGCCTGATGGACCGCCTCGAGGCCCAGCTCCTGCAGCCGATTCGCGCCATCGCGGAGGCGACCGACCTGCCGGCCATGGTGCGCCTGCAGCAGATCGTGCAGCATCACCTCTCCCTGGTCCTCGTGCGTCACAGTCTCTCCATCCAGCTGCTCGCCGAGGCCTCAGCCGCCGGAGACCCCATGCTGCTCGCCAGGATGCGCGCGATCATGCGCGGCTACCTGGACACCTTGATCAGGCTGATCGGCGAAGCCGTGGCCGCCGGCAGCCTGCCGCCGGACACCGACCCGTCCATCGTCGCGATCTGGCTGCTCGGCGGTCCCGCAGCGATGGCCATCCAGCACCGTCTTCGCCTGGACCCTTCCCTCGAGCGCCGCGTCGAGGGGAAGCTCGTCCCGTTCATGTTCCAGTTGCTCGCTGGATCAGAAGGCAAGCCGCTATGAGTCGTCACGCTCACCGCGGTCCGTCCCTGCCCGACTGCGTGGCCGCCGCCGTGTGCGGGAACGTCCTCGTGCGGTGCCGGTTTCATTCATGGAGAGAGAACCCGTATGGCCTCTGAAGATTCGAATGGTCACGCCGCCGCCGTCGCCCCCGCACCGGCGCAGCGCCGCCGGAGCCGGTCCACCCTCTGGCGGGTGGGCCTCTCGGTCGCCGTCATCCTCGTGCTCATGCTCTGGATCCTGGGCGCGTTTCGGAGAGGCGTCATTCCCGCGGGCCAACAGTCGGTTCCCGAGGAATCGGCGGCCGGCCTGACGACCCAGGCGGTGGCGATGCAGGCGCTGCCGGCGGCGACCGAGGCGATTGGCTCGGTCCAGGCCGAGCAGATGGCCTCGGTGACGTCCCGCGTGGTGGCGGATGTCCTGGAACTGCGCGTGTCGGCCGGCCAGCGCGTCGCCAGTGGAACGACCCTCGCGGTGCTCGACGACCGCGACCTGCGGCACCGGGTCGAGCAGGCGCAGGACGCCCGGCGCAGCGCCGAGGCCACACAGGCACAGGCGCGGGCCGACTACGCCCGTGACAAGCCCCTGTTCGAGCAGAAGGTGATTACCCCCTACGACTTCGAGCACACCAAGACGGCGCTCGACGTCGCGGACGCGAACGTGCACCGCCTGCACCAGGCCGAGCGCGAGGCCGAGGTCGGGCTGTCGTACGCGGTCATCCGCAGCCCGTTCACGGGCACCGTGGTGGACAAGCTGGCGAACGTGGGCGACCTGGCCGCCCCGGGGAAACCCCTGTTGACGATGTACGAACAGGGCCGGCTGTGGTTTGCCGCCAACGTGCCAGAGGACCTGCTCGACCGGATCCACCTCGGCGACACGCTGACGTTCCGGATCGACGCACTCGATCGCGATCGGCAGGGCCGGGTCGTTGAGGTCGTGCCCTCGTCCGACCCGGCGAGCCGGACCGTCGTCGTCCGGCTGCACATGACGGACACGACGGACGTCCTGCCGGGGATGTTCGGCCGCCTGCGGATCCCCATGGAGCCGGAACAGGTGCTGGCGCTGCCCGCGTCTGCGGTGGTTCGCGCGGGCCAGTTGACGATGGTCGACGTGGTCCGCGGCACGCGCCTCGAGCGGAGGACCGTGCAGCTCGGGCGCCCCATCGGTGACGGGTTCGAGGTGCTCAGCGGCCTGGCCGCCGGTGAGACCGTCGTTCTGCGCGGCGGCGCCGGGGCCCCGCAGGGGAGGGTGGTTCGATGACGACGCCGCACGACTCCCTCACCATCCGCATCGTCCGGAAGTTCCTGGACTCGAACCTGTCGGTGGTGTTCATCCTGGTGTCGATCGCCGTCGGCGCGCTCGCTCTCCTGATCACCCCGCGGGAGGAGGAGCCGCAGATCACGGTGGCGGCGGCGAACGTGATGGTGTCGTTCCCGGGCCGCAGCGCCGGGGACGTCGAGCAGCTCGTGTCCACTCCTCTCGAGAAGATGCTGTACCAGATCCCCGGCGTGGAATACGTCTTTTCCCGCTCCATGCCGGGGCAGAGCATCGTCACGGTGCGTTTCTACGTCGGGCAGCCGCTCGAGCCCAGCTACGTCAAGCTGATCCGCAAGCTCAACGAGAACATGGACAGGATGACGCCGGGCGCGTCGGGCTGGGCCGTGAAGCCGATCGACGTGGACGATGTGCCGATCGTCACCTTCACCCTCACGAGCGGCACGCGGAGCGATTACGAACTGCGGCGCATGGCCGATGAACTCGTCGTGCGCCTGCAGGGCGTGGACAACACCGGCGTGGCGTACGTGGTGGGCGGCCGCCCGCGCGAGCTGCTGATCCGGCCGTCGGCCACGCGGATGGCGTCGTACGGGATTGCGTCGCTCGACCTCGGCCGCGCGATCCAGGCCTCCAATTCCAGCCTGCTCGCGGGCGCCTTCGACCGCAACGACCGGGACGTGCGCGTGCAGGTCGGCCAGTTCATTGCCGACGCGCGGGACCTCGGGAGCCTGGTGGTCGGCGTGTGGAGCGGCCGGCCGGTCTACCTGCGCGACGTGGCCGATATTGCCGACGGCCCCGGCGAGTTCACCGATTACGTGCGCTTCCACCGCGGGCTGGCCTGGAGCCATCCCAAGGAGGAGGGGGCCGTGGGCAGCCTGATTGGAGGCCCTGGAGCGATCGCGCCGCCGCGGGGAGCCGAGCAGCCGGCGGTGACGGTCGCGCTCGCCAAGAAGCACGGCACCAACAACGTCTGGGTGGCCGACGCCCTGCTGGCGAAGATGACCGAGTTGAAGAAGGCGATTCTGCCTGCCGACGTGCAGGTGGTCGTCAGCCGCAACTACGGTGTCACCTCCAACGACAAGGTCGGGGAGCTGCAGGAGGGCCTCGTCGTCGCCATCGTGGTGGTGATGGCGATGCTGGCCATCGGCCTCGGGTTCCGCCAGGCGCTGGTGGTGGCCATCGTCGTGCCGTGCGTGTTCGGTCTGACGCTCATCGTCAACTACTTCCTCGGCTTTTCGATCAACCGCGTCTCGCTCTTCGCGCTGACCGTGTCGATCGGCCTGCTGGTGGACGATCCGATCGTGGACGTCGAGAACATCCACCGCCACTTCCAGCTCGCGGGGCGGGCCACTGCCGATATCGTGCTCGAAGCCGTCAACGAGGTCAGGCCGCCGCTCATCGCCGCCACCTTCGCGGTGATCCTGTCGTTCCTCCCGCTGCTGTTCGTGACCGACATGATGGGGCAGTACCTGCGCCCGATGGCCGCCAACGTGCCGGTCACCATGCTCATGTCGCTGGCCGTGTCCTTCACGATCACGCCGTGGCTGGCCTATCACCTGCTCAAGGGCCAGGCCTCGGACGGAGAGACGCACGCCGCGCCGGGGGCGTCGGGCCCGCGCCGCTTCTTCAACCGGACGCTCCGGCCGCTCATCGATCGGCCGCGGCTGGGCCGGCTGTTCCTGCTCCTCGTGTTCGTGCTGTTCATCGGAAGCCTGCTGCTCGTGCTGACAAGGCGCGTCCAGGTGAAACAGCTGCCCTACGACAACAAGGACGAGATCCTGCTCGTGCTCGACATGCCGAGGGGCACGACGCTCGAGCGCACCGACGCGGCCGCGCGCGCGTTCGAGCGCTACCTGGGGTCGGTACGCGAGGTCACCGATTACGAAGCATACGTGGGCACCGCGTCGCCGGTGGACTTCAACGGCCTGATGCGCCAGTACTTCCTGCGCCGGGGGCCGAACCGCGCGGACATCAGGGTCAACCTGATCCACAAGACCGAGCGCGCCGCGTCGAGCCACGCCCTCGGGCTGCGCCTGCGCGCCGACCTGACGGCCATCGCCGCCCGCGACGGGGTCAAGCTGAAGATCGTCGAACTGCCCGCCGGGCCGCCGGCAATGGCCACTCTCGTCGCGGCCGTCTACGGTGGCCCGACGCAGTCCTACGAGGACCTGATCGGGGCCGCGTCGATCGTCAAGGCCCGCCTGCGCCGCGAGCCCGGCGTCGTGGACATCGACGACACGGTCGAGGAGAACCAGACGAAGTACGTGTTCGACGTGGACAAGCAGAAGGCGGCCCTCAACGGCGTCTCGACCGACGAAGTCGCCCGCACGATGGCACTGGCCCTCGGCAGCCAGGCCGCGGGCATCGCCCAGGTGCCCCACGAGCGGGCACCCGTCCGGATCGCGCTCTGGTTCCCCCGCGTCGAGCGTTCCAGCCTCGTGGACCTCTCGCGAATGTACGCCAAGGGCGCCGCGGGCAACCTGGTGCCGCTCTCGGAGCTCGGCGCCTGGCACACGACGATCGAGGACAAGACGATCTACCACCGCCAGCTCCAGCGCGTGGTGTACGTGCTCGGCGAGATGGCGGGGCGCCCGCCAGTCGAGACGATCCTCGATCTCCGGGCCGACCAGGTGCAGAACGGCGCGCGCGCCTTCGTCGACGAGAAGGCGACGCCGATCCCGCTCAGCGCGCGGACGATGTTCCGCAAGGGGGGCGGCGTGCCGTGGGAGGTGCCTCGCGGGATCACGATCGGCTGGTGGGACGACGGCGAGACGTACATCACGATCCACCTGTTCCGGGATCTGGGCTTCGCGATGCTCGCCGCGCTCATCGCCATCTACATCATCCTGATGAACCAGACCGGGTCCTACGCGCTGCCGCTCACAATCATGCTGGCCATCCCGCTGATGGTGATCGGCGTGCTGCCCGGCTTCTGGCTCCTGAACCACATCGGGACGCACCAGGTCGGCGCCTTCAGGGACCCGGTGTTCTTCGGGGGCCCGGCGTTCATCGGCATGATCGCGCTCGCCGGCATCGTCACCAGGAACTCGATCATCATCGTGGACTTCGTCCAGCTCGGCCTGATGCGCGGGCTGGCGATCGAGGAGGCCATCCTCGACAGCGTGTCGATCCGCCTGCGGCCGATCCTGCTGACGTCCGGGGCCGCGGTGCTTGGCGTCCTGCCGATCACGATCGACACCGTGTTCGGCGGCATGGCCTGGTCGCTCATCTTCGGGTTGATCGTGTCGACGGCGTTCTCGCTCTTCGTGATTCCGGTGACCTATTACCTCGTGTACGCGAAGGCGCCCGACCACGGCCTCCCCGACAACATCCGGCGGAAACTGGCCGCCAGCATCGGGCAGCAACCATCCGGCCGCGCGTAACGGCGGGCCTGGGGAACGATCTATGAAACTGTGGATGACACTCGTCGCGCCGTTCGCGCTGTGTTCGGTCGTCGCGGCCGCGCAGGACACGCCCGCCCCTGCGGCCATGAGCCTGACGGACGCCGTCGACTACGCGCTGGCACACTCCCCTGAGCTGAAGGCGTCGCAGGCGGAGGTCCAGCGCCGGCAGGGGATCGTCACCAGCAGCCGGGCGGCGCTGCTGCCGCAGGTCGACCTGTCGGCGGACGCCTCCCGCACGCGGATCGACCACGGCTATCCGTTCGGGGCGTCGCCGTCGCTTCTCCGCTTCGACACCGCGCTCTACACGGGCAGCGCCGACGCCAGGTGGCTGGCCTGGGATTTCGGCCGCACCGAGGCCGAACTAGCCGCCGCGCGCGAGCGCGTCGAATCGGCGCGGGCCGGCGTGGATCGGCGCCGGCAGGAACTCGTCTTCGAGACCGCCCGGCTGTACCTGCAGACGCTCGCCTACACCGATCTCATCCAGGCCGGCGAGGCGCGGGTCGCCAGTCTTCGGTCGCTGCTGGACCGCACCAACCAGCTCGTCGCCGGAGGACGCGCCGTGCCGGTGGACGCGCTGAAGATCCAGACGCGCGTCGCCGAGGTCGAGAGCAGCCTGGCCACGCTGCGATCGGGCCAGCGGTCGTCACTGAGCGCGCTGGCCGCCGTGATGGGGTTCGAGGGCGACCTGCCGACGCTGACCTACTCGCCGGCGGTCGCCGATCTGCCGCCGCCGCCGGGGACGGCCGAGCGCGACGACCTCGGCGCGGCCGCCGCGGGCCGGCCGGATCTGGCCTCGCAGGATCACGAGGTCCGCGCCGCCGAGAAGGGCGAGGCGGCTGCGCGGAAGTCGTCGTGGCCGCGCATCGACCTCCGGGCCTCGGTCGTCGAATACGGATCGAACGACCCGCTTGGATTCGGGGAGATGATCGGCAGACTGCTGCCGTCGGTTCCCGCCACGCCGGCCACCGACAGCGCGGTCGCCGACTGGGCCCTGGGCGTGCACGTCACGGTCCCGCTGTTCGACGGGTGGCGCCGCAAGGGCCAGGTCCAGGCAGCCGCGGCTCAGCTCGAGCAGGCGCGGCTGGCCCGCCAGCAGCTCGGGCTGCGCGTCGCTCGCGAGGTCCGCACCGCCCTGGCCGACCTCGGCAGCGCGAGGAGCCGGGTCGCGGCGCTGCGCGACTCGGTCGCCGAGAGCGAACGCGTACTGCACGACGAACGGTTGAAGTACGACGCGGGCCGAAGCGTGATCAACTTCGTCCTCGACGCCGAGTCGGCCCTGCTCACGAGCCAGTCGCTCCTGTCCCAGGCCGAGCGCTCCGTGGCGACAGCCTCGCTGGCGCTCGATCTCGCCATGGGACGGATCGACGTCAACCATCTGGCGGAGCGCTGACGGACCGGGGGGTGCCACGTCCGGGCTGGAGAAGAACGATGACGCATGCACGAGACGGCCATGCGCACGGACGACGGGACGACCCGCATGGGGTCTCGGACTCGGCCGACCGCTGGCAGCCGGCCGCCCAGAACCCGTTGGACGAGTCCCTACCGTGTGTCTGCCTGAGATGCGGGTACCGCGAACCGGCCAGGCCTCACGTGGCCTGCCGCGTCGAGATATGCCCGGAGTGCGGGGCGACGACCGTCCGGGAGGGATCGCCACGCCACCAGGCGTACTTGAGGGAGCGACTGCACCGGAACGCGTGACGCCGGAACCCGATGGAGCCCGAGCCAGGAACTGGTATGAGCTGCGACCCCCAACGGCACGCCGGATCCGCGGGCTGCGTCACCCCGCGAGGCGGGAGCCAAGCCATGCCCCTTGTCTCGGAGCGGGCGATGTTCACCGACAGCGGCGCCGAAACCCGGCCCGACCATTCATCCGTTGCGGGCGCCGCCTGCGGGGAGGGAACGTGAACCGGAAACTGTTGGACGTCGCGTCGCGAACGCTCGGCGACATGCTGGCGCAGGCCCAGGTGTCGATCACCGTCGAAGACAAGCTCCGGGAACTGTCGTTCAACCTGTGGTGGAACTGGCACCCCCAGGTGCTCGAGATGTTCCGGCAACTCGACCCCGCCGGGTGGTCCGAGACCAACCACAACCCGATTGCCGTGCTGAAGCGCTTCGTGCCGGGGGCGCTCGCCGCGCGCGTCGCCGGGCTATCGCTGGAGAACACGGTCAGCTTCCACTACCGGCGCCTGCAGGAGTACCTGCGCGGCGAGGGGTCGTGGTGCGACGCCCACGCCGGGGGGTTGCAGGCAGCGTCGATCGCCTACTTTTCGGCGGAGTTCGGATTGCACGAATCGCTCCCCCTGTACTCCGGCGGCCTCGGCGTCCTAGCCGGGGACTACCTGAAGAGCGCCTCCGACCTCGGGCTGCCCGTGGTGGGCGTCGGCCTGTTCTATGCGACCGGTTACTTCCGTCAGCACGTCGGCGCCACCGGTTGGCAGACCGAGGAGTACGGCCACATCGACATCGCGGCGTTGCCGCTCCGAAGGCCGGTCGCCGCCGACGGGGCGCCGATTATGATCGCGGTGCCGTGCAACGGCGAGACGCTGCACGCGGCGGTCTGGCTCGCCCGCATCGGCCGCACCCTGTTGCTGCTCCTCGATTCAGACGTCGAGGCCAACCCTCCACACCTGCGTGAACTGACCGCGAGGCTGTACGGCGGCGACGAGGTCACGCGCATCCGCCAGGAGGTGCTGCTCGGCGTTGGCGGGTTGCGCGCCCTGCGCGCGCTCGGGATCCGGCCGGCAGTCATGCACCTGAACGAGGGCCACAGCGCGTTCGCGATCCTCGAGCGGACACGCGAGCGGATCGAAGAGGAAGGGATGCCGTTCGACGACGCGCTGCGCGAAACGTCGTTGCAGACGGTGTTCACGACGCACACCCCGGTCGACGCCGGACATGACCGTTTCCCCGCGGAGCTGGTGGAACGCGAACTCGGCTGGCTGCGCGCAGCCCTGCGCCTCGATCCGGAACGCCTGATGGCCCTCGGGCGCGTGAACCCGCTCGACCGCGGCGAGCCATTCTGCATGACGGTGCTCGCGATTCGCGGCTCGCGCCGGCGTAACGGCGTATCGAGCCTGCACGGCCACGTCGCGCGAAAGATGTGGCAGCCCGTCTGGCCGGGGCGCGACGAGGACGACGTCCCGATCGGACATGTCACCAACGGCGTGCACGTGCGCTCCTGGCTCGCCCTGTCGATGAACCGGATCTTCGACCGCCACCTCGGCGCCGACTGGCCGGCGCGCCAGAGCGACTGCGCGGCCTGGCGCCCGATCGCGAACGTACCCGATTGCGAGCTGTGGGAGACGCACGACGTGCTGCGCCGTTATCTCGTCGACTTCGTCCGGCGGCGGGCGGGTCGGCCGGAGCTGCTGGACGAGCACGTGCTCACGGTCGGGTTCGCCCGGCGCTTCGCCACCTACAAGCGCGGTACGATCCTGCTGACCGACCTCGACCGGCTGGCGAGGATCCTCGGCGACCCCGCGCGGCCGGTACAGATCGTCTTCGCCGGCAAGACGCACCCGCGCGACGACGCGGGGAAGAAGTTGATTCAGGATCTGATCGCCGTCACGCGCGATCCCCGCTTCCAGGATCGCATCGTCTTCGTCGAGGACTACGACATCAACGTCGCGCGCCACCTGGTGCAGGGGGTGGACGTGTGGCTCAACACCCCGCTCCGCCCGATGGAGGCGTGCGGCACCAGCGGCCAGAAGGTCGTCCTCAACGGCGGCATCAATCTCTCGGTGCTCGACGGCTGGTGGGCCGAGGGCTACGACGGCAAGAACGGCTTCGCCATCGGCGACGGGATGGTGCACACCGACCCTGCCGTGCAGTGGGCGCGCGACGCCGAATCGCTCTACGAACAGCTCGAGCAACAGGTCGTGCCGCTCTTCTACGATCGCGAAGGTGCGGTGCCGCCGCGCGGCTGGATCGAGCGGATGAAGCGCTCGATCATGACGCTCGCCTGGCGCTACAACGCCGACCGCATGGTCGCCGACTACGTGCGGCAGGGCTACCTGGCCGCCGGGGGCAGGCTCTCCTCCGCCTGAGCGCCGGGGTGGTGACGAACGCCGGCCGCATGCCCAGAGGGCTCGCCCGGCGTCCTGTCGCGGAACGTCGGTCGGGTTCAGAAGGGCACGACCAGCGGCATGAGACTGCAGAGCGCGAGCGCCACCAGCGCCCCGAGGCCGATCAGCCCCGTACGACGATCGGCAAAGGCGAAGGCGTAGATGCCCTTGACGACGTTGTTGCTCGCCACCGTGATGAGGATTGCGCTCGCCGCCACGGGCAGGGCCGTGTTCGCCCCCGCCGACTGGGTCAGGCCCATGATGAACGGGTCGACATCCGCAACGCCCATGAGCGCCGCCAGTCCGTAGATCCCCGCCCGGCCGAGGTGGGCCGCCGCGAGCTGCGTCGCGACGAGCATCACGACGAAGACGACCGCGAACAGGAGCGCGGCGCCGAGTTCGAGCGGGTTCTTCGACTCCCACGCGGGCCTGGCCGCGCCGACGCGGCGTTCGGGCAGACGCGACAGCACCAGGCCCGCCACGATCCCCAGCGTCCCCAGCACGGCGAACGCCGGCCCCAGGCGCAGCACGAGCGCGGTGTTGAACAACGCGAGCAGCACGATGAGCCGCAGGTACATCATCCCGGAGGCGACCAGCATCCCCCCCGCGAACAACGCGGGCCGCTGCGCCTCTCGCGCACGCTTGGCCAGCACCACGGTCACGACCGTCGACGAGTACGCCCCTCCCAGGATCCCTGCCAGCACCACCCCACCGCGACCGCGTGTCGCCCGCTGGATCGCGTAGCTGCCATAGGAGACCGCGCTGACGGCAGCCACCACCAGCCACGTGCGGAACGGGTTCAGGTGGAACGGTCCGAGCGGCGTGTCGGGCAGCACGGGCAGGATCACCACCGTGAGCAGCAGGAACTTCGCGAACGTCAGGATTTCGCCCGGCGCGGCCCGCTGGGCCAGGCTCTCCAGCGCGGCCTTCAGTTCGAGCAGCAAGAGGCTGGCGACAGCCAGCGTGGTGGCAATCCAGAAATGACCGTAGAAGACGAGCGCGCCAATCAGGTACGTCGTGAGCCCGGAGATCTCCGAGGTTGCGCCGGCCAGCAACGAGGCGTTCAGCTTGTGGTGGTACGACACCAGCAGAAACGCCGCCACGACCGCGAATCCCACCGCCACCAGCATCGAATCGGGGCCCGAGAGCAACGACGAGGCGTACCCGACCAGGCCGATGAGCGGAAACGTCCGGACGCCGCCGAAGCGGTACCCTTCGTGGGTGCCTTTGTGCTCCTCGCGTTCGAGGCCGACCAGAAACGACAGGAACAGCACCAGAAGGATCTTGACGCCCTCCGGTGGCAGCAGGTGCGCGAGGTCGTTCGCCACGTTTGGATCCCCTGTGCCGCGCGTCGTGTGCGTCGTCGCGCCGCGCGCGAAACGAAAAAGGGGCCCGCAGGTCAGCGCGTCACGTCCCCGACCCCGGCGCGCCGGCCTGTCCCTCCAGCACGATCATCCGCACGCCGGGCGGCAGCGATCGATAGAGCGAGTCGGCATCCTTCGGTGCAAGGACCAGGCGCAGCCTGACCTCGTCGCGCCCGGCGCCCAGGACGGCAACGGTGTCGTGCACCTTGGCGCTGGCCCAGAGGCCGAGGCGTGCCAGCCGACCGGCGTGCACGTCCGCCTCCCGGGGACGAATCTCGACGGAGAAACCCCCGTCGAAGCGGACGTGGTAGCGCCCGGGCACGGGATACAGCTCCTCGGCCGTGGGCGGGATGGACGGCGGCGGCGGATCGCTCTCGCCAGCGCCCGGTGGGCGGGCCTGTATCACGAGCCGATCGAGTTCCCGCGGCGGGTCCAGTTCCCCGCTCGACCAGATCACGCCCTGCCAGGGGCGCGGGTCGCGCCGCACGACCCAGGCGCGACGGGGACGTCCGACCTGCAGCCCGTCCACCCGAAAGTGCTGCAGCTCGGCGCCGCGCAACATCAGGCGCAGGACCGACGCCGCCGGGTCGAGAACGAGGTAGAACTCCTTGCCGCCGGCCAGTTCGACCTGACGCTGGAGAATCGCGTTGGTCCGCTGGAGGTCGGCCACCTGCACCCGGAGATCCGTGGAGACGCGATCACCAGGCGCGCGCCCACAGGCGGCCGACAGCAGGCCGACGATCCACAGGATCGCCGCGATCCCAAAGACGGTCCGAGGCAGCGTGCGATCGCCGGTCATGGTATGCCCAGGGGATCCATCAGTAGATATAGACGCGCGTGCCGAGCCTGACATTCGCCCAGATCTTGCGCAGGTCGTCGCGCCCCACACGGATGCACCCGTGCGACACCGCCCGCCCGAGCAGCCGCTCGTACAGCGTCCCGTGGATCATGTAGCCGTTCCCGAAGTTCAGCGCGTATTCGCCGAGCGAGCCGTACTCCACGCGATCGGCCGGGTTCTTCGGGATGGGCTCCGCGTCTTCCACGAATGCCCAGTCGGGCTTGGTCCAGACGGGGTTGCGGGCCATCGACAGCACTTCGAACCGGCCGCGCGGCGAGTCGAACACCCACTCGCGCTGCTTCCCGCCTGTCTCACGGAGCACCATCCCCGAACCCGCCGAGCACACGGCCTCGAGCAGCGTATCGTCGTCCCGCTTCAGGTACAGCCGGTTCTGGGTCTGGTCGATGACGATGTAGACGCCGCGCGGGGCGGCGGCGCGCAGGCGCGCCGAGAGATCACGCTGCCCCCGGCGCAGCCGGGAGGCGAGCTGCCGGAGTCCTCGATCGCCGGCAGGCACGCGGCCCGACAGCGTGGCGGGCGACCCCGCGTAGGGCGCGTAGTCGTACCCGGTGCCGGCCCACGCGATGATGACCAGCAGCGCGATCACGGCCGCGGCGATGTGCCAGACGCGCAGCCTCCCCACGAACGGCCCTCGGCGGCCCGACGGAATGGCCGGCGAACCCGCGGGGAGCGAAACCGGCGGCGGCGCCGGCTCAGGGCCGGCGCTCGGCCGCGGCGCGCCCGCCTCGGGCGGCGAACTCGGCAATGGATCCATACTGGTCACTTCCGATGATGGTCACCGGCGTGCCCAGGCGCACGCGGGCAAACAAGTCGTCGATGTCCGCGTGGGTCAGGGCCACGCACCCGTTGGTCCAATCCTGGCCGCGGCCGCCGCCGCCGTGAATCTCGATCAGCCCGCCGATGCGGGCCGAGGCCGGGAGTTCACCGCGGCGCCGGGCCTGTGTGAACTCCTTCCGATCGTCCGCGTTCGGAAAGTCGAGGAGCAGGGCCTTGTGGTAGAGGGTCGACAGGTTGGCCATGCGCGCGACCACCCGGTAGCGGCCCTCCGGCGTGGCGCCATCGCCCTCCCGGGCCTTGTCGGCAATCCAGTTGAAGCCCAGCTCGGCCTGGTAGGTTCGCACCGGCTGCCCGCGCACGAACAGCGTCAGCGTGTGCGCTTCCTTGGACACGATGATGGCCGCGCCCCCCGAGCGCCGCGACCAGGCGACGGTGTCCTCCCGCCACCGGCGCCACCGCGAGATGGTCTCGCCGTCCGCGTAACGCGCCGCGACGGCCGCGGCGTGCTCATCGACTTGCCCGGCCAGGGTCCGCGCCAGGTCCGCTGCGGCTGCCGCGCGACGGAGATCGCCGTCGCGCTGGTAGGTGCGCGCCTCGTCCAGCAGCGAACGCGCTCGAGCCAGCAGGCCGCGGCGCTCCGGGCCGAGGTAGATCGCCCGGGCCACGGCCGCGGTCGCGGCCACGGCCCTGGCACCGTCGAGGAGCGCCGCCTCGGCCGTCCGTGCCGCCGTCGCCCGGCGATCACGCGCCGCCTTCATCGCGTCGCGCGCGGCCCGCTCGGCGCCTGCGTACGCCGCGACGACCGGCTCCGCGTCGGGGATCGGCCAGAGTTTCACGTCCTCGACCCGCCGGGCCGTCAGCGCGTCACGCGACGCGCGCTCGGCGGCCCGCAGCTCGGCGGGCGCCCATTTTGTCGCGTCCGCGGCCCGGGCCTCCACGATGGCAGTCCGTGTGGCATCGGCGGCGGTTTGCATCGCTGCCTCGCGGCGCGACACGACGGAATAGCCCGCAGCGCCGGCTATCCCCGCCACCGCGATGCCGATGCCTGCGATGCCCACCGCCCGTGACGGCCGGCGGGTTGTTCGTTGGACGGGGCTGCTGGCCACTGGCATCGATGCTGGGTGGACACCGACGGGGACACGCCGCGGGACACCCCGGGACAGGCGTCGTACGGCGCCATCCCGAGGGTTCCGCTGATGGCAGCTACCGCTTCTTCGCGGCCATGGCCGTCTCGACGGCCGTCTTCACGGTGGACGCCGCCGTCTTGGCCGATTCAGCCTTGGCCTTGGCCTCGAGATATCGCTGTCCAGCCAGCGCGCCTTCCGCGTCCGTGATGGACGTGGCCGCGGTCGCCAGATCGGTCTTCATGGCCTCGATGTCGGCTGCCGTACCCTTCCCCTTCGGCGCCTTCTCGAGCAGGGCCTGGGCCTCCGCGAGCAGGGTCTTGGCCTCGCCGATGGCGGTGTCCGCCTCAGTCCTGGCCTGCTCCTTGGCCGTGGCCACATCCGCCACCGCCTTGTCGCCGGCCGCCTTGGCCGCCACCGCCAGGTCCTTGGCCTTGGTGTACGACTTGAACATCTTGCCGTCCTGGGCCTTCAGCTCGGCATCGAGCGAAGCCTGGGCGTCCTGGGCCGCCTTGACCGAGTCGGCGGCGTACTCCCCCGCGCCTGCCGCGACACTCTGGTCGACGGCGGCCTTGGCCGCGTCGATGTCTGCCGTCGGGGGCGCCCCGCACGCGGCAACCGTGACAGCCAAGCCCAGGGTGAGCACCCACAATCTGACGTTGACACGCATGATGAATGACCTCCTGCTGCGCCATCGGAAACGTCGTGTTTCTTGCGCGCAATCGTAGATCATACACCCGGGACCGGGCGGCCAGCCAGTTGACCTACCGCCGCGTGCGGGCCGTGGTCTCCTGAGCCCATCGCCAGCCCGAGACGGCGCGTGAAAACCCGACCGTGTTGACCCCGAGCAGCATCACCTGCTCGATCTCGGCCTCGGCCGCACCGTGCTCGCGCGCCTGCCGCACGTGGCTGCGCAGCGCCGACTCGAGGCCCGCCCCGAGCGCGATCCCGATCTTCACGAGCTCGCACGTCTTGCGGTCGAGAGGCCCCGCGGCGAACGCGGCGCGCGCGGCCTGCTCGTGGGCAGCGACGATGCCGGGATGCGCGTCACGGAACGAGGTGAAGGTCTTCGGGAGGACCTTGGGCTTGCTGGACGTGCGACGGGTACGAGCGGGCATGGACGTCTCCCTGCTGTGTGGCGGCCGGGCGTGATGCCACCGCAGCCGGCCCCCGGCTCTCGAGGATGACCCGCCGCGGCCTTTGGCCAGCCATCGCCCTCGGGCGCGGGTGATACCGGGCCGGCTGTGCGGAGGATACCACTCCAGGGCAGCCCCCCGAGCAGGCGTTGCTGCGCAGGGGTACAAGGCTGGAGGGCCGGAAGTCCCCGCCACTGCGGGGACCCCAGGCCCTCCAGGATGTGACGAAATGTCAGAGCGGACCTAGAACTTGCGCCCGCCTTCCGCGGCCCACTTCTCCAGCATGTCGGTGGTGACGGACTTCGGACGCTCGAGGGCGTAGCCGAGGGCGCGATCCCACGTGAGGTTGGCCATGACGCCGAGCGACCGGCCGACGCCGAAGAGGACCGTGTAGAAGTCCCACTCGCGAAGGCCGAAGTACCACTGGATCACGCCGGACTGCGCGTCGACGTTCGGCCAGGGGTTCTTGGCCTTGCCCTGCTCGGCGAGCACGCCGGGAGCGACCTCGAAGATCATGGAGACCAGCTTGAACAGCGGATCGTCCTTGAGGCCCGGCGTCTTCAGGCAGAACTCGCGCTGCGACATGTAGCGCGGGTCCGTTTTGCGGAGCACCGCGTGGCCGTAGCCGGGGACCACCTGGCCGGCGTTGAGCGTCTCCCAGAGCGCCTTGGTGATCAGTTCCTTGGTGGGCTCCTGATCGGCGCAGTACTTCTGCTGGAACTTGAGCGTCCAGTCGAGCACTTCCTGGTTGGCCAGGCCGTGCAGCGGGCCCGCCAGGCCGTTCAACCCGGCAGAGTACGCGTAGTACGGATCGGACAGCGCGGAGTGCACCAGGTGCGTGGTGTGGGCCGAGACGTTCCCCGACTCGTGATCGGAGTGCAGGATGAAGTACATCCTGGCCACGTCCTTGTACTCCTCGCTCTGGCCGATCATGTGCGCGAAGTTGGCGCCCATGTCGAGCTTCCGGTCGGGCGCCGTCTGGAAGTCGCTGCGGTACTTCAGGTTGTAGATGAAGGCCGCGATGATGGGGATGCGGGCCACGAGGTCCGACGCGTCCTCGTAGACGTATTCCCACGCGGTCATCTTGTTGAACTTGCCGGAGCTGTAGAAACCGGCGAACTTGGAGTCCTTCTGCAGGGCCAGGATGCCCGTCGAGAGCATGACCATCGGGTGGCTGTCCCGCGGCAGGGCGCGCAGCGTGTCCCACACGTAGGAGGGGACCACCTGCCGGGTCTTCCACTCGGCCACGACCTCGTCAACCTGCGCCTGGGTCGGAACCTCGCCGGTCAGGAGGAAGTACCAGAACGACTCGACCGTCGGGTACGTGGAACCGGGGGCCTTCGGGAGCGCCGCGAAGGTCTCGGGGATGGTCTTGCCGCGGAAGCGAATGCCTTCCTGCGGGTCGAGGTAGGAGATGTCGGTCACGAGGCAGCGGATATCCCGGGCGCCGCCGATCGCCTGGTCGATGGTCACCTGGTCGATGACGACCTTGCCGAACTCTTTCACGAGCTTGGTGGTCCGGGGACGGAATTCCTCGATCTTCTGCTTGAGTGTCTGCTTCAGCGCCATGCTTGGGATCTCCTTAATGACAGTCGAGATGAACTGATGGGAGTAGTCCACGGAGGCCTTCGAATCATAACCCAAAGCCCCGCGTTCCGGCTACGATACGCCGAAGTCCCGGGGATTTTCGTCCCCCGGCGCCTGCCCCGCGCGGGCGGCCGGTGCCGGCCGCGGCCACGCCTCCCCCGGGCGCGCGGCCCCGTTCTGTGGGATCATGAACACGGGCGCGCGATCATCCCCGCACGAGCCCCGGGGGTCCGAGTCCCGACATCGAGTGACGCCATGCCTCAGAACCTCATCGAGAAGATCGCCCACCAGTTCGCTGTGGGCCTCGCGCCCGGCCACGAGGTGCGGTCGGGCGACTACCTGTCCATCCGGCCCGCCCACGTCCTGACGCACGACAACACGGGCGCGGTGATCCCGAAGTTCCGCGGGGTCGGCGCCGTCCGCGTCGCGGACCCGCGCCAGCCGGTGTTCGCGCTCGATCACGACATCCAGAACCGGGCCGCCGACAACCTCGCGAAGTATGCCCGCATCGCGGCGTTCGCGCGCGAGCACGGCATCGACTTCTACCCGGCGGGGCGCGGCATCGGTCACCAGGTGATGTGCGAGGAGGGCTACGCGTGGCCGGGCACGATGGTCGTCGCCTCGGACAGCCACGCGAACATGTATGGCGGTCTCGGCTGCCTGGGGACGCCGATCGTCCGCACGGACGCCGCCGCGATCTGGGCGACCGGCCGCACGTGGTGGCAGGTGCCGCCCGTCGCCAGGGTCGAACTGCGCGGCCGGCTGAGCCCGGGCGCGACGGGCAAGGACGTGATCATCACGCTGTGCGGCCTGTTCAACCACGACGAGGTGCTCAACCATGCCGTGGAATTCACGGGCGACGGCATCGGGGCGCTGTCCATCGACGAGCGGCTGACCATCGCCAACATGACCACCGAGTGGGGCGCCCTCGCCGGCGTGTTCCCGGTCGACGCGGTGACCCTCGCGTGGCTGCGCGCGCGGGCGGTGACCCTGGCCGGCCGGGCCGCCGCGGCGCCCGGCGGGGTCCACCCGCGCATGACCACCGCGCGGATCGATGCGCTCGCCTCGAGCCCCGTCGCCGCGGACGCGGACTCGACCTGCGCCGTGGATCTCGTCCTGGACCTGTCAACGGTCCAGCCCTGGGTGTCGGGCCCGGACACGGTCAAGGTCGCGGCGCCCGCCTCGGATCTCGCGCGGCAGGACGTCGCGATTCACAAGGCCTACCTGCTCTCGTGCGTCAACGGACGCGTGGAGGATTTCGCCGCTGCCGCTGCGGTCCTGCGCGGCCGGACCGTGGCGGCCGGCGTGACGCTCTACGTGGCCGCGGCGTCGAGTGAGGTCCAGCGCGAGAGCGAAGCGCGGGGCGACTGGCAGGCGCTCGTGGAGGCCGGTGCGGTCGTTCTCCCGCCGGGGTGCGGGCCGTGCATCGGGATGGGCGAGGGACTCCTCGCGGATGGCGAAGTCGGCATCTCGGCCACCAACCGCAACTTCAAGGGCCGGATGGGGTCGCGCAACGCGAAGGCCTATCTCGGCTCGCCTGCCGTGGTGGCCGCGTCGGCGATCGCGGGCCGGATCGCGCTGCCCGATGGTCCCGCGGGTGAGCCGGCCGCGCCGCGCGTCGAGGTCCGGCGCAGCGCGACGGCAAGGCGCGACGCGGTCGGGGTGCCCATCATCGAGGGGTTTCCCGCGCGGCTGACGGGCCCGCTGCTCTTCTGCCACCAGGACAACCTGAACACCGACGGCATCTACGCCGGCAAGTACACCTACAAGGACGACATGACGCCCGCGCAGCAGGCGGCCGTCGTGATGGAGAACTACGACCCGGCGTTCCGCTCGCTGCTCCGGCCGGGCGACCTGCTGGCCGGGGGGTTCAACTTCGGGACCGGCAGTTCGCGTGAGCAGGCGGCCACATCGCTCAAGCACGCCGGGATTCGCCTCGTCATCGCCGGGTCGTTCAACGAGACGTACAAGCGGAACGCGCTGAACAACGGGCTGCTCGTCCTCGAGGCCCCGGACCTGGTCCGCGACCTGAAGACGCGGTTCGGCGCGGCGTCGGCCACGGTGCGCACCGGCATCGAGGCGACGCTCGACTTCACCGCCTCGGTCATCGAGGCGGGCGATCGCCGCTACCGGTTCGACCCGGTGGGCGCGGCCGCGCAGGAACTGATCGTGGTGGGCGGGCTGGAGGCCTGGGTGGGCTTGCGGATGCGCGAAGAGGCGTGACGGCCCGGGGTCGGGACCCCGGGCCGCGCCGCCAGACTGACCGTCGACCGGCCTACCGGTGCTGCATCTCGGCCGACACGGCCGTGATTGCCGCGACGTTGACGATCTCGGCGACCGTCATGCCATGCTGCAGCACGTTGACCGGCCGCCGCATGCCCATCAGGATCGGCCCGATGGCGTCGGCATTGCCGAGCCGCTGCACCAGCTTGTAGCCGATGTTGCCCGAAGTGAGGTCCGGGAACACCAGCACGTTGGCGTCGCCCTTGATGCGCGAGTGCGGGTAGTTCTTGGTGACGATCTCCTCGACGACGGCCGTGTCGAGGTGCATCTCGCCGTCGACAATGATGTCGGGGTTCCGCCGGCGGACGATGTCGACCGCGTCGGCCACCCGCTTCGAGATCGGGTGCGGCACCGACCCGAAGCTCGAGAAGGCCAGCAGCGCCACCCTCGGCTCGGTGTCGAAGTTGCGCGCCAGGTCGGCCGCCAGCAGCGCGATCTCCGCCAGTTCTTCGGCGTTCGGCTCGATGTTCACCATCGTGTCGGCGCAGAAGAACACCTTGTCCTTCAGCACGAGCACGTGCGCCGCCGAGACGCGCGACACGCCCGGCTTGAGCCCGACGATCTGCAGCGCCGGCTTGATGGTCTCGGGGTACGCCTTGAACATGCCGCCCACGAAGCCGTCCGCGTGCCCCTGCTGCACCATGAGCAGGCCGTAGATGGTCGGGTCGCGGACCATATCCATCGCTGCCGGCAGCGTGACGCCCTTCCGCTGGCGGGCCTTGTAGAGGGCCTCGGCGTACGTCTTCTGGTTCTTCTCGTTGGGCACGTTCACGATCTCGAAATCGAGCTGATCGATCCCGAGGGTCGCGGCCCGCTCCCGGATTTCCGTCTCGCGCCCGAGCAGCACCGGCATGGCGATCCGCTGATCGACGATGTCGCGGGCAGCCCGGATGACGGCGTCGTGCTCGCCCTCGGGGAACACGATCCGGCGCGGCGCGTCGTTGCGCGCCTTGCGGACGACGAAGTGCATGACCTTGCGTGACGGACCGAGCATCCGCTCGAGCGTCTCGCGGTAGGCGTCCCAGTCCTTGAGCGGCTTGCGGGCGACCCCGGTGTCGCACGCCGCCTTGGCCACGGCCGGCGCCTCCCACGTCAGCACGCGCGGGTCGAACGGCTTCGGGATCAGGTACTCGCGGCCGAACGACATGCTCTCCACGCCGTACGCCTTGAGCACGACCTCCGGCACGTCCTCCTTCGCCAGGGCCGCCAGCGCGCGGGCCGCCGCCATCTTCATCTCGTTGTTGATGGCCCTCGCCCGCACGTCGAGCGCGCCGCGGAAGATGAACGGGAACCCGAGCACGTTGTTGACCTGGTTCGGGTAGTCCGACCGGCCCGTCGCGATGATGACGTCCTTGCGGGTCGCCACGGCCAGCGGGTACGCGATCTCCGGGTCCGGGTTCGCCATCGCGAAGACGATCGGGTCCGACGCCATCGTCTTCAGCATGTCCGGCGTCAGCAGGTCCTTCGCCGAAACGCCCACGAACACGTCGGCCCCCTTCATCGCCTCGGCCAGCGTGCGGGCCTTGGTGTCCACCGCGAACCGCTGCTTGTAGGGGTTCATCTTCTCGGTGCGGCCGTTCCAGATGACGCCCACGGTGTCGACGAAGAGGATGTTCTCCTTCTTCACCCCGAGGTTCAGGTACATCTCGGCGCACGCGATACCGGCCGCGCCCGCGCCGGTGAACACGACCTTCACCTGGTCGATCTGCTTGTTCACGACCTCGATGGCGTTGATCAGCGCCGCGCCCGAGATGATGGCCGTCCCGTGCTGGTCATCGTGGAACACCGGGATGTCCATCATCTTCTTCAGCGTTTCCTCGATGTAGAAGCACTCCGGCGCCTTGATGTCTTCGAGATTGATGCCCCCGAAGGTCGGTTCGAGCGCCTTCACGATGCGGACGATCTCGTCCGGGTCCTTCGTGTTCAGCTCGAGGTCGAACACGTCGACGCCCGCGAAGCGTTTGAAGAGGACGCCCTTGCCCTCCATGACCGGCTTGCCGGCCATCGCGCCGATGTCACCCAACCCGAGGACGGCGGTGCCGTTCGACACCACCGCGACGAGGTTGCCCTTGCCGGTGTAGTGGTACGCCGCCTCGGGGTCCTTCTCGATGGCCAGGCACGGGCGCGCCACGCCCGGCGTATAGGCCATCGAGAGATCCCGCTGCGTCAGGCACGGCTTCGAGGTGACGACCTCGAGCTTCCCGGGCCGTGGTTTTTCGTGGTACTCGAACACGTCTTCGTCGGAGATTTTGATCATCGCGGCAGCCCCACTATGAGTGGAAACGAAATGAGGAAACCCCGGAAGGGGACCTGGCCTCGGACGCGTGCGCAGCCCCCTATTGGACCACGCAGGACCGCCTAATAGACTACTCCAACTCGTCGGGGGTGCGCCCGGGTTTTCGGTAGATGGGGCGTGCCGCGACGCCAGGCAAGGCCGGGTGCCCGGACCGGGTTCCCGCTGGTCGGCCGCCTCATCGGCTGCGTCGTCCCTGCCGGGCAATGGCCACGCCGCCCGGTGTCACCGCGGCAACGACGCCTGTCCGCATCCGTGAACCGGCTTCCGGGTTTCCGTCAGCCCGCGTGGCGCGGGAGGCCTTGACAAGGCCCGACCGCCGGCCGGAGCATGGGGGAACCGGTTGACGGCGTGTCCCCGCGTCGCCGGAGCCCGGTTGAACGTCGGCGCCCGGCACCCCAGACCCATACTCCGCCGTCCGGGCCACGCGCCCCCGCCACGGCGCTTCCGGCGCCCGCGCGTGGCGCGCCGGTGTGGCCGGCGTGCGTGGTCCGTTTCCAGGATCCGTGCCCCCGGGACGAAAAGGCACCCGATGAAGACATTCTCTTTCAAGATCGACCCGCTCACCGGCGAAGAGTACTGGGAAGTGTATCTGCGCGGCCAGCAGCTGCTGACCGACTCCCTGCTCAACAAGGCGTCGTCGTTCTCGCAGGAGGAGCGGCTGGCGCTGGACCTGGTCGGACTGCTCCGGTCGCAGGTCTCGGGCCTGGAGCTGCAGGAGCAGCGGACCCTGCAGGCCTACCAGCGGAAGCCCGACGACATGGAGAAGTTCATCTACCTGCAGGGGCTGATGGACCGCAGCGAGGTGCTCTTCTACCGGCTGCTCGTGGACAACCTCACGGAGATGGTCCCCATCGTCTACACGCCCACCGTCGGGCAGGCGTGCCTCGAATTGAGCCACATCACGCGGCGGTACCGGGGGATCTACCTGAGCCCCGACAACATCGCGCGGATCGACCAGATCTTCCAGAGCATCTCGCTGCCGAGCGTGTCGCTGATCGTCGTCACCGACGGCGAGCGCATCCTCGGCCTGGGGGATCTCGGGTCGGACGGCATGGGCATCCCGGTCGGGAAGGTGAAGCTGTACGTCGCGGCCGGCGGCCTGCACCCGGCCTGCTGCCTGCCCGTCAGCCTCGACGCGGGCACCAACAACCAGCGCCTGCTCGATGACCCGCTGTACCTGGGCTGGAAGCACCCGCGGCTCGAGGGCCGCGAGTACGACGACCTGATCGAGCGGTTCGTGCTGGGCGTGCGCCGGAACTTCCCCGAGGCCCTCATCCAGTGGGAGGACTTCGCGAAGCACAAGGCCTTCATGCTGCTCGAGCGGTACCGCGATCGCGTCCTGTCGTTCAATGACGACATCCAGGGCACGGGCGCCGTCGCCCTGGCGGCGTTCATCAGCGCGATGCGCATCAAGCAGGAACGGTTCGCGGATCAGCGGTTCGTCATCGCCGGGATGGGCCAGGCGGGCGTCGGCATCGCGATGAACATCCGCACCATGCTGAAGGAGGAAGGGCTCTCGGACGACGAGGTCCGCCAGCGCATGTTCGCCGTGGATCAGCCGGGGCTGCTGTTCGAGGATTCGCCGGGCCTCACGAAGTGGCAGCGATCGTTCGCCCAGGATCGCGCGGCGGTCGCCGGCTGGACGCTGCGTTCGCCCGACCGCGTGGATCTGTACGACGTCGTCCGCAACGCGCGGGCGACCGTGCTGATCGGCGTGACGGCCCAGCCCGGGCTCTTCAGCCCGGAGATCCTGTCGCTGGTCGCGACGCACACCGCACGGCCGGTCGTGTTGTCGCTGTCGAACCCGACCAGCCGGTCGGAGTGCACGCCCGAGCAGGTCGCTCGCGCGAGCAACGGCCTCGGCCTGATGGCGACCGGCAGCCCGTTCCCCGAGGTGCACTGGGAGGGCCGCACGCTGGCCGCGTCGCAGTGCAACAACCTGTTCATGTTCCCGGGCGTGGGCCTCGGCGCGCTCGTCAGCCGCACGCCGAAGGTGACCGACGCGATGTTCCTCGCCGGGAGCCGGGTCCTGAGCGATCTCGTGACGCCCGAGCTGCGGGCGAGCGGCCACCTGCTGCCCGAGATGCACGACATCCGCCGCGTTTCCCGGCGCGTCGCGCTGGCCGTCGCGATCGAAGCCCGGGAATCGGGGCTCGGCCGGCTGGTCGACGATCACGAACTGGAGGCGATCATCGCCCGCGCCCAGTGGGAGCCGAAGTACTCGCCGTACAGGCCGGGGAGGGTGGTGAGCTGATCACCTGCAGTGCAGGACACACGACCCTCAGCTCAAGACAGGCCAGTTCGATCATTGTTCGGGATTTTCCAATCTCCCAGGCGAAGGGCTAGCTCCGGGTTCACCGCCGACAGGTCGTCGCGCAGTCTTGCGGGGCGCCGTGACGCGTGTGCCGGAACGCGTGCGTTGTGACGCGTGTTGACAGCCGGGGCGCGTTCCCGCATATTCGTTTCACCGCCACGCTCGAAAGCAGACTGATCCGGCAGGCCGCCGGCCATGGTGCGCCCGCGCCGGCTGCGCCGTGAGAGGAGGCCAGCGTGTTTCAAGGCAAGGGGCGTCCGCTGTCAGAGGCCGGTGTCGCCGCCGGCGCCAGGACTCTCGACGTCGATCTGCCCTCCCTCTGGGCCGTGATGACCGTGGAGACGAAGGGCTGCGGCTACCTGGCCGATCGCCGGCCACAGATCCTGTTCGAGCGCCACGTCTTCCATCGCCTGACAAGCGGTGCGTACGATGCGGTCGCGCCGGACCTGAGCAACCGGAAGGCCGGCGGGTACGGCGCGGCCGGCGCCCTCCAGTACGCGCGGCTCGAACGGGCGATCGCGCTCGACCGGCGGGCGGCCCTCGAGAGCACGTCCTGGGGCCTCGGCCAGATCATGGGATTCAACGCCGAGGACGCGGGGGCGCGCGACGTGGAGAACATGGTGGCCGCGATGTGCGAGTCGGAGGACGCACAGCTGCAGGCGATGGTGGCGCTCATCGCGACGCACGGCCTCGACGGGCCCCTTCAGCGGGGAGACTGGGCCGGGTTCGCCTACGGCTACAACGGGCAGGATTTCCAGAAGAACAACTACGACGGGAGGCTGGCCCTGGCCTCCCGCCGGTTCGAGGTCGGGCCGCTTCCGAACCTGACGGTGCGCGCCGCCCAGCTCTATCTTGCGTACCTCGGCTACTCGCCAGGCGGCGTGGACGGGTGGTTCGGGACCAGGACGCAGCGCGCGCTGATCGCCTACCAGAAGGCCCACGGAATTCTCGCCGACGGGCTGCTCGACAGCGCGACCCTCACGCGCCTGCAGGATGATGTGATGGCGTCCCAGCCCGGGTACGCTAGCGAAGCACCTTGAACGCGTGCACCCAGTCCTGGTGCAGGAAGCCGGGGATGCACCAGAGCATGCACAGCGGCTCGATGGCGCGCGCGGCCTCGGCGGTCCCCATGTCGGCGACCTCCCACCCGAACTGCTCCACGATCCCCGCGACGGTGCGCCGCGCTCCCTCGTCGTCCCCGCAGATGAACATCGTCGGCTTGCCGCCCGCGAACGACGGGTCGACCATGCTGGCGCTGCCGACCGAGTTGAACGCCTTGACGAAGCGCGCCTGCGGGAACTCGCGCTGTAGCCGTTCCATCAGCGAGTCGTCGAGCGAGGTGAAGAAGGACAGTACGCCGTTGGTCGGCGGGGCGTCGGCGATGGGATTGGTCGCGTCGATGACCGCCTTGCCCTTGAGCGCGGCGTCGCCCGCCGCCCGCAGGGCGTCGACGGCCGCGGTCCCCTTGACGGCCAGCACGAGCAGGTCGCCGAACGCCGCGGCCGCGGCCACGTCGCCCACGGTGGCCTTGGGGTGCTGTGCCGCCCAGGCGTCCAGCTTGCTGCGCTGGCGCGTGCCCAGCATGATGTCGTGTCCGTGAGCAAGAAAACCCGCCGCCAGCGCCTTCGCGACCGCACCCGATCCGAGGATTCCAACCTTCATGTCCGCTCCTGATCGCAGGCCCCGGCCCGGACTCCAGGTGGGTGGCCGGAGACAGGTGGACGCCGCCCACCGCGGCGTCAATCATCGCTGTATGACACTCAGTATGACGCACGTCCGCTGCCGCTCGGATCCCGCGGTCGAGCGGCCGCGCGGCTCAGGTACGACCAGAAGGAATCACGCCCTGCACGGTGTGGCCCGCCGCGCGAAGCGACGCGACGGCGTCCGGCCATTGCGCCGCCCGCACCAGCACGTAATCGGTGTCGTAGGTGGACATCGCGAAGAGGCTGACGCCCGCGCGGGTAAGCGGGTCCGCCAACGAGGTCAGGATGCCGGTCAGCGCGAAGTCGAGGCGGCCCGCGACGCGGAGGGCACGCCAACCCGCCGCCGCCGCCGTGCCGGGCGGCACGAGGCCCGACGGGCACACGACCGACAGTTCGGCATCGGTCCTCGTGATCGACCAGGCGGCACCCGCGATCGCCCACGCCGGGACGGGGCTGTCGTGCGGCAGGCGGCAGATCGAGAACTCGCCCTCGAGCGCTTCCAGCGTCAGGCGCACTTTGTCCTCTGTGTGGTTCCTGCACGCGCTCGTGTGACTGGCCTCAGTCCGCCATGTCCTCGAGTCGTGTCCCCAGCCCGGCCCTCAAGGCGGCCCGTGCGCCGGCCACTCGCTGCAGGAATTCCGGGTGGTGTTCGATCCGGTAGTCGATCCAGTCGTCTTCGGACTCGAATCCGATCAGCACACCGGCCGGGCGACCGTGTCGGGTAATGACAATCTCCCCCTTCGCGGCCAGGCGGAGGTATCTCGACAGATCATCCTTCACTTCCGCGAGGGCCACCGCGCGCCTCGGGCTTCCCTTCCGTGTCGAGCCAGGCTTGCGCCTGCTCTTTCGAGATGACGGCGAGGATTTCGACGGTCGCTTCTGCAACGTCATAGAACACCCTGATGTCGCCGACCCTCAGCCTGTACTGGGGCCGGCTCACACCCCTGAGTCGCTTGATTCGGCTCCGGCTGAGTCTTGCAGGTTCAAAGCGCAAGTGCCGGTCGATCGCATCCCGGACCTCGGCCCGCAGGCGGGCCGGAAGCTGTCGCATGGCCACTACGGCTCCAGGCGCCAGGACGATCTCGTAGCGCATTCTAGCCAGATTATAGCCAGAATCACGCGGGGCGCCCAGTCGCGGGCGCGCAGCCTGCCGAGGAGCCTGGAGGGAGGAGCCCCCGGCTCTGGCGGCGCCGGGGCTTCAGCGGGGGAGCGAATCCCCGACTCCCGAATCCCGATCTCCCCTGCTTCTGGCAGAATGGACCGATGCCCCGCCGCCAGCCTGCGTCCGACCCGCTCGGGTTGTTCCACCCGGTCGTGCGTGCCTGGTTCGCCGAATCGTTCGCCGAGCCGACGCCGCCGCAGGACCAGGGCTGGGCCGCGATCGCACGCGGCGAGTCGGTGCTGATCCAGGCGCCGACCGGGAGCGGGAAGACGCTCGCGGCGTTCCTCTGGGCGATCGACCGCCTCATGTTCGAGACGGTGCCCCCGGTTCACCAGCGCTGCCGGGTCGTCTATGTCTCGCCGCTCAAGGCGCTGGCGGTGGATGTCGAGCGCAACCTGCGGGGGCCGCTGGCCGGCATCGCCCGGCTGGCCGAGCGCGACGGGACGGCACACGCCGTGCCGGCCGTGGCGGTCCGTACCGGCGACACGCCGCAGCGGGAACGGGCCCGATTCCGGCGGGAGCCGGCGGACATCCTGATTACCACGCCCGAGTCGCTGTACCTGATCCTGACCTCGGGCGCCCGCGAGGCCCTCCGCTCCGTCGACACGATCATCGTGGACGAGGTGCACGCGCTGGTGCCGACCAAACGCGGGGCGCACCTCGCGTTGTCGATCGAGCGCCTCGAGGCGCTCGCCGGCCGGCGGCTCCAGCGTATCGGCCTGTCGGCGACGCAGCGCCCGCTCGACGAAGTGGCGCGGTACCTCGGGGGAGCCCGCGCCAGGGCCTCCTCGCCCCGGGCGGCCGTCCGTTCGCGTGGCGGCGCCCGCTCCCCGGCATCCGCCGCCGCAGCCCGCGGCGGATCAGCGGGGGCCGAGTCGGCGATTCACGGAGAGTTCCAGGCGTCGCCGGGCGATGTCGCCTACCGCCCGGTGACGATTGTCGAGGCCGGGCGGCGGAAGGCGCTCGACCTGCGCATCGAAGTCCCGGTCGAGGACATGGCCCGCGTCGGGCAGGTGGCAGGCGCCTCGAGCGGACCCGCCGTCCAGCCGCCCGGGCGCCAGACCATCTGGGCGGCGATCTACCCGCGGCTCCTCGACCTGGTGCGAGCGCATCGTTCGACGCTGATCTTCGTCAACAGCCGGCGAACCGCGGAGCGGCTGGCCGGCGCGTTGAACGACCTGGCGGGCGAGACGCTCGTCCGTGCGCATCACGGATCAATCGCGCGCGAGCAGCGACTGGAGATCGAGGAGGCGCTGAAGGCCGGCCTCGTGCGGGGCCTGGTCGCAACCTCGTCGCTCGAGCTGGGCATCGACATGGGCGCCATCGACATGGTCGTCCAGATCGAGGCACCGCCATCGGTGGCGAGCGGCCTCCAGCGCGTCGGGCGCGGCGGCCACCACGTCGATGCGATCAGCCGGGCCGTGTTGTTCCCGAAGTTCCGTGGCGACCTGCTGGCCTGCGCGGCGATCACCCGCGCGATGCGCGATGGCCTCGTCGAGTCCACCCGCTACCCGCGCAACCCCCTCGACGTGCTTGCGCAGCAGATTGTCGCAACGGTATCGGTGGACCGCTGGAAGGTCGACGACCTGTTCGCGCTGGTCCGTTCGGCGGCCCCGTTCGCGGGGCTCGGCCGGTCGTCCTTCGAGGGCGTGCTCGACATGCTCTCGGGGCGCTACCCCTCGGACGAATTCGCCGAGCTGCGGCCGCGCGTGACCTGGGATCGGGTCCGCGGCACGGTGGTCGCCCGCGAGAGCGCGCAGCGCGTGGCGGTCACGAGCGGCGGCACGATCCCCGACCGGGGACTGTACGGGGTGTTCCTCGCCGGGGCCGGGAAGCGCGGCGCCCGTGTCGGCGAGCTCGACGAGGAGATGGTCTTCGAGACGCACGTGGGCGAGACGTTCGTGCTCGGCGCGACCACGTGGCGCATCGAGGAGATCACGCACGACCGGGTCATCGTGTCGCCGGCGCCGGGCGAGCCCGGCAAGATGCCGTTCTGGAAGGCGGACGCCCCGGGCCGCCCCCTGGAGTTCGGCGAACGCATCGGGCAGCTCACGCGCGAGCTCCGCCAGATGCCGCCCGCGGCCGGCATCGATCGACTCGTGCGCGGCCACGACCTCGATCGGCAGGCGGCCGAGAACCTGCTGCGCTATCTCGGCGACCAGGCCCGCGCCACCGGCGTGGTCCCGGACGATCGCACCATCGTGATCGAGCGCTGCCGGGACGAGCTGGGCGCCTGGCGCGTGTGCCTGCTCTCGCCCCTCGGCAGCCGCGTGCACGCGCCGTGGGCGATGGCCGCCACGGCCCACATCCGGGCACGGCTGAACATCGACGTCGAGACCATGTGGACCGACGACGGCTTCGTGGTGCGGTTCCCGGACACGGATGAGCCGCCCGATACGGCGCTGCTCGTCCCGGCTGCCGCGGAGCTGGAGCACCTGGTCATCGGGGAGATCGGCTCGACGGCGTACTTCGCGGCCCGCTTCCGCGAGGCGGCCGCCCGTGCCCTGCTGCTCCCGAGGCGCCGGCCCGGCGGTCGGGCGCCACTGTGGCAGCAGCGTCAGCGCGCATCCGACCTTCTGGCCGTCGCGAGCCGTTTCGGGTCCTTCCCGATCGTGCTCGAGAGCTACCGCGAGTGCCTGCGGGACGACTTCGACGTCCCCGCGCTCGTCGATCTCGTCCGGCGGATCGAGCGGAGGGCCGTCTCGCTGACCACGGTCGACTCGGACGCGCCGTCGCCGTTCGCCGCGTCCCTGCTGTTCGGCTACGTGGCCAACTACCTGTACGACGGCGACGCGCCGCTCGCCGAGCGGCGGGCCCACGCGCTGGCGATCGACCAGGCCCAGCTGCGCGAGCTGATTGGCCTCGCGGACTTTCGCGAGCTGCTCGATGCCGGCGCGCTCGACGAGCTCGAGCGCGAGTTGCAGTGCCTCGATCCGAAACGACAGGCGCGCAGCGCCGACGGCCTTCACGATCTGTTGCTGCGCCTGGGCGACCTGACGCGTACCGAGATCGGTGCGCGGACCGTTTCGCCTGGCGTGGCAGGGCTGATCGACGACCTCGTCGCGGGTCACCGCGTGATCGAGGCCACTGTCGCCTGCGAACGACGTTACGTGCCGCTCGAACAGGCCGGCCGGTACCGCGACGCGATCGGCGTGACCCTGCCGCCGGGCCTGCCTGCCTCGCTGCTCCTGCCCTCCGCCGCGCCCCTCGACGACCTGGTGTTGCGCTACGCGCGCACTCACGGTCCGTTCACGCCCGCGGCGATCGTGGATCGGTACGGCCTGGCCCCGGCCGATGCGGCGGCAGCCCTGCAGCGGCTGGCGGCGGCGGAGAAACTCGTCGAGGGCGACTTCCGGCCGGGCGGCACCCGCCGCGAGTGGTGCGCTCCGGACGTGCTGCGCCAGGCGCGCCGGCGATCCCTGGCCCGCGTGCGCCACGAAGTGGAACCGGTCGAACCGGCCGTGCTGGGCCGGTTCCTCACGACCTGGCAGGGTGTTCGGTCGGGCCGCTCCGGGCTCGACCCGCTGCTCGACTGCATCGAGAGCCTGCAGGGCGCCCCGCTGCCGGCTTCGATTCTCGAGACAGCCATCCTGCCTGCGCGCATCGACGGCTACGATCCGGCGGACCTCGACACGCTGGCGGCCGCCGGCGAGGTGTGCTGGATCGGGATCGATTCCATCGGCCGCCGCGACGGGCGCATCGCGCTCTACCTGACGGATCAGCTGGCCCGGCTCGTGCCCGCCCGTGCGCCGTCCCCGCGCCGCGGGGCAGCCCGCGACGCGGAATCGCTTCCGGCGCGCGAGGCCGCCATCGTCGACATGCTGCGCCGCGGCGGCGCGTCGTTCTTCGGGCCCATTCACGAGGCAGCGGGCGGCGGATACCCGGGCGAGACGGTCGACGCGCTCTGGGCGCTCGCGTGGCGCGGCCTCGTCACCAACGACACCTTCCAGGCGCTGCGCGCCTTCACGAGCCCGCCTCCTGCACGCGCCGAGCGCCGTGCGGCCCGCGCCGGCGCGTTCCGGTCGCGCCGGCTCGTGCCGCCGTCCGCCGAGGGCCGGTGGTCGCTGATCGAGTCGCGCCTGTCGGCGGTGCCGGACCCCACCGGGTGGGCCGCGGCCACCTCCGACCAGTTGCTCGCGCGCTACGGTGTGCTGACGCGGGAAGCCGCGGCTGCCGAGGGCATCGCCGGAGGATTCGGCGCGGTGTACCCGGTGCTGCGGGCCCTGGAGGATGGCGGTCGCATCCGGCGCGGGTACTTCGTAGCCGGCGTGGCCGCCACCCAGTTCGCGCGGCCCGCCGCGCTCGATCTCCTCCGGTCGCTGCGTGCCGCGCCCGATCAGCCCGAGGTCGCCCTGCTGGCCGCCGCCGATCCGGCCAATCCGTACGGGACCCTGCTCCCGTGGCCGGCGGGCGCGCTCGATCACGATGTTCCGGCGCCCGCGTTCGCGCGCGCGGCGGGAGCCAGCGTCGTGCTGGTCAACGGCGTGCTCGCGGCGTTCCTGCGCGCCGGGAGCGACGAGGTGACGGTGCTGCTGCCGGAGGCCGAGCCCGAACGATCGTTCACGGGACTCGCGGTGGCCCGCTGCCTCGCCGGCATCGCCCGGTCCGGTGAAGGCCGCCGAGGGGGCCTCCTGGTCGCGCGCGTCAACGGGCGGCCGTCGGCAGGCCACCCGGTCTCGCCATACCTCGAGGAATGCGGGTTCACCGCCTCGGCGATGGGCTACTATGTCCGGCGACCCGCTCACCGCCGCCTGGATGCGGCAGACGCCAAGGAGTGACCGTGCTGAAGGAATTCAAGACATTCGCGATGCGCGGCAACGTGATGGATCTTGCGATCGGCGTGATCATCGGCGCCGCGTTCGGCAAGATCGTCAACTCGCTGGTTGCCGACGTGCTGATGCCCCCGCTGGGCCTGCTGCTCGGCCGCGTGGACTTCAGCAACCTGTTCATCACGCTGTCGGGGCCCGCGCAGGCGACCTTGGCCCAGGCCAAGGCGGCGGGCGTGCCGACGCTCAATTACGGCATGTTCCTGAACACGATCATCGAGTTCGTGATCGTGGCGATCGCGGTGTTCCTGGTCGTCAAGCAACTCAACCGCCTGCAGCGGCCGGCGCCGGCGCAGGCGCCCACGACCAAGGACTGCACCTTCTGCAAGACGGCCATTCCCCTGGCCGCCACGCGCTGCCCGAACTGCACCTCGCAGCTCGGGTAGACCGGCCGGCAAGCCCGGCACCCGCTCGAGGTCTACGGGGCCGGCCGCGCCAGGCGGCCGCTCAGGGGAACGCTGACCGTCCGGATCCGGTCGCTGGCGGCGTGGATCACGATCGCGCCCGTGAACGGCCCGGGCGATGCGTCCCGCCCCGCCGAGACGATGATGGTGTAGGCGCGCCCCTTGTTCACCGTCTCCAGGCGGGCCGCGAAGCCCCGGACGGTGACGCCCACATCGGTCACGTCGATCGGATCCGTCGAGAACACCCGCACGTCGAGGCGGGCGACCTCGGTGCCGGCCATCACGTCGCCGAGCACGGCGGCCGGCGGCGTCACCGCAATCAACGGCCGGACGACGATGCTGACCGGGATCCGCACGCGCGACTGCCGGGGATGGTCCACGTGCACCGTGACGAACCCCTCGAACGGCCCCAGTTCCGCACGGGACGACACCGTGATCCCGACCAGCCACTGCCTGCCGGTCGTTCCGCCTGCGCGTTCCGTGCTCCCGGCCTCGCGCAGCGAGACCAGGACGTCGCGGCGGGGCGACTCGATGCCCGTGACGCGTACGTCGGTGCCGTCGGTCGTCCTGATGAGGTGGGTGGCCGCTGCCACGGGCTCCCGCTGGACCATGTCGAACCGCGCGGACGGAGGCTCGGCGATCACGCTGGCATGGACGCTGAACTTCAGCGCCAGCGACAACTCCGGGCGCTCGCGGTCGTTGGTTTCCGCACGGACCGTGGAGGCCGCCGGCCCGTCGGGCAGAAACGTGTTGATCTCGATCCGAATCCGGCCGGTTTGCCCGGGAGCGATCGGCGAATCGCACACCGTGACGCGGCCCGGGCCCTCAACACGGACATTGGTCAGCGTGAGCGGCCCGGCGCCGTCGTTGCGGACGACGAACTCGTGCACGAGCGCATCGCCGATCGCCACCTGGCCAAGATCCATCGCGCCCCCCGCGATGACGACCCTCGGCCCCCGGCAGGACGCGAGCCCCGCCGCCAGTACCAGGATGGCCACGCCCGTGACTGGAGATCGCATGTTCCCCCCGTCCTCCGCACTCCGGGTCCGCGACCAGTGCGGTGCCCGGGAGACAGCCACGCGTCAGTGCTCCGTCCCGGTCGCGCGGCAGTCTGAGCGGTCGTGCAGAACCGGGACAATCGCGTGGATTGGCCGAGAGCCGTGAGTCGTGTGCCGTGAGCCGGCATGTCTCATTGAGGTTAGCTTACCCGGAACCCCGGGTGGTGATCCCCCGCCCCGCCCCGCCCGGCGCCCACCCCCGGCGCATCGCCCTTGCGGACGCACGCGGCCCGGCCGGATAATCGCCGGACGCGGGTGGACGGTGGACACCGACGTGTCCGGGGAGTCGCGCATGGCCGATCCGGGACCAGACGAGGTGACGCGCCTGCTTGCGGAGGCCCGCCGCGGCAGCCAGGCCGCCATGGATCAGATCCTGCCCCTGGTCTACGCGGAATTGCGCCGCATCGCGTCGCGGCAACTCCGGCGCGAGCGCCCCGGTCAGACGCTCCAGACGACCGGACTGGTCCACGAAGCGTACCTGCGCCTGCTCAGGGACGCGGCGCTGTCATTCGAGAACCGCGCGCACTTCCTGGGCCTCGCGGCGCACGCGATGCGCGAAATCCTGGTCGAACGCGCCCGGTCCCGGCGAGCCATGAAGCGCGGGGGGATCCCCTGCGCGTGACACTGGACGACACGATCGCCGCAGCCGGCGGCATCTCCGAGGACGTGCTCGCGGTGGACGAGGCGCTGGCGCGGCTGGCGGAACTCGACGTGCAGCAGGCGAAGGTCGTCGAGTTGCGGTTCTTCGGCGGCCTGTCGATCGAGGAGACCGCGGCCGCCCTCGGCATCTCGCCCGCCACGGTCAAGCGCGACTGGTCGGTGGCGCGGGCCTGGCTGTTCCGGGAACTGGCGCCTCCCTCGTCGACCTAGCGACGCGACATTCATGGATCCTCGCTGGCAGCACGTCGCCGTGATCTTCGACCAGGCCAGGGCGCTGCCGTCCTCGGGACGCCGCGCCTTCCTCGATGAGGCCTGCGCCGGTGATGCCGCGCTGCGCGCGGAGGTCGAATCGCTGATCGACGCGGATGAGAGCGCCGGCGGTTTTCTCGAGCAGCCGGCCGCGCACGTGGACGAGGCGCTGCCCCTGCCGAGGCCCACGCCGTTCGCGGCGGGGAAGCTCGCCGGTCCCTACCTCGTGCAGGAGGAACTCGGGCGTGGCGGGATGGGCCACGTGTACCTCGCGGTGGACACGCGCCTCGGGCGCCAGGTCGCCCTCAAGGTGCTGCCGCCCGACTGGTCGGACGACCCGCACCGCCGCGCGCGTCTCCGCCTCGAAGCACGGGCCGCCGCGACGCTCTCGCACCCGGGCATTGCCACGGTCTACGCCCTCGATGACATCGACGGCCACCTGTGCATCGTCGGGGAGTACATCAAGGGGCGGACCCTGCGGGACCTCATCGCGAACGCGCGCCCGTCGCTCCGCCGCGCCGTCGACATCGCGATCCAGCTTGCCCGGGCCCTCGACGCCGCCCACCGGCAGCACGTCGTCCATCGCGATCTCAAGCCCGAGAACGTGATGATCGACGAGGGAGGCACGGTCAAGATCCTCGACTTCGGCATCGCACGCCTGGGACCGGACGGGGCGGGCGCGGGACCGCGGCTGACGAAGGCCGGCGCCGTGCTGGGCACGCCGGGCTACATGGCGCCGGAGCAGATCGAAGGCGCGGAGGTCGACATCCGCGGCGACATCTTCTCGCTGGGCGCGTTGCTCTACGAACTGGTGAGCGGCGTCCAGCCCTTCGATGCCGCCACGCAGGCCTTGACGGCCGTGCGCGTGCTGACCGACGAACCCGCGCCGCTGGCGCACGCGGATGCGCCGGTCCCCGGCGACCTCGATCGCCTGGTGCGCCGGTGCCTGCGGAAGAACCGCGACGACCGGTACGCGACGCCGGCGGAACTGCTCGCGGCGCTGGAATCGCTGCGGCCCGTTCCCGACACGGCGTTGATCGGGCTCCCCCCCGCGATGCCGCGGGCGCCGGAGACGCCGGCGCGTCGCCATCCCCGAACCTGGTGGCGCGTCCACCAGGTCGTCGTGATGGCGGTGCTGGCGGGCCTGACCGTCCCCGCGTGGACGGCCGCCAACCTGGCCGGCGGGGTGCTCGGCCCGGCCCTCTTCTTCCTCGCGCTCGCATGCGCGGCGGCCGGCGGCACGCTCCGGGCCCACCTGTTGTTCACCGAGCGCCAGACACCCGCTGCCGCGGCCGCCCGAACGAGGGCGGCGGCGAGGTGGACGCAGGGATCGGACCTCGGCTACGCCGTGGCTCTTGCCGGGCTTGCGGCCCTCGTCGCGCGCGCCCACCCGGTGCTTGCAGCAGTGCTGCTCGCGGTCGGGTGCGGCCTGGCGGTCGCGACCCTCGTCATCGAGCCAACCACGCGGCGGGACGCATTCTGAGCCCGGCGCTCTACGGCGCTCGGTTGAGCGGGTGAGGACGCGCCCGGAACCTCGCGGGCAGGCTTCAGCCCCGCGTGCCCGGGGCGAACACGCCCATCACGAGTGAGCCCCGGGGTCAGAAGGCTTCCGCCAGCGCGATGTACACGCCGTGGGAGCCGCCCTGGCCCCGGCCGATGTCGAAGCAGAGGTTCGTCCGCGAACGCTTCTGCAGCCGCAGCCGGAATCCGATCCCGCCGGCGACCGCGACAGCGTCGAAGAGGCGCTCCTGCTCGAACGCGCTGCCCACGGTCGTCGCGTTCACGAAGGCGACCATGCCGACCAGGCCGTCGCGCCTGAGGGACACGCGGTACTCGGCCTCGCCGTAGACCAGCCGGTCGCCCCTGAACCTGCCATCGGAGTAGCCGCGGCCCGACCGTCCAGTGGGGTCGTTGCCGATGGCCGGCAGCGCGAGGTACGGCGCGGCGCCGCCGGTCACCACGTCCGTCCAGATCCGGAACGCGAGCTTGTGCCGGGCGTCCTTCGTGAGCGGCTGGTAGGTTCGCAGGTCGAGGTACAAGGCCTGCCAGGTGGAATCGCCGCCAAGGAAGTCCGCGAAGTGGGCGCGGAACATCGAGTCGGCATACCAGCCGCGGCCGGGATCGGCCACGTTGTCGCGCGTGTCCGCGCGCAGGCTCACGTTGACGCCGGCCGAGGTCTGGCCGTCGACATCGAATCCGTGGCGGTTCGAATAGACGACATAAGGAGACCGGTCCCAGGCCGACAGAGCGAGATCGACGGGCCTGACGTGCGTCTGCCGGAGGAACTGGATGCCGGCGCCGGCCCACACGGCGCTGGTGATCGCCCGGTAGTACGTGTCCACGACCTCGGTGGACTTGTACGTGATGTCCACCGCGTCGCCGGTGGACAGGCCGGTGCCGACACCATGGATCTGCTGACCCGTCGACTTGTAGTGATGGTCGCCCGAGAACGACCAGCGGTTGTCGGCGCCGAACAGCAGCGCACGTGCGCTGACCGAGTACTGCTTCTTCGTCGAGAACGAGGCCCCGGCATGGATGAAGGAGATGCGGGTGCGCGACACGTCGCCCAGCGGGAACTCGATGTTGGCGCCGGCGCCGCCGCTCAGGCCGGTTGACGGCTTCGCCGAGACGGTCGGGACAACGAGCACGGTGGTCCGGCGCTGGTTCTCGTCGGCCCGCGTGGTCTGCGTGGCCGGCGTCTTCTTTCGCAGGTGCTTCAGCCAGTCCCAGACGTCGATCTGCTCGTCGGGCGGAGACTGGTCCTGCGGGTGGGCGAACGCGGGGCCCGGCGCACACAGGGCGCAGAGGACGACCAGCGCCAGGCCCGGTGCTCCACGCGCCCGCCTCGCGAGCGCGGACTCCCTCGTGTCACAGCGGCGTCCGGTCAGACGGGCCTCCTTCCATGAGCGTGCACCATGACGATCGACATCCCGGGCCGCTGACCTCCGCGGTGTGCAGCGACAAGACCTGTCACAGCAGGATACCCGGTGGCCCCGCACGCGTCCACGGACATCAGGGGGAGATTGAACGGACGCCGACAGGTCGGGAGTCGCGCATCTCCCGGGATCGCCAGGCTCCAGCCTGGCCGGAGATCGGGAGGCGGGAGTCGAGCTGCCATCGCCGTAGCGGGCCTTCACCGGGGGCGCGACCCCGTCCCTATCCCTTGCTCATGGACGGCGGTGCGGCGTCGCCCCCCGTGGCCCACGCCAGGTTCGGTTCGGGCCCCATCCTGAAGGTCAGCGTGCCGCCCGGCGCGATCTCCTCGTGACGGATCCAGCAGCGGTCGAGCGGCGAGCCATTCAGCGTTGCGCCCTGGACATGGATGTTGGTGTCCGATACGCCGTCAGCCTGGATCGTCAGCGTCCGGCCGCCGCCGACATCGATCGTCACGCGCTCGAAATGCGGCGATCCGATCACGTAGACGCCCTCGGCGGGGTTCACCGGGTAGAACCCCATCGTGCTGAGCAGGTACCACGCCGACAACTGGCCGCAATCCTCGTTCCCGCACAACCCGTCGGGGCCGGTTCCGTAGAGCGTCGTGGTGATCTGCCGCACCCGCCGCGCCGTCTTCCACGGGGCGCCCGCGTAGGCGTACAGGTACGCAACGTGATGGCTCGGCTCGTTGCCGTGCGCGTATTGGCCGATCAGTCCCGAGATGTCGGGTGAAGCGTCCGCGCCCTCGATCTCCGGCGGCTGATCGAAGAGCTCGTCCAGCTTCTTCACGAACGCGTCCGGCCCGCCCATCAGCCCGATCAGGCCCCGCACGTCGTGCGGGACGAACCAGGAGTACTGCCACGCGTTGCCCTCCGTGTAGTCGTCCTGCCGGTGCCGGGAGAACCTGGGCGAGAAGGGCGTCTTCCACGAACCGTCGGCCAGCCGCCCGCGCATGAACCCGGTGGCCGGATCGAACAGGTTCCGATAGAACGCGGCTCGCGTCTCGAACAGGCGGCGGTCGGTCAGGCGGTCGAGCCTGGCGGCCAGCTGCGCGATGCACCAGTCGTCGAACGCATACTCGAGGGTCTTCGACACCGACTCGATCTCGCCGTCGGCCGGGATGTACCCCTTCGTGTCGGCGCCCGCGAGGAACCGGAGGCCGTGCCCGTCCTGCAGCGCGCTGGCTTTCGCCGCCTCCAGCACCTCGCCGCGGTTGACCGTTGTCAGCCCCTTCGCGCAGGCGTCCACGAGCACCGGGACCGCATGGTAGCCGATCATCGTGTTGGTTTCGTTGCCCCACAGCGACCACACGGGCAGCAGCCCGCCTTCCCGGTAGCAGGCCATCATCGACTGCATCAGGTCGTCCACCTTGTCGGGCTGGACGATCGTCAGCAGCGGGTGCAGCGCGCGGAAGGTATCCCACAGCGAGAACACCGTGTGGTTGAGGAACGACCCGGTCGCGTGGACCTGGCCGTCGGCGCCGCGGTACGCGCCGTCCACGTCGCAGAACAGCGTCGGGGCCAGCAGCGCGTGGTAGAGCGCCGTGTAGAAGATCGTCTTCCGCGACGCGTCGGGCGTCTCGACGCGCACGCGGGCAAGCTTGCGTTCCCACGCTTCTTCGGCATCGCCGCGGATTGCGTCGAAGTCCCAGCCGGACACCTCGCGGTCGAGGTTCTTGCGCGCCCCGTCGATGCTCACGGCCGAGATCCCGACCTTCACCAGGAGCGGGTCGCCGGGCCGCAGCGTGAAGCGGAACACCCCCTTCACCTTCTTCCCCTGGGCCTCCCGGGCCTCGTTCGACGCGTCGCCGTCGCCGCCGCCGAGCACCGACCCGACGATGGGTGACGAGAACCGCGCCACGAAATACACGACCTGGTCCCTGGCCCACCCGGTCGAGCGCCGGTACCCGGAAATCGTCGTGGGCCCTTCGATGGCGATCCGCGTGTCGGTCGGCGCGTCCGAGTTGAGGGCATGGCCGAGATCGATCACGATGGCCGGCTGCGCCGGCGGCGTGACGCGGGAGAACTGGTAGCGGTGAAGGCCGACGCGCCGGGTCACCGTCAGTTCGGCGCGGATGTTGTGCGCCAGCAGGTCGACGCTGTAGTAGCCCGCCGACGCCCGCTCCTTGTCGTGCGAGAAGGGCGACCGCACGTCACCGGGCATCTCCTGACCGGCCAGGGTGGGCATGACGAGGATGTCGCACAGGTCGCCGATGCCGGTGCCGCTCAGGTGCGTATGGGTGAAGCCGGCGATGGCCGTGTCGGATCGGTGGTAGCCGGAGCACCAGTCCCAGCCCTGGTTGCCCGAGTCCGGGCTGAGCTGCACCATGCCGTACGGCACTGCCGCCCCAGGGAATGTGTGGCCGTGGCCTCCGGTGCCGATGAACGGGTCGACGAAGCGCGCGAGCCGCTCTCCGGGCCTCGTCTGTCCCGCCGGGCGCCGCCCGCCGGCGGCCAGCCACACTCCTGCCGCGCACGCGCGCCTGATCACCTCGCGTCTCGACAGCATGACGGTGGGCCTCGCTGGTTCGCCGCGGCTCGCTCGGAGACGTGCCGGCCTCCGCCGCCGCAGGCACATGAGACCACTTCTACCGTACTTTCGGACGGGGGAGATCGCGGGACTGGCCGATGCGGGATGGGGGCCCCCTGCCTCTCACCTCCGGGTGCCTGTCGCTGAAACCCGGCGGGTTCTCACATCGCCGGGACACTCGCCAACGGCTACCGACAGGGCACACCCGACCGGAGCAGGCAGGGGGCCGAGACCGACACGACACTCACACCGAGCTGGGCGCCTTCGACGTCGAGTCGGGATGCTGGTAAATGTGCATCTCGGGCTCGATCGACGGCGCGGCCAGCCTGACCGAGAACCACGCCGCCAACGCCAACACGACGGCCGCCATCAGGCCGAGGACGGCGAGCAGGTGCCACCACTGGGCACGCACCGGGGCGAACAGCTCGTCTTCCGACTGGGTCACCGCCACGAGCCAGGTGAGGTTCGGGTAACTGGCGCTGAGCTGGCTCGGCGCGATGCCCACCGCCCATGCGCGGCCATCGCGGTTCTGGGCTGAGAAATGCAGGCGGTACTGCGGGTCGCCGCCGTGGTCGGTCTTCAGCCACGCGCGCAGCAGGTCCGCGGCGAAGAACGTCGACTTGGTCCCCGCCGTCCCACGGCTGTAGACGACCGTGCCGTCCTGACGGATGAGCATCGCCTCGCCGGTCGACCCGATCTGGATGCTGCCCACGCCCGCCAGCAGTTCCCGCGCGTCCGCAACGACCTTGAGGATGCCGACGAAGGGCTCGCCGGGCTGGCTGGCAATCGGCAGCGCGATCTCGACCGCGTGCACCCGGGCGCTGTCGTCCCACATCACGTCGGTCACGTTCACGCGCCCGCGCACGCCATCGTCATAGGCGACGCGCCACCAGTCCTCGTCGGCCTGGTCGTAGTCGGTGGTGACGTTGGACGCGGCCACCAGCCGGCCGTGCCGGTCCGTGACGATGATCTCACGGTAGATGCGATCGTTGTCCACGATGTCGCGGAGGAACCTCGACGCGGGATTGTCGAGCATGCCCAGGCGCTGGGCTTCCGCGCCGCGCGCGCGGACCCAGTCCTGGTCGAGAGCGCTCACTTTGGCGGCATCGAAGGGCTGGGCGTCGCCCGCCGCCGCCACCTCCTGGATTGCGGGCACGCGCGTGAGGATCTGCGCGTCGATGATCCGGCGGAACACGTAGGTGTCCACGGCCGCCGCGGTGTGTTCCGCGGTCTGGGTGAGCTGGACCCCGTACCGAGTCGCGCAGCTCGGCCTGGCCGACGCCCAGCACGAGGGCCGTCGCGAGCGCGAGCAGCGGCAGGCTCACGACGACGAGCACGGTGAACACCCGGTAGTTGAGGGGGGGGAGGCGACGACTCATCACGGCCTCCATGGGAGCTGGGAACGCGAGCGCGCCGAAGAGGCACGAGTCTATGCACAATGTCGGCCCGGGAAGGGCTGGTGTCAAGGGCAACCCGGCGAGGGTGCAACCCGGCGAGGGCTTGACATGGGCCGGCTCCAGCCTGGGATGGAGCGGCTCGCGGCCGTCCCCCGACAACGGCGCCCTGGAGTAGAATGCGACCAGTTCCCAGCGGCCGGGCGGTCCGGCCGCATCGCAGAGGGGTGACCGATGGCCTACACGTACCACGACCTGAAGACGAAAACGGTCAACGATCTTCGGGAGATCGCCAAGGGCATCCAGCACGACGCTGTCCAGGGCTATACCCAGCTCAACAAGGACCACCTCCTCGTCGCCATCTGCAAGGCGCTCGACATCCCGCTGCACGAGCATCACGATGTCGTCGGGATCGACAAGGCCGCCGTCAAGGCCAGGATGCGCGAGCTGAGGAAGCGGCGTGCCGAGGCGGTCGTGGCGCACGACCACCAGGGCCTCAAGGCCCTGCGCCGGCAGATTCACGGATTGAACCGTGGAATCCGGAGGCGGCTGATCTGATGGTCCCCTGATTCCAGCCGGCCTCCTCCCGAGGTCCCGATGCGCATGCTCGCGGGTTTCGCTGCCCTGCTGGCCATGCTCGCCGGCGGGTTCTTCTTCGTCGTGCCCCGGGTCGTGGGCGCGCGCATGAACCCGACGCTGGCGCGGCCGCCATACCAGGCGTCCGAACGGGCCCGGGCGCTCCATCGCACCCTGCGCGTGGCGGACCTGCACGCCGACTCCCTCCTCTGGGGCCGCGATCTGCTCGCACGCGGGTCGTGGGGCCACGTGGACGTGCCGCGGCTCATCGAGGGACGCGTCGCGCTCCAGGCCTTCACGGTCGTCACCAAGACGCCGCGCGGGATGAACATCGAGCACAACCGCGCAGACAGCGACAACATCACGCTGCTCGCGCTGGCGGAGCGCTGGCCCCGCGCCACGTGGCACAACCTGCTCGAACGCGCGGTGTACCAGGCCGGTGAACTGGACGGCTACGCCGCGGCGTCCGGCGGCCGGTTGACGGTCATCCGCACCGCCGCCGATCTCGACGCCTACCTCGCCCGGCGGCAGGCGCACGCCGACATCACGGCCGGCTTCCTCGGCGTCGAAGGCGCGCACGCTCTGGAAGGACGCGTGGCGAACCTCGAGCGCCTCATCGGCGCGGGCGTCCGCATGCTGTCGCTCACGCACTTCTTCGACAACGACATGGCCGGATCGGCCCACGGCATCGCGAAGGGCGGCCTCACGGCAGCCGGCCGGGCACTCGTCTCGCGTATGGAGGCCCGCCACGTCCTGGTCGATCTCGCCCACGCGTCACCGGGGACTATCGATGATGTGCTGGCGATGGCGACGAGGCCGGTGGTGGTGTCGCACACCGGGGTGAAGGGCACGTGCGACAACACGCGCAATCTCACGGACGGGCAGGTGCGGAGCATCGCCGCGACCGGCGGCGTGATCGGCATCGGATTCTGGGACACCGCCGTGTGCGGGACCGACGCGAAGGCCGTCGCGCGCGCCATCAAGTACGCGGTCGGCGTGGCGGGCGTGGATCACGTCGCCCTGGGATCGGACTACGACGGCGCCGTCGCGGAACCCTTCGACGCCTCGGGCCTGGTCCTCATCACCGAGGCGCTGCTGCAGGAAGGCTTCACCGGACCGGACATCCGGAAGGTCATGGGCGAGAACACCATTCAGCTCCTGCGCCGGGTCCTGCCGTAGCGCCCGCGTCGCTTGACACCCCGGCCCGGGCGTGGTGGGATAGGACTCGTGAGGCACATCCTCCGGGCGGTCGGCGTAATGGTTCTCGGCGTTGCCGTGTTCAACGCCGGGGCTGGCATCTGCCTGTGCCATCACGACCGCGAGTCCGGCGCGCCCGCGCCCTGCTGCTGCCACCACCCGGGGCCCGTCCTGACGGGCGTCGATGCGTGCTGCCACGCTGAGAGCGCGGACCACATCCTCACGAAGCTCGATCCGCCGCAGGTCCTGCCGAGTGTCCTGCCGGCGGTGAGCGCGCACGCCGACGTGCCGCTCGTCGCGACCACCGTGTCGCGCACGCCCGCCTGTTCCGCTTCCCCGCCCGTCACGGTCCTGCGGGCCTGATCCTCCGCTGCCCCCGGGAGATTCCGGACGAACCGCACGTTCTGCCGCGCTTCGAGTGTTGCCGGCGCGTGACGGCCGTTACGCGACGTGTTGTCGCACGCCCGTCGTTCCGTTCTCATCCGGCACAGTGGAGGTGTCATGGTTGCCGTCAAGACTGGCCGGCCGGCCGCAACGGCCCTGGCCGGCGCCCTGGCGCTCGTGCTCGCGGGATCGGCCGTGCGCGCGCAGGACCAGACGAAGCCGATCCCGGACGACCCGGTGCTGCAGGCGCTCGTCAACGAAGCGCTGGACCGGAATCCCGATCTCCTCGTGGCCCGTGCCGTGATTGCGGCCGCCCGCACCCGGCCCGAGCAGGCGCGCGCGCTGCCCGACCCGATGGTCTCGATGTCGTACACCAATGACGGATGGGTACCGAGCCTCGGGCGGATGCAGATGACCAATCTGGCGCTGATGGCGAAGCAGGACCTGCCCTGGCCCGGCAAGCGCCAGCTGCGCGCCGACATCGCCGCGCAGGACGCGGCCGAAGCCGAGCAGCAGCTCGTGCGGGCGCGGCTGGCCGTGACGGCCGGCGTGAGACGAGCCTACTACGGGCTGCTGCTGGCCCGCGAGCTGCAGGTCCTGACGCTCGGGCAGCGCGACCTCTGGCGGGACCTCGAGGTCGTCGTGCGCGGGCGCTACTCGGTCGGCCAGGGTGCTCAGCAGGACGTGCTGCGCGTCCAGGTCGAGGTCACCCGCATCGAGCAACGGATGGCCGAGCAGGCTGCGGCGGCCGACGTCAGCCTGGCGGAGCTCAACGGCCTGCTCGCGCGCCCGCCCGAGGCGCCGATCGAGACCGCGGCGCACCTCGCGCTGCGGCCGATTGTCCGCCCGCTCGCCGACGTGCTCGACGAGGCCCGCCGCGCCAGCCCCGAGCTGGCCGCCGCCCGCGTGGCCATCGATCGCGATCGCCTGGCCGTGAAGCTCGCGCAGCAGAACGGCAAGCCCGACCTGTCCGCGCAGGTGGGCTACATGAACCGCGGCGGCCTCGACGCCATGTGGCAGGCCGGCGTGGGCGTCACGCTGCCGTTCAACCGCAAGGCTCGCGCCGCCGAGATCGCCGGGGCCGAGGCCACCGTCACGGGCAGCGAGCGCCTCCTGGACTCCCTCGATCTCCAGCTGCGCGCCAGGACCCAGGAACGGTTCACCAGAGCCAAGAGCGACGAGACAATCGTCCGTCTCTACGACCAGGGCATCGTGCCCCAGGACCGGATGACCCTCGAGGCCGCCATCGTCAACTACCAGTCGGGCAAGGTGCCGTTCGTCAGCGTGCTGGAAGCGATGACGACGCTGTACTCGGATCGCTGGACGCAAAGCGAGCTCCTCGCCGATCACGCGACCCTGCTGGCAGCCATCGAGGAGGCCAGCCTCGCGTCGGCGGCGATGGGCGCGACGACCGCGTCCATGTCGGCTCCCTCGGGGCCCCGCGCCACTGCCGCGATGGGCGGCGGCATGGCCGGCCGGCAAGGAGGCACACGATGACACCGATCGCGCGCATCCCGGTGACCGGGGCGGCCCTGCTGCTCCTGGCTTTCGGCGTCGCGTGGACCGCCGCCTGCAGCCGTCCCGCCGAGCAGGGAGGCTCGAAAGCGGCCGCGCCGCAGATCCGCTACCACTGCCCGATGCACACGACCTACGTCTCGGACAAGCCCGGCAACTGCCCGATCTGCGGAATGAAGCTGGTCCCGATCCCGCCAGCCGAGGGCGGCACGCCTGCGGCCACTCCTGCGCCCGCCCCTGCGGCGCCTGCGGCCGCCGGGCCGGGCCGGAGGATCGCCTTCTACCGATCGCCGATGGACCCGGCGATCCACTCCGACACGCCGGCGAAGGACTCGATGGGGATGGACTTCGTGCCCGTGTACCAGGACGAGGTCCAGGCAGCGGGCAGCGGCACGCCGGGCCGCGCGGTCGTCACGCTGACGCCCGAGCGTCGCAGCCTGCTGGGCATCCAGAGCGCGGTCGTTCTCCGCCGGCGCATCGTGCACACGATCCGCACGGTCGGCCGCGTGGTGCCCGACGAACGGCGGCTCTACCACGTGCACACGAAGTTCGAGGGATACGTGGAGCGCCTGATGGTGGACTTCACGGGTCAGCACGTCCGGAAGGGCGATCCGCTCCTGTCGATCTACAGCCCCGAGCTGGTGGCGACCCAGCAGGAGTATCTCCTGGCGCTCCGGGCGCAGCAGCAATTCGCGTCGAGCGAGGTCGCCTCGGTGGCCAGGGGCGGTGTGGACCTGCTCTCGGCCGCGCGCGAGCGGCTGCTGCTGTGGGACATCCGGCCGCAGGACATCGTGGAACTGGAACGCACCGGCACGGTCCGCCGCACGCTCGATCTCTATTCCGACGTGAGCGGTTTCGTCGTGCAGAAGAACGTCTACCAGGGCATGCGCGTGATGCCGTCGGACACGCTGTTCGACATCGCGGACCTGTCGCACCTGTGGGTCCTCGCCGACGTCTACACGTCGGACCTCCCGTCGATCCGGCTGGGCATGGCCTCGGAGGTCAGCCTGTCCTACCTGCCGGGTCGGACGTGGCGGGGCCCGGTGACGAACATCGCGCCGACGGTGGACGAGAAGACGCGCACCATCAAGGTGCGGGTCGAGGTGGACAACCAGGACGACGCGCTCAAGCCCGACATGTTCGCCGACGTCCTGCTGCGCGCGGACCTCGGCGAGGGCCTCGTGGTGCCTGAAGGCGCCGTCATCGACACGGGCAACCGCACGCTGGTGTTCATCGACCGTGCGGACGGCCGCCTGGAGCCGCGGGAGGTGCTGCTCGGCACGCACCTGGCGGACGGCTTTCAGGTCGTGAAGGGACTGTCGGAGGGCGACCGGGTTGTCACGACGGCGAACTTCCTGCTCGATTCCGAGTCGAGCCTGCGGTCGGCGCTCGCGGCGATGGGCGGCCCGGCGCCGGCCGCGCCCGGTCGCGATCGGAAGTAGGGGGGCCCCATGGTACGCGCCCTCATCCGTTTCAGCGCCGGGAACCGCCTCCTGGTCCTCTTTGCCACCGCGTTCGTCGTGGCCTACGGGATCTACACGCTGCAGCACATCCCGGTCGATGCCATTCCCGACCTGTCGGACACACAGGTCATCATCTTCTCGCGATGGGACCGCAGCCCCGACATCATCGAGGACCAGGTGACGTACCCGATCGTCACGGCGCTGCTCGGCGCGCCGAACGTCAAGACGATCCGCGGGCTGTCGGACTTCGGCTTCAGCTACGTGTACGTCATCTTCAAGGACGGGACCGACATCTACTGGGCGCGGAGCCGGGTGCTGGAGTACCTGTCCAAGATCCAGCCGATGCTGCCCCAGGGCGTCAAGACCGAGATCGGGCCCGATGCCACCGGCGTGGGCTGGGTGTTCCAGTACGCCTTGGTCGACGACTCGGGCACGCACGCGCTGGTCGACCTGCGGACGTTCCAGGACTGGAACCTGCGCTACCGCCTGCAGTCGGTGCCAGGCGTGGCCGAGGTCGCGTCGATCGGCGGCTTCGTCCAGCAGTACCAGATCACGGTGGACCCCATCCACCTCCAGTCCTACGACCTCGCGATCACGGACGTGTCCGAGGCGGTTCGCCGCAGCAACAACGAGGTCGGCGGCCGCCTCCTCGAGTTCTCGGGCCGCGAGTTCATGGTGCGGGGCCGCGGCTACGTCCGGTCGAAGGAGGACCTCGAGAAGATCGTGCTCAAGACCGACGAGCGCGGCACCCCGGTCCTGCTGCGCGACGTGGCGTCGGTGGCGATCGGGCCCGAGATGCGGCGCGGCGTGGCCGATCTGGACGGCCGCGGCGACGCGGTCGGGGGCATCGTCGTCATGCGCCAGGGCGAGAACGCCCGCGACGTGATCGCGCGGGTCAAGGAACGCCTGCGGGAGGTCGCCCCCTCGCTGCCACGGGGCGTGCGCGTCGTGACGACCTACGACCGGTCGGATCTGATCGAGCGCTCGATCGACAACCTGAAGCACGACCTGCTCGCCGAGATCCTCGTCGTCAGCCTCGTGATCCTCGTCTTCCTGTGGCACATCCCCTCGGCCATCGTGCCGATCATCACGATCCCGGTGGCGGTGCTGCTCGCGTTCATCCCGATGCGGCTGCTGGGCATCTCGTCCAACATCATGTCGCTCGCAGGCATCGCGATCTCCATCGGCGTCCTGGTCGATGGCGCCATCGTCGAGGTCGAGAACGCCTACAAGAAGCTCGAGTTGTGGCAGCACGGAGGCCGGCAGGGGGACTTCCACGCCGTGCGCCTCGAGGCGCTGCTCGAAGTCGGCCCCTCGGTCTTCTTCTCGCTGCTGGTCATCGCGGTGGCCTTCCTGCCGATCTTCACGCTGGTGGACCAGGAGGGCCGGCTGTTCACGCCGCTTGCGTGGACCAAGACCCTGACGATGTTCATGGCGGCGCTGCTGGCGCTGACGCTGGACCCGGCGCTCCGGATGCTCTTCACGCGGATGGACTTCGGGCACTTCCGGCCGGCCTTCCTGTCGTGGATCGTGAACCAGGTGACGGTCGGACGCTACTACCCCGAGGAGAAGCACCCGATCAGCCGGATCCTCTTCGCGGTCTACGAGCCCGCGTGCCGGATCGTGCTGCGGTTCCCGAAGACGACCATCGCGCTGGCGCTCGCGATCGTCGTCAGCACGGTGCCGATCTACCAGAAGCTCGGGCGCGAGTTCATGCCCCCGCTCAACGAGGGCACGATCCTCTACATGCCGACGACCCTGCCCGGGATCTCGGTGTCCGAGGCCAGCCGGCTGCTGCAGATGCAGGACCGGATCCTCAAGTCGTTTCCCGAGGTGGTGCGGGTGTTCGGCAAGGCCGGGCGGGCCGAGACCTCCACCGACCCGGCGCCGTTCTCGATGATGGAAACGACGGTGATCCTCAAGCCGCCGTCGGAGTGGCGTCCCCGTCCGCGGTGGTACACGGGCCGGGCCCCCGAGTGGCTGCAGCGGCTCGTGCTTCGCCGGATCTGGCCGGATCGCCTGGGCTGGGACGAACTCATCGCCCAGATGGACGCGGCGCTCCGGATCCCCGGCACGACCAACGCCTGGACCATGCCCATCAAGGCGCGCATCGACATGCTGACGACCGGTGTGCGCACGCCGGTGGGGATCAAGATCTACGGGGCCGACCTGAAGGAAATCGAGGCCATCGGATCGCGCCTCGAGCAGATCATCGGGGCCGTGCCCGGCACGCGCAGCGTGTTCGCCGAGCGGGTGGCCGGCGGCTACTTCGTGGACTTCGATCCGAACCGTGACGAACTGGCCCGCTACGGGCTGTCGATCGGGGCCGTGCAGGACGTGATCATGTCGGCGGTCGGCGGCGAGAACGTGACGACGACCGTCGAAGGGCTGGCCCGGTTCCCGGTCAACGTGCGGTATCCACGGGCCCTGCGCGAGGAACTGGATCGGCTGGGCCGGGTGCTGGTCATGACCCCGACCGGCGCGCAGATCCCGCTGTCGCAGGTCGCCACCATCCGCACGGTCACGGGGCCGTCGATGATCCGAAACGAGAACGGCCTGCTCGCGGGCTACGTGTTCGTGGACATGAACGAGTCGGACATCGGCGGCTACGTCGAGCGCGCGCGGCAGGCCGTTGCCGAGCACCTCGTCCTGCCCCAGGGCTACTCGCTCGAGTGGAGCGGGCAGTACGAGAACATGATCCGCGTCCGCGAGCGCCTGAAGGTCGTCGTCCCGATCACGCTGTTCCTGATCTTCTTCCTGCTCTACCTCAACACGAAGTCGGCCGTGAAGGCGGGGATCGTGATGCTGGCGGTGCCGTTCTCGGTGGTCGGCGCCGTCTGGCTCATGTTCGTGCTGGGCTACAACGTGTCCATCGCCGCCTGGGTCGGGATGATCGCGCTGATGGGGCTGGATGCCGAGACGGGCGTGTTCATGCTGCTCTTCCTCGACCTCTCGCACGACGACGCGAAGGCGCGCGGTGCCCTGAACACGCTCGCCGACCTGCACGAGGCCGTCATCCACGGCGCGGTGAAGCGCGTGCGCCCGAAGATGATGACCGTCACGGCGGCGATGATGGGCCTGATGCCCATCATGTGGTCGATGGGCACCGGCGCCGACGTGATGAAGCGCGTGGCCGCGCCGATGGTGGGCGGGCTCGCGACGTCGTTCGTGATGGAGTTGCTCGTGTACCCGGCGATCTACGTGATCTGGAAGCGGCGGGAAGTGGCGTAGGGCGGCGGCGCTACGGTCCTGGCTGGTCCACGTCGGGATAGTACCGCGCCAGGCACTGCGGGCAGATGCCGTGGCTGAACATGGTGTCGGTCGCTTCCGCGATGTACGTCTCGATCGGCTTCCAGGACGCCTGGTCGCCGGGGTCGTCGCCGGCCCGGTGCGTTTTCTTGCAGTGGGCGCAGATCGGCAGGATGCGCTCGAGCGTGCGGATCCGGCTGAGCGCCTGCGTGAGGTGGCGCACGTACACCAGCAGCGCGCCGAAGAGCACGGCACTCACGCCCGCGGCCACGCCCCCCGCGATCAGGTGCTCGTCATCGAAGTACGGGATTTCCGGATGCAGCACCGCGTCGGTCAGCGCGCCCACGTTCGCCATGAGGACGACGAGGGACACGTAAGCGCACGCCGCGAGCGGCGTATTGTTGCCCAGGCGCGCGAGGCGGCCGAGCCTTGCGTCCTTCATGCCCCCAGCGTGGGGCCATCATACACTGCGCGCGGCGCGTCGGGTGCGAGGATCGCACCGGCCGCGGTGCCGCGCCACCGCCTGCTTCCGGCGTCTGCCCCGCCGGCGGAGGCCGGCAGCCCGGACTGCCGCGTGAACGTCTGGAGAATGCCCGTCGAACGGGCCTTCGGCGGCCCCCGGCTAGCGGTCCTGCCCGGCCCGGCCGAAGTCCGCCGGCAGGCTGATCCCCAGCTCCTTCACCAGGAACGCCAGTACGTCGGCGCGCTCCTCGATCTGCTTGTCGGTGGGCTTGCCCGCACCGTGGCCCGCCTTGGTCTCGATCCGGATCAGGATCGGCTTCGGCCCGGCCTGCGCGGCCTGCAGCGTGGCCGTGAACTTGAAGCTGTGAGCCGGCACCACCCGGTCGTCGTGATCCGCCGTCGTCACGAGCGTGGCCGGGTACTTCGTCCCGGGCTTGATGTTGTGCAGCGGCGAGTACTTGATGTTGATGTCGAAGCCCGCCTTGGTGTCTACATCGCCGTAGTCCGACGTCCAGGCCCAGCCGATCGTGAACTTCTGGTAGCGCAGCATGTCCATCACGCCGACGGCCGGCAGCGCGGCCCCGAACAGATCCGGCCGCTGGGTGAGGCAGGCGCCGACCAGCAGGCCCCCGTTGCTGGCGCCCGAGATGGCGAGCTTCGGCGTCGCCGTGTAACGCTCGCGGATCAGGTACTCCGCCGCCGCGATGAAGTCGTCGAACACGTTCTGCTTGTGCGCGAGGCGCCCCGCGTCGTACCAGGCCTGGCCGTACTCATTGCCCCCGCGGATGTTCGCCACCGCGTAGATGCCGCCCATCTCGAGCCACGGCACGATCCCGGCCGAGAAGGCCGGCGTCGTCGCGATGTTGAACCCGCCGTAGCCGTAGAGGATCGTCGGGTTCCCGCCGTCGTGCACGAGCCCCTTGCGGTAGGTCAGGAACATCGGGATCTTCGTGCCGTCCTTCGACGGGTAGAAGACCTGCACCGTCTCGTACTTCGCCTGGTCGAAGTCGACCGTCGGCCGCTTGAAGACCGTGCTCGCGCGCTTCGCGAAATCGTACCGGTAGATCGTCGTGGGATACGTGAACGACGTGAACGCGTAGAAGCCTTCCGTGTGCGCGCGGCGGCCGCTGAAACCGGCCACGCTGCCGATGGCGGGCAGCGCGATCTCCGACACCTGGACGCCGTCCAGCGCGTTGACGGTCACGCGGCTGTGCGCGTCGGTCATCCACTCCACAACGAACTGATCGTTGACCATGGTGGCCCCGGCCAGCACGTCGCGACCCGGATTCTCGGCGATGAGCGTCCTCCACGCGGCCGGCTTGGGCTGCCCGCGGTCGATGGCCACGAGGCGGTACCGCGGCGCGCCGTTGTTGGTGACGACGTAGAACGTCTCGCCGTCGTTGCCGACAACCGCGTACTCGGCGTCGAAATCGTCGAGGAACGGCTGGAGCTCGCCTTTCGGATCGCGCAGGTCGCGCAGGAACACCCGGTTCTTGTTCTCGGTGCCCTCGGTCTGCGACACCACCAGGAACCGGCCGTCGTCGGTGACCTCCTCGCCGAACATCCAGTCGGGCTTGTCGGGCCGCTGGTAGACCAGCGTGTCCCCGGACTGCGGCGTGCCGACCTTGTGGAAGAACACCTTCTGGTTCTTGTTGACCGTCTGCAGCGCGGCCGCCTCGGCGGGCGGGTCGTACCTGCCGTAGAAGAAGCCCGAGCCGTCCTTCAGCCACGCCGCGCCGCTGAACTTCGACCACTTCACGATGTCGGGAAGATCGTGGGCGGTGGCCACGTCGCGCACGCGCCACTCGATCCAGTCCGACCCGCTGGCGGCCAGCGCGTAGGCCATGTAGCGGCCGTCGTCGGAGAACGCCGTTCCGCTGAGCGCGACCGTCCCGTCGGCCGACAGGGCGTTCGGGTCGATCAGCACGTCTGGCGCCGCGTCGAGCGCCTTCGTCTTGTAAAGGACGGACTGGTTCTGGAGGCCGTCGTTCCGGCTGAAGATGTAGTAGTCGCCCTCGCGCGACGGAACCCCATACCGCTCGTAGTTCCAGACCTTCTTCAGGCGGTCGAAGATCCGCGGGCGCTCCGGGATCGACTCCAGGAACCCGAAGGTCAGCTTGTTCTCGGCCTCGATCCAGGCGCGGGTCTCCGGTGAATCGGAATCCTCGAGCCAGCGGTACGGGTCGGCGATCTTCGTCCCGAAGAAGTCGTCGACCTGGCTGCTCTTCCGGGCATCGGGATAGTGGAACGGGCCCTGCTGGGCGGCAAGCGTCACGGGCATAAGCGCAAGGACGATGAGGCACAGGCGTCGTCGATTCATGCTGGTCCTCGAGAAGGTGACAACCACGGGGAGCGGTGCTGACTGCAATTATGTCAGGCGGCGGCCGGTGACGGAAGCGCGGCAGCCCCGGAACAGGGGCCAGGCCCCTTTTTCCCGTCGCGCCGCGGGGCCGCGGCGTCGATCCCGATTGCGTCTTCCCCGCGGCGGTCTGTCCGGGTATGATTCTGCTTTCCCGGGTCAATTCGTCTGGAGGAGGTTTCTCGATGAAGCGCCTGTCCATTCTCGCGTGCGCCCTGAGCCTCGTGGCGGCCGGCTGTGACGGCAAGATCTCACCTACCACGCCCAGCGGCGTCGTGAACCTGGCAGCCGGGCTCTCGGCCGCCCGCGTGCTGCCTCCGCCGGCGGGGCCAGAAACCGGCGGCGTCGGCCAGGTACAGGTCTCCTTCACACCCGGCGCCAGCGGGTACACCGCGAACTTCACGCTCACGGTAGGGAACCTGCCGGCGACGACGATCTTCGTGGCCGGGTACATCCAGGCGGCGTCAGCCGGCGCGGTCGGGCCCCCGGTCGTGTCCTCGGGGATCTCGGCGACGGCCCCCATCCTGACGCCCACCGGCGGGACGCGCCTGGAGTTGACGGGCGCCCAGGTCCCGGCGGCGCTCGCCCAGGCGATCATTGCCAACCCCTCGGGCTACTACTTCCAGCTGTATTCCTTCGCGAACCAGACCGGGGCGCTGCGCGGGCAGCTCGCGGCACAGTAGAAGGGGGATCCCATGCGCGCATCGACGATGATGGTGGCGGTGGTGGCCGCCTCGGCGCTCGCCGCCGTGGCGGCGGCGCAGCAGGCTCCGCCCCTGCCGATGAGCCCGAGTGGCACGGCCGCGACGCAGGTCGGCGGCCGGTGGGTCGAGGAGAAGCCCGGCACGGCGCCGCGGTACCGCGACGGCAAGTGGATCGTGGTCACCTACGGGCGGCCGATCCTGCGGGGCCGTGCCGACATTTTCGGCAGCGGAGCGGACTACGGCAAGAAGGTGGATGCCGGCGCGCCCGTCTGGCGCGCCGGGGCGAACCAGACCACCCGGTTCAAGACGGATGCGCCGCTGTCGTTTGGCGGGAAGACCCTGGCCGCCGGCGAGTACAGCGTGTTCGTCGATCTGACGGATGGCGGGTGGACCCTGATCTTCTCGTCGCAGCCCTACCAGGAGAAGTACGACCCGAACAACAAGGCCGCCACGTGGGGCGCCGACGGGTACGACCCCAAGTTCGACGTCCTCCGGGTCCCGATGAAGCTCGCGAAGGGGGCGTCAGCGATCGACCAGTTCACGATCGGCTTCGTGAACATGACGCAGCAGGGTGGCACGCTCGCGATGTGGTGGGACAAGGAAGTCGCCACCGTCGACTTCGCGCTCGGCAAGTAAGGCCGGTCAGGCCCGGTGCACGGCGGCTCCGCAGGGCCGCCGCGCCGGCGCGAGGCGATTCCCGTCCCGGCTCGCTAGGACTGCGCGTGCAGGGCGTCGGCGACGGCGGCACCCAGGTCGGCCGTCCGCGCGGATCCTCCGATGTCGGGGGTCCGCACGTCGCCGGCCGCCAGCACGTCCGTCACGGCGCGCTCGATGGCCGCAGCCGCGCGCTCTTCCCCCAGCCAGTCGAGCATCATGCCCGCCGAGAGGATGGCGCCCAGCGGGTTGGCGATGCCCTTGCCCGCGATGTCGGGCGCCGACCCGTGCACGGGCTCGAACATCGACGGCCACTGCCGCGGCGGGTTGAGATTGGCGCTCGGCGCGAGGCCCAGGCTGCCCGTCACGCCCGCGCCCACCTCGGACAGGACGTCGCCGAACAGGTTCGACGCAACCAGGACGTCGAACGCCTCCGGCCGGCGGATGAGCGCCATGCAGGCGTTGTCAAACAGCAGCGACTCGGTGGCCACGTCGGGGTACCCGGCGGCGACCTCGCGGAACACGCGATCCCAGAAGGTCATGCTGAAGCTCTGGGCGTTCGACTTGGTGACCGACGCGAGCCGCTTCCGGCGGCGCCGCGCCAGGTCGAACGCGAACCGGATCACTCGCTCCGTGCCCCGCCGCGTGAACACCGCCGTCTGCACCGCCACCTCGTGATCGTGCGCGTGCACGAACCCGCCGACCTGGGCGTATTCGCCCTCCGTGTTCTCGCGGACGACCACGAGGTCGATGTCGCCGGCCGTCCGGCCGACCAGCGGCGACGCGACGCCCGGGTAGATGCGGGACGGCCGCACGTTGGCGTACTGATCGAACGCCCGGCGGATCGGGAGGAGCAGGCCGTCGAGCGTCACGTGATCCGGGACATCCGGGTGCCCCACCGCGCCGAAGTAGATCGCGTCGAAGGGCGTCAGGACCTCGATCGCGTCGGCCGGCATCATGACGCCATGAGACCGGTAGTGGTCCGAGCCCCACGGGAAGTCCTCGAAACGACAGTCGAAGTCGGACAGCTCCCCCGCCCGGCGGATGACCGCCAGGCCCTCGGCCACGACTTCGGAGCCGATCCCGTCGCCCGGGATCACGGCGATATTGTGCGTGCGCATGCGTGGTCTCCCGCTTCTCGTCTGCGATCCCTGGCTCCTAAGAAACTGTACCCGGGAGGACCTCGCCGGTGGTGCGATTGACGAGGTCAAACCCGAGGGTGGTGGCGCGCCGGCGGAGGCCGCGGAGCACGCGGGCGCGGGTGTGGGCATTATAGGTGTCGGCGCCGGGATCGACGTAGTGCAGCCCGTCCTTGAGGGTGCGATAGACGAGGATGGCGAGCTTGCGGGCGGTGGCGGTGATCGCCTTGGCTTTGCCAAGGCGGTAGGCCAAGCGGCGGTAGAAGGCCCCGAGGGCGGTCTGCGTGCGGCCCAGGGTCATGGCCGCCATGCGGAGGAGGGTGGCGGCGCGGTTGGCGGAGGGGAAGGTGCGGCTACTGAGCAGGCGCCCGCCGGAGATCTTGTTGTGCGGGGCCAAGGTCAGCCAGGCGGTGAAGTGCTGCGCGGTGGGCCACCGGGACATGTCGGGGCCAATCTCGGCGAGGAGCCGGAGCGCGGTGTGCGGCCCGAGGCCATCAATCTGGGAGAGGTCCACGCCGGTCAGCCGATGGAGGACGGGCCGGACGTCAAAGAGAAGGTCGTTCCTCTGCCGCTTGTGGGGACGGCGGACCGCGGGCAGCGCCCCCGTCGGCGGGGGCGCGGGGAGCGTCGCCAGATGGGCCTCGATGGCGCGGTCGCACGCGGCGATCTGGTGATGATACGCGTCGAAGAGTTCGAGGTTCTGCTGGAGGACGAAGAGGTGCTCGGCCCGGTAATGGCCCGTGAGCGCGGCGACGATCTCGGCCTCGGAGGCGTGACACCGATAGTTGCGATGGCGGGCGAGGTGGTGCGGGTCGCGCACGCCGGCGACCAGGTCGCGCAGGATGCGCAGCCCGGTCTCGCCGGTGATATCGCTGACGACCAGCGGGAGTTGGAGGTTCATCTGCACCAACGCCTTTTGCATGCGGTGGACCTGGGTCGTGACACTCTCGACCAGCGTGGCGCGATGGCGCAGATAGGCGCGCAGGGCGACGATCGCGTCGGTGGGGCGGAAGCTGCCGCGCAGCAACCCGAGCATATGCAGATCCCGGATCCATTCGCAGTCGGAGACATCGCTTTTCCGGCCGGGGACGTTCTTCACGTGGCGGGCGTTGACCAGGATCACCTGGAAACCGCGGGCCTCGAGGATCTCGAAGACCGGGATCCAGTAGACGCCGGTGGCTTCCATCGCCACGTGGGTGACCCGACACGCGGTCAGCCAGTCCGCCAGCCGATACAGATCGGCGGTGAAGGTGGGAAACGACTGGACCGGGGCGGGATCACGATCGGGGGGCACGGCGACGTAGTGGTCCGCCGACCCGCAATCGATCCCCGCCGCGTGGGGATGGATGCGGGCCAAGGCGTGGGGGGTGGTCCGTGGCGTGCGGGGACGAGGACGATCGCGTTTCATCGGAGGCTCCTTTACACTAGAGGGACCTCCGGGAACAGGGATTGCGGATACGGGGCACTCTCCTAAACGGGATCACGCCGCGCAAACGGCGTGTCACCAATGACGAGGCCGCGAATCCCCGGCCCACGCTCACGGACGGGCACTGACGCACCAGTGTCGGGTCGGGCTCGGTTCCCGGAGGCCTGCCAGTGTAGCGCGACAGGCGCGTCCTCCGTTTCTGGCGTGACGAATCGCGCGCGCCGCACGTACCCCGCTCACGGCTCACAGCGAACGGCGAACGGCCGCGATCGGCTCGCGGCCTGCGGCCATGGCGCGACCCCGTGAAGGCACTCAAGACTTGAAACTCACAACTCAGGACCGAGGCCGTGACGCCGACTCCCGAATCCCCGCTCCCGACCCGCGGTGGCCCCGCCCTCGGAGCACTCCCCCGTTCCCGCCGCCGCGCGGGACGGCCTGCATCTTGGCGGGGCGGGACGGGCGGTGTCAACAGCAGCGGATCGTCTGAGCGCTGCGTCCCCTTCCCCCGGCTCTGTCTTCCTGGCTCGTTGCATCTTCACCGGCGTCGCTGTAAGGTGCTCCACACTGGTGGGTGCCGGATCTCACAACAACCGGGCGTCGGTCACGGGAGGGTCACGATGAAGAGGCAGATGCTTCTGGCGACCTGGGTGGCGGTCGTGGCGTCGCTGGCGGTCCCGGTCCGCGGCCAGCAGCCGGTCCAGACGGTCCGCGTGAACCCCGCTCCCGCCGACGGTCGCTTCACGATGGCCCTCGCCGGCGACTCGATCATCACGCGCCGGCTCTCGGTGTACGAGGAGCCGAGTTTCCTGACGCTCATGGACCTCGTGCGCCGCGCCGACGTGTCGTTCACGAACCTCGAGATGCTCTTCCATGACTACGAGCCGTACGCGATGAACGAAGGCGGCGGCACCTACATGCGCGCGGAGCCCGCGCTCGTGAACGAGCTGGTGTGGGCAGGCTTCGACCTCGTCTCGCGCGCGAACAACCACGCCGGTGACTACGGCGTCCTCGGTATGCGCCTCACGACGAAGTACGTGGACCAGGCCGGGCTGGTGCAGGCCGGCGTGGGAGAGAGCCTCGCCGAGGCGCGGGAGGCGAAGTTCCTCGAGACGCCCAGGGCGCGCGTCGCGCTGATCTCGGTGGCGGCCACCTTCCCCGGCCACGCGCGCGCGGGCCGCACGCGGGGAGACGTGCCGGCGCGGCCTGGCCTCAACCCGCTGCGCTTCACCACGACCTACACCGTGACGCGCGAACGGCTCGAAGGGATGCGCGCCGCGCTGAAGGAGGCCGGTCTCCGCCAGCCGGAGTCGGGGGACGCCCTGACGGTGTTCGGCAACCGGTTCGTGGCCGGAGACACGCCAGGCGTCCGCACGGAGCCGAGCAAGGAGGACGTCGACGACATCGTCGCGGTCGTGTCGAGCGCCAGCCGTCTCGCCGACTACGTGCTCGTGTCCGTTCACGCGCACGAGGGACGCGGCACCGACCGGTCGATGCCCGCGGATTTCCTCACCGCGTTCGCGCACGCCGTGGTCGATGCCGGCGCCGACGTCGTAACGGGCCACGGGCCGCACGTGCTGCGCGGCGTCGAGATCTACAAGGAGAAGCCGATCCTCTACAGCCTGGGTGATTTCATCTTCCAGAACGAGACACTGCTCCGGCTTCCGAGCGAGAACTACGAGCCGTTCGGCCTGGGGCCCGAGGCCCAGGTCGCCGACTTCAACGCGCGCCGCTACGACAACGACCGCAGCGGGTTTCCCGCGGATCGCGAGATCTGGGAGGCCGCGGTGGCCACGCTGCGCTGGGAGGGCCGCCGACTCGCGGCCCTCGAGCTGCAGCCGATCACCCTCGGGTTCGGGCAGGCCGCCTACCTGCGCGGCCGGCCCATGCTCGCCGGAGGAGACCTCGCGAAGAAGATCCTCGACGACCTCATGAGGCGGTCGAAGCCCTTCGGGACCCTGATCGCGGTCGAACACGGGATCGGACGGGTCGCCCTTGCCGGCGCGCCTCCGCAATGAGCCCGGCGGCGGCCCCCTTGCCGCTCACCGGCGCCCGCTGAACGACCGGGCCGCCCGCGCGAAGTCCTGACCGGCCAGGCGCCCCGCGGGCGGCGCGGGGCCCGCGTGGCTGCCGGGGGCGGCGCAGGTGGCTTGGCCAGGCACCTCATCTCGGCGTAGAATGCTGTCTGCTGGTTCGGTTGCCCCGCAACTCCCGTTCGCTGGCTTCCCGCCCTCCGCCACGCCGGACGTCACTACCAGGAACGACCAATGCACGTGCTCGTGCTCAACTGCGGATCCTCTTCCGCGAAGTTCGCTGTCATCGATCCCGCCACCTCGCGGGAGGAAGTCTCCGGAATCGGCCAGCGCCTGGGGTCGAACGACGCCACGCTCGACTGGAAACGCAACGGCGAGAAGGCGTCGCGGCCCATCCCGGGGGCCGGCCACGAGGCCGCACTACGGGCCATCGCCAGCCTGCTAGGCGAGCTGGGACTGACCGAGGAGCTCATCGGCGTCGGCCACCGCGTGGTGCACGGCGGCTCGAAGTTCTCCGGCTCGGTGGCCATCACACCCGAGGTGATCGCCAATGTCGAAGCGTGCATCCCCCTCGGGCCTCTGCACAACCCGCCGAACCTCGTCGGCATTCGCCTGGCGCAGGAACTGTTCCCGCACCTGCCGCAGGTCGGCGTCTTCGACACCGCCTTCCACCAGACGATGCCGCCGGTGGCGTATACGTACCCGGTGCCGCACGAGTGGGTCGAGACGCACGGCGTGCGGCGCTACGGATTCCACGGCACCAGCCATCGTTTCGTCGCACGCCAGGCGCTCGCCCTGACGGGGCTCTCGTCAGATAACCACCGGCTGGTCACCGCTCACCTGGGGAACGGCTGTTCCTGCGCTGCGGTGCGTGACGGCCGGAGCGTCGATACCACGATGGGCCTCACGCCGCTCGAGGGCGTGATGATGGGCACGCGCAGCGGGTCTGTCGACCCCGCGATCATCGGCCACGTGGCCGACGCGCTCGACCAGCCGGCCGCGCAGGTCCTGGACGCCCTCAACAAGAAGTCCGGGCTCCTGGGCGTCTCCGGCCTGTCGAACGACATGCGGACGGTCGAAACCGCTGCACGCGGCGGGCACGAGCGCGCGCGCCTCGCCTTCGACCTTTTCTGCTACGTGCTGGCCAAGGCCATTGCGGCCCTCGTGGTGCCCCTGGGCCGCCTCGACGCCCTGGTGTTCACCGGCGGCATCGGCGAGAACTCCGTGGCCGTGCGCGAGCAGACGGTGGCGCACCTCGGCTTCCTGGGCCTCACCATCGACGCCGAGGCCAACGCGGTCCACGGCCGGGACCAGAACGGCCGCATCACCGAAGAAGTGCGGCCCCAGGCGCTGGTCGTGCCGACGAACGAAGAACTCATGATTGCCCTCGACACGGCGGCGATCGCACGCCGGTCCTGACGGGCTGTTTTCATACGTGTTTCATACCGGAGGTTCTGGTGCCTGCCATCATTCTCGTTGCCCCGGCCGGACGGCGCGTCGGACTGACGACCGCGTGTCTCGGTCTCGTGCGGGCCCTCGATCGCCAGGGTGTCCGCGTCGGGTTCGTCAAGCCCATTGCCAACCGCGAAGTCAGCCAGTCGGCGGGACTCGTCGCGCTCGGCGCGCACATCGTGCCCGTCAAGTCGGTACCGATCCACACGGCCGAGGAACTGCTGGCTGCAGGAGACGACCAGACGCTGATGGAGCACGTCATCGAGCTGGCGGACAAGGCCGGTGTCGGCGCCGACGTGCTCATCGTCGAGGGCATGAACCCCGAGCCCGGGATGGTGCACGCCAGCCGGGTCAACGAGCTGATGCTCAAGGCCCTCGACGCCGAGCTCGTGCTCGTCGCGTCGCCGAGGAGCCAGAATGCGACGGAGGTGGCCGACGCCATCGCCATCGCGGCACGCGGCTACGGGGCTCTGGCCGAAGGACGGCAGGTCGGATGCATCCTCAACCGGGTGTGCATCGGCCCCGCCGGGCAGCAGGCCGAAACCGAGACGATCGGGCAGGCGCAGGGCGGGTGCGCCGATTGCGAGGGGGTGGCGTCTTTCGCGGAGAACGAAGCGACACATCGCCGCGCCCTCGAGTCCGAGAAGATCCGCCCGCTCGCCCTGGTGCCCTGCAGTGTCGATCTCGCGGCGCCGCGCGTCATCGACGTGGCGATGGCGCTCCAGGCCAGAGTGATCTTCGGCGGCGAGATCCGCACGAGGCGAGTCCGCGATGTCGGCATCTGCGCGGCGTCACCGCCGAACGCGCTGCGGGCCATGCGCCCCGGGTCGCTCATCATCACGCCGGGCGACCGCAGCGACATCCTGATGGCCGCCGCACTGACCGTGCAGGCCGGCACGCCGCTCGCCGGCGTCCTGCTCACCGGCGGCCACGATCCGGATCCGCGCGTGGTGCGTCTGTGCCGCAAGGCCCTCGACACGGGCCTGCCGGTGCTCGGCGTCGATGTGTCGAGTTACCGGGCTGCGACCAATGTCTCGGGCATGAACACCGAGATCCCGGTCGACGACCCTGACCGCATCGAGCGGACCATGACCTTCGTGGCGGACCGCGTCGACGTCGAATGGGTGAAGACCTTCGGCAGGAGCACGCGGGTGCCGCGCCTGTCGCCGCCGGCCTTCCGCCATCGCCTGGTCGAACAGGCCCGCTCGAACCTCCAGCGCATCGTGCTGCCCGAAGGCGCCGAGCCCCGGACCGTCGCCGCGGCGGCCATCGTCGCCACCCGTGGAATCGCCCGGTGCGTGCTGTTGGGCAGCCCCGACGAGGTCCGGGATGTCGCCGCCAAGCAGGGGGTGACGCTGCCGGCATCGGTGGAGATCGTCGATCCGGTGGCCGTGGCACCGCGCTACATCGAGCCGCTCGTGGAGCGCCGGAAGGCCAAGGGCATGACGCCCGAGCGGGCCGCCATCGAGCTGCAGGACCCCATCATGGTGGGCACGATGATGCTCGCCCAGGACGAAGCGAACGGGCTGGTCTCTGGTGCCATCCACAGCACGGCACACACGATCCGGCCGGCGCTCCAGATCATCAAGACCGTGCCGGGATGCAATCTCGTCTCGAGCATCTTCTTCATGTGCCTGCCCGATCAGGTCCTCGTCTTCGGCGACTGCGCGGTGGTGCCGAACCCGACGGCTCCCGAACTGGCCGACATCGCCATTCAGAGCGCCGACTCCGCGATGGCCTTCGGGATCCCGGCCCGGATCGCCATGCTGTCGTACTCGACCGGGTCGAGCGGGACCGGCGAGGACGTCGAGAAGGTGAAGGAGGCGACGCGCATTGCCAGGGAGTTGCGCCCCGATCTCGCGCTCGAGGGCCCGTTGCAGTACGACGCCGCCGTGATGCCGGACGTGGCGCGGCTGAAGGCACCCGGATCGACGGTCGCGGGAAAGGCCACGGTCCTGATCTTCCCGGATCTCAACACCGGGAACGTCACCTACAAGGCCGTCCAGCGGTCGGCGAACGTCGTCAGCATGGGACCGATGCTCCAGGGGCTGGCCAAGCCGGTCAACGACCTGTCGCGCGGCTGCCTGGTCGAGGACATCGTCTTCACCATCAACCTGACGGCCATCCAGGCGCAGCAGGCCGATCGGCGGAGAGCCGAGCGCCGGTAGCACGTCGCAACCATCCGCCACCGCGGCCTGGCGCACGTGCGGGGCCTCCCGGGCCATGCGAGTCGCGGAGCGCCACCGGGCGCCTCGCCGGCGCTCCGGCTGAAGACGCAGGCCCCGCGCGGCCCGGGACATCCTCGCCGCGCACCGATGCCGAAGGCGTGGCGATCGTCTCGCTCGCCGACTGGGGTCAGGCCCCTTTTCTCACATCAGTCTCATCTTGGCGGAGGCCGGGGCATAGCCACGGACATTGCGCAGGTCGTTCCGCGACGAGAGGACGCATGATTCGACGCGGATTACGGAGCAGGCATCTCCGGGGACACACGGCGCGTTCACGAACAGTCCGGGCTAGGCGTCGCGGGGGAGCAGGCGCGGCTTTCCCTTGATGGAGACCGCGCCGAAGTGCTTCACGTCGAGCGTCGCGATGGCGTCGGCGCGCAGGCGTTCGGCCGTCACGATGACAACGGCATCGACCAGTCCCAGGTGCAGCGTCTTGTAGCGCCGGCAGAGCCGTTCGGCCGCGCCCAGGTCCTCCTGCCGGCCCCACTCCACTGCAAATGCGCCCGACGCGAGGTCGGCCAGCCACAATTCCTGCGCCCGGCTGCCCAGGCGGGTAGCCACGAGGTAGTCAACTTCCGGCAGGATTGCCCACGGCAGGATCCACTGGTCAGGCGCTTCCTCGTACAGGTGCCGCGTGGCGCCGTGATGACGGTCGCTCTGGTCGAACAGGGCAATCATGGCCCCGGTGTCCGCGACGGTCATGTCGAGTCACCGAAACCTGCCAGGAATTCCTCGGCCCGTTCGCCGATGTCGCTGCGTCCGCTGCGCGCCGACCCGACGCTGCGCGCAAGGCGCACCGTATCGTGCCGTGCCACGTAATCGGCGATCGCCTCCCGGACCAGGACGGCGGGCGCGACCCGCCGCCGGTACGCCACGCGCTTCAGGCGCCGGTAGTTCTCGCTGTCGAGATAGAGCGTGGTCTTATCCATATATACCTGCCATATATGGTAACGACCTCACCTCGCACCGTCAAGACACGTGTTCCGCTGACACGCCAGCGCATCGGGCGGCTTGCGAACGGTCGCAACCACCTGTTGAAGGCGGGCGAGGGCCTGGCGCCCAGGCCGTGCGCAACTCCACGCACACGGTCTCGATCCCGGGCTCGTCCGGCTCGCGGTCGGTCTCGAACCGCCCGCGCAGATCATCGCCGCGCTCGACGAGACCCTGCGCTCACCGCCGTCGCCCATCTCGGGCCGGCCATCGAGTCTCGCCGCGGCGCCCGTGCGGGCTGCGCCAAATACATGTCAGAATAGCCGACAATCAGTCCCGCGCCAGGGGTCATGTCCCTCGACGCGGGGCGCTGTCCCTGGAGGGTGAGCCATGAGAATCGCACAATCGAGGAAGCAGTTGGCCGCAATCACGCTGGCAGGCGGGGTCCTTGCCATGGTCGGGTTCTCCGGACATCCGTCGGCCCTCGCATCCGCCGGTCAGGCGGCGAGCGACGAGGTCCCGCCCGTCTTCGTTCAGGACGGAGGCGCTGAGAGCGCCGCGGTCATCGCGGCGGCCACGCTGACGACCAACGTCTTCTTCGTCCCCGCGGACAGCGACGGGACCGGCACCGTCGTCGCGCTCTACAACGCTACGGCCGTGAGCAAGAACGTGGTTGTCAACGGGTTCGTTGCCGGCGGCGTCTTGGGGTACTCCCTGACCGTCGCGGTCCCCGCGGGGACGACCCTGCGCCTGGTGAGCGACTCGCTCGCGGCCACGCCGCCGCCGAGCTGGGCGAACAGCGTGGTCACCAATTTCACCGACTTCATCAACTACGTCCGCCTGACGGTGCCGAAGGGTGTGAGGCTCGACGGCTACACCATCTTCAATCCGGGGACGGGCACCATCGACCCGCGGGCCGACCAGGGTGCAATCCCGCTGCGATTCTCGACCACTCAGCCGTAGCGAAGGCACCACGGCGCCTCGGGCCGGCCTCCGATTGTGGCGGCCGGTCCGGCGGAGCGTTCCTCGAGTGCTCTCAGGAGCCGGCGGCCCGAGTGTGGGCCGGCGGCCCGAGGAACGCGCACGATCGGACCATGTTCGTGTCCCCGTCATCGTGCGATTCATCGGCTGCCGAGCTGGCGCCGGATGGCCATCCCGACGCCCGTCGCGGCGGGTGGATCGGGGTTGCCGACACGCGGTTCAACATCGCGTCGATCGGGAAGGCGTTCACCAGGACGGCCGTCGGCCAGCTCGTCGCGCAAGGCCAGCTCGCGTGCTCCGACACGTTCGGCTCGCACGCGCTCGACGACTACAGGACGTGCGCGAGGGCCCCCCGCCGCCGCCCGAAAAAGTCGGCGACGCCCGCCTGGTGATTCAGTAATTGGTTCACTGTCGCGGTCTTCGCGTCCGGGTGACACAAGGGGCCAGGGACCGTCGGGAACGGGGAATCGGAGAGGGACCCTCTCGGGCTTCGGGAGTCGAAAACTGGTGACTGATCACCGGGGACTACCGGTATCCTGTCCCCTCCATGTTCGACGCGCGCTACTTCGCCTACGCCACCATCTCCGTGCTCCTCGTGATGAGCCCCGGGGCCGCCATGGCGATCGTCATGGAGGCCGCCGTCGAGGACGGCCGCGCGGCTGCTCTCGCCACGGTCCTGGGCATCAACGTGGCCAACTCCACCCTGGCCCTCGCGTCCGCCCTCGGCATGTCCGTCGTCTTCCACCAGTGGCCATGGTCGCTCCAGGTGGTCAAGGTCGGCGGTGCGGCGTATCTCACCTACCTCGGCCTCCGCGCGCTGTGGTTCGCGGTGAGCGGACGCCGCAAGCCGGGCACGACTGGCGCAACGACCCCTGTTCACCCCGGGCCGAACGGCGCCTCGCGCGCCGCCTGGCTCGGCAGGGGCGCGGCCACGAACTTCCTCAACCCGTCGGTGGTGCTCTTTTACATGACGCTCCTGCCGCAGTTCATCGGCCGGCAGGATCCGTTCTTCGCGAGGTTCCTCGTCCTGGCGGTGACGCACGTCTCGATGAGCCTCGTGTGGCTGACGACCTGGGCGCTGGCGCTCGGCGCGATGGCGCGGGCGTTCACGCGGCCGACGGTCCGGCGCGTCCTCGAGGGCATCACCGGCACCGTGCTCATCGGGCTGGGCGCACGCCTCCTGGTTCAGTAGGTCCCAGTCCCCGGGTCTTAAAGGCCTTGGGCCCCATCCCCGGCCTGCGGCTTGCGGCTGTCGGCCCGCGGCCTTGCAGCGTGGCGTCGTGCAGGCACTCAAGACTCACAACTCACAACTCACACTCACGACTTCGGAACCGCGGCCTCCCGGATCACCCACCTGTCCTCTCCGGCGGCCCCGCCGCGGCCGAGCGGGTCCCTGCTCCGCGCAGCGCCGTCAGCACCTGCGCCGGGGTCATGGGTGACTCCTTCATCACGACGCCCGTCGCGTGGCGCACCGCGTTGGCGATGGCCGCGGCGGTGGGAATCGTGGCCGGCTCTCCGAGGCCCTTCGCGCCAACCGTGTTGCACTCCGTGTCGTGCGGGTCGATCGGGAGGCACACGAGCTCGGCCGGCACGTCCATCGCGGTGGGCAGTTTGTAGTCGTGCAGGTTCGCGGTGAGCACACGCCCGGTCGCCGAGTCCATCACCCGACGCTCCGTCAGCCCGAACCCGATCCCCATCGTCATGCCCCCGTGGACCTGGTTCTCGTAGGTCAGCGCGTTCATCACCCGCCCGCTGTCGTGCGCGCCGAGGATACGGAGCACGCGCACCTCGCCGGTCCGCGTGTTGACCTCGACCTCGGCAAACTGCGCGGCGAACGGCAGCGCGACCTTGCCCGCGGGATGGGGATGGCGCGTGCCGACGCCGACGATGAGCCGCTGCTGCTGGAGGCGTTTGAGATCGGACACGGCGACGTTCGTGCCGGGCCGACTTGCGCTGACCACCTCGCCTCCCTTCATGGCGAGATCCCCGGCTGGCACGCCAAGCTGCGCCGCGGCCATCTCCAGCACCTGCCGCTTCACCTCCAGCGCCGCCGCCCGCACGGCCGGCGCATTCACGAGCACGGTCTGGCTGCCGCCGGACCCGACCGCGTACGGACAGGTGCCCGAGTCGGCGTGTTCGATCTGGATGCGATCGAGCGGCGTGCCGAGTTCCTCGGCCGCCACCATGGCCATCACCGTCTTCGTCCCCGTCCCGATGTCCGCGGCGCCGAAGTTCAGGTTCACGCTGCCGTCGGCGAACAGCTTGGCAAACACGGTGGCGACCGGCTCGCCGTCGTAGCCCCACTGGCAGGCGGCCATGCCCACGCCGCGGACGATCGGGCCAGTCGCAGGCGGGCGCCGCCGCGCCTCGTCCCAGCCGAAGGCCCGGGCCCCTTCGGCCAGGCAGCGTGCCAGGCCGTCCGAGGTGTACGGCATGCCCTTCCGGAGCTGGCTCGAAGCGGCTATGTTCTTGAGGCGCAAGGCGACCGGGTCCATTCCAATCCTGCCCGCGAGCGCGTCCATCATCTGCTCGAGCGCCCACGCGCACTGCGGGAAGCCTGGTGCCCGGAACGCGCGCTGCGGCCCCGCGTTGACGTAGACCGACACGTCCTCGGTCCGCACGTGCGGGCAGGTGTACAGCTCACTGATCAGATAGCTCGTCTCTGCCCCGCCGACGTACGCGCCGACGACCCCGCGGCTCGTGAACTGCAGGGCGGTCAGCGTCCCGTCCTTCTTCACGCCGGCCTTGAGCGTCATCACGTTCGCCGGCCGGTTGCCGACGCACAGGAACGCATCCTCGCGCGTCACGAACACCTTCACGGGACGGCCCGCCTTCCGCGACAGCAGCGCGGCGATCACCGTGTACTTCCCCAGCTCCAGCTTGCTGCCGAAGCCGCCGCCCATGTACTGGCTGATGACGCGCGCGCGGCTCAGCGGCAACCCGAGCGCCCTGGCCAGCGCGCCCTGCACGTCGTAGACCCCCTGCGTGGAATCCCACACGGTGACCTGGTCCTGATCCCAGGATGCGACGGACCCGTGCGTCTCCATGGGCGAGTGGATCTCAACGCTGGTGCGATAGGTCTCCTCGAGGACGACGTCCGCGGCGGCGAACCCCTCGGCGAGGGTGCCGCGCTCGTACACGGCGGGCGGCCCCACCCGGTTGCCGCCCTCGTGGACCGCGGGCGCGCCGGGCTTCAAGGCCTCGTCGAGATCGACCACGAAGGGCAGCGCCTCGTAGTCGACGGTGATGGCCCGCAGCGCGTCGAACGCCTGATCCGGTGTTTCAGCCGCGACGGCGGCGACCTCCTCGCCGGCGAAGCGGCAATGGGGATCGAGCAGCCGGCTCTGGGCCTTGCCCGGTTCGATCTCGTACCACGGGATCCGCGATTCAGGGTCCTTGTCGGTCAGGACCGCATACACGCCCGGCATGCGTTCAGCCGCCGACGTATCGACGGACTTGACCATGGCGTGCGGGTACGGGCACCGCAGGATGGCGCCGTGCAGCATGCCCGGCAGCGCGACGTCGCGCGTGTAGACGGCGGCCCCGCTGACGCGCACGTGTGCGTCGATCCGCGGCTCGGGCTTCCCGACAACGGCCGTGGTGCCCCAGGGAGCGGGCTGCAGCTGCGACATGGCTCACCTCGTTCTCTCGGGGGCTGCCTCGTCTTGTGATCCCCGGCTCGCGACCCGCGGCTTTCGGCGAACGACGCACGACGAACGGCCTCGTCTGGCGATCGGCTCCCGGCGTTCGGCCAGGAGCGTGACACTCCGGGGCACTCAGAACTCAGAACCCAGAACTCACGACTGGGTTGTCCCGAGTCCCCTACGGCCTCGCGACGGCCTTCTTGAAGAACGCCGCGATGTCGCGCTTCAGTTTCGCGTGGTCGTCCTTGCGGACGTACATCATGTGCCCGGCCTCGTAGTGCTCGATCGTGATGTTTGCGCGGCGATCCTTCGGCAGCATCATCTGCGCCACCGAGTACGGCGTGTCGAAGTAGGGCGTGGCCAGGTCGAAGTAGCCGGAGGCGAACAGCACCTTCAACGAGGGGTTTCGGTTCATCGCGGACCGCAGGTCCTCGGCCACGTTGGCGTAGCGGTTCGAGTTCTCGTCCCAGGTCCAGGTCCGGCCGACGCGCGCCGAGAACTCGTAGACCTGGTCGCTCTCGTAGCCCAGCTCGCGCCGCAGGTAGTCGTTGAGCATGGCGACGTAGCCGACGTTGAACGCTTCGCCGGACGGATCGTACTCGGGCCGCTCGCCGGCCGAGTCGCGATCGTAGCCGAGGAACCGCGTGTCGATCCGTCCGACGGTCTGACCCCGATCGCGGAGCAACTCCTTCGTAAAGCGCGGCAGCTCGATGCGCAGGTTGGCGCGCAGGATGAAGTCCGCCGACAGGCCTGTGTAGCGCGACACCTTGTCAGCCACTTCCCGGCGCCGCGCGTCGGTCAGCCAGTCTCCCTGCAGCAGGGCGGAGGCGTACTCGCCGATGGCGAAACCCTCGACCTCCTTCAGGAAGGCGCCCAGATCCCGCTGGTACTCGGCCGGCACCTTCTTGTAGTACCAGGCCGTGGCCGCGTAGGTCGGCAGGTGGATGATGTACGGCATGTCGTTGCCCGGGTACATGTCCTGGTCCTGCCAGTTGAGGATCGTCGACACCATCACGACGCCGTTCAGGTACAGGCCGTAGCGCTGCTGAAGGAACAACGCGAGCCCGGCCGCGCGCGTCGTCCCGTAGCTCTCTCCCGCGACGAACTTGGGCGACGCCCAGCGTTCGTTGCGGACGGTCCACAGGCGGATGAACTCGCCGACCGACTCGATGTCGCCGCGCAGGCTGTAGAACTGCTTGGTGTCGGCGCCCGGCGCGGGCCGGCTGAAGCCGGTGCCGACCGGGTCGATGAAGACCAGGTCGGTGATGTCGAGAATCGAGTACGCGTTGTCGACCAGTGTCCCTGGCGGCGGCATCGGCCGGCCGTCATCGTCCATGACGACCCTCTTCGGCCCGAAGGCGCCGTACTGGACCCACAGCGCCGCCGAACCGGGCCCCCCGTTGAACGCGTAGGTCACGGGTCGCGCGGCCGGGTCGTCAACGCCGTCCTTCACGTAGGCCACGTAGAACATCGACGCGCGGGCTTTCCCTTCAGCGTCGCGGAGCACCAGTGTGCCGGCGGTGGCGGTATAGGCGATGCGGACACCGTCGATCGTGACCACGTGCCTCGTGACCGACTTCGTCTCCTTCAGATCCGGTGGCGGCTCTGCGGCCTTCGCCGCCTGGGCCGGCGGCCGCTCCGGCCCGGCGGGCGGCGGCTGGGCCGGGGGCTGGGCCAGCGCGGGCGCGGAGGCGAGGAGCAGGGCGGTCAGGACCAACGTGGCGCGGCTGTTCACGATTCGCATCGACGACCTCCGGCGGGGGGCAATCTCGGCTTGCGGCTCGAGGCCTGCGGCGCGCGGCTCTGCGGTTGCGCCTCGTGCCAGGCTGTAGCCTGGCGATCCCGGACGCCACGGTCGCACCGTGATGCGCCCACGCAGATCCCGGTTGCCGAATCCAGACTCCCGGTTTCGACCTCGCGGCTCCGCCTACTATCTACCGACTACTTTCTACTGTCTACTGGTCGGCTTGCGACTCGCGGCTTGCGGCCAGTCGCCCGATCCGGCTCAACTCGGCGCCCCGAGGGGGCCCGAGGGGGCTCTCGCCTCACTGTTGAGTTGGCGGTATCCTGTCGTCGCCCGATGCTGATTCAGGGACCGACGAACCGGCGGGGCACAGTCTAATGGCCATGTCCTCTCGCGTGCGGTGTCGGGGCTGGCGCCTGGCGGCCGTTGGTGTGTTGTGTATCGGCGCGAGCGCGCTCGTCAGCCTGCACGCGCAGCAGAGGACGCCACCGAGGACCGAGTCGCAGAAGCTCAACGAGGAACTCGACCATTGGCGCGCGTTCGTCGCGGCGTACCGGAGGGGAGGGCTTCCGGCTGTTCGCGGGGACGTCGGCCAGTGGCCGGTGTCGCGTGTCCGGCGCGTCACGCAGTGGATCCGGATACGTAACGATGACGCCGCCGCCGCCGCGACAGACGCCGTCGTCGAGGCCGCCGACCTGGAGGCCGCAGCGGTCCTCCACCTCGACCTCGCCGTCGCCGAAGTCGATCAAGGGGTGTATCGCGACGCGCCGGACCACATCAGTGCCGGCCCGTTGTTCCTGTCGTTGCGCGACCGGGTCGGGCCGTCTGGAGTCGGGCGGTCGTTCAAAGCGAGTTGGTCTCAGGTGGCGGCAGCGCTCCTGCTCGCTGCCATGGACCTCGAAGGATTCGAGGCCCATCTCCCGCAATTCGAGGCAGCCGCCCCGGACGATCCCCACCTCTGGATGATCCGCGGCGCGTACGCGGAGCTTCGATGCTCTCCCGTGCTCGAGTACCCTCTCGCGCGGAGGACCGGCACCGCCACCCCCGGGGGGCGACCCATCACCGCCGCGCAACGCGCGACGCTCGTCGCCGACGCCGAGCGCGCGTATCGCACGAGCGTCCGGATCGAGCCGCGCCTGGTCGAGGGATGGCTGAGGCTCGCGCTGCTCCTGTCTCGTCACGGCCGGCCGGAGGAAGCGAGGGTTGCCGCGCAGTACGCGCAGGCGGAAACGAAGGATCCTGTTTTTCAGTATCTGGGGCTGCTCGTGTCGGCCGGTGCGTCTGAGGACGTCGGCGAGTGGCAGGCCGCGGAAAACGCCTACCGGAGCGCGCTGGGGATTGAACCCGATTCCCAGGCAGCGGTAGTGGGCTTGAGCGAGGTCCTGCTGCGCGGCGGGCGACGTCGTGAGGCGGCCGCGGTCTTGCTGGGCCGCATCGCTCGACCCGGCGGGAGAACACCGCCTGACCCCTGGTGGGAGTTCCAGGGCGGACCCTACTGGCGTGTTTCGACGGTTCTCGACGAGCTGCGGCGGAGGATCCGCCTGTGAACCCGCCGTGGCTCGCGTTCTCGGTCTCGACCTTGGTCGTCGCGGCCGTTGCCGTCCCGTGGACGGCCCGACCGCAGGCCCCCACGTTCCAGAGCAGCGTCGAGATCGTGCGTCTTGATGTGCTGGCCACCCGCGACGGCAGGCCGATCACGGGCCTGTCGGCCGGGGATTTCGAGGTTCGCGACAACGGCGTCGAGCAGAGGGTGGACCTCTTTTCCGCCGAAGAAGTCCCGATCGGTGTGCTCCTCGTCCTCGACACGAGCACCAGCGTGCGGGGCAGCAAGTGGGCAGCGCTGGTGGAAGCTGCCCGCGCGGCGCTCGACGGCTTGCGACACGGGGATCGGGCGGGTCTTCTCGCCTTTTCCCACGAACTGTACCTTGCGGCGCCAGTCTCAGGCGACCTCGACGCCGTCCGCTCGGCGCTCGAGCGGATGGAGCCTGTCGGCCGGACGGCGCTCGTCGACGCCGTGCACGCCGCTGCAACGCTCGACCGGACCGGAGGGGACCGCGCGCTCGCTCTCGTCTTCACCGACGGCTTCGATACCTCGAGCTGGCTGCGGCCGGAGTCGGTCATCGAAACGCTCAGGCGTTCGGAGTCGGTCCTGTACGGCGTGACCACGACCCCGCTCTCGACCATCGGGAAGGGCGCGGGCGTGCCGGACTACAGGGCGTCGATGAGGTCGTTTCTCGCTGACGCGGCGGACACCACCGGTGGCCGGGTGCTCGAGGCCAAAGACCCGTCGCGCCTTCGCGAGACATTTACCGCGATCATCGAGGAGTTCAAGGCCCGATACCTCCTCAGTTACGTGCCGGACGGCGTGAGCCGCACGGGCTGGCACACGGTGCAGGTGCGACTTCGGCGAGGCAGGCGAGGTGAGATCACCGCGCGTCCCGGCTACTTCGTCGCAAGTCCGGTCGGGCGTCAGCCGGAAATCGGACCCGGCTCGACGCAGCTCCGGCAGGCCCCCGCGCCGCGGGCTCCGACCTGTGCTCATGAAGCGGCCGATGCGTCTACAATGGCGCGACGCTGTTCAACCGAGCCGACTTCACTGACATGCACGACACCGCATCCATGAGGATCGCCCGGCCCTGGCGCACGTGGGCGCTGCTGATGGCGGTGGCCTTCGTCGTCAAGCTGGCGGTGCTCTTCCAGTTGCGGGACCACCCGCTGCTGCAGCCGCACGGAGAACTCGATACCGCGTACTACGTCGCCCTCGGGCAGCAGATTGCCCGTGAGGGCCTGTTTGCGCCCGGAGAAGCATTCTTCGTCTCGCCTTTGTACGTGTACTTTCTCGCGGCCGTGTTTGCTCTCGGGGGTTCGTCGTTCGTGGCGCAACTGGTCCAGGTCGGCCTGGGAACCGCCGCGGTGGGTCTGTCGTTCGCCACCGCCCGTCACTGGTTCGGAGAGCGCGGGGCCCTGGCAGCCGCTGGCCTGACGATTCTGACCGGCCTCTTCACGTTCTACGAGGTGCTGATCCTCCAGTCCGCGCTGGATCCCTTCCTGGTGGCGTGCGCGCTCTACGCCCTCACGCGCACCACGACAGACGATCGGGCCCGGGTGTTCGCGTTCGCGGGCGCGTCCCTGGCGCTGCTCGCGCTGAACCGTCCCAACGCGCTGGTCTTTGCGGCGGCGGCCGTCGTCGGCGTGTTCGTGAACCAGTGGCGCCGACCGGCGGCCGATCAACCCCGCCGTGGGCCGCACCGGTGGCTGCCAGGCGTCGGCCGCGCGACCGTGCTCCTGGCATCCCTGCTCGTCGTCCTTGCGGCCAACGCCGCTCGCAACTATGCCGTCTCCGGTCACGCCATCATGATCTCGTCGCATGGCGGGCTCAACCTCTACATCGGCAACCACGATCGAGCCGACGGCACGTACACGCCCATCCCGGGCATCAGTCCCTCGATCGCCGGGCAGGCACAGGATGCAACACGCATCGCGGAAGCGGATGCGGGTCGCAGGCTCTCACCCGGGGAGGTCTCCGACTATTTCGCGCAGCTGGCCTTCGACTGGATGACCGCGCATCCAGCTGATGCGCTCCTCCTGTTGGCGCGCAAGGTCGGGATCCTGCTCAACCGCGTGAATGTCCCACTCAACTACAGCTACGCCTACTACGCGAGCGGAGAGTCCAGTGTCCTGCGCGTGCTCGCGGCCGGTCCCTGGCTGCTCCTGCCGCTCGGCCTGACCGGGCTGTTCTGGCCGTCGCTGCGCGTCCGACGTCACGGGTACTGGCTCTGGGCGGCTTTCGTACCCGTGTACGGGCTGGCCGTCGCCGTGTTCTTCGTCGCCGACCGTTACCGACTGCCGCTGCTCGTGCCCTTGTGCGCAACCTCCGGCGCCGCGCTCGTCCGGTTCTACGACCTGGCCCGCGCCCGCCGCGTCGTCTCGCTGCTGGTCCCGGCCGGCGCCGTCGCCGTGGGAGCGCTGGTGGCGTTTGCCAATCTCGGTCTCGACAGCGGGATCGGCAGCGAGCAGACGCGCAAGGCGGTGTGGCTCATCGAGCAGGGAAAGTTCGACGACGCACGTCGATACGCGGAGCGCGTGTCGGTCAGCCACAGTCATCCTGGTGTTCTGGCGTTCCGCGTCGGGCGGGCGTTTCTCGACGCGGGCCGCCCTGCAGACGCGGTCGACGCGCTCACACGCGCGCTGGCCGTCGACGGCCCGCGGCCCGCCATCCGGCTCGCCCTGGGCGAGGCACTGGCGGGCGCCGGCCGGGCCGATGAGGCCACGGCGCATCTCGAGGCCGCCTACGACAGCGGGTACGACACCGGGGAGGCTGGCCCGCTGCTTGTGCGCGCGCTCGTCCTGGCCGGCCATCCGGACGAGGCGGTCCGGCGTTTGTCGGCGATGCCGGACTCGGTGGCTGGGGCTGGAGCGGAGGTCGCGCTCGACTTCGGCACGCTCGCGCTCGAGCAGGGCGACCCGGTCGAGGCGACACGATGGTTGCGGCTGGCCGTGGAGCGTGCGCCCGTGCTGGCCGAGGCGCACGAGAAGCTCGGCGTGGCGATCTTCCTGCAAGGTGATGCGCAGGCTGCCCTTCCGTACCTGGAGGACGCGTGCCGCCTCGATCCTGCCCGCGCCAGCGCTCAACTGAATCTCGGCGCGGTGTATGCCGGACTCGGGAGGTTCGACGAGGCGCGCCGCCGCGCGGAGGAGGCCGTCCGACTCGATCCGGCTGAACCGCGAGCGGCCGACCTGCTCAAGGCCCTCCCGCCCAAAGGGCGTTAGCGTCAGCGGCGGTTTTCCACCTCCTGCCAGCGAAGGCTGTCCTCGATCCAAACAACCGAATGGAGGCTCCAGAAGAAAGACGAGGGCACCCCTCGCAGAAAGACGTCCCCTTCCGCCGGGTTTGCAGTATTATTCGCGGCACAGCGACATCCAGATCGGGAAGCCACCAGGCGCGTTTCGGGAAGCGGTTCTCACCATGTCGGTCGCAGCCCGGGGGGGGCGGCGGCCGATCTCACCACGTCGGTCACGGCCCCGGGGGGGCCTGCCGAGGGCAGCGCTGGAGGAGGGGGAACACATGAGGAGACGTGTGCGGCTCTTGTTGCTTGTGCTCGTTGTGATGACGGCGAGCGCTCTCACGCTCGAAGCGCAGTCTACGGGCAGCAGTCTGCGAGGCTACGTGAAAGACGAGCAGGGAGGGGCACTGCCCGGCGTCGCGGTCACCGCGACGAGCCCCGACATGATCAGCCCCGCGACCGGGGTCACCGACCACGAGGGCTACTACCGCCTGGTCAACCTGCCGCCGGGAACCTACACGGTGACGGCGGAGCTGACGGGGTTCGCGATCTTCAAGCGCGAGAACATCCTGCTCCGCGCCGCCGTGAACTTCCAGGTCGACGTCACGATGAAGATCGGCACGCTGTCCGAGACCATCACGGTCTCGGGCGAGTCGCCCATGCTGGAGGTCAGCAAGCCTGGCAACGTCCTGAACATCGACGGCGAGTTTCAGAAGGCGATGCCGCTGGCCGCCCGCCGCAACTGGACGGACTTCCTCGAACAGACGCCCGGTGTCCATTCCCGGCCGTTCGACGACGGGAGCGGACGCTCGGTGTACTTCGGCCACGCGACCGAGCACTTCGCCCACGTCGTGCAGCTCGAGGGGATGCAGGCTGGCAACTACAACGACTTCCAGCTGACGTACGTGCAGATGGGGTCGGACATGATCCAGGACACGCAGGTCAAGACGGGCGGGGCCGACGCCGGGACGCCCATGGGGACCGGGCTGGCGATCAACGTGATCACCAAGAGCGGGGGCAACACGTTCAGGGGGACTGCCGGGTACGCGTACCAGCCGCTCCGCTGGAGCGGCGACAACACGTACCACAAGACGGTCTTCGCGCTGAGCGGGCCGCTGGCCACGTACTCGACGTGTCCGAACAAGGAGTGCGTGTCCACGGGCGGCACGCCAGTCCAGGCGAGAATCGGGCAGTTCGACGGCTCGCTGGGCGGCCCGATCAGGAAGGACCGCGTCTGGTTCTTCGGGTCCTTCCGCAAGTCGGCGGTCGAGACGGCGATCAGCCGAAACTCGAAGAACGTATCCGACATCAAGACCTACTACCCCAACGCCGAGTTGTTTCCCCAGCAGATCAAGGGGTACCAGCCCTACGTCAAGGTCACGGCGCGCATGGCCAGCGGCCACGAGCTGTCGGCGTTCTTCCAGCGCGACCGTACCCACGGGCAGAGCAACTGGGCGTACTTCTTCGATCCCATCAACGCGTACTCGAATGGCGGCAACGTGTACAGCGCCAAGGTCACGTCGGCGTGGGGCTCCAAGCTCACGACGACGTTCTCGGTCGGCTACAACAACAAGAGCGGCAACGACAAGGACACCTACAAGGCGTTCGGGTTCGTAGGAGAGGGACCGAACATCAACGTCTACGACGGCACCCGCATCTCGAGCGGCCTGATCACGGGCAACTCGCTGATCCTCGAGGGCGGGAGCACCGCGACCTGGACCTTCGTGCCGGCGTCCCTGTGGCTGATGCGCGGCGACCTGACCTACTTCAAGGATGGCTGGATCGGCTCCCACGAACTCGGCGCGGGGTTCTTCATGGAGCCGCAGAACATCTACGATCAGCGCACGGAGTACGTGAACGACGGGTTCTTCCGCGAGTACCGGACGCCGGTGAACCCGGCCGATCCCTCGAAGGGCACGCAGGCGTTCCGCCGCGATTACGCCAGTCCCACCAGCCTGACGACGCGGCAGGCGCGCGACAGCAACTACGCCTTCTACATGCAGGACAGCTGGAAGCCCAGTCCCCGGCTGACCACAAACCTCGGCATGCGGTTCGACTACGTCAAGCGCGTCGACCAGGTCAGGGACATCACGCGGCAGAAGTCCTGGACCATCCAGCCGCGTCTTGGAGCGACGTACCTGGTGACGCAGGACGCCAAGAACGTGTTGCGGGCCAGCTATGCGCGCCTGGGTGAGCAGGTGATGGGCCGCGATGGCGTGACGATCTTCGGCGCGGACGACTCCGTGTCCTTCCGCCGGGAGTACGACAACAACCTCGACGGCGTGTTCGAGACCGTGGTGCTCGCCCCCGCGTCCAGCGCGGCCCTGGCCTCGGCGCAGATCGCCCCCGGCCTGCACCAGCCGTACCTCGACGAGTTCATCGTCGGGTTCCGGCGGCAGTTCGGGTGGCAGATCGGTCTCGACGTGGGCTACATCAACCGGACGTACAAGGACGTGTGGGGAACCGTCGACATCAACGGTTACTATCCCAGCGGGCCGGGTCTGCCGTTCGGCGGGTTCGGGAAGGTCGACCCGAACCAGGGGATCGTCCTGCAGCAGACGAACAACACGTGGAGCCAGCTGAAGTACCAGGCGCTGGAAATCACGATGACGAAGAACATGTCGAGCGGGTTCCAGCTCATCGCCGGCGTCAATCGCCAGTGGCACAAGATGGCCGGCACGTGGAACCCCACCGACCCGGCGGCGTTCGTGCAGCCGGACCACTTCGCCAACAACGCCAATCTCTACATGCCGCGCGGCGACAACGACGGGAACTCGCTGCCGGACACGGGCAACGCGCTCAGCTACGGCCCGACCTGGATGAAGTACCGCGCGAACTTCGGCGGGGTCTGGCAGGCTCCCTTGGGTATCACCGTCGCCGGCAACGTCACGGTGCAGGCTGGCCCCTGGTCAGGGTCACCCCTCTATCAGTTGTCAGCGACGGATCCCGACGTGCTCAAGTACGGACCGAGCACGTTCACGCTCGCCAACGGATCCAAGGCAGCCAACCCCCTGGCCACCCGCAACCGTTACGTCTTCAGCAACCGCGGGGAAGGCCAGGTTCAGTCGCCGACCATCACGACGGTCGGCTTGAAGATCGGCAAGATCGTGAAGTACAACCGCTACCAGGTTGAAGTGGCGGCCAACATCTACAACCTGCTCAACGGCGGCGACTACACCCAGTACAACTACAACAGCGCGTACCAGAGCTGGAGCTCGAACTTCCTGCTGATGGCCAATCAGCAGCCTGCGCGTGCATTCCAGTTGACGGTGGTCGGCCGGTTCTGACGCCCTTCCGGGCGGCGGCCGGAGTCTTCGGACTCCGGCCGCCAATCTCGATCCCTACTTCGCTGCGTCCGCACCCGGGGCCTTCTCCCACACGTACGGCCGCTTGGTCGCGTACTTCTCGAACCAGTCGAGCTCGACGTTCACCTTGAACAGCTCGTGGCGCAATTCCTGCCAGACGTGCGGCTCCCGCGGCGCCATGTACAGATGGGTCGCCACGCCGTTGGACTTGAGCGCCCGGTAGAGTTCGATCGACTGCGGCGGAGGCACCCGCACATCCTGCTCACCCACGAGGATGATGGTCGGGGTCTTGACGTTCGCCACGTCCTTGAGCGGCGAGCTGTTCCAGTACAGGTCGATTGGCGCGTTCTTCTGCCACGGCGTTCCGCCAAACCACGGCGTGCGATAGCTCCGCACGTCGCTCTGGCCGTACATGGAAATCCAGTTCACCGCCCCCGCGCCGGACGACGCAGCCTTGAAGCGATCGGTGAACGTGATGATCTTGTCGGTCATGTGGCCGCCACCGCTCCAGCCCATCTTCACCATCCGATCGGGATCGGCGATGCCGATCTTGATCAGGTGATCGACCGCCGCCATGACGTCGAGGTGAGAGTTCTGGTAGTAGTGGCCCACCATGTCTCGAAGGAACGGGTCGCCATATCCGGTGCTGCCCCGGTAGTTGGGTTGCACCACCGCATAGCCCTTCGCGGCCAGCACCTGCGTGTAGTTCTGCCACCGGCCGAACCCGAAGCGGTCGGAAGCGGCCGGCCCGCCGTGGGTCTGGACGCACAACGGATAGCGCTGGCCCTCCTGGTAGTCGAGCGGATAGAACAACAGGCCCTCGACGGTGACGCCATCGGCCCCCTTCCACTCGATCTTCTCCTGTCGCGGCAGCTTGAACTCACGGGCCAGGCGGTCGAACACGTGGCTCACCTGCGTTGGCGCCTTGTCGCCCGGCGTCATCGTCCAGACGTCGCCGGCGTTCGTGGGCTCGTCGATCGTGAAGACGAAACGGTCGAGAGCGGGCTCATAGGTCACGCCACCCAGCGAGTGCCTGCCTTCGGTCATCTGTCGCGATGTGCCGCTCGCCACGTCGAGGGCGAACAGCTCCGAATGCACGCCCATGTTGGCCGAGAGGTAGATGGTCTTGCCGTCCTTCGACCACGTCGCGCCCATTACTTCGTAGGGCAGGTCCCTGGTCAGCATCTTGACCTCGCCGCCGGCGGCCGGCACGAGGAAGACGTTGTCGTTGTAGTAGGACTCAAACTTCTCGTTGCTGTCGGCCACAAAGACAATCCGGGAGTTGTCGGGCGACAACTCGGCGCCGACTTCGGTGACGCCGTTGGTCGTGAGCCTGGCAGCGCCGCTGCCATCGGCCGCCATGACCCACACCTCGCCCTGGTCCGCATCTCCGTACAACGGGCTCGGGGCCCGGTGGAAGGTGATCCTGGTCCCGTCACGAGACAGGTGATAGCCGATCACCGAATAGTCGCCCGTGGTGATCTGCTGCTCGGCGGCTCCGGCCACGTCGACTTTCCACAGGTGCGTCTGCTTGAAGTGCTCGTCGTATGCAAACACGTCGTCTTTGGCTTCGTCCCGAAGGCTCTCGTCGGCAGTCTTGGGATCGGACGCAACGAAGTAGATGACGGTGCCATCTGGTGACCACGCCAGGTCGGACACGGCGGTCTTGTGCCTGGTGATCCGCCTGGCTTCACCGCCGTCAGTCGGCAGCAGGTACACCTGATTCGCCCCATCGTCGCCGCGCTTGGTGACGAAGGCCAGCGACTTGCCGTCCGGCGACCAGCGCGGCGTCATGGCGCTCTCGGTTCCAGCCGTGAGTTGAATCGGGCCGGACCCGTCGATGTTGATCCGCCAGATCTGGCTGATGCGCTTGTCGGCCTTCCAGTTGGCCTCGGCCTGCACATAGGCGATGTGCTTGCCGTTCGGAGCGATCTGCGGGTCGCTGATCGACGGCAGGCCGATCAGGTCGACGACCGTCATGGGACGCTGGACCTGCGCGGCGGCGGGGGCGGCTGCGATGACCACCACCGCGAGAACGAGCGCGTTCACGACCTTCAGCTTGAGATGTGGCATGGAGTACTCCCCCTCTTCCGCAGTTGGCTGGCCGCCGGACTTCCCGGTCGATCTCCAGGAACGATGTCGCAAGGACCCGGGTGTTCGACGACCCGGTCGGTGCTTGCTCCCCCGGCCACGGGCGGCACGTCATGATAGCGGGTCTTGGGGCGGAGTGTCTGGCTGGTTTGCGCTTCTCTACGAAGATCTTCGTTGACACATACGAAACACTTCGTATATCTTCGGACGCATGGCACTTTCACCACCCAGGCCCACCGACGCCGAGCTCGCCATCCTCCGCGTCCTCTGGGAACGCGGGCCGAGCACCGTGCGTCAGGTCCAGGAGACGCTCGAGCAGGACCGGCCGACCGGATACACCACGGCGCTGAAGCTTCTCCAGATCATGACGGAGAAGGGACTGGTCGAACGCAATGTGTCCGAGCGCACGCACGTCTACTGGGCCCGGCGCTCCGAGCAGCAGACGCAGCGCCAGCTGGTGGGCGACCTCCTGGAACGCGCGTTCGATGGCTCCGCGGCCAGGCTGGTGATGCAGGCGCTTGCTACACGCCGGGCAACACCGGAAGAGCTCGACGAGATCCGCAAGTTGCTCGATCAGCATGCCGGGAGTGACACATGAACCCCGAATCGATCGGCGCCGTCCTGGGACACCCCATTGCCCGCACGCTCGGCTGGTCGCTTGTCCATTTTCTCTGGCAGGGCGCCGCGATCGGCGGTGCCGCCTTCGTCGCGCTGGCGCTGTTGCGGCGCGCCGGCGGCCAGGCCCGCTATCTCGTCGGCTGCGCCGCGCTCCTGCTCATGGCCCTCGCGCCGGTCGTCACGACCGTGGTGACGCTGCCGTCGCCTGACACGACGAGTCAAACGCCGCTCCGCGGTGCACGCGCCGCCGTGACACCTGGCACGCCCGCCCCGCTTCAGCCCGGCGATCATGGTGTCGCCCAGGAGCGGCAGCCCGAGGCTGCCACCCGCACCGCGCCGTCGATCGACGCCGTGTCGGCGTGGATCCCCTCGATCCTGGCCGCGTGGCTCGTCGGAGTGGTCCTGCTGTCGTTTCGCCTCGTGGCGGGATGGACGCTGTTGCAGCGACAACTGCGACACGAGCGTTACAGCGCGACGCCAGCCTGGCAGCAACGCGTCGCACGGCTGTCGGCGCGCATGGGCATCACGCGCACGGTAAGGCTCCTCGAGACCGCCTGCGCCGACGTGCCGTGCTCGGTGGGCTGGCTGCGACCGGTTGTGCTGCTGCCCGCAAGCGCCCTGGCCGGGCTGACGCTGCCGCAGATGGAGGCGATCCTCGCGCACGAGCTCGCCCATGTCCGCCGCCACGACTACATCGTCAACCTCCTGCAGACCGTCGTCGAGACGCTGTTGTTCTACCACCCGGCCGTCTGGTGGGTATCCCGCCGGGTCCGCGTCGAACGCGAGTACTGCTGTGACGACTGCGCCGTGGCGATGTGTGGCAACACCGTCGAGTATGCACGCGCCCTGGCCACGCTCGAGCACCTGCGCCAGCCGGACCCGTCGCTCGCACTCGCCGCGGCGGGGGGATCGCTGCTGACCAGGGTGCGACGCCTGCTCGGCGCACCGGAGGCGTACCGCGGCAAGGGCCCGCAGTGGGAGGTCGCCGCGGTGGTGATGCTCCTGATCATCGGACTGACGGTGGGATCCACGGCGTTCGGTCGTCAGGGCGCGACGCGTCCTGCGGCTGGCGGACCGCCGGCCGCCGCGTCGAGCGCGGCGCCTCAGGGTCCCATCCCTGCTGCGACGGCTCGGCCGGCGACGACGCCGGCCGCCGCAACAGGTGCAGTGTCGAGCGCAACGCCTCGAGGTGCCGCGTCCGCCGCGACGACGCCCGCCGCCGCCACAGGTCAGGTGAGCAGGTCCACGGGCGACTGGGACGTGTGGAACTGGCCGCCACCAGCGCCACCGGCGCCACCGGCGCCCCCAGCACCGCCTGCGCCACCTGCTCCGCCGGTGCCACCGGCGCCGCCGCCTGACGCCGCCGACTCGTCCGCCCTGCCGCAGGCGCCGCCCGCGCCACCTGCACCACCCGCTCCGCCAGCACCACCGGCACCGCCCGCTCCGCCGGCACCGCCCGGGGGCCTGTTCGCCCGTCTCTGGGAGTGGTTCGACGGTTTCGCCGGCTTCGGCGACTCGTTCTGGCCCCAAGGCCCCGGGACGCACCTCTCGTCCCACGACGACGGCTCGAGCGTCGACATCGTGTGGAGTGAGAACGGCAAGGGCTTCAAGGCGCGATCGAGGGGCGCAATCACGTTCACCGACGACGAGACGGACGTGAAGAGCGTGTCTGCGGGCGGGTACTTCACCCTGACCGAGCGCAACAACGGCAGCACGACCTACGAGGTTCGGGCCAGGTCAGACGGATCACTCGAACGGCTCTGGAACGGCAAGCCGCCGGGGCCCGAGGCGCGCGCGTGGCTGGCCAGGGTGCTGCCGGAGTTCCTGCGCAGGACGGGCTTCAATGCTGACGCCCGTGTCACGCGCCTGCTCGCGCAGAAGGGCGCGTCGGGCGTGCTCGACGAGATCTCCACGATCACGTCCGGCTACGTGAAGCGGATCTACTTCGAAAAGCTCTTTGCGAAGGGCAAGCTGGATCCCGCGACGCTGGCGCGCGCAATCCGCCAGGCCGGCGCGGAGATCACGTCGGACTACGAACGGGCGTCCACCCTGGTCAGGGCCGCGACACTCGGCCTGCCCGACGAGGCGTGCCGCCTGGCCTTTGCCGGGGCGACCCGCACCATGAAGTCCGACTACGAGAAGCGCCGCGCGCTCTCGGCCCTCATCGATGCCGGCCCCATCACGGCGCCGGTGGCGAGCGTGATCGTCGAATCCGGGCGCACGATGAAATCGGACTACGAACTGGCAAGCCTCCTCGTCCAGGTCAACCGGACGCAGGCCCTCAACCCGGCGGCCGTCGATCTCGCGCTGACCCTGGCCGACGGCATCACGTCCGATTACGAGCGGCATCGCGCCCTGTCGGCCCTGCTGAAGGGACGCACGCTCGACGAACGGACCCAGACCCGGTTGATCGAGAACTCGGCCGGCATGAAGTCGGATTACGAGCTGGCCGGGCTGCTCGTGGAGTTGATCGGCGGACAGCGCCTCACGGGACCGTCGCTCGACGCGTTCTTCAAGGCGGTCGACACGATCGAGAGCGACTACGAGCGGTCGCGCGTCCTCAAGGCCGCGCTCGCGCTGCCGTCGCCGGGCGCGGAACTCCGCATCCGGACCATCCAGTCGGCCGCCACGGTGAAGAACGACTACGAACGGGCCAGCGTGCTGGTCGCGGCGGCGAAGGGCGCGACGTTCGATGCGGCCGTGCGCAAGGCGTACCTGGATGCCGCCAGCACCATCAAGTCCGGGTACGAGAAGAACCGTGCGCTGGCTGCGCTCGCCCGCACGCAGGGATAGCGGTGCCAGGTCGTCATTCGGGACATCCGAGCGCCCCGAGCCCCGTGAAAGCCGTTCCTTTCGTCACGGCACGATTGCGAACGCCCTGGCGGGGGCGCCCGTACCGTCCCTGATCAACATCGGCATCACGTAGAGGACCGCGCCGGCGTCCGGCAGCTTGTCGAGGTTCGCGATGTTCTCGAGCCCGAGCTTGTCGGCGGCATACAGGATCTGGTGCACCTTGAAATCGGTCGACCGTCCGGCGTCGATGCTCGGCGTGTCGATGGCCACGCCCGTGATCCGGCGCTGCTTCACCAGCCAGGCCGCGAGTTCGGGTGAAAAACCCGGGAAGGTCAGTTCGGGGATGGCCGCTTCGCCCATGCGCTCCGTCCCGAGCACCAGCTTCCGATCCGGGTAGTACCTGGTGCCCACGCCCGTGTACATGATCACCCACGCGCCGGGCGGAACCGGCCCGTGCGTGGCCTCCCAGCGCTGCACGTCGGCGACCTGCAACAGGTAGTCCCGGTTCTTCGCGCACGCTGCGGTCACGTCCACCTTCACGGCCGGGCCGATCAGTTCCTCGATCCGGAGCCTGTCGATGGTGCGACCCTTGTCGGCGAAGTGAATCGGTGCGTCGAGGTGCGTGCCGCCGTGCTCCGCGGCGCTGTACGCGTTGGCCGCGTAGAAGTAGCCCTTGGGGGTCAGGCCCCAGTTGCCCTTCTCCAGGTGGAACCCCTTCGCGTTCGGCCAGTAGATGGTCTGGTCATCGTAGGGGTAGGTCATCTCGAGGATGTGGCCCGGCGAGGGGACCGCGACGGACGCCGGCCTGGTCGGCGGCGCCTGTTGCCGGGCCTGCGGAGTCGCATTGCAGGCGAGGCCGAGACACGGAAGGAGGATGAGGAGGGGGAGGCCCGGGATCTTCGCGTTCATGACGGCTCCTTTCGACCAGGTCGGGCCCATGGGCGGACGCGGGCGTCCGTAGACGCCCGTTCCGCCCGCCTTTGATCGCGCGAGCCTAGCGTCCGCCGGGCGCTTTGCCCTCCGCCGGGCTCTTTGCCTCCTTGCCTGGTTCCTCCAGCGTGTCCAGCACCATGCGCCAGGCGAACTTCTTCCCGATGCCGCGCACGTAGTAGTCCATCCACGCCATCTCCGCCGTGGACTTCACGAACTGGTTCCTCGGATCCGGGATGCCATGGCTCTCGCCGGGGTACACGAACAGCTCGGTCGGCACGCCAAGCCGCTTGAGCGCCATGTGCAGCTCGATCGACTGGGGGCTCGGGACGCGCGGGTCGCCCTGCACGACGTGGATCATGGTCGGCGTCTTCGCCGCCTTGATGTACTTGAGGGGCGACTGGACCCAGTAGGCGTCGAAATCGTCGTACGGGAGCCGGTTGCCGAGGTAGAACTGCCGGTTCCGCTGCACGTCGCTCTGCGCGTACATCGAGATCCAGTTCGACGTGCCGGCGCCGGAGCTGATGGCCTTGAAGCGGTCGGTATGCGTGAGGATCCAGTTCGACCAGTGGCCGCCGGCACTCCAGCCCAGCGCGCCCATGCGCGTGCCGTCCACGATGCCCTGCGCGATGAGGGCATCGACGCCCGACATGATGTCGTCGAACCCGGGCGGGAAGTAATTGCCGACGATGCCGTTGCGGTGCGCCTCGCCGTAGTTGGTGGATCCCCGGTAGTTCGGCTCGAGCACGACGTAGCCGGCGCCGGCGTAGACCTGGGCGCCGTACCCGCCGTTGAAGCGCAGGACATCCGCCCCGGCCGGCCCCCCGTGGATGGCGACAATCAGCGGGTAGCGCTGGCCCGGCTGGTAGCCGACCGGCTTCACGAGCACGCCGCCGACCATCGTGCCGTCCTTCGACTTCCAGGTGATCTCCTCCTGCGCTCCGAGCGCGACGTCGCGCACCTGCGGGTTGACGTCGGTGAGCTGCTTCCAGGCCGGACGGGTTCCCGCCTGGTCGACGCTCGCGATCGTGAACACGGTGGGTGGAGTCACGCCATCGGAGTAGGTGATGAAGATGGCCCCGGTGTCCTCGTCTCGCCTGACGGTGAGCGACGCCTTCTCGCTCGTGATCTGGCGAACGGTGTCCTTCTGGACGTCGAGGGCCAGGAACTGGTCCGTCGCCTTGATGCCCTCGTTGAAGTAGATGGTGTTGCCGTCCTTCGACCAGAACCCGATCGTGACGTCGCCGTCAAAGCCCCCGCCGAGCTTGCGCCACTTCCCTCCCCGGTCGCCGACGGCCCGCACGTAGACGCGCTGGTTGGCCATGCCGTATTTCTCGAGGTCGTTCGGCGCCGAGAAGGCGACCCACCGGCCGTCAGGCGAGAAGGTCAGCCCGCTCTCGCCGACCTCGGCGTTGGCAACCAGCTGCTCGATGGTGCCCGTGGCCACCTCGAGCAGGTACGGATTGCTGTAGATGTTCTGCTCGGTGACGTTGCGCTCGTAGCGGTTGGCCGATATTCCGCGGAACCCGACCCACCGGCCATCGTCGGACACCGTGAAGCCGGCCACCGTGATCGACGAGTCCTTCGTGAGCCGCGTCGTCCTGCGGGGATCGAGGTCCACGGCCCAGAGGCTCGCGAGGGGCGTCTCGGCGTTGCGAATGTCGACCGTGAACTTCTCTTCCCGGCGCACCTTCTCGTCGGGGTCCGGCACGTCGGGGCCCACGAAGTAGATGCGCGTGCTGTCCGGCGCCCATTCCCACTCGCCGAGGCCGGCGGCCTGCGTCGTGAGCGCCTCGGCTGTCGCGGTGTCGATGGTGGCGACGGGCAACCGGTAGAGCTGCTCTTCGCCGGCCTTGCCGCTGCGGTAGGCCAGGAACCGCCCGTCGCGGCTGAACGCGAAGGTGGACACGCCGTTCTTGGCGTCGGTGATCTTGCGGGCCTCCCCGCCGTCCGGGCGCATGAGGTAGAGCTGGCCCTCGGCGGCGGCGGTGGTCGGCGCCTCGCGATTCGAGGCGAAGACGAAGAAGCTCCCGTCGCGGGCCCACTTCGGTTCGGTCTCGTTCTTGTCTTTCGTGAACGTCATCTGGCGGGTCGACGCGACGCCCTGCTGGAGCGACACCCAGTAGATGTCCGACTGCCGCTTCGCTTCCTGCCAGTCCGGCGTCGTGATCGTGTAGACCGCCGAGCGGCCGTCCGGGCTGGGCACCGGCGCTCCGGCCTGACGCATCTTCTGCATGTCGAGAAACGTCAGGGGACGCTTGGCCGCCCCCGCGGGAGCCTGCCCGGCGAGGATCGCCGAAGCAGTGACGAGGACGGCCGAGCAGAACAGCACGAACGCGCGCGTCCGACAGCCTGCAGGACGAACGCACCGCGAGAGACCTTGCCGGACAATGCGAACGGTAGACATGGCAACCTCGAGAAAGGCAGAAACGAATGGGATCAGCGCGGTGAGCCTCACCAGCCCGCCTGCTTATCATCCGCAATGCCACGCGGGTGTCAAGGGCTGGACCGTCCGCGCCGGACGTCGTCAGTTCGTGACGCGCTATCGTGACGGCCCAAGCCCGGCGCTCGGATGTAGCGCGCGGGCTTCGGCCCGCGTGCCGGAGCGAACACACTCCGCCCGCGGGCGGCCAACGGCCACGGGCGCGGAATGATCGCACGTGCCCTGCCTGTGGGCAGCGAGTACAATCCCGCACGGCGCCCGGGGGCATCCACGCATGGCTTCGACCGGATACGACGTCTATCTCTGCTGTCGCGAAGGAACCGGAACGGCCGCAGCCGTCGCCATCGCCGCTGGACTGGCCCGCCGCGGCTTCCGCGTGTTCGTCGGGGCGTGCGCGAGCGGCGATGCTCCGGATGATGGACGCCTGACGCTCATCGAGGAGGCGCCGGACTTCGTCCTGCTGCTGACGGAAGGAGCCCTCGACACGCGCACCGCCGAATCCGACCGGATGCGTGCCGAGCTGCGGCACGCGCTTGCGCACGAGCGGACGGTCGTGCCGGTCGAGCTGGTCGGAGAAGCGGGGCGATGGGTCGCCTCGTTGCCGCCTGAATTCGCCTCCCTGGCCAGGCGCCACCGGATCGCGTTCGACCCCAGCCGGATCAGGCCGTCGAGCCTGCTGCTGGCGAGCACGCTCGTGAGCGCCGCCGAGGTCGAGGATCGCATCGTTGTGCGACAGGTGCGCCGCGCTTTCGCGGCGGCGGTGCTGGCCGTCATCGTCATGGTCGGGATCAAGGAAGGCCCCGCGTTCGTCGACCAGTGGATGCAGTCGCGGCGCAGGCCGCCGATCCCTCCCTTCGCGCTCTACTGGGCGGGGTACGGGCAGCGGCTGACCAGCGGGCAGTGGACCGAGTTCGCGGTGGCCGACGGCACTCCGGTTTCAAACGGCGATCAGCTCCGCTTCGTGTTCAGCCCGAGCGCGGACGGATTCGCGTACGTCGTCGGGCGGCAGCTGAACGGCGAGGTCGCGATTCTCTTTCCCAGCCAGATGATCAGAGGTGCGGCCCGGGTGCGAGCCGGGCAGGTCTACGAGATGCCCGTGGGCCAGGAATGGCTGACCCTGGACGACAGGACCGCTCCCGCCGTGATCTACCTCCTGGCCGGCTACGATCCGCTCGAGAACGTCGAGGAACTGCTCGAAGAGGCGGAGGCTGGGGCGACCGCCGCATCGCGGCTCGACCTGCTGGATTCCACGGTCGCGGGCCTGGTCGATGGCCGGCACACCCCCATTGAGCCGCACGTGCGGGCCCGAAACGGCCAGGAGATCGATCGGGGCCTGGCCATTCGTCCGGGCCCTGCCACGTCCTCGGCCACGTTGACCAGCGGGGCGGTCGTGCACCATCCGATGACGGCGGAGGCCGGGCTCCTCAGCGCGAGCGTCGAGATTCGTCTCCGGTACGAGCCCACCCGGTAACCCGATCCTCCTGCGCCTGAACCGAATCCGGAGGGCCTACGCCGGTGCCCTCGTCAGGGTCAGAGGCCGGGCGAAGAAGATCGGCCGGACGCCGGTGGAGCCGGGGAACGCGCACCGACCCTCCCCGTGGCCGCCTGGTCGGGCCCCTGCCCGCCGCCCTGCTGGTGCGGCCTCGGGTAGGCCATCTCGCCGGCGCGGACGGCCACGGCGAGCGTGTTTTCGCGGGGCGGGATCGGGCAGTTGTAGTGCGGCGAGTAGTTGCACAGCGGATTCGTCGCCTGGTTGAAGTCGAGGACGTAGCTCGCGCCCGGCCCGAGGAACGCGACCATCAGGTACCGGCCGACCTCGTAGCTCTCGTTCCCGGTGGTCGCATCGCGGAACGGGACGAAGAGTTCGTCGCCGGTCCCTGGGCTGGCCGAGACCGCCAACGCGGTCAGCGTCTGCGGCGTGCCGTCGACCGTGAAGGCGAACACGCCTACCCGGAAGTAGTCCTTCTTCAGGCCGCGGCTCGTGGCGATGACCACCTTGGCGGGCGTCGCGATCGGCGTGTAGGTGGCCGCCAGCTGGAACGCCGCGTTCGGCGGGAACCACTTGAGACCCGCGAACGCCTGTCGGGCCGCTGAGTCCGGGTCGAAGGCGCGAACGTTGCCGGAATCGGGTCTCGCATACGACTCGACGTAGTAGCGGCCCACCTTGAGCACGTCCCGATCCGTGATCGGGGTGGCGCCCGCGACGGGTCGGCCGGCGCCCGTCACCACGTCCCCCTCCCCGGTCCTCGCAAGGAGCGTCACCGCCGTCCCGCGAAGCGGGGTGACCGCGAAGGCACCATCTGAAAAACTGATCTCGACGCCCGCACCCGGCGCCGTGGGCGACTCGAAGGTCACGCCCGTTGCGCCCGCGATGAGGTGCAGTCGCTGGCCGGGTTCGAAGTACTGGACGCCGATGGCCGTGAAGGGCGACATCAGCGATCGCTTGTAGCCCTCGTCGATCTTCTGGTGCGCCGCCGCGATGGCCTCGACGGAATCCGGGGGCTTTGCCTGCGGCGGCTGTGCCGGGACTCCGGTGGACGCCAGGAGAAGAACGACCGCGTACGATGGAATGTGCTTCACGACAAGGGCCTCCGGAACGGTGTGCGACGGCCGCGATCGAGTCGCTCGCATTGTGTCACACGTGGCACCCTGCGGGCAGACGGACACGCTCGGCCGTTCTGTCGGTGCGAAACGGCCGATGGTCAGCCGGCGGTCCACCGTGTTCCCGAGTTGTCACGAACTGCGCGTGACGCCCCCTCCGAGCGCGCCGCGGATGGACCGGCGCTCCTCCGGTGCGACGCGCCGGCCGGCGCATGCGATCAGTGCCGCTGGCCTTGCGGCACAACAGCCGGGCGACTCCCGCCGAACGGCTCCGAGAAATGGGAGTTTGGGCGGAGGTGGATCCTGTTGTGCGCGTAGTCGAAGATCACATTGAAGCGGCGAAGCGCGTTGTTGCCGACGATGCCGTCGGCATCCTTCTGCCGGGACCGGACGCTGGCCGGCGCGATGGCAACGACGACATCGGTGAGCAGGTACGGCCCGATCCGCATCCTGGAGATCGTCCCCTCCTGTCCGTGGATGTCCCCGCTCAGACCCCGGCCCAGGTACTTGCCCGTCGTCTTCGCCGGAAGGCGGAATCTGTTCGCTTCGCGGCACAGCAGCTCGAGGGCTTCGCTCGAGGCGAAGTCGATATAGGCGGCAATCCGGACCAGCGGCTCATGGTCGGTGCCGATCAGGATGTCCGCCCAGGGAATCCGGTTGCCCTTGAAGTAGATCTTCAGAGACTCCCAGCCGGGCTCCGGGGTGAAGGACGCGTTCTCGTACAGGGTCATCACGCGTGTGTCGTAGTCGATTTCGACAGCGAAGTGTCCCAGCAGGGAGTACCCGATGACACCGTCGGTGGGGAACCCCTTGAAGTCGTGGCCGGACAGGATCATGACTCGCTGGTGCTCGAACACGAGCCTTCCCACGATGAAACGCGCCGCGTCGCCGACGAGAACTGTCGAGCCTGGCCCCGAACCGGCGCCCCCGACCGCGGCCCCCCGCAAGGGTCCGAACGCGGTCGTGTCGATCTTGTCCTTGTCGAAGATCAGGATGCCGTCCGAGGCCATGCCGCTGTCCAGGATCAGCCGGAGCGACGACCCGCCGGCCGCGACCCGAACGATTGTCTTGTTGTGTTCCACGGTGATCGGAATCTCGGCCACCACCTTGTTTTGGGCCAGGAGGTCCGATTCGGCGAAGACCGCCAGCCCGAGGGCCAGCGGGGCGAGTGTCCTGGTCATCATCGCCTCCCCATCAGCGTCGAGATCCGCTGAGGTGCTCGTGTTCCGCCACCCGACGGGTCCCATGGAACGCGCCTTGCCTGCGGCGTTGGTTCCTCGAGGGCGCCTCCGGCCGGCCAGCCGTCCACCTCCCGGACGGCCAACCTCCCAAGGCCGCCGGGCGACGCCCCGGTGCAGGCGTGCCGCCCTGCTGAATACGACGCCGGACGCCGGAGAATGCTCCTACATTCCCCTTCGCACAGGCTTCGAATCGGCCTCGGCTGGGGTGGCCTTGCCGGGCTTGCCAGCGGAATCTCGGGGAGCCGAGACAATCGCGCTCCCGCGGACCGCCGACGCTGGTCAACGGCCGGTCCCTGCGGAACCTCTCCTCCGACGCCGCCGTAACTCCTGACTGGGGGCGTCGCATCGGCGACCCGCGGCCGGGCGCGTCGCGTCGCGCGCCTGCCAATTGACCAGCATCGAGCCGGCCTGTGACCGGTCGAGACAACGTCCACGGAGCCAGGTCAGGGAAGCGCGTCATGTCATCAGTCCTGCACGAGTTTCGCCACGCGGCACGCGCGTTCCTGAAGACACCCGGTCAGTCGATCCTGGCCGTGGCGGCTCTTGGCCTGGGCATCGGCCTCACCTCGACGGTCTTCAGCGTGGTTTATGGAACGGTCATCAAAGGGCTGCCATTCGAGGGATCCGAACACCTGATGGCAGTGGAGCGCCGCGCCCTGGCGGGCGCGGGCGAGCGCAGCGAAGGCGTGCCCACGCGGGTACACGAACTGGCCGACTGGCGCGAACGGCAGCGCTCGTTCGAGGGCCTGGGCGCGTTCGCCCTCCTCGGCGTCAACCTCGCCGGCTCGGAGGCCGCACCGGAACGTGTGCCGGGCGCGTTGCTGACGACCGACTCGCTGGCTCTCCTGCGGGTCCGCCCGCACAGAGGCCGCGGCTTTGGCCCTGGCGACGGCCTTCCCGGATCCCCGCACGTCGCCATCATCGGCTACGCGCTCTGGCAGGGCCGCTTCGGCAGCGACCCGAACATCGTCGGTCGAAGCGTGCTCGTGAACGGTGCACCGACAACGATCATTGGCGTCATGGCCAGGGGATTCGCGTTTCCCCTGAACCAGTCGATCTGGCTTCCGCTCGGCGTGGATCCGTTGGAGACGCCATGCGGCCAGGGGCGCGAGCTGTCGGTCTTCGGCCGGTTGAAGGACGGCGTCTCGACCGGTACGGCACGCCTCGAGTTCGCCGCGCTGACCAGGCAACTGGCCGTGCAGGAGCCAGACAGCCACCGCGGGACGACGGTTGTGATCAAGCCCTACTGGCGCCGATTCCTCGGGCCCGATGCGGCCGTGCCGGGCCTCTACACGATGCTGGCGGCCGTCTTCGGTGTCCTCCTGGTCGCGTGCGTCAACGTGGCCAATCTCCTGCTGGCCCGCGCGGTCGTCCGGACGAAGGAGTTGGCCGTGCGCGCGGCGCTCGGGGCGGGACGCGGTCGGCTGGCGGCCCAGGTGCTGGCGGAATCCGCGGTCGTGGCGCTCGCGGGTGGCGCGCTGGGCCTCGCGCTGGCGTGGGTCGGAATCGGGCTCTTCCGGCGAGCAGCGATCGACACCAACCCGCCGTTCTGGATGGCGTTCACGCTCAGTGCCCCGGTCCTGGCCTTTGTCGGAGCGATGGTGATCGTCTCCGCCCTCGCCTCGGGCCTGGCGCCCGCTCTTCGGTCCTCGCGGCCGAACCTGAACGAGATTCTCAACGACGCCGCACACGGCGGATCGAGCCTGCGCCTCGGCCGATTCAGCCGCATCCTGGTCACCGCCGAGCTGGCGTTGTCGGTGGCGCTGCTCTTGCCGTCAGGCTCGATGGTGCGGTCGATCGTCGAGCTCGAGGCGCGGGACTACGGGTTCGCCATCGCGGACGTGCTGACCGGCGACGTCTCGCTTCCGGCCTCCGCCTATCCGGACCGGGCCAGCTGGCTCCGGTTCTCGCGGGAACTCGAGCGGCGGCTGCAGGAAGGGAGCGGCGTGCGCGCGGCGGCGCTGGCCACGGATATTCCCGGCAGGAGCGCCCCGTGGACGTCGTTCGAAATCGAAGGGCAACCCCCGGCGTCGGACACCAGTGGGCCCGCGACGCAGGCACTCGCGGTCACGACAGGGTTCTTCCGCACGTACGGCGTCCGCGCGCTCCAGGGGCGCGAGTTCCAGGCCGCCGACACGGCCGAGACCGAACCGGTGGCGATCGTGAACCGGCGGTTCGCCGAGCGGTTCTTCCCGGACGGGCTGACGCTGGGCCGGCGGATCCGGTTCATCGAGAAGAACGCGCCGCCCGAGCCGTGGCGTCTGGTCGTGGGCGTGGTGCCCGACATGTTCCTGGGCGGGCGCGAAGGCACCCGCGACTGGGGCGTCTACGTTCCGTTCGCGCAGTCTCCCTCGCGTGGCTTTAACCTGGTCGTCCGTGCGACCGGGGATCCGAGGCTGCTCACGCCGTGGGTCCGCCAGCAGGTCGCCGCCATCGATCCCGGCCTGCCGGTCGGTCTCCTGTCGTCGATGCAGGACGTCATCTTCCGGGCGACGTGGCCCGCGCGTCTCTTCGGAGCGCTCTTCGCCTCGTTCGGTCTCGCGGCGCTGCTGCTGGCCGTGGTCGGTCTCTACGGTGTCGTCTCGTTCGCGACCGGGCAGCGCTCTCACGAGATCGGGATCCGCATGGCGCTTGGTGCCGCACCGCGCGGCGTGGTCATGCTGGTCGTGCGGCAGGGCCTCTGGCAGCTGGTACCCGGCATCCTTGTGGGCCTGGCTGGGGGCCTGGTGCTGTTGCGAGTGTTCATGCAGCTCGACGCGGTGCCGAGGCTCATCGACCCGCTGACCCACTCGGTCGTCCTGGCCGTGCTGGCCGCGACGACGATCGTGGCCTACCTGGTGCCGGCGCGACGGGCATCGCGAACGGATCCGACCATGGCGCTCAGACAATGAAGCAGCGAGCGAGCCGGGGCCCTCGCTCACCGACTGACTGCGCGGCTCGCGCTTCGGCGTTCCGCCAGGAGGGATCCGACAATGCCGGCCGCGAGGATAAGGAGTACCGCCATCAGCAGGTACAGGTTGAAGTGCTTCCCGAGTGCGGCCTTCAGCCATTCGGCCGTCAGCATCTTCACGCCGACGACCATCAGGACCAGGGCGAGCGAGGCTTTGAGATAGCGGAACCTGTCCACCATCCCGGCCAGCGCGAAGTAGAGCGACCGGAGGCCGAGGATCGCGAAGACGTTGCTCGTGAACACCAGGAACGGATCGCTCGTGACGGCGAAGACGGCCGGGATCGAGTCGACCGCGAAGATCACGTCGGTCGTTTCGACCATGACCAGGGCCAGCGCCAGGGGCGTGAGCAGCAGCGTTCCCGGCCGGGCCTTGTCCACGACGTCGTCCGGCACCGCGGGCGCCCCGGGGACCTCGCTCTCGTACGAACCGGGCGCGCCGGCCCGGACAACGAAGTGCTCGCCGTGAAACCTGGCGGTCACCGGAAACAGGCGGCGCGTCAGCCGCACGACGACGTTCCTGTTGGGATCGGTGTGCTCCGTCTGCAGGAAGAGCATCTTGAGCGCCGTCAGGATCAGGAAGACGGCAAAGACGTACAGGACCCAGTGGAACTCGGCGATCAGCGTCGCCCCGACGCCGATCATCACGCCCCGCATGAGCAGGGCGCCGAGAATGCCCCAGAACAGCACGCGGTGCTGGTACAGCGGCGGCACCGCGAAAAAGCGGAAAAGCATGGCAATGACGAAAATGTTATCCACGCTGAGCGACTTCTCGACAACGTAGCCGGTCAGGTACTTCCCCGTTGCCGCCGCGCCGTTGTTCGCCAGCCCGTCGACGGCGTCCACCGCGGTGCCAAGGCCGGACCACCGGCCTTCGTAGGCGAAGTACACGAACACGGCAAACGCCAGTCCCATGGTGAGCCACACGCCCGACCACGCGAGGGCCTCCGGGACGCTGACGACGTGGGCGGTCCGATGGAAGACGCCCAGATCCAGCGCCAGCATGAGCAGGACGAACGCGATGAAGCCTGACCAGATCCAGATCATTCGGAGCGTGTCTCCTTCGATTGGCTCGAGCAAAGCGAGCAGCCGACAGCCGTCGGCCGCGGACATCGATTCGCGCGCACCTCGACCGTCGCGGGCGTCGCCCGCTTCTGTGGAATGACGCTTGATTCGTCGGATGGGATCCCGGCGACGTGGCGGTCTCGGGGGAAGCTGACGCCCCGCCTCGGGACCTCTCCAAGCCGTGGCCTCATTGAAGGAGGCTCCCCCGTCACGGATCTCGACGTGTCGGTGGCCAGGCCGGTGATCCGGCGCTCCTTCGCGGCAGGTTGGTGCTGTGCGTATCGATGGTGGGGGATGGTGGGGTCAGGCCCTTCAGAGTCCGGGCTGAAGGCACGCGACGACGGGCCCAGGCGCGCCGCGCCTGGGTCCGTCGGAGACCTTCGCTGCCCGTGTTACCGCCGGTTGGCGCCCCTCACCGGCCCCGGGTTCAAGAGCGCGGCCGGCGTCATGACGCCGTCCCGCTTGAACACCCCGCCGTTCTTCATGACGAACCGCACGTCGCGCACCGCGTCGATGTCGGCGAGTGGATCGCCCGACACGGCGATGACGTCGGCATACAGGCCGGCCTTGATCGGCCCGCGCTCCTTGATGACGCCAGCCGCCCGGTACCCGTTGATGGTGAGCGCCTTGAGGATCGCGGCCGGCGGAATGTTGGCGGCCTTCCACGTGAGCAGGAAGTTGATCGTGAGATCGCCGCGGCTCATCCAGTCGCCGTTGGCCTTCTTCATCTTGTCGTTCCAGTAGTCCATGTCGGTGGAGAAGGTGAGCAGGACGTTGTTGTCGTACGCGTCGCGGAGTTTCTCCACGGTGACCTTGAAGGCGGTCTCGCTCCCGCGGTACGGCGTGAAGGGCGTGTCGGTCCCGGCCAGGAACATCCCCTTCTGGGCCATCTGCTTGTGGTGGTCCGAGGTCAGGGCCCGGCCGTGCGCGATGATATGGATGCCGGCGTCGATGGCGCGCTGCGCGCCCTCGGGCGTCTGCACGTGCCCCTCGACGAGACAGCCGCCGGTCGCGGCTTCCCGGATGATGAGCTTCATGTCCTCGACGGAATACCCCCAGGGCTTGCAGTCCACACAGATCTTGATCGTCTTCGCGCCGAAGAGCATGCTCCGCCGCACGGCCGTCACGATCTCGGCAGGACTGTCGGCATCGATGTACTCCGGGTACATGATCTTGTGATCGACGTACATCTCCGGCGTGGGCCAGAACTGGCCGCCCGTGCTGCCGATCATCGGGCCCGAGGGAATTATCGTCGGGCCGGGCAGCCAGCCCTGCTCGGTCGCCATCCGGAGCGCGACGTCCACGTACAACGCGTTGTTGCCGACGTCACGGACCACGGTGAAGCCCGAGTTGAGCAACTGGAGGCCGTTCGACGCCATCTGGATGGCGCGCAGCGGTGTGCTGTCCTGAATGTACGTCAGGTAGTAGTTGTAGCTCTCGGGGAACTCCTTGTAGGTCATGCCCATGTGCGTATGGGCGTCGACCAGGCCCGGCATCACGGTCAGCTTCGACAAGTCGATGACCTCGGCGCCCGTCGGAATCGCGACATTGGGCCCGACCTCCTTGATCCGCTCCCCTTCGACCAGGATGATCTGATTGGTCGCCGCCGTCCCCGTCTCGGGATCGATCAGGCGTCCCGCCTTGATCGCGGTGACCTTCAGGGGGCCGGCGTTGGGCTGCGGCCGCTGGGCCATCACCCCGACGGTCATCACCGCCGCCATGCACGCCGCGAGAACCACGCGTTTCACAATCGTTACCATGTAGTGCCCTCCTTGAGTGGATGACCCTCACGCCGCGTCAGGCCCGCAGCGTATGGCCGGCGTGCCCCGCGCGGCGCACGCCTGGTGCCCGGTGTACTTCACAACCGAAACGGAACCCTCTCGTCACGGTGACGCACGTGGCCCAGCTCCCGCGATCGGCGGGGCGGGGCCGGTCTGCGGCCCCCCCCGTCGTGCCCGGCTGCACATCCCCCGGGGCCAGGTTCCTCGCGCGCGACCGCCCGGCGGCAGGAGCAGGACGTGGCTGGACTAGAACTCCAGTCGGAACCCCAGCTGCTGGCGTCGCTTCGGCAGTTCCGTCGTGAACTTGCCGAAGAGCGACGACTGGAGACTCCCCTGCCAGCCGAAGTAGTTGTCCGTGTTGAGCGCGTTGAACATCTCCCAATAGATCCACCCGGTGACCTTCCCGACCTGCAGCCGCTTGCTCAATCGCAGGTCGAGGGTCTTCTCGGTGTCCCCCCGCCGCGAGTCGCGCGGCTCCGGCCGGTCGCTGAACGGGTCGGCGTCGAGCTGGAAGCTGGTGGAGACATTGAACGGCAGCGGGCTCCGGTAGCTCACGATGGCGGCGAACTGGACGTCGACCTTGGGAACCAGGTACGCCATGTCGAGCACCATGTTGTGACGCCGGTCGTTGTTGTCCGGCCCGTAGTCCTCGTTCAGGTCGAACGGGTTGGTGTTGGCCGTGGTCGACAGCGTGCTGACCACGTTCCCCATCGTCTTCGACAGCGTGTAGGCGAGCCCCACCCGCGCGCTCGCCGTGGGCACCCACTCGGCGCGCGTCTGCAGGCCGTTGTACGTGAGCCTGCCCTTCTGCCCGGTCAGCGACTGGTTCCCAATGAACGTCATGCGGGCGAACCGCGGATCTGCCCGGACGTACTTGCCGTCGCTGGTGAGCTTCCAGTTGGTGTCGATCGAGACCTGCGCATCGGCGAGCGTCGTGTGGACGTAGTCGGCCCGCACGCTGAAGGCGTTGCTGAACTGGTGTGTGAAGCCCACCGACGACGTGATCGAGTAGGGGATCTTGTAGTTCGGGACGACCGCCAGGATCTGCTCGGTGCCGTAAGGCGCGAAGGTGAGATCCGGGTAGGCGGGGAATCTCTGCGCCAGGAACGCGCGCAGCAGATTCGCGCTCCCCGTCGGGTCCGCCGCGTTCCAGAACGGATTGTCCGACGGGCTCGTGGCGACGAAACTCACGCGGCGCGCCGACAGCAGCGTCTCGTTGACGAAGATGTCCGTCATGTTGAAGTGGTTCTGATCGTAGAAGAACCCGAAGCTGCCACGCAGCGTGGTGCGCCGGCTTTCGGTCGGCACCCAGACGAACCCGAGCCGCGGCGAGAAGTTGTTCGTGTCGAGGGTCGACTTCTCGATCGGCGGCGCCCCGCCGAGGCGCGCGACGGTCCGCGTATTGTAGGCGTCGATCAGGGGATTGACCGTCTCCGGCGTGCGGTCCAGATCGTACCGGACGCCGAAATTCAGCGTCAGCGTGCTGGTGGGCTGCCACGTGTCCTGGATGTACGCCGACGGGCTCCAGGCCCCAAGCGTCGCCTTCCCCGTCGCGACGTTGCCGCTGAAGCTGTTCGGGTAGCTGGCGGGGTCATTGATGTCGAAGACGCGGTCGGACAAGAACGACCAGCGGCCCTTGTGCGACGCTTCGACGTCCATGAACATCGTCTGGCGTGAGAGCTGCACACCCGCCCGGAATTGATGCTGGCCCAGCACCAGCGAGAAGTTGTCGATGATGTAGGCGTTCGTCTCCCCCTCGAGTCCCGTGAAGCTCGTGGCCCCGAAGTTCGCTCCCGGATAGGAGACCGTTGAATACCGCCCGTTCAGGCCCTCCGCGCCGTCGGCGGTCAGCAACTCGCTGCCGCCCGTGAAGTCCGCGAAGTTCGAGAGGATCCAGGGCTTGTTCACGCCATAGAAGACACGCAGCTCGTTGAACGCCCGGGCGCCAAACGTGCTCGTCCAGTTGGCCATCGCGTTCCACAACGGCCCTTTGAAGGTGTACCGGGTCTCCGCCGTGTCGAGCGCCGACGATCCCAGGCTGACGTTCCGATCCGACTTGTGGGTGTTCGTGTAGCGGAAATACGCGCGGTTGTTCTGGGCGATGTTCCAGTCGGCCTTCACCAGGTAGACCTGACTGGTAGTGCCCGTCGGGATGACCGTGTCCTCTGGACCGCTCACCGCGGGCCAGGTGGGAACCACGCGGCGATGCGTGCGCCAGTAGTCCGAGATCCCGAGCACCTCCGACGAATTGAGGCGCAGCGCCTCGACACCGCCGAAGAAGAAGATCCGATCCTTCACGACGGGCCCGCTGAAGAACCCCCCGACGCGCTGCTGGGAGAAGGGGGGAGTCTTGTCGAGGAAGACCGGGTTCCCGCTCGCATCATACCGCCCGGCAAACGGCGGGCTGTCGAACTTCGCGTCGCGGAAGTAGCCGTAGACACGGCCCGCCAACTTGTTCGACCCGCTCCGCGTGATGACATTCATCACCCCGCCGGCTGCCTGGCCAAACTCCGCCCCGAACGAGTTCGTGAGGACCTGAAACTCCTGGATCCAGTCCTGCGGGAAGTCATTGGCCTGCCGCCCGTAGAACTGCATCAGGTTCGACGCGCCGTCGACGACGATGTTGTTCTGGAACGGCCGCATGCCGGAGACCGAGAGTCCCGTGCCGCTCGCCGTCGCTCCGGTCATCCCCGACGAGGTCGTGCCGGGCGCGAGCTTGGCCAGCGCCGCGAAGTCCCGCCCGATGGTCGGCAGATCGTCTATCTGCTTGTTGGTGATCAAGGTCGCCACCGTGCTCTGTGTCTGGACCGGCACGCTCTCGCCGACCACCTGCACCGTCTCCTGCAGACTCGCGACCTTCAGCACGGCATTCAAGGTCAGCTCCTGGCCGACCGGCAGCTGCACCTCCTGCTTCACGGAGTTGAAGCCGGAGAGCTCGAACGTCAGCTCATACAGGCCGGCCGGCAGGTTCGTGATGTAGTACTGCCCGACGTTGCCGGTGACGGCGGAACTCGTCGTGTTCGTGCCGGTCTCCCGCGCGATGACAGTGACACCGGGGAGCACCGCCCCCTGCTCGTCGCGCAGGACGCCACGAAGTGTCCCCAGACTGGTCTGCGCAACGGCCGAGACGGCGAGCCCGAGAATGACCGCCGCCAATACCAACGCGATCCGGAGCGGAACCTTACAAGAAGCCATGGTCTCCTCCTGGTGGACGGGGCCGTGCGGAATGGCCCGCACGTAATAGACGCTGCAACCCAGGACGCTCCGCCTGGGATGTTCAGGGGTGCCGGCCTGGCAGGTGGACCCTGTGAAACACTTGCTGAAACGGAGGCTACCGCGACAACGTGGAACCTACTGTGAGGGATTGGCCTTTGACGTGTCAAGCGCCTTCGCCGGCGCTTCTCGTGTTCGGCTTCACCACGAGGAAATTCCGGCGCTGGCGCTCACCGTCGCCAGTCACCAGGAAGATCCGGGACGCCCTGGTCCCGTCCCGCTTCTTCAGGCGGGCGCCGCGCAGATGTCCCGATAGAGCGCGTTGACCGCGCGGAGCAGATCCCCTGCCGGGACCACGTACGTCGCACGCACGCCGGCACGCTCGAAGCCGCTCACCTCAATGCCCTCGCGGTCCAGGCATCCGCGAGCGCGGGCGGATCGATCCGCAACCACGGCCCCGTCGCCGACCAGGGAGATCCATGCGGCATCCGGACGCCGCCAGAGCGGCGCGATTCCCGCCTCCGCCAACGCCTGGTCCAGTTCGTCGCGCCGGGTCGCCTGGATGCCTGCCATCAGTCGGCCGCTGTCCGCGTCGACAACGCTCATGATCACAAGCCGTCGCTCCCACCGCGCGCGCGTCTCGTCGCCGACCGCGCCCGCCGGGAGCCAGACCGTCTCCATGGGTGACAGGGTCGCGATGCCGACGATCGGCCACTCGTCTGCGACCTCGGCGATGAGGGTGCCGGGCGCGTTCGAGAACGTCGATCGGACGACGATTGGCGTGTGCGCGCGCCACCCCGACGAGATGGCCCTGGGATGAAGGACTTTGGCGCCGAAACGGGCCAACTCGTACATCGCGTGGAAGCTGACCCTGGTGAGCCAGCGTGCCGTCGGCACCATGCGCGGGTCTGTCGCGGCGACGCCGTCGACGTCGGTGAAGATCTCGACCTTCTCGGCGCCAAGCGCGACGCCGAGCGCCACACCGGACGTATCGCTGGCCCCGCGACCGAGCGTCGTGTAGTCGAGCGTGACTGGATCGATTCCCTGCCCGCCTGCGACGACCGGCACCTCGCCCGCGTCCAGATGCCGCCGCAACCGCGTCACGTCGATCTCGACGATTTCCGCTTCGCGGTACTGTCCGTCGGTGTGCACGCCGGCCTGCCCGCCAGTGAGTCCGAGCGCGGGAATCCCGGCCCGCTTGAGCGTCTGTGACATGATGGCGACCGAGATGATCTCGCCAGTCACGAAGATCAAGTCGTAGTCCCGCGGGGAGACCGTGCCACCATCAGATCTCAGGAGGTCCAGGAGCGAATCGGTGGCGTACGGGTCCCCGCGTCGGCCCATGGCCGACACGACAATCGCGACCTGGTAGCCGGCCTCCCGCGCGCGGCGCACGTGCTCGACCACCTGCCGGCGGCTCTCGGCGGTGGCGACGGACGTGCCGCCGAACTTCTGCACCAGAATCGGACGGTCCTTCATCTCACCTTGCTCCTTGCCCCGCACCGGGGCAATGTCCGGGTCGCGGTGGAAACCAGAGACAACGCGTCACGTCCTGGGCACCACAGCGCGCAGCGCACGTGGCGGCCCTGTCTGAGGACGACGCGACGGCCAACGATAGCAGGCGGACGGCCGAAACCCAAGCGAGCGTCAGACCAGTCATCAGTGCTTGTTGACGGGGGGAGGTGGCTGGATCATGCCGTCCCGGCCCGGTCCCTGCTGTGCTGCCCGTGTGCGCCAGGCGCACAGGCCACGTGCGGAATGGGTGGCGGAACCCTCACCCGGCCGCAGGGTCTGTCGTGCCGGCGCGCCAGGGAGCGCGTGCAGCATCCACGCAGCACCACTCTGGCTTCTGGTGTCTCAACCCATGTCCCACTGAGTCGTGCCGGCTGGTGTCGCTCATGGCGTGTCGTGGATATGGCCCGCATCTGGCACTAGGGGTAGGCGTGACTGGACTCATGCGGCTGTTCGTCGTCCAGGTGATGGCCACCGTCGTGCTCTGCGGCGCCGCCGTGGCATCGGCGTCCGAGTCAGGCAAGGCCGGTCCTGCTGCGTCCATCAGCAAGCGCGCGGCGCTGGAGGTCAGCGTCGTGGTTTCGCCGAGCTGCACCGTGCGCACGGCCGCACGGTCCGCGGGGACGCCTCCTTCGTTCGCCTGCAGCCGCGGCGCGATGCCGGCAGGGCTGACCCCGCGAACCGAACTCATCTCGCCGGGCGTCCGGGCAGCGGGCGCCCCGGGTCCGTCAGTAACGTCGGCGCAGAGCCCGATCCTCAACATCCATTTCTAGCCCCGGCGCCAGCCTGTGATGAGCGCGTTCGCTCCGGGCACGCGGGCTGAAGCCCGCGCGACGTTCCCGGCGGGGTCCTCGCACTCAGCTGAGCGCCGGCGAGCGCCGGGCCTGGACGGGAATCCGTACGGGCCGGGACGGGCAGTGCGGCTCCAGACCGCGATGGCCTGCCCAGGACACACCTGCGCCGGGCATCAGAAATTGATCGTGGCCACGACCGTGTCGGCATACAGGCCGGCACGAACATCCTGCCCCGCGGTGATCCGGCCATACACAATCAGGTTGATTTCGTGGGGGCCCGGCTTGGAATTGTAGTAGAAGCTGGTTCCGCCGTTACCGTTGCCCCAGATCGGCCCGCTGGGGCCATTGATGAAGAGGTTGTAGTTGAGGACGTCGCCGCCGGGACCGCGCAACGTGCGTGACACGTAGGTGCCGCTGGTTCCGGGTGAGAGGTGGATACTGACATCCCGGTCCGACCCGCTGCAGTCCAGGCTGATGGTCCCCGTACTCGTCAGGGCAGTCGCGGAGAAGACGTCGTAGGTCCCGAAGGCTACGCCTGCCGTGCTGATGGTACAACTCGCCTCGACTCGGTCCGCGACGCTGCCCACGGCCAGGACCAAGACGGCGAGAACCGCAGCGCGAACGATGCTCATGGGAATTGCCGCGCTCCTCACCACTTGCACGTCACGTGCGGGCCGGGACGGGCAGTGCGGCTCCAAACCGCGGTGGCCTGCCCGGGACACGCCTGCGCCTGGCATCAGAACACAACCGTGACGACAACCGTATCGCCGTACGAGCCCGCCCGGACGTCCTGCCCCGCGGTGATCCGGCCATACACGGTCAGGTGGACAACGTTACCGCCCGGCCAGACATTGGAGTAGTAGCTGGTTCCGCCGGTGCCGTCGCCCCAGATCTGCGTGTAGGCCGCATCGCGGAAGAAGTTGTAGTTGAGGACATCGGCGCCGGGACCGCGTAACCTGCGCGACACGTAGGTGCCACTGGTTCCGGTGGAGAGGTAGATTCTGACGTTGAAGTCCAACCACCCGCAGTCCAGGTTGATCGTGCCTGTACTCGCCAGGGCCGTCGTGGAGAAGACGTCGTAGGTCCCGAAAGCCACGCCGGCCGTGTTGACGGTACAACTCGCCTCGGCTCGGCCCGCGAGGCTGCCCATAGCCAGGACCAAGACGGCGAGAACCGCAGCGCGACCGATGCTCATGGGAATTGCCGCGCTCCTCACTTGCACGTGATCGGCCCCAGTTTGACGACGACGGCCGTCGACGTCGGCACGTCCACGATGCACGTTCCGGTGCCTCCCCGGTACTCCAGCGAGGCCTGGTGCCGACCAGGCGGAATCCCCTCGAGATAGAACTCGCCCAGTTGTCCGATGGGCGACTCGATCGACTCACCGGCCACGACCACCGTCAGTTGCCCAAACGCAGGCACGACGGCTTCGCCGGCGACTTCGACCGAAACTGTTCCCGTCACCGCGAGGACGCGGGTCGCAGAGAAAGTGACGACAGCCCCGGAGCGAAACGGCGGTGCAACCCTCTGGAGGAGGTCACCGAGTTTGTAGTCGAGCGGGACGTCCTGGTCGTTCACGCTGACGATATTGCCATAGTAGGGCAGCAGGTTTGGAATGAGCAAGTTGCCATGGCGATCCGTTCGCCCGATCTCCTGATGGCTCGCATAACCGCGTACCCCGGCTACGCCTGGCACCCGGATCAGCGCGAAGCTCTCTTCAACCGGTCGGGTCGCGAACACGCCCCCGCCGATGGCGACCAGGCCGCCGGCCGCGCGTAGAGTCGTGCCATTCGTTCCGCCCGCCTGTACCTGCTCGACCTCGTACCGACCGTACTTGTTCTGATACTGCAGCACCCCGCCGCCGAGGTTGCCGGACTGGTCTGACAGGCGCAGGCGATAGCCGACGCCGGTATTCAGCGGCAGGGCCTGCTGGACCTCGGCCCTCAGGTGACCGGGCGCCGCGCCTGCCGACCCGGTCACCGTCGCCGACGTGCGCGCGCCGAGCGACAGCGAGACGCCTACCTCCACGTCATTCGAGACGATGCCCGCCGCCGTGCTTCGCGTGACGTTGGCAAACAGTCCCATGCGCCCGACCTGTGAACGGGCCGACACCCACGTGCGACGTTGCCGATCCCCGCCCACGAGGCCATTGTCGGCGCCTTGAGTCGTCACCTGCGAGTGATTGACCGCCACGCTCAGCCAGGAATTGATCTGCATCCCGAGCATCGCGTTGGCCTCATAGGCCGGCCGCGTGTCAGGGCCGGAGAGACTCAGCGTGGCGTAACTCGGGCTGTACGAGCGCACCGATCCGGCCAGGCTCACCCGTCTTGCGTTGTAGCTGTAGCCGGCCGAATACGCGCCGCCGGTGCGCCCGTGCTGGCGGCTCGCGCCAACCGCAAGCTCGATCTCGCCATAGCGCCAGAGTCTGGCGTTGATCACCGGTCCCGCGCTCGCGAGTTCGGGTGTGCCCTCGGCGCGGAAGCCGGCCGTGAAGCTGTTCGTAATCCCCACACGGTGGTATGCCAGCAGCGCCGGCGGGCCAAAAGTCACGTTGCTGGCACCGAGATCCTGGCGCACGGCGCCCACGGTGTACCGGTACTCCTGCATCCCCTGGCTGAGCACCGAGTTGGTGAGGTAGTAGGACGACGAGAAGGTCTGTTCGCGGCCGAAGGCGTCGCGGACCACGAATCGCGCGGCACCGCTCCCCTGCGGCACCGCCAACTGGCTCAGCTTCAACTCCCCGGGAGGTAGCTCTTCGCGGCGCACGAGTTGGTCGTTCACGTACACTTCGAGGACCGAAGGGGTCGCCAGGGCACCGGTGAAGCCGAGCGTCGGGTAGCGCACGAAGTAGGGGTCGAGCGCGTATTCACGCGCCACCGTGGCGCCCAGCACCAGGCCGCCGCCACCCAGCACGCCGAGGTTGGCCTGCGTTTCCCCGAAGGTCCACCGGCGCAGGTGCGATCGATCGTCGTAGGTAATCTGGGTCAACCCGCGCAGCAGGTCGCCGCTGGAGGTACGCGTCACCGTCGTCTGCATCAGCGCGCCAAACAGGTGAAGACCTGCTTCGGCGGACACGTCGGTGCCGGAGCCGGGGCGCGCGGTGACGGCATAGTTGAGAAAGGCGCTGTTGTGACTCGGGTACCGCAGGTCGGGCGGACGCGACTCCCGCAGGCTGAGACTGGTCGCCCCGAACAGGGCAGGAGGCGCCGTCACGCGCAGCGCGAGCCCGGACAGGTCGAGCTCGTAGCGCATGCCGGCCGGGACGAGCGACGCGAGGCTGACGAACTCGACATCGAGCCGCATTTCGCGACGCCCGGCGATGTCGCGGAGACCCGCACCGTGCAGCGCCGTTACGTCGACCAGGACATCCGCCGGCTGGAGGATGACGAGCGCCTGCCCACTCGCGATGCCGTTGACGGAGAGATCGAGAATGGCCCGCTGCTCTTCGGTGGCCCCGGCCCAGGCTGGGGTCGCGACGAGCGCGGTCACCAGGAGGACAACCGACCAAGCCACCGACAGGCGCGACGTTCGCTGAATCGTCGTCGATCGGCCGGCAGGAGGCCCGGACGGGAAGGGGCCAACGTGCAACGGCGGCTTCGTGGGCATGCCTATCGGACGCAGGCGGAAGCCGGCGTCTCCAATCGTTCGTTCAGGGACACCTTTCCGACGTCCACCTTGATGGCGAAGGACCGCACCTGCTCGCACATCGGACGCGCCACCGCGACCTCGAACACGCGAGAGCCGCCCGCGAGCACGTACCACGGTTCGAGGGTGCGTTCGAGCAGCACGGTCCCGTGCTGGTCCATGGCCTTCACCGTCACCGCGTCGGGAATGAAGAACACGTTGCCGGTGTTGCGCACCGTGAAGGTGAGACCGCCCGATCCGAGCGCGGCGTCGGTCAGACTCGCGGCCGCCCGCGGTGATTGGGGCTGAAGGAAGACAGGCACGCTCATGCGCGTGAGCACGCGCACGCCCGTCGGCTGACCCTGCCGCTCGGCTGGCGGCAGCTCCTCGATGATCAGCCGGTAGCTCTTCTCGACGGTGCCAGACGGTGTGGCGGCACCCACGCGGACGCTGCGTTCCTGCTTCGGCTGCAGCGCCATCATCAGCGGAAACACGATCATGTCCTCGGTCGGCGCCAGTTGGATCTGGCCGTGCGCGTCCTGGTCCCACACGAACACGCTCACCTGGAAACGCAGCGGTTCATCGCCGTCATTTCTGACGGTGACCAGGGCGGTGGCCGCGCGTGCCGTCAGAACGACCCGTGTCGGATTGACGGAGAACGTGGCGGCGCCGGCGACGCCGGCCTGACCGAGGATCGTCAGGCCGACGCCTACCCAAACCACACGTGACAGAAGTGCACGAGCCATCGTCGCCCCTTGATGAAGGCTAGTAGGTTACCGTCGCGACGACGGTATCCGTAAACGTGCCGGCCGCCACATCCTGTCCGGGAGCCACCAGGCCGTACACCGTGAAGGTGCGCGCGTTCTTATTCGGCGCGACGGGCGGCGTCAGCAGGCCTGTGCCCGTAGTGCCCCAGATCGTGGTGTGACCCACCTCCTGGTAGAGTTCGTAGGTCAGGTAGTCCGCACCAAGAACCATCCGCCGAATGCTGCCGGTCGCATTCGACCCGAGGCCCAGGCCAATGGTCGTGGCCGTGTTCTTGTTGCAGGTAATCACCACGCCGCCTGTTCCGGCCAGCGCCGTCGACGCGTTGTCGACGATCGGATCGTAGGCTCCAAATGCCAGAGGTGTCGTCGAGATCGTGCACTTGTTGGCGACCGTGGCACTGACCGCGAGGTTAGCCGTCGCGGTCTGGGCCGAAACGGGGGTCCAGAGAGAGCTGACCAGTGTCAACCCGGTGGCCCCTACCAAAGCTGTGACGAGTCGGATTCGTGAATTCATCGCGCGCGCTCCTGCTGTTCCGTGGTTTGTGGTTCGCGACGAGGCGCTGGAACTTGGGCGTCTCGTCATTGGGTGTCCGCCGCATTTCAAGTGAGACGACATTAGTTACCACTAAGTATATCGGAAGAACACCAAAGAACAATAGAGTACTTTGGTAACGTCGGAAGGGATGGGGGTTCCATCCTCACCCTTCTGCACCGGGATCCCTGTCCCGGCCGCCGTTCACCGGAGTCTCGCGCTGGCTCAGCCAGGAGTCCAGATCGCCCGGTCTGACCCGCCATTGGCGGCCAACCCGCACGGCAGGCAGCTCGCCGGTCGACAACAACCGGTACAACGTCCGGATGTTGACGCGCAGCCGGCTTAACACCTCAGGCGGCGTCATTAAGCCGGACCTTCCCAAGCGGACAGGTGACTCTTCCATCACCGAGAGGATATCAGAAGCGACACTACATGACAATAGATACATTCGACGTACACAAAATACCGTGCAGTTGTGTGCAGACGGAGGACTCGGAGGATAATCCGAGGATAGGCGGGATGAGTGGCAGGCCGAACGAGCAGGGCCTGGATTCGACCCGGCGCCTAGACGCCGCATCAGAGGTCCCCGCGAACCCCGGGGGGCGGGTGGCGCCGGCTCGCGGCTGGGCTTGTCCCCGCGCCCGTCAAGCCAGCAGGCGTCCCGCGATCGGGCCGGCGTCGGTGACGCAGGCATTGATCGCGATGCCGCGGTAGGCGTTGCCCGCGACCGCGAGGCCCGGGTGGCGTGCCAGGCGCGCATCGATGCGGGCCAGCCGATCGAGGTGCCCCACGGTGTACTGCGGGATGCCGATCGGGTGCCTGAAGATGCGCTGGAACACCGGCTCGACGCGGATGTCCATCGTGTCGGCCAGCGCCTCGCGCACGATGGCCAGCAACTCCTCGTCGTCGAGCGACGCGGCCTCGGGATCGTGCGCGCCGCCGATCATCGCGCGCAGCAGCGCCGCGCCCTTCGGGGCCCGGCCGGGGTAGATGCTGGAATCCCACAGCACGCCGAGGACTCGCTGCCCCTCGCCCCGCGGCACGAGGAACCCGAAACCGTCGAGCGGACGCGGCAGGCTCGCCTCGTCGAAGCCCAGGCATACGACCGCCATCGGCGCGGAGGGGATCTCGGCGAGGACTTGCGCCAGATCCGCGTCGAACGAGCCTACGATCGACGCGCTGGCTGCGGCGCCGCCCGCGAGGACGACGGCGTCGGCGTCGAGGCGATCGCCGCTCGTCAACTCGAGGCGATAGCGGGTGTCGCGCGTGAGGCGCGTGATGCCGGTCCCGAGCCTGAGCCTGTCGCCGAGGTGGCGGGCCAGGGCCTCGATCAGTTCGACCGTGCCTTCGCGAAACGACGTGAGCCGGCCGATGGGCGATCCCACCGGGCCGCCCGGCGCCTTGCGGGCGCGCCGCTTCGCGACGAGCGCGCGGAAGAGCCCGCCGTGCTCGGTTTCCATGTCCCACATCTTCGGGAAGCATGCCCGCAGCGACAGCTTGCGGGCATCGCCGCCGAACACCCCCGACACCATGGAGTCGATCAGGACGTCGGCCGCCTCGCGCCCGATGCGCCGGGACGCAAAGGCGTGGATGGTCTCGTCACCATCGGGCCGCTTCGCCGCCCACGGCTCGCCCGCGATGCGCAGCTTGCCGCGCCAGGAGAGCAGGCCGCTGCGCAGGAAGTCGCCGGGCCCCTCGGGCAGCGCGTGCAGCCGCCCGCGCCGGTAGATGAACCGCCGGCGCGCGGAATCGTCGCTGACGTGGACCCGGCCCTGCAGACCCAGGTCACGTACCAGGTCCAGCGTCGCGGGCGCGCTGTCCAGGAAGCCGTTGGGACCCCACTCGCACAGGAACCCGTCGAGCCGTTCGGTCCGGATGTTGCCGCCCGCGCGGGGCGCGGCCTCGATCACCTGCACGTCGACGCCGCGCTCCCGGGCGCCGCGCTGGCCGAGCGCGTGGGCCACCGCCAGCCCGGCGATCCCGCCGCCGACAATCGCCACGCGCGTCACGAGTGTGACTCGAGGTGGCGCCGGACGAGAGTCGCGAGGGCCGCGATGAAGAGCGGGTTCGTGTTGAGCGCCTCGGCCCGGCGGAAATCCGTGATGCCCGCGCGGCGGGCCTCGTTCGCGTAGAGGTCGTCGAGCTCGTACAGCGTCTCGATGTGGTCGCCCACGAACGAGATGGGGATCCCGAACAACTCCTTGACCCCTTCGCGGCCGAGTTCCTTGATCACGTCCTCGGTGCCCGGCCCGATCCAGCGGACCGGGCCCGATCGCGACTGGTAGGACAGCAGGTGGCGGTTGGGGAGCCCGAGCTTCGCCAGCACGCCCTGCCTGGTCATCTCGATCTCGCGCACGTAGGGATCGCCGCCCTCGACGATTTTCGACGGCAGCGCATGCGCGCTGAAGAGCAGCACGACGTGGTCGCGGCGCTCGGGCGGGTACGTCGCCAGGCCGCGACGGATGGTGTCCGCCATCGCCTCGAGGTACTGCGGCTCCTCGGCGTACGACCGGATACCCGTCACCCGGAACCGGCCCTTCCACCGTGGCTGCGTCAGCACCCGGGCCAGCTCGCGGTCCATCGATCCGGTCGTCGCGGTCGAGTACTGCGGGTACATCGTCACGACCACCACGCGGCTGATGCCCTCGCACTCCATTTCCTCGAGCGTCTCGTCGGCGAACGGATGCCAGTACCGCATCGCGACGAACGTGCGGAAGCGGGCGCCATCCCGGTTCAGCACGGCCTCGAGGGCGGAGGCCTGGGCTTTCGTGATCGCCAGTTGCGGCGATCCGCCGCCCATCCCGGCGTAGCGCCGGCGCACGGCCGGCCCCCGAGCCTTGGCGATCAACCGCGCCAGCAGCGGCTGCAATGCCGCGCCCAGCGGCAGCTGGATGATGTCCCGGTCCGAGAACAGGTTCGTCAGGAACGGCTCCACATCGTCGAGCGTGACCGGTCCCCCGAGGTTGGTGAGCACGACGCCGATGGGGGCGTCCGGGACATTCGCCACAGGGAGCCTCACACCGTTCTCGAGAAGACCGGCCTGGTCGTCTTGTTGCGAAGGTACGTGTCGAAGATCATGCAGACGTTGCGCACGAACAGCCGCCCGCGCGGCGTGACCCGGAGCGCGTCCGGGGTGATCTCGGCGAACCCGTGCGCGACCGGGCCCTCCTCCAGCTCGCGCAGCTCGTCGGCGAAGTAGCGGTCGAACTGCACGCCGAACCGCCGCTCCACGTCGCGCCGGTCCAGCCTGAAGTTGCACATGAGGCTGGTGATCACGTGCCGCCGCAGCCGGTCGTCGTCGGAGAGGACGAAGCCGCGCTCGATCGGGAACCGCCCCGCGTCGATGGCCTCGTAGTAGGTGCTGAGCTTCTTGACGTTCTGCGCGAACGCGCCGCGCACGTCGCCGATCGCCGACACGCCGAGCCCCAGCATGTCCGTGGCCGGCTTGGTCGTGTAGCCCATGAAGTTCCGGTGCAGCGTGCCCGCCCCGGCCGCGTGCGCCAGCTCGTCGTCCGGGACCGCGAAGTGATCCATGCCGATGGGCTCATAGCCGGCGCCGAGGAAGCGCGCCCGGGCTTCGGCGAACAGCTCGATCTTCAGCGACGGCGGCGGCAGCTCGTCCGGGTGAATGCTCTTCTGGTTGCCGCGGATCCACGGGACGTGCGCGAACGAGTACACGGCCACGCGGTCGGGCCGCATGTCCAGCACCGTGTCGATGGTGCGGGCGAAGGACGGCGTCGTCTGGAGCGGGAGGCCGTAGATCAGGTCGATGTTGATCGAGGAGAAGCCGTCGGCGCGCGCCAAGTCGTACAGGCGGCGCGTCTCGTCCTCGGGCTGGACGCGGTTGACGGCCAGCTGGACCTCCGGCGTGAAGTCCTGGACGCCCATCGACAGGCGGTTGAAGCCCAGGTCGCGCAGCACCGAGAGGTGCTCGGCGCTGGTGACGCGCGGGTCGACCTCGATGGCGACCTCCGCGGCCGGGTCGATGTCGAACCGGCGGACGACCTCGCCGTGCAGCGCCTGCATCTGGGCCGGCGCCAGATAGGTCGGCGTGCCGCCGCCCCAGTGGTACTGCATCAGCCGGCGGCGCGGGCCGAGCGCGTCGGCGAGCATCGCGATCTCGCGGTGGAGGTAGTCGAGGTACCGGGCCGCGACCTCGCGCTTCTTCGTGATGATCACCGAGCAGCCGCAGAACGTGCACCGTTCCTCGCAGAACGGCAGGTGCAGGTAGAGCGACAGCGGCGCGCCGGGATCGGCCGAGGCGAGCGACAGGTGCCGCCGGTAGGCCGGCTCGTCGAACGCCTCGGAAAACTCGACGGCCGTCGGGTACGACGTGTAGCGCGGGCCCGGCCGGTCGTACCGGGCCAGCAGGTCCATCGTGATCGCCCGGTCGTCGAGCTCACCGGCCGCCTGGGGGTCGTGGTGCCGTTCGCTCATGTGATCAGGTCCTTCCTGTCGACAGGTCGCGCACGGTCTCGACCAGCACCTGCGCGTGTTCGGGCGGGGTGCTTGGCAGGATGCCGTGTCCCAGGTTGAAGATGTGGCCGCGCGCGGGCCCCGGCGCCTCGCTGCCCTGCCCCGCCCGCGCCTCGGCCAGCACGGCAGCCGCCCGGTCGCGGATCAGCGCCGGCGGGCCCAGCAGGATCGTGGGGTCGAGGTTGCCCTGGAGCGCCAGGTCGGGCCCGAGCCGCTGGCGCGCGGCAGCCAGGCTGATGCGCCAGTCGACGCCGATCACGTCGGCGCCGATGCCGCGGCAGTTCTCGAGGCTGCCCGCCGAGTCGCCCGCGTAGTAGATCCGCAGCGCCCGCCCGCCCGGAGCGGCGGCCGCTACGTGGTCGAACACGCGGCGCGCGTACGCCGCGGCAAACGCCGCGTGATCCACGGGCGACAGGATGCCGGCCCACGTGTCGAAGAGCATCACGGCCTGCGCCCCGGCCTCGACCTGCGCGGCGAGGTACGCCCCGACGGTGTCCGCGCACTTCCCGAGCAGCTGGTGAGCCGTGGCTGGCTCGTTCCACATGAGGCGCTTGATGGCCGCGAACGACTTCGACCCTCCGCCTTCGACCATGTAGGTCGCCATCGTGAACGGCGCGCCCGCGAAGCCGATGAGCGCCACGTCGGACGACAGCTCCCGGCGGATCGCGCGGATGGCCTCGAGCACGTACGGCGTGGCCTCGTGCGGATCGGGCACCCGGAGGGCCTCGACCGCCGCGACCGTCCGGACCGGATGCTCGAGGTGCGGGCCGGGCGCGAAGGTCACGTCCAGGCCCATCCCCGGCAGCGGCACGAGGATGTCCGAGAACAGGATCGCCGCGTCGACGCCGAGCCGCCGGATGGGCTGGAGTGTCAGCTCGCAGGCGAGCGCCGGCGTGCGGCACGTGGTCAGGAAATCGTAGCGTTCGCGTACCTGGCGGTACTCGGGCAGGTAGCGCCCCGCCTGCCGCATGATCCAGGTTGGCGTGCGCTCGACGGCCTCCCGCCGGCACGCCCGCAGGAACAGGGGCTCGCCCCCGGCCTCACGCATGCGCCGCCTCCAGCGCCGCGCCGGCGGCGTCGATGGTCTCGTCGATGTCCGTGGCGGTGTGCGCGGCCGAAATGAAGTTGGCTTCGAACTGCGACGGCGCCAGTGACACGCCTCCTGCGAGCATCGCATGGAAGAACACGCCGAACCGCGCCTTGTCGGCGCCGGCCGCGACGGTCCAGTCGGTCACCTCCTTCGGCGTGAAGAACAGCGTCCACATCGAGCCCACGCGCGCCACGCGGCAGGGATATCCGCCCCGCGCAATCCGCGCCCCGATGCCGGCTTCGAGCCGCGCGCCAAGGGCTTCGAGCGTCTGGTAGAACCCGGGCGTCGCGTCGATCTGCGCCAGCGTCGCGAGGCCGGCCGCCATCGCCAGCGGGTTGCCCGACAACGTGCCGGCCTGGTACACGGGCCCGTCCGGGGCCACGAGCGCCATCAGGTCCGCGCGCCCGCCGTAGGCGCCGACCGGCAGCCCGCCCCCGATCACCTTGCCGAGCGTCGTGAGATCGGGGCGGATGCCGTACCGCTCCTGCGCGCCGCCGCGGGCCAGCCGGAACCCCGTCATGACCTCGTCGAGGATGAGGATCGCGCCGTGCCGGGAGCACAGGTCGCGCAGCCCTTCGAGGAAGCCCGCGCCCGGCGCCACGACACCCATGTTGCCGACGACGGGTTCGACGATGACCGCGGCGATGCCGGAAGGATACGTGTCGAACCAGCGGGCGACGCCAGCCAGGTCGTTGAACGACGCCGTCAGCGTGTCGCGCGCGGTGCCCTCGGTAACGCCGGGGCTGTCGGGCACGCCGAGCGTCGCCGCGCCCGATCCGGCCTTGATCAGGAACGAGTCGCCGTGGCCGTGATAGCAGCCTTCGAACTTCACGATCTTCGCCCGGCCGGTCGCGCCGCGGGCGAGACGGACCGCCGCCATGGTGGCCTCGGTCCCCGAGTTCACCATGCGGACGCGCTCGAGCGACGGCACGAAGTCCACCAGCCGCTCGGCCATCTCCACCTCGAGCCGCGTCGGCGCCCCGAACGAGAACCCCCGCTCCGCCTGGTGCCGCACGGCTCCGATGACCGCCGGGTGGCCGTGGCCCAGGATCATCGGCCCCCACGACCCGATGTAGTCGAGGTAGGCGTGGCCGTCCTCGTCGAAGACCCGCGCGCCCTCGGCGCGCGCGATGAAGATCGGCGTGCCGCCGACGCCGCGGAACGCCCGCACCGGCGAGTTGACGCCGCCGGGAATCAGGCGCCGGGCCCGGTCGAACAGCGCCTGGCTGGCGCTGGTTTCCTGCTGCAACGTGCGTGACACGGGAGAGCCTCCTTGCGTCGGCGCTACGCGAGCAGCCGCGCGGCGTCCTTGGCGAAATACGTCAGGATGATGTCGGCGCCGGCCCGCCGCATGGCGACCAGCGTCTCCTGGATGATCCGCGCTTCATCGAGCCACCCGTTGGCAATGGCCGCCCGGATCATCGAGTACTCGCCCGACACGTTGTAGGCCGCCACGGGCACGCCGAACCGCGTCTTCACCCGGTGCACCACGTCCAGGTACGCCAGCGCCGGCTTCACCATCACGATGTCGGCGCCTTCGTCGAGGTCGAGCGCCACCTCTTTCAGCGCCTCCAGCGCGTTGGCCGGGTCCATCTGGTAGCCGCGCCGATCGCCGAAGGCCGGCGTCGATCCCGCGGCCTCGCGGAAGGGGCCGTAGAATCCCGAGGCGTACTTCGCGGCATAGGACACGATCACGACGTCGGTGCGGCCCTCACCGTCGAGGGCCTGCCGGATGGCCGCGACGCGGCCGTCCATCATGTCCGACGGCGCCACGACGTCGGCCCCGGCCGTCGCGTACGCGACGGCTGCGCGCGCGAGCATCGGCAGCGCGCGATCGTTGTCCACGTCCAGCCGGCCGTCCGGCCCCGGGCTGAGCGGCCCGCAGTGCCCGTGATCGGTGTACTCGCACAGGCACACGTCCGCCCACAGCGACATCCCGGGGTACGCGCGGCGCAGCGCCGTCAGCGCCTGCGCCACCGGGCCCTGCGGGTCGGCCGCCGCCGCGCCCTCCGGGTCCTTCGCGTCCGGGATGCCGAACAGGATCACGCCGGGAACGCCCAGGGCCTCGAGGTCGCTGCACTCCTTCACGATCTCGTCGACGCTCAGCTGGGAGCAGCCAGGCATCGCGGCGATGGGCCGCCGCACCCCTTCACCCGTGACCACGAACAACGGGTAGATGAGGTTGTCGGGGCTGAGCCGCGTCTCGCGGACGAGTCGGCGGATGGCATCGGTGCGGCGCAGGCGCCGCGGGCGCTGGACTGGAAAACTCATGACATGACTCCCTCGTGATGACCGAAGTAACCGAGCAATGCGGACGCCAGGCCGCTGCCCGTGTGCTCGTCCGCCTCCACGGCTGGCGCGGCACCGAGGCCAGCCAGCACCGACGACGTGGAGGGGCCCACGCTGGCCACGATGGTCCGGTCGGGCAGGATCGACAGAGTCCCGTCTTCCGTGAACGCGGCCATGTGCTGGGCGCTCGACGGGGACATGAACGTCACCGCGTCGATCCGGCCCTCGCGCAGGTCCCGGAGGAACGCGCCGAGGTCACCCGGGCGCGCGGTCAGCGTTCGATAGGCCACGGGGTCGATCAGCCGCGCCTGCGCGGCAACCAGCGCGTCCCGCAGTTCGGGCCGCGCGATCTCCGAGCGCGGCCAGAGCACGGTGCGGCCCTCCAGCGTGCCGCCCTCCGCGCCGACAATCGCGCGGGCGAGGCCCGCAGCGCCGGCGTCGGAGGGGCACACGGCCACCCTCACGCGATGCTCCGCCAGGCACGTGCTCGTGGACGGGCCAACGGCCGCCACGCGCGGGCCGGCCGCACCTGCCGCCATCCACGTGCGCCACGCGGGCCGATCGCAGACGGCCTCGACCGCGCGGGCGCTCGTGAAGACGACCCAGTCCATCTCGGCCAGCCGCGCGAGGGCCGCGTCGATCGCGGCCACGTCCGCCGCCGGCTCGTGGGCGACGACCGGCACGCGCCAGACCCGCACGCCGGCGCTCTCGAGACGGGCGACCAGCGGCGAGCCGTCGGCGTCCGCATGCGTCACCACGACGAGCCGGGCGCGCCGCGCGTCGTTCACCGGGATCCCCCCTCGGCCGGGCCGGCCGCCTGCAGCGCCGCCGCCCGTACCCGACCGAGGATACCGTCCGCCCCCCGGGCCAGCAACTGTTCCGCCAGGCGCGTGCCCAGCGCGGCCGCGTCAGCGACGTTGCTCACCGCGGCCGAAGCGTTCCCTCTCACCGACGCCCGGCCGTCGACGTCCGCGACGATCCCCTCCAGCGTGAGCGTGTCGCCGCGCAGCGTGGCGAGCGCGCCAACCGGCACCTGGCAGCCGCCCTCGAGGCGGGCCAGGAACGCGCGCTCGGCCGATGTGGCCAGCCGCGTCGGCCGGTGCTCGAGCGCCTCGAGCAGGGCCTTCATACGCGCGTCGCCGGCGCGCGCCTCGATCGCGAGCGCTCCCTGCCCGACGGCCGGCACGATGACACCCGGCTCGATCGCTTCCGCGATGCGGTCGCCCAGCCCGAGCCGCACCAGTCCTGCGCGCGCGAGCACCAGGCCGTCGTAGTCGCCGCGGTCGAACTTCGCGAGCCGCGTCGGCAGGTTGCCACGCACGTCGACCAGGTCGAGGCGCGGGTTGAGCGCGAGCAACTGCGCCCGGCGGCGCAGCGAGGAAGTGCCGATCCGCGCGCCCGGCCCGAACGACGTCAACGACATCCCGGGGGCGGCGACCAGCGCGTCCCGCGGGTCCTCCCGCTCGAGCACCGCCGCCAGCGTCAGCCCGTCCGGGAGCAGCGTCGGAAGATCCTTGAGGCTGTGAACCGCGATGTCGATCGTCCCGCCGGTCAGGGCGTCCTCCAGCTCACGCGTGAACAGCCCCTTGTCGCCGATCCTCGACAGCGGCGTGCCCTGCACGCGGTCGCCGACCGTCCGGATGATCGCCCGCTCGATGGCCAGGCCCGGGTGCGCCGCCGCGAGGAGGCGGCTGACTTCGGCTGTCTGCCACAGCGCCAGCTCGCTGCCCCTGGTGCCGACGCGGACGATGATCTGCGGATCAGCGGGTCCCATGATCGGCCTCGGTCTTGGTCGAGTTGGCGTCGAGGGCGAACAGGTCGCGCACCACGTCGAGGTGCTTCGAGTCCGGCGCGGCCGCGAGATCGCCGTGGCGCAGGCGCGTGATGGGCGCGCGCAGCAGCCGGTTGATGAGCGTCTTCGTCAGGCGCTCGATGTGCGGCTCCTCCTCCGGATGAAAGTGCCGGAGGCTGCGGCGGACCTCCTCGGCCCGCACGCGCTCGAAGTGCTCGGTCAGCTCCTTCACCAGCGGCGAGGCGCGCAGGCCGCGCGCCCACGCCATCAGCTTCTGGCATTCGTCCTCGACGATGGCCTCCACGCGGGGCACCTCGCGCAGGCGGCGCGCGAGGCTGCGATCCACGAGCGTCTGCAGCGCATCGATCGGGTAGAGGAAGACGTTGTCGAGCGATCCCGACGCCGGGTCGATGTCGCGCGGGACCGCGATGTCCACCAGGACGAGCGGCCGCTGCGGCCGCGCGTGGACCGCCGTCCGCACCAGCTCGTGCGTGATGACGAAGCCCGGCGCGGTCGTGGCCGACACCACCACGTCGATGCCCGGCAGGACCGCGGCGATGCCTTCCAGGCCCAGGCCCTCGCCGCCCACGGCCGCCGCGACCGCCACCGCCCGTTCCCCGGTCCGGTTCGCCACCAGCAGCCGGGAGGGCCTGCGGTCGGCGAACTGCCGGGCCGCCAGCCGGCCGGTCTCGCCCGCGCCGATGACCAGCACTGACCGATCGTGCAGGTCGCCGAACACGCGTTCGGCGAGGCTGACGGCGGCCGACGCGACCGACACCGCGCCGGTGCCGATGTCCGTCTCGGCGCGCGCGCGCTTGCCCGCGTGAATGGCCGTCGACCACAGCCGGTCCATCAGGGGGCCCAGCGTCTCCGCCTCGCGCGCCACGCCCTGCGCCTCCCGGACCTGCCCGAGGATCTGGTGTTCGCCCAGGATCATCGAATCCAGGCCGGAAGCCACGCGCATCAGGTGCCGCGCGGCCTCGTAGTCGGTCCGCAAGTAGGTGTGCTGCGGCGCCACCTCCGCCTGCGCGGCGCGCCCGGCGAAGAACCGGCGCAGCGCGGCCTCGGCGGCCACGGGATCGGGCGTGCGGACGTAGAGCTCGGTGCGGTTGCAGGTCGCCAGGATCGCCGCCTCGCTGATCGCCGCGTCGTGCCGGATCTCCCGCAGCGCAGCCTTCGCCCCGGCGCCGTCGAAGGCCAGCGCCTCGCGGAGCTCGAGCGGCGCGGTGTGATGGTTGATGCCGAGCAACTGGACGTGCATACAACCTCGCCTCACATGAAGACGTGGAACGACGGCAGCAGCCTCGTGACGAGCATCGAGAGCAGGAGCAGCACGAACCCCACCAGCGACACGCCGATGGTCCGCCGGCTGTTCCACCGCGCCACGTAGTGCAGGATGAGGGCCGCGAGATAGACGGTCCAGACCGACACGGTGATGAGGAACTTCGGATCGCCCGTGAACCCCGGGAAGGTGCGCGCCGCCCAGAACGTGCCGCCGAGGATCGTGACCGCGAGGAACCCGAGGCCGATCGTCGCGGCCCGCCGGTTCATCCGCGCGAGCGTCTCGAGCGGGGGCAGGCGGTTGAAGATCATGCCGAAGCGCCCGCCCTTCAGCTCGCGGTGCAGCAGCAGGAACAGGATCCCGTAGATCGCCGACACACCGAGCGCCACGAAGCCGAGGACGGCCGCGATCGTGTGGACGGCGAAGATCGGGCTGCGCAGCACGGCCGGGAACGGCGTGTGATCCTCCACGAGCGCCGACGACAGCGTCTGGAGGACGAAGGAGAAGAGGACCACGAAGGCCCCGGTCCGCTCGACGCCGGTGAACCGCTCCACCACCACGTAGACCGCCGCCGTGCCGAAGGCCACGACGCTCATCAACTCGGCCTTGCTGGCCAGCGGCACGTGGGACTCGTGGACCGTGCGCATCACGAGGTACGCCAGGTGGCACGCGAGCGTCACCTCCATCAGGCGGCGCGCCGCGCGGACCGCGGCCGGTTCGCCGCGGACGAAGTCCGTGACATACGCCGCCCCTGCGGCGAGATAGAGCATCGGCAGCAGCGTGTTCAGCAAGTGCAGCGTGACGTGCACGGCGGTCCTCCCCGGTCGCTCGCTGGCAACCCGTCAGCCCCAGCCGCGCCCGCGCCTGTCGGCGGGTGCCCGGGGCCGCCACGCCCGCCGCGCGCGGGCAACGACCCTGCCCGGGCGGGTGCGGCCATCTCCGGCGCGCTGGCCTGCGGCAAGCCGCATTGCGCCCGGATCGATCTGACTTGTACGTGAGATGGTAGCCCGGCTGGCTACCGAGGAGGGGGACGCGGCCCGTCGCAGGACGCAAAGCCCGCGAACGCCAGGGCCGGCAACGGCCTCGCGATGATCCAGGAGACGACGCCCGGTCGGGGCACGCGACCGATCGCGCGGCGGCGCACATTCCAGAGCAGCGTCGCCAGCGACAGCACGGCAGCCGAGGCCGCCGGGATCGCAAAGAGCAGCCCCGAGTCCGTCCCGCGCGCGGCGACCGATCCGGGCACCGCCGGCGAAGCCCCGACGTGCAGCAAGGCGACGAGCAGCCACACGACGGCCGCCTGGCGGCTCCAAACCAGCGACACGCCGAGACGCCGCAGCACGACCAGCGCGACCAGGATCAACGCCGCCCCTGCCCACCGCACCGCCGTGATCGGATCGAACGCCCCGCCCGCGGCGAGGCGCGTCCAGAGCAGCCACCCGTGAAACGCGGTCAGCACGGAGGCGGCCCCGACAATCAGGATGGCGAAGAAACCCCGGAACATCGTGACGAGCCCGACACGATACCGGTGGGTCGACGAGCGGCGGGAACCGTTCCGACGCATCGTTTCAGAGTACAGCAAGAGATGTACCGCGGCAACAACTCGTGACGTTCCGACGCACGGGCCGCGGCCGGCGTCGGGATCCACCGGGAATCCGTCGGCCGGGCCGGAACCCCCCAATCGTGGTGAAATTACACGAAACGGCGGTCGGAATAACCGCCCCGCCCGGGGTCGCGCCCAGCCCGCAACCCTCACCGGCTGAACCAGTAACTGACCTTGACCAGCACCACGTTGTCGCCCGGCGCCCCGTACAGGCTCGACAGGTCCGGCCCCAGCGCAAAGCGGCCGGGCCGCACGTAGTCTTCCTGCTGCTGGGTCCAGACCAGGTACAACGTCGACCCGGGGCGGAACTCCCAGCGAAACACGCCGTTGATCCGCGACGACTTGAAGTTGAAGTCGGGATTGGCGAACGCGAACGGCGCCGATCCGGCCCCGCCGCCCGGATCCACTGTGTAGCGCGCCGAGGCCGGGTCGTACGCAATCGACCCGGTCTCCACCCCGTACCGCAGGAAGTCGTAGGTCCGCGGCCGCGCCGCCTCCTTGAACCCGGCATACCGGCCGACACTCAACAGCGGCTGCGCGTACAGCTGGAGCGACATCCGCGGGCTCAGGATCAGGTTGACGCGGGTGACCATCGACAACTCAGTCTGGTCAAGGCCGCCGAACACGTAACGGCTGCCGTAGGTCGCCGTCGCCGCCGGGTCGGCGAACGTGCCGACGTACTGCGTCGCGGCGGCGGATCGCCACAGCTCGGGCCCCGTCTCGATCGTCAGCGCCGGCGCCGGCCGGATCGTCAGCGACATCGTCCCGTTGCCCGACCACCCCGCCGCCCGGTCGTCCTCGTAGGAGCCGCTGACCGAGACGGACACCGGTTTTCGCTGATCGGTAGCGAGGCTGCCGTTGAGCACGCGGAAGCCCGGCGTCCACATCAGCGGGCCGCCACGCGTGAGGCGGTCGGAGTAGGCCGAGCGGCCGACATGCACGGTGCCGCTGAACTCCCAGTAGTTGCGGAAGGTCACGTAGCCGCTCGTGTAGAGGCCTTCGCGCGTGGGGTCACCGGCAAAGTTCCACGTCCACCACTTCGCCACGGTCAGTTGCCGGGAGCGGCTGAATCCGTCCGGCGTCGGCTTGCGCCACGAGAAGGCCGCGTGGCTGCCCCAGCGATCGGCCGTGGTCATGAACCCGACGTCGTTCGCCTCGAAGCCCGGGCTGACAGCCCACACCGACACGTTGGGACGGAAATTGCCCGAGTTCCTGTTGAGGTCGAACTGCAGGTCCCACCCGGACACGGACCGGGCCGCCGGGTCGAAGGACAGATGCGTCGCGTCGGGCCGCTGGAAGTACCGGGCCGAGCTCTGCTGGACCCGGGTGATGGAGGCGGCCGTGCCCGTTACGTAGCTGGTCGACAGGCTGCCGTTCATCACCCATCCGCGCGACCGGTCGAGAAAGTAGTGCCCGTCGGCGCCGACGACGTACGCGTCGCCCGTCAGCCGGGCCGCGAGCGCGGGATCCCGGAGGTCCCGGCTCACGGCGGTCGCCAGGAGACCGAAGCCGGCATGCTGTCCGACGTTCCGGTACACCCGCGCGACGAAATAGTCGGTGAGGGGTTCGACTTCTGTCCGGTTGTCGATGCCGCCGTTCTGCACGCGGGCCCACTCGCGCCCGGTGACGGCATTCAGCACGCCCAGGCTCCAGCCGCCCGCCGTTCTCCCGGTGAGCTTGGCCGCGCCGAGGATCGTCGTCGCCGACGGGATGTCAACGTAATCGCCTTGTGCGCTCCCCTGTGGCTGCCGCCCGATCCGGCGCGAGTAGAACAACGTCGGGTTGGCGCGATTGAACCCCATGGAGCCGCTCGCACCGTTCCGGCCGAACCGGGAGAAGATGTCGGCGCCCTCGATGAAGAACGGACGCTTCTCGTCGTAGAAGGTCTCGAAGGCTGTGAGGTTGACCACGGCCGGGTCGACCTCGACCTGGCCGAAGTCCGGGTTCACCGTCGCGTCCACTGTCAGGTTGCTCGTGATGCCCCACTTCGCGTCCAGCCCCGTGCCGCCCAGGACCCGGCTGCCGTCGTTGAACGGGTCGCCGGCAGGCACGGTCCCGCTGAACTCACCCCTGGTGGTTCCGTACGGCAGCAGGTCGAGATGCCGCCGTCCGCGCACGCCGACCAGCCCGGTCAGGTGGCCGGACTTGGAGATGATCGCGCTGTCGGTCTTCGGGATGGGCGCCCACCAGTCCTCTTCGTTCAGCCGCTGGATGTAGCGCACCGCCTGGAATCCCCACGTCTGCCGCTCGGCGGACTCGAACCGGAGCTGGGAGAAGGGGATGCGCAGTTCGGCCGTCCAGCCGCGATCGTCGGTCGAGACCGCCGCGTCCCATACCGCGTCCCACGTGTTGTCCTGCGACGAGTCGTTGTACAGCACGCTGTCGGAGAGCGCGCCGGCGGCACTGACCGAGAACGACGCCCCGGTCAGGTGATCGTGGCGGGGATCGACGCCGATGATGATGTAGTCGGCGACGCCCTGGGGGTCGTCGTCTCGCCGCGTCAACCGGCGGGCGATCCGGCCTGGCTGGCGGTCGAACATCCGCGCGCTGACGTAGAGCGCGTCATCGTCGTAGAGGACGCGGATCTCGGTTCGCTCGCTCGCCGGTTTGCCTTCGTCCGGGTCGCGCTGGACGAAATCCGTGGCGGCCGGCGCGGCCGCCCACGCGGCCTCGTCGAGGCGTCCGTCGATGACGACGGGCGCGGCGGTGCGCACCGCGGCGACCGACGGCACCGCCTGCGGAACGGGCGCCGTGCCCTGGGCGGCACCCGGCACGGCACCGGCGGCGAGGGACGAGGCCAGCAGGAGCAGAGGGGTGAGGAGGGTGTGCGATCGCGGTCGCGCAGAACTCATCGAGGCTTTAGACGGATGAACCGGGTTTCCCGGTTGGCTTCCCGGTTGGCCTGGGGGCCCGGGCCGCCTGGGACTCCTTTCATGCGAACGGCTGTTCGATCGAAGGGCTCGGCTGACTGAACCACTTCGCGCCGTCCGGCGTGATGTGGATGTCGTCTTCGATGCGGATGCCGAACTCGCCCGGGATGACGATCATCGGTTCGTCTGTGAAGCACATGCCCGGCTCGATCGGCGTCTTGTTGCCCCGCACGAAGTTGGTCCACTCGTGGCCGTCGAGGCCGATGCCGTGGCCGGTCCGGTGCGGCAGGCCGGGCACCTTGTAGTCGGGCCCGAATCCCGCGTCGATGATGACCTTGCGAGCCGCCGCGTCCACGTCCTCGCACGCGACACCCGGCCGCGCAGCCGCGAACGCCGCGGCCTGCGCCTGCTTTTCGAGGTTCCAGATCTGGCGCTGCTTCGCGGTGGGCGTCCCGAAGACCACCGAGCGGCTGATGTCCGATCGGTAGCCCTCGACCTCGCAGCCGCCGTCCGCCAGGACGACGTCGCCCGGGCGGAGGTTGCGGGGCTTGACGCTGCCGTGGGGCAGGGCGGAGGCTTCGCCGAAGTTCGCGCCGATGCCGCCGGTCACGCCGAGCGCCTTGTGGGCCGCGGCCGCGTTGGCCGCGAACTCCGCCTTGGTCATGCCCTCGTGCAGCGTGGCGAACGTGGCCTTGTAGGCCGCCACCGTGATGTCGTTGGCCCGCTGCATCAGCGCGATTTCCGCGGGCGACTTGACGACGCGGCAGCCGATGGTCACCGGGTCGGCGCTGACGTAGTCGAGCGCGGGGGCCGCCTTGCGGATGCCGTCGAAGAGGAAGAAGCGCACGCGCTCCTCCATGCCGATCGTCCCGGTGGCGATGCCGCGGTCCCGGAAGATCTCGGCGACGCGCCGGGCCGGATCCTCGTCCTCTTCCCAGGTGCGGACATCCGTGCCGAAGCGAATCAGCTCGCGGGCGCGGTCCTCCTCGAACTTCGGGCAGACGTAGGCGAGATCGCCCTTGGCGGGGATGATCGCCCCGAACATGCGCTCGCTCGCGCCCCACCGGATGCCCGTGAAGTAGAACAGGCTCGTGCCGGCCTCGAGGTAGATCGCCCCCATCCGGTGCTCCGCCATCAGCGCCTGTGCCCGGGCGATTCGGGCCCGGCGCTCGTCGTCCGAGATGGGCACGATGCCCGCGGTCATGGGAGACAGCGTGCGGATGGGCTCGGGCACGCCCTGGGCGCCGGCTGGCGCCGCGGGGGCCGGAGGCGCCGGGGACGCGCAGGCCGCCAACGTCGCGCCGGCCGCGGCGACCGAAAGTCCGAGAAACTGTCTGCGTTCGACGGTCATGGTCTTCCTCCAGGTGGATCGGCGGCAGGCGACCCCGCGGGGCACCGCGAAAGGCGACGGGGCTGCCGCGGACGCGCATGTTACACCATCGCGCAGGGGCCGGTCGGTCGGGAGCGTCGGGCGAGCGGCCAGGGGCCAGGCGCCCCCGGCGGTTCGAGCAGTCCATCTCCAGCGTTCGCCCGGCTCTGGACAGCGTGAGGTTCATTCGATCATGATCTGACTCATGTTCCTCGGGCATATTGCCGTGGGCCTTGCGGCCAAGCGGGCGGCGCCCCGCGTGTCGCTCGCGATCCTGGTGGGCTCGGCCCAGTTTCTCGATCTGCTGTGGCCGATCTTCGTGCTCGTCGGGCTGGAGCACGTGCGCATCGACCCGGGCAATACGCCGGTCACGCCGCTCGACTTCTACGACTACCCCATCTCGCACAGCGCCCTGACCGCCGCCGGTTGGGCGCTGCTGGTCGCCGCCCTGGTCGGCATGCGGCGGTACGGGTCGCGGGCGGCCCTGGTCGCCGGCCTGCTCGTGCTCAGCCACTGGGTACTCGATGTCATCTCGCATCGGCCGGACATGCCGCTGCTGCCGTGGGGCGGGCCGGATGTGGGCCTGGGCCTCTGGTATTCGCGTGCCGCGACCATGCTGGTCGAGATCGCGATGTACGGCGGCGGCATCGCGTTATACCTGCGTTCCGTGCCCGGCGCGCGATCGCGGCCCGCGTTCTGGATCTACGTGGCGGTGCTCGCCGCGCTGTACGCGGCGAACCTGTTCGGTCCCCCGCCGCCCGGCGTGCGCGCACTCGCGTGGGGATCCTTGGGCACGTGGGTGCTGGTGGCCTGGACGTACTGGGTCGACCGCCGCGTGGCGGCGCCCCGCGGAATTGGGGCCTGACCCTGTGTCTCGGGTGATACAGACAGCCGGGCTGCGATGGTTGGGAAGGCTGGCTCACTGCTATTCAGGAGGACTCGATGCACGATGATCGTTTCGAGCGCGTGTCGGTGGTCAAGAAAGCCAATATCTACTTCGACGGCAAGGTCACCAGCCGCACGGTGCTCTTTCCCGATGGCACGCGGAAGACGCTCGGCGTGATGCTGCCCGGATCGTACGAGTTCAACACGGGCGTCGCCGAGATCATGGAAGTCCTCGTCGGTGAGATGAAGGTGTTCCTGCCCGGGTCGTCGGGCTGGCAGGTTTTCAAGGCGGGCGAGTCGTACCAGGTCGCGGCGAACTCGGCCTTCAAACTCGAGATTGCCGCCCTCGTCGACTACTGCTGCTCGTACCTCGGCTAGCCGTCCGTCTCCCCAGGGGGACGCGGGGATCCCGTTTTGTGGGAATCGCGGCCCGCTGAATCGGTAAGAACGGGACGTTTCCGGAGGCGCGGGCTCGCGTCCTGTCCAGCCGGCGAGGCCTGGCCCCGCAGGATTGCCACACCCGGACGGCGTCGTGGCGGTCCTGCAGGCCAGCCCCGGCACCTTGCCCCGTTCCGCGCGAGCCATTCCGCCCGTGATCCGCACGGATTGCCTCTGTATTCGATCCCTTTCGGGCTGGCAGACGTCTTGCGTAGTCCCTCCCTGTCTGGTCACCACCCCGAATCGTCGGGAGGCGCGAGGTGGCGATGCAATCAAAAGGGAGGTCCGGATGAAACGTAAGGTGTTGTTGACTCTCGCAGCGATGGCGGTGACGGCAGTGGCCGGTGTGGCGCGGGCGAACGCGCAGGTGGGCATGGGCGATCCGGTTCCGCCACAATGGATCAATGTGTCGTTCGCGTTCATCGTGAACGGCAAGACGCTTCCGGCGGGGCGCTATTCGATCGAGGCGCCGATGCCGCACCTGGTGGTCTTCCACTCGGCCAAGGGTGAACAGACGATCGAGGTCCCGGTGATCACCCGCCTGGCCACGTCGGGCAACGCGCCCGAGGACGAGGCGCGGGTTGTCTTCGACAAGGTCGGCGACAAGTACTACGCATCGGAGTTCTGGTACCCCGATCGCGACGGCTACCTGATGTACGGGGCCAAGGAACCCCACGTGCACCAGGTCGTCAAGACGGAAAAGAAGAAGTAGCGGGCCAGGTGGCCCGGTGCGCCTGCCAGGCGGTACCGGGCCATCCGTCTCCTTCTTCGGCGTCTCATCCCACCGCGCCCGAACAACCCACACGACTCGAGCGGTACGTACCCGACGCGGCGTTGCAGCCGTGATCGCGCGATGGGGCGATCGTGCGTTCGGAATGGGCCGGCGCCCTCGCATGCGAGGCCGTGCACGGGGAAGAACCGCGCACGCGCCGTGGCAGTGCTCTTGCAAAGATCCCCGGCAGGGGCCCGCATCTGCGGCAGCAGGCCGGTTCGTCACGCGGCGACGGTGTGCGGGTCCATCCAGTTGGAGGTGTAACATGAAGCGTTGGGTTCTACTGCTGATCGCAGCCGCCGCCATGATCGCAGGCGTCGGCGTGGCGCGCGCGCGCGCCCAGGGCGAGATTCCGCCACAGTCGTTCGACGTCTCGTTCCCGTTCATCGTGAACGGCGTGACCCTGCCGGCCGGGCCGTATCGGGTCGAGGTGCCGGAGATGGGCGTGGTCGTGTTCCACGCCGAGAACGGCGGCAAGGCGGCCGACAGCGGCGTCATCACGCGCCTGGCCGCGTCCGGGAACTCACCCGAGGACGTGTCGCGACTGGTGTTCGACAAGGTCGGGGACAAGTACTACGCCTCCGAGTTCTGGTTCGACGGCGAGGATGGCTACCTGATCTTCGCGGCGAAGGAGCCGCACACGCACCACGTCGTCAAGATTCGCAAGAAATAGGCTGGCACGGCCCGGTGCGAGCCCTTTCCCTGCGGGGCCGTACCGGGCCGGAAGTCGAACTCGTCCTGATGTGGCCCGGCCGACGCGATCCCCGCACGCGGGCGCCGCGGACAGCCGGCTGATGGCGCGCCGTCGTGGCTCTCCTCGCCCGACCGGATGCGCGCGATGGCGTGCCCCTGACGCTGTCCGAGATCGGGCGCGCCGTGCCCAGAGATCGGGCCTGCCCTCACAGGAGTGCCACACGGAAAGCGGGGTCGTGGCAGTCCTGCATGGCCTGGCCCCTCACGTCGCCCGTTCCGCAGGAGTCAATCCGCCCGTGATCCGCGAGGATTGCCTCTGTATGCGAGCCCCTTCGGGCTGGCAGACGTCTTGCGTAGTCCCTCTCTGTCTGGTCACCACCCCGAATCGTCGGGAGACGCGAGGTGGCGATGCAATCAAAGGGAGGTCCAGATGAAACGCAAGGTGTTGTTGACTCTCGCAGCGATGGCGGTGACCGCGGTGGCCGGTGTGGCGACTGCGAAAGCGCAAGTGGGCATGGGCGATGAGATTCCGCCGCAGTGGATCCAAATCGACATGTCGTCCGGGTTCATCGTGAACGGCAAGGTGCTCCCGGCGGGGCGCTACGAGATTGAGGCGCCGGTGCCGGGCACGGTCGTCTTTCACTCGGCCAAGGGCAATCTGACGATCGACGCCCCGGTTATCACTCGCCTGGCCTCGTCCGGCAACGCGCCCGAGGACGCCGGGCGGGTTGTCTTCGACAAGGTCGGCGACAAGTACTACGCGTCGGAGTTCTGGTGCCCCGATCACGATGGGTATCTGATCTACGCGGCGAAGGAGGCCCACACCCACCACGTCGTCAAGACGCAGAAGAAGTAGCGGGCCAGGTGGCCCGGTGCGCCGGCCAGGCCGCACCGGGCCCACCCTCAGGCCAGCCTGGACTTTGCTATGCTGGAGTGCCCCGGGGGCGCGACAGCACGTTGCCAGCACACATTCCAACCGACCGGCCGGCTACCTTCCACCCGAGGTTCATCCTCGGCTTCTGGCTTCCGCTGGCGGCCACCTGGCTGATGATGGCCGCCGAGGGGCCGTACATCGCCGCCATCATCGCGCGCATGCCGCACGAGACGCAGAACCTCGCTGCGTACGGCGTGGCGTTCTCCCTGGCGTGGCTCGCCGAATCGCCGATCATGATGCTGCTGACGGCGTCGAATACGCTCGTCAGGGATCGCCAGTCGTACCTCGCGCTGCGCCGCTTCACCTGGGGCATGAACGCGGCGGTGACCGCCACGATCGCCATCGGCGTCATTCCCCCGGTCTTCCGTTTCATCGCGCTGCAGGCGATCGAACTGCCTCCGGATATCGCCCGTCTCGCCCACCTGTCCACGGCGGTGCTGGTGCCGTGGCCGGCGGCGATCGGGTACCGTCGCTTCTACCAGGGCATCCTGGTGCGCCATCACCTGACGCGTCGCGTGGCATACGGCACGATCGTCCGGCTGACCTCGATGTCGGCCACGGCCGCGGCCCTGGCGCTCACGGCCCCGCTGCCGGGAGCGGTGATTGGCAGCATCGCCCTGACGACGGGCGTGGTTCTCGAGGCGGCGGCCAGCCGGCTGATGGCGCGCCGGGTCGTGGCCGATCTCCTCGCGCGACCGGATGCGCCCGACGACGTGCCGTTGACCCTGTCCGAGATCGGGCGCTTCTATTACCCGCTGGCGATCACGTCCGTGCTGTCGCTCATCACGGGCCCGATGGTGACGTTCTTCCTCGGCCGCAGCCGCGCGCCGATCCAGTCGCTGGCCGTGCTGCCGGTGATCAACGGCCTCGTGTTCCTGTTCCGGAGCGGCGGCATCGCCTACCAGGAAGTGGGCGTCGCGCTGATGGGGCCCGTGCGAGAGCACGCCCGCGAGTTGCGCCGGGTCGCGCTGCTGCTCGCCGGCGCCGCGTCGCTGGCGCTGGCCCTTCTGCTGCTCACGCCGCTCGCCGGCATCTGGTTCAGGTGGGTGGCCGGGCTCACGCCGGCGCTCGCGACCTTCGCCACCGGCCCGGCGAGGGTGTTGATCCTGCTGCCGGCGCTCGAGTATCTCCTCGCGTACCAGCGCGCGCGGCTGATCGTGTCGCGGTCCACGCGGGCGATTACGATCGCCACGGCGATCGAAGCGGCCGGCCTGGGCGTGGTCCTGGCGGTGGGGATCGGTTTCTTCGACATGGTCGGGGCGCTGGCCGCTGCGACCGCCATGATCCTCGGTCGCCTCGCGGCCAACGCGTTCCTGGCGGCCCCCGCGTTCGCCGACCCGCACGCCAGGGCGTAGCACGCCGCGCCCGCGTCGTGCCGCGCCTCGCGCCCGCGCGGTGCCCGGGCGGCGCGCTCAAACCGCCCGGGCCGTCGATTTCGTTCCCACGGCGCACGGCCCCGGGGCACGTCAGGGCTCCGCTGGACCCGGGATCCTGGGTGCGCCTGCGCCGGTGGGGGTATAGAATCCGGTCACGCTCCGTCCGGTTCCCGAGGCGGGTCGTCCTCCCAACCGAGTGACAGGAGAGACACGTTATGTTGCCCATCGGTGATGATGACACCTCTCGCAGAACGGCTCCCCTGGTCACGTATGCCTTGATCGCACTGAACGTCCTGTTCTTCTTCGCAGAGGAGAGCGGCGGTGACGCGTTCGTTGTGAAGTGGGCGTTCGTTCCCAGCCGCTTCGTCGCCAATCCCGCCGGTGATGTCCTGACGATCCTCACGTCGATGTTCATGCATGCCGGGTGGGTTCACCTGGGCGGCAACATGCTGTACCTGTGGATCTTCGGTGACAATGTCGAAGACCGGTTCGGCCACATCAAGTTCGCTGTCTTCTACCTGCTCTGTGGGCTTGCGGCAACCCTTGCACAGCTGGCGTTCAGCCTCGGATCGCACGTGCCGAACCTGGGAGCATCGGGGGCGATTGCGGGGGTGCTCGGTGCGTACATCCTGCTGTTCCCGCACGGGAGAGTCAGAGTCTTGCAGGGCCGACAAGTGGTTCAAGTGCCCGCGCTGATCGTGATTGGAATCTGGATCGTTCTGCAGCTGTTCAGCGGCATCGGTTCCATTGCCAACATGGCGGACACGGGTGGCGTGGCGTACATGGCGCACATCGGTGGATTTCTGGCGGGGTTCGTGCTGACCTTCGTGTTTCGTGGGAGTCCCGGAGCGCGGGCGACGGGCTGAACCGGTTCGATGGTACGTGGGCGTCTGGCCACGACGAGCAGTTGCTCTCGCAGGCTTGGCCCGGTGCGCCGGGTTTCCGATCGCGTGGTCGCAAGGGCATGACCCGGAGGGCCAGAGTCCACGCGGGTCCCCCCGGGCGCCGTCCTCGGTCAATCGCGGGATCAGGCCCCTTTTCTCACGTCAGTCTCACTTTCACGAGGGCCCGCACGGGCCGGGACACCCCCCGGGAACGTCCCGTTCCATGGACGGCCACTGGCTCGCGGCAGGCTGCGTCGAGGTCGCCCCGCTGGACAACAGGTGCCCGGCCAGAGGACGATGAAACCATCGGAAGGGCATCGTCCGTCTAATGATCCACGGGCTCCCGCCGCCTCTCGGCTCGTGGAGGTTCACGCATGGACACGCTCGTCAAGGATCTTGCCTACGCGCTGCGGGGACTGCGGCGCAGCCCCGGCTTTGCTCTGCTCACGGTGCTCACGCTGGCCCTCGGCATCGGCGCCAACACGGCGATCTTCAGCGTCGTCAACGGCGCGGTCCTCAAGCCCCTGGCCTATCCCGCGCCCGAGCGCCTCGTCTTCATCACCAGCCAGTTCCCGACGCTTGGCTTCGATCAGTTCTGGGTCTCGCGGCCGGAGTTCGTCGAGTTCCGCCAGCACAACCAGGCGTTCTCATCGGTAGGCGCCTACACCGTCGGCGCCTCCAACCTCGGAGGTGACCAGCCGATTCGGCCCGTCACGGCCACGGTGACGAACGACCTCTTCCCGACGCTTGGCGTCGGCGCGCTGCGCGGCCGCGGCTTCACGCTCGCGGACACGATCCCCGGGGCCGAGAAGGTCGCTGTATTGTCGTACGAGCTCTGGCAGCGCGCATTCGGCGGCGCGGCCGACACGATCGGCCGGCTCGTTCCAATCGATGGAGTGAAGACCCACATCGTTGGTGTGATGCCCCGAGCGTTTGACGTGCACGATCAGAAGATCGAACTCTGGTTGCCGCTCACGCTCGACCCGGCCAACCCGGGCGGGCGCGGGAACCACTTCCTTTACCTGGTCGGACGGCTGAAGGGCGGCGTCACGATCCAGCGGGCACGCGTCGACCTCGAGCGTCTCCTGACCAAATGGCCGGCCACTTCGACCGGCGGCGACCACGTCCCCAACACGAAGACCCACCGTCTGCGCTTCGACCCCCTGCAGGACGACATCATCGGCGGTGCGAAGACCGCGCTGTGGGTGCTCCAGGCCGCCGTGGGCTTCGTCCTGTTGATCGCGTGCGCCAACCTGGCGAGCCTGCTGCTCGCTCGAGCCGAGGGCCGCCAGCGCGAGTTCGCGCTTCGGATGGCGCTCGGCGCGGGCCGGGCGCGCCTGCTGCGGCAGTTCCTCACGGAGGGCCTGGCCCTGTCGCTTGCCGGCGGCGTGGTGGGGATCGCGCTTGCCGCCGCGGGCCTCCGCCTCCTGCTCGCTACCAACTCCGGCGGCATCCCACGCACCGGAAACATCACGCTCGACCTCACGGTCCTGGCCTTCACGTTCGGTGTCGCAGTCGTGGCGGGGATCGCCTTCGGGCTCGTCCCGCTCCTGCACCTCTCCCGCCGTGATCTGCACGCCACGCTGAAGGAAGCCGGCGGGCGCGTGACGGCTGGCCGCGCGGGGCGCCGCGCGCGCGGCCTGCTCGTGGTCGCGGAGGTCGCGCTCGCTCTTATGCTGATGGTCGGGGCGGGCCTGATGCTCCGGACGATCTGGAATCTGCTCAACGTCGACCCGGGCTTCGATCGGACGCGCCTCGCGACGTTCCAGGTGGTGCTCCCGCGGACCGCGTACCAGGCGCCGGACCGGCCGGTGTTCTTCCGCCGCCTGGTCGATCGCATCAAGCAGGCCCCGGGCGTCACGGCCGCGGCGACGATGAGCGGGCTGCCGCCCTTGCGCGAGGTGAACGCCAACGATACCGACTTCGAGGACATCGTGCGCACGGCGGAGGACCGGGGGCCGGCCGAGAACGTCGACTACTGGCAGATCGTCTCACCCGGCTACGTCCAGACGATGGGCATCCCGGTAATCGAAGGACGGGGATTCGAGCGCACGGACGTGGACGGCGCACCCGTCGCGATGGTGAACGAGACGCTCGCCCGCGTGTTCTTTCCCGGCAGGAGCCCGATCGGGCGACGGCTGAAGCCCGGCTTCGACGAGAAGCTCCCCTGGTTCACCATCGTGGGCCTGGTCAAGGACGTGAAGCAGGGCGGAGTCGGCGCGAAGACGGGTACGGAGCTGTACCTGCTCGCCGACCAGCTGCCGCGCATCGCCGGGTACGGCGAAGGCGACATGAACGTGGTCATGCGCACGTCACTGCCGGTCACATCGCTGGCGCCCACGATCCAGTCCATCGTTCGCGACATGGATGCGGGCCTGCCGGTCGTCGGCCTGCGATCGATGGACGAGGTCTTCACCGAGACGATGGCGCGGCCGCGGTTCCTCGCGCAGTTGCTCGGCCTGTTTGCCGGTCTGGCGCTGCTCCTCGCCGCGGTTGGAGCGTACGGGATCCTGTCGTATCTCGTCACCGAGCGGCAGCAGGAGATCGGCGTGCGCATGGCGCTCGGCGCCGATCGGGGCACGGTGCTCCTGATGGTGCTGCGGCAGGGCCTCCTGCTGACGGGCGCCGGCCTGCTGCTCGGGCTCGTCGGGGCATTCGCTCTCACGCGTCTTGCGTCGTCCCTGCTGTTCGGCGTGCGTCCGACCGACCCGGTGACGCTGGCGACGGCAGGGCTGTTCATGCTGGCCGTCGGGCTGGTCGCGTGTTTCGTGCCAGCGCGGCGCGCAACCCTGGTTGATCCAATCGTGGTGCTTCGAGCGGAGTAGGAGGACCACGGCACAATCTGGGGCTCCAGTGGTTCGGCATCACGCAGTACCCGCACAGCCGCATCGGCGTGCGCACGGTGGCCTCCGAGAGCAGGGTCAGAGACTGCTCGAAATCCTCGCGCTGACGGAAGATTGGCACTCGATCGTTGGCGCGATTGAGCACGTGGTAGACGAACCCGGCGGGCATGAATCGACGAGGCCTCGGCATACTTGTGTGTTCCCTCCGCGAGGGTCCATATCAAGAATGGGGCCATTCCTTCGACAACTGGGAAAATGAGACTGACGTGAGAAATGGGGCCTGACCCTCACTCGGATCGCAGGGTGATCACCGGGTCGATACTCGCGGCCCGGCGCGCGGGCAGGTAGCCCGCGATCAGCCCGACCGCAAGGAGGAGGAACCCGACCGCCGCAAACGTGGCGGGATCGGTCGGCGCAACGCCGAAGAGCAGGCGCGCCATCAGGCGCGTGATCGCGCCGGCGCCGGCCAGGCCTATCGCCAGGCCCGCGGCCACCAGCACCAACCCCTCGGCCAGCACCAGGCGCACGATCCGCGCGGGCCGCGCCCCGAGCGCCACACGGACGCCGATCTCCCGCGTCCGCTGCGCCACCCCGTAGCTCAGCACGCCGTGCACGCCGATCGCCGCGATGAGGATCGCGAGCGCCGCGAAGAGCGCGAGCAGCACCATCGTGAACCGGCGCTCGGAGAGCGATCGCGACACGGTGTCTCGCAACGGTTCCAGGCCGAACACCGCGAGGCCAGGGTCCACCGCGCGGATGGCCGCACGCACGTCCCCCGCCAGTGCGACCGGGTTGCCGCCCGTCCGCACGAGCAAGACGCCCGCGCCGTTGGCCGACGGCGCCTGGGCCAGGGGCAGATACACGCCGATGGGCGCGGCGGCCGCCAGCCCGTGAAACCGTTCGTCCGCCACGACCCCGACGATGGTCCGCTGCGCGCCCCACAGGAGGATCCTGGCGCCAATCGGGTTCAGGCCGGTAAAGAACCTCCGCGCGGCCGCCTGGTTGATCACCAGCACCGGCGGCGCCGTCGTCGTGTCGGTCGCCTGCAGGAGTCGGCCGGTCACCAGTGGAAGGGCCACGACACGGAAGTACCCCGGCGTCACGCGGCGCACGGAAATCTCCGGCCAGCTCCTCGCCTCCGCTTCGCGACCCACGACCGAAAACGAATTCGTGAATCCCTGATCGAGAGGATGGTTGCCGGCGATCGCCGCAGCCGTCACGCCCGGCAACGCCTCCGCCCGGCGCAGCAGCGAGCCCGTGAACGCGTGGAACTCGACGAAGTTCGGCCACACCGCGAAATTGACCGGGTATCGGCTCAAGGGGAGTTGATACTCCGCCTTGAGGACGCCGTCCGCGTGGAACCCGGGGTCGAGGCTGCGCAGCGCCCAGAAACTGCGTATCAACAGGCCGGCGCCCGCCAGCAGCACGACCGCGAGCGCGATCTCTGCAACGACCAGTGCCGAGCGCGTACGGCTCCGAGCCAGGCCCGCCGAGGCCTGCTGGCCACCGCCATCCTTGAGCGCCTTCCGCAAGTCGACGCGCCGGGCCTGGAGGATCGGCACCATCCCGAACGCGAGCCCGACGAGAACCGACAGCGAGAGCGTCACGCCGAGCACGCCCCCGTCGATCGACACGTCCGCGAGGCGCGGCACGTCGGCCGGCGCGATCGCGGTCAGGCCGCGCAGACCCGCCATCGCCACGCCTACTCCGACGGCGGCGGCCGCAAGCGTGAGGACGAGGCCTTCGACCAGGAACTGGCGCGTGAGCCGCCCGGCATTCGCGCCGAGGGCCGTGCGGATCGCGACCTCGCGCGCCCGCGTCGTGCCCCTGGCGAGCATGAGGCTCGCGATGTTGACGCACGCGACGAGCAGGACGAACCCGACAGCGCCCAGCAGGAGCAGGAGCGACGGGCGCACCGGTCCGAACACCACCTCCGCCAGCGGCTCGACGAACGTGCCGCGACCGGCGTTGGAGGCCACGTAGGCGCGCTCCAGATCGGCCGCCACCGTGGCGGACTCCTGCCGGGCGGCCACCAGGCTCGCGCCAGGCGCCAGACGCCCGATCATGAAGATGGGGTGCGTGTCGCGCGGCGATGCGCCAGGATCGGCCTGGAGCGGCAGCCAGACGTCGACCCGGGCACGCTCACCCCGGTCGGCAAAGCCGCGCGAGTACGCAGCCGCCGACAGGATCTGCCGCATCCCGAAGTCGGCTCCGTCCGGCAGGACGCCCACGATCGTATGCGTGGTGTCATCGAGACGGATGGTCCCGCCCACCGCGCGCGGGTCGCGGTTGAACACCCCCTCCCACAACGACTCGCTGATCATCGCGACCGCCGGACCGCCGCGCGCGTCCTCCGCGGCCGTGAACGTCCGGCCGGCGACGGGCGCGACGCCCACCATCGGCAGCAGGTCGTGGGTCACGTTCATCGCCGCAAGCCGGACCGGGTCCCCCGACAGCGGCGTCAGGTTCACTTCCCCGCCGGCGACCGCCGCCAGCCTCTCGACCCTCCTCGACCTGGTGCGGAAGTCCAGGAAGTCCGGGACCGACGCCGGCTCGCGCGTGGTCCCGCTGTTGCGATCGGTCTCCCACACCATCACCAGGCGGTCGACGTCCGCGAACGGCGCACGCCGCAGCAGCACGCCGTTGACGACGCTGAAGATCGCGGTATTCGCGCCTATGCTCAGCGCGAGCGTGGCGACGACGACCGCCGTGAACCCGGGCGTCCGCCGGAGCATCCGGAGGCTGATGCGCACGTCGCGGAGCGCCTGCTCCAGCCACACTCCCGTGCGAACGTCGCGGACGCGCTCCTTGACCTGCTCGACGCCCCCCGTCTCCGCCAGGGCCGCCCGCCGGGCGGCGGCGCGATCCGCGCCGTCGTGGATCTTCTGCTCAGTCAACCCCTCGACATAGGTGCGCAGCTCATCGTCCAGGTCATGTTCGAGACGGGCCTGGCGGAAGAGCGTGCGCCACAGGCTGGCAAGTCGCGCGCGGATGGGCATGGTGGGCGCCCTCACTGTAAGTCGAGCACCTGCTGCATGGCCGTGACGATGCGCGTCCAGGTCTTCTTCTCGGCGGCGAGCTGGCGGCGCCCCGCCGGCGTCACGCGGTAGGACTTCACGCGCCGGCCCAGGTCGTTGGCCGTCCACTCGCCCGCGATCCAGCCCTCCTGCTCGAGCCGATGCAGCGCCGGGAACAGCGACCCGGCCGCCACGTCGAAGGTGCCGCGCGTCGTCTGGCGGATGCGGTCGGCGATGGCCAGGCCGTGCAGCGGCTGCAGTTCGAGCGTGTGGAGCAGGAGCAGGTCGAGCGTGCCCCTCAGGAGGTCCGTGCGGTTGACATCGCGGGTGGGCGTCATGGGTCACCTGCAGGATATCGATATCGAACTACGATATCGATATCCTATATCATGCCCATCCCGCCGGCAAGAGGGATGCGGTCCCCCGCCCGGCGCGCCGCGATCGGACGCCACCGCCAGCACCGGGGCGCGCCGAACGGCGATGTCGACCCACCGTTCCGGGGCAGCCTGCACGGCCGCGTGCGGCTTCACGCCGAGCGCCATGCAGTCGGCGAGGTGGAACACGCGCATGCCCGACACGGCCTCGCCCGGCGCCGACGCCACGGTGCTGCTCCCGAGGGACGTGTCGATGACGACGACGTCGTCGCGGTCGCCGGTCCGCTCCGGCTGGTCATGCCGCGGCCCTCAGCGCCCGTCGCGGCGCAGCACGCGGCCGGCCCGTTCGCCGCTGACCGCACCGTCACGCAGCGCATTGCGGCCGTTGACCAGGACGTGCACCATCCCTTCCGCGAGCTGGTGGGGCTCGGCGTAGGTCGCCCGGTCGCGGACCCGGGCGACGTCGAACACGACGATGTCCGCCGCGTTGCCCACGCGGAGCACGCCACGATCGGGCATCCGGTACACCTGGGCCGGCAGCGAGGTCATGCTCCGGATCGCGTGCTCCAGCGTGATCACCGGCTCGTCGATCACGTAGGTGCGGATCTTGCGGGGGAACGTGCCGTACGAGCGCGGGTGCGGCACACCCTCGCCGAACGGCACGAGGTCGCCATCCGACGCGGTCATGGTCCACGGCTCCCGCATCAGCGTCCTGACGTCGTCCTCGTGCATGGCGAACGACACGATGCCGACCGAGCCCTTCGCGACCAGGTCGATCGCCACGTCGATCGGGTCCATGTTGCGGCTCCTGGCCACATCGTCCAGCGTCTTTCCCTCGATCGACGGGTCCTGGACGAAACGCCGGAACTGGATGCGATCCGCTCCGCCGCGGCGGGCGAGGTTTTCCACCATCTCGGCGCGGATCGTCGCCCGCGTGCCGGCCGCCGCCAGCCGCGCGCGCAGGTCCGACTGGCCGCCGGCCTGGGCCCAGCGCGGCACGAGCGCTGCCGAGAGGCTGGTTGCGCCGGCCGCGTACGGGTACTGGTCGGCCCAGACCTCGAGCCCCTGGCCGCGGGCGCGGTCGATGCGATGGGCGATCGCCATCGAGAAGCCCCAGACGCCGGGCCCGAGCGCCTTGACGTGCGTGACCACGCTCGGCAGCTTCGCCTCGCGGGCCACGGTGATCACCTCGTCCACCGAGGCGAGCACGCCGATCGTGTAGTCCGACTCGTCCCGGATGTGGCTCTGGTAAGCGCCGCCGTAGGCCGCAGCCACCTTCGCCAGCTCGACGAGCTCCCGCGTGTCGGCAAAGCTGCCCGGCGCGTAGAACGGGCCGGTCGACAGCCCCCACGCTCCCTCTTCCATCCCGCGCTTGACGAGCGCGCGCATGCGGTCCAGCTCGGCCTCGTTCGCGTGCCGGTCGGCCATGCCAATCACCGCCTCGCGCACGGACCCGTGCGGCACGAACTGCGCCACGTTCACGCCGAGGCCGGCCTCGGACAGCGCGGCCCGCTGCGCAGCCAGGTCCACGTCCCCGCCGCCGTCGGGGTTCACGAAGACCGTCGTGATGCCTTCGCGCAGCAGCGGCTCGGCGCCGGCGAGCGCCTTCGTGGCCAGGCCAGGTCCCGTGTGCGTATGCGTGTCGATGAACCCGGGCGCCACGTACAGGCCGGACGCGTCCACGATGCGCGCGGCCGTCGCGTCGTGGAGATCGCCGAGGGCCGCGATTCGATCGCCGCGCACGCCGATGTCGGCCCGGAACCACGGGTTGCCGGACCCGTCGAGCACCCGCCCGTCGCGGATGAGCACGTCGAACGGATCGGGCGCTGCCCCCCGGCCGGACACGCCGGCCCACAGCAGCGCAGCGGGAAACATGGCGGCGAGAGCGATCGTGACGCGGCGTCTGGTGCTGTCCTTCATGGCTGGTCTGACCTCGTGGTTCCCCCCCGGAGACTCGGCTGCGTATTGTCGCACCGCTGACGCTCATCCGTCGACTCACCGACCGCTCGCGCCGGCGGTTTCCGGCCGGGCGTCTGGACCGATCCCCCGCCGTCCTGCGCGGAGGTGAAGGCGGCCCCGGCCATGACGGCAGCCGGCCCGCCCGGCAACCGCGCCCGCGAGGCGCTCGCGATGCGCCCGAGCGACACGGCTGTCGCGACCAGCGGCACGATCGGCCCGCCGGGCACGGTGAAGGTGGCGGAGGACGCGGCCCCTGGCAGGCGCGAGCCCAGCACAGGCCACTTTGGTAGAATCGCCCCAGGCGCCCTGTGACCCGCCCCGCGCCGGCCCGAGCGGTCCCGGATGCGCGGCGGGCCTCCTGCCGCGCCTGGGAGGTGTCATGGCTTCACTATCATGGCAGCGCCTGGCAACCGCGCTGCTGCTGGTGATCGGTATCGGGCTGGGCACGTGGGCGGTCCCTGCGGCTGCGCAAGAGGCCGTGTTCATCGTGCGGCACGCCGAACGTCTCGACGAATCGACGGACCCGCCGCTGTCGGACGCCGGCCGCGCGCGCGCGGCGCGCCTGGCGGCCACGCTGCGCGACGCGGGCGTCACCGCGGTGTTCGCGACGGAGTACGTGCGCACCCTGGACACGGCGAAGCCGCTCGCCGATCGCCTTGGGCTGACCGTCCAGCGCGTGCCGGCCGCGGACACCGCCGCGCTCGTCGCCCGCGTCCGCGCGCTCGGGGCGCACGCGCGCGTCCTGCTGGTCGGCCACAGCAACACGGTGCCAGACGTGCTGAAGGCGCTCGGCGATCCCGCGCAGGTCGATATCGCGGCCGACGAGTACGACAGTCTGTTCGTCGTCGTGCCGCACGACTCGTCCGCCCCGACCGTGCTGCGCCTGAAGTACTGATTCGGCCTGCGGCGTCCGGCCAGTGACGGGCGGCAGCGCGAAGACGACGGCAGGGGGCCGCGAGGAGCCTGGCCCCGTGTCGCCGGGCGCTTCTGTCCTCATTTCTTGTGGTGGTCCGGGTACGCGGGCCGCTTCGGGACGACGACCGGGTTCTTCGCCAGGGCCGCCATCACGGTTTCGATCGCCTTGTCGAGCTGGGGATCCCGGCCTTGCCGCACGAGGGCAGGGTCCAGCTCGACCTCGACGTCGGGCGCGATGCCGGCATTCTCGACCTCCCACCGGCTCGTGTCCGTGTTCCACACGGCGATGCTCGGCGCGGTCACCGAGCCGCCGTCCATCAACTCCGGATACCCGCCGATGCCCACCAGCCCGCCCCACGTGCGCGTGCCGACGAGCGGCCCGAGGCCCGCGCGCTTGAAGAGCCATGGCATCGCGTCGCCCCCGGACCCGGCAAACCCGTTGATGATCATCGCCTTCGGCCCGAAGATCGCGCCCTGGGGCTGAAACGTGTCCGCGCCGTCGCGCGGCGTCACGCCGGTCACGCGCCTGCGCTGCAGGTACTCGATGATGTCGGTCGCGAGCATGCCGCCGCCGTTGAAGCGTTCATCGATGATGACGGCGTCCCTGCCCACCTGCGCGAAGAAGTAGCGGTCGAACGCGGCCAGACCTCCGCCGGCGGTGTCGGGCATGTAGACGTAGGCCACGCGGCCGTTGGTCGCGCGGTCCACGTGCCGCCGGTTGCCCTCGATCCACGCGAGGTTGCGCAGCGCCGACTCGCTCGCGACGGGCACCACGGCGACCTGGCGCGCGCCCTGCCCGGCCGGGTCGGGCCCGACCTCGAGCGTCACCATCTTCCCGGCCGTGCCCTCGAAGAACGCGTACACGTTGTCGGTCGCCCGCACGTCCCGGCCGTTGACCGCCAGCAGGTACTCGCCCGGCTTGACGTTCACGCCGGGCTGGGTGAGCGGGGCGAGGAGGTGCGGGTTCCAGTTCTCGCCGTCGTAGATGCGCGCGAACCGGTACCGCCCGTGCTCGATCGTGTAGTCCGCACCCAGGAGGCCCGTCTGGACCCGCGTCACCTCGGGCATGTCGCCGCCGTTCACGTAGAGGTGGCCCACGTTCAGCTCACCGAGCATCTCGCGGAACAGGTAGTTCAGGTCCACGCGCGCGGCAAGGCCCTCGACGTACGGGGCGTACGCCTTCTCGGCGGCCGACAGGTCGAGGCCGTGGAAGTGCGGGTCGTAGAAGAACTCCCGCTCCAGCCGCCATACCTCGTGGTACATCTGCCGCCATTCGGCGCGCGGGCTCACCTTGATCTCGATGCCGTCGGTGGACAACGCGCCGTCGGAGCCGCCGGACGGCCCGCCGGGCGCCGCCGGCTTGAGCGGCGCGATGAACCAGCGGTCGCCCCGCTGAAACAGCGCTTTCTCGCCGTTGCGTGCCACCTTGACGTTCGAGACGCCGGTCAGCAGGACCTCGGCCTTTCGCGCCTCGAAGTCGTAGCGATGCACCGTCGTCCCCGGGGCATCCGATCCCCGAGGCGGCTGCTCGACGGCCAGCAGCACGCCGGCCCTGGCCACCTGGAGGTCGCTGTATCGACGTGGCGGCATCGGCACGGCCAGTACACGCTGGAGGATGTTGTCGAAGTCGATCTTCACGTCGGGCGGCGCGGCCGCGGCCCCCTTCGACACATCCGGCGTCGCCGCCCCGCCCGCCTGCGCACTCCCGCCGGGCCCGGCGACCGCCGGTTCGTCGCCCGCCTTCTTCGCGGCGGCGGGCTTCTCTTCGTCGCTCTGGGGGGCGAGCGGCGACGGGTCGTCCCTGGAGAGCACGATGAGGTAGATGCTGCGCGTCACCGGGCGTGTCGCCGCGTGCAGGTCGAACTCGAGTGACTCGCCGATGTCCGTGCTCGCGGTGAAGTAGAGGTACTTCCCGCTGCTGTCGAACACCGCGTGGCGCGCGTCGCTCAGCCCGTCGGTCACCTGCTTCGTCGCGCCGTCGGCCACCGCGTAGAGATACACGACCGACAGCGCGTTCGCCTGGCGTTTCGCGTACGCGATCCACTTGGAGTCCGGCGACCAGGCCGGCGTCAGGTCGCTGTTGTACTCCGCCGCGTCGACGCGCACGGGTGTCTTCGTGTCGAGGTCCACGTACCACAGGGCCAGGTGCGCGTCCTGGAACGCGATCTTCTTGCCGTCGGGGGACCACCGCGCGTCGGAGTAGTACGACGGCGCCGGGCCGAGCGGGATCGTCACGACAGGCCCGCCGCCGGCCTGCGGCACCAGGTGCAGGGCGTACTCGCCCGACTCGTCCGAGAAGCACGCGATCGTCGTCCCGTCGGGCGACCAGGCCGGATCCCAATCCATCACGGCCGAGGTGCCGGTCAGGTTCCGCACGTCGCCCTTCTCGGCCGGCACGGTGAGGATGTCGCCGCGGGCCTCGAACACCGCGCGCGCGCCGCTCGGCGAGATGCCCCCGTTGGACAGCGAGCGGCCGACCTTCACGAAGTGCTCCCGCACCTCTGGCAGGTCCCCGGTCACCGTCACCGGCACCGGGCTGATCTTCCCGGTCTCGAGGTCGAAGAGATTCAGCGATCCGAACTGTTCGTACACGATCGCGCCCGGGCCGGCGCCGGCCGCCTTGAGGTCGAGCCCGTGGTTCTCGACGAGCTGGGTGACCTTCTTCGTGCCGAGGTCGTAGGAGAACAGCGTGAACGGGCCGTTGCGGTCGGACAGGAAGTAGATCCGGTCACCCACCCACATCGGGTGGACATCGTTCGAGTTGTTGCGGGGCACGGCCTCGATCCGCGAATCGGCCAGCGAAGCGATCCAGATGGGCGTCGTCCGGCCGCCACGGTAGCGTTTCCAGGCGGTGAACGCGCGGGACACCGGCACGTAGGCGAGGCGCGTGCCGTCCGGTGAGTAGCTGCCCTCGTAACCCATGGGCAGGGGCAGCTTGTCCTCGGGTCCGCCGCCGACGGGTACCGTGAACAGTTCCTCGTAGCGCGAGGAGGCGGTCCGGCCTGAGGAGAAGAGAATCCGCCGGCCGTCGGGCGTCCAGCCCAGGACGTTGTCCGCCGCGGGATGCCAGGTGAGACGGGTGGGCACGCCGCCTGAGGCGGGCATCACGAAGACATCCACGTTGCCGTCGTACTCGCCCGTGAACGCGATCCGCGTCCCGTCTGGCGAGAACACGGGGTTCCGCTCCAGGCCCGGGCTGGACGTGAGGCGCGTCGCGGACCCGCCGGCCCGCGGCACGGTCCAGAGATCCCCGGCGAACACGAAGACGATCTGCGTACGGCTGAGGCTGGGCTGCTGCACCAGCAGGGGCGCGGCGGCGGCACCGGCGGCCGACACGCCGAGGAACAGCGACAGCAGCAACACGGCAGCACTGCGCACCATGGCACCCTCCCGGATTGGGGGTCAGGCCCCTTTTCTCACGTCAGTCTCATTTTCCGCTGAAAGGTCAACAATTCTGCAACGCTTGGATGACATGGCAGTGGCAGATTCTTCAAGCTGGGGCGGTTTCGTCCGCTAGAGTGGCAGAATCCGACAACCGGGGCCTGACCCCGATTCTCGGGGCCGGGAGGAGGCACACGGTGGGCACCGACACGGCGGGCCGGACACCCGGCGGCACGATCGCGGTCAGGGGCGCGGCCGAGCACAACCTGAAATCGGTGGACGTGGACATCCCCCGCGGTGTGATCGCCGTCGTCACCGGCGTGTCGGGATCGGGCAAGTCCACACTGGCGTTCGACACGATTTGCGCTGAAGGCCGCCGACGCTACCTCGAGACGTTCTCATCGTACGCGCGACAGTTCCTGGGCCGGCTGGCCCGGCCCGCGGTCGCCCGCATCGACGGCCTGTCGCCGGCCGTCGCCGTCGATCAGCGGAGCGGCGTCAGCAACCCGCGATCGACCGTCGGGACGATGACCGAGCTGTACGACCTGCTGCGCCTGCTGTGGGCGCGGCTGGGCGCGGCGTCGCCCGGCGTCGAGATGCCGCGGGTCGAGCGCAGCCTGTTTTCGTTCAACTCGCCGCTCGGGGCCTGCCCGGCCTGCAGGGGCCTTGGCGTGGAAGACCGCCTCGATCCCGACCTGCTCGTCGCGCACCCGGAGCGGACCATCCGCGAAGGCGCCCTGCGGATCACGACGCCCAACGGGTACCTCGTGTACTCGCAGGTCACGCTGGACGTGCTCGACCAGGTGTGCCGCGCCCACGGCTTCTCGGTTGACGTCCCCTGGCAGGCGCTGACGGCGGACCAGCGCGACGTCATTCTCAACGGCTCGGATCGGATTCGCATCCCGTTCGGCAAGCACCCGCTGGCCTCGCGCCTCCGGTGGAGCGGGATCACCGCGAAGCCGCGGGAAGAGGGCACCTACAAGGGCATCCTGCCCGTGATGGAGCAGATCCTCGCCCGCAAGCGCAGCCCCAACATCCTGCGGTTCGTGCGATCGCTGCCGTGCCGGGCGTGCCTCGGCACGCGGCTGCGCCCGGAGGCGCTGGCCGTCACATTTCGCGGCCGGACCATCGCGCACGCGGCCGCGATGGATCTCGACAGCCTGGCTGTGTTCTTCGAAGGCCTCGCCTTCGCTGCCGTCGACTCGGCGGCCGGCGACACGATCCGACGGCACGTGCTCGATCGCGCCGGCATCCTGCGGCGGCTCGGTCTCGGGTACCTGACACTCGATCGCGACGCCACGACCCTGTCTGGCGGAGAAGCGCAGCGCATCCGGCTCGCACGCCAGGCCGGCATCGGCCTGCGCGGGGTGCTGTACGTGCTGGACGAGCCCTCCATCGGCCTCCACCACCGCGACACCGGCCGCCTTCTGGAGGTGCTCCGCCTGATCCGCGATCGCGGCAACACGGTCCTCGTCGTCGAACACGACGAGCAGACGATCAGGCACGCGGACTGGATCGTCGACGTCGGCCCCGCCGCGGGCGCCGCGGGCGGCGAGGTGCTCTTCAGCGGCCCGACATCGGAGTTCCTCGCGGCGGACGCGACCCGGCACGCCCCTGGGCTCGCCGCGAGCCGGACTCGCGCGTTCCTCACCGGGCAGGAGCGCATCGCGGTGCCCGGGCGGCGTCGAACAGGCCGCGGCCGACTCGTCGTGCCTGGCATCAGCCGCCACAACCTGCATGACGTCTCGGTCACGTTCCTGCTTGGCGCCTTCAACGCGGTCACGGGCGTGTCCGGGTCCGGCAAGTCCACGCTCGTGGAGGAGACCATCCGCCTTCTGCGCGAGGCCCGCGCCGCGGCCTCGCCGCGGAACCCGGCCGATCACCCACCGGTCGACGCTGCCCGGGTGTCCGTCGTGCTCCCCGGCGGCGCCGGGACCGCCCTCGCCACCTCGATCGACAAGATCATCGAGATCGATCAATCGCCCATCGGCCGCACGCCTCGCTCCAACCCGGCGACCTACACGGGACTGTTCGACCTGGTGCGCGGCCTGTTCGCGTCGGAACCCGAAGCCGTCCGGCGCGGGTTCGACAAGGGGCGCTTCTCCTTCAACGTCCGTGGGGGGCGCTGCGACGGGTGCGAGGGCGCGGGCGTCCGGCAGGTCGGCATGCACTTCCTCGGCCCGGTCGCGGTCGTGTGCGACGACTGCGGCGGTCGGCGCTTCAACGCGGACACCCTGGCCGTCCGCTATCGCGGCCGGTCGATTCACGACGTGCTCGAGATGCCGATCGGGGAGGCGGGGCCGTTCTTCGCCGACCAGCCCGGCATCGCGCGCGCGGTCGGCGCCTTGGGGGCGCTCGGCCTCGGGTACCTTCCCCTGGGCCATCCGGCAACCATGCTCTCCGGCGGCGAGGCGCAGCGGGTCAAGCTGGCGACGGAACTCGCGCGGCCCGGCACCGGCCGCACCCTCTACCTGCTCGACGAGCCGACGACGGGCCTCCACGCCGCCGACATCGTCCTGCTGCTCGCAGCCATCGATCGGCTGATCGACGCGGGCAACACGGTGATCGCCGTCGAACACAACCTGGACGTGATCAAGGTCGCCGACCACGTCGTTGATCTCGGCCCGGAGAGCGGCGCCGCGGGCGGCCTCATCATCGCGGCGGGCACCCCGGAAGACGTCGCCGCATCGGGCCGGTCCTTCACCGGGATCGCCCTGCGCGACGCATTGACCGGGGTGGGCGGTTCCCCGCCCTCCACCGACGGGACAGCCCCGGCGGCTGCGCCCGTCCCGGCGTCCGCCCGCGACGCGGAGCCGCTTCACCTGACGGGCGTGGCGACCCACAACCTGCGGCACGTCGATGTCACCATCCCCGCCAACGTGCTCACCGTGATCACGGGCGTCTCGGGCAGCGGCAAGTCGTCGCTCGCATTCGACACGATCTTCTCGGAAGGACAGCAGCGCTTCGCCGACAGTTTTTCCACCTACGCCCGGCGGTTCGTGCAGCGCGCCGATGAGGCCGAGTTCGAGTCGGTCTCGGGCCTGACGCCGACCATCGCGATCAGCCAGCAGGCGCCGTCGCGAAATCCCCGGTCAACGGTCGGCACCCTGACGGAGATCCACGATCACTACCGGCTGCTCTACGCGAGGGCCGGCACTCGTTTCTGTCCGCGCTGCTCGTCCCCGCTCGGGGGCAGCCGCTGCGCGTCGTGCGGGTTCACGGGCGAGCGCGTGCTGACCGCGTCGATGTTCTCGCCGAACTCGGAGCACGGCGCGTGCGCCCGATGCCACGGGCTCGGCCAGATAATCGCGTGCGATCCGGACAAGCTCGTCACCGATCCCTTGCGGCCGATTGCGGGCGGCGCGATGGCCGGTCACAAGACGGGCCGGTTCTACGGCGACCCACGGGGCCAGCACATGGCCATTCTCGCCGCGGCGGGCCGGGCCCTCGGGATCGACTTTGGCGTCCCGTGGACGTCGCTCGACGGCGGGGCTCGCAGCATCGCGCTGCGGGGGGCCGGCGACCGCTCGTTCGACGTGGAGTGGGCGTACGAGCGGGGCGCGCGGCGCGGTGTCCACGCATTCGCTTCGACGTGGCCGGGCCTGCTGGAGTACGTGCGGCGGGAATACGAGCGGAAGCACGGCGACGCCCGCGGCGAGGCGCTCGAGCCGTTGATGACGCCCGTCCCCTGCGAGGCCTGCGGCGGCGGGAAGCTGGGACCCGAGTTCCTCGCTGTCCGTTTCGGGGGAACCGCCATCCACGAGCTGCTCGCGAAGACCGTCGAGGAGAGCCTGGCGTTCTTCCACGCGCTCGACAACGGCCGCAGCGACGTGCCCGCGCGCGACGCGACCGTGTCGCGCGAACTCCGCGCCGACATCACCGGACGTCTCCAGAGCCTCGCGGACGCCGGTCTCGACTACCTCACGCTGGACCGGCCGGCCGCGTCGCTCTCGGGCGGCGAGGCGCAGCGGGTGCGCCTGGCGACGCAACTGCGCTCGGGCTTGACGAGTATCACATACGTGCTCGACGAGCCGACCGCGGGCCTGCACCCGCGCGACACGGAACGCCTGGTCGAGCTCCTGCGGTCGCTGCGCGATGCCGGCAACTCGGTCATCGTCGTGGAGCACGATGCGGACGTCATCGCGGCGGCGGACTACCTGATCGAGATCGGCCCAGGCCCTGGAGCGGCGGGGGGCCGAATCGTGGCGCAGGGACGGCCGGGCGAGGTGCGGCAGCCTCGCGACCACGAGGCTCCGGCTGGAATCGCGCCCGCCCAGGCGGCCTCACGGCGGGGACTGCGCCCGGGCGTCTCGGTCCGCGGCGCGTCGGTGCACAACCTCGCGTCGATCGACGCCGAGTTCCCGGCCGGAGGTCTCGTCGCGGTCACGGGCGTGTCCGGCAGCGGGAAGTCGTCGCTGGTCTTCGACGTGCTCGCCCCATCGGTCGAGCGGGCGATCGAGGCCGGGGCAATCGCGGCGGCGCCGGTGAACTGCCGGGCGGCCAGCGTGCACGAGGCGTTTCACGGCGTCGTGCGCGAGGGGCGAGCCGGCGCCGGATGGTCACCGTGGAGCCACGTCGCGACCGCGGCCGGCCTTTTCGACGAGGTGCGCGACCGGTTTGCGCAAAGCGACTCGGCCCGCGCGCGCGGGTTCCGCGCCAGCCACTTCTCCACACAGGGCCAGGGCGGTCGTTGCGTGTCGTGCGAGGGCATCGGCCAGGTCCGCATCAGCATGGACTTCCTTCCCGACGTCTGGACGAGGTGCGAGGACTGCGGCGGCAAGCGGTACACACGCGACGTGCTCGCGTGCACGATCGGCAATCGCACGATTGCCGACGTCCTCGACATGAGCGTGGACGCCGCGCGCGTGTTCTTCGCGGGCCCCGGGGCCAACGGATGCGCCCGGCGCGCCGACGATTCGGGGGCGGGCACGCCGCCCCCGTCCGGGCTGTCTCCTGGGCGGACTCGACGCGCTGCACGACGTCGGCCTCGGGTACATCACCCTCGGCCAGCCCGCGCGCACGTTGTCGGGCGGCGAGCGCCAGCGGCTCGTCCTCTCCCGGGCCCTGCGCGATCGTGGCGACGGCCCGAGGCTCTTTCTTCTCGACGAGCCGACGACAGGCCTCCATGCCAGCGACGTGAGGCAGTTGATCGGCGTGTTCGATCGCCTGATCGACGCAGGTCACACGATCGTGGCCGTCGAGCACAACCTCGACATCATGCGACGCGCGGACTGGCTGATCGATCTCGGCCCGGAGGGCGGCAGTCGCGGCGGGCGCCTGGTCGCGAAAGGGCCGCCGGAAGCGATCGCCGCCGAGGCGGCATCGCACACGGGCCGTGCGTTGAAGCTCGGGAGGAAGCGGGAGCCGGGAGTCGGGAGTCGGTGAGCGCGGCCGCCGATGGTCGATCACGGCCCGAGCGGGTCGCGCTTCGGTCGCCCGGGATCCGGTTCCCGCGACCGGCGACCGGACCCGCGCTACTTTTCCGAGCGCTTGTAGCTGACGGACAGCCCGCCGGGCGTGACAGTCGTCTCGACATTCGGCAGGCTCGTGATGTAGGCGTAGAAATCGCCGGTCATCCCGTACCGCCGCCGCCCGGGATACACGTTGTGCGCCGCGAGGCAGCCGCCGACCCGGAGTTTCGGGATGACGGCTTTCGCGTAGTTCGTGTACCAGTCCTTGTCGGCGTCGATGAACACGAAATCGAGCGGGCCCTCGATGCGGGGCACGAGATCGTGCGCGTCGCCGAGGCGCGCGTCGATGTAGGGCGCGACGCCCGCGTCCTGGAAGTTGCGCAAGGACTGGCGGTAACGCCCGTCGTCGATCTCGATCGTGGTGAGCTTTCCGCCGGTCCTGGCCAGGGCCCACGCCGTCCAGATCGCCGAGCGCCCGGTGGAGGTGCCGATCTCCAGCGCGCGCTTGTAGCCGTGCTTCAGCACCAGGTCGTGAAGCTGGCGGCCGTCCGCCTCCGGCACGTTCAGGTCGTGCCAGTCGGAGCGGTGCTCGTCGAAGAACCGCGTCACGCGGGCGTCGAGATCGGCCTGCCGGCCGGCGGCTGGTTGCGTGCCGGCGAACACCGCGCCGGCGAGCAGGATCACGCCGACGGACTGCATCGTGGATCGGATCATGCCGCCCTCCCCATCCCTGCGCCAGCAGGCCGGCCTCGGACCAGCCATCGTCCCATGTACCCGCGATACGACGACCGCCGCCGCGTGTTTACGGCGCCCCAGGGGGCCCGCCGCCCGGGCGTGGCCCGTCGCGAGCCGCGGTGGTGACCGTGCCGTGCGCACCGGACCGTTGTGGTATAACACGGGAACCAACAAGGAGCGGCGATGACAAGCAGCGCGAGCGGTCATGTGGTGGATTCGATTCGCCTCGGGGGGATTGCGACGGTGCGCGACCGCCTGCTGGATCAGCAGGCCCGCGGTAAGAAGGTCTATCGGCTGGAGTCGGGCGACCCGTCGTTTTCGATTCCGGGTCACGTGCGTGAAGCCATCAAGCGTGCGCTGGACGACGGCCACACGCACTACACGGCCGGGGCCGGCATCAAGCCCCTGCGCGAGGCCATCGCGCGCAAGCTGGTCGAGTCGAACCGCATTCCGGTCAGGGACGCGAACCACGTCCTCGTCACCAACGGCGCGATGCACGCGCTCTACGTCGCCTTCTTCGCGATGCTGGTGCCCGGCGACGAAGTCATCATGCCCGACCCGACGTGGACGGAAACAGCCGACAACGTGACGCTCGCCGGAGGCAGGGCCGTCCGGGTCCGGCTCGACGCCGACGCCGGCTACGCCTACGCGGCCGAGGCCATCGAGGCCGCCGTCACCCCCCGGACGCGCGCCATCGTCATCAACTCGCCCCACAACCCGACGGGCCTGGTGGTGGGCGAGGCCGACATGCGGCGCATCCTCGGCGTGGCCGAGCGGCACGGGCTGTGGGTGATCAGCGACGAGGCCTACGAGCACGTGCTGTTCGATGGTGCACGCCACACCAGCCCGCACGCGCTGGGGTACGACCGCGTGCTGAGCGTGTTCTCGATGTCGAAGAGCTACGCGATGAGCGGCTTGCGGATCGGCTACGTCTCGTGCAACGACGACCTGCTCGTCCAGCGGATGTCGAAGCTGCTGCGGTGCACCATCAACGGCGTGAACTCGGCCACGCAGTACGGGGCGCTGGCCGCGCTCACCGGCCCGCAGGACGCGACGCGCGCCATGGCGGCCGAGTACCAGAAGCGCCGCGACGCGCTGTGGGAGGGCGTCAAGGACGTGCCGCTGCTGACGCCGTTCAAGCCGCAGGGCGCGTTCTACCTGTGGGCCCGCATCGACGACGGGTGGCCCGGGCACGGGGGGCAGCGGGGCGGCCAGGCCATGACCGAGTATCTGATCGAGCGGGCGGGTGTGGGCAGTGTACCGGGCGACGCGTTCGGCCCGGCCAGCGGCAGGCACGTCCGGTTCGCGTTCTCGTGCTCGACCGAACAGGTGGTCGAGGCGGCGGCCCTGCTGCGGCAGGCGCTGCGCTGATCGGCCGCCCCGGCGCGGCAGGCCCGTCATGGGCCTGCCGGCGCGGGCGCCTCGTCCACCGCCTCGTGACCAACGGCCCCCGCGGCGCACGGCCTCGCCCCACAGACGCGACGGCCCCCCGCGTAAACGCCCGCCGCCCGGCGTCGTAATCCACCCGTAGGGCACCGACCCTGGCGTCCCCGGGCTCCCACGCAAGCGCCCCCCTTGCCGCGATCCCGCTCGCCTTCCCCTGCGCACATTTCTCGCTCTCTCACCCAGGAGGACGCAAGTGCGGACTGCAGGAACACTCGCCGGCGGCAGATGGCTGCGCACGGTGGCGCTCGTTGCCATCGTGGCGTGGCTGGCGCCGCTCTCGGCCGGGCCGGCCGATTTCGCCAGGTACCACAGCTACCAGGACCTGACGGCCGCGCTGAAAGCCGCCGCGGCCGCCCACCCCGATCTCGCGAAGCTGGTCTCCATCGGGAAGACGCGTGAGGGCCGGGACCTCTGGGCCCTGGAGATTGCCAACCCGGCGGGCACGCCCGTCGAGGAGCGGCCGGCCCTGCTCGTCGCCGCCAACTTCGAGGGCGACCACGTGATCGGCAGCGAGCTCGCGCTCTACGTCGCCGACTACCTGCTCGGCGCGTACCCCTCGGACGCCGCCGTCAAGCAGCGCCTCGACAATCACGTGATCTACATCGTGCCGCGCATGAACCCGGACGGCGCGGAGCAGATGTTCGCTCCCGTGAAGACGGGCGCGCGCGCCAACCTCAGCCCGTTCGACGCGGACAACGACGCCCGGCTGGACGAGGACGGCCCCGAGGACCTCAACAAGGACGGGTTCATCACGCTCATGCGCGTCAAGGACCCGAACGGTCCCTACATGATCAGTCCCGAAGACCCGCGCCTGATGAAGAAGGCCGATCCGGCCAAGGGTGAGACGGGCGGCTGGGCGCTCTACACCGAGGGCGTCGACAACGACGGCGACGGCTTCATCAACGAGGACGGCCCCGGCGGCACGGACCTCAACCGGAACTTCATGCACCAGTACCCGTACTTCCAGGCCGACGCCGGCCCGTACATGGTGAGCGAGGCCGAGACGCGCGCGCTGCTCGAGTACGTCATCAGGCATCGGAACATCGCCGCCATCCTCACGTTCGGCGAGAGCGACAACCTGATCGCGCCGGGCCGTCGTGGAGAGGCGGGCGCAGGCAGCCCGATCAACCTCCAGGCCTTCGCGGACGCCAGCGTGACCGAGGCGCGCAAGGTCGGGATCTTCCCCGAGATCCCGCAGGGCTTCGGCCGCGGCATGCGGTTCATGGGCGGCGGCGGAGGATTCCCCGGCGGCCCCGGAAGCCCGGGCGGCTCCGGCGCCCAGCCGCCGGCGGCGCCGACAGGACGCGGAATGCGCACGGTTCAGACGATCACGACGGTGAACGCGGCCGACGTGGACTACCTGTCGGCGATCGCCGCGAAGTACCGCGAGCTGACCGGCATCCGCGGCGCGGGCGTCACGCGGACGCCAGCCGGCGCCTTCTTCGAGTACGGCTACTTCCAGTACGGGGTGCCGTCGTTCTCGACGCCCGGCTGGGGGCTGCCCGGCGGCGGCCGGCCGGCCGCCGCGGCGGGCCCCGGCGGCGAGGCGCAGCGCCCCTCCGGCCCACCCGCGGGGATGAGCGGCGGGCGCGGCCGCATGCCCGGCGCGCCTGGCGAAGGCGACGGCGCGGCCACACCCGAGGGCATCGACCTGCGGCTGCTCCAGTGGATGGACGCCGAGAAGGTCGACGGCTTCGTCGCCTGGACGCCGTTCAAGCACCCGACGCTCGGCGACGTCGAGATCGGCGGCTTCAAGCCCTACGCGGCCACCAACCCGCCGGCCTCGAAGATCGCCGACCTGGGCGCGGGCCACGCGAAGTTCGTGATGTACCTCACCTCGCTCTTCCCGAAGGTCCGGATCGCCAAGGCCGAGGCTTCGGCGCTCGGCGGCGGCATCTACCGCGTCAAGGCCGAGGTCGAGAACGCGGGTTACCTGCCGACGGCGCTGGCCCACGCAGTCGTGGCGCGCTCGGTCAAGCCGGCCATGGTGCAGCTCGGCGTGGCGCCGGAATCCATCGTCAGCGGCAGCGAGAAGACCACCTTCATCACCGCGCTGGCCGGGTCGGGCAAACGCCAGGCGTTCGACTGGATCATCAAGGGCACGCCTGGCACGAGCGTCACGCTGAAGGTCGTCTCGCAGAAGAGCGGCACAGATACGGCGACGCTCAAGCTGCAGTAGCCCGCTGTCTTACAGGGAGAACCGATGATGAAACCGTTCTGCAGACTCATCGCGACCGCCGCCCTGCTGGCCGGGCTCGCGGTCTCTTCACCGGCCGGCCTGTCGGCGCAGGCCCGGGCGTCCCAGGCGGGCAAGCCCGCGGCTGCCCCGGCCGTCAAGCCGGAGCCGCCGACCTCCGAACGCGCGCACACGGTCAGGCTCGACTTCAACCGCTGGCACGACGTGGCCGAACTCCAGGCGGACATGCGGACGCTCCAGAAGGCGTACCCGAAGTTCCTCACGTTCATCTCGCTCGGCAAGAGCGTGGCCGGGCGCGACATCGCGGCGATGATCGTGAACAACCCCGACACGGGGCCCGACACCGCCAAGCCCGCGATGTACATCGAAGCCAACATCCACGGGAACGAGATCCAGGGCGGGGAGATCTGCCTCTACACGATCTGGTACCTGATGGAGAACTACGGCAGGATCGACAGGATCACGAGGCTGGTCAACGAGCGCGCCTTCTACATCGTGCCCACGGTCAACCCGGACGGCCGCGACTACTTCATGCACGGCACCGGGCAGGGCGCGCGCACCGGTTTCTTCCCGGTCGACGATGACAACGACTACCAGGTCGACGAGGATGGCCCGGAAGACCTCAATGGCAACGGCGTGATCGAGCAGATCCGCAAGTACGTGCCGGGCCAGGGCAACCTCCGCAAGAACGCCCAGGACCCGCGCATCCTCGAACCGGTCCCGCCGGGCGAGGCCGGGGACTACGTCCTGCTGGGCATGGAGGGCCTCGATCACGACGGTGACGGGCGGGTCGGCGAGGACGGGCCCGGCAGCTACGATCCCAACCGCAACTTCTCGGCCGACTGGCAGCCGAATTACGTCCAGAGCGGAGCGATGGATTACCCGTTCGAGTTGCCGGAGGCCGCCGCCGTCAACGCGTTCCTGCGGGCGCACCCGAACGTCGCCGGCCTGCAGACCTTCCACAACAACGGCGGCATGATCCTGCGCAGCCCCGGCGCCGAGCAGACCGGCGAGTACCCGCCCGGCGACGTGCGGGCGTACGACGAGATCGGACGGAACGGCGAGCGCATGCTGCCGTACTATCGGTACCTGGTCATCTGGAGCGGCCTCTACACGGTGCACGGCGGCGTCACCGACCTCGGCAACGACGGGCTGGGCATTCTCTCGCTGTCGAACGAGCTGTGGAACGAGGGTCAGTACTTCACGAGCCCGGACCTGAAGGAGCAGCAGAAAGATCCCAACAGCCCGATCGCGCCGCGCGTGGCGAACAACTTCTTCAACGACTACCTCGAGTTCGGCGACGAGCTGATGGAATGGAAGCCGTTCGACCACCCGCAGCTCGGCAAGGTCGAGATCGGCGGCGTGATGAAGAAGACGTTCGGCCGCGTGCCGCCCCGCTTCATGAACGAGGAGCTCTGCCACCGCAACATGGCGTTCACGCTGTACCAGGCGGACGAGATGCCGCAGGTCGCGGTGGGCGAGACGAAGGTGGAGAAGATCGGCGACGGAGTCTACAAGGTGTGGATCGACCTGGTCAACGACAAGGCCACGCCGACCATCCTGGCGAAGGCGGCCGACAACAACGTGGTACCGCCGGACCTGCTCACGGTGGACGGCAGGACGGTCGACGTGCTGTCGGCGAGCTGGGTGCCGAGCAAGTGGCGGCCCTCGGTGGCCCAGATGATCGATCAGCCCGACCTGAAGCGCGTCATCGTCCGGAGCGGCCTGCCGGGGCACACGACCAGGACGCTCCAGTACCTCGTGAAGGGCACGGGGAGCTTCACCGTGAAGTACGCCAGCCTCAAGGGCGGGACGGTGCAGAAGACGATCGCGCTGCAATAGCCCGCGGGGGACCGGCGCGGTCCAGGCCGAGCCGGCTGCTCCGGACACACGAAGGGGCGTCCACCGGGGACGCCCCTCGCGTGTACCGACCCAACGACAGGGACCGCTAGATCCCGTTGCCGGCGAAGTCGAGGCGCTGGCGGTTGACGACCCGCTGGCGCTGCGGCTTGCACGCCGCCGGGCTGTTGCCCTCCGCGCGGAGGAAGAAGTCGGGCCGCGCCAGGACGCCCGGCCCCGCGTTCTCACCCGCGTCGAAGAACTGGTAGATCATCGGCTGCGTGCCGGTGCCAACCATCTTGTTGCGCTTGACCAGCGCGAAGTTCGTTTCCGCGGGGGCAGAGCCCAGGCCGCCGACGGTGTAGCCGACGGCGAACGGGAATCCCGAGGTGCCGAGCGTATCCATCCGCCCGTAGGCGAACTGGAACCGGCCGGAGCCCTCGGGCCGTGGGTTCGTGCCCAGGCCCTTCCGGTAGCGCAGGGCGGTCGGCCCCTCCTGGTAGGTCACGGCGCTTTCGTCCACGCCCGTGCCGTCGTCATTGAGGAAGACGGTGACCGTGTTGCGGGATCCGCAGCCCTCGTACCCGAAGTTGGGCACGTTGATCCAGCGGGCCGCGAAGGTGTTGACGCTCGTGAAGCCGAGCGCCTGCAGCGGGAACGAGGCGACGCTGACCGTGCGGCCGTGCGGATCGAGGTCCCCCCAGGCCGGCGCGATGCGCGCCGGGCCGGTGGCGAAGTCATCGGGAGTGGGGATGTTGTCGCTGTCACCGGCGCCGAACGACACGCTGCCGTTCGAGTTCAGGTAGAAGTCGACGTAGTTGGCACCTCCGAAGTTGAACTCGAACCCGCTGCTTTGGTCGTCACCCCGGTTCGGGTAGAAGGCGTCGTCGCCGCCAGCCACCTGCTCCGACGGGTCGAAGTCGGCGAAGATCACCGCGTGGGTGACGTCGTCCCCCTGCGGTGTGCCGTTCGGCAGGCCAAGGAATCGCGCGGGATCATTGCGGGTCCGGTTGAGGTACATGAGGAACCCTCGCGAAAGGCCCGCGACGCCCCTGGGTGTCGCCGTGGTTTCGTCCATCGGCGCCTGCCAGAAGATGTGGTCGTACCGGTTCGACACGCCGTCGCCGGGGCCGGTCGTCGCCCCGATCCTCGGAATGAAGGACCGCAGGTCCACGAAATCGGCGACCCGCTCGGGCACGATGACATCCGGGAACACGAGGATCTCGCCGAGGCGGGGCGACGGGTTGAGACCCACGCCCGCCGGCGTGCCGCCCGAGATCATGTACACGGTGCCTTCCTCGTCCACGGTCAGGCCGGCATAGATGGAGTAATCGGACTGCATCGCGACGCGGGCGCCCTTCTGGAACGGCGCCGCGCCAAGCGGCCCCTCGCCACGCGCGAAGACGCGGAAGTTGTTCACGCCGGGCACGACCGTCGCGCCTTTCACCATCGGGTCGGCGAAGCCATCCCCCACCGGCAGGGACCCGCCGGCGCCCGTGTCGTGGCAGGTGTCGAGGCCGCCGGCGCAATCGGCGAAGCTGATGATGGCTGACGGCGTCGGGCCGCCAGGCACCTGGAACGGCCCCTGGAAGGCGGTCGTCGTGTCGATCGCTCCGGGGGTGTAGGAGGCCGCCATCGCGGCGTACAGCGTGCTGCGCGGGCCGGCCGCGATCGCCGAGATGTTGCCGAACATCATCGACGTGCCGGTGAAGTTCGTGAAGTGGTTGATCTGCGACGCGGGGCCGCTGCCGGTGCCGTAGTCACCGTTGGTGGGGGTCAGCGTCGTGAGCGTCGGGAACCCGTTCGTCGCGGCGGAGCGATCCTGGTCCGACCCCGTATCGGTGATCTTCACGACGTTGCCGCCCCTGAAGTTGATCAGGTCGACCAGTTGCACGTAAATGCTGCCGTCGTCATCCACCGCCACGCCGGCGAGGTTGGCGAAGGTGGAGAACATGACGCCGAACGACGAGGCCACCGTCACCGGGAAGCCCGTGTCGGAGTAGATGGGCGGCGCGGCCGCCCCGCTCACCACGTCGGCCACCGGGAACGCCAGCAGGCCGCTCCGGACGACTTCGCCCGTGCTGGTCAGCCGCAGCCCGCTGCCCGCGTCCCAGAACGTCACGTAGACGATCTCGCCGATCTGCCCCGTGAACGGCGAGAAGCTGCCGTTGACGTTCGAGAAGGACGTCAGGTCGGCGACCGGGTTCACCGCGATGCCGGTGATGACGATCTGGTCGTCGCTGCTGAGCGTGCCGAACGCGTTGAGTATCGTCGGCAGGTTCATGACCACCGTGTCGTTGGCGCTGCCGTCAATCGCCGCGCTGGACGACGACGTGACGTACAGGTTGCCGACGGAATCACCGTAGTAGTAGATGTTCTCGGTGAAGCCGTTCGCAATGGTGTGCTCGGACACCGCCGCGCGCGTGACCAGCACGCCGTCAATCTGATCGATCGTGCCGGAATGGTCGGCGAACAGGTCTTCCTGCCCGTCCCAGTCGCCCAGGGCCGTCACCTCATTCTGGCCGGCGATGGACGTGAGGATGGCGGCCGACAGCGGCGCGGCCGACTCCATGTTGCGGGCGATGCCGGCGCCCATCGGGAGAATCGTGCCCCGGCTGTGACTGGCGCTCCGCGCGCGCACGATCTCCGCCACCTGCTTGCTGTACTCGATCGGGTTCGAGCCCGTCGGCCTGGGGATCCCCAGCGCGCGCAGCACGTCCTGCGCGTAGCGGTTCCCGGCGTGCCGCCGCCCCAGGTCAGGGGTGGCAGACTGATCCGCGGCGACCGTCACGCCAACCAGTGCGACGGTCGCGCAGACTGTGAGGAGTTTTCGAGGAGACATCTGGCTTTCCTCCGTGTTGGAGGCGAGAATCCTGGCGCTGGACATGCGGCATCCGGCTCACCGATCCGCGATGTCGACCTCGCCTCGTGGGCGACGGACGACTCACCGGCAACAGACACCCCCGGGCGCGGACGCGCCCCTCCGGTCCGAAGGTCTTCGATGCGGTAACCCTTTCATGTTTATCATTTCGATCGACGAGTCAAGCAAAATGCGACGTCGTGCGGTCATCGGTAAGAACGTGCGTTCTGAACCAACGGCGCCCGCGGGGCCACAGGAAGGGTCTGCGGCGGCGCCTCAACCGGGACGCGTCCGGACGGGACCCGATCCGCAGGTCGGGAATCGGGCCACCGCAATTCCGCGCGTGCCGCAACCGCCCTGTCGCGCTAGGATGGCAGGTACCGCGCACGGTTCGGACACCGCCGGGACAGTTCGGCGTGCCGAAGCCCCACAGACGGGCGGCTCCGGCGGTATCGGACGGCCGGGGCGGCCCGGGAACCTTGGAGGCGCCGATGGAGCCCTTGGACGACTTCACGATCGACACGGGTCCGGCCGGACCGCGCGACCCGGAACGACCTGTCGGCGGTGATGCCGGCCTCGCCAAGAAGATCGTCGCGGCGGTGGTGGCGGTCGTCGGCATCGGCGTGGTCCTGTTCGTGGTGTTCCGGCGTCCGGCGCAGGAACCTGCCAGGCCGGCTGCCCAGCCGAAGCCGGCCGCCGAGGCCTTGGCCCAGTCGCGCGCCCCGCTTGGACCGCCGGTCGACGCGATCGCGCTCCCGTCCCTCGAGCTGACCGACCCGCTCGTCCGCGACCTGCTGGGCCGGCTGTCCTCCCGGCCGGAGGTCATGGCCTGGCTGGCGACCGACGGGCTCGTCCGCAACTTCGTGGTGTGCGTGGACAACGTGGCCACGGGCGACACGCCGACCAAGCACCTCCGGCGCCTGGCGCCCAGGGCCCGTTTCCGCGCGGAGAACCGCGACGGGACGCTGCTCATCGATCCGCGCGCCTACGCGCGCTACGACGGCCTGGCCAACACCGTGGCCGCCCTGGACCCGGCGGCGCTGGCGCGCATCTACTCGACGCTCAAGCCACGGCTCGTCGAGGCGTACCAGGAACTCGGGCACCCGGACGGCGACATCGACGGCGCCGTTGAGGCCGCGATCGCGCGGCTGCTCCAGACCCCTCTGCCGGAGGGCGACGTCGCGCTTCGCCAGAAGTCGGTGGCGTACCTCTTCAGCGCCGATGAACTGGAGAACCTGTCCCCGGCGCAGAAACAGCTGCTCCGGATGGGCCCGCGCAACGAGCGCATCGTCCAGGACCAGCTGCGCGCCATCGCGCGGGAGCTCGGCATCCCGCCTCAACGGCTGGTCATTCCCGGCGGATGAGGCGGTGGCGGCCTGGCCCGGGGACGCTTCTCACGATCGCAACCGGTGCGGCGAGCGGGGGCTACCGGGGTCGGTCGGCCGGGGACGGACCTTCCGTGACCAGGGCCTGACCGCGCGTGGCATCCAGCACGGCGGCCCGGAAGGCGTCGAGATGGCCGCGAGGGAGCCGCACGTCATAGCGGACGTCGGCTTCGTAGCGCTGCGCCGTGATCTCGGCCTCGAACGCGGGGAGCAACTGCTGCAGGACGGCCACGCGCGGGTAGTCGATCACGACGACGAGCGCGGCCCAGTCGACCCGCTCCGTCAGTGGCAGCGTGGCCAGTGCGCGCTGGACGCCGCCGCCGTACGCGCGCACGAGTCCGCCGGTGCCGAGCTTGGTCCCGCCGTAATACCGGGTCACCACCGCCACAACGTCGCCCACGCCCCCGTGCAGGAGGGCGGACAGCATCGGCCGCCCCGCGGTCCCGTGCGGCTCGCCGTCGTCACTCATCCCGACGCGGCCCGTGCTGCCCGGCGGGCCGACGACGTAGGCCCAGCAATTGTGCGTGGCGTCGGGGAACTCGGCGCCCACCTGCCGGACGAAGGCGGCGGCCTCCTCGGTCGTGGAGGCGCGCGCGACCGTGGTGATGAAGCGACTCCGCTTGACGTCGTCTTCTAGGCGCTGCGTGGCGGCGGGCACCGGGTACCGGACAGGCGTGGGCGTGCTCATGGATCGAGGCTGCGCCATCATACCGCCTCGCGGCCCCGGGCGTCCGGTCCCGCCCGTCCCGGGGAGCGGGCATTGACCTGTCTACCGCTGACAGGTTCACACTGGAGGCAGACGTGATGACCGTGTCGACACTGGCCCGGCGCTGCGGCCTCAGCCGCAGCACCCTGCTCTACTACGAGTCGATCGGGCTGCTCCGCCGCCCGCCTCGCACGCAGGGCAACTACCGCGCCTACACGGAGCGCGATCTGCAGCGACTGCAACAGATCGGCGTGTACCGAAAGGCAGGGCTGGGGCTGGCGGCGATTCGCGCGGTGCTCGACCAGCCCGGCAGCGACGCGGCCGGGATCCTCGAGCGCCGGCTGGTCGAAATCGACGCGGACATCGAAACCCTGCGCGGCCACCAGCGGGCCATCCTGCGCCTGCTGGAACGGTCGGGCACGTTCAGGAGGAACAAGATGATCACGAAGGACAAGTGGGTGGCCATCATGAAGGGCGCGGGCTTCAGCGAGCCCGACATGCGCCGATGGCACGTGGAGTTCGAGAAGTCGGCGCCGGCCGAACACCAGGAGTTCCTGGAGTTCCTGCACATCCCGGCCGCCGAGATCGCGTCCATCCGGGAGTGGAGCCGGACCGGCGCCCCTCCATCGCACCGCCCGCCGGCCCCGGAGGCCTGATGGTCTGACACAGTCCGCTCGCGGCCGGCGCCTGAACCCGGCCGCCGGCCGCGGGCGTCCAAACGGTCAGGCGCCTCGGGGTGCGCCCGCGTGTTTTCGCGGGTTTCCCCGTCATCCGTGCGGACGGTGCCCTCGCGTCCCCGGCGGGCGGCGAACTTGAAGGTGGAGCGTCATGGCGGACAAGCCGAAGGATGCGGTCCAGATGCCCGGCACCGATGCGGAGTGGAAGGCAAAGCTGACGCCGGTGCAGTACGCCGTGCTGAGGAAGCACGACACGGAGTTCGCCGGCTCGAGCCCGCTGAACCGCGAGCACCGCGCCGGGACATTCGTGTGCGCCGGCTGCGGCCAGGAGCTGTTCCCGTCGGGCACGAAATTCGAGAGCGGCAGCGGCTGGCCCAGTTTCTGGGCACCGGTGGCTGATGCCGTCGGGACGGACGAGGACCGCAGCCTGGGGGTGGCCCGGGTCGAGATCCACTGCAGCCGGTGCGGCGGCCACCTTGGCCACGTGTTCGATGACGGCCCGCGTCCGACCGGCCAGCGGTACTGCGTGAACGGCGCGGCGCTGGCCTTCAAACCCGAGGAGTGACGCCCGACCGCCTTCATCTCGGCGATGAAGGCCGGCGACACCTTCTGAACGCGGTCGACCCGGGCATCGGTCGATGTCTGGATGTCGGCCTCCTGGGAGAACCCACCCGTCGATAGACGACCTCGTGGCCATGCGCGTGGAGCCGGAGGTCTCCCTGCAACGGATGACCGCGTCGGATATGATGGCGGGAGTGGGCAGGAGGTGTGCGTGACCGATCGGCGCAGTTTCATCACGGGGGTGCTGGCGGGCGCGTCCGGGGTCGGGGTTCTGGGCATCGGGGTGCTGGGCGTCCGGGCGAGCGCGCCGGGGCGGCCACCGAAGCCAGCGCCGGAGCCGCGGCCGGCCGAGCCGACGAAGCCCGAGCCGCAGCCGAAGGGCGTGGTGTCCTACTCGCAGATGGGCGAGGACATCGTCCTGTTCCACCTGCTGCGCTTCGGGATGAAGATCGAGCATCCCACCTACCTCGACATCGGCGCCGGGGACCCGATCCAGGGCAGCAACACGTACCTCCTGCACTGGAACGGCGGGCACGGGGTGCTGGTGGAGCCGAACCCCGCGCTCCAGGCGCGGCTGCGCATGCACCGCCCGCACGACGTCATCGTCAACGCGGGCGTCGGTGTGACCGACGCGCCGGAGGCCGACTACTACGTCATCCGCGACGCGCCCCCGCTGAACACCTTCTCGCCCGCGGACGTGGCGATCCTCCGCGCGCGGGCGCACGGGGATGTCGTCGAGCGCGTGATCAAGATGCCGCTCATTTCGATCAACCACCTGATCGCCGAGCACCTGGGCGCGGCGCCGGACCTGCTGTCGATCGACGTCGAGGGGATGGACTTCGCGATCCTCCGGACGCTGGATTTCAGGAAGTACCGCCCCGCCGTCGTCATCGCGGAGACCCTGCCCAGGGGCCCGATCCCGAGGCTGCTCGCCTCGAAGGGGTACGAGATCCGCGGGGCGTCCATGTACAACACGATTTTCGCGGACCCGAAGCGGTACGCCTGATGGCCCGGCGGGTTCCAGAGACCCGCCCTGCCGCCCCACACCGGCGGAGGTGGAGGGCGGAACCCTGGTGCAGGAGCCCAATGCCGGGACGCCAGCCGTGATCCGGATCGCGACCTACAACGTGCACCGATGCCGTGGCATGGACCGGCGCGTGAGCGTCTCGCGCATCACGGACGTAATCGGCCGGCTCGACGCCGACGTCATCGCGGTGCAGGAGATCCTGCGCGGCGACGAGGCGGCGCGCGACGGCGCGGACCAGGTTCGCCGCGTGGCGGAAGCGCTGCGCTATACCTTCGCCTTCGGCGAGACGCGGCGGCACCGCGGCGCCGGCTACGGCAACGCCACGTTCTCCCGCCTGCCGATCACGCTCCAGGCGCAGTACGACATCACGTGGCGGCGGCGCGAACGACGGGGCTGCCTGCGCACGGACGTGCTTGCGCCGGATGGCGAAACGCTGCACGTCTACAACGTGCACCTGGGGACGAGCATGTTCGAGCGGCCTCACCAGGTCGGCCGGCTGCTGAGCAGCGAGGTGCTGCACGCCCCGTCGTTGCGCGGCCCGCGTCTGGTGATGGGCGATTTCAACGACTGGACGCGGAGCGTGGCCGCGTCGCTGATGGGGTCGCGCTTCGAGTCGGTGGACCTGCGACTGCTGGGCCGCCGACGGACCTACCCGGGGCTCCTGCCGATGTTCCACCTGGATCACTTCTACTACGACAAGGCGCTGCGGCTGACGGCATTCCGGCTGCACCGGTCGAAGCTGGCACTCATGGCGAGCGACCACCTGCCACTGGTGGCGGAGTTCGAGATGGAGACGGCGCGGCAAGGGTAACGGCCATGCCCCACGTGAGGGCCGGGTCAGATCGAGCGAAGGGTGACGGTTCAAGACCTGACGCCGGGAGAGCCACGGAACCGGATCTTGCAGGATCCGGCCTCAGGGAGGATGCATGCGTGGTCGGCATCGATCTGCAGCGTTCGGCCTCATCGTCCTGCTGGCGGCCGGGTCGGCCGGCCTCGTCGCGCAGGCGATGCCCGAATCGCGCTTCTCGGCGCTCCACTGGCGCCTGGTCGGCCCGTTCCGCGGCGGTTGGGTGACCTCGGTCGCCGGCATCCCGGGAAACGCCACCACGTTCTACTTCGGCGGCGCCGACGGCGGCGTGTGGCAGACGACGGATGCCGGCGTCACGTGGCGGCCGCTCTTCGACCGCCAGGGCAGCGCGTCGATCGGCGCGTTGGCCGTCGCCGCCGGCAACCCCCGCGTCATCTGGGCCGGCACGGGCCACGTGCAGCAGCGCTGGGACATCGTCGATGGCGACGGCGTCTACCGTTCGACCGACGGCGGCGAGACGTGGACGCACGCGGGCCTGGCTGACTCGCGGCACATCGGCTGCATCTGGGTGGACCCGCGAAACGCGGACGTGGCCCTGGTGGCCGCGTTGGGCCACGTGTTCGGGCCCAGCGAGCAGCGCGGGATCTTCCGCACGGAAGACGGCGGTCGCACGTGGACGAAGGTGCTCTACCATGACGCCGACACGGGCGCGGTGAGCATCGCCGGCGACCCGGCCACGCCCGACGTCCTCTTCGCCTCGCTCTGGCAGGTGCGCCGCCACCCGTGGCTCGACTACTTCCAGCCCACCATCGGGCCGGGCAGCGGCATCTACAAGTCGATGGACGCCGGGCGCACCTGGTCCCCGGTGGGGGCCGCGGGCCTGCCGAAGGTCCCGGTGGGCCGCATCGAGCTGGGCGTCGCGCCGGGAACCTCCGCGCGGCGCGTGTGGGCGCTCATCGCGTCGGACAGCGACGGCGGCCTCTATCGCTCGGACGACGCCGGCATGACCTGGACACGGATCGACCCGGACAGCGGTCTCGCGTCAGACTACATGAGCGGCGTGATCCCCGATCCCCGCAACACCGATGTCGTCTGGGTCGTGGGGCGATCGCTCCGCCGGTCGCAGGACGGCGGCCGGACGTTCACCCTCGCGAAGGGCTCGCCCGGGGGCGACGACTATCACCGCCTGTGGATCGATCCCACGGACCCGCAGCGGATGATCACCGGCGCCGACCAGGGCGCGGTCGTCACCGTGAACGGCGGGCGGACGTGGAGTTCCTGGTACAACCAGCCCACCGGGCAGTTCTACCGGCTGGCGGCCGACAACCGGTTCCCGTACTGGATCTACAGCGGCCAGCAGGACAGCGGCACGGTGGCGATCGCGAGCCGCAGCGACTACGGGCAGATCACGTTCCGCGACTGGCACCCCGTCGGCGGCGACGAGCGCGACGGCGACGTGCCGGACCCGACCGACCCGGACATCGTCTACGGCGCGGGGCTCGGCGGCCGGGTGTCGAAATGGAACGCGCGGAGCGGCGAGGCACAGAACGTGACGCCCTGGCCGGTGTCGAGCTACGGCGAGCGCCCGGGAACCTCCCGCTATCGCTACTCGTGGATCACGCCGCTGGCAATCTCGGCACGGCCGCCGCACGCCATCTACACGGCGGCGCAGGTGCTGTTCCGCTCGACCGACGGCGGGCACTCGTGGAAGACGATCAGCCCGGACCTGACAGGCACGGTGGCGGACGCGAAGGGCTGCGACGGCGATGTCCCGGTCGAGCGCGCGACCGCGTGCGGCTGGGGCGTGATCTTCGCGGTCGCCCCCTCGGCCGCCGCGGACGGCCTGGTGTGGATCGGTACCGATAACGGCCGCGTGCAGGTGACGAAGGATGACGGCGCGACGTGGACGGATGTGACGCCGCCGGGCATGCAGGACTGGACGAAGGTCAACCTCATCGACGCGTCGGCCTCCGACCCTGGCACGGCATACGTGGCGGCCGATCGTCATCGCGTGGACGACCCGCGTCCGCTGGCGTGGCGCACGCACGACTTCGGCAGGACCTGGACCGAGATCGGGCACGGCCTGCCGGACGACGCGTGGGTGGGCGTGGTGCGCGCAGACCCGATCGAGCGTGGCCTGCTGCTCGCGGGCACGAGCCGCGGCGTTCACGTGTCGTTCGACGATGGCGACGACTGGCAGCGCGTGCAGCTCGACCTGCCCCGCACCGGCATCAACGACCTGCTGGTGAAGGGCGACGACGTGATCGTGGCGACGCAGGGTCGGGGGATCTGGGCGCTCGACGGGATCGGGCCGTTGCGTGCCCTGGTCACGGAGCGGGAGCCAGCCGGGGGACAGCCTGAGTGGACGGCGCCGGTTCTCCTGCCCCCGGCCACGGCGTACCGGTTGCGCTCCAACAGCAACAAGGACACGCCGCTGCCGCCGGAGGAGCCGCGAGGCGAAAACCCGCCGGTGGGCGCGGTGATCGACTACGTGCTGGCGTCGAGAGCGGCCGGTGACGGAGCGGCGCCAGGCGGTCAGGCCTCACCGGTGGTGATCGAGATCGCCGCGGCCGACGGGTCGATCGTTCGCCGCTTCAGTAGTGCCGACAGGCCGCCGCGTCCGAAGGCGGATCTGTACTTCGCCGACTCGTGGCTGGCGCCGCCCACCGTTCCCGGCGCCAGGGCCGGCCACAACCGGTTCGTGTGGGACCTGCGCTACGCGCCGCCGCGGGCGCTCGAGTACGAGTATTCGATTGCCGCCGTGCCCGGACACGCGGTGGCCACGCCGCAGGGCGCGTTCGTGCTGCCGGGCGCGTACGAGGTGCGGCTGACCGCGGACGGCAGGACGCTGCGGCGGCCGCTGGCCGTGGCGATGGATCCGCGCGTGGCGACGCCCGAGAAGGAGCTGGCGGCGCTCCTCGCCTTCCAGCGCGAGGTGGCAACGGAGCTGGCGCGCTCGGCGGATCTCTCTGACCGAGCGGCGGCGAAGCGCAAGTCCCTCGCGGCCGCCCTCGCGGCCGCCAGCGATGCCGCTGCCCGGGCCGCCGCGGAGCGGGCGCTCGCCGAGTTCGACCGGGCTTCTGGTGACCGCGACCGGAACCCGGCGGCCATCAATGCGATGCTCGCCGCGCTGGCGCGCGACCTGGAGAGCGCGGACCGGCCACCCACGCAGCCGCAGCGCGAGCTGCTGGCGCAGTGCCGCCGGGCGCTGGGAACGTAGGGACGCGCGGCGGCCCATCCGGCCCCACGAGCCGGCTTCGATGGTGGGCCTCAGGCCCGGGGATGTGTGTCAGGTAAACGCTTCCCCGGGCGCCCCCCAGCCCGGCAGATAGGGCGCGTCGGCCTCAGTACCGCCAGCTCGCGAGGTCCGCATCCTTCGGCGCCGTGGGCGGGGCATCCCGGCGCCGCACCCCGGGACTGCGGCAACGAACCACTGTGACGGGACACGACTCCCGGGGCTCACTTCGGTTGACGGTGTTCGCCCCGGGCACGCGGGCTGAAGCCCGCGCGCTACGGCCCGGCGCAAGGTCAATTCAACTGAGCGCCGGAGAGCGCCGGGATTAGCGCCAGAGTGCGAACCCGGCGGCGAGGAGCATCAACGCCAGCACGGCAGCAACGACCGACCAGGTCTGCCAGCCCAGCGTGAGCAGCGGCGCGCGCGTCGGCGTGGCCATGGCTGCCTCCTTCGATTGATCGGCTCTGAGTGATTGGACACCGCGGGCGGCGGCCGGTTCCATGTGCGTCGCGGGCACACGTCACATCGCCGCCTGAATCCGATCAGCCGGCGGAGCAGGCCTTGTGTCGTTCGGGGACCGGCGGGCAGCCGGTCCCCCTTCGCGATGCCGCTCCTGTGGCCCGCCGGCGCGGTCGGCGCCGTCGGCGGCGTTCTCAGCGGCCGACGCGCACGACCAGGGACTTCCCGGCGAAGGCGCCCGGGTCGACGTTCGTGGTCCGGACGACCTTCCGCCCGGCCGTCGTCAGCGCCGTCACTTCCACGTCCACCGGGCCGGCGACCGGGAGGCCGACGCGCACCGGCATCGCGTTCTGCGAGCAGTAGCCGCTGCCGGTGTCGACGATGCCCGTCGCCAGCACCGTGCGCGTGCCGACCGCGAAGACGCGGACTTCGGACCCTGCCCGCGTGAGGTGGCCCTGATCGTTCACGACCAGGATCCGCAGCGATCGTCGGGCGGCCTCCGCGGGCAGCCGGTTGTGGAACAGGAAGTGGCCGCCGCGCGTGCCGTTGTCGGCGAGCGACAGGTCGAGGGCGCCGTCCTGGTCGTAGTCCACCCACTGCACGCCATGCGACGCGTCGTGCTTGAGGAGCAGGCCCGAGGCGACTTCCGAGAACGTCCCGCCTTCGTTGTGATACAGATAGTCGCGGTAGTTGGCGATCCCGGTCAGGTAGCCGCCCGCATAGAGATCCGGGCGGCCGTCGTTGTCGTAGTCGCCCCAGTTCGAGGCCACGAGGTGGTGGTCGCCGGCGACCCCCATCCTGACGGCGACGTCAACGAACCGGCCGCCGCCCTCGTTGTGCCAGAGGGCGCTCGGCCCGTACCCGGCCACGAACAGATCGAGGCGGCCGTCGTTGTCGAAGTCCGCCAGGCTCGGTCCCACGCTGCCGTACACCGACGGCCGGCCGGCGCCATCCATCCCGAGATCGCGGGCCACGTCCACGAACTGTTTCCCGTCGTTGCGGTAGAACGCGTTGGTGTCGCCGTCCTGGTTCGCGACGAAGAGATCGAGGTCGCCGTCCTCGTCCATGTCGAACCAGACCGCGCCGACGGTCTTGCGCGGATCGGCCACGCCGACCTCTTTCGCCACGTCGACGAAGCGCCCGCCCTCGTTGTGGAACAGCATGTTCGGCCGGTCCCTGAACGCGACGAACAGATCGACGCGGCCGTCGTTGTCGTAGTCCACGAACGAGAGCTGCCGGCTCTCGCCGATCGCATCGACGCCCGTGGCGTGCGCGACATCGGAGAAGTGCCGGCCGTTGCCCTCGTTGCGGTACAGCTTGTTGGGAATGCCGGACGTCCGCGCAAAACCGATGTACAGGTCCAGGCTCCCGTCGTCGTCGAAGTCGCCCCACCCGCACGTCCGGGTGTCCTCCGCGTCGGCGACGCCGGCCGAGGCAGCCGTCTCGACGAACGTGCCGCCGTCGTTGCGATAGAGCTTGTTGAGTTCGCCGCGCCGGAAGCCCACGAACAGATCGGGGTCGCCGTCGTTGTCGAAGTCCCCCCATGCCGAGCACTGCCCGCCGGCGGCGGCGAAGAGCTCCGGCTGCGCCAGCTCGAAGCGCGGCTCGCTGGCCGGGGTCGCCGGCGGCGACGGATCCCGAAGAGGCTCCAGCCTCAACCGGCTCTCCGTGTGCTCCTCGACGCTCTTGCGGCTGAACGCCAGCGGGAAGTACTTGCCCTCGGCCCAGTAGGGCACCAGGTCCTTGTAGTGCGGGCTGCCGGGCTGGGCGGAGTTGCCGGGCACGCTGAGGCCGGTGGAGCGATCCCAGTCCTTCACGTCCAGGACGAACATGAACGACGCCCCGGACAGCTGCTTGCTCCCGGATGCACTGGGGCTCGAGGTGTTCATCACGGTGTACGCGTCGCCGCCGCGCCGGACCGGATCGATCTGGAAGAGACGTCGGGTCTCCGCCGTCGTGGCGAGCGGGTGCACGAAGTCGGCGGTGTGGACGTCGCCCCACTTCCATTTGGCCGGGTCCTCGCCGAAGCGCTTGCGGATCTCGGCCAGGCCCTGGCCGAGCGCGTCCAGGAGAATGGCGTCGCGGGCGGCGACGCGCGCACGCCGGGTCTGGCCATAGGCCGTGTCGGGGGCCTTCATCCAGGCGATCGCCTGCGTGATCTCGTACTGCCGGAACGTCGAGCGCGCCGCCTCCGGCACGCGCGGCGCGTAGGCCAGCGCGCCGAGCTTCAGCATCCAGAACTCGTAAATCGTCGCCGCGTCTGACTCGCGGTCGATCACGAAGTTCCACGAGAGCAGGCGGTCGATGGCCCGCCGCAGGTCGGGGTCCGTCGTCTTCACCGACCGCAACAGCGGGACCATCTCCCGCGCCGGCAGGGACATCGTGTCCTGCTGGAGCTTCTCCATGTCGCCGACCCCGAACTTCCGCGGGGCGGCGAGCACCTCGGCGACGCGGTCGTACCGGTACGGCGCGCCGTACTCGTAGCCGAGCGGGATGGCATAGCCGGGCTGGATCTTCGGCACGACGTCGTTGTTCGACGAGTTGTAGAAGCCCTTCGGAGTGTTGAAGCTGGACGGCAGCTTGTCGTACGGCACGAAGCCGTCCCACTCGTACTTCCCGTCCTTGCCGGGCACGGGCAGCAACCCGTCCCAGCCCTTGCGGACCGGCGTCAGCGCCACGCCGCGGTAGCCGATGTTCCCGCTGGTGTCGGCGTACACGAGGCTGTGCGACGGGATGTACCAGGCCTTCGGCAGCGCGTCGTTGAACTCCTGCCAGTTCGCCGCCTGCATCACGTTCAGGGAGCCCAGGTACCCCGCGCCGCCGGGCTCGGCGCCCACCCACTTCAACGCGAACGCGCGATGGCGCGCGGTGTTCTCGTACAGCACCGGACCGTGCCGCGTGAGCTTGACGTCGTACTCGACGGGTGCCGGCTTGCCTTTCACGAAGATCAGCTCGCGCTCAACCGTCATGTCGAGCCACTCGCCCTTGTATTGGTAGCGGTTCGGAGCGGCCGGGTCGGTCTCCTCGACGTAGAGGTCCTGCTGATCCATGCCCAGGATGGTGAACCCCCACGCCAGCGTCTCGTTGTGCCCGATGCTGACGCCCGGGAGCCCGGGCTCGGTCGCCCCGAGCGCGTCCCAGCCCGGCGCGTTGAGGTGCACGACGTAGCGCAGCGCGGGGTTGACGACCTCCCGGTGCGGGTCGTTGGCCAGGATCGGCCCGCCGGTGGCCGACTTCGCGCCGGACACGACCCAGTTGTTGCTGCCGAGATCAGCCTTCAGGCTCCAGCGGATGTCGTTGGCGCCGCGGGTGATGTCGAGAATGGCGGGCTCGATGTCGGCGAGATCGAGGCCCGGCGGGATCTCCAGCTTCTTGCGCGGCGTCAGGGGCTTCAGTTCCTCGACCTTTGCGACGCCGAGCGCCTTGATGTCGAGCGCCCGCGCGACCTCGCTCGACGCGTTGCGGGAGAGGGTCCAGCCCGGCATGCGGGTCAGCACCGTCTTCGCCGTCCACACCGGCTGCGGCGGGAACCCGAGGATGTCGAATTCGACCGGCACCTTCTTCTCGTCAATCGCCTTCTGGATCGCGGCGTTGATGCCGGCCGCGAACGACGAGAAGATCACCTTCCCCTCGGGATGGTACTTGCGGAACTCCTCCTCCCAGTCGCCCCGGAACGTGAGCAGCCGGGCGAACTTGTCGCGGGTCAGGTAGTCGGGGCCGAGCACCTCCGCCAGGCGCCCCTCGCCGTTGCGCCTCCACATCTCGAGCTGCCACATCCGATCCTGGGCGACGACGAATCCCTGCGCGAAGAAGAGGTCCGGCGTGTTCCTGGCGTAGATGTGGGGGATGCCCCACGTGTCTCGCAGCACCTCCACGGGCTGCGACAGGCCCCGCACCATGATAGTGCCGCTGTGCTGCGCCAGGGCGGCTTTCGCCTGGGCCTCGAGGGCGGGCTTGGGCGCGACCTGCGCCCACACGGTCATCCCGATCGCGCCGGCCACGACCAGCGCGAGTGTGGCCGCCAGGGCTGTGATCGGCCACGGGCGCATCGAACGCACTCGGTGCCTGCGTCTCATCGTTCCCCTCCATGATCGCGGTCCCCGCGGGCCCGCCGGGGCCCGCGGGAGCCTGCCGGCCCATCCGTCAGAACGCGAACTTCGCCCCCCACTGGACCTGCCGCGCGTCGCGGGCGGCGGTGCGGATGGCGAAGCTCGCCGAGGACATGGAGCCGCTGGGCGGCTCGTAGTTCACCGTGTTGAAGACGTTGTACCCCTCGATGAACAGGTCGGCGCGCCGGCTCCCGCCCAGGCTGAACGACTTGGTCAGGCGGATGTCGAGCAGCTTGTCGCCGCTGCCCTGGGTGAGCTGATCCATCGTGATGGGCGCCAGCTTCCGGGTCGCGCGGAAGGCGTTGATGATGTCCAGGCTCGACTGGCTCGCGCTGCCGCCGGCGTTCTTCACCAGCCCCGTCGGCCGCTCCGTCCGGTCCGACGTGTAGCCGTCGAGGTCGATGCCGGCGTAGACGTCCCACGGGTTGCCGGTGCGCAGCGACACGATCGCGGACAGCTGGATGCCGTACGGCAGGCTGAACATCGAGGACCACGAGACGGCATGGCGCCGGTCGTTCTCGTCGAGGCCGCGGTCGTCGTTCCCCAGCAGGCCGAGCGGGTCGGTGCTGACGTTCGCGTTGTCGTTGGTGCCGTCCGAGATCATCTTCCCGTAGGTGTACCAGACGCGGAAGGTCGCCCAGTCGAAACGCGTGTTGAGCTGCGCCTGCAGGGCGTCGTAGTAGGACTTGGTGAGCGGCTCGATCAGCGTTACGGTCGAGAACTGCGGATACGGCCGGACGAACGGCTTGACCGTGGCGAGCGAGATGTTCCCGTCGCGCCCCGTCTGGAGGTCCGTCTGCTTCGAGTGGATCAAGTCCACCTCGAGGGTCGTGTTCTGGAACAGCGTGCGCGCCATGCCAAGCGTGTACGTGTAGACCGAGGGGAGCTTCAGGTTGTCGCCCGGCAGGTACATCGCCCGCCCGCCGGCGGTCTTGATGTAGTCAGCGATGTCCTTCCCCCCGAGCACCGCCTTCTGATCCGGGTAGAACTGCAGCAGGGTCGGGTCGGTGATTTCGGCCGTGTACTGCCCCGCGAGGACCTCGCCGCGCACGTTGAACCAGGGGCGGTTCCGGGCGGCGTAGATGCCGAAGCCCCCGCGGACGATCGTCCGCCCGTTACCGGCAACGTCCCACGCGAAGCCGAGGCGCGGCTGCACGTGGCTGTAGTCATTGCCCCTCGGCGCCTTGATCATGTTGCCGAGGCCGGCGAACTGCGGATCGGCCAGCAGCCCTGCGATGAAATCGTTGCTCCGCAGGTTGCTGTCGAAGTCGTACCGGAGGCCGAGGTTGATCGTGAGCCGGTCGCGGAGCTTCACGTCGTCCTGCACGAAGAACCCCCACTCATAGTTCGTGTAGCGCTGCGTGGACGGCCCGGACCCGATGATGTAGCTCCGCGGCCACGTCGTCGGGTCGTTCCGGTCGAACGGACGGTCGGTGTTGAAGGTCCACGAGCCGCCCCCGTACCAGTCGGCGAGGTAGTCGAGCGTTTCGTGCGCCATCGACATGCCCACCTTGATCGCGTGGTGCTGCGGGGCCCAGAAGAACGTCTCGTTCAGGGCGATGTGCACGCGCGGGAACGCCTGGGGCAGGTTCGTCGCCCGGCCGGCGGTGAACGAGGGCCGGACCACCTGGGCGTCGGTCGTCTTGTCGAACCGGTTGGTGTACTGGTGGGAGTACCTGTGCCGTGACCGTGTTCAACCGGGACCCGGACAGGGTCCAGTTCCACAGCGCGCTGACGTCGTGCACCCGGTTGTCGTAGTTCTGCGCCTGCACGTAGCTGTAGTCCTGCCTCAGCAGGTCCATCAGGTACCTGACCGACACCGCGTGCTTGTCGTTGAGCTGGTAGTTGACCTTGGCGGCCAGGGTCTTCTCGCGATCGCCCGCCGGATACGAGCCGTTCCAGGTCGAGGCGAACGGATTCGACGGGTTCAGCGAGATGAGCGTGGAGTAGTTCGTGCGCAGGTACTCGACGGCCGTGAAGAAGTGCGCCTTGTCCAGCTGGATTGGGCCGCCCACCGTGCCGCTCAGGCGTGTCAGGTTGAACGGCGGCTTGCTCTTGGCGAACGCGTTCTGCGCGTTCAGCTTCACGTCCCGGCCGAAATACGAGCCCGACCCGTGGAAGGTGTTGGTGCCCGAGCGCGTCAGGACGTTCACCACCGCCGTGCCCGCCCGCGAGTACTGCGCGTCGTACTGGTTGCGCATGACCCGGAACTCCTGCACCGCGTCCTGGTTCACGTTGACGATCGAGAATCCGTAGACCGGGTGGTCCATGTTGCTGCCGTCCACCAGCGTGGAGTACATGCTGCGGACGTTCGTGCCGCCGAACGCGGTCTGGATCCCGAACCGCATGTCCCCCGTCCGCGACGGGCCGCCGCCGGGCAGGAGCTGGGCGAGGCCGATGAAGCCGCGGTTGAGCACCGGCAACTCGGCCAGCTGCTGGGTGGTCACGACCGCGGAGAGGTCGGACTTGGACGTGTCGACCATCTCGACCGTGCCCTTGACCTCTACCACTTCGGACACGGCGCCGACCGCCATGGTGATCCGCAGCTCGGCGACCTGGCCGACCGTGAGCGTGATCAGCTTGACGTCGGTCTTGAAGCCCATCAGCTCGGAGGTGACCCGGTAGGGTCCCGGCAGCAGCGAGGGCGCCGTGAAGCTCCCGCTCGCGTCGCTGACCAGCGTGCGCGTCACGCCGGTCTCCACGTTTCGAACCGTCACGCTCACGCCCGGGAGCACCGCGCCGCTTTCGTCCGACACGGTTCCCCTCAGCTCGGCATTCTGCGCAAATGCGCTCGCCGCGATCAGCAGCATCGTTCCGAGTGCCGCGAGGATCTTCATCTCATACCTCCGTCGTTGCCGGACGTTTGCCGAATGCCACGCCCTTGGCCTCGGGTCCCGCCGCCACCACCACCGCGGCGATCACGGTCACGGCCGCGGCCAGGAGTCCCATCGATTGCCCGTAGGAGAAGTGCTCGCCGAGCACCGCTTCGATGTAGGTGATGCTCGAGGCGAAGAGGATGCCCATCTGGTATGCGAGTCCCGGGAAGAAGCCTCGCAGCTGGTTCGGGGACAACTCGTTGATGTGGGCGGGGATGATGCCCCAGGCGCCCTGCACCATGAACTGCATGAGGAAGGCGCCGAGGACGATGACGGCGGTGGAAGGCGCGAGGACCCACAACGGCACCACCGCGCAGGCGAGCAGGAGCGCGGTGACCATCGCGCGCCGGCGGCCCCGGCGATCCGAGTAGTAGCCGAAGATCAGCCCCCCGAACACGGCGCCGGTCATCGAGATCATCGTGACCACGGCCGCGGCCTGCGGGGCCAGGTGGCGCTGCCGCTGCAGGAAGGTGGGATACATGTCCTGCGTGCCGTGCGAGACGAACGCCATGATCGTCATCAGGACGACCAGGTAGCCGAACAGCCGCAGGTTGGAGGCAATCGCGCGGCGGTAGGTGGGCCAGTCGGTTCGCGATTCGCGCCACGCGTCGGTCTCCTTGACCTTGGCCCGCACGAACAGCGTGAGGAGCGCCGGGGCGCCGCCGACGAAGAACATGGCGCGCCAGCCCCAGTGGGGAAACACCAGGTAGTAGACGAGGGCGGCCAGGAAGTAGCCGCAGGTGTACCCCATCTGCAGGAGGCCGGACAGCAGGCCGCGCCAGCGGACGGGCACGGTCTCCATGACCAGCGAGGCGCCCACGCCCCACTCGCCGCCCATCCCGATGCCGTAGAGCAGGCGCAGGCCGAAGAACACGGTGTAGGTCGGGGCGAAGCCGCACAGGAAGGCGATCGCCGAGTAGTACAGGATGTTCAGCATCAGCGGCGTGCGCCGCCCCCACCGATCGGCCATCAGGCCGAAGATGATCGCGCCAATCGGCCGGGTCCAGAGGCTGGCCGCGATCGTGAGAGCGATCGCCGGGACCGAGACGCCGAAGTCGTGCGCCACCTGCGCCACGACGAACGTGAGGACGAAGAAGTCGAAGGCATCCAGCGTCCAGCCCAGGAAGCCTGCGATCAGGACGTTGCGCTGGTTGGCCCGCTCCGACGCGGGATTCGGAGCAGATTCCGCCATCGCCATGTCATCACCCCTCCACCTCGGCAGCCGGTTCGCTGGTACCAGAACGGTCAGAGCTCGGCGGGTCCCGGGGCACTATACGGGACGCGCCGGAGGCGCCGGTGTAATAGTTTGTAACAGCCATGGCCGTCGCCGGGGCGACGCCGGGACAGGCGGAAAACGGGCGGGTCCGAAAACGTGCCGGGCGATCAGGCCTCGGGCGCCGCCTCGTCGCGGTCGTCGATCACGAGGCAGTACCCGCCCCCGTGCGCGGTCCGGATGTGGCGCGGATGGTGAGGGTCGCGCTCGATCTTCCGGCGCAAGCGCGCGATGAAGTTGTCCACCGTCCTGGTGATGGGCACCTCGCGGTAGCCCCACACCGCCCGCAGCAGCTCGTCGCGCCCCGCCACCTGTCCCTGCCGTTCGATCAGGAAGCGAAGGACCTGGACCTCGCGGTGCGACAGGCCGAGGTCCACCCCGCCACGCTCCGCCCGTCCGGACCGCATGTCCACGACCACGTCACCCAGGCGCACGTGGTCGTCGCGTCGCCGTCTGCGGCGCAGGACGGCGTGTACGCGGGCCAGCAACTCATCGAGCGCCATCGGCTTGGTCACGTAGTCGTCGGCGCCCAGGTCGAGCCCGCGCACCTTGTCGTCCTTCTCCGTTCGGGCGGTCAGGATGATGATCGACACCTGCGGCTGACTCGCGCTGAGGGCCCGGCAGACCTCGAAGCCGTCGAGCCCGGGCAGCATGAGGTCCAGCAGCACCAGGTCCGGCGCGAAGCTCGCCGCCTTGGCCAGCGCCTCGGCGCCGTCCCCGGCGTGCTCGACCACGAAGCCGTCGAACGCCAGGTTGTCGCAGAGCACCCGCGCGAGGGTGCTGTCGTCCTCGATGACCAGGACTCGATCGCTCATGAGGCCGGCCTCGCCATGGGGAGGGCGACCTCGACCACCGTGCCCTCGCCAGCCACGCTCTGGATCGCGATGCGCCCGCCATGCGCCTGCACGATCCGGGCGGCGATCGTCAGGCCGAGCCCGCTGCCGCCAGCCCGCACGGCGCGGCCGCGATAGAACTTCTCGAACACCCTCGCCTGCTCGTCGGCCGGAATGCCGGGACCGCGATCGGCGACCGACACGTGCACGAACGCCTCCCGGCGGTACGCCCGGACGGCCAGGACCCGTGATGGCCCGCCGTATTTGACGGCGTTGTCGATGAGGTTCTCCATGACCTGCAGCATCGCGCTCCGATCGGCCTTGACGGGCGGCAGGTCGCCATCCACGTCGACCTGGACGTCGAATCCCCGTTCTGCCAGCCGATCGTGGGCGCTGTCGAGGGCGTCGTTCACGAGGTCGCCCAGATGGAGATTGGCGAACGCATAGAACCGCTCGACATCGTTGACGCGTGCGTACGCGAGCAGGTTGTCGATCAGGCGCCCGAGACGGCCGGACTCCTTGCCGAGCAGCCGCGCATAGTCGGTGACCGTGGTTGGTGAGCCGTAGCGGCCCTGCGCGAGCGTGTCGGCAATCAGCCGGATGGCCGACAGCGGCGTCTTCAGATCGTGGGTGACGGCGGACACGAATTCGGACTTCATCGCCGCCAGTTGCGCGTGCGCCCGGATCGCCACCGTGGTCAACATCAGGGCGGCCAGCGTCGCTGCCGCGGCCAGCGAGATCAGCGCGAACAGGCGCTGGGACCCGATACCTGCGGCGGCCAGCGCCCCCTCGTCCGAGGCGCTGACCCGCGCCGTCCACACGGGAATCGCGGGACGGCCCGGCAGGCGCGGAAGCAGCGCCGGGTCGAAGAAGGCCATCGGGAACGTGCGCGTCTTCACGAATCGCCCGTGATGCGGCGACGTCTCGGCGACGACCGTGCCACCGTCGTCCAGGATCGCCAACGACGAGTCGTCGCGGCTGCCGCCGATGGACGAGACCTGGCGTGCGAGTTCCGCGAAGTAGTGGTTGCGCACCCACGTCAGGCTCACCGTGAAACCGACAATCCCGAACAGGCGCGTTCCGGATCCGCGGTACATCAGCTGGGCGACCACCTGGTGCGGATTGCCCGCGATCGTCGTCTCGTGGACGACGAAGCGCGACCGATGGGCCGCGTCGTCGCGCAGGCGCGCCAGCACGGGCCCGAGGGCTCCGGGGGTCGTGCTGATCACGACGGGATAACGCCCCGTCCCGATGACGTCCGTGGTCCACGGCGGCGGTCGGTCAGCCCGGGTGAACACGTACAGCGCCTCATCGCCGCCGGCGTCGACATCGCGCCAGGCGAAGAACGACTCCGGATACGGGAAGCGCGCGAAGGCCCGCGCGAACAGGTCGGACAAGTCGTACGGCGTGTCCACCGCGAGGTGCGCCTCGGTGATCGGCACGAGCACGCGGTTGAGCGCGCCCCGCATGTCCTGGTTGAGCGCCGCCGCGAGCAGGGCGACCTTCTCGTCCGCGCGCCGCTCGACGAGCTGTTCCACACTGCGCCGCCACTCCCCTGTTGCACGCGACCCGAGCCAGACCAGGGCGCCCGCTGCCAGGACGAGCGCTGCCGCGCACGCCATGAGCGCCGCCGGCCTGGTCCCGAGCAGCATGGCAAGACGTCGCGGGCCGTGGCGCCAGTCCATACGCCTCCCGTCCTCAGCGGATCACGATCTCGAACGTCTCGAAGTCGGGCAGCCGGTCGCCAATCGGGATCTCGTGCGATCGGTAGCGCAGCCTGATGGCCGCCGGCCTCCAGTTCATCATGCGCAGCGATCCGATCGCCAGGGGCGCGGCGACCTCGAACCCGTCGGCCGACCGCGTGACCGGGGTACCGTCCGTGGATGCGCTCGGCATGCCGGCGCCGAAACACGGAAACGCGGACCCGACCTGTCGCACGCCGCGACCGTCGACGACGTAGTGGTGGACCCAGCGACACCGCTCGGACGAGTGCGTGTAGGACAGGTCGAAGCGCTCGCCGGCGAGGGTTCGCGTGGTCCAGACGACCCCGCGCCCGGTACGGACCTCGAGATGCAGCCACGGTGTCGGCGCGGCATCCGCGGCCAGCGTGAGGAGAACGGCCGCCCCGATGAACGCGCGGGCGCCGATCATCGCACCAGCTCCAGCTCGCGGTAGTAACGCGCCGCCCCCGAGTGGAGCGGGATCGGCGTCGTCGGCGCCTGCTCGGGATCGATGCCCTGCGCGGCGATGTGCGCTCGCGCGAGCGCGGGCAGCGCGTCGAAGAACACGCGCGTCATCTCGTGGACCAGTTCGTCGCTCAGCCCGGCGCGGCAGACCAGCAGGTTGTCGACACCGACGGTGGGCACATCGGCGTCCTGCCCGCGGTACGTGCCCCTGGGGATCGCCACCGGCTTGTAGAACGGGTATTCCTCGTGGATCCGTGCAACCGTGTCGGGATCGACGGGAACGAGCCGGAGGCGCGTCTGCCGCGCGGCTTCCGCGAGCGCTTCGACCGGGTAGCTCGAGACCAGGACCCCCGCGTCGAGACGCCCGTCCAGCAGTTGCGCAGCCACGTCGGCGAACGACAGGGCATCGGTCCGGACCTCGCCGTCCCGCAAGGCGCTGGCCGCCATGATGATGTGCGCGGCGATTTCCGTGCCGCTGCCGGATGCGCCCACGCCCACGCGCTTTCCCCGCAGGTCGCGCACGCGGAACACGCCGCTGTCGGCACGCGTGACGATGTGCACCGAGTTGACGTAGAGCACGGCGATGCCGCGCAAGTTGCGGTGCGGGCGCGGGTGGGAGGACGTGCCGGTCGCGTACGCCCGGTAGGCGACGTCCCCTTGCGTGAACGCCAGGTCGGCCTTGCCCTCCTCGACCGCCTGCACGTTGAACACCGACGCGACAGTGGCCAGCGCCGACGCGCGGACACCAGGCAGGTGTTCCGTGTACTGCCGCGCGAGCGCGTCGCCAAGCGGGTAGTACGCACCGCCGGTGCCCCCGGTCGCAATGATGATCTGCGTGGTCGGCTGCTCGGTCGCACGGTGGCACGCGACGAGCCACGCGGCAGACAACAGGGCGGCCCACGGCAGAAGCCGCCGCAGCGCTGAACCACTTACATGGGCGTCCACCTCGGCGACCTCCGCGCGTACAGGTACCAGATCGTCGCTCCCCGTAGCAAGTTCCGGGGCCCGAGCCGGGCGGGCCGGGCCCAGACGCGCGCCAATGTGGTCGCGGTGTGCAGGAACATTCAGCTCGGGAACCGAGGGTTGCTTCCTGCCCGTCCAGGGATGGCACCGGCAGGAAGCGCGCCCCGCGGCAGAACACGTGGTCCCCTCGCCGCCGCCGTGGCTGATTACCGAATCAGTGGCGCGGCGGGCGGGCCGAGGCCCCGATACGTGAACTTCTGCACACGTTTGCCCTCGTAGGTTTCCGTGATGTAGAGGTTCCCCTTCGAGTCCACCGCGAGGTTGTGCGCGCCGTAGAACTCGCCCGCTCCGTGTCCGCCGTGGCCGAAGGCGCTGACCACTTGCAGCGTGTCTCTCATGAGCACCCAGACCTGCTGATTCGTCCCGTCGGGGACGAACAGGAACGTCTGCGCCGGATCGGTCGAGAAGCCAATGTCCCAGACCGAACCGCTCCCGAACGTGTTCCTCGCCACGAAGCCTTCCTTGACGAAGGCGCCGTCCTTCCTGAATACCTGGATGCGATCGTTGGTGCGATCGCACACGTAGACCAGGCCGTCACGTGAGATCCGGACGGCGTGGACGATCCGGAACTGAGGCGCGGGCGGACCGGCGGGATCGTATTCGCTCGGCTTGTTCTCGTGTTGCACGGTCCCGCTGAACGGCCCGGGCAATCGCTCACCGGCACGCAGGAAATACCCGTCGTCGGGCCTGTTGCCGTACGCGCCCCAGTGGCGCTTGTAGGCGCCGGTCGTGGCGTCGAAGACGATGACGCGGTGATTGACGTACCCGTCGGCAACGTAGAGTTCGTTCGCCGCGCGGTCAACGACCATGCTGGCCGGGGCGCCGAGGTTCGCGGTGTCGTTGCTGCCCTCGTTCCTGCCGGCATGACCGATCTGCAGCAGGAACTTCCCCTGGCGCGTGAACTTCAGGATCTGAGCGTCCTTGTCGCCGCCTCCGGCCACCCACACGTTGTCCTCGTCGTCCACGTAGATGCCGTGCTCCAGGGCGGGCCACTCGTATCCGTCGCCCGGACCGCCCCACGACGAGACGAGCGTGCCCGCTGAATCGAACTCGAGCACCGGAGGGGCGGCCCGCCAGATCGATCGCGTCTCGTTGGGCTGCAGCGTCGAGGGCCGGTGGGTGACCCACACGTGGTCCTTCGCGTCGACAGCGACCCCCACCACCGACCCAAGCAGCCAGCGATTGGGCAAGGCGCTGGGCCAGAACGGATCGACCTGGAAGGTGGGCACGGTACCGGCGCCGGGCGCGGGCGCGGCCGCGAGCCTCTGGTGGGCCATCCAGCCCAGCAAGCTTCCACCAGCCACCGCGACCGCGGCGACGATGCGCCAGTTGTCGTTCATACCGTGTCCTCTCCGGCGCGCCCGCCCGATCGAGGGAGTCTCGGTCGGATGTCGTGACCGCCTCGGGCGTCGTGCGTGCACGGACCGCGTTCGAGTTCTGTTGGAGCGGGAGCGTAGCACAAGCACGGGCAGGTGGCAGAACGACCATCAATCGTTGGAGGTCATCTTCCAATCCTTGGGGGCCCAAACGCTCAGTCTGGTCAGTGTTCGAATGCCCAAGTGCAGACGGGGCCTATGCGGGCATTGAGATTCCCATCGCGGATCAGGGTGGTGGGTCCAGCCTGTTCGGGGTGGATGTGATGAGCATCGATCCCAAGAACGAGTTCCTCTACGTGTCGAACAAGACCCTGTCCGGTTCGGCGAACAAGGTGGCCGTGATCAACCTGCGCACGAACCGCCAGGTGCTGTCCCTGGTGCCGGGACCAGTCGGGGGTACATCCGTGCCAACCGGTATCGCGTTCAAGTAGCGCGTCGGCGGCTGGCGGCTCCATGTCGGGGAACCGCCAGCCCGCCCTGCCTCGGCCCGCCGATCGGAACGCCCTGCAGGGACGCTGCCGCGATCCCGGCCGTCCCCCCGTGGCAGGACTGTGTTGATTGTCGTGTTGCGTTCTCCTATTGTGGATCTGAGTGCCCGCTGTCCCGAGCACATCCGCTCTGGGCGCCGGGGCGCTGAACCAGGAGGACGCCGTGGACCAGAAGACGCAGTTCCTGAAATACTGGGAACGAGAGGCCACCGCCACGCGGAAAGTACTCGCCCGCATCCCCGAAGGTTCCACCTATCGACCCGATCCGAAGTCACGCACTGCGCGCGAGATTGCCTGGCTGATCGTCCGCGAGGAGATCGCCCTCGCCGAGGGACTCGAGAAGGGCAGGTTCGAGTGGACCGAGATGCCCGCCCCCCCAACCATGAAGGAGGTGCTCGACACGTACGATCGGCATCACGACGATGCCACGCGCCGGATGCACGGGGTCGACGCGGCGAACTGGGAGGGCAAGATGCCGTTCGTCTACCAGGGCCAGGAAGTCATGAGCGAGCCTGGCTACGACAACGCCTGGGGGTTCCTCCTGGACATGATCCATCACCGCGGCCAGCTGTCCACGTACCTGCGGCCGATGGGATCCACCGTGCCGCAGATCTACGGCCCCAGCGCTGACGAACCGATGTAACGCTCGCAAGGCCGCTTGGGCAGGGCCACGCTCCGAGGCGCGTGCCTGCTGGCACGCGGCGTGTCCGGCTGGACAAGGACAGGCGGACCGGGCCAGACACACCCGGGCACGGCCGTGCGGCCGTGCCCGGGTACGCGCGATGCCGGCCCGGCGGCAGGCCACTCCAAGCCACTCCAAGCCAACTCTGAGCCGCGCCCAGCTGAGGTGAGAACGCGCCGGACATGTAGCGCGCGGGCTTCAGCCCGCGTGCCCGGAGCGAACATCACCATCACAAGTGAGCGCCGGGGTCAGTGCTCCGGCGGCTTCGGTGGCGTTGCCCGGGGTCAGGGAATCGCGCGGGATGACGTGGGTGCGTGGACGGACGTGCGCGGGCCGGTGAACCTGATGGGCGCCCTGGGCGCGGAGTCGTCGGCGGCTCGATCCTCGTGTCCCCGCCCGGCACGACCGACGACGCGGGCCGCGCCGAGCAGGAACGCGCCGAAGAACGTCAGCGACACCGCTTCGAGACCGGCATCGGGCCAGGCGGACGCACGCTGCACCAGCGCCGGGAGGCCGACGGCCAGCGTCAGCCCCGCGATGACGCGCGGCGCGAGACTGCGCACACGACGCCGACATTCGGCCGACGCCCACGTGCGAACCCTGGTGCTGATCATCGCGAGGTTCCTGGCGCCGGAGCGATGCGGCTCTCGACGTGACTGTCCCGTTCCCGGATCTGTGTGATACGGCGGGCTGGGCGCCCGCCCTGCGAACTGCCGTGCAAAGGTGATTCCGCATCCGCCGGCGGGGGATCGCCGCGGCCGGATCGTCGGGAAGACCTGCGAAGTCGAGCGTTGACAGTCGTTCACGACGACCGGGACCGAGCCGGATTCCGGTCGACAGCCACTGACGGCGCGCCCAGGCCACACGCTTTGTAGGCGACCGCGCCGGAACCGAACAAATCGTGTGGCCTGTCGGTCCGCGGCCCAGCGGGGGGTTTGGACTCGCGCTGGTGACGAACGGCCGTTCTCAACCACGAACCGCGCGCCCCCGGGCCTCGCGCCGCCCGGGCACGAGGCTCAGGCCCGCTTCCGCGCAATCACCAGCGTGTTGGCCTTGAATGGGCCACGTCCGGCGGGCGTCACGCGGCACGTGAACCCGGCGCGCTCGAGCGCCTGCACGATCTCCCGGATGGGCCACGAGGCGACACCCGCGCCGTGGTTCCACCCCAGCCTGACGGCGAGCCCATCGAGGTGCTCGGCGAGCCCCTTCCGTTTCGCGCCGGAGTCCAACTCGCGCAGAATGAGCACGCCACCCGGGGCGACGGCCGCGGCGCAGCGCTCGAGCCACTCCTGCTGGCGGGGCACGTCGCTGTAGTGCAGCACGTCGAGCATCACCACGGCATCGGGCGCGCCCAGCGTTGTCTCGCGGGCGTCGCCCTGCTCGATCGTGAGCGTCGGCAGGTCACCCAGCATTCGCCTGGCCATCTCCACCTTGCGCGCGTCCCACTCCACCAGGTGGAGCCGGGTCTGCGGTGAGCGACGGGACAGCAGCGCCTCCAGCAGCCCCATGCCGCCGCCGAGATCGACGACCTCCCGGCGGCCGACCAGGTGCGAGAGCACCATCGGGTAGATCGGGTCGAGCTGGGCTTTCCAGGTGGCATAGCAGCGAAACCGCGCCGGCAGCGCTTCGAGCCTGTCCAGAAACGCCTCCTCCTCGTCGTCTGACAGCACCGGCTCCAGGACCTTGCGCCTGCGGTAGCGCCGCACCAGCAGCACGGTGAGCCACCCGAAGATCGGCGCCAGCAGCGCGCCGATGGCGAAGGCGCCGACCGCGAAGAAGATCGCGAACCGGCCGACGAGCGAGACCAGCGGCGTCGTCCGGAGGGCGTCGAAGGACAGCGGCACCCACCGGCCGCTGACCATCCAGGCGCCCAGTTGGAGCGAGCCGAACATGAAGAACGGCATCGTCGGCGGCGCGGTGATCTGCACCCCCAGAAGCACGGCGATCTTGTTCAGCCGGAGCAGCGCCGCCAACAGAAAGCACAGCAGGATCTGAATGCCGTAGAACGGGCTGCAGCCCACGAAGACGCCCAGCGCCACCGCGGCGCCCAACTGCTCGGGCGAGGACTTCTCGTGCTTGAGCGTGCGCCACCAGCGGCGCACCTTCCGGCGAAGGGGTGCGTCGCGACGCACCTCGACTGTGGCGTCGAGGGCGGGCGACGCTGGATTGGCTTCAGTACCCACCGCGGGTTCCGGGGAACGGGCGAATCGGGAGGCTGTTGCAGGTTCTCTGCGCGGGCTCGGCGCCCTGTGCGTGATCACCCTTATTGTAGACATAGACGGACACATAGCGCGCGTTCGTGAGACAGGCCGGATCGCCAGGTCCGGGCCCGCGAGGCTGACGAAACGGCCCTGCTCGGAGGCGGCCCCCGCACGCCCCCGGGCCGCGCGCCGTTCCGACGCGTCCCGGAGCACGGGTCGCCCGCCTGCTCTACTTCGGACCCTTTGGCGGCATATCCTCCGCGAAGATCCAATCCGCGATGGCGGCATTGTACGTCACGCTGGTGAACGTGTACGGCGTCTGCTGCTCGCCCTGCCTCGCCCTGGTCGTTTCCAGCACGCGCGTGGCCCACGTGACACCCGCGAACGGCTTGAAATCCCAGTAGACCCGGGTCGCCGTCGGCGTGACTTCCTTGATGAAGTGCCAGGTCTCTTTGTCGATGTAGATCTCGCGCGGTTCGTCGCCAATCCTGACGTCGATGACGAATGCCCTGCGCGTGACGGGCACGCCCGTTGCGCCTTTCGTCGGGGGCGGGGGCGTCCACGTCACGTCGGCGTCGGGGCGGAGTTCGGGCGACTTCCCCTCTCGCGCGTAGTACGCGATGCCGAAGCACTGATTCAGGACCCGCTGCATGCGGGCGGCGTCGTAGGAGGCGGCGATCAGATTTCGCCGTGTCCAGGCCACCCCGTCGTTGAGGAAGTACTCGTAGATCGCGCGGCCGTGGTCCGCGGTCATGTCCTGCTCGACCTTCACCTTGCCAGGGACCTTGGCCTGGAGCAGGTAGGCCGCGTTGTATTCGATGCCGTCCATCATCGGGACGGTTCCCCTCACGGTCAGCGTCTTCCAGTTCGTCAACTTGTCCCCGCCGTGCGCAGCGACCGATCGGGCGAGGAGGTCCTGCGGCGTGGGCGGCTGGCCCAGGCACGTACAGGGCGTCAGAACGACGGCGGCGAGCGAGGCGGCGAGCACCGATCTTGCAGTGTGTCTCACGCTGGTCTCCTCACGCGAACCGAAGTTGACGGTCGGCTTCCCGCAGGCGATGCCGGACGCGCAGCCCGTAGGGGCACGCCCCTTCGCACGGCGCCGCGCAGCCCTCGCATCGCGACGGTCGCTGCGACGCCGGCACCCTCGCGTAGCGCTGCATCGCGGTTTTCTCGTCGCCGTAGTTCTCGAAGTACATCTTGTAGCGCAGGATGTCGGCGACCGGAACCTCGTTCGGGCACACCTCGTGGCAGGCTGCGCAGCCAGGCCGGCAGTAGACCGGACTGACCGACGCGGCGGCCAGGTCCAGGTAGCGGCGGTCTTCGGTCGAGAGCGCTGTCGTGCCCGAGACCGCGAGGTACTCGTCCACCGTCTCGTAGTTCCGCATGCTCACGACGAGCGTGTCGAACAGGTCCGAGGCCAGCACCCATTTCAGGCATGCCTGCCGGACGTTCGTGTGCTCGTTCTGCAACGTCCGAATCCGGGGGTCGGCCTTGATGGTCGTCAGGGTCTTCATGGCGATCGTGCCGACACCCTTCGCGCGCGCCTTCCGGAGGACCGGTTCGACGCCTCTGGTGAGGAAGTTCGAGCCGATCAGGATGACGTCGAACCGGTTGTGGTCGAGGGCCCAGGTCATCTCCTCGATCATCCGCACGCCGTGGCTCGACGCCCCGGTGAACCTGATCATCCCGCGCCGCTTGGCTTCGTCCCACGCCTCGTAGATGGCCGGGTTCTGAATGCGTTCGAGGCCGCCGTATCGGGGATGGCCGATCGAATGGATCATCATGCAGTCGATGTAGGTCGTGTTCAGCTTCCGCAACGACACGTCGAGCGCGTCAAGCAGGGCGCCCTTGGTCACCGTGGAGGTGACGACGGGCGGATCCCACTTGTCCAGGACGAACACCTTGTCGCGCCACTTCGGCAGGACCTTGCCGACCAGCTCCTCGTGACCGGCATACTGGGCGCCCGTGTCGATCAGGTTGATGCCGCACTCGAAGGCGTGGTTCAGGACCCCGGCGTCGCGCTGGCCCGATCCGGCTGAGATGTCGCCGACCTTCCACCCGGTCCTGCCGAGGGTCTTGAAGCGCTTCACGCGCGCGCCGGGGGGCTGTGGCTGGCCCGCCGCGACCGGCCCCACGGGAAGCGCGGCGCCCGCCGCGAGTGCCGAGGATGCGCGGAAGAACTCACGCCGTGTGACATTGCTCATGAAGTTCCTGCCTTCGGGGTGGACGTGGTCTTGTCCCCGGCCAGCCGGGCGCCGAGGTCCAGGAGGAGCCTGTCGGCGGCCGATTCGTCGGGCGCGCCCACAGAGATGGTCAGCCACCGGCCCGAACGGGCGGCCACGATGAGCCCGGAAAAGCTGTCGTGCGCTGAAAACCCGCCGTCGCCCGGCTTCGCAAGGCGCTTCGGAGGTTGCCCGGATTTCGCGAGGAACGACTCGTATCGACCGAGGGCCGCGCGCGCGCCTTCCGGAGTCTCGAAGGGGACGAGCACCAGCGTCGACGGCTGCGGGCCTGTCTGGTACTGCGCCTCGAAGCCATTCTTGAAATCCCGCTGACCCAGGATGTCGGCCGGCGTGTACTTGACCGAACCAGGAACGAGGCCCTTCGGCGGGAACAGGCGCAGCTGCGCCGGCGGCTGCCCGGCTGGGCCGAGGCCGCCCGCGAGGGCCTCGGCAAGCGCGATCATCCCGGGCCTGAACGTGTCGCGGGCAGGCGTCGACACGATCTTCACATACGAGGACGCAGACCAGAAATTGACCGCGTTGACGCTGGCGCGGCCTTCGACCCCGACGGCCACGAGCCCGGCCCGTGGGTTCGTTTCCTGCGCATAGATGCCGAACGCGTTCAGCGGATCGGCCATCCGGTAGACATCGACCGTCGCCGTTGCTCCGGCAGGATGCGCGTAGGTGGCCGTGGTCAGCTCCTCGAAGCCATAGGCGTTGAACTGTTCGGCCGCGCCGTCGATGTACTCCCACAGATCCCCCGCGTCGTAGCGTTTGGGCGCCCCGCTTCGGGTCCATCCGGCCGCGCTGGCGGGCAGAGGGGCGCTCGCGACCGCGGGCAGAGGATCGCTAGCGCCGGCGACCGCAACGGCTGCCGCGGTGCCCCCTGGCCCGTTGGCAACGGGCTCGGCAGGGGCTTTTCCCTCGCGCGAACAGGAGCCGAGAACGACGGTCGTGGCGACCGCCACCGCGCAGACCAACGCAATTCGCATCGAACAACTCCTGGTGCGGGGATGGCCGTCTCGCCCGGGTCGTGGCGACAAGAGGATCTGTCGCCCGGTCTCGGACTATTCTCTCCGTCCCGGGCCGAAGGTCAACAGAACGATCGCCAGATGGATTGCTGGAGGTGGAAGAAAAAGCGTCGCTTCTGGTCTGCTCGAGTAGTACGTTGGGCTGGCGCTTGGCGTGGGCGCGGTTGCAGCGTCATCGCCGTAAGGGATCTGCCGCATGGATAGACACGCCAGCAGCGCGGTTCCGCCCGCGGTCAACGGCCGCGCCTGGCGGAACCGTGTCGCGCCACGCGCGCAGCCAGCCTCCCCGGGGGGACTCCCCGGGCTGGCGTCCGGGGTGCCCGACGGAAAACCCTGCGGGCGCTCACGCGCCGTGTTCCTCTTCGCGGCAGTCCTTCTCACTGCAGCAGCCGCCCCGTCCTCCGCCCAGGCTCAGATGTGCGAGCCGTATCTCGTCGGGTGCAACTACGGAAAGTACTACAGCGGTACCGTCACCTGGTCGACGGTGCTCGAGGTCAACGCGCCGGATCTCACGGATTCCAGTCGTTCGCAGGTCACCGCCACCATCGCCCTCGGAAAGGTGAGCTGCAGTGGGCACGAAAGTGCCAGCCGTGAGGACTGGCGAGGGCGTTACAAGGCCGAGGGCCGGGTCAGCGGAAGCGGACTCCTCATCGTCGAGAAGCCGCACGCCAGTCCGACCGACCGATCGGGGACGTACCGGATCTCGGTAGCGTGCCCGAGTGCCGAACTCAGCTGGAGCGACGTTCCCAAGGTGGATGGCTACGGTCCGCCGAAGAGCGGAGTCGTGCCTGCCACGCCGGCGGAGGAGAATCGCGGCGCCGACGGAATGGTCTACGAGCATGAGGCCGCGGACTTTTCCCGCCTCGCTGGCACCGAGACCTACGAGAACCCTGACGCCGATGCGGTGAACCACACGACCGGCACCATCACCATCACCTGGAGCCTTTCGAACGGCCCGCAGGTCGTGCGGGCCGATCCCGGCGGGCCGTACACGGCGGTCCGTGGCGAATCGCTGAAGCTCGACGGTTCGGCATCGAAGGGAGATGGCCTCGGCTACGCATGGACGTTCGCGCCCAGGGGCTGTCCCGCCGGCGCCGGCGGCCGGAGAGGAGCCAGGCTCGAGGGGCCAACCCCGAAGGTGACGCTGCTCTGCTCGATGGACGTCACGCTGACCGTGTCGAACGGCAGCGCGAGCGATCAGAAGACGGTCGCCGTCACCGTGTCGCCCCGCGACTGGAGGACGCCGTTTCATCACGCGGAGCAGGAAGGGACGGTGCCTGCCGGAGGGGGTCGGCCCGAGATCGTCGGTGCGTCGTCGACCAACCCCGACGCCACGCAAAGCGTGCGGATGGTCGGGGGGCAGAACGTGTGCGCGCTCGACCCCGACGCGGCCGACCACAGCCTCCACCCGCTTCCCGCCGCAGGCTCGTGGGAGAAGATCGGCTACGAACTCCGCCAGGTCGCGGAGCCCGGAGGCCCGTTCGACGGGTACTGGTTCGTCTCGACCTACTCGATGCGCATCGAGCGGCAGACGCTCATCAACCCCTACCTGTTGCCGGGCAGGATCTTCAGGAACGACCAGTCGTTCTACGGCGTCAACAAGCAGTGGGGCACGGACGTCGATGGCTACCTGGCCGCGATCCGGGCGCACGAGGGGATGGGCCAGGGTGACGTGCCGGGACACAGCGCGCTGCTGAAGCGGGAACTCGCCCGCCAGGATCCGACGCGAACCATCGAGCCGCTGATCGACGCCTCGGCCCGGGACGCGCTCACCAGGCGCGTGGACGACGAGATTCGTCGGGCGGAATTCCGCCTCTGCAACGCCGCCAAGGACCCGCTGCCGGAGATCTGGCGAGGGAGCCTCGTGTACCTGCGGATCGACACCGACGAATGGATCAAGATGAACGCTCCGGCCATCGTCGGTGGTTCGTCGTACGGAACACCGGTGCAGTGCCGGTAGGCGCCGCTGAACGTGGGATGAGAGGCGAGACTACCGCAGTATCGGCAGTTTCGTTGAGCGCACGTTCGACTGGGGCATTCCCATCGAGGATCGCGCCGACTGTGGAGCAGGGCGAGCCGCGGCCCCGGGGCACGCCCTGCCGGCCACGTGCCGCATGTCGCCGATCGTACCGTCACGCGTGTACCGCCGCGCGTGGCGCCGGCCGGGCCACGGGTGTAGAGTAGCGGGCACAGTGGTATCTCCGGGCCGTTGCTCGAGGAGGGCTCATGTTGCAGGCAATCTGGTGGATCATCTCCGGCTTCGTCGTCGGGTTGGTCGCGCGCGCCGTCCTGCCGGGTACCGACCACATGGGGTTCCTGATGACGACCGGGGTCGGCATCGTGGGCTCGCTCATCGGCGGGTTCCTGGGAAGCCTGGTGTCGAGGCCCAGGGAAGGCGCGATGATCCATCGTGCCGGCTGCCTCATGTCGCTGGTGGGCGCCGTCGTGCTGCTCCTGATCTGGCGCTTCCTCGGGTAGGGTCCCCGCGCTCACCGGGCCGCGCCCACGTGCTCGCGTGCCAGAACGCAGACGTGATCGCTACGTGAATCGGCCCTCCCCCTGTGCTGAACGGAACAGTCTGGCCAGCGGCCTTTCGGATACGGTACGGGCGTAGACGTCTCTCCGCGGCGGCCGCCGCCTCACGCGTTGGACCGTCCGGATACTCGGGAACCGGGGACACATGACTGCCCACACCAGCCCTGTTGACGCGACTGACCTCGACATGGACATCGGGCGCACCGAGGCTCTGCTGAGAACGGGCGCCCTGCAGCATGCGATCTTCAACAGCGCCAATTTCTCGAGCATCGCGACAGACGCGAGGGGCGTGATCCAGATCTTCAACGTCGGCGCCGAGCGGATGCTCGGCTACACGGCCGCAGAGGTCGTGAACACGATCACGCCGGCCGACATCTCCGATCCGGACGAACTGATCGCGCGCGCCAGAGCGCTCAGCGTCGAACTCGGGACCCCGATTGCGCCAGGCTTCGAGGCCCTGGTGTTCAAGGCCTCGCGCGGGATCGAGGACATCTACGAGCTGACCTATGTCCGCAACGACGGGAGCCGCTTTCCCGCCGTGGTGTCCGTGACGGCGCTGCGCGACGCGCAGGAAGCCATCATCGGGTACCTGCTGATCGGCACCGACAACACGGCGCGCAAGCGCGCGGAAGACGCGCTGCGCAAGTCGGACGCCCTGCAGCGTGCGATTTTCAACAGCGCCAATTTCTCGAGTATCGCGACAGACGCGAAGGGCGTCATCCAGATCTTCAACGTCGGCGCCGAGCAGATGCTGGGCTACAAGGCCGCGGACGTGATGGACAGGGTCACGCCGGCCGAGCTTTCCGATCCGCAGGAGTTGATCGCGCGCGCTGCCGCGTTGAGCGTCGAATTCGGCACCCCGATTGCGCCGGGTTTCGAGGCCCTGGTGTTCAAGGCCTCGCGCGGGATCGAAGACATCTACGAGCTGACCCAACTCCGCAAGGATGGCAGCCGGTTCCAGGCGCTGGTGTCCGTCACGGCGTTGCGCGACGAACTGGACGCCATCATCGGCTACCTGCTGATCGGCACCGACAACACCGCGCGCCGGCAGGCTGAAGAGGAGAGGCTGAGGCTCGATCAGCGGCTGCGCGACCAGCACTTCTACACGCGCTCGCTCATCGAATCCAACATCGATGCGCTCATGACCACCGATCCGCGCGGCATCATCACGGACGTCAACAAGCAGGCGGAGGCATTGACCGGGTGCACGCGTGACGAGCTGATCGGCGCGCCGTTCAGGAACTGCTTCACCGACCCGGTCCGGGCCCAGGCGGGCATCGACCGCGTGCTGGGCGAAGGCAGAATCACCAACTACGAGCTCACCGCGCGCGCCAGGGATGGCGAGGAGACCGTGGTGTCCTACAACGCGACCACCTTCTACGATCGTGACCGCCGCCTGCAGGGCGTGGTCGCGGTGGCGCGCGACGTGACGGCGCTGAAACACTTCGAGGAGGCGCTGCAGCAGAAGAACGTCCAGCTGGAAGAGGCGAGCAGCATGAAGTCGGAGTTTCTCGCCAACATGTCGCACGAGCTGAGGACGCCGCTCAATGCCATCATCGGCTTCTCCGAAGTGCTCAGGGACGGGCTGATGGGCGAGATGACCGATCAACAGCGCGGATTCATCGGCGACATCTTCGCCAGCGGCCAGCACCTGCTCTCCCTGATCAACGACATCCTGGACCTGTCCAAGGTGGAAGCCGGCAAGATGACGCTCGACCTGGAACCGGCGCAGGTGTCGTTGTTGTTCGCGAACAGCCTGTCGATCGTCAGGGAGAAGGCCGCCGCCCACAACGTCCGCCTGAAAATGGACGCGGCCGGGGATTTGGAGTCCATCCTGGTGGATGCGCGCAAGGTCAAGCAGGTCGTGTACAACCTGCTCTCCAATGCGGTCAAGTTCACCAACGAGGGCGGCCAGGTGACCATGCACGTCGGCCGCGTCCCGCGCGCCGAGGTCGGCCGACTGTCGGGCACCCGGGCGGGCCGGCGTTTTCCCCTGGCCGACAGCGAGTTCCAGGAGTTCCTCGAGATCAGCGTCACCGACAACGGCATCGGCATCTCCGGCGACGGGCTGGAGCGGCTGTTCCGGCCGTTCAGCCAGATTGACGGCGGCCTGGCGCGACGATTCGAGGGCACGGGACTGGGCCTGGCCATGGTGAAACGACTCGTCGAGTTGCAGGGCGGCACGGTGGCGGTGGAGAGCGCCGAGGGCCAGGGCTCCCGCTTCACGGTGTGGCTGCCGCTGCGCAGGGCGGGGGAAGCGGGCGTGGCCCCGGCCAGGGCACCGGCCCCGGTCTCCGTGGACGGGTTGCCGGGCGCGCGCGTCGCGCTCGTGGTTGAAGATGATCCCAAGGCGGCCGAGCTGATCCGCCTGCAGCTCGAGGCGGAGGGCTTCACGGTGCTGCTCGCCCGCTCCGCCGAGGCCGCGCTGGACCTCGCGGGGCAGCAGCCCCTGGCGCTGATCACCCTCGACATCATGCTGCCCGGCATGGACGGCTGGGAGTTCCTGGGGTGCATGAGGCAAGTGTCGAACCTGAAGCACATTCCGGTCGTCATCATCTCGATCGCGGCGGATCGGAACAAGGGCGTTTCGCTCGGCGCCGCGGTGGTCATCCAGAAGCCGATGTCCAGGCGGGAGTTGTACGAGGCGCTCGTGGCGCTCGGTCTGTGTCCGCCTGCGGCGGGCCAGGCGCTCACGGTCCTCGTGGTCGATGACGATCCCAAGGCGGTGGAGCTGATAGCCACCCGCATCCAGGGCCTGGCCGCTACCGTGATTCGCGCGTACGGCGGGCGCGAGGCGATCGAGACCGCGCGGCGTGAGCTGCCGGGCTTGATCGTGCTGGATCTGATGATGCCGGAGGTGAATGGCTTTGAAGTGGTCGAAGCGCTCAGGGACCGCCCCGACACCGCCCGGATTCCCATCCTCGTGGTGACCGCCAAGCACATCACCGCCGAGGACCGTGTCAATCTGAACGGCTATGTGATGAACATCCTCGAAAAGGGCGAGTTCGACCCGTACCGCTTCACGGCCGAAGTGCGGCGGGCGATGTCGTGGTGCAAGGCGGTGGGCTGAGATGGCCAAGATACTCGTCGTCGAGGACAACCCCGCGAACATGAAACTGGCGGTTTCGCTGCTCGGAACGGCGGGCCACACCGTGATCAGCGCTACGGACGCGGAGGCCGGCCTGGCGATGGCGCGCGATGAGCACCCGAACCTGATCCTGATGGACATCCAGCTTCCCGGCATGGACGGCCTCGAAGCCACCGGGCTGCTCAAGCGGGATTGCGCGACGCGCGCCATCCCGGTGATTGCCCTCACCGCGCTGGCGATGAAGGGCGACGAGGAGCGCATGCGGACCGCAGGCTGCGATGGCTACATTGCCAAGCCGGTTCGCTATCACGAACTGCTGGCGACCGTCGCCGCCCAGTTGGCCCGACGATGAACCCGGGACCAGGCCTCGCCGACCGTCCGGCACGCGTGCTGATCGTGGACGACGAGCGCCACAACAGGCAGGTGCTGGAGGTCATGCTCTCGTCGGACGGCCACCTCCTCATGACTGCGGCCAGCGGCGAGGAAGCGCTCGCCATCGTGGCGCAGCAACCGCCCGACCTGATCCTGCTCGACGTCATGATGCCCGGGATGGACGGGTACCAGGTGGCGGGCGCGATCAAGGGCTCGCCCGCCACGAAGAGCATTCCCATCATCATGGTCACCGCCATGGACGACCGCGACGCCAGGATGCTCGGACTGCGCGCCGGAGCCGAGGACTTCCTCACCAAACCCGTGGATCGTGCCGAACTGTGCGTGCGCGTGAGAAACCTGTTGCGCCTCAAGGCCTACGGCGACTATCAGGACAAACACAGCCAGATGCTCGAAGACGAGGTGGCCTCGCGCACAGCCGATCTGGTCCAGAGCGAGTCCTTGTACCGATCGACATTCGACGCGGCGCCGGTCGGGGTCGCGCACGTGGGCCTGGATGGCCGGTGGCTGCGGGTCAACCAGCGCCTCTGCGATCTCCTGGGATACACGCGCGCGGACCTGCAAGGTCGAACCGTCCAGGACCTCCTGCACCCGGACGACGTGGCTGGCGAGGCCGACGTGCTCGGCCGGATGGCCGCCGGGGCGCTGGACCGCCACGTGATCGACGAACGACGATATCGGCGGCGAGACGGCAGCGTCATGTGGGCCAGGGTCAACATCTCCGTCCATCGCGATGCCGAGGGTCAACCCAAGCATTTCATCTCGTTGATCGAAGACATCACGGACCGCAGGAAGCTCGAGGCGCAGTTCCGGCAGGCGAACAAGATGGACGCCGTCGGACAATTGGCGTCGGGCGTCGCCCACGATTTCAACAACCTGCTGACCGTCATCCTCGGGTTCAGCCAGTTCGTCGCCGCGGATCCCGCCCTCGCCGACCAGCACAGGAAGGACCTCGACGAGGTCATGAAGGCGGCCCGCCGGGCCTCGGGGCTCACCATGCAGCTCCTCGCGTTCAGCCGTCAACAGGTGATGAACACCACGGCTCTCGATGTGAACGGGCTGATCACGGACATGACGGGCATGCTCGGCAGGTTGATCGGCGAGCACATCGAGGTCGCGCTCGCGCTCGCACCCGATCTCCCGCTGGTGCTCGCGGACCGGGGCCAGATGGAGCAGGTCGTGATGAACCTCGTGGTCAACGCGCGAGACGCGATGCCCGGCGGCGGACGCGTGACGTTCGCAACGAAGGAGGTTGAACTCGGGATCTCCGGCTTCAACGAGGAGACGGTCCTGCCGGGGCGGTACGTGATGCTCGCGGTCAGCGACACTGGCAGCGGGATGAGCCAGGAGACCCAGCGGCGCCTGTTCGAGCCGTTCTTCACGACGAAGAAGTCAGGTGAAGGCACCGGCCTGGGCCTCTCCACCGTCTACGGAATCGTCAAGCAGAGCAAAGGCCACATCCGGGTGCACAGCGAGCCCGGTCGCGGTTCGAGCTTCGAGGTGTACTTGCCGCGTTCGGAAGGCGGCGTCTCCTCGAAGGACTCACGCGCCGTGGTCGCCGTGCCTGTCAAGCGTCCGTCGGAGACCGTGTTGCTCGTCGAAGACGAGGCCGGCGTGCGTCAGCTCTCGAAGCGCATCCTCGACAACGCCGGCTATCGGGTCCTGGAAGCCGTGGACGGCGCCGACGCCGAGGGGGTGTTCGCGCAGCATGCCGACTCGATCGACCTGGTTGTGACTGACGTGATCATGCCTCGCTGCGGTGGTCCCGAGCTGGCGAGCCGGTTGCGGGTTCGCGCACCGGCGCTGCGGGTACTCTACATCTCGGGCTACAGCGCGCAATCCGCCGCGCGAAAGGGCGAATTCGGTTCTGCCTTTCCGTTCGTCCAGAAACCATTCACGACCGCTGAATTCCTGCATCAGGTGCGCGAAGCACTGGACCGGTGATGGCAGGCGAATTGGCAGGTGCCGATGCAGTCGCGGGGCTGCTGGCAGAACCGGGTCCCGGCCCCCGTCGCTGCGATCTACGCTCTGGCGAGCAGGTCTTCGACCGCTGCGATGAGATCACGGAGGGCAACGGGCTTCTGAAATGAGCGATCGGCGCCCATGCTGCGGGCCACGTTCAGGTAGCTGCCGGGCGCCACTCGTCCGCCTCCGGACATGGCGATGATGGGAACCGCCGGATACCCCTTGCGCAGCTCGATGATGGTCTCGATGCCCTCCTTCTCTGGCATGATCAAGTCCGTGATGACCAGGTCGATCGGCTGATCCCGGATCGCCGCCAGCCCCGCATTGCCGTCCTCCGCCAGCACGACCTCATAGCCTTTCTGCTCGAGCGCGATCTTCAACATCCCTCGAACTTGCGGTTCGTCGTCGATGACCAGCAGCCGGGCCATTTATGACTCACACCTTTCTAGCCAACGCCCGACAGATGGCGCGGAGCGACTGCCAGAAGCCGGCAGCCCGGCGTCGGACCTGTTCCCGCACCGACAGTCGGCCGGGGCGCCAGTGCCGCCTCCATACCGCCGGACGTCCTGTCCGCGCGCCGCCCGATTGCCCCCAACGTGAGCGGCCGTGACGCTCCGGGCGGGACCTCGGGTGCGCATGGTCTTCACCGCAATGCCGGCGTCGTTGCGGGCGGATGCCGGTGGCGCGTGGCCTGCTCGTAGGCGTAGGCCAGCTTGAAGAGTGTCGCCTCGGACCAGGCGCGGCCGTAGAGGGTCAGGCCCGCCGGCAACTGGCCGCCCCGCGTGTACCCCATCGGCACCTGCACGGCCGGAAACCCGGTGGTCGGCGAGAAGAACTGGCTGTTGTCGCCATGGGGCGTGTTCAAGTCGCCGATCAGACGCGGCGGGTTGCTCCACGTGGGATACACGAACGCGTCGAGCTTCAAGTCGTCCATGGTCTGCACAACGGCCGCGCGCACGCGGTCGCGGTAGTCGAACTCGGCCCGGCACTCAGCCGACTCGGGGCCAAGCGCGGGCCCGGCCTCCGCCTGCTCGAGCCTGCGCTGCACGCTGGGGTGGAAGCGCCTCGACTTGACGATGTCAGCAAGGCTCTTCACGGGCACCCGGTCGCCATGCGAGGCCAGGTACCGGTTCATGTCGTACTTGAACCCCATGCAGGGACCCATCCCGTCGGGCCGCCGAATCTGGTCCAGGCCCGCCACCGTGGCCGGATCGACGATGATGGCCCCCCCGCGGCGGAGGTCGCCGACCGCCGCCATGAACACGTCGACAATCTCCGGGTCGGTGCTCTCCCGTTCGTAGGCCTGGCGCAGCACCCCGATGCGCGCGCCCCTGAGGCCGTCGCGGGCGAGCGACGCGGCGTAGTCCACCCTCGCGCGGTCCCGCGCGAGGGCGGTCACCGGATCGTCGGGGTCCTCGCCCTCGACGACCTGGAACACGGCCACCGCGTCCTCGACGGTACGCGCGATTGGACCGGCGATGTCGGCCAGCAGGTTGAGCGGCATGACGCCCGCGCGACTCGTGAGCCCCATTGTGGACCGGATGCCCACCAGGGCCTGGTGCGACGAGGGCCCCCGAATGGAGTTGCCCGTGTCGCTGCCGAGCCCCACGGCGCCGAAACCGCCGGCAACGGCCGCGGCGGTTCCGCCGCTCGACCCGGCGGTCGTCCGGTCGAGCGCGTACGGGTTCCTGGTGTAGCCGGGCAGGATCGAACTCACGGTCTCGTAGGGCGTGAACGCCCACTCGGCCATGTTCGACTTGGCGAGCACGATCGCCCCGGCCTCCTTGATTCGGCGAACGAGGAACGCGTCCTTGTCGGAGACGAACCCCTGGAGGGCCAGCGACCCGTTGGCGCTCTGGAGACCGATGGTTTCGAAGTTGTCCTTCACGATCGTGGGCACGCAGTGCAGCGGCCCCACGAGCCCGTTCTTGGCGAAGCGGGCGTCGAGCCCGTCGGCCTGGGCCAGCGCCTCCGGGTTGACCACCACGATCGCGTTGATGGCAGGACCGTTCTTGTCAAAGGCCTCGATCCGGCGCAGATAAGCCTGGACGAGCGCCCGGCACGTGAGCCGGCCGGCCTTCATCGCCGTGTGGATGTCGGCGATGCTTGCCTCTTCGACACGGAACGGCGCCGGCCCGGGGGCCGCAGGCACCGCGGGAGCCTGCGCGGACAGCGTCAGGGCGGCGACGAAACCGGCGCCCAGGGCAGCGGCGATCGAGTGCATCAGGCGGCGGATGGTCACCGGGGAATGATACAGAAGAACGGCTGTGCAAGCACGCACGGTGTCGCCGGGCGGCTTGCCGGACGGGCATGCCCGCCGGCCGGGGGACGGGCAGCCGGGTGTTCCGGGGTCCGCCACGGCGTTGTCCCGGTGCGCACGTCTGGGCGGTCGCGCAATTGTGCCCCGCGCGCCCGTGGCATAGGATCGGCGGTGATGAGGCTGGGCCTGGTCGTTCTGCCCCATCGAGGCCCCGTTCCGCCTGACGGCGTCCGCGCGAGGACGGCAGTGGGCTGAGCGCTCGTTCGCGTCGAGAACAGGAGGCGTCCTGGTGCCGGCCGGGCCCTACGTCCACGACATCGATCCCGTCATCACGACGGTGTTCGGAGCGCACCTGTGGTGGTACGGCCTGAGCTACTCGCTCGGGTTCCTCAACGCCTACCTCTCCGTGCGCCGGCGCCGACAGAGCCTGGGCTTCACCCATCGGGAGGTGCTCGACCTCACCCTGCTGCTGGCCGTCGGGGTCCTGGCTGGCGGGCGACTGGTCACGGTGTTTCACGAACGGGCGTTCTACGCGGGGCACCTCTCTCTCATCCCGGCCGTGTGGCTCGGCGGCATGGCGACGCACGGGCTCATCATCGGGGGGTTCGCGGGGGTCGGCCTCTTCTGCGCGGTCAACAGGAAACCGTATCGCGTGGTCTTTGACGCGCTCGCCGTCCCGACCGCGGTGATTCTGGCGGTCGGGCGGATTGGCAACTTCATCGACGGGCAGATCGTGGGCAGCGTGACGACCGTCCCGTGGGCGGTCAAGTTCCCGGAGGCCGGGGGATTCCGCCATCCGGTCGTGCTCTACGACGGCCTGAAGAACCTCCTGCTCGTGCCCGTCCTGATGTGGGCGCGGCGCCGGAACCCGCCGGCCGGCCGGCTGGCCGCGCTCTTCCTCTTCCTCTACGCCGTTCTGCGGATCTTCATCGATCTCTTTCGCGAGTATCCGTTGACACTGATGGGGCTGCCCGCGGGCCAGGCGTTCAACGTGTTGCTGGCCGCCGCCGGGCTGGCCTTGCTGGTGCGTAACGCCCTGAGGGCGCCGGAGCGGGAGTACCGGCCTCAACCACCGGCGGCCGGCGAGGATACGGGCGGCAGATGGTGGCGCCGGCTGGCGCTGGGCGCGTGTCTCGCGTTCCCGCTGGTCATTCCCAGTGACGCCACGCGCGACGTGCCCAGAACCTACGGCCATCGGCATGCCGGGATGCACTACACGTCGCTCTACCTGCCCATCGATCGCAAGTAGCGCGAGCGGCGTCCCGGGCTGATCGGGGCGGAGCGGTACAAGCGGAGTGGCGAGCGGCAGGCCTGTCGCGGGCGGCCCTCGAGTGCGCCGGCGGCCGCCCCGGTTGATAGAATCGACGCACCGTGTCCGACCCAGCCGGCAGAACCGTCGTCTTCATGCTGCGGGCGCTCCGCCACCGCAACTACCGCCTGTTCTTCAGCGGCCAGCTCGTCTCGCTCGTGGGCACCTGGATCACCATGACGGCCACGAGCTGGCTGGTCTACCGGCTGACCGGGTCGGCCCTCCTGCTGGGCACCGTGGGCTTCGCCGGGCAGTTCCCGGCCTTTCTCCTCGCGCCGTTCGCCGGTATCTTCGTCGACCGCTGGGACCGCCACCGCCTGCTGGTCGCCACGCAGACGGTCTCGATGCTCCAGTCGTTCGCGCTCGCCGCGCTCACGCTCACCGGGCACATCACGGTGCTGCACATCGTCCTGCTGAACATCCTCCAGGGCATCGTCAACGCGTTCGACATGCCAGCCCGGCAGGCCTTCCTCGTCACGATGATCGAGAAGCGCGAGGACCTGGGCAACGCCATTGCGCTCAACTCGTCGATGGTCAACCTGGCGCGCCTGCTCGGGCCGTCCATCGCCGGGGTGATCATTGCCGCGACGAGCGAAGGCTGGTGCTTCCTCATCGACGGCTTCAGCTACCTGGCGGTCATCGCGGCGCTGCTGGCCATGCGGATCGTCCGGGGCGGCGCCGCGCCGGGCGCCCGCGCCGGCGCGATGGCGCAGTTCCGGGAAGGGCTGGCGTACGCCTTCGGCTTCGGGCCGATACGCTCGCTGATCCTGCTGCTCGCCCTCGTGAGCCTCGTCGGCGTCCCGTACACGGTGCTCATGCCGGTCTTCGCCGCCCGGGTGTTCCACGGTGGCCCGCACACCCTGGGGTTCCTGATGACCGCGTCTGGCTGCGGAGCGCTCATCGGGGCCCTGTGGCTGGCCGCGCGCAGGTCCGTCATCGGCCTGGGGCGGATCATCCCGACCGCCAGCGCCCTGTTCGGACTCGGGCTCATCGCGTTCTCGTTCGCGCCGGTGCTGTGGATCGCGCTTCCATGTCTCGTCCTGGCGGGACTCGGCTTCATGATGCAGATGGCCTCGAGCAACACCGTGCTGCAGACGATCGTGGACGATGAGAAGCGCGGGCGCGTGATGAGCTTCTACACGATGGCGTTCCTCGGCACCGTGCCGCTGGGGAGCCTGCTCGCCGGCTGGCTGGCCTCGCGCATCGGCGCGCCCCACACGCTGCTCATCGGGGGCGTGTGCTGCATGGCCGGCTCCCTGTGGTTCGCGCGCGGCCTGCCCGCCATGCGGGCCGCGATTCGTCCCATCTACGTCAGGATGGGCATCCTGAACGAAGTGGCAACGGGCGTCGGGACCGCCTCCGACCTGTCGGTGCCGCCCGAACGGCCGTGACGGAGGCGTCGCTGGAGCCGGTGGCCAGGGCGGACCTGACTGCGCCAACGGTCCTCGAGCCTGCATCCGCCAGAGGGAGCCGAGGCGACGGCCATGCCGGTGCGTGATGGAGTTGGAGCTGGGCGCGGGGCCGGTGTGTTGGTCAGCTTCCCGCCTGCCTGATGGTCACCGTCCGACCCATCACGGTGATGGTGGCGGTGCGCGCCGCGCCGGTGCCATTGGCCGCCGCGCGGAACACCACCCGGTTGTCGCCCCGGATGGGCATCTGCGTCAACACCGTGACCCACGACGCGGTCGATTGCGCGGTCCACACGCACGCATCCTGCAGCGGGCCGCCGCAGACGACATCGGTGGTCATCTGGTACACGTCGAAGTTGAAATCGCCGCCGCCGACCGGCACGTCGACGCTGTCCGGGCTGACCGAGTAGAGGCAGCCTGCCTGAGCGACGCGGACGTTTTGCCCGGCCGTCGGCGTCGGCCACCGCACCTCGATGTTCGCCTGGCGCGCCGCGTTGTAGTTGCTCGAGAAGGTGAACGTGATGGCGCCGGGCCCGAAGCCCGTCCGGCCCGACGCGATCGTCAGCCACGACGCGCTCGGGGATGCCGTCCAGCCGCACCCCGCGTCGGTGTCGACGGTCACCGTCCGCGCGAACCCCCCGGCCAGGCATTCCTTGAATTCGACCGGGCTCACGGAGTACTCGCAGGCCTTCGCCCCTGCCTGGGTCACCACGAAGGTCAGGCCGCCGACCGTCATCGTTCCCGTCCGCGCCGTGCCCGTGTTCGCCGCAACCGAGTAGGAGACGCGCCGGTTGCCGGCGCCCGCCCCGCCGGCCGGATTCGTGACGCTGATCCACGTGGCGTTCGGCGTCACGACCCAGGCGCACGTGGAGGCGGCCATGACGTCGAAGGTACCCGAGCCGCCCGCCGCGCCATACGTCTCGTCGTCCCGGTCGATCGTGACCGCGCAGCTCGCGAGCCCCGCCTGCGTCACGGCATGCGCGCGGTCGGCGACGGTGAGGTTGGCCGAGCGGGACGCGGGGCCCGCATTGGCGGCGACGGCATACGTCACGGTGCCGTTGCCCGTGCCCGACGCGCCCGAGGCGACCGTCAGCCAGGACGCCGTATTCCCGACCGTCCAGCTGCACGCCGGCGTGGTGTTGACGTCGAAGGTGGCCGTGCCGCCCGCGGCGTCGAAGGCGCGACTCGGCGGCAGCACCGCGTACGCGCACGCCTGTCCCTGCTGGCTGACCGACACGGACTGTCCGGCCACGGTCAAGGCGCCGGTCCGCGAGGTCGAGTCACTGATGGCCGAGACCGTGAAGCTGAAGGTGCCCGGGCCCGTCACCGCTGTGCCGCTCGTGGCCGAGATCCAGGACACCTCGGACCGTGCCGTCCAGCTGCACTGACTTGTCGTCGTCACGGTGATCGACCCGGCGCCACCCGCGGGGCCGATGGTGACAGAGGTCGCCGAGAGGCTGAACGTGCAAGGGGCTGGCGTGGGCTCGGTCGGGCCTGCGCAGCCGGCCAGCGCGACGACACATCCGCAGATCAGTGCAGCCAGGCGCATAGCCGTTCCTTTCTCCAACAGCAGAGTGTGCGCCCATCGGACTACGCCGTGTCAAGCCCGCCTCTGAGCGGATCGCTCAGAGAATCCGGTGCCGGCGACAGGACGGATGAGCCGGGGTTCGGCGGGCGGGGGCTCGCGCGGTCATGCGTCGCTGCACGATGAAGAACGCCCCGCTCAGGAGGACCGATTGCGGACGTGTTTCATGGCACTATCCATCTGAGCCGCGCAACATGCGGAGGGTGGGACGATGCGGAGCGAGCCTGAGACGGTCAGCCGTTGCCTCCAGACCGGGCAGACGACCTGCCACGATACGATGGGCCGCCTGGTCGGTTGCGCCGGGAGAGGACAGGACGCGGACTTCAGACGAGGCGTGCCCTGGCCTGCGCCGCGATTCGAGGTCCTTGGCGAGACGATTCTCGATCGGCTGACGGCGCTCGTCTGGACACGAAACGCCAACGTGGGTGAATTCCCCCTGACCTGGCAGGAAGCTCTCGACCATGTCACGACGATGAATCGCGACGCGGTATTCGAGTCTTCCGACTGGCGCCTACCCAACCGCCGTGAGCTCCGAAGCCTGATGAGTCACCAAACCAGGAAACCGGCTTTGCCGGAAGGGCATCCCTTTGTCAACGTGGTCAGCGGATGGTACTGGACGTCCACGACAGCGGCAATCAACACGGCCTACGCGTGGCACATCCACATGGAAGGGGCACGGATGTTCTACGGCCAGAAGAGAGAGTATTTCCTGTTGTGGCCTGTTCGAACATCGGGGGACACACCGCTTCTCGCCACCGGCCAGACCCGGTGTCATGACGCAACCGGACAACTCGTGCCCTGCGCAGGATCGGGACAGGACGGAGCATTCCAATCGGGCGTGCGATGGCCTGAACCCCGCTTTGAGAAGGCGGGACGCCTGGTCGTCGACCGGCTCACGAACCTCTGCTGGCTCGCCTCGGCCGACCTTGCTGGAAGACCGTCGACATGGGAGGAAGCGCTCGCAGCGGTGACTGGCCTCAACCAGCTCCCGGGTGAGACGTGTTCATGGCGGCTGCCGAACATCAACGAACTGGAATCGCTCGTGGATTGCAGCGCGCACGGCCCGGCGCTGCCTCACGGACACCCGTTCAGGGACGTCAGGGAAGGATACTGGTCGTCAACGACGAGCATGTTCGAACCCGACTGCGCGTGGGCGCTCTATCTCACCAAAGGTGCGGTCGGCATCGGGCAGAAGAAGGGCGCGCACTTCTGGGGCTGGGCGGTGTGCGACCTCGCTTCGATGGAATGAATCCCCGTGAAGGCTGTCCGCCGCAGCCCCGCGTCCGTCGGTCGGGCGGTCGAGCCTCCCGGCGTCACTCGTCGCTGGTCATGATGAACAGCGGCTGCATCTCGAAGCTCTCGTACTTGGGGCGCAGGCGGTCGGCGTTGTAGTACTTGTCCACGTTGACCAGCTTCTTGTTCTTCGTGACCACGTCGATGGGCATGTTGTCGTATCGGCCGTTGCGCAGGACCACCAGGCGGCCGTGGACACCCTTGATCAGCAGGTCCAGCGCCAGGTTGCCGTACGCCATGGGCACGACCGAGTCGATGGCATCGGGATCGCCGCCGCGCACCATGTAGCCCAGCTTCTGGTTGACGATGTTGATCCGCTTGCCGTTGTTGTACTGAGCGGTCAGGTCCTGCAGGCGGGCCGAGACCAGGTCGCCGATGCCGCCGAGCTTGGCGTGGCCGTAGGCGTCGGTGGTCTTGTCCGCGAAGACCATCTCGCCGCCCTCGAACATGGCGCCTTCCGAGATGAGCACCACCGAGTACCGGCTGGGGTTGCGATTGCGGTCGAACACCAGCAACTCAGCCAGCCGATCGATGCTGAACTTGTACTCGGGGATCACGCAGCGGTTGGCGGCCCCTGCCATGGTCGGCAGCATGGCGGTGAAGCCCGCGTAGCGGCCGAACACCTCCAGCACCATGATGCGTTCGTGCGAGCCGGCGATCGTGCGCAGGCTGTTGGCCATCTGGATCGTGCGCGTGACGCAGGTGCTGAACCCGATGCAGTAGTCCGTGCCGGGAACGTCGTTGTCCATGGTCTTGGGGATCGCGATGACCCGGACCCCCTCCCGGTACAGGCGCACGGCGTAGCTCAGGGTATCGTCGCCGCCAATGGGGATCAGGCAGTCGATGCCCAGGAACGCCAGATTCTGGAGGACCTCGGCCGTGAGGTCGTTGGTGTCGCTGGTGTAGACGTCCCTCAGGTGATCGGGAACGAAGGCCTTCTTGACGTGACTGGGGCGGGTGCGCGAGGTGTGCAGGAACGTGCCGCCGGTCCGGCCGGCGCGGTTGACGATTTCCTCGGTGAGGATCTGATAGTTGTTGCTGTTGTCCGCCGCGGGGTCGCGAATGATCTCGATGGCGCCCGCCCAGCCCCGGCGCAGCCCGATCACCTGGTAGCCTTCCCGCAGGGCGCGGATGGTGATGGCGCGGATGGCGGGGTTCAACCCGGGCACATCGCCGCCGCCAGTCAGGATGCCGATGACGCCGCGCTTCGTGCCAGACGTGGCCATGGGTTCACCTCCAACGAAAGAGGACCTGGTCTCGTGAGTGTACTCCTCTCTGGCGTCATCCTCGCGGGGGCGCGGCGCACGCCGGGACACGGCTGGCTGCCGGAACTCGCGAACCGACGATGGGCCGGATCAGGGCTGGTTCAGGGCCGGGGCAGGCCCGGGGGTGCGCGGGCGCCGGGTTGACAGTAACGGTGGCGGTGAGACGGCCTGGCGGTCTCGTGCGAGCGCCACATCAGCCTTCGGGTATGATGCCGAAGACAGGCCCGGAACCGCTCGATGCCGGCGCGGCGCCCGGGCGCGGACAGACGACATCGCCTCTGGCATCTGGACTTTTCACGCCATGTCGCTACTGGGGTGGACGCTCCTTGTCCTGGTTGGCTTGTTCGCGGCCTACGTCGTGCAGGGACTCCACCTCGCGTGGGTCCTGCGGTGGGAAGACGAACGCACGAACGGCTTGAACTACTACGGGCTCCCCCTCGCGGAGCGTCAGCGCTACAAGCGCAGGCTCGATCGGCACGCGCGTCTCCTGGCCCCCATCCTCTGGTTGAGCGGCCGGACGACGCGCATGAATCTGGCGAAGGCGCGGATCCAGTACAACGGCGTGTCAGGGCCCGGGGGCAGTTGCAGCGCCGAGACGTTCGCCAGGGCAGCCGCGTATGTCCCGCGCCCGGAGGACGTGTTCGTCGTCACGCAAATGAAGTGCGGCACCACGTGGATGCAGCACGTGGTCTTCCAGGTCCTGCACCGTGGTCAGGGCGACCTCGTGGAAACCGGCCGGGAGATGTACGCGGTCTCCCCGTGGCTCGAGGGGCGGAAGAGCGTCTCCATCGAGGACTCCACGCCCCTGGGCGTCGAACGCCCTTCGCGCATCATCAAGACACATCTGCCCGCGTCGTTGTGCCCGTTCTCCGCGGAAGCGAAGTACATCTACGTGGCGCGCCACCCGATCTCGTGTTTTGCAAGCTGCATCGATTTCGTGGTGACCAATGTCGGCGGCATGGCGCCAGACCCCGCCAGCTTCGAGCGGTGGTACACGTCGGCCGATCTCATGTGGTGGGGCACCTGGACCGATCACGTGCGGGGGTGGTGGGACCTCGCCACGCGCGAGCGGAACGTCCTGTTCGTCTACTTCGAGGACATGAAGAAGGACCTCGCGTCGATCGTGCGCGAGGTTGCCGCCTTCCTGGGCGTCGCTCCCCTCACCGGCGAGGAAGTGGCGAAGGTGGTGCACACCTGCGGCTTCAAGTACATGCAGGACCACCAGGACAACTTCGAGATGCACCCGCCCCACCTGCTGCAGTCGAACGCGGAGCTGTTCGTGAGCGGCAGCACCGAGCGGCACAAGGACGTGCCCGCCGAGGTGCGATCCCGGGTCGCCGCCTGGGTGGTGTCCGACCTGGCGACAAGCACGTTCCCGCTCGCCGAGCGCTACCCGGACGTCGTGAAGGCGGCCCGGGAGGCGGGGCGGCAGGGCCGCGAACCTGCGGCCCGTCTGCCGCCCGGGCGCGCGTCCTCACCTGCTTCCAGGTGAGTCGAGAGGGCACGCGGCAGCGCCCTGGCCGCCGTTCGTCGTGCGCCGTCAGCCGTTCGCCGTCCCAATCACCTTGAGATAGCGCAGTGTCTCCGGCGCGTAGCCCAGGTGCTCGTACAGCCGACGGGCGCGCCGGTTCTCAGCGAACACGTTCAGCGTGAGCGTGCGGAAGCCCTGGTCACGGCCCCAGGCCTCGGCCGCCCGCATGAGGGCCGCGCCTGCGCCCCGGCCCTCGGCGCGTTCGCTGACCGCCACGATGCCCACGTGGCCGTGCTCCTCCTGCGTGAAGTAGTCGCGCGCGCGTTCGAGGAACACGAAGCCGATGACCCCCAGGTCCGGCGTCTCGGCCACGAGCAGCGCCGACCCGCGTGGGGGCCTCGCGAAGAACCCCCGGAGCGCGCTCAGTTCGGCGTCGACGATCTGCCGGGCGGTCCGCCACGGCGGCGGGCCGAATGCGGCCAGGCGCTCTGCCGCGTCAATGATGCGATCCAGGTCGCCCGGCGTCGCCGGCCGCACCCGGATGTCGATGTCCTCTGTCGGTGCCATCATGCAGGTTCCCTTCGCGCGCGCGTCATCATCCCGTCTGCGCTCCCGGCCCCGGGCCTGCCACGGCGGACGGAGGCGGCCCCGGGAGCGTCCCGGAGGTGTCTCCGGGGCCCGAATCGTAGTACCGTGGATCCATTGTGCCCGATGCTCCTGGAGGACGTGTGTCTCGAGGTCAGCCGGGCCTGTCCGACACCGGCATCACGGGGGAACTCCTTTGAAGAACGTCACATCCCTGGCAATGACCCTCATCGTCGCGCTGGGCGCGGTCGGCGCGTGCTCGGGCAAGGCCGCCGACAGCGCCACGCCGGCGCAGGCCGCTGCGCCGGCCGCGAGCGCCATGCAGGGGGCGCAGCCGGCGGCCCCCGCGGCAGGGGCCGGTTCGCAGACCGTCACCGGCACCGTGCTCGAGACCATGGACGCCTCGTCCTATACCTACGTGCGCGTCAAGACGGACACGGGCGAGCTGTGGGCGGCCGCGAACCAGTTCAAGGTGGCGGTCGGCGATCGCGTCGTGGTGCCGCTCGAGATGCCGATGCAGAACTTCCACAGCAACTCGCTGAACCGCGACTTCCCGCTGATCTACTTCGTCTCGCGGATCACGCGCGAGGGCGAATCGGCGATGCCGGCACTGGCGCCCGCGCACGCGCCCATGACGGGCGGGTCGCCGCATGGGCCGGCCGCGCCGATCAACGAGGTGGTGGCCCCGGCCGAGGGCGGCGTCACGGTGGCCAACATCTGGGCCAGCAGCGCGTCGCTCGCCGGCAAACGCGTGACGGTGCGCGGCAAGGTCGTGAAGTACAACGGCGGGATCCTCGGCCGGAACTGGCTGCACATCCAGGACGGCACCGGCCGCGCGAGCGACGGCTCGAACGACATCACGATCACCACGGATGGCACGGCGAAAGTCGGCGACGTGATCACGGCCACCGGCACGGTCGCGCTCAACCGGGACTTCGGCTCCGGCTACGCCTACGCCGTGATCCTCGAGGGCGCGGCGATCGTCCTGAAGTAGCAGGGATCGGGGCCGGGAGCCGGGGTTCGGGCGGCCCCGGATCTCGTGGCGGCCTCGACCCGCGCATGCCGGGCGGATCGTCGTCGGCGCCGCCCGGCCCATTTGCGGACGGGAACCACCTGGACAAGAGAAAGAGGGCGCGCGCCTCGGAAGCGCGCGCCCCCACCGGCAAACGGGCCGTGTCGGTACTGCCCAGACACGGATCCGTCCCTGTCAGAAGCGGTAGTTCAACCTCGCGTAGGCGACGTTGGCCTTGTAGTTCCCGTCGTTCGCTTTCAGGAAGAACAGGACGGCCTGCGGGAAGGTCGACGTCCCGCTGGTGTACGCGTTCGCGTACGTGTACTTCTCGTACATATAGCCGACGCTGAGCGTCCACGTCTTGGCGACCGCATAAGCGAGGTCCGCCACGGCCGTCGTCAGCTGCGTGTCGTCGTAGTCGGTGATGTCCTGGGGTCCGGGGGGATTCAGCGTCGCCCGGCCGGTATAGAACGAGCCGGTCGTGTTGGACGTGATGCCCATGAGGCCGTCGATCTTCTGGTGGCGCAGGTCCAGCGAGAACGTCCACTTGTCGGGAACGAAGTGGATCACGGCGTTCGCGCCGAAGGTGTTGCCCTTGTCGCTGCCGTCGTAGCGGAGCTGGTTGTTGATGGCGCCGCTCGTCAGCGTGACCCACCGGTTGGTCGACGTGTTCTTCTCGTAGGTGTAGTACGCGCTCAGCTCGGCCCGCTCGTTCGGCGTGAACTCGAACTCCACGGTGTAGGTGTCGTACTTCGCCCCGAGCAGCCCGACCGTGGTGTCGGGGTTCCCGGCCACGCGGGTCGGCCGGTTCGGGTAGTCGTCGTTCCTGCGGAAGTAGGCGAAGGTCGCACCGAACCTGCCGGAGGGCGTCAGCTCGATGTCGAGGCCGGTTCGCGTGGTCTGCTTCTCGGCTTCGTCGGCCTGGAGGCCGATGCTCGTCGCCGGGTCGAATCCGCTGGCGGTCCGCTTGAGCCGGTCGTAGACGCCCCTGAAGCCCAGCCAGTCCTTGGCGTGGAACACGGCCGAGAGCGCGTACCCGTTCTCCTTGCCGGAGGTGGCTTCGCGGTACGTCCGGTCGAGCTTCGCGCTGCGCAGGGCCGCTTCGAGGGTGAGGTCCTGGATGTCGTAGCTGACCTGGGCGTCGAAGCGTGCCGTCTTCGCCCCGTACGGGTTGGCCGTCGCGTAGCCGAACGGCGCGTCCGCGGCCGCCTCCGCAGGGGTCCAGGAGCGGTCCGGCCCCCCGGCGGTGCTGCCGGTCCAGTTGATGGGCGTCGTCTTGTTGGACAGATCGTAGCTGCGATAGCGCAGCCGGATCCCGAGCCCGTCGACCGGGCGCGACATGAACGAGAAGTTCAGCGTCGTGGTGTTGATCTTCCCGTCGAGCGACTGCTGCGGAAGCGCCGCGGTGCTGGCGGCCGGCGCGCCGGCCGGCGTGAGAACGGCCGAGTTGATCGTGAACGGGAGGAACTGGGCGTTCTGCGTCCAGGTGCCGAGCGCCACGTCGGCGGCGATCCGCGTCTGGCGGGCGAACTTGAGCATGACCCCGAACGCGCCGCGAGTGGCCTCGTTGTCGGGCGACGTGCTGAAGCGCACCTGTCCCGGCCCGCCGGGCAGGGAGGCCGAGGTGTACGCCAGGTCGGAGGCCCGGAAGGGATTGTCGATGACGAGCGAATCCACCCGGTCGTTGTAGATGTTGCGGTTGAACGTGGCGTGCACGTTGCCGGCCTTGAAGTTGTAGGCCCACCGGACGCCGATGTCCTGGACCATCTCGTTCAGCGGCTCGGGCACGTCCACGGCGTTCGTGACGGTGCCGAGGATGTCGCCACCGCTCGCTCCGCGCGACCCCGTCTTGAGCTCGCGCATGTAGGTGAACGTCAGGTCGAACGGCAGTTTCCTGCCGAAGTCGAATGCGACATCGCCGCGTTGGCGCAGGCCCGAGAGGTCGACACTGCCCGCCGACGCGAGGGTCGGGGCGAGCAGCGCGGCGTAGAAGTCGTAGGTCCGCAGCGATGTCGGCAAGGCCGCATCGACCGCGTCACCCAACGACTGGCGGAGCGTGCCGCTCATGCTCCACACGCCAGGGGCCGTCTCGGACAGGAACGTGTGCCCGTTGTTGCCCATGTTGTGCGGGATCTGGTTGTAGTCGAACGACAGCCCGAGCCAGCTCAGGTTCGCCCAGCCGGTGTAGCGCTGGTCGGCCTGGCGGACGTTGTAGCCCTGCAGGTTGAAGTCCCCCGTGCTGCCCGTGGAGAACAGGTTCACGTACGGGATCGCCAGACCGTTGGGGATCACCCGGTACTCCTGGAATTTCGACGAATCGACAGTCGGCACGTTCAGCAGACCGACCGTGACCTGACCGCCGCTGGTGGTGGCCGGCGCGGTTTGCGCGGCCGCGAAGGAACTCGCCACGAGGAGGCCCATGGCGAGGAACGCTGTCACAATCATCGTTCTCTTCATGGGTTACCTCACAAAGAACGCGCCGGACGGATGGTTGGAACCGTGGATCTTGACGTGGCAGGTCCGGCAGGCCCGCTCGATGAAGCGCGAGTTCACGGTCGGGAAGCCGCTCGGGCTGCCGGCCGGGGCGACCGGCACGCCCTTCTCGGTCGACAGGTTGTCACCCGAGCCGAAGTGGCCCGAGCCCGAGAGATGACAGTTCCAGCAGAGGTTCGGCAGCTTGGCTGTCAGCAGCCGCGGGTGGTTCGTGCCGTGCGGTTCGTGGCACGACACGCAGTCCTCGCGGACCGGCGCATGCTCGAAGGCGAACGGTCCGCGCTTCTCGGTATGGCAGGTGTAGCAGAGCTCGTTGACCGAGTCGGCCTTCAGCATCTTCGGCACGCTGCCGTCGTGCGGGTTGTGGCAGCTCGTGCAGCCGAGCTTGCCTTCGCGGACCGGGTGATGCGACGTGCGCATCGCCTTCGCGCGCTCGGACTTGTGGCACGTGTAGCACGTGTCCGGGTCCAGCCTGGTCTTGAGCTGCGCCTTGGCCGACTTGTAATCGTGGATGCCGTGGCACGACGTGCAGGCCACGTTGCGGCGCGCGTGCATGCTCGAGAGGTAGTTCGCCTGGTTGGCCTTCTCGTGGCAGGTCAGGCAGATCGCAGTGATCTCGCGAGCCTTCAACGTCTTGAGCGTGGGCACGGGCCCCTGCTGGCCGGCCATCTGGGCCTTGGCGTGCTCACCGACGTTTTGGTGGCAGTGCGCACAACTCTGATCGAGGGTGGCGTGCTTGCTGTGCTCGAATGCCGGACTGAGGGCCTTCTCGTGGCAGCCCTGGCAGTCCGTCACGCTCCACGACGCCGGCGGGGCCGAAGCCTGCGCGAAGGCGAGACCGCCTCCGACAAGGGCGAGGGCCAACGCGAGCGCCATGATGAACATGGCTCTACGCATCAGGACGTTCCTTTCTGACTGGATCCCGGCCGGCCCAGGCCGAAACCCGGATATTGGGGTAAAAGACCAAGACATGCGAGTCGATGGGGGCTTCGTCGATGCAGGGCCTCTGGACGAGTGGCGACGGAGCAATTCCCAAGCCATCCCAGAGACCATGTCGACTTAGCGCTCGCCGGCGCACCACAGGCGCGCCAGGCCACGGAATCAGGCTAATGTCAGGCTACGTCCATCCCGTGCCGGTTACATCAGACGCCGCTTCCGAGGGACGGAACACCACGGCGACAGGATTCCGGCGGTGGATGACGGCCGCCCGCCTCAGCCCGCCGTCCCCGACCGGGGCGCGCGTCCCCGGCGCCTGACCGCGTAGTACCCGCCGGCGAGCGCGAGCGACACGACGGTGGCCGCCATCTCCGTCCGGGACGAGTGAGCCAGCAGCCACGCCACGACAGCCGTACCAAGGAGCGGAACCAACGGACCGCCCGGGGTCCGGAACCCACCCGGCGGGGCCGGGCCGGCGCGGCGGAGTCTCAAGACCGCCAGGCACACGACCAGGTAGACCAGCAGCAGCGCCACGCTCGCGAGGATGGCCAGCGGCCGGAAGGCGCCGGTCACCGCGAAGAGGCAGCTCAGCCCGGCGTAGGCCGCAATCGCCAGGTGCGGCGTGTGGAACCGCGGGTGCACGGCCCCCAGCCATTCCGGAATCATCCCTTGCCGGGCGATGGGCAGGAAGGCGCGAGGCGAGGCGAGCATGTCCCCCGACAACGTCCCGAACACGGCGAGCGCGGTGCAGGCGAGGACGAGGCTCCAACCCGCGGGGCCGAGCACGCGCCCGGCCACGGCCGCGAGCGGTGCCGCGCCGTGCCCGGTGATGTCGGTCCCGAGCACGCCCTGGCTCACCAGCTGGATCGCGACGTAGATCAGCACGACGGCGGCGGCGCCCCCGAGCAGCCCCCGGGGGACGGTCCGGACCGGATCGCGGATCTCGCCGCCTGGCGTCAGCGTGCTTTCCGCGCCGCTGAAGGCGAAGAACAGCAGCAGCGAGGCCTCGCCCACTTTCGCCGGCGCCGGCCACGCCGTCCAGCGCAGCGCCTCCCAGCGCATGGCCGCCGCGCCCGCCGCGACCACGACCAGCAGGGGCAGCGTCTTGGCGATCGTGGTCGCCACCGCGACGCGCGTGCCCTGCCGCACGCCGCGGATGTTGACGGCGGCCAGCCCTCCGAACACCGCGACGAGCGCGATGGGGCGGGCCAGCCCGCCGGCCAGGGCCGGCGCGGCCGATCCCATCGCATCGACCAGCACGTTCGCGATAGCGGCGTCGGACCCCGCGCAGTAGCCAATCGTGAACACGGCCCAGGCGACGAACCCTGCGCCGGGGCCGAACGCATCCTCGATGTACGCGACGGCGCCGCCAGATCGCAGCGTGCGGCTCCCGAGCTCGGCGAAGCAGGCGAGCACGAGCATCATCGCCAGCCCGCAGACGAGATAGGCGAGGATGGCCGCGGGGCCCAGGATGCCCGCGACGGCGGCCGGCAGCGCGAAGATCCCGGCTCCGAGCGTCAGGTTCAAGGCGTTGGCGCCGAGGGCCCACGGCCCGATCGCGCGCACGAGCCGCTCGTCGGGAGGCGCGGCGATCACGGGGCGGGCATCTCCCCCCTTGGCCCCCAGGCGTCGTCCGGATGGTTCATGGTGTCCGCCCGCACGTCTTCGAACGCCCCGCCTCGAAACCCGGCGCCGCGCCCGTGAGGGTCCCGGCACACCGGCCTGGCGGCGGAAGCCGGGATTCTACCATCATCGCCGGCAGGCGCGGCGGCCGTCGGCGGTCTGCCCGCGCCGGCGCGGCTTCCGGCTCGAGGTGTTCGAGGGCAGGCGACCGCGCGGACGCCGTTCTACAACCAGTGGGCGGACACGAGCGCACTCGCCTACCGCCGCAGCGTGTCATACAACGGCTGGACCGGCCGCACGCTCGGGCCTTCATCTGCCACCGTCACGGCCATCACGCGGATGCGATCGTTGTCGGGCAGCGTCAGCGTCCGCGCACCGGGAGGCAGGTCGATCGCATACGCGAACAGGTACGCGTACGCGTATGCCTCGTTGGCGCCGTCGGCCGAGTGCCGGTGCGACGCGAACCAGGCAACCGGCGCGGGTTTGACGTAGCCGGGTGTCAGCCCCGTGTAGTCGAGCACCGTGCGTGTACGGGGCGGCGTCCCCGGCGGCGCGTCGGGACGCGGCGGCACGGTCTCCACGCGCCGGTTCCAGGTGCGATTGTCCCACTGCCCGACATAGCCGCCCCAGTCCTGGACCACGACGTCGACGGGCCTGTCCCCCGCGCGGAACGTGGCCGTCTGATCGCCGTCGGCCGAGGCCGCCAGCACGTAGGCCCGCGTGAACGTACCGGGCGGGAGGGTCACCGGCTGGCCCCGCGCGACGATCGCGTCCGGCGCCGCGCCATGCGCGGCGGGCAGGCTGAACCGGATCCCCGCGTAGGCGATCTCGGACGGAACCATCTCAGCCGGCAGGCTGCGCCCTGCGGCATCGAAGCCCGGCGCGGACTTCGTCCCGTCCGCACTGGCGGCCGACAGGTCGAACGCCAGCGCAACGGGCTCCGATCGCGGCGGCGCGGCGGGCGCACTCTCCGGGGCCAGCGTCACGGCAAACGTGCGGGGCTGGTACGCGGTGAAGTCGGCCACCAGCTCTCCCCGGACGACGGTCGCCGGTCCGACGGGCTCCTCGGCGCCGTTGATCTCCCGCGCGATGGTCACCGGCGCGGCAAACCGCAGGCGCACGCCGGTGGCGGGTTTCCCGTCCAGCTCGACCAGGCGTACGACCACCTCGTCGCTCTGCTCGGCGTGCTTGAGCGCCAGCACCCGCACGCGGGGGTTGTCGATGACCAGCAGCGAGAACGTCCGCCCGAGCGGGCCCGGATGCTGCGGGGACTCGAACGCGATGAGCGGCTGGTTCAGGCGCTGGCCCTGCCAGTCGGTCTGGGCCCGGCGCCAGTCGCCGGCATGGGCCGCGATCCCGAAGACGAAGTCGTGGTGCCCCCAGTCCTGCGTGGCCTGATCCGCATAGGACCGCCCGTTGCCGGTGCCGATGCCGGGCGTGCGGAGGAGCGTGAGGCGCAGCGTCGAGTCGTCCGGCTTGTCGGACGCGATCTTGCAGTCGGACAGGACGGTCACGCCGAACGCGCCGCCCGCGTCGGTCAGGTCGAACCACTGGTGGGACGGCACCTCGAACTTCTTCGCGTCGTCGTTGCCGCGCTGGATCGTGCCGATGTCCCAGTTGTAGGTGGCGAGCGGGTTCGAGGCCGCCAGGGGGAAGGTTGCCTTCAGGTTCGCCTCGGACGTCTTCCAGTCGATGACGTTGCTGAACTCCACGCGATTCCCCGCGTCGCCCGCCGACAGCCGCACGGTCTGCACGAAGGTGGATCCCTCGGCCTCCCGCGCGATCTCGACCGCGACCCTCACCGGGCCGTCCTCGACGACGCGGATCCGGGCAGGCCCCTGGACGAAGGCCCGCGGCGGCTTCTGCTGGTCGGCCCAGTCCATGTTCCAGGCGGGCCAGTCGACGGGCTTGTCGGTCTTGATGGCGAGGCGGATCGGCGCTGTGAGCAGCTCCCGCCCGACCGTCTTGTCGAAGATGCCCGAGACGTCGCCGTTCTGATCGAGCGCGACACGGTAGCGCGCGTTCTCGAGCGACGAGGGTCCGACCGTCAGCGCCGACGGCGCGGCTGCCGCCGTGTCGGGCTGGACGTCGAAGACCGCGTAGCCGATCGACGGCACGCGGGCGAGGAACAGGACCCGGTCCCCGGCCACCTGCGACGGGACCTCGTTGCCATCCGGGCCGACCACGCGCACGGCGCCCGGCGTGGCGGCGCCCGGTGCGATCGTCGCCTCCACGACGTCTTCGCGCGGAATGTTCAACGGGTTGTAGACCACGACCGCGGTGCCGCGCGCCTGCGTGTCGAGGCGCGAGGCGATCCCGTCCGAGGCGCTGGTCAGCACGCCGGCGAACTGGTTCAGCGCGAGCACCTCGTCGTTCCACGAGTACTCGTACGCCTTGGGAATGCTCGTCCCCGGGATGATGTCGTGGAACTGCCCGCCCATCACGAGCGTCCACGCCGCGTTGAGGCGCGAGCGCGGGTACGGCCGGCCGCCGAGCCACGCCGCGGCCACCGACGCCTTCTCGGCGGCGTCGGCCAGCAGCTCGTTCTGGCGGTTCCACCGCTTCATGTAGGTCTGCGACGTGATGGACCCAGCGGAGTGCTCGATGAGCAGCAGGTCTCCCTTGTACCGAGGCAGGCGGGTGGTCTGATCGGGCCTGATATCGAGGAACATCTGCTCGGCTGATCCCTGGACGACGCGCAGGGGTCCATCTCCGACGGTGACGACCGGAGGCGGCTCGGCCGGCGGCTCGGCGGGCTGGCCCGGTCTCGGCGCCTGCGGCGGCGGCACCACGGCGGTGCCTTTCGTCACGATGGCTTCCATCAGCCTGATGGACGACTCGCGCGGCGATCCGCCGGTGTCTCCGGTGCCGTAGTAGTAGTAGTCCGCGTACACGCCGCCCTTGTCGCCATTCGCCTGGATCCGCCGCGGCCAGTCGACCGGCGGGTTGCGCGCCGCCGAATCGGCAGGGGGCGGGCTCTTGCTGATGTCCTGCCGGACATCGCCGCTGTAGTCCATCGCGTTGAGCGCCGCGATGACCGTCCCTCCGTCCGGGCCTTCCCAGAGGCCGACGTTGAACGGGATGCCCATCGCCGAGTTCCAGCTCAGCTTCTGCGTCGAGAACCCCTTGATGCCGGTGTGCGCGAGCACGCTCGGCAGCGACGCGGGAAAGCCGAAGCAGTCGGGCAGCATGAACTCCGCGCTGGCCTTGCCGAACTCCGCGCGGAAGAACTGCTTCCCGTACAGGATCTGGCGGATGAGCGACTCGGCCGACGGCGAGTTGACGTCGCTCTCTTCCATCGACGACCCGGACGGGAACCAGCGCCCGGCCGCGACGTACTTCTTCACGATCGCGTAGTCGGCCGGGTAGTACTCCTTCATCATCCGGTAGCGGTTGGCCCCGCTGAAGTTGAACACGTAGTGCGGGTACTTCTCGAACAGCGCGAAATTCTCGCGCATGGTCGCGGGGATGTACTGGTTGATCGTCGTCGGGTAGTCCCAGCGCCACTGCGTGTCCAGGTGGGCGTAGGGCACGACGTACAGCGTCGGCGTGTCGGCGAGGTCGGGACGCGCGGGCGCCGGCGCGGGCGCCGCCGCCTGGCCGCGCACCGGCGCGGGCGCCACGAGCCACGCGAAGACCAGCACCGCCAGGTACCTTCCGAGTCGTCTCATGAGCCCCTCCGGTTTCGACGTCCCTGGTGCCGAATTCTGACGCCGCAGGCGCCCCCCCGTCGACAGTTGTTTTCGGAGCCCCGGGGCAAGCGCGGTCTCTCCCCGCTGCCTGGCGGGCCCGCACCGTGAGGCACGCCCGTCGCCCGCGCCGTCACCGGCCGCGGTTGACACCCGGCGGCGACGGTTCAACAATCGGGCGGGCGCCCGTCTCCCGGCGCATCCCGTGCGCGGGGCGGTGCCCGGCGAGGAGTCTGCCGATGTTCGTCACGGTTGGTCGTCTGGGTGCGGCGATGGTCGTCGTGATGTTCGGGGCGGCGTGCGGCGGCGCGGAGCCGCCGGCCCCGGGCACGCAGGCGCCGGGCCCGGCTGCGGCGACGTTCCTGTCGGGCCTGCACGCGGCGGATCTCGCAAAGGTCCTGCGCGGGCGCGGGCTCGCGTGCCCCGATCCGACGCAGGAACGCGACACCAGGCACTGGGTCTGCGAGGCCTCGACACCCCTGATCGGCTACCGCGTCGACTTCTACGGCAAGGTGCCCGGCCGGATCGAGTACATCCGGGCCGTCGTCACGCAGTCCAGCCGGCCGAAACGGGAGGAGGCCGTCGCGTTTCTCGACTACTTCGCGGGCCTGAAGTACCAGGGCGCGGAGCCGGGCCCGGCACGCGCCTGGATCGAGGGCACGATCGACACCGGCGGCGGGAGGATGTTCGGGCCGGCCAGTTTCAAGCTGTCGGGCGATCTCTCGCGGCTCGTGCTCGACATCAAGGCGCCGGGATCGGACTGGTAGGCGGCGCGGCGCGCAGGCTCGAGTCGATCACGGGAATTGGCCGAGCGAAACCAGCAGGGCCAGCTTCGCCTGCCGCAACTGGTTCTCCGCGAGGGCGACGACGGTGTCGGCGTCGCGCGCCGCCCGCTGCGCGTCGATGACCTCGATGTTGGTCGAGGCGCCGACGCGGAACGAGACGTTGACGATCTCCACCACCTCGCTGGCCTGCAGGGCGGCGGCCTGCGCGCTGGCCAGCACGCGCTGGGCGCTCGAGACCGACGCCCGGGCCTCCCGCACGTCCGAGTTCGCCTGCCGCAATTGCCCGCCAAACGACACGCGAATCTCGTCGAGCGCGACCTGACGCTCGGCCCGCCGGGCACGCCGGAACCCGCCGTCGAAAATCGACACGCTGGCGGCGATCTGCGCCCGCCACGACCAGGTGGGCTGGAACAGGGTCCCCGGGCGGACGTACTGCGGCTGGAAGAGGCCCGTCACGGACGGCAGCCAGTCCTTCCAGCTGTCGCTGACGACGCGTTCGGCGGCGCGCTCGCGCCCCGCGGTCAGCAGCAGGTCCGCGCGCTCCCTGGAGATCGCGGCAACGGCGGCGTCGATCGAGATCGGGACCTCCAGCACGGGCTCGTCGGCCACCGACAACGGGCCGTCGTCTGCGACCAGCACGCCCAGCGCTTCCTGCGACCGGTAGAGATCGAGGTTCGCCTGCTCGACCAGGGCCTCGTCGCTCGACAGGGACTGCTGCGCGCGCAACTCGTTGAGGCGGCTGCCGGCCCCGCCCTCGCGGCGCTGGCGGGCGAACTCGTAGTGCGCCCGCGCCACGTCGCGGGCCCGCAGGTTGGCGTCCACCACACGCTGCCGGGCGATCACGACGAGGTAGGCCTGGGCCGTCGCGAGCGCGACCTGCCGCCGCACCTCCGCGGCCGCCAGCTCGGCGACCTGCCGCGCGTCGGCCGCCTGGGCGTGCAGCGCCCACTGGACCGGCGCATAGATCAGGCCCGAGACGGTGGCGGTCGCCGCGACCTGGTTCTGCGGCGTCGCCACGTTGCCGCTGAAGGACCGCCCCTCGTTCAGCGTGGTGTTCACCGCCCCCGCGCTCACACCCGGCAGGAGCACGGCCCGCGATTCCTGCAGCAGGGCGTCGGCCCGGAGGATCTCGTCCGCGGCCTGCTGGACCGACGGGTTGCGCTGCAGGGCGCGGGCGATCGCGTCCCGGAACGTGACGCGAGGGACCGCGTCGGCCTGCGCCGCCGCGGCGCGAAACCCCGGCGCCGCCACGGCCACCCCGATCCAGGCCAGGACGATGAGTCGTCTACGCATGGCTGGTTCCCGGCCCGGCGGGCGTCGGCGTGCCTTCCCGCTCGTGCCTCGATGCCCCGACGCTTCTGACCGCCACGTACAGCACCGGAATGATCACCACGTTGAGCAGCGTCGAGAACAGCATCCCGCCCGCGACCGATGTGCCGACCGAGTGGCGGGCGGCGCGGCCCGCACCGGTGGCGAACACCAGCGGCATCACGCCGAGGATGAATGCGAACGAGGTCATCAGGATCGGCCGCAGGCGGATGCGCGCCGCCTCGACAGCCGCCTGCTGGATGCCCATCCCGCGCCGCCGCAGCTGCTCGGCGAACTCGACGACGAGGATGCCGTTCTTCGCCGAGAGGCCGATGAGCATCACCAGGCCGATCTGGCAGTAGACGTCGTTGACCAGGCCGCGGACCCACTGCGCGCCGAGGCCGCCCAGCACGGCGAGGGGCACGGACAGCAGGATGATGAACGGCAGCACCAGGCTCTCGTATTGCCCGGCCAGCGTGAGGTACACCAGGAGCAGGCCGAGACCGAAGATGACCAGCGTGTCGCTGCCCGCCTGGATCTCCTCGAGCGACAGGCCGGACCACGCGAAGTTCATCCCCCGCGGGAGCGTGCGGCTCCCGAGATCCTCCATCAGCGCGAGGGCCTGGCCCGAACTGTAGCCGGGCGCGGCTCGCCCGTTGATCTCCGTCGATCGGAACAGGTTGTAGTGCGTGATGACCTGCGGCGCCGTGTTCTCCGACACGCGCACCACGCTGTCGAGCCGGACCATCTGCCCGGTGGCCCCCCGCACGTAGTAGCGCCCGATGTCCCGGGGCTGGCTCCGGAAGTCCCGGTCGCCCTGCACGTAGACGCGGTACGACCGGTCGTTGAAGTCGAAGTCGTTGACGTACACGGAGCCGAGCAGCGTCTGCAGCGTGCCGGCGACGTCCCCGAACTGCAGGCCGAGCGCCTGCAGCTGCTCGCGGTCCACCGTCACGGTCAACTGCGGATCGTTGGCCGTGAAGCTCGAGAACAGGCCCGCCAGCCCGGGCGTGCGGTTGCCCTGCCTGACGAGCTGGGTGGTCGCCAGCGCGAGGTCCCCGATGGGGCCGCCGCCCTCGTCGAGCACCTCGAACTGGAACCCGCCGAACCTTCCGATGCCCTGGATCGGGGGCGGCAGGAACGGCAGCACGACGGCGCCGGTGATGCCGGTGAACGCCCCGAAGACCCGCTGGATGACCGCCATCGCCGAGTGCGCCTCCCCGGGCCGCTGGCTGAACGGCCGCAGCCGCACGAACATCATCGCGCTGTTCGACCCGTTGCCGAGGAAGCTGAAGCCGTTCACCGTGAACACGCCGTTGACCTCGGGCTGCGCGAACAGGATCTGCTCGGCCTGCTTCGTGACGGTGGAGGTGTAGCCCAGCGACGCGCCGCTCGGCCCCTGGACGGTGACGAAGAACAGCCCGGGGTCCTCGTCGGGCACGAAGCCCGTGGGCAGCCTCGTCCAGGTCCACCACGTCAGGACCAGCCCGCCGAGGAACAGCAGGATGATCGGCGCCTTCCGGCGCACCAGCACCCCGAGCACCGACACGAACACGCGCGTGCCGCCGTCGATTGCCCAGTTGACCGGCGCCCAGAACCGGCCGGACGCGCGCTCGCTGCGCAGGAGCAGCGCCGACAGCGCCGGCGTCAGGGTCAGGGCGTTGAAGGCGGAAATGCCCACCGAGGCCGCAATCGTCAGCGCGAACTGCTGGTACAGGCGCCCCGTCGTGCCGGGGAACAGCGCCACGGGCACGAACACCGCCGCCAGCACCAGCGCCGTCGCGATGACCGGGCCGACCACTTCGGCCATGGCCTCCGACGCCGCCGCCTGCGCGCTCTTGCCGTAGTCGTGCAGGTGCCGCTGCACGTTCTCCACCACCACGATCGCATCGTCCACGACCAGGCCCGTGGCGAGCGTGACGCCGAACAGGGTGAGCGTGTTGATCGAGAAGCCGAACGCGCGGACGAAGATGAACGTGCCGATCAGGGACACCGGGATCGTGAGCGCCGGGATGACCGTCGCCCGCCAGTCCTGGAGGAAGACGAACATCACCAGCACCACGAGGCCGACCGCCTCGAGGAGCGTGACGAGCACCTCGTGGATCGACTCCGACACGACGGTCGTGTTGTCGAACGCGAGCTCGTACTTGAGGCCCGGGGGGAAGCGCTGTGACAGGCGGGCCAGCTCGGCCGTGGTGTCGCGGTACACGGCGAGGGCGTTGGCGGTGGGCAGCTGCGTGACGCCCACGCCGACCGCCTGGCGGCGGTTGAAGCGCAGCTCGCTGCTGTAGCTCTCGGCCCCGAGCTCGGCGCGCCCCACGTCCTTCACGCGCACGAGGTCGCCCCCGTCGCCGCGCTTGAGGATGATGTCCTCGAACTCCGACGGCTCGGTCATCCGCCCCGTGGCCCGCACGCTGATCTGGTAGGTCTGGCCCGCCGGCGCCGGAGGCTGCCCCACCTGCCCGGCCGCGACCTGGACGTTCTGGCTCCGGAGCGCGTTGACCACGTCGCCCGCCGTGAGCCGGCGGCTGGCCAGGCGATCGGGATCGAGCCAGAGCCGCATCGAGTACTTCCGCTCGCCGAAGATGATGACGTCGGCCACGCCGCTGACCCGCTTGAGCGCGTCGCGGACGTACACGTCGACGTAGTTGCTCATGAAGAGCGGGTCGTACTGGTCCTTGTCCGCGTAGAACGCCGCGCCGAACACGAACCCGCTCGACGCCTTGCTCACCGTGATCCCGACCGCCTTCACCTCGTTCGGCAGCCGGCCCGACGCCTGGTTCACCCGGTTCTGCACATCGACGGCCGCCAGGTCCGGATCGCGCGTCACGTCGAAGGTCACCGTGATGCTGCTCGAGCCGTCGTTCGCACTGGTCGAGGAGATGTAGGTCATCCCCTGGACGCCGTTGATCGCCTCCTCCAGCGGGCGGGTCACGGCGGTCTCCACGACCGTCGCGCTCGCGCCCGTGTAGAACGACGAGACGATCACCTGCGGCGCCGCCAGCTGCGGGTACTGCGCGATCGGCAGCGTGGGAATGCTGATGGCGCCGCCGAGCACGATCACCGCAGCGATGACGCCTGCAAGGATGGGTCGCTTGATGTAGGTGTCGACGAACATATGTCGCTGGTCTCTCGGGAAACGACGGCCCCGCCCGGTACCCCGGCCTCAGGACGTCCGGATCGGGACGCCGTTGTCGAGCCTCTGCACGCCCGATACCACGATGCGCTCGCCGGCCGTGAGCCCGCCCGCCACGACCACGTCGTTGCCGACGATCGGCCCGAGTTGCACCAGGCGCTGGCTCGCCACGGCGTGCCCGTCCTTCTCCGCGGCCACGAAGACGAACGGCTGGCCGTTGACCCGCACCACCGAGAGCACCGGGATGGCGAGCGTGTCGGAGGTCCGCCAGATCACCCGCGCCCGCACGAACTGCGACGACCGGATGCCCGCCACGCCGGCCAGGCGCGCCTTGACGAGCACCGACTGCGTCTGGTCGTCCACCCGCGTCGAGATGAAGGACACCTCCGTGCGGGCCAGCTCCACGCCCTGGCCGTCGAGGATCTGCACCGGGAGGCCCATCTTCAGGTCGTGGCTCCGCTCCACCGGCACCGGGACGTAGACCTCGAGCAGCTGGTTCTGATCGATCGTCGTCAGGACCGTGTCGGAGGTGACGCGCGTCCCGACCCGGATGGGGACGTCGCCCACGGTGCCGGCCACGGGCGACCGGACCGCGTAGTAGCGCAGCGTGACCCGCTCCTGGCGGAGACGGGCGCCGAGCGAGGACAGCTGGGCCTCGGCCGCGTCGTAGTTGGCCTGGGCCTGTTCCAGTTCCTGCTGGCTCGCGGCGCCGGCGGCGAACAGCGTCCGGGCCCGGTCCAGCTGCTGCTTCGTGAACGTCGTCGAGGCCTCCTGCGCCACGCGCGCCGCGTCCTGGCTCGATACGGTCGCTTCCTGGCGGCGCGGATCGATCTGGAAGAGCTCCGCGCCCGGCGCGACGCGATCGCCTGACCGGACGCTGATCTTCGTGATTTCGCCGCTGACCTCCGGCTTGATGCTCGTCGACGACAGCGAAGCCACCGACGCCACGTACTCCGACGCGTCCTCGACGGGCACCATCCGGACCACGTCCGTCTGGACGAGCGTCGGCGGCATCTGGGGCCGCGCCGGCGCGGCCCCGCTGCCGCGGCAGGCGGTGGAGCCCGCCAGCACCGCCGCCACCGCGGCGGCAGAAAGCAGGGGCACGGCCAGGTGTCCCCGTGCGCGAAGCGTCCGAGTGCAGGTGTGTGTGCTGTGCATCATCGAGCTCTGGCGATCAGGTCATGCCGCGGTGCGGCCTCGAGCGTCCAGCTGCACGAATCGCCCCGTCGCCACGGGGCGGTCCGCGCGGGGATCGTCATCCAGACTGCATCCCGCGTGCCTGCGGTCGTAAGACGACCAGTTGGGTCCGTGATCGCCATCATAGCCCAACCGGCGCGCGACCTGCACGCCTCCGGACCCGTGGCACCGCCGTCGAACCACCCGCGGGTCCCCTTGAGGGGTGTGGCGATTCTGCGCGGCGTGGCTGTCCTGCGGGTGCCCGGAAGGCCGGCTCAGTGCCTGGCGGCCGGCGCGCCGGAGTCGGACTCCAGGGGAATCAGCCGGTAGCCGCCAGCGGCGGTGAACCACGAGAGGAACACCCCTGTGTCTGAGGCGACCAGGAATGGATGGTCGGTCGTGCCCTCGGCCGACGCCATCCTGCGCGGTGAGGTCCAGGTGGCGCCGTCGTCGTCCGAGTGCTGGACGACCACGGAGGTGCCGCCCGGCTGTTCGGGCTGCTTCCAGGTCACGTACACGCGAGACCCGCGGGCCAGGACCGAGGCGTGGCCCTGGGGCTCCGCCGGCCCCAGGCGATGGGACCTGGCGAGCGGGCCTGCCTGATCCGTCGAGCTCGCCAGGAACGAGCCGGGACCATCGGGCCCTGCGCCCGTGAACCAGGCAACGTGCCGGGTGCCGTCGTGCGCGATGGCCAGCGACGGTCCGTGGTGCGGGCAGGCATCGATGGCCCACCCGTCGCGGGTGGCGCGAGTGACCGGCCCGTGCGTGCCGTCTCGGTCCACCCACGTGAGCGCGTGATCGCGGATGCCCCCGGCCAGGATGTCGCGCCACACGAGAACCAGCCGGTCGGAAATGTCGAACGCCGTGGCCAGCCGGCAGCACTCGCAGACGTGGTCCTTCAGCTTGCGGTTCGGCGCGAAGGTGCGGCCCCGGTCATGGCTGATGGCGTAGTACAACGCCGCGCCCTCGTAGACCTGGCGGCGGATCGCCGCGGCCTCGAGATCGCGTTTGTCGATCCAGGCCACGAAGACCGTTCCGTCGGCCCCGACGGCCAGCGTGTCGAACCGGTGCCCTGTGTCGAGCCCGTCGTCGTTGACGGTGACGGGCGGGGAGAACGAGCGGCCGCCGTCGACGGAACGCGAGAAGCGGACGTCGCCCGTGTAGGGTTTCGCCCCGAGCCTCGTGTAGGTCACGTAGATGTCCCCTTGCGGGCCCGTCGCGATCTTCGGCCGGCTCTCCGAGTTCGCATCGATGTCTTCCGGATCGGGGTCCAGGCACGCTGCTCGTCGAAACGTCCGGCCGAGATCGTCGGACGCACTGACGAAGACGTGGCGGCCCTCGGCCCACGCGATCCACAGGCGGCCCGACCGGTCGAAGACTGCCGAGGGCGCCCGCGACAGGTGCGCGACGGGACCATGGACATCGGTGCGGGCCGGGCCGCTGACAGGCGCCTCCTCGTGACCGTGCCGGGGCGCGGCCATCTGGTGCCCGGGCGTGCCCTGGCCGAGGGTCGGCGGAACGACCGCGACCAGGGCGACGAGAACGACGGCGATCATGGACGCCCGCTGCGGCAGGTGATGGTCTGCCACTACTGCCTCCATCCCATCTCGACGCCGACGAAGACCGTTCGAGGCCGGCCCGGCGCGAACTCGGGTCCGCGGGCTGTCGTGTAGGACGAGCTCTCGGCGTAGCGGCGGTTCGCCACGTTGAGGACCCGCGCGAAGACCGTGAGGTCTTTCCGGACGGACACCTGCCCCCGGAGGTTGAAGAGTGTGTGTCCGCCGTATCGTTGCGTGTTCGCCGCGTCCATCCAGTACCGGCCGAGCAGGATGGCTTCGACCGACGCCAGCGCGCGGTGCCCGGGCGTCACGGTCAGGGCCGTGCTGCCCAGGTTGCGCGGCGCGGTTTCCATCTCGTTGCCGCTGTAGTCGACCTGGCGGAGCGGGTCCACGACCCAGGTTTCGTAGGTGTGGCGCGCGTGCGAGTAGGCGACCGACAGCCGGCTCCACCGGGCCGGCGTGAGATCCACGCCCACCTCGATGCCTTGATGGAGCGTGTGCCCCGCGTTGACGTTGTCCGTGTACCCGTCGATCGGGTTGCGGAACGAGAGGATGTCGTCCCGCTTGTCGAGACGGTAGGCGGAGACCTGCACCGAGAGTTCGCGGATGGGGGTCGCGCGCACGCCGATCTCGACGTTGTCCGCGCGCACGGGCTTGAGGTCCACCGTGTTGCGCGTCGCGCCCTGTCGGAAGAGCTGTCCCTCCGACGGCACGCGGAACGCGTGGCGGTACGACGCGAAGACGTTGATCGTGTCGCTGGCCTGCCAGGTCAGGCCGAGTTTCGGGCTCGTGTGGCCGTAGGCCAGCGTCGTGTCGGCCGGCCGCTGGTAGCGCGGCGACGGAGGTGTTGTCAGGTTGTCGGTGTAGGCGTAACGGATGGTGTCCAGGCGGACGCCGGCGCTCGCCCGCAGACGGCCCGCTGGCGAGAAGTCCGCCTGCACGTACGGGGCCGCGCCGAGATACGTCACCTCGTAGTCGTAGATCACGGGCCCGTCCGAATAGCCGACGAACATCGTCTTGTTGTTCGGCGTCTTCTCGGTCTGCGGGACGATCTGGTTCTCGAGGTGGCCGCCCGGGCTCACGTCGAGATCGAACCCGGCGATGACCTGAGTCCGCCAGGGCGCGAAGTCCCGCCGGTACTTCGCGAGCAGGCCAAACGAGGTATTGCGCGTCGTATACACCGTCGGGTCGTAGGTGAGTGACCAGTTCGGAAGCAGACCCATCGTGTTGTAGCGCGCGTAGGGCACCACGCTCACCAGGTGGGCGCCGGCGGCGCGCTCGTACTCGCCCGACACGCGGACGGCCGTCACCTTCCTGAAGGAGATGGGCGTCAGGTTGCGCGACGGGTTGAACAGGTAATCCTCGGTCTGCAGCGTCGAGCTGCCGGCGGTCTGCTGGTCGATGTGGCTGAAGGACGCGAGCGTCTTCCACCGGGTGGCGGCGCCCGCCCGGTCCCAGCGGGCGGAGCCACCCTGGCGGTCGTAGCCCGTCGCGTCCCGCCACCCGTCCGACCGGGTGAGGTTCAGGCTGAGCCTCAGGCCGCTGCCCGCCGAGGCGGCGCGGCCGCTCGCCAGCAGGCGGCGCCAGCCGAACCCTCCGGCTTCGAGCGTGCCATCGATGCCCGGGGGGCCGAGCCCCGGCTGTGTAATCACGTTGACCACCCCTCCGATCGCATCGCTGCCGTACAGGGCGGAGCCCGGGCCCTTCGTGACCTCGATGCCCCCGGCGTCGGGGAGGTCGACCTCGTACAACGCGTTGTGATTGAAGAAGCCCGTCGAACGGGTCGGCACACCGTCTTCGAGGTAGAGGTACACCGGGTTGGTGGTGAGCGGCTGGCGGATCGCGGTCATGTGGCCTTCTCCGCCCGTCGTGTTGACCCAGACGCCCGGAATCTGGCCCATGACCTCGCTCGGGTGCCCGGGATGGGTCTCCTCGATCTTCGCGCGCGTGACCGTGTCGACCGTCGCGGGCGTCTCACGCTTCAGCTGCCCCTCGCGGGTGCCCGTCACCGTCACTGCGTCCGAGAATCCCAGCACCAGGCGCAACTCGACGCGGGCCGTCTGACGGCCGTCGAGCGTGATCGGCGCCCGCGCGGTCGCGATGCCGTCGGAGGTGCCCGAGGTCAGCACGTAAGCGCCGGGCACGGGCAGCCCTTCGAAGCGGAATTGCCCATCGGCCGCCGCGGCGACAACGCGGCGGGCGCCGGCCAGGGGCGCCCCACTGACCACAACGTCGAGCCCGGGAACGGGATGGCCGTCGCCGTCCAGGAGCCGCCCCTCAATGACGCCTGTGGCGGCGACCCCTGCGGGCGGCTCCGCCCACGCGGCGGGTGCCAGCGCCGCGGCCAGCGCCGCGACACACGCCGCGACCAGACAGTGAACCGGCCTCCGCACCATGCTCCCCTCCTCACAACGCCCCGTTGACCCCGGGGCGCGTCGCCATGGACCGGGTCGGACCCCGGCTCGCGCGATTGGCAGCCAGCCTGCTTCTTGTCGGCTTGTCCCGGAAGGCAAGCATATCTAATTGGTCGGAGTTCTGCTCTGCGGCATGTTGTCGCAGGCCACGGCCTGGTCCGACGGCCTGGATTCAGGCCTGAAATGCGGGGTCGCCGAAGATCACCTTTGGGGAACGGTGCCGGTTGGCGTGAGGTTCAGGGGGCCCTTCCCGAGGTGCCGGCTGTGCGGCCCGACAGCGGGCCGGGGCGATTCACGGCCTCTGGCAGCATCGGGTGTTCGCCCCCCTCCTTCTCGGGTGTTTTCCGGAGGCGTTCCGGGGTGAATGCCCGGCCGGGTACCGGCGAATATATCCTCGGATCCGGGACTTAATCCGGGCTGAATCCGACGATCGCCCAATTGTGGGAAACGGCGCCGGGCACTACATTACATGTGAACGATGGAACTGAAGAACGCGACATCAACCAGCCGGTCGGATTCATACAGGAGAGTCATCATGGCGCACAACAACAACGGCGGTTCGCAGGTGCAGACGGGCTTCTACTGGAACCCGAAGGCGTGGGAGATGGCGATGATCCCGGCCGGCGGCGGCACGCTGCCCGGCAGCCCGGATCAGAGCTTTCACCGCATCCCGACCGTGCTCTTCCTCGTCCTTGCTCCCATCATGGGCGCGGGCTACGTCTTCTTCCTGCCCTTCGTGGGCTTCGTGCTGGTGGCAAACTGGGCGGCCCGGAGGGCGACGGTCCTGGCCAAGGACCTCTTCATGCACATCGCGGTGGCCGTGAGTCCGCAGTGGGCGCCGGGCGAGGCCTACCTGGCCGGCCGCCGGCGGCAGCGGGCAGCCAGGCTGGCGGCGCGCGAGGCGGAAGCCCTGAAGCGGCTCGACGAGAAGGTCGACCACGACGAGTAGCCGGGGGTCGAACGTGGGCGACGCGCCCACCGTGTGTCAGCAGGTGCGCCAGCGGCGGCCTGGGCGGCGATGACCTCGCCGCCCGCTCCGCCGGTTCACCGCTCCGCCAGCAACCACGCCGACGCGAAGGCCAGCCGCGCCACCTTCAACACCTGCCCGGCATCGAGCGTCTCGGCCGTGTCACGGGGCTCGTGGTAACCCTCGAAGTAGTTCCCGAAGAAGCGGACCCACGGGAGCCCGTGGCGCGCGAAATCGCGGTAGTCGCTGCCGCCGTTCCGGCCATCGGTCCGGTCGAGGTGCAGCGCCAGCGCGGTCCCGCGCGCGGCCTGCAGCAGGAAGGGCCCGAGATCCGGTGCCCACTCCGCGACGCCCAGTTCGATGAAGTCAGCCGGGTCCATCCCGCGCAGCAGGTCCGCCCCCTGCCCGAGTCTCGTGTCGGCTGCCAACTGCCGGATCTCGGCGGGCGTCCACGGGTGGCCAATCATGTCGAGGTTCAGGTACACGGCCGTGCGGTCCAGCGGCCAGAGCGGGTGGCGCACGTAGTAGCCTGACCCGAGCTTCCCTTCTTCTTCGCCGGTCCAGAACGCGAACACCAGCGTCCGCCGCGGCCGGTGGGGACTCGCGGCGAAGGCCCGGGCGATCTCGAGCAGGGCACTCACCCCCGAGGCGTTGTCGTCGGCGCCGGGGTAGACGGCACTGCCAACCGTTCCAAGGTGGTCCATGTGCGTGCCGATCACCACGGCCTCGTCGCGGAGCCTGGGGTCGGCGCCCCGGATGATCCCGATCACGTTGCGGCTGACGACGAGGCGCTGGTCGCCGAGGACGCGGATGGTCGCGCGCACCGCGGGCCGCGCCCCAGGCGCCGCGCCCTGCGGACCCGCCCCGGCCGGGCCAGCCTGGCCGAGGATCGCCTCACCGACCCGCAACGATACCCGCACCACCGGCGGCAGGGCCGCCGGGGCGGCATCGGCCGGCACGAAGAAGACCGGAGCCGGCGCCTGGGAGCCCGACGCCAGTATGCCGGCGAGGTCTTCGCCCTCGATGGCGAGGATGGCGCGGACGCCGAGCGACGCCGCCAGCTCCAGTTTCGCGGCATAGCGTTGCCGGGCGCTCGCCGATCCGTAGCGCTCCCTCAACGCGGGCGTCTGCCACGCCGCGCCGGGGGGCAGGCCGCCGATCAACGCGACCACCTTGTCCTTCACGTCGAGATCGCGGTAGTCGTCGCGCGCCGGGCTCGCCTCACGGATGCCGTAGCCGGCGAACACGACCGGTGCCGTGAACGCTTCGGGCGGCAGCTCCGGGAAGAGGCAGTCGACCCCCGAGAGGAACGTCTGCGTGTTGGTGCCTTCGCCGCGGCGGGTGTCGATGATCACCTGGCCCGATGGATGGCTGATTTCGCGCAGCGGCACGGGGTGGAAATACGGCGCCGACACGAGGCCCTTGCCGGCCGGGTCCAGGGGCGGCACGCCCGCCAGGGACAGGGTGGCCGCGACGTACTCGGCCGCGGCATCGAGGCCGCGCGTGCCCAGCCCGCGGCCCTCCAGCCCGGGCGATGCGAGCAGCGCGATGTGCGCCGCGATCGCCTGGGCGTGCAAACCGCCGAGCGCCTCCGAGAGGGGCGCGGGCAGCGTTGTCGTCGAACCCGGCAGGACCCAGTCCGCCATGGACGCCTGCTGCGGCGGCGGCGCGGCGGCCTCCGTTGGCACGCCCGGGCCGAGGCCGGTTGCCAGGACCAGTGACAGCGCGATGGTTCTCTTCATGGCCGTGTGTCCCCGGGGATCGACTGTCGGCTTGCGGCGTTCGGCCTGCGGCCTCGCACGCTGGCTGGCTTCATGAATACGATGCCACCGCCCACCGTCGGTGGGGCCTTCTGACGCGTTCGTGCGCGGCACAATCGCGTTGGTTTGGCCGAGAGCCGTCAGTCGTGTGCCGTGAGCCGGAATGTCTCATTGAGGCTAATCCCACTGGAACATCAGCACGGGCGGCACCAGCAGCAGGAAGCTCAGCACCACCAGGATCACCGCCAGCGGCAGGAACCACCGGGCCCAGCGCTCCCACGGGATCTTGCCGGCGCCCAGCACGCCCATCGTCACGGCGCTCGTGGGGAGGATCGGGTTGATGAACTCGCAGAGCTGGAACGCGTAGACCGACGTCTGCCGCGTGATGCCTACCAGGTCCGCCAGCGGCGACATGATCGGCATCGTCAGGGCCGCCTGCGCCGTGCCCGAGTGAATGAAGAAGTTGATGACCGACTGGATCAGGAACATCACCTGTGCGATGACCCCGCGTGGCAGCACCGAGAGCGACTTCGACGCCCCGTAGAGGAACGTGTCGAGGATCTTCGCGTCCTGCGCGATGACCAGCAGGGCTCGGGCGCACGCCACGATGAAGACCACCCCCACCATGTCCTTGGCGCCCGTGACGAACGTGCGGGCCACGCGGCTCGGCCCGAGGCCGCCGGCGAAGCCGAGCACGATCCCCATCCCGAAGAAGAGCACGGCGATCTGGTCGATGTACCACTTCCACTTCAGCACGCCGACGACCAGCAGGACCATCGAGGCGACGAACAGGACGAGCGTGGCCACGTGCCTCGCGTCCCAGCCGATCTCCTCTCCCGAGTAGGGCACGACCGCCTCTCGCTCGAGATCGATGTCCCGGACGGGGCTGATCTCGGGGTGGCGCTTCACGCGCCGCGCGTACCACATGACGTAGGCGATCACCACGGCCGTGCCGATCACCCAGCTCACCAGGCGGTAGCCGAGGCCCGAGTAGAGGGGCAGGCCGGCGATGCTCTGCGCGATGCCGACCGTGAACGGGTTGAAGAACGCCGCCGCGAATCCCGCGGCCGCGCCCAGGAACGGGATCGAGACGCCGACGATCGAGTCGTACCCGAGGCGGCGCGCCAGCGGGATGAAGATGATGACGAAGGGGATGACCTCCTCGGCCATCCCGAAGATCGATCCCGCCAGCGAGAAGATGACCATCAGCAGCGGGATGAGCAGCCCCTCGAGATACGGGCGCCGCGCGATCGTGTCCGTGATCCGCCGGATGCCGAACTCGACCGCGCCGGTTTCCTGGAAGATCGCGAAACTGCCGCCGATGATCAGCAGGAAGCAGATGAGCAGCGCGCCGTCGAGGAACCCCTTGATGGGCGACTCCAGCACCATCTGCGGTCCCAGGAAGACCTTGTCCACCTGGCGGTAGGTGCCGGCCACGGTGACGTTCCGCGCGCCTTCGCTCGTCTCGATCCGCACGCGCTGGTATTCGCCCGACGGCACGATCCACGACAGCGCCAGGACGGCGATGACGAGCAGCATGACCACCACGAGCGTGTGGGGCATGGCCATGCGGCGGTAGAACGGCCGTTTCCCGGAAGTGGGGTCTGGCCCCATGTCTCCCTCCGCGCGAAAAGGGGCCTGGCCCCTCTTTCCCCCTATTCAAAGGTCCCGCGGGCCAGCGGGACCCCGTCCCGCATCAGCCATCGTCCCTTCGCCACGACGCCCCGGATCTCCAGCGTGCCCGGGGCCAGCAGCACCACGTCCGCGTCGAAGCCGGCGGCCAGCTGGCCCTTCCCGCGCAGTCTCAGGATTCGCGCGGGATTCTCGGTGACCACGCGAAGCGCGGCGTCCATCGGCACGCGATCCTCCCGCACGGCGTCGCGCACTTCCGCGAACAGGCTCGTGACGCGCCCCACTTCCAGGCGCTTCAGGCGGCCCTGCGCATCGAAGTCGGGCAGGCTGCCCTGCCCGTCCGACGTGAAGGTCACGTGCCCCACGTCGACGCCGGCGTCGATCATGGCGCGCAGGCCCGCGCTCGCCTTGACCTCGCCCTCCTCGAGGAACGCGGGCACGGTCGACGTCGTGAGATCCACGAGGCCGCCGGCCTTCGCCCAGGCGGTCCCTTCCTCGAACAGGGCGGGGTTGCGGTTGACGTGCGTCGGCAGGAACTGCGTGACCGGAATCTCGGTCTCGTCCACGATGCGCTGCAGCAGCGAGAGCCCGCGCCGGCCGTCGCCCATGTGCACGTTGACGACGCCGGCCTTGCCCGACAGGATGCCGCCGCGGCGCGCCTCCGCGGCGAGGCGCGCGAACTCGTCGAAGGTCGGCTGGGTCGACCGATGGTCCGCCAGCGCGACTTCGCCGACCCCGATGACCTTGTCGACGAGCAACAGGTCGCGCTCGATGCTGCCGGTCAGGGTCCGGACGGGCACGGCGTAGTGGCCCGTGTACATGAACGTGCTGATGCCCTCGTCGTCCAGGCCGCGCGCCTTCGCCAGCAGGCCGGCGAGGCTCCGCGTCACGCCGTCGGTCCCGAGGCAGCCGACGATCGTCGTCACGCCGCCGCGAATCGCATCCGAGAGCATCAACTCGGGCGTGCGCGTGGCATAGCCGCCCTCGCCGCCCCCGCCGGCCATGTGCACGTGGCCGTCGATGAAGCCCGGCGCCGCGATCAGGCCCGTGGCGTCGGTGACCTCGCAGTACCGCTCGGGGATCTCCACGCCTGGTTCGACGCGCACGATGCGCCCGCCTGCCACGAGGATGTCGGCGCGCCCGACGTGCGCCGGGGCGTAGGTGTCGGCGTTCTTGATCAACAGCATGACAGGCTCCTGGCGCGGCCGCGGCCGCGCGGGAGTGTAGCACGCGCGCTACTGTTCGACGGGCCGGATCACGGTCGTGCCGGCGAGGTCGTCTCTCCGACCGGCATGATACTCCGCCTGGCACGCCCGCGCGGGGCGCCGGGGCACGCGCCAGGTTTGCGCGGCGCCTGCGCCTTGTCTATGATCACAGGCATTCCATCGACGTCGCGTCGTGACACACTTGGCGTTCGGGACCGCTGCACCTGATGAACGCGCTACCCCTGTTTCTCTTCGCGTGCGGGCTGGGCGTCGTCGCCGCCATCCCGGTCGGCGCGTGCCAGATCGAAGTGGCCAAGCGCGCCATCAACGATCGCCTGTTTGCGTCCCAGATGGTCGTGCTGGGCTCGGTCAGCTCGGACATCATCTATGGCGGGGTGGCGCTGTTCGGCCTTGCGCCCTTCCTGGAGACGCCGGGCGTGCTCGCGATGGTGAGCGGCATCGGGGCGGTGATCCTGTGGGTGCTCGCCTACCTGACCTGGCGGGAATCGCGGAAGCCCCCCGAGCTGCGCCTCGAACCGTCGGCCCTCGGCAGGAAGCGGTGGGCCTACCTGACCGGCCTCACCGTCGGGTTGAGCAATCCGCCGATGATCCTGAGCTGGCTGTTCGGCGTGACGCTCGCGCGGCGCTTCGGCCTGGCCGGGCCGTGGACGACGATGGCGAAGGTGTCCTTCATCGCGGGTGGCGCGCTCGGGCTCGCCGGCTACCTGGCCGCCATGGGCATCGCGACGCACCGGATGCGCCACTTCATCTCGGCATATACCCTGGGCCGGATCTACTCGTGGCTCGCCGTGGTACTCGCCCTGATCTCGCTCTATTTCGTCCACGGCGCCGTGGTGTACTTCATGCACGGCGCGTGACGGACGACGGGCCGGATTCACCCTCCGGTCCGCTGGATGGTTGGCCGCGCCCGGCGTGTGCTCGATGTGGGTCCGAGGAGGACGCCGTTGCAGACGAAGGTCCGGATGAGGCCGCTCGCGTCATCACGTCTGAAGGCCTGGCTCGTCTCGTCCCTGCACGTGTCCGGCCTCTGGGCCCTGGCGGCGGCCCAGCCCGTGCTCGACGTGGTCGGGCGCGCCCCGGAGTTCTTCATCACGCACGACGCCGGCCCGCTGGACATTCTGGTCTTCACGGGCCTGGTCGTCTTCGCTCCGGCGCTGGCGCTCGTGGCGATCGTCGGCGTCGCGGCACTGGTTGGGCGCCGCACGGCGGATGCCGTCACCGCGCTCGCCGTGGGCGCGTTGTGCGCACTCTTCGCGGCGCAGGTCGGCTACCGCCTCGGCGCACAGACGTGGCTGACATCGGGGACGATCGCCGCGGCGGCCGCCGTGCTGGGTGCGGCGGCGTGGGTGAAACTGCGCACCTTCCACGTGGCGCTGAACATCGTCGGGGCCGCGGCGGTGATTGTGCCTCTCGCGTTTCTGCTCTCGGGCGGCATCCGCCCGCTCATGCGGATGGACACCGTGCAGGTGGCCCAACGGACCGCGAGCCGGCTCCCACCGGTGGTCCTCGTCGTGTTCGACGAACTGCCGCTCGTGACGCTCCTCGACGAACGCGGCCAGCTCGACGCGCGGCGGTATCCAAACGTGGCGGCACTCGCCGCCGACGGCGTCTGGTTCCGGGGCGCGACCACGGTGAGCGACTACACGCGGTGGGCCCTGCCCGCTATCCTGACCGGGCGCTTTCCCCGCGCGCTCAGTGTCCCGACACCGGGGGACTACCCGAACACGCTGTTCACGCTGCTGGCCCGGAGCCACCGGATGGAGGTGCTCGAACCCCTGACGGCGTTGTGCCCCGCGCAGTTGTGCGGACGGATCCGTGATCCCTTCTGGGTCCGCCAGGCCGGGGTGTTTGCCGACGTCCGCATCGTCGCGTCGTACCTGCTGTTGCCTCCCGCGGCGCGCACCGACCTGCCGGACATCAGCCAGGGGTGGGGCCGGTTCGACGAGGACAAGCTGGAGGACTTCCGGCGGGTCTGGAGGAAGGGCGAGGGGGCCGACCACCCCGCAGCCGCGGTGGCGTTCATTGACGGGATCACGAAGGAGGACTCCCAGCCGACGCTGTACTTCCTGCACACGCTGGCGTCCCATCACCCGCCCCGCTGGCTGCCCTCCGGCCAGGCGATCATCAGCTACTCGGCGCCGCCCGCTCTCAAGCGAGGGACGTGGACGAACGCGGACTGGGCGGTCACGCAGTACCAGCAGGGGCACCTGGTACAGGCGAGGCTTGCCGACACGCTGGTCGGTCGCCTGCGGGCGCGTCTTCAGGACACAGGCTTGTACGAACGTGCGCTGGTGGTGGTCGTCGCCGATCACGGATTCTCGTTCAGGCCGGGTGGTCTCGCGCGCGATTTCACCATGGAGAACGCCGGGGAGATCATGCCAGTGCCATTCATCGTCAAGCTGCCCGCGGATCGGCGGGCGCCGCCGCCCGGAACCAGCGACGACCGCAACATCGAAACCATCGACATCCTGCCGATGATCGCCGACGTCCTCGGCATCGACCTGCCGTGGCCCGTTGACGGGAAGTCGCCGTGGCGCGGGGGACCGCCCAGGGCCGAGAAGCGGATCGCGTACAAGCAGGCCTCGAAGACGGCCAGCTTCACGACCGCCGACGTCGCTCGACTGCGAGACGCGGAAGTCCAGCGCAAGGTCGCCGCCTTCGGAACCGGAGCCTGGCCGTCGCCGAGCCCGACGGGCCTCGCACCGCTGGCCGGCCGCCGCCTCGATTCCTTCACCCTGGAGGATCCGCCAGGCACGCTTCGACTCGAGATGAGCAACCAGTTCGCCCTGGACAACGTCGATCTCGACGCGCCTGCGCTGCCGGCCCAGGTGAAGGGCCGGGTCGTCCCCCGGCAGGGAGCGGCGCTCGAGCCCGTCTACCTGGCTCTCGCGCTGAACGGCGAGATTGTCGCGACGACGCGGACCTGGCCCGACACCGCCGATTGGATGGCGCTGATGCCCCCCGACCACCTGCGGAAGGGTCACAACGACGTGGAGGTGTTCGTCGTCGACCCGGCGAGGCCGGACCGCCTCATCCGTACGCGGGCGCGGAGGGAGATTCCCCCAGGCGAGAACCTGTTGTTCAGCGAACGGGCCAAGGCGGTCGCGTCCTACGACGGCTTCTATCACGTGGAGCGCTCTGGCACCGCGCCGTACCACTGGACTGATGGCAACGCGGCCATCCGTGTGCCGATCGATCGCGCTCACAAGCCGACGACCTTGACCGTCGACGTCCTGTCCGCCGCCCGGGAGGGCACCCGGCTGCGGGTTCTGCTCGACGACTGCGAGGTGCTGGCGGAGCTCCTGCCGGCGGCGCGCTGGTCGCGAAGCGTCGACGTGAGCCGCTGTTCCCTGCCCGGCCGGTGGACGACGATCCGATTCGTGAGCGACACGCGCCCGCCGCGGAAGGGCGACACGCGGCGGCTCGGCATCGCGCTCTTGAACGCCGCGCTTCGGTGAGGTCGGCGAGCGGGCCGGGCCGCCGCGGCCCCGCCCCGCACGCCTGAGCCGCGTGTGGACGACACGGTCGGAGTATTCCCATGCAGCGCCAGCCGGTTGCCGGGCGGGCGGCCGCGCGGCTACGATGTCTCCATGTCCACGACCATCGAGATGCTGACGGCGGAGATTCGCGCATTTCGTGACGCCCGGGACTGGAAGCAGTTCCATAATCCGAAGGAACTCGCGGTGGCCATCACGGCCGAGGCGGGCGAACTGCTGCAGCACTTCGTCTGGCAGAACCCGGAGCAGTCGGACCGCCGGGTCCTGGATCGCCGCGCGGAAATCGAATCCGAGATCGCCGATGTCGCCATCCTTCTCTTCGAGCTGGCCGACAACTGCGGGCTGGACCTCGCGGCGGCGATCCGGGCCAAGCTCGCGCGCAACGAGGAACGTTACCCGGTGCACAAGGCGAAGGGGTCGAACAGGAAGTACAACGAACTGTGACGGCGCCACACCTGATCATTCCGAACCCGCTGCCCTGCGGTGGCAATATCGTCAGGCGAATGATCAGGACATCCCGCTCGACGATCACGGTCGTGTTCTGATGCCGGGCGCAGGCGTCTCCCGGGCAGGCCACCGCGGTTCGGAGCCGCACTCCCGGACCCGGGCCCGCGCGGGCTGAGGCGCCGGCCATTCGCCGGGGGTCGTACCTGTGAACGTCCTTCTCGTTTCTGCGAACACCGAGCGCGTCAACATGGTGACGATGCCGCTCGGTCTCGGCGTGGTCTGCGCGGCGACCCGGTCGGCCGGGCACGAGGTGAGCTTTCTCGACCTGCTCTCTGAAGGAGATCCCCGCGCGGCCGTGCGGCGCGCCATCGCGCGATTCACTCCCGACGTGATTGGCATCTCGGTGCGCAACATCGACGACCAGTGCCAGCAGAGCCCGCGCTTCCTGCTCGAGCCGGTGCGGGACGTCATCGACGAGTGCCGGGCCTGCTCGACAGCACCCATCGTCATCGGCGGGGCTGGCTACAGCATCTTCCCGCGCGAGGCGCTGGCCTTTCTCGGCGGCGACATCGGCGTTGCCGGCGACGGCGAGGCTGCCTTTCCCGCGCTGCTCGAACGGCTCGAGGCCGGACGATCGACGGCCGGCCTGCCCGGGGTGTACACGCCCGACGCCGCGCCGCCGGTCGCCCGCGCGCACGCGCCGACGCTCGATACCCTGCCGCTCTGGGACGATGTGCTGGCGCCGGCGACCGGGTCGGACGTATGGGTGCCGGTGCAGAGCCGCCGCGGCTGCCCGAACGACTGCTCCTACTGCTCGACGTCCCGCATCCAGGGGCGGACGATTCGTTGTCGTTCGCCGCGCCACGTGGTCGAGCTCATCGGGCGGCTGGCACGAGCCGGCCTCCGCCGTTTCTACATCGTGGACAATTCCTTCAATATCCCCGAGCGCCACGCGCTCGACCTGTGTGCCGCTCTTGCCGCGATGGATCTCCGCGTGACCTTCCGGTGCATCCTCTATCCCCAGCGGGTGGACGAGGACCTCGTGCGCGCGATGGCGGCGGCGGGCTGCTCCGAGGTGAGCCTGGGATTCGAAAGCGGATCCGAGCGGATTCTGCGCGAGATGAACAAACGCTTCACGCCCGGCGATGTCCGGCACACCGCCGACCTGCTGGCGGCGCACGGCATCCGCCGCATGGGCTTCCTGCTGCTCGGCGGGCCTGGCGAGACCCGGGAGTCGGTCGAAGAGAGCCTGGCGTTCGCGCGGTCGCTGCACCTGGACGATCTGCGTGTCACTGTCGGGATACGCATCTACCCCGGCACGCCGCTGGCGAAGAGAGCCGTCGCCGAGGGCCTGATCCCGGGTGAGGACGACCTGCTGCGCCCGGCCTTCTACCTGGCGCCCGGCCTCGAACCGTGGATCCACGCCCGCCTGGCCGCCGGTCCCTGAAATGCAGCCCCCGGATGCGGACGTCACTCCGTCTTTCCCCGCGAGGAACGCGGCGCTCGGCCGCAGCGCGACACGGCCACCAGCAGGCGTGCCCGCTTGCGCGACTGGCGATCCGAGCGCATCGCCCCTCGGTGTGTTCTGCCCCTGCGTAATCGCCGGCAGGGTCCTTACTTCGACCTGCCCGGAGCGCTCGCCGACCGGATGAACGACGCCACGTCCTTCTTGAGCGCCGCGTGGGCCGACGGCCGGATGTAGATCATGTGGCCCGCCTCGTAGTACCCGAACGCGACGCGGTCGGTGATCTGCCGGTCATAGGCGAGGTGGGTGAAATTGAACTCCGACCCGCCCACGTACGTGGCCATGTCGTAGTAGCCGCACGCCACGAACACTTTCAGGAACGGGTTCTTTGCCATGGTGAGGCGCAGCGCGTCCGTGGTGTCCATGTAGCGGTTCTGCACGTAGGTCCACGGCCGCACGTTGCCCGACGTCGGGTAGTGCAGGTCGGATTCCCACTTCAGGTCGTTCTTGAGGTAGTCCTGGAACGTGGCGACGTAGGGACCCGCCAGCGCGGTGTTCGACGGGTCGAACTCCTGGCGTTCGCCGGCGGCGTCCGCGTCGAGCGCCGTGAAACGGCCGTCCAGCCGGCCGACCACCAGCCGCTGGTCGCGAAGCAGTTCCTTGCGGAACCGGCCGGAGTCAACGCGCAGGTTGGCCAGCAGGATGTACTTCGCCGACAGGCCCGTGTAGCGGGCGAGCTTTTCCGCCATCGCGCCGCGTTCGGCGTCGGTGAGCGTGTTGCCCTTCGTCAGCGCCTGCATGTACTCGCCGAACGCGAACGCGCGCGCGTCGTCCACGACCTGCTTGATCGGCTTCTGCTGCAGGTCGGCCGCGAGCTTCTTGTGGTACCAGGCGGTCGCCGCGAACGTCTGGATCTGGTCGGCCCAGGCGATGTCGTTGTCCGGCGCCGGCGAGAGCGTCTGGTACGTCAGCAGCGACGAGACGAGGACGATGCCGTTCAGCTCGACGCCGTGGCGGGACTGGATCTCCTGCGAGAGGCCAGCCGATCGAATCGTGCCGTAGCTCTCGCCGATGAGGAACTTCGGCGACGGCCAGCGGCTGTAGGCCTTCAGGTACTCGGTGATGAACTCGCCGAAGGCGCGGATGTCGCCGTCCTGGCCGTGGAACTGGGCGTTCTCAATCCCCGGCATCACCCGGCTGAACCCGGTGTCGATCGCGTCGACGAACACCAGGTCCGAGACGTCGATCAACGAGTTCTCGTTGTCCACCAGCTGGTAGGGCGGCGCCGGCTGGAAGCCCTCGTCAGCCATCTGGGCGCGGTGCGGCGCGAACGACCCCATGTGCAGCCACACCGTGGCCGACCCGGGCCCGCCATTGTAGAGGAAGGACACCGGCCGGGTCTTCACGTCCTCGCCGTCGCGCGTGTAGGCGACGAAGAACATCCGCGCGGCGACCTTGCCGTCGTCCAGGCGAATCGGGAGCGTGCCGACCGTCGCGGTGTACTTGATGTCGCGGCCGTCGATCCGGAGGGTGTGCGCGGTCTGGGACACCTTCTCTTCGTTGGCCGTGGCCACCTCGTATCGGGCGGGGCCCTGGGGCGCCTGCTGGGCGTCCGGCGGTCCGCCGGGTCGCTGGCTGGGCCGCTGCTGCGCGTGCGGAGCCGAAACGAGGACCAGGATCAGGAGGGCCACGAAGGATACCGGGTGTTTCATCATGCTGAGTCTCCTGTCGATAATGGACCGTGATGATACCACCCCGGGTCCGGATCGCCACCGCCGTCGGCCGCGGAATGCCGCGCCGGGCCGGCCATCGCTGTCATTCGCCCCCGTTTCTCCTCCCCCGCAGGGCCCGCTGAGCGTATGCTGCCTCCCATGGCTGATCCTTCCTTCGTCGTCCGCCGGGCAGCCACCGGCGACCTGCCTGCGCTCGGCAGGCTCGGGGCGCTGCTGCTTCGTGTGCACTACGCGTACGACCGCCAGCGCTTCATGGCGCCGCGCGACGATACCGAGCGGGGCTACGCGTGGTTCCTGGGCACGCAACTGGGACGCGACGACGCCGCGGTGTTCGTCGCCGAGCGCAACGGGCAGGTGATCGGGTACGTCTATGCCGGCATCGAGCCGGCGTCCTGGAAGGAACTGCGCGAGGAATCCGGGTTCATCCACGACGTGTGCGTCGATGAAGCGGCGCGCGGCACGGGCGTCGCCACCGCGCTGGCCGAGCGCGCCCTCACCTGGCTGGCCGAACGAGGCGTGCCACGCGTCGTGTTGTGGACGGCGTCGGGGAACGGCGCGGCCCGGCACCTCTTCGAGCGCCTCGGGTTCCGCCACACGATGATCGAGATGACGAAGGAACTCCAGTAGCCGGCCGCCGGGCGGCTCCTCGACCCGCGGGGCCGTCCCGTCAGGGCCGTCCGGACATCACGCCCGCATTCGCACGGTGGCCCCATGGGCCCCGATCCGCCGGCGCGGGCCCGCCATCGGGCTCCGTGCAGGGAATGCGGAGCTCCGCCGTGGTACCGCCGGTGTCGCCGTCCGCGAGGTTGAAGTACCACCCTGTCCGGTAGAGCGCCTCGAGCCGCTCGATCACGTTCTTCAGGCCACGGCCGCAGTGGGTGGCCAGATCCCAGCCCGGCGGCAGCCCCGGCCCATCGTCGCTCACGCGGATGCGCAGCGCCCCGCGATCCCGGTCGATGGTGATCTCGATCCGGCTCGCGTCCAGGCGCTGCGAGAACCCGTGCTTGATGGAGTTCTCGATGATGGGCTGCAGCACCATGCTCGGCACGAGGACCCGCGTCACCGTCGGGTCGATCCGGCGGGCCACGTGGAGGCGGTCCCCGAAGCGCACCTCCTCGATCGCGAGGTAGTCGTCGAGCAGGGCCAGTTCCTCCTCCAGCGGCACGAACTGGCGGCCGTCGGCCTGCATCGACCCGCGGAGCAGGCTGCCGAGCCGCCCGACCATGGTGACGATCGCGCCGCTGTCCTTCTCGAGCGCCAGAAATGCGATCGAGTTCAGCGTGTTGAAGAGAAAATGCGGCTGCAGCTTCATCTTCAGGACGTCGACCTGCGCCGCCACCAGCGATCGCGCCAGCTCCGCCGCTTCAAGCTGCTTGGCCTGGTACTCGTCATAGACGCGCAGCGCGACACCCGCCCCCAGGATCACCCAGTAGTAGGACGTGTCGGCGATAGCCCGGTAGGCGGCCAGCCGGGTCCAGAACGGCGTCAGCAGCCCGGCCGGCTCCGGCCAGCCCCGCCCCAGCACGAGGCCGCCGAACAGGATGCTCAGGGCGAGCGGGGCGAGCACCGCGATGACGACGCTGGCCGCGGTATGGAACACGAGCGGGAAGACCCACCGCTCCCGCCGGAACGGCACGCGTCGCGCGAGTCCGAACACGAGCGGCGTCAGGGCCGCCCACATCAGGTAGTAGAGCGCGATCCACGCGAGTTCCTCGTGGAGCGCGTCCAGGACGAGCCGGCGGTCGAGCCCTTGCCCCAGCGCCCCGGCCACGGCTTCGCGCAGCGCCAGCGCGGCGCAGACCGCCACCGCGATGACGACGATGGCGGCCTTTCTCACGATGCGCGTGCGTGTCATGGCTCCAGCGGCTGCCGGCCGGCTCACGCCTTCAGGCCGAACCTCGCGGCCCCGAGTTCGAGAAGTTCCTTCTTGCGGCGGCGGCTCACGGCGAGGCGCTTTCCGCCTGCCAGCGTGACCTCGTAGTCGCCGCCGAAGTTGCGCCGGATCTCGCGCACCCTGGCGAGATTGACGATGGCCGACACGTGGATCCGGAGGAACTGGCCCGGATCCAGGCGGTCTTCCAGGTGCTTCAGGCTTTCCCGATACAGGAAGTCCTTCCCGCCGGCGTGGAGAGTCACGTAGTAGTCGGCGCCTTCGATCCACTCGATGTCGGCCACTTCGACGAACTGGATGGCATCGCCAACGCGGACCATGATGCGCTCCAGACGGTCGCCCGCGCCGGCACCCAGGCCCGCGGGAGCCTCGCGCCCCTTCTGGATCTCGGCCACGGCCGACAGCAGCGTCTCGCCGTACTCCGCGAGCCGACGATCGCGCACGCGCCCGGCGGCGCGTTCGAGCGCGTCGTCGAACCGCTTCTGGGAGACCGGCTTCAGGAGGTAGTCGAGCGCGCGCACCTCGAAGGCCCGGATGGCGTACTCGTCGTACGCGGTGACGAAGATCACCACCGGGAGCACGTCGCGCGGCAACCGCTCGAGCACATCGAAGCCCGTGATCTCCGGCATCTGGATGTCGAGCAGCACGAGATCCGGCTTCAGCTCCGTGATCCGGGCGATCGCCTCGCGGCCGTTGGCGCACGACGCCACGACCGCGAAGTCGTGGTGGCGCTCCACCAGCGTCTTGAGGCCACGGCGGGCCAGTTGCTCGTCGTCAACGATAATCGTCGTCACTCTGTCCATGGTCCGCGCTCCCGGCGGATGGCGCCCCGGCCTCGGCGAACGGCAGCCGCAGGCGGGCGATGGCCCCACCGGCGGGATCGTTGTCGAGATCGAACCGTCCGCTGCCCGGGTAGAGCGCCTGCAGCCGTTCGACCACGTTCCTGATCCCCCGGCGCGCGCCCGCGTCCACGCGCCAGCCCGGCGGCAGTCCCGGCCCGTCGTCCCGCACAGTAATCGACAGCACGCCGTCGTCGCGCCGGGCGCCGATCTCGAGGAGGCCCGCGTCGAGCCGGCGCGAAAAGCCGTGCGCGATCGCGTTCTGGACGAGCGGCTGCAGGATCAGGTTGGGCACGAGCGCGTTGCGCGCGGCCGGGTCGACGCGGCGGACGACGCGCAGCCGATCCTTGAAGCGAATCTCTTCGATCGCCAGGTACTCGTCCAGCAGCGCCAGCTCCTCCTCGAGCGTCACGAACTGCCGGCCGCCGGTCTCCATCGAGAGGCGCAGCATCGTGCCGAGACGCTCGACGACCTGCCAGACGGCCTCCGTGTCGTCGGCCTGCGCGAGAAACGAGATCGTGCTGAGCGTGTTGAACAGGAAGTGCGGCTGCAGCTTCATCCGCAGCGCGTCGAGCTGGGCCGACGCCAGGGACCGCTGCAGATCGATGGCCTGCAGCTGCTTCGCCCGCGCGTCGCGATGGAACTGCAGCGCCGCGCCCGCGCCGATCACGAGCCAGTAGACCGGGGTGAGGGCGACCGTTTCCAGCGGCACGACCCGCCACATGATGGAGACGAGGTACCCGAAGGGGGGCAGCCCCCTCCCGAACAGCAGGCCGAGCGATACGGTGAGGACGAAGAACGGCCCGCTCGCGACGGCCGGCACCAGCGCGTGAAACACCAGCGGACCGCGCCAGCGCTGCCGCGTGAACGGCACCCTGCGCCCCAGCCAGAGGATGCCGGGCGTCACGACGGCCCAGGCGAGGTAGTAGCGGAACGCGCCCAGCAACATGTCGCTGAAGCCCTTGACCCTGGCAGGCGGTGGAGTCGCCACCCCTTGATCGGACAGGTAACTGCCCGTCGCCGACAGCACAGCCAGCGCCGCGAACACGGCGAGCACGAGCAGCCCGAGGCGAAGGCGTGGGGTCATGACGGCACACACCGGGCAACCGGCGCATTATGAACGATCCCGGGTCGCGATCGGCGTCATCGCTGTCGGACCCGGCACGGCGCGGCATCACGCGGAGGCCTGAGGGCGACCCTCGACCATCAGGCGCCTTCGTGGGGCACCCGTGGCCAGCCAGGGTTCGCGCCCCGCTCCCGATCGATCACCGGGCCACCGCCAGCTGTTCGCGGGTGAAACCCTCGCCCAGCACGACGAGCCGGTCGACCCGCCCGTCCGCGGCCTGGACGAACTCGAGGCGGAGCGGGTCGTCCAGGTCGGTGGCGAACACCGTGCGCGTCAGCGGTGTCAGCAACACCGTCGGCCGCGTCGGGCGCTGATATCGCAGTTGCCCGCCTTCGAGCCAGACGCGGGCGTTGCCATACGTCCCGGCCAGACGGGCCAACTCCTCCAGGCTCGGGCGGGCCGGCTGCGCCTCCGCCTGCGTCCGCTCCAGAGCCCATCGCAGTCGCTGGCGGTCGTCGTCGGCAGCGGCCTTCGCCAGCAGCAGGGCACGGCAGGCAGGGCGACCAGGACTCCGATGGTCGCGATGATCCGTGTTCGCATCTCGCTCCCCGCTTTCGACCCGCATGCGCGCGTGCCCCGTGTCTTCTGGCGCGGCTCTGGCGCGCGCCGGGACGGGGCTCCGATCACTCGTGCTCGCGCGGGTAGGCCGGGCCCTTGGCGGGCGGACCGCCGGCTGGGGGACCCGCCACGCCCTCCACGATCGCCAGCCGCGGTTGCCCGGCTGCCCGAGAGGCCAGCGCCGCGCTCAGCCGATCGCGGGCCACCACGGCCATCCGCCGCATCTCGGGCAGAATCATGTCCCTCGAGTCGACGGACACGACCTGTCGGATCAGGGACTCGCCCGTCGCGCAGGCGACGGCCTCGAGCCCGAGCTCGAAATGTCTCCCGCGGGGCGACAGCGATCCCGTGAGCGAGGCCGCCGCGCCAGTCCGCCGGCAGGCCTCCTCCGCGTCGGTCCGCGCTGACTCCAGGCCCGCGACGCGCTCCCCGGAGACCATCAGCGCATCCACCTGTTCGGTCGACATCACGTGCAGCGCCGGATCCTGTTCGACCTGCACGGCCAGGGCGAGGGGCAGCACCCGATCGAACGCGGCCTCGCCCGTAACGTTCGAGAAGGCCACGAGGACCTGGCTGGGCTTCGCCGGGACGGCGGACGGGTCCTGCCCGAGAAGGGACAATCCAGCGCCGGTGCTGCCGAAGACCCCGAGGGCCGCCAGCCCGAGGAACGCGCCGCGCACGTACGACCAGCCGCGGCGGGCGGCGGACTGCGCCGGGACGACCGCGGTGCTCGCGCCGATCGCATCGCCCGGATCCCGGGCCGGTGTCCGGCCGACACCCGACCCGGGATCTCCGGCCGGCTCCAATCCGGCAGAGGACTCGCGCGCAGGTTCCGTGGCCGCGTGGGCAAGGCCCGGAGGCGCTTGCTGCGGCAGGAGGTCGACCGTCGCGATCACCCGGTACCCGCGCTTCGGGATGGTCTCGATGATCCGGGGCTGGCGCGCATCGTCGCCGAGCACCTGCCGCAGTTCGGCCACGCAACGCGCGAGGCCGGACTCGGCAACGAAGCGGTCGGCCCAGACCGTAGCGAGCAACTCATCCTTGGTCAAGGTCCGGCCGGGCCGCGCGGACAGGCACACGAGCATGTCCATCAATTGCGGCCGAATCCGGAGGACGGAGTCGTCGCGGGTCAGGCGGCCAAGCGTCGGCTGCACGAGCCACTCGGCGAGGCGGAAGTCGACGGGCGCCTGTTTCGGGGCGGCGTCCGGGTGCCGGACCTCCACATCGACGCCGGGGGCACCTGCCCTGCCAGCAACGGTCGTACTCATCGTCATTGCCGTGCCCTCCCCGCGCACCAGTGGCGGCGTGCCCCGCAGGCACGCCCTCCAGGAAACCGGTCTGCCCGGGCGCACCACGCGGCGCTGGCGGCGTGCTCCCGGGATCGCCGGTGACCAATATAGAGAGGTTGGGCGCCGGATGAACCGGCTCATCCGGCGGCGGCAGGACCGACGCAGGAACTGGTCGCGGGCGGGCAGGCGGCGGCGCCCGAACGCCGCCTACTCCCCGCGCAAGGCCGTGATGGGATTGATGCGGGCTGCCCGCAACGCCGGCCATGCGCTGGCCGCGAAGGCGACCAGCGCGAGCGCCACGGTGACCGTCACGAAGGTCGCCGGGTCGGTCGGCGCCACGTTGTAGAGGAACCGCTCGACGATGCGCCCGCCGGCGAGGGCCACGGCGAGGCCCAGCGCGAGACCGGGGCCCACCATCATCGCGCTCCGGAGCAGCACGTGGCCGAGGACGTCGCGCGTGCCGGCACCGAGCGCCAGGCGGACGCCGATCTCGTGGGTACGCTGAGTGACGTAGTACGCGAGCACGCCGTAGAGGCCGATAGCCGCGAGCAGCAGCGCCACGCCGGAGAAGAGCATCAGCGTGACGGCCGTCACCCGATCCGAGAGCAGCGCGTCGCCGACGAACTGATCCATGCTGGCCAGGGGCTCCATCGCGATGTTCGGGTCGCGCGCCGCCATCGCCTCGAGGACCGCCCCCGCGACGGCCGAGGGCGACGCCGCGGTCCGCAGCATGAACCTGAGCCGCTGCGGCGCGAATTGGGCGAACGACGCGTACATCGCCATCGAGGCCGGCTGCGCGATCCCGTCGAGGCGCACGTTGCCGGCCACGCCAACGACCTCGAACGCCTGGGGCGTCGTCCCTGTCGCCACCATCACGCGCTTGCCGATCGGATCCTCGCCGGGAAACAGCGTGCTGGCCATGTTCTCGCTGATGACGAGCACGCGCGGCGAGTCCTGCTGGTCGGTCCGGGCGAGGTCACGGCCGGTCAGGAACGGAATGCCAAGCGCCTTGAAGTATCCGGGCAGCACGATGCGGAAGTCCGCGGTCCGCTCCTGGGACGAATCCACCGGCGGGTGGTCCGCGGACCACATCGGGGGATCCCCGTACGGATGGCGGATCGGCACGTGGGACGTGAAGGCCACGGCCGACACGCCGGGAATGGCGGCCAGGTCCTCGCGGAGGCCCTCATAGAACTGGATGCGGCGTTCCGCCTCCGCGTGCGGAGCCTCGACTTCACCGATCACCAGGCCCTTCGCGTCGAAGCCCAGATCGACCGTCATCAACTGCGCGAGACTCCGGATCAGGAGGCCCGACCCCACGAGCAGCACGAGCGAGATCGCGACCTGGCCGACCACCATCACGCTGCGCAGCCGGGTGCCGCCCTTCGAGTCGGTCGCGCGGGCGCCGGGCGCCAGGTGCTCGGCCAGGCGGAGCGACGAGGCCCGCAGCGCGGGCGCCACGCCGAAGAGCACGCCCGTCAGGACCGACACGCCCAGCGCGAACAGCAGGACGGGCCACTGGAGGCCCCGGGCCGCCACGCCGGACTCGGCCAGTCCCGTCGCGATCGGCAGCAGGCGCTGGAGCCCCACCGCGAGCGCGACGCCCACCGCGCCCGAGACGAGCGCCAGGAGGAGGCTCTCGGTCAGCAACTGCGCGGCGATCCGCCCGCGGGACGCGCCGAGGGCCGCCCGCACCGCCAGCTCCGGGCGGCGGGCCACGCCGCGTGCCAGCAGCAGGCCGGCCACGTTCGCGCAGGCGATCAGCAGCACCAGGGCGACGGCGCCCATCAGCACCGCCAGTCGCGGCTCCTGGTTCCTGAAGAGCGCCGACTGCAGCGGATCGAGGCGCAGGTTCTTGTTCTTGTTCGACGCGGGGTACTGCTGCTGCAGGCGGGCGGCGATCACGTTGACCTGGCTCTGCGCCTCTTCACGCGAGACGCCGGGCTTCAGGCGACCGATGAGGATCCAGTTGTGGAACTGGCGCGTCTGCGGCCCGTCGCCTTCGCCGCGGCGCATCGGCAACCACACGTCGCAGTCGAACATCAGGCGATACGACGAGGGCATCACCCCCACGATCGTGGCCGCCACGTCGGTCCGGGCAACGCCGGAAACCGCAAGCGTGCCGCCGACCGCGGCCTGCGGACCGCCGAACCGCCGGAGCGCGTAGTGCTCGCTGATCACGGCGGTGTACCCGGCCCCGGCCCGTCCTTCGGCCTCGGTGAACCACCGCCCGGCCACCGGCGTCACGCCCAGCGTCCGGAACAGGTTGCTCGACACGATGCTCGCCGCGACGCGCTCGGGCCGCTCCGCTCCTCGCACCGTGACCTTGAAGGCGCCCGATCCGATCGCGGCGAGCGATTCGATGCCGGCGGCCTGCTCCTGGTAGTCGTAGTAGTCGGGCGCCGAGTTCCACGTCATCGTCTCGCCCTCGACCGTGCGGAACGCCAGGATGAGCCGGTCGGGATCCTGGTACGACAGCGGCTTCAGGAGCGCGGCGTGGATGATGGCGAACATCGCCGTGTTCGCACCGATGCCGAGTGCCAGGGTGCCCACGACCACGGCGGCGAAGGCTGGCTGGCGCCGAGCGGACCGAATGGCCATCCGCATGTCGGCCAGAAGAGCTGAGAGCATCACGACACCCCGGGACGTTGCGCGCGTCGGATTTTGCCGGGGGGCTTTGCGACAATTGCGCCAGCGATGGCCCACCGGTCGCGGCCATCGATGCCAGCACACTTGAATTGGACGGAATTCCTGGCGTCTGAGTTGTCTCGGGCTCCAGCCTGGGCGGGAAAGCGCGCTGCGTGGCCCGGGGCTGCTCTCCCCTCCCGGCCCCGGATGCCCCGGAATGCCCACGCGCGGCACCGCGTTCGCGCGGAACCGGGTGCTATGATCGCGCCGTGACCCCCCCCCGAATTTCGCGCGTTCGTCCGCGGCGACCGGGCGCCGGTTGACAGTCGCGGGAAGCGCAGTCGCGGCTGTCCCTTCGGCAGCCTGACGCGCGTCACGGCGCGGATGACCATCATCCCAGGGTCCAGCGCCCGGACGTGAGGCCGCATGCCGTTTCCGATTGGCGCGGGCATCGTCGTGACGAGTCTTCGGAAGGAAGGCCGCATCGTCGAGATCGGCAGGAGCGGGCGTTACCGCGTCGTGGTGGGCGGCATGAGCGTGTGGTGCCGCGAATCCGACCTCGCGTCCGTGTCGCTCGCCCGCAAGCAGGCCCGGCGCGAGCGTGCGGCGCCGAGCGCTGAGGCTGCCGGCCGTGATCGACCCGCAGCGTCGGAACCGAGCGCACGCGAACTCCGCGAGCTGGGCTCGCTCGATCTCCACGGGCTGACCGTCCCGGAGGCGCTGCAGGCGCTCCAGGAGCGGATGGACCGGGCTATTCGCGCAGGCCTCGTTCGCATCGAGGTCATTCACGGCATCAGCGGCGGCCGGCTGCGCGCGGCCGTGCTCGGCTACCTGGCGGGCGTCGGCGGCGTGGCCCGCGTTGTCCCCGACTCGCGCAACGCGGGCGTCACCTGGATCTATTTCTGAGGCGACGGGCGAGTCGCGGGCGCGACGCCTCACGCAAGGCCGCCGCGCAACACCACCGCGCGAACCGCTTGACGCTCGGGCAATACGGCGTCGACTGCCCGACGGGCAGGGCCTCGAGGGCCGGCGTGATCGTCAGGACGGTTGTCGAGCCGCGTGCCGCGCTGCACGCGCGCGCCAGTTGATGATAGTCTGCGCCGTGCAGATGGTCGCCGACCAACCAACGCCACCGCGCGGGCCGTCTCTGCCCGCCCTTTTCTTCGCCTTCCTGCGGCTCGGGGCCACGGCCTTCGGCGGGCCCGCCATGGTCGCCTACATCCGGGACCTGGCCGTCGGCAAGCACCGGTGGCTGGACGAGGCGACCTTCAAGGGCGGCGTGGCCCTGTGCCAGACCATCCCCGGCGCGACGGCCATGCAGACGGCGGCGTATGTCGGGATGCGTGCGCGCGGGTTCCCGGGCGGCCTGGCGACCTACGTCGGCTTCGGCTTGCCGGCCTTCTGCCTGATGCTGGGACTCACCGTCCTGTATCTCCAGACGCGGACCCTGCCGGTGACGCTTGCGGCCTTCGCGGGCCTCCGCGCGGTGGTGGTGGCCCTCATCGCGAACGCCGCCTGGAACTTCGGCGCAAGTTCGATCAGGAACTGGCGTGCGGCCGTCATTGCCGGTGCCGCCGCGATTGCCCTCATATCTCCTGTCAGCCCGATCCTCGTCATCGCGATCTGCTTCGTGGCCGGGGCCCTGATACTGGCTGACACCGCCGGCAGCGGGCCCGGGTCATCATCCTCCGCGGTGCCATGGCCCAGCGTCCTGGTGCCGACGATGGCTCTCATCGTCGCGGCCGCGGCCGCCCTCGTCGCGCTGTTGTGGCTCGATCGCCGCCTGTTCGATCTCGCGGTGACGATGGTGCGCGTGGACCTGGTGGCCTTCGGAGGTGGATTCGCGTCCGTGCCGCTGATGCAGCACGAGGTCGCCGACGTCCGCGGCTGGATGGATGCGCGCACCTTCATGGACGGCATCGCCCTCGGCCAGGTCACGCCCGGCCCGATTGTGATCACCGCGACTTTTGCCGGGTTCATCGTCAAGGGCCTGATTGGAGCGGTGGTCGCAACCGTGAGTATCTTCCTGCCGTCGTTCGTGCTCGTGGCGCTGGTGGGGCCGCATTTCGACCGGCTGCAGAGCCGGCCCCGCTTTCGGGGCGCCACGCGCGGCGCGCTCGTGTCGTTCGTCGCCCTGCTCGCGGCGGTGACCGTGCGCTTCGCCCTGGCCACGGCATGGTCCATCGGGACCGCCCTCGTCGCCATCGCCGCCCTCGTCGCGTTCCGCCTGAAAGTGGATGTGTTCTGGGTCGTCCTTGGCGGGCTGGCGGTGGCGCTCGCCGCCGCCAGGTAGACGCGGCCGCCATTGACAGACCGCGCACGCCGGCGGTACAGCGCTCGCGCACACCGGGATCAGCCCTCAGGCGCGTGCGGCAGCCGGCGAAACATGCGATCATCCGGCAGGAGGCTTCCATGACACGCTGGATACGGGTTGCCGCCTGCCTGTCCGCCGCGGCGGTCCTCACCGTTGGCGTCCGAGGCCAGTCACGCCCGATGACCATGGAGGAGATGCACAAGCTGCACCAGGACTCCAGGCGCTACATTGCGCTGCTCGAGGACCCGGCCCGCGACGCCTACCAGAAACCGCACGAGGTCATGACGGCGCTGGCGCTCGTGGAGGGCGAGCGGATCGCCGACATCGGCGCCGGGGCGGGGTATTTCACGCTGCGGTTCGCCAGCCATGTCGGGGCCACCGGGCGGGTGTTCGCCGTGGACGTCAGCCCGGACATGATCCTCTACCTGAACCGGCGCATTCGCGACGCGGGCCTCGACACGGTGCGGACGATTCTCGCCCCGCCCGACGATCCGCTGCTGCCGGATGCCTCCGTCGATCGGGTCTTCATCTGTGAGACGTGGCACCACATCGACGGACATCCCCGGTACCTCTCGCTGCTCCAGAAGGCCCTGAAGCCGGGTGGGCAGGTGATCATCATCGATTTCCACAAGAAGGACACGCCGGTCGGTCCGCCGGCCGAGATGAGGGTCTCGCGCGACGAGGTCGTCAGGGAGTTCGAGCAGAACGGCTTCCGGTTGGCCGCGGAGCACACGTTTCTCCCCTATCAGTACTTCCTGGTGTTCGCGCCCGGTCCGGGCCGAGCGAACTGAGGCGCTGCGCCGTCCCGGGTCTGCCGCGACGGCCATCGGGGCGGATGGGGCCGGATCGCTGTGCGGGGGGAGACAGCTGGTCGATGGAGCCAGGCGCAGCGCGCTCGACGAGTTGACCACTACCAGGGCCGGGGCGCTTCGGGGAACAGCGCCAAGTGTGGTATACTGCCATGGTCAGGTTGGATAACAGCACTCCGCTCTGCCGCGTCAGTCCGAATCGAGCCTCATTGCCTCGCTTCCCCCGCACACGGCATCAGTCCTGGTAGGGCCTTTCTCCATCCCGCGCGAGGTCCACTCCTGGATCCTCGGCGACTGCACACGGATGAACGGACGTTGACGGTCCGCCATCACACCTCCCGCAGAAGCGGGGAGGAGATCGAGCCAATGGCAAGGAAACTCTACGTAGGAAATCTGCCGTACGACGTCGGCGAAGCGGACCTCCAGCAGTTGTTCGGCGCCGCGGGTACCGTCGAGACGGTCAGCGTCATGCGCGACATGGCCACCGGCCGGGCACGCGGATTCGCGTTTGTCGAGATGAGCAACGACGAAGAGGCTCAGAAGGCAATCAGCCAGTTCAACGAGCACTCGATGGGCGGGCGCAACCTCACGGTCAACGAGGCGCGTCCGAAGCCCGAACGCTCCGGCGGGTTCGGCGGCGACCGGAACGGCGGCGGCCGGCGTCGGTCGGAACCGCGCTGGTAGGTAACAAGTAGCTGACGACTACCGCGTGACGCCCGGTGCGGCCGGGGCTTCGGCCCGGGCCGTATCGCGACGACACGATTCGGGGACGATCTTTCCACCGTGCCGAATGTGCGCGACCTGGAAGGGCGTCCCCGTTTTCGTTGTGGGCAGGGCGGTGCGCAACCCGCCAGGGCGCGAACAGTCCCGACGTCGCGCGTCTCGCTGTCCGGATGCCGCGGCGCCCGCCGCGGCTGTGACTCCCCCGGCGCCGGGGCCGCCTCGGGCGGCCCGCACGCCCGCATCCTACAAGTCCCGCCGGTTGAACCGCCAGTACGCGAGGAGCGTCAGCACGACCGTGGGAACGGCCAGGACCGCGAGGTCCTGCGCGGTCGGGGCCGTGCCGTTCGCGACCGCGAGCCCCGGGAAGTAGTGGAACGGGGACACCCGGCGGAGCCACGCGGCGGGTTCCCACACGTCCGCGACGAAGTTCAGCAGGTAGAGCGCGACCGCCGCGAATCCGACGGCGCCGAACGCGGTGGCACGACGGCGGGCCCACGCCGAGGCGGCGAGGCCGGCCGCGGCAAAGGCCCACGCCAGCGCCACCAGGTGCGCCCCCAGCCCGGCAACACGGGCGGGCGATGGCCAGGGCGCACCGGCGGGCGCGAAGACGACCAGACCCAGCGACGTGCCCAGGATCATCGCACCGACCACGGCGGCCGTGAGCCCGAACGACAGCACGAGGCTGCGGGTGATCACCCGGTGGCGCGCGACGGGTCTCGCCAGCTGCAGGTCGAACAGCCCCCACTCGACCTCGCCCGCGGGCTCGGTCGCCGCGTGGACGCCCGCCACGATGACGGTCAGCACCACGATGGGGTGGAAGTAGCCGAAGGTCACCATCCCCGGAAACGACGCCAGCGTCAACGACTCCGGGCCGAACGATCGCTGGACCGCGATCGGCATGAGCGATGTCACCAGGTCGAACGAGCGCGCCTGCCGGAACGACCTGGCCACCAGCACGAGCAGGATCTGGAACGCGCCCAGCACGCCGGCAACGGCGGCCAGGGTCACGGCCGCGCGCGCGAACGACCGCCCGACGAGCGTCGCCAGCAGCCTGAACCCGATCATGGCGCGCCCTCCCCGCGCCCGTCGCCCGGGCTCGCCGCCCCGGCCACCCCTGTCGCGTACACCTGCAGAACGTAGTCCTCGAGCGAAAAGCGCTCCACGTCGATGTCGGCGACAGGAAGGGCTCTCAACCCGTCGAGCAGCGGACCGAGGGGTCCCCCCACGTCAATCACCCAGCGCCGCGCGCTCCGGGCAACCAGGGTCGCGGCCGGCAGCGCGGGCATCAGGCCGTCGACCGGCTCCGAGAACTCGATCGTCACCCGCCGCGGGAACGTCCGCTGGATTTCGGTCACGCTCGTGACCGAGGCCAGGCGACCCCGCTTGATCAGCGCGACGCGGTCGCACGAGCGCTCCACTTCGGACAGCACGTGCGACGACAGAAAGACGGTCGTGCGGCCCTCGCGCTTCAACTCGGCCAGCGTCTCGGCGAACGCCTCGATCATGAGCGGGTCCAGCCCGCTCGTCGGCTCATCGAGGATCACCACGCGCGGCTGCCCCATCAGCGCCTGGACGATCCCGAGCTTGCGCTTCATGCCGTGCGACAGATCGCGCAGCCGCCGCTCCATGTCGAGCGCGCTCACGTCGAAGCGCGCGAGGAGGCGGTCGAGGACGGCAGGGTCCACGCGCCGGCCGCCGAGCCGCGCGAGGTACTCCAGGTAGGCGTGGCCGGTCAGCTCGGGATAGACGGGCATCTCGCCCGGGAGATAGCCAACCAGGCGGCGCGCCTCGAGGCTCTGGCGATGGCAGTCGAAGCCGCCGATGCGCGCGCGGCCGCTCGTCGGGCGCAGCAGGTCGAGGAGCAGGCGAATCGTGGTGGTCTTTCCCGACCCGTTCGGCCCGAGGAAGCCGAGCACCTCTCCCTCGCGCACGTCGAGCGTCAGGTCGTCGAGGCCGACGACCGGCCCATAGTCCTTGGTCAGCGCCTCAATCCTGATCATGCCCCTGCCTGTGATCCCCCAGGCGCCGAAGCGCGGCGGCCCCGAGGTCCCAGAACGGATTGTCGGTGGCCTCGCCCTCGAGCACCACGTCGCCCGGCCCGGCAGCCAGTTCGAAGTCTGCGTCCGGCGCGCCTGCGTCCACCTCCCTGTGACGCAGCCTGAAGGACACATGGTAGGGGCTGTCGAACAGCGCGCCCCGGGTGTCCAGTTCGACGAGATGGTAGTCGCGGGCGTCGATCACGATCCTCGCGCTGTGCAGAAGCCAGGCTCCGCCGTCGGCGGCCGCCATCTCGGGCGCGTTCACCACGAACTGCCCGCCCTCGGGTGTCGTTGTCAGCGCCAGGTTTCGCGCGCCCGACGCCTGGACGATGCCCAGCCACGTGCGGAGGAGCGTGCGCGCCAGCTTCGGAAGGGACATGCGCGGCCCCGGGGGCAGCGCGAGGCGCGCCACGTATCGCCGGCCGTCGGCCCGCACCATCATCGTCCGGACGCCTGCGGCCGGGTCCTCCGCGATCGCGGCGACCAGGGCGCCGTCCGCTGCACGACGCGTGATCAGGAACCGCCCGTGGTCGTGGTCGATGATCTGCCGGATGACGGCCGAGTCCTGCGACTGTCCGCCGAGCAGCGGCGAATGCAGGCCCTCGAATCGCAGGTCGTACTCCAGGCGCTCCACGCCCGACACCTCTCCCAGCGCCTGGAGCGAGCGGCCAAGGATCTCGGCCGCGGAGAGCTTCGTCGGCTCCCCGACCCTCGGCAGCAGGCCGAAGACGATGAACGCGACCACCGCGGCGGCGCCCGCGGCCAGCGTGAGCTGTGAGCGCCAGGAACGCGCGCGAGGCACGCTGCGCAGCGTGGTGGCGCCGCCGGCCCGGTCGTCGCGTGTCACCGCCGACGTCACGCGATCCTTCAATCCCGCAGGCACCTCGGTGCGATCAATCCACTCCGCGAAGGCGTCCAGCGAGGCCTGGCGCGCGGCCTGGCGCGCCCGGCAGGCTGCGCATGCCTCGAGGTGCGCGCGCCGGTCCGGCGGCAGCTCACGGTCGGCCGATGCCTGCAGCTCGGTGTCCGTCAGGCACGTGCTCATGGTCGCTCCCCATCACTTCCCGGCAGGCGCGCCGCCAGCGCGAGACCGCGCGGGCCAGCAGCCTGCCGATCGACTGTTCCCGGATTCCCGTGATGCCCGCGATCTCGCGGTAGCTCGAGCCCTGCGCGCGAAGCGCGAGCAGCGTGCGGTCGCGCGCCGTCAGCCGGCCGGCCGCCGCGCCGAGCAGGCGGCGCCGTTCGTCGGCGAGACCCTCATCCGGTTCGGCCCGGCCTTCGTGTTCCGGCCCCCACGGGAGCCAGCGACGGCGTCGTCTCAGCCGGTCGCGACAGGCGTTGGCCGCGACCGTGAACAGCCAGCCCTCGAGGTTGGTCCGGTCGCCAGCGCGCCTGAGGTGGCCGAGCAGCCGGACAAAGGCTTCCTGGACCGCGTCTTCCGCGTCGGCGCCGTTCCCGACGACGGCGCGGGCGAAGCGGTAGAGCGCGGGTCCCGTCGCATCGAAGAGCGCCTCGATCTCGTGCCGGTCGGCGTCGTGCCGGTCGGCGTCGCGCGGGATCGGTGTTGGATCGGCCATGGGTTGGCGTCTGCCCGGCCCATTCTCCTCGCATGTATAACGCAGATGCCGTCGGTTTGTGACAGGTGCGCGGAAATTTCGCTGAAACGGGCATCGATTGGGCCTGCGGCGGCCCTTCCCGTACCCGCCGGCGGGCCGGCCTCCCCGCGCGGGCCGGGCCACGCCGGCCGGCTTGTCAGCGCATGGCATTTCCGGCAGGATCTATCCGCCCCCGTCTGGTCCTCGGACCATCACCCCGTGACCCGGGCAGCTCGGCCTCCGGACGAGCCGGGTCACGCCAGGCGGCGCGTCAGCGCCCACTCGAGGCGACTCATGCAGGTGTTGAATCGGCTGGATGCGGCGGACATCGATCTGATCGTGAAGACCATGAAGGAGTTCACGGGGCGCGAGGCCCCGCTCGAACGACGATTGAAATGGGACGAGTCCGACACGTGCCCGACCGATATCGTCCGCGCGATGCTCGGCCCCGACGTCGGCCTCCACCTGGTGTTCCTGCCGGCGGAGTACGGCGGGATGGGCGGCGGCGCCTACGACATCTACCGCCTGTCGATGGAATTCGCGAAGGTCGACCTCGGGTTGGCGACGGCCATGCTGGCGGTCGCGCTGGGCACGGATCCGATCCGCGTCGGGTGTACCCACGCCCAGAAGCTGAAGTGGATTCCCCGCATCGCCGAGGAGGGACTGATCGTCGCCTACGGCGTGACCGAGCCCGAGGCGGGATCGAACATCCAGAACCTGAAGACCGAGGCCGCGCGGATCACCGGCCCGGACGGCCAGGTCACGCACTACCGGCTGAACGGCGTGAAGCAGTTCATCTCCAACGGATCGATTGCCAATCTCTACACCATCCTCGCGAAGGCGCCCGGCGGCCCCACCTTCTTCGTGGTGGAGCGCAACACGCCGGGCCTGACGCCGGGGCGGCACGAGATCAAGCACGGCATCCGCCTTTCCGACACGGCCCAGGTGCTGCTGCAGGACGTGGTGATCCCGGCCGGCAACATCGTCGGCGAGCGGGAGGGCGACGGCCTGAAGCAGGCGAACGAGGTGTTCGGGTTCACGCGCCTGATGGTCGCGGCCTTCGGTCTCGGGGCGGGGCTGGCCGCGCTCGAGAAGGCCATCGCCTACTCGATACAGCGGCGCCAGTTCGGAACCTTCCTCGCCGAGAAACAGGGGTTCACGCACAAGCTCCTGGTGCCGGACAGCGTCCGGCTGGCCGCCGCGCGCGCCTATATCGAGTACGTGGCGGACCTGCTCGACGGCGGGACGACGGATCGGCAGGTCGAGGGGTCGGTCGCAAAGCTGTTTGCCACCGAGGCCGGCAACGTGGCGGCGGACCACGCGGTCCAGGCCCTGGGCGGGTACGGCTACTGCGTGGACTTCGAGGTGGAGAAGATCCGGCGCGACGCGCGCATCCTGACGATCTACGAGGGTACGTCCGAGATCCAGCAGAGCATCATCGGCATCTTCCGGATGCGCGAGGCGGTCCGGAGCAAGGGGCAGTTCTACACCCGCATGGCCGACGACGTCGAGGTGTTCGCCGACGCGGGGGGGCCGGCGGTGGCCCGCGCGGCGCGGTTCCTCGCCGACGCGTCGCAGACCGCGTTCCGCGCGAAGCTGGTGCGCCAGCAGCACGTCGCGTTCGAGTTCGCGACGGCCATGGCGGACGTTGAGACGGCGGTGGCGCTCTCGCGCGCGGCCGGGCGAACAGGCGACGACCTGCTGAACGCGCAATCGCGTATCTGGGCGAGCCAGGTGGCGCTGGCCGTCCCGGCACGCATCCTGGCCGCCCTGAGTGCATCCGACAGGCTGGCTGCCGACGACTTCTCCCGGCTGCGGCAACTGGGCGATCTCGATGGCGCCATCGCGCTGCAGTCCGGCCGGCTCGCCGACATGAACTTCGTCGCGGAGCGGATAACCGGCTACCGGGTCGCCGACTGACCCCGGGGCTCACTTGTGCCGGGTGTGTTCGCTCCGGGCACGCGGGCTGCAGCCCGCGCGCTACACTGCCGGCGCGTCCTCAACTCACCTGAGCGCCGGGCCTGGCCTGGCGGCCTCACGCGTGCGCGGGTGTCGAGACGATCTCGCGCAGCATCCGGACGACATCGCGCACGGTCCTGGTGGGCCTGGCGAGGTCGTGCGGGATCGAGACGTCGAACATGTCCTCGAACGCCAGGATGAGTTCCATCCCGTCGAACGAGTCGACGCCGATGCTGGCGAGGTTGGAGTCCAGCGTGACCTGGTCGGGCGGCAGTCGCTGGTGCGTGGCGATCATGTCGATGACGCGTGCCTCGAGAGTGTCGAACGCCGCGGGTTGCTGAGTCATGACGGTCCCCCGGGGGCTGTTCTCGAGCATCCTGTCGCCGACATCTTACGCGCGCGCCGGCGGCGACTCAAGCAGGGCGCTCGGGGCGGTGCCCGGGGCTGGCGCCCGGCCGCGCGGAGCCGGGTACCCGCGGCTCGCCGGGCCGGGCCGGCGCCTCAGCTGCCGGCTCACCGGGTCGCCTGCCGAGGGCGTTCACTGCCCGCGCCGGGCCATCAGCCGCTCCAGCTGGATCCGATGCCTCATCGGATGCACCACCGCATGTTCGAGCATCTGTTCGATGTTGTAGTCCTCGCCCCAGCGCGACTTGTAGGTGGCCGGCGCCAGCTCCGCGTCCTCCAGCACGGCGAGATGCCGGCGCCAGCCCGCGAGGACACCGTCCACGAAGACGCGGCCCTTGCGCGCGATGCTCGTGACGTCGGTGTCGGGATCGAGGTCCGCGGCCGGTCGCTTCACGCACTCGCCAATCCAGGTGAGGTAGCTGCGCGCCGCGCGGAGGACGTGGCCCCCGAGGTGGTCCGGTGACTGGTACGACGGATCGGTCGTCTCCGGCAGCGGGATGCCGGACGCGCGAAACGCCTCCCAGACCTCGCAGAACCGGTTGAGTTCGATCTCGTGGAGCTCCACGCAACTTCGCACGGCGTTGCTCTTGAACACGGCATCCTCCCCGGCCAGTCGGCGGCGCTACAGAGGCAACCACGTGCCGAGGCCCCTGGCCTTGGCGCGCCGGTAGATCTCGGGCGCCACGGCCATGTCGTCCAGGGCGAGGCCGAGGTTGATGGCAATCGTGCGCTCGCTGTCCCGCTGCCGACCCGGCTTGAGGCCGGTCACGAGTTCACCGAGATCGGCGTACGGCTCCGGCGTGTGCTGAAAGTAGCCCGCGCGCCGGTAGTACTGAAACTGCGCGTGGTCATCGGTGCTGATCCGGTCGAATTCCGCCAGCGCCGCCGGTGACCAGTAACTGTCGAAATCCACCGCGCTCGCGAACGCGCCCGGCCGCAGCCAGCCCGCCGGGACGGTCGGCGCCGGGTGCTTCAGGATCGGCCCGGACGTGACGACGATGTCACTCCCGGTGACGGCGGCCATGGGGTCGTGCACGGCGGTCACGTCGATCCCGAGCTTCGCCGACATCTCTCCGGCAAACCGTCGTCCGGCCTCCGGGAGAAGATCGTAGGCGTACGCGCGCCGCACGGGAAACAGCGTGGCCATCGCTTCGAGATGCGTGCGCCCCTGCACGCCGCAGGCCAGGATGCCGACGACCTGGCTGTCCGCGCGCGCGAGGTACCGAGCCGACAGGGCCGACGCCGCAGCCGTCCGGTACGCCGTGATCCAGGCGCAATCCATCACCGCGCAGGGCAGCCCGTTGTCGACGTCGTTCAGGATCAGCAACCCGCTGATGTACGGCAGCCCGTGCCGGTGGTTGTCCGGATAGCCGCTGACCCATTTCACGCCCACGGAACGGAGGGCGGGAATGTAGGCCGGCATCGCGTGGATGAAGGCATCGCCCCCGGGGTGCACGCCGGGCTTGGGCGGCATCTCCACCCGTCCCTCTCCCTTTTCGCGAAAAGCCGCTTCCAGCAGATCGACGATCGTCCGGAGATCGAGGGCAACGCTCGCCACGTCGGCGCCTGACAGGTAGAGCACCTGCGGAGTGTTCATGTGGACCTCTCCGCCGGATAGTCTACCGCGTGTCCGCGTCCGGCCCGAGCCCGGGATCGCCGGCCGGCGGCACGGCTCCCCGGGTGACCGGCCCGAAGGCGGCCCTCTCGCGCTCCTCCTCGATTCACGGTACACTGCGTGTCCTGCCAATGGCTCGGGTCCTGGCGTGCGAGGACCCGGGAGCTCAGAAGGAGACACAATGAGTACCGATACGTCGACGATCATCTGGACGCAGATTGACGAGGCGCCCGCACTGGCTTCCTACTCGCTGCTGCCCATCGTCCGGGCATTCACGAAGGGCACCGGCGTGGCCGTTGAAACGCGGGACATCTCGCTCGCGGGCCGCATCATCGCCACCTTCCCCGAGAGCCTGACCGAGGCGCAGCGGATCCCGGACTATCTCGCGCAGCTCGGCGAGCTGACGCAGAAGCCCGAGGCCAACATCATCAAGCTGCCGAACATCTCCGCCTCGATCCCGCAGCTCAGGGAGGCCATCAAGGAGCTCCAGGCGCTCGGCTTCAGGATCCCGGACTACCCCGAGGCCCCGAAGGACGACGCCGGGAAGGCGCTCCAGGCCCGCTTCGCGAGGGTCCTCGGCAGCGCCGTGAACCCGGTCCTCCGCGAGGGCAACTCGGACCGCCGCTCCCCGCTCTCGGTGAAGGCGTTCTCGAAGAAGCACCCGCACAAGCTGGGCGCCTGGGCCCCGGACTCGAAGGCCCACGTGGCGCACATGACCGGCGGTGACTTTTACGGCAGCGAGACCTCCATCACCGTCAAGAAGGCGACCGAGGTCCGCTACGAGTTCGTGGCCGGCGACGGGACGGTGACTGTCCTCAAGAAGAAGATGGGCCTCCTGGACGGCGAGATCCTCGACACCTCGGTGATGCACGTGAAGGCGCTGCGGGCGTTCTACGAGGAACAGATCGAGGACGCCAGGAGGAGCGGCGTGCTCCTGTCCCTGCACCTCAAGGCCACCATGATGAAGGTCTCCGACCCGGTCATCTTCGGCCACGCCGTCACCGTCTTCTACAAGGACGTCTTCGAGAAGCACGCGGCGACGTTCAAGCAGCTGGGCGTGAACCCGAACAACGGCCTGGGCGACGTGTACGCGAAGATCCAGAGCCTGCCGGCCGACAAGAAGGCGCAGATCGAGGCCGACATCAAGGCCGTGTACGCCACCCGCCCGGCGCTCGCGATGGTGGACTCGGACAAGGGCATCACGAACCTCCATGTTCCGAACGACATCATCGTCGACGCGTCGATGCCGGTCGTGGTCCGCGAGTCGGGCAGGATGTGGGGCCCCGACGGCAAGCTGCACGACACGAAGGCGATGATCCCGGACCGCTGCTACGCCACGATCTACAAGACCATCATCGAGGACTGCCAGCAGCACGGCGCCCTCGACCCGGCGACGATGGGCAGCGTGCCGAACGTGGGCCTGATGGCGCAGAAGGCCGAGGAGTACGGTTCGCACGACAAGACCTTCATCGCCCCCGGGACCGGCACGATCCGCGTCGTGGTCGAGTCGTCCGGGGACGTACTCCTCCAGCAGCCGGTCGAGGAGGGCGACATCTTCCGTTCCTGCCAGACCAAGGACATCGCGGTCCGCGACTGGGTCAAGCTGGCCATCAGGCGCGCGAAGGCGACCGGCGCGCCGGCCGTGTTCTGGCTCGACAGGAACCGCAAGCACGACGCGCAGGTGATCGCGAAGGTCGAGACCTACCTGAAGGATGACGACACGACAGGCCTCGCGATCCGCATTCTGGCCCCGGTGGAGGCCATGAAGTTCTCGCTCGAGCGGATCCGGAAGGGCCAGGACACCATCTCGGTCACCGGCAACGCCCTGCGTGACTACCTGACGGACCTCTTCCCCATCCTCGAGATCGGCACGTCGGCCAAGATGCTCTCGATCGTCCCGCTGCTCGCGGGCGGCGGGCTCTTCGAGACCGGCGCCGGCGGGTCGGCGCCCAAGCACGTGCAGCAGTTCCAGAAGGAGGGCTACCTCCGCTGGGATTCGCTCGGGGAGTTCTCGGCGCTGACCGCGTCGCTGGAGCACATCGGCGCCACGTTCCACAACGAGCGGGCGGCGCTGCTGGCCGAGACGCTCGACCAGGCGATCGGCAAGTTCCTCGACAACAACAAGTCACCGGCCCGCAAGGTGGGCCAGATCGACAACCGCGGCAGCCATTTCTACCTGGCCATGTACTGGGCCGAGGCGCTGGCGGCGCAGACGAAGGACAAGGAACTCCAGGCGCGGTTCGCCGGCGTGGCGAAGCAGCTCGTCGAGCACGAGGCGACGATCAACGAAGAGCTGATCGCGGCGCAGGGAACGCCCGTGGACATGGGCGGCTACTACCGGCCGGACGCCGCCAAGGTGGAGAAGGCGATGCGTCCCAGCCCCACGCTGAACGCCATCATCGACGCCCTGGCGTAGGCCCCGGCGCGCGCATCGCGGCCGCGGGGCCGCGCCGAACGCACCCCTGCCCGCCGCGGGGCGGGCAGGGGTGTGTCTCCGGCGAACGAACCGTCTGACACGATCTCGCAGCGGGAACGCATCGGCGGTTCGGATCCCTGAGGCGCGCCGCCGACCGCCCGGGAACCGGTGCACCGCCGCTCCCGATCAGCAGCGGTCGTGCTGGGTGATGTTCGACTGGCTGACCGTCGACGCATTCCCCGCATCGTCGGTGACCGTCATCGTCACGCTGGCGGTCGAGTCCTCGGTCTCGACGTTCCCCGGATACGACGCGACAATCGACATCACCCGGCTCTCCCCGGCGTTGAGATGGTTGTTCCCGATGAGGGCCGCGATCTCCACGGCGCTGTACGTCTTCGAGAACCGTGTCACGTGGTTGATGTCGACCATGATGATCGTGACCGAGGTCACCGTCATCCCGATGTTGCCGCTCTTCTCCGTGATGGTGAGATCCATGCCGGCCTTGAACGGCCTGCACAGCCTGGAGAAGAACGGCGTCATCTGGGCCGTCGCCTTCATCGCAACCGTCAGGGCCGCGGTCTGGGTCTTCCCCTGGTAGGTCACCGTGATGACGGTGGTGCCGTTGGTCAGCGCCGTGACGAGGCCGCCGCTGTTGACCGTGGCGACCGCGGTATTACTCGACGTCCATGTCGCGGTGGTGGTGATGGTCAGCGTCGAGCCGTCGGACAGGCTGGCGGTCGCCGCGAGCTGCGAGGTCTCGCTCTTGTTCGCGAGGCTGAGCGTTCCGGTGATGGTAATGGCCTGCGTCGTCGGAGTCGGGTCGGCAGGCGTCTTCTTGTCGCAGGCCCCGAACACGGCAGCCAGCGTCATCGCGACGGCGAGTGCCTTCATCGCGCGCATCAGGTCACCTCCTCGTGAACGCTCACATGGTAGCACCCCGGGAGGCTGAGAAGGGGGCTGCCCGCGCCTTGCGCGTACCCGTGAGGTCGTTCAGATTCTGGAGGCAGCCGGCGTGTCGCGCAGCGTCTGGGTCACGAACGCCTGGATGGCCGCGGCCGGCCTGGCGCCGGACGTCCGGCCGATTTCCCGGCCGCCCGCGAACAGCGCCATCGTCGGAATCGAGCGCACGCCGTAGCGCCCGGCGATGGCCGGCAGATCCTCGGTGTTCACCTTGGCCACCAGCAGCTGTCCCTGGCTGGCCGAGGCCACCCGGTCCATCTCCGGCGCCACGGTGCGGCACGGCGCGCACCACGGGGCCCAGAAATCGACCAGGACCGGCAGCGACGAGGCGCGGGTCAGGGCCTCGAAGTCGGCGTCGCTGCCCACGTGGACGGTGGCGGCCGGCGGGGCGAGCGGGGCGTGACACTTGCCGCAGCGGATGGTCTCCCCAATCCTCCCGAACGCCATGCGGTTCTTCTGCCCGCAGATCGAACACGGGGCGATGACGCCGCGAGCATCGACTCCAAGACCGGCCATCGACATCCTCCTCCGGAACCGGCTTGCCCTGCACGCGGGGCGCCGGCGCGCTCCTCTGTTTCAAGGATTCAGGACAGGGGCGGTTGGTCACGGCGACGTCGCGGACAAGGCACCGCCCCGTGCGATCCCGTGTCGGCTGACGCTCGCCGCTCCTGCCGGTCCGGCGTGGTCGCCCGGACGGCTTGACCGGGCCGGGCCTCGGTCGTATCAGTCTTTAATAGCCATATTGGTCAGGCTATAATAGCTCCATGAAGCGGACGAGCATCACCGATGCCAAGAACGGGCTCAGCGCCCTCATCGAGCGCGTGCGCCACGGGGAGTCGATCATCATCGAGGACCGCGGGGTGCCCGTCGCCCGGCTGGAGTCGGTCGCCGCCCCGGGCCGCCGGGATGTCGAAGGACGCGCCGCGCGCCTGCAGCGACAGGGTGTCCTGCGGCCGTCGCTGTCGATGCCGCCGAAGCGGGTGCTCACCACCCCGCCGCCGGCGCCGCGGGGAGGCGCACGTCTCAGCGACGCCGTCATGGCCGAGCGGCGAGACGGGCGATGAGGTTCTGGGACAGCTCGGCGCTCGTCCCGCTCTTCGCCGCGGAGCCGGGCACCCGGTCGGTCCAGTCGTTGTACAGGCGCGATCCCGAGGTTGTGGTCTGGTGGGGCACGCTCGTGGAATGCGCGTCCGCCATCGCCCGGCTCGAGCGGGACGGCGCGCTGGCACCCGCCGACGCGACCGAGTCGTTCGCCCGGCTCGACGCCCTCGCACCGAGCTGGATGCAGATCGACCCGAGCGACGAGATTCGCGAGGCCGCCCGGCGCGTCCTGCGAGTCCATCCCCTGCGTGCCGCCGATGCCTTGCAGCTGGCCGCGGCCCTGGTCGCGGCCGAACGCCGCCCCCCGACGCTGGCCTTCGTCACGCTCGACGCCCGGCTGCGCGAGGCGGCCAGCAGGGAGGGCTTCCTGCTCGAAGACCTGCCGGCCTCGCCCTGAGGGCGGCCGTCGCGATGAGCGCGGCGCCACTGACGCCACGATCGCTCCCCGCTGGCGATCGCACGTGCGGTCGATTCCGCTTCGGAACGGCAGTCGTGTACTACCGCAGCGCCGCCAGTTCGCGGCGGGCGTCGGCGAGCAGAGGGAGATCGGGGTCGGCGTCCTTCCACAGCTGGAGGAACTGCCCGTAGGCGGCGCGGCTTTCGGTGACCAGGCCGCCCGCGGCCAGCGAGCGCGCGAGCCCCAGTTGCGCGAGGGGCAGGAGTTTCTGGCCCGAGAAGACACCCGGGTGGTCCAGCATCTTCTGGTAGGCGTCGCGAGCCTGCTGCCAGCCGCCGGCCTTCAGGTGGGCGCGCGCCCGTTCGTGGAGCGGGATCAGCCCCCAGTTCAGGCCCAGCTCGAACGGGGTCATCGGCGCGAGCCGCTCGAGGGCCTGCTGCGGCCGGCCGCGGTCGGTGTCGAGCGCGGCCCGGTACGCCAGTACGAATCCCGCGAAGGGCTCTTCGGCCTTCGGCCATCCTGTCCGATCCAGGTCCGCGAGCAGGCGTTCGACGCGAGCGACATCACCGGCCGAGACCGCCACCTTGAGCGCATCCACCTGGAGGTCCGGGCCGAGCTTCCCGGTGGCCAGCTGGCGCGCCGCCCTCGCGCTTGCGCGGGCGGAAAAGCCCCCCAGGGCCTCGTACCGGGCCTTGCGCAGTTCCAGCACGATCCACCGGTAATCGGCCCCACGCTGGCGGCACCATGCCTGGTAGCGGTCCAGGCAGGCGATTGAGTCGCGCAGGCGTCCCCGCCACACCGCCTCCTCGGCTTCGGCTTCGAGAAAGAACGGCTGCGCCTCGGTGTGCGTAGCCGCCCACTCCCGCTCCCGCGCAACGAGAGCCGCGTCGTCCAGGAGGAACCCGACGCGAAGCAGCCAGGAGTGGGTCACGTCGCCGGCGAGATTTCGAGTGATCGCCTCCTCGATCGTGCGCTTCGCCTCCTGAAGGCGGTTGGTGACCAGGTACGCCTCGGCCAGCGTCGAGAGGGCCGGCTCGCTCGCCGGATCGAGCGTCCGGGCCTCGCGTGCTTCCGACAGGGCCTCGTCGAATCGCCCGACTTGCAGGTAGTGGATCGCCAGCCTGCGCCGCACCGACGGCCTGGCCGGGTAGACGCGCCGCATGGTTTCGAGCGCCTCGGCCACCTTGTTCTGGTCCCCGGTGAGATTCGCGTGGTAGACGAGGTCGATCTCGAGGCGCTCGGGAAACGTCACGCGATCCCTGATCGCGAAGGCTCGCTCGAGGGCTGCCACGCCCTCCGGTTCGTAGTGCTGCGCCAGCGCGAAGGCGCCGAGCCGCACCAGGGCCAAAGCGAAGTCGGGGTCGAGCCGGACCGCCTCGCGATAGAAGTGCAGCGCCTCGGTGGACTGGCCCCGTTCACGTGCCCCGTCGCCTTGCCGCAACGCGCGCAAGGCGTCGAGGGAGGCCGTGGTGGCCTCCGTGACGGGGACGTTGTACTCGGCAATCGACGCGCGCGACTCGCCCAGGTCCCGGCGAATCTCCGCCGCCGCCCGGCCCAGCGCCCCGAGGACCTGCTGCTTGCCCGCGACTTCGATCTGCTGGCGGCCGAAGACCTCCCTGGTCACGCACGCCAACGCCTCGATCCCGATGACGTAGTGCTGCCCGAGCGGCGTCACCGATGCCACGATCAGCGCGGCCCCGCCCGCACGCTCGCAGACTTCCAGACCGACAGTCCTGGTGATCGGCAGGTCCGGCGATCGTTTCATGAGGCCCAGGATCTCCCGGACACGGTCGGTCGACAGGATCCTGAGAAACGGCGATTGCTCCAGCTGAATGGCCAGCGCCAGGGGCAACGTGTCGTCGAAGACCTTGTCGCCGGTCACGTTCTCGAACGCCAGCACGGCGACGTCCTTCTCCGTCAGGGCGGCGGCTCCCGGCCGTCGCACCACGAACACCACGGCGGTCGCCACAACGGCCACCGCGGCCGCGGCGGCGGCAGCCCGGCGCCACCAGCGCGAGCCGCTGACGATCGAGATGGCGGGTTCGGCGCCTGTCGCGTCTGACAGGTCGACCGGCGGAGGGGTGACGGGCGCGCCCGGGTCGGGCGGCTCGTCGCTGGTCTGACCGGCGGCAGAGGTCGCAGGCCGCTCGGCGGCCCGCGCGGCGTGCTCGTCGGCCATCCACTCAACGGGCGTCAGCAGCCGATAGCCGCGCTTTGAGATCGTCTCGATGTAGCGGGGCTCCCGCGAGTCGTCGCCGAGGAGCTGGCGGAGTTCCGCGATGCACCGCACCATCCCCGACTCCGTGATGATGCGGTCCGGCCAGACCTCGGCCAGCAGCTCGTCCTTGAGGACCACGCGACCCTGGTGCCGGGCCAGGCACGCCAGCACGTCCATCAGTTGCGGGCGGATCCGCAGCGCGGTCTGGCCCCGGGTCAGGCGGTTGAGCGCGGGCTCGGCAAGCCACTCGCCCACGCGAAAGTCAGCGGTACGCGTCGTGGGGGGCCGCTGAGGATTTGTCATCTCTGGCGGTGTCCGATGAGACTATAGCACCGGACGGCCCCCCGCCCGGCCTGTCGGCCCACGGCGTGTCGGCCCAGGGCGGAGGGCTGGACTTTCGATGGCGACCGTTATCGTTATTGCCTTCTATTCTCCCTCGGTGGCGCGTTCGTACTCCGGCCGCCGCCTCGGGACCCCCGCACCCGTCGGGATGGCCCGGCTGCGCTCTGCCCCCCTGTCGAGCCAAGAGTCAGTGTTACCGGAGGACCCTACCGGCGAGCTTGGGGTTGGTGCTATACTCGCCGTCGGAAGCCGTTATAGATCATGCTTGCGAAGCTGCCGCCATTCGACGTCGAAGCGTTCCTGCACTCCTCGGGGGTGTCGAGAACGGTCTGCACCTACCGGTCTGGGACCGTGCTGTTCGCTCAGGGCGACGCCGCCGAGACCGTGCTCTACGTCCAGAAGGGCAGCGTGAAGCTGAGCGTGCTGTCCCACACCGGCCGAGAGGCCGTCGTGGCCTTCCTCGGCCCGGGCGATTTCGTCGGTGAGGGCTCACTGGCCGGGCAATCGGTCCGCATCGCCTCCGCCGCCGCGGTCGCCGCGACGACCGCGCTCGTCATCGGAAGCGCCGAGATGTTGCGCGTGCTCCACGAGCAGCCCACGCTTTCCGACCGCTTCATCGCCTACATGCTGACGCGCAACATCCGCGTCGAAGCGGACCTCGTGGACCAGTTGTTCAACCGAAGCGAGAAGCGGCTGGCGCGCGCGCTCCTCCTGCTGGCCCGCTACGGAAAGGACGAAGAGCCGCACAACGTGCTGCCGGCCATCTCGCAGGAAGTGCTGGCGGAGATGGTCGGCACGACACGGTCGCGCGTGAATTTCTTCATGAACAAGTTCCGGAAGCTCGGGTTCATCGAATACAACGGCGGCATCAAGGTCAACCGCTCCCTGCTGAGCGTGGTGCTGCACGATTGAAGCCCGCCGACGGCTCCTCAGCCCCGCCGCGCCGCAGCAAGACTCCGCCGCCGGACCGCGCGCCGCAGGCTGTCACGCTTGAAGACGGTGCCGTCCCGGGGAGCGGAGACGGCCGTCAGCGGTCGCGGGGGGCGCCGGGCAGTGTGCCGCGGGCCGCGTGAAACGCGCGGAAGTTGGCCGTGGCCCATGCGTCGGTCATTGCGTCCATGCTCTCGATGGAGCGATGACGGTGCACCCCGGGCGGAAAACGCTGGCCCACGACCCGGTGACCTGCCGCCCAGAGCGAGGCCATCGACTGAAACAGGGACGGGTCCCCGGGTTCCCGCCAGAAGGGCTGTTCCATCTCGGCCACCGATCGGAACCGGCGGACAGGCATCACCCCTCCTCGCCAAGCCCGAACCGCTCGTTGAGCAACTGGGCGTCGGCCCTGTCCTTCAGCCTGACGGTGTCGCGCTTCATCCGGTACAACGTGCGCGGACTCACGACGTTGACCACCAGTGGCCCGAACGGCACACGAGCGATCTCGAGATCGTCAAAGCGAAACGCGTCTCCGAGTCGGGTCAGCACGTCGATGTGAAACGTGCCCGCGGGCGGCACGTACTGGAGGGCGGGATACTCTCCGAGCAGGTCGTCGGCTGAGATCTCGTCGATGTGCGGATCGTCGTAGACCGAGCGGAGGGCCGTCTTCAGCCTCTCGATGTTGGCGCGGTCGGGCGCGATGAAGACGTCGAGATCCTCGGTGAACCGCGCGAGCCCGTGCAGATTGAGTGCCGCCGCGCCGAACACGGCATAGTGCACCCCCTCCCGCTCGAACGCGCCGAGAACCTGGAGTGCCGACTCGTAGTCCACCGATGTTCCCTCTTGCAGCCCCACCGTAGTATAGGCCAGCCGACCTCTGATCGTACCGACCCCGAGCGCGGTGAGGGTGCGCCATCCCGCGGGCTGGGCGAGGGCTGGTGGCGCCTAGACAAGTCGTCTGGCTCGGGACGGCGCGCGTCTGGGCCGTGGCGTGCGCGGCCCGTCCTCCTCCTCCGTCTCCACCCGCAGCCGATTGTCCACGGCGGCCGCACCGAGGGCGCGGGCGACGATGTCCGCCTTCCGTCGGTCGAGGGCCGTGCGAACCACGCCGGTCAGCGTCACCTCGCCGCCATCGACCTCCACCTCGACACGCGCGCGTCGGCCGCTGCCTTGATGGAAGGCGGGATCGTCGTCGAGGCGCTCGACGATCAGTTCCTCCAGCTTGTCGTCGTCCATCGGCGGTTTCTCGTTCGGTGCGGCAATTCCGTCGTTCATACGGGCTCCTCCTGGCGCTTCCGTCCGTTCATTGTCCTTCGTCCACCCGACGCGCCGTCCGGGACTATCGTGGGCCTGCGGCCCGCACCCAGATTTCCACCCGGTGCTCCACGTGGTCGTCGACGAGCGGTACCGCGCTGCCGGCCTGGTCGTGGCCATCGAGGCTGAGCCGCTCGTCCCCGGTCGCGGGCGGCGTCTGGTGCACCACGATGTGATAGACGGTCTCGCGGAACCGGTAGTGCACGGTGAAGGCGGTCCAGTCCGCGGGGAGGCACGGCTCGACCCGCAACCGTTCGCCCTGGAGTCTCAAGCCGAGGAACGATTCCACGATCAGCCGGTACATCCAGCCCGCCGATCCCGTGTACCACGTCCAGCCGCCCCGCCCGATGTGCGGGGCCACGGCGTAGACGTCGGCCGCCACCACGTAGGGTTCCACCTTGTAGGTCTCGATCCCGGCGGGTGACGCCGCATGCGCTAGTGGGTTGATCAGCTGCCACACCTCCCACGCGCGTCGGGCGTCGCCGAGTTCAGCGAAGGCCATGGTCGCCCAGACGGCCGCGTGGGTGTATTGCCCGCCGTTTTCCCGCACGCCGGGGACGTAGCCCTTGATGTACCCGGGGTCGAGCGCGGAGGTGTCGAACGGCGGGTCGAGCAGGCGGACGAGCGCCTCTTTGCGGCGCACCAGGCGCGCGTCCACCGCGTCCATCGCGGAGCGGGCGTGCGCCGGGTCGGCGGCCCCGGAGAGGATGGACCAGCTCTGCGCAATCGAGTCAATCTGGCACTCGGGGTTGCTCGCCGACCCGAGGGGTGACCCGTCGTCGAAGTAGGCGCGGCGGTACCACGACCCGTCCCATCCCGCCTCCTCGAGGCGCAGCCGCAGCGTCGCCGCCTCCGACAGACAGCGGTCCGCGAAGGCGGCATCGCCGTGCTGCCGGGCCAGTTCGGCAAACGGCGTCAACACGGCGTAGAGGAAGAATCCCAGCCAGACGCTCTCGCCTCGTCCCTGCGCGCCGACCAGGTTCATGCCGTCGTTCCAGTCTCCGGAGCCCATGAGCGGCAGGCCGTGAGCGCCGAACCGCAGGCCCCTCACGATTGCGCGCACGCAGTGGTCGTAGAGGCTGGCGCGGTCCCCGGACGTGCCCGGCAGGTCGTAGTAGGAATCCTCCTCGGGGCTCACCGCGCGGCCTTCGACGAAGGGCATCGGTTCATCGAGCACCCCGGTGTCGGCGGTGGCCGTCACGTAGCGGCAGGTCGCCATCGGCAGCCAGAGGTAATCGTCCGAGCAGTGCGTGCGGACGCCCCGGCCCGCAGGCGGGTGCCACCAGTGCTGCACGTCGCCTTCGGGGAACTGGCGTGACGCGCACAACAGCAGGTGCCGTCGCACGAGCGGCGCCTCCGCGTGGACGAGCGCCATGACGTCCTGCAGCTGGTCGCGGAACCCGAACGCGCCCCCCGACTGATAGAAGCCGCTGCGGCCCCACAGGCGGCACGCGATGGTCTGGTAGAGCAGCCAGCCGTTCGCCAGGGTGTCGAGCGCGGCGTCGGGTGTCTCGACCTGGACGGCGCCGAGCGTGTGGTTCCAGTACTGCCAGACGGCCTCGAGCGAGCGGCGGGCCGCGGCCGCGCCCCGGACACGGCCGAGCAGGCCTGCCGCATCGTCGCGGTTGTGTCCGGCGCCGAGCCTGAAGACGATCTCGCGCTCCGCTCCGGCATCGAGATCCAGGTCCACCTGGATCGCCGCACAGGGATCCAGCGCGCCGCCCACGCGGCCGGAGAGGGTCGACCGCAGCATCGCGGCCGGCTGCCTGAGCGTGCCGTTGCGGCCGATGAACTCGGTGCGGTCGCCGGTCACGCGGCGACTTGCGTCGTCCACGTGGAAGAAGGCCGAGCGCGCCGCGAACTCGGCGTTGTACGCGTTCTGGGCGAAGAGGCCGCCGCTGTCGGGGTCGATCGCGGTGACCACGTGCGGGGCGGTCTTCCCACGGAGGTCGCCGAGGACCCACTCCACGTAGCCGGTGGCGGACAACCGGCGCGACCGGCCCGAGGCGTTGCGGACCTTCAGGAGCGAATACTTCACGGGCGCCGTCGGGTCCACGTACACCCACAACTCCGACACGATGCCGTCCTCGGTGTGCTCGAAGACACTGTAGCCGAATCCATGCCGGCTCGTGTACGGGCTGTCGCCGCCGGCCGGCAGTGGCGTGGGCGACCAGAATCGCCCGCTCTCCTCGTCCCGAAGGTAGAAGGCCTCGCCGCAGGCGTCGGTGATCGCATCGTTGCGCCAGGGCGTCAGGCGGAACTCGTGGGCGTTTTCGGCCCAGGTATAGGCCGAGCCGCTCTCGGAGATGACCGTGCCGAAGTCGGGGTTGGCCAGGACGTTCACCCACGGCGCCGGCGTCACCGCGCCCGGCCCGGTCGTGATGATGTACTCGCGGCCGTCCGGGGTGAAGCCGCCGAGCCCGTTGAAGAACGCCAGGTCGCCGCGAGGCGGCGGCGCCGGTCCGGCCGCCGGCGCACGGAGGACCCGGGTGGGCGTGAACCGCGCGGGCAGCAAGGGTACCGGGCGGCCGCCAATCTGGTCGGCCAGCGAGCCGCGGCCGTCGGTGATGATCGCCCTGGCGACCGCCTGGAACAGGATCCGGTCCTCGACCGAGATCTGCTCGGCGGGGCGAACGAAGATCGCGCCTGGGCGAGCCGGGGCATTCGACTCGACGCCAGCCGCGATGAGCCCGATGATCTGCTCCTGGAGCAGCTGCCGGTAGCCCGCGTGATCCTCGTTCCAGATCACGAGGTCCACCGCGAGCCCCTTCAGGCGCCAGTAGGCGTGGGCCTGCACGAGCTGGCGCACCAGCTCGATGTGCGCCGCGTCGCCGATCTGCAGCAGCACGATCGGCAGATCGCCGGACACCGAGTAGCCCCACAACCCGGACTGCCCGCGCCGGTTCGTGGCGACGACGGCCGGGTCGGCTCGCAGCGACGGGTTCGCGTAGATGATGGATCCGGCCAGGCGGCAGTAGAGCTGCGCGTCCGCCTCGCTGGCGTTCAGCTGCCGCAGGACAACCTGCGCGTGGGTGGACGCCAGCGCGAACACGCGATTGGCGAGACGCCGATCCTGGTACTTGCCCACGAGGCCCAGGCAGGCGGCGCGCGTGTCGGCCACGCCCGAGACGATGTCGATCGTGATCGTCTCGTCCGGCTCGAGCACGTACCGGCCGCGGATGGCGACGATCGGGTCGAGCACCGACCCCGCGGTGCCCGAGAGCGGCCCGGGCTCGAGCATCGCGCGCGGTCTGGCAGGAGTCCGCCCCCGGCCGAGGAAGCGCAGCCGATCGGTCTCGTACGAGAGGGCGCTGCCGGCCGATGCGCCGTGCGCCACCATGAGATGGAACATCCAGGGGGACGACTCACCGCGCGAGCGCGGGCGCCGCGTGCAGAGGATGGTGCGCTGGTCCGGGACGATCTCGGTCTGGACGAAGAGGTTGCTGAACGCCGGGTGCAGCGCGTCGGCGGCGGGATCGGCGAGCGCCACCTCCGCGTAGCTCGTCACCTCGATGGTCCGGCGCGCGCGGCCGGTATTGGTCAGCCGCAGCCGGCGCAGCTCGACGTCGTCTTCGGGCGACACCGCGATCTCGGTGTAGCTCTCGATCTGGTGCGTCCGGCTGCGGAACTCGGCGCGGGCCTCGGAGAACACCGCCTCGAACCGATCGGCCGGCTGCAGGGTCGGCTGGTGCGCCGCGGACCAGAAGGCGCCGTTGGCGACATCCCGGATGTAGCAGAACGTCCCCCAGTTGTCCTGGGTCGCATCCTCGCGCCAGCGGGTGACGGCGAGGTCCTTCCATCGGCTGTACCCGCCGCCCGCGTTGGTGACCACGACGTGGTACCGGCCGTTCGACAGGAGCTGGACGTCGGGGGTGGGCGTGTCGGGCCCGCTGTACGAGCGCATCGCGATATCCGTGCCGTCTGGAGCCGTGCGGACGTCCGACGCGGGCGTGGCCGGCACGTAGAGGGCGCTCGCGCGCGGGATCCGCTCCTGGAGCAGCAGCGCGGTCGCCTGGAACGCCGGGTCGGACGCGAAGCGCTTCTGCATCCGCCCGCCGAGGAGCACCTGGGCCAGCGACAGGAGCGTCATCCCCTGGTGATGCGCCATGTAGGAGCGAACCAGCGCGTGCAGGTGCCCCCGCGGCAGGCGCGCCGGCGTGTAGTCAATCGCCTCGTAGAAGCCGAGATCGCCCTCGAACCCGTCTGTCGCGAGCCGCTGCAGGTTCGAGCACGCCGCCTCGGGTGACACCATCAGCGCGAGCGCTGACGCGTAGGGCGCGACGACGAGATCGTCCGCAAGGCCGCGCTTGAGGCCGAGGCCCGGCACGCCGAACGCGCGGTACTGGTAGGTCAGCCGCACGTCGAGCAGGTTGTACCCCGATTCGGAGATGCCCCAGGGCACCCCGCGGTGCCGGCCGTACTCGATCTGACGCTTGACCGCCGCCTTGCAGGTCTGGTCGAGCAGCGTGTCGTCGTAGCCCGGCATCACGACGAGCGGCATGAGGTACTCGAACATCGAGCCGCTCCACGACAGCAGCACCGGCTCCCCCGCCGCCGTCGTGAGCAGGCGGCCGAGCGCGAACCAGCTCTCCTGCGGCAGGTGTCCCTGCGCGATCGCGACGAACGTGGAGAGACGCGCCTCGGAGGCGAGCAGGTCGTAGTAGCTGGAATCGCGACGACGCTCGGCGACGTTGTACCCGATCGACAGGAGCTGGCGGTTCTGGTCGAACAGGAAGTTCCACTCCATCTCCGCGAGGTCGAGAGTCTGCGCCGCCAGGCGGTTGATCGCCGCGATCCGTGCCCTGGCCGGGCCGGCAAACCTGCCGTCGAGCGCCGCCAGCTCGCCGAGCGTCGGGATGGAGGTGAACTCGGGCCCGTGCGCCTGCGGCGTCGCGGAGACCGCCGGCGACGCCCACGGCGCCAGGCTCGTGAGATCGTCCAGGACGTCCCGGCACTGGCTGGCCAGCGCCGCGGCCCACTGGCCCGCCGTGTGATCGAGCGCGGTCGCCAGCGCGCCCGCCAGCGCGCGGCTCTCCGCGGCGAGACGTTCGAGGGTCAACCGGCCGTCCGGGATCGTTCCCGGCGGGGATTCGCACGCCGCGTCGATCGCTTTCTGCAGCCGCGTCATGGCGGTCGTCGGCGCGCCTCGCGCGGTGTCGGCCACGAGGCCGAACGTGTCGCGCAGTCCCTGGAACACCCGTGGCGGCAGGATCGGATCGCTGACGAGCGCGAGCAGCCCCGGCCGAAGCGTCAGGAGATGCCCCGCCAGGTTGCCGCTGTCCACCGAGGAGATGTACCGGGGCTCGAGCGGCGCGAGCGATTGGGAGTCGTACCAGTTGTAGAAGTGGCCGCGATGGCGCTCCATCGCCAGCATCGCCTGGAACGCCCGCGCGGTGCGCTCCACGAGCCGGCCCGCCGAGATGTAGCCGAAGTCGCAGGCCGACAGGTTGGAGAGGAGCGCCAGCCCCATGTTGGTCGGCGACGTCCGGTGCGCCAGCCCGGGAGCGGGCGACTCCTGGTAGTTGTCCGGCGGCAGCCAGTGATCGTCGGGCCCGACGTAGGTGTCGAAGAAGGCCCACGTCTTGCGCGCAATGCCGCGGAGGAATTGGAGCTGGTCGCCGGTGAGCCGCGCCTCGCGCCGCACCAGCGGACGGCTGATCTGCCAGGTGATGACCGGGGCGGCGAACCAGAGCAGCAGGATGGGAGCGGCCGCGCCAAGGCTCGACGGGCGGAGAAGCGACAGGGACACGCCCGCGCCGACGGCGAGGACGGGCGTGATCCACATCCGCGCCCACGCGCCGGCGAGGCTCTGGCGGACCGGGCGTCCCTTGTCCGCCGATGGCGTCCACTCGAGAAGGTGCCTGCGGGTGATGAGCGTCCGCGCCGTGGTGCGAAGGGCGGCGTCGAGACTGAAGAACGCTTCGTACGGGAGACAGGAGAGCGTCAGCAGCGCCTGCGCGACGTGGCGCCCAATCGAGCGCGCGCTGCCATCGAGATGCCGGGCGAGCCGCACGTCCGCGGGTTTTCGCGCGAGGCCGGGAAGCCACGCGACCAGGGCGGGGAGCAACAGGCACCCCACGCCGGCAAGGGTCCATCCCCAGGCGGGCGACAGCGCCGCCCACGCGAGGAGGAGCAGGCCCACCAGCGCCGCGGGCGCGAGGCTGCGGCGCAGGTTGTCGAACAGTTTCCATCGGCACAGCGCGGAGAGGGGGTTCCGGCTCCATCGCCCGTCGCGGCCGGGAGCGGCCGGCAGCACCCAGCGCCACAACTGCCAGTCGCCGCGGATCCAGCGGTAGCGCCGCCGCACGTCCTCCTCGTAGCGGGAGGGATACTCCTCGTACACCTGCACGTCGGTCAACAGGCCGGCGCGCGCGTAGCACCCTTCGATGAGGTCGTGGCTGAGGATCCGGTTCTCCGGGAAGCGGCTGCCCACCGCCAGGCTGAACGCGTCCACATCGTAGATCCCCTTGCCGATGAAGGAGCCTTCGCCGAACAGGTCCTGGTAGACGTCGGACACGACGCGGGTATAGGGATCGATGCCAGGCTCGCTGGCCCACAGCCGCGCGTACCGTGACCGGGTCGCGCCGGGCAGGCTGACCGCCACGCGCGGCTGCAGGATGCCGTACCCTTCGGTCACGCACTGCTTCTGCTCATCGTAGCGCGCGCGGTTGAGCGGGTGCATCATGGCGCCGACGAGCAGGCGGGCGGCGTCCCGCGGCAGCTGCGTGTCGGCATCGAGCGTGATGACGTACCGGACCTGCGGCAGGATCCCGGTGTCCCCGACGACGCGCGAGAAGCGGCCGTTCGCCCGGCCGCGAAGCAGCGCGTTCAAGTCACCCAGTTTCCCGCGCTTGCGTTCGTACCCCATCCAGACGCGCTCCTCGGGGTTCCAGCGCCGTGGGCGGTGGAAGAGGAAGAACGGGCCGCGGCGGGGGGACGCGGGCGCACCCTGCTGCGCCGCGACGGGGTACTTGTCGTTCAAGTTGTCGATCAGGCGCTCGGCGAGATTCTCGAGAGCCTCGTCCTCCGGCAGGACTTCCTGGGACGCGTCGGCCAGGTCCGTCAGAAGGCCATAGGCGACGTGCTCGTCCCGGTTGCCGAGGAAGCGCACCTCCAGTGCCTCCACCAGCTGCGTCACGTTCTCCGCGCTCGTGATGAGCGTCGGGACGACGACCAGGGTCCGCGCGTCCGGGGGAATGCCGCTCGACAGGTCCATCTTCGGCAGGGCACGGGGCGTCGCCAGCTGAGGCACCAGGGCATTGACGAAGGCGACGGCCACGTGGCTGACGCTCAGCAGCAGGAGGATCCCGAACAGCCCGAGGAGCCAGCCGTCCGCGCCAAGCCCCCGCTCCCTCACGATCAGGGCCGCCGTGGGCAGCACCGCGAGAACGACGATGCTGCCGAGATAGAGCGTCAGCGGATGGCTGACGCACGCGCGGCGGACCGTGTCGGCGATCGAGAAGCGCGCGTGCGCCGCCCGTTCGAGCCGTCGGAGCCCCTTGTCGACGAGGTAGAAGCCGACGTGCGTGGCCCGGGCGTCGGGACGCGCCGGGACGGCGGTCTCCCGGGCGAGGTCGATCGCGAGCCGGGCCACCGCACCTTCCTCCCGGCCGCTCCGCCTGGCCGTCGTCTCCACGACGTGGCGATACTGATCTCGCGTGGCGAAATCCATCAGGGGATACACGCCGGCCGGATCCTCCCGCAGGATTCGCTCGACCTCGCTCCTTGCCTCGACGAAGTCCCGCCAGTCGGCGGCCCCGAGGAACCTCAGGCTGCTGATGCTGTTGCTGATCGAGACCTGATCGGCGGCCTGCTGCTGGTTCTCCAGCTGGATCAGGTGTTCGATCGTCAGGCCGTCCTCAGACAGCCGCTGTTCGATCCACGTGAGCGGCAGGGCCAGCGCCGCGCTCTTCCCCTGCAGGCGGCGGGCGAACTCGGCCACGAACGACCCGACCATCGGCGGGTCCGACCGCGCCATGTCGGCGATGAGCAGGATGAGGCTCTTGGGGTCCTTCTCCGCGATCGCCGTCATCTGGTCGGCCCAGTAGTCGGCGCGGTTCCGATCCACGCGGTCGGCCCCGATCCGGGCCGCCACGCGGCGGAGGTTCTCGATCAGGGCGAGCCGCAGCATGATCGGGATGGCCCACAGCTCGCCGATGGTGAGCGGCGTCACCTCCTGGTAGGCCGAGACGAACCCGCCGAGACCGTCGATGTCCAGGCGGCCGTCGCCGTGCGAGATCGTCTCGAGCGCGATGTCGTAGACCCGCGGCAGCGCGGACGAGGGGCCGCCCGCCAGGCGGGGCAGCTCGCGGCTGTACCGCGCCGGGAGGTGCCGCCGGGCGGTGCGGATCTGTTCCTCGACCAGGTAGAAGTTGTCGAGCAGCCACTCCCCGGCCGGCGTGACGCGGCGGTCGTCGTCCACGGCCTCCGTCAGCAGCGCCCGGACGGCGACGAGCAGGGTTTCGTTCTGCGCCAGGCGCGTCAGGAGCTCGTCCGAGCCCCGCAACGGGCTCAGCCGGTGCGAGGCGGCCAGCACCCGGCCGTGCTGCGCCATCTGCTCGCGGCTGAACAGCTCCGCGCGCAGCGGCGGCTCCTCGCCGGCGAAGGTCGCCGGGAAATCCGGTCGGCGGGCGATCGCGTCGCGCAACGAGAGCAGAGGGTCACGAAGAGTCTTTGGGCTGACCTGCACGCGCAAGCTGGCCTTTCCGTGTACGGGTGATCCGGGCCGTGAGTATCTCAACAGCCCGCCTTATTCTGAGGCGCAGGGGCCGCCCGCCACTGTTCCAAAGTGAACAGACGGGTGCCAGCCGGCGCTGGCATGATTCCGACAAGAGCCTGTTGAAGCGCGTCATGAACGGCGGCCGGGGCCCGGCCCGCCGCCGCCGTGTCCCCCTCGCGCCGTCCATTCCGGCTCGCCGCGCGTGCATCGAGAAGGCGGTCTTCTCCCGTCTGACGTCGTGCGCGGCCGCGTCTCCCGGACGCCTGGGCGGCCGGCCGTGGCCTGAAGACGCTCTCGCGACCGGCCGTGCTGTTATCCCGAGCACAGGCCGCGTTCGGGCGCCTCACCGAAATGGCGGCCCCAGGACGACCACGAGTACACGGAGCCGAGCAACCCGGGGACGGCCATTCCGCGCGGGGCCACCTGCCGCCTGACCTGGACGTTCTGACCTCATGGCCGCACGATCCACCCTCCATCGCGCCCGCTGGCTGCTGGCCTTCCTGGCCGGCGCCGCGATGTGCGGGCTGGCCCCCGGCACGCAGGCGCAGGAGGTGACCGAACCGGCACTCAAGGCGGCGTATCTCTACAATTTCGCGAAGTTCACGGAATGGCCAGCCGACACGCTCGCGGCGGACGCTCCACTCGTGTTTTGCGTGGCTGACACGCCGGTCGCGGAGTCCCTCGAACGGATCGTCGCCGGCCGGTCGATCGGGCGGCACACGCTGACCGTCCAGCGAGTCACGCCCGGTGACCCGTTGCTCGGCTGCCATGTTCTGTATGCGAGCGACCTCGACGCCCTGCAGGAGGCCGATTACCTGGCTGCGACTCGGGGCGCGTCCATCCTGTCGATCAGCAACGGGGAGCGATTCACGGCCCTTGGCGGTGTGGCCCGGTTCTTCGTCGAGAATGCCAGGCTGCGTTTTGCCATCAACGTCAAGGCTGCCGATCGCGCTCGTCTCAGGATCAGTTCGCGGCTCCTCGCTCTCGCGAAGATCGTCAGGTGATGATGGGAAGGACGCTCGCCATGCTCGCCGCGACGGGGAGGGTCTTCCGCAACCTGCCCCTCCGACGAAAGCTGGTCGTTGTCTCCGTGGCGACGATACTGGTCCCTGCCAGCCTTGCCGCAAGCCTGCTGCTCTGGCAGGACGTCGCCAGTTCGAAGACACGCCTGGCGCGCGACGTCGGTGCGCTCGCCAGCGTCGTCGCGATGAACAGCAAGGCGGCCATGGCGTTTGGCGACGAGCAGGCAGCGTCCCAGGTCTTGCGGACCGTCGCGGTCAACCCGGGTGTGCTCAGGGCCGCCATCCTGCTCCGGGACGGCACCGTGTTCGCCCGTTACGACCGCGTGACTCCTGCCCTTCGCGAGGCTTCCGCGCCCCTTCGTGTCGACACGGCGGCGGCGCGAGCGGGCCGGTCGTCGTCGTCATACGCGCAGGGGCGACTCTTCGTGACCCAGGCGATCGTGCTCGATTCAGATCCCATCGGCGCGGTCTATATCGAGTCGGATCTCGACGAGGTCTGGGCCCGCAGCGTTCGGTACACCGAGGTCATGGCCCTGGTCGGCTGCCTGGCCCTGATCCTGGCCGTCCCTCTCTCGATACGGCTCCATCGGGCCGTCTGGGCGCCGCTGTTGCGGCTGACCGAGATCACGCGCCAGGTGACGCGCGATCGCCGCTACGACATGCGGGCCGAGGCGGCGGGGGCCGACGAGATCGGCGTCCTCACCGCTGATTTCAACGACATGCTGGCGGAGATCCAGCAGCGCGACCTCGACCTGGTTCGACATCAGGAGCAACTCGAGGCCACCGTCGTGAAACGCACCGCCGACCTGCAGGCCGCCAACGACGACCTGACGGCGGCGCGCGACGCCGCGCTGGATGCCGACCGGGCGAAGCGCGAGTTCCTGGCCAATATGAGCCACGAGATCCGCACGCCGATGAACGGGATCATCGGCATGACCGACCTGGTCCTCGACACGCCGTTGACCGCGGACCAGCGCGAGTCGCTGGACATGGTGAGGATGTCCGCCGTGTCCCTGCTCACCATCCTCAACGACGTGCTCGATTTCTCCAAGATCGAGGCCCGGAAGCTCGGCCTCGAGTCGGTGTCCCTCCGACCGCGGGACGTGGTCCGCGAGGCCCTGCAGAGCTTCACGGTTCCCGCGCGTCAGAAGGGCCTGGAGCTGCGGGACGAGGTTGCGCCAGACGTGCCGGACGCGGTCCTCGGCGATCCCGTGCGGCTGCGGCAGATCATCTCGAACCTGGTTGGCAACGCGATCAAGTTCACCGAGCGTGGCCGCGTGCTCGTCGAGGTCCGTGAGACGGGGCGTAACGCGAACCGCTGCACCCTGCACTTCCGCGTGAGCGACACCGGTATCGGGATTCCGCCGGAGAGGCAGGCCGCGATCTTCGAGGCGTTCAGCCAGGTCGACGGGTCCACGACACGCCGGTTCGGCGGCACCGGGTTGGGCCTCACGATCGCCGCGGCCCTGGTCCGGTTGATGGGCGGCCGCATCTGGCTCGAGAGCGTGCCCGGCGCCGGCAGCACCTTCCATGTCGAAGCAGACTTCGAGATGGAGGCTGTCCCGGCCGCCGAACCGGTCGCGGTGTCACCGGCCGGGCCGGCACCAGCGGTCCAGCCCGTCAGGGTCCTGCTCGCCGAAGACAGCGTTGTCAATCAGCGCGTCGCCGTCGGGCTGCTGTCCAGGCGGGGGCACGTGGTCACCGTCGCCAACAACGGGATCGAGGCGATCGCCGCCTTCGAGCGGGGGGGGATCGACGTCATCCTGATGGACGTGCAGATGCCGGAAATGGGAGGCTTCGAGGCCACGGCGGCCATCCGCGACCGTGAACGCGGCACGGATGGACACGTGCGGATCGTCGCGATGACGGCCCACGCGATGAAGGGAGACCGCGAGCGGTGCCTGGCCTCGGGCATGGACGCCTACCTCTCGAAGCCCATCGATCGGAAGGGCCTGCTCGAGGCCGTCGAGCAGGCTCCCTGCGATCCCGCGTCGCCCGGCGCCCGGCACGTGCCTACCGGCTCTGTCTCAAGTACCTGAAGAACTCACTGTCGGTCGACAGGATGAGCGTGGTGTCCGGCGCGAACGTCTTTCGGTACGTCTCCATCGTCTTCAGGAACTGGTAGAGCTCGGGGTCGCGGCCGTAGGCCTCGGCGTAGATGCGGGTGGCCTCGCCGTCGGCCTTGCCCATCACCTCCTGGGCCTTGCGGTACGCCTCCGACTGGATCCCCTTCAGCTCGCGTTCCTTCTGGCCGCGGATCTCAGCCGCCTTGCCGTGGCCTTCCGATCGCGACCGCTCGGCGATGCGCTGGCGCTCGGAGATCATGCGCTCGTAGACCTTCTGCTGCACCTCGGCCACGTAGTTGACGCGCCTGATCTGCACGTCGACCAGCTCGATGCCGAACTCCGCGACGATGTGGCGCGACTTGTCGAGAATGGCGCGGGTAATCTTGTCGCGCCCCATCGTGATCTTGCCCGCCACGGCGGCCGCGCCCATGTCCACGTCGGCGTTCTCCTCGGTCTCGGGGAAGGCCCGGTCCGTGCTGCGGACGACCTCGATGAGATCGTTGTTGGCGATGACGTTGCGCGTCTCGCCGTCGACGATGTCGTCGAGGCGCGACTGGGCGCTGCGCTCGTCCGTCACGCGCTGGTAGAAGAGGAGGGGATCCTTGATGCGCCAGCGCGTGTACGTGTCCACCCAGATGTACTTCTTGTCCCTGGTCGGGATCTGGTTCGGGTCGCCGCTCCACTCCAGCCACCGCTTGTCGAAGGCGTAGACGGTCTGAATGAACGGCACCTTCATGTGGAGGCCCGGATCGCTGTGCGGCAGCCCGACCGGCTCGCCGAACTGCGTGATGATCACCTGCTCGGTTTCGCTGATCGTGTAGACCGCCGACCAGATCGTGAGCAGGCCGAGGAGCACGACGATGGCGAGGAGGACGCGCTTCACTGCTTCACCTCCTGCTTCGCCGGGTCGAGGTTGAGGAGCGGCAGGATCCCCTTCATCGACGAGTCGATGATGAGCTTCCGGCCCGTCTTCGGCAGCACCTCGTTCAGCGTCTCGAGGTACAGGCGCTTGCGCGTCACGTCCGGGGCCTTGCGGTACTCGTCGTAGATGTTGACGAAGCGGGCGACGTCGCCGCGCGCGTTGTTGACGCGCTCCACGGCGTAGCCCTCCGCGGCGCGCACGACCCGCTCGGCCTCGCCCCGCGCGTTCGGCACGGTCTGGTTGTAGTCCGCCCACGCCTCGTTGATGAGCCGTTCCTTCTCCTGGATGGCCTGGTTGACCTCGTTGAACGCCGGCTTGACCGGGTCCGGCGGGTTGACGTCCTGCAGGACGATCTGGAGCACCTCGAGGCCGGTCTCGTACCGGTCGCACAGGCGTTGGAGCAGTTCCTTCGCGTCGACCTGGATCTTCTCGCGGCCGACCGTCAGGACTTCGTTGACGCTGTGGTCGCCCACGATCTCGCGCATCACCGCTTCGTTCATGTCGCGGAAGGTGGACGCATCGCCGCGCCGGGCGGCGCTGTCGAGGTTCCTGACCTTGAACAGGTACTTGTAGGGATCTTTCACCTTGTACTGCACGATCCACTCGACGACCGCGACGTTGAGGTCGCCGGTCAGCATCAGCGACTCCGCCCGGGTCGCGTCGTTCTGCTCGAACTGGGACTGCACTCCCGACGCGGTGGTGCGGAACCCGAACTCGGCCTTCAACTGGCGCTGCACGGGCACGAGCGTGACCGTCTCGACGAGCGGGATCTTCGCGTGGGGCCCGGGATCCGTGGTCCGCACGTAACGGCCGAACCGCTGGACGACGCCCACTTCGTCGGCGTTCACCTGGTAATAGGTCGAGTACAGGCCAATGAGGACGAGCAGGATCAGCGCGATCCTGCCGGCCAGGCGGCCCCGGCCCTCGAGCGAGAACGGGGGCAGGCGGCCGACGTCAATGGCCGATCGGGCTCGCCGCTGCCAGTCTTCGACATCCATGATGCACAATCCTCTCGTAGCGTTGGGCTGTGGCGCCCGGCACGGGCGTGCCCCTGCTGCCCGGACCGACGTCCACACTCGCAGGGGCGACAGGAAGCATAGCCTATAACGCGCCCCATTCTGAGGCGCAGGTGCCGTCCGCCACTGTTCCAAAGTGAACAGGAGTGGAACGTGCGGCCGAATCGTCCCCGCGGCCGGCCGGAAACCCTGTATACTATGGGGGTTCTGCTTTCCTGAGCCCTGCCGAATCGCTCCGGCGCTCGTTCCGGGGTCCCAGTCTCATCAAAGCCGTTCTCGGCTGAACGTGTCGCGTCGCAGGCGTGCCGCCCCGGTGGGCGTCACCAGCGCTCGCGGCGCTGTCTTCCCCGGGCAAGGAGGTACGCGTGGTCTGGCGCTCCGATGGGTCGAACGCATTCGAGTTCGTCGTCGTCTCCGCGCTGCGCGCCGCCCAGTTGATGCGGGGATCCACGCCGCGTGTCGCACGCGCGGCCAAGCACGTCACCACGGCGCAACTGGAAGTTGCCGCCGGCAAGGTGGCCAAGGTCAGCGAGCCGCCCGCGTCGGACGGCGTCTGAGCCCGGCGCTCAGTCGAGTTGAGGGCGCGCCAGTAATGTAGCGCGCGGGGTTCAGCCCGCATTGCCCGGGGCGAACGCACACAACGGAGCCCCGGGGTCAAGTCGGTCTCTCTTCAGGAAGGAACACAGACATGAACGGAACAATCAAGAAACTCGTGCAGGACCGTGGCTTCGGATTCATCTCGAGTGAGGATGGCGCCGAGTACTTCTTCCACCGGGAACAGCTGCGCGCCGGGCTCGACTTCGACAGCCTCACCGCCGGCCAGCGGGTCACCTTCGACACCCAGGAAGGCCCGAAGGGCCCCAGGGCTGTCGCGGTCCAGAGCGCCTAGGCCAGCGGCGCGAGCGGCGGGGCGCACCCCAGACTGGGCGGGTGCCGCCTCGTCCGCGATGAGCGGGCCAAGTCCGGAAGCCGAAGGCCCGGCCTTCAACCGCGAGCCCCCTGCGCCATCCGGGCGGCTAGTCGTGCAGTACGACGCTCAACAGGGAATTGTTGACCTTGATGCCGGCAGCGCCGTCCTCGATGAACCCCAGCCGCCGGAACTTGCTCAGGAAGACATTCACGCGCGAGCGCGTCGTCCCGATCATCTTGGCAAGCGTCGCCTGCGAGATCTGCGGCAGGACACGGTCCGGCTGGTCCTGCGTGCCATAGCGGGCCAGCAGCAGCAGGGCCCGGGCCAGCCGTTTCTCGCTCGAGTTGAAGAGCTGGTCGATCAGGTCTTCCTCGACGCGGATGTTCCGGCTCAGCATGTACGCGATGAAACGATCCGACAGCTCGTGCTCCGCGTGGAGCACCCGGATCATTTCCTGCTTCTCGATCATGAGTGCCGTGGTCGGCGTGATCGCGGTGGCGGTCGCCATCCGGACGGTCTGCCCCGCCAGACCTCCCTCGCCGCAGAAGTCGCCCGGCCCGAGCATCGCGACGATGGCCTCCCGGCCGACCTTGGAGACGACCGACAGCTTCACGCCACCCTTCTGCAGGTAGTAGACGCTGTCGCTGGTGTCGCCCTGCGAGAACATCGTCTCTGACCGCCGATACGCCACGATCTCTCTCGCCACGCCAGACGAGTCGAGAAACGCCTGCGCATCGAAGGGAGTCTTGCGAGCGGCGTTCTTGGATGCCATGGTGTGATGATCGCACCCGACCGCGCCAGGCGATGTTCAGAATTGCACACCCGCCGTGTGCGCGCGATCCGGGGGGCTGCGCGCCATTCCTCCAACCGCCCGGTCGCCAGGCTGATCCCTTTCGCCGAGACTGCCGCCTGGCCCCTCAGGGTCGCGCAAGCCGGCGCGTGGGCGGTGTCGCGCGGTTCGTCCTGCTCCTCGCCATGACCGCCAGCGCGAGCGGCGGACGACGGCGGTGCGCGCCAGCCGCGCGGCCGTCACTCCGGTGCACCGCCTCCGGGCGCCCGCCGATTCGTGCGGTGAATCACCCCGGAGTCGACCTCCACGCCGGTGCGCGACATCGTCTGAAAGTACATGTCGTCTCCGGCGATTTCGATCATCATGAACGAGCGGTCGGTGTCGAATCCCCTCGCCGTGATCGCCGAGGGCGCCAGATTGCCGGCCCGCAAGGACCCGGATGCCCCTTCCACGAAGTAGTAGATGCCCTGCTGCGGCTTCACGCGCTCGTACACGTGGTCGTGGCCGGCGAACACGACATCCACGCCGTACTTGACGAACAGGGGCTCGAGCACCTTCCGCAGGCCGGTGGCCGGGCCGTGGAACCTTGCAGAGGAGTACAGCGCATGATGGAAGTAGCAGATCTTCCAGTCTCCCGTGCCGGCGTCCCGCAACTGGCTTTCGAGCCACGCCGTCTGCTTCCGGTCCATGTAGTTGCTGTCCAGCGCGAAGAAGCGCACGTTGCCCTTCTTGTAGGTGTAGTAGTTCGCGCCGTTCATGTTGAAGGGCTTGTAGAACCGCTCGTTCGTCGTGTCGTGGTTCCCCAGCGTGGCGTAGAACTCCACGCCGGCGTCCAGCAGCGGTTTGTAGGGCAGCGCGAAGGCCTGCTCGAAATCGGACGGCCGGCTGCCCGTGTAGATGTTGTCACCCAGCGTGATGACGAACTCGAACGGGAAGACCGCACGCGCCTTCACCATCTGCTGCGCGACCTCGAGTTGGGGCTGCTCGCCGGTGCCCATGTCGCCGATCGCCGCCAGACGGACCGAATGCGCCTGGAGCGGAAACGCGAAGTCGGCCGCGCGGCTCGCCGACAGGACCAGCGCGACGGCCGCCGACAGAACCAGCGCGAGAACGCGGTGACGTCCCATGGGTGGATCCAGGTCCTAGGATGCCGGGGGAAGGATGCTGCGCGCGACGTCGACGATCAGGCGCGACTTCACGTCCATCACAATGAGAGTCCGGCCCACGACGCGGTAGGCGACTTCCACGGGCAGCGGCGGAAACGCCGCCAGCAGCTCGGGCGGCAAGGCCGTGATCGGCTCGGTGTCCGGGTAGATGCCGTTCACCGCCAGACGCATGCGCGAATCCGGCGCGCCGGGCCGCATGTACGCGCGTGAGTCCGCCGCGCGCGGGCCCTCGAGCGCGGCCCGGCTGGCGTGGCGAAACGCCTCCCGGGCGGCGGACGTGAAGAGGTCGCCCGCCTTCGCGTCCGGCCTCGCCTCCCGGAGCTTCCTCGCCAGGGCCTGCTGATACGCCGCGATCATCTCGGGCAGGTCGGTGGGCTTCAGGGCGGGAAGGCTCGCCGCCACCGTCTTCCGCAGCTCGAGGTAGCCCTGCACGCGGCCGGCAAACTCCTTGAACCCCGCCGCATCCTCGGCCCGTTCCTTGCCCGGCGCGGCCCCCTGGCCCGCCAGCATCCGGATGGCGACGACGCACAGGGCGAGGGCCATCAGCGCGGACACTCCTCGACGCCGGGTCCGACGCTTCGTGTTCATTCGACTCTCCTTGCCGGCAGGGCTTCTTGCGCTTCGTGCACCGCGTCCTTGACGGCCTCTTTCAGGGCCTGCTTGACGACCTTCTTCATCGTGTCCTTGACATCCTTGTCGTGGAGCACGTCGTCCCCGGCCTCGACCACCGCCAGCCTCACCGCCTGCTTCACGGTGGAGGTGAGCGGCTGCAACTCCCTGGTGAAGACCTCCACCGCCTTCGCGACGTCCGAGGCGGACGCAGCGGTCGAACCCTCGACCGGCGCGTCCACGACGTCCCGCGGCACCGGCACCCTCTTCGTGCTGGTCGAAGTCCAGTCGGACTCGAATGTGTCGATCAGCTTCTTCACGGCCTGCGGGTCCCGGACGATGAGGCCGACCTCGCGGCGCGAGTCCAGTTCGGCCGTGCGAAGGCTCTGGCTGCCGACGAACGCCTGGCGCCGGTCGCGGATGATCGTGCGCGTGTGGAGCCGCGTGCCCGCCAGTTTCTGCGCGTCGAACGGGGCCCGTCCCGACACCCGGCCGATGACCCTGATCTCCACGCCCGCCTTCACGCGCCCCAGCAGGATGCGCAGCATCTCCTTGTCCGCGATCCTGGGGTCGTAGATCAGCAGCTGCTTCTTCGCCCGCTTCAGGAACGTGCCGAGGACACGCCGGGAGTTCACCGGGCTCACGACGAACGTGTCGACCTTCGGCGCGTACCGGGTCCGTGTGCAGTCAGCCTTGAACAGCTTTGCCGCTTCCTGGAGGCAGGCCTGCCGGCTGGTGACGACGCCGAATCCCCGGCTGTGATCGATGTCGAGATGCGTGAAGTTGAACGAGAGGACGTACAGGACGCGGCGGTCGATCAGGATGTACTTGCCGTGGTACCGGGTCAGGTCGTCGGACGTGCGCGCCACGATGATCCCGGCCTGCGAGGAACCGCAGTTCGAGCTGGCGCAGGCTCTTCTCTCCACCGCGGTTGGCAAAGGCGATGAGCGCGGTCACCCGGACGCCCCTCGCGGCTGCCGCCTTGAGCGCCATCTCGACGTCCTTGCGGTCGAGGCGGAAGATGGCAATCTCCACGCTCTTCCTGGCGCGCCTGATCGCGGCGAGCACCGGTGCGACACCGTCCGCGGGCTCGACGATGATCTTCATGACCGGGCCTCCCCCGTCGCCGGTCCGCCAGGCCTGCGGCGCTCACGGGTGATCACAGGGCCTCGAGCGCCGCAATCCGCCGGCGGACGGTCCTCGTCAGGATCTCGACGTCGCCGGCCCCGTACCCGGCAGCGCGGAAGCCGTCGCGGATCTGGTCGTCCGTCAGCAGCGACAGCCTCTGCCCCAGCCATCTCGCGTCGGCGCGTGGGATGTGCCTGGTGATCTGTTCCATCCTGGTGCGTTCACGGTAGTTGGAGACCGCGAAGGCCGACAGGAGCACGGGACGGCTGTGCAGCACGAAGTCGACGAAGCCCGGGATGACCTTCGCGATGAACTTCGAGTCTTCATAGTCCTCGGGGTCGCCCTTGGTTCGCGTCATCTTGCTGCCCGTCTTCCCGAACGTGGCGCCAGCGTCGCTGACCACGTAGTGGCGCTCACCGTCCACCACGTAGATGGCGTTGTTCTCCTGCTTCAGGTCCCAGTTGTTCAGGAGCGACATCATCACGCGCAGGCCGTTCAGTTCCCGCCGTCCGAGAAACGGATTGTCGAACCAGTCCCAGGTCCCGGCCTTCTTGACCGTGGTCCGCTTCCGCTCCAGGCGGGCGCCGTGGACGATGCCCCCGGCGGACACGAACTCCTGGCCACGCCGAAGGGTCGGCAGCCCCGTCACCGTGAGCTCGGCCACGTAGTAGTCTTCATCGACGAAGAAGCCGGCCGCCCACAGGAATCGCGTCGCCGCCGTTTCCGCCTGCGACTCCGGCCCCAGTTTGACCTTCCACGCCACGCCCTGCCCGTCGGCGACATCGAACTTCGGGTTCGACGAGAGCGGGTCCTCCGCGACGAACGTGAACGTGCCCGTCGGGTCCGGCGCGTGCGCCTTCCCGCCGGCCCCGTACATCAGGTCCAGGGAGGCCGTGTCGCCGGGGTCCCGCCAGATCCGATCCGGCATCGTGGCGGCGGCGGCCTTCGCGGCGCCGGCGGCGGGCTTCTGGGCGGCAACGCCGGCCGAGACCGCCGGCAGGGCCAGCAGCAGGATGGCGCACACCTTCATCGTTCGTCGCATGGTCATGGTTCTCCAGCCCTTCCCCAGTGACGGTCACGGCGGCACCGCCACGGGTCGAGCTGTGCCGATCGTGGCATCCCCGGGGGTTTGAATTCTGTACAATTCGGCATACACGCCGTTCCTGGCCATCAGCGCGTCGTGCGTGCCCTGTTCGGCCAGTTTGCAGTCCTTGATGACGAGGATGACGTCCGCGTGGCGGATCGTGCCGAGATGATGGGCGATCACGACGGAGGTGCGCCCCTGCATCAGCCGGCTCAGGGCTTCCATCACGGCCTGCTCGGAGACGGCGTCCAGGCCGGCCGTCGGCTCGTCGAGAATCAGGATGGGCGTATCGCGAATGACGGCGCGGGCAATCGCGATGCGCTGGCGCTGACCGCCCGAGAGCGTGACGCCGCGCTCACCGACCATGGTGTCGTAGCCGTCGGGCATCGCCTCGATGAACTCGTGCGCGTTGGCCAGGTCGGCCGCGCGCCTGATCTCCCGGGACGGGGCGCCGGGCTTGCCGTACGCGATGTTCTCCCAGATCGTCGCGCGGAAGAGCACCGTGTCCTGCAGGACGAAACTCATCTGATCGCGCAGCGACTTCAACCGGTACCGGCGAATGTCCGAGCCCTGGATGACGACTGCCCCGGACACCGGGTCGTAGAACCGCGGAATCAAGCTCACGATGGTCGTCTTCCCCGCCCCCGACGGGCCGACCACGGCCGCGACCTGCCCCGCTTCGATCGTGAAGCTGACGTCCTCGAGGATCTGCCTGTCTGCCCCGTAGCTGAAGCTGACCGCCTTGAACTCGATCTGACCGGTGAACGTCGGGGCCCGCCGTGCGCCCGGAAGGTCGCGGACGAGGCTCTCGATGTCGAGCACTTCCTGGAGGCGCTCGTAGCCGACCATCGCCTTGGAGACGGTGTCGGTCATCTTCGAGAGGTCGCGCATGGGCTTGTACATCTTGCCCAGGTACAGCAGAAAGACGATGAGCACGCCGGCGCTGAGCTGTCCGTCCAGGGCGAGTCGTGCGCCATAGCCCAGCACCAGGCAGGTGCCAATCGCGACGATCACCTCGACCAGCGGGGCCAGCTTGGCCTTGAGGCTTCGGGCCTGCAGGCCCGCCTCGACGTTGGCCAGGCTCTCGGAGTCGAATCGCGTCTGTTCGTAGTCTTCCCGCGCGAAGGCCTGGACCACGCGGATGGACGTCAGCACCTCCGCCACGACGGACAGCAGTTCGCCTTCTTTCGTGCGCACCGCCCGCGAGGCCTTCTTGATGCGCCCCGTGTAGCGGTAGACCACCACGAAGAGCACGGGCATCACCGACAGGGCGATGAACGTGAAGCGCCAGTTGAGGTAGAACATGACCGCGATCATGCTGGCCAGCGTCAACAGGTTGACGATGATGCCGAGGAGCGCGGAGTCGATGAAGGTCTGGATGACCTCGATGTCGCTCGTGACCCGCGTGATCATGTCGCCCGTCCGCGCCTTGTCGTGTTCGGCGAGCGACAGCCGCTGGATGTGGTGGTAGATGGTCCGGCGCAGGTCGTGTCCCACCCACTGGCTCACGCTCGTCGTCAGGTACTTCTCGACGTACGCGCTGACGGCGCCCACAATCGCAATGCCCGCCACGGCGGCCACGGCGAAATTCAGCACGGCGTAAGGGCCCTGTCCGAAGGTCCCGGTCACCACGCGGCCCAGGAACCCCGACAGGGCCTTCGACTCCACGACGTTGTCGACGACGACCTTGATGGGCCACGGCTCGAGAATGGCGGTGAGCGTCTCGCCCAGCACGGCGACGAACGCCAGCGTCAGACTCTTCCAGTGAGGCCGGACGAGGTTGCTGATCGTGAGCGCCCGTGGCGAGGATCGGGACGCCGGCAGAGTGTGGGGCTGTTCGGGCACGCCAGTTCACCGTCGTGTAGTCGAGGGACGCAAGGCAGGCGTTCTGATTCGCGGACCGGACCGACGCCCGCGTTCGAGCCTCGCACGGGGCCCGGACGCAGGCGGATGGGATTCACGCCCCCGGCGCCGGGAGGGCTCTACCGGGTCGCGACGATGAGCAGGTTGCGGATCGTGTAGCCCTCGGCCTTGTCCCGTGCCACCCTTTCGGCGGCCGCTTTCTGGGCGGCGGTCGGCACGGTGCCCTTGAGCGTCACGGTCCTGGTGTCGGCATCGGTATCGACGTCAATGTGCGACGCGTCGATGTCCTTGGCGGCTATGAGGGCGGCCTTGACGTCCGCGGTCTGCTTCAGGGCCCCGGCATCGGACGCGACCTCCTTGGCTCCCGCTTTGGCCGTCGAGCCGACCGCCTTGGCTCCTTCCTTGACCGTCGAGCCAACCTCTTTGGCTCCTTCCTTGACCGTCGAGCCGACCGCCTTGGCTCCTTCCTTGATCGCCGAACCGACCGACTTGGCCTCCTGGCCAATCGTGCTGCCCGTCTCCGCGGCTTGCGCGCCAGCCTTGCGAGCCGCGTCCGCGGACTCCGCCGTGGCCGTCTGCGCCGCTTCGCGGGCCTTCTCTGAGTCTTGGCGGGAGTCCTCCTTGACGCCCTCCGCCGTGTTTCGGCATGCGGGCGCGAGCGCCAGGGCCGCCAGCGCCAGGATCCCGAGCAGTGCGCGATAACCTCTCATGTCACCGACCTCCTTGCGTCTCGATGTTCTCCGTCCGCCACGGTGCCCCGGGGGCTCAAGCCGTGACACGGGGGTCATGATCCCCTGCAGCCGCGTCACGCCCTGCCTGGCGGGATCCGCGATCGGCGATCGCACGCCGTCGACGAACGGCGTGGCCAACCGGCTGGCTCGCTGGCTCAGGACGGCCGCGCCGCGCCCCCCGACCGGCGCCTCAGCCGAAGGTACCCCAGGCCCAGGAGCCCCGCGGCGAGGAGCATTGCGGCCCACTGTGGCAGCGTGGGAACGGGGACGACGCACATGGAGGCGTCGACCGTGTTGGAGTCCAGCGTCACGGCGCCGTTCCGCGCCAGGGCCCGACCCATCATGGTTGCGCCGGTGTTCAGCGTGATGCTCGTCAGCGCGAGAATGTTCCCCGCGAACGTCGTGGTCGTCCCGAGGGTTGCCGAGCTGCCCACCTGCCAGAAGACGTTGCACACCGATCCGCCGTTGATCACGAGGACAGACGCGTTGCTCGCCGTCGTGAGCGTGCTCCCGATCTGGAAAATGAAGACCGAGTCGGCGCTGCCCTGGGCGTCGAGCGTGAGGGTGCCGGTCAGTTGAGCCGAGGTGGAAAAACAGTAGACGCCAGGGGTGAGCGTCATGCCGCCCAGGTTCTGCCCTGTCAGGTTCGTGTCGCACGCCTGGCCCGCGAGGTTGTTGTATGCGGTGGTGAGGGACGTCTGGCCCGCAAGCGCGACGGCGTCAGCCGCGTGTATCGTGCCGCCCACCACGATCCCGGGAGGAAAGCCCGTGACCGCGCTGCCGGGGCTGACGCCCAGGTCGCCGCTGATGACGCTCGAGCCGGTATTGGTCACCGTCGAGCCGCCCAAGACCGCGAAGCGCCCCGCCCCTCCGAGTGGCGGCGCCACCTGGGCCCGTGCGGGGGAAGGACCGTACAGCAGCGCGGCCAGGGCCACGCCCGCCACGACACTGACGCAGGTGCGCTTCATACTGCATCTCCTTCTTCCGAACCGAGTCGTGTGAGAAACCGGGTGTCCCGGCAAGCGGGCGGCGCCTTTCATTTTCCTGAGGATTGTATGCCGGCGTGCTGAGACCGGCTGTTCACATATTGAACACCCTGATCTGCGTGCGGTTAGCTATATTCCCTTGCGGCATGAACCCTCACGCGCCGCCCGTCCTCTACTCGGTCGACCTTGGCGGGTGCGAGGCCCTCGCCACGCTGGGCCCGCACGACGTCGCGGCCACCTTTGCCGCCGTCCTCGGTCGGGCCGGCGCGACCATCGTGCAGGCGGTCTCGCATGTGTATCCCGGGGCGGGCCTCACCTGCGTCCTCATCCTGAGCGAGTCGCATGCCGCCATCCACACCTGGCCGGAGACCGGAACCGTGCACATCGACATCTTCTCGTGCTCGAGCCGGCTCAAGAGCCTGGAGGCCATTGAGGAGCTGAGCCGGTCCTTCGGCGCGCGCCACGTCTCGGTCCAGGAGATCCCCCGTGCCGACGGACACAGCCCGCAGCCGGACCCGCGCCGTTGACTTCACGCTGCGAGCCGTAGCCTGGAGCCTTGGCCTGTTCGGCCTGTTGCGCCTGAACTGGGTCGAGACCCACGGACTGCTGCCGCTCACGCGACTCCAGGGGCGGCTCGCGGTGGGGCTGTGCGGGATGCCGGCGCTCCCCATCGACGCGACGCTCGCGTGCAGCGGCGCCGACGCGCTGGCGCTCTGTGTCGGCGCCATCCTCGCGTACCCGGCCGGCTGGCGGATGCGCCTGGCGGGGGCCGGCGGCGGCCTGGCGCTCGTCCTCGGCCTCAACACGATGCGCATCGGCACGCTCGGCCGCGTCGCCGCGTCGCCGGCGTGGTTCGAGACGCTCCACCTCTACGTGTGGCCGGCCGCGCTCACCCTGGCCATCGCCGGGTACGTGTTCGGGTGGATGCGCGTCGTGGACGGGCGACAAGGGGCCGGGAGCCAGCTTCTTGAACCCGTGGCGCGGGACGCGACGCCCGCGACCGTGTCTTCCGCGGCGCGCCTCACCCCCCGCTTCATCGGTCTCACGGCGGCGTTCCTCGTCCTGTTCACGGCCGCGTCACCGCTCTACCTCGAGAGCGCCGGCGTGCTCTCGGTGGCCGCTTTCATCGCCCGCGCAGCGGCGGCGGCGCTCCATGTCATCGGCGTCGAGGCTCGCGCCTCGGCCAACGTGCTCTGGACGGCCCGGGGCGGCTTCGTGGTGACCCAGGAGTGCGTCTCCACGCCGCTCATCCCCATCTACCTCGCGGCGGTCTTCGCCTATGCGGGGACGTGGCGCACGCGCGCGCTGGGCCTCGTCGCCGCTGCACCGCTCTTCGTCGGCCTCGGCATCGCCCGGCTCCTGGTGGTGGCCCTCCCGGCTGCGCTCGTGGCTTCACCGCTCTACCTGATCCACGCGTTCTACCAGCTTCTGCTCGCCGCTGTCGTCGTGTGCGCGCGCCGCCATCTGGCGTCACGGCGCCGGCGGCACGGCCCTGCGCCGGGCGATCCTGGGCCTGGCGCTCGGTGTCGCGGTCGCCCGACTGCTCGGCGCGCCGTACGCGCACGTCCTGATGCGCGCGACGGAGATGATCGGCGGCGGCGCGCCTGCCGGCGTCGTGGCGGGCACGCCGCTCGAGGATCCGCAGGGCGCCATCGCGCTCCTCCCCGCCTTCCAGGTGGGCCTCTACCTGGCGCTCTGGGTCGCGGCCTTCGTCGCCGTCGGCTGGAGGCGCTTCCTGGCCGGCCTGGCGCTCCTCGAGGCGACCCAGGTGGTGACCCTGGCTGGCCTTGCACGTCCTCGCCGCGCACGCCGGGTTCACGCCTCAGGTGCGGGACGTGCGCGCGTGGGCGGTGGTCGGCCCGCTCCTCGTCGCCCTGGCGGTCGTGAACGTCGGCTGGCTGCGTCGCCGGCCCGCCGGGGCGGCGGCAGGAGGCGGCACGGGTGACTGACGCCCGGGCACGGCGGGGGTCGCGTTCGCGCGAGGTCGCGATCGTCGCGGCCGTCGCCCTGATCGTCACGCTCGTCATGGCCGCCCCCGTGCTTCGGGCGCCGTCCGAACGGCTCTTCGGCACGGAGATCGTCGGCCGGCACTACGACCCGTTCACCGTCATGCAGCAGTTCGCGGGCGCGCCGGTGCCCCTGTTGTACCGGCAGCCGGCGACCGACTGGGTCGGACGGGCGCTCGCGCGCATCATGCCGCCGGTCGCCGCGTACAACGTCATGGTGCTGTGGACGTTTCCCTTGGCGGCGGTGTTTGCCTGCCTGTTCGCGTACGAGCTCACGCGCTCCGCGACGACGTCCGCGATGGCCGGGCTCGTCTTTGCCTTCGCGCCGTTTCACCTGGCGCACGCGGCCTATCACGTGCACATCTCGCAGACGCAATGGATTCCGCTCTACTTCCTGGCGCTATGGCGGTGCCTGCACGGGATGACCCCCGGCCGCGCGGCGATGCTCACCGCCGCCGTGGGCCTCGTGGTCCTGAGCAATGACTACGGCGGCTTCATCGCGCTGGCGATGACGCCGGTGACGCTCCTGCTGTTCTGGCTGGCGCCGTCCCCCGATGGTCGATCGCGATCCCGGCGCGACCTTCTTTGGGCCAGCGCGCTCCTGGGCTCGATCGGCGCCGCCGCGCTCCTGACGGCCCGCCTGGTCGTCCCGATGGTCTTCGAACAGCCGGAGGCCCTTGCGTTCCCGCGCGCCGACCTGTTCCGCTACAGCGCGCGATGGTGGAGCTACCTCGTGCCGCCGGTCGCCCATCCCGTGCTGGGCGCGTGGTCGCGACGGGCATGGGAGTCGTACGGCATCGGGCCCGGCCTGCTCGAACAGCAGGTGTACCTCGGCGCCGGCGTCCTGACGCTCGCCGCCATCGGGCTCTGGTCGAGGGTTCGAGCGCGCGGTCGCGACAGCCTTGCCGCCGTGCCGTATCTGGCGGCCGTCGCGGCGATCGCGTTTGCCTGCTCGCTCTCGCCGGAGCGCGAGATTCTCGGCATTCGCGTGGCGCGACCGTCGGCCCTGCTGTACCTCGTCGCCCCCATGTTCCGGTCCTACGCCCGTTTCGGCGTCGTCGTCCAGTTGATGATCGCGATCGTGGCGGCAGCGGGGATGACGTCGTTGTGGCAGCGCCGCACACGGGTGGCGCGTGCGGCGGCCCTCGCCCTGGTGGTCCTCACGGCATTCGAGTACACGCCGCTGCCGTGGCAGTGGCGTGACGTGCTGCCGACGTCCGCCCACCGGTGGCTGGCGCGGCACCGCGCGGCGCCGCGCGTCTTCGACTGCACCGACTGGACGCTGGCCGAACAGGCCACGGCGTGGCTGGCCGGGTACTCGATCGGCTACCTGGGCCCCGCGCTGCCGGACTGCGGGGCGCCGGATCTCGCCGCACGCCTGCACGCGGCCGGGTTCACGGACCTGCTGGTGAGAGCCGAACGCCCCGAGTTCCGCTGGCTGAGCGGACACGCACGCGACGGGCTGCGTGCGTCGTATCTCTCTGGCGATGCCGCAGCGTTCGCCATCGCGGCGGCGCGCCCCGCGGTGTACGTGAAGTCGGTCGAAGGCCTGTATCCGAGGGAATACAGTCCGGCGTGGACGTGGCGGTGGACGAGCGGCGACGCGGCCCTGCAGATCGAAAGCCGAGGCGCCGCGCCGCGCACGCTCGCCCTGGACGTCGAGCTCGCCTCGTTTGGAGTCGAGCGGCACGTGGTCGTGTCGCTCAACGGGAGCCGTGTGACGGCCCTGGTCGTGCGCTCGAGCCGCGCCACCTACCGGATCGGCCCGCTGCGGCTGCTGCCCGGCAGCAACCAGCTGGTGCTCCGGCCAGTCGAGCCGCCGATTGTGGCCGCGACGCTGGAGCGGAACGACGATGCCCGCCCGCTGGCGATCGCCGTGGGCGAGTGGCGATGGGCGCAGCCATGAGCGTCCGCCCGCGCCCGGCGCCCCGGCTTCCTCGTCGGGCCGGCGCGACGAACCCAGGCGGCGTCGCCGCGCCGGAAGGCCCTCAGGCGCCCGGTCGCTCCGGCTTCACCGCGACCGTCGCGAGCAGGTACCCGTGCCGCCGCACGACCGGCAGGTGCCGGTCGAGGAAGGCGAACGGCCACACGAGGGCGCCCGTGACCGTCGCCAGCGGCCGGCACCACGCATGGCAGGCAAGGTCGAGCATCCTGAGCCAGCCCGGGATGAAAAGGATCGCCGTCTCGGCGCCCACCGTGAAGCCGGCCCGCTCGAGCATCTCCTTCAGGGCGCGGCGCGAGAAGGATTTTTCGTACCCGTAGGCATACAACCCCAGGGCCTGGAGCGCGGCCGCGACGAGCGGCCGGAGGAACGGGTCGTAACGGTTCGGCACGCCGATGATCGCGCGCCCGCCGGGCTTGAGCACGCGAGCCATCTCCTCGACCGCGCGTTCGGTCTCGTCGAAGTGCTCGATCGTGCCCATGGAGTAGATGGCATCGAAGCTCGCGTCGCGGAAAGGCAGATCGCGGAGGTCGGCGACCGCGCCGCGAAAACCGTCCGGCGTGCGCTCGAAGGCGGCGCGCGCCCGGATCACCGTGGGCTCGGAGATGTCGATGCCGCAGACGCGGGCGCCCTGCTGGCTGGCCCAGGCCAGGATGCGCGTGTTCCTGGCCTCGTCCCACAGGTCGGTCTTGAAGATGCTCAGGCCCTGCAGCGCCGGGAAGTGCTCGGTAAAGAGCCGGCGTTCGTTGTCCGCGTAGTACCGGGTCGAGGCCGCCCCGCCGAGATCGGGAAACCGGCCGCCCACCTCGGCCCAGAAGCGCCGATACGTCCGCGCCTGCGTCGCGCGGGCTGCCTTCCCTGCACCTCGTCCCTCAGCGGCCACGGCACCTCTTTCCACCTTGCCTGGTGACCCCGGAGCTCACGTGTGATGAGTGTGCTCGCTCCGGGCACGCGGGCTGAAGCCCGCGCGCTGCATGCCCGGCGGGCCCTCAGCTCAACTGAGCGCCGGGCCTGGACCTAGAATAGCGCAGTCGCTCAATACCGGGCCGACTCCTGGCTGTCACCCAGCCATCCGAGCCCATGGCGCCAGGCGACCGACAGGGCCGCGACGACAGGAATCGCCAGGAAGATCCCGGCGACTCCACCCAGTTCGACGCCGGCGAGCACGGCGACGATGACCGCCAGGGGGTGCAGGTGGATCCCCTGTCCCATGAGGCGCGGGTAGATCACGTAGTCTTCGACCACCCGAACGACCGCGAGGAACCCGGTCGACCAGAACGCCAGGATCGGGGCGTGCAGCGCCGCGACGAGGCCGGCGATCACCGCGACCAGGAGCGGGCCGACGAGCGGGATGAACTCGAGAACGCCCGCGAGCACGCCGAGCAGGACCGCGTACGGCACGCCGATCGCCGCAAACCCCAGTGTGCAGATCGAGCCGACCAGCACGCAGGCCACGAGCTGCGCGCGAATGTACGCGACCAGCGTCGTGTTCAGCTCCTCGAACAGCCGGTATCCGCGCCCGCGGAAGCGCGGCGGAAGCGCGTCGAGGGCGGCGCGCCGGAGGCTCTCGGCATCCTTCAGCAGGAAGAAGGCCAGCACGGGGATCAACACCAGCCACGGCAGGTACGAGAGGACGCCGAAGCCGGCGACCACCGACTCGCGCACGCCCTCCACGGCGCGATCGCCGGCGTCGAGCAGCGACTGATCGATGCGCCGTCGAACCTCGGTCGGCAGCCGCAACCGATCGTACGATCGCGACCAGCCCCCCTGCCACGCGCGCAGTGACTGCGCGTACGCCGGCGCCCGGGATGCGGCATCACTGACTTGCTGCGACACCGTCGGCAGCAGCATCGCGGTGCCCGCCCACGCGACCCCGGCGACGATCACGTAGACGATGCCGATGGCCACACCGCGTGACAGGCGCTGCGGGGTTCGGACGGCACGCAGACGGCGTTCGACGAAGGCCACCAGCGGGGCAATCAGGTAGGCGAAGAACATCGCCAGGATCAGGACGAGGACGACGCGTTCCAGCCTGTAGAGCAGCAGGGCGCCGAGGGCCACCGCGACGACGATCAGGATGAGCCGGTTCATGAGTCGGACGCCTTGATCCTGGACAGTACATCCGAGACCTGACGCTGGGCTGTTCCAATGTGAACAGGCGTGGGCGCCGCGTCCGTCGCACAATCAGGAAGTTGGACACGATGCGGTTGCCGCAGTCCGTCATCCGGTGGGGCGAGATTCTCGAGCGCACGGGCCGCGCCATCTATGAGGACGACTGTCTCGGCTGGGCCGCCGAGCTGGCCTTCTTCTGGTTTCTCGCCCTGTTCCCCGCCCTGCTGTTCGTCGTGGCTCTGGCCGGCTCCCTGCCGGTGCAGCACCTGGTTGATGTCGTCGTGGGCAGCCTCGCGCGCGTGGCGCCCGGCGACGTGCTCGTCATCGTCCGGGAGCAGCTCGTCCAGATCGCGGACGGGCCGCCCCGTGGCCTTCTGACGCTCAGCCTGGCGGGCGCGCTGTGGAGCAGCTCGTCGGCCATGACGGCCATCATCGATACCCTGAACCAGGCGTACCACGTCAGGGAAAGACGATCCTGGTGGCGCGTCCGCCTGATCGCCATCGGCCTGACCGTGGTGCTGATTGCTGTCGCCCTGATCGCCGTGGCGCTCATGATGGTCGGGCCGACGCTGGCGGAGTATCTCCAGGACAGCCTGGGCGTGCCGCGGCGCTTCGCCTGGTTGTGGGCGATCGCGGAGTGGCCGCTCATCGTCGCGTTGATGCTGACGGCGCTCGAGTGGGTCTATTACTTCGCGCCCGACATCCGTCGGCGATGGGTGTGGATCACGCCGGGTTCTGTCGTGGCCATCCTGCTGTGGATCCTCGCGTCGCTCGGGTTTCAGTGGTACGCCAGCCATTTCGGGGAGTACCAGAAGACGTACGGCGCCATCGGCGGCGTGATCGTGGCGCTGCTCTGGCTCTACGTGTCGGGCCTCGCGATTCTCATCGGCGCGGAATTGAACGCCGCGATCGAGCACGTGGCGGCCGATCCGCAGGCCCCGGGCGACACGATCCCGCCGAACCCCGCCCGGCCGGGGAGCGCCCGATCGGCCTGACAAGGAAACACCCGGCCGGGAGCACGTCTCCCGGCCGGGTGCCAGTGAGAGGCGCGGGCCGAGGGCGATTACTTCTTGCCGCTGAGCAGGAGGCCCCCGCCGACGACCGCGAGCACCACCCCGGCCCACAGCGGAACGTTGACCTGGCGCTTCTCACTGAAGGAGATCTCCAGGGGACCCACCTTGGCGTCGTGGGTTTGCCTGGTGTAGCTGAACCCGCCGTACACGAGCGCCAGAATCCCGGCTGCCAGGACCACGATCCCGATCATCCGCATGTCACCCTCCTCGCCGCGAGCCGCGGCAGCTGGGCCCGGCGCTCAGTTGAGTTGAGGACGCGCCGGGAATGTCGCGCGCGGGCGTCAGCCCGCGTGCCCGGGACGAACACACCCGTCACGGGTGAGCCCCGGGGTCAGTGTTTCTGGTCCACCTCGATCGTCTTCTTCTCCCCGATCGAGACGGACAGCATGATTCCGAGCCCGATCGCGATCACCAGGCCAATCACCGTCCATGTCGGCCCTATGCGGTCGAGCACCCCGAGCTTCCACAGCGCGGCGATGAACCCGCCCACCAGGACCACGTACCCCAGCAGGTACATCCGCATCGACTTCATAACGTCCTCCGAGGCCCGCGCTCGAGGTCGACCATCGCCTATCGCCTGGAGATCAGGTGGATGATCGCGACGAAGAGCGCGGCGCCGATGATCGACCACAGCACCGGGAAGGGATGCCCGCTGATGTTGACCATGAGGGGTTCCGACAGGCCGAGCCTGGTCGCAACCCAGGGCCCGAGGAGGGCGCCGATGAACCCGATGGCTGTGGATACGATGAGCCCCCCCCGGGCGCCCCCGGCGATCGCCTTGCCGATCATGCCGCAGACGGCCGCGATGACGATGAGGAGGATGAGACCCGGCAATGAGATCGTCATGATGGGTGGTCCTTTTCCTTCCGCGTGATTGCGCCGGCCGGCGGGCCGGTGATCCGTTCGGACCACCGGCCCTTGGCCTGGCCGCTTCGGCGCGTCTTACCGCCGGAATTGCACGCGCACGCCGGCCCAGGCCTGGTAGTTGTTCTTGATGTCGTCGATGTGGTCGAAGAACAGACGGCCCTCACCGATGAAGTACACCGGGTACCTCGGATGCCTCGACACCGGGATGCCGAAGTGCAGGAGCCACGCCGGCGTCCACGTGTCGCTGCGCGTCAAATCCCAGAGGGAGAGCCCCGTGCCGATGAAGGATCCGCCGGACACGTACTTGTCCACCTCGGCATCGACGAAGAGCGCCGATTCCCTCACCTTCTCCTTGTCGTTGACCAGGCTCATCGCGACACCGACGGCCCCGGCCACCTGCCAGTCGCTCGGGAACCGCTTCGCGACCCCGAACTTCAGGCCGAGGAGCGGCGAGCACTGGGCGAACTCCAGGTCCGTGCCCGCGATCGGGCGCACGCGGCGGTCCTTGCCAGCGAGGATGTCGACGAAGAAGTCCGGCCCGCCGGCGGCTCGCTCAATCGTGACACTCGCCTCGCACGTGGCCGTGCCCTCGTAGCGATTGGCGCCCACCACGACGCCCTGCGGGGTGGTCACGGTGGCCGTTCCATGGTAGGTGCCGGGCCTGCGCACCGTGAACTTCCCGTTCAGGGTGCTGTCGAGCGCCAGCGTCTCTCCGACCACTGCCCCGGCGTCGTCATGCAACACCACCGTGACCGTGGGCGCGACACCGCTCGTCCCGGTCGTGCTGCGCGTCGCATCGACGTTGATCTCGTAGGCGCGCCGCACCGGAACGAAGGACAGGACGACGCTGCACGTCGGCCCGACCACTTGCGGCGGCGGCGGCGGCGGCGGCGGCGGGCACGCTTCCACGCGGAGCGTACGCGGCACGACGAAATAGGGCTTCCCGCTCTTGTCGGTCGCGTCGAACGTGTAGTCGCCGGGCTTGTCAGTGGTGAACGTCCACGACGGCGCGGTCAACTCGCCCGCCGGCTGGCCGTTGATGGTCACGCCCACCCGCCGCACGCGCTCGAGGTCCTTGCTGCTGGCCTTGAGCGTCGCACGCAGGACGCCTGTCTTCGGATCGCACATGCGGTCGACGGACACGTCGACCGGCTCACCCTCGATCTCCTTGACCGACATGAGCGACAGGTTGGCGCACGGCATCGGCAGGATGAACGTGTAGATCTTGTAGTCGTTCGTCACGCGGAACAGCAGCGACTTGAACGGCCGCTTGCCGGCCCACCGGACGCTCTCGAGCCGGCCCGGCGTGCGGTTGCCCTTCCGGGCGTTGGGCCGGTAGGCCATCCACAGCATGGTCGATCCCGGCTGGAATTCGCAGGCCACGAGGGTGCCGTCGGCGGGCGTCGCCTCGTCGCAGAAGGCGCCCGGGACCGCAGACGTGGCGCCGGCGAGCGTCGCCAGCACGGCGTCGGCCGTTTCCGGAATGCCGCTGTCGCGCAACACCGCCCGGATGTCGTCGGCCATGCCCTTTCGCGCCACCATCTGTTTCAGACTGGCAGCGTTTCTCAAGGGCGGCGCATAGAACGACGTCGCCCCACCGAGGCGGCGGGCGTTGTGCACGGCATCCGTCGGAGTGCCCTGCGCGGCGGCCATTGATGAGAGCGCCAGCCCCAGTACAACCGCGCCCGCACCGATGGCAAACGCACGACGAAACACACTTGACATTGCTGACCTCCTTGCGACCTGCGGCATCCGGACGAGACCCGCTTGGCGTTCTGGGGCCGGAAAGACGACTCCTGCCCGGCGTCTGGGACCCCGCAACGCTGGACGCCAGCGTCGCCCCACTCGCCCATTCGCAACATGCTAGACGCGGAATTGAGCCTCGTCTGTTCAGTTGTGCACACTTCGCGCCCGGCAACGGACGGTTCTGCCGCGGGCGGGCGCGCGACGGCGGGACGACCCGCCCCCTGACGGGCCCCCGGATGTGTCCAAGAGTGAACAGACGCGCGCCGTCGTCTCCGGCATGCTGGAGGGCGTGGAAACAGGCAGGAACCCGCGCATGCTGCCATTGCAGCGGGTTGACGGCGGCTCGATCCGGAGGGGCGACTCGGGCCCGGGCTCGGGGAAGACCTCGGGCTTGCCGCCCCAGCGAGCCGGGACGGAGCCGGCCTGGCCGCCCGACGCGCGCCGCGAGCGGCTGCGGGGCCTCTTTGCGCGTCTGCGCGCCAACCGGCGAATAGCCGCACTGCTGCTGGCCACGCGGCGGCGCCGTGTCGTGCTCCTCGCCGTGGCGCTCCCGGTCGTGGCGATGGTCCTGTTCCCGCCGGCGTGGCTGGTGTACCACGTGTACTTCGACCGCTCCGGCCTGCCCGACATCGAGTCGTTCATCCGGTTCGAGCCCCCCACAACGGGTGTCGTCCGCGACGTGCACGGCAAGGTGCTGATCGAACTGGCGCGCCAGTACCGCCAGGTCGTGACCTACGACGAGCTGCCGGTCATCCTGCGGCAGGCCATCGTGGCCGCCGAGGACAAGCGCTTCTACTCCCATTCCGGCGTGGACTACCGTGCGCTGCCGCGGGTCGTCGAGAAAACGGCGGTGCGCTCCATGGACGAATGGTGGAAGGGCGGCCACGGGATGCGGCTGCTCCTGCCGCAAGGGGGCTCGACGCTCACGCAGCAACTCGTCCGCGGCTACTTCCTGCAGGGCCTGATGAACCGCGCCGACGGGGACGCGATGTTCCACGCCGGCCTGGCCCCGCCCCGCCTCTTCGCCCTGCTCCTGGGGGCCTCCGCCACGAACAAGCTCCTCCGGAAACTGGAGGAGGTGCGCCTGACGATCTGGCTCGAGCGGGAGATGCGCAGGCGGTTTGGATCGCAGGAGCAGGCCAAGCGCGAAATCTTCGCGCGCTATGCGAGCTTCATCTACCTGGGCAACGGCCGCTACGGGTTCGCCGCGGCATCCGAGTACTACTTCGGCAAGAGCCTGTCGAGCTACACGGCCGACGACGCGGGCGACGCGGCGCTCCTGGCGGCGATCAGCAAGGCGCCACGGGACTACGCCCCCGTGCCCGGCAACGCCCGGGCGATGAATCGCCGCAACCAGATTCTCGCCCTGATGGCGCGCAGCGGCTTCATCCCCGAGAGCCTTGCGAAGCGCTGCCAGGGCGAACCGATCCGCGTCGTGCCCCTCAGCCCGATCAAGACCGACGCTCCGGCGGCGGTCGAGCACGTCCTCGACGAACTGAACCGGCACGGCGGCAGCCGCTTCGGCGTCGAAGACCTGTTCCAGGGGCGAATCGTGGTCCGATCGACGGTCGACGCGCGCGTGCAGTCGATTGTCAACGAAGCCCTCGAGCGCGGCCTGGCCCAGTACGAGAAGCGGCACCCCAAAGGGAAGGGATTGATCCAGGGCTCGGTGGTCGTGCTGGGCAACGCGGACGCGGCGGTCCTGGCCGAGGCCGGCGGGCGGCAGGTGTACAGAGATCGCGACAACCGCTACTCGGACTACAACCGCGCCACGGGCTCGCTGCGCCAGCCCGGCTCCGCGATGAAACCGCTCGTGTACCTGGCCGCGTTCGAGTCGGGGCTGGACCTCGGCTCCACGGTGCCCGACGAGCCCATCGAGGTGCCGCTCGGAAACGGCGGCGTCAAGTGGATCGCCAACTACGACAACCAGTTCAAGGGCCCGATCCCGATGCGCCAGGCCCTGGCCGAGTCGCGCAACACCGTGGCCGTGTGGATCACCCGGGAGATCGGCGTCGGCACGGTGATCCAGACCGCCCACAGGATGGGGATCCGGTCCCCGCTGCAGCCGTACCTGTCCACGGCACTCGGGGCGTCGGAGGTGCGACTGCTGGAACTGGCCGACGCCTATCGCGCCATCGCCTCGGGCGTCCTGGCGGACCCGCACGTCATCGATCGCGTGACCGACATCTCCGGCGCCGACCTGTACGCACCGCCCCGGAGCACGAAAGAGATTCGCTCCGCGGCCCTGCGCGCGATCCAGGAGGGGCTCCGGGGCGTGGTCCGTCTCCCTGACGGCACCGCCCACAGTCTCGACGCCCGCAACTTCCCGGTGCCGGTGATGGGCAAGACCGGGACGACGAGCGACTTCCGCGACGCGCTGTTCGTGGGATCCACTTACGGGACCCAGGGAATCACAGTAGCGGTCCGCGTCGGCTTCGACGACAATCGCCCCCTCGGGCAGAGTGAGACCGGCGGGCGCACGGCGCTGCCGATCTTCCGCGAGATCATGCTCCGCGTCTACAAGGACCAGCTCGTCGGGCGGGCGCCGCGCTTTCCGCGCGAGATCGAGGACGGGATCGACCAGTACCTCGCGGCGCAGGCCGCGCTGCAGGTGGGCCTCGCCGATCCTCCCCGGGCGCTGGCTCCTCACACCGGCCAGGCGGGCGTCACGCGGCCTTCCGCTCCGCGGTGACTCTGTATTGAATCAGTTGTGGTGGGGCTGATCCTGCTGCTGACGGGGCGGCTCTGACCGTGACGCGACGCCTGGACGGGGTTGCCATCCGCTGCCCTGGCGGTTGATTCAATTCGCCGCAGACCCGTGGCGGCGCGTCACACAGATGGCCGCGGCGACGGCGCGTCATCCATCTGCGTGTGATCGCCCGAACGGCGTGGCCGCCACCGCACGCGCTCACGACCCGACCTGGTCATCCGAGACCAACGGGACGCTTCGAGGCGAGCCCATCCGTCGCTCCCGGGCGGCGCGCTGCTCACGCGCCCCTTCGCAGGCCGTGCAGCGAACCGCGAAGGGGAGCGCCAGCAGCCGCTTCTCCGAGATCTCGTCGCCGCACTCGGCGCAGTAGCCGTACTCGCCCGCGTCGAGCAGGACCAGCGCGTCCCGAATCCGCTGGACTGTTTCCCCCTTCATCTGAATCAGGGCGACCTCGATGTGCTCCTGGATGTCGGCCTCGGCGTGCTCGGTATCGTCGAGTCCCTCGCCCGGCCCTTCGGCGGGCGCCCGACGAACGCGACGCTGGAGCTCGGTCTGCATCTCGCGCTGGCGGTCGTACAGCATCGACTGCAGGTCCTGTTGCCGCGCCTGGCCCGCGACGGCAGCGGTGGCCGTGGTCCTCTGGGTGGTCCTCATGGCTGGACCGTCCTTTCGTCAATGACTGATTTCCAGAGTCACAGGATGCGCGGCCCGCCGGCGGCTGTCTGTTCACTTTTGAACACGCCCCGGGGCCTGTTCAATAGGGCACAGCGCCGTTTCCGGGCGCATGCGACACTGCGTCATGTTCCATCTGATCACCACGGTGAAGCGCGGCTCGGCGTCCTCGCTCCTGCCGACCTGGCTCGGCTACCTCACCATCGACGATGCCCGCACGGCCGCGTCCGCCCTGCTGCGCGAGGAGCGCGTGCAGCGCGTCATGATCGTTCGGGACGAGTCCCCGCCGGGATTCGTGGAGTGGCGGGATCGGTGATGGAGGTCGTGGCTGGCATCGCGGTCATCACGCGGATACGCCAAGGGGCGACGGCCCCGGGCGGGTTGGCAGCCGGCGTCACCAGAGGCTGCGCGCGACAACACGGACAATCAGAGAGGTTGACACATGGTTCGCTACGTCCTCGCATTCTGTGTCGTATTCGGCGTCGCCACCCTCGGCGCTCAGAACAAGGAGCAGAGCCGCCTGGAGAATTGCGGCGTCGTGATGGAGGAGATCCTCAACGTTCCGGGCGACATTCCTCAGGACCTGCTCGAGAAGGCCGAGTGCGTCATCGTCATTCCATCGATGCTCAAGGTCGCGGTCGGGCTGGGCGGCAGCTACGGCCGTGGCGCGATGGTCTGTCGATCGGGCAGGTCGTTCGACGGGGCGTGGGGCGCCCCCGCCATGTATTCGCTCGACGGCGGCAGCGTCGGGTTCCAGATCGGCGCCGAGTCCACCGACCTCGTGCTCCTCGTGATGAACACGCGCGGCGTGAACGCGCTGCTCGGCAGCAAGGTCACGCTCGGTGGGACCGCCTCGGTGGCGGCCGGGCCCAAGGGACGCGCCGTGGAAGGGTCGACTGACGCGTCGATGCAGGCCGAGATTCTCAGCTACTCCAGGTCGCGCGGCCTGTTCGCCGGCGTGTCGCTCTCGGGTGCCTCGGTTCGCCCCGACAACGACGCCAATGCCGAGGTCTACGGGCGCAAGCTCACGGCGCGACGCATCATCACGGGAAGGGCCATCACCGTACCGGAGTCAGGGCGTCACTTCGTGGACGTCTTGCAGAAGAACTCTCCCCGCAACGAATCGAAGACGATTCAGCAGTAGCGGCAGGGTCGGGTGGGGCCGGGCCTCCCCGGCGGCGCGATGGAACGACCGCGTCTAGGCCCCGCGCGCGGCCCGGACGCGGTCGCGTGCGATGTGCGCCGCTCCGGCGGGCCCGGGTTCACCGCTTCACGGCCTTGCCGATCTTCTCGATCGCTTTGCCCGTCTTGCGGCGGACCTGACCCACGGCCTCCTGGACCTTGCCCGCGGCCTCGTCCACCCGGCCCTCGGCCTTCAGGTCCTTGTCGCTGGTCAGATCGCCGACCGCCTGCTTGACTCGACCCTTCGCCTGACCGATCTTCCCGTTGCGTTCATCCTTGTTCCACATCCGCAGCCTCCCATCCTGACGTGTTCCGTGGCCCGCTCCCGTGCTCACCCGTGCAGGTGGCGGCGCAGGTGATCCCATGCCCTGGCGCCTGGCGTCAATGCTGCACGCCCGGGAGCCTTCGCTGATTCCCCGGGTCGCCCGAGGTGATCGTCACCTCGGTGCCGCGCGGCAGGTCGAGCCGGTCCCGCCCCTCGATGAAGACCGTGCCCGCGCCGCCGCCCGCGCCTATCACCGCGCCAATGGCGGCGCCCCTGCCGCCGCCGGCGATCGCGCCAATGATCGCGCCGAGCGCCGCGCCGATGGCGCCCCGCTCCACGGTCTTCTGGGCCCGGCTGTCGCGACTGTCGAGCGTGCCTTCGCGATCCACCCGGACCGGCTCTCCGTCAGGCGTGCGGATATCCTCGATCAGCCCGTCGAACTGGTACGAACTGCCGTTGCGGAGGCGGATGCTCTGCAGGTTCAACATCATGCCCGCCCGGCCGGTCCACCGCCTCGACTCGTCCACGCCGGACACGAAGCCTTGAATGACCGCGCCCTCGTATTGCGGGGGACTGAGAGCGGTCATCGTGTAGAGGTCACCGTCGCGCACGTTCACCGTGCTCAGGGCGTTGTCCAGCACGGCCACGAACCGGGTGCCGTCCGGCACGCCGAAATCATCCGCGGGAGGGCCGGTGTGGTCGCGGACACCTCGCCGGAGGTCGACCTCGATATTCCACCGGGCCTCATCCGACAGCCGTCGATAGGTGCTTCGAACCGTCACCGGCCGGCGAAGATCCTCGTCATCGATGGTCCGCGTCATCCGCAGGCTGCGGCCGTTGTCCATCGGATCGAAGGTCACGGTGAAATCACTGCCCCGATTGCCGGTGGTCGCCACCACCAGGCGCTCGCCCTCGAGGGTGGCGCGGGTGGTAATCGTCCGTCCGGCGGACCACTGTTCCGAGCGGGCCCTGCCATCCGCCTCGACGGTCACGCGCCCTCCGCGTGTCGAAGCCATCGTCACGCTGTTCCCGTTGCGGTCGATCGCGATCAGGTCCGGCGCCTCCAGCCTGTTCAGGAGGCGCTGATACGTCCGTTGCCTCAGGGCGGCGGGCGCGGCACGGGCCGCCAGTTCAGCCGCCTGCCGCGGGTCATCGCCCCGACTGGTCTCGAGCTGATACGTGCCTGAGAGGCGATGGCGGAAGCCCGCCACGGGTTCCGACGGCGTGTACCCGGAATCGCCCCAGTTCCACGCGACGTTGTAGGCGCTGGCGAGCCCCTCCAGGTCGCCGCGGAGCGAGAGCCAGTGCTGCTCGGCCTGGGCACTCAACTGATACCGCTGCACGAATCCGTCGATGCCCGCACCGCGCCGGAGCACCTCTTCGACGTCGAGCGTATTGGACTGCCGGCCCCTGACGCGATCACGCAGCCGATCGGTCGCGTGCCTGAAGTCACTCACGGACCGATGGATCTCGTCCATCTCCCGGCGGTCGACGACCCGATTGCGATCGCCGGCCTGGGCGAGGCTCCTGTCGAACTGGTTGGCCTTGTCCCCAATCTGCTGCAGCAGCCGTTCGACCTGCCTGTCGTCGACCCGTGGCGACACGTCCTGTGAGTCGGCGTTCCAGCTCCACTGGATGTCATACGCGCGCGCCAGCGCGTCCATGTCCAGCCGCAGCGTCTGCCAATCGCTCTGCGCGCCGGTGTCGAGCTGGTTGTGCATCAGGAGGTCGTCGATGGCCGATGCGCGCCTCAGCACGTTCTCCGCGTCAGCCGGCCCGGACTGCCGATCGTTCACGCGGTCACGGAGCACATCCGCGGCCTGCTCGAAATAGCTCACGGACCTGTCGATCTCGTCGTGCGCCGGGCTGCCTTTGAGCGGGCTGCGATCGATCGCCCGACCGACGCTGTCGTGGAAGGCATCTCGATGGGCGTCGAGGCGATTCACCAGGTCCTTCAGCACCTGATCGCTCACCCGGTAGGGCCGTTGCTGAGCAGCCATCGTCATGCCGGCGCTTGCTGCCGCCAGGCCGGCCATGAGAACGATTACGCGCTTCATGCCTGTCATCTGCGTCCTCCTCCATCAGCGAAGGCGCTGTTCCGACGAGATCGCCAATGGGCACCAGCCTATCAGCGCGGTGCCCGGGCGTATGTTCAAGAACGCACACCTGGCCGGCGCCTGAAAGGCCAGGACACCAGGTGTAACCGCGTCGCCGGCGCCGGGCGGCGCACGACCTCGACGGGAAGGCGGGGTGTGCTCAACAGCACAGACGCCCGTCAGGGATTGCCCTACGCTGTTCATCAGGAGTGGCAGGGCCGGCTCCGTCCGCGTGGTGGGCGCGAGATCAACCTGCCCAATGAACAGGAGAGATCGCAATGCTGTACACCCTGGCCGTGATTCTGCTGATCGCGTGGCTACTGGGCATCGTCGGGACCTACACCATCGGCGCATTCGTCCATGTGCTGCTGGTCATCGCCATCGTGCTCTTCCTCGTCGGCCTGGTGAGCGGCCGTCGCGGGCTCGCCTGAGCCCGGCGCTCAGCTGAGTTGAGGACGCGCGGGGAATGCAGCGCGCGGGCTCGAATCCGCCCGTCCCGGTGCGAACACACCCGGCGCAAGGGGGCCCCGGTGGTGGGTGGCGTTCGCGGTGCGCATCTGGCCGAACCGTGCAGGGACGGGCTGATGAACCTGCGTCACGGTATTGGAGAGCGTCGAGTCAGGGCTCCGCCCGGTCCGGAGGCGAAGCGGCTCGTGTCAACTGTTTGCCGGCGGAGATTACACGTTATGCGGATGAGGTGTGCTATGAGAGGCAGTGTTCTGAATCGGATGGTCGTGGCGATTGGCATCGGTGCGGTCGCGCTGTTCGGGCTGAGTGTCCCCACCAGCGCACAACCGCCACCGCGACAGGATCAGAAACAGCAGGACCAGAAGCAGAAGGTGAAGAAACAGGAGCAGGCCAGGCAGCAGCAGGCGCAGCAACAGGAAAAGCAGCGCCAGCAGCAGGCGCAGAAACGCCAGGACCAGAACAAGCAGCAACAGGCGCAGGCGCAGCAGCGCCAGGACCAGAACAGGCAACAGCAGGCGCAGCGGGCGCAGGATCAGCGCCAGCAGCAGGCACAGAAGCGCCAGGACCAGAACCGGCAGCAGCAGGCGCAGGCGCAGCAGCGCCAGGAGCAGAACAGGCAGCAGCAGGCGCGGAGTCAGCAGCAGCAGGGGCGTCAGGCCCAGCAGCGGCAGCGCCTGGCCCCGCAGGTCCAGCAGCAGCGGATTCAGCAGCAGGAACAACGCCTGGTGCAGTACCGCGGGCACCTGGATCAGCAGGAGCGTGCAGCGACGCAGTTCTCCGTCCGGCTGCGGCAACAGAACCGCATGGCGCAGTACCGTTTCCAGGAACAGTACATGGAGCGCCTGCGTCGGCAGCGTGTCCAGGTGCAGGTTCGCTACAACTACTACAGCGATCCCTACTTCTACACGCCTTCGACGTATCGGTACTCGTATGGAGGCAACTACTACGACACGAACCAGTACGGCGTCGATTTGCTCCGGCAGGCCGTGAACTACGGCTACGAAGAAGGCCGCCTCGCGGGGCTGGCAGACCGGCAGGATCGCTGGGATTCCGGCTACGAAAACTCCTGGGCCTACCAGGATGCGAACTACGGGTACGGCGGCTTCTATGTCTCTCAGGACGCCTACAACATCTACTTCCGCGAGGGCTTCCGTCGCGGCTATGAAGATGGCTACAACGCCCGGTATCAGTACGGTTCCTTCTCCAACGGAAGAACGTCGATTCTGGGCGTCGTTCTGGGGACCATCCTCATCTTCGAGTCGATTCGCTGAGCCCGGCGCTCAGTGGCGTGAGGACGCGCCGGGAATGTGGCGCGCGGGCTTCAGCCCGCGTGCCCGGGGCGAGCACACCCCGCGGTGTCGACGGCGGGTCCGAACAAGCGCCCGCCCACTCACGTGAACGGTGAGTGGGCCCGGGCGCTCGGTTCCCGGAATGCTCTTCGATGAATCATGGACACACACACGCTCACCCCGGACGAACTCCGGAGGATGGACGCCTACTGGCGGGCCGCGAACTATCTGTCCGTCGGGCAGATCTATCTCTACGACAATCCCCTGCTGAGGGAGCCGCTGACGCTCGCGCACGTGAAGCCCATGCTGCTGGGCCATTGGGGCACGACCCCCGGGCAGAACTTCATCTACGTGCACTTGAACCGGGCCATCAGGAAATACGACCTCGACATGATCTACGTCTCCGGTCCCGGGCACGGCGGCCCGGCCGTCGTGGGCAACACGTACCTCGAGGGCACGTACAGCGAGATCTATCCCCGTATCAGCCAGGATGCGGCCGGGCTCAAGCGACTCTTCACGCAGTTCTCCTTTCCCGGCGGGATTCCCAGCCACGCGTCGCCGGAATGTCCCGGGTCGATCCACGAGGGCGGCGAGCTGGGCTATTCACTCAGCCATTCGTTCGGGGCGGTGTTCGACAATCCCAATCTCGTCGTCGCCTGCGTCGTCGGCGACGGCGAGGCGGAGACCGGGCCGCTGGCCACGGCGTGGCACTCCAACAAGTTTCTCAATCCGGCCACCGACGGCGCGGTGCTGCCGATCCTGCATCTCAACGGCTACAAGATCTCCAACCCGACACTCTCCGCCCGCATCACCCGCGAGGAACTGGAGCAGTTCCTCCGCGGCTGCGGCTGGACGCCCTTCTTCGTCGAGGGGCACGAGCCGCTGCTGATGCACGAGGCCATGGCCGCGACGCTCGACACGGTGGTCGAGCAGATCACTCGGATCCAGCACGACGCCCGGGTTCACGGCGACATCACGCGTCCCCGCTGGCCGATGATCGTGCTCAATTCGCCCAAGGGCTGGACGGGGCCGACGATCGTCGATGGCCTGCAGGTGGAAGGCACGTTCCGTTCGCACCAGGTGCCGATCTCCGACCCGGCCACCCATCCCGGACACCTCGAGCTGCTGGAAGCCTGGCTGAAGAGTTACCGGCCGGAGGAGCTATTCGATGAGCAGGGCCGGCTGCGACCGGAACTCGCCGAGCTCGCGCCCAGGGGCGAGCGGCGCATGGGCGCGAATCCCCACGCGAACGGCGGCATACTGCTCCGCGACCTGCGGATGCCGCACTTCCGCGAGTACGCGGTCGACGTGCCCTCGCCCGGGGTGCGCGGCATCGGCGATACGCACGTGCTCGGGCGCTTCCTGCGCGACGTGGCGAGGTTGAACCAGGGCCAGCGGAACTTCCGTGTCTTCGGTCCCGACGAAACGCTCTCCAATGGCCTGGAAGCCGTGTTCGAGCAGACCAGCCGCCAGTGGGACGCCGCGACCGTGCCGAACGACGAGTTCCTCGCGCCCACCGGGCGCGTGATGGAAATGCTCAGCGAGCACCAGTGCGAGGGCTGGCTCGAGGGCTACCTGCTCACCGGACGGCATGGGCTCTTCAACTGCTACGAGGCGTTCATCCACATCGTCGACTCGATGTTCAACCAGCACGCCAAGTGGCTGAAGGTCACGGCGCAGCTGCCATGGCGGCGGAAGATCGCCTCGCTGAACTACCTGCTGGCGTCGCACGTGTGGCGGCAGGATCACAACGGCTTCACGCACCAGGACCCGGGCTTCCTCGACCACGTCGTGAACAAGAAGGCCGAAATCGTGCGTGTGTACCTGCCGCCGGACGCGAACTGCCTGCTGTCGGTCATGGATCACTGCCTGCGCAGCCGGCACTACGTCAACGTCGTCGTCGCGGGCAAGCACCCGGCGCCGCAGTGGCTCGCGATGGACGCGGCCGCCGAGCATTGCACCAGAGGCATCGGGATCTGGCCATGGGCCAGCAACGGCGAGGAGGCCGAACCCGACGTGGTCATGGCCTGCTGCGGCGACGTGCCGACGCTGGAGACGCTCGCCGCCGTGTCCATCCTGCGACGGCATCTGCCGGACCTGCGCATCCGGGTGGTCAACGTCGTCGATCTCATGAAATTGCAGCCGCCAAGCGAGCACCCGCACGGGTTGAGCGACAGGGATTTCGACGGGCTTTTCACCACGGACAAGCCGGTCATCTTCGCCTTCCACGGCTACCCGACGCTGATCCACCGGCTGACCTACCGCCGCACCAACCACGACAACATTCACGTCCGCGGCTACAAAGAAGAGGGCACCATCACCACGCCCTTCGACATGACGGTGCTGAACGATCTGGACCGCTTCCACCTCGTGATGGACACCATCGATCGCCTGCCGCAGACGGGCGACGCGGGCATCCACCTGAAGCAGCAGCTCAAGGACAAGCTCATCGAGCACAAGACCTACATCGACAAGCACGGCCAGGATCTGCCGGAGATCCGGAACTGGACATGGGGCTCGGAGCAAGGGCACGTCCACCTGCAGGCATAGACCTGCCGGGCAACGGACATGGCCTGCAGGTCGACTCAGCCCTTCTTGGCCAGCGTCACCTTGACATGGGTGTGCTTTTCCTTTGCGGCATGCAACAGGAACCCGTCGGATCCCGGCATCCAGACCTCGGACAGGTAGTACACGTCGCCAACCTTGTCGAACACCACCTTGCCCTCGCGCAGCGGGGGTTCGGGCTCTGCGAGGCGCGTCATCACCATTGCCACATTCTCGGCACCCTTGGCCGGCGTGATGGCAACGGTCATCTCGTCGTCGCTCACGCGGATCGTGTAGCTGCCCGGCTGGTGCACCTGGGTGCCCAGCCTGAACGCGAACGGCGTGTCGAAGACGGACGTGTCCTGGGCGTAGGCCATCGACGCGCCGCTCGTGATCGCCAGAGCCAGCATGACGGTCAGGATCCGAAGCAGATGTTTCATCGTGTTCCTCTCCTTCTCGTGGGTGGTTCCCCGACTTGCGACAGCCAGAACCGTTGTGTTCCCCTGCACACTCATGGTTCGATCCCCGGCCGCGACCGCTCGACGTAACGACCGGTCACCTCCCCTTCTCGACCGTCAGCTCATTCTCGACGCCGAGGGAGAGGGGGCATTCCGCGCCCTCATGCCGGCCATCGTCTTGTCCGACTCGCTGTCGACGACCTCCACCAACAGCGGCTCAAGTCTCAGAGTGTAGCTATCGCACGCCCTCCATACCTGTTCAATTCCGCACACCTCGGCCCTCCCATCCCTGAAGCGCTTACACCCGCGATCTGGTTGCCCAACGCCGGATTGTGCGTGACGGCATCATGAAGATGCAGCCGGCAGGCTGCCGCGGGTGTTCAATGCGGGACATCACGGATTCCCGGCGTATGCCAGACTGTCCCTGGCCGCTGAACCTGCACTGCAAGACACGACGAGCACCGCCCCCAGGCGGGATGCGTCGTCGAGGTCCGCCAGACATTCGGAGGCCTCACAAGGAGGTGTCGTGTGAGACTCCTGTTGGGAACGGTCTTCGTGCTCGCGCTCGTCGCGATGGGTACCTACCTGCTCGGGTACTGGTCCTACGACCAGGTGACGGGGATCTCGTGGCGAACCAGCGCGGCCGGACCGACCAGCACCGTCACCGCACGAGATCGCATGGACAAGCTCGACGCTCAGGCCGGGAAGGCCGCGGAGCAGGCGAGCGACTACATGTCGGACGCCGCGCTCTCCGCGAAGATCAAGGCGAAGATGGCCCTGGACGAGAGCGTGCGCGCGCGCTCCATTGACGTGTCGACGACCGACGGGATCGTGACCCTGGCGGGCGACGTCGGGTCGGGTGCCGAGCGTGAACGGGCGGTCGCGCTGGCGCGGGAGACGAAGGGCATCAAGCAGGTGGTGGACCACCTGAACGTTTTGCGGCCCTGACGCGAGGATTGACGTGCACCGGCGTGCGACGGCTCATTCGGAAGGAGAAAGACGATGATCACCATTCTGATCGTGATTGGGATTCTGATGGTACTGGGGGCTCTCCCCACCTGGAACCACAGCCGGAGCTGGGGATACTTCCCGAGCGGCGGGCTGGGGCTCGTGGTGTTGATTCTCGTGATCCTGCTGCTGACAGGTCGTCTGTGACGCCGTGGGCGACGCGTGAGCGCGTTGGCACGGCCACGGTCTGCAGGGTCGACACGTCCGGCAGGCTCGCTGCCGGACGTGGCTGCGGAATCCGCCAGCCCCTGACCTGTTACGAACGATGAGCGGGCAGACGACGATGGTGAAGCGTGTCGGAGTGTTCGGTGGCGCTGCTCGTGGCGCTGCTTGGCGGGTGGGTCTGGGGCGCCTCCGGCCGGGGGAATCTGGACCGCGCGCTCCAGGCGGCCGAGTTGCGCAATGACCTGTTCGAGGCGCGCCTCTCGCTGGCTGCCGCGCGTGTGGATCTCTACGACGCCGACCTTCGCCAGATGAGTCGACACCTGGAGGACGCCCGCAGGTTCGCTGGCCGAGCCGGGGCGCGAATCGAGCGCCTCGGCTGGACGGCCGAGGCGCAACGACTGGATCTGGCAGGCTTTGGCGCGGAGATCGACGCGGCCAGGCTGCTGGGCGCCCGGCTCGACCGGAGCGTGCCGGCTCCCGCGCCCGACGCGGTCACGACGATCGACGAGGTGGCCGGGGCCAGCGCGAAGCGTTGACGCCGAGCGGCAGGATCTGCCTTCGCGCCCGGGCGTCATCCCGCGTGCGCACGCCGGCGTCACCGATGCCACAGGATGCGGGCAACTTCCAGAGGAACCGCCACGCCATCGTGGCGGGGGACGACTCGCGCCGTATAATCCGTTGCCGGGCGGCGGGGTCAACCGCGTCATGCTCTCCCGCATCCGCGCGATCCAGGCGGTCGGAATGCCCGTCTGGTCGCGGGCGCAGAACTCGGGCACGACCTCCCGCTCGAGCCGATCGTAGAGCGCCTCGGCTTCGGCGGCGTCCCAGGCGGGATCGTCGTCATGGTCCCGGTCGGCTCCCAGCGCATCGGGCTGCTCACGGTCTCTTCCCTGCAGCGGCGCCGCCCGCGCCCCTCTCGGGCCCCGCCGCCAGCGCGTCGCTGACGATCGTCCGGGCTTCCGCGAGGATGCGGCGCAGGTGGTCCGCCCCGCGGAAGCTCTCCGCGTAGATCTTGTAGACGTCCTCGGTTCCGGAGGGGCGCGCGGCGAACCATCCGCTCTCGGCCACCACCTTCACCCCGCCGATGGGCGCGCCGTCGCCGGGCGCGGCCGTGAGGATGCGCTGGATCCGTTCGCCCGCCAGATCACCGGTCCGCACGTCCCCGGGCGAGAGTGCCGCCAGCCGCGCTTTCTGTTCGGGCGTGGCGGGCGCCTCGACGCGCTCGTAGGCAGGCTCGCCGAACTCGCGCGCGAGCTCGCGGTAGACCTCGCCCGGATCCCGGCCCAGGCGCGCGGTGATCTCCGCCGCGAGCAATGCCGCGACGATGCCGTCCTTGTCGGTCGTCCAGGCGCTGCCGTCCAGGCGCACGAACGACGCGCCCGCGCTCTCTTCCCCGCCAAAGCCAAGCGATCCGTCGAGCAAGCCGTCCACGAACCACTTGAAGCCGACCGGCACCTCGTAGAGCCTCCGGCCGAGCTTCGCGGTGACGCGATCGATCATCTGGCTGCTCACAACGGTCTTGCCGACGGCCGCGTCCCGGCGCCACATCGGCCGATGCTGGAAGAGATAGAACACGGCCGCCGACAGGTAGTGATTCGGCGGCAGCAGCCCCGCGCTGCGCGTGACGATTCCATGCCGGTCGTGGTCGGGATCGCAGGCGAAGGCCACCGTGAACCGGTCCTTCAGATCGATCAACCGCTGCATCGCGTACGGCGAGGAGGGATCCATGCGAATCTGGCCGTCCCAGTCAACCGTCATGAAGCGGAACGTCGGATCGACGGCATCGTTGACGACGGTGAGATTCAGCCCGTAGCGCTCGGCGATCGGCCCCCAGTAGTGGACGCCCGCGCCCCCGAGCGGATCCACGCCCAGGGCGATTCCGGCGCCGCGGATGGCGTCCATGTCGAGCACGTTGCCGAGATCGCCCGTGTAGGCCGCGACGTAGTCGTGCCGTCGTGTCGTGGAGGCGCGAACGGCCCGCTCGTAGGGGATCCGGTTCACCCCCCGAAGGCCGGCGTCCAGCAGATCGTTCGCCCGTGTCTCGATCCACCGGGTGACCGCGGGTTCCGCCGGGCCGCCGTGCGGAGGGTTGTACTTGAAGCCGCCGTCGCGGGGCGGGTTGTGGGAAGGGGTGATCACGATGCCGTCCGCGAGTCCGGACGTACGCCCGCGGTTGTACGTGAGAATCGCGTGGGACACGGCCGGGGTCGGAGTGTATTCCTCCGGGCCCGCAATCATGAGCGCGACCCCGTTTGCCGCCATCACTTCGATCGCACTCGCGCGAGCTGGAACGGACAGGGCGTGCGTGTCCATGCCGAGGAACAGCGGGCCGTCGATGTGGTGCTGCGCCCGGTAGAGGCAGATGGCCTGGGCAATGGCGAGCACATGCCACTCGTTGAAGGCCTTGTCCAGCGCCGAGCCGCGATGCCCTGATGTGCCGAAGGCGACGCGTTGCGCCGGCACCGCGGGATCCGGCCTCTCCGTGAAGTAGGCCGTGACGAGGGCCGGCACATTCACCAGCATCGTCGGGTCAGCCGGGGTGCCGGCAGCGGGACTCACGGTCATGGCGTTCCCTCGGGTTCTGCGGAGCGCGGCATGGATCAGGTCACATTTGAACACGACTCGGCCAACGGTGTGGACGGCTTTTTCCGGCCGGCCAGGCCGATCCGAACACCCGCACGGCCACCATGGTTCATTGACGGGGCTGGACACCACCACATCCGGGGTGGGGTCGTTCATCATCGGGGGGATGTGGCGGTGTGGCGGTGCGCCGACGGCGACCAGCGCCGCGCGTGACCTGGCCCGGCGTCATCGCGGCGCGTTCGTCTCGCGAGCACGCACGATGAAGCGGTCGGGCGCCGAGCCGATATAGGCGAAGGGATAGCACGTGATGAGCGTCAGGGTGCGACCGCCCGTCGGCTGAATCACCTGGACGTCGGTCGGCGGCACGACCGCCGTCGATTCCACCAGGTACTCGAAATCACCGTCTCGTGTCCGCAGCGTGATCGCATCGCCGACCCGCACCTGCTTCAATGGCCTGAAGAACGTGTCGCGATGGCCCGCCAGCACGACGTTCCCCGGTTCGCCGGGCAACGCGGTATCGGCGAGGTGCCCGACGGCACGCCGGAGGACTGCGGCCGAGTCGCCCTGGGCGACGATGGCCGTGAGCCCGAGCCGTGGAATCCGGATCTCGCCAATCGACCCGCCGTCGACGAGGGCCGGCGCTTCGACCGCGTCCAGCCTCGCCTCCTCGAACCGCTGCTGCTCGATCGCCTGATACGCCTTCGCGTCGAGGAAGACGTATGCGGCGTACCCGAGGGCGAGGAGCCCGGCCGCCAGCAGCACTCCGGCAACCCGGCGCCTGGAGTAGCAGAAGAACGGTGGAGAGCAGAGGGATCACGGACCACCTTCGCACGCCGCGGGTCCCGCGGCGCGAAGCCAGACCGTTATACGGCGGACGTGCCGGCGCGCTTGCCGAACAGCATCACGCCGAAGGCGGGCACGTGTTCATCGCTTGTTGTTCAACCCGTACCGTCACTGTACGTTCTTCCGCCGGGTCGCGTCTGTTCACAAGGGAACACGCGTTGTCTTCCGGCATGCCGCCCTGGCGGCCCGCGCTGCGCCAGGGAGGCTCGCATCTTCGGCCCGCGCGTCCGGGCGTCCGGGGCCTGACCCCGGAGCTCACGTGTGACGAGCGTGTTCGCTCCGGGCACGCGGGCTCAAGCCAGCGCGCCACGTTCCCGGCGCGTCCTCACCTCAACTGAGCGCCAGGCCTGGCGTTGGCCTGGCCCGGGGTGCGCGTCGCTGGCTACAGGCAGAGGAGGAAGGCCACCAGGTCCTTCTTCTCCTGCACCGTCAGGTGGAGCTGCTGGATCAGGTTGAAGTACTCCACCGTGTCCTCGAGGGTCAGGCATCGCCCGTCGTGCAGATAGGGGGGCGAGTCCTTGGCGCCGCGAAGCGGGAAGGTCTTGATGGGGCCGTCGTGCGCCATCATCATGCCGTCCACCAGGACCTGCTTGTAGAACCGTTCGGCCTGGAGGTTGTGCATGTCGTTGTCAGTGTAGTTGGGGGCGGGATGGCACGTGGAGCAGCGGGCTCTCCCATTGAAGAGCGCCTCGCCCCGCGCCTCGGAGGGGGCGGCCTTCGTCGTGTCCAGCTCTCCGTAGATGTTCAGCTTCGGCGCGGGCGGGAAATCGAGGATGGCCATGAACTCCGACATGAAGTGGACCTGGGAGCCCCGCTCCAGGACGTTGACCCCCTTCTTGGCCGCCATCGTGTGGTCGCCATCGAAGTAAGCGGCGCGCTGCTCGAACTCGGTGAAGTCCTCCACTGTCTTGAGAGCGCGCTGCGACCCGAAGAGGCGCTGGACATTCACGCCGCGGAGCGACGGGGTGTTGATCCGGTGCCGGAACTCCTGGGGCCGGATGTCGCCGACCAGGTGCGTGGCCCGGTTCGTGTGCCCGTTCACGTGGCAGTCGAAACAGGTCACCCCGATCATCCCGTCGGCACGATCCGTCCGCCTGTCCTCCGTCGCGTTGAACTGCTGCTGGGGGAACTGCGTGACCAGGAGGCGCAAGCCTTCGAGCTGTTTCGGGTTCAGAATGCCGTTGAAGGTCTCGTAGTAGTTCTCGAGCGTGATCACTTTTCCCTTCGACACGTCGCCCAGATCCGGGCGCGTCGTCAGGAAGATCGGGGGAGCTTTCTCAGGCAGGACGTTCTCCGGGAGGTCGAAATCCAGGTCGAAGCGCGTGAGGCGCGGCAGCACGTCGATCGTCATCTTCGGGAAGAGCATGCCCCCCTCGGCGTGGTCCGGGAAGGGAAGGGGCGGATAGGGAAAGAGCCCCTTCTCTTTGATCTGCTCGGGGGTCAGCTTGTCGAGTTGCTCCCAGCTGGTGCCGCTCAGGCGGGCCGTGGGGCCGACCGGAACCGCCTTCCCGCCGGACATCCTGGCGTTTCCGGTCGCTTCCTTGACGTCGTATCTCGACGCCAGGAGCGCGGCGTGGGCCTTCGCGCGCTCGGTCTTGACGGCCAGGCGGGCCGCCTTGATCTGAGCGAACGTCATGTCCTGGTTGTTGGGTCCGTAGCTGGAGATGACCTTCGTGGACTGCGCGTGAACGGCGAACGCTCCTGCCCCTGCCAGGATCGCGGCGCCCACCAGTACACGGAAAGCGGCTTTGTTACGCGACATCGTTCTCTCCTGTGTTTCTGTCTGTTGCGGCTCAGGGGCTGTGACGCTGATCACCCGTTCGGGGCGGGCGTCCCGCACCGATCGTGCTCGTGAATCGCCCGGTCCTCCTTTCTCTCCCTTGGCCTCTGCCCGCGGATGCACTCTACGGGCGTCATCCGCAAGACGGTCAGGAGATTGCGCCTGTGCTCCCCATGTCGAGGAAGACGTCGGAACTAGCGCGCGCCGACGATCAACATCACCAGCCTGACGAACAGCGCGATGGGAATGCCGATGGCGAGGATGATTACGGGGACCGCGTAGGCGGCCAGGACGGCCTCGCCGAGACCGCCGACCGCCGCGAACAAGTGCCGGAGGTCACCCTCTGGAACCGGGCCTCGCGGGCCCATGCGGGAAGACACACCGCCGGCGGCGAGGGGTCCGTCTGCGTCACGGTACCCAGGCACGGACGGGACGACGTCAGGCGGTGCGATCACGGTTGTCATGGCTCGTTTCTCAACGGTAGCGGCAACGCGCGAACGCGTCTGTTCCGTATTGCACAGGCGGCTCGCGGTCGAGACGACGGATGTCGCCTCCCGCGCCGTGACAGCCGCAATCGGGCAGTCCCGTTTTGAACAGCGCGGCCCGTCGCGCCTGCGTATCGTGGACTTGGAAATGCGGCTCGATGCCCTGCGCGCCCGTTCGGCGACGGGAGGACAACACATGTTACGCAACGTCAAGGATCTCAAGGGCTACGCGATCCACGCGACCGATGGCGTCATTGGCCACGTGGACGACGTCTATTTCGATGACGAAGACTGGGCGATTCGCTATCTCGTCGTCGACACGGGCAGCTGGCTGCCCGGCAGGCAGGTGCTGATCTCCCCGCTGGCCGTCGGCCACCCGGACTGGATGGGCCAGCAGTTGCCGGTTTCCCTCACGAAGGCGCAGGTCGAGGGCAGTCCCGACATCGACACCAGGAAGCCGGTGTCACGCCAGCACGAGGTGGCGTACCTGGACTACTTCTCGTACCCGTACTACTGGGAGGGCGCGGGTCTGTGGGGCATGGGCGCGTATCCGGGCGGCCTGACGACCGCAGGCATGGTCGCAGAGGAAATGAAAGCAAGACAGGCGTCCGCAACGCACGCAGCCGACGATTGTCACTTGCGCAGCTCCGGCGCCGTCATCGGGTATCACATCCACGCGACGGACGGCGACATCGGCCACGTCGAGGACCTGCTGGTCGATGAGGACACCTGGGTGATTCGCTACCTGATCGTGGACACGAGCAACTGGTGGGGCGGCCACCACGTGCTCATCGCGCCGCGATGGATCGAGGCGGTGAGCTGGTCGGATGCGAAGGTCTCTGTCGACCTGACCCGGCAGGCCGTCAAGGGCGCTCCTCCGTACGACGCGGCGGCACAGCTCGACCGCGAGCAGGAACAGGGAATGTACGAGCATTACGGCCGTCCCGGCTATTGGACCGTCACCCCCACCCGAGACGCCCCGGCGCGGCCGCAGAAGTAAGGCGCACGTGAATTCCAACCCTCGGGATGCGAAGGCCGTCCTGAACGACAGCCTGGGAGATGCTCATCGTGAAATTGCGGGATGACGACGCGCAGCTGGATGAGCCCGGTACGGACCCCGGCCAGGTCGGACCCGACAGCGGGGGACAATCGGGCGATCCGCAGGGACTCTCGCCGATCGCGGACTCGGCCGATGAGAGTGTCGAAGAGCTGGCTGACACCGGGCAGGCCTACGAGGCGGAGATCGTGAAGGGCCTGGAGGATGCGGCGGACCATCCGGAGAGATCGGTGCACACCCACGAGGATCGGCGCCGGCCGTCATTGGCGCCGCACAGCAGTTCGGCCTGAGCCCGGCGCTCGAGTGCGTTGAGGACGTGCCGGGAATGCGGCGCGCGGGCGTCAGCCCGCGTGCCCGGAGCGGACAGACTCATCACAAGTGGGCTCCGGAGAGTTCCGGGGTTAGACTTGCTGCCATCGACGACAGCGCTCAGGCGCCGGTCTGCCCCGGCAGTGGACCGCGCCGGCGCCGACCTGTCCACGGTTGGTCCACTCGCTGACAGGAGGAATCGTCCCATGAGAGGAGCCTGGCTCATCCACTGTTCAACGACAGCACTCCTGGCAGGGTCCCTCTCCGTCGGCCTCCTGGCGGGCCAGGCGCAGAACAAGCCTCGCGCCCGCGACCTGGGAGTCCCGTTCGTGGGCACGCCGGGTTCCTGGAATGCCATTACGGACGTCAAGGGCGTCGAAGTTGGACACGTGACCATCATCGAGGGAGACGGGACACTGGTGGTGGGCAAGGGCCCGGTCAGGACCGGCATCACAGCGGTCTTTCCGCAGGGGCGCTCGTTCCGCGGGCGTGTCTTCGGCGCCTGGTTCACGCTCAACGGCAACGGGGAGATGACCGGAACCACCTGGCTCCGGGAATCGGGGTGCCTGGGCACTCCCATTCTCGTCACGAATACTCACAGCGTCGGCGTCGTCAGGGACGCGGTCATTGAATGGAACGCGAAGAGAGGCCTCACGGGCGACTACACGGGAGACTTCAGCCTGCCGGTGGTCGCCGAAACGTGGGACGGTTTCCTGAACGACATCGACGGCTTCCACGTCAGGAAGGAGCATGTCTTCCAGGTGCTGGAGAATGCCAGGCCGGGGCCGGTCGCGGAAGGCAATGTCGGCGGCGGCACCGGCATGGTCTGCCATCAGTTCAAAGGCGGCATCGGCACGGCTTCGCGGGTGCTGGGTCCGGGCGAGGGCGGGTACGTCGTCGGCGTCCTGGTCCAGGCCAACTACGGCTCGAGGGACCTGCTGACGATTGCGGGCGTCCCTGTCGGCCGGGAGATCCCGGACCTGATGCCGAGGACCGGGCGGACGGATGAGGATCAGGGATCGATCATCGTCGTCGTCGCAACCGATGCCCCGCTGCTCCCGCATCAACTCGATCGGCTGGTCAAGAGAGTGCCGCTCGGAATCGGGGTCGTGGGAGGCCGGGGCGGCAACAGCTCCGGAGACATCTTCATCGCCTTCTCGACGGCCAACCCTGAGGCCGGCAAGACCTCCGGGACCGCAACCCTGACCATGCTGCCGAACGAGCGCATGAACCCGCTCTTCAATGCGACCGCGCAGGCGGTGGAAGAAGCGATCGTCAATGCCCTGGTCGCCGCGGACACGATGACCGGGATCAACGGGAATACGGTCTACGCGCTGCCCCACGACCGGCTGCGCGAGGTGCTGGGCAAGTACAATCGCCTGGTGCGGTAGGAGCGCACGCACTCATCACGGGTGAGTTCCGGGGTCAGCGGACGATCGTCGCGCGGCGGATGACGTCCAGCCGTGGAAACTCACGGCGGAAGAAGGCGTTGCCTTCGGCGAACCCCGCGTCCTGCTTCCCCGCGCGGATGCCGCCGAGGCCTTCGCCGTATTCGGCATTGAACGCGTCGGCGACGTCCAGCCCCTCGACCACCCGGCCGAAGGGAACAAAGGGCTCCTTGTCGTGCGTCGCCGAGTTGTCCCTGAGATTGATGAACACCTGCGTCGTCCGGCCACCCGGCACGGCAAACGCAAACGCCACGGTGCCGCGGACGTTCGATTCGCGGAAGGGATCGTCCGGAAACGTCGCCTGCCGCCACGCCTGCGCGACCTTCGGATCCCCGGCGATGCCGAATTGCACCCACGTCTTCGGACGCACGCGGAACAGGCGCGCAGCGTCGTAGTACCCATACCGCACGAGGTTCACGAAGCGGCCGGCTCCGAGCGGCGCCCACGCGCGGATGACCTCGATGACCAGCGGGCCCCTGGTCGTGTCGAGCCGCACGCGGGTCACCGCCGGCGCGGGTACGCGAAACGCCGGGTCGGACGGCGAGAGCAATCGCTGCCGATCCGGAACCGCCTGCTGCAGCGACATTGCGGTCAGACCGATGCCAAGGCACCAGAGGAGAAACGCGATGCGCGGTCGCATGGTCGTCACGATCGTCCCCTGTTCGTGCGCCATCCCGGGTGGTCCATCGAGGCCCGGGCTTCCGACCCGCTCGTCAGGTCATCGGAAGCCGAGTGTACACCGCGACCGAGAGCCGACTCGAGAAATCGCGAGCCGGTGACGGCCGGACAGGACGCCGGCATCAACCTCTCGTTGACCGACGTCTCGGAGGAACATCTCATCGTCGTCTCGACGGCTGCGACGCAATCAGGACGCAGCGCCGAACGACCGGGCGAGCAGTTGTTCGATCGCGCGCAGGCCGTTGGCCTGCAGCGTGCGCGTGCCGGTTCCCGTGAAGTGCGGGTGCGTGATCACCGGGCCGGCCGGTGCGGCGTGCGCCCGCCAGTCCCCGTCCGCCCAGGTGAACCATCCGTCTTTCGCCTGATCGAACACCTGCAGGGGCTTGTTGCAGAGTTTGGCGAACTCCGCGCCCCACCCGGTACCGCCGCGCACCGTGCCGTCATCCAGAATCGTGCCGATGACGTAGATCTCCTGGCCGCTGTTCACCTGGTACCACAACGTCTGCAGCACTCTTCGAATCGTCGGCGCGTCCGTGAACCGCCGGTGCATCAGGCGCGACACATACTCGAGGCTGACGTCGCCCGCCTGGAGCTCTTCGCGGTTCAGGACCCGAACGCCGCGATCGCGCTGGATCCGGTGCCCGTCGAACGTGAAGTTCACCTCTTCGATACCGTGACGTTCGGCGCAGGCGCCGAACGCGGACTCTGCGCCGGCCGCGCCGCCGCTGAACAGGATGCATTCGTCAGGCTTCATGTGTCGGCCTCCACCGGTTCAGGGAGAACCACGACGTCATCCGGCGACGTCACGCGGTCTCCCCGCCGAGTATGGGGTTGTGCCAGCCGCCGTCCGCCGCAACGAGCGCGGCTGCTTCTTTGGGCCCCCAGCTTCCCGGTTTGTAGGGGCGTACAGCACGGTGGGTCTTCAGGACTCGATCGACCACCGCCCATGCGGCTTCGACCGCGTCCTCCCGGGTAAAGAGGGCTCCATCACCGGCCATGGCGTCGGCGAGGAGCCGCTCGTACGGCGCTTCCTCCCCCGGCTGATGATCGACGAGTGAGAGCTCCCGCTGGTCGCCGACGAATTCCTTGCCGACCCGCTTGACGCGAGCGGCCAGGGCGACGGCGGAGTTGGGGGAGATCCGGAAGCGCAGATAGTTGGCCCGGCCGTGCGCCGGCGCGGAGTCGGCGAAGAGGCGTTGCGGCGGAGGCTTCAGCTCGACGACCACCTCGGCAGCCGTCTCGGCCAGCAGCTTGCCGGAGCGCAGGTACCACGGCACGCCCTCCCAGCGCCAGGAGTCGATGAAGAGCCGCACGGCGCAGAAGGTCTCGACATCGGAGTCTCGCGCCACGTCCGGCTCCTTGCGGTAGCCCGTGTACTGGCCCCGGACCACGTCGGCGCTCTTCAGCGGCCGCATGGCCTGGAAGACCGCCGCCTTCTCGCTGTGCACGGCTCCAAAGCCCTGGTAGGCCGGCGGCTCCATGGCCACGAGGGCCACGATCTGGAAGAGGTGATTCTGGATCACGTCGCGCAGGCAGCCGGCCGTCTCGTAAAACGCGCCGCGGCCGTTCACGCCGAAGTTCTCCGCAAGGGTGATCTGGACGCTGGCGACGAAGTTGCGGTTCCAGATGGGCTCGAGGAAGGAGTTGGCGAAGCGGAAGTAGAGGAGGTTCATGATCGCTTCCTTCCCCAGGAAGTGATCGATACGGAAGATCGAGTCTTCCGGGAACACTTTGTGCGCGACCGCGTTGAGCTCGCGCGCGGAAGCCAGGTCGCGGCCGAACGGCTTTTCGACGATGACGCGCGCGTGGTCCGCCAGGCCAGCGGCGCCGAGCCCTCTGATCACCGTCTCGAACAGCGACGGCGGAATGGCGAGATAGTGCGCCGGGCGCCGGGCACCGCCCAGCGCCTCTTTGATCGCCGTGAACGTGCCCGGGTCGTTGTAATCCCCGCTCACGTACCTGAACAGGGACAGAAGACGGTGGAGCACACGCTGGTTGTCGATCCCGCCCGATCTCTTGATGCCGTCCGTGACGCGTGTGCGCAGACGCGCCAGGCTCCACTTCGGGAAGGCCACGCCGATCACCGGAACGGTGAGGACGCCCCGCTTGACCATCGCGTAGAGCGCGGGGAAGATCATCTTGTGGGCGAGGTCGCCCGTCACGCCGAAGAGCACCAACGCATCGGACGGTGCTCTGCCAGTGGTGGTACCCATCTCAGGCGCCTCCGGATTTCTTTTCATCATGCCTGCCAAACTGCTTGCGCATGTCTCACGGTAGAAGGATGGGAAGCCTCAACGGGCTGTGCGTTCCCCCGAGGTTCACAACGGGCCCCTGGCGGACACAGCGCTGCCAGGGGCACATTCGACAACCACGATGACCTACAATGGGCCCGACCCGCGAGAACCGATGTACCAAATTGAACAGGGGCGCGCCAGGCCCGGGCCAGGCGCCGCGGCAACGACAAGGCGAGATGTGAAGTTCGCGTCGGTCACGTGCAGCGGGTAAGGTACACTCGTACCGATGACTGCTCCAACAACCGTCCGACCGGGGCGCAATCAGCCCTGCCATTGCGGCTCGGGCCGCAAGTACAAACATTGCTGTCTCGAGAAGGACGAGGCCGTGACAGCTGAGGCTCGGGCCAAGGCCGAAACAGAGGCGGCGTCCCGGCCGCCCGAGGCGATCACCTCGGCGTCCACCCGGCCGCCAAAGCACCAGACCCATCAGCCCTGGAAGGCGGCGACGACGCGGGGATTCGTCCCGCGTACGCGGCTGCCGCGCAAGGTCGGCGGCAGCTGATCCGGACCGTCCTGCGATTGATCAACGGTGTCAGCCGCCGGGGCCGCTGGCGGGCTCCAGTCCATCAACCGTGCGGGCGTCTCACAGGTCGGCGCCATGCCATTCTCCTGCGGACCTGCGGCGACAGCCGCACCGCGCGCGTCTGTGCAGGGCCGGCCGCACCGCGGACCGCAGCACCGGGATCCCGCCTCTACTCCCAGGCCAGGACGCAGGGGAGATCGTCCGGCGCGACGAGCCTCAGCAGGACGTACCCGATGCCCGCCAATCCATCGAAATATCCCGGATTGCTCACGTCCGGCACATCGGAAGGAAAGGTCCGAAACGCATCGGAACGACGCAGGCTTTCCCACGCCTGATCGGCGGCAACGACCGACAGCTCACTCCGCCCCAGGATCCTGGCGGCATGTAACAAGATGTCGAAGCGCCCGAAACTCCCGCAGCAAAGATGGTCCACCGTCTGCGCCCGGGGCAATCGGGTGGTGGCAAGGGCTGTTTCCAGGTCAGGAACGAGCAGTGGATGCTCCAGCGCCGAAAGGAGCCCCAGACGCGCCACGCCAATTCCCGGCGCTCCATGGCACCAGCTGGTGGCACAGGCTGGAGGTTTCCCGGGTTCGTCGCGACGAAAGTCGATCCAGTTTCCGCAATCGGGCAGAAATGCCGTCTGCTCAAACGCGATCGCCGCCTGTATGGCAGCCAGCAGCCGTGATTCGCGGGTCACCGAATACAGCTGCGACAATGCGCACGCAATGCCGGAGGCGCCATGAGAAAAGCCCGTGAGTGGCCGCGACGTTGACAGGGTCTCCCACGCGCCGGCGCATTCACCGCTGGCCAGCTGATGGCGGCACAGCCACTCCGCGCAGTCTTGAACGATCTTCAAGACGTCTGACGAAGAGCGTACCGGTACAGCTTCATCAGGCCGAGGATGGCTCCTGCAGCTCCCCCGATGACATCCAGTTGCTGATCCGCCTGTAGTGCCTCCGGCGATACTGCCCGGGCAAGCCTCTCGGCATCGTCCAGCAAGGCAGGGTCCCGCCACCACCCGCCGATGCACGTCAAGGCATAGACAAGACCGCCGACCCCTTCGGCAATGCCGATTCCAGCGGTCCGGACATATCGTTCGATTTCGGAATCGTCGGGATTCCGCAGCAGGGCGCGCAGAGGTTGCAGCGCGCCGAGTGTCTGCGAACGATAGGCGTGGGATCGATTGACGTGGTCGCACGCAGCCAGGAACAGGGCAACCCCGGCGCGCCCGGCATACAGCCCATCGTCCACGGGCTGGAGCTGATAGCGTCCAATCCCGGGAAGGTGCGTCAATCCGATCCAGCTGAGGCTGCCATCTGGATTGCGGACAGCGCTCGACGCGATGCCGTCCGCAATCGCGTTCGCCCTTGTGAGGAAACGGCCGCGGCGCTCGGACCCGGTCACCCCGTCGGGCGCCCGCAGCGGAGGCTCGCCGCGGCCGATGTCCGACACGAAGTGCTTCTCCGACCTGGCACGCCAGGCATGAAGGCTCGCCCGGATGATCCTGGTCTGGAAGGCCAGGTCTGCGTCGCTCAGGGACTCGAGCCGATCCACGACCTGGCTGTAGCCGCTGCACTCGAAGAAACGCGGGGCGAGGTCCTGGCCGCCATTCCTGAGCGTGGTATCGTCGGCCCGGATTTCGAATCTCGGAATGTCCAGTTCTTCCAGAGCCTGCCGCTCGGCCCCTTGAAGAGCCCACGCCTTCGTCGGCTCGCCCTCGGCGGCAAAGCCCCTGCTGAGGTGATCCAGCTCGATGCTGCGATCGCACCCGTTCTGCAGGTGTTCGGGGGCCAGGCTGCGGCGGAGTATCTGGCCGTACTGTTCGGTGGGACGGAACACGTACCGGACGAACTGGGCCCGGAACGAGCTCAGCGGGCCATCCGCCGCGAGAAGAGCCGTTCGCTGCCGCAGCAACAGGCGGTACATCTCTTCGAATCCACCCGCCAGATCTTCGGCATGATCACCGGGCGACAGGATCGCGCCATCGAGAACCGCCGCGTTGCCCTGGCGCGGCAGCGTGATCGGCTCGTAGTAGACGTCCATGTCGTCAGTGTTGACGTTCTTCCATTGTGCGACCGGGGTCGGCGTCGCCTGCGGCTCGACGCCGCCGAGAGCACTGACGTCGCAGGGGATCGACGTGTCAAGCCGGGTTTCCCAATGGGGCAGCATTCCCGTTCGCACCACGGACTGCCAGAACGATTCGTCGGGCGCCGGGTCATGCGCGTGGCGCGCGGTCTCGAAATCCGGGACCATCAGCGTTTCCCCGTCGATCAGGACCAGATGTCCGCCGTGGGCGATCAGGTTCTCATGGTGGCAATCGGTGCCCCGAAGGACGTGCAGCAGACCGAGCAGCATGCCCGCCCGTCGATAGAACCTCCCGGCATCGTCTTCTCCCGCGCAGGGCTGTTGATCCAGCCACTCCATCCATCCGTAACCCGGCCTCTCGAGGATGCGCACCGTCTTCAGATCGAGCGTCAATCCCTGTTGATTGCACCAGTCGACGAGCTGGTTGAAGGCACGATCGATCCCGAGCGGTTTCGGTTTGTAGGCGAGCTTCAGCCCGCAGGAGAACGTCAGCCCTATCACGCACCGGCCCTGGCGGTGGAAGTCCGACAGCGCGAAACGCAGTTGAACAACTGCGCCCACTGAGCGACCCGACGACGCCCGGAAGCATTCCTCGATGAGTGGCAGATCCCGCCGCAGGTGAGACTGGAACTCGGCGCAGTACGCAACCCAGTTCTCCACGATGAGGACGACCAGTCGCGCCAGGACGGGGTGCCGCTCGAACATCGGCATCAGGTTGGCGGACAGCAATTGCCCGGCAAACTGGCTGTAGTGCCGGGTACTCGCATTGCCCGTGGCGCCGACCAGCGCATTCAGGAGGCTGTGGCCGGCAGGGCGGAAACCGGAGAAGTCCGATTGCAGGCTGGGGGCACAGACCCGGCACAGGCGGTCCAGCAAGCCCATCTCCAGGGCCAGGTATGCCTGCCCACTCGGCGGAACTCCCGGCAACTCGGCCGATGCCGGGTCCTGCGTCTCCAGCCTGCGATGCAGGCGGCGGCGCGCCGCATGGACCAGCGGCAGGAGCACATCTTCAAACGGACGGGGCTGGTCGAGATCGCGAGGAATCGTCGCGGGCGGATCACGCCGGCATTGCTCGACCGACTGGATGAGATCGACGAACACCTCCAGCCATGGCGGCGATGGCGCAGGCGCCTCGGCGCAGGCGAGTGCCGCCTGTACGGCCGGCAACGTCAGGTCGTCCCACGCCAGTCTCCGTTGAAACGCCAGGGGATCGCCTCTGGCCACGATGTGCCGCCAGCGATCAAGGCGGCGCTCGGTCCGCCCGGGCTCCCCGCTGCCGGAACACGACTGGCCGTCTTCGCGATGGCGCAGCCGCTCCCACAGGGACACCGCCTGATCGGCGATGCGGGACGCTTCGACCCTGGACGCGATCATGCGGAGCCGGCGATCATCCCGGTCGGGAACCAATTGTGGCCAAAGCCCAGGTAGGCCTTGACCTCGGGTGCCTCGCCCGGCTGATAGCTGAGCTTGATGTGGTTGATGTTCCGCCAGACGATGCTCTTCGCCATGCCTCGAAACAGGATGTCGCCAAGCGCGAGGTTTTCCGACCAGGTATCGTTCGCGGCGCTCTCCTGTGTGAAGCCGGGCCATGCGAGCAGGGCCCTCGTCTTGGCCGGACTGGCAAGGCCCCGCTCGACCAGAAAGGCAAAGAGCGCCCGCCAGCGCGGAAGGTTGTCGGCCTCGCGGCGCAGGTAGAACTCCACCCCGACCCTGGGGCAGACGGTTTTCGCCACATCGATGTCCACCATGGCCACCGGGTCCGCCAGCGCGGACACGTCCGCGATCAGGGTGGAGAGCTGCCGGGTCGGATCCAGCCAGCCGGTCGACTCCAGGTATCCCGCGACGTCTGCCGGCTGCATTCCCTGGATTGCGATGCGCAGCGCCTTGCCGGGGCGGGAGAGCATGACGCCCACGTGAGCGACCTTGGCACCGGAGGGCAGCGCCGTCACGCAGCAGTCGAGGGTCTGCTCCGACACGCAGGAGTGAGGCCGCTGAATGTCGAGTGAGTCCGTCACCGCGAGCAACTCGGGCGCGGCGAAGGTCCTGTCCGTGTTCAGCTCCAGGAACAGCCCGGGCATGGGGACTGCCGGGGGCGGCTTGTCCAGGTCGAACTCGAGAATGACATGCCTGACCTGTTGGTGGAGCCGGCCCGATGGGCTGGCCACGGCGTCGCACAGCCGCTGCAACGCCTGCCAGGCCTCATGATTCAAGAGGGACGGCGCCAATCCAGGATTGACATAGGGAAGACGGACAAAGAAGTCGACGTCCGGTCGATCGTCCGTGAGCCGGAGTTCCAACCCCGCCAGCGAGCAGGGCGGCAGCAGTCCGGCCACCGCATGAAGCCGGAACAACGCATCCTGATTGACGATGGCCGGAACGAGGTACGGCGAAACGATCTCCAGATAGCCGTCCATGGAAATCGAACTCATTCCGCACCGCTCAGCACGACCCGGTCGACAACTCAGACGCACGGACCGTAGTCAAAGGTCCAGTAGTTGTCGCAGTTGATGATCGTCCCGATGTTCTTGGGGAGCCCGCCGGCGACCAGCGCCAGGTCCTGATCGGTCAGTTCCTTGCCCTTTCCCAGGCTCAAGGTTTCAATCTTGGCTTCCACCTCGTCAGGGCTGAACTGGTAACCGTGAGCAGCAGCCATGTGAATGAACGTCTTCACGAACGCGGCCCGGTCATTGGTGGTCTTCAACTGATCCTGAAGGGCCGAGCTGGCCAGGATCGTCGCGGCAAACTCCTGAAAGCGGTCATTCGGCATGTGTCTGTCTCCAAGAGGGAAGAGAGTGAGCGCCGGGTCTAGCTGCACGGCCCGAAAATGGTCGTCCAGGCGTCTCCGCATCCATCCTTCGTCGCCGGGGGCCGCCCGCCGGCCACCAGGGCGAGATCGACTTCGCTCAGTTCATCCAGGGGGTTCTTCTTGTTCTGGACCAGGGCCACGTCCACGTCTTCGGCGGTGAAGTGAAAACCGTTCTCCTTGCCCAGACGTACCAATGTCTGGGCAAAGCGGGTCTTCTCGGTCACGCCTTTCAGTTGGTCCTGCAGTCTGGAATCGCTTGCGACCCGGGCGAGAAACTGCGTGAGCGTCGTGCTTGTCATGTCATCTGCTCCTTTGGATCCGAACGTGGCTTCCTCTTCACGTGCTGGCCCGCGTCGACACATGTGCAACGCAATGGGTGAAGGCGCGCGACATTGCACGCCGTGCGGCGGCCGAAAAACGAGCGTCGCACGATCGGTTGCCAGCGTTCGGAGAAACGTGGGTGCCACAGGGATTCTAGCGGGGATGCCCGGCAGATGGAAGGCCCGTGATGCGATCCGGTCCGGCCGACGGCGCGGCCGTGCCCATCCCGGGGCGCGGGGCGAGAAGGCGGGAGGGGTCCCACGAGCTGTGGTACAGTGTCGCTTATCCGGCGGCAATCCCACGAACTACGCCCGGCGCTCAGTTGAATTGAAGACCCGCCGGGCATGTAGCACGCGGGCTTCAGCCCGCGTGCCCGGAGCGAACACACTCATCACAAAGTGAGCTCCGGGGTCAGACGGAACCAATGTACGTCCGAAGCCTGTCGTTGAAGGTCGCCCTGCCGCTTGCTCTCGCCACGACGGTCGTGGCGATCACCATCGCTGTCGTCGGGGCCGAATATCGGCTGCAGGTCGTATCCGAGAGCTCGCGCCTCCGCGCGCGCATGCTGATCTCCGTTGCGCTCGGCAGCCTGAATGCCGCCACCCCCGAGGGGCATCGGCCGAGCCTCCAGCCACTCCTCGACCGCCTCGCCAAGGACCCGGAAGTCCTCGCTGTGCGGATCATCAGAAACGACGGCGTCGTGGCGCGATCGACGAATCCCGCCGAAGTGGGAAAGAACCTGTCCGCCGAGATCGCGCACGTCCCCCCGGGCCGGGTGGGGGTCGAGAAGCAGATGAGCGCCGGCAATCGGACCTACGTCCACGCGGCGCAGCAGATCCCGAACGAGTCGGTCTGCCAGGGGTGTCACCCGGGAGCGGGCCACCTCGGATATATGGACGTGGACCTCGCGGTGTCAGGGCCCGGAACTGAATTGGGGCACTGGCGCCGGGTCATTACCTTGACGGGCGGTTTGCAGATCCTCGCCCTGCTCACGCTGACGGGCATCGTGACCTCCGTCCTGGTCGTCCGTCCGATCCGTCGGCTGGCCACCGCGATGGAGCGGATGAAGGCCGGCGACCTGGATGTCCAATGCGAGCCGGTCGGCACGCGAGAGATCGACACCGTGATCGAGGGCTTCAACACGATGGTCGACCGCCTCCGCGAGGCGTCGCGCGCGGAACGCGACACCCAGCGACGGCGGATGGAACGCGCGGAGCACCTGGCGGCGGTCGGCGAGATGGCGGCCGGCCTTGCCCACGAGATTCGGAACCCTGTCGCGGGCGTGAAGGCGGCGGTCGAGGTGCTCGCGCGCCAGATGCCGCACGACGACGAGCGGCGAACGATCCTGCGGCAATCGGTCATGGAACTCAACCGGATCGAAGGGGTCATTCGCGACCTGCTCAGTTATGCGCGACCCCGGCCGGCGGATCGCGTCGTCGCTGATCTCAACCACATCGTCAGTGACGGCGTCATGCTGACCACTGCGAAGGCGGCGTCACAGGAAGTCGAGGTGCGCAGCCGCCTGGCCCCCGATCTGCCCGCCGTTCAGGCCGATCCCCTGATGGTGCGGCAGGTCGTGACGAATCTCATCTTGAATGCGATTCAGTCGCTGGAGGGCACAGGCGGCGGCTCGATTGACGTGTCGACGGCGCTGGAGGACGACGAGGTGCTGTGCCGCGTCCGCGACAGCGGCCCGGGGGTGCGGATGTCGGAGGCCGACAGCATCTTCAAGCCGTTCTTCACGACCAAGGCACGTGGGACCGGGCTCGGGCTGTCGATCAGCAGTCGCTTGATGGAACTGCAGGGGGGGCGCCTGCGGCTGGAGAACGCCGGCCAGCCGGGCGCCTCGTTCGTCGTCAGCCTGCCCGCCATGAAGACCGGAGAATCGGTACCCGGGGAGCCGCGGACGTGATCAAGGAGAAGATCCTCGTCATCGAAGACGAACCCCTCCAGCGGTGGGCGGTGCGCGAGAACCTTTCGAGCTGGGGCTACGAGGTGCTCGAAGCCTCCTCCGGGGAGGCTGGAATCGAGACGTACATCGACCAGTTGCCGGATCTCGTGCTGCTCGATCTCAGGCTGCCGGACTGCAGCGGCGTCGAGGTGCTGCGCGCGATCAAGACCTCTGACCCCTCGGCCGTCCTGATCATGGTCACTGCGCACGGCGGCCTCGGCGATGCCGTCGAGGCGTTCCGCCTGGGGCTGTTCGACTTCCTCTCCAAGCCGCTCGACTTCGACGCGCTCCGCATCGCGCTGCGCTTCGGCCTCGAGGCCCGCCGGCTGCGGGGCGAGGTGGAGCGCTGGCGCGACTCGGACAGGCAGTCGGGCGGGAGCGTGATCGTCGGCGAGTCGCGGGCGATCGCCGAATCGGTCTCGCTCATGCGCCGTGCGGCGGCGAGTGCGACGAGCATCATCCTCCTGCAGGGCGAAAGCGGCACCGGCAAGGACCTTTTCGCCAAGGCGATTCACTACAACAGCCCGCTCGCCAAGGGGCCGTTCGTCGCCGTCAACTGCTCGGCGCTGCCCGACACGCTTCTCGAATCCGAGCTGTTCGGCCACGAAAAGGGCGCGTTCACCGACGCGCGCGGCACGAAGAAAGGGCTGTTCGAGGTCGCCGACGGCGGCACGCTCTACCTCGACGAGGTCGGCGAGTTGAAGCTCGGGCTGCAGGCGAAGCTGCTGCGGGTCCTCGAGAGCTTCACGTTCCGGCGTGTGGGCGGCATCCACGACATCAAGGTGGAGGTACGGGTCATTGCGGCATCGAATCGCGATCTCGAGCAGGCGGTCGAGAAGGGCGACTTCCGCGCCGATCTCTTCTATCGGCTGGGCGTGATCCAGCTGCGGCTTCCGCCGCTGCGTGAGCGGGCCGAGGACATCCCCGAACTCGTCGAACACTTCGTGCGCGACTTCTCCGTCAAGCTGCGAAGGCCGGTGACGGGTGTGACGTCCGACGCGATGGCGCTGCTCAAGCGCCACCGCTGGCCCGGTAATGTGCGCGAGCTGCGAAACGCGATCGAGCGGGCGGTGCTCCTGGAGGAGGGCGACCGGATCACCTGCCGGTACCTCCCGGTATCCCGTGAACCGACGGACGCCGACGGCGTCCGTCCGGGGCCGATGAACATCGTCCTGCCGCCGGAGGGGACGTCGCTCGAGCGGGTGGAGGAGGAACTGGTCCGGCAGGCGATGGCGCTCGCGGCCGGCAACCAGACGAGGGCCGCCCGACTGCTGGACATCAGCCGCGATGCCCTGCGGTACAAGCTCAAGAAATTCGGGATCGGAGGCAGCGACGACAACGGCGCAGAGCCGGCAGCTTCGGCCAAGGCCCCGGGGATGGGCGGCCAGGCATGACGGTCCGCCTGCGGTGTATCACCCATCGCTGCGGACTTTCGCGCACCTGAGGAGGCCGCCCCGCGGCGGGCTCACGGCTTTTGCCGCGAAATCTCCTGTCGGCGCCCCAGCTCCGCCCGGCATGGCGTTTGGTGGGAATCCTGGCGTCGGTCGGCCTGCAGATCCAGGCACAAACGCATGCCCGTCCCACCGCGCCGCGCCCTCATCGTCACAGACGTCAGCCTGGTCCGCTGGGCCCTGTCGTCCGCCCTCGGCCAGGCGGGCTTCGTGGCCCTGTCGGCACAGACGGCCGACGAAGCCCTCGACACGCTGAGAACCGTCCCCTCCGGGATCGACCTGCTCGTGATCTCGCTTTCCATCGGCGCCGCGCAGGTCAGCGAGATCGTCCGTACATGCGCCGGCGAATGGCCCGGGACTCCGGCGGTCCTGCTCGCCGTCGAGCCCGACACCCCGCGTGCCGAGCGGCACGAAGGGGCGGTGCTGCTCGACCTGCCGTTCTCCGTCGCCGACGTCGTCGCCGCGGCGGAGGATCTGGCGCCCGGGCGGGCCAACGGCGTGCCCGCGGACGCCGCGCCACCGAAGCCCGGTCTGGCGCGGGCGTAGCCCGGGCGAGCTGCGGTAGCGGGTCCGGGTGGGCGGCTCCTCCGGTCCAGCACGTCCGCCTGCCCGTCACCGAACCAGCCGAAACACCTGGATCCTGCTGTTGTCCCTGTCGGCGATGAACACCTCGTCCTTGTCGTTGATGCACATCTGGGAGGGGTAGTTGAGCGATCCTTCATCCCATCCCATCGTCAGTTGCCTGCCCAGGAACGAACCGTCCCGCCCGAAACTGTCGATGCGGCTGCCGCTGCCCTCGACCACGAAGATGACCCCTTTGCTGGTTGTCACGTAGGTCGGCAGCGTGGCCACGGACTCCGTCAGGTCTCCTCCCAGCGGGGCGAACGCATTGGCATCTTTGCCGGCAGAGAAGATCCTTCGCTTGATCGAATCGAGCAGGATGAGGTTCCCCGCGAAGTCGGCGGCCAGCTCGGAGCCGAAGCCGATGTCGTTCGGGAAGGACAGCGCTTTCTGGAACGTCCCCTGGGCATTCAGCACCAGGACGCGCGCGGAGAAGACGTCGAGCACGTAGATGTTGTCCGCCGAGTCGATCGTGAAGCTCTTCGGGACGATGGTTGAGGGAGGCGGAACCCCGTCGAACGCGAGCGCATCCTTGAACTCGCCTCCAGGACCGAGGTGGACAATGCGCCGCTGCTTGCCGTCGAGAGCGTAGATCTCCCCCTTCGAATTCAGCTGTACCCGGGACGGTGCCGTCAGCTCGGGGATCCTGATCACGGTACCGCCGCCCACCGCGTTGTCCAGGAACGTGAAGCGGAGCAGGCGGTCGTTTCCCGTGTCCGCGACCACGATCTGGCCGCCCTTGCCGCACGCGACGCCTTCGGGCTGGCTGAGCCCGCCCCCCACGTCGTCGGCGTACACCGCGGTCAGGAACCTGAACCGGGCGGCTTCGGCGGCCGTGAGCGGCAGGTACCCGACCACGAGGGCAGCCGCGACGAGACACGCGCATAAGAGGGTCTTCATTGACCTACCTCGCAAGCTTCTTGTGGCAGCGCGTGCACAGTTCCGTCGTGGTCTCGTTGAGGAGCATCCACTTGAACTCGGTTCCATGTCCCTTGTGGCAGCTCAGGCAGTCCACGCGCAGGTTCTTGTTCCTCGGATCGACCGCCTTCTCGCCAATCGGGTGGGCCGAGTGCGTATCGTAGTCGTGGCACTTCCCGCAGACCTGGCCGACAGAGGGCGCGTCGAGGAGGTACATACCGTCCGCGCCATGGGGCGAATGGCAGTCCATGCAGCTGCCGGCTTCGACCGGCGCGTGTTTCACCGGCATGACCGCGATGCGCTTCAGCGTGTCGGCGTGGCAGTCGCGGCAGAGCTCGGGGGTCTTCGCCTTGAGCAGCTTGGGGTACTTCGACGCGTGGGGGTTGTGGCAGTTCACGCAGCCCTTCTTGTCCGCCACGGGCCAGTGCAGGTGTCCCTTCGCCATGGTGGCGTTCACCATGTCGTTGTGGCACCCCTTGCACAGCTCGAAGCCTTGCTGCCTGGTCGCGAAGGGCGTCGCGGAGTCCGGGCTCTCGTGGCACCGGTTGCAGGAGCCGTCGGCGACCGGCGGATGCACGCTGTTCAGCAGCAGCGCGGGCTGGTTCGAGCCATGCGGGTCGTGGCAGGACGTGCAATTCGCCTTGGCCACGGGATACTTCATGTGCTGCGCCACGAACGCCGGGCTGTCCGGTTTGTGGCAGGTCAGGCAGAGCTCGGGCAGCGCCTTCTTGAGCAGGCTGGCGGCCTGATCGGATCCGTGCGGCCCGTGGCAGGTCAGGCATCCCTGCTCCACCGGGCTGTGCCTGAACTTGGCCTGCGCGATGGCTGTCCCCATGTCCTTGTGGCAGAGGAAGCACAGGTCGTTGCCCCGGGCCACGAGGTTCGACGGGTTGTCGGATGCGTGGGGGTCGTGGCACTTCGCGCACTCCCCGTCGGCGACGACCTTGTGGGCGCTCTTCGCGTTGGCCGGAATGATGCCGTCATGGCAGCCGATGCAGATCTGGCGCGGGTCGGCCGACAGCAGCTTGCCGAAGGACGAGACATGGGGGTCATGGCATCCCGAGCACCCGCCGGTCCGCACGGGGGTGTGAACGAACCGTTTCTGCAGCTTCTGGGCGAAGTCGTCGTGGCACGCGAGGCAGAGCTTCTTCTGATCCGCGTCCTTCAGCCGGTAGGGGTTGTCCTGGCTCCTGGCCGCCGGGGAGAACCCCAGGAGAACAACCACCGACACGCACGCGATCGTCAGACGCGAACCCATGGTTGTTCCCTCACTTGACCTTCGCGCGCGGCGGAAGGTGGCAGTCCTGGCACGATTTCATGGCGAACGGCGGATGGACGTTGCTCTTGAAGAAGTGCGGCTCCTTCGAGGCGTGCGGGTCGTGGCACCGCTCGCAGCGGATCCGCGCGGGGTCGATGTCGAGGTGCGCCTCGCCGAAGGCCGCCGCCTTCACGTCGTGACAGTCGGCGCACAGGGTGCGGACGGGCTGGGCCAGCAGCCAGGCCTCGGCGGACTCGTGCGGCTTGTGACACCGGAGGCAGTCGCGCGCCGCCGGCGAGTGCACGCGCCCCCCATCCATGGCCGCCTTGATCGTCTTGTGGCACGTGAGGCACAGGTCCGGGCTCCTGGCCAGCAGGAGACGCTCGAGCGCGGTCTGGTGGGGGTTGTGGCACGCCGTGCAGTCGCCGCCCGCGACCGGCGCGTGCCTGGCCTTGGCCGCGTCCACGCGCTCCTTGACGTCGGTATGGCATGTCCAGCACAGGTTCCCGATGGCGTCCGCCGCCATGCCCTTGACGTTGCTGCCGTGCGGGTCGTGGCAGGAGAGGCACGCCCCCTCGGCGAAGGGCGGGTGGATGTCGCCGCCGTCGATCGGTTTCATGAAATCGGCGTGGCACTTCTCGCAGAGCTTCGCGCCCTCGGCGAGCAGCAGGCCCTTCTGCGCCGAGCCGTGCACCTCGTGGCACGCCGCGCAGTCGCCGTCCCGGACCGGCTTGTGCGTGTAGGTCTTGATGAAGCTCGCCTCGGCGTCGGAGTGGCAGCCGTAGCAGACGCGGTCCGTCCGGTCCTTCAGGATGCCCTTGACGTTCGAGCCGTGCGGGTCGTGACACGCGGTGCACTCGCCCGCGGCGGCCGGCGCGTGCTGCGTCGCCGACTTCTCCGCCGCCTCCTTCGTCTTCGCGTGGCACGTCGCGCAGAGCGTCCCGGCCTCGACGGTCAGCAGTTGCTCGTTGTCGGACGAGTGCGGACTGTGACACGACAGGCAGCCGCGCTCGGCCGCAACCGGGGCGTGCTTGAAGGTGACCTCCGCGGCCTTCTCCGTGTGGCACGTGAGGCAGAGGCCGTTTCCCTTGCCCGTGAGCAGCTTCGGGTTGTCCGACGTGTGCGGGTTGTGGCACAGGAGGCACTCCCCGTCCTTGAAGGGCACGTGCTGCACCTTGCCGGCGCCCCTGATGGCGGCCGCGTCATGACACGCGGCGCACAGCTCGCCGCCCTTCCGGGTCACCCCGAACGGCTTCGGGGACGTGGGCGCCTCGTGGCACGTCTCGCACTCGGACGCCGCGACGGGCGCGTGCACGCTGGCTTTCAGGAGCTTCGGCTGGGCCGAGCTGTGGGGATCGTGGCAGCTGGCGCACGATACCTGCTCGACCGGGTAGCCGCCGTGGGCCTTGGTGAATGCCGGATCGGTCGCCGGGTGGCAGCCGAGGCACAGGGACTTCGCCTCCTTGACGAGGAGATTGGGCTGGTCCCCGCCGTGCGACACGTGGCAGGCGGGGCAGCCGTCAGTCTGCAGCACCTTGTGGACGACCTTGTTCTCGTAGTCGGCCTGGTCGTGGCACTGGTAGCACAGCTGGCTGCCGCCCGCGTTGAGGAGGTGGGCGAGGTTGGAGGCGTGCGGGTTGTGGCACTGCGTGCACAGCCCGTTCTTCACCGCGGTATGGACGTGGGGCTTGTCCAGCCCGAGCTTGTCCTTCGGGTGGCAGGTGTAACAGAGCGCGTTGCCGTCCTTCTTCATGACGAGCTTGGCGACCAGCCCGTGCCGAAGGTGGCAGGCGTCGCACTTGTTGTCGCGGACCACGGCATGGACGTTCTTCATGCCCATGTACTTGTCCGCGAAGGGCTTGTGGCAGCCGAGGCAATCCCGGCTCCCGAGCCCCTGCCTCGAGCCCTGCGCGGTTCCCCCGAGCGTGCGCCGCTGGATCTCCTGTCCGTGGGACGGAAGAAGACCCAGGCACACCAGGACGAAGGTGGCGCCTGCCAGCGCCTTGACTTGCCTCCTGCTCGGCGCCATCACTGCATCCTCTTCAGATACGTCTGGATCTTCGAGTGCGCTTTCAGCTTGGCGGCGTACTCTTCCACGCCCTTCTTGAGCTTCTCGCCGTACAGCTTCTTCGCGATTTCCTCCCGCACCTCGTCGTAGGGCTTGGGGTTGGCCGCGATCACCTGCTGGACCCCCAGGACGTAGAAGCGACCGTCCGGGCTCGCGTACAGCCTGGACTCGCCTCCCTTCGAACCGGCGAGCGCCTTCTGCACGCCGTCCGGCATGCTGGTGGTCGTGACAGGCCGCCCGTCGAACGTCAGGGGCCCGTCCGCCCCCTTGTCCACCTGGCCGTCGGCGTTCGACGCGAGCCAGCCGTAGTCCGCCCCCTCCCGCAGCTTCCGCATCGCGGCTTCGGCGGCGTCCCTCCGTGCGAACGCCAGGCCTCGCACCCGCATCATCTCGGGGTAGGAGTACTCCTTGGGGTGCCCGTTGTAGTAGGCCCTGACCTCCTCCTCACGCATCTTGCTGTCGGGCATGATGACCTTCTGCACGAAGGCGTCGAAGACGAGGGAGTCCCGGTAGGCCGTGACGCGGTCCTTGTACACGTTGGTCTTGTCGATCCCGAGCTTGACCGCCTCGATGTTCAGCAGCCTCCGCCCGATGGTGGCGTCGAGGGCGGGGACCTTCTTCTCGTTCATCTCCTGGCGCTGGCGGACCTGGTCGGTCCCGTGGAAGAACTGCATGCGCAGGTAGTCGGTCAGGTCCCCGACGGTGACCGGCGGCCCGCCCTTGATCTCGGTGACCACCCGGGTGTCCTTCAGCAGCGCATCGATGCCCGGCTTGGGGGCCTCGTAGTCGAGGCTCTTGAGCACGGCCTTGTTGACCACCGCGTACTGGCTCTTCAGCGTCTCCTCGTGGGCCTTCAGCACGGCTTGCTGCCGCTCGGCTAGGGCCATGCGCTTCGCCTCCGCCCGGGCCGTCGGGTTCTCCGGGTACCGGATGGCCACGACCTTCACGATGACGAACCCGGCCTGGATGCTGATGACCGGGCTGACCTGGCCAGTCCGCAGCCTGGCAATCGCATCGGCAATCTGGGGGAGATAGCCCGTCCTGGGGTGATACCCGTTGTCGCCCTCGGTCCGGGCGGTCTTCGCGGCGATGGCCTTCGCCGCAACGTCGTCGAAGCTGCCGCCGTCAGCGATGGCGTTCCGCGCGGCCCCAGCCGCCGCCTTGTCCTGGAAGAGCAGCGGCGTGGTCTTCCATTCCCGCACCGACTCCCGGTACAGCTTCTCGACCACAACCGGGTCAGCCGTGACGCCTTTGAGGATCCGCTCGAACAGCACGTCCCGCAGCACGGCGCGCGACGACACCTCGACCTGCTTCTCGATCTCAGGGGCCTCGTCGAGGCCCATGGTCGCCGCCTCCTGGACAATGAGCTTGATGTTGATGAGGCGGTCCAGCACGTCGAAGTCCCGCGGCTTGCCCTGGCCCTGCCGCAGGCGCGTCATGTCCGCCACGGGCCCGAGCTGCGTCACGAGCTCGTCAAGGGAAATCGCGGTGCCGTTGACCGTAGCCACCACGGGCCGGCCGCCCTGCAGGGGCAGCGTCTGCTCAGGCTTGTTCTGGAACCCGTGAGCGTGCATCGAGGCCACGAGCAGGCCCGTCACGACGACTGACTGATATCGCATGGAACCCTTCTACGCGGCCCGGCCGCGCCCTCACGTTCAACGCTCAGCGCCGGCGATCATCCCGGTGGTGAGCTCGACCATCTGTGTTGCCATCGCGTGGGCCGTCCTCGACGTGCCACGCTCGAAGAAGCGGACGCCGTCGGTGCCGGCGTTGTAGCTGTCCGAGCTCCACACGACCCGCCGGCTCTTCTTTTCGATCAGCACCGTCGAGAACTCGACCTTCGCCGTGCCCGACGGTCCCTCGTAGTCCTGGTAGACGATCACGCGCCCGCCGAGCACGAAATCCGCCTCGACGAGCGCCGCGACGGTGTCGGCGTCGCTGAGGGACAGGCCCCCGTCCATGATGACCCGGGCGTTCAGGAGCTGCCGCCTGGTGGCCCCGGTATCGACGACGCGGAACTGCGGGAGGCCCGACAGGTGCCGCATGAAGAGCGCGGCCAGGATCTCGCCCGCGTTCCGCCGCTCGCTCAGGTTGACGAACGGCACGACGGCAATGGAGTAGGTCCTGCCGGGCTCGAGTTCGAGCCCCCGGTAGAACATCTTCGGCCGGAACTTCGATGCTGCGTGCGGGGCTGCCGCGGCCTTCCCGTCCGTCAGGTAGCCGAGCAGCGAATCCCCGAGGCGCGTCAGGGCCCTGGCGAACAGTGTCTGGTAGTCGTTGACCAGACCCACCCCGAACAGGCCAGGGGCATCGTCCCCGGCCAGGCCGGCACTATCGGCCCAGGCGACGGAAGGCGTGCCGCTCGTCGACACGAGACGGGCCATCAGCGCGATCTTCGGCGGGGCGACATCATTCGACATCTCGATGGAGGCAAACACCACGCCGCCGACGCCGGTCTCCTTCAGGAGCGCCTCGGCCGTGGCGGTGTCGATGCCGGCCGCGTACCGGACACGATGGCGCGTCAGGAAGTCGTCGAGTTCGTCGGTGCCGAGCACCCGGATTCCTCCGGCCCGGAGCCTGTCGATCAGGACCTGCCTCGCCTCGTCCACGGGGGCGCCGCCGCCGGTCAGGTTCTCCACGGGGAACACCGCGACCGTCGCGATCCTCTCGCTGGCAAACCCGTCCCCGCCGCTCGCGTGGAGCAGCAGGGCGAGCAGGGCCAGCCCGACGGCACGCCGGAGCCGACGCGCTCGCGCCCGGCCATCCGCGGCATGGGGACGGTTACGACCCGACCTGAGCATCCTGGACCCTCGAGCCGACCGCGGCCCTCATCTTCTGTAACGTGGCAGCTGCCGGCGGCAGACTTCGGCCCTGCCCGCGGGCTGCGTTCGCTTCCTGCTCGTAGGCGGCGCGGACCGCCCCCATCACCTCGGCAGCAATCCGGTTGGCTCGTCCGTCCCGATCGTAGTCGTCGATGTACAGCTGGCCGTAGACCGCCCTGGCGCGGTTGTCCACGAACATGACCGACGCGCGGACCCGGCTCACGGGGACGAGGACCGCGGACAGGTCGACGGTCGTGGTTCCTCCGTCCTCGTTCATGAGGCCGAAGGACGATTGCCCGAGGAGGCGCGGCTCGAGGGCCGCCGCCATCTGGGACTCGGTCCACAGGGCCCGCCCGGGCGCGTACCACGGGTGCTGCAGGTTCAGCCGGTGCAGCGCCTGCGCGAAGTCCGGGTCGCGCGGGCCCCGTCCGAGGAACAGCGCGAGCGCCCGGTCGCCCATCCTGCCGGCCGCCAGATGGAGGTCCCACTGCTCCCGCTGCGCCTGGAGGGCGGCCGGGTCCGCCGCCGGCTTCAGGTAGGGCAGGATGCTCTCCCGGTTGGCCGCGAGGGCCTGGACGTTGTCTGCCATCACCGCGGGGGTCGCGATGGAGAACGGCGCCGAGAACTCGAGGTAGAGGTGGTCGTCGGTGTTCAGGACCCCGTTCTGCCCGAACCGCTTCATGCCCTCGGTGCCCATCATGAAGTAGCTCAGGAAATCGGTGGCTGATCCCATCGAGACCCTCTGCAGGTCGCTCGCGATCGCGGGCTCCGCAATCCGCCGCGCGATGTCCGCTTCGTCGATGACGAACGGGTCGTTGCTCCCGACGATCTCCGCGTCGAAGTGGGTGAGCCAGAGCATCGTGTGGGCGAAGTGCTGCTGGAACGTCCTCACGACGGAGGCGACATCCTGCGGCGTCAACTCGTAGATCGGCAGCCACTGGGCCATCACGCCGCCGGGACGGAGATGCGCGGCGGCCAGCTCGAAGTACTGGGCCGAATACAGGTAGCCCGCGCCCCGGAACCAGGGGTGGATCGGGTCGGCCGTGATGACGTCGAACGTCCGGTCTGTGGTCATCAGGAAGTTCCGCCCGTCCTTGAAGACGATGTGGACCTTCGGGTTGTCGAGGACGTGGTGGTTGAACGCCTCGAACGTCCTGGCCACCCCGAGGACCTGGGGCTCGATCTCGACGAGCGTCACGCGGTCGACGCTCGGGTGAACGGCGGTGGCCCCGGCGGTCATGCCGCTGCCCATCCCGACCACGAGGACCTCTCGCGGGTTCCGGTTGAGGAGCATCGGCAGGTGCCCGAGCGTGAACTGCACCTGCTGCGCCTGCGGGTACGACGACGCCTCGACCCGGCCGTTGGTGATGAAGGCCTGCTCGCCTCCCCTGACCTTGATCACGCTCACGATCGACTCGACGCCTTCCGCGTAGTAGAGGACGTCCGTGTTCTCGACCGCCTCCCGGACCATCTCGGGGGTGCGGAACGCCTCGGGCTGGTTGCTGCGGAAGATGGCGAAGTACTTGCGGTCCCAGAGCCTCGCCGCGTCCTGGTTCAAGGCCAGGAAGGCCAGGACGGCCATCGTGGCCGTCGCGACGGAGGCGGGCAGCCAGCGCGGCTTGCGGAGGCTGGCGAGCACGAGCAGGCCCATGCCGAGGTTGGCCACCGTCAGCATCTGGAGCGACCGCTCGATGCCGAAGGCGCGGATCAGGAGAAGCCCGCTGACGGCGGCGCCAAGGATGGCGCCGACCGTGTTGGCGGCGAGGACGTCGCCGACCGCTCGCCCGATTGCGCGGCGATGCCTGGCCAGCACTTCCCCGGCCAGCGGAAACGCGGCGCCCATGAAGAGCGCCGGGACGACCATGTAGAGGAACGCGAGCGAGAAGTTGGCCCAGGCTCTCGTCTGGAAGGACTCGAACCCGGCACCGAAGAAGTAGCTCTGCAGCCGCACGGCGTTCGCCGGGATGTCACGGAGGTACACCGTGACGAGGAGCGCGGTGATCCCGATGGCCACCTGCGTCAGGCCGAACCAGGCGACCACCCTCCTGGAGCCGGGGTCCCTGACCCCGAAGATCTTCACCAGCGCCCCGTAGGACTTGCTCCCGAGGGCAATCCCGGTCAGGAAGGCCACCAGGATGATGGTGAACCCGTAGACGCTGGCGCCGACGGCGAGCGTGAGGATGCGGGTCCAGAGCACCTCGTAGCCCAGCGCGCAGAACCCGCTGACCCCGATGCCCCACAGGACAAGCCTGACCGGGAGGCGGTTCCCTCTCTCGTCAGCGCCCACGGCCGGCGGTTCATCGCCGGCCGCGATCGCGGCCGTCAGCCCCGGCGCCTCCGCCGGACCGGCGGCAGCCTTCTGCTGCAGCGCGAGGCTGACGACGCCGATGAGCGCGTTGGTGGCCACCGCGAGATAGAGGGTGGTGCTGACGGAACACACACGGAGCAGGTAGAAGCCCGCGACGGTCGCGCCGAGGACCGCGCCCAGGGTGTTGAAGCCGTACAGGAAGGAGAGGTGGCTGCGCAGGTTCTCCGGCTGGCGGGAGACGAAGCGCGAGAGCACCGGCAGCGTCCCGCCCATCAGGACCGTCGGCACGATGAGGGCCACCACCGAGAAGACCATCCGGACGAAGGTGAGGTAGAGCGCCGAGTCGTCGTGACCGCGGGCGAGCGCCACGTAGATGGCGGGGTAAATCGTCATGAGCCCCGCGAACAGGAGGGCAGATGCCGCGATCCCGAGTTCCAGGAAGCCGTACAGGCGCAGGGGCTTCGCGACGCGGTCCACGCGCCTGCCGACGGCGTAGCCGCCGAGGGCCAGCCCGCCCATGAAGATGGAGAGGACCGCCGTCACGGCCAGGTGCGACCCGCCGAACACGAGCGTGAGGGCGCGGACCCACACCACCTGGTAGACCAGCGCCGCGGCACCGGACAGGAAGAACAGGAGATAGATCAGCGCAACGAACACGGGAGGCATGGACGCGTCCTACTTTTCCTTCACAGGGGGCCCGAGCAGCTTGTCGAAGAGCGCATCCACGGCCTGCTCGGTCACTTTGTTGAGCGGCTGCCCGCCGCCCCCGAACAGACGGTTCCAGAAGCTGATGCCGCCCTGGGTCGACGAGGCGCTCCACACGATCTTCCCCGTCCCGGTTTCGATCAGCTGGATGCTCATCGAGATGAGGTTCGCCGCGGTCGTGCCGGATCGCACCTCGCCGTATTCCCGGACGACGCCCGTGATCACGGCATCGACCTTCAGGAACGCGCCGAGCTTGACGACCTCCTCGGGCGTGGGCGACGACGGGTTCTGGATCGCCGTCCCCGCAATCCCGCGCGCGACCTCGCCGACCGGGAGCACGTACACCGCCCCGGTAGCCAGGAGCCGGTTGATGAACACGTCCCGGACACGCTCGGCCACCACCTGGTCCCGGGCCAGGTTGGTGAACGGCACGACGGCAATGGTCCGGATGCTGCCGAAGTCCATGCTCGGATCCCGGTACACATCCGTCACCTGCGCCGAGCTCGTCGACGCGAACGCGACGAGACATACGAGAACGGACGCTACCAGGCCAGGAGTGGTCTTCATGCGGTCGCCTCACCCCGTGTCAGAAGAACAACCTCGACGTGCAATACAGGCTCTTCGATGCAATCGTCTGAAAGACGTACTCGCTCAACGTGTTCTGGTAGGTCACCTCGATGTACGACCGACGTGACACGTTCCAGCGGATTGATCCGACGATGTTGCGCTCGTTCCCGAGCTCCAGCGGGCGCAGATCGTTCCGGTAGGCGAAGACCAACTGCAGCGTCCCGTCCGGAAACGGCGCCCAGTTGACGTCGATGCTGCTCGTCGCCCTCGTCTTGTCGCCGGTCGTGGCCAGCACGTCTTCCGTGAACACCAGGTGCAGGGTGCGGACCGGGTCGAACGCCACCGACGCGTACCCGCGCCGCGCGTTCAGCCGCGGGCTGCCCTCGAAGCTGCCCGAGCGATCGGTGGCCGTGTCGTCGTAGCTGAACATCAACGTCAGGTGCGGCCGCGGGGCGATGGTGCCGCTGACGTTGAAGAGCCGATCGTGCAGGACCTCGCCGGTCTCGCGCGTCGTGGACGTCGCGCCGAAGCCAAACAGGACGTCGACCCCCGCGTAGACGTGCGCCGTGTTCTGGACGATCAGCCCCCGCCTGGCCGACGGCACGTCCGCGATCCGCTCGTCGCGTCCAGTGTACAGGATCGAACTCCGGAAGGTCTGGATAGGGTCGATCGTGAGGCTCGCGTCGGTCACCGTGGCCACGCGGTGCCCCCGCGGCTGCATGCCCTGCTCGCGGGCGCCCCTGGCGTAGGCCGAGAAGATTCGGCCGAACGCGTGGTTCACCGACAGGCCGTTGGACAGGGTGTCCGTGCTCCTGCCCAAGTTGTCGGGCCCGTTGTACAGATAGAAGCCCTCGTAGTAGAGGGCCGGGGTGTTGAGCAGCCGCAGCCTCACGTCGGAGTTGACGATGTGGGTCGTGTAGGCCAGGCGCCCCTCGGTGTCCGCGGCCGGCCGCCTGAGGAACGCCTGCAACTCCGTCACGAAGATGATGGGGAAGCGGGCCGAGTCCGGCACGACGGGGGAGAGCGGCCGCACGACCACCTTGAGGTAGCGCGCCGTGACGACGGGGAAGATGATCTCGAAGCGGTTCTCGAACGGGCCGAAGGGCGCCGCCGGCACGATGGTCTCGCGTCTCCAGAGCAGGTTGTCCGGGCTGCTGTAGATCTCCCACGAGAACGTGCTGGCGACGGCGACCGGCACGGCGCGGTCGACCCAGAGCAGGAGCCGGCTGACCGGGGTCGGATTCAGGAAGTCGAGGCCGATGTTCCTCGCCTGGGTGTCCGTGCCGGGATCGGGCAGCCCGAGGTTGATGCCGGCGCTGGCGGTCAGGTTCCCGTCGACGAGCGGCGGGTTCGACGTCAGCTTCGCGGTCACGGGCGTGTCGCTGAGGGCCGAGAGCCCGTCGATCGGGGTGACCGGCACGTCGACCTCGCCGCCGGTGCCGCTTGCCCTGGTCGTCAGGTCCTGGTGGTTGATGGTGTAGGTCGCGTTCAGCAGGAGGCGCTTCTGCAGGAAGGAGCCCCCGTAGCTGGTTCGGGCCGACTGCGACCCCTGGCGCGTCTCGACCTGGTGGAGCCGGTCGTCGGTGTCGATGTACGACCCGCGATAGTAGGCCGACAGGTCCTTGAAGCGGTAGTTGGACACGAGGGACCCGATGTTCCGGGCAAGGTCCTGGAACGCCCGGTCGCCGTCGAAGATGGTCGAGCGCACGAACTGGAACTCGGAGGTGGGCCCGCCCGCCGGGTTCCAGCCCAGGTACGCGTCGTACTCGTCGTTCACCAGCTTGACTCCCGGTGACCCCTGGGTGCTGGCACGTTCCACGCGCCTGAAGTACCCGATGCCGGGCGAGAGCACCGGGTTGATCGAGCGCAGCAGGAAGAACGGGCGGTTCCTCGAGATCGTCGAGCTCGTCTCCGCGCCGTTCAGGCTGGTCGAGAACATGTTCACTTCGAAGGTCCCGCCGGCATTCAGCCTGAGGCTCGGGTAGACCAGCGTGTCGACATTCAGGGTGAGCGCCGGGAAGAAGCTGTTCGTCTTCGCCTTCGTGACCGCACCGGACGGGTCGGTGAAGGTCGTGACGACCGACCCGAACGTGAGGTCGAGGTTCTTCTGCAGACCCCCGAAGATGCCGTCCTGTGCAGAGACGGACGCCGGGAGCAGGGCCAGCCACCCCACCAGCGCGAGCGAGCGGGCCCGGGCACGCCCCAACTACTTCTCCCCCGCGACCGAGACCCAGTAGGGGCCCTCGCCGACATCGATCTCCGCGATGAGCGTCCTGTCGGCGAGCCGGCCGACGACCAGGCTCTTCGTGTCCGGGCACACCATGTACAGGGTGTTCTCCGCGGCATCGATCGTCAGATACGAGGCGCTGGCCCGGGTCTTCATCGCGTTGACGGGTAGCAGCGCGTTGGGGTCGTAGAGGTCGATCCCGGTGTCGGTGGCGCTGCCGATGTACAACAGGTTGCGAACGCTGTCGACGGCGATCGCGCTGGCGCTGGTCCTCAGGCGCGCCCGCGTGACCATGGTCAGCTGCCGCGGATCGATGACGGTCAGGTAGGGCGAGCGCTCGTGGATCACGTAGAGCCGGTCGCCCCTCGCGCTGAACTGTCCCCGCAGCGGCGACGAGTCGAGCGACAGCGTGGCAGCCACGCTCCGGGTCGCCATGTCGATCACCGTCACCGAACTCGCCATCGTGTTGAAGACGAAGGCCCGTCGTCCCGCGGGATCGATCAGGATCGAGCCTGGGGCGTCTCCCACGCTGACCCGCTCCCGCCGGGTGAGCGAGGACGCGTCGAAGAAGCTGATGCTGTTCGAGCCCGTGTTGACCGAGACCAGGATCTGCCCGTCCGGGGTCAGCGCGACCTCGCGCGGCCGGTCCCCCGGCGACAGCCGGGCGCGCTCGAGGATGTCGCCCGTGGCGATGTCGATCGACTGGATCTCGTCGTCCTTCGAGCAAGCCACGTACACCCGACGGCGGAACTGGTCGAGGGCCAGCCCGGACGGGCGGGCGCAGGTGTCGATGGCCGCGACGGCCTGCCGGAGGTGCTTGTCGAAGACCGTGATCGTGTCGGCGCCGGAGTCGGTCACCAACCCGGCCTGGTCCGGGATGGGCCGGGACGGCGCGACCACCGCGAAGGCCGGCGTGAAGGCAAAGCCGCTCGCGACGGAGGCCTGGTAGTTCAGCACGAGCCAGAACAGCGGAGCCTGTGGCGGCCCGACGACGAACGGGACGTCGAGGCGCACCGGCGTGTCCGGCACGGTGAGGGCAACCTCGCCGCGCTCGGCCCTCAAGGCGGCCCGGCCAATCCTGACGACGAACCCCGCATAGCTGCCCGGAGGAAGACGTCCGGAGGCGAGGAGCCGCTGCCGCGCCACGGCCGCCGCCGCGGCAGTTCCCAGGTTCACCTTCAGCGGGACCTCGGCGCCGCCGGCGGCGAGCGCCGACACCGACGCGACGGTGAAGGTGAGCTTCGCCGCGTCGGCCGGAAACGGCTGCAGGTAGAGATGGACACCTCCGTCAGCGGCGTGCGCGGCGGCGGGGGCCATGAGGCAGACTACAAGGGTCGTCAGGAGGCTACGTGACACGGACTCGGCTCTGGGAACGCGGCGGCGTGGGTCGACCCGCCCGGCTTGCGGGGGATCGAACCCGACCATTCTACGGATGTCGAGGAAGGAAGAAAAGGGCTGGGGTGACCCAGCCCTTTCCAGCTTACGCGCCTGTCACGGGGTGTCGAGCTAGTCCTTCGCGTGGCACTTGTTGCAGAGGACGCGCTGGTAGCTCGCGAACTGCGTCGCCAGGCGATCGTAGTAGGCGGCCTGCATCTCGGCCTCGGTCCGGCCCTGCGCAACCGCCACGGAGCCGGTGTAGGTGCCGTTGATCACCATGAACTCGTTGCCCAGGTTGAACCGCAGCATCTCGTCGAACCCCGACGCGTGCGCGCGGTGGCAGCTCACGCACGACACCTGGTCGCTGGTGCCCGGGCCGTTGCGGTACGAGTTGTTGTTGTTGGCGTGGCTCGCGAGGGTGGAGATGGCCCCCGTCCCCTCTACGAACGGCACGAGCGAGCTGAACGACGTCGCCGAGGTCCCCGTCAGGTCGCCCGACTTCACGTACATGTTGTAGGCGGCGGCGACGTCGCCCAGGGCCTGATCCACCGGGTGCACGGTGTGGGTACCGCTGTTCATCGTCGTGTGGCACGTCCCGCACCAGGTGCCCCAGGTGTTGCCGGCGCTGTCGCTGCCGTAGGCCACGCGAACCTGGTTGGTGGCCTCGGACAGGTTGTACGACGACGGCGCCACGGCAATCGCGACGCCACTGAACGTCACGCCCTGCGAGTTGTCGCCCACGCCGCGGAGGAGACGGTAGACGCCGACGGCCTGGCCCGCCACCGGGACCGCGCTGGTGCTGTACGACCCGCTGCCGATGATCGGGGCGTTCTGCGAGCCGGCCGTGTAGACGGCGTTTACGTAGCTGCCGTCGCTGAGGCGCCGGGCGCGGCCATGCGGGTCATGGCAGCTCTGGCAGCCCAGCTGCGACGCCGAGAACGACCCGCCGGGGGACGTGGTGTTGGTCGTGTCGGCCACGTAGTTCATGTCGAGCGCGACCACGTTGTGACCCTTGGCCTGGCCGTAGGAGTACTCGGTGGCGGCGCCGGACCGCGGCACCCACGAGTAGGTCTTCTTGAGCCAGCCGAAGTCGCCGCCCGGCGTCCGCTGCTTGGGCGGGTTCGTGCCGGCCATGTCGGCCTCGGCCGTCGAGATGTGATACGACGACGGGCCGGTGTCACCCGCGTGCTGGTGGCAACTGAGGCACGTCGAGCTCTGGTCACTGCCGATGAGCAGCAGGCCGCCGGCCGACTTGGCCGCGTGCATGCTGTGGCAGCCGGTGCACTCGGCGACGCCGCCCGAATGGAACGCCTCGGCGGTGCCCCCGGCGAACAGCACCAGGAGCGCCCCAGCCAGAAAGACAAAACCAGCTCTCAATGTTTTCATTCCCATCCTCCGGAATTATTGGCCCGGCCGACAGATAAAGCTCGACCGCTCAGTAAACTCAAGCAATTCCGGATCCAGCCATTTCAAGTCTAGACGAGAGCTATAAGTGCTTTTAATACAGTCGCTTACTGCGAGTTGATCTAATAGCTCACGCTGCCATGGCCCCCAGGCGTGCGTGAGATCCCCCAGACCGGGCGAAACCACGCACCTCTTCCTGACCGGTTCCTGACCGGCACCAGGTCGACCAATCCTGCTCAGGAGTCCTCGGGGCTTGGCTCTCGAAGGAGCCGGGGGAGGGTGCGCTGGAGGGCGTCAATTCCCAGCCAGGGCAAAGACGCTGACCCCGCGCCGGCGCCCCTGGGTCACATAGACCCGATCCCGCCGGTCGACGGCGATCGCGTCCGGGACGATGAGGTTCTCCGGCCTGGTCCCGCGATATCCGAACTCGCCGAGCAAGGTGAAGGCCTTGTCGAACACGATGATGGCGCACTTCAGTTTGTCGACCACGAGCAGGTTCCCGCGGCTGTCGACCGCGATGCCCGCCAGGATTCCGAACTTCCCGACGGAGGACCCCGGTTTGCCGAAGAAGAGCATCTTCCGGTCCGGGGGCAGCTTGAAGACCTTGAAGAGGACCGGGACCGTGAAGTAGATGCTGCCGTCCTGATCGACGGTGAAGCCGATCAGTTCGGCTCCCTCTTTGGTCCGTCCTTCTGAATCCACCAGGGACAGCAAGTCGATGCGCTCGCGGAACTTCCCGTCGGCACCCGTGATAATCACGGTCGCGGCATTCAGGTTCGCGAAATAGAAGAGGCCGTTTCGAAGGACCATCCGGGTCGGGTTGAAGGTGACCCCCTCGGGCAGATCCGTGATCTCGATGGCGCCGACCGGCGCGCCCCTGAAGTTGCAACGGGTGACAAGGCTCCGGGAGTCCTTGTACGACAGCAGGAGGATGTCGCCGTTGCTATCGACGGCGGCGTCGAGCACCTGGCCCAGGGTCAGGTCCTCGCCGAAGCTGAACACCTCCATGCCGCTCGCGTTGAAGATGCGGACCAGGTTCCCGTAGACGACGTAGGTCTCGTCCCGCTCCTGGTCCACGTAGAGCCGGGCCCAGTCGTAGGGCAGGCTTCCCGAGAAATTGGACAGCGTGTACAGGTAGGTCGCCCGGACCTGCGCGAAGGCCGTGCTCGCGCAGATGGCCAGCGCACACGTGATCACGACGGCAGGCAGGGCCGCACCGCCCCGGTGCCGCTGTCGCGTCGAAGTCCCCCGAAGCCGTCTCCCCTGTTCACGAATCCCGGTCATGGCGAGTGCCATTATAGTCGTTCAGCAGGTGACCACGGCCTGCCGCCCGGTTGTCCTTACCGGCGCGCCTCGAGAATGAGCCGGACGAGCTTGCCGAACTCCTCGCCGCTCACCGACGTCCCCGCGACGTCCGTGTTGACCCGATGGACGATGACGAGGTCGTACGCCGGGATGACGAGGATGTAGTGCCCGCCGGCGCCCCGCGCGGAGTAGCTCCCGTCCGGAATCGACACACCCGGCAGGTGTCTGCCGTTGGCGGCCACCCACCACATGTAGCCGTAGCCGCCCGCCTCGCCGGCGTCGGAATAGGACGTGACGCTGTCCTTCACCCACTGCGCGGGGATGACCTGCCGCCAGCCCCAGCGTCCGTTGCGCAGGAAGAGCAGCCCGAAGCGCGCCATGTCACGTGCCGTCAGGCGGAACGGGTAGGCAGCATAAACGGAATCGGATCCTGTCACGTACTGGCCGTCCTCGATCCGGTAGTCCTGCATCCCGATCGGCTCGGCGATCTGCGTCTTGAACTCGCGGAAGATGCTGTTCTTCACCGCCCGCTCGAAGATCATGCCCGCGGCGTTGAAATCCCAGTTGTTGTAGTACCAGAACGTGCCCGGATCGTGGCTGCCACGCTTGGGCCGCGCCGCCTTCATGCCCGGCGTCTCGTACAGGGCCGGGTGGTAGATGCCGGATCGGGCCTTCAGGACATCGTGCAGGGTCGCCTTCTTCTCGATCTCCGTCAGTGACGGTTCGTTGTCATCCATGCCCAGTTCGCCCATCGTCCTGGTGAGGTCGATGCGGCCGTCGGTCACGTGGATGCCGTACATCGCGGTGAGCAGGCTCTTGCGAATCGAGTGCACATTGAAACGCGTGGCGGTCTCACCCCATTCGTCGACCACCTTGCCCCCGGCGACGACCATCACGGCCGCGGTCTTGATCGTCGCGGAGTAGTCGTGCGCGGCCTTCAGCTTTTCGCTCGACCAGCCGGCCGACTCCGGCGGGACGACGCGCTCCCAGCTTTCGCGGGGAAACACCTCCTGCGCGGCCACCGGCCGCGCGACGAAGGCGGCGACGAGGGCCGCACAGAGGACCAGACTCGCGACGACGCGCGCGCGGCGAAGGGTGGACATGACGCCTCCTGACACTGGGAACCGACACCGGATGACGTGACTGCGACTGAGACCTTACAGCGAGGCACTGATGGCTGGCAACGGATATCACTCGTGCCGACCGGCAGTCCTGGCTCTGCGCTCCACAGGTTGGCGACCTCGCCATCGTGAACGTGCACACCCCCCGGAGTGAAGAAGACCCGAACCGCGCCCGGCACGAAGCCCTGCCGAGCTGGCATTGGAGGATAATCGAGCACCGCGGATCGCTTCCGCGACGGTTCGCGCTGGAGGGATGCGTTTTGGCTCACGATCCCGATGATTCGGGGCCCACCGCGGCGCATGCCGGGGTGAAAGCGACCGGGACAGGAACACGGCAGCGCCCCGGTCGGTGCCGCAGGAAAGGAAGGAACGTCGCGCGCGCGGCACCTGTGGCGCCCGTTCTCGCTCGGGGTCCGTTCTGGCGGTCTATCGTCTTCGTGTTCGTCCTCGCCCTCGCGGTTCGTCTGGTGCATCTGTGGGAGATCCGGCAGGCGCCGTTCTTCCCGCTGCTGATGGGCGACGCCCTGAGTTACGACCTGTGGGCGCGGCATCTGGCGGCCGGCGATTGGCTCGGCACGGGCGTGTTCTACCAGGCGCCGCTCTACCCCTATCTTCTGGGCGTGCTGTATGCGCTTGGGGCGCAAGGCCCTCTGGTCGTTCGTGTCTGCCAGGCGGTTCTCGGGGCGATCGCCTGCGGCCTTGTCGCGATGGCCGGCGGACACCTCTTCGGGCGCCTCGCAGGGCTGGCTGCCGGCACGCTGTTGGCGCTCTACGCTCCGGCGATCTTCTTCGACAGCCTGCTGCAGAAGACGGCGCTCGATGCCGTGTTCGTTGGCTGGATGCTGGTGATCACCGCGCGACTGGTCGCGCGCGTGACGATCGCTCGATCCGCGTGGGCCGGGGTAGCGCTCGGCGGCCTCACGCTCGTGCGCGAGAACGCGCTGGTCCTCCTGCCCGTCCTGGTCCTGTGGCTCTGGCTGCGGTCGCGCCGCGCACTCGCTCCCGTCGTCGCCGTGACACTGGGTGTGGGCGCGATGCTCACGCCGGTCGCCGTCCGCAATTGGGTGGTGGGTGGGGAATTCCACCTGACGACCTCGCAGCTTGGCCCCAACCTGTACATCGGCAACCACGAGGGCGCTACAGGTACGTACGTCCCGCTCCGTTCCGGCCGCGGCAGCGCGGCGTTTGAGCGGCAGGACGCCACGGAGCTCGCCGAGCAGGCGCTCGGGCGGCCGCTCGGTCCCGGGGAGGTGTCGCAGTACTGGCGGCGGGAGGCGGTGGCTTGGATGGGTCTGCATCCCGGGACATGGATGCAGTTGCTGGGAAAGAAGCTGCTCCTGGTGTGGAATGCCACCGAGGCGACGGACACCGAGGACATCTACACCTACGCGGAGTGGTCGTGGCCGCTGCGCCTGAGCGGCGCGGTTCTGCACTTCGGCGTGCTCGGCCCCCTGTCCCTGCTTGGCCTGTGGATCACGCGTCGGCGCTGGCGAGAGCTCTGGGTGTTCTACGCGATGGGCGCAGTCTACATGGTGAGCGTGGCCGTCTTCTACGTGCTCGGTCGATACCGCTATCCGCTCGTGCCCCTGCTGGTGCTGTTCGCGGGCGCGGCGGTGATCGAACTGCCGGCATGGTGGCGCCGAAGCGGTCGGGGCGAGCGACTCGCGGCAGTGGGCCTGGTCGGCCTGGCGGGGGTCGTCTGCAACTGGCCGCTTCTCTCGCTGAACGACATGCGGGCGAGCACGCATTACAACATTGGCTACGAGTTCCAGCAGGCCGGACGGGCAGACGAGGCGCGTGCTGAGTACCGACGGGCGATCGACCTGCACCCGGCGTTCCCAGGCGCGTTGACCAACCTCGGGGTGCTGCTGGCCGCCGGCGGCGATCACGGCGAAGCCCTGCGACGCTACACCGAGGCGCTGGCGATCGATCCGAATCTGGCCGAGGCGCACACCAACCTCGGCATCGAGCTGGCCGCCATCGGCAAGGAAGCCGAGGCCATCGCGCACTTCGAGCGCGCGCTCGTGCTGGATCGGCGGGATGCGGCGGCCCACTTCAACCTCGGCACGGCGCTCGCGGGGCGGGGCCAGGCGAACGAGGCCATCCGCCACTTCACGGAGGCCATCCAGCTGGATCCCGCCAGCGCCAAGGCCCACAACAACCTCGGGATCCTGCTCGCGTCGGCAGGCCGGCTACGCGAGGCGATCGAGCACTTCCAGACGGCCGTGCGCCTGCAGCCGGATTTTGCGGAGGCGGAGGCGAACCTCAAACACGCGAACGAGCTGCGGACGAGGGTGGAGAGGTGAGGACGTTGGTGACCGGCCTGAACGCCGGCGCTTTCATGATCCGGGGCGACGTCTGGCCGTCCTCGCAACGGCCTTGGCCACGTCGCGGTTCAGGCCGCCCGGCCAGGCTACTCAACCAGGTTACTCGACCAGGTTGCTCAACCTTGACATGGTTCTCGACCGACGTACACTTGCGGCCGGCGCAGGTCGGCCGCGGTGGCGAGGCGTGCCGTCGTCGATGCAGGCTTGCAGGTTCATTTCGATGGGAGGCGCTCGTGACGAGGGCTGCAGTCATCTCCTGCCTCCTGCTGGCGACTGGCGCCCTGGCCGGACCGATCTCCGCAGAGGCCCAGACCCCGCCCGGGCCCGGGCCGCTCCGCCCCAATGTCGTGCTCATGTTCGCGGACAACGTGGGTGTGGGCGAGGTGAGCGCCTACGGCAGCGCGCGCGGCATCCGCACGCCGAACCTCGACCGTATCGCCGCCGAAGGCATGCGGCTCACGAACTTCAACGTCGAGTACTCCTGCATCCCGTCCCGCATCGCGCTGCTCACGGGCCGCTACTCCGTGCGCACCGGCGACAGCCTGTCCGGGGGCATGACGTTGTGGGAGGTCACCATCGCCGAGGCGCTGCAGGCCCGCGGCTACGCGACGGCGCTCGTCGGCAAGTGGGACGTCGGCGGTGTCAACTGGCAGGGCCGCCGCGAGCCGACGCACCAGGGATTCGACGAGTGGTTCGGCATTCCGGGCACCAGCGACACGGCGCAGTATGCTTCCTTCGAGGGCTTCGATCCCGCGAGGACCCCGGTGCCCTACATCTGGGAGGGGCGCGTGGGAGAGCCGTCCCGGCAGGTGAGGCCCTACACGCTCGACACCCGGCGCACCATCGATCGCGAAGCCGCAGCGCGCGGCATCGCCTTCATGGAAAAGAACGTGAGGCAGGGAAGACCGTTCTTCCTCTATCTGCCCCTCACCCAGATCCACTTCCCCACCCTCCCACACCCTGATTTCGCGGGCACGACCGGGGCCGGCGACGTGGGCGACGCCATGGCGGACATGGACCACACCGTGGGCCTCGTGCTGGACGCCATCCGGCGCCTTGGCGTCGAACAGAACACCCTGGTCATCTGGACCGCGGACAACGGCGCCGAAATGCGGCGTCCCTGGCGGGGCGCGGCCGGCCCGTGGCGCGGGTACTACAACTCCGCCATGGAAGGCGGCATCCGAACTCCCGTTCGTGATCAAGTGGCCCGGACGGATCAAGCCCGGCCAGGTGTCGGAGCAGGTCGTCCACGAGGTCGACCTCCTGCCCACGATCGCCGCGGCGGTCGGCGCGCCGGAGATGGTTCCGCACGACCGGGCCATCGACGGGCGCAATCAGCTTCCGTTGCTCGAAGGGACACAGGTCCGGTCGTCCCGGGACAGCGTCCTGTTCCTGGCCCGGGAAGGCCGGGTCATGGCCGTGAAGTGGCAGGACTGGAAACTCTGGTACCTGTTCCGGACCGAGCTGCCCGACCCCGATCCGGGCAATCTCGTCCGCCTGTTCGATCTCCGCGTCGACCCTCGGGAAGAAACGGACGTGAAGGACTTCTATCCCTGGGTCGTCAGCGTCATGGACGGCATCGTCGCCGAGTTCGAATCGTCCTTGAAGGAACACCCCAGGGTCCCCGGGGGCATCGACGATCCGTACGTGCCTCCGCCTGCCGGCTCTGGCGCTCCCGTCGAGACCTACGCGCGGACGGACCGGAGCCCTCTGGGCCCGCGATCGGACGCGCTGCCGAATCCCGATTTCAGCGGGACCTGGTCGACGACCGTCGTCAGCTCCGCCCCGCCGTCGTTGGTCTCCGTCGCGTCCGTCGTTCCCTCGCTGGGCAGCGGCTGGGGCGATCGGATCTCCATCGTGCACAAGGCGGACCGGCTCGACGTCGAACGCGTCTTCTTCGTGCCGCGGGAGCTTCAGCCCGTGATCCGATACCGCTACGCGCTCAACGGGCTGGAGACGACCAACGCGGTGACGCTTGGACGCACGGGCCCGCCGTCGACGTCGACGACCGCGTGGGACGGGAACCGGCTGGTGATCACCACGCACTACCCCTTCCAGGATCCATCGGACGGCCGCTGGCTCACGCAGACGGTGACGCAGACGATCTGGCTCCAGCCGTCCGCGGTGTCTCCCTTCGAGCCCTCGCTGGTGGTCGAGACCACGCGAGGAGGGGCGCTTGGCGGGCCGCCGTCCACCAACCGGACTGTCTACTCGAAGGGATACCGGTAGAGTCCGCCCCGCTCGCGGAACGGGGGAGGATGGCGACGGGTTCTCGGGGAGCCAATGAAGACGTACAGGTTGCTCTTCGGCCTGCTGTGCGGCGTGAGCCTGCTCGCTGGATACTGGCTGACCCGCAGCGTCGACCGCTCTCCCTCACCGAAGACCGACCGCCAGGACGTCTCCGCCGCCGGAGGATATTCCGGGTCGGCGGACTGCAAGGGATGCCACGAACGGTTCTACGGGCTCTGGGTCGGGTCGCGTCATGGCCTGGCCATGCAGCCCTACACGGAGGAGTTCTCCCGGATGCATCTCACGCCTCCGGCCGACAGCATCGCCATCGGCGAGGAGGGGGCACGGTATCTCGCCGAAGTCGCACCGGGACAAGGGCGGATCAGGGAGATCGTGTCCGGCAGGGAGAAGACCTATCCGATCGCGCACGTCCTGGGCGGGAAGAACGTGTACTACTTCCTCACGATCCTGGACCGCGGGCGGTTGCAGCGGCTGCCGCTCGCCTACGATGTGCGGAAGAAGGCATGGTATGACGCCGGGTCGACCGGCGGCGGACACCTGCACGATGGCGTCGGCACCAGGCCGATCCCCTGGACTGATCGGCTGAACACGTTCAACACCTCCTGCTACGGCTGTCATGTCAGCCAGATCACCACCAGGTACGATCTGGAAACCGACTCCTACGGGACGCAGTGGACCGAACCCGGAATCAACTGCGAAGCCTGCCATGGCCCGGGCCGTGAGCACGCCAAGGCGTTCCGATCGGCAAGGAAAGACGCTCCTCCGAGGGACAGGAAGATCGTCAGCACCAAGTCGTTCTCGGCCGATCAGACCAACTCCCTGTGCGGCTCGTGTCACGCCAGGATGAGTCCGATCAGCACCTCGTTCCTTCCCGGGGAGCGGTACTTCGATCACTTCGATCTGGTGGCGCTCGAGAGCCCCGATTTCCATCCGGACGGCAGGGACCTCGGCGAGAACTACACCATGACGCTGTGGCGAATGAGCCCCTGCGTCAAGGCCGGCAATCTGACCTGCCTGCATTGCCATACGTCGAGCGGGCGGTACCTCTTCGAGGAACGCGCCGACGCGAATTCCGCCTGTCTCCCCTGCCATCGGGATCAGGCCGCGAACATCTCGGTTCATTCCGGCCATCGGCTGACGGACAGATCGCCGCGCTGCATCGACTGTCACATGCCCATGACAACGTTCGCCAACATGAACCGGACGGATCATTCCATGCGTCCTCCCGTGCCGCAGGCGACGCTGAAGTACCGGTCTCCCAATGCCTGCAACATCTGTCATGCCGACAAGGGGGCCGTTTGGGCGCAGCGACAGGTGGTGCGGTGGAACATGGCGACGCGGCAGGCGCGATATCTTCGCCTTGCCAGCTTCGTGGATCAGGCCCGTCGGAGGGATTGGCGGAACCTCGATCAGATCCTGGCCTACGTCCGGACGAAGGACCGGGACGAGATCATCGCAGGCTCCCTTGTTCGTCTCCTGCGCGGATGCGATGCTGCCGCAAAGTGGCCGGTCCTGATCGGCGTCCTGGAGAAGGACTCGTCCCCTCTGGTGCGGGCGGCGGCGGCCGAGGGGCTCGGTGGCCATCTGAACGATGAAACGCTTCGGGTCCTGCTGAAGGCCGTCAAGGACGACTATCGCCTGGTTCGCGTACGGGCAGCTGCCAGTCTCGCCGGCATCGACGCCCGGCGGCCAGGCGACGCGGCGGCTGGGGAACCGCTTGCCGCTGATGCCCGCCGGGACTTCGAGCAGGCCATGGAAGAGCTGATCCAGGGAATGTCCGCGCGTCCCGACCATCCGGCGACGCACTACAACCTGGGCAACCTCCACATGGAACAAGGGAGAGTCGATGAGGCGCTGGCTGCCTACCGGAAGGCGCTCGGGCTCGATCCCGATTTCGTGCCCGCGTACATCAACATGGCGTTCGCCTACAACGCCAGTGGACGGAACGCCGACGCCGAGCAGTGCTTCCTCGAGGCGTTGAAGCGGGAGCCGGACAACGGCCTGGTCCTGACGAACCTCGGCCTGCTGTACGGCGAGACGGGCCAGGTGGACAAGGCCGAGTCGGCGTTTCGACGAGCCTCGATACTCGATCCGAAGTCGGCGGTTGCTGCCTACAACCTGGCCGTGCTCCTGGCCGCGAAGGCGCCGATGGAATCGCTGTCTCTATTCGAGAAGGCGGCGTCCCTGTCTCCGGATGAGCCGCGCTACGCGTACGCCTACGCGTTTCACTTGAGTCGACTCGACCGGACCGGCAGGGCGGTCGCCGTTCTGCGCGGTCAGGTGGCCCGGAACACCTCGAACGGCGACGTCTACACCCTCCTGGGCCAGCTGCTCGAGAACAGCGGGGACATCAAGGGAGCCGTCGAGGTCTACACGAAGGCGTCCGCCAGTCCGAACCTGCCGGAATCGCTGCGGCGCGCGTTCCTCGCGGACGCGGAGCGGGCCCGAAAGCAAGTCGCGTCGCGCTGACCGGTCAGTAAACCGCGCCCCTGGCCTCGATCGGCCAGACCGCCTCGACGCGGTCGCCCCTGACGCAGACGATCCAGTCGTACAGGTTCACCGTCGGGTCACAGTGACCGGGAACGAGCCGGATCTTCCCGCCCAGCGTGACCGTGCCGGGACCGTCCAGTTCGATGACGCCGTGCTCGTCGGACGCCCGCGTGTACCGGGCGCCGGCGACGTCGGCGACGAGCGGCATGCCGGAGTCGACGCTGTGCGCCTTGAGGCCCGCGTCGACGACCGCACGGTCCGTTCGGACGTGGCTCATGACCGTGGTGAGGACGAACAGGCTCTGCGAGAACGTGGCGATCGGCTGGCCCGCGGCATCGAGGTCGCGGCCGTAGTCCGCATCCATGAAGATGTACGACCCCGGCTGAATCTCGGTGTAGACGCCGCTCGCGGCTTCGAAGCCGAACGTGCCCGTGCCCGCGCCGGTGACGACCTCGGCCCTGAGCCCGTTCGCCGCCAGGCGCGCGAGCGTTGCCCGGATCTTCTCGACCGCTTCCCCGATGGCCGCCCGCCGCTCGTCGAAGCCGCGGAGGTGCTGCGCGCGCCCATGGTACGCCTGGAGGCCGGCGAAGCGCAGGTGCGGCGACGCCGCCACCATCGCGGCGAGGTCCGCCGCCGGCTGGCCCTCCCCGACGCCGCACCGGTTGCCCCCGACGTCCACCTCCACCAAGACATCGAGCCTGACGCCGGCCGCGCCCGCGGCCCGATCGAGGTCCCGGACGTTCCCTGCGTCGTCCACGCACACGCTGACGCGAGCCGAGCGGGCGAGCCGCGCCAGGCGCTCGATCTTCGGCGCCCCCACGATCTCGTTCGAGACGAGCACGTCGCGGATGCCCGCGTCGACGAACACCTCCGCCTCGCTCACCTTCTGGCAACAGACGCCGACGGCACCGCGGGCGATCTGGCGCCTGGCGATCTCCGGGCACTTGTGCGGCTTCGCGTGCGGGCGCACGCGGACGGGCGTCCCCGCGAGCGCGGCGTCGAGCGCGTCGAGATTCCGCTCGAACGCGTCGAGATCGAGGACGAGCGCCGGCGTGTCGACGTCCCGCAGCGCGTCGCCGACAGTGGCCGGAGGTCTGAGCGGGGTTCCGGTCATGCGTCAGGTTCCTCGTTCCATGCGAACTCGGCGCCGAGGATGGCATCCTCGTCGGCGGTTGTCAACGGCGTCGCCAGCCGCCGCCAGCTCATGGCGCTACCGTCACGTCGCGGTCGCCCTCAGGGCTGGATACCCGTCACTCTCCGTCCACGTCAGGCGCGACCGGCACGCCGGAAGGTCATCCGGTCCCCGTCCATGACGACGGTGAGGGCGTCGCCGACCACCGCTGCCTCCGTCTCCATGTCCTGGCCCATGCCGCTGAGGCGCAGCTTGCCGTCGCGCCCGACCGACCAGCGGCCGGCCATCGTCGTGCCGCTCACCATGCGGGCGCTGGCGCTGCCATCGGCGGTGAAGGTCACGTCCATCATCGGGCTGTGCCAGCTCCCGACGATGGCGTTCTCGAGGGAACGGGAATCTGTCTTGCCCTGGGGCGGCGCGATCGACTCGGCGACGATCGCGTTCTCCATCGCCGTGAACGTCGCCATCGCCTCGGCGCGCTGCGTCCGGTCGCCGGTGACGAAGGCCTTCAGGATCTGGCCGGCAGCCTCCAGTGGGCGATCGAGCGCGCCTGCTGGCAGCGGCCGGTCCGGCAGCCCTTCCAGGTTGACCAACCGACGGCTGCGGGGCAGATAGTAGGCCCGGACGCTGCCGGCCAGGGGCGCGGCATCGTACGCCGTCCGGCTGCACGCGAGGCGGCGATCCCCGACATTGAGATAGCACCGCTCCGGGTTGGGGCCCGTGTAGACGGGCAGCCCGCGTTCCCGGCTGATGGCGCCCTCCACCATCTCCACGCGGCCGTCACGCAGGTCGCGGGTCAGCGCTCCGCCGCCGAGCGTCGAGACATATACCAGGGCACCTGCGATGATCAGGCACAGCGCGCCGATCGGGAGCCGCGCGAAGGCCGGGAACGGCGCCTGCCCGATTCCGGCCACCAGGAGCACGCCGGCCAGCCCGAGCACCAGGGCCATGAGGCGCACGTTCCCGCGCCAGGTCCGGTCCGCCCCAGCCCAGGTCTCGCGTTGCGCGTCGGTAAGCCGTCCCTCACGGTTGGCCTGCAGGGCGTCGGCGTGGAACGGGCTCCGCACCGCTGGTTCGTTCATGGATCACCCCATCCACGATTATGAACCAGCTGCGGGTTCGCGGCGTCGTGCGGAGGCCTGGCGCGAGGGAGTAGCCGTGGCCGGGTGGAGGCCCCTTCAGCGCCGGTGCCCAGCCGGGGCCGAAAGGCGTGCTGCGGGACTGTGGCGGGAGCGTGTTGCCTGGCGGACAGTGCGCCCGTGCGCGTGGCCTGCCAGATTTTCGATTGATTCGGCTGAGGTCATGCAGGCATAACTGGAGGGAACGAGATGAACACGGGGCACATGGTACTTCTCGTCGGCGGCACCGGGCGGACCGGCGGGCGTGTCCTGGAGCGCCTCCTGAGCTGCGACATCGGTGTCAGGGCCATCGTGCGGTCAGCCGGTCGGCTCCCGAAAGGCGCCGCGCAAGACCCCGGCCTCGAGGTGGTGAAGGCCGACCTGCTGTCTCTGAGCGACGCGGACCTCCAGCGCAACGTTCGAGGCTGCGACGCCGTCATCTCGTGTCTCGGCCACGTCCTCACTCTCAAAGGGATTGTCGGCCCGCCGCGCGACCTCGTCACGCAGGCCACGAGGCGGCTCTGCCGGGCGATCGTGGCAACGCAACCCGCCACGCCAGTCAAGTTCATCCTCATGAGCAGCGTCTCGGTGAATCAGCCGGCCGGACGCGACGCCCGTCGCGGCTCATTCGAGAATGGGGTCGTGTGGATGCTCCGCGGAGTGCTGCCGCCAGCGAAGGACAGTCAGGACGCAGCGGACTTCCTCTGTGACAGCATCGGTGCGTCGAGTTCGTTCGTGCGGTGGGCGGCGGTCCGCCCGGACACACTCCTGGAAGGCGACGTCTCCGAGTACACGCTGCACGAGAACCTCGTGAGCAGTCTCTTCCGTCCGGGCCGCACCAACATGGCGAACGTCGCGCACTTCATGTGCGAGATGGTGAGAAACGATGTGGTGTGGGAGCGCTGGAGCGGGAGGTTCCCGGTCATCGTCAACGCCGCCACGCCGAACAGATGACTCCCTGAACGGCCGGGGAGACAGGTAACACATCAGCCCGGGGACAACCCTCGACCTCGGGGCCTCTGTGGAACTGAAGCGAGCGGTCGGCAATGATCCCTTGACAACTGCGGAATATTAAAGTATTCAATTGTATAGTTGAATACTGGTCATGCACGGCCGCGATTTCAAAGACGCCCTGTTCGCACAGTTCGCCCGCGTTGCTGCGGCGTTCGGAAGCCCGAAACGCATCGAGATCATCGATGTGCTCGCCCAGGGCGAACGCAACGTCGAGACGTTGGCTCACGCGACGAACCTCTCGGTGGCCAATACCTCGAGGCACCTCCAGATCCTGAAGACGGCCAATCTGGTCGCGTCACGCAAGGAAGGCCTGCAGGTTGTCTACAGACTGGCCGATCCGGTCGTGCTCGACGCGTATCGAGCCTTGCAGTCGCTCTCCGAGGCCCGGCTGGCCGAAGTCGATCGCCTGGTCCGCGACTACTTCACCAGCACCGATGGTCTCGAGCCTGTCCGCCGAGACGACCTGCTGCGGAGAGTCCGACGGCGCGACGTCGTGGTGCTGGATGTGAGGCCACCGGAGGAGTACGCGGCTGGTCACATTGCTGGCGCGTTATCGGTACCGCTGGCGAAGCTCCGGCGCCGGCTGGCTGACCTTCCGGCCAACAGGGCGATCGTCGCCTACTGCCGCGGTCCGTACTGCGTGCTCGCCGCGGAAGCGGTCCGCATGCTCCGCCAGCGAGGCTTCGACGCCGTGCGCCTCTCAGTCGGGTATCCGGAATGGCGCGATGCGGGACTGCCGATCGAGGGCGGGAGCGAGCAAGCCACGCAGACCAGGGAGAAGCGACTGTGAAGACCCTGATGATCCTCAACGACCCCCCGTACGGCACCGAGCGCACCTATAACGGGTTGCGGCTGGCGCTCAATCTCCTGAAGAAGACAGAGGGTCAGGATCTCGACCTGACGGTGTTCTTGATGGGCGACGCCGTCACCTCTGCGAAGGTGGGACAGCAGACCCCCGCCGGCTACTACAACGTGGAGCGCATGCTGAAGGGCGTCGTCACGAAGAAGGGGCGGGTGCTGCTCTGTGGATCCTGCATGGACGCGCGCGCGCTGCGAGACGACGAGGTCGTCGCGGGTTGCCGCCGGAGCTCGCTCGACGAGCTGACAGAAGCGTCGCTCTGTTCCGACCGCGTCTTCGTGTTCTGAGAGGTTTGCTCGAGGACCGATCATGGGAAAGCGCATCCTGGTGCTCGGCGGCGGCGTTGGTGGCCAGGTCGTCGCGAACGAACTGCGGCGTGGCCTTCCCGACGAACACCGTGTCACGCTCATCGAGAAAGAGACACGACACGCGTTCGCCCCTTCATTCCTCTGGGTGATGACTGGCGACCGACTACCGCAACAGGTCACGCGTGACGTGCGCGATCTGCTGAGACCAGGCGTCGAGGTCGTCAATGCTGAAATTCGCGGCATCGATCTCGCGAACCGGCGCGTAGACGTTGGTCGCGAGCGCCTGGAGTACGATTACCTGATCGTGGCCCTCGGCGCCGAACTGGCGCCGGACGCGATCCCCGGTCTCGCGTCCGCCGCGCATACGTTCTACACGCTCGACGGCTCGTCTCGTCTGCGGACGGCTCTCGACGGATTCGCTGGTGGAACGGTGGCGGTGGTCGTCAGTGCGCTCCCGTACAAGTGTCCCGGAGCGCCGCATGAAGCCGCGATGCTGCTGGCCGATTTACTCCGCCGGCGCGGCCGCAGAGACAAGGTCGACGTCCATCTCCTCACACCCGAGCCGCAGCCGATGCCGGTCGCCGGTCCGGCGCTCGGCGACAGCGTCCGGCAGATGATCGAGCAGCGCGGCATCCGCTTCCATCCGTCGCACAAGCTGACGGCTGTCAACCCGGATGTTCGTGAGCTGCTGTTCGATGGAAGGCCCCCGGTGAAGTACGACCTGCTCGTCGCGATCCCGCCGCACCGGGCACCCGCGATCGTTCGTGAGGCCGGGCTCGGCAATGACAGTGGATGGATTCCGGTTGATCGCCAGACGCTCGCGACTCGTCACGAGCACGTGTACGCGATCGGTGACGTCACCGTCGTCCCGATCCCCGGCCGATGGAAACCTGACGCCCCGCTCATGTTGCCCAAGGCGGGCGTGTTCGCACACGCGCAGGCGCTCGTGGTTGCCCACCGGATCACAGCCGAGATCCGGGGCGTCGCGGCGAGCGAGACGTTCTGCGGCGACGTCGGGAAGGCTTGGCATCTCGGCAAGGTGCTCTTCGAGCAGTGGTGGCTGACCCCTTGGGGTGTACGGCGATAGCGATCCACGAACGGCATTGACACTGCAGCGTCGAACGAGGCCTAATCAGGTCATCCATTCAGAAATGCCAGCGAGGTCGACCGCGACGCCGAATTGGCGGTCCGCCTCGCGCATTGGTCCGCCGGGACAGGCGGAAGGAGGTTGCAGATGCGGCATCTCACCCTGGCCACGGTCGTATGTGCGTTCCTGGTCGCGCCCGCGGCCGCGCAAGCACCCGACCCACAGCTGATGGCACCCATCCAGAAGTTCATCGACACCTTCAACAAAGGGGACAGCGCCGGGGCGGCCGCGACGCACGCCGCGGGAGCGGATCTGACGATCATCGACGAGGTGCCGCCTTTCGTCTGGCGGGGTCCGACGGCATTCCGAGACTGGAGCGCGGCGCTCGACACCGCCAGCAAGCAGGCTGGCATCAGCGATCAAGTAGTCACGATCAGCCCACCGAGCAGGACCGAATCGAACACCGATTCCGCCTACGTCATCGTGCCTGCCGTCTACGCCTACAACGAGAAAGGGGTGGCAATGCGCGAGCGGGCGCAGATGACGTTCGTGTTGAAGAAAGGCGCTGCCGGCTGGTTGATCCACGGCTGGACGTGGACCGGACCGAAACCGCAGCGGGCTGCGGCGCCCGTGAAGCGTTAGCGCTCAGGAATCAGCGCGGCGGAATCATGCGAGGGCTGGACTCGGATTGGTCTCGCGGCGTCTGCCTGGATCACAACGCCACGAGCGGCTCAGGGCCTCGGCGCATCCGCGGGGAGTGATGCGGCCCTTCTCGAAAGCGCACGGAGGCACTCAGTGCAGTGTCTCCGTGCCCAACCGGGTGGGGCGTCCCTTGGTGGCCTTGGACCCAGGACATCATTGGTGCCCTCATCGCAGAGCCCAAGAGGATGACATGAAGAAGTCGGGCGCGAGCGAAGGCCAGTCGGCATCGGAGCTCATCTCGAAAAGGATCGCCGAACTCGGGGACTGGCGCGGGAAGACCCTCAGCAGAATGCGCACGCTCATCAAGGAAGCAGACACGGACGTCGCCGAGGAGTGGAAGTGGATGGGCACTCCCGTTTGGTCGCACGACGGCATCGTCTGCACTGGCGAGTCCTACAAGAATGTTGTGAAGCTCACCTTCGCCAGGGGCGCGTCTCTGAAAGACCCGGCCCGTCTCTTCAACTCGAGCCTCGACGGAAACGTACGCCGCGCGATCGACATCCACGAAGGAGAAGAAGTTGACGGGTCCGCTTTCACGGCGCTCGTTCGCCAGGCGGTCGCCCTCAACAGTTCTGGCAAGTCGAAACCCCCGAAGAAAGCGAAGTCCTGAGGTACTGTCGCAGCTGTCCGTCTCCAAGGACCTGCGAGCGCTGCGCGAGGCTGGGTTCGTGGAATCACGAATTGATGCGCAGCGGCGATGCGAGGGAACCGCAGGGCGCTTGTCGTCGTCCGCTCGATCATGATATGTTGCGCCGCGATATATCTTGACCGAGGTGCTCAATGACTGTCACGGCCGACCTCAAGCGCGGCAGCGCAGAACTGCTCATCCTGGCGCTGCTCGAGGACCGCGCCCGCCACGGCTACGAAATCGGGAAGCTGGTCGAGGCGCGATCCGATGGGCGCCTCGCCTTCCGCATCCCCTCGCTCTACCCGGTGCTGGGCCGCCTCGAGGAGCGCGGCCTCATCGTGGGGCGCTGGGTCGAGAAGGCCGGGCAGCGTCGTCGCCGGTTCTACCGGCTGACGCCCGAGGGCCGCAACGTCCTGGCCCGGGAGCGCTCTCAGTGGGAGGACTTCATCTCCGCCCTCAGCACAGTAGCGGGGTTGAACCATGTCTGACTGGGTCACCTTCGTCAGACTGCACCTGGATCTGTCGCGTTTGACGCCCGCCCGTGAGGCCGAGATCGTCGAGGACGTCGCCCGGCAACTCGAGGATGTGTACCTCGAGGCGATCGCCCGAGGCGAGAGCGAGGAGCGGGCCATCACGGTGGCTGGCGCTCACATTGCCGACTGGCAGTCGTTCGCTTCCGACATCTATCGCACGAACCGTCACCACTTCCGGTCGAAGATGGCGGAGTGGACGGACGCGGCTGAGTCCCGCGCTCAGGGACCTACCCGCCGATCGGGATGGCTGGCGCCGATCGTGTCGGGCCTTGGGCTCGACGCAGTCCAGACGTTCAGGGAACTGCGGAAGCAACCGGTCTTCGCCCTCGTCGTCATCGCCACCCTGGCGCTCGGGATCGGCGCCAACACCGCCATCTTCTCATTGCTCGACCAGGTGCTGTTGCGTCCGCTTCCGGTAACACACCCCGAGGAGCTCGTGCTCTTCAGCTACCGCGGTCCCAATTCGGGTCGTGTGATGGTCGATGGCCGCTACGCCCTCTCATACCCGATGTACAAGGACCTGCGTGACGGCGGCCGTGGGCTGGTTGATGCGTTTGCCCGGTTCCAGACGGCCGTGACGATCATGTACGACTCACGCGCGGAGCGCGTGCAGGCCGAGCTGGTGTCCGGCAACTACTTTGACACGCTCGGCCTGACGCCGTCGGCTGGTCGGCTCATCTCCGCCACCGACGATGTCGTCGCGAGTGGTCACCCGTTCGTCGTGCTTTCGCACGGCCTGTGGGTCCGGCGCTTCGGTCGTGATCCCGGTGTCGTCGGCCGAACGGTCCGAATCAACGGCCACCCGATGACCGTCATCGGGATCGGACCGGCGGGGTTCGCCGGGACGCAGATTGGCGCCCCGCCGGATCTGTACGTCCCGATCACCATGAAGGCGGCGATGACCCCGAGCTGGGACGAGCTGGAGCGCCGCCGCAGCCAGTGGCTGCAGGTCATGGGCCGACTGAGGCCGGGAGTATCGCGCGAACGTGCCGAAGCGGCGATGGCCGTCGTGTTCCGCCAGGTCCGGCAGCAGGAAGTGACGACGCTCGCCAACGCCACGGAGAGCCGCCGCAAGCGCTTCGTCGAGACGCCGCTCACGCTTCAACCGGGCGCGAAGGGCCAGTCGCCGCTCCGCGAACAGTTCTCGACACCGCTCGTGCTCCTCATGGGGATGGTCGGTCTCGTGCTGCTGATCGCCTGCGCGAACGTGGCAAACCTGCTCATGGCACGTGCACCGGCCCGCCAGCGGGAAGTGGCCGTACGGCTGGCGCTCGGCGCCTCGGGTGGCCGCATCGTGCGGCGGCTCCTGGTGGAGAGCGTCCTGCTCGCAGCCGCGGGTGCCTTGGTGGGCCTCCTGTTGGCCGCTTGGACGAGCGGACTGCTGCTCGGCGTCCTCCTCCCCGGGGACGGAGCCCGATCGTTCACAGCGACGCCGGATGGGCGCGTGCTGGGCTTCGCGGCTCTCGTGTCGCTGGTGACCGCGCTGGTGTTCGGCCTCGTGCCCGCCCTGCAGGCGGCGCGCCCGCAATTGGTGGACGCGCTGAAGGAGGAGGGCGGACGGGTGGTCTCGGCCGGTCATACCCGCCTGCGGAGGGTGCTCGTCGTGGCACAGGTGGCTCTCTCGCTGTTGCTCCTGATCGGGGCGGGACTCTTCGGGCGAACGCTCTGGAACCTCCGGTCGCTCGATCCGGGGTTCGACACGACCGGTGTCATCACCTTCTCGGTGGATCCCTCGCTCAGCGGGTACGACACCACCCGGACGTTGGCGTTCTACCAGCACCTTCAGGAGGAGCTGCGACAGCTGCCCGGGGTCACGGGCGTGTCATTGGGGGGCGTCGCGCCGTTCACGAACAACCTCGTCGTGTCAACGATCAAAGTCGAGGGGTACCAGTCGAAGGACGGCGAGGACATGAACCCCCACGTCAACGCCATCGGCCCCGGCTACTTCCGGACGCTGGGGATGACGCTTGTGGCGGGGCGGGACTTCACCAATCGGGACATCGCGACGGCACAAGACGTGGCGATCATCAGCGAGACGATGGCGCGCCTGTACTTCGGGAAGGAGAACCCGATCGGACGGCGGATGGGTTGGGGCGGGCCGTCGGCGCCCTTGAGTATCGACATCGTGGGCGTCGCCAAGGACAGCAAGGACAACATGCTCCGCGACGACATCGCGCGCGTTGTCTACACGCCCTACGCGCAGGACAGTGAACTCAACCAGATGACATTCTTCGTGCGCGCGACCGGAGGGGTCCGCCCTGATTCCCTGCGTCAGGTCGTGGAGCGGGCCGACCCCGGAGTACCGGTGTTCGACCTGAAGTCGATGGACGCGCAGAAGACCGAATCGCTGTTCATCGACAGGATGGTTGCCATCCTGTCGGTCGCGTTCGGGGTTGTGGCGACGCTGCTCGCCGCCATGGGGATTTACGCCGTGATGAGCTACACGGTGGCTCGGCGGACTCGCGAGATTGGCGTGCGGATGGCACTCGGCGCCGCGCGTGGCCGTGTCGTGTGGCTCATCATGCGGGATGTTCTCACGCTCACCGCCGTGGGCGCGTGCGTCGGTCTGCCGGCAGCGCTGGCCGCGAGCCGGCTGGTGGAGTCGCAGCTCTTCGGTCTGTCTCCCGTCGATCCGCCGGCTATCCTGCTCGCCGTCGTGTCGCTGTTCGGTGTGGCCGTGCTGGCCGGTTATCTGCCGGCGTCAAGAGCATCGCGCGTCGATCCCCTGCGGGCGATCCGGCAGGGATAGGTCACTGGCGCGAGTCGCTATTCCACCGCCCACCGTTCGGTGGGGCCTTCTGACGCGTTCGTTCGGGGCACAATCGCGTGGATTGGCCAAGAGCCGTGAGTCGTGTGCCGTGAGCCGTGTGCCGTGTGCCGTGTGCCGTGAAGCCGGAATATCTCATTGAGGTCAGGACTCGAACCTACCCGCCTCCGCGCTGCGCGCTTCGGCGTGGTCTCGCCGCAGCTCGCCCCGAGTTCAGCCCGGCGAGCGTAGGCGGACAACCCTCCGGTTAACAGCTTTGTGCAGGTCTACTATCCTGTTGGTTCTTCGAGGGGTTAGGCCAGATGACTCTGTTACCCGGTGGTCGGGGCCAAATTGTTCACTGATTGTTCACGCGGGCGGGCCCTGGCAAATCAGACGCTATGACGCTTTCCGCGCCTCCCGCTCCAGCGCCTGGTGAAGGTCCCAGTCTGCTTGGAGGCGCATCCAGAACTGCGGCGACATCTTGAAGAGGCGTGCGAGCTTGAGCGCGGTGTCCGCGGTGATGCCTCGCTTCCCCAAGACGATTTCGTTGAGCCGGTTGAGGGAGATCCCGAGGCGCCTTGCCGCCTCGACCTGCCCCATCTCCATCGGCTTCAGAAACTCCTCGAGCAACATCTCGCCGGGGGCGATCGCCGGACCACGCCAGCTCGGGTCTCTAGTGATAGTCTTCGACGCGGACTTCATAGGCATGTCCCTGGCTCCACAGAAAAGTCATCCGGTACTGATCGTTCACCCGGATACAGTAACGGTCCGCCTGTCTTCCTTTGAGGCGCTCCAGCCGGTTGCCGGGCGGAACGGCCAGGTCTTCCAGTCGCGCCGCAACGTCCAGCATCTTCAGCTTGCGCTGAACGACCGTCCAAATGTCGCGGGGGACGACCCGGGCAGCACGGGTGTTTCGCGCACGGAAAAGGTCGGCCGTCGTCTCGTTGGCGAAGGACTGAATCACGGGCGTCTCTACATCTTACACGTGTAGCATGTAAATACGCAACAGGCCGCAGGGAGGGCCCGTCAGCCGTCAGGCTCAACGGCGCCCACCCCGACGGGTCTGCCAATCTCGCCTGGTGCAACCATGACCCGGAGGATTCAATCGGTCGCTGCGACACCTCAATAGTGAGGTCGCCGAACCAAGCGATTTCCGCAAGCTGTCGCAGCCACTCTGGAACCGCGCAGAGGCCTGTTCAATCTGGTACAGCCTCCGAAGCGGGCCGCGTGCGAAGCTGCGTGGAGGCGTGGTGGCCTGGCGAGAGACTCATTTGACTGCCCAGCCGGCGGTGGGAGTACAGCCTGATCGTGCATCTCGACCCATGAAACAAGACATTACCGGCATCCTCGCGATCGTCCTCCTCGTGAGCTCGCTGAGTCCCGCCCAGGCGCAGGTGACACCGGCCCAACAAGCTGCCGAGCTCGAGCTGACCGCACTTCTCGAAGTGCGCGCGGTCACGGCCGCCCGCCACGACCAGCGCCTCATTGACTCTCCCCGTCAAATTGTCGTGGTGACGGCGGAGGAGATCCGACGACGGAACTATCGGAATACTCCGGATGCGCTCTCGGACATCGTGGGGGTGTTCGTTCAGGAGACCAACGACGGCGCCGGCTCCCCGATCATCCGAGGCCTGGTCGGCAATCAAATCCTGATCCTCGTCGATGGAATCCGCCTGAACAACGGCGCATACCGGCTGGGACCCAACCAGTTTCTGAACACGATCGATCTCAACCAGATCGAGCGCATCGAGGTCGTCCGGGGCGCCGGGTCGGTACTGTACGGGAGTGACGCGCTCGGTGGCGTCGTCCAGATCATCACACGGGCTGCGGGTCGCAAACCGGGTACCGGTGCCGTGGGCGCGCGCTGGTTCTCTCGGTTGTCGTCAGCCGACACCGGCGCGATTGGACGAGTCGAAGTCTCGTCTCAGACCGGCCCCCTGGGCTTCGTGGGTGGCTTGACCTTGAAGCGGTTCGGTGAGCGCCGTGGGGGCATGGACACAGGCGCACAAGGCCTGACCGGCTACGACGAATGGGACGGCGATGCCAAGGCGGCGTTCCAGCTGGCCGTCAACCAGGAACTGATCATTGCCGCCCAACGGGTCACGCAGCGCCACGTCCAGCGGTCTGACGTCGTCACGGCCGGGACGGAGCTGAAATGCAGCTCCAGGAAGAGTTGCGTGTGCGCTCGAGCGGAGTGTCGCTGTCTAGAGGGGATCGGCTCGTCCCGCATGCCGCACCGTCCCGCGCGAGGTGCTCTTGTGACGTGTTCGCCGGGGAGCGTCAGAGGCGCCTCAGGTCGCCTGCGCGCCGGCTGAACGAGTTCCCTACTGCCGCAGAATCCTTTCCATCGCCTTTCCCATGGCCAGCTCGTCGATGAGCTTGTCGAGATAGCGGATCTTCCGCATCAGCGGGTCTTCGACATTCTCGACGCGCACGCCGCAAACCACGCCCGTAATCAGTGCGGCGTTCGGGTGTATCGCCGGCGCCTCGGCGAAGAAGGTGCGGATGTCAACGTCACGCGTGAGCTGCCGTTGAAGGCCGGCCGCGGTGTAGCCGGTAAGCCAGCGAATGATCCTGTCGACTTCCTGCTGCGTGCGCTGCTTCCGCGTCGCCTTGTTCACATACGCCGGGTAGATCGACGAGAACTTCATGGTGAAGATGCGATGCTCGGTCATCGGCGATCCGTCTATTGTGGTTGGCTGCGAATCGGCTCATAGCGCAGGGCCACCGCGCCTGAGCCCAACTCCAGCCGGCTCACGAGCTTCAAGTCGACATACGTCGAGAGCCCCGCGGCGCGGTTCAGGGTACTCGACACGACGTACTACGCCTTGCGTACCGGGTAGCGCAGGTGTGTCACGCCGACGCCCGCGACTACCGTCGGGTTGCCAAGAACGGCTGGCGTGCCGGCGAGGTGGTCAAAGAGTCGAACGCCGGAGCCAAGAAGCAGCGCCACGATGTCGACCTGGATTTCGTCGAGCAAGCCGGCATTCAACAACTGCTGGATGGTGTCCGCGCCGTGGACCCCGACGTTCTTCCCGCCGGCGGCGGCTTTGGCCTGGCGCACGGCGCTTTCGACGCCGTCGGTCACGAAGTGGACCGTCGAGTTGAGCCGCGGCCATCCGTCGGGGATCTGGTGGGTCAGGACGAATGCCGGCCCCCACGCGTGATTTCCGTCCCAGCCGTGCGCCTTGTCGAAGGTGCGTCGACCGGTGAGCATGGCGCCCAGTCCGGACACGAGACTACGAAGGTGCTCGGCACTCGCCGCGGACACCGTGAACGTCATCGGATCCGCCCCGCCCGTGTGGAACTCGACGTCACCTGAGTTGAAGTACCAGGCGAACACTTCGGCCACGCCATCGTCGGAGTCGGCGACGTAGCCGTCGAGCGACATGGACATGAGTGCGACAACCTTCGACATGGCGAAGTTCCTCTTGGGGGACGGAGACTCAGTCTAAGGGATCCGGCGCTGTTCGCCCAGTCCGTCCGCAGCTCGGCGGTCGCATGGGCTCCGTGGGCCTTGCCGCCTACCAGACCGCGAACTGGGCGGTCGGCGGGTCCTCGACTCGCCGAGTCCGACAGGAAGTGGCGAGACGCCACCCTGTCGAGACCGGCGCGAGCAACAGCACCGCCCCGAGGAGCTTGGCCCACGCGAGCTCCACGCGGAAGTAGTCGGTGAAGCCGAGGCGGGTGGACGCCTCGCCTTGCATGCCGCCAATCCGATGTTATATACTGAACCACATGGTTCGGTATGCGCGGACCCGCTTCGATGCCTCGTTTGCCGCGCTCTCGGGCGCCACCCGACGCGGTGTTCTGGAGCAGCTCGGGCGTGCAGACGCTTCGATCACGGACCTTGCCGACAAGTTCCATATGACCCTCACGGGCATGAAGAAGCACGTCGGCGTCTTGGAGCAGGCGGGGCTCGTCACCACGGCGAAGGTTGGGCGCGTGCGGACCTGCAGGCTCGGCCTGCGCAGATTGGATGAAGAGGCGGCATGGATCGAGAGGTACCGCCAGCTCTGGGATGCACGGTTCGACGAGCTGGACAAGGTTGTCGAGGAACTGAAACGGAAGGAGAAGGTTGATGGACGCAAGAATAGAGAGTGAGCCCACGCCCATGAAGAACCGCACGACGGTGGAGCGGAAGTCCGAGCGTGAGCTAGTCGTTACCCGAACCTTCAACGGCCCGGCCCGCATCGTGTTCGAGGCGTGGACCAAGCCCGAGCTGTTCAGGCGGTGGTGGCTGCCGAAGTCGATGGGCATGTCCCTGCGTTCCTGTGAGATGGATGTTCGTGTCGGGGGCCAGTACCGTCTCGAGTTCGAACCCGATGGCATGGCGTTCTTCGGCACGTACCTCGAAGTGACACCGCACTCGCGCCTCGTGTGGACCAACGAGGAAGGCGGTGAGGGTGGGCCTGTCACCACGGTGACATTCGAGGAAGAGCGTGGCAAGACGCTGCTGGTCATGCACGAGCTCCATTCCTCGAAGGAAGCTCTCGACGCTGCCGGCACCGGGGCGGCGGATGCGATGGTCGAGACGTTCGCGCAACTGGACGAGCTTCTCCTCATCCTGGGCGCGAACGTGGGACGGTCATGAAGTCGTCGATCTCGCGGTTTCCGCTCACAAGGAGGCAGACGATGCACCGGCAAGATGGCCGACAAGAAATCGACCGTCGCACTCTGCTTGCCAAGGGCGCGCATTTGCGGCGCTTCTCGTCACAGGCTGCGCCAGGAAAGCATCTCGGGGATTCGCCGCCACGCGATCTTTGACAGCTTCGCGCTCGACTGGAACGCCACGTTGAACCGGGCTTTGCGCCGGGCATGCTTGGCCTCGTCGCCAGCGGACCTGACCCAACACGAGTTCTCCAGCGCCGGCGGTGACCCGATCCATCAGGAGTTTCAAGCGACGCGTATCGAGCACTGACCTGAGCGGCCTGAAGATTGATGGATGACTTCACCACTGTCGATGTTCAGACGAGTCAGGCCACGATTCTTGTGCGCTCGTCAGGATCGGGGCCACCGGTCCTGTTGCTGCAATCGTCAGCTCGCGCTGGGCGGGCTGAGGTTCCTCTCAACCTCTGCGAGCGTAATCATCATCATCATTGGATCGACCGGACACTCGTGAAATCCGGCACGTGCATAGAAGCGCTTCGCGTCATCTGACATCGCATGAAGCAGCACCGCGCGAATGCCAGCGATTTGAGCGGCCGCGATGGTGCGAAGCAGAGCGTCCCTTAGAAGCGCGGAACCAAGACCCTGTTTCTGGTAGCGGGAATCGATGGCCAAACGCGCAAGCACCATCACCGGAATGGGATCCGGCATGTTGCGCCTCGTTTTGGCGGACACGTCCTTGTGAGCAACGGCGCCGTTCGCAAGCGCATAGAAGGCGACCACACGTCCGCCTTCTGTCACGACGTAGGTCCGTGAAGTGCCCAGCGCCTCATTCGCAAGCGCTCGGCGTTTCAGCCAATTGTCGAGTTCAGGCGTACCAGAGTCGAAAGAGCTAACGTCGTGCGCGGCTGTCAGGTGCTCTGGAGCGCGAATTCCTGCCGCACTCATCGCTCCCAGGGGGCCTTTCTAGACAGAACCTCCCGCAGACGCGGGTTCTCGGCGGGAGGCGCATCCAAGGCAGCGTTGAACTTCGCGAACGCAGCTGTGTCCAGCTGAAAATACCGCTGGTCGAGGAGTACAGTTGTCGCTTCACGGGTTGCTGCGTCCAGAACGAACTGAGTACGGTCCTTCCCGGCAGCTTCAGCGGCTCGATCGATGAGCGTGCGTCGCTCTTCCTCGATGCGGATATTGATGGTTCGTGTCCGCGCGGCGGTTGCAGTGGCTGCCATGGGTTTGCTCCCTATGTGACGCCATGTCGAGACGTCAATGTCCCTACTCTAGCGCGCTGTATACACGATGTCAACACATCATCTATCGAACCAGTTGCGGACATCGCCCAGTCCGGCCCATGCACCCGCAACACCTTACGAATCAATGACTTAGGCGGACAAGACAGGGTTCAGAAGCGGCCCTGATGATCTACCGAGCGCCACCAAAGACGATGAAGATGATGGCGGTCAATGAGTTACGGCGGGTCGGTCGAACGCCCATAGACGTCCGTGGATGCGAGATGAGGACGTTCGTATCGAGAACGACCTTCATCGAACCCCGCGGACCTTTCGGACGATTCGGGTAATGTCGGACGCCCGCAGTCCTGCCTCACGCGCTTGTCGGCGCGCCTTGGCCGCGACGGCGGCGAATTCGCTTCGAGCAGGCGCCGCGATCGTCTTGAGGATCACCACGTCGCGATCCCCGATGACGACGAACTGCACCCCAGTCTTCAACCCGAGGCGCTTGCGCACCGCCTCCGGGATGACCACCTGTCCCCTGGACGACAGACGCGTCGTTTCGATGTTCTCCATGCGAAACACCTCCCTATAGTCTTACCAGTAAGATTGCTCCCGTGTCGAGCCGGTCCGACACGCGACGGCGACACGGTCGGAAGCATGGACGACCGGGGCACCATCGCGACCGCCTCCGTCGTGTCTGCCCGTCTCCATCACAGCCGCGCCCTTCCAAGGCGCTCGATGAAGGAGGGCTTCTTCGCCTGCGCCTGGCGCAACGCCTCGAGGCGCTGCCCGAAGTCGTCGCCTGTCCCACGAGTGGCGAGGTCCCACAGATCGACGAGGATCTTCACGGCTTGGTCGGTAGTCCTTCGGTTGCCTGGTGGCGACGAGTGTGTCCACGTCCGACCACTGCTCGTTCTCGCGCCCGACGAGGCCGTCGAGGTGCTGCTCCCGGGCAATCGCCGCCTCGCGCTCGCGCCGGGTCTTCTCCACGGCGCGCTTCTCGGCCGCGACGCGCGTTCGCTCGGCCGCCAAGACCTCGGACGCCTCGAGGAGATGACCAACCGTCCGCCGCGCGGCTGCGGACGGTCGCATCCTCGTCGCCCTTGAAGTCGCCCCAGGAGCTCGCGGCAAGCGTAGCGAGCCGCGGCGTGAACTGGAGACTGGCTGGGGAGACAAGGCCGAGCGCAGCGAGGGATTGGCTCCTCATCCGCCTTCGCGCTACGCGCTACGGCGCGATGTCGTCGCCAATCCCGCTGTGGGCAAAACGGGGTGCCGGGAAGGGATTGGCTCCTCAGGTAGGACTCGTGCCGAGCGCGGTGCGAACCGCGCGGTGGCCTGAGGATAGCTGGGGAGCCGCGACCGAGCGAATGCGAGGGAGTGGCTCCTCAGGTAGGACTCGAACCTACAACCCTCCGGTTAACAGCTTTGTGCAGGTCTACTATCTTGTTGGTTCTTCGAGGGGTTAGCTCGGGTGGGACCACTCTTGTTAGCTGGTGTTCGGGAGCAAGTTGTTCACTTATTGTTCACTCGGGAGTGTGGCGGGCCCGCCGGCGCGGACCGTCCAGGCGTCAGGCATTGAGTTGTCGTTCGAGTTCGGTGACTGAACTCATGACGTCATCGAACGCCGGTATCGGCCCGAAGATCATCGCCGCCATGTTCTCGTAGTCGCGGGCAAGACGTTCCTGCATGGCCGGCGAGGGCGCCAGCGCGTACGTGCCCGGCGCAGCCTGTGCGAGATCCAGGTCGGGGCGATCGAAGAACATGCGGGCGTGCCGCACGCACTCGGCAGCGAGCACCCGGTTAGCCACCGCAGCCCTGCCGACGTCGGCACCGAGGAGGCGGTGGACGTCGTAGTAGTGCCTGGTGACCCGACCTTCCTGGCGCAGTTCACCCCTGTGCTCGAACCATCGGCGGGTCCCGTGGAGGATAATCACCTTGTCCCAGAACGTGCGGCTGGGGTCGATGGTCGTCACGTTGTCCACGCGCAGTCCTGGCAATGACATGTCGGCCGCGATGTAGGGTTCCACGGTTGCAGCCACATGGGGGTCCAGCGCCGACTTGGCGCCCAACTCAATGCGAACCACCGGCCGTATGTAGGCGTCGTGCGCCGTGATCACGCTCGGATAGGCCAGTAGCAACGTCTGGCCGTCCGGATCGATGTCGTCTGCAAACACGCTGGCAGCGGTCGGTGCTTGGCCTGCTGACGCCAACGCCAGGCCGAGCAGGTCCGCGAGTTGCGGGCGAAGCTGGTTGTGAATGTACTGGCGGCAGGCCTCTCTAATCGCATCCAGTCGGGCCCGGCGCTTCTTGCCGCTGAGCGCTTCGAGTTCCTCCAAGGGCGCCGGTTCCCCGATATCGAACCGAAACACCGTGATGTCGATGTCCTCCGAGAATCGGTCAATCAACCCGAACGCCTTCGAGAGCGACGTCCCGCCCTTAAAGAGCAGGCGGGGACCGTTCGATGGAAGCTGGTGAAACAAGGCCTCGAGTGTCCAACAGACCCAGAAGTCCTTCTCGATGTTCTGCTCAGTGGTGCCGATGCGCCTGGCGGTGGCCGCAAACAGCGCCCTGCGGTCGTCATCCCTGGAAGCGATGGTGCGCACGTACTCGGGATTCATGGGCGAGCTCACGGAGCAACGCGAGACCGCGCGACCGCGCGGGCAGGCTTGGTTACCCGGCGGCGAGTGCGCGAGGCGGTGTCCGCCCCTTGCCCGAGCAGGTGTCGAACGGTGGACTGCAGCCAGATGGGAAGGGTGTGGATCCCTTGCTGCAGGTCGGCGAGCAGGATCGGGCCGTGCGTTGGATCGCTCAGGCTGCGGCGGAGCCGACGCATCGCGTTCCCGCGATCGGCATCGAGGAGATCACGGAGCCAGTACAACGCCTGCACGATGCGCATGGCTGGATGGCCAGCCCAGTAGAGGCGACTGGGTGCCGCCGCCCGGAAACGAATCTGCTGGCGGCCCAACTGGATGGGCCGCAATCTGGCGTCGGTCAACACGGTGACGCGCCCAGGCACCGCGGTGGTCAGCCCCAGGTCATTCGCCGCCGTGAGGCTATCGACGACGACGCGCGTCTGGTCGCGTCGAGCCACGGCATCGATGACGGCCGCGTGGCCCGGTACGGCCAGCGTCCCCGTCAGGGGATTCACGCGAGGCAGGTAGTAGAGGCCTCGGTCAATTCGCGTGAGGGCCTTGGTGCGGGCAAGGCGCTGCAGGGCCTTGTCGAGCGCGGCCCGCGGACCGAGGTCGAGAAAATCGACTGGCGTCCAGACGTGGTCGGCCTGCGCCTGGATTCGATCAAGGATGCGGGACCGGAGGCCGAGCGCCGGGCCGCGACTGGTGGCCATGTGTCCGAACTATACTACACATATCGGACATATTCAATATCTGTCCGAAACATGCCACATCAATGGGACATACAGCAGTTGTCTGGCGGTCGCGGCAAGAAACGACGCCAACTCCGCGACGTACCGTGAGTCAGACGTTCCCACCAGGCTCGCCGGCGATCGGTAGAGCCAGTGGTCCGCCAACAACCTCGATGCGGTCTTCCACGCGAGCGTGGAGCGTGAATCCCTCGAAGGTCATCAACATCCGGCCGACCTCGTCCCACGACAGGGCCTTGCCGTCAACAACGAGCACCGGTGTTGCGCCGCAGGCATCCTCATCCCACTCGATGCGGCCTATGAGTTCGTCGCGGTCGGTCAGTTGCCAGCCACGTTCGGTGTGCTCGATGTGGCGAACCGACAACTCGTGACGCATCTTCTCGTAGAGCCGCCGGAAGAGGATCAAGGCGTCTATTTCGACGTCGCCCAGTACCGCGAATCGGTAGCCACCGCTCTTACGCCGCGGCACCTCCTGCGCGATCATCTCGTGGCCTGCGGGCACCAACATCGACTGGATCTCGAATACGCGGGTCGCCCCGTCTGCATCGGTGAGCTCGACCGACTGCAAGGGCGAATGATTGAACGCCACGCCCAAACGATCGGCAGCTTCCTCGTTGAAGCAGCGGCAACACCGTTCACCGACGCCCGTGGCCGAGATCGTCTCATCGGATCTCATCGTCTGTCCGCACCTCCCGCATCGATGAGTCACACCTCCCTCCTCGGCTGCATCGGCCGACGTCGTTCGTGTCCCACAAAGAGTGGCCTCGCGGTCGACTGGACGACTCAATGTCGATGCATCGAGCCTCACGCGCGAGCCCGCGAAATCTCCGACTCGTTCACACGCTGACGCCACGGTGCGAGAGTCCATCGCCATATCGTATTGCAGCGTAGGGAGTTGGGGTCGCACAATCCTCCGGTTCGCACCGGATGCTCATTCCGGCAAATTGTTCAGTCGGAGAATCCGCGTAAGTCGTTGAAAAGGTGGCTCCTCAGGTAGGACTCGAACCTACAACCCTCCGGTTAACAGCCGGATGCTCTGCCATTGAGCTACTGAGGAACATTGGCAGGACGCACGACGGCGTGGCCGGGGCCCCACCATCGGACTTTTGATCATAGCGAAACGGCGGGACAGCGGTCAAACGAATCCGCCCCCGAGCCCGGTGCCGGCCGGCGGTACCACCCCCAAGGCTGACGCGCCCGCCACCCGCCGGCTATAGTGATGAACGCCCCGCGCACTGTCGCAGACCGCGCGCGCCGCGCACCGGGCCGCAGGCACCGACCGACATGATCAAAGCCGTGCTCTGGGACATGGACGGCACGCTCGTGGACTCGCTTCCCCTCCACTGGCGCGCCTGGCGCCAAATCGCAGAGGCCGAGGGCTTCCCCCTCGCCTACGACCAGTTCATCGGGACGCTCGGCAAGCGCAACGACGAGATCCTCCAGGGCTGGTTCGGCCCTGCCATGGACACGGCCACCCGCTCGCGGCTCGGCCTGGCCAAGGAGGCCCGCTACCGTGAGCTGGTCCGGTCCGAGGGCATCGCACCGCTCCCCGGCGCCGCCGAGTGGATCGCGCGCCTGCGCGCCGCGGGCTGGAAACAGGCCATCGCCACCTCCGCCCCCCGGCTGAACGAGGAGGCGGTCGTCGACGCGCTCGGCCTCGCGGGCCTGTTCGACGCGCGCGTGTCAGCCGAGGACGTCACGCACGGCAAGCCCCACCCCGAGGTCTTCCTCACCGCCGCCGCCCGCCTCGGTGTCCCGCCCGACCGCGCCATCGTCGTCGAGGACGCGGCCGCGGGCATCGAGGCCGGCCGTCGCGCAGGCATGCGCACGATCGGCGTCTCCCCCCACGACCACCTGCGCGAAGCGGACGTCGCGGTACGGTCGCTTCTCGATCTGCCGGAGGACGCATTCGAGCGGCTGGTCGGCCGTTCCTGACAGCCGGACAGGTGCGGTCCATCACCGCCTGGAGGCCCTCGGCCAGCGCCCGCCGCGAACGGCGTGGAGAGGAAGGCACCCCCTCGTCCGGCGCGCCGTTACGAGCGATGCCGTCGGCCGTGCAGCCCGACGTGAACAGCCATTGCGGGCGCACGCCCGCCCGGCCCGCCGCAGGCGGGCGGCGGGTATAATGGCGCCACGGCCATGCGCGCATTGATCGAACCGCTGCTGTCACGCCTGCACGCGGCCTGCCGCGAACACTACGGCGAGCGGCTGGTTTCGCTCATCGTCTTCGGATCGGTCGGCCGGGGCACGGCAGGAGCGGAGTCGGATGTCGACCTGCTCGTCGTGGCCCGGGAACTGCCCGACGGCCGAGTGGCCCGTGTGAGGGAGTTCCTGGCCGTCGAACGCCGGCTCGCCGCCGACCTGGCCGATGCCCGCCGCAGGGGCTGGGCCCTGGAGCTGTCGCCCGTCTTCAAGACGCCCGACGAGGTGACACAGGGCAGCCCGCTGTTCCTGGACCTCGTCCACGACGCCCGATTCCTCGAGGACCGCGAAGACTTCATGCACCAGGCGCTGGCCAGGCTGAAACTTCGTCTGGACGCGCTCGGAGCGAAGAGAGTCTGGCGCGGAAACGCCTGGTTCTGGGACCTCAAACCCGACTACCGCCCCGGCGAGGTGTTCGAGCTGTGACGAACGCCTCCCTCGCCCAGAGCTACCTGATCAAGGCGCGCCACCGGCTGAAGGTGCTCGACGTGCTCATGGCCGACAGTGCCTGGTCCGACGTCGTACGCGAGGCGCAGGAAGTGGTGGAGTTGGCGCTCAAGGGTATGCTGCGGCAAGTCGGCGTGGAGCCGCCGCGGTGGCACGACGTCGGACAACTGCTGGACGAGCACCGTGACCGGTTCGAACCGACCGTCATCGCCGTGTTACCGCGCCTGATCGAAGACTCCGCCTGGCTCAGGAAGGAGCGCGAGTTCTCCTTCTACGGCGACATCGACTTCATCCCCACCGAGCGGTACTCGCGCGACGATGCGGCCCGCGCGATCGACGCGGCAACCATCGCCGTCGAAACGGCCGCGCTCGTCATCGCCCTGTGAACTGTGACGTCAACCCCGGCACAGGAAGCCGCACCATGGACGTCGGCATCCGGATCGAGAACCTGCGGAAGGTGTTCACCTCGCCTCCGCCCGCGGCCGTCGTGCGCGGCGGCCCGATGACGGGCGTGAAGTTCTTCAAGCGCCCCGAGAAGAAGAAGTTCGAGGTCGTCGCGCTCGACGGCGCCTCGCTGGAGGTCCGCCCGGGCGAGATCTTCGGCCTGCTCGGCCCCAACGGCGCCGGCAAGTCCACCACGGTCGGCATCCTGACGACGCGCATCCGGCCGACCGGCGGCCAGGCGTGGCTGTGCGGCTACGACGTATGGCGCGAACGGGTCCGCGTCAAGCGCCTGATCGGCGTCGTGCCCCAGAAGCCCAACCTCGACTTTGCGCTCACCGCACGCGAGATCCTCACGTTCCACGCGGCCTACTTCGGCATGGCGAGCGCGGATCGCACCGCCCGCGCGAACGAGTTGCTCGAACGCTTCAAGCTGGCGGATCGCGCCGATCAGCTCGTCACGGGCTTCTCGGGCGGCATGATGCAGCGGCTCTCGATCGCCCGCGCGCTCATCCACGATCCCAGCGTGCTGTTCCTCGACGAGCCCAGCACCGGCCTCGACCCGCAGACGCGCCTCATGCTGTGGGACCTGATCCGCGACGTCAACCGGCGCGGCCGCACGATCATGCTGACGACGCACAACATGGAGGAGGCGGACGCGCTGTGCGACCGCCTGGCGATCATCGACCACGGCCGCGTGATCGCCATCGGCACGCCCGACGCGCTCAAGCGCTCGGTGCCGGGCGGGTTCGTCGTCCGCCTGCAGTTCGACGCGCAGAGCGCCGGGCTGCCGGCGCGGCTCGGCCGCATCGCGGGCGTGACCGAGGTACGGCAGCCGCCGGAGGGCGGCGTGGATCTCTACGCGGACCGAGGCGGCACGCTGATCCCCGACATCGTGGGCGCGGCCGCGGCGGAGGGCGCGACCATCCGCGACATCCACATCCTGGAGCCGAGCCTCGAGAACCTGTTCCTGCACCACACGGGAAGGAGCCTCCGCGAATGAACCTCCAGGCGTTTCTCGCGATGCTCGGACGCGACGCCCGGGTGGCCCGGCGGAACTTCCTCCCGCTCCTGCTGCAGAACCTCGTGCAGCCGATGCTCTTCGTCTTCGTCTTCGGCCGCATCATGACGACGAGCGGCCTGATGCCGACCGAGTACAAGAGCCTGCTGCTCCCGGGCATCATCGCGATCAGCATGCTGCTGTCGGGCCTGCAGGCGGTGGCGTTCCCGATGATCGCGGACTTCCAGTTCTCGCGGGAGATCGAGGATCGGCTGCTCGCGCCGATGGAGATCGAGTGGGTCGCCATCGAAAAGACGGTCGCCGGCAGCATCCAGGCGCTGATCGCCGGGGCCGTCGTCATCCCCACCGCGTGGCTGGTGCTCGGCAGCGGCGTGCAGATCAGCTTCGCGCACCCGATCGAGCTCGTCGTGCTGTCGATCCTCGTCGCCTCGCTCGCCTCCGCCATCGGCCTCACGCTGGGGTGCTCGCTCGGGCAGTCGCAGATCGGGATCATGTTCAGCCTGATCATCGGGCCGATGATCTTCTTCGGCTGCACGTACTACCCCTGGAGCGCGCTGGCGGCGTTCCCGACGCTGCAGAAGATCGTGCTGCTGAACCCGTTCGTGTACGCGAGCGAGGGGTTCCGGAGTGCGCTCGCGCCGCAGTTTCCGCACCTCTCGGCCGTCGTCGTCTTCTCGGGCTTGCTGGCGTTCAACGCGGTGTTCTTCTGGCTCGGGCTGAGGCAGTTCAGGAAGAAGGCCGTGACGTAGAGCAGGGACCGGAAACCGGGGATGGGCTCGGGGCCGGAAACGAGGGGACTGAGGACAACATGCCAGCCATCGTTCTCGTGCGGGGCGACATCACCACCGAGCACGTTGACGCCATCGTGAATGCCGCGAACTCGTCGCTGATGGGCGGCGGGGGAGTGGATGGCGCGATCCACCGCCGCGGGGGACCGGCGATTCTTGACGCGTGCAGGCACGTGCGGGCCACGCAGTTCCCGAACGGGCTGCCGACCGGCCGAGCGGTCGCGACCACGGCCGGCAGCCTGCCGGCGCGCTGGGTCATTCACACGGTCGGCCCGGTGTATTCCGGATCGCAGGAGGACGCGGACCTCTTGCGCTCGTGCCACGTCGAGGCGCTGCGCGTCGCCGACGAGCTGGGCGCGAGGACCATCGCGTTTCCCGCCATATCCACAGGCGTGTACGGGTATCCGGTGGAGCAGGCAGCGCCCATCGCCATCAGCGCCGTGCGCGAGGCGACAACACGCGTGGAAGAGGTGCGGTTCGTGCTGTTCGACGCGCAGACCTACGCGGAGTTCGAGAAGCACGTCGGCACGCGGGCAGGCCCTCAGAACTGAAGACTGACAACTGAAGACTGTCTCGCTGCGCCTGCCGACGGAAGTCCCTGCTTTCGTAGCCCCGGCGCTTCCGCGCCGGGGGCCGCCCGGGGGGAAGCCGCGGGGCTACGACGTCGCGACGCCCAGGCCCCAGGCCGCGCGCCGGCCTTCACACGCCTCGTGCGGCAATGGTCAGCAGAACGGCCGCGACCGCCGACGCGCCTACCATCGACCAGCCAATCAGCTTCAGGTTGCGCGGGTGCGGGGGCCACGCGGCCAGGACGGCGCTTGGGACGCAGAACACCGCCAGGCTTGCGGCTTCGAGGGCGGCCAGGGTTCCGCGCAGCGCCAGGACGACGGTTGCGGCGAGGACGATGAGGGCCATCGCGATCGCGCGCGCCCTCGGGCCGGCGTCTCCTGGACGACGGGTCTGCCCCGTCACGGCGCGGACGGCCAGCGTCATCACCGCGAAGCCCGCCGCGAACACGATCCCGATGCCGAGTGCGGCACGCGCGGGCAGCCCGCCCGACAACGCGACCGGCACGCTCGCGGACGCAAGGGTAACCGCCGCCACGAGTTCGCCGGCCGCGGTGTGCTCGGCCCGCGCGAAGCAGAACCCGCCGGCGCACGCCGCCAGGACGACGGGGATCCACACGTACGCCCGACCGGCCGCGGGCATGGCCGCCACGCCGTACGCCCCGCCGCCTAGCGCCAGCACCGACAGAACGATGAGCCACCACCAGGCGCTCCCGCCTTGTTCGCGCTGTGCGCGCGGCCCTCGCGCACCCATCAGCACGAGCGCCGACTCGTGCGCGATGAACACCAGGCCGGTGGCGGCCACGAACGCGAGGCCGGCGCGGCTCAATCCTCCGACCAGCAGCGCCGCGAACATGGGCGCGCCGAGTTGCGCGTAGGCGCCGTGCTCTCGTGGAACGGGAAGGGACATCGGGGGGTCAGTTGTCAGTTCTGAGTCGTGTGCCGCGAGCCGGAATGTCTCATTGAGTCCTGAGTGCCTCAGTATGTCACGCGGCGCCGTGAGCCTCGAGCCATGAGGCGTGAGCCCTCGGATCACGACTCCCCAATCCCGACTGCCCAACCGCTGATCGCCGGCCCTTTTCTGTCTATACTAGGCCTCACCACCGGGAGTGGGGAGCGGGATTCGGGCGTCGAGGACGACCCACGGGCTTCACGACTCCACGCTCATGACGCAGCGTGACAACGTGCGAGCATTCAGAACTCAAGACTCAGAACCCGGAACTGATACCTGACTACTCGAGGAGGTCACGCATGCCGCACCGTACGATGTCGCGCCGACACTTCGCCGGGCTGGTGGGCCTGGGCGTGGCCGGACTGGCCGGCAGGCCCGCCGCGCGCGAGGAGGCGCCTGGGCGCGCGCAGGCCGCGGCGCCGCAAGCGCCCGCCAGCGATCCGAACGCGCCGCTCGCGCGCCTGGACTCGAACGAGAACCCGTACGGCCCGTCGCCCGCGGCGCGCGACGCCATCGCGCGCGCCCAGCCGGAGTACCGCCGCTACCCCGACGCCCAGGAGGACCGCGTGCGCGAAGCGATCGCGCGGCTGCACGGCGTCAAGCCGGCGCAGGTCATGCTCGGCTGCGGGTCGGGCGAGGTGCTGCGCATGGCCGACGGCGCGTTCCTCTCGTCGGGCCGCACGGTCGTGGTCGCCGAGCCCACCTTCGAGGCGGTCCTGGCCTACGCGCGCGTCACGCAGGCCGAGCCGATCAAGGTCCCGCTCACGGCGGACTTCCGCCACGACCTCGCCCGCATGGCCGACGCCTGCACGGAGCGCACGGGCCTGGTCTACGTCTGCAACCCGAACAACCCCACGGGCACGGTCGTCGATGCCGCCGAGGTCGAGGCCCTGCTGAAGCGCCTGCCGCCCTGGACGATGGCGATCGTCGACGAGGCGTATCACCACTTCGTCAACGACCCGCGCTACCGCAGCGCGATGGACCTGCTGCCCCGCTTCCCGAACCTGATGGTGGTCCGCACGTTCTCGAAGATCTACGGCATGGCCGGGATGCGGCTGGGCTACGGCGTCGCGGCCGAACCGGTGATCAGGGCGCTCTGGCGCCACGCGACGGCCAGCAACGCGAATGCCGCTGTGCTGGACGCGGCGCTGGCCAGCCTCGCCGACCCGGACCTGGTGCCGAAGCAGCACGCGATCTTCACGGAGACGAAGCAGGCGCTGTACGCCGAGCTGGCGAAGGACGGCCGCCGCTACATCCCCTCGGAAGCGAACTTCGTGATGATCCACGTCGGCACGGACGTGAAGCCCCTGATCGATCAGTTCAAGGCGCGGCGCATCTGGGTGGGGCGCCGCTTCGCGGCGATGCCCGAATGGCTGCGCGTGTCGATCGGGACGCCGCAGGAGATGCAGCTGTTCGTGAGCGCGCTGCGCGTGGTGGTCCCGGCCAGGGCGGCGGCCTGAACCCGATCGCGCACATCCCGCGGGCCCCGAGGGGCGCCTCCACGTTCGCGGGGCGCGAGGCCGCTGCGGGCCGCGCAGCCGCGCGCGTCGGCCCGCTATTTCTTCTTCCGTTTCTTCTGGCTGGACGAGGCGTGGAGCTGCACGAACGTGCCGGCGAGGCTGAGGGCGATCCAGGCCACGTAGATCCAGAGGCCGTTCACCGGCGCGGTGTTCGGGTACACCATCCAGACGTCGCCGCCGGCCGACGCGGCTCGCGCGGTCGAGCCCGACAGCAGCGCCGCGGCCCCGACCAGCATTGTCCAGGCGCCGCCGAACGCGGTGCCGATCACGATGATGTGGCGCTGGAAGGCCATCGCCGCCAGCGCGCCGAGGACCGCGAACGCCACGATGGCGATCCAGTGCGGATCGCCTCCGAACGGCTTCCACGCGAGGTTGACGAGCAGCGCGCCGACGCCCGCGCCGACGATCGCGACGCCGACGAAGTAGGCGGCGACGAGGATGACCGCGCCGAGGACCCCGCCGACCAGCGCGGCGACGACCAGGCCCCACGCGCTGTTCGCGGCCATCATCGAGCTGCCGATGAGCGCGCCCAGGATGAACCCGTAGATGCCGAGCACGACCTTGAACAGCCGGTAGCCGGCGAAGCAGGCGACCGCCCCGCCCGCGAGCAGGACGATCGACGCCGGAACCTGGAACGAGCCGGGCAGCATGTCAACGTCCCGATCCGGGGGCAGGGTGAACGGCGGCCGGGACGCTGCGCCCGGGCGCCCCGGCGCCACGACCCGGCATCCTAGACTTCCCTCCGCCCTTCGATGGCCTTGTGCATCGTGATCTCATCCGCGTACTCGAGGTCGCTGCCGACGGGCACGCCCATCGCGATGCGCGTCACCTTCACGCCGAGCGCCTTGAGCAGCCGGGCGAGATAGATCGCGGTGGCCTCGCCCTCGACGTTGGGGTTGGTGGCGAGGATCACCTCGTCGGCGCCGCCCGTGTCCACGCGCGCCAGCAGGCCCTTGATGCGCAGGTCGTCCGGCCCGACGCCCTGCAGCGGGGAGAGGGCGCCCATGAGCACGTGGTAGACGCCGTTGAAGTCCCGGCTGCGCTCGATCGCGAACACGTTCTGGGGTTCCTCGACGACGCAGATGATGCGGCGGTCGCGGGTGTCGTCGGTGCACAGCGGGCAGGGGTCGACGTCGGTGACGTTGTTGCAGACCGAGCAGTACGTCACGCGGTCCTTCACGTCGCGGATCGCATCGCACAGGCGGTCCGCGTCCTCGCGCGGCGTCCGCAGGACGTGGAACGCCAGGCGCTGGGCGCTCTTCCGGCCGATGCCGGGAAGGCGCTGGAGCTGCTCGACGAGCCGTGTCAGGGGTTCTGGCTGGGACATGCGGTTTCCTGCCTGCGCGGAAACGGGAACGGGCCCGGCCGCCTACATGCCGGGAAGCTTCATGCCGCCCATCAGGCCGCCGAGCTGGCTCTGCAGCTCCTCGTCGACCTTGCGGTACGCGTCGTTGACGGCTGCCACGATCAGGTCCTGCAGCATCTCGACGTCGTCTTTCGAGACGACCTCGGGATCGATCGTGATCGCCTGCAGGGCCTTCGTCCCGCTGACGACGACCTTCACCATGCCGCCGCCGGCGGTGGCCTCGACGCGCATCTCGGCCATCTGGCGCTGCATCTGCTCCTGCATCCGCTGCGCCTGCTTCATCATCTGCTGGATGTTCATCGGTCCTTGATTTCCTCGACGTCCCGGATCTCGACCGGGAAGATTTCGAGCAGCGCCTGCACCCCGGGGCTGGCCAGGGCGTCGGCCTTCAGGTCACCGGGCGGAGGCGCGGCGGATCCCGGCTGGGCGGTCCCGCCGGGCGCGCCCCCGTTCGACGAATCGGCGGCCGCGCCCACCTCGGCCGACACCGCGACCCGCCGGCCCGCCAGCTTCGTCGCGAGTTCCTCGAGCCACCCGCGCTGCTGGCCGACCTGGTCGGCGAGGATCCGGTGTGTCGGCGAGAAGGTGAACACCAGGCGGTTGTCGGCCGCCACGATCTTCTGGGCCTGCGCGACGACACTGCCGTAGAGCACGGGCCGTGCGCGCTGGATCTCGGCGAGCACGCGATCCTTCAGCGAGCCGCCCTGGGCGGAGCCCGCGGAGGGGTCCGGGTCATTCGAGGCGCTCGCGGGCGGTCCGGCCCTGCGCGGCGCGGGCGGGCCGGCCGGCGTGCCGGCGGACCTGGCGGCCGCGACACGCGCGGCGGTCGATTCCAGCGGCCGCGGCGGCGCCATCGGTGCGGCGGCGGGCGGGCGGGGCGTGAACGCCTGGCCCGCCATGGCGCCAGGGCGCGACGGACCGGTGGCCGGCGCACGCGATGGCGGCGCGGCGGGGCCCGGCAGCGCGCCGCTCTGCAGGCGCTCGATGATCTCGGCGAGCGGCGCCAGCTTCCGCAGGTGCATCCAGCGCAGCAGCGCCATCTCGAGCTGGTGCCGCGGCTCGGTCGAGTTGCGGATGTCCATCTCCGCCCGCGAGAGCTGGTCGAAGGCGCGCAGCAGGTCCTCGCGCGAGAAGCGCGGCAGCAGCGCCTGCAGCCGCCCGCGGTCGCCCTCCGGCGCGATGTCGGGGTCCGTGATCCGCTGCGGGTCCACCAGCAGCACCATCAGGTCGCGAACCAGCCGCGACAGCTCGCGGCACAGCATCCGCAGGTCGTAGCCCGCCTCGACCGCGCGGCCGGCGAGCTCGAACGCCGCCGGGGCGTTCTCGTCCGCCACCGCCGTCACCACGTCGAACAGCAGGTCCCGGCCGACCAGGCCGAGCACGGTCGCCACGTCCTCGACCGAGATGGTCGTGCCCGCGAACGCGATCACCTGGTCGAAGGCCGTCTCGGCGTCGCGCATGCTGCCTTCAGCGGCCCTCGCCACCAGCGCCACCGCCTCGTCCGACGCGGTCAGGCCGTCCACGGCCGCGATCTTCCTGAGCTGGTCGGCAATCGCCTTGCTGGAGATCGTGCGGAACTCGAAGACCTGCGCGCGCGAGATGATCGTGTCGGGAATCTTGTCGGGCGCCGTCGTCGCCATGATGAAGGCGACGTGCGGGGGCGGTTCCTCGATCGACTTCAGCAGCGCGTTGAACGAGTGCGACGAGAGCTGGTGCACCTCGTCGATGATGAAGACCTTGTAGCGATCGCGCACGGGCCGCATGGCCAGGCCCGAGATGATGACCTCGCGGACGTTGTCGACCTGCGTGTGCGTGGCCGCGTCGATTTCGAGCACGTCGATGTCACGACCCTCGGCGATCTCCCTGCACGAATCGCAGGCGCCGCACGGGTCGGCCGTCGGGCCGTGCTCGCAGTTCAGCATCCGCGCCAGGATTCGGGCGGTCGTGGTCTTGCCGACGCCGCGGGGCCCGGCGAACACGAACGCCTGGCCGATCCGATCCTGGGTAACGGCGTTCCTCAGCGTCTGCGTGACCGCCCGCTGGCCCACGACATCGTCGAGTTTCTGCGGGCGCCAACGGCGGGCAATGACCTGGTAGGACATGAAGGGATATCTTGCGCGTCGCCTCGGGGTTGCTCACGCGGCCCCGGGTCAACCGGGCCCCGGGACGCTGACCCCGGGGGTCGGCTGGCGAACCCCACTGCGGCCCGGGTTGTCCTGCGGCACATCGCAGGGTCTGCTGAGTGCTGCTGCCTTCCGGCCCTGACACGGTTCACAGGCTGAGATTGCACAGGGTCCGGGCCGCAGTGCGATCCGCCAGCCTCGTCTATCGCGGGCCGAACACCTGAGTGTAGCGTGGGGGTGGAAGGGGATCAAGCAGCAGCTCCCGGCCAATGGCGCACGGCGAACGGCAGGGCCGGACAGGCGCTCGGTGGGAGTCGAGACTCCGGAGTCGGTCCCACCCCGACCCCCGGCCGACGGTCTCGAGCCGTGACCGGGTCGTGAGCCGAAGGCGGCCGTCCGTCGTTCGCCGTTCGCCGTTCGCCATCGTCCGTGATCCGCGCTACCCTTGCCCGGTACCAACCAACCACCCCGCACCTGTGTCTACTGAGAGTGTGAGCGATTCGGCGCTGGTCGAGCGGGCCCGGACAGGCGACGCCGCCGCCTTCGGCGAACTGGTCGACCGGCACCGCCGTGCGGTCTTCCGGGCCGCGCTGGCCGCGCTCGGATCCGCCGAAGACGCCGAGGACGCGGCCCAGGAGGCGTTCGTCGCCGCCTTCCGCCGGCTGGACACGTTCCGGGACGAGGCGAGCTTCAAGACGTGGCTGCTCTCGATCGCGTGGCGGAAGGCGCTCACGAAGCGGCGAAGCGTAAAGACGCTGCTCCGCCGTTTCGTGGTGCCGGACGAGGAGTCGGGGTGGGAAGCGATGGACCCCGGGCGGACGCAGGAGCAGGCGGCGATCGACGGAGAGCTGCGCCGGCACCTGATGCGGCTCATCGCGCGACTGGCCCCGACCCTGCGCGACGTGCTCCTGCTCGCGGCCTCGGGCGACCACACCTACGACGAGATCGGCCTGATGCTCGGCATCCCGGCCGGCACGGTGAAGTGGCGGGTCAGCGAGGCGCGCCGGCACATCAGGTTCGGGCTGAAGCGGATGGGATACGGCCATGACTGAGCAGCACATGACGGACCGGCAACTCGACGAGGCGATCGACGCGGTCGCGCGCGAGATGATGGCGCAGGACGCGCCCGCCGCGTTCCGGGCGCAGGTCATCGAACGGGTCGCCGCGCCCGCACCGGCGCCCGTCCGCGGCCGCCGCTTCGTGCTGGCCACGGCGGCGGTGGTGGTGGTGGTGGCCGCGGCCGGGATCGCGGTGTGGATGCTCGCCTCGAGCTCGAGGACGGCCGGCCCGCAGTCGCACGTCGCATCCGGCGCCCCCGGGCAGGGCGCGAGCCCGGCGCAGCGGCCGCCCGCGGCGACCCCCTCGGAACGGATCGAGTCGCGCGGGGCCACCCCGTCGCCGAGCCCGGGCACGCAGATGGCGAGGAACGACGTCCCGGGCACGTCTGCCGGCACGCGACGCACGGCTGCGGCGACGAGCGAAACAGCCGAACCGGCCGGGACCGAGGCCGCGACGCTGGTGCCTGGCCCGCCGCCGCTCGGTGACCCCGCCCCTATCATCATCCGCGCGCTGGAACCGGACGCGCTTGCCATCGGCGCGCTAGAGATCGCGCCGCTCGATGAAATCCAGCCCATCCCGATCCCGGCGCCGACACTTGGCGCGATTGACCCACAAAGGAGACCGGACCGATGACTACGTGGAAGCCCATCTCCCTGTTGACCGCCACGTGCCTCGTGGCAGGATCCATGGCGAGCGCCCAGCCGCCCGTGCCGCCGGCCACCCCGCCGGCCGCCCCGCCGGCGATGAGCAGCCCGGCGCTGCCGCCCGCGCCCCCCGCGCCACCAGCCGCCCCGGCCCCCCTGGCGATGAGCAGCCTGGAACTGCCGCTCGCGACACTGGCCGCACCGGCCACACCCCAGGTTGCGCCGCGCGCGACGGTGCGGCCTGAAACCGAGCAGCCGCCTCCACCCCCGCCTCCGCCCCCGCCGCCGGCCACGCTCAAGGTCGTCAAGGAGTCCGTGTCGCAGGCCGCTCCCAAGGTCGTCAAGGGGCAGCCGATCCCGGCTGATGCGCCGCCCGCGCCGATGATCCCGCCTTCGAAGAGGGGCCAGCTCATCAACGTGAAGGTCGAGTTCAGCATCACCGACCAGGTCGGCGCCAAGCCGCCGACCCGGAAGACGATGACGATGACCGTGGCGGACGGCGAGTACAGCCGGATTCGCACCAACGCCGATGTCTACCAGAAGGCCGTCGGCCGGTTCAACGAGGTGCCGCTGTCGGTCGACGTGAACCCGCTGGTCGAGGGGAACAAGGTGCGGCTCTCGTTCTCGCTCGAGTACTCGCTGCTCGATTCGCCGCCCGAGGAAGGCTCGCCGGGGGGCAAGACCTCCATCGCGGAGCGCCTCTCTGTGGTGCTCGACAACAACGTGCCGGTCGTCGTCGCGCAGTCGACCGACCCGGTGACCGACCGCAAGGTGACGGTCGAGGTGAAGGCCACGATCGTCAGGTAAACCGCCGCAACACGACCGTTCAAGCCCGGGGATCGCCGGCGATCCCCGGGGCCACGCGCCGCCTGCCTGTCGCCCGTCGTTCGTCCCGCCACGCTTCCCGGAACTCGCGCCGCCCGCAGTGTATAATCGCCCCATCTCAGGCCCCTCCACCCCATGACCACCCTGCTGGCCCTTGCCGCGAGTGTCGGGTCGACCGCCCTGCTCATCGGGGTGATCCTCTACCTCCGCCGCTCGCTCCGGATCGTCCGCCAGCTGAGCTTCATCATGACGGTCGGCGCCGTGGCCGTGGGCCTGGCCGTCTACAAGCTGACGGGCGTCGAGCTGGCGCCGGACTTCGACCAGTTCTTCACCTGGCTGCTCGCCTTCATCGCCGTCACGACGGCCCTGCGCCTGCTCGGCATCTACATCTTCGACATCCACCTCCGCGCCCACCGCGGCGTGCAGCTGCCGCCGCTGCTCGCGCCCGTCACGCAGGGCGTGGTGTACCTGATTGCGGGCCTGATCATCGTCCGGCTGGTCTACCCGGCGATGAGCCTCGCGCCGCTGTTCACCACGAGCGCGGTGACCTCGCTCGTCCTCGGCCTCGCGCTCCAGCCGATTCTCACCAACCTGATCGCGGGCATCGTCATCGTCATCGAGAAGCCGTTCCGGCTGAACGACTGGATCAAGGTCGGCGACACCGAGGGCCGCGTCGTCGAGATCACCTGGCGGACGACGCACCTGCGGACCCGGGACAACGACAACCTGATCCTCCCGAACGGCGCCATCTCGGAGGAACGGATCCTCAACTACTACTATCCGAACCCGATGCACCTGGCGCGGGTCCTGGTGGGCGCGCACTACTCGTCGCCGCCGTACCGCGTGCGGCGGGCGCTGCTGGAATGTGTCCCGGGCGTCGAGGGCGCGATGGAGAAGCCGTCGCCCGATGTCTACGTGAAGGACTACGCCGACAGCGCGATCCTGTACGAGCTGCGCGTGTGGATCGCGGACATCGCCGACGTGGACCGGGTCAAGAGCGAGCTGCGCGCGCGGCTCTGGGAGTCGTTCAAGCGCCACGACATCACGATTCCCTTCCCCATCCGCACGCTGGAGTTCGCGCCGCGCCCCCGCACCCGGGCCGCGGGTGAGCCGGCGGCCGGCGGGCGTCTCTTCATCGCGGAAGGCGCCGGCGCCGGGGCCACGCTGCGGCTGGCGGACCGGCCGTTCACCATCGGACGGGCGACGACCTGCGACCTCCAGCTGGACGACGCCCGCGCCAGCAAGGAACACGCGCGAATCGAGTGGACGGGCGGCGGATACACGGTGGCCGATCTCGGCAGCTCGTTCGGAACCCTGGTCAATGGCGTCCGTGCCGACCGGGCCGATCTGCGGTCCCTCGACCGCCTCGCGATCGGCGGCACGGTCCTGGTCTTCGAGGCCGATGGCACCTGAAATCCCCGAACGCATCGGACGGTACGACGTCATCAGCGCCGCCGGCGGCGGCAGCATGGGCACGGTCTACAAGGCGTTCGACGACAAGGTCGGCCGCATGGTGGCCATCCGGACGCTGGCGCGGCGGATCCGCGAGAGCCGCGAGCAGCTCGAGCAGTTCCGGCGAGGCATCCAGGGGATCGCCGGCATCGACCATCCGAACATCGTCCGGGTGTTCGAGACGGGCGAGGAAGATGACACCCCGTACGTGGTGATGGAGTACGTGGACGGGACGTCGCTCGCCGAGCGCATGCGGGCGGGCCGCCTGACGCTGGCGCAGGCCATCCACGTCGTGCGCGAGGCGGCGAAGGGCCTGGATGCCGCGCACCAGCGGCATATCGTGCACCAGAACCTGAGTCCGCGGAGCATCCTGGTGTCGCGCGACTTCGCCGAGGTCAAGCTCGCCGATTTCGGCGTCGGCTGCGGCGAGTCGTTCGGATCGGCCGCCGGCGCGGCGACGGCCGTCTACGCCAACCTCAGCACGCTGCACTACTGCGCGCCCGAGCAGATTCGCGACCCGGCGGCCGCCGATGCCCGCGCCGACGTCTACTCGCTGGGCGTCGTGTGCTACGAGGCGCTGACCGGCAAGGTGCCCATCGGCAAGTTCAGCCTGCCGAGCGAGATCAACCGGCAACTGCCGCTCAGCCTGGACCCGGTCGTCCTCAAGTGCCTGGCGGCCAATCCCGCCCAGCGCTATCAGTCCGTCGCCGCGTTCCTCGCGGACCTCGATCAGATCGAGGAAGTGAAGGACTACCAGCTCATCAGCGAGTTGAAGCGCCTGTCGGGCGGACGGCTGTTCGCGACGAAGCCGACCAGGCCGTCGAAGAAGGCGCGCGACCAGCGGCTCCTGCTGTATGCCGCCATCGCAGCCGTCGTCGTCGTGGTGGGGGCGTTCGCGGCCGTGCTCGTGTTGCGAGGCCGATCCGCGGCGTCTCCGCCGGTTGAGCCGGCCGCGACGCAGGCCGACGCCACGCCCGCGCCGACGCCTGTCCCACCGGCATCGGCGGCGCAGGCGCCGGCCCAGGAGCCCGTCGCTGCCGATTCGACGCCGGGTGGAGCGACCGGGACGGAGGCCGTAACCGTCCCTCCGCCGGATGCAGCCGGCGCGCCCGGCGCGCCGGCGACCGGGCCGCCAGTCCCACTCCAGCCGGCGGGCGACAAACCGGCGCCGGCAGAAACGACGGCGACCGCCGCGCCGGCAGGCGCTGCTGCCCGTCCGGCCACCCCGCCAAACGCCGGCGCGACAGGCACGCCACCGACCTTGCCGGCTCCTGCAGGACCGAGGGCCGCATCGCCGGGCGCGGCCGCGCGGGCAACCGCCAGGCTGAACGAGGAAGCTGCCGCGGCGCTCGCCGCCATCAAGGCGAAGGTGGACAGCGGCCAGCCGGACGGGGTCGCGGCCGACCTGACGGCCTTCGTCAGCCGGTACGCGGACACGCCGTCGGGGCCTGAGGCCAGCATTCTCCTGGCGAAGACACAGGCCCAGCAGGGCCGGTTGCAGGACGCGATCGCGACCTACGAGGACGCGGCCCGCCGGTACAAGGGCGACCAGCGCGCCGCGGAGGCGCTGTTCAACCAGGCCCAGACCCTCCAGAAGACGCCGGGCGGCGACGCGAAGGCGCGGGGGCCACTGGCGCAGATTGGCAACGACTATCCGCAGTCGACGTGGTTCGTGCCGGCGATGACGGTCAAGATGACCATCGAGGACCGCCTCCGCCTCCAGGAGATGGACCCCGTGCTGGGCGTGAAGGTCCCGGCGTCGCTGCTGACACGGCGCCGGCTGATCGAGCGGGCGCCGCGGCACCAGACGGCGGAGGCCGCCATGTGGCGCGTCGGCGAGACCTACGAGGACATGAAGCGCTACGACCTCGCGGCGCAGATGTACGCCGACCTCGGCACGCGATTCCCCGACACCAGGTTCGATGCCTGGTTCAAGGCGGGAGAGATCGACGAGCGACGGCTGAACAGGCGCGAGGACGCCCGGGCCGCCTACCTGAAGGTGCCTGTCACGTCGCCGCGCTATCGCGACGCCCAGGACCGCGCCCGGCGGCTCGGCGGCCGGTAGCCGCGCACTCCTGCCTCCCGCGAGCTGACGATCGAGGGCCACACGGACTCGACGGCCGGCGCCCCCGAATTCCGACCGGGTCGGTCCCCGCCTCGGCGTCCCCGTGTGGCGCCTCCGTGGCCCCTCTGCTACAATCCGGGCGTCCATGCGTTCGCTCACCCGGCACGGCTTGATTCGGTGCGTCGCGGTCTTCCTGCTCCTCTGGATCGGGCTCGACCTGGGCCTGCCCGAACCGACCACCGTGGACATCCTGAACCCGGCCGCCGCGGCGAGCGGCGTCTGGCACAACGACGTGCACGGTACGCCGTCCAATAACCTGCTGCACCCGGACCACTGCTTCAGCCACGGGCAGGCGTTCACGATCGCCTCGCACGCGCCGCTCTCGCGGCCCGCCGACGTCTCGCCGGTCGCGCCGCCTGGCGGCGAGGCCGTCCCCTCGGGCCTCGCGCAGGCGCTCGACCACCCTCCCCAGTTGCTCGCCTAGTCCCGTTCTCGACAGCCTGACCTGCCCCCCGTTGTCGGCGCGCGCCGCGCCGTGGCTCATCATGAAACGTCTTGCGTGTACGTTCGGCGTGTTTCTCCTGCTGGGCAGCCGCCTGGTCGCCCAGGGTCCTGCCATTCCCGGCCGGCTCTCGCTGGACGAGGCGATCCGGATCGCGGACGAGCGCAGCCCGGCCATCGCCGCGGCACGCGCGGCCGTGCGCCAGGCCGAAGCCGGCGTCGTCACCGCCGGCGAGCGCCCGAACCCCGCGGTCAACGTCCTGTCCGAGGGCTACTCGTTCACGGGAACGAACCGGCCGTCGTTCTTCGACAACCAGGAGATCGTGCTGCGGGTGGAGCAGGAGATCGAGATGTCGGGGCGCCGGGACCTGCGACTGTCCGGGGCACGCATCGGCGTGGACGCGGCCCGGGCCGCCCTGCGCGACCGCCAGCGGCACGTCGACCTCGAGGTGCGGCGCGCGTACTTCCAGGTCGTCCTCGCGCGTGCGGATGACGAGGTCGCGAGGACGTCGCTCGACGAGATCGACCAGGTCATCGTCCTCAACCGTGCGCGGTTCGACCAGGGCGAGATCTCAGGCATCGAGCTCCGGCGGCTGCAGGTCGAGCGGTTCCGCTTCGCCGACGACCGGTTCACAGCCGAACTGGCGTTGAAGCACGCGCGAAGCGCGCTGCTCTCGCTGCTGGGGGTCGAGGCCCTCGACCAGCCCTTCGAGACGACCGAGTCGCTGGCGCTGTCGCCCGCCGCGGCAGAAACCGTGACGGGCGCGGCCCCCGCGGCCGCGCTGCGCGCGCAGGCACTTGCCAGCCGCCCGGACCTGCAGGCGATCCGCCTCGAGCGGGATCGGGCCCGGCGCGATTCGCGGTTGCAGCAGGCGCTGCGGACGCCGAACCTCACGATCGGCGGCGGCTGGCGGCGCGACTTCGGCGAGAACGGCCTGGTGATCGACCTGACCGTGCCGCTGCCGCTCTTCTCGAAGAACAAGGGCGGCATTGCGCGCGCCGACGCGGATCAGGGCATGGCGGACGCCCGCGTGGCCGCCGCCGAGCGGATGGTCGCGCTCGACGTGCAGCAGGCCCTCGACAGCCTGACCGTGAGCCGCGCTCGCGCCGGGTACATCGAGCGCGAGTACCTCAAGGCCGCCCGAGAGGCCCGTGACATCGTGCTCGCGTCGTACCGGGAAGGGGCGGCGACCCTCATCGACTACCTCGACGCGCAGCGCGCGTACCGCGAGGCGCTCCGCACCTACAACCGGGCGCTCTACGACCACCGCTTCAGCCTGTTTCAACTCGAGGCCGCCGTCGGCGCCCCGGTGCCGGCCGCTCAGTGAGGACCGGCTCCGGGGCCTGAGGCCCCAGTCCGGGTACATGCCATGACCATCGCACGGTTGTTCGCACTGCTCGCGTGGCTGCCGATCGCGGCCTGCGGCTCCGGCGCGGCGGCGCCGGCCGGAGAGGGCCCGCCGCCCGGGGCCGCGGAGACGGCCCCGAAGCCGGCCGGCCTCCAGGTCGCCGCCGACCTGCAGCGCACGTGGGGCATCACGGTCGGGTCCGCGGCCCGGACGACCGCCACGGGCACGGTCTCGCTGCCCGGCGTGCTCCGCCTCGACGAACAGCACACCGCGCAGATCTCCTCGCTGATCGAGGGCAAGGTCGTGTCGATCGCGGCGGACCTCGGCGCCCGGGTGCGCAAGGGCCAGGTGCTCGCCACGATCCACGCGCCGGGCTTCGCGCAGGCCAAGACGGCGTTCCTGCTGGCCGGGGCGAAGCTGGAGCAGGCGCAGCGGGAGCACGAGCGCGCCCGTCGCCTGCTGCAGCAGGAGGCCATCGACCAGAAGGAAGCGCTGCGCCGCCGGACGGAGTTCGAGAGCGCGTCGAGCGAGTTCGGCGTCGCCGAATCCCACCTGCACTCGCTGGGCCTCGGGCAGGCCGACGTGGAAGCGCTGCTGAAGCGCGCGCGCCAGCCCGCCGAAGGCGACCACATGGACGATCTCGCCGATCCGTACCTCGCCCTGACCTCCCCGATCGACGGCCGCGTCATCGAACGCGACCTGATCACCGGCCAGCACATCGACCCGGAGAAGACCCTGTTCACCATCGCCGACCTGTCCACGCTGTGGGCGGTGCTCGACGCGCGCGAGACGGACCTGCCGCTCCTCTCCGAGGGGCGCGCGGTGCAGATCCGGACCGACGTGTACCCGGGGCGGGCCTGGGATGGGCGCATCCTGCACGTCGGCGACATCATCGACGAGAAGTCCCGCACGGTGAAGGTCCGCGTCGGGACGCCGAACCCGGGGCTGGCGCTCAAGCCGAACATGTACATCCAGGGCGAAATCCAGGGCGCGGTGAGCAGCCGGGAGGTGCTGACCGTGCCGGACGAAGCCGTGCAGACGATCAACGGCGACACCATCGTGTTCGTGCGGACCGGCCCCGATCGCTTCGCGCCGCGGCCGGTCGAGGCGGGAGGACGCGTGGCCGGCCGGCGGGTCATCGCGCGCGGGCTGGACGGCTCGGAGGCCATCGTCCTGACGGGCGCCTTCAACCTGAAGGCGGAGTTGCTCAAGGCGTCGCTGGCCGTGGATTGACCCCGGACTCACCGTATGAGTATGTTCGCTCCTGGCACGCGGGCTGAAGCCCGCGGCCACATGCCCGGCTGCGCTCTCGAACGCAACGTTCGAGCGCCGTCCTCAGCGCGGGATGACGGTGCGGGGGAGATCGCGTGCGAGGCAGTTTCCATGATTGAACGGTTGATGGCCCTCTCGCTGAGGAACCGGCTGGTCGTCGCGCTGGCCGTCGTGGTGCTCGTCGCCGCGGGCGCGTGGGCCGTCCGCACGATCCCGATCGATGCGTTCCCCGACGTCACGAACATCCAGGTCGAGGTGGTCAGCGCCGCGCCGGGCCTCTCCCCGTTCGAGATCGAGCAGTTCGTCACGTATCCGATCGAGACCTCGATGCGCGGCCTGCCGGGCCTGACGCTGATGCGCTCGGTCACGAAGTACGGCATCTCGGTCGTCACGCTCGTCTTCCGCGACGACGTGGACATCTACTTCGCGCGCCAGCTGGTGTTCCAGCGGCTGGCGGAGGCCGAGCGGAGCGTGCCGGAAGGCGTGCAGACCACGCTCGGCCCCATCGCGACGGCGATGGGCGAGATCTACCAGTACACCCTCGAGGGACCGGCCTCGGGCCCGGACGAGGTGGCGGAGCTGACGCGGCGCCGGACGATCCAGGACTGGGTGGTCACGCCGCTGCTCAAGGGCGTGCCCGGCGTGACGGAGGTGAACTCGTTCGGCGGGTACATCCAGCAGTTCCAGGTGCTGGTGGACCCGGACAAGCTGCTGAAGTACGACCTGCCGGTCGAGGCCGTGCACGAGGCCATCCGCACGAACAACTCCAATGTCGGCGGCAACATCGTCGCGCAGCAATCGGAGGAGTACATCATCCGCGGCGTCGGCCTGATCAAGTCCGAAGACGACATCCGGAAGATCGTGCTGAAGGCGCAGGGCGGGACGCCGGTGTTCATCAGCGACGTGGCCACCGTGCGGATCGGCCACGCCGTCCGGCAGGGCGCGTCCCAGCGGAATGGCGCGCAGGAGGTGGTCGGCGGCATCGTGATGATGCTGCGCGGCGAGAACAGCCGCGACGTCGTCCGGCGGGTCGAGGCCAGGGTCCGGGACATCAACGCGGGGACCATCCTGCCCGGCGGGCTGACGCTCGTGCCGTTCTACGAGCGGTCGTCCGTGGTCGAGGCCAGCACGCACACCGTGCTGAAGGCGCTCGGCGAAGGGTCGGTGCTCGTCCTCGCCGTCCTGGCGCTGTTCCTGTGGAGCGTGCGCGGCGCGCTGGTCGTGATCGCGGCCCTGCCGCTCTCCGCGCTGCTCACGTTCGTCGTGATGCGGGTCACGGGCCTGGACGCCAACCTCATGTCGCTCGGCGGCCTGGCGATCTCGATCGGAATGGTGATCGACGCCACGATCATCCAGGTGGAGAACGTGCAGCGGCACCTCGGCCTGGCTCCCGCGGGCGGCGGAAAGCTGGCGACCGTGCTGCGCGCGGCGGTCGAGGTCCGGAAGCCGAGCATCTTCGGCGAGCTGATCATCGCGCTGACGTTCGCGCCGATCGTGGCGCTCCAGGGGATGGAGGGCAAGATGTTCTCCCCCCTCGCCTTCACCGTCGTCCTGGCCCTGCTGTCATCGCTGCTGCTCTCGATCTTCGTCATCCCGGTGCTGTGCCTCGTGGCGCTCAGGGCCGTGCCGCGCGAGAGCCCCGTGTTCGTGCTGGCGAAGCGCGCCTACATGCCGGCCCTCCGCTGGTCGCTCAGGCACCGGGGCCTCGTCGTCGGGGCCGCCCTCGCCGTGCTGATCGCGTCGGCGGCCGTGCTGCCCCGGCTCGGCACCGAGTTCATGCCCGTGATGGACGAGGGCGCGTTCGACATGGACGTGCAGATGCTGCCCGGCATCTCGCTCGACAAGGCGCTCGAGCTGGCCGGCGAGATCGAGCGCCGGCTGAAGACGTTCCCGGAGCTCGTGACGATCGTGTCGCGCACGGGGCAGACCGGGGTCGCCGTCGAAGCCCGCGGCGTGGACAAGACGGGGTTCGTGGGGTCGCTTCAGCCGCGCGACGCGTGGACGAGCGCGCGGACCCGCGAGGAGCTGACCGCGAAGATGCGCGACGCGATCGAGGGCGTGCCGGGCGTGGTCGCCAGCTTCAGCCAGCCGATCCAGTGCCGGATCGACGAGCTGGTCGCCGGCACGCGCGCCCAGGTCATCGTCAAGCTGTTCGGCGACGACATCGAGGTGCTGAAGCGCAAGGCGGGCGAGGTCGCGACGGTGCTGGACGAGGTCCGCGGCGCATCGGACATGAACGTGGAGCGCGTCGCGGGCCAGCCCTACCTGACCGTGACGGTGGACCGGGAGAAGCTCGCGCGGTTCGGGGCCAACGCCAGCGATGTCCTGCACGTGATCGAGCTGGGGGTCGGCGGCATCCCGGTCTCGCAGGTCTACCAGGAGAATCGCGTGTTCGACATCGCGCTCCGGTTTCCCGCGGAGCGGCGCCAGTCGGCCGAGGCCCTCAGGGCGCTGCTCGTCGACGTGCCGGGCGGCTACCGGGTCGCGATGCGGGAGCTGGCCGACGTCCGGACCGTCGAGGGCCCCGTGCAGATCAGCCGCGAGAACGGCCAGCGGCGGATCGGGGTCGAGCTGAACGTGAGCGGGCGCGACATCGGCAGCTTCGTGGCCGAGGCGCAGGCCCGGCTGCGCGGGCGCGTCGAGCTGCCGCCGGGGTACTACCTCACGTGGGGCGGCCAGTTCGAGAACCAGCAGGAGGCCATGCGGCGGATGATGATCATCACCCCGCTGGTGGTCGGCCTCATCTTCGTGCTGCTGCTGCTCACGTTCAACTCCGCGTGGCTGGCCTCGCTCGTGCTGATCAACCTGCCGTTTGCGATGGTGGGCGGCGTGTTCGCCCTTCTCGTGTCGGGCCTGTACCTGTCCGTGCCCGCCTCGGTCGGGTTCATCGTGCTGTTCGGCGTGGCCGTGCTCAACGGCGTCGTGCTGGTCTCGCACATCACGCAGTTGCGCGCCGCCGGCGGGAGCGCCGTCGCATGCGTCGAAACGGGTTGCGAGACGCGGCTGCGGCCCGTGCTGATGACGGCGAGCATCGCCGTGTTCAGCCTGATCCCGATGGTGCTGGCGACCGGGCCCGGATCCGAGGTGCAGCGGCCCCTGGCCGTCGTCGTGATTGGAGGACTCATCACCTCCACCGTGCTGACCCTGCTGGTGCTGCCGGTCATCTACGCGTGGGTCGAGGGTCGGCGCGAGCAGGCAAGGGTATCGTAGCCCCGGCGCTTCAGCGCCGGGGGATCTCCCCGCGGCTGAAGCCGCGGGGCTACGTAAGGGCTACGTATCCGCCCCGGGATCGCCAGGCTCCAGCCTGGCCTCAGGTCGCGGACCGGGGATCGGGGACCGGCATTCCCCGGGGATCGATCACCTCGACGCCGTTGCTGCGCCCTGTCTGGCGATCCGGCGGTAGTAGTTGCTGTTCCAGGTGAACCTGGTTGGGCGGCCGTCCGCACCCATCTCGAAGACCACCGTCTCGGCGAGCGTCTCGTCGCCCTTGCGGACGCGCCGGAACGTGTGCTCGCCGGACTTCTTCAGCTGCGTCAGCGCGCGGACGGGGTCCGTCGTCGGCAGCGGCAGCATCGCCAGGGAGTCCTTCCAGATGACCACGGCGATTTCGCCGCCGAATGACGCGTCGTAGGAACCGGTGTACTTCTCGAGGTCCGGGTCAGCTGCCTTCTGCTTGCCCGGCTCCTTGGCGGCTTCGACGATGGCCGGCGCCACGATGTCGTAGAGCCGCTGAGCGAACTGCTGCGAATTCACCCCGAGCGCGTTCGACATGAAGACCGTTCCGATCTTCTCCTCTGGCCGGAGCAGTACCTGCGTCCGGTAACCCGGGCACGACCCCCCGTGCCCGACGAACGTCTTGCTGTCGCTGCGCCACACGCTGAAGCCCAGGCCGTACATGCTCTGGAAGTCGGGATCGATGAAGTGGACGCGCTGCATCTCGCGAAGCGTCGTGGCCTTCAGGACCTCCGAGCCGCCTGCAGCCAGGAGGCGGAACTGCCACGACTCGAACAGCGCCAGGTCGTCGGCGGTCGAGGAGAAGCCGGCAGCCGGCGTGATGCCGCGGGCCGTGAAGAACGGCAGCGGATTCCTGGCGCCGGTCCGGGTGATCGCGCTGTAGCCGACCGCCAGCCGCTTGCCGCCCTGCTGTTCGGGCATGGTCGGCGCCGTGCTCGCGAGGCGCAGCGGTTCGAGGATGTTCCGCTGCACGTAGTCGGCGTAGGGCTGTCCCGACACGGCCGCGACGATCTCACCCGCCAGGGTCAAGCCGAGGTTCGAGTACTGGTAGTAGGTCTCCGGCGGATAGAGTGTCTCCTGCTGCTGGAGGCGATCGATGACCTGTTCGCGGGTCGGAAAGTTGAAGTCCGGCCCCGTCCAGTACGGATAGTCGCTCTCGCGCGGCAGCCCGGAAGCGTGCGTGAGCAGCCCCTCGATGGTGATGTCGCCAGTCCCCGGCGCCACCTGCTTGATCCGGAACCAGGGCAGGTGGCGGGATACCGGGTCGTCGAGACGCAGTTTCCCGGCGTCGCGCAGCTGCATCACGGCGATGCTCGTGAACAGCTTCGAGATCGAGCAGATGCTGTAAATGGTCGACGGGTCGGCCAGCACCTGGCGCGCAGGGTCCGAGTAGCCGAACCCGCCGCGCCACAAGACCTGCTGGTCGTGCACGATGGCGGCGGACACACCCGGAATCTGTTCGTACGCACGCTGCGCCTCGAGCCAGACCCGCGCCACCTCGATCGCCGACGCGACGCGTGGATTCTGATCGAGGGGTGCCTGCGCCGACCCGAGCGAAACGGCCAGCGCCAGCGCGGTGCCCGCGCTGGCGACGAAACGGCTGATCCTCATGAGGCCTCCGCCAATCGTCCGCCGCCGTGGCACGCCCGCGGGCCGCGGCGGCGGATCAGGGAAAACGCAGATTGGGGCGGGACGGACGCTCGGAAGTCCGGGCCCGCCCCTCGTCGCTCATCGGTCCGTCCACCGCCAGGAACGTCAGAACCCCACGCGGAGCCCCATCTGCACCTGGCGGGCGATGTCGGCGGTCACCGATTTGCCGAAGTTGACCGACCGCAGATTGCCGTTCCAGCTGTTCAGATTCACATGGTTGTCGACGTTGAACGCCTCGACGAGCGCCTCGATCCTGGCCCTGCCAACCTGGAAGACCTTCGAGAGCCGTATGTCCAGCTCCCACCAGCCAGGTCCGCGCCCGGCGTTGCGCGGCAGGTTGCCCGACGCCGTGCCCGGGTCGATGAAGCTCGTCTTGTTCTTCATGTCGTCCGTCCCGAGCGTGGCGCCCGGCGCCAGGTTCGGCCGGTCGTTCGTCACGCCGTTCCGGTTGTTGTCGGTGCCGGTCGTGATGTTCACCGGCGTCCCCGTCCGGGCGATCAGGACCGCGCCAACCAGGACGCCGCCCGGCAGGTTGAGGGTGCCGTTCAGCACCACGCGGTGCCGCTGGTCGAAGTTGTTGTATCCGTACGCGTCATCCGGCGTCCGGTCGTCCTGCTGGTAGGTCCCGTTCTCGGCCTCGTTGGTTGTCTTGCCGCTCGAGATGGTGTACGCGCCGCCGATCCGGCCGCGGGTGCCGAACTGCTTGTTCACGCCGAAGAACACTGCCTGGTAGTTGCTGTGGCCGGTCGATTCGAGGTCGCGCACGAAGCCCCTCGTCGGGTCGGGTCGCGTGAAGGTCGGCGGGATGACCGGGTTGGTGTCGACGATCCTGATCAGCTTTCGTCCCTTGCTGTTCACGTAGTCGGCGCTCACCGACAGGCCTGGCATGACCTCGCGCTGGACCCCGATGGTCATGTTGTAGGTGCGCGGAATCGGCTGATTGGGCTGCGGGAAATAACTGCTGATGGGCACGCTGCCGGCCGCGCCGCGGCTCAGGGGATCCGGGTAGCCCGGGTTGTTGATCAGGATGGTGCGCTGCTTGGCGAAGAAGCTGGTGAAGATCGGCACGTTGAACATGATGCTGTTGTAGAAGACGCCGAATCCTCCCCGGATCGACGTCCTGCCGCTCTTCAGCGGATCCCAGGCGAATCCGAGCCGCGGCGCGATGTTGTTCCTCCGCAGCTCGGTGCCGGTCACCGAGTAGAGATCGTACCGGACGCCGACGTTCAACGTGAGGTTCGAGCTGGCCCGCCACGCGTCCTGCGCGAAGGCCGAGAAGTTGGTCTCGAAGAACTTGAACGTGACGCCCCCTTCGTTGCGCTGGAAGGTGATCGGGTAGGTGCTCAGGTCGTTCGGATCGAACGGCCGGTCGGTGTTGAACGTGAACACGCCCGGGATGTTCTGGTACAGGTACCCGTCGGACGTGATGTGGCTGTAGTCGAAGCCGAACTTCAGCCGGTGCGGGCCGCGCTCGTAGGAGAAGTTGTCGACGATCTGGAACCGGACCTCGGGGATCGCCTGCGGCTGGTTCGACGGTTTGCCGGAGTTCGAAGAGGGCCGGAAGATCGTGTAGTTGTCCGGGTGGTCCACCTGGATGTCAATCCCCGCGTTGGAGTACTGGAACCGAAGCTCGTTGAGCGCCCGGTTCGAGATGATCGATGACGCGGTGCCCACGTAGTCGTAGCTCTTGGTCAGGTAGTCGATCCCGTACTCGCTCGTATTCGCGCCCCCGACGTTCTGCTTGCGCTGCAGCGGATGGTCCACGCTCACCCGCGCCGACAGCCGGTTGTTCTGGCTGAGCTGGTGCGTGACCTTGACCAGCGCGTTGTTGTTCTTGAACGGCTGCTCGACGTCGGCGTGCTCGAGCGGGTTGTTCACGGTCGCCACGGTGACGCGGCGCGTGATCTCGAAGCTGCCGAAGAAGTGCGTCCGGTCCCGGATGATCGGTCCGCCCAGCCAGCCGCCCCCCTGGTTCTGCCTGAAAGTCGCCTTGCTCACCGCGAAGGCGTTGCGCGCGTCGAGGGCCTGGTCACGCCGGAAGTAGTAGCCGCGCCCGCGCAGTTCGTTCGTTCCGGATCGGGTGATGGTATTGAGGACGATGCCGCTGCCGTTGCCGAATTCGGCGGCGTACTGGCTGGTCAGCACCTGGAACTCCTCGACCGAGTCGGGCGGCGCGTTCGACCTGATCGAGTTGACCAGCACCAGTTTGTTGCTCACGCCGTCGAGGAGGGCCTCGGTACTGCCGCGGGGCTGGCCCTCCGACGTCACCGGCTCCTCGGTGCTGCCGCGGGACACAACCCCCGGCGCGAGCATTGCGAGGTTTGCGGCGTTGCGGCCGGAAATCGGGAGGGTGTCGAGCTGCTCGCGCTTGACCACGTTGTCCACGGTCGTCTTGGTCGTCTCGACCAGCGGCGCCTCGGCGCTGACCGTGATCGTCTCCGCGACGCTGGCCAGGCTGAGGGTGAAATCGATCGAGACCTCCTGCCCGATCTCGAAGCGTAGCCCCTGCCTCGTCGCCGTCCTGAAGCCTTGCAGCTCCACCGTCACGTCGTACCGGCCGACGGGCAGGTAGGAAATGTAGAAGATACCCTTCGTGTCCGTTGTCGCCGTTTGCGTGAACCCGGTGTCCGGGCTCCTGACGGTCACCGTGGCGCCAGGCAGGACCGCCTCGCTGGTGTCCTTGACCGTGCCCTGAAATGTTGCGGTGGTGGTCTGCGCTACCGCGGCAGCGGCGCAGCCGAAGATTAGGATTAGAACCAGCGCCAGGATGTGTCTTCGCATGTCAGCCTCCCCCCGCGACTTATTAAGAGCCGACCGAATGAAACCGGCAATTCCCGCCGGGGTTGTTGCCGGCTTGGGGGCAGGGGCACCACGAAGCCGGCGGGATGCTACCATTTCGGGGGGATCGCAGACAACGGCCACGAGGGGCGAGGCGCAGCCACGCCGGCATCTCGTCCTGGTCGGCTGGAGAAGGACAGGGTGCGGGAACGATTGGGAGTCGAACCTCGGCCGTCGTAGCCCCGGCGCCTCAGCGCCGGGGATCTCCCCGCCGTCGTAGCCCCGGCGCTTCAGCGCCGGGGGATCACTGAAGCCGCGGGGCTGCGCGATCACGCCGCCAGAGGCAGGCCGTCAGCGTCCCCGTGGCTCCCCTACTCGTGCCGCAGCGCCATGAGCGGCTCGATGGTCGCCGCGCGGCGCGCCGGCAGGTACGACGCCGCCACCGAGGCGAGCAGGAGCGCGGCGGGGATGGCCACGAACGTCAGCGGATCGCCCGCCCCGACGCCGTACAGCAGCCCGCCAACAGCCCGCGCGGCCATCAGCGCGACCACCACGCCCACCGCCGCACCGATCCCGGCAAGCAGCGCGCCCTGTTTCAGCACCTCGCCCACGATCGTGTTCCGCGTGGCGCCGAGCGCCATCCGGATCCCGATCTCCCGCGTGCGCCGCGTCACGGCGTACGACGTCACCCCGTAGATCCCGACCAGCGCGAGCCCAAACGCCAGCGCGCCGAAGAACGCCAGCAGGCCCGCCCCGAACCGCTGCACGAACAACGACTGCCGGAACGCCTCCGCCGTGGTCATGACGAACCGGATCGGCAGCCGCGGGTCGAGTTGCTGCACGGCGCCACGGACGGTGCCGAGCACGGCCCCGGGGTTCGACGCGCGAAGAATCAGGGTCACGTTCGCAGTGTAGTTCTGGGTCAGCGGCGCGTAGATGAGCGGCTGCTTCTCTTCAGGGACGGCGTTGTAGGCGCTGTCCTTCGCGATGCCGACGACTTCCAGGAGCGCCGGCAGGCCGTGGAACGAGAACCGCTTCCCGACCGGGTCCGTCCCGGGCCAGAACCGCTCGGCCATCGTTTCGTTGACGATGACCACGAGCGGCGCCTCCGGCAGGTCGGAGCCCTGGAAGACGCGCCCCCGCACGAGCCGGATGCCCATCGTCTTGAAATAGTCGGGGCTGATGTTCTGGATTTGCACCAGGCGCCCCTTGCGTGGATCGGACGTGTCCTGGCCTTCCAGGTAGACCGTGCGCAGGAACCCCCCGCCGACGAGCGGCGCCCAGTCCGCGAGCGTCACGCCTTCGACGCCCGGCACGGCTCCCGCCCGTTCGATCATCTGTCGCTGGAACTCGCGCCCGCGCACTTCGTCGTAGCCGCTCGTCCCGAGATTCATCGACAGGCTGGCCAGGCGGTCCGAGTCGAAACCGGGGTCGATCTGCAACGCCTGGCCGAGGCTGCGCACGAACAGGCCCGCCGTGATCAGCGCGACCAGCGACAGCGCCGTCTGGCCCATCACGAGCAGGTTTCGAACACCAAACAGCCGGTCACGGCCCGGCTCCCCGCCCGTCCCTTCCTTGATCTCCACGACCAGGTCCGGCCGCGAGGCCCGCAGCGCGGGCACCAGCCCGAAGGCAAAACCAGTGAACACGGTCGCCACCGCCGTGAACAGGAGCACGCGTCCGTCCGGCACGACATCAATGGCGTCCGCCGGGAAGAACGGCGGCCTGAGGGCGAGCAGCAGTCTGCCTCCCAGGTACGCGAGCGGCACGGCCAGCAGTCCGCCGAGGGTCGCAAGCGTCAGGCTCTCGATCAGCAACTGACGGACGATGCGCGCACGGGTCGCGCCGAGGGCCAGCCGGAGCGCGATCTCGCGCCGGCGCGTCGTCGCGCGGGCGAGCAGCAGGTTCGCGACGTTCGCACACGCGATCAGCAGCACCAGCCCGACGATGGCCATCAGCATGGTCGTCGCCACCACGACATTGTTGCCGCCCTGCGGTCCAAGGCGATCGTCAGGCAGCGTCACGAGGCGCACCGAGCGGCCCTTGTTGTCGGTCGGATAGGCCAGCTCGAGCTGCTTCGCGATGGTTGCGAGGTTCGCGCGGGCCTGGTCGAGGCTGGTGCCCGGCCGCAGGCGTCCGATCACGCGGCAGAGGAGCGCGCGCCGGGCCTCGAAGTTCTGGAGCGCGAACCCGTTCAGGACCTGCCGGTAGGTCATGCTCGGGATCCAGCCGAACGGCCTGCCCATCGGGTTGGTGCCGCGGAAGCCGCGCGGCGCGACGCCAATCACCGTGAACGCCTGCCGGTTGAGTATCACCGTGCGGCCGATGATCCCGCGGTCGCCTCCGAAGCGCTGTTGCCACGCGTCGTCGCTCAGGACGACGACGAAATGCGTCCCGGGCGTCCGGTCCTCTTCGGGCAGGAAGGTGCGTCCGAGCGCGGGCTTCACGCCCAGGACGTCGAAGAAGTTCCCGGTGACCAGCTGGCTCGGCACGATTTCCGGCTCGCCCCCGGTGTCCGACAAGGACAGCGGCGCGCCCATCATCCAGGTGAGACCGGAGAACACCTCGTTCTTCTCGCCGTAGTCGCGGGCGTTCGGCGTGGACATCGGCAACGGTCCGGGATTCCGTTCGTCGGTGGTGTACACGGACACGATCCGCGCGGGATCCGCCACCGGGATGGGTTTCAGCAGCACGGAATTGATGCCGCTGAAGGTCATCGTGTTGACGCCGATGCCGAGGGCGAGCGAGATCACCGCGATGGCGGTGTACCCCGGATTCCGGATGAGCAACCGGACGCCGAAACGCAGGTCCTGGAGGAACGTGCCCATGGGATGCTCCTGCGGCCGGACGCCGGTGGCGCCGGCCAGTCGCGTTGAACCCGCCGAAGGCCCAGATGGTTCGAAGACGGCGTCGCTGCCTGGGCGCCCGCCAGCCGTTAACACCCTTAGACGCCGAAAACACGCCGATGGCCATGGAGAATCCGGCCCGGAGCGACGAAGCGCCCTCCATCCTCCCTACAAACCTCCTCGCTTTTTCCTTCCCCACCGTGGCACAGGATTCGGGATCCGGGCCAAGCCGCGGGCCGCGCGCCGTCTCCGGTCGGGATTCGGGCTCCGGGCCGCAAGCCGTGCGCCGCCCGCCGCCCCGGGCTGCTCTGCGCGGCGTGCTATCCTGCACCCGCCCCAGGGAGGCGTCCATGTACAGGTTCCGCCGATTGACACTCGTCGCGGTCATGCTCACCGCGATCCCCGTCGTGCTCCTCGCCGTGGAAGAAGCAGTCGATCTGGCGATGGTCGCGAGGATCCGGAACGAGGGCATCAAGCACTCCCAGGTCATGAGCCTTGCCGGCTACCTGTCGGACGTGATCGGGCCCCGGCCAACCGGCTCCCCCGCCATCGACCGCGCCAACCACTGGGCGGCCGCGAAGCTGAAGGAGTGGGGCCTCGAGAACGTCGCGCTCGAGCCGTACGACAACTTCGGGGTTGGCTGGGCACCCCGGTTCGTGTCGGCCCACCTGCTGGCGCCGCACTATGCACCGCTGCAGGCGATCTCCATCGAGTGGGGCTCCTCGACGAAGGGCAAGATCACCGGCGAGCCCCTGTACGTGGACATCAAGTCCCCGGCCGACTTCGCGAAGTACCGCGGCAAGCTGAAGGGACGCATCGTCCTCTACCAGCCGCCGCACAAGACGCCGCCGCACTTCTCCGCCGATGCGACCCGCCACACCGCCGACAGCCTCGAGAAGCTGGCGAGCTACCCGATCCCGGACGAGGACCCGGCGAGCGCCGACTACGTGCGCGGCTTCCTCGACGACCTCGAGGACTTCTTTCGCGCCGAGGAGGTCGGCGTCCTCGTCCAGCCGAGCAGCGGCGCGCGCGGCGACTACGGGGCCGTGATGGCGACCGGGCTGCGATCGGCGCGCTTCCCGAACCGCCCGCGCCCGCTGCCCGAGATCATCCTGGCGACCGAGCACTACAACCGGATCGTCCGCATCCTCGAGGAGTACCGGGAGCCGGCGGCCATGGAAGTCGACGTGCGGACGGAGTTCTACGACAAGGACCCGCGCGGCTACAACGTCGTCGCCGAGATCCCGGGGACGGACAAGAAGGACGAGGTGGTCATGCTCGGCGGGCACATCGACTCATGGAGCCCCGGCACCGGGGCGGCCGACAACGCCGCGGGCGTGGCCGTATCGATGGAGGCGGTCCGCATCCTGAAGGCGCTCGGCGTGAAGCCGCGCCGCACGATTCGCGTCGTGCTGTGGAGCGCCGAAGAGAAGGGCTGGGTGGGCTCGAAGACCTACGTCGCCAACCACTTCGCCGACGTGGAGACGATGACGCTCGAGCCTGAGCATGCGAAGGTGTCGGCGTACTTCAACTACGACAACGGGACCGGGCGCATCCGCGGCATCTACACGCAGCAGAACGTGCAGGTGGTGCCGATCTTCGAGGCATGGATGAAGCCGTTCGAAGACCTTGGCATGACCCGCGTCTCGACCCGCTCGACCGGGGGTTCGGACCACGGCGCGCTCGACCTGGTCGGGATCCCGGCGTTCCAGTGGATCCAGGACCCCGTGGACTACGGCACGCGGGTCCACCACACGAACATGGACGTCTTCGACCACCTCGTGCCGGAAGATCTGGTCGAGTCGGCGACGATCACGGCGAGCTTCGTGTACCACACGGCAATGCGCCAGGAGATGCTGCCGCGCAAGCCGCTGCCGGCGCCGTCCAAGTACCCGGTGCGGCGGTAGGGACAGTAGGAGGAACTCCCCCGGCCGGGCTGGAGCCCGGCGATCCCGGAGGGAGCCGCGAGTCGCAGCCCGCGCGCCGCAAGCCGCGCGCCATGGGCCGCGCGCCGCAAGCCGCGGCCGCGGCCCCGAGCCGCAAGCCTGATATGATCCGCCGCTGGGGTCGCGCCGGTCTTTCGCCGGGCGTGGCCTCCGCCGGATTCCCTGCGCATCATCCACCTCTCTCGAGGAACACTTCATGGATCACACATACGCGAGAACCCCGCACGCCGGCCGCCGGCCCGCCGCCCGATGGGGCCGGCTCGGCGCGCTCACCGGGATGGGCCTGCTGTTGTCGGTCGCGCTGGCCGTCGCCGCCCCGGGCACGAAGACGATCACCTTCGCGGACCTGATGAAGTTCCGGGCGATCGAGAAGCCGGTGATCGCCGAAGACGGGACCGTCGTGGCGTACGGCCTTCAGCCGGACCGCGGCGACGGCGAGGGCGTCGTCCACATCCTGTCCTCGGGGAAGACCGTGAAGGTGCCGCTCGGCGGCTCGCCCGTCATCTCGAAGAACAGCCGGTGGACGGCCATGGCGATCAAGGTCCCGTTCGCCGCGGCCGAAAAGGCCGCGAAGGACAAGTCCAAGCCCAAACCGGGCATGGCCGTCGTCGATCTGACGACCGGGGCGGTCACGACAGTCGAGAACGTCGACCGCTTCGCGTTCTCGGACGACTCCCGGTGGCTGGCGTACCTGTTCCCGCCGCCGGAGCCCGCGCGCGCCGGGCCTGCGGACAAGGGCGCGGCGGTTCCACCGGCTGGTCCCGCGGCAGGCGACAAGAAGGACGACACGTTGAAGCCCGGCGGGACGCTGAAGCTGCGCGACCTGGCGACGGGCGCGGAACAGGACATCGCCCACGTGGCGAGCTTCACGTTCGACCCCGCCTCGAAGTTCCTGGCGCTGGCGGTGTCCGGCGAGGACGGCAAGGGCAACGGCGTGTTCCTGCGCGCACTCGCCGGGCCGGCCGACGCGGCCATCGCCGCCGCGCAGGCCGACCAGGGCCGATACGAATCGCTGACGTGGTCGAAGGACGGGGCGAAGCTCGCGTTCCTCGCCTCGACCGAGAAGGCGGGCGATCCGGCGGCGCTGTGGGTCTGGGACGCCGCGGGCCGGCAGGCGCGGCAAGCCGCGTCGAGCGGGCAGGCCCCAGCGGGGTGGACGCTGCCCTCCAAGAACGAGCTCGCGTGGAGCAAGGACGGCACGCGTCTGTTCTTTGGCTTCAAGCCGATCGAGCCGGCGGCAAAGCCCGCCCCGAACGACGGGAAGAAGGACCAGGCTGAGGCCGCGCCAGACCCGTACGACTTCGATCAGATCCTGTCGAAGGTCGAGGGCGACGTGTGGCACTGGAACGACCCGCGCATCATCCCGCAGCAGAAGATCCTCTGGGACCGCGAGAAGGACCGGACGTATCGCGCCGTGCTGCACCTCGACACGGGCAAGGTCGTGCCGCTGGCGACCATTGACGTACCGGACGTGCCGGTACCTGAGAACGCCCGCGTGGCGCTCGCCACCTCCGATGTGCCGTACCGCCGCCAGACGACGTGGGACGAGTCGTACCGGGACGTGTACATCGTGAGCCTCGATACCGGGGCCCGCACGCCGGTTGTGCCGCACCTGCTTGGACAGGCGTCGCTCTCGCCCGACGGCCGATTCGTGGCCTTCTTCGACGACAGGGATTGGCGGCTCTACGACACGACTGCCGGAACGACGCGCACGCTGACGAGCGCGCTGGGTGTCGCGCTCACCGACGAGGAGCACGACACGCCCGACACGCCGTCCGCGCACGGTTTCGGCGGCTGGGTGGACCAGGGGGCGAGCCTGCTCGTCTACGACCGCTACGACATCTGGCGGATCCCGACCGGGACCGGCGCGCCGGTCAACCTCACGGGCAAGGAAGGGCGCGCCCGGGAGATCACGTTCCGCGTGGTGACCGTCGATCGCGAGGACCGCGCGCTCTCGAGCCGCGAGCCGCTGCTCCTGACGGCGTACCACAACAAGGAGAAGAACTGGGGCTTCTACACGGCCTCGTTCGCCAAACCGAGCGCCGAGCGCCGGGTGGACGAGAAGAAGGTGTTCAAGTTCGTGGCGAAAGCGAAGAAGGCCGGCACGCTGCTCTACACGCGGGAGGACTACGGCGAGTTCCCGGACCTCTGGGTGAGCGACGCCGCGTTTGCGCGGCCCTCCAGGGTGTCGGACGCGAACCCCCAACTCGCGGAGTTCGCCTGGGGCACCTCCGAGCTGGTCGACTACACGAGCCTGGACGGCGTGCCGCTGCAGGGCGTGCTCATCAAGCCGGCGAACTACCAGCCCGGCAAGCGCTACCCGGTGATCACGTACTTCTACGAGCGCCAGTCGCAGCGCCTCTACGAGTTCAACGAGCCGGTGGTCAACCACCGGCCGTCCTTCGCGGTCTACGCGGGCGCGGGCTACGGCATCTTCCTGCCCGACATCGTCTTTACCGTCGGGCACCCGGGGCAGTCGATGCTCAGGTGCCTCGTGCCGGCCGTGCAGAAGCTCGTCGACATGGGCGTGGCCGACCCGAAGGCCCTCGGCCTGCACGGGCACTCGTGGGGCGGATACGGGACGGCGTACGTCGTGACGCAGACCGACATGTTCGCGGCAGCCGTGACCGGCGCGCCGGTGGCGAACATGACGAGCGCGTACGGCGGCATCCGGTGGGAGTCTGGCCTCGCGCGTCAGTTCCAGTACGAGAAGACGCAGAGCCGCATCGGCGGCACCCTGTGGGAGAAGCGCGATCTCTACCTCGAGAACTCGGCGCTCTTCTACGCCGACCGCATCAGGACGCCGCTGCTCATCGAGCACGGGGATGAAGACGGGGCGGTGCCGTGGTACCAGGGCATCGAGCTGTACCTCGCGCTCCGCCGCCTGGGCAAGGACGGCATCCTGCTGCAGTACCGGGGCGAGCCGCACCACCTGCGGAAGTACCCGAACAAGCTCGACTACTCGATCAAGATGAAGCAGTACTTCGACCACTACCTCAAGGGCGAGCCGGCGGCCGAGTGGATCGAGAAGGGCGTCCCGTACCGGGGGAAGTAGCGCGGCGAAAGCCCCCGGGAGCGCACCCCGCGGCTGAAGCCGCGGGGCTACGTCCTCAAGCGGCGGGGCAGGATCACGCGTAGCCCCGGCGCTTCATCGCCGGGGGACACCCCGCGGCTGAAGCCGCGGGGCTACGTGGAGTCAAGCCGCGGGCTACGGGGAGTCAGGCCGCGGGGCTACGTGGAGTCAAGCCGCCTGGTCGGCCTTGGCGAGCTTGTCCCGCGCCGCCTGCACGTTCTTGTGGAAGACGAACAGGAGGTCCGGATTGTCGTTCGTGAAGTTGTAGGTCTTCCCGCCGCGGCGCTTGATGCGCAGGTTCTTCTTCAGGTAGTCCACCTCGAAGGCCTCGATCTCCGAGAACTTCATCGAGAACGCGTCGCCCTTGCTGGTGGTCTCGTAACGGAGGCCATCGGGATCGGCGACAAGCCGTCCCTGGCACGACCCCATGGCGTGCTTGTGCGTGACGGGCACGGTCTCGTTGAGGCGCACTTCCCTGAACTTCACGGTCACCGCGTTGGGGCCGACCGCGACATCGACCGTGTCCGCGTAGCCGTCGTAGCCGTCGGCCGACACGTTCAGGCGGTGCGTGCCGGGCGTGACGCCCTCGATGGTGACGGGCGCGGCGCCCTTGTACTCGCGGTCGAGAAACACGCTGGCGCCGGGCACGTCGCTGTCGACCTGCAGCGTCCCGGCCGTGGGCGCGGGCGGCGGGGTTTCCGGCTTGCGCGACTCCACCCGCGGGCGCCTGGGCCGCACCGGCGTGGGCGACGCCTCGGGCTCGGGCGCCGGCGTCACGGCGGGCGGCGGGGCTGGTTTCCTTTCCGCGATGGGCGGCGGGGCCGGCTCCCGCTTCGGCTCGGTCTGGTGCAACGCCAGGTAACCCAGGATGCCGCCGGCCAGGACAGCCGCCAGCGCGATGCTGACATACAGAACCGTCCGGGAAGAACGCTCGGGCTCGGGATCGTCGATGAGGGTCATGTCGTCACCGGGGGCGCCGCCGACGGGGTCGGCGGGTCGATGTTCAGCAGAAGAGCATAGCGATTCCGGCGGGACCTCGGCAACGGGGTTGTCGCCGCGCCGATGCAGGCCTCGCACGGACGCGCATCGTCGCAGGCTCTTGTCGCGTGTGGGGACTTGGAGGGCGTCAACGCGGCAGGCGCCCCTCGCGGCTGCGCCGCCGCGAGGATCATGGTCTCCCAGCGGCGTGAACGGCGCCCTCGGCAACAGGCGCGGCCTCGCGCCATCCGGCGGCCAGCTGGTCGACCGTCGTGGAGATCAGGTGGCCATCGACGTACATCTCCACGGCGCCCTGGTCTTCGAGCAGCGCGCGCAGTTCGGATCGTGGGACGAACAGTCCAAGCTGCCGCGCGCACCAGACGGCCAGGCCGCGAACCTGGGAGTCCGGCCACCGAAGCGCCGCGATAACGGGTATGTGCGCGGGCACGACAGCTTCCGGCAGGACCTCGCCGACCCGGCCCACGGCCCGGAGCACGCCCGCCAGGAACCGTCCCAGGTCTTCGATCTCCAGGGCGAACAGCGACAGCAGCGGTGGGACGAAACTCGCGAGCCGTGAGGGATGGCTCCTGATGATCTCGCCGATGGCTTCGGGCGCGCGCCAGGCGATGCCGCCCGACTCATCGGTGACCAGCCAGAACAGGCGCCGCAGGTGCTCGCGAACGAACTCGGGGTCGGTCTCAGCGACACGCCCGGCGCAGCGCCCGATCGCGTCGATGGCCCGCCACGCCACCAGCGGATCCGCATCGTAGGTCAGGGTGGTCAGGGTGCTCAACACGCGCCGGTGGACGGCGGCATAATCGACGATGGCGTCGAAGCGCCCCGTCCGCAGCCACTCGCGCACCTGCGTCTTCACCTGGAACATCCCCGCCCTTCCATCGAGCACCCCGGACGGCGCCACACCGCCACGGCCTGACAACCCGGGCCAACGGCACAGGCGCCGCCGATTCCCCGTCCACGGCCGCCCGGCCTCAGCCGACGAAGGCCCGCGCGCGTCCTGATTCACGGGCGATCATAGCACTGCGCCCGAATCACCCCCGCTCGCCGGCGCCCGGTCGCGCCGCCCGTCACCTTTTGCCCGGCCCTGCATCTCTGATACAGGCCGTCCGCCTGACCTGGTGTCCGGCGGGCGGCCGTTGACATACTCGAGAGGATGCTCCGAATGGACATGACGATTTCGTTTCCGGGTGGGGTTCGCGTGGACGCCGAGTTCGGGCCTTACACCGTTCGCACCGACCAGCCGCCGCAGGGCGGCGGGGAGGGCTCCGCGCCGGCTCCCTTCTCCGTGTTCCTCGCGTCGATCGGGACCTGCGCGGGAATTTACGTGCTGGGCTTCTGCAAGCAGCGCGGCCTGCCGACCGACGGCATCAAGATCGTGCAGCGGATCGAGCCGAACCTGCGGACCGGCATGGTCGGCAAGATCAAGCTCGACATCCAGGTGCCGCCATCGTTCCCGGAGCGCTACTACGACGCCCTGGTCCGTTCGGCCGAGCAGTGCGCCGTGAAGAAGCACCTCGAGAATCCGCCCGAGTTCGAAACCCGGACGATCGTCGTCAACTGATCCCGGAGCTCACCCGAGCTCACTTGTGATGAGTTCGCTCCGGACGCGCGGGCTGAAGCCCGCGCGCTACGTTCCCGGCGCGTCCTCGCCTCAACTGAGCGCCTGGGTTCAACAGGCTCGCGGCTCGCGGCTTGCGGCCTGGCTACGGCCGCCGGCTCGCGACTCTATCGTGTCGGATCGGCCGGCGCGTAGCGCGCGCGCCACGTAATCTCGGCGTCCGTGCCGCGGCGGCATCCGGTCTTCACGACCATGTCGTGGTGCTCAACCGCGATCGGCGTGCCGCCGTCGCATTCGAATCCGCTCAGCACCCAGCCGGCCGGGACGGTGAGGAACACCTCGTACGGGTCACCGCCGACGACCCGGCTGCGGCCCGTGAGCGCGTTGTCCCCCCACGCGACGTCGAGCAGATCCACGCCGCCCCCGGTGAGGTGCCGGCTGGTCGCCACCAACTGGGGCCTCGGCAGGGCCTCCCGAATCACGAACACCTGCGAGTTGAAGGCGGCGGGCAGCGGTCCCGGCGCGAACGAACCCGAGTAGCTGCCGCGCAAGTCCTTCTGCCAGAAATCGAACACGAGATAGCGCTTCGCAGGGTCCAGGCCGAGCTCGTCGAATCGCACCTCGTCGAACTCGCCGCCGGTTCTTCCCAGCACGACCCACGATTCGTACGGCCGGTTCACCTCCAGCAGATACAGGTGCGCGGCCGGCACCAGGCTCGCGTCGAACGGCTTCGGGTCGCGCCCGCTGACCTCCCCATCCACTCGCCACACCTGCGACGAGCGCGACGGGTCCACGTCGTAGAGCTGCCCCGGCACGGTCACCAGCACCGGCGCCGCGCGCTTCGCCGGCTCGACAAGCGGCGTGCGGTAGCGCTCCGGCTTGTCGGTGAGCAGGAACACCGACCCGGTCAGCGACGTGACCATCGTCGATCGCCAGGCCTCGGCCTCGCTGAGCTCGATGTGGTCCGGGTCGTTCCGCCAGACGACGTTGTTGAAGGAGTTGTACTGGGCGAGGCCGGCGTAGGAGAAGCCGTCGGTGCCGAGGCGGCAGCCGTCGACGAGGCCGACGAGCTCGGGGCGCACGCCCCAGCACGCCAGCAGGAACCGGTCGTCGCCGATTTCCTCGCGCACGGCGGCGACGTAGCGACGCAGCGCGCCCGCGGGGTCCACGCCGGCGCCCGCGAAGTGTTCCCGGAACGTGTTGTAGCCCTCGTAGCGAAGGTGGCGCAGCGCGTCCAGCTTGAAGTACTCCCAGCCCATCCCGCGCAGGCCGCGATAGATCGGCCGGACGAGCGTGTCGATCGCCGCGGGCACCGATGCGTCCACGGGGTGGTCGATCCAGTTGCCGCGCGCGACGTTGCCGGCCGCGTCACGGACGAACCACTCCTTGTGCTGCGCCGCGTACTCCGTCTGCGAGAAGGTCGCGTTGGTCCAGATGCCCGGCTTCAGGCCCTTCGCGCGGATGTAGGACGCCAGCGCCTCCAGCCCGCCCGGGAATTTCGCGTTGGGCTTCAACCACAGCTCGGGCAGCCCGGTCGCCCGCTGGTAGCCATCGTCGATCTGGAGGTACTCGTAGCCGAACGGGCGGAGCACCTCGGACAGGACGTCCGCGGTGCGCTTCACGTCCTGCTCGGTGACCTGATCGAAGAACGCGAACCACGAGCACCAGCCGACGATGGGCCTGGCCCAGACGCGGTAGGTCCACGGCTCGAAGAAGGCGAGGCCGCGGTGCTTCTGGTAGTAGCGCGGGCGGAACCGGATCACGATCTCGGTGCCGCGCGCCTCCAGCCCGAAGGTGCGTGAAGCAGGCCCGTCGCGCCCGGGCGTGATGCGCGTTCGCGTCCGCGGCTGGTCGTCCACCGACAGCACCCAGTCCCGTTGACGGTCGTACACGGCCTGGTTCAGGAGACTCCGGCTCAGACCCGAACTGTGGCGGACGACGGGGCGCGCGCGCAGGGCCCGGTCGGACTCGGCGGGAAACGCCTCCACGCCCGCCGTGATCGTGCCGGTGATGACGAGCGGGTCGCGCCCGATCGCGTTGAGCACGACCGTCTGGTCGACGCGATCGCCTTCGCGCGCAACGCCCGGGCGCGCGGATCGCAGCGCCTCGACATTCGCGACGCGACCCTCGAAGATCAGGTCGCCGCCGTAGCGGACATGGATCGTGGCGCCTTCGATCCGGATGTCGGCCGGCTCGTTCGGGGGCGCCGGGCCCTGGGCGCCCGGTGTCGGCCCGACCAGCAGCGCCGCGCAGGCCGCGGCCAGCAGCCATCGTTTCGCGTCGGTCATCGCCTGCCCCCGTGCGCGCCGGGCGTCCGGCGCGGCTCTTCAGCCGGCCCGGCCGGGCGCCCGCCCTACATCTCCTTCAGGAGCTGATCGGTGCTGAGGACACGGGCGTAGGTACCATTCAGCGCGGCGAGGGCGGCCGCGTGAACCATCTCTGCCGGCACGGTGCGCCCGCCGAACTCCAGGGGCCGCGTCGCGCACGCGTCGTGGACGACGATCACCTCGAAGCCCAGGTCGGCCGCCGCGCGGGCCGCGGCCTCGAGGCACATGTGCGTCTGCATCCCGGCGAGGACCAGGCGCTTGATGCCCTTCTGCCGCAGGTACTCGAGCAGGTCGGTCTCGCGGAAGCTGTTCGCGTAGTGCTTCGTCACGATCTTCTCGCCCGCCGCGGGCGCGACCTCCGGCCGGATCCGGTACTGCGGGTCGGTGGGCTCTCCGTCAACGAACTGCAGCGTCGCCGGCGCGTGGCGCACGTGGACCACCGTGAGCTGCCGGGACCTGAACGCCGCGAGCACCCTGCCCGCCTGCTGCGCCGCCTCGACGCTGCCGGTGAGCGGCACCAGGCCCTTTTCGAAATAGAAGTTCTGGATGTCGATGACGACGAGCGCCGTGTCGGCCCCGAAGCCGGGCTTCGGGCCCTGGCCGCCGCCCTGGGCCTGAACGACCGCCGCGGTCAGGAGCACCGGCAGCGACAGAATTCCCACGCGCATGACGCCTCCTCACTGATCGGGGCGGACCGTCCACCCCGCGGCCTGACTCCCGTCCGTCCCGGACGTCGCGCCTCGCCATCCGGGCGCATCGCCGATCCCGGCGCGGGCGGGCACCGCCGACTGCTACCCTGCGCGCACGAAATGCGGCATGTCGGCAGGGATTTCCAGCGACAACTCGACCAGGCCCTGGCACGCGCCGCCCTCGTACCACGGTGCCTGGTAGATCAGTTTGCGCACCCCTCGCTTCTCGATCGTGTACGCGTTCACGCGGGGGGACGCCAGTAGCTCGACGAGCTTGCTGCGGGCCGGTTCGGGGTGACAGTCGAGCATACTCCGGCCGATCAGCGCCCGTCCGCCGTCCGCCTCGAAGGTCTGCGCCGACCTGTCGTTCATGTCCAGGATGACGCCTGCCCGATCGCACACCGTCACCGCGCCGGGGAACTGATCAATCCATGCCGCCGGTTTCATCCTGCTGTCCCTCCACGGGGCGTCGCCTGGAGCGTGGTCACCTGAGCGCCGGGCTCAGGTGGCGGCCTGCGCGCTCCAGACGCGGCCCAGCACGCCGACCGCGGCCCGGCAATCGGCCTCGGTGATGCCGTAGTGCGTCACCGCCCGCAGGCGGCCGCCGCCGAAGTCCGAGATCAGGACCCCTTCGCGCGCCAGCGCCGCGGAATACCCCTCGGCCTTCGCCGCGCTCGCCACGCGGAACACGACGATGTTGGTGTCCACGCGGGGCGGATCGAGGGCGACGCCCGGCAGCAATGCGATCCCCTCCGCCAGGATCCGCGCGTGGCGATGATCCTCCGCCAGGCGGGCGACCATCCCGGTCAGCGCCACGATGCCCGGCGCGGCAATCACGCCGGCCTGCCGCATGCCGCCGCCGAGCATCTTGCGCATGCGGCGGGCGCGGTCCACCATCGCGGCGGATCCGCAGATCATCGACCCGACCGGCGCCGCCAGCCCCTTCGACAGGCAGAGCTGGACCGACGAGACGTGCATGGTCCAGTCGGTCACCGGCCGCCCCGAGGCCACCGCCGCGTTGAAGAGCCGAGCCCCGTCGAGGTGCACCGGGATCCCGTGGCGCCGTGCGATGTCCGCGACCGCCGCGAAGTAGTCCGGCGGGACGATGGTGCCGCCGCAGCGGTTGTGGGTGTTCTCGAGGCAGATCACGCCCGCCGGCGCGTGGTGGTAGTAGTGATAGTGGTGCGCGGGCGAGTGAATCGCCTTCTCCAGGTCGTCGAGCGGCATCGTCCCGTCCGGGTTGGTGCGGACCGGGTGCAGCACGAGTCCGCCCAGTGCGGACGCGGATCCGTTCTCGTACTGGTAGATGTGGGACTCGTCGCCGATGATGACCTCGCGCCCGCGCTCGCAGTGCGCCAGCAGCGACGCGAGGTTGCCCATCGTCCCGCTGGTGACGAACAGGGCCGCCTCCATCCCCGTCACCCCGGCCGCCAGCTGCTCCAGCCGGTTGACCGTCGGGTCCTCGCCGAACACATCGTCGCCCACCTCGGCCGCCAGCATCGCCTGCCGCATGGCCGGCGACGGCACGGTGACCGTATCGCTTCTCAAGTCGATTGGCATGAGTCCTCCGAGCGGCTCCGGGCGCACGGGCCGCCCGCGGCAGACACGCGGGTCGGATCCCGCCGCATTCGGGCGGCTTGCGCCATTCTACATGGAGAGGGGCCGCCCGCCGCGCGGGCTGTCGGCTGGCGATGACGTGCCGTCCTTCATGACGGACGCAACCTTCTCGAGCAGCGAGACGTCGCGGACGGGATCGCCGTCCGGGGCAATGATGTCCGCGACGCGGCCGGGCGCGATGAGCTCGATCAGGCCGGCGCCGTTCTTCGCGTTGACGCGGACCCGCTTACGAATGGCGTCGAGGCCGTCCGCCACGCCCGGCGTCTGTTCGAAGCGGAGGCAGGGCGAGAAGGCGCTGATGCCGCCGTGCCCGCCCGTGGCGCTCAGGGCGAGGCCCGCCGCCAGGATGGGCGGCCCGGACGACCCCCTGGCGGCGTCAACGCGCCGGGTGCTACCGCGGCTCGGCTGGCTGGTTGATCGCGACGATGCGGAGCGCGTTCTTGCGATCCGGGATGGGCCGCACCACCAGGCGGTCCCCGCCGATCGCGATGCCCTCACGGCTGGCAGCCAGGGCGTCGACGCGCGCGTCGGCGATCTCCTGCCGGAGCGACGCGTCGAAGATCTGGCTGTAGCGCGCCTGGAACTCGCTGTCGTTCCGGACCGTGATCTCCTGTCCCCTCGCCCAGGCCTGCAGGGGGTACTCGACCAGGGTCGCGACCTTGAGCCGGTTGTCCATGGCGACGCACGCCTGCAGGGTCTTGAGGAACGACGCGACCTGCTGGGCGCTGGCGCCAGCCGCGTCGAACGAGGGTGCGCCCTGCGCCTGCAGGACGAGAGGCTGGGCCAGGGGGCAGACGAGCAACGCCGCGAAAAGAATGAGGATGAATGAATGCGTGCGCATACGGCACCTCGACGAATCCTGGGGTTGCTGACGCCGGCCGCAGACCGCCAACCGGCGACGGGGGCGTGACGCGCCCCCATAAGAGTAGTCCTATTCCCGGGCCCGCACAACCGGATTGCGAGGCTGCGTGAAAGAAATCGGAACGATCGTTCGCAGTTGTCGGCTGGCCCGCAGGGGCCGCGCCAGGGGCTGTCTCGCGCCCCGGACCTGGGACCTCGGGAACCCGGGTCCCGGCCCCTGGAGCGGCGCCCCCGGTTCCGGGCCGCGGACCGCTAGACTAGCGCTTCTGGGGCAGCGGCACGGCCACGTAGCCGGTCCGCGCCCGCACGCGGTAGTCGGAGCCTGGAATCCTGAGGCTGATGCTGTGAAACTGGCCGTCCGGGGCGCGCGGGGCGTTGTAGCCGATCACGTACTGGCTGTTCAGTTCCTCGGCGATGGCGGCCGTCGCGGCGGAAAGCTCGCCGGCAGTGCGCACCACCTCGGTGTGCCCGCCGCTGCGATCCGTGATGTCCTGCAGCGCCGCCGGGTTCACCCGCGTGTTGATCGGGACGTGCTCGGGCGGATCGATCGCGATCGCGTAGACGAACGCGTCGCTGCGGAGCAGGGCTGATCGCACGTCCCGCAGCGTGGCGTCGCTTGCCGTGTCGGCGCCGTCGGAAATGAGCAGGAGCGACGCCCGCTGCTTCGACCGCCGCTGGAAGAGCGGCAACGACGCGATCACGGCGTCGTACTCGGCCGTGCCTCCGGACGGCCGCAGGCCGTCGAGGGCCCGCCCGACCACCGTCGGATCATTGGTCCACTCGGTCAGCACATGGGCCCGATGGTTGAAGGCCAGGATGAAGAACTCGTCCGCGGGGTTGAGCAGGTCGAACAGGAACCGGTTGACCGCCGCGCGGCCATCCTTGATCCGCTGGCCGAACATGCTGTCGCTGATGTCGAGGAGCACGCCGAGGCTGACGGGCACGCGCTCGCGGGCGAACTGCGAGATCGGCTGAGGGTCCCCGTCGTCCCACACGGCGAACGCCTCGCGCGGCAGGCCCTTCACCAGCCGCCCGTCCTTGTCCCGCACCGTGGCCGCAAGCGTGATCACCTCGACGCCGGAGCGGAAGGGCGGGCCCTGCTCGGCGAAGCCCACCCACGCGGCCAGCGCCGGGACGAGCATCGCGAGCATGACGCGGCGTGAACGGGACACGAACTACGCTCCCGCCTCCCCCGCCGCCGCGCGGTCGGCCAGGAGCAGGGCGCGATCCTGGCGCACGCGGCCGGCGGGAATCAGGCGGTCGCCCGCGCGCAGCCGCGCGAGCATCCGGGCCTTGTCGGCCCCGGTCACCAGCCACAGGATGCGCCGCGCCCGGTTGATCAGGGGGTACGTCAGCGTCATCCGGCGGCGGCCCTGGTAGGGCCCGGTCAGCGCGACGTCCCGGTCCATGGCCTCGAGCACCAGGTCGCCGGGCACGAGCGATGCCGTGTGCCCGTCCGCTCCGAGTCCGAGGTGGACGAGATCGAACAGCGGCGGCGCCCCGGCCATGTCGCGCAGCGCCCGCGCGTACCGGACCGCCGCGGCCGGCAGGTCCGGGGCGTCCACCGGCATGGCCAGCACCTGCTCCGGCCGCACCGGCGCGTGCTGCAGCAGGTTCTCGCGCAGGAGGGTGAGGTTCCGGTCGGCGTGCCCCTCGGGTGCGACCCGCTCATCCACCTGGGCGATGTACACCCCGTTCCAGGGCACGTCCTCGCACGACAGGGCGCGCAGCATCAGCGCCGGGGTGCGGCCGCCGCTCAGGGCCAGCGTGAACCGCCCGCGCGCCTCGACGGCCGCGCGGGCGTCCGCGGCAGCCAGGGACGCCGCCGCCCGGGCCACCGCGTCGGGATCGTCGAGCACCGTGATCGTCATGGCTGGGTCCGGTCGGTTACTTCGCGGGCTTCTCGACGTGCCCGCCGAACTGGAACCGCATCGCCGACAGCAGCCGGTTCTGGAAGTCGGCCTCCCCGCGCGAGCTGAAGCGCTCGAAGAGCGCCGCGGTCAGGACGGGCGCCGGCACCGCCTCGTCGATGGCCGCCTTGATCGTCCACCGCCCCTCGCCCGAGTCCGACACGCGGCCCGCGAAGGTCGAGAGATCGGCGTCCTTCGCCAGCGCCGCCGCCGTCAGGTCCAGCAGCCACGACGCGATGACGCTGCCGCGGCGCCAGACTTCCGAGATGTCGGTCAGGTTGAGATCATACTGATAATGCTCGGGGTCGCGGAGCGGGGTGGTCTCGGCGTCGACCGCGTGGGTCGCGCTGCCGATGTTCGCGGCGCGCAGGATGCCGAAGCCCTCGGCGTAGGCCGCCATGAGGCCGTACTCGATGCCGTTGTGCACCATCTTCACGAAGTGGCCGGCGCCGTTGGGGCCGCAGTGCAGGTAGCCCCGCTCCGCCGTGCTCGGGGTCGCGGCGCGCCCCGGCGTGCGGGGGATGTCGCCGGGGCCCGGCGCCAGCGCGGCGAACACGGGGTCCAGCCGGGCCACCACGTCCGCCTCGCCGCCGATCATCATGCAGTAGCCGCGCGCCAGCCCCCAGACGCCGCCGCTCGTGCCGACATCCGCGTAGTGCACGCCCTTCGACGCGAGCTCTTTCGCGCGCCGGATATCGTCGGCATAGTACGAGTTCCCGCCGTCGATCAGGATGTCGCCGGGTTCGAGCAACGCCGACAGGTCGGCGATGGCCCGATCCACGGCCGCCGCGGGCACCATCAGCCAGATGGCGCGAGGGGCGTCGAGCTTGCTCACCATCTCGTGCAGCGAGCCGGCGCCCGTGGCGCCCTCGCCGACCATGTCGCTGACGGCCTTCGCCGACATGTCGAAGACCACGCAGTGGTGGCCGCCCTCGAGCAGCCGCCGCACCATGTTCGCGCCCATCCGGCCGAGGCCGATCATTCCGAGTTGCATCGTCGCTCTCCGTGTCGCGGACCGGCCGTGGGCTGATCCGCCATCACGTTCAGCTTACCGCGGATCGGGCCCGCCAGCCCTCCCGACGGGTGTGCCGGGCGGGGAGGTTCGGGTGTATTCTCGATCTCGTCGGCGCGCGGGCCGCCCGGCGCCCGTTCTTCCCACACAGGCCTTAGCAGCGAGGCACAGGTATGTTGGTCCGGGACATCATGACCAGTCCGGCCGTTGCCGTCTCCGCGGACATTACGCTGGCGGATGCCTATCGGACCATGCGCGAGAAGGGCATCCGTCACCTGCCGGTCGTCGACGGTGATCGGCTCGTCGGCGTGATCACGGACCGTGATCTCCGGCTCGCGACGAGCGCCCTGGTCCCGTCGCCGTTCCCCGCGGGCAGTCCGATCGCCACGGTGATGTCCAGCCCGCCGGTGACGGCGGACCCGCAGGACCCGGTCGAGGACGCGGCGCGCACGATGCGCGAGCGGAAGATCGGGTGCCTCCCCGTCGTGGACGACGATCGGCTCGTCGGCATCGTCACGGGCCTGGACCTGCTGCACGCGCTGATGCGCATGACGGGCGCCGACAAGCCGTCCGGCCGGATCGAGGTGCGCCTGCAGGATCATCCCGGTGAGCTGGCGCGCCTCACGAGCTTCTTCAGCCACCGCGACCTGAACATCCACTCGATCCTGACCTACCCGGAGACTCCGGACTCGGTCCGGGCCGTGCTGCGCATCGCCACCATGGAGATCCGGCCGCTCGCGCAGGACCTGCGCCGCGCCCAGTTCGACGTGGTATGGCCGCCCGAGAAGCCATGGCCCCGGTGATCTTCCACCCGGCCTATCGGACGTACTCCTTCGGCAGGCAGCACCCGTTCAGCCCCGTCCGCGTCGACATGATGATCGACCTGCTTCGGGCGCTCGGGCACGAGGTGCGGACGGTCGAGCCGGAGCCCGCGACGCGCGACGACATCCTCAGCGTGCACGCGGACTACTACGTCCGCCGCGTGGAGGAGCTGAGCCGGGGGGCCCTGGTCCCCGATGCCCAGGACTACGGGCTGGACACCCCCGACACCCCCGCGTTCGGCGGCATGGACGAGGCGGCCCGCTGGCTCGTGGGCGGCGCCCTGCACGGGGCGCGCCTCATCTGCGAGGCGGGCGCGAGGCGCGTGCTGCAGCTGGGCGGCGGGCTGCACCACGCGAGGAGGAACTACGCGTCGGGCTTCTGCATCTACAACGACCTGGTCATCGCCATCAACGCCCTGGTGAAGCACGGGCTGTGGGTCGCCTACCTCGACATCGACGTCCACCACGGCGACGGCGTCCAGCAGATCCTGGACGACGACAAGCGGGTGATGACGATCAGCGTCCACGAGTCCGGCCAGTACCTGTTTCCCGGCAGCGGCCACGTGTACGAGATCGGGTCGGGTCTCGGCCGCGGGCTCAAGCTGAACCTGCCGCTCGAGCCCTTCACGGGCGGCGAGAGCTACCTCGAGGTGGTCGACCAGGTCGTGCCGGCCGCGCTCGCGCACTTCCGGCCGGGCGTGCTGGTGGTGCAGGCCGGGGCCGACGCCCACTTCGACGATCCGCTCGCGGACCTGCTGCTGACGACGCGCGATTACGAGGCGTTGTTCCGCCGGATCCTGGGGTGGGCGGACACCTTCACGGCCGGCCGCGTGCTGTTCACGCTCGGCGGCGGCTACTCGCTTCGGGCCGCGCCGCGGGTCTGGGCCCTGCTCTACCTGCTCCTGCACGACCTGCCGGTGCCGGCGGACCTGCCCGCCGCATGGCTCGAGCGATGGAGCGACGAGCTCGAGGGCCCGCGGCCGCCGGCGTTTCACGACGCCTCCGCCGGGAGCCCCCGGGCCCCGGAGGCGCAGGAGATTGCCCACCGCAATCGGCAGACCGCGCGGCGGCTGCTGGAGGCCGCGGGTCGGTACTGGTTCTGAGCCCGCGCGCCGCGTGGCGGCGGGTCGGGCTTGGCAAGCGAGGCGCCCATGTTCCGGATCATTCCCGAAGGCCGGCAGTTCAGCGAGCACGTCCTGCTGCGTGACGGCCAGAGCCTGTTCCTGCGCACCTCGACCGCCGAGGACGTGCCGGCGGTCGAGACGCTGATGCGCAGCGTGTCGCCCGAAAGCCTGCAGATGCGCTTCATGGGCGCGGTCGCGTACGTGGCGCGCAGCGTGATCGAGATCATGTGCACGGGCGAGCCTGAAGACCGACTCTGCCTGCTCGCCATCGTCGGGCAGGGCCCGGACGCCCGCGTGGTCGGCATCGGCAATTACATCTCCCTCGGCACGTCGGGAAAGGCCGAGGTCGCCTTCCTGGTCCACGACGAGTTCCAGGGCCGGGGCATCAGCACGCTCCTGCTGGAGCGGCTGGCGGGCCTGGCGGCGAGCAACGGCTTCAACGGGTTCGAGGCCGAGGTCCTGTACGAGAACCAGGCGATGCTCAACGTCTTCCGCGACTCCGGGTTCGAGGTCGTGCAGGCCTACCGGGGCGGCAACATGCACGTGGAGTTCCCGGTGAGCGGGCTGGCCTCGCTCCGGGAGCGCGTGGAGCTGCGCGACCGGATCGCGGCGACCAACTCGCTCGCGCCGCTGCTCCAGCCCCGCACGGCCGCGGTGGTGGGCGCCTCGCGCGACCCGGCCGCGGTCGGCAGCATGATCTTCCGCGCGATCCTGCGGAGCAACTTCGCGGGCACCGTGTATCCCGTGAACAACCAGGCAGCCTCGGTGAACGGCGTCCGGGCGTACGCGTCGGTCAGTGCGCTCCCGGAGCCCGCCGATCTCGTGGTGATCGCCGTGCCGGCCGAGAAGGTCCTCGACGTGGCCACCGACGCCCTGGCGTCGGGATCGAAAGGCCTGATCGTCGTGGCATCCGGGTTCGCGGAAGCCGGCCCTGACGGCGTGGCGCGACAGAAGGAGCTGGTGGCGCTCACCCGCGCGCACGGCGCGCGGCTCATCGGGCCGAACTGTCTCGGCCTGCAGAACACGCACCCCGACATCAGTCTCAACGCCAGCCTCGCGCCGGCGATGGCGCCCCGCGGCCGCATCGGGTTCTTCTCGCACTCCGCGGCGCTGGGGCTCGTGATCCTGAACTACGCGGCCGAGCGCGGCCTGGGGTTCTCGACCTTCGTCTCCGCCGGGAACCGCGCGGACGTCTCGGGCAACGACCTGCTGCAGTTCTGGGAAGAGGACTCGTCCACCGACATCGCGCTGCTCTACCTGGAGACCTTCGGCAACCCGCGCCGCTTCGCCCGGATCGCGCGCCGCATCTCGCATCGCAAGCCGATCCTGTGCGTGAAGAGCGCCCGCAGCCGGGCGGGCCGCGACGCCGCGCGCGCCCACATCGGGGCGGCCGGCCTCAGCGACACCAACGTCGACGTGCTCTTCCACCAGGCCGGCGTCATCCGCGCCGACACGCTGGAGGAGATGTTCGATATCGCGGTGCTGCTCGCGCATCAGCCGCTCCCGCGCGGCAACCGCGTGGCCGTCATCAGCAACTCCGGCGGCGTGCTCACGATCAGCGTTGACGCGTGCGAGGCACGGGGCCTGGTCACGGTCACGTCGGAGGTGACGGATCTCGGGCCGTTCGCGACGGTGGACGCGTACGAGGCGGCGGTCCAGCGCGCGATGGAGCACGAGGGCGTCGACGCGCTCATTGCGATCTTCGCCTGCGTGGACGGGTCGGACCCGAACCAGGTCGGCCGCGGAATCCGGCGGGGCGTCCTGCGGGCCGAGAAGACGACGGGCACGCCCAAGCCCGCGCTGCTCTGCCTCATGGGCACCGTCGGCGCCGTGCGCGTGGACGACGAGGCCGCGGACGGCCCGGCGACGGGCTACGTGTTCCCGTCGTACCGGTTCCCGGAGTCGGCGGCCCAGGCGCTGTCGCGCGCCGTGCAGTACGCGGCCTTCCGCACGCAGCCGGCCGGCCGCCTCCAGTGGTTCGATGACGTGGATGCCGCCGCGGCGCGGCAGGACATCAAGACCCAGCTCGACGCCGTCGCCGACGCGGTGCTGTGGCTCGAGGGGGAGCGCGCCTGGAAGGCCCTGCGCTACTTCGGGATCGCCACCGCCGCGGCCGACGGCAGCACCCAGCCCGCCGGCGAGGAACTGTTCTCGGTCGAGGTCAGGCCGGACCCGAGTTTCGGCCCGCTCGTGACCGTTCACCGCGCGGGCACGGCCCCGGTGATCCGGATTACGCCGCTGACGGATCGCGACATCGCGGACGTCCTCGATGTCGCGGAGCTGCCCGAGGAACCGGGCCTCAGCGAGCTCCTGGGCCGGCTCTCCCAGCTGATCGAAGAGGTGCCCTGGCTCTGCGGCATGTCGGCCCGCGTGCACCGCGGGCCTGCCGGGACGGGCCAGCCGGCGTTCGTCGTCGGCGCCGGCGCGAGAATCGGTCTCTGCCGGCACGACCTCGGGGCCCAGTAGCGGGCCCCGTCGCGCCGCCGGGCGTTGCGACACGCCCGGGAGAAAGCCGGCCCCGCCGTCGTGACGGGGGGCCGGCCGACCGTCGGTTACTCTTCCTTGCCGAACTGCTTGAGGTCCTCCGGACCCTCCTTGGCCTGCACCTTCTCCTTGCCCTGCACGGCCACCCGGATCTGCTCGACGATGTCGGGGTTCGCCAGCGTCGTGATGTCGCCCGTGTCGAGCGTGTTGGAAATCGCGGCGAGCACGCGCCGCATGATCTTCCCGGACCGCGTCTTGGGCATGTCGGGAACGATGTACACCTTCCGGGGCCGCGCGATCTTGCCGATCATCGTCTCGATGGTCGCGATGACCTTGTCGGTGATCTCCTTGCTCGGCGCGTAGCCGGGCTTGAGCGCGATGTAGATCTCGGGCACCCGGCCCTTGATCTCGTCGACGACCGGCACGACGGCGGCCTCGGCGACCTCGACCACGGTCAGGCACGCGGACTCCAGTTCCTTCGTGCCCAACCGGTGCCCGGCCACGTTGATGACGTCATCGACGCGGCCCAGGATGCGGAAGTACCCGTCGGCCGCCTCCACCGCGCCGTCGGCCGCGAAGTACGGCCAGTCGCGCCAGTCCGTGCTTTTGGTGTCCCGGCAGTACTTCGCGTAGTACTGCCGGACGAAGCGGTCCCGGTCGCCCCAGATCGTCTGGAAGATCCCCGGCCACGGATTCCTGATGCAGATGTTGCCGGCCTTGCCCGATCCGCCCTTCACGTCCTTGCCCTGCTCGTCGAGGATGGTCGGGTAGATGCCCGGCATCCCGGGCCCGGCGCTGCCGGGCTTCATCGCGTCGATCGCGGGCTTGGTGCTGCACAGGAACCCGCCGTTCTCCGTCTGCCACCACGTGTCGACGATGACCGCTTCGCCCTTGCCGACCGTGTTGTAGTACCAGCGCCACACTTCCGGCTCGATGGGCTCGCCGACCGTCGTCATGTGCTTGAAGTGGTAGTCGTACTTCTTCGGCTCCTCCATGCCGGCCTTCCGCAGCATGCGGATGGCCGTGGGCGAGGTGTGGAAGATGTTCACGCCCAGGCGTTGCGCGATGCGCCACACGCGCCCGGCGTCGGGGAAGACCGGGACGCCTTCGTAGATCACCGAGGTGGCCGCCAGCGCCAGCGGCCCGTACACGATGTACGAGTGGCCGGTGATCCAGCCGATGTCCGCCATGCACCAGTAGGTGTCCTCGGGATGGATGTCCTGGATGTACTTCGAGGTCCCGGTGACGTAGGCCATGTACCCGCCGGTGCGGTGCTGGCAGCCCTTGGGCTTCCCGGTGGTGCCGCTCGTGTACATCAGGAAGAGCGGCGCCTCGGCGTCCATCGGGACCGGGTCGATGCGCACGCCGTGGTACTTCTTCAGCACGTCGTCGACGAAGAAGTCGCGGCCCTGCACCATCGGGGCCGCGGAGGCGTACTTGCCGGGGTAGCGCCGCCACACCAGGATCTTGTCGATCTTCTGGCCCTCCTTCTCCGCCGTCGCGACGGCGAGCTCGGCCGCGGCCTTGTGATCGATCATCTTCCCGCTGCGGTAGTAGCCGTCCATGTAGATGAGCACGCGGCTGCCGGAATCCGCGGCGCGCAGGCCGCACGCCTCGCCGCTGAACCCCCCGAAGACGACGGAGTGGATCACGCCCAGCCGCGCGCAGGCGAGCATCGTGATCGGCAGCTCCGCCAGCATCGGCATGTGGATCGTGACGCGGTCACCGGCCTTGAGACCGGCGAAGTCGCGCAGCAGCGCGGCGAACTCGTTGACGCGGACGTACAGCTCCTGGTACGTGAGCGCGACCGGGTCCTCGTCCTCCGGTTCGGGAACCGTGATGATCGCCGCCTTGTTCCTGTACTTGGCGAGGTGACGATCGACGCAGTTGAACGAGGCGTTGATCTTGCCGCCCACGAACCACTTCCAGAACGGCGGGTCGCTCGTGTCGAGCACCTTGTTCCAGCGCTCGTACCACGTCAGCATCTCCGCATACTCGGTGAAGCACTCGGGGAAGTTCTTCTCGCTGAAACGCTCGTTGACCGCCGGGTCCGTCAGGTTCGCCTGCGCCACGAAGGCCGGCGACGGCTTGTAGTACTCCTCTTCCTTCCAGTGCACCGCGATCTGGGCCTCGGTGGTCTCGGTCACGGCGGGTTTCACGTCTGCCATCGGACACCCTCTCTTTCCAGCAATGAGGTTCGGACCATGAACGTCGAAATGACAGCCTGGCTCACGACTCGCGGCTTGCAGCCCGCGGCCTCGTCGCGTCGAACGGTTGTCTGGCCCGGGTTCGTCCCGCTCACCTGCGGTGGTGGCGAGACAGCCCGGCAATCACGCGGCGTCGCCCGCAGTCGGAGTCCGAGACGGGTTCAGGCGCGCGCGCCGGACGGGACCGCCGGCCGCCGCGCCAGGAACTCGAACACGAGCGCGACCAGCGACAGCGCCGCCGCCGTGTAGAACGCGGCCTGGTAGTTCTTGTACTGATCGAACAGCGCGCCGCCAACCTTCGGCCCGATGATGCCCGCCACGCCGTAGGCGGTGAACAGCAGGCCGTAGTTGATGCCCGCGTTCTTCGTTCCCCAGAAGTCGGCCGTCGTCGACGCGTTGACGGACAGCTGCGTGCCGAAGCACCAGTAGACGATGAACACCATCAGGTAGAGCATCGCCACGTTGCCGCCGGTGAGGTAGAGCAGCGGCATGGAGACCGCCGACACGCCAATCATCAGGCGCAGGACGTTGAGCCGGCCGAGCGCGTCCGACATCCAGCCGGAGAGCACGCGGCCGGACGCGCTGCCCACGGCGCCGACAATCAAGGTCATGGTCTGCAGGGCGGCGCCGGGGATCTGCATGCTTCGCGCGAAGGGCACGAGCTGGCTGATGACCATCAGACCCGCCGACGTCCCCAGCGCGTAGGCAATCCACATGAACCAGGCGGGCGCCGTGCGCCACATCTCGCCGGGCGTGAACTCGTAGGTCGTGGCCGCCGACTTCGACGCGGGCGCCGGCGTCCAGCCGGGCGGCCGGTAGCCGGCGGGCGGATTCTGCAGCAGGTACGCGCCGGCCATCGTCATGACGAAGAAGACCACGCCGAGCACCGCGAAGGTGGTGCGCCAGCCGTAGGTCGGGATCAGCCACAGGTTCGCCATCGGGCCGAAGATGGCCGACCCGCCGCCGTAGCCCGCGACGGCCAGGCCGACGGCCAGGCCGCGCTTGTCCGGGAACCACTTGGCCATGACCGGGATCGGCGTCGCGTAGCCGAAGCCGTTACCCACGCCGACCAGGACGCCGAAGCAGAAGATCAGGTAGGCCAGGCTGGAGGTCCAGGCGCAGAGCACGAACCCGACCGTCAGGAGCACGCCCCCGGTCAGCGAGATGCGGAACGGCCCCATCTTGTCCTGCAGCCGGCCCGCCGCGATGAAGCTGAGTGCGAAGACGACGATCGCCACCGTGAACACCGACGAGGTGTCCGCCCGCTTCCAGCCGAACTCCTTCTCCAGCGGCGCGACGAACACGCTCCAGGCGTACAGCGAGCCCAGGGCCAGGTTCATCAGCAGCCCTCCGACCACGCGCCACCATCTGTTGACCTCGGCATCCGAGGCCGCTGCAGCAGCTGTCATGTTTCAGCCTCCATCGATCGCGGTTCGTAACGTGTTGACGCGCACTCAGGTGATCGCCCCCGTGGTCCCTGGCGTGCCGACTCCGGCGCCGCCGCCCGGGAGGCCCCGACGATCGGGCCCGCGGTGGCAGCGACGCATCCGTCCGATCCCGAAAGGGGCACCGGGACGCCCCGCCCCGGGCCCACCGAAGGCAGGAGGGCCGGCCGGGCCGGCGCCTCTGCCGTCTCCGCGCGATGTGGCGTCAGTAGTAGAAGATCTGCAACTGCAGCAGCACCTGCGTCCGGTCGGGCGCACGGTCGGTGTGCTGCCGGCCCGCGCTGAACTTCAGGTTGCGCTGGTGGCCCGCCATCCAGTACGCGAGGCCCACCTGCCAGCTCGACTGATCGGCCAGCGCGGCGTTGTCGAAGTTGCGCGCCGCGTACTGGATGAACGGCGACGCCTTGCCCTTCCCGAGGTGATACGCCGCCTCGAGCAGGACGGTGGTCTCCTTCGGCAGCGCCGGCACGAACGTCTTGCCGTCCATCGTCTTGAAGTCGACCTGGAACGTCACGCCCTGCTGGCCCTTGTCGATCGGCTGCTCGATGAACCCGTCGACGTCCCAGGCGTAGTAGTCGTTCTGCTTGTCCACGCTGGTCCCGATCGACGCCAGGCGCTTCTGGCCCTGGAAGGTGCCGGTGTAGAAGAAGCCCGTTTCCGCGCCGAACGGGTAGTAGACGGCGCGCGCCGTCACCCGCAGGTCGTTCTTCGAGTCCGTGCCGCGGATGCCCTGATAGACGCCCAGGCGGTACTCGAACTTCGTCTTGAACGGGTACCCGCGCAGCTGCACGCCGTAGTCGCGGCCGACGCGCTCGCCGAGCGGACCCGATTCGACGAAGGAGTACGGCCCGTAGTCCACCGGGAGCAGGCTCGCCGCCGACTGCTCGTTGTTGTGGCTGAGCGGCAACAGAATCATGCCGGCGTCCACCTTGAACGCGTCATTGTGGTTGTAGGTGAAGAACGCGTCCTGGATGTAGATCGAACCCGTGTCCTTCACGCCCGTCGAGCCCGTGCCCTTGCCGAGGTTCGGGCTGTCGGTCTCGAAGAAGTACGTCCACTTGTCGGAGACCTTCCCGCCGAGCAGGATGCGGAACCGGCGCAGGTAGAGATTCGTGCTCGTGCCGCTCCCCGACGGCGCGGTGATCGCTTCGATCTGCGGCTGGGCGAGGAAGCCGATCTTGATGTTGGACTTGCCGTCCTTGGAGTCGATCTGCCACTGGGCGGCCGCTGGTGTCGCCCAGGCGGCCGCGAGCACGACCGCAATAGCCGCGGCCAGCGTGCCCTGACGAGAGCTGCTCATGGTGCCTCCGATCGTCGGCGCAGGTGTAGGTGTGGGCGTGGGCGCAATGGGTGTCGGGTGGCGCGAGGCCGAGGACCGCCGGCGCCGAGTGGCGCCCGGGCGTCCGTCCGCGCGGAATGGCAGCGCTCGACGTCGGGCTGGCGGATCGTGCCGATCGGCGTCCCCATCGAGGCGACGAGGAGTGCCGGTGCGGCGGATCGCCCGGACACAGTCCGACGCGGGTTACGTCCAGCGCACGAAAGCAGCACGCGGCCGACTGGGGGCACTGCCGTTTCCCTTGTCCACGCGGTGGATCGGGGCCACCCCGGGAGAGTGGGATGGGGACGACGTTTCTTGCCGGTTTTCGGCAGTCTATCTATTCTCCGACCGCAACGCAACGCTATGTCGGCGTGGGCCAGCCTGTCTGACCACCCGCCGCCGGGAGCCGTAGCCCCGAGATTCTGCAGAGAGCCGTCGGCCCGGGCCTTCAGGCCCGGGGACTCTCCTCAATCGTGAAGATTTGTTAAGACACCCCGCCTCGCGTCCGTTCCCGGGTCCGCCCCGCGTACACTACGGTGGAACGGCACGACGGGATCGTGGACACCACGCACGACAAGCCCAACGGCGCACCGCTTCGCCTCCTCGTCGTCGACGACGACGTGGAGTTGTGCGACCTGATGCGCGAGTTCTTCGCCCGTCACGGCATCGAACTCGACTCGGAACATGACGGCCGCCGCGGCCTGGCCCGGGCGCTCGACGGGTCGCACCGCCTGATCATCCTGGACGTCATGATGCCCGGGATGGACGGCTTCGAACTCCTGCGTCAGCTCCGCCGGCGCAGCGCCGCGCCGGTCATCATGCTCACGGCCCGCACGTCGCTGCAGGATCGCCTCGCGGGCCTGGACGGCGGCGCCGACGACTACCTGCCGAAACCATTCGGCCCGGAGGAACTGCTCGCCCGGGTCCGCGCGATCCTGCGGCGCACCGACCAGGCAGCGGCCTCGCAGCCTGTCGCGCTGGAAGCGAACGGCGTCCGCCTCGACACGACGAACCGGCAGGTGTGGCGGGACGGGGTCCCCACGGAGGTCACGTCGATCGAGTTCGACATCCTCGAGGCCCTCGTGCGGGCGGCCGGGCGCGTGGTGTCCCGCGACGAGCTGATCGGCCTCCTGCACCAGCGCGACGCCGCACCGTTCGACCGGTCGGTTGACGTGCACGTGCACCACCTGCGCAAGAAGCTGGGTGACGACAGGACCATGATCAAGACCGTCAGGGGCGAGGGGTATCTGTTCTGCCTGGAATGACCTGGTCCTGCGGGGAGTCTCGATGAGATCGATCTTCGGGAAGATCCTGCTCTGGTTCTCGGGCATGCTCGTGCTGGCGGCGGTGTCCTTCGTCGCGGTGTCGGTCCTCATCGCGCCGCAGCGCACCCACGACCGGTTCGCGGGCACGCTGGCGCTGCAGCTCGACGGCGCCCGCACGGCGTGGGATCACGGCGGCCCGGCCGGGCTCGCGTCGTACCTCGAGCGCGTGCGCCGGTGGTTTCCGGGCGAGATCTACCTGACGGACGCCACGGGGCGCGACCTCCTGACCAGCGCGGATCGCTCCGGCCTCATCGAGGAGGCGTCCGCCGACCGCGCCGGCCGCGGTCGCGGCGCGCGCCTCGTCATCAGCCGGGCGAGCGACGATGGGAAGTTCCGCCTGGTGGTGGTGCCGCAGCCGCCGCCGGACCTGCTGACGCCCCTGCCCTACTACGCGTGGATCCCGCTGGCGCTCGGGATCCTGACGTACCTGCTGGCCCTCCATCTCGCGAAGCCCGCGCGCGATCTGCGGGGCATCGTCGAACGCTTCGGTCGCGGCGACCTGGCCGTGCGGTCGCACTCCACGCGCCGGGACGAATTCGGCGACCTGGCGCGGGCCTTCGACCGGATGGCCGGACGCATCGAGCGGCTGATCGCCGATCAGCGTCGGTTGCTGCAGGACGTCTCGCACGAGCTGCGGTCGCCGCTGACGCGACTTGGCTACGCGATCGAGCTGGCGCGGGTCAGCGACAACCGCGAGGAGGCGCTCGCGCGGATCCGCAAGGACGTGGACCGACTGACCGCGCTCGTGTCCGGGCTGCTCGAGGCGGCGCGCGGCGACGTGGACCGGCCGTCCCAGGTTGACGACGTCTCCCTCGGCGCCGTCGTGGCTGAAGTCGTGGACGACTGCCGCATGGAAATCGACGCGCGGCCGTGTCGCGTCGCAATCACCGACGATGGCGCCGGGCTCGTGCGCGGGGCGCCGGAGCTGATCCGGCGCGCCGTCGAGAACGTCGTGCGAAACGCGATCCGGCACGCGCCCGCGGATTCGACGGTTGACGTCACCCTCCGGCACACGGCGGACGTGTCGACGATCATCGTGCGCGACCACGGGCCCGGCGTTCCCGAGGATCAGCTGGACGACATCTTCCGCCCGTTCTTCAGAGTCGAGGGCGACCGCAACCGCGAGACCGGCGGCGTCGGGCTCGGCCTGGCCATCACCCGGCAGGCCGTCGCCGCGCACGATGGGCGCGTCGTCGCGCGGAACGCGCACCCCGGCCTCGAGATCCAGATCGACCTCCCCTCCGGCGTTAACAAACCTTAACCGAACAGATCGCGTCCGGACGGCGCCGCGAACGTCTCATCCAGCAGGGGGGCGCCGGCGGGCGGCCAGCACCAGCGGCGAGTCCACGAGGGGGTGTGGAGGCGCCTGGCGGCGTTCCTCTCGCGCCGGGCGGGCACGTGCCCGCCCTGGCGCGCGGGATACTCGCGTCCCTTCGAGGGAGGCCATCATGACGCACAAATCACTCGTCCTCCGGATCGTGGTCATCGCCCTTGTCTTCGCGAGTGCCGGAGCGGGAGCCTACACTTACCTGAAGCAGGACGCCGCCGCGCCCAGCGTGACGACCGGTGAGGTCACGCGCGGCGATGTCGTCGATGCGATCGCTGCCACGGGGAGCCTGGAGGCTGTCACGACCGTCCAGGTCGGCACGCAGGTGTCGGGCACCGTGATGCAGCTGCTGGCCGACTTCAACGACCTCGTCAGGACCGGGCAGGTGCTGGCCCGGCTCGACCCGGCGCTGTTCCAGTCCCAGCTCGAACAGGCGCGCGCCAACCTCGTGCGGGCGGAGGCCGATGCCGAGCGGCTCGTCGTCGGGCTCGACGACGCGCGAGCCAAGCGGGTGCGGTCGGACGCGCTGGCCGTCAGGCAATTGATCGCGCGGTCCGACCAGGAGGCGGCGGAGGTGGCCGTCCGGTCGGCAGAGGCGCAGCTCAGGTCGGCGCAGGCCCAGATCGTCCAGGCTCGCGCCAGCCTCAACCAGGCACAGGTCAACCTCGACCACACCGTCATCGCCTCGCCGATCGACGGCATCGTCGTATCGCGCAACGTCGATGTGGGCCAGACCGTCGCGGCCAGCATGCAGGCGCCGACGCTCTACGTGCTCGCCGCCGACCTGACGCGGATGCGGGTGAACGCGAAGCTGGACGAATCGGACATCGGCCGGGTGCGGCCCGGGCAGACCGTGACGTTCCGCGTCGATGCGTATCCGGATCAGACGTTCACGGGACGCGTGGCGCAGGTCCGCCTGCTGGCCGAGGTGTCGCAGAACGTCGTGACCTACGGCACGGTCATCGACGTGCCGAACCCGCAGCTGAGGTTGAAGCCCGGCATGACGGCGAACGTGTCCGTCGAGGTGGCACGGCGGACGGACGTGCTGCGTGTGCCAGGCGCCGCGCTCCGGTTCCGGATGCCGGGTGCGAGCGGCAGCGCCGCCACGGGTCAGTCCACCCGCGCCGTATCGTCCCCGCCTACCGCGGACTCATCGGCCGGGTCCCGCACGGCCTCATCGTCCGGGACCGCCGGCGCCGCGGTGAAGACCGTGTGGCGCAGCACGGCGGCCGGACTCGAGCCCGTGTCCGTGCAGGCGGGCATCACTGACGGCAGCGTCGTGGAGATTGTGAGCGGGGCGCTGGCGGTGGGCGATCGCCTCGTGACCGCGATGGCGAGCGGGACGACGCAGGTCAAGACCGTGACGTCGAGCAGCGTGTCGAACCCGCTGATGGGACCGCAGCGGCCGTCGGGGCCGCCGCCCGGGCCGCCGCCGGGAGGCGGCGGGGACTGAGTGCCAGGTTCCGCGCGGACCGGGCGCGCCACGATGCCGGATGCGGCGCCGCGCGCTCACCCCGCCCCACGGCGTCGCAATTGAGGGTCGCGGGCCTCACCCCTCCGTGCGTTCCCGCAACATGAGGAGCAGCATCCGGGCTGCCTCGGGGGCATCGAGCGCGTGCGGGACGTTCGCGGGCATGCGGACGATTGTGCCCGGCGTCGCGCGGACCGGCGTCCCGCCAATTGTGAGGGTGAGGCTGCCGTCGAGGACCATCACGAGCGCATCGAACGGAGACGTGTGCTCGGTGAGCCCCTGCCCCGCGTCGAACGCGAACAGCGTGAGGTTGCCGCCACTGGTCTTCGCCAGCACTCGACTGGCGATGCCCTGTTCGGTGGGGTTGATGAGCGACTGAAGCGGGAGCACTTCAGCCGGCGGGATCATCTGGGTCGGTGTGGACACCTGGACTTCCTCCTGCCCGAGGCGAACGCCGGACGGTCCGCGCAGGCACGCGCGGCATGGGGCCGGGTCCGTGAATCACGATCGCCACATGCCATGTTAGCAGCCGACCACCGTACCGTTCAGCTCCATGGAGGAGCTAATATTTGAATAATTCAAAACTTTGATCTACTCTGTTGGTATGGCCATTGACCAGGCTGACCTCCTTCGCCAGCGCGGCATTCAGGTCACGGCCCAGCGACTGGCTGTGTTGCGTGCGGTATCGGGTCTGCCGCACATCACGGCCGATGGCGTGGCCGAGGTGGTCAGGGCCGGGATCGGTGCCATCTCGCTCCAGTCGGTGTACGACGCGCTCGGCGTCCTGGTCGCCGAAGGTCTCATCCGGCGCATTCAGCCCGCCGGGTCACCGGCCCGGTTCGAGGATCGGGTCGGCGACAACCACCACCATCTGATCTGTCGAATCTGCGGCCGCCTGGTCGACGTCGACTGCGCGGTCGGCTCCACCCCCTGTCTCACGGCGGTCGATGACAGGGGCTACGAGATCGATGAGGCCGAGGTCGCCTACTGGGGGCGCTGTCCGGATTGCCTGGCCCAGGCCCGGGCGTCATCCCGCTCCGACCGACCGGCACGCCCACGCCGAAGCCCGCGGAGGATCGCACGCACAGCGGGCCCGACGACGCCGTCAACGAACCTCGAGAAGAATCCGCCGGACTGACAACCAGACTGCAACCCGATCACAGTAGAGGTCAACGTCAAATGGACAACGACGAGAAGTGCCCGTTCCCGGGCAGGGCGCACAGCGGGACGTCGAACCGGGAGTGGTGGCCGAACCAGCTGAACGTGAACGCGCTCCACCGGAACCCACCCCAGGGCGATCCGATGGGTGTGGAGTTCGACTACGCCAAGGAGTTCAAGAGCCTCGACCTCGATGCCCTGAAGCAGGACATCGAGCAGGTGATGACGACGTCGCAGGACTGGTGGCCGGCGGACTACGGCCACTACGGGCCGCTCTTCATCCGGATGGCGTGGCACAGCGCCGGCACGTACCGCATCAGCGACGGCCGCGGAGGTGCAGGGTCCGGCGAGCAGCGCTTTGCGCCCCTCAACAGCTGGCCGGACAACGTGAACCTCGACAAGGCGCGCCGGTTGCTCTGGCCGGTCAAGAAGAAGTACGGCCGGAAGATCTCGTGGGCTGACCTGATGGTCTTCGCCGGCACCTGCGCCCTGGAGTCGATGGGGTTCAAGACCTTCGGCTTCGCCGGCGGGCGCGAGGACGTCTGGGAGCCGGAGGAGATCAACTGGGGCACCGAGCACACGTGGCTCGACGACAAGCGCTACAGCGGCGACCGTGAGCTCGCGGATCCTCTGGCCGCCGTCCAGATGGGTCTCATCTACGTAAACCCGGAGGGGCCGAACGGCAACCCCGACCCGCTCGCCGCGGCCGTGGACATCCGGGAGACGTTCCGTCGCATGGCGATGAACGACGAGGAGACCGTCGCGCTCATCGCCGGCGGGCACACGTTCGGCAAGACGCATGGTGCGGCCGTGCCCGTCGGCCACGTCGGCCCCGAGCCCGAGGCTGCTCCCCTCCAGGCGATGGGTCTCGGCTGGACGAACAGCTACGGCTCCGGCAAGGGCGGCGACACCATCAGCAGCGGCCTGGAGGGCGCCTGGACGCCCACTCCGAAGACGTGGGACAACAGCTTCTTCGAGACCCTGTTCGGCTACGAGTGGCAGCTGTCGAAGAGTCCCGCGGGCGCGTCGCAGTGGATTCCGACGGATCCGGCGGCGGCCGACGCCGTTCCGGACGCGCACGATCCGGCGAAGAGGCACGCCCCCGTGATGCTCACGACGGATCTCGCGCTGCGGATGGACCCGATCTACGAGCCGATCTCGCGACGCTTCCACCAGAACCCGCAGGAGTTCGCCGACGCCTTCGCCAAGGCATGGTTCAAGTTGACCCACCGCGACATGGGGCCGATCACGCGTTACCTCGGCCCGCTGGTCCCGGCCGAGCCGCAGTTGTGGCAGGACCCCGTCCCCCCGGTCACGCACGATCTGATCGGAGCGGAGGACATCGCCGCTCTCAAGGGCAAGGTCCTCGCATCGGGCCTGTCCATCGCCCAGCTGGTCTCGACCGCATGGGCGTCAGCGTCGACGTTCCGCGGGACCGACAAACGCGGCGGCGCCAACGGGGCACGCATTCGCCTCGCGCCGCAGAAGGATTGGGAGGTCAACAATCCACCCGAGCTGGCGAAGGTGCTGCGGACCCTGGAGGGGATCCAGAAGGCGTTCAACGACGCGCAGGCCGGCGGGACGAAGAAGGTCTCGCTTGCCGACCTGATCGTGCTGGGTGGCTGCGCAGCCGTCGAGCAGGCCGCGAAGAACGCCGGGCAGGACGTCCGGGTACCCTTCACGCCGGGACGCACGGATGCGTCGCAGGAGCAGACGGACGTGGAGTCGTTCGCCGTGCTCGAGCCGACCGCAGACGGGTTCCGGAACTACCTCGGGAAGCCTCACCAGCGTCCGGCGGAGGTGCTGCTGCTCGACCGGGCGCAGCTGCTGACGCTGAGTGCTCCCGAGATGACCGTGCTCGTGGGCGGCCTGCGTGTCCTGAACGCGAACCTCCAGCAGTCCCAGCTCGGCGTCTTCACCAAACAGCCCGAGGCGTTGACCAACGCCTTCTTCGTGAACCTGCTCGACCTGGACACGACGTGGAAGGCGACGTCCGAGAGCGAGGCGGTCTTCGAGGGCCGCGACCTCCGTACGGGGGAGATCAAGTGGACCGGCAGCCGGGTCGACCTCGTCTTCGGTTCGAACTCCCAGCTCCGGGCACTGGCGGAGGTCTTCGCGAGCGACGACTCGCAGAAGAAGTTCGTGGGCGACTTCGTTGCCGCGTGGGACAAGGTCATGAATCTCGATCGATTTGACCTTGCCTGATTCCGACGCTCAGGTCGGCTTTCGTCGGCCGGCCTGAGTGTTCTCTGTCTGGTCATCGGTTGACCAAGTCGTTCCTTGCGACGCGACTCAGTGTTCCATCGCTGATCTGCCAAGATTCGGCCGCGGCGGATATACGTTGGGTGTCGGGCTGAGCCACTCGCCTGTACACCGCTGATTCTAAAGACACGGAGAGATGGCCGAGTGGTTGAAGGCGCACGCTTGGACATTGCGCTGGCGGTCTGCGATGGCGTGCTGCAGATTTCGATTACCGTTGCAGATCCAGAGACTTAACCGCGCAGACGTCACGTCCGCGCTCTGGTACGAAGTTGGGGCCGTCCCGCCGTTCCGCATCTACTACGAGCGCCATTCGGACGAACTGGTGATCGTGCGGGTGTATCACCAGACACGCCGATCCATCACGCTGTCGCGTCGGCCCTGCAGCTTTGCGGTCCGCCGCCGACGGTGTGGGCTATCATGTCTCGCTCATGCCACGTGACTCACTAGACGCTCGGCGGCTTGCCGTTTCTCTTGGCGCCGTCGCACTCGTGACGCTCATCTACGTGCAATGGCTGCACGTGTCCAACGCGGCAATCGTGTCGACGACATTTCTGATGGTCGTGCTCGTAATTGCGGCCACGTCGCGCCTCTGGATCGCGGTCGTGACATCAGTTGTCGCGATGCTGTGCTTCAACTTCTTTTTCTTGCCACCGGTTGGCACGTGGACGATCGCCGACCCGCAGAATTGGGTGGCGTTGTTCGCGTTCCTGGCAGTCGCCATCGTTGCCAGCAACCTGTCGGCGGTGGCTCGCGCACGCACGCAGGAAGCGGTTGGGCGACGCGATGAACTCGCGCGCCTGTTCGACTTGAGTCGTGATGTGTTGGTGATGACCGACAGTCGTGAGGCGATTTCGATCCTGGCGCGATCCATCGCTCGTCGATTCGACTTGGAGTTCGCAGCCATTGCTCTTCCGCGAGCGAGCGACTGGGACGTGTTCGAAGCAGGACCTCGGACAACTGATCTGGACAAGCGCCAGCTTGCCAGCGCGTTTGCGGCGGCTCAAACCTCGCTTGAGTTCGACGCGTACGCCCGGACCTACGCCGGCCACAAGACCATGACGGTCGACGGCCGTGTGATCCGGCTCGTGCCCCTGCGCGTTGGCACGAAGCCGATTGGTCTTCTTGCGGCTGCGGGACGCCCTATCGAGGCCGGCACGCTCGACACGCTGGGGGGCGTCGTAGCGATCGCGATAGAGCGTGCACAGTTTCTCGAAGAGCGCAAAGCGGGAGAACTGACACGGCAGAGCGAGGAGCTCAAGGCGGCGCTGCTGGCGTCCGTGGGACACGATCTGCGGACTCCGCTCACCGCCATTCGTGTCGCGGCAACCAACATCCAGGCGTCGTCGCTGACGGCTGACGATCGGATGGACCAGAGTAACCTGATCCTCGCGGAGGTCGAGCGCCTGACCCGGTTGTTTCAGAACATCCTCGAGATGGCGCGTATAGACGCGGGAGGGATCGTGACTGAGTCTCGATGGACTCATCCCTCCGAAATCGTAGCGGCGGCGCGCGGCCAGATGGAACATACGCTTCACGAACACACAGTGAAGGTGACTGTTGACCCCGACGCGCCGGTGCGGCTCGATCCGCGTCTGACCGCCACCGCCTTGGCGCACGTGTTGGAGAATGCCGCGCAGTATACGCCATGGGGTTCGACGATTGACACTCACGCGACTATCACGGAAGAAGGTTTAGTGATTCAGATTCGAGACCACGGCCCCGGCATCGCGCCGGCCGACCTGCCCCACTTGTTCGAACGGTTCTACCGGGGCGAAGCGGCAAAGACCCGCGCGTCCGGTACCGGAATGGGGCTCTGGATCGCTCGGGGATTCCTGGCTGCGGAACAGGGTCGGGTTTGGGCGGAGAATTGTCCGGACGGCGGTGCGCAATTCACCATTGTGGTGCCAGCAGCGGTAAAGGACGCGGAGCCGGGGACCTCGCCGACCACATGACACAACGGCCTCGTATCCTGCTGGTGGACGATGAAGTGGCGATCCAACGCGCCGTGGGGCCCCTCTTGCGCGCGCGCGGCTACGATGTGGAGATCGCAGGCACGGGAGCCGACGCACTCAAGATCGTGGCAGAGCGGGCACCGGACCTCATCGTGCTTGATTTGGGATTGCCCGATCTCGAAGGCACCGAGGTCTGTCGCCGCGTGCGGGCGACATCCAAGCTGCCAATCGTCGTCTTGTCTGCGCGGGGCGCCGAGGCGGACAAGGTGAACGCGCTCGATCTGGGTGCAGATGACTACGTGACCAAGCCGTTCGGGCCGGAAGAGTTGTTGGCGCGCATTCGAGTGGCGTTGCGCCGCGCCTTCTCGGAAGATCAGGCGGAGAGTGGACACTTCCGCGCCGGTGACTTGACGATTGACTATGACCGGCGGCGAGTGCTCCGGCACGAGACAGAGATCCGGCTGACGCCCAAAGAATTCGAGCTCCTCTCGCTGCTCGCGCGCAATCACGATCGTGTCCTGACGCATCGCTCCATCTTGAAGGAGATCTGGGGACCGAACGCGGTGGAACAGACAGAGCACCTCTGGACGCTGGTGGCGCAGCTTCGAAAGAAGCTCGAGCCGGATCCTGCTAACCCGCGGTACTTGCTCAGCGAACCGTGGGTCGGCTATCGGTTCGCGACGGACGACTCCGGAACTCCGCCTTGATCTCGTCAGGCCGACGCGATTACGTCGTCTCGTGGTCCATTGACCGATGGCGCCGACTGCTCAGGAAGTCTTCAGGCCCTTCTCAGCTCCATTTTGGATCCAAATTCTCATCCTGGATTCCCGCAGCGACTCTGGGCTCTCTTCCATCAGCGCGAATGGCCGCATGTCATCGTCCGAGCTCACCATCAGACCGCCCAGTGTGTGCATCAGTGTGCAATTGCGATTGCCGCCGTTGCTGGGCGGACCAGGTTCCTCACGAGTCCTTCGATTGCATCGCCGCCCTCTATCTCAGGGACTTTTCAGGCACTTTTTGGCCTAACTTCAGGTAGCCCTTCCTATGCTGTCAGCATGAATGGTCGATCAGCGACCACGCAGGCTGGCCGCCTCACAGTTCACGTACTGGCGACGACGGTGGACGGCACGAGATGCGCGCTCATGACTGCGAAGCGGCTGACAGAAGGTCTCGATGCACGAGTCGTCCTCCTGGTGCCGAGACTCAAATCGTTTTCCGTGCCCTTCGATCCGGCGAGCGATGAAGGGACTCGTCTCATCGACGAGCATCGAGCACAGGCGGCCAGCGTGGGAGTGCATGTCACCGTGCTGTTGTGTGTGTGTCAGCGGTATGACGACGTCGTCCACCAGATGCTCGGTCGGTCCTCTCTGCTCGTCGTCGGCGGCCAAAAGCGAGTGTGGTGGCCAAGCCGCGAAGAGAGGCTCGTCAGCCGTCTATTCGCCGAGGGCTATCCGGTTGTGTTTGCCCAAATTGGAGCCGGACATGCTGCGGCACATGCCCAGGCAATGGCCTCTTGAGGACTTTCTTGGGGACTCTTTAGCCCCTTTTCAGGATTGATTGCCTAGTCTGGAGGAGTTCTCATCCATGGTTTGGTCTCGCAGGCGGCAGTCGTTCGCGGCAGTCACGGAAGGAATCGATTCGATGTGTGGTAACCAACAAGTCCGCGGTTCAGTCCGGGCCCTCGCGGGTTTCTCGTTGATCATCGCGCTCGCGGCACCAGTCGGCGCCCAAACACCGGCGGCGCCAGCCGATCCGAATCCCGGCAAGATGACGCTCACCGGCAGCTTCGACGCCGTGAGCACGTATATGTTCAGGGGCATCCGTCAGCACTCCACTGGCATCGCCCTCTGGCCGGTTGCGGACCTCGGCCTTGCGGTCTACTCCGGGGACGGAAGTCTCAGGAACGCAGGTGTCAACGTCGGGAGCTGGAACAGTCTGCACACCGGTGACACCGGCCTGGACGGCCCCACCGGCAAGCTGTGGTACGAGTCGGACTTCTATACCACGCTCACCTTGGGGTTTGGCGGCGGTACGAGCATCGCGACGACGTACACCGCGTACACGAGTCCGAATAACGCCTACACAACGGTCAAGGAGATCGCGTCCAAGCTCGCGGTCGATGACAGCGGCTATTTGGGGAAGGCCGCGCTCAAACCGTACGGGTTGGTGGCGTTCGAGTTCGATACTGCGCCTGGCATCGGGCAGGCGGACGGTGGCTCCAAGGCCGGGCGGTATCTCGAGTTGGGCGTCGCTCCCGGCTACGGGTGGCCCCGGGCCTCCGTTGCCATCCCGGTGAAGGTGGGAATCAGCCTCGCTGACTACTACGAGTTGAACACGGGGACGGCAAGCACCCCGGTGTTCGTCGATCATCGGTTTGGCTACGTCAGCCTGGCGGCGGTCGTGACAGTGCCGCTCGGCGGGACGACGAGCTTTGGCGCGTGGAACCTGCACGGCGGCGTCGAATATCAGGCGCTCGGCGCCACGACAAAAGCCTTCAATGGTGGAGACGCCTCCCGGGTCCTCGGCTCCGTGGGAATTGGCTTCACCTACTAGACGCGAAAGGACGCGCCATGTTGATACTGGGAATGATTGTCCTCGGATTGGTCACGTTTGCGGCGATGGTCGGATTCGTCACCCTCTGTGACCGCGTGTAGGTGAAATCATGACTCTACTGTCGTTGTTACTGAGCGTCGCAGCCTTCGTGTACCTCGTGTACGCCATGCTGCGCCCAGAGAAGTTCTGAGGCATCTAATGGGCACGGAGTACTTTGCCGTCGGTTTTACGATCCTGTTCACCGTCGCCACGAGCCTGCTGCTCGGCCGGTACATGTTCCATGTGTTTACAGGCCGGCGGACGCTGCTGGATCCGATCTTCGTTCCGCTCGAGCGGCTCGTGCTGCGCCTGACCGGCGTCGATCCCAGCCAGCAGCAGGACTGGAAGCGGTACGTGGTGTCCTTGTTGATCTCAAACATCGCCATGTGGTTGGCGACGTTCGCGATCGTCTCGCTCCAGAAGGTGCTGCCACTCAATCCCGACGCCATCGCCAGCATGGAGCCGACGCTCTCGTTCAACACGATCTCGAGCTTCACGACCAATACGAACCTGCAGCACTACAGCGGCGAGACGGGTCTGTCGTACTTCTCGCAGATGTTCGTCATTACCTTCCTGCAGTTCGTGACCGCGGCGACCGGCGTGGCGGCTTGCATTGCGATCATTCGTGGGCTGGCCGGCAATCGCCTGACGCAACTCGGTAACTTTTACGTCGACCTCACCCGAGCCGCAATCCGGGTATTCCTTCCCCTCGCTCTGCTTGTTGGCACGATTCTGATCTGGCAGGGCACGCCGATGACGTTTGAGGGGGCCGTCAAGGCAACCACCGTCGAGGGCCAGGAACAGGTCATCGCACGGGGTGTCGTGGCTCCAGAGGTCGCGATCAAGCAGCTGGGCACGAACGGCGGGGGATATTTCGGACCGAATTCGGCACACCCGTACGAGAATCCGACGCCGATCGCCAACTTCGTCGAGACATGGTCCATCACCATCATTCCGATGGCGATGGTCTGGACGCTCGGGTACATGGTGAGTCGTCGACGTTTGGCGGTGGTCATCTTCGCCACGATGCTCGCGATCTACATCCCGATGGTCGTCTTTGGCGTCGCGCAGGAAGCACATGGCAACCCCGCCATCTCGACCATGGGCGTCGATCAATCCACCGGATCCATGGAGGGCAAAGAAGTTCGCTTTGGCGCAGGGTTGTCCGCGCTGTGGGCGGTCACGACAACGGTCACCTCGAATGGCTCCGTGAACGCCATGCACGACTCGCTGACGCCCCTCGGTGGGTTGATGCCGCTCGTCGGCATGTGGCTCAACAACATCTTCGGCGGCGTCGGTGTCGGCTTCATCAACATGCTCATCTTCGTCATCGTCGCCGTCTTCATCGCCGGCATGATGATCGGCCGGACACCGGAGTTCCTCGGCAAGAAGGTCGAGGCCAAGGAGATGAAGCTGGCGAGCATGGCGCTGCTCTGGCACCCGCTGGCGATTCTCGTCGGCACGGCCGTCGCCTGCTATGTCTGGGCGACGACGGCGGATCCGGGCTCGGCGCTCGCGTGGTTGAAGAACCCCGGAGCGCACGGCTTTTCGGAAATGCTCTACGAGTTCTCGTCGTCGGCGGCCAACAACGGGTCCGGTTTCGAGGGCCTGGGCGACAATACGCCCTTCTGGAACATCAGCACCGGCCTGGTGATGCTGCTCTCTCGCTACATCCCGATCATCGCGCCGCTGGCGCTGGCGGGCGCGCTGGCTGCCAAGCCCGCCGCCCCCGAGACCGCTGGCTCGCTGCGCGCTGACAGCGGCACGTTCGGATTCACCTTGTGGGCCGTGATCGTCATTCTCGGCCTGCTCATGTTCATGCCGGTCGCCGTGCTCGGCCCCATCGCCGAGCATCTGGCACTGCGGTAGTGCGGGCATCATGGTCAAAGAAATCAAGCAAGCCATTCTGTTCACGATCGTCACGATGGTGCTCCTCGGGGGCGGATACCACGTCGTCCTCTGGGCGATCGGTCGCGTCGCGTTTCCCGCACAGGCTGAAGGGAGTCTCATTCGTCGATCTGACGGCACCATCGCCGGGTCACGACTGATCGCCCAAAAGTTCACGCGGCCGGAATACTTCCAGCCACGCCCGTCAGGCGTGGACTACAACGCGGCGTCCACTGGCGGCACGAACTACGGGCCGTCGAACCCCGACCATCTGAAGGCGGTGCAGGAACGCCTCGATGTCATCATGAAGCAGGATGGCGTCACGGCCGGCCAGGTGCCGTCCGAGATGGTAACGGCCAGCGGGGGCGGCGTGGATCCGCATATTCCGCCGGCCGCCGCGGCGTTGCAGGCCGGTCGGGTCGCATCGGCCCGCGGCGTACCCGTCGACCGCGTGCGTGATCTCATTCAAGCCCACACCGAGCCGCCCACGTTCGGGTTTCTGGGCCGGGCACGCGTCAATGTGCTGGAACTGAACCTTGCCCTCGACGAGACGCTCGGGGCGCCCACACCGGCCGCAGGCCGGTAACCAGGAAGACTCACATGGCTGAACGCGCACACACCATCTCAATCTGGGATCCAGGCATCGTCCGCCAGGCGGTCGTGGATTCCGTGCGGAAGCTCGATCCCCGGATTCAGATCAAGAACCCGGTCATGTTCATCGTGGAGGTAGGCAGCCTCCTCACCACGATCATCTTCATCCAGGAACTGGCCGCTGGCGGCGGGCGCCCGCTCTTCACGGGACAGGTCGCCTTCTGGCTGTGGTTCACGGTCCTGTTCGCCAACTTCGCCGAGGCGATGGCGGAGGGCCGGGGTAAAGCGCAGGCAGACACGCTCCGGAAGACGCGGACCGAGACGGTGGCGAATCGCCTGACGACGGGCAATCGCACGGAGACAGTGCCCGCGGCAAGCCTCCGCAAGAACGACGTGGTCATCGTCCACGCGGGGGAATTCATCCCCGGCGACGGCGAGATCATCGAAGGCGTCGCGTCGGTCGATGAGTCGGCCATCACGGGCGAGTCGGCACCCGTCATTCGTGAATCGGGTGGCGATCGATCCGCAGTGACAGGCGGGACACTCGTGATTTCGGATTGGATCAAGATCCGCGTGACGTCCGATCCGGGCCACAGCTTCTTGGATCGCATGATCGCCCTGGTCGAAGGCGCTGAGCGTCAGAAGACCCCGAACGAAATTGCGCTGAATATTCTCCTGGCGGTGCTCACGCTGGTGTTCCTGTTGGTTGTGGTGACGCTACAGCCGTTCGCGTTCTATGCCGGAACGGCGATCCCGATCCCCGTGCTGATCGCGCTGCTGGTGTGTCTGATTCCAACGACCATCGGCGCCCTCATCTCCGCCATCGGCATCGCCGGCATGGATCGCCTGGTCCAGCACAACGTCCTGGCGATGTCAGGACGCGCCGTCGAAGCGGCCGGAGACGTGAACACCCTCCTACTCGACAAGACAGGCACGATCACTCTGGGCAACCGGCAGGCGACGGAGTTCGTGCCGGTGTCTGGCGTCACGGAAGGCGAGCTCGCCGACGCGGCGCAGTTGGCATCGCTCGCCGACGAAACGCCCGAAGGCCGGTCGATTGTCGTGCTGGCCAAGGAGAAGTACCACATCCGAGGACGCGAATTGTCGGACAAGGACGCCGTCTTCGTGGCCTTCACTGCGCAAACGCGCATGTCCGGCATCGACCTCGACGGTCGTGAGATTCGGAAGGGTGCGGCGGATTCGATCGCCACCTACGTCAAGGCGAACGGCGGAGCTGTTTCGCCCGAGCTGCAGACCATCGTCGATCGGATCGCGCGCGCCGGAGGCACGCCGCTCGTCGTGGCCGAGCGGATGCGGCCCCTTGGTGTCGTCCATCTCAAGGACATCGTGAAGGGGGGCATGCGGCAGCGGTTCGCGCATCTGCGGGCCATGGGCATCAAGACCGTGATGATCACCGGCGATAACCCGCTGACGGCCGCATCGATTGCCAGCGAAGCTGGCGTGGACGATTTTCTCGCGCAAGCTACCCCTGAAGACAAGATGACCCTGATCAAGCGCGAACAGGCCCAGGGAAAGCTTGTCGCGATGACCGGCGACGGCACGAACGATGCCCCTGCACTCGCGCAGGCCGATGTCGGCGTCGCGATGAACACGGGGACGACTGCCGCGAAAGAAGCGGGCAACATGGTGGATCTCGACTCGAACCCGACAAAGCTGATCGAGATCGTGGAAATCGGCAAGCAGTTGCTCATGACGCGCGGAGCCCTCACGACGTTCTCGATTGCCAACGACGTGGCGAAGTACTTCGCCATCATCCCGGCGATGTTCATCCTGGCGTTCCCGCAGCTCGCCGTGCTCAATGTGATGCGACTGGCGACGCCGGAGTCGGCCATTCTTTCAGCGGTGATCTTCAACGCGGTCATCATCATTGCGCTGATTCCGTTGGCGCTGAAGGGGATCGCCTACAAGCCGCTCGGCGCGGCGGCCATCTTGCGGCGAAATATGTTGATCTACGGCCTGGGCGGCATTGTTCTGCCGTTTCTTGGAATCAAGGCGATCGATATGGTGCTGGCCGCAATCGGTCTCGCGTAGGGAGGAACCTGTCGGGTGCAAGTGACGCCCGAATCGAACGGGGAGATTAGTACCGGCATGCTGGGCCTCTGCAGCATTGATGGGGACGATGCCCGAACAACGACCCACGGTTGACGCGCTGCTGGCGCGGATCAAGGAGCAGGATCGAGCGCGCCTGCGCGTCTATGTCGGAGCCGCGCCCGGTGTAGGCAAGACATACGAGATGCTGCAGGAGGCACACGCGCTGCGATCGCGCGGCCTCGACGTTGTCGTCGGATACGTTGAGACGTATGGCCGTCTGGATACTGAGGCGCAGCTCAAGGATTTGGAGGTCATTCCGCGGCGAGAGATTGAGTATCGGAGTGCCACGATGGAGGAGATGGACGTTGACGCTATCGTCCGTCGGAAGCCGCAAGTGTGCGTCGTGGACGAGCTCGCGCACACGAACGTGCCAGGAAGCCGCCACGCGAAACGCCACGAGGATGTGCTCGAGATCCTTGGAGCCGGCATCCATGTGATGACGGCGGTGAACATCCAGCATCTTGAAACACTCAATGACGCCGTTGCCAGGGCGACGGGCGTGCGCGTTCGCGAAACCGTGCCCGATACGTTTCTCGACCGCGCTGACGAAATCATCAACGTCGACGTCACGGTCGAGGAGTTACGCAACAGGCTGCGGGAAGGCAAGATCTACAGGCCGGAGAAGGTCGAACAGGCGCTGTCGCACTTCTTTCGCAAAGGCAACCTGTCCACGCTGCGTGAACTGGCGCTGCGCGCGGTGGCCGATGAAGTCGGCGAGAAGGCTGCGAGCTATCGGGCTCGAGAAGGCTTGGAACCGGCGCTGATTCCCGAGCGGGTCATGGTGTGCATGAGTTCAAATGCGCTCGCCCCGCGCGTCATCAGGACCGGCGCCCGCATCGCCGGCCGGCTGGGGTCGAAGTGGTACGCCGTGTACGTGGAAACGCCACGAGAGAAGCCGGACCGCATCAACCCCCACGATTCCGATGCGCTGCGGCAGAACACGCGGCTCGCAGAAAGTCTGGGGGCAACGGTTGTTCGCGTTCGGGCCGATCGACCAGCTGATGGCCTGGTCGCTTTCGCGCAACGTGAAGGGGTGACGCACGTCATCTTCGGACAGAGTGCGAGGACCCGGTGGGAACTTCTGTGGCGCGGATCGACGCTCGATAGATTTCTCAGCGCGGTTCCAGATGCGGCTGTGCAAGTCGTGCCGTTGAACGACTCGTAGTGGAGAGGTTAGTCTGCAGCGCCGTGACTGGCTGCATGGCCTGGGCTCGGCGGATCGTCGCCGGCGCCGCTTCCGAGACGCCGAGGCGCTTGACCTTGCCCGCCTGGATCAACTCCTTCACCGTGCCGGCCACATCCTCGGTCGGCACGTTGGGATCGACGCGATGCACGTAACAGAGATCGATCGTCGACCCTGACCGGAGGCGTTTGAGCGACCCCTCCAGGGCGCACTTGATGCTCTCGGACCGACTGTCTCGACCTTAGCGAGATCCTTCGCGAATCGGTATGGGCCGAGCGGTCGCCATCTGAGCTTCAAGAGCAGTTCGCAGCTCCTCGCGGACCGGCGGATGCTGACTTGCGGAGCGGCGCCTCAGAAGCAGGATTCAGTGCTTGCAGTCGCAGGCGTCCGCCCGTGCGAGGAGAAATGCCCTTTCCCGCGCGTTGCGCGTAAGCGTGGCCGCGGCCTTGAATTCCGAACGCGCCTCGGCCAGTCGACCGGCCCGGAACAGAAAGTCGCCCTTCGCCGCCGGCAATGGCGCGTAATCGCGCAGGGCGGCGGCGTCGGCGATCTCGTCCACCAGTCTGAGGCCCGCTTCGGGCCCGAAGGCCATGCTGTGGGCGATCGCGCGATTGAGATCGACCACGGGCGAGGGCGCCACGACGCGCAGCCGGTCATAGAGCGCGGCAATGCGTGGCCAGTCGGTATCGCCGGCCCGGCGCGCGCGGGCGTGGCAGGCTGCGAGCGCGGCTTGCAGCACATAGGGGCCGTCGCCGCCCAGCGCTTCGGCGCGAGCCAGCGCATCGAGGCCCCGGCGGATCAGCAAATGGTCCCAGCGCGCGCGATCCTGCCCGGTGAGCGGAATGAAGGCGCCGTCCGGCCCGGTGCGCGCTCTATGGCGCGACGCCTGGATCTCCATCAGGGCCAGGAGGCCGAGCACTTCGGCATCCTCCGGCATCAGCCCGGCCAGCACGCGGCCGAGCCGTTGCGCCTCCAGGCACAGTCCCGGCCGGAGAAGGTCGTCGCCCGCCGTGGCCGCATAGCCTTCATTGAAAATGAGGTAGATGACCTCGAGCACCGAGGGCAGCCGCGCCGCCCGTTCGGCGCCCCGCGGCACCTCGAAGGTCAATCCGGCCCTCGCGATCGCCTTCTTCGCGCGGACAATACGCTGCGCGATCGCGGCCTCGCTCGACAGGAAGGCGCGGGCGATCTCGTCCGTCGTCAGGCCGCCGACCACCTTGAGGGTGAGCGCCGCGCGGGCGTCGGGCGACAGCATGGGGTGGCAGGCCGTGAAGATGAGGCCCAGCAGCTCGTCGCCGAGATCATCGTCCATGGCCGCTTCGATCGCCTCGGCCGCGCCGTCGAGCGTCTCGTCCAGCGTCCGCGCGATCTCCTCGTGCTTGCGCTCGCGCATCTTGTCGCGCCGGAGGGCGTCGATGGCGCGGCGTTTGGCGACGGCCATCAGCCAGGCGCCCGGATTGGCCGGGACGCCGGTCTCAGGCCATTCGGCGAGGGCGACGACCAGCGCGTCCTGCGCCAGATCCTCGGCAAGGTCGACATTCCGCACCATGCGGGCCAGGCCCGCGATGAGCCTGGCCCGTTCAATGCGAAAGGTCGCTTCGATCGCCTGGTGCGTCTCGCCTGCGGCCACACCGCATTTTCGGCCAACGCCGCAGGGGAGACAAGCACGCTCTCGGGCCGGCTCCAGCCGCCGGTATCAGGCGACGCCGAGCTTCCCGCGTTCGCCGTCGCGGGGCGCCGAGAGCTCCTCGGGCGTCATGAACTCGGTCAGATCCGCCGCCTCGTAGAACGGCCGGATTTCGATCTCGCTCCGGCCCGACGTGGGATTGGGGGAGCGCTTCGCCCAGGCCACGGCCTCGTCCATGTCCTTGACCTCCCAAATCGAGAAGCCGGCGACCAGCTCGCGGGTCTCGGCGAACGGCCCGTCGATGACAGTACGGCCGGGACCTTCGCAAACGATGCGCTTGGCCTGGGCACTGTTCTTGAGGCCGGCGGCGGCCACGAATACGCCGGCCTTGACCAACTCCTCTGTGAACCGGTCCATCGCCGCGAACGCCTCGGGCGCGGGTGGCGCGCCCTTTTCGCTGTCCTCAGTGGCTTTGCCGAACACCATAACCCGCATTGTCTGTCTCCTTGTTTGAGCCGGCCCCTTTTGGCGTCTCATTAGGACGACGAACGAGCTTGCTGGAAATCGACATCGTTCTGCAAGGTTTGCTCGAGGCTCGAGGCGCGCGAGAGGAACGGCCGCACAAGGCCACCTTCATTTCTGATATTCCCTGCTCATGGCCGCTGTCGCTCGAAGAAGGCCCAGATCATCTCCGGTCCATTCGGTTCGCTCGGCAACGGACCCAACAGCAACGGACCCACTAGTCGCGGACGGTGCCGATAGGGCTGCGGGATCCCATGTCCGCCGCCGTGAATGGCAACGAGTTCCACCTCCACCCTGGAGTCGTTGCGCCACAGCAGTTGCTCGACGCGGACGCCGTCGGCGACCTTGGTCTCGTTCGCTGCAGGCGCGCCGGCCAGATGATTGAGGTTCGCAAAATATTGACCTGACTCTCGCGACGACCGGACCTCCCCATTCTTATAGAACAAGCCGAAGAGGTTCACTTGTCCACCATCGAACGGGACGATGGGATCCGCCGTGCCGTTCATGATCATGATGGAAGCGCTTCGTTCTGCGGGTTTGCATCTGAAGTTCTCCGGCGTCGGCACGCTTGCCGACACCGCTGCAACCGCGCGAAAGCGGGAAGGCGCTTCGAGCGCCAGACGAATCGCCATCGAACCGCCGCGGGAACTGCCGGCCGCAAACACGCGGCTCGGGTCGACACCGATGTCGTGAACGAGTTTGTCGATCAACCGCGTCAGGAACCCCACATCGTCGATGGTGACCCCTTTCGTGTTGAGGCGGCCCACAATGGCGCATCCTTCCCAATCGCCATCGTAGGCATTCGGATAGACCACCGCAAAACCATGGGTGTCGGCCGTGCGATCGAACCCATAGCCCGTTTCCAGCCGTATTTGGGCGCCGTTTTCGCCGGAGCCGTGCAGCACGACGACGAGCGGTGCTCCTTTCCCCAGACCGTGCGGGACATAGGTGCGGTACGTCCGCGTCAGTCCGTCCACTTCGATGGTCTCCCTGGTCAGCGTGCCGGACAGGTGTGGAACCTCGGGCGCAGACGAATACGAATAGGCGAAGTAGCCGAACAGCGCACCACCCAACCCGAGAACGGCAAGCAGGATCGAAAGACAGAAACGCACCACGCGTCCAACTCTCTTCATGGCTCTCGCCTTGACCAGGAAAACTGCGGGACGGTCTTCCCGCGTTGGACTTTCGGATTCTCTGACCATGGCATGAACCGCACGCGGAACAGCCAGAAGACCATCAAGATCAATGGCGCGATCACCGGCACGAAGAGCCAGGGCGATCCCTGCAAACAAGTCGGCATGATCCGCCTACCTCGGCTGGCCCCGTCGCAGACTCCACAGTCCGCGCGCCGAGAGGATGAAGGTGAAGCCACCGAGCGCACCGAGCGCCCAGAGTGTCCAGACGAAGAAGAAGCCGCCGCTGGACCTGGCGATCTCGCCGTAGTGTGCCCCCCTCATATGGATGACGGGCATGCCTGCCGCGAACAACCCGACGAGCAGCATGATGAGGTGCCCCGACCGCCGTTCGGCGAGCACCAGCGTCCCGTAGAGGAAGGTTACGAAGACGAGCAGCGCAATATTCGAGGGCTCGGCCTTCGATATCCCACGGACGATGTCGTCCGTGACGTGAAGCGTCAGCAAGAGGACCGAGAGCAGAGACGTGACGACCAGGATTGCGTGTTGCTTCATTCGGTACCACCCGTCTTCGATTGCGCGCTGGTCGCCATGACCGGTCCTCGCATCCAGCTCGTTCATCCCGGCACTCTCTCCAGAAGACTGGCCTGGCACCGGACGGCACTCAGCCCCGTTCTTCCCGAAACTCACTCGCGCCTCCGAAACGGGCGTCAGCAGCCATCGAGCCGCTCGACACACTCAGATCGGCGCCGTCCCAAGCGACGGGCTGCCGCGACTTGTCAGCGTGTGATCAGTGTAACACTACCCTCCGGCTCGTCTCGATGCGAGCGAAACAGCCTTCCAATCGCGCCGGGCTCCACAACCAAGAGTGGGGTGGACACATTTGTGTCTGAGCCGAAGGGGCGCGGCCTCCGGACCGCGACCGTTTCGGCGACAAGATGGGGTAGATGGCAGAGAGACGGTGAGTCTCGGTGAAATCAGGCGAACGACTGAGGAGGATCTGTGGGAGTAGTCCGCCTTCGCAACGGTCCGGTGGGAGTGCTTCCTCGCGCCTTCGCTCTTCGAGCTACGGCGACGCCTTCGCGTACACCTGGCTCGCCAACTGAAGCTCGCCGAGGAAAGCAGTGGGAGCTACGTGCCTGCTATCTGAGAGTGAACAGGTGCTCGGACCCGCAGCTCCACGCCCGGGGATTACCGTTGCGAAGCCAGCGACTAACTAAGCAGCGATCTCGTCTACTCCATCGATGCTGTAAGCCTCGGTAGATCTCGCGGAATCGACAGGATCACGTCACAGTTACGCCCTCGCGGCGTAGAAGGGACTCGCCATCAGTTGTGTGCTACCACGGCGGCGCTGTTCGCGCGCGCACACGGACCGCGGACTGTTGCCGTTCGGCGACAACGATGAACGGTGGTTGAACATCCACGGTGGACTCGCGCAACGCGTCAAGCACTGCGAGCACGAACGCCGCCGAGATGTGTCCCGGACGCAGGTAGATGATCCCGACAAACGACCTTCCGGTGCGGATGGCGGAACGACCGAAGGCCACGTCATGGGTGACGACGACGCGACCCTGGTTGGTTGCGCGATCGAGAACGTCGACATCCGGCCGGCCAATCAGTTGTTCGTCCCAGGCCGTGCGCAGATCACAGCCGCGCGCTCGAAGGCCCGCGACGACGTCCGGAGCGATGTTCTCGTCTGACAGAAGGGGAAAGTCGAGCGGCTTCACGCCGTGATTCTCAGTTCCCAGGTGTGCTCGCCTTTGAGCACGTCGGCGGCGTACCGAAACGCCGCCGCGAGGCGGTCAGGCGTGAGCTGGGGATACTGCGCGAGAATCTGTTCCTGCGTCGCCCCGCTCGCGGCCAGCTCGAGCATGAACTCGACGCTGAGACGCGTGCCGCGAACACAAGGCTTGCCGCCGAGAATCTGCGGATCGGAGACGATCAGATCTTCAGCCATTGGTCGTGCCTCTCAGCCATGTCGGGTCGTGCACCAGGTTGCATTTTAGCGCGCCGTGGCCTCTCGGCCTTTAGAATCGTCAAGATGGCTCGAAAAACACGACTCACGACATGGAACGGCGAGGACCTTCCAGGCGAATTCCGTGACCTGCCGCCGGGCCGCTACGTCGTCGAACCCGTCGATTCCGGAGCACCCGCGCTGTCGCCCGACGAAGAGGCCGGCATTCATCCGGCGAACCACGGGATGTGAACGTGGGGGCAACCCGCCCCACGGTGTAGCTCACCAGTCGTTGTACCACGACCAGCGAGGGAGCCGCCCCTCGTCAAATTCCAACATTCATCGGGATGGACATATCCTGGCGAGCGGTTCGCGACGAGGCGGGCCTAAAGGGGCTGCGGTTCCACGACCTGCGGCACACAGTCATCACCGAGCTGGCGGAGATGGGCGTGGCCGATCACGTGCTCGAATCGATCAGCGGCCACCTTTCGCGCCGGATGCTGGAGCACTACTCGCATATCCGGATCGACGCGAAGCGCCAGGCGCTCGATGCGTTGGACAACCTGCGGCGAGGCGTAGACGCTGCAAACGGCAACGGAAAGCCCGTAAACGGCGCGGAAATCGAGGCGATCGTCGAGGTCGCCGACGACCTCACGTCACAGTCACGTCACAGTTTGCTTTTGCAGGGTTCGCCGCCCTCCGGTAAACTGTTGATTCCACTCGAACGGAGAGATGGCCGAGTGGTTGAAGGCGCACGCTTGGAAATAGCTCTGGCGGTCGTCGATGGCGTGCTGCGGATTTCGATTACCGTTGCAAAGCCAACCACTTAACGACGATCGCGTCACATCGGTCGATCCCGGTAAACCTCGGTAGATCTCGCCGAATCGACAGCGTCACGTCACAGTTACGTCACGGTCGGCGCACGAGGGAACGTCTGCTTCGTCCGAGCCAACCGGTCACGCCGTTTGCGTTCGAGTCGGCCGTCAACTCCACCCACTACTCGGCCGCAACCTCCCTCGGAACCTTGTTGAGCAGTTGTTCGCGGATCGTCTCCAACTCTCGAGCGGCCTCACGAAGGTCATCGGCATTGGGGATCTCTATGCCGTGCACCAAATGATTGCGCATGCGGCGGAGACGCTCAAAACGGCTGCGCGTATCGCTGTCGAGATCGATGAGAGAAGCCAATACACGAGCGGTCGGAATCACGGGCCCGCGCTCCTTTAACGATGAAGGTGTCAAGTCGCGGACAAGGCGTTCAAATTCGATCCACGCAGTCAGGAACTGGCCCATCGCCTCATGAGCGTCCGGCGCTACCGGTTCGGCGACATCGGGCGCGGCATCCGGCGACGGACGACTGGAACGGATATCTTCGTACAGCTTATATCGCACCGGATCTTCCGAGAGTAGTTGGTCCACTATCTGATCGGCGATAGGGCGACGCTCAAGATCGGGGTGTAATGCAGTGAGATAACGCGCCACACCCTCAGGGTTGGCAAGACCCAGGGTGGTTAGAAGCTGCTGGAGTAAATCGACTCGCCCAAGCCCTGCTTGGAGTACAGCAGGATCTGCGAATTCACGGAGCGCGCCTAGTAAGTGGGCAGCAAGCTCGTAGTGGTTCGTGAATGTGCGTCCGCGTGCAGCGACTCTAACGTCCCCAGCCCGCTGCAATCGCTCCAAGGCGATCTCGCCCGCCATCACCATTCCGTTGAGTTCGTCGAGGATCGCGTATTCATCCTCCGATAGCAGGCCTTGGTACGGCTTATAAACCAAGTCGTGTTCGACCTCGGCCCACGCGTGCATCAGGACGGACGCGACCTGGACCTCCACGCGGGCCTCAGCGTATCGCTTCTGTGAATCAGCCAAAGTTGTCTCGCGCAGCCGGACTCGATAGTGGGTTGCTGAGTACCCCGAGAAACGCTTCGGGTATTTTGAAGGGCTTCCGTCCGGAAACGACTTGGTCTGCGTCGTTACAAGCAGCTCATCGATGATCGAACCGACCTGCTCGCGTTGGGCTGGAAAGTAAAGTGCGACACGTACGCCTGCAAGGTCGGGGACGTCCGCGTAAACATCTTCAACAGACTCGTACGCCCTCCTCTGTGCACGATCTTTAACCTTCGGCTCCAGGCGGGAGACGGCCTTTGCACGGAAGGTGACGATCGCACGCACTCCGGCTGCCTGTAGTCGCGCGTCAAGGAGCTGCGCGACGAGACGCGCTGCCTGGTCGTAGAAATCGTATTCGCGACGATAGCGACTGACGAAGTCTTCGATGACTCCCATGGCGCTCCTATTTACTGCCACGACCGGTTAGGCGAGCAAGCGATTCGCGACTTTATTAAGCCGAACGAGCGTTGCGTGCGAGAACGCATGAGCTCCAGTGTATCAATCGAGGTGTCCAATTGCAGAGGTTCGAAGACGGCCATCGCGGCGATGGCCACTGTCGGTGGTGGCACTTCGCCCTAACCGGTCGTCTCGCGCGCGGACAGCGTCACGCCGTCGAGAGGGTGGTGGCGCGGTGGGGCTGTACTTTCTGCGATTTCCGCATCACGCACACGCAACGGGAGCGGACGTCATACGCGTCGCGGATATGCGCCCAACCAGCAGACGAGGCCTTCACGATCCACCCCCAACCGACTTCAACCTTTGGCTTCGGCGGCTGCTGGTCATAGAGACCGTCCTGCCAAAGAAGGGTTTCCACCATGACCGCACCGGATGAATCCCGCCAACGGAACAAACCCTCGGAGTCGTACACCCACCCCAGGGAACGGGCGACGGATGGGTTGAATGCTAGCCAGCGGTTTCCGGGCGTCTCGAACCGAAAACCGTTCTGCACGCCTACGAGGTGCTTAGTGGCGCCGTCCAAGGTGTCGTAGTCGGCGACTAACTCATGCCGCCACTCCGCGCAGAGCCGCAGCAGGGGATCGTCTTCGTCCAGAAGCGACGCGGGCGGTACACCGCCGACGCACGCGCCAACGCGAATCTCTTCCGGCCTGTCCCACTCCAGCCATCGCAAGTGTGTCTCCTCCGCCATGACGACGCCATCGACGGTCTCTTCGGGCTGGACTAATGCGGATTGAGTGGTGGATACCTGCGCTTCCCATCCGGAGCTGTAATAGGCCCCGTTGGCACGCTCGTGAATCGCCGCGATCCAGCTGGGGCGCAGTCCCGGGCGACAACGAAGCATTGCAGGGTCACCGGCGCGCAAGATCAGGTCGAGCGATTCCAACGCGGCTTCTGGAACTCTTCCGGCGTCGACCAACTCCGTGGTGGCGACCCCGAGAGCCCTGCGGCCTAATGCCGCACGAGGCCGCCGGAACACAAGCTTGAGTTCCATCCCATCGAGCCGTTGGCGCAGCTTGCGTTCCTCGTCGTCGAAATCCGCACCTCCAAGTTCAACCATCAGTTCCGCAGCACGCCGGTAGAGAGCCTCGGGTTGAACATTCGCAATACGCGCGATTAAGTCGGCCTCTGGACGCCACGGGTCGATCAGTTCAGCGGCATCCTCGGTAGGGGGCAGGAACTCCTGCGACGCGACCGGAACGTCCAGAATTCGACGCGCTGACCCGCTCGGTGGGTACGTGAGACCGTACGCGGGAGGCAGAGTGCGATCCGTAGGCGTGCGCGCCGCCATTTGAGCCCCGACACCGGCGGGCAACGATTCGCACAGCCTATTGGCGAGTCGTCGGACGCCGAAATGGCGTCCGCCGACCAGTCGGCATAACTGCTCGCGGAACGGTGCAAGCACCTGCGCATCGGGGAACGCGGTTGCAGACAATGTGATTAAGCCAAGTTCAGTCGGATCCTTCGATAGGTAGTCTCGCACTAGTACCTGAAGCGTCTCGTTCCCGTCCTGCAAGAGTTCAATGACAGCTCGTTGGGCGGAACGGGACAGCGCATTGGCGGGATGATCGACGTACTCCATGACCCACTGACCGAGGCAGCGTGCGTCGGCGATTGCCAGGTCCTCCCGGGACCTTGCGGCGGGCGTAAGGCGAGGACGCTCAAGCTGGCCAGCGTGCGCAAAGAGCGCTTCCAAGAACCAGGTGACTTCAAGCCAGATGCTGGCAGCCGGCAGAGTGTCGGTCAGAAGCGGCAAGATCCGTATGAGTTCGACCGCGAGCGGCCCACCATCGGCGGTACCCGCCGCCAGCTCGTTTATCAACGTATCAAACCCCAACTCCTGGGCGCGCCGCCAATCAACGAGTGCCAGTGCTTCGAGAGCACGAAGCCGGGTGCCGCCGTCCCAGTATTGTTGCCACCCTGACGGTTGCGTATGTCTGAACGCTCGCTCTCCCAAATCGAATGCCTCTCTCGGCCGACCGAGTTCTACAAGTCTGCGCGCTAAAAGAGAGAACACCAGAGAGGAGCGCTCTGACTCGGCAAACAGCTCAGCCAGCTGCAGAACTTCTCGGTCGCCAGCGCGGCGAACGAGCGGTTCGAGTGCGCGCTCCCAGCTATAGAACGACTTGTTCAGCGCGTTCACCAGAGTTCGAACAGCTTCGACGGAGACGACTCGCTGAATGACCTCGGCCTCCGTGAGCTTTGCGCCGTCGACTTCGTAGGTAATCGGCGTGCTGCTAATCGTGTCGTCGTCCTCGCCCAGTGTAGCGTCGTCCTGTTCAGCGCCACTGAACGCGGTGGCCGTTTCCAAGAAGCGAAGAAGTCTCTTCCTGCTCGAGGGCACCGCATGGATTTGGATATGTGCGGAAAGAGCCGTCACGATCTCGGCCCGTCGTGCCGGCTGAGTTGCGATCAGTCGCTGCGCGAGCTTGACGAGAAGCTTGGCATCGGGTGCAGCATCGAAAGGTAGCAACAAGTGCCGGTAGACAATGTCGGTCAGGACTATGGTATGACGATCGCGATCGATGGCTTCCGAAAGCAATATGCGCAGAGCGACGTCATATCGAAGGCGCCCACGTTCAAATAGCCAGCGCGTTACTGAGAGCCCTGCGTTCAAAGCCCACTTGCAGGCAATTCGAAGAACCTCTTTCTGCGAGTCCCATTCGACGTGGGTCCCTTGAAGAGCGGGCAAGTACGATGCGGCCGTTTCGATTCGGTCGCCGCTCTGTTCTGGATCTGCGGCGTTGGCGAGCTCAGACCAACGCAAGAGCCCCACGACTTGATAATCCTTGTGCCCTACCCCTAGAGATGCTGTCAGTAGATTCGAATAGACTCGCCGCGCTGCCACCAGATCGTCGACGCGGACACAGGCATCGAACTGCTCTTGAGCGGCCTTGACGCGCGTCTGAACCTCGTCATCGACGAAGATATCCGGCTCGATGGCCCGGAGAGCTTCATGGGTCCAAGGACCCGTCAGACCCGCGTCACTGAGCGCGATCACGACGTTTCTAACGACGTCTGGTGGCCAGTACTGCTTGGAAGCCGGATCCGTCCACTCCTGTTGAAAGGCTCGCCTCAATTCGTCGATCACCTCGTCGCCGTAGAGAACGGCGGCGCGGATCAGCAATCGATACAGCTCAGATCGCCCAGCGTGTGCAAGGTACAAGCTGGTCCACTCATGCCTTGCACCCTGATTGAACAATCGGAGAACTCCGAGAGACTCGTTGACGAAACTGTGTGCCGCCACAATTCGCCCCGCCCATGCGCGGCCAAAGAGACGTGCGACCACACACACCTGGCGTTCGAACAGGACTAGACCCTCCTCACGAGGCTCGACGGCATCGGGCACGCATTCGCGGAGCGGCCGTTCTTCACCCAACGCTGCTAGCAGACGGTTCAAGCGAAATCGCAGCACGAATGGCTGAAAGCCTGGATCGTTTGGCGCGCGCAGCACACTCGCAAGCGGCGGCTGTGCGAGATTTGCGATGAGATCCCTAGCGTGCCCGACGTCTCCTTTCAAACGTAGAACCCCTTCGGCGAGTACGACGCGCGCGTCGGGATCAAGTTCGTGGCCCTCGGCCCACGTCAGAGCCGCTTCAAGAGCAACCAGCGAGCGATCTGGTTCACCAAGTTGCGACGCCTCGCGCCAGACGTGAACCTGAGACCAGAACCAGTAACCAGTCGTGTCCTCAGTTCCCCACGGGGAATAGACAGACGCAGCGTCGTCCCACCTTGCAGTCGCCAGCAATGAGCGACAGAGTTCAAACCGAAGTTGGTCGCGAAGCGATTCAGTGGTGGCGCCACGGAACGAGCGCACATCCTCATCGACTTGAAGTCGGCCAATGGCCGCCTGAATCTGAGCCACGGATCGAAAATGGATTGCGGCATCGATCCACGCGCCGAGGATCCGTACGGTCTCGTCGTGCTCGTGAGATGGTATCGGCGTGGGATTGGCCAGAATGTCCAAGGGCTCGGCAAGACTGAAAATCCGTTCCGCCTCGTCGGTAAGTCCTTCCGCCACGAGGGCGACGGCGCCGTGTAACGCTTCAAGAGCAGGAACCCGCAGGTGTTGACCCTCACGTAAGCGATCGGTCGCAATCCTGACCTCGCCGAGGCCCAAAAGCATTTCCGTCAGGGGAGTCTGTTCTAGGTTGTTCTCTCGCTGGTTGTACTCCGACGCCAGCAGACACAGCCGAGCGAGCAGAACGAAATCGCCTGTTGCCCGCACGGTCGGAAAGGTGCGTCGGACATCCGTCTTGATGGATTCAATGGAGCGTCCGGCCAAGAACTGCGAGCGAATCCGCCCTGGATCCGCCAACGCCCGCACGGCGTCGTGTTCCCCGGCGGCGGCTCGGTAATACAGACTCGTCCCACCGTTGCGGTGAGTCCGCATCCGCTAAGGCACAATATCCCGCCAATGCCGCGAAGAGATCCGCGTCGCCCCTCGAAGAACTAACTCCGGGAAGTTGCCGAGTCTTTTCGGTTAGGAAGGCGCGAAAACTATTGTGAAAGAAGTACCAACGAGCGCCGCCCTCGATTCGGAAATAGTGCCTGAAGCGACGATTCAGCCTGGTACAAACCGTTCTGATCCGCCCACGCCTCAACCCAGCGAATATCGATGGCGCCGCGAACTCGCGCCAGCAGCGCAAGCAAACGGGTCAATTCCCGATTTGCTTCGATCTGGTGCCAGTGGCTGACGTATTGCGCGTCGATGTGGTCCCGAAACGGCTCAATTGTTGAGAGGACTACATCGACATCGTCTCCGGAGCGATGCCGAAGCTGGTTGATGACGTATCCGAGGGCCAGAGGATGACCGCCCGACAGCTCGAAGATTGTGTCAGCCTGGCTCGGATCTGGGGCGGGGGAAAGACCAGCCCGGCTGACGATCGATTGAACGGCAGCCCGAGGGAGAAGTCGCATGTGGACGCGACGATCTGGGTCATCAATCGCGGCCCGCACAGCGGGCAGAAGGTCGGGGAGGTGGTCCGTTTGAGACCCGAGAACGATGTAGACGCCTGTGGGAAGCTGTTGCGGGGTCGGCAGCTCACGCAGCAACGATCGCTGCGGCGCCTGTTCGCGCGCAATGTGATCGAGACCATCGACCACCAGAACGGTCTTGCGCCCGGTATCGATGTAGTTCTGGTGCAGCTGTTGGAGTTGATCTAGAAACCGAGTCGCGAGCAACGTCAAGTCATTACGCAAGAGCGTGTCGCCCGACGTGAACCCGAGATGATCGAGCGCGAGCACTGTATCGTGCAGGAAATTGAGGGCCTCCCCGCGAGTCGAGTTCGGCTCAAGTGTCTCAGGCACATACGCGTAGTACCTGATCACCCGTTCTGGTCGATAGCGAAGTGTCTCGGTCAGCAGCGTGGATTTCCCGGACCCCGGTGTTCCCAGTAGGGCGATGTACCCGCCGCTATTGGCTTCCAGCGCTCGGAACAGGTTTTCGGCGGTTCCCGTGACCTCCTCGTAAGGAATTGTCGTTGGAGGGAATTCGTGGCGACTGCGAAATTCAGTCCGTTCGCGCCAACTCAGACGCTCGAGCAGCTCGCTGCGTGTGAGGTGGACGATCTGTTGCTGATCGGCAACGGTCCTGTAGAGAGCCAGTTGCAACTGATCGAGATCGGACTTCCAGGCAGCTACCTCGCGGCTCGCGCCGGCCGTTTCGGTTCCATCGAGCTGATCATCCGGCAACCGATACGCGAAGTCGAGGCGACAGTCTCTGACGAAGGCGTCGAAATTCGGTAGTGGGAGGCCGCTTGCATCAGCGAGAACCGCCCACGCTCGTTGCCACCGTTCCGGGACTGCATGAATAGCACGTTGGGCCTTGGGCTCCCAGGCCTCCGCGAGAAATGACGCGAAATGGTCGGGCGTGTGGGTCCGCACGGCTTCCGGCAGATGATCGTTCGTGGACGGAAAGTCGTCCGTAATGAGGTGCACGATGACGCGCCGGTCCGATTGCGCAGAACGAAGGCGCTGCCAGCCATCGGCGAGCTGATTGATCAGACTCGGCCGATCTGTCGATGTCCGAATGAGATCATTGAAAGTGAACGTTTGAGGAAAGCGGCTCCACTTGATCTGGTAGGCGTCGAGAACGTCTCCGGCACCAATCTGGAGATCGTCAACCCGACCCGCGTCCGGGTCAGCCACCCGTATCCAATCGAGTGCGCCAATCCTGAGCGCCCGGCCAATCAAGCCAGCGGCTACTCGATACTGCGGATGGTAGCCACCGATCGCTCGGCGTTCGCCCATCGCCGGTGGCAGCGGATCACGCTCGCTCATGGCAGAAGGGTTCCCTCTCCAACCTGCTACGCAACGAGCGGCCACTCGGCGTACTGTGCCTCGGCCTGCTGTATGAACCGTGCGATGAACGGCTCGAAGTCGGCTTCGCGAACCCCACGCTTGCGAAGAACCCGCTTCACGGCCGCGCGAATCTCGGCGCGGACCTGGTCCCGATGCGGCTCGGTCCAGTCCACCTTCAGGTTGCGCTTGATGGTCTGGACGACGTCGTGGACCAAGTCGCGAAGGAACGCCTCGTCGTACACGCGCGCGGCATTCTCGGCGATGGCGTCGTAGAAGGCGACCTCCTCCTCGGCGAGACCGAGCTCCCGCGCGCGGGCGTCGCTCGCATCCATCTCCTGCTTCATCCGCAGCATTTCGGCGACGACCGTCGCAGCGTCGATAAGGCGATTGTGATACCGCTGTAGCGTCTTCTCGAGCAGTTCGCGGAACGACTTTGCCTGCGCGACATTCCGAGGCTGTCGTCGCCGAATCTCGTCCGCCAGGAGCTGCTCGAGCAACATCAACCGCAGGTTCTGCTGCGGCTTGTCCTTGAACGTCTGGAGGAACTGCTCGTCCAGTACCGAGATGTCGGCGCGCGAGAGGCCGGCGGCGGTGAAGATGTCCACCACGCCTTCCGACTCAACGGCGTCGTCCACCAGGTCGCGGACCGCCTGTTCGATCGCGCCTTCTTTCTTGCGGCCGGGAAGCGCCTTCCGCAGCTGATTCCTCACCCGTTGGCAGAAGATGATCTCGTCGGCGTGCTGACGGCAGTCGTCGAGATGCTTCACGAGCAGAAAGGCGGCCGTGAGCCGCACCTCTGCATCAAAGAAGTCGTCACGGCGCATCTCGTCCTCGGCCATGACTCCGTAGACCAGTGAATATAGATCCTCGATCTGCGGGCCGCTCATCGCCCTCCACGCGCCGTAATCATGGCCGGCGGGCAGCAGTGCTCTGATTTCCTCCAGGGTCTTCAGGAATACTGGCCGCGCGGCGTCGCCGATGTCAGGTGCCGGCTCGCCCCGCCCGCCGTCGCGCGTGTACGTGTTCGTGGCTTCGCGAAGTTCGTCGCCGATCCCGATGTAGTCCACCACCAGTCCGTGCGGCTTGTCGCGGAACACGCGGTTCACGCGCGAGATGGCCTGGATCATGGTGTGGCCGCGCATCGGCTTGTCGATGTAGAGCGTGTGCAGGCACGGGATGTCGGTGCCGGTGAGCCACATGTCGCACGACGATGACGAGCTTGAGCGGGTCGTCGGGATCGACCATGCGCTTCTTGATCGCATCCCGCTGCGGTTTTGTCGTCAGATGTCCGGCTTCGCTCCAGGCCTTCGGGTCTTCGCCGAGGTCCCCGGTCATCACGACCTTGATCTCAGGGCAGCCGGGTAGCCTCGTCGAGCTCGTCGTAAAGACGGACGCGTTCGCGCGCGTCATGCACACGACCATCGCCTTGCCGTCGAGCGTGGCTGTGCGATCCGTGAAATGTGCGAGCAGATCGACGGCGAGCTGCTCGACGCGATCCTTTGCACCCGCCGCCGCGGCTAGCGCCGCCCAGCGCGACTTGCGCCGCTCGAGTTCCGATTCCTCTGCCTCTTCCAGGCCGTCGGTGATGTCCTTCAGTGACGCGTCGATGTCCGTCTGCGCTCAGGTGCAGCCGCACCTGGCGCGGCTCGTAGAAGATCGGGACCGTGGCCTTGTCTTCCTGCGACTGGCGGATGTCGTAGGTGTGGATCAGGTCGCCGAACACCTCCACCGTGTCGGCGCTGCCGAGGCTGATGGGCGTGCCGGTGAAACCGAGTCGCCGCGCGTTCGGGAGCGCGTCGGCGAGGTAGCGGGCGAATCCCTTGAGGAAGCCGTACTGCGAGCGATGCGCCTCGTCGGCGATGACGATGATGTTCGAACGCTCGGACAGGACCGGGTGCGCGATCTCCCCGCGATCGGTGCGCAGGCGGAACTTCTCGATCGTCGTGAAGATCACTTCGCCGCCCTCGTGGCGAGCAGGTCGCGCAGCTGCTCTACGCTGTCGGCGTGCTTGACATCGCCCACGAGCGACGCGCACGGCGACGAACTGGTCAAAGAGCTGGTCGTCGAGGTCGGTGCGATCCACCTGGATGACGAACGACGGGTTCTCCAGCTCCGGACGGCGGCGCAGCATGCCGACGAGGAAAGCCATGGATAGCGACTTGCCCGAGCCGGTGGTGTGCCAGATGACGCCGAGCCGCTTGTCAGCCCCGGCGAGGTGGGTTTCGACCGCTTTCGCCGCGGCCTTGCGGACGGCGAAGAACTGGTGGTACTTCGCGCCCTTCTTGGTGATCTTCTCGTTGGCGACCTCGAACACAATGAAGTCGCGGATGTAGGCGAGGAGACGTTCTTTCGGAAAGAGTCCCTCGACCAGAGCGCGCATTGAGCCGGTCGTGCCCGGCTCGATGTGCTCGCCGTCAATCGACTTCCATGGCGCGTACCATTCGGGCGTGGCCGTCCAGACGCCGTGGCGCGTGCTCACGCCATCGCTCACGATGCAGAGCGCGTTGAAGTCGAAGACCTGCGGGATGTCGACCGTGTAGTGCTGGATCTGGTTGAGCGCCTCTTCCTCGATGGCGCAATCGAGTACGGGTTCTTCAGCTCGAAGAGGACGAGCGGCAGGCCGTTGACGTAGATGAGGATGTCAGGCCGGCGGTTGTTCCCGCCGCTTATCGGCAACTGGTTCACTGCGAGAAAGATGTTGTCCTCGGGATGGTCCCAGTCGATGGCGTAGACGTGCTCGACCTTGTGCGTCCCGTCCGGCCTCTCGACGCGCACCTCGACGCCGGTCCTGAGCATCGCGTGGAAGGCCATGTTGCGCCGGACCGTGTCGACGCCATCGGGCCGTGCGAAGAGACGGACGGCTTCGTCGATCGACTCGGCCGGCAGGTGGGAATAGCGCTTCGCCAGATGCTCACGGAGAATCTTGCGAAACACCACCTCCGAGTCCGCCTCGCGGTGTTTCTCGGCGATTTCCGCGCCGATGGCGTGCGTATACCCCAGCGCCCGCAGCCGCTCCAACGTCGTCAGCTCGAACTCGGTCTCGGTGCCCCAAGAACCAGACATTCAGACGACCTCGGCTACAGATTTCTCGGCGGCTTCAAGAGTGATTTCGCCGGAGAGCAGCTTAGGGAAGAGCACGCTACGAAGGGCGGTAAGGGTCTTCGATTCATCGGTATTCGCGAAGTGGAAGTCCCAGAGGGTGGCGACTTCATCACGGAGTCTTCTGTGCTCGCCCGCCTCCGGGCAGGCAATCCTCATCAACCGCTGATCTGTGAGGCTGACGTAGTCGGCCATGTCGGTTTGGCCCTTCACGGCGTCGACCTGTTCAAGAAACCGGCTGCTCCGCATCCAGTGGTAAAGGAAGAACGGAGAAAGGACGTCGTGGTCCACCGACCTCCAGAAGCAGAGCTGGGGGCTGTACGCACACTTGGGCGTAGTCGGCGAGACGAAAGCGAAGCGTCCAACAGTGCCCTTGGACGTGAAGACGACATCTAATGGAACGGAAACCTTGGTGCCAGCGCGCACGACAGCCGGCCACCCCAACAATTCTGCATCGGCAAAGAGGAAGCCTGCATCGATGTTGCCTGCACGCGCGAAAGGAAGCCCCGCGGAAGCGAGTTCCGAGTTCTTTGCCCTATACCCGTCCCCAACAACGAGCAGTTGACGGTCAATGAGTGACTGGACTGAGACCTCAAGGGCAGCATCGTCGTCGACTCCGACCATCAGCCGCTCGAATAGCGCGGAGGCCGTCTGCTCCAAGGTGAGGTTCATTTTTTGGTTCAGCTCGATTTTGTCGTCGAGCGCTCCGAGAAGGGCGGCGACGGCCCGCTGTCGTTGAGGACTGGGAATCTCGATTTCAATCTCGTGCAGGTCGTTCCGGTTCAATCCCGGCACGCCACTCTTGTCGTTAAGGATTGCCAAGTCGAGCGTTCCAAGGAGGTAGGACACAAAGCGCGGGTCGTTTCCTTTGAAGTCAGCCACGTACAGCGCAGTGTTTAGCGGCCAGAAATCTTCTTGCACGAAGAACACGTCACCAAGCGTGCCGTACCGACCCGTCACAACACCTGGCGCCTTTGCTTTTGCCTCATCATGGAATCCGGTGGGCCCTGATGAGGAGTACACAGGGACACGGCCGCGCCGGCGCAACCGCTTAGGAAGGTCGTAGCCTCTCTTGAGCGTGATTGCGTCTCCAAGACGGCAGGTGATCGTCCCCGACCTGTCAGTCTGCATCAACCACCGAATGAAGCAGCTTGAGAATGGTCTCCTTGGCCGCGGTTGCTTTTGCGAACTGATCTATTAACTGCGCGGTCAGGAGCGGGAATCGCTCCTCGAACGGTGTGTCATCGACATCGTCGGGCTGGGAACCGACGTACCGGCCAACGGACAGTGCGTACCTTGGCCGAATGTCATCGATTGTCGCGATGCTCGAGAAGCCCGGGTCTGCCTGCGGCCTTCCCACGCGTCGAAACTCACGATAGACGGATGCAATCCTCTCGATGTCATCGTGACTGAACTGCTTCTGTTTGCGGGAGTCCGGAATGAGCGCTCCCAGGTTTCGAGCGTCGATGCACAGGACTTCCCCGAGTCGCTTCCGGAAGCCGTGCGTCCCTTGTCGGTTCTTAGATAGGAACCACAGTGAGCACGGCATTTGCGTGTTGGCGAAGAGTTGACCCGACAGCTGCACGACGCAATCGACGTAGTCTTGGTCGATCAGCGCCTGTCGCACTTCAAGTCTAGGCTTTTGCGCGTTCGACAGTTCTCCGGTCGCCATGACGAAGCCGGCCGTGCCGCCGTCCTTCAGATGTGAAAGGAAGTGAAGCATCCACATCGTGTTGGCGTTGCGCGGCGAGAGCGGCATCTTCTGGCCACCAACAGTTAGACGCGGATCCTTGTCGGCGATTCGATCCGCGCCCCACCCGTTCTCGCCCTTGCTGCCGTCGTTGAACGGCGGATTCGCCAGCACGTAGTCGGCCTTGAGTGTCGCGTGCTTGTCGTCGAAGTACGAGTTGCCAAGCTGGATGTTGCCGTCGAGACCGTGGATGAACAGGTTCATCCGGCACAGCCGGTACGTGAAGTCCTTGCTCTCCTGGCCGACGAACGAGAGCTGGTGGCTGTGCTTCGTGAAGAGATCCGACTGCACGAACATGCCGCCCGATCCGCAGCACGGGTCGAAGACGATCGCCCTTCTCGGGCTCGAGCATCGCGACGAGCGTCTTGACGATCGAGACGGGCGTGAAGTACTCGCCGCCGCGCTTCCCCTCGCTCGATGCGAACTCGCCGATGAAGTACTCGTAGACGCGGCCGATCAGGTCGTCGCCGCCGTGATCGGCTTCGAAGATGTCCTTGCTGAACAGATTGATCAGGCCGCGCACGCTGACTGCGTCGAGGTTCGATCCCGCGTAGATACGCGGCAGAAGCCCCTTCAACTTGTCCGGATACTTTGTCTCAAGCGATTCGAGCACATCGTCGAGCTTCACCTTGATGTCGTCTGCCTGCGCCGCCTTGCGCAGGTTCTCCCACCGCGCCGCTTCGGGAATCACGAACGCGCCGACGCGGCGATACTCGTCAGGATCGTGGAGCGCCTTCTTGTCGCCGTAGTAGTCGCTCTTCTTGTCTGCGATGAGCGCCTCCAGCTCCGCGCGTCGGCGGTCGTACCGCAGCGAAAGGAACCGCAGGAAGATGATCGGGAGGACGTAGCGCTTGTAGTCGGCTGGTTCGACCGATCCGCGGAGCGTAATCGCCGCCTGGAACAGTTCCTTGGTGAGCGTGACGATGCCGCCGTTCTGGCCGTCAGTCGCTTGCTTGGCTTTCTTCGTTCCCGGTTTGCGTTTTGCCATGGTTTGTAGGAGCTTACTTCGACTCTTCCAGAATCGGCGGCAGACGTCTGACGTTCTCGGCGACCTTGCGACAGGCGCCGATCAGATCCAAGACCAGCCGGTCGTCCACGTCGAGGGCGCCTTCGTACTCGGTCCGATTCCGCATATCGTGGCACTTCGACAGGATGCGCCAGACTTCCGGGCCCAGACCGAGAGTGTCCGGCAGCACCTGAAAAACGATGTACCGTTTCGACGGCCGGAACCCGTGGTGCCTGAGCGCCGCCAGACACAGTGAGTGAGCGGCGCTGTAGGCAAGATCGAACCTGCTGTCGAGCGAGTTCGCTTCGTTCTCCGCGTCCGTCAGACGCGCCAGCCCGGAACGCACGAGACCTGCAAACTCCTTTGCATCGGGAGGTTTCTTTGCGAGGACGTTCCCTGGACCTGCGAGGCGCTCAAGCGGCGACGGGGAGGTCATGTTCGGTTCCAATCACCCAGAGTCTCGGTTGTTCGAGTACCCGCGTCAGGAATGCGTTTTCTGTTCGGGCGCGTTTTGAAAACTCGGCAACCGTGTACACCGTGGGGTTGACCTTCCGACCCACGGTGCGTGTGACCCGCTCGAGGGCGCCGAAGACTTCGCCGTACGCGAGGCTGTCGCTAATGATCATCAGGTCGATGTCGCTTGCCGATTGGTCGGTCGCCTTGGCCACGGAACCGTACACGAAGGCCGCGCGAATCGCCTTCGACAAGGGCTTGAGGGCATCGCGCAGCGGCTCGGCGAGACCGACCGTCTTCAACACGATACTTCGCAGTTCCGAATACAGCGGTGACGCTGCGTTGGCCTGGTAGTGCTTCTGATGGCCAATCCGCCGGGCCAGCGATCAGCCCGCTCTCCTCCAGCTTCGCAAGTTCGCGCTGCGCGGCTCCAGAGCCGGTGCCCGCGTTCCGAATCAACTCTGATGCGTAGAAGCTCCGATCGGGCTGGCCGAAGAGCACACCGAGGACGCGCTGTTGAGTTTTGGTGAACAGCGCATCCGCCAGGCTTCTTTGACGGGTTCGAGCTGAACTAGTCTTCGTGCCCAATATGGGCGCAATCATGCCTGATTTGGGCATCGGCGTCAACGGCTTTGGGTCGGCCCAGTACAGATCCTCGCGTGAGATACGCATGACACACGAGTATCTCCGTTTGCGCCGCCTGGCTTCCAGTGGTTATCGTTGCAGCCCATGTCCCAGCGTTGGAGAAAGGTCACGCTCGCGCCGGAGGACCTGCCGCTCGTCGTGCTGTGGAGCGAGATGCTCGCGGCTACCGGCATCCCGGAATCGCGCGCCTGGCAGCTTGTGCAGGAGGGCAGCTTCCGGATTCGGAATTTGCCGTATCACGGCTATTCGCCGCGGGGGAGGAAGCGCTACATCGGACGCAACCAGTTCGATCTGCGCGGCCTCACCTTCTCGAAGGTCGAAGTGCTGAAGTTCATCGCTCTGGCGGAAGACGAGCGGTACCGGCAGACGCTACTCGAGTGGGAACTGCCCCGCTGCTGCCACTGCCCCTTCCACTGCCCGCCGCATGGGTCGGCGCAACAGGAGCACCCTTACGCCGCGCGGTTCAGGACGCGATGGTGGAACCGGTGACGGCAGGAGTCGTGAGGTCCATCGACGAGATTCCGGCCGTGTGCCTTGAGGACGACCTCATCGCCATCTTCAGGCTGACGAGCCGCGAAGTGCGCCCGTGGCGGAAGTTCCCGGAGTTCATCCCGTTCCCGCCGCTTCCGATGCTGGACCGGCAGATCCGGGTCAGCGCCTGCGTTGTCGCCTGGTTCCTCGCGCAGGACTCACGCGAGTACTACCGCAGCTTCAAGTCGCCGCTGGAGGAGCTGACGAAGGGCAAGCGCGGGCGCAGCCGCCCTCCGTGGTGGAAGTTCGCGCCGCCGCATGGTGAGCGCTATCGCGTGACGCCGCTTGAAGGCGAGAAGCCCGCGCTCGGCGTCGACAAGGTTGCCGCGATCCTGCGCACCACGCCGTCGGCCTTGCGCCGCGCGATCAAAGAGCCGGACTTCCCGATGCCGCCGGCGAACCCGCGGCCGCTGCGCTGGACGGAAGGGCAGATCGAGCGTCTGCTCTGGGCGCCGCAGGACCACAGCGAGCACTTCCAGAAGATGCAACGGAGGCACCCGACGGCGAAGCGATCGGTGCGTAGATAGCGTAAAGGCCCAGCCACTCGACCGAGGTGCCTCACCCGAGCGCCAGGAACGTGGCGTCGTTGTGATCCGCGAATAGCCGCAGAGCCGACTCGTGGCGGCGCAGGAGGGCAGCCGCCGCGCCGGTCGTGCAGTTGCCGAGTCGGAGCCAGACAACTTTGGGAGGCGCCCCGCGAAGAACACTCATGCGGTGGAAGTCCTCATCCTTGGACACCAACAGGCAGCCGTGTTCAATGGCCAGCGTCCAGACCCGCTCGTCGGAAACACCCACCCCGAGCAGTGCCCGGACGTGCAGGGAGCCCGGGAAGACGTCATCGAGCAGAGCCGGGAGAGCCTCCGAGAGTTGTTCGTCGAAGAGGAGGCGCATCGGTGCTTCAGGCGGCGGGCAGACTGACCGACCGGCGTTCTCGCTCGGCCGCGTAGGCCAAGCATGCGAGGATGTCTTCCCGCGTCAACTGGCTGAACTCGGAGACGATCTGTTCCTCCGTCATACCGGCGGCCAAGTAGGAGAGCACGTCTCCTACGGTGATGCGCGTTCCGCGCACCAAGGGCTTGCCAAAGCGAACACTCTGGTCGACCGTGATGCGTTCCAGCGGAGACATGACTGTAGTGTACGGCATCCGGAAACAGGCCACAAGCGCTGCGCCACGAAGGTGCGACACGAAGGACTCCAATCTCGACAAATCCGACGCGTGTTCGAGCGGAGGTTCACGATGCTTTCGAGTTGGTCGACGACGGTTTCCGTCACGTGGTGATGCTGTCACGAGGCTCAGAGTCTGGCCTCGAATTCGAAGGAGTACTGCGCCGATCAGCGTTTAGCTCAATCCTCGTTCTCCCCGCCTTTGGTCGCGAGTTCTTTTCAGCGCTCGCGGGGCCGACTGCGCGCCGCCGAAAGCCGATCGGGTCGCCCAACCATACTTCGACGCCCTCGGCTGCCTCGACATCACCTGGGTTCGGTCATGCAGGTGCCTGGCCTTTCGCGCCCTGCCCAATCTCGCCTCGCTCAACTTTGCATCGTGCTCAGGGCGATTTCGTGAAGGCTGGCCCAGGATGCCTAAACTCTTCCGGCCAGTAATGCACGCTCTGGCAGTACTCGGTTGATTCGCAGTGCTCCGCGAACTCGAGTAGGTTCCCCACCTTCTCGATCAACACCGAACGCACCTCTACCGGCGAAGCGAAAAAGAATTCTTTCCGATTATTAGCCCGGTTCATGCGGCGAGATGCGAAATGGTCGTGGAGTTCGTTCTCGAGCTTGACGGCATCTTCTGAGAAATAGATCGCATGCACATCAAACCTGAAGGGAACTGATGCGTCGCCCAATTCGTTGATGCGATCGAGCGGCTCTAACCGCCGAGTTAGCCCGATCTTGACGACGTGCTCGCCAAGTGCGCCGCGATTCGAGATCACGTAAACGTATCCGGCGCGGATATTTGCCGCCCGGTAGTCGTTTTGCACAATTGCGTTGTCGACGTTCGCCAACTTTTGCTCCAAATCCGGGTCTGACAAGCCATTCGCCTTCAGCTTTTCGATAACCGTGACGAGATGGGTTCGCTCCTTTTCCAAGCGTTCTCTCGCGGCTGCGAGCTCCTGTTCAACTTTGCGCTCCTCCCGCAGTCTCTCGCGCTCGGCTCGGGCTACCTCTCGCTCCTCCTCCTTCTTGATTAGATAGTCGGCTGTGAGCTCGATTTCCTCGACCCGAAGCGCGTGGAAACCATCGCCGATCCTCATTTCCATCATCTTGCCGAGCTTTGCAATGGCTGTGCGTGAAGCCTCCAATCGCCTAACTGCCGTCTGGAGGTTGCCCGCACGGAGCGTCCTGACCACATTCTCGGCTTCCGCGTTGTACGCACGCAGCATTAACTTCGCAAGGTCACTGGCCAAGCTTCGCCCCCTCGCCAGCGATCCGTCGAAGGTGAACATGTTCGATTTCTCGATCGCCGCTCCCGCCTTCACCAGCTCGGCAATCCGTGCACCGATCCCGTCGAGGCGCTCGCGATAGGCCACCGCGTTCTCGAGCGGATGGTGGTACCGGTAGATGCCAACGTCCTGCAGTACACGCTCGTCGTTCAGCTCAACTACGGTGCCAGCATCCGTACCAACGGCCTGCAGCCGAGCGCGCAGTGCGGCATTCTCTGCCTCCAGCAGCGCGACCCGATCGTCAGCACTTACGCTCGAGGCTATAGCCGCGTCGAATAGCGGCACCGAGCGAGCGTCCGGCTCTCCCGGCGAGTCGCCAGAGGACTCGACTGAGTCGACATTGACCCATAGCTGCCAGCCTGGAGGGGGCGGTGGCCACGCAGGGTCCGGCGTCCACCCTCTTGGCGGAACCCATCCCGGGGGCGGCTTCGGCCATCCAGGAGGTGGGTTGAAGGTGGGCCCCTTGTGCGTCATGCCCGCCTGACTCCGGCGCGTTCCACGCTCACCAAACCAAACGGATTCTTGGATACTGCAGCACCCAAACGACCGAGCGTCAGTGCCGGAACGACAGCGGAGAGATCGAACGCCAAGAACGCCTGCCGCTCAGCGGCCGCGATGATGAAGGGAACGTAAGTGCGTTGTCCCGTCGCTGGATCAACAGTGCTCGTGCCAACTTCAATGGAAATGGTCTGAATCAATCCACGCCGATCCGACTCGAAGACCTCATGAAATGATCGCAATGCGACCTGATGAACCGCGCTTGCAAAACGGTCGCGGCAGTCCTTCTGAGAAAGTGTCGTCGAAGTGATCTCGTCCGAAGCCTTCGAGTACTTGTATGCCTTGGTATCCGGAATCTCCCTTGGCCCTGGCACGAGGACGCGAAGGCGGAGCTCCGCGGCTGCCTGCTCAAACTCGAACTCGTGCGTGACCTGGAAGTGTTCCGGATACACGGAATTCGAAAGCACGATTGAGACATATTCCTGAACGGCGTCTGCGGTTCCGTAGCCTAGATTGGCGATCAGCTCATCGAGATCTCTGTTTCGACCGGCAGCCTCAGCTTCTCGAGCCTCGCACTCCTTAGCAAAGCGAGCCCGTTCCCGTTCGAGATCCGCGATTCGTTTCTCTTCGACACCCGCATGGTGACTCTTTGCCTTTTGACGACGCGCCTCCGCCTGCCGACACCTGACCTCCCATTCGACAAGCGCGCGCTCGTGCGCGCGTCTGGCGTCTTGGACAGCCTCGATGTGTTTCTTCTTGCCGAAAAGGCTCGCTAGTCCGCGAGGCGCTTCAGGCAGCGAAACGACTGGTTCAGGAGGATTCGGGATCGGCGCAGACTCAGGCGTCGGTGTTTCGAGATCCATGCGGTCAAATGGCGGATGCGTCACGACGACGCGCAACGTATTCAGATCGACATAGTCGTCCCTTGAGAGCGTTGCCTCTAGCAGCGTATCGATGTCCTCGTAGACCTCAGCGAGTTGCTGGTTGCGTTCCTCGACCTCGGCCAGCCTCGCTTCAACGTGGGCTTCCTGGGCTTCCCTTTCGCGAAGTTTGCGGTGTGCCGCATCTGCCTTGGCCAGCTGTGCCTGGGCCCGCGACTCAGCTTTCCGAGTCTGCTCCACACGGCGGCCTAGAGCAGCGTGTTCCCGTGCCGACTGACGCGCTCGCCGTTCATTCTCACGAGCCGCTACTCGGCCAGCCCTCTGCAGCGCCGCAAGAAATCCTCCACGCGCCATAATCTGAACCTCAGTCTAGGAATACCAAGCCAATAATATGCGGATCCTGACCAAATCCACGCGGGAACGAACAACGGGCGCGGACGATCTCATTGCGTTGGCACCGATCCGCTGACGGGGGAGCCGCCGCGAATACTTCCGAGGTGCTGCGTGCCGTACGCCATCCACTGGCAGAACGTGTCATCTGACGTGTCTTGACCGAGTGCATAACGCTCGAATGGCAGCGTCGGCCACTGGTCAACCGGGAATCGGTCGGTGGCTTCCTTCCTCTCGCGTTCGCCCAGATCGATGTGTTCACGCGCAGTAGCGCGATCGTAGGAGGCGAGCGTCGCTTCGAGAGATAGACGTTCATTAGGCACGGTCTGGACTCCTTACGGCTCTGAAGCGATCGCTCGGAATAGTCGAGTCCGGTCGATTCTATTCGAGGGGCCGTCCTCGACCAAGCCGGCAATCAGGCGACGCGCCGACCTGCAGCACCAGACACCACACGACAAGACCCAAGCGAGGATTGCGGCCTTCCCGCACCTCTGCTCATACTCGAAGAACTTCCAGTGGTTAGCCCCAGCGCGAGACCAGCGCCCGTAGGCGGATACACGAGGAGGAAGCATGTGGGACAGATACAATCCGCGCGACGATGATCGTGATCGTGGCAGCGGTTGGGACCGCAGCCTCAGTGGCCGCGGCAGCAAGGGCGATCGCGATTGGAACCCCGCCCGTGATCCACGCGACGTGTTCACGAGAGATCTCGACCTTCCGCGCGAACGTGATCGCCGACCTGTGCGGGAGCGCGACCGTGTCTACGAGATCAATGGCACAGAGAGTCGCATGCTGGGGACCATCGGCGCTTTTCGGGTTGTGGCCGAGACCGATCTGCGCGACTTGCGCGACGATTCCGACAGCCCGCGTTGGAGCGGTCGACATCTCGAGCGCGAGGGACTGATTCGGACAAGCCCGGTGAGTTCCGGCGATCGCGCCGTTGTCCTGACGGACCGCGGGCGGGACCTCCTCGAAGCCAACCGATACGAACGCCACGACCGCGATCACGAGCCCCGACAGACCTTCTACGCTGGGCTCAGGAAGCCGCGCGAGTTGACCCACGACACGAAGGTCTATCCCGCCTATCGGCGCACCGAGGAGCGCCTCCGCGGTCAGGGCGGCCGGGTCCGGCGCGTCGTCCTCGACTACGAACTGAAGCGCGACTATCAGCGGTTCCTCCAAGAGCGCAATCGTGGCAAGAAGGACTGCGACGGCCGGCCGGACCGCGAGCCAGCGGAGATTGCCCGTTGGGCGCGGGAACACGAGCTGCCGTACGACGATGGGCACGTCCGGTTCCCGGATGCGCGGATCGAGTACGAGGACCGCGATGGCCGCTCGCGACACGAGGATCTCGAGGTCGTCACCGCCCACTATCGCGGCGCCCACACCGGCGCCACGGCCAAGTCAGGCTTCACCTGCTATCTCTCGATGGGATGCTCCGTCGGCGGTCGCGGCGGCGGCGGACGTCGAACGGCGCACCCGCGAATCGCCGAGGAGTTGCTCCGATGAACCTGCCGTCCGCACCAGATCGGTGGACCATCGAACAAGCGAACACGGAACGCCTTGAAGCCGTCGCCGCGTTTGGCTTCACCGAGCGTCAGGCACGTTTCCTGTTGAACGTGCTCCTGCACTCGGGCGTGTTCGTCGAGCGCCAGTACCTGCGACTTCGCCGACATCGTCCACGGCCAGAAGAGTACGGATTTCACCAAGATGCTCGTCGAGCGGCGATTCGCGACGCCGATCATGACAGGGAAGCTCCATCGCGGTCGGATCTTTCACGTCCACTACAAGCCGCTCTGGGCCGCCATCGGCGAGCCCGACAGCCGATTCCGGAAGCCCACCGCACAGGGACGCATGATCGAGCGTGTGATGCTGCTCGATGCCGTGCTCGACGATCGCGAGTCCGTCTGGCTCGGCCCATCAACGGACAAGCGTCGTCACTTCTCGCGGCACCTCGGCAATCGTCTGGAGGTTCAGGAATTCCCACACCTGCTGTTCGGTGAAGGCCCTGAGAAAACGGTCCGCTACTTCCCGGACAAACTGCCGATCGGGATGCAGCCGCTCACAGACACTCACGTCTTCGTCTACCTCGTGACGCGGCCATCGCCGATGGACTTCCGGCTGTTCCTGCTGCGGCATGTGCCACTGCTCCGCGTGCTGGTCCGCTGGACGGTCCGGCTGCTGCTTCCCCGTCAACTTTCGAAGGCGAGACGGGCCTACCTGAACGCTGCCCGGGAACACCTCGCGACACCATTGCACCCCTCGGTGGTGGAGGCGTTGGCGTGGCTATTTCCCGAACGGAAGCGGCTCGCCGAGCCGGGTGCCGCGCCTGCTGACGCCCGCTACCTCGATGCCTCCAGCGCCTATCGCACACCGCGGTATCGAGCTCTCTACCGGCAGTGGTTGGACGATCCCCGGAACACGCTCTGGATGGCCGGGTCGCCCATCGTGGCCGACGCCATGGCTCGCGATCACGGACGGGTCGAGTGCGTCGAGCTCTCGCGGCAGTACCTGCATCTCTCTCCCCTGGTTGACGTCGCCTGATACCAACAGCAGGGGACGACGAAGGGGACGACCTCGGAAATTGAGGTCGTCCCCCTGGCGCGTTCGAGCGCTATCCTCTCGGAAGCAACCATACGAGCGAGGGAGCGTCGGCCAGTACCGCCAGTAACCGGCTCTATTGCCGCAGTCTCCACACCGAACGCTCGGCGTCTGCGCATGATGGGCGGCGCTCTTTGCCGCCCGCTGCCGCCACCGATGCCGCGATCAGAGCAGGAAACCGTGGCGTGAGCGACCCCGGTGCGCGCGCTGGAAATGGCCCCGCGCGTGTCCGGATGGGTCGCTCACGCCCCGTCTATCTGTGTCCATCTTGCGCATTGGATCGGCCTGCGCTGGCGGTGTCGTTTCGACCTGCCACCCCGCCCGGAATGCGCTGCACTATTGCCGTGCCATTCGACCTGAACGCGGGCGGGAAGCGCCGTGTCTGCGTTCGCGATCGAAGTCCGCGATGCCGCTGACTAAACGCCGTGCGCGACATAGGCAAGCGATTCGTTAGACCACGCAGTTCGACGGTGAGAACAACGCGACGCTCAATGCGCAGGCGCTAGCGCTTGGTGAGTAGCGCGCGTGCGGGCTCAACTGCCTCGGTGGACACGTTGTCGACGATGGACAATGGCTTCGTCACGCGGTGCGCCGTCCGTAGGCTCTCGTGGGTGGCGTGCAGCGCCAGCGGACGATGGAATCTGCTCTGGTCGGTGGTCCCGCCGGACAGGCGCGACTACCGACGTTGTCGCGTCTCTTGGGGGCGCGTCGACGACTTCGCTGGGGTCGCGGTCTTAGCGGTGTCGAGACGCTTGACGATGTCACCGGTCAGGTCAAGGGCCGGATCCGCCCACGCAATCGCGCCAGAATCGAGTCGAAGCAGGATGTGGACACCCTTGTCGAGAGCGGCCTGTGCCACGATTGGTGCGAGCGCTCGATCGAATTCGACGTTCAGCTGCTGTTGGAGTTCCTGCAACGCTGCCTCGGCGTCCTGCTGTGCACGCTGGATATCGACTTGGATCCGATCGACGCTCTTTTGTGCCGCCACGCTGGCATCCTGACTCAGGAGGCTTCCGGCCGCCAGTGTCTGCTGGGCCGTCTCGAGTTCTTTGTTCTTGGCGGTCAGCTCCGCGAGTTTCTGTGCCCGAAGCGTGCTCACTTTCGCCATTGACGCCTTGCCCAGCGTGGACTCCGACAGGATGCGCTGCGCATCGAAGAAGGCGATTTTCGATCCTTCTGGAAAGGCCCTCGGTGAGAGGGGTGCGGTCTGCGGGGGCTTCTGCGGCGTTGTCTGGGCCACGGCAAGAACCGGTGCGGCTCCGAGCGCCGCGCTTATCGTGACGGCAAAGAGAAAGCGCCTCATGCGTGCGGTCCCCTTTCATTGGTGGCTACCGGAGCGTGAAAATCATTGAGAGCGAAACGACGACCGGAATCGGCTTCCCGGCTCTAGACCCTGGCTCGAAGAGGTACAGTCTTGCGGTTGCGACGGCTTCCTCGTCGAGACCATGGAGCGTGTCGAGCGACTTGACGATGCGGACGTTTCCCACGGTGCCGTCGGCCTCGACAACACAGTCCACGGCAACCTCGCCCTGAATCTTCGCTCGGATGGCTTCTGGCGTGTACCGCGGACGGGCCGAACTCAACAACTTCGGAGCCGTCACGCCAGGATCCCGCGGACGGGCGATGCCTGGCGCAAAGTCGGACGCTGAGGGAGCTTGTCCGGCGCGCGCGCCTTCCGGAAACAGGAGGGAAGTCACACGGAGAACCCGCTTCGCGCCGTCGAGCATCCGCCATCGGCAGCCAGCCTGCACGCATATCTCGTTCAGCGCGGTCCGTGGGGTATCCCTGTTCAGGCTGAGCGTGATTCGCTTGTCGGACAGCGTACGGTCGAGCGACAGATCCACGTCGAGCATCCGGGCCAGAGTCTTGAGGGCCGCATCCACCGGAGCGCCATTCCAGAAGATCTGCATAGGGATGTCCTCAAACACGTCTCGGACTTTGACTTGGGCATACGGGTCCGCCTGGCTCTGTGCGCCTATGGCACCAGCCTCGTCGTATTCGACGTAGAGCGTTGCCTTGTCCACGCGCCATCGGCAGCCGATGCTCTCGCAGATGGCCCGAAGCACGGTTTCCGCCGTGACATTCCGAACGTCCAACGTGACCGTGCCGGTCACCTTGCTGTCAAGCCGCAGCCGGTAACCGAGAACATCTGCGAGTGCCTGGAACACAGGGCTTGCCTGCGCCCCCTGGTACGTGAGCGACATCCGCAATTGCAGGGGGCTCTGCGCCAGCGCCGCGCTTCCCCAGCAAGAGACGAGGGTGACGACAACCAGGCTGCCAACGCGCATCATGATGGGTCTCATCGGGTGTCTCCGGGCCGGTAGACGACAATTGTGCCTTCGGGGAGGCGGGCGTCTTTCCTCCCGTCTCCGCCAACCAACCAGACGCCGCCGGAGGCGGGCTTCACCACGATGGTGTTGCCAATATTGGTCAGGCGAGTCGGGGTCGGGTCGTTCATTCGCGTACCACGGGTCAGAACCAAGACACCCACGATCAGTAACGCTGTGGCCCCGGCCGTCGCCAGTACGCGTCGACGACCCGATCGCCGCCGATGGTGCGGGCTGAGCGCTCCCTGCACCACCCGGTCCACCGCGTCAGCCTCGGGTTCGAGCGCCGCACGCACATCGTGTTCGAGGGTGTCATCGTCCATTGTGGTCATTCACCAGGAAGAGGAGCCGTCGCCTCGCTCGCATTAGTCGCATCTTCATCGCAGAAACCGAAACGCCGGACGAGTCCGCCGCCTCGTTAATCCGCTGCCCGTCGACGATCACGAGCAGCACGGCCTCGCGTTCGAGCCGAGGGAGCCGCCGGATCGCCGACATCAGCCGCGTCCGCTGGTCATTGGCCACCGCGGCCTGTTCCGGATCCTCCCCCGGGGCACGATGATTCAGCAGGTGCTCCAGTGGAAGCAGGAGTCTGCGCCGGAACAGTGCACGCCTCGCCCGGCGCTTCGCGATGGCGAACACAAACGCGTCCGGATTCCTAGGTGACCCCGATGCCTGCCACGTCATGACGAGCGCGGCGAGACTTTCTTGGGCAATTTCCTCACCTAGGCTCGGATCGCCGACGTAACCGGCGCAGTACCGGAGAACTCGCGGGGCAAGATCGCGAAGGGCGGCTTCCAAGTCCACTACTAAGAAGTACCCCAGCATCCCGGTTGGTCACAATCGGCGCCGGTCGCGGTAGGCTGTGGTGCGGCGGAGAGTGTCGCCGGGAAAAGCCGAAAGCGCTTCACGAAAGACCGTTCTTGACGACCGATCTTGACCGTTGACTGGACCGTCAATCGGCGGTAATCTTTGCTCGTTCGATCTGTGCTCGGCACCGTGCAAGGCTCGTCGCTTCGCTCCGCCCGCGCACCGGCGCGGCCTGCGGGCCTTGACGGTGCCTGCGCGCAGATCGCGTCTTGGCGATTACGTGATGGCCGGCGGTGTGATGCCACTATTTGACCGATCTTTACCGTTGACGGCGTCGCGGACCGGGCGTAATCTGTCGTATCTTCCGTGCTCACTGCACACCCTCCGCGAGAGGAACACTCCGCGCGGATCGCTGAAGGCCGCCGCCGCAAAGGCCACGACCGACAGCCTACTTCCTGACTCCAGCACGGTTCTGAATCGAGACCGCACGAGGTGCCGTTTCGAGATCAGAGACTCGCAACCGCACAGGCATTACCCTCAGGGCATGCCGTTGCGGTGCTCCACCGGAGCGGCGCTGTATCACCTGGCCAATCGAGAGAACACGGCGGCCAGCGTGACCCACCGCTTCGGACCGCATGACCACGTGTCGTGCGACGACCGCGGCGCTTAGCGTCCCGGTCTTCGATGTCGGCTGATTCGCCCGCATCTCGCGCCACTGTTCCCGGCGCGCTGGCCATAGGTCAGCGCGCCCGAGCGCGCCAGTCCATGGACGTTCGGCAACAGTTGCGATGACGCGGATACGCGTCGAGCGAGGTGCACCATGAAGCCTTGGTTGACGGTGGGTGAAGGCGCCGAGTACGCGAACGTGAGCCGGGACACGATTTACACCGCGTGCGAGCGGGGCGAGCTGCGAAGCGCGCGCATCAGCGGAAGACGCGCCATTCGGCTTCGGCCGGCATGGATCGACGCCTGGCTGGAACGACACGCGCCCGACGTTCAAGACCGTCGTCGCATCGGCGACACCCTGAACGGAGCGGCGTCATGAACGCGCGGGCGACGACGACGGAACGTGGTCAGATGTCGGAGACGACGCGCGCGCTGACCGAACGCGAGGTCGCCGACCTGCTGGGGCTCTCAGTCGCCACGCTGCGTGCGTGGAGGCACAGAGGGAAGGGCCCTCGTTTCCTGCGGCTCGGACGTTCAGTTCGGTACCTGCCAGTCGACGTGGCTGACTTCGTTCGGGCGAGTGCAGTTGACACGGGGGCAGCTTCCTCGTCTGATGGTGAAGCGGAGCTTCGGGAGTCGCGGCTATGAGTCTCTGGAAACGCGGTCGTCAGTACTGGACCGACTTCACCGTTGCCGGCCGTCGATACCGGAAGCGGCTGGGCACGACGAACCTGCGAACGGCGACGCGTCGAGAACGCGAGCTCGTAGAAGAAGCTGGACACGGCCGGCTGGCTGTCGACGAGCAAGGGCCGAAGCGGCTCTCGGATGCGACCGACGCCTATCTGGCTGCCAAGCAGATCCGGTGCTCACCTCGGACGATCGAGCTCGAAGAAGAACGGCTGAGCCTCGTCAAGAAGCACTTCGGTGACGTGCCGCTCTCGGCGATCACGGCGACGGCGATTGCGGCGTTCCAGCGCACGCGTCACGAGGCCGGCATCGCGAACCGCACGATCAACATGGACGTCGGTGTGCTGTCGCGCGTGCTCAAGTCTTGCGGCCGGTGGCGGGCGCTCGCCGACCACGTCCACAATCTCCCGGAACGACAGCATCCAGTCGGACGCGCCTTGACAGCAGAGGAACGGAAGCGACTCTTCTATGCAGCCGCGTCGAATCCGGAATGGGAGCACGTGTACTGCGCCGCGATCGTCGCCGCCAACACGTCGATGCGGCCTGTGGAGGTGAAGCACCTTCGGCGATGCGACGTCGATCTCGTCAAGAAGCTCCTGCACGTCCGGCGGAGCAAGAACGAGACGAGCCACCGGGTCATCCCGCTAAACGCTTCCGCTATCGAAGCCGCTGCGCGAATGTTCGAGCGTGCGGACCTGCTTGGCCACACGGAGCCTGAGCACTATCTCTGGCCCGCCTGCCAGTGGGGACGCTACGATGCCACCAAGCCGATGCTGAAGTGGGACACGGCCTGGCGAGCGCTGCGTGACGAGGCGGGCCTGAAGGGGCTGCGGTTCCACGACCTCCGGCACACGGTCATCACCGAGCTTGCCGAGATGGGCGTGGCCGATCACGTGCTCGAATCGATTAGCGGCCACCTGTCGCGCCGGATGCTGGAGCACTACTCGCATATCCGGATCGACGCCAAGCGCCAGGCGCTCGATGCGTTGGACAACCTGCGGCGAGGCGTCGACGCTGCAAACGGCAACGGAAAGCCCGTAAACGGCGCGGAAATCGAGACGATCGTCGAGGTCGCCGACGACCTCACGTCACAGTCACGTCACAGTTTGCTTTTGCAGGGCTCGCCGCCCTCCGGTAAACTGTTGATTCCACTCGAACGGAGAGATGGCCGAGTGGTTGAAGGCGCACGCTTGGAAAGCGTGTGTAGGGGAAACTCTACCGAGGGTTCGAATCCCTCTCTCTCCGCCAACTAACCTGTTCTACCGAAGCAACTTAACGGACTCGCCTTTCGCCGTCTCCAAAATGTCTCCACGTTCTCGGCGGGAATCGAGCAACTGAACGGCCGTTCCGAGCGCCGCGGGACTCAGGTGCATGTACCGCTGCGTCGTGATCAGGTCCTGGTGTCCGGCCAGTTCCTGGATGGCCCTAGCCGGCGCGCCGAGCATCGCCAAGTGCGAACAGAACGAGTGCCGGAGCATGTGCGGACCGTTGTTGACGAGGCCCGCCTTCCGCGCTGCCCGCCGGACCAACCCCTGAACCAGACCTTCGGTCAGTGGAGTTCCATCGTCCTGATACAGCACCAACGGTCCGCGAAGGTGCCGATTGTCTTTCAGGGCCGTCGCGAGACGGCTGGTCAGGGGCACGTACCGAAGCCGGCCGCCTTTCGGTGACGCGACTTGCCCTTTCCAGGCTGACCGCTGCACGCACACCTGCCGCTTGGCGAAGTCGATGTCGGTCCACTCGAGCGCGACCATCTCACCCAGTCGCAATCCCGCCTCGCCCGACAACAACACCAACAGATAGGCGCGAGGGTCCGTCACCTTCGCGGCTGCGACGAGTCGCTCGAATTCATCGAAATCGTAGAATCGAGTCGACCACTTCGACACCGGAAGCAGCTTGATGGAGCATGGCATCCTCTCGAGGACGTCCCACTCCACGGCCTTCTTCAGCATCACGTTCAGCACCGTCAGGATGTTGTTGACCGTCTTCGGGGCCTTCTTCAGCAGTCGATGTTTCAGCCGCTGCACGTCTTCGTTGAGAATCGTGTTGAGCGACTTCGCCCCGAGTGTTGGCGAGAGATGGACCCTGATGATCATCTCCTTCGCCGCGACTCCGCTTGCCTTCTGCCGGTTCGCACGTGCGTATCCGTCCAGGAAACGCGGCGCGAACTCATCGAGTGTGGGCACCTCCTTCCCCGCTTGAGGCGCACCGTGTTGCAGCAGATGCCGCTCGCGGTCTTCGCCCCACCGGGCGGCCGCAGACTTGGACGAGACCGGGGCCTTGGCCCGCTCTCGCCGTCGCGACCCGTTGGGCAGGCGGACGGTGATGTCCACCTCCCAGCCGCCGTGTCGATACGGTCGGATCTTTACGCTCATCGCCATTCACCCCCTGGCGACGACGCGCGCTTCTGGTCCAGCCAGTTTAGCAGGTCGTCGGCGCGCAGGAGCACTCGCCGGCGGATGTGAATCACGCCCGGTAACTGCTGCCGTTCGGTCATCGCGTAGATTGCGCGTCGCGTCGTGCGGAGCAGCGTCGCTGCCTCGGCGACGGTGAGCAGGACGGGCAGCGTGCCAGTCGATTCGTGCCGGCGGTCCGGTCCGCGTCTACCTTCTGCCGTGGCTTCAGTGGCGGTCGGAACGAGACTCATCATGTGACCTCCAGCCCTGGCTTCTCCCTGGCACCGTTCCTCTTGCTTGCAGCGACTCAGGCAGCGTTCGAAGAGGCCGGACGCCGCCCCGTGGCGGCGTCCGGATCTCTGCCGACGAGCGACTACGACGCCTGCTCTTCAGCCGTCTGCTGTTCGTATTCGCCGTACGCCTGCAGCATCAGGTCGCGGATGCGATCCTGGGCCACGGCGTCGACGATGGGCCGCAGCAGCGCGAAGCTGCGCCGCTCGCCGTTGACGCTGTACTGGCGCGCCGGGAACGTGACGTTGCGGCCGGCGCCGCTCCGGCGCTCCCAGATTCCGAAGCCGATCAGCTTCAGGCCGTCGAGCGGACCTGCGGTGAACTGCAGTTCGGCATCCGCCAGCTTTCCCGGCGGGTTGCCGCGGTCGTTGGAGACGAACTTGACGATGATCCCGTCCATGTCGGACCTCCTGGTTTGGCCCGCCTCTGTGGCGGGCGGTTAAGGGTCTGCGGTTTACTCCGACGTCGTTGGCGCGCTCTCGTCGCCCGCGGAGTCGGGATCGACGGGAGCCTGGAGACGCTGCCAGAGCCAGTGCTGGAGCGTGGTGAGGCCGACCAGCACGGGATCGGCCGGCGCGAGGATGTGGTGATTGCCGCGGCAGCGAGCGCGCTGCCATGCGAGCTCGCCGGCGTCGACGAGCACCAGCCGCGCGCGAGCTCGCCCATTCCCGTTGTCGAGCACAACGGGCGTGGCGGCGAATCCGCCGACATCGGCCAGGGTGGACAGGTAGAGCGTGAGCGTCGACGGGCTGTCGAGTTCGGCAGGCGCGGTCGTCACGAACGCGTGATAGAGGCGCGTCTGCCGGCCGATTGTCACCGCGATGCTCGGCGTGATCGCGAAGTCACGCATGGTTCTTCTCCTTTCGGTCGCGTGTCGCGCGAGTGGTCGGCGGTTGGCATCCCGGGGCAGCACGTAATGGCCTTCTTCGGGCGAGACCGACGGCGCCGTCAAGGCCGCAAGCCCCGCCTGCCGGGGCCCCCGACGCGGCAGCCGCGTTGGGGTGGCCTGTCGGGGTCGAAGCGGAGCGGAGAGCCTTGACGGACCGGAGGCGAGCCCTAGATTGGTGAACGTGATGCCCCGGGTGTGGGTGGGTGGGCGGTCGAACGTGAACGCCCTTGGCGTTGCCCGGCGCGGAGGTTGCGAGGCGACGGCATGCTCGAAGTCCGAGCCGTCGCAGCAGGCGAGAGAGCGCGTCTGGCCGCCAACTGTGGCGAGCCGCCAGTGCGAGGAGCAGCACCTGCGCAAAGTTGACGCGGGCGCCGCGCCTCAGATCCTGCACGAGCTCGTGGAACGCATCATCGGTGTGCAGTTCCTCGAGCAATTCGTAGACGAGCGCCGGCGACCACCGGAGATCGGCGGTTCGTTCCGCCAGCGCTCTGAGCGCGCGCAGCCGGCCCATCGAGAACCAGCGCGCGGCGTCGTCTCGGAGCCACGCGGTCGGCCGCGAGACGACGAGTGGTGTGTCATGGCGAGGTGTGCGGACCACACAGACCTCCAGCGCATCGCCGCTGGCTCTGGAGCGTGCGGCCGGTTGTTCGCGACGATCGGCGTCGCGAACGGGTGCGGGTGGCCTGTGCCGGTCCCGCGAGGTTGCAGAGTGGGAGAGGAACCGTGCGGGGATGTGCCCGCACGGCGACGGCCAGGGTCAGTTGACCGTGGTGAGGAGGCGGCTGGCGGCGCGGTCGAGGGCGAAGCGGCCGTCCTGCCAGGACGTGCGCTGGCTGAGTCGCGTCAGCCCCTGCACATAGCCCCAGACCGAACGCGGGTTCGTCTCGTACCGTTCTGCCAGGTCGTACGCCTCGACGGCCTGTTTGTGCGGCAGATCAATCCGCTGCACAGCCGTCTCGATCACCGCCTCGCGAGTGGGGCCCAGCTCCCGGGTCGTGGCGCCGAGGAGCACCGAGCGTTCGCGAGTGGTGTCCGCGTCGAGCGCCGCGCGCACGCCCTCGAGCGAGGACGTCCACGCTTCCTGAATCGACGCGCCGACGTGCCGGCGCCGGAAGCCGGCGACGTACTGGAAGCCCCAGATGATGTGGTTGCCGCACACGACGCGGAACAGGAACACATCCAGGGTCAAGGCGGCGGCGCCCACGTCACTGTTCCGGAGGATGAACCCGCGGAACAGGCCGGCGTGGGTGGCATCTGTGGGGTCGTCAAGATCGCGGTTGCCGTCCACGAGGAACAGGAACATGTCTCGATCCCCCAGATAGGCGCCGGACGGGACGCGTTCGGCACCGAAGACGCCGTCCTTGTAACCGAGCGGCAGGTGCCACGCCGGGCGCAGGGCCATGAGGTCGAGCACCCGGGCGGCCAGCTCGTCGTGGTGGACGCGTGCGTAACGCGACGATGTGATCGCGTGCACGGTCCAGGGTGCGGCGTGGTCCGCGAGGAGCAGGTGCTCTTCGCGGTGTTGCCGCTGCAGTCCGTGGTTGATCGCGCTGGACGCGATCGCGGCGGGCAGCGAGCGGAGGTACTTCGGCGGCCCGCCGGCGATGGTGGCGAGCTGCTCGAAGCTCCAGTGGGTCAGTGCGGCGGAGCGCCCCGACGCGTCGTGTAGCACGATGGCGTCGGAGGCGACCGCCTCGGTCCTGAACTCGCGGGTTTCGATGGTGCGCTCCTCGATGCGGTTGCGCCGTGCGCAAGCCGCCGCGTGGAGCGCCGCGACGCTGTCGTACCGTTCATCGGCTGGGCGCGACGCCCATTCCCGATGCGCGGTGTACGCGGATACAGCGGACACACCTGTCCCGTTCATGTGAGGTTCCTTTCTGCGTGCCCTGAGGGCGACGAGGTGGAAACAGCTCCGCGTCGGGCGACGTGGAGGGGTGGCCAGGA
>CAWEYM010000003.1:0-572500 GCA_963813325.1 uncultured Acidobacteriota bacterium
GGCGGGCGTTCGACGCCGTTTTTGCGCACACGGCGGGCGCGGGCCGCGGCAGCTTCAACCACCGGTTCGCGCAGCCTTCGCGCGACGCCCAGCCGTTCTCGACGTTCTTCTATCCGACCAATCTCTTCCCGTTCACGAGCGGGAGGAAATCGACCCGGTGACCGGGGCGCGCGACGGGCTGGCGGCGCACGAGGGCCCCGCGGGCGTGCGGCCCAAGGTCTTCTTCGTCGACGGCGGCTGCGGGTCCTGGGGGCGTGGCGCCTCGCTGACCCACACGACGCCGGACGGCGCGCGCGACATCGGCTTCCCGCCGGACGCGCGGCGCTACGTGATCGCGTCGGCGCGGCGTTCGAGCCCCGCGCCGTTTCCGCCGCCCGAGGCGTCGCGCGTGAGCGGCCCCGTGGCCGCCTGGCGGGGGAGCACGCTCGACCAGCGGCTGGCCCTGCGGGCGCTGAGGTGGCGCTTGTCGACTGGGTCCGCAGCGGCACGCTGCCGCCGCCGTCGCAATACCCGACGCTGGCGGCGAAGCAGCTCGTGCACGCCGGCGCCGTCGCCTTCCCGGCGATTGGTCCTCTGCCGGTGGCACGCATGCCCTACCAGCCGTACAGGATGGACCTCGGGCCGCGCTGGAGGGAGGGCATCATCGACGTCGAACCCCCGAAGCTCGGCGCGCCGTACACCGTGCTCGTGCCACGGGTCGACGAGTTCGGCAACGACCTCGGCGGGATCAGGAGCATCGAGTTGCGGGTGCCGCTCGCCACCTGGTTCCCCTGGCACCTGCGCACGGCGGCGCCGGCGGCCCGGGACCGGCTGGTCAGCTTCTCCGGGACCTTCGTCCCCCTCGCGCCGACCGACACGGAGCGCGCGCAGACGGGCGACAGCCGGCCGAGCATCGCGACGCTGTACACCGGCCGGGAGCAGTTCCTCCGCAAGGTCGACGCGGCAGCGCAAGAGCTGGTGAAGGAGCGCTTCCTGCTGCCCCAGGATGTCGCGGCGGCGCGGCAGCGCATGGCGGACATCTGGGACTGGATCAACGCGCGATGACCATGCGGGCATCCGCGGCCGTCGAGGAGCCGCACGGCGACTACGCCAGGCGCGTGCGGTTCCGGCTGCTGCCGGGCGTGTGGTAGTAGCGCCCGGCTTGAGCTCCGCGCCCGCACCACCCACGCCGAGGGTCTGCTCAGGGTTCCCGTCTCGCGGGGTCCTACCCGACCGGGTGCACCACCGGCGGCGGGAAGTGACGCACGAACTCGCCCTGGATCCGGTACGCAATCGATGGCGTGTCGGTGTCGCGGAGCGCGTAGATCCGCGTGCCGCCGCCGAAGACCTGCTTGAGCGCCTGCCAGCCGCCGAAACCCACGACGACCGGAGCCGAGACGTTGCCAGGCTGCCCGTTGTCGCCATAGGACAGCAACTGGCCCTGCTGGTCCACCGCGTAGATCCGGTTGCCCGCCGCGAATAGGAACCTGAAGTCGCGCCAACCCCCGAAGCCGACGACGACAGGGTCGGAGACGTTGCCCGGCTGGCCGTTGTCGCCGTAGGACAGCAGTCGACCCTGCTGATCGACAGCGTAGATCCGGTTACCGCCCGCGAACAGGAACTTGAACCCGGACCAGCCGCCGAACCCCACCACGACGGGATCCGAGACGTTTCCCGGAGTTCCGTCATCCCCATACCGAGCAGCCGCCCCTGCTGGTCGACGGCGTAGATGCGATCCCCTCCCGCGAACAGGAACTTGAAACCCAGCCAGCCGCCGAAGCCCACGACCGTCGCCTCGGGCATGTTGTTGCTGCTTCCATGGTCGGGGAAGGAGAGCAGCTGCCCCTGGGGGTCCACGGCGTAGACGCGGTTGGCGCTTCCGAACAGGACCTTGAACCACTTCCACGCGTCGTGGCTCACGGTCACCGGACCTGAGACGTTCCCCGGCGTTCCATCGTCCCCATACGAGAGCAGCTCGGTGCCGGCGTAGCCGAGGAAGACGGGCCGTGGCCGCTCGAGCGGGAAGACGGGCGGCGAATGATCGAGCTCGGCGGCAGCGAAGTCGAGGATGCCGTCGTCCGCATCGTTCCCCAGCGCGCGCGAGATGGCGCCCAGCCATCCCACCTGGCCCGCGGCCGCGTCAGTGACCTTCTTTTTGACGCGGTCTGTGATGGTCTTGACGGCTTCGTCTCGAGTTGCGGGATCGCTGAGCTTCAGGAGATTGTCGCTTACCGCCTTGGGAAGCTCGGTGCAGTACGCCTGAAAGGCCGCCCGCATCATGTCGTCGCTGGAGTTGCCTCGCTCCAGCAACGGCACCACGAGGAGGATGGCCCGCAGCTCACCGTCAGTGCTGCCTGTCAGGACGCCGACTTCAGGCGGGATCACCGCCGTCTGCCCGCGCTTCATGCCCCACCCGAGGTTGGTGCGGAAGCTCCCTGGCGGCGGGAACGCCGCGTTCACTTTGTTGTCGACCCAGAGCAGCATGGGCCAGATGTAGGGATTGGTTCCACCGAAGAAGTCGCCGGAGTTGCGGCAGCCGATCTCTTTGAGCGTGACGACAATGCTCGTTGGCATGCGGTCCTCTCCTCCTGCGGTTGCGCGCGCTCTTCGCTCCAGGCAACAGCCCGAGCGCGCCCCGCTCTCTCCGGGTCATGCGGAACTCCGCGCACCGTGCCGCGACGACGACGCGAAGGACCGCCAGCGCCGCCACGAGGGCGATTCGGGCCCTTCTCCAGCTTGTGTGATTGCTCCGCCAGGGATTCTACCGCGTGTGTGGGGTGGGAATCCAGGCTACGTCGGCACCAGAATCGCCACATCCGTCCTGACCTCGAACCGCCGGAAGCTTCGAAGACGTCGCGGAAGGGCGTCCAGCGGCGCCGGCCGGGCAGGGCGGCAGTGCGGCGCCCGAACGGCCAGCCGATCCGACGTGCTTGGCGGACCCTGGGGTTCCGGGGTTCCGCCCGGGGGCGGGTCGGCAGGGCGACTCCGGTAGAATACGAAGGAGCCATGACTCCTCCACGCCTTCGATTCGCCCCGTCTCCAACCGGTTACCTCCACGTCGGCGGCGCCCGCACGGCCCTGTTCAACTGGCTCTACGCGCGCCGCACGGGCGGCGTGTTCGTGCTCCGGATTGAGGACACGGACGTGGGGCGGTCGTCGTGGGACATGGTCGAGGGTATCCTCGACGGGCTCCGGTGGCTCGGCCTCGACTGGGACGAGGGGCCGGAGGCCGGGGGGGCGCACGGCCCGTACTTCCAGTCGCAGCGGCTCGATCGCTACCGCGAGATGGGCGAGCAGTTGGTGCGCGACGGCCACGCGTACTACTGCTACTGCAACGCCGAGGCGAACGCGGAGCCCCGCGACGGCGACGAAGAGGAGGGCGACAGCCCGCGCGGCGAGGCGTGGACCTACAATCGCCGCTGCCTGCGCCTGACGCCGGATGAGGTCGCCGCGCGCGAGGCCGCGCACCTCCCGCGGGCGATTCGCTTCAAGGTCCCGGACGGCGCCACGCGCTTCCATGACCTGGTCCACGGCGACATCGAGTTCGACAACACGCACATCGAGGACTTCGTTGCGCTGCGGTCCGACGGCTACCCGACCTACCACCTGTCGGTCGTCGTCGACGACATCGACATGGCGATCACGCACGTCGTCCGGGGCGACGATCACATTTCGAACACGCCCAAGCAGGTGTTGCTGTACGGCGCGTTCGGCAGGCCCGTTCCGCAGTTCGCGCACGTGCCGCTCATCCTCGGCCCCGACAAACGCCGGCTGAGCAAGCGGCACGGGGCGACCTCCGTGTTGGAATATCAGCGGCAGGGCTACCTGCCCGAGGCCATGGTGAACTTCCTCGCACTGCTCGGCTGGTCGCCGGGCACCAACCAGGAACTGTTCACCCGCGACGAGCTCCGCGCGGCGTTTTCGATCGAGGGGATCAGCAGCAGCAACGCCGTCTTCAACCCGGAGAAGCTGGAGTGGTTCAGCGCGCAGCACATCCTGGCGCTGCCTGCCGAGGAACTGGCGCGCCGGATCGAGCCGCTGCTGCGCCACGCGGGCTGGTGGCACGAGGCGTGGAACGATCAGGCGGGCGCCGCGCGCGAGTGGCTGCGACGGGCGATCGAGCTGCTGAAGCCGCGAGCCAGGCGCCTCACGGACTTCATCGACAAGGGCCGGCCTTACTTCGCGGAGCCGGTGGAGTTCGACGAGGAGGCCGTGGCGAAGCACCTGCTGACGCCGGGCACGGACGAACACCTGTCGGCGTTGCGCGACGCCTTCGCGGAGACCGCGTCCTTCGCGGCGGGGCCGCTGGAAGAGGCGCTGCGCGGGCTGGCCGCCGCCCGCGGGATCAAGGCCGGCGCGCTCATCCATCCGGCTCGCGTGGCCGTGACCGGCCAGGCCGTCAGCCCGAGCATCTTCGACGTGCTCGAACTGCTCGGGCGCGACCGCACGCTGGGGCGCCTCGACGCGTGCATCGCGTTCCTGCGGAAGCGGGAGGGGTGAGGCGGGGCGGCGGGACAGTTCTCAGTCGTCACTTCTCCGTGGCTGAAGAACTGAAGACTGACCACTGAAAACTGAAAACTACAACAGGCTCGCCGCCAGTGCCGCCAGCCGCGACCGGACGGTGGTCGTCATCGTCAGGTGTCCGAATTCAACCTGGCCCTTGAAGCGCTCGACCACGTGCGTGAGGCCGTTGGTCGTGGCGCTCGAATCCGGCAGGTCCACCTGGTCGGGATCGCCGGTCAGCACCACCTTCGTCCCCTGGCCGCTCCGCGTGAGCAGCGTCTTCACCTCGTGGTGGTTCATGTTCTGCGCTTCGTCCGCCACGATGAACGCGTCGTGGATGCTGCGGCCGCGCAGGTGCGAGATGGGCGCGACCTCGAGCGCGCCGGTCTCGACCATGGCGGCCAGGTCGGCGTCGTCGCGCTCCGTGGTCGGCTCGCGCTTGGATCCCTTCCCGTGCGCGCGGGGGTTCTCTGCGTCGATCGGTCCGCGGACGTGCGCCCGCAGGATCAGGTCGAGGTTGTCGAACACCGGCCGCGTCCACGGCGCGAACTTCTCGTCGAGCGTGCCGGGGAGGTAGCCGAGCGACTGGCCCAGCTCGATGTTCGGCCGGTAGACGATCAGGCGCGCGTGCGTTTCGCGGAGTTGCGTGTAGCCGGCCAGCAGCGCCATGAGCGTCTTGCCTGAGCCAGCCTGGCCCGCCAGCGTGACGACCGAGATCTCGGGATCGTTCAGCAGCGCAAGCGCGAACATCTGCTCCACGTTCATGGGCCCGATGCCGCGATGGCCGTCGCTTCGGCGCACCAGCCGGAAGTACGGGGCATCGCCGCCCTTGTAGATGACGTGCGCCGTCTTGCCCGACGTCTCCGTGCGCAACGTGCAGCACTGGTTGGAGTACAGGTCCATCGGCGGCGCCGCGTCCAGGATGCGCCGCGCCTCGAGGCGGTTCTCGCGATGGAGATCCGTCAGCAGGCCCACGGCCTGGTCGGGCAGGACGACGGTGGCGTGGCCGGAGTAGAGCTCGTCGACCGACGACACCCGTTTGTCGTCGCGGTAGTCTTCGGCGGGCACGCCGAGCGGCCTGGCGCGCACGCGCATCGACACGTCCCGCGTGACGAGCGCCGTGCGCAGGTTCGGGTTCAGCCGCCGCCACTTCCGGGCCACGAGGATGATGCGATCGTCGGCATTCGACGAATCGAAGCCATCCCACATGTCCTCCCGGTGCGAGACGTTGTCGTCGAACACGAGGCGTCCGCCGTCGGGCATGGGCAGGCCCGAGGCGTGCGCCGGGCGGTCGTACCCCTCCTGCTGCTCGTCCAGCCACTGCGTCACCTGGCGCGCGGCGCGGCCGACGCCGTTCAAGCCGCTCTTGAGCGTGTCCAGCTCGCGGAGGACAGGGTACGCCAGGACGACGAGGTTGCCGGTGCCGAGCTTGCGGATGGAGTCGGGGTCGTTGATGAGAACGTTGGTGTCGGGGAGGTAGATCCTGCCGGATAGTGCCGCGTCACCTGTCATCGAGGCTCCTTGCCTGGAATCGGCGCGGGCGCGCGAAGCGTGCGGGCGCGTTGAGCCCGTATTCGTGCGGCGATGGTGCCGGGCCGCGTGACTCGCGGTGGCCGCAGCGGGCCGTCCGGCGGCGGGGCGGGACGGTCGCGGCCTGGAGGAATTGTAGCGGGAATGGCACGGCTCCGGGGTCGAGATTTCGCAGCGCGACATTTCACGCCCGCGACACCCGTCGGCAACACGATCGTTACAGCCGCGAGGTCTACTGGTCGTGTCGAGCGGCTGCCCCGGTGCCGGGCCTGACATGCCCCGGGCCGCGCCCTCGACACACCCCTCCTTCGGGCTCCCGGCCACCTCCGGGAGCTCGTTCTTTGTACAAGTCGTGGCATGAGCCGGACGGGTTGCCGGGTCCGCGCGCCCGACGGGCGGGAACCCAGGCGTGACGCGCACGGTCCCCCTGGTGCAGAATGCCGCGTCCCCAGGAGGAGCCCGTCATGGCGCTACATGTCTGTCCGTGGTGGATCGGGTACGTTCTCGCGAGCCCCATCCGGCGGCTGTGGCAGAGCCCGTCGAGGGTCCTCCAGCCCTTCGTGCGCGAGGGGATGAGCGTGCTCGAGCCCGGACCGGGCATGGGGTTCTTCACGATCGAGCTGGCGAGGATGGTCGGCGCCTCCGGCAAGGTGGTTGCCGTCGACGTGCAACAGCGCATGCTGGACGGCCTCGTGCGGCGCGCGCGGCGGGCCGGACTCGACGGCCGCATCGAGTGCCGGCTGGCGCGCGGCGAGGCGCTCGGCATCGACGACCTGGCTGGCCGCTTCGACTTTGCGCTCGCGTTCGCGATGGTGCACGAGCTGCCGGACGCCGGCCGCTTCTTCCGTGACTTGCACCAGGCCCTCAAGCCAGGCGGCGTCGTGTTCGTGGCCGAGCCTCGCGGCCACGTGACCGCTGCCGGGTTTGCGGCCATGATCGCCCTCGCGGCTGGCACGGGCTTCCGCACCGAGGATGGGCCGCCCGTACGGTCGAGCCTGACAGCGGTGCTGACCCGGGAGTTCAAGCACTCGCTGTAGCGCCGGCCGGGGTTCAGCGGCCGTCGCCCTATTGTCGTAGCGCCGCGGGCCTGTCGTCCTATTGTCGTAGCCCCTGGGCTTCAGCCCCGGGGTTCAGTCGTCGCCCCGGGGCCTGTTCTCCTATTGTCGTAGCCCCGGGCCTCTCGTCTTATTGTCGTAGCCCCGGGCCTTCAGGCCCGGGGTTCAGTCGTAGCCCCGGGCCTGTCGTCCTATCGTCGTAGCCCCGGGGCTTCAGCCCGGGGTTCAGCGGCTGGCAGATGGCGGCCGGATTGCGGTAGAATGACAATTCGCGCCTGCCGGACGCGCCCGCCATGCTGGGAGGTCGTTCAACGGTAGGACACGTGGCTCTGGACCACGTTATCGGGGTTCGAATCCCTGCCTCCCAGCCAAGTTCCCAAGCCCTTTTTCTTCAGCTCTTTAAGCTCTGCTTCGAGGGCTCGATCCGATCGGGGTGATCGGGGCTTCCTGGGGCCATTCTTGATAGAAACTTGATACAAAGTCACGCCATCGCCAGATGCGGGTGTTGGCGGCGCGAAGATCTTCCCCGCCTCGAGCTTCGCTGCGGCAGCCTGAAGGTTCTCGAGCTTCTGGTTGTCGTAGCGTTCGGTCGTCGTGATTGATGCGTGCCCGAGCAGGTCACGCACCTGAGCCAGTGGCACCCCGCGTTCAACGAGCCGCGACGCGTATTCGTGCCGAAGATCATGCCAGTGCAGGTCGGTCTTGCGGAACGCCGCCTTGCACTCGGCCGTCAAGTCTCGCCAGTTGAGTTCCTGCACCCAGGCCGGCTCCATGCCGTGGGCCTTCAACACCGCCGTCACCCAGGCGGTCCGGAAGGACCCGACCGGTTCGCCGGCCTCATTGCTGAAGACCAAGGCTTCGTCGGGTTTCTCACTGCCGGCGGCATCAATCCGCAGCCAGTTGAGCACCGCACGCAACCGCTCGGTGGCGATCGGCACGAACCTGGTCTTCTTGCTCTTCGTCGTCGCGCCTCGAAGCGTAATGAGCAGGCGCGTCATGTCGACGTCTGCGAAGCGCAGCGCGAGCATCTCGCCACGCCGCATTCCGGTGTCGAGAGCGGCCACCAGCATCGAACGAAGAAACGGCGAGGCTGCGCTCAGCAGTTTGGCTTCTTCGTCCTCGGTGAGTCGGCGGCGCCGCTGGTTGTCTTCGTGCTGCTTGCGAATGAGGGTTTCGGACCCGCGTCGAAATGGCGTCCGATCGAAGTACTCGCGGCCGACTGCCCAGTTCATCATGTGGCGCAGCAGCTCGATGGTTCGGTTGACTGACGCCGTTGCGAGAGGCCGACCATGCGTGCGACTCTCGGCCCGTGGCTTCTTCAGGTCCGCGATGAAGTCCTCGACGTCCGCTGTCCGGATCTCGACCAAAGGGCAATCGCCGAACCGCTCAATGAGCGGTTTGAGTCGGTAGTCGATGGTCTTCGCCAGGGCGAGACCTTTGGCGATGACGTGCCGTTCGGTGTACCGCTGTGCAAGCTGCTTGAATGTCAGCGCCGAGCCTTCCCGCGGCGGTTCGAGTCCCCGCTCGTCGAATGTCCCTGCACGAACAGCCTTCCGTAGTTGCTCGAGCACCGATGCCGCGTCGTCCTTTCCGTAGATCTCGCGATTCGCCCATTTCGACAAGCTGACGCGCCGACGGCGGTACCCGCCCCACCACGCGTGCTCGCATCGATCCCGGGCACGGCCTTTGTGTTCGCAGATCTTGTAGAGGCCCATGGTCCACGTTCCAGGATAGCAGCCCGTACTGGTCCTTGAAGGATCAACTCACCTTTTCAGCGGCTCCGTCCCTTCGCTGAGAAGGCTGACGTACGAGTCGTAGCTGTACACACGATTGCGTCGGCGTCCGGTCACCTCTCGCACGAGATCGAGCGCGACGAGACGTTCGAGTGCGGCGGTGGCGCCCGGAACAGACAGCCGCGTCCGCGCGACCAACCGAGGGATCGTCGTGACCGGTTCTCGCTGGAGCGCCTCGTGTACTTGTAGCGCGGTCGGCGCCCCGCGACCGACACCCCGCACGCGTTCGCGGTCCCTCTGAATGAGGTCGGCCAACCGTTTCGCCGTCGCCACGGCGTTCCCGGCCACCTCGACCACGCCAGCCGCGAAGAACATCAGCCAGCCTTCCCAGTCGCCCTCGCTGCGCACGCGTTCGAGTCTGGCGTAGTACTCCTCACGCCGCTGCTTGAAATACAAACTGAGATACAGCAACGGTCGTTCGAGCACGCCATCGACATGCAGGATGAGGGGCACGAGCAACCGGCCCAGGCGTCCATTGCCGTCCAGAAACGGGTGGATCGTCTCGAACTGCACGTGCGCGAGCGCCGCCTTGATGACGGCTGGAGTCGAGTCTGGGTCGTCGTGCAAGAACCGCTCGAGTGCCGCCATGCAATCGGGCACGCGATCCGCGGGTGGTGGAACGAAGATCGCGTCAGCTGGGGTCGCACCGCCCAACCAGTTTTGGATCGTGCGGAATTCGCCCGGCTGCTTCTCCGAGCCCCGACCGCGTCGCATCAAGATCTCGTGCATCTCGCGAATCAGGCGGTTTGAGAGCGGGAACCCCTCTTTGATGCGAGCGAGCCCGTGTTCGAGCGCCGCGACGTAGTTCGACACCTCCACGACGTCATCGAACGGCACGCCTGGAGCGGCAGCGATCTCAAACAGCAGCAAGTCCGAGAGCGACGACTGTGTCCCCTCAATCTGCGACGAGACGACGGCTTCTTTCCGGACGTAGCTATACAGAAATAAGTCGGGATTCGGAAGGAGCGTCGCGATGCTGTCCAGGCGGCCCAGCGCAAGAAGACTCCGGTCCAGCTGCAACCGAAGGGGGGACCCAATCGCGAGCGGTCGCGGCGGCAGGGGCGCGGGAACGAACGCCCGTAGTTGCACGCCCGTCGTCGACACCGTGATGTACGAGCCCGAAGAGCGCATCAAGTCCCCATGTTAAGGAAGCGAACCTTCTTTGGAGCCGCCGAAAGTAAGCGATACAAGTCTATTGCTTATTTGGATTCTGTAAAGCAAAGAGCGTGACCCGGTCTGGTAGCTTGGATGAATCTAGCAAACACTTTAAACACATATAGTTACGGCTCAGACTTATTTCCAGCCGCGATCTCGGGGCTGGCGACGGCCGGGCCATTCCAGACGTCCTGCGGCTCGCCGGGATCAAAGCCCCAGATCGCGCATCAGCCGATCACCGAACCGCGATTCGGGACGAGGCACTGCCGCTGGTAGATCGTCCTTTGACCGGCAGAAGCGCTCCAACCAGGCATCGATCCATTCGGCCCGCAGCCGGATGGCCCGGCGGCCGCCGACGCGCGCGTGACGCAGTTCGCAGCGCTCGCAGGCACTGTAGATCGTGTCCTTACAAACGCCGGAGTACTCGGCGCCTTCTGCGACGGTCAGCCAGGTCTTCGGAATCATCGGGGGCTCCTTCAGGAAGTAGTGAACCCGGCGACGAGCGGACGACCCCGGACGCCGCCACAGGGCAGCGTCCGGGGCAGGTTGTCGAACTGACTACGACGCTCGCTCATCGGCGAGTTGCTGTTCGTACTCGCTGTACGCTTGCAGCAGCAGGTCGCGGACGCGGTCCTGCCCTGCGGCGTCGGCGATGGGCCGCAGCAACGCGAAGCTGCGCCGCTCGCCGTTGACGCTGTACTGCCGCGCCGGGAACGTGACGTTGCGGCCGGCGTTGTTGCGCCGCTCCCAGATCCCGAAGCCGATCAGCTTCAGGCCGTCGAGCGGGCCGCTCGTGAAGTGCAGTTCCGCATCCGCCAGCTTTCCAGGCGGGTTGCCCTTGTCGTTGCCGATGATCTTCGCGACGATGCCGTCCATGATCTGACCTCCGTGTTGTGGCCCGCCGAACTGGGCGGGGCCTGTTGAACGTCCGGGTTTACGCCGACGTCGAGTTCCTTTCCGGATCTCCCGGGACCCCGCGGTCGACGGGAGCCTGGAGACGCTGCCAGAGCCAGTGCTGGAGCGAGGTGAGGCTGACCAGCACCGGATCGGCCGGCGCGAGAAGGTGGTGGTACCCGCGGCAGCGGGCGCGCTGCCAGGCGAGCTCGCCGGCATCGACGAGCACGAGGCGCGCACCGGCGCGTCCGTTCCCGTTGTCGTGGGCGATGTCGGCGGCCGCGAAGCCCGAGAGATCCGACAGCGTTGACGTGTAGAGCGTGACCGTCGACGGACTGTCGAGTGCCGCGGGCGCGGTGGTCACGAACGCGTGGTACAAGCGGGTCTGTCGGCCGATCGTGATGCCGATGCTCGGTGTCGTCGCAACGTCACGCATGGTGTGCCTCCTTTCTGTTACGGGGGTGTTGATGTCCGCCGGCTGGCCTCCTCGGGCACCACGTAATGGCGAAAGCCGGGCGAGGCCTCCGGAACCGTCAAGGCCGTGAGCCCCGCCCAGGCGGCCGTGCGGGGTCGGAGCGGAGCGGAGAGCCTTGACGGACCGGTGGCGAGCCCGAGCATCCGAAACGTGATGCCCGAGGTGCGCACGGGCGAGTGGCCGCGGACGACCGGACCAGGGCCGTCCGCGGAGCGTGGTATGACGAGTCAGACGTGGGTTGGCGATGCGCACACAGACCTCCAGCGGAAGGCCGCTGGCTCTGGAGCGTGCGGCGGGTCACTCCGCGATCACAGCGTCGCGGACGGTGCGGGTGGCGTGAGCCGTTCCCGCGAGGCTTTCGCGTTGGGTTGGAGCCGTGCGGGGATGTGCCCGCACGGCGACGGCCAGGGTCAGTTGACCGTGGTGAGGAGGCGGCTGGCGGCGCGGTCGAGCGCGAAGCGTCCGTCCTGCCAGGACGTGCGTTGGCTGAGTCGCGTCAGCCCCTGCACGTAGCCCCAGACCGAACGGGGGTTCGTTTCGTACCGTTCTGCCAGGTCGTACGCCTCGACGGCCTGTTTGTGCGGCAGATCAATCCGCTGCACCGCCGTCCCGATCACCGCCTCGCGAGTGGAGTCCGGAGCCCGGCTGGTGGCGCCGAGGATCACGGCCCGTTCGCGAGTGGTGTCCGCGTCGAGTGCCGCGCGCACGCCCTCGAGCGAGGACGTCCACGCGTCCTGAATCGACGCGCCCACGTGCCGGCGCCGGAAGCCGGCCACGTACTGGAAGCCCCAGGTAAGGTGGTTGCCGCACACGACGCGGAACAGGAACACATCCAGGGTCAAGGCGGCGGCGCCCACGTCACTGTTCCAGAGGATGAACCCGCGGAACAGACCGGCATGAGACGCGTCAGTTGGGTCATCGAGATCGCGATTGCCGTCCACGAGGAACAGGAACATGTTTCGATCTCCCAGGTAGGCACCGGACGGGACACGTTCGGCACCAAAGACGCCGTCCTTGTAACCGAGCGGCAGGTGCCACGCCGGGTGCAGGGCCATGAGGTCGAGCACCCGGGCGGCCAGCTCGTCATGGTGGACGCGTGCGTAACGCGACGATGTGATCGCGTGCACCGTCCAGGGGGCGGCATGGTCCGCGAGGAGCTGATGCTCGTCGCGGCGTTGCCGCTGCAGCCCGTGGTTGATCGCGCTGGACGCGATCGCAGCGGGCAGCGTGCGGAGGTACCTCGGCGGCGCGCCGGCGATCGTGGCGACCTGCTCGAAGCTCCAGTGGGTCAAGGCGGCGGAGCGGCCGGACGTCTCGTGCAGCACGAGGGCGTCGGCGTCGACCGCCTCGGTCCGGAACGCGCGGGTCTCGATGGTGCGCTCCTCGGTGCGGTTGCGCCGTGCGCAAGCCGCCGCATGGAGCGCCAAGACGCTGTCGTACCATTCATCGGCCGGGCGTGTGGCCCACTCGCGATGGGCGGTGTACGCGGAGACAGCGGACACACCTCTCCCGTTCATGGAATGCTCCTTTCGACGTGCCCTGAGGGCGACGGGATTGAAGGGCTCCACGTCGGGCGACGTGGAGGAGTGGCCGGTGGCCACAGAGGAATACTCAGAAGATAGGACCGGCCGGCGGGGTTGTCAAGTCGCGACAACAGTCGCGACGGAACTCCGCTTGGTCGGTAGGCAGCGACCTTCGACTGCCCGTCCGCCGCTGTCCCTTGATGGCGGGCCTTCGGGTTCAATGCTCGCGGCATTGAATTCACAGAACCCGCTCGTACACGGTCGGGAATCCGCATCGGACTTCGCCTTGGAATTCGGGATTGGGCGGCGGGCGGCCCTTGCCGGATCCGCAGTAAGCGGACCATCGGACCGGCCCGGCGGCCACGCGACGGGAACGCCACGGCCCTGCCGTGGATGACCCGGCTAAGCGCGCGTTGGCGCTGACGCACCGGTACCGCACGCCTGCCGTCGTGTCGTCGGTTTGGACTTCACGCACGGAATGACCTCACACCGGCTCTCGCAAGGTGCTCATCAATCGCCGGCAGCAGGTGCCTGCTTACGGTAGGACAATCGCCAGTGTCAAGTCGGCTTGCATCCGGAATTATCTTACCCACTGTTACCACTGTTACACACTCTTGCATTGACTTGCGTGGTGGCGCGACTAAGAATTCCGCCGACGTTCGCGAGGACTCGCGACGCGCGCGCCGAATCGCCCCCGTGGCGCTCGTGCCCATTTCATAGTCCTCCTCGTCGTCGGCCCCGTCGCCACGTAATGCGGCGAGCGGTGTTCGCAACGACTGGCAGCGGAAGGGGGGCGTTCGATGGTCCGCACACCGACACGAGCCGCGATCCTGTTCGGCCTTGCGATCGCGCTGGCGCTCCTGCCTCAGGCGGCGGCACCGGGAGGTGTCGCGGCGGGCGGCCAGCACGCCGCTGTCGTGACCTCGAGCGGGACGGTGTGGGCGTGGGGCTTGAACGGGAACGGCCAGCTCGGCGATGGCACGCGGACGCCCCGCAGTGTGCCGACGCAGGCGGGCACGCTCTCGAACGTCGTGGCGGTCGCCGCCGGCGCGTCGCATACGTTGGCGCTCGGGGCGGACGGGACGGTGTGGGCCTGGGGCGCGAACGGGCAGGGCCAGCTCGGCGACGGCACGACGACGGATGCCACGACCCCGCTCGTGGTCTCTGGCGTACCGAGTGCCGTCGCGATCGCCGCCGGCGACGCCTTCTCGGTGGCGCTCGCCGACGACGGCGGCGTGTGGACGTGGGGCTCCAACGCCAACGGCCAACTTGGCGATGGCACGACCACCCGGGCGCTGTGGCCCGTCAACGTTCCGTCTCTGTCGGCGTCAGCGATCGCCGCGGGAGCGAACTTTGCGGTGGCTGTCCGATCCGACGGCACGGTCGCCGGCTGGGGCTCCAACTCCTACGCCCAGTTGGGCGACGGCACCACGACCCAGAGGCTGTCGCCGACGACCATGACCGGCGTCAGTGGCGCGACGGCCGTCGCCGCTGGCACCACGCACACGCTCGTGCTGTTGTCGAGCGGGGCCATCCGCGCGGTCGGCTACAACAGCAGCGGCCAACTGGGTGACGGGACGACGAGCTGGCGCACGACCTCGGTCGCGGTGTCCTCGCTCACGGGTGTCACCCGCATCGCCGCGGGCCAGTACCACTCGGCGGCGGTGACGAGTGATGGATCCCTGTGGATGTGGGGATCGAACCCGTATGGGCAGCTCGGCGACGGCACGACGACGACTCGCACGACGCCCACGGCGGTCTCGAGCCTCAGCGACATCGCCGATGTGGAGTGTGGCGACACGTTCACGATTGCGGTCGAGGACGGCGGCGTGGTGTGGGCCTGGGGTGCGAACGGATCCAGCCAATTGGGCGACGGGACGACCGCGCAGCGCTTGAGCCCGGTCGCCATCAGCGAGGCCGATTTCGAGTGGAAGACGGCGACCCCCGCCTTCAGCCCGGCGCCGGGGTCCTACACAACGGCGCAGACGGTGACGGTGACCGACGCCACGTCCGGCGCGGAGATGCACTACACGCTGACGGGCGCGGACCCCACGACGTCGGATCCGACGGTGACGTCGGGCGGCACGGTCCAGGTGACGGAAACAGCCACGCTCAAGGCGCGGGCCTGGCATGCGAGCCATCCGACGAGCAACGTGGCCAGCGGGCTCTACACCTTCACGGTGGCTACGCCGACCGTCTCGCCCGGCGGCGGCACGTACACCGTCCCGAAGACGGTCACCCTCTCGTGCGCCACGGCCGGGGCGACCACCCGGTACACCACCGATGGCACCACGCCGACCGAGACGTCCTCGGCGTACACCGCGCCGCTGGTCATCGGCACGACGACCACGCTCAAAGCCGCGGGCTTCAAGGCGAACTGGACGACGAGCGGGACGGCGACCGCCACCTACACGATGAACTTCGGGACGCTCGCCCCGCCGTCCATCTCGCCCGCCAGCGGCACCGTTCAGACGTCGGTGACGGTCACGCTGGAGTCGATCGCCGGCGTGACGATCCGGTACACCACGAACGGCACGACGCCGACGACGACGTCGCCGATCTACACGGGTCCCCTGACGTTCTGGCAAACCACCACGGTGAACGCGCGGGCGTTCCATCCGGACTACACAGCGAGTTCGACGGCGTCGGCGTCCTACACGATCCAGGTGGCCGCCCCCTCCTTCGCGCCGACGGCCGGCACGTATCCCGCGGGGCAGTTGATCACCGTGGCCACCGAGACGCCGTCGGCCACGATCACCTACACCACGAACGGCGCGGACCCCACGTCGAGCGATCCCGCGATTCCGAGCGGTGGCACGCTGGTCGCGGGCGCCTACACGCTGAAGGCCACGGCGTGGAAGACCGGCTGCACGACCAGCGCGACGAGCACGGCGAGCTACGCCGTGAGCGGCACGCTGACGCCGGCCGCACTCGCCGCGGGGGGCAGCCACGCGCTGGGCTTGCGCGACGACGGGGTGGTCTGGGCCTGGGGTGACAACGGCTCGGGACAAGTCGGCGATGGCACGATCACGCGACGCCTGTCGCCCGTGGCCGTACAGGGGCTGACCGGCATCAGTCATGTGGATGCCGGGAACGCCCACACCGTGGCGATTCGATCCGACGCGACGCTCGCCGCGTGGGGGTCGAACGGGACCGGGCAGCTCGGGGACAGCACAACGATGACGCGCACGCGGCCGGTCACGGTCCCGGGCTTCGACGCGGCCGTCGGGGTGTCCGCTGGCTACAACCACACCCTGGCCGTGCGCAGCGACGGCACCGTGTGGGCCTGGGGCGGGAACTCGTACGGGCAGGTGGGTGACGGCACGACGACGATGCGCACCAGCCCCGTGGCGGTGACGGGACTGGAGAGCGTCGTGGCGGTGTCGGCGGGGCAGAGTTTCAGTCTCGCGCTGAAGGCCGACGGCACGGTGTGGGCGTGGGGCCAGAACGGGTACGGCCAGCTGGGAGATGGCACCACGACCCAACGGACGACGCCCGTGCGCGTGGGGACGTTGGGGAGTATGGTCGCCATCGACGCGGGGGCGACGTTCGGACTTGCCGTCGACGCGACGGGCCACCTGTGGAGCTGGGGCTCCAACTGGGCCGGGCAACTTGGGGACGGCACCACCACCAGCCGGTTGACGCCCGTGCCGGTCACCGCGGTCGACGGGGTCGCCACCGTGGCTGCTGGATCAAGCCATGTCCTGGCGATCCTCAGCGATGGGCGTGTCTGGGCCTGGGGGGCGAACGACGCCGGCCAGCTCGGGGACGGCACCACCGTCTCACGCCCGACACCGGCGGAACTTGCCGGCCTCTCGGCGATCGCCGACGTCGCAGCCGGCCCGTCGTTCTCGCTCGCGGTGAGCACGGACGGCACGGTGTGGAGCTGGGGGTTCAACACTCAAGGGCAGTTGGGCGACGGCACGACCGTCTCGCGCAGCGTGCCCGTTGCCATCAGCGGTACCAACCTGGCGTGGCGCGTGGCGCGCCCCACGTTGAGCGTCCCATCTGGAACGTACTCCGCCGATCTCGCGGTCGTCGTGGTCTGTACGGATTCGGCGGCGACGTTGCACTACACGACCACCGGGATTGAGCCCACGGAGGCGGACCCCACCGTCGCCTCCGGCCAGGCTCTCGGCGTCACGTCCAGCCTGACGCTCGAGGTCGCCGCGTGGAAACCCGGCGTCCCGTCGAGTGTCGTCGCCGTGGGGGTGTATGAACTGAGAACCGCGACGCCATCGATCAGTGTCCCGTCTGGCGGCTACTCGGCCCCCCAGACGGTGACGGTGAGTACGTCGACGCCGGGCGCGGCCATCAGATACACCCTCGACGGCCGCGAACCGTCGGTAGCGTCCGCGCTCTACGAAGGTCCGTTGACTGTTGATCACACCCTGACGCTGAAGGCGGCGACGTTCAAGCCCGGGTGGACGACCAGCTCAAGTGTGCACGCGAGCTACTGGATCAGCGCCGGCCTCGTCGAGGCGCCAACGATGACTCCAGCTGCTGGCACCTATGTCTCACCGCCGTTGGTGCGTATCACGACAGCCACAACGAACGCGGTGATTCGGTATACGACGGACGGCACGGAGCCATCAGCCGCGTCGCCACGCTACGTCTACCCCTTCACACTCTCGACGACGACGACGGTGAAAGCCAGGGCGTTCGCGGCTGGCCTGACGTCGAGCGCAACGACGACCGCAACCTACTTGACCGACGCGTCGGATGCGGCAGCGACTCCCCTTATCGTTCCCGCAGGCGGTCGTTTCCTGACTCGTCAGACCGTCACGGTGACGGGTTCTAGCGCCTCGACGCTTCGATACACGACGAATGGAACCGATCCTGACGCTGGTGATCCAACGATCGCCTCCGGCGGCACGCTGGTGGTCGATCGGTCGCAAGTCGTCAAGGTGCGCGCATGGGTGGCAGGCGTGTCGCCCAGTGCCGTGCGGCGGGCTCACTACGTGATCACCGGTGCCGTCGCGACCGGCGCCATGCACACGCTGGCGCTCGCCGCCGATGGGACGGTGTGGGCATGGGGCCGCAACGACTCCGGCCAGGTCGGCAACGGCAGCTACTCAAGCCGCCTCACGCCAGTGGCGGTCCTCACGGGCGCCGTCGCCATTGCCGCCGGCCACTACCACTCGCTGGCAGTCAAAGCGGATGGGTCCGTCTGGGTGTGGGGCAGGGACGGCGCCTACGTCAGGCCGGTGCCCTTCCAGGTCACAGGACTGACGAACGCACGGTCTGTGGCTGGCGGGGCGGACCATTCGATGGCGCTGCTCGCCGACGGCACCGTTCGAACGTGGGGTGCCAATACGTCTGGCCAGCTCGGCGACGGAACGACCACCACACGAACGACGCCGGTCCAGGTCATCGGATTGAGCGGCGTCTCCCAGATCGCGGCTGGCGATCAGTTCTCGCTGGCCCTCGAGACCGATGGATCCGGTTCGGGCCTTGCCTGGGCGTGGGGCGGCAACACATACGGGCAACTCGGCGACGGCTCGTTGTTGACGCGGCTCTCGCCCACCGCCATCGTGCTGTCCTCTGCTCGCGGCCTCGCGGCCGGACGCAGCTGGGCCATGGCAGTCGATGGTGCCGGGCACCTCAACTCATGGGGCCGGAACATCAACGGTCAGCTGGGGATGGGATCGACGACCGACACGTCGCTTCCGGGCGCGGTGCCCCACCTGCCCAAGTCGACCGCCCTCGCGGCGGGCTTCGATCATGGCCTCGCGCTCGATGCGTCCGGCGTCGCGTGGGGGTGGGGCCTCGACAGCTACGGGCAAGCCGGCAACGGCCAGGTCGGCTGCGCGTACGGCACCGACTGTCAGGCCCCGGCGCGCGCCACGGCCATCGGCGATGCCCTCCTCGTGGCCGGCGGGCTGTCACACACAGTGTTCGCGGGCCCCGACGGCACGGTGGCCGCACTCGGCAGCAACGTCACGGGTCAGCTCGGGAACGACTCGCAGGTGTCATCGCTCGAGGCCGTGTCCGCGTCAGGACTCCGCCTCGTGATGAATGACTGGCTCATAGCCGATCCCGATGAGGATGGCCTCGTAACGTGGCGCGAGTATGCGGCGGGGCTGGACCCGCTCAATCCCGACACGAACGGCAACGGCGTGCCGGACGGGGCAGAAGACTCGAACGGATCGGCCGGCGACAACCCGGATCTCGACGACGACGGGGTGCCGAACGCGGTGGAGATGGTGCGCGGTACCGACCCCTACCGAGCCGACACCGACGGCGATGGCGTGGCGGACGGCGTGGACGCGTACCCCCTCGATCCGACACGCTCACAAGAACTCCCACCCGACCCCACCGATCAGACGCCACCCGTGATCCTGCTGGCGGAACCCACCAACGCGCGCAGAATCCAGGGAGGAGCGTGACATGTCGACCCTGAGGAACCGTCACGTGCGTCCACACGCCGAATCGACGTCGCCGACTGACTGGAGCCGAGGCCTCATGCGTCGAACCCGATGTGTCGCCGCGTTGTCGCGATTGCCGTTCCGCCGCAGTCTCGTTGGCCTGTTGGTCGTCTCGATGCTTGTGCCCGCCGTGCCGGCCCAGGCGCAGACGCCCGCATCGACCCTTCCCCCGCAGGCCAACCGCGAGCAGGTTCAGACGGCACGGAGTCTGGTGCGCGCTCCGATCGCCACGCGCCCGGTGCGGGTGAATCGCACGGTGCCACGCGCGACACCGCCGCCGGCCGCGCCAGTGTTCTCGACGTCCCCGACGAGCGAAGAAATCGGGCGTGCCCGTGTGTTTGACGGACCGCTGGTGCCGTTGGGCATACCCGCGGCGAGCGAGAATGCGGCGCTGGCGGCGGTCATCGCCAGCTACGCGCGAGGCGCGCGGCTGGACGACGTCCAGCCGTTCACCCGGTTCCTCGATCAGCATCCGAACTCGCCCTGGCGGGCATCGGTGCTTGCCAATCTCGGTGGTATCCACAGTCAGGTCGGATTCGTCGGGCGCGCGGTTGCCGCGTGGCGCGAGGCATGGACACTGGCGAACGACCGCGAGGCGGCGCGCGAGCGCGCCGTTGGCGCTTCTGCGCTCGGCGACTGGCTCGCGCTCACGGCCACGATCGGAGACCGCGCGGGACTGCGCGAGGCGATCGCCGCAGCAGAGGGCGCGGCACTCGGCGGCCCGGCCGCTGGGAAACTCCGCCATGCGCGGCAGACGCTGTCGATCATCGAACGGTATCCCGAGCGCGTCATTTCGTCGGGGGTGCGGGCATTGGACGCGCTGCTTGACGAGCGGCATGTCGCCGCCACCGACCACAGCCGGGCAGCTCTTGCCGCGTATCGCCCAACGGCGGATGGCCTGTCGATGGCAACGCTACTGGGGCTCGCGCGCAGCGCCGGCCTGGCGCTGCAACCCGTCGTCGGGCAGGAGCAGCCGACCCCCGTCGTGCCGTCGATCGTCCACTGGCGGTTTGGACACTACGCTGCCCTCGTCGCCGAACGGGACGGGCTCTACCTCTTGAAGGACCCCGTACTTGGAGGCGAGCGGTGGGTTCCACGGGCGGTTCTCGACAGCGAGATGTCCGGGTTCGCGCTGATCCCAAGCGGCGATCGACCGCCCGGGTGGCGCACCGCCGACGACGGCGAGTTGACGACGGTCATCGGCTACTCGTGTCCGGATGGTGGGCCGTCGCCGGAAGACCCTCCGCCGCCACCGTGCGGCGGTGGTCCTGGGGGCACTGGCGGGGGGAACAGCGGGGACGGCGGCGGTGGATGTGGGAGTGGGTGCCCCAAGGGTATGCCCGCCTATCGGTTCCATCCGGTTCAGGCCAGCCTGCTGCTGGATGACGTGCCGTTGTCATACACACCAGCGCGCGGCCCAGAGGTGGCGCTGACGATTCACTACAACCACCGGTACTCTGTGGAGCCTCAGATTCCTGTCTTCAGCCACCTCGGCCCGCAGTGGTCCTTCGACTGGGCGTCCTACGGACAGGAAGTGCTGGCGGGCTGCGGGACCGGGTGCTGGCCGGCGCACGTGCGGATCAACCTGCCGGGCGGAGGGCGAGAGTACTACTACAGCCCGGACGCGCAGGGCGTCTACCCCGCCAATCCGCGCAGCGGCGCGGTGCTGGTGCGGGTGTCCGACGATCCCATTCGTTACGAGCGTCGGTTGCCTGACCAGCGTGTTGACGTGTACGGCCAGCCGGACGGGGGCCTCCCGGGCCAGCGACGGGTCTTTCTGACCGAGCGGCGTGACGCGCGGGGCCAGGCGCTGACGTTCACGTGGGATGCCCAGGCGCGGCTCGTGGCGGTGACCGACGCGCTAGGCCAGGTGACGACGCTGGCGTACGACGACGGCGCAGATCCCCTGCGCCTGACGGGCGTGACGGACCCGTTCGGGCGCACGGCGACGTTCACCTACACCGGCGCGGGGCAGCTGGCCAGCGTGACCGACACGCTCGGCCTGACCTCGACGTTTGGCTATCAGGCCGAGGACTTCATTGGCACGCTGACCACGCCGTACGGGACGACGTCGTTCCGGCACGAGAGGGACCGGGCCGGCTTTGTCAATGACCCGATGATCGAGGCGACCGACCCGCTGGGCGGGGTCGCGCACCTGGAGTACCACTTCGCCACGCCGGAACTCGCGGCGGCGGTGCCGGCAGGGTGCAGCGAGGTGCCAACGGGGTTTGCCGCGCACAACGCCGCGCTCGATCTGTGGAACACCTACTACTGGGACGCGGCGGCGTGGGCCGCCGGGCCGGGCAACGTGGGACTGGCGACGGTGACCCATTGGATGCTGTACGGGTGGGCGGCCGGCCAGACGCGGAATGCGGTCAGTGCGCCGCACAGCGTGCAGCGACCGCTCGAGGCGCGGGTGTGGTACGGCTATCACGGCCAGACGGACCCGCAGGCGTTGGGATCTTCCAGTCAGGTGGCGCGCGTCGGTCGGGTGCTGGATGACGGGAGCTCGCCGATCACGCTGACGACCTCCAACGCGCAGGATCAGGTGACGTCGCGGACGGACCCGCTCGGGCGGACGACGACCTACACCTATGCGGCCAACGGGGTGGACCTGCTGGAGGTGCGGCAGCAGCGGAGCGGGGGCACGGACCTCCTCGCGCAGTACGCGGCCTACACGGGACTCCACCAGCCCCAGACGGTAACGGATGCGTCGGGCGAGACGACGACCCTCACCTACAACGCCGCGGGCCAGGTGCTGACGACCACGAACGCCTTGAACCAGACCACCACGTACGTGTATGACGGGGACGGCCGGCTGACGAGCGTGACGGGGCCGGTGGGGGGCGCGACGACCACGTATACGTATGACGCGTACGGCCGGGTGCGGACGGTGACGAGTCCGGACGGGTACACGGTGACGACGGATGCCGACGTGTTCGACCGGCCGGTGCAGACGACGTATCCCGACGGGACGTGGGAGGAGACGACGTACGACCGGCTCCACGTGGCGAGCCGGCGGGACCGGGCGGGGCGCGTGACGCGGTACGGGGTGGATGCGGCGCGTCGCCTGGTGTGGACGCGGGACCCGGCGGGACGGACCGTACAGCAGCGCTGGGGCGAGAGCGGGCTCGGGCAGCTGATCGACGCGAAGGGCCAGGCCACGACCTGGGAACGGGACGTGCAGGGACGCGTGACGCGGGAGGTGCGGGCCGATGGGCTGACGGCCACCGTCTACACCTATGAGGCCCGATCGGGGCGGGTCGCCACCGTCACCGATCCCACGCAGCAGGTGACGACCTACGCGTACGGGTTGGACGATGCCGTCAGTGCGGTGACGTTTTCGAACGCGCAGATCCCGACGCCGGGCGTGAGCTACACGTATGATCCGGACTATCCGCGCGTGACGACCATGGTCGATGGGACCGGCACGACCGCCTACACCTACCATCCCGCTGGCCAGGCCGGGGCGGGGCAGGTGGCGACCGTCGACGGCCCGCTGACGGACGACACCATCGCCTACGGGTACGATGAACTCAACCGGATGGTGTCGCGCGCGATCAACGGAGTCGCGATGACCCTCGCCTACGACGGGCTGGGGCGGGTCGCGGAGGAGGTGAACGTGCTGGGCACGTTCACCTACGGGTACGACGGGGTGTCGGCGCGACTGGCGTCCGTGACGTATCCCAACGGGCAGACCTCGGCGTACAGCTACCTGCCGGTGGCGCAGGACCTGCGGCTGGAGACCATCCATCACCGGAAGCCGGATACGAGCACGCTGTCGAGGTTCGACTACACGTATGACGCGGTGGGGAACATCCTGACGTGGCAGCAGCAGGCGGACAGCGCGCAGGCGACGATCTGGCGGTACGGGTACGATGCCGCGGATCAACTCACCGCGGCGGTGCATCAGACGACCGATGCCACGCCGAGTCTGCTGGCCCGGTACGCGTATGCGTACGATCCGGCGGGCAACCGCACGGTGGAACAGATTGATGACGCCGTCACCGTGACGACGCACGACCGGCTGAACCGGCTGGTGACCCAGGCGCCGGGCGGGGTGCTGCGCTTTGCGGGGACGGTGAACGAGCCGGCGACGGTGACGATTCAGGGGCAGCCGGCGGCGGTGACGGCGGGCGGGCAGTTCGCGGCGGGGGTGCCGGTGACGAGCGGGACGAACACGGTGACGATCACGGCGACCGACCCGAGCGGGAACACCGCGACGGCCGTGTTCGAGGTCGACCAGACGGGGAGCACGAAGAGCTTCACCTACGACGCGAATGGGAATCTGACGAGCGACGGCACCCGCACCTTCGAATGGGATGCCCGCAATCAGCTCGTCGCGATCAACGTCGGCACCCATCGAAGTGAGTTCACGTACGACGGCCAGCAACGTCGGGTACGCATCGTCGAAAAGGAGAACAGCGTCGTCCAGTCCGATCGCAAGGTGCTATGGTGCGGCAAGGAGGAATGCGAGGAGCGGGCTGCTGATGGCGCCACTGTAACCCGGCGGATATGGTGGCAAGGTGAGCACGCCGCAGGAGCGGCCCGATTCTTTGCCGCCGATCACTTGGGCAGCGTGACGGACGTGACCGACGGCGCGGGCACTGAGGTTGCGCGGTACGCGTTTGACGTGTGGGGGCGACGGACCCTGGTGACTGGTGTAGACGTGACCGGCGTCGGCTACACCGGTCATCGTTGGCAAGAAACCGGCCGCGCGTGGCTCGCGCTTTACCGTGGCTATGACCCTGATCTGGGCCGGTGGCTAAGCGAAGACCCGGTGGGTTTCGGCGACGGACCCAACCTTCTCGCGTACGTCGGCAACGATCCAGTAGGCGCTTCCGATCCCTTCGGCCTCACCGCGTACCGCTGTCGCAGACCGCTGGGAGGGCGGGGTGGAATCAGCAGAAGACAAGAACGAACAGGCACCTACCATGAGTACTACTGCGTGTCGAACGGAGGTGTCACGAGATGTTGCGGTCAGACTACCGATAGTCGAACGGGCTACGGCCCAGGGCGCCCCACAAGGCCCGACGAGGGTGATGTCGTCGATCCCGAACAATGCACGACCTTTCCGGCCAGCGATTGTGTGGAGCGGTGTCTGCTCCGCAATTGTGACGCTCCGAGGCCCTATTACGGCGTGGTTGGGCCCGGAACGAATTGCCAGGAATGGACCGCCGACTCTCGCAATGCATGCCGCGATCGGTGCGAAGCCGAGGATCGAAGAGGCGGACGATGATCCCCTCACAGCTGAGCGCCATCCGGCGTTCGCTTCGCGTGCTCCGTTGGATGTGGGTTGTGGCGTTCAGCGTTGTGTTTGGGTGGCACATGTCGCTGCTCGGAGTCGACAATCCCGAAGTCGTGCGGCCGGTGATCCTTGCATACGCTGTGGTCTGTTTTCCGGTCAGTTTTGGTGTGATCGTGATCCTTGCGCTCTTAGGATGGGCCTCGTTGACCGACAAGCTGGAGGCTGCACCTGCGGCACTGTTGGTAGCAGGCCTGTTCTTTAGCGCAGGCTGGGTTCAGTGGTTTCGTGCGGGACCGTGGCTCTCTTCCGTGAGCGACCGGTTCGTGGGAAGGAAGCGCACTCGTGACCAGGCGCCAGACTAAGCTAAGCAACTAGCATAACTTACGGAGATCGTCGAGGAGGCGAGGGCGGAAGCTGACGAGCGATCGCCTCTCCATCGCCCCGTCGATGTCAGCAGCCCGCTCTCTGCAGCGCGTTTCGTGACCCAGAGACTGGCCACAGCGGTCGCTGACGCCGCGCGCTTGGTGGTCGTGGACCGTGCACTGCTGAGGCGGCCCTGAGCTCCGGCGGGCGACTCACCAGTTGATCGGCATCGAGCCCGTCGCCGTCGCGCACTGTGCGCCGTGCTCGCCGCCTCCAGGGTCTGACGCCCGCTACGCGTCGGCGCCGCGCTGAGTGACGGCGGTGCCTGGCGGCACCGGCTGCAGGGGTGACACGTCACCCCGGAACGGGTGCTGCAGGGGAACCGCGGTTCCTCTGTAGGAACCGGAAAATCTTTCGGAAATTCGATTCGACGGTCAGGGCCGGTTCCTGTCGAGGAACCGCGACGATACCATGCGGGCCAGCTCGGTACGCGTGATTCATAGGACGGATTAGCGGGGTGTCTGGCGGTGTTCGGTCCGCCCTAAGCGAGGATCCTATTGGGCTTCAGGCGGGAACGAATCTCTTCCGCTACGTGCTGAATAGGCCCGGCGTGTTCGTGGATCAGCTGGGTCTCAAGGTGATCAACAAGTCGCCCTACACGATCTGGGTGAAAGAGGAGAACGCGCCTAAGACTCATGCCGTGCCTCCGGGCGAAACGTGGGACTAGAAGCAGGACGGATTCGCCCTTCCGGATCAGCGTCCGTGTCAGGTCTTCAAGACGGTGAACGACATCGACGCGACCGTAAACGCCGATGGCACGGTCACCACCGGTGGTGGTGGCCTCGTGGCGTGGATTAACAACCTCGTTCAGATCTATAGAGGCGGGTGGAAGGACGGGGATTGGATCAAGGGCCTGCAAAGCAAGGGGGACACGGGGTGGAACGTACTATACCAAAGGTCAGGCTCGTGTCGCTGAGATCGCTGTTCGCTGCAACTATCCTGGCCGTGGTCTTGGCCACGGGGTGCGCGATGGTCCTCCACAGGGTCCTCCTTGATGGTCTCGACGGCGCTCCGTTGGGCCGAGATGAACCTGGGCGCCGCTTGCGTGAACGAACGATCCGCGCCGAGGACGCGCGCCGCGCGCGGGTGATCCTGATGCTGGCGGACGGGGCGTGGTGCTCACAGATCGAGGGCCACGGTGCCCTGCTACCGGGACTACGTCAATCGGTGGCGGCGCTGGCTTCTGGCCGACGGGCTCGACGGCCTGCGGGCGCGCTATCGGGGCCTCCCGCACGCTGACCCACCCCCGCCCTCAAAGGCCAAAGATCCTCGGGAAGACGCGGCAGGCCCCACCCGACGGCAGCACCCACTGGAACACCCGCTACTGCTGATCTGAGGCTCCTGCCTAGACGTCTTGAGCGGCCGAATCCGTTGCGAATGAACCAAGTTCTCACATTGATGGTGCGCCGTTCAAGACGTCTACGCCCCGCCGCAGGCGGGGCCAGCCAATGCCGCCCTCCCCGGTGGCGCAGGACCTGCGGCTGGCGACCATCCATCACCGGAAGCCGGACGCGAGCACGCTGTCGAGGTTTGACCCCTCGACAAGGCTCGGGGTCGTCCTGAGCTTGTCGAAGGACGACTACACGTATGACGCGGTGGGGAATATCCTGACCTGGCAGCAGCAGGCGGACAGCGCGCAGGCGACGCGGTGGCGGTAGGGTATGACGCGGCCGACCAACTGACGGCCGCGGTGCATCAGACGACCGATCCCACGCCGAGCCTGCTGGCCCGGTACGCGTATGCGTATGACCCGGCGGGCAACCGCACGGTGGAGCAGATTGACGATGCCGTCACCGTGACGACGCACGACCGGCTGAACCGGCTGGTGACGCAGGCGCCGGGTGGGGTGCTGCGCTTTGCGGGGACGGTGAACGAGCCGGCGACGGTGCAGGGCCAGCCGGCGACAGTGACGGCCGGGGGGCAGTTCGCGGCGGGGGTGCCGGTGACGGGCGGGACGAACACCGTGCCGATCACGGCGTGCAACATGGCGTGCGCCCCTTACGCCTCGCGCGAGATCACCGGCGCGCCAGACCCCGCGTCGCTGGCGCGTGGCCTGACCGCGGCCGGATCCCGCGGGGCGGCTGACGATCCGGAGCCCCGCCGCCGGCTCACGGGGCGAGGCACGCAGGAGTGCGGATGATCGGCGCGCCACGTGACGAAGTCCCTGTCCTTGGCCAACACCGTGTCCACCAACTGGTTGAGCACGTCCTCGGCCGGCTCGCCGAGGAACGGCGCGTACGCGTAGAGGGTCTCGTGATTCTCACGGTCGAGCCGGGTGATGAACCGGACCATGTGCTTCCCGCGCGTGCGTGGCTTGATCAGCGGCATGACAGACCTCATCGACACCAAGTCGTCAACGGCGAGCGTGCCGGCATGCCGCGCAACGAACGCAGCCGCATGCGCGGCGCCATGTCGGGTGCGATGACGGTCGTCACGACGCCGCCATCGCCGGCCGATTTCACGAGTCGAACGGACACGGACGGCCGGGGCGTGAGCGACCCCCGGGACGGGGGCGGGGCCACCCAGGCCCCGCAAACGGGGGGTCGCTCACGCCCCGGTACCACCCTCCAGCCATGTCCCCGGGGCCCGACGGGCGGCAGATGACGCCGCCCGGAACGCCCAGCCGGCGCACAGCCCAACCCCTGCCAGGACAAGCGTTTGCGTGCCCATGGCTGGCAACGCACCCGGCACCCTTCTGACGGCGCCGAACCCCGGCCGTCGCCTCCAGGAGGGGGGAACAGACCGCTTTGGCACCCGTTCCCCCACCCGTTCCCCCCTGCACCAGTTCAGGCGGTGCCGACCAAGGGGGGTGAGATGGAGGTCCCGATGGGCCGGGACGTGGCAATCCAGGCGTCCGATCCGATGGGCCACGCGGTCGGCCAGAATCGGGGAGGTCGTCGCATGCAGGACGCGGTTGCCATCGCGTCGCCAGGCCCGGTAGAGGGCGCGATACCGGGGCGCGGCGAAGGCGCGCTGCGCCTCGCGCAGGCGGGCGTCGTCTGACACGGGCCCGGCCCGGAGTCGCCGGAAATACCAGGCGAGTTCGTCCGCCACGGCGGGTCGCAAGGGGAGTGCGAGTTCCTCATGAAACGCCTTCCGATAGGCGGCCGTCGAGGCCGTCAGGTGCCCAGGCCGGAGCAGGCGAATCTCCCAGTCCGGCACCGCGCGCAGCAGGTCCGCGTGGCGGTGCAGGAAGGCTCGAAAGTCCAGCGGGACATCCTGGGTCACGAGATACAAGCCGCATTGATCTCGACGCTGAATCCCAGGGCTTCGATGCGGCGCGTCAGGCGACGGACGGCACGCGTCTTCTCGCGTTCATCGACGTACCGTCCGCCGAGGTCGCGGTACTCGGTGCCGTCGCGCAGGATGAAGGAGGCCGCCGTGAGTAGGGACGCGGCGACCGCAACGATGGCCTTCTTGGGGCCACGACGCGCGCGGATCCGTGTGAATTGGGCCCGCGGATAGTGGTCGCGCGCGCGGCTGGCGGCCCACGCCGCTTGCACGAGCACCGTCTTGAGCCAGGGGGCGCCGTGGCGGACCCGGGTGCAGCGGCGCTTGCCGGCGCTCTCATCCATCCGCGGACACAAGCCCGCCCAGGAGATCAGGTGCCCAGACGTCGGGAACCGGGTCATGTCGAGGCCGATCTCCGCGACGAGGGTCTGGGCGACCAGGGTGCTGACGCCCGGGATGGTCGTCAATCGGGCGAGGACGTCGCGAAAGGGCCGGAGGCGGTCCTCCACGGCCGCCTCCATCCGCGCCATGCCTGCCTCGAGCGTCGCGATCTGATCCAGATGGAGTTGGAGGAGAAAGCGGTGGTGCGCTCGTCACCCGTCCTTGCAACCCGTCGTGCAAGCGGCCGGGGTCGGCCTGGAGGCGACCCCTTGTGCGCGCCAGCCATCGCGCCGGGTCGGTCTCGCCCGCGATGAGCCCGGCGAGAATCGCCCGGCCTCTCACCCCGAGCAGATCGCTGACCACGCCGGTGATTGTGATGTTGGCGTCTTCCAGCGTCTTCTGGATGCGGAGCGTCTGCTGGGCCAGCTCTCGGACCAACGGCTTGCGGGTCCGCGTCAGGTCGCGCAGGTCCTGGATGGGCGTCGGGGGCACGACGCTCGCCCGAATGAGTCCGTGCGCGACCAGATCCGCGAGCCAGCGCGCGTCATTCGTATCGCTCTTGCGCCCCGGCATCGCACGGACGTGCGCGGCGTTGGCCAGGATCAGCTCGCGGCCTTCTTCCAAGACATGCCAGACCGACGTCCAATACACGCCGGTCGCCTCCATGGCCACCACCCCACACCCGCGCGCGGCCAACCAGTCCGCCAGGCTCAGCAGGCCCCGCGTCGTCGTCGGAAACCGTGCCTGCGCGTACATCGTCCGGCCGCCATCCAGCCCCCGCGCGCAGGCCACGACCTCGTTCTTGTGCACGTCCAACCCCGCACAGTGCTGATGCACGACCTCCCCTTCCGGCATCGGCACGGAGCTGGCGATCTCTCCAGCCTACACATCGTGCTCCGATCGGCGCGTCGCCGATGTGGCAACATCTTGTGGTGCGCAGCCGGCTCCCGGTCCTACGTGACAACGGGCTCAAGGCGCCAATGTCTGGACGACCTCGACGCCGATGCCGAGGGTCGTGTACTCGGTCTTCGTTTCATCCCTCGTGGTCGACGTCTGCGGTGGGTTACTTGACAAAAACTTGACAAACTGCGCACGAAACCACCCGTTTCCACCCCAGCCGGCCAGACGATCACCGCAGACAACCCTAAGAAAACCGAGAGGTTCGGTCACCGTCGACGTCGCTTCTTCTGCCTCTGGACCACGTTATCGGGGTTCGAATCCCTGCCTCCCAGCCAATCTCGCTCACATCACTGCTCGCTCATTGGCTGCTCGGCCAGGCATCAGGCGCTCCGCGGCTCGCGCCGCTCCGGGTTCGAATCCCTGCCTCCCAGCCAACTCAATCCCTTCTACAGCAAGCACTTACCGCACCTCGTGATCGCAGGCCGGTCGATCCGTCCTTGAACCACGTTATCGGGCTCGGCTTCGGTACCTGGAACCTGTTGATACTCATCATCTTGCCTGGCGTATCGGGAGACTCACGGAGCGCCGATGAGACACGAATGAGACACGCTGACCGACGGACGCGAATCCGCCTGTGGTGATTCCCTTGGAAGACCGTTGAGGGTCCTCAAGGTCGCGGTTGGCGTCGGTGCCGGCGAAGTTCACGACCACCGTGGTATTCTCCCGGCGGTGTCGCGCCCAACATCCCCGCCCTGCGTGTCTGCCTACTACTGGGCGACAGTCGAGGGATTCCTCTCGGCAGATCCCTCCCTGGTTCTCGGAATACTCGCCAAAGCCAACCCATGCGACCTCGACGAAGAACAGAGGCAGGCGTGGGAGACCGAGATCGAGATCCTGCGCGACGCACTGCAAGAACTGCCCGGCACAATCTACCTGGAATTCGACGTGCCCCGGCTCGGGAGCCGCATCGACGCCGTCCTCATTTCCGGTCCGGCCATCTTCCCGATCGAGTTCAAGTGCGGCGAGCGCACGTACCACGTTGCCGACCGTAACCAGGCGTGGGACTACGCTCTCGACCTCAAGAACTTCCATCTCGCAAGCCATCGGTCGCCGATCTTCCCGATTCTCATTGCCACAGAGGCGCCCGACAGCGACCACTCCTGGCAGAAGGCACACGAGGACGGCGTACGACCGCCGCGCGGGTGCCGACCTGCCGACTTGAGTGTCGTCATCGGGGACGGATTGGGGTCGGTCGACGGCGAGCCAATCGACGGTCAGCCGTGGGGAACTGCTCCCTACCAACCGACACCAACGATCATTGAAGCCGCGCGCGCGCTGTATTCCAGACACACGGTCGATTCGATATCCCGGCATGATGCCGGTGCGAAGAACCTGAAGGTCACGTCGGTAGCCGTCGAGGAGATCATCGAACGATCGCGCGCAAGACGCGAGAAGGCCATCGTGTTTCTGACGGGAGTTCCCGGGGCGGGGAAGACGCTCGTGGGGCTGAACGTAGCCACCCGGCGGCGTAACGCCGGAGAGACACGCGCCGTCTTCCTGTCGGGGAATGGCCCACTCGTCACCGTACTGCAGGAGGCGCTGGTTCGCGACGAACTGACCCGCTCCGGCAACCGCGAGCGCAAGGGTGTCATCCATCAGCGAGTGAAGCCGTTCATTCAGAACGTCCATCACTTCCGAGACGATGGCATACGGGACCCGTCGGCCGCGCCGTACGACCACGTGGTGATCTTCGACGAGGCACAGCGTGCTTGGGACAGGAGAAAGACCGCTGACTTCATGAAGCGGCGTAAGAAGATAGCGAACTTCAATCAGTCCGAACCCACCTTCCTCATCTCCTATCTGGACAGGCACGACGGATGGGCGGTGATCATCTGCTTGGTTGGAGGTGGCCAGGAGATCTACGACGGTGAGGCCGGGATCGGGGAATGGCTTCACGCCGTCCGACTGACGTTCGGTCACTGGCGCGTGTACGTCTCGCCGGACCTGACCGGCTCCGAGTATGCGGCAGCGTCAGCCCTCAGCGCTCTTGGCGACCGTGAGGAAGTGGTCCGCGACCCCCGACTTCACCTGTCGACATCGATGCGGTCGTTCCGTTCAGAACGTGTGTCGGCGTTCGTCAAGGCGGCACTCGACTGCGACGTAGATAGTGCCCGCGACCTTCTCAATGAGGTGTCCCGCCGATATCCAATCGCAATCACGCGCGACCTGGCGAGAGCGAAACGATGGGTCCGAGACCGGGCGCGAGGGTCAGAGCGCTACGGATTGGTTGCGTCATCGCAAGCGCAGCGATTGAAGCCCCACGCGATCGACGTTCGTATCAACGTCGATCCGATCCACTGGTTTCTCGATGACAGTCACGACACACGATCGAGCTACTATCTGGAAGACGCTGCGACGGAATTCCAGATTCAGGGGCTTGAACTGGACTGGATCTGCGTCACGTGGGATGCCGATCTGCGACTCGACGGGCGTGGCTGGAGCTACTATGAGTTCCGGGGCAAGCAGTGGAACACGATCCGGAAGGAGGAGCGAAAGCGTTACTTGCTCAACGCATATCGCGTGCTCTTGACACGGGCGCGTCAGGGAATGGTCATCTTCGTTCCGCGGGGGGAGCCGTCGGACCCGACGCGGGCACCCAAGTTCTACGATCAGACCTACAGCTACTTATCCGGCCTGGGCTTGGCGGAGGTGTGACCCGCTGGCTCCAGGGCCGCGCAGTCGTTCGCTCGCCGCGACGACATCCGCGATGTAGAGCTGCGTGTCACGCGACACGCACAAGATCCTGGTCGATGAGCGGACGGAGGCGAGACTTGATCCCTTTGGCCGTCAGAACATCGACGCGGCGGCCGAGGAGATCCTCGAGAAAGATCAGTAAGCCCATGTGGCTGTCGAAGGTCGTCGGCCCCTCGAATTCGACGAGCACATCGACGTCGCTGTCGGGTCTGGCCTCGTCGCGAGCCACCGAGCCGAACAGCGACAGCGAGCGCACACCGAAGCGTTGGACGATCTCGTCTCGGCGGGCTGAAACCAAGGCGATCACTTCGGCGCGTCGCATGGTCGTATCATACCGCCCATTGCGACCAGCCGGAAGGGTCTCTGCCAAGGCCGACAATCGCCGCATCTTACACGCGGCTTCTCACAGATCCCACTGACCCACTCGTGGGCGCAGGCGGGGGCATAGCCGGCCTTGCCCGTCTTGCGGCTCTCAAACCGGCGAGGGTAGACGTCGTCCCTGCCCCGGAACAGAGAGCGGAACAAGGCGATCTTCTCGCTCGCTGGTGACTGCTGGATGATGGGCACCGCGTGCGTCCCAGTTCCTGGTCGTGATCGCTTACCGGGAGGCCGTCAGTCGAGGATCAGGAACGCTGCCGTCGGCTCGTGCTCGAGTCTCTCGAGATCAGGGACGTGTCGCCTGAGAACCTGCTCGATAGTCGACGTCGGGCAGTTCCCGATGTTGATCCAGACTACCTTCGGCGGCGGACCGAACAAGAGACTCCTCTGATGGAAATCCGAGTCCTTGGACACGATCGTCAATCCATGGGCCGCCGCATGGTCCCATACCGTGCGGTCGTCCGCGCGTTCAAGTCCGACACCGCGAACGTGACGCGACTCTGGATAGCAGTCCGCGAGCAAGTCGACGAGATGGCTGGAGAGGTTCTCGTCGAAGAGGAGCTTCACGCAGGGACCTTGACGAGCTTGCGCTCACGATCCGCGGCGAAGGCCAGGCAGGCCCGGATGTCCTCGATCGTAAGGTCCGGGAAGTCAGCGACGATCTGCTCTGGAGTCATGCCTCCGGCGAGGTACTCGAGGACGTCGTACACAGTCATGCGCAGACCGCGGATACACGGCTTTCCGCCGCGCTTGCCCGGGTCGATCGTGATCATGCCCTGATAGTCCATGACGTCACCAGCTTAGGGAAGATGGGAGACCGAGTCAAACCAACCGCCCCGAAATCTGCCGGCCAGACCGCTCGGACCCGACGACGACACGGTGTCGATGATCGCTGGCGGGAGGTTTCCGTGCGATCTTGACAAGACCAGGGCCGGGCCAAGTGAAGGAAGGAGAACAGTTTACGAATGATGCGCCAGGTGCATCCCAGCCAATCTCGCTCACATCACTGCTCGCTCATTGGCTGCTCGGCCAGGCATCAGGCGCTCCGCGGCTCGCGCCGCTCCGGGCTCGAATCCCTGCCTCCCAGCCAAATAACCCATTAAGAATCAATTGCTTGCGACCAATTTGTCGGGCTTCAGGATTGGTGGTTTTGACCACGTTATCGGCGTGCCGGTGCGTAGCCGAAGAGTTGGCGGCACAAGCAACGGTTCTCGAACGGGTTACGGCCACATCGACGAGCCTGCCCTGCGAGGATCCGGTTGGCGAGCTTGATAGAAAGTTGATAGAAAGGTCGCGCCACCAAGGTCCCGAGGGGCGGTTCCGCTCGTGAGCACTTCGGCGTCCTGTCACGCGGGTGCCGCAATCGCGATTAGGATCGGCAGAATCGGAGGCACGATCTTGTGACTCGACGCATGCCCGATCCCGACCACAGGTCCCTGGACAGAGACATCCAGCAAGTCGCCGGCAGTGCTCAAACCGACGACGAAGCGTTCCGCGCGTGGCAGCGCGTGTTCCTCGAACGTGTCGCCTTGCCGTGCGACGGCTTCGTGATGGGCGAGCCTATCTCGGTCGTGGAGTTCTGCTACGAGGGCAATCCCCGCCGGGGCCTGACCGCGCGGTGTCGCCGGGCGGACGAGACGGCGCATGTCGTTGCCGCTTGTGATGTGGTACTTCCGCCTCGCACCGCCGGTGAACGACTCCTGTCGGCCTACCGCAGATGGCTGGGGCTCGAGCCCTTCGTCCCGGCATCATCTGCGGACATCCAGCTCGGCCATCAGCACAAAGCGACAGCGAGTGACATCGATCTCGCCGGCCTCGTTGAACTCGTTCTTCTCTCGGTCAAGAACACAGCCGCGCGCTGTGTGCTGCTCGGCACACGGCGCGGGATCACTCTTCGCAGCGGCGGCCTCTGGGACGCCGTGCCCGGCGAGATCATCGTCGTGAAGCCGCGCAAGCAATGGAGCTACGCCGGACACCCATATCTCTCGGGCGACATCCAGTCGACGCGACTTGATGTTTCCGCGCTCGACCTGGTGCCACTGACGTTGGAGGACGAGGGCATCTGGGATCCGCACGAACAGGTACCGGGGCGAGTCCGATGAACCCGTCGACGAGTGGGCGAGACCAATCATCGCTCGCGGCGAGAGACGCGAATTCGAGATGGAGCAGGTGCTGCCCGGCGCCGACCCCGACGATCCGGAGTCAGACCCAATCATCGAATCGAACGATCTCAAAGACGCCGGCGACGTCCGCGGTGCACTCAGGGTCCTGATGGAGCTCTGCCAGGCCGACTTGCGATGCCTCGACGCGCACGCGCATCTCGGCAACCTGGCATTCGAGCACGACGCCGCACAGGCGATCCGTCACTACGAAGCGGGCGTTCGGATTGGCGAGTTGTCGTTGGCCTCGGACTTCGACGGCTTGTTGCCGTGGGGCTTCATCGACAACCGGCCCTTTCTTCGCTGCCTTCACGGATTTGGACTCTGCTGCTGGCGCCTGGGCCGATTCGACGAAGCCGAACACGTCTTCGTTCGAATGCTCTGGCTCAACCCATCGGACAACCAGGGTGTCCGGTTTCTGATCGACGCCGTGCGCGCGAAAGCGCCCTGGGTCCCAGAAGAGATGTGACGCTGGTCGCGCCATGGCGCCAGCAGAGAGGACGAGTAGACGGCGATGAGCAAGCCGCCTTTTGTCCCGAACCTGGGGGCCCACCCGGCCACGCTTCGCGAAGCGCTCGAAGACTGCTGCAACGCTGACCGACTTCGTGAGTTCGCGCGTGCGCTGAACAATTGGGTCAACCACGCTCTTGCCGGAGGAGAGAACGAGCCATTCCATATTGGCTACTCCTGGCGCAGGCATGCGATCGGGTCCAGGCGGGTGGCGCGACGCCGAAGGTGATGACGCGTGATCCGAACTCGCGCTGCCGGCCGACTGCACTCCAGGAAGCGCGCTGACTCGCTGCGTAATCTCTTCGTTCAGCGCTCTCCTGCGCTGGCGATCGGTCAGCACGACGTGGCCGGTCCGCCGCTCCTGCGCCTCCAGCCAGGTGGGAGGCGGCAGGGCCCGGATACAATGGGGCCATGGTGCTGTCATTGACGAACCGCGAACGGAGCCACCTGAAAGCCCGCGCCCACGCACTGGAGCCGATTGTGCAGATCGGGCAGGCCGGCCTGACCGACAAGGTCGTGGCCGAGATCGACCGGGCACTTGCGGCCCACGAACTTATCAAGGTCCGGATCGGCATGGCGGACCGGGCCGAGCGCGCGGACCTCTGCGAGGCCATCTGCGCCCGCACCGGCGCTGCCGAAGTGCTGCGCGTCGGGAAGGTGCTGGGGCTGTGGCGGCCCCGCCCAGACGCCGGGGACGAAGACGCAAAGTAGCGTCCGACCCGCCCTGCTGTTCCCGGCCCGACCCGGGCAGCCGGAGGCAGCGTTGGAGGATTGACTCGAGTTCGCGGAATTCTCTACGAGAGCCCGCTTCGAGATCGCAATTTCTGCGCGGTCTGGCCAGCGGTTTCCGCCTGTTCCATCAGTTTCCGGAGCACTTTCGCCAACCGACGAGCCGGACCAGGCCGTGCATCCTGGGGGAGGCGGTGCGGGCCGGCACGGGTGTCGCTGGCGTGAACGCGAGCGGGGGAGCTATGGTCACCGTCATGTGTTCCTCGGCGCTGTACAGGGCCCTCGGCGAACGAAGGGCGCCGGAGGGCAAGGCGAGTCCCGAACGACCGGTGCGCCTCGGAGACTGGGCGGCAATTCTCGTGGACAAGACTGTGGTGGTCGCGATTGAAGAGCGCACCTGCCTGACGCTCGTCTTCCAGATCCGTCCGCTCGTCGGGTTCCGAGACCGCTTCGCCGCGGCACTGCGCCGCGGGCTGCAGGACCGCCGCGTGGCGCCAGAAGCGATCGAACTGGAATGTCGCGCCGTCCACGAAGCGGTGCTCGTCAGGCGCCGGCATCCGGCGCTCGTCGATGCCCTCGAGTTCGCGGAGTTCGAGGCGGGCGCCCACGTGGACGGCGGCCAGGAAGAGGGGTCTGTCCAGGACATGTTGAACGAGTATCCCTACAGCGGGTGCCCGGCCTCGTGCCCCAAGGACGCCGTGACCATGCTGTTCGCCGGCCGGGCAGGGGCAGGGCCACAACAGCCCGCGAAGCCAGGCGTGCCCCCGCCGACCGTGCCGCGGAGCTGAACCACGTCTTCGACAACTCCGGACAGTCACGGCCGCCAGCGGGTGAGCCCACATATGATACAATGTGGTCTCAATCACATGCGAGAGAGACGAATCGGCATCAGGGAACTGAAGTCGACGCTGAGCGCGTGCGTGCGAGAGGTCAAGGCCGGCCGCACCCTCGTCGTCACCGAGCATGGGGAACCCGTCGCCCGGGTGATTCCCGAAGCGCTCTCCGTCCGGGAACGGGTCGAAGCACTGAAGAGGGCGGGCGCGGTCGCCTGGAGTGGCCAGCGGCTGCGGCCGGCAAAGCCGGTTGGAAAGCTCCGCGGCGCCAGAACGGTCGGCGATCTCCTGGTGGGAAATCGCGAGTGATTGCCTACCTCGACGCGAGCGCGCTCGTGAAGCTCTACATCGCTGAACGCGGGTCGCGGGAGACGATCGCGCTCACGGCCCAGTCCGAGATGGTCGCGACTTCGATTGTCAGTCGCGCCGAGGTCGCCGCGGCGCTTGCCAAGGCGGTTCGGGTGGATCTCGTGACGGAGCACGTAGCGCGCCGGGCGCAGCGCGCGTTCGACAGGGATTGGCACGACCTCCTGCGGGTACCCGTGACCGAGGCGCTCGTCGATCGAGCCAGAACGCTCGCGTGGAATCACGCGCTCCGCGGCTACGACGCGGTGCAGCTCGCATCCGCACTGATGTGGCAGGAGTCCGTCGGCATCGAAGTCATCGTGGGCACGTTCGACAGGCAGCTGTGGACGGCGGCTCAGCAGGCTGGTATGAAGGCCTGGCCGGAGGAAGCGAGGGTTGCAGTTCGCCGCGGCGGACGGACGCGGCCTCCGGGCGCTGAGACAGAATGAGACATTACAAGGCCAGACCAGAGCGGACGAGAGCAGACCGAATCGCTGGAGGTGAAGACCCGAGCAAAGCAGAAGGGACCGGAGCGCACGGAAGCACATTCACCGATCTCTGGACCACGTGATCGGGGCTCGAATCCCTGCCTCCCAGCCATCCGCCTTCGCTCGGGTCCGGTCTGATTCGCTCCTCCGCGAGCTACGGCGGGATGCCTCGCGGACACGACCGCGTGTTCTTCGCCGCCGGCGCGTGTCACGTGCTGGCGTACGGGTTCCTCGAACAGCACTTGGAGTGGTCCGGTCGATCGCGGCTTCGGCAAGCCGGCGTCGTAGTCCTCTCGGTATCTGCCGCAGTGGGCGTGCCAGTGCACGTCGACCCTGACAAGCTGCTTGGGCGCCGCCACCCTTGAGCGAGGCATCGGCCTTTCGAGCCGGTCGAAACCGCCGACAGGAGCCCGGATGCGACTCCAGGGGCGCTCAGATGGCGCAACCCGTCGTGTCCACCTCAGCCCCGCCGCGCTGCCTCGATGGTGGCGATGTCGATCTTCTTCATCGGCATCATCGCCGCGAAGGCACGCTTGGCCTCACTGCCACCAGCCGCAAGCGCCTCAGTCAGCGCGCGCGGGGTAATCTGCCAGGAGAGGCCCCAGCGGTCCTTGCACCAACCGCACTGACTTTCCTGGCCGCCATTGCCGACGATCGCGTTCCAGTAGCGGTCCGTCTCTTCCTGATTGTCCGTCGCGATCTGGAAGGAAAAGGCCTCGCTGTGCCTGAACTCCGGGCCGCCGTTGAGACCGAGACAGGGAATGCCCAGAACGGTGAACTCCACGGTCAGCACATCGCCCTCCTTGCCGCTCGGGTAGTCACCAGGCGCCTCGTGAACAGCGGTCACTTTGCTGTCCGGAAAGGTGGCGGCGTAGAAGCGCGCGGCCTCATGGGCGTCCTTGTCGAACCAGAGGCAGATCGTGTTCTTTGGCTTCATGTTCGTGTGCTCCTTGTGCTCGGTCAGCGCGAACCGCATTCTCCGCGTCGAACGCATTGGACGAATTCACCGCCGGGGTATCGTGCGACGCGGCAGTTCGTCAGCGCAGCGCCCGGGCCTTCAGCGCGTCGCAGGCTGCTGCGGAGCCGTCTCGATTGATCCACAGCCGTGCATCACGTCCGCGGAGATGCCTCGGCGCGCGTGACGGCGCGGCGTCACGACCATCCGGGCGGGATTTGCACAGGTGCGCGAGTCAGCCCACTTCGCGCTCGCCATGTTACCCCAATGATCACAATGCCGTGAACACCGCGTCCCTCGTGAACATGACCCCGTTTGATTTCGACTGAGGACGGCGTCCAACTGGCCAAGCCGCGGCAGTTCGCGGCGAAGACCGGTTTCGGCGAGCAAGCGATCGACCTGAGGTATGTGCCATCGCAAGCGTCGCGCCAGTTCTGCCTTGCGCACGCCGGCGTTCCGCATCGAGGATCGGACATGTGCAGGAAGGCCCGTGCCGCCGCCGCTCCTGCAAAGAGAGAGCGACAGGACAAGCGATCGGAAGGTCATGGTTTGAGCTGATAGGAGGCGCCCAGCGGCCCGGCCCCGGCCAGATACTTGCGCGCCCGCACCAGTTCTGCGATCTGCCGGATGTGCCCCAGGTCATGCAGGGCCCACTCGTGCAGCATCTGCGAGAGCGTGATTTCGCCCGCCTCGCGATGCGTCGCCTTCCGGTCGCCTGCCTCGGCAGGCAGCCCGCGCAGCAGTGCCACATTGGTCTCGCGCTGCTCGTCGAAATGGCGGAAGTCCTCCTTGGGGTCCGCGTTGCGGTACAACTCCAGATACATCTGCGCGTCGTCAGGCTCGAACTCGGGAAGCTCCTCGCGGAGGAACAGGTCCACGCGCGCGCGGTAGCAGTGGCCCTCGGAATGGGAGAGATGCGCCAGCACTTCGGCGATCGAAAAACGATCCTCTGCCGGTTTCCAGCGGGCGTCCTCCTCCGAGATCCCGGCCATCAGGCCGCGCAAGATGTCGGGTGTGGATTCGAGCAGATCGAGACAGGGCAACTCTTCGGCCATGAATTCCATCCTGCGGGAAAGACCTGCGGCTGACCAAGATCCGGAAGCTGCTCGACCGCCGCGGCGTGGCACGGTCACGTACCGAGTCAGCCTGGATCGGACGGCTCGACGAACCGTGTTTGAACACGGTCGCCCGGTGGTAGTCCAGGTAGGCGCATCCTCGTAGAACCTGTCCATCTGGTCGAACCGGCTGCGCACGATGGGCGACTTCATGGGCTCGTAGGCGAAGGTCTCCCTTCCCGCGCGACGGATCACGATCCGATACGGCTGCTCGAGCCTCTCGGTCAAGTGATACCAGGTGACGGCCTCGGCCAGGTCGTCATGCCAGTTCGTGCTGCCGTAGAGCGACACGAATGGCGTCCGGCGCAAGGCCGCATAGACCGCCTCGGCCCGGTCGACGGGCAGAATCTCTCCGCCGGCGCGGAACCTGACACGTTCCAGGATCTGGTCGCGGTATCGGGGGGCGACGGTCGTCCGGTCGCTCCAGACGCCCTCGGTGAACGAGCTGGCGGGCGGCCCGTCCGCCGGCTCATCGCCGGGTCGCACGGCCGGCGTGATCCGTAAGCTGGCGTCGACGACGTGCGTTGCCTCGTGGAGGAGCACGTAGACGACAGCATCGAGCGTACCGGCCTCGATGGATACGCTCAGCGACGAGCCGGCGATCTCGAAGCAACTCCGCTCCTTCTGCGTGAGGAACCCGGACACGTCCTCGCCAAGGACTCCGGCCCGGATCGTGATGTCGAACAGATGGTAGGGCTCGCCCGGGTTGACCGTCGAGGTGAGCGCCGTGTTCGGCATCCCGTCGAGGAAGCTCACGCTTCGCAGCCGCTCACCCAGGATGCGCCGGTGCAGGGACGGGAGTGCCGCGAACGCGTTCGAGAGCTTGCGCCGTTCCATGGCCGTCAGGGCGTGGGCCGTCGGCGTCGCCTGTCCCGCGTCCGTGAACATCTTCAGGACGGTCGCGGGGGTCTCCTTGACCCGGGACTCGAGCGAGGAGGCCGGGTCGAGTCCGTGATCGCGAAGGGCGTCGGTGCGTTGTGCACGCGACTGCGCGCCGGCCATGTCCGGCGCGGACCAGGCGCAGAAGGCCAGGAGGATGGCGGCGACGAATGGCAAGGGCACGCGCATGTGTCGTGGTCGTCCTGAGGCTCATTGTACCCGGGGCCCCGCCGCGCGGACGCCTGGTCGTAATCGATGAAGTACAGCACTGGCTCGCCGGACGCTCGCGACACGTCAGCGACCGACCGCCGAACGGAAGTAGAAGTCGAGCATCGCGGTCAGCGGCGCGGCATTCCCCCGCAGCCGGCTGCGAAGTGCTGCACCCTCCCAGCAGTCCACCAGCACGCCTGCCATGCGCCGCGTATTGGAGTCGGCCGGGATGTCGCCTCTCTTCCGGGCCTCTTCCAGGCAGACGGCGATACGCCTGGCGATTTCGGAAAAGCACCCCTCGATCCTGCGCCGGAACACCTCGCTCACCCCCGACAGTTCCTGTCCGAGCCCGCCCAGCAGGCAACCCATGTACCCCTCTTTCCGGTAGTGCTGCTGCGTCATCTCGAAGAAGAGACGCACGCGCTCGAGCGGAGGTCGGCTCTTGTCTCCCAGGCAGGCGTCGAGGCCCGCATGGACGTGCCGCATGTACTGGTCGATGACCCGGAGCGCGAAGTCCTCTTTGTCCTTGAAATGATGGTAGAAGGAACCCTTCGGAGTATCTGTGGCGGCAAGCAGCGCCTGGATGCCCAAATCGTTGTAGCCGTGCTCCAGGAGCATGGCCAGCCCCGCATCGAGCAGGCGCTGCTTGGTTGGATGTATCACTTGTCCCGCACCTTCTCGATCATGTGGTCGATGACCTGGCTGTGCTCGCGCTGGGGACTGAACATGACGATCTCCGCGTCAGCGTCGACCTTGACGTTGTGCCCGGGCGGCCAGTAGAAGAGGTCATTCGCATTCACCGTCTCCCGCGCGCCCTTCGCATCGGTCGTCGTCAACCGGCCGCGCAAGACGAAGCCCCAGTGGGGGCACTGGCAGAGGTCGCCTTCCAGGCCCTGGAAGAGTGGCGTGGTATCGACGCCCGCCGAGAGCGTGAAATACTCGCCGCTGATCTTGTCGAATCCGCTCACGTCGCCGAAATCCGTTCGCTGACGGATCACGGCGCCTGGAATCTCCATCCTGACGTCCACGTTGTCTTTCGCCACCCGCATCGTCGCTCCTCCCTTTGACTGCGCCGGCTCCCACTAGACCAATTGGTCTAGTCCGGTAGGATACACCCTGTGCAGACGCTGTCAATGAGGCGTTGATGAGGCGTTGATGGGTACTGGTTGCAGGCGCCTGGCGCACCCGGGCGAAGGTCGAGGAGGTCGGGTCCTCCGGGCGTTGACGGCGCGGAGCATCCCGGTTGAGACAACACAAGAACGCGCCGCTACGGATGCCTGGGTCCGGCTCCCCGTTCCGCTACACCGCCGCGCAGGGTTGTGCCATCGCGATGCGGTGCGCGCTCTCGCGACGGGCTGTCAGCGGGTGGCGAGGGCAAAGCCCAGGAACCCGCCCACGACCGCCCCGATTGGCGCTCCGATCATGAAGCCGTGGAGCTCCGGATTCTCGCGGTGGCTCGATTGGGATGCGACTTCCGCGCCGACGAGACCGCCCACGACGAAGCCGCCGATCGCTCCGAGCACCAGGCCCGTGACCGCACGGTTGCCCCGGCGTCCGCGCCGCCCGCGGTACGACCGCTGCGCGTCGGACGCGCCCTTCCGGTCGGCAATCGTGATCGCCTGGTCGTGCAGGTTCGCCAACGAGAGACGGATGCGGCTCGTCGGACCGTTCGACTGTCGTGCCGCCTGATGCCCGACCAGGAACCCCCCAGCGGAGGTGTCGTAGCCGCGCGCGCTCCCAGGCGTCCCGGCTGACTCGATCGGGTTGAACAGGACGCGAGGTGCCAGGACGAGGGTGCCTTCGTTGGCGCTCTGCGCCTGGGCGCTCGCCGGCGACGGCAGCAGACAGGCCACGACCATGGCCAACGCGGTCGCCTGCCAGGCACGCTTGACTCCAGAGTGCAACGGGCTCTTCATTGGATTCTCCCCGCGGATCGTATCCCGGAAAACCGGTCGCCTCATGTGATTCCCCGTTCGTTGTCGGCTGGCCCACCTGCTTCGGGCGGCGGCGTTCACCCCGCTTGGACGGCGAGCAGCCTTCACGCAGGAGTCTATCGACATGCCGGCACCAGGGCTGTCCTGAAGAGAACACCAGCAGCGCCGGCCGTCCCGACCGGGACGCTCGCGGCCAGGTGCTTCGGCCCTCGGTCCACACCGCACGGATCGCACGCACCTGTTCTGAACTGAACAGACTGGCTATCCTGCCTCGCCTAGCATGTGAATGTCCCCGACGCAATACGGGTGGGAGAGCCAGATGGTCTGCTTGGCGTCCAGGGCCTACGGGGCTCACTTGTGTTGAGTGTGTTCGCCCCGGGCCCGCGGGCTGACGCCCGCGCGCTACATTCCCGGCGCGTCCAACTGAGCGCCGGGGTCAGGAGACACCATGATGAGCAATGAACAGACCGACCGTGCGGCGCCGCATGTCCTGCCGTCCCTGCCTTACGCGGACAACGCGCTGGACCCAATCATCACCGCGCAGACGATTGGCTTCCACTACGGCAAGCATCACAAGGGATATGTCGACAACCTGAACAAGCTGGTGGCAGGAACGGCGTTTGCGGGCCTGCCGCTGGAAACGCTCATCACCGAGACAGCCGACAAGGCTGACAAGGCGGCGATCTTCAACAATGCGGCGCAGACATGGAACCACACGTTCTATTGGCGCAGCCTGCGGCCGAAGGGCGGTGGTACACCACCCGCAGGGTTGACGCGAGCGATCGAGGCTTCCTTCGGCACCGTGGACACGTGCAAGAAGGAGCTGGCGGTTGCGGCAATGGCCCGGTTCGGCAGCGGCTGGGCCTGGCTCGTGCTGGATGGCACCAAGCTCAAGGTCATCACAACCAGTAATGCGGGCGTGCCGATGACCACCGGCGTGAAACCGTTGTTGACCATCGACGTGTGGGAACACGCGTACTACCTGGATTACCAGAACCGGCGCGCGGACTATGTCAACGCGGTGCTGGACAAACTGATCAACTGGGATTTCGCGGCAGAGAACCTTGGCTGATGGCAGGCTGACCGACGGCCTCACCCCGGCGAAACGGCGCAGGCGCGCCACAGTGCTCCCACAAGGGTGCGTGGCGCCGGCTCGAGCCAAGGTGTATGCTGCGCCTGTCATGAGCTGGCTCGCCTGGCTTGGCCTCGCAGTACTCATCACCGCCGTTGCGGCGATCACCGGCATCAAACCGAAGGGAACGCGACACGTCGCTCGCACCCGCCTGATGGGGGTGGCACGCGTCGCGCTCCTGGCACTCGCCATCATCTTCGCCTACCTCGTGTACAGAGCACGCTCCGGCGGCCCGTGATCGGCGGTCAGCCTTGTCTCGCGTCCGCAGCAGGTGCACGAACGGCGCGAGGCTCGCACACGAATCGGCCGCTGACGCGCGCTCCTACTCCCGGGGCTCACTTCGGTTGACGGGGTCCGCCCCGGGCACGCGGGCTGAAGCCCGCGCGCTACGGCCCGGCGCATGGTCAATTCAACTGAGCGCCGGTGAGCGCCGGGATTAGCGCCCACGCGGTCTCGGCTGCCGGACAGGTCTCAGCCACCCCCCCTTCGCGCGGCACAGAATACGCTTGACCGACCTCGGTGACGATCGGGTAGAGTTGGCGGACGTTACTGACATGACGACGCCAGCAGGAGTGATCGCCGGGCTGTGGTTGATGACCTGGTCGCCGTTGGGCGGCGTGCCCCAACTCGCGTCCGGGACGGCCGCACTGCCCGAGGTGCCCGTCACGACCGAGTCGGCCCGCGAGACCTCCCGCCACGCCCCGGCGTCGCTCCTGGACCTGACCGACGACGAACTGAAGGAACGGGTCGAGTCCGACCCGGCGTCGCTGGGTTCGTTGACGATCGGCACGCCGGGCGCCGCCATTCTGCTCAACCCGGTCAGCCTGCCAGCCGGCCCGCTCTGGGAGATTGCGCCCTCGGCCGACACGTGGGGCACGACCGAGACGATGGCCGACATCCAGGCGGCCGTCGACAAGGTCCACGAACTGTTCCCGGACACGCCGCCGATCGTCATCGGCGACATCAGCGATGCGGATGGCGGGCGCCTGAAGCGGCACGAGTCCCACCAGGGTGGGCGGGATGTCGACCTGGGGTTCTACTACGCGGGCGGGCCGGCGAGGTGGTATGAGCCGGGAACGGCAGCCAATCTGGACCTGGCGCGGAACTGGACTCTCGTTCGGGCCCTGGTCACGTGCACGGACGTCGAGGCGATCTTCCTCGACACGCGAATCCAGAGACTGCTCTACAACCAGGCGCTGAGCATCGGTGAAGACAAGGACTGGCTCGACCGCGTCTTCCAGTTCTCGAGGGGGTTCCGGGACGCGATCGTCAGCCACATTCCCCTCCACCGCACGCACTACCACGTCCGGTTCTACAACCCGGTGGCCCAGCAGCTTGGGCAGCGGGCCTTTCCGTACCTGGTCGAAGCCAGCATCGTCCGGCCGCCCGTGTTCACGGTGCGGCACGTCGTCCGACCCGGGCAGACGCTGGGCCACCTGGCGGCCCGATACGGCGCATCGGTTCGAGCGATCATGCAGGCCAACGGCCTGGCCACGACCCGACTTCGGGCCGGCCGGGCCTACCGGATACCCGTGCGGGCCGCGGCTCCGCCCGCCGAGCCCGTCGTCGTCCCGCTCCGCGTGCTGCCCCCGCAAACGCCGCCAGCCATGGCCTCAGCCGACTGGCCGACCATGCTCTCGCTGTACGGCGACCGGCTGAACGCGCTGGCCGAGCTCTCCTGGGCCCTGGTCTTCGCGCTGCCCCGATTCTGACCGCTCCCGGACCGAACCCTCGCCCCTCGTTCGCGTTTAGCGGCGGGTTGCGGTAGTCTCACCCCACACCGGGCCCTGGCACGCCGCTGCGCCGCCGGGTCAGACACGGGAGACGTCATGAGTCACGCGCCCGACAGTGGTCCGACCGCTTCAGCGCAGGTGATGGCCGATCCCACGCCCATTGGTCTGATCTGCCTGGCGATCGGATGCGCCGCGCTCGTGCCCATTGCCTTCGGCACGAGCCTGACCCCGGCCGGGCTTCGGACGGCGGCGATCTTCTGCCTGCTGTTTGGCGCCGGCGGCCAGCTGGTGGCCGGCCTGGGCAACCTGCTGAACCGGAATCTCTACGGCGGCACGCTGTTCACGGCCTTCGCGTTCAACTGGGTCGTGAACTGGTGGGTCCTCGACGGGCTGTCCCGCGGGCAGGTCGCCGATCCGGTGATCGTGTTCGCGGTGGACGTCTGCTTCCTGATCGTGTTTCTCGCCTTCACGTACGGGTTCGGCTTCTTCTCGTCGCTGCTGGTGGCCTTCCTCGTCGATATCGACGTGCTCTACGTCGCGAGGATCGCGCGCCATCTCGGCGGAGGCGACTGGCTGGGGGTTGTCGTCGGGGTCTGTACCGTGGCGCTCGGCGCGATCTCGCTCTGGATTGCGTTCGCCCTGCTCATCAACCCGGTCGCCGGCCGCGCCGTGTTCGCTTTTCCGGGACCCGTCGTCCGCGCACGGACGAGCCCTGGCGGATAGCGCACCTGGGTCGATGCCGGACATGACCGACATGGAAACACGGCAGACTTCCGCATCGGATTCTGCGTAATCTCCGGTTCACGCAAGAGGAGGCGCCATGTGCCGTCGCCTGGTGGTGGGGTCCTGCGTCATGCTGGTGGTCCTGGCGGGCTGCGTGCTCACCGCGCGCGCACAACGTCCCGCGGGCGGCGGCGCCGCCGCTCCGGCGGCGGGCAGCCTGACCATCGACCTGCTCCTGGACATCAAGCACCCGTCGAACCCCGTCTGGTCGCGCGACAGCCGCGCCATCGTGTTCGTCTGGGATCGTGCCGGGGTGGCCAACCTCCACGTCGTGCCCGCGGACGGATCGGCCCGGCCGGTCGCAGTCACCACCGACGGGGGCCCGGCGACGGGCGTGTTCTGGAGCGCCGACAGCAGGACGATCTACTTCATGCGCGGCGGGACATTGATGCAGACCGCCGCAGACGGAAGGCAGCCGCCTCGTCCGGCCTGGCCGGAGATGCCGGGCCGCGCGCTGACGCCGTCGAGGGACGGCACGCGCGTGGCGTATGTCGTCGGCGGGCCGGCCGACGCTGGCGGGCGGGGCGGCAGCAGGGACCGGGCCGCCGCCACCGAAGACCCAGGCGGGCCGGCCCAGCTCCATGTCCGGTCCCTGGCCGATGGTACCGACCGGATCGTGGCGACCGCGGACGGCGCGGTCACCGCGCTCTGGTGGGCCGGCGATGGCGGCTCCCTCGCGTGGACGGTCGGGGGCGGCGGCCAGATGATTCGCCACGACCAGGCGCCGCCGTACTCGGGCGCGAAGATCATCTACACGACCATGGAAGTCGCGCCAGGGCCGCCCGGCCGGAGTTACGTCGTTCCGGCTTCGGGCGGCGAGCCCAGGCCCTTCACTCCCGGGCCCGTGAGCGGCTTCGGCGGACGCGGCATCGCCGCCAACCGGTGGATCGACCAGTCCCACTTTGTCACCGACCGCGTGGTCGGGTTCAAGCGGCGCGAGATCCTCGTCGGGGACACGGCTGGCGGCGAGCCGAAGCTCGTGCACGAAGACGTCAAGGACAAGTTCTGGAGCATGACGGGGGGCGCACAGGGCGGCCCGCAGGCCTCGCCCAACGGCCGGTGGATCTCGTTCCTGAGCGATCGCGACGGCTGGGATCAGGTCTATGTCATGCCCGCCGGCGGAGGGCCGGCCGTCCAGGTCACGAAGGGAGCGTTCGAGGCGTGGCGGCCGTCGTGGTCGCCTGACGGAACGCGCATCGCCTTCGACTCGAACGAGGGCCCGAATCCGGGAGCACGCCACCTCGGCGTGGCCACGATCGGCGCCGATCCGGCCCGTGCCGCGGTGGCGGCGGTCACCACCGGGCGCGGCACGGACACCGGGGCCCAGTGGTCGCCCGACGGCAGGCGGCTCGTCTACCAGCACACGGACCCATGGAACTCCGCGGACCTGTGGGTGATTGACGTCGCGACCCCGGGCGCGAAGCCCGTGCGGCTGACCGACTCGATGCCGTCCACGATCGATCGAACGGCGCTCGTCGAGCCGGAGCTCGTCCACTACCCGGGCCCCGACGGCAAGGCCGTTCCGGCCTACCTGTTCGTCCCGAAGGGGCTGGACCGCACGAAGAAGCACCCGGCCATCGTGTGGATCCACGGCGACGGTGTGAACCAGAACTACGACGGCTGGCATGTCGAGCGCAACTACGCCGTCTACTACAGCTTCCACCAGTACCTGCTGCAGCGCGGCTACGTGGTGATCGCGCCCGACTACCGCGGCAGCATCGGGTACGGCTCGGCCTGGCGTGAGGGCGTCTACATGGATGTGGGGGGCAAGGACTTCCGCGACGCCGCGATGAGCGCGGGCTACCTCGCGTCCCTGCCCTACGTCGACGCGGACCGCGTCGGCGTCTGGGGGCTGAGCTACGGCGGTTTCTTCACGCTGCTGGCGGTCACCGCGATGCCGACGACGTTCCGCGCGGCCGTGGACGTGGCGGGCGTCGCGGACTACGCGATGTACTACGAGGACCCATATCACGGCGGATGGACGGCAAGCCGCATCGGCACACCCGAGGAGAACCCCGCGGTCTACGCCCAGGCCTCGCCCGTCTCACACGTCGACAAGCTCGTACGGCCGCTCCTCGTGCTTCACGGCACGGCAGACGTCAACGTGCCGTACCTCCATTCGGTGCGGCTGATCGACGAGCTGCTGAAGAACGGCAAGGGGGACCTCCTGGAGTTCATGACCTACCCCGGGGAGTTCCACTACTTCACGCGCGAGCACGTGCTGAAGGACGCGTGGAACCGGGTCAGTGCGTTCTTCGACCGGCATCTTCGCCGGTGACCCGGCGGGCGCCACGGCCCGCGCCGGCATCGGGGACGCCCGGCACCAGATGACGATCTGGACGCCAGGCCTCCCGGCGCCCTCGCCGGTCCGGGCACCCGGCGCTTGATGCGGCGGGAGGACATTGATACAGTCTGGATACAGTTTGGCTACCCATCAAACGCAAAGGAGGGAAATCCGCCGCTCGACACTCCGTCACGCCGCCGAAACGCAACTCTCAACTGAGGGGGGGCAGTCGTCATGCGTCACCATATACACGCCGGCTGGTTGCTCGTTGCCGTACTCCTGCTGGCTGGGCCTGCCTTCGCGCAGGTCCAGACCGGCAGCATCCTGGTCAAGGTCGTCGACGAACAGGGGGGTGTCGTTCCTGGTGTGTCGGTCACGATCAGCAGTCCGGCCCTCGTATCCGGGCAGATGGTCGGCACGACCGATGCCGGCGGCGTCTACCGATTCCCCTCGCTCAGCCCGGGGACGTACAGCGTCAAACTGGACCTGCAGGGGTTCCGGTCGGTCGTCCGCGAGAACATCGTGGTCAGCGTGGGCGGGACGACGCCCGTTGACCAGGCGCTGAGCGTGGCCACGGTGGCCGAAACGGTCACGGTCACCGGCGACGCGCCGGTCATCGACACGACCAGCGCCAACGTGAGCGTGACGCTCAGCCAGCAGCTTCTGGCGAGCACCCCCGGCGGCCGTGACATCTGGGCCCTGGTGGAGGGCAAGGTGCCCGGCCTCATCTCGAGCCGTCCCGACGTGGGCGGCACGTCGGGCGGCCTGCAGGGGGCGATGGTGGCGCGCGGCACCTCGAACGCGCAGAACTCCCAGTTCCTGAACGGCATCAACGTGGGCGACCCGGCGGCCATCGGGTACTCCGGGTACTACTACGACTACGACGCGTTCGAGGAAGTCCAGGTCTCGACCGGCGCGCACGACATCTCGGTGCCCGGTTCAGGCGTGTTCGTGAACATGACGACGAAGAGTGGCGGCGACCGCTGGAACGGCAAGGCCTCCTACTACTGGGAGGGCGGCTCGACCCAGGGCAAGAACGTCGACAGCGCCTTGCTGGGCCTCGGATTCAAACCGGACACCAACAAGGTGAAGAAGGTGGGGGACCTGGGCATCCAGCTGGGCGGTCCCATCGTGAAGAACAAGGTGCGGATCTTCACGAGCTTCCGCGACTGGCGCGTGCAGGTCAACGTCCCGGCGGCGTTCTCGGAGGCCGTCCTCGACTCCACCAACATGACGTCGGCGCTCGTCAACACGACATGGCAGGTCAGCAATAACAACCGCCTGACCGGCTTCTACAGCCGGCAGTACGACAAGAAGCCGAACCGGTTCCTGGCGTCCTCCGCGCTGTACACGGGCGAGTCCAACTCGAACGAAGACGACGTGTTCGACATCGTCCAGGCGTTGTGGAACTCGGTGCTCACGAACACCTTCTTCGTCGACGCCCGGGTCAGCTTCAACAAGATCTTCTTCCCGCTGTACTACAACGGGTCGGACCAGTCCCTGACGGACCTCTCCACGGGGATCCTGCTGCGCAACGAGGCCTCGGAGCAGATCTTCATCCGCAAGCGCCTGCAGGCGAGCGCCACGTTCAACAAGTACATCGAGCAGGCGCTCGGCGGACGTCACGAAATCCGGTTCGGCGTGGACTACGCGCACATGCCGACCAGCACCGAACTGCACCGGTGGGACGACCTGGCCCTCACGTATCGCAGTGCCACGAACGCGCCCGTCGCCGTGACGTTCTACAACACTCCGGTCCAGTCCAAGGCGACCGTGGACGTCACCTCGCTCTTCGTGCAGGACAGCTACACGATGAAGCGCCTCACGGTCACCGGCGGCGTGCGCTGGGAGCGGGTGGAGGCGTACTTGCCGGCCCAGAGCAGCCCGCCGAGCAAGTGGTTCCCGGACCTGGCACGGAGTTTCGAGCCGATCCGCAAGGTGCCGTTGTGGCACACGGCCGGCCCGCGCCTCGCGGCGATCTACGACGTGGACGGGGGGAAGACCGCGATCAAGTTCTCGGCGGGGCGCTATTACTACATCATCGGCCCGGGGACCGCGAACAACGTCAACCCGAATTTCAGCGTGTTCAGTCAGTACGCGTGGAATGATGCCAACGGCGACCTGCACTTCCAGCCAGGCGAGCAAACCGGCGTGCCCGTGCAGGGCGGGGGCCTGACCACGTCCTTCGATCCGAACTTCAAGCGGCCGTACACGGACGAGGTGACCGCCGGCATCGACCGTGAGCTGGTGCCCAACCTCCGGCTGAGCGCGGTGTTCTCGTGGCGCTCGGAACGCTACCAGCAGGCGAGCCTCAACACGGCCGCGCCGCTCAACACGTGGGTGCTCGTCTCCCGCGCCGACCCGGGGCCTGACGGCCTGACGGGCACGGCTGACGACGGCACGTACAACTACTACGATCGGACATTGCCGGGCAGCCAGACCCTCATCACCAACGACCCGACGAGCAAGCAGACCTACAAGGGTCTCGAGATCACGGCGACCAAGCGTCTCTCGCAGCGGTGGCAGATGCTCGCCGGGTACACGTACTCGAAGACCGTGTACACGGATCTCTCGGTGGGCCTGAGCCCCAATGCGTTCCTGAACGCCGAGGGGCGCGTGTACAACGATCGGCCGCACCAGTTCAAGGTGACGGGCAGCTACATTCTGCCGGTCTACGACATCTACCTGGGCGCGAACTACCGGTTCCAGAACGGACCGCCGATCAACCGGCAGATCAGCGCGCCGCTCTCCTTCGGCGGCGGCAGCACCACCGTCAACATCGAGCCGCAAGCGGCGCACCGCTTGCCGTCGTTGCAGACCGTGGATCTCCGCCTGGCCAAGACGTTCAGGATGGCCGGGTCCCGCGAACTCGAGCTGGACCTGGACATCTCGAACCTGACGAACGCGAACACGACGTGGGAGATGCGGTCGCTGTCCGGCCGGATCAGCGTCCGGCAGGGGGGCGATCCCACCGGGCAGATCAACAATATCCAGCAGTTCCTGTCCCCGACGCAGATCCTTTCGCCGCGGATCGCGCGACTGGGGATTGCGTTCCGCTTCTAGGCCCGGCGCTCAGTTGAGTTGAGGACGCGCCGGTCGGGTTTTCCCTCGGCGCCACACCGCGGATCGGGGGCCGGCCGTGAGCCGGCTCCCGATCGGCTCCCGGCCGTTCCCGGAAGCCGGGCGGGTGGCGCGCTCACGCCAACCTGTCGGTCGACGGCGGCGTGACGTGGAGTGGGTCGTGCGGCGCGTCGAGACATGGGACGCCCGCGGCCTGGCCGTCACACGCTCCCCCGGCGTGAGCCGTCCTGATGGCGGCCTGAGACGCTTCAGGCCGGATCCGATGGCTCGATCACGGTGACGCCCTTCCCGCCGCGAACCGTACTTGAACGCCCACCCCGTCTTCGGTCAGTATGTCGCCGTCTGACACGAGCCGGGACTCGCGCACTGGAGGACACCACCATGGCAGCGGACGCAAAACTGATGACGGCCGGCAACATCGCGAAGGAGCTCGGAACCACCGACGGCAAGGTCAAGAAGGCCATCGAGGCGTTGGCCATCAAGCCTGCCGCGAAGAAGGGGGTCTGCAACTACTACTCGCCCGACGCCCTGAAGAAGATCAAGGCGGCGCTCACGTAAACCTCTGGATTCCCGGTTTCGCCAACACAGCGTCGGAGGAACAGGCGGCCGCAGCCGGCGCTGGCCCGCCCGCCCCCGTCCAGCGCCCTCTCTGCGCGGCAGATCAGTCCACGCGCCAGGCCGGGCGGACCAATGACACCTCGCGACGACGGTGACGCCCAGGCGACCAGGCACCGCTCGGTGCGCCGCAAGGAAGGTCGCGGGCGCCAGGCCGGCCGCCTTCTCTCTCGCGCCGGGTGGTTGGACGCGCCCCTGGCCTTCTGGACCGGCGAACGCCAGGCCGTACCCCGCCTCACCGACGCCTTCCTCCCGCTGCGAGCAGTGCTGCAGGACCGCTTGGCGGACCTGCCGGCCGGCCTGTACGCCGTGCGCGTGGGGTTCCCGGAATCCCGGGTGCTTCCGCCGGACCGCCACGCCCCGGACTCCCGGCAGCCGGACCTGCCACCCGCGGTCGGGCCGCTGCGCCTCGAGATTACCTCCGTCGATCTGGTGACACGGGAACGCATCGCCGAGACCGCTCGCGCGATCGAGGCGGTGGCCCGCTACCCGAAAGCCGGCACGCGTTTCGTCGCATCGATCGATCGCTGGCGCCGTCACGCGTGGACTCGTCTCGACGAGTCTCGCCGGGCGGTGGAGGGCGCCGCCGCCTGGCCGGCCAGCGCGCCCGCAGCACTTGCGCTCGAAGCCAGAGCGCTCTGGCTCGGCGCAGGTCTGCCGCCATCCTCGGGGCTGCCGGACCCGGTGCTGTCCGCGTGGGCGGCGCGGTCTCCGGATCCCGACCCGCCAGCCACACGCCTCGCCGCCGTCGAACTCGGCCGGCGCCACGCGCAGGCCGCGTGCCACGCCGGGAACAGCGATTGGGCCGCGGCGGGGCGCGCCCTCACCCATTGGCCAGCCGCCGCGGTTGCCTGGGCAGCGGCAGCCATCGGCCCCGGAGCACTCGCTGCCCTCTCGGCAGCCGCGCCGGCCCTCGACGATCCGCTGGCCGCCACGTGGGCGGAGGAGCGCCGCATCGCCGGCGCCGCCACGACCCCCGACGAGATCGTCGACCTGGCCCGCCTTCTTCAAGTCGTCGCGGCCACGCGCGGCGAGCCCGCTCGCCGCCACGCCGCGCTCGGCCGCCTGACCGTTCAGGCTCTTCAATCGCCGGGCAGCTGGCTCCCCGGACAGGACCCCGTGTCCGCGCGCGAAGGCACGGACCAGATCCGCGAGCTCGCGCTCACCCACGCGTACGCGGACGTCCGCAGTCTCGCGGCGGACTGCCTGCACCGCGTGCCCGGCTCCCTCCACGACCTGGTCGAGCGCTGGATTGGCGACGAAGTCCTGGGCTGGGGGCGATTCGCCTACGTGGATCACCTGCTCGCCAGGGCCGCCGCGACCCTGGGCCTGCCGGTTCGGGACAGCCTCTACGTCGACCCGACGCCCGACCTGCTGCGGTCCCGCGCACCGGGCAGCGCGCTCGACCCCGCCGGGGGCACCGCGGTCGTGACCGTCGCGAACCGCCTGCGATGGAAGGGTGCCGCCCACGCCAGCGCGGCACTGGCGGACTGGCTCGAGGTGTGCCGCCCGCTGGTGCCGCTCGGGACGTTCTGGCACGACGTCCTCGCCATCGTGCCGTCGAGTGACATGCCGTTCGACGCGGACCGAGCGCGCCTCCTCGTCGAGAGCTCGAGCTGCCACGGCCCGCGCATCGCAACGGAGCTCGCCCTGGGCCCCGGCCTGCCAGGCGCCGACGCCCGGACCCTGCTGCCCGCGGTGCTTGCGCGCGGACCGATCGCGACGGAGCGCGTCTTCCGCCGCGACCTGTGGCTGCCAGACGAGGACTCACTCGACGCCGCGCTCACCTGGATGGCCGCGGTCGAGCGCCGCCCGCGGGCGGGCGGAACGGATCCGTCGATCCCGATGCCGCGGCGCGCGTTCATCGTGTCCGACCGGGCCGTCCGCGATGCCCTGCTCTCGATCGGCCTGCACGCGTGGGGCGAGAGCCGCGCGGACGCACGCCAGATCGAGTGTCTCGTCGATGCGCTCGCACGAGCGGCGTCACGAACCGGGACGGACTACCTGGGTGCCGCGCTGCCGCGACTGGGCAGCGTCGCGGCGCTTCTTGGCGACCGGGTGCTGCGTCCAGGGGAAGGCACGGCGCCGAGGCCAGAGCGCGGGGACGACGCGCCATTCACGGCGCTCGCCATCCTCGACGTGTGCGCGCGATGGCTGCACGCGGGGTTCAAGGACGTGGCTCGCCTCGCCCGCGTTCTGGCCAATCGCTGGCGGTCTCCCCTGCAAGCCGGCGAGGAGTGGGACCGCGAAGATGCCGATCGCGACGAGCTCATCGTCCGGTTGTCCGAGGGTCGGATTCCCCGGTTCCTGAGCCTGCTCACGCATCTGCCAGCCCCGCGCCGGTTTCCCTGGCGCGCGCTCGAGGGCTGGATCCTGGTGCAGGCGCACCCGACCGCCCGCTCGTGGGTGTCGGCCTGCCTCGACCGGACGGAACTCCTTGCCCGCGTCGTCCACCTGCTCGAACGAATCGCGCTCGTCATGCGTCTCGATCCCGGCACGACCGCCGTGCGGCTCTTCGGCCGGCTCGACCAGTCTTCGGGTAGGGTCCCGGGGTGGCCTTCGTGGGTGCCGCCCGACGCGGTCGTCATGCTGGACCAGGTGGCGCGGGCGAGCGAGCTGGCCGGGCTTCCGGCCGCGGTCCCTGGCTCGGTTCAGCGGATCCTGGACCGGTCGTCCGCGCTCGAACAGGAGCGGGAGGCGCTCCGCGCGCGGATCGACCGCGGGACACCGACGCGCGCCGAACGCGCCCGCCTCGACAAGCTCGAACGGTTCGCGGCCGATGCGGACGCCCGTATGGCCGAACTCCGCAAGGACCTTTGCCGGGCGCTGCCGAAGCAGCTGGCGCTCGTCGGACTGGCAGCGATCGAGTCGATCGTACGCCACGATCTGGAACAGCGATGGCGGCGGGTGCTCGGCGGCGACTGCCCGTCGCTCGACGACCCTGCGTGGGACAACGCGCTGCACATGCTCGGCAGCATCACCCGCAACCGGCGGGCGCTCGTGCGGCTCCTGCGGCACGCCGCACGCGGGGACCAGGGCTGGGCGCGGGAACTCCCTCCCAACGTGGCCTTCCTCGCCGGGCTGGAGGCGGCCGGCCTTCACCCGGACGAGTGGCTGGCCGACCGATCGCTCGTGGTGCCGGGACCGCGGGGACCGCTGACCGTGTACGCCAGCAGCGATCCGCTCGAGGTGCTCCAGATGGGGAGCCTTTTCGGCACCTGCCTGTCCGCCGGCCGGTTCAATGCGCACGCGGCCGTGGCGGCGGCCGTCGAGGCCAACAAGCGAGTGCTTTATGTGAAGGACGCTGCGGGCCGGGTGCTCGGCCGGCAACTGCTGGCGCTCACGCCAGCAGGGGAATTGATCGGGTTCACCGCGTACGGCGCGGCTGCGGACGAGCCGGAGCGACACGGCGCGTGGGTGAAACTCGCCCTCGAACTCCTGGCGCTCGACATGGCGCGCGCCTCCGGCGCCCGGCTGAAACCCGGGCCGGAGGTCTCGTCGGGCCTCGACGCCGCCGAGGAGCAGTCGCTCATGCTCTTCTGCCGCGGGTACGTCGATGTGCCCGAGCCGTTCGACTGGTGGATTGAAACGCTGGCCGCCGAGGCGCCTCGATCCGGCGAGGCCGATCGGGCGCGCCTGCGCACGCTGCTGGAAGGGCAGCTCCCCACCGGCCGGGACGCGCGGACCCGCCCGGCTCCCGAGCGGGACGCACTCGGGTGGGCGGCGTGCAGGGCGCTCCTCTGGCTTGGCGCCGATGCCCCGGCGCTCTCGGCTGGTCAGGAACAGGCGCTTGGGCTCAGCACCCGCCACCGCGCGCTTCTCGCGAACGCTCACGCCGGGACCGCCTCTCCGCGCGAGCCAGGGGCGCCGCGCCGCCCGCCCGGCCCGTCGTAACGGACCAACGCCAGCCGTCGCGAGCCGCGCCCGCCGCGCAATTTGGCTGGACACACTTCCCCGAGCCACGCTACCCTCGGCTTGGGCAACCGTCCACACAACCGAACGCATCATCCGCGGGAGCGTCCGCCATGCCTCCAGGCCTGGACAATCTCAAGCACGTCGTCGTGTTGATGATGGAGAACCGGTCGTTCGATCACATGCTCGGGTCTCTCGCGGCCGTGGACCCGAGGATTGACGGACTGACCGGCGTCGAGACCAACCCGGACACGTCCGGCGCGCAGGCCCGGGTGCAGCCGCAGGCGCAGTACCAGGGCCAGCTCGATCCGGATCCCGACCACCACTTCGAGGCGGTCGACCTCCAGATCTTCAATGGCGGACCCGTGGCGAACATGCAGGGGTTCGTCAACAGCTACTTCCGGCAGCGCCGCGACGTGAAGCACTCGCGCAAGATCATGAACTACTTCAAGCGCGAAAAACTCCCCGTGCTGGCGAACCTCGCGACCGAGTTCGCGGTGTTCAACCGGTGGTTCTCGTCGATCCCCGGCCCGACGCTCTGCAACCGGGCGTTCGCCCACTACGGCACGTCGTTCGGCCACGTCGGGATGGAGCTGTTCTATGCGAACCAGCAGTTCAAGAGCATCTACGAGCGGCTGATCGACGCCGGGCGCACGGCCAAGCTCTACTACTACGACCAGGTCAGCTCGACGATGGAAATCGTGAACCTGCTGCAGAGGCAGCCCCGGCTCTTCGGCCTCTACGACCAGTTCCTGGCCGATTGCCGTGCCGGCATGCTGCCGGACTACAGCTTCATCGAGCCGAACTACTCCGACCACGACGGCGCCAACGGCGCCCTCCTGGCGTCCGACCAGCATCCCGACCATCACGTGCTGGAAGGGGAGCGGTACATCGCGTCGGTGTACAACGCGATCAAGCAGAACCCCGCGCTCTGGGCCAGCACGGCGCTCCTGGTCACCTACGACGAGCACGGCGGCATCTACGACCACGTGCCGCCGCCCGCGTGCACGCCGGACGGTTTCGTCGCGCAGCCGGCTGCCACGAACACCGGCAAGCCGTTTCACTTCGATCGCCTCGGCGTACGAGTGCCGGCGGTTCTCGTGTCGCCCTGGGTCCCGAAGGGCACGGTCGTGGACGGCCGCGTGTTCGAGCACGCCTCGATCCCGGCGACCGCGACGACCTGGCTTCTGCCGGGCTTCCCCGACAACGAGCGATCGATCCGGGAGAAGACGGCCGAAACGTTCCTGGATCTGCTGACGGCGCAGACGATGCGCCAGGATTGTCCAGACTTTGCGTTGTAGGGAGAGCCCATGGCTGTGATCAAGGTGCCGAAGCCGCCGAAAAGCGCCTTCAACAAGAACCGGCCCGCCTCGAGCCTGCTGCAGGCGCAGATCGAGCACCTCGAGGCGGCGGCCGCCAGCTACTCAGACGGCACGGTCGAGTTCTCCGCCCGGATGAGCGGGCCTGTCGGCAAGGTGGCCAGGGCGGCCCCCAAGCCGAGGCCCAGGACCGAGGGACAGGCGGCCGAGTACATCGCGAAGCTGACGAGAACGTTACTCGCCCCCCCGGCGCCTCCGGGATTCTCAGCGGGGGCAGCCCCAGTGGTGGCGGCACCGGCGCCGCCGGCGCGGGCCAAACGGCAGGCACGCAAGACCACGCGACCGCGCAAGCGCGCACTCGCGCGCAGGAAGATCCGTTGAGGAAGGCGCCCCCATGCGACTCACCACGGTCTGGTTTCTCTGCCTGTTGACTGCCCCGCCGGCGCTGGCGCAGGAAAGCCAGCTCCACGCCGAGTTCCGCCGCGAGGGCGAGCGGATCAAGGAGAACTGCGGCGCGATGAGCCTCGCGAAGATCGGCAGTTGCGCCATCACGCTCGCGACCGACCAGCCGCTTCACGTCGCCCAGGGCACCATCGCCCCGGGCAACGGGTTCGGGCTGGGCCTCGCCTTCGTCACGCACCGCACACCAAGCGAGAGCTGGAGGCTGAACTGGAGCGCCGACGGCGTCGGCGCCCTGGGCGGGGCCTGGCGCGCCGGGGCGTACATGAAGATCGTGCACACGCCCGTCCAGGCGCCGGTCCCCACCGCCCCCGGCGGCCCTGCGCCTTCGCCGCAAGGCGGCATCCACCCGTACGCGGTCGCCACGATCTACGCGCAGGCCATCTCGCTGCCGACGCTGTCCTTTTACGGCATCGGCCCCTCGACACCGCGTGAGCGGGCCGTGTTCGCCATGCGCGAGACGATCGTCGGCGCCAGCGGCATCGTGCCGATCTCTGGCCTCGGCGGCATCAACCTGTCGCTGCTGGGCGAGATCAACGGGCGACTGGTCCGCGTGCGAGGGGCTGGCGCCGACGGCGACCCGTCAATCGACGAGAGGTTCACGAACGCCAGCGCGCCCGGACTCGGCAGCCAGCCTGGATTCGTGCAGTTTGGCGAAGGCGTGCGGCTCACGCCGTCCCTGTTCAACGGCCGCGTCCAGTTGAACTACCTCGCGCAGTTCCAGCAGTTCGTCGCCCCCTCCGACTCGACCTACTCGTTCCGCCGCTGGACGGTCGACCTGAAGCACGACCTGTCCCTTTACAGGCAGTCGTCATCGCCGGCCTCGCGCGACGCGAACGGGCCCAACGAGTGCTCGTTGGACCCGACGACGGCCAGGTGCCCGTCCGTCTCGCGCAACCGGACCGGCACGATCGGTATCCGCGGTCTCCTGTCGCGGTCGGATGTCTCGGCGCACGGTGTCGTGCCGTTCTACTTCCAGCACACGCTGGGCGGATCCGACCTCGCCGGCAGCCGGATGCTGGCGAGCTACAGCGACTACCGGTTCCGCGGACCGCACGTGATCTTCCTGCAGGCAACACTGGAGCATTCGCTGTACGGGCCGGTCGGCCTCTGGCTCGCCGCCGAGCAGGGTAAGGTTGCGACGCAGGACGGCAAGACCGACTTCAAGGGCCTTCGGCACAGCATCGGCGCTGGCCTGACGCTCAGGGCGGGAGGCTTCCCGGCGCTGCTCGTGTCATGGGCGACGGGCGGCACCGAGGGGCATCGCATCGCCGCAACCATGAGCACATCGCTCCTCGGAGGATCGGCGCGGCCCTCGCTGTACTGACGTGGCGCCCCGCGCGGCCTGATTGGACACGACGGTCACGTGTGAGGGGCCTGACGGCCCCGATCCCGTGGGCCCGGATCGTCCGAGGACCGTCCAGAGCAAGCCGGACTCTTCCCGCGCATCAGCATTAGCTGCTGATTCTGACGATTCCTGGCGCGTCCGGCCTGTGTGTCGCGACCCGGGCCGACGTGCGTGAGCCGTTTTCAGCCCGTTGAGCGCGTTACTAGCTGGGACCACCCCAGCAGGTCAACCCGCGAGTTGCCACGACGCGCGCGTGCCGGCGGATGCCGACCGGTGCCGGCGAGGCAGCGCTCGCGCAGGTGCGCCCTGGCGGCAGGTCAGCAAACCGCTTCAACGAATGTCGGAGGAGGTCAGCATGAAGTTCGTCAGACATATGCTCGTCGCCGTGTCAGGACTGGTCCTTCTGGTCACCGCGGTGGGTGTCATCGGCGACCGGCCAGTGCACGCAGCCATCGCGGCCCCCGTCAAGGTCGTGAACGGACCGGCCGACCCGGTGCCGGTTCGGGGCATCGTCGATGCGCACATCAACAACGCCACCATCCCGGTTTCCGGCCAGGTCTCCGTGAGCAGCCTGCCGGCGCTCAGCCTCAGCAACACCAGCTCGACCCCGTTGTTCGTGGACGAGGGGAACACGGCCCGGGCCGCGGTCGGGGCGCAATGCGACTTCGATTTCGTGGCCGACACGTCAACGCAGTGCCAGATTGCCGCGGTGCCGGACGGCCAGATCCTGGTCATCGAGACCGTCACCTGCGCCGCGAGCGCGCCCACGGGGACCGTGATGCCGCCGATCGTGCTGTCGATGGGGGCCACGCCCATCGGCGGGGGCGCGGCGATCAACCTGAACCATCGGCTGTTCCTGACGCGCACGGCCGAGCCCGGGACCGCGATCGGCCTGGACTACTATGGGCTGACGACGCCGGTCCGGATGTACGCCGCCGCGAACACGGGCGTGTGGGTGTCTGCCGGCATGGGGCCCATTCCGGGCAACGTCAGGCCGGACCTGGCGTGCGCGATTTCCGGTCACCTGGTGAACCAGTAACGACAGTCGGGCGCGTCGCGCGAGGAGCAGGGTCCGGGCGTCCTGTTCCTCGCGCCATGACACGAGGCGAACACGCCCGGATCGTCCCGCAGCCGCTCGTCAAGATACCGGGGCCATGCCCGTGACCCTGCCGATCGCCCACCGTCGGTGGGGCCCTCTGACGCGTTGGTTCGGGGCACACTCGCGTGGATTGGCCGAGAGCCGTGAGTCGTGTGCCGTGAGCCGGACAGCATCGACGGTCGGCTTGCGGCGTTCGGCCTGCGGCCTCGCACGCTGTCTGTCTTCCTGAAGACGATTCCAGCGCCCACCGTCGGTGGGGCCTGCTGACGCGTTCGTGCGGGGCACAATCGCGTGGATTGGCCGAGAGCCGTGAGTCGTGTGCCGCGAGCCGGAATGTCTCATTGAGGCTAGCACTACGCGCGGCCGGCGAACTCGCGGGTCTCGGTGTGGACCTTCACCTTTTCGCCCTCCTTGATGAAGAGCGGCACGCGGATTTCCAGGCCCGTCTCGAGCGTCGCCAGCTTGGTCACGCTCCCGCTCGCGGTGTCGCCGCGCGAGCCCGGCTCGGTGTAGGTCACGGCCATTTCGACGTGGGGCGGGAGCTGGAGCCCGATCGGGTTGCCGTTGTACTTCTGGATCTGGACGATGATGTTCTCCACCAGCAGCAGCCGATCATCGCCCACCATGTCCTGGCTCAACGTGAGCGTCTCGAAGGTCTCCTGGTCCATGAAGTGGCAGCCATCGCTGCCGCTGTAGAGGTAGGATGCGGGCACCGTGGCCAGGTCAGGCTCCCGGAACTTCTCGCCGGCCTTGAAGGTCTTGTCGAACACCGCGCGGGTGATCATGTTGCGCATCTTGATGCGCACCAGGGTCTGCCCGCCCCTCGCCGTGGGCGTGGACACCGAGACATCCACGCAGTGGTAGGGCGCGTTCTCGAACTCGAAGTACATCTTCCGCTTGACGGCGATCGCTTCAATCAGGCCTGCCATGGGCTCCCCTCGTGCGGCGGATACTGCGCCTCCGCGAGCGCGAACCGCAAACCGCTATTCTAATCCCGGCGCCCAGTTGAAATGACCATGCGCCGGGCCGTAGCGCGCGGGCTACGCTCCTGCCGGACGACCGTCCCGTTTGCCCAACCCCACCAGCACCATCACCGTCGCCGCAACGAGCGGCACGACGCCGACCACGAGGAACACCGTGTCGCCGGTCAGCCGGATCCACTCCAGCGTGTGGAACGTCCCGCTCATCGAGAACGTCAGCTGGCGCGCATGCCAGTAGCCGTTCGTGACCGAATCCCACAGCTGGAGCACGCCGGCAGGAAACAGGTCCAGCAGGATCATCAGCGCGAGCCCGACGTTCAGGCCCCAGAACCCGAGGCGGATGAACCGCTCGGCGCGGGCCCAGGAGGCGTCGGACGAGAGGGCCCGAAGGCCGAAGACCACCACCGCCAGCGCCAGCATGCCGAACACGCCGAACAGGGCGGCGTGGCCGTGATTCGGCGTGAGCACCGTGCCCACCTCGAAGTAGGACACGATCGGCAGGTTGATGAGGAACCCGAACACGCCGGCCCCGACGAAGTTCCACACGCCCACCGCCATCAGGAAGTTGATGGCCCACCGGTGGCGGCCCGCCAGCGCCTCCCCGCAGTGCTCGCAGCGTCGGCTCCTCAACCGGATGAAATCCCACGCATCGAGCGTCAGCAGCGTGAGCGGCACGACCTCGAGGGCCGAGAAGCACGCCGCCAGCCCCATGTTCAGCGTGCCCTGGCCCGTGAAGTACCAGTGATGCCCGGTGCCGATGATGCCGCCGCCGAGATAGAGAATTGCGTCGAGGTACACGACGCGCGTGGCGGTCTTCACCGTGACGAGGCCGAGCAGGTGGAACATGGTCGCCACCAGCACGGTCGCGAACAGTTCGAAGAAGCCTTCCACCCAGAGGTGGATGATCCAGAACCGCCAGTTGTCGATCACCGCGAAGTTCGTGCGCGGGCCGAAGAACAGCGCCGGCAGGTAGAACAACGGAATGGCGGCCGCCGCGTACAGGAAGAGCGCGCCGAGCTCGGACCGCCGGCCGCGCTGCATCGCCGGCTTCAGCGCCCGATACAGCAGGAACAGCCACCACGCGAGGCCGACCGCGAGCAGGAGCTGCCAGAACCGGCCGAGATCCAGGTACTCGGAGCCCTGGTGCCCGAACCAGAACCACGCCTGCCCCAGGGCGCCGTTGATGCCCAGGTATTCGCCGAACAGGCTGCCGAACACGACCAGCGCGAGCGCCGCCAGCAACGCGATGACCCCGGCACGCTGCCCGCGCGGCTCGGCGCCTCCGACGACCGGCGCCAGCAGCAGTCCGCCCGCGACCCACGCGGTGGCGATCCAGAAGATGGCGAGCTGCAGGTGCCACGTGCGCGCCAGGGTGTAGGGCACGACGCGCGCGAGGTCGAAGCCATAGAAGCCGCCGGGCTCGACCCGGTAATGCGCCAGCACGCCGCCGAGCAGCGCCTGCCCCAGGAACAGCACCGCCACCACGCCGAGGTAGGCAGCCGTCGCGCGTTGGCTGGGCGTCCATTGCCACGCGAGCAGGGGGCTGTCGTGGATGTGCCCGCCGGCGGCCTCCCCGCGCCAGCCGAGATAGTCGAAGCGCCCGAAGAGGAACAGGATGGTCCCGAGCCCGCCAAGCAGCGTGATCAAGCTCAGGGCGCTCCACAGGTAGGTCGGGCCGCTGGGCGTGTTGCCCGCGTCCGGGTCGTACGGCCAGTTGTTCGTGTAGGAGTAGTCCTGTCCGGGCCGCTTGGCCGCCGCCGCCCAGGCCGCCCACGTGAAGTAGGACGACAGGTCGTCGATCTCGCCCGGATCGCGGATGTACTTCGGCGGCAGGCCGGCCGCGGGGGTCGGTCCGGCGAAGTACTCGCGCCACGTGTCACGCGCGGCGGCCGCCGCGTGTGCCTGGATCGGGCTGAAACGCAACGTGCCCGTCGCGGCGTCGAACCGGTTCGTCTTCAGCGTCTGCCGCACGAGGCCTGCGATGCTGGCGGCCTCACCGGCATCGAGGGAGGCAAACGGCTGCCCGTGCTGCGCGCGCGCGAGCGCGTCGCGCCCGTCCTCGACCGCCGCGTGCAGCGTCGCGGCGCTGTAGTCGGGCCCGAGGTACGCGCCGTGACCCCAGAGCGTCCCGTGCTCCATGAGGCCGTATTTCAGGAACACCTCCTGCCCCTGCAGGATGTCCTCGCCCGTGAACAGCGTGCGGCCGGCGTCGTCGACGACGCGCGCCGGGATGGGAGGGGCGTCGGCGTACGTTCGTACCGTGATGTACGACAGGGTCGCAAAGCCCCCGATCATCACGAGAATGACGGCATGCCGCCACCAGGGCGACAGGGACGCGTTCGAACCGGGGTCGTCGTTCATTCCGGCCTCCCATCCCGCCGCGTGGGCCGGCACGGGTCTGCCGCCGGTCCGCCGCGTCGCTGTCCCGGGTTGTCGTGGTGTCCGGCGCGGGCGACCAGGCCCGGGCCGGCACCATCCTGCCACAGTACGGCGCTGCCGCGACGGCCAAACAGGCGGCCGCAGAACGCCGGGCCGGCCCAGCCCGTCTAATCTTCCAGACACGCTCATACACCCGGGGTGTCCCCGGGGAGACCACCTCACGCCGGGGCTGCGCCCATGATTGCCGAGTCCTTTGTCCGCGACGTCCGCATCGGCCTGCGCGTGCTGGTGAAGGAGCGGTCCTTCAGCGCGCTGGCCATATTCGTCCTGGCGCTGGGGATCTGCGCCGTCACCACCCAGTTCAGCGTCGTCAACGGGGTGATGCTGCGGGGCTTCTCGTTCCCCAACGCCGACCGGATGATGAACGTCAGCTTCACCGACCCGTCGAGCGCGACGTTCTTTGGCGTCAACAACCAGGTCTCGTCGATGGACTACGAGGAACTGCTGCCGGATCAGAAGTCCTTCGAGATGATGGCCGCGTACCTGAACGGCTCGACCGTCAATGTGACGGTGGGCGGCCAGCCGAAGCGCTACACCGGGGCCTACACGACCGAGAACTTCCTGCGGATCCTGGGCGTCGGGCCGATGCTCGGCCGCGACTTCAGGCCCGAGGACAACAAGCCCGGGGCGGAGAAGGTCGCGATCATCGGCTACGGCATCTGGCAGCGCGACTTCGGCGGCGCGCCGTCCGTCGTCGGGCAGAACGTCCGCATCAACGGCAAGTCGGCGACGATCATCGGCGTGATGCCGGCGGGCTTCAGCTTCCCGACGAACGAGGAGTTGTGGATCCCGCTGTACAGCGAGTTCCCGGTCCGGCCGCGGAACGACCCGCAGGCGACCAACCCGGCGGTGCTGGGCCTGATTCGGACCGGCGTGTCGCTCGACCAGGCGAACGCCGAGATCTCCGCGTTCGCCAGGCGTTTCGCCGCCGCGTACCCCGACACCAACAAGCAGTTCAACGCGGGGCTGGTCGAGCCGCTCATCAAGACGTTCACGCCGCTGCCCCTGCGGGGCACGCTGCTGACGATGCTCGGGTTCTGCGTGGGCGTGCTGCTCATCGCGTGCGTCAACGTGATGAACATGCAGTTCGCCCGGGCGACGCTGCGGGCGAAGGAGCTCGCGGTGCGGTCGTCGCTCGGCGCCACGCGCGTGCGGCTCATCCGGCAGATGCTCACCGAGAGCCTCCTGCTGGCCGGTGTCGGCGCGGTGATCGGCGTCGGCCTCGCGTACCTGTCGGTCGACTGGCTGGACGCCTCGCTGCGCGGCCTCGACAACCCGCCGCCGGCGTGGATCCAGTTCACCATCGACGGCCCGGTGCTCGCCTTCACCGTGCTGGCCTCGATCGTGGCCGCCGTGGCATCCGGCCTGCTGCCGGCGTGGATGTCGTCGCGCGCCAACGTGGTCGCGGTGCTGCGCGAAGGCGGGCGCGGCAACACCAGCCGCGGGATCAACCTCGTCACGCGCGGCCTCGTGGTGGTGCAGATCGTCGTGACGTGCGTGCTGCTGGTCGGGTCGCTGCTGCAGCTGAAGTCGATTCTCAACCAGCAGACGATCAGCTACGGCTACGACACCGGGGGTATCCTGTCCGCCCGGATGGGCCTCATGGACGGTGACTACCCCTCCTCGGACGCGCGCAAGGACTTCTACGAACGCCTGGTGGCGGAACTGCGCGCCGCCCCGGAGTTCGAGGCCGTCGCGCTCACGAGCCGGTTCCGGATGGTGTTCTCGGGCGCCGGGCCGATCGAGATCGAAGGCAAGGCCTACAAGGACAAGCGCGACCACCCGAACGCGAACTTCGAGCAGGTCTCGGGCAGCTTCTTCGACGTGCTGGGCCAGAAGCTGGTCGACGGCCGGCTGCTCACCGACGAAGACTCGGACGCGAAGCTCCCGGTGGCGGTCGTCAACGCGGCATTCGCGAAGAAGCACTTCGGGACCGACAGCGCGGTCGGGCGGCGCTTCCGAACAGGCGACGGCAGTACCCCCCAGTACGGCCCGTGGCGGACGATCGTCGGGGTCGTCACGACCGTGCGGATGCAGGGCCCGTTCAACAACCCGAACGTGGACGACTCGGGCTACTACGTGCCGTTCTACGCGAGCGCGTTCGGGCCGCTGCCGCCGTCGCCGGTCGCCAACCAGTTCGCCACGATCATCGTGAAGCCGCGCGGTGGCCAGCGCGCCGAGACGCTGGCGACAGCCCTGCAGCGCCGGGTGAACAAGCTGGACCCGAACCTGCCGCTCTACTTCGTCGGCACGCCGCAGAAGAACCTCGACGGGTTCGTGTCGCAGAACCGGATCATCGCGGCGATGTTCTGGATCTTCGGCGCGGTGGCCATGGTGCTCGCGGCGGTCGGGATCTACGGCGTCATGTCCTTCTCGGTCAACCAGCGCCGGCAGGAGTTCGGCGTGCGGATGGCCCTCGGCGCCGACAACGGCCGCATCCTCGGGATGGTCTTCAAGCAGGGGTCGCGGCAGATTGCGATCGGCCTGGTGCTCGGTCTCGGGCTGTCGCTGCTCGTGGCCAGCCTGGGCCGCGAGGCGATCGGCAACATCCTGTTCAACGTCAACGCGCGCGACCCGCTGGTGTTCATCGCGGTCATCACGCTCGTCGCCGTCGTGTCGATTGTCGCCACCCTCGTGCCGGCGCGACGGGCCACGCGCGTGGATCCGATGATCGCCTTGCGCGCCGAGTAGGCGACTCGAAATGGCGCGGCCGCGTGGTTCACTGACTCTCGACGTCGGTGGTCCGGGCCTGGATCTCCAATCGTCGCATCGGGGGTGTCAGCAGGCTCCCCACCTGCACCAGGAAGTAGTCCCTGACCGCGCTCCAGTCCGCGTGCCCCTCTCCAGGCAGCGGCGCCTCCCGGTCGGCATCGTCGAAGTAGGTCAGCGCGCGCAGCATCAGGCCGTCGTCGATCTCTCCCTGGTAGACGCTTCGAATCGCCGCGAGCACCGCCGCGATTCCCAGGCGATGCTGCTGGAGCATGACGTAGAGGTCGAAGAAGTCCCGCCGCAGGCCCCGATCCAGGATCGTGTGCAGCTTCGTCGCCAGTACCCCGGTGACGTCGAGATGCCGGTCTTCGACGTGGCGGACGAGAAAGCCGAGCACGAAGGCGGAGACCTTGATCCCGTTCCACAGCAGGTGAACCGTGTCGCGGCTGCGTTCCTGGATTTCGACGCGGCCCTGCCGGCTGAGCTCGTCGACGAGGCCGTCGAGGTTGGTCGGGTTGTCGATGCCGAAATCCACGTCGCGGCTCGGACGGTACGGCGCGAAACACCGGACCGCCTGCCCGCCAATCACGAACCAGTACGGAATCGCGTCGACCGCCACCGCCAGGGAACGCGGCATGATCTGCCCGGGTTTGTAGGGCGCCGTCATCGGATTCCTCGCACCCGCATGACCGCCGTGAGCAGGCCACGGCTGCGCAGCCGCCAGCCTCGCAGCCGTTGGGCCTGGTAGAGGTCGAGCCACGGCAGGCCCGCGGCGTAGCTGACCGCCGGCAGCGAGCCATAGTTGAAACAGTAGAAAGCCAGCTGGTGCCCCGGCACATTCCCAGCCGGTGCCATGTTGTAAAGCGCCTCGACGACAGGGGTCGGCAATCGCCTCATGGAGTAGGTGTGTCCCTCGATGCGGGAGAAGGCGCCGTAGAGGCTCGCCCGGGAGGGTGGCCTCAGGCCCGAACGGGCGCACAAGTCCGAGAGGCGGCGTTGGAGCGTCGCCATGGACGGACGATCGTGCTCGAGCGCGGCGGCGCGCAATTCTGCCAGTACGATCGTTGGAAGCCTGGAGCGGCCCGCATCCGAGCGCCGCCTGCGCGTTGAATCTCGCCCGAGGCGCTGCCTGGCCTGGCGCTGAGACTCGTTAATATCAAACATGTTCTTTGTTAATTATGGACATTATACAATTTAAACACAACCGTAGAGAAGGTCATTGTCATGCTCTCCAGCGGTGGGCTTCCAGCAGCTGCGGCAATCTCTCGACGCCGATGGCGGACGCCTGCACGATCGGGCCGGCGCGCCGGCTGCGGAAGCTGGGGGCGCCGGGCGTATAATCTGCTGCGCACGGCCGGCCGGATAGGCGACCCGGCCGCGCAGGGAGAAGAACCATGAAGCGGATCGTGGCTGTTGCAGTTGGATGTGTCTGTCTGCTCCTGATCGCAGGCAGTGCCTCGGCCCAGCAGAAGGACGACAAGGCCTGCAAGGACCACCCGCTGTTCACCCGGATGCCGGACTCCTGGATTCACAGCTGCTCCGAGAAGCAGTTCGACAGCTTCGCGTTCCCGGTCAGCGCCAAGAACAACGAAACCGTCGAAGGGCACTTCTGGGCCCTCAACTACTATCCGCAGGCGACGGCCACCCAGAAACCCAGCGAGCTGCAGATCCTCCGCAACTTCGAGGCCGCGGTCGCCAAGATCGGGGGCACCTCGGTTTACAAGACCAGGGCCCGCGAGACCTTCAAGCTCGTGAAGGACGGGCAGGAGATCTGGGTTGATCTCTGGGCCGACTTCACCGGCAAGTACGGGTTCCGCATCGTCCAGAAACAGGCCATGGAACAGGACATCCAGGCCAACGCCGCAGTCTTCGGCAACGACCTGAACGCCACGGGCCATGCCGCCGTTTACGGCATCTTGTTCGACACCGGAAAGGCCACGATCAAGCCCGAGTCGGCACAGGCCATCGGGGAGGTGGCGAAGCTGCTGAAGGGTGATGCCGCCTTGAAGGTGTACGTCGTCGGGCACACCGACAACACCGGTGTGCTCGAGGCCAACATGAAGCTGTCGCAGGATCGCGCCGACGCGGTGGTGCAGGCGCTCGTCCAGACGCACGGCATCGCCGCCACGCGGCTCAAGGCGTTCGGCGCCGGTCCTTACGCGCCGGTAGCGTCCAACGATTCAGAAGACGGCCGCGCCAAGAACCGGCGGGTGGAGCTGGTCAAACGGTAGGACGGCCTCGGGGCCAGCAACCCGAGGGGAGGCGCCTGCCGCCGGCCCGACGGAGTACTTCGCGCAGGCGGCGTTGATCGGCCGAAGTTGTTACCGCCCGTTCACAACTGATCGGCCAACTTTTGGCCCTCTTGCGGACCTCCAGCGCATCACGCATGATCGCCTCACCTTGGGGAGGCGGACGCCACGGCGAACCGTCGCCGAGCTACCCCTGGGCCGGCGCGCCCGACACCTTGGATAGTCACATTACTTGACGGCCCTCTGCGGGTGTGGCGCGGGAGATTTGTGCAACAGGGGGTCCGTGTGCCCGGCGCCGACATCGCGAGCACGTGCCGCCTGCGTGAGTCGCCGCTCACGCCCGGCGTCGTTTCGTGGGTCGCGTGGCGCGAGTCGGCTCGTGCGGAGGAGGTGGCGGAGCGTGCGTAGCGAAACGGGAGCACGTGTTCGTCCCATCGGCCCCAGGTCTGCGCGATGATGAAGGCAGCTCGTCGAGCATCCGAGCGGGCGGCGGCGAGTGACCGCCAGAAGCTCGTGAGGAAGCGCCCTTCTCGAGAGGGGCGGGAACGCGCCGTGACCGCCCGTGAGCGTGCCGAAACCCGTCTTGCCTCGCTCCTGGACGTCACACCCGATCTAGTGAGCGTCGCCGACCCAGCGGGGCGGTTGACCTACTTGAACCGCGCCGGGCGACAGATGCTCGGCATCGACGAGCTCGCGGATCTCACCAGATACACGCTTCAGCAGTTTCACGACGCGGCCGACGTCCCCCCGGTGTTGACCGAGGATGTTCCGATCGCGATGCCACACGGTGTCTGGCGCGGCGACACGACACTGGTTGCCCTGGACGGGCGCGGGACGGCCGTTTCAGAAGTCATCCTGGCCCAGAACGCGCCGGATGGGACGGTGGCGTTCCTGTCCATCCTCGCGCGCGACATCACGGTCCAGAAGCGGGTGGAGAAGGCGCTGCGGGTGTCGGATAGACGCCATCGGCAGCTCTTTGACACGTCTCCCGATGGCATCCTCATTCTCGATGCCGACACTGGACAAGTGATCGATGCGAACCCCTCCATGAAGGACCTGTTGGGCTATTCCCTGGACGAGTTCCTGGGGAAGACGCTGTGGGAGGTCGGTCCCTTCAAAGGCGTGGCGGCCAGCAAAGCCACCTTTGTCGAATTGCGGCAGAAGGACCGCATCCACTACGAGGGCCTGCCGCTGGAGACGAAGGACGGGCGGCGGATCGAGGTGGAGTTGATCAGCAACGCCTACCTGGTGAACGAGAAGCGACTCATCCAGTGCAACATCCGCGACATCACCAAGCGCTTGCAGCTCGAAGCCCAGTATCGCCAGGCGCAGAAGATGGAAAGCGTGGGGCAGCTCGCCAGCGGCGTCGCGCACGACTTCAACAACCTGCTGACCGTGATCAACGGGATGGCCGAGCTCATGCTGGCGCAGGTCAGTCACGACGATCCCATGCGCGCGGATCTGGAGGAGATTGGCCGCGCCGGGGAGCGAGCCGCGACGCTGACCCGCCAACTGCTGGCCTTCAGCCGCCAGCAGATCCTGGAACCACGGGTGCTGAGCCTCAACACGGTGGTGGCGGGGACGGAGAGTCTGCTCAGGCGTTTGCTCGGCGAGGACATCGACCTGGTGGTCGTGCCGGCGCCGGACCTGGGAGACGTCGAGGCGGACCCCGGACAAATCGAGCAAGTGATCACCAACCTGGCCGTGAATGCGCGCGACGCCATGCCGCGGGGCGGCCAGCTGACCATCGAGACGCAGAACATCACGATCGACGAGGCCTACGCTCGCCAGCACGGCGCGGTCATCCCGCTCGGACCCTACGTCCAGCTGGCCGTGAGCGACTCCGGCGTCGGCATGGACGAGGCCACACGCGCGCGCATCTTCGAGCCGTTCTTCACCACCAAGGGTCCGAGCCAGGGCACGGGGCTGGGACTGTCGACCGTGTATGGCATCGTCAAGCAAAGCCACGGGTTCATCTGGGCCTACAGCGAAGTCGGCCGGGGAACCAGCTTCAAGATCATCCTGCCGCAGGTGACGGGAGCGGCGGACACCGTCCGGCCGGGGCCGACCGTGGTGTCCACGTCCGGCACCGAAACCATCCTCCTCGTGGAAGACAACGCAGGACTCCGCAACCTGACCACGCGCATTCTCGAGCCCGCCGGCTACACCGTGCTCGGGGCGACCACCGGCGAGGAGGCGCTGCGCCTGCTGGAGCGGCATGACGCAACGGTGCACCTGCTGCTCAGCGATGTCGTGATGCCCGGCATGAGCGGGCGGGACCTCTCGGAGCAGCTTGCTCAGACGCGCCCGGGGATGAAGGTGCTCTACATGTCCGGCTACACGAACGACACCATCGTGCGACACGGGGTGTTGGAAGCGCAGGTGGCCTTCCTCAACAAGCCGTTCACCGCGGCGGCGTTGCTTCGAAGGGTTCGGGAGGTTCTGGATTCGCAGGCTTGAGAGACGAGCGCGCGGGACAAGCGGTCGGCATGGAGCGCCGACGCCATGTCAGCGAGTGGGGCGCGCTCTTCGCCGACCGGCCGCGCGAGCAGCCCGAGTGCCGAGAACCGGGTGCCCGATTGACCCGGGACCGACCGCAACATAAGATCGCCCCGCCCTCAGGAACGAGCCCCTCGATGACTGCCCGCATTCCCGGACTGCCGATCGTGTGGCTGTTCGCCAGCAGTCTGGCTTTGGGACCCCTCGGTTGCGGCGGAAACGCCGGGCCTGCGAGTCCAACCTCAGCCTTGTCCGTCACAATGGAGACCGGCCACGCAGGCGCCGCCGCCGGGGGCGTCATGCGCACGGTCGCCTTTCCGCCGCGCAACGAGCCGTTTGCGTTCCGGCAGGAACTCGAGGCGAAGTACCGTGACGGTCTCAGGCGTCAGCCGCAGTCCACCTTCGTGGACCTCGAGGGCGACATCGTCTGGATCACCGAATACACCCGGTACCGTGTGAACGGCTGCGATCACGCCGAAGCCGAGCAGCGGGTGATGATGCAGATCGACGGCTACGGGGTTCAGCCCGTGTGTGGCGGGGAACAGACCGGCGCGACCGTCCGCTTCCCTCCGCGCAACGAGCCGTTCGCGTTTCGGCAGGCGCTCGAGGCGAAGTACCGCGACGGGCTCGGCCGCTCCGCCGAGTCCACCTACGTGGACCTCGAGGGCGACATCGTCTGGATCACCGAGTACACGCGGTATCGCGTGAACAACTGCAACCACGCGGAAGCCACAACCCGCGTGTTCTCGCAGATCGACGGCGGAGGCGTCGCGCCCGTCTGTGCCAGCGGAGGCGCCTCGGGCTGGATTGCCGACCTGCAGGCGGCGCGCGACATCATCGACTGGAACATGGCGGCGGGAGGGGGCTCCTCTTACCGGCGCCAGGATCGGATCTGCCGCTGGGAGCTGCCGGTCCGGGTGTACGTCCAGGCCGGCCCTGATCGCGACCGTGTCATCGCGGCGCTCGACTACTGGCGGGCGCAGGCCGGCGTCGACTATCGGCTGGTGCCGACCGACGGGCTGCCGCGCCTGCTGGTCCGTTTCGGCATGGACGGGCTGCCGCCCTGGGGCGGGGGCCGGGCGCTGGTGGACGGCACGAACCCCGACAACAGCGTGAAGTCGGCGCTGGCCGTCTACCAGCCAGGCGGCGGTACCTATTGCAGCGGCGGTTCGACCACGTCGAGCTGCCTCATGCTCTATCGGCACGAACTCGGCCACACGCTCGGGATCTATGTGAACACCCCGGTGGGTCTCATGGGAGGCGCGACCGAACTCTCGGACCGCGAGCGACGCATGATGGCGGCGCTCTACGCGCTTCCACACGGGGCGCGGGTGGAGGCGGACGGAACGTGGAGGGTCCTGCCGCAGTAGCCATGCGGAGGACCAGGCTCGTTCAGGAGGAGCCGTGAAGAGCCACAAGAGCCGAGCGTCAGCGCGGGCGTTTCTGACGGCGATGTTCGCCTTCCTCGCGGTGCTTGCCGTGCCCGCGCAGAACCCCTGGGCGCCCGATACGCCTGAGCCGGGTTCGGTCGAGGCCATCGCGCGAGACACGACCGAGGCGCGGTTCTCGAGCCCATGGGTGGCGTATGTGCCCGATTCGGCGAGCGTGCCATCGCCCACGAAGTTCCTGGGCCATATTGCCGGCGCAGCCGGCGAGTTGTCGGGCACCGCGAAGATCTACGGCTACTTCCGGGCCCTGGCGGCCGCTTCGCCCCGCGTGACGATCGATGTGCTCGGCACCTCCGACGAAGGCCGGGAGATCCTGCTCGTGGCAATCGCGGACCAGGACGCGATCCGGGACCTGCCCCGTCTGAAGGCGGCCTCGGCCGCGCTCGCCGATCCCAGGAGCACGAACCCGGCGGAGGCAGAGCGGCTGGCGGCGGGCACCCGGCCCTTCTATTACTTCAACGCAGGGCTCCATTCGAGCGAATCGGGCAGCCCCGAAATGGTGATGGAGCTCGCCTACCGGCTGGCCGTGTCGGAGCAGCCGATGATCAAGGCGATTCGTTCGAGCGTCGTCGTGCTCATCAATCCGGTTGCCGAGCCGGACGGCCGCGACCGGTTCGTCGACTGGTTCTACCGCTACCTCAAGGGCAAGACCGATTACGAGACCCTGCCGCCCGACTCGCCCCCGTACTGGGGGCACTACGTGTTCCACGACAACAATCGCGATACGCACCAGCGCGCACTCGAGACGACGCGCGCCGTCCAGCGGATGTTCCACGAGTACCACCCGGTCGTCGTCCACGACCTGCACGAATCCATACCGCTCCTCCAGACGTGGAACGGCACGGGGCCCTGGAACCCGAATCTCGATTCGATCGTGCTCGGCGAGATGTTCGACATGTCGTTCGCCGAGGTGCGCGAGACGACCGCGATGGGCATGCCAGGCGTCTGGACCTGGGCGTTCGGCGAGGGCTTCGGACACCACTACACGGAATCGGTTGCGACCAACCACAATGCCATCGGCCGGGGCTACGAGACGTTCGGCAACGCCAGCGCCGAGACGATGGACCGCAACCTGCGGGATCGCCGGTATCTCGGCCGGCCGGTCACCGACCGCGAGTGGTACCGGCCCCTCCCGCCGCCGCGGAAGTTCAAGTGGTCGCTGCGCAACAACACGAACTACATGGAAACCGCGTGCCTGGCCATCCTCCACTACGCGGCGAACAACGCGCAGGCCATGCTGCGACAGTTCCATCAGAAGGGCTACAACGCCTGGCAGAAGGGTCTCACCGAGAAGCCGTTTGCCTTCGTGATTCCCGCCGACCAGGGGGACCCGCGCCGGGTCGCGCAGATGATCAACCTGCTGCGCGCCCAGCGCATCGAGGTGTCCCGCCTGGCGTCCGACTTCACCGTCAAGGAAGGCTCGTTTTCGACAGGCAGCTTCGTCGTCCGGCTCGACCAGCCGTATCGCAACTATGCGGTGGATCTGCTCGCACCGCAGAAGTTCCCGGCCGGTGCCGAGTACCAGCCCTACGACGACATCACGTGGGCCTTGCCGGTCCACTACGGCCTCCAGGCGGCACGGATCGACGATGACCGGATCAGGCAGGCGCCGCTCGACCCGGTGCGGGCCGATGTCCGGCCCGAGGGCGTGGTGGCGGGGGCCGGCCCGGTGTTCCTGCTGAAGGACAGCGGCCAGGAAGCGCTGCTGGCGCTCCGCGCGCGGCTCTCGGCGTTCCGCGTGGATATCGCCGAACGGTCCTTCGCGTCCGGGACCGAGACCTACCCGGCCGGCTCGTGGGTCGTACCGGATCAACCGGGGCTTGCCACGGTGCTGTCGAGCGCCGCCCGGGAACTCGGCGTCGTCGTCGCGAGCGCGCCCGCGGTGCCCGATGTCGCGCGCCACGCCGCGCCCGTCCCGCGCCTGGCCATCTGGCACTCGTGGGCCGACACCCAGGCGGCCGGCTGGGTCCGCTACGCGTTCGACCAGGAGAAGGTGCCCTATGCCTACATCCGCGACGAGGACATCCGGGCCGGCGACCTGGCCCGCCGCTTCGACGTGATCATCTGGGCCGATTCCGAGCTCGACCTGCAGGCGCAGATCCACGGCATCGACCGCCGATTCGGACCGCTGGCTTACACGAAGACGCCCCGGTATCCCAGCCACGGCCTGCCGGATGCCTCCGACGACATCACGGGCGGCGCCGGGTGGGAGGGGATGGCGAGTCTCCAGCGGTTCCTGAACGACGGCGGCGTGCTCATCACGCTCGGCAACGGGTCCGCGCTGGCGCTCGATGGCGGTCTGGTCCGCGGCGCGTCGCACGTTCCGGGAGCCGGGGGCGTCTGGACGCCGGGCGTCGAACTGAAGGTGACCTTTACCCGCGCCGATCACCCGATCGCCTACGGCTACCCGACGACCGATTCGGCGTTTCGCGAAGCCGGCACCGTGTACCGCGTCCGCCCGGCCGATCGACGGTGGGTCGTGCTGCAGTGGGGCACGAAGCCGCAAAGCGAAGACCGGGACAACGAGGACGCCGGATCCACGGCCGCCCCGGTCCCGATGGTCGTGAGCGGCGGGGCGAAGGGCGAGGACGTGCTCGAAGGCAGGCCGGCGATCCTGGATGTTCCGGTCGGGAAGGGCCGGGTCGTCGCGTTCAACTTCAATCCCCTGCACCGCGATCTGAACCACTCCGACTACCGGTTCCTCTGGAACGCGATTCTGAACTGGAACGCGCTCGGCAGCCGCAGCGGATCGTGAGACGTTAGCCCGGCCGAGAACGCATGACTCAACCGTGGTAGGCTCCCCGGTACGACATGGCTCGCGAGTTCGAATGGGACGCCAGCAAGGCGAGGGATAACGCCACCAAACATGGAGTGACGTTCGAGGAGGCGCTGACCGTCTTCCGGGACCCCCTGGCAAAGATCTTCAGCGATCCGGATCACTCCAACATCGAGCGTCGAGAGTTGATCATTGGGCACTCGGCCAGGCGCCGACTGGCCGTCGTGGCGTTTACCGAGCGGTCAGCGCGAATCCGCCTGATCAGCGCCAGGGGCGCGACGCCGCAGGAGCGTCGGGACTATGAACAGAGACAAACCTAGGGCGGCCACGCCCTCCGCGGTCCGCGAGATGCGACCTGAGTACCAGTTCGACTACGCCCAGGCACGACCGAACCGGTTCGCCGGCAGGGCTGGCGAAGCGGCCGTGACAGTCGTACTCGACCCAGATGTGGCCAAGGTGTTCACGACGTCGGAATCGGTCAACGCTCTGCTCCGCTCGGTCATCGCCGCCCTGCCGGCCGGCGCGACCGCCAGAAGGGCAGCGAGGGGGCGAAAGAAGGCGGGCTGACCACGCGTTGCACCCGACGCCGGCGGGTGTGACCGTGAGCCGGCGCGGGTGAAAGCCGGTCGCCAGCCCTCGGAGGAGGCGTGGAGCCCAGCGAGGACCACAGACGTGGGCGTGTTCCAGTCGGTTCGACGGAGGAAGTCCACCCTTGCGCGCGTGAGCCGTGCGCCGGAGACCAGGCCGCCGGCGGGGCTGATCGAACTCCTTTCCAGGACCCCTTCTGGAGCCATTTCCCGTTGAGGCGCACGTTCATCCTCGTCACAGCGGTCTTCGTCGCGGCGTGCGGGCGCAACGATTTGGCCCCAGCCTCACCGACGGCCGAGGACCTGGCATTCAGCGTCGCTTCCCTCACGCTGCCGCAGTACGGATCGGTCCAGACGACGGTCATCCTGAAGCGCTCCGACGGCAGTTCAGAGGATGTCACCTCCGCAGCGTCCTGGGTATCCTCGCCGAGGTTCGTAGCGTGGTCCCGACCCGTTGACTTACTACCCGAGTCAGCCCCCTCGCCGATTCCTCGCCCCCTCTGGCGCCGAGACGATTCGGGGCGGATAACGGCATGCACGGTGGTTCCGTTCTGGCGCTATAATGGAACCACTGAGGCAACCGATGCCCGTGAGCTTTTCCGTCAAGAACGTGCCCGATCATGTGGCCGGCGCGCTCCGCACGCGGGCCAGAAGGAACCACCGATCGCTGCAAGGCGAGCTGCTGGCCGTGCTCGAAGCGGCTGCCCGACCCGATGATGCCGCGGCTTCGGAGGTCAGGGAGGCCCCGGCGCCATGGCCCGAACCCTCGTCCGCCCCTGTGACCGCGCCCCGCCCGTCGGATCGCACCCCGGCTCCACCGGGTGAGTTCGTGGTCGATCGAGGCAAGCTGGCCGATTTGTGTCGTCGCCACCACATCCGCCGCCTGTCGGTGTTCGGATCGGCGCTTCGCCCGGACTTCGGGCCCGAGGGCGACGTGGACTTCCTCGCGGAATTCGACGAGCGGCATCCGGTGGGCCTGCGCATCTTCGACGTCGAGGCGGATCTCGCCGGGCTTCTGGGCGGGCGCAGGCCAGATCTCGTGAACCCGAAGTCCCTCAATGCCAGGCTCAAGGCAGCCGTCCTGGCGTCGGCGAAGGTGCTGTATGCCGAAGGATGACCTGGACGGCGCTCGGCCAATCCCCGGGATTGTGCCCCGAACGAACGCGTCAGAAGGCCCCACCGACGGCGGGCGATGGAATCGTCTTCATGAAGACAGACAGCGTGCGAGGCCGCAGGCCGAACGCCGCAAGCCGACAGTCGATTCTGTCCTTTCGAGGTTAGCCATGGCCAAGGGGAAGGTGCGCAACCATGAAACTGATCCGACCGACCGCACTTCTGATTGTCGCGCTCGTGCCGATCGCGGTTGATGCTCAACAGCCTGCCGCGCCGACGCACCCCGCCGAGACCCGTACGAAGGTGAAGGAACTCGAAGCCACGCCCTCGACCGTGGCCTACGGCTACTACGATGCCGCCGCGCCGCCGGTCATGCGCATCGCCTCGGGCGATGTGGTCCGCATCCACACGCTGATCACATCCACGCCCGCCCGCCTCGAAGGGGCCGGGGTCGCGCGTGATCAGGTGGAGCCCGCCTTGCGGGAGGTGGTCGAGCTGGTGACGAACACGGGACCCGGCGGCCACATCCTCACCGGGCCGATCTTCATCGAGGGCGCCGAGCCCGGCGACGTGCTCGAGGTGCGGATCCGGACAGTCGACCTGGCGATCCCGTACGCCTACAACGCGTTCAGCACGCGCGGCGGCTTCCTCCCGCAGGACTTCACGACGGGCGCGATGAAGATCGTGCCGCTCGACGCCAGACGCATGGTGGGCCGGTTCAGTGAAGGCATCGAGATCCCGCTCCACCCGTTCTTCGGGAGCATGGGTGTCGCGCCGCCCCCGTCAGCCGGCCGCGTCAGCAGCGCCCCGCCGGGCCGCCACGCGGGGAACATCGACAACAAGGAACTCGTCGCCGGCACGACGCTCTACATCCCGGTTCACGTCGCGGGCGCGCTGTTCGAAGTCGGTGACGGGCATGCCGCGCAGGGTGACGGCGAGGTGGACATCACGGCGCTCGAGACCTCGCTCGTCGGCACCTTTCAGTTCGTCGTCCGCAAAGATCTCCATCTGACGTGGCCGCGCGCCGAGACGCCGACCGCCTGGATCACGATGGGCATCGACGACGACCTGACCGAGGCGGCGAAGATCGCGACGCGCGAGATGATCGACTTCCTCGCGACCACGAAGAAGATGACGCGCGAGGACGCCTACATGCTGACCAGCGCCGCCGGGAATCTGGTGATCACGCAGGTGGTCGACGGCCCGAAGGGCGTGCACGTCATGATGCCGAAGGAGGTGTTCGTGCAGCGCGCGCCGGCACACCCAGGCCGATGAGCTGGAGTGACGGCAGGCCGGCGGGAGATCGCGCTCAGCCGCGCGACCGCGGCTTGCTGCTGGGTCGGCCGGCACCGGCTCGTGCCTTCGGCCTCGACGTGAGCGCCTTGAGGGCGCGGACCTTCTTGAGATCGCGGACGTCTCGACGGTGGCGCGGGTCATCGATGCGCGACTTGACGTCGATCAGGCACTCCAGGTCCATCCAGTTCACATCGGCGCGGCCGTACTTGCCGGTGATTCGACGCCTCCAGGCATAATCGAATCGCGGCCCCTCGACGACCCTCAGGAGGTCGATTCGGTTCGGAGGGAGCCCAATCTGCAGCATCTCCTCGGGGTCATCGATCGCGAGGAGGTGAGGACTGCCGAATTCGGCAAGAGCGGCATTGGCGCGCTTGACGTTGCCAGGAGACGACCCGATCCACAGGTCCATGTCCTTGGTGTATCGGGGCCTGGCGTGATAGATGAATGCCAGACCGCCAATCACCAGGTACCGCACGTTGTGGCGCTGCAGAAGAACGAGGAGGTCCTCGAAGTCCTCGACCGTGTCCATGCTCACGACTCCCACGCGGAAGTCTTGTTACGGCCCTTCACGCGCCGGATATCGTTCCGGATGGCCACCAGGGCCGACAGCCGGGCCTCGGGCGTCTGCCGCTGCCAGAACTCGAGGTCCCAGGCGTCGGCGGCCGCGAAGCTCTTCGTTCGGTGGGCCACTATTCGCCGCCGTCGCGACGCGGATCGTTGCCTGAGGGTCATCGACAAATAGTACCTTGGCCGGTCGGGGCACGGAAAGGACGATTTCGCTGGACGTGTCGTCGCGTTCGACTCCAATCCCCTGCACCGCGATCTGAACCACTCCGACTACCGGTTCCTCTGGAACTCCTCGACTACAGGATGGACCCCGCTCGCGACAAGCCGTTGTTCTTCTGCCAGATCGAGGCCGTCGAGACGGCCATCTACCTTGCCGAGGTCGCACGCAAGTTCGGCGACGCGTGGATCGAAAATGAACTGCGGACGGCCAACGGTGCTTACAATCCCGGCCTGCCCCGCATCGCTGCCAAGATGGCCACCGGCAACGGCAAGACGCCCGTCATGGCGATGCTCGTCGCGTGGCAGGCGCTCAACAAGCTGCACGATCGACACGACGCCCGACATCGAGATTCAGCCCGTCGGGACGGAAGGCATGGTGCGCGTCGAGCTGAGGGGCCTGGACATCTACGATCCGACGACCGGCGCGGTCCGCAGTTCGTCAACAGGCGACGTGGCGTGCTGGTTCATCGATACGGGCAGCGGCGCCTTCTCGATCTCCTCGCCGCGATCACGTTCAACCCCGGCGAGCCACCCGGTTCTGGACGAAATAGGTGAGCTGCACCCGGTTCTGGACGCCGAGCTTCCGGTGGGCGTTATAGGTGTGCTTCTTGACGGTGTCGGGCGAGATCGACAGCCGCTCTGCGACTTCCTTGTGGCTGAGGCCCAGGAGCAGAAGCTCGACGACGTCGCTCTCGCGCGCCGAGAGCCCGAGCGCGACCAGGTCCGCCTTCAGGTCGGCTGGAAGCGGCTCGGCTGGCCGGGCCAGCGCGCGGCGACGCAGGAAGCGCCCCAGCCACAGCAGCGCCGGGTAGTTCGCACCCACCTGCACCAGTGCGATGACCTCGTCGGGCGTGTGCACGCCGACCACGGCCGTGACGTCGCGCACCGCGAGGTCGAAAGCGAGAAAGCCGCCCAGCAGGAGCAGAACGAACCGGCGGAGCCCGGAACGGTCCAGGGGGTCCTCGACGCGCCGGAGCGCCAGCAAGCCGTGCGCGATCCAGCCGTACATGAAACCCGTTTTGAGCACGAACGCGACCAGCGACGCGGCGCCTGACAGAGCCTCGGGCGGAGGGTCCCCGACCAGCGCGCCCCCCACGGAGAGGCCCACGGCTGCCACGCCCCAGATCCCGACGTAGGCGATCGTGTAGGCCCGCGACAGCCGCCCGCCGGTCATCTGCGCCATGAACGACGACAGGAAGTAGAGCGCGACGGCGAGCGCCACGGCAAACAGCGGCATGGTGGCCGCCGACAGCTGCCCCCACAATGAATCGGGCAGGAACCTCCCGAGCAACAGGTACTGCACGACGGAGAGCAGGACCAGCGCTCCCCAGGAGGCGAGGTACAGCGTGTACGGGGGGAGCCACGGCTGACGAAACTGAGTCTGCAGCCGGTGCGACATCCGCACGGCCATGCCGGCGAGCGCTGCCACGACGAAGAAATAGCTGATGGCCAGTGCGCGCACGGCGAGGTTGTACCACGCCCAGGCCCTACCCGCAAAGTAGTAGCGGCATCTTTCCTACTTTCGCGGCATGACCGGCGCGGTCCCGCCGGCGTCCAATCATAGCGTCGGGAGTCGGGGCCACATGGCGGTGGCGGGCTGCGCGCGAGCGGCCGTCGTGCACGTCCTCGTCGCCGGCCCGGTCGACCACCTGCCGGCCGTGCGCCGGCAGGACGGGGGAGACCATAGCGCCGGAGGGCCACTACTCCCGGGGCTCACGTCGGTTGACGGTGTTCGCCCCGGGCACGCGGGCTGAAGCCCGCGCGCTACGGCCTTCGCATGGTCACTTCAACTGAGCGCCGGGACCAGCAACGTCAGGAGGGAAGCATGTTCCGCAAGAGATGCGTCGTCGTCGCGTTCGTGGTGCTCACGTGTCTTGCCGGGCGCGGCGCCCAGGCGCCGCAGGATGACGAATCGGTGTGGCGCGCCTTCATGGCCTGGCTCGAGACAGCGCCGCCCGCTCCGGGCAGCCCGGTCGGCGCCTATGCCGCGTCGCTGAAGACGTCGCGGGCGCCGGAGGCGGAGATCAAGCGCCAGGTTGGAGTCCTCCTGAGGATGCTGCGCGAGCGGTCGGACTGGGTGGAACCGTTCTACGACAAGATCTTCTCGAGACCGCTGACCGGCGACCCGGGGGCTGACGGCCTCACCTCGGATCCGAGCGCGTTCCTGATCGACGTGATCAAAGGGCTGCCTCCCGGAGCGGCGCTGGACGCGGGCATGGGGCAGGGGCGCAACGCGGTGTACCTGGCCGGGCAGGGCTGGAAGGTGACCGGGTTCGATTTGTCGGGAGAGGCGATCAGGGCCGCGAACGCCAACGCTGGCAAGGCCGGGGTCCGGATCGAGGCAATCAAGGCGAGCTACGCCGACTTCGACTTCGGCAAAGCGAAGTGGGACCTCATCGTCCTGGCGTTCGCGTGGGCACCGGTGACCGACCCCGCGTTCGTGTCCAGGCTCCAGACGTCGCTGCGCCCGAACGGCCGCATCGTGTTCGAACACTTCCTGGAGATTCCCAAGGACCCGCGGCCACCGGCCATGCAGGTGCTCAAGCCCGGCCAGCTTCGCGAGCTGTTCAAGGGCTTCCGTCTGGAACGCTACGAGGAGCTTGTGGGCACCGCCGACTGGGCGGGCCCCGACACGCCAATGGTCCGCATGGTGGCGGTGAACCAGTAGGAGGCAACTGGCCTCAATGAGACATTCCGGCTCACGGCCACACGACCCACGGCTCTCGGCCAATCCACGCGATTGTGCCCCGAACGAACGCGTCAGAAGGCCCCTCCGACGGTGGGCTCTTCTCGTCGTTCTCGATCTTGTCTCCGGCCGGCAACCGTCGGCGGGAGCAGGCGACGGCGCTCGCTCGGGCTACGAACCCGGCAGGCCCGGCAGTCGCCACACGCCATCGGCCAGCCACCACGCGCCCACCAGGCGAAACACCCAGAGCGTCCGGCCGATGCCGAGCAGCAGCAGGTTGTGAAGCGGAAAGGCGGTGACCAGCGGTCCAGTCGGACCCGCGCCCAAGCGGAAAGCGATCGAGGTGGTCACGACGGTGGCGGCCACGAGGAGACGGAACTGGAGCGTGTTGGCGGCGTGCGAGATGAACGGATGCCCGGCGCCTTCGGCGAGGCTGCCGGCCAGCAACAGCAGGAGCGGAAGGAAGACGCCGGCGCCGATGGGCACGCGCCACCGCCATGCGAACGACAGGAACCGCGCGGCAAGATCGGCGTGGCGCGGGGAGCAGGCCGCCAGCGGCCACGGACCGTTCCCCGCGCGGACGGAGAACGGGATCGGAGCGGTCGCATCGCCGGCGCACCAGGCGCACCGCCGGGTGGCGTGCCGGCGCGCCCAGGGCTCCGCGACGAACCGGTGGCCGAACATCAGCACGAGGCCGATTCCGACCGACCATGACGGCCCGATCGGCTGGCGCAGAAACAGGACGAGCACCAGGGGGATGAACAGGAAAAGCAGCACGCCCTGAAGGGTCACGCGCCGCATCGTTCCGCTCCCTGTCACGCCAGGCCGCCGATCCGGCGCAGCCGGACCACGGGCTCCTGAGCCTCCCGCGAGGCGGCGACGTCCACCTCGAACGCCGCCACCCAGTCGTTGTGCATGTCCGGGTCGACCAGCACCTGCTGCACGGCCCACGTGGTCTGGTCCTCGGCGGGCTGCACGTAGGTGTGGCGGAGATTGCGCGCTTCCGGATCCAGGCGCAGGCCCCCGTGGTCGGCGCGGTACTCGTCCATGGCGGCCCGCAGGCGGTCGGGCGTCCAGGGATCCTCGTCCCCCCCGGCCGGGGCGTCGATCGCGTCGAGCGCGGCCGCGTGTTGCCCGATGGACCAGGCGCGGAGAAACGTGAAGATGCGGGTCCGGACGGCAGCCGTGAACGTCCTCGCGTCGATCGTGATGTCGGGTGCCGCCACGGCCTTCCCGGGCGGCCGGAGGTCCTGGGCCCGTGCGCCCGCGCCGCCCCCGAACGGCTGGTAGCCGGGGTCCTGCATCCGTTCCCATTCATCGGCGAGGCTGGAGTCCACGCGGCGCACGAGCGTACGCAGGTACCACTCGACCTCCCGCACGGCATCGTCCTTCACGCCGTCCGGGACCGTCTGGCTGATGACCTTGTACACACTGTTCAGGTGCCGCAGCAGCAGCCCCTCGACACGCTGCAGCTCGTAGTCGAGCACGTACTCCTCGAACGAGCGAAAGTTCTCGAACATCTCCCGCGCGATCGACTTCGGCCGGATGTCCTCTTCTCCCACCCACGGGTGCCGATCGGCGAACGCGTTGAACGTGTTGTAGACGAAGTCCCGCAGCGGCTTGGGATACTCGAGCTTCTCGAGCTCCTCCATGCGCTGCTCGTATTCCATTCCGCTGGCCTTCATCTCGGCGACGGCGCGGTCCTTCAGCTTGTCGAGCTGCCTGCGCAGCACGATCTCGGGGTTCTCGAGAATCGACTCGACCAGGGTGAGCAAGTCGAGCGCGTAGTCCGGCGCGTCGGGATCGAGCAGCGGGATGGTCTCGAGGAGATAGAGCGACAGCGTCTGGTCCATCGAGAAGTCGTCCTGCAGATCGACGTTGACCCGCAGCGTGGACCCGTCCTCCGTCCTCGGGACGAACTCGACGATGTGGCGGGCGACCAGCGCCCGGAAGAGCTGCCAGGCCCGGCGCGTGTGGGCCTTCTTCGCGGCTTCGGGCTCGTGGCTGTCGCGGATGAGCTGCCGCATCGCGCCGCAGCCGTCGCCGCGGCGGCTCAGCACGTTGAGCAGCATACCGTGCGAGACCTGGAAGCGCGACGTGAGCTGTTCCGGCGAGGCGCCGATGAGCCGCTTGAAGGTGGCGAGATCCCAGTTGACGAAGTTGTGCTCGGGAGGCTTGCGCCTCGTGACGCGCTTGCCATCGCGGGCGGCTTTCTCGCTGAGCTTGATGTTCTCGATGACGTGCTCCGGGGCCTGCACGACGACGAAGCCTCGGGTGTCGAAGCCCTTGCGGCCGGCTCGCCCGGCGATCTGGTGGAAATCCCGGGCGCTGAGGTGCGCGGTCTTCCGCCCGTCGTACTTGCAGAGCCGCGTGAAGAGCACCGTGCGGATCGGGACGTTGATGCCGACGCCCAGCGTGTCGGTCCCGCAGATGATCTTGAGCAGGCCGCGCTGCGCGAGCTGCTCGACGAGCACCCGGTACTTGGGCAGCAGGCCCGCGTGGTGCAGGCCGATGCCGTTCTTCAGCCACTTGCGGATCTCGGCGCCGTACGGGCTCGTGAACTCGAAGCCCTCGATCGTCGCGGCGATGTCCGCTTTCTCCTCACGGGTGCAGATCTTCAGGCTCATGAAGTCCTGCGCGCTGCCCGCCGCGTCGGCCTGCGTGAAATGGACGACGTAGACCGGCGTCTTGGCCTCCTCCGCGAGCTTCTCGATCATGTGCGGCAGGGGGATCTCGGAGTAGGCGAAGTCGAGCGGAACCGGGCGCTCGGTCGACCGGACCGTGAGGGTAGGCTGGCCGTTGAGCCGGGTGAGCGCCTCCTCGAAGAACGACGTGTCGCCGAGCGTGGCCGACATCAGCAGGAACCGCGTGCGGGGCAGCGTGAGCAGGGGGGTCTGCCAGGCGACGCCCCGGTCGCGGTCGGCATACCAGTGGAACTCGTCCATCACGACGTTGTCGATCTGCGCGTCGGCTCCCTCGCGCAGCGCGATGTTGGCCAGGACCTCGGCGGTGCAGCACAGGATCGGCGCGTCGCGATTGACGGTCGCGTCCCCGGTCGAGAGGCCGACCGGATCCGGGCCGAACTCCCGGCAGAGGTTCATCCACTTCTCGTTGACCAGCGCCTTGATCGGGCAGGTGTAGACCGCCCGCTGCCCGCGCGCGAGCGACGCGAACAGCATCGCGGAGGCGACCAGCGACTTGCCCGACCCGGTGGGCGTGTTGAGGACGACGTTCTTCTCCTCGAGCAGGCCGAGGATCGCCTCTTCCTGCGCCGGGTAGAGGGCCAGGTTCCGGTCGGCCGTGTAGTCGAGGAAACGCCCGAGCAGTGCGTCACCGGACACGTCACCGTCGTCGGGCAGGAGGTCGCCAAGGGGTGCGGTCATCAGGTCCTGTTGTACGTCGAATCGCCCGCACGGTCACAGTCTTTTCACAGTTCTGCGACAGTCCCTCAACGATCCCGGCGTCCAAACTGGAGAACGGCGGCGGTCCGGAGCACGAAGAAGAATGGTCCTGGAGGCAGCACTCGCACTCGTGGCCCTGTCCGGGCCGTCATCGCAGGAGCCGGCACGCATGCCGCCGCCGGGATCGGAGGCGGTCGTTCGATCGGTCGAGATTGCGTTTCCGACGCAGGGCGGCGTGTCGGTGGTCGATCCGCAGACGTACCTGTACTACGTCCGCACCAGGCCCAGCCGGCCGTCGGCCGATACGTGGGAGCCGTACGACCCGGCCCTCCCGCTGGAGGACTTCAGGAGGCTGTGGGCGACGGGGTTCCTCGACAACCTCTGGGTGACCGTGCGCGACGAACCGTACGGCAACGGCGTGGTCGGCATGCGGATCGTCTTCAACCTCGAAGAGCGCGTGCGGGTCCGCTTCGTGGACTACGACGGGTCAAAGGCGCTCGACCGCGGGAAGATCGAGGACCAGCTCAGGACCGCCGGCCTCCAGATCCGGCCGGACACGTTCCTGGACCAGGGCCTCATCCACCGCGTGGAAACCGCCGTGCGCGGGATGCTGCGCGAGAAGGGTTTCCCGTTCGCGGCCGTGACCCACGAGGTGCAGCCGGTCCCCGACAACCAGCGGCTGGCGCACCTGGTGTTCCACCTGGACCAGGGACCGACGGTCCGGATCGAAACGGTCAGCTTCAGCGGCAACCACCAGGTCGGGTCGCGGGTGCTCCGGAACCAGCTCGAATCGAACCGGCCGCGGCCGTGGTGGCGGCCCTCGTTCCTGGGCGGGAGCCGCGGCGGCTACTTCGAAGACAAGCTCGAGGACGATGCCGACCGGATTCTCGCGGCGTACCGGAACCGCGGCTACGTGTCGGCGCGCGTCGGCGTGCCCGAGCTCGTCACGCTGCGCGAGGACCCGAAGGACAGGATCCGCCGGGTCGATCTGCGGTTCCCCGTGACCGAGGGTCCGCGATACCGCGTGCGCAAGGTCAGCTTCGAGGGCGCCGGCGCGATCAAGGAGGAGGCGCTGCGCACGCTGTTCAGCCTGCGGCCGGGCCGCTACTACAACGAGGAGGTTGTGCGAAAAGGACTCGAGAAGGCACGGGAAGTCTACGGCTCGATTGGGTACTACGAGTTCACGGGCTACCCGGACGTTCGGCCGCTGGAGGCGCCGGACACGCGCGGGCCCGACGGCGGTTCCAAGGGCCCCTCCGTCCCGGAGACGGACCGGCCCGCCGAGGTCGACGTCGTGATCCGCCTGCAGGAAGGGCGGCAGTACTTCGTGCACCGCATCGCCTTCACCGGCAACACCACGACGCGCGACCATGTCATCCGGCGCGAGCTGGCGCTCGTCGAAGGCGGCGTCTTCAGCACGGAAGCCCTCAAGTACAGCATCAAACGGCTGAACCAGCTCGGCTACTTCAAGCCGATCGAGGACCAGAAGGCGATCCAGGTCGACAAGGTCCCGGACGCGGCCGACAGGGTGGACCTCACCATCAAGGTGGAGGAGCAGAATCGCAACCAGCTTCAGTTCGGCGCGGGCATCTCCCAGTACGACGGCCTCTTCGCCAACGTCTGGTACACCGTTGCCAACTTCATGGGCCGCGGGGAGACCGTGACCGTGGCCCTGCAGAAGGGCATGCGCTCGAACCTCTATCAGGTGGGCTTCACGGAGCCGTACCTGTTCGAGCGGCCGATCTCGCTTTCTGCGGAGCTGTACTCCCGCAAGAACGACTACTACGGCACGACCGGGTCCGTTCTCTACAGCGAAGTGCGGGAGGGAATCACCGGTGGAGTCGGCCGGCCGCTCTTCTGGCCGTTCTTTCGCGCATTCCTCGGCTACACCTACGAGGTCACCGATGTCGCGATCAGCGGGGACCTCAGCGCCACGCTGAAGTCGAGCGCCGCGAGCTCGGGCCTGCTCGGCATCCCGTCCTTCTCCCTCTACCTGGACTCCGGGCGTCACGTCGACAGCCGCTTCCAGCCCACGTTCATCTACGACACCGTCGACCATCCCCTGGTGCCGCACCGCGGCCTGCGCGTGACCGCCTCGGGACAGGTCGCCGGCACCTGGCTGCGGGGCGCCTACAACTACGTCAAGCCCGACACCGAGGCCATCTGGTACCTGCCGACGACCCGGCGCACCGGGTTCGGCTTCCGCGCACAGGCTGGATGGCTGCACATGTACGGGACCACCCGGGAGATCCCCTACTACTTGCGTTACTTTCTGGGCGGCGAGTACCAGATCCGCGGCGTGAACATCCGCACGGTCGGGCCCCGCGACGACAATGGGCTGGCGCTCGGCGGCAACAAGTACGTGCTCTTCAACGCGGAGTACTACGTCGACGTCATGGGACCTGTCCGGGCCGTCGTCTTTCACGACGCCGGGCAGGCGTTCGCAGAGGCGGTCCGCGTCGACCTCCGCCAGCTCCGCACGTCGACCGGCGCGGAGCTGCGCGTCGTCATGCCCATGCTCAACGTGCCGTTCCGCCTCATCTGGGCCAGGAACTTCTACCGCGATACCGACCAGCCCGAGTGGGCGGTCAAGTTCGCCGTCGGGACGACGTTCTAATCACAGGAGAGACCCATGCTTCGCAACGTCCGCGCCCTGCCGTCCGTCTTCGTACTCGCGACAGCCCTGTCGGCAGCAGCCTGCCAGTCGCCCACGTCGACCGACACCTCCCTCGACGTGAACGACTTCGTGGACTCCAGCGCGTCCGCGCAGCCGGTCGCAGCCGAAGCCTCGACGGGCAAGACCTACCGCGTCGTCCGCGGCAACAATCAACCCGACGATATTCTCGAGTACGACTGGACCGCGACCTTCGCCGTGACGCTCACGCTCAACTCCAACTCGACGAGCAAGGACGTCGACCTGGCGTTCCCCGTCAGTATCACCTCGGCTTCGGTGAAGGTGCAGCAGGCATCGGGCGGCATCGTCACGCCGCCCACCGGCACCGACGCGGAGCACTACGAGTCGATCATCACCCAGTCGACGGGGAACAGCTTCAGTGCGGCGAACTCGAGCGTCTCGATGACCTTCCAGGTCTGGTACGACCTGCCGAGCCAGGGGAAGGAGGCCCTGGCGACCGTGACCGTGTCGTTCAAGGACGATGACGGGACGACGTTCTCCAAGAACGTGACCGTGCAGATCAACTGAGGCTTCCCGGGCGGGCCGAGTGCGCCTGCCGTCAGGCGCGGGGCCCGAAGGGGCGGGTGTCGGACGAGGACCGGCTCCCGCCCCGCCCGGCTACGCGGGACAGTCATGGCGAGCATCGGCGACCTTGTAGCCGCTTCCCCGGGCGGTCAGGATGAGGCGCGGCCGCGACGGATCCCGCTCGAGCTTGCGGCGGAGCCGGCTCACGACCGAGTCGATCGCGCGATCCGTCGTGTCCCGGCGTCCCGACACGCGCGCCACGAGCGCGGACCTGCTGAAGACGACGCCCCGATGCGCCAGCAGGACGTGGAGCAGATCGAATTCCTGCCTGGTCAATTCCACCACCCGCCCGCAGACCTCGACGACCCGACGCCCAGGATCGAGCGTGACGTCGCCGGCCGCCAGGCATCGGGCGTCCTCGGTGACGACGATGCCGGGCGCCGCCACGCGCCGCGTGATGGCCTCGACCCTCGCCAGGAGCTCCTGGATTCCGAAGGGCCTCTCCAGGTAGTCGTCCGCCCCTGACACGAGGCCGAGCACCCGGTCCGACTCGGTTCCCTTGTTCGACACCAGGACGATCGGCGTTCTCGCGTTCGGGCTCCCGCTGCGCGCGGCCCGGCACAGGGCGAGGCCGTCGATGCCGGGCGTCGTCGCGTCGAGGATGGCGATGTCGAATCGTCTCCCGAGAAGCTGGTCGAGTCCGCCCCGGCCCGTGGCCTCGGCGATGACGTCGAAACCCGCGAGCCCGAGATGAACACGGAGCATCTCGCGCGTGAGGGGGGCGTGCTCGACGACCAGCGCGTGACGTCGCGGGGCGGACCTGTCGCGCGAGTAGGACATGCCGGACCTCGTGGAGGACACCTGGAGGGGCGTGGCGCGTTCCCTGTCCGCGTCGGGAGCGTCCTTTCTGGCGTTTTCGTGCAGCGCTGGCGCGACAGACGCCGGCGCCTGGCCGGGGGCCGCGATCGGGCCGTGCAAGCCGCGATCCAGCGGGCCCGTGGCCCTCCGCCTGGGTTCGCGGGAAGGGAGGCGGGCGGGGAGCAGGGATGCGGCGTGACAGGCCGGTCGCGCCGCCGTTCAGTGCACCGTGCGCGTCTTCTTGTCCAGGTAGTCCATCAGGACGTACTCGCCGAGCGTGTAGGGCGTGGTGAAGTACGCCTTGCCGCGGCACATCGCGGTGACGCGCCGGACGAAGGCCACGAGGTCGTAGTCGCGCGCCAGCATGAACGTGTTGATCATGATGCCCGCCCTGGCGCAGGCCGAGACCTCGGAGAGCGTCTCGGCGATCACGAGCGGATCGAGCCCCATCGGGTTCTTGTAGATCCGCCCGTCCGGCTGGGTGAGCGCCGACGGTTTGCCGTCGGTGATCATCACGATCTGCCGCATGTCCTTCCGCTGGCGTTCCAGGAGGCGCCGCGCGAGCCGCAGCCCTTCGCGGGTGTTGGTGTAGTACGGCCCCACGCGCACGCGGCCCAGTTCGCGCAGCGGGATCTCCTCGGCGCTGTCGTGGAACAGCACCGCGTGCAGCGTGTCGCCCGGGTACTGCGTGCGGATGAGGTGCGACAGCGCCATCGCGACCCGCTTGGCCGGCGTGAACCGGTCCTCGCCGTACAGGATCATGCTGTGGCTGCAGTCGAGCATCAGCACCGTCGCGCAGGAACTCTGGTATTCACCCTGCGCCACCATCAGGTCCGGGTAGTCGACGTCCTCGGGCCCGCCCGTCCGCCGCACGGTATTGAGAATCGTGGCCGTCGCGTCGAGGTTCAGCGTGTCGCCGAACTCGTAGGGCTTGGGCGCGCCGCCGGCCTCGATGCCCGTGGCGAGGTCGCGCGTATCGTGGCGGCCGGCGCTGCTGTGGCCGAACGACCCGAGCAGGTCGCGCAGCGCCCGGTAGCCGAGGAAGTCGAGCGCCTTGTCGGTGACCTCGAACGACACACGCCCGGGCTCGCCCTCGCCCGGGCCGGCGCCCCGCGCGCGCTCGGATCTCGCCGCCTCCAGGTCGGGCGGCGTCGTGATGTAGCCGGACTCCTTCATCCGATCGATGATCTGCTGGACCAGTTCCTCGAGCCGGGCCACCTGGTCCTGCAGCGAGTCGTCCTGGCCGTCGGCCCGCTTGCCAAAGAGCTGCTCGAACAGGTCCGGCGGCAGCACGCCGCCGTTGAAGAGCGCCTCGAGGATGGCGTCGTGGAGCGCCTGCATGGTCCGGTCGGACGCATCGCCGTGGCCCTCCCCGAACCCGCTGGAGAGCAGCAGGTCCGAGAGCTTCGACGTCAGGTCGTCGATGTCGAGCTCGTCGAGCGGGTTCGGGACGTATTTCGTGTAGCGGTAGCGCATAGGGGCGGCTCTCGACAATCGGCTTACGGCTCACGGCTCGAGGCCGTGCCACGCTGCACGCCGCCGTGGATCCAACCTCGCGCGCGTCGCGGCGCGCTGCCGGCGCCCGGGGCTAGTTGTAGTACTTTTTCCGCTTCCGGTCGGCGCCGGCCCCGAAATCCTCGTCCTCGCCCGCGAAAGGCATCGGCGGGCGCACGGGCTCCGGCTGCGGGCGCCTGACCGGCTCGGTGCCGTGATACGCGCCCTCGTCATTGCGGCTGATCCGCTTCTGCGAGCAGAGCCCCTCGAGGACGAAGTCGATGCCGGCGGCCACGAGGGGCGCCGGCGCTCCCGGCTCGACGCCGGCGTGGTGCACCGAGTCGATCAGGTCCGGGACCTGGCCCGCCTGCTCGACCATCGCGGCAGCCGTCGTCTGGTCGGAGAGGCTCAGCGACCCGCCCTGGTCGAACCACCGGCAGACCGCCTTCATCGGCGCGTCCGGGAAGTAGCCGTCGAAGACAGTCTGGACGGCGCCGCGCACCAGGTCGCGGGCCACGACATCGGCGCCTTTCAGCTCGCCCTCGTACTCGAGCTCGAACTTGCCGGTCATCGACGGCAGCGCGGCGTAGATGTCGGTGACGCGGGCCACGACCGGCGACTCGCCCGACGCCAGGGCACGGCGCTCCGCGTTCGAGACCACCGTTTCCAGCACGCTGATGGGCAGGCGCTGGCTGACGCCGGACCGCTTGTCGACCCGGCGTTCGCGGCGCGCCTGGAACGCCACTTCCTCGACCACCTCGCGCACGAACTGCGGCACCTCGATGGCTCCGCCGCGGCTGACCCAGGCTTCCTGGGAGGTGATCTGCATGGCCTCGACGCGGCTGTTCATGTAGTGCGTGCGGATCTCGGCGCCGATCCGGTCCTTCAGCGGCGTGATGATCTTGCCGCGGGCCGTGTAATCCTCCGGGTTGGCCGTGAAGACGATCATCACGTCGAGGGGCAGCCGGACCGGGTACCCCTTAATCTGCACGTCGCCTTCCTGCAGGATGTTGAACAGGCCGACCTGGATCTTGCCGGCCAGGTCCGGCAGCTCGTTGATCGCGAAGATGCCGCGGTTCGACCGGGGCAGCAGGCCGAAGTGCATGGCCAGCGTGCTGCCGAGCTGCAGGCCGCTCTTCGCGGCCTTGATCGGATCGACATCGCCGATCATGTCGGCGATGGTCACGTCCGGCGTGGCCAGCTTCTCGACGTAGCGCGCCTCGCGCGGCAGCCAGTCGACGGGCATCCGGTCGCCCTCGGCCTCGACGCGTGCCCGCCCGAACGCCGACAGCGGCGCCAGCGGGTCGTCGTGGATCTCGCTGTCGGGTACGACGGGCAGCCACTCGTCCAGCAGCGAGGTCAAGGCCCGCAGGATGCGGGTCTTCGCCTGGCCCCGAAGGCCCAGGAGGATGAAGTGGTGCCTGGCGAGGACCGCGTTGACCAGTTGCGGGATCACCGTCTCTTCGTAGCCGATGATGCCCGGAAAAAGCGGTTCCTTCCGCCGCAGCCGCTGCGAGAGGTTGTCGCGAACCTCGTCCTTCACGGAACGGCGGCGCAGGTCGCCCCGCGCGAGGGCGGCCTTCAGGTCTCCGAGTGTCTGGATCGGGGGCTTGGGGGACATACAGCTACTATGACGCAGTTTGCCTCCCGGGGGTACCGCCACCCTGGAACCCGGGTCGCCCGGCGTCCCGGCCTCCCGCCTCGACTGGCAGAACCTGGCATGCCGGGTGCCTGCAGGCTCGTCGGAATCTGCGATGCGGATCCCTGTCGCGCCTGGAATGGCGCCTGTTCCGCGAGCGCCCTCACGTGGCATCACTCGTGCGAAGCGACGATGTATGATTCCCCCGATGCCGCGAGTCCCGCCGCTCGATCGCCCTGCCACCTACGAGGACTTGATGGCGCTCCCCGAGATCGTGGTGGCGGAAATTGTCGATGGCGAACTACACGCCTCGCCTCGGCCCGCTCCCCGGCATGCCAATACCGGGGCGCTTGTCGGGGGCAGTCTGGTTCCGCCGTTCCACCAGGGTCGCGGCGGGCCAGGCGGGTGGTGGGTCTTGTACGAGCCGGAATTGCACCTGGGGCCCGACGTCCTCGTGCCCGATTGGGCCGGTTGGCAGCGCACGCGCATGCCGCGCCTGCCCGAGACGGCGTACTTCTCCATCGTCCCTGACTGGGTGTGCGAAATCCTCTCACCGTCAACCGCGTCGCTCGATCGGGTGAAGAAGCTCGCCGTCTATGCGCGCGAGCAGGTCGCACACGCCTGGCTCATCGACCCGCTGGCGCGCACCCTGGAGGTGCTTCGTCTCGACGCGGGGCGGTGGACGATCCTCGCCACGCGCGCGGGAGACGATATCGTCCGGGCCGAGCCATTCACGGCAATCGCTCTGGAGCTCTCAGCCCTCTGGGCCGATCCGCAGGGACCGCCGCCATCAGTGTGATGGCGCTCCTCGGGCGCGTCCCGCGTGCCGGAGCTCTGCTTGGCCGGCGCACCGCGCGCGACGACGCCTTCCCGCGAAGCTCACGGGGCTACCGGATCAGCGGCTTGTAGCCGATCAGGTCGTTCCACCACTGCGGGTAGCCGACGGTCAGCCCGTCCACCGTCCCGAGCGCGTACTTGCCGAGCAGCGTGTCGCCGAGCTTCAACCATTCCTGCTGCCAGGCCGTCGCGTTGGTCGATCCGAACTGCGTCAGCAGGGCGACGGCGGCCTTCGGGTCCTTGACGTACATCTGCGCCACCTGCTCGAGCACCTTCGGCGTGACGGCGTAGAGCATGGTCAGGCGGGGCTCCCGCGCCGCGCGGACGTGCTTGATGGCTTCGTTGTAGTGCAGCTCGGCCATCTGCTGGACGTAGATGTTGGTCCACCAGCCCGACTCGCGGTCGAACGGGCCGTAGCGGTCGCCGCGGCCGAGTGACGCCGGCAGCTCGGTCATGGCCGCCCACAGGGGCGTGAGGTAGGAGGTGTCCGGCGCGCCGTAGCCGAACCAGCTCGTCCCGCGCAGCGGCTCGGGCAGCGACGTGTTGACCTGGCCGATGTGCAGGTAGTAGGTGCGCTGGACGTTGATGCTCCGCTCGAAGGACCCCTTGGCGCCTTTGTTGACGTACCGGATCGGGTCGCCCCAGGGACCGGCGGCCGGACCCTTCGTCATGTCGTACGGGGTGCCCTCGTAATAGTCGGCCTGGATGTTCCGGATGTCCTCGAGGGTCAGCGGCTTGTCGGGCTTGACCGAGAAGGGGTAGCGCGCCTGGTCGGCCGGCAGCTTCAGCGACGGCGCAATCAGGTCGAACACGCGCCACTCGCGCCGCGACGAGGTCACCGGATCGTCGGGCGCGTACGTCTGGTTCACCACGAACGGCTTGCCCGCCTTCGGGTCGAACCAGCCCTGCTCGACGGCGAACGAGACCAGCGTCGGGGAGGCCATGACGTTGGCCTTGTCGGCCAGGTCGATCTCCCCGATCCGCGCGCGGTTGGCCGCCACGAACACGTGGTCCTCGGGAATCCGCACCGCCGCCCAGATGTCGCGGCCGTAGAACTCGGCGACCCAGGTCTCGTTGCCGTCGGTGATGGTCATGGTTTCGCCGCCGCCGCCGGTCTCGGTGAGGAAGCTGAACTCCTCGACGAGCCTGCCCATGATCTGCACGGCCTCGCGGGCGGTCGCGGCGCGCTCGAGCGCGACATCCTGGGCCATCCAGCAGTCGACGATGCCGTCGCCCTTGGTCCACATCACGTCCTTGACCTTCTTGCCGAGCTCGGTGGTCGTGTCGATGCTGAAGGTGGATTCGGCAATCGCCACGCCCTTCTCGTTCATGAACGAGTAGCGCGACATGAAGTAGCGGTACGTGTGCCTCACCTGGGGCATTGTCCCGAGGACGTTGCCGCCCTCCCGTGTGTGGGCGTTGGCGATGATCTTGCGGGTCGCGCCCTCCGGCCAGTCCTGCTCGGGCACGATCCGCAGGGGGAAGTCCGCCACGCTGGAATCGTCGTTGTGGGTAATCACCCCGGACCCGTCGGCGGTCGCGCGCTTCCCGACGCCGAGGATCGTGCACGCGTCCAGCACCGGGCTCCACTGGAGGACCACCACGACGATCATCACCCACGCCATGACACGCGAACGTCTGCTCATGCTGCACCCCCAACCATGCTGCGCCCCACGATGCCCCTCGGTCCGGGCGCAGCAGGCTGCGCCCGCGACCATGTCAGTTCAGGAACACCCGCCGGCGATCCGCTTTCGCCGGGTCGTGCAGGAAGCTCCCGATGCCGCGCTTCATCACGTCGGCGTAGGTCGGCCACGTGGCGCCGACGGCCTTTGCCGGGTAGAACTCCCCCATCTGCTTCATCACCTCGAGAGCCCCGGACAGGTGCCGGCCGACGCGGTAGTCGAGCGACGACCCGGTCTTCATGTTGTAGTCCGCGTACAACAGGCCGCGGTCGGCCGCGGTCTGCATGAACTCGTCGCGGCCCGTCAGCATCAGCGCCTCCGTCATCGGCCCGACGAACTTGTCGATGAAGGGCTCCGGCGTTTCCATCAGCACCGCGAGGCTGTCGGTGAAGTCGCCGACCTCACGATGCGTCAGGCCCCGCAGCGTCTTCGGCGAGGTCTCGGTCTTCATCGGGAACTGCTCGGCCGAGAGGATCATCGCGGCCATCATGCACAGCTCGTCGGCGCGCTGGTGGCACACGTACGTGCTGACGACGGGATAGCCGAGCGAGGCTTCGTGGACGTCGATGGTCATGTCGATGCGCTCGCGCCGGATCATCTCCATGATCGCGAACGACGTCCGCTCCGTCAGGTTGCCGTCCGGCCGTCCCGGGAACGTCCGGTTGAGATTCCGGCTGTCCTGGTAGGCGAGGTTCTGCGTGGACGGGTAGTGCACGAAGGTGAACGGATCCGGCCACTGGTCGAGCGCGTTGGTCTCGCGATCGCCGATCCGGTACTTCTTTTCGCCCCACGGCGTCCTGACGTGGAAGAACGCCGGGTACGCGTTGCCGAGCATGCCCAGCGACGACGCGCTCATGCTCGCCCGGGGGATGACGAACACTCGTCCCCGGGTCACCGCGATGTTCTCCATCACCAGGTAGGCCATCACCGGGCTCGCCGGTTCGTACGGATGGGTGCCGGCCAGGATCAGCACGGACCCGCCCGGCACGCCCGAGTCGAAGATGTACACGGGGGCGTCCATCACGGTGCCCTTGATGCCGTCGAAGTACGTGCTGAGCGGCACCTGCGCCGTCAGCGCCTCGGATACGACGACGGTCTCCCGGTACGCGCGCAGCTCGCGGATCTCCCGGGTTCCGGCGACCATGAGGACCACGGCGGCGGCGAGCAGCCCGACCCGCCGCAGCATCAGCGTCCGGGCGCTCCCTCCATCGCCGTTCCCCGCTGCCTGTTCCCGGCCGGCGCTCGTGCTCACGTCGTCACCTCACTTGATGTGGAGCGCGCGGAGAAGGAACGGGATGATCGTGTACGCATAGACGATGTCGTAGGTCAGCCCCTTCCGGGTCTTCCTGCGGAACAGGCGCGTGAGCAGAAGCAGGGCCGCCACGGCGGCCATCACGAAGTAGAGCTGATGGATGACTTCCTGCAGCAGAATCATCGACGCACCTTCTCGCCGGCGGAGCCGGCCCGCTGGGGGAGCATGTTCAGCATTTCCGGCACGCTCCCGGCTAGTACCTGACCAGGAACCCCAGCCGGTTCGGGAAGATCAGCATCGCGAGCGCCACGGCGCCCATCATGAGCCACGGCACGGCCGTCGCCCTGAGGAACGACCCGTAGCTACCCCGGTATCCCACGGTCTCGAGGGCCGTCCGGCCCACGATGCGCGACGGCGGCAGGCAGTCGCCGAGCGCAAACAGCAGGCTGAAGGCCGCGGCCACGACCGTCACGTTGGAACCCACCGCGTTGAACACGAAGATCAGCGGGGTCCCCAGGATGACCGCGCTGCCGAAGCCGAGCGACCCCTGGGCGAGCGGGCAGACCGCCAGCGACGTCGCGTAGATGCCGATGATGGGCAACGCCACGAAGCTGATGGCGATCAGGCCCCGCACGCCGGTGGCGGCCAGGATGTTCACCAGCACGCCCACGCTCACCATCGTCGCCACGAGGGGGAAGACCTGCTCGACCGTGTCGTTGACCACCGCGTACCACCGGGCCAGCGGACGCCGCACCGGGTCGATCGCGACGGTCGCCCCCGCGCAGATCAGGAACACGAGCGGGAAGCCCAGCGTGGGAATCGTGAACGCGGCGTACTTCGCCGCGAGGCTCAGCGCCAGGAAGATGACCAGCGGGACGGCGGCCCGCCACCAGGTCATCCCGCCCGCCAGCGGCGGGAGCGCCGCGAGGATGACGTCCTTCGACTGCGGCACCGCTCCCCAGCCCAGGTAGATCACGGTGGCCGTTGCGACCACCAGGACCGGCACGAGCAGCACGAGGTCGAACCCCACGTAGGGCATGTTCGCGCCCGCGGCCATCAACATCGCCCACACGTTGATGGGCGGCGCGACCGCCGAGAGGATGCCGAGCATGAACACGAACGCGGCCGTGCGCTGCTCGGACAGCCCCATCAGGCGCAGCACCGCGGCGACCAGCCCGCCCACCACGAGCACCGACACCACGCCGGCGCCCGTGAGCGCGCCGGGGATCAGCATCAGGAACGCCAGGACCAGGAGCAGCAGCCACTTCTGCCGATGCAGCCCGACGACGAGCGCGCGCACCAGCGCGTTCATCGCCCCCACCTCGGCGTACGCGTTCATGAACACGCACGCGGTGATGAAGATGAAGGCCAGGTCGAGGAACGTGAACATGCCTTCGACGACGAGGCGGGCCGGGAAGCCCAGCCCCGCCACCAGGGCCCCGACCACGGCGGTGATCACCATCGCCAGCTCGGGCGATCGAAGCCGCCAGCTGCTCAGGGCGAAGGTGACGACCATCGCCGCCAGCGTGTAGGACGTCACCACGTACGTGCTCACATCGGTCTCCCGCAGAAAATGGGGTCAGGCCTGGTCAGGCCCCATTTCCACCCGGCGAGGAAATGGGGTCAGGCCGGTCAGACCCCGTTTTCTACTTGCCGTACATCCGCTTCACCACCTCGCCGAAGTCCAGCGCGTCGTCGATCAGCGTCAGCGGCGCCTTTGTCTTGCCCGCGATCGCGTCGAACCGGCCGTCCTCGTTGCCGTCCTTCTTCACGACGAGGTACTGCGCGAAGGGCGCGATGGCGTCGATGCAGCGCTCGTCCGATCCGCCGGGCTTGCCGCGCCGGGCCTTGCCCTCGAGCAGGACCGCGACGATCTGCATCTTGAGCTTCCGCGCCTCGGCGATCATGGCGTTCAGACGCGCGATCTCCTGGTCGATCGTGATGCCCGACGCGCCGAGTCCCTTCGCGGTCGATCCCAGGACCACCATCAGCGTCTTGTAGGGCCGCTTCTGGAGGTCCGCCTCGTGCGGCTCCGCGTTGTAGTCGAAATCGGTGACCGCGCCCGATCGCTGCACCAGCAGGCGCGACATCTTGGCCCCCGGTCCCTGCCCCGCGTTCGTGATGAGCAGCGGGAGCCCGCCCTTGACCGGCGCCGCGCCCGACACCGCCCCCTGGGCCGGGACCGCTCCAAGCAGCGCCACGACCGCGACCAGCCATGTCCACGAGTTCCGGTTCATTGCTTCTCCTTCCAGATCGCGGGCGCCACGTCCCGCGCGATGGTCTTCGTGAGGTACACCGGGCCCTCGCCAATCGACGGGAATGGCACCGGGTCGAACGGCAGGTGATTGTCCCGCGCGAGCCCCCGGACAAACAGCAGGTGCACGACCGGGATTCCGCGGGACGCGAACTCGAACACCAGGCCGCGCGTCGGCGACCGGGGCACCTCGTGCGGCCGCCGCACGAGGCCGTTGGCCAGGGTCAGCGACGCGGGCGTGTCGCCGAAGCTGGCCGAGGCCCCGCCGACGTTCACGAAGCAGCGGATCGGCCTGCCGGCCGCGGACGCCTCATAGATCGTCAACCGGCGCTGGATGTTGTCGGCGAGCGAGGCGCCCTCGACGATTGGCAGGCCGCTCCGGCGTATCTCGGCCAGCAGCGTGGTGCCCTCTTCGTCGAACAGCACCCCGGCGCCGCGATCCTGATCGCCGCCGGGCGACACGGCCGCCAGTTGGTAGGGCAGGACACCGTCCGCGCGCAGGCGCGCGAGCATGTCCACGAAGGTGAACCCCGGGAGATTCGCGCCGTACATCGAGGCGCCGACCGAGTAGATGACGACCGGCTCGAGGTCGAGGACGCGCGCCGCGCACAGGGTCGCGAGCAGGAGCCCGGGAAAGGAGCCGCTGGCACCCACGGCCACGACATCGCCGCGCTCGAGGCCGGCTTCGCGGAAGTACCGGACCAGCAGCGCCGCGAACGCGGGGTTGGTCGAGGTCCGCTTGGCGTCGACCTCGCCAAGCGACGTCGTCAAGGGCGTGAACTCGTCACCGATGAGGCCCGTCTCGTTTGGATCCACGGACCGGTCGAGGGGCAGACCCTTCGAGCGCCGCAGCGCTTTGACGCTCTCGAGCGCCCGCGCCATCAGCCTGGCGGCCTCGACTTGCGGGGCGCCTGACGTCGCCGGGGCCGGGCTGCCGGCCAGGCCGGCTCCCGCCGGGTGCAGGCTGACCAGGAGGATGGCCGCACACAGGCCGACGGCGCATCGCGGGCTCCTGGATGGGTGGTGTCGCATGCAACGGCGGCGGTCCCGGGGGCCCCGAGGCGGGATGTTGGCGACCGCGCCGGTATCTTACAGGAAAAGGCCCGGCCCGCGCCGGGCCGCACCCGGGCCCTCGCACCAGCACGAGGGCACCGGGCGCTGCCTGGCGACGCCGCGGGTGGCGGCCGAGCGCCGCTACGCCAGGTCCCCCACCCGCAGGCGGACTGCCGGGTCGCCGATGACGAGGTAGCCGCCGGCGTCGTTCCGCTCCGTCCACGTTGCCGCCAGGTCATCGTCCGGAACCGACTGGCCGAACCCCACCTGCTGGAGCGTGTTCGAGAGGGACACCGACAGCGACGCGAAACGCTCGTTGAAGTCCTTCATGGCGTAGCCCACCGGCTGTCCCGCGAGGATCCGGCCGAGCGCGTTCTGGAACACCCGGATCGTCGTGCCCTCGGCCGGCCGGGCGATGGAATAGCCCCACGCGCGCTCGACATGGCCGATGCACGCCAGCGCGCCGCCGTTCGGGTGCGCGAGCAGCGCCCTGGGCAGCGCCGCCACGAACGGCGCCGGCGCGATCTCCGGGGGCTGTTGCCCGGGCACGTGCGCGTACTGATCCCGGTCCGGCGTGCCCGCGCCGAAACACGCGAAGTGGAACGCGACCAGGCCGTGCACGTGCGCATCGGCCGGCACGTCGGCCGCCGCGAAGAACTGCTGCGGTCCGATCTGACCCACGCCGGGCCAGTCCTGGCAGAGCAGCGCGCCCTGGCCGGCGCGCTGGCCCTGATCGCCGCTCGGCCATCCCATGCCGTGACTCGCGGTGAACAGCAGCGACGGCCGATTCTGGCCGGCGGGCGGGCCGAAGACGGCGGCGAGCGCGTCCTTCCTCGCTCCCGCGCCAATCATCTTCCGGCTGCGAAAACCCCACTGCGCGGCGACGCCCGGCTCGGCCGTGCCGTCCGACGCCGTGAACCCGTCCGCGAGCGGCGTGGCCAGGAAGTCGGCGCTCAGCTGCGTCGCCCGGTCGAACGCGTGGCGCGTGCCGAAGAACACCGCTTCCTTCGATGCCGCCACGGCCGGCCCCGTCTCGTACGCGATCACGCTCTGGACGTAGCGGACGTACTCGGCGGCCGTGTCGAAGTGCAGCAGGCCCACGCCGTACTCGACGTCCAGCTCGTGGCAGAACGTGAACGGCATCCTCGACGGGCTCCCCACGATCAGCAGGTAGTACGGCACGCGCTTCGGATCGAACCCGCCCGCCGACACACCGCGCGCCGCCAGCCACTGGTCGCGGGATTCGCCGTTGTAGTTGTCGAAGACCTTCACCAGCGAGTCGTTCCCGACCTGCGCGCGCCGGCGCGCGACGAGCGGCTCGATCGCCGCCTTGACGGCGGGGTCCTCGTCCTTGTGCAGCACCACGCCCCATCCGACCTGGGCCAGGTTGGCCGGATCCACGCCCGGGCCGAACCCGAGGTGCGGCTGCGAGATCCGCTGCCAGATCGCCCGCAGCCGTCCCGAGAGCCCGCTCGGCGGCTCGCCCTTGATCACGCCCGCGAGTTCGCTGGCCGCCGCCGGCGGCAGCAGGTACTGCCCGGTCACCGCATCAACGCCATTGAAGACAATGTCCATCGCTCACCTCAGGTTGACGAGTCGCGGCCCGAACACCACGGCCTGGGATGCCTGGCCCTTTTCCACGAGCGCCACGGTTCCTCCGGCTCCCGGCCCGGCCGCTCCGGGCTGTACCGCGAACGCGAAGTCCGCGCCCGGCTTCACGCCGTGCACGCGCCAGCTCCCGTTGACGTGCGCGATGCCGAACGTCTTGAACCCGAACACGACCGGGGTGCCGCTGAACGTCAGCTCATTGCCGGCCGAGCTGGTCATGCCGACGCTCACCTTCGCACCCACGGCCCCGGCAATCGCGGGCACGTCAATCGCCACGCTCTGGCCGGACTCGGACGTCGCGGTGACCGTCACCGACCCCGACCGCAGCACCTCGGTGATCACGTAGGCCTCCGCGTCACCATCCTCGAAGTAGTGGGCGACAAACGGGTTCGCCCCGGCAAGATCCCCGGCCGCGAGGTACTCGCCGACCGCCAGGGGATCCACGCCGATGATTTCCACGTCGCCGAATGTGAACTGGATCTTGCGCGCCCGGTTGTAGGCGAAGCCGAGCTCGGGGACGACCGCCCCCATTGCGCCGAGCGCGCTCGAGAGGATTTTCAGCCCCACAGAGAGGTTCAGCCCGTCGGTTCGCTGCCCCTTGATCGCCGCCGCGTTGCCGGCCGGGCCGGGCACGGGCACCGGGACGGCCGACTTCCACACCTGCTCGAGACGCCCGAGCCGCTCGAAACTCTTTCCATCGCGCCCCAGGACATCCAGTGGCTCGATGCCCGTCCGCGGGAGCCGCACCACGTTGTAGCCCAGGTTGTTCAAGTACGTCAGTGCCGGATCGCTGCAAAGAGCCATGACCTGCCTCCTGAGCCCGGCGCTCAGTTGAGCTGAGGACGCGCCGGGAATGTTCGCTTCGGGCACGCGGGCTGAAGCCCGCGCGCTACATTCACGTGAGCTCCGGGGTCAAGCCGCTCCAGGGGACGAGGCCGCCGACCACACGGCGTGCGCCACCTGCGGCCGATCGATGTTGCTGTGCGCGCCCGACGGCCCGTCGCCGCCGGTGATGAACTGGCTGCCGTTCACGTTGTAGACCCGGCCGGCTTCGAACGCGTACTGCCCGTCGGCCGTCAGCATGTCGAGGTCGACGATGTCGCACCCGGGGCCGCGCACCCCGTAGGCGCCGATCGCCCCGAACTTCGGCGGATCGGTCGGCCCGAACGCCACCTGCCCCGCAACGCCGGACGCGAGCGGGTAGAACGTGCCGACGGCGGTGTCGTACACCGACTGCGTCGTCAGCAGCGGCCCGGCCACGACGCTGCCGGCCAGCACCTGCCGGAAGTACCCGGGGGTGCCCGTTGCGTAAGGGATGTCGCTGCAGTACGACCACAGCGACAGGGCGCCTTGCACCAGGGCCACCGAGTGCACCGGGCGCTTCAGGACGCGCCGCCCGCCCGGGCCATTGAGGATTCCCGAGACGACGATGCAGCCGAAGCTGTGGCCGGTGAGATGGACGCGCATGCCGTCGCCGCCCGTGTCCTGCAGCAGCGAGACGAGGGCGGCCGCGCCGGACTCACCGAACGCCCGCGCGCGGTCCTTCATCATCCAGTACGACAGTTGTCGCAACGGGGAGAGGATGCCGCCAAGGCCCATGGTGCCGAACGAGGCGGCCTCGGACCGGCGGGCAAGCTGGAACCGCTGTTCAGCGTCGAACGGCTCGCGATCGGAGCCGGGATCGCCTGCCACCCCTGACGCGCCAAGGCCGGTTTCGCGGTTGAGGATCTCGTAGGCCTCGCGCACCTGCGCAGGCAGCGTGGTCGGCGCGGCATCGTCCATGGCCGCGGCCAGGATGACGTGCAGCGCGGCGCGCGCGGCGGGCGTGTCCGCGACGCGATCCGCGTAGAGATTCACCAGCGGCCCGATGAGGTCGTCGGGGCCGGTGGGACCCGGCGCTCCGGGCATAACGCCGAAACTCGGCGTGCCCGCGAGGTTCTCATCGCCCCATGGGCGGCTGGGCCAGTGCAGGCCGACGAGCAGGGGGTTGAAGCCGGGGCGCACGGCACGCATGTGGGCCAGGTCGGCGGTGCAGGCGGCCATGGCCCGGAGCCAGCGGCTGTACTGTTCGCGCGCGGCCGGCACGTCACCCTGCCAGCCGTGGCTGAAGACGAACAGATCCGTCCACGGCCGGCCGCCGTTCGGGTTGCCGACCTCGTCGGCCAGCCGGGCGCTCAAGCGGCCTCCCGCGCCCGCCGGATCGTCGGTGCGCTCGGTGCCGTTCTTGTCGAAGGCCACGAGGTAGTAACGAAGGTCGGTGCCGGAAACCTGATCGATGGGCATCTGGTGCTCCTTCCGGCCTGGCGCGGGTCGCGCCGGCCGGCCGCGCCGGTCGAAGGCGGCGGACGTGCGCCGCGTACCGCTATGCCTTGGCGACGCGGCCCGTGGCCGCGTTCATGTCCTGCAGCAGAGTGCGGCTCTGCCGGAACGTGGGGCCCATCTCCGTGTCGAACTGGCGCTTGCGGGCCAGTGCCCCGGCCGCGTCGTTCTGGTTGAGCAGCGCGACCGTTTCGTCCACGGCCGCGTCCATCTGCCCGAGCAGGCGATCGAAGTTCCCGAACGCCTCCGAGTCGGCCTGGCCCAGGTACGTGAGCTCGTTCCACAGCGCGGGAAACTCGTCGCCGAGCAGTCGCTGCAGGCTGTCGTGCATCGCACTGGCCATGTGCATGACCCGATCGCAGCGGGTCTTCTGTTCGTTCCACGTCTGGGAGTAGTAGAAGGTCTTGAACGACGAGGCGAAGGCGCGAAACACCTTGTCGAACGGGTCCGCCTGCGATTCCGTGTCGCGGAACCTCGTGGCCAGGTCGACGAGCAGCCGGTGGCTCTTCGAAAGCTCGTCGATCAGGCCATGGAGATCCTGCACGAGCGGGTGCTCCGCACCCTCGGCCGCCAGGCGCACGGCGTCGGTCGTGCGCCGGACCGTGGCGGCACTCATGCCCAGGTAGTGCCCGATTGCCCCGACCTCGAAATCGATCACCTGGTTGTCCGGCAGGCGGCTGAAGAGCACGGGCGCGCCGAAGTCCCATGCGTCGCGGACGATCGCCCTGGCCTCGTTGACGGCGAGATCCACCTGCCCGTGCGACAGCAGGCGGCTGTAGAACTCGAGCGTGAAGGCGCGGGCCGTCGCCATGGTGACCGCCTCGGTCATGGCCAGCACCGCCTGGACGCCGGTGTCCTTCGGCAGGCGCGGCCCGAGCGGCAGGTACACCGCCGAGGTCTGGCGCATGGCTGTCTCGCAGGCCGAAAGGAACACGAAGACCGGGGGGCGCGCCGCACTGCGCAGGCTCTCCACGAGCTGGTCCGCCGTGACCGTCACGGCCTCGCCGGTGTCGCCTTCGAGCAGCAGCATCGTGCCGGTCGGAGTGGCCGCGCCGTGGCACAGCACGTGGACGAAGTGCGGCCCTTGCGTGAGCGCGCGCCTGAACGCGGCAAGCGTGGGCGGCGCGGGCGTGCCCGTTTCGAGCCACGTCGTGTCCACCCGGCGTTCCCGCAACCCGTCGAGCACTTCGTGCAGGGCCTGGCGGTCCGCGTCCGGCACCGCCGGCAGGCCGTACTCGCCGCGCGCGTTGGCGGCGATCACGCACAGCACGGTGAGCGGCCGCTCCGTCGGCGGCGGCGAGGCCTCCCATGTGCCGGGGGTGGCATAGCGCGAGAATGGCGAGACGGCGGTCACCCCGATCGGGTACCACTTGTCGTCGAGCGGATGGAACAGCCGTTCCCAGGCGAGGGCCTGGAGCGCGTCTGCATCGATGCGCAGGCGGACGCGGAGGAGGTTGCCGCTGCCGCGGATGGCCGTGACGGACGTCTTGTACGATGGGCCAAGGACATCGTCGCCGAAGACCATGCGGCCGAGCGCCCGGCCGTAGTCCTCGGGAGCGAGGCCGGCAAGCGCTTGCAGGTCGAGCCGCGCCGTGGACTGCGCGAACCCCGGGCGTCCGGGGGCGCTCAGCTCGACCGGGCACTCCAGCCAGGCCGGCGGATCGCCCGGCCCAGCCTGCGCGGGCTTGCCAACGTGGAGTTCAATCGTTCTGAACTCGCCCGGTGCGCCATCGCTTCGTGCCGTTCCCGCCAGCAACATGAGATCGTCCTCGTCTGCAACCGCGCGGCGGGATGCCCCGCCCGCCCCGGGACATCTGCACCACGCACCTCGCAGCGGGGCTCGAACGGGCGAACAGCGCTGTTCACCGGCTTCGCGGGCGAGCCTCGTGCGCGGGACACGCCGGAGGGTGCCGCGGCCATGGCGCCTGCGGCCCCCGGGGAACTCGTACACGTGGAGTGTGGTCTATCGTCGGGACTCGCGAGCGGGAAGTCAAGCCAGGAAATCATGGTGCCCGTGCCGAACCGTGCAACAGTGACCCCGGGACCTGCATTCCCCCGGACCGCCCCTTGATCCGGCCTTCCCGGCCGGGCTGCCGGCAGTTCCGGGCGAGGGAACCCCCACCGTCTCCCGTGCGTAAACCAAGACACGGGCCACGGGCCGACGCCTGTCGGCGTCGGCCATGGGCCCGGAATCCGCAAGGCAGTTGCTCTGCCGGGAGTCCGCATGTCGAACCTGCTCCAGGACCTGCGCTACAGTGTCCGCCTTCTGCTCAAGACCCCCGGGTTCTCGCTCACCGCCATCCTGGTGCTCGCCCTCGGCATCGGGGCGAACGCCGCCGTCTTCACGCTGGCGAACGTGCTGCTGTTCCGCCCGGCGGCCGGGTCCGACCGGCCCGGTCGGATCGTGGGCATCTACAGCCAGGACAAGACCCGACCGGATTCCTACCGGGGCTTCTCGTACCCCGCCTACGCGGACATCCGCGACCGCAACGCGAGCTTCAGCGACGTGATGGCGTTCTCGCTCTCGCTCGTTGGTGTTGGCGAGGGCGAGACGACGCGCCGCACGTTTGCGGCGGCCGTCACGCGGAACTACTTCTCGACCCTCGGGGTGGATCTGGCGTCCGGTCGCACCTTCACCCCCGAGGAGGAACGGCCCGACAGCCAGGCGGCCGTGGCCATCGTCAGCGACCAGTACTGGAAACGGCACGCTGATGGCGGTGGCTCACTGCTTGGCCGCACGATTCGGGTCAACTCCAGGCCGTTCGAGATTGTGGGTGTCGCGCCGCCGGGCTTCACGGGCACGTCGGTGATGGTGTCGCCCGAGGTGTGGGTGCCCATTGGTGCGCTGCCGTTGATCGAGAACGACTTCATGCGCGGCGACGGCCCGGCCTCGGTGGCCGATCGGCGCAGCCAGAACCTGCTGGTGGTGGGCCGCCTGAAGCCGGGCGTGACGGAAGCCGACGCCAACGCGCCGCTTCGGCCGCTGTCCGAACAGCTCGAGAAGGCCTATCCCGCCGAGAACAAGAACCAGTTGCTCACCGCGCACCGCCTGCCGCGCGTGTCGATCTCGGACAGCCCGCAGGGCGACGGCGAGTTCGGCACGCTGTTCACCATGCTGATGGGGATGGCGGCGATCGTGCTGGTCGTGGCGAGCCTCAACCTCGCGAACATGATGCTCGCGCGCGGCACCGCGCGCCGCAAGGAGATCGCGATGCGGCTGGCGCTCGGCGGCGGGCGCGGGCGCATCGTGCGGCAGTTGCTGACCGAGGGGCTCACGCTCTCCCTGATCGGCGGCGCCGCGGGCCTCCTGGTCGGCTACCTCGGCATGAGCCTGCTGGCCTCGTCGGCGCTGCCCTACTCGCCGGTGCCGCTCGTGTTCGACGGCCGGCCCGACGTGCGGGTCGTGGGAGCGACACTGGCGTTCTGCGTACTGAGCGCCCTCGTCTTCAGCCTTGGCCCCGCGTGGAAGCTCGCCCGCACGGATGTCGTGCCGGAGTTGAAGGAGCAGGCCGGCGAAGACACGCGCAGCGGGCGGCTCCGCTGGCTCAGCGCGCGCAACATCATGGTGGCCACGCAAATCGCGCTGTCGCTCGGGTTGCTCGTGGCCGCGGGCCTGTTCACCCGGGGGGCGCTGAAGGCAGGGGCCGCGGATCCCGGGTACCGCCTCGACCGGCAGTTGCTGGTGTCGCTCGACACCAGCCTGGCCGGGTACAACGAGGCGCAGGGACGCGATCTCTATCGCCGGCTGATGGAGCGCGTGCGCGGGATCCCCGGCGTAGGGTCGGCCAGCCCCGCGTCGGTCGTCGCGTTTGGCGAGATCACCGAGGGCAAGACCGTGCAGAAGGGCGGCACGCCGCCGGGACGCGGCAAGGACGGCCGTCCCGTCGGCACCTCCGCCGTGTACTACATGGTCGGCAGCGACTACTTCCGGACGCTTGGCCTGCGCATGCTGCGCGGCCGCGAGTTCACGCCGGCCGAGGAGCAGGATCCGAAGGCGCCGCCCGTCGCGATCATCGACGAGCCGCTCGCGCGCGCCCTGTTCCCGGGGCAGAATCCGGTCGGCCAGCAGGTCCAGTTGCCGGCCCACGAGGACGCGGCCCATCCGGACGCGAACGGGATCGTCCTCAACGACGAGCTGGATCAACAACAGGTGATGGAGGTCGTCGGCGTCGTGCCCGGCCTGCGCCACTCGCTGTTCGACAAGGCTCCAGTGGCGCACCTCTATGTGCCGTCCGGGCGCCAGTTCCGCAGTTGGATGAACGTGCACATCCGTCTCTCCTCCGGCGGTACGGCCGCCGAGACCTCGATGCTGCAGACCGTGCGGCAGGAGATCCGAGCCGTCGGCGATCGCCTGCCGGTCCTCGGGATGAAGACGATGACGCAGCATCGCGACTCCAGCCTGCTGTTCTGGATCGTGAAGGCCGGCGCCGGGCTGTTTGCCGTGTTCGGCGGCGTGGCCGTGTTCCTCGCCGTCGTCGGGCTCTACGCCGTGAAGGCTTACGTCGTCGCGCGCCGCACGCGCGAAATCGGCATCCGGATGGCGCTGGGGTCGACGCCGCGTGACGTGCTGTGGCTCGTGCTGAAGGAGGGCCTGGCGCTGACCGCGGCTGGGCTGGGCATCGGCCTGCTGATCGCCGCCGGCATCGGCGGTCTCGTCAGCAGCATGCTGTACGACGTGAGCGGGTTCGATCCGCTCGTCTTTCTGATGGCGCCGCTGCTGCTGGCGGTCGCGTCGCTCGCGGCGTGCTACGTGCCCGCGTTGCGCGCGACGCGGATCGAGCCCACGGTGGCGCTGAGGTCGGAGTAGGTTTCAGTTGTCAGTTTTGAGTCTTGAGTCTTGAGTCTTGAGTTCTGAGTGCCGTGAGTCGGGAGTCGAGTTGCCGCGCCATGCGTAGCCCTGGCGCTTCAGCGCCGGGGCCACCCCCGCGGCTGAAGCCGCGGGGCTACGGCGGCTTCGCCGTTTGTCGTTCGCCGTTTGTCGTGCGCCGGCCCCTCGCGGTTCGTCGTTAGCCGATCTTCGCGACGGTCGCCCACCCTCCCGCCGCCTGCGACGCCAGGCACGCCTCGATGAAGGCCATCGAGTGCGCGCCCTCCTCGACGCGCGGGTAGGGCAGATCGGGCGGCGGATCGCCAAGCTCGCGCGCCATGCGGTCCTGGGCGATCTCGCCGTAGACATTGGCGAACGCCTCGAGCAGCCCCTCCGGGTGGCCACGCGGCGCCCGCCCGCCGGCGAGGATCTCCGGCGGCAGGAAGGGATCACCGCGGGTGATGATGCGCACGGGCTCCCCGTGCATCGCCAGGCGCAGGTAGCTGGCCTCGCGGTGTGACCACTCGACCAGGCCCTTCTCGCCGTACACCTTCAACCGGATGTCGTTTTCGCCGCCGGCCGCTGCCTGCATGGCCGTGAACGTGCCGTGCGTTCCGCCGTCGAACTCGACGAGCGCCGACACGTGGTCGATGACCTGCCGTTCCGGTACCACCGCGCCGGCATCCGCGCACACCCGGGCGATGTTCCGGCCAGCCGCGAAACAGGCAAGGTGCTGGGCATGGCACCCGATTGCGCTCATTACCAGCGCCAGGCCGCTGCGTTCCGGCGACAGCAGCCATCGAAGGCGGTTGTTCTGCGGGCCGTCCTCGATCCGGAGGGCCAGGCCGCTCTGGATGTACTCGATCTGGACGAACCGGATCGCCCCAAGTTCGTTGTGGCGCACCAGCCACCTGGCGTATCGCGTCATCGGGTAGGCCGCGTAGCCGTGGGTGACGGCGAAGAGCCGGCCGTGGACGCGCGTGCGTGCCACGAGATCGCATGCCTGCGCGAAATCGTGCGAGATCGGCTTGTCGGCGATGACGTCGAGGCCCGCGTCGAGTGCGGCCGCCGCGAACGGGTAGTGCGTGTCGTTCGGCGACATGATCGCGACGGCATCGATGCCGTCCCGGTGCCGGGCTTCGATTCCGATCATCTCGGCCAGATCCGCGTAGCTTCGGGCCGGGTCGAAGCCAAGCGCGGCACCCGCCGCGCGCGACCGCCCCGGGTCGCTCGAGAACACGCCCGCGACCGGCTGCCACCATCCATCCAGCGCGGCGGCGGCCCGGTGCATCCGCCCGATCCACGACTCTGGTCCTCCGCCCACAATCCCCAGCCGCAACGGGCGTCCGAATCGCTCCCTCAGCCCAGCCATCGCATCCCCCGTTTCCGGCGCGGCGTGCGCGCGGTCGGTACAAGGCGGCACGCCAGCAGGACGACGTCGCCATTGTATCCGCGGCGCCAGGATTCTCGCTCGTCACTGGCTGAAGCGCCGGGGCTACGTCCTTTCATGCGGCGCCACGCACCCCGTCCCGCCGTAGCGTCGCGGCTTCCCGCCGTAGCCCTGCGGCTTCAGCCGCGGGGTCGCCCCCGGCGCTGAAGCGCCGGGGCTCGCCGGGTCCAACGACCTGGCCTCCGGCTTCAGGTCCGGGGGATCAGCGGCGGCGAGCCCCGGAGGTGTGTCAAAATCGCTTGGTGGATCAGGATCCAGCCAGCCGCCAGGCCGCCGTGCTGTGCCGCGGCCTGCGCAAGGCGTTCGGCGAGGTGGTGGCCGTGGACGGCCTCGACCTCGAGGTGCCGGCCGGGGAGTGCTTCGGTCTGCTCGGCCCGAACGGCGCCGGCAAGACGACGACGATCGAAATCCTCGAGGGGCTGCTGCCGCAGGACGCCGGCGAGGTCGAGGTGCTCGGCCTGCGGTGGGGCAGCGACGACCAGGCGCTTCGCCAGAGGCTCGGCATCCAGCTCCAGGAAACCCAGCTCAACGAGAAGCTCACGGTCGAGGAAATCATTCGGCTGTTCCGGTCGTTCTACCGCCGCGGCCCGTCGGTGGACGACGTGATCGCGATGGTCGAGCTGGAGTCGAAGCGCCGCAGCTGGGTCGTGAAGCTGTCGGGCGGGCAGCGCCAGCGCCTCGCCGTGGCGTGCGCGCTCGTGAACGAGCCGGACCTGCTGTTTCTCGACGAGCCCACCACGGGACTCGACCCCCAGGCGCGGCGCCAGCTCTGGTCCCTGCTCGAGCGCTTCCGGGCGCGGGGCGGCACGATCCTGCTGACGACCCACTACATGGACGAGGCGGAGGCCCTGTGCGACCGCGTCGCCATCGTGGACCACGGGCGGGTCATCGCCCTCGGCACGCCGCGGGAGCTGGTCTCCTCGCTCGGCGCCGAGCACGTCGTCGAGTTTGCCCTCGACCACGGCGCGACGCTGCCCGCCGACCTGCTGGCCCGCCTGCCGGGCGTGAAGGACGTGCGCGCCGCCAACGGGACCACGAGCCTGCACGGGAGCGAGCTGCACATCCTCCTGCCGGCGCTGCTGGCCGAAATCGATCGCGCGCAGCTCCAGTTGTCGCACTTCTCGACCCACCAGGCCTCGCTCGAGGATGTGTTCGTGGCCCACACGGGACGGCACCTTCGCGATGAGTAGCAACGGCGCGCGGCACCCGCTCCTCGAGCTGACCCTGGCCAGGGTGCGCGAATTCGTCCGCGAGCCCGAGGCGGTCTTCTGGGTGATCATCTTCCCGATCGTGCTCGCCTTCGCGCTGGGCATTGCGTTCCGCACGAAGGGCGAGGATCCGGTCTACGCCGGGGTCGTGGCGGGACCTCGCAGCGAGACGACGATCGCCGCGCTGAAGCAGGCGCCAGGCATCGCGGTCCGCCCTGTCGACGCCGACCGGGCCGACCTCGCGCTGCGGGACGGCGAGGTGCAGGTCGTGGTCCTGCCCGGGTCGCCGCCGACCTATCGCTTCGATCCGACGCGGCCCGAGAGCCGCCTCGCCCGCGCCGTCGTGGACGACGCCCTGCAGCGCGCAGCCGGGCGGGCGGACCGCTTCACGGCCGGGGAGCAGCGCCTGCAGGTGGTCGGCGCGCGTTACATCGACTGGCTGATTCCCGGCCTGCTCGGCATGAACATCATGGGCACGGGCATGTGGGGCATCGGGTTTTCGATCGTGTCGGCGCGATCGAAGCGCATCCTCAAGCGGCTGGCGGCCACCCCGATGTCGCGCGCGCACTACCTGCTCGCGCAGTTGCTCGCGCGCCTGGTGTTCCTCGGGATCGAGGTCAGCGCCCTGCTGATCTTCGCCCGGCTGGCGTTCGGCGTGCCGGTGCGCGGGTCGCTCCTGGTGCTGGCGAGCGTGGCACTGCTCGGCGGGCTCTCGTTCGGGGGATTGAGCCTGCTCATCGCGAGCCGGCCGCGGACGATCGAGGCGGTGTCGGGGTGGATGAACTTCGCGATGCTGCCGATGTGGATCCTGTCGGGCGTGTTCTTCTCGTCGGCCAACTTCCCGGCGCCGATGCAGCCGTTCATTCACGCGCTGCCGCTGACGGCGCTCAACGACGCGCTCCGGGCGGTGATGCTCGATGGGGCCGGGCCGACGGCGATCGTGCACGAGGTGGGCATCCTGGCCGCGTGGACGGTGGGCACCTTCGCGGTCGCGCTGAGCGTGTTCCGGTGGAAGTAGGGACAGCAGGCGAACGGCGAACGACGCACGGCGAATGGCCGAGACGGGCTCTCGGCCTTCGGCTTTCGGCGCAGTCACGCTGCCACCGGCTTGCGGCTCGAGGCTTCCGGCGGCTTCCAGCTCTCGGCGCAGGCAGGGTCTTACCCCCGGCGTCCCGCCTGGTGTGTCCGGCAGTGACCACGAATACGAGGACGGGAATTCACCTCAGGAGCAATCCGGTTACCCAAATGCGTCCGATGCCCGGTGAATGCGACCCCGAATCGTGACTTCGTCGCCCGTCGTGGATGTGTAGTCTGCTTCGAAGGGCACCCAGCCTTCCGGGCCAGACACCAACTCACTCTGGGCGCTTCGGGCCGACGCGATCGGTCCCGCCATTTCGACGCCTCTTCGACATCTCTATACTGCTCACCGAACAACGGTGATGTTCAGGTACCATCCCGCAGGTTCATTCGGATCGAAGTACAGCAGCCACGACAGCTGCCGTCCGGTGGCGGCGAGAATCCTGACGAGCTCTTCCCGAACCGTCCTGGTTCCGGCCTCCGCCGTCGCCGTGGTCTGGTTGAGGAGATTCGAAGGGATCGTCATCAGGACGACACGAGCACGGGCTGTTCGTCCGAGCGTGGCGACCAGGTCCTCGACTGCAGCGAGTGCAGACTGCTCGCTCTGAGCAGCGTCGACCTGAAGGGTGGCACTCAGGATCGGCTGGTAGGCTTCGTCCCGACCGTCTCGCGACCGCCGCTCCGTCGGTACAACATGGAAGACGCGACCCGCCTTCTCTATCTGGAAGCTACCGTAGCCTTTGGCCTGGTACTGCTGGACCAGGTTCTCGAGTATGGAAGTCGCCTGTTCATCCGGCGTCCCGCTCGGCGTTTCGTAGGAAAACGAGAAAGGTCCACCTCTGGGGATGAACGTGCGCCGTGCAGTAGGCGGCGCGCCGGGACGGAACTCGGCGGTGGCGTCGCGGATCTGGCTCGAGTGGAGGTAGGGAGGATCCTCATAGGTAATCACCACGCCGAGCCGTTCCTGTAGAGCCTTGACGACATCTGCTAAGGGTCGAGGGCTTCTGACAGCGATTGTCTCTTCGCTCGTTTCTCCCTTTGTCACGCGGCCCGTAGCGCTTGCTCCCGACACGATCAGCAACGAGGCGGCGATGACCAATACCAGCAGCGGTCGATAAACGGTAGCCACGTGTGCACCTCCTTCCTCGGCATGGCCACAAGCGCAGGGCATGCGCGGCCATGGCGATTCGCATCGCCGGGGAATAGGCGACGGCCGACAAATCGGCCCGCTCTTGGTCGGGGCCGGTGTACAAGTCACGCGTACCCACCGTGCTGGCCCGTCCTGCTGCCAGCGCCGCCATGACCTCCTTGGCAGTGAGGATGTCCGGTCCAGCGGCCGCGGCCCCGCAGGACGTAGCCCCGGCGCTGAAGACCGGGGCTCCAACCTCCCGGGGAAGCGTGTCCCGTCCACTGGCCCGCGGAATGCCGCGTGACGCGGCACGGCCGAAAGCCGAGAGCCGAAGGCCTGTTTCGGCCCTTCGACGTGCGCCGCTCGTCGTTGGTCGGAATGAGCGCGCCGGAGGCGCGTGCAGCGCCCCCGGCGGAGGAGTGCGGCGGGGCGGACGGCATGAGCCCGCCCCGCGGGACCGCTAAACAGGAGGCCACGATTCCGCATCCCGGCGTGAGGAGTGGACGCGGCCGCGAGCGAGCCGTACGGAGCAGGCCGTGCCTCTCGTGCCGGAAACCGACGAGCGGGCGGAGGGTTCCCGGGCGCCGCGCGTAGCGGTCGAGGCAGGCGCGGGTAGCGCAAGCCCGACGGGGAGTGCCGGAACCCGACGCCAAGCCGAGGAGGTGTCCCGGCCTGCGGAGTCCGGCTCGCGAGTGCCGCGGCCACTCCATTGACGACTCAGAATCGTGGCCTCTCATCTAGTTGCTCGTTCCCGCCCCCTTCGCGGGTGGCGGGGTCACCAGCGCATTGAACAGGAACTTGTAGGTGCCGTGGGTCTGCGCGCGGTTCTGCGTGCGGAACCCGATCATCACCACCTTGCCCTGCCCGTACCCGATCGAGGCCATCGCGGTCTTGCCGGCGATGTACTTCTCACCGTTCAGCCAGCCGCTCCGCTCCACGTTGCGGTCCGCGTACCGGGCAATGATCTGGTTGCGATCGTTGAAGTCGGTGGCGACGACGTCGAACGCCGGGCTGTAGTGGAAGAGCACCAGGCCCTCCGACGGCATCCCGTACGCGAGCGGGTTCGTGTTGTCGATGTTGACCCGGAGCGTCGACCCCGGGCAGAAGAACTCCTTCGTGCTCAGGCCCGCCACGACGTTGCGCACCGGCACGGCAAGCTTGCTGATCGCGAAGTCGGTGGCTCCGCCCAGCGTGACCAGGGTGCCGCCCTTCTGCACGAAGTCCTTGATGGCGGCCACGCCATCGTTGCCGATGCCGCTGCGGTACTCGGGCGGCGTGCTCTCGGGCATGCCCTCGAAGCGCGCGCCGCCGCCAAAGCCCCCGCCGCCGCCACGCCCGCCGCCTTCACCGGTGATGGTGCCGGTCGAATCGTCCGGGAAGATGAACACGTCGTAGCTGGCGTTGAGGTTCCCCTTCTTGATCTCGGCGTCGTACACGTCCTTGAACTGGAACGCCCACTGCTCGAACAGCCAGCGCGTCCAGCCCTCGTCCATGTTGCCGCCGCGATAGCGCTGGTACATCCCGATGCGCAGCCGCTTGATCTCGTGCGCCTGCTTCGGCTCCGCCGCGAGCGCGTTGAAGTCCACGCCCGTTGTCTTCGCGATCTCCGCGAGCACCGCCTCGGGCGCCGAGGCCGGCACCAGGAAGTCGCCGGGCCGCAGGCCGCCCTCTGGCGCATCCACGCGCTTCAGCGTCACGTTCTTGTCGAACAGCAGGTTCATCGCCTTGAAGGCGTCGTTCAGCCGGCCGTCGATCACGTAGCCGGCGGCACCCTTGGCGACCTTGCCCACGGCGACGATCGGCGCGGCCACCTTCACGAAGTCTCCCTTGATCGCTTCGTCCAGCGGATCGGCCTTGATGCCCATGTACTCCGCCAGCACATCCTGGCCCATGTCGTACGGCCGGATGGGCGTGCCATCCTGCCGCCGCGTCCACTCGTTGTCCGGGTAGTGCGTCTCGCCGAGCAGGTAGCGGATGAGGCCCATCTTCGGCTGCGCCAGGGTGACGTAGAACGAGCCCGCCGGGTAGGTGACGCCGTCAGGCGTCGTGAAGCCCTTCGCCGACTGCATCACCTCGATGCCCTGGTTCAGCAGGTACGTGATGAGCTTGTTCCGGGTGAGGGGATCGTTCTGGCTCGCCGAGATCGCATACGCGGCCGGCTTGCCTTCCGCGCCCCGCGCGGTCTGCCGGCTGGCCTTCAGGTAGGTGTTCCAGACGATCGTCTCGGGGTTCCGCGCCAGCACGTCGAGGAGCGACCACGCCGCGACCTTCTGGCGCTCGACGATGTCCCGCAACCGCCACCAGCCGCCGGGCCAGGGGTTGGGGAAGTTCATCTGCGGCTCCCGGGGGTTCTCCAGGTTCCGCGCGCCGCCCGCCAGCTGGCTGGGATCGATGTAGAGCGGCGTCGCCAGCTTCGCGCTGGCCGACTCGGTGAGCATCCCCGCGATGTTGTGGAACGGCGTGATCCAGTGGAAGCCGAAGTGGCCCCACCCGGAGTACTGCCCGTTGTTCATGACGCCGGAAAGCTGCGCCTCTTCGGACTTGGCGGCCATCTCGCCGCCGTACCAAGCCTCTTCCCGCCACACCAGCGGATCGGCCAGGGGCCGCACCGGCTCGGCGTAGGGCGGGTTGAAGATCCGCGCGCCGTAACTGCCCATGTGGTGGAAATCGAAGTAGGCCGTCGGCCTCCAGTCGGTGAACAGGATCTTCCCGCCGTACTGGGATTCCTTCGTGTTCATCGTCATGGCGTCGCGGTTGTTGTCGTGGCCGATGTACTTGTTGTACAGCCACGGCAGGCCCGAGCCTTCGTACTCGGTGCCGAGGTACTTGTTGTACCAATCGGTCACCATGATCTCGCCGTCGGGGTTGAAGCTCGGGACCAGGAGGAAGATGACGTTGTCGAGGATGCGCTGGGTTTCCGCGTCCTGGCGCGCGAGCAGGTCGTAGACCAGCTCCGGAGCCATCTGCGCCCCGCCGATCTCCGAGGCGTGCATGCTCATCGTCATGCACACCATCGGCTTGCTGGCCGCCGCGATCTTCCTGATCTCGGCCTCGGGGATGCCGCGCGGGTCGCTCAGCTTCAGGTTGTTCTGCCGCAACTGCTCGATGTTCTTCTGGTTGGCCGGTGACGTGATGATGAGCAGCAGGAACGGATTGCCCATCTCGGTCGGCCCCATGTTGACGAATTTCAGCTTGCCGCCGCTCTCCTTCTCCACCTGCTGGTAGTACTCGACCAGCTTGTCCCAGCGGGCGATCTTCCGGTCGGCTCCCATCTGGAAACCGAAGAACTTCTCGGGCGAGGTGACCGGCGACTGCGCCCGGGGGGTGCCGGGCGCCTGGGCCAGCGTTGCTCTGGTCGCCACGCCGGAGCCGATCATCACCAGCACCAGCAGGACGGTGGCGAGCGGAAGTTGCCTGACGAACTTGTTCATCGCGATCCTCCGTGAAAGGGGACGGACCCCGGCCTACATTCCACCAGCCGAACCTGTTCCCGAGGCGCACGACCCGGGGTCCGCGGATCGTGGTGGCCATGGCCGCGGACATCGTATGTGGTGCCGACGCGCATCGCAAGCGCGCCTGCTCACCGGCCTCCAATAGCCGTCGCCGCGCCGCCGGTCCGCGCCGCCGGTGATCGCCCCCGTCGCGGATCCGGCCAGGGAACCCCGAGCCGCCGTGGCGCGTTACAGATCCTGTCGGGGCAGCAGCCCTGTCGCCCTAGCCGGCGCCGCCGGAAGCCTCCGCTGCGAGCAGGCGTCCGCGTGGGGGCGCCCCACGACACCGGACGGCCGCGCGTCCGGCAGGAGACCACGATGCTGGAACAGACCTGGACGGACGCGCGGGTCGCCTGGCGCACGCTTCGCCACAGCCCGGTGTTGTCCCTCGTCGCCGTCGCCTCGCTGGCAATTGGCATCGGCGCCAACACCACCATCTTCTCCATCGTCAACGCCTTGCTCGTGAGGCCGCGCCCGGGGATCGTCGAAACCGGGCTCGTCGATGTCGGGCGGACGCAGGACGGCACCGGGTTCGACAACATGTCGTACCTGAACTACGTGGACTATCGCGACGCGGGGCGCGGCGTGCTGTCGGGCCTGGCCGCGCTGCGGATGGACCCGAGACCGGTCAGCCTCGGCGCGGACGACGGCGCGCGGCGCATCTACGGGCAGTCGGTCAGCGGGAACTATTTCGATGTGCTCGGCGTGCGCCCCGCGCTCGGGCGCTCTTTCCGGCCCGAGGAGGACGCGGCGGCGGGCGACCATCACGTGGTCGTCCTGAGCCATCGCTTCTGGCGCGACGAGTTCGGCGCGGGCCGGCCGGCAATCGGCAGCATCATCCGGCTGAATGGGGAGCCGTTTACGGTCATCGGCGTGGCCCCCGAGCACTTCACGGGCACGATGGTCGTCGGCGCGGATGTCTGGATGCCGCTCCACGCGCTGGCCCCATCGGGCCTGCTCGACTCGCGGGCCAGTGTGTGGCTGGTCGCGATCGGCCGCCTCGCGCCGGGCGTCACCATCGACCAGGCGCAGGCGGTGCTCGCGGCAACGGCCGAACGCCTGAGGCGTGCCTACCCCGACGACAACAAGGGAAAAGGCGTCCGGGTGCTCCGATCGAGCGCCTTCCCCGATCAGCTCGGCACGATGGTGACCGCGTTCATGTCGCTGCTGATGGCGCTGGTCGGCCTGGTCCTGCTCATCGCCAGTGTCAACGTGGCCGGGCTGCTGCTCGCGCGGGCGGCGGACCGGCGGCGCGAGATGGCCATCCGCCTCGCCCTCGGGTCTGGCCGAGCGCGCCTCGTGCGCCAGTTGCTGACCGAGAGCCTGGCGCTATTCGCCGCGGGCGGCGCAGCCGGCCTGGCGCTGGCTGCCTGGATGCGTCACCTGGTCCTGGCGTTCATCCCGCAGCTCCCGGTGCCCGTCGCGATCGACCTGCCGCTCGACGTGCGCGTGCTGGCGTTCACCGCTGTGATCTCGCTCGCCGCCGGCCTGCTGACCGGCCTCGCCCCCGCCCTCCACGCCTCGCGCGGCGCCATCGTGCCCGCGCTCAAGGACGACGGGCAGGGAACGGGCGGCCGGACGCTGCGCGTACGCAACATCCTTGTCGCGAGCCAGGTGGCACTCACGATGGTCCTCGTCGTGGCTGCCGGCCTGTTCCTGCGCGCGCTCCAGGGGGCCGGGCGGATCGACCCGGGCTTCGATCCGACCAACGTCGAGATCGCCTCGCTCGATCTCAGCCTGTCCGCGCACACCGAGGCCTCGGGCGGCGCGCTGATCGACGCGTTGCTCGATCGGGTTCGAGCGATTCCGGGCGTGCAATCGGCCGCGGTGGCGGTCGATCTGCCGCTCGACGGCAGCGGGTTCGGCCTCGGCGGCGTGCGACCCTCCGACCGCCAGTTACCCGACGGCGGCTTGCCGTCTCTCGACTGGAACATCGTGTCGCCCGCGTATCACCGGACGATGGGGATTGCGATCGTGGCGGGACGGGCGTTCCTGGACAGTGACCGCCAGGGAACCCCGCGCGTGGCCATCATCAACCAGACCCTGGCCGCGCAGTTGTGGCCCGGCCAGAGCCCCATCGGCCGGCATCTCATCAACCTGCAACCCGACGGCGACCTCGACCTCGAGGTCGTCGGCGTCGAGAAGGACCTGAAGTACCGATCGCTCGGCGAGAAGCCGCGCCCGTTCATCTACGTGCCGATGGCCCAGCGGTACTTCCAGCGGTTCTCCCTGGTGGTGAAGCGCGCCGGCGGGCCGAGCACGGTCCCGGCCGTTCGCGCGATCGTCCGGCAACTCGACGCCAACCTGCCCGTGATCGACGCGCAGGCCCTGACGGCCTATGTCGGGGTCGGCCTGCTGCCCCAGAGGCTGGCGGTTTCGGTGGCGGGAAGCCTCGGGGCCGTGGGACTGCTGCTGGCGGCGATCGGTATCTACGGCGTGATCGCGTACGCAGTGAGCCGGCGCAGAAGGGAGATCGGCTTGCGGATGGCGCTCGGGGCGCAGCCAAGCGACGTGGTGCGGCTGGTGCTCGCGCAGGGCGCCAGGCTGGCGGCGATTGGCATCGGTGTCGGGCTCCTGCTGGCGCTCGGCGCGTCGCGCCTCGTGGCTGGCCTCCTCTACGGCATCGGCCCGGGCGACCCGGTAACCTACGCCGTGGCGGCGGTCGTCCTTGCCGGGATGACGATTGCCGCGTGCTGGGTGCCGGCCCGGCGCGCAGCCGCAGTCGATCCGATGACCGCGCTTCGCAGCGATTGATGGGAACGGGTTCATCACCTGCGCACGGCGGATCCATCCTCGCCGCCAGAACGGGTGATGAAACCGGTCGTCAGCCTCTGAGGATGGCTGCGGTGTCGATGCTCGCGATGCGCCGGACCGGCAGGTAGCAGGCGACCATCGACACGCCCGCCAGCAGCGCGCCGACGCACGCGAACGTGAAGAGGTCGGTTGGCGCCACGCCGTAGACCAGGCCGGAGAACACGCGCCCGAAGCCTGCCACGACGGCCGCGCCGGCGGCCATGCCGGCGCCCACCATCGCCAGGCCTTGCGCCATCGACCGGGCGAGAAGGCGCGACGGGGTCGCGCCGAGCGCCAGGCGTACCGCCATCTCGTGGCGGCCTTCCAATGTCAGGTACGCCATCAGCCCGTAGAGGCCGATGGACGCGAGCATCAGCGACAGCGCACCGAACAGCGACAGCAGCACCGTGCCGAACCGCACTCGCGAGAGGGACCGCGACACGACACTGTCGAGCGGCCGCACGTCGTACACCGGCTGATCGCGGTCGAGCGCGGTCACCGCGGCGCGGGCGGCGGAGACGAGCGCCAGCGGGTCGCCCTGCGCGCGGAGGACCACCGTCATACCGCGTTCCGCGTATTGGCGATGCGGCACGTACACGTGCGGCGCGCCTGGCCCATCCAGGCCGTCGTCTTTGACATCGCCAACGACGGCGACGATCGTCCGCCAGACGGGCTGGCCGTTCTGGTCGTCGTTGACGGTCACGCGCCGGCCGACCGGATCCCGCCCCGGCCAGTACGTGCGGGCGAGCGCCTGGTCGATGATGGCGACCCGCGGTGTGTCCACCGCGTCCGACGAAGCGAACGTCCGGCCGCGCAGGAGCGGGATTCGCATGGCGGCGAAGTAGCCCGGCGTCACGACCCGGAAGCTGCATCCTGGCGGCGGCGTTCCAGGCGGCAGCGGGTCGTCCGGAGAGAAGGTCCGCGTCCAGCCCACGCCGGACAGCGGGAGATCGGATGTGGCGCCCGCGGCCACGACCCCACGCAGGCCGGCCAGCCGTTCCAGCAGGTCTCCGTAGAACGCGCCTCTCAGCGGAGGCGCGGGGTACCGCGAGGCGGGGAGCGACAACCGCAGCGTGAGGACGCCGTCGACACCGAAGCCCGGGTCAACCGCATGGAGGCGAGTGAGGCTGTTGATCATCAGGCCGGCGCCGGCCATGACCATCACTGCCAGCGCCACCTCGACGGCGATGAGCGCGCGCTGGAACCGGGCGCGCGGCGCCGAGCGCACGAGCGACCCCTGCGTGACGGACGTGTCGTCCCACGCGAGCCTGAACGCGGGGACCGCGCCGAACAGGAGACTCGTGCAGAAGGTCACCGCGAGCGCGAACCCCATGGCGCGCAGGTCGAAGGTGACCTGGCCCGGCCGCAGCAGCGTTTCCGGCACCAGGGACACGAGCACGCCGAGCGTCCAGGACGCCAGCACGACACCCGCCACACCGCCCGCCAGTCCGAGCAATCCGCTCTCCGTGAGCAACTGGCCCACGAGCCTCGCCCGCCCGGCTCCCAGGGCCACACGAATGGCCATCTCCTGGCGACGCCGCCCGGCACGGGCCATCAGCAGGTTCGCGACGTTGACGCAGGTGATGAGCAGGACCAGGCTCGCGGCACCCAGGATGACGAGCAGCGTGGGCCGGATGCGGCCGACCCTCTCCTCGCGCAGGTCGGTCACGCGGGCACCCCAGTGCGAGCGCTCGAGGTACGAGGCCCGGTCGGCAGGGGCGCGCTCGACAAATCGCCTGGCGACGGCGGTCATATCCGCCTGCGCGGCGTCAATCGAGACGCCCGGCTTCAACCGCGCGATCATCCCCAGGTACTCGTTGCCATGCTCGGTATCGGCCAGTTGGGCCGGCTGGAACGCCATCGGCACCCACACCTCTGTGGCCGAATCGGGGATGTCGAGCGTCTCGGGCATCACGCCCACCACGACGTGGCGGACGCCGTTGAGGGCCACAGCCGTCCCGAGCACGCTCGCGCTGCCGCCGTACCGCCTCAGCCAGAACCCGCGCGCGATGACCGCCACCGGGGCGGCTTCGGGACGGTCGTCGTCCGCCCGCAGGGGCCGGCCGAGGACCGGGGACAGGCCCAGCATCGGGAACAGGCTGGCGGACACGCGCGCGACGAGCACCCGTTCGGGATCGCCGCCATCCGTGAGGTTCAGGTCGATCGACCGCCAGGCTGCCACCTGCTCGAATGCGTGGTTCTCGTCGCGCCGGTGGGCGAAGTCCGGGCCCGAGATCGTCGTGACGTTCGCGCCGTCCTTGCCGTACACGTTGTTCACGACGACGAGGCGGTCGGGATCGCGGAACGGCAGGGCGCGCAGCAGTACCGCGTCCACCACGGTGAAGATGGCCGAGTTGGCGCCAATGCCCAGGCCGAGCGTCAGGACGGCAGCCAGGGTGAAGACCGGGCTTCGACGGAAGAACCGGAAGGCAAATCGCACGTCGTTCAGGACCATGGTCATGGGAGCACGCCAGGCTGTCCGCATGGAGGTTGGCCGCAATGAGACATTCCGGCACACGGCACACGACTCACGGCTCTCGGCCAATCCACGCGATTGTGCCCCGCACGAACGCGTCAGGAGGCCCCGCCGACGTGGGCGGTGGAATCGTCTTCATGAAGACAGACAGCGTGCGAGGCCGCAGGCCGAACGCCGCAAGCCGACAGTCGATTCTGTCCTTCGAGGTTAGATGGGGCCGCGCCCGGAAAGGTTGACCGCGGGTCCCTATTCCGCCAGGCAGCACTTCTTGTATTTCCGCCCGCTGCCGCACGGGCACGGATCGTTGCGCCCGGCACCGGGATACCGCTCGCCCCTCGCGGACGCCACCGGTGGCGCCAGGACGGCGGCGTCCAGGCCGGGCACGCGGCGTCGCTCCGTGGCCAGCCGCACCACCCAGGGCAGGCTGTGCGTGAAGAAACGCTTGAAGCCCACGCAGAGATAGTTGAGGCCGTCTTCGCCATCGGCCGATCGGATGAACCGGTCCTTCGGACAGCCGCCGTGGCACATCAGGAGCACATCGCACGTCCGGCAGGCGCGCGGCAGGCTGTCCCGCTTGGCCTCCCCGAACGCCCGCTGCGCAGGACTGTCAATCAACGCCGAAAGCGGCGTGTCCCGGACGTTTCCAATCCGGTGATCAACGTCCACGAAGTGATCGCACGCATAGACGTCGCCGGTGTGCTCCACGACCGGGACGTCCCCACACGTCTCGCGGAAGATGCACAGCGAGTGCTCCAGGCCAAGGGCGGGCCGCGAGGCTTCCTCGAAGATCTGCACGGTGAGGCGGGCGGCGTCCCGCCGGACCCACTCGTCGAAAATGGCGCAAAGAAACTCGCCGTAGGCCTCGGCCGGCACGCTCCGCTCGCTGACGCCTCCGGGCTCGCCGGGGCGGCGCTCGACGAGCGGCAGGAAGCTCAATGACCGCGCGCCGATTCTCCTGAAGAACCGGTAGACACTGAGCGGCTCGCGGACGTTGCGATCGTGCACCACGCACAGGACATCGTGCGGAACGCGGTAGCGCTGCAGGAGATCGAAGGCGTGCACCACCCGCGCGTGCGTAGGCTCCTGTCCCCGCGTGACCCTGTACACGTCGTGCAGGCCCGCAGGGCCGTCCAGGCTCAGCCCCACGCGGAACCCTTCGGACGCGAGGAAGCGGACCCACGCCTCGTCGATCAGGATCCCATTGGTCTGCATGCCGTTCGTCACCCGCCGCCCTGCCGGCAGGTGCCGTCGCTGCAGATCGACGATGCGCCGGAAGTAGTCGAGCCCGAGGACGGTAGGTTCGCCGCCGTGCCACGAGAAGTTCACGACCGGCCCGGGCGCGGCCTCTATGTGCCGGGCGATGTACGTCTCCAGCACCTCGTCGGGCATGCGGGGGAAGGCCTGCCGCGGGTAGAGGTCTGCCGTGCCGAGGTAGTAGCAGTACCGGCACTCGAGGTTGCAGGCCGCCCCGGCCGGCTTGGCGAAGACCTGGAACTCGCGGGATGCCGTGGCCATCCCTCATGCCTCCGATCGCGAGATCGGGAGGTGTCCCGGCGTCCGCTGGGCCGCCCTCCCCGGTTTCGCTTGTATCCGGCGCGCGCTCGCGCTAGAAATGAACATCACGCCTCGAGGCCCCAACGGGAGGACTGCCGTGAACCAGACCGTCATCAATCTGTACGACGAGTTCACCCACGGCGGCATGAGCCGCCGGAGCTTCCTCGACCGTCTGACGACGCTCGTCGGGGGATCGGCCGCCGCGATGGCGCTCGTGCCCGTCCTCGAGAACGACTACTCCCAGGCGCCGATGATAGCCGAGGACGACAAGCGACTGGCGATTTCCCGCATCCAGTACGACGCCGCCGGCACGAAGATGACCGGTTACCTCGCCCGGCCCTCGGCCGGCGGGAAGCACCCGGGGGTCATCGTGATCCACGAGAACCGCGGCCTGAACCCGCACATCGAGGACGTCGCCCGCCGCGTGGCGGTCGAGGGGTTCCTCGCGCTGGCGCCCGACATGCTCTCGCCGCTGGGGGGCACGCCGAAAGACCAGGATGAAGCGGTCAAGCTGATCGGGCAGCTGAAGCCGGAGGAGACCGTGGCCCGGCTGGTGGCCACCGTGAAGTACCTCGCGAGCCATCCCGACTCGACCGGGAAGGTCGGGGTCGTCGGCTTCTGCTGGGGCGGCGGCCTGGTCAACGACCTGGCCGCGGCGGGCACCTCGCTCAACGCGGGCGTCGCCTACTACGGTCGCCAGATCCCGGCCTCGGAGGTGCCGAAAATTACGGCGCCGCTGCTGCTGCAGTACGCGGGCCTCGATGATCGGATCAACGCCGGGATCGCGGCCTACGAGGCGGCCCTGAAGGCCAACAACAAGGTGTACGAGAAGTTCATGTACGAAGGCGCCAACCACGCCTTCAACAACGACACGAACGCGACCCGCTACAACAAGGAAGCGGCCACTCTCGCCTGGGGGCGGACGATCGCGTTCTTCAAGAAGTACCTCGCAAGCTGATCGCCGCCGGGCCCGGGCCCGGCGAGCCTCGCCGCACATCCAGGCCGGGGACGACGGTCATCCCCGGCCTGTGACGTCGCGCCTGCGCCCTGTCCCCCCGCGCGCACCCGCCCCCCCGCGATCATCGCCCGCCCGGCGGGCTTTACCTCCACACGCCGCCGACGTACGATCTCCTGACTCGGGGCCCCCGGGGCGTGCGCATTGGGGCGCCCCGTCCGTCCGCGGGGCGGCGGGGCATCAAGGAGGACGTGATGGCAGTCGTGCTCGATGGGTCGAACCTGACAGTCGAAAAGCTCGTGAGCATTGCCCGACATGGCGAGGCCGTCGAACTGGCGCCGGCCGCCGTCGAGCGGATCAAGGTGTGCCGGGCGATGCTGGAAGAGAAGCTGGCTGCCAGGGAAGTCATGTACGGCACGAACACCGGCATCGGCGAGTTCTCCGAGAAGCTCCTCACGGACGACCAGGTCAAGGAGTTCCAGCGCTACCTGATTTACAACCACGCGGCCGGCATCGGCGATCCCGCGCCGATCGAGCACGTGCGCGCCGCCCTGGCGGGTCGCATCAACGTGCACGCGCACGGCAACTCCGGGTGCCGCCCCGAGATCACGCTCACGCTCGTGGCGCTGCTGAACAAGGGCGTGACGCCGGTCGTGTGCCAGAAGGGATCGGTGGGCGCGAGCGGGGACCTCGCGCCGATGGCGCAGGCCGCGCTGCTGCTCCTGGGCGAAGGGGAGGCGTTCTACCAGGGTGAGCGGCTGCCGGGTGGGGAAGCGATGCGGCGCGCCGGGATCGAGGTGCCCGGCCTGCAGGCAAGGGACGGGCTGGCGGCGATCAACGGGTCGAACCTGCTGACGGCGATGTCCGCGCTGCACATCCACGACATGGAGCGCTGGCTCAAGCAGGCGGAGATTGCCGCGGCGATGTCGATCGAGGCCCTGCTCGGCAATCTGAAGCCGTACAACACGACGCTGCACCAGTTGCGCGGCTTCAGGGGCGCCGTCGCGTCCGCGCAGAACATCATGAAGGTGGTCGCGGGCTCGGACCTCACCACGGGCAAGATGAAGACCAAGGTGCAGGACGCGTACTCGATGCGGTCCACGCCGCAGGTCATCGGCGCCGCGCGCGACGCGATCGCCTACGCGAGGTCGCAGGTCGAGATCGAGCTGAACGGCGTCGGCGACAACCCAATCTTCGTGCCGGCCCTCCGGCTGACGCTGACGGGCGCCAATTTCCAGGGCACGCCCGTCGCGCTGCCGATGGACATGGCCGGCGCGGCGATCACGATGGTCTCGGTCCTGTCCGAGCGCCGCCTGAACCGCCTGACCAACCCGGCGCTGTCGCAGGGCCTGCCCGACTTCCTCGCGCACGATCCCGGCTTCTACTCGGGCCTCATGCTCAGCCAGTACACGGCGGACCACCTGATCGTCGAGCAGCGCATGCTGTCGGCGCCCGCGTCCATCCAGTCCATCCCGGCCGCAGCCGACCAGGAGGACTTCGTGTCGATGGGCATGAACACGGCCCTCAAGAACGGCCAGATCCTCGACAACGCCTGCGGCGTGCTCGGGATCGAGTTCATGGCGGCCGCGCAGGCGCTCGACTTCCGGACGTTCACCCCGGGGCGTGGGACGGCGAAGGCGCGCGAGGTCATCCGCCGGCACGTGGCGCACCTCGAAGTCGACCGTCCCCTGTTCAACGACCACAACGCGATGAAGGCGCTCGTCAAGTCCGGCGATATCCTGGACGAGGTCGAGAGGACCGTCGGCTCGCTCGACTGACGGGATCTGCAGCCACGCCGCCGCGCGCGCCTCCGCCGGCCGCCGGGGAGATCTACAATGCCTCCATGGTCTCCCGGCAGGCCCGATCTGCGCTGGCCGCGCTCGCCCTTGTCGCGGCAGCCGGTCTCGCGGACGGTCGCCCGGCCGCGCCCGTGACCGCGGCCGATCGCGCGCCTGCAGCGATCCCGCTTCCACACGCGCCCGCCCGGGACACGCGGCAATCCGCGCCAGCCGGCGCACAACAGCTTCCAGCAACGCCACAACAGCCGCCGGTCTTCCGGGCCGGTGTCAAGCTGGTGCGCGTGGATGTGTCCGTCACGGGAAAGGGCGACCAGCCGGTTGCCGACCTGCAGCCGCCGGACTTCGAGATCGAGGAAGACGGCGTCCCGCAGAAGGTCGAGCAGCTGCAGTTTCTCCGCCTCGACGGCCGGCGTCCGCCCGGCGACGACACGTCGCTCGACATTCGATCGCCCGAGCAGGCCGAGGCGGAAGCCGCGCGAGACGACGTGCGGCTGTTCGTGATCTTCCTGGACGACTACCACATCGACAAGACGCCGGACGTCAACCTCCCGCTGCACCGCGCGCTCGCCGCGTTCGTCGAGTCCCTGTGGCCCAGTGACCTGGTCGCGATGGCCGACCCGCTCACGCCGATCGACGCCCTCCACTTCACGCGCTCGAAATTCGAGCTGCTCGACGTGATCCGCAGGTTCGAGGGCCGCCAGGGCGAGATCTTCCCGGTCAAGAACGCCTTCGAAGAAGCCCAGCTGCGCCGGGGCGACCTCGCGCGGGTCCGCGCCGAGGTCACGCTGTCGGCGCTGGGCGCGGTGTCCATCAAGCTGGGCAGCCTGCGCGAGGGCCGGAAGACGATCCTGTTCGTCAGCCAGGGACCGCCCACGTTCCTCGGCGGGTCGGGCGACCTCCAGTTGCTGATGCGCGAGGTCACCGGCGCGGCCAACCGCGCCAATGTCGCCATCTCCTGCATCGACCCGCGCGGGCTCGGCATGACCGGCCACGCCGGCGCGCGCGACACGCTCTACCAGCTTGCAGCCGACACCGGCGGCCGCGTGGTCGCGAACACCAACGACGTCTCGCGGGGCATGATCCGGCTGCTCGACGACACCAGCGCCTACTACGTGCTCGGCTACACGCCGACGCGCACGGAGGACGACGGCCGGTATCACAAGATCAGCGTGAAGGTCAGGCGGCCGGGCGTCCGCGTCCAGGCGCGCAAGGGCTATTGGGCGCCGAGCACCCGGGAAACGGACGCGGCGCGCGAAGCGGCGGCCGCCGCGATCCCGGAGCCGCAGGTGGCCCGTGCGCTGGATGCGCTCGCCGTGTCGGACCCGGAGCGCCACCCGGTCGAGGTATGGGTGGGCCTCTCGCGGGGCGACGGGGGCCAGCTCCTCGCCACCGTGACGGGCGAACGAGCCGACCCGTCCGGCCGGCCGCCGGCGTCGAGCCTCGAGGTCGCCGTGCTGCCTGCGGCCGGCGGGTTGCCCGTCGAGCCCGCGCGAACGCTGGCGCTCGGCGCGCCCGCGAAGCCGGAACGCCCGCGCGAGGTCTTCACCATCGCGCCGGGTGGGGCGCAGCTGCGGTTCACGGCCCGCTCGGCCGACGGGGCAGTCGTGGACGAATGGGTGCGGCCGGTCGCCGCGACGGATCTCGCGGGCGCGGCCGTCGCGCTCTCGACGCCGCGGTTCTCCGCAGCCCGCTCCGTCCTCGAGTGGCGAGCCATCCAGGCGTCACCGGATCCCGCGCCGAACGCGACCCTGCGGTTCAGGCGGACCGACCGGGTCCTCGTCGTCGTGGACTGCTACACCGCCCGGGACGGCGAGGCGCCGACGATGGAGGCGCACCTGCTTGCGAAGGACGGGCGCGAGCTGGCCGCGCTGCCAGTCCCTCCGATCGACCGCGGCCGGCTCCGCTTCGAACTGCCGATCGGCAGCCTGGGGCAGGGCACCTACCTCCTCCGCGTGCGCGCGCACCTGGGCCAGGCACAGGCGGAGCAGGTGGCGGCGATTCGCATCGTGCCGTAATCGACCCGCGCCACGCCAGGCGGCCACGGATGGTGAATAATTGAGGCCAACCATGGCTGCCACCCCGACCCGTTCCCGCGCTACCCGGACATCGCCTGCCGCGCGCCCGCTCCGGACGAGCGTGCTCATCGCATCGGACTGGGCGCCCATCCGGGCGTTCGATCCCATCGTGCGGGCCGACCCGTCCTCGATCTACGGCGACCTGCTGCCCGTGATCCAGGCGGCCGATCTCCGCATCGTCAACTGCGAATGCGCGCTGACCACCGCCGACAAGCCCGCGTGCAAGAGCGGCGCGGTGTTCAAGGGCGCGCCCGATCACGTGGCGGGCCTGACCGCGGTGCCGTTCGACGTCGCCTGCCTCGCGAACAACCACGTGCTGGACTACGGCGTGGCCGGCCTGCGCGAAAGCCTGGCGGTCCTGCGCCAGCACGGGATTCGAACCGTCGGCGCCGGGCTGACCGAGGACCGTGCGTACGAACCGCTGAGCGTCGCGACGAACGGGCTGACCATCCATGTCGTGAACGTCAGCGAAGGCGAAGACCTGACCGCCTCACACGGCGGGCCTGGCGTCTTCGGGTGGGACATCCCGCGGGCCGCCGACGCGATCCGCCGGTGCAGGAAGGCGGGCGGTGCGGTGATCGCCGTGGCGCACTGCGGCCTGGAATACGTGCCGTACCCGCCGCCCTACGTGGTGAACGCGTTCCGCGCGATGGTGGATGCCGGGGCCGATGCCGTCATCGGCCACCATCCCCACGTGCCGCAGGGCGTCGAGTGGTACCAGGGCAAGCCCATCGTTTACAGCCTCGGGAACTTCGTGTTCTACCAGCCCACGGACCTGTATCACCGGAAGATCGGGATGTGCGCGACCGTCAGGTTCGAAGGCCGCTCGGTGTCCGGCCTGGACCTGCACCCGTACCGCATCACCGACACCGGGCTGCGTGCGCTCGACGTGCATGAGGAAGCCGAGTTCCAGCGCACCATGGCCCGTCTCTCGCGGCCGCTCGGCACGCCGGCGGGGCCGGCGAAGGCGTGGCAGGCCTACCTCGCGTACTACGGCGTGCAGGGCTTCACCGCCGAGGTGACCGGCATCATCGAACGGATGAAGGCCGAGCCGCGCAAGGCCGCGGCGATGTTCCGCAACCGCATCACGACCATGCAGCACGTGGAGTTGTGGCGGGACTTCCTCACGCGGATCGCGGGCGGCGAGAACGCCGCGTATTCCACGGACGCGCACAAGCTGGTCGCGGAGTACTTCACGAGGAAGGCGTAGGGCAGTTTCATCGAACTACAGGCCGTAGCGCTTGCGCGCGGAGTCGATGACCGTCTCGATCAGGCGCCGGTAGTCTTCCATCTCACCCTTCGGCGACCGGTGGTGGAGCGTGTAGAGCTGCGGCCCCCAGCTCTTGTGCGGCTTCAGCCCGGGAATGCCGTTCACCTCCATGATGCGCAGCGCGCCGGCCGCATCGGTCTTGATGTCGATGCGCACGTGATCGAGGCAGTTCATGGCGGTGGCGGCGCGGCCGGCCAGCGCCCTGGCTTCCCCGGCTCTCGGCCCGGCGTCGCTGATGTGGGTCAAGCCGACGCCGCGCAGATCGCTGCGCAGCACCTTGTGCCTGCCGTAGTGCTTCTCCTCGACCGTGACCAGGCCCGCCAGGCATTCCTGGCTGTCGCCGTTCCCGAGGACCAGCGTCGTGAACTCGTCGCCGGGCATGAAATCCTCGACGAGCGCGGGCTGCCTGAACTCGCGCTCGATGAACGCCACCTGGCGCCACAGCTCCTCGGGCGACGACACCACGCTGTCGTCGGTCACCCCCACGGACCGCGACTCGCCCAGCGGCTTCACGAACGCCGGGTACCCGATCGCCGGGACGTCGTCGCCGCTTCGCACGAGGTAGTGCGCGGGCACGGGGATGCCGCGCCTCGCGAGCGCGTCGTGCGTGCTGAACTTGTCGATCATGTCCTTCATGGTCTGGCTGTTCGACCCGATGTACGGGATGCCCCGCTCGTCGAACACGTCAGCCACCCACAGACCGCCCTCGTTCCTCCCGATGAATGCCTCGTTCGGCGTGATGTAGTACAGCGCGCTCCAGGCGATGTCGAAGCCGCCGCGATCGACGAGCGCGAGGAATTCAGGCTCCGTTTCCACGAACGCGATTTCCACCGAATGGCCCGACGCCCCGGCCGCGGCCGCCACCGACCGGGTCACGCCCAGGTCGCCCCATCCCTGCGCGTCGCCGCCAGGGCCCGTCAGCAACAACACTTTCATGCCGTCTTCTCCGTGGTTCGCGCGCCGGCGGGCGCGTCCTCAACTCACCTGAGGGCCGGTGATCGCCGGGCCTAGAACAGGCCGGGCACACGAGTATAGGACAGCAGCGCGGCGGCCGTGGCAGGCGACACCGACTCGATCCGCCGCGCCATCCCGTTCCGCTTGGTGTCGTCCAGTTCGACCTTCGAGATCACCTCGACCGCGACCAGCTGCCCGGGCGTTCCAGGCGCCCCACCCTCACCGGGCGCGTGCGGGCCGGGTCTGCCGGCGAACCCTGCCAGCTCGCGCAGCAGCCGCACGTTCGGATCGAGGGTGCGGGCGGGCTTGCCGGCGTGGAGCTCGAGCGCGGACCTGATGTCATCCTCGACATACCCGTAGTGCGTGCAGCACAGCCCGGCGTACACGGTGCGGCCGGAAGGGCCGGCTTCTCCCGCCCTCGTCGTGCACTGGTCGATCAGGCGCGCCACCGCGCCCGCGTCGCCGCTCGCCTCGATGGCGGTCGCGAGACCATGGCAGGAGATCGAAATGATCCGGGCGGCATCCACGCCTGCCCGGCCGAGGCCGTCGCGGTGCACGCCCGATTCGATGGTCGTCTTCGTTCCAAAGAGCACGATGGAACTGTCCGGGTCCGCCTCGAGAGCCTCCCGGAACAGGCTCACCCCGGCATCGACAATGCCCAGCACGGGGATGGTGGCCGTGCGGCCGAACCGCGTGTGCCCGTAGACGATCGACAGCGTGTTGCAGGCGATGACGATCCGGTCGGGCGCCAGGCGCGAGATGCGGTCGAGCGCACGATCGAACACCGCAGCGCGAGCCGCGACGTCAGGCAGATCGTTGTAGCCGCTGTGTTGTTCGGGCCAGGCGTTGACGTAGGTCAGGCGAACGTCGGCCGGCCCGCCCGCCAGCCTGAGGTGCCGTTCGAGCCCGGCGCAAATCGACAGGCCGCCGAGCCCGGAGTCGGTGATGACGAGGTGCATGTCGATGAAACCTGGGCCCCGAGACGCGCGGGGGTCGCTGGACCGCCGTCGTGTGTGCGCCCGAGCGTCGCGATCCGGACCTCTATCACTCTACCCCAGGTGCCTGGCGCCAACCGCCCCCGGTCCGGGCTCCGCCGCCGGGCGGCCGGCGGAACGCGGGCAGGAACCGGGCCCGACGCCGGGCCCGACGGCCCTTGTCACGCGCGGGGCTTGGGCGTATTCTCGGTTCAAGCCCGACAAACTCCCGGTTCCCGCGGTTCCAAAAACCAACGGAGAGCCCCCGATGGACGAGATCTCGACGCAGGCGGCAGCCTCCGAGTCCGCGAACGACATCTACGCGAATCCGCCCGATCCCGACGTGCTGACGCTCGAGCCGGGGCATCCGGGTCTGGGCGACACCGAGTACGTGGCGCGCCGGCACGCCCTGTTCGCGCTCTGCCGTCGCCACCGCCTGGCGGATCTCGGGCCGCCGATCATCGACTACACCCCTGAGGAGCAGCGCATCTGGCGGGAGGTATCGCCGAAGCTCGACGAGCTCCACGTCCGGTACGCCAGCCAGACCTATCTTCAGGCCAAGCGGCAGCTCGGCATCAGCGAGCAGGAGATTCCCCAGTTGCGGCACCTGAGCGACCAGCTTCGGGCCCGCACCGGGATGCACCTCGTGCCGGCCGAAGGGCCCATCGCGTACCGGATCTTCTACTCCTACATCGCCGGGCGCGGGTTCCCGTGCACGCAGTTCATCAGGCACGGGTCGAAGCCGGAGTTCACGCCCGAGCCGGACATGATCCACGACTGCCTCGGCCACGTGCCGCCGCAGCTGAACCACGACTATGCCGAGCTGCTCACCCTGATCGGCAAGGCCGTGGTCCGGGTGACGTCGGGCGACCACGTGCTGGCGCTCAAGCGCCTGAGCTGGTTCTCGATCGAGTTCGGCCTCATCACGGAGGATGACGAGACGCGGATCTTCGGCGCGGGGATTCTCTCCTCGATCGGCGAGATTCCCTTTTCGCTGTCGAAGGACGTGGAACGCCGTCCGTTCGTGACCGACCAGGTCATCGAGACCGACTACGACTGGTCACGCATGCAGGACCTGCTGTTCGTGATCCCGTCGTTCGGCTTCCTGCGGCGGGAAGTCGAGCGCCTCGTCCGGCGCTTCGGCGTCGACCCTTCCTGAGCCCGCGGTCCGAACCTGCGCCTGCGCGGGAGTCGCGACTCGCGGCTCCGGACGTGCCGCTGCTCCCGGCCCCGGCGGCACAGCCAGGGCGGGACGCTCGGGCACCGAACCTGGCGGCTGGCCCGCGCGACTTCCTTCCGCGCGGTGTAGAATGGCCCTCGAATCCATGATCACTCGGTCGCCGGACACGGATCCCGAATCGGAGCGTATGCGGCCTGTCCGATACAGCGTGGCCTCGAGCCTCGATGGATACATCGCCGGTCCAAACGGCGAGTTCGACTGGATCCCGATGGATCCCGAGATCGACTTCAAGACCTACATGGCCCGGTTCGACACGGTGCTCATGGGGCGGCGGACCTTCGAGGTCGCCCTCGGCCAGGGCGGGGCGTCGCCCCACGCGGGGATGCGCACGGTCGTGTTCTCGCGAACACTGACGGGGAAGAATCAGCCCGGCGTAACGATCGTCAGTGACAACGCCGCAGGCGTGGTCAGGGCGCTGAAGCAGACGCCCGGCAAGGACATCTGGCTGATGGGCGGCGGGGACCTGTTCCGCAGCCTGCTGGAGGCGGGCGTGGTGGACGTCGTCGAGATCGCCGTCGTGCCCATGATCCTCGGCCAGGGCGTGCCGCTGCTTCCGGCCCCGGCGGCACAGGCCCGGCTGGCCCTGTCGAGCACCCGCCACTACAAGACCACGGGCATTGTGCTGCTGACTTATGACATCCTTCAGTCATGATCGACGCGCAAGGCCCGCCGGCCGCCCTTGACGCGGGTGGCCTTCGGCACGACGGCCGTTTCACCGCAACGCCCGACGCGGCCGGCAAGCACCCTCAGCAGGTCGAGACCGCGGAGCGCCCGCTGCTCGATCTCTACCACCGGCGACAACTGACGTTCCGCGGCGCGGCCGCGAAGTCCGCGCGGGTCTCGCTCGCGATGTCGTGGGCGCGCGCCGCGATCTTCCTGGCTGCGGCCGCGGCCCTCATCATGGGCTTCAAGGCGGAAGGGCCGCCGCGCGCGGCGCTGCTCGGCGCGGGCGCCGCCGGCGGCGTTGCCTTCCTGGTCGTCGTGGGTCTGCACGCGCGCGTGGAGGCGCGGCAGCAGTGGGAAACCACGATGGCGCGCGTGAACGCGGAACAGGCCGCACGCGTCAGGCGGGACTGGGACGACGTGCCGAGAGTCGAGATGCCCCGGATCGACCGCGACCACCTGTACGCGAGGGACCTGGATCTGTTCGGGCGCGCGTCGCTTCTCGAACTGCTCGGTGAACCAGGCACGCCGGCAGGGCACCGCACGCTGCAGAGCTGGCTGGTCGAGCCCTCCGATCCCGGCGCGATCCGGCAGCGGCAGGAAGCCGTGGCCGACCTGTCGGCCCGTCTGGACTTCCGGCAGCGCCTCGTCGCGCACGGCCGCCTCGTCAAGACCGATGAGGGCGGCCTGCACCGCTTCATCGAGTGGGCCGAGGGCGCGCCATGGTTCATCTCCAGGCCGTGGCTGGTGTGGATCACCAGGCTGCTGCCTGCCTCGACGATCGCGCTGGCGGCCCTGCAGTATTCCGGGCGAATGGAGGAGCCGCTCTGGGTGCCCGTCATGCTGCTGGGCCTCGTCGTGTGGGCGGCTCTTGGACGCAGGGTTCACCGTACCTTTGGCCTGGCGTTCGGACGACCCGGCACAGGGCGGCAGGACGCGCAGCTGTTCTCGATGGTCGTGCACGAGGCCTTCCAGGCGGACGGGCTCCGGCGCCTCCAGCACGAGATGGTGAGCGACGGGACGAGCGCGGATCGGCAGATGCTGCGGCACAACCGCATCATGGAACTCGCCGACCTGCGTCAGTCGAACCTGGTGCACTTCGGGATCAACGCGCTGACGCTCTGGGACTTTCACGTGCTCTGGGCGCTGGAGCGGTGGCAGGCGACGGCGGGCCGCCACGTCCGCGGCTGGTTCGACGCGATCGGGCAGGTCGAGGCGCTGTCCGCGCTGGCCGGCCTGCGCCACGACAACCCGGACTGGGCCTTCCCGGTGATGACGTCGGCGGGATCGCCGGAGATCGTGACGGAGAGCCTCGCGCATCCGCTCATGCCGCGGGGGATCCGCGTCGCGAATGACGTGCGCATCGGTCCCGGCGGGACGTTCCTGTTCGTCACAGGGTCCAACATGTCGGGCAAGAGCACGCTGCTGCGCGCGATCGGGATCAACGTGGTCCTGGCGCAGGCGGGCGGCCCGGTGTGCGCGTCGGCCATGCGGCTGCCGCCGACCATCGTGTGCACGAGCATCCGGATCGAGGACTCGCTCGCCGAGGGGGTGTCGCTGTTCTTCGCCGCGCTGCAGCGGCTGAAGACGATCGTGGATGCGTCGAGGCGCATGCCTGCCGGCGGTTCCGGCGCGCTGCTCTACCTGCTGGACGAGGTGCTGCAGGGGACGAACACGACGGAGCGCCAGGCGGCGGTGCGGACGATCCTCCGGCGCCTCATCGCGCAGCGCACGCTCGGCGTCGTCACGTCGCACGACCTGGCCCTGGCGGACACACCGGACCTGAAGAGCGCGGCGGTCGCCGTGCACTTCGCCGAGACGGTGGAGGACACGGCAGACGAGGCGCGGCTGACGTTCGACTACCGGCTGAAGCCCGGCATCGCCACCTCGTCGAACGCGCTGATCCTGATGCGGCTGATGGGGCTGTAGGGAGGGTGCCGGGGCCTGATGGCGTCAGCGCGCATCAGGCCCCGACCGTCACGGGACTACTTCCGCTTGCCCCACGTGGGCGGCGGCGGCTCCTTCGTCAGGCGGTCGACCGGGTGTTCCTTGAGCAGGCGCATCGCCTCCTGCACCGCACGCTCCAACTGGGGATCGTGGCCGGCGATGACGTCCTTCGGCCAGTTCTCGACGTCGATGTCGGGCCCGACGCCCTCGTTCTCGACGGCCCACTTGCCATCGCGCGAGAAGAAGCCGCCGCGCGGCGCGATCATCGATCCGCCGTCGATGAACGGCGGCGTGTCGGCGGTGTGGACCAGGCCGCCCCACGTGCGCTTGCCCACGAGCGGCCCGATCTTCCGGTAGCGGAACATGTAGGGCATCAGGTCCCCGCCCGAGCCCGCCATCTCGTTGATGATCATCACCTTCGGCCCCCAGATGCCGGCGGCCGGGCTGGTGAAGGGGTAGCGATCGCCGGCCACGTTGTTGAAGTAGCCGTCGAAGCTGCGCTGCATGATGTCGATCATGTAGTCGGCGGCCGAGCCGCCGCCGTTGAACCGCTCATCGACCACCACGCCCTGCTTGTCCTGCTGGGCGAAGTAGTAGCGGTTGAAGCTGGTGTACCCGGGCTGTCCCGTGTTGGGCAGGTAGACGTACGCGATCTGGCCGCCCGACAGCTTCTCCACCAGTCGCCGGTTGGACTCGACCCACGCGCGCGTGCGCAGGCCCTGCTCGTTGGGCACCGGGACCACAATCACCTGCCGCGCGCCCTCCATCGACGGGCGGTTGTTCACCGTCAGGGCGGTCTGGCGGTTCGCCGTCCCGTCGAGCAGCCGGTAGATGTTATCCGGCGCTTTCAGCTCGACGCCGTTGATCGCGAGGATGTAATCGCCCACCGATACGTCCACGCCGGGAACGGCCAGCGGCGCACGCAGATCCGGGTTCCAGCTCTCGTTGTCGTAGATGCGCGTGATCTTGTAGCGCCCCGCGTCGATCGTGAAGTCGGCGCCGAGCAGGCCGCCAGGCGAGGGGGGCACCTCGGGCATGTCGCCGCCGCGGACGTACGAGTGACCGATGGCGATCTCGGCGCCCATGTTGTCGAGAAGGTAGTTCAGGTCGGCGCGGTGCATGACGAACGGCAGCAGCCGGCCGTACATCTGTTTCATCTTCGGCCAGTCGGCGCCGTGCATGTTGGGCACGTAGAGGTAGTCGCGCTGGTTGCGCCAGCCCTCGTTGAAGATCTGCGTGAACTCCTCCCTGGGATCCAGGTACATGCGCAGCGACACGCTGAGCCGGCCCGCGCCCGCCGCCGGAGGCGTGCGATCCGCGTCGACCAGGAACAGGCTCGGTGCGCTGCCGGCGGCCGGGCGCGGCCCCGGCGCGCCGCCGCCCCCGCCGCCCGCGGCGCGGTAGACCAGCTTGCGGCCGTCCGCGCTCACGGCATACTGGGCGACGCCCGACACGAAGGTCACGGCCTTGCGATCGCTCAGGCGATACCGCTGCAGAACACTGCCGGCACCCGGGCCGTCGCCGCCGCCGGCCGGGGCCTCGAGGTAGAACACGGTGCCGGCCACGCCGGTCTCGAGCTGCGAGTACTGCCGTTCCGGCACGCCCGGGACGGAGATGACGCGCTGCTGCAGGCCGTCGAAGTCGATCTGCACCGTGACGGGCGCCTTCGGCGCGCGTGCGGGCGGTCCCGCCTGCTCGTCCGGCGTGCCGCCGGCGTCCGCCGCCGCGCCCGGGGCCCCCGGCCGTCCGCCACGGCCGGGCTCGGGCACACTGCCCATGCCCTTGTCCTCGTCGCTCTCGGGCAGCAGCGGGCTGGGCTCCCCCTTCTTCAGCACGGCGACGTAGAGCCCGAAGGTCTCCTGGTGGTCGTACGACGTCATGTCGAGCCACTGCGAACGCAGCCCGAAGTCGGTGGACGCCAGGAACCAGACGTACTTGCCGCCCGCGTCCCACACCGGGTACATCGCGTCGGCCAGGCCGTCGGTGATCTGCCTGGTCTCGCCCGTCTCGACGTTGCTGACGAAGATCGCCCGGTACAGGGACCGCAGGCGGCTCGCGTACGCCACCCACTTCGAGTCCGGGCTCCAGGACGGCGCCAGCGTGCGCTGCGGCACCATCCACGGATCCTCGCCGACGGTCTTCGCCTTGCCGGTCTCGACATCCAGCACCCACACGTGCAGCGTGGTGTCGGTGTAGAGGAGCTTCTTCGAATCGGGCGACCACGACGGGGAGTAGTAGTGCGTCGGCGAGGGCAGCGCGATCTCGCGCGGCGGCTTCAGGCCCTCCTGTTCCTCAATCACCAGCTTGTACTCGCCCGACTTGTCGCTGAAGTACGACACGTACTTCCCGTCGGGCGACCAGGCCGGGTCGCGCTCGGCCGACCCGCTCGAGTTGGTCAGGTCGCGGATGTCGCCCTTCTCGGCCGGGATGGTGAAGATCTCGCCCCGCGCCTCGACGACCACACGCTTGCCCGTCGGCGAGATCGCGAGGTTGGTCATCCGGCTGGTCACGTCCTCCCACCGTGGCATCATCCACGGGAAGTCGCCCTCGGCCGTGATGTCCACGATCTTCTCGTTCCCCGTCTTCGGGTCGAGCTCGTGCACGTAGCCGGCCTGCTCGAACACGACGGCCCCCGCCCCCGCATCGATCGTCTTCACGTCGAAGTCGGTGAACCTGGTGAGCTGCGACAGTTTCTTCGCCTTCGTGTCGAACGCCCAGACGTTCGCCACGCCGTCTCGATCCGAGATGAAACAGACGGTGTCGCCGGCCCAGACGGGGTCCATGTCCTTCGAGTCGGTCCACGGCGGCGACACCAGGTCGTACGTCCCGAGATCCACGATCCAGATCGGGCGGTTCTGGCCGCCGCGGTAGTTGCGGCGCTCCTCGTCCCACGAGTTGTTCATCCGGTAGGCGATCCGCGTGCCATCGGGCGCGATCCTCCCCTGATAGGCGCGCGGCAGGGCCAGCGGTTCTTCGACGCCACCCGCGGCGGGGACGGTCCAGAACCGGGGCGCGCCGCTCGGCGCCCACGTCGCGCGGCCCGACGTGAACAGGACGGCCTTGCCGTCCGGGGTCCATCCCTGCACCGTGTCGGCGCCCGGGTGCCACGTGAGGCGCCGGGGCTCGCCGCCTTCCGCGGGCATCACGTAGACGTCCGCGTTGCCCGCGTACTCGCCGCTGAACGCGATCCACTTCCCGTCGGGCGAGAAGCGGGGATTCGACGTCTGGCCCTGGAAGCTCGTCAGCCGGCGCGCCTGCCCGCCGGCCCGGGGAACCACCCAGATGTTGTTCGCGTACGCGAAGGCAATCTGCGTCGCGCTCACGGTCGGCGATCGCAGCAGGCGCGTGGCCCCCGCGTCGGGCGCCGCGGCCACCGCCGCCACGACGACGACGACCGCCAGCCACGGCAGCGATCGGCGGATCAATCGAACGGTGCGCATCATCATGTCCCTCCCGGGCTCCGTTACTGCTTCGCGTCAGCGGGCTTCGACCGGTCCTCGTAGGGCCGCAGGATCCACTCGAGGAAGACCCACGTCCGGTTCCACGAATCGATCTGCGCGGGCGAGTCCACCCGCTCGAGCGTCTTGGGATCGACGCGCCGGCTGAACGCGTGGCCGACACTCGCGCCCCAGGGCGCGGGGTTGACGTACGTCTTCGTCTCGGCCAGATCGGGCTTCCGCGACCGCAGCGCGTCGACGATCTGCTGGTCCTCCACGTAGTTCACGTCCTGGTCGTTGGTGGCCACGTGCACGAGCAGCGGCACCTGCAGCGCGTCCACGTGGTAGAGCGGCGACCGCTCGATGTAGATGTCGGGCTTCTCGAATGGCAGGCCCTGGATGCGGTTCTGCGTGGCGAAGTCCCACTGGTAGCCCGGGCCCTTGTACGACAGCCGGAACACGAGATTCGTCACGGGCACGATGGCCGCGCCGACGGCGAAGGGGTGCTTCTCACGGAAGACCGACATCAGCGTGATGTAGCCGCCGTGGCTCCACCCCATGATCCCGATCCGCGCCGGATCCACGTGCGCCAGCGTCTTCAGGTAGTCCACCGCCGAGATCACATCGTCCACTTCGTAACCGCCGTAATCGATCGCCTGGTGGTAGGCCTCTCCGTAGCCGGTGCTGCCCCGGTAATCGGGCGCGATGATCACGTAGCCCCGCTCGACGGCTTCCTTGACGAACGGGAACATCGTGATGCCCCAGTTGCCGTGGACCCCGCCGTGTACCCAGACCATGGCTGCGTGGCCCTTCGGGCCGCGCTTCTGGAGGGGCTGGAACAGGTAGGCCGGGATGTCGAGACCGCCGACGCTGCTGCGGTACGACACCTTCTGGAAGTCGATGCTGCCCTTGCAGAGGTCCGGGTAACGGGCCTCGTCGGCCTTCCGGGCATCGACCGCGCGCTGGTAGTCGGTGCCGACCGACTGATCCTTCGGGTCCTTCGAGACGTAGAGCTGCCGGGCGCGGCCCGGGTCCATCGGGACCTGGAGGCGCGGGTTCTCGCGCCGGGGGCGCTGGGCCTCGGTCTGCCCCTGCGGCGGGTTCTGGGCCGGCGCAGGGGCCTGGGCGGACCCGACCAAAACGGCGGCGGCGGTGAAGACGGCGGTTGCGGCAACGAGCAGGGGCGATGGTCGCCAGGTCACGGTCATGTGTCCCTCCGGAAATGAGTGCGGCGAGGATGACTCACGCTGATCGGTCATGGCTCAGGGCGGGCGGCGGCGATGATAACACGCGGCGCCGCGGAGGGCCGGTTCGGGTCGGACCGCCCGGATGCCCGGGGCGGGATCCGCGCCAACCGCGCCGCGCCGGTTGTCAGCGCGCCTCGTCCTGCGTATTCTACCCGCGGCCGACCCGCGGTTTGTCAGGCCGGGAGAGGTCGGCAGGCCCTGGTCTCATAGCTCCCCGCCATGTCGGCCGGGGAACGGAGGATTGATGAGGAAGCACGCGTCCCACGTGGTCGCCAGCCTGCTGGTGCTGGCCGGCCTGTTCATCGGGTTCCAGGCGCTCGCGCAGTCGCAGGGCGACCCGGTTGTCCAGAAGATCATCGCACTCGGTACGAACGACAACCAGGTGATGACCTGGGCCGATTACGCGAGCAACCGGTTCGGCGGCCGGGTGACCGGATCGAATGCCTACAACGACGCCACTGCCTGGGCGGCCTGGCAGTTCAAGCAGTGGGGCATCGACGCCACCCTCGAGGAGGTCGGCGAGGTGCCGGTCGGGTTCAACCGCGGGCCCTGGTTCGGCCGGATGACGAAGCCCGCCGAGAAGGCGCTGCGCTTCGGGACGCCCACCTCGACCTCCGGCACCAGGGGCATTCAGCGCGGCCCGGTCGTCATCCTGAAGGCCGACCCGTTTTCGATCCCGGGCCGCAACGCCAAGCCGGAGGATGTCGAGAAGAAGCGCACGGCCGTGCAGGCCGCCATCGCCGAGGTCGACGCCAACAAGAGCACGATCAAGGGCGCGTGGGTCCTCATCCCGGGCGCCAGCACGGGGTTCGCGCGCGACGGCCGGCGCAACACGCCGGAGTACGCGGACGCGACGTTGATGCCGCCGCTCACGAAGGCGCTCGTCGACGCCGGCGCCCTGGGCACCATCCAGTCGGCCAAGGAACCGATCAGCATGCTCGACGGCTTCGCCGACTCCTGGGACAAGCTGCCGACGCTGCCAGACATCAAGCTGCTCGACACGCAGTACGACGAGATCAAGAAGCTGGCCGAGGCGAACCAGCCGGTCGAGCTCGAGTTCGACATCCGCAACTGGTTCAAGATGGGGCCGGTCAAGTACCACAACGTCGTCGCGACGATCCGCGGCACGACCTGGCCGGACGAGTACGTCGTCCTCGGCGGCCACTTCGACTGCTTCGACTCGGGCACGGGCGGCGTGGACGACGGGTCGGGGTTCTCGCCGGGGATGGAAGCCATCCGGCTGATCAAGGCGGCCGGTGCGAAGCCGAAGCGCTCGATCGTCATGATCCTGTTCGCGGCCGAAGAGAACGGCCTCGTCGGGTCGCAGGCGTGGCTGAAGAAGCACCCGGAGGTGCAGCCGAAGATCGTGTTGATGATCAACCGCGACGGCAGCCCCAGCGCGATCACGGGAGCCACCGTGCCGACGGCGTGGTATCCCGACTTCGAGGCGATGACCGCGCCGCTCGACAGCCTCAACCCGAAGTGGCCGTTCAAGCTCGTGAAGAACGACTATCCCAGCCCGAAGCCCGAGCGACCGGGCGGCAGCGATCACTCGTCGTTCCAGATGGTGGGCGTGCCGACCCTCAGCTTCCAGGTGACCCGCGAGTACACCTACCGGTACGCGTGGCACACGCTCAACGATTTGTACAGCGAGCTGGTGCCGTACACCGATCACCAGAAACACTCGGCGCTCGTGACCGCCGTCGTGGCGTACGGCGTGGCGAACCTCGACAAGCCGCTGGTGCGCGACGGCGTCTACCTGCCCGACGGCCTCTACGCCGACATCGTCGTGGGCACGGGCGAGAACCCGAAGCGGGTGATGGCGTCGCTCGACTACGTCAACGCGCCGATCCAGACGGCGAACTTCATCCGCATCGTGGAAGGCAAGTCGCCCCAGCCGGCCGGCGCCGGCGGTCCGCCGCCCGGGATGGGGATCGGCGGGCAGCGGCCGCCCGAGCCGCCGCCAATCGGCACCATCGTCGACGTGAAGGGCGGGCTGGCCAGCGCCGTCATCGCGTCCGACGTGCAGAAGTCGGTCGCGGTGGCGAAGCTGCCGAAGACACGCAACGCCGCGCTGAAGCACGACGCGGCCGGCGTGCTCGGGGTGTCCGGGCCGAATGCCTTCTACCTGACGCTTCAGAAGAACGCAGGCCTCGACAGGAAGTACACGGCGATTGGCACCGTCATCGCCGGCCTCGACCAGTTGAAGGATTGGAAGAAGGGCGATGGTGTCCGGAGCGTCCGAATCATCAGGGTTGGCCAGGGCGCCAGGGACTTCAAGACCGACGACGAGGCGTTCAAGACGCTGATGGCGCCGCCCGCGACGAAGAAGTAGATCGCGCGACGATCCGCTGCACGCACCTCGCGCCGGGCCGTTCCGGCGCGCTCATCCCCGGAGCCCGACATGCGCATGCTGGCTGCCTTCACCATGCTGGGAGTCGCAAGCACGATGATCCTCGCCCAGTCGCCCGGGGACCGCCCCGCGCCAAACCCGCACGCCACCCGGTCCGTCGTCATGGCCAGGCAAGGTGCCATCGCCACGAGCCAGCCGCTGGCCTCGGCCGCGGGCCTGGCGGTGCTGCAGTCGGGCGGCAACGCGATCGACGCCGCCGTGACCGCCGCAGCCGTCCTGGCCGTTGTCGAACCGACGATGAACGGCATCGGCGGAGACCTGTTCGCACTGGTCTTCAACGGCCGGACGACCTCGCTGACCGGGCTGAACGCGAGCGGGCGGGCCGGCAGCGGCGCGACGCCCGAGGCGTTCGCCGCGCGCGGCCTGTCGGAGGTGCCCGTCCGCGGGCCGCTCGCCGTGACGGTGCCGGGCGTGGTGGACGGGTGGAACGAGCTGCTGAAGCGCCACGGCACCATCACCCTGGCCCAGGCGCTCGCGCCCGCCGTCGCGTACGCCCGCGACGGGTATGCGGTGTCGGAGATCATCGCGCAGCAGTGGATCGAGGCCGAACCGGTCCTGACACAGGACCCGGCGGCGGCCGCGGTCTTCCTGCCTGGCGGCCGGGCGCCGCGCGCGGGCGAGGTGTTCAAGAACCCGAAGCTCGCGGCGACGCTCGAGACGATCGCCAGGACAGGGCGCGACGCGTTCTACAGAGGCCCCATCGCCAAGGCGATCGCCGCGGATCTGGAACGCAGGGGCGGGTTCGTCACGGCGGCCGATCTCGCGGCGCACCAGTCGGACTGGGTGACGCCCATCACGACGACCTACCGCGGCTACGACGTGTTCGAGATGCCGCCGAACACGCAGGGCATCGTCGCGCTGGAGATGCTGAACATCCTCGAGGGCTTCGACCTGAAGGCTCTCGGGCACAACTCGGCCGAGTACCTGCACCTGGTCGTCGAGGCCAAGCGCATCGCCTTCGCCGACCGGAACGCGTACGTGGCCGATCCGGGCGCCGTGCCCGACGGTGTGATCCGGACGCTGTTGTCGAAGGAATACGCCGCGTCGCGCCGGCGCGAGATCGACCCCGCGCGGGCCGCGCGCGATTTCGCGCCGGGGACCATGCCGTCCGGGGGCGCCGGGAACCTCGACGCGCCGCGCCACGATGACGTCAACGAGGGGCACGATCGTGGCGACACTGTTTACCTGGTGGCGGCCGACGGGCGGGGGAACGTGATCTCGCTGATCCAGTCCTTGTACGAGAGCTTCGGCGCGGGCATCGTGGCCGGGGACACGGGCATCGTGCTGCACGACCGCGGCGCAGGGTTCCGGCTCGACGCCGGCCATCCCGACCGCGTGGCGCCCGGCAAGCGGCCCATGCACACGCTCGTGCCCGGCATGGTGATGAAGGGCGGGCGGCCCTGGCTCGGCTTCGGCGTGATGGGCGGCGACATGCAGCCGCAGGGCCACGTCCAGGTCCTGGCCAACCTCATCGATTTCGGGATGAACGTCCAGGAAGCGGGCGAGGCCGCGCGCATCCGGCACATGGCCGGCGGCGTGGCCGTCGAGTCGGCGATTTCCGCGGCCGCCCGCCAGGGCCTGATCGCCCGCGGCCACAAGGTGATCGAGCGGCCCGGCGCGTTCGGCGGCTTCCAGGGCATCCTGATCAACCCTGCCACCGGCGTGCTGATGGCCGGATCGGACCCGCGGAAGGACGGCCTGGCGATCGGGCGCTGACCGCGCGCCGGAAGCGGGGCATCCGAGGCTGACATGCGCTACGATGTGGCTGCCCCCGAACCTGCACCGGTTTCACAGGGAGGACATCATGAAACGCCGGGAGTTCCTGACATGCTCGGGATCGGGATTGGGGGCCGGGCTGGCCATGCTGTCGCTCGGTGGCGGGGACCCGCAGGCCGCCGGCCAGCCGCCCGCTCAGGCAGCGGCGCCAGCCGCGGCGCAGGGCGCGCCGCAGCAGGTGCGGCCGCGCTACGAGTTCGCGATCGACATCGTGGAAGGGAAATGCGGCCCCCACCAGGCCGGCCAGAAGATCAAGTACCCCGATGAGAAGGGCAGGATCTGCCCATGGCTGATGGACAGCATGGACGGCTTCATCAGGGTGCTGGAATACGGCGGAACCCTGCCCTGGACGTACAAGGGCACGCCGTACGAAAAAGTCATCGATCAGGACGGCGTCACGACCGAGTTCGTCCGCTGCCCCGATCCGTCTCGCGTGGTCGTCGCCCGGATCACGCGCCGTCGCGTGTAACAGCTTCGGGTACATCCCGCCGGGACGGCGGGCCATCTGGAAAAGCGCACGACGCTGACGTATTGTCTGAAGGGGCGCCTGCATCCCCCCGGGCGGCCCTGGTGCAGGCGGCGCTGGCGCTGACGCATCCGGGTCCGTGATCCCCGCGGGCCGCGCGACAAGAGGACGCGACCGACCATGCTGCGACGCACGGACGACCTGCGCATCCAGGATGTACGACCGCTCATCCCTCCGGCCATCCTGCTCGAAGAGATGCCCATCAGCGAGCGGGCGTCCAACGTGGTCGCGGACGCGCGCGTCTCGATTTCGAACATCCTTCGCGGGGAAGACCGCCGGCTGATCGTGGTGGTCGGGCCGTGCTCGATTCACGACACGCGCGCGGCGCTCGAGTACGCGGACCGCCTGGCGTCGCTGGCCGCCCGCTATGCGCACAGCCTGGTCATCGTCATGCGCGCGTACTTCGAGAAGCCCCGGACGGTCAGCGGGTGGAAAGGCCTGATCAACGATCCCGACCTCGACGAGACCTTCCACATCAACAAGGGCCTCCGGCTCGCGCGCCGGCTGTTGCTGGACGTGAACGACCTCGGCCTGCCGACCGGGTCCGAGTTCCTCGACACGCAGATCCCGCAGCACATCGCGGACCTGGCGTCCTGGGTCGCGATCGGCGCGAGGACGGCGGAGAGCCAGGTCCACCGTGAACTGGCGTCCGGCCTCTCGATGCCGGTCGGGTTCAAGAACGGCACCGAGGGCGACACGCAGGTGGCCATCGACGCGGTGATGGCCGCCCGCCAGGAGCACTGGTTCCCCGGCGTCACCAAGCAGGGCGTCGCGGCCATCCTCCAGACCACCGGCAACGAGGCGTGCCACGTGATCCTGCGCGGCGGGTCGCGGACCGGGCCCAACTATGATGCCGGGCACGTCGATCGGGTGTGCGCGCGCCTGGCTGCGAAGGGGCTGCCGCCGAGCCTCATGGTGGACTGCTCGCACGGCAACAGCCGCCGCGATCACACCAGGCAGCCCGAGGTCGCAAAGGACGTGTGCCGGCAGATCGCGTCCGGGTCACGCAAGATCTTCGGCGTGATGCTGGAGAGCCACCTGGTCGAAGGGCGCCAGCATTTCACGCCCGGACTGCCCCTCGTGTACGGCCAGAGCATCACCGACGCGTGCCTGTCGCTCGAGCAGACCGATCCCATCCTGCACCGGCTGGCGGAGGCCCAGGTCGCGCGCGGCTGAGGCCGGACGGTCCCGGATGACGGCGGCGGGAGCGGGATCTCAACGCGAGGTGCCCGGACGCGGGTCGTGCTCCTGCGCGTGCTGCACCAGGTCCTGCACGGTCTCGGTGAGCAGCCGGTAGTCGGTCTTGCCGCTCGGCATGCGGGGCAGTTCGGGCACCACGACGAATTGCCGCGGCATGGCAATCCGCGGCAGCTCGCCGGCCATCTGCCGCAGCACCTCGCGCTCGTCGACGCCCGCGGTGACCACGGCCACGATTTTGGACCCCTTCGCGGCGTCGGGGACCTCGACGGCCGCCCCGCCGACGCCGGCCGGCACTGCGCGCTCGAGGACGTCCTCCACCTGGACCAGTGACACCATCTCGCCGCCGATCTTCAGGAACCGCGCGAGCCGCCCGACGTGCCAGAGGTATCCGTCCGCGTCCTGGTAGCCCATGTCGCCCGTGTCGTACCAGCCGTGGCGGATGCGCAGCGCCGTCGCCTCGAAGTCGTCGAAGTACGCCGACATCACGCTGTCGCCCTTGACGAGGATCTTGCCGATTTCGCCCACCTTGCAGACCTCGCCCGTCTCGTAGTGCTCCATGCGGACCTGCAGGTTCGGCAGCACGCGGCCCACGCTGCCGGGCCGGTCCTGGCCGGGCGGGTTCACCGAGATGACCGGGCTCGTCTCGGTGGTGCCGTACCCCTCGAGCAGGGCGATGCGATGCCGCTCCCAGAAGCCGCGGCGCAGGGCGTCGGGGCACTTGTCCGCCCCGGTGATCAGCAGGCGCACGGACGCGAAGTCGCCGGGCTCGGACTTCGCCAGGTAGCCCGACAGGAAGGCCGGCGTCCCGATGACCATGGTCGTGCGCTCTTCGCGGATGGCCGTGCAGATCGCCCGGAACTCCAGCGGGCTCGGGCAGGTGACGAGGGTTGCCCCGGTCACGAGCGGCAGCCAGAGGTTCGTGTTGAGGCCGAAGACGTGGAAGAGCGGCAGGTTCCCGAGGATGATGTCGTCCGATCCGAACTCCAGGAGCCCGTGCATGCCCTCGATGTTGGCCGCGATGTTGCGGTGGCTGAGCGGCACGGCCTTCGGGTCACGCTCGCTGCCGCTCGTGAACAGCAGGACGGCCGTGTCGTCCGGGGCCCCGACGTGCACCGAGCGGCAGATGTGGCCGGCCGGCATCGACGATCGGAACAGCGCCGCGAGCTTGTCGGCCTTCGACACGCCGGCCGCGATGTCCTCGATGAACACCATCCCCTCGACCTCGGGGATCTTGAGCCTGGCGAGCAGCGCGCGGGAGGTGACGATCGTGCGGAATGACAGCCGCCGCTGGGCCATCCGGCAGTTCTGGGCCGCGCCGGTGGAGTAGTTGATCATCACCGGCGTGCGGCCGCTCATGAGCGCCGCGATGACCGTCAGGATCGCGCCGGCCGAGGTCGGGATCATCACCCCGATGAACCCGGGGTCGTACCCCCCCAGCTTGCGCGACAGGACGAGCGCCCGCAGCAGCGCGGCCCTGTACGAGACCCTGTGCCCCGTGGCGCGATCGATGATGGCCAGCTTGCCGCCGTGCCGCTTGGCGGCCTCGACGAACATCGTCACCAGAGACACGCGTGGCTCCTCCGATCGCCGTCCGGAACCCGCCCCGCGGCAGGCTGTGAGTTCTTCGATCCCACCGAGCCGCGGGCGGCCCGGTGCGCCGGGATCATCGCCGCCTTCAGACGATGCCCGGCGCGCAGCGAGGCCGCGGCATCCCCCGCGTGTCGGAGGATGCCGCGGGCCCGCCGCTGGCCGTCAGAAGGTGAACTTCACCGCCAGCTGGGACTGCCGCGACGACCCGGAGTCCCCCGGCGAGAAGCGCGTGTTGGTGATCACGCCAAACGCCGTGCTGTTGGGAAGGGCGATCCGCCCGGGCTGGCCGAAGTTCTTGTTGCCCAGGAGGTTGAACGCCTCGATCCGGAACTCCATGGTGGTCCGGCCGAGCTTCGTCTTCTTGACGATCGACAGGTCCGTGTTGAAGAACCCGGGACCGATCACGACGTTGCGGCCGAGGTTGCCGAAGTGGAACACGCCCGACGAGGACACGGGCAGGGCGAACACCGAGTCCGCCGTGCACGATCCGGCGATCCTCGGGTCACAGACCGTGTTCGAGAACCACTGCGTCACGTTGCCGAGCGTCTGCAGGTTGCCGATGACGTCCGGTCGCAGCGTGTTGGCCACGCCCGTGAACGTCCCGATGTTCGTGACGATGTTGACCGGGTTGCCGCTCTGTCCCTGGGTCGTCACCGCCACCTGCCAGCCTTCCACGAACCGGTTGCCCGTGAACGGGAGCACCCAGATGGCGCTCACGACGTAACGGTGCCGGGCGTCGTAGTCGGACAGGGCGTAGTCTCCGCCGACGTTGTTGCTGTCCTGCACCACCACGCCCTGCGAGTTGAGCGAGTTGGTGTCCATCGACTTCGACAGCGTGTAGGACGCATTGAACTGCAGTCCTTTCGAGAGCCGCTGGTTCACGGCGATCCACAGCCCGTTGTAGCGGGAGCGCCCCAGGCTCGTCACGGCGGTGATGTTGCCGATGGAGGACCCGGGCATGATCGGGCTGTCTGCCGCCAGCCGCGGGTACGGCCTCGCCCCGTCGACGAACTGGTTGAAGTTCCGCGAGACCCGGAGATGATCGCCCTTCGACCCCACGTAGCCAATCTGGAGGCCCATGTTCGTCCAGATCTCCCGCTGGAAGTTCACGTTCCAGCTCTGGAGGCGTGCGTTGCGGAAGCTCTCGTCCACGGTGTTCGGCGCCAGTCCGGCCGGGCCGGCGACCGCCAGCGCGTTGTCGAGGCGAATCGCCCCCGAGTAGACGAGGTTCGTGACGAGCGGCGGGTTCGAGGCGGTGCCCGTCACCATGTTCGTCACGGGCTGGTCCGACAGGATCGAATACGCCGCGCGGACCGACGTGCGGCCGTCGCCCGTCGGATCCCAGACCACGCCCATCCGCGGCTGGAAGTTGTTCTTGTTCGGGTAGATCTTGTCGCGGCTGCCCTGTCCGACCTGGTAGAGCGACGCGGTCGCGGTGTCGAAGTACACGAACCGGTTGTCGGCTTCGGTCGGCGCCACGTTGAGCTCGTAGCGGAACCCGAGCTCGAGCGTCACGTTGGGCCGGACCTTGAAGTTGTCCTGGGCGAACAGGCCGAACGCCTTCTGGACGATGCTGCTGTCGACGCTGCCCAGCTGGACCGTGAACGTGCTGGCCCGCCCGGCCTGGAAGTCGGCCACGTTGGTGAAGTTGAAGGTGCCGGCGCTGCTGCCGAAGTTGACGTTGCTGAACCGCCGGAACTCGCCGCCGAGCTTGAGCGAGTGGCGGCCGCGCAGGTAGTTCAGCGTGTCGGAGAACACGAACGTCATGTCGGTGCGGCCCTGGGGGAACCCGCCCGGGCCCCCGATGTTCAGGCCGAGCGCGGAGATCGTGATCTGCGGCAGCGCCAGGTCGGTCGTGATCCCGTTGTTGATCCCCAGGCTGGCCGGGTTCTGCGGGTTGTCGGGATCGAACGTGATGTGGATCCGGTTGAACCCGAAGCGCGCTTCGTTCACGAGCGACGGGCTGAAGATCCGCGTCTCGTTGACCGTCATGATCTGGCGCAGGCCGGCCCGGGTGTCGCCGAAGCCCGGAACCGTGTTGCCCTGCAGTACCGGTTCCTGCCGCTTGTCCTTCTGGAAGGCGTAGTAGAAATGGAGCCGGTCCTTCTCGCCCGCCACGGTGCTGAGGTCGACGGTGAACTGGTTGAGGTCCACCGGCGCGGTAGCCGACCCGATGTAGCGGCCCTCGCCCCTCGACCCGACGCTGTTGGGCAGCGGGATGAACTGCAGGAGGTTCTTCACCACCGGGTCCGTGACCCCGGCACGCTCGGCCTCGGTCAGCACGCCGCTGTTGAGCGGGATCCCCTGCCGCTGCCGCAGCCCCTCGTAGCTGCCGAAGAAGAACACCTTGTCCTTGACGATGGGCAGGCCCACGTTGCCGCCGTACTGGTTGCGGCTGAAGGGGTTCTTGATCGTCGCGAAGTAGTTCGTCGCGTCCATCTTCTCGTTGCGGAAGAACTCGAACACCTCGCCGTGCATCTCGTTCGTCCCGGAGCGGGTGGCGATGTTCACGACCGCGCCGGAGTTGCGGCCGTACTCCGCGCTGAGCGTGGAGTTGTCCACCTTGAACTCCTGCACCGTGCTGATCGGCGGCTGGAACGTGATCTGGTTCTGCACCATGTCGTTCAGGTTGATCCCGTTGATCATGAAGTTGATCGTGTCCTCGCGGTTGCCGGCCGTGTTGAATGCCAGCGAACCCTGCCCGCGGAGCGGGGCGGTGAGGAACCCGTTCTGCGGCGGCGCCACCGACCCGGGGATCAGCAGTCCCAGGTCCACGAAGTGCCGGCCGTTGAGCGGCATCTCCTGCACGGTCTTCTGATCGATCACCTGGCCGACCGATGTCGTCGCGGTCTCGACGATCGGCGCCTGGCCCACGACGGCCACTTCCTCGGTGACGCTGCCGAGCGCCAGTTGCACGTTCTGGACCACTGTCTGCGCGACCTGCAGCCGGACGTCCGTGATGACCCTGGTCTGGAATCCGTCCAGCCGGGCCTCGATCCGGTAGACGCCGACCGGCAGCGAAGGCACGACGTACTCGCCCTGCGAGTCGCTGACCGTGGTCCGGTCTTCACTGGTCGCCTGATTGCGCACGAGGATCGTGACACCCGGGACGACGGCATTCTGGGTGTCCTTGACGACCCCGCGGATCGTGCCCGTCGACTGGGCAAGCGCCAGCGACGGGACAGCGAGTACGACGAGCGCGGCAAGCAGCAGCCGACGCGCCGACGTGAGACTTCCCTCCAGACGTCTCATGGCCAACCTCCGTTGATGTCCCTGCCGGGCGGGACTGCACGGCAGTCCCGACGCCGCCGGACGCCTGTGCACCCGGGCTCCGGGTTCCCGCCGACCAAGGACAGATGCGAGTGGAGCAAGTGTATTCACCGACGGTAACGCAAGGTCCCGAAGCGGTCAACGAAACCCGTATCCGCCGACGGGGGCCTGGCCGAGGGGGAGGGCTAGCGCGACAGCCAGTACGTCAGCTTCACGGAGAACGATCGGTTCCGGGCACGCAGATCCCGGGGGCCCGGGAGGTTCGTGTCCCAGCCTTCGTTGTAGACGATATAGAAGTCGCTGCCCTGGCGGTAGATCCACCAGGCCAGGAGGTTCAGGCTGGCGAGCCTGCGGTCGTCATTGTATTGTACGAACCCCTTGACGAAGAGCCCGGGCGAAAAAGAGTAGCTGACCCGCGCGCTGACCGTGTTCGTGCCGTACGGAACGACGGCGGGCAGCGTGATCCGGTTGCGGGCGTAAGCGAGATCGATGAGCAGCGTGTCGAGCGGCAGCACGCTGATGCCGCCGCTCCAGGTCTGCTTGTCGCCGCTGTAGTACCCGCCGGCCTCGACGTAGCCGCTCCCGGTGACGCGGTGGCGCGGGCTCGATGCGTAGCTGACGCGCCCGGTGTTCCAGCGATACCCGCCGGCCGGGACCACGCCCCGGCCGAGCGGCCACGGCGCGTCGAGGAGGTCGTAGTCACGAAGAGCCTCGATCGTCAGTGTCGAGGTGTCCTCGAACGTGAGCCCGAACCAGCCATCGTCGGTCCGTGACTCGGTGCGTCCGGCATGCGTGGCGTAGGCGTCCACCAGCCCGCCGATCGACAACTGCCGCACGCCGCGCCACGCGGGCCTTGGCGTCCACGCAGCCTTGACCCGCGGGTTGCGGATGTCGGTCCGGCGGATGTAGCCCATCTCGGCGTTGAAGGCGTCGCCGACATCGAGGTAGGTCAGGTCGTAGTTGTACCGGTCCTTCTGGTACGAGAAGTCCAACGCGCCGGCCCAGTCGCCCCGCGCGATGCCCGGGGTGAACGTCTTCGCCAGCAGCCCCGTGAGACGCGCGTCGCCGCCGGCCATCACGAGGTTGACGTCCACGCCGGCTGACCGGTTGTACGCCGCTCCCGGCCCGCCCTCCCGGTTGAGGAACATCGCGCCGACGGTGGACTCCGAGAAGACGTCGCGCTTGACGCGGACGACCGAGTAGTTCGCGCGGCCGATCCCGGCTCCGGGACCGCCCGATCCGTGGATCGCCCGGTCGGTCTCGATGTTCATCACGCCCAGGCTGTACCGCCCGGCCCGCCCGGCCATGCGCGCGCCGCCGAGGATCGGGACTTCCTGCCCGTCGTGCAGACCGATCTGCCGGCTGTAGAACAGCGGCAGCAGGCCGGGGCCGAAGTCGCCCGTCTCGACGCCGGGCTTGCCGTAGTTGAACAGGCCCGCGCTCTCGGTGAAGAACTGCCGCTTCTCCGGAAAGAAGAGGCTGAACCGCGTCACGTTGACGACTTCCTGGTCCGCCTCGACCTGCGCGAAATCCGTCCGGTAGGTGACGTCGGCCAGCAGCGTGCTCGTCACGCCCAGGCGGGCGTCGAAACCGTAGGGGTTCGCCTTGTTCGTCGTCGTGCCCAGGGCGAAGTCCCGTCCGACCCGCGGGGCGACGAACGGCACGAACTCGAACCGGCGCGGCGGCATCATGTCCCGCAGCCCCTTGAGGAGGCCGGCGTTCGACAGGTAGGCGAACCCGTTCGCGCCCTGCGCGCGGGGATACGGCACCCAGTAGGTCTCCTCGTTCTTGCGCACGATCGAGCGGGCGACGTTCAGGCCCCACGTCGCGTCCCCGGGACCCTTCCGGAACCGGAGCTGGCCGAGCGGGATCGCAATCTCCACGTACCAGCCCTTGTCGTCGATGCTGGTCCTGCACTCCCAGACGGCGTTCCAGTCGTTGTTCCGCACGCGCGCATTGTCGGTGTACTGCGCGTCCTTCTCCGCGCCGAGCGGGTTGGTGGCGAAGTAGAAGCCGTTGCGCCGATCGAGGAAGGTGTCGATCACGATCGCAATCCGGTCGCCCTTGGTCAGGCCCGAATCACGCTTCATCTCGCTGGCGTGGATGCCGGTCGGGTCCGAATCGAACGCCCAGACACCGAAGTAGATCTTCCGGTCGTCGTAGAGGACACGAAACTCGGTGCGTTCCGTCGAGGGGGCGCCCCCGTGCGGCTCGCGCTGGTAGAAGCCTCCGGTGGCTGGCGCCAGCGCCCACACCGGGTCGTCCAGGCGGCCGTCGATCTTCGGGGCCTGGCCCTTCGGCAGCCGGGCCGCGATGGCGCGAAAGGACATGGGGTCGATCCTGTTCAGATCGAGGCTGGCGGCTTCCGGGGCCTCGGTCGCGGCTGCGCCGTGGGGCTTCGGGTCGGCCTGATGGCCGCCCGCCTGCCGCGCATGGGCGGCAGGCGCGAGGGCTGCGCAGAGGAGGAGAAGGGTCAACGGACGGCGGAACACGGGCATAGCTCGACAAGATGTGGCTGCGGGTGCGGTCCCGCTGGCCACGGTCCCGGGCCAGGAGGCGTCGCCTCCCCGTCCGGCTCAGGCTGACCCGAGGGCAATGAGCGCGCGCAGCATCCTGAAGCCCTCGATGTAATCATTCGACGTGAACGTCAGCGTTCGGGCGTTCACCCGTTTGACGCCCGGCACCTGCAGCGGCCCCTCGGCCTGCAGGCTGTTGTTCACCTCGAGTTCGAAGACGTACGGGCCGCTCAGCTCGAGCGGCGGGATCGACGCACGGGTTGCCAGGGCCGCCTTGGCCGCCTCCTTCAGCCGCGCGCGAGCCTGGTCGAGCGGCAGCAGCCGCGCGGCCGTCCGCGTCACGGCCTCCTTCACCGCAGCGGTGACGATCCGTCCGCCAAAGATGGTCCTGGCCTGCTCGCAGGTTTCCGAGTCGCCGCTGAGCATCACCACCGGCACGCCGTAGTAGCCCGCGATCGCGCCGTTGAGGCCCATCTCCGGCAGTTCCTTGCCGTTGATCCGGATGGCCCTGACGACCCCGCCGGAAATCGTGTGATCCAGGATGGCGGGCGCCGACCCGGCCCGCGCGTGGTAGCCCACGAAGATGCACGCGTCGAACGAGTCGTCGATCCCCTGCATCATGGTCAGCGGCTTGGGGGCGCCGGTGATCAGGGACGCCTTGGGATTGAGGTCGTCCGCGACCAGGTTCCGCATGCTGCCGTGGGAGTCGTTGACCACCACCTCTGCCGCGCCTGCTTCCAGCAGGCCCTCGATGACGGCGTTGACGTCGCCGGCCATCCACCGACGGGCGGGCCCGTACTCGGGACCGGGCGAGGTCTGCTCGGCGTGGACGACGCCCCAGATGCCTTCCATGTCCACCGAGATGAAGACTTTCGGGCCGCTCTTCTCAGCCGCCTGTCCGCCCAGCACCTGCCCGCCCGGCACCAGACACCCCGCCACCAGCAGGACGATGACGCTTCTCTTCATGGTCGTCTCCTATGTGCGCGCCGCGACCGGGCGAGCCGCCCGGCGATGGCTATCTTGGATCATCCTGACCGATGCTGGACAGCCGGATTCCGCGCGCCCGGCGCGGAGGCGAGGAGAGCACGGACGCGAAAGCGGCGCGGGACCCGCGCAATGGAGTAGTATCTGCCGCACATACCGGCAACGAGGAGGATGCATGCCGCGAAGATTACGTGCTGCTGTCGTGCTCGCCGCTCTCATGGCGTTCGTGGCCTGGTCGGGGGCCGCCGCCCAGACCGTCCCGACCCCGTCCGACTTCCTGAAGATCCAGGTTGGCGGTGACGGCGTCCTGGCCGACTACCACCAGATCGTCGCGTATTGGAAGGCGGTGGACCAGCTCAGCGACCGCATCACCGTCGAGGAACTGGGGCCCACGACCGAGGGGTTGCCCTACATCCTGGCCGTCATCACGTCGCCCGAGAACCAGAAGAACCTCGAGAAGTACCGGGAGATCAACAACCGCCTGTACGATCCGCGCAAGACGAGCGAAGCCGAGGCGAAGACCCTCATCGCCGAGGGCAAGACGATTGTCGCCATCCAGATGAGCATCCACGCGACCGAGGTGGGCGGCGCGCAGATGTCGCTCGAGCTGGCCCACCGGTTCGCCACCGACTCGTCGCCGCGCATGAAGGCCATCCTCGACAACGTCATCATCCTGCTGTCGCCCGCGCACAACCCCGACGGCGCGCAGATGGTCGCCGACTGGAACAGGAAGACGGCCGGGACGAAATTCGTCGGTGCGCCGCTGCCGTTCCTCTACCACAAGTACGTCGGGCACGATAACAACCGCGACTGGTACATGTTCACGCAGAAGGAGAGCCAGATCAGCGTCGGGAAGATCTGGAACCCGTGGCACCCGCAGGTCAGCTACGACCTGCACCAGATGGGATCGAACGCGGCGCGCCTGTTCGTGCCGCCGTACGTGGACCCGTGGGACCCGAACGTGGACCCGATCCTGCGCGCGTCGGTGAGCTGGCTCGGGACGGCCATGGCCATGCGGCTGACCGGCGAGGGCAAGGACGGGGTCGTCATCAACGCGATGTACGACGCCTACACGCCGGCCCGCGGCTACATGAACTACCACGGCGGCATCCGGATCCTGACCGAGGCGGCCAGCGTGAGACTCGCCAGCCCGATCACCGTGGAGTTCGAGCGGCTCGGGAGAGGCATCAACTACGACGCGAAGAAAGTGGCCTGGAACTTCCCGAGGCCCTGGCTCGGCGGGACCTGGCGGCTGCGCGACATCATGGACTACGAGCACTCGGCGGTGGACGCCGTGCTCGACCACGCGGCGAAGAACCGTACCGAGTGGCTGTCGAACTTCTACCGTGTGAACCGCGACGCCATCGGCCGGAAGGACCCGGTGACAGCCAAGGAGAAGCCCTTCGCCATTGTCGTGTCCGCAGACCAGAAGGATCCTGCCGCCACGCGCGAGATGCTGTGGGCGTACCAGTTCGGCGACGTCGAGATCTCGCGGGCGAAGGCAGCCTTCACCGCGGACGGGAAGTCCTACCCGGCCGGATCGTACGTGATCCTGATGGCGCAGCCGTCCAGTTCGTTCGCCAGGACGCTCACCGAGGTCCAGCACTACCCGGACCTGCGGCAGTACCCGGGCGGCCCGCCGCAGCGGCCCTACGACGTGACGGCGTACACCATGCCGCTGCTGATGGGCGTGGACGCGGTGTTCGTCCAGCAGCCGTTCACGGCCGACCTCGAGCTGGTGCCCGCGCCGATCACGGCGCCGAAGGGTCAGGTCACGGGCGGGCGCGCGAAGAAGGCCTACGTGTTCGCCCACGACAACGCGGGCATCCTCGCGCTCAACCGGCTGATGAAGGCCGGCATCCAGGCCGGATGGGCCCGGGCCCCGTTCACCTCGGCGGGCCGCGAGTTCCCGGCCGGGACGATCGTCGTGCCCGTCGGGAAACAGAAGGACTTCCACCAGACGATCGAGGCGCTTGCCGCGTCGCTGCCGATCCAGATCGTCGCGATCAACGACAAGACGGCCCCGGCCGCCTCGCCGCTGCGCGCTCCGCGCGTGGGGATGTACCAGTCGTTCGTCTCCTCGATGGACGAAGGCTGGACCCGCTGGATCCTCGAGCAGTGGAACCTGCCGTACACCTCTCTCCAGAACAAGGACATCCGAGCCGGCAACCTCCGCGCCGCGTATGACGCGATCATCCTGCCGGACCAGTCCGCCGACAGCATCATCAAGGGGTACCCGGCGGGGACGACCTTCGACGAGTACGTCGGCGGCATCGGCCCGGAAGGCGTGGCCGCGCTGAAGGCGTTCGTCGAGGGCGGGGGCACGCTGATCGCCCTCGACTCGGCGTCCATGCTGCCGATCCGCGAATTCGGCCTGCCCGTGAAGAACGTGCTCGAAGGCGTCGGCGGCGGGGGCGAACGCGGCGGCGATTCGGTCGGGCCCGACTCGGCCGAGTTCTACGCGCCAGGGTCCATCGTAAAGACGCTGGTCGATACGACCAACCCCATCGCCTATGGGCAGGAGGCCGAGGGCATGGCGTGGTTCGAGCAGAGCCCGGCGTTCGAGGCCAGCGGCAACGCGGTCACGGTCGCGCGGTACCCCGCCCAGGGCGACGTCCTGCTGAGCGGATGGCTGCTCGGCGGCAGCCGCCTCAACGGGAAGTCGGCCATCGTCGAGGCGCCGCTCGGGTCCGGGCGCGTGATCCTGTTCGGCTTCCGGCCGCAGTACCGCGCGCAAACGTGGTCCACGTTCAAGCTGCTGTTCAATTCGATCTACTACTCGACGCTCGGGCCGGCGCCTGCCCCGGCGGCGGTCAAGGGAGGAAAGAAGTAGGGGAGACCGGGCCGCGGAATCCACGAGAGTTCCGCGGCCCGTGTCAGTCTTCAGTTCGTAGCCCCGGGCCTTCAGGCCCGGGGTAACCCCGGCGGCCCTAGTTCTTCCAGGGCACCTCGACCCGCACGGTCTTTCCGTTCAGGTCCTGCGCGGTGACGACGACGCTGCCGGGGCGCGAGACGCGCAGGCTGAAGGACGCGCCGTCCCGATCCCGGAACGTGCTCAGCGAGATGTCGCGCTTGTCGCTGTTCTCCATCCGGGACACATAGGTGCTGAAGGTCGTAGCCCGTCCGGCGGGGACGATCTCGATCCGGACGTCGTTGAGGGCGAGACCGGCGGTGTTCCGCACGGTGACGAACAACGACGACGTCTCGACGGCAATCTTGTCGACATCACCGGTCGGCGCGCCGCCGCCACAGCCTGCCGCCAGGATGAGCGCACCGGCCATCAGCCCCAGCCAGCCGTTCGACCGCTTCCTCATGGTTGCCGCTCCTTTCCGCGGGCCCGCAGGGGCCCGGCCGCGAAATGAGACTCCGGACCCGGGTGGAGAAGGGCGCCTCGTGGACGGGCTGGCAGTCCGCTGACTGGTGGGGCGGCCCGCTGTGGATCTCCGCCGGGCGAAAGGCCCGGTGCCGGAGACGAGGTGCGTCGAATCTAGGCCGTGCGGACAGGGGAGTCAAGCACTACGTGCCTCGAGCCGCGCCGGGCGCGGCCGACCAGGAGACGTGGAGCACTCGCGCCAGGAGACCCACGTCCCTGACCTTCCTCGTCGTCTGCTGGCCGCACCGCAAGCTGGGCCGCCCTGGCTGCCCCGGGGCAGGCCTGGTTCGAGGCCCGGGCGGGCCCGGGCCGACTGTTGACAGCGCAAGGACGGTTCGGAAAGACTCGAAGGGTCCGGCCTGCAACGAGATGACACCGGGGTCGCGCCGTCGAGGAGACGGCCGGATGCCCGTGCATTGCTCGTGACGCGCCGTTGCCCGCTCCCAGGCAAGGCAGCGCCCGCTTCGCTGCACCTGCGCGCTTTCACCCTGGGTCCATGACGGACGAGGCACGCCCCGAGCCGCGCCGGTGACGTCGGCCGAGAGGGCGCGTGTGTTTCGTGAGTGGGTGAAGAGGGGGGCGGGCGGGCGGTGGCCCGCCACTGTGGGCACGGCGCTTCCGGGCGGCGCCGCGCCAGAGGATACGCCGATGCGATACAAGCCGTTGATCCCCGCGTTCGTCACCGTGCTGGCGGTGCTCGCGGGACTGACATCTGCGCCAGTCGCGCGCGCCGGGCAGGCTGGCGGCGCCTCAGGGCGCCTGACCGTGACGGTGAAAGACAACTGGGGTGTGATTCCGGGCGCGGCCGTGCGTGCCGTCAACCGGGGCACCGGGTCCGTCGCCAGGCGGGTCGCCGACGCGCAAGGCAAGGCCGAGTTCGACCGTGTGCCGCCCGGGGCCTATGACGTGGTCGCCGGGTTCCAGGGCTTTGCCGACTCGAAGGCGAAGCCCGTCACCATCGAGGCGGGCGGCAACGGGGCTGTGGAGATCGTGCTGAGCCAGGTGCAGTTCTCGGATACCGTGACCGTGTCCACGCCGGCGCGGCGCGACGAGGTGCTGCTGGATGTGCCGGACCCGACCGTGCTCATCGACGCCGCCCAGATCCAGGACACCGGGGCGCGCACGTCCAAGGACCTGCTGGTCGACCAGGCCGGGTCGGGCGTCCAGGTGAACGCGGGCGGCGGGCAGGGCTATGTGTCGATCAACGGCATCCCGAACAGCGGGGTGCTCGTGTTGATCGACGGTCGGCGGTACCTGGGCAAGGACGCCAACGGCAACCTGAACCTGGAGGACATCGACCTGTCGGGCGTGGAACGCGTCGAGGTGGTGAAGGGCGCGGGCTCCGCGCTGTACGGTTCGGACGCGCTCGGCGGGGTCATCAACCTCATCACGCGTAAGAGCCAGCCCGGACTGACGAACACGTTCCAGGTCACGGGCGGGACCTATGGCGACTACCGCGTGACCGACACGCTGGGCTACCGGGCCGGGCCCGGCGGGTTCAGCACGAGCGCCGGGTACCGCACCTACGACGGGTTCGACCTGAGCCCGAGCAACCCGCAGACGATCGGCCAGCCCCAGAGCAAGTGGAAGACCTTCGGGTTGAACGGCGACCTCAAGCCGGCCTCGTGGCTGATGCTGCGGGGCTTTGGCAGCGTCCAGAACCGCAAGATCGACAACTACTTCTTCGCCGGCGCGACGCAGCTGGGCGGCGTCTACAACTCGAAGCGGAACCTGACGCGCACCACCCTGGCGCCCGATGCGGACATCGTGCTGGGGACGCGCACATCCGTCACGGTGAGCTACACGTACGGCAAGTACGACCGCGAAGAAACGCAGATCTACCCGACGACCGAGCGCGTGCAGGTGCCCTGGCTCGAGTGGAACAAGGAGTTCAAGGCCACGGCCCACCAGACGTGGCGCATGATGGGGCAGGAGCAGTACCTGCAGGCCGGCTACGAGTTCCGCAACGAAAGCCTCGACCGCGCGAGCCTCCGGTTCCCGGGCACGACGCAGCGCAAGCAGTCGCGCGACATCAACGTGTTCTGGCTCCAGCAGGAGTTCGCGATCGGCCCGCGCCTGAGCGTGTCGGGCGGGTTCCGCTACGACAACTACCAGAACTACGGCGACAAGTGGAGCCCGAAGGCCACCGCCACCTACGCGCTCGCCGATCGGCACCGGGCGCGGTTCACCTTCGGCCAGGGGTTCCGCGCGCCCTACTTCAACGAGCTGTACCTCTATACGCCGCCGGTGTTCGTGGGCAACCCCGACCTGAAGCCCGAGCGGTCGAACTCGTTCACGCTCGGCTACGCGTACGCGGGCCCGGCCGCGCAGGCGTCGGCCGACTACTTCCACAATCGCGTCGACAACGGCATCACCTTCGACCTCCGCGAGCTGCCCTACACCTACGTCAACCTGCGGCGGTACACCTCGCAGGGCCTGAACACGAGCGCGTCGACGACGCTCCGCTATGGCTTCGTCCCGTCGGTGTCGTACGCCTACGTCACGCGCAAGGACGACCAGGGCAATGACGTGGGCGGCCTGCCCAGGAACGCGCTCTACCTGAAGCTGCTGTGGACGAACGCGCGGATCGGCCTGCGCGCCAACGTGCGCGGCGAATACAACAGCCAGGTCACCTTCGACGACGGCACGTCGCAGCCCTCGTACCAGGTCTGGCATACGCAGGTGAGCAAGCGGTTCGCGTCGCGGTCGGGGTACGCGGTGAGCGTGTTCGGCCAGGTCGACAACCTGTTCGACAAGACGGACATCTTCCGGCGGGGCACCGACGGCCAGCCGATCGCTGGCGACTTCCAGGTCTGGATCGCGCCGCGGACGTTCCTCGCGGGCCTGACGTTCGATTTCGACCGGCTCAAGTAAGGCCGCGGGCACCCGGGCCGCAGCGGCGGCGTCGGGTGCCCGTTCCGCGCCGCCGGCCTCCGCGGCCTCGTCGTTCCGTCAGGAAGGCCGCCGCGCGATCCCCGCCTGTCGGCCGGGCGCCGCCCCCTCTCGAACGAGGGCCGCGCGTCCGGTCCCGCTCCGCGCTAGAATGGGCGCGCCCGCGGCGGGCGCCCGTGCCCGTCCCGCAGGCCAGTCCCCGTGTCATCGACAGTCAGCCCGAGAGGAAGCCCGCGTGCCCACACGTCTCCGTCCGCTTCTTGCCCTGGGGCTCGGCAGCCTCGCCGGCTCGTTGATGCTCGGGGCGTCCGCCCCGACCGCTGCCGTCGCCCCCGGCACGATCGCGGTCAAGGCCGCCCGGATCCTCACCGTGACGCACGGCGAGATCGCGCGCGGCGTGCTGCTCGTTCAGGGCGGCAAGATAGCCGCCGTCGGCACGGAGGCGGAGGTCAGGATTCCCGCCGACGCCCAGATCGTCGACCTGTCCGGCTCCACGATCACGCCTGGTCTCATCGACGCCCACTCCCACCTTGGCCTGGGGCCGAGCGGCGGTGTGACCGAGGACAACGAGGGCACCGACCCGGTCACCCCGCAACTGCGGATCATCGACTCGATCCACCCGGAAGGCATGGGGCCCGACCGCAACCAGTTCCGCAGCGCCCTGGCCGAGGGCGTCACGGCGGTCATCGCGCGGCCCGGCAGCGGCAACGTCATCGGCGGCCAGTCCGCGGCGCTCAAGCTGCGCGGCCGGACGGTGGACGAGATGGTGGTCCGCTTCCCCGCCGACATGAAGATGGCGCTCGGCCGGAAGGCCAGTTACGCGTCGAAGGGCCAGATGCCGACGACGAAGATGGGCGCGGCTTACCTGGTCAGGCAGGCCATGGTCGACGCGGCCGATTACAAGCGATCGCTGGAGCGCTACGAGAAGGACAAGGCCGCCAAGCCCGATGCCGCCAGGCCCCCGCGCGACCTGAAGAAGGAGGCGATGCTCGAGGTGCTCGAACGCCGGCTGCCGGTGCACATTCACGTCGCCACCGCAGACGACATCATGACGGCCGTCCGCCTCTCCGACGAGTTCCACTTCGTCAAGCTGTCGCTCGGCCACGCGGAAGAGGCCTGGAAGGTTGCCGACGAACTGGCCGCGCACAAGGTGGTCGTGGTCGTCGGGCCGGTCATGGTCACCTACGACGACGACAACCGGCCGGTGAACCTGGCGCAGATGCTGACGGCCCGCGGCGTCGAGGTCTGCATCATGACCGACGCCGACGTCGTCCAGCAGCCGTTCCTCCGCTACCAGGCCGCCGTGGCCGTCAAGCACGGGATGGCGCCGGCCGAGGCGCTGAAGGCGATCACGCTGAACCCGGCCCGCCTCGCGGGCATCGCCGATCGCACGGGAAGCCTGGAGGTCGGGAAGGACGCCGACTTCGTCGCGTTCGACGGGGATCCGTTCGACATCGGGAGCCATGTTCTCAAAGTGTTCATCGATGGGGCGGTGGTCTTCGACCCGGCGTCCCGGTGAGGGTCTCCATGACACGAACACGAACACGCGCCCTGTCGACCTGTGCCGCCGCCCTTGTCGTCATGACCGCTGCCGGCGCGGCTCCGCCCGGCACCCTTGCGATCCGCAACGCCCGCATCCTGCCGATGGCCGGGCCCGAGATCGCGTCGGGAACGGTTGTCGTCGAGGGCGGGACCATCAAGGCGATCGGGCGCGAGATCGCGGTCCCGGCGCACGCCACCGTCATCGATGCGAAGGGCGGCTGGCTGTTGCCGGGCCTCATCGACGCGCATTCGACGGTGGGTTTCACCGATGACGGCCGCGCGACGGGGGCAGACGAGCTGTCAAGTCCCAATACCGCGCAACTCCAGGTGCTCGACGGTCTCAACCCGTTCGACAAGCGGCTGCGCCGGCACGTCATGGCCGGCATCACGGCGGCCCTGCTGACGCCGGGGCGCGCCAACGTGATCGGGGGCCAGGCCGCGGTCATCCGCCTGGCGGGCCGGACCGTGACGGAGATGGCGCTGCTGGCGCCGGCCGGCGTGAAGTTCTCGCTGGGGGAAGGTCCAAGGGACGCGTACGGCGAGAAAGGGCGCCTGCCCGCGACCCGCATGGGCAGCGCGTTCGTCGTCCGCAAGGCGCTGCTCGACGCGGGCGAGTACCAGCGCAAGCTGAAGGAGTACGAAGCCAAGGTTGCCAAGGGTGATGCGGCTGCGAAGGACGGCTCGCCGGAGCCGCCGAAGACCGATCTCGCGCTCGAGCCGCTGGCCAGGCTGCTCGACGGCCGTCTGCCCGCGTTCATCGAGTGCTACCGTTCCGACGACATCATGACCGCGCTGCGGCTGGTGGACGAGTTCCACCTGCGGGCCGTTCTCATCGGTGCGACCGAGGGGTTCAAGGTGGCCGATGAGATCGCGCGGCGGAAGATCCCGGTGATTGTCGGGCCGATGGGCGTGGGGCCGAAGCGCGTGGAGACCCAGGACGTGGCCTTTGGCAATGCCGCGGCGCTCTCGAAGGCTGGCGTGACGATCGCGATCGAGGCGGAGGACGCGATGGGCGTGGGAGCGGCCGAGGAGCTGCCGCTGGCCGCCGCGCTGGCCGTGAAGGGCGGCCTGAGCCGCGACCTGGCATTGCAGGCGATCACCGCGACGGCCGCCCGGATCCTCGGCGTGGGCGACCGGATCGGTACCCTGGAACCTGGGAAGGACGCGGATCTCGTCCTGTTCACCGGCGACCCCCTGCACTACCTCACGCGCGTCGACAGAGTCATCGTCGCCGGCACAGTCCAGTAACCGCAGTTGCGGGGGTCAGGCCCCTTTTCTCACGTCAGTCTCAAGATCAGGAGTGCTCATGTCAACCCGAGTTACCGTGCTCGCCGCTCTGGCAGCTGGTCTGTCGCTGGGAATGTCCGCCGCCTGCGCGCCGCAGGGTGCGGGCCAGCCACCGGCCCCGAAGACGATTCGTCTCGCTGTCGCCACGTTCTCGCACGAAACCTGCACGTTCTGTCCCGACCCGACGGGCATCGCCGAGTGGGAGTTCTATGGACCGCCGCGCCGAGGCGATGACGTGCTCAAGGACGGCGGCTACATCCGCGGCTTCGTGGACGCAGCCCGCGAGTACGACCACGTCGAGCTGAACGGCATCCTCTCGCCGCGCGACGCGAAGGGCGGCTCGTCGGGCAGCTGGCTCACGCAGGAGGCCTTCGACAAGTACGCGAACGGCATCGCGAACGACATCCGGCAGACCGGGCCGTACGACGGGGTGTTCCTGGCCCTGCACGGCGCGATGGCCGTCACGGGCGTGCCGAAACCCGAGGCCGAGCTGGTGCGCCGCGTCAGGGCGGCCGCCGGCAAGGCGCCGATCTTCGTGACGCTCGACCTCCACGCGAACGAGGACCACGAACTGTCGGATGCCGCCGACGCCGTTTTCATCATCAAGCGCTACCCGCACTACGACGATGCGCTGCAGGGCGAACGGGCGGCGCGGGTGATGCTGCGGACGATCAAGGGGACCTACAAGCCGGTGATGGCGACCCGGAAGCCGGGCGTGCTGACACCGAGCGTCTACCAGGGCACCGGCGCGTCGCCCGCGATGGAAATCATGGAGCGCGCGCGGATCTGGGAGGAGCGGACGAAGGACGCGTACGTCTCGGTGGCGTTCGGCTTCGCCTACGCCGACGTGCCAGACATCGGCGCGACGGTGATGGTCGTCACGAACAACGACCAGACGCTGGCGGATCGGATCGCGCAGGACATGTCGGATTTCATCTGGCGCAAGCGCGAGGAGTTCGCCGGCAAGACCCTGCCGAAGACCAAGGAGGGCGTGGCGCTGGCCATCGCCGCCGCGCGCGCCGGCAAGGTCCCGGTGGTCGTCGCCGACCAGTCCGACCGGACCGGGAACTCAACCCACATCCTCGAGGAGCTGATCCGGCAGGGCGGCAAGCGATTCTGCATCGCGACGCTGGCCGACGAGAAGGCGCTGAAACAAATCGCGTCGAGCGCAAAGGTCGGGGACCGCATCACGATCGATGTCGGCGGCTACGCCGACCAGTACGCCGGGCGGCCGGTGAAGATCGACGGTACCGTCGAGTATCTCGGCAAGTACGGGCAACTCGAGCCGGTGGCCGTGCTGAAGTTCGGCGCAGACAACCGCGTGATCCTCACGCCGGAACTGCACCAGGTGACCACGCCCGGGATCTTCGCGGCGCTCGGCATCGACATGAAGGCGCTCGACATCATCGTGCTGAAGTCGCGCGTGCACTTCTGGCGCGGGTTCGTGGAAGACGGGCTGGCGAAGGCGGTGTTCCAGGTGGACCCGCCGGGTCTCGGGCCGGCCGACGTGACGACGATTCCCTACAAGAACGCGCCGAGGGACTTGTACCCGCTGGTGCGGAAATAGCGGAAGTGGTACGGAAGTAGCGGAAGCAGCGGTTGTGGCGCTTTGACACGCCGCCGGCGCAGGCGCACGAGTCGGGTGCCTGCCAAGGGAATCCAAGGCCCGCGGCTTTCGACCCGGGACCGCGTAGCCCCGCGGCTTCAGCCGCGGGGCGCCCTCCGGCTCTGAAGAGCCGGGGCCATGGCGAAGGGGAGCCGGGACCAGGTCGGGTCGACTCCCGAACGGCTGGTCCCCGGCCCCTGGCGACCCGCGCGGGCGTCCCTGTTAAATCTCTGTTAACGGTTCGCGCCCGTCCGCCGATTTCGGCCCAATTCCAGCACTTCTCGGTGGCGTCGCCGTCCTGACCCCCGAGTTAGCAGGCCCGCAACGGACTCGTCGCACCGTCGTTACACGGGCTTCCTACGATCCTCTGGACACATGGCACAGCCCATTGAGGATCATTCATGAACAGACAGACTCGGATTTCCCGGAAGCTGACGCTCGCGGTCGTGGCGGTCTTCGCCGCGCTGCTCCTGATCCCGCCCACTGCCTCCGCGCAGACGGCCGAGGGTCGCATCGTCGGCTTCGTCATCGACCAGAGCAATGCCTTCGTTCCCGGTATCACCGTCGTGGTGCGCAACGAGCGGACGGGTGAGGAGCGCAAGGCTGTCAGCAGCGGCCAGGGCCGGTACGTCGTGGCCTCGCTCAAACCGTCGACCTACACGGTCACCGTGGTGGCCCCCAACTTCGCCAAGCTCGAATACACGGCCCTGCCGCTGACGGCCGGCCAGGAGCTCAACCTCGATCTGTCACTCAGCCCGGCCGGCGTGACCGAGAACGTGGAGGTCGTCGGGCAGATCCCGATCGTGGATCTCAGCTCGGCGCGCATCGGCGCCAACGTCGAAGGGCGCGAGGTGGAGGGCCTGCCGATCAACGGGCGCCAGATGGCGCAGCTGTATCTGCAGGCGCCGGGTTCGCTCAACAGCGGCACAGGCACCTTCAGCGACATCCGCTTCAGCGGGCGGGCCAACGAGCAGAACGTGATCCGCTACGACGGGATCGAGGGCAGCGCGATCATCGACGCCTCCCCGGGCAACCTGAACGGCGAGATTCCCTCGCCCTTCCGGCTCCAGTCGAGCCTCGAGAACGTCCAGGAGTTCCGGGTCGAGTCGAACAGCTACCCGGCTGAATCCGGCACGGGCACGGGCGGCCAGATCTCGGTGATCACCAAGTCGGGCGCCAACGCCGTGCACGGCAGCGGGTTCTGGTACGGCCGCAACGGCAGGCTCGACGCGCCGAACGCCTTCGATCTCAACGGGCAGAAGTCTCCGCTCACGCTGAATCAGTTCGGCGCGTCGCTCGGCGGGCCCATCGCGAAGAACCGCGCGTTCTTCTTCGGCAGCTACGAGGGCTACCGGCTGAAGTCCGGCATCAACATCATCGAGGCCGTGCCGAGCGCGGCGGCCTGGGCACGCGCGGTTCCCGCCGTCGCGGCCCTGCGGCCGGCCTTCCTGAGCAGCAAGGCGGTCATCCTGCCGGGGGCGTCGGCCAATCCGGACTTCGACATCGCCCAGGTCCAGGACAACAGCACGGTCAACGAGGACGCGTTCAGCGGGCGCCTCGACTTCAAGCTGGGCGACAACTGGAGCGCCTACGCGCGCTACTTCACCGACCGCGGCGTCAACGCGCAACCCGAGGGCGTCACCGGCCGCGTGGTCAACATCGAGGCGACGCCGGCCAACGGCGTCTTCGCCCTCCAGGGTGTCCTGGGCGGCGGCACGGTCAACGAGTTCAAGGTGGGCTACAACAGCGCCACGACGGCGGTCAACGGCATCGTGCCGGTGGTTGCCGGCGCCGACGTCTCGGCCATCAGCGTGAACCTGAGCGGGTCCGTCACGAACGCGGGGATCGCGGGCCAGTCAGGCTCGTCGGGCATCGCGATCGCGGGCGGCCTCATCCGGCAGAACAGCGCGTTCAACGGCCGCGGCACGCCCTACAAGCCGTACTCGCTGTCGTTCATCGACACCGTGAGCCACGCCCGGGGCCGCCACTTCTTCAAGGCCGGCGGCGAGGTCCGCCTCATCCGGATGACCACCGACCGCCTCGGCGGGACGACCTACAGCTACGCGAATCTCACCGACTTCCTCGCGAACAAGGCGGCGACGGTGGTGTTCCTGGGCGATGTCAGCGCGCCGAGCGCGTTCAACAACGGCGCGACCGGGCCCCGGCACACCGTCCAGGACTACTACATCGGCTACGTGCAGGACGAGTGGAAGCTGCGGCCGGACTTCACGCTGAACTACGGCGTGCGCTACGACTACTACGCGCCGCTGCGCGAGCGGAACAACCTCGTGGTGAAGTTCGACACGGCGACGGGCGTCATCCTGCCGAATACGACGCCGCTCTACGCGTCGAAGAAGGACAATATCCAGCCGCGTGTGGCCTTCAGCTTCGCGCCGGGCTCGGGCAACACCGTGCTGCGCGGCGGGTTCGGGATCTACGTGGGCCCCGGCCAGACGGAGGACCAGATCCAGCCGGTGGAGAGCGACCGCGTCAGCTCGACGCTGAGCAGCGTGAGCGGCGCGTACCCGATCTCGTCGGACGTGTTCTTCAACAACTTCACCAACGACCCGAACAACCGCAAGTTCCAGCCGCGCGCCTACGCGCCCGAGTACACGATCCCGGAGAAGGTCTACCAGTACTCGCTCGGCGTGCAGCGGCAGTTCCGCGGCAACCTGGTGGCCAGCGCGTCCTACGTGGGCAGCCAGGGGCGGAACCTCTTCCTCCGGTCGTTCACCAACAAGATCACGACGGTCCTCACCAACGCCGATCCGACCAAGTCGGCCCTCGTCATCCGCGAGTTCGACATCGTCAACCCGGACGGGACGATCTCGACCCCGTTTGCCGAGGTGGACTACAAGACCAGCGGCGGCCACGACAACTACAACGCCCTGCAGCTGTCGCTGACGAAGCGGACGAAGGGCCTGGCCCTGAACGCGCAGTACACGCTCGGCCGCAGCTTCGGCAACACCGGCGGGTCGAACGAGGCGCAGACCGCCGGCGACCCGTACGACTTCAACTACGACAACGGGTACAACAACTTCGACGTGCGGCACACCTTCAACCTGAGCGCGCTGTGGTCGCTGCCGTTCGGCCGCGGGCGCAGGTTCCTGGGCGACGCGGGCGGCGTGGCCGAGGCGCTGCTCGGCGGCTGGGACGTCGGCGCGATCGTCAACGCCCGGAGCGGCCTGCCGCTCAACATCCTCGTGGTGCGCCCCGACGTGGTCTACCTGGACAGCCTGACGGGCGTGGTCTACACGAACCCGGCGGCGGGCCGCACGGCCGTGATCAACACGCTGGGCGGCGGATCGTCGCGCAACGTGCGCCGGCCGAACCTGGTGCCCGGGGTGGATCCCTACCTGAAGAACGGCCTGCAGTGGCTGAACCCGGCGGCGTTCTCGGCGCCGGCACCCGGCGAGTTCGGCAACCTCGAGCGCGGCGCGCTGCGGGGCCCGGGCTTCAAGCAGGTCGACATGGTGTTCGCGAAGCGGTTCGCGACGGGCGGCCGGTCGAACGCGGAGTTCCGGGTGGAGGTGTTCAACATCTTCAACACCACGAACTACGCGCAGCCGGTGACGACACTGCCCCAGGCGCTGCCGAGTTCGACCTACGACGCGACGAAGAACGTCCAGCCCGACCAGCCCTACTCGGCGGCGACGGCGGGGACCTTCGGGACGCTGACGTCGACGGTGGGTCGCACGGTGGGCCTCGGCACGAACCGCCAGGTGCAGCTCGCGCTGCGGTTCACCTTCTGACCCCGGAGCTCTCCGGAGCTCACGTGTGATGGGTGTGTTCGCTCCGGGCACGCGGGCTGAAGTCCGCTCGCGACGTTCCCGGCCCGTCCTCAACTCGACTGAGCGCCGGGAGCGCCGGGATTGGTATCCGTGAGTCCGCGGCGGGACCCCGGCGGTCGGGGTCCGGCCACGGGCGGGCCGCTCGCCACGGATGTTGGCGACCGGCCGCGCCCGGAATGCCCGATGTGCCCGGCGATCCCCATGTGGACCGGGCGAACCGCCGCCGCGCGACCATGGAGGGTTGCCGGCGGCACCGCTGTCTGTCTGCCCATGCAGTCTGTCATAATGGACTGTCGAGATGGACTGATCGGGCCCGCCGCGGGCCGGGGCAAAGGACACGGCCGTGACCACACCTCCGACGCCGCATTTCGAAATGTCCCTGCAGCGTGACACGGACCAGCTTCGCACGAAGCTCCTGGACATGGCCGCCCTCGACGAGCGGGCCCTGACCCGGGCCTTCCAGGCCCTCCTGAAGCGGGACCGCCAGCGGGCGTACGGGGTGATCCTGTGCGACCAGGACGTGGACGCCATGGAAGCCGAGCTGGACCGGCTTTGCCTCGAGTTCATCATCCGCCACCAGCCGGCAGCGGCGCACCTGCGGTTCGTGTACTCGGCCAGCAAGATCGTCAACGAGCTGGAGAGGATCGGCGACTACGCGGAGAGCATCGCGCGGCAGGTCCTGCTGATCGACAACGTGGACTTCGACGTGCCGATGGACAGGTTCTCGGAAATGGCGAACCTGACCATCCCGATGATGCACAACGCGGTGCGGGCCTTTGCCGAGAGGAACGCCGACCTGGCCCGGGCCACCATTGCCGTCGAGCCCCAGGTGAACGAGATCCGCGACAGCCTGACGGCTGACCTGCTCGCGTGGCGCGAGGACGGGCGGCTGCCGCTCGAGGCGCTCGCGCCGCTCATCACCGTGGCGCGGCGGTTCGAGCGGGTGTCGGACCAGGCCACGAACATCTGCGAGGAAGCCCTCTATCTGGCCACGGGCGAGTACCTTCGCCACCAGTTGCGCGAGGGGTTCCGCATCCTGTTCGTGGACGAGACCAACGGCTGCCTGAGCCGGATGGCCGAAGCGGCCGCCGCCAGTCTTGGCGCCAGACGATTCACGTTCTCGAGCGCCGGGACCGCGCCCGCCGCCCTGGATCCGCAGACGGTCCGGTTCCTGGCGGAGAAGGGCGTGGACGCCTCCCTGGATCCGCCCCTGTCGGTCGCCGACATCCCGCAGTTCGACCAGGTCAACGTCATCGTCTCGCTGGCCAAGGGGGGCCAGCAGGCCATTCCCAAGCGGCCGGCGAAGAAGTCGGTCGGCCTGGACTGGTTCATCCCGGACCCGTCGAGGGTGAGCGGGACGCCTGCGGAGATCCAGGCGGCCTACGAAGGTGCGTACGAGAGCCTGACCAATCACGCGCGTGACCTGGTCGAGGCCATTCTTGGAAAGGACGAGCGCGCATCCCATGAAGCCAACAACCCGTCCCGCTAGTCGACGCCTCCTCATGCCGGCCGGTAGCCTCGTGCTGATGGGCGCCCTGGCGCTGGCGCCGGCCGCCTGCTCCAGCGGGCCGCAGCAGCCCGAGAAGACCGTGATCCAGAACACGGGATCGGACACGATGGTGAACCTGGCCCAGGCGTGGGCCGAGGCCTACGCGAAGGTGGACCCGACGGTGTCGGTGGAAGTGTCGGGCGGCGGCTCGGGGACGGGCATCGCGGCGCTCGAGAACGGCACGGTGGACATCGCCAACGCCTCGCGCTCGATCGAGCCGCAGGAAGCCGCACAGGCCAAGCAGAACACCGGCAAGGAGCCGCACGAGACCAAGGTCGGGTACGACGCCCTGGCCGTCTACGTCAGCCGGAGCAACCCGCTGGAGGAGATCACGTTCGAACAACTGGCGGAGATCTTCGGCGAGGGCGGCAAGGTGACGAAGTGGTCCGAGATGGGCGTGAAGATGCCCGAGGGCGCCGATGAGATCATCCGGGTCAGCCGCCAGTCGAACTCCGGCACGTTCTTCTACTTCCGGGAGACCGTCCTCGGCACGGCGCGCGACTTCAAGCTGGGGTCCCGCGACATGAACGGCTCGAAGGACGTCGTGGAGCTCGTGTCGAAGACCCCGGGGGCCATCGGGTACAGCGGGATGGGCTACGCGATCCCCGAGGTGAAGATGCTGAAGATCGCGAAGAAGGCCGGTGAGCCGGCCTACGCCCCGACGCTCGAGAACGCCCTGAGCCACACCTACCCGATCGCGCGGCCGCTCTTCATGTACACGCTCGGCGCGCCGGCCGGCGCCGTGAAGAAGTACATCGACTGGGTGCGGTCCGACGCCGGCGAGGCGATTGTCCGCGAGAGCGGCTACGTGCCCCTTCCCAAGTCGGAGATCAAGTAGCCGGGCGTTCACCGCGAGCGACGCGTTCTCATGCAGACCCGCCGCCACTGGGAGATCCTCGCCGAACGGGCGATCGAGTGGCTGATCCGCCTGTGCGGCGTCAGCGCGATCGTGTTCGTGTTCGGCATCTTCTTCTTCGTGTTCCGCGAAGGGGCGGGGTTCCTCTTTCACGGCCTGAACCTGCGCGAGTTCTTCACGAGCCCGGACTGGTATCCCACGTCCCAGACCCACGTGCGCTACGGCGTGCTGGCCCTGATCGCCGGCACCGCCAGCGTCACGGCCCTGGCGATGCTGATCGCCGTGCCCTTCGGGATCGGCGCGGCGATCTTCGTCTCGGAGTTCACCGGGGCGCGGTGGAAGGAAGGCCTGAAGATCACGATCGAGCTGCTGGCCGCCATCCCGTCCGTGGTCTGGGGCTTCGTCGGCCTCACGGTGATGAACCCGCTGATCATGCGGGTGTTCGACGTGCCGATCGGCCTCAACGTCCTGAACGGCGGCATAATCCTTGCCCTCATGAGCGTGCCGATCATCGTGTCGATCGGCGAGGACGCCCTGAAGGCGGTGCCGGACTCGTACCGCGAGGCAGCCCTCGCGCTGGGCGTCACGCGCTGGCAGCTGATCTACCGCGTACTGCTGCCGGCCGCGAAGAACGGGCTGCTGGCGGCGGTGCTGCTCGGCGTCGGCCGGGCCGTCGGCGAGACGATGGCCGTGCTCATGGCGACGGGCCACGCGGTCCATATCCCGACCAGCGTCATGGACTCCGTGCGCACGCTCACCGCGACCATCGCCGCGGAACTGGGCGAAGCGGCCGTCAACTCGGACCACTACCAGGTCCTGTTCATCATCGGCATCCTCCTGTTCTCGATTACGTTCGTCGTCAACCTGGCGGCGGACCTGATCGTGCGAGGGATCCGGCGTCAATGAAGCACCGTCCAGCGACCGGGTGACGCGTCGTGTTCCAAGCCACCGCCCTGACGCGTCGTAAGCACTACAGCGAGGCCGTTGCGAGAGCCGTCTTCCTCGCGATGACCCTGCTGATGGTGCTTCCGCTCCTGCTCATCGTCGGGTACCTGTTCTACAAGGCGTGGCCGATCCTCTCGCTGGACTTCCTGCTCACCGTGCCGCGGAACGGGATGCGCGCCGGCGGGATCTGGTCCCCGCTCGTGGGCACGATGTACCTCGTCATCGGCTCGCTGATGATTGCCACGCCGATCGGCGTGCTGGCCGCGGTGTTCCTCAACGAGTATGCGCGCGACACCTGGTTCAACCGGGTCGTGAACCTGGCGGTCCTGAACCTGGCGGGCGTGCCGAGCATCGTGCACGCGCTGTTCGGCCTGGGCGCGTTCGTGCTGTTCGCGCACATGGGCAAGTCCATCCTGGCGGCGTCCCTGACGCTGGCGATCATGACGCTGCCCGTGATCATCGCCAGCACCAAGGAGGCGCTCGCCTCGGTGCCGATGGCGTTCCGGGAGGCGTGCTGGAACGTCGGGGCCACGCGGTGGCAGACGATCCAGCACGTGGTGTTGCCGAACTCGATCAGCGGCATCCTCACCGGCGTGATCCTGCAGGTGTCCCGGTCGGCCGGCGAAACGGCGCCGATCATGTTCACCGGCGCCGTGTTCTACAAGGCCATCGTCCCTGGCAAGATCTTCGCCTACGGACTGTTCGACCAGTGCATGGCCCTGTCGATGCACCTGTTCACGATCTCGACGCAGGTGCCCGACGTGCCCGAAGCGCTGCCGTACGGAACGGCCGTCGTGCTGCTCGGCGCCGTGCTGGCGGTCAACGCCACCTCGATCGCCCTGCGGGTCTACCTCCGCTCACGGAAGAAGTGGTGATGCCGGACACGATGGTGGCCATCGAGAACCTGCGCGTGCGGTACGGACGCGTCGAAGCGCTGAAGGGCGTGACGCTCGACATCCGCCGCCACGAGATACTCGGCATCATCGGTCCGGCCCAGTCCGGCAAGACGACGCTGCTGCGCGCGATCAACCGCACGATCGACGACGTGTCGGGCGCGATCGTGAGCGGCACGATCTCCGTGGACGGCGAGAACGTCCGCAAGGTGAGGGACCTGTACGGGCTGCGGCGCAAGATCGGGATGGTCGCGCCGCTCCCGGTCGGCCTGCCGCTGACGGTGTTCGACAACGTCGCGTTCGCCCCGCGGATGGCGGGCCTCCGGCGGCGTGCGGATCTCGAGGAGCGCGTCGAGCGGTGCCTGCGGCAGGCGGCGCTGTGGGACGAGGTGAAAGACCGCCTGGACTCGCTCGGCACGAAGCTCTCCGGCGGCCAGCAGCAGCGCCTGACCATCGCCCGCGCGCTGTCGCACGACCCGGAAGTCCTCTGCCTCGACGAGTTCTCGATTGCCATCGACCCGGTCACGACGATGCGCATCGAGGACGTGCTGAAGGAGCTGCGGGCGAGCGTGACCATCATCCTGGTCACGAACCTCGTCCAGCAGGCGCGCCGCCTGGCCGACCGGACGGCGTTCCTGTTCAACGGCAAGCTCGTCGAGGTGGATCGAACCGACGTCATCTTCTCGGATCACCCGGCCGACCGGAAGACCTACGACTACGTGAACGGGATCTTCGGATGAGCACCAGCCCGCGCGGCCCCTACAGCATGACGACGAGGTCCCTGAACCTGTGGTACGGGACGTTCCAGGCCCTCAAGGACGTGAACCTCAATGTCCGGCACGGCGAGATCACCGCGCTCATCGGGCCGTCGGGCTGCGGCAAGACCACCGCGCTGCGCTGTTTCAACCGGATCAACGAGCGGTACGGCTCCGTCAGGACGACCGGCGAGATCACGCTGCTCGGCAAGAACATCTACGACCCGGACGTGTCGCTCATCGAGCTGCGGAAGGCCGTGGGTATGGTGTTCCAGCGCCCGAACCCCCTGCCGATCTCGGTCTACGAGAACGTCGTGTTCGGGCTCCGGATCCACAGCGGCTTCCGGACCCTCGCCACGTCGGTGCTGGACGACGCCGTGGAGAAGGCGCTCCGCGAGGTCTCGCTGTGGGACGACCTGAAGGACCGGCTCGGCGCGAAGGCGACCGATCTGCAGCTCGACCAGCAGCAGAAGCTGTGCATCGCGCGCCTGCTGCCGCTGAAGCCGGCGATCATCCTGATGGACGAGCCGTGCTCCGCCCTCGACACGGAAGCCACGCTCGGCATCGAGGACCTGATGCTGACGCTGGCGGGCGAATACACCATCCTGATCGTCACCCACAACATGGCCCAGGCCCGCCGCGTGAGTGACGAGTGCGCGTTCATGCTGATGGGCGAAGTGATCGAGCACGCCCGGACCCAGGACCTGTTCCTGACGCCGAAGGACGCGCGGACGGCGGACTACATCGAGGGCCGGTACGGCTGATCCGGCCCGGGGCCGGGCGGCCGCCCGATGGTCCGGGCGCCTCGGCCCGCCCGTCAGGGCCGGGGCAGGCGCACCGTCCGCATGTCCACCAGGCCGCCGGTCGCCGCGTCCGGCAGTGACTGGATCCGCACGGTCACCCGCGCCTTGCCCCGCGTCAGCGCCTCGGGCAGCGGGAACTCCAGGTCGAACAGCTCCGTCGGGTGGTACTCGAGCGCGTGCGTGGCGACCTTCTCGCCGTCCACGAGAATGTCGAACACGCGGCGCCGCCCCTCGCTGCCGCGGAACGTGCACACCAGCGTCACCGGCTGGTCCGGCACGACGGCCAGTACGTAGCTCATCCAGCCGTTGCGCGCGTCGCGCCACTTCCGGCCTTCGACGTAGCCCTCGTTGGTGTGCTCGCCCGCGAACGCGTGCCCCTGCTCGCTCCGCGGGTCATCGACGACCACCGCATCGATCGTCCGGGTCTCGAGTTCCTTGCGCCGGGACTCGACCGCTGCGCCCTCCGCCTTCTTCGCCTGCCACTCGGTTGGGGAGTACACGTTCCAGTACACGGTGTAGCGGTCGTCCGACGCCTTGTAGAAGGGGATCAGCGTCACATCACGGGGCTGACCGAGGCCGACGGTCTGGAACGTCAGCGGCGCGCCGGGCGCCGTTCTCACGTGTCCCACGATGTCCTTCACCTCACCGATGAACGCCGGGATGGCGGGCGTCCGGATGCGACCCAGTTGCGGCGCGCTCGGGCCGTACCGGCGCCCGTCGTCGAGACCCTCCTTGCCCAGATCGCCTGCGAGCACGATCGGCCCGTAGAGCAGGGCGACCACCTTCGGGTTGTCGGGCATGGCTTCGAGATGAAGGCCCATCGGCACGCGCACGTCGATCGTGTCTCCCGACGTCCACTCGCGCTCGACCGTGACATAGGATCCGGGCGCGCCGGCCACCGGCACGATCCTGCCGTTGACCGACAGCGTCATCCCCGCCTGCGCCCACGACGGGTAGCGCACCTTGACGGCGAGGTGAACAGGGGACGGGGACGTGAACGTGAGGCGCGTCGAGTCCGACTCGGGGAACCGCGTCTCCTGGCGCACCACGAGGCCCTTGTCCTTCCAGGTCAGCTCGGAGGCGATGAACAGGTTGACGTAGAGCGAGCCGGCGTCGTGGAAGTAGATCGTGTCGCCGTACTTCCCATGGTTCTCCATCCCGGTGCCGACGCAGCACCAGAACGACGCGTCCGGCGTCGAGTAGGTCTTGAAGGCGCCGGGCTTCAGCGGCACGTAGTAGCACATCATGCCGGTCGCCGGATCCTGCGAGGCGAGGATGTGGTTGAACAATCCCCGCTCGTAGAAGTCCATCGTCCCGGCCGACGGCGCCAGCCGGAACAGGTGGCGCGTGAGCTTCAGCATGTTGTAGGTGTTGCAGGTCTCGGTGGTCGACGGCCCCAGGTGCTTCGAGAAGTCTTCGACCGGGAAGAAGCTCTCGCCGTCCGTGTTGCCGCCGATGACATACGACCGGTGCAGCGCGACACGCTGCCAGAAGAAGGTCGCGATGTCGTAGTACCGCTGCTCGCCCGTCAGTTCGTACTCCCGGGCGGCGGCGATGATCTTCGGGATCTGCGTGTTTCCGTGCAGGCCGTCGAGCGGGTCCTCGCCACGCGCGAGCGGGTCGAACAGCGCGCGGTGATCGAACTGGCGGGCCAGCCGGAGGTACTCGGGCGCCCCGGTCACGGCGTACAACCCGGCAAGCACATCGGCCATGCCGCCGAACTCGGTGCCGAGCATCTTCTGCTGCTGTTCCTCGGTCAGCCGGTCCATGCGGAACTTCACCCAGTCCGCCTGACGGCGCAGGACGGCGAGCGCCTGCGCGTTGCCGCACAGGCGATGGACGTCCAGCAGCCCCGCCATGATCTTGTGCAACGTGTAGTACGGGGCCCAGACGCGCTGCCGCGCTTCGACCCGGTCGATGAACTCTTCCGGGAAGGCCGACAGGTAACCCGCGTGCGCACCGTGAGAGGCGAGCGCGTCCTGGACTTTTGCCAGTTCGCCGACGATCGCGTCCGCGCGATCCTTGAATCGGGAATCAGCCGTTGCGGAATACATGATGGCGAGGGCTGAGAGGTAGTGGCCCAGGCTGTGGCCGCGCAACTCGACGTCGGGCGCCTCCCAGCCGCCGAGCGGCACCGCCGCGGACGTCAGGCCGGCGTTCAGCCGGAAGGTGTGCAGCAGCCGATCGGGATCCAGGCTCAGCAGGTACTGCCGGTCACGGCGCATGGCGTCGAGGAACGGCCCCTCGAGCAGCACGACATCTCCGAGAGCGAAGGCCTCGGCCATGAAGGGAACCTTGTTGGGAACGGCGTCGGCCGCGCGGCCCGCCACGAGGCCGTCGTCCGCCCCGGCCACCTGCAATCCCGCCGCGAAGATCAGCGACAGCAAGCCCAGTCGAGTCCACCTCACGTGCCCTCTCCTTTTGTGACCGCCGAACCGGGTTCCCAGTGATGCCGGCGCCACGATGATACGCCACCCGGAGCCCGCCGCTGTCAGCACACGCCCGCGTCGGCTTGTCGGACCCCTCTCACCCGGCGCTCGCGGCATCGTCTTTGCGGGTCCGACGATGGTAGAATCCGGGTTCCCCACCGCGCGGCGATCTCGAGCGAGCGGCTGGCGGCCCGAAACCAGGAGGGTGCCGGCAGTGGACGTGATGAGCCTCGACGACACCGTCAGGAATATCAACGAGCGCCTCGGCCACGTTGAGCAGATTCTGCCAACGCTGGCCACCAAGGAGGAACTGGACGCGGCGGTCGCGAAGCTGGCCACCAAGGACGAACTGGCGGCGGCGGTCGCGAAGCTGGCCACCAAGGAGGAACTGGCGGCGGCGGTCGCGACACTGGCCACCAAGGAGGAGCTTCGCGAGGAAGGCCGCCAGATCAGGCGCGAGACGCGAGTGCTCTTCGAGAGCCTGCGCAACGACATTCACATCGTGGCCGAGGGCGTGATTGCCGTGCAGCGCAGCCTGGACGGCCACACCGCGGCTATCCGCGGCGTGCTCGCGAACCACGAGCATCGCATCACCGCGCTCGAACTGGGCCCGCCGCCCGGGCGGCAGCCGGCATAGGCCCGGACGGCCGGGCTCCGGCCGCCGTGGCGGCCTCGGCCGTCCGGTGAATGTCGGGCGGTCGCGCTCGCCGCGTGTCCACCGACGAAAGGTGCGCCGTTGGCCAGCTACGCCATCGGGATCGACAGCGGGACCCAGGGCACCAAGACCCTGATCGTCGACGCCGAGACGGGGCGCGCGGTGGCGTCAGCCGCGTCGGCGTACGAGATCCTGCCGTCAGCCGAGCCAGGCCGGAAGGAGCAGGACCCCGCCGACTGGGTCGCGGCCGCAGCCGCCGGGATCGAGCGTGTCCTGGCGGAATCGGGCGTCGCGCCCGCGTCGGTGACGGCGGTCGGGATCTCGGGTCAGCAGCACGGCTTCGTCCCGCTCGACGCCGACGGCCGCGTCATCCGCCCGGCCAAGCTGTGGTGCGACACCAGCACGGCGGCTGAGTGTGAACTGATGACGGCGCGGCTGGGCGGCGCCGCCCGCACCGTCGAGTTGCTCGGCAACGGCATCCCGCCTGGCTTTACGGCCTCGAAGATCCTCTGGCTCAAGGAGCACGAGCCGGCCAACTACGCGAGGCTCGCGACGGTGCTCCTGCCGCACGACTACCTGGTGTACTGGCTCGCCGGAGAGCGCGTGATGGAGTACGGCGACGCATCGGGCACGGCGCTCCTGGACGTGCGCACCCGGACGTGGTGCCGCGAAGCGATCAACGCGATCGATCCCGCGCTGGCCGCGACGCTGCCGCCGCTCATCCCCCCGGGAACGCCGGCGGGGCGCGTGCGCCCGGATCTGGCCGCGCGCTGGGGACTCGGCGCCGACGTCGTGGTCACGGGCAGCGGCGACAACATGATGGGCGCCATCGGCACCGGGTGCGTCCGCGACGGGATCGTCTCGGCGAGCTTCGGCACCTCCGGTACCATCTACGCCTGCGCTTCATCGCCGGTCATCGATCCAGACGGCGAAGTCGCGGCGTTCTGCGATGCGACCGGGCGCTGGTTGCCGCTCGTCTGCACGATGAACGTCACCGTAGCGACCGAGATGGTCCGCCGCCGGTTCGGCCTGGACCACGAGGGGTTCGCGCGCGCGGCCGCGGCGGTCGCGGCCGGCGCGGAGGGCCTGCTGCTCGTGCCGTTCCTCGAAGGTGAACGGACGCCGAACCTGCCGGACGCCACGGGCGTGTTCTTCGGCGTGCGCGAGGCCACGTTCGATGCGGGTCACATGGCGCGCGCCGCGATGGAAGGCGTGACACTCGGGATGAACTACGGGCTGCGCCGGCTGCGCCAGTTGGGCATCCAGCCGCGCGAGATCCGCCTGACCGGCGGAGGCTCGAAGAGCGCCGTGTGGCGCGGCATCGCCGCCGACGTCTTCCAATGCCCGGTCGTCTGTCCGGCCAACGAGGAAGGCGCCGCCTACGGCGCCGCGCTCCACGCGCTCTGGGTCTCCGCCAACGCGCACGGCCGCCGGGTCGGGATCGAAGACATCACCGACCGCTTTGTCACGCTCGATGAGGCCACCCGCGTCCACCCCGAGCCGGCACGGTCCGCCGTGCACGCGCGTCAGCAGGAGCTGTTCGATCGCCTCGCGCGCGACCTCGGAGCGTCGTTCTCGCTCCACCACACGCTGCTGTCACGAACGGAACACCGGTAGCCGCGCGAGGCCGCGGCCAGCCAATCCCGGGGCTCACTGGTGAGGGGTGTGCTCGTCCCTGGCACGCAGGCTGAAGCCCGCGCGCCCCCGGCGCTGAAGCGCCGGGGCTACGGTCGCAGTTGTCGTCGCCCCGCGTGGGGCGGAGGGACGTAGCCCCGCGGCTTCAGCCGCGGGGAATTCCCGGCGCGTCCTCAACTCGACCGACCGCCGGGCTCATGGGCGCCCGGGCCGCGGCATCCAGACCTGGCCGATGTTCCAGGTGAGGCCCGCGTAAGCCGCAGCGCCGCCCATGTTCTCCAGGCTGATGATCAAGCCGCCGTCGAGGACGATACTGCGCTGCGGGGTCCAGGTCGGACCGAGCAGCATGCCGACGATCGGCCCCGTGCCGGAAGGGCCGCGCGTGCCCGGGTAGCCGAAGATCTCCGCCGACCAGCCGAGCGGGCCGGCGATCGGAATGCCGGCCGAGCATGCCCACACCGTCCAATCCTTGGGCACCCTCGTGCCATTCCCGCTGCGCCGCGCGTAGCCGGCGTTCACATCGAGAGAGACGCCGCCGAACACATGACTCGAGATGGCCAGCACGTTGAAATCCGTCGTGCCGGTGCCGGTTGCCCGCGTCTCCGATCCGGTCGCCAGCTTGACGGTTCCCTGCACCGCCATCGATCCAAGCACGGGCACCGCGTCAGCCGCGTGCCACTTGACGCCGACCGCCAGATCGGTCAAACCGGCACTCGCCCGGCCATCCGATTCGTTCCTCAGCCACCCCGGCGAGATGTCCAGTTGGAGCCGGCGCGGCAGTCCGATCTTGAGCAGCACCGGCACGCCGACGACGCGGGACGACGGGGTCGGATGCTGGGCCTGGATGCCCATCTCCGCCTCGACGATGCCGGGCGCGACCGTGTAGGCGTGGGTGGCCACGGACGGCCGTTCGGGCTTCGCCTCGCGGGGATCGGGAGCCTGGGCGACCTGTGCGGCCACCCTGCCCATGGCGGACCCGGCCAGGATGATCACGATGACGATCCGCGCCCGGCGCCTGGCGCGAGCGACTGCGCTGGTCCACGTCATGGGCGCCAGTGTAATCGAATGCAGGCACGGCATTGATCCACCCGTCGCCGCGGCGTAGACTGGCAGCGCTCTTCTCCCTCCGTTTTCCGCCCGCCCCGTGCAGCGGGCGTTCGTCGTGATCTCGCAGCGGGTCGCGCCCCCACCATGGTTGTCGGCGGTCACCAGGGCCCCGAAACAGGGCTGGAGGGTTTGTCATGCGACGTCGCCTTTCACGATTCGTCCCGATCCTGGCCGCTGCGATCGCCGTGGCGGGCCCGGCCCACGCGCAACAGGTCCGCGCGGACGCCTTGACGATTCGCAACATCGCCGTCGATCTCGCCGCGGGCACGCTGACCGTGGCCGGCGCACGCTTCGGCGAGGCCCCGCAGGTTACGCTGAACGGAGACGCGGCGACGGTCGAGCCTGGTGGAACGGACGCGCGGCTCGTCGTGCGCGTGCCCGACGGCCTCCTGGCGGCCCCGGGCGGGTATCGCCTGACGGTCGTGAACCCGGCGACCGGGTCGTGGGATCGATTCGATGTGGCCCTGGCCGGATTGGGCCTGGAGGTCGATCGGGCCGGCGCTCCACCGCCCGAGCCGGTCCCCGGCACCGGAGCCGGGTCCGCTACGAGTGGCGCGGACCAGCCCGCCGTGCCGGCCGCCACCGGCGTCCTTGGGGCCGTGAGGCTGCCCAACACGGTCGTCGAAGACAACGGGCCTCCGTTCCGCACGGCCCTCGGCTTCCAGTCCCTGCTCTTCAACACGACGGGCAATTTCAACACGGCCATCGGGTACCAGGCGCTCTACGCCAACTCGACCGGGTCCACCAACACCGCCACCGGCTACTACGCGCTCAACAGCAACACGAACGGGGAGAGCAACACCGCTACTGGGGTCCACTCGCTGGGGGCCAACACGTCCGGCATGAGCAACACGGCGAACGGCGTGTTCTCGCTCGGCATGAACACGACCGGCTCGTTCAACGCCGCCGCGGGATTCTGGTCGCTGAGCACCAATTCGACGGGCAACCTGAACGCCGCGTTCGGGATGCAGGCGCTATACGCCAACGACACCGGCTCCTACAACACCGCCATAGGAGCGGCGGCGCTGGTCGAGAACGTGGACGGGTACCGCAACACCGCCGCCGGATACCAGGCGGCGGCGGCGAACACCTCGGGTATCAACAACACCGCGGCCGGCACCGAGGCGCTGCGCGCCAATACCACCGGGTCCCTGAATACGGCCATCGGATCCTCCGCGTTGTCCCTGTGCGAGGAATGCTCGGCCAACACGGCGGTCGGTCACGTGGCGCTCTTCAACAACATGGAGGGCAACTACAACACCGCCGCGGGATACCAGGCCTTGTACGCCAACACGAGCGGCGCGAACAACACGGCCGTCGGCGTCGACGCGCTGCACGACAACGTGGCCGGCGCGAACAACCTCGCCCTGGGGTATCAGGCGGGCTACAACCAGACGACCGGCAGCCAGAACGTCTACGTCGCCAATGCAGGCGTGGCCGGGGAAAGCGGGATCGTCCGCATCGGCACGACCGGGACGCAGACGAAGATGTTCCTGGCCGGCGTGCGCGGCGTGAAGCTGCTGCTGGTGAACAAGGCCCTGGCGGTGAAGATCGACAAGTTCGGCCAGCTGGGCACGGTGGTCTCTTCGCGCCGCTACAAGACCGACATCCACGACATGGGAAGCGCCAGCGACGGCCTGTTGCGGCTGCGGCCGGTGACGTTCCGCTACAAAGGCACGGACGATCCGTCGCGCGACTATGGGCTGATTGCCGAAGAGGTCGCGGCGGTGTATCCGGACCTGGTGGTGCGCAACGACGCCGGGCAGGTGGAAACGGTGCAGTACGACGCGCTGCCAGTCCTGTTGCTCAACGAAGCGCAGAAGCAGCACAGGACGATCAGTGCACAGGCGGCGCAGATCGAGAGCCTCACCCGCGAGATGGCTGAGATGCGGGCGCGCCTTGCGCAACTGGAAGTGATCCTGGCGGCGTCGAGGCCGGGAGGCACGCGCTAAACTGACCGACCGCGCGCGGTTCCCGTTCGGCGGCCCGGCGCCTGGCGGTGGCTCGCCGGCCGCGCGGGGTGCCGGCCTCAGCGCGCGCGGGAATCGAGCTCGTCCCACCGTGCGTAGGCCGCGTGCAGCTCGTGCTGCACCAGGTCGAGCCGCGCGATCGTCGCCGTGATGACGTCCGCGCCAGCCCGGTAGAATTCCGGGTCCGCGATCGCGTCTTCCAGGCTGCGCTGCTCGGTCTCGAGTTCCTCGATGTGCGACGGGAGCCGTTCGAACTCCCGCTGCTCATTGTAGGACAGCCTTTTCCTGGCCGGCGGCTCACCCCCGTCCGCCCGCCCGGCGTCCCGGCCAGCCGCGTCCTCCTCCGCCTCCGACTTGTCCCGGCGGGGGACCGGCTCGGCCCGACTCCCGGGCCCCTGTCCGCGGCCTCCGGTCTGGCGCAGCCAGTCCTGGTAGCCGCCCACATACTCCCGCACCCGCCCGTCGCCCTCGAACACGAGGGTACTGGTCACCGCGTTGTCGAGGAACACGCGGTCGTGGCTGACGAGCAGCAGCGTGCCTGGGAACTCGACCAGCTGCGCCTCGAGCAGTTCGAGCGACTCGAGATCGAGATCGTTGGTCGGTTCGTCGAGCACCAGCACGTTGGCGGGGCGCGTGAACAGGCGGGCCAGCAGCAGGCGGTTGCGCTCGCCGCCGGACAGCGCCTTCACCGGCGAGCGCGCGCGTTCCGGCGGAAACAGGAAATCCGACAGGTAGCCGTTCACGTGCCGCGCCCGCCCGTTGACGGTGACCCACTCGTTGCCCTCCCCGATCGTGTCGAAGACGGTCTTCTCCGGGTCGAGCTGCTCGCGCTGCTGATCGTAGTAGGCGACCTGCACGTTGGCCCCCCGCCGCACCTCCCCCGAGTCGGGTTCGATTTCCCCGAGGAGCATCCGCAGGAGCGTGGTCTTGCCGGCGCCGTTCGGGCCGATGAGGCCGATGCGGTCCCCGCGCATCACGCGCACCGAGAACCCGCGCACGACCGGGGTGCCCCCGAACGCCTTTCCGAGACCGACGGCTTCAAAGACGAGCCGGCCCGAAGGGTCGGCCGCCTCGACCTGGAGCCGGACCGGCCCGGCCAGCTCGCGGCGCGCCGCCCGTTCCTCGCGCATCTCCAGGAGGGCCTTCACGCGGCCCTCGTTGCGCGTCCGGCGCGCCTTGATGCCCTGCCTCAGCCAGGCCTCTTCCTCCGCCAGCCGCTTGTCGAACTTCTCCTGCCGGGTCGCTTCGTTGGCGAGCCACTCCTCCTTCTTGCGCAGGAACGTCTCGTAATCGCCGGGCCAGGAGGTCAGGCGGCCCCGGTCGAGTTCGACGATGCGCGACGCGAGCCGCTGGAGGAAGGCGCGATCGTGCGTCACGAACACGACCGCACCCTGATAGTCGGCCAGGAACTCCTCGAGCCACGTGATGGCCTCGATATCGAGATGGTTCGTGGGCTCGTCGAGCAGCAGCAGGTCGGGCTGTGACACCAGCGCGCGCGCCAGGAGCACCCGCCGGCGCCAGCCCCCCGACAGCGTGTCCACGATGGCCTCGGCCGCCAGGCCCAGGCGGGCCAGGATCATCTCCACGCGCTGTTCGACCCGCCAGCCGTCGCGCTCCTCGAGTTCGTGCTGGAGCCGGCCCAGTTTCTCGAGCAGCGCGTCTGTGCCGTAATCGGCCACGGCGATGGCGGCGTGATGGTACGCCGTGACGACGTCGCGCAGATCATCGAGTCCCTCGGCCACGACGTCGAACACCGGGCGGTCCGCCGACAGCGGCATGTCCTGCTCGAGGCGGGAGATGCGAACCGCGGGCTGCCGCCAGACCGAGCCGGTGTCGGGCGGCAGTTCTCCCCCGATGATGCGAAGCAGCGTGGACTTGCCGGTACCGTTGCGCCCGAGCACGCACACGCGCTCGCCCGGCTCGACCTGCAGCGCGGCATCGTCGAGCAGCGGCAAGTGCCCGAACGCAACCGACACGTGGTCCAGCGCAACGAGCGGCATCCCCCGAACGTACCACGAATCGCGGGTTGCCGGTCGGCGCCGTCAGGACCGGGAAGGCGGTGCTCCCGGGCGCGAGCTGACGCTCCTGAAGGCGTTGCGGGGACATTTCCATCGGGGGAGAGAGGGGACATTTCTATCGAGGGAAGGAAGGGGACATTTCTATCGAGCGTTGACAGCGCGCGTCAACGCGCGCGGGTCACGCGCGTTGACTTCCCGGTCGGCGTCACCTATGCTTGCGCCGCCATTCGTACCATCATCAGCGTTCGCGTCAACTGGCCGCGACCGGCATCGTGCCCCCTGAATCGGCACCACGTCCGTCCCGCCCAGCCTGCGCTTGTCGTTCCCGTTGTAGGTTGAACGTCCTGGCGTGTCGTCCCCAAGCCACGAAAGCGGGATGGCGGCAGCCCGCCGCGTGGCCCGTCTCAGCAGAAGGAGCGCAACATGTGGTCCCCAAGAGTCCCGTGGCGGGTCGTGGTGTGCCTGGGCGTGCTGGCGGGAGGCGGGCTGACGCCCGCCTGGGCGCAGGCGCCCCCGGCGCCGCGCATCTTCAGCGTGGTGGAAGACCCATCCGGAGCCCTGCTCGTGATCTCGGGCGCGCGCTTTGGCGACGCGGCTGAAGTGTGGGTGGACGGACAGCCGGTGCCGGTCGTGCCAGGGGCCACTGACGAGCGGCTGGAGGTCGAGGTGCCGCCGGTGTGGCGGGTCCAGCCGGGGACGTATCGGCTGGTGGTGCGGACGACGCAGGGGCGGACCGACACCTTCGAGGTGACGATGGGCGGCTCGGGGTCGCGGGCGGCGCCCGAGGCCGGACCGGAGGGACGTCCGGCGGATGCGGGGGCAGCGACGCTGGTCCGCCCGGATACGTCGAGGCAAGCCGGGGAGCAAGCCCTGGTGGCGGCGCCTGGCGCGACTCGCCCAGGCATTGAGCCGGCCGTGACCGAAAACCCAGGGTCGCCGTGGGCCACGGCGGTGGGCTATGAGGCGCTCTACTACAACACGACCGGCCTCTCCAACACGGCCGCCGGATACCGGGCGCTCTTCTCCAACACGACGGGATCCGAGAACACCGCCGTCGGGTCGGCGGCGCTCGTCGCCAACACGACGGGCGTCTTCAACACGGCCGCGGGGGTGTCGGCGCTCGCCTCCAACACGACGGGCTTCTACAACACGGCCGCGGGGAGCCAGGCGCTCGCCCTCAACACGACGGGCAGCAACAACACCGCCGCCGGGATGAATGCGCTCCGGGCCAATACGACAGGCTCCTCCAATACCGCCGCCGGCTCCTTCACGCTCTACGCCAACACGACGGGCATCAACAACACGGCGGCCGGTGACAGCGCCCTCTCGTCCAACACGACGGGCTCCTCCAACACGGCTGACGGGTTCCAGGCGCTCCAGGTCAACACGATTGGTTCCTCCAGCACGGCCGCCGGGGCCTATGCGCTCAGGTCCAACACGACGGGCGGGGGCCATACGGCCGTCGGCTACCAGGCGCTCGCTGCCAACACGACCGGCTTCAACAACATGGCCGTCGGGAACAGTGCGCTCTACGCCAACACGACGGGCTACGCCAACACGGCCGCCGGCTACCAGGCGCTCGCTGCCAACACGACCGGCATCCGCAACGTGGCGCTGGGCTACCAGGCGGGGAATGCGCAGACGACCGGCAGCAACAACGTCTACGTGGCCAACGCGGGTGTGGACGGGGAGAGCGGCACGATCCGGATCGGCACGGCTGGCACGCACACGGATACGTATCTGGCGGGCCTGGTGCGGGCGGCAGCGTTTGCGGGCGACGGAACGGGCCTGACAGGGGTGGTGGCGACGAGCGCGGCCAGCGCGAGTGACCTGGCGTGCACGGGCTGTGTGTCGGCCAGCGAAGTGAGCTTCGGCTATGCGGGCAGTGCGTCGGGCGGCGGCCCGGCGACGAGCGCGTTGAGCGCGAACACGGCGGCCATCGCCACCGACCTGGAATGCAAAGGGTGTGTCGAGGACTTCGAGGTCAACTTCACCTATGCGGGCAGCGCTTCCCCCGGCGGCCCCGCAACGAGCGCCCTGACCGCGACCACGGCGACGAGCGCGACGACGGCGGCCAGCGCCAACAACCTGACGTGCACGGGCTGTGTGTCGGCGAGCGAGGTCAGCTTCCCGTACGCCGGCAGTGCGTCGGCCGGCGGCCCGGCGACCAGCGCATTGACCGCGACCACGGCGGGGAGTGCCCTGACCGCGGCGACAGCCACGACGGCCGCCAACGCCAGCGCGCTGGGAGGCCAGCCGCCGAGTGCCTATGCGAGCGCGGCACACACGCACCCGCAATTCGGAGCGATGGTGGTGCAGGGCAGCCCGGAGCAGAACACGGCCCTGGGGACGACGGCGCTCGGCGGGGTGACGAGCGGCACGGCGAATACGGCGCTCGGGTATGGGGCGGGCAGCGCGCAGACGACGGGCAGCCGGAATCTCTACCTGGCGAACGTCGGGGTGGCGGGCGAGAACGACACGATCCGCCTCGGCACGCCCGGCACCGAGACGCGGGTGTTTCTCTCGGGCGCGCGCGGCGTGAAACTGCTGCTGGCGAACAAGGCGCTGGCCCTGAAGATCGACAAGTTCGGGCAGTTGGGCACCACGGTGTCGTCGCGCCGGTACAAGACGGACATTCGCGACATGGGGCGCGCGAGCAGCGGCCTCTTGCGACTGCGGCCGGTGACGTTCCGCTACAAGGGCACGGACGACCCCTCGCGCGACTACGGGTTGATCGCCGAAGAAGTCGCGGAGGTGTTGCCGGACCTGGTGGTGCGCAACGACGACGGGCAGGTGGAGACGGTGCAGTACGACCAGTTGCCCGTGCTGTTGCTGAACGAACTGCAGAAGCAGCACCGCGCCGTCGAGGCGCAAGCCGGTCAGCTCGCAGCGCAGGACCAGCAACTGAGGGCGCAAGCGCGGCAGCTCACGGGCCAGGCGGCGGAACTGGCCGCGCTCCAGCAGCGCCTGGCGCACCTGGAAGCGCTGCAGGCGGGGGCGCGGCCGGGCGGGACCTTGCCGTAGCCCCGCGGCTTCAGCCGCGGGGTACCCCGGCGCTGAAGCGCCGGGGTTACGCGGGCTGAACCCCGCTTGTGCTGCAGGTCCAGCGCCCGGGATCGATGTAGCAGGGCGCCGATCACGAGGATGGCAACGGCCGTCACGACCTCTCTAGCCTGATGGCCGAGGTCAGAACACCTTGTCGAACCAGACGTCCTCGAGCACCTGGGTCTTCCTCATCAGCGTCTTCCCGCCGGCGGTCACCACGATGGTGTATTCGCCCGGGTCCGCCGCGACCGTCCCGCCGAACGTCGGGTAGGGCGGCGGCGTCCGCTGGCCGAACATGCCCTCGGGCGGCCCGCCCCGGCGGGCGGGCGGCGGCGGCGTCACGCCGGGCGCCAGGACCGCGGCGTTCTGCATGTTCCAGACGACCTGGTTGATGCCGGCCGCGTTCGGGCCCTTCGTCTCGGCCACGACGCGCGTGCCCTGCAGCACCCGGACCGTGACATCCCCCTGGGCCCCGGCCTTCAGGTAGTAGTTGATCAGGATGCCGTTCGGCTCGCTCGGCGCGTTGAAGTTCGTCGCCGCCGCCACGTTCGGCCGGCGCACGATCCACTTCACGCCGGGCTTCGGCTCGAACAGGTACGCGTCCTCCCCGAGGGTCCTGCCATTCAGGTCCTCGAGCGGCGCAATGTTGGTGATGAAGATCCCGCGCCCGTGCGTCCCGACGATCAGGTCGTGGTCGCGCGGCTGGACCTGGATGTCGTGCACCGGCTGCGTCGGCAGCCCGTTCTTCATCTCGCTCCACGTGGCGCCGCCGTCGATCGAGACGTACAGGCCGAAGTCGACGCCTGCGAACAGCAGGTTGGGGTTGTACGGATCCTCGCGGATCACGTTGACGGCCTTCGACGGCAGGTTGCCGACAATCGACTTCCACGTCTGGCCGTAGTCGGTCGTCTTGTAGAGGTAGGGCTTGTCATCCCCGGTGCGCATCCCGTTCAGGGCGAGGTAGGCGGAGCCGGGCGCGCTGGGCGACGCGCTCACGCGGCTGACCCAGTGGCCGGGATTGCCGGGAACCTTGTCGTTCAGCTTCGTCCAGTTCTTGCCCCCGTCCTTGGTCATCCACACGTTGCCGTCGTCGGTCCCGACCCAGAGCAGGTCCTTGACGATCGGCGACTCGTCGATCGTCGTGATGGTGCAGTACTGGATGTTGCCGTCTCCGCCCTTGCCGGTCGTCAGCTTCGCCTTGTCGTTGGTCGTGAGATCCGGGCTGATCTCGACGAAGTTCTCGCCGCGGTAGGTCGACTTCAGCAGCTTGTTCGCGCCGTGGTAGACGATGTTGCTGTCGTGCGGGGACACGAGGATCGGCGCGGACCAGGCGTACCGAAGATCCTGGTTGGGCGAGCGGATGCTCTTGGCCTCGCCCGTGTACAGGTCGGTCCGCGTGATCGACCCGAACTGCGACTCGTTGTAGAGGTACCGATTCGTCACCGTGTCGACGACGTTGTACATCCCGTCACCGCCGCCGACCGTCTGCCAGTCCTCGAACACGATAGGGCGGCCGCCCCGCTTGGTGCTCGGCCCGCGCACCGAGCCGTTGTCCTGCAGCCCGCCGTACACGTTGTAGGGCACCTGCATGTCGTAGCTCACGGCCACGAACTGCGCCAGCGGCAGCTCGTCCGGGTGGTACCAGTTCGCCCCGCCGTCATAGGTGATCCCCATGCCATGGTCGTAGCCGAGGATTATGTGCTTCGAGTTCGTCGGATCGATCCACATCGCGTGGTTGTCGCCGCCGAAACGGAACGGCTGCGTCCACGTCTTGCCGCCGTCGGTCGAGTGCCACACGCCCACCGTCAACACGTACAGGTGGTTGGCGTCGTTCGGGTCGATCCGGATCTGCATGTAGTAGTAGCCGGGGCCGCCGCCGATCTTCTGCTTGTCGGGGCTGACCTTCTTCCACGTCTTCCCGGCGTCGTCCGTGCGGTAGACCTCCTCGCCGATCATTCCCTCGCTCGACTTGCCTTCGCGCAGCTCCTTGAGGCGGTCCTCGTCGGACATCCCGGGCTTGTTGCCGTTCTCGATGTTCGCGTAGAGGATGTTCGGGTTCTTCGCGTAGACGTCGAGGCCGATGCGCCCGAGCATCCCGCCCGGGAGGCCGCCGGCCAGCTTGGTCCACGTCTTCCCGGCGTCAACCGTCTTGTAGATGCCGCTGCCGGGGCCGGCCAGGTTGAAGGTCCACGGCTTCCGCTCCTTGTCGTAGGTGGCGGCGTAGAGGATCTTCGGGTTCTTCGGATCCATCACGAGCTCGCTCGCGCCGATGGCGCGGTCGGCGATCTTCACGTCGAGCGACTTCGTCCAGGTCTTGCCGCCGTCGATCGTCTTGAAGACACCCCGCTCCGCGTTCTCGGTGTAGAGATGCCCGAGCGCGGCGACGTACACGATGTTCGGGTCCTTCGGGTCGATCACGATCCGGCCGATGTGACGGGTGTCCTTCAGGCCCACGTTCGTCCACGTCTTGCCGGCGTCGACGGACTTGTACACCCCGTCGCCCCAGTAGGTGCTCCGCGAGGTCGTGTGCTCACCGGTGCCGACCCAGACGAGGTTCGGGTCGGTCGCGGCCACGGCGATGTCTCCGATCGAGATCACCGGCTGGTCGTCGAAGATCGGGTCCCAGCTGATCCCGTTGTTCACCGACTTCCACAAGCCGCCCGAGCCCGTCGCCATGTAGATGGTGGTCGGCGCCTTCTCGGGCACCGCGACGTCCACGAACCGGCCGCTCTGGCGGGTCGGGCCGATCGCGCGGAACTTGAAGGCATTCAGGACCTCTGGCGCGAGCGTCTGCGCGGCCAGATCCGAAGCGAAACCGGCCGTGAACAGCGCCAAGGCTGCCACGCCGCAGAGAACCCTGATGGTCGATCGTGCCGTACTCATGAAGCCGCTCCTTGTCGGGGACCTGGTTGCCAGCGCCCGGGATGAAGAACCGCAGGGCCCGGCACGTGGTGGCGCGCCTGCTGGCGGAGCCGGCCCGTCCGGGGCCTGCCCGATGAGGCGGACCGCAGCCGGAAACGGTACTGGGCGGGGGCGCAACGCGTCAAGCGGCCAGGTCCTCCCTGTCCCTCATCTCCCACGGTCCGGATCGCCAGCCGGGCAGGCCCGCCCGGCGCCTGCCGCCAGCCGGCGCCCGCGCCGCCGCGCGCCGTGGTTCCAGTGTCGGCTCCAAGTGCGCTAAAATACTGGAGTTCCGCTCTGCGGTCCCACGTTCAAGACGAGCGCCCGAACCGGTGTAATCCACGCCCCGCGTGTCATCTCGCCACGACGCTGATGCCCGCTGCCCGTCAACCGGCACGCGGGGGTGGCCCCGTGGGCACGCCGACGGGCGGCGAGGACACTACCCTCGAGGGCTGCGTGGCCCGCATCAGCCAGGTGCGGCGCGAGAACCGGGCGCTGCAGGCGGACACTCACGTTGAGCGTGGCGGGCGCACCGGCGCGGCGAGCCAGGGAGGACGGACGCGATGACGATCCTGCGGTATGGCAGCCCGTACCCGCTCGGTGCGACCTGGGACGGCTCGGGAGTCAACTTCGCGATCTTCTCGGAGAACGCGACGAAAGTCGAGCTGTGCCTGTTCGATTCCGCGTCGGCCCGCACCGAGTCGGCGCGTCTGGCACTGCCCGAGCAGACCGACCAGATCTGGCATGGCTACCTGCCCGGCGTCCTGCCCGACCAGCTCTACGGCTTCCGTGTGCACGGCCCGCACGAGCCGGCGTCCGGTCACCGGTTCAACCCGAACAAGGTCGTGCTCGACCCGTACGCGAAGGCCATCGGCCGCCAGGTCGCCTGGCGCGACGAGATGTACGGCTACCGCATCGGCGATCCCGACGCCGACCTGTCGTTCGACACGCGGGACAACGCGGGGACCTGTCCGCTGGCGGCCGTCATCGACGAGGCGTTCACGTGGGGCGACGACCGGCGGCCCCGGACGCCCTGGCACGAGACGATCATCTACGAACTGCATCCGAAGGGCTTCACGCGCCTCCAGCCGGACCTGCCCGAGGCGATGCGGGGCACCTACGCGGGGCTGGGGGCGGAGGAGATCGTCCGCTACCTCGCCGATCTCGGCGTGACCGCAGTGGAACTGATGCCCGTGCATCATCACGCGGATGGCCGACACCTGGTCGAGAAGGGCCTGGTGAACTACTGGGGCTACGACACCGTCGCCGTCTTCGCGCCCGACGTACGCTACGCGAGGGCACGGACGCCGGCCGGCGCGGTGCACGAGTTCAAGACGATGGTGCGCAACCTCCACCGGGCCGGCCTCGAGGTGATCCTCGACGTGGTGTACAACCACACGGCCGAGGGAAACCACCTGGGGCCCACCCTCTCGCTCCGGGGCATCGACAACGAGGCCTACTACCGCCTCGTGGCGGACCAGCCGCGCTACTACATGGACTACACGGGCTGCGGCAACACGCTGAACATGCGCCACCCGCGCGTGCTGCAGCTCATCATGGACAGCCTGCGCTACTGGGTCCTCGAGATGCACGTGGACGGGTTCCGGTTCGACCTGGCCAGCGCGCTGGCGCGCGAGCTGCACGAGGTGGACAGACTCGGCGCTTTCTTCGACGTCGTCCACCAGGACCCGGTGCTGTCCCAGGTGAAGCTGATTGCCGAGCCGTGGGATCTCGGCGAGGGCGGCTACCAGGTGGGCAACTTCCCGGTCGGCTGGGCGGAGTGGAACGGAAAGTACCGCGACACGGTCCGCCGGTTCTGGAAGGGCGACGGCGGGCTGGTGTCCGAGCTGGCGACGCGCCTCTCGGGCAGCAGCGATCTCTACGCGCGCAGCGGGCGGCGGCCCTACGCGAGCATCAACTTCGTGACGGCCCACGACGGCTTCACGCTGCGCGACCTGGTCAGCTACAACGGGAAGCACAACGAGGCCAACGGGGAGGGCAACGCCGACGGAGCAGACGAGAACCTGAGCTGGAACTGCGGCGTCGAGGGCCCGAGCGACGATCCGGCGGTCCGGGCGCTGCGCGCGCGGCAGCAGCGCAATCTGCTGGCGACCCTGTTCCTGTCGCAGGGCGTGCCGATGCTGTGCGGCGGCGACGAGCGCGGGCGCACGCAGCAGGGCAATAACAACGCCTACTGCCAGGACAACGAGACCAGCTGGCTGGACTGGACCCCCACGCCCGAGGCAGAGAACCTGCTGGCCTTCACCCGGTTCCTGGTCCGGCTGCGCCGCGCGCAGCCGGCGTTGCACCGCCGCCACTTCTTCCAGGACCGCCTGATTCGGGGCGCGGACATCCTCGACATCCAGTGGTACCAGCCGTCGGGTCGGGAGATGACCGACGCCGACTGGAACGCGCACTTCGCGCGCAGCCTCGGCGTGCGCCTGCGCGGGACCATCCACGATGGTGCGGCCCGGCCCCCGGCGCCGGCAGGCGACACGCTGTTTCTCCTGTTCAACGCCCACCACGGCCGCGTGCGCTTCGTGCTGACCGCGGAGCCGGGATCGCACTGGGAGCGCATGGTGGACACGTCGCTGGAGGCCTGGGGCACGCCGGCCCGGATCCGCCATCACAGCTACACGCTCGCCGGACGGGCGACGGCCATGTTCCACCTGGCGGGCGTTTCGCCGGCAAGTCGGAAGGAGGTCTGAGGTGGCCGCTCATGGTCGCCTGCCGCCGGGAGGCACGCCCATGACCACATGGACGCCGACGCTCGGCGCGACGGTGGACGGCGCCGCGACCCGGTTCCGCGTGTGGGCCCCGGCGGCCGGACGCGTCGAGGTCTGCCTCGAGACGCCAGGGCACTCGTCGGTGCACGCCATGGGCAGCGCCGGCGGCTTTCACACCGCGGTCGTCGAGGGCGTCGGCGCCGGCGATCTCTATCGCTTCAGGATCGACGGGCGCGGCCCGTTCCCGGACCCGGCGTCCCGGTATCAGCCGCTCGGCGTACACGGGCCCTCGGCCGTGGTCGACTGGCGGGCCTTCCGGTGGACCGACGCGGGGTGGGCGGGCCGGCCCCTCGAGGACACCATCCTGTACGAGTTCCACGTGGGGACGTTCACGCCGGAGGGAACCTTCGTCGGCGCCGGGCGCCGGCTGCACGCGCTCGCCAGCCTGGGCGTCACCGCAATCGAGCTGATGCCGATCGCCGACTTTCCGGGCCGCTGGAACTGGGGCTACGACGGCGTGGCGATGTTCGCCCCCGCCCGCTGCTATGGCGCACCCGACGATCTCCGTGGCCTCGTGGACGACGCGCATCGCCTCGGCATGGCCGTGCACCTCGACGTGGTCTACAACCACCTCGGGCCGGACGGGGCCTACCAGTCGGCGTTCAGCCCGTTCTACACCGGCAGCCACGACAGCCCGTGGGGGCCGGCGGTCAGGTTCGACGGCCCCGGCAGCCCGCCGGTGCGTGACTACGTCATCGAGAACGCGCTGCGCTGGGTGCACGAGTACCACCTGGACGGCCTGCGCCTCGACGCGACGCACGCCATCAGGGACGAGAGCTATCCCCACGTCCTCGCACAGCTCGCGGACGACGTCAGGCGCTCGCTCGAGGGGTCGGGCCGCCGCGCACTCGTGATCGCCGAGGACCACCGCAACCTCGCACACATCGTCCGGCCCGCGTCGGGCGGCGGGTGGGCGCTCGACGGCGTGTGGTCCGACGACTTCCACCATCAGTTGCGCCGCGGGCTGGCGGGCGATGCGGACGGGTACTACGCGGACTTCGAAGGTACGCCCGCGGACATCGCCGCGACGGCCCGGCGCGGGTGGTTCTATTGCGGGCAGCACTCCTCGTACTTCAGCGGCCCCCGCGGCACCGACCCGGCCGGCATCGAGCTGCCCAGGTTCGTGTTCTTCCTCCAGAACCACGACCAGGTCGGGAACCGTGCCTTCGGCGAGCGCCTGCACCACCAGGTGGACCTCGCGGCGTGGCGCGCCGCGTCGGTCCTCCTGCTCGTGCTGCCCGAGACGCCGCTCCTCTTCATGGGGCAGGAATGGGCCGCCACCACGCCGTTCGCCTTCTTCGCGGACCATCACGCCGAGCTCGGGCGGGCGGTCACCGAGGGGCGCCGTCGCGAGTTCAGCCGCTTCGCGGCGTTCTCCGATCCCCTGGCCCGCGAGCGGATTCCGGATCCCCAGGCCGAGCAGACCTTCCTCGCCAGCTGCCTCGACTGGCGGGAACGGGACCGCGAGCCGCACGCCTCGGTCCTGCGCCTTTACCGCAGCCTCATCACACTGCGCCGCACGTCCGGCGCGATGGGCACCGGCTCCGGCCACCGGTTCGACGTCACCGCGCTCGACGCCGACTGTCTCCTGGTGCAGCGGGCGGCGCCCGGCGCGGCGCTCCGCGTGATCGTGCGCCTGCGAGGTGCCGGCCGCGTCGCTCTCCGCGTGGTGTCGCCCCCCGGCCTGCCGGCCGGCTGGCGCTGGAAGCAGGTGCTCACGACCGAGGATCCCGCCTTCGCCGCCGACCCGCGGCCCGTGCGCATCAGCGCCGACATCGGCGTCGCCGAGTTCGAGCGGCCCGGCGCCGTCATCCTCGCTGGCGAGCCGCCCCTCGCTGTGGGGGGCTCCTGAGATGTCTCACGTCCGCGCCCCGGCTCGCACGCCCGTGAGTACCTACCGGCTCCAGCTCGGGGCGGACCTCACGCTCGCGTCAGCCGCCTCCCTGGCGCCCTACCTGGCGCGACTCGGCGTCACCGAGTGCTACTGCTCGCCCGTGCTCGCCGCCGCGCCCGGCAGCGCGCACGGCTACGACATCTGCGACCACGCCCGTATCGACGCGGGCCTCGGCGGCGAGGAGGGCTGGACCGCCTTCACCGGCGCGATCCGCGCGCACGGCCTCGGCCTGCTCCTCGACTTCGTGCCGAACCACATGAGCATCCACGCGGAGGCCAACGCGTGGTGGCGTAGCGTGCTCGAGAACGGTCCCTCGTCGCCGTTCGCACACTTCTTCGACATCGACTGGGAGCCGGTCAAGCCCGAGCTGCGGGGCAAGGTCCTGCTGCCGATCCTCGGCGAGCAGTACGGGGTCGCCCTGCACGCCGGGCACCTCCACATCGAGTACGAGGCCGGGAAGTTCCGCCTGCGCTACTTCGGCGCGTCGCTGCCCCTCAACCCGCGCCAGATGCGGCTGCTGCTGCGCCACGACGCCGGCGCCCTCGAGACGGCTCTCGGTGTCGCGGACCCGTGCTTCCAGGAGTTCCAGAGCATCCTGTTCCAGCTGGATCATCTGCCGGCCCGTACGGACACGGATCCCGACAAGGTGGCGGCGCGGATGCGCGAGAAGGACATCGCTGCACAGCGCCTGGAGCGGCTCGTCGACGCCTGCGATCCGGTAAGGCAGCACGTCGAGCGCAATGTCCGCCACTTCAACGGCGTGCCGGGCGACCGGCCTTCGTTCGACCTGCTGCACGAGCTGCTCGAAGCGCAGGCCTACCGCCTGTCGTACTGGCGGACGGCCACGCACGAGATCAACTACCGGCGGTTCTTCGACGTCAATGCACTGGCCGGGATCCGCATGGAGGCCCCCGACGTCTTCTCCGCGGCGCACGCGCGCCTGGCCGACATGGCGGGCCGCGGCGAGATCACCGGCGTTCGGCTCGACCACATCGACGGGCTCTTCGATCCCGCGGCCTACCTGCGGGAGCTGGCCGGCCTGGTCGGACCAGACCGCCCGCTCTACACGGTCGTCGAGAAGATCCTGTCGGGCGACGAGCCGCTGCGGCCGGGCTGGCAGGTCCACGGGACCACCGGCTACGATTTTCTCAACGACGTCAACGGCCTCTTCGTCGACGCCGGCCGCGCGCACGCGGTCCGGCGGGTCTACGCGCGGTTCACCGGGCGCGCCGGCACGTTCGACGACGTGGCCTACGAGGCCAAGAAGCTGATCATCCTCACGACGATGGCCTCCGAGTTGAACGTGCTCGCCCACGACCTCAACCGCACCTCCGAGCGGGAGCGCGAGTACCGCGACTTCACCCTGGACAGCCTGCAGGACGCGCTGCGCGAGATCGTCGCCTGCTTCCCGGTCTATCGGACCTACTTCGTGCCCGGTGGCCCGACCCCCTCCGACGATCGCGCGGTGTCAGCCGCCGTGTCGGCGGCGCTGCGGCGGAACGCGGCGATGGAGCCCTCCATCTTCCACTTCATCCGGCAGATGCTCGTCCCGGTCCCGGCGCCAGAGCTGTCCGCGGCCGAGTTCGACCGCCGCGCGCGGTTCGCCATGAAGTTCCAGCAGTACACGGGGCCCGTCCAGGCGAAGGGCGTCGAGGACACCGCCTTCTACCGCTACGCGCCGCTCGCCTCGCTCAACGAGGTGGGCGGCCGCCCCGACCGGTTCGGCCGCGCGCCCTCCGAGTTCCACTTCGCAAACGCCCGCCGGCTGGAGGAGTGGCCGCTCGCGATGATTGCCACCGCGACGCACGACACCAAGCGCGGCGAGGATGCCCGCGCCCGCCTGAGCGTCCTCTCGGAGATCCCCGAGGAGTGGCGGACGATAGTGTCGCGATGGTCCCGCGCCAACGCATCGGCGCGGGTCGAGGTGAACGGCGAGCCCGCGCCCGACCGGCACGACGAGATGCTCTTCTACCAGGCGCTGCTCGGCGCGTGGCCGGCCGGCCTGGCTGGCCCTCCGGGCACGGGCCTGGTCGACCGGATGCGCGGGTACCTGTTGAAGGCCGTGAAGGAGGAAAAGATCCACACGAGCTGGGTCAATCCCTCGGAGGCCTACGACGCGGCGGTCACCCGGTTCGTCGACCGGGCGTTGACCGGTTCGAACTCGCGGTCCTTCCTGGCATTCTTCCTGCCCTTCCAGCAGCGGGTGGCCAGACTCGGCGCGGTCAACTCGCTCTCGCAGCTCACGCTGAAGCTGGCCTCGCCGGGCGTGCCGGACTTCTACCAGGGCACCGAGCTCTGGGACCTGAGCCTGGTCGACCCGGACAGCCGGCGGGTCGTGGACTTCGAGCTGCGCGCACAATGGCTGGACGGCCTCGAGCCTGTTCTCGCTTCCGAGGGCCCCGCCGAACGGCGGATCGCGGACCTGTCGGACCTGCTGGCCACCTGGGAGAGCGGCCGCATCAAGCTGTACTATACGGCCGCCGGCCTCCGGCTGAGGCGGCGCCAAGCCGGCCTGTTCCTGCAAGGCTCGTACGAGCCGCTCGAGCCGGCGGGCGAGCGCGCGGACCACCTCGTGGCGTTCTGCCGCGCGCTCGGCGACCGCCGCGTGGTCGTGCTGGCGCCCCGCCTGGTCGCGGGCCTGTGCGGCTCGAACGGCTCGTTCCCCGTCGGCCCCGCGGCCTGGGGCGACACGACCGTCCCCCTGCCTCCGGACTTCGCAGGCGTGGGCTGGCGCAACGCCTTCACCGGGGAGCGCCTGGGGCCCGCCGGCGGGCCCGCCCCGGTCCTGCGGGCGGCCGACGCGCTCGCCACGCTGCCGGCGACCATCCTCGTCGCCGACCTCGAGGAGGACCAGGCGCGATGACACGCTACGCCGGCCCGCCGCCCCTCTGGTACAAGGACGCCATCATCTACGAGCTGCACGTCAAGGCGTTCTTCGACGGGAACAACGACGGCATCGGGGATTTCCCCGGCCTCATCCAGCGCCTCGACTATCTCCAGGGTCTCGGCGTCACGTGCCTCTGGCTCCTGCCGTTCTTTCCGTCCCCGCTGCGCGACGATGGCTACGACATCGCCGACTACCGCAGCGTGCATCCGAGCTACGGCACCATGGAGGACTTCCAGGCGTTCCTGGAGGCCGCGCACGGCCGCGACCTCCAGGTGATGATCGAGCTCGTCCTCAACCACACGTCGGACCAGCACCCCTGGTTTCAAGCCGCCCGCCACGCCCCGCCGGGGTCGCCCGAGCGCGACTTCTACGTCTGGAGCGACACCGACCGGAAGTACGCCGACGCCCGCATCATCTTCACCGACACGGAGGCATCCAACTGGACGTGGGACCCCGTGGCCAAGGCGTACTACTGGCACCGCTTCTTCTCGCACCAGCCCGACCTCAACTTCGACAATCCCGCGGTGGTCGACGCCATGCTCGACGTGATGCGATTCTGGCTCGACCGCGGCGTCGACGGGCTGCGGCTGGACGCGATCCCCTTCCTGATCGAACGCGACGGGACCAGCTGCGCGAACCTGCCCGAGACGCACGCCCTCATCAAGCGCATCCGCCGCGCGATGGACGACGGCTACGCCAACCGCGTCATCCTGGCCGAAGCAAACCAGTGGCCGAGCGACGTCCGACCGTACTTCGGGGATGGCGACGAGTGCCACATGGCATTCCACTTTCCCCTGATGCCCCGCATCTTCATGGCGCTGCGGCTCGAGGACCGCCTGCCGGTCACCGAGATCATGGCGAAGACGCCCGACATCCCCGATTCGTGCCAGTGGGGCCTGTTCCTCCGCAACCACGACGAGCTGACGCTCGAGATGATCAGCGACGAGGAACGGGACTACATGTACCTCGCCTACAGCGCCGATCCCCGGATGCGCCTGAACGCCGGAATCCGCCGGCGCCTGGCGCCCCTGATGGACAACAACCGGCGACGGATCGAGCTGCTCCAGAGCCTGCTCTTCTCGTTCCCGGGCACGCCCATCCTGTACTACGGCGACGAGATCGGCATGGGCGACAACATCTATCTCGGTGACCGCAACGGCGTGCGCACGCCAATGCAGTGGAACGCGGACCGCAACGCCGGCTTCTCCCGCGCGACACCCGCGAAGCTCTACAGCCCGGTCGTCATGGACCCGGTGTACGGCTACGAAGCCATCAACGTCGAGGCCCAGCTCACCGACGCCTCGTCACCGCTCAGCTGGATGCGCAACATGATCGCGCTCCGGAAGCTCGTCCGCGTCTTCGGCCGCGGCTCGCTGGAGTTCCTGCGTCCGGCCAACCGCAAAGTGCTCGCGTACCTGCGGCACGGAGAGAGGGACGAGCACGTGCTGTGCGTCGCCAACCTGTCGCGCTTCGCGCAGCCGACCGAGCTGGACCTGTCGGCCTTCGAGGGCCTGACCCCCGTGGAGATGCTGGGCTACGTCGAATTCCCCCGCATCGGACGCGGGCCCTACCCCCTCACGCTCGGGCCGTACGGGTTCCTGTGGTTCGAGCTGCAGCGTATGCCCGCGCCCGCGCCGTCGACCCACGAACTGCTGGACGTCGCCGGTGGCTGGCCCGGCCTCCCGGACGGCCCCGCGAGGAGCGATCTCGAGGGCCGCGTCCTGCCCGCCTACCTGCCAGCGCAGCGGTGGTTCGGCGGCAAGTCGCGGCGCGTTCGGAGCACACGGGTCGCCGACTGGGCCGAGTTGGAGCCGGAGGGTGCGGCCCTGGTCTTCGTCGAGGTCGCCTACGACGGCGGCGGCGACGCCTACGTCGTGCCCATGGCCCTCGACTTCGACGACCGGGAGATCCCGCAGGCCGCGGTGTTGTGCCCGGTCACGGGGCCCCGGGGCAGCGGCGTCCTCTACGACGCCCTGCACGACGACCAGGCGTGCGCCACGCTGTTCGAGGCGATCGCCACGTCCCGCCGCATCGCGACACGGCACGGCGAGTTGCGCGGCATTCCGAGCCGCGTCTTCGCCGACCTGCGCGGCAGGCCCGGCACGCCGCTGCCAACTGCGCGGTCGCCGGCCGAGCAGAGCAAGACGTCGGTCCGCTATGGCAATCGGCTCACGCTCGAGCTGTTCCGCCGGTACCAGCAGGGCCCGAACCCCGGCTGCGAGATCGGGCGGTACCTGACCGAGCAGGCCCCGTTCCCCCGCGTATCCGCCTTTGGGGGCGTCATCAAGTACGTGCCGGCGGACGGCGAGCCGGCCGATGTCGCCATGTTGCTGGGGATCGTGCCCAACCAGGGAGACGGCTGGACCTGGACACTGGAGGAACTGCACCGGTATTACGAGAATGTCAGCACGATCCCGTTCGCTGCTGGAGCGTGGGCCAGCACCGACCGGTCCCTCGTCGATGGGCCGGCGCGCGACCACATCGGGATGTCGCTGGGCGCCGCGGCCGCGCTCGGACGCCTGACGGCGGGTCTGCACCTCGCGCTCACCCAGCCCACCGACGACCCGGCGTTCAGACCCGAGACCATGACCGCGGACAGGTGCCGCGCCATGGCGGTCGCCATGCGCGAGCGCGCGTCGGAGGCGCTGGCTGCCCTCGAGGACAACCTGCCGCGCCTGCCGGACGACCTCGTCGAACCGGCGGGCCTGGTCCTCAGCCGGCGCCGCCGGATCGTGGCCGGATTCGAGCAGCTGTCGACCTCGACTCTCGACGTCATGCAGACGCGTATTCACGGTGACTACCACCTCGGCCAGGTGCTGCGGGTCGAGGGCGACTATGTGATTCTCGACTTCGAGGGCGAGCCGACTCGACCGCTCGATGAGCGCCGCGCCAAACAGTCTCCCCTCAAGGACGTCGCCGGCATGATGCGGTCCCTCAGCTACGCCGCGGGGCTTCTCTCCTACACCGCCCGGCACCCGGACGATGTCGCCAGGCTCACGCCCTGGGCGCGGCTGTGGGACGCCACCATGTCAGCCGAGTTCCTGCGCGCCTACCGACAGCCGGCAGCCGGGGCGCCGTTCCTGCCGCCGCCGCCTTTGCTCGGCATCCTGCTCGACGCGTTCCTGCTCGAGAAGGCGCTCCACGAGCTGCTGTCCGAACTGATTAGCCGACCGCCATGGGTGCGAATCCCGCTCGAGGGCCTGCTGTTGCTGTCTGGCGATGCCTCGTCGTTCGAGGGCGACCACGAGCTGGGAGGTGGATAGCCGTGCGACACGACGGCCTCCCGAACGACGTCGCCCAGCGCCTCGATGCGATGGGGGCCGCCGACCTGGTGGTGGGCCTGCCGGCTTGCGCCGACGCTGACGCGGCGCGGGAGATGGCCGGCCGGGCCGTGGCCGGGGCGTTACCCGGCCAGCAGGCTGCGCCCACGGCCATCGTCGTGGTGCGGACCCCGGCGGCCACTGGCGGCCGGGACTCTGAGCCAGATCCCGGGATCGCCGGCCTGCAGGTCCTGCCGTTCCCCTTCCCGCCGGTCGACGGCGCACCCGGGATGGCAACGGGTCACGCCGAAGCTGGGCATGCCGTCCTGGCCATCGCCCGAAGGATCCGAGCGCGGGCAATCGCCGTGTGGATGACCGCGTCCCCCGACCCGGGCCCGGCTCCCGGCCTGCTGCAGCCCGTCCTCAGGGACGGCATGGATCTCGTCTTGCCGTGCTATGCCCGGGGCCGGTTCGAGGGTCTGATCACCGCTGCCATCCTCTACCCCCTCACGCGCGCCGTTTACGGCAAGCGCGTGCGCTGCCCGCTGGTGGAGGACTTCGCAGCGTCGGCAAGGCTGGCTGAGCGGTTCCTCGATTCCCGGGCCGGCAGCGACCCGGCCGCGCCGCTGGAGTGGATGCTCGGAGAGGCACTGGCCGGCGGGCTGAAGGTGAGCCAGGCGGAAGCCGGGCCTCGGCCTATCGCACCCAGAGAGCCGGCGGATCTGGCCTCGGTGCTCTCCCGCGTGGTCGGCGCCCTGTTCGAGGATGTCGAGCGGCACGCGGCCTCCTGGCAGACGGTCCGGGGTTCGGAGCCCGTGGCCACCTTCGGCACGACGGCACACCCCGACGATGATGCCGGGGCTGTGGACGTGCACGCGCTGGTGGAGTCGTTCCATCTCGGGTACCGGAACCTGGCGGACCTGTGGGGCGCGGTGCTGCCGCCCGCGACCCAACTCGACCTCAGGAAGCTGGCCCGCGCCCCGATCGAAGACTTCTCGATGCCCGACGACGTGTGGGCCCGTGTGGTCTACGACTTCGCGCTCGGGTACCGACTGCGCGTGATGAACCGGGACCACCTGCTGCGCTCGATGGTGCCCATCTACCTCGCCTGGGTGGCCTCGTACGCTGCCAATGTCGCCGCCCTGGGACCGGGGGAAGTGGCCGAGCGGGCGGAACGTTTGTGCCTGGCCTACGAGCGCCAGAAGCCGTACCTGCTGTCACGTTGGCGTTGGCCGGACCGCTTCAGCCCCTGAACGTCCGGGGCCGGACGCCCGTTCGCCGTGAGCCGGAGATCGAGGATCGGGGCGGGGATCGGAGATTCGGCGCCACGGCGTGACTCGACCGGACGCCGTTCGCCATGAGCCGGAGATTAGGGCCCAGCCGGTCCGCGGCGCGGCGCCGGCCGCAGCAGCAGGTCGTGGAAGTCGAAGCTGAAGTCGGTCGCGGGCGACACAGCCTTCATCTTCGCCTGGTCGATGCTGCCGTCGGGGTTCAGGGCGAAGGTGACGTACGCGTCCGCCCGCAGTTCCCGGTCGCGCCAGCGGACGATGAACGTGTCGTACTGGAAGTGCTCGAGATCGCCGACGAGCGAAGGCGTGCGCGAGAACGTCATCACCAGCCTGCCGTCCTCGTGGGCGATGGCGACCTCACCGTACCACCCGTCCACGTACGTGCCAGCGTAGCGATCGAGCGGCAGCGACGGACGCGATGACGAGTCGCGCGCGGCGGCGGCCTTGCGATCGGCCTCGGCGTAGCCCGCCTGCTGGCGGGCGCTCACCTTCTGATACGCCTCGATCCAGTCGGTGGCGGGCGCCCCCAGGTACTCGTCCGCGACGTGGTAGGCGATCGAGTCGAATGCCTCGCCCGACTCCTGGTTGGTCAGCACGGCCACGCCCAGATCGATCTCCGGGACCATGAAGACCCGCGACACGAAGCCGGGCAGGCCCCCGGAATGCATCACCACCTTGCGGCCCCGGTAGTCGAGCACATTGAAGCCCAGCGCGTAGCCGCGGAAGTTCGACCGCTGCGCGGCCAGCTCGGGCGCGGGATCCCGCGTGGGAATCGGCGTCACCATCATCGTGAGCTGGCGTGCTGTCTCATCGGAAAACAGGCGCGAGCCGTCCGGCAGCGTGCCCCGGCCCACCTGCACCTGCAGCCATTTCGCCATGTCTTCCGCGTTCGAGTTGATCCCGGCCGCCGGGTCGGTGTTGTCGGCCGGGAACGGCGCGACCGGCCGGACGGCGCCGTCAATGCGCGCGTGAGGCGTCGCGACGTTCCCGCCGCCGGCGATCGCAGAGCAACGGACGCTCGTGCCGGCCATCCCGACCTTCGCCAGGATCCGCGCGCGGACGAACTCCTCCCAGCTCTGCCCGCTGACCGCCTCGATCACGTCGCCGGCGACGAGATAGAGCACGTTGTCATACGCGTAGGCGGTGCGGAAGCTCGTGACGGGCGGGATGAACCGGATGCGGCCCGCGATGTCCTTCCGGTCGAACGTGGTCGGCGGCCACCACAGCAGGTCCCCGGCGCCGAGCCCGAGGCCGCTGCGGTGGACGAGCAGGTCGCGGACCGTGAGCTCGCGCGTGACCCACGGGTCCCACATCTGGAAGCCGGGGAGGTAGCGCGTGACCGGGGCGTCCCATTCGACCTTGCCCGCCTCGACGAGCAGGCCGAGGGCGGTCGCCGTGAACGCCTTGGAGTTGGACGCGATGCCGAACAGCGTCTTTTCGTCGACCGGCGCCGGATCGCCGAGCTTGCGCACGCCGTATCCCTTCGCGACGACCACGCGGCCGTCCTTCACGACGGCCACCGCGACGCCGGGAACCTCGAAGGTCTTCATGACGCGTGCGACGTAGGTATCGAGCCCGGCCAGCACGGCGGCCCGGGCCGGCGGCGCCTGGGCGGACGGCCGGGCTCCCCCGGCCAGGACAAGGAACAGGACGATGAGGACGCAGCGGGTTCGCGGCATGGCAGCCTCCCGGGGACGGCACGGTGCGCCGGATCGGGGCCGGCGCCGGTTCCCGGCATCATGCCACACGGCGCGGCTTGCCGCCCGCGGAGTCCGTTGTAGCCCCGCGGCTTCAGCCGCGGGGTGCCCCCGGCGCTGAAGCGCCGGGGCTACGTCCTTACCCGTCGACTCTCGCGCCCGCCGTCCTCCCGCCCACTCGACTCCCGCGCCCGCCGTCCTTCCCGCCCTCCCGACTCCGATTCCCGCTGCCCGGCCAGGCTGGATCCTGGCGATCCCGGGCGTCGCCAACCGGGCGCGAGGTGGTATGCTGGCGCCGTCGCCCTTGGTCCGAGGGACGCCCCTATTCGCGACTGCACCCGGTCGCTCTACACGGAGTCGCCCCGCATGGACACTCTTCTTCTCGCCCGGTGGCAGTTCGCCATCACCTGCGTCTACCACTTCTTCTTCGTGCCGCTCACGCTCGGTCTCGTCTGGGTCGTGGCCGGCCTGCACACCGCCTGGTTCGCGACGGGCAACGAGGTCTGGAAGAAGCTGACGAAGTTCTGGGGCAAGCTCTTCCTGATCAACTTCGCGATGGGCGTCGTCACGGGCATCGTGATGGAGTTCCAGTTCGGCATGAACTGGTCCGAGTACTCGCGGTTCGTCGGCGACGTGTTCGGTGTGCCGCTCGCGATCGAGGCCCTGGTGGCGTTCTTCATCGAGTCGACGTTCCTCGGCCTGTGGATCTTCGGCTGGGAGAAGCTGCCGAAGAGGGTGCACCTGGCGTGCATCTGGCTCGTCGCCCTCGGGTCGAACCTGTCGGCGCTGTGGATCCTGATCGCCAACTCGTTCATGCAGCGGCCCGTCGGGTACGTCCTGAACAACGGGCGGGCCGAGATGACCGATTTCTGGGCGCTGGTGACGAACCCGCACGTCTTCGTGCAGTTCCCGCACGTGCTGACCGGCGCGATGGTGACCGGGGCCTTTTTCATGCTCGGCGTCTCCGCCTGGCAGCTCCGGCGGCCGGCCGACGCCGAGACGCACGACGCCTTCAGGCGGTCGTTCCGCATCGCGGCGGTCTATGCGCTCGTCGCGTCCCTGGCCGTCATCGTCGTGGGCCACGGCCAGGCGCAGTACATGTACACCGTGCAGCCGATGAAGATGTCGTCCGCCGAGGCCCTGTGGGACACCGAGGACCCGGCGCCGATGTCGCTCTTCACCTGGGGTGATGAGGCGCGCAAGCGGGACGTGTGGGCGGTCAAGGTGCCGGGGATGCTGAGCTTTCTCGCCTACAACCGGTTCTCGGGCGAGGTGAAGGGCATCAAGGAGCTTCAGATCGAGTACGAGGCCCGGTACGGCCCGGGCGACTACACGCCGCCGGTCAAGTGGACCTACTGGATGTTCCGCGCGATGGTGGGCGCCGGGTTCCTGATGCTGCTGCTCAGCGCCCTGGCGACCCTCGCCATGCGCCGCGGGCCGACGCGTGACGCGACCCCGCGCCTGCTCGCCCTGCTCGTCCCGGCCATCGCGCTCCCGTACGTCGCCAACAGCTCGGGCTGGATCTTCACCGAGATCGGCCGCTCGCCGTGGATTGTCTTCGGCCTGCAGCGCATCGAGGACGCGGTCTCCCCCGCGGTGACGGCCGGCGAGCTGGCGGTGTCGCTGGTCGGCTTCACGGTGCTCTACGGGGTGCTGATGGCCGTCGATGTCTACCTGCTCGCCAAGAACGCCAGGGCGGGTGTCACCAACGTCGACCTGCACGGCGGCGAGGACCTCGCGCCGACGCCGGCCCGGACCTGAGGAGGGAGCAGGGCCATGGACCTCAACACACTCTGGTTCATCCTCATCGGCGTCCTCTTCTCGGGGTTCTTCATCCTCGAGGGATTCGACTACGGCGTCGGGATCCTCCTCCCGTTCCTCGGCAAGACGGATGAGGAGCGGCGCCGGATCATCAACACGATCGGGCCGGTGTGGGACGGGAACGAGGTGTGGATCATCACGGCGGGCGGCGCGGTCTTCGCGGCGTTCCCGCACTGGTACGCCACCCTGTTCTCGGGCTTTTACCTGGCGCTGTTCCTGATGCTCGTGGCGCTGATCCTGCGGGGCGTGGCGTTCGAGTTCCGGAGCAAGGATTCTCGCCCGGCGTGGCGGGCGACCTGGGACTGGGCCATCTTCGTGGGATCGGCCGTGCCCGCGCTGCTGTGGGGCGTGGCGCTCGGCAACCTGCTGCGCGGCGTGCCCATCGACGCGGGCAAGCAGTACGTCGGCGGCTTCTTCAACCTCCTCGGTCCCTACACGCTCATTGTCGGTGTGACGACCCTGGCGGCGTTCGCGACGCACGGCGCGATCTTCCTGCACCTGAAGAGCACCGACCGGATCAAGGAGCGCGCGGGACGCGCGATCCGGCGCATCGGCCCGGCGGCCACGGTGCTGATCGGCCTGTTCGTGATTGCGACCTACCTGTGGACCGATGCGTTCACGCGGCTGGGCCTCAACCCCGGGCTCGTGCCGATCCTGAGCCTCATCGCGATGCTCGGCGCCGGCGTGTTCGTCCGTGTCGAGCGCATGGGCTGGGCGTTCACGATGACGTGCCTGGCGATCGCGCTGGCGACCGCCACGATCTTCATGGCGCTCTACCCGCGGGTGATGGTGTCGAGCCTCAACCCGGAGTGGAGCCTCACGATCTACAACGCGTCGTCCTCGCCCTACACGCTGCGCATCATGAGCATCGTGGCGTTCATCTTCGTGCCGGTCGTTCTGGCGTACCAGGGCTGGACCTACTGGGTGTTCCGCCACCGCGTGGGCAGCGACACGAAGCTGGAATACTGAGCGCGTCCCGGGAGCCGGTCCGCCCGCCGCGGGCCGGCGCGATCTCGCCTCACCGATCCCGTCCACGGGCGGCGCGGGCCGCCGCATCGGACTGATGGAAAAGGCCGCAGCCCCCCGCCGGAACCTCATGTCCGTTCCGGGCAGGGGCCTTCTTGCGTTTCCGCGCGCCACGACACGCGACCTGGCAGTGGCCGTCTCCTGCGGGCTGGCGGCCGGGGGCCTCGTGGTCGCGCAGGCGATCCTCCTGGGCCGAGCCATCGACGACGTGTTCCTGCAGGGACAGGGCGTCGCGGCCATTGTCCCGGCGGCCGGCGGGATCGTGCTCGCGGCGGCGGCCCGCGCGCTGCTCGCGTGGGCGGGTGACGTGCTCGCGCAGCGGGCTGCGGGTGGCGCGAGGGTGGCGCTGCGCGATCGGCTCGTTGGCAGGCTGATTGATCTCGGGCCGGCCGGGATCGCGTCCGAATCGGCGGGCGAGCTGAGCCACACGATCGTCGGGGGCGTCGAGGCCTTCGACGCGTACGTGGCCCAGTACCTGCCACAGGTCGTGCTGGCCGCGACCCTGCCGTTCGTGATCCTCGCGGTGGTGGCCCTCATCGATCCGCTGTCGGCGCTCGTTCTCGCCATCACCGGGCCGCTGATCCCGCTCTTCATGGTGCTGATCGGAGGCGCGGCGCGCGAGCGGACGCGCCGGCAGTGGACCACGCTCTCGCGGTTGAGCGCCCGGTTCCTGGATTCGATCCAGGGCCTCGCCACGCTCAAGGCCTTCGGGCGCGAGGCCGACGAGGCGGCGGTCATCGCGGACGCGAGCGAACGGTTCCGGCGGCTCACGATGGGCGTGCTCCGGGTGGCGTTCCTGTCGGCGTTCACGCTGGAGCTGCTGGCGACCATCGGCGTCGCGCTCGTGGCGGTGGAGGTCGGCCTCCGGTTGCTCTACGGGCGGCTTGAGTTCCGCGAAGCCTTCCTCGCGCTGCTGCTGGCGCCCGAGTTCTACCGTCCGCTGCGTGCCCTGGGCGCGTCGTTCCACGCCGGGCTGGCCGGCCGCGAGGCCGCGGGACGCATGGGACAGTTGCTGGGGCCGGCCGCCGCCGCGCTGACGGCCACGGTGCCTGGCGCCGCGATGCCGGACGCCCGGGCCGCACGCGGGTCCACGTCCGTCGCCGTACCCGGTCCGCCGGCCATCACGTTCGATCACGTCGGCTTCACGTATCCGGGCACGTCGCGGCCATCCCTGGACGACGTCGGGTTCGAGATCGCGGCGGGGGAGACCGTGGCGCTTGTCGGCGCGAGCGGGGCCGGGAAGACCACGATCGCGAACATCCTGCTCCGGTTCATCGCGCCCCATCCCGGCCGCGTCCTCGCCGACGGCACGCCGCTCGAAACGATCGACGCCGACGCGTGGCGCGCCCATGTCGCGTGGGTGCCCCAGCGGCCGCACCTGTTCCACGGATCGCTGCGCGACAACCTGCTGATGGCCAGGCCGGCGGCCACCGACGCCGAGCTCGATCGCGCCGTGCGCCTTGCCCACGCGGACGAGTTCATCGGGCAGCTCGCGCGCGGCCTGGACACGCCGGTCGGCGAGCGGGGCGCCCGCCTGTCGGCCGGCCAGGCGCAGCGTCTTGCGCTCGCGCGGGCGTTTCTCAGGGACGCCCCCATCCTCGTCCTCGATGAGCCGACCGCCAATCTCGATCCGGATCTCGAAGCGCAGGTTCACGACGCCGTCACCACGCTCCGCCGGGACCGGACCGTGCTGCTGGTGGCGCATCGTCTCACGACCGTTGCCGATGCCGACACGATCGTAGTGATGGCCGGCGGGCGTGTGGTCGAGCAGGGGACGCACGCGGGACTGCTCACCCAGCGCGGCCTGTACGCCCGCATGGTGGCGGCGTTCGGAGGCGAGGCATGACGCCGGTGTGGCGGCGCCTGCTCCGTCTCCTGTGGCCGCAGCGCGCGGGCATCGGCCTGGCGGTCGTGCTGCAGGTGGCAACCGTTGGTGCGGGCATCGGCCTCATGGGGACGTCCGCCTGGCTGATCTCGAAGGCTGCCCTCCATCCGTCGATTGCGGTCCTGCAGGTCGCGATCGTCGGGGTGCGCTTCTTCGGCATTGCCCGCGGCGGGTTCCGCTACCTCGAACGCCTGGCCTCGCACGAGGTCACGCTGCGGCTGCTCGGCCGGCTGCGGATCCGCGTGTACCGCGCCCTCGAGCCCATGGCGCCCGCGCGGCTGCTCATGCACCGGGGCGGCGACCTCGTGGCGCGGCTGGTGGGCGACATCGACGTCCTCGAGAATCTCTATGTGCGGGTTCTGGGACCGACGTTGTCGGCGGCCGTCGTGGCGCTGCTGGTCGTCCTGCTGTTGGCGCCCGCAGGATGGGCGGTGGCGGTCGCGGCCGTGGCGGGCCTGCTGGTCGCCGGGGTCGGGGCGCCGGCGCTCGCCCGGCGCCTGGGTGGCCGGGCCGGCGCCCGGACGATTGAGCTGAAGGCGAGGCTGACGGCCGACCTGGTCGACACCGTGCAGGGCATGGGCGACCTGCTCGCCTTCGGGCGGCACACACGACAACGCGCGAGCGTGCACGAGACGGGCGCGCTGCTGGCCCGCGCGCAGCAGCGAGGCACGGCGGCGGCCGCCGTCGGCACGGCCCTCGCGGGCCTGGCTGCCGATGCCGCCGGTGTCGCGGTGATGCTGCTCGCAGCGGCAGCGGTCCATCACGGCATTCTCGGGGGCGTGCAGCTTGCCGTCGTCGTGCTGACGACCATCGCAGCGTTCGAAGCCGCCGCGCCGCTGGCCGCGGCGTACCAGGGCCTCGGCGCAACCGCGGCCGCTGCCGGGCGGATCTTCGAGATCGCCGACGAGCAGCCGATGGTGTCGGCACCTGAGGCGCCGCCCCCTGGGAAGGCCGGACTCCACGCCCGCGCACGGTCGCTCGAGGTTCGGGGCCTCCGCTTCCGGTATCCCGGTGAACTGGAGCACGCGCTGGACGGGATCAGCCTGCGGCTTGGCCCGGGGCGTTTCGTGGCGGTGGTGGGGGCCAGCGGGGCCGGGAAGTCCACGCTCGCCCACCTGCTGCTGCGATTCTGGGACGCCGAATCGGGTGAGATCCTGATCGACGGGCAGGATGTGCGCGCGACGAGCCCGGAGGACGTGCGCACCGCGTTTGCGTACGTGTCGCAGCCGGCCCACCTGTTTACGGGGACCATCCGCGACAACCTGCAGATCGCCAGCCCGCGCGCGGCCGACCCTGAACTGGCGGAAACCCTGGAGGAGGCCGGCCTTGCCGGGTTCGTTTCGACGCTGCCCGAGGGCCTCGGCACCGGGATCGGCGAGAACGGCGTCCGCCTGTCCGGCGGAGAACGGCAGCGGCTGGCGCTTGCGCGGGCGCTGCTGAAGGACGCGCCGTTCCTGGTCCTGGATGAGCCCACGGCCAGCGTGGATCCGGCCGCCGAACGGGACGTGCTGGGCGCGCTGCGCCGCGCCGCGACCAATCGGGGCGTGCTGCTGATCACGCACCGGCTGGCGGGCCTGGCGGCTGCCGACGAGATTCTGGTGCTTCGGAACGGGCGGGAAATCCAGCGCGGGACCTTTGCCGTGCTCGCGCGCGAAGAGGGCTGGTTCCGGTCCGCGATCGCGATCCAGCGCGCGCTCATGCCGTAGCGAGCCTCGCGGGTTTCGGCCTCCCGGCCGGGCTGGAGCCGGGCGATCCCAGGGGCTGACCGCTCACCGCGATCCCAGGGCTCCGCCTCGTGGTCAACGCTGGCCACGATTTCACTTCTATGGGCCGTACGTTTGTCTTACGCTACTTGCGTACCTGACGAACCCCCGCGAGGGGCCCGCTGCCACGGTCCCTCACGCCCTCGTCGCTGTCCCGCCGCGTCGATTTACGAGCAAGGAGACCTCGTGACTGACCCGAGGATCCCGGCGGGGCCACATCCGGCTCGACAACGCTCACCCGGCGGGCGGGCATGGGCCGGCCCTTTGGTCTGGTTGCTGCTCGCCACCGCGATCGGTTCAGCGGGGTGGCTCTACCTCGGCCGGCAGATCGCGGCGTCTCGGGCACACGCGCTGGCGGAGCTGTTCACGATCGCCGACCTGAAGGTCGCGCAAATCGCCAAGTGGTATCACGAGCGTCGGGCGGACGCCGAAGTCCTTCTGCGGTCTCCCGCCGACCAGGCACTGGCCGCGCGTGTCCTGGCCGGGACGGCCGATGCCACGTCCAGGGAGCACCTGCTCCAATGGATGGAGGCCCGCCGCGCACTCTACCACTATGAGGCGTTCGTCCTGTACGACGCCTCAGGCCGTGCAGTGGCGGTGACGCCTCCAGGTTGGCCGGCTCCCACGTGGACCGGCAACACCCGCTTCCAGGCTGCGCTCACTGCCACGGACGTGTCCATCTGGGACCTGCACCGCGATCCGCCAGGCGCGGCCCCAGCCGACGGGCACGTTCACCTGAGTTTCTGGAGCCCGGTTCGCACCCCCGACGGGCGCGACGAGCGCGCCCCGGGGGCGTGGCTGGCGCAGGTGGATCCGCGTGAGTTCCTCTTCCCGAACGTGCAGACGTGGCCGACAGCCAGCCGCACGGCCGAGACGCTGCTCGTCAGGCGCGATGGGTCCGACGTCGTGTTCCTCAACGATCTACGCCACCGGAAGAACACGGCGTTGACGCTGCGATTCCCGATCGACCGGTCGTCGGCGCTGCCCGCGGCCATGGCAGTCAAGGGTCACGCGGGTGTCGTCGAGGGCGACGACTATCGCGGCGTACCGGTGCTGGCCGTGCTGCGCACGGTGCCCGACACCCCGTGGCAGATGGTTGCCAAGGTGGACCGGGACGAGATCTTCGCGCCCGTGCGGGCGAGCGTGTGGGAAGGGGGAATCCTGCTCGCGGCCATGTTGATCATTGCAGGGCTGAGCCTCGTGCTGATCGAGCGGCATCGCGACGCTCGCTGGCTTCAGCGTCAACTTGCGACCGAACGGGAACGCCAGGCGCTCGCCGCTCGCATCCTGCTGTTGAGCGAGCAGGCGAACGACATCATTCTGCTCACTGACGCGGCCTGGAACATCCTCGAAGCAAACGGGCGCGCCGCCGAGACGTACGGTTACACGGTGGCCGAACTGCAGCGCATGCGCGTGCCCGATCTTCGGACGCCGGACACACAGCCGGAGTTCGACGAGCAGACCCGGCGCGAGATGGCCGACAAAGGCGTCCGGTTCGAGACCCATCATCAGCGCCGGGACGGCTCGGTTCTCGACGTTGAGAGCAGCGTCCGGGCTGTCGGCGTGGGGGGCCAGCAGTACTACCAGTTCATCATCCGCGACACCACGGACCGCAAGCGGACCGAGCGCGCCTTGCGCGACTCGGAGGAGCGATTCCGCGTCTTCATGGAGCATCTGCCCGCGGCGGCGTTCATGAAGGACGCCGGCGGCCGCATGCTGCTCGCCAACCGCGCTGTCCGCGAGCTGTTCGGCTGGGTCGATTGCCTGGGGAAGCGCTCGGCCGAGCTGCTCCCGCCGGACGCTGCCGCCCGGGTGGACGAGGACGATCAGCGCGTGCTTTCACGCGGGCCCGAGACCGTCACCGAGGAGTTCCTGGACGCCAGGGATCGGCCACGCGTATTTCACACGTTCAAGTTCCCCATCCCGCTCCCACACGGCGAACGGCTGCTCGGCGGCGTGTCGATGGACATCACCGAGCGCACGCGCGCCGAGGCCGAGGTGCACATGCTCAATGCGGAGCTCGAGGCCCGCGTGGTGCAGCGGACCGTTCAGCTCGAGGACGCCAACCGCGAGCTCGAGACCTTTGCCTATTCCGTTTCCCACGACCTGCGCGCGCCCCTGCGCAGCATCGACGGCTTCGGCCTGGCGCTGCTCGAGGACTACAGCAGCGCCATCGACGAACGCGGACGGCATTACCTCGATCGCATGCGGGCGGCCGCCAAGCGCATGAGCCTCCTGATCGACGACCTGCTCATCTTGTCCCGCGTGACGCGGGCCGAGATGGTCCGCACCCGCGTCCGTCTCGGCGCGATGGCCGAACGGCTCGCGGCGGAGTTGCACGAAACGGCGCCGGACCGCCGGGTCGCGTGGGTCATCGATCCGGACGCGTTCGCCGATGGCGACGAGCGCCTGCTCGAAATGGTGCTCCACAACCTCCTTGGCAACGCCTGGAAGTTCACGTCCCGCCACCCGTCGGCGCGCATCGAGTTCGGCGTGACGAACGACGACGGCAGCCCCGTCTATTTCGTGAGGGATGACGGCGCCGGATTCGACATGGTCTACGCGGGGAAGCTGTTCGGCGCGTTTCAGCGGCTGCACAGCACGGCGGAATTCGAGGGCACCGGGATCGGCCTGGCCACCGTGCAGCGCATCGTCCGCCGCCACGGCGGGCGCGTCTGGGCCGCGGGGGCCGTCGAGCAGGGGGCCACGGTGTCCTTCACCTTGTCGTGAGGAAAGGGGCGGAGCCACGATGGCACAGGCAGATTCGGCCCGGAAGATCATCCTCCTCGTCGAGGACAGCGAAGACGACGTGGAACTCACCATGCGGGCGCTGGAGCACCACCGCATCGTGAATCCGATCGTCGTGGCGCGGGACGGCGTCGAGGCGCTCGACTACCTCCTGGCGCGCGGGGCTTACGCGGGCCGCGACGTCGCCGATCTGCCCGCGCTCGTTCTGCTGGACCTCAAGCTCCCGAAAATGGACGGCTTCGAGGTGCTGCGCGAGCTGCGGGCCCATGAGCGGACCACGCTCGTGCCCGTGGTCATCCTGACCTCGTCGGCCGAGGAGAGCGATCTGGTCAACGGGTACAGGCTCCGGGCGAACTCGTACATCCGCAAGCCCGTGGATTTCACGCAGTTCGCTGAGGCGATCCGCCAGCTGCAGCTCTACTGGCTGGTCCTGAACCAGGCTCCGCCGTCGGCGGGACGCTGAAGCCTGCGCTCCGGCGACGCGGCACGCTCACGCCGGCACAGCGACTGCGCGAGGTCCCCATGGCTACTCCGTTGCGTGTGTTGTTGATCGAAGACTCGTCAGAGGACGCCGAGCTGCTCGAGATCGAGCTGTCCCGCGCGGGCTATGCTTCCAGCCTGACCCGCGTCGAGACCGCCGAAGATCTGAGGCAGCGCCTGCGCGAGGCGCCGTGGGACGTCATCATCTCCGACTTCGCGCTCCCCAGGTTCAGCGGCCTCAAGGCGCTCGAGGAAGTGAACGCCGCGGGCCTCGATGTCCCGTTCATCCTGCTGTCGGGCGTGGCTGGCGAAGAGGTGGGCGTCGACGCCATGGTGCGCGGCGCCCACGACTACGTCATGAAGGACCACATGGCCCGCCTCATCCCGGCCATCGACCGGGAAATGCGCGAGGCCGAACTGCGGCGGGCGAAGCGCGAGGGTGACGCCCGCTTCCGTGCCCTGTTCGAGACGATGTCGCAGGGCGTCATCTACCAGGACGCCGAGGGCCGCATCACCTCGGCCAATCGGGCCGCCGAGCTCGTCCTCGGGGTTCCCCTCGCCGGCATGCTCGGGCGAACCGGCCCCGAGATCTGCCTGCAGGCGACCCGGGAAGACGGCCACCCGCTTGGGCCCGACGAGTACCCGGCCGTCGTGGCCCTCCGGACCGGTGAGCCGGTGGTCAATATGGTCATGGGCATGCGCCCGCCAGGTGCCGACCGCCCCAAGTGGATCGTCGTGGACGCGATCCCGCAGTTCAGCCCGGGAAGGACCACTCCCTTCGAGGTCTACTGCACGCTGACGGACATCACGGAGCGCAAGCGGGCGGAGGAGGAACGAACCGCGCTGGAGACCCAGCTCCTCCAGTCGCAGAAGCTGGAGTCGATCGGACGCCTGGCTGGCGGCGTGGCGCATGACTTCAACAACCTGCTGTCACCCATCCTGGGCTACGCCGACATGATGCTGTCGGAACTGCCGCCGGCCGATCCCCGCGCGGAGGACCTCGCGCAGATCCTCCAGGCGGCCGAGAAGGCGCGCGACCTCACGCGGCAGCTCCTGGCCTTCGGGCGCAAGCAGCTGCTCGAGATGCGGCTGGTGAACCTCGGCGAGGTCGTCCGAGGCCTCGAGAAGCTGCTGTCGCGCACGCTGCACGAGGACATCCAACTCGAGATCCGGCTGCCCGATCGGTTGGGCACGATCAGGGCGGACGTCGGCCAGATCGAGCAGGTGTTGATGAACCTCGCCGTCAATGCCCAGGACGCAATGCCCGGCGGCGGCGTCATCACCATCGCGCTGGACGATGTCGACCTCGACGGGGACGTGGCGACGCACCCCGACGCGGAAGCGGGGGCCTACGTGAGATTGTCGTTCAGCGACACCGGCACCGGCATGGCCCCCGACATCCGCGAGCGCGTGTTCGAGCCGTTCTTCACCACCAAGCCGCACGGGAAGGGCACGGGCCTCGGACTGGCCACGGTCTACGGCATCGTGACCCAGCACGGCGGCAACATCCGGGTCTCCTCCGAGCCTGGCCAGGGCACGACGTTCAGGATCTACCTGCCCAGGATCGACGCGCCGGCCGAGGGACGGGCGGCGGCCCCATCCGCAGGTCCGGCGGCGCATGGCTCCGAGACGATCATGGTGGTCGAGGACGACCCCGGCGTGCGGGAGTTCGTGCGGCGGGCCCTGCGCCAGCACGGGTACCGGGTCATCGTCGCCACCACGGCCTCCGAATGCCTGGCCCTTGCCGCTGACGCGTCCACGCCCTGGCATCTGCTCCTCACCGACGTGGTGATCCCGGACCTGAATGGCCGCCTGCTGTACGAACGCCTGCGGCCGGCACGGCCGGGCCTGAAGGTGCTTTACATGTCCGGCTACACCACGGAGGTGATTGCCACGCGGGGCGTGCTGGACAAAGGCGTCAACTTCATCCAGAAGCCGTTCAGCGTGGCCGCGCTCGGGCAGAAGGTGCGCAAGGTGCTGGATCGGTGACCGGGGAATCAGTCATCAGTTACTGATAACGGCCGCCCTCACCCCAGCAGGTGGTAATCCTTGAGCTTCCGGTAGAGGTTCCGCTCGCTGATGCCGAGGATCTTCGCGGCGTTGCCGCGATGACCGCCGGTCGATCGCAGCGCGGACTCGATGTGCGCCCGCTCCAGCGCTTCCAGGGTCGGCAGGCCTGGCCCGCCGTCCGGTCCCGGCCCCGGAACCGAGGCGCCACGCAATGACGGGGGCAGGTGCTCGGGGAGTATCTCCGGGCCCTCGCACACGATCATCGCCGCCTCGACGACGTGCAGGAACTCGCGGACGTTGCCCGGCCAGTCGTGGCGCCGCAGCACCTCGATCGCCTCCGCGCCCATGCGCTTCCGGAACCCGAACCGATCGTTCAGGACCCCGACGATGTGCTGCGCCAGCAGGTCGACGTCGGTACGCCGCTCACGCAGGGGCGGGACCCCGATCGTGATCGTGCTGAGTCGATAGTACAGATCCTCGCGGAACAGGCCCTGCGCGATCATCGCCGGCAGGACGCGGTTCGTGGCGGCCAGCACGCGCACGTCGACGCGAATCTCGGCCGTGCCGCCCACGTGCCGGAAGGTCGACGTGTCCAGCACCCGGAGCAGCTTCACCTGCGTGGCCTGGCTGACCTCGCCGATCTCGTCCAGGAAGATCGTCCCGCCGTTCGCGACCTCGAACAGGCCCGGCTTGGCGCGGTCGGCCCCGGTGAACGCCCCGCGCTCGTGGCCGAACAGCTCGCTCTGGAGCAGGCTCTCCTGCAGCGCCGCGCATTCCACCACGACGAAGGGCTTGTTGCGCCGCAGGCTCCTCGCGTGGATCAGCTTCGCCACCATCTCCTTGCCCGTGCCCGTCTCGCCGGTGACGAGCACGGTCGAATCGGTCGGGGCCACGCGGTCGATCAGGTGGAGGAGCTGCCGGAAGCCCGGGCTGTCGCCGATGAACGAGCTGCCGAGATCGGGCGGGGTGAGGCCGCGTTCCAGCAGGCTGGCGCGCTTCCGCAGCGACTGCCGCTCGAGCGCGCGCTGGATCCGGATCTCGAGCTCGTCGAGCGGGCACGGCTTCACCACGTAGTCGAACGCGCCGACCCGGATGGATTCGATCGCCGTGTCGATCGACCCGTGGCCGGTCAGCATGATCACTTCGGTCGCGGGACTGCTTTCGCGGATCACCTTCAGCGCATCGAGGCCGCTCATGCCGGGCAGCTGCAGATCGAGCAGGACGATGTCCGGATCGACCTCGGCCACGCGGCGCACGGCGTCCTCGCCGGAGCCGACCGCGACGACGTCCAGTCCCATCCGCTTCAGCTCGCCCGCCATCACCTGGCGAAACGCCGCATCGTCATCCACCAGCAGCACCGACGCCGACAACTTCATCGCGCGCGCTCCTGGCCGACGACAGCGACCGCGAGCGCCGGGAGAATCACCTCGAAGGTCGAGCCCGCGCCGGGCGCGCTGCCGACCCGGATGTCGCCCCCCCAGCGGCGGACGAAGTTGAGGGACAGGAACAGGCCCAGCCCGGTGCCTCCCTGTCTCAGGCTGAAGAACGGCTCGAAGATCCGCTTCTGGTGCTCGGGCGAGATGCCGCACCCGTCATCGGTGACGGTGACGTGGATCGACTGGCCCGCCTCCGTGTCGATCACCACCGTGCCGCCCGGCTGGCACGCCTGGATGGCGTTGAGCACCAGGTTCATGAGCGCGTGCTGCACCTCGGCCTCGTCCGCGCGGACGTGCAGCCCCGAGGGCCCGTCCCGGACGTCGATCTTCACCGAGTGCGCCCGGGCCGTGGGCTCGATCAGCCGCGCGACCGATGCGATCGCCGCCTGCAGGTCCACGATGTCTCCCGATGACTTCTGGCCGCGGGAGAGGCGGAGGAAGTGCTGCGTGATGCCGCGGCATCGCAGGACCTGCTCGCGCGCAATCGTCGCGTTCTCGCCGACCCGGGCCCAGTCCGCCGGGCCCGACCCGTTGCCGTCCGCCCGCGCGTCCCGAAGGATGCCCTCGACGCACATCAGGATCGTGCCGAGCGGCGTGTTCAGCTCGTGGGAGAAGCCGGAGGCCAGCAGGCCCAGCGACGCCAGCCGGTGCGACTCGGCCAGGCGCGCCTCGGCGGCCCGCCGGTCCGAGATGTCCCGCCAGACCTCCACCACGTGAGCGACCTGGCCGGACGGATCGCGGATGGGCGAGGTGTGCACCTCCTCCCAGGCGACCGCGCCGTCGGCCGCCCGGCGCTCGCAGATGCGCACCTGGCGCTCGCCGGATTCCAGGCAGCCGATCGTGGGGCAGTCGTCCACCTGGCAGATGGCGGCGTCGGCGTTGCGGCAGCACGTTCCCAGCACCTGGTCCCGGTAGCGTCCCGTCCGCAGCAGGAACGCGTCGTTGGCCGCGATGACCCGGCGCTCGGCGTCGAAGACCGCGATGCCGTCGTCGATGCTGTTGATGATCGTCTCGAGACGCTCGCGCTGGCTGCGCACCTCGCTCAGCAGGCCCGTCACCGAGTCGGCCATCATGTTGAACTCGCGCGCCAGCCACGAGATCGTGTCCGACCCGTCTTCCGGCACGCGACGGTTGAGATCCCCGCCCGCGATCTGTCGGGCCGTCGTCTCGAAGCGCACGAGACGGCGGAGCACGACCACGCGAAAGACGAACGCGATGGCCCCGACGAGCAGGAGCGTCAGGGCGCCGCTTCCCGCGGCCATCCATCGCAGGTCCCGGTTCATCGAGGCCCGGATCTCGGTGGCGTTGACGTCGAGAATCAGGATGCCGTTGATCTTGTGACTCGGGTCGTGGCACCGGTGGCACGCCTCGCGGTTGCGGAAGGGCACCACGGTGCGGAGCACCTCGCCGCCGCGCGTCTCGATGACCCGCGTCGAGCCGCGCTGATCCGGCGGGAACTGGTGGCACGCCTGGCAGGTCGGCGAGCCGATCGTGAGGTCGTTGCCGGCGGGCAGGGGGGTGCTGGAGTAGCGCGGGATGCCGCGGCGGTCGAGCAGGGCCACGCTCTCGATCCGCGGCTGCGTGCCGAAGCTCTGGATCATCCGCGCGATCAGGCTCCGGTCGTTCTCCATCATCTGGTGCTCGAGCGCGGCCCGGATCAGTTCGCCCTCGGCCAGGGCCGTCGTCCGGGCCGTGTCGAGCAGCGTCTGGAAGTGGTGCAGTGAGAATACATAGGCGCCCGCGGCGCAGGCGCCCGCCACGGCGGCGGTAATCCCGACCGCAAGGCCGACCGACATGCTGGTGAACCGCGGCCAGATGCGCATCATCGTGAACTGACGGGATGCGCGAATAGTGCCAGAGTCCCCCGACCCCGTCAAACGCCGCGATCCCCTGGCGAACCAGGGCCTCTCCGGCTCGGGCACCCGCCGCCCGCCCGGGCCGTCATGCCAGATCGTCAGTCCCGACCTGACAGCCTGTCAGGTCGGGGCCGCGCCTGACCGCAGATCCCGCGTGATCGGCCCCAAACCAGACCGGCGCGTCTGGCATCGAACCTGCTCTGGCAGACCGCACAAGGAGGCAGCCGATGGTGATGTTTCTCATGGCGGTGTGCTTGAGCATGTTCGGCCTCGCGGTGACAGCCATGGCATTCGGCGCCGCGACGCGCGACGAGCGCGACGAGCAGGACGTGCAGCCGGAGCTGAGGCCCGTCGTCTCCCTGTCGCTCGAGGCGCCGCGGTTCTTCGCGGACACCGGCAAGCCAATCCCTGCCGCCGCCACCTCCCAGCCTCGCGTTCCCATCGAGGTGCTCCTCCTCCAGATCGAGCGCCATGTCCGCCTCGAGCAGGCGGCCGCCGAGTCGTTCCTCGATTACCCGACGCCGGATTCGCTCCACAGCCGGACGACCTCACCGCTGGTGCACTGAAACGGGAGACCCCATGAGCCACGGCCAGATGGAGTTGTTGCGGGGCCTCCCGCAGGACGACGCGGCTGCCGTCCTGGCGCTTGGGTACCGGGTCAGCCTGCCGAGCGGGGCGGAGTTGTTCCCGCTCGGCGCGCCGGCCGACGCGCTGTACCTGATCGAGCGGGGACGTATCGCGCTGACGCTGCCGATGCGCCTCCATGGCCGGGAGGAAGACATCCTCGTCGAGGAGCGGGTGACGGGCCAGACCGTCGGCTGGTCCGCGCTCATCCCGCCGCACCGGTTCACCCTGAAGGCGTCGGCGCCCCTCGAGACCGAGGTGCTCGCCCTCTCGCGGGCGGCGCTGACCGAGCACTTCGAGGCCCGACCGGACGTCGGGCACGTTGTCGTCCGGAACCTCGCCGCGGTCATCGGCCAGAGGCTCCAGGTCTTCCAGGCGATGTGGCTGCGCGAGATGCAGCGCGTCGTGGAGTTGAGCAACCCGTGAAGATGCCTGGCGCGACGATTGCCCTCGTCGCGTGCGGCGTGCTGGCCGGCGCGGGCGCCCCCCCCGCCGCCGGTCAGCCGCCCCCGCCGCCGGCGAGTGTGGCCGCACCCCAGCCTCACGCCGCATCCCAGCGTCCCGAGGAGCGCCTCGAGGTGCCGCCCCCGCCGTTCACCGACGGGATCTTCCCCTGCTCCGGGTGCCACGCCGACCTCCAGGTGAACCGGACGCGGCGCGCGTTGACCGACATGCACACCGACATCGTGCTCAGGCACGACGAAGAGCACCGGTGGTGCCTGGACTGCCACGACGCGGACAACCGCGATTACCTGCACCTCGCGAGCGGCGAGCGGATCTCGTTCGACGAGTCGTACCGGCTGTGCGGCCAGTGCCACGGCGAGAAACTGCGCGACTGGCGCGCCGGCGTGCACGGCCGCCGGACCGGGGACTGGAACGGCCACAAGCGCTACCTGCTGTGCGCCAACTGCCACAACCCCCACCAGCCGCGTTTCAAGCCGATCGAGCCGAAGCCCGCGCCGCAGCCGCCGATGCGGCCGAAATCACCAGCCGGAGACGGGAGGCGCTGACGTGGCTGCTGGAGACGGAACGAAGGTCACGCGACGGCAGTTCGCCTCGTGCGCCGCGGCAGCCGCGGCCGGGTTCCTGCTGACCGCGTGCGGGCCCAGGCGGCTGCGCGAGATGTCGCCCGATCGCGTGAAGGCAGCCATCCGCGAGATGGAGCGGCGCTACGCGGATCAGTACGGCACCGCGGTGAGCGTGTCGGACCAGGGTGCGATGCCCGGCGTCGAGTTCGCGTATGCGCTCGACCTCTCCCGGTGCATCGGGTGCCGCCGCTGCGTGTACGCGTGCGTCGAAGAGAACAACCAGTCGCGCGACCCGCAGGTGCAGTGGATCCGGGTCTTCTCGATGGAGAAGGGGAAGGGCGTCGACTTCTCGCAGGCCGACCCGTACTACCACCCCGCGGAGGTGCCGGAGGAGGGCCGCTTCTACGTGCCGGTCGCGTGCCAGCAGTGCCGCAACGCGCCGTGCACCAAGGTGTGCCCGACCGGCGCGACGTGGACCGAGCCCGACGGCATCGTCGTGATCGACTACGACTGGTGCATCGGGTGCCGGTACTGCATGGCCGCGTGTCCGTACGGGGCGCGGCACTTCAACTGGGGCGAGCCGTCGATTCCGAAGGGCGCGCTGAACACGAAGACCCATTACCTCGGCAACCGTCCCCGGCCGAAGGGCGTGGTCGAGAAGTGCACCTTCTGCATCCAGCGCACGCGCGCCGGCCGCTACCCGGCGTGCGTCGAGGTGTGCCCCGTGGGCGCCCGGAAGTTCGGCAACCTTCTCGACCCGGAGAGCGAGATCCGCTACATCATCGAGCACAAGCGCGTGCTCGTGCTGAAGGAAGAGCTCAACACGCTGCCGAAGTTCTTCTATTTCTACGCGACCTGAGGACGCCGTGGTGAACTTCGTCCGACTCTTCTCGCAGTTCGTCCGGGGAAGCGTGAGCCTGGTCGGCCGGGGCAACGCGGCGTACTGGGCGTGGCTGGTGTTCCTGGTGATGCTGATCGGGTCCGGCGCGGCAGCCTACGCGAGCCAGGTCTCGACCGGGCTGGTCGTGACCGCGATGCGCGACCAGGTCAGCTGGGGCTTCTACATCGGGAACTTCACGTTCCTGGTCGGCGTGGCGGCGGCCGCCGTCGTCCTCGTCATTCCCGCGTACGTCTACGAGTGGAAGCCGATCCGCGAGATCGTGATCTACGGCGAGTTGCTGGCCGTGAGCGCCATTGTCATGTGCCTGCTGTTCGTGCTGGTCGACATCGGCCGGCCGGATCGCTTCTGGCACCTGATCCCGCCCATGGGCTTCCTGAACTTCCCGCGATCGATCCTGGCGTGGGACGTCCTGGTGCTGAACCTGTACTTCGTCGTGAACTTCGTCGTGGTCACCCACATCCTCTACCGGGCCTTCAGCGGGCGGCCGTACAACAAGCGGCTGGTCGTGCCGCTCGTGCTGCTGTCGATCCCGATGGCGGTCGGGATCCACACCGTGACGGCGTTCCTGTTCAACGGGCTGGCCGCCAGGCCCTACTGGAACTCGTCGATCCTCGCGCCCCAGTTCCTCGCCTCGGCATTCTGCTCCGGCCCGGCGATCCTGCTGATCGTGCTGCAGGTGCTGCGGCGGTTCACACGGTTCGAGATCCAGGACGAAGCCATCTCGAAGATCGCGGAGCTGATGGCGTACGCGATGTTCCTCAACCTGTTCCTGCACGGCGCCGAGGCGTTCAAGGAGTTCTACTCCGACACCGAGCACCTGCTCTACACCCGCTACTGGTTCCTCGGGCTGGGCGCGCACCGGACCCTGGTGCCCTACGCGTGGACGGCGGTGGGACTGAACGTGCTGGCGTTCGCGCTGTTCATCGTCCCCGCGACCCGGCGGAACTGGATCGCGCTGAACGTGGGCTGCGTCGCAACCTATGCCGGGTGCTACATCGACAAGGGGATGGGGCTGATCATCCCGGGCCTGACCCCGGACGCGCTGGGAGAGATCTACCAGTACTACCCGACGATGACCGAGTTGCGCGTGGCGGCCGGGATCTTCGCGCTCGGGTTCCTGGTGTTCACGTTGATGCTGAAGGTCGCCGTGCCGATCTCGCTCGGGGAGTTCCACGAGGACGGCTCCGGCGTCGGGGGTCGGACCGATGTGGCCCCGGCGCTTCCTGAACCGACGTAGCCCCGTCCCTCTGACGTGGCCCCGGGGCTTCAGCCCCGGGGTCTAGAGTCGGATCGACGTCGTCCCGGCGCTTCAGCGCCGGGGTACCCCGCGGCTGAAGCCGCGGGGCTACGGCAAGGAGCCGCGGGCCACGGCGAGGAGCCGCGGGGCTGCGGCGGCGCCGGCCGCGCACGCCGCACGCCCAGGCCTATTGCGCCGGCGCGGCGAGCGCCTTGTCGATCGCGGCCCGCAGCTCCGGCGAGTCGGGCGTCACGTCGCTCGGGAAGAACGCCACGACCTTCCCGTCCTTGCCGATGACGTACTTGCTGAAATTCCACTGCGGCAGGTTGCCGGTCTTCGCCAGAAACCCGTAGACAGGCGACTGGTCGCTGCCCGCCTTCGTCACGATCTTCGCGAACAGCGGGAACGTGACGTCGTAGTTCCGCGTGCAGAACGTCCGGATCTCCTCCGGCGTCCCGGGTTCCTGCCCGCCGAAGTCGTTGCTGGGGAAACCCAGGATCACGAACCCCTTCGACGACAGGTCACGGTACAGCTTCTCGAGTCCCGCGTACTGGGGCGTGTAACCGCACTTGCTCGCGACGTTGACCACGAGCGTGACCGTGCCGCGGTAGTGCGAGAGGTCCGCGGGCTTGCCGTCGAGGGTCGTCACCGTCAGGTCATACAGGCTGTCCACGTTGGCTCCTTCGAACGCCGGGGCAGTGGCAGACCCCGTCAATGCAGCCGCCGGCAGCGGCGCGGCCCCGCCGGCCATCGCCAGGGCCAGGGCGCCGGCCAATGCCGGCACGAGCGCAGGAAGATGGTTCACCTTCAGTGCCTCCAGGAGTGATGTAGAGGTACAGACGCCTGCCCGGCCGCCGAGGATCCGGCCCGGCGCGGCGCGGACCCTCCACGACGAGCCAGCCGGGTGTAGGATGGCCATGCGACCCATGGCGCAGCCATCTTCCGCGTCGATCCTGCACGGCCTGGCCGAGGTTCCGGGACGCCTGTTCACCAGGGCCGGGGCGGCCCGCTGGGGATTGCGGGATCAGGACTTCGTCGAGGCGCTCGAGCGCAGCGCCTCGCACCGTTTTGCGGGCGCGGCCCCGTCTCCGGCCGACGTCGAGCGCTACCTCGAATCGCTGCACCTCGAGGAACTGGCGCTGGCGTGCGCGTGCGCCCGCGGCAGCGAGCCCGCGTGGGAGCAGTTCGTCCGGGAGTATCGCCCGGCCGTGCTGCGCGCAGCCTCGGCGTGCGCCCCGCCCGACCTGGCGCGCGAGCTCGCCGACACGATCTACGCCGACCTGTTCGGCCTCGACGAGCGGGACGGCCGTCGCCGATCGCTGTTCGACTACTTCCATGGCCGCAGCTCGCTGGCGGGCTGGCTGCGGGCCGTCCTCGCGCAGCGCGTCGTCGACCGGGTGCGCGCCGGGCGGCGCCTCGAGCCCTTGCCCGAGGAGGACGACCCCGGTCCTAAGCCGGCGGTCGACCCCGGGCCGCCAGACGTGGACGAGCCACGCCATCGGCACCTGGTCCGCCGCGCGCTGGCCGCAGGGCTTCGCGCGCTCGCGCCGAGAGAGCGGCTTCGGTTGTCGCTCTACTACACGCAGGACCTGACGCTCGCCGCGACGGGCCGCATCCTGGGCGAATCGGAAGCCACCGCGTCCCGCAAGCTGGAACGCACCCGCCGAGAGCTGCGGGCCTCCATCGAGCGTCGCCTGCGCGAGGTGGACCGCCTCAACGATATCCAGATTGCCGCGTGCTTCGCCTACGGGCGTACCGATCCGGCCTTCGACCTGGCCCGGGCGCTGCCCCCGCCGGACGAAACCTGATTGCGCCGTTGTGAACGGGTGGATCATGGTGCAAGGGACGCTCGCCAGATCGTTCTCGATCATGGGAGGCCGCAAGTGAGCACGGATCGCCAGCACGACGCCGACATGGATCGGCTGCTGCGTGCCGCGCTGAACGACGTCGGGGAAACCGGGGCCGGCCCCTGCCCGGATCCGGGCGACCTGGCCGCGTATGCCGAGGGCGCGTTGACCGGGGCCGAGCGCCGCGGCATCGAGACGCACACCGCCGCGTGCGCACGCTGCCAGCAGGCGATGGCGGCCTTTGCGCGAGCCGAGCCGCAGCCTGAGGCGCCGGCCGAGCGGGCCAGGCGTTCCTGGCTCCGAAGCGGGCATCTGCGGTGGCTGATCCCGGCCGTCGCGGCGTCCGGGCTCGTGCTCTACCTGGCGGCGCGGACCGCGATCGCGCCGAACTTCCCGACAACGGGACCTCCCGCCCTCGTCCAGGCGCCGCCCCCTGCCGACCTGCGTCCGCCCGGGCCGCTGCCCACTGCGGAGGGCACGCTGGCCAGCCGCGACATCGCGGGCCCGAGCCAGGAGAAGGAGAGAATCGCCTCGCAGCTCGACCGGGACACGGGCAATCGGTCGCGTGAATCCGCACCTTCCGCCGCGCGCATACCAGCCGTGCCCCCGCCCCTCAATGCCCCCGCGCCACCGCTTCGCAGCCCGGGCGCCGTTGGGGAAGAGCAGGGCGCGGCAGGCGGCCGGGCCGTGCCGATGCGGGCTGCCAGGACAGACCTGGCCGACAGGCGGGCGCAGCCCGGCGCGGCGCCCGTTCCCGAACCTTCGAAGCCGGCCGCGGAGGTGGCGCCGGCGGCCCCGGCGATCGCCGCAGGCGAGGCGGGAATGATGAAACAGGCGGCCGTCGGGAACGATGCGCGCCTGGAAGCCGCGCGGTCCCTCATCGTGACCACGCCGGGCGGGATGGTGATGTGGCGCGTCGAGCCAGACGGCGTGATCTCGCGATCGGCGGACGGCGGCAACACGTGGCACCAGCAGGTCGCCCCGTCGTCTCACCAGTTGCTGGCGGGGTCCGCGGCGTCGTCCGTCGCGTGCTGGGTCGTGGGGCGCCAGGGCACCGTGCTGGTGACCATCGACGGCGAACGCTGGGAGACGCGCGTGTTCCCGGAACGGGTTGATCTCGTGGCGGTCGAGGCCCGGAACGCCCGCACGGCCACCATCACCGCCATCGACGGACGCCGCTTCGTCACCACCGACGGCGGCGCCAGCTGGAACATCGTCCGGTAGCGCCCGGAGCCCGCCCGCGGCCGCCTGCAAGAAATCCCGGCCTCCACGTTCTCTTCCCAGAACCAGGAGGTCCCGATGATTGCAGCACGACCGATGATTGCCGCCGTTGCCCTGCTCGCCGCGTCCGCCGGATCGGAGCGCGTCGTGCGCCCGCCGGTCTCCCGGGATCACGCCGCCCAGGCGACGCAGGCGGCCGCCGGCGACACGACCGCAACGGGCCGGGTCGATCTTGCCGTCACGGTCTACAACTCGAGCCTCGCGCTCGTGCGCGATGTCCGCGACGTCGCCCTGCCAGGCGGCGACTCGGACCTGCGGTTCGTGGACATCGCCGCCACCGTCAACCCGGCCACGGTGCACCTGCGATCGCTGTCCGAGCCCAGGCGCTTCGGTGTGATCGAGCAGAACTACGAGTACGACCTGCTCGAGCCGGACAAGCTCCTGCGCAAGTACGTCGGGCGCGAGGTCACCCTCGTGAAGACGACGAGCGAGAACGGCACCACGCGGCAGGAGGACGTGAAGGCCACGCTCGTCAGCTGCAACAACGGCGGGCCCATCTGGAAGATCGGCGGCGAGTACGTGACCGGGCTGCACCCCGATCACTTCCGGTTCCCGGAGTTGCCGTCCAATCTCTACACCCGGCCGACGCTGGTGTGGCAGATCGCGAACCAGGGTGGCCCGCGGCACCGCGTCGAGGCGTCGTACCTGGCCGGCGGTCTGGCGTGGAACGCGGACTACGTCCTGACCGTGGGCCGCGACGACCGGGCCGCCGACCTCGACGGCTGGGTCACGCTCACCAACCACAGCGGCACCGCCTACCCGGACGCGAAACTGCAGTTCGTGGCCGGCGACCTGAACCGCGTGCAGCCGGCTGCCCGCAAGATGGCCCTCGAGGCCGCCATGGATGCCCGGCAGGCCAACGCCTCGATGATCCAGGAGGCGTTCTCGGAGTACCACCTCTACACCTTTGGCCGCCGCACCACGATCGCCAACGACGAAACCAAGCAGCTCGCCCTGCTCAGCGGCAGCGGCGTGCCGGTCGAGAAGCGGTTCGTGGTGGACGGGCAGCAGTTCTACTACCGGGACCGCCACCGCCCGGGCGCGCCGATCAAGGACGACGTGCAGGTCTTCTACCGGTTCAGGAACGACGAGCGCGGGGGCCTCGGCGTGCCGATGCCCGCGGGCGTCGTCCGCGTCTACCAGGCCGACGCGAGCGGCGCGGTGCATTTCGTCGGCGAGGACCGGATCGACCACACGCCCAAGGACGAGGCACTCGATCTGAAGATCGGAAACGCCTTCGACGTCGTGTGCGAGCGCAAACAGGTCGACTTTCAGAAGATCGCGGACTCGGTGTACGAGATCGAGTTCGAGATTGTCCTGCGCAACCACAAGACGATCCCGATCGCCGTCCAGGTGAACGAGCCGGTCGGCGGCACGTGGCGCATGCTGCGCTCGAGCCATCGCTGGGAGAAGTCCGCCGCGTGGGCCGCGCGATTCGACGTGCCCGTGAGCGCCTCGGAGAGTGCGACCCTGAACTACCGCGTCAGGGTCACGTACTGAGGAGCGGACCGCCGCCGTGGCGCCCCCACCCCCGGCGTTTCAGCGCCGGGGCTACGTCGGTCCAAGCCCGGATTCCCGGCCAGTTGACTTGGGCGGGTCTCCCCAGCAAGATTACGCCTGTGACCGCATCGCCGGTGCGGACGCAAGGTGCCCTCCAGGAACATGCTCGCGCACGCCGCGCCATTCGAGGAGACCACCGATGTTCACTCCCGCCATCCACCGCGAGCGCCGCAACCGCCTGAAGAAGGACGTGGGGTCGGGGCTCATCCTGTTCCTCGGCAACGACGAAGTCGGGATGAACTACACCGCCAACCGCTACGACTTCAGGCAGGACAGCACGTTCCTGTACTTCTGGGCGCTCGATCATCCGGGTCTGGCCGCCATCATCGACGTCGACCAGGACATCGAGATGGCGTTCGGCAACGACCTGACGCTGGCCGACATCGTCTGGACCGGCCCGCAGCCGACGATGGCCGCGCGCGCGGCCGAGGCAGGCATCGCCTCCAGCGCGCCCCTCGCGGAACTGGCGAGCCGCGTGTCCACGGCCATCCAGCAGGGCCGGCGCGTGCACTTCCTGCCCCCCTACCGGGCGGAGCACCAGGTCAAGCTGAGCGACCTGCTCGGCATCGCACCGGGCATGGTGCGGGCCTACCGGTCGGAGCCGCTGGTGAAGGCCGTCGTGGACCAGCGCTCGATCAAGGGTCACGAGGAGATCGTGGAGATCGAGGGGATGGTCAACGTCGCGCGGGAGATGCACGTGGCCGCGATGGTGGCCGCCGCGCCCGGCCGGTACGAACAGGAGGTGGTGGCCGAGATGATGCGCGTCGTCAAGGCCCACGGCTGCACCTTCTCGTTTCCGCCCATCTTCTCGGTCCACGGCGAAACGCTGCACAATCCTTATCACCGCAACCTGATGCGGGCCGGCGACATCGCCGTGTGCGACGCGGGCGTCGAGTCGCCGCGGCACTATGCGAGCGACATCACGCGGACCATCCCGATCAACGGGACGTTCAACCCGCAGCAGCGCGACCTGTATGACATCGTCCTGCGGGCGACGCGCGCGGGCATCGAGGCCGTCGAGCCGGGCGTGGCGTTCCGGGACGTCTACATGCTGGCGGCCCGCAGCCTGATGACCGATCTGAAGAGCCTGGGCCTGGTGAAGGGCGACGTGGCCGAGGCGGTCGAGGCCGGCGCGCACGCGATGTTCTTCCAGTGCGGCCTCGGGCACATGCTCGGCATGGACGTGCACGACATGGAGAACCTCGGCGAGGAATTCGTCGGGTACGAGCCCGGCGTCACGCGGAGCCCGCAGTTCGGCCTGTGCTACCTCCGCCTCGCGCGCAAGCTTCAGCCGGGGTTCGTCCTGACGGTGGAGCCTGGCCTGTACTTCATCCCGGCGCAGATTGACCAGTGGAAGGCCGAGCGTCATTTCGAGCCGTTCCTCGACTTCGAGGCCATCGAGAAGTTCCGCGATGCCCGCGGGTACCGGATCGAGGAGAACGTGCTCGTCACCGAGACCGGCTGCCGCGTGCTCGGGGAGCCCATTCCCGCGACTGTCGAGGAAGTCGAACGCGCCTGCGCCGGATGACCCCGCGCCCCCGGTGGCCGATCGCGGAATCTGCCATGTGGGGTCAGGCCCCTAATTGCATTTTCTGCATACGCGTGGGTGACGGCTTCCGGGAGCAATCTGCCGTGGTCGACGCGCGACTTGCTGTAGACTGACCCGCAACGCGGGCGCCCGCGTGGCGGCCCGCGCGGCACGGCCCGTGTCCGGAGGCCGCCTCCCATGACCACGCTCGACTGGCTGATCGTTCTGGGCTACTTCGCCCTGCTCGCCGGGCTGACCCTGTGGGTGGTCAGGCGCAACAAGGACACGGCCGACGACTATTTCCTCGCCAGCCGCAACCTGGGCTGGCTGATTGTCGGCGCCTCGATCTTCGCGTCGAACATCGGGTCGGAGCACCTGGTTGGCCTCGCCGGATCGGGCGCGACCAGCGGCGTCGCCATGGCGCACTACGAGCTGCACGCCTGGTGCCTGCTCGTGCTGGGCTGGGTCTTCGTGCCGTTCTATGCACGGTCGCGCGTGTTCACGATGCCCGAGTTCCTCGAGCGGCGCTTCTCGCCGGCCGCCCGGTGGATGCTGTCGATCATCTCGCTCGTCGCCTACGTCATCACGAAGATCGCGGTGGGCATCTTCGCGGGCGGCGTGGTGTTCGGCGCCCTGCTGCCGGAGATGCGCGTCGCGATTGGCGGCTACGTCTTCAACAGCTTCTGGATCGGATCGGTGGTCGTTGTCCTGCTCACTGGCCTCTACACCGTCGTGGGCGGCATGCGCGCCGTGGCCTACACCGAGGCCGCGCAGACGTTCATCCTGATCCTGGGGTCCGTGCTGCTGACCGTGTTCGGTCTCCGGGCCCTGGGTGGCTGGGGCGAGCTGCGCGCGGCACTCGACCCGGACATGTTCAACCTCTGGAAGCCGCTCATTCCGGCGGGCGTCGAGGGCACGTGGGCGCCGGTCAAGGAAGCCGGCCGGATGGCGTGGTACTTCAACGGGAACTACCCGTGGCTCGGCATGCTGATCTGCGCGCCGATCATCGGGCTCTGGTACTGGTGCACCGATCAATACATCGTGCAGCGGGCGCTCGCCGCGCCGAGCGAACAGCAGGCGCGCCGCGGATCCATCTTCGCCGCTTACCTGAAGCTGCTGCCGGTCTTCATCTTCATCATTCCGGGCATGATCGCGCTGGCACTGGCGAAGACCGGGCGGGCGCCCGGGCTCGAGGCGATGATCGGACCGGACGGCCGGACGGTCGGGGCGGTGGCGCAATCCGCATTCCCCCTGATGGTGCGCGAGATCCTGCCCGTAGGCGTGCGGGGGATGGTGGTCGCGGGCCTGCTGGCCGCGCTGATGAGCTCGCTCGCCGGCGTGTTCAACGCGTGCTCGACGCTGTTCACGATGGATCTCTACCAGAAGATCCGGCCGCGCGCCACCCAGCACCAGCTCGTGTGGATCGGCCGCGTCGCGACGACGGTGATGGTCCTGGTCGGGTTGTTCTGGATCCCGGTCATCCAGGGCGCGAAGGGGCTGTACGATTACCTGCAGGGCGTGCAGGGCTACCTCGCGCCGCCGATCTTCACCGTGTTCTTCTTCGGCGTGTTCATGAAGCGCCTGAACGCAAAGGGGTGCCTCTCGGCGCTCGTGATCGGTTTCCTGCTGGGCGCCTTCCGCCTCGTCATCGACACGCCTGTCGCGCTGCGCATGGCCGGCTTCGAAGAGGGCTATCCGGTGGGCTCCTTCCTCTGGATCGTCAACAACATCTACTTCCAGTACTACAGCGCCCTGATCTTCGTGGTGTGCGTGGTGGTGATGCTCGCGGTCAGCTACGCCACCGAGGCCCCGGACCCGGCGCGGCTGACCGGCCTGACCTACGGCACGGTCACCGACCACGACCGGCGCGAGTCGCGGGGCAGCTGGGGCCGGTGGGACCTCATCAATTCCGGCGTCGTGCTCCTGCTGATCCTGGGCGCGTACCTCTACTTCAACGGGTGACGAGGAGGGCCCGCGGACCGCGGCGGGCCGTTCGTCGCCGGTCAGGACTGCGGGGCCTGGCCGTAGTACGCCCCCGGCCCGTGCTTGCGGAAGAAGTGCCTCTCGCGAAGCGCGGTCGAGATGGGCGCCGCGTCGGGGTTCAGGGTGACCGTGTAGTAGGCCATGCGGGCGACCTCTTCCAGGACGATCGCCGTGTGCGCCGCGGCGGGGACGCCCGGGCCCCAGCAGAACGGCCCGTGCCCATGCACGAGGACGGCCGTCGTCACGAGCGGGTCCAGGTCCGAGAGTCGCCGGACGATGATCTCGCCCGTGTTGCGCTCGTACGCCGACTGGATCTCGCGCGGGTCCATCGGCGCCGTGATCGGCACGGCGCCCGGGAAGTAGTCGGCGTGCGTCGTGCCCAGGCACGGGATCTCGCGGCCGGCCTGCGCCCAGGCGGTCGCGAACCGCGAGTGCGTGTGGACGACGCCGCCCGCGCCCGGGAAGGCGCGGTAGAGCACCAGGTGGGTCGGCAGATCCGACGAGGGGCGGAGCGTGCCTTCGACGACGCGGCCGTCCAGGTCGGTGACGACGAGCTGGTCGACCGTGAGGCCGTCGTAGTCCACCCCGCTCGGCTTGATGACGACGAGCCCGCGGACCCGATCGATGCCGCTGGCATTGCCGAACGCCTCGATGACGAGGCCGCGGCGCACCAGTTCCAGGTTGCTCGCCAGTACCTCCGCGCGCAACTCGTCCAGCATCATGCCCGTCCTCTCTCGCGGGCGGCCACTTCCCGCAACGTCGGGAGCACGTGGCCGACCTGCACCGCCGCCGACGTCTTCCGGCCAAGCGCGAAGTACAGCGCGCGGTACAGGGGGTAGAGTTCCGAGTACACCATCACGCTGTCCGGAGCCGGTTCGATCACTGTGTGCCGGGGGCAGAGCGCATCCTGCGCCGCCTCGATGGTCGGGAACGCGCCGGCCGCGAGAAACGCGAAGATTGCCGAGCCCAGACTCGTGACGTCGCCGTCCGGCACGAGGATCGGCTTGTTCAGGACGTCCGCGTACACGCGGTTCAGCGCCGGGTTCTTCTGCGGGATGCCGCCGCCGTTGATGACCCGCCGGATCGGGACGCCGTGATCCGCCATCCGCTCCAGGATCACCCGCGTGTGGAACGCCGTGCCCTCGATGGCGGCGAACAGTTCGTCCTCGGCCGTGTGGGTCAGGTTCCAGCCCAGCGTCACGCCGCCCAACTCCGGGTTCACGAGGACCGTGCGGTCCCCGTTGTCCCACGTGAGGCGGAGCAGCCCGGTCTGGCCGGCACGGTGGTTCGCGATCCGCGTGGACAACTCGGCGACCGTGCGGCCGGCGCGCCGCGCGATCGCGTCGAAGATGTCGCCGGTGGCGGACAGGCCGGCTTCGACCCCGGTGTACTTCGGGTGCACCGAGCCCGGCACGACGCCGCACACGCCCGGGACGAGCGTCTGCTGGTCGCTCAGCCCGATGATGCACGTCGACGTGCCGATCACGTTGACGACGTCGCCCAGGCGGACGCCCGCGCCGATGGCGTCCCAGTGCGCGTCGAAGGCGCCGACGGGAATCGGGATGCCGGGCGGGAGCCCCAGGCGATCGGCCCACGCGGGCGTGAGACGCCCGGCCATCTGGTCCGAGGTTGCGAACCGGCCGCGGATGCGGTCGCGCACGCCGGCGAGCAGCGGGTCCACGCCGGCCAGGAACGCCTCGTCCGGCAGGCCGCCGAGTCCCGGGTTCCACATCCACTTGTGGCCCATGGCGCACGCGCTGCGCGGGACCGCGGCGGGGTCCGTGATCCCGCAGAGCGTGGCCGCGACCATGTCGCAGTGCTCGAGGGCGGTGACGAACCGGTCCCGCTTGTCGGGGTTGTGGCGCAGCCAGTGCAGCAGCTTCGAGAAGCCCCACTCGGACGAATACACGCCGCCGCACCAGTCGATGGCTGGCAGGCTCGACGCGTGTGCGTGCCGGGTGATCTCGGCGGCCTCGCGCCAGGACCGGTGGTCGCACCAGAGGTAGTAGTCGTCGAGCGGCAGGAGGCCCTCGCCGACCGGGACGACCGACGACCCGGTGGTGTCGAGCGCGAGGGCGGCGACCCGCGCGCCGTCGACGCCGGCGACCTCGAGGGCCTGGCGCGTCGCGAGGGCGAGCGCCGTCATGTGGAGGTCGTGCCGCTGGGTGGCCTGGTCGGGATCCTCCCGGCTGCGGGTGAGCGGGTACTCGGCCGTCCCGGAGCCCAGCCGGCCGCGCTTGTCGTCGAAGATGGAGACCCGCACGCTCAGGGTCCCGAAATCCACGCCGGCGACGATCGCCACAGCCGCCTCCCGAAAATGAGACTGACGTGAGAAAAGGGGCCTGCCCCCACCCAAGCGAGGCCACAGCGAAACAAGTGGCCAGGACACAGGGGGTTAGTTAGCGACCCGGATGAAAATGAGACTGCCGTGAGAAAAGGGGCCTGACCCCCCCTGCGGACCGACCCCCCCTGCGGACCCCTGCGACCCTCCTACGTCTTGTGCCAGTACATCTCCCAGCCGAGGTACTTCGTCACGGCTTCGTGCACGATCGGGGCGACCGACGAGAGGTTGGCCGCGACGTGGTGCTCAAAGCCGCCCTCGCAGATGAACCGCAACAGGCGCTGCATCCCCGGGATGTGAACCACGCCAGCCCCCCCGAACGTGTCGAGCGGGTCGGTGGTGAACGCCCCCTCGCCGATGTACCCGCGGATCCGGCCGGCCCGATCGTCAGTCGAGAAACGCGCGAAGGTCATGGGCCCGGACTTCACCCGCCCGACGCAGGTGCCGTACGTGCTGGCGCGGCCGACCGTGCCCGCGATGATCGCCTGGTAGTCCATCCGGACGTCCTCGAAGAAGTGCTTCGGCAGGTTGCTGCAGTGGAAGCACACCGCCTTGTCCGGATCGTCGCCGTAGTTGTTGTTCCAGTCGAGCAGCGCGGACGGGGTGCCCGATGCCAGTCGCAGGGCGTGCATGGCGATGGTTCCGCAGATGTCCACCTCGCAGGCGCTCGACATCAGCTCGTTGCTCATCATGCTCATCACGGTGCACGGCACGACGCCGAAGTACGTCTCGAGCGCCGTCCAGCACTGGAACGCGCTTGCCACGACCCCGGTTTCCCGCATCCAGCCGTCGATCACGGCGCCCAGCCGCGCCATCTTCATCAAGGCGGGCACCGGCGTGTCCAGCACCGGCACGTACGCCGTGATGGCGCCCAGCTTCGCCTGCACGGCCGGATCGTCGTCTTTCAGGCGCTCCACGCGGCCCAGGATCTCCGACAGGTCGACCGTTTCGACCGAGATGCCGCTGGCCTCGAGCAGTTTCTCGCTGTAGCGCACCGTGTTGAAGGCGGCGGGGCGCGCGCCGATGGCGCCGATCCGCAGGCTCCGCAGACCGCGCACGACCGCGCAGACGCCCACGAACCAGTCGAGATCGCGCCGGAAGGCCTCCGAGCCTGGCGCCTCGGTGTGCAGCGTCGTCAGCGAGTAGGGGATGCCGTACTGTGACAGGTTGTTGCAGGCCGACATCTTCCCGCAGAAGCTGTCGCGCCGGTCCCGGATCGTCATGCGCCCGCCCTCGTCGGGCGTCGCCTGGATGAGCACCGGCACGTCGAGGCCGGCCAGGCGCAGCGCGTCGGCGATCGCGCGCTCGTCGCCGAAGTTCGGGAGCGACACGACGACGCCATCGATCGCCTCCCGGTGGGCCTTGAAGAGGTCGGCGCACCGCCGGGCCTCCTCGTGCGTCTCCACCGCGCCGTGCTTGCTGTCGGCCGGGCCGAGCACGACCGGGGCGACGCCGGCCCGCTCGAGCACCGCGACGATTTCCTCGCGGCCGGTCCGGGCCAGGTGATCCGGAAAGAACCCCCGGTTGCCGATGATGAGCCCGAGCGTGGCGCGTGGCGCGGTTCCTGCCGTCATGGTCGCTGTTCTCCTGGCGCGAAACCGCGCCGAGCAGGCGCCGTAAAGGCCGTCGTGGCGCAAGGATAGCACGGGCCGAACCGCGCCGCGGACGGGGAGGTGTGGCGTGATTGACACTCTCCATGAGGGGCCCTACACTGCGGCATGCGTCCCCACGGTTGTCGGTTCCGGCCCGAAATCTCTGGGGCCCTGACCTGTTCAAGCCAGCGACCCGCGACGGCCACACCCGCCTCGCGGCCTGCCCCGAGGCGGGTCGCACGCGCCGAGCGGGGAGCGGGTGTTCTCGCAAGGAGGAAGGCATGTCTCCCAGCGTTGATTCAGTTCGGCTGAGCCTCGACCCGCCGGGCGCACGGGTGCGATCCGCGGCCTGCCGCGTCGCGACGGCGGCCCTGTTGCTCGCGATCACCTGCGCCGCCCCCGTGCTGGCTCAGTCCCAGGCGGTCAACGGCGCGATCGAAGGCACGGTGGCCGACGCCTCCGGCGGATTGATGCCCGGCGTGTCCGTCACGGTGACCAACACCGACACCGGTGCGACGCGCACCGTGGTGACCAATGAACGCGGCGTGTACCGTGCCCTGCTCCTGCCGCTCGGGGCCTACAGGCTGGACGCCGAGCTCTCGGGCTTCAAGAAGTACAGCGAAAAGGGCATCTCGCTGTCGGCCGGCCAGACGGTGGTCGTCGACGTGAAGCTCGAAATCGGCGAGATGACGGAGACCGTCTCGGTCACGGCCGAGGCCCCCGTGGTCGACGCCGGCCGGATCGACATGGGCCGCAACATGGGCGAGCGCGAGGTCAAGAACCTGCCGCTCGTCTCGCGCAACCCCTACAACTTCGCCCTGCTCCAGCCGGGCGTGACCGGCTACGAGAACCCGGAGTTCGGCGTACCGCGGTTCAGCGCCAACGGCACGCTGCTCCGCATCAACTACCAGATCGACGGCAACACGAACACGCAGAAGGACCGCGCCGGCCTGCGCCTGATCCCGATGTCGGAGGTGATGATTCGCGAGGTCAAGGTGGTGACCAGCGGCTATGCCCCGGAGTTCGGCCAGACGACCGGGATGGTCTACAACGCGATCACGCCGTCGGGCACGAACACGATCAAGGGGTCCGCCAGCTACCGCTTCCGCCGGAAGCCCTACAGCGCGTTCCCGTTCTTCTTCCAGGGCCCGCGCACGGCCGACACGAAGCCCGACACCAAGATCAACACCTGGACGGCCGACGTCGGCGGGCCGGTCGTGAAGGACAAGCTCCACTTCTATTTCGGCTTCGAGAGCACGTTCCGCGACCTGTCGTCGCAGCGGATCCTCCAGATCGCCCCGGCGGCCGCCGCCCAGATCGGCCTCACGGCGCAGCCCCCCTACGTGCCGTGGACGCAGACGGCCCACTTCTACATCGGCAAGCTGGACTACCAGCTCGCCCGGAACCACACGCTGACCGGCCGGTTCGTGCGCTTCAGCAACGATTCGCCCTACAACAACGGCGGCGGGCTGTCGGCCTACGAGACGACCAACGACTACCTGGACGCGATGAACTCGACGGCCGTCCAGCTGAACTCGACCTTCGGGTCGAACAGGCTGAACGAGTTCCGCGCGCAGTACGCCGACCGCGAGAACACGCGCTTCTCGAACTCGGAGTCGGGCACCGGCACCCCCACGACGATCAGCGGCGTGGCAACCTTCGGCGGGCCGACCAGCAACGGCGCCCGCTTCAAGCAGGGCATCACGCAGGTCATCGACAACTTCACGTGGCTGGCCGGCGACCACAACTTCAAGTTCGGCTTCGACGGCCAGTTCGTCCACGACGAGCGGGCGACGGCGCTCTACTACAGCTATACGTTCCCGACCATCGACGCCTACCTCGCGGCGAAGAACGGCACGAACCCGCGGTCGTACTCCAGCTTCCAGCAGGTGCTCGGCGACCCGAACTTCATGATGGACTCGAAGCTGTTCAGCTTCTACTGGCAGGACGACTGGCGCCTCACCCCGAACCTCAAGGTGCTCTACGGCGTCCGCTACGACCTCTACCTCTACCCGAAGGCGAGCGCGGACGCGCCGTTCGAGTACTCGCGGAAGTTCAGCGTCGACAAGAACAACTTCGGCCCGCGCCTCGGCCTCGCCTGGACCCTCGGTGAGAGCAAACGCACGGTCCTCCGGGCCAGCACCGGGATCATGTACGACCAGGCCCTCCTCGGCGCCTACGAGAACTCGATCGACCAGAGCGGTTCGCCCGTGCGGTGGACCGTCAACCTGGCCCCCGGCGCCGCCGGCGCACCGGCCTATCCCGGCAACCTGGCGGACCTGCCGCCCGGCTTCGCGCTGCCGGTCCAGAGCATCTTCACCGTGGACCCCGCCTTCGTCGTGGGCCGGACGCTCCAGAACAACATCCAGCTCGAGCGGGGCCTCGGCCGCAACTACTCGATGTCGGTCGGCCTCGTCTACGTCCGCGGCTACAACCTCCCGGTCGTGACGGACATCAACCTGATCAACCCGGTCGGGGCGCTCGCCGACGGCCGGCCCATCTTCTCGACGGCCGTCAACGCGGGCACGCGGATGGACCCGCGCTTCAACCACATCAACACGGTCCAGTCGCTCGGCACGTCCACCTACAAGGCCATCACCTTCCAGTTCGCCCGGCGGGTCTCCAAGGGCGTGCAGTTCGACGTGAACTACTCGTTCGGCAAGGGCGTCGACGACGCGCCCGCCAGCGGCAACCTGTCGTTCGTCAGCGACGACGCCCGGTCCGACCCGACGAACCTGCAGCGGGACAAGGGCCCGAACCTGCTCGACACCCGCCACAGCTTCCAGGGCAGCGTCGTGGCCAACCCGACCTTCGACGCCGGCAGCCAGGTGCTCAACGCGATCATCAACAACAACCAGGTCGCGCTGATGATGCAGTTCAACAGCGGGCTGCCGTTCACCATCCGCGGCAACCGCGACCTCAACCTGGACGGCAACGGTAACGACCGGCCGCTCGATGTCGGCCGCAACTCCATTTACCTGCCCGCCCGCTGGAACGTGGACATGCGCTACTCGCGGTACGTGCCCATCAGCGGGCCGCGCCGCCTCGAGATCGTCGCCGAGTTCAAGAACGTCCTGAACACGGTCCAGTGGGCGGGCGTCAACCGCACCGTCCAGGTGGACACCGCCGGCAACCCGCTGTTGCCCATTCCGACCGACCCGAAGGGCTTCCCGCCGACCAGCGGGTACGAGCAGCGCGAGTTCCAGCTCGGGTTCAAGTTCAGCTTCTAGCACCCTCCGTTGCCCGACGCCCGGGTGGCCGCTCCGCGCGGCGCCCGGGCCGGGCCCGCCCCCGCGCGCCATTGCGCCATCCCGAGGTCACGCACCATGAAACGCTTGCTGTCGGCTCTGGTTTCGGGCGCCGTCCTGGCGCTCGCGGCGACCGGTCCGTCCCCCGCCGTCCTGCGCGCCCAGCAGAACCGCCTCGTGTCGCAGGACAACGGGCACGAAGCCCTGGGGGTCGCGCTGCGCCGCCTGAACTCCATCGGCGTCTTCCTGCAGACGACCGCCCACCCCGACGACGAGAACAACGGCCTGCTGGCCTGGCTGAGCCGCGGCCAGGGCATGCGCGCCGTGCTGCTGACCATGACGCGCGGCAACGGCGGCCAGAACGAGATCGGCCCCGAGCTGTTCGAGGACCTGGCCGTGGTCCGGACCGCCGAACTGCTCGCCGCCCACCGCCTCGACGGCGCCGACCAGTACTTCACCCGCGCGATCGACTTCGGCTTCTCCTTCAGCACGGAGGAGACGTTCCGGAAGTGGGGCCACGAGGAGATCCTCGGCGACGCCGTGCGCATCATCCGCACCGTCCGGCCCGACGTCATCACCGCGATGCGGCCCGACGGTCCCGGCGGCGGCCAGCATCACCAGACCACGGCGCTGCTGACCCGGGAAGCGTTCCGCGCGGCGGCCGACCCCGCCCGGTTCCCCGAGCAGATCGCGGAAGGCCTGCGCCCGTGGCAGGCGAAGAAGCTCTACTTCATGGTGGGCTTCGGCGGCTTCATGTCGCCCCCGCCGGGCATGAGCTTCGTCAACGTCGACACCAACGTCTACGACGACCTGCTCGGCCGGACCTACGCGGACATCGGCGCCGAGGCCCGGACGCTGCACAAGTGCCAGGGCTACAACCAGCTGCTCCCGCCGCCCGGGCCGGCGGCCGCGCAGTACCACCTCGGCGAGACGGTCGTCCCCGGTCAGGCGGACAAGGCCGAGACCTCGCTGTTCGACGGCGTCGACACCTCGCTCGCGTCACTGGTCCGGTACGCGGGCCCGAATCCGCCCGCGGCCCTCAACGCCGGCATCGCAATCATTGTCGAGCACGTGGCCCGCGCGCAGGATGCGTTCGATTCCGAGGGCGACGCGGCCACGATCCCGGCGGTCATGGCCGGCCTCGCGGCCGTGAAGGCGCTCCGGGCGCACCTGCCGTCGATGGGGCTGCCTGACCAGGCTCGTTACGACATCGACTTCCGCCTCGGCGCGAAGGAGAAGGACTTCGAGGCGGCCGCCCTCCTCGCACACGGCCTGTGGGTGGACGCCACGGCCAGTGATGGCCTCGTGTACGGAGGCCAGCCCGTGAAGGTGGCGGTGCTGGCCGTCAACCACGGACCGGATGACGTACAGGTCGCCGGCGTGACGCTCCGGGGGTTCGACGGCCCGGGGACGTGCGCGCCTGACGGGCTGGCGCCAGACGGCGTCTATCGGTGCGAGGCGGGCGTAGCGGTGCCCGCGAGCGCCGCATTGACCGAACCGTACTGGAAGCCGATGCCGGACGCATCACGCTGCGTCTTCGATCCGGCCGTGCCCTTCGGCGTACCGTTCACGCCCACACCGTTCACGGCAACCGCGCGCCTCCGGATCGGCGACACCGAGATCCCCGTGACCGTGCCCGTCATGCACCGCTACAGCACGGACGTCTTCGCCGGTGAGAAACGGATGGAGATCCAGGTCGTGCCGGCCTTCTCCGTGCGCACGACGCCCGAGACCATGATCGTGCCGAAGCCGGCGAATGGGGGCGCAGGAAGGGCCGCCCCCCGCGCGACCCGGACGGTATTCGTCACCGTGATCAACGGGACGAAAGGCCCGGCAGCGGGTACCGTGACGCTGGCGGCGCCCGCGGGCTGGCAGGTGGCGCCTGCCTCCGCGCCGGTCACGTTCGGTCACGAGGACGAGGCGCTGGCGGTGCGCTTCGCGGTGGCGCTCCCGGCCGCGGTGGCGCCCGGCAACTACGCGCTCCGGGCCCGGATGACATCGCCGGCTGCCGCCGGTCAGGCGTTCGAGCGGGGCTACCAGGTGGTGGAGTACCAGCACATCCAGCGGCGCCACGTCATGCACGACGCCGCGTCAGTGGTCGAGGTGCTCGATGTGAAGCCGGCCTCGGGCGTGCGTGTGGGCTACATCATGGGCGTCGGCGATGTCGTGCCAGACGCGCTCGAGCAGATCGGCGCCGTCGTGACGCGGATCTCGCCGGACGAGCTGGCCTGGGGCGACCTGTCGAAGTACCAGGTGATCATGACCGGCATCCGGGCCTACGAGCGACGGCCGGACCTCAGGGCCCACAACCGCCGGCTGCTGGACTACGCCCAGGCGGGCGGGACGGTGATCGTCCAGTACAACAAGATGGAGTTCAACGAGGCGCAGTACGGGCCCTACCCGGCCAGGGTCAGCTCGAGCCGGGCCACCGATGAGAACGCACCGGTCCAGATCCTCGAGCCGGCCAACCCGGTGTTCAACGTGCCCAACAAGATCGACGACGCGACGTGGAAGGGCTGGGTGCAGGAGCGGGGCCTCTATTTCCTCGGCGACCGCGATCCGCGCTACGTCGACCTGCTGCAGATCGATGAGCCGTTCGAGCTCAACAAGGGCATCAAGAAGGGCGCGCTCGTCGAGACACAGGTCGGACGGGGCCGCTGGTTCTACGTCGGGCTTGGCCTGTGGCGGCAGGTGATGGCGGGCACCCCGGGCGCCTACGGGCTGCTCGCCAATCTCGTCTCGATCGGGAAGGCGCCGGCATCCGCGCCGCGCGGGCGGGTTCAGCACTAGGGCCCAAATGGGGCCAGGCCCTTTTCCCTTTCTGCGATTTGGGGCCTGACCCCCATTTTCACTTTCTGCACACGGGTCCAGGCGGTTCCTGACGCCATGGACCTGCTAGAATTCCCGGGGAGCGCCGGGGCTGATGCGCCGGCTTGTTCGTGACCGATCACTCATCTCTGCCGCGCCCGCCGATTGCTGACGAGGCCCTGCGCCTCGCGGGCGGCATGGCTGCGCTCGCCGGCCTTACGGCGTTGTACCGGGGCCCCCTGAGGGTCACGAACCCGACCGTGGTGGGCCTGTCGTTCCTGCTGGTGGTGCTCTACGCCGGCGCGTCAGCGACCCTGCGCGTGGCCGTGCTGATCTCGGTGATGGCCGTCCTGGCCTTCAACTTCTTCTTCATGCCGCCGGTCGGCACCTTCACCATCGAGGACCCCGAGAACTGGGTCGCGCTGTTCGTGTTCCTCGTGGTGAGCGTGGTGGCGGGCCGCCTGTCGCTGGCGGCGCGGACGCGCGCGGACGAAGCGATGGCGCGGCGCGACGAGATGACCCGGCTGTTCGACCTGAGCCGGGACATCCTGCTCACGACCGATGCACGCGACGCGGTCGTTGTCCTGGCGCGCTACATGGCCCGCCGCTTCACCCTGGAGTACGTCTGCGTGTGCCTGCCGGGCGACGAGGGCTGGCAGCTTCACGAGTCGGCGCCGGGCGTCACCCTCGACCGCCACCAGCTCGACATGGCCCTGGCCTCGGCCCGCGGCACGCTGCAGTTCGATGCGCAGGCGCGCGCCTACGGCGGGCACCGGCAGATCGCCTCCGCCGAGCAGGTGCCCGTGTGGCTGGTCCCGCTCCGCCTGGGGACCCGGGCGGTGGGGCTGCTGGCGGCCGCCGGGCGCCCCATCGATCCCGGGACGCTGGATGCCCTCGCGGGGCTGGCAGCCATTGCCGTCGAGCGGGCGAAAATGCTCGAAGATCGGGACGCTGCCGCGCTGATCCGACAGGGCGACGAGCTGAAGTCCGCGCTGCTCGCCTCGCTCGGCCACGACCTCAAGACGCCGCTCACGGCGATCACCGTCGCGGCGAACAACCTCGAAGCCGGGTGGCTGGACGAAGGCCAGCGGCACGAGCAGCTCGAGGTCATCCTTGCCGAGGTCGAGCGCCTGAACCGGCTGTTCCAGAACATCGTGGACATGGCGCGCATCGACACCGGCGCGGTGCGGGCCGAGCAGGAGTGGGTCCACCCGTCCGACATCGTGGAGGCGGCCACGCGCCAGGTCGACCACGCCCTGCGCGATCACGCCCTCGAGATCGACACCGCCACCGACAACCTGATCCGGGTCGATCCCCGGCTCGCGTCGGCGGCGCTGGCGCACGTGCTGGAGAACGCCGGCCACTACGCGCCGCCAGGAACCGCGATTGCGATCACCGCGGCGGTGAACGACCAGGGGCTCGCCATCGGCGTCCGCGACCGAGGTCCCGGCATCGCGCCGCAGGATCTCGAGCGACTGTTCGAGCGCTTCTACCGGGGAACCGACGCGCACAGGCACGCCTTCGGCACGGGGATGGGGCTCGCCATCACGCGCGGCCTGCTTGCCGCGCAGGGCGGCCGCGTGTGGGCCGAGAATCACCCGGACGGCGGCGCCGTCTTCACCATGGTCATCCCTGTGCAGACCGCCGGAGAAGCGCCGGCCGGTCCGGGACAGGAGACCCGATGACGAGGCCGGCCAGGATCCTCCTCGTGGACGACGAGCTGCCGATCCAGCGCGCGATGGTCCCGCTGCTGCGATCGCGGGGGTACGACGTGTCGGTCGCGGGCACGGCGCGCGAGGCCATCGCGGCCCTCGACACGGACCATCCCGACCTGATCCTGCTCGACCTGGGCCTGCCGGACCTCGACGGGATCGAGGTCTGCCGCCGTGTCCGCCAGCGCTCGGACGTGCCCATCGTCGTCCTGTCCGCGCGCGGCGCCGAGAAGGACAAGGTGACCGCGCTCGACGAAGGCGCGGACGACTACGTCACCAAGCCGTTCAGCCCCGAGGAACTGCTCGCGCGCGTCCGCGTCGCGCTCCGCCGCGCGCTTGGGCCGGATCAGACCGAGAGCGGCCAGCTCCGGAGGGGCGACCTGGTGATCGACTTCGATCGGCGCCGGGTGACGCGGGGAGACACCGAGATCCGCCTCACGCCGAAGGAATTCGAGCTGCTCGCCCTCATGGCGCGGCACGCGGGCCGGGTCCTGACGCACCGCGTCATCCTGCGGACCATCTGGGGACCGCACGCCATCGACCAGCCGGAGCACGCGCGCGTGCTGATGGGCCAGCTGCGCAAGAAGATCGAGCCGGATCCCGCGCGACCGCGCTACCTGATCACCGAGCCGTGGGTCGGCTACCGGTTCGCCGCCGAGCCGGAGTGACCGTCGGCCGGGGCACTTCCGCCGAACCGATCGTCGAGCGCCAGGTTCAGCATCAGCACGTTGACCCGCGCCTCGCCCAGGAAGCCGAGGACCGGCGGCGCGGTGAACTCGTCGACGAGGCGCAGGACGGCTTCCACGGACAGGCCGCGTGCGCGGGCGACCCGAGCCGCCTGGAAGCGTGCCGCCTCCGGCGAGATGTCCGGGTCGAGGCCCGATCCCGAGGCCGTGACCATGTCGATCGGGACCGGCATCCCCGGGTGATCCCTGCGCGCCGACGCGACGTCGGCGGCCACGCGGTCGATGAGCCGCCGGTTGGTCGGGCCCAGGTTCGACCCGCCCGACGCGCTCGCGTCGTAGCCGGCTGGCCCTGCCGCGGATGGACGCGGCCGGAAGTACCGCGGCGAGGAGAACGGCTGGCCGATCAGGCGGGAGCCGACCACGACTCCGCCGCGCCGGACGAGCTGCCCGTTCGCGCGGCCGGGGAAGAGCGCCTGCGCGATTCCCGTCACGGCCACCGGGTAGGCCACGCCGAGCAGGATCGTCGTCCACAAGGTCATCAGCACGGCGACGGCGGCATTTCGCAGGAGGTTCATCAGCCGCGCTCCCTAGACCAGCCCCAGCGCCGTCAGCGCCATGTCGATGATCTTGATACCGGCAAACGGCACGATCAGGCCGCCGACGCCGTAGATCAGCAGGTTGCGGCGCAGCAACGCGGCCGCCGACACGGGCCGGTACCGGATCCCGCGCAGCGCCAGCGGCACGAGCGCGACGATCACCACGGCGTTGAAGATCACCGCCGACAGGATCGCCGACTCGGGCGTCCGCAACCGCATGACGTTGAGCGCCGCCAGCACCGGAAAGGCGCCGGCGAACATCGCGGGGATGATCGCGAAGTACTTCGCCACGTCGTTCGCGATGGAGAAGGTCGTCAACGCACCGCGCGTCATCAGCAGCTGCTTTCCGATTTCCACGATCTCGATCAGCTTCGTGGGGTTCGAGTCGAGATCCACCATGTTCCCGGCCTCCTTCGCCGCCTGGGTGCCGGTGTTCATGGCGACCGCGACGTCGGCCTGGGCCAGCGCCGGGGCATCGTTCGTGCCGTCGCCGGTCATCGCCACGAGCTTGCCGTCCTGCTGCTCGCGCCGGATCAGCAGCAGCTTGTCCTCGGGCGTGGCCTCGGCCAGGAAGTCGTCGACGCCGGCCTCCCCGGCGATCGACGCCGCGGTGAGCGGGTTGTCGCCGGTGATCATCACGGTCCTGATCCCCATGGCGCGCAGTTCGGCGAACCGCTCGCGGATCCCGCCCTTCACGATGTCCTTCAGGTGGATGACGCCCAGCACGCGTGCGCCGTCCGCGACGACGAGCGGGGTGCCGCCGGCCCGGGCAATCCGCTCGACGATGGGCCGCAGCTGGGTCGGGAGCCTCCCGCCCTCCTCAGCCACGAACCGCTCCACCGCGTCGGTCGCGCCCTTCCGGATGCGCCGGCCGTCGCGATCCACGCCCGACATGCGGGTCTGGGCGCTGAACGGCACGAACACCAGCTTCGCGCTCCCCGCCGGCGCGCGCAGGCCGAACCGTTCCTTGGCCAGGACCACGACCGACCGGCCCTCCGGAGTCTCGTCGGCAAGCGAGGCAAGTTGGGCCGCTTCGGCCAGGTCGCGCGGGGCCACGCCGGGCAGCGGGATGAAGTCGGCGGCCTGCCGGTTCCCGAGCGTGATCGTGCCGGTCTTGTCGAGCAGCAGCGTGTGGACGTCGCCCGCCGCCTCGACGGCGCGCCCGGACATGGCCAGGACGTTGCGCTGCACCAGCCGGTCCATGCCGGCGATGCCGATCGCCGACAGCAGCCCGCCGATCGTGGTCGGGATGAGGCACACCAGCAGGGACACGAGCACGAAGGTGGACTGCGGCGCCGCGGAGTAGACCGCGAACGGCTGCAGGGTGACGACCGCGAGCAGGAAGATGATCGTCAGGCCCGCCAGCAGGATGCCGAGGGCGATCTCGTTCGGCGTCTTGCGCCGCGCGGACCCCTCGACCAGCGCGATCATCCGGTCGAGAAACGTCTCGCCGGGGTTCGACGTGATGCGCACCCTGATCCAGTCCGACAGCACCTTCGTGCCGCCGGTGACCGCGGACCGATCACCTCCCGATTCGCGGATGACCGGCGCCGACTCCCCGGTGATCGCGGACTCGTCCACCGACGCGACGCCCTCCACCACTTCGCCGTCGCCGGGAATGAACTCGCCCGCCCTCACCAGCACCACATCATCCCGGCGCAGGTCCGTCGCCGCGACCATCTCCGTCGAGCCGTCGTCCCTGATCCGCGCCGCGGCCGCGCCGGTCTTCGCCCGCCGGAGCGCCTGCGCCTGTGCCTTGCCCCGCCCTTCCGCCAGGGCCTCGGCGAAGTTCGCGAACAGCACCGTCAGCCACAGCCAGCCCGTGATCTGGGCCTCGAATCCGGCCTGCCCGCGCCCGGCCGCGAGGTCCTGCACGAGTCGCACCGTGGTCAGCACGCAGCCCGCTTCCACGACGAACATCACGGGGTTGCGGACCATCAGCCGCGGGTCGAGCTTGCGCACGGCGGAGGCCAGAGCGGGCCGCACAAGGCGGGGATCCCAGATCGAACCGGTGCGGGCAGTCGTCATGGCGAACACCCGGCGGCGGCGCGCGGCGCCCCGCCGATCAAAACGCGTGTCCCTGGCTCATCAGCAGGTGCTCGACCACCGGCCCGAGGCTGAGCGCGGGAAAGAACGTCAGCGCCCCGACGATCACGATGACGCTCATCAGCAGGGCCGTGAACAGCGGGCCGGTGACCGGGAACGACCCCGTCGAGGGCGGCACCCGCGGCTTGCGGGCCAGGCTCCCCGCGAGCGCCAGCACCGGCACGATGACGAAGAAGCGTCCGACGAGGGCCGCCACCCCGATGGCCGTGTCGTACCAGAGCGTGTCGGCCGCCAGGCCCGCAAACGCGGATCCGTTGTTGCCCGCCCCGGACACGAAGGCGTACAGGATCTCGCTGAGGCCGTGCGGGCCGGGGTTGGCGAGGCTCGACGTGCCGAACGACGGCGCGACGACCGAGATCGCGGCCGGCACCAAAACCGCCAGCGGGAAGATCAGCACCGCCAGCATCCCCATCTGCACCTCGTACGCCTGGACCTTCTTGCCGAGGTACTCGGGCGTCCGGCCGACCATCAGCCCCGCGATGAACACCGTGAGGACGATGAAGACGACCATGCCGTAGAGCCCGGCGCCGACGCCGCCGAAGATGACCTCGCCCAGCATGATGTTGACCAGGGGGACCATGCCGCCGAGCGGAGTGAACGAATCGTGCATGCTGTTGACCGCGCCGCAGCTCGCGTCGGTCGTGACCGTGGCGAAGAGTGCCGAGCCAGAGATGCCGAACCGGACCTCCTTGCCCTCCATGTTGCCGCCCGGGGCTGTGGCACTGGCCCCTTGCATCGTGCCCGCGAGCAGCGGATTGCCGCGCGCCTCGGCCCAGTACGCGGTCGTGACGCCGGCCAGGCAGAGCAGCGCCATCGCCGCCCACACGGCCCAGCCGTGCTGCCGAGAGCCGGCCATGTCGCCGAGCGCGTACACGAGGCCGGCGGGGACGGCGAAGATCGCGAGCAGCTCGATGAGGTTCGAGAGCGGCGTCGGGTTCTCGAACGGGTGGGCGCTGTTCGCGTTGAAGAAGCCGCCGCCGTTCGTGCCGAACTCCTTGATGATTTCCTGCGAGGCGACGGGTCCCTGCGCGATGACCTGGTAGCGGACCGTCGGGGCGGGCAGCGGGGCGCCTCGCGCCGCGGCCGCCTCGGGTGCCGGCTGGTCGACGATCGCGGCCCGATCGTAGGGTCTGAGATTCTGCACGACCCCCAGCGAGACGAGCACCAGGGATCCGACGAGGCAGACGGGCAGCAGCACCCAGAGGATGGCGCGCGTGAAGTCCACCCAGAAGTTGCCGAGCGTGTCGAGCCCGCGGCGGGTCACGCCCCGGATGACCGCCATCGCCACGGCGATGCCCGCGGCGGCCGACGCGAAGTTCTGGTAGGCCAGCCCCGCCATCTGCGTGAAGTAGCTCATGGTCTGCTCGCCGCCGTAGGCCTGCCAGTTCGTGTTCGTGGTGAACGAGGCCGCGGTGTTGAACGCCAGGGCGGGCGACACGGCGGGCAGCGACTGCGGGTTCCACGGCAGCCGCGCCTGCAGGCGGAGCAGGGCGTAGAGCACCAGCATCGACACGAACGAGAAGAGGAGCACGGCCGCGCTGTATTCCGTCCAGCGCATCTCGCGCGTTTCGTCGACACGGGTCACGCGGTACAGGAACCGTTCGGCCGGGCGCAGAACGGGGTCGAGGAACGTGCGGTCGCGATTGAACACCCGGACCAGGTAGAGGCCCATGGGCCGCGTGATTGCCAGCACCGCGGCCAGGAACACGAGGATCTGGAGCCAGCCCCGGGCCGTCATGTCAGAACCGCTCCGGGGCGAGCAGCGCGACGACCAGGTAGACGAGCAGGCCGAGCGCCACGAGCAGGGAAACCACGTCCGACACGTTCACGACCCGGCCTCACGAGAGACGGTCGCAGCCGACCAGGTACGCGACGGCCGCGACGAAGAACACCACGGTGATGCCAACGAACGCCAGGTCCAGCATCGCGGATCCCCGGGCGTCAGGGGCGGAACGCGTCTGCTGCCGGAGCCGTCGCGATGCGCGCGAGCCGGACGAAGGGACCCGTCACGAGCCGGAGGGTCCGTCGGCCGACGCCCATGTGCCGGACGGCGGGGTGGACGGGCGTCGCGGGGGCCACCACGGCCCGCAGGGCGAGCATCCCCGAGATGACCTCATCGAGCTCGGCGAGGATCTCGTCCGGGCGCCCGCGGAGGGTCCTGGCCGGGATGATGATCGCGTCGCCCTCGTGTGCCTGCATGAGCGTGTTCATCACGTCACTCCTGCGTACACGCTAGGCGCCGGCGCGTGAAGATGGGCTAAAAGGTCCGTAAAGAAACCGTAAACGTGCCTGCGGGAATGAACGGCCGACCGTACAATGGCGGCATGGCGGAGCCCACTGCGAGTGCCGCCGACCGGCTGCTTGCCCGGGTCCAGGCGCAGGAGCGCGCCAGGCTGCGCGTCTACATCGGTGCCGCACCCGGCGTCGGCAAGACGTACGTCATGCTGCGCGACGCGAACGCCCTGCGCCAGCGCGGCGTGGACGTGGTGATCGCGTTTGTCGAGACCTACGGGCGGACCGAGACCGAGGCGCAGATCGGCGACCTTGACATCGTGCCGCGCCGGCGATTGCCCTACCGGGGCGTCGTGCTGGAGGAGATGGACCTCGACGCGGTCCTTGCCCGGCGCCCGGCCGTGGCTGTCGTCGACGAACTGGCGCACACGAACGTTCCCGGCAGCCTCCACCCGAAGCGGTTCCAGGATGTGCTGGACCTGCTCGCGGCGGGCATCCACGTGATGACCGCCGTGAACATCCAGCACGTCGAGACGCTGAACGACTCGGTGGCCCGCATCACCGGCGTGCGCGTACGCGAGACCGTTCCCGACACGTTCCTCGATCGTGCCGACGAGGTCATCAACGTGGACGTGACGGGTGACGAACTGCGGAACCGGCTTCGCCAGGGCAAGGTCTACCGCCCCGAGAAGGTCGAGCAGGCGCTGTCGAGCTTCTTTCGCAAGGGCAACCTGTCGGCGCTGCGCGAGCTTGCGCTGCGCGTGGTGGCCGACGAGGTCGGATCGCAGGCTGCGTCGTACCGCCAGCGCGAGGGTCTGGAGCCCGCCCTGCTGCCGGAACGGGTGATGGCCTGCATGAGCTCGAACACCGAGGCCGGGCGCGTCATCCGGACCAGCGCGCGGATCGCCGGGCGCCTCGGCGCCCGGTGGTACGCCGTCTACGTCGAGACGCCGCGGGAGCGCGCCGATCGCATTTCCCCGAAGGACCGCGACGCGCTCGCGGGAAACATCGCCATGGCCGAGGCGCTCGGCGCGACCGTCGTGCGGGTCACGGCCGACCGGCCCGCCGACGGCCTCATCGCCTTCGCGCGCCGCGAGGGCATCACCCACGTCGTGTTCGGGCAGAGCCAGCGCTCCCGCTGGGAAGTGCTCGTGCGAGGCTCGGTCATCGACCGGTTCCTCACCGAGGTGCCGGACGCGACCGTCCAGGTCGTGCCCGTCGCGCGGTGACCCGCATCGCGGCCCGATGGCAGAACGCGCCATGTGGGGTCAGGCCCCTCATGGCAGGTTCTGCATCGACACGTCTGGGGTCAGGCCCCTCCTTCCGTCAGGCAGCTCAGTTCGCGGCGGGGGCCGTCGCCACGAAGGCCCGGACGCCGAGCTGGTGCACCAGCATGCCGCCCTGGTGGGCCGCCGCGGCAAGCTGCAGGCCACCGGCCAGCGCGAGCAACAGGATCAGGACGCCCGCCACCCGGCGGAACGTGAGACCCCCCAGGCGTTTCACGAAGACGGGCAGGAGCAGCAGCACCGCGTAGAGCGCGGTGATGGCCGCGAAGATGTCGCGCGTGCGCTCCGCCAGTTCCGAATGGGCCATGATGGCGGCGGTGATCACGTCGGTGCGATCGGCAAGCTCGGCGGCGGCCTCCCCGGTCGACACGGCCACGAACGCGGCCACCGTGCCGAGCACCAGCAGGACGAGCGCAGAGACGGCGAAGCCGGTGAAGTGCCGGGGCACGAGCAGGGCGAGCAGCAGGAAGACCGGGGCCACGATCAATAGTGCGATCGGAAAGTGAATCACGAGCGGGTGGAGTCCGTCCCACCCCGGCCAAGGCGGCAGCATCGGCAGCTCCTTCGTTGAATCGGCAGAAATGGGGCCAAGCCAGGCCCCATTTCTGCGTCGGAATCGGGTCGACGGCACGAGGGAAAGAACTGGCGCCAGGCCCCATTTCCGGGCTCCTGGCCGGGCGGACGCCTCTCAGGCGATCGGGACGAACTTCTCGCCCGGCGTGAAGCAGACCGGGCACTTGCTGAAGTCCACGACCGCCACGGTCTTGCCGCACAGCGGGCAGACGAAGAACTTCTTCGCGGCCTTCCAGGCCTGCTGGTTCGCCGACGCGTCGGCGTAGAGCTTGGCGTGCTCGCCCTCGGCGCTGAAGGCGAAGTTGAAGCTGCGGAGGGCGTCCTTGTTGCCCGACGCCTTCGCCTCGGCGATGAACTCCGGGTACATCGTGTCGCGCTCGTACGTCTCGCCCGCCAGGGCCGCCTTCAGGTTGTCGGCCGTGGTCTTGATCTCCGGCAGCTTGATCTCCGCCTTCGGCTCCGCGCCCATCTTCCTGATGACCTCGCCGTGGTTCCGCGCGTGGTACTGCTCGGCCTGCGCGGCCGCACGGAACAGGACCGCGGCGCCCGCGAAGCCCTCCTGGTCGGCCTTCTTGGCGAACTCGGCATACTTCGCGTGCGCGTTCGACTCGCCGTTGAACGCAGCCTGGAGATTGTCGAGCGTCTTGGACGGCGCGGCCGCCGCGGGCAGGGCGAACACGAACGCGAGAGCGACCATCAGTGCCGTCAACGCGAGGGAACGCCGTACGTGGGTCATGATCCTGTGCCTCCTGGGAGCCTGTCGGACGAGTTCGCTGCGCCGTGGTGGGGGGCACCCGTACGGGAACTGGCGTGGCCGGCAACAGCCGATGCCGCAGTATACCGCTCCGCTCGAGTATCCGGGAGACGGGGCCCATCGCGAGATTCAATCTCAGAACGGGCGATCGACCTGCCAGCCCCGCCGCCGGCTTGACCGCCCGCCCGCACGGCGGTAGAGTCGAAGACTCGTCCCGCGCCCTGGCGCGCGATCAGCCCCCTGCGCCGGGCGCTTCCCCCGCCATCCTGTCGTCTACTGCAAAGGGCGAACGATCATGCCGAAGCGCACCTGCCTTCTCTTTTTCCTCCTCGTGACCCTGGCCATACCCATGGCGGCGCAGCAGCCACCGGCCGCCGCGCCTGCCGACAACCCGCTGCTCAAGGACTGGACGACGCCCTACCAGGTGCCCCCGTTCAGCGAGATCAAGCCCGAGCAGTTCCTGCCGGCGTACCAGGAAGCCATCACGCAGAACCGCCGCGAGATCGAGGCCATCGCGAACAACCCTGAGCCGCCGACCTTCGCCAACACGATCGAGGCGATGGAGAACACCGGCGAGCTGCTCGGCAAGATCGGCCCCGTCTTCTCCAACCTCCAGTCGGCCGAGACCAACGAGCGGCTGCAGGCCATCAACCGCCAGCTCTCGCCGCTGCTGACGGCCCTGCGGGACGACATCCGCCTGAACCCGCGCCTGTTCAACCGCGTCAAGGCCCTGTGGGACAAGCGCGACAGCCTCACGCTCACGCCCATCCAGGCGAAGCTGCTCGAGGACAGCTACAAGAGCTTCGTCCGCGGCGGCGCCAACCTTACCGCCGGGCAGCAGGACCGATTCCGCAAGATCAACGGCGAGCTGGCGTCGCTGTCGATCAGGTTCGGCGACGACCTGCTGAAGGAGACCAACAGCTTCAAGCTGGTCATCGAGAACCAGGCCGACCTCGCGGGCCTGCCGCCGTCGGTCGTGGCCGGCGGCGCCGACGCGGCGAAGGCCGCGGGCCTGCCCGGCAAGTGGCTCTACACGCTGGCCGCGCCCAGCATCTGGCCCTTCCTGCAGTACGCCGACAACCGCGACATGCGGAAGCAGATGCTCGACGCCTACACGACGCGCTGCGATCGCGGCGACCAGTTCGACAACAAGACGATCGTCGCGCAGATCGCGGCGCTGCGGGCCGAGCGCGCGGCGCTGCTCGGCTACAAGACGCACGCCGACTACGTGCTCGAAGAGAACATGGCGAAGACGCCGGACAAGGTGTACGGCCTGCTCAACCAGCTGTGGACGCCGGCCCGCGCGAAGGCCATCCAGGAACTCGCCGACCAGCAGGCGCTCGCGAAGAGCCTCGGCGCGACCTTCGCGCTGGGATCGCAGGACTGGCGGTACTACACCGAGAAGGTGATGAAGGCCCGCTACGACCTCGACGAGCAGACGCTGCGCCAGTACTTCCAGCTGGACAACGTCCGCGACGGCGCCTTCTACGTGGCCAACAAGCTCTACGGCCTCACGTTCACGCCGCGCCCGGACCTGCCGGTCTACAACCCCGAGGTCAGGGCGTTCCTCGTGAAGGACAAGGACGGCTCGGACCTGGGCGTCTTCTACACCGACTACCACCCGCGCCCGGGCAAGCGCGTCGGCGCGTGGACCAGCGGCTTCCGCGGCACCCGCCTCAAGGACGGCAAGCGCGTCCTCCCGATCGTGACCAACGTGTGCAACTTCTCGCGGCCGGCCGGCGACCTGCCGGCGCTGCTGAGCCTCGAGGAGGTCACCACGCTGTTCCACGAGTTCGGCCACGCGCTCAGCTCGCTCATCTCCCGTGTGCCCTACCGCAGCCTGGCCGGCTTCCCCCGCGACTTCGTCGAGGTGCCGTCGCAGATCATGGAGAACTGGGCGATGGAGCCCGACGTGCTGAAGGTGTACGCCAAGCACTACAAGACGGGCGAGGTCATCCCGGCCGCCCTGCTCGACAAGGTCAAGAGGTCGGAGCAGTTCAACCAGGGTTTCATCACCGTCGAGTACCTCGCCGCGTCCATCCTCGACATGGACTGGCACACGCTGACGCCCGGCGCGCCGCAAGACACGACCGCCTTCGAGAACGCGTCGATGGCCAGGATCAACCTGCTGCCTGAGATCCCGCCGCGCTACCGCAGCACGTACTTCAACCACATCTTCAACGGCGGGTACTCATCCGGGTATTACGCCTACATCTGGAGCGAGGTCCTCGACAAGGACGCCTTCGAGGCCTTCAAGGAAAAGGGCCTGTTCGACCAGGCCACCGCGAAGGGCTTCCGGACCATCCTCGAGAAAGGCGGCACCGAGGACGCGATGAAGCTCTACGTGGCGTTCCGCGGCCGCGAACCGAGCGTCGAGCCGCTGCTGCGGGCCCGCGGCCTGAAGTAGGCACACGCCGCGACGGTCTCACGGGGTCCCCGGGCTCGTTCCGGGGGCCCCGTCGTGTGTTCGGGACGAACGCTCCCGGAAACGCCCCGTCCGACCCCGGCCCAGGCGAACCCCGCCGGCTCCAGACCCCGCGAGCCTTCCGGCCCGCGACATCCCCGCCGGCCGCCTGTCACGCCCGGCATCCGCCGGCCTGTCCTCGTCATCCGACCAGCCCGGGGTATGATGAAAGAGAAGCCCGCCGGGGGTCGCCCGAGACGGCCCCGAACGAGGCGCCTCGGCACCCTCCCGGCCCCCTCACCCGGCCGTCCGTCACGTGGCCCGCGCGCAGTCCCCCCGCGTCAGGGCCGGCGGCGACCCGCCGCGGGGGCCGGCTGCGCACACGACGGGCGAAGGGAGGACTGACTTGAGCGACGCGCCTCGTCTACTCGATTGGCTGTCCATCAACACGATCCGGACCTTGTCGATGGATGCGGTCCAGGCGGCGAACTCGGGCCACCCGGGCGCGCCGATGGGCCTGGCCCCGGTGGCGTACACGCTCTGGCAGCAGTTCCTCCGCTACGATCCCGACGATCCCATCTGGCCCAATCGCGATCGCTTCGTGCTCTCGAACGGCCATGCCTCGATGCTGCTGTACTCCCTGCTGCACCTGTGCGGCGTGAAAGCTGTCGGCGACGACGGCACACTGCTCGACGAGCCGGCCGTGTCACTCGACGAGATCAAGCGGTTCCGCCAGCTGGACAGCAAGTGCCCCGGCCACCCCGAGTACCGGTGGACGTCCGGCGTCGAGACCACCACCGGCCCGCTGGCGCAGGGCGTGGCGAACAGCGTCGGCATGGCCATCGCCGGCCGCTGGCTCGCCGCCCGCTACAACCGGCCCGGCTTCGAGATCTTCGGCTACGACGTGTTCGCCCTGGCCGGGGACGGCTGCATGATGGAAGGCCTGTCGGGCGAGGCGGCGTCGCTCGCGGGGCACCTGAAGCTCGAGAACCTCTGCTGGATCTACGACAACAACCACATCAGCATCGAGGGATCGACGTCGCTGGCGTTCACCGAGGACGTGGGTGCGCGATTTCGCGCGTACGGCTGGCACGTCCTGCACGTGACCGACGCCAACGATCTCGAGGCTCTGGCCGGGGCATTCACGGCGTTCCGCCAGACGCGCGGCCAGCCGACCTTCATCATCGTCGACAGCCACATCGGGTACGGCGCGCCGCACAAGCAGGACACGGCCGCGGCGCATGGCGAACCGCTCGGCGTGGAGGAAGTCCGCCTGGCGAAGCGGTTCTACGGCTGGCCGGAGGATGCGACGTTCCTGGTGCCCGATGGCGTGCGCGAGCACTTCGATGCGGGGATCGGCGCGCGCGGGCGCGAGCTGCGCCGCGAGTGGGCGGCTCTCTACGAGGCCTACGGGCGCGAGCACCCCGATCTGGCCGACCAGGTGCGCCGCATGCAGCACCGCCAGCTGCCGGACGGCTGGGACGCGGGCCTGCCGACCTTCCCGGCCGACGCCAAGGGCGTCGCCAGCCGCGAGGCCTCCGGCAAGGTGTTGAACGCCATCGCGCCGCGCGTACCGTGGCTGATCGGGGGAGCGGCCGACCTGGCGCCCTCGACCAAGACGATGTTGGTCGCCGAGGGAGCCGGCACGCTCGAGGCCGCCACTCCGGGCGGCCGCAACATGCACTTCGGCGTGCGCGAGCACGCGATGACGTCGATCCTGAACGGCCTGTCGGTGTCCAAGGTCAGACCGTTCGGCGCGACGTTCTTCATTTTCAGCGACTACGCCAAGCCGGCGATCCGCCTGGCCGCGCTGATGGAACTGCCCGTTATCTACGTCTTCACGCACGACTCGATCGGCGTCGGCGAGGACGGCCCGACGCATCAGCCGGTCGAGCAACTGGCCGCGCTGCGCTCCATTCCAGGCCTCCTCACGCTCCGGCCGGCGGACGCGAACGAGGTGGTCGAGGCCTGGCGCGTCATCATGCCGCTGCGCCGCGAGCCGGTCGCGCTCGTCCTCACGCGCCAGAACCTGCCGACCCTCGACCGATCGCGCTACGCGCCCGCGTCGGGCCTCGCGCGGGGCGGCTACGTGCTGGCGGACTCCGGCGGCGTGCCGGAGGTCCTGCTGATCGGCACGGGCAGCGAGGTGTCGATCTGCGTGGAGGTCTACGAGCGGCTCGCGCGGGACGGCGTCAAGGCGCGGGTGGTCAGCCTGCCGTCGTGGGAGCTGTTCGAGCGGCAGAGCCGCGAGTACCGCGACAGCGTCCTGCCGCCGTCCGTGGAGGCGCGCGTGGCCGTCGAGCAGGCCTCCGTCTTCGGCTGGGAACGCTACACCGGCCCGCGCGGCGCGATCGTCGGGATGCGGCGCTTCGGCGCTTCGGCGCCCTACAAGGCCCTGCAGCAGAAGTTCGGCTTCACCGCCGACCACGTGATGGCCGTGGCCCGCGACGTCATGGCGCGCGTGCGCGGCGGACAGCCTGGCACGGAGGATTGACATGCGCGTGGTGCTTGGCGCCGATCACGCAGGCTACGAGCTGAAGGACACGCTCGTGCAGGCGCTGCGCGAGGCCGGCCACGAGGTGCTCGACGTGGGAACCGGCGGCCCCGCGCCCGTCGACTATCCCGATTACGCCGTGGCCGTGTCGCGCGCCGTGCTCGAGGGCCGGGTGGACCGGGGCATCCTGCTGTGCGGGAGCGGTGTCGGCGCTTCCGTGGCGGCCAACAAGATCCGGGGCATCCGGGCCGGCCTGTGCCACGACACGTACTCGGCGCACCAGGGAGTCGAGGACGACGATATGAACGTGCTGGTGTTCGGTGCCCGCGTGATCGGCCCGGCACTGGCGTTCGAGCTCAGCCAGGCGTTTCTGTCGGCGCGGTTCTCCGCGGAGGCCCGGCACGTGCGCCGGCTTCGGAAGATCGCGGCCATCGAGGCGCCCCCGGCCCGGACACGGAAAGGCAGGACGGCATGAATCCATTGCAGGCGCTGGCCGCGATCGGCCAGTCGGTCTGGATTGACTACATCAGGCGGGACCTGATGAAGGGCGGCGAACTCCAGCGGCTCATGGACGAGGACGGGCTTGCGGGGATGACGTCGAACCCGTCGATCTTCGAAAAGGCGATTGCCGGCAGCCCCGAGTACACGGCCGCGCTCGCCTCGCACGTGATGCTCGGCGTCTGCGATCCGAAGGCCCTGTACGAAGCCGTGGCCATCGAGGACATCCAGCTCGCCGCGGACCTGCTGCACCCCGTGTATGAGCGGACGGGCGGCCGCGACGGCTTCGTCAGCCTCGAGGTGTCGCCAGACCTGGCGCACGACACGCACGGCACGCTCGACGAGGCGCGCCGGCTGTGGCACACGGTGGGGCGCGAGAACCTCATGATCAAGGTGCCCGGCACGGCCGAGGGCATCCCGGCGATCCGCCAGCTCCTCAGCGAGGGCATCAACGTCAACGTGACGCTGCTGTTCTCCGTCGACGCCTACGATCGCGTGATCGAGGCCTTTGCCGCCGGGCTCGCCGCGCGGGCGGAGGCGGGAGGCGACATCAGCCACGTGGCCAGCGTCGCCAGCTTCTTCGTGAGCCGGATCGACAGCGTCGTGGACAAGGCGCTGGCGGAGAAGGCCGCGGCGGCTTCCGACCCGGCGGCCAGGGCGAGGCTCGGCGACCTGGCGGGCAAGGCCGCGATCGCCAGCGCGCGGATCGCCTACCAGCACTACCTGCAGTTCTTCAGCCGGCCGCGCTGGAAGGCCCTCGCCTCGGCCGGCGCGCGGACGCAGCGCCTGCTGTGGGCGAGCACCTCGACGAAGAACCCGGCGTACCGCGACACGATCTACGTCGACGAACTCATCGGCCCGGACACGGTCAACACGATGCCGCCGGCCACCATCGACGCGTTCCGATCGCACGGCCAGGTGCGGCCGAGCATCGAGGAGGCGCCGGAGGCGGCCGCCCGCGTCCTGCGGTCGCTCGAGCACGAAGGCATTTCGATGCGCCAGGTCACCGACGACCTCCTGGTCGACGGCGTGAAGCAGTTCAGCGACGCCTTCGCCAAGCTGCTGGCGGTCGTCAGGGACCGGGTCGCCGCGATTGTCAAGCCGGCGCGCCAGACCCTCACGTGGCGCGTGCCGGCGCCGATCGCGCCGGATGTCGAGGCGGCGCTCGACGACTGGGCCCGGCAGGGGAACATCCGCCGCCTGTGGTCGCGCGACGAGGCGCTGTGGACCGGGGCAGACGAGGCGAAGTGGCTCGGCTGGCTCTCCGTCGTGGGCGACCAGATCGCGCACGTCGACCAGCTCGAGGCGATTGCCGCGGACGTACGCGGGGCCGGTTTCACGCACGCGCTGCTGCTCGGGATGGGCGGGTCGAGCCTCTGCCCGGACGTCATGCGCCTCACGTTCGGCCGGGTCGCGGGCCACCCGGAGCTGCACGTCCTCGACTCGACCGATCCGGGGCAGATCGCCGGCGTCGCCTCGCGCGTGGATCTCGCAAAGACCATCGTGATCGTCTCGAGCAAGTCCGGCACGACGCTCGAGCCGAACATCCTGTTCGAGTACTTCTTCGACCGGGTGTTCCTGGTGGCCGGCGCGGCCGAGGCCGGCCGCCGGTTCATCGCGATCACCGACCCCGGCTCGGCGCTCGAGCGCGTGGCGAAGGAGCGGGGCTTCCGCCACGTCGCGCACGGCTGGCCGAGCATTGGCGGACGCTACTCGGCTCTTTCCGCCTTCGGCATGGTGCCGGCCGCGATCATGGGCGTGGACGCGCGCCGGTTCCTCGACGCGGCCGCGCGGATGGTGCTCGCCTGCGGCCCGTGCGGGCCCGCGCGCGACAACCCGGGCGTCCAGCTGGGCACCCTTCTCGGCATCCTCGCCCGCCACGGCCGCGACAAGCTCACCATCGTCGCGTCGCCGGCGATCGAAGCGCTCGGCGCCTGGCTCGAGCAGCTCGTGGCGGAGTCCACCGGGAAGAACGGCAAGGGGATCGTGCCCGTGGACCTGGAGCCGATCGGCGCGCCCGGGCAGTACGGCAGCGATCGCGTCTTCGTCTACGTGCGCCTCGACGGGGCGGCCGATCCGGAGCAGGACGCGGCCATGGCCGGCCTCGAGCAGGCGGGCCAGCCGGTGCTGCGCATTGCCGTGGACAGCATCGACTCCCTGGGCCAGGAGTTCTTCCGCTGGGAGATCGCCACGGCCGTGGCCGGCGCGATCATCGGCATCAACCCGTTCGATCAACCCGATGTCGAGGCCAGCAAGGTGGCGACGCGGCGCCTGACCGACGCGTACGAATCCACGGGATCGCTGCCGGCCGAGACGCCGCTCTTCGCCGAGGGCGGGATGACGGCGTACGCCGACGCGCGCAACGCCGCCGCACTCGGGGGCGCGCGCACGATCGCCGGGGCGCTGAAGGCGCACTTCGCGCGGATGCAGGACGGCGACTACGCGGCCCTGCTCGCCTACGTCCCGATGACCGCCGCGCACCAGGACCTGCTGCAGCAGATGCGGCAGCTGATCCGCGACCGGCGGCACGTGGCCACGTGCCTCGGGTTCGGCCCGCGCTTCCTGCACTCGACCGGGCAGGTCTACAAGGGCGGGCCCGACACCGGGGTCTTCCTGCAGGTCACCTGCGACGACCAGGCGGATCTGCCGGTGCCGGGGCGGAAGTACACCTTCGGCGTCGTCAAGGCGGCTCAGGCCAGGGGCGACCTCGAGGTGCTGGCCGAGCGCGGCCGCCGCGCGGTGCGCGTGCACCTCGGCGCCGACGTCACGGCCGGCCTGCGCAGGCTGCTCCGCGCCGTGGACGAGGCGCTCCCGACGAGGTGAGGAGACCGTGATGGAGGCAACCGGCGTGACGGGTTCCGCGACGTTGGTGGCCGGCCAGGCGGCGCCGCGCCCGGCGGGGCCGTGCACGGTCGTGATCTTCGGGTCGACCGGCGACCTCGCCAAGCGCAAGCTGCTGCCCGCGCTCTTCAACCTCGCGCGGCGCGGTGTCCTGCCGGATCGCTTCAAGGTCGTGGGGGTCGGCCGCCACCCGATGGACCACGAGTCCTACCGCGCGAAGGTCGCCGCGGACCTGCGGGCTTTTGGCGGGGGCACGTCGGACGACGGCACGTGGGCGTGGTTCGAGCCCCGCGTGTTCTATGCCTTCGAAAAGCTCGACGACACAGCCAGCTACCGGTCGCTGGCCGCCACGCTCGCGGCCCTGGACGAGGGCCAGGCGTCACCGCCGCCGGGGTACGTGTTCTACCTCGCCACGCCCCCGAGCGCGATGTCCGACATCATCCGGCGCCTGGGGGCCGTGGGCCTGCTCGCCGAGGAGGGCGAGCACTGGCGGCGGGTCATCGTCGAGAAGCCGTTCGGCTACGACCTGGCCTCGGCGCGGGACCTCAACCGGCTGCTGCGCGTCGACATGGCCGAGCGGCAGATCTACCGGATCGACCACTACCTCGGGAAGGAGACCGTCCAGAACCTGATGGTGTTCCGGTTCGCCAACGGCATCTTCGAGCCGATCTGGAACCGGCGGTACGTCGATCACGTGCAGATCACCGTGGCCGAGACCGTGGGTGTGGAGGGCCGGGGCGGCTACTATGACGACGCGGGCGCGCTGCGCGACATGGTGCAGAACCACATGTTCCAGCTGCTGGCGCTGACCGCGATGGAGCCGCCGATCTCCTTCAATCCCGACGCGGTCCGCGACGAGCGGGTGAAGGTGCTGCATGCCATCCACCTGTGCACGCCGGGCGAGGTGCAGGCCAACGTGGTGCGCGGGCAGTACGGCGCGGGCGGGATCGGCGGGCGGCAGGTGCCGGCCTACCGCGCGGAGCCGAGCGTGCCGCCCGAGACGACGACCGAGACCTGCGTGGCGATGAAGCTGTTCGTGGACAACTGGCGCTGGGCGGACGTGCCGTTCTACCTGCGCACCGGCAAGCGGCTGCCCGCGCGCGTGAGCGAGATCGCCGTGCAGTTCCGCCGCGCCCCGTTGCGCCTGTTCCGCGACACGCCGGTGGAGGATCTCGAGCCGAACCTGCTCATCATCCGGATCCAGCCGGACGAAGGGATCTTCCTCAGCTTCCAGGCGAAGGTCCCCGGCCCGCAGGTCCGGCTGGGGACGGTGAAGATGGAGTTCAGCTACGCCGACTACTTCGACAGCGAGCCGGCCACCGGGTACGAGACGCTGCTCTACGACTGCATGCTGGGGGACCAGACCCTGTTCCACCGCGCCGACATGGTGGAGGCCGGATGGGCCGTGGTCGCGCCGATTCAGGACGTGCTGACGGCCTCACCCGCGGCGCTGCTGCACGAGTACCCGGCCTTCAGCTGGGGTCCGGCCGAGGCCGACGCGCTGATGACGCGCGACGGCCGGGCGTGGAGGAGGCCCGAGTCGTGATCCTCGCGGGCGACATCGGCGGCACCAAGACCGACCTGGCCGTGTTCGACGCGGACCTGGCGCTCGTCGTCCGGCAGCAGTACCCGAGCCGCGAGCACGCCAGCCTCGACGAACTGGTGCGGGCGTTCGTCGCCGGACACCCGGCCGACATCAGCGCCGCGTGCTTCGGGATCGCGGGACCCGTCCGTGGCGGAACCGTGACGACCACCAACCTGCCGTGGACGGTGAGCGCGGAGGCGCTCGCGCGCGCGCTGGCCCTCGAGTCCGTGCTGCTCATCAACGACCTCGAGGCCACGGCCTTCGGCGTCGGGGTGCTCGCGCCGCAGGACCTCGCCGTGCTGCACGCCGGGGCGCCGGATGCCGCGGGGCATGCGGCCGTCATCGCCGCGGGCACGGGGCTGGGCGAGGCCGGGCTCTTCTGGGACGGCAGCCGGCACCACGCGTATGCATCGGAGGGCGGGCACGCGACGTTCGCGCCGCGCACCGATCTCGAGATCGGCCTGCTGCGGTTCCTGGAGGCCGAGTTCGGGCACGTCAGCTGGGAGCGCGTGCTGTCGGGCCCGGGCCTGTTCAACATCTACCGGTATCTCAGGGACACGAAGCGCTACGAGGAGCCCTCGTGGCTGATCGACGAGCTGCGGCACGGCGATCCGCCGGCCACGATCTCGCGCGCAGCCCTCGAGGGAACGGCCGACCTGTGCGTGGGCGCTCTCGACCTGTTCGTGAAACTGTACGGCGCGGAGGCCGGCAATCTCGCCCTGAAGGCCTACGCCACGGGCGGGATGTATGTCGCGGGCGGCATCGCCCCGAAAATCCTCGGCAAGCTGCAGGACGGCGCTTTCGTGGCCGCCTTCATCGACAAGGGCCGCATGCAGCCCGTCCTGGAGGCGATTCCCGTCCGCGTGGTCGTCAGTGACCACGTGAACCTGCTCGGCGCCGCTCAGCGCGCTCGGCTGTCCCTGGCTCCCGCCCCATAGCGACGGCGCCCGGCCCCGCGGTCCAGCCGTTTCGCACACCTTCCCCGATGTGGCGTTCTGGCGTGCCGGCGCTCTCGGCGTGCGCCTGGCGATCGTGAATCTGTGCCCGTTTTCGCATGACTGGTCCATGGCGTCCTGGCACGCCGTTTGAGTCAGGCCTTGGGAGAGTGGCGCGCCCGGCCCGCGCTCGGCCGATCGCACCCCTGCAAGTCGAGGACGACCATGACGAAGCCATTGCGAAGAACGGGCGCGGTCCTGCTGTCGACCGCGGTGATTGCCGGGGGAGCCTGGCTGGCCCTGCGGCATGTCGAGGCTCCCGTCGAGGCGTACGCGATGGTGCCGGTCACGCGGGGCGACCTGCTGTCCACCATCAACGCGACCGGGACGCTGGAACCCGAGGAGGTCATCGACGTCGGCGCCCAGGTGGCGGGCCAGATCACTTCGTTCGGGAAGGACGAGAACGGCAAGCCAATCGACTACGGGTCGGCCGTCAAGGCCGGCACCGTGCTCGCGCAGATTGACCCGGCGCTCTACGCGTCGGCCGCCCAGGAAGCCAGGGCCAGCCTGGCGCAGGCGCAGGCCAACGTGCAACGGGCCGAGGCGGATCTCGGCCAGTTGAAGGCGAGGCTGCAGCAGGCCGATAGTGACTGGGCGCGCGCCCAGGAACTGGGCCCGTCCAACGCCCTCGCGCAGAGCAGTTACGACGGGTACCGGGCGGCTTACGACATCGCCAGGGCCAACGTGGCCGTGGGCGACGCGACCCTGGCCCAGAGCAAGGGCGCGCTGCTCGAGGCACAGGCAGCCCTGGACCACGCGCAGCGGAACCTCGGCTACTGCACGATCGCGTCTCCCGTCCAGGGCGTCATCATCGACCGGCGCGTGAACATCGGCCAGACGGTGGTCGCGAGCCTCAACGCGCCCAGCCTGTTCCTGATCGCCAAAGATCTGCGCCGGATGCAGGTGTGGGTCTCGGTGAACGAGGCGGACATCGGGAGCATCCACGCGGGCGAGCCGGCGACCTTCACCGTGGACGCCATGCCGGGCCGGACCTTTCACGGGCAGGTGGGCAAGATCCGGCTCAACGCGAGCATGACGCAGAACGTCGTGATCTACACGGTCGAGGTCAACACCGACAACTCCAGCGGCGCGCTGCTGCCGTACCTGACGGCCAACGTGGTGTTCCAGGTGGCGAAGCGGAGCAACGTGCTGCTGGTGCCCAACGCGGCCCTGCGGTGGAATCCGCCGCAGGGACAATCGGCTCCCGCGGCGCGCCGGCCGGCGCCTGGCGGAGAGCCGTCCGGGCCGGGCGGCACCCTCTGGGTCCGGTCGAGCACCGGCCTGCAGCCCATCGAGGTGCGCACGGGGCTGAGCGACGGCCGAATGACGGAGATCCAGGGCGCCGGCGTCAGGCAGGGGCTCGAGGTCGTGATGGGCATCGAGCAGGCGCGAGCGGCGGCCCCGCCGGCGGCGGCCGCGAATCCCTTCACGCCGCAGTTCCGGCGCGGCAACCAGGCCAACCAGGGCAGCCCGGGCGGCCGCGGATCCCGATAGGGCGGGCGCGGGCCGGGGCGATCGGCCCGAGCGTGGAGCAGGCCATGGCACTCATCGAGCTGCAGGACGTCCGGAAGACCTATCACCTTGGAGAGGTGGACGTCCCGGTGCTCAACGGCGTGTCCCTGAGCGTCGAGCGCGGCGAGCTGGTGGCGCTGATGGGCGCGTCCGGGTCCGGCAAGAGCACGCTGATGAACATCCTCGGGTGCCTGGACCGGCCCTCGTCTGGCCGCTACTGGCTGGACGGGCAGGACGTGTCGGAGTTGTCGCCCGACCAGCGAGCCGTCGTGCGCAACAGCAGGATCGGTTTCGTGTTCCAGAGCTTCAACCTGCTGCCGCGGACCAGCGCCATCGAGAACGTCATCATGCCCCTGTCGTACAGCGACCAGACCGTGTCCGACAAGGAAGCGTGGCGCCGCGGCATCGCCCTGCTGGAGCGCGTCGGGCTCGGGGACCGCGTGGACCACGAGCCCTCGCAGCTCTCGGGCGGCCAGCAGCAGCGGGTGGCCATCGCCCGGTCGCTCATCAGCCGCCCTTCGCTCCTGCTCGCCGACGAGCCGACGGGCAACCTCGACTCGCGCACCAGCCGCGAGGTGCTGGCGATGTTCCAGCAACTCAACGACGAGGAAGGCATCACGATCGTCCTGGTGACACACGATCCTGGCGTGGCCCGCCACGCCCGGCGCGTCATCCACATCCGCGACGGCGTCATCCAGGACGGGTCGTCGGTGGATGAGGGCGCGCCGGAGGATGCCGGGCTCGAGGAACCAGGCTTTGTGTCGCAGGGGGTCGGAGGCCGGCCGTGAAGCTCTACCGCACGTTCCGCGCCGCGCTGCGGTCCCTGCGCCGCAACGTCATGCGCTCGGCGCTGACGACGCTCGGCATCGTCATCGGCATCGCGGCGGTCATCGCGATGATGGAGATCGGCAAGGGCTCGTCGAGCGCCATCCAGCGGACCATCTCGACGATGGGGGCCAACGTGCTGCTGGTGGAGCCGGGCACCGCCGCCAGCGGGGGCGTGAGCTTCGGGGCCGGCAGCATCCTGACCCTGACGCCCGACGACGCGGAGGCGATCCGGACCGAGTGCCCGGGCGTGCGAGCCGCCGCCCCCGTCGTGCGCGCCCGGACGCAGGTCGTTTACGGCGACCGCAACTGGGTGCCGCTCTTCATCTTCGGCACGACGCCGGGCTTCCTCCAGGTGCGCGACTGGACCCGCCTGGCCGATGGCCAGGACTTCACCGACGCCGACGTGCGCGACGGGAACACGGTGTGCCTGCTCGGGCAGACGCTGGTCCGCGAGCTCTTCGACGGGCGGTCGCCCGTCGGCCGCACGGTCCGCGTGAACGGCATCTCGTTCCGGGTGCTCGGGGTGCTCTCGCCGAAGGGCGCCAACATGATGGGCATGGACCAGGACGACGTGCTCGTCGCGCCCTGGACGGCGATCAAGTACCGGGTCGCCGGCTCGTCGGTGGCCAGCGTCAACCAGAGCAGCGCCGCGGGCGCGTCGCAGCAGGCCACCTCGACCAGCCAGGTCTACCCCGGATCGCAGAGCGGCCTCTACCCGCTCGAGTCGGCCACCCAGGCCGCGGACTCCCCCATGGCGGTCCGCTTCGCCGACGTCAGCCAGATCCTGGCGGCTGCCGATTCGACCGCGGACATCCCGGCGGCGGTGCGCCAGATCACGAACCTGCTCCGGGAGCGTCACCACATCGGCCCCGGCCAGCCCGACGACTTCTCGGTGCGCAACATGACCGAGATGACGAGCGCGTTGTCGTCGACCACGACGCTGATGACCAACCTGCTGCTGGGCGTCGCGCTGATCTCGCTCGTCGTCGGGGGCGTGGGCATCATGAACATCATGCTCGTGTCGGTGACCGAGCGCACGCACGAGATCGGCCTGCGGATGGCGGTGGGCGCAAAGGCGCGCGACGTGCTGCGGCAGTTCCTGACCGAGGCCGTCGTGCTCTGCCTGGGGGGCGGCGTGCTGGGGATCCTGGTCGGGTGGAGCACGTCGTACCTGGTGACCGTGATCCTCAGGTGGCCGACCGAGTCGTCGCTGCCGGCGGTCGTCGCCGCGGTGACCGTGTCCGCAGTGGTGGGCATCGTCTTCGGGTACTACCCCGCGTGGAAGGCGGCGCGGCTGGATCCGATTGAGGCGCTGCGGTACGAGTAACGGCAGCGGCCGGTGCGTGCCGCGGACATTGACGCGGCGCACGGAGGGCATGGCAATGTGGCGCCGACGGTTCTGGCAGGCACGGCGATGGTGGAGCGTCGCCGTGGTCGCGTTCGTGACGACCGGGTGCGCGGTCGGGCCCAACTACACCAGGCCTGTCGCCACCGTCCCGCCCCAGTGGGCCGGGCTGCCGTCGCAGCCGGCGGGCGCAGCGCCGGGCTCGCCCGGCGCGACGGGCGCGAGCGTGCCGACGGGCGGCCCTGCCTCGGTCGAGGCGTGGTGGACGGTGTTCCACGATCCCGAGCTGGACCGCCTGGTCGATCAGGCCGATCGGCAGAACCTCACCCTGCAGCAGGCGCGGGCGCGGATCCTCCAGGCGAGGGGGTCATTGACCGCAGCCGGAGGGGCCCTCTGGCCGTCGGCGAACGCCTCCGCATCCACCTCGACGAGCGGGAGCCCGTCCGGCTCGTCGGCGGGCGCCGGGAGCGCGGGCGGGAACACGCGCAACCAGTTCCAGGCGGGGCTCGATGCGGCGTGGGAGCTCGACTTCTTCGGCGGAGCCAGGCGCGGCGTCGAGGCGGCGCGAGCGAACCTCCAGGCCGCGGTCGAAGACAGTCGCGATGTCCAGGTGACGCTGATGGCCGAGGTCGCGTTCGACTACGTCCAGTTGCGCGGCTTCCAGCAGCAGATCACGATCGCGCAGAAGAACCTCCAGTCGCAGCGCGAGGCCGCGGACATCGCCCACAAGCGGTTCACCGTGGGGTTCGCCAGCGCGCTCGACGCGGCCACGGCGGATGCGCAGGTCGCCACCACGCTGGCGGAAATCCCGACGCTCGAAGCGTCGGCCCGGCAGGCCATCTACGCGCTCAGCGCCCTGCTTGGCCGTCAGCCGGCCGCGTTGCTCTCGGAGTTGACGCCGGCGGGCGAGATTCCGCAGGCCCCGCCCGCGGTGCCGGTCGGCCTGCCTTCCGAGCTGCTCCAGCGGCGACCGGACATCCGGCGCGCGGACGCCGAGCTTCACAGCGCGACGGCAGAGGTGGGCGTCGCGAAGGCCGACCTGTTCCCGAAGTTCAGCCTGACCGGATCGGGCGGCCTCGAGCGTCTCACCCAGGGCGCGTTCGCAACGGTCGCCGGCGGCCTGTGGTCGGTGGCGCTCGGGGTGACCATGCCGATCCTCGACGCGGGCAGGTTGCGGGGGAACCTCAAGGCGCAGGAGGCCGTCCGGGAGCAGGCGCTGCTCTCCTACCAGCAGACCGTTCTGGTCGCGCTCCAGGACGTGGAGTCCTCGCTCATCGCCTATGCGAAGGAGCAGGAGCGGCGCACGGCGCTGGCGCAGGCCGTCGACGCGAACCGCACCGCCGTCGATCTCGCGATGAAGCGCTACACGTCGGGTGAGGGAGAGTTCCTCGACGTGCTGACGGCGCAGCGCAACCTATATGCCACCGAGGATGCGCTCGTGCAGTCCAACCGCACGATGACCACCGACCTGGTGGCGTTGTACAAGGGGCTGGGGGGAGGGTGGACGGTCGGCCGAGACGCGACGAACTGACACCGCGCACCGTCGGATGGAGGCCCGGTGTTGAGCCCCGGTCGTATTCTGCGCGCATCCAGGCTCCTGGTGGACCGCGGTGGTATGATGATGTATCATACTGTCGAGGATTCGATGCCCAAGACCAAGGTTGCAGTGACCGTCGACCCCGAACTGCTTGATCGCGTGGACGATCTCGTGGCCGCAGGACGCTTCGCGAATCGAAGCCAGGCTGTGGAACGCGCGCTCGATGAGACGGTTGGCCGAATCGCTCGCACTCGCCTCGCCGAGGAATGCGCGAAGCTTGACCCCCGAGAGGAGCGCGCGCTGGCCGACGAAGGACTCGCCGGGAGTCAGGACACGTGGCCCGAATACTGAGAGGCGATATTCGGTGGGCGAACCTCAATCCCGTCCGCGGTCGTGAACAAGCCGGCGAGAGACCGGTGCTGATTCTCAGCCAGGACGTCTTCAATGAACGATCCGGCACCGTCGTCGCGATCGCACTGACCAGCCAGGAGCCTCGGGCCGGATTCCCGCTGACGCTGGAGCTTCACACGGCGGGCCTTCCCAAACGATCCTGGGCGAAGATCAGCCAGATTCGAACGCTGAGCACCGAACGTATCGGCCGCCGCCTTGGACGTGCTGCCGACGAGGATCTCGCTCGGGTTGTGGAAGGGCTCAACGAAATCCTCGGTTGATTGTGTGCCCGACCCGAACTACTGACAACCACTCTACGTTCGCCAACGGTCGCCGGCGGCCTGTGGTCGGTGGCGCTCGGGGTGACCATGCCGATCCTCGACGCGGGCAGGTTGCGGGGGAACGTCAAGGCGCAGGAGGCCGTCCGGGAGCAGGCGCTGCTCTCCTACCAGCAGACCGTCCTGGTCGCGCTCCAGGACGTGGAGTCCTCGCTCATCGCCTATGCGAAGGAGCAGGAGCGGCGCGCGGCGCTGGCGCAGGCCGTCGACGCGAACCGCACCGCCGTCGATCTCGCGATGAAGCGCTACACGTCGGGTGAAGGAGAGTTCCTCGACGTGCTGACGGCGCAACGCAACCTGTATGCCACCGAGGATGCGCTCGTGCAGTCCAACCGCACGATGACCACCGACCTGGTGGCGTTGTACAAGGGACTGGGCGGCGGATGGTCGATCGACACGACGCCGCAGAGCGAGCCGGCGGCCGCGAGGAACTGAGCCGCACCTTCCCCCGGACCTGAAGGCCCGGGGCTACGTCCTTCCCCCTACTCCTTCGCCGCCGTCTGCTGCAGCAGTTTCGCCACGAGCGCGGTCCAGCCGGTCTGGTGGCTGGCCCCGAGGCCCTGGCCGGTCTCGCCGTGGAAGTACTCGTGGAACAGCACCAGGTCCCGCCAGTGCGGGTCCTCCCGGAACTTCGCCAGCCCGCCGTACACCGGGCGCCGGCCCTCTCCATCGCGCAGGAAGATCCGGGTCAGCCGCTTCGACAGCTCGTCCGCGACCTCCCACAGGTTCATCTGGCGGCCCGACCCGGTCGGGCATTCCACGGTGAAGCCGTCGCCCAGGTAGTGGTGGAACTTCTGCAGCGACTCGACCAGCAGGAAGTTCACCGGGAACCACACCGGCCCCCGCCAGTTCGAGTTGCCGCCGAACAGCATGGTCGTCGATTCGCCCGGCTCATAGTCCACCTGGTGCTCGGTGCCGTCGATATCGAGCATGTACGGATGATCGGCGTGGAAACGCGACAGCGCGCGAACGCCGAACGGCGACAGGAACTCCCGCTCGTCGAGCATGACCTGCAGCACGCGGCGCAGCCGCTCGGGATCGACGACCGACAGCAGCCGCCGCTCGCTCTTCCCCGGCGTCTCGATCGCCGCGACGCCGTCCGTCAGGTCGGGCCGGTGCTCGACGAACCACGCCATCCGCCGCCGGAACGCGGGCAGGCGCTCGAGGATGTCCGGGTCGAGCGTCTCCACGGCAAACAGCGGGATCAGCCCGACCATCGACCGGACCTTGATCGGGAAATGCCGGCCGTCCGGAAGGCGCAGCACGTCGTAGAAGAACCCGTCCTCGTCGTCCCACAGGTCGATGACGTGCCCGCCCCGGTGGCCCATGGCATGGGCGATGTACAGGAAGTGCTCGAAGAACTTGCTGGCCATGTCCTCGTAGGCCGGGTTGCCGTCGGCCAGCTCCAGGGCGATCGCGAGCATGTTCAGGCAATACATCGCCATCCAGCTCGTGCCGTCGGACTGCTCGAGGTGCTCGCCCGACGGGAGCGCGGAGCTCCGGTCGAACACGCCGATGTTGTCGAGACCCAGGAACCCGCCCTCGAAGACGTTGAGGCCCTCCGCGTCCTTGCGGTTGACCCACCACGTGAAGTTCAGCAGCAGCTTCTGGAACACGCGCTCGAGGAACACGCGGTCGCCCGCGCCACGCCGTCGCTTCTCGATCTTGTAGACCCGCCACGCGGCCCACGCGTGCACCGGCGGATTCGCGTCGCCAAGCGCCCATTCGTACGCGGGCAGCTGGCCGTTCGGGTGCATGTACCACTCGCGCAACAGCAGGACGAGCTGGTGCTTGGCGAAGTCCGGATCGATGAGCGCGATCGGCACGGTGTGAAACGAGAGGTCCCAGGCCGCGTACCACGGGTACTCCCATTTGTCCGGCATCGAGATCACGTCGTCGTTGAACAGGTGCAGCCACTCGTGGTTGCGGCCGGCGCGGCGTTCGGGGGGCGGCGCGGGCTGCCCCGGGTCGCCGTCGAGCCACTGCTTCACGACGTAGTGGTAGAACTGCTTCGTCCAGAGGAGGCCGGCGAACGCCTGCCGCATCACCCGCGCCGCGTCCTCGGTCTGCGTCGCCGGGATGACGGTCGCGTAGAACTCGTCCGCCTCCCGCCGCCGCGCCTCGAACTCGTCGTCGAACCCCTGGCCGAACGGGCCGCCCGTCCACGTGCTGTCTGTCTTGTCGGTGAGGCGCAGGCGGATCCGCGCGCGCTCGCCCGGGCCGAGCGCCAGCTGGTAGTGGAGGGCCGCCTTCGTGCCTTCCCGCGCGGGATTGACCGCGTCGCCGCGGCCGTGCACGACGGCCTCGTCGATCCCGTCCTTGGCGAAGCGGGGACCGGGAGCGCCATACAGCCGCGCCGCGTTGGTCTCGTTCTCCGTGAACAGCGACTGCGGCGCGCCGTCGAAGAACAGCCGCCGCGGCCCGTAGTACGGTTCGTCGAGATCGATCGAGGGCGCCGTGCCCGATCCGGCGCGAAGCGACGGCCGCCGGGCCGGGTAGCCCCACGACCACGTGTTGCGGAACCACACCGTCGGCAGCACGTGCAGGGGCGCGGCGACCGGCCCGCGGTTGATCGCGGTGATCTCGACCAGCACGTCATCGGTGTCCGCCTTGGCGTACTCCACCTGGACGTCGAAGTAACGGTCGTCGTCGAACACGCCGGTGTCGAGCAACTCGAACTCCGGGTCCAGCGTGCCGCGCCGGCCGTTCTCCTGGATGAGCCGGTCGTACGGGAAGGCCGCCTGCGGGTACTTGTAGAGGCACCGCATGAAGGAGTGCGTCGGCGTGCTGTCCAGGTAGAAGTAGCACTCCTTCACGTCCTCGGCGTGGTTGCCCTGGTGGCCGGTAAGGCCGAAGAGCCGCTCCTTCAGCGTCGCGTCGCGCTCGTTCCAGAGTGCAATGGCAAAGCAGATCAGCTGGTGGTGATCGGACACGCCGGCGAGACCGTCCTCGTTCCACCGGTAGGCGTACGACCGCGCGTGGTCGTACGGCAGGTACTCCCAGGGCACGCCATCCGGGCTGTAGTCCTCTCGCACCGTGCCCCAGGCACGCTCGGCGAGGTACGGGCCCCAGCGCTTCCAGGGGCGCTCGCCACGCTGGTCCTCTTCGAGGCGCACGCTTTCTGCGTTCATGATCGGTCCTGCGCTATCTGGAGGCTCCGCTGCCGCGGATGTCACCATGTTACAGGCAGACAGCGCCGGAACGAAAAAAAGGCCCGCGCGTGCGGGCCCCGGGAAATCGAACACGAGAAGCGGGTCGGACTACTTTGCGGGCTTCAGGTGCTTGTCGTACCAGGCCAGATAGCGCTCGAACCGATCGCGCTGATAGCTCGGCGTCGTGATGCCGTGGAACTGCCCCGGGTAGATGACCAGCTGCGTCTCGATGCCCTGGCTCTTCAGCGCCTGGTACATCTGCTCGCCGCCGATGATCGGGACATTGAAGTCCCGCTGGCCGCCCATGAAGAGCGTGGGCGTCTTGATCCGATCAGCCTGGAAGAAGGGATAGGAGATCTTCAACCACAGGTCGCGCGTCTTCCACGGGACGCCAATCTCGTTCTCGTACTGGAAGATGTACTGGTCGCTGCCGTACATCGACAACTGCAGCGCGCTGCCCGCGCCGGCGACCGCCGCCTTGAACCGAGGATCCGTGGCAATCGTGTAGTCGGTGAGAATCCCGCCGTAGCTCCACCCGCCGATGCCCAGCCGATCCGGGTCGGCCACGCCGCTCGCGATGGCCTGGTCGACCGCCCCGAGCAGGTCCATCACCTCCTTGTTCCCCCAGTCGGCGAAGATCGCTTTCTGGTACGCGCTCCCGCGGCCCGAGCTGCCCCGGTAGTTCACCGACAGCACCACGTACCCGCTGGCCGCGAAGAACTCGCGGTCGAAGCTGAGGCTGTGCTGATCCTGCCCGTTGGGCCCCCCGTGGATGTACAGGATCATCGGGTACCGCTGGCCCGCCACGTACGACGCCGGCTTCACCAGCAGGCTGTTCACGACGGTACCGTCCTTGCTCTTCGAGGTGAAATCCTCGGTCGTGCCGAGCTGCAACTCGGCCATCAGCGGGTCGTTCTGGTGCGTCAGCCGCCGCAACTGGCCGTTCTCCAGCGCCTGCACCTCGGTCATCTCGTTGGCGGACCCCGAGAGCAGCGCCAGCGCGCCGTCGGCCGCCTGCGACAGGTTCGACACGGTTCGCCGCCCCGTCGTGAGCTTCTCGACCGGGCCCCCGGCCACCGGCACGCGGGCGGCGTACACCACGCGATCGTCCGACACCAGGCTCAGGAGGCTCTTGCCGTCGGCCGCCCAGAGGTTGAGGCCCGACACGCCGCGATCGAGCGACTCGGTCAGCACCTTCGGCGTGCCGCCCGCCGACGGCACGACGGCGAGCTTGCCGAGGTTGTACGCCGAGTACTTCGGCTCGTCGCCCTGGACGTACGCGATCCACTGGCCGTCCGGGCTCCACGTGGGTCGCCCGCTGTCCGGCCCCGGGAACGTCGTCAACTGCGCCGGCTTCGCGCCGGCTTTTGCCTCGATCACGAACACGTTCGAGTCGCTGGTGCGATCGGGATCCGGTCCGCGCTCGCTGATGAAGGCAATACGCGTCCCGTCCGGCGACCACGACGGTGCGCTGTCGTCGTACGGATCGCTCGTCAGGGCCTCGGCCTTGCGCGCGGTCACGTCGAACAGCCACAGGTGCGAATACAGCCGCTTGAGGTACCCGTCCCGGTCCTGCTTGAAGTGATACCGGTCGATGACGATGGGCGGCGTGGTCTTCCGCTTCCAGCCCTCTTTCTTTTCAGGCGTGTCGTCCGGGTCGACGTCGCTCGAAACGATCACCAGGCGCTTGCTGTCGGGCGCCCAGGCGTAGTCGCTCACGCCGCCCTTGAGGTCGGTGAGCTTCTGCGCCTCGCCGCCGGACCGATCGAGGAGCCACACCTGCGACCCGATCTTCTTCTCCTCCTCGGTGCCGCGCGAGGCGAGGAACGCAAGGTAGCGGTTGTCCGGGCTCCATCGCGGCGAGTTCTCGTTGTCGGGGGTCGACGTCAGCCGGACCTGCCGGGTGCCGTCCCAGCTGACCATCCACACGTCGGTGTCGCGCTTGTCCTTTTCGACGTCGACGGCGCTGACCGTGTAAGCGACCCACTTGCCGTCCGGTGAGCGCTGCGGGTCGCCCACCGTGCGGATCCTGTTGAAATCATCGAGCGTAACGGGATGCCTGGCAGTCTGAGCCGGTGCGAGGCCGGCGGACACCGCGACGACGACGAGGGCGACGGCAAGCGAGCGAAGCATCGTGAGTGTGCGCATGTGTGATGTCCTGCTGTTCGATCATGGCTCCTGGAAGGGCGATCCGGCGCTGGCATGGTACCACGCGGCCGCGCCGGAGATTCTACTCCCGGAGATCACTGGCGACGGGGGGTTCGCTCCGGGCACGGGGGCTGGAGCCCGTGCGCGACATTCCCGGCGCGTCCTCAACTCAACGGAGCGCCGGAGAGCGCCGGGTTCAGCGGGAGGGGCCGGCCCTGGGTGGCGACGGAACAGCGTGGCGGAGGCACTCCAGCACCCGCCGGAAATCCGGGGGATACGGGCACTCGACCGTCAGCGGCGCTCCCGTCACGGGGTGCGGCAGCGACAGGCGTGTCGCGTGCAGCATCACCCGCGGTGCGACGCAGCCCGCGAGGCGGAGTGGCGCCCCGTAGGGCTCGTCGCCCAGGATCGGCGCCTGGGCGTGCGCGAGATGAGCGCGGATCTGGTGGGTCCGCCCCGTGCGTGGCCGGGCCTCGACGAGCGCCGCGCCGGGCAGCGCTTCAATCACCAGGAACGCCGTTTCGGCCGGCTGCCCGCCCGACCGGACCACCTCCACGCGGGTGCGCCGGCCCGTGCCCACGCGCTCCACCGGCGCGTGGCAGGTCCAATGGGACGGCAGCGGCCGCGCGGGGCAGACGACGACGGCGTGGTAGACCTTCTCGACACCATGGGTTTCGAACAACACGGACAGGCGGGCGTTGGCGCGCTCGGCCTTCGTGAAGAGCACGACGCCGGACGTGTCGATGTCGAGGCGCTGGTGGAGCCCGAGGTACGGCGCGCCCGCCGTCTCGTTCCCGCCCGGGTGGCGTGCGGCCAGCAGCCGCTTCACCGCTGCGACCAGGTCGTCGCGGGCGGCATCCGCGGACGGGTGCATCTGGAGCCCCGCCGGCTTCGCCATCGCGATCAGATCGTCATCTTCGAAGAGGACGTCATCCTCCGCCAGTGCGTGCGGCCCGGTGTCGATCGGCTGTGACGCGTCGAGCCGCGCGATGTCCACGTCGACGACGACACGCGCCCGGGCGTGCAACTGGTAGGCGGGCAGCCGGATCGGCCGGCCGCTCATGCGCACCGTGCCCGCCATGATCAGCCGGCGCACGGTGGCCCTGGAGAGGGTGCGATCGATACGCCCCGGCAGGTCGCGCGCCAGGAACAGGTCGAGCCGCACACCGTTGTCGCCGGCCGGCACGTCGAGGGTGACGGTCATCTGGTCCAGTCCGCGGCCACTGTTATATGCCGCCTGCGCCCGCGCGTCCACTGCGGGCGGGCGAGGCGGGTCCACAACAGGGGCGAAACTGTGCATCCGGGGGCCGAAGCCGGCATGGAGGCAGGTGACCGGGAGCCGGACCGTGGCGCGTGTCGGAAGGCCAGGCGGTGGCCGCCCCGCGCGGCCACGCGCCTGGTCGAGGCCTCCCGGCCCGTGGCCGGGATCAGTGGTGAACCGGAACCGCGAACCGCCCGGCGACGGGATGCACCAGCCGGACGAAGTCCGGGTACTTCATGCGAATCGCATCGACATGCGTGCCGGCGTGGAAGACGATCTCGGGATCGGCCGCGAGGCTGGCATCCACGAACACGGGCTGGTGGTACAGCGGGCCCAGCGGCGTCATGGCCCCGGTCTCGCAGTCGGGGTAGAGGCCGCTGAACTCGGGTTCCGTGGCGAGCCGCACCTCGCGGGCGCCCGCCAGGACCCGGAGCGACGGGAGATCGATCATGTAGTGTGCGGGCAGCACCGCGAGCACGGGCTTGCCGTCTGCCAGGCACACCACCGTTTTCGCCCACTCGCGCCCCGGCACGTGGGTCGCGGCTGCCTCCTGCTGGGCCGTGAAGGCCGGGCGATGGTGAATGGCCGTGAAGGGAACGCCGCTCTGCTTGACGAATTGCTCCACCGTGGCTGGGATGGGCATCGTTCTCCTCCCGCGGGGACACTCCACAATCTGGGCCGCCGATCCCCTGGCGTCAAGGCGGGAAAGGGGGTCAGGCCCCTTTTCTCACATCAGTCTCATTTTCAGAAGGGGGCTGCCCCGTCTTCTGTCAAACGCTTCTTCACCGCGCGGACCGCGCGGATCCGAGAGGTCTGTCACGGCCTCTCGCCAGTGCTAGAATTCGCTCGGGTCCCGCTTCTGCCGACGGGACCAATCGCCATGTCCAGGCTCATCATCGCGTGGATTGTCCTGTTCGGCGTGACGCTGGCGGGTCCCCCGGCATGGCAGCCGCAGGGCGGCGCCACGGCCGAGCGCCTGCGTGGCGTGAGCGCGGTCAGTGACCGCGTCGCCTGGGCCAGCGGCAACCGCGGCACCATCATCCGGACCGTCGATGGCGGCGCCACCTGGACGGCCACACCCGTTCCGGGTGCCGAGGCGCTCGACTTCCGCGACATCGAGGCGTTCGATGCCAGCACGGCCGTGGCGCTCAGCATCGGGCCGGGCGACAAGTCCCGCATCTACCGGACGACCGACGGCGGCGCCACGTGGACGGCGGTGTTCACCAGTCCCGACCCGCGCGCCTTCTACGATGCGATCGCCTTCTGGAACGCGACGACCGGCCTCGCGTTCGGCGATCCCGTGGACGGGCGGTTCACGGTGATCCGCACGACCGACGGCGGGCGGACGTGGACGAGCGTGCCCGCGGCCGGTCTCCCGCCCGCGATCGAAGGAGAAGGCGCATTCGCCGCAAGCGGCACGTGCCTCGTCGTCCAGGGCACGCGCCAGGCGTGGTTCGGCACCGGCGGCGCCGCGCGAGCGCGCGTCTTCCGGTCCGCCGACCAGGGCCTGACGTGGGCGGTGGCCGATACGCCCATCGCGGCGGGCACGCCCTCGGCGGGCGTGTTCTCGCTGGCGTTCGCGGATGCCGTGCACGGCATCGCGGCTGGGGGTGACTACAAGCTGGAGCGGGACCCGGGCGACAACCTGGCGGTGACGAGCGACGGCGGCGCAACCTGGGCACGGGCAGGGGCCACGCGGTTTCGCGGGTTCCGATCGGCCGTGGCGTTCGCGCCCGGCACGGGCGGTCGCATGGTGCTCGCGGCCGGGCCGGCGGGCAGCGACTGGTCGTCCGACGGCGGGCGCACATGGGTCAGCCTGGGCGATCCCGGCTTCCACGCGATCGCCTTCGCGCGTGACGGAAGCGCGGCGTGGGGCGTGGGCGAGCAGGGGCGCGTCGCGAAGCTGACGGGGCTGGCGCGTCGAATCGCGATCGCAGCACTGAAAACTGAAAACTGAAGACTGAAAACTGGAAACTGAGGACCCATGAGACGTGCTGCAGGAATGCTGCTCGCGGTGGGGGTGGCCGTCGCGGCCGTGTCCGCGCAGGAGCGCATCGACGAGAAGACGATTGCGCGAATCAAGATGGAGGGGTTCCAGCATTCGCAGGCGATGGACACGCTGAGCCGCCTCGCGGATGTGCATGGCCCGAGGCTCACAGGGTCCTCGCGCTACCGCCAGGCCGCGGAGTGGGCCCGCGCGCAACTCGAGGCATGGGGCCTCTCGAACGCCCACCTCGAGACCTGGGGCGTGTTCGGCCGGGGGTGGGCACTCGACCGCTTCTCGGTCGAGATGACCGCGCCACAGTACAATCGTCTCATCGCGAGCCCGAAGCCCTGGTCGTCGCCGACCGACGGCACCGTGAAGGGATCGCCCGTGCTGGTGGAGATCGCGTCCAAGGACGACTTCGCCAAGTACGCAGGCAAGTTGCGCGGCGCGATCGTGATGAACGGGAAGCCCTCGCCGCCTCGCCTGCATTTCGATCCGGACGCGAAGCGGTTGACCGACCAGGAGCTTGGTGAGCAGGCGAAGGCCACCGCCCCGGGCGCGCCGAAGGACTACTGGGAGGAGGAAGACGAGTGGCTGGGGCTCGTCGCCACCCAGGTCGAGATCTCGCGGTTCTTCCGCGACCAGGGCGTGGCGGTGCTGCTCGAGCCCAGCACCGTGGACGAGACGCTGCTTCGCGTGTCCTCCATGTCCGGCTGGAAGAAGCAGGCCGACGCGCTCGTCCCCTCGTTCGTCGTCGCGAAGGAGCAGTACGGCCGGATCGTTCGGTTGCTCGATCGCGCGGTCCCGGTCAGCCTCGAGATCAGCCTCCAGGCCCACTTCGAGGACCAGGACCCGAACGGCTACGACGTGATCGCGGAACTGCCCGGGACCGATCCCGCGCGGAGGGACGAGGTGGTCATGCTTGGCGGCCACCTCGACTCGTGGATGGCCGGGACCGGCGCCACCGACGACGGGACCGGGTGCGTGGCGGCGATGGAGGCGATGCGCATCCTCGCCGCGATTGGCGCGAAGCCGCGCCGGACCATCCGCGTCGCGCTCTGGGACGGCGAGGAGGAGGACTACAACGGGTCGCTCGGCTACGTCAGGCAGCACTTCGGCGATCCCGCCACCATGGTGCTGAAGCCGGAGCACGCGAAGCTGTCGGCGTACTACAACCTGGACGCGGGCGCGGGGCGGATTCGCGGCGTGCGGCTGCTGGGCAACGAGGGGGCGCGGCACATCCTCGAGGCGTTCCTGACGCCGCTGGGCTACGCCGGCGTCACGACCGTGTCGGCCCGCAACAGCGGCGGCAGCGACCAGATGTCGTTCGACGCGGTGGGCCTGCCGGCGTTCTCGTTCATCCAGGATCCGCTCGACTACAACACGCGCGTACACCACACGAACATGGACGTGTACGAGTCGGTCATCGAAGCGGACCTGCAGCAGGCTGCCGTCGTCATGGCGAGCGTCGTCTACCACACCGCGATGCGGGACGAGCGCATGCCGCGGAAGGCCATGCCCAGGGGGAAGGAGCAGAAGAAGTAGGGAGTTGTCAGTTTTCAGTTTTCAGTTGTCAGTCTTGGCCGTCACCGCGGCAGGCGGACGGTGACACGGCAGCCGCAGCCGGGCTGGCTGTCGATCGCAATCGAGCCGCCATGGCGTTCGGCGATCCACCTGGCAATGGAGAGACCGAGACCCGCGCCGCCCGAGTCCCGCGATCGCGCCTTGTCGGCCCGATAGAACCGATCGAACACGCGGGGCAGGTCCTCCGCCGCAATGCCGGGACCCGTGTCCTCCACCTCGAGGACCGCGGTGCGCTTCTCGGGGCGAATGCGGACGGTCACGCGGCCCGGCGCGGGCGTGTACTTCACCGCGTTGTCCACCAGGATGACCGCCAGGCGGGAGATGGCCGCCAGGTCCCCGTTGAGCAAGACCGGTGTCGCCGGGGTGTCGGCCTCCAGCGAGAGACCCGCGCCCTCGCACGACGCAGCGAATCGCTGCCGGACGCCGTTGGCCAGCGACACGAGATCGACATCCGTTCGCTGCAGCCCGTCGACGCCCGCGTCGGCCCGCGCCAGCGTGAGGAGGTCCTGGACGAGCGTGGAGGTCCGCTCCGCCTCGCGCTGGATGTCGGAGAGCGCCTGCCGGTATTCCACCGCCGGCCGGTCGCGGCGCAGCGCGATCTCCGCCGACGTGCGGATCACGGAGATCGGCGTTCGAAGCTCGTGCGACGCGTCGGCGGTGAAGCGGCGCGCCTCGAGGAACGCCGCCTCCAGCCTGGCCAGCATGTCGTTGAGCGTTTCCGACAGGCGCTGCAATTCGTCGCCGGTCGGCGGAACCTCGAGGCGGCTGCCCAGCTCCCGCGCGGTGATGCCGCGCGCCGTGGCCGTGATGCGATCGACCGGCGCAAGGGCGCGCCCGCTGATCCAGTAGCCGCCGCCGGCAGCCAGCAGGATCCCGATGGGAATCAGCAGCAGCAGCGCCTTCCGAAGCCGGTCGACCGTGTGCTGCAAGTCGCCCATCGGCACCGCGACCTGCACCGTGAACGCCTGGGCGCCCACCATCGCCCGCGACGACAGCATCCGGAGCGGCCGACCGCCCAGCACCAGGTCCTCGTAGCGGGGCCCATCGGGCAGGCCAGGGACCGGTGCCGGCGGCAACCCGCCTCGTTCGAAGGCCCCGGCCTGGAAGACCTGCGTCCCGCTCGCGTCGTAGATCCGGATCAGGTCCCATCCCGGATCGAGCGCGGCATACTCCCGCAGGTCTTCGTGCAGTTCGCCGGACGACGCGGGCTCGGCCGCCCCGCCAAGGAACCGCGCGATCGACGCGACCCGGCCGGCCAGGCCTTCATCGACCGTTGCGGCGAAACTCGCCCGCAGGGCCCACCACGTCGTCGCTGCCATCAGGACCAACACGAGACCCAGCACCACGGCGAACCAGCACGCCAGCCGCGCACGGATCGACCAGCGGGTCATCCGGACGTCTCCTCGCGGGCGCAATAGCCGACGCCGCGCACGGTGTGAATGAGCCGCCCGCGGCCGGGGCCGTCGACCTTGTGCCGCAGCAGCCGGATGAACGCGTCGAGCGTGTTCTCCTCGATCTCGCGATCGTGGCCCCACACGCCCGCGATCAGGGCCTCGCGCGGCACGACGCTGCCGGCCCGCCGCATCAGGAACTCCAGCAGGGCATACTCGGTCCGCGTCAGCGCCAGGGCTTCGCCGCCGCGCGTGGCGTCGCGCATCGCCGGGTCGAGCACCAGGTCGCCCAGCCCGAGCGGCACGGCCTGCACGATCGGTCCCCGGCGCGACACGGCCCGCACGCGCGCCACCAGTTCCTCGAACGAGAACGGCTTGGTCAGGTAGTCATCGGCCCCGGCATCCAGGCCGGCCACGATGTCGGAGGGCGCATCCCGCGCGGTCAGCATCAGGATCGGCGTCCGGCTGCGCGCGACACGCAGGCGGCGGGCCACTGCCAGCCCGTCCATCCCGGGCAGCATCACGTCAAGGACGATGACGTCGAAGTCGGTGTCGGTGGCCAGAGCGAGGCCATCGGGCCCGGTGTGCGCGACAGTCACGGCGTGGCCCTCCTCGGTGAGGCCCTGCCGGAGCAGAATCGCCATCTGCCGTTCGTCTTCGACAACCAGGACCCGCATGTGCCCCCGGCCACCCATCATGCCCGATCAACCTGAAGATGGCCTGAAAGCCCCGGTTTCAGGAGCTTTTCAGGTTCGTCTGGTCTACTGACGCCTGAAGGAGACAGTCAATGAGAGTCACCCGCAATCTCACGTGTGCGCTCGTCCTCGCGGCCGCCTGTGCCGCCCCGGCCGGGGCACAGGCGCCGGCGAACGCCAAACCCGCCCCGGCGGCCAGCCCGGCCTTGAAGCTGCCTGCCCCGATCCTGGCCGCGTTCCAGAAATCGTACCCCAACGCGGTGATCAAGACCGCCTCGTCCGAGAAGGACAAGGGCAAGGTCGTCTGGGAGGTCGAGAGCACCGAAAACGGTCTTGGCCGGGACCTGGTATACGAACCGGACGGCAGGGTCGTAGAGATGGAAGAGCAGATCGCGGTCGGGGATCTGCCCGCACCCGTCACCGAGGCGGTGAAGGCCAGCTACCCGAAGGCCGTCATCACCAAGGCAGAGCGGCTGACGCGCGGCGCAACCCTGCACTACGAGCTGCAACTGAAAGGCGCCGTGGTGAAGGCGATCGAGTTGACGCCGGAGGGGAAGAAGGTTGGAGCGTAGGGCCTCCTCGTCTTTGAGCCGGGGGGAACCCCCCGCGGCTGAAGCCACGGGGCTACGAACGGCGAACTGAAGACTGACAACTGAGAACTGACAACTGAGAACTGAGGGTCCCATGCACACCCATCGCGCAGTCGTCGCGTTGACCATCGTCGCGCTCGCGACCGTCGGCCTGTTGTCCTGGCAGGTCCCGGCCCGCGCGGCCGACGGTCCGTACAAGCTCCTGGCCGAGATCAAGATCGGCGGGGAAGGCGGCTGGGACTACCTGTCGGTGGACGCCGCCGCGCGGCGCCTGTACGTCACCCACGCGACCAAGGTCGTCGTGATCGACCTCGACAAGAACACCGTGGTCGGCGAAATCGCGCCGGCCCCTGGCGTGCACGGGTTCGCCATCGCCGCCGATCTGGGCCTCGGGTTCGCGAGCAACGGGCGGGAGTCAACGGCGAGCATCGTGGACCTGAAGACGCTGAAGATCGTCAACACGGTGAAGACCGGCGAGAACCCGGACGCCATCCTGTACGAGCCGGTCCACCACGAGGTCTACACGTTCAACGGGCGGGGCAAGTCCGCCACGGTGTTCGACGCGAAGACCGGCGAGATCCGCGCGACCATCCCGCTCGGCGGCAAGCCCGAGTTCGCGGTGTTCGACGCGAAGGCGGGCCGCATCTACAACAACATCGAGGACACCAGCACCGTCGTGGCGATCGACACGGCGAAGCACGAGGTGGTCGCGACCTGGCCGATCGCCCCGGGTGAAGAGGCCTCCGGCCTCGCCTTCGACCCCGCCGCGCAGCGCCTGTTCATCGGCTGCAGCAACAAGATGATGGTGATGATGGACGCGACGACCGGCAAGGTCCGCGCGAATATCCCGATCGGGCCGGGCGTGGACGCGAACAGCTTCGACCCGAAGACGGGGTTCGCGTTCGCGTCGAGCAGCGACGGGACGCTGACCGTGGCGAAGCCGGGGCCCGGCGGGACGCTGACCCTGGTCCAGAGCTTGAAAACGCCGGCGCGATCAAGGACGATGACGCTCGACCCGGTCACGCATCGGATCTACATTGCCGCGGCGGAATTCACCACGCCGCCGCCCGCCGCCGACGGCAAGCCGCAGCGCCCGCAGATGGCGCCGGATTCGTTCAAGGTCGTGGCCTACGAGATGACGGGCGGACCTGGCAGGTAGGGCCGCGATACGAACAGGGGCCAGGCCCCTTTTTCGTCACCAGGTATCGGAGGCCCCAGGCGAGTAGCGGCTGGCGCCACAGCCCGCGCTGCGCTGTTCTGACCGGGCAACGTCATGGTCATCTTCCGTTCGTCGGCGAGGATCTTCATCGGACTGGCGGCAGTCGTCCTGTCCGGGTGCGTGCACTACCAGCCCCGGCCGATTTCCGCGCCCGCCACGCTGACCTCCCTCGAATCCCGGTCCCTGAGCGCCCCCGACCTCGGCGCCTTTCTCCTGGCGAACCACCGGGTCGCGCAGTGGCCGCCCCGATCGTGGGACGTCGAGACCCTGACGCTCGTCGCGTTCTACTACCATCCGGACCTGGATCTCGCGCGCGCCAGGTGGGCAGTCGCCCGCGCGGGTGAAATCACGGCCGGTGCGCGGCCCAACCCGGGCGTCAGCGTGGCCCCCGGGTTCAACTCCACGACGCCGGTCAGCCAGATCACGCCGTGGATCCTCTCGCTCGATCTCGATTTCACCATCGAGACGGCTGGCAAGCGTGGGCACCGGGTGTCCGAGGCCCGGCAACTGTCCGACGCCGCGCGGCTGAACATCGCCACCGTCGCCTGGCAGGTGCGCAGCCGCGTCCGGCAGAGCCTGCTCGGCTTGTACGCGGCCGGCAGGACCGCTGTGCTGCTCGGGGGGCAGCAGGCGATTCAGGAGTCGATTGTCGCGCTGCTCGCCCGCCAGCTCGAGGCCGGCGCCATTTCACCCTTCGAAGCGACGCAGGCGCGCCTGGATCTGGACCGGATTCGCCTGGCCCTGCACGATGCGGCCAGGCAACAGGCCGAAGCACGCGTCCAGCTGGCCGCCGCCCTCGGCCTGACGGTCCAGGCGCTCGATGGCGTCCAGTTCGACCTCGAGGCTTTCGACGCGGAGCCTGGCGACGCGCCGCCGGCCGAGGCGAGGCGCCAGGCGCTGCTCAACCGCGCAGATATTCTGGGCGCGCTCGCCGAGTACGCGGCCACCCAGGCGGCCCTGCAACTGGAAATCGCCAGGCAGTACCCGGACATCCACCTGGGGCCGGGGTATCAGCTGGATCAGACGGACAACAAGTGGACGCTCGGCCTGTCGTCCGTGCTGTCGATCTTCCATCGCAACCAGGGCCCGATCGCCGAAGCCGACGCGCGGCGGCAGGAAGCCGCGTCGCGATTCACCTCGGTGCAGGCCGGCGCGCTCGCGGCTGTCGACCTGGCGATCGCCGCCTATCGCGCCGCGCTGACCAAGGCGGCCACGGCCGACGCCATGCTGGCGGATCAGCAGAAGCAGGAGCGTGCGGCCCGCGCGCAGTACGACGCGGGGGAGATCTCCCGGCTCGAGCTGAACGCCATCCAGTTGCAGCTTGCCGGCAGCCAGCTGGCGCGTCTCGATGCGCGCGTCGGTACCCAGCAGGCGATCGGCCAGCTCGAGGACGCGATGCAGAGCCCAGCCCTCGCCGAGTGGGTGTCGACCACGCCGCCGAAGGACCCTGCGGCCATCAAGCACTGATGTGAGGAAGCGAGCATGAGATATCGGACGCTCATCGTCCTGGTGATTGGCGCGGCGCTGGTGACCGCGGGCGTCCTCTGGCGCCGTGCGGCGCCGGCCGACCCGCCCGGCGGTGCCGAGGACAGCGCGCCGACGGTGGTGGCCGTGCAGGTCGCACCCATTGTCCGGACGACCCTGCGCGGCTACGTGACGGCATGGGGTACCGTGGAGCCGCAGCAAGCCACGCGGAGCGCGCCGCCCGCCAGCGCCCGCATCGCAGCGCTGGCGCCGGGGCTGATGGCCGAGGTCGCGTGCGCCGAGGGACAGCGCGTGGCCAGGGGGGCGGTCCTGTTCCGGCTCGATACCCGCGTGGCCGACGTCGCGGTCGAGAAGGCGCGCGAGGATGTCGCCTACGCCGAGCAACTCCTCGAGCGGCAGAAGAAGCTCGGCGCCGGCGAAGCCACCTCGCAGCGGGCCTACCAGGAGGCCGAGCAGAACCTGGTCGTCGCGCGGAACGCGCTGAAGAACGCCGAGGCGCAGCGAGGGCTGTTGATCATCACGACACCGCTCGGCGGGACCGTCGTGCGCGTCAGCGCGAAGCCCGGGGACACGATCGACCCGACGACCGTGCTGGCGGACGTCATCGATCTCGATCGCCTGGTGGTCGCGGCGGTGGTCCGCAGCGCGGATGTCGCGCGCCTCGCGACCGGGCAGCCGGCCGAGGTGTGGACGGAGCGTGAAGCGGTCGGGGCGCCCGCTCCCGGAGCAGCCACCTACCCGAGCACCGTGGTGTTCATCGGATCGGAGGTGGACCCCGCCACCGACACGGTGCGGGTGCGCACCTCGATTCGTGCCGGATCGGGCCTGCGCCCCGGGCAGTTCGTGAACCTCCGGATCGCCGCGGAACAGCTCGCGGATCGCCTGGCCGTGCCAGTCGCGAGCGTCGTCACGCGCGGGGGAGCCAGCCAGGTCGCCGTCGTGCAGGGGGACCGGGCCGTGATGCGGGCCGTCACGACCGGCCTTCGCGATGGCGATCTCGTCGAAGTCGACGGCCAGGGCCTGAAGGAGGGCATGACCGTCGTCACCGAAGGCGCCTACGGTCTGCCGGAGGAGAGCCGGATCCGGGTGATCCGCAAGTGAGCCCGTCCCCGGACGCCGTCCGACACGCAATGATCCTCGAGCCATGACCAGCCAATCGGTACTCGGGCAGTTTGCCGGGCGCTACAAGGTGGCGATCGCGTTCGTGTCCGTGGCGCTGTGCCTCGGCGGCGCGTACGCGGCGCTCCACCTCCCTTCGTCGGTCTTTCCGCAGACCGACTTCCCGCGCGTCGTGATCCTCGTGGACAACGGCGTCATGCCGGCCGACGAGATGATGGCGACGATCACCCGGCCCATCGAGGAGTCGATGAAGGACATTCCCGGCTCGCTGAGCATTCGCTCGGCCACGGGCCGGGGCTCGGCCGAGATCAACGTGTTCTTCACGTGGTCGGTCGACATGATCCAGTCCGAACTGTATGTCCTGAGCCGGCTGTCCCAGATCCGGAGCACCCTTCCGGCGACCGCGGCGACGACGGTCTTCCGCATCACCTTCTCCGCGTTTCCGATCGTCGGCGTCAGCCTCACGAGCCAGACCCGTGACATCACGGACCTCTGGGAGACGGCGCGGTACAACCTCAAGGTCCGATTCCTCCAGATCCCGGGTGTGGCGCGCGTGGACCTGGTGGGCGGCCGCACGCCGGAATTCCACGTCGTCGTCGATCCGATGAAGCTCCAGGCGGCGGGGCTCGGCCTCGCCGACGTGACCGGGGCGTTGAACCGGAACAACTTCGTCTCGTCGGCCGGGATGCACGAGGAGAACCACACGCTGTACCTCACGGTGGTGGACGGCCGGGTGTACACGATCCCCGAGATCGAGCGCCTCGTGGTGAAGGTCGCCGGCGGTCTCCCGGTCCGCATCAAGGACGTCGCCAGGGTGGTTCGGGGGCCCGAACCGGTCTACAACATCGTGACGGCGGACGGCGTCAACGCCGTCCTGCTGAACATCCGGAGCCAGCCGGACGGCAGCACGCTCGACATCGCGAGCCGCCTCCAGCAGGAACTGGCGACGCTGCGCCGCGAGCTGCCGCCCGACATGAAGCTGGCGCTCTTCTACGACCAGTCCGTCATCGTGCGGGACTCGGTCCGCAGCGTGTGGGAGGCGATTTTCTTCGGCCTCGTGCTCTCGATCCTCATCCTCTATTCCTTCCTCAAGAGCTGGGGCACCACCCTGGTCGCGACGCTCGTGATCCCCGTGACGGTGCTCATCACCCTCGTCTCGATGAAGCTGGCCGGCCTGAGCTTCAACCTCATGACGCTTGGCGGCATCGCCGCGGCCATCGGCCTCGTCATCGACGACGCCATCGTGGTCGTGGAAGCCATTCACGCCAGGATGATGACGGGGTTGGGATCCGAGGCGGCCGTGCAGGCGGGCATCGGCGAAATCGTCCGCCCGCTGGTGGGATCGACGCTCACCCCGGTCGTCGTGTTCGTGCCGCTGGCGTTCCTCGACGGCATCACCGGCGTCTTCTTCCGGGCGCTGGCCCTGACGATGGTCGTGTCGCTGCTGACGTCGCTGGTGCTGGCCGTGACCCTCACGCCGTCGCTGGCGACCTGGCTGATCCGGTTCTCGCGCCCGCCGCACGACACCGCCCATCCCGAGGAGGGCGGGTTTCTGCTGCGCCGGGTGATTCGTCTCTACGAGGTGGCCGTCCGCGCCGCGCTCCGCTATCGCTGGTTGACCGTCGGCGCCTGCGTGGTGGTGCTGGCCGGAGGCTTCGGCATCTACCGGCAGCTGGACAGCGAGTTCCTGCCGCCGATGGACGAAGGCGGTTTCGTCATCGACTACTTCACGCCGCCGGGCACCAGCCTGTCGGAGACGAACCAGCAGCTCCTGCAGGCCGAGGCCATCCTGCGGACCGTGCCGGAAGTCGAGAGCTACTCCCGGCGCACGGGCGCGCGCCTGGCGCTGGCCATCGCCGAGCCGAACACCGGCGACTTCCTGGTCAAGCTGAAGGCGAACCGGGCGCGTCCCACCGGCGACATCATCGCCGAGCTGCGACGGCGGTTCAACGCCGCGCTGCCGGGCGTCAACTGGGAGTTCCCGGGCATCCTGAGCGACCTGATTGGCGACCTCATGTGGGCGCCGCAGCCGATCGAGATCAAGCTGTTCTCGACCGACGCCGCGTTCCTCAAGCAGCACGCGCCGGAGGTCGAGGCCGTGCTGAAGAAGGTCCCCGGCGTCGTCGACACCTTCGACGGCCTGGTGTACGCGGGTTCGACACTGCGCCTGAAGATCCGTCCGCTGGATGCGCAGCGCTTCGGCCTGACGGCCGAGGACATCGGCGTCGCGGTGAATACCGCGATCCTGGGCGAAACCGCGTCGAGCGTGCTCGAAGGCGACCGCGTGGTGGACATCCGGGTCATGGCGGACCCGTCGACAAGCGACCGGATCGCGACGCTGCGCGACCTGCCGATCCGCGCCCCTGACGGCCGGGTCGTCCAGCTCGCGCAGGTGGTCGACGTGACGGAGGAGCCGGGCCAGCTCGAACTGCGCCGCGAGGATCTGAAGCAGGACGTCGCCGTGACGGCGCGCCTGGAAGGCCGCGACCTCGGGAGCGCCATGGCCGAGATTCAAGCGACGCTCGGCCGCGACATCTCGCTGCCGCAGGGGACCATCGAGTACGGCGGGCTGTTCCAGCAGCAGCAGGAGTCGTTCCGCAACCTCCTGGTCGTGCTGGGGATGGCCATCGTGCTGGTGTTCACCGTGCTGCTCGTGGAGTTCCGGTCGTTCCTCGAGGCGATCGCCATCGTGTTCGGTGCCGTGCTGGCCATGTTCGGCACCGTGTTCGCGCTCTGGGTGACCGGCACGTCGCTGAATGTGGTGTCGTTCCTCGGCGCAATCATCGGCGTCGGCATCGTGGCGAAGAACGGCATCCTGATGCTCGATTTCGTCGAGCACCTCGAAGGCGAAGGACTGAAGCTCGACGAGGCGCTCGTGCGGTCGGGCCGCCGCCGGCTCCGGCCCGTGCTGATGACCTCGATGGCGGCCGCGCTCGGCATGCTGCCGCTCGCCTACGGCGTGGGGTCGGGGGCCGACATGCTGAAGCCGCTGGCCGTGGCCGTGATTGGCGCGCTTTGCATCTCGGTGCTGCTGTCGCTGGTCGCCACCCCGGCGGTGTACTACCTGATGCGCGGCGGCGACCGGGGGGAGACGTAGGCCCGGCGGTGGCGCACCGGGGCGGCAGGGAGACGTCGCCCCGGCGGTGGCGCACCGGGGTGCAGGGAAGACGTCGCCCTGGCGGTGGCGCACCGGGGCGGCAGGGAGACGTCGCCCCGGCGGTGGCGCACCGGGGTGGCAGGGAAGACGTCGCCCCGGCGGTGGCGCACCGGGCGGCAGGGAGACGTCGCCCCGGCGCTGGCGCACCGGGTGGCAGGGAAGACGTCGCCCCGGCGCTTCAGCGCCGGGGTTCACCCCGCCTCATTGCTTTCCCCCGTCCCCGATGCCACACTGATGCCCATGTCCGACGAACCCAAGAGCGCCTACGAGCTGGCCATGGAACGCCTCCGCCAGAAGGACGCGGACCAGGGCATCGTCGAAACGCCGCTGACCGACGCGCAGCGGGCGGCCATCGTCGAGGCGAAGACGGTGTACGAGGCCCGCCTGGCGCAGGCGGAGATCATGCACTGGTCCAAGGCCGCGGGCATCGTGGATCCCGAGGCGCGCGAGAAACTCGACGAGGAGTACCGCCGCGACCTCCGGCAGATTACCGGCGACCGCGACCGCGCGCTCGACAAGATCCGCCGTGGCCCCTGATCCGACACGGGTGGCGCCGCCGACCGCGCTCACCGGCACCGTCGAGCGCATCACGTTCCACAATCCCGACAACGGCTTCTGCGTCCTGCGCGTCAAGGTCCCGGGACGCCGCGACCTGGCGACGGTCGTCGGTCACGCGGCGACCATCTCGGCGGGCGAGGAGATAAGGGCGACCGGCGAGTGGTCCAACGACCTGGTCCACGGCCTGCAGCTCCGCGCCACCTCGATCCACACCGCGCCGCCCACCAGCCTCGAGGGCATCGCGCGCTACCTCGGGTCCGGCCTGATCAAGGGCATCGGCCCGCAGTTCGCCCGCCGGCTGGTGGACCGGTTCGGGGCGGATGTCTTCGACGTCATCGAACACCAGCCCGCGCGCCTGCGCGACGTGGCCGGCATCGGCCCGGCGCGCGCCGAGCAGATCACGCGCGCCTGGCAGGGCCAGAAGATCGTCCGCGACATCATGGTCTTCCTGTACGGGCACGGCGTCGGGACGTCGCGCGCGGTCCGCATCTACAAGACCTACGGCGCCGACGCGATCGCGCTGATCACGGAAAACCCCTATCGGCTCGCACGCGACATCCGCGGCATCGGGTTCATCTCGGCGGACGCGATCGCGCAGAAGCTCGGGATCGAGAAGACCGCTCCGATCCGCGCCAGGGCCGGCATCACCTACGCGCTGGGCCAGGCGCTGGACGAGGGTCACTGCGGCCTGCCGAGGGACGAACTGGTGCCTCTCGCCACGAAACTCCTCGACGTGCCCGCCGAGGTCATCGAGGCGGCGCTCGAGGCCGAGCTGGCCGAGGGCAGCGTCGTCGCCGATTCGGCCGGCGGCCGCCCGTGCGTGTTCATGGCGTGGCTGCACGCCGCCGAGCGGCAGCTCGCCGATCGCGTGCGCTTCCTTGCCGGCGGACGACCGCCATGGCCCGAGATCGACGCGGCCAGGGCCATCGCGTGGGCCGAGCCGCGCCTGGGCATCACGCTCGCCGACAGCCAGCGGGAAGCCGTCAGGCTGGCCGTCGCGGCGAAGGCGCTCGTCATCACGGGCGGTCCTGGCGTCGGCAAGACGACCATTATCCGCGCCATCCTCACCATCCTCGCGGCCAAGCGCGTGCGCATCGCCCTGTGCGCGCCGACCGGCCGCGCAGCGAAGCGGTTGTTCGAGGTGACCGGCCTCGAGGCCAGGACGATTCACCGCATGCTCGAGGTCAACCCGGTGGACGGCCGGTTCCGCCGCGGCCCGGCCAACCCGGTTGAATGCGACCTGCTCGTGGTGGACGAAACGTCGATGGTGGATGTCCCGCTGATGCAGGCCCTCGTGCGCGCCGTGCCGGACCGAGCGGCCCTGATCATCGTCGGCGACGTGGACCAGTTGCCGTCGGTCGGCCCCGGCCAGGTGCTCACCGACGTGATCGACTCCGGGGTCGCGCCTGTCGTGCGCCTCACGGAGGTCTTCCGGCAGGCCGCGGCCAGCCGCATCATCGTCAACGCTCACCGCGTGAACCGCGGTGAGATGCCCGAGCTGATCACCGCGCCCGACGCGCCGTCCGATTTCTACTTCGTCGAGGTGGACGACCCCGCCGAGGGAGTCCGCAAGCTCATCCAGATAGTCAGCGAGCGGATCCCGCAGCGGTTCGGCCTGCACCCCGTGCGGGACGTCCAGGTGCTGTGCCCGATGAACCGGGGCGCCCTCGGCGCGCGGTCGCTCAACCTCGAGCTGCAGCGCGCGCTGAACCCGTCCACCGGGCCAACCGTCGAGCGGTTCGGCTGGACCTTCGCCACCGGCGACAAGGTGATGCAGATCGAGAACGACTACGACAAGGACGTCTACAACGGCGACATCGGCGTCGTGCGCGCCATCGACGCGGACGAAGGCGAGTTGACCATCGACTACGACGGGCGCCAGGTGTCCTACACGCCCGACGAACTGGACCGCGTCGTCCTCGCGTACGCCACGACGATCCACAAGGCCCAGGGCAGCGAGTACCCCGCGGTCGTGATTCCCGTCACCACGCAGCACTACGCGCTGCTGCGCCGGAACCTGATCTACACGGGCATCACGCGGGGGCGGAAGCTCGTCGTGCTGGTGGGCCAGAAGAAGGCGCTCGCGATCGCCGTGCACGACCGGCGGCTCAGACGACGATGGTCGAAGCTGCGGGAGTTGCTCGAGGGAGTTCCCCGCGGCTGAAGCCGCGGGGCTACGACGATCCAGCCGCCGGACAACGGGGGTCTGGATTCGGACGGCCGTAGCCCCGGCTCTTCAGAGCCGGGGTTCAACGGTTCCCCGCGGCTGAAGCCGCGGGGCTACGACTGCAGTCACCCTGCCGCGCGCATGACGCCCACGGGGCACGACACGCCCGTGCCCCCGTGGCCGCAGTAGCCGTCCGGGTTCTTGTGCAGGTACTGCTGGTGATAGTCCTCGGCATAGTAGAAGGTCGGGGCCGATTCAATTTCGGTCGTGATCGCGCCGAACCCGTTCGCCGTGAGCCGCCCCTGGAACGCGTCACGGGTCGCCTCGGCCAGCTTCCGCTGCTCGTCCGAGACGCAGTAGATCGCGGACCGGTACTGCGTGCCCACGTCGCCGCCCTGGCGCATGCCCTGCGTCGGGTCGTGGTTTTCCCAGAACACCTTGAGCAACGCCTCGTAGGACGTCTTGCGCGGATCGAACACCGCCAGCACGACCTCGGCATGCCCGGTCAGGCCCGAGCACACTTCCTCGTAGGTTGGATTGGCGGTGAAGCCGCCAGCGTACCCGACCGCGGTCACCTGCATGCCGGGGGTCTGCCACAGCGTCCGCTCCGCGCCCCAGAAGCAGCCCATCGCAAAGAGCGCCGTTTCCATGCCGGGGAACGGCGGTTCCATCGGCGTGCCGAGCACCGCGTGGCGCGGTGCCACCCGCATCTTCGCCTCGCGGCCCTTCAGCGCTTCGTCGGGCTGCACCATCGTCGTCTTGCGTGTCCTGGAGAACATGTCTCGTCCGCCCATGCGTAAAGCGCCCGGGCCACTGCGGCCGCCCGCGACGCACGACACGTCGCCCCGCAGCCGGCCGGGCGCGTCAGGTCTATGAGGTTATCCCCAGTATAGCGGGGCGGAAGCGGCCCGGCAAAAGGGCAGCGGCGGCCCTTCGACCAGAAGGCCCCGGCCAGATCAGAACCAACCCCGGAGCTCACCTGTGATGAGTGGTTCGCTCGGGGCACGCAGACTGAGGCCCGCGCGCTGCATTCCAGGCGCGTCCTCAACTCAACCCCAATGAGCCAGTCCGGCTCACGGCACACGACTCCTAAGAAACTGTACCCGGGAGGACCTCGCCGGTGGTGCGATTGACGAGGTCAAACCCGAGGGTGGTGGCGCGCCGGCGGAGGCCGCGGAGCACGCGGGCGCGGGTGTGGGCATTATAGGTGTCGGCGCCGGGATCGACGTAGTGCAGCCCGTCCTTGAGGGTGCGATAGACGAGGATGGCGAGCTTGCGGGCGGTGGCGGTGATCGCCTTGGCTTTGCCAAGGCGGTAGGCCAAGCGGCGGTAGAAGGCCCCGAGGGCGGTCTGCGTGCGGCCCAGGGTCATGGCCGCCATGCGGAGGAGGGTGGCGGCGCGGTTGGCGGAGGGGAAGGTGCGGCTACTGAGCAGGCGCCCGCCGGAGATCTTGTTGTGCGGGGCCAAGGTCAGCCAGGCGGTGAAGTGCTGCGCGGTGGGCCACCGGGACATGTCGGGGCCAATCTCGGCGAGGAGCCGGAGCGCGGTGTGCGGCCCGAGGCCATCAATCTGGGAGAGGTCCACGCCGGTCAGCCGATGGAGGACGGGCCGGACGTCAAAGAGAAGGTCGTTCCTCTGCCGCTTGTGGGGACGGCGGACCGCGGGCAGCGCCCCCGTCGGCGGGGGCGCGGGGAGCGTCGCCAGATGGGCCTCGATGGCGCGGTCGCACGCGGCGATCTGGTGATGATACGCGTCGAAGAGTTCGAGGTTCTGCTGGAGGACGAAGAGGTGCTCGGCCCGGTAATGGCCCGTGAGCGCGGCGACGATCTCGGCCTCGGAGGCGTGACACCGATAGTTGCGATGGCGGGCGAGGTGGTGCGGGTCGCGCACGCCGGCGACCAGGTCGCGCAGGATGCGCAGCCCGGTCTCGCCGGTGATATCGCTGACGACCAGCGGGAGTTGGAGGTTCATCTGCACCAACGCCTTTTGCATGCGGTGGACCTGGGTCGTGACACTCTCGACCAGCGTGGCGCGATGGCGCAGATAGGCGCGCAGGGCGACGATCGCGTCGGTGGGGCGGAAGCTGCCGCGCAGCAACCCGAGCATATGCAGATCCCGGATCCATTCGCAGTCGGAGACATCGCTTTTCCGGCCGGGGACGTTCTTCACGTGGCGGGCGTTGACCAGGATCACCTGGAAACCGCGGGCCTCGAGGATCTCGAAGACCGGGATCCAGTAGACGCCGGTGGCTTCCATCGCCACGTGGGTGACCCGACACGCGGTCAGCCAGTCCGCCAGCCGATACAGATCGGCGGTGAAGGTGGGAAACGACTGGACCGGGGCGGGATCACGATCGGGGGGCACGGCGACGTAGTGGTCCGCCGACCCGCAATCGATCCCCGCCGCGTGGGGATGGATGCGGGCCAAGGCGTGGGGGGTGGTCCGTGGCGTGCGGGGACGAGGACGATCGCGTTTCATCGGAGGCTCCTTTACACTAGAGGGACCTCCGGGAACAGGGATTGCGGATACGGGGCACTCTCCTAAACGGGATCACGCCGCGCAAACGGCGTGTCACCAATGACGAGGCCGCGAATCCCCGGCCCACGCTCACGGACGGGCACTGACGCACCAGTGTCGGGTCGGGCTCGGTTCCCGGAGGCCTGCCAGTGTAGCGCGACAGGCGCGTCCTCCGTTTCTGGCGTGACGAATCGCGCGCGCCGCACGTACCCCGCTCACGGCTCTCGGCCAATCCACGCGATTGTGCCCCGCACGAACGCGTCAGAGGGCCCCACCGACGGTGGGCGGTGGAATCGTCTTCATGAAGACAGACAGCGCGCGAGGCCGCAGGTCGAACGCCGCGAGCCGACAGTCGATTCTGTCCTTGTCGAGGTCAACCGAGCGCCCGTTGGATCCCCACGTCGACCAGCATCGGGTGCAGGACGTCAACAAGGGCGGCGGGCGCAAGGGCGACGAGGAAGCCGCGGCTGCCGCCGTTGACGTAGATGGCCGGCAGTTCGAGAATCGTGCGCTCGAGGCAAACGGGCATCGCCTTTCGCGTCCCGAACGGCGACGTGCCGCCCACCAGGTAGCCCGTGTGGCGCGCCGCCACCTCCGGCCGGCAGGGCGCCACGGTCTTGCACCCCCTCGATCGCGCCAGCAGTTTCGTCGAGACCTCCCGATCCCCGTGCATGAGCACGATGAGCGGCGCGCCGGCCTCGTCTTCCATCACCAGCGTCTTGACGACCGCGTGCTCGGCGACGCCGAGCGCCAGCGCTGCGACCGCGGTCCCGCCGTGCTCTTCGTACCGGTACGTGTGCGCGGTGAATGGCACGCCGGCCGCGCGCAGCGCCCGGACCGCGGGTGTGGAGGACGGCAGGGCCGCCTTGCTCATAGGTGCTTTCGAGTATATTGGCGCAGTCCGTTCGGCAGCAATCCCCGAGGCCGCAACGATGATCGACCGTTTCTTCGCCATCACCGGGCGCGGGTCCACCGCGAAGCGCGAAATCCTCGGCGGGGTCACGACCTTCGTGACCATGGCCTACATCATCGTCGTCAACCCCGCGATCCTGAGCGCCGCGGGCCTGCCGGTCGGGCCCAGCACCGTCGCCACGATCCTGACCGCCGTCTTCGGATCGCTGCTGATGGGGATCTACGCGAACCGGCCGATTGCCGTCGCGCCGTACATGGGTGAGAACGCGTTCATCGCGTTCGGCCTCGCCACCCTGGGCGTGTCGTGGGAGCAGCGGCTGGGGTCGGTGTTCGTGGCGGGCGTCGTGTTCATCCTGCTGACCCTCTTCCAGGTGCGATCGAAGCTGGCCAACGCCATCTCGCCGAGTCTGAAGTACAGCTTCGCCGCCGGCATCGGCCTGTTCCTGGCCTTCATCGGCCTCTACGAGACGGGCATCATCACGAGCGGCGCGGCGGGCCTGCCGTACCAGGCGCTGCTTCTGCCGGGGCAGCACCTGCTGCGGCCGCCCGATGTGCCGGTGAAGATCGGCGCGTTCCACGACCCGCAGGTGCTGCTGGCGATCGCCGGCTTCCTGCTGATGGTGCTCCTGCTCATGCGGCGCGTCGTCGGGGCCCTCCTCATCGGGATCGCGGCGACCGCCGCCGCCGGCATCGCCCTCGGGTACGGGTCCGCCCCGAAAGCGCTGGCCGCGATGCCGTTCACGGGCGAGTACTCGCTCGGCCCGATCGCGCTGCACCTCGATGTTGCGGGCGTACTGACGATTGGCTTCCTGCCCGTGTTGCTGACGCTCGTGCTGATGTCGTTCCTCGACACCCTGGGCACCCTGGTCGGCGTGGGCGCGGCCGGCGACATGCTCGACAAGGACGGCAATTTTCCACAGGTCGAGCGGCCGATGATGGTCGACGCCGTATCGTGCACATTCGCGGCCCTTGTGGGCACCTCGACGAGCGGCGCGTACATCGAGTCGGCGACAGGCATCCGGGAGGGCGCGCGCACGGGCCTCGCCGCGGTCGTCACCGCGCTGTTGTTCCTGGCCGCGATGTTCTTCATCCCGCTCGTGGAACCGCTGCAGCAGCTCGAGTTCGCGTACGGGCCGGCGCTTGTCGCGGTGGGCATGCTGATGGTGGGGTCGATGCGGAAGATCGACTTAGACGACCTGACCGAGGCCGTGCCCGCCTTCGCGTGCGTCGCGCTGATGGTCTTCACCTACAACATCGCCAACGGCCTGACGGCCGGCCTCGTGCTGTACCCGGTCGGGAAGATCGTGACCGGCCGCGCGCGCGAGCTGAACGCGGGCGGGACCGTGCTGGCGCTGCTGTGCCTCATGTACTTCGTGTTCGGGCTGCCGCACTGACGGGGATCAGGGGCCGTGGGACAGGAGTAGGAGATTCGAGGCTGAAGTCCTCAGTCGCCCCGGGCCTTCCTTGCCACGCCGTAGCCCCGGGCCTTCAGGCCCGGGGACGGGATTCGGCGTGTCAGCGTCGAAGTGGCGGCGCAGGTCTGATGACTGACAACTGATGACTGAGATTTGGCCGCCTTATCCGCCCGGCCTCAGCACTGTCACCAGCACCAGCACCAGCGGGAAGAGGACGAGCGCGACCAGGTACGTGTACCCCATGATGTCGCGCGCCTTCAGGCCGAGCAGCGCCAGCGTGGGCAGCATCCAGAACGGCTGCAGCAGGTTGGCGATCGCCTCGCCGAGGTCGTACGTCACCACCACCCACCCGCCGGGGACGCCGAGCGCGTGGGCTGACTGCAGCACGTAGGGCGCCTCAATCACCCACTTGGACCCGCCCGACGGCACGAAGATCCCGAGCACGGCCGAGTAGGCCACGATCATCGCCGGGTACAGCGTCGCCGTGGACGCCCGCACGAACCAGCCGGCCAGCGCGGCCGAGAGTGCCGTGCCGGTCATGATGCCGAAGATCCCGCCGTAGAACGGGAACTGCAGCAGCACGCCCCACGTCGCGGGCGTCGCGTCGCGCACGGCCCGCATCAGGGAGGCCGGCGTCCAGTGGAGCAGCGCGCCGGCAACGAGCAGGAACAGGTTGATCGTGTTCAGGTCGAGTGCGTTCAGCATGTCCGGGATCGACGCGCTGCGGGCGACGATCGTGTGGCCCAGGTACACGACACCGAGCAGGACGACGGGCCACATCAGCCACGGGCTCTGCTCGATCCGTTCTCCTGGGCCGTCGGGTGGAGGCATGGGTACCCGCCCCGCGGGGCCCAGGTTGATTCCCAGCCTTGCCGCTGGCACGGCTCGCGACTCCGCGGGCGCATAGAGCCAGACAACCACGGACACGACGACTATCTCGATCGCGACCGCGACGAGGCTCTGCCAGCGGAAGATCGTCTCGGTGAGCGGGATGGGTCCGCCCACCAGTTCCACCAGCCGCGGGGGCATGGACGAGGCACGTGCCATCTGGAGGGCAGCCGATCCGCTGAGGCCCTGCGCCCACACCGTTCCCAGCCCGAGGAACGCGCTCGCGCCGAGCGCCCGGTAGTCCACTGACGTCACCCGCCGCGCCACCTCGCGCGCGAGGATCGCGCTCACGATCAGGCTGAAGCCCCAGTTGAGCAGCGCGCTCAGCATCGCCACGACCGCGACCAGGACGACGGCGCCTTTGGCGGTCGTCGGCCTGGCCGCGATCCACGTGATCAGCCGGAACACGGGCGGCGACGAGGCGAGCACGTAGCCGCCGATGATGATCATGGCCATCTGGAGCGTGAAGGGAATGAGCGTCCAGAAGCCGTCGCCCCACGCGTCCACGACCTTCAGCGGTGCCGCGCGCGTCGTCGGGTCGATCGCGAACGCGGCGGCCGCCACGACGGCCGTGGCCGCCAGCGCGAAGACGAACGCGTCCGGCATCCACCGTTCCGTGACGGCGGTGGCCCGTTGCGCGAATCGCTCGAGCGGATTGCCTGCGGCGGGGCGGATGGTCACCTCCCGGGTTGATGCCGATGCGGGGCATTCTACACGGACCGGGGGGACAGAGGACTCGCAGCGCCGTTTTCACGCGGCGCCGTTTTCAGTTGTCAGTTGTCAGTCGCACCCTGCCGCACACGCTCCTGCTGCGCCGCAGGCCGCGGGTCACGAGCCGCAGGTCGCCACACCGTGCGCCGCCACACCGCACGACCCGTAGCCCGGCGCTTCAGCGCTGGGGTACCCTGCGGCTGAAGCCGCGGGGCTACGAGGTGGCGGGGCTACGGCAAGGCGCGGGCCGCGAGCCGCCGCCAGTCATCGCCGTTCGCCGTTGGTCCCCCTTTGCCCGCGCCGGCCGATTCGCGCTAACGTATGCGAATCTCTCCCATGATCAGGCCGCCCGCGTCCGGACGCGTCCGCACCACGCAAGGAGTCCCGATGTCGATTCGACGCACCACGCTGTTGATGGCTCTCGCGCTCGTGTTCATCCTGCCGGCGGCACAGCCGTCCGCGCAGGCCCCGCCTCCCGCCGCGGACAAGTGGGAACAGGCGTTCCGCGCGTTGCCGGTCCCGGCCAACATCAAGGAGTACGACCGGCGGCTGAGCGCGCGCCCGCATCACGTCGGATCGCCCTATGACAAGGACAACGCCGAGTGGCTGCTCGCGCGGTTCAAGGAGTGGGGCTGGGACGCGGCCATCGAGCGCTTCGACGTCCTGTTCCCGACGCCGAAGGAGCGCGTCCTCGAGATGACCGCGCCGACCAGGTTCACCGCGAAGCTGGAGGAACCGGCGATCCCCGAGGACCCGACGTCGGCCCAGAAGGCCGAGCAGTTGCCGACCTATAACGCGTACTCCATCGACGGCGACGTCACCGCGCCGCTGGTCTACGTCAACTACGGCCGCCCAATCGACTACGAGCAACTCGACCGCCTCGGGATCTCCGTCAAGGGCGCGATCGTCATCGCCCGGTACGGCGCTGCCTGGCGCGGCATCAAGCCCAAGGTGGCTGCCGAGCACGGCGCCATCGGGTGCCTGATCTACTCCGATCCGCGCGACGACGGGTACTTCGAAAGCGACGTGTTTCCGGCGGGGCCGATGCGGAACAAGGACGGCGTGCAACGCGGCAGCGTGATGGACATGCCCGTGTATCCCGGCGACCCGCTGACTCCCGGGGTCGGCGCCACGCCGGATGCCAGGCGGCTGCCGATCAAGGACGCCCGGACGATCACGACGATTCCCGTCCTGCCGATCTCGTACGGAGATGCGCAGCCGTTGCTCGCCGAGCTGAAGGGTCCCGTTGCGCCGGCGGACTGGCGCGGCGCGCTGGCGATCACCTATCACGTCGGGCCGGGCCCGGCGACCGTGCACCTCAAGCTCGCGTTCAACTGGGACATCAAGCCGTTGTACGACGTCATCGCGCGCATTCCCGGATCGACATACCCGGACGAGTGGGTCATTCGCGGCAACCACCACGACGCGTGGGTGAACGGCGCGGCCGACCCGGTGGCCGGCGTGTCGGCCGAACTGGAGGAGGCTCGCGCGCTGGGCGAACTGCGCAAGCAGGGCTGGCAGCCGAAACGGACCATCGTCTACGCCGCCTGGGACGGCGAGGAGCCGGCGCTGCTGGGATCCACCGAGTGGGTCGAGGCGCACGGGCCGGAGCTGGAACAGAAGGCCGTCGCCTACATCAACACCGACAGCAACGGCCGCGGGTATCTCGGCGCCGGCGGATCGCATTCGCTCGAGCGGTTCATCAACGACGTCGCGAAAGCCGTGCAGGATCCCGAAGCGAAGGTGAGCGTGTGGGCGCGCCTGCAGGCCGCGACGATCGCCAACGGCACGGCCGAGGAACGGAAGGATGCGCGCGCGCGGGCCGACCTGCGCATCGAGGCCCTCGGATCGGGGTCCGACTTCACGCCCTTCCTGCAGCACAACGGGGTGCCTTCGCTGAACCTGGGGTTCGGCGGCGAGGACCAGGACGGCATCTACCACTCGATCTACGACGACTTCTATCACTACACGAAATTCCAGGACACCGACTTCACCTACGGACACACGCTGGCGCAGACCATCGGCACGGCGGTCATCCGCCTGGCCGACGCGGACCTGCTGCCGTTCGAGTTCACGGACATGGCCGACACGGTGAACGGGTACGTGAAGGACCTCCGGGATCTCCTGAAGAAGCGGCAGGACGAGATCCGCGAGCGCAACCGCGAGATCGACGATGGTGTGTTCGCGGCCGTGAACGATCCGCGGAGGCCGACGATCGCGCCGCCGCGCGAGGAGGTCCCGCCGGCGATCAACTTCGCGCCGATCGAGAATGCCGCGACGGCGCTCAGCGCGGCGGCCGAGCGCTACCGGAAGGCGGTGGCGGCCGCGGGACCCGGGCTGGTCGCGCACGCGGACGTGGTCCGCGCCGTGAACGCGCGCCTGATGCAGAGCGAGCGGCAGTTGCTGGACCCGGCGGGGCTCGCGCAGCGCGAGTGGTACCGGCACCTGATCTACGCGCCCGGGTTCTACACCGGGTACGGCGTGAAGACGGTGCCGGGCGTGCGGGAGGGGATCGAAGAGAAGCAGTACAAGGTCGCGGAGGCGGAAGTCGTTCGCGCGGCGGGCGCGCTCTCGCGCGAGGCGGCGCTCATTGACGCCGCGGCGAGGGACCTCGAGCGCGTTGCCGCCGGGCCGACCGGCGGCGTCCTGCCGTAGCCCCGCGGCTTTCCGTCGTCGCCCCGCGGCTTCAGCCGCGGGACCCCGGCGCTGAAGCGCCGGGGCTACGTCGGTCGGAGCCCGCCTCGCGACGCCGCGGCGGCGTCTTGCCGTAGCCCCGCGGCTTTCCGTCGTCGCCCCGCGGCTTCAGCCGCGGGGTGACGCCGGGGACTGCCACCTGACCACGCCCCTAGAACCGGCCCCACAGGTGCTGGTTCGTCACCTCGTGATGGAACTGCACCTCGGCGGCTTTGATCAACGACCCGAGGGCCTTCGGGCAGCGTTCGGCCGAGGCCAGCTTCACCTCGGTGAACTTGGTGTGCACGTCCTCGCCGAGCATGTCCATCGCGAACCGGCTGCCCTTGAAGAGGCGGATCGCGTCGTAGATGTTGTCGGGCAGGAAGCGCGTGCGCGCGCGCCGGATCTCGTTCTCCGAGTCCTCTGGCAGCGGGCCCTCGATCCCCGTGCGCAGCAGCACGTAGATCGCCAGGTACGGGTTGGCGTCGGGCGCGATCGACCGCACCTCGATGCGCGCCGACCGCTCGTTGCCGAGGGGGATGCGCACCATGGCGCCGCGATTGATCGGCGAGGCCTTGATCTGGTTGGGCGCCTCGAAGTGCGGGTCGAGGCGGCGATAGGCGTTGACGCTCGAGTTGAGGACCAGGCAGATGTCGTTCGCGTTGGCCAGGATCCGATCGATGAACGTCCAGCCCAGAGCCGACAGGCCGTCCTCGCCGCCGGCGTCGTGGAACAGGTTGACCCCGCCGCGCGTGAGCGAGAGGTTGGTGTGCATGCCGCTGCCGTTGACGCCGGTCATCGGCTTGGGCAGGAAGCACGCCGTCATGTCGAACCCCTGCGCCACCTGCCGGCAGATCAGCTTGTAGAGCTGCACCTGGTCCGCCGCGATGCACGCCTCCGTGTAGGAGTAGTTCATCTCGAACTGCGAGGGCGCAACCTCGGGATGGTCCTTCTCGTTGGCGAACCCGAGGGCCCGCTGGGCCTCGGCCGACGAATCGATGAACCGCCGCAGCGCATCTCCCGGCAGCGAGTGGTAGTACCCGCCCGTCGAGATGAACTCGAACTGCTCGGTGAGATGGTACTGCCGCTCCGCATCGCGCCCCTTGAAGAGGAAGCCCTCGATCTCGTTCGACGCGTTCGCGACCGTGCCGTCCTTCGCGTGCAGCTCGTCCGAGTAGCGCTTCAGCCGCGACCGCATGTCGGCCGCATACGGCGATCCGTCGCGCTCGCGCACTTCGCCGAACGCCAGCACCTTTCCGGGCCCGAACATGTCGGCGGGCAGCCAGTAGAACGCGGGCCAGTCCACCATGAGCCGCAGGTCGGACTCCGCCTGCTGCGAGAACCCGCGAATCGACGACCCGTCGAACGTCAGGTTGTCGCCCGCCTTCAGCAGGAACTTCTTGTCGTAGTCCAGCATGTGCAGCCGGCCCTCGAGGTCGGTGAAGCACACGGTCACGGCCTTGATCCGCTTCTCGTCCGTCAGGTACTTCTGACGCGCCTCCTGGATCTGGTCGGCAGGCACGCGCGCCAGGCGCTGCTGCTTGGCCTCGAGGTTCAACTCCTCGAGGCGGTCGTACGGGATTTCCAGAAAGTCGCGCAGCAGCGTATTGTCCACAGATCCCTCCTTGGACGAGGCCCATCCCGGCTTGGATGTTTGGTGAGCGGCGGTGATGGCCATGCGGGAATTGCCTTAAAAGATGCCGCATTATACTAAACATGCGATTTATTAACATAAATATTACGGCTCGAATGCTTGATCGGCTCGCCACGAAACCACTGCCAACGAACCAAAGCCGATCAGGGCCCCCCCGGCCGGTGCCGGCGCTCGCCCGGACCTGACGCCGCACCTGTGCGCCCCGCACTGGCGTCCGGGCCTCCGGCGGAGTATCAATAGAGGCATGACCACCCGCGCGACTGTCGCTCTTGGACTGTTCGCCGCGGCCATCGCCAGCCCCCTGGCCGCGCAATCGCCGGCTCCGCCCGGCCTCCCGCCCTCCGTCGAAGTGTGGGGCGCGCTGTCTGTCGGGCCCGGCCCGGGCGATGGTCTCCTGTCGTCGCGCTACTCGCCGCCCCTGTTGCGGGACGGGAGTTTCACCAGCCAGGCGGACCAGTCGCTGACGCTGCACCCGGGCGCGATGACCGGGTTCGAGGCCGGCATCGCGTGGTTCCCGACGCGTGTGGTCGGGCTGCGCGTGGCCGTCTCGCGTCAGCGTGCGGACCTGTCGGGGGCGAACGGCCCGTACCACGTGCGGCTCGACTACACGTCGCAGCCGCCGCCGGACTACACGCCCACACCCGTCACCGTCGAGTACACCCGCCAGTGGCCTGACACGTCGGGATCGATGCGCGAGTGGGACGTGACCGTGGCCGGCGCGGCCCGCTGGGGACCTGGCCGCCCCGTGTCCGGCTCCGTCTTCGCGGGCCTGACGTGGCGCCGCGCGTCCGGCCTGGCGGAGAGCCTCGGCTACACGACGTTCAGCCTTGGCGGCCATTCCGTGCTCTTCTCGGACCAGGAACGTTTCGCCTTCGAGTTCGGGCCGGTCACGAAGCTGGGCTTCAATGCCGGAGCGGACCTGGACATCGCCCTGGGCCGCCACGCGGCGCTCGTCGTCGGGTACCGTTACACCGGCGGGCCGGAGACCCTCCTGCCGGTGCGGCTGACGCGCCTCGTGAACCCGGACGAGGTCATCTCGCAGACACCGCTGCCCGACGCGCAGCTACGGCTGGCGCCTGGGCCGGTGGCCCTCACGCCGGGCGGCTCTCGCCTCGTCTTCGGCCTGAAGGTCCGGCGGTGACCGGCGCAGGGGAGTACACTGGAGCGGGTCGCCACCGCCGCCTCTGCCCGCGGGAGATCGGATGAACAGCGTGCGTACCTGGACGTTCGGCGAAGAGATCGGCAACAGCGTCACGCATGGCCTGGCCCTCGTGGCCAGCATCGTCGGCCTCGTGGTGCTCGTAGTTGCGACCTCGCGCCGCGGCGACGCGTGGGTGGTGGCGACCTGCAGCGTGTACGCCGTGACGCTCGTGCTGCTCTACCTGTCGTCGACGCTCTACCACGCCCTCTCGACCACCCGCGCGCGCCACGTCTTCCAGGTGATTGATCATTCCGCGATCTATCTGCTCATCGCGGGGACCTACACGCCGTTCGCCCTGGTCAATCTCCGTGGCCCCTGGGGCTGGACGCTCTTCGCGGTTGTCTGGGGCCTGGCGGCCTTCGGGATCGCGGTCAAGGCCATGTACGGCCCGCGCTGGCCCGTCCTCTCGACGATCGTGTACGTGCTGATGGGGTGGGCCGCCGTGTTTGCGTTCAAGCCGCTCGTGCAGCATGTCGCGCCTGCGGGTGTGGCGTGGCTGGCCGCGGGCGGCATCGCCTACACGGCCGGCATCGTGTTTTACGCGTGGGAACGGCTGCGCTACAGCCACATGGTGTGGCACCTGTTCGTCGTGACGGGCAGCGTGTGCCACTACGTGTCGGTGTTCTGGTACGTCAGCCCCGCTCGCGGCTGACCCCGGCTCCCCTCACGCCGGCTCGGGCTGCCGGCCCCCGCGCGAACCGGTGCCATCCCCTCGTGCGGCCGCCCCATCGCCGGTGTCGGGTATACTCTCCGGCGTTCACGTCCTCGTCCATCTTTTCGGGGGATCCATCCATGCGCAACGACCGTGTGCGGCTTCCACGTTTCCTGGCTCTCGGGCTCGCCCTCGGGATGGCGGCACTCTGGCTGGCAGCCGGACTCCCGGGCGCGTCGGGCCCGGTCGTCCGGACGCAGGCGGCTTCCCTGCAGCAGGCGCCCGGCGGCGACCCGAACGCCGTCATCGACCCGCTGATGTACGCGAGCCTGCAGTACCGATCGGTCGGGCCGCATCGCGGCGGCCGCGTCACGGCCATTGCCGGCGTCCGGCAGCAGCCCTGCACCTACTACATGGGGGCGACCGGCGGCGGCGTCTGGAAGACGGTTGACTGCGGCATCCTCTGGCAGCCCGTGAGCGACGGGCAAATCGCCACCGGCTCGATCGGCGCCATCGCGGTCGCGGAGTCCAACCCGGACGTCGTGTATGTCGGGACGGGGAGCGCGGCCATCCGCAGCAACGTAATCATCGGGCGCGGCGCCTACAAGTCGGTGGACGCCGGCAAGACGTGGCGCCTCATCGGCCTGCGCGAGGCTGGCCAGATCGGCGCGGTGGTCGTCCATCCGACCAACCCCGACATCGTGTGGATGGCGGCGCTCGGATCGCCCTACGGCCCGAACGATGATCGTGGCGTCTTCAAGACGACGGACGGCGGGAAGACGTGGGCCCGTGTGCTGTTCGTGAATCGCGAGACCGGCGCGCGCGTCGTGGCGATCAACCCGGACAACCCGAATGAGGTCTACGCCGGCATGTACCGCGGCTTCCGCAAGGGATGGGACATCATCAGCGGCGGGCCCGCCACCGAGGGCGGCATCTACAAGTCCGCCGACGGCGGCGAGTCGTGGGCGAAGCTGGAGGCCGGCCTGCCGCAGAAGCTCATCGGCAAGATCGACATCGACGTGGCGCGCAGCAACCCGAAGGTCGTCTACGCGATGATCGAAGCGCCGGGGCCCGAGGGCGGCCTCTACAAGACGGAGGACGCGGGCCTGAGCTGGGCGCTCGTCAACAACGAGCAGCGCCTGCGCGCCCGGCCGTTCTACTTTCACTACGTGGACGTCAACCCGAAGAACCAGAACGAGGTGTGGGTCAACGAGCTGAGCCTGTGGAAGTCCGCGGACGGCGGCAAGACGTTCGCACGGGTGAACACCCCGCACGGCGACAACCACGGCATCTGGTTCAACCCCGACAACCCGGACTACGCCATCCAGTGCAACGACGGCGGCGCCAACGTCACGCAGGACGGGGGCAAGAGCTGGTCGACCATCCTCAACCAGCCAACGGCCGAGCTCTACCAGGTCACGCTGGACGATCAGTTCCCGTACCGGCTCTACGCTCCGCAGCAGGACAACTCAACCGTCGTCGTGCCGAGCCTGCCGCCCGTCTCGTGGAGCCTCGATTCGCCGCTGCAGATCTGGGGCCAGGCGTCGGGCTGCGAGACGGGCCAGATCGCGCCGCGGCCGGATGGCTCGGTCATCTGGGGCTCGTGCAAGGGCGAGGTCGGGCGGTACAGCGTCGCGACCGGGCAGGAACAGCACTACTGGGTGTATCCGCAGAACCGGTACGGCACCAACCCGAAGGACATCAAGTACCGCTTCCCGCGCCAGACGGTCGTCTATCTGTCGCCGCACGACCCGAAGACGATCTACCAGGCGTCGCACGTGCTGCATCGCTCCACCGACGAGGGCAGGACCTGGGAGACGATCAGCCCGGACCTGACGGCCGACGAGGCCGACAAGCAGGTCACGCCGGGCAGCCCGATCACCCGCGACATCACGGGCGAGGAGGTGTACAGCAGCATCTACGCGATGACCGAGTCGCGCCTCGAGAAGGGCGTCATCTGGGTCGGCGCTGACGACGGCCCGGTGCACGTGACGCGCGACGGCGGCAAGACGTGGGCGAACGTCACGCCGAAGGATCTCGCGCCGGGCGGACGCGTGCAGACGATCGAGGACTCGCCGCACCGCAAGGGCTCGGCCTACATCGCGGTCTACCGTTACCTGCGCGAGCACGACCTGCAGCCCTACATCTACGTCACGAACGACTACGGCACCACGTGGGCGAAGCTGACCGACGGGAAGAACGGCATCCCGATCGATCACCCGACGCGGGTCGTGCGCGAGGACCCGGTGCGTGAAGGCCTGCTCTACGCGGGCACCGAGTTCGGCATCTTCCTCTCGGTCGACAACGGCGCGCACTGGCACCCGTTCCAGCAGAACCTGCCGGCCACGCCGGTCACCGACATCCGCATCCACCACGGCGACCTCGTCCTCTCGACGATGGGGAGGTCGTTCTGGATCATGGACGACATCTCGTCACTCGAGCAGATCGCGTCGCGGCGCGAGGGCGCCGCGGCTGCCGGGGTGTACCTGTTCCAGCCGCGCGAGGCGTACCGGATGCGCTACGCGCCCACGCCTGGCGCGAGCCCGGACCAGCCGCAGTATCCGCCGCCTGGCGCGCATATCGACTACTACTTCCGCGGCGAGCCCGAGGGCGAGGTGAAGATCGAGATCCTCGACCAGGCCGGCAAGCTGGTGCGCGCGTTCTCCAGCGTGCCGCCCGCCGCCACGGCCGGCGTGATCACGATGTCGCGCCGCGGAGGCGGGGCGCCGATCGTCGTGCCCAAGAAGGCGGGCCTGAACCGGTTCCTGTGGGATCTGCGCTACCCGGGCCCCGCGGACCGCAGTGCGCCCTCCGGCGGATCCGGCGGTCCGTTCGCCGTGCCAGGCACTTACCAGGCGCGCCTCACGGCCGGCGAGAACTGGAGCCAGACCCGGTCGTTCGAGGTGAAGGTCGATCCCCGCGTGACGGCGGAGGGCGTCACGCAGGCCGACCTGCAGGAGTTGTTCGACATCAACATCAAGGTGCGCGACGCGATCAGCGAGGCGCGTGGTCTCGCCGCAAAGATCGCCGGCGTGCGCGACCAGGTGAAGGCCGACCCGGCGAAGCTGAAGCAGGCCCAGGCCCTCCTGGACCGCGTCGTGACCGCCAGCATCGTCTATCCGCAGCCGATGCTGATCGACCAGTTCTCGAACATCGCGCGGATGATCGGCCAGGCCGAGCAGAAGCCCGGGCGTGACGCCTACCTCCGCTACGACGACCTGATGAAGGAGATGGCCTCGGTCAAGGCCGATCTGGCGAAGATCGCCGTGCGGTAGTGAGGAGCCGGCGTGCGGCGGGCGGTCCGAGGGATCGCCCGCCGCCGCGCTTCCGGCCGGCCAGGCTCCCTGGCTGCGCGGCCGGTTCAGCGCCGGGCCAGCCGGTCGGCGAGCGAGGTGACGCTGAAGGCGTACGCGTGGGCGCAGTTGTAGGAGAGCAGCGCCTCGTAGTTCGCGTAGACGAGGTAGCGCCGGCCATCGATGACCAGCAGGGACGCGAGGACATCGCCGGATGGCAGTGCCCGGCCGGCCGCGGTCTTCACGCCGAGTTGCTTCCACCACGACAACTTCTGCGGCATGGACAGATCGCGCAGCGCCTGGCAGGACGCCGCGGGCCGCAGCGTGATGCGGCCGGCCACCCGCGCGGCCGTGGCGCGATCCATCCGCACGGCCCGGCCCCAGCGCTGGCCCCCGACCCATCCGTGGACGGCGAGGTAGTTGGCGATCGAGGCGAAGACGTCGGCCGGCGACGACCAGATGTCGGCGCGCCGGTCGCCGTCGAAGTCCACCGCGAACTCGAGGTAGCTCGACGGCATGAACTGCGGCTGGCCCATCGCGCCGGCCCATGAGCCCTTCATCCGGCCGGTGTCGATGTCGCCTCGGTCGAGCACCTTGAGCGCGGCGAACAGTTCCTCGCGGAACAGCGCCGGCCGGTGCCGGTCGTAGGCGAGCGTCACGAGCGTCGCGACGGTGGGCCGCGTGCCGGAGAAGCGGCCGTAGTTGGACTCGAGACCCCAGATTGCGGCCGTCACGGGCGCCTCGACGCCGTACCGCGCCGCCACGCGCGCCAGGAGGCCGGCGTGGCGCTTCATCATGGTCCGGCCGGTATTCGTGAGATCCCTCGTGAGCCGGCGTTTCAGGTACTGATCCAGGGTGAGCTTCAGCTCGGGCTGATCGCGGTCCCGCTCCACCACCACCGGCAGCACGTCGATGCCGGCAAGGGCCGCGTCCACGGTCCGCGCGGAAATCCCGCGCGATACCGCCTCCGAGCGCACGCCGGCCAGCCAGCCGGCGAACGCGCCGGCCGCGGGCTCCTGCGCCGAGGGCCGCACCAGCAGGACGACAACCGCAAGCGCCGACAGGATCGGAATCCGACTGGTCATCCAGGCTCCGCTGCCAGGTGCGCGGCGCCGCGAACGTGCGTGCCGGGCCCGGCTACCGGCAATGATACCTGACAGGCGGCGCACACGGCCCCGGCCGGACCCGAGGCGGCGCGACCGCGCGATGCGGGCCACCGGATGTACGAGGAATCAGCGCCCCGCTCGCGACGCCCGGCGTTGATCCGCGATCCGAGTTCTGACGGCGTGAAGCGACGGCCCGCCCGCGGGGCGGTGCGCGTCATGAACGGGGCGCGGTTCGACGAGCGCTCGCCGTTCGGAGGCCGCCGGTCCGGGGCGGCTTCCACTGCCGGCCGGCTGGCTGGAAGTGCCGGACGCGCGTGAGCAGCCCGGCAGGCGGGCTGCCATGCTCGACGCAGCGCCAGCCGGTGAGGTCGGGGGCCGGGCCGAAGACCACGATCACCCGGGCATCACGCGGGGCTCCTGGCTTCTGGCCGCCGTCCACCCGCCACCCGTGCGCGGCCCCGGGCTCCAGGGCGGCCGACGGAGCCAGGATTCGACGTGACCCTGCGGCGCGGCGCTGGCGGGCGTGCCGCTGGCACGCCCGCCAGGTGTCGGGCCCGCCGGTCACGACCGCGCGCGGCAGCGCGATGGGCACGCCCGTCTCGTCACCGATGTCCACGGCCCACAGCGCCCGGCGAATCGTGGCCACGTCGGCAGGATCGGTGATCTCCTCGTGCCGCAGGAACTCGGCCCACGCGCCGTCCGGCGTGTCGGCCAGGTACTGGACGGGGCCCTCGCCCTCGGCGTGCCACCGGCCCGCGGGCTGGTCGGCCGACTCCCACAGAAAGGGATAACGCGGATCGGTCTGCCGAAACGCGATCATGTTGCGGCGGCGGCGAGCACCGAGCGGGCCAGGTGCCGCACCTTCCGCGGGCCCGGCGCCTCGGGATCCCAGGTGCCGGACAGCAGCGCGGCGGGCCGCTTGCCGCCGAGCAGGCTCCGCGGGCGCTCGAACCAGCGGCGGATGCCGATGTCGTTGTAGGCGCCCGCCAGATCGGCCACCACCAGCGCGAGGAAGTGCAGGCGCTCGGCCACCTCGTCCGGCGTCTCCCGGGTGCCCGCGAGGTAACGGCGCAGACTGGAGGGCGAGATGCCGAGAAGGCTGCCGAGTTGATCCGCTTCGAACACGCGCGCCAGGCTCGGCCACTCGTAGCGGGGCACCGGGGACCGCTCGAGCGCGCCGATCAGCCGCTGCAGCAGCTCCCCCTGCGCCGCGGGGCTCGACGCCTCCGCGACGACCGGCCTCTCGCGCGGCACGCGGGCGACACCCGCCCGCTCTGCCCGGCTGACGAGCCGGCCGACCGACCCGGCGTCGAGCGGCCACGCCTCGGTTTCGCGGACCAGGCCCATCGCCTCGGCGAGCCTGGTCGCCTCGAACGTCAGGTGCCGGACTGCAGTCGGGTCAGACTGGACACCAATCGGATCAGACTTATCTTCCATATCTGATCCGATCCTAGTCCTGTGGACGGCCTCCGTCAAGGAGGCGGCTTGCGGCGCCATCGCCGCCCGGCCAGTGGCTGGCGGCCTGCGGCGTCCGGCCGTTGAATCCCCGCGCCTTCCGTCGTGGCCCCGCGGCTTCAGCCGCGGGGTGCCGCCCCGGCGCTGAAGCGCCGGGGCTACGTCGGACCGGAACCGGACCTTCCGGCCCTGGACCGGACCTCCTGGGCCTTCCGTCGTAGCCCCGCGGCTTCAGCCGCGGGGTGCCGCCCCGGGAGGGTTCGCGGCTCCGGGCGTCCCGGGCCATGGCTGCCGCGTCAGCTAGCGATTCGAGGCTCTCAGTTCACGGAGCGCGTGCGCCTCGGTCTCGCACGCGGCCGTCGTTTCGTAGCCGCCGTTCCTCCACATCCAGCCCAGCCGTTCGTAGAAACGGGCGAGGGCGTACACGTCGCGGACCTCTGGCGCGGCGGACAGCTCGACCGCGTGCCGCAGTTCGTGCGCGAGCAGCGCCATCACGTGCTCCGCGGTCGGCTGGTTGCGGCTGACGCGGATGCTGATGACCCGGAGGTCGCCGGCTATCGTCACCAGGTTCAGCGCGCCGGTCTTGATCGGCAGCTGCCGGCGGATGTCGACCATCACGATCAGGTCCGACTGCTCGATCGCGTCGAGGAGACTGGCGATCGTCGCGGAGCGGGATCGCCCGGCGCCCAGCATCCTGACCGCCTCGTCGCTGACGCCGCGCACGTGGCGGAAGGCCGTCGTCGGGGGCTCCGGGGCGGCTCCAGCCGGTGCGCCGGCCCCGACGGCCAGCACCAGGACCGCCAGCGCCGCCGACCTTGCCCGAACCGATGCCGCTGCGCGGGCCATTGCATCCTCCAGCCGCGTGGGGGCGTCTGGGGGATACAATGGGCGCGCACGGCCTTCCGAACTTTGGCGGTTCCTTGGGGTTTCCTTGGGGTTTTGCGGGAGCAGCCATGAAGACGCGGTTCGGCGAATTCATGATGGACGACGACCGTCGCCTGCTGCTGCGCGAGCACGACGAGGTGCACGTCTCGCCCAAGGCCTACGAACTGCTGAAAGCGCTCCTCGCGCGGCGCCCGGCCGCGCTGTCGAAGGCGGAGCTGCACGATCAGCTGTGGCCGGCGACGTTCGTTGCCGACATCAGCCTGGCGACCGTGATCGCGGAGCTGCGCGCGGCGCTCGGCGAGCGCGGCCGCCGCGGCCGGTTCATTCGGACCGTCCACGGGTTCGGGTATGCGTTCGACGGCGAGGCCGCCGAGGTGCCGGCGCCGTGCGCGGTGGCAGCCCCAACGGTGGATCCGGCCGCCGTCCCGGACGGACCGCTGCGCTGGCATGTCTGGGGTTCGAAGGAGATACCGCTCGGCGAGGGCGACCACGTCATCGGCCGGACGTCCGAGGCCGACGTCCAGATCACCGAGTTGTCCGTCTCGCGCCGGCATGCGCGGCTGTCGATCGCGACCGGCTATGCGGCGATCGAGGATCTGGGCAGCAAGAACGGGACGTGGCTGCGCGGTCTGCGCGTGCTCGCCTGCACCCCGATCGAAGACGGGGACGAAATCCGTCTCGGATCCGTCCCCGTCGTCTTCCGCAACCTGCTCACCCCCGCGCCCACGCGAAGCGCGGAGTAGCCTCTACTGCTTCAGCCGCTTGACGGGATACGGCGGCGGCGGCGGCACCATCACCGGCTTCGCCTTGATCTCGTCGGCCAGGAACTTGATCGCCGCGTCGAGCTGCGCGTCCGCCCCGCCGAACGTCGCGTGCGGCAGGTTGTCCACGACGATGTCCGGATCGACGCCGTGGCCCTCGATCAGCCATTGCCCCTCGGGTCCGTACACGCCGTTCTCGGCCGCCGTCGCGATCCCGCGATCGACGAGGAAGTTGCTCGAGCTGAGCCAGATCTCGCCGCCCCAGGTCCGCGTGCCGATCACCTTCCCGAGGCCGAGCCGGCGGAAGCCCTCGGCGAACGCCTCGCCGTCTGACGCGGTGTTCTCGTCGCACAGCACGACGATGGGGCCACGGAAGGCGAACTGCATGTTCCAGTAGGGATGGCCCACGCGCGGCTGCCAGTAGAACCACGCCTTTCGCAGCAGGCGCGCCAGGATCCAGCTGTCGATGTTCCCGCCGTTGTTGTGCCGCACGTCGATGATGAGGCCCTGGCGGTCGAACACAGGGTAGAACTCGCGCGTCCACTCCGCCATGTTGTTCGCACCCATCGCCCGCAGGTGCACGTACCCGATGGTGCGCCGGCTCGCCTGCTCGACGGCCTGCCGCCGCGTGTACTCCCACTCGTCGTACCGCATGTCCGCCTCGCGCTCCGGCGTGATCGGGACGACCACGACGTCGCGCGCCGAGCCGCCCGCCTTCGCCTTCACGCGCAGGAGCACCTGCCTGTCCGCCTGGTTCCGCAGCAGCACGGCCACGTCCGGCACCGAGAGGGTGGCCACGCCGTTGACCGACTCGACGATGTCGCCCTCGGCGACCTCCACGCCCTGGCGCAGCAGCGGCGAGATCCGATCCGGCCGGTCCGGGTCCGTCCGGAAGATGTGATCGACCCGGTACCCGCCGGCCTGGTCGTCCCGCACCAGGCCGGCGCCCAGCGAGGCCGGCGACACGTTCTCGGTCCCCTCGCGCACGTCGCCGCCGCGGACGAAGATGTGGAGCGCCGAGAGCTCGCTCACCATCTGGGCGAGGATGTCGCTCAGCTCCGAGCGATCCGTGACGCGATCGACCAGCGGCAGGTACTTCGAGCGGATCGCCGGCCAGTCGAGGCCGTGCATGCCGCGGTCGTAGAAGTAGTCGCGCTCGAGCCGCCACGCTTCCGTGAACATCTGGCGCCACTCCGCGCGCGGATCGAGGTGGAACGTCCAGCCCCCGAGTGGCACGGCCGCCTTCGCCAGGTCGGCCGGTGCCTTGGCCCCGGCCTCCACCACGTAGTACTCCTTGGCCTTCCGGACGAGCACCTTCTTGCCGTCCATCGACAGCTCGTACGCCAGGACATCGTCGAGGAACGTCTCCGGCTCGGGCTTCCTGTTTTCCAGCGCCAGCGTCCTCAGCGTCCGTTTCGCCTCGCGCCCCGCCGTGCGCGACACGAAGTACAGCCGCTTGCCGTCGGTGGAGAGATCGCTGTAGTTGCCCGCCGGGACGGGCACCTCCATCAGGCGTGCCTCGATCCCGTCCGCGTCGACGACCACGGTCGGCACGGCCGGAGCCGGGGCGACCGGCTTCACCTCGGCGGCCGGTCTGGCCTCGACGGCAGCCTTGGTCTCCGCCGGCTTCGCAGCCTCGGTGGCCGGCCTGGTCTCGGTTGCCGGCTTCTTCTCCTCGGCCGGCTTGGCCGGGGCGTGCAGTTCGTCGTCCGGGGCGAACGGCGAGCGCCCGGCACGTTTCAGGGCCACGTGGTAGATCTTCGTCTGTCGATCGAAGTACGGCTCGGGCTGCCGGGAGCCCCACGGGGCGGCCACCAGCGATTCGAAGTTGCGATCCGACAGGAAGAACAGCCACTTGCCGTCGGGGCTCCAGGCCGGGCTGCCGCTGTCGTAGCGATCGGTCGTGACCGGCACGATGCGCCCCGTCGCCACCTCGTAGAGGTAGAGCCGCGTGAGCAGGTTGGGCCCGGGCGCCGTGTAGGCCAGCCACTTGCTGTCGGGTGACCAGCTGATGTCGTCGAAGTCGCCGTCGGCGGAGTCCGCGACCTTCTTCTGCGTCCTCTTCGCGACGTCCAGGACCCACAACTGCCGGTCCTTGTCGTGGTTCGCGACGAAGCTGCCGTCGGGCGACGGCACGCCGTCCCACCGCAGGACCTTCGCGTCGGTGCTCAGCTGCGCCTGCGGCCCGACGCCGTTGGCCGGGATCCGCCAGAACTCGACCTCGTCGCTCTCGTCCGATAGCGCCAGGAGCGACTGCCCGTCGGGGAAGAAGCGCGCGTTCCGGTAGCGCACCAGCTTGTTGCGCGTGGCCTCGACCAGGCGGCCCTGCTGCGCGGGCGCGACGAACACCTGGCCGCGGGCAGTGAGGACGACGCGGTCGCCCGTGGGCGCGAGGTGGGCCGAGGTCACCCAGTCGATCGGGGTGGTGATCCAGCGCTCCCGGACCTGGTCGAAGTCCGACACGAGCGTGATCGGAACGGCCCGATCGGTGCCGCTCGCGATGTCGAACAGGCGGATGTCCGCGCCGATCTGGTACGCGATGCGGCCCTTCGAGAGCGACGGGTATTGCACGTCGAACTCGCGGTGCTTCGTGTGCTGCCGGAGGTCGCCGCCGCGCTCGTCCATCGACCAGATGTTCATCGATCCGTCGCGGTCGCTGACGAAGTAGACACGGCCGTTCCACGGCATCGGCGTCTTGCTCGTGCCGGCGTAGTCGGCCGTGAGCGGCTGCGCCTCGGTTCCCGCGCCCGTGAACTTCCAGAGGTTCTGCGCGGTGCCGCCCTTGTAGCGGCGCGTGTGGCTGCCCTGGAACGCGAGGCGCGTGAAGAACAGCGTCGCGCCCGACGGGTCGTACGCCCCGTCGCTCGCCTGCGCCAGCGGGATGAGGGCCTGCGCGCCGGTCTTCGGGTTCAGGCGCACGAGCTGCGTGTTGGGAAGCGTCGAGTACCGGCGCGTCGCGTAGAGGATGTCGCCGTTCGGCGTCCAGCCGACCACCGTGGCCCGGGTCGCGTCGTGCGTCTGCCGAACGGGGAGGCCGCCGTCGAGCGGCAGCGTGTAGACTTCGACCGGGCCCTCGTAGGAAGCGGAAAACGCCACGACCTTGCCGTCGGGCGAGACGGCCGGCCGGCTCTCCTCCTCCGGGTACGTGGTGAGGCGCTCGGCCACGCCGCCCGAGGCACCGACCCGCCACAGGTCGCCTTCAGCCGTGAAGATGATGGTGTCGCCGGAGATGGCTGGGAACCGGTAGTACCCGAGCGGAGACTTCTGCGCGGAAACCGGCAGGCAGAGTCCCGCCACGATCGCGAGAACCGTGAGGCGTCGTCGCAGCATGGATACGCTTCTCCTTGAGTGCGTCGGCAAACTTCGCGGATCTTAGCACCGGGGCGCGGGGGATTGGGGATCGGTCGTGGGGAATCGGGCCGCCGTAGCCCCGGCGCTTCAGCGCCGGGGTCCCCCGCGGCTGAAGCCGCGGGGCTACGACGGGCGGGTCGGGCGTGGGGATTGGACGCGGGGCTACGTCGCGAGGGAACGCCGCGGGGCCACGCGGTGTACCGCCGTAGCCCCGGCGCTTCAGCGCCGGGGTCCCCCGCGGCTGAAGCCGCGGGGCTACGACGGGCGGGTCGGGCGTGGGGATTGGACGCGGGGCTACGACGGAAGGGTTGGGAGGGGGGATGCCGGGCGTTCCGCCCCGTCCGGTGGTATAACTGCGCACGCACCCCGCAGGACAGGCGCCCACCATGAGCATCCATCACCCCGGGCCACTCGCCGTCGGAACCGCCGTCGTCGTCATCGGCCTGGGTTTCGCCAGCCTGCTGCTCAATGGCCCGCCAACCCCGCGCCCCGCCGATGCGTCGGCCGACACGTTCTCCGCCGCGCGCGCGATGCGGCACGTCGGGCAGATCGCCCGGCGGCCGCATCCCCTGGCATCAGTCGAGCATGACCGTGTGCGTGACTACATCGTGGCCGAACTCGGGCGGCTCGGCCTGGCAGCGGAACGCCAGCCGGCGATCGCCATCCGCGCCTCGAATCGCGCCATCGGCGGCCGCATCGAGAACGTCATGGCGCGCCTGGCGGGCACCGAACACACGCGAGCGGTGCTGCTCGCCACGCACTACGACTCGGGCCCCGTGAGCCCGGGCGCCGCCGACGACGGGTCGGGGGTCGCCACGCTGCTCGAGAGCCTGCGCGCGTTGACGGCCGGCCCGCCCCTGCGCCACGACGTGATCGCGCTCTTCACCGATGGCGAGGAGAACGGGCTGCTCGGGGCGGACGCGTTCGCGAAGGCGCACCCGTGGGCCAAGGACGCGGCCGTCGCGCTCAACTTCGAGGCGCGGGGCACGCGCGGGCCGTCGCTCATGTTCGAGACGGGGCCCGACAACGGCGTCGTCGTCCGGGCGTGGGCCGGCACCGCGCCGCGCCCGGCCGGATCCTCGCTCAGCCAGGAGATCTACCAGCGCCTGCCGAACGACACCGATTTCAGCGTCTTTCGCGCGATTGGCATCGGCGGCCTGAACTTCGCCTTCATCGGCAACTGGAAGGCCTACCACAGCCCGCTCGACTCGGTCGCGAACCTGGACCCCGGCAGCCTCCAGCAGCACGGAGACGCCGCGCTGGCCATGACGAGGTACTTCGGCCAAATCGATCTCGAGACCGTGCGCGGACCGGACGAGGTGTACTTTTCGCTGCCCTATCCGCACGTGGTCGTCCGGTACCCCGAAACCTGGGCGCTTCCCCTGGCGGGACTGGCCGCCGTGTTCTGGTTGATCGCGGCCTGGATCGCGCGCGGACGAAAGCAGGCCAGCATCGGCGGGATTGTCCTGGGCGTCGCGGTCTGCGCGGTCTTCAGCGCAGCGGCCGTGTTCGCGGGCCTCCGCGCCGCGCGCGCCCTCGAATGGCTGCACTCGCGATGGCTGCCGCCCGGCAACGTGCTCGTGAGCGGCAGCTACGCGCTTGCGCTGGTGCTGGCAATCGTGACGGCGTGGTGCGCGCTGTACGTGCTGCTGCGCCGGTGGTTCGCGCCGCGGACGATGATGCTGTCGGCCTCGCTCGCGGGAGCAGTCGTCGCCGTGCTGTCCGCGCGCAACCTGGCGGGCGGCAGTTACGTGTTCCTGTGGCCGCTGCTGGCCGGGCTCGCGGCGGTATTGGCGTTCACCGCAGAGGGGGCCGATCCCGTATCCCGCACGGGCCGGGCCTTCGTGCTGTGGGCGCTCAGTCTCCCGGCGGCCCTGATCCTCTGGCCGCTGGCCGAGATGCTGTTCAGCGCGGTCGGCATGTCCGCGATGGGGGGCGCCGCGCTCGCCGTGGTGACGGTGTTCGGCCTCGCCGTGCTCGCCCCGCACCTCGAACTGGTCGCAGACGGCCGCCGCTGGTGGCCCGCCGGCCTCGCGCTGGCCGCGGCCGCGGCTGTCTTCGCGTTCGGCGCCGTGACGACGCGCGACTCGGCAGCGACGCCGCGCGCCGAGTCGGTGGTGTACGCAGTGGATGCGGACGCCCGCGACGCGATGTGGGTCGCCAGGACGGACCGCAGCGACGCCTGGATCTCGCAGTACCTCGGGGCCGCGGCCAAGCCGGGCCGTCCCGGCTGGCTGGTGCCGCCCTGGGCGGCGGCTGGGTCGGCCGCGGGCTACCGGCACGCGCGCGCCCCGCTTGTCGAGACGGCCGCACCGTCGGCGGCGTTGATCGAGAGCGTCGCGAGCAGCGACGGGCGGAGGCTGACGCTGCGCGTCGTCCCCGCCTCGGATGGGCACGCGCTGTCGGCCTGGATTGCCGGCCCACGCGTCCTGCAGGCCCTGGTCGGCGGCCGGGATGCGGGCGCGGCGCTCCCGGATCAGCGGTGGTGGAGCCTCGATTTCGCCAACGCGCCAATCGCCGGGCTCGAGCTGACCTTGCAGTTGCACGGCGCCGATCCGGTGTTGCTGACACTGGTCGACACCGCGATCGGCCTTCCGGCCATCCCCGGCGCGTCGTTCGCGCCCCGTCCGCCGTGGATGATGCCGGCCATGCGCGGCGACCAGACGCTGGTCCGCCGGGCCTTCACGTTCTGACATCCGCGCGCCGGCTGCGGCGCAGGGAGGACTGATGCCGTCCAACACGTCCGGCGCTTCGATGAGCGGCGATGACATCGTCCGGCTGTGCCGCCGGCACACGATCTTCGAGTGGTCCGTGCAGCCGAGCGTGGACCCGATCCCGGTGGCCAGGGCCGAGGGTGTGTACTTCTGGACGCCGGAGGGCAAGCGCTACCTGGACTTCAACAGCCAGTTGATGTGCACCAACATCGGCCACGCGCACCCGGCGGTCGTGCGGGCGGTGCAGGAGCAGGTGGCGCGGCTGCCGTACGCGAACCCGTTCATGGCGACCGAACCGCGCGCGCGGCTGGGTGAGACGCTGGCCCGGGTCACGCCGGGCGACATCGACACGTTCTTCTTCACGAACGGCGGGGCGGAGGCGAACGAGAACGCCATCCGCGTGGCGCGGGCCGTCACCGGGCGGCACAAGATTCTCGCGCGGTACCGCTCGTACCACGGCGGCACCGCGGCCGCCCTGACGGCCACTGGCGATCCCCGGCGATGGATGGCCGAGCCCGGCATGCCCGGGATCGTGCGCGCGCCGGACTTCCACCGCTGGGGCCGCCGCGATCCCGAAGCGCTCGACACCTGTGTGCGCGAACTCGAGGACGTCATCCGCTACGAGGGCGGCCACACGATCGCCGGTTTCCTCCTGGAACCGGTGGTCGGCACCAACGGCATCCTGATCCCGCCCGACGGCTACATGCAGGCCGTGCGCGAGATCTGCGATCGCCACGGCATCCTGCTGATTGCCGACGAGGTGATGTCCGGGTTCGGGCGGACCGGCCGTTGGTTCGCGGTCGACCACTGGGACGTCGTGCCCGACATCATGACGATGGCGAAGGGCCTGACCTCGGCGGTGGTGCCGCTGGGGGCGGTCGGCATGCGGCCGCACGTCGCGCGCGCATTCCAGGAGAAGGCGTTCCCGGGCGGGCTGACCTACAACAGCCACCCGCTGGCGTGCGCCGCGGCCAACGCGACGCTGGCCGTGTACGAGGCCGAGGACCTCGTCGGCCACGCGGCGCGCATGGGCGAGGTGCTGCGGGCCGGGCTGCAGGACCTCGCGCGCCGGCACCCGTCGGTGGGGGCCACGCGATCGATCGGCCTGTTCGGCATCGTGGAACTGGTACGCGACCGGCAGGCCTTCGAGCCGATGACGCCCTACAACGGCACCTCGCCGGAAATGGCCGCGCTGGGGCGGTTCTTCCGGGAGCAGGGGCTGTACACGTTCGTGCGCTGGAACACCTTTTTCACGAACCCGCCGCTCGTCATCACCCCGGCGCAAATTGCGGAGGGATTGGCCATCATCGATCGGGGTCTCGACGGGGTCGATCGGGCCATTTCACGGTAGGGCTGGCCCCCGGGGACGGCGTGCCGGCGGGGCCCGAACAACCCACTGGCGCCGGGACGCCGGTCCCGGTAGACTGCTAGGCTGGTAGTTCGGCTAGGCTGGGAGTTCCGCCACCGGGCCTGCGCGATCATCGTTGCACGCCGCCATCCTCAGGCGCACACCCCGCCCGTCATTATTCCGATTCTGAAGGGAACAGGTCATGGTCAGGATTTTACGTTTCGCCGTCATCGGCCTGCTGGTCTGCGCCGGCGCCGCGTTCGCGCAGGACTGGCAGGGCAAGAACAAGATGGGCGGCAAGGTCGTCGACGAGGCAGGGAAGCCGATCGAGGGCGCCACGGTCAAGCTGTCGTTCCTGCAGACGAAGAGCGGGCCCGAAGCGGTGACGGACAAGAAAGGCCAGTGGAAGGCCGAGAACATCGCCGAGGGCATGTGGGTCGTGGAGTACTACAAGGACGGCTTCGACCCCCGGCAGATCCCGGTGCAGGTGGGCGGCAAGACCAAGTCGCCGAACATCGACCTGAAGCTGACGAAGGAAGGCACCGACCCGACCTTCGCCGTGCAGACGGGCATGGCCAAGGGCCAGCAGCTGTACCAGTCGCTGAAGTACGCCGAGGCGCGCGCGGTGTACGAGGGCCTGCTGGCGAAATACCCGCAGGTCGTGCAGCTGAATGCCCTGATCGCCCGCTCGTACCACATGGAGAAGAACTACGCGAAGGCCGCGGAGCACCTCCAGGCGTACGTGACGGCCAACCCGACCGACGCCCAGATGAAGATGCTGCTCGGCAACGAGCTGATCGAGGGCGGGAAGACAGACGAGGCCTGGAAGGTGTACAGCGAGATCGATCCGGCCCTCATCAAGGAGGCGATCGACCTCGAGACGCCGGGCTTCACGCTGCTGCGCCAGAAGAAGCCGCTCGAGGCGCTGAAGTACTTCGAGCTCGTCGTGACGCGCTTCCCCGAGGAACCGACCGGCTACTACTACCGGGGGTTCGCGAACTGGCACGCGATGAGCACAATCCAGGACAAGAACGCGCCCGAGCGCAAGGCGATGCTCGAGCGGGCGAAGGCCGACCTGAACAAGTTCCTCGAGATGGCGCCGACCGCGACGGAAGCGTCCACGGCCAAGCAGATTCTCGCGGAGCTGGCCAAGTAGCATCGGTGCCAGGCCCCGGCCGGGCACCCATACCCATCGCCCGGGGGCGCAGGCTCCCGGGCCATTCTGTTCCCCATGACTGTCATCACCCACTGGATCGACGGGAAGCCCTGGGACGGGCCGGCCGATCGCGCGGGTGACGTGTTCGATCCCGCCGCAGGGCGGCCCGCCGCGCGCGTCGCGTTCGCGGGCCCGGCCGTCGTGGATGCCGCGGTCGAGACCGCGACCCGCGCGTCCCTGGCCTGGGGGCGGACGTCGCTGGCGGCTCGCTCGCGCGTGCTGTTCGCGTTCCGTGACCTCGTGGCGCGCCATGCGCGGGACCTGGCGGAGGTCATCACCCGGGAGCACGGCAAGGTGCTGTCCGACGCCATGGGCGAGGTGGCGCGGGGCCTCGAGGTCGTGGAGTTCGCCTGCGGGCTGCCGCAACTCCTCAAGGGCGAGTTCTCCGAGAACGTCTCGACCGAGGTCGACAGCTTCTCGATCCGCCAGCCGCTCGGCGTCGTCGCCGGCATCACGCCGTTCAACTTCCCCGTGATGGTGCCGATGTGGATGTTCCCCGTGGCCATCGCCGCCGGGAACGCGTTCATCCTGAAGCCGTCCGAGAAGGACCCGTCCGCCTCGCTGCTGTGCGCGCGGCTGTGGGCCGAGGCCGGCCTGCCTGCCGGCGTCTTCACCGTCGTCCACGGCGATCGCGAGACGGCCGACGCGGTCCTCGCGCACACGGGCATCCAGGCCGTCAGCTTCGTCGGGTCGACGCCGGTGGCCCGGCACGTGTACCAGGCGGGGACGCTGGCCGGCAAGCGCGTGCAGGCGCTGGGCGGGGCGAAGAACCACATGGTCGTCCTGCCGGACGCCGACCTCGACCTGGCCGCCGACGCCGCGGTGGGCGCGGCGTACGGGTCGACCGGGCAACGCTGCATGGCCATCTCGGTGCTCGTCGCCGTGGGCGGCGTGGCCGACCGCCTGCTGCCGCGCATCCGCGAGCGCATCGGGCGGCTGAAGGTCGGGCCGGGCCTCGACCCCGCATCCGAGATGGGCCCGATCGCCAACCTCGAGTTGTTCACGCGCGTCCGCGGCTATGTCGAGCGCGGCGTAGCCGAGGGCGCCGAGCTCGTCGAGGACGGACGAGGAGTGAACGTGCCCGGGTACGAGGAGGGGTTCTTCCTCGGGCCGTGCCTGTTCGACCACGTCAGGCCCGGCATGGCGATCTACACTGACGAGATTTTCGGGCCCGTGCTGGCCGTGGTCCGGGTCGAGACGTACGACGAGGCGCTGGGCCTGGTCAACGCCGGCCCGTACGCGAACGGCGTGGCGATCTTCACGAACGACGGCGGCGCCGCGCGGCGATTTCAGTCGGAGGTGCAGATCGGCATGGTCGGCATCAACGTGCCCATCCCCGTGCCGATGGCCTACTACTCGTTCGGCGGGTGGAAGCAGTCGCTCTTCGGCGACGCCCACGTGCACGGCCGCGAAGGCTTCCAGTTCTACACACGCGGGAAGGTCGTCACCGCGCGCTGGCCCGACCCGAAGCATCGCGGCGTGAACCTCGGCTTTCCGCAGGTGAAGTAGGGCGACCTGCGCGCGACCGCCACGGACGCCAATACAGGGTAGACTCACCCATGCCTGACGCCGCGCCGAGCCGCGTGCGGGGGGCGCTGCCAATCGCGGCAGCCGCGGCGGTCGTCGTTGCCGCCGTCGGGGTCATCTATCGGGACGCTGCCGCCAGCTACTTCTTCAACGACGGCTTCCAGTGGCTGCAGGACGCCCGCCGGTTCGACATCGCGAACATCGTGCGCCTCGAGCGTTACGATCATTTCTACCGCCCGGTCGTCGAGATCTACTTCTATCTCGGGCGGAAGGCCTTCGCCTGCGAGGCCTTCCCGTTCCACCTTGCCAGCATCGGCATCCACCTGCTGAACACGCTGTTGCTGTTCCTGATCGCACGCCGGCTCATCGGGAACGAGATCGCCGGGGCGGCAGCCGCGCTGCTCTTCGCGGTCCAGCCCGGCTACGTCGAGGCCGTCGCCTGGGTCGCCGCGATCACGGACCTGCTGCCAGCCCTCTGGTACCTGCTGGCTTTGTGGCTGCACCTTCGGTTCCTGGAGAACGGCCGCGCGAGCGCTTACGCGATGACGCTCGTGGCATTCGTCACGTGCCTGTTGACGCACGAGAGCTCCGCCACCCTGCTCCCGATGCTGATCCTGCTCGAGGTGACCGTGCGGGTGAGTGGCGGCACGCGGCTTGCTGACCTCCCGGTGAGGCGCGGGATCGCGCGGTACCTCCCATTCGCGCTGGCGCTGACAGGCTCCCTGACGATTGCCTTTGTCGTGAACAGCCGGAGTTACCTCGTCAGGGAGGGGGCTTACCGGTTCGGCTGGCACGCCCTGCCGCACATGTTCCACTACGTCGTCGCGCTCTTTGTGGGGAAGCGGAACCTTCTCTCCTACGTGCTCATCGCCGCCTCGGTGACGCTCCTGCTGGCCCGCGGGACACCGCGCACGCGCTTCTACACGGCCTGGATCTTCGTCACGCTCGCGCCGGCATCGTTCTTCACGTGGGGCATCGCGTCCCGCTATCTGTACCTGCCCGCGGCCGGCTTCGCGCTCCTGCTTGCCAGCCTGCTGTACACGGCGTTCGAGCGTGCGGGGCGATATCTGCCCGCCCGCACGCGGCAGGTGGCGGCCGCCGCCGTGGTGGCGGCGCTCGCCGTGCGCTTCGGGGTGTTCGCCACGAAGGGATCCGCCGACTTCCGCGAACGCACGCGGCCATACGAGCGCTACGTCGCCGCGCTGCGAGCCATGAACCGTGCTCCCCGCGCTGGCGACACGGTCTACGTCCGCGCGGCCGACACCGAGAACGTGCCAGAACTCTACCGCGACGCGGCGGCCGAGGCCGCGTTCTGCACTGCCGACCTGCACGTCGAGATCCGTTGACTGGAGGAAGCCCATGACCCTCAGCGACCCGCTCTTCGCGCCCATCAAGGGCGCCGACCAGCGTCACGTCGGCGGCGTCCAGCTCGACATCGTCCGCACAGGCGCCTGCCGGGTGAAGCGCACGATCTACCCGGCGGGGTTCCGCTGGGCGACGCACATGAAAGCCGTCGCGGGAACCGAGTTGTGCATGCACGCGCACGTGGGGTTCATCGCGCGCGGCCAGGTCCACATCGAGTACCGGGACGGCTGCATCCACGAGTTCGCCGCCCCGCAGGCCGTCTACATCGAGCCCGGCCACATCGGGTGGGTGGTCGGCGACGAACCGGCGGTCCTCATCGAGGTCGATTTCGAGGGCGACTCGGCCGAACGGTTCGGCATGCCGGCCGAGCACCGGCACGACGGGTAGCGGCCGCCGGGCGCGCGTGACGCCCGCGGGCATCGGGGGAACCGGCGGCTCGCGCTGGCCGTCAAAACCCACAGGCATCCCAGAACCAGCAGGACGCGCCGAGATGCCCCCCGTCTGCCATGATGCGGCGCTGAAAGGACGAGTCATGCCCCGACGCCACGCCGGGATCCTTCCCGTCGCCACTCTTGCGGCCGTCGCCGTCCTGCAGGCTGCGAATCTCGCGACGCCCACGCACGGCGCGCCCACGCCTGCGCCGACCGACCCGCGGGCGGCGTGGCAGGCCGCCGACGCGGTCATGAAGCCCGACAACCCGGGACCGGCCGCAAACTTCGACCTCCAGCAGATCGGAGACGGCGTCTACGCGGTGATCCGCAAGGACCCGCCAGGCCTGATGTGCGACGGCAACAGCCTCATCATCGTCAATGACGACGACGTGGTGGTGGTGGACAGCCCGGAGTCGACGCATGCGATGATTGCGGCGTTGCGGCGGCTGACGCCCAAGCCGGTGAAGTACGTCATCAACACCCACTGGCACGACGACCACATCACGGGGAACCAGCTCTTCAAGGACGCGTTTCCAGGCGTCGAGTTCATCGCCCATGCCGCCGTGCGCGAGTACCTGCCGACCACGGGTGCGGCCAACCGGAAGCAGATGATCGAGGGCGCCCCGCAAGGCGTCGAGATGCTCCGGAAGCTGCTCGCGCAGAGCAAGAGCCTGTCGGGCGCCGACATCACCCCCGAAGAGCGGGCCAGCTACACGAGCGACATCGCCCTGGTGGAGCAGTACCTCGCGGTCGTGCCCGGGAGCCCGATGGTGCTGCCCACGGTAGCGGTGGAGGAGTCGCTGACGCTCTACCGCGGCCGCCGGACGATCGAGATTCGCCACCTGGGTCGCAGCCATACGAGCGGCGACCTCGTCGTCTTCCTTCCGCAGGACCGAATCGTCGCGGCAGGCGACCTGGTGATCTGGCCGGTGCCCCTGGTCGGCGGGGAACAGTCGCACATCGCCGACTGGGCCGCATCGCTCGACAGGCTGCGCGCCCTGCAGCCGGCGATCATCGTGCCCGGCCACGGGCCGGTGCTCCGCGACGAGACGTACGTGAGGATGATGGGCGAGCTATTCACATCCATCGCCACCCAGACGGCTGCCGCCGTCGCCCGGGGCAAGACCCTGGACGAGACGCGGAAGATGGTCAATCTCGACGAGTTCAAGAACCGGTTCGGCGGCGACTCGCAGCTTCGCCGCGTCCTGTTCTCGTACTACGTCACGGGCCCCGGGGTGACGGCCGCCTACCGCGACGCGTCGCCCAGGTCCTGACGGAAGGGCGCCCGGACAGGGGTCCAAGCCCGGCGCTCCCGGCGCTCAGTTGAGTTGAGGACTCGCCGGGAACGTAGCGCGCGGGCTTCAGCCCGCGTGCCCGGAGCGAACATACTCATCGCAAGTGAGATCCGGAGAGCTCCGGGGTCGAGCGGCGAGCGCCACGCGATCACCGTACGGCCGAACGCGCCGGTGTTACGATAAGCCCGATGACTCCACCACCGGGGCTCAACCCGCCTTCGGCCCGCGTCCGCTGCCTGTTCAGGAACGGCCGAATCGTGCACCAGGCCGTGCCAGGGAGCATCAGATGAGCACCGTCAGCCGCCGTACCGCTCTCAGGACCATCGGCCTCGGCCTTGTCGGCGCGCCGGCCCTGCTCCGCGGCCGGTACCGCGTCTTCGCGCAGTCGCCCGCCGAGTACTCCGCCCGGGCCGTGCGCCTGATGGAGGACACCACAGTCGTTGACCTGCTGGACCAGTTCCTGTTCGCGGACTACGCGGAGAAGCCGCCGAAGAACGAGCGTTGGCTGACCGTGCCGGGCAGCTTCACCGCGGCGGACGCGGACCTGTACCGGAGCTCTGGCATCAACGTGTTCGCGCTGGGCCACGGGCCCGGCGACTACGAGCGCGCCGTCCGGTTCTTCGCCGACTGGAACGGCTTCATCGCCGGGTACAGCGACTGGGTCATGCGGATCGACGATGCCGGCGATTTCGAGCGCGTGCGGGCGGCGCGGAAGATCGGCATCATGCTCACCTTCCAGGACTCCACCCACTTCCGCACGCCCGACGATGTGCGGACCTTCTTCGGGCTGGGGCAGCGGATCTCGCAGCTCACCTACAACTTCGCCAACCGCATCGGGAGTGGGTTCCTCGAGCAGCGCGATGCCGGCCTGACCGTGTTCGGCCTCTCGGTCCTCGAGCGCATGAACGCGGTGGGCATGGGCGTGGACGTGTCGCACTGCGCCGATCAGACGACGATGGACGCGCTGCAGGCGTCGAAGAAGCCGGTGCTGTTCAGCCACGCCACCTGCCGCGCCGTGGTGCCTGGCTGTTTGCGCTGCAAGACCGACGAGGCCATCCGGCTGATGGCAAGGACGGGCGGCATGATGGGCGTCGCGTTCCTGCGGTTCATGAACCGCGACCGCGAGCCCGTGACGATCGAGCACGTGCTCGACCATTTCGACCACGTCGCGAAGCTGGTGGGCGTCGAGTTCGTCGGCGTCGGCAGCGACATGGACGTCGTGGGCAACCCGAATGCCGTGGGCGGCGGCATGCAGCCTGACAGCCAGCCGAACTTCGAGCGCTACCAGGTGCACAGCGATCCCGACGGGCGGATCACCGTGAAGGGGCTCGATCATCCCAGGCGGATGTTCGATCTGGCCGAGGGGCTGATTCGGCGCGGCTACAGCGATAGCGACATCGAGTTGATGCTGGGCGGCAACGCCGTACGGGTGCTGGGGCAGATCTGGGGAGGGGGACAGAAGCCGGCGAACAACTAGCGACGAACGGCGAATTCAGGCATGGTGGTGACAAGTCGGCGCGCCGTCCGACCGTATTCGATGCGACGTCGTGAACTGGATTGAGCCGCCGGACCATCGGCCCATTCCGAGAGGTTTAAAACGTCCGCAAAGGAGATCCCATGAACGCCAATTCACCGGTCCCTGATGGCGCCACCAAGCGCGCCGAGCCTGAGTCCTTCCGTGCCCGTACCCTCTCGGCCTCGCTGACCGTGAAGGATCTCCAGAAGAGCCTGGCTTGGTACCACGACGTGGTGGGATTCACCGTCGACCGGACGTATGAGCGCGAGGGAAAGCTGACGGCGGTGGCGCTGAAAGCCGGGGACGTGCGGATCCTGATTGGTCAGGATGACGGCGCCAGGGGATGGGACCGGGTCAAGGGCGAGGGGTTCTCGCTGCAGTTCACAACGAATCAGAACGTCGACGAGATTGCCAACCGGATCAAGAAGGTCGGCGGCAGCCTCGAGTCGGAGCCCGCCGACATGCCCTGGGGGGCGCGCATATTCCGGTTGAAGGACCCGGACGGGTTCAAGCTTACGATCTCGTCGGTCCATACGGCCTGACCCCGGAGCTCACTTCTCATGCGTATGTTCGCCATACAGCGGTTTCTTCAGGCAGGGCTCATTGAGCGCCTCATTATCACCCGCGTTCCGGTGCTCATCGGTTCCGGCATCCCGCTCTTTGGCGCTATCCAGCGCGACGTCGTCCTCGAGCACGTCGGGACGCGGCAGTACGCCAGCGGCCTTGTCCAGAGTGAGTATGTGGTTGCCGCCTGACCCGCGCTTGCACCCGCGGGCGCCTGGTGCGATTGTGAAGCGTCGCGGTCGGGCGCGAACATCCGGTTGGCGGGGGTGCGACGCGTTCTGGTGGCGGCAGGAGGCGGACGAATGAAGAACCGACACGCGACTCCGCGACGGTCAGGCGGGCAGACGTCCAAGCGGGAAGCGGTGCCGATGGTCACCGTGCAGAACGTTAACGTACCCGGCTACACCTCGCGAGTGAACGCGGCGAAGTACACCGCGATGCGGCGGGCCCTGCTTCGGGTGTTGCCCTCACGGGCTCCGGGGATGACGCAGGCGGAGATGTTCGACGCGGTGAAGGGGCACCTCCCCGAGCACGTGTTTCCTGGCGGAGCGACGGCCAGCTGGTGGGCAAAGACCGTGCAGCTCGACCTCGAGAAGAAGGCCATCGTCCGGCGATCGGCTGACATGAAGCCGCTGCGCTGGTATTGCATCAAGGCAGGCAGATGAACCGGGATCCCGGGAGATGCGACCCGCGGATGGGAAGGAGACGCGCATGAACACACCATCGGTTGTCGAGACCGCAATCCGGGATCGGGTGCGGCAGTACGAAGCGGCGTACAACGCGGGCGATGCCGACGCCGTTGGCGCCATCTACGCCGTTGATGGCACCCATACCTACGCCCTGGGTTTCACCCATCGTGGCCGGCACGAGATCGCCGATGGTCTCAGAGGCATGTTCGCCGGACCGCTCAAGGGCACGCGCATCACCATTGACCCCCTGCACATCCGCGCGATCTCGTCCGATGTCGCCGTGGACGAAGTATCGTTCTCCCTCGAAGGGCTCGAGGAGCCCGGCGGCACGGCTCTCCCGCGTGTCACCGGCATGTGCCTCGGCGTCTATCAGAAACAGGGTGACCACTGGTTCGCAGTGGCCGTGCAGTGCATGGTGCCGCCCCCAACCCCTGGACCGAGGTAGACCATCCAGGCGCACCCGCTGATCGACCGGATGGAGCCGGCGCGGCGGGCGTCGGCTGCCTGAGGAGGTGGTCATGCCGGTGAAGGAGACGAGTCCCACGGCAAGGGGCTCACGGCCGTCGGCATCGCGGCCGACGGCAGCCTGGACGCAGCGCTCGCCACCTCGCACACCGTGAAGGCGAGTGACGAGGGACCACCCGCGCCGCGGAGGCCCTGGCGGCGCGACGCTTTCGAGAGGAGGACGCAGATGGCGGCACGAATCGTCCAGCTGGGAAGTCCGCGCACGCGTGGAGAGGGAATCCGGCTCGGCACCGTGCGCCGACCACCCCGCGGTGTGCCCAAGTCCGAGCATGCGCGGGGCAACTGGTACGACGTGTGGCTGCCGGACCTGGCGCCGTCCGCGGGCCTCCTGAAGCTGGCGCAGCAGCGCATACACGACGACGAAGGCTGGGCCTGGTTCGAGCGACGGTATCGAGCAGAGATGAAGGCACCGGACCACGCCCGCCTCCTCGACCTGCTGGCAGCGATGTCGCGGCATGCTGATTTCTCAGTCGGCTGCTACTGTCCCGACGAGCGACGCTGCCACCGGTCCATCCTCCGGCAGCTTCTCCTGGAACACGGAGCGACGATCGCCGGCTGACGCGCGAACGCCGCTGGACCGCGTCCGCGAGTGTTGCGGCCCGTCCCGGGACTCGAGATCAATCCGCCTGAGGACTTTCCCCGGGGTCGCGAAGTACACTTCATGGATCTCGCCGGCATCTGCCGGCACGTGGGGCTTCCGCAACAGGTGCAGAGGGCTTCGTTCATGAGAATCAAGCTGACCAGCGTGATGGTTGAGAACCAGGATCTGGCCCTGGCGTTCTACACGGGGGTGCTGGGGTTCGTGAAGAGGATCGACCTGCCGGCCGGGGCGTACCGGTGGCTCACGGTCGTCTCGCCCGACGGTCCGGATGATATCGAGCTGGTGCTCGAGCCGAACGCGTTCCCCCCGGCCAGGACCTACCAGAAGGCTCTCTTCGATGCAGGCATTCCCGCCGCATCGTTCGCGGTCAACGACATTCACGCGGAGTACGAACGACTGACGGAGATGGGTGTCGCGTTCAGCTCGAAGCCGGCACCGATGGGAACCGTGACCGTCGCCATCTGCGATGACACCTGCGGCAACCTGATCCAGCTGTACCAGGTTTGACGGCTCGAAGGTCCTGCGGGCCCCGGGAGAACATGGCGCGGCTGCCGGTCGGCGCGAGTCCGGGCCAGGCCATGTTTGCGCAGACGCCCATGCGGTTCTACGATGCGCGGTTCGACGCCGCCCCCCTGTTCGCGGGGGCCATCGTCAAGCCCCGGCTGCTTCAGCACGTGATGGGAACGCTCACGGCTGGCTGGGACGTGGCGATCAAGCCGGGTCCCGTGCGGGTGCCGACACTCATCGCCCACGGACGCTACGATTACACGGTCCCGCATGTGCTGTGGGACGGCGTCGCGGACAGGATTCCCGGCGTCATCCTCGAGGTGTTCGAGCGCAGCGGGCACCAGCCCTTCGTCGAAGAGCCAGACCGATTTGCGGAGGTCGTGACCGACTTCATGGCCGGCCGGATCTGAAGCCAGTCTGCGCGGATTGCCAAGAGAGCGATTCCCCGCGCGCGAGCGCGACGAGAGGCGAAAGAGCCGGCGCTGGCCCATGCCGGACCAGCGACCGGAAGAGAGAAGCACAACAGGGATGCACCTCCCGTTCTCACACGCTGAGTTCCTGGACGTATTCGGCGCTTACAACACGCGGCTCTGGCCGGCGGCAGTCCTGCTGTGGGTGCTCACCGCGGGCCTGGCCGCGGAATGGCTGCGCAAGGGTCGAATGACCGGCAGGTACATCCTCGCGCTCCTCGCCGTTCATTGGGCATGGTCCGGCATCGTCTACCAGTGGTTCTTCTTTCGAGGCATCAATCCCGCCGCCACGTTGTTCGGCGGCCTCTTCGTGCTGCAGGCCCTGCTCTTTGCCTGGCTGGCCGCCACGTGGCGAACGGAGTGCACGGCCGGGTGGTCGCTGCGCGGCGTGCTCGGCGCGGCGTTCGTGGTGTATGGGCTTGCCTATCCGGCCCTGGGTCTCATGTTCGGCTTGCACTACCCGCGCCTGCCCCTGTTTGCCGTGCCCTGTCCGACGACCCTCGTGACAGCAGGCTTCCTGTTGGCGTCGACGGGCGCACCGCGGTTCATCAACGTCGCGCCCGTGCTCTGGGCGGCGGTCGGCAGTTCAGCCGCCTTTGCCCTGGGCGTCAGGGCCGATCTTGCCCTCGTTCCAGCGGGCGTGCTGCTGGCTGTGGACACGCTTGCGCCGCGGGCGCTGGGAGCCCGGCGATGACATCGGAACGGACGACTGGCCATGGACGCAGCCTCGCGCGCGCCGGAGCCCGTCCATGGCACAATTGACCCATCCCCACATGCCGAGCCACGAAGACTTCCGCCGCATTGCGCTGGGACTGACAGACGCCGTCGAGGGGGCCCATATGGGGCATCCCGACTTTCGCGTGCACGGCAGGATCTTCGCGACGTTGCACGCGGATCTCCGGTCCGGGATGGTGAAGCTGACGCCGGAGCAGCAACTGGAGTTCGTGCGGGATCACCAGGCATGGTTCGCACCCGAGAACGGCGCATGGGGACGCGAGGGCTGTACGCGCGTGCGCCTCGATGGGGTCGATGAAGAGACTCTCGGCGAGGCGATGACGCTCGCATGGCGGAACATCTCCCGGAAGGCCGACGGCGGACGACCGAAACCCGGGGCAGCCAGGCGACGCGTGAGGTCGCCCCGCACGCGCTGAGGTGCGGCGGCCTCGCGTCCACGAACCCGGGGCGCCAGGGGGTGTAGAGTAGCCGCATGCGACGAGTACTCCGACACACGGCGATCGCGGTTCTCGCCTGCACGAGCCTGGCCGGCCGCGCGGGAAGTGTCCCGGGGGCGGCGACGGCCGTGCCGGCCACCACGGCTGTCTCCGGGATGATCAGCTCGGCACATCCGCTTGCGACGGAGGCCGGCCTCGAGGTCCTTCGCGCGGGCGGAAACGCCTTCGATGCCGCCGTTGCCGTGGCCGCCGCGCTCAACGTCGTGGAACCGGCGATGTCTGGGCTTGGCGGGTACGGCACGATCCTGGTGTACGACGCGACAGCGCGTCGCGTCCGCTTTCTGAACCCGAGCGGCCGGATCCCCGCCGCGGTCGACGCCGACGCGTTCCGCCCGCCGACACCGGACTACCTCGCGAACCGCTCCGGGGCGAAAGCCGTCTCCACGCCTGGGAATCTTCACGCCTGGGAGGCAATGTCGCACGAGTACGGCCGCCTCGAGTGGGCGGCGCTCTTCCAGCCCGCCATTCGCCTCGCCGGGCAGGGGTTCGTCCTCGACGCGGCCGGCGCGCGCGTGCTCCAGTCGGCGTTCGCGGCATTCCCGCCACACGCCCGGGACATCTACGGACGCGCCGGGCAGCCACTGGCCGCAGGTGACCGGCTCGTCCAGGCGGACCTTGCGCGGTCGCTGCGTCTCGTCGCGACGTCGGGCCCCGGCGTGTTGTACGGCGGCGAACTCGGCCGGGCCATCGACGCGGCCATGCGCGACGCGGGCGGGTTCCTGTCGATCGCGGATCTGAAGGGCGATCGCGCCGAGTGGCGGGACCCCATCAGCATCTCGTATCGCGGGCACGACGTCTATACGGCGTCTCCGCCCGCCAACGCGTTCGACTACCTCGTCCGCCTCGGCATGATGAGTCGTTTCGATCCGAAGGCGCTGGGCCACAACAGCGCACCCTACCTCCATCGCTTCGCCGAAGCGACGAAGCACGGCTTCTGGGTGCGCCTGCGCTACGCGGGCGACCCGGATGTGAGCCCGCCCCCGCTGGCGATGCTCCTGTCGGAGAAGTACTGGTCGGAGGAGGCGGCGCGGATCGACCCGAACAAGGCGCGGCCGTTCGTGCCGCCGGCCGCGTTCGGCAACTCGGACAGCCATACCACCCACTTCGTGGTCGCCGACCGCTGGGGCAACATCGTGTCGGCTACGCAGACGCTGGGCAACGCGTTCGGCAGTCGAATCATGGCGCCCGGCACCGGCATCTGGCTCAACGACTCGCTGGCGTACTGCACGTTCGAGCCCAGGGGCAACCCGATGGACGCCCATGCCGGCCGGCGCAAGCTGTCGGGGGACTGCCCGACGATCATCCTGAAGAACGGGCAGGCGTGGGCCGCGCTCGGCACGCCGGGCGGACACACCATCGGCCAGACGGTGCCGCAGATCGTCATGAACCTGATCGATTTCGGCATGGACGTGCAGGAGGCAATCGCCGCGCCGCGCATCAGTTTCGTCGAGCCGGACATCCTGGCGGTCGAGGAAGCGATTCCACCCGCCGTGCGCGACGCGCTGACCGCGATGGGACACCACGTGCGGGCCGTGCGGGCGCTGGGCAACGCTCACGGCCTGACGATCGCCTACGGCCCGGGCGGCAAGCCGGCGGGCTTTGCCGGCGGCGCGGATCCACGCGGGGCAGGGGAGGCGAGGGGATACTGAAGAAAAGGGGCCAGACCCCTTTTCTCCTCGACGTAAGATGTGCGCGTGAACACACGCCTGTCGCGCTTTGCCTGGGCCGTCCTGGCCTACAACGTCCTCGTCATCCTCTGGGGCGCCTACGTGCGGGCCACCGGGTCGGGTGCCGGTTGCGGGAACCACTGGCCTCTTTGCAACGGCCAGGTGATCCCGCAGGCGCCGACCACAACGATGCTCGTCGAGTTCTCGCACCGGGTGACGAGCGGCGTCGCGCTGGTGGTCGTGGCCGCCCTGGCGGTATGGGTCTGGCGGGAGTACCGGCCGGGCCACCAGGCCAGACGCGCCGCCGCATGGTCCGTCGCCTTCATCCTGACCGAGGCGGCCGTGGGAGCAGGCCTGGTGTTGTTCCGGCTCGTGGCCGACAACGCTACCTTCGCGCGGGCCATGTTCATGGCCGTGCACCTCGTCAACACGTTCGCCCTGCTCGCCACCCTCGCGTTGACCGCGCACTGGGTGTCGGGCAGCGCCCCGATTCGCGCGGCCGGCCGCCGCGCCCTTGCCTGGGTGGCCGGGGCCGCGCTGCTCGCCATGGTGGCGGTCGGCAAGAGCGGGGCCGTGGCCGCGCTCGGCGACACGCTGTACCCGCCGGCCTCGTTGACGGAAGGCCTGATGTCGGACCTCTCGGCCACGTCGCTCCTGCTGATCCGCCTCCGCATCATTCATCCCGTGCTTGCCGTGATGGTCGGGATCGTCTTCATGGCCGGCGCCTCGCGCGTGCCCGTGCCACCGGGCGATGCCGTCGGGATCGGCGCGCGGCGGGCCGTGGTCGTCCTGGCTGCGCTGCAGTTGGCGGGCGGCCTGGTGAACGTATGGCTGCTGGCGCCCGTATGGATGCAGATGGTGCACCTGTTGCTGGCCGATGCGCTGTGGATCGCGCTGGTGCTGCTGGTCGCCTCGGCACTCGCCGACCGGCTGAATCCCGCGGCAGCGCCCGCACCCGCGAGGGCATGACCAACCGCCTGGAACTGCCGGCGATCGCCGCCGTGATGGTCGCGATCGCCATCGCGATGACGTGGCCACTGGCATCCCGGGCCGGCGGCGGGCTTCCGGGCGGCCTCGGCGATCCGCTGCTGAACACGTTCGTCCTCGCCTGGGACGCGGATCGCCTTCGGAACGGCCTCCACGGCCTGTGGGACGCGCCGTTCTTCTTTCCGCAGCACGGCACGCTCGCGTACTCCGAGCACCTGCTGGGCATCGCGATCTTCACGGCGCCCGTGCAATGGCTCACCGGCAACCCGGTGCTCGCCTACAACCTTGCCGTCCTCGGCTCGTACGTGCTGGCCGGGCTGGGCATGTACCTGCTGGCGCGATCCGTCTGGGGTCGTCGCGACGCGGCTGTGATCGCGGCCGTCGCGTTCGCGTGCGCGCCGCACCGCGTGATGCACGCCGGCCACCTCCAGGTCCTGGCCTCAGGCTGGATGCCGATCGGGCTGTGGCAACTGCACCGCTACTTCGCGACCGGATCACGCCGGGCGCTCGCGCTGTTCGGCGCGGCGTTCGTCGTCCAGGGGCTGTCGAACGGGTACTACCTGTACTTCTTTGCCGTGCCGGCGGCCATCGTGGTCGTGGCGGAACTGGCGCGGCTGGCGACCAGGCGACAAACCGGGGCGGGGACATCGCCCCGGATCGCGACGGGCCGCGCGTTGCGCGACCTGGCCATCGCGGGGGCCGGCATCCTCATCGCCTTCGCTCCAGTGGCATGGGCCTATGCACGGGTGCGCGCGGGGGGCGGTCTGCGCCGCGCCGTGGCGGAGATGGCGTCCTACAGCGCGGTGCTGTCCGACTACGCGCGGATCCCGGACAGCCTCTGGGGCTGGCAGGGACACCTGGCTGCCGGCAGCGCCGAGCGGGCGCTCTTTCCAGGCGTGTTGACCGTCGCGCTCGCGGCGGTCGGCCTCGTAACGGCGCGCCGCCGCGACCGGCCTGGCGCGTCCGACCCGGCGAGACACTGGACGTGGCACGTGGGGCTGTACGCCGCGATCCTGGTGGTGGCGTTCTGGATGTCGCTGGGGCCTGGCGTGGTTGGCCCCTACCGATGGCTGGTCGCAGTACTGCCCGGATTCGATGGCCTTCGCGTCCCCGCGCGAATGGTCGTGGTCGTCGCCCTCGCACTGACCGTGCTCGCCTCGGCCGGGGCGGCGCGCCTGCTCGCGCGGTTGCGCCCCGCCCTCGCCGCGTTCGTGGCGTCGGCGATCGCGGCTGCCATCGCGGTCGAAGGCTACGGCGGACCGATGCGCGTCGACGTGTTCGACCCGGCGCAGCGAGGGGAACGCAGCGTCATCAACGCCTGGTTGCGAAGGAGCCCGCCCGGCGGTGTCATCGAACTGCCGATCTCGGGGCCCGACCTTGCCCCCGCGACCCTCACCTACCAATACAATGCCCTGCTGCACGGTCACGCCGTGGTCAACGGTTACAGCGGTACGGGCTACCTGCTCCAGGACTTCCTGGGCGGCCCAGGGACGCCCCTGGCGGATCCGGACGCGGTCGCCGGCGTGCTGCAAGGGCTCCGCGCCATCGGTGTGCGATACGTCGTCCTGCACGACGCGCTGTTCGACGGACGGGTGATGGGCGGGGCGTCGAATCCCATCGCGATAGCCCGGGCGATCAATGCGGCAGGACCACAAGTCGCCGAACGGCGCCGATTCACGGGTGCAATGGCGTGGCGCCTTGCCGACACGGCTCCCGAGAGTGCCTGGGACGGGCCGCCCGTCACCGGGATTCCTGCCGCAGCGATCGCGGCGACCGCGTCGGGCATGGCGGACCGCGTCCGCTATGCCTTCGATCGCGACCCCGATACGCGGTGGTTCTCGGGCGGGCCTCAGCAGGGCGACGAATGGCTGCGCCTGGAGTTCGATCGCGACCGGGATGTGGCTCGTCTCCAGTTCGTGACGAACCGGTTCGGCGTGGCGGACTATCCCCGCCACCTGGTCGTCGAAGGGGAGGCCGCCGGCGGCCCGCGCCGCGTCCTGTTCGACGGATCGATCCTCGCCAGTCTGGTCCAGGGCGCGGCCCTCGGCAGGTATCCCTCTGCGCGCGCAGATCTCCCGCCCAACAAAACGCGCATTCTGTGGCTGCGCCAGACGGGACGCGCCCGCACCTGGAACTGGGCCGTCAACGAGCTGGCGGTCTGGGAGCGGTCCCCCCGCGGCTGAAGCCGCGGGGCCACGTCGCGAGGGAACGCCGCGGGGCCACGCTCAGCGGCCCCTCACGCCCCCTGCGGGTGGCGAACGAGCGCGATGCGGGCGAACTCCCGCGTCCCGACAGTCACCGTCACGACGTACCGGCCTCGCGGCACCTCACGCCGGTTGTCGTCGCGCATGTTCCACAGCACGCGGTTCAGCCCGGGCAACGGCGTGCCCTCGAGCGTCCGCACGAGCTGGCCTGCCAGGTCGGCCACCTTGATCGTGACTTTCGCGTCGGTCTTGTCGCGCAACCAGTAGTTGATCGCGATGGCGTTCGGCTCGTTCGGCGTCGAGTGAACGCGATCGCCGTAGAGCTCGTAGTTACCCCAGCCGCTCTCGTTGAACGGCGTCCGGGGCTCGATGTCGAACACCCGCACGTCATCCGCCAACGCGTTCTCGTCGACCTGCTGCAGCACGGACACATCGGTGATCCACATGCCCCGTCCGTAGGTACCGACGATGAGATCGTTCTCCCGCGGGTGAACGATCATGTCGTGCACCGGGACGGCCGGCATGGTGCGGCTCATCCGAATCCATCGCGCGCCGGCATCGATCGACACGAACACCCCGCCGTCCGTCCCGGCGAAGAGCAGGTTCCGGTTCCTGCGATCCTCCACGATGACGTTGACGGGCTTGTCGGGCAGGCCGGCTGAGATCGCGGCCCAGGTGGCGCCGTAGTCGGTGGTCCTGAACAGGTACGGCTTGAAATCGTCGTGGCGGAAACCAGACTTCGCGACGTAGGCCGTGCCCGCGTCGTGGTTCGACGCCAGCACGCGGCTGACCCACCGGTCATCCGGACCACCGGCCCTGGCGACCCCCCCGGTGACGTCCGTCCACGCGGCGCCGCCGTTCCTCGTCAGCTGCACCTTCCCGTCATCGGTGCCGGCCCAGATGACCCCTGGCATGACGGGCGATTCGGAAATGGTGGTGATGGTGCAGAACTGGATGTTGCCGCGCCCGAACTGCTTCGCCGCGTCGTTCGTGGTGAGGTCCGGGCTGATCTCCTGCCAGGAATCACCGCGGTTCACCGATCGCAGCAGCACCTGCGCGCCCGTGTAGATCGTCTGGCTGTTGTTCGGCGAGATGACCATCGGCGTGTTCCAGTTCCAGCGCAGCGGCGGCTGGCCCTTCGGTCGTCTCGGCATGATGTCCGTGCGCGTGCGCGCCTTCTGGTCCACGCGCTGGTGGTCGCCGAACTGCGACGTGTTGTAGAGCCACCGCGAGTCGGTCTGGTCCACGCGGTTGTACATGCCGTCGCCCGTGCCGACGGTGATCCAGTCGGCGATCGTGACCGATCCAGACCAGCCGTTGCTGGGCCCGCGCCAGGATTCGTGGTCCTGCAGGCCGCCGTACACGTTGTACGGGTCTTCCATGTCCGCGTCGATCGCGTAGAACTCGTCCACCGGCAGGTTGAGGTAGTGGTCGGTCGTGCGGCCGCCGTCGTAGGACACGTGCAGGCCGCCGTCGCTGACCATGAAGATGCGGTCCGGGTTCTGCTGGTCCCACACGACGTTGCGCACGTCGCCGAAGGCCTTGGGAAACATGCGCGTCGGCGGCCATCGCGTGTCGAGCCACGTCTTTCCGCCATCCTCCGAGCTCGGCAGCGCGTCGCTCGTCACGAGGATGTGGTTCGCATTGCCTGGGTCGATGCGAATCATGTTGAACGAGTACGCCGCCTTGCTGCCGATGACGGTCTTGTCGTCGTGCGTCTTCCTCCACGTCCTCCCGCCATCGTCGGTGCGATACACCTCGTTGCCGACGATGTGCTCGGGCGGACGGGGGAGGGACTTGTCGGCCGCGGCTTCCTCCGGCGTGGGCGGGCGCGCGTTCCCGTTCTCGATCACCGCGTACAGGGTGTTCGGGCTGGCCTGGAGGAGATCGATGCCGATGCGGCCGATCCGGCCAGAGGGGAGGCCTCCCGCGAGCCGCGACCACTTCCTTCCGCCATCGGTCGACTTGTAGATGCCGCTGCCGGGCCCGCCGATGTCGAGGTCCCACGCCGAGCGGGTCTTCTCGTAGGTGGCGGCGTAGAGCACGCCGGGATCGCGCCGGCTCATCACCAGGTCGATGACGCCGGTGTTGTCGTCCACGTACAGCACCTTCTGCCACGTCTTGCCGCCATCGGCCGTCTTGAACAGCCCCCGCTCCTGGTTCTTCGAGAACAGGTGACCCATCGCGGCCACGTAGACCATGTCGGAGTTCTTCGGGTGGATGACGATGCGGCTGATGTGATGCGAATCGGCGAGGCCGACGTGCTGCCAGGTCTTCCCGGCGTCCGTGGACTTGTAGATGCCGTTGCCGGAGTACGAGCTGCGGGCGGTGTACGACTCGCCCGTGCCGACCCAGACGACCGCCTCGTCGGACGGCGCGATCGCAAGGGCGCCAATCGACAGCGCGTCCTGCTGGTCGAAGATCGGTGCGAACGTCGTTCCGTTGTTCGTCGTCTTCCAGACGCCGCCGTTTCTCGTGCCCACGTAGAACGTGTAGAGGTGAGACCGGGCGGGGGCGTCGGGGACGGCGATCTCGGTGATCCAGGCACCCGCGCGGAACGGGCCAAGGTTGCGCCACGTCAGGCGCTCGAAGAAGGACTCGTCGAATCGCGGCTGCTGGCCGACCAGCGGGGGGGCCCCGGCGGCCACGACGACCAGCAGGGCGACAACGGGAACGCGCCATGACTTCATCGGGATGTCTCCACGGGGTGCTGGCGCGGTACGGAGAGGCGCGCCGGGGCGGATCATATACCCTGAGACATGAAGAGGGCCCGGTGCGGGATGCCCCGGGCCCTCTCCTGTCAGGCGTTGGTCGGGACGCTACTGGCAGTTCCCGGCCGTTCTGCGGACGAACGGGAGCGGAGGGGTCTCCGCTCCCGGACGTGCGCAGGGTCAATCGGTGCTACGGGATGTAGTAAGTGACGACCAGCACAGGCCTCTTGGTGGCGTTGCCGGCATTGCCGCTGTAGAACTTGATCTGGTCCGCGCCATGGTCATCGTTGTCGTCCATCGTGAAGCCCAGTCGGAACTGGGTGGTGGCGACCAGGCTGACGGTGGCAAGCCCGTCCGTCAGGTCGCAGTGGTACCAGCCGGCATCCGGGACCGAACTGCAGCTGGCCGTGTTGGTGACCGTGGCCGCGGCCTGGAAGTCGGACGCCTTCAGCGCCGCGCTCGTGCCGAAGTACGGGTTGGTGATGTCCACGAGCAGGGGGCCGTGCGTGCTGTACGGATTGGTGCCGACCACGTCCTGTTCGAGCATCTGCAGCCTGGCGCTGATGACGACCGCGCCATCCGGCAGGCTCGACGTGTCGAAGGACAGGAAGCCCTTGAACTGGCGGTCTGAGAAGTTGTCGCCAATCACGATGCTTCCCATTGTGTTGGTGGTGCCTCCGACGTTGGAGTTCTCCCCGGACTCGATGACGAAGCCGTCATACGGGGCCTGCGAGACGAAGGTGGCCGAACCGAGCGCGATGGTCCAGGTGTAGGTCGCCGGGGTCGCGTCGACGTTCCCGGACGAGTCGACCGCGCGGACCTGGAAGGTGTGCGGGCCGTTGGTCAGGCCGATGTAGCCCTTCGGGCTCGTACAAGCAGCGAACGCGGAGCCATCCAGGGCGCACTCGAAGGAGGCGACCAACACGTTGTCCGTGCCGGTGAAGCTGAATTCAGCCGTCGCGGAGCCGGGGCCGGCGGAGCCGGTGCCGGTGATGGTGGTGTCGGGCGGGGTCAGGTCGCCGCTGGTCCAGGTGTAGGTCGCCGGGGTCGGGTCGACGTTCCTGGACGAGTCGACCGCGCGGACCTCGAAGGTGTGCGAGGCGCTGCTCAGGTCGGTGTAGGCCTTCGGGCTCGTACAGGCGGCGAACGCGGAGCCATCCAGGGCGCACTCGAAGGAGGCGACCGCCACGTCGTCCGTGCCGGTAAAGGTGAACTCGGCCGTCGTGGTGCCGGGGCCGGCCGAGCCGGTGCCGGTAATGGTGGTGTCGGGCGGGGTCACGTCACCGGTGTAGCAGGAGGTGTTGTGGAAATATCCGATCCAGGTGTACCACTCGGCCGGGGTCGTGCCGCGCAGGTATTCCTGGGTGTAGATGAAGTCGCAGCCGCCAGCACCGGCGGGCAACACGCTCATCATGCTGTAGTCACCCCAGCGGTAGCCGGTACCGGTCTGCGCCCCGCCGCCGTTCGCCATCGTCGCTTCGGCGCGCATGGTGCCGGCCGGGTCGCTCACCAGATGGGTGGTGTAGCGGATGCCAGGGTAGATGGTGGCGTCCGAGACGCTGTAACCGAGGGAGATGTTGCCCACGTCATCCATGGCCGCCGATCCCATCCAGCGGTTCTTGGTGTCGGGGGCGACATCACCCTGCTGGAAGATGCCCCACCCGGCGCCGGTGTCGCGCAGTTCGTACCAGCGGACGCCAGCCTGGCCCTTGGCGCTGTGCGGCGCGTTGACGACGTCAACGGTGTGGTTGACCACCATGGACTGGTGAGTCCCGAAGTCGCGCCATTGCAGTCGGTACATCAGGCGATCCGTGATGGCATCCACGCCCACGGTCGTGCCGAGCTGCGCGATGCAGTTGCGGCTGTAGTTCGGGCACACCTCGGAATCGAACGCCGAGGTCGGCAGGTCGGTCAGGTGGCTGAAGGTGGCGGTGCCAGCGCCCCAGTCCGGGACCAGGGTCCACAACTGCAGCTGGTCCGGCGAGTAGCCCCAGGCGTCGTCATCGAACTGCATGAAGACTTCGGGGCCGGTCGGCGCGGTGGAACCATCGGCGTCGGCGGGCAACATGCCGCCCAGGTTGCATTCGGGTTCGGCTCCGGTCGTGCAGGCCGCGAAGGTGTCCACGTACACCATCCTCGCGGCGGGGTCGCCGGCCTGCATGGCGGCCTTGTCGAAGACGACCACACCCTGGCCGGCCCACTGAGAGCCCGTTGTGACCCACGGCGTGAACTGGTTCATGGTCATGTAGTAGCCGTCATGCCAGACGCCGAACTTGGGGTAGTCGTTCATGACCGGGAAGGCGTACTGGTAGAGGTTCCAGGAGCCCATCGGGTCGCCGGTCTGTGAGACGGCGATGCACTCGTAGAAGGGCGGGTTCGGATAATTGGTCAGGGCGAACTGGCTCAACACCCACCGGTCGGCGTATTCGTCGTACACCACGACCGGGTCCCCATCCTCGCTGCTCGCGCAGGCGGTCAGGCCGCTTCCCTCCCAGAGTGCGTTGATGGGACCAGCGTACAACGTCTTGGGGGTGCCAACCTGGCTGCTCTCGGTCAGGTCGAAGACCGCCACCTGGATGTTGACGATCTGGATATAGTGCGACGGGCCCACATCGCCCTGCGTGTCGGGAGGATAGACACCGTAGCCGTACCAGACGCGGTTGACGCCCTGGCTCAGGCCAGCCCACTGGGCATCCAGGCCGGGCGACGGCGGGTCAATCAGCCTTGCCTTCGGCTCGATTTGCGGGCGACCGCTCTGAACACTGCGGTTCGCCACCACCTGGCGGGGGATCTGCATCCCGCCGAGGAACGCCTTGACCGGGTACGGGTTCGGTTCAACCGGCGCCGGCCCGGCATCGATCTTGGCCTTGTTCGCCTTCTCCGCCAGCATGCGCAGCGGCTGGGAGACGGCGAAGCCCACCGGGGCCTGCGCCGTCGCTTTCATGGCTTTATGGACGGGCGCGGGGCCAGAGCTGGCCGTCATCGGGTTGAACCCGGAAGTGGCCGCGATCAGCACAAGGACTGCCATGACCGCAAATAGTCGTCGCCAGCGTACAGTCGAAGTAGACATACCCATCCTCCTCGTTTCCTCGTGGTTCGTGAGCATCTGCAAACAGGCTCTGCCGGTCTGGAACTGATCTTTCTGTGCACCTCCATGGCGAGAATTCATGACTCGAGACGGTGATGTCCGGGTCGGACCGGCGTCACCCTCAACGAACGGAGTCCGTACCTGATCACGGGCAACACCTTCGTCCGGGTCTTGCCCACCGGGATGTCGTGTGGATTGCTGGCGCGGGGCTCGCGCCTCATGCGCCGTGCGCATTCTAGCACTCCCGGGCGACGGTGCGCGACGATTCCTCCGGTAACAGGCTCGACAGGCGATTGCGACGCAAATTCACTCTTTGTGCGGGAGCGTAGTGTCCGGTTCATCTGACTGTGATCGACCCACAACACCAATGGTGATGCGGTGTTCGAGCGTTTCATGGGTGTCCGCGATTTGAATTGCGCCCGGCGTGTTTGCGATGCTCACGGGTCGGAACGACCTGGGGTGACGCATGAATCACGCGGGCACGGCGCGGATGACGCCGGAGAGGCTCCCGGACTCGGGTCTGAGGGAACGGGCTGCCCGGGTGCAGGGCCAGTCCAGTCGGGGTTGGCGTCGGAGTTCCTCTGGGACAGCGGCGGGAAACAGGCCCGAAAGACGAAGGACCCGGAGCCGAAGCTCCGGGCCCCCGTCGACCAGGCGCGTGCGAAGGTTGGCGTGAACTACGGCTTGCAGAACGTCGTCGCCCCCGTGGCGCAGGCCGCGCTCACCAGGACCGTGATGTTGCCCGACGTGAACGAGCTGGCACCCTGCTGCTTGACGGTCAGGTCCGTCCAGCCCCAGCTGGTGACGCCGACGACGATGTTGTAAGCCGGTTCGGAGCCGTAGGCCGTGCCACTCAGTACCGCCGGCATGCCGAGGTTGACGAGCTCAGGGCCGCCGCTCGACCCACCGGTCATCCGGGTGCCCCACACGGTGTTGTTGGAGTAGGTGGCGTTGACGTACCCCTGGCCATCATTGCGCTGCATCCGGTTGCCGCTGTCGTGCGACACCGGGTAGCCCAGCTGATTGATCAAGGCCTGGTTCTCGCCCGTGAACCCGTAGCCGTCCCACCCGTAGCCGAACCAGCCGGTCTGGGTGCCCGGGTAGCGGTTGGGCAGCTTCTTCCTCAGGATGACCAGGGCCACGTCATTCTGGCACACGACCCCCGCCGCGTAGCAGGGGTCCGTGCCGCCCTTGTAGCTGCTCATCACCCACGCGACGTCGCCCTTCCACGACCCGTAAGGGGCAAGGAGGTCGTACTTGGCCGGCACGAACACCCAGTCGCTGTACCAGGCGCCGCCGAACGCGGTGACGCAGTGGGCCGCCGTGACGATCACGCCGCGTTTGATCAGCGAGGCCGAGCAGACGTAGCTCGCGCCGCTGATCTTGAAGTAGAGCTTGCCCGCGGCGCGGTAGGGGTAGAACTTCGACGGGGCGTTGCCCGACACGTCCACGCGCGAGGTCGTGTAGGGAAAGTTCGCCGTGCCGAACTCTTCCGGCTGCGGAACGTCCGGTTCCTCGTACCGGCTCATCGGCACGAAACTCGGGCTCATCGTGCCGTCACCGCTTGAACCCGGCTCGAACCCCGGAGTGCCGGTCCGCGGGGCGATCGCGCCCTCCGCGAAACCCGGAGCAGGCGCCGGCGAGCGCGGCATGGGCATCGGCCTGGCGTTGGCCATGTCCTCCAGGGTCATGGTGTTCGACGCGGGCGTGAACGACGTGACGGCGCCCTTCTGCACGGTGACGCCTTCCTGCGCGAGGGCCGGCAGGACGCTCGTGAGGGCAACGGCGACCGCTACCAACACGGCGACTCTCAAGATACGGATGCTCACAGTATCCTCCTTTCCACGCACCAGCCCCGCACGGCGATCGCCGGCGGAGCCAGACAGAATCCACACGCCGGCTACGTGGACTAGCCGCGTGCGCGACGCTCTTGTGAACGAGTGGTTCCCCAAGGCTGAGTGTCAGTGTGCGAATAGTGAACCTGTTCAGGAGGGCTGTCAAGCCACGAGTGTGTAAGCCACGAGTGTGTAAGTGGGCCTACTGCCGGGGCGCGCAGGGGCAACAGAAGGGTGCGGACGCTGTCAATAAACTCCGGGGTCTATTTATGTCTATCTTCTGTGGCTTTCTGCCGCATGTGATGGTCGTTCGTTCGTCAGCGACACACATCACAGGCAGAGGGGGCGTGCTTCTGCAACAAGAACGTAAGGCCCGAGACCCCAAGGGCCCCGGGCCTTGCTCCTCCTCACGCGGCGGGAATGTAATCGGTCACGAACCCCGGGGCTCACCCGTGGCTGTCGTTCGCCCCGGACACCCGGGCTGAAGCCCGCGCGCTGCATTCCCGGCGCGTCCTCGCCTCAACTGAGCGCCGGGCTCAGCAGTTCCCGGCGAGGTGGCCGCACGCCGTCGTCCAGACACTCACCCATCGGCCGTCGAAGATCGATGCCCCCTGCGCCAGCCTCGACCCGCCATCGTCCCAGCCATAAGAGGTCACGGCGACGACGCGATTGGAGCCGAGATTGAAGCCGTGGGTCTGTTCGGGCGACGGTTCGCCGAAGTTCTGGATCCACGGGCCGCCGCTCGACCCATGACTCATATCGGAGCCGTACAGGGTGGTGTTGTGGCCGCCCGCCATCTTGTTCCCGGCCGCGACCTGGTGCATCAGCTCGGCGTTGTCGAAGTTGCCGGGGTAGCCGATCATCGTCACCTGGTTCTTCGCGAGCGACAGGGTCTGCCAGCCGAGCCAGCCGGTGAAGTTGGAAATGGGCTGACCGTCGCGGCTGTCCGCGAGCTCGATGATCGCGTAGTCCGCCGCGTTCGGGACCCCGCCGCCGCCGGCGAACCAGGTCAGCGTCGTGACCTCGTAGCCGCCGGCCCACGCGCCGACAGGCCCGCCGCCGCTGCGATAGCCTGGCACGAACACGACGTTCGTGCTCCAGGTACCGCCGGTGCCATTCTTCTTACCATGGCCGTCGTGCACGCAGTGGCCCGCCGTCGCGATCAACCGATGCGCGATGACCGAGGCCGAACAGCTGAACGAGGTGCCGACGCCCTGCGAGAAGAACAGCCGCCCCACCGTGATGTACGGGTACGTCCGATCGTTGTCGTTTGCCTGCAACTGGACGCGCGAGCTGGTGAAGTGCGCGTGCAGCGTGCCGTAGTTCTGGGGCTGGACGCCCTGGGACTGGACATCGTTCGGGGCGTTCGGGTCCGGCGGGGCCGGATCGAAGAGTTTCACCTGGTTGAGGGGGCCCTTGTAGTTCGGCTCCCCGGCCGGGGAGCCCTGCGCCACGCCGCGCGACTGCACGCCGTCGGGAATGTAACTGGCCGCGTCGACCATCGGGAGCGGCATCGGCGTGGCCGACGCGAAGCGTTCGGGCGTCCAGTAGGCGAGCACGTCAGCCTGCGACTGCGCGCTCACATTGGCGACAGCGACGGTCTGGGCCTGTGGCGCCTGCGCGCGCCCCGGCACGGTGTTCAGGCCGGCAAACAACAGCGCGATCCCGACGGCGACGAACGGTGACAACAACCTGCGGTTCATGTCTTCTCCATCCGATGTGTTGGAACAGCAAACCCCGCCCCCAAGCGCCGGCGCTGGGCGGCCGTCGGCAGACGACGGGATTGTTGGGGGCTGCGACGAGACTTCGCCCACGGCGAGCATCCGACAACGACGCGGAGACCTGGCGTGTGCCTGAAGCGTAGCTCGGTCATCGCGATGACGGGCGGGCCACTCCCACGGTGGGCCACCCGGCGTTCCTCAGGGAGAGGAGACTCTGACTGGATATGTAGGAGATTGTGTGCCCCGGCGGCGGCCTTGTCAATGGCTGAATTCGTGCGCGGCTGACGATTTCCCGGTTCGGGGTGAGCCGCGGGACAGGGGGACCGGCCATCGCGCGCGCCGGGACCATCGCGGCCTGCTGCATGTACAATTCGGGCATGACCAACGACGACCGCGCGACCGCCGCGGGGGATGCCGGCCAGGAAGCGGGCGGCCCTCCGCTTGATTTCATTCGGGCCATCGTGGCGGAGGACATCCGGACGAACAAGCACGGCGGGCGGGTGACCACGCGCTTTCCGCCGGAGCCCAACGGCTACCTCCACATCGGCCACGCGAAGTCCATCACGCTCAACTTCGGCGTCGCACTCGAGAACGGCGGCCGGTGCAACCTGCGCTTCGACGACACGAACCCGACCAAGGAGGACGTGGAATACGTCGATGCCATCAAGGACGATGTGCGCTGGCTCGGGTACGACTGGGACGATCGGGAGTACTACGCCTCGGACTACTTCGAGCAGCTCTACCAGTACGGCGAGGAGCTGATCCGGCGAGGCCTGGCCTACGTGGACGGCCTCAGCGCCGAAGAGACACGCGAGCACCGCGGCACCCTGACGGAGCCGGGGCGCGAGAGCCCGTTCCGCAACCGGCCCGCGGACGAGAGCCTCGATCTGTTCCGCCGGATGCGGGCGGGCGAGTTCGAGGACGGGTCGCTGACCCTGCGGGCGAAGATCGACATGGCGTCGCCCAACATCAATCTGCGCGATCCCACGCTGTACCGCATCCGGCGCGCGCGGCACCATCGCACGGGCGACGCGTGGTGCATCTACCCGATGTACGACTACGCCCACGCGCTGTCGGACGCGATCGAGGGCATCACCCACTCGCTGTGCACGCTGGAGTTCGAGGATCACCGGCCGCTCTACGACTGGTGCGTTCAGAACCTGCCGGTGCCGAGCCAGCCCCGCCAGATCGAGTTCGCGCGGCTGAACCTCACCTACACGGTGATGAGCAAGCGGCGGCTGCTCACCCTGGTCCAGGAGGGCGTCGTCTCGGGCTGGGACGACCCGCGGATGCCCACGATCTGCGGCCTGAGGCGGCGAGGCTGCACGCCCGAGGCCCTCCGCGATTTCTGCCAGCGGATCGGCATCGCCAAGCGCGAGAACCTCGTCGATGTGGCGCTGCTCGACGACGCGGTGCGGGACGATCTGAACCGGCGGTCGCCGCGCGCCATGGCGGTACTGCGCCCCCTGCGCATGGTCGTCGAGAACTACCCGGACGGCCAGGTCGATCAGATCACGATCCCGGTGAACCCCGAGAACCCCGCGGCCGGATCGCGCACCGTGCCTTTCTCGCGTGAACTGTTCATCGAGCGCGACGATTTCATGGAGAACCCGCCGAAGAAGTTCTTCCGGCTCGCGCCGGGGCGGGAGGTCAGGCTGCGCGGCACGTACCTCGTGACCTGCCGGGAGGCGGTGAAGGACGAGGCCGGCGAGATCGTGGAACTCCGCTGCACGTACGATCCCGCCACGAGGGACGGCAACGCCCCGGACGGCCGCAAGGTGAAGGCGACCATCCACTGGGTGTCCGCGCCGCACGCGGCCCGCGTGGAGGTGCGCCTCTACGATCGCCTCTTCCTCAACCCGACGCCGGGTGGCGAACAGGACAGCGGCGACTGGCGCACATCGTTGAACCCGGCCTCGCTCGAGACGCTGACGTGTCCGGTCGAGCCAGGCCTGGCCGCCGCGCGGCCCGGCGACCGGTTCCAGTTCGAGCGGATCGGCTACTTCTGCGTCGATCCGGACTCGACGCCGGGTGCGCCGGTGTTCAACCGCACCGTCGCGCTCAAGGACACCTGGGCGCGGCTTCAGCAGAAAAGTGACCCCCGGCGCTGAAGCGCCGGGGCTACGTCTCCGGTCAGGTGACCCCCGGCGCTGAAGCGCCGGGGCTACGTCTCCGGTCAGATGACGCCCGGCGCTGAAGCGCCGGGGCTACGTCTCCGGTCAGATGACGCCCGGCGCTGAAGCGCCGGGGCTACGGCTCCGGACAGGTGACCGCCGGCGACGCGTAGCCCTGCGGCTTCAGCCGCGGGGAAGCGCCGGGGGTCGTCCTCCGGTCAGCTCGAGGGCTGCTTGTAGATCTTGCCGCCCTTCATCACGAACGTCACGTGCCTGCAGACCGTGACGTCCTTGGTCGGATCCCCGGGGACGGCCACCAGGTCGGCGAGCAGGCCGGCGCGCACCTGGCCGATCCGATCGGCCCAGCCCATCGCCTTGGCGTTCACCGCGGTCGCGCCGAGCAGGGCCTGCACCGGCGTCATCCCGTAGTCGACCATCAGCTCCAGCTCACGGTAGTTCGTGCCGTGCGCGAACACGCCCACGTCGCTGCCGAGGCCGATGATGACACCGTTCTTCAGGGCCGACTGGAACGCGCGCTTGCCTTCGAGCATGCTCGCAGTCGGCGGCGTGACGCCCGGCTTGTAGCCCTGGTTGTAGATGGCGGAGGCCTCCTGCGCCGCCAGCGTCGGGAACAGCGCGACGCCGCGCTCGGCCATCAGCTTGAACACTTCGTCGGTGCCGAAGTACCCGTGCTCGATGGTGTCGGCGCCCGCGAGGACGGCGCGCTTCATGCCCTCGGCCGACCCGGCGTGCACGGACACGGGCCGGCCCGCGCTGTGCGCCTCCTCCACGGCCACCTGCATCTCGGCCTGGGTCAGGGTCGGCACGGTCGATCCGTCCGGTCCGCGCCGGTAGTCGGCGTAGAGCTTCACCCAGTCGGCGCCGTGGCCCACCTGATCGCGCACGGCCCACAGCATCTGGTCGGCGCCGCTCACTTCCTGCGCACCCTTGGGAGTCTCGAAGTTCGTGGCGAACCCCATCGGCCCGGGCCCGTAGCTGGCGGTCGCCACGATGGCCCTGGTCGCCACCTGCAGCCGCGGACCGGGAATACGGCCCTCGTTGATGGCCTTCTCGACCTGCACGTCGGCATACTCCGCGCCCTCGGTCCCGAGATCGCGCAGGGTCGTGAACCCCGCCATCAGCGTCCACTCGCAGTGCAGCACCGCCGCGATCGTGCGGTAGGCGAGGGGCTCCTTCAGCACCTGGTCGTTCCAGACGGTCTCGTTGTACGGATGCAGGTAGATGTGCGAGTGGGCGTCAATCAGGCCGGGCAGCAAGGTCGTCCCGGGCAGGTCAATCGTCCGGGCGCCCGCCGGCGCCTTCACCTCGCCCGGCAGGCCCGCGGCCGCGATCCTGTCCCCGGTCACCAGCACCACCCAGCCCTCGTGGGTCTGCTGGTCCGTCGCCGTGAACACGCGGGCGGGCCTGAGCAGCACACTCGGCTGGGCCGCTTCCGGCGCCGCCTGGCCAGCGGCGCGCTCAACGCCGCCAGGCAGGACCGCGACGCACGCGGCCACGGAGGCCAACCGGGTGATTCGAACCATCGAACCCAAGATCATCTGTCTCTCCTCCCCTTCAATCGAACTCGGCGCGAAGCAGACGCTCGGCGAACTCGCCAATCGTCCTGACGCGCGGGCAATCAACGGCCTCGTACAGTCCTTCCGCATCCAGCAGCACCGCCCGCAGGCCGGCGGCCCTCGCGCCGACGATGTCGATCTCGTAGAGGTCGCCGGTGTGAATCGTCGTGTCGCGCGAGGCGCCCGATCGCTGGAGCGCCACCTCGAAGAGGCGCGGGTCGGGCTTCTCCACGCCTTCCTCGGTCGAGTCGATGACGACATCCAGGTGCGGCAGCAGCCCGACGCGATCGAACACGCGGCGGAGCGTGCCGTTCGTGTTGGAGACCACGACCAGCTTCAGACCGGCCGCGCGCAAGCGCGCCAGGGCCGGCACGACATCGGCCGGCACGCTCTCCCAGAGGTTGTCGCGATCGTGGAACCGGCGCAGCTCGGTGAGGGCGGCATCGCTGGCGGCACCCGGCGTCAGGCCGGCATGCTTCAGGATGAGATCGAAGTACAGGAACCCGCGCTGCTCGTCGGTGGTGGTCCGCACCGTCGGGGCGACGTCGAGCTGGCGCTTGGTGGCGGGCTCGGCCGCGGCCAGCCGGGCCGGGTCCGCGTGCACGCCGTGCCGGGCGAGCGCCTCGCTCACACGCAGCCAGTTCGGGAACACCAGGACGCCGCCGGCATCCAGGAACACGGTCTCGAAACGGATCGTCGTCATACGTGCCGGAAACCGGAATTCGTCCAGTCTGACACGCGACCGGGGCCCTGTCGAGCCGCGGGCACGTGGGACCGCTTGCGCCCGCGACGGGCGACGATCGGCAGGCCGCACGACGGTCGGTCGGTTGTACCATGGGCCCGGAGGGCAGCCCATGGTCCTGCGCGGTCATCTCGGGCCGTCGGCGTACATCATCAGCGTCACCCCGCACTCGGTCGCCGTGATGGTGGACGAGCGCCTCGTGGTCGCCCACGACACGGGCGGGCGCCTCTACAGCGTCTACCGCGACGGCCACACCTTCCGGCGGGGACTCAGCGGGTACGTCCTCGAGAAATGGCGAAACAACGAGGCGCGGGGCCGGCGGTCAGTCGTCGGGCGCGAGGCCGACACGCTGGTCAATGACGGCGCCGCGGTGGCTGCCGGCGTGCTGGCCGCGATGGACACGACGCGCTGGACGTGGGACGACCCGCTGTCCGCGATGGCGCTCGAGGAACTGCGCGCGGTGCTGACCCGTGCCGCCCGCTTCGACGCGGCCGCGGCCCGCTCCGACGCGTCACGATTCAACCGCGTCTACCGCCCGGTCGGCATCCTTCCGCCCGACCAGTACCTCTCGCTCGTCGTCCAGGCGACCGAAGGCTGTTCGTTCAACACCTGCACGTTCTGCGACCTCTACCACGACGGGTATCGCGTGAAGACGGGCGAAGAGTTCCGCCGGCACGTGTCGGACGTCCGGGCGTACCTCGGGGCGTCGGCCGCGCTCCGCGCGCGCGGGATATTCCTCGGGGCAGCCAACGCGCTGGCGGTGCCGATGGCCCGCCTGCGCGAGATCTTCGAGTGCCTCGCAGGGGATCTCGAGGCCCGCCGGGTCGGCGTGTCCGCGTTCGTCGACGGCTTCACCGGCACGAAGAAACAGGCCGGCGATTACGCGGACCTGCGGGATCTCGGCCTGCGCCGCGTCTACATCGGACTGGAATCGGGCCACGACCCGCTGCTCGCGTTCGTCCGCAAACCGGGCGCCGCCTCCGACGCGATCGAGACGGTGGCGGCCATCAAAGAGGCCGGCGTTCACGTCGGAATCATCGTCATGGTGGGCCTCGGCGGTGTGCGCTACGCCGATGGCCACGTGGCGGACACGCTGGCCGCGATCAACGGCATGCATCTCGGCCAGGGCGACCTGCTGTACTTCAGCGACCTGGTCGAAGTAGAGGGAACCCCCTACCCGCGACTCGCCGCCGCCCAAGCGATTGCGCCGCTGACCGCGGCCGAACGGCGTGAGCAGGAGCGAACCATCCGCGGCGGCTTGCGCTTCGCCGGCGCGCCGCCGCAGCTTGCAACCTACGACATCCGCGAGTTCGTGTACTGAGGGCTGCCAGGGAAACGGTGCGTTAGGATTGGCGAATCCCGCCGAACGGGAGCACGTGCCCCGGCGCTGAAGCGCCGGGGAGGCCACCCCGCGGCTGAGGGCGCGAGGTGCCGACGGCCCCCCGCCCCGCGCTGTGAGCCGCCCGCCGCGGGCCGGCCCTGGCGTCCCGGCCCGCCGTCCTGCATCGACGTCAGGAATGTTCGATCTTCGTCCCGAGGACTTTCAGGAACTCGGCCAGCCAGCGGGGGTGCGCCGGCCACGCCGGGGCCGTGACGAGATTGCCGTCCACCACGGCCTCGGTGACCGCGATGTCCGCATAGTGCCCGCCTGCGCGGGTCACCTCGGGCCCGCACGCGGGGTAGGCCGAGCAGGTCCGGCCCTCGAGCACGCCCGCCGCCGCGAGCAACTGGGCGCCGTGGCAGATCGACGCGATCGGCTTCCGCGCGGTGGCGAAGTGCCGCACGATGTCGAGGACACGGGGGTTCAGGCGGAGGTACTCCGGCGCCCGCCCGCCGGGGATGACGAGCGCGTCGTAGTCGGCCTCGCGCACGCCGCCGAAGGTGGCGTTGACCTGGAAGTCGTGGCCGCGCTTCTCGCTGTAGGTCTGGTCGCCCTCGAAATCGTGGACGGCCGTGCGCACCTTGTCGCCGGCGTCCTTGCCGGGACACACCGCGTGCACGGTGTGCCCGACCGCCTGCAAGGCCTGGAAGGGAACCATGACCTCGTAGTCCTCGACGAAGTCACCCACCAGCATCAGAATCTTTCGACCTGCCATCGCGTCCTCCCGCTCCCGGGTCAGTGCTGTCCGGGGTTGGCATACTTCACGGAACACCCGTACGGCCGGCTCGTGGCCGTCGTGACCGGCTTCCCGGCCATCCCCGCCTTCAGGGCCGCCGAGACGTAGTTCGTCGCCGCCGCGAGGTCGGCCTGATCCGTGGTCGGCTTGTCGTCGATCGCTCCGTTGTAGATCAGCACGCCGTCCGGGTTGATGACGTACATGTGCGGCGTGGTCTTGGCCTCGTAGAGATGGCCCAGCACGCCCGTCGGATCGAGCAGGACCTCGGTCGGATGCGCCCTGTGCTCCGCGACGTACGCGTCGGCTTCCGGGCCTTTCACGTAGCCCTGCGTGCCGGGGGCGGACGAGATCACCGTGAGCCACACGACGCCCTTGGCGGCCCACTCCTGCTGGAGCGTCTGCATGTTGCCGCTCTCGTAGTGCTTCTTGACGTACGGGCAGCCCTGGTTGTGCCATTCCAGCACGACCCACTTGCCCTTGTAGTCCGCCAGGCTGTGTGACGTGCCGTGCGTGTCGGTGGCGGTGAAGGCCGGGGCCGCCTCGCCGATCTTGACGGCGTGCACGAGCGTCGCGCCGGCCACCGCGACCAGCGCCAGGGTGCAGATCCACATCGTCAGGTGCTTCATGGAGCGCTCCTCCTTCAGGTTCCGGGGGATGGGGCGATGGGGGCGGTGATCACGAAGGCGCGCCCCCCGGGCAACGACACGACACCGTTCAAGGATGACGGGTCCTTCGTCAGCTGATCCGACTTGCGCAGCGCGAAGCGCACGCCGTTTGCGAGCGGGGTCACCGTTTGTGGCGCCGAATCGTCGACCTGGCTGACCTCGAGCGGAAAGAACAGCCCCTCTGCGGTCCGTTCACCCGTGACCACGTCGACAATGAAGCGATCGCCCGCCGAGCGGGCGGTCGCCCTCCACGCGGCGGGTGCGGGGCCGGGCACCGCGGCGCGCGCGCGGTCGATGTCGGCCTTCCACGACGGGAGCCGGGCCCTGTCGAGCATGGCAAGCGGAAATGCGATCGCCACGTTCGCGGACCCGGGCAGGCACATGTCCTTGCACATGAGCCACTTCAACGACACGCCCACGCGCGTCGCGGCGGACCCGCCGGCCGCGCCCGGGATCGTGAAGCGCACGGGCAGCACGACCGTGGCGTGATAGCCGTAATTGATCAGCCCTCCGACGTCGATGCGCTCGGGAACCGGCCACTGGATGTCGCCGGCCTTGACGCCCGCGGGCAGCTGCCACGACGCCCTGGGCGGGTCGCCCGAGTCGCCCGGGTTCCGCCAGTAGATGTGCCACCCGGGCTCGAGCTCGAACTTCACGCCGAGCCAGATCTCTCCTCCCGGTCCCGGCCGATCCCGGTCGGCGATGAGCTCGACCGCGACGTGCTGGATCTCCGCGCGGCGTGCCAGCACCGTCTGGGCCCGCGCGGCGCCCGCCGAGGCGAACAGCCCGATCCCGACGGCGAGCGAGACCGCCGCCCGGAACGATGTACTGAGCATGCGTACCATTCTACCCGGGGAAGCCGCCGCGTCCAGCCCGCGGCACGTCGGTGGGCCCAGCCGGGGGCGTCGGCCCGACGCTTCAGCGCCGGGGGGGCACGAAAGGACGTAGCCCCGGCGCTTCAGCGCCGGGGGCGACCCCGCGGCTGAAGCCGCGGGGCCACGGCGGGAGGCCGCGACGCCGCGAGTCTAAGGCGGGACGGCGGGAAGCCGCGACGCTACGGCGGCGAGAACTGTTGCCGCTGTCAACGGGTCTCCAGTTGCACCGTCGGCAGGAGTCGGGGCGCCTGGCGCGCCTTCGTCGCCTGCTCGAACGCGAACGCGAGACGGAACAGCGTCGGCTCGCTGAACGCCCGCCCGAAGAACGAGAGGCCGACCGGCAGCCCGAACACGTGCCCGGCCGGCAGTGTAATGTGGGGATAGCCCGCCACGGCGGGGAACGTGGACGCGCTGCCGCCCCCGGCATCGCCGTTGACCAGGTCGATGAGCGACGCCGGCCCGCTGGTGGGCGCAACCAGCGCGTCGAGCTTGTGCTTGTCCATCACGGCCTCGATGCCCTCGGTCCGGCTCACGCGCCGGCACGTCGCGAGAGCGTCGAGGTAGGCCTTGTCGGTCAGCGGCCCTTTGGCTTCGGCCTCGATGAAGATCTCCTGGCCGAAGTACGGCATCGATCGGCTCGCGTTCTGGTTGTTGAAGGCAATCAGGTCCTTCAGGGTCTTCATCGGCGCGGCCGGGCCCATGGCGGCCAGGTACGCGTTCAGGTCTGCCTTGAACTCGTAGAGCAGCACCTCGTACTCTGCCTTGCCGAGATTCCGGTCCTCCGGAAGATCGGCCGGATCGACGATCACGGCGCCGAGACGCTTCAGGACCGCGACGGCCTCCTCGGCGATGCGGTCCGCGTGCGGGCTGTAGCCGAACAGGCCCTTGCGCGGGATGCCGATGCGCGCCCCCGCAAGGCCGCGCGGATCCAGGAACTTCGTGTAGTCCGCATGCCCCCTTGTCGCGGCGTCCTTCGTCACCGGATCATCCGGGTCCGCGCCGACGAGGGCGCCCAGGAGCGCGGCGGCATCGGCGACGGTTCGCGTCATCGGCCCCGCGGTGTCCTGCGAGTGCGCGATCGGGATGATGCCGGCGCGGCTGACGAGGCCGATCGTGGGCTTCACGCCGACCAGGCCGCAGCAGGTGGCGGGCGAGACGATGGATCCGTCGGTCTCGGTGCCGATCGACACGGCCGCGAAGTTGGCGGACGTGGCCGCGCCAGACCCGGCGCTCGACCCGGACGGGTTGCGGTCCAGCGCATACGGATTGCGGCACTGACCGCCGCGGCCGCTCCAGCCGCTCGACGAGTGCGTGGACCTGAAGTTCGCCCACTCGCTGAGGTTCGTCTTGCCCAGGATGACCGCGCCGGCCTCGCGCAGCTTGCGGGCGACGAACGCGTCCTTCGCGGGAATCCACCCCTCGATGGCGAGCGACCCGGCGGTGGTCGTCATCTTGTCGGCCGTGCCGATGTTGTCCTTGATGAGGACCGGGATGCCGTGCAGCGGGCCGCGCGCACCCTTCGACTTGCGTTCCGCGTCGAGGGCATCGGCGATGGCCAGCGCGTCGGGGTTGAGGTCGAGCATCGCGTGGAGCGGGCGCGCGCCGCCCTCGATCGCGGCGATGCGGGCGAGGTACTTCTCCGCGAGCGACCGGGCCGTGTCGCTGCCTGACTGCATGCGCTGTTGCAGGTCGGCGATCGTGGCCTCGAGGAGGTCGAACCCGGACGCGGCGGCCGGCTCCTGGCCGGCGAGCCCTCCACCCGCGGCCGAGGGGATCGCGGTCGAGGCGAGCGATGCCGCGCCGAGCGCGACCGAGTTGCGAATGAAAGTCCGGCGACCGACGCCGGCGGGTTCATGGTCTGGTTCGTGGCGCTTGGTGCCCATTGCGGTTTCTCCCGGTGCAATCAATCCCTGCGCGCGCCAAATCCCTAGAGCCTGACACCGAGATCCTCGATCGTCGCCACCACCGGCCCGTGGTCGCTGGTGCCGACCTCGCGGAACGCCGGGCACGCGCTCGTCCGGCCGGCCACGTCGTCCGTGGCGAGCACGTAGTCCAGGCGCCATCCGATGTTTCGCTGGCGCATATTGCGCCAGGGGGCCCACCAGGTGAAATAGCCTTCGTCATCCGGGTTGAGCGTGCGGCCGACATCGACGAGCCCGCCGCCGAGCAGTCGATCGAACAGCGCGCGCTCTTCGGGCAGCTGCCCGATCGCGGTCGGCTTGCGCTCCTTGGGGTGGACGTCGATGTCGCGGTGCGCCACGTTCATGTCGCCGCACACGACGAGCGGCCGGCCGGCCGATGCGTGCTCGGCGGCGTAGCCGGCCAGCGACTCGAGGAACTGCATCTTCGCGGGGTGGTCCTTTCCGCCGTTCGGCACGTAGACCGAGGCCACGGTCAGGTCGCCGATCTGCGTCGTCACCATCCGGGTTTCGAAATCGAACGCGGGATGTCCGAAGACGGGCGCGGCGGGCGCGATGGCCTTGCGAACCAGAAGCGCCACGCCGGAGTAGGCCCGGCCGCCGTACCAATAGGCCCAGTAGTCCGGGAGCATCAGGAGATCAGGCGGGATCTGGTTGGGCGTCGCCTTGAGCTCCTGCAGGCAGACCACGTCCGGCTGCTCGCGGTCGAGCCACTCGACCACCTGCGCCCCGCGCGCCCGGATCCCGTTCACGTTCCAGGTGGCAATCTTCATAACTCATCAGCCTGGCAATGATTGTCGATTGGGCTGATGACTGACAGGTAACTGATAACTGAGAACTGAAAACTGAGAACTGATAACTGAGCCCTGCCCCCTACTTCGCATCCTTCGGTAGCCCTGGCCCCCACAGCCCGCCGTGCAGGCCATGGCAGTTGGCGCAGCCGCCGATGAGCTCTCCGTAGATCGCCGCCTTGGCCGCCTGGTCCGGCGCTTTCTCGGCGCGATCGGCGAGCTCGTGCACGCGCTTCTGGAACGCGAGGATTTCTTTGCCGAGCTTCGTGTCCTTCGGCAGGTCGGAATAAGCCAGCGGGGCGGCCTTCATCGCCTCGGCGCCCTTCGTCCACGCCTCGTTCGAGGGCGCCGCCAGGCCCTGGTACAGGAGATCGACCGCGTACTGATGCTGAAGCATGTGGCTTGCCGTGCCCGGGACGATCGTGGGGGGGACGACCTCCGGGAACTTGGCAGTCACCTTCGTGCCCGCGTGGCACGCGCCGCATTTCTCGACCATCGTCGCCGTCGCTGCTGCGGCGTTGTCGACGCTGGCTGCCGCCGCCACGCCGGAGGCCGCGCGCCGCATGTCGGTCACGTAGGCGTCCGACCCGGCTGGCAGCCCCGCCGCCGTCTGCTGGTCGGCAATCCACGTCGCTGGCGTCTTCACGGCCGCGAGATCGCCGCGGATCACGGCGTGCTCAATCTCCACGACCCGCGCGAAGTGATCTTCCATGTGCTTGCCGACATCCACGGCCGGCGTGGTCGCGGGGGCCGCGGGCGGGGCCTGCGGGGCGGGTGGCTCAGGAGAACCGCCGCAGGCAGCAACGAGACATGCCATCGAACACAACGCAGGAACCAGCGCGCCGGGACGTCGCATCATATCCACCTCCCGAGGGGGGACGAGGGCATTGTCGGCCCGCGTCCGCACGGCCGTCAAGCGGCACCTCGATACGCTCGCGGCCGCCGCCCCGCTCGGGTATGCTGGCGGCGTGTTCAGCGCCCCCGGCCCGGCCGTCTCCGCCCTCAGCATCCACGCCGACTACCAGTGCCGGCACTCGGGTGCATGCTGCACCGCGCGCTGGGCAATCCCCGTCGAGCCGGATCGGCACGATCGACTTGCCGCGGCCCTTTCGGATGGAAGCGTGCGCGCCTGGCTTCCCGCCCCCCTCCTCCGGGATCGTGGTCTCCCGCCAGGGGCATCGGCCATGCTTCGCACCGCAGCCGACGGGTCCTGCGCGTTCTTCGATCGCGGCGCCGGCAACCTGTGCTCGATCCAGCGGACGCTCGGCCACGACTGGCTACCCGCGGCATGCCGCCACTTCCCGCGGGTGACACTGCTGGACCAGCGGGGCGCCTTCATCGCGCTGTCCCACTACTGTCCGACCGCTGCGCGCCAGTTGTTTCGAACGGACGTCGTGCTCGAGATCGTCGCGTCCCCGGCGATGTGCAGCGGACGCGAAAACGAGGGGTTCGATGCCAGGGAGACGTGTCCACCCCTGCTGCGGCCAGCTGTGCTGTTCGACCGGGCAAGCCTCAACGCCTGGGAACGATTCGCCGTGGCCACCTGCGCCAGGGAGGACCAGTCGCCCGAGGGCGTCATCGCCCTGTTCGGGGCCGCCGCGGAGTCGATCCGGCGGTGGACGGCCGGCGCAGGGGCGCTCGCCGAGGCTGTGACGGCCTTGCCCGCGACGACCGCTGCCGTGCGCGCGGACGTTCCCCTCGATCTGCCGGGCCTCTATGCCGAGGCGCTGGCGGCGGTGCCCGAAGACCTCGCGCATCCGGCCCCGCCCGACGACCTTGCCGCGGCGGACGCGCGGTGGGTGCGGCCGGCCTGGTCGAAGCTGGCCAGACCGATCCGCTACTTCCTGGCGGCCCACGCGTTCGGTTCATGGATCGCGTACCAGGGTGAAGGGGTCCGAACGCTGGTGCGCTCGTTGGCCGTCGCGCTCGCGGTGCTTCGTGTCGAGGCCATCCGCGCATCGCTCATGGCCGGGCGCGTGTTGGACGACGAACTGTTGCTCGAGGCCATCCGCGCCGCCGATCTGCTGTTGGTCCACCTTGTGTCGCGCGACGTGCTGGCACGGCGGCTGAGCAGGATCGAGGCTACCCGGATCGGAGGAGAACCCAGGGTCTGAAAACTGAGAACTGAAAACTGAGAACTGAAAACCGACCCATGTCCGCGAGCCCTGCCCACCCTTCCGACACCGTCGTCGTCCTCGCGAATCGGCACGCGAGCCGGGCCGCCGATCCCCGATGGGAACCAGCGCTTCGGGCCTGCCTGGCGGGCCGCTTCGCGATCGAGATCAGCTCCCCGGAGACGATCGACCGCCTGTCGTCGGCTGCTGCCGCCGCAGCCGACCGGCGCTGCCACGCCGTCGTGGTCGCAGGCGGCGACGGCACGATCAGCCGCGTGGCCAACGTGCTGGCCGGTTCGGATGTGTCGCTCGGCATCATCCCGCTCGGCACCGGCAACGACTTCGCGCGGACTCTCGGCCTGCCCCGGGACCCAGTCGCGGCCGCCCAGCGCATCGCCAACGGAGTCCCGCGCCGGGTCGACCTCGTGGAGGTCAACGGCCGCTGCTACACGACCGTCGGGCTGCTCGGCCTTCCTGCGGAGGCGGCGCTCGTCGTGGACCGGCTGACGCGCCCCGGCACGCGAACGCGGCAGGTCGTCCACGCCACCGGGACGCTCGCGTACCGGCTGGCCGGGGCACGGGCACTCCTGTCGACCCACGCGCGGGCGCGAAGGGCCAACGTCGTCGTCACCGGCGCCACGGTGGATAGGGAACCGCGCCGTTTCGCGCCGGGCTCCGTCATGACGCACGGCTTCTTCATCACGAACGGGCCGCACCTCGGAGGCGGCCTCGAACTCCCGGTCGGCGCGTCCGCCACCGATGGGGTATTCGAGGTTTGCATGGTACCGGCCATGCCCCGCGCTAGGCTGCTGTGGGCGTTCCTCTGCCTCGTCTACGGCTGGCGGATCCCGGCGGGCGCGCTGCACGTGACCGCCGGCACGCACGCCGCGATCGAGTACGAGGGCTCGGTGCCATTTGCCGCCGACGGCGACCGCGCCTGTGACGGACACCGGTTCGATCTGCGCCTCGAGCCGGGCGCCCTGACGGTGCTCACCTGATGACCCGGCGCCGCCCTCCGCGTGGGTGGTGAGTCGTGAGTTCTTGAGTTTTGAGTTCTGAGTTGTGAGTTCTGAGTTGTGAGTTCTGAGTCTCGAGTTTTCCGAACGTAGATGACGACTGACGACGACAACTGACGACCCCAGCCCCCGTCAGTACCGCCAGCTGCTCACATCCGATCCGGGCGGCGCGGTCTTGAGGATTCGCTCGGCGGCTCGGGGGATGAACATCTGCTGGTAGCGGAGGCGCGAAATCGCGTTGGGCTGCGTGTGGTCGCCGTTCCAGCAATGCTCGGCGCGGTCTCCGTAGTCGACCTCGCCCTCGTAGGGCGGGTCGGCCCTCTTCAGGAACTCCTCGACGAGGTAGACGGCGTCGTTCAGGTAGTAACTGTCCATGTCGCCGACGTAGATGTGCAGCTTGCCGCGCAGCTTCGGACCGAGCGTGGGCCAGTCACGACGGAGGATGGCCGAGAGGTCGTAGTGCTCGCGCCAGTACGCGGCCACCTCCGGATCGATCGCGCCCGTCTTCTTGTCCCAGATCGGCTTCGGATACCCATCGTCGCCGACCGGTGAGTAGACCGCCTGCCAGATGTCCCATTGCCCGCCGGAGCGGCCCTTCGTGCCGAGCGCCAGTTCCAGGTGGTTCATGTCGCGCACGAGCGTGTTGATGTGGCCGAGGTAGTCGCGCACACCGGGGCGCGGCACCGTCTTCCACGGGCCTCCGATGGCGTACGCGTTCTTGTCCTCATAGAGGTTGATCACCGTGTAGGCGCGGAAGTCGATGGGATCCGGGCAGGCGATGTAGGCGCCGTTGAAGTCGTCCGGGTAGAACACCTGCGCGCCCATGGCTTCCCAGCCGCCGGTCGATCCGCCGTACATGAACCGCGCCCAGCCCTGGCCGATGCCGCGGTACTTCTGCTCGATGTAGGGGATCAGTTCACGCACGATCGCGTCGCCGTACGGGCCGAGGTTGGCCGAGTTCACGGCATACGAGTCGTCGTAGTACGGATTGGCGTGCTGGATCTCGATGGCCAGCATGCGCGGGAAGTCCGGCGAGGTCCAGTCCTTGTAGAGCTGATAGCCCCACTGCTGCTCGGTGCGGTTGTAGCCCTCCCAGTGAAAGCGGTCGCTGTATTCGGGCTTCAGGTTCGGATCGGGCGGATCCTCGCGGAAGTCGCCGAACGTATACGGGAAGTGGCCGTGGTTGACGGCCAGCGGGTACCGGGCGCCGGGGTGGGTGTCGAACCCCTCCGGCAGCAGCACGTGAGCGCCGAGGTACATCGGGCGGCCCCAGAACTTCGTGAGGAGGGCGCTCTGGATGCGGACGTGCTTGATGTATTTCGTCTCGGGCGGATCGGGGATGGGCGGGATGACCTGGTCGAGCGAGACGCGGATCGTCCCGCCCTTCTGCGGGTCGACCGTGATCGTTTGCGGGGCGCTGTAGAGATTGCCCGGCGCGCGCGCCCACTGCTGGCCCTCGCCGCGATCCATGGGCAGCTTGACGGTCTTGCCGTCGGCGCGGTGGAACGTCTCGTACTTGTGGAGCAGCGCCTGGACCGTGTACGTGCCGGGCGGGACCTGCGCGAGGCTCTCGAGCGGGTAGCCGTAGGCGCCCGCGTCGAAGACGGCTGCCTGTCCCGGCTGGAGGCCGTCCACGTCGAGGCCGAAGACCTGCTGGGTCTGCGGGCTGTCGTTGATCTGGAACCGCGGTTCCGCAGCCGGGTCGGTCGAGATCATCAGGAGCAGCCGGCCATCGAGCGCGGATCCGCTCAGGCTGGGCGGGAAGCTGACCTCGATGCGAACCGCCCCGGCCTGGGCGAGCGCGGGTCCCCTCGTGCCGACGAGCGCGAAGCCGACTGCGACCAGTAGCGCCACCAGAGCATGCCTCCCGACGCGCGACAACACCGCCTTCATCATGGTCACCCTCCGGATGGGGGTCAGGCCCCTTTTCTCACGTCAGTCTCATTTTCGGGGCGGCAGCTCGCTCAGCAGGGCGTCGGCACGCGCGCGGGCGTCCCCTGGGAGTTCTACCTTTGCGAGGACCGCGGGCAAGTCCTGCAGACCCCGGGCGAGGGCAGCCAATTCGCCCAGCGCCGACGCCGGCTTGATGGTCATCCGGTTGCCGGACTGAACCAGGTTGAGCAGCAGATCGGGCGGAATGGCCTTCGGCCACCCGCGGTTCACGAGGTCGTGGAGTTCACGGAGGCGGCGCAGCACGCCGGGCCCGCGCTCGACGAGCGCGCCCATTTCCAGCGTCACGGGCGCGGGATCGACGCGGACTTCAACCCGGTCGCTTACCTTCACCCATGGCACCGCGACGTGGGTGGTCATGGTCTCGCCATCGAACCACCAGACCGGCCCGTTCTGCCCGCCCGCGGGCTGACTCGCGTCCGGCCTGGTGACCCGGAATCGGAACAGCTGCGTGTCCGGATCAGCCAGCATCGCGGCCTGCCCGTTGACGGTGATCTTCGCCGGGGGCAATGTTGCGCGCAGCCGGATCTCATAGCCGCGCTCGGCCTGCATGCCCGGATACGCACCTTCGACCGGCAGCACTTCGATCACCCGGGTCCCGTCGGCCTCGGTGCGATGCCGCACGGGGGTCCACGCACATTCGTCTTTCTCGTAGGCCGTCGAATCCCCCTGGTCCTCGTAGACCCTCGTCGAGCCGGACAGGGCCGGGAACACGGTCAGGATGAGCGGATCCACCGGCCGCTCGCCCGCCCGCCGCATCGGCGGCTGCATGGGCACGACCGAGCCGGCCTTGACGAACACCGGGATCTCCTCGAGGCTGTACGACCGCTCGACCGTCACCGGGCCCGCGAACGTCCGGCCGGAGAACCACTCCACCCACGCGCCGCGCGGCAGCCAGATCGACTGAGTGGCCAGGCCGGTCTGCTTCGATCGCTCCCGCAGAACTGGCGCCACGAGCATGTCCTCTCCGAAGAGGTACTCGTCCTTGAACGTGTAGGCCTCCTCGGAATCCGGGCTGTCGTAGTAGAGCGGCCGAAGGAAGGGGACTCCGGTGTCGTACGTCTGCCGCGACGCGGTGTAGATGTAGGGGATCAGTGCGTACCTCAGCAGGAACGCATCCCGCATCACGGTCGCGTACTCGGGCGCGTAGGCCCAGATGCGCCGCTCCGCGTCGGGGTTCTTCGTGGTGTGCGTGCGCAGGATCGGGCTGAACGCCCCGAACTGGATCCACCGCGCGTACAGCTCCGGGTCCACGGGACCATTCATGTGGCCGCCGATGTCGTGGCTCCAGTAGCCGAAGCCCACGTTGGCCGCGGTCGCCGTGAAGTACGGCTGGAAGGCGAGCGACGGCCACGTCGAGTACGTGTCGCCCGAGAAACCGACCTGGTAGCGATGATTGCCCAGCCCACCCCAGCGATGGAAGATCAGCGGCCGGTGCCGGCCCTGGCGCTCCATGTCGGTGAAGAACGTGTAGTTCAGCCACCACGTCGGGTTGATGCCCTCGAGCTTCGTCTTGTCGCTCTGCTGCCAGTCCAGCCACCAGAAGTCGACGCCCTGTCGCTCGAGCGGGTGAATCACGAGGTCGAAGAAACTCGTCGCGAACCTCTTGTCGACGATGTCAAAGGCCACGTACTGCTTCGTCGCGGGATCGATGCCCATGGCCCGGGCCATCGCGGGGTACTGCTCTTCCCACGGCTGGATGCCCGACGCCGGGTGCAGGTTCAGGGGCGTGCGCAGGCCGCGGTTGCCGACCCACGCCAGGAATCCTGCGGGATCGGGAAAGTAGTTGCGATCCCACGTGAAGCCCGTCCAGCCCTTCGTGTGGCCAGACTGGTCCTTCTCGTTGCCCCACGCGCCGCCGAACGTCTGGTGCCAGTCCATGTCCACGACCAGCACATCAAGGGGGACGGTGTGGTTCTCGAACTCGCCGACGAGCTCCTTGAATTCTTCGTCGGTATACGCCCAGTAGCGCGACCACCACACGCCGAACGCGAAACGCGGCGGCATCGGGATGCGACCGGCGACCTTCGTGAAGCCGCCCAGGGCGCCCCGGTAGTCGTGGCCGTAGCCCAGGAAGTACCAATCCTGCCGCTCGCCCGGCGGGCGTGGCGCGACCCACGCCCAGTCGGTCTCGTCATACAACAGCCGCGCGGTCTCGTCCACCACGACCCACCCGTTGCGCGATACGAGGCCGGGCTCGATCTTCGACGGGCCATCCACGCCATCGAGCGTGCGCGTCGTACCGCGCAGGTTGCCGGTATCCTCCATGCCCGGCCGCCACGTGACCGTTCGGCCCCCCATCGAGAACTCCACCGACAGGTTCGCAGGGGTGAACGTCCCGCTGTTCCGCTGGTAGCGCAGGATCACGGCGTCGGTCGCAATCGTCGTCCAGCCCCTCTCCGTGGCGACCGTGAAGCGGGGAACCGGCTGCTGGCGATTGATGAAGACCAGCGACGCCTGGTCCTCGAACTGCCCGGTCGGGGACCACTCCATGCGGATCATCCGCGGCGCGAGCACGGTGAACCGGGCCTGGCCCGAGACGACCATCGCCTTCGGATCGGCAGCGGGCGCCATCGACTGCGCCCGCGCGGCGGCGGGACCGATCACGCCGACGAGGACGAGCGCCAGGGCCACCACGAGGGCCGGCGCCGGGAACGGGCGGTCACGGTGGACGCGCATGCGGGTCTCCCAGGGAAATCGCGGCTATCGTAGCAGGGTTCCGGAGTGATCTTCAGGGGGGGCGATTGCCCTCTTCCTCCGAAGTCCTCCTGCGCGCCGTCGACGGCGCCTGCGCAGGCGTGGCCCGGGGGAGGAGTCTCGATGCCCCTGTCGCCGGCGTCGGGCACGCCCTACTCCCGGGGCTCACGTCGGTTGACGGTGCTCGCCCCGGGCACGCGGGCTGAAGCCCGCGCGCTACGGCCCGGCGCATGGTCAATTCAACTGAGCGCCGGGAGCGCCGGGATTAGCGTGGCTGTTTGAGCCACGCGTAATACGACGAGGTGGTGTGAAGCGCAGCGGCTGGGGCGTGGCCCAGCACGCGGTCCTTCGTCACGAGCACCGTGCACGGGGTCTGTGAGTATTTCAGGAACAGCGAGTCGTGGCCCACGCAGAGACCGACGACGATGTTGAAATCCGTGTGGGCCTCGTCGAGCAGCGCCGCCTGGGCGATGGGGCTGCACATCGATTCGAACTCGCCTACCCTGACCTTCTGATCCTCCTGCAGCCCGAGCAGTTCCTTCGGCGTACATCCAACCTTGCACACGACGGACACCACCTCGAATCCCTGCGCCTCGAGGATGTCGACCAGCGTCCGGGCCTCGGTGTGGAGACCGGCGCAGAACGCCACACCAAGCCGCCGGTACCCCATCCGCCGGGCGAACTCGCAGGTTTCCTGAACGCGCGTCTTGATCGGATGCAGGACGTAGGGCCGGGTGCCCCGATCCGTGTAGCACTCGCCCTCCTGGATCGATGCCTGACGGGCGAACTCCAGCACCTCCGGCTTCCCATACTCGCCGGCGATGCGGGCGACGGTAGCGGCACTGACAACGGTCGGGCAGTAAGGCGGCGCCTGCCCCTCTGGCTGCCGGCATGCCTTGTCCTTCATCCCGCACTTGGCGCATTCGGCTCTGACCGACTCCATGTTGACCTCCGTCCCCTCGTGTCCCGCGTGCCGCTGATGCACGGAGGCGGTGCGCGCCACGCGCCATCGCGGCGGGAATGACGACGGGATCACGCTCTGCCCGCGCGTCAGGGCGTCAAGCGTATCAGCAGCCGGTGCCGCGCTCCAGACGTTTCAGTGACATCACGGCCGCCGCTTCCATCGAGCTGCGACACCGCACCGATCGCGTGCCCCGACCGTAGCGGCGGCGCCACTCTATGGAGCGGCGCTGGCGAACCCCAATCACGAAACCTCCAGTCATTGCGGCGCACACTCGTCGAGGCGCCGAGCCTGGAGAACATGGCGCTGCGTTTGCTCTGGCAAGGAGCGAACCACCCGGAGGGGCGGAAGGCAGAGGAGCTCGGATGACGAAGGCGGCATTTGCGCAGTGGAACGACCGGATCGCCCCGGTCTTCGACGTCGCCCGGCACGTTCATCTTGTCGAGGCCGATTCCGGCCGGATCGCCAGTGAAGCGGAGGAGTCGTTCTCCGATGATCTGCCGGCGCACAAGGCGGCCCGGCTTGCGGAACTGGGCGTGCGGACCCTGGTGTGCGGCGCGGTGTCGAGGCCGGCGCACGAGCTGCTGCGGGCCCACGGGATCGAGGTGATTCCCTTCGTCACGGGCGACCTGCAGGACGTGATCCAGGCGTGGCTGAAAGGCGCGGTCAGAGGCGGTGCGTACGCGATGCCGGGATGTCGCGGACGCCGCCGCCGTCGTCGCCAGGGCCTGGCCGGCGAGGTCGGCATCTGCGTGTGCCCGGCCTGCGGGCATCGTGAGTCGCACTGGCGGGGCCTGCCCTGCTCGCAGACCCTGTGCCCGGCATGCGGCGCCGCAATGGTGCGGGGGTCGGCCGGGCAGCCCCGAGGCCGTCCTGGTGACCGCGGGCGAAGGGCCCGGACCAGATGACAGATGACAGATGAAAGCCGAAAGGAGTGACGACCATGCCTGCAAGAGATGGAACCGGACCGATGGGACAGGGTCCGGTGAGCGGCCGCGCAGCGGGACGCTGCGCCGCCGCCCCGGGGCCCGCGTCCGGGCGGACGATGGGCGGCGGCCCTGGACGGGGGTGGGGATGCGGGGCCCGCGGCGGTGGCGGCGGCCGCGGGTGGCGCCACGGGCGTGTCGGCGTCGGCTGGCTGGAATGGATGCGCGGGCGCTCGACCCCGGCACCGTCCGAACCCGCCGACTATGCCGGGGATCGGCGTGTGCTGAGCGACCGGGCAGCGGCCCTGCAGGCCGAGCTGGATCGGATCAACAGCCGGCTCTCCGAGACCCGAACGGGCCGGGCGCCCGAAGAGCCGTGAGGTGGAGGGCGCGCCGGGAGGCCGCCCGCAAGGGCGCAATCATGACCACAACGCGGCATCGACGACACATCTACGGTCCGGTGCCCTCTCGGCGCCTGGGCCGCTCGCTCGGCGTCGACCTGGTACCGTTGAAGACGTGCAGCTACGACTGCGTGTATTGCCAGCTGGGACGGACCCGGACCACCACGATCGACCGGAGGATCGACGTTCCGATTCGCGAGGTCCTGGGCGAGCTCCAGCAGAAGCTCGCCAGCGGCGACGACCCCGACTGGATCAGCGTCGCGGGATCCGGCGAACCCACGCTGCATGCCGGCATCGGCACCCTGATTCGCGGGATCAAGGCGATGACGCCCGTGCCGGTCGCGGTCCTGACCAATGGCTCGCTGCTGTGGAGGCCTGACGTGCAGCACGACCTGATGGAGGCCGACCTCGTGCTGCCGTCGCTCGACGCGGGCGACGAGCACCTGTTCCAGCGCGTGAACCGCCCGCATGCCGGCATCGCGTTCATGCCCATGGTCGAGGGCCTGGCCACCTTCACCGCGCGCTTCGCGGGCGAGGTGTGGCTGGAGGTGTTCCTGCTCGAGGGCCTCACGGGGATCCCGGTCGAGGTGGAGAAGATCGCGGGGCTTGCCCGCCACATCGGGCCAGCCCGGATCCAGCTCAACACTGTCACCCGCCCCCCGGCCCAGTCATTCGCGCGCCCGGTGCCCGCCCAAGCCCTGGCGGATCTCGCCGCGCACTTCTCCGGCAGAGTCGACGTCATCTGCGACGGTGTCCGGAGCCGGGCCCCTGTCGGCGCCCTGTCTCCGGACACGGCGGAGGACATCCTCGCGCTGCTCAGGAGGCGACCCTGCACCACCGCCGACGTGGCGACAGGTCTGGGGCTGCCGCTCCTGGAAGTGCTGAAGTACCTCGACGGACTCGTTGTCGCCGGCACGCTCAGCCCCACCCTTGCGGACGGACGGTGCTTCTACACGGTCACGGACCCGGACGGCGCCGCCCTGCCCACGGGATCCGGATCCTGACCCGGGGAGGCACTCGTCGTCATCGGCGGCAGGGAGGGACGGCCAGGGCCGACCCGGCCGGGCCCGGATGCCGCGAATGGGCTGAACGGGCGGTGTCAAGGTACAATCCCCTGCAGGCGGACTGAGCCGATGAGCGACCGCACACGGCGAAGGAAGACGGCCGTCCTCACTCCGACCGAGGCGATTCTGGAGAGCATCTCGGACGGCGTGTTCACCATTGATCGGGACTGGCGCATCACGTCGTTCAACCGGGCCGCTGAGGAAATCACGAGGGTCCCACGAGCGGAGGCGATCGGGCAGCGATGCTCGGACGTCTTCCGGTCGAGCATGTGCGGGGCGGACTGCGCGCTCCGGCGGACCCTGGAATCGGGCAAGCCCATCATCGGCACGTCCGGCTACATCATCACGTCCGACGGGAACCGGATTTCGATCAGCGTCTCGACGGCCGTGCTGCGCGACGCAGCGGGACACGTGACCGGAGGCGCCGAGACCTTCCGGGATCTCACGGACCTGGAGGCGCTGCGCCAGGAACTGGAAGGGAACTTCGCGGTCGGCGACATGTCGAGCCGGAGCCCCCTCATGCGGCGGGTGTTCGAGGTGCTGCCGGCCATCGCCGCCAGCCCCAGCACGGTCCTCATCACGGGCGAGACCGGAACGGGCAAGGAAGTGGTCGCGCGGACGATCCACGCGCTCAGCCCGCACCATGCCGGACCGTTCGTGCCAGTGAACTGCGGCGCGTTGCCCGACACGCTGCTCGAGTCCGAGTTGTTCGGCTACCGGGCCGGTGCGTTCACCGGCGCGGCCAGGGACAAGGCCGGTCGTTTCGCCCTCGCCAGGGGCGGAACCATCTTCCTGGACGAAATCGGCGACGTGACGCCGGCCCTGCAGGTGCGCCTGCTCCGGGTACTCCAGGATCGGACCTTCGAGCCCCTGGGCGCAACGCGGCCCGAGCGCACCGACGCGCGGGTCGTGGTCGCCACCAACAGGGACTTGACCGAGCAGGTGCGCATCGGGGCGTTCCGCGAGGACCTCTACTACCGCGTCAACGTTGTCCGCCTCGCGCTACCGCCGCTCCGCCACCGGAAGGAGGACATACCTCTGCTGGTCGACCAGTTCGTCGCCCGGTTCAATCGGCTGCAGCAGAAGGCGGTGCAGGGGATCTCCGCCGAAGCGCTGTCCCTCCTGATGGCCCACGGGTGGCCCGGCAACATCCGCGAGCTCGAAAACGCCATCGAGCGGGCGTTCATCCTCTGCCAGGGCGGATTCATCGAGATCCGCCATCTCCCGGAAGAGCTGACGGCCCGTGTCGTGAAGCCGGACGGACGTGCCGGCGTGCGCGCTGCCCACCGCATGCTCGATGCCCAGGCCATTCTCGCCGCCCTCGATGCGCACGGTGGCCATCGCGCGGCTGCCGCGAAGGCGCTGGGCATCCACAAGACCACCCTGTTCCGGAGAGTCAGGAGGCTGGGGATTTCCCTCTCGGACGATGATGGCCGCTCCCGGGCGGCGTCATCCGGGGAGACACCGTCACGCCCAGGGCCGCTCAGCCCGCGCCGCCGTCACGATGATGACCCCGCGAGCTGAACGTCCCGTCCAGCGCGCGCCGGAACGCGTCGGACCGTCGGGCGCCACGACGCCGAGCGCGGCGTTCAGCCAGGCGACGCTGGACGCCACCCGCCACCACGCGCACCCGTGCTGCCTCCTGTGCGGCACCCGGCACCCGCAGGGCCTGGGCCTCGACTTCTCCGTGCTGCCTGACGGAACCGTCCGGGCGGTGTTCGCCGGCGCCGATCGGTTCGAGGGGTATCCGGATACGCTGCATGGCGGGATCCTCGCGGCGCTCCTCGATTCGGCGATGACCAACTGCCTCTTCGCACGGGGGGTGGTTGCGGTCACCGCCAGGCTCCACGTGCGGTATCTGCACCCCGGGCGGCTGCAATCGTCCATGGAAATCGAGGCGACGCTCGAAGGTTCGAGGCGAAGCCTCCACGACCTGTCAGCCAGAGTCCGGCAGGACGGCAAGCTCGTGGCGACCGCGACAGCGACGTTCAAGAACTCGTCGCGCGCGGCGGGGCCGTATCCGAGCGAGACAACCCGCTAATCCGACGCCAGAGGTCCGCGCGGATGGAGCCGGCGAGGCTGACGAAGCGCATCACGCAGGCAGCCGACGCGCCACGACCATCGTGATGTCGTCGAACTGCGGCGCGCCGGCGGCGAACGCGTCGATGGCGTCGAAGGCGCGGGCGATCATCGTCTCCGCTCCGTCCGCGTGGTGTGCGCGCAGCACGTTCAGCAGGCGCGCCTCCCCGAAGTCGTCCCCGTCGGAGTTCTGGGCGTCGGTCACGCCGTCCGAGAAGAGCACCAGTGCATCGCCTTCGCCGAGCGTCTCGCCGCTCTGGCCGTAGGGGAGGGCGGGGGGCAGCAACCCGAGGGGCGTGCCGGTCGAGCCGAGCCGCACCGCCTCTCCCGACGTGCGCACGACGAAGTTGTCGAGGTGCCCGGCGCCGACGAATGTCAGCGCGCCCGTCGGCGGCGCGAGTTCGACCAGCGCGGCCGTGACGTACTTCTCGGGCGACGTCGTGGCGTAGAGCAACTCGCTGGCGTGGCCGGCCATCTCGCCGAGCGAGTCGGTTCGCGCGAGCAGCGCGCGAAGCGTGGCCTGGGTGTTGCTCATCACCAGGGCTGCGGGCAGCCCCTTGCCGGCGACGTCCGCAACGCACAGCAGTAGGCTGCCCCGGCCGTTGCACCCGGGGATCGGCAGCACGTCGTAGTAGTCGCCGCCGCATCGGCGGGCAGGCCGGTTGCGGGCCGCCAGATCGTAGCCCGCCACGCGCGGCAGGCAGGCGGGGAACAGGTCCGCCTGGATCCGGGCCGCGAGCGTCAGCTCGCTCTCGAGTTTCGCCCGCGCCAGTTCCGTTTCCTGGTGAAGGGCCATGAGCCGCTCGCGGTCGGCGGCCGCCTGGATCGTCCGCTCGAACAGCCGCGCGTGCTCGATGGCGGTCGCGGTCTGCAGGGCCAGCGTGGTGAGCAGTTTCAGCTCCGCGGCCGTGTACGCCATCGGGCCCGTGCTGCCAAGCGCGATGACGCCAATCACACGCTCGCCGACCTTGAGCGGGGCGCAGATCAGCCCGCGGAGGCCCGGGCACTCCTGGCCCCGGCGCGGGTCGAGGTGCACGTCGTTGACGATTTCGCCCATGCCGCTGTCGGCCACCGCCCCGATGATGCCGCAGCCCAGGCGAAGGCCCGACAAGCCGGGCAATTCATCGCCGAAGCCGGCGACGGCGGCCAGGGCGTCCGCGTCCCCATCGAGTAGCAGGAGGGCGCCGTCGGTGCACTCGATCACCCGGCGAGCCTCGAGCAGCGTCAGGTCGGCGACACGCTCCAGCGCGAGCAACGAGGCCAGCTTTTCCGAGAACCTGTAGATCAGGTTGATCTCGCGGTACAGGTGGAGCACCTCGGCGCCGAGCGCCTTCCGTTCCGTCTCCCGGGCGGCCAGGTGGCCGAGCAGCGTGGCGACCGCCTGCGCCCGCTCCGGCCCCACGACCCAGCCCAGGCCAACCCCCTCGTGCATGACTGGCAGCCGCAGGCCGAGCCCGTCGGGCGGGGCCGAGCCGAAGAGGACGCGACCCTCCGGGTCCTCGACCGCGACGGGGGTCCCCAGGGCCTCCGCGATCGCAGACACCAGGGCCCGCGCCTCGCCCTGCCTGCCGAACAGATGCCGCAGCACGGCTGCCACGGCTACAGCCCCAGAACCTCGCGCGCCTTCTCGAGGAGCGCGTCGGGATCGAATGGCTTCGTCATGTACAGGTTGGCGCCGACCTGCTGGCCGCGCTGCCGGTCGAATTCCTGTCCCTTCGCCGTCAGCAGGACGATGTAGACGTCCTCGAGGCCGGGGGTGTGCCTGGCCCGGCTGCAGACGTCGAAGCCGCTCAGCTTCGGCATCATCACGTCCAGGAAGACGAGGTCCGGCCTCGCCGACTCGATCGTGGCAAGGGCCTCCTCGCCGTTGGTCGCGGTCAGCAGCTCCACCCCCTCGTCTTCCAGTTCCTCCAGCGTCTGCTGGATCAGCGTGCGGAGGTGCGCCTCGTCGTCGACTATCAGGATCTTCCGTTCCACGTCGGGCTCCTTACTCGTAGACGAGGAAGAGGACGTCCTCCATCCCCTTCTCGAACCGCAGCGCCTGCACGGCGGTCGACCGCGCCGCGTTCATGGAGTTCAGCACGATAATCTCCGGCTGCAACGCGCGCGCCCGCTCCACCAGGTCCTCCCAGCGCGCGCCGGTGACGCTGTAGCCGCGCGCGATCAGGACGTTGCCGAGCGCGCCGGCCGTCGACTCGGCGTCGTCGACGACCAGCACGCGCTTGCGCGACGTCCCCTGCTCGAGGAGGGTGCCGACCTCCTTGAAGAGCAGGTCCGTGTCGATCGGCTTGGTCAGATAGCGGTCCACGCCGGTCCGGAACCCGCGGTCGCGGTCCTGGAGGACGGACAGGATCACGATCGGGATGTCCGCCGTCGCCGGATCGTTCTTGAGGACCGCGGCGACGTCGTAGCCGTTCAGTTCGGGCATCATCACGTCGAGGACGATCAGGTCCGGGCGCTCGCGCCGCACGGCGTCTACTGCCTCGCGCCCGTCCGCGGCGACGCCGACGCGGTAGCCGGCCTCGGCGAACTCCTGCGTCAGCAATTCCCGGATGTTGGGGTCGTCGTCGACGACCAGGATGCGCGCCATGCCCTCGCGGGCGCCATGTGCCGCCACGCCTACCTGCTCGCGGATCTGGTGGATCAGGGCCGCAAACCGGACCGGCTCCCCGGCCGCGCCGGCCGGCTCGCCCTCCCCGGCGGGAATCGGCAGCGTGAACGAGAAGGTGCTGCCCTTCCCCGGTTCGCTCTCGACCCAGATTCGCCCCCCGTGGTGCTCCACGATCTCCTTGCAGATCGGCAGGCCGAGGCCGGTGCCCTTCGGCTTGTCGGTCAGCGTGTCGCCGACCTGCTTGAAGCGCTCGAACACCTTCGGCTGGTCCACCGGTGCGATCCCCATGCCGGTGTCGGCGACGCTCACCACCAGCTCCTGGCCCGCCCGGCGCGCGCGGCACGTGATCGTGCCCGCGTCGGTGAACTTGACGGCGTTCGAGATGAGGTTGATCACGACCTGGATCAGCCGGTCGCGATCCCCCGTGATCTCCGGCAGGTCCGGCCCGACCTCGCGGACCAGCCGGATCCCCTTTTGGTCGAACAGCGACGAGGTCGCCGCGGTCGCGCGGTCGACGATGTCGGAGGCCTGGACCGGCTCGGTCTTCCATTCGAGCTTGCCCGCCTCGATCTTGGCCAGGTCCAGCACGTCGTCGATCAATTTGGTGAGCCGTTCGCCTTCGCTCACCACGACCTGGAGGTTCTCCTCCACCTGCCGGATCGTGGACCGGATCTTCGCGTCGTCGCTGTGCACCTCGGGGAAGATGCGGTCCTCGAGCCGCTTCTTGATGATCTTGGCGAACCCGAGGACCGAGGTCAGCGGCGTGCGCAGCTCGTGGCTGACGGTGGAGAGGAACGCGCTCTTCGCGGCGTCGGCATCCTCGGCCGCGGCGCGGGCCCGCTGGGCCTCCTCGAGCAGGTGGCGGATCTCGTGCTCCTGCTCGTTGAGCTGGCGGTAGGCGGCGGCGTTGTCGAGGGCGATCGCCGTGTAGGATGCCAGGCTCTGCATCACGTTCAGGTGGTGCTCGGTGTACGCGTGCTTCTTGAAGCTCTGGATCGTGATGATGCCGAGCGTGCGCTCCTTCGCGACGAGCGGCATGTAGATGATGGACTGCGCCTCCTCCGACATCGAGCCGTCCTCGAGGGGCCTTGTCCGCTCGTCGTAGGCGGAGATGTACCTGGCGAACTCCGCGCGGGCGTCGTTGATGAAGACCGGCTTCCGGTTCTCGATGCACCAGACGGGCAGCTGGTTGGGATCGCTGGTGTCCCGCGAGTACGGCGCGTAGCGCTTGCCCCGTTCGATCGCCAGCCGGTACTCGAGTTCGTGGCGCTCCGGGTGGTAGAGCCCCACGCCGAACACCTCGGCGTTCGCGAGCCCGTTCACGCGCTCGTAGAGCCGGCCGAAAATCGTCTCGAAGTCCAGCGAGGCCGTGACCTCGCGGCCGATCTCGCTCAGGAGTTCGACGTTCTTCTTGCCCTCGCTCTCGGACCGCGCCAGGGCCTCGGCCGCCTCGGCCCGCAGCCGCGCCTCGGCGAACTGCGCCCGCTCCCGCTCTGCCGACAGCAGGCGCCACCGCTGGATCCGGTCGACCCCGAGCACCGCCAGCGCTGCGAACAACAGGTAGGCGGCGTAGGCCCACCACGTCCGGTACCAGGGCGGCAGGATCGTGAACGGGAACGCCGCCTCGACGCTCGTCCGGCCCACGATGTTCCGGGCCCGGACGCGGAAGCGGTAGTCGCCGAACCCCAGGTTCGTGTACTCGCGGTGCGCCTCGCGGGTCCAGGGCAGCCAGTCCCGGTCGAGTCCCTCGAGCATGGTCTGGTACTCGGTGGCCCTCTCGTCGAGGAATGTCGCGGCCGAGAAGTCGAGTCGCAGCGTGCCGGCGGAGGCCGGCAATCGGGGCAGCGCCGCCTCGCCGGTCCCCCCGAACAGCAGGTCGTCGTCCCGGCCGGCGGTCACGCGGCGGACGAGCGCCGGGAACGGCACGGACAGCGCGGCGGTGGACTCGCGCGAGAGGTCGAACCGCACGAATTCGTTTTGCCAGCCGAACCACGTGACGCCGTCCGGCTCCGCCAGGACGATGCCCGTGGGCACCTGGCCGAAACGGCTGAACGCCTGCTTGTCGATGGACCAGGATCCGTCGGCCGCCTTCCGGAGGACCGCGATCCCCCGGCCGAAGTTCGCGAACACCCGGCCGTCCGGCGCTTCCACCAGCCCGAACGAGGAGCGGAGCCGGTCGAAGCCGAGGTCGTCGAATGCCCGGTCGCGCACGAACGTCTGCGACGCCGCGTCGAACCGCGCGACGATCAACTCCTTCGCGGCGCCCCAGGCAAACAGGTACGGGACGCCGCCGACGCCGGTGACGGCGACGCCGCCGGGCGGGAGGCCCTGCGCAGCGCCGAAGTGATCGACCGATGCCGCCGGGCGCGGGACGTCCGGCGCCGGCCGGGACGCAAACCTCAACCGGACCAGTCCGGTGGACGAGGTGCCGGCCCAGAGCGATCCGTCCGGGCCCTCGAAGAGCGTGCGCACCTGGTCGTTCACGCCATCCACCCGCCCCTCGTCGATCCACGCGCCGCCGATCCGCCGGAACGAGGCGAGGCCGTCGAAGAGGCCGACCCACAGGCGCGTGGGGTCGAGCTTCGACGCGAGGAGGACAGCGGCCCGGTACGTGCCGTCGGCGGGCGCACGGATCGGGACGGCCGACGTGCCCGTGATCTCGTACAGGCCTTCCGTGCACGCGACCGGCAGCGCCGGCGGACGCGTGCCCGCCGGGTCGGGCATCTCCTCGAACCACCAGCACTGGTTGCGGAGTCCCGTGACCGGCGCGAAGCGGGAGGGGTCGCCTGGCCGCGCGTCGTGCAGGTACGACACGCCCACCCCACCGGCCAGGTAGAGCCTGCCCTCGTGCCTGATCTGGGCGAAGCTGCCGAGGTAGCCGTCGGCCTGGTCGAAGAACGACGCCGGGGAGGGCGTGTCGATGCGGGCGACGCCCTGCTCGAGTCCCACCCAGAGGCCGCGTTCGCGGTCGACTGTCAGGCAGTAGACCGCGTTCGACGGCAGCCCGTGGTCGCGGTCGAGCTGGGCCACCCGCCGCCCCTGGCGGTCCATGATCAGCAGCCCGCGATCCGTCGTGGCGAGCGCGATCGTCGATTCCGACAGCGCAAGTCCGCGGTAGAGGGTCGACGACTTCAGGACGCCGTCCAGCTCGGTTGGGAACGGCGTCAGCGCCGCCCCGTCGTAGAGGAACAGGCCGTTCGAGCGCGTGCCGATCAGGAGGCGGCGATCGTCGTACCGAAGCACGACCGGGTACACCTCCTTGCCGAGTACGGCGGTGCCGGGCAGCGCTCGCAGGGCGTCTCCGTCGAGCAGGTTGAGGCCCGTTTCTGGGACCGTCAGGTAGAACCGCCCGTCGACCACCGAACCGCGGTTGAAGCGCGACTGCGGCCGGATCACGTGGATGGTGCCGCCGGTCCAGCGGAAGATCGCCTGCTCGGTCTGGTAGAGGACCCCGCCGGGCGTGGCGAACGTGCGCCAGACGTCGCCGAACCTCCGCGCGTCCTGCGGCACGCGGTCCACCAGCGTCACGTAGCGGAGCTGCCCACGGGCGTCCGGGGCGAGGTAGCCGAAATCGCTGACGCTGCCGACGTAGATCCGGCCCGCGTCGTCGATGTCCAGCGAGCGCACCGTGTCGAGGGTCGGGGTCTCGATGAGGCGCCATGTCGCGCCGTCGAATTCCAGGACGCCGCTCTGGCTGCCGACGTAGATGACGCCTCGGCCGTCCTGCACGATCGCCCAGTTCTGCCCGTCGCCGCCGAGTTCGACCGGCGCGTAGGCGCGGATGAACGGACGACCGTTCTCGGGGCTGTGGCCGGATTCCGCCGACCCGGCGGCGGCAGGCGCCTGGGCCAGGGGTGAAGCCCCGAGCGCAGCCGAGGCGAGGACGGCGAGTGCGAGACGCCGGACGGTTGGGGGCATCGTGCTGACCTCGACTGGTTGAGTCGACGGGCTGTGCGTGCTCGAACCGGGCTCCCAGCCGTTCCGGTGTTCACCGAGTGTAATAGTCGATTATCGCTGCTGCGGCTGAGGTGTCAAGGAAAGACGCAGGTCGGAGCCTGTTCCACGAGGCGCGGGCGGGGTCAGCCCGGGTGCGAAGCGCGTACTGCGCCGACGCTTCCGGATCACTCCTGGCCGGGAACAGCACAGCCTGGCCGGGGGCAGCCGCCCCGCCAGGGGGCGCCGCTGGTGTTGCGGGGGCGCCGATCCGACCCGCGGCTCTTGGACCTCCTTCGGCGGCTCGGACCGCCGTCTTGACGCTGCCCGTCCGGATCTGGTGGCGCGCCGACTGCCAGCGACCGCTTCGGGTCGCGAGCCGGACGGTCCCGCCCACGTCGTCGGCGCCGGCCGCGCGAACGCCGTCCGGAAAAGCGCCCCAGCCGCCTGACACAGGCGGCCGCGGCGCGCCCGCCGGGGAGCATGCGGCGCCGGCGGCTTCCCTGCTACCATAGCCCCGCACTGCGAGGGGTGCCATATGCACGAAACCACAGGTCCGCGTTCGTCGTCGTCCGCGCTCCGGGTCATCCTGGCCGGCGCACTCATCCTCCTGGCCGTCACCTCCGGCACCGCGCAGCGACGCTTTGGTGGCGACGCGCCGGAGTCCTTCGATCCGAACAACCCGCTGGCGCAGCTCCGCTACCGGTTCATCGGCCCGCCGGGCAACCGCGTCAGCGCGGTGACCGGCGAGCCCGGCAACCTCAACGTCTACTATGTCGGCGCCGCGTCGGGCGGGATCTGGAAGTCGATTGACGCGGGCTGGAGCTGGCGCCCGATCTTCGACAGCCAGCCGGCGCAGTCGATCGGGTCGCTCGCGGTGGCGCCGTCCGATCCGAACGTCATCTGGGCGGGCACGGGCGAGACGTTCATCCGCAGCAACGTCTCGATCGGCAACGGCATCTACAAGACCACCGACGGCGGCCGCACGTGGGCGCACATGGGCCTCGACGCCACCGGCCGGATCGGCCGGGTCATCGTCCACCCGACCAACCCCGACATTGTGTTCGCGGCCGCGCTCGGCCACTGCTACGGGCCGCAGCAGGAACGCGGCGTCTACCGCACGCTCGACGGCGGGAAGACGTGGGAACGCGTCCTGTTCGTCGACGAGAACACCGGCGCCGCCGACATCGCGATGGACCCGACCAACCCGCGGATCCTGCTGGCCGGCACGTGGACGATCGACATCAAGACGTGGGGCCGGACGAGCGGTGGACCCGGCAGCGGTATCTACCTGTCGCGCGACGGCGGGACCACGTGGCGCCGGCTGTCGCGCGGCCTGCCCGAGTCCCCTCTCGGCAAGACGGCGGTCGCCATCGCGCCGTCCAACCCGTTGCGCATGTATGCCCTCATCGAGACGGGCCAGCGGGGCTCGCTCTGGCGGTCGGACGACGGCGGGGAGAATTGGCGCGTCGTGAACTATTCACGCCTCCTCAACGAGCGGCCGCACTACTACACGCGCATGGTCGTGATGCCAGACGACGCCAACGAGGTCTACTTCCCGTCGAACGGGATGAGCGTGACCTACGACGGGGGCGAAACGAGCGAGTCGATCAACTGGTTCGGCGACAACCACGACATGTGGGTGGACCCGGCGAACCCGTCGCGCCTCATGATAGGCCACGACCTGGGCGTCAGCATCACGACGACGCGCGGCCGCGGGTGGAGCGCCCAGCGCCTGCCGATCGGGCAGATGTACCACGTGGCCACGGACAACCGGATCCCTTACTTCGTGTACGGTCACATGCAGGACTACTCGTCGGTGCGCGGCCCGAGCAACAGCATCACGGGCAGCATCTCCGCCAGCCTGTGGACGACCACGGCCGGCTGCGAGACGGGCTGGAACATCCCCGACCCGGTCGACAACAACATCGTCTGGGGCGGGTGCTACGCGGGCGCGGTCGAGCGGTTCGACATGCGGACGCGGCAGTCGCGCACGGTCAGCCCGTGGCCGGAGCGGACGATGGGCGCGCCGGCGGGGGAGATCAAGCTGCGGATGAACTGGACGTTTCCCCTGGCCATCTCGCCGCACGACCACAACACGGTGTACGTCGGGAGCCAGTACGTCCACCGGACGACCGACGGCGGCCAGACCTGGACGGCGATCAGCCCCGACCTGTCGCAGAACGACAAGAGCCGGCTCGGCGATTCGGGCGGGCTGACGGTGGACAACCTCAGCGTCGAGTACTACAGCCTGGTGTTCGCGATCGCCGAGTCGCCGGTGGAGAAGGGGCAGATCTGGGCGGGCACCAACGACGGCCAGGTCCAGGTGACGCGCGACGCCGGGGCGCACTGGACCAACGTCACGGCGAACATCACCGGCATGCCGCCGCAGATGACGGTCAGCTCGATCGAGCCGTCGAAGTACGACGCCGGCACGTGTTACATCGCCGTCGACGGACACCAGGTGAATAACCGCGACCCGTGGCTCTTCAAGACGACCGACTACGGGAAGACCTGGAAGAACCTGGGTGCGACCATCCCGATGTCGGTCTTCAGCTACACGCACGTGCTGCGCGAGGACCCGGTGCGCAGGGGCCTGCTCTACGCGGGTACCGAGAACGGCCTCTACGTGTCGTTCGACGACGGGGAGAAGTGGCAGCCGCTGCAGAACAACCTGCCGCACGCGCCGGTGCACTGGCTGACGATCCAGCCGCACTTCAACGATCTCGTGGTCGGCACGTACGGCCGCGGGTTCTACATCCTGGACGACGTGACGCCGCTGCAGCAGCTGACGCCGGAGGTGCGGCAGAACGCGATCCACGTGTTCGAGCCGCGGCGGGCGTACCGTTTCCGCAACGTCGAGCGGCGCGACCTGTCCGCGCGCGATTCGAACGCCGGGCAGAATCCACCCTACGGGGCGTCGATCAACTACTTCCTGAAGAGTGCGGCCAAGGGCCCGGTGACCGTCACCGTCAGGGACCCGGGCGGCGCCGTGATCCGGTCGCTGACGGGCCCGCGGCAGGCCGGCGTCAACCGCCTGTGGTGGGACCTGCGGTACGAGTCGACGAAGGACGTGCAGCTGCGGACGACGCCCGAGGGCAACCCGCACGTGTGGGAGGAGAAGCGGTTCCGCGGCCAGGATTGGCGGCCGGTTATGTACTACGGGATCCAGGAAGTGAAGCGCGGGCCGATTGCCGCGCCCGGGACCTACACCGTCACGGTCGCGGCTGACGGCCAGGAGGCGACGCAGAAGCTGACCGTGTTGAAGGACCCCAATAGCGCGGGCAACGAGGACGGCATCAAGGCGGCCACGGACCTGTCGCTCGCCATCTACCGCGACACCGACGCCGTTGTCGGGATGATCAACCGGCTCGAGTGGGCGCGGAAGCAGATCGAGAACCTGAGGAAGATGATCGGGCCCGACAAGGGCATGGCGCAGGTGGTCAAGGATGCCGAGGCGCTCGACACGAAGCTGCAGGCGGTCGAGGATCAGCTGCTGCAGAAGACCCTGGCCGAGGCCGATCAGAAGTCGTTCCGCGGGGCGATCCAGCTCTACCTCAAGCTGCTGTGGCTGCAGGCGGAGGTCGGCACCGGGGCGGCGGACGTCTCGGGGAGCGCGGACTTCCCGCCGACGGCGGCCGAGCTCGAGGTGTACGACACGCTGAAGGCGCGGCTGAAGGCCGTGAGCGGGCAGTTCGACGAAGTGGTGACGAAGGACGTGCCCGCCTTCAATGCAAAGGTGAAGGACAAGGGCGTGGCGGCGATCACAGTGCCCAAGGTCGGGTAGGAGACCGGCCGGTCGCTGATTGGGGTCAGACCCTTTTCTCACATCAGTCTCATTATCGGAGTCGCGGGGTACCTGCAGGGCCGGGGGCCGGACCGGTGGTGGTGCGAGCACCGCAATCATTGGCCTGACCCCATTTTCACGTGCTGCCAGCAGGAGCCTGACTCCCGTCTTCATCTTCTGCGATTGGCCCCCGGGGAGACGTTCGATGCAGATTCAGAATGTACCGTTCGGGGTCACGGACTGGGCGACGGTGCCGCGCACGGAACACCCGGGTGAAACCGGGACGGCGTGGTGGCGGACGCTGGAAATCGGCAACATCCGTGTCCGCCGGGTGGATTACTCGCCAGGTTACCTCGCGGATCACTGGTGCAGCCGCGGTCACGTGTTGTATGTGCTGTCGGGCGAGCTCATCACCGAGCTCAAGGACGGGCGGCAGGTCACGCTCAAGGCCGGCCACAGCTACCAGGTCGCCGACAACGACATGCCGCACCGTTCCCACACCGAGGGCGGCGCCAACCTGTTCATCGTCGACTGAGCACAGAATTAGGGTCAGGCCGATTTCTTTCCGTACGGCGGGAGAAAGAGGGCCTGACCCCAAGAGAAGGGGCCTTCCCCCAGTCTCCGAATTGATACAAGTAGAAATCCGCTCCGCCACTTGTCAACAGTACGTGACAGCGGCGGAAACCCGCGCATGCGTGCTTGACGCCCTCTGATTGTTCCGCGACAATTCGACCCGCGCGAGTCCCCCCGCCCGCGTCGTTTCTCCCCATCGATCCGCCCTTCCGTCCTGGAGTGCACCATGCGACGCACGATCGGCTCGCTGACGCTGCTATTGATCCTCGGCGTGGCGTCCTCGCCAGTCGGCACCCAGACGCCCGCGCAGGAGCCGCCCTCCGTGCCGGCGCCGGCGTTCGTCACGCCGCCCGTGTTCGAATCCGAACGGCTGACGGCGGCAGACGGGTACTACTACGACCGTTTCGGCGCCGCCGTAGCGGTCGCCGGGACGACCGTGTACGTCGGCGCTCCGGGCGTCCGGGATGCGTCGGGGAATCGCGCAGGCGCCGTGTATGTCATCGATCACAGCGGCGACGACTGGGTGTTCCGGACCAGGCTTCTGCCAGACAACGGGGGGGCTGGTTCCGACTTTGGAGTATCCGTGGCTATCGACGGCAGCACCCTGGTCGTGGGGGCACCGGAGGCCGTGATCGGTACCGGCTACCGCCCCGGGGCGGCGTTCGTGTTCGAGAAGTCAGACGGCCGCTGGGTGCAAGTCGCGCGGCTGACGCCGCCCGACGGCGAGAGCTGCCACGACTTCGGCGCAAGCGTGGCAATTGCTGGCGACACGATACTGGTCGGCGCACCTGGCGCCAACGTCGCCGGCAACTGGAATCAGGGGGCCGCGTACATCTTCTCGAAGTTCGGGGCCGGCTGGGCCTGCGAGGCGACGCTGGTGGCGGATGACGGCACCGAGGCAGAGGAGTTCGGCCGCACAGTGGCCGTATCGGGAAGCGTCGCAGTTGTTGGAGCACCCCAATCGGGCCCCAACCACCCGGGGAAGGTCCGCTCATTCGTCAGAGACAGTGACGGCTGGATCCAGGACGGTACGTTGGCACCGAGTGTGCCCGGCGTCTACGACCAGTTCGGTTCGGCGCTGAGCCTTGAGGGTGACACCCTGCTGGTCGGTGCCCCCAGGTACGAGCCTTCCGGCGCCGTCTTTCAGTACACGCGCGTCGATGGTGTGTGGACGGACGAGACGTGTATCATGGCCTCGGGCACCGGTCAGTACCAGTACTTCGGATCGAACCTCGCACGCGGTGGAGATGTTCTGGTCGTGAGCGCGCCGTACAGCCACGCGCCAGGGCTTGCGGCGTCCGGTGCGGCTCACGTGTTCCGCCTCATCGACGGCAGCTGGGTGGAGCAGCTTCTCCTCGGGTCCAGCTCGCACGACTACGGTGCCTTCCAGAGCGGGATGGCGATCGTCGGTGGCCAGGTGGTCGCGGGAGCGCCGGGGGTCAAAGTGGGAGCCCAGTATGACCAGGGCGAGTTGTGTTGGTGGGGGATGGCGCCCCTGCCACAGGTGGTGACTCCCAGGGTCACACCGACCGCGGGCGGGGCGCTGGTGACGATCACGGGCCGCTTCCTGATGCCGGGCGCGACCGTCACCATCGGAGGAGTCCCGGCGCTCGACCCGGTCGCCATCGATCCCCAGACCCTGGAAATCACCCCACCCGCCCGGCCACCAGGTCCGGCGGACATCGTCGTCACGAATCCCGACGGCCGGTCGAACAGGCTGGCCCACGGGCTGGCGTACGGCAACACCGACTTGGCGATAGTGGCACTCTCCGCGCCTCAGGCTATCGGCAACGACGTGCCGGCACTGGTTGCAACCACCACGAAGAACATCGCAAAGCACCTGACGGCGACGAGCGTTACGCGATTCTATCTGTCGTCCGACACCGTGCTGGATTCGAACGACAGGGTCCTGGCCTCCTACAAGGTGCCGGCACTGGCGGGGGGGCGGGCGTACAGGGCTTGGGCCAGTGTGACGGTTCCCCGGTCGGTGAACCCGGGGGAGTACTGTCTGTTTGCGGCCGCCGACGTCACCGACGTGGTCGGCGAGCTGCGCGAAGGGAACAACACGCGTGTGGCCCGCGTGAAGATCGGCTGCGACGTGACGGTCTCGAGTCTCGTTGCGCCGGCTAAGGCGCGGGCCGGTGAAGGGCTCCGCGCGACGATCACCACCACCAATCTCGGGCCCGGGCCGGCGGCCAAGTCGACGACGAGGCTGTACCTGACCTGTGACGGGATCCTGCACGGGGACCAGCCCGTCCTGGGTGAGAGAACTGTCAGTCCGCTCGGCGCCGGGTCTGCGGCCGTCTGGAGGGGCGGCTTCACGATCCCCGAGAATGTGCCCGGTGGCGCGTGCTACCTCGTTGGCTTTGCCGATGATCGCAGCGAGCTGAACGAAACCACTCGCACGAACAACATGAGGGCACAAGCCATCACCATCCTGCCCGCGTTCACCCGGCCGGTGAAGGAGTAGCGGGTCGAGCCCGCCCCGAAAATGAGACTGACGTGAGAAAAGGGGCCTGACCCTCTTCGGCGGGGGGCCTCCCCCCGGTAAACCCGCCCGCGTCACCCGTCGTATTGGACCATTGTGCCGGACGTGTCGGCGCCGACCCCTCGGTCCGGGTCCACGCTCCGAGGCCCCCGCGCCTGCACCAGCCCCCGGCCGCAGGCCATTCCGCCCCCGCAACGAGGTCTTCATGCCGCATTCGACCACCCGTCGTTTCGCCCTGTACCTGTGTCTCACGGCCCTGCTGGTCGCCCCGGTCTTCGCCCAGCCGACCACCATCAAGGTTGATGGCAACGTCATCAAGGGCTACATCACCTCCCTGGCCAGCGACGCCAGCCTCGGCCGCCGGACGATGACGCCCCCATACGAGAAGGCGGCCGACTGGGCCGCCGGCAAGTTCAAGGAGTGGGGCCTGAAGCCCGCCGGCGAGAACGGCACGTACTTCCAGAAGGTGCCGATCACCGGCCGCCGGTCGAACTATGCCTGGACGAGCGGCGTGCCGTCGCTCGTCGTCAGCGGCCGGACGTTCTACGTCCGCGACAACGACTTCACGATCGACACGGCCTCGACGCCCGGCAAGCCGGTCACGGCGGACGTCGTGTTCGTCGGGTACGGCATCTCGGCGCCCGCGAAGGGCCTCGACGAGTATGCCGGCCTCGACGTGAAGGGCAGGATCGTCCTCGCGTTCAAAGGCTCACCGACCGACGCGCCCGCGCCGCGCGTGATGTTCGGCCCGCCGCCGGCCGAGGCGCCCAAGGCCGCCGACACCAAGGACCCATGGGCGGACGAGTCGGCCGACAAGGCCAAGATGATGACGGCCTACGAGAAGGGGGCCGCGGCGTTCCTGCTCTACAACCCCGAGCGACAGGTCCAGACGAGCTTCGGGTTCGGCGGGATGGGCGGCGAGGCCATCGACCCCGGGACGTTCACGCGGCCCTTCATCTACGTGCCGACCGTGGACGAACCCCTCTTCAAGTGGATCATGTGGCGCGACCCGCAGGAGTCCGCCCGCGGCTTCGACGCCCGCGTCGCGCGTCTCCGCAACGAGGTCAAGAACAAGAAGCCGCAGTCGGCGCGCACGGGCGTGACGGCCACCCTCAAAGGCTACGCCACGACGACCTACTACAGCGAAAAGTTGAAGAACAACTTCGCGCGCAACGTCATCGCCAGGATCGATGGAACCGACCCCACGCTCAAGGCCGAGTACGTCATCGCCGGCGGGCACCTCGACCACAACGGGGTGACCAACGATGTGGTGTTCAACGGCGCGGACGACAACGCGTCGGGGTCTGCCGTGACGCTGGAAGTGGCGCGGGTGCTGGCGGCCGCGAAGGTGCAGCCGAAGCGCACGCTGATCTTCGCCCTCTGGTGCGGCGAGGAGGAGGGCCTGCTCGGGTCGAACTACTACGGCGCGCACCCGACCGACGGGGTGGCCATGGACAAGACGGTCACCTACTTCAACATGGACATGGTCGGCCTCGGTGACCGCATCGACGCGCCGGGCGCGCTGAACTTCCCGGCGATCTTCGACGTGATCATGAAGGACCAGGACCCGGCGATTGCGAAGATCATCGACCCGAGCCAGGCGGGCCCTGGCGGCAGCGACTACTCGGCGTTCATCGAGCGCGGCATCGAGGCCCTGGCGCTGATGACGAGCGGCCGCGGCGGCCATCCCGACTACCACGACTCGGGCGACGACCCGGCGAAGATCGAGGCAGACATCCTCGGCTGGACCGGCCAGTTCGTCGTCCAGGGGATGCTGAACGTCGCGAACGAGACGAAGGTCAGCCTGATCATCCCGGACCGGCAGAACATCTACGACGCGCAGCGGCTGCCGGTGCCCGACATGACGGGCGGCACGGAGCGGACCTGGGCGTTCGTGAAGGCGTCCACCCGGGACGAACTCCTCGCGCTGACGGCGCAGCGCGCCAAGGCCCTCAAACAACCGCCATCGGGCCCCGTCCTCCGCATGGGCCGCGGCGGCCGGATGCTCCCTGTCGCCACCGGCGTGCGGGGCGCGGGCCTGTTCCAGGGCAGCATCGGCCTGCTGCAGACGGCGGCGACGCTCCTCGACTTCGGGCGCCTGGACGTCCTGGGCAACGACGGCTACTGGTTCGGCGACACGTTGACGCCCGACGGTCGTGAGGCGCTGAAGGCGACCGAGGCGGCCAACGTCACGTTGAACCTCGTGCGCCCGCCGATGTCGCTCGTGAGCGACGTCGCGGAGGCTGCCGGCAAGCCGTTCATCCTGACGGACCCGGCCGGCCTCGACGCGGAGATGGCCGCCAGGCTCAAGAAGAAGAACGCCCTCGTCGCGGTCGAGTGCGATCCCTTCGACGTGAACGGCTGCGTCGCACGGCTCGACGCGATGAAGGCGCTGATGGGGAAGGACAACATCGCGCTGTCGATGACCGCCGGGAAGGATCGGGCCGAGGCCGCGAAGAACCTGTACCTCGCGCTCGTGAAGGCCGGCTGGACGAAGGACGAGATCTACGCGATGGTCGGCGTCGGGCCCGCCGGCATGATGGGCATGCCGTCGGCCGGCAACCTCAGCCGGTTCATGGCGCCGCCGCCGCCCCGTTCGTAGCCCGCCGCAGGCGTGGGGGCACGGTCTCCCGTGCTCTCACGCCCCGTCTGGTTCCGGCTCACGATCGTCCCGAACCGCGATGCCGGCTCCTCCGGCTGGATCCTCCGGCTGGCGGCCCGGCCGCGCCCGCGGTATCCTGATGGCGATCGTTCTTCTTCGCGCCGATCGGAGGGACCTCATGCGTCGATCGCTTCAACTGCTGTCCGGATCCGCCGCGGTCGTGCTGCTGGCCGCGGCCGTCGCCGCGGGCCAGTCCGGGCCGCCCACGGGAGGCACGGTCCCGCTGCAGTCCCTCGCCGGCTCGGACTGGGTGCTTCGCTACTGGGCGGTCGACGTGCCCGCTCCCACGCGGCCCGAGGTGACGCTGGCCCTCAAGGGCGGCCGGTTCGTCGGCCGCAGCGGGTGCAACAGCTACTTCGCGCCCGTCACGTCCGGAATCTCGGCCGGCGAGGTGAACATCGGCCCGGCGGGCTCGACCCAGATGGCGTGCCCGGAGGCCGAGACGGCCGTGGAGGCCCGGTTCCTCACGCAGTTGCAGTCGGCGAAGCGATTTGGCGTGTTCAAGGGCCAGTTGACGCTCTTCTACCGGAAGGGGACCGGCTGGGCGGCGATGGTCTTCGACGAGGTCCGGCGGTGAGGCCCTGCCTGTCAGAGAACGAACACCGATACCCGTGTGTTCCAACGAGCTCTACTCCCGGGGCTCACTTCGGTTGACGGTGTTCGCCCCGGGCACGCGGGCTGAAGCCCGCGCGCTACGGCCCAGCGCATGGTCAATTCACTTGAGCGCCGGGATTAACGGGCCCGCCCTGGCAGCGGATCACGCGAACCAGAGATCCCGCACGGTGATGCCCGCCAGCATGGCCGTCAGGCCGATGAGGATCACGACGGCGGTCCACGCGATCACGTTGTAGGCGCGCGAGTTGACCCACTCCTGCATCAGGCCGGCGCGGTTCACGAGCTTGATCATGAAGATCAGGATGAGCGGCAGCAGGATGCCGTTCACGACCTGCGAGAGCAGGATCATCTTGATGAGCGGGAAGCTCGGGATGAGGACCACGCCCGCGCCGCCCGCGATCAGCAGGGTGTACAGCCAGTAGAAGACCGGCGCCTCCCGGAAGGTCTTGTTCACGCCCGACTCGAAGCCCAGGCCCTCGCACACCGAGTACGCGGTGGACAGCGGCAGGATACTGGCCGCGAACAGCGACGCGTTGAGCAGGCCGGCGCTGAACAGCAGGTAGGCGTACTCCCCGAAGGGCCGCAGCGCCTTGGCGGCCTCGGCCGCGCTCTCGATCTCTCGGGGCCTGACCTGCCAGATGCCGGCGGCGCAGGCGACGATGATGAAGAAGGCGACCACGATCATCACGATCGAGCCGACGATGACCTCGATCCGCGACTCGGCGTAGTCCTTGACCGTCACGCCCTTCTCGACGACGGCCGCCTGCAGGTAGAACTGCATCCATGGGGCCACCGACGTGCCGACCAGGCCGATCAGGATCGTGATGTAGGTGACGTTGGCGAGGAACACGGGCCGCACGCTCGCCAGGGCCGAGGCCTCCCAGTCCGGGTTGATGAGCACCGCCGCCACGACGTAGGCGATGTAGGTCACGCACGCCCCGAGGAAGATCTTCTCGACGCTCGCGTAGGTCCCCTTCACGACCAGCACCCAGACGAAGACGGCGGCCAGCGGCACCGAGATGTAGCGGCTGACGTGGAACAGCTCGAGGGCGCTCGCCACGCCCGCGAAATTCGCCATGACGTTGGTGAAATTCGCCACCACGAGCAGCGCCATCACGACGAACGTCGTCCGCAGCCCGAACTCCTCGCGGATCAGGTCGGAGAGGCCCTTGCCCGTGACCGCGCCCATCCGCGCGTTCATCTCCTGCGTGACGACGAGCAGCACGGCGATGGGCGCCAGGGTCCAGAGCGGCATGTAGCCGAACATCGCCCCGGCCTGCGAGTACGTGTAGATGCCGCCCGCGTCGTTGTCGACCATGGCCGTGATGAAGCCGGGGCCGATGACGGCGAAGAACACGATGATGTGACGGCGGAACCGCTCGAAGAACCGCACGGGCTAGTCCTGCCTCAGGACGGAGATGATGTCGTCGGCCGTGATCGTGCCGACCAGCCGGTCCTCCCGGTCCACGACCGGCAGCGCCATCAGGTTGTACTTGTCCACGATCTCGGTGACGCGCTGGCGCCGTTCCTCGACGGTCACCGAGATGACCTCGTCGGTGACAAGCGTCCTCAGCGGCGTCGCCGTGTCGGCGAGCAGCAGCCGGGCCACCGGGAGGACCCCCGTGAGTCGGCCGTCCGCGTCCCGGAGGAAGATCGTCGTCAGCGTGTCGACCTGCTCCTCGTTCTCGCGGACCGCCTGCAGCGCGTTCCCGACCGTGGCGTCGTGGGGCAGCGCGATGAACTCGGTGTTCATCATGCCGCCGGCGGACTCCTCGTCGAACTCCAGCAGTTCCTCGACGTCGGTCTTGTCCTGGGCGTGCATCTCCCCGAGGATGCGGTCGGAGGTCTCCTCCTCCATCTCGTTGAGGACATCGGCGGCCTGGTCAGGCGACATCTCCTCGATGATCTCGGCGGCGCGGTCCGCCTCGAGGGACTCGAGGATGTTGGCCTGGGTCTTGGTGTCGTCGACCTCCGACAGCGCCTCGGCCGCGACCTCGCTGTCCAGGGATTCGAACACGGCCTCCCGATCCTCGTGGCTCAGCTCCTCGACGATGTCGGCGAGGTCGGCCGGGTGCATCTGCTCGAGGGCGGTGTGCGAGATGTTCAGGCGCAGCCGCCGCTGCGGGTCGGGCTCGATGATGTTGCAGAACTCCCAGCGGATCGAGTGCGGAATGATGCGGCGCTGCAGGCGGCGGATCCACCGGGGCGGCAGGAGGCCCTGGAAGACGCGGCGGAACATGCTGCGCACGCCGACGTCCACCTCCAGCACGTGGAGCACATCGTGGCTGTTGGCCTGCTTCAGATCGAACGTGATGTCGTTGACGCGGACGACCTTGCGGCCCTCGACGTCGATGATCTGCTGGTCGAGCAGGTCGCGGACGATCCGCAGCATGTACTCGTCGGCGTGATAGGGGGTGAGCTGCTCGTCGCGGAGGTAGATGCCGTCGAGGGAAATCGAGGCGACCTGGTCGTGGCGGACCGTCCACCAGTTCCACTCGCCGCCCACCAGGAACCGATCGACGCGCCTGGGATGGATCCGGGGCACGATGCCCGCGTCCTTGACCCGGCCGATACGGCGGCCCTTCAGGTCGCAGACCTTCAGGCCCATCAGCTCGGTTAGAAAGAGCAGGCTCTCGGCCATGCGCCGCTCCTCCGGACGTCAGGCGTGTCGGGGAAGACCCAGATGGGGCGCGCGGCAGCCGAGGCGGACCGCGTGCGACCTTCCTCTTATACCACGCGGAGCGAGAGTTGAAGCCCTGCGAAATGGGGGTGGTCCGTCTTCAGTTCCCGGTTCTCAGCGTCGCTTCTCGGCGGTGCCGGACGAAGCCGCGGCCGCGGGCCTTGAGCCGCGCACGGCCGGCAGTCGTTCGCCGGCCGCCGTCCGATCATCCGTAGTGCAGCCAGCCCGGGCCGCGGGTGACGTAGTCGCTGAGGGTCATCAGCAGGAGGAGCGCCAGGAAGAAGAACCCGGCGCCGATCGCTGCCCACGTCAGGCGGTTGCTGTAGCGGACGTGCATGAAGAAGAGCACGACCAGCGTCATCTTGACGGTGGCGATCACCAGCGCCACCACCGTGTTGAACGGCCCCAGGTCGAGGAAGGCCGCGCCCACGGTGAGGGCCGTCAGGATCATCAGGCTCGCGAACACGGCCAGGTAGATCCGCACCGGCACGACGTGGTCGTGGGCCGGCTCGAGGGGCGGGGTGCCCGGTGCGCTCGTCAGTGCGTGGTCGGTCATGGCAGTGTGGTCGCCGCGCCCCGGTCCGGAGACGCGGGCCGGCGCGCTCCTAGTGGACGCCCGGCACCCCGTGCCGGTCGATCAGGTACAGCAACGGGAACAGGAAGATCCAGACGATGTCGACGAAGTGCCAGTACAGCCCGCTGATCTCGACAGGCGTGTGGTACGCGGCCGAGAACCGGCCGCGCAGGGTCATCACGGCCAGGACGATCATGATGACGAGCCCGACGATCATGTGCGCCGCATGAAGACCGGTCATCATGAAGTACAGCGAGAAGAAGAGCTGGGCGTGAACCGGGTCCGGGCCGTCGTACCGGAAGTTGGCGCCCGGCACGAGGCCCTCCTGGAACTTGGACATGTACTCGACGCTCTTGATGCCCAGGAACACGGTGCCGAGGACCATCGTGAGCACCAGGTACACGAGCAGCCGCCTGTTCTGGCCGACCTGCGAGGAGTGCACGGCCATGGCCATGGTCAGGCTCGACCCGATCAGGACGGCGGTGTTGACGCCGCCGAGCAGGACGTTCAGTTCGTGGCTGGCCCCGGCGAAGGCGTCCGGGTACGCCATCCGGTAGATGAGGTACGCGGTGAACATGCCGCCGAAGAACAGGATCTCGGTGACCAGGAAGACCCACATCCCCAGCGCCGAGGCCTCGAACTGGTGGTCGAGATCCTCGAAGTGGTGCCGCAAGGCGGGGTGCTGGTGCGCGTGCGCCTCTACCATCGGACCCTCACTTCACGTAGTTGTACGGCGGCTCGTCGACGATCGGGATCTCGTCGAAGTTGAACGTCGGCGGCGGCGAATCGGTCGTCCATTCGAGGCCCTTCGCGTGCCAGGGGTTCGGCCCGGCCGGCGCGCCGAACTTCAGCGACCAGAGCAGGTAGACCATCGGCATCAGGTACCCGACGCCGAGCACGACCGCGCCCGCCGACGAGAGGACGTTCCAGAGCTGGAACTCGGGCGGGTACGCATGGTATCGCCGGGGCATGCCGAGGTAGCCCACGACGAACTGCGGGAAGAACGTCATGTTGAAGCCGATGAAGATCGTGACGGCGGAGACCCTCGCCCAATAGGCGTTGTAGAGCCGCCCGAAGATCTTGGGCCACCAGAAGTGGATGCCGCCCAGGAACATCATGATGGTGCCGCCCACCATGATGTAGTGGAAGTGCGCGACGACGAAGTAGGTGTCCGTCACGTGCACGTCCACGGCCAGGGCCGCGAGGAACAGGCCGGTCAGGCCGCCGATCATGAACAGGCCGATGAACCCGAACGCGTACAGCATCGGGGCTTCGAGCGACAGCGACCCCTTGTAGAGGGTCGCGGTCCAGTTGAAGACCTTGATGGCCGACGGGATCGCCACCAGGTAGCTCAGCAGCGAGAACGCCATGGCGGAGTACACCGACTGGCTGCTGACGAACATGTGGTGGCCCCACACGAGGAAGCCGACGATCGCGATCGCCAGCGACGAGAACGCGATCGCCGAGTACCCGAAGATCGGCTTGCGCGAGAAGCAGGTGATGATCTCGCTCATCACGCCCATCGCTGGCAGGATCATGATGTAGACGGCCGGGTGCGAGTAGAACCAGAACAGGTGCTGGAACAGCACCGGGTCGCCGCCCAGCGCCGGGTTGAAGATGCCGAAGTTCAGCAGCCGCTCCGCCGCGACCAGCAGCAGCGTGATGGCCAGCACCGGCGTCCCGAGCACCATGATCAGCGACGTCGCGTAGTGCGCCCAGATGAACAGCGGCAGCCGGAACCACGTCATGCCCGGGGCCCGCATCCGGTGGATGGTGACGATGAAATTCAGGCCGGTCAGGATCGACGAGAAGCCGTTGATGAAGATCCCGACGACCGTCAGCGCCACGTTCGAGTTCGAGAAGGCGCTGCTGTACGGCGTGTAGAAGGTCCAGCCCGTGTCCACGCCGCCCATGACCATCGCCACCAGCGTGAACAGCCCGCCGAACGTGTAGAGGTACCACGACGCCAGGTTCAGCCGGGGAAACGCCAGGTCCCTGGCCCCGATCATCAGCGGGACGAGGAAGTTCCCGAGCACGGACGGGATGGCGGGGATCAGGAAGAAGAACACCATGATCACGCCGTGCATCGTGAACAGCCTGTTGTAGGTGTCCGACTGCACCAGGTCGCCCGCCGGCGTCAGCAGTTCGAGGCGGATGAGCAGCGCGAACGTCCCGCCCAGCGCGAAGAAGGCGGTGACGCTGCCCAGGTACAGCAGGCCGATGCGCTTGTGGTCCTGCGTGAGCAACCACGACTTCAGGCCATAGCCCGCGGTCAGGTAGTTGGGACGGGGCCTCTGTGGGGTGTCCATAAATCTACTTCCGCTTCCCTGGGGCGGACGCCGCCGCGCCAGCGTCCGGGGCCCCGGGCGCCGCGCCGGTCGCGTTCGACGGGGTCGTCTTCAGCGTCCTGATGTACTCGATGAGCTGGAGCAGGCCTTCCTCGGTGACCAGGCCCTGGAAGGTCGGCATGATCGGCTGGAAGCCCGACACGACCTTCGCCCGCGGGTTCATGATGGACTCGCGCAGGTAGGCCTCGTCGGCCACGACCGTGCCCCCGCCCTCGAGGTGGACGGTCCGGCCGAGCAGCGCATAGAGCGACGGGCCCCGGCCGGTGGTGTCTTCCTTGTGGCACGTGCTGCAGGCCAGGTCGGTGAAGAGCTTTTCACCGGAAGACACCATCGATCCCGCCTGGCCGGTGCTCCCCGCCAGCCACGCCTGGTAATCGGCGGGCTCCTGGACGACGATCCAGCCGCCCATGCCCGAGTGGTTCGTGCCGCAGTACTCCGCGCAGAACAGGTGGTAGCGCCCCGGCTTCGTGGCCTTGAACCACAGGTGCGTGTACCGGCCGGGGAGCACGTCCGCCTTCACCCGGAACGCCGGGATGTAGACGTCATGGATGACGTCCTGCGAGGTCATCGTCAGCTTGACGGCGCGGCCGACGGGCACGTGCAGCTCGTTGACCTCGGCGCGGCCGTCGGGGTGCTGGAACTTCCACATCCACTGCTTGCCCACGACGTAGACGTCGAGGGCCTGCTCGGGCGGCCGCGCCATCGAGAAGAAGATGCTCGCGCTCCAGCCGAAGATGACGAGCACGATGATGAGCGGGATGATCGTCCAGGTCGCCTCGAGCAGCAGGCTGCCGTGGATCGCCTGGCCGGTCTCGTCCGGGCTCCGCCGGCGGTACTTCACGGCGAAGAAGATCACCAGACCGGCGATCAGCAGCGCGAAGAAGGCGCTCAGCCCGACCAGGAAGAGGTAGAGGGCATCCACGCGGCCGGCCATCGTGGAGGCTTCGACGGGGAAGATCGGCGTATTCGGCATACCTTGATCAGCGCGTTGTGCCAGGGGCGGCCGCCCCGGCGATCCGTGCCTTCCTCCGGTCCCTGAGTGCCATCACCACGATGAATCCCAGGATCAGCACGACGGTGGCCCCGCCGGCCAGCCGCAGCACGTTCATGATGACCATGCTGTACTTCCCCGCGTGCGGGTCGTAGTGGTAGCAGTAGAGCAGGACCTGGTCGACCGGGCTGCCGATCTTCCCGTTGGAGGCTTCGATCAGGCCGAGCCGCACGTCGCGCGGCGGGTACTCGATCCCGTAGAAGTACTTCGACACGCGGCCCTGCGGCGTCAGGATCATGATCGCGCTGGCATGCACGTACTGGTCGGTGGACCGATCGTAGACGTACCGGAAGCCCACCGCGTTCGCCACCGCGTCGATCGCCGGCTGCTCGCCCGTCAGGAAGTGCCAGCCCGCCGCCGCCTCGGGGCGCCCGTACTTCGCGATGTAGGTGGCCTTCTTCTCGGCCGCCATCGCGGGCGTCTCGCGCGGGTTGAAGCTCAGCGTGACGATGTTGAACTCCTGCCCCGCGGTGAAGTTCAGCGTCTTCAACGTGCCCACCGTGCCGTTGAGCACCTGCGTGCAGAGCATCGGGCACTCGTAGTACACCAGCATCAGGATGACCGGCCTGGCGCCGAAGTAGTCGCCGAGCCTGATCGGCTTCCCCGTCTCGTCGCGGAACGACAGATCGAGCGGCACCTGCGCGTCGAGCTTCTGGTCGACGCCGACCTTCGCCAGGATGTCCGGCACCTGCTCGGACGGCGTGCCCGGATCGAGGAACCCGCCCGGGCGCGGTACGCCTTTGCCCTGTGCGTGCGCCGGGGGGCTGAGGGAGAGCAGCGCGAGCGCGATGATGGCGATGGACAACTTCATGGACTCTTCCGTTCACCCGTGGGTGGAGGCGCGGGAGGTGCCGGCGTGCCCGGCGCCGGGGGGGCACCTGCGGGCTGACGGACGGGCAGCCCCTGCTCCAGGACCAGCTTCATCGCGACCTCGATCGGCACGCGGACGGTGCCCGCCTGCCGATCGACCCAGCCGTAGCTGTTCAGCACCGCGTCCTCCTGCCGGCGGAAGCGCGTGAGATCCGCCGCCGGGTCCGTCTGGATGCGCGGCGCGGGCGGCAGGCGCTCCTCGCCGGACTCCAGGGGCTGCGCCTGGCTGACGCCGGCGGCGGTGTCCCGTTGCGCGGCCTCCCGGCTGAAGAGGCGGAACATCACGACCACGACCAGGTAGACCGCGATCAACGTCACCGCCAGGCCGACCGTGAACACCAGGAGCGGGCGCAGCCTGACGTCGCGGGCCTCGGTCTCCTCTTCGGGTCGGCGATCGGTGTCGGAACCGTGCGTGTGGTCGGTCATGGGGTCAGTTGTCAGTTATCCGTTGTCAGTTTTGAGTTCTGAGTTCTGAGTTCTAGAACCTAAAACCTAGAACCTATAACCTAAAACCTATAACCTAAAACCTATAACCTAGAACCGATACTCTAGAACCTAGTGTCCCCTTGCCTGCAACGCCGACGCGAACTCCGGATCGCGGACCGGGAGCAGCGGGCGGCTCTTCAGGTTCGCCAGGAACAACGACACCCACAGGCTGCCGAGGCCGATGGGGGCGACCACATCCATCCAGCCGAGGGTGAGCCCGGTCGGGTACGCCTCGGGCCCGATCAGGAAGAACAAATCCACGAACCGCATCAGGATGAGCCACATGGCCACCCGCGACAGCAGGTACGGGTTCCGCTTCGTCCGGCGCGACAGCAGCACCAGGAACGGCACGGCGAAATGCAGCATCACCAGCGCCAGGCCGACGGCCTCCCAGCCGTGATCCAGGCGGTGCTGGAACCAGGGGATCTCCTCCGGCAGGTTCCCGGCCCAGATGATCAGGAACTGCGAGAACGACAGGTACGCCCACAGCATCGTGAAGGCGAACAACAGCTTGCCGAAGTCGTGGAAGTGCCCGGCGTTGTAGACCTTGTCCATGGGCGCTTCGAGCGAGAGCCGCCGCGCCACGATGATCGCCAGGGCCAGGCCCGTGAGGCCCTGCCCCGCGAGGAACAGGAACCCGTACATCGTCGAGAACCAGTGCGGCTCGAGCGACATCGCCCAGTCGAAGGACGCGAAGGTCATCGTGACCGCGTAGAGCACCAGGCCGGGCGCGGCCAGGCGGCGCATGCGCGCCGCCGCGTCGGGATCGCCCGTCCGGTCCTGCCGGGCCGACCAGCGCGTCAGCAGCCGGGCGAGGGCGATCCAGATCGCGAAGTAGATACCCGCGCGGATCACGAAGAACGGCACGTTCAGGTAGGCGGCCTTGGCCTCGAGCACGTGGTCGCCGGCCACCACGGACGGCCGGCTCCACGGGTACAGCGTCTGCATGCCGAAGAGCACGGGCACGAAGAACAGCGCCATCCACGGCAGCGTGCCGGCACCAGCCTCGAAGATCCGCCGCGTCACGATGCCCCACGCGCCCCCCGAGAGGTGATGGAGCATCAGCAGGGCGAGGCTGCCGAGCGCGGCCGCCAGGACGAACAGGTACGCCAGCAGGTACGAGTGGAAGAACTGGCCCGTGTTGACGAACGCGCCGGCCGCCGTCGCGAGCAGGCCGGCCGCGCCCACGATCAGGGCGCGCTGGCGGAGGCCGTCCAGGCTGGTTGGGGCGGTGTAAGAGACTTGATCCATCACGTCAGCGTCCAGATGCCTCGAGAGCGTCAGCGTTTTCCGGGAGTCTCGAGCCGCGGGCGCTCGGCGGGCGGCACGTCGGCCAGCGTCGCGTCATGGCTGCGTTGCAGCGCCCGGAAGTAGGCGACGATGGCCCAGCGGTCCTCGACCGGCACCTGGGCGGCGTAGTCCGGCATGGCGCCGAAGCCGTTCGTGATGACGTCGAACAGGTAGCCTACCGGGACCTGTCGGAGGCGGTCCTGGTGGAACGTCGGCGGGCGCCGGAAGCCGCGCTGCACGATCATGCCGTCGCCCTCGCCGGTGCGGCCGTGGCACGGCGAGCAGAAGATGTCGTACCGCTCGCGGCCGCGGGCCATCACCTGTGCGGTGACCGGCTGCGGGAACAGGTCGGCCAGCCTGCCGTCGATCTTGCCCGTGTAGAGCAGCGCGTCGGCGCGGAGCTGCCCCCGGGCGATCGTGCCGGCGACGAGCGGGCGGGCGGCGCGCTGGTCGTCGAAGAACTCGCTCCAGGCCAGGGGCTTGTACTTCGGCTGGTCGTGCATGTCCTGCCGGCAGCCGGCGAGCAGCAGGCCGGCGCAAAGACAGGCGGCGGCAATCGGGATGCGGGTGCTACGCGTCAACGTCGGACACCTCTCGCGGCTGCAGGCTCTCGAGAAACCGCCGGGTTCCGGCGCGGTCGAACAGGGGGTCCCGCGCCTCGATGCACAGGAAGAACCGGTCGCGGCTCGCCATGGCGAAGCGGCTCCAGTTGAAGGCCGCGTGGTACGGCTGCGGCAGGCCGTTGAGCGCCAGCATCCCGAAGACAGCGGTCAGCGCCGCGAACAGGATCGTCGTCTCGAAGGTCGGCACGATGAACGCGGGCCAGCTGTGGAGGGGCCGGCCGCCCACGTTGATCGGGTACGCGATCGTCGCCGCCCAGTACTGGAGGCCGTAGCCCGCGACCATCCCCGCCAGACCACCAAGCAGTACCAGCAGCGGCAGCTTTGTCGTCTCGAGCCCCAGCGCCTCGTGCAGTTCCTCGATCGGGAACGGCGAGTAGGCGTCCATCTTCCTGTAGCCCGCCTTCCGTGCCCGGTTCGCGGCGCGCACGAGCGCCGTGGGGCTGTCGAACTCGGCCATCACGCCGTGCAGCTGCTGGTCTTCCATGCGTGCACCCTGCTCAAACCCGATTCCCGTCAGTTCGCCTGCTCTGCCGCCTCGTGCACCCGTGCCTGCGGCACGACGCTCCGCATCTCGTAGATGGAGATCATCGGCAGGAACCGGATGAACAGGAACAGCATCGTGAGGAACAGGCCAATCGTGCCGATGAAGGTGGCCCAATCCCAGAAGGTCGGCGTGTACATGCCCCACGACGACGGGAGGAAGTCGCGGTGGAGGCTGGTCACGATGATGACGAAGCGCTCCAGCCACATCCCGACGTTGATCACGATCGAGACGGCGAACAACGCCACCGCGCTGCCGCGCACGCGCTTGAGCCAGAGCGACTGGGGGATGACGATGTTGGTCAGAATCAGGCCCCAGTACGACCACCAGTACGGCCCGGTCATGCGGTTGAGGAGCATGTAGCGCTCGAACTGGTTGCCGCTGTACCAGGCCGTGAACGCTTCGATGCCGTAGCCGTACGCCACGATCAGGCCGGTCGACAGCATGACCTTGGCCATCACGTCGAGATGGCGCTTCGTGATGAAGTCCTCCAGCCCGTAGGCCGCGCGGATCGGGATGGCCAGGGTCAGGACCATGGCGAAGCCCGAGTAGATCGCGCCCGCCACGAAGTACGGCGGGAAGATCGTGGTGTGCCAGCCCGGCAGGATCGCGATGGCGAAGTCGAAACTGACCACCGTGTGGACCGAGACGACCAGCGGGGTCGCCAGGCCCGCGAGCAGCAGGTACGCCGTCTCGTAGCGGTGCCAGTGCATCGCGGAGCCCCGCCAGCCGAGGGCGCCCACGCCGTACAGGAACCGGCCCACCTTCGACGCGGATCGATCACGCAGCGTGGCGAGGTCGGGGACGAGGCCGACGTACCAGAACAGGGCCGATACGGTGGCGTAGGTGGACACCGCGAACACGTCCCAGATGAGCGGGCTGCGGAACTGCGGCCAGACCGTCATCGTGTTGGGGATCGGGAGGAGCCAGTAGGCCAGCCACGGTCTGCCCGTGTGGATGAGCGGGAAGAGCCCCGCGCAGGCCACGGCGAACAGCGTCATGGCCTCGGCGAACCGGTTGATGGACGTGCGCCACGGCTGACGCAGCAGCAGGAGAATCGCCGAAATCAGGGTCCCGGCGTGCCCGATGCCGATCCACCACACGAAGTTGGTGATGTCGAAGGCCCAGCCAACCGGGATGTTGTTGCCCCAGATCCCGATGCCCGTCACGAACAGGTAGCCGAGCGCCACCAGGAGCACGCCCGCCAGGGAGGCCGAGATGCCCAGGCCGATGAGCCAGCCCATCGACACCTTGCGGGTCAGGACGATCGCGCTGATCTTGTCCGTGACCGTCGCGAAGGTGTGGCCCGGCGCGAGGTACGTCGCCGGCGGGTGCTGCGCCCCGGTCTCTGCCGTCATCGCGTTCGACGACTCAGCCATCCGCGTTCAACCTTTCCGGAGACTCGTCAGCCGTCCTGCCGGTGCTCGCCGCCGGCCGGGCCGGGCGCGAGTTCCGGGTTCGGGTTCTTCACCGCCGCCAGGTACGTCGTCCGCGGCCGGGTGTTGAGTTCGCCGAGCAGCGCGTACTGCAGCGCTTCCGATCTCAGCTTCGCGACCCGGCTCTCCGGGTCGTTGATGTTGCCGAAGACGATCGCCCGGGCCGGGCACGCGGCCTCGCACGCCGTGACGATCTCGCCGTCGCGCACCTGCCGCCCGTCCTCTTCCGCGGCGATCTTGGCGCCGTTGATCCGCTGCACGCAGTAGGTGCACTTCTCCATGACGCCGCGGCTGCGGACGGTCACGTCCGGGTTGCGCCCCAGCTTCAGGCTCGGCGTGTCCCAGTCCTGGTAGAGGTAGAAATTGAACCGGCGCACCTTGTAGGGGCAGTTGTTCGAGCAGTACCGGGTGCCCACGCAGCGGTTGTAGACCATGTCGTTCAGGCCTTCGTCGCTGTGGACCGTTGCGCCCACGGGGCACACCACCTCGCAGGGCGCGTTCTCGCACTGCTGGCACATCACCGGCTGGAAGTAAGTGTCGGGGTTCTCCACGCCGCCCGCGTAGTAGGTGTCGAGCCGGAGCCAGTGCATCTCGCGGCCGCGCGCCACCTGGTCCTTGCCGACCACCGCCACGTTGTTCTCGGCCTGGCACGCCACGGTGCACGCGTTGCAGCCCACGCACGAGTTCAGGTCCACCGACATGCCCCACGCGTAGCCGGTGTAGTCGTGCTTCTTGTACATGGTCATCGTGCGCGGAGGCTCGGGATCCTCCTTCTGCACGGCGTGCGGGTCCCGCTCGTACTCCTCGACGGTCGTGCTCCGGACGAGCGCCCGACCCTCCATGTTGTGGTGGAGTTGCGTGCAGGCGAGCGGGGACCGGAGGCCGGTCGGCGCGATCGAGGCGCCCGCCGCCGCCCAGGGCGACGCGACCGTGCGGATCGCGGCAACGGAGAACCCGACCCCGTTGGCGACCCGGCCCGCGCGCACCCGGCCGTAGCCCAGGTGCACGGTCACGGTGTCGTCCGCCTGCCCGGGCACGATCCACGCCGGGCCGCTGACCGCCGCGCCGCCGGCGCGCAGTTCCACGACGTCCTCGTTCGCGACGCCGAGCCGTGCGGCGGTGCCCGGGCTCAGCTGGATCGTGTTGTCCCAGGTGAGCTTCGTGAAGGGCTTGGGCACCTCCTGCAGCCACCCGTTGTTGGCGAAGCGGCCGTCGTGCACGGTGGGGTCGGGCCGGAACAGGACCTCGAGGCCGTCCGCGACCCGTGGCGCGGGCCCGATCGCCGAGGCGATGTCGCCGACCGCCATGGCCCGCGGCGCGAACGCGGTGCCCGCCACCACGCCGTCATGGACCGAGCGGCGCCAGAAGCCCTCGAAGTCGGCGATGCCGGCCTGCGCGGCCCACGCCTTCCACGAGTCCTGCACGAGGTCGTACGCCGGGCGGCCGGCGTTTGTCGAGAGGGCGGCCAGGACTTCGTGGGCCGACTTGCCGCCGTAGAGCGGCGCGATGAGCGGCTGCACGATCGACGCGGTTCCGTCCCACGCCCGCCCGTCGCTCCACGCCTCCAGGACGTGCGCCTCGGGAATGTGCCACTGGCACCGCGCCGACGTCTCGTCCTCGTGCTGCGCCAGGTGCGCCGTGAACGCGACCTTCGCCAGCGCCTCGCCGACGTGGAGCTCGGCGGGAGCGCTGTAGACGGGATTGCCGCCCAGGACCAGCAGCAGGTCCACCGTCCCCGCGTTGATGTCCTCGACCAGGCTGCGGAGCGACGCGTGTTCGTCGACCGGGCTGGCCTCGACCGGGTCGGCGTAGATCACCGTCGCGCCCGAGTTGCCCAGGGCCTGATTGATCGCGTGGCCCAGCGCGTGCACCGCGGGCGGCTGATAGTCTCCGACGACGACGGCCGACGCGCCCTTGTGGGCCGCGAGATCGCGGGCGGCGGCCGCCAGCCAGGCCTGTGCCGCGGGCGCGGACAGCGTCGCCGTCACGCCCGGCACGCCCACCTCGGCCGCCAGCGCCCGCGCGAACACCCCGACCTCGCTCGGGCGGAGCGGCAGGCGATGGTCCGCCTTGGCGCCGGTGTTCGACGGCGTGCTTTCGACGACGTACAGGCGATTGGACGCGGCCTCGGTGCCGCGCACGCGCCGGCCGTCCATGAAATCGCGGATGTAGCGCAGCGCGCCCGGGCCGGTCGACAGGAAATCGCCGTCGATCGACAGCACCACCTTCGCCTTGTCGAAGGCATAGCGCGTGGACACGTCGGTGCCAAAGGCGAGCCGCGCCCCGGCGCGGACGAAGTCGCGGCCCGCGGGCTCGAACTGGTGCCACCGCGCCGCCGGGAATGCCTCGAGAATGCCCCGGAGCTGCATCGCGAGCGTGGGCGAGGTCACGGTCTCGGTCAGGATCCGCAGGCCCGCGCCCTTCGACCCGCGCTTGGCCTCGACCGCCCCGCGCAGCGCCTCGAGAAACCGGCCCCACGACCGGATGTCGCCCAACTGCGTGACCGTCTGGGATCGATCCGGATCGTAGAGCCCGAGGATGGCCGCCTGCGAAAACAGATCGGTGGCGCCGAGGCTGGCCGGATGCTCGGGGTTGCCTTCGATCTTCGTGGGCCGTCCGGTGTGGCTTTCGACCAGCACGCCCGCGGCCACGCCGCCGAGGGGGACGGCGGTGGCGAAGAAGAGCGGGCGGCCCGGCACGATCTCTTCGGGCGCGCGGACGTAGGGCACGATCTTCTCGGGGGGCTGCTTGGTGCACGCGCTGACGCCGGCGAGCGCCAGCGACGCGCCCATGAGGCGCAGGAACTGCCGGCGGCCGACCGGGTCGGTGAACTCCGCCGCCTGCGACGGGAACTCGCGGTGCAGGAACTCCTGGAACGCCTCCGTGTTCGCGAGCTCTTCGAGGCTGCGCCAGTACGCCGGGCCCGTTGCCGAGCCCAGCCGTGCCTGCACCGAAGCGAGGTCGAGTTGCGTGTGTTCGCTCATGCCTGAACCCGAAGCTGTCCTCAACCGTTCATGGCCCGACCTGCCGTGGCCGCCGGGACCGGACCCCTGCCGCGCCCTCTTCGTCCGCGCTCCGTCACCGATGGCACGTGGAGCAGCTGGTCAGGCTCCGGATCTGGTACTGCGCTACGAGCTGTCGACCCAGCCCGATCTGGTTCGCCGGCGGCTGGTAGTCCATCTGGAACACGTCCGCGCGGGGCCGCACGTACTTCTCGGGGTTCCGATGGCACTCGAGGCACCACTCCATCTGGAGCGTGTTCACCTGCCACATCAGGGGCATCCGATCGACCCGCCCGTGGCAGGTCGAGCACCCGATGCCCTTGGCCACGTGGATGCTGTGGTCGAAGTACACGAAGTCCGGCAGATCGTGCACCCGGGTCCACTGCAGCGACGTGCCCGTCCGGAAGCTGGAGCGGACCGGCTCCAGGTACGGACTGGTGGCGAAGATCTGCGAGTGGCAGTTCATGCAGGTTTTCGTCGGGGGGATGCCCGCGAACGCCGATTGCTCCACGCTCGTGTGGCAGTACCGGCAATCCAGTCCGTTGCCCGCCACGTGACGCTCGTGGCTGAACTGGATGGGCTGATCGCGGGCGATGTAGGCCTGCGTGACGTACGGCGACTTGCCCAGCTCGTAGACGGCATAGCCCGCCGCCGCGACGAAGAACACGACGCCGAAGAGTGTGATGCGGGCGATCCCGTTCGCGCTCGGGTGAAATATCTGCGACATTTAGACGCCTGGGGAAGAGGGTAGTATACCCGACAGCACCAGACTTTGTCTCGCGCGCGCGCGATCCACCCGCACGATGCCTTGAACCGCCGTTCACGCGCGCAGCCTTCTGCAACGAGATTGTCGCGAGAGTGTACTCAATAATGTTCCCGGCCGACAACCGTCATTCCGCCCGGCACGTCGGTCCTGCGCGAGCGTGTCGACCCGGAGCCGCCGCCACCGATCGCGCGCGAGCGCGGCGGTCGCGCGCCCCGGGAACCCGGCCGCATGGCGGCGGCGGGGCAGAACGCCCGTTCCGCGTGCCGGGTGGGGAGCCGGCATCCCCGGGGCGCCGCCGCGCCGCCGCGAGGGTTCCCGGCCGCGATTCTCGAGGCTGTGATACAGTTACGACCCGCAAGGCATTCTCCACGCCACGCCCGTGGCCGGTTGCAGCCCTCAGACCCACGTCTTCGGTCCTCGTTCCTTGCGAGGGGTTGCCATGAGCGACCGCAAGTATCGTCAGCGCGGCTACCAGGACGACGATGGACGGGAGCGCGACCGGGCGCGCAGCGCGGACGGCGCGCCGCCGCCGCGGCCGAGGCCGGAGGACCGTCCGCCCGGCCCGCGGAAGCTCAACATGCCCGGCTTCCGGGATGTCATCCGGTGCCACCGGTGCGCGACGATCGTCAACACCGTCGTGACCATGTCGTCCGCCTGCGCGAAATGCGGGGCGTCGCTGCACGCCTGTGCGCAATGCACGTACTTCAACCCCGCCGACCGCTACGAGTGCATGCAGCCCGTGCCGGCGCGGATCTCGCCCAAGGACGTGCTCAACACCTGTCCGCTGTTCGAGGCGAAGACGACCGTCGAGCGCGAAACCGGGTCGGTGCGGCAGACAAGCGCCCGCAGCGCGTTCGACGATCTGTTCAAATAGACGACGGGCCGATACCACGGGTGACAGGGGACTGCGCCGCCGGAGTCCGGCCGCGCAGCCGCCCGGAGCTGGAGGAGCGATGTCCACGTCCCGCTTCGAACCACGCGCGTCGTTCGAGTCGCCCCGCTTCGCGCAGCCCGCCACCTTCATGCGGCTGCCTCATTGCCCGGACCTCGAGGGGGTGGACGTTGCCATCCTGGGCGTGCCGTTCGACAGCGGGGCCTCGTACCGCCCCGGCGCCAGGCTCGGCCCCCGCGAGGTGCGGTCGCAGTCGTCGCTGATTCGGAGCTACAGCTACTTCCAGAAGGTCCACCCGTTCGCCCAGCTCAACGTGGCGGACGCAGGGGACGTGGACACGCCGCCCACCAGTATCGAGGTCGCCTACACCGCGATCGAACGGCGGGTCGGTGAGATCGTGGAGGCGGGCGCCACGCCGATGATCGTCGGCGGCGACCACGGCGTGACGCTCCCGGTGCTGCGGGCCGTGGCCAGGCGGCACGGGCCGCTCGGCCTGGTCCAGTTCGACGCCCACATCGACACCTGGGACGAGTACTTCGGCGGGAAGTACTTCCACGGCAGCCCGTTCCGCCGGGCCATCGAGGAAGGGCTCGTGGACGGCGGGCGCTTCGTGCAGGTGGGCATCCGCGGCCCCATGTATGGCGAGGACGATTTCGACTTTCATCGCGAGCACGGCATCACGGTCTTCGACATCGAACAGGTCAAAGCCCATGGCCTCAAGACGGTGATCGACGAGATCGCGCGCGTGGCGTCCGGGCCGGTGTACGTGACGTTCGACATCGATGCCGTCGACCCGGCGTTTGCCCCCGGCACCGGCACGCCCGAGGTCGGCGGCCTCACCAGCCAGGAGGCACAGCAGCTGGTCCGCGGCCTCGCCGGCCTGAACATCGTCGGGTGCGACGTCGTGGAGGTCTCGCCGCTCTACGACGGCCCCGGGCAGATCACGGCGCTGCTGGCCGCGAACCTGATGTTCGAACTGCTCTGCGATCTCGCGCGGCGGCCGTGAGACGGGCCCCCGCGATCGCGTTCCGGTTGGGGCCCTCGGGTCGCCGGTCCCGCCCGCCCGCCGACCGGTCGCGGCACGGACGTGCATTCCCGTGCAATTCTCTGCCGCGCCAGGCACCGCCCGCCGTATAAGTCCCTGTCAGTCCTCTCGATCAGGGAACGTCGTTCCCCGGTGCGTGACCGTTCCGGGAGCCCGCCAGGCTTTGGCGCGCTCGCGGGCGGTCGGCTGCGTGCGCCGCTTGCGTGCCCGCCCGGACACCGGGTCCGGTGCCAGCCGGGGCGGCCTCGACCGCGAGGTGCCACGATGGCTCCGAACACGACCCCGGCAGGGCGGACGTCGTCCGGCAGCCGGCGTCCCGTCCCGCGGCGCTGCACGGCTGCCGCCGGCCTGGGTGCAGCCACGCCCGCGCGCCAGTTCGACGCCTGGCCGGACCGCGTCGACATCCGCGACTGGTTCTACCGGCCAGGCCTGAACGCGCTTCCGGAGGAGGTCGTCAACTGCGGGCGGGTGCCCGAGATCCTCGACCAGGGTTCCGACGGCGCGTGCACGGGTTACGCCCTGGCGGCGGTCATCCAGTTCCTGCTGAACGCCCACGGCATCAGGCGTCGCGTGAGCCCGTGGATGCTGTACGAGATGGCCCGCCGGTACGACGAGTGGCCCGGCGCGCAGTACTCGGGGTCCTCCGCGCGGGGGGCGATGAAGGGATGGGTGCGCCACGGCGTGTGCGCGCGGGACTCGTGGCCCGCCGATCGGCGCGGCGGGGCCCTGACGGCCGCCGCGGCCGCCGAGGCGCAGCGCACGCCGGGGGGCGCGTTCTACCGGGTGATGCACCGGCAAGTGCGCGACATGCACGCGGCGCTCGCCGAAGTGGGGGCGCTGTACTGCACGCTCATGGTCCACGAAGGCTGGGACGCGCCCGGCCCGATGGTCGCCCGCGCCGGGCACGGCCAGCGACACGTCTCGCTGCCGATCATCAGGCGGCGGGGCCACGCGCCCGACGGCGGCCATGCCGTCGCGATCGTCGGCTACACGCGCGAGGGTTTCATCGTCCAGAACTCGTGGGGCGCGCGGTGGGGCGCGCGCGGCTTTGCCCTGCTGCCCTACGAGGACTTCCTGCTGAACGCCACCGATGTCTGGGCGGCCCAGCTGGGCGTGCCCGTGTCGGTGGACCTCTGGGTGGGCGGCGGCGCCGACAGCACGGAAGGCCTCCAGCGGGCGAGCCGTTCGATCCCGCTCAACGAGATCCGGCCGTACGTGGTGAACCTGGACAGCAACGGCGAGCTGTCGCAGTCGGGCAACTACTGGACGACCGAGGCGGACATCGAGCAGTTGTTCGACGAGGTGATCCCCGCCCGCACCCGCACCTGGACGCGCCGGCGCGTGCTGCTCTACCTCCATGGCGGGCTCCAGGACGGGGAGGCCGTCGCGCGTCGCATCATCGCGTTCCGGGACGTCCTGATGGCCAACGAGATCTACCCCGTGCACATCATGTGGGAGTCCGGGGTGGTCCAGTCGCTCTGCGACATGATCAGGGGCCGCTTCGCCGACGCGGACGACCGCCCGGGCGGCGTGCGCGACTGGTTCCAGAAGCTGCGCGACGGGCTCGCCGAGGCGAAAGACTGGAGCTTCGAGCACAGCGTGTCGATGGCCGGGACCCGGCTGTGGGCGGAGATGAAGGCGAACGCGCGGCTGGCCTCGTGCCACCCGGACGGCCGGGGCGGCGCGCAGCTCCTGATCGCGCACGCACGGCGGGCGCTCGCGCGGCTGTCGCCCGCCGCCCGCCAGCGCTGGGAGCTGCACGTCGTCGGGCACAGTGCCGGCGCCATCTTCGCGGCCCACGCGCTGCCGCTCCTGGCCCGCCTCGGCGTGTCGTTCCGGACGCTCCAGTTCCTGGCGCCCGCGCTGCGCATCGACGCGTTCAGGGACCTGGTGATGACGGCCGTCGAGAACCGGTCGTGCCCGCTGCCGACGCTCTACCTGCTCAGCGACGCCGCCGAGCGCGCCGACACCGTCGCGAAGATCTACGGCAAGTCCCTGCTGTATCTCGTCAGCAACGCCTTCGAAGGGCGGCGCGACACGCCGATGCTCGGCCTGCAGCGCTGCGTGTCCCCGGACGGGCATCCCGCGGGCCGCCCCACCCTGGCGCCGGACCCGGACGTGGCGGCGCTGTTCACGCGAGAGGCCGACGGCCGGCCGGCGCTCGTGATCGCGGGTGCGGCCGGCGCCCCGGGCAACCTGTCGAACAGCACGTCCCACGCAGGGTTCGACACCGATCCGGAGACGTTGAACTCGGTGGTGTGGCGCGTGATCGGCGAGGCGCCTCGCAGGCCCTTCACGGCGCGTGACCTCACCTACTGACCCCGGGGGCTCACGTGTGACGGGTGGGTTCCCCCGGGCACGCGGGCTGAAGCCCGCGCGCTGCATTCCCGGGGCGTCCTCAGCTCAACCCCTCAGCGCGTCCGTTTCCGGCGCGGCGTGCGCGGCGCGCGCGCGCGCGCCGGGGCTCTCCACTCGCTGCGGAGGATGCCCATCACCACGGTGTTGCCGTACCGCCCGTCACGGAACGCGTCCTGTCGCAGCAGGCCTTCGCGAGAGAACCCCACCTTTTCGTAGGCCCGGATCGCGCGGGCGTTGTCCTCGTACACGTGCAGCCACACGCGGTTGAGGTTCAGCGTCCGGAACGCGTACTGCACCATCAGCGCCGTCACCTCCGTGCCGCGGCCCTTGCCCCGCGCCGCGCCTTCGCCGATGAAGATACCGAACATCGCGTGCCGGTTCTTCTGGTCCACGCGGTGCAGGCCCGTGGCGCCGATGAGCCGGTCGGTGGCCTTTTCGCAGATGGCCAGGACGACGTCGGGCTCGCTCCGCGAGAACGCTTCGATGAAGGCCTCCTCGGCGGCAAGACTCGTCGGCCGGTGAATCAGCAGGTGGCGGATCACCTCCTGGTCGTTGACCCACGGCAGGAGGGTCTCGGCATCGGCCCGATCGAGCGCCCGCAGGTACACCGTGTCTCCGACGAGGAACGGGTGGTTCATGAACGCGCTCCCTCCTCCGACGGTCCCGGACGGCCGGCCGAACCTGCGCGGGACGATCCTGTCCGCCCGGCGGACACCGCGCAACCACGCCCGCGGGCCCCGCCACTCGGGTATGATAGACAACTCGCTCTTCAGCACCAACTCGACGGGCCAGGAGTCGCGTCATGGGTCACCGGTTCACCATCGGTGTCGAGGAAGAATTCCAGATCGTGGATCCCGAGACGTGCGCCCTGCGGTCGCACGTCAGCCAGTTGCTCGCGCCGGGCGCCACCACGCTCGGCGACCAGATCAAGCGCGAGCTGCACCAGTCGATCGTCGAGGTCGGCTCGAAGATCTGCGAGAACGTGGACGAACTGCAGGGCGAGGTGTTCGGGATCCGTCGCGAACTGACCAGCGCGGCGGAACGCCAGGGCCTCGCGATCGCGGCGGCGGGCACGCACCCGTTCTCGCACTGGATCGACCAGGTCATCTCGCCCGGCGAGCGTTACGAGACCCTGGTCGAGGAGCTGCAGATGCTGGCCCGCTCGCTCCTCATCTTCGGCCTGCACGTCCACGTCGCGATGCCCGACCGCCAGACCACGATCGACCTCATGAACCAGGTGCGGTATTTCCTGCCGCACCTGCTCGCGCTGTCGACGAGCTCGCCCTTCTGGATGGGCCGCGAGACGGGGCTCAAGAGCTACCGATCGATGATCTTCCGCCGCTTCCCGCGCACGGGGATCCCCGACCACTTCGGGTCCTGGGGCGAGTTCGAGTCGTACATCGCCCTGCTGGTCGAGCTCCGCTGCATCGACAACGGGAAGAAGATCTGGTGGGACGTCCGGCCGCACCCGCAGTTCGGCACACTGGAATTCCGGGTGTGCGACGTGCCGACGCGGGCCCGCGAGACGATCGCGATCGCGGCGCTCATCCAGGCCATCGTGGTCAAGCTCTACCGCCTGTACCGGAAGAACATGGGCTTCCGGATGTACCGGCGGATGCTGATCGAGGAGAACAAGTGGCGGGCCGCGCGCTACGGCCTGGACGGATCGCTGATTGATTTCGGCAAGAAGACCGAGGTGCCGATGCGGCAGCTGACCCTCGAGCTGCTCGCCTTCGTCGACGACGTGGTGGACGAGCTCGGCAGCCGGCAACAGGTGTCGGGAATCCTGGACATCCTGCGGGACGGCACGAGCGCCGACCGGCAGCTGCGCGTCTACCACGAGACGCAGGACATGAAGGACGTCGTCCGCCACCTGGTGGCGGAGACGAAGGAGGAAGGGGAGGGGATAGGGAATAGGGGATAGGGAAGAGGAGATAGGGAAGAGGGAAGAGGTTCAGACTGAGAACTGAAAACTGAGAACTGGATGCAGTCATGACTCGAATCGGACTGATCTGCGGGCGCGAGGTCAGCTTTCCCCCGGCGTTCCTCGCCCGCGTCAACGAGCTGGGGCGCCGGGACGGCATCACGGCCGAGCTCGTCAGGCTCGGCGGCACGCCGATGGGCGAGATCCCGCGCTACAAGGTGATCGTCGATCGGCTCTCGCACGAGGTCGAGTACTATCGCGGCTACCTGAAGCACGCGATGCTGAACGGGACCTACGTCATCAACAACCCGTTCTGGTGGACCGCCGACGACAAGTTCTTCAACTACTCCGTCGCCGAGAAGCTCGGACTCGCGATCCCGAAGACGGTGCTCCTGCCGCAGAAGGGGTACCCGGCCGACGTCGACCTCACCGCGGAGTCGCTGCGCAATCTCGAGTACCCGATCGACTGGGACGGGCTGCTGGATTACGTCGGCCGGCCGGCCATCCTCAAGCCGTTCTCGGGCGGCGGGTGGAAGCACGTCTACAAGGTCCACAACCGCGGGGAGCTGCTCGCGGCCTACGACGGCACCGCGCCCTACTGCATGACGCTCCAGGAGTTCATCGACTTCGAGCAGTACGTCCGGTGCTTCACCTTCGGCAAGACCGACATCATGCCGGTCGCCTACGACCCGCGCGAGCGGCGGTACCTGGTCGATCACGAGTACCTGTCGCCCAACCTGGGCGACCGCGTGGTCCGCGACGCGCAGACGATCAACCTCGCGCTCGGTTACGAGATGAACACGATCGAGTTCGCCGTCAGGGACGGGGTGCCGTACGCGATCGACTTCCTCAACCCGGCGCCCGACTTCGAGCGCGACCGCATCACGCAGTTCTACTTCGACATCGTCGTGGACCGGATGGCGAAGCTGGTCGTCGATCGCGCGCTGCGCGGCGCGCCGTCGGACACGTGGCCGCAGTGGCCGTCGATGGTTCACGGCGCCGGGCTGGACGGAAAGTAGGCGCGGCGTGAACGCGGGAACACCCCTCGATCCCATCGACGCCTGGCACGCGCTGCTCACGCCGGAGGAACTGTCGGCCGGGTACTTCGAGGCGTTCGCGGCGAGACTGCGGGCGGAGAAGCTGACGTTCGGCGGCCGGGTGCACTGCCCGTTCCTCCGGCCGCTGTTCCTGACCGATGACGACGAGGCGCGGCTGCGCACGGCTGCCGAGGCGATCGCCGCCATGGGCGAACGGGTCGTCGCGGCCGCCCTCGAGTCCCCGTTGTTGCTCGACGAGCTGGGCCTGCGGCCGGAGGAACGGCGTCTCGCGCTGCTGGAACCGGGCTACGCGCGCGCGAGCACCGCGTCCCGGCTCGACGCGTTCCTGCTGCCCGGATCGCTCCAGGCGGCCGAGTACAACGCGGAGTCGCCCGCCGGCCTGGGCTACACCGAGACGCTGGCCGACGTGTTCCTCGACCTGCCCGTCATGCAGCGGTTCCGGCAGCAGTTCGACGTCCACGCCTACGGGCTCTCCGCGGCGATTCTCGAGGCCCTGCTGGCCAGCTACCGCGACTGGGGCGGAACGGCCTCGCCGCCCCTCGTTGCCATCGTGGACCGACGGGGCGTGCCCACCTGGAGCGAGTTCGAGATTCTGCAGGCACGCTTCACAAAACTCGGCGTCCCGACGATCATCTGCGACCCGCGCGACCTGCAGTTCGACGGGCGCGCGCTGACCGGCGACGGCCGCCGGATCGACCTCGTGTACCGGCGCGTGCTCGTCAACGACATCGTCGACCACCCCGACGAGTGCCGCGCCCTGGTCCGCGCGTACGAGTCGCGGGCGGTGTGCGTCGCCAACACGTTCCGGTGCAAGATCCCGCACAAGAAGGCGTTCTTCGCGGTGCTGACCGACGACCGCTTCGCCGGCCTGTTCACGCCGGCCCAGCAGGCGATCGTCCGGCAGCTCGTGCCATGGACCCGCGTCGTGCGCCAGGCGAGGACGACCCGAGCCGGCCAGTCCGTCGATCTGGTGCCGTTCATCCGCGAGCACCGGCGGGACCTCGTGTTGAAGCCCAACGACGAGTACGGCGGCTCGGGCGTCACGCTCGGCTGGGAGACCGACGAGTCGGCCTGGGACGACGTGCTCCAGCACGCGCTGGACGCGCCGCCGGGCACCTGGATCGCGCAGGAGCGCATCAGCGTCCGGCGCGAGGTGTTTCCGTGGTTTCGCCGGGGCGCCGACGCCGTGCTGACCGACGTGCTCGTCGACATGGCGCCGTACGTGTTTCGCGGCCGGCTCGCCGGATTCCTGACGCGCCTGAGCGCAACCGGCCTCGCCAACGTGACGTCGGGCGGCGGCCAGATCCCCTCGTTCCGCGTGCGGCCCGCGGCCTCGCACGGACCCGTTTCCTGAACCTCCGGAGTCGCGGTGCCTTTCGATTGCCAGTTCCGCCAGCGGCACGGCGCCCACGCCTGCCTCACCGCGTGCCCAGCCGCGCCGGTGTTCCGGCTGGCCACCGTCCGGTCGCCGGGCGATGTGCCCCCGCCCGACGATTCCCTGATCGACGTGGCGCTGCTCGACATGCACCACGGCTGGCCGAACCTCGGCCACGACGCCATTGTGGCCGCCATGCAGAACGCCGTCTGCGACATCAGCGCCGAGCTGGCCGCCTGCGGGATCGGCGTCAGGGTGCTCTCCTACGACGTGCGTCGCGGGCTCGCCATTCCCGATCCGCCCGGCGGACGCCACGCGCTGTACGTCGGCACGGGCGGTCCCGGACATCTCGACCCGCGCCAGAACGACGGCGTTTCGTCGGGCTCGCAGGGCATCGTCGAGAATCCATCGTGGGAGGCGCCGGTTTTCGACTTGTTCGAGGGGATCCGCGCGTCGGACGAGGCGGCCCTGCTGGGCGTCTGTCACACGTTCGGCGTGATGTGCCGATGGCTGGGCGCCGCCGAGGCGGTGATGCGCGGCCCCGGGAAGGGCGGCAAGAGCGCGGGCATCGTCGAGAACGTGCTGACGGACGCCGCCCTCGCGCACCCCTGGTTCGCGCGTTTCGCAGAGGCCCTGCCCGACCATCGGCGCCTGCGCGTGCTCGACAACCGGATCTTCGACCTCGTGCCCGCGCCGGGGGCGCTGCCCCGCGGCGTGACGGCCGTTGCCTACGAAACGCTGGCGGTCGGCGGACCGCAAGGCAGCGCGTTGACCATGATCGAGGTCGCGCGCGATCCAGGCGGGGTCGTTCCACGCATCCTGGCCGTGAATCATCACCCCGAGATCATCAACCGGCCGCGGCAACTGGTGGTGCTCCAGCAGATGCTGGACCGGGGGGACGTGACGGCCGGGTGGTACGCAGAACGGCTGAAGACCCTCACCGAGCCCATCGCCGACGAGTGGGGCGACCGGCTGCTGCACCTCACATCGAGCTACACGCTGATGGGACCGCTCCGGTTCCACCTGTATCGCCTGGCGCGCCAGCGCGGCGAGGCGCTCGATCGGCCCCTCGGGATCGACGAGACGCAGCTGCCGCTGACCTACCGGCTGGAGCGCCCGCCCGACTCGGCACAGCCGGACGCCGCAGGGCGCGAGCCGCGGGCCTGATTGTCGCCACGCGCCCGGCGCGGGCAGCTAGCGCGCCGGCGGCCGCCGGCGCGACGCGGCCAGTTCGACCAGCCGCCGCAGTTCCTTGATCGGCTCGGGGTTGTCGTCCACCTGCAGGCGCAGCACGACGTCGTTGTGCAGCCAGACGCCGCCGTCCTTCTTGACGATCAGCATCGCCGCCGACTGCATGCCGCGCGTGTCCCCGCCGGCCGCCTGCCCCGCCTCGAGCGCCGCCAGCAGCCGCAACGACAGGTGACCCGTTGTCTTTTCGAAGGCGCCGACCATGCCGTCCACGACGGCGGCGCCCGCCAGGATGTTGCCCTGCGCCGTGCAGAACGTACCCCCCTTGTTGCCGGCCCACGGCGTCGCCTTCGGCCCGGTGAATGCCGCGTACTCGCCCTTCGCGTTCATCACGGCGAACTGCCGGCCCTGCTTGGTCCAGTCCTGCGGGCGCGGATCCGGGTCCTTCTCCCAGATCTCCTTCACGATGGCCGCCGGCGCCATGCCCGTCCTGAGCAGCGCCAGCGCCTGCGGCCCGTAGCTGACATCGACGATGGCCTGTGTCGCGGCGATGCCCACGTTCGCTTCGCCCCACAGCACCCCGTTGCCGACCGAGAACACGCGGGACTGGACGGCACCGCCCACCTCGCCGGTGGCGGGGTCGTATCCGAGAATCGAGAAGGTGGCCACCGGATCCCAGGGAAGCGAGTGGGCCGGCGGGCCGAATGTCGCTGCCGGGGCGGCCACGAGGCCGGCTGCGACGATGAGCGCGAGCCAGAACGTCGATCGGTACATCGCAACTCCTCCTGCTGGTTGGCGTCTGCCGCTCAGGATACCCGACAATCGCGGCGCCCGGTGAGGCAGCGATCCCGAGCGACAGGCGGCCCGGTCGCGGGCCCGCCGCCCAGGCTCGCGCTATAATCCCCCTTCCGCGCATCTGCCGCTGGCGGGCGGGAACAGGAGACGACGTGTCCGTACGAGGAATCCGCGGCGCCATCGATGTCGAGGCGAACACCGCCGAGGCGATCGATCGCGCGACGCGACGGCTGCTGACCGCGATGTGCGAGGCCAACGCGCTCGACCCGCTGGCCATCATCTCGATCTTCTTCACCGTCACGGTCGACCTGGACGCCAATTTCCCGGCGGCCGCCGCGCGGGCGATGGGCTGGACGGACATCCCGCTGCTCGACGCGCAGGAACTGGAGGTGCGCGGCGGGATGCCCCGCGTGGTGCGCGTGCTGATGCACGTGGAGAGCGACGTTCCGCGCGCGGACATCAAGCACGTCTATCTCGACAGGGCCGTGGCGCTCAGACCCGATCTGCACAGGACGCCATGAGAAAGGGACGCGCGACGCGGTCGTCCGACACGGGTGCCGCGCAGGTCCCACGCGTGCTGCGCGGGGCGGCCGTCGCCGTCGTCGGGCTCGGCCAGATCGGCGGATCGATCGTGCGTCGCCTGGCCCGTCACCGCCCTGCCATCGCGCTGCTCGGCCACGACCACCGCGCCGAGATCGCGGGCCCCGCGGGCCGGTTCTGCACCTGGTGCGACAATCTCGATGATCTGGTGCGCCGGAGCGACATCGTCGTGCTCGCCGTGCCCGTGCCGGTGAGCATCCGGCTCCTGTCGCGCATCGCCCGGGCCGCGGAACGGCGCGCCGAGGGGCGGCGGCGCCTGCTGGTGTGCGACGTGGGAACGGTGAAGGCGCCGGTGGTCAACGCGGCCGCCCGGTTCGCCGAGTCGTTCGATTTCGTCGGGCTGCATCCGCTGGCGGGCGGAGAGCGGAACGGGTGGGCGTCGGGCGACGCGGGGCTGTTCGATGGGTGCGCGTTTGTCTACTGCCCGGCCGCCCCGTCGCTGGACGCGCGGGCGAGGGCGGTCATTCGCGCGCTCGGCGGCCGACCCGTCGCGATCGACGCGGCCAGCCACGACCGGACCGTGGCCGAGACCATCGGCCTGCCGCACCTGCTCGCCTTCGCCGTGGCCGGACTCTCGGGCGCGAGCGGGCCGGGGAACAAGCTCCGCGGCCGGTCCTGGGCTTCGCTGACGCGGGTGGCCGCCTCGGATCCGGCCATGGTGGCCGGGTTCTTCCACGGGAACACCGTCAACCAGCGCAAGGTGCTTGCGCAACTGCGCAGGCGACTCGACGTCATCGACCGGAGCCTGCGGCAGGCATCGGACCGCCGGATTGAAGGGCTCCTGGCGCGGTGGCAGCCGGGCGCGCGGCCGGCGGGGAAGGGGTAGCGGAATGTCGGTGATCTACTTTCGTGATGCGTTCGTCGACGAGGCCGAGGCGGTGATCCCGATCACCACCCACGCGATCCACTACGGCACCGCCGTGTTCGAAGGCATCCGTGCGTACGGTGACGGCACCCGGTCCGCGATCTTCCGGCCGCGTGAGCACTACGAGCGGTTCCTTCGAAACGCGGCGCTGCTCGAGATGAAGCCGCGGCACGACCCGGCCGCGTTGACGGAGCTGACGGCGGAACTGCTGCGGCGGAACCGGTCGTTCGACGATCGATACATCCGCCCGCTGCTCTACAAAACGTCCCAGACGATCGGCGCGGGCCTGCCCGCCGGGGAGGCACTGGCGATCATCTCGGTGCCGATGCCGAGAGGCCCGATTCCGCGCCCCGGCGCGTCGGGGGCGTGGTCTCGCTGGCGGCGCACGCCGGCCGCGGCGTGCCCGGCCGGAGCCAAGATCACGGGCCTCTACGTGAACTCCTCGCTTGCGCGCGCCGACGCGCTGGCGCGCGGCTACGAGCAGCCGATCCTGCGCACCGTCGGCGGCGAGGTGGCCGAAGGCTACGGCGCCAACGTGTTCGCCGTGATCGGATCGCGCGTGGTCACGCCGCCGGCAGAGGCGGACATCCTGCCCGGCATCACGCGCGACGCGTTGATTCACTACGTCCGGACTCGCGCCGACCTGACGATGTCGGTCGAATCCCTCTCACCAGAGGCGCTCTCCGGCGCGGACGAGATCTTCCTGTGCGGGACCGGGATGGAAATCCTGCCGATCTCGCGGTTCGAGGACCGTCCGGTCGGCGACGGCGTCGGGGCCGGCCCGGTCACCAGGGCGATCTCGGCGTGGTACCGCGACGCCGTGACCGGCGCCGTGGACGTGCCGGCGGGCTGGCTGTTCCCCGTGGCAGTCTGATCGCAAAGCCCCTGGGGCGCGGACCACGCGGGCAGCGACACGCCCGGCCGCGCCTACCAGCGCTCGAGGACCAGCGCCGTCACGAGCGAGACGAGCGCGTCGAGGTCGCGGAGATCCGTGACCTCCACGGGCGAGTGCGAGTAGCGGCCCGGCCACGACAACCCGACGTCAATCGCGCCGTACCGGCTGAACGCCGACGCATCAGTGCCGCCGGCCGTCACGCCGATCGTCATCGGGATCGCCCGGCGACCGGCCAGCTCGACCATCCGGTCCATCACCGCGGGCGGCGTCGCCGTGCTGTTGTCCATCCCGCGGAGCACGGCCCCCGACCCGAGCGGAATGTCCGCCAGGCGCCGCGTGTCGAACGGCGAGTCCGTCGAGACGAACGTGTCGACGGCAAACGCGTACCGGGCGCGGCCGCGCGCGGCCACGTACGCGGCGCCGACCAGGCCGGTTTCTTCCTGGACCGACCACACGAACGTCACGCGGCGGGCCGCCCGGGCCGGGTCGATCTTCGCCAGCGCCATCAGCAGCACGGCGCAGCCGGCGCGATCGTCCATCGCCCGCGCCGTGGCGCGATCGCCCGCGAGCTTCACGAGCTGCTTCGGGACGGTCGCGGTGTCGCCAGCCGTCACCCCGAGCGCCTGGACCTCCGCGGCGCTGGACGCGCCGAAGTAGATGACCAGATCCTCGATTCGTGGCGGACCGGCTTCTGCGCCGACGTAGCCGGCTCGCGGCGCCAGCACGGCCGGGACGTCTCCCCTCGCCGAGTGCACCAGCACGGGGTGCGCTTCGTAGAGGGAGTCGTACATTCCCCCGCGCGCCCTGACGGCCGCCGTGCCATCGTCGCGGATCGCGGTGATCTCGTACCCAAGTTCATCGGTGTGCGCGACGAACACCATCTCGTCGCCGCCCGCGCCGATCGTGACCAGCACGTTGCCGCGCTCGTCGACGGTGGGCCTGGCCCACGGCGCCACGAGCGGCAACAGCCGGAGGACCGCTTCGCGTGGCCGGGCCTCGTGACCCGACACGCCGTAGCTCTCGATGAGCGGCTTCAGCGTGTCGAACATCCCCGGCGCGGCGCTGCCGGCCCGTGCGGGTGGGCCGGTCGAGCGGACCGCGGTGGCCAGGTCGTCCGTGCGGACCGGCGCGGGCGTCCCGGTGAGGCCCGCCAGCAGCCGGGCCAGCGCGAGCGCATCCCGCACGTCCACTGTTTCGACCGGGGTCTGCGCGAACAGCACCGGCGTGCCGAGCACGCGGACCTGCCCGTCCCACCCCGACGGCCGGCGCACCTGGAGGCGGTCAGCCGCGACGGCCTGGACGGTGACACCCGCTTGAAGGGCCGCGTCGGCCGCTCCCGCATCACCCGCGGCGATCAGCGCGCCGCCGCCCAGAAGACCGACGCCGCCGCGAGGATCGGCCTCCTTGCCGCGCGCCGGCAGGGCGAGCCCGCACGCGATGACCTGGTCCGGCCGGCGGGCCACGACGAGGCGCGCCAGGCCGCGCGCGCCGAACAGCGACTGGCTGGTCCACGCGATCGTGAGCGTGCCGGTCACGGCCGGCGCCGCGGGCCAGGCCCGCACCAGCTCCAGCAGCGCCAGCGTGCCGGCCCGGCCCTGCGCCGCCGGTCCCGCCACGAGCCCGCGCGCCAGGACTTGCGCGCGATCGCGCAGCGTCACCGCGTCCAGCATCCTCACGCCAAGCTGGTCGACCTGCAGCCGCGTGCTCGCGCCCACGTCGACCCAGAGATCCTCGAGGCCGCGGATCTGCGTCGCGTCGTCGGCGGGCAGGTAGCGGCGCAGATGCGTCGAGGGCGTCGCGGTCACACCCGGCACGAGGCCGTTCCGCCGGGTCTGGATCACGACCGGCTGCCCGACGTGGAACTGATCGAACAGGCGATGCTGAGGCTCCCGCGTCGGGCGATGGAGACGGATGAACCCGTCGGCCGTGATGCCGGACACGACGTACCCGTCCTCGTCGAGCGCGGCGACGACGAGCGTGGAGGGCTGCCCGGACCCGAACGAGAGCACCAGGTTTCCAAGTTCGTCGACCTCGGGCGTCGCCCACGCGGGCAGGAGCGACCGCACGAGATCGCGCACGGCGTCCTCCCGGGCCGACACGCCCGGCGCGGCGACGAGGCGCGCGAATCGATCGGCGGCGGAGTCGGCAGGCGCGGCGGCCGCGAGGCAACCCAGCACTCCGACTGTCAGGACCAGGGTGCGCCGTCGATGCATGTTGGACTCCTGTCGGTTATCAGTTCTCAGTCCCGAGTTCCCAGTTCCATGCCAGGGTGATCGAAAGACTCAAAACTGAAAACTGAAAACTGAAGACTGAAAACTTCGATCTTGCCCCGTCCGGCCCGCGGCATTGTGCGTGATAGAATCACACCTTCACCCTCGACAGCAACAGGCGCCGATTGCGGCCCGCGGCCACGGGAGCAGACCGATGAACACAGCGTTTCGAGCCGGCATCGTCCTCGGCGTGCTCGTTGCGCTCTGGACGTTCGTCATGGGCTTCACGGGGTGGTACAAGGACCCCGTCCTGCTGAATCTCTTCTGGGTGGTGGTGGCGATCCAGATCGGCGTGCTCGTGTGGGCGCTGCGCCGGACCGCGGCGGAAGGCGTTCGCTACGGCGGTCAGGTCTGGAACGGCACGCTGGTGTCGATCGTCGGCGGCGTGATCATCTTCTGCGGCTCCCTCGTGTTCACGACCGTCGTGTTCCCGCAGTACTTCGAGGAGCTGCGGGCCCTGCAGATCGAGATGCTGAAGCAGGCGGGGCAGACGGAGGCCCAGATCGCGGCTGCCGTGGAAGCGACCGCGGCGACGGCGACGCCGTTCATGCAGGCCCTGTTCGGGTTCATCGGCACGGTGGTGACCGGGGTCGTGGCGTCGGCCGTGATCGGCGCGTTCGCGCGGGCGCGGTAGCGCGCGCCGGCGGCCGTGGCGCCGCCCGGCCACCCGGACGCCGGGGGCAGGCACTGGTACAATGCAGGGCATCGGGGCCCGCCTGGCCCCCCGGAGAGATGCCATGGTCCACGTTCCCCTGCCGATCGCCCCCGCCGCAGGCACGGCTGCCAGCGCCGTCCTGGATCCGTCGCTGGACCTGTTCGCGGAGATCGAGCGCCTCAAGCGGCAGCTCAATGCCGTCATCCTCGCGCACTTCTACCAGGAGCCGGACATCCAGGACATCGCCGACGTCATCGGCGACAGCCTGGCGCTCGCGCAGCAGGCCGCCAGGACGCCGGCCGATGTCATCGTGTTCTGCGGTGTCCACTTCATGGCCGAGACGGCGAAGATCCTGAATCCGGGCAAGCTCGTCCTGATGCCGGACGAGACGGCCGGCTGCTCGCTGTCCGAGAGCTGCCCGGCGCCGGAGTTCGAGCGGTTCGTCCGGGCGCACCCCGATCACTTCGTCATCAGCTACATCAACTGCAGCGCCGCCGTGAAGGCGCTGAGCGACGTGATCTGCACGTCGAGCAACGCCGAGCGCATCATTCGCCAGGTGCCAGCGGGCCGGCCGATCATCTTCGCCCCGGACCAGCAGCTCGGCCGCTACCTCGTCAAGAAGACCGGCCGCGACATGCTGCTGTGGCCGGGCGCCTGCTCGGTTCACATGATGTTCTCGGAGCGGCTGCTCGTGCGGCTCAAGTTCGATCACCCGGACGCGCTGGTGCTGGCCCACCCGGAGTGCGAGGACCGAATCCTGCGCCTGGCCGACCACGTCGGGTCGACGACCTCCATCCTCGAGTACGCGAAGACGAGCCCGGCCCGGGCTTTCATCGTCGTGACCGAGGCGGGCATCATCCACCAGATGAAGAAGGCCTGCCCCGACAAGGTGTTCATCCCCGCGCCACCCGACAGCGGATGCGCGTGCAACGAATGCCCGTACATGCGCCTGAACACGCTCGAGAAGGTGTACACGTGCATGCGGGATCGCCGGCCCGCCATCGAGCTGCCGGAGGCGCTGCGCCTGCAGGCGCTCGCTCCGCTCGAGCGGATGCTGGCGATGAGCGCCTGAAACTCCGGGCGCGGGAGGCGCCGGCGATGACCGAGGATCCCTTCAAGCCCCGAGGGTCGTTCACGCCCGACCCCGGCGTCGTCACTCGCGAGATCCGGCGATTCCTCGAGGAAGACGTCGGCAGCGGGGACGTGACGACCATGCGGGTCGTGCCGCCTGGCGCCATGGCCTCCGCTGCGGTCGTCGCGCGCGAGTCCTGCGTGGTCGCGGGCCTGGACCTGGCTCGGGCCGTCTTCCGCGAGCTCGATCGCGACGTGGTCTTCGACTCCCGGGTCGGCGACGGCACGAACGTGCCGGCCGGAGCCACGCTGGCCGAGGTCCGCGGCGCGGCTGCGCCGATTCTCACGGGCGAACGCCTCGCGCTGAACCTGCTCCAGCGCCTGTCGGGCATCGCCACGCTGACGCGGCGCTACGTGGACGCGGTGGCCGGCACCGGCGTGTCCGTGTCGGACACGCGCAAGACCACGCCGGGTCTGCGGCTCTTCGAGAAGTACGCGGTGCGCGCGGGCGGCGGCCGGAACCACCGGGTCGGGCTGTTCGATGCCGTCCTGATCAAGGACAACCACGTGGCCGTCGCGGGCGGCGTGTCCCCGGCCCTGCGGGCGGCGCGCTCGGGCGAGACCGAGGTGCCGGTGCAGATCGAGGTCGACTCGCTGGCGCAGCTCGCGGAGGCCCTGGATCTCGGGGCGCACGCCGTGCTCCTCGACAACATGACGCCCGCCGACGTGGCCGCCGCGGTCAGGATGACCCGCGCGCATCCCGGCGGATCCTCCTGCTGGATCGAGGTGTCGGGCGGTGTCACGCTCCGGAACATCAGGGCCCTGGCCGAGGCGGGTCCCGACACCATTTCCGTCGGCGCGCTGACCCACTCGCCGCCGTCGGTGGACCTGGCCCTGGACTTCGAACCACCCGAGGAGCGCGCAGATGGACAGGCATGAGACCGACGTGCTGGTGATCGGCAGCGGGCTGGCCGGCTGTTCGGCCGCCCTCACCGCGGCGCGGGCCGGCGCTCGGGTGACGGTCCTGACCAAGACGTCGCGCGCCGAGGAGAGCAACACCTGGTACGCGCAGGGCGGGATCATCTTCCGCGGCCGGCACGACTCGCCCGCGCAGCTCGCGGCCGACATCGAGGTCGCCGGCGCCGGCCTGTGCAACCCGGCCGCGGTGGAGCTGCTGAGCCGCGAGGGCCCGCGCCTCGTGCAGGAGCTGCTCATCGACGACGTGGGCGTGCCCTTCGATCGGGACGGCGACGAGACCGGGGAGCTCGACCTGACCGCGGAGGCGGCGCATTCCGTGCCCCGCATCGTGCACAGCGCCGACACGACGGGCCGCTCCATCGAGGAGGCTATGCTGGTCGCCCTGCGGCGCGAGCCGAACGTGACGATCCTCACGGAACGGACCGCGGTGGACCTGCTCTCGCTGTCCCACCACTCGCGCAACCCGCGGGACGTGTACGCGCCGCCGACCTGCGTCGGCGCCTACGTGTTCAACCGCGGCACCACGCGCGTCGAGGCCCTCATGGCGAAGGAGACCATCCTCGCCACCGGGGGCCTGGGCCGCATCTTCATGCACACGACCAACCCGGTCGGCGCCTGCGGCGACGGCGTGGCGATGGCCTACCGCGCGGGGGCGCGCTGCATCAACATGCAGTTCGTCCAGTTCCACCCGACGACGCTGTTCGTCGGCGACGAGCGGTTCCTGCTCTCCGAGTCCATGCGGGGCGAGGGCGCCAGGCTCGTGGACGCGGATCACCGCGAGTTCATGCTGGACTACCACCCCGACGGGTCGCTCGCGCCGCGCGACGTGGTGGCGCGCGGCATCCACCAGATGATGCACGCGACCGGCGCCCAGTGCGCCTACCTCGACATCACGCACAAGCCGGCGGACTGGGTGCGCGGGCGGTTCCCGCGGATCCACGCGCGCTGCCTCGAAGCCGGGATCGACATCACGACCCAGCTCATCCCGGTCGTGCCGGCGGCCCACTACAGCTGCGGCGGCGTCGCGGTCGACGAGTGGGGGCGATCCAGCATGCGGAGGCTGCGCGCGGTCGGCGAGGTGTCGTGCACCGGCCTGCACGGCGCGAACCGGCTGGCCAGCACGTCGCTGCTCGAGTGCCTCGTGTGGGGCACCCGCGCCGGCACGGACGCCGCGCGCGCCATCGCGGAGGGCGCGGGGTACGACTTGCCCGAGATCGCGCCGTGGCAGTACGAAACCGAGGCGGTGGACCCCGCGCTGGTGGCCCAGGACTGGCACACGATCCGCCAGACCATGTGGAACTACGTGGGCCTGGTGCGCAGCCGGATCCGCCTCGACCGGGCCCACCAGATCCTGCGCGAGCTGCACCTGGAAGTCAGCCGCTTCTATGCCCGCGCCGAGCTCGGCGACGCGCTGATCACCCTGCGCAACGGCATCCAGGCCGCGCTCGTGGTGCTCCTCGCCGCGATCGAGGCGCGCGAGAGCCGCGGCTGCCACTACCGGATCGACTGACGGCGCGGCGCCGCGGTCGTTGTGCCGCCCTGCCTGGCTGACGACTCTCGGCGCTCCCCCGACAATCACAGCGACCGCCGGTCGTCGAAGGGGCCGTTTGCCGCCAGCAACTCCACTACGTGGGTGCGCGCCGAGTGCCGCGCGCCGGGCTCAAGCCCGGTCTGCTTGAGACGGAGGTGTGGGCGCTTCCAGGTACGTCATCTTATTCGTCATATATGCCGATTATGTGACATATTATGGTATAGTTCGTCTAAGGTGACGGATCTATGAGGATTGCATGCCAGCTCTCAGACGAGGCGATCCTGCGTGAGTTGGGCAGCCGCCTCGCGGCCGTGCGCCTGGCCCGAAACCTGACCCAGGCGGCGCTCGCCGAGGAGGCAGGTCTGTCGAAGCGGACCATCGAGCGCCTCGAGTCGGGGGAGGTCGCGACACGGCTCTCGGTCCTGGTGCGCGTCTGCCGCGCGCTGCACATGGTGGACCGCCTGGACGCGCTCGTCCCGTCGCCGACGATCGGCCCGGTCGCGCAGTTGAAGCTGGCCGGCCGTCGTCGGAAACGCGCCTCCGGCCGGCGCGGCCCGGCGACGCCAAAGACGCGCACGTGGACATGGGGAGATGAGTCGTGATCGCGGAGGTGCGCTTGTGGGGGCGGACCATCGGGGCCGTCTCGATGGACGACGGACGCGACTACGCCGCCGTCCAGTTCACACCGGAGTTCGCCGACAGCGGCATCCAGGTCTCGCCAGTCGCGATGCCGCTCAGCGGGCAGATCTACGAGTTCCCCGATCTGCCGCGACGCACGTTCCACGGACTTCCCGGGCTGCTGGCGGACTCCCTGCCCGATCGCTTCGGCAACGCCCTGGTCGACGCCTGGCTCGCCACGCAAGGCCGCGGTCCCGAGAGCTTCGGCGCGATCGAGCGACTGTGCTACACGGGAACGCGCGGCATGGGTGCGCTGGAGTACGCCCCCGTGCTCGGACCGAAGCCAAGGCGCGCCACGAAGGTCGACGTCGATGCTCTCGTCACACTGGCTTCCGAGGTGCTCACGCATCGACGGAACCTCGCGGGTCGCTTCTCCGAAGCGTCCCGCGGCAAAGCCCTCGCCGACATCCTGAAGGTCGGAACCTCTGCGGGTGGCGCACGGGCGAAGGCCGTGATTGCGTGGAATCGACGGACCGGCGAAGTACGGTCCGGACAGCTTCCGGCAGGCCCCGGCTTCACGTACTGGCTGCTGAAGTTCGACGGTGTCGCGGGCAACAAGGACAAGGAACTCGAAGATCCTCAGGGGTACGGGGCCATCGAGTACGCGTACGCCCTCATGGCGCGGGCTGCCGGCATCACCATGACCGAGTGCCGGTTGCTCGAAGAGCACGGTCGTCGTCATTTCATGACTCGACGGTTCGACCGCCTCGACGACGGCAGCAAGCTGCACATGCAGTCACTCGGCGCGCTGGCGCATCTCGACTACAACCAGGCCGGCGCCTACGCCTACGAGCAGGCGTTCCTCGTCATTCGCCAGGTCGGTCTTCCGATGGCGACGACCGAGGAACAGTTCCGCCGCATGCTGTTCAACGTGGTGGCGCGGAACCAGGACGACCACGTGAAGAACATCGCGTTCCTGATGGACAAGGCCGGAGAGTGGAGTCTCGCGCCGGCGTTCGACGTCATCTACAGCTACAACCCTTCCGGGAGCTGGACGGCGACGCACCAGATGACGATCAACGGGAAGCGCGACGGGTTCCAGGCGGCGGACATCCGTGCCGTCGGCAAGAGTGCCGGACTGAAGCGAGGAGGGGCCGACAGGCTGCTCGAAGAGGTGACTGTTGCTGTTGGGCGCTGGCCGGAGTTCGCCGCGCGCGCCAAAGTCCCCGCAGAAACCACCGAGAGGATTCGGCGCACGCACCGTCTCGATCTTCGGGATCGGTAGACTCCTCGAAGACAGCCTCGCGACCCGAGCACACGGACGAGGATCCCTGCCGGCCCCTCAGCCTGAGGATCTCGCGGGTGCGCGGCCGCCTTCCGCGAGGCCACGGCCCGCGAGCAGATTCAGGCGATCTCCAAGCTCCGCCGGCTTCGGCAACTCGAGGGAAGCGGCGTTCGGCTGCCCGGCGCAAACGTCGCCGCGGATTCGGGCTCTCTCGGGCGCCAGTCCGTCATCGCTGCCGGACGGGCTCGCGATTTCGCGCGCACGACGTCAGCGGCGGCGGGCGGCGCCGGCCGCGGCGCGCGGCGGTCGGGCGGCCATCCGGGCGATCCGGGCCTTCACCAGCGTCCGGACGAGCCGGGCCGGCAGGGGATCGGACGGCTGGAAGCGAATCGTGCCCTTGCTGAGGTCGTAGTCCTTGAGTTCGTCCGTGAACTCCTCGACCACCGCGCCCGGAAAGAAGGAGCAGTGTCTGGTCGCCGCGGCAAACCAGACGATCACCTTGCCGTCGAGGCGGAGGGCGGGAACCCCGTAGCTGATGCACTCTTCGGCCCGCGGCATCGCGGCTTTGATGTCCGTGCGCAGCTTCTCCAGCGCCCGCCGCTTGTCTGCATCGACCGCGGCGAGGTAATCGTCGATGGTCACGGGCTTCGCCCGCGAGGTGGACCTGGCCGCCGGCGTGTTCCTGCCTCTGCGCTCCATGACTGCTCTCCTCCCGGGTTGCTGGTTGAACGGCCGGACGTGCCGCTGACGGCCGACCCCGTTCATACGTATCCACGACGCGGAATTCCGGCAAGCGTCGCGGAGCGGCCTGACGATCGCACAGGTGGAGCGCACGGTCATCGAGCTCTGTCGCGTCACCTGCCGGTCATTCGCTCCAGGTGTTCGGGGTATCGAGCCCCCTGCACGGTGATCTGTGCGGCGGCGCGATCGACCTCACGCAGATCGTCGGCCGTTAGTTCAACGGAGGTCGCGGCGATGTTCTCCTCGAGCCGATGTCGCTTCGTGGTGCCCGGGATAGGCACGATCCACGGCTTCTGGGCGAGCAGCCAGGCGAGCGCGATCTGGGCGGGTGTCGTCTTCTTCCGAGCCGCGAACGTGGTCAGCCAGCCGACGAACGCCAGATTCGCTTTCCGATTCTCCGGCGTGAAGCGCGGGACGACGTTGCGGAAATCCGAGCTGTCGAACGTCGTGTTCTCGTCGATCTTGCCCGTGAGAAAGCCCTTGCCCAGAGGACTGAAGGGAACGAACCCGATCCCCAACTCTTCGAGCGTCGGCAACACCTCCGCTTCCGGCTCTCGCCACCACAGCGAGTATTCGCTCTGGAGCGCCGTGACCGGCTGGACGGCGTGTGCACGGCGAATCGTCTGGACGCCGGCTTCAGAAAGCCCGAAGTGTCTGACCTTGCCTTCCTGAATCAGGTCCTTGACCGCTCCCGCAACATCCTCGATCGGGACGTCCGGGTCGACCCGGTGCTGGTAGAACAGGTCGATCGCTTCGACCTCGAGGCGCTTGAGCGAAGCCTCGGCGACCTCCTTGATGTGCGCGGGCCGACTGTCCAGACCGCTCTGCTTGCCGCCTTCGAACTTGAACCCGAACTTGGTGGCAATCACCACCTGACCACGCATCGGAGCCAGCGCTTCGCCCACGAGCGCTTCGTTGGTGAACGGGCCGTACACTTCGGCCGTGTCGAAGAACGTGACGCCTCGTTCGACCGCCGCCCGAATCAGGGCGATCATCTCCTGTTCATCGGCCGCCGGACCGTAGCCGGAGCTCATGGACATGCAGCCGAGTCCAAGAGCCGACACTTCCAGGTGGCTGTTTCCAAGGTTTCGTGTTTGCATTTCTACGTCTCCTTCATGCGGGGTCGAACGTCGCCGCGGCATCGACCTTTCCGGTGAGGAATCCCTGGCCCCCAGGCTCCGGAGCCTTCGGCGGTGCCGATGAACGAGACCCCACGCTCGACGGCTGCCCGGATCACGGCGACGCCCTGCTGCCGATCGACCGCCGGGCCGTAGCCGACTCTGTTGCCCATGGCGCCTTGCCAGAGATCTGTGACTTCCAGGTTACCAAGTTTGCCCTTTTTGCACGTGGTTCGTCCTTTGAAGGCCCGTGTGGGCCTTCCATGAATCAGGGTAGCGAGGAACCCAAGTCGGCGACAGCAGCCAGCAGCACTCTCGGCGCTGATCGAGACGCTTCGCCTGCAGCGTTCTCCGCGCCGGGCCTTGCCAGGCGGAATCCGCACACGCGACAGCGGGGGTGGCAGGACTGAACCTTGACTCCTCAACGGCACCCCGCTAGCCTGCTACCGTCCCCCTCGAGGAGCGGCGTACATCGGACGACCCTGGCCGGTGCGAACCTGCCACGACAAACAGGAGGACGGGCATGACGAGAAGCACTGTCGTTGCCTCGGTGCTCTGGTTGCTCGCGGCTGCGCCCGTGTGGGCACAGCAGGATGCCGAGGGCTGCAAGGATTACCCCCTGTTCACCAGGTTCCCGAACATGCACATCGTCGACTGCGAGAGCAGCCAGTTCGATGTGAGGGCATTCCCGGCCGGCGCTCCGAAGAGCGACGAGACCGCCTCGTTGATCGAGGTCGAGGGGCCGGTGCAGTGGATCAGCTACGAGGTGAACGAGGAGACGACGCCGCCCAGCGCGCTCCAGGTGATGCGCAACTTCGAGAACGCTGCCAGGAAAGCCGGCGGGACCATCGAGGGGTCGTACCCGGGCTGGTGCAAGGCCCGCTACGACCCGGAACGCATGCCCAGGATGGGCAACGGATGCCTGAGCAACGCCCTGACCATGAAGTTCGTCCGCGGCGGCAAGGATATCTGGGTCCTGCTCCAGATCGACGACCAGGGCAACCACGTCATGACGGTGTCCGAGCGCGAGGCGATGAAGCAGGACATCAGCGTCAACGAGATGGTCGACAAGCTCACGAAGGACGGCTTCGTCACGCTCCACGTCAACTTCGAAACCGGGAAGTCGGCGATCAACCCCGACTCGGCCGGGACCCTGGACGGAGCGGCCGCGGCGCTGAAGGCGGCCGGCGATCTCCGCATCGAGGTCGCCGGGCACACCGACAATGTCGGCGCGCCCGAGGCGAACCTGAAGCTCTCGCAGGACCGCGCTGAGGCCGTGCGGGCCGCGCTCGTGGCGCGCGGCGTCAAGGCCGACCGCCTGACCGCCAAGGGGTACGGCCAGGCCTCGCCCGTCGCCGACAACCGGACGGAGGATGGCCGCGCGAAGAACCGGCGTGTGGAACTCGTCAAGAAGTAGCGGTGGCCGGCAGTCCAGCTGCGCGGTACCGAACACACGGCCGCGACCTGCAAGAGCTTCGGCGTGAGCGGTCCGTACGGTGGACTCCCGCCTGCGTCCGCGCTGAACCATGGCCACACCATCCAGTCCCGTCTCGATCGTCATCCGTCTGGTCGTCTCGATGGTCGCCTTCGGCGCCGTAATGTTCCTGGTCGCCGGGACGGTCGACTGGCCAGCTGCCTGGGGCTACCTGGCCGTCATCACGATCGTGATGGCGGTCTACAGCCTCGTCGTGCTGCCGATGCATCCGGAGCTCGTCGACGAACGACGCCATCCGCCGCCGGATGCCAAGCGCTGGGACAAACCGCTTGCCGCCATCATCAGCATCGCTGGTCCAGCCGTGATGATCCTGGTGTCGGGGTTCGATCGCCGCTACCACTGGAGCCCGCCCACCCCAGGCTGGCTCCAGGTCCTGGGCATCGTCGTGGCTGCAGCCGGCGGCATGCTCACGAACTACGCCGTGGCGGCGAATCGATTCTTCTCTGCGCTCGTGCGGATCCAGCACGACCGCGGCCACCACGTGATCGACACGGGCCCGTATCGATTCGTCAGGCACCCGGGGTATGTGGGCTCGATCGCGAACATGCTCGGCATGACGGTCGCGCTCGGGTCGCGCCCGGCGCTTGCGGCGATCATCGTCATCTCACTCGTGCTGGTCGTCCGGACGGCGATGGAGGATCGCACACTGCAGGCCGAGCTGGACGGGTACGCGGCCTATGCCAGGCGAGTGCGATTCCGCCTCGTGCCCGGGTTGTGGTAGCCGGCATGCTGCACGCGGCATGCCGCGAGGGGGTGGCACCGGGGTCCGGCGTCAGGCGGCCTGGCGGACGCGAAGGCGCAGCAGGAAGGCCACCTGCACGAGTGCGCCGACGGTGAGGACGCGCGACATCATGAAGGCCCGGTACGGCGCCCGGCCCATGATGTCCCAGAACGTCAGGCCAGCCAGCGCCAGGCATGCGATCAGGATCAACTGCTGCCATCGATCGAACTGGTCCAGCCGATCGAGCAGCAGCAGCACGGCCGGCGTCGAGACGAGCAGCACATAGTCCCATCCCTGGGGCGACAGGAGCGGAATCAGGAAGAGCACCAACGCCGCGTCGAAGTACTCGGGATGCGCCGCGGTGGTGCGTCGGACGATCGTCCACCCCGACACCAGAAGCAACCCGACGCCCGTGACGGCGGCCAGCACACCAGCCCCGCGGCCCGCGCCGAGCCACGCGGCGTACATCCCGGCAATCGAGATGTTGTCCTGCCCGGCGAGGTTCGGCGCCGTCGACGTGCTCACGGTGTCCCACCAGGCTCGGAGCAGGGCGAGATTGCCCGCCCAGCCATAGCGCAGCGCGGGCAGGAGAATGGCGACCACCAGCACACCGACAAAAGCCGAGACGCCGCTGATGCGCCGCCTCCACAGGAGGTACGGCAGAAACAGGATCGCGTAGGGTTTCACCACGGTCGCGGCCGCCAGGAGTGCGCCTGCAGTGAGATCACGGCCCGCCCGCCACTCGGCCACCGCGGCTATCGCGAGCACCGCGAGCAGCGCGTTGCTCTGGCCGAGGCCGATCTCGCGCACGTAGAACTTGCCCATCATCAGGACGATCAGCGTGATGAGGAAAGCAGGCGCCCGCCGCCGATCCGGGAGGAGCCGGTACGACCGGTTCACGAGCAGGACGACCAGGAGAATGGTCAGGCCGAACCACACGGCACGCGCGGCGGCCGGCGGCATGAGTGCGAGCGGTGCCAGGACGAAGGCAAACGCCGGGAAGTACTTGTACTGCCAGTGTCCGTCTTCGACGCGGAACAGCGACTCGCCGGCGACGACGCGCGTGGCCGCGACGCGGTACACCTCGAAGTCGTACATCTGATTTCTCGCCCGCGCCTGGAACATGACGGCAGCGAGCACGGCGAGACAGCCGAAACCGACCCAGGGCAGGTGTTTTCGCATCGATACGATGTCGTCGACACGATACCACGCCCGGTCCTGGGGCGGCGCTCGCCGCCGATGGCGGCGGCGCTACCGGCCGGCGCCTGCGAGCTTCTTCGTGACGCTGTCGAGATGCGTCCTGAACGTCTCCAGCCGCGAATCCCCCTGCTCCTGGCCAAGCCGACATGCCATCCGGCAATTCTGGAGCGCGAGAGCGAGCTTGCCAGCGGCTTCGTAGCCGTCTGCCAGCGAATCGTAGACGTTCGGCGAGTCGGGAAACGTGCGCGCGCCATACTCGAACAGGCCGATGGCCTTCGACGTCGCACGTGCCTCACCCCGGACTACTCGAGAGAGAAGGGGGGCCAGGCAGCCTGCGCGACTGGCCGGCGATCGAGCGCCGTGTCATCCCACCATGCGTCGAGCATCGCCGGATCGACCGTGAGCCATGACGACACCTGTGACCGCAGTTCAGCCAGCATCCGGACGTCGTCCACCGTCGTCGGCAGGTCGCGCTCGAGATCGAGCAGCCCCGTCTCAGAGTCCGCGTTCGAGTTCACGCCACCGCTCCAGCAGGTCTGCACGTTCGAAATACCGCTGAACTTCGTCCCGGTTGACCCCGTCGAGTCGAACAAGGTACGCGATGTCGACCAGTTCCTGCCACGTCCGATCGGGCGCGTTCTTCATCGCCTGCACCTTCATGGCAATCAGGTGCTCCGGGCGAGGAACCGGGATCGGACGGCCACCTGGGCCAGGAAGGGCTCTGACTCCGCCAAACAGGAGCACGGCGGTCTCTCCCCGGACGTACACCACATCCACTCGCCCCAAGGCTCTGTCGTGGTGGCGGTGGTTCGAGTAGCCCGAGGACCGATGGAGCGTGCTGTAGCCTCGGGACTCCATGAAGGCGACAAGGTCGCCCTGGGCCTCAGCCTCGGTCGCGAGGTCCAGGTCGAGCGTCATGCGCACGCAGCCATAAGCCGCCAGCGCAACGCCTCCGACGACGGCGCAGTGAAAACCGGCCGTGGTCAGGAACCCCGCGACATCCTCGTAGGCGCGCTCGAAATCCACGGGGGAGATTGTGACACAAGCCCGGACCGGCGGTCGACTGCGGGCGGATTCGCCTGGCGGTGCCGTGAGGGATCGGAAGAACGCCCGACAACCAGGCGAGCGCCTGGCGTCGGGCGTCTTCACGCGTGTCTCACGCGCCTCCTGGCGAGAGCCAGGATTCAAGCGTCAGGGCAGCGTAATCTTCAGGATGCGCCCCATCGTCGGCGGGCCATACCCCCAGTCCGACACATACAGGCTGCCGTCCCGGCCGAAGGTCATCGCCGTCGGCAGGTTCAGCCCCGTGACCACGACCGTCTGCCGGCCGGACGGGTCGATACGCACGATCTGCCCGTACCCCGGCGTTGGCATCGCCGCGCCCACGGTGCTTTCCAGCACGTACATCCGCGCCCGGCTATCGAAGGCCACGCCGACGATGTTGGTGAGGCCGTCGCGCCAGAGCTTGAGATTGCCGCTCGGCGTGAGCTTGAGCACCTTGGCATTGCCGTCCGTGATCGGGAAAGTCGACAGGTTCCCGAGGAAGAAGTTGCCGTGGTAGGCGATGGCGGTCGGCACGATGTGGCCCTGCGAGGCCGATACGTCGACGACCCGTCGGATGCGGGTGTCGTCCGAAGGCCGGCGGCCGCGCTCGCGCGCGGGGGTGACCCGCACGACTTCGCCATGGTTGGGCTCGACCGCGTAGAGGCTGCCCCGGATCGAGACCATGCTGTACCACGTGCCGTCCGGCTCGAAGTCGTCGGGCTCCGGATTGGCCACCGGATTCGCCTTCTGCCACGCGCTGAGGTCGGCGATGAGGTGCCAGGAACTTCCGTCGATCTTGACGATGCCGTTGGCCGTGCCGAGGAGCCCGTGGGAACAGCCGGCGCCGGCGAGCAGCGCGTACATCGTGTCGCCGATGAAGTCCACGTCGGCGACGCCGCTCACCAGGCTGCCCAGGGCGGGACTGGTCTGGCTCGACGGCAGGCCGTCCACCAGGGTGATCCGCGTCCCGGCCGAATCGACGCGCGAGATGCGGCCGGTGAAGCCGCCGCTATATGGACCGACCGGGGCGACGACCTGGTCGCAATCGTCCGGCGTTGTCATCGTGCTGCCGCCAAGACCTCCCTCGGCGACGTAGAGGTAGCCGTCGGGCCCGAAGCGGAGCCCGCGCGGATTCTCGAACCCGGTTGCAAACTCCGTCACCGTGGCCTGCGCGGGCGCCTGCGCGCCTGCGGACCACTGCGTCACGGCGGCGCCGATCACGGCCAGCGCCAGCGCTGCGCCGAACAGCGGTGCTCTCCGCCGAATCACCTCTGCCATGGTCAACTCCTGTGCGAATTGGGCCGCGCAGCGCCAGCTCTCGCCCGGTACACCGGGGGGAACGCGGTGCAGCGCCGACACCCTGCTGTGTGTTGAATCGAAAACCGATGCTACCACCCGACCCGGTCCCGGTCAACGCGACGAGCGAACCGGCGGTCCCGAGCACCGTCGGGCCCCACGGCGGTCCTGATCGCCGTCCTCGGGCGCCACGACTTCGGGCCGCAGCGGCGCCCCGCTACCAGCGCGACAGGTACTCGCGCAGCTCGCGCTTCCAGAACGGCCAGTCGTGTCCGCCGTCCGGGCCCCAGTCGTCGACGTGGTGGGGGATGCCCTTGCCCGCTAGCACCTCGGCCAGGCGGTAGGTCGGCCCGCTGTTCTCCCACGGGCCGTGGCCCGTCACCAGGCGGATCTCGCATCCGGCCAGCAGGCCCCGCATCCCGGGGTCGTCCATGTTGGCCATGTAGTCCACGGGATTGTTGAAGTAGACGTTGTCGTCGTAGGCTCCATCCATGAAGCTCTTCATGTCGTACACGCCCGACAGGCCGTAGCAGCGCCTGACGACGTCCGGGTGCTTGAGCAGCGTGTTGACCGCGTGGTAGGCGCCGAGCGACATCCCGACCGTGGAGATCGCGATGTCGTCCGACCGGCACTGGCTGCGGATGAAGGGGACCACCTCGAAGCGAATGTAGGCATCGTACTGGGCCTGCATGTAGCTCCGGTGGAACGGGTGCGCCCCCTTGTTGTAGAACGAGTCGCCGCTGTTGGCGTCCACCGCGAACAGCTTGACGCGGCCGCCGTCGATGAGGTCGCCAATCGAGGCGACCACGCCCTGCCGGTCCAACTCCCACTCGTCGCCGCCGCTCGTGGGAAACGCGAGCAGCGGCGGTCCCCAGTGGCCGTATACCACGACGCCCATCTCGCGGCTCACGCGCGAGGAGTACCAACGGTGGTATTCGGTGTGCATTCGCGATACCTTACCATGAGGCGTCGCGCCTCGCGCGTCACTCCTCCGGCGGCGCGCCGGGACGAGTCGCGAGCCGCCAACACCGGGAGGCACTGCATGAGGAAACTGCTGGGCGGGCTGCTGGCCGCCGCCGTCCTGGCCCTGCCCGCGCCGGCCGCGGCGCGGCCGGCGCAGGACGAGATCACCGTGCCGCGGATGAGCCAGGCGGACTTCAAGAAGGCCGCCGACGCCGGGACGATCCTGATCGTGGACGTTCGCGACTCCGCGTCGTACGTCAACGGTCACATCCCCGGGGCCGTCCTGGTCCCGCTCGGCGAACTGGGCACGCACGCCGCGGCCCTCAAGGCCGCCGGCAAGCCCATCGTCACGTACTGCGCTTGAGCGGCCGAGCACACGAGCGCCCGTGCGGCGCTGGATTTCGAGAAGCTCGGCCTAAGAGGCGTGAAGGCCCTCGAGGGCGGCATCAGCGGGTGGGTCAAGGCGGGGGGCACGCTCGTCAAGGGCAAGGACCCGAAGTGAGCGGAACGGGAAAGCGGAGGTGGCGCGTCCGGGGCCGCCTCCGCTTCCGTCGTTTCAGGCCGGCTCGGTCGCCCGCCGGCGGCTGATCCACTTCTGCAGCTCGAGCGCCCAGAACGGGACCGTGGCCAGCAGCAGGCTGACGCCCAGTTCCGAGGGCGCGAGCGGCTGCGTGTGCAGCACGTCCTGCCAGAACGGCACGTAGGTCACCATCATCTGCAGCAGGAACGTCACCGCCACGGTGACGAGCAGCGGCGTGTTCGAGAACGGGCCGATCGTGAAGAACGAGTACCGCTCGGAGCGCACCGCGAGCACCAGCGCCAGCTGCGACAGCGTCAGCGTCGTGAACGTCATCGTCTGCCACCCGGGGTGCCCGGCCGCGCGGAACCAGTAGCCCATGCCGAGCGGCGTCAGGCCGAGGACGAGCCCGAGCCACACGATCTGCCTGAGCAGGCCGCGCCCCAGGATGTTCTCGGTCGGCGAGATCGGCGGCCGCCGCATCGCGTGGCGCTCGGGGGGCTCGACGCTCAGCGCCAGCGCGGGCAGCCCGTCGGTCACCAGGTTGATCCACAGGATCTGGAGCGGCAGCAGCGGCAGCGGCAGGCCCAGGAAGGGGGCGAGCAGCATGACCCACAGCTCGCCGGAGTTGCTCGACAGCAGGTACAGGATGAACTTCCGGATGTTGTCGTAGATGACCCGGCCTTCCTCGACGGCCGCGACGATCGTCGCGAAGTTGTCGTCGCCGAGGACCATGTCGGCCGCTTCCTTGGACACCTCGGTGCCGGTGATGCCCATCGCGACGCCGATGTCGGCGCGCTTGAGGGCCGGCGCGTCGTTCACGCCGTCGCCCGTCATGGCGACCACGTGGCCGCGCGACTGGAGGGCCTGGACGATGCGGAGCTTGTGCTCGGGCGAGACTCGCGCGAACACCGCGGTCCGCTCCGCGAGGGCCTGCAGATCGGCGTCCGGGAGATGTTCGATCTCCGTTCCCGTCACGACCGTGCCCCCGGCTTCGATCCCGAGCTGCCGCGCCACGTGGCGCGCCGTCAGCGGGTGATCCCCCGTGATCATCACGGGGCGGATGCCCGCCTCGCGGCACGTGGCGACGGCGTCCTTCACCTCCGCCCGCGGCGGATCGGTCATGCCCATCAGGCCCACGAAGACGAGGTCGTGCTCGAGGGTGTCCTTGTCCGCCGGCGGGTCGAAGACGCGGAAGGCCAGCCCGAGGACGCGCATGCCGTCGCGGGCCAGGCGATCGTGCGCCGTCTCGACGCGCGCACGCCAGTCCGGCGTGAGCGGCTGGACGCGCCCGTCCGCCCAGACCGACGACGAGACGCGCAACAGGGGCTCGATCGCGCCCTTGGTGAACGAGACGTAGCGGCGCGGCGCCAGCAGCGGATCGAGTTCCCGGAGCACATCGAGCCCGCTCACGGGCACCGGCAGCGTCGACGGCGGCAGCTCGTGCACCGTCGTCATGCGCTTCCGGTCGGAGTCGAACGGCGCCTCGGCCACGCGCGGGAACTGCAGGTCGAGATCGGGCTTGCGCAGGCGGAAGCGCGCCGCGGCCAGCACCAGGGCGCCCTCGGTCGGATCGCCAATCGTGTGGAAGTGCCCCGGCTGGTCGGCCTGCGCCGACAGGATGGCGTCGTTGCAGAGGGCCGATCCCGCCAGGAGCAGGGTCAGCGCGGGATCGTGGTCGGGCACCCCCGCCTGGTCCGGGTCCTCGTCAACCGTGAGCGCCGAGCGGTGCAGCGCCTCGGTCACGTCGAGGTGCCGGCCCGCCACGTCGAGCACGGTGACCGTCATGCGGTTCTCGGTGAGCGTGCCGGTCTTGTCCGAGCAGATGACGGTGACCGATCCCAGCGTTTCGACCGCCGGGAGCTTCCGGATCAGCACGTTCCGCTTCAGCATGCGCTGCGCGCCGAGCGCGAGCGCGATCGTCACGACGGCGGGCAGCCCTTCCGGCACCGCCGCGACGGCCATGCTCACCGCCGTCAGGAACATCGTTCTCACGCCCTCGCCGCGGGCCAGGCCCTCGATGAAGATGATCGCCACCAGGAACGTGGCGAGCCCCGCGAGGAACCGTCCGAGCTGGTCGAGCCGCCGCTGCAGGGGCGTCGGCTCCCGCTCGACGGTCTGGATGAGGTCGGCGATGCGCCCGAGTTCTGTCCGCATGCCGGTCGCGGTCACCACCGCCTGCCCGCGGCCGTAGGTGACGACCGTTCCCGCGAACACCATGTTGCGACGGTCGCCGACCGGCGCCTCGCGGTCGTGGACGACCTGGGACGACTTGTCGACCGGCTCGGACTCGCCCGTCAGCGCGGCCTCCTGGGTCCGCAAGTTGGCGCAGGCGAGCAGGCGGCAGTCGGCCGGCACGACGTTGCCGGCCTCCAGCAGCACGATGTCGCCAGGCGCGATGTCCCGGGAGCGCAACTCGATGACCTGGCCGTCGCGCCGGACCTTGACGATGGGCACGGCGAGGCGCTTGAGCAGCGTCATCGCGCGCTCGGCCCGGCGCTCGTGCAGCAAGCCCAGCACCGTGTTCAGCACCACGACGGCCAGGATCGCGCCGGCATCCTTGAAATCGCCCAGCGCCGCCGACATCACCGCCGCCACGATCAGCACCACCACGAGCGTTGCCGACAGCTGTTCCCACAGCGAGCGCCACGCGCTCTTCTGGTCGCGCTCGGCCAGCTCGTTCGGGCCGTACTGCGCCAGGCGGCGAGTCGCTTCCTCTCCGGTCAGGCCGGCCGCGGCGTCAGTGTGCAGGAGGGCGACGATGTCGGCGCCGGAGAGGGTGTGCCAGACGGCCGTGGGGCCGGTGGAGGGCCCGGCATCGGGGCCAGGCGGCGGAGGTTCAGTGCGCATAGGGTCACGCCCATTGTCACACAGGCGCCCGGCGCGGTCCCAATGGCGACGGTCCGGTTCCGGGAGGACGGCAGGCTGCCCGCCGGAATCTCGAAGGAGCCGGCAAACCTATTCCCCCCGGCCTCCGTCTACTAGGGAGTAACCGAGGAGGCGGGGTGCGAAAGCCGGCTCTGACTGTCGTGATGGCGCTGACCTTGTGCGCGAGTCCCCTGCGTGCGGGGACCGTGCCCGCGAAGACTGGTGCGCGTGCTGGCGGAACGCCGATGCGCGCCGACGCCGCGGAACTGGACAGCGCGAGCGCGGTCAGGCTCGATGGCGAATTCGGGGAGGCAGCCTGGAAGAACGCCACCCCGATCACGAACTTCGTGCAGCGCGAACCGCGCGAGGGCGCGCCCCCGACCCATCCGACAGAGGTCCGAATCGTCTACGACAGCACGTATCTCTATGTCGCGGTGCGGGCCTTCGACGCGGAGCCGCACAAGGTCGTGGGCATCCGGACCCGTCGCGATGCGGAGTCGCCGTCGGACTGGGTTCGCGTGGTGCTCGACTCGTATCACGACCGGCGGACCGCGTACGAATTCACCGTAAACCCCGCGGGCGTGAAGCAGGACGCCTACTGGTTCGCTGACGGCAACCGGGACAGCAGCTGGGACGCCGTGTGGGACGTCCAGGTGTCCAGGGATGCACAGGGCTGGAAGGCCGAGTTCCGGATCCCGTTCAGCCAGTTGCGGTTCGTGCCGGGACGCACCGACACGTTCGGCCTGGCCGTGTGGCGGGAGATCGGGCGCCTGAACGAGACGTCCACGTGGCCGTTGCTGTCGAAGAGCGCGCCCGGCTTCGTCTCGTCGTTCGGTGAGCTGGGCGGGCTGCACCTTACGCGGTCCCTCAAGCGGCTCGAACTGGTTCCGTACTCCGTCGGTCAGGTCGACACGCGGCCGATCGATGAGGGCGATCCGTTCGGGAAGTCCCCCGATCCCGGCGCGGCGATCGGGGCCGACCTGAAGTACGCAATCACGCCAGGCCTGACGCTGACCGGCACGGTGAACCCCGACTTCGGGCAGGTCGAGGCCGACCCGGCGGTGGTCAACCTCTCGGCGTTCGAGACGTTCTTCGAGGAACGCCGGCCGTTCTTCGTCGAGGGATCCGGCAACTTCCGGTTCAACATGGACTGCAACGACGGCCGCTGCACCGGGCTCTTCTACTCGCGCCGGATCGGCCGGAGCCCGCAGGCCGATCCCGACGTGCCCGACGACGGCTACCTGAGCATGCCGGCGCAGACGACGATCATCGGGGCCGCGAAGATGACGGGGCGCGTCGGCGGGTTCTCCATCGGGGCGCTCAACGCGGTGACCGCCGAGGAGCAGGGCCGCGTGTCGGGCGGCGGCACGCAGCGGCGGCTGACGGCCGAGCCGCTGACCAACTACGCCATCACGCGCGCGCGCCGCGAGTTCCGCAACCAGTCCGCGATCGGGTTCATGTTCACGGCCACGAACCGGCGCCTCACGCCCGATGTGAACTTCCTCACCGGGCAGGCTTACACGGGCGGGATCGACTGGGACTGGCGGATGAAGGACCCCCGGTACAACATCACGGGATACTGGGCCGGCAGCAGCCTGCACGGAACGGCCGAAGCCATCGATCGGATCCAGACCGGCTCGGCACACTACTTCCAGCGGCCCGACGCCGATCACGTCACTTACGATCCCACGCGCACGACGATGCAGGGACACGCCGGGTCGCTGTCGGTCGGCAAGATCGGCGGGAACAACGTCCGGTTCAACAGCTACGTCGGGTACAAGAGTCCGGGGTTCGACATCAACGATGTCGGCTTCATGCGCCGCGCCGACAACATCTCGCAGAGCAACTGGATCCAGTTCCGGCACGACACGCCGGTCGGCGCGTTCCGCACCCTGCGGCTCAACCTGAACCAGTGGGGCGGCTGGAACTACGCGGGCGCGAAGGCGTACCTCGGCTTCAACGTGAACGCGCACGCGACGTTCACCTCCAACTGGAGCACGGGCGCCGGGGTCAACATCGAGGAAGCGGGACTCGATGACCGGGCGACGCGGGGCGGCCCGGGCCTGATCGGCAAGCGGAGCGGCAGCGTGTGGTGGTACGTCCAGACCGACGAGCGCAGACCGGTCTACGGCGGGTTCTCGGGCTATTACGGCCGCGACGAGGCCGGGTCCTGGTCGGCCAACCTCAGCCCGGAGATCGGCTGGCGGCCCGCCTCGTCCCTCTCGCTGAGCGTGGGCCTCGGGCTGGACCGCGTGCTCGAGGACGCGCAGTGGGTCGAGAACCTCACCGACACGCGCGACCATTACGTGTTCGGCCGCCTGCGGCAGACAACGGTCGGCCTGACGACGCGCCTGAACTACACGATTACCCCGACGCTGTCGGTGCAGCTCTACGCCCAACCCTTCGTGTCGGCCGGTCAGTACGACACGTTCAAGGAAGTGACCAACGGCCGGGCTGCCCGCTGGGCCGACCGGTTCGCGCCGTTCGCCTACGGCGGCGACCCGGATTTCAACTACCAGTCGTTCAGGTCCACCAACGTGCTGCGCTGGGAGTACAAACCCGGCTCGACGCTCTACGTGGTCTGGCAGCAGGGACGCGAGCAGAGCACCGAGCAGGGCACGTTCAGCTTCAACCGCGACTTCGGCCGCGTGTTCCGCATCCCGTCCAGCAACGTGTTCCTGGTCAAGATGTCCTACTGGCTCAATTTCTAGGGGCCGGCCGGGAACCGTGAACCGGAAGGGCCTCCCCACCTGGAGCCCCGACGCGTCAGCGCCGGGGTCACCCCGCGGCTGACGCCGCGGGGCTACGACGGGAACCGTGAACCGGAAGGGCCTCCCCGCCCGTAGCCCCGGCGCTTCAGCCGCGGGGTAGCCAATCACCCCCGCCTCGCATTTCCCCCCACCGGGAGCGATAATGAAAGGCAGCGAGCGGAGCGGACCCCGCCACGGGGCGGCTCGCCAACCCCGGCGTCTTGTTCCTGGAGGTTGGTCCCATGCTCTCCATCAACGCGATCCTCGTTCCGACCGATTTCAGCGACGCCTCCGAAGCCGCCTTGACGTACGCGCGCGGCCTCGCGAACGCCTTTGGCTCCTCCCTGCACCTCGTCCACGTCATGGAGGATCTGCTCGCCCACGCCTGGTCCGCCGAGGTGTACGTGGCCTCGATGCCGAACCTCCGCGAGGAGGTCGAAAAGGAGGCTCGCCAGCGCCTCGCGACGATGCTGCCCGACGAGGAGCGGCAGCGCTACCGGGCGGTGCTGGCGCTGCTGGCGGGCAACCCCTTCATCGAGATCATCCGCTACGCAAAGACCAACAACATCGACCTGATCGTGATCGGCACCCACGGCCGCGGCCCGATCGCGCACATGCTGCTCGGCAGCGTGGCCGAACGCGTCGTGCGCAAGTCTCCCTGCCCGGTCCTCACCGTGCGGCAGGCGCAGCACCAGTTCGTGATGCCTTGACGTGCGGCCCGCGGCTCGGCTGACCCGGGCCTGAGTCGGGAGTCCGCCGCCAGGCCGGCTCCCATCTCCCTGGTCCCCGGGACGGTGCGGAGCGCGGGCGGTCCCTGATACACTTTCCGTCCATGAAGTTCGCACCGGAATATGTCACGTCCGTCCTGAACGAGAACTTCGAGGACGCGAAGGCGCTCTTCCTTGAACCCCTGATGGCGATCCACCATGCCCACCTGGTGATGCTTGCCGCCCAGCGCATCGTGACGCCGGCCGAGGCCCGCACCATCCGGGGCGCGCTCGACGGGATTCCGCTGGAGGGTGTCAGGCGCGTCGCGTACGACGGCACGTTCGAAGACCTGTTCTTCTACCTGAACAGCCTGATCGAACGGGCGTGCGGCCCGGACGTGGCGGGGCGCCTGCACACGGCCCGGAGCCGCAACGACATCGACATGACGCTGTACCGGATGCGCCAGCGCGAGTACGTACTGTCACTGATCCGGGCCACGCTCGCGCTGCGCGCAAGCCTCATCGGCGTCGCCGATCGCCACCGCGACACGATTCTTGCGCTCCACACCCACACGCAGCCGGCGCAGCCGTCGACCATCGCCCATTACCTGCTCGGCGTGATCGAGCAGCTCGAACGGGACGCGGTCCGCCTGAAGGCGGCGTTCGAGACGACGAACCGCTGCCCGCTCGGCGCCTGCGCGATCACGGGCACCGGGTTCCCGATCGATCGCCGGCTCACCAGCGACCTGCTCGGCTTCGCCGGCCCGACGGGCAACACGTACGGCAGCATCGCGACGGCCGACTACCTCCTCGAGAACGTGGGCACGGCAGCCGTGGCGCTGGCGGGGATCGGGCGCTTCGTCCAGGACATGCTGTTGTGGTCCAGCGCCGAGTTCCGCAGCCTGCGGCTGGGCGACGGGTTCGTGCAGGGCAGCAGCATCATGCCGCAGAAGCGCAACCCGGTGGCGCTCGAGCACGCGCGGGCGCTGTGCAGCAAGGCGCTCGGCGAGGCCACCGGGGTCCTGGTCGCCGTCCACAACACGCCGTTCGGCGACATCGTGGACACCGAGGACGATCTGCAGCCGCTCGTCGATCAGGTCTTCCACGACGCGTCGCGGGCCATCACCCTGACGGGGGCAGCGCTGGCCGGCGCGGACTTCGACGCGGAACGCCTCGAACGGCGCGCGGGGGAGGGCTGGATCACCATCACCGAGCTGGCGGACACGCTGGTCCGCGAGCACGGCCTGGCCTTCGAGGCGGCCCACGCCATCGCGCGCCGGGTGGTGCAGGCGCGCGAGGCGGACCCGGGCGCCGCGCTCGGCAACATCGTCGCCGGCGCGTCCCGTGAGCTGACCGGAAGGGCGCTGCGCTACACGGAGGAGCAGTTGACCGCCATCCTGAGCCCGCGGCACTTCATCGAGGTGCGCACGACCCACGGCGGGCCGGCGCCGGCCGAGATCGCGCGGGCGCTCGAGGCATCGCAAGCGGCCCTGTCCGCCGACCTGGCGTGGGTGGCGGAAACCACGGCACGGCTCGACGCGGCGGCCGCGACGCTGCGGGAACGGAGCGCCCGGCTGTGACCACCGACCTGACGAACGGGACCGGTGCCCCGGACCGGGCCATGCGCTCGACGTATGTCGCGATCGTGCTGATCGAGACGGCCGTGATCGCCGGGCTGTGGTTCTTCGGCTGGTACTTCGGGAGGTAGGCCGCATGCACCTGCTCGACTGGCTCGTCGTGCTGGCCTACCTCGTGTGGATCGTGTGGGATGGTCTCCGGCGCACCAAGAACAGCGACAAGGTCGAAGGGTACTTCCTCGCCAACCGGTCGCTGCCCTGGTGGGCGGTGGGCCTGTCCGTCATGGCCACCCAGCTGAGCGCGATCACGCTGGTCGGCACGACCGGCCAGGGCTACGACGACGGGCTGCGGTTCGTGCAGTTCTACTTCGGGCTGCCGATCGCGATGATCATCCTGTCGGTCACCGTTGTCCCCTTCTTCTACCGCGCGAAGGTCTACACCGCCTACGAGTACCTGGAGCGCCGGTTCGACCCGTCGACCAGGACGCTGGCGTCGCTGCTGTTCCTGGCGTCCCGGGGGCTGTCGAGCGGCGTGGTCGTTGCGGCCCCGGCCGTCATCCTGTCGATCGTGCTGGGCTGGAGTTTCCCGCTGACCGTGCTGGCCATCGGCGCACCGACGGTTCTCTACACGGTGCTCGGGGGCGTGCAGGCGGTGACGTGGACCGACGTGAAACAGATGGTGGTCATCGTGGTCGGGGTGCTGGCGGCCGTCGGCGTCCTCATCGCGGGCCTGCCGCACGACATCAGCCTCGGCCAGGCCCTCCACCTGGCCGGCGCGACCGGGCGCCTGCGGGCGATCGACTTCACGTTCGATCTGAACGAGACCTACACGTTCTGGTCGGGCCTGATCGGCGGGCTGTTCCTGATGCTGTCGTACTTCGGGTGCGACCAGAGCCAGGTGCAGCGGTTCCTGACCGCGAAGTCGGTCGGTGAGGGCCGCGACTCGCTGATGATGAGCGCTTACGTCAAGATTCCACTCCAGACGCTCATCCTGCTGACCGGCGTCCTGGTGTTCGTGTTCTACCTGTTCGTGCAGCCGCCCGTCATCTTCGATCCCGGGCAGGAGGCGCGTCTCCGGGTGGGGCCCGCCGCCGCCGAGTATGCGTCCATCCAGGCCGAATTCGACCGCTCGTTCGCCGCGCGGCGCGCGGCGGCACGGGAGGCGGCATCGGCTGGTGACACCACCCGCGCGGCACAGGCTGAGGAGGACTTCCGGCGAGCCGACGCGGATCTGAGGGCGGTCCGCGCCCGCGCGAACGGCCTGGTGAAGCGGACCACCGGCGACCAGGGCTACAAGGACGTGAACTACGTCTTCCCGACCTTCATCATCACGCAGATGCCCATCGGCATCGTCGGCCTGCTGATCGCGGCGATCTTCGCCGCCGCGATGTCGACCATCGCCGCCGAGTTGAACGCCCTGTCGACCGCGACGGTGATCGACTTCTACCGCCGCCACTTCCGCAAGGAAGCATCGGACCGCCACTACCTGCGAGTGTCGATGGCGGCCACGGCGTTCTGGGGCATCATCGCGTGCGGCGTGGCGATGTTCGCCCCGCACCTCGGATCGCTGATCGAAGTCGTCAACCGGTTCGGATCGTTCTTCTACGGATCGCTGCTCGGGGTGTTCGCGCTCGCGCTCCTGACGAAACGCGCGACCGGCCGTGGCGCCTTCTGGGGGCTGATCGCCGGCATGGCCGCCGTGGCGACCGTGGCGTTCACGACATCCATCTCCTTCCTCTGGCACAACGTCGTGGGCGTCGTCGTGGTCGTGACGGTAGGGATGGCGATCAGCTACGCGGACCGCGCGCCTGGGCCCGGCGCTCAGGTGAGTTGAGGACGCCGGGACCGCGCGAAAGAGAAGCGGGGGCCGCCGTGGGGCGGCCCCCGCGATGCTGTCCTGAACCCGTGCCCGTGGGCACGAGGCCACCTGCGCTCACGGCTTCGGCGCGGCGTTCTTCACGTACTTGTCGAACCACGTGATCCACTCGTAGAGTACGTGGAGGTTGGATTCGCGCGCCGCGTAGCCGTGCGCCTCGAGCGGCAGCGTGACGTAGCGGACGGTCTTGCCGTTGCCCTTGAGCGCCATGTAGAAGCGCTCCGACTGGATCGGGAAGGTGCCCGAGTTGTTGTCCGCCTCGCCGTGGATCAGCAGGATCGGATCCTCGACCTTGTGCGCGTACCAGAACGGCGACATCTTCGCGTAGAGGTCGGGCACCTCCCAGAACGTCCGCTCCTCGTTCTGGAAGCCGAACGGGGTGAGCGTGCGGTTGTAGGCGCCGCTGCGGGCGGCCCCGGCGCGGAAGAGCCGGCTGTGCGCCAGCAGGTTGGCCGTCATGAACGCGCCGTAGCTGTGGCCCGACACGCCGATGCGGTCACGGTCGGCCACGCCCATCTCGACGATCTTGTTGATGGCCGCCTCGGCGCTGGCCACCAGCTGATCGACGTAGGTGTCGTTGGCCGTCTCGCCCGGGCCGATGATCGGCATCGTCGGGTTGTCGAGGACGCCGTAGCCCTGAGTCAGGAAGAGCAGGTGCGAGGCGCCCGAGATGGTGGTGAAGCGGTTGGCCGAGCCCTGGACCTGGCTGGCTGCCGCCGCGTCGGTGAATTCCGCCGGGTACGCCCAGAGGACGAACGGCAGCCGCGTGCCGGGCTTGTAGCCGGGCGGGAGGTAGAGCGTGGCGGAGAGCTTCACACCGTCCTTGCGATCGTAGGTGATGAGCTGCTTCTCGATGCCCGTCAGCTGCGGCGCCGGATCCTTGAACTGCGTCAGGGGCGTGCGCCTGCCGGCCGCGAGATCGCGGACGTAGTAGTTCGGGACGTCGGTCTTCGTCTCCCACCGCGTCAGCACCCGCGTCGCGTCGTCGGTCAGCAGGGCCGCCACGGTCTCGTAGCTCTTGTCGTCGCACTGGAAGAGCCGGTCGGTCGCCAGCGTCTTCAGGTTGAGCCGGTCGAGGAACGGCCGGTCGCCCTGCGGCGACGCGCCGTTGCCGGCGAGGAAGATGCTGTCGCCGGTCTGCAGGATCGCGCGGCCTCCTCCGCCGCCGCCGAAGCCCCGGCCGCCTCCGCTCGCGGCGCCCGTGCGATCGATCGGCGACCCCGGATCGGCGTAGCGATCCTGGGCGTTGCGATCCCAGAGCTTGCGCGGGGCGGAGCCAGGCCCGTCGATCAGCCAGGTCCTCGTCTTGCGCGTGGTGCGATCCGACTCCGACAGCAGCGCCACGCCCTCTTCCGTCCACGACACGTTCTGGAAGCGGAACTCGGTCCGAGCCACCTCGGCCGGATCGCCCGTGAACGGGGCTTTCAGCGCGAGCACCCTGTCCCGGTTCGGCACCTGCTTGCGTGGGTTCCCGTCATCCAGGGCCTCGGCCCACACGAGCGTGGCGGGCTCGACCGGGTTCCAGCCATACGACCTCGGTCCGACGATGACGCCCCGAATCGGAGTGGACTCGCCGAGCGGCTGCTCGCCAACCTTGCGGACCACGTCGCCCTTGCGGTTCCAGATCTCGACGTCTTTCGGAAACTGGTCGTCGGTCACCAGGCGCGAGAACGGGCGCTTCACGCGCGCCACGAGGAGGTACTGGCCGTCCGGCGACATCGACGCGGTGGCGAAGATGCGCGGCTTGCCGATCGGGGTCCGCGTGCCGCCCGTCGTGACCAGCGCCAGCTGGCCGGTGAAGTAGTACGCGTACAGCGACTCATCGTACGCGCTGGTCAGCAGGTCCTGGTAGGTGGCGACCGGTGCGGCCTTGCCCGTGCTCTCCTGGATGCGCGGGCCGGTCGGGACGGCGGGAGGCGCCGGCGCCGGGCCGCGATCCGTGGCGATGAACTGGCAGAGCAGGGCCGAGCTGTCGTCGATCCAGCTGCAGGTGTCGACGCCGTTGACCGTCGCGCTCGTCAGTGCCCTGGGCTGCGCCGTGGCGGTGTCGGCCAGCCACAGCTCTATCCCGTTGCTGCGATAGACGAAGAACGACAGCCACTTGCCGTCGGGCGAGAAGGTCGGCATCCCCAGGCGGGTGCCAGCCGGCAGCGTGACTTTCGTCTCGGCGCCGTCCGCGATCGTTTTCAGCGTGATGCCCAGACCCGTCACCGGGTTGTGCGACCCGTTGGTCTTCGGGTTGACGCGGTTGCCCGCGAGGCGGAGCATCGGCTCGGCCAGTTCCGCGATCTTCGGCATGCTGGTGCGCTCGAACAGCGCGATGACCTGGTGCGACGGGCTCACGATCACCGTCGGCGGCGGCGGCGCGTCCAGGATGTCCACGATGACCTTCGGCGGGAGCTGGTACCCGGTCTCGAGCGGCGACGACTGTTGGGCGCCTGCGAAGACCGGCAGGAGCAGGACGATGGCGAGCGCGGCGGCCAGGCTGAAGGCCGGCGTGACGCGTGCCGGGCGAACGCGGTGTGTCATGAGGAAAACCTCTGCCCAGTAATGGTGCACGGTGCGGTTACGGATCCGGGGGCTCGCAAGACGAGGGTGGACATTGTATCCTGAGAGCCGGGATCCTCGACCCGGGTTTCAGCATTCAGGACCGGAGCCGGCGGCCGGCGCTGCGCGCGCGGACGTCGTGGTGATTGCGTGTTTTCTTCTCGCCTGACATTCGACCTCACACCCAATCGCCTGACAGAGGCCCTGCACCGGCTGCGCGGGGCGGGCGCGGAGATCGATGACCTCACGGAATCGAACCCGACGCGGGTTGGCTTCGATTACCCGGCGCGCGTGGCGGAGGCGCTGGCGCACCCGGCCGGCCTGACCTACGAGCCGCACCCGCTCGGCCTGCCCGACGCGCGGCAGGCGGTGGCCGGGGACTTCCGGCGCCGCGGGCTCACGGTCCCGAAGGACCGCATCGTCCTCACCGCGAGCACGAGCGAAGCCTACTCGCTGCTGTTCAAGCTGCTGTGCGACCCTGGCGACGAGGTCCTGGTGCCCTCGCCCAGCTACCCGCTCTTCGAGTTCCTGTCCGCGCTGGACTCGGTGCGGGCGCGGCCGTACCGGCTCGATGACCACGGCACGTGGTCCTGCGACATCGACGGCCTCGCCCGCGCGGTCACGCAGAGGACGCGCGCGGTCGTCGTGGTCAACCCGAACAACCCCACCGGGTCGTACCTGAAGCGCGCCGAACTGGACGCGATCGCGGCCCTGTGCCGCAGCCACCAGCTCGCGCTGATCGGCGACGAGGTGTTCGCCGAGTACGTGCTGGACGCCGAGCTGTCGCGCACCAGTTCGGTGCTCGCCCAGCGCGACGCCCTGACCTTCGCGCTCGGCGGCCTGTCGAAGTCGGCCGGGCTTCCGCAGCTCAAGCTCGGCTGGATGGCCGTCGGCGGGCCCGACGACCTGGTCAGGCCCGCGATGGAGCGCCTCGAGCTCATCTGCGACACGTACCTGTCGGTCTCGACGCCGGTGCAGCAGGCGCTGCCCGTGCTGCTGGCCGAGGGCGCCGGGATCAGGGCGCAGATCCGCAACCGCATCGCCCGCAACTACGCGACGCTCCGCGAGCTGGCGGCGCGCTACCCGGCGCTGCGCGTGCTGCAGGCCGAAGGCGGGTGGTACGCGATCGTCCAGGTGCCGTCCATGCTGACCGAGGAGGCGCTCGTGCTGCAGCTCCTCGAGCGCGATCACGTTCTGGTCCATCCCGGGTACTTCTTCGACTTCCCCCGCGAGGCTTTCCTCGTGCTGAGCCTGCTGCCGCGTCCCGAGGTGTTCGATCGCGCCGCGGCCCGCGTGCTCGCCCGGGCCGAAGCGGCCGACTGACGCATGGCCACCCCTGTTTCGTACGGCCGCCAGGCTGGCATCCTGCTCCCGTTGTTCTCCTGTCCGTCCGCCCGGAGCTGGGGGATTGGCGAGATCGGGGACATCCCCGCCGTGGCCGCCTGGATGCTCGGCGCGGGCCTGCGCCTGTGGCAGGTCCTGCCGGTCAACGAGATGGCGCCAGGCCAGAACTCGCCCTACTCGGCCATCAGCGCGATGGCGATCGATCCCATCTACGTCAGCCTCGAGCGGCTCCCGGACTTCCAGGCGCTTGGAGGAGAAGACGCGCTCGATACCGCGATGCGCGGCGTGCTGGCCCACGTGCGTTCGGCGGCCGCCGTCGACTACGAGAGCGTGCGGACGATCAAGGATCGCGCCCTGCGCAACGCCTTCGCGCGGTTCCTGGATGCCGAGTGGGCGCGCGACTCCGCCCGCGCCAGTGCCCTGCGCGCCTTCTCCGCCGCGCAGGCGTGGTGGCTGGCGGACTACGCGCTCTTCCGCGCGATCCGGCACGTGTCGGACGGCCGCCCGTGGACCGCATGGGATCCCGGCGCCCGCGACGGCGCCCCCGGCATGCTCGCGCGCCTGCGGTCGCAGCTCGCGCGCGAAGTGCTGTTCCGCGAGTACCTGCAGTGGGTCGCACACGAGCAGTGGCAGGCCGCCAGGATCGAAGCGCGCGGGATCCGCCTCTTCGGCGACCTGCCGTTCATGGTCGCGTCCGACAGCGCCGACGTGTGGGCGCGGCAGCAGCAATTCTCGTTCGACGGGACGGTGGGCGCTCCGCCCGACGCCTTCAGCGCCACCGGGCAGAACTGGGGCCTGCCGATCCCGCGCTGGGACGCCATGCGCGCCGACCGGTTTGGCTGGTTCCGCGCGCGCGCCCGGCGCGCGGCGGACCTGTTCGACGGGTTTCGCGTGGATCACGTCGTGGGGTTGTTCCGCACGTGGGTGTTCCCGCTCGGCGAGTCCCCACGCCACTTCCTGCCCGCCGACGAGCCCGCCCAGATCGAACAGGGCGAAGCCGTGCTGCGCGCCCTCGACGAGACGGATGGGCAGGTGATCGCCGAGGACCTCGGCACGGTCCCCGATTTCGTGCGCGAGACCCTGCAGCGGCTGGGCCTGCCGGGATTCAAGGTCCTGCGGTGGGAGCGCGAGTGGAACACACCGGGACAGCCGTTCTCGGATCCGATCGAGTACCCGGCGAATTCCGTGGCCACGTCGGGTACGCACGACACCGAGACCCTCGCCGCGTGGTGGGACAGCCTGACGCCGGACGAGCGCGCACGCGTGTTCGCCATCCCGCGCCTGGCCGCCGCCATCGCGAATCGCCAGCCGGAGGGCGACGATGCCTTCAGCCCGGAGGTCCGCGACGCCCTGCTCGAGCTCCTCTTCGCGTCCGGATCGGACCTGTTGATGGTGCCCGTCCAGGACCTGTTCGGCTGGACCGCCCGGATCAACGTGCCCGCGGTCATCGACGGCGTGAACTGGACCTGGCGCCTGCCTTGGCCGGTCGATCGACTCGACGCGCACGCGGAAGCCGTGGAGCGCCAGGCGACGCTCGCCCGGTGGTCGGCGCAGCACCGTCGCGGGTGATCCCGGCGCTCAGTTGAGTTGAGGACGCGCCGGGAACGTAGCGCGCGGGCTTCAGCCCGCGTGCCCGGGCGAACACACCCATCACACGTGAGCCACGGGGTTGAGCGGGGCTGGCCTCGCGAGGGCGACCGCCCGGGCCCGTGCAAGCTCGGACGTGCGGCTCGAAGCGGCCACTGACTTGACCTCAATGAGACATGCCGGCTCACGGCACACGACTCCTAAGAAACTGTACCCGGGAGGACCTCGCCGGTGGTGCGATTGACGAGGTCAAACCCGAGGGTGGTGGCGCGCCGGCGGAGGCCGCGGAGCACGCGGGCGCGGGTGTGGGCATTATAGGTGTCGGCGCCGGGATCGACGTAGTGCAGCCCGTCCTTGAGGGTGCGATAGACGAGGATGGCGAGCTTGCGGGCGGTGGCGGTGATCGCCTTGGCTTTGCCAAGGCGGTAGGCCAAGCGGCGGTAGAAGGCCCCGAGGGCGGTCTGCGTGCGGCCCAGGGTCATGGCCGCCATGCGGAGGAGGGTGGCGGCGCGGTTGGCGGAGGGGAAGGTGCGGCTACTGAGCAGGCGCCCGCCGGAGATCTTGTTGTGCGGGGCCAAGGTCAGCCAGGCGGTGAAGTGCTGCGCGGTGGGCCACCGGGACATGTCGGGGCCAATCTCGGCGAGGAGCCGGAGCGCGGTGTGCGGCCCGAGGCCATCAATCTGGGAGAGGTCCACGCCGGTCAGCCGATGGAGGACGGGCCGGACGTCAAAGAGAAGGTCGTTCCTCTGCCGCTTGTGGGGACGGCGGACCGCGGGCAGCGCCCCCGTCGGCGGGGGCGCGGGGAGCGTCGCCAGATGGGCCTCGATGGCGCGGTCGCACGCGGCGATCTGGTGATGATACGCGTCGAAGAGTTCGAGGTTCTGCTGGAGGACGAAGAGGTGCTCGGCCCGGTAATGGCCCGTGAGCGCGGCGACGATCTCGGCCTCGGAGGCGTGACACCGATAGTTGCGATGGCGGGCGAGGTGGTGCGGGTCGCGCACGCCGGCGACCAGGTCGCGCAGGATGCGCAGCCCGGTCTCGCCGGTGATATCGCTGACGACCAGCGGGAGTTGGAGGTTCATCTGCACCAACGCCTTTTGCATGCGGTGGACCTGGGTCGTGACACTCTCGACCAGCGTGGCGCGATGGCGCAGATAGGCGCGCAGGGCGACGATCGCGTCGGTGGGGCGGAAGCTGCCGCGCAGCAACCCGAGCATATGCAGATCCCGGATCCATTCGCAGTCGGAGACATCGCTTTTCCGGCCGGGGACGTTCTTCACGTGGCGGGCGTTGACCAGGATCACCTGGAAACCGCGGGCCTCGAGGATCTCGAAGACCGGGATCCAGTAGACGCCGGTGGCTTCCATCGCCACGTGGGTGACCCGACACGCGGTCAGCCAGTCCGCCAGCCGATACAGATCGGCGGTGAAGGTGGGAAACGACTGGACCGGGGCGGGATCACGATCGGGGGGCACGGCGACGTAGTGGTCCGCCGACCCGCAATCGATCCCCGCCGCGTGGGGATGGATGCGGGCCAAGGCGTGGGGGGTGGTCCGTGGCGTGCGGGGACGAGGACGATCGCGTTTCATCGGAGGCTCCTTTACACTAGAGGGACCTCCGGGAACAGGGATTGCGGATACGGGGCACTCTCCTAAACGGGATCACGCCGCGCAAACGGCGTGTCACCAATGACGAGGCCGCGAATCCCCGGCCCACGCTCACGGACGGGCACTGACGCACCAGTGTCGGGTCGGGCTCGGTTCCCGGAGGCCTGCCAGTGTAGCGCGACAGGCGCGTCCTCCGTTTCTGGCGTGACGAATCGCGCGCGCCGCACGTACCCCGCTCACGGCTCTCGGCCAATCCACGCGATTGTGCCCACACCGCTCTGATCTGACTCTGCTTCCGAAATGTGACCTTTTGTCTTCTCGGGTACTCTATCTACGTGACCTTGGAAACCGTCCTGGTCGAATTAGCCCCCCGCGTGTTGCGCTACTGCGTTGGGTATACGGGGGACCGCAGCCTCGGGGAGGACGTGGCTCAGGAAAGCCTCGCGGCGCTAGTTAACGAATGGCGCACATCTGGCCCGCCCGCGCACCCCGATGCATTCGTTTTCACCGTGGCCAAGCGCAGAGCGCGGCGAGTTGTGTTCCAACGCCGCCTGATGGTTCCCATTGAACACCTGCTGAACCACCGGCACCAGGGACTGGACCCTGAGCGGACTGCTGTACAGAACGACCATCGGACACGCTTGCTGTCCGCGATTCGGAAGCTTCCTCGGGCTGAACGGGAAGCGGTGTTGCTCGTGGTCGGGGACGGCCAGAAACTCCGTGAGGCGGCGCAGATCGCTGGCGTTTCGGTGCCCGCCATGAAGATGCGTCTCTCACGAGCAAGGCAGCGTCTGATCACGCTGGTGGATAACCACAATGAACGATGAAACCCTCGATCGAGACATCCAAGAGGCGATCGCACCCGACGCCGGTGCTGTGGAACGTCTGGTCCGACAGGCGCTCCGTCATGACCGACATCGAAGGTCTCTTCTTCGCCCCGTGCTGATAGCGGCAGGGACCGTGTTCCTGTTGATGGCGGTCGTCTTGCTTGTGAAACGCGAGCATCAGCCGTCGCTCCCGGTTCAGATTCGCGTCATGAACGTTGGGGACACGATCGTGCTGAAGCCAGCTGCCGGTGGCGTCTGGCTGATTGGCAGGGATGCCCCAGATGTTGACCGGCTCGCGCCAGGCACCATCATCGTTTACAGGTCTGGAGAAGTCCGATGACAAGTCTCTCGACGCGAACCAAGTGGCTCATTGTCTTCGTTCTCATATGCTGCTCCGGCACGGCGCAGGCCCAGGACGAACTGAAGCTGCGAATGTCACTGTCATACCAGGGAGCGACAGCGGCGTCCGTCTTCGAAGCGCTTTCCAGCGTTCTCGGCTATCGCCTGCGCCTTGACTCGAGAGTCACTGGCTCGGTCACATTGGACGTACGAAACATCACTGCTGAGACGGTCCTTCGAGCGGTTTGCGAAAGCGTCGGGTGCCGCTGGCGCATCGACAAACGTGAGCTCGTTATTGACTACGACGCGGACGCGAGTGCGAAGGCTCAGGCCGATTCGCGCGCCCAGATCAGGCTCAAGGACGTACACAAGGACATTCCGGCGCAGATTGTTTGGAACCGTGTCCCCTTCGATGCGGCAGCCAAGACCATCGCCCAGATGCTGGCCGCCGAACTTCGAATGGATGTAGCCCTATCCGCAAAGCACATTTCCTTGAATCAGAATCGGGACACAGCTTGGACGGCGCTCAATGCGCTCTGTCAGCAGGCGGGGTGCCGCTGGCGAATGGTGAACGATCCGAAGCGTGTCCTCCTCATTGTGGCCGTTTCGACGGCGCAATTTGTCTCCGATTTTGCACCGGGCCTTGCCCGGTTGCGGGAACCAGGCGTCACGGCACCGAAGGTCATTAGTGCCGTTCGTCCCCGATATCCAGAGGCGGCCAAGCAGGCAAAGGTCGAGGGACTGGTGGAAGTCGAATGCGTCGTCAGGCCAGACGGGACGGTGGGCGATGTCAATCTCGTGCGGTCCCTCGACAAGATTCATGGGCTCGACGACGAAGCCGTCATGGCAACGAGACTGTACCTCTTCGAGCCGGGAACGAAGGACGGCAAGCCGGTACCGGTCGTCGCCCGACTCACGTTCACGTTCACCATTCGGTAGTCCACTCCTGAGAGGACAACTCGAAATGAGACGCCTAACCTCGAAGGACAGCATCGACTGTCGGCTTACGGCGTTCGGCCTCGCACGCTGTCTGTCTTCATGAAGACGATGCCACCGCCCACCGTCGGTGGGGCCGTCTGACGCGTTCGTTCGGGGCACAATCGCGTGGAGTGGCCGAGAGCCGTGAGTCGTGTGCCGTGAGCCGGGATGTCACCGTAATTCCGAGATGGAGTACTCAGGTTCCGGACGCGTGACGATCGGCGGTCGGAGCCAGCCCTGGCCACGACGTGTCCGCCTCGGCGCGCGGCCACGGCATCGAGATGAATCGCGGCAGCGGTTCGGAGCCGATCTCGTCGACATCGCCCGAGGGATCGGCTCCGGCCATCAGCGCCGCCAGGCCGGCGTCCGGCTCGAGCGGCTCGGCGAAGCCGACCTGCGGGACCGACACGTCCACAATCGGATCCGCGATCACCGTGTTGTGATCGAAGTTTTCCTTGTACCAGCGCGCGTAGTGGTGCGAGGCCCAGTGGCGGTCAACGAGTCCCGAGACCATCCCGGGCAGTCCGGGACGCGTGTCGGGGTTGATGGTCGCCAGGAAGATGTGGCCCAGCATCAGCGGTGTGGCCATCGCCGCCAGCGACAAGTGGAGGATCCACGCCGGGAACGCGAACTGGTGCGTCCAGATCAGCGCGCCGGTCGTGACGTAGAGCGGGAAGGTCGCCGTCAGGATCAGGAAGTTGATCTTCTCGCCGGCGTTGAACTTCCCCTGGTCCGGAAGCAGGATCCGCTTGCTCACCGCGGCCGGGCCCTTGAGGAAGATCCACTTGAAGTCGTCGAACGACCAGCGCCAGGCCTCGCCGATGTTGCGCAGGTGCAGGCCCAGGTCGCGCCAGTGCCTCACGATGGTCCAGACCGGCAGCGTGAACAGGGCCAGCCCGGAAATCCGGTGCGCCCAGGAGAACGCCATCCGGTACGGACGGGCCGGGTTCGGGTTGTAGACCAGCAGCAGCACCACGGCCGTCGCCCAGCAGACCATGAACGGCATGGCCACCGCCCAGTGCATCAAGCGCTCGGACGGCCGGAACCGGAGGATCACGTCAGGCTCGAGCTGGCTCACGTGCCGCGCTTCAACGACCGAACTCACTCGAGACGACACAGCACACCCCCGTCACGTGATGACCGGCCACGGCCCGCCCGCGCGACCGAGCGTGTCCCGTCCGAGCGAGGGGGGACCCTGTGCAAGGCCCGCGCCCGCCGAGGCGGCGTTTCGTGCAATTTGCACGCAAACTGGTAGGAATGACACGGATCAGGCGAACGCCCGCGCCGCGGGTCGGGTGTCATGAATGACACGCCCGTCACCCGAACGACAGCGCCGATGGTTGGACAGGAAAGGCGGCGAAACGCAGCCGTCGCGGCATGAATGGCCGCGGAAACAGTCGACACGAACGGCGTCGGCGACATGGGGGCTGACATCTGGGGGCACCGGATGCCGGCTCCGCGACCGCCGAGACGGCCGCGCGCCGGCCAGAACACGCATCAGTCTGCAAGCTGCGTACCGGGATCACGCTGTGCGCGTCCCGGGGGCCGCGCGTCAAGCAGGCAGTGGTCGCCCGGAGCCGAACGTTGGCGTGCGACTTTTCGTCCTAGACGCCAGGCGCCACGCCACCCGTCTCTCTGGAGGCCTCCGTGCTCGACTGGTTCCTCTGGGACCTGCGCTTCGCGCTCCGCTGGATGCGCAGAAGCCCCGCGTTCACGCTGCTGGCGACGCTGTCGCTGGCCATCGGGATCGGCTTCAACACGGCGCTGTTCAGCGTCGTCGATGCCCTGCTGCTGCGGCCCGTGCCGGGCCGGGACCCGGCGCAGCTCGTCGATGTCTGTACGAGCGGCAGCGACGGCGACCCCTACGCGACCTCGTCGTATCCGGACTACCTGGATCTGGCCGCCGGCAACAGTGTGTTCCAGGAAATGGCCGGTCACAGCGCGATGTTCGCGGCGCTCAACCTCGGCGACCGGTCGCGCCTGGCCCTTGGTGAGGTCGTCACGGGCAACTACTTTCACCTGCTCGGTGTTGCCGCGGAGAAGGGGCGGACGCTGCTGCCGGCCGACGACCGCGCCGGCGCGGACCGCGTCGTGGTCGTCTCGCACCGTTACTGGCAGCGGGAGCTTGGCTCGGACCCGGACGTGCTCGGCCGGACGGTCCGGCTGCGCGGCCAGCCGTATGCCGTCGTCGGCGTGCTGCCGCCGAGCTTCACGGGGATGCTGCCGGTGCTCGCGTCGGAGATCTGGGTGCCCGTGGCGCAGGTCAGCGAGGTCGAGCCCGCCGGCATCCAGGACTCCGTGCCCTCTCCAACCGGCACGAGCCGGATCGACCGGCGCGGCCAGCGGTGGCTGTTCATCAAGGGACGGCTCAGGCCGGGTGTGACGTCCGAGCAGGCGCGCGCCAACCTCGAGGTCCTGATGCGCCGGCTCGCGGCCGCGCATCCGCAAACCAACAAGGATCGCCACATCGCCGTCGCGCGCACGTCCGGCGTGCGCATTCACCCGGGCGCCGATCGCGTGCTCGTCCCGCTTGCGGCGGGGTTGATGGCCGTCGTGGGCCTCGTGCTGTTGATCGCGTGCGCCAACGTCGCCCGCATGCTGCTGGCGCGGGCCGCCTCGCGCCGCCGGGAGATTGGCATCCGGCTCGCGATTGGCGCAAGCCGCGGCCGGCTCGTGCGCCAGTTGCTGACCGAGAGCGTCACGCTGGCTGCTATCGGGGCGGCCGCCGGCACCGCGATCGCGTGGTGGCTGACACGGCTGGTTGCCACCCTGAGCCTGCCCATCCCGATTCCCCTGACGCTGGATCTCCGGATCGACGGCCGCGTGCTCGCGTTCACCGTGGCCGTGACGCTCGTGGCCGGCCTGGTCGCGGGGCTGGCGCCCGCCTTCGCGGCGTCCGGGCCGGGCCTGTCCGGCGAGCTGCGCGGCGGGGCCCCGCTCGCGCGGGTGGCCGGCCGGCGATGGAGCCTGCGCGACGGGCTGGTGGCCCTGCAGATCGCCGTGACCATGGTGCTGGTGGTCTGCGCCGCGCTGCTGGCGCGCAGCCTCATGAACGCGCGGCAGGCCGACGTCGGATTCCGCGCCGCCGGCCTGGCCATCGTGTCGCTCGACCTCGACATGGTGCGGTACGACCAGGCGCGCGCGACGCAGTTCTTCGATCGCGCGATGGAGCGAATCAGCCGCCTGCCCGGGGTCGAGTCGGTGGCGAGGGCCGAGCGCCTCCCGTTCTCGATCAACTTCAACCAGCAGGAACTCTTCATCCCCGGCTACCAGAAGCCGGGGGATCGGACGCTGACGATCCAGGTGACCCGCGTGTCGCCGGACTACTTTCGGACGCTGGGCGTGTCGATCCTCCAGGGGCGCGGGTTCAGCGCCGCCGACACACCCGAATCGCCGGGCGTGGCGATCGTCAACGAGACGTTCGCGCGCCGGTTCTTTCCCGGTGAGAGCGCGCTCGGCAAGGTCGTCCACCAGCGCGGGCCGGAGGGCCCCGCCTTTCAGATCGTCGGGGTATCGGCGGACCACAAGGTGATGACCGTCGGCGAGGCGCCGGAGCCGTACGTGCAGTTTTCCACCACGCAGCGGCCGAGTCCGTACGGAGCGCTCGTGGCGCGGACGCGTCTCGATGCCGGAGCGCTGGTGGGGCAGATGGAGCGCGAACTGCTCGCGATGGAGCCCAACCTGGTGCTGGTGGATCAACAGACCATGGACGCGCAGGTGGCCGCGACTCTGCTGCCGATCCGCGCGACGGCGTGGATCGTGGCCGTCGTGGGCGTGGTGGGGCTGTTCCTGGCGACCGCCGGCCTCTACGGGACGATCGCCTACTCGGTCTCGCGCCGTACGCGGGAGATCGGGATCCGCATGGCGCTCGGGGCGCAGGCATCTGCGGTGGTCGGCCTGGTCCTGCGGCAGGGGCTGGGGGTCGCGGTGGCTGGCGTGGCGGTCGGCGCGGGGCTGGCCGCTCTGGCCGCGCAGGCGCTCAGGAGCCTGCTGTATGGCGTGACCCTCGCCGACCCGGTCGCGTGGGGCGCCTCGGCCCTGGCGGTGTTCGGCGCCGCGCTCGTCGCGAACCTGGCGCCAGTCCGGCGCGCGGTGCGCGTCGACCCGTCCTCCGCGCTGCGGGCGGAGTGACATTCGGCCGCCGGCCGGAGCACGCCGTTTGCCGGCGGCGGGGTCGTCCTGCCGCGGGTGCCGCTGTGGTACGATGTCAGAACTTGCGCGACTAGTGCTCGTAACGCCGAGTGTTCCCGGCGCCGCCCGTGGCCGCCCAGGCGGACACAGCCGGGTGGTTGTTCACCAGGAAGGAGTTTCAGTCATGAAGCGCAGCGTCCTCCTCGCATTCGTTGCCTGCCTGGCTGCCGTGCCGGTGCTGGCCCAGGCCCCTGCCGCCGCGCCGGCCGGCCCGACCGATCCGCTCAGCAAGTCGCTGTACGGGATGTTCAACACCATCAGGTTGAACCTCAACCAGTCGGCCGAGAAGGTCCCCGAGGCGGACTACGCCTTCCAGCCGACCAAGGAGGTCCGCACGTTCGGCCAGATGCTCGCTCACGTGGCGAACTCGAACTACTGGTACTGCGCCGCGGCCAAGGGTGAGCCCAACCCGAACAAGGACGATCTCGAGAAGACGAAAACGACCAAGGCCGACCTGGTGAAGGTCCTGGCCGATGCGCTCACCTACTGCGAAGGCGTGTACGCCGGGATGACCGATGCGAAGCTGGTGGAGATGATCAAAGCCGGCCAGAACGAGGTGCCGCGCGCCGGCCGGCTGATCGGCAACATCTCGCACGACAACGAGCACTACGGCAACCTGGTCACCTACATGCGCATCAAGGGGATCGTGCCGCCCTCGACCGAGCGCGCCCAGATGCGTCGCTAATCGCTGCCGCCGTCGCGCGGGGACTCCGGCCCCCCGGTGCCGGCCGCCTTCGCCGTTTCCTGCCCCGGGTTCGCTCCGGGGTGTCTCGCAGGCATACAGGGGGCCCCGCGGGTCCCCTGTTTCACCCCGACACCGAGCTGATGCCAGGCTGCGTGTCCAACTCCATGTTCTCCCTGCTGCGCCGCGTCGCGGCGGCCGCGCTGGCCGTCCTCGTCATCGTCGCGCCCGCGTGCCGGCGGGAAGCCCCGGCGCCTCCGCCACCGGCCGGATCGGACACCTATCTCGCGCCTGACTCCGAGACCATCGAGGGCACGGTGCCGCGCGACGCGACGTTCGAGACGCTGCTCAAGGGACACAAGCTGCGCCCCGATCGCCTGCAGGCCGTCCTGGCGCTCATCGCGCAGTCCTTCGATCCGCGCAAGCTGAGGGCGAAGCAATCGTATCGCCTCGTGCGGACATTCGACGGCCTGCTGAGGGAGCTCCGCGTCGAGATCGACCTCGATCGGTACCTCCACGTGGCGCCGGCCTCGCCGCTGGCCCCCGACGACCTGGCGGCGACCGTGGTGGCCTACAAGCGGGAGGACAGGATCGCCGGGGCCGTGGGCACGATCGACAAGGACACCTCGTCGCTGTTTGCCGCCATGCAGGCGGCGGGCGAGAACGACGACCTGTCGCTCGCGCTGGCCGCGGTGTTCGGAGGGGAGATCGACTTCAACAACGACCTGCAGCCCGGCGACGCGTTCCGTCTCGCGTTCGAGAAGATCACGCGAGAGACGGGCACGGTGTCGTACGGCGCGATCCTCACGGCCGAGTTCCAGAACGACGGCCGCCGGCTGCGCGCGTTCCGCTTCGTCCTGCCCGACGGCAAGGCCGGGTACTACGACGAGCACGGCCGGTCGCTGCGGCGGTTCTTCCTGAAGTCACCGCTGAAGTTCGAGCCTCGCGTCACCTCGCGCTTCTCGTACAGCCGGCTGCACCCCGTGCTGCACGTCCGCCGCGCTCATCTGGGCGTCGACTACGCCGCGCCGATCGGCGCGTCGGTCAACGCGGTCTCGAACGGGGTCGTCGTCGCGGCGGGGTTTGCCGGCGGCGCCGGGCGCCTGGTGCGCCTCCGCCACTCGCAGGGCTACGAGACGATGTACATGCATCTGTCGTCGATCGCGGTCCGCGTGGGCCAGCGGGTGAGCCAGGGCGACCTGGTCGGGCGCGTCGGCAGCTCGGGCCTCTCGACGGGGCCCCACCTGGACTACCGCGTGCTGAAGAACGGGGTGTACGTGAACCCGCTCACCGAGCATCGCCGCATGCCGCCCGGCGAGCCCATCCCGGCGAATCTGCTGGCGTCCTTCCAGGCGGAGCGCGACAAGCTGGCGGCCCAGCTGCCGCCCGCGGGCACACCGGCGGTCAAAGCGGATGCGCCGCCGCAGGCCGCGCCGCCCGGCACGCCGCGCTGAGGCCGCCTCAACTGCGCCCGGCCATCACCCCGGCCGCCACGCCGAAGACGACGGCGAGCGCCATGACGATGAGCGACAGCAGGACCGCGGCGATCGTCAGGATGCCGACGAACCGCCAGAACGACCGCTGCTGCTTGAGCACCTCTTCGAGGTCGGCGGCCGATCGGCTCGTCTTGAGCCGGGCGATCGCGCCGGCGTAGCGGTACAGGTACAGGCCGGGCGGGACGTTCGCCACCGCCATCACCAGGTAGAGGAACCCCACCACGCCGCCGACGGCGATGCTCTGCGCCTTCAGGTCGCCCCCCCCGCTGGCCGCGTTGACGCCCGCGACCACGCACGACGCGGCCGACAGCACGGCCATCAGCGCCGTGCTGAGAAAGGTCAGGATCGACAGGAACAGGACCCAGGGCCGGGTCTGGTCCAGGTACCGGACCATCGCGGGCGTCGCCACGGCGGCGGGTGCCGGCGGGGCGGGCGGAATCTCCTGCGGGGTGTCGAAGCGGTCGTCGCTCATGGCGGTCGTGTCCCCCTGGTGCGGCGAGTATAGCGGAGACGGGGACGCGCTGCCGGGCCCGGTCCCCTGCTTGACGCCGGCACCGGTCGGCGATATAGTTTGAGTTAGAACGATGTTGGTTGGAACTATCTGGAGGGTCCCATGAAAGGCCTGTCCCACGCGGGGCGCATCCTCTTCGCGCTCCCGTTCCTCGTGTTCGGCGCGTTCCACTTCCTCAACGGCTCCGCCATGACGGGCATCGTGCCCGCCTTCCTGCCGTTGAAGATCGTCTGGGTGTACCTGGTCGGCGCGGCGCTCGTCGGCGCCGGCCTGAGCATCCTGCTGCAGCGCCGCGTCCGCGTGGTGGCCGCGCTGCTCGGCCTCATGCTGCTCGGCTTCGTGGTCCTGGTGCACGTGCCCGCGCTCGGCAACCCGGCGCTGCGCCAGATGGAGACGATGAACCTGCTGAAGGACACGGCCCTGGCCGGCGCGGCGTTCTTCATCGCCGGGCAGGCCGGGCGGCGTTAGCGGCCCGCCGGTCATGGTCGGCCGGAACGCGCATTCGAAGCGCGGCGGTACCGCCTCAGCCGGGGCGATGGCCCCGGAGACCGCGTCGTCTGGCACCCTTCAACCGGGGGCTCTCAGGGGAAGAGGCCTTGCGGATGCCGGTCCGATGCCGGCCGTCAGTCGGAGGGCGTGATCAACTCGAGCGACGACTCTCCGCCGGACACGGAGCTCACGGGAATGGATCGATCGAAGGTTGCGAGGACCCCTCCGCGCGATCGGGCCAACGCCAGCAGGTACACCTCAGTGAGCTGGCGCGAGCTGCCGAGGTGGGCATGGCGGAACACGGACCCGTCCCGCAGGGTGACGGCATCCGGCCAGAACTCGTGCCCGCCGTTCTGACAAAACCGACGCAGGCGTGCGACGAGGTCTGCGGGGCGCGACATCCCCGCGCCGTACGCCGGGTTCGACAGCACGCGCACGAACCCGTTCTCGGTGATCGGACACGTCGCCCATCCCTGCCCGCGCCGATCCGCGAACCAATCGTGGGCGAGGTCGTGGTGCACGTGGTCCGGGTCGAAGAGCGCGACGAGCACGTTGACGTCGAGCAACGCCCGCTGGCTCACGACTGATCCCGCAGCTCGTTGACGAGCTTCATGGTCGGGCGCACGGCGCCGGCCGGCCTCCGCGGCAGGACGGGCACGCCGTTGCGCACCCGGGCCGCGCGGACGGGCTCGAGGGATCGCCGGGCGAGCTCGGAGATCAGCGCCCCGGCGGTGATTCCGCGCGCCGCGGCCAGCTCCTTCACGGCCTGCAGCACATCGTCGGCGATGTCGAGCGTGGTCCGCATGGGCAGATCATCACGCATCACGCATCTGATGTCAACGCCTGGCTGAAGGACACGGCCTTGCCGGCTCGCCGGAGACAGCGACCGGTGGAACGCAGGAGCCGGCCGCGGATCGCCGGCGCGAGCCACCGACTACGCCGGCGGGTCGGGCCAGAGAGCCTGCAGCTCGAGGTCGATCTCGCTGAACGGCTCCGCGCGCACGATGTCCTGGCCTTCCCGCACGCTGACGATCGTCCACCGGCCGTTCTCCAGGCGCAACACCTCGAGCGTGCGGGCTATCGGGTCGACCAGCCAGGCATGTCGGACGCCCTCGCGGGCATAGATGGCCAGCTTCTTTGTCCGGTCGAGCGAGGCGGTGGACGGCGAGACCACTTCGCAGATCCAGTCGGGCGCCAGCGACATCGCGGCCGTGTCGGGAAGCGATGGCAGCCGGGTCCTGCGCCAGCCCGCCAGGTCCGGCACCAGCACGTCCCTGCCGAGGTGGAGTTCCGGCTCGTCGAGGATGATCCAGCCCCCGGGGCCGCCTCGTCCCTGGTCGAACGGCGGGCCCAGCGTCGAGCCGAGCCTGGACGCGGCGTGGGCGTGGCGCAATGCCGGTCTCGGGCTGACATGCAACTCCCCATCGGCGATCTCCGCGACCATGTGGTCGGGCACCAGGCACAGATCGTCGTAGGTCGCCGGCCGATCGAACGGCGGCACTCTCGCCACGGCTCGCATTCTACATCGTCGTGCATGGAGCGTGCCGCGAGCGCGGCTGCGTCAAACAGGGCCGATTCGCGGGGTTCGGGGCGCCCGGCCGGCAGGTTCTGCGACTGCGCAGACGGCCTGCCGGTGCAGGAACCGCGTTCGCCAGGGACCACGCGCAGTCGCGACTCGGGAGTCGGCGGGACTCGGAATTCGTCCTCAGGCCTGCGCCCGGACGGCGGCAAATCCGGTGGGCAAGGATTCGGGGTCGTGACGCCTTGGTACCGATCCGATCACGCGGACCTGGGCCGTCGTGCGCCGCTCGCCGTGAGCCGTGCGCATCCCGAATCCCGACTCCCGCGCAGCGTCCAGCCTCCTATCGGCCCTTTCCGATCGTCTTGTCGAAGAAGTCCGCCGCCGCGATGTCGGCGCGCCGCCAGCTCCGGTGCAGCAGGAAGTCGTGAATGTCGTCGGGGATGATCATCTCCTCGAACGTCACGCCCGCCGCCCGCAACCGCTGCACGAGATCGACGGTCTGCTCCACCCGCACGTTCCGATCGTCGTCTCCGTGAATGAGCAGCACGGGCGACTTCCAGGTCTTCACCCAGGCAATCGGCGACGACTCCCACGCCACCTTCATCGCCTCGTGCAGGTCGGCGGGCGAAATGCCGTCGCCGACCATCGCCTTCGCCTGCAGGTCGGGGGACGGGAAGGTCACGCGCGTGTGCACGCCGTGCAGGTCCACCCCGGCCTTGAACACGTCCGAGTTGCGCCCGAGCGCGAGCGCGGTCAGGAACCCGCCGTACGACCCGCCCCAGATGCCGATGCGCGACGCGTCCACGTCGGCGCGTCCCTGCAGGTACTTGCCGCCCGCCAGCACGTCGCGGTACTCCGAGGCCCCGCGCGGTCCGGCCGCCTCGGGCACCTGGAAGTCGTGCCCGTACCCGATGCCCAGCCGGTAGTTCACCGACAGGACGATGTAGCCGCGGCTGGCCAGGTACTGGTTCACCGCGTACGAGTTCGCGTAGTAGTAGTTGTAGTGCCAGCCGAGCAGCATCTGCCGCGGCGGGCCGCCGTGCACGAAGACGACGGCGGGCCGCTTCGCCTCGCCGCCCGCGGCCTTGAACATCTGCCCGTGCACGAGCACGCCGTCCTCCGCCCGGAACGTCACGTGCTCGGGGATCACGAGGCGCCCGCCCGGGAAGTCGGCCGGCAACAACTCGTCGCCGATCGATCTCGGCGGCTGTGCCTGCGATGCCATCGGCAGGACGTGCGGCAGGGGAGGCGTCCGCGCGGACGACCGGAAGAAAACCAGCGTCGCCCCGTCCGCTGCAACCGCCGGCGCCCAGTCGATGCCTTCACCGGAGGTCAGCGCGACCGGGCCCGCCGCGTCCACCGCCACCTTGAAAATGTGTCGCCGCTCGCCGTCGTCCTTCGTAACGCCGGTGTTGGCGTTGTAGACGACGAACCGGCGATCGGGCGTCATCGTGACGTATTCCACCATGAAGGTGCCGGGCGTCAGCAGCAGCGCCCCGCCGCCCGCGGCGGGCACCGAGTAGAGGTGCGGCCACCCGTCAAGCTCGGCCAGGAACACCAGGCGGTCGCCCGCGCCCCACGTGAGATTCGCGCCGCCAAGCGTGCGGGGATACGATCCCCAGTTCGTGTCGGGACCTGTCCACGCGGGCCGCGCCTCCAGCGTCTTGACGTCCCCGACCCAGATGGCCCACGTCGACGGGGGGATCTGCAGCAGAGGCCGGGCCGGGCCCCCGCGGCCCGGCCGGCGGACGAAGGCGATGCGCGTCCCGTCGGGCGACCATCTGGGCATGGAGTCCTGCGCCGCCGACGGCGCCATGTACCGGATCGGCTGATCGTCGCCGCCGTACAGTCCGATGAAACTGTAGTCGCCACGGTCGGAGACGAACGCCAGCGTCTGCCCGTCGGGCGACCACGCCAGCTCGCCGCTGTCGCCGCGCGCGAAGAACAGACGCGCCGCCGGCTTGTTTCCATCCACGGGCGCCGCCCAGACCTCCCCGTTCTTCAGGAACGCCACGCGATCACCGGCCGGGCATGGCGCCGGTTCATCCCCCTCGCCGAGCAGGATCGGCGACCCGCCGTCCACGGCCAGGGACCACACCTGCATCTTCTGCTGGACCGGGTTGCTGGTCGGGTCAGGCATGAGGTTGCCGGCAGCAGGCCAGTTCGAGCCATGGTCCCCGCCGCGGACGTACAGCAGGGACTTCCCGTCCGCCGTGAACGCCAGGTTGCTCAACTCCTGGCCATCGTCGGCGCCCGAGGTGAAGACCTGGCGCGGCTTGAACGACGGGCCGTCAGCCACCCACAGCGTTCGAACGCCGCGCTGGGTCACGGTCCAGGCGACGCGCTGGCCCTGCCGGGCCGCGATCATCTCGGACGGGAAAGGGTAGCCGAGCACCTGGTCCCAGGTGAACGGCGCGGCCTGAGCCGACAGAACCACCCCGGCGGGCGGGATGGCCGGGCCGGCCAGAATCAGGGCTGCAACAGCGAAGGCAAAGGCGAAACGCTTCACGGAAGTTCCTCCTGCAATCCGGGCCCAGGGCTCCGACCCGGCGCGGGGCCGAGCGGCACGACGGGCCGGGGTCAGTCGCGCCTTAAACCCGGCGCTCAGTTGAATTGACCATGCGCCGGGCCGTAGCGCGCGGGCTTCAGCCCGCGTGCCCGGGGCGAACACCGTCAACCGAAGTGAGCCCCGGGAGTAGCGCCCGGGATTCGGACGGATTGTCGTCGGAAAGACCGGCGAACGCAAACCGACGAGGGCCGGGGTCGAGGGAACCGGGCGGCAGGCGACAGCACGGCGGCGCCACGGGGCGAACGCGGCGCAAACGCCCTATTGACGGCCTGTTCGGCTTTGGGTAGCTTAGCTCGTGGGGCTTCCGGCATCGGCCGGCCCCGGACCTCGGTAAGGTCCCGCATCCGACGGGCGGCTGAGAATCGGACCGTCCACCATCGGGGCGGGGCAGCGTCTTGCCCCTCCACCTTCTCCTCGAGCGGCCTCGCGCCCAGATGGGGACGCGACGCCGCAGATCGCGAGTTCACGATGGCCAAGATTCGACCCTTCCGTGCCTTGAGGCCCGATGCCTCCGCTGTCTCCCGCATCGCGGCGGTGCCCTACGACGTGGTCAACACGGAGGAGGCGCGCGCGCTCGCTGCCGGGAACGATCTCAGCTTCCTGCACGTGTCCCGCGCCGAGATCGATCTGCCGCCCGACACGAACCCGTACGCCGACATCGTGTACCGCACGGCCGCGGACCGGTTCGCGGCAATCCGGAAGCACTGCATCACGGAGGCCGAGCCGGCGCTCTACTTCTACCGGCTCGAGATGGGTTCGCACCAGCAGACGGGCCTCGCCGCCTGCTACTCGGTCGATGAGTACGACCGCGACCTCATCAAGAAGCACGAGCGCACGCGCCGCGACAAGGAGGATGATCGGACGCGCCACATCACGGAGCTGCGGGCGCAGACCGGGCCGGTGTTCCTGACCTACCGCGCGTCGGGCGAGGTCGATGCCGTGGCCTCGAAAGTCGCCAGGACGACGCCCCTCTACAACCTGACCGCGCCGGACGGCGTCGTCCACACGATCTGGAAGATCACGGGTGACGACCTTGCGGCGGTCGTGCAGGCGTTCGGGCAGATCCCCGCGCTCTACATCGCTGACGGGCATCACCGGGCGGCGAGCGCCGCGCGGGCCCGCAAGGCCGTGGCGCCCGTCACGGGCCCGGACGGTGTCGTCGAGGCCGACTGGTTCCTCGCGGTGGCGTTCCCCGACAACCAGACGCAGATCCTGCCGTACAACCGGGTCGTGAAGGACCTGAACGGGAAGACGCCCGAGGCCTTCCTGGCGGCCGTGAAGGAGCGGTTCCCGGTCCGCGAGGGCGGTCCCGCCGCGCCCGCGCACCGCGGCGAGGCGGCGATGTACCTCGGCGGCGCCTGGTACACGCTCGACCTCAGCCGGCGGCGCGGCACCGATGTCGTGAGCCGCCTCGACTGCAGCATCCTGCAGGATCACCTGCTCGACCCGGTGCTGGGCGTTGCCGACGTGCGCACCGACAAGCGGATCGACTTCGTGGGCGGCATCCGCGGCACTGCGGAGCTCGAGAAGCTCGTCGGCAGCGGCAGGTTCGCGGTGGCGTTCTCGATGTTCCCGGTCGGCGTGGACGATCTCATGGGGATCGCGGACGCCGGGCAGATCATGCCGCCGAAGTCGACGTGGTTCGAGCCGAAGCTGAGGGATGCGCTGCTGATTCACACGATCTAGGGACCCGAGACCGGCCACGAAGGGACACCCGGGGGGAACGATCGCTCGCGTGACGCGTCCGGACGTCGCCGCCGGCCCCGGATTCCGGAGATGGGGGGGGACATGAAGGTACTGATCGCGGACAAGTTCGAGAAGAGCGGGCTCGACGCGCTGAACGCCCTCGGCTGCGAGGTGCTGTTCCAGCCGGACCTGAAGGACGCGGCGCTGGCCGAGGCGCTGGCGTCGACGAAGGCCGAGGTGCTGGTGGTGCGGTCCACCAAGGTCACCGAGCCGATCCTCGACGCGAGCGTCCTGGCGCTCGTCGTCAGGGCGGGGGCCGGCTACGACACGATCGACGTGGGCGCCGCCTCGCGGCGCGGCATCTACGTGTCCAACTGCCCGGGCAAGAACTCCATTGCCGTGGCCGAGCTGGCGTTCGGGCTGATCATGGCGCTCGACCGGCGCATCCCGGACAACGTGATCGATCTGCGCGCGGGCAAGTGGAACAAGAAGGAGTATTCGAAGGCGCGCGGCCTGTACGGGCGCACGCTCGGCCTGCTCGGGTTCGGCAACATCGGGCAGGAGATGGCCAAGCGCGCGCAGGCGTTCGGCATGAACCTGGTGGTGTGGAGCGAGATCGGCGTCGAGGTCGACCGGAGCGGGTTGCCCGTCGACCTGCCGCTGCTGGTCAAGCTGCGCCCGTCCTCGGGCTTCCCGCTGGAGCCGCACGTGCAGGTGATGAACTCGCCGGCCGAGGTCGCCGCGCTCTGCGACATCCTGAGCGTGCACGTGTCGCTCAGCGACAAGACACGGGGCCTGCTCAACGCCGACGTGTTCAACCGCATGAAGCCGGGGTCGTACTTCATCAACACGGCCCGCGGCGAGGTGGTCGACTACAAGGCGCTCGCGACGGCGGTGAAGGAACGCAACCTGCGCGTGGCGCTCGACGTGTACGCGAAGGAACCCGCGACGCCCGTCGCCGACTTCGAGGACGCGCTCCTGTCGCTCCCGAACGTCTACGGCACGCACCACATCGGCGCGTCCACGGACCAGGCCCAGGAGGCCATCGCCGGCGAGACGGTGCGCATCGTCCAGACCTACAAGGAGACGGGACGGGTGCTGAACGTGGTGAACCTGGCGCGGAAGACGCCGGCCACGCACGTGCTCGTCGTCCGGCACCAGGACAAGCCGGGCGTGCTGGCGCACGTGTTCGACCGGTTGCGCGAGGCGGGCCTGAACGTGCAGGAGACGGAGAACATCATCTTCGCCAACGCCGAGGCGGCGGTGGCGCGGGTCAACCTGGAAGGCGACCCGACCCCGGCCGTGCTGGCGGCCATCAAGAACGGCAATCCGTACATTCTCGATGTCCATGTCGTCGCGATGAACGCGGCGCCCGCGGCCTGATCGCGACGGTTGTCACGCGGACGAGGAGTGCATCATGTCGAACACCACACCACGAGTCTTCAACTTCGCGGCGGGCCCCGCCGTCCTGCCGCTGCCGATCCTCGAGGAGGCGCAGCGCGACCTGGTCAGCATGCCGGGCGTCGGCATGTCGGTCCTCGAGATGAGCCACCGCGGCAAGTTCTTCGAGGGCGTCATCCAGGAAGCCGAGGCGAGCATCCGCAAGCTGGCGGGCGTCCCGGATACCTACCATGTCCTGTTCCTGGGCGGCGGCGCCAGCCTGCAGTTCTCCATGGTGCCGCTCAACTTCCTGCCGCCGGGCGGCACGGCCGACTACATCGTGACCGGCGCGTGGTCGCAGAAGGCGGTGAAGGAGGCCAAGAAAGTCGGCACCGTCCACGTCGCCGCCACGCAGGAGGCCGATAACTTCAAGCGGCTGCCGACGCCGTCGGAGATCACGATCGCGCCGGGCTCGGCCTACGTGCACATGACGGCCAACGAGACCATCCACGGAGTCGAGTGGAAGGGCCTGCCCGACACGGGTGCCGTGCCGCTCGTCAGCGACACGTCGTCCGACATGTTCAGCAAGCCGCTCGACGTCGCGCGGCACTCGCTGATCTACGCGGGCGCGCAGAAGAACATCGGCCCGGCCGGCGTGACGGTGGTCATCATCCGCGACGAGTTCCTCAAGAAGCGGGTCGAGGATCCGAAGCTGGCGACGATGCTGAACTACGCGATCCACGCGGAGAACAAGTCGCTCTACAACACGCCGCCGGCCTTCGCGATCTACATCCTGAACCTCGTGATGCGGTGGCTCGTCGGCCTGGGCGGCCTGGCGGCGATCGAGGCGATCAACGAGCGCAAGGCGGCCAAGCTGTACGCCGAGATCGACCGCACCGGCTTCTACCGCGGCCACGCGGCGAAGGACTGCCGGTCGCTGATGAACGTGACCTTCCGCCTGCCGAACGAGGACATGGAGAAGCAGTTCGCGAAGGAAGCGACGGCGCAGGGTCTGGACGGGCTGAAGGGCCACCGGTCGGTCGGCGGCCTGCGGGCTTCGATCTACAACGCGTTCCCGGAAGCGGGTGTCGACGCGCTGGTGCAGTTCATGCGGGAATTCGAAACGAAGAACGGATAGGGACTCCCGCACGCCGGCAGGGGCACAGGATGCTGTGCCCCTGCCGGTCTGCCGTACCGCTCCGATTGTCTGGTAGTACTTCGCCCGGGCGGCTACCATCGTGCCACCACGGGTGACGCCCGTTCCTGCCGGACCACCCCCACCAACGTCGCAAGGGGACTTCATGCGCAAGTTGTCACACATCCTGGGCCGCACGATCGGCTCGCTCGTCGTCGTCTGCGTGGCCGCGGCCGGCGTGATCGCCGCGGAACGGCCCGGCTCGGTGTCCGGCACGGTTCGCGATGCGAGCGGCGCCGTGATCACCAGGGCCGACGTGTCGCTGATGACGGGCGAACTGACCACGGTCGCCGGCGCCCGGACCGACAACGAGGGCCGGTTCACGTTCCCGCAGGTGGCGCCTGGCCGCTACGTGCTGGTCGCGTCCTTCCCGGGCTTCCGGGACAGGCGCGTGGCCGTGACGGTCGCGGCCGGCGCCGCGCGCAAGGCGGACGTGACGCTCGATGTCACACCCGTCGAGGCCGAGGTCACCGTGCGGGCGACGCCAGGCCAGGTGCAGGATGCGCAGCAGCAGTCGCAGCCGATCAACGTGATCGAGTCGACCGAGATCATCGAGCGGGCCAAGTCGGTGGTCGCGCAGGTGGCCCTGGAAGAGCCGGGCGTCCAGCTCCTGCGGACGAGCCCGACGATGGCGGCCATCTACGTGCGCGGCCTGACGGGCAACAAGGTCAACGCGTTCGTGGACGGGGTCCGGTTCTCCACGTCGGCCGCGCGCGGCGGCGTCAACACCTTCCTGGACCTGATCGAGCCCGACTACCTGCAGAGCGTCGAGATCATCCGGGGGCCGAGCAGCGCCCAGTACGGCAGCGATGCGATCGGCGGCAGCGTCCAGTTCCTGTCGATCGTGCCGGCGCTGTCGAGCACCGGCGCCGGTCAGTTCCGCGGGAGCGTCGGCGTGCGCGGCAACAGCGCCGACGCGAGCTTCGGGTCCAACGTCCTGGCGCAGTACGCCACGGGCAGGTTCGGTTTCCTCGCCAGCGCGGCCGCCCGGCGGATCAACCCCGTCCGGCCCGGCAAGGGCATCGACTCCCACGCCGCGGTGACGCGGTTCTTCGGCGTACCGTCGAACGATCTGATGCCCGAGCGGCTGCCCGACACGGGCTTCACGCAGTACGGGGGCACGGTCAAGGTCAACTGGACGCCCTCGTCTTCCTCGCAGGTGCTCGTGTCTTACACCCGCACGCAGCAGGACGGCGGCAAGCGCTATGACCAGTTGCTCGGCGGCGACGGGAACCTCCGCGCCGACCTCCGGAACCTGATGGGGGACCTGTTCTACGTGAAGTACAACCGCGCCGACGTGGGACCGTTCGACCAGGTCACGGCGACGTATTCCTACAACTCGCAACGCGAGGAGCGGGTCAACCAGGGCGGCAACGGCAATCCGAAGGCGAGCATCACGCACGAGTACGAGCGGACGACCGCGAACGGGTTCCAGTTGCGGGCGTCGAGCCGGTGGGGGGAGCGGCAGGACCTGCTCGTCGGGTTCGACTTCTACCCCGAGTCGATCAAGGCGCCGTCCTTCAGCGAGAACCCGGTCACCGGCGCCACGGCGGTCCGGCGCGGGCGGGTGCCGGACAAGGCCCGGTACCGCAGCCTCGGCGTGTACGTCCAGGACGCGATCGCGCTGGTGCCCGACCGGCTCAAGTTCGTGGGCGACGTGCGCGTCAGCGGCGCGCACTACGAGTCGAAGGCGTCGGACAGCCCGCTCGTGAACGGGAAGACCCTCTGGCCGGACGACCGCATGGACTCGTCGAGCGTGACCTTCCGCGCCGGGCTGGTCGGCACGGTGCGTGAGGGGCTGACGGTGTCGACCAACGTGAGCCGCGGGTTCCGGGCGCCGCACATCACCGACCTGGGCACGGTGGGCCTGACCGGGTCGGGCTTCCAGGTGTCATCCAACACCGTCCAGGGGCTGGGCGCGATGGTCGGCGACACGGCCGGCGCGACCGCCGTGTCGACGGGCAAGGCAGTCGAGGACATGAAACCCGAGACGAGCCTGACGTGGGAAGCCGGCCTGCACTACCGCAGCGCGCGCGTTGCGACCGACGCGTCCGTCTTCGTCAACACGGTCAGGGACAACATCACCTACCAGGCTCTCATCCTGCCCCAGGGTGCGGTGGGCACGCCGCTGGGCGACGAGCCGATCACGGCCCAGGGGCCGACCGGCGTCGTCTACGTGGCGGCATCGTCGAGCCCGGTGCTGGTGCGGACCAACTTCGGTGACGCGCGCATCACGGGCCTCGAGCACTCGCTCGACTGGCGCGTCAGCGCCCGCTTCTCCGTCGGCACCGTGCTGACGCTGGTGCACGCGAAGGATCTCGCGACGGGCCTGGCGCCCAATATCGAGGGCGGCACGCCGGGGCCCGACTTCTACCTGAAACTGCGGTACGCCGACCCGGGCGGAAGGTACTGGGTCGAGCCGTACGTGCACGCGGCGGGGAAGCAGTCGCGGCTCTCCAGCCTCGACCTCGAGGATCGCCGCACGGCGTCGCCCCGCACGAGGACCAGCATCCGGAACTTCTTCTACAACGGCGCGACCGTGCGGGGCTGGGTGAGCCCGGGGGCCGACGGCATCTACGGCTCGGCGGACGACGTGCTGACGGCGACGGGGGAGACGCTGGCGCAGATCCAGGACCGCGTGCTGGGGCCCGGCGTGAACTCCTCGACACTCTTCACCGAGGTGCCCGGATACGTGACGGTGAACATCCGGGGCGGGTTCCGCGTGGGCGGCCGACACGACTTCCTGGTCGAGCTCGAGAACCTGACCGACGAGAACTACCGCGGGATCGCCTGGGGCATCGACGCGGCGGGCATCGGGCTGTCCATCGCCTACGTGGCCCGGTTCTGATACCGGGCGGGGGCGGTGCCGCGGCTCCGGCCCCCGCCGCTCCCGTCCGCGCCCGGCAGAGTCCGCCCGGCCGGGGACCGTCTGGCTGCACGGACGGCCCGCGCGCCGGAACCAGCAGCCCCTGCAACCAGCGCCGCACCGGGTCCAGCGGCCCGCGGCGATCATGCGAAGGGAGGGCGCTCGTGCTTCGTGGCCGATGGACAGGACTCGTGGCTGCTGCCGTAATCCTGGGGGCGGTGGGCCTGGTGGCGGGCGTCGAGCAGCGTGACGTCGACACGGCCCCGAGCGCGCTGCGCCCGCTCATCGAGCGCTACGTGACCGATCGTGCCACGCTGCAGCGGTCGTGGGCCGAATCGCCGGTCGCGGGCCAGGGCGCGCGCGGCCGTGGCGCCGACGTCGAGCCGCTGTCGCCGGACCAGGCGGCCCGCATGCGGCGCTTCTACCAGGAGTGGACCGGGGCCTTGGACCAGCTCGACTTCGACCGGCTCGACCAGGCCGGCAAGATCGACGCGCTGCTGCTGGGCAACCGCCTGCGCTACGAACTGAGCCGGCTGGACCTGCTCGAACGCGACCTGGCCGAGATCCAGCCGCTGGTGTCGTTCGGATCCACCGTTGTCGGCCTCGAGAAGACGCGGCGCGAGATGCGGCCGGTCGAGCCCGAGGCCTCGGCGAAATCCCTTACGCGGATGATCGCGGACATCGCGGTCACGCGCGGCGCGCTTACCGGTGATCCCCGGCCGGGTGCCGGCCCGCCGAAGACCGTGGCGCGGGAGACGGCGCTGCGGGCCGTTGCCCATGCCGCCCGCCTGCGGAACGTGCTGCACGACTGGTGCACGTTCTACAACGGGTACGACCCGGCGTTCACCTGGTGGGTCGGTCAGACCTGCAAGGACGCGGACAAGGCGATCGAGGACTACGCGTCCTTCCTGCAGGGGACCTTCGGCGGTGTCCGCGCCGGGGGGCTCGACGTTCCGGTGGTCAACCCCATCGGCCGCGACGCCCTGATGGTCGAACTCGCACGCGAGATGATTCCCTACACGCCGGAGGAGCTGATCGCGATCGCGAACACCGAGTTCGCGTGGTGCGACCGCGAGATGCTGAAGGCCTCCCGCGACCTGGGCTTCGGCGACGACTGGCGGGCCGCCCTGGAAAAGGTGAAGACCATGCACGCCGATCCCGGGCAGCAGCCCGAGGTGGTGCGCGCGCTGGTGCTGGAGGGCATCGACTTCGTCAAGCGCCACGACCTGGTGACCGTGCCCCCGCTCGCGGAGGAAATCTGGCGGATGCAGATGATGAGCCCGCAGCGCCAGCTCGTCAGCCCGTTCTTCCTGGGCGGCGAGGTCATCATGGTGTCGTTCCCGACCGACGCCATGACCTTCGAGCAGAAGATGATGAGCATGCGGGGCAACAACATCCCGTTCTCGCACGCGACGGCGTTCCACGAGATGATCCCCGGCCACGAACTGCAGGGGTTCATGACGGACCGGTACCGGACCTACCGGGCGGCGTTCGCGACGCCGTTCTGGACCGAAGGCAACGCCCTCTGGTGGGAGATGCTCTTCTGGGACCTGGGTTACCCGCGGACGCCGGAGGAGCGCATCGGGATGCTGTTCTGGCGGATGCACCGCTGCGCCCGCATCATCTTCTCCCTGAGCTATCACCTGGGCACGATGACGCCCGCGCAGGCCGTGGACTTCCTGGTCCAGCGCGTGGGCCACGAGCGCGACAACGCCCTGGGCGAAGTGCGGCGATCGTTCGACGGGTCGTACGCGCCGCTCTATCAGTGCGCCTACATGCTGGGCGCGCTCCAGTTCAGGGCGCTCCACGCCGAGCTGGTCGGGTCGAAGAAGATGACCAACCGGCAGTTCCACGATGCGATCCTCGAGGAGAACCGCATTCCCGTGGAGCTCGTTCGCGCGGACCTGACCGGGCAGAAGCTGACCAGGGATTACCGGACGGGCTGGAAGTTCTACGGCCCGGTGCAGCCCGCCGCCGGGGCTCCCCGGCACTGAGCGGCGCCATGCGGGTCGTTCGAGCCCGGGGGCGGCTCGGCCCGCCCCCCGGCCGCGCCCCGGGTCCGGCGACCCGGGGCGGCGCCACGAACCCTACTTCTTCTTCAGGAACGGCGTCAGCACGTCCACGAGGTCGGGCCGGCCGATCTCCTGCAGTTCGTACCGGTACGCGCACGCTGGGCTTCCGGATCTTGATGAGCCGCGTGAGGTCGATCGGCGTGCCGATCACCACCGTGTCGCACGGCACCTTGTTGATCGTCGTCTCGAGGTCCTTCACCTGCCTGTCGCCGTAGCCCATGGCCGGGAGCAGGGTCCCGATGTCGGGGTACTTCCTGAAGGTCGCCGAGATCGTGCCCACGGTGTAGGGCCGCGGGTCCACGATCTCCGACGCGCCGTACTTGCCGGCGGCGACGATGCCCGCCCCGAACTTCATCTCGCCGTGCGTCAGCGTCGGGCCGTCCTCGACGACCAGCACGCGCCTGCCCGTGATCCGCTCGGGGTGATCGACCATGATCGGCGACGCGGCCTCGATGATGAGCGCGCGGCTGTTCACGCGGCGGATGTTCGTGCGGAGCTTGTTGATCGCGGCGATGTCCGCCGTGTCGACCTTGTTGATGATGACCACGTCCGCCAGCCGCAGGTTCGTCTCGCCCGGGTAGTACAGCAGCTCGTTCCCGACGCGCAGCGGATCGGCCACCACGATGTGCAGGTCGGGCTTGTAGAACGGCGTGTCGTTGTTGCCGCCGTCCCAGATCACCACGTCGGCCTCGGCCTGCGCCTGCTCGAGGATGGCGCCGTAATCGACGCCCGAGTAGATGATCGTGCCGCTGACGATGTGCGGCTCGTACTCCTCGATCTCCTCGATGGTGCAGTCGTGCTTCTTGAGGTCGCGAATGCTGCCGAACCGCTGGACCTTCTGCTTCGCCAGGTCGCCGTAGGGCATCGGGTGCCGGATGGCCGCCACCTTGAGGCCGCTCTCCCGCAGGATGCCCGCGATGCGGCGCGTCGTCTGGCTCTTGCCGGACCCGGTGCGCACGGCGCATACCGAGATCACCGGCTTCCGGCTCTTGATCATCGTCGTCGTGGCGCTGAGCAGCTTGAAGTCGGCGCCGGCGGCGTTGACGAGCGAGGCGCGGTCCATCACGTAGTTGTAGGACACGTCGCTGTACGAGAACACCACCTCGTCGATTCCGTGGTCGCGGATGATGGCGGGCAGGTCGTCCTCGGCGAGGATGGGGATGCCCTTCGGGTACAGATCGCCGGCCAGCGCCGCCGGGTAGCGGCGCCCGTCGATGTTCGGGATCTGGGTGGCGGTGAACGCGACGACGTCGTAGGTCTTGTTCTTCCGGTACAGGACGTTGAAGTTGTGGAAATCGCGCCCGGCGGCGCCCATGATGACGGTCTTGATGCGCTTCATAACACCTCGAGAAGCCCCCGGCGGGGGCACGCAATGAGAAACACGGGGGAACGAGCGGGCGGCGCAGCGCGCGGCCCGGGTGCCAGCCGTCCTAGCTCGGCAGCACCTTCCTGATTCGGTCGACCGCCCAGTCGATCTCCTCGCGGGTGATCACGAGGGGCGGCGCGAACCGGATGACGTGCTCGTGGGTTTCCTTGCAGAGCACGCCTTCCTCCTTGAGCGCCTCGCAGTAAGGCCGCGCGGGACCGGTCAGCTCGAGGCCGATCCACAGGCCGCGGCCGCGGACCTCCTTGATGACCGGGCTCTTGAGCGTGCGCAGCTTGCCGAGGAAGTAGGCGCCCAGTTCGGCGGATCGCTCGACCAGCTTCTCGTCCACGAGCACCTTGAGCGAGGCGCGCGCGATCGCGCAGGCGAGGGGGTTGCCGCCGAACGTGCTGCCGTGGTCGCCGGGCTGGAACACGCCGAGGATCGCCTTCGAGGCGAGGACCGCCGAGATCGGGTAGTAGCCGCCCGACAGCGCCTTGCCGATGATGATCATGTCGGGGTGAATGCCTTCCCACTGGTGCGCGAACAGCTTGCCGGTGCGGCCGAGGCCTGACTGGATCTCGTCCGCGATGAACAGCACGTTGTGCTTCCGGCAGATGTCGGCGGCCCGCCTGAGGAAGCCCTCGGGCGGGATGATGATGCCGGCCTCGCCCTGGATCGGCTCGACCAGGAACGCCGCCGTGTTCGGCGTGATGGCGGCCTCGAGGGCGTCCGCGTCGCCGTAGGGGACGACCTTGAACCCCGGGGTGAGCGGGCCGAAGCCGGAGCGGTACTGCTCGTCGGACGAGAAGCTGACGATGGTGATGGTGCGCCCGTGGAAGTTGTTCGAGCAGGCGATGATCTCGGCCTTGTCGGCCGGGATGCCCTTCACCGTGTACCCCCACTTGCGCGCGGCCTTGAGGGCCGTCTCCACGGCCTCCGCGCCCGAGTTCATGGGCAGCGACATGTCCATGCCCGTGAGGTCGTGGAGGTCCTTGTAGAGCAGCGGGAGCTGGTCGTTGCGGAAGGCGCGCGAGGTCAGCGTCACGCGCTTCACCTGGTCCTGCAGGGCCTTCATGATCACCGGGTGGCAGTGGCCCTGGTTCACGGCCGAGTAAGCCGCGAGGCAGTCGAGGTACTTGCGGCCCTCGACGTCGTACACCCACACGCCCTCCGCGCGCTCGATCACGACGTCGAGCGGGTGGTAGTTGTGGGCGCCGTACTTCTCTTCGAGCTCGATGTAGCCTTGTGTCGTTTCCGTCTGTGTCTGCATGACAGCACCTGTTCGCGGGTCGGACTTCCTGCACGAAACGTGGAAGGGACGGAGGGTCCGGTGCAGCCGGTGCGGCTACAAGTCTTCCGGTTTCAGGTTCCGAATGCCCAGCATGCGCCGGATCCTCAGTCCTGCTCCCAGACCATGGTCAGGAGCGCCATCCGGACGAACAGGCCGTTGGTGGCCTGTTTGAAATAGGCCGCCCGCGGGTCGTCGTCGACCGCCTTGTCGATCTCGACCGTGCGCGGCAGGGGGTGCATGATCATCGCGTCGCGCCGCATGAAGCGCAGCAGCCCGGCGTCGATTGTGAGCCGGGCGAGCGATGCGCGGTCGGCGATCCGCTCGGGGCGGATGCGGGTCTGGTAGATGACGTCCACCTCGCCGATGATCGGCTGGACCTCCGCGCGGAGGTCGTACCACACGTCGTGCTCGTCGAGGTGATCGAGGATGTCCTGCCGCATCTGCACCTCGGGCGGGCTCACGAAGTGGATCTTCACCCGTTCGAACTTGCTCAGCAGGTAGGCGAGCGACCGGGCCGTGCGGCCCCGGTCGAGCTCTCCCACGATGGCGATCGTCAGGCCGTCCAGCGTGGGCCGCTCGCGGTAGATCGTGTAGAGATCGAGCAGCGCCTGCGTCGGGTGCTGGCCGTTCCCGCCGTCGCCCGCGTTGATGACCGGCACCGGCGCCACGCGGGCGGCCCGCCAGGCGCCGCCTTCCTGCGTGTGGCGCAGCACGATCACGTCCGAGAAGCTGCCGATGATGCGGATGGTGTCCTCGAGCTGCTCGCCCTCCACCTCCGAGGAGAACACCCGCGCCTGCTCGGTGGAGAGCACGCGCCCTCCCAGCCGGTACATCGCCGCCTCGAAGGAGAACCGCGTCCGCGTGGACGGCTCGTAGAACAGCGAGGCCATCACCTTGTCGTGATAGTCCTGCGTGCCGCCGCGCGCGACGATCCGCTCCATCTGGCGCGCCCGGTCGAACAAGTCCATCAGCAGCGGGACCGTGAACTGCTGCGATTCGACGACGTGTCTCAGACGCATCCCCGTTCCCTATTCCCTATTCCCTATTCCCTATTCCCTACAACCTATCCCCTATGACCTATCCCCTACCGTGATATGCGTTCCCGCGTGTCCGCGAACCGCCTCGGGCAGCCGCTCGTAGGTCGTGATGATGACCTCGCGGCCGCCGTCCCGCAGGAAGCGGAGCGCCGACTGCACCTTCGGGCCCATGTTGCCGGGCGGGAAGTGGCCCTCGTCGTAGTACGCCTGCATCTCGGCGGCGGTGACCTGCATCAACGGGCGCTGATCGGGTTTCTTGAAATTCACGTACACGCGGTCCGCGTCGGTGGAGATGATGAGCAGGTCCGCCTGCATCCGTGCGGCCAGCAGCGCCGAGGCGCGGTCCTTGTCGATGACGGCTTCCACGCCGCGGTAGCCGCGTTCCGATCGCACGACCGGGATGCCGCCTCCGCCCACGGCCACGACGAGCGCGCCCTGCTCGACCAGGCTGCGGATGATCCCTTCCTCGACGATCTCCAGCGGTTCGGGCGACGGCACGACGCGGCGCCACCCGCGGGCGGCGTCCTCGACGACGTCCCAGCCCAGGTCCCGCTGCCTGGCCTCGGCGTCCCGCTTCGAGTAGAACGGCCCGATGGGCTTGGTCGGTTCCTCCATGGCCGGGTCCGACGCCGACACGACGACCTGCGTCACGACGGTGACCACCGGCGGGTTGAGGCCGGCCTCCGCCAGCTCCCGCCGCAGCGCCTGCTGCAGCAGGTAGCCGATCTCGCCCTGGGTCGTCGCCACGCAGACATCGAGCGGGTGGGTGTAGACCTGGTCGGCCGCGCGCTCGGAGCGGAGCAGGGCCGCGCCCACCTGCGGGCCGTTGCCGTGGGTGACGACGACGTGGAAGCCCTGCCGGATGATCTGGACGATCGCCTGCGCGGTGCGCCGCGTGTTGGCGATCTGCTCGGCGATGGTGCCCTTCTCGCCCGCGCGGATGAGCGAGTTGCCGCCGACGGCGATGAGCGCGGTCTGCGCCACCATCCACCTACCGCATCAGTTCCAGCATGATGGCCTTCTGCGCGTGCAGGCGGTTCTCCGCCTGCGGGAACACCACCGAGTTCGGCGAGTCGATGACCTCGTCGGTGACCTCCTCGCCCCGGTGCGCCGGCAGGCAGTGCATGAAGAGCGCGTCCGCCTTCGCGCGGGCGAAGAGGGCCGCGTTCACCTGGTACGGACGGAAGACCGTCTTCCGGGCATAGGCTTCGGCCTCCTGGCCCATGCTGGCCCACGTGTCCGTGTACACCACGTCGGCCCCCTGCACGGCCTCGGCCGGATCGTTGGTGATCCGGCAGGTGGCACCGGTCTTCGCGCCGTGTTCCGTCGTCCAGGCCACCACCCCGGGCTTCGGCTCGTAGCCCTTGGGCGAGCCGACCGCGACGTGCACGCCGAAGCGGGCCGCGGCGAACATCAGCGAATTGGACACGTTGTTGCCGTCCCCGACGTAGGCGACCTTCAGGCCCGCGAGCGTCCCCTTGTGCTCGAGGATCGTCAGGTAGTCGGCCATCGCCTGGCACGGGTGGCTGTAGTCGGTCAGGCCGTTGATGATCGGGATGCGCGCGTACTCCGCCATCTTCTCGACGATGTCGTGGCCGAACGTGCGGACCATGATGCCCTGGACCATCCGCTCGAGGTTCTTCGCCACGTCGTAGACCGACTCGCGCTTGCCCAGGTTGATTTCCGCAGGTGAGAGGTAGACCGAGAAGCCGCCGAGTTGCTGGATGCCCACGTCGAAGCTCACCCGCGTGCGCAGCGAGGGCTTTTCGAAAATCAGCGCGAGCGTCTTGCCTGCCAGCGAGTCGGCGAACTGTTCCGGGTGGGCCTTGATGTCCCGGGCCAGGTCGAGCAGGTGTTGGAGTTCCTCGCTGGTGAAGTCGCGAATCGTCAGGAAGTCCTTGCGGCGCATGGCGGCTGTCTCCGTGATCGGGGCAGATGACGACCAGACCATTTCTGGCACTGAAGCGTCGTTCGGAAACGGTGTGAAGGGGGCGCACCGTGGCGTGGGGACGGAGCGGGTCGTCCAGCCAACCTATCTTACCTTGACCCCTTGGGGGGACGGAACCCCCGCCCCCGTTCGCCAGAATGAGAATGACGTGAGAAAAGGGGCCTGACCCCGGCAACCACGACCCCGGCAACCACACCTGGCAACCGCAGTTACGGGCGGGGGCCGCGGCGGCGAGGGCGCCGGCGGCGGCCACCGCTCCTCGGGCCCAGGCCCTCCGGGCCCGGGGCCTCACGCGGCGCGCGCTCCGCCTCCTGCCAGTAGGCCACCATGTCGGGGGCGTCCCCGTGGATCTCGAGCCAGGTCAACGCTTCGGAGAACGCGCTGCGCTGCACGAACATGCGCCTGGCGTGCGGCGACCGGGCCGGCTCCCGCAGCCGCCGCTGCAGCATCAGGATCTGATGGATCCGCTCGACATCGCGACGGGCCAGTGGGAGCAGGCCGAGATTGAGTCCCGGCCGATCCCCGGAATCCAGCCAGGACGGCCACCCCGTCGGCGAGAATCCCAAGGGCACGATCAGGCTGCCCAGCAGCACCGCGTTGGTCAGCTCGGGCGGCAGGCTGTCGAAACGCCGGCGGTACCGGTCGAGACGCGACAGCGACTCCCAAAAGGGATCGTCCGCGCCGGAATCGAGCACGGTGGAAATCGGCTCGAGCAGGCCGACGGCTTCGAGTTGCTGGAACGTCGACGTGGAGGCGCCGGACCGGAGGATCTTGTAGTACTCCTCCATCAGGCGCGGGGGCGCGGCCCGCGCGATCTCGTGCCGCTGCCGTCCGATCGCGCCGTAGATCGGCGGGTCGATCTGGAAGCCCAGCCGAGCGGCGAACGAAATGGCGCGCTGCATCCGCACGGGGTCTTCCCTGAAGCGAACGTCCGGGTCGCCAATGCAGCGGATCGTTCCCGCCCGGAGGTCGGCGAGCCCGCCGACATAGTCGATGACCGAGAAGGTCGCAATGTCGTAGAAGAGGGCGTTGATGGTGAAGTCGCGGCGAAACGCGTCTTCCTCGGCCGTGCCGAACGTGTTGTCGTGGTGAAGCAGGTGGTCGCTCTCGTGCGCCTCGGCGCCCGCCGGCGCTGCCTCGCCGCCCTTGTCGCGGGCGACCAGCCTGGCCGCGTCCGCCTCGGCCTCCGCGACGGACACCTGCCGCCGGAACGTCGCGACCTCGACGACCTTGGTGCCGAACCGCACGTGAGCCAGTCGGAACCGGCGCCCGACCACGAAGCAGTTCCGGAAGAGGCGCTTCACCTGGTAGGGGTGGGCGTCGGTCCCGATATCGAAGTCCTTGGGGCGGCGGCCCAGGAGGAGATCACGCACGCCGCCGCCGACGAGATAGGCCGCAAACTCCGCTGCGCGAAGACGATAGAGGACTTTGAGGGCGTCTGGGTCGATATCCCGCCGGGAGAGGGTGTGCTCGCCGCGCGGGACCACGAGGGGTTCCACGGGGAGCCATTATACAGGGACAAGGGACCGGGGACCGGGGATCAGGGATCGGGGGACCAGGGTCTGACGAGGGATCAGAGACGAGGGGGCCGAGGGCCCCCGCGGCTGAAGCCGCGGGGCGGCGCCGCCGCAAGCCGAAGGCCGGACTTGGCCGTTCGCCGTCCGCCGGTTGCCGTCGGTCCTGTCCCTATCCCTTGGCTTCCTTCCAGTTCTCGCCGACGCCAACATCGACCGTTACCGGAACCGCCAGCGTCACCGCGCCTTCCATCTTCGTCCGCACCAGCGCGGCCACCTCGTCGGCCTCCTCCCGCGCCACCTCGAAGAGCAGCTCGTCGTGCACGGTCAGGATCATCCGCGCCCGGCGCCCGCCGGGGCCGGCGGGCCGCGCCTCGAGCGCGCGGTGCACGTCGATCATCGCCTGCTTCAGGATGTCGGCCGCGGTGCCCTGGATGGGCATGTTCACCGCCACGCGCTCGGCCGCGCTCCGCACCTGGCCGTTCCGGCTCGTCAGCTCCGGCACGGGCCGGCGGCGGCCGGCCAGGGTCTTGACGACCCCCGAGGCGCGCGCCTCTTCCAGCGTCCGGTCGATGAACTGCCGAACGGCCGGGAAGCCGGCGAAGTACGCGTCGATGAAGTGCTGCGCCGCCTGCTGCGTGACGCCGATGTCGCGCGCCAGCGTGAAGGCGGTTTTGCCGTACAGCAGCGCGTAGTTGACCATCTTCGCCTTGCTGCGCATCTCCTTCCGATCGACGCCGCTCCCGGCGCCGAAGATGGCCAGCGCCGTGCGATCGTGGATGTCCTCGCCGCGCCGGAACGCCTCGACGAGCGCCGCGTCGCCGGACAGGTGGGCCAGCACGCGCAGCTCGATCTGGGAGTAGTCCGCCGAGATCAGCACGCAGCCCGGATCGGCCACGAAGGCCCGGCGGATCTCGCGGCCGAGCTCGGTCCGCACGGGGATGTTCTGCAGGTTCGGATCGCTGCTGCTCAATCGGCCGGTCGCCGCGACGGCCTGGTTGAAGCTGGTGTGCACGCGGCCGGTGTCGGGGTGCACGAGCTGCGGCAGGGCGTCGATGTAGGTGCCCTTCAGCTTCTGCATCGAGCGCCACTCGAGGATGAGCCGCGGCAGGTCGTGCGTGACCGCGAGTTCCTCGAGCACCTCGACGGCGGTCGAGGCCACGCGCGTCGTCCCGGTCTTCTTCAGGACGGGCAGCTTCAGCTTCTCGAACAGGATCTCGGCGAGCTGCTTCGGCGAGTTGATGTTGAAGGCCTCGCCGGCCAGCGCGAAGATCCGGTCGCTCCGCTCCTGCATCTCCCGCTCGATGGACTGCGAGAGCGACCCGAGGATGCCCGTGTCGATCCGCACGCCGGCCTGTTCCAGCTCGACGAGCACCGGGACGAGCGGCCACTCGATCGTCCGGTACACCTCGCCCAGACCCTCCTCGTCGAGCCGGCTGCGCAGTTGCGGCGCGAGCTGGCCGGGCAGGTCGGCCCGCTCCCCGGCGTACACCAGCGCGGCGGTGGCGGGCAGGTCGGGCGGCGCGGTGGCCCTGGCGCCCTTGCCGTACACGTCCTCGGCGGCCACGGCCCTGTAGCCGAGATGCTCGATTGCCAGGTCTTCGAGGGCGTGCGGCGCCCGCGTCGAGTCCAGGAGGTAGCTCGCCAGCATCGTGTCGAACCCCGGCCCCCGTACAACGCTGCCGCGCCGCGCGAGGATGATGGCGTCGAACTTGACGTCGTGCCCGATCTTCTCGATGCGCTCATCCGCCAGGACCGGCGCCAGGCGCTCCAGCACGCGCCGTTCGTCGAGGTTGGACACGGCGTCGAGCGCGCGGTGGCCCACGGGCACGTAGCGTACGCGCCGGGGCGCGGTCGAAATGGCCAGGCCGACCAGGCGTCCGCGCATGGGCGAGGCATCGTCCCCGAGCACGCGCAGGGACATCCGGCCGGCCGCCCGGATCTCCCCGACCAGGGCATCGAGGGCCTCCAGCGATTCGACAATCTCGTAGTCACGTGCGGTCGTCGCCGCGGTCGGCGCGTACTCGTTGGTCATCGAACGGAAGCCGAGCTGCGAGAACAGCTCGTAGCAGGCGTCGCGCGACGCCCCCCGGTAGCGCATGGACTCCAGCTCGACGCCCAGCGGCACGTCCGTGAGGATCCGGGCCAGCTCGCGGCTGCGCCGCGCGGCGTCGCCGTTGGCCAGCAGCGCTTCGCGGTAGCGCTTCTGCGGCACCTCGCCCGCGGCGGCCAGCAGCGCGTCCAGCGATCCGTACTGCGCGATCAGCTCGCGCGCGCCCTTTTCCCCGATGCCCGGCACGCCCTTGATGTTGTCGACGGCGTCGCCCATCAGCGCGAGCATGTCGACGACGCGCTCGGGCGGGACCCCGAACTTGTCCGCCACGCCTGCCGCGTCGAACCACGTGCCGTCGTCGCGCGGGTTGAAGACCTTGATGGGCCCCCCGACCAGCTGCAGGAGGTCCTTGTCGCCCGTGACGATGGCGACGTCGAAGCCCGCGTCGGCGCCCTGCTTCGCCAGCGTCCCGATCACGTCGTCGGCCTCGACACCTTCGTGGGTGACGACGGGCACACCCATCGCCTCGCAGGCGCGGTGGACCCAGGGAATCTGCTCGGCGAGGTCGGCCGGCATCGGCGGGCGGTTGGCCTTGTAGTCGGCAGCCAGGTCGTCCCGGAAGGTCGGCCCGGCCAGGTCGAAGGCCGCCCCGATATAGGCCGGCTGGTGGTCCGCGATCAGCTTGCGGAGCATTGTCACGAAGCCATAGACGGCGTTGGTGGACCGGCCATCAGGCCCGGTCAGGCCGCGGATGGCGTGGTACGCCCGATACATCTGGGAGTTGCCGTCGATCAGGAAGAGGGTGGGCATGGGATCACCACGGGGCCAAAGATCAGGGATCGGGGACCAGGGGCCGGCTGTTTCGGGTCTTGGGTAGCGATCCTATATCATTGGCGGCTATGCCGATCGCCAGGAGGCGCGCGTCGCCGGTGTCCGGGGTCCTGATCGCGGCCGTGGCCGCCCTCGCGCTGGCGGGGTGCGGTGACGGGCTGGCGAAGCAGTACGAATACGAGGAAGACATCTACCTGTCGGTGGACGGGAGCGCGACGATCTACGTCAACGCGTCGGTGCCGGCGCTGATCAACCTGCGGGGCCTGAAGCTGAACCCGTCACCGGCCGCGCGGCTCGACCGGGTCGCGGTGAGGAAGATCTATACGACGCCGGTGACCCGCGTGCTGCGGGTGAGCACGTGGCGGCGGTTCGGCCGGCACTTCGTGCAGGTGCGGCTCTCTGTCAGCGACATCCGGAAGCTCGCCAGCGCCCCGCCATTCGCGTGGTCGACCTACCAGCTGGACCAGCGCGACGACCTGTTGATCTATCGTCAGGTGCTCGGCGCGCCGGCGGGCACGCCCGTCGGCAACGTGGGCTGGACGGGCCGCGAACTGGTGGCATTCCGCCTCCACCTGCCGAGCAAGATCCGGTACCACAACGCGTTGCCCGAGAACTTCAAGCGCGGCAACATCCTGGTGTGGGAGCAGACGCTGGCCGAGCGTCAGGCCGGCACGCCGCTGGAGATGGAAGCGAGGATGGAGCAGACCTCCATCCTCTACCGCACGCTGTGGCTCTTCACGGTCAGCGGCCTGCTGGCGTTCGGCGTGCTGGCCGCGATCATCTGGTGGGTGGTGAGGAAGGGAGGTGCGCCCCCGGCGGGCGCGTCGTCCGCGCGCGGTATACTGCTGCGGGAGCCACACGCGCACATGAACAACATCCTGCGACTCGTCACCGCCCTCGGGTTCGTGTCCCTTGCCTCGTTCGCCTCGGCCCAGACGGCCCGGCCCGCGTCGGCCTCGGCCCTCGACCTGCTGCACCAGCGGCTCGACAAGCAGGCGGAACTGGTGCTGCCGAAGGTCGTGACGTGGCGCCGGGACTTCCATCAGCACCCCGAGCTCGGCAACCGTGAAGTCCGGACCGCGAAGATCGTTGCCGATCACCTCCGCGCCCTCGGCTACGAGGTCCGCACGGGGGTGGCCCGGACCGGCGTGGTGGGCGTGCTGCGCGGCGGGAAGCCCGGCCCGGTCGTCGCGCTGCGATCCGACATGGACGCCCTGCCGGTGACCGAGGAACTCGACCTCCCGTTCAAGTCGACGGTGAAAGCGGAGTACAACGGCCGCGAGGTCGGCGTGATGCACGCCTGCGGCCACGACTTTCACATGTCGATGCTGATGGGCGCGGCCGAGGTGCTTGCGTCCCTGCGGCCGGACCTGCCCGGGACCGTGACGATCATCTTCCAGCCGGCGGAGGAAGGGGCGCCAGCCGGCGAGGATGGCGGCGCGGAGGTGATGGTGAAGGAGGGCGCGCTCGACAATCCGAAGGTGGACGCCATCTTCGGCCTCCACGTCGGCATCACGCCCCTCGAGTCCGGGTCGATCTCGTTCCGGCCCGCCGGCATCATGGCCGCGAGCGACAGCTTCACCATCACCGTGCGCGGCCGGCAGACCCACGGGGCCATGCCCTGGGCCGGCATCGATCCAATCGTCGTGTCGTCGCAGATCGTCATGGGCCTCCAGACGATCATCAGCCGGCAATCCGACCTGACGACGGCCCCGGCGATCGTCACCGTCGGCACGATCGAAGGCGGGAACCGCTTCAACATCGTGCCCGACCAGGTGCGGATGTCGGGGACGATCCGCACGTTCGACCCGGCGATGCAGAAGCTGATCCACGAGCGGATCAAGCGGACGGCCGAGCAGATCGCCGCGAGCGCGGGCGCGTCAGCCGAGGTGGCCATCGAGATCGGGAACCCGGTCACGTGGAACGACCCGGCGCTGACCGCGAGGATGACGCCCTCGCTGAAGCGCGTCGCCACCGGCGTGTTCAATCCGAACGCCCAGGTCACGACCACGGCCGAGGACTTCTCCTTCTACCAGAAGAAGGTTCCCGGGCTGTTCTTCTTCCTTGGCGTGGCGCCGGCGGGATCGGATCCGGCCGCGTGGGCCGCGAACCACTCGCCGCGCTTTTCACCCGACGAGAGCGCGCTGCTCACGGGCGTGCGCGCGCTGGCCAGCGTGGCGGTGGACTACCTCGCAGGGAAATAGGGCCGGATCCCGGGCGGGCCGCGATCCTGGCGGCCACCCCACGGTCAGTTGTCGTCTCCCGATCCGCCCTTGACCTTCAGCGCCTGGTTCTTCGTCTCGCCCTCTCCCAGGCTGACCTGGATTGCGTTGGCCTGCAGCTGCTGCAGGAACGACGGCTCGTACCACTCGCCCTCATCGACATCGTCCACGACAGCCAGGTAGTACGAGCCCGGCGGCAGACCATCGACCTGGAACTGGCCGGTCTGGTCGGGCCGCACGACCTTGACGCGGCGCGACTGCGCCGTCCAGTACGCGTTGTCCGTCGAGAAGGCGACGACCGTGTAGTCGGTGAGCGTGTCGCCCGAGTCGCTCTCGACGGTTCCCGTGAGGTGCGTCGCGCTGTCGGTGAACACGACTCGCGCGCCCGTGATGCGGCGCCCCGCCCGCACGTCCACCTCGGTGTCGGTGGCGTCGCGGCCGTCGGCCTGGACCGACTTGAGCACCCACGCGCGCGGTGCACCGGCAACCCGCAGCAGGCACGCGCCGGCGGGGATGTCCTCGATCTCGAACGAGCCGTTGAACTCGACGCGCGTGGACGGGGTGATTCCCAGCTGCTGCGGGCCCTGGGTCAGGCACGTCAGCCGGATGTCGGTCAGATCCGTGGGAGCCGGCGTGCCGCCAGCCGACTCGAACGACACGGTGCCCGCGATCGAGCCGCCCTGCGCCAGCGACAGGCTCACGCCCGGGACATCCTGGTCGCCGACCGTCAACGGCTGCGCCCCGTACATGTTGATGCTCGACCGGGTCGAGTTGGCGAGCGCCCCGATGACGTAGCGCCCGGGAGGCACGCGCGTCACGGTGAAGGTGCCGTCGCTGTCGATGCGCCCGCCGTACGTGGACCCGCCGTACCTGCTGCGCGTGTCCTCCGGCATGATCATCACGCGCCCGCTCGTCACCCGCCCGCCATCCGGGCTGATGACGCTGCCGCTCACCCGCGCCATGCGGACCAGCAGGAGCATGAAGTCGACCCCACCGACTTCCTGGCCGATCGGCGCGATCACCGGCGTCGCCTCGGCGAGATTCGGCACGCCCGGATAGTAGGTCGGCGCGAACGCCACCGTGCTCGCGCCCTCGTCGCCGGACTCCTCCCGGGCAAACCATCCGCCCCCGCGCCCGCCGCCGTACATACCCGGGCCGCCCGGGCCGCCTCCCCCGAACATCCCGCCGGAGCCGCCGCGCCCGCCGTCGGCGGGAGGGGCGACCGCGCTGACGAAGTAGTTGCCCGGCGGCAGGCCGTAGACACGGTACTCGCCGCGATCGTCGCTCTGGTCCGACCCGGCCGGGACGAGCATCCGCTGGCCCTGCGCGTACATGCTGCGCAGCACCCGCACCGACACACGCGCGATCGGCTCGCCGCCTTCGTCGTAGACATGGCCGGTGATCACGCTGCCGCGCGGGAGCGCGAAGTCGATCCCCTTGAGCCGTTCACCGTCCTTCAGCTGGATGGGAGTGCCCGGCCTGAGCGGGCGCCGCTGGCCGTACGACAGGGCGGCGAAGCCGGTCTTGGACGCGCCCACCGTGTAACGGCCAGGCGGGAGGTCCGCGATCTCGTAGCTGCCGTCCTCGGCGGCGGTCGCCGACCGTCCATCGGGCAGCTCCGCGGCCACGGCAAACACGCGGGCGCGCTTCACGGGCCGGCCCGTGTCGGCCGCCATCACGCGTCCGCTGATGACGGCGGTGGCTGTCGCCTGGCGGGTGGGTGTCCTGGCCTGGGCTGCCGGCGAACGCTGGCCGGGGGCGGCGCCCTGGCTGCCGGGTCGCTGGGCGGCCAGGGCGGCGGCTCCGAGCGCGACGGACAAGGCGGCGACGAGTGCGACGGGGCGCTTGAACACGACACGACCTCCCGTGGGATTCCGCTGCGGGAAGTGTACCCCGAACACACGCCCCGGGCGCCGGCTTCCGCCGACGCCCGGGTGAGGCGAGACCGCGCCGGCTGCCGCGCGATCAGGACCTGGCGCCCGGATCCAGGAACCGGCCCATCGCGCCTCTCATGACATGAAGCCGTCGCTGCACGCGGCTCCTCACGCGCGTGCCAAGGTCGCGGGCCTTCTGCTGCTGTTCCGGCGTCAGGGTCGCGAATACCTCGGCGCGGACCTTTGCATGCAGGACCGCGGCGTCAGCCTCGACCGCGCCCACGGCGCCCGCCTTCTCGCGGATGGCGCCCTCGTCAATCGGATCGGCGACGATGGCCGCGTGAAGCGCCTCGCGCGCTGCCATCATCCGGTCGGCGATCGCCTTGATCTCATCCTTGTGGGTGTCGATGGTCGCGCGGATCTTCTCGATCTGCGCATCGGTCAAGTCGAGACTGCGCAACTCGCGCATAATTTCGCCCGAGGGCCCCCCCATGAACGGCCCGCCGCCCATCGGCCCGGGTCCCCTCATGCCTGGCCCCTGCCAGGGGTGCTGTCCCATCGGTCCCTGCGCCAGCAGCCCGACGACGCCCATCGTCAGCGCGACCGCCAGGACCGCGCCCACCACCGTCACAACCTTGGTATGCTTGTGCTCCACAGTGTCCTCCTTGTCCGTCCCTCTGTGCATATTGGACGGGAGGGATGTGGCAGGCCCGTGGCGGAGCCGTGAAACTTCTGTGACAGCGCTGATTGTCGAGGACGAACCCCACATCCGTGAGCTAGTCTGCCTGCATCTCGGCCTGGAAGGGCTCGAGTGCACGCCGGCGGCTGACGGGCGGGAAGCCCTGCGTCTCTGCAACGTCCAGGCGTACGACTTGATTGTTCTCGACCTGATGATCCCGCACGTCGATGGCATGGCCGTCTGCCGGGCCGTCCGCCGGACAGGGCCAAACATGGCCACGCCCATCCTGATGCTCACCGCGCGGCGCGAGGAGTCCGACAAGGTCCTCGGGCTGGAGAGCGGTGCGGACGACTACCTGACGAAGCCCTTCGGGGTGCGCGAGCTGGTCGCGCGCGTGCACGCGCTGCTCCGGCGCGCCAGGGTCCCGGCCACCTCCTCCGCCGCGCCCGCCGCGACGGGCAGCAGCCGCGCGGAAGACGATCGCGAGGCGGGCCCGCCAGCGCTCGCGGTGCACGGGATCACGATCGACCCTGCGCGCCGGCGCGTGCTGGTGAAGGAGGCGCCGGTCGAGCTCACCAGCCAGGAATTCAGCCTGCTCTACCTGCTCGCGTCGCACCCGGGCATCGTGTTCAGCCGCGAAGCCCTGCTCGCCAAAGTCTGGAAGGGCGAGGCCTTCGTCACCGAGCGGAGCGTCGACGCGCTCGTCAAACGCCTCCGGAAGAAGATCGAACCGGATTCTGCGGCGCCGCGGTTCATCCTGACCGTGTGGGGAGCCGGCTACAAGTTCACTGATGTCTGAACGGGCCTGGTACCGCAGCCTCTACTGGCGGATCGCGATCGGCTTCGTGCTGTTCCTCGGCACGACGCTGGTCGTCCAGGGCGGGGCCGTGCTGTGGCTGGCCGCGCGCTCGTCGGACAACGTGCCGGGTCAGGCCCCCATGGACCTGGCGACGCTGGTCGCCGCGGATCTCGGCGCGGCGCTGGCCGCCGAGCCGGCGCTGAACGCGGGCGACTTCCTCCGCGAGCACTACAGCGGGCTGTCGCGGCCGATTGTCTTCGTCGCGCGCGACGGGACCGCGGTGACATCGCGCCCCTTCGACGTGCCGCCGGCCATGGTCGAGTTCGCCCGGCGCCGGCTGGACCGACGGCGTGCGCCGGCCGGGGGCGAAGGCGCTGCGCCGCCCCCGTGGCTGGACCTCCCGCCCGAGAGGCTACCCGGCCGGGGGCTGCGTCCCGATGGCCGTCCCGGCCCGGAGTTTTTGCCGGAAGGCCGACAGCGCCGGTTCCTGGCCGCCGCGCCCGTGCTGGTCAACGGCGAAGCGGCGGGCGTCGTCATGGTGCCGCCGTTTCCGCTGCCGACGCTGCTCCGCCAGTTCGCCCCGGGGCTGCTGGGAATGGCGCTCGGCCTGCTGGCCCTCGGCACCGGCCTCGCCGCGCTCTTCGTGTTCCGGCCCGCGCACCGGCGCCTCCAGGCGCTCGAGGACGCCGCGCGACGCCTTGGCGCGGGCGACCCGTCGGCGCGCGCGCCCGAGCACGGCGGCGACGAGATCTCGGCGGTGGCCCGCGCGTTCAACCGGATGGCCGACGATCTCACGGCCAGGGCCAGCGACCTCCGAGCGGCAGACCTGGCAAGGCGGCAGCTGCTGGCCGACGTGTCACACGAGCTGATGACGCCCCTGACGGCGATCCGCGGATACCTGGAAACCCTGGGCATGCCCCAGCTGCAGCTCGACGCCGCGACGCGCGCGCGCTATCTCGGCATCGTCGGGGAGGAGACCGGGCGCCTCGAGCGGACGATCGGCGACCTGCTGGACCTGGCGCGCCTTCAGGCGGGCGGCGGAACGCTCATGGTCCAGCAGGTGCAGGTCGAGGCGTTGTTCCAGCGCGTGCTGGCCCGCCACGAGCGGGAGTCGCACGACAGGCAGGTGACGATCGGCTACGCGGTCGAGGCCGGCGCGGAGACGGTCCAGGGTGATGCGGACCGGCTCGAGCAGGCGCTGCAGAATCTCGCCGCGAATGCCCTGCGCCACGCGGGACGCGGGGGCACGGTCGAACTCCGCGCCCGGGTCAGCCCCGAGGGCCTGCACCTTGACGTTCGGGACACCGGTGAAGGCATTCCCGAGGACCACCTGCCCCGCATATTCGAGCGCTTCTACCGTGTCGATGAATCGCGGAGCGGCGTGTCCGGCGGCAGCGGGCTCGGGCTTTCGATCGTGAAGGCCATCGCCGAGCGCCACGGCGGGCGCGTGGCCGCACGCAGCCGGCCCGGCGTCGAAACCGTGTTCGAGATCGTCCTGCCGCGGGCCGCGGCCTGAGCCTCCGCCGGGATCCTGGGACGGGCGGGTCGTCTCCCGGGACGGCCGCCTGACCGGGGACCAGGCCGGGCGGGCTGCACGGTTGCGCCGCGCGGCCGGCTTCACTACAGTGAACGAAGCCATGAGCAAACTGCGTTTCGGCGCCAAGCCGATGGTCCTGCGCTGCGCCCGGTGTGGAAAGTCCGTCGACTGGGAGGACTCCCGGCTGCAGGTCGTGTGCGAGTGCCGGCCCCACCTGGAGTTGCCGCCCGTCCTCGTCCGCGAGGCCACCGACGAGGACCGCCCGGCGACGATGGACCTCTTCCAGCGCGACTTCGGGCGGACGAGGGTCGTGGCCTTCGGCAGCCTGATGACGCTCGACGATGCCCCGGCGCTGGTGGCGGAAATGAAGAAGGGCGAACTGGCGGGGGCGCTGGCGTACCGGCTCCTCGGCGACGCGCTGCAGATCGTGGCGCTCGCCACCGATGCGATGTGGCAGCGATCGGGTGTGGGCGGGTACCTCGTGGCGGAAGCCGAGCTGCTCGCGCGCCGGCTGCACCTGGACCGGATCGTCCTGGCGACGACGAACGACAACCTGCCCGCGTTGTACTTCTACCAGCGGCGCGGGTACGTGATCCGCGAGATCCTCGTCGGCTCGCTGCTGCCGCACGATCAGCCCGCCGAACACGGGGGCTTCGGGGGCATACCCACCCGAGACGAGATCCGGCTGGAGAAGCGCCTGGCCTGACACGCGCGCGCCTGCGACGACCCGCGGGCACGGCATCGATTGTCCCGCCGACCGGGTTGATCGCGAGCACCCGCCCTTGCGGCGAGGGCACCGCGGGGCTACAGTGGCATCACGCGCAAGGGGCCCCCGGAAGCAGATCGTGGCATGCCCGTCCTGTTGATCTCGCGGGGCACGATGTCGGGCGGCGAGCTCATCGCCCAGTGCCTCAACCACATCGACAACCTCCGGTGCGTGACACGGGAGGATCTGGTCGCGTCGGTCAACCGACACGGCGAACTGGCCACCCGGGTCACCGCGGAGATCGACGAGGCCACCCGGGCCTATGAACGGTTCAGCGAGCTGCGCCGGCCGTACAAGATCCTGATGCGCCACGCCCTCCTCGAGTACGCGCGCGAGGACAACCTCGCCTACCTCGGCTACTCGGGGCACCTGCTGGTCGAAGGGATCGCGCATTTCATCCGGATCCGGCTCGTGGCTCCGCTCGATCTCCGTGTCCGGATGACCATGGGCCGCCTGCGCTGCGGAGAACCCGAAGCGCAGGAGTACATCCGGACGGCCGACGAGGACCGCGTCCGCTGGGCACGGTTCATGTACGGCAGGAACATCCGCGATCCGGAACTCTACGACCTCTGCCTGAACATGGACCGGATGTCCATCCCGACCGTGTGCTCCCTGATGAGGGGCGTCATCGCGGAACCGGAAATGCAGTCCACGCCCGAGTCGCTCGCCGAGCTCGAGAATCAGTTTCTGGCCAGCCACGCGCTAGTCGCCCTGCTGGAGCACCCGGAGACCTTCCCGCTCGAGATGGGCGCCACGGCACAGGCCGGGCACGTGCTGATCGAGGGCCCGTACCTGGACGAGCCTTTGCTCAACTCGGTCGTCGCCATCGTCCGCGCGGTGCCCGGCATCGCGGAGGTGGACTACCGGCCGGGTTACGCCCCCGCGTTCAAGTTCCTCGGATGAGCCAGCCCCCTCGTGCGGCCCCACGCACCCCGCCCCGGGTGCACCAGGGAACGTCATCGCCCCCGCCATCACGCGTGTACGACGACGGTCAGCCTGACCGTGAGAGGTGAATCATGGCGCAACCCTCATCACAGGCCCCCGATGGCGGCCCGCTCGAGCAGATCCGGGCCGTCCTCGACCGGGCGGTGGCCCTCGAGCAGACCCAGACCGACTTGATGAAGGACGATAACGAGCTGGCCCGCCAGCGCACCGAGTCCACTGCGCACCTGCTCCAGTTCTCGTCGGCGACGGCCGGGCACACCGAGCGGCAGACGTCGATGGCCCAGGAACGCACGGCCCTCACCCGCGAGCAGACCCGGTTGTCCACGCGGAGCACTGAGCTTGCCAACATCCGGACCGACCTGTCTCGCGAGCGGAGCCACCTCGCCGAGCAGCGCACGGACCTGGCTGTGCAGCGTTCCGAGATGGCGCGGCGCCGGACCTCGCTGGCGGAAGGGCGCACCCGCATGGCAGAGGAGCGCACCGTCACGGCGCGCCAGCGGACCGACCTGGCCCGGCAGCGGACCGACCTCGCGACGCAGCGGACCGGGCTGTCCGTCCAGCGCACCGATCTGGCGAGCGAGCGCAATCGCCTGGCCGAGGACCGGACGGTGCGCGCCTTCACGCGGACGCGCCTGTCGCTGGTGAGAACGGAACTGGCGCGCGGTCGGACCTACCTGGCGCTGATTCGCACGGGCCTGGCGTTCCTGACCATCGGCCTGACGCTGTTCCGGTACTTCGGACTCTCGGTGTGGACCGTCTTCGACGGCGCCCTGGTCGCGCTGAGCCTCGTCCTCGTTGTCTGGGGCACACGCGGCTACCGCCGGGCCCACGTCGCCGAGGCGAGACTCGTGGAGGTGCTGGCTGGAGACCGAGGCGTCGGGGATCTGATCCCGGGGCCGAGCCCCAGGTAGCAGCCGATCGCCGATGGTTGACATCGACTGCGCTGGCAGCGGGGCAGCCATAGCCGCCCCGCGCCACCGCCGCGCACGACGAACGCCCGCAGGGCGGGCGACGGGCTATGTCACCGCCCCTCGCGGTCGTTGAGGCTCACGTTGAGCGGCATGATCTCGCCCGGCTTGACTTCCACCTCGGTCTTGAACGGGTTGAATCCGTCCTTGCGGATCTCCACCGTGTGCATGCCAGCCGGCAGGTTCACGACGAGACGCTCGACACCGACCGGTCCCTGCCACCCTTCGCCGTCGATGAAAACCCGGGCGTCGGCCGGCTGCACACGGATGGCCAGCTGACCGTAGCCCTCCGCCTCGATGGTCGGAGGCAGTGACTCCGGCGGCGGCATGGCACCGCCCGACGGCGGCATCGGCTCAGGGGATTCCTGGTCCGGCGGGAAAGGCTGGCCGCGACCAGGCGGCCGGCGCATGATCTCGTCCGGTGTCGTCACCGGGCGAGGATCGGGCGACTCGCCCGATTGCAGCGGCACCATCTGCATCCTCAGGCGGAATGTCTCCCCCGGCGTGAAGTAGATGTTCTGCGTGACCCGCTTGAACCCGTCCCGATAAAGCGAGATGTCGTGCCCGCCCGGTTCCACTGCCAGGCTCTGGAAGAACCCGTCGAAGTCGTCCGCCACGCCCGCGTAGTGGCCGTCGACGTAGACCTCGGTGTCCTTGGGTTTGACATCCACCTTCATCGAACTGCCGCCGTAGCCGCGGTAGCCGTACGGAGAGCCGTAGCCGTACCCGTAGCCGTACCCATAGTAGCCGCCCTGCCACCACGGGTAGCCGTACGAGTAGGGTGCCCAGTAGTACGGGTAGGAGCCCCAGCCGAACCCCAGGTAGATGGATGACCGCCGCCCGTAGTAGGGCCGCGTATAGGGCCGCGTGTAGGGCCGTGCATAAGGCCGGTAGGCTGGACCGGATCGATAGCCGGGACGAGCGCTGGGGCCTGCCGGACGCCCTGCGGGCGGTCTCTGGGCCGGCGCTCTGGCGACGGCCTGGCCGCCGCCACCGCCCGGGCGGGCTCCCCGGCGCTGCGCGAACGCGTCGGCGGGCCCGAAGGCGACGACCGCGGCGAGCGCCAGCGTGAGGCTCGTGAGTGTGATTCGTGTGCGCATGTTCCCCTCCGGAGGCTGAACCGGGGTGCTACTACTGCAATGGTGATACCAAGGGCCCCTCCAACGCAACCCACGGGTATTCCCGCCAACGTGCCGCCGGCGCGGCGCGCCCTGTCCCCTGCGACGGATCACCGTGTCCCCGCGGCTGGACGCCGCGGCGGCCCGCGGCCTGGCGCCCGACGGCACCGGCCGGGCCGACCGGGGATGCGGGCACGGACCCCGTGCTATCATCAGCTCCGGGTTCACCGCATCCTCCTGGACACGCGCGTCGACCGCCCGTGACACTCGCGGGCGTCGGGGTAGTGCGCATGGATCAGACGATTGCCTCGCTGGCGGCGTCCGCCGACCTGGGAGATCGGGCGGCCACGGAGGCGCTCTTCGCGGCGCTCTACGAGGAGCTCCATCGGGCGGCCCGGCGTGAGCTGGGCCGGCACGGCGCCCCCATGACCCTCAGCGTCACGACGTTGCTGCACGAGGCCTACGTCGAGATGTCGGCGCGCGACGGCCTGTCGTTCCCCGACCGGCCCCGGTTCATGGGCTACGCGGCCCGCGTCATGCGGGGCCTGATCATCGAGCACGCGAGGAGTCGCCGGGCCCAGAAACGCGGCGGCCTGTTCGAGATTACCTCTCTCGCCACGGAGGTCGCCGAGGGGTTCGCTGACGACCGGGAGCTCACGCTGATCAGCGACGCCCTGGACGATCTGGCGGAGGTGGACGCGGCGCTCGCGCACCTGGTGGACCTGAAGTTCTTTTGCGGGTTCTCGTTCGCCGACATCGCGGCGATGCAGGGCGTGTCGGAGCGCACGGTCCAGCGGAACTGGGAAAAGGCGCGGATCTACCTGCACCGGGCGATTCGCTCGAACCTGGAGCCCTGACGACCCATGTCCGATCTGACTCCCGAACGGTGGGCGGCGATCGGCCCGTACCTGGACCGGGCCCTCGAGCTCCCCGCCGATGAGCGCGCCCGCTGGCTCGCGGCGTTGCGCGATCCGGCGCTCGAAGCCGATCTTCTGGCATTGCTCGACGAGCACGCGGCCCTCGACCGCGAGGGATTCCTCGAACGATCGCCTGCGCCCGTGGGGCCGGCGCCGGCTCTCGCTGGCGCGACGTTCGGCGCCTACACGCTGGAAGCGCCCATCGGCCAGGGCGGCATGGGCACGGTCTGGCTCGCGCGCCGAAGCGATGGACGCTTCGAGGGACGCGTCGCGGTCAAACTGCTCAACCTCGCGCTCGTCGGCCGCGCCGGCCAGGAGCGGTTCCGGCGGGAAGGCAACGTCCTCGCGCGCCTCTCACACCCGCACATCGCTCATCTCCTGGACGCCGGGGTCTCCCCGTGCGGCCAGCCCTACCTCGTGCTCGAACACGTCGACGGCCAGCCCATCGACCAGTACTGCAACGACCGGGGTCTCGATGCAGAAGGCCGGCTCCGGCTGGTGCTCGACACGCTGGCCGCCGTCGCGCACGCGCACGCGCACCTCGTCGTGCACCGCGACATCAAGCCGTCGAATGTGTTCGTCACGACGGACGGCCACGTGAAGCTGCTGGATTTCGGCATCGCCAAGCTGCTGGATGCCGACGAGGGGGTGGGCGACTCGACCTTCCTCACGCGGGACGGGGGGCGGGCGTTCACGCCAGAGTGCGCCGCGCCCGAGCAGATCTCAGGCGGAACGGTGACGACGGCGACAGACGTCTATGCCCTGGGCGTGTTGATCTATCTCCTGCTGGCCGGCCGGCATCCGACAGGAGACGGCCAGCGCGGCCCCGCGGACCTCGTCAGGGGCATCGTCGACACCGAGCCGCTGCGTGTCTCCGATGCGGCACGGCACGCGGCCGAGCCCGGCCGCGCGCGCGGCGTGTTGAGGGGGGACCTCGACACGATCGTCGCCAAGGCCCTCAAGAAGAACCCCGAGGAACGCTATCCGTCGGTCTCCGCGCTTGCCGAGGATCTTCGTCGGTACCTGCGGCACGAGCCGATCAGGGCGAGGCCCGACACGTTCCGGTACCGCGCAGGGAAGTTCCTGCGCCGGAACCGCGCGGTGGCGGCGCTCGCGATGGCGGCGACGCTCGCGACGGCGGGCGGCGTGGCCGGCACCCTGATCCAGGCCCGGACGGCCCGCAGCCAGCGCGACTTCGCCCAGCGCCAGCGGGTGAGGGCCGAGGCGCTCAACGACCTCAACGCCTTCGTCCTGTCCGACGCGGCACCCCTCGGCAAGACGTTCACGGTCAACGATCTCCTCGCGCGAGCCGAGCACATCGTCGAGCGGCAGCACGGCGATCCCGCGGGTCGCGTGGAACTCCTCGTGTCGATCGGGATGCAGTACCAGAGGCAGGACGAGGACGCCCGGGCGCGCGACGTGCTGGCCCACGCCTACAGCTTGTCGCGCACCACGGCCGAACGCTCCAGCCGCGCGAAGGCAGCGTGCGCGCTGGCAAGCGCCCTCAGCCGCGGCCACGGGCTGTCGCGGGCCGAGGCGTTGTTGCAGGAGGGGCTGCGCGAGTTGCCGGAGGAGCCCGACTACGCGCTCGATCGGGCGTTTTGCCTCCTGCGCGGCGGCGAGGTCGCGCGCGAAGCCGGGGCGGCGCGCGAGGCGGTCTTGCGGGACCTAGCGGCGCGGCGCGCCCTGCAGCAGTCGCCTGACGGTACCGAGGCGCTCGATCTCAGCGCGTTGATGGAGCTCGCCGAGTCCTACCGCGTCGCCGGGCAGCAGCGCGAGGCGGCGGCGACGTTCGAGCAGGCGGCGCGACGGCTCGCGGTCGTCGGCCGGGACGACACCCAGCAGGCCGGTACCCTCTTCAACAACTGGGCGCTCACGCTCCACCAGCTCGGGCGACCGTTCGAGGCCGAGCGGATCTACCGCCGTGCCATCGAGATCGGCCGCACCGAGAACGGCGACACCCTCTCTCCCATGCTGCTCAACAACTACGCGCGCACGCTGGAGGAACTCCACCGTGTCGACGAGGCGGCCGCCTACGTCGAGCGCGCGTATGCGAAAGCCGTGCAGGCGGGTGACGAGGTGGTGATCAGCCAGTCGCTCGTGGTGCTGGCCACGGTGTACCGCGATCGGGGCGACCTGCCGCGAGCGGAGGGGATGCTGGCGGAGCTGGAACCAAGACTGCGCCGGACCCTCCCTGCCGGCCACATCGCATTCGCCTCCCTGTCTCTCCAGCGCGCGCTCGTCGCCCAGGCGCGCGGGGACTTGCAGGGCGCGCTCGCTCTTTCGACCGGCGCCGTCGAGCTCGCCCAGGCCTCGGTCAAGGCGGGAATGCAGGGAGCGCAGTACCTGCCGGTGGTCCTCAGTCGCCGGTCCGACGTCGAGCGGGAACTTCATGCTCCGGACAAGGCAGCCGACGACGCCATCCGAGCCGTGAACCTGCTGAAGCCGACTCTCCAGCCCGGCACGTGCTCCTGCACGCTCGGCCGCGCCTATCTCGCGCTCGGGCGCGCCCTTCGAGACGAAGGCCGGCACGCCGAAGCGCGCGCCGCCCTGGCGTCCGCTGTCGAACAGCTCCGGACTGCCCTCGGCCCCGACCACCCGGATACGCGGATCGCCGGACAGGTCGAAGCCCTCGAGGCCCGGGGCCGATAACCGCCTCCCGGGACGGACCCCGCAGGCCGATGTCGTCTTCCAGCCGCCGTTTGCGATCTTCCTGGTTACAGGAGGATTGCCATGCAGATGCGCTGGATGACCGGAGCGGCGGTGACCGTGGCCGCCGCCGCGTCAGGGATCTTCGGAACGGTCGGCCGCACAGCGTCCGACGCCCCGCGACCGAACCAGCTCAGGTTCGAGAACCCGAGCGGCGTTCATGCCACCTTCACATCGTCCGGGTCGATCGATGTGGACAACCCGTTCTTCCAGAACCTGGGGACCAACGGGCGCACGTGCTTCAGCTGCCACCGGCCCGCACAGGCCTGGACCGTCACGCCCGATGAACTGCGCGAGCGCTTCGCGGAAACCAAGGGACTCGACCCGATCTTCAGAGCCAATGACGGGTCGAACTGCGAGGGCGCCGACATCACGACCCTCCAGAAGCGGCGCGCGGCATTCAGCCTGCTGCTGTCCAAAGGGCTGATCCGCATCGGCCTCCAGGTGCCCGACGGTGCGGAGTTCGAGGTCGCCGGTGTCGATGACCCGTACGGCTGCGGCGCCCCGCTCACGGAGGTCTCCGCGTACCGGCGGCCGCTCCCCGCGGCGAACCTCGGGTTCCTGGCGACGGTGATGTGGGACGGTCGGGATACCGTGCCGGCTGAGGCGATCAGGGCCGACCTGGCGACGCAGGCGGCCGAGGCCACGACGGGCCACGCGCAGGGCGCCGCCCCCTCAGCCGCGCAACTGGACGACATCGTGGACTTCGAGTTGGGGCTCTTCACCGCCCAGGCCGAGGATGACCGCGCCGGCAATCTCAGCGCGCGGGGCGCCACGGGCGGGCCGAAAGCGCTCTCGACGGAGCCGTTCTGCATCGGCATCAACGATCCGCTCAACATGCTGCCGTCGATGCCGGGCGCGTGCGCGACCTCGTCGGGAGGGCTCGACCCGAACGTCTTCACCGCCTTCCGTGCGTGGGAGACCAGCCGGGAGCCTGCCCGCCGCGCGATCGCCCGCGGCGAGGCGATCTTCAACACGCGCACCTTTGTCATCGACAACGTCGGCGGCCTGAACGGCGGGCCGCAGGACCCCGTTCCGGGGCCCATTCCCGGGGGGACGTGCACGCTCTGCCACGACACCCCGAACGCCGGCAATCACTCGATCTCGATGGCGCTGAACCTCGGCCTCACCGACGCTCCCCGCAGGACGGCGGATCTGCCGCTCTATACGCTTCAGCGGAAGGGGACGGGCGAACTCGTGCAGACCACGGATCCGGGCCGCGCGATGATCACGGGCAAGTGGGCCGACATCGGCAAGTTCAAGGGACCGATCCTGCGAGCGCTGGCTGCCCGCGCCCCGTACTTCCACAACGGATCGGCGGCCTCCCTCGAGGAGGCGGTGGACTTCTACAACACGAGGTTCAACATCGGCCTGACCGCACAGGAGAAGTCCGACCTCGTCGCGTTTCTCAAGGCGCTGTGAGCGGGCACCGCGGTCGGGGGACGGCTCGGCCGGCGCGCCGAGCCCCGCCGAGGGGCGGGAAGGAGCCGGCCGAAGGCAGACGGACGTGCGCGACTGGCTGCCAGCGCGACGCCCGGCGCTCAGTTCAGCTGAGGACCCGCCGGGAATGAAGCGCGCGAGCCCCAGCCCGCGTGCCCGGAGCGAACACACTCATTACAAGTGAGATCCGGGGTTATCGTCGGAACTCGCGCCAGCCGGCTACCGTGAAGTCGTACACCGCCAGCCGGGTCGTTGGTGACCGTGGCGTTGCCGGCCACCTTGGAGTCCCCGGTGACCGTGTCGCTGTGATCCCACCGGTTCTCGATGATGATCTGCCCGGTCAGCAGCATGTTGCCCGCCAGGTTGAGTTGCTCCCGCACCCGGGCCTGGCCCGCGAGGTCGCAGTTCGCCGTGCCCGTCATGTCGAGGTCGCCGTTGGTCACGATGAGAATGTTCGGCCGGGCGATGGCCGGGATGATTTTCGGGCTGCCCGAGATGCTCACGGACCCATCGACGAGCAGGGTCATCGCGTACGGTGAGGGGAGTGTTCCGGACGCCCGCCCGAGATTGCCCGAGATGTCCACGTCGCTGCCCTCGGCGTAGTAGACGCCCTGGCCGCAGTTCGCGACACCGTGGGCCTGGAGGGTCGTGCAATTCGGCGTGCCGCCGGGGCTCCAGGTCCGGCTGATGCCGGCCATGTGCGACACGTGCGAGCCGTTCTAGGACGACCACGTGAACCCGATCGTCCCGCAGGTCGTGAAGCCGGCGCCGCCACAGCGAGTCGTCCCAGATCTGTCCATCGTCCCCGTAGGCCCCTTCTCGATTCTACATCTCTACCTCTGGGTTGCATGCAATCTGCCAGCCGACCCATTCCAGGCGCGAAGCAAATGCGAATCAGTGACACAGGCCAGTCTTCGGCTCCATTTGGCCGGATTCCCCTCACGGCCTCGGCGGCCGTGGCCGCCGACAACCCCGCCATCCACAATCACAATTCCGGCGTGTCAGGAGGACATCGCGCTCGTGGAGCCTGGGTGGAACCCCCCCACGGTCCCGGGCGTCAGCCGGAGTCAGCGTGAGGAGGCGCGCCGTACCCGCCGCCGCCGGGCGTTTCGATGCGGAGACGGTCGCCGGCACCCAACTGGATGGAGATCTTGCTCCCGACCGTCTCGGCCCGGCCGTCGCGGATGACGGTGTTGCGGCCGCAGGCCCCGGGTGCCCCGCCCTGCAGGCCGTAGGGCGGACGCCGGCGCCGTTCCGACAGCACGGTGACCGCGGTGTCGGCGAGCATCTCGTACTCCCTGATGATGCCTTCACCGCCGGGGGCGCGGCCATCGCCGCCGCTGCCTGTGCGCAGCCGGTACTGGAGCACGCGCACGGGCAGGTAGTGCTCGATCGCCTCCACCGGCGTGTTGCGCGTGTTGCTCATGTGCGTGTGCACGCCGCTCAAGCCCGCACGGCCGTGGCGCCCGCCCATGCCGCCGCCGATCGTCTCGTAGTAGGCGAACCGGCGACCGGTCCGGGGGTCTCGGCCGCCGAGGGTCACGTTGTTCATGGTGCCCTGGCTGGCGGCCGGGATGCGCAAGGGCAGCGCCTGCGCCAGCGCTCCCAGGATCACGTCGGTGATGCGCTGCGAGGTTTCGACGTTGCCACCCGCAATCGCCGCCGGCCGGCGGGCGTTGACGATCGAACCCTCCGGCGCGACGACGCGCACGGCGCGCGCGACGCCCGCGTTGTAGAGAATGTCCTCCTCGACCAGGCACCGGAACACGTACAGCGTGGCGGAGCACGTGATGGCGAAGTTGGTGTTGACGCATCCGTCGGTCTGGGGGTCGCTGCCGGTGAAGTCGACCTCCGCCGACTCGCCGCGGATACGGACGGTCGCCCGGATGATCACCGGCTGGTCCCGTATGCCATCGTCGTCGAGCGCGTCCTCGAAGGCGTACTCGCCATCGGGAATCCGGGCGATCGTCGCGTGCAACACGCGTTCGGTATAGTCCTGAAGCGCCGCGGCGTACCCGTACACCCGTCGGCGGCCGTACTTCGCCACCACCTGGCGCAGGCGCGTCTCCCCGACGCGGTTGGAGGCGATCTGGGCCGTCAGGTCCCCTTCACGCTCGTCCGGCGTACGCACGTTGGCCAGGATGAGGGCCATCACGTCGGGCACGACGCTGCCCCGTCGCACCAGCTTCAGCGGCGGGATGATCAGGCCCTCCTGGAAGAGCTCGCGCGACAGCGGCATGGACCCGGGCGTCATGCCGCCGACGTCAGAGTGATGCGCGCGGTTGGCCACGTAGAACGCCGGGTGCCCGCCGCGGCCGAGATGAACCGGCGACACCAGCGTGATGTCGGGCAGGTGCGTGCCACCGCGGTACGGGTCGTTGAGGGCGACGATGTCCCCCGGGTCCATCGGGACGTGGTCGATGGCGGCCCTCACAGACAGCGGCATGGCGCCGAGGTGCACGGGCATGTGATCGCCCTGGGCGATCGTCTCGCCCGAGGCGTCGTACAGCGCGCAGGAATAGTCGAGACGCTCCTTGATGTTGGGCGAGAACGCCGTCCGGCAGAGCGTGACGCCCATCTCCTCGGCGATCGACACGAAGACGTTCTTGAAGATCTCGAATTCGATCGGGTCCGTGCGCATGACGTTCCTCTCCGGCCCGCTCAGGGCGCCGGCGCCGCCGCGCGGCGCCGCGCGCGAACGGGCCGACGCACGGCCACGACGTTGCCGAACGCGTCGATGCGGAACCGGAACGCGGGTGGAATGACGCTCGTGGCCTCCCCGCCCGCGATGATCGCCGGGCCGTCGCCCGTTGCCCCCGGCGGCAGGCTCTCCCAGCGGTACACGGCGGTGTCCATCGATCGGCCCCCGAACCAGGCTGGCCGCCTGGCGGCGGGCACGGCCGCGGTGTCCGCCTCGATCGTGGCGCGCGGCAGCGTCGGCTTCGCGGTGACGCCGGTCGCGCGCACCCGGAGGTTGACGATCTCGGTCGGGCGGCCGGGGTTCGCGTACCCGTAGAGGCGCTGGTGGCGCGCGTCGAAATCGGCGCGGTAGCCCTCGACGCATGCCACGGTGATCTCGAAGGACTGTCCCACGTACCGGACGTCGAGCGACCGGTCGACGAGTGCGCGCGCGCCGGTGAAGCCCTCAGACGCGAGGTCGGCGTGCGCGGCGGCCACGAGCGGCGCAAACCGGCGGTCGAGTTCGGCCAAGTCGATGGCGTCCGACGGCTGCAGGATGCTGAGCGAGTAGTCCTTCGTCACGTCGGTGAGCAGCATGCCGAGCGCGGACAGCACGCCCGCGTGCCTTGGCACGATGACCGTTCCGATGTCCAGCTTATCGGCGATCTCGCACGCATGCATGCCGCCGGCGCCGCCGAACGCGACGAGCGCGAACTGGCGCGGATCGAACCCGCGCTGCACCGACACCACGCGGATGGCGCGCTCCATGTTGGCGTTGGCGACCCGCACGATGCCGTCGGCGAGGGCCAGATCCGACACCTGCATCCGCGCGGCGAACGCGCGGGCCACGCCCGCCGCCCGCCCGGCGTCGAGCGTCATCCGTCCGCCGAGGAAGTGCCCCGGATCAAGCCGCCCAAGCAGCAGGTTCGCGTCGGTGACGGTCAACTCGTCGCCCTGGCCGTAGCAGACCGGTCCGGGATCGGCCCCGGCGCTCCGCGGGCCGACCCTGAGGGCTCCCCCGGTGTCGAGGTGGGCGATCGAGCCGCCTCCCGCGCCAACCGTGTGGATGTCGATGACGGGCAGCCGCACCGGGAAGTCGCCCACGGTGGACTCGGTCGTCATCCCCACGGCGCCGTCGATCAGGCTCACGTCGGTGGACGTGCCGCCCATGTCGAAGGAGATGATGCGCGGGTACCCGGCGGCAGCGGCCACGGCCCGCGCTCCCACGACGCCCGCGGCCGGCCCCGACAGGATGGTCTGCACGGCCGCGGCCTTGGCGGCCGCCGCCGAGATGGAGCCGCCGTTCGACTGCATGATGCGCAGGCGCGTATGGCCCAGGCATTCCTCGAGCCGCGTCAGGTACCGCGCCATGAGCGGCGTCACGTAGGCGTTGACGACCGTCGTGCTCCAGCGTTCGAACTCGCGATACTCGGGCAGGATCCGGTGGGACGCGGACACCAGGAGCCCGGCGGCCTCCAGCCGCTCGGCCGCCAGACGTTCGTGAACGGGGTTGCGATAGGAGTGCAGCAGGCAGACGGCGACCGCGTCCACGCCGGCGCGCCCGAGGCGATCGGCGAGCCGATCGACGTCGGCCGGATCGAGCGGCACGACGACCTCGCCTTCGGCGTCCAGGCGCTCCTCGAGGCCGAAGGTGAGATCCGGCGCCACGATCGGACGACGTTCCTCCACGAAGAAGTCGTAGAGCCGGCTCCGGGTCTGCCGTCCGATCCGGAGCACGTCCTCGAAGCCGGCCGTCGCCACGAGCGCGACGCGCACGCCTTTACGCTCCAGCACGGCGTTGGTGGCCACCGTGGACCCGTGGACGATCTCGGCGCCGTCGGCCGATTCCACGACTTCCGCGATGCCGCCCAGGATCGCCCGGGACGGATCGGCGGGCGTCGAGCGCACCTTGTGGACCGCCATGCCGCCCGGGCGGAGCACGACCAGGTCCGTGAAGGTGCCGCCGGTGTCAATGCCGATGCGCGTCATGGTGGGTCGCGCCTCAGGGCCGGCAGGCCGATCGCGGGCGATGCGATCTCCGGCCGCGTGGACAGTCTCGGCCCGCGGCGGCTTCGCCCCGGGGCCGCCGCCATGTTGACGGTCGGCGTGCGCCGGCGCGTCGATCCCGGCGCGCCGACGCCTCTCCGCGGCTGGGGGGCCGCGGCGCCCTCCGGGAGGGCGCCACGGCCGTGGGTCAGAACCGGTACCGGAGCGCGACCTCGAGCTGTCGCGACGGCGCGTTGATGTTCGCCAGGAGCGCGGTGCTCTGGCCGAACAGCGGGCGGCCGCTCGGGTCGTTGCCCGCTCCGACGTTGTTGCTCGGGGTGCCCTCGTTCGCCCGGTTGAACACGTTGAAGAGCTGCGCGATGAACTCGACGCGATGCGTCCCGGCGAAGGTGAAGAACTTCGAGAACCGAAGGTCCACGTCGGCAAACCCCGGGCAGGTCACCGAGTCCGCGGGGGTGAGGCCGCGCCCCGTGCGGAACGTGTTCACGGCGCCGATGTCGAGGCTCCGGCAGCCCGACCCGGGTATCACCCCGGCCGGGAGGTCGCCCGTGTACCCGTCACCGTTCAGGTCCAGCGACGAGGTCGGGCTGAACGGCAGGCTCGACCTGAAGTCGCCGATCGCCGACACCTGGACCTGGCCGGGCAACGCCAGGATGCCGCTCACGACCAGCCGATGCCGCCGATCCGCGGTCGAGGGCCGCTTGAACTTGACGAAGCCGTACGTCCCGGGCACGTTGCTCAGGTAGCTCACGTCCTCCGCCTTGCTGAGCGTGTACCAGACCAGGTACTGGTAGCGGCCGCTCATGCGCCGCTCGAACTTCACGAGCAGGGCCTGGTAGGTGTTGTCCGCCGTCGACTGCACCAGGGTGATCCGCCCGAACTGCGGATACAGCTTCAGGCGCGTCGCCTGGTCGGGGACGTTCGGATCCACCGTGTCGCGGTCGGCGTAGCGCCACACGAACGTGCCGTCGACGGTGACAGCGATGTTGCGCGACACCTCGCGGCTGACGCCGGCACTGGCCTGGTGCGCGTACGCGTTGACCATGTCGCTGCGGTTGACCGTGATGTTCGGCGGCGCCGTGGACAGGAACTCGTCGCGAGACCGCCCCTGGTACGGATCGGGGAACGCGGGCTTGTTGATGACGATCGTCTTGCTCTGCGGCCAGGTCAGCTCGCCGCCCTGCAGCAGGGTCCGGACGTTGTCGTAGAACAGGCCGTAGCCGGCGTGCACGTTGGTCACGCCGTCGCCCCTCGGATCCCACGCGAATCCCACGCGCGGCCCGAAGTTGTTGCGATCGCCACGCCCCTTGTAGTCGTTGGTGAGCGCCGACGGGATGGGCACCGGGAAACTGCCGTCGCGCCCGAGCTTGTCCTGGATCTTCTGCAGCAGGCCCGGGACGTCCTCGAGGAACACCCCCTTCTGCACGTCGTACCGCAGCCCCGCGTTGATCGTCAGGCTGTGGGCCACCTCCCAGTCGTCCTGGAAGTACGCCGAGAAGTGCTTCGCGGGGATGTCGCCGTAGGTGGGCAGCGAATTGGTGTACTGCGTCGGCCACGTGGACGGGTCGTTCGCGTTGTAGGGCGTGTCCTTCGGGAAGGTCCAGCTCCCCGGGGGCGTGCCCATGTTGTCGTACTGGAACGGGATGTAGCTGAAGTCCACGCCGGTCTTGAACTGGTGCTTGCCGCCCCAGTCCGGCACGATGTACGAGAAGTCGTCCTTGATCTCCCAGCGGGTCTCGGGACCCATCTGGCTGTTGCCGCACCCGCCCAGCGCAATCGACGGGTAGGAGTAGATCGCCGAGCAGAGATCCAGCCGGTCCTGGCCGAAATCGCCGGGCGCCCAGTCGCCGTGGCTGTAGGGCGGCGCCACCTCGTACTTGGAGAAGGCGTGCTGGAACCTGAAGTCGTTGATCTTGCGATCGCCCATGACCCACGTGTGGCCGACGACGATCGAGCTGCGGGGCACCGCGAAGTCGAAGCTGTTGGTCGGATGGACGCGCCCGCCGGTGGTGATGACCGGGCGGTACTCGTCTTCCGCGGCGATCCGCGCGAACACGGTCTGCGTCGACGAGAGCTGGTGGTCCAGGCGGAGCAGATACGTCCAGCGGCTCTGCTTGCTCGGGTACGTGCCCTCGTACTGCGGCCAGATCCCCCTGGCGTTCACCGTGAAGAACTGGTTCTCCTTCGTGCCTTCGTACGCGAAGAAGAAGTGCGTCTTGTCCTTGATGATCGGCCCGCCGATGGTGGCGCCGTACTGGTAGCGCCGGTAGTCGGGCTTCGTGGTCTGGAACTGCTCGATGGCCGTGATGCCCTTGTCGCGGAAGAAGAGCAGGCCCGACCCGTGCAGCTGGTTGGTGCCGGACTTCGAGACGACCGTGACCATGCCCCCGGTCGCCAGCCCGTACTCGGCCTTGTAGTTCGACGTCGACACCTTGAACTCGCTGATGGAGTCCATCGCGAAGTTCTGCCGCGGCTCGCCCATCTCCGCCCAGGTGTTGTTCACGCCGTCGACGAGGAAGCCGTTGGAGTACTCGCGCGTGCCGGCGCCCACGTTCACGTTGCCGCGGTAGAAGAACCCGCGGATGTTGTCCTGCGACGTGCCCGGCGTGAGCATCGCCAGGTCGATCCACCGGCGCGAGGCGACCGGCAGATCCTGGATCTGCTTGTTCGAGACGCTGGTCGCCACGGCCGACGCCGTCGTGTCCAGGATGGGTGACTCGCCGGTCACCGTCACCGTTTCACTGATCGACGCGGGCTTGAGCGTGAAGCTGATGGTCGCCGTCTGCTCGATCACCAGGACGACGTCGGGCCGCGTCTCCTTGCTGAAGCCGGCGAGATCCGCGGTCACGACGTAGGTGCCCGGCGGCAGGGCCGGCAGGCGGTAGTCGCCCGTGGCGGTGGTGACGTCGGTGCGCAACAGCCCCCGCTCCTGGTTCCGCGCGGTCACGGTCACGCCCGGCAGCACCCCGCCGCTCGAGTCCTTGATGGTCCCGACAATCTGCGCGTTCTGCGCGTAGGCGCTCGTGCCGCCGGCGGCGATCAGGCCGAGCAGCAGCGCCGCCGTGATCCCCCTCTTCCGCATACGCCCCTCCTTGCCGTCGCCGGCCGGTTTCGCCGGGTCGCGGGATGACGAACGGACTGACATTGTGTGTCGCAGGTGGAGCAAGACTAATACCAGATCACCACCCGCGGCAAGTCGTTGCGCCGGGTCGGCCGGGATGGAACCCGGCCCGCGACGCCGGGCCGGCGCGCAACGGTGTGCTGCAACAGTTCCTTTCGAGGGAAACACGCGACGGGAGGCGGCTCCCCGGGAACGCGGCCTCCCGCCACCGGGCCTCAACGGGCCGGCGCCGTCCCCGGTTTCACCGGCCGCACCCGGAGCATCGTCAGGTTGACGCTGTCCTGCGGCCCGTCGTCTTCGATGCGATCGATCCGGTAACGCCCGTCGCGCAGGTACTTCACGTGCGCCATCAGGTAGGAGAACCCCGGCTTCGTGACGAGCGTGAGCCACGCGCCCTGCGCGGTTTCGTCAGGCGTTTCCGTGCCCCCCGACTCGAAGGTCACCTGCGGCCAGTTGCGCATCGACTGCCGCGAGCCGCCGCTCGGGGCGAGGCTCGTCCCGCGGGGCTCGCCCGTCTCGGGATCGGTGTAGTAGATCGTCGTGTCCTTGTAGACCTCCTGGTTGAACACGTACGGGGCATAGCCGAACGCCCACTTCCGGTACCGGTCCTGCGCGCGCAGGTCCATCTCCCGGACGTCGACGTTGCTGTTGATCTCGCGCACGATCGCCTCGCGCAGCGCCTCGACCGCGCCCACGTGGTCCGGGTAGCGGGGGTCGCGCAGCCCGCCCATGCTCGTGTACCAGCCCCGCGTCGACCAGTAGCTGCGGAAGCCCGGCGGCACGTAGCCCGCGAACTGCTGCACCCACTCGTGAGAAGGGTAGCCGTGCGGGTTCAGGTAGATGTCGGGCAGCCACTCCTCCCACAGGCGTCCGCGCACGAGCGCCTCGGGCAGCAGCGGGTCCGGGCGTCCCACCTGCGACTGCACGTCCATGCCGAGGGCGCTGTAGCGTCCCGCGTGCAGCATGTGCGTCGGCGTCAGCTTCTGCAGGTCATAGGCCATCGCCGCGCCATCCGGGTTCTCCACCGGGTGCAGGATGATGTTCACGTGCTCGAGGATGGCCGTGTACGCCGGATCGGTCGCCAGCAGCTCGGCCAGGCGCAGGATGTGGCTCGTGGACGACACCTCGTTCGCATGCTGGCGGCCGGTGATGAGCAGCGTCGGCTTGTAGGCCGTCAGCTTGGCGGTCGACACCAGCTCGCTCGGCGTCGGCAGCGTGATCTCCATCACCGAAATGTCCCGCCCCCGGTAGGATCGGCCGGCGCGGTAGCTCTTGATCTCGGGGTAAGCCGACAGCTTCCGGACGATGTCCTCCGATTCCTCCGGGCTGATGATGTGATCCCAGGTCACCACGGGGCCGGCTGGTTTGCCGGAGGCATGGCGGACATTGGACGGCGGCGCCTCGCCGGTGCTGGCGACCACCCGCCTGGCGCGCGCGTCCTTGAGCACGACGGAGAGCGCCAGCCCGTCGACGTGCGCGTAGGACAGGACCTGGCGGTAGAGGCCGGCCGCGTGCAGGCGCGCGAGCCCGTCGATCGCGTCGGCGGCGCGCGCCGCCGACGCGTCGTCCTTCGCCTCGACCTGCAGCTCGATCTCGCGCAGGCGATCGGGCCTCGCCACGACGCGCGTCACCACCGGCGGCGTCGCATCGACGGCCGCGAGGTCCTTGCTGACGCGTGTCGGCTTGTCCTCGCCCTTCACGGTGTAGCTCACCTGCAGCATCGACTTGGTCGAGGCGTTGCCCGCGTAGAGAACGCGGGCCTGTCCCGCCTGGCCGTTCCGCGCGGGGTGGATGATGGGGAAGATCTTGCCGGGTCCCGCCAGCCGGCGCTTCGTCGTCGTGCGGCCGAGCGCGTCGAAGAAGTCGAGCGTGACGAAGTACAGATCCTCGTGCAGCGACTCGAGCGAGGACACCAGCTCTTCGTCCACGCCGATCCGGAAGTCGGGCTCGCTCATCCAGACCTCGATGTCGAGATCGCGATGGAACGGCTGCTTGTCCGGCAGCGGCTTGTTGTCGGTGACCTTCATCACGTGATCGTAGATGCGCGGCAGGACCTTCGCCTGGTAGTAGTCCCAGAAGCGCTCGGGGTCGGTCGCGATGCGCGCGTCCACGATCGACTGGCCGTCCACGCGCGCCCGCAGCCAGCCGGTCGTGACCTCGACCCGCGACCATCCCGGGAACTTGTCCAGGTACTCGCGCTCGACGACCTTCGGGCTGAACGCCGCCTGGTACACGATCCGGCCCGCGGCGTCCGCGGCCTCGAACGCGTAGGTGTCGGTCGCGTCGCGGACGAGCTCGAGCGAGAAGTTCTGCCTGGGTATGCCGAGCTCGCGCTGGGCGATCTCGTCGGCGGGATAGAGTTCCTGGAGCCAGCGGCTGGGCACCATGTAGAACTTGTAGGTCTTGGTGAGGTCGGGCACGTACTCCTTCACGCGGATCCGGATGGTGCGGGCGCCCTTGCCCTTCAGCCGCGGGTAGACCTGCTCGGTCAGCCACAGGTAGCCCTGCTTGTAGGCCGACAGGACCGTCACCTGCGGATCGCGCGCGCCCGCCTGCGCCAGCTCGGCCCGCGCCTTGTCCGCGAGGTCCTTCCGGACCTCGGGCGACTCGCTCAGACGCACCTCCACGTCGACCGTCGAGTCCTTCTTCACCTTGGGCAGCACCTCGCCGCGCAGCTTCGCCCAGAACTCGTCCACCTCCCACGGCACGTCGATCTTGTCCTCGAAAACCGTGACCGGGTCGGTGATGCCCTGGCTCTTCGCCTCGATCTTCGCACCTGGGAAGGCCGTCGCGATCTGCCGGGCGAGAAATGCGTCGAGCTGCGGGTTGGCCGTTTCGAGGAACAGCTTGGCGTCGAACGACTCGACGTTCTTCCCCTTCGCGTCCGCCAGGATGCCGTCGAGCGCGCGCACGGCCTGGCCGGCCTGGCCGGCCGCGCTCCGGGCCTGGAAGAACCGCTGCACGTCGGTCTTGAGGTCACCGAGCGTGAAGGCGCCGCGCTCGACCTCCCACAGGTACGGCGCGCGGCGCGCCAGGTAGAGGCTGGCCGCCTCGGTGCCGGCCGGATCGGCGCCGGCCACGACCGTCGCCGTCGCGGCGCCGAAGGCCCGCGGCACGACCTGCACCGCGCCCTCGCCCGGCTGCAGATCGTCGATGCGCGCCTTGCCGATCTTGATGAGGTCTCCGACCAGCGTGTTGCCCTTTCCGACGAGAATCGGGTTGGCCTCGCGCGCGGCGTCCCGCACCTTCGCGTCGCGCTTGGTGACCGGCAGCGTCACGCCCGTGCTCTCGAGGCCGAGGCGGGTGGCGATGTGCGCTGCGCCCAGCGCGTCACGCGCCTCGCCCAGCACGATGGTGGTCTCGAAGCGATCCGGAATGAGGTCGCGGTAGGCGTCGCCGAACCAGCCGTCGATCCCGTAGGTGTTCGAGAGGTCGAACGTCTTGGCCGGCGCGCTCCGGGTCTCGGCGGCCGAGCCGCGTTCGCCCGGCGAGTCGAGCGCCAGCTCGTCAGGTTCGATCGGCGGCGTGAGCGTCCGCGAGTTGAGGCCGGAGCGGTGCACGACCGCCCGCCCGGCCGCGCGGCCGCCCGATCGGAACTCGACCACCGTGCCGGCGACGTTCGCGAAGTCGAGCGTCCGCGCCTCCTGGCCCATGCGGTGCGCCCGCTCGAGCGCCTCGATCGCGGCGATGCCGCTGGAGGCCTGGCCGGCCGGCGTCTCCACGCTGACGGTCGCGGCCAGGATCCCCCGGCGCTCCCTGTCCACGACCAGCGATGTGACCGCGACGCTCGCGACCTGGATCCCGCGCGACCGCAGGAAACGCCGCGCCTGATCCTCGATGCCGCCAAGGGTGATGCCGCTCGTCCCCCAGAGCCTCGGCAGTCGCGCCGCCAGCTCGACTCCCGCCGCCAGCGTGCCGTCGTCGTCCGCGCCCGCCACGACCGCGCCGTCGCCGCCGCCGAGCGGCGACCGCACCAGCGCGACCAGGCCCTGGCCTTTCTCGAGCGTCTTCAGATCGATCGAGCCTGCCGCGGCCAGTTTCTGCACGAACGCGTTGTCACGCCCGACGAGGATCGGCACCCCGATCGACGCCGGATCCGTGACCTGCTGATCGCGGACGACGAGCGGCAGCGTCAGGGCCGTCGTTTCGAATCCGAGGCGCGCGGCGATGTTGGCGGCAGCCTCGAGGTCCCCGAGCGTCGCGTCCGCCGGCACCACGACACGCGCGGCCACCGCGTCGGCGAGCCCATCCCCGTTGGTGTCGCGCACGACGCCGGATGCCCGGTCGAACAGCCCGGCGAGCCCCGGGACCGGCACAGGCCCGGCCGCGAGCCCCGGGGCAGGCCAGGAACCCGAGAGACCGAGGGCCAGCAGGACACCACAGAGGACGAGTGCACGTTTCATGGCGATCTCCACCGGGGTTCGTGCGCGAACGCCCTGACCAGAGGCCCCGCAGCCAGGCTGGGGCGATGGTGAGTTGTCCTGGGATGTGCCCCCGCGGGTCCACGCGGATTATAGCCGATTGCCGCAACCAGCCGGAATTGGGGTCAGGCCCCAAATCTCACTCCAGTCTCATTTTCGAGCGGGGTGGTCAGACCACTGCGGCCGGTTGGCCGGTGTCCGGCGGGCCCGGCGTGCTCGCGCGCGGAGAATGCCTGGCGTAGACTTGGCCCATGTCCGTCGCCGCGCATCTCCATATTCGACTCGCAGATTACGATCGCCGGGTCCGTACGTTCATCCCGGCCTACGAGGAACTTCTCGACGCCACGGCTGCTCTGTGCGGACCCGTGCTTGCGGCCCGGACGGGATCGGCCCTGATCGACCTGGGCATCGGCACCGGCGCGCTCGCGGCCCGCTGCCTCACGGCGGCGCCATCGGCCAGCCTGGTCGGGATCGACTCGGACCCGGCGATGCTCCGCGTCGCCATGCGTCGGTTTGCGAGGCGCCGGAACCCGGTCACGCTCATCCATGCCGACCTCGCCAGATGCGCACTCCCGCCCGCGGACGCCATCGCCGCGACGCTCGCGCTGCACCATGTCCGAACCAGGGCCGACAAGCTCGCCGTCTTCAGGCGGTGCTTCAAGGCGCTTCGTCCCGGTGGCATCATCGCCAGCGGCGACTGTCATCCAAGCGCCGTCAGGACGATTGCGGCACGCCAGATGGAGCGCTGGATGGCGCACATGCGGACGTCCTACAGCGCCGGCGAGACCCGGCGGTTCCTCGAGGCGTGGGCCGGGGAAGACAACTACATGCCGCTCGGCGACGAGCTGGTGCTCCTGGCGCGCGCGGGGTTTACCGTGGACGTGGCGTGGCGGCGGGACGCGTTTGCCGTCGTGGTCGGCGCGAAGCCGTAGGATCCGCCGGCGGCCCTGCAGTCCCGGGCAGCGCCGGGAGGATGGGCGAGCCGGATGGGGTCACAGCGGACGCAGGCTGGAGAAGCGGGGATCGCGTCGGATTCGCTCCACAAAGCAGAAGAGCCGGCTTGCGCCGGCTCTTCGCGCGTGTACCCGAAGCGGGAGGGGACGTGCGTCTACTGGCCGCGGCCCGCGCCGTCCAGGGCGCTGCTCATCTCTGCGTCGGTCTTCAGGTCGTTGGTGACCGAGAAGGCGCCGAAGTTGGTAGCGAGCGACCGCGCCAGCATCCGCTCCACGTTGCTGTTCACGACGCCGGTCAGCGTGACCCGGCCGTTCTCCACGATCACGTGAATCGGCGGATTCGCCATCGACGCGTACTGCCAGAACGACGTATTGCCGTAGATGGCCCGCGCGATCCGGTAGCGCAACTCGTCGTCGAACTGCGACACCGGCAGCACGTCGAGCTTGTCGATCACCCGTACGACGCCGTCGGCCCTGCCGACCCGCTTCTCGATTTCCTGCCTCTTGTACGGCATCGTCACCTTGCCGACCAGCGTCACCACGCCGTTGTCCACCGATGCGCTGATGTCATCGAAGATCGTGTACATCGGGTACGACTGAACGGCTTGCGCGACCGCCTTGAACACCTGCAAGTCCTTCGGCTGCTGCGCCTGTTGAGCCAGCGCGGGAGCGACCGACATCGCCAGCGCCGCGAGGCCCGCGACGAAAACCTTTGCCCTGAACATGATGCTCCTTCCCGGGCCGTGCACTCTCCGGGGGGCCTGATCGCCACTCGGTACCCTTGGTCCCATCCGAATCTCTCGACCCATCGTCTGCCCAATTAGCTATCAAGGGTCGTGCCAGTCGGACCGGCCTCCTTCTGGCCGGAAACCCTGGCAGCGGCCGGCGGCAGGGCCCCGCTGACACCTCGGCAGGACAGTCCGTGGCGCCCGCCGGTGCCAGCCTACAGCAGCACCACGACGCCAATGCCGGCGGCGACGAGGAGCACCTGCCGCACGGCGCCGCGGTCCGTCGGGCCTCGGTGCAGGCTGGGAATCAGGTCCGACATGGCGATGTAGAGGAAGCTGGCGGCGGCCAGCGGAAGGAAGTAGGGCAGGATGCGCGGCAGGTGGCTGATCGCCAGGCCCGCGAGAACCACGCCGCCGATGGCGGAGAGCCCGGAGAGCACGTTGAGCCAGAGCGCCCGCAAGCGACTGTAGCCGGCGCTCAGCAGGATCGCGAAGTCGCCGACTTCCTGGGGGATCTCGTGCGCGGCGACCGCCAGGGCGGTCGTCAGGCCGAGCGGCACCGACAGGTGCGTGGCGGCCGCGATGACCGCCCCGTCGATGAAGTTGTGGACGCCGTCCCCGATCAGGATGAGCGGCGCGGCCGAGTGATGGATCTCGCAGTGGTCGGTGTGGCAGTGACGCCAGAGGACCATCTTCTCGAACACGAAGAAGACCATGATGCCGCCGAGCAGCGCGCCGAAGACCGATCCGGACGGCAGCGACTCGAGCGCCTCGGGCAGCAGGTCCAGCAGCGCCACGCCGAGCAGCGTGCCGACCGCGAAGCTCACGAGCCAGGGGACGAGCCTGACCCTCACGCGATCGGGGAAAACCAGCAGCGTCGACGCCAGGATGACGCCGCCCAGACTGCCGAGGATGCTGAACGCGATGGCAATGGCAATGACGGACACGCTCGCATCATAGCCCGAGTCCGCCGGCTGTCAGGAAACGAATCGTCCGGGCCCGCGGCCCTGTGCGAGGGTCACGACGCGACGAAGCCGCGCCTGGCGCGCACGTGGTAGTCGTGATTGCGAATCTCGACCCGGATGCTGTGCCAGCGGCCATCCTTCGCCGCGGCGGCCGGGTACGCAAGGACGTACTGGCGGCTCAACTCGTCGGCCACACCCGCGGTGGCCGGGTCGAGATCGTCGGCGCCGCGGATGATCTCCGTGCGGCCGCCGCTGTCGTCGGTCATCGCCCGCAGCGCCTCGACGTTGACGCGCTCCTCGGCGCTGATCGGCAGGCGCGAGGGAGGACGCGGCTCCGGCGGGAGCGGCTCCGGCGGGAACCGCTGCGGCGGGAACGGCTTCCGCACGGGCCCTCCCCAGGGCGGCGGCGCCGGAATGCCCACCGGCGGCTGCGCCGGCCGCCTCCTGACGAACGGTGCCGCGCTGCCGTCGCCATCGATGCCGATCGCGTAGACCAGCACCTCGGACTCGTGAATCAGCTCGCGCACCTCGACCGCGGACGTTCTGCTGCCGGTGTCGTTGCCGTCCGAGATGATGACGAGCGCCTTCTTGTGGTGCCGCCCCGACTGGGCCATGGGCACGGCCTCGGCCACCGCGTCGTACATGGTGGTCTCGCCGCTCGGCACGATCCCGCCGAGCCGGCGCCGCAACAGGGCGCGGTCCGTCGTCCAACCCTGCACCAGCACGGGCTCGTCGGAGAAGCGGTACAGGAAGATCTCGTCCTGCGGATCGAGCAGGTCGTACAGGAAGCGGTCCAGGGCACGCCGTGCAGCGACGATCTTCACGCCCGCCATGCTGGACGATGTGTCCAGGGCGATGCCGAGGCTGACCGGCACGCGTTCGCTGCTGAAGTAGGTGATCGGCTGCGGCGCGCCGTCCTCGTACACAACGAAGTCTTCCCGCCGCAGGTTCGGGACGAAACGGCCGCGCGCATCGGTCACCGTGGCGGTGACGTTGACCAGCGCCACGCCGGTGCGGAAGCGGGTCCCGCCGGGCTGCTGCTGCCGGCCGGTGGCCACGCCCACCGTGGCGACCACCAGACCGATACCGACCACCAGCGGGGCCGGGGTACCCGCCCAGGCGCCGCGAGCCCTGCACATGGAACGCTCCCGCCCTACCGGACAGCCGCTGCCAGGTCCGCGTGCCGGGACGTGCGCAACGGGGCTGGCGCGCCCCGGGGTGCCTCCGCCGCCCCCCGGACGTCCACGTGCGGCAGCATGCGGCTGCCCACCCTGAAGCTCAGCCGATACCGTCCGACGGCCGTGCCGTCGGGCAACGACACTTCGAAGGGGGACTCCGCGCCGGGCGCCAGCACGGTCTGAACGATCGCCGCCTGGCTCGTGCCCAGGAAGGCCCCTTGCCGATCGAAGAGATACACGACAGCGGCCAGGTCCTCGACGTCGTCGCTGCGCGCCGGGTTGCGGACGACACCCCGGATCGACAGATGCTGCCCATCCCTCGCATGCGTCAGGGAGACGAGTTCGAGCGCCCCGGGCGATCCGGCGTGCGCCACCGCCTGCGCCAGCCGCGCGTTGCGCTCACTGATCGCGATGACCGAACTGCCGATGCCCAGGACGACGACGGCCCCGACGCCAAGGACCAGCGACAGCCGGCGGCCCGTGTCCTGCGATCGATCGCGGCTGCCGGGCCGGGCACGTTCCGGTGCCGGCGGGCTCGACCCGGCCGGTGCGACCGACGGCTGGTCCATCGCGAGATCGGTCCACGGAGGATCGGCCTCGACGGCAGACCCCGACAGGTTCCAGGGATCCTCCGCGGCGTCCGGCCGCGGATGTCCGGACCTGCCAGGCCATGACGGCTCCGGCAGGCGGGCGACGATCTCGGCCGTGGATGGGGCGTTCCCGGGCCACGCGGCGGCCTCGCTGTCGCGCCCGGCAGCCTCGAGTGCGGCCGCGCGCGCACCGGACCGGCGCCGTACCACGCGCAGGACGCGGCCGGTGATGACGCCCATGGCGAGCGCGAGAAGCAGGGAGACCAGCGTGACGGCGACGAGTAACGAGTCCACCATGGCAATACCGCGCGTGGCGCGGCTCCTATGCGCGAATCAATTGGAGCCCGATATACCGTCACCCCGACCATGACGTCGACCGCGACGCCCTTTCTCGTCGTCGGGGCGGGTACTCTCCTTTTCGGCCGATCGCGGCCAAACCTTGCGCGTTGCGGTGCGGGAAATCTGCCAGGGTGTTCCCGGTTCGAGCCAGGAGCGCTGCGCGCGGACGTTCGCGCGGCAGCCCGGCTGGACGAACTCCCGCCGGGCTGGCGTAAGATAGCGCCGATGTTCAAGATCTTCCGGACGGCGCAGGGCCCGCGCGAACTCACCCAGGCGATGGTGGGGGTGCGCCTGGGCGAGCGGTTCGTGCAGTTCGGCCCGGGCGATCCCGCGGTGTTTGCCGCGCTGGCGGGCAAGGCCGGCCTGACCGGCCGTGCGTGCGCCGTGGCGCCCGACGCCGCCGCGGCGCGGCTGCTGGAAGCGGCCGGGGTCGAGGAGGGTGTGCTGATCGAGGTCGAGATCGCGCCCCCCGGGGCGACGCGGCTCGAGGATCAGGGGTTCGACGTTGCCGTCGTGGATGGCAACCTGCTCGTGGCCGGCCCCGAGGGCGACCGGGTCGCGTGGCTGCGCGACGCGCGCCGGGTCCTGCGTGGAGGCGCCCGGCTGGTGGCGGTGTACCGGGCCAGTCGCGGCACTGCCGCCTGGCTCGGCCTCGACCGCACGACCGGGGGGTCGATCGTCCCGCTCATCACGGGCGCGCTCAGCGAGGCCGGGTTCCAGCCTGTCCGCCTGCTGGCCGAGCGGGAGGGCCTGACCTTCGTGGAGGGGTTCCGGCCGTCCGCGTGACGGCCCTGCGCCCGGGTCGGGCGGCACGGGTGCCAGGGGCGACCGTGATATAGTTCTTGCCCGTGAAACAACCACTTCAAATCACCCCGCCACAGGGGAAACTCGGCATCCTCCTCGTCGGTCTCGGCGCCGTCAGCACGACGTTCATCGCCGGCGTTCAGGCCGTTCGCAAGGGCATCGCGGCTCCTATCGGCTCGCTGACGCAGATGGGCACGGTGCGCCTGGGCAAGCGCACGGAGGGCCGCGCGCCCCTCGTCAAGGACTTCGTTCCGCTCGCCGACCTGAACGACATCGTCTTCGGCGGCTGGGACATCTTCGAGGACAACTGTTACGAGTCCGCGAAGCACGCGGGCGTGCTCGAGGAGAAACTGCTCGACCAGCTCAAGCCCGAACTCCAGGCGATCAAGCCCTGGAAGGCGGTGTTCGATCGGCAGTACGTGAAGCGCCTGGACGGCCCCAACGTCAAGAAGGGCAAGAACAAGCGCGACCTGGCCGAGCAACTCCGGGAGGACATCCGGGCGTTCCAGCGCGACAACGGCCTCGACCGGATGGTCATGATCTGGTGCGGCAGCACGGAGATCTTCCTGACCGAGACGGCGGCCCACCAGTCGATCGAGGCCTTCGAGAAAGCGCTCGAGGCGAATGACCCGTCGATCCCCTCGTCGATGCTTTACTCGTACGCCGCGCTCATGGAGGGCGTGCCCTACGCCAACGGGGCCCCGAACCTGACCGTCGACATCCCGGCGCTGATGGCGCTCGCGCAGCAGCGGGAGATGCCCATCGCCGGCAAGGACTTCAAGACGGGCCAGACGCTCATCAAGACCGTCATCGCGCCCGGCCTCAAGGCCCGGCTGCTCGGGGTGAACGGCTGGTACTCCACCAACATCCTGGGCAACCGCGACGGCGAGGTGCTGGACGATCCCGAATCGTTCAAGACGAAGGAGGAGAGCAAGAAGTCGGTGCTCGACTACATCCTCCAGCCCGACCTGTACCCGAGCCTCTACAAGGACCTGTGCCACGTCGTGCGGATCAACTACTACCCGCCGCGCGGCGACAACAAGGAAGGCTGGGACAACATCGACCTGTTCGGGTGGCTCGGCTACCCGATGCAGCTGAAGATCAACTTCCTGTGCCGCGACAGCATCCTGGCGGCGCCGATCGTGCTCGACCTCGTGCTGTTCCTCGACCTGGCGCGGCGCGCCGGCTGGAGCGGCATCCAGGAGTGGCTCTCGTTCTTCTTCAAGAGCCCGATGCACGCGCCGAACCTCTACCCCGAGCACGACCTGTTCATCCAGTCCATGAAGCTGAAGAACACGTTGCGCTTCTTGAAGGGCGAGGAGTTGATCACGCACCTGGGTGCGGAGTACTACGACTGAACCCGGGTCTGACCGGTGATGGTGTACGGCCCCGGGCACGCGGGCTGAAGCCCGCGCGCTGCATTTCCCGGCGCGTCCTCGACTCGATTGAGCGCCGGGCCTAGCGACGATCGCCGGCGGGAGGGGGAGCGGGCGCCGCGTGCCGCCCCCCGACCCGTCGTCCGGATGACCCCGGAGCATGGCCGCATGAAAGCCAACGAGATGCTCGTGCCGGCGCTGTGGGGCGGAGCCACGATGGGCGTGCTCTCCGCGCTGCCCATCGTCAGCCTCGGGAACTGCTGCTGCCTGTGGGTGATCGGCGGCGGGGTCGTGGCCGCTTACGTGCTGCAGGCCAACGCGCCGCCCGGCGTGGCGATCACGGCGGGGGACGGGGCCCTGACCGGCCTGCTGGCCGGCATCAGCGGCGCGGTCGTCTACGCGGTCATCTCGCTGCCGCTCAACCTGGTGCTCGGCCCGATCCAGCAGCGCTTCGTCCAGCGGATCATCGAGTCCACCCAGGACGTGCCCGACGAGATGCGCAGCATGCTGACGACCATGGGCGGGACCACCGGGACCATCGTCCAGACGGTGCTCAGCTTCCTCTTCATGCTCGTGGTCGGCGCGATCTTCTCCACGCTGGGCGGGTTGCTCGGCGCGGTGATGTTCAAGCGGAAGACGCCGGCCGCGCCCGACACGCCGGTCACGCCCGACGGCCAGGCGTTCTGACCGCCGGGTCCGCGCCGGGGATCAACCTGATCGCCCTGCCGCTGCTGGCAATGATCGTCGGCATCGTGTACCTCTTCCGGTCCCGGCGATAGCCGGGCCGCCTCCCCCGCGCCAGGTGCGCAGTTCTGCACGTCCGCGCGCGCAACGCTAAGGTCAACAAAGGGATCCACCGAAAATGCTGACAGACGGGCAGCACCGGTACGCCGTGTCGACCTGTCTTCGAGCGGTCTTCGAATTCTCCCGGGTGTCGGCGGACCCGGCGCGGCCAGGACGGCAAGGAACGGACATGGGCACGACGGCGGGCAACGGGCTGGGACGAGTGGTGCTGGTGGCGCTCGCCCTGCTGGCGTCGGGCGCACCGCTTGCGGCGCAATCGCAGGCCCAGCGCGTGGTGGTGCCGGCCGCGGGCCAGACGCCGCCGACTGCGAGTCCGGGTACCCGCCAGAAGACGCCCCAGCTCCCGCCGCTCGCGGTGAGCCGGCTCGAGGAGGGCCGGCGGACGAGCGAGACGGAACAGGCGCTGTCGCTGAGCTTCTCGGAACCGGTTGCCGTGCGCGAACTGCTGCTGCTGCTGGTGCGCGACACGAACCTCAGCGTGGTGCCGGATCCCGACGTGAGCGGAACGTTCACCGGCGAGCTCAAGAACGTCACGATGCGCCAGGCGCTGGAGCTGATCCTCCAGCCGCTCGGCCTCGAGTTCAGCCTGCAGGGCAACATCCTGCGCGTGTATCGCCAGAAGATCCAGACCCGGATCTACAACATCAACTACGTCGCGACCCGGCGGTCCGGCAGCCGGGGCTTGAGCGCCAGCAGCGGCGTGGCGGGCGGAGACGCGGGCACCGGCGCTCTCGTCGGGGGCGTCGTCGGGGCCGGGGGCGCCGGCTGGGTCGGGCCGGGGACGCCCGGCGGAGGGTTCGGTCCGGCAGCCTTCGGCGGCAGCTCGTCCTCGGTGTCCGCGACCGACAGCGGCGACATGTTCGAGGAGATGCAGGCGGGCATGCAGACGCTGCTGTCGCCCGCTGGCAGGTTCAACCTCGACCGCAAGGCGGGCCTGCTGCAGGCCACCGACTACCCGGACCGGCTGGAGAAGGTCGCGCGCTACCTGGAAGCCGTCGAGACGCGCGTGCAACGGCAGGTCCAGATCCAGGCCAAGGTCGTCGAAGTGGAATTGAGCGACGAGTTCTCGGCCGGCCTCAACTGGGAAGCGGTCTTCCGGAGCGCGGGCGACGCGGTGAGAGTGACCCAGACCCTGGCCCCGACCACCAACTCCGGCGCGTTCACGATCGGCGTCCGCATCCGCGACTTCAAGGGCCTGGTCGACGCGTTCGCCAGCCAGGGGAAGGTGAATGTCCTGTCGAGCCCGCGCGTGATCGCGATGAACAACGAGCCCGCCGTCATGCGGGTGGGGATCCAGGACGTGTTCTTCGTGACCACGTCCCAGGTCGACGCGCTGACCGGCCAGATCCTCCAGACCGTCGTCACCCCGCAGCAGATCACCGAGGGGGTGGTCCTCAGTGTGACGCCCCAGATCAGCGCGGAGGGCATCATCCACCTGAGCATCACCCCGAGCATTACCGACCGGGTCGGCCAGGCGACCTCGCGGCTGGGGGACACGGTGCCCATCATCGCGGTCCGGGAGACGGACACCCTGGTGCGGGTGCACGAGGGCGAGACGGTCGTCATCGCGGGCCTGATGCAGGACAAGGTTTCGACCGACAAGACGAAGGTGCCGCTGCTCGGAGACCTGCCGCTCGTGGGCGGACTGTTCCAGAAGACCCAGAAGTCGACGCGCAAGACGGATCTCGTGATCATGCTGACCCCGACGGTGATGACGCCGGGCGAGATCGCGCTGGATGCGACCCGGGACCAGCAGCGGGTCCACGAGGAAACCAAGGCGCCGATCCGCAAGTAGGGCCGATCGCCGCCGTCACCCGCGGGGGCGGACCGATGTACGAGGAATTCTTCGGCTTCGTGGAGAAGCCATTCAGCCTGACGCCGGACCCGAAGTACCTGTACAAGAGCGAATCGCACGCTAACGCGTTCGAGCTGCTCCAGTACGCGATTCGGCGCCGGGAAGGCTTCGTCGTGGTGACCGGTGACATCGGCACCGGCAAGACGACGCTGTGCCGCGCGCTGCTCGAGCAAATCGACCGGCGCACGTTCACCGCCCTCGTGCTCAATCCGTTCCTGTCCGAAGACGACCTGCTCAAGCTGATCCTCCAGGACTTCGGCGTCGTCTCCCGCGAGGACGTCAAGCAGGGCCGGCTGAGCGGGGTCAGCAAGCAGGAGCTCATCGACACGCTGTACGACTTCCTGCTCGGGCTGCTGCCGATCCACGCCAGCGCCGTGCTGATCATCGACGAAGCGCAGAACCTGCCGCTCCAGGTGCTCGAGCAGCTCCGGATCCTCTCGAACCTCGAGACGGACAAGGAGAAGCTGCTGCAGATCATCCTGGTCGGCCAGTTGAACCTCCAGCCCCTGCTGCGATCGCCAGAGCTGCGCCAGCTCGACCAGCGCGTCTCCATCCGCTACGAGCTCAAGCCGCTCACGCGGGAGGAGGCGGCGGCCTACGTGGCGCACCGCCTGCTCGTGGCCGGCGGGTCCTCCGCCGTCGGCTTCACCCCGAAGGCGCTCCAGCACGTGCACCAGCTGTCCGGGGGCATCCCGCGCCTCATCAACCTGATCTGCGACCGCAGCCTGCTCGGGGCATACTCGGCCCGCGTGAACCAGGTGACGCACGAGATGGTACGCCGCGCTGCCGACTCGCTCGACCTGCAGTACGCCGAGCGGCCACGGTTCAGGTGGCTGCGCCGTCGCGCGGCGCTCGCGGCCGGCGCCACGACGCTGTCGAGGAACGCCTCCGCGCCGGCGGGTTCGTCCAGCTACAGGTGACGCCGTGAGCCGGATGCTCGACGCGCTGCGGAGCCACAACGGGATCGCCGTGGGCCCGGAGCCAGCCCCGCGCCGGGGCACCTCGGACGACGCCGTCCTGGCTTCTCTCGGGTATTCGACGGCAGAAGAGAGCGGGCCGGGCACGGGCGGGCAGATCCTGCGAATCGCAATCGGGACGATCGCGGTGGGGGCCATCGGCCTGCTGGGCTGGCAGGGAGCGGCGAGTGCCGGTTACCTGCCCGGCCCGCCGTGGCGGACTTCGAAGCCCGCGCCGACGGCAGCCCCGGCGGTCGCCGGACAGGCGACGCCTCCCTCAGCCGCACCTTCCCGCGTGGCGCAACTCCCGGCGCCCACGCCGGCGCCCGGTCAGCCGCTCGTGCAGACTCCGGCGCGCTCGGCTGGACCGGCGATGCCGGCGGCGCCACCCGTGGCCCCGAAGCCTGCGCCGGTACCTCCAGCGGCCAGGGCGCGGGCTCCTGACGCGGTGCCGCCGGCGGCTGCCACGTCCAGGAGCACAGCGCCGGTCGCGGCCCCGGCAGGGGACCAGACTTCCAGGAAGCCCGTGGCCCCGCCGCTCGGGCGCGCCGCGTCGGTCGGCGCAGCGGCGCCGAACGTGGCGAAGCCCGCCGGGCGCGGCGCCGACGCGCCTCCCGCCGTCGCGGCGGAACAGGCAATCCCACCCATCTCCCGCACGCCGGTGGGCGAGGCCGATCACTTCAAGCTGGCGCTCTACTACCAGCGCAACGGCGATTTCGAGAACGCGCTCGTGCAGTACCGGGTGGTGCTCGAGGCGGACGAGCTCAACCCCGAGGCGCACAACAACATCGGGCTGCTCTACCAGGACAAGGGCCTCTACGAGGAAGCGATCCGGGAGTACCGGCGCGCCACGTCCATCGACTCGTCGTACTACACGGCGCACAACAATCTCGGCGTGGCGCTGCTGCGGTCCGGCAAGGTGGATGCGGCGATGTCGGAGTTCAGGTGGATCACGGCGCAGGATCCGGAGAACGTCGAGGCGCTCACGAACCTCGCGCTCGCGCAGAAGGCGGCGGGCCGCGGCGAAGAGGCGCGCGAGACCCTGCAGCGCGCGCTGTCGATCGACGGCCGGTCTGCCGCGGCGCACTACAACCTCGCGCGCATCGTCGAGGAGAACGGCGAACTCACGCGCGCGATCGAACACTACGAGCAGTTCCTCGCGCTGGCCGGCGCCGAGCACGCGACGCTCACCGCCGAAGTGCGCGAGCGCGTCCAGGCGCTCCGCGCGAAGATCGCCCGGCAGTAGTCGGGCGGCACCCGTCCGCAGGCCCTCCTCGACGGCACCGGTCAACGTCTCAATCGAGCTACAATCCACGTCGATCCGCACACGGCGCACCCTCGCTAATTGTTGAATGCCCGCAAGCCCCGTGTGCTTGAATCCTGCAATGCACTGTCAGGAAAGCGTTTGCCTGGATTGGCGGCGCCCATGCGACAGCTCCGTCCGGCCCGGCCGGAGCGCTCCAGGGACGGATCCGCCACCATCCCGGTAGGACCTGCCACGCCCGACGGCCTGGCGGGAGCCTGTGCCATCTCGGGAATACGCAGGAATTTCGCCCTCGTCCGGAACCCGGGGTGGGTACGCAGGTTGCTCGGGTACGACAGACACTCCAACGGTCAGGAGCGTCGTCGACCCCTCACGGGTCAGGTGGCGGGTCGAATGTCATCACCCCAGGACGCCACCCGGCAGGGTCCGGCGATGCGAGGGCCGGGGTTGCCAGACACTCGCCCTTCATCTCGCGTTCCGGACCCGCGGCGCACACGGCGTCGGCCTGACGACCACAACATGCACGTCGCCACCTGTGACCGACGGACGGCGAGTGGGTTCACCCTCATCGAGGTGACAGTGGTCCTGGCCGTGATCGTCACGCTCGCGCTGATCCTCACCCCCTCCGTCGCCAACTTCATCGACGACTCCCGGGTGGTCCGCGCGCGCAGCGACTGTCAAACCATCGCCGGCGCGATCGTGCAGTTCTACAAGGACACCGGCTTCTTCCCGCAGTGGGCAGTCACGGAGGCCGGCGGGCCCGGCGTGCCCCGGAATGCCGTTGCGCTGCTCGTGAGCCCGGGCAACCCGCCGCGTGAGGAGGTCCCGTCCGAGTGGACGAACGGGCCGGCGACGCTGCTGTCAGGCCAGTTGATGACCGACGAACCCGGGTACGCGCTGCGCACGCCGACGTCCCAGTTCGGCTGGAACGGCCCGTACCTGTCCTCCGAGATTGGCGCCGACCCCTGGAGCAACCGGTACGTGGTGAACGTGGGCATGATCGAGGCCCCGCAAGGCGTCCAGCGCCGGACCGGAGAGGCCAAGAGCGCGGTCTGGGTCCTCTCGGCGGGCCCGAATGGCGTCATCGAGACCCCGTTCAACCAGAGCGTGCTCGTGGCGGGGCTCGGCGGCGACGACATCGGGATCCGCATCCAGTAAGGCGGCCCGCCGGGCCGACCCGGCCCGCCCGGGCAGCAGCCCACAGGGCCTTTCGCCCCACTTCGAGTGATTGCCGCCATGGAGAGCCCGGTGCGGGGTGCCGCCTCGCCGCCGGGACACGCCGCCGCCCCGCTGCCCAGCCGACGCGAAAAAGCCTATGGATGGCAGCGCTTAGCGCCGACAAGGGTACTGGACCATGGCGAACCGAACTGGCGTCGAACTGCTTCCGTCCCACTGCCGGATCATCAAGATCCAGGGCGCCGCTGGCAGGTCGTGGTCCCGGCCCGGGGCGAAAGCTGGCGCGACGCAAGTGCGCGCCTACTGCACGATCCCTTTTCCGTCCGGCAGTCCTGACATGCTGGCTGCCGAAGTGCGGCAGCTTCTCTCGCGCAGGACCTTCTCGCGCCGGGCGGTCGTCGCGATCTGGGGCTTGCGCGGCTCGCATCAGGTGCTCCAGCTTCCCCCGGCCGATCCGGCCGACCTCGAGAGCCTTGCGCGCCGCGAGACCCGTGGAGCGGGCACGCCCGCGTCGCGATCTGACAGCGACAGGTCGGACGGCATCCTCGTGAGCGCCACGCGTGACGCAATCGGGGGAGGCGGACGACGCGACGTCTCCTACGTGGCCGTGTCAGCCGAGGACGTCCGCGCGCGGATCAGGCCGCTGGACGAGGCGGGCTTCACGATCGAGGGAGTCGTCACCCCGGCCGTGGCTCATGCCGCCATGGTGCGGATGCGTCCGGCGGCGTCGCCCGACGCCGTGGTCGCCGTGCTCGAGGTCAACGCGCAGGTGTCCGGCCTGACCGTCGTCCGCGACGGCCTGGTGCTGTTCGCGAGGGAGATGCCCTGGGGCTACGAGGGCGAGCGCGCCGCAAACGCGGGCCAGGCGTTGGACGCGCACGTGTTCGCCGCCAGGCTCGCCGCCGAGTTGCGGCGCTCGTTCCTCTACGTGAAGCAGAACCAGCGCGTCGATCCGGGCGAAGTACTCGTCTGCGGCGACATGCCCGACCTGCGCACGCTGACCGGGCCGTTGATGCAGGAGCTCAGCATCGATGTCGAGACGCTCGACTCGATGGACGGGTTCGACGTCAACCACCTGCCTGCGCCGGCCGATGAGTTCCGCCGACGCGTGGCCGAGTACCCGAACCGCGTGCGCCGTCGCGAGCGACGCGGCGCCGCAGGTGAACCTGCTGCCGCGGGCGACCAGCATCGCGGCCGACACGCACCGGTTGCAGTCCAGGATCGCATCGGCGGTCCTCGCGGCGATGCTGCTCGTCGCCGCGGGATGGGGCCTGACGTGGTGGCTCGGCGGCCGCGCCCGGAGCGAGGGCGAGGCCGCGAGACGCCGGATCGCCGTGCTCGAACCGGAAGTGCGGCGCCTGGACCAGGTCCGCTTCGCGGCGGCGCTGGCCGTGGCCAGGGGAGCGGCGCTCGAAGCCTGGACGACCCAGGGGCCCCGGCTCGCGCGGATCCTCGAGGTGTTCGGCCAGAGCGCACCGGGAGAGGTGGCCATCACATCGCTCCGGCTCGAACCAGACGGCGCATCGTGGAAGCTGAGAGTCGACGGCCGGGCGCTGGCCGCCAGCCCGGTGCTCGCCCAGTCGGCCTTCAACCAGTTGCTCTACGGGGCGTCGGCGTCCGCGCTGCTCGGGCCGCCGGTCCGCCCCCCGCTGCTCAGGGTGCGCGCCGGCGAGACGCCTGAGCCCGCGCTCCAGCCGATGGCATCCGGCACCGTTGCCGGCGTGACGGGTCGGGCGGCCGCCCCGCCGGCGGCGCCGAAGGCGGGCGTGAGCACGCTGGACTTCTCGATCGAGTTCGAGGTGCGGAAGTGAGCGCGGATCGACGAACGCTGCGTTCGGCGCTTGATCGTCTCGGGCCTCTGGCCGTCGGCATCGTCGTCGCGGCAGTCGGGTTCACGTGGTTCGTCCGGCCCGGGTTGTCCGCCTGCCTCCGGGCTCGGGCGGATGTGGTGTCCGTCACCGCGCGTGTGCGCGCGCTGGAGAACATGCTGGCGAGGGCCGGCGCGCAGGCGCCCGTTGACGACCGCCAGCTGATGACGGAGTTCGACAAGGCGGTGCCGTCCGAGGACCGCGTGCCGGACGTGATCGAGTTGCTGGCCCGGAACGCGCTCGACAGCGCTCCCGGGACCCGCATCCAGGGGTTGCTCATCGAGGCGGGGGAGCGTGTGGTCGCCGGCCAGGCCGCATCCCCCAATGCGCCCTTCGTGGCCGTCAGCGCGTCGGATCAGCCCGACCCGCGCGTCGGCCTCTTCGCGCCGAGCATCGAGTACACGCCGGTCTCCGTCAGCTTCGAGTCGACGTTCGACGCGATCGGCGCCTTCCTGTGGCGCCTGCGCGACCTGCCGGCCACCGTCGAGATTCGGTCCATGCAGTTGACACGGGGGCTGCCGCTGATGCGGATCGAGGTCCGCGGGTACGTGTACCGCCGAGGCCGGTCGCTGGCCCCGGCCACGCCAGCCGGATCCGGGGGAGGCGGCCAGCCGCCGCCGCGCGTGGCGATGATCGCCGGGGACCTGACCACCGAGACGCCCGGCGGGACGGGCCGCTGACGTGCGGAGCTGGCCGGAGCCATGAAACTCGAGAAGCGTCACCTGTGGATCGCGCTGGCCGTCCTGGCGGCGACGATCCTCTTCAACGTCCGGGGTTCCCTGCGGCCCGGCAGCGCGTCGGGCCAGCCCGCCCAGCGGCCGCTGCTTGCGGGCCTGGAGGTCCCGGGCGGGATCGGCACACCCGGCGCTCTCGATACGACGACGATCCCGGCGCCGCCGCCGGTCGACCTGCAGACGGCCCCGGGCTGGGCGCGCGACCCGTTCGTGTTTGGCGGTGAGAGTCGCGACGTTGGGGTGATGCCGGTCGCGGCTGCGCCGCCGCTGCCCGAGCCGGTCGTCCGGTCCATTCTCTACTCGCCGAGCCGGCGCCTGGCGATCGTGGACGGCCGCATTGTGGGCATCGGCGACCGGGCCGGCGCGTACGAGATCGTGGACATTGAGCGCGCGGTAGTCGTGGTCAGGGACGCGGCGGGCCATCGTCGCCGCCTCGAGGTGCACGCGGCCGCGCCGGCCGGCGTGCGGCGATGACCCGGCCGGGGGCCGGCCTCGGGTTGGCGGTCGCGGGGCCGATCGTCACGGCCCACGCCGGCCGCATCGACGTCGAGAGCGACGCGCCGGGCGGGACGACGTTCGCGATCGAGGTGCCGTCGGCGGCCTCCGCCGGGGGACCGGACGACGGCGGGCAGCAGATGTTGACGATCAACAACGGATCCGCTTGACTGTACCGCTATGTTCCACATCCTGGTCATCGACGACGACGAGCAGATGCAGTTCTTCCTGAAGGAAGCGCTGCAGCGCCAGGGCTACGGCCTCACGGTGCGCAAGAGCGCGGAAGAAGGCATCGAGGCGCTCAAGTCCGATCAAGCGGACCTGGTCCTCCTGGACGTCCGGCTGCCCGGCATGAGCGGCATCCAGGCCGTCGAGGAACTCCTCAAGATCGATCCGCGCGTCCCGATCATCATCATGACGGCGCACGGCACGACCGACAGCGCGATCGAGGCGATGCGCCGGGGCGCGTACGACTACTTCACCAAGCCCTTCCGCCTGGAAGAGATGGAGATCGTCATCCGCCGGGCGCTGGAGAAGCGTCGCTTCTTCCTGGAGATCGAGCGGCTCCGGGAGGAGCTGGCGAGCGCGCCGGGCCGCCGGCACGTGCTCGGCAAGAGCCTGGCGATGGCCGAAGTCTCGCACCTGATCGAACGCGCGGCCCCGACCGATTCCACGGTGCTCATCCTCGGCGAGAGCGGCGTCGGCAAGGAGCTGGTCGCCGAACGCATCCACGAGCGCTCGTCCCGGAGGCACCGGCCGTTCGTCCGGCTGAACTGCGCGGCGATTCCCGAGACCCTGCTGGAATCGGAGCTGTTCGGGCACGAGCGCGGCGCCTTCACCGGCGCGCAGGCGCGCAAGCCGGGCAAGTTCGAGCTGGCCGACGGTGGCACGCTGCTGCTCGACGAGATCGGGGACATGACGCTGGCGACGCAGGCCAAGATCCTGCGGGTCCTGCAGAGCCGCGAGGTCGAGCGCGTCGGCGGCACCACGCCGATCCGCGTCGATGTGCGCATCCTCGCGTCCACCAACAAGGACCTGCTGCGCAGCGTGCGCGAGGGCCGGTTCCGCGACGACCTGTACTTCCGTCTCAACGTCATCACCATTTCCGTGCCGCCGCTGCGCGAGCGCCGCGAGGAAATCAATGACCTGGTCGAGATGTTCCTCGCCGAGGCCAACCAGCGCCTGGGCCGGACGATTCGCCGCGTCTCGTCGGATGCGATGGCCGCCCTGATGGCCCACGACTGGCCGGGCAACATCCGGGAGCTCAAGAACGCCATCGAGCGGGCCGCCGTGGTCACCGACGGGGAGGTCGTGACGCTGTCGAGCCTGCCCCACCCGGTCCGGCCGGCCGGCGTCGGCCTGGTCGCCGGCGTCGCCTCCGAGCAGTGGGAGTCGTCGGGATCGGTGTCGCTGGACGACAAGATGGCGCAGCTGGAGCGCGCATTCGTTGTCGAGGCCCTGTCCCGGACCGGCGGTGTGCAGGCGGCCGCGGCCAGGCTGCTGGGGATCACCGAGCGCAGCATCTGGCACCTGGTCAAGAAACACCGCATCGAGGTCGACAAGATCAAGGAGCGGGCGCAGATTTAGTGCGTCCGGGGGCCCGCCGTCATGATCGGACAGCTACTCGTCGCCAGCCAGGCCATCACGCAGGAGCAGCTGCAACAGGCGCTGCAGGAGCAGCGCGCCAGCGGGGCCCTGCTGGGGGATGTCCTGCTCGCCATGAACATGGTGAGCGAGGAGGCCCTGTCCCGGGCCCTGGCGCAGGAGGCCCGCGTGCCCTTCGCGTCGGCCGAGGGCCTGATCCCGGACCCGGTCGCCGCGGCCCTGGTGCCCGAGGCGCTCGCGCGGCGCCATCTGGTGGTCCCCGTGGCCCGGACGGCGGCGGGCCTCCGCCTCGTGCAGGCGAACCCGTTCGACGTGCTGGCGATCGACGACCTGCAACGGGCCGCCGGCCTGCCGGTCGAGGTGACGTGCGCCACGCGGTCGGCGGTGCTCGACCTGCTCGCGCGCTCGTACGGCCCCAACAGTCAGCTGCGCGGCCTGGTGGAGGAGGCCATGGAGCAGCTTGGCCAGCCGCACCGGGACGTGGCGACCCTCGATTCGCCCATCGTCCGCATGGTCGAGATGATGATCGGCGACGCGGTCCGCGCGGGCGCCACCGACCTGCACGTCGAGCCCGAGGAGCGGCTGGTCCGCCTGCGGCACCGGATTGACGGGATGCTCATCCAGGTCGATACCCTGCCCAGGGATTTGCTGCCTCCGCTCGTGAGCCGCCTGAAGGTGATGGCAGGGCTCGACATCGCCGAGCAGCGCCTGCCCCAGGAGGGGCGGATCACCCACACCGTCGCAGGCCGGTCGATCGACATGCGCGTCTCGTCGTTCCCGACGGTGTTCGGCGAGAAAGTCGCCATCCGGATCCTCGAGAAGGAGAAGCTCATCCGCGGGCTCGAGGACCTCGGCTTCTCCACGCGCAACCTGACCATCGTCCAGGACCTGCTGAGCAAGTCGCGCGGCATCATCCTGGTGACCGGGCCGACGGGCGCCGGCAAGACGACGACGCTGTACTCGGCGCTCAACTATCTTGGCGGGCGCGACAGGAACATCATGACGGTCGAGGACCCGGTCGAGTACGAGTTCTCGACGATCCGGCAGACCCAGGTGCGGCCGCGCGCCGGGTTGACGTTCGCCGCGGCGATTCGATCGCTGCTCCGCCAGGATCCCGACGTGATCATGGTGGGCGAGATCCGCGATCCGGAGACGGCGCAACTGGCCGTGCGGGCCGCCCTGTCCGGCGTGCTGGTGTTCAGCACGCTCCACACGCAGGATTCGGCGGGCGCCGTGCCGCGGCTCATGGACATGGGAATCGAGCCGTACCTGCTGGCGTCGGCGCTGGTCGGCGTGGTGGCCCAGCGGCTGCTGCGCCTGCTCTGCCCGCACTGCAAGGAACCGGTCACGTACGCTCCCGAGGTGCTCGCCAAGGTCAATCTCGCCGTCGGGGACGGGCTGACCCTCTACCGGGGTCGGGGCTGCACGCGGTGCAACCAGACGGGCTACCGCGGACGGACCGGTGTCTTCGAGATCCTGGCGGTCGACTCGGCGATTCACGACCTGATCCGGCAGCGGGCGGACTCCCGCCTCATCAAGGAGGCGGCCCTCCGCGGCGGCCTGAAGACGCTGCTCGACGATGCGCTGGCGCGGGCCGTGCTCGGCCAGACCTCGCTCGACGAAGTGCTCCGGATCGCGTACGAGTAGGCGGGGCCAGCATGCCGGAGTTTGCCTACACCGCGGTGGACGTCGACGGGCGGCGCGTCGAAGGAACGGCGTTTGCCCCGACCGAGGACGCGCTGGCCGCCACGCTGAGGGTCCAGGACCGGTACCTCGTCCGGGCCCGCGAGGCCGGTGAGACCGGCGGCTGGCGGGACATCCGCCTCTTCGAGCGGATCAACCGCCGGGACGTCATCTTCTTCTCTTCGGAGCTCTCGACGATCCTCCGCACGGGGATCGGCGTCGTCGACGGGCTGCGGGACATCGAGACGCAGATCGCCAAGCGCCCGCTGCGCCGGGTCGTCGCGGACGTCCGCCGGGGGATCGAGAACGGCGACAGCCTGTCGGCCGCGCTGGCGCGCCACCCGCGCACCTTCAACGAGCTCTACGTCAGCATCGTTCGCGCCGGCGAGGCCACCGGGCGGGTCGATCGCGCGCTCGAGGACCTGGTGGGCCAGCTCGAGTGGCAGGACCGCCTGGCGAGCCGCATCCGCGAGGCGCTGACCTACCCGGCGATCGTCGTCGTCCTGCTGTCGGTCCTCACGTCAGTCCTGGTCGGCTTCACCATCCCGCGCTTCGCCCAGATCTACCAGCGGTTCTCGCCCCAGGTGCAGCTGCCGATGCCGACCCGGGTGGTGCTGGCGATCGCCGGCTTCGTGGCCGTGAACTGGTACGTCATGCTGGCCGCGCTGGCCGTGATCGTGATTCTCGCGGCGCTGCAGGCCCAGAGCGCCGAAGGCTCGGTACGCCTCGCCCGGCTGCTCCTGCGGGTGCCCGTCGCGGGCGAGGTCATCCGCAAGATCGCCCTGTCGCGCTTCGCGCACTATTTCGGCACCCTGCACGAAGCGGGCCTCGAGGTGGCGCCGTCGTTGACGCTGATGGAGCGGGTGCTGGGCAACGCGTACATGGCGCAGCGGTTTCGCCACGCCGTGGACCGCGTCATGGCGGGCGAGTCGCTCTCGCGCGCACTGGCCGTCGTCGGCGAGTTCTCGCCGGTGGTCATCCAGATGGTGGCCCTGGGCGAGAAGACGGGCCAGATGTCCATGTCGCTGGCCAACGTCAGGCAGTACTACGACCGCGAAGTCGATCGGATCGTCACCCGGGCGCTCACGCTGTTCGGGCCGATCATGCTGATCGTGCTGGCCAGCGTGTTCGCGACGATGGCGCTCGCGTTCTATCTGCCGCTGTTCAGCCTGGTGAGGGCCATCCGACCATGATCACCCGAGGACGCCGAGTGCACGCACGCGGGTTCACGCTGATCGAGGTGATCCTCATCATCGCCGTCCTGGCCATCCTGGCGGCGGCCGCCACGCCGGCCGTCCTGCAGCGGCTGTTGGACGCCAAGGTCGAGAGTACGCGAGCCGAGGCCCGCGTGATCTACGAGGCGATCGCGGGGAGACCCGACCAGCAGGGCAGCTTCGGCTTCTTCGGCGACATGGGCCGGATGCCCGGCAGCTTCGAGGAACTGGTCCGGCCCGGACGGCTCGCGCTGTTCACGACAGTGACCTTCCGCAACGTCGGCATGGGCTGGAACGGCCCCTACGTGCGGTCGGGCGAGTCTGCCCAGGACTACCTGCAGGACGCGTTCGGGCACCCGTACGAGGGCGCGCCGATTGGCCAGGTGCACAGCGCCGGGCCCGACGGCGTGATGGGCAACGAGGACGACATCGTGTACCCGCCGATGCCGCCGAACCTGGCCGGCCGCGTCGTGGTGACGCTGAAGCGGATGGCGGCCGAGGACCAGAGCTACACGGTCGACCCGCCCGACTACGAGGTCCGGCTGTTCTACTCGCGCGACGGGCGGCAGGCCTTCCTGGCCGACGGCATGCCGCCGTTCGTGTTCGAAAACGTGCCGCAGGGCCTGCACGCCCTTGCCGTGATCCGTGTCCTGAAGGAACAGATGGTCTACCAGGACACCATCCAGACCTTCGGCAACGGATCGACGAAGCTGGTCGACGTCGTCTTCCGCCCCGGCAGCTCCGCCGCGATTCCCGATGTGCCCCCTCCGGTGAACCGCTGACCCCCGCAGCCGCCGCCAGGCTCCGCCTGACGAGGACCCGGGATCAGCGGCGACCGACCCGGGGGCTCACCTGTGATGGGTGTGTTCGCCCCGGGCACGCGGGCTGAAGCCCGCGCGACATTCCCGGCGCGTCCTCGACTCACCTGAGCGCCGGAGGGCGCCGGGCTCAGGCCGCCTTCCGCACGTCGTTCTCGACGCGGCCGTCCCTGATGTGGATGACGCGTCTGGCGTGCTCGGCAATGTCCGCTTCGTGCGTGACCAGGACGATGGTGTTGCCGCCCTGGTGGAGCTTGTCGAACAGCGCCATGATTTCGGCGCCCGTCTTCGAGTCGAGGTTGCCGGTCGGCTCGTCCGCCAGGATGATGGACGGATTGTTCACGAGCGCCCGCGCGACGGCCACGCGCTGGCGCTGGCCCCCCGAGAGCTGGTTCGGCCGGTGGCTCATCCGATCGCCCAGGTCCACGCGGTCCAGGGACTTGCGCGCCCGCTCGAGGCGCTCCTTGGTCGGCACCCCCGCATACACGAGCGGCAATTCCACGTTGTGCAGGGCGGTCGCGCGGGGCAACAGGTTGAACGTCTGGAAGACGAACCCGATCTCCTCGTTCCGGATCCGGGCGAGCTCGTCGTCGTTCATCTGGCCGACCTGCTTGCCGTTGAGGAGGTAGCTGCCCTTCGACGGCGTGTCCAGGCAACCGATCAGGTTCATCAGCGTCGACTTGCCCGAACCCGACGGGCCCATGATGGCCACGTACTCGCCGCGCTCAATCGCGATCGTCACGCCGCGGAGCGCGTGAATTTCCTCGGTGCCCATCACGTAGGTCTTCCAGAGGTCGGTTGTCTCGATCAGTGCCATAAGCTCACCACGTCCGGCCCGCCACGCACCAATTGCCTGCGGCCGACGACGGGCCCCTGAGGAAAGGACGGCAGCCGCGCCGGAATGGTTCCGGCGCGGGGGCGACGCGCGCGTGATCGAAGTCTAGCACGGCCGTCGCCGCCGGCCGCACGCGCGCGGTCACCCGGGAATGGCCGCAGCGTGCCCGGGCGAGACCTCACGCAGGGGCGCGGCCGGGTCGAAGCACTCTCCGTCGTAACGAATGCGGCGGCGCGGCGTGCCGGGCTCCGCCGCCGGCACCGACGACAGCAGGGCGCGCGTGTACGGGTGGGCCGGATCACCGAAGAGGTCCTCGGTGCGGCCCATCTCGATGACGCGGCCCCGGTACATGACGGCGACGCGGGTGCAGGTGTGCCGGACCAGGCGCAGGTCGTGGGCGATGAAGAGCAGCGTCAGCCGCAGCGCCTGCTGCAGATCGAGGAACAGGTTGATGACCTGCGCCTGGATCGAGACGTCCAGCGCCGACACGGGCTCGTCGGCGATCAGGAACGACGGACCCAGGGCCAGCGCCCGAGCCAGCCCGATCCGCTGGCGCTGCCCGCCGCTGAACTCGTGGGGATATCGGCCGAGCTGGGCGGCGTCCAGCCCGACCAGGTCGAACAGCTCGCGCACGCGCTCGCGCCGCTCGGGCCTTGACCCCACCCGGTGGATGATCAGCGGCTCCTCGACGATGTCCCGGGCGCGCATGCGCGGGTTGAGCGACGAGTAGGGATCCTGGAAGACCATCTGCGCATCGCGCCGGAGCCGGCGAAGCCCGGCGGCCGGCAGCGCCAGCACGTCGATGTCGCGGAACCGGACCTCGCCCGACGTCGGCTCGATCAGGCGGAGCAGGCACCGGCCCGTGGTCGTCTTGCCGCTGCCCGATTCACCCACGAGCCCGAAAGTCTCGCCCTCCAGCACGGTGAAACTCACGTCGTCGACGGCCGTGATGCGCGACGCGCGCCGCCACGGGGCGGGTCGACGGGTGAAGTGCTTCGTGAGGTGCCGGACGTCCACGAGCGGCGTCATGGCTGCAACTCGTGCAGCAGGCATCGCGCGACGTGGGCATCGCCCACCCGCACGGCGTCCGGGCGCAGCCGGCCGCACGCGTCGACCCGCTCGGGGCAACGCGGCGCAAACGCGCAGCCGGCTGGAAGATTCGCCAGGTCCGGCACGGTGCCGGCGATGGCGTGGAGACGCCGGCCCGGGTCGGTTCCCGGCATCGACGCCAGCAGGCCACGGGTGTACGGGTGCTGGGGCGCGCCGAGCACGCGGCGCATCGGGCCGTCCTCGACGATGCGCCCTGCGTACATGACCGCCACGCGGTCCGCCATCTCGGCGACCACGCCCAGGTCGTGCGTGATGAGCAGCAGGGACAGGCCGGACCGATCCCGCATGTCGCGCAGGAGATCGAGGATCTCGGCCTGGATGGTCACGTCGAGCGCCGCGGTCGGCTCGTCGGCGATCAGCAGCGGCGGCCGACACGCGAGCGCGGCGGCGATCAAGGCGCGCTGCCGCATCCCGCCCGACAGCTGGTGCGGGTAGTCGTCGGCGCGCCGTGCCGCATCGGGAATCCGGACGGCGTCGAGCAACGCGATCACCTGCGCCCGCACCTCGGCCCGCGTGACGCGCCCATGCACGACCAGCGACTCACCGACCTGATCGCCGATCGTGAAGGCGGGGTTCAGCGCTGACATCGGCTCCTGGAACACGTAGCCGATGCGGGCCCCGCGCACCCGGCGCATGTCGGCCTCGGGGAGCATCAGAAGGTCCCGGCCCTCGAAGGTCACGGAGCCCTCGAGGATCCGCCCCGGTGGAGGAACCAGCCGCATGATCGACAGGGCCGTGACGGACTTGCCGCTGCCGGATTCCCCAACGAGCCCCACCGTTTCGCCGCGCCGGACCTCGAGGTCGACGCGATCGGCGGCACGCGCCGCGCGCGCCCCCCCGATCGTGGCCGGGAACTCCGTCGTCAGGCCCTGGACGCGGAGCAGCGTGCTGCCGGCGGTGACGAAGTCGCTCACGTTGTTGCTGCAGGAATTGATCAGCCCTGTCCCGCTTCCTTGAACTCGCCGAACAGTCCGCGCAGCGTGTCGGCGATCTCGCCCACGGTGGCCTTCGCCTCGACGGCCACGATGATGGGCGGCACGAGGTTGGATCCCGACTGCGCCACCCGCGCGACCTCGTCGAGCGCCGCCCGCCACGCGCCCGCGCTGCGGCTGGCGCGCACCTGCCGGACCCGCGCGACCTGCTGCCGTTCGACCTCGGGGTCGACCCGCAGGAGATCGATGTCGATCTTCTCGGGCGACGTGAACCGGTTCACGCCGACAACGACCGCGGCGCCGCTGTCCACGGCCTGCTGGCTCCGGTAGGCCGCGTCCTGGATGGCCCGCTGCACGAAGCCCGACTCGATTGCCGCCAGCGTCCCGCCGAGCCGGTCGATCTGCGCGATCAGCGCCACGGCGTCCTGCTCGATCCGGTCCGTCATGTGCTCGATGGCGTACGAACCGGCCACGGGGTCGACCGTGTTGGCGGCGCCGGACTCGGCGCCGATGATCTGCTGCGTGCGGAGGGCGATCGCCGCAGACGCCTCCGTGGGCAGCGACAGCGCCTCGTCGCGCCCGTTGCAGTGCAGGGATTGCGTGCCGCCCAGCACCGCCGCGAGCGCCTGGAGGGCGACGCGCACGATGTTGTTGTCGGGCTGCTGCGCGGTCAGCGTGCTGCCCGCGGTCTGGGTGTGGAACCGCAGTTGCTGCGCGCGCGGGTTCGTGGCGCCGAACCGGTCCCTCATGATGCGGGCCCAGAGGCGCCGCGCCGCGCGGAACTTCGCGACCTCCTCCAGGAAGTCGTTGTGCGCGTTGAAGAAGAACGAGAGCCGCTGGCCGAGCGCGTTCACGTCGAGGCCCGCGTCCACCGCCGCCTGCACGTACGCGATGGCATCAGCCAGCGTGAAGGCGACTTCCTGCACCGCCGTCGAGCCCGCCTCGCGGATGTGGTAGCCGCTGATCGAGATCGTGTTCCAGTTCGGCAGGTCCCGTTCGCAGAACGAGAAGATGTCGGTGATGAGGCGCATCGACGGCCGCGGCGGGTAGATGTAGGTCCCGCGCGCCACGTACTCCTTCAGGATGTCGTTCTGGACCGTGCCCGACAACGTCGCCATCGGCACGCCCTGCCGCCGCGCCACGGCGATGTAGAGCGCGAGCAGCATGATGGCCGTCGCGTTGATGGTCATGGAGGTCGACACGCGCCCGAGCGGGATCTGGTCGAACAGCTCGGCCATGTCCTCCACCGAGTCGACCGCGACACCGACTTTGCCGACCTCGCCCGTGGCGAGGGCATGATCGGAGTCGTAGCCCATCTGGGTGGGGAGGTCGAACGCGACGCTCAGGCCGGTCACGCCCTGGGCGAGGAGATACCGGTACCGCTCGTTGGACTGGCGGGCGGTGCCGAAGCCCGCATACTGGCGCATCGTCCAGAGCCGCCCGCGGTACATGGTCGGCTGAATGCCACGGGTGAAGGGAAACTCGCCGGGGAAGCCCAGGTCACGTTCAGGGCTCCAGTCCGCGAGCGCGTCGGGCCCGGGACACGCTGGAGTCTGCGTCGAGGACGACGAGGTGGCCATGGCAATCCTGTTCCGGGGCTGCGGGGGCTCCCACTGGTCATTCTAATCGAAGCCATCCTCGCCTACCGAAAGGACTTGGCGGATCGGTGGCTTCGCATGGACACATTTCGGTACGGCTGTCGTACAATGCGGTGGCGCGGGCCCGCACCACCATGCGGGAACCCGGGTCCGGTGCTGACGGCCGGGCTGCGAACCGCCGCCGGAACGGGCGCTGCCAGGCCCCGTTGGCGGCCCTCGCGGGAGGAAGCCATGGATGACGCGCTTGCCAACCGGTACGCCCGCGAGCTCACCGACGCAATTGCCGACGCCGTGGCCGACGATCCTCGAGTCGAAGCCTGCCGTGCCCGCGCGCGTGCGGCCGGGTTCGAGCTGCGCGTGACCCTCGAAGCGGTGGTCGGCTTCACCAGTCGCGTGGCCGGCGCCCGTCTCGCCGACACGCCGGCGCCCGAGCGGCCACGGCCGGCCAGGCTTCGCTGGACCACCGACATGACCGCCGCGGACCGCCGATTCCTGCGCTCGCTGCGGATCGCGACCGGCGAAGCCCGGGAAGAAGAACCCCGGTAGAGCTGCAGCCGCGGGTGAATGGCCGCGCGGCCCGGGTACTTCGCGCCGCGGCCGAGTTCCTCTTCGATCCGCCGCAACCGGCTGTCCTCGCGCCGATGTGGCCGGCGGCCTGTCAGGGGTGGCGGGCTCCCGGGGGGCGACGTCAGCCCAGCGCGCCGCGGCGGTCGGCCTCCGCCTCGAACAGCAACGCGCTCTCCTCGATCGGGCCGATGTACGGTTCGTCACCCGTGGTCACCACCACCACGCCCTGCTCCGTCACGGTATGGCGTCGGCGGTCCTCGTCCGGGTGCAGCCCGATCTGGGCGCCGCGCGGCACGAACACGTCCCGATCGATGATGGCCCGGCGGATCCGCGCGTGGCGCCCGACCCGGACGCCCGGCATCAGGATCGCCTGCTCGATGGTGCAGAAGCTGTGCACGCGGACGTTCGGGCACAGGACGCTGCCGACGATCCGGCTGCCCGACACGATGCACCCGGGAGAGATGATCGAGTCGAGCGCCTGTCCGGACCGCCGTCCTTCCTGTGCGAAGACGAACTTGGCGGGTGGGGCCTGCGGCTGGTGCGTGCGGAGCGGCCAGTCCGGGTCGTACAGGTTGAACTCCGGGTTGACCTGCACCAGGTCCATGTTCGCGTCGAAGAACGCGTCGAGCGTGCCGACGTCCCGCCAGTACTTCGCGGCCTTCTTGTTCTCGTCGTAGAACCGGTACGAGTAGACCGGCATCCGGTCGATGAGCGCCGGGACGATGTCCCTGCCGAAATCGTGGGTCGTGTCCCGCCCGGCGTCCGCCTCGAGCGCCGCGACCAGCGCCGCGGTGTTGAAGACGTAGATGCCCATCGAGGCGAGCGACAGGTGGGGGGCGTCGGGAACCGACGGGGGGACCGCCGGCTTCTCCAGGAAGCCGATGACGCGCTCGTCGTCGTTCACGAGCACGACGCCGAACCGGGACGCCTCGGCGCGCGGCACCTCGATCGTGGCGATGGTGACCTCGGCCTGGTGGTCGGCGTGGAACCGCACCATCTTGAGGTAGTCCATCTTGTAAACGTGGTCGCCGGCCAGCACGACGACGTACCGCGGGCTCTCGCGCTCCAGGGAGTAGAGGTTCTGGTACACGGCGTCGGCCGTGCCCAGGTACCAGTGCTCGCCGACGCGCTTCTGCGGCGGCAGGATCTCGATGAACTCGCCCAGCTCCTCCGACACGATGTTCCAGCCCATCCGGATGTGGCGGCTGAGGGACAGGGACTTGTACTGCGTGGCGATGAAGATCCGGCGGAGGCCCGAGTTGATGCAGTTGCTCAGCGCAAAGTCGATGATCCGGTACGGGCCCCCGAAGAAGACGGCCGGCTTGGCGCGGTCCCGCGTCAGCGGAAACAGACGCTCGCCCGCTCCGCCGGCAAGCACGATGACCAGGGTTTCGTCCTGCATGTCGGGACCGACGGGACCAGGGACACGGCCGGAGGGAACGCGGTGGTGCGCGGTGCGCGCACGCTCACTCCGCCGGGCATGATACCACAGCGGTTTGGCCGGCCAATTGGTCCCCGGGCGGCGCCGGCGGAGGGCCGTTCGGGGCCCCCGCCGTGCTTTGACTTCGCGCGGGCTGCGAGCCTATGATCGTGTGGTGTCCTGCCATCATGGGAGGCACCATGGGGGAAGAGTCATCATGCATATCCGAAGATGGGTGCTGACACCGCTGGTGGTTGGCGCCGTTGCCGCCGCCGCCGCGCTGTACACGCCCGTCGCTGCGCAACAGCCGCAGGCGCAGAAGAAGGACAAGAAGCTCGAGAAGGCCCAGCAGGTGGAACTGCAGACGGTCGCCCGCATGGCCGACGCGGCCATGGCCGGCCAACCCGCGCCGTCCGACGTCAAGATGACGTTTCACAACGACTCGCTGAAGGCCCAGGAAGGCCGGACCTTCGTGCCGTTCACCGTGACGATCGACCCGGCCACGCTGCCGGGCAAGGCCGTGACCGTGTATCTGCGAGTCGTCGCCAAGTCAGCCCAGCCCACGCCGCCGCCGGCCGAGGCGAAGGACAAGAAGCCGGGCAGCGACTACGCGTTCGAGGACGTCTACTTCCTGGACCTGAAAGCCCCCGAGGCCGGCCAGCCGTACCGCGTGCGCCGCGCCTTCGCGGTGCCCGCCGGCGACTACGACATCTACGTCGTCACCAAGGAGCGGCTGGCGCCCGGCGCGAAGGAGAAGGAGCAGGCGGCGGCCAAGGCGGGCGTGCTGAAGGAAGCGGTGACGGTGCCCGATTACTGGAACGGCGAGCTGACCACGAGCAGCGTGATCCTGGCCGACAAGGTGGACCCGATCACCACGCCGCTGACGCCGCAGGAGCAGATCGATCAGCCGTACACCTTCGGCATGACGCAGATCACCCCAGCCCTCGACTCGACCTTCACGAAGAAGGAAGAGCTGTCGATCGTGTTCCTGGTCTACAACACGCAGGTCGATGCGAACCGCAAGCCGGACATGGTGATCGACTACAGCTTCTACCGGAAGACCGAGGGTGCCGAGAACGGCGAGAAGTTCTTCAACAAGACCCAGCCGCAAGCCTTCAACGCCACGACCTTGCCGCCGCAGTTCGACACGGCCCAGGGACACCAGCTCGTGGCGGGGCAGTCGGTTCCCCTTGCGAGCTTCCCGGAAGGGGTGTACCGTTTGGACATCAAGGTGACCGACAAGCTCTCCGGGAAGAGCATCAACAGGGAAGTGACGTTCACCGTCACGCCCTGACCGACGTACCGGGAGGGCCTGCAGGAGGCCCGCGATCGTGCGGAGGCTGCGGAAGCTCGAGTGGGGCCGGGGAACTGCTCCCGGCCCGAGGGGCAGGTGAGCCTATGGGACGCCTATCCACAGTCGTGGCGGCGGCGTTCGTCGTGAGTCTCGTGGTTCCCGGCACACCTGCGTCCGGCCAGTCGTCCACCGCCCGGCCTGCCGAACCCGAGATGGGGCCGCTCGCCCGGGCCGGCGCAGGCAGCATCCGCGGCCTGGTGCTCGATGCCCACGGCTTGCCGCTCGTCGGGGCGATGGTCTCGGCTCTGGGCCCGACCGCGGCCTTTGCCCTGACGGACGCCGGCGGGCGCTTCACGCTGAGAGCTCTGCCGTCGGGACCGTACACGGTTCGTGTTCATCTCGATGGTTACCTGCCGTCCCGTCGCCAGATGGTGGAGGTCCGGAGCGCGGCGCCCGCCATGCTGTCGGTGGCCCTGCAGGTGCTCCAGCCGAACGGTTCGCTCGAGGGCCGGCCGGTCCTCGCGGCCGGCGTCCTGCCCGTGGACTTCGTCTCACTGCCCGGCGCCGCCGCGGCCGGCGAAGCCGAGACCTCCGACAACCACAGCGAGACCGCGTGGCGGCTGCGCCACCTGACACGCAGCGTGCTCAAGAGCACCGACGCGACCATCGTTGCCGACGCGGAGAGCCCGTCGGAGCCTGCGGCGCCCGGGTCGTTCCTGGGCCGCGCGGCCGATGCGTCCTCGCCGCTGGCAACCGCGCTGTTCGACGCATTTCCATTCAGCGGCCAGGTCAACTTCATCACGACCGGCTCGTTCGACACGGCGTCCCAGTTGCTCACGCCCGGGGCGTTTGCGTCCCGGAGCGTCGCCTACGTCGCCCTTGGCGCCCCGGTGGGCCGGTACGGCGACTGGGTCGTCCGCGGCGCGTTCACGCAGGGCGACACGGCGTCGTGGTTCGTCGCCGGCTCGCTGGCCGCCCGGCAATCGGCCCGCCACCGCTACGCGGCCGGGGTGTCGTACAGCGCCCAGCACCTGGAGCGATCGGACCCCCTGGCCTTCGCCAGCGTGACCGGCGGCGCGCGCAGCGTCGGATCCGCGTACGGCTACGACGAGTGGACGCTCTCACGCCGGGTGTCGGTGGCCTACGGCTTGAACTACGCGTGGTACGACTACATGCCCGATGCGGGCCTGATCAGCCCGCGCGTCGCGGTGACGCTCTCGCCGATCGACCACCTGCGGATCCGCACGGCGTTCGCGCGGCACGAGACGGCCCCGGGCGCCGAGGAGTTCCTGGCCGCGTCGACCGGCGGCCAGGGCCTGTGGCTGCCGCCGGAACGTTCGTTCTCGACGCTCTCGGGACGCGACCCGTTCCGTGCGGAATCGACGAATCACTTCGCGGTGGCCGTCGAACGCGACGTCGACGCGTACGTCGTCGGCTTCAGGGCCTTCTACCAGCGCGTGGAGGACCAGGCGGCCTCGCTGTTTGCCGCCTCGCCCGGCGCGCCGGTGCGGGGCATCGGCCACTACTACGTCGCCAACGTCGGCGACGTCGAGACGAGCGGCTGGGCCGTCAGCCTGAGCCGGCCGATCGCCGGCCCTGTGCGTGGCTCGGTGGACTACGCCCTGACCACGGCCCGCTGGCGCCCGACGGTCGATGAGTCCGTCATCGCGCTGTGGGGCGCCCCGCTGCGCCGGCCGGAATCCGAGCGGTTCCACGACGTGACCACGTCGGTCGAGACGGACATCGCCCAGACCGCCACGCGCGTCTTCGTCGTGTATCGCTTCAACTCCGCCTTCGCGCGCCAGGTCGACCTGAACGGTGGCAGCGGGTTCGACACGCGTTTCGATGTCCAGGTCAGCCAGTCCCTGCCGTTCCTGAACTTCACGTCGGCCGACTGGGAAGTGCTGGTGGCCGTGCGGAACATGTTCCACCAAACGGACCCGGAACGCTCGGTCTACGATGAACTGCTCGTCATCCGGCCGCCAAAGCGCATTGTCGGCGGCGTTCGGGTGCGTTTCTAGTTCACCCCCCTCATCCAATCTGTTGGATGCCTGGTCCGGTCTGATGGATTGTTCTGTAATCCGGGGACCGCTTTCTGTCGTCCAAACACTTGAAACAACGGTGTTTACTAACGATTCACGGAATTGGAGCCGTGGTATGTCGATTGCTTGGTCCTGACTGATGTACCGGTGAGGCGATGGCTGACAGCCAGATGCGCGTCGACAGCACACGGCGGACACTCCCGGGCGCCATGACGGCGTCCCGATGGGGATGGTTTGCCGCGCTGGCCGTGGTCGTGGCGCTGCTGGCGCTCGGGGTCGCGAACATCGCGGTGCGCGCGACGTGGCATGAGGTCGAGGACGGCGTCCTCTGGGTGTCCAAGTCCCAGGGCGTGGCGGCCGCCGAACTGGCCCCCGGGTCTGCGGCGGTTCGGGCGGGTGTCCACGCCGGCGACATCCTGCTGGCGATCAACGGCGCGCCCGTCGACACCCCGGCCGACGTGGTGGCCGTCGCCCACGCGGCGAAGGCCGGGACGCAGCTCACCTACACGCTTTTGCGCCTGGGGTCGCGGCAGATCGTGCAGGTGGCCCTCGCCCCGATTCCCCAGGGCAACAACGCTCTCTACTTCGTGCTCGCGGCCGTGGGCATTTTTGCCCTGATGGTCGGGGCGTTCGTCCGCCTGCGGCGGCCCGGCGACCAGTCGTCGCTGCACTTCTTCTGGGTATGCGTCGCGTTCTTCGGGGTCTTCACGTTCTCGTTCAGCGGCAGGCTCGATCGGCTCGACTGGGTGTTCTACTGGGCCGACGAGGTGGCGACGCTGCTGCTGCCGCCGCTCTTTCTGCACTTCACCCTGGTGTTTCCGGACCGGAGCGGCAGCTGGGCCCGGACGACGCTCGGCGCGCGGCTGCTGCCGCTGATCTACCTGCCGGCGCTCATGCTGGGCTCGGCGCGCATCATCGCGATCGCCCAGCTCGAGGTCCGCGCGCAGCTGGTGCACCTCGTCGAAGCGCTCGATCGCGCCGAACCGTTGTATCTCGCGGCGTGCCTGGGCGGCGGCATCGTCGTGCTGCTGCTGGCGCTGGGTCAGGTCCGCTCGATGACGGGCCGGCGGCAGCTGCGGTGGATCCTCTGGGGCACGCTGCTCGGCGGCGCGCCGTTCGCTGCCGGCTACGCCGTGCCGTTCGCGCTCGGCGTGACGCCGTCGATCCGGATGGAGTTGCTCGCGATCCCGCTCGGCATCATCCCGCTCGCCTTCGCGTCCGCGATCGTGCGCTATCGCCTGATGGACGTCGAGGTCATCATCAAGCGCAGCCTGGTGTACGTCGCCGCGGTCTCGGCCATCGTCGCGATGTACGCGATCCTGCTGCGAGTCGCGGGGTGGCTGTTCCTCGACGACAAGGCGCAGCACAACACGGTGATCGCGGTGCTCGCGACGCTGGTGATGGTGCTGCTCGCCCGACCCGTGAAGGACGGGATCCAGAACGTTCTCGACCGGGCGTTCTACCGTGACCGCTACGACTACCGGCGCGCGCTGGTGGGTTTTGCCCGCGATCTCAGTACCGATCTCGATCCGGCCCGTCTGAGCGACCGGCTCGTGACGCGCGTGACCGAGACGCTGGTCATCGACCGGCTGGCGCTGATGCTGGGTGACGAGGGCGGCGCGTACCGGGCCATCCGGTCGCAGGGCTTTGTCGGCGAGCCGCCCGCGCTGCCGCTCGCCTCGGGCCTCGGCGCCCGCCTGATGGCGGGGCACGTCGTGGCCTTCGACGACCCGCTGACCGTGCGCCGCGTGCCGCCGGAGGAAGTCGAGTACCGGCGGGATCAGGGCCTGCACTACCTCATCCCGTGCGTGTCGAAGCAGGCCACCATCGCGGTGATGGCGCTCGGCCGCAAGGAGAGCGGTGAGCCGCTGAGCAGCGAAGACATGTCGCTGCTGGTCGCGGTGGCCGCGCAGGTGGGCACGGCCCTCGAGAACGGCCGCCTCTACCAGGAGCTGAGGCGACAGGCGGACGAAGTCGAGCGCATGCGGCAGTTCAACGAGAACATCCTCGAGTCGCTCGACGACGGGCTGGTGGTCGTGGACGCCGGGGACCGCGTCGTGCGCTGGAACCGGGCCCTCGAGGGCCTGTTCGGCGTGGGGCGCGCCGGGGCGGTGGGGCGGCGTCTCGACGAGGTGTTCGGCGTCCCGCTCGTCGACACGCTGCGGTCCGCGCGGCACGGCCACCCGGAAGGGGCCACGCTGTACCGCGTGCCGCTGGGCGCGCCACGCGGCGGGGGCGCGGAAGAGGGCCTGCTGGTCAACGTGGCGGTGGTGCCGTTGCAGTCGAACCAGTCCGGCGTCGGACCCGGGGGGTGGATCATCCTGCTCGAGGACGTGACCGACCGCGTGCAGCTCGAGGAGCAGCTGCAGATCGCCGACAAGATGGCCTCGATCGGCGTCCTGGCGGCGGGCGTGGCGCACGAGGTCAACACGCCGCTCACGGGGATTTCCAGCTACACGCAGATGCTGCTGGAGCGCGCCGATCCCGAGCACCCGGACACGAAGCTCCTGGAGAAGATCGAGCGCCAGACCTTCCGCGCGGCGAAGATCGTCAACGGCCTGCTGACGCTGGCCCGCTCGGGCGGGCAGTCGGCGGTCGAGCGCGGGCCCGTCGACATCAACGCGGTGATCAACGACGTGCTGTCGCTGCTCGAGCACCAGTTCAAGGGCGGCAGCGTGCAGGTGCGCCGCGACCTGGCGGCGCCGGCGCCGATCGTGTACGGGTTCGAGCACAAGCTGCAGCAGGTGTTCCTGAATCTGTTCATCAACGCCAGGGACGCGATGCCCAAAGGAGGATGGCTCTCGATCTCCACGCGTACGCGGGACGGCTCCGCGGTCGTCGAGATCGGGGACACCGGGACGGGCATCCCGGCCGAGCACCTGGCCCGAATCTACGACCCGTTCTTCACGACGAAGGCCATCGGGCAGGGCACCGGCCTGGGCCTGTCGATCACGTACGGGATCGTGCGCGAGCACGAAGGCACCATCACCTGCGACAGCGCGGTCGGCGAAGGCACGCGGTTCACGCTGACGCTCCCGCTGTCGGCGCCCGCCCATCGGGCCGTCGCCGCGGGCAGCTAGGCCTGCTCCCCAAGTGAGCGCAACGACCATGCCGCGTCAGGGTTCCATTCTCGTCATCGACGATGAAGAGATCATGCGGGACGTGCTCGAGGCGCTCCTCTCGCGCGAGGGTTACGACGTGCGCCTCGCCGAGAGCGGGGCGGCCGGCGTCGACCTGGCGCGGTCCATGTCCTTCGCCGCGGCCATCGTGGACGTGATGATGCCGGGGATGGACGGGATGACCGCCCTGGACGAGCTGAAGAAGATCGACGAGGACATGGCGGTGATCATGATCACCGCGTTCGCCTCGGTCGAGACCGCGATCGCCGCGATGAAGCGGGGCGCCTTCGACTACATCACGAAACCCTTCAAGAACGACGAAGTGCTCGTCGTGCTGAGCAACGCGGTCGAGCGGGGCCGCCTCGTCACCGAGAACCGGGCCCTGCGCCAGAACCTCCAGGAGCGCTACCACCGGTTCGACAACATCATCGGCCGCGGCGCCCGCATGCGCCAGGTCTTCGACCTGATCATCCAGGCGGCGCCGAGCCGATCCACGATCCTCATCGAGGGCGAAAGCGGCACGGGGAAGGAGCTGGTGGCGCGCGCCATCCACGCCAACTCCCCGCGTGCCGACCGCGCCTTCGTCACCGTGAACTCGGGGAACCTGCCGCCCGACCTGCTGGAGTCGAACCTGTTCGGGCACGTGAAGGGTGCCTTCACCGGGGCGGTCTACCCGAAAAAGGGCCTGTTCGAAATCGCCGACCGCGGCAGCATCTTCTTCGACGAGATCGGCAACGTTCCCATCGAGACGCAGCCGAAGCTGCTGCGGGTGATGCAGGAACGCGAGTTCATGCGCCTCGGCGGCATCGAGAACATCAAGGTGGACGTGCGGATCATCGCCGCGACCAACGTGGACCTGCGGCAGATGATGGAGGAGGGCCGGTTCCGCGAGGACCTGTTCTACCGGCTGCACGTCATCACGGTCAGCCTGCCGCCCCTCCGGGACCGGCGCGAGGACATCCCGCTGCTCGTCCAGCACTTCCTCAAGAAGTACGGCGAGGAGAACGAGAAGACGGGCCTCGAGCTGGCGCCCGACGCGCTCGACATGCTGGTGGAGTACGACTGGCCCGGCAACGTGCGCGAGCTCGAGAACGTCATCGAGCGGGCCGTGGTGCTCAGCACCGGGCCGCGCATCGGCGTCGACCTCGTTCCCGAGCAGGTGCGCAACCGGCCGCTGTTCCAGATCCCCCAGATCATGGTCCCGCCCGAGGGGATCTCCTTCAAGGACGTCATCACCGACTTCGAGAAGCGGCTGATCGAGTCGACGCTGGAAACGGCGGGCGGCGTCCAGAAGAAGGCGGCCGAGCTGCTGCGCATCAAGCCGACCACGCTCAACGAGATGATCAAGCGCTACGACATCCGCCCCCGGCGGCGGAAGGCGCCGAACGGCACCGACCTCAACGGCGACGAGGCCGGCAGCAACGGCAACAGCAGGCCCGCCGCCGGCGCCAAGCCGGACGCCTGACGCGCCCGCATCCCCGGGGATGCCGTCTCAGCTCCCGCCCCGGATCCTCGCGATCATCCGCTCGTACTTCTGCATGATCAGGTCCCACCGGTAGTGCTGGCGCACGTACTGCCGGCCGTTCCGGCCCATGGCGACGCGGAGCCGCTCGTCGATCACGAGCAGGTCCAGACACGCGACGAATTCGTCGCGATCGGCGTAGAACAGGCCCGCGTTGCTCCGCACGCAGTGGTCGACGAGCACCTCGCTCCGGGCGTTGGCCAGGATGGGCGTGCCCACCGCGAAGGCTTCCAGCGCCAGCAGCGACAGGCTCTCGTACGGGGAGGGGACCACGACGACCGTCGCAGCCTCCAGCGCCTGCAGGCGTTCCCGCTCGGACAGCAGGCCCGCGAAGCGCACGGACGGATCCTCGGGCAGCGGCATCAGCTTGACGCCCATCAGGACCAGGGACGCCTCGCCGCCGTCCCCGTGGTAGCTGCCGAAGTACTCGATGAGCTCCTCGCAGCCCTTTCCCTTTTCGATCCGGCCCCCGTAGAGCAGGAACGGGCCGTGCAGCCGGTGCCGCCGGCGGAAGGCGGCGCCCCGGGCGGCCAGCGGCGAGCGCGGGCGGGCGGCGACCTCGCTCAGTCCATCCGGATCCTCCGCCGGCTCGTCGTCGTCCGGCTTCCGCGTCCGGCTGAAGGCCTGGGGCGGCAGCTCGACCCCGCAGCCGACGGTTTCCTCCATGATGGCGCGGACCGAGAAGTGCGTCGTCAGGAAGCGCCGTTCGACTTCCGTGTTGTAGGCAATACCGGCGGGGAGGCTGAGGACCTCCTTGTAGATGTCGAGGTGGATGGCTGGCTCGTCGTGGGCGGTCGGCACCAGGATGCTGCGGGCCGGCGCGACCTGCAGGCCCAGCACGGTCGGGGCGTACAGGTAGGTGAAGAAGATCAGCGCGTCGTACGACTCGTGGTTGCGCTCGAGGTACTCGACCAGGGCCGGGCACCAGGGACCCTGCTGCTTCAGCCAGCTCAGCTCGTCGGCCCGCGTGTGAGGGTTGTGGAAGATCCAGTCCGAGTACCGGTTGAACGACGCGATGTCGCGCGTGGCGGCGTTCGCGAACCGGCGGACGGTGACGCCGCGCACCCGGTCGGCCCCTTCGGGGTACTCGTTCTTCCAGGTGATGTAGTCCTGGGCGCAGGTCGTCAGGACCTCGACCTGGTGCCGCACCGCCAGGCGCTCGGCGATCAGGCGGCAGTGGTACTCCGAGCCGCCCAGGATTTCCGACCCGTACCGTTGGACGATGAAGGCGAGTTTCACGGGATGTTCACGAGCTGAAGCGCGCCACCAGGCGCCGAAGCTCGTCCTCGATGCGAGCGTCTCCGAAGTCCGCCAGCCGCCGCCGCTGTCCCTCGATCACCGCCGCGCGCACGCCGTCGTCGAACGCCAGCATGCCCATCAACTCGGCGGCGCACTCGAAGTCCTTCGGCGAGAACTGCACGCCGGCGCCCCCTAGCGTATCCGGGATGGCGGTGCTGGCGTACGCCAAAACCGGCACGTCCGCCGCCATCGCCTCGATCAGGGGCACGCAGAAGCCTTCGTGCTCGCTCAGGGAAATGTACACGCTCGCGGCCCGGTAGTAGGCGGCGAGCTCCACGTCGGGCACCGGGCCCGTGAAGATGAACCGGCCCGGCAGCATGTCGAACTCGGCGATGAGCGCCCGGACCATCGCGGAGTACCGCGGGACCACGTCGTCGCGCCCCACGAAGATGAAACGGTAGTACGCGTCGACGTAGCGCTTGTAGTGCTCCGCCAGGCGGATGTGGTCCTCGATCTTCTTGTTCGGTGCGATGCGGCCGACGAACAGGAAATTGGTCAGGCCGTCGTACAGGATCTTCTCGAGCGCCGGGCGGCGCGGCGCGTCGAGGATGCGGCCCACGTCCACCGCGATGGGAAACACGCCGGTCGGGTCGAAGCCGATCGCCTCGAGCTCCCGCCGGTTGTACTCGGAATCGCCCAGCGCCAGGTCGACCCTCCCCGCGAGCGTCCCCAGCTCCCGCCGGCCGAGCGTGGCCAGCCGGAAGAGGCCCGGGTCGTACGGCGCGAAGAAGCGGGCCGGCGTCACGTTGTGGTACTGCAGGACGCGCCCGCCCGGCAGCGAGGCGAAAGCGTCGGTCATCGGCGACGGGAGCGCGTAGTGGAAGATCGTCACGTCACCGCGGGAGGCCGCCGGGTCGCCGAACGGCCGGACGTCGTCGCGGAGGTCGTCGTCGACGGTCAGCGCGAACAGGTCGGACTCGTGGCCGAGGCCGCGCAGCAGCCCGCGCACCCGACGGGCGCTGTCGCCGATGGCGTCCCCGCGGTGCGCGGCCGGGACCCACTGGTTGATGACCATGGCGGGAACGTCCGCGCCTACCAGTTGATGCTGCTGGCGCGCTCGGCGGCCGGCAGCCCCTTGTAGAGGGACGGGCGGTAGAGGCGGAGCCGCTCGATCCGTTCGGTCGTGTCCACCTGCTGCCAGAAATCCTGCATCACCGCGTGCGGCGGGAGCCGGGGGGCGGCGATCACCTCGTCCACCAGCGAGAGCAGGGTGCCGGCGAAGTCCCTCGCCCGCAGCCGCTCGAGCGCGCGGTCCTGCCCGTCGAGGATCCGGTCCTGCAGCGCGGCGTCGCTCACGACCAGGTCCAGCAGGGCAGCCACCTGGTCGGGGTCGGGCTCGTCGTACAGGATGCCCGCGCCGTCCATGGTGGCGGGCACCGCCGTGCGCGCGAACGCGACGACGGGCAGGCGCTCGTAGAACGCCTCGACCAGCGGCACGCAGAAGCCCTCGTGCTCGCTCGCGCACAGGAAGACGTCCGACGCCCCGTAGTACGCCCGCAGTTCCTCGTTCGACACGTGCCCGGCGAAGTGGACGTCGGGCACACCGAGGCGCGCGACCAGCTGCTGGAGCATCGTGAAGTAGCGCTCGAACCCGCCGTACGATCCGACGACGAGCAGCCGCGAGCGGGGGTTGAAGCGGGTCTTGTACGCCGCGAAGAACCGGATGAGATGCTCGACCCGCTTGTTCGGGATCACGCGCCCGACAAACAGGATGTTTGTCCAGGCATCGTCGAACTGCCGGGCGACCAGGTCGTTGGCCGGGCCGTCCAGGTGGGAGAAGTCCGGCACCACCGGAAGCACCCGTGTGCGCGGAAACCCCAGCGCCTCGAGCTCCTGCCGGTTGAACTCCGAGTCGCCCAGGGCCAGGTCGCACCGCCCGACGTACGCGCCGAGCTCGCGGCGCCCGTGGTAGCAGAGCCGCACGAGCAGCTTGTGGATGTCCACGAAGTACCCGGGCGGCGTGATGTTGTGGTACACGAGCATCATCCGGTCCGGCAGCGCGTAGGCGATCCGGCTGGCCTTCGAGCCGATGGAGAAGTGGTGGATCAGGATGTTCCCCGGCCGGCTGCACGCGAGCAGGTCGCGGTAGTCCCGCGTCAGGTCCTCGAGGCGCGGATCGGCGGTCTCGACGAAGATGTCCGACTCGTAGCCGGCCTCGCGCAGCACGCGCTGGATGCCGAGGACCTCGTGGCCGATCGCGTCGCCGTAGCCCAGCGTCGCCAGCACCTGGTGAACCTGCACCGTCCGTGGTCCCGTCCCGCCGCTCATGGAACGCGCCTCCCCTGCACGACCGGGCCCTCCGGCAGGCCGCGCACCACGTCCCTCGCGGGCGGCAGGCTGGCCTTGCGCCGCGCGAACCACCCCGGGACCGGTTCGATCGGCGGCACTCGCCGCCCCGCCCGGTCATCCTCCTGCAGGCGGGCCAGCACGTCCATGTACTTCCCCTCGATCACCGGCCACGCGTAGTGCCTCGCGTAGAAGGCCCGCCCGTTGTCGCCGAGCGCCCGGTTCAGGGACCGGTTCGACTCGATGGTGTACAGCGCCTCGGCGAACTCCTCGAAGTTCTCGTAGTAGAGGCCCGCGTTGCTCCGGACGCACTGCCCCTGCAGCACGTCGCACCGCGCGTTGGCCAGCACCGGGCGCCCCAGGGCCCACGCCTCGAGCGCGACCATGGAGAGGCTCTCGAAGTACGACGGCATGACCAGCGCCTCGGCCCCGGCGATCGCGTCGAACTTGTCCTCGTCGGGCAGGAACCCGAGGTGCCGGATGCGCGGATCGTCCGGGATTGGCAGGATCGAGGTGCCGATCAGCACGAGGCCCAGGTCGCCGGGCACGCTGCGCGCGTACTGCTGGAAGAACGAGAACAGCTCCTTGCAGCCCTTGTTCTCGTCGATGCGGCCCACGTAGACGACGTAGCGGCGCCCGATGCCATGCTTCTGGCGGAACCGCGCCGGCTGCGGGCGGGCCGGCACCTCCGAGCCGATGCCGACGACGACATGCGGCACGCCGGCGTTGCCCGAGGCGGCCTGGATCATCGCGCGCTCCTCGGGCGAGTTGTACATGAGCGCCCGCGTCCCGCGGAAGATCGGCCCGAACAGCGACAGCCCGATGGCGCCGTCGCGCTCGGCGGTCGGCACCAGCAGCGACCGGGCGGCCGCCGCGCGGATCCCGTGGTACGCGTGGTAGTAGCGATAGCTGAAGAAGATCAGGTAGTCGCAGCTCGCGGAGTTGCGGCGGACGTGATCGATGAGCGCGGGCGAGGTGGGCCCCTCGCTCTCGAGCCACGCGAGCTCGTCGGCGAGCGAGTGCACCTGGTCGAACACGTGGTGCGACCGGCGGCCGAACAGCTCCGGGACCCGCTCGCGACGGACGGGAAACCGGCGCACGCGGATGCCATTGAGCTGCTCCAGGCCCGCGGGCAGCTCGTCACGCCACGTGACGTAGTCCCGCGCGCACGTGGTCAGGACCTCGACCTCGGCGTGACGGGCCAGGTGCTCGGCGACGTAGCGCGCGTGGAGCTCCGCGCCCCCGTTGATGTCGAGGCCGTACCGCTGGACGACGACCGCGATCTTCACTGGTCGGTCGAATCGACGTCGCCGTCGCGCGGCGCGTCGGCCGGGCGGGAATCGGCCGCCGGAGCCAGCCCGGCGGGAGGTTCGGCGTGCGACGCCATGTCGTCCTCGGCCGCACCGGGAGCTTCGTCGCCCCCGCCGTCGGTGACGTCTCCGCCCCTGCCCTGCGGCTGGCCGGACCCGCCCCCGCGCCCGCCGCGGCGGCGCCGCCGGCGGCGGCTGCGCTGCGCCTCGCCCTTTTGCGCGGCCGCCTCGCCGTCTCCCTCGCGGACCGGCTCGGCCGGTCCGGCGGTTCCCGCCCCTTCGACGGCCGGCCCGGATCCGGGCCGGTACTGGACGACGCCCTCGAGCGCCCGGGCGCGCCGCTCATCGAAGTCGAGCCGGCTCGTGAGCGACTCCGCCCGCATCTTGAGGTTCTTGACCTCGATGCCGAGCCGCGTGGTCTCCACGACCAGGTTGTGCAGCAGCTCGTAGTAGAGCGACTCGACGTCGAGGCGCCGGTTCATCTGGTCGGTGACGCGCTCGAACTGCGCGCGGGTCTCGACGTTGATCGCGCTCTGCAGGTGCAGGGCCTGGATGACCGGGTTCGGGTTGATGAAGAGCTTGAGCAGCGGGTTCAACAGCCGCCGCAGGCCCGAGATGACCCGGCCCGACGCGCTGCGCGAGGACTCGTAGACCGTGCGGTCCTCGAAGGCGTAGTTGGGCGGCGCCGGCGAGAGGGTGATCTGGGGGAAGGCCCCGGCTTCACGCCCCCGCCGGTAGTGCTCGAGCAGCTCGGACCTGATCTTGGCGGGGTCCAGGAACTTCTCGAGCTTGACCCGCGCGAGCTCGCGGATCTCGTCCTCGGTGTAGTCGACGCCTCGCTTCTCGCGGATCCGCGCGCGGATCTGCTTCATGATCTGCTCAACGTCCACCGAGTCGGCACGTACAGTGAAATCGGGCATCGTCTTGTGACCCGTCAGGCGCGGCGTGCCGCTTCCTGACCGAAATGCGTCAATAGCGTTCGAACAGCCGCCCCCACGGGGTCCGACTGAACTGCCGGACGCGTGCGCGGCCGACCGTCGGATACCACAGCCAGTCGTGGTAGACGTTGGACGCGAACGGCGCCCAGACCACCAGGGGCGAGTGCAGCAGCAGCGACTCCAGCGGGCGCAGCCACCCCTTCCGGATCAGCTGGTCGCCCCAGATGACCAGGGACCGGCGCGTCCGAAACCCGAAGTTGATCCCCGAGATGTCCTCCCCCGCGATTTCGATGCCCCGCGGGTCGGCGACGCCGAGGCCCCGCTCGTGCGCCATGCGGAGGAACGGGATCGACAGGGGATCGTAGCCCATCAGCATGGCTGACACGGCATCGATGGCGACCGAGTCGTTCGACGCCAGGATCAGGTTCTGTTCGCGCGGGATCATGGTCCGGGGCCCGGCGCCGTCCCCGCAGACCGTGCCGTCCATCACCGTGAAGATCCCGGGATGCAGCTCCCGCTGCATGTAGAGCAGGTCGACCAGCACCTCGTGCATGTACTTGTGCGCGTAGTGCCGCACGTCCTTCAGCAGCCCGCCGAACGCGTTCTTGACCGCCCCCGTCATCACGGCATGCCCGTGCGTCTTGACGGTCGGCAGGTGCACGACCTGCTTGCCCGGGTACATCGCCGGGATCTCGATGCCGCCCGGGAAGATCTCGTTGAGCCTGAGCAGGGGGCTCGAGAACGGGTAGACGCGCCACTCGACTTCCGGCAGCGGCACGAACCGCAGTCCGTACCTCTTCAGCACGGGCTCCCAGCGGTTGTTTCGCGCTCCCGCCCGGGGATCGGTGACCACCGTCTTGTTCTCGACCGGGAAGATGCGCGCCGGCGAAAAGCCGTCGTCGAGCAGCGTGCGCGACACCCCCTCGACCTGCCAGGGCTCGGACGAGCAGGCCGGGAAGTACCTGGTCCACGACAGGTTCAGCTTGAGCAGGGTCTCGCGGGCCGGGTCCAGCGTCTCGCGGTACCGCGCCAGTTCCATGAGCCGGGCGTAGTCGTCCAGCACGGACGCCGGGCTCGTCCGCACCACGGCCACCAGGGCCGCCCGCGACGGCGCGGCCGGCCGATCGGGCGCGGTGGCGGCGTTCGGTGGCGGCATCCTCACGCTCCGAACGGATGGTAGAGGATGACCACGACGGCCATGGCCCACAGGGCCACGCAGGCGAGCAGCGGCCGATCGGTCAGGAGCATCTGCGACGGGCTGCCGCCGCCCTCCCGGCGGTGCACGAGGTACAGGTAGCGGAAGATCCCGTACAGCGGGAAGGGAATCGTCAGGCCGAGCAGATCGGTCCCGAACTTCTGCACGGTCTCCGGGCTGATGCAGTAGAACGTGTACGCGATCAGCGTCGAGGCGGTCACCACGCCGATCATCTGGTCGAGCAGGTACGGGCTGTACTCCCCGAGGATCCGCCGGTGCTCGGTCGCGCCGCCGGCCAGCAGCACCAGCTCGTGGCGGCGCTTGCTCAGTGCGAGGAACAGCGCGAGCTGGGTCGTGCAGACGAGCAGCCACTGGCTGATCGGCACGTCGATCACCACCGCCCCGGCCACCGCGCGCAGCACGAAGCCCGCCGAGATGGTCAGCACGTCGATGATGACCATGTGCTTGAGCGGACCCGAGTACAGGCTGAGCAGCGCCAGGTACACGAGCGACACCACGCCGAACTGCGGCCGCAGAGAGAACGCGGCCGCGAGCGCGACGGCCCCGATCACCACGGCCGCGACGGCGGCCGTCCGCACCGGCAGGGCGCCGGACGCGATGGGCCGCCCGGCCTTCAGCGGGTGCCGCCGGTCGGCCTCCCGGTCCACGATGTCGTTGATCAGGTAGACGACGCTGGCCAGCGCGCAGAAGACGCCGAAGGCCGCGAAGGCGAGGGCCAGCGCGCGAGGCTGGAAGAGCTCGCGCCCGAAGAGCAGCCCGGCGAAGACCAGCAGGTTCTTCGTCCACTGATCGGGCCGGAGGGCGATGATCAGGCTCACGGCCGCGGACCGGGACGGCACGCCTCCCCGGGGGGAGGCGTCCTTGGCCGCGGGTTCCGGTAAATGACGGCGCGCCATGCAGCGCGGGATGGAACGCTTCAGGCGCCGAAGCTCTTGATGGCTTCGCTCTCCGAGTCGAACGTCTCGAAGACCGTCAGCAACTTCGTGATCGAGAGCAGATCCTGGATCCGCTTGGTCAGGTTCAGCAGCTTCAGGCTGCCGCCCTGGCGGCTGACCGTCGTGTAGGTGCGGACGATCTCGCCGAGGCCCGCGCTGTCGATGTACGGCACGTCGCCCAGGTTCAGCAGGATCTTCTTCGTGCCGCCCGCCACGAGTGCGATCACCTTGTTGCGGAGCATCTCGTCGCCCTCGCCCAGGGTCATCTTGCCCTTGAGATCGAGGATTATCACCTCGCCGGCACTGCGTTCGTCGATCTGCATGGCTGCTTCCTTCCACCCCGTCCGGAGGGATTCCCGCGGAACGGGGAATCATCGAAAACCTGAGACAAAGGGCCAGTTATCGTAACGCAGGATCTCCGAAAGCGTCAACCGCGCGACGCCCCCGCCGGGGCGTCCCCGCGCCAACGAAAAGGGCCACGCCCCGCGGCGTGGCCCTTCCGTATCGTGCGATGTTGCCAGGACTCAGGCGCCGGCCGGGCCGGCGGACTTCCGTTGCTGGAAGCACTCCCGGCAGAACACCGGCCGACCCTGCGTCGGCTTGAACGGCACCGTCGTCTCCTTGCCGCATGCCGAGCAGGTCGCGCGCGTCTCGACCCGTTCCCGTCCCCCGGATGGACCCGCGGGCGCCGGCCGGCTCCCGCGCTTCGCCTTGCACGCCTTGCAGCGCTTCGGCTCGTTCTTGAAGTTCTTGTCGGCGAAGAACATCTGTTCGCCGGCCGTCCACACGAACTCGGTCCCGCAGTCCATGCACTGCAGAGTCTTGTCCTGGAACTCCATAGCGCTCCTTCTGCCTACTCCGTTTCCCTGCGGAGCTTCTTGCGGCTGCGCTTGCGCGCCAGCGCCTGCTTGGCCCGACGCTTGTCACCCGGTTTCAAATAGAAGGAGTGCTTCTTGATATCCTTGATGATATCTTCCTGCTGGACCTTCCGCTTGAACCGTCGGAGTGCGCTCTCGATCGACTCGCCTTCCTGCACTTTCACTTCTGCCACGCGCGATCACACCCCCCTCCGGTGGCTTGGTCACGCGATGACGCGTGAATACCGCGGAGTTTGCTGGCAATCCCAATATGCTAGGCTATCACAGGTAACGGCGGTTTCCCGCCCGATTCCAGGCGTCGGACCACGGCCCGCCCGGGCCCGCCGCGTCGGCAGATCAGCCCGCGGGCGGGGCCGGCCGGCTGCAACGCCAGCGGACCATCATGCGACTCCTTGTCATCGGATCGGGCGCCCGGGAACACGCCATCTGCTGGAAACTCGCCCGCGAGGGGGGACGCCACGACGTCCTCTGCGCCCCCGGCAACGCCGGCATCGCCCGCCTGGCCAGGTGCGTGCCCGTCGATGGCGCCGACCCGGCCGCGGTGTGCGCCCTGGTCGAGCGCGAACAGGTCGAGTTCACCGTCGTGGGGCCCGAGCTGCCCCTGACCCGCGGGCTCGTCAACGTCCTGACCGCCGCCGGGCATCCCGTCTCGGGTCCCACCCGCGAGGCCGCCGAACTCGAGGCCAGCAAAGCTTTTGCGAAGGACTTCATGGCGCGCCACGGCGTCCCGACCGCGGCCCACCGGGTGTGCGCCACCGCCGACGAAGCCTTCACGTCCGTGCGCCGGGGCGAATTCGGCTTTCCCGTCGTCCTCAAGGCCGACGGCCTGGCCGCCGGGAAAGGCGTGTCGGTTGCCCCGGACCTCGCCGCGTCGGAAACCGCCATTCGCGACATCATGCTCGACAGGCGGTTCGGCGATGCGGGTGCCCGGCTCGTCATCGAGGAGTGCCTGCAGGGGCGCGAGGCGTCGTTCTTCGTGCTGACCGACGGCACACGCGCCGTGGTCCTGCCGTCGGCCGAAGACCACAAGCGTGCGCTCGACGGCGATGGCGGGCCGAACACCGGCGGGATGGGCGCGTTCTCCCCGAGCCCCCTGGTCGGCGCGGCGATGACGGATCGGATCCTCGGATCGATCGTCGAGCCGGTTCTGGCCGGCATGCGGGCCGAGGGGCGGCCCTACCGGGGGTTCCTCTACGTCGGCCTGATGCTGACGGCGGACGGTCCGAAGGTGATCGAGTTCAACGCGAGAATGGGCGACCCCGAGACGCAGGTCGTCCTGCCGCGGATCGACAGCGACCTGCTGCCCCTGTTGCAGGACGCGGCACGCGGCGCGCTGGGCGCGCCGACGGTCCGGATTGACTCCGCGCCCCGCGTGGGTGTCGTGCTCGCATCGGGCGGGTACCCCGGCCGCTTCGAGAGCGGCAAGGCGATCGCGGGCCTCGACGCCGCGGCCCGGCAACCCGGGGTCGTGGTGTTCCACGCCGGGACCACCAGGCGCGGCGACGACTTCGTCACGGCCGGCGGCCGCGTGCTGACGGTGGTGGCGCGCGGCGCCGACATCGCCGCGGCGCGAGCCGCCGCCTATGACGCTGTCCACATGATCTCGTTCGACGGACTCCACTACCGCCGTGACATCGGTCTGAAGGCCCTCGCGCCGGCCGCCGGTGCGTGAGCCACGCTGCACTCCAACACGCCGACGAGGTGAATCGTGACGCCGATCCAGGTCCTGATACTGATGGGTTCCGACTCCGACGCGCCCGTGATGAAGGGCGCGGCCGACGTGCTGCGTGACCTGGGCGTGACCTGCGAGATGACCGTGGCCTCGGCCCACCGGTCGCCGGCGCGCGTCGACCGCCTCCTGGCGGAGGCGCCCGGCCGCGGCGTCCAGGTCTTCATCGTCGGCGCCGGCATGGCCGCGCACCTGGCGGGCATGGTGGCCGCGCACACGACGCGGCCCGTGATCGGCGTGCCGATCGAATCCGGCCCGCTGAAGGGACTCGACGCCCTGCTGTCCACCGTCCAGATGCCGCCAGGCGTGCCGGTCGCGACCGTGGCGATCGGGGGCGTGGGGGCGTCGAATGCCGGCGTGCTCGCCGCGCAGATGATCGCGCTGTCCGATCCCGCGCTCTCCCGGCGCCTGGCCGACTACAAGGCCCGGCTGGCCGAGAAGGTGGAGAAGGCCGCCGCCAAGGTGCAGGCGGAGTACGCCGCCCGGGACTGAGCGCGTGAAGTACTCGGTCCTGACCCTCGGCTGCCGGGTGAACCAGGCCGATTCGTTCGCCTTCGAGGCCGAACTCCGCGCGCGCGGGGCGACCGCGGTCCCCCCCGGAGAGGCCGACCTGATCATCGTCAACACGTGCTCGGTCACCGGGGCCGCCGACCAGGGGGCGCGCCACGTCATTCGCCGCATCGCCCGCCGCAACGCGGGCGCCCGCATCGTGGTCACCGGGTGCTACGCGACGCGGCAGGCGGCCGACCTCGAGGGCCTGCCGGGCGTGGTGAAGGTCGTGGCCAACGACGCCAAGCGCGACCTGGTCGCCATGCTCGACCGGGAGCGCCTGCTCACGACCGGCGACCGGTTCAGCGGCGGCCACGGCGAGGGCGCCTGCGGCGCGGGCGTCGAACCCGGCGTGATGGGCCGGACCGCGTATCCCCTGCGCGTGCAGACGGGTTGCGACGAAGCGTGCGCCTTCTGCATAGTGCCCGCGACACGCGGGCGATCGCGAAGCCGGAGGGTGCGCGAGGTGCTCGCGGAGGTCGCGAGTGCCCGCGACTCGGGGTTCAAGGAAGTGTGGCTCGTCGGCGTGCACCTCGGATTGTACGGCCGGGACCTCGCCGGGCGCGCCACCTTGTTGGACCTCCTGCACGCGCTCGACCGGGTGCCGGGCGACCTCACGTTCCGGCTGGGGTCCCTCGAACCGATGGACTGTCCGCCGCAGCTGATCGATCTCGTGGCGGGGTCGGGGCGCGTCGTGCCGCATTTCCACCTGCCGCTTCAGCATGCGGTCGACCGCGTGCTGCGCGCCATGCGCCGGCCCTATACGTTCGGCCAGTACCAGGACCTGGTCGCGCACATCCGCACGCGCCTGCCCGATGCGTCGATCGGGACCGACCTGATCGCGGGGTTTCCCGGTGAGGAAGCGGACGAGTTCCGCATCGCCGCCCACGCCGTGGCCGAACTGCCGTTGAGCTACGCCCACGTGTTCCCGTACTCGGAGCGGCCGGGGACACCTGCTTCGAGCGTCACGCCGAAGGTGCGCGACCACGAGGTCCGCGCCCGCGCGAGGGTCCTGCGCGACGTCAGCCGCGGCCTCACCGACGCCTTCGTCCGGAGTCAGATTGGAACGGAGCGGCCGGGCCTGACCATCGGCACGGGCACGACCGTGCTGACCGACAACTTCCTGAAGGTCCGGATCCCCCCGGGGCGGACCCGCAACGAGCGTGTGCGCGTGCACATCGCGCGCAGCCAGCCGGCACTGTCCGGGACGATCGTCCCCGCGCCCTAGCCGGCCGGCGCCGCCCGTGCGCGCCGCTCAGATCGCGGACGCCAGGTTCTGTGCGGGCGATCGCCGCGCGCCTTCGACGACGAGCTGGCCGCAAGCCGCGCGGATGTCGCGCCCCCGACTCCTGCGCACGGAGACCGTGAGGTGGTGCGCCGCCAGGATCCGGCCGAACTCATCGACCCGATCCGCCGACGGCCTGTCGAAGGCGATCCCGGCTGCCGGATTGAGCGGGATCAGGTTCACCTTCGACTTGATGCCCGCCAGGAGCCGGGCCAGGCGCCGGGCGTCTTCCGGGGTGTCGTTCACCCCGGCCAGCATCACGTACTCGAACGTGATCCGGCTCCGCCGCTTGAGCGGGAAGCGCCGGCAGGCGTCCAGCACGTCGTGAAGGCCGTATTTCTTGTTGAGCGGCACCAGGGCCCCGCGCTGCTCGTCGGTGGTCGCGTGCAGCGAGATGGCCAGGTTGGGCATGTGGGGCTCGGTCGCCAGCCGCTCCATGGCCGGCACCAGGCCCACGGTGGACAGCGTGACGCGGCGCGGCGAGATCGCGAACCCGTCCGGGTCCGCAAGGATACCCAGGGCCGCCATCGTGTGCTCGTAGTTGTGCAGCGGCTCGCCCATCCCCATGAGGACGATGTTGAAGCGGCGCTGGCGGAGATCGAGCAGGGTGGCCAGCACGCGCACCTGGCCCACGATCTCGCCCCGGGTCAGGTTGCGCACGAGGCCCATCTGGGCCGTCAGGCAGAACCGGCAGCCCATCGCGCACCCGACCTGGGTGGAGATGCACAGCGTGTGGGCCGGGGACTCCGGGATGTAGACGGATTCGATGAGCCGGCCGTCGCCGAGCGCGAGGAGGAACTTCTCGGTGCCGTCCTCCGACGTGTCGCGCCGCGCGACGGCGGGCGTCCCCACCCTGAACCGGGCGGCCAGCGTCTGGCGCAGGTCGCGCGACAGGTCGGTCATCGCGTCGAAATCCGACACGCCGCGCCGGTAGATCCACTGGAAGAGCTGGCGGGCGCGGAATCGCTCGGCGCCCTGGGCGTCGAGGTGCGTTTCGAGCTCGAGGCGGGTGAGCTCGGACAGGTCGACGCGGTCGATGGTCGGTTCGGGCATTGGCGAGGCCGGATCGCGGGATCGCAGTGATTCTAGCACCCGGGTGCCCGGCCCGGCCGGGACGGTTTTCCGTTGAAGTGGGGCGATCCGCCGTGGTATGATTTTCCTGGAGTCTGGCGTAACAATTCCTTGCTAATCAATCACTTACAGCGACAAACCGGCCGTCGGGCGGCGGGGGTCCCAGGCTCCGGCGGGGACGCCCACCACGTTGATCCCGGGTCTGTTCGCCTTGGGAGCGATCCCTGGACCGCATGATTGTCCGAGACATCCTCGACAACGGCCTGCGCCTGCTGACCGAGTCCATGCCGCACGTGCGGTCGGTGAGCATCGGGGTGTGGCTGACGCGCGGGTCCCGTCACGAGGGCGAGGCGTGGCCCGGCATCGCGCACTTCGTCGAGCACATGCTGTTCAAGGGGACGACCAGCCGCTCGGCCGAGGACATCGCCCAGACGGTGGACTCGATCGGCGGCCAGATCGACGCCTTCACGGCGAAGGAGTATCCGCGTACTACATCAAGGTCCTCGACGAGCACCTGCCCCTGGCGCTCGACGTGCTGTCGGACATCGTGCTGCGGCCGGCGTTCGCCGAGGAGGACATCGAGCGCGAGAAGCAGGTCGTGCTCGAGGAAATCAAGATGGTCGAGGACACGCCCGACGACCTCGTCCACGAGCTGTTCACGCAGGCCTTCTGGGAGGGCCACCCGCTGGGCCGGCCGATCCTCGGGACCAAGGAAAGCGTGGAGTCGATCACGCGGGACGCGCTGGGCCGGTATTTCGGGCAGGCCTACACCGCCGACAACATGATCCTCGTGGCGGTGGGCAACCTGGATCACGGTCACGTGCGGGAACTGGTCGAGCGCGCGTTCGCCGACCTGCCGCGGCAGGGACAGCACGAGGTCGACGTGCCCCCGCCGGCCGTGGCCGGGGTCATCGTGCGGCGCAAGGATCTCGAGCAGACCCACCTCTGCCTCGGGTCCGGCGCCTACCCGCAGAACCACGCCGATCGCTACGTCGGCTACGTCCTCAACACGCTGCTCGGCGGGTCGATGAGCTCGCGGCTGTTCCAGAACGTGCGCGAGAAGCGGGGGCTGGCCTACGCGGTCTTCAGCGGCATGAGCGCCTACCGCGACGCGGGGCTGCTCACGATCTACGCCGGGTGCGCGACCGAGCGCATCGACCAGGTGGTGGACGTCATCGTGCACGAGTTGCGCGGCGTGGCCCAGGTCCCGGTCCCGGACACCGAGCTGCGGCGGTCGAAGGACCATCTCAAGGGCAGCCTCATGCTCGGGCTCGAGCACACTGCGAGCCGCATGTCGCACCTGGCGCGGCAGGAGCTCTACTTCGACCGGCAGTTCAGCCTGGACGAGACGCTGGCCGGCATCGAGGCGGTGACCGTCGAGGACCTGACGCGCGTGGCGCGCGACCTGCTGACGACCGGCCCGCTCTCGGCCACGGTGATCGGCTCGCTGAACGGCTGGACGCTGTCGCCGGACCGGCTCCGGGTGACCCTGTGATTGCCCGCTACACGCATCCCGAGATGGGAGGGGTCTGGAGCGAGGAGCATCGCTACCAGACGTGGCTGCGCGTCGAGATCGCCGCGGCCGAGGTGATGGCCGAGCACGGCATCGTGCCGGCCGAGGCGGCGCGGGCGATTCGCGAGCGGGGCGCGTTCGACGTGGCGCGTATCGAGGCGATCGAGGCGGTGACCCGGCACGACGTCATTGCGTTCACGACGGCCGTGGCGGAGCACGTCGGGCCGGAGGCGCGGTGGCTGCACTTCGGGCTCACCTCGTCCGACGTCCTCGACACGGCGCTGGCGCTGCAGATGACGGAGGGGTGCGACCTGCTGCTCGCGCGCCTCGAGGCGCTCGGGACGGCGGTCCGGGACCGCGCGTTCGAGCACCGGCGCACACCGATCATCGGCCGGACGCACGGTGTCCACGCCGAGCCGACGACCTTCGGCCTGAAGCTGGCCTTGTGGTACGCGGAGATCGGGCGGGACATCGAGCGCGTCCGGCGCGCCCGCGAGACCGTGGCGTTCGGGAAGCTGTCGGGCGCGGTCGGGACCTACGCGCACCTGGAGCCGGCGATCGAGCGGGGCGTGTGCGCGCGCCTCGGGCTGCAGCCGGCGCCGGTGTCGTCGCAGATCATCCAGCGCGACCGGCATGCCGAGTTGATGGCGGCGCTGGCGATCACCGCCGCGTCGCTCGAGAAGTTCGCGCTCGAGATCCGCGGCCTGCAGAGGACCGAGATCGGGGAGGTCGAAGAGCCCTTCGATCGCGGCCAGAAGGGCTCGTCGGCCATGCCCCACAAGCGCAACCCGATCGGGTGCGAACAGGTGGTGGGGCTGGCGCGGCTGCTGAGGGGCAACCTGGTGGCGGCCCTCGAGAACGTCGCGCTCTGGCACGAGCGCGACATTTCGCACTCGTCGGTCGAGCGGGTGATCCTGCCCGACAGTTTCATCGCCCTGGACCACATGCTGCGCCGGTTCACGCGGATCGCGCGCGACATGGTCGTGTACCCGGAGCGCATGCGGCGGAACCTCGAATTGTCCCGCGGCGTGGTGTTCTCGGGCGCCGTGCTGCTGGCACTCGCGCGCAAGGGCGTCTCGCGCGAGCGGGCCTACGAGTGGGTGCAGCGCAACGCGATGCGCGCCTCGCAGGAGGGCCAGGATTTCCGCGGCCTGCTGAAGGCCGATGCGGACCTGACCGCCGTGCTGGACGCGCGGGCGATCGACGAGTGCTTCGATCTCGACGTCCAGTTGCGGCACGTGGACGGGATCTTCGGCCGCGTGTTCGGCGAGGCGGTCGTCGACGCGGCGGGCGCCACGCGCTGAGGCACGCGCCGGCCGCAACGCGCGGCCCGCGGTGGCCGCAGCGCTCGCGATCGCGGCGGCAGTCGACGTGGTCATCGGGACCAGGTTCCTCCAGGCGGGAGATTGATCGCCGCCGGGCCCGCCCGCACGGGGCGGGCGCCGGCCGGCTGGCCGGTTGCGTGACATGTCCGACAAGTTCCACGACGAGTGCGGCGTATTCGGCGTCTACGGCAACTCCGAGGCCTCGAAGCTGACGTACCTCGGGCTGTACGCCCTCCAGCATCGCGGCCAGGAGAGCGCCGGCATCGTGGCGTCCAACGGGACCACGATGCGGATCTCGCGCGGCATGGGGCACGTGGCCGACGTGTTTTCGGAAACCGAGCTCGCCGGCCTGCACGGCACGATGGCGATCGGGCACGTCCGGTACTCGACGGCCGGCGAGAGCCGCCTCGCCAACGCCCAGCCGATCCTCATCGACTGCGTGCACGGCCAGATCGCGATCTGCCACAACGGCAACCTCGTCAACGAGCGCGAGTTGCGCGAGGAGCTGTCGGCCCAGGGGGCGATCTTCCAGACCAACAGCGACACCGAGGTCATCCTGCACCTGTACGCCCGGTCGCGGGCGCGCAGCGTCGAGGACGCGATCGTCGAGTCGGTCGAACGCGTGCAGGGCGCGTTCTCCCTGGTGCTCCTGACCCAGGACCACCTGGTCGCCGTCCGCGATCCCCACGGCTTCCGGCCGCTCGCCCTCGGGCGCCTCGGCGACGCCTTCGTCGTCTGCTCGGAGACGTGCGCCCTCGACCTGATCGGCGCGACCTACGTGCGCGACATCGAGCCGGGCGAGGTGCTCATCATCGGCCCGGGCGGGATGCGCTCGCGCCACCCGTTCCCGCCGGCCAGGCTGTCCCACTGCATCTTCGAGCACGTCTATTTCGCGCGCCCGGACAGCCTCGTGTTCGGCGAGAGCGTGAACACGGTCCGGACGGCGCTCGGGCGCCACCTGGCCCAGGAGGCGCTGGTGGAGGCCGACGTGGTCGTGCCGGTTCCGGACTCGGGGACCTGCGCGGCGGTGGGCTATGCCGAGGTCTCCGGGATCCCGCTCCAGTTCGGCCTGATCCGGAACCACTACGTCGGGCGCACGTTCATCGAGCCGACCCAGTCGATCCGGCATTTCGGCGTCAAGGTGAAGCTCAACCCCGTGCGCAGCATCCTCGAGGGCCGCCGCGTCGTGCTCGTGGACGACTCCATCGTGCGCGGGACGACCAGCCGCAAGATCGTGAAGATGATCAAGGCCGCCGGCGCCCGCGAGGTCCACGTGCGCATCAGCTGCCCGCCGACGATCTCGCCGTGTTTCTACGGCATCGACACGCCGCGCCGGTCCGAGTTGATCGCCGCGACCCACACCGTCGACGAGATCCGGCGGTTCCTCGGCGCCGACAGCCTCCAGTACCTCAGCCTCGACGGGCTGCTCGCCTCGGTGAACTCGCACCGCCAGGCGTACTGCACCTCCTGCTACACGGGCCGCTATCCCGTGCCGTTCCCCAAGGACGAGGGCAAGTACCTGCAGCTCGCGTTGAAACTCGACCAGAAGGAGCCGGTGGCGGACTGACGCCCGCCCGGGAGGGGCGCCCGCCGCGGGGACCCGAGATGGACTACAAATCGTCCGGCGTCGACATCGACGCCGGCACCGAGACCGTGCGCCGCATCAAGGGGCTGGCGCGGAGCACGTTCACACCGGGCGTGCTGTCGTCGATCGGATCGTTCGGGGGCCTCTTCCGCCTCGGCGCAGGCTTTCGCGACCCGGTCCTCGTGTCCAGCGCCGACGGCGTCGGCACGAAGCTCAAGGTCGCCTTCATGACGGGCGAGCACCGGACGGTCGGCCAGGATCTCGTCAACCACTGCGTCAACGACATCCTCGTCCAGGGCGCCGAGCCGTTGTTCTTCCTGGATTACCTGGCAACGGGCCACCTGTCGCCCGGGCTCGCGGCCCAGGTCGTCGAGGGCATCGCCACCGCCTGCCGCGAGAACGGCTGCGCGCTGATCGGGGGCGAGACCGCCGAGATGCCCGGATTCTACGCCGCCGGCGAGTACGACCTCGCCGGGTTCATCGTGGGCGCGGTCGAGCGGGATCGGGTGATCACCGGCGGGCGGCTGGCGCCGGGGGACGCCCTGATCGGCCTGCGCTCGTCCGGGCTCCACACCAACGGCTACTCGCTCGCGCGCGCGATCGTGTTCGACCAGCTCGGCCTCGGCGCGGAGACCGTCGTCGAAGAGCTGGGCTGCTCGGTCGGCGAGGAACTGCTGCGGATCCACCGGTCCTACCTGCCGGTCGTGCGCCCGCTGCTCTCTGCCGGCCTCGTCAAGGGCTTCGCGCACATCACCGGGGGCGGCATCACGGACAACCTGCCCCGCGTGCTGCCGGAGGGCACCGCCGCGCTGATCGACAGGGCCGCGTGGACGCCCAACGCGGTGTTCCGGTTCCTGCAGCGTGCCGGCGGCGTGACGGATGACGACATGTTCCGCGCGTTCAACATGGGCATCGGCTTCATCATCGGGTGCGCGCCGGGTGACGCCGATCGCGTGATGACCGGCCTCCACGCCGCCGGAGAATCCCGCGCGGCCGTCATCGGCCGGATCGTGGAGGGCCAGCCGGGCGTGATCTACGGGAGCCTCGCATGAGCGGGACGATCGGGGTGCTGATCTCGGGCCGCGGCTCCAACCTGCAGGCGATCATCGACGCCACGCGGGACGGCCGGCTCGACGCCCGCGTCGCGCTGGTCATCTCGAACCAGGCCGGCGCGTACGGCCTGGAACGCGCTCGGGACGCCGGGATCGAGACGCTCGTCCGCGGCCACAGGGACTATCCGTCCCGCGAGGCCTTCGAGCGGGTGCTCGTCGACGATCTCCGGTCGCGGGGCATCGATCTCGTGTGCCTGGCGGGCTTCATGCGCCTGCTGGGCCCGACCTTCGTGAACGCCTTTCCGAACCGCATCCTGAACGTGCACCCGGCGCTGCTGCCGGCCTTTCCGGGGCTGCACGGCCAGCGCCAGGCGATCGATCACGGCGCGAAGGTCTCCGGCGCGACCGTCCACTTCGTCGACACGAACCTCGATGCCGGGCCCATCGTGCTCCAGGCCGCCGTGCCGGTGCTCGACCACGACACCGAGGAGACGCTCTCGGAGCGCATTCTCGGCGAGGAGCACCGGATCTACCCCGAGGCCATTGGGATGGTGCTCGCCGGCAGGCATCACCTGGTCGGCCGGCGCTACGTGCGAAAACCCGCCTGATTCCGGCACGACCGGGCCGCCGCGCCGCGGCGACTCTCGGGCCCGCCCTGCAACTGAACCGACAAGGCCGTTTCTTCGTCTCTTGGTACGTTTCCCCGCCCGCGCCTGCCGGAGGCCCGATCGTGACACTGAGGCGAACACCATTTGCTCTCGTCAGCGCCATCGCAATTGCGTGCCTGCCGATCGCCGCCGGCGCGCAGGCGCCCGCCGCCCCGGCGAACGACCTCGACGCGTTCATGGCCCAGGTGCTCGAGCGGCGGACCGAGAACTGGCGCACGCTGCACGACTACATCCTGAGCGAGCGGGAGGGATACCAGATCCTTGGCCCCGGGGGCATTCTGTTGGAGGGCCTGCGCCGCGAGTTCAACTGGTTCGTCCGCGACGGCTACCTGGTCCGCAGCCCCGTGAAGGCCAACAGCGCCGCCGTGTCCGAGGCGGAACGCCGCCGCTACGAAGACCGCTGGCTGGCCGGCGAAGAGCGCCGCGAGAAGCGCCGCGCCGCCGGCGCGGCGGAGCCGGATCCGGACCAGAAGGGCGCCGACCTCAGTCCCGGCGACCTGGTCGGGAAGGCCCGCGAGCCGCGGTTCATCTCGGAGGCCTACTTCCTCAAGTTCACGTTCGAACCCGGCAACTACTACCTGGTCGGCCGTGAGACGCTCGACGGCCGGCAGGTGCTGCGCATCGAGTACTACCCCACGCGCATGTTCGGAGACCGGAAGGCCCGGGCGGACCGGAAGCGCGGCCCGACGGTTGCGCCCCGGAAGGACGCCGGACAGGATCGGGACGACCAGATGGAGGACGACATCGAGCGCGCCATGAACAAGGTGACGCTCGTCACGCTGTGGGTCGACCCGGTCGAGCACCAGATCGTCAAGTTCACCTTCGACAATCCCGACTTCGGCTTCCTTCCCGGGCGCGCGCTGGTTCGCGTCGACGAGGCCCGCGCCTCGATGACGATGGGCGTGTTCTTCGGGAACGTGTGGCTGCCGCGCCGCATCACGTTCTCCGGCGCCGCGACGTTCGCGGCCGGCACGTACCGCTTCGAGTACTCGCGCGAGTTCTACGACTACCGCAAGGGCGAGGTCAGCGCGACGATCCGCGGCTACATTCCGAAGGAGCCGCGCCCGTGACCGCCGGGCGCATCGCCGCGGCGATGGTCGTCGCCATCGCCTGGGGCGGATCGGTCCTGGTTCGAGCCGTCGTTCCGGCCCCGGAGATCGTGAGCGAGGTGCGGATCCGCGGCAACTACCGTACGCCGGACGAAGACGTGCTGCGCCTGGCCGGCGTCGCGATCGGGCAACCCCTCGGCACGGGCGGGACCGAGGCCGTGGCGGAGCGCCTCCGGAAGACCGGCCGCTTCGACGCCGTCGAGGTTCGCAAGCGATACCGGTCGTTGACCGAGGACGGCCCGGTCGCCCTGGTCATCTTCGTGCAGGAGCGGCCTGGCGTCGACCCGCTCGGCAGGATGCCGGGGCCCATGAGGCGCCTCGGGGCGCACCTGATGGTGCTCCCCGTGTTCGATTACACGGACGGCTTCGGCGCCACGTACGGCGGGCGAATCAGCTTTGTCGATCTCCTCGGCAAAGAAGGCCGGGTTTCGGTGCCGCTCACCTGGGGCGGGTGGAAGCGCGCGGCGCTGGAGATCGACAGGACCTGGGCGGCCGGCCCCGTCTCGCGGGTGCAGGTCGCCGTGTCCGCGTCGAGCCGCGAGAACCCCTACTTCCGCATCGATGACCGGCGCAACGAGGTCCAGGTGGCTGCGGACCGGGTCGTCCGGCGGCGGCTCAGCCTCGGTGCGCGCGTCGGCTGGACCGACGTCACGTTCGCCGATCGTCTCGATCGCTTCACCACCTATGGCCTCCGCCTTGTCGCCGATTCACGGACCAACCCGGCATTCCCCCGCAACGCCGTGTACGCCCGCGTGTCGTGGGACGCCTTTGATCCCCGCGCCGGCCGCACGATCAACCGATACGGCGCTGAACTCGACGGCTATCTCGGCCTCGGGAAACCGGTGCTCGCGGTGCGGTCGCGTGTCGAGACGGCCGACGGATTCCTGCCGCCATACGAGAAGCCGCTCCTCGGCGGCGCCGGCAGCCTGCGCGGCTTCCGGGCCGGCTCGTTCGTCGGCGACAACCTGGTGGCCGCGTCGATCGAACTCCGCCTCCCGGTGACCTCGCCGATGCACGTCGGCCAGAGCGGCATCGCCATCTTCGCCGACGCGGGGTCGGTCACCGACCATGGCACCCGCCTGCGCGATGCCCGCTTCGAGCGAGGGTTCGGGGCCGGGTGGTACCTGAGCGCACCCATGATTCGCCTGGGCGTGGACGTCGCGCACGGCGTCGGCGCCGGGACCAGGGTGCACGTCACGGCCGGCTTGAAGTTCTGACGCGCCTCCCGGCCCAGCCCGGCCTGGCTTGTGCCCGCGCGGTCCGCCGTCAGCACGGGCATCTTCAGCTCCGGGTTCACCACGGATGACGTTCACGACCAGCAGCGCGATCGTCCCGGCGCGCGTGACGTGGAACGCACTGCCCTCCGCTGGACGTGCTGTTCACGGCGATGGCCTTGACAGCAGGCCGCCAGCGGGTGTGGTCTATGAGAGATCCAGGAGGCACGGCCATGACACGTTCGGTTGAGGCGATTGTGGACGAGCAGGCCCGACGCTGGGAGCTTGGGCGCCGGCAGCGCGCCCGGGAAACGCGACGGCCGGTCATCACCGTCGCCCGCCAGCACGGAGCGCTCGGGACGGACCTCGCGCGCCGGCTCGCCGAGGAGCTGAAGTTCGACCTGTTCGACCGGGAGATCATCCACCGCATCGCGGAGAGCTCCCACCTGGGCGAGCGGGTGGTCGCCTCGCTCGACGAGAAGAACCGCGAGCTGCTCATCGACTGGCTGGCCGCGGCGGCCAGCCGCGACTACCTCAGCCCCGTGGAGTACCGCTACCACCTCACGCGGGTGATCGGCGCTATCGCCCACCAGGGTGGCGCCGTGATCCTCGGCCGCGGGGCGCATCTCATCCTCGGGCCGGGCGAGGCGCTGCGGGTGCTCGTGGTCGCGCCGCTCGACTTCCGCGTCCGGAACGTCATGGAGCGCGAGGCGCTCGCGGACCGCGAGGCGCGGCGCCGGATCCTGGAGGTCGAGGCGGACCGGCGGGCGTTCCTGATCAAGCACTTCCACGCGGACTTCGCGGTGCCGGCGGATTTCGACGTCCTGGTGAACCCGGCCGTGCTCGGCATCGAGGGATCGGTTCGCGTGGTCCTCACGGCCCTCTCGGCCCTGCCGGTGCGAAGCAGCACGCACCCGTTGTACCAGGCCGTCTGACCCATCGGCGTGATCGCGGCGTGGGGGCCGCACGCGGCCCGGCGTGGGGGCCGCACGGGCCTCCGCGAACCGATCGCGCGGTGGGCCGCGGCGCGCTCCCGTGATAGTCTCGACGCCATGTCCAGCGATGTCTTTGCCGAGTTCGAGTGGCGGGGGATGGTCTACGAGTCCACCGAGGGCCTGCGCGACACCCTCGGCCGCGACCACGTGACGTGTTACATCGGGTTCGATCCGACCGCCGCCAGCCTGCACGTGGGGTCGCTGCTGCCGCTGATGGCGCTCGCGCGGATGCAGCGGTTCGGCCACAGCCCGATCGCCATCGCCGGCGGAGGCACCGGCATGATCGGCGATCCGAGCGGCAAGACGGCCGAGCGCCAGCTCATGACGGTCGAACGGATCGACGCCAACCTGGCGAGCATCCGCCTGCAACTGGAGAAGTTCCTGGACTTCGATGCCCCCGTCAACCCGGCGCGCATCATCAACAACGGTGACTGGCTGCGGCCCCTCGACCTGCTGGGCTTCCTGCGCGATATCGGCAAGCACTTCACCGTGAACTACATGCTCGCGAAGGAGTCGGTGAAGCGCCGGCTGGAGGCCGAGGACGGGATCTCGTTCACCGAGTTCAGCTACCTGATGCTCCAGTCGTACGACTTCCTGGTCCTGTTCGACCGCTACGCCTGCACGCTGCAGATGGGCGGCAGCGACCAGTGGGGGAACATCACGGCGGGCTGCGACCTGGTCCGCAAGCTGCGCGGCGGCAAGGCCCATGGCCTGGTCATGCCGCTGGTGACGACGGCGTCCGGCGTCAAGTTCGGGAAGACGGAAGCCGGCGCCGTGTGGCTGGACCCGGCGCTGACATCGCCGTTCCGGTTCTACCAGTTCTGGCTCAACACCGACGACCGCGACGTGGTGAAGTACCTGAAGTTCTTCACCTTCCTCGACGAACCCGCGGTCCGCGCGCTCGAGGAGGAGCTGGCGCGGGCGCCGGAGAAGCGTGAAGCCCCGCGGGCGCTGGCGCGCGAGGTCACGCGGCTGCTGCACGGGCAGGAGGCGGTGACGCGTGCGGAGCACGCGTCGAGCCTCCTCTTCGGGGAGCGCATCACGGAGCTGGCCGCGGACGACGTGCTCGCCGTGTTCGACGATGTGCCGTCGACCGGAGTGGAAGCGGCACGCCTGGCGGGACAAGGCCTGGCGATCGCGGACGTCCTCGTGCTGACGAAGCTTGCCGCGTCGAAGAGCGAGGCGATGCGCCTGGTGAAAGGCGGCGGCGTCTATGTCAACAACCGCCGCGTCGGCGACGAGCGCGCCCGGCTGACGGTGGAGCAGGCCATCGAGGGGCGGCTCTTCGTGATTCGCAAGGGGGCCCGCCAGAACCACCTGGTCAGGATCGGATCGGCGTGAGACCCGGCGATCGTCCGGGGCGCCCTCGACCCGCCGCGCCGCCCGAGCTCATCCCACCGCGACCCGCGCGTTGCGGAAGAACCGCATCCACGGGCTGTTCTCGCCCCAGTCATCGGGATGCCAGGACAGCTGCACGGTCCGGAACACGCGCTCCGGGTGCGGCATCACGATGGTGAACCGGCCGTCCGGCGTGGTGACGGCGGTGAGTCCCTCCGCGGACCCGTTCGGGTTGAGCGGGTAGACCCCGGTCGGCCGGCCGCGGTTGTCGACCGCGCGCGCCGCCACGACGACGCGGCGGGCGTGGTCGTCGGTCTCGAACGCCGCGCGCCCCTCGCCGTGCGCCGTCACGACGGGCAGGCGGCTGCCCTCCATGCCGCGGAAGAAGAGCGACGGGCTCGGCACGACCTCGACCGTGACCAGGCGCGCCTCGAACTGCTCAGAGGTGTTCTTCACGAACCGCGGCCAGGCCTCGGCCCCCGGGACCAGCGTCTTCAGCCCCGCCATCATCTGGCAGCCGTTGCAGACGCCCAGCGCGAACGTGTCGGGCCGCGCGAAGAACGCCGCGAACTCCTCGCGGGCCCGGGCCTGGTACAGGATGGACTTGGCCCAACCCTCGCCGCCGCCCAGCACGTCGCCGTACGAGAACCCGCCGCATGCAGCGAAGCCGCGGAAGTCAGCGAGCGACACGCGCCCCTCGATGATGTCGCTCATGTGCACGTCGCGCGCGTCGAAGCCGGCGCGATCGAACGCCGCCGCCATCTCGACCTCGCCGTTGACGCCCTGCTCGCGCAGGATCGCGATGGGAGGCCTGGCGCCGCGGGCAATGAAGGGCGCGGCGACATCGGCCGCGGGATCGAACCGCAGCACCGGCGTGATGCCGGGATCGTCGCGGTCGAGCACGCGGTCGTACTCCTGCCGGGCCGACTCCGGGTTGTCGCGCAGCGACTGGATCTGCCAGGTGGTCTCACTCCAGGCGCGCTGCAGCGCGATCCGATCGTCCTCGAGGAGGATCTCGCCGCCGCGACGCACGCTGATCCGATCGTCGCCCGCAGGGTGGCCGATGACGCGGGCCTCGAGCCCGTGCCCCCGCAGCGTTTCCAGCGCCCGCGCCGCGTCCCCCACGCGCACCTGCAGGACGACGCCCAGTTCCTCCGCGAAGAGGCCGGCCAGCACGTCGCCCGGCGGGGCACTGACGGCATCCGCGTCGAGCGCGACGCCCGCGTGGCCCGCGAACGCCATTTCGGCCACCGTCGCGAAGAGCCCGCCATCCGAGCGATCGTGGTAGGCGAGGACGAGGTTCGATGCCCGGAGGTCGGCCAGCGCCGCGAACAGGCCGCGGATCACCCCCGGATCGTCGACGTCGGGGGTCTCGCGGCCGGTCTGTCCGAAGACCTGGGCGAGGACCGACCCGCCGAGCCGGGCCCGCCCGGCGGCGAGGTCGACCAGCACGAGCGCGGTCGGTCCCGCGTCAGTCCGCAGCTGCGGCGTCCAGGTGCCCCGCACGTCGTCGCACGGGGCGAAGGCCGACACGATGAGCGAGACCGGGCTGACGACCGCGTGATCGCCGTCCTGGTCGGTCCACGCCGTGCGCATGGACATCGAGTCCTTGCCCACCGGGATGCTGACGCCCAGCGCCGGGCACAGGTCGAGCGCGACGGCGCGCACCGTGTCGAACAGCGCCGCGTCTTCGCCCGGCGCCCCGGCGGCGGCCATCCAGTTCGCCGAGAGCTTGACGCGCGACAGCGCGCGCACGGGCGCGGCGGCGAGGTTGGTCAGCGCTTCGGCGACCGCCATCCGCCCCGACGCGGGCGCATCGAGCGCGGCGAGCGGCGCGCGCTCGCCGAGGGCAAAGGCCTCGCCCGCGTAGCCGTCGAACGACAGGAGTGTCGTGGCGCAGTCCGCCACGGGCACCTGCCACGGTCCCACGCACTGGTCGCGCGAGCACAGGCCGCCGACCGTGCGATCGCCGATCGAGATCAGGAACGTCTTGTCCGCGACCGCCGGCGCGCGGAGGACGCGGGCGACGGCTTCCGCGAGCGTGATGCCCGAGGCGTCGAACGGCGCCGGCGCGCGGCGGATGCGGGCGACGTCGCGGGTCATGCGCGGCGGCTTGCCGAGCAGCGCCGGCAGATCCATGTCGACCGGCGTGTCGCCGAAGAGCGGATCGTGCACGACGAGGCGGTGGTCATCGGTGGCAGTGCCCACCACGGCGAACGGGCAGCGCTCGCGCTCGCAGAGCGCGCGGAACCGGTCGAGATCGCCGGGCGCGACGGCCAGGACGTAACGCTCCTGCGCCTCGTTGCTCCAGACCTGGCGCGGGGTCATGCCGGGCTCCTCGTTCGGCGCGGCGCGCAGGTCGATGCGGGCGCCCCGTCCCGCGTCGTTGACCAGTTCGGGGAAGGCGTTCGACAGGCCCCCGGCCCCGACATCGTGGATCGAGAGGATGGGGTTCGCGCTCCCAAGCGCCCAGCAGCGATCGATCACTTCCTGCGCCCGTCGCTGGATCTCCGCGTTGCCGCGCTGCACCGAGTCGAAGTCGAGGTCGGCGGTGTTGCTGCCCGTCGCCATCGACGAGGCGGAGCCGCCGCCCATCCCGATGAGCAGGCCGGGACCGCCGAGCTGGATGAGGAGCGCGCCCGGCGGCACGCCGCCCTTGTGCGCGTGCTCCGCGCGGATGTTGCCGATGCCGCCCGCGAGCATGATGGGCTTGTGGTAGCCGCGGGCGGTGCCGTCCACGGCCTGCTCGTAGGTCCGGAAGTAGCCGGCGAGGTTCGGCCGCCCGAATTCGTTGTTGAACGAGGCCGCGCCGACCGGGCCTTCGATCATGATGGCGAGCGGCGACGCGATGCGGTCCGGGCGCGATTCGGGGCCTTCCCACGGGCGCTCGAAGCCGGGGATCCGCAGGTTCGACACGGAGAAGCCGCACAGGCCCGCCTTCGGCTTCGACCCGCGGCCGGTGGCGCCCTCGTCGCGGATCTCGCCGCCCGAGCCCGTCGCGGCGCCGGGGAACGGCGAGATGGCGGTCGGATGGTTGTGCGTCTCCACCTTCAACAGCGTGTGGGTGAGATCCTCGTGGTACCCGTAGCGGCCGGTGGCCGGGTCGGCGAAGAAACGCCCCGCCACGCGCCCTTCCATGACCGCGGCGTTGTCCGCGTACGCGACGACGGTGCCCTGCGGGTTCGCGCGGTGCGTGGCGCGGATCATCCCGAAGAGGGAGTCAGCCTGCGGCTCGCCGTCGATCACCCACGATGCGTTGAAGATCTTGTGCCGG
>CAWEYM010000003.1:577500-1105769 GCA_963813325.1 uncultured Acidobacteriota bacterium
GGCTCGCAAAGCCGGTCACGCCACGCTGCCAAGAAAATCCTCTAAGGAGTCGTCCGGGTACCCGTACCGCAAACCGACACAGGTAGGCGAGGAGAAAATCCTCAGGCGCGAGTGAGAACCCTCGTTTAGGAACTCGGCAAACTGACCCCGTAACTTCGGAAGAAGGGGTGCTCCACTAGCGTTAGGCGGTTCGCCCGCCGAAGCGTGACGGAGTTGCAATAAAGAGGCCCAAGCGACTGTTTACTAAAAACACAGGGCTCTGCGAAGTCGAACACGACGTATAGGGCCTGACGCCTGCCCGGTGCCGGAAGGTTAAAGGGAGAGGTCAGCCGCAAGGCGAAGCTTTGAACTGAAGCCCCGGTAAACGGCGGCCGTAACTATAACGGTCCTAAGGTAGCGAAATTCCTTGTCGGGTAAGTTCCGACCTGCACGAATGGCGTAACGATTTGGGCGCTGTCTCAACGAGGGGCACTGCGAATTTGTGGTACCGGTGAAGACGCCGGTTGCCCGTGACTAGACGGAAAGACCCCGTGCACCTTTACTACAGCCTAGTAGTGAGTGCTGACGCGTTATGCGCAGGATAGGTGGGAGACTATGAACCGGGCCTCTTGGGGTCCGGGGAGTCAATGGTGAGATACCACCCTTAGCGCTTCGGCGTTCTAACCTCGGCCTGTCATCCAGGTCAGGGACACTGCTAGGTGGGTAGTTTGACTGGGGCGGTCGCCTCCTAAACGGTAACGGAGGCGCGCGAAGGTTCGCTCAGGCTGTTTGGAAATCAGCCGGAGAGTGCAAAGGCATAAGCGAGCTTGACTGCGAGACATACACGTCGAGCAGGTGGGAAACCAGGCCTTAGTGATCCGGTGGTCCCGCATGGAAGGGCCATCGCTCAACGGATAAAAGGTACGCCGGGGATAACAGGCTGATCTGAGCCAAGAGTTCACATCGACGCTCAGGTTTGGCACCTCGATGTCGGCTCATCGCATCCTGGAGCTGTAGCAGGTTCCAAGGGTCCGGCTGTTCGCCGGTTAAAGCGGTACGTGAGCTGGGTTTAGAACGTCGCGAGACAGTTCGGTCCCTATCTGTCATGGGCGCAGGAGATTTGAGGGGGGCTGACCTTAGTACGAGAGGACCGGGTTGGACGCACCTCTAGTGTACCAGTTGTCGTGCCAACGGCAGCGCTGGGTAGCTACGTGCGGAAGGGAGAAACGCTGAAGGCATCTAAGCGTGAAACCCTCCCCAAGATGAGATCTCCCGAGCCGTAAGGCTCCTGAAGGCTCCTGGAAGACTACCAGGTGATAGGCCAGGTGTGTAAGGACGGCGACGTCCTGAGCTAACTGGTACTAATCAGCCGTGAGGCTTGACCATATACTCATTTCATCCCCGCGTCAGTCCGCGTGGGACGATCGGGAATGGCTCTTTGCAGGATATTCGTTGTCAAACTTGTTCGAGTTTCAGCCGCCGGCCGCGGCGCACGGGCCCCGGGGAACATATCCGGGCACCTCATGCAGACTCGGCCGGGCCGCGCGCGGTTCGCGCCGGCTGAACCCAACGTTCTTTGACAGTTTCCCGGTGGTCATAGGAGAGGGGCCACACCCGTTCCCATTCCGAACACGGTAGTTAAGCCCTCTACCGCCGATGGTACTGCAGGGGCGACTCTGTGGGAGAGTAGGTCGCTGCCGGGGATTTTCGTTGAGGCCCGCTGGTGCTGAGCACCGCGGGCCTTTTTCTTTGTACCCAGCACCCGGCACGAGCCCCTCGCGAGGGCGTGAGGTGAGGGACCGGCCGCACGGGAAGGAACCGGGACCAGGCCACCCCCGACGGGCTGTCGCCGGATCAGATGAGATCAGGGCCCCGGCCCGGCCTCGACTCGCGGAGGAACGCGCACCACTCGACCAGGCCCGCCCCGGTGCGGGCCGACAGCTCGAACACGCGCGCGGCCGGGTTCACCCGGCGGATGTTGGCAAGGGCCGCGCCGCGGTCGAAGTCCACGTGGGGCGCCAGGTCGGTCTTCGTGAGCACGATCACGTGGGCGTTCCGGAACATCGGGGGATACTTCAGGGGCTTGTCCTCGCCCTCGGTCACCGAGAGCAGCGCCACCCGCAGATCCTCGCCCAGGTCGAACTCCGCCGGGCAGACGAGGTTGCCGACGTTCTCGATGACGAGGATATCGAGCGCCCGCGGGTCGAGACGGCCGATCGCGCGGGCGACCATCTCAGCATCGAGGTGGCACAGCGTACCGGTCGAGATCTGCACGACCGGCGCTCCCGTGGTGCGGAGCCGGCGCGCATCGTTGTCGGTCTCGAGATCGCCCACGACAACACCGACCCGCACCTGCGGGGCCAGCATCTCGATCGTCTTCTGGAGGAGCGCCGTCTTGCCGGACCCCGGCGACGACACGACATTGAGGACGAGCAGGTTCAGCGCCCTGAAAAAACCGCGGTTGCGCTCCGCCACGCGATCGTTGGCGGCGAAGATGGACTGGTGCACCGCGATCTCGCGGCTGGCTGGCCCGCCGTCCTGCGGGCCACCGCCGGCCCCGCCCTCGTGTTCGCGCGCGTGCGGATGAACGTGCTGGTGGGCAGGCCCGTGATCATGGCCGTGACGGTGGTCGTGCTCGTGCTCGTGAGCGTGGCGGGGACCATGGTCGTGCCCGTGGGCGCCATCGTGCGGGTGGTCATCGCCGTGCGCGTGGCCGGCGGGCGCGTCGACGAGCGGCGATCCGACCTCGTGAGCCGGCTTGCCGTCGATCTTCGTCGGGCCGGGACGCCCGCATCCGCATTCCTCGCACATGCCTACTCGACCTCCAGCGAAACGACGCCCAACTCCTGGCCGCGCCGGACCGCCAGGCTGGGCCGGCCGCACCGCGGACACTCCGCGTACAGGCCCTCCGCCTCGAACTCGCACTCGCACGGCGGGCACCAGCTCACCCCGGGCACGTACTCGACCGCCAGCGTCGCGCCGCCAGCCATGGTCCCGTCCCGGAGCACGGCGAAGGCGTGCTCCAGGGCCTCGGGAACCACGCCCGTCAGCCGCCCGACCTGCATCCGAACCTCGAGGATTCTCGAGGCGCCGGCCGCGCGTGCCTGCTGCTCGGCAATCTCCAGGACCGACTGCATGATGCCGACTTCGTGCATGCGCGCCCGCCCCTCCGCCAGCGCCGCAGCCCGGGCCTTGAGGACACGCCCCGGGGAAACGACCCGGTCCGGCTGCGTCAGCTCTCGAACGACACGCGCTTGCTGATCGCCTGCAGCGCACGCTCGTCGCCGGGCGACACCAGCGTCACTGCCGTGCCGGTCGCGAGCGCGCGCCCGGTCCGCCCGACCCGGTGCACGTACTCGTCCGCGGTGTGCGGCACGTCGTAGTTCACGACGTGCGTGATGCCGTCGATGTCGAGGCCGCGCGCGGCGATGTCGGTCGCGACGAGCGCCTGGTACCGGCCGGCCCGGAAGCCTTCGACCGCCGACATCCGCTCCTTCTGCGACCGGTCCGCGTGCAGCGCGGCGACCCGGATCCGGCGCCCGGCCAGCTGCGTGGCCAGCCGATCGGCGCCACGCTTGGTGCGCACGAACACGAGCACGGGGCCGACGTCACCCCGAAGGAACCGCACCAGCCACTCGGTCTTCTCGCCGTGGCGCACCATCTCGACGGCATGCGTGATGGTGCGGGCCGCGGCGTTGTGCTGCCCGACCTGCACGTAGACCGGGTCCCGCATGATCGCCGCGGAAAACCGCCGCACTTCCTCGGGAATCGTGGCCGAGAACAGCAGCGTCTGCCGATGAACGGGCAGCGCCTCGACAATCCGCGCCACGTCGGGCCAGAACCCCATGTCGAGCATGCGATCGGCCTCGTCCAGGACGAGCACCTCCAGCCCGTCGAACGACGGCGTGGCGGAACGCATGTGGTCGAGCAGCCGGCCAGGCGTCGCCACCACGATGGTGACGCCGGCAGCCAACGCGTGCGACTGCGGCTCCATCGGGGCCCCGCCGTAGACGGCGATGCTCGATATGCCGGCGTGGTAGGCGAACCCCTGCACGTCATCGTCGACCTGGACGGCCAGCTCGCGCGTCGGCGCGAGCACGAGCACCCGGGTCCCGGCAGGCAGCGCCCCGCTCTCCGGATCGCGCTGCCGCAGCAGCCGATCCAGGATCGGGAGCACGAAGGCCGCGGTCTTGCCGGTCCCGGTTTCGGCCGTGGCGATCAGGTCGCGCCCCGAGTGGACGATGGGCAGGACGGCGGTCTGGATGGCGGTCGTCTTGGTGAACCCCCGGTCGCGGACGCCCATCAGGAGCGAAGGATCGAGCCCGAGGTCCTCGAAGGCGAGGGGAGCGTGGTCCTCCGCGGGCGCGGCTTCCACTGGCGTTGCGGGTTCCGGCTGGTGCGCCTTGTCAGAACCCGGCGCGGGGGCACGATGGCGGCCTGGAGCGCGCCGCGGACGATGGGAATCAGGTGTCACGAGATATCCTGCTGCAGCCTGGAGAGACGCTGATTGAACCCTTCCATTATGGCCGAGATCCTGGCCTCACCGCACCAACCCCGGAGCTCACGCGTGATGAGCGTGTTGGCTCCGGGCACGCGGGCTGAAGCCCGCAGGCTCCACCGCCCACGTCGGTGGGGCCTTCTGACGCGTTCGTTCGGGGCACAATCGCGTGGATTGGCGGAGAGCCGTGAGTCGTGTGCCGTGAGCCGGACTGCCTCATTGAGGTTGAACTCAACTCCCCGCGGCGCGAGTCCCCGCCGACCCCGGCCGGGAGCGCCGATCTGGTATCCTGCGTCCATGACCACCTCCCGTGTCCTGCGCGCCTGCGGCCCCGCGGCCGTGTTCACCGTCTCGGTCATCAGCATTGGATCGGGGGCCGCCGGCCGGGCCCAGAGCCAGCAGCCGCCGACCCGTCCAGCGAACGTGGAGCTGGGCACGTTTCCGTCGGAGTGGACCTACCGCCCCGGGGCAAGAGCCCCACGCGCGGACCACGGCATGGTCGTGTCGAACTGCGCGCTCGCGACCAGGGCTGGCGTCGAGATCCTCGAAACGGGGGGCAACGCGGTCGACGCCGCCGTCGCGGTGGGCTTCGCCCTGGCGGTTGCGTACCCGGAGGCCGGCAACATCGGCGGCGGCGGCTACGCCGTGCTGCGGATGTCGGACGGCCGCACCGCCGCGCTCGACTACCGGGAAACGGCGCCGGCCTCGGCGACGCACGACATGTTCATCGGCCCGAACGGCAAACCCACCGATGCCAGCCTCGTCGGACACCGGGCATCTGGCGTGCCCGGCAGCGTGGCGGGCCTGCTCGCGCTGCTCGAGAAGCACGGCACGCTGCCGCGGGCGCGCGTGATGGCGCCCGCGATCCGCCTGGCGCGCGACGGCCTCGTCGTGGACGAGATCTTCCGCGCGTCGGTCGAGCAGAACGCAGCGCTGATCAAGCGGTTCGGCGGGAGCGCCTTGTTCCTGCCCGGCGGCCACGCGCCGGCGGTGGGCTCGCGCTTCGTGCAGGCGGATCTCGCGCGGACGCTCGAGCTGATCGCGGAGCAGGGCGCACGCGGGTTCTACGGGGGGCCGGTCGCCGAGGCGGTGCAGGCCGAGATGCAGCGTGGCGGCGGAATCGTCACCACGGCGGACCTTGCCGGCTACAAGCCGGCCTGGCGCACGCCGATTGCGGGCAGTTATCGCGGCTTCGGCCTCGTCGCGATGCCGCCGTCGTCATCCGGCGGGATCACGCTCGTCGAGACGCTCAACATCCTGGAAACCTGGCCGGAGCCGGCCCCCTGGGGCACGCCGGCGGCGCTGCACCGGCTGGCCAGCGCCTTCCAGCGCGCGTTCGTGGATCGCAACGCGTCGCTTGGCGACCCGGACTTCGTCAGGATGCCCCTCGATCGGATGGCCGCCAAGTCGTACGCGAAGTCACTGCGCGCGGGGATCGACGAGCAGCGAGCGACGCCGACCCGCGATCTCCGGCCGATCGGGCGCGAAGGCAACCAGACGACGAACTACGCCGTCGTCGACACGTGGGGCAACGCGGTCGGGACCACGACAACCATCAACAGCCTCTACGGATCAGGCGTCTGGGTTCCCGGCGCCGGGTTCTTTCTCAACAACGAGATGGACGACTTCGCGGTCCAGCCGGGCACCCCGAACCAGTTCGGTCTGGTGCAAGGAGAAGCGAACGCGATCGCTCCCGGCAGGCGGATGCTGTCGGCGATGGCGCCCACCATCGTGCTGGATCCGGACGGGCCGGTGCGCATGGTGATCGGCGGGCGTGGCGGGCCGCGCATCATCACCGCGGTCGCGCAGGCAATCGTGAACCTGATCGACTACCGGATGCCGCTGGCCGACGCGATGGGCGCCCCCCGCATTCATCAGCAGGCGCTGCCCGACGTGCTCGAGTACGAAAAGGGCGGCGTGCCGGCGCCGGTCGTGGACGCGCTGAAACGGATGGGCTGGGCCGCCGCGCCAGGCGTGACCGGGTCGCTGACCGCGATTGCCCGGGTCCCCGGCGGGTGGGAAGGCGTGTTCGATCCCCGCAAGCACGGCCTCGCGGCGGGCTACTGACAACCTATAACCTACAACCTATAACCTACAACCTAGAACCTATAACCTATAACCTAGAACCTATAACCTAGAACCTGATTGGCCCCCCGCGCCCGCGGTGGTACACTCCCCGCTGCCGATGGCGAATCAGTCCTGCGACGACATGTCGGGCGGCGGCGGGCCGGTGTCACCCGACCCGAATCATTTCCACACCGCGATGGCGCACATGTACCGGGGCGAGATGCACCGGATGGCGACCTGGCGTCAGCGCCTGGACAGCACGACCAACTGGGCGGTCGTGCTGGCCCTCGGCATGACCACCTTCGCGCTCGGCTCCGAGCGGACCCCGCCGTACATCCTGCTCCTGGGCCTGGCCGCGGTCGGGATGTGCCTCGTCATCGAGGCCAGGCGGTACCAGCATCTGCATCAGAGCTTGTGCCGGTTGCGTGCGCTCGAGCAGTACTACTTCGTGGGACTGCTCGTCCCGACCACCGGGGACGGGATGGCCTGGCGTGAGCGGCTCGCGCGCGACCTGGCGCGGCCGGCGAGAACGATCAGCCTCATGGCGGCGGTGTGTTTTCGCCTGCGCCGCCATTACGCGATGCTGCTCTACTTCATCACGGCGGCGTGGCTCACCAAGGTCTTCATCCACCCGGGGAGCCCGGCGTCGGCGGGCGAGTTCTACGATCGCCTCGCGGTCGGCGACCTGTTTCCCAGCTGGTTCGTCGTCGTGACGGCGGGCGTGTTCGTGATCGTGTCGACCGTGCTGGCGATCACGTCGGCAGGCGAAGAGGCCATCGAGTGCACCAGGACTGCAGGGCCGTCAGCCCGGCCGTCCGCCGACACCGCGTCGTCCTGCGCCAGCCCCGACCCGCCGCGCTGAGCACGCCCGCGACCACAGCCCCCGCCGGGGCCGACGCCAGGGGGACCGGCCGTCCGCCGGGGTCCGCGCTGGTCACTCGCGGTAGTTACCGAACTGGAGGGCGACGCCGAAGTCCTCCTCCTTCAACAGCCGGATGACCTCCTGGAGTTCGTCTTTCGACGGCGACGAAATGCGGACCTGGTCGCCCTGGATGGCGGCCTGGACTTTCTTCATCTTCCGATCCTTCAGGAACTTCACGATGGCCCGGCCGGCCTCGCTCGGGATGCCTTGCTGCAGCGTGACCACGCGGCGGACCGTGTCGTTCGCGCCGCGGTGGATGTCGCCGAGCGTCAGGTTCTTGACCGGCACGTGGCGCTTCACGAGGCGCCCCTCGAGCACCTCCCAGAGCGACCGCATCTTGAACTCATCGTCCGCCACGAGGGTGAGCGTGCCCTCGCCGCGGTTGAACTCGATGGCGGCCTTCGACCCCTTGAAGTCGTAGCGCTGCGCGACTTCCTTGTGCGCCTGGTTGACGGCGTTGTCGACTTCCTGCAGGTCGACCTTGGAGGTGATGTCGAACGAAACTGGTGCGGGCATGACGATATTTTAGCCTCAATCGCCGGATCGGGCTCGGGGACGGCCCGGGGTCAGCCCTCCGACTCCCGCGAATCGGGGTCCGCGGAGACATCCGTGGGCGGCGGCGCGGCGTCCGGATCGATCGCGTCGCGGGCGATCAGCCGTTCCGCGAGCCATGCGTGCGCCGCTTCGTCCTGCCGCGCCAGCAACGCGTCGAGCGGCATCCGCGCGAAGTCGCGCGGCTCCCGCTCCTGCATCGCCGGCCACGAGCCGTCCGCGCGTCGCGGGGCGTACCGGCACCAGAATCCCAGGTGCCAGCGCACGAAGTCCACCGCCCGCGCGCGCCCGTGCTCATCGTCGCCCCAGTGTTCGAGTGCGAGGTCCACGTAGCGCCGGTAGACGGCCAGGCGGTCCTCGCCGTCGAGATCGACGTACCCGGACGTCGCCTCGCGGAAGATCCACGGCTTGATGAGCGCGCCCCGCGCGACCATCACGCCCGCGCAGCCCGAGCGGCGCACGGCGTTGTCGATCTCGTGGGGAAACAGCAGGTCGCCGTTGCCCACGACGGGCACCGGGACGGCGGCCGCGACTTCGCCGACCGCGTCCCAGTCGGCCGCCTGCCGGTAGCGGGCGTTGCGCGTGCGTCCATGGACGAAGATCGCGGCGGCCCCACCATCGACCGCGGCGCGCGCCACATCGAGGAAATTCCGATCGGCATCGTTCCACCCGAGGCGGATCTTGACCGTCACGGGCACGCCTGTCACGGCGGCCCGCATGGCCTCGACGATGCGCCGGATGCGCTTGGGCTGGCGGGCGAGGGCGGCGCCCATGCCCTTGCGGGTGAAGTGATCGATCGGGCACCCGAGGTTGACGTCGACGAAGCTCGCGCCCCTGGCCTCGACGAGTGCGGCCGCCCATCCCATTTCCGCCGGGTCCGTGCCCGCGAGCTGAACCCCGAAGCACGGCTCGTCGGGCGCGCGGCGGATCAGCGCGAACTCCGAACGGCGCTTCTGCCTGAGCCGGCGCGCGACGGTCATCTCGCTCACCGTGACGCGCGCGCCCAGCTCGACGCAGAGGCGGCGATAGGGCAGGTTCGAGCCCCTGGTCATGGGCCCCATCACCACCGCACCGGTCAGCGTGTCTCGCATGTCCATCCGCAGGCCTTCGTCGACGAACCCGCCGCTGCCCGATCGCGCGCGCGGCAGGGCAGGCGAATGAGGGGTGCTCCGAGCGTACCACACCCGTCGGGCACGTCGCGGACGGCTACGGCCGCGTGCCGATCGTGATGTTCCAGACCCGCGCGCAGTACTCCCGGACGGCGCGGTCCGACGAGAAGCGGCCCATCCGGGCGACCGTGAGGATCGAGCGCCGGGTCCACGCCTGCGGGTCGCGCCACAACGCGGAGACGCGTTCCTGGCAGGCCACGTACGCGTCGAAATCGGCCAGCACGAGGAACGGGTCCCGCTCGAGGAGGTTGTCGACGAGGGGACGGAACGCCATGGGATCGCCGCCCAGGGCGCCGGATGCCACGAAATCGAGAACGTCCCGGAGCACGGGGCTGCGCTCGTACCACGTGCGCGGACGGTACCCCCGCGCGAGCGTCGCGCGGACCTCGTCCGCCGTCAGGCCGAACACGAAGAAGTTGTCCTCGCCGATCTCCTCGCGGATCTCCACGTTCGCCCCGTCGAGCGTGCCGATGGTGAGGGCCCCGTTCAAGGCGAACTTCATGCTCCCGGTGCCGGACGCCTCCTTGCCGGCTGTCGAGATCTGCTCGGAGAGATCGGCGGCCGGATAGATCAGCTGCGCGTTCTTCACGTTGAAGTCGGGGAAGAACACGACCTTCATCCGGTCCCTGGCGGCCGGATCACGGTTGACCAGATCGGCGATGGCCGCGATGAACCTGATGATCTGCTTGGCCATCTCGTAGCCCGGTGCCGCCTTGCCGCCGAACACGAAGGTCCGGGCGGGCCCGCCGTCGTCGTCGCCGCGCCGAAGGCGGAGATACAGGGCCAGGATGTGCAGGGCGTTGAGGTGCTGGCGCTTGTACTCGTGGATGCGCTTGGCCTGGACGTCGAACAGGGATGCCGGATCCACGACGAGGCCGGTCCGCCGGCGGATCACGCCGGCCAGGCGATGCTTGTTCCCGTGCTTCACGTTGCGCCAGTGCTGCTGGAACGCCACGTCGTCCGCGAGGCGCTCGAGCGTGCGGAGCCGATCGAGATCGGCGAGCCAGGCGTCGCCGGCGTGGCGTGTGATGAGACCGGCCAGCCCGGGGTTGCTGACGGCCACGAACCGGCGCGGCGTGACGCCGTTGGTGACGTTGCAGAACTTCCCGGGCCACAGGTCGGCGAAGTCCCGCAGCACGGACGATGTCAGCAGGTCGGTGTGGAGGCGCGCCACGCCATTGATGGTGTGGCTGCCCACGGCGGCCAGGTGCGCCATGCGGACCGACCGCTCGCCCGCCTCGTCGATGATCGACATCCTGGCGACACGCGCGGCGTCGCCCGGGAATCGCGCGCGGACCTCCTCCAGGAACCGCCGGTTGATCTCGGCGATGATCTCGAGGTGGCGCGGCAGCACCGCGCCCAGGAGCCCGACGGTCCACCGTTCCATCGCCTCGGGCAGCAGCGTGTGGTTCGTGTACGCGAAGGTGCGCCTCGTGACGTCCCACGCCCGGTCCCAGTCGACGAGGTGGTCGTCGACGAGCAGCCGCATGAGTTCCGCGACCGCGATCGCCGGGTGGGTGTCGTTCAGCTGGACCGCGTAGTTCTCGTGCAGTTGCTCCGGGTGGCGTCCCATCCGCAGGTGGAGGCGCAGCATGTCCTGCAGTGAGCACGACACGAAGAAGTGCTGCTGCTGGAGGCGGAGCACCTTGCCTTGAGGGGGCTCGTCATTCGGGTAGAGCACCTTCGTGATGTTCTCGGACACCACCTTGTCCTCGACGGCCCGGTAGTAGTCGCCGTGGTTGAAGGCCGCGAAGTCGAACGTCTCGACGGCCTCGGCCTTCCACAGCCGCATCATGTCGCAGGTGCCCACCCGGTAGCCGAGGATGGGCGTGTCGTAGGCCGTTCCCTTGACCACGGTCTCGGGAATCCATCGCACGCGATAGCGGCCGCGGCGGTCGGTCCACGACGCGGCGCGGCCGCCGAACTTCACGTCGAAGACGATTTCCGGCCGGACGATCTCCCACGGGTTGCCGTAGCGCAGCCACTTGTCGGTCACCTCGATCTGCCGGCCGTCCTGGATGACCTGGTCGAAGATGCCGAACTCGTACCGGAGGCCGTAGCCGATCGCAGGGATCTCGAGCGTGGCGAGTGAATCCAGGTAGCACGAGGCGAGGCGGCCGAGGCCGCCGTTGCCGAGGCCCGGCTCCTCCTCCTGCTGCAGCAGGTCGTCGAGGTCGATGTCGAGCCCCGCGATCGCCTGCCGGGCCTGCTCGGTGATGCCGAGGTTGAGCAGGTTGTTCGCCAGGTGCGGCCCGGGCAGGTACTCCGCCGAGAAGTAGCACACCGTCCGCGCGTCGTGGGTCCGGTAGGGATCGAACGTGTGGACGCCCCGTTCGACGAGCCGATCCCGGACGGCGAGCGCCATCGCCGTGTACCGCTCGTTGCGGGTCGATGCCCCGGGCAGGCGGCCCATGCCGAGCAGCAGGTGATCGACGAACGACTGCTGGATGTCGGCGACGCCGAGACCCGTGCGGGCGGCGCGGGCCTGGTGCGGATCACTCATGGCCGAGCCGGAGGAACTCGATCCGGTGATTGGCGTGCGGGTTTGCGAGCGACGGCCCGGCGACCAGCACGGCGACGTCCGCGGGCAGTCCGTGATCGGCGAGCCAGTCCCGCGCGAACGCGCACCAGTCCTCCGGCCCGGCCGGGATCTCCACCGGGTGCACGCCGTACGAGAAGAGCAGGCCCTGCCGGACGGTCTCGCTCGGGCTGGCGGCGACGATCCAGACGCCGGGGCGGTAGCGCGCGATCATGCGCGCGGTCGTCCCCGTGCGCGTGGGCACGATGACGGCGCTGCAGGACACGGTCTCGAGCGCGTGCTCGACCACCATGGCGATGGCTTCCGCCAGGGGCGTGGGCCGATGATCGCGGGTGAAGGCGAGCAGGGCGTCGAGCCGCGCCCGGGGCCGGGCGCCCTCGGTGACCGCGGCAATCCGGCCGAGCGTGGCCACCGCCTCCTCGGGGTACAGCCCGACGGCGGACTCGGCCGAGAGCATCACCGCGTCGGTGCCGTCGAGGATCGCATTGGCGACGTCGGTCGCCTCGGCGCGCGTGGGCAGGCGGCTCGAGACCATCGACTCCAGCATCTGCGTCGCGGTAATCACCGGCTTGCCGGCGAGGTTGGCCCTCGCGATGAGGTCCTTCTGCGTGACCGCGATCCGCTCGATCGGGACTTCGACGCCCAGGTCGCCGCGGGCCACCATGATGCCGTCCGCGGCCGCCAGGATCCCGTCGTAGTGCCGCAGCGCACCGGCCCGCTCGATCTTGGCGACGATGAACGGCTCGCGCCCCAGGTCGCGCGCGGCCGCCCGCACCGCGTCGACGTCGCGGGCCGTCTCGACGAACGACTGGCTGACCGCGTCCACCCCATGCCGCAGCGCCACCTCGAGGCACACGCGGTCGTGCTCCGTGAAGGCGCCAATCCCCAGGTCGATCCCGGGCAGGTTGAGGCCCTTGTGCGAGCGCAGTTCGCCGCCGGTCGCGACCGTGCAGTGCACGTCCCGGCCGTCCACGCGGTCCACGACCAGCTGGACGAGGCCGTCGTTCAGGAAGAGCCGATCCCCCGGATGCAGGACCTGTGGCAGGCGGTCGAACGACACGGACACGCGCCGCGCATCGCCCGGCACGCCGTCCGTCGTCAGGGTGAACGGATCGCCGGCGCGCAGGTCGGCAGGCTCGGGCGCGATCGACCCGATGCGCATCTTCGGCCCGGGCAGATCGGCCATGACGGCGACGAGACGGCCCGCCGCCCGCGCGGCCGTCCGGATGCGCACGATGCGCCCGGCATGCTCGTCCAGGCTGCCGTGCGAGAAGTTCAGGCGGGCGATGTCCATGCCCGCGCGCACCAGTCGCTCCAGCATCACGGGCGAGTCGCAGGCGGGGCCGATCGTGGCCACGATCCTGGTCTTGTGGTCCGGGAGCGGGATGTTCATCGGCGCCGCGCTCCCGGCCTCAGGTCAGCCACCGGCGCGTCAGCGCGATCAGCGCGCGGACGCGATCCGTGTACGGAGGATACAGCCAGTGGATCACGCTGAAGCGATCCCGCAGCACCGACCGCTCGTGCGAGAAGGCCCGAAAACCGTGCATGCCGTGGCTCTTGCCGATGCCGCTGTTGTTGACGCCGCCGAACGGCAGGTTGAGGTGCAGGAACTGGATCAGGCCATGGTTGACGCACGTGTCGCCAGCGGTGGTCTCGGCGAGCACGCGATCGATGGTGGCGCGGTCCCGGCTGTACACGTACAGCGCGAGGGGCTTCGGCTTGCCGTTCACGATCGCGATGGCCTCGCCCATGTCGTCGAAGGTCAGGATGGGCAGGATCGGGCCGAAGATCTCCTCGGTCATGATCCGGCTCGCCGCCGGCACGTCGACGAGGAGGGTGGGGCCGATGAACCGTTCTCCGGCGTCGCGCGCGCCGCCGTACGCGATCGCCGCGCCGGTCGCCAGTGCCTCGTCCCGCAGCAGTTCGATCCGATCGTAGTGGCGGGCCGTGACGATCCGGCAGTAGTCGGGCGTGGACCGCTGCTCGGCCGGCGTGCGGCCGTACGATCGCTCGATCGCGGCGATCGACTCGGCGACGAACCGGTCGCGCACCTGCCGCTGCACCAGCACGTAGTCGGGCGCGATGCAGGTCTGCCCGTTGTTCGCGAACTTGCTCCACATGATATTGCGGGCGGCCTTGCGCAGATCGGCCGAGGCGTCCACGATGGTCGGGCTCTTGCCGCCCAGCTCCAGCGTGATTGACGTGAGGTGCTTCGCTGCCGCGGCCATCACCTGCCTGCCGACCGCCGGGCTGCCCGTGAAGAACACGTGATCGAACGGGCGTTCCTGCAGGGCGATGGCCACCGACGCGTCGCCCTCGAAGACGGCGGCATCGGCCTCGTCGAATGCCTCCTCGACGATCTGGCGCGTGACGCGGGAGCAGGCGGGGGTCAGCTCGGACGGCTTGATGATCGCCGTGTTCCCCGCGGCGACCGCCGAGCACAGGGGGCCGAACGCGAGGTTGAAGGGGTAGTTCCAGGGCACGATGATGAGCGTGACGCCCCGCGGCTCGTACAGGATCCGCGACGATGTGCCCAGCATCGCCAGCGTCGGCCGGACCCGGCGCGGGCGCATCCAGTGTCGGAGGTGGCGGATCGCGTGCCGGATCTCGGCGGTGATCGGGATGATCTCGGTGAGATCCACCTCGGCCAGGGGCTTCCGGAGATCGGCGGCCAGCGCGCCGGCGATCTCCGGGCGGTGGGCGTCCACCGTCGCCAGCAGCCGCCGCAGCCGCGCGATCCGGCCCCCGGCGGACGAACGCCGCAGGTCCAGCGCGCGCGCGCGCTGCGCGGCGAACACGCGATCGATTCGACGGCTGACCTCCGGCGTGAGGCCGCCCGCCCCGGCTGGGCGCTCGCCGTTCATGGGCATGTGCGTATCGTAGACTCCTGCCCGGCCGCTGCCAATCGGGACGTTCGCCGGGTGGTGGCCCAAGGGGCGCGCGTTCGACCTCAGCCCGTGCGGTTCAGCTGGTCGGCCACGGCGCGGCCGGCCCGCTCGACAGCCTCCGGATCGCCGAGGTAGAAGTGCCGGACAGGGGCGAGGTCGTCCGACAGCTCGTAGACCAGCGGGATCCCGGTCGGGATGTTGAGCCCGACGATCTCGTCGTCCGCGACCTGGTCGAGGTACTTCACCAGCGCCCGCAGGCTGTTGCCGTGAGCCACGATCACGACCCGCTGGCCCTCGCGGAGCGCCGGGGCGATCGTCTCGTGCCAGTACGGCAGAAAGCGCGCGACCGTATCCCTGAGGCATTCGGTCAGGGGCAATTCGTCCGGCCGGAGGCTCGCGTAGCGGGGATCGCGGCCCGGATACCGCTCATCGTCAGGGGCCAGCGGCGGCGGCGGCACGTCGTAGCTCCGCCGCCAGATGTGCGTCAGTTCCATGCCGTGCCTGGCAGCGGTCTCCGCCTTGTTGAGTCCCTGCAGGGCGCCGTAGTGGCGCTCGTTGAGGCGCCACGTGTTGTGAACGGGAATCCACATGAGATCCATCTGCTCGAGCGTGAGCCAGAGCGTCTTGATCGCGCGCTTGAGCACCGAGGTGAAGGCCACGTCGAAGACGTACCCGCCGTCGCGGAGCAGCCGGCCGGCGGCGATCGCTTCCTCGACGCCCCGGTCGCTCAGCCCGACGTCCGTCCAGCCCGTGAAGCGGTTTTCCTTGTTCCACGTGCTTTCACCGTGACGAAGCAGGACCAAGTGTTTCATGGGTGTCGGCGGTGCCTCCACCCGGCAGTACACCACCTGCCGGACAGCCAGGTCAACCGGGCAGGGAGGGCCCCGGGGTGCGACGGGTGCGCGGTCCGACCCGCCCGGCCAGTGCGTCTGCGACCGGCCGCGCCGCCTGCGCGCACCCGCGCGGACGCTCCCGCCGGCTGGCGTTGCGCCGATCGTCCCTGCTAAGCTGGACGGGCGAGTGAACCACACGATGCCCATCGATGAAGCCGTCCTGGCGCCCTACGGCAGCCGCGTCGAGTACGCCGTCCTGCGAAAGGTCCGCGAACGCAACACGCTCACCTACCGGATGGCGCACTATCCGGTCTGGTCGTGGGTGTTCTTCATCGCGCCGGGCCCGCTCACGGCGGATCTGTTCCACCACGGGTTCAGCCGGCCAATCGGCCTCTGGCTGCTCGTGGTGCTCGCGGGGGTCGGCCTGGCCGCCGTGGCAGGCCGCCTGCCGGGCAGCGAGCGCGCGCCCTACGTGATGTTCTTCACAGAGGACAAGCCGAACCCGCTCTACCGGCGCATCTGCTACACCGTGGCCTGGAGCGAGGTCATCGCGTTCGCCGCCATCAATCTCGCGGGGCTCGTCGTGGCCATCGTCACGGGGCACTGGAGGCTGCGCGAAATCTACGCGGTGGGCTACCTGCCCGTGGCTGCCTCGGTGTGGGCGCTCGGGCTGGCCGGCGTCCTGCCCCGGGCAAAGCGGTCGGTCAAGTACCGAGGGGTACGAGCGGCGACTGTTCTATGGCGCGGTCTGGGCCGTGAGCCTGGCGCAGCCCGTTTTGTGGCTGCTGTGGGCGGTTCTGCCGGCCGGGCGCGTGTTCGACGTGGCCAAGCTCGCCGCGTTCGCAGGGACCCTCGCCGGGACGGGATGGCTGTCGTGGCGCGGCTACTTGCCCCGTACCCGGCCGATCGTGCCCGGCGAGCCGGTAGCGCTGGACTGAGGCACCACGCCGACCTTCGACACAGCCGGTCCGGAGCCGGGAACCCCCGGGCCCTTGCCTACCCCCTTCCCCGCCGTGGAGCGCGCGCCGGCGGCCCGGGCGCGCGGCGCGTTCACAACTCGCTCATCACGCGATCGAGTGTCTCGACGAGGCAGTCCACATCATCGCCGCCGAACACCATGGGCGGCTTGATCTTCAGGACGTTGTGGCCCGGACCGTCGGTGCTGACGAGCACGCCGCGGTCGCGCATGCGGTTGGCGACATACGCCGCCTCGGCGCCGGCGGGCTCCAGCGTGCCGTGGTCCTTCACGAGCTCGACGCCGGCGAAGAGCCCGAGCCCTCTCACGTCACCGACCAGCGGGCGGCGGGTCATGACCTCGCGCAGCCCGGCGAGCAGGCGGGCGCCATGGTCACGGGCGCGCGGCTGCAGGCCCTCCTGCTCCATGACGTCCAGCACCGCCATGCCGATCGCGCACGACACCGGGTTGCCGCCGAACGTGTTGAAGTACTCCATGCCGTTGGCGAAGGCGGCCGCGATCTCGGGCGTGGTCACGACCGCGCCGAGCGGGTGGCCGTTGCCGATCGGCTTGCCCATCGTCACGATGTCGGGCACGACCTGCTGGGTTTCGAACGCCCACATGTGCGTGCCCACGCGCCCGAACCCGACCTGGACTTCGTCGGCGATGCACACCCCGCCCGCCTCCCTGACCTGGCGATACGCCTCGCGCAGGTAGCCGTCCGGCAGGACGATCTGCCCCGCGCAGCTCAGGACGGACTCGGCGATGAAGGCGCCGATCGTCTCCCCCGTCGCCGCAAAGGACCGGATCGCGTCGGCGACGTGCGCCGCGTACCGCGGGCCCGCGTCCGCCCCGCGGCCGCGATGGATCCCGCGGTAGACATCGGGCGTCGGGACCTTCCGCACGTGCGGCGGCGCCCCCGTGCCCCCGGGGCCGTCGAACTTGTACGGGCTGATCTCGACGAGGCTGGTCGTGTTTCCGTGGTACGCCCCGTCGACAACGATGGTGTTCCGGCTGCCCGCGCGGCCGCGGGCGAGACGCAGCGCGAGCTCGTTGGCTTCGCTGCCCGAATTCACGAAGTAGCACACGCGCAGCGGCTCGGGCAGCGTGGCGCACAGCCGCTCCGCGTAGCGCACGAGCGTGTCGTGCAGGTACCGGGTATTGGTGTTGAGGACCGCCATCTGCCGCTGGCCAGCCTCGACGACGCGCGGATGGCAGTGGCCGACGTGCGGCACGTTGTTGACCGCGTCCAGGTAGGCGCGGCCGTCGGCGTCGTAGAGGAACTGCAGCCAGCCGCGGACGATGTTGAGCGGCCTCCGGTACGACACGCTCAGCGAGGGACCGATGTGACGCGCCCGGGCGGCGGACAGGTCGGCGCCGGTCGGGCCGGCCGGCGCCGTGCACGGGGCAGGAATGCGCGCCACCAGATTCGGATCGGGGCACAGATCCAGCCAGACGCGGCGGTCGGACGGCCGCGCCACGCCCGGGAAGTCGCCGCGCCGGTCCAGCAGGTCGGTGACGACCTGGAAGTGCAGGTGCGGCGGCCAGCCCCCGTTCACCGTGTGATCGCCGACCTCGCCCAGGCGCGAGCCCCGGGACACCGGCCGGCCTTCGTGCATCCAGTCGAGCGAGTTGACCGACAGGTGGCCGTACAGCGTGAAGAAGGCCGCCCGCTGGTCGGTGGCGGGGTGCTCCAGGATGATGGTCGGGCCGTAGTCGAGGGCGCCGGCGTTGTTCGCGAAGCTGTGGACGACGCCGTCGAGCGGGGCGCTGACCGCGGTGCCCGGCTCGACGAACAGGTCGAGGCCGAGATGCACCGTGCGCCACTCGGGACCGTCGTTGCCTTCAGCGCGGAAGATCCGGCTGGCATAGAACGCGCGAATCTCGTCGTACCGCCCGATGCCCACCGACGCGCCGTCCTGGCCCACGAGGCTCCACAGGTCGTGCGAGAAGCGGACCGGGTCGCCCCAGACCGGCGGCAGGCCGGCTTCCGGGCTCGCAACGCCGAGGTCCAGCACGCGCGTCGCAGCGGTCCGCGGGTCGGGCGTGAGCAAGGGCCCGAAGGTGTCCCCGTGGCCCGACAGCCACTCGACGAGCGCCGGCGCCGACGGGTTGGGCTGCAACCCGCAGGCGGCCCGGAAGGTATAGCGCGCGAGCCGAGGGCTCGTGCCGTCCAGCCGCTGCAGCAGATCCCAGGCCGGCTGCTCGCTGATCGTCAGGTACTCGTTGTCGGGCTCGGCACGGCGTTGGTACGCCGAGTTCACCACGCTCACGCAGAGGCGCGTCAGGATGAGCGGGTAAATCAGATCGATCTCGTCCTCGCCGAGCGGCAAGGCGGCATGGTAGCCCATGACGATCGCGGCCGCCGCCCGCAGCGGATCGGGCTTGCCCAGCATGGCGTAGGCGCAGGCCACGGCGACTTCGGCGACCGTGCAGCTGTGCAGCATGTCGCCGTAGTCGACCACGGCCACGACGTGCCTGTCGTACGGGTCCTCGCCGCCGACGATGACGTTGTAGTCGTTGGCGTCGTTGTAGATGACGCTGGATCGAACGGGCGCCAGGCCCGGCTCGATGTCGCGCTCGAACGTGTCGAGCCATCGCTCGACGAGGCCGCGCCGGCCGTCGTCCTCGACATGCGGCAGGTACTCGCGGATCCACCCGGCGTGCCGCAGGTCCCACTTCAGCGTCCGGTCGGCGGCCGGGTGCGCAAAGTCCAGCAGCGCGCGATCCAGGGATCCCAGCAGCGACCCGAGGCCGGCGAGCATCTCGTCGGTGTGCGGCGCGACCTCGGCGAGGACCCGGCCCGGCACGTACGTCAGGAGCCGGACCTGGTGGGACGTGCCATCCGCGGCCGACGCCGTGGCCATCAGGTCGCCCGACCGCGTCGGCCGGACCTCCGGGAGATGAAGCGACGGCGCGCGCGACGCGATGTGGCGCAAGGCCTGGTTCTGCAGATCGAGGACCCCGGGGTCGTCGGCGGCGTTGGCGATCTTCAGGACGAAGCGGTCGCCGGCGGACGAGGCCAGGAGGAAGTTGCGGTCGCGCTCGCCCGGCATCGGGCTCGCCGTCGCGACCAGACCGTAAAGATCCCGGGCCAGGGCAACGGCGTCGTCGGTCGAAAAACGCGGCGGGTCGAACTTGACGGACATCATCATGGGTTCCGGTTCTCGTCGATCGCGAACGACGCCTCGAGGCCCGTGGCGGCCGCGCGGCACGCGGCGCCGCTTCCGGCCGCCGCTCCCGGTCGCTCCCCCCGGCGGGCGCCGGCGGGGCCACCGTCTGGCGGACGCGTGTCCTTACGTCACCACGGATGATGCCGGCCTGCCGACGTCGTAGTCGCGATCGCGTGCGATGCGGACCAGTTCCGCCACCACCGCCTCGATCTCGTCGAAGGTGCTGTAGAAGTGCGGCGAGATGCGGATGCCGACGCCGGGGCGGAAGTCGATGACGAAGTCGCGGGCCTTCAGGGCTCGCGCGATGTGCTTCGCGTCGGGCAGATCAACGGCCACCGTGCCGGCCAGCCGCTCCGGGTCGCGCGACGCCAGCGTGTGCAGCCCATGCTGGTCGGCGAGCTCCAGCAGGCGTCGGGTCATGGCCACCGACTTGGCGCGAATGCGATCCACTCCGGCTGCGGCGATGATCTCCAGGCCCGGCAGCGCCGCGTAGTAGGCCGGGATCGCCGGCGTCCCGTTCATCATGCCCATCCCGTCCGCGCGCAGGTCCTCGTCGTCGATCTCGAAGGCGAACGGGTTCCGGTGGGCGATCCAGCCGGTCAGTCGCGGCCGCAGGCGTTCCCTGAGCCGCGGCGCGGTATACAGGAACGCGTTGCCCGGTCCCCCGCACAACCACTTGAGGCAGCCGCCGACGAAGAAGTCGACGCCGAGCGCGCCGACATCGACCGGGATGATGCCGGCCGACTGGTAGCCGTCAAGCACGACGAGCGCGCCGACCTGGTGCGCCCGCTCGATCACGGGCCGCGGGTCCACGATGTAGGAACTGCGGAACAGGACGTGCGAGAACGCGACGGCCACCGTGGTCTCGTCGATGGCGGCAGCCAGCCGCTCGCCCGGCACGGACAGGTCCGCCAGGCCGTCGACGCAGCGCAGGTCGAAGCCGAGCGCCTGCTGGGCGCGATACAGGTAGACCATGGACGGAAAATCCATGGCCGTGCAGACGATCGTGCGCCGGCGCCCCTCGGGCCGCAGGCAGGACAGCGCCACCGCCTCGGCCGTCGTGACGTTCTCGTGCATGCTGACGGAGCCGGGAGCGGCACCGATGATGCCGGCGACGCGGTTGCCGACCTCGCCGGCCAGCTCCCACCAGCGCTCTTCCCACGCCCGGACGCCGCGCGTCGCCCACGTCTCCGCGTACTCGGCCAGCGACCGGGCGGCGCCGAGCGGCATCGCGCCGAGCGAATTGCTGATCATATAGACCGAGCGCGAGAGGATGGGAAACTCCGCCCGCCAGCGGTCGAGGTCTGCGAAGGGTTCCATGGCGACCTGCGCGACAACGCGCCCGCGGGTGGCAGGCCGTGCAGCCCGCCTCCGGGGACCGTGCGCTCGTGGTGCCGTCAGTGTATCATCAGCCCGAATGGCCAACCTGAGCCTCGAAGCCTTCCGCTGGCGCTTCCCGCTGCTCGGCAAGCGCGTGTACCTCAACACCTGCGAGCAAGGTGCGCTGTCCATCGACGTCGACCAGGCCTTCCGGAACTACCTGGAATCGTGGGACGCCAAGGGATCGCCCTGGGATGCGTGGCTCGGGCAGGTCAACGTGCTGCGCGATTTGTTCGCCCGCGCAATCGGCGCCGATCCGGACGAAGTCGCCATCGTGCCCAGCGCCTCCGCCGGCGTCAGCATCGTCGCCGGTGCGCTCGACTTCGACGGCCCGCGCCGGGCCGTCGTGATGGGGGACTTCGAGTTCCCGACCGTGTCCCACGTGTGGCTCGCGCAGGAGCGGCGGGGCGCGGCCATCACCTGGGTGCGCGCGTCGGGCGACGAACTGCCGGTCGAACGCTACGAGGCGGCGATCGACGAGCGCGCGCTCGTGGTCCCGGCCACCCGCATCTGTTTTCGCAACGGCTACCGGGTCGATCTCGCCCGCCTCGCCCGGGTGTGCCGGGAGCGGGGCGCGTACCTCTTTCTCGATGACTACCAGTGCACGGGCACCGCGCCGATCGACGTGCACGCGCTCGGCGTGGACTTCATGATCACCGGGGCGCTGAAGTACCTCCTGGGGTCGTCGGGCATCGCGTTCCTCTACGTGCGCCGCGACCTGATCGATCGCCTGGTACCGACGCACACCGGCTGGTTCGGGCGGATAGACCCGTTCGCGTTCCGCCCCGACGTGCTGGACTGGGCGCCGGGCGCCCGGCGTTTCGAGGCCGGCACGCCGCCGGTACCGAACGTCTACGCCGCGGCCACCGGCCTGCGGCTGCTCGATCGTGTCGGCCTGGATGCCGTTGCCAGGCGGGTCGAGAGTCTCACGACCGCCTTTCTCGACGGCGCAAGAGGGGAGGGCTGGGACGTGATGACACCCGCCGACCCGGCCCGGCGAGGCCCGCTGTGCGTCGTGCGGTCGGTGAACGCCGTCGACCTGGTGCGCCGCCTCGAGTCACGGGGCATCATCGCTTCGGCGCGCGGCGACGGCTTGCGCGTGTCGTTCCACGGCTACAACAACCGGCAGGACGTGGCCGCCGTGCTGGAGGGTCTCCGGCGCGAGGCCGTCCTGCTGGCGCCAGCCGCCCGCCTCTGAGCGGGCAGGTGAGGAAGCGGCTCGCGGCCTGTGGCTCTCGGCTCCCGGCCTGGCGTGCGGCTTGCACCGCTCCGACCGATGTCCCGCGACCACACGAAGCTCCAGGTGTTCCATCTGGAACACGGACTGGCCCTCGCGGTGTCCGCGCTGACGGCGGCGCTGCCGCCGTCCCAGAACGCGCTCGTCGGGCGCCCATGATGTCGGCCTCGCCGGTACCTCTCGGGTTGGCGATCCTAGCAGCGTACCTGATCGGGCGCAGGCGACGGGGGACGGGAGCAGAGCACCAGCCGTGACAATGGAGACCGGGCAGGCGCCGACGAGCCTCGAGGGTGATGGAGCCCGTCGGAAGAAGGACGCCGCATCGGAGGACCGGATCAGAATCTTCTGGTGGGAACGATTCTGGAGAAACGTGGTTGCGTCCGCCTTCTTCCCGGTATTTGTCTACTTGCTGTGGCCTCGACTCGCCCGCTGGGCCTTGTTATGGAGCGCCGTCGCAATTGGCGCCCTGAGTTGGGCCGCTTGGCGTCGTCGGCGCCGGGTTAATGAGCGCCGACGAGATCGAGGCGAGTCATGAACCTGGGACGCCGAGTGAGCCCGTGCCAGGAATCCAGCGACGACGTGGTCCGGGCATTGCAAAACCTACACCACGCCGTCGCCCATCTCTCGTCCTGACGGGAACCGTCAATGAGACCGAGAGCCGACAGCCGGGGGCTGAGAGCCGGATGTTCCTCCTCACCTGGCAGCAGCAGGCGGACAGCGCGCAGGCGACGCCGTGGCGGTACGGGTATGACGCGGCCGACCCACTGATGGCCGCGGTGCATCAGACGACCGACGCCACGCCAAGCCTGTTGGCGCGATACGCGTATGCCTATGACCCGGTCGGCAACCGCACGGTGGAGCAGATTGACGATGCGGTGACCGTGACCACACACGACCGGCTGAACCGGCTGGTGACGCAGGCGCCGGGTGGGGTGCTGCGGTTCGCGGGCAGCGTGAGCGAGCCGGCGGCCTTCGACATGGCTCAGGCCGTCCCGAGCGCAAGTCGAGGGGCGACCGTGACGGTCCAGGGGCAGCCGGCGACGGTGACGGCGGGCGGGCACTTCGCGGCGCGGGTGCGGGTGACGGGCGGGACGACCACGACCGCACAGGGTTGTTGGCCCCGTAGAGAGTCAGGTTGATTCCACCGGCGTTCCGGACGGGTCATCGCTCAGCCACGGCGCTGGTCTGCAAGGCACGACTGGAGCCACGCATCAACGACATCTGCATCGTCAGGAACTTGAGTGGTCCCAGCGCGGCCAACTGGCAGGTCTGCTACATGGAGAACCCGGACTGCGCCAAGTACCTCAAATACCGCATCAAGACGGCCGTGACGCCCAGGGGGGAACCGGTTCCCGATAAGTGACGACTTTGAGGAGTTCACCATGAATAGCGGACTTCTGCCGGGGTCGGTCAGAGCCGAATCGCCGATGTCGACCACGGAGGTGCGCCGACGCTGGCTTACTAGAAGTGTCATGCTCTTGGTCACGTGTCTGGCGGCCATGGTCGTGGGTTGTCGGAGTCCCATTGCCGTCGACTCTGCGTCTTCGTCACCCACAGGAGACTGGGTCTGCGAGGTTTTGGCGCAAGACGCTGCGTGGCTGACAGACGTCAAGGCGCAACGCGAGTACTTGGTGCTCGTCAGGTCGGCGGCTGAATCGAGAGACGCCAGCCAGCACATGGTGCTCCGCGCCCTCGGTCTCAAGCCGCCAAGCGCGAAGCGGGTGGATGCGCGGACGCTTCAGGTGTCCGTTCCAGAAGGAACCGAAGTTCTCGATGACGGACAACGAGGGCCACACCCTGTAAGAGTGGTGATTCGACAGGGACAGCATCAACCTTGACGGTAAGGCAGCGTGAGCTTGCAGATGCGGCGAGTGAAACGGGAGGATATTGGACGCGCGCTAGCTCTGGTGCCGCAAGGCGCTAACCCGCGATCTCGGTGGCTTCCACCACCTTGTCGAGTGCTCCAGCACTACGACTTTACGATCGCGAGCCGGTCATTCCATATTGTCTAGACGTTCCCGTTCAACTGGCTGCCTCGGTTGCGCTCGCTCTGTTGTGGTGCTCTGCGATCCTCCTGGGCGAAGGTGACGAAGACCGGGCGCGACCGGCGCTCGTGGGGCGCCAGGCCGGCCTCTGCGGCTGCCAGCGTCCCGGGCGCGTGCCACATCCCGGCCGCGTCAGCGCACGCGAACGCGGCGACGAGAATGGTCATCGACCTGCGGGCGCCTCTCATGTCCACCTCCCGGCTGGACGTGCGAGAACCGGCCCTGTTGCAGTCGACGCCCGGTACCGGCCGAAGGAGGTTCGCGCCGCACTCGACTTCGATTACCGTCGTGTTCGATTCGTCCCGCCTCGCCGTCACACAAACAGTCGCACGTTGGAAGTACACTACCCATCGGCCCAGTCGTGTCGCGCACCCGGGCGGCGCGCCGCCGTGCATCGCCATCCTGCGGGACGCTCGGTGTTCGCGCCACAGCGACACTCCGGAACTGGCGTTCGCCGTATCTCACGCGAGGACCACCGCATGAAGGGATGGCAGGGCTGGGACGACTACGCGCCGTTCTACGACTGGGAGAACGCCCAGACGATGGGCCGGCGCGACGTGAAATTCTGGCAGACGATGGCGGCGCGGATTGGCGGGCCGATCCTGGAACTCGGCTGCGGAACCGGGCGCATTGCGCTACCCGTCGCCCGGGACGGTGCACATGTCGTCGGTGTCGACCGGTCTGCGGCCATGCTGAAGCGGGCCCGGAATCGGCTCGTGCGGTCGAAGCTGGCCGGTCGCCTCGACCTGGTGCGCGGCGATATCACGGCCTTGCCGTTCCCGCCGGCGAGCTTTCGGCTGGTCATGGCGCCGTACGGCATCCTCCAGTCGCTCCTCGACGATGCGGTGGTCGAGGCCGCGCTGCAATCCGTGCGACGGGTGCTGGCGCCCGGGGGGACGTTCGGCGTCGACCTCGTCGCGGACCTGCCGCGCTGGCAGGAGTACGAGCGGCGGCCGAAGCTGCGCGGGCGCCGCGGTCAGGGCGGGACGTCGATCGCGCTCGTGGAGTCTGTCCGCCAGGACCGGGCCCGGCAGTTGACCATCTTCGACCAGGAGTTCACGGAGCGACGGGGGACCGAGACGCGCACGCACCGCTTCTCGCTCGCGTTTCGCACGCTGTCCGTGCCGGAGCTCACCGCGCGGCTGGAGAACGCCGGGTTCAACGTGACCGCCGTGCTCGGCGATTACGAGGGCCGTCCATGGGACCCTCGGGCGGACGTGTGGCTGGTCATCGCGGGGTAAGGACGCACGGCGCCTCCAGCGTGACAGTGTGACGGCATGACAGAACTCAGGACTCAGAACTGACAACTGAAAACTGAAACTGACAACTGAAAACTGAACACCATGAACGTCCTTGTCGACCTGTCCATCGTGCCCATCGGAGTGGGCGTGTCGCTGTCGAAGTACGTCGCCGCGTGCGAGCGCGTGCTGACCGACGCCGGACTCACGACGCGGCTGCACGCCTACGGCACCAACATCGAGGGCGAGTGGGAGACCGTGTTCGGCGCGATCAAGCGGTGTCACGAGGCCGTGCACGAGCTGGGCGCGCCGCGGATCTCCACCGTCATCAAGCTGGGGACCCGCATCGACCGGGCGCAGACGCTGGATGACAAGGTTGCGAGCGTGCAGGCGAAGCTCGGGGGCTGACCTCGCCTGGGGCTCGCCGCCAGGCGGGTGCGCCGCGGGCAGACCGCCACGCCTCCCGCTCCCCCAGGGATCGAGAAGACGCGCGCAGGGCCAGCAGGCGCCCTCGGCCCACCGGTCGGCGGCCCTGGAGGCGCGCCGCCAACCCCTGATCCGACAGCCGCTTCCGGCTTCGTCCCGCTAACTTGTTGGTCTGTAAGCCTCTATGCTAAGATCCACGGGCACTTTTCTCTCTTGTCTTCCCTCGCATCTGATAGCTGGAGTTACCCATGTCCGGCCATTCCAAGTGGCACACCATCAAGCACAAGAAGGGCGCCGCCGACGCGAAGCGCGGGCGCATCTTCACACGGATTATCAAGGAGATCTCCGTCGCGGCGCGGGCCGGCGGTGGCGACATCGAGGGCAACCCCAGGCTTCGGACCATCGTGGCCGAGGCCAAGGCCGCCAACATGCCGGCCGACAACATCAAGAAGGCCATCCGACGGGGCACGGGAGAAGAGCCGGGCGTCCAGTACGAAGAGGTCACCTACGAAGGCTATGGGCCGGGCGGCGCCGCCTTGCTCATCGACACGATGACGGACAACAGGAACCGCACGGTCGGCGAGATCCGGCACCTCCTCGGGAAATACGGCGGCAACCTCGGCGAGTCGAACAGCGTGTCGTGGATGTTCGAGAAGAAGAGCTACGTCATCATCGAGAAGGCCAAGGCCTCGGAGGACGACCTGATGGCGGCGGTCCTCGACGCCGGCGCGGACGACTTGCGCGACGATGGCGAGAGCTGGGAAGTGGTCAGCCCGCCCGACACGCTGCAGGCCGTGAAGGACGCGGTCGCCGGGATGGGCATCGAGCCCGAGTCGGCCCAGGTCGTCATGCTCCCGAAGAACTACGTCAAGCTCGAAGGCCGGGCGGCCCAGAGCATGCTCAGGCTCATGGAGATGATCGAGGACCACGACGACGTCCAGCACGTGTGGTCGAACTTCGACATCGAGGAGAAGGAGATCGAGGCGTCTCTGGCGTGAGGGTGTTCGGTATCGACCCAGGCTCCGACCGGACCGGCTACGGCTGCATCGAGACCGACGGCAGCCGCCACCGGCTGGTTGTCTGCGGGGCCATCGCGACGCCGCCTCGAGCCGAGTTTCCCGACAAGCTGCTCACCATCCACCGGGCGCTCGGGCGGCTGCTCGCCGAATGCCGCCCCGACTGGGTCGCCGTCGAGAGCGTCTTCTACGCCGTGAACGTGCGCAGCGCGCTCAAGCTCGGCCATGCCCGCGGCGTGGCCCTGCTGGCGGCCGTGCAGGGCGGCTACCCGCTCGCCGAGTACGCGCCCGCCGAGATCAAGCGCGCCGTGGTGGGCTACGGGCGCGCCGAGAAGCACCAGGTGCAGGAGATGGTGCGCCTGCTGCTCGGCCTGAGCGAGGTTCCCGAGCCGCACGATGCCGCCGACGCGCTGGCGGTGGCGATCTGCCACGTCCACAGCGCCGGCGGGGCCGCGTCGCGCGAGATCTGCGAGGCCACGGCGCGGGCGAGGCTGCCGAAGAGCTGGCGCGAGTTCCGCCCATGATTGCGCTGCTGCGCGGCCGAATCGCCGAGAAGGAACCCGGCCGGGTGATCGTCGACGTGCAGGGGGTCGGCTACGAGGTGGCCGTGCCACTGTCGACGTTCTACCGGCTCGGCGAGGCCGGCGAGGCGGTCGATCTGCGGATCCACACCCACGTGCGGGAGGACGCGCTCGCCCTGTTCGGGTTTGCGACGTCCCTCGAGAAGGCGATCTTCGAACGGCTCATCGCGGTCAGCGGCATCGGGCCGAAGCTGGCGCTCGCCGTGCTGTCGGGCATCGAGCCGCCCGACCTGGTGCGGGCGGTGCACGCGGGCGACATCGCGCGGCTGACGTCGATCCCCGGCATCGGCAAGAAGACGGCGGAGCGCATCGGCCTGGAGCTGCGCGATCGGCTGCCGGCCGGCCTCGTGCCCCCGGGCGAGGCGGCGGGCCCGGCCGGGACGGGGGCGGACGAGGACCTGCGCCGGGACCTGCTCTCGGCGCTCCTCAACCTGGGGTATCATCGGCCCCTTGCTGAACAAGCGGTGGACGCGGCCCTCCGGCGCGTCGATCCGCCGACCTTCGAGCAGACGCTGAAGCAGGCGTTGCGCGAGCTGGCCCGGGTAGGGTGATGGCTGATCAGGGCGTGGTCACGGCGACGCGCGTCGACGAGGACGTGCCGTACGAGGCGGGGCTGAGGCCCCGGACGCTGGACGAGTACATCGGCCAGGACCGGGTGCGCGAGAACCTCCACGTGTCGATCACGGCGGCGCGCCAGCGCGCCGAGGCGCTCGACCACGTCCTGCTGTACGGCCCGCCCGGCCTGGGCAAGACCACGCTCGCGTACGTCATCGGCAACGAGCTCGGCGTGCCCGTGCGGTCGACGTCGGGGCCCGTGATGGAGAAGCCCGGCGATCTGGCCGCGATGCTGACGAACCTCAAGGAGCGCGAGGTCCTCTTCATCGACGAGATCCACCGCATGCCCCCGGCGATCGAGGAGATCCTCTATCCCGCCCTCGAGGACTACCAGCTCGACATCGTCATCGGCCAGGGGCCGGCGGCCCGCTCCGTGAAGGTGCCGCTGCAGAAGTTCACGCTGATCGGGTCGACCACGCGCGCGGGCCTGCTGACGGCGCCGCTGCGGAGCCGCTTCGGGATCGTGCACCGGCTCGATTTCTACAACGAGTCGGACCTCGAGGAGATCGTGCGCCGGTCGGCGCGCATCCTGGGCGTGCCCATCAGCGACGAGGCGGCGCGCGAGATCGCGCGCCGGTCCCGCGGGACGCCCCGCATCACGAACCGCCTGCTGCGCCGTGTCCGGGACTACGCGCAGGTGCGCGCGGACGGGACGATCACGGCGGACGTGACGAAGGCGGCCCTGGAGATGCTCGAGGTCGACGAGCACGGCTTCGACGAGATCGACCGGCGCCTGCTGCGCACGATCATCGACAAGTTCGGCGGCGGTCCCGTCGGGGTCAACAGCCTGGCCGCGGCGCTCAGCGAAGAGAAGGACGCCATCGAGGACATCCACGAGCCGTTCCTGATCCAGATCGGGTTCATCGACCGCACGCCCCGCGGGCGGGTCGCGACGGCTCGCGCGTATCAATACTTCGGCCTCCCGGCCCCAGGAAGGGAAACGCGACTGTGGTAAACGGTGTCGTTCGACCGACGCGCATTGCGTCGCTGGCCACGTACGTGCCCCCGCGCCTGCTGACCAACCAGGATCTCAGCCGCATGGTCGACACGAGCGACGAGTGGATCCTGCAGCGGACGGGCATCCACACCCGCCACATCGTCGACGCGGGCGTCGCGACCTCGGACCTGGGCAGGGAAGCGGCGCTCGAAGCGATCCGGCGCGCCGGGCTCACGCCTGCGGACATCGACGTCATCGTCGTCGGCACGACCACGCCCGACATGTTCTTCCCGAGCACGGCGTGCCTCGTCCAGCACAAGATCGGCGCGACCCGCGCCTGGGGCTTCGACGTCGCCGGGGCCTGTTCCGGGTTCACCTTCTCGCTCAGCGTCGCCAGCCAGCTCGTGGCAACCGGCAGGCACGAGCGCGCGCTGGTGGTGGGCGCCGACGTGATGTCGAGCATCATCGACTACAGCGATCGCACCACCTGCGTCCTGTTCGGCGACGGCGCCGGCGCGGTGGTCGTGTCGCCGGCCGTCGAGGACGGTCTCGAGATCCTCGGTTTCGAGAACGAGGTCGACGGGAGCGGCGGCCCCAGCCTCCGGATGCCGGCCGGCGGCAGCCTGCGCCCCGCCTCGCACGAGACGGTCGAGCAGCGCCTGCACTACGTCAAGCAGGACGGCCAGGCGGTCTTCAAGTTCGCCGTGCGCAAGACGGAAGAGGTCAGCCGGCGGATCCTGGAGAAGCACGGCTTCACGCCGGCCGACGTGGACCTGTTCGTGTCGCACCAGGCCAACCGCCGCATCATCACGTCGGCCGCCGACCGTCTCGGCCTGCCCGAGAGCAAGGTGATGATCAACATCGAGCGGTACGGCAACACCACGGCGGCCACGATCCCGCTCGCGCTCGAAGACGCCATGAAGGAGGGCCGCCTCGAGAAGGGCGACCTCGTGCTGCTGGCCTCGGTCGGCGCCGGCTTCACGGTCGGGTCCGTGCTGCTGCGCTGGGCGTTCTAGCTCATGCCCGTTCTGCTGCCGGTCTGGTTCGGGCTCCCGGCCGGGCGGGCCTTCGTGTAGCGCATGCTGGTCTCCGACTTCGCGTTCGACCTGCCGCCCGACCTGATCGCCCAGTTCCCGCCCGGGGAGCGCGGGACGTCCCGGCTGCTCGTCCTGGCGCGGGCGACCGGCGCGATCGTCCACGCGTCGATCGGCGACCTGCCGCGATTCCTGCGCCGCGGCGACCTGCTCGTCGTGAACGACACGCGCGTGTTCCCGGCGCGGTTGATCGGCCGGCGCGAGCCGGGCGGCGGGGCGGTGGAATGCCTGCTGGTCGCGCGCGTCGGCGACGACCGGTGGGAGGCGCTGGTGCACCCCGGCCAGCGGCTGCACCCGGGCCGGCGCGTGGTCTTCGAGCGCGGGCCGTACCGGCTGCACGGCGAGGTCCTCGCGGAGCGGTTTCACGGCCGCCGCGAGGTGCGCCTCTGGTCCGAGGGTCCCCAGGGGGTCGCGGACCTGATCGACGCGATCGGGCACATCCCGCTGCCGCCCTATATCAGGCGCCCGGACCTGGACCTCGATCGCGAGCGGTACCAGACCGTCTACGCGCGCGAGGCCGGATCGATCGCGGCGCCCACCGCCGGGCTGCACTTCACGCCCGCCCTGCTGCGCGACCTGGGCCAGGCCGGCGTGGACCAGACCGCGGTGACCCTGCACGTCGGCTACGGGACCTTCAAGCCGGTGCGCGTGGACGAGGTCGACGCGCACACCGTCGATCCCGAGCGGTTCTCGATCGGGACCGGCGCCGCGGCGCGGATCAACGGCGCGCTCGCCTCGGGGCGCCGCGTTGTCGCGGTCGGCACGACAACGACGCGTGCACTCGAGGCCGCGGTGGCGCACGGTCGGGGCCGCGTCGCGCCGGGAGACACCTCGACCGACCTGTTCATCCACCCCGGGCACCGGTTCCAGGCGGTCGGCGCGATGCTCACGAACTTTCACCTGCCCTGCTCATCGCTGCTCATGCTGGTGGCGGCCTTCGCCGGGATCGACACGATCCTCGGCGCCTACCGGGAGGCCGTGGCGGCGCGGTACCGCTTCTACAGCTACGGCGACGCGATGCTGATCGTCTGACCACTGACAGGACACCCGATGCCACACCCGACTCACGCGCCGCATCCGCCGCATGTCGAGAGCCACTTCACGGCCGGCGAGACCGTGCGCGACGTCGTCATCGGCATGGCCGACGGCCTCACGGTGCCCTTCGCCCTGGCCGCGGGACTGTCGGGCGCGGTTGCGGCCAGCCGGATCGTGGTCACGGCGGGGCTCGCGGAGGTCGCGGCCGGGTCGATCGCGATGGGCCTCGGCGGGTACCTCGCAGCACGCAGCGACGCGGAGCACTACGCTTCCGAGCGCCTCCGGGAAGCGGACGAAGTCGTCCGCGTGCCCGAGCGCGAGGTGGCGGAGGTCGTCGAGATTTTCGAGTCCTACGGGCTCGAGCCCGCCGACTGCCAGACGGTCGTCGAGGCATTGATGAAGAAGCCCAAGGCGTGGGTGGATTTCATGATGCGGTTCGAGCTGGGCCTCGAGGAGCCGGACCCCGCGCGCGCCCTGCGCAGCGCCCTCAACATCGCCGGCGCCTACGTGGCTGGCGGGCTGATTCCCCTGGCGCCCTACATGATCGAGGCGGACGTGCGCAGCGCCCTGCCGGTGTCGATCGCGATCACCGCCCTTGCGCTCTTCGTGTTCGGCTTCATCAAGGGCCGTTTCACCGGCGCCCACCCGCTCCGGAGCGCCGTGCAGACCACGGTCATCGGAGGCATCGCCGCCGGGGCGGCGTTCGCGATCGCGCGGGCGATTGGGTAGACTGGCATAGGCACGGGGACGGGGAACAAGGGGAAGCATGCAGCCTCGGGTGCGGTTGGTCCACTGGAACGCGGCGGAGGCTTGGCCGCGTGTCGAGCAGCTCGGCGCCGCGGGCTACGCCGTCGACTACGACGCCGACAGCGACGACCTCCTGCGGGGGGTGCGGGCGGCGGCGCCCGTGGCCTTCGTCATCGATCTCGGCCGCCTGCCGTCGCATGGCACGGAGATCGCGCTGGCGTTCCGCCTGCGCAAGGCGACGCGCGACATTCCCCTGGTGTTCGTGGGCGGCGAAGCCGACAAGATAGCGAAGGTCCGGGCCGTGCTTCCCGACGCCGCCTACACGACCTGGGGCCGGATCCGCTCGGTCCTGGCCCGGGTGATCGCGCACCCGCCCGAGAAGCCGGTCGTGCCGGGGTCGGTGCTGGCCGCATACGCAGGCACGCCGCTCGTCCGGAAGCTCGGCATCAAGCCCGGCTTCGATGTCGTGCTGGTCGACGCGCCGGCCGGGTTCGAACGAACGCTCGGCTCGCTGCCCGACGGGGCGGCGGTGCGGCACCGGAACACCGGGTCCCGCGATCTGACCATCTGGTTCGTGACCTCGGCGGAGGCGCTGCACCGTGGCATCGGGTGGATGCGCGTGGCGATCGGGGCCGGGGGCCTGTGGATCGTCTGGCCGAAACAGACCTCCGCTCACGCCGGCGACCTCACGCAGGCCGACGTCCGGCGGTCGGGCCTGGAAGCCGGCCTGGTCGACTACAAGGTCTGCGCGATCGACGCCACCTGGTCCGGACTGAAGTTCTCGCGCCGCAAGATCTGACCTGTTCGTCGAGGAGGGCCCTCCATGTTCCGTGCAGGCCGCCGCCTGTTCTCGGCTGCGTCGATCGGCCTGGTGCTCGTTGGCGTGCTGCACGCCATCGGCCACTACTTCGCCGGGCCGTCCAGCGAAGGCGAGCGGCAGATGTTCGCCGCCATGGCGGCGTTCCGCTCGTCGGTGGGCCTCGGCATGATGCCGTCGGAACTGGACGTCCTCGAGGGCCTGAGCGCGACCATGGCCATCGCCCTCGTGTGGCTCGGGATCCTGAACCTCATCGTCGCGCAACTGGACGACACGCGCGGCGAGATCGTCAGGCGGTTCACCGCCGTCAGCCTCGCCGGCATCGGCGGGTTGATGATCCTGTATGGCCTCAACCGGCTCACGCCGCCGTTTGCGATGCTCGCCCCGGTCGAGACGCTGTTCGCGATCTCGATCCTGACGGCCTCGCGGACGCGCTGGCGCTGAACGGCGCGCGCCCCGGCTGCTATACTCTCGTCCGCGCCCGCGCGCGGGCCTCGCCAGGCGGGGAGCATCACCGTGGCCTTTCCCTACGACGAATTCGACCTGTCCGGCATCCGCACCTACCCGCTCGCCTCCCGGGCGAGCAAGGCGAATGTCGGGGACTTCGCCCGCCCCTATCGCCAGGGGAGCGGGCTCGCCGGCCTGCTCGACGCCCTGCCGAACGTGCTCGGCGCGGCCGGGTTCCGCGAGGTCGTGCGCGCCGTCGCGGCCGCGAAGGCTTCGGGCGGCGGCGTGATCTGGGGACTGGGCGCCCACGTCATCAAGACAGGCCTGTCGCCCGTCCTCGTCGACCTGGCGGAGCGCGGCTTCGTCTCGGCCTTTGCCACCAACGGCGCGGGCCTCATCCACGACTTCGAGATCGCCATCAGCGGCGCCACCTCGGAAGAGGTGGACGAAGCCCTCGGGCCGGGCCGCTTCGGGATGGCCGAGGAAACGGGCACGGGCCTCAACCAGGCCATCAACCGCGGCGTCGAGCGCGGCCTGGGCATCGGTCAGGCGGTGGGTCGATACCTGCTCGACGCGGGCGCGCCGCACGCTGGCGTGAGCGTGGCGGCGAGCGCCGCCCGCCTCGGCATTCCCCTCACCGTGCACGTGGCGCTCGGGACCGACGTCATCCACATGCATCCCGCCGCGTCGGGCCGGGCGCTCGGCGAGGGCAGCCTCCGCGACTTCCGGTACTTCGTGTCGAACGTGGCCCGGCTGGACCACGGCATCTACCTGAACTGCGGCTCGGCGGTGATCCTGCCGGAGGTCTTCCTCAAGGCGGTGGCGCTCGCGCGGAATCGCGGGTTCCCGCTGGCCGGCCTCACCACCGTGAACCTGGACTTCGTGCGGTTGTACCGGCCGGAAACCAACGTGGTGAGGCGCCCGGTGCTCGGGACCGGCGGCCGGGGCTACAGCCTGGTCGGCCACCACGAGATCCTGATCCCCCTGCTCGCGGCGGCCCTGATCGAGCAGGGCGCGTAGCCCGCCTTGTGCACGAAGGCGGATGGTCGTGCATCGCCGCCCGGCCGGCGGCGGGGGACGACCTCGGCCGGATCTCCGCCCTCCCTCCGCACGTCAGACCGGGAGGGTCCCGGGCGCGGTCCGGCCGCCAGCCTGTGCTAAAATTGATAGGTTACGCCGGTGTAGCTCAGATGGTTAGAGCACGCGGCTCATATCCGCGGAGTCCGGGGTTCAAGTCCCTGCACCGGCACCAGATTTGCGAGGGCCACGCGCGGCGGCGCGTGGCCTGATCGCCCTTTGTGCCAGCCCTCCGCCGCCCCATGTCGCAGCTTCACGAGCGCGTGTCGCGCGCAATCCGGCGCAACGCCCTCATTTCACGCGGCGCCCGCGTGCTGGTCGCCGTGTCGGGCGGTTCCGACTCGGTCGCGCTGCTCGAGCTGCTTCGTCTGATCGCCGCCACCGGCCTGCCGCCGGCGCCGTTTGTCGTTGCCGGGATCGCCCACCTCAACCACGGTTTGCGCGGCGAGGACAGTGACACGGACGAGCGGTTTTGCCGGCATCTCGCGTCAACGGCCGGCGTCGTCATCGAGGTTGGCCGGGCCGACGTGAGGGATCTCGCCCGGCAATCAGGGACGTCGGTCGAGGCGGCGGCCCGAACGGCGCGGCACGCGTTCCTGCGCGACGCCGCGGCCCGGCTGCGGGCCGACCGCATCGCGCTCGGGCATACGATGAACGACCAGGCCGAGACCTACCTGCTGCGGTTGTTGCGCGGCGCTGGCCCGGCCGGGCTGGCCGGCATGGCCTGGAAACGGGGCCCGATCATCCGGCCGCTGCTCGGCACGACCCGCGCCGAGCTTCGGGACTGGCTAGGTGCGCGCGGACTCGGCTTTCGCGAGGATGCCAGCAACGACGACGTCTCGATTCCCCGCAACCGGGTCCGGCACGAGCTCCTGCCGGTGCTGGCCGACCGCTTTAATCCGCGCGTGCTTCGCGTGCTGGCCCGCAACGCGACGCTTGCCGGGGCCGACGAGGCCTGGCTGGGCCAGCAGGCGCGCCGGGCGTCCGGCCGGGTCGTCGCGGACGCGCCCGGGGGAGGTCGCAGCCTCGACGCCGGGAGGCTGCTCTGCCTGCCGCCCGCCCTGGCCGGGCGCGTTGTCCGGCGAACCCTGGCCGAGGTCGCCGGATCACGGTTTTGTGGTTTCAGCCAAGTGGCTTCGGTGTTGGAGTTTGCGGCTGCCTCGTCGGCGGGAGGCCCGCAGAGGGACCTGCCCGGCGTCAGGATGGAACGGATTGCCGGAAAAGTTGTCTTAACAAGTAGGGGACCGCGGCTGGCGGCGGCCGCCGCGTGGCGGTATGCCCTTCCGGTGCCTGGCGTGGTCCAGGTGCCTGAAGCGGCCCTCGAGGTCGAGGCGGCGGAGGCGCCGCGCCGGGCGCGGCCCGATGCGGGGGTTCCCGCCCCGGATCGGGACGTCGCGGTCATCGACGCGGCCTGTGCGGCGGCTGGCCTGTTCGTGCGGGCGCGGCAGCCGGGAGACGTGTTGCGGCCGCTCGGGCTCGGCGGACGGAAGAAGCTGCAGGACGTCCTGGTGGACCGCAGAGTCCCGCGCCGCGACCGGGACCGGATTCCGCTGGTCGTCGACAACGAGGATCGGATCGTGTGGGTCGGCGGTCACGTGGTCGCCGAGGAGGCGCGCGTGACGGATCGCACGCAAACCGTGGTAATCTTGAAACTTACCCGTTCAAGTCGTTCTGGAGAAGGTGCGTGAACTCCACCCTGAAGAGTCTGCTGTTCTGGCTTGTGCTCGTCATCGTCGGGGTGCTGGTCTGGAATTTCTCGACGACGTTCCAGAGCCGGGACCGCGCGGTGTCGTTCAGCGATTTCATGTCGTGGGTCGACTCGGGCCAGGTGGCCCAGGTGACGATCACCGGCAACGAGATTTCGGGCACCACCAAGGCCAACGAGACGTTCCGCACGTACGCGCCGGCCCAGTACGAGGGCCTGGCCAACAAGCTGATCGAGCGGAGCGTCACGATCACGGCGAAGGAGCCGACGACGAGTCCGTGGGCCTCGCTCATCTACTCGTGGGCGCCGGCGCTGCTGATGATCGGCTTCTGGATCTTCTTCATGCGCCAGATGCAGAGCGGCGGCAACAAGGCGCTGTCGTTCGGCAAGAGCAAGGCGAAGCTGTCGTCGGGCACGCAGAAGAAGGTCACGTTCAAGGACGTGGCCGGCGTGGACGAGGCGAAGGAGGAACTGCAGGAGATCATCGAGTTCCTGAAGGAGCCGCAGAAGTTCCAGAAGCTCGGCGGGCGCATCCCGAAGGGCGTGCTGCTGATGGGCGCGCCCGGCACGGGCAAGACGCTGCTGGCGCGGGCGGTCGCGGGTGAGGCCAACGTCCCGTTCTTCTCGATCAGCGGGTCGGACTTCGTCGAGATGTTCGTCGGGGTGGGCGCCTCGCGCGTGCGCGACCTGTTCGAGCAGGGCAAGAAGAACGCGCCGTGCATCGTGTTCATCGACGAGATCGACGCGGTGGGGCGGCACCGGGGCGCGGGCCTCGGCGGCGGCCACGACGAGCGCGAGCAGACGCTGAATCAGCTGCTGGTCGAGATGGACGGGTTCGAGTCGAACGAGGGCGTCATCCTCGTGGCTGCCACGAACCGGCCCGACGTGCTCGACCCGGCGCTGCTGCGGCCGGGCCGCTTCGACCGGCGCATCGTCGTGAACCGTCCCGACGTGCGCGGGCGCGAGGGCATCCTGGGCGTGCACACGAAGAAGATCCCGCTGTCGGACGACGTCGACGTGGGCATCCTGGCGCGGGGCACATCGGGCTTCTCCGGGGCCGACCTGGCGAACCTGGTGAACGAGGCGGCGCTCTACGCCGCGCGCTACAACAAGAAGACCGTGCAGATGATCGACTTCGAGTTCGCCAAGGACAAGGTCCTGATGGGCTCGGAGCGACGGTCGATGATCATCAGCGAGGCGGAGAAGCGCATCACGGCGATCCACGAGGCTGGGCACGCCCTGCTGACGGTGGTGCTGCCCAACGCCGACCCGATCCACAAGGTGACGATCATCCCGCGGGGCATGGCGCTCGGGCTCACGCAGCAGCTGCCGATCGACGAGAAGCACAACTACTCGCGCGACTACCTGATGGACCAGATCGCGATCCTGCTCGGCGGGCGCATCGCCGAGGAGATCTCCCTGGGCAGCATCACCACCGGGGCGGGCAACGATCTCGAGCGGGCGACCGACCTCGCGCGCAAGATGGTCTGCGAGTGGGGCATGAGCGACGAGATGGGGCCGCTCACCTTCGGCAAGAAGGAGGAGCAGATCTTCCTCGGCCGCGAGATCGCGCAGCACCAGGATTACAGCGAGAACACCGCCATCCAGATCGACCAGGAGGTCCGCCGGATCGTCTCGTCGAACTACGACCGCGCGCGCGACGCCCTGATGGGCCACAAGGACGCGCTGGCGAAGATCGCCGACGAGCTGCTGTCGCGGGAGGTCCTCGACGGCGAGCAGGTCAGGAAGGTCGTGGCCGGCGAGGAACTCCAGGCGAAGGTCGTGCCGCCAGGGCCACCCGCCGTGGCGGTCGACGCCGATCCGCCGCGGTCGAAGGACCGCGGGCCCGTGGTCGCGCCGCCGATGCCCAGCCCGCTCCCGCAGGAGCGCTGAGTCCGGCCATCCGAACCGTTCGAACCCGGGGGCCCCGGCCCCCGGGGCCCGATTTCCGCCTCGCCTCCACGTCTTCCCGTTTGATTTGATCGGCGCCCGGCACTACGCTGGTGCGCGACGAACGCCCCCGGCCGAGTGGCCTGCACGGTCTTCCGGCCCGCGAGCCGCGTGGCATCGCGGATCCCGCGCCACACCATGACCATTGCTCCGCGCGCCCGCTACCGCCTCACGCTGCCAACCGGCCGCGTGCTCGATCTCGGCTCGCGGACGCTCCTGATGGGCATCGTGAACGTCACGCCGGATTCCTTCGCCGAGCCCGGCCCCCGCGGCGTGGACGACGCCGTGCGGCTGGCCCTCGACCTCGAGCAGCACGGCGCCGACATCCTCGACGTCGGCGGCGAGTCCACGCGGCCGGGGGCCGACGCCGTGCCGGCCGACGTCGAGCTCGGGCGCGTCCTGCCGGTGGTCGAGGCGTTGGCCGGCCGGGTGCGCGTGCCCATCTCGGTGGACACCTACAAGGCGGACGTCGCCCGGGCCGTGATCGCGGCCGGCGCGACGATCATCAACGATATCAGCGGCTTAAGGTATGATCCTGCTCTCGGGGGCGTTGCGGCCGCGAGCGGGGCGGTCCTGGTGCTGATGCACACGCGCGGGCGCTCGCGCGAGATGTACCAGGAAGCCCTCTACCATGACGTGGGCGCCGAGGTGTCCGACGAGCTGCGCGCGTCGCTGTCGATGGCCCGGCGGGCGGGGGTGGACCCGTCGCGCGTCATCCTCGACCCGGGGCTGGGCTTTGCGAAGAGCGCGGAACAGAGCTTCGAAGCGCTGGGCGCCCTGCCGCTGCTGGCCGAGCTCGGGTGCCCCCTGCTGGCGGGACCGTCGCGCAAGTCGTTCCTGGCCGACCCGCTGGCGCCGACGCCGCCGGCCGGGCGCGACTGGGGCACCGCGGCCGCGGTGACGGCCGCCGTGCTGCTGGGCGCGCACATCGTGCGGGTGCACGCGGTGCGCGAGATGGGACAGGTGGTGCGGGTGGCCGACGCGATCCGGCGGCACGCGAGCGGATGATCCGGACGAGCCCAGGGGACCAACGGCCATCGACCGTGAGCTGAACACGTGAACTGGTTTGCCGACACATTCCAGCGGCCGCCGGTCGCCTGGACCGACTTCCTCGACATCGTCATCGTGGCGCTGGCGATCTACGAGCTGCTCAAGCTCATGCGCGGCACGCGGGCCGTGCAGATGGGGATCGGCGTCGGCCTGCTCGTGGGCACGTTCTACGTGTCGCGGTGGTGGCACCTCGACACGGTGAACTGGCTCATCCGCAACATGTTCGGCTACGTGGTGTTCGCGGTCATCGTGCTGTTCCAGTCCGAGATCCGCCGCACGCTGGCGAATCTGGGCCGCGCCCGTTTCTTCCGGTACCTCTCGCGCGCGGAGGCGGCCGACGAGCTGGTCGAGGAACTGGTCCAGGCCGCGACGATGCTGGCGAGTCAGCGGACCGGGGCGATCGTCGCCATCGAGCGGGACATCGGGCTCCGCAACTACATCGAGGGCGGCATCCCGCTGGACGCGACGGTCACCTACGACCTGCTGATCAGCATCTTCCAGACGAAGTCGCCGCTGCACGACGGCGCCGTCATCGTCCAGGGCGAACGCATCGCGGCGGCGGCCTGCTTCCTGCCGCTGACCGTGAACCCGGCCGTCAGCCGGGAACTCGGCACACGTCACCGCGCCGCCATCGGCCTCACGGAGGAGACCGACGCGGTCGCGATCGTGGTGTCGGAAGAGACCGGCCGGATCTCCCTCGCGGAGGACGGCCTGATCGAGCGCGGGCTCGACGCCGACCGCCTCCGGGCGCGGCTGCGGGCGCTGGCGCTCCAGAAACGGCAGACCGTCGATCGCCGCGCGCAGCGATCGACCTTTGAGTAACGATGTACCACCCGTTCCGCAACCTCGGGCTGAAGGCGCTGTCGGTGCTGATCGCCCTCCTGCTGTGGTTCGCCGTGGCGGGCGAGAAGGTGGTCGAACGCCGCGTCCGCGCCCCGCTCGAGCTCCAGAACATCCCCGAAGGGCTCGAGGTGGTCGGCGACACGCCGGCCACGGTCGACGTGCGCCTGCGCGGCGGGTCGAGCACGCTCGCCCAGCTGGGCGTGGGCGACGTGGTGGCCGTGCTCGACCTGTCGACTGCCCGCCCGGGCCGCCGCATCTTCCAGCTCACGCCCGAGCAGGTGCGCGCGCCGTTCGGCGTCGAGGTGACGCACGTCGCGCCGGCCACGACCAACCTCGTCTTCGAGCAGTCGCTGACGCGGGCGATCCCGGTCGTCGCCTCGGTGGAGGGCGAGCCGGCGGCCGGCTTCGTGGTGGACAAGGTGGAGGTGGATCCCCGCGAGGTCGAGGTCGTGGGGCCCGAGAGCGCCCTGCGGGGCGTCGTGCAGGCCTCGACCGAGCCGGTGTCGATCGACGGCGCGAGCGCAACGGTCCGCGAGACGGTCACCATCGGCGTGCCCAACAACGCGCTGCGCCTCACGGCCCTCCGCCCGGCCCGCGTGGTGGTGGACATCGTGCCGGTGCCGGCCCAGCGCGCGATGGAGAAGGTGCCGGTGCGCATCAGGAACCTCGGGGCGGGCCGGTCGGCCCGCGCCATTCCGGGGGCCGTGACGGTCACGGTGCGCGGCCCCGAGACGGCGCTGAAGGACCTGGGCGCCGACGCGATCGAGGCGTCGGTGGACCTTGCCGGGCTCGGCGCAGGCCAGTACAATCTTCCGATCCACGTCGCGCCGTCGACCGTGTTCGGCGTGATCGGCATCAGCCCGGCCCAGGTGCAAGTCCGGATCCGGTAGTCGCCCCGTGGCAGACGGGCACCGGCGAGGCCGCCCCGGGGGGCCGGGGCCCCCGGCCACTGCGGCAGCAGAGACACTCCACGCGATGAGCCAACGCCTGTTCGGAACTGACGGTGTCCGCGGCCGTGCGGGGGAAGCCCCGCTCGACGCGGCGACGATTCGCCGGCTGGGCGGGGCACTGGTGCGCGCGCTGCCCCCGAACGGCCACCCGCCACGCCTCCTGATCGGGCGCGACACGCGCGAGTCCGGGCCCTGGATCGAGCGGGAGCTGTCAGCCGGCGCCGTCGCGGCCGGCGCCACGGTGGTGAGTGCGGGCATCATCTCGACGCCCGCGGTCGCGTACCTGACCAGGGCGCAGGGATTCTCGGCGGGCATCGTGATCTCCGCCTCGCACAACCCGTTCGAGGACAACGGCATCAAGGTGTTCTCGGGCGCGGGCGAGAAGCTCACCGAGCACCTGGAAGCGGCGGTCGAGGCCGTCGTTGCCGACCCGTCGTGGCGCACACCGGATGGGGAGGCGCCCCGGGTGAACGAGGTCGACCTGGCCGCCGATTACCTGGCCCACGCACGTGTGGCGATCGACGGCCGCCTGCCGGCCCATGCCCGTCGCATCGCGATCGACTGCGCCAACGGCGCCACGGTCGGCCTCGCGCCGCGCCTGCTCCGGGATCTCGGCTTCGAGGTGCTCGCGATCGGCGACGCCCCGGACGGGCGCAACATCAACCTCGACTGCGGCTCGACCCGGCCCGACGCGCTGGCCCGGCTCGTCGTGGCCGAGCGCTGTCACCTCGGCGTCGCGTTCGACGGCGACGGCGACCGCGCGATCTTCGTCGACGAGCACGGCCGCATCGTGGACGGCGACGCGGTCATGTTCCTGTGCGCGCGGCAGATGCACGTGACGGGCCGGCTCCGAGGCGGCGCCGTGGTCGCGACCGTGATGAGCAACATCGGCCTCGAGATCGCCCTCCGGCAGCAGGGGATCGGCCTGGTGCGCTGCCCGGTCGGCGACAAGTACGTCATGGAGGAGATGCTGAGGAAGAACCTGGCGCTCGGTGGCGAGCAGTCGGGCCACGTCATCTTCGCGGACTCGCTCTTCACGGGCGACGGGCTCGTCACCGCCCTCAACGTGCTGCGGGTGACGGCCGAGACCGGGCGGACGCTCGGCGATCTTGCGTCGGACCTGACGACCTACCCGCAGGTGCTCGTCAACGTCCGGGTGCGGGAGAAGCGCGACGTGGCCACGCTGCCGCATGTGCACGCGGCGATCGGCGCGGTCGAAGCCAAGCTCGGCGAACGGGGCCGCCTGCTCGTGCGCTATTCCGGCACCGAGCCCCTGCTGCGGATCATGCTGGAGGGCGAGCGCGAGAGCGAGATCCGCGCCTGGGCGGAGGAAATCGCGGCGGCCGTGAGGATCCATCTCGCATGAACACCCGGGCCGGGACGGGCCTGGCGGCAGTTCCATTCGGACAGGGAGCGTGAGCGTATGGCTGATGTCGACGGCGTCAAGGAAACCAAGAACTTCTTCGTCGACGTGCCGCAGCGGCATGACGGCTTCTACCTGAAGGGTGCCCACCAGCTCGACTGGGGCATGCGCAACCGGCTGGCCCGGATCTTCAGGCCCGCCACGGGCCGGACGGTCATGCTGGCCATCGATCACGGCTACTTTCTCGGGCCGACCTCCGGCCTCGAACGCCCCGACCTCACGATCGTGCCGCTGCTGCCCTACACCGACGCGCTGATGCTGACCCGCGGCATCCTCCGCTCGGTGATTCCCGCGACCTTCGGCCAGGGCGTCGTGATCCGCGCGAGCGGCGGGCCGAGCACGCTGAAGGAGCTGTCGAACGAGCAACTGGCGATGGACATCGACGACGCGGTGCGGCTGAACGTGTCCGCGATGGCGGTCCAGGTGCACATCGGCGGCGAGTTCGAGACGCAGACCGTCACCAACATGACCCGCCTGGTCGACATGGGCCTGCGCGCGGGCATCCCGACGGTGGGCGTGACGGCGGTCGGCAAGAACCTGGTGCGCGACGCGCGCTACCTCGGCCTCGCGACGCGCATCTGCGCCGAGCTGGGCGCCCAGGTCGTGAAGACCTACTACTGCGACCAGGGCTTCGAGACGATCACCGCCGGCTGCCCCGTGCCCATCGTGATGGCCGGCGGCAAGAAACTCGGCGAGCTCGACGCCCTGACGATGGCCTACAACGCCGTGTCGCAGGGCGCGGCGGGCGTCGACATGGGCCGCAACATCTTCCAGTCCGACGCGCCGGCCGCGATGATCCAGGCGATCACGAAGGTCGTGCACGAGCTGATGCCGCCGAAGCAGGCCTACGATCTCTATCAGACGCTGCGGCGCGAGATGAAGCGGAAGCGGAAGAAGTAACACGATGGGCGCGACCTCCCATCCGATCGTCCGGATCCTGCGCGGGGACGGGGCGACGCAGGCGCCGCGCGGGCCCGCGCTGAGCGTCGGCGTGATCTCGGCCGACCTGATGAGCCTCGGCGCGGACCTCGCCCGGCTCGAGGCGGCGGGTGTCCTGTTTGCGCACTTCGATGTGATGGACGGCTGCTACGTGCCGATGCTCACGGTCGGCCCGCCCTTCATCAAGGCGCTCAAGACGTCCATGCTGAAGGACGTGCACCTGATGGTGCGCGAGCCGTTCGGCGCGCTCGCGGACTACGTCGCGGCCGGCGCGGACGTCATCACCGTTCATCCCGATGCCTGCTCGCACCCGCACCGGGTGCTGCAGGCGCTCGGGACGATGGCCAATGCGCGCGCGCCCGAGCGCGGCATCGCGCGCGGCGTCGCGCTGAACCCCGGCACGCCCATCGATGTGCTCGACCCGCTGCTGCCCGAGATCGAGCTCGTGATGCTCGTCGCGATCAACCCCGGCTGGGGCGGGCAGGGCTTCGTCCCCGCCACGCTGGACCGGATCGCGGCGGTCGGGGCGAAAATCAGGGCGTGCGGCCGGGACATCCTGGTCGCGGTGGACGGCGGGATCACGCGCCAGAACATCGGGATGCTGGCCGGCGCGGGCGTCGATATCGTCGTGACCGGCAGCGCCGTCTTCCAGGGCGATCCGGCGGCCAACATCGCCGCCATGACGAGCGCGCTCAGGCCCCCGCGGGGCTGACGGCGGGGGCACCGCGCGGGATCGGGAACCCGGGCGCCTCGCGGTCTCCGCGAGGGCGTCAAGGCAGGGGGCACATGCAGAGTCGCTGGTCGGACCAGGCCGCCGCGGAGTTCCTCACCCGCTACGCCCCGCGCTGGGGCGACGCTCTCGCCCTGCGCACCTACACGAGCCGCCTGCTGGGCGCGGATCCCGCGCTGGTGCTGCACGGGGGCGGCAACACGTCGGTCAAGGGCAGCTGGCGCACGGTCCTGGGCGACGAGGTGCCGGCGCTGTTCGTCAAGGCGTCCGGCCTCGACATGGCCTCGATCGAGCCGCAGGGCCATCCCGCCGTCGATTTGCGCCACCTCGTGCGCCTGCGGACGCTCGCCCGGCTGGACGATGCGGCCATGGTGAACGAATTCCGGACGCACCTGTTCGACTGCCACAGCCCGACGCCGTCGATCGAGACGCTCGTGCACGCCTTCCTGCCAGCCGCCTGCATCGATCACACGCACGCGGACGCGATCCTGGCCCTCACCAACCAGGCCGGCGGCGCCGCGCTCGTGCGCGAGGCCCTGGGCGAGGACGTGATCGTGCTGGAGTACGTCGAGCCGGGATTCGAGCTGGCCCGCGCGGCGGCGGCGGCGGCGGACGCGTCTCCGCGGGCCCGTGGCATGGTGTTGATGCGTCACGGGCTGATCACGTGGGGCGATACGGCGCGGTCGTCGTACGAGGCGACCGTCGAGCTGGTCAGCCGCGCGGAGTCGTTCGCGGCCTCCAGGGCACGTCGCAGCCGGCCGGTCGCGGTGTCGGCCGGGGACGTGGCGACGGCGTGGGACCGTCTCGCCGGCGTCGCCCCGATGGTGCGCGGCCGCCTGGCCAGCCGGACCCTCGACGCCGACCGGCCGTGGGACCGCGTCGTCCTGCTCCCGCTCGTCAGCGACGACGTGCTCTCGTGCCTGGCCGCCGAGGGCGCGCGGGCGGCGATGGTCACGCCTGCCCTCACGACCGACCATCTCATCCGGACCAAGAACCTGCCCCTCTGGATCGACGAGCCCGCGTGGCACGACGCGGACGGCTTCGGCGCGCTCCTGGACACCGCCGTCCGCCAGTATGCCCGCGACTACGAGGCCTACGTCGAGCGCCACCGCGGCGTCATGGAGGCCGGCGTGGCCCGGTTCGACCCGTTGCCGCGGGTCGTGCTGATCCCGGGGCTTGGCGCGCTGTGCGCGGGCCACGACCTGCGATCCGCGGTCATCGCGCGGGACATCACCGCGCACACGCTGACGGTGAAGGGGCTCATCACGCGCATGGGTGTGTACGAGGGCCTCCCCGAGCGGGATCTCTTCCTGATGGAGTACCGCGGACTGCAGCACGCGAAGCTCGCGGGGCCCGCGAAGACACTCGCCGGCCGCGTGGGCCTCATCACGGGGTCGGCCGGGGCCATCGGGTCCGGCATCGCGCAGGAACTCCTCGAGCACGGGTGCCTGGTCGCCTTGACCGATCTGCCGGGCGAGCGCCTGGACTCGCAAGCCGCGGAGCTCGGCGAGGCGTTCCCCGGCCATGTGATCGGCGTGCCGATGGACGTGACCGACGCCGGGTCGGTGGCCGCGGCGTTCCGCGCGGTGATCCAGGCCTGGGGCGGCGTCGACCTCGTGATCGTCAACGCCGGCATCGCGATGGTGTCGCCGCTGACCACGATCGATGTCGACGCGTTCCGCCGGCTGGAGCGCGTGAACATCGAGGGCACGCTGCTGGTGCTGGCCGAGTCGGGGCGGCACTTCGCGCTGCAGGGGACCGGCGGTGACATCGTGCTGGTGTCGACGAAGAACGTGTTCGCGCCCGGCGCGAAGTTCGGCGCGTACAGCGCGACCAAGGCCGCGTCCCACCAGCTTGGCCGGATCGCCAGCCTCGAGCTGGCCGACCTCGACGTGCGGGTCAACATGGTCTCGCCCGACGCCGTCTTCTCGCACGGGACCCGCCGGTCCGGGCTGTGGGCCGAGGTCGGACCGGACCGGATGAAGGCGCGCGGTCTCGACGAGGCGGGGCTCGAGGAGTACTACCGGACGAGGAACCTGCTCAAGGCGAAGGTCACGTCCCGCCACGTGGCCCACGCCGTCATGTACTTCGCGACCAGGCAGTCGCCGACCACCGGGGCGACGATCCCCGTCGACGGCGGCCTGCCGGACGCCACACCCCGATAGCGACACGATACCGACACCAGCCGAGGCCGACCATGAGACTCGCCGTCAACATCGATCACATCGCCACGATCCGTGAAGCCCGCAAGGCCCGCGAGCCCGAGCCCGTGGCCGCCGCGCTCCTCGCGGAGCTGGCGGGCGCCGAGGGCATCACCGTGCATCTCCGGGGCGACCGGCGGCACATCAAGGACCGGGACGTCGAGCTGCTGCGCCACACGGTGCACACCAAGCTCAACATCGAGATGGCCGCGACGCCCGAGATGGTCGCGATCGCCCGGCGGATCAAGCCCGACCAGGTGACGCTGGTGCCGGAGCGCCCGGACGAGGTCACGACCACCGGCGGGCTCGACGTGCTGCAGCAGGCAGAGGCGGTCCGCGCCGCCGTGTCCGGGTGCCGCGAGGCGGGCATCCGCACCAGCCTGTTCGTCGATCCCGTGGCGCGCCAGGCCGAGGCGGCGCGCGAGGTCGGCGCCCACGCGATCGAAATCAACACGGGGCCCTACGCGGAGGCCGCGCCGGGCGATCGGCTCGCGCACCTGGCCCGGATCCGGGACACGGCAAGCCTGGCCTCGGGGCTGGAACTCGAGGTGCTCGCGGGCCACGGCCTCGACTACGTCAACGTCCAGCCGATTCGCCAGGTGGGCGACATCGTCGAGCTGAACATCGGCCACGCCATCGTGGCGCGGGCCGCGCTCGTCGGCCTCGACCGGGCCGTGCGGGAGATGGTGGCGCTGCTGCGATGACTGCGCTGGAGGTCGGCGGGCGTGCGCGCCGGGCCCGGGTGACGTGGATCCGCGCCGTCCTCGTTCCCCTCGTGGTGTCTGTCGGCCTGGCTGCGCCGGCCCGGGGCGCGGAGTCCCGCGCCGTGGCCTTCGCCGCGCGGGACGGCGTGACCGTGACCGGCGTGCTCTTCGTGCCCGATCGCAGGCCCGCGCCGGCGGTCATCCTGCTTCCCATGCTCGGCCGGACGTTCGTGGATTGGGACGCGACCGCGACGCGCCTGGCCGAGGCCGGCGTCGCTGCGCTCGCGATCGACTTCCGGCGGAACGGCAGCGGCAAGCCGGGCCCGACCGGGGCGGACTCCGGCGATCGCACGGACCTGGTCAACGACGTCGACGGGGCGCGCCTCTTCCTGGCGGCCCGCGCCGACATCCTCCCGGATCGCATCGGCATCGCCGGGGCGTCGATTGGCGCCAACGTCGCCGTCCTGGCCGCGGCGGCCGACCCGACGATCCGATCGCTGGCGCTGCTGTCGGCCAGCCTGGACTACCGCGGGCTGCGGATCGAACCGGCCATGCGCACGTATGGGTCGCGGCCGGCGCTGGTCCTGGCCAGCGACGAGGATCCCTACGCCGTCCGGTCGGCGCACGCCCTGGTGGCGCTGGGGGACGGCCCGCGGGACCTGCGCCTGCTGTCGGGGGCCGGGCACGGGACGGTCATGCTCTCACGCCAGCCCGACCTGATTGGCGTGCTGGTGGACTGGTTCGTGCGCACGTTGATATGATCAGGGTTCACTCCTACATGCGCCCGCGCCAGCTCGACCTGATCGGCGTGCTGGTGGACTGGTTCGTGCGCACGTTGATATGATCACTGTTCACTCCTATGAAACCTGAATCCATCGTCTTCGGCATCTCCGGCGCCGTCTTCGGACTCATCGTCGGCTGGATCATCGGGACCCAGCAGGGGCCGGCGGGCTCGGCGGCGACCGCTGCCGCCCCGGCTCCCGCCGCCGCAGCCGCGCCGTCCACCATGGGCACGGCGACACGCCCGGCGCTCGACGAGACCCAGGCGCAGACGCTGCGCACCATCGCGGAGCGTGACGCGAACAACGTTCCGTCGAGGATCCAGCTGGGCAACCTGTACTTCGACGCCGAGCGCTACCCTGAGGCGATCAAGTGGTACCAGGAGGCCCTGAAGCTCGACCCGAAGAACGTCGATGTCAGCACCGATCTCGCCGTCAGCTTCTACTACACGGATCAGCCGGACCGGGCGCTCACCCAGTTCGACTACTCGCTGGGCATCGATCCGAAGCACGTGAAGACGCTCCTCAACCAGGGCATCGTGCGGGCGTTCGGCAAGCAGGATCTCCAGGGGGCCATGGCCTCGTGGGAGCAGGTGCTGAAGATCGCGCCGGGCTCGGCCGAGGCTCAGGCCGCACAGCGCTCGCTCGACAACCTGAAGGCCGCCCATCCGGGCGGGACGCCCACGCCGCCGCCCGGCACGCCGCCGGCGGGATCGCCCAACCCCAACCCCGGCCGCGTCGGCGGCTAGCCGCGCGGGTTCCAGGATGACCCGGTTCCTGCTCCTTGCGGTGCTCGTCCTCCTGGCGGTCCGCGCGGTGCTGCGGCTGCTCGGCGGGATCCTCGACGGCGCCACTCCGCGCCCGCGCGCCGGAAGCGGGCCGCCCGAGAAGGGCGAACGGATGTTGCGCGACCCCGTGTGCGGGACCTTCGTGGTGCCCTCGCGGTCGCTGGCCGTCCGGGAGAAGGACGGGATCGTCTACTTCTGTTCGGAGAAATGCCGCACCGCCTGGCAGGCGAAGTAGCGGCCCCCGGGGTCGGCGGCCCCCGGGTCGGTCCCCACGCGCGCCCGGATTCGGGTAACATAGCCGCCACCTGCACCGGGAACGTCACGGGGCGCGACGCCGCCGGGTCGGCCCGACGGCCAGAGCGCGGAGGATCGCATGGGTGAAGCACTGGGCATGATCGAGACCAAGGGGCTCGTCGCGATGATCGAGGCGGCCGACGCCATGGTGAAGGCGGCCAAGGTCACGCTGGTGGGCTGGGAGAAGATCGGCGCCGGCTACGTGACGGCCATCGTCCGCGGCGATGTCGCGGCGGTGAAGGCCGCCACCGATGCGGGCGCGGCCGCTGCCCGCCGCGTGGGCGAACTCGTGTCCGTGCACGTGATCCCGAGACCGCACGCGAACCTCGAGGACGTCCTGCCCATCGGCAAGTCCGGCAGCAAGGCCTGATCGCCGATGATCCTCGCCCGCGTGATCGGCACCGTCGTGGCAACGCGCAAGGACGAGCGGCTGCTGAGCACCAAGCTGCTCGTCGTGCGACCGGTCGACTTGCGCGGCCAGCCCGACGGCGCCGCGCTCGTCGCCGTGGACACGGTGGATGCCGGCGTCGGCGAGAAGGTGCTGGTCGTCAGCGGCAGCTCGGCCCGCATGGCGTCCGGGTTGAAGGACACGCCGGTCGACGCGGCCATCGTGGGCGTGGTCGACCAGGTGGACGTCCAGGAGTAGCGCCGTGCTGCTCGCCCGCGTGATCGGCACCGTCGTGGCGACGCGCAAGGACCCCGGCCTGACCGGCGTGAAACTGCTCGTGATCGAGCCGCTCAGGCCGGATCGATCGCCGGCCGGCGCGCCGCTGGTCGCCGTGGACTCGGTGGGCGCGGGCGTCGGCGAAGAGGTGTTCTACGTGAGGGGGAAGGAGGCGTCCTTCCCATTCCTGCCCACGGAACTGCCGGCTGACGCGGGGATCGTCGGCATCGTGGATCACTGGACGATGGAAGGCTGACATGCTGCTCGGGCGCGTGGTCGGCCAGGTCGTCTCCACACAGAAGGACCACAACTTCTTCGGGACGACGCTGCTGCTGGTGCAGCCGCTCGAGGCGGACGCGCAGCCCCGCGGCACGCCCGTGCTGGCCGTCGACACGGTCGGGGCCGGGGTCGGGGAGCACGTGCTGTTCGTCGTCGACGGCCGCGCGGCCCAGGACGCGCTGAGGCGCAAGCCGGCGCCGGTCGATGCGGCCATCGTCGGCATCGTCGATTCCGTCGACCTGGAGGCGTTGCGATGATGGACGAAGCTGAGCTGCGGGCTTTCGTGCGCCAGGCCGTGAAGCGCCACCTTGACGCCGGGCCGGGCCGCGCGACGGCGCCGCCGCCCGCGCGCGAGCGGCCGATCCCCGTCCACCCGAGCCACGCGCTGCTCCCGGTGTTCAACGGCCGGGCGTCGGACGGGCCGTGCCTCATCGAGCCGCTCGTGCCCTGCGAGCACTGCCGATTCTGCCAGTCGTTCGGTCACTGACCCGACGCGCGACGGGCAGGCGGCGCGCCGCGCGGCTGCGCGCACCGGCAGGCCAGCCGGCGCGTCCCAGACCCGACGCATCCAGGAACCCACCGTGCCGAAACCAGGACTCCTCATCACCCGGCGCATTCCGTCGTCCGTGATCGCGCGGCTGGAGCAGGCGTGCGACGTCGATCTCCACGAGGGACCCGGGGGCCTGACCCCCGGGCAGCTCCTGGCCCGCCTGGAGGGCAAGCGCGCGCTGATGTGCGTGCTCACCGACCGCATCGACGCGGCCCTGCTGGAAGCGGCGCCGGACCTGCGCATCGTGGCCAACATCGCCGTCGGCTACGACAACATCGACTGTGCCGCCGCGCGCGATCGCGGCGTCATCGTCACGAACACCCCCGATGTCCTGACGGAGGCGACCGCGGATCTCACGTGGGGCCTGGTCCTCGCGATGACCCGGCGCATCGTGGAAGGCGATCGCCTGGTCCGGAACGGGCAGTGGAAGGGCTGGGCCCTCGATTTCATGCTGGGGACGGACCTGCGCGGCAAGCAGATGGGCATCGTCGGCCTCGGCCGGATCGGCCGAGCGGTTGCTCGGCGCGCCCCCGCGTTCGGCATGCACGTGGCCTTCGCCACGCTGGAGGACGAGAGCCTCGAGGCGCCCGCCGGCGGGGAGGCCTGGCGACGGCTCGGCCTGGACGAGCTGCTCGCGACCTCGGACGTCGTGTCGCTGCACGTGCCCCTGACGTCCGGCACACGCCACCTGATCGAGCGGCGGTCGCTGCTGCGGATGAAGCGATCCGCCTATCTCGTCAACACGTCGCGCGGGCCGGTCGTGGACGAAGCCGCGCTGGCGTGGGCCCTGCGCGAGGGTGTCATCGCGGGCGCCGCCCTCGACGTCTACGAGCGCGAGCCCCTCGTCCACGAGGAACTGCCCGGCCTCGAGCACGTCGTGCTCGCCCCGCACCTCGGCAGCGCCACGGTCGAAACGCGGACGGCGATGGCCGACCTCGCCGCGAGCAACATCCTGGCGGTGCTCGACGGGCGCCCGCCGCTGACGCCGGTCGCGTGATGCCGGGAGCACCCGCGCCCCGCACGGTCGAGCGCGTCATGCGGGCCCTCGCGCGGGCCATCACGGGCCTCGATCTGCCGGCCATCGAGAAGATCGCCGAAGAGCAGCAGGACGACGCCTTCCACGTGTTGATTGGAACGCTGCTGTCGGCGCGCACGCAGGACGCGACGACCGCGGCCGCCTCGTCGCGCCTGTTCGCGCGGGCGCGCACGCCCGGCACGATGGCGGCGCTCGGCGTGCCGGAGATCCGCCGGCTGATCTACCCCGTCAGCTTCTACAGGACCAAGGCGCGGCACGTGAAGGCCGCGTGCCGGATGCTGGTCGAGGAGCACGGCGGCCGCGTGCCGGCGACGCTGGAGGAGTTGGTGACCCTGCCGGGCGTCGGGCGCAAGACGGCCAACCTGGTCCTGATCCTGGCGTTCAAGAGCCTGCGCAACATCTGCGTCGACACGCACGTGCACCGGATCTCGAACCGGCTGGGCTGGGTCCGCACGAAGACACCCGAGCAGACCGAGCAGGCGCTGTACCGGGACCTGCCGCAGCGCTGGTGGCCGTACGTGAACCTGTACCTCGTGACGTGGGGCCAGAACGTGTGCCGGCCGACGCACCCGCGGTGCGGGGAGTGCGTGATCCGCCCGGACTGCCCGCGAATCGGCGTGACCGTCGAGGGAAAGCCCCGAAGGCCGGCGATGGGCCCCTGACCCCGGAGCTCACTTGTGATGGGTGTGTTCGCGCCCGGCACGCGGGCTGACGCCAGCGCGCGACATTCCCGGCGCGTCCTCAACTCAACCGAGCGCCGGGCTCGAGGCGCGGCGCGCACGCGCGTGGCGTGCCACCTGGATCTCCTGTATCATCCCTGTTGAGCCGGCCGGATTGTCCCCACCGCCGTGCGACACCATCGACTCGAGAGGAGATTTGGACATGCGCAGGATTCAGCGTGCAGGCATCGTGTTGGCCGCGGTGGCGGCGTGGGCGATCGGCACAACCGCCAGCTACGCGCAGAAGGTTGCGGCCCCGGCGCCTGGCCCGGTCGTGGTGATGGAGACGACGAAAGGGACGATCACGATCGAGACCTATCCGTCGGAGGCGCCCAAGACCGTCGAGAACTTCCTGGCCCTGGTGAAGTCGAACTTCTACAATCGCCAGCATTTCCACCGCGTCGAAAAGGGCTTCGTCGCGCAGGTCGGCGATCCTGATTCGAAGGACCTGTCGAGGAAGGAATCCTGGGGCCGCCGCGGCAACGGGAAGCCGCTCCGCGTGGCGGAAATCAGCAAGAAGCTGACCCACAAGAAGGGTGCCGTCGGCATGGCCCACGCGGGCGACCCGATGATGGCCGACAGCCAGTTCTACATCACCCTCGGCGCGAAGAAGTCGCTCGACGGCAAGTACGCCATCTTCGGGCAGGTCATCGACGGCATGGACGTGGCCGAGAAGCTCGAGGTCGGCGACACCGTCAAGCGGATGTACATCAAGTAGCCGCGGTTTCCACCTCACCACGGCGCGCGCGCCCGGGGGACCGTGCCCCCGGGCAGGTACGGATCGGTGTACGCCCCATCCCGGGACGACGGCCGGGCATCACGGCAGAAGGGTCGCCTGGCCCGGGATCGTTCTCACCAGGCCGTCGAGCACCGGATAGCGGGCCACCATCTCGTCAGGGTAACTGCCCGTCAGCGGCTGGCCGAGGGCGTGCCGCAGCGCGGCGGCGTTGGCGACGGCCTTCGCCGCGAAGTGGTTGTTGAGGTAGACGTAGATCTTCCGCACGACCTCCCTGACCGCCTCCACGGTGTCCGCGAAGTCCTGCAGTTCCACCGGCGAATAGAGGTAGTTGTAGCGTTCCGCCGGGTCGTCGTGCGTCCACCACTGGTCCACGTTCCGGCCGTGCAGCCGCATGTAGTAGAGCCCCGGCTGGTTGGGCAGGTAGTCCTGGCGGACCGAGAAGCGGAACTTGGGCTCGTCGATCTGGGTCCACGCCGCCCCGTATGCGTCGAGCAGGCGGAGCGTCGCGGCCATCTGGTCGCTCCAGGTGCGGTGCCGCAGCTCGACCGCCAGCGGGTAACCACGGAACGCCTCGAGCAGCCAGCGCAGGTAGTCGCGCGTTTCGTCGGAGCAGCGAAAGCTGGGCGGAAACTGCGCGAGCAGGGCCGCGAGCTTGCCGGCGTCGGCCAGGGGGTCGACCGCGCGGCGAAACCCCTCGACGTCGGCGGCCCCGACGACCGGGATCATCGGCGCGTCGTCCGAGTCCCGTTCGGGCAGGCCTGCCGCGTGCCGGTACATCGAGGGATGCGTGAACTTCTGGAAGAGCTTCAACGAAAAGTCGAAGCCGGCCGGCGTGCGGGCCGCCCACCTGGTGGTCAGGGCCGGATCGGGCGGACGGTAGAAGCTGCTGTTCACTTCGACCGTGTCGAAATGATCCGCGTAAAAGGCCAGCTCGTCCACCTTCCGCCCGCCTTGCCCGGTGCCGCCGGCGGGATAGAAGACGCCGGTCCAGGCTCCCGGACCGCTCGGGTAGCTCCAGCCCGACGTGCCGACGCGTATCTCACCCATCGCTACGTCAGCTTCTCGTAGGCGTCCTTGTCGAACCCGAAGATGGGACGGGACGATCGACCCCGATCCAGGACCGGCCGCCTGATGAGGTTGGGCTGCTCCAGCATCAGCGCGATCGCCTCCTTCTTGGAGCGGGGCAGCGCGCGCTGCCTGAACGCGGGGCTCCTCCTGCTCAGGTACTCGAGGAACCGATCCGCGTCGACGTGCTGCTCGAGGAACTCGCGCGTCGGTGGTGTCTTGTTGATGTCGCGCTCCTCGAAGGCGATCCCGTGCTCGACCAGGAAACTCCTGGCGCTGCGGCACGTCGTTCAGGTGGGCTTGCAGTAGAACACCAGTTTCGCCATGTGACCTCCAGCCGCCATTGTATGGCAGGTGCGCCTGCATATTGCTCAGGCGTCGGCGCCTCTCGTGAGGGTCTTGGCAGCTGGAGCCCCGGGTCTTTGGACCCGGGGTCGCCGTCCGGCGCACGGCACACGACTCACGGCTCTCGGCCAATCCACGCGACTGTGCCCCGCACGAACGCGTCAGAAGGCCCCACCGACGGTGGGCGGTGGAACCGTCTTCATGAAGCCAGATAGCGTGCGAGGCCGCAGGCCGAACGCCGCAAGCCGACAGCCGATGCTGTCCTTTCGAGGTTAGGGCTAGAATTGACAGACGCGGCCTCGTTGGCCCCGTGACGGCATGTTGACCATCAACGAGATCTTCCACTCGATCCAGGGCGAGTCGACCCATGCGGGCCGGCCGTGCGTCTTCGTGCGCCTGACCGCCTGCGACCTGCGCTGCGCGTGGTGCGACACGGCGTACGCGTTCACGGAGGGCCGCAAGATGAGCCTCGCCGAGGTCGTGGCCCAGGTGGACAGCTACGCGTGCCCGCTCGTCGAGATCACCGGCGGCGAGCCCCTCCTGCAGGAGGAGGTGTACGCGCTGATGGAGCGTCTCCTCGCCCGCGGCCTGACGGTGCTGCTCGAAACGGGCGGCCACCTCAGCCTCGAACGGGTGCCGGCGGGCGTCATCAGCGTCGTGGACGTGAAGTGTCCCGGGAGCGGCGAGTCGATGCGGACCCACTGGCCGAACCTCGAGCGGATCGGGCCCGCCGACGAGGTGAAATTCGTCATCCAGGACCGGGCCGACTACGACTTCGCGCGCGACGTCGTCGAGAAGTACCGCCTGGCCGATCGGTGCGCGGCGGTCCTCTTCTCGCCGGTGCACGACGTCCTCGCACCGGGGACGCTCGCGGCCTGGATGCTGGCCGATCGGTCGCCGGCGCGGCTGCAGCTCCAGGTGCACAAGTACATCTGGGGCAAGAACGTCCGGGGCGTGTGATCGCGCAGGAGGCGGGAGGGACGCGTGAACGCGGTGGTGCTCCTCAGCGGCGGACTGGATTCGTACACCGCGGCCGCGATCGCACGGGCGGACGGGTTCGACCTGTTCGCGCTCACGATTCTCTACGGCCAGCGGCACGCCGTGGAGATCGCGGCGGCCCGGCGCGTGGCAGCGTCGCTCCACGTGGCGCGCCACGTCGAACTGGCGATCGACCTCGCGGCGTTCGGCGGGTCCGCCCTGACGAGCGATCGCCCGGTGCCGAAGGACCGGCCGCTGGATGCGGCCGACATCCCGGACACCTATGTCCCGGCCCGCAATACGGTGTTCCTGTCGCTGGCCCTGGCCTGGGCCGAGGCCGCCGGCGCCCGCGACATTGTCATCGGCGTCAACGCCCTGGATTACTCCGGCTACCCGGACTGCCGGCCCGTGTTCATTGCCGCGTTCGAGCGCCTGGCGGACACGGCCACGAAGGCCGGCGTCGAAGGCAGCCGGTTCCGCGTTCACGCACCGCTCATCACCATGTCGAAGGCGGAGATCATCCGTCGCGGCCTCGAGTTGGGCCTCGACTACGGCCTCACGCACAGCTGCTACGATCCGGGGCCGGCCGGCGAGCCCTGCGGCGGCTGCGACAGTTGCCGGATCCGGGCGAGGGGGTTCGCCGAAGCCGGCGTCACCGACCCCGCGGTGAGCCGGTGGGCGGGAGGCGGGAGTTTTGACTTCTGACTTCTGATTGCTGCTTTCATGATGACCCAGCGCCTCTACTACAACGATCCTGCGTGCACCGAGTTCGATGCCACCGTGCTCACGTGCGAGGCCGCCGACGGGCGCACCATCGTCGTGCTCGACCGCACCGCGTTCTACCCGACCTCGGGCGGCCAGCCGTTCGACACCGGCACGCTCGGCGGCGTGCGCGTTGTCGATGTCGTCGACCAGGACGATGGGACGATTGGACACGTGGTGGAGGGAACGATCGCGGCGGGCGCCGCGGTCCATGGCAGCGTCGACCACGCGCGCCGCGCGGATCACATGCAGCAGCACACGGGGCAGCACATCCTGTCGGCGGCGTTCGATCGTCTGCACCGGGCCCGCACGGTCGGCTTCCATCTCGGCGCCGTCGTGTCGACGCTCGACCTCGACAAGGTGCTCGGCCCGGAGGCCATCGCCGCGGCCGAGACCGAGGCCAATCGCATCGTGTGGGCGAACCGGGATGTCTCGATCCGGTTCGCGCCCGCCGAGGAGGCCGCCTCGCTCGGGCTTCGCAAGGACAGCGCGCGCACCGGCACGCTCCGCGTGATCGAGGTGGCCGACTACGACCGCTCCGCCTGCGGCGGGACCCACGTCGCGCGGACCGGCGAGATCGGCATCATCACCGTGAGGTCGTGGGAGAAGCTGCGGGGCGGCCTGCGTCTCGAGTTCGTCTGCGGGGCCCGCGCCCTGCGGGAGTACCGGACCGTGAGAGACGCGGTGGCCGGGTGCATCCGTTTCGTGTCGGTCCCGCCAGAGGATCTGCCCGGCGCGATCGAACGCCTGCAGGCCGAGAGCAAGGAACTCCGCAAGACCATCAGGGGACAGCAGGAGCAGCTGGCGATCCACGAGGCCGGCGCGCTCGTGGCCCGCGGGTCGGCGGTCGGCCCCGCGACCGTCGCGATCGAGGTCCTCGACGGCTGGGACCAGGCGGGGCTGAAGACGCTTGCCGTGTACGCAGCGAACCGGCCGGGCGTGGTGGCTGCGCTCGTGTCGGCGGCGAGCCCCGTGGTCGTCGTGATCGCCCGGGCCGCCGATGTCGACCTCGACGCGTCCGCAATCCTGCGCGCGCTGGTGGCCAGGTTCGGCGGCAAGGGCGGCGGCAAGCCCGACCTGGCGCAGGGTGGGGGACTGATTGCGCCGCCCGCCGACATCGCGGACGTGCTCAGGAGCCTGGTCGCGGGTGCGGTGGGTCCGCGCCCCTGACGGGGGCCGCGGCGCACCCGGCCACGTTGCCGGCCGGACCGGGGGCCGGCCGCGGCGAACTGCCCGGACCCGCCCGCCTACCGCGCGGATTCCGCCCGCAGCTTGATGGCCCGCAGCCAGAGGAGCCGGATGGCGGCGCTTCCCGGCGCGATGCACCGCCAGTACCGCGCGAACTGGGTGCGCGAGACATCGTCGGTTGCGAAGACCCGCGTCTCCGACGACAGCTCGCACTCGCCTGGGCCGCGCGGCGTCACCAGGAAGTTCAGCGCCGCCTTGGCGAACCCCGGCCGGGTCAAGTCCTTGAACGACCCCGGCGTCGGCCCGGTCGCGAGGCGGATGCCGGCCGGCGCGAGTACCACCGCGCCGATCACCAGCTCACGGTTCGGGACCTCCGCCAGGGTCAGGAACGACGTCCTGGTTGCGACCGTGATGAGCGGCACGCCGGACGGCGGGTTGAGGATGGTCTCCGGGCCCTCTGCGCCGCCGCGGCGGATCCACGTCAATGTGCGGTAGAGCGGGATTTCGTCCGCCGTGACGGCGTTGATCGCGCGGAAGACTCGCTCGGGCGACGCGTGGACCGGGATGCGGTGCGCCTCGTGGAACTGGTAGACCGGTGCGAACTCGTCGAGACGCGTGGCGGTCCCGGCCGATCGGATGTCGGGCGCCGGGCGCGTCATGCCGACGGCGATGAGGATCGCGCCCAGCGCCACGGCGCCGGCGGCGACGCGCCGGGTCAGGATGCCGAAGAACCACAGCGGCCAGACGAACGAGAACAAGCCGAGCAGGATCAGTCCGAGGCCCGCGTCGACGAGCGCGACCGGAAACATGGCCGCCATCATACCTTGCCCATCGCGCCGACGGATCGGGCGGGCGAGTGGCGAGCCGATCCGCGCAGGCCGCCGGCCGGCACGTCCTATCGGCGGCGGAACACGGCGAGGCGGGCGACGGCCGCGTCGGCCACAACGTCGGCCTCGGCCGGCGGGACGTTGAAGTTGTTCGCGATGATCGAAAACACGAGGTGCTCGCCCTCGGCGGTCGTCACGTAACCCGAAAGCGATCGCGCGTTGGCGATCGAGCCGGTCTTGGCCCGGGCGTTGTTCTCGGCCCTGGTGCCTTTCATGCGCGCGGCGAGGGTTCCGTCGACGCCCGCGATCGGCAGCGCCTCCGTGAAGGGCCCGCGATGACGGGGATCCCTGTAGAGGTGCGCCAGGACCGCGATGAGCACGTCGGGCGCGAGGTAGTTGTAGCGGGACAGGCCGGATCCGTCGATCTGGACGTAGCGGTCCGGTGCGATGCCCCAGGTCTGGAGCACGTCCTGGACGACCTTGCGCCCGGCCTCGGCCGAACCGGGGACCCCGCCGGCCCGGCCCAGCACCTTCAGCAGCGTGTCGGCATAGAGGTTCTGGCTGACCTTCAGCATTACCGTGCCGAGATCCGAGAGCGGCGGCGACGTGTGGGTCAGCAGCACCCGCGCCGACGACAGGTCCGGCGGGGCCGGCAGCGCATCGATGTCCACGGCCTCGCCCCGGACGTCGATGCCGCGAGCGATCAGCACGGCCCGCAGCACGCTGACGAAGTACGCGGTCGGGTTGTCCACCGACACGCCGCGGACGATCTCCGCGTGACCGGCCGGTACCGATCCGGTCACGCGCAGGACCTGGCTGCCCGGCAGCCGCTCGTAGTCGAAGTCCGCCTCACCGTCCTTCACGCCCGTCACGAGCCGGTTGTCGATGATCAGGTTGTTGCCTGCCGGCCGGGCGGTGATCGCCGCCGGGTCGCCGGCCGAGGCGCCCGGCACGATGGTGAGCATCACCAGGTCTTCGTTGAACTCCAGCGCCCCCGACGGCGTCGCGTAGCCGTAGCCGAGGTAGTCCCACGCCCAGCCCTGGCCCAGCCCGCGGTCGTCGAGCGCGTTGTCGTCGCCGATGATGCGCCCGTCAATCGCGGCGATGCCCTGCGCCTTCAGCGCATCGGCCCATGCCTCGAACACGCGGGTCGAAGCGCCCCGGGCGCCGATCGACGGGTCACCGGAACCCACGACGACCAGGTCGCCGGCGAGTACGCCGTCCGTCACCGCCGCCGTCGACGTAATCGTCGTCTCGAAGGTATGACTCCACCCGAGGCGTTCGGCGGCAGCCGCCAGCGTCACGATCTTCATGTTCGACGCCGGCATCAGCAGCGTGCCGGGGTTCAGCGAGAACAATGTCTCCCCGGTGTCGAGCGACTGGATCTGGACGCCCCAGATGGCATGGTCGAAGGCGGGCGCGCGGAACAGGCGGGCCAGATCGGCCTGCAGCGCGCCCGTGCCGGGTTTCGGGGCGGGGACCCCGGCTGCGGCGGCAGGCGGCGACATCACGGTCGCCGGCTGCCGGGCGCACCCGGCGGCGAGCCCCGTCAGCAGGAGCGTCAGCGCAAGGCGGCGTGTCACTTGAGCGCGTCGAGAGACTTCACCACCGCGTCGAACGCCGCCGTGTCCACGCGAGCCGCGTCCGGCTCAGTGGCCCGAGCCGCGTACACGTCGTTGCCGGCCTTGCCGAAGGTGACCTTCTCCACCTTCTTGCCCTCCTCCGACGTCGCGACGACGGTCAGCACAGGCTTGTCGAGGCCGGTCGTCGTCTTCGCATCCGCCCAGGACTGGGCCGTCAGGCCGGTGAGGCCCTCGAGGAAGGTCTGCATCTTGATGTCGTCCGACTTCCGCGTCGGGTTGAGCAGTTGCCACGAGAACTGGCCGTTCTTGTCCTTGGTCATCTCGAAGGCGAGGGTCGTTCCGTCCCTCGTCACCTCGACCCGCGTGACGTTGAACGGCCTGGCGTCGAAGATGTTCTTGGGCCGGTACTCGTCGGCCGGCTTCTTGAGGTCGTCGACGAGCGTCGCGTCGATCGTGAACACCATCGGCCTGGAGGCGTCCCGCGCGAAAACGGTGCCGGAGGCGGCCGCCTTGCCGACCTCGAGGACCGCCCGCGTGCTGCCCGCGCCGATCGTCACGACCTCGGCCGGCTTGTCGAGCCCGTACTGCCCGAGGTCGGCGGCCGGCACGTCGGCGGCGGCGATCGACTTCATCTGTGCGCTCTGGATGCGTCCGATCAACCCCTCGGCCGCGCCGAGGTCCGCCCGGGCTTCGACCGGCTTGACGAGCTTCCAGCCTTCGCCGGCCTTGGCCAGGGCGAGGACCCGGTCGGGCGCGACGACATCCACCATGTCCACCTTGTCGCGCGGGAATTTCAGGATGCTCTTGTCGCGCAGGTCGAAGGTCGAGCGGTTGAACGTCGTATCCAGGAAGCCCGACACCAGGAAGACCCGTTTCTCGCCCGGCAGCTTCGCGTACATGTCGCCGCCCGTGGCGGTCTTGTCCCCGAGGAACAGGTGAACCAGGGTCGCCTCGCCCGTCTTGCGGAACGCGAGGTCGACCCGGGGCGCCGCCAGCCCGTACTGCGCCAGGTCGGCCGGGTTCTCGTCCACCACGCGCTGCAGTTCGAGCGAGGCCAGGTTGGTGAGGATCCCGGACACCTCTCCCTCGTCGGCGGATGCCTGGATCGGCTCGACGACGTCCCACGTGCCGGTCCGCTTCTTGAGCACCGTGCGGTCGCCCGACGCGGCCTTGACCTGGATCTCTTCGATCTTGTCGGACTCGACCGAGAACACCTTCTGCTTGGGCGCCTCCTCGCCCGCGGGCGGCTTCTTCATCTCGTAGAAGTAGATGTAGCCCAGCAGGCCGAGGAACACGACGAGCAGCACGAGCGTCGATCGAAAGCCGCGCATTACCGCCTCCGCCACCAGGTGTAGATGCCGAGCGCCATGATGAAGCCCGGGATGATCACGAGGGCCAGCCACATCATGCGCTGGCTCTGATCCATCGTCATCGTCAGGCGGCGGTCCCCCGCTTCCGTCGGCCGGATGGCGATCAGGTTCTCCTGCTGCGCCAGCCAGTTGAGGGTATTGAGGAACATGTCCTTGTTGCCCTGGATGTTCAGGGCGTAGTTGGCGACGAAATCGGAATCGCCGACGACCGCCACGCGCGTCTCGGGCTTCTTCTGATCCTTGTCGCCGCCGGCGGGGGCCGGCGCGCCGGGGGCGGTCGCCGACACCGCCACGCCGATCGAGATCGGGCCCCGCTTGTCGCCCTTGGCTTCGTCGAGCGTGACTTCACCGGAGGCCGAGAGCTTGTCGATGTCGGTCTCGGCCCAGCTCCGGGGACTCGTCTCGATGAAGGTCTGCGCGACCCGGCCGTCCACGCCGCCGGCGATCGGCGAGACCGACCGGGCGAACGGGTAGGCGGTCAGGAACGAGAAGCCCGAGGTAATCGGGTGCGACGGGTAATTGGCCGCGACAGGCACCGACGCGTCGGTGCCGATGAGCTGACCCATGCCGCTGACGTCGACCACGACATTGTTGCCGGCCTCGATGTCCCAGTCCTTCAGCAGGGCCAGGAGATTGGTGAACGGCGGGCTGTCGGCCTTCTCCGGGGGATCCAGTAGGACGAGGAGCTTGCCGCCCCTGTCGAGGTACCGGCGGATCGCCGCGACCTCGGGCGGGAACAGGTCCGTCTTCGGGCCGGCGACGACCAGCACCGACGCGTCGGCCGGGACGTCGCCGGCCTGCGCGAGCACGGTGCGATCGAACGAGAAGTTGTCCCGCTGCAGCGCCGCGGCGATGCCGTTGTACCCGGTGCGTTCGCTGCTGGTGGGGTCCTTCTCGCCGTGGCCCTGGGTGAAGTAGACCTTCTTCTGCTGGCCCGTGACGATCTTGATGATGGCGTTGGTGAGGTCCTGCTCGCTGTCGCCCACCACGCGCTCGGTGCGGCCCTTGTACTCGAACACGACCGTCCCGTAGGCCTGCACCTGGAGCTGCCGGGCGAGGGCGGGCTTCTTGTCCACGTCGACGTACTCGACCGACACGTTCTTGGACACGTACTGGTACTCGCGCAGCCGGTCCTTGAAGCGCTGGAGGTCGACGGCCTTCTCGAACACGTACACTTTCAGCGGCGCGTCGAGCTTCTCGAGGACCTTCCTGGTCTGATCCGAGAGGCTGAACTGTCCGGTCTCGGTGAGGTCCCAGCGCTTGTTCTGGCGCGCCCCGAGGTAGTTGATGGCGACGAGGATGCCCAGCACGATGAGGATGCTGGCCACGGTGAGCGTGCCGAGCCGCGTCTGCCGGCGGCGGAACGCGCCTGCGATGTCACGCCACTGGCCGAGCGTGTAGACGAGCACGCAGACCAGCCCGGCCCACGCGCCCCAGTAGGCGTAGCGCTCCCAGTCGGGTTTCAGGAACCGGATTGCGACGGCGGCGAATACCAGCGCCGTCCCCAGCCAGCCGATGATTCCGGCAACCTTCTTGAACATTATCCGCGCCACCGTTCGCTATCGACCGACTTGGCGGTCAGGAACAGACCGAACGTGATGAAGCTCACGTAGTACACGATGTGCTTCGTGTCGATCACGCCCTTGGCGAAATCGTCGAAGTGCTGCGTGATGGACAGGTAGGTGACCACCTGCTCGACCGTCGGCCCGGCGAAGCTCCCGATCCAGTCGATGACCCACAGGAGGAGGAACACCGCGAAGGTGATCATGCCCGCGACGATCTGGTTCTTCGTCAGGCTCGAGATGAGCAGCCCCACCGAGACGAAGCAGCCTCCCATCAGCAGCAGGCCGAGGTACGCGGTGACGATCGGCTTCCACTCGGGCGTCCCGAACGCGAACAGCACGCCGATATAGACGGCCGTCACGCCCAGCATCGTGCCGAACAGGGTCATCGCGCCCAGGAACTTCCCGACGATGATCTGGATGTCGGTGATCGGCGAGGTCAGCAGCAGCTCGATCGTGCCCGAGCGCTTTTCCTCGGCATAGGTCCGCATCGTGATCATCGGCAGCACGAACAGCATGACCACGGTGGTGTTGAGCAGCAGCGGCCGGATCATCTGCTGGTTCACGTTGATGGCCGTCGGCATGCCGTACTGGCCGGCCTGCATGCTCTGCTGCACGAAGTAGTTCAGGATGGCCACGTAGAAGTAGCCGAACAGCAGCGCGAAGAGGCCGAGCACGACGTACGCGATCGGCGACGCGAAGTACGACCGGATTTCCTTGTGCGCCAGTGCCAGGATATTGCCCATGCCTCAGGCCTCCTCCGGCGGTTCCGCCTGCTCTTCGGTCGTGACCTGCAGGAAGATTTCCTCCAGGCTCATCCGCAACGGGCGCAGCTCCAGCAGGCCCCAGCCGCGGGTCACGACCTCGCGCGCGAGGTCCCGGCGGATGTCCCGGCCCCGCACGCTCTCCACCTCGAACCCGGCGGCGCCGTCCTCGTGCCGGTCCGCCGCCGCGACGCGCGTCACGCCGGGCACCGCCTCGATGGCCGCCTGCGCGTCGGCGTGGCCCGCGTCGATCTGGACATACATCGTCTCGGCGCCCTTGAGCCGCCGCGTCAGGTTGTCGGGCGTGTCCACGGCCACCACGCGGCCCTTGTTGATGATGACCACGCGCTGGCACGTCTGCGCCACCTCGGGCAGGATGTGCGTGCTCAGGATGATCGTGTGGTTCCCCGCGAGCTCCTTGATGAGCTCCCGGGTCTCGATGATCTGCTTGGGATCCAGCCCGGCCGTCGGCTCGTCGAGCACCAGCACGTCCGGGTTGTGCAGGATGGCCTGCGCCAGGCCCACGCGCTGGCGGTAGCCCTTGGACAGCTTGCCGCAGTGCCGCCCGGCCATGTCGGCGACGCGCGTGCGGGCCATCGCCGTGTCCACGCGCAGCCGCCGATCGCCGGACGGGACGCCCTTGATCTTCGCGACGAAGGTCAGGTACTCCCGCACCGTCATCTCCATGTACAGCGGCGGCGACTCGGGCAGGTAGCCGGTGCGGCGTTTCGCCTCCACCGGCTGATCGAACACGTCGAAGCCGGCCACGATGGCCCTGCCTTCCGTCGGCGGCATGTAGCCGGTGATGACGCGCATCGTCGTCGTCTTGCCGGCGCCGTTGGGGCCAAGGAACCCCAGGATTTCGCCGCGCTCGACGCGGAACGACACGTCGTCGACGGCGGTGACGCGCCCATAGCGCTTCGTGAGGTGCTGAACCTCGATCACAGATGTCTCCGTGGATGCTCGTGAAACGCGCTAACCGCGCTCAGGGCCCGGCGGTCCTGACCGTACTTGAGACGCATGGTGCCAGCGGTCAGCCTTTGTGTGTGGCAAGTTCCGGGCGCCCGATGCACGCCCAACTAGGAATCGTAGCGAGACGGTCGAGAGGGTGTCAACCCTGATAAGATGGGAACACAGGGAACAGGGGAAGGGAACCACGGCCCGGGACGATGTCGCGGCGGGCGGCGGAATGCTGCGAGCCGCAGGCCTGACCCGGGCCATCCAAGCCGTGATCCGGGACGCAACGACCGTGGCCAGCAGCCCCCGAAACACCGTGTCGTGCCCCGTGTGCGAAATCCACGCGGAGTCCGTGTTTCGCGTCGAGGGCATGGACTGTCACGAGGAGGTCGCCATCCTCGAGCGGCGCCTCGCGCCGCTCGCCGGCCTCGAGGCCATGTCCGCCGACGTGCTCGGGCAGCGCCTGCGCGTCACCTACGACGCGGCCAGACTGTCGGCCGCGGCCATCACGGACGCGGTCGCCGATACCGGGATGCGCGCGTGGCTCGAGCGGGAATACCCCGCGCGCGTCGCCCCTGCCGGCGGACAGGCGCGGCAGGGCCTGGTCGTCGCCTCGGGCGTCGCGGCGGCCGCCGGCGTGGGGTTGCAGATGATCGGGACCGCGCCGGTCATCACCGGGGCGCTGTTCGCGGTGGCCATTGTCGCGGGCGGGACCTTCTGGGCGGGCCGGGCCTGGTCGGCAGCCCGCGTCCACTCGATCGACATCAACGTCCTGATGCTCCTCGCGGTCGCGGGCGCCGTCGCCATCGGGCAGTGGAGTGAAGCGGCGGCCGTGACCTTCCTGTTCGCGCTGGCGCAGTGGATGGAGTCCCGGTCGATGGAGCGCGCCCGCCTCGCCATCCGCTCCCTGATGGAGCTCACCCCGAACGACGCGCTGCTGCGGCGCGACGGCGTCGAATCGCGCGTGCCGGTCGACGACGTCCGCCTCGGCGACACCGTGATCGTGCGGCCCGGCGAGAAGATCCCGCTCGACGGCCGCGTGCTGGAGGGCATCGGCGAGGTGAACCAGGCGCCCATCACCGGTGAGTCGCTGCCGGTCGACAAGCGGCGGGGCGACGAGGTGTTCGCCGGGACGATCAACGGCCACGGCGCGCTCGCGATCGAGGTGACGCACCTGCGCCGGGACACCACCCTGGCGCGGATCATCAACCTCGTGGACCACGCGCAGGCGCAGCGGGCACCATCCCAGACGTTCGTGGAACGGTTCGCGCGCGTCTACACACCCGCCGTGATCGCGCTGGCCGGGGCCGTGGCGATCGTCCCGCCGATCGCGGCGGGCCAGCCGTTCGGCACGTGGTTCTACCGCGCGCTCGTCCTGCTCGTCATCTCGTGCCCCTGCGCGCTGGTCATCTCGACGCCCGTCTCGGTCGTCTCCGCGCTGGCCGCGGCCGCGCGCAAGGGCGTCCTGATCAAGGGCGGCCGCCATCTCGAGCGCACCGGCGCCGTCCGCTGCGTGGCGTTCGACAAGACCGGGACCCTCACGCGCGGCGAGCCCGAGGTGGTCGGCGTGGTCCCGGTCGACGGCGTCGCGCCGCGGGAGATCCTCCGGATCGCGGCCGCGCTCGAGGCGCGGTCCGACCATCCCGTCGGCCGCGCCATCGCCCGCCGGGCCGCGCTCGACGGCGTGACCCCGCCGGCCGGCGACGACCACCGCTCCCTGCCCGGACTCGGCGCGAGCGCGCTCGTCGACGGCATCCCCGCCCTGGTCGGCAATCACCGCCTGTTCGAGTCGCGCCGCCTGTGCACGCCGGAGCTGGACGCGCGGCTGAAGGACCTGGCCGACCAGGGGCGCACCGCGGTGTTCGTCGCCCACGCCGGCCGGGCCATCGGCCTCCTCGCCGTCGCCGACGCACTCCGGGAGTCCGGCCGGGCGGCGATCGACCTGCTCCGGCGGCAGGGCATCGACCACATCGTCATGCTGACGGGCGACAACGCGACGACGGCCCGCCAGATCGCGGCCGCGCTCGGCATCACGGAAGTTCGCGCCGAACTCATGCCGGCCGACAAACTCGCGGCGGTGGAAGAGTTGAAGGCCGCGTACGGCGTCGTGGCGATGGTGGGCGACGGCGTGAACGATGCGCCCGCGCTCGCGGCGGCGGACGTCGGGATCGCGATGGGGGCGGCAGGCAGCGATGCCGCGCTCGAGACCGCCGACGTGGCGCTGATGTCGGACGAACTCCGGCGCATCCCCTACGCGATTCGTCTCAGCCGCGCGACTGTCCGGAACATCCGCGCGAACATCGCCCTGTCGATCGGGCTGAAGGTCGTCTTCCTCGCCCTGGCCATCGGCGGGCTGGCGACGCTGTGGATGGCGGTCGTGGCCGACATGGGCGCGTCGCTGCTCGTGATCGGCAACGGGCTGCGCCTGCTCAGGTACGACTGAGAGCGCCCGCCCGCGCGCTCACGCCCCGGCGCGCTGGTCGGGCGGGGCGGCCCCCGGTCGCGGCGGCGTCAGCAGAACCCGGGCCACCCGCAGCCCGTCGAGGGCTTCCACCCGGAGCCGCCGTCCCTCGACATCGACGCCATCACCCATCCGCGGCCGGCGGCCCAGCCGGCCGAGCATGTAGCCCCCGATCGTGTTGTAGGCATCCTCGTCGATGTGGATGCCGAACCGCTCGTTGACGTCGGTCGTGAGCGTCAGCCCGTCGAGCAGGGCGGACCCGTCGGTCAGCAGCGAGATGCGCGTCAGTTCCCCTTCCGAGTCCCCGCCGATCTCGCCGACGATTCGCTCCATCAGGCGCTCGAAGGTCACCATCCCGGCCGTGCCGCCGTACTCGTCGATGACGATCGCGAGCGACGTGCGGTGGCGTCGCATCTCGTTCAGCAGGTCGTCGGCGCCCAGCGTCTCGGGCACCGTGAGCGCCTCGCGCGTGACGGGGGTCAGGTCGACCTCGCCCGCCTGCGACCCGATCACCCCGAACAGGTCGCGCAGATGCAGGACGCCGACGATGTCGTCGAGGCTCTCGCGGTACACCGGGAGGAGCGGCTGCGGGCTGCGCGCCGCGCAGTCGATGATCTCGCTCCGGGTCGCGTCGACAGCCAGGGCCGTCATCTCGGTCCTCGGGATCATCACCTGGCCGGCCGTCAGGTCGCCGAACCCGAAGACGCGGTGCAGCATCTGCTCCTCGTCCTCTTCCAGCACGCCGGCTTCCTGGCTCGCGGTCACCAGCATCTTGAGCTCCTCCTCCGAGTGCACCAGCGAGTGCCGGCTCGGGGCCTTCAGCCCCAGCAGCCGCACGACCCACTGTCCCATCCGGTTGAGGAGGACGATGAAGGGCCAGCAGAGCTTCATGAACAGCTCAGTCGGCCTGCCCACGATCAGCGCCGTGCGTTCCGCGTGCTGCAGCGCGATGGTCTTCGGTGCCAGCTCGCCCAGCACGATGTGCAGCGCGGTGATCAGCGCGAACCCGATCGTCACCGCGAACGTGTGTGCCGTGACGGCGGCGAGCTGGCGCGGCAGCGCACCCAGGCCTCGCTCGATGAGCGACGCGACGGCCGGCTCGCCGATCCACCCGAGGCCGAGGCTGGTCATGGTGATGGCCAGTTGCGTCGCGGCGATGTAGCTTTCCGGGTCCGAGAGCGCCCGCCGCACGGGCCGGGCCAGCCGGTTGCCCTCCGCGATCAGCTGATCGATGCGGGTCTTTCGCACCGTGACCAGGGCGAACTCGGCGGAGACGAAGAACCCGTTGGCGAACACCAGGGCAAAGACGGCTCCCAGGCGTATCGCGGCTTCGTCCAGGCCGATCGTCATCTCGTCCATGCGCTGCCTCCGGGCTAAGACTGTACACCGGGTCCACCGTTCCCGGCTGCGGCCCAGGCCTCCGCCGCCGCGCACGCGGACGCCCGCGCCGGAGAGGGCGCGCCGTCACGTCGGGAGCCGGCTCGGGCCGGCGGCCGATCAGGATTCAGCTTTCTGGGCGTAGAAGTGACTGTCGACGAACTCGTCGATCGCCGCCTGGTCGTCCGAGTCGACGCGTTCGAACTGGAGGCCCATGCCCACGCGCCGGTCGGTCCAGGTGACGCGGGCGTCGGCGTCGACGTCCTTCTTCGAGTTCGGCAGGCGGAAGCGCACGCGCACGCGGGCCCCGGAGTCCAGCGGGCTCATCGTCCGGATGGCCAGCCCGCCCTTGCTGAGGTTGAGCGTGACGGCGGCCGCGATGCTGTTCGCGAACCGGTAGGCCACCGGGATGCCCAGCACGACGCGGGGGCTGCTGCGCCGGTTGAAGTTGTCGGGGAACAGGTGCGGCGCCAGCGACGGGAGGATGTGCTGCGAGGGACTGTACTCGTTGACGTAACCCGCCACGCCGAGGTCCGCCAGGGCGCGCACCTCGTCGGCCGACCCGATCGTGCCGCTGAACACCAGGATTGGCAGCCGGCCCCCGTCCAGCTTGCGAATGGCCCGGATCATCTCGACTCCGCCGGCGTGCGGCAGGCGCAGGTCGACCACGACCAGGTCGATCGACGCCAGGTCGGCCCGGACGCGGGCCAGCAGCTCGGCGGCGCTCCGGGCTGTCACCGCCCGGTGCCCGGCCTGCTCCAGCGCGGCCTTGAAGCGGTCCCGGACGAGCGGGGTGTCGTCGGCAATCACGACCGTCTTGGTGGCGGTTCCGGGCGTGGTCATCGGCTGTTGTATCGGCCCGGCCATGCCCGGACTGTAGGCGCTTCGCTACGGTGCCGACAGCGCCGGCCGGCCCGGGATTCCGACCGGGTCCACCTGGGTCCGCGTGTCGGGACCAGCGCGCGGTGACCGCGTTGCGGCCCGTGAGGGTTGTCGCTATAATCCAGAATCCCACCCGAAATGTGGGCTAAAACTCGCACGTTTCGTGTGTGGGCCGCGAGGATTGGCCCTGCCGGCCGCTGGCGTCCCCCAGGACACCCGGTCGGCCTCGTCAGGAGGCGGTATGGCAACCTGCCCTGAATGTGACTTCGAGATCGACGTCGACGAGTACGACGTCGAGAAAGGCGACACGCTGGAGTGCGACAACTGCGGCGTGACGCTCGAGGTTACCAGCACGGCCCCGATCGAACTCGACGTCGTCGCGGACGATGAGGATGAGGACGACGACGATTCGGATGACGACGAGGACGAGGACGACGAGGACGAAGAGGACGACGAGGACTGGGACGAGTGATGGAGGTCGCCCTCGGTGAGAGCAGCTATCGCTACGTGGCGCTCGACCTCCAGGGCTACCGCACCGGCAGCTTGAACGAAGGTCTCCAGCTGCGCCCGGTGTGAGCGGGGTTTCGTGTCCATCACTGCCACGCTCCGTCGTGCGGGGCCGATCGGGTGGGTGACGGCCGCGTCGGCGGGCTTGTTCCTGGTCGCGCACCTGCCGTTCCTGGCGTCCTCGCTGGGCGACGTCGACTCTGTGAACTTCGCGCTCGGCCTGCGGGACTTCGATCCGGGTCTGCATCGCCCGCATCCGCCGGGCTATCCCATCTACATCGCGCTCGGCAAGCTCGCGAACCTGGTGCTCGGCGAACCGGAGGCGCTCGCGATCTGGGGCGTCGTCTTCGGGGCCCTGTCTGCCTTCGCCCTGTTCCAGCTGTTCCGCAGCCTCGACCGGATGGGCGCGGCCGGCCCGGGCAGCGGCCGGCGCGACCTGTCGGCGACGGCGATCCTGACCAGCCCGGCGTTCGGGGCGATGGCGCTGACGCTGGCATCGCCCCTCTTCTGGTTCACGGCGTCGCGCCCGATGAGCGATGTGACGGGCCTGGCCGCGGCGCTGGCGGTTCAGGCCGTGCTGGCGACCGCCATGCTCCGGCAGGCCCGGCCGCTGACCGCGCTCCCAAGAGGTGCGTACGACGCCGGCGCGGCACAGGCGTCTGGTAGGCTGATTCTCATCGGGGCGTTCGGTGCGGCGATCGCGATCGGAACCCGCTCCCAGGCGCTCTGGCTCACCGTTCCCCTGCTGCTGTTCGTGCTGGCCGACCGCGCGGGCCGGGGCGCGGCCGGCGCGCTGATCGGCAGCGGCGTATGGTTCACGATCGGCGCGCTGCTGTGGGCGGTGCCGCTGGTCCTGGCGTCCGGCGGGTTGTCCGCGTACCTGCAGGCCGTGTCGGCCCAGGGTTCAGAGGACCTGGCCGGCGTCGACCTGCTGGCGACAAACCTGTCGCTGCGGCGACTGGCGACCGGGCTGCTCGACACGTTCGTCCACCCCTGGGCGTGGCCGGCGCTGGGCGTCGCGGTCGTCGTCCTGGCGATGGCGGGCGCGGTCGTCCTGCTGTGGCGATCCCGTCGCGCACTGCTCGTGCTCACGGTCGCGTTCCTGCCGTACGCCGCGTTCCACCTGCTGTTCCACGAGACGGTCACGACCCGTTACGCCTTGCCGCTGATCCCTGCCGTGTCCTACCTGGCGGTTCGCGGGGCATTCGCCCTGGGCCGCGCGGCCGGTTCGCTGCTGACCGCGGCGGCGATCACGACCAGTCTCGTCGTGGTGGTGCCGGCGCTGGCGCAGTACGCGGAACATCCCAGCCCGATCGCGCAGGCGCTCGCCGACACCCGCGCGGCCGCCGCGCGCGAGCCCGGCGTCGTGATGGGCATGCACCACGCCTTTGCGCGGTCCGCCGAGGCCCTGCTGGGCAACGCGCACTTCGTCCTGCCCGCGCCCCCGAAGCACGAGTGGCTGGAGCTGGTGAAGTACTGGACCGGCGGCGGCCGGGGTCCGGTCTGGTTCCTGGCCGATCCGAAGCGCACCGACCTGGCCCTGATCGACCCGCGGGCACGCCTGGTGCGCAAGACCTACCGCTGGCCCTTCTCGAGCGAGGCCTTCCTGAGCGGGATTCGTCCCGACAAGGTGGACTGGATCGAGATCCGCGACCCCGGCTGGTTCGCAGGGGAAGGCTGGGACCTGACGCCCGAAACCGCGGGCGTCGCGCGCCTGGACCGGCGGACACTGGATCGCGGTCCGATCGTCGCCTGGGTCCGGCGCCGGGATACGCCCGTCACGGTCATGATTGGCGGCCGCCACCTCGGACGGGCCGGCGATCCCGAGGCGCGGTTCTCGCTCGCGATCGATGGCCGCGTCATGGACGCGTGGATCGTGCCGCCGACCTCGCCGTTCTTCCTCAGGTTCGTGCCGCTGCCGGCCGGCAGCCTGTCCGGCACGGGCGGGCTGGCCCGCCTCGAGATATCGCTGGAGGCGGAACCCGGAAGGCCGCGCCCGCCGGCCGCCATCGAGCAGTTCGACCTGCAGGACCCCGACGTGCCCATGGTGGGGTTCGATCAGGGCTGGTACCGAGCCCGAGTACAACCCGTCGACCGGGAGCCGGTGGAGATGGGCCAGCGCGCGCGCCACGGCGCGGGTGAGCGTGCCGGCGGACATGACGCTCGACGTCTCGGGCGAGTCGCCGCTGCGGTACTTCGACACCGCGCCCCACGTTGTGATCCGGGCCGGCGACCAGGTCCTCTACCGCGACCAGCCGGCGGCCGACTTCTCCTGGGCGATCGGCGTGCCTCGCGCCGCCCTCGAACGGTCGGGCGGCGTGCTGACGATCGAGACGGACCGCACGTTCCGGCCCGTGGATCGGGGGCAAGGCGCCGACGCGCGCAACCTCGGGCTGCGCATCTTCCGCTTCAGCATCACCCCGGCTTCCGGGCCAGGCAGAGCAGGGAGCTCCCGAACGGCATCGGGACCACCCGGGTGAGCCCGGCTTCCACCGACAGGCACGCGGACAGCACCGCGTTGACGGGCCCGGGCGGGACGGTGATCTCGCCGGTCGCCTGCTCGATCGGCGCGAGCCCGAACGCGCGCTGCGCGGTCCGCACGCCGAGCATCAGCGGGAAGAGCGTCGCGTTCGTGTAGGTCATGCGCTCGATGCGGAAGCCGGCGTGCTCCAGGACGGCGCGAAGCCGCGCCCGATCGTAACGGCGCAGTTCCTGGGACAGCACGGAGTGGTTGCCGCGCAGGATCCGCATGGCCGCCACGTTGACGATGGCCGCCCCGCCGGGTGCGAGCACGCGGTACATCTCGGCGGCTGCCGCGCGCTCTGCCGGTTCCTCCAGGCAATACAGCACGTCGAACGACGTGACGATGTCGAACGCCCCGTCGTTGAACGGTGCGTGGGTGACGCTGGCCTGGGCGACACGCGTCCGGCCCGCGCGGCGCGCGAGCGCGACGCCGGTCCAGGTGAGGTCGAACCCCCACGCCTTCCCGTATCGGCCGAGCAGGGCCAGGTTGGCGCCCGTGCCGCAGCCGCAGTCGAGCAGGCGGAGGTCGGAACGCCCCGACGCGGCGCGCCCGAGCAGCGGTGCGACGAAACGGCGGAAGCCGCGGAACCAGAAGTGCCGCTGCTCGGCCACCGAGGTCGCCTCGAGGAGTCGGTCCACGTCGGCATTGTAACGAAGCAGCGCCTGAAACCGCCGGGAAGAGTCGGCCATGACACCCGCGGCGCCAGGCACCCCGCCCGCCAGGGCCTGGGGACGGCGTCCAGGACTCGGCACGGAACGCTGCGCGCGTCATCGCGGATCCTGCCTCGGAACGTGCCCGGCAGGCCCCGATCAGATTGACAGGATTTCATCAATCCCGGTAAGCTCCCGAACGATACTGCCATGCAGCCCACCGTGTCCGTTGGGCGCAGGCTGCGTCGAAGTCGTCATGCATCACCGGTGGAGGACTCTGATGAAACACATCACCCGTGTTCTGGTCCTCGCGGCCGTCAGCGTCGCGCTTGCGTCCGCTCTGTCATGTGCGAAGAAGGTCCCGCCGCCGGCTCCGGCTCCGCCGCCGCCGGCGCCTGTCGTCACGCCGCCGCCGCCGCCGCCGCCGCCACCACCACCACCGCCGCCGCCGCCGGCGCCGAAGGTACCGACCGAGGACGAGATCTTCGCCTCCAAGAGCGTCGACGCGCTGAACGCGGAACAGCCGCTGGCGGACGTGTACTTCGACTACGACAAGTCAGAGCTGCGGGACGACGGGCGCGCCGCGCTGCAGAAGGACGCGGACTGGCTGAAGCGGTGGGGCAGCGTGAAGTTCACGGTGTTCGGCCACTGCGACTCGCGCGGCACTGCCGAGTACAACCTGGCGCTCGGTGAGCGGCGCGCGGTCGCTGTCCGGGATTACCTGGTCAGCCTGGGCATCCCGGCGGATCGGATCTCGAGCGTGAGCAAGGGCAAGGAAGCGCCGTTCTGCACGGAAGAGACCGAGGCGTGCTGGGCGCAGAACCGCCGCGGGCATTTCGTCATCACGGCCAAGTAGGCCATCACGTCGCGCGGGCCCGGGGGCCTCGGCCTCCGGGGCCTCCCGCGTGGGCCGCTATGAGCCGCTGGCCGGCTCGTGGGCGCCGATGGACGCCGCCAGGGCTTCGGCGGCCGCCCGCGGGTCCGGCGCCGCGATGATCGGCCGGCCCACCACCAGAAAACTCGAACCCGCGCGGATTGCCTCCGCGGCGGTCAGGGTGCGCACCTGGTCGTCCCGTGCGGGCGACCCGGACCCCTTCGCGTCGGCCGCCCGGATGCCCGGCGTGACCAGCACGAATCCGGGGCCGCACAGCGCGCGCAGCCGCGCCACTTCCTGCGGCGACGCCACCACGCCATCCAGCCCCGCCGCCTGCGCGAGGCCGGCGATCCCATCGACCTGCTCGACGATCGGGCGGGCGACGCCGATCGCTGCCAGGGTGCCTTGGTCGAAGCTCGTCAACACCGTGATGGCGATCACGAGCGGCGGCTCCGTGCCGGCCCTGGCGGCGGCATCCCGCGCGGCGTCGCGGGCCGCGCGCATCATGGCCGGACCGCCGGACCCGTGCACGTCGAACATCCAGACCCCGAGGCGAGCCGCCTCCGTGGCCGCGCCAGCGACGGTGTTCGGGATATCGTGGTACTTCAGGTCGAGGAACACGCGGTGCCCGGCTTCCGCCAGGCGCCGGACGACATCCGGCCCGGCGGCCGTGAACAGCTGGCTGCCCACCTTGACGGCGCCGACCGCGCCCCGAAGCTGGTCGGCGAGGGCGATCGCGCGCGCGGCCCGGTCGACGTCGAGGGCGACGATGATCTGGTTCATGCGAGTCCAAGCCCGGCGTTCACCGGCGCTCCGTTGAGGTGAGCACGCGCCGGGCATGCAGCGCGCGGGCTTCAGGCCGCGTGCCCGGAGCCCACATACTCATCACAAGTGAGCTCCGGGGTTCGGCGCGGAGGTGTCGAGCGTGCCCACGAGGTCGCTGATCCGCTCGAGGCCGTGCCGCGCCCCGTAGTCCGCGAGGCCGTCGAGCAGCTTCGGCCAGATGAACGGATCGACGAAGTTCGCCGTGCCCACCTGGACGGCCGTCGCGCCGGCGATCAGGAACTCGATCGCGTCCCGCGCGCTGGCGATCCCGCCGATGCCGATGACCGGGATCTTCACGAGCTGCGCGCACTCGTACACCATCCGGACGGCAATCGGGCGGATGGCAGGCCCGCTCAGTCCGCCCATCACGTTCGACAGGCGCGGACGGCGCGTCTCCACGTCGATGACGAGGGCGAGGAACGTGTTGACCAGGGACACGGCGTCCGCCCCGGCCTCCTCCGCCGCCTTGGCGAACGAGGAGACGCTCGTGACGTTGGGCGTCAGCTTGGGGATCACGGGCAGCGTCGTGACCTTGCGCACGGCGCTCACTACCTCGAAGGTGCTCGTCAGGCTGCAGCCGAACTGGATTCCGCCCTCCTTGATGTTGGGGCACGAAATATTCAGCTCCAGCGCGGCCACGCCCTCCACGTCCGACAGGACACGTGCCAGCTCGACGTACTCGTCGAGCGTGCCCCCGCAGATATTGACGATCACCACCGCCCCGAGGCGCCGCAATTCCGGCATCTTCTCGGCGACGAAGCGGTGGACGCCGATGCCCTGCAAGCCGATGGCGTTCACCATGCCCGACGGGGTCTCGACGATGCGCGGCGGCGGATGCCCCGGGCGCTCCCTCAGGAAGAGGCCCTTGACGCAGATCCCGCCGAGGCTGGACAGGTCGACCACGTCGGCGTACTCGACGCCGTAGCCGAAGCACCCGCTGGCCGCGATGAGCGGGTTGCGCAGGCGCAGCGATCCGACGCGAACACTGAGGTCCACGGTCATTCCCAGATGATGTCTTCGCCGCGGAACACGGGGCCCGAGAGGCACGACCGGACGTAACGGGGCTCGCCCGACTCGTCGCGCACGCGGACGACGCAACTGTAGCACCCGCCCATGCCGCAGCCCATGAGGCGTTCCATGGCCAGCTGAGACGGCCGCCGGCCGGCCGCGGCGATCGCGCTCACGACCTTCAGCATCGGCTCGGGCCCGCAGGCATAGAGCTGCACCGACGGCAGGGAGGCCTTCGCCCGCAGCGCGGCGTCGAGAGGCTCGGTGATGCGCCCCCGGACGCCGCGGCTGCCGTCCTCGGTGGCGAGGACGAGGTGGACGCCGCGCCGTTCGAACCAGTCCAGGTAGAAGAGATCGCCGGCCTGCCGCCCGCCGTAGAACAACGTCGTGCGCGTGCCGAGCCCGCGCAGCGCGTCCGTCAGCGTCGCGAACGGCGCGAGCCCGACGCCCCCCGCGACCATCCAGGCCTCGGTGGGCGGGCTGACCAGCGTGAACGGCTGGCCGAGCGGCCCCAGGCAGCCGAGACGGTCGCCCTCGCCAGATTCGTAGATGAGCGCCGTGCCGACCCCGACGCGCTTGCTGAGAATCGAGATGCCGCGCGGGGACCCGTCCGCGTGGCGCAGGATCTCGAACACCGAGAACGGTCGCCGCAGCAGCGGGTCGGTCCCGGCCGCGGGCCGGACCATGACGAACTGGCCGGGCCTGGCTGCCGCCGCAATCGCGGGCGCCGCCAGGGCGAGGACGTTGTAGTCAGGGGAGAGGCGGGTGTTGGACAACACCTCGGCATCCACATCGACCGGACCGGACATGGAGGGAGTATACAAGGACCGGGGATCGGCGGCCAGGGATCGGGGACCCGGGATGGGCCGGGCGAAGATGTCGGGGCCGGGGATCGCGCCGCGGCCCCGCGGTCGCGGCCCGAAGGTACAGTAGACTCAGTCCCGGCGAGGAGCTCCGATGCGGTACCTGAGGATGCTGACCAACTCGATTATCGGCGGCGGGTTGGTCGCGGCGTACATCACCATTCTCGTGCTGCAGCTCAATCCCGGCTACCGCCTCGCCGGCCTGCTGCCGCTGGCGATCACGCTGGAGCTGTCGTACGGCGTGCACGCCGCGGCGACCTTCTACGTGCTCATCGTCCTGCGCCAGTTGACGACCGCCGAGATCCTCTCGCCCGGGTGGATCAGCTTCAGGTTCCTGATCTGGGTGGGATCGGCGGCGGCGGTCGTCGGCACAGCCCTGATGTGGCTCAACCTGCGGAGTTTCCGGGGCGTGCTCGACGACGGGACGTTCAGGCGGATGGCGAGCGGGGCGCTCGCGCTGTCCCTGTGCCTCCTGGTGTTCCTCGTCATCGGTCTCGTGCACTACGGGTTCCACCGGCGCACGAGCCGCGTCAGCGCGGCCCTGCTCGGCCTCGCGATGGCCGCGTCGCTGGCGCTGCCGCTCACGGCCAGGGGGCCCGGCATTGCGCGCCCGCCCGCGCCGCGATGGACCGGCACGGCGGCTGAGCTCGGCACGGGCGCGTCCACCGGTCGCGTCACGATCATCCTGCTCGAGGGCGGGTCGCTCGACATCATCGGGCCCGCGGTCGCCGAAGGGCGGCTTCCCAACCTCGGGCGGATCCTCGACTCCGGTGCGTCCATGCACCTGGCCACGCTTCGGCCCACGCAGCCGGGGCCGGTCTGGACGGCGGCCGCCACGGGCAAGAGCCCGATGCGGAACGGCATCCGGTCGGCGGCGACGTCGTGGCCGGTGGGCGGCGCGGACCGCATCGAGCTGCTCCCGGACTACTGCTACGCCCACGCGCTCGTGCGGTTCGGCTTCCTGCACCAGCAGGTCCACGACAGCGACGAGCTGCGCGCCAGGCCGTTCTGGAGCATCCTCAACAGCCAGGGGATCTCCACGGGGATCGTGAACTGGCCGGTGACGCAGCCGGCCGGGCCGGTGCAGGGGTATCTCGTGACGGACCGGTTCCAGCGTCTCCGGGACACGACGGTGGACCCGGAGTCCACCGAGGTCGTCTGGCCGCGCGAGGCGCTGGCCCCGGCGATCGCGGCCGCCGGGTCGCGCCCGACGATGAGCGTGCCGCTCATCCGGACCAGTCCGTCCGGCAGCGGCGATCCCGGCGGCGCCCTCGTGGACCAGCCGTGCCGGGCGGACCGGGCACTCGAGCAGGTCGCGTCGGCGCTCGACCACGATTTTCCGACGCGCGTCACGGCGATCCGCTACGAGTGCCTGGACGCGGCCGGGCACTACTTCCTTCGCTACGCGATGCCCTGGGCATTCGGTGACGTGTCGGACGAGGAGCGCCAGCGCTACGGCCACGTCCTCGTCGCGTACTACAGCGCGGCGGACGTCGCGGTGGGGCGGGCGATGGCGGCCCTCAAGCCCGGAGACCTGTTGCTGGTGGTGTCCGGGTTCGGCATGGAGCCGCTGGGCATCGGCAAGCGGATGCTTGAGCGGGCCTTCGGCACCGCGGCGCTGTCGGGCAGCCACGAGCGCGCGCCTGACGGCTTCCTGCTGGCATTCGGGACGATGGTCAGCCCGGGCCGGCGTCCACCGGCGTCGATTCTCGATCTGACGCCGACGCTGCTCTACTACCTCGGGTTGCCCCTCGGGCGCGACATGGACGGCCACGCCCGGGCCGACCTGTTCGACCGGGCCTTCACCGCCGAGCGCCCCATCACGTTCATCCCCTCGTACGATCGGTAGGGCCCAAGCCCGGCGCTCGCCGGCGCTCAGTGCTATACTGCCTCAGCTCTTTAAGCCCGGCCCGGGAGGCCGGCAAGAGGTGCCAGTGTTCCTTCCTGCCCGTCCCTGCGTTGCCGGCCGCCGTTCCAGGCCGTTTCCTGTCATCTCGTCATTGCCGCTGGGATCCGATCGTCCGGCCGTCGCCCGTTCCGGCCGCCGCGGTCCCGGGAGGACTCCATGCCCGTCGTGATGGACACCGAGCGCATGAGCCGGACCCTCACGCGCATCGCTCATGAAATCGTCGAGCGCAACCGGGGGATCGAAGACCTCGCTCTCGTCGGCGTGCGCACGCGGGGCGTGCCGATCGCGAAGCGCCTCGCCAGGATCCTGCTGGAGATCACGGGCCGCGAGGTGCCCACCGGCGCGCTCGACATCACGTTGTACCGCGACGACCTGATGCGCCACGCCGTCGGGCCGCAGCCGATCGTGCGCAGCACCGAGATCTCGTTCTCGATCGACGATCGCCACATCATCCTGGTCGACGACGTGCTCTACACCGGGCGGACCGTGCGCGCGGCGCTCGACGCGCTGATCGACTTCGGCCGGCCGCGCACCATTCAGCTGGTCGTGCTGGTCGATCGGGGGCACCGTGAGCTGCCCATCAAGGCCGACTACGTCGGGAAGAACCTGCCGACCGCGCGGCGCGAGACGGTGCAGGTCCGCCTCGCGGAAAGCGACGGACGCGACGAGGTGACGATCGAACAAGCCGGAGGCGAGGCATCATGAGCGCAGACACGACGACCCGATCCGCCGCCCCGGACGCGGCCGCCGCCGGCCTGCGGGGCAAGGACCTGCTGGGCATCGCCGACCTGACGGCGTCCGAGATCCGGCTGGTCCTCGACACGGCCGAGGCGATGCGCGAGATCGCGTCGCGGCCGATCAAGAAAGTCCCGGCCCTGCGGGGGAAGACGGTCATCAACCTGTTCTTCGAGCCGTCGACGCGGACGCGGACCTCCTTCGAGGTGGCCGAGAAGCGCCTCAGCGCGGACACGCTCAGCATCGCGATCGCGATGTCGAGCGTGGTGAAGGGCGAGACGCTCATCGACACGGCGCTGAACCTCGAGGCGATGGCGCCAGACCTGATCGTGCTGCGCCACGCCTCGTCGGGGGCCTGCCACCTGCTGTCGCGCGTCTGCAAGGCAGGCATCATCAACGCGGGCGACGGCATGCACGAGCACCCGACGCAGGCGTTGCTCGACGCGTTCACGATCCGCGAGCGCAAGGGCCGCCTCGAAGGGCTGAAGGTCGCCATCGTCGGCGACCTGCTCCACAGCCGCGTGTTGCGGTCGAACGTGCTGCTGCTGACAAAGATGGGGGCCGACGTGTGGCTCTGCGGGCCGCCCACGCTGATGCCGCCGGGCATCGAGCGCCTCGGCGTCCACACGACGACGTCGGTCGAGACGGCCGTGGACGGCGCGGACGTCGTGATGATGCTGCGGATCCAGCTCGAGCGCATGCAGGGCGGGTTCTTTCCCTCCCTGCGGGAGTACTTCACGGTGTTCGGCATGACGGCCGCCCGTGTCCGGCTCGCGAAGCCCGATGCGATCATCATGCACCCCGGGCCCATGAACCGCGGCGTCGAGATCGCGTCGGACGTGGCCGACGGCCCGGCCTCGGTCATCCTGGACCAGGTGGCCAACGGCGTTGCGGTGCGCATGGCGGTCCTGTACCTGCTGGCGGGAGGCGAACATGAAGTGGCTGCTTAGGGGCGGGCGGGTCGTGGACCCGGCCTCGGGGATCGACGGCCGGCGCGACGTGCTGATCGAGGACGGTCGCATCGCCAGGGTGGAGGAGGCGATCCCGGCCGACGCCTGGGGGGGCGCGGCCGTCGTGGACGTGCCGGCAGGCCTGGTCGTGTGCCCGGGGTTCATCGACATGCACGTGCACCTGCGGGAGCCGGGCTTCGAGCACAAGGAAACGGTGGCGACGGGCGCCGCCGCAGCCGTGGCCGGCGGGTTCACCGCGGTCGCGTGCATGCCGAACACGAGGCCCGTGAACGACAACGCGAGCATCACGCGCAACATCCTCGAGGCGGCGGCGGCCGCGGGGCTGGCGCGCGTCTACCCGATCGGCGCGGTGTCGAAGGGATCGGCCGGGGAGCAGCTGGCCGAGATCGCCGAACTCAAGGCGGCCGGCTGCGTGGCCGTCTCGGACGACGGGAAGCCGGTGGCGACGGCCATGCTCATGCGTCGCGCGCTCGAGTACGCCGGCATGCTCGCCATGCCCGTGATCGACCACTGCGAGGACCGGTCGCTTGCCGGAGACGGCGTCGCCCACGAGGGGTTTCACGCCTCGCAGCTCGGCCTGCGCGGGATTCCCGGCGCGGCCGAGGACGTCATGGTCGAGCGTGACCTCGTGCTCGCCGCCATGACCGGCGCACCGCTCCACCTCGCGCACCTGAGCACCGCGGGCGCGATCCGCGCGGTGCGCGCCGCGAAGGCGCGGGGCGTCCGCGCGACCTGCGAAGTGACGCCTCACCATTTCACCCTGACCGACGAGCGGCTGGCCGCACCGCTGATGTACGACACGAACCTGAAGATGAACCCGCCGCTTCGCGAAGCGGCCGACCGGGACGCGCTGCTCGATGGGCTGGCCGACGGCACCGTCGATGCCATCGCGACGGACCACGCACCGCACCACGACGACGAGAAGCGCGTCGAGTTCGACCGGGCCCCCTTTGGGATCATCGGCCTCCAGACCGCCGTGTCCCTGTCGCTCGATCGCCTCGTGCACACCGGACTGATTGGCCTGCCGCGGCTCGTGGAACTCCTGTCGGTCAACCCCGCCAGGATTCTCGGCGTGGCCGGCGGCCGGATCGCCTCCGGCAGCCCGGCCGACCTGACGATCCTGGCGCCCGACGTGGCGGTGACCGTCGACGTGACGAGGTTCCGGTCGAAATCCCGAAACTCCCCGTTCCATGGCTGGTCGCTCCGCGGCGCCGTCGCCGCGACCATCGTCGGCGGCCGCGCCGTCTTCGTGAACTCCGATGTCCCGGGCGCCGCCGGGCTGGCGAGGTGACCCGTGCATCGCCGTGACGAGATCCGCCAGAAGGCGCTCCAGGATCTGCAGCGGTTCGAGGTCCTGATGCTGGACGGCCACTTCGACTACGGGAACGGCTTCCACGGGCGGGTGTACCTGAACCCGCACCAGTTGTTCCGGTACCCCTCGACCATCTGGCGCTTCGCGCAGGACCTGATCGACGTCCTGCCGTCGGGCGTGGCCGACCAGGCCGACGTGGTGGCGGGACCGGTGACCGGCGGCGCGCTCCTCGCGCACACGATCGCCGGCCTGCTGGACAGCCGCCGGCACCCGTCCGCGCCGCCGTGCGGGTTCGCGCCCTTCGGGCAGGACACGGACGGGCGGCACACGCTGAAGGCCTTCTATCGCACCCAGATGGCCGGCAAGCGCGTGCTGCTGGCCGACGACGTGCGCAACACCGGGCAGACCTTCGAACGCTGCGCCGCGCTCATCCGCGAGGCGGGCGCGACGCTGGTGGCCACCGTCGAGATCTACGACCGGCTCGAGTCGATCGTGGACCTCGGCGTGCCGAACACGGCGCTGGCCGAGTACCGCGCGCCGGAGAACTACCCGGCCGCCGCGTGCCCGCTGTGCCGCAGCGGCCATCCGGTGACGGCGTTCTGAGGCGCCGGTGAAGGACGCGCTCGACCGGCTGTACGCGCAGTTCGACCATGCGGGGCAGATCGCCGACCCGGTGGAACGGGTGCGCGCGTTCGCCGATCCGGCCGACCGCGAGATCGTCGCCTTCTGCGCCGCGGGCCTCGCGTTTGGCCGCGTGGCGAGCGTGATGGCGTCAATCGACGCGCTGCTGCGCGTGATGGGGCCCTCGCCGGCGTCCTTCGTCCGCGGGTTCGACCCGGCGCGCGACGGCGGGCCCCTGCTCGGGCTCGTGCACCGCTGGACGCGCGGCCGCGACTTCGTGGCGCTGCTGTGGATCCTGCGAACGATGATCGAGCGCGAGGGGTCGATCGAGGGGTTCTTCGCCGCAGGGGACGACCCGGGCGCCTCCGACATCGGGCCGGGCCTGGAGTCGTTCTGCCGGCGGGCGCGGGCCATCGACCTCGCCCCCGCCTATGGCCGCGTGCCGGCGAAGCCGGGCGTCCAGGCCTTCTTCGCGCCGCCCTCTCTCGGCAGCGCCTGCAAGCGCCTCAACCTGTTCCTGCGGTGGATGGTCAGGCACGATCGCGTCGATCCCGGCGGGTGGACGCGCGTGTCCCCGGCGCGGCTGGTGATTCCCCTCGACGTCCACGTGATCCGCGTCGGGCGGTGTCTCGGCCTGACGCGGTACACCAGCCCGGGCTGGAGGATGGCGGCCAGCATCACGGAGGCCCTCCGCCGGCTGGAGCCCGCGGACCCCGTCCGCTACGATTTCGCGTTGTGCCACCTCGGCATGCTCGGCTACTGCGGGTTCAGTCGGCCGGAGGGGGACCGGCGCTGTCCGATGCGCGGGGTCTGCCGGCCACGTCCGCGTAGGCGGCCAGCGTCCCGGCGACCATCTGGTCCACGCTGAAACGCTCGCGCACGCGGGAGAGCCCCGCCCGTCCCATCCGCTCGCGGAGGGGAGCGTCCGCCAGCAGCCTGGCGATCGCGTCCGCCAGGGCGGCCGGATCGCGCGGCGGGACCAGCAGTCCCGTGACGCCGTCCTCGACCACCTCGGGCATGCCGCCGGCGCGCGTCGCGACGATGGCCTTCGATGCCGCCATCGCGTCGAGCAGGGACGTGCCCAGGCCCTCGGTCACCGAACACAGCACGAACAGGTCGAACCCCTTCAACAGCGACAGCACGTCGGCCCGGAACCCCACCAGCATGACATGGCGCTCGAGGTGCAGGTCGTGGATCTGGTGCTCGAGATCGTGGCGCAACTCGCCTTCGCCGAAGATCAGGACGTGCGCCTCCGGGACCGTGCGCAGCACGGACGGCGTGGCCTCGATCAGGTAGCGCTGGCCCTTGTGCGGGACGAGCGCGGCCACGTTGCCGACGACGGGCACGTGCGTCGGCAGCCAGAACTCGTGCTGCACGCTGACGGCCGGCAGCGCCGCGATGCGGTCGACGTCCACGCCCTCGTGCACCGTGACCACGCGCTCAGCCGGGATCCCGTCGCCGACGAGCATGGCCCCGATGGCGGCCGAGGCGGTGATGAACCGGTCGACCTGCCGGTACTTCCACCGCGAGAAGGAATTCCGCTTGACGTGAAAGTCGACCCGGCGCGCGGCGACCAGCGCCGGTCGCGGGGGGCGGCGCAGGAGCGACACGGCGATCGCGGCCATCGCCACCGCGTGGGGGTCGTGCGCGTGCACGACCTCGGGCTGCAGATCGCGCAGGATGCGGGCGAGCCGCCACGCGGCGCCGAAGTCCACCTCGTGCGAGGGGGCGAGGCGGATCAGATCGTGGCCTTCACCGGCGCGACGGGCCAGCTCGCCGTCGGGGTGAGCGACCAGCACCGCCCGGTGGCCCTGGGCGCGCAGGCCCAGGACCGTCAGGAGGGCCTGGTTCTGTCCTCCTCGCCAGGTGCGGGCGGTGTCGATGTGGAGCGAGAACATCCCATGTCCCAGAGTTTCAGGACCTTGCACAACACGTAGTACGAGTTCAGCAGCGACACGGCCAGGCCGGCCGTGCCGTCGCGGAAGCCGCCGCGCGCGACGTAGTTGCGCAGGAACGCGGCCGGCGGGTGCAGCAGCAGCTGAGCCGGGCCGGCCCGGCGCCCGTCCTCGTGCATCTGCCGCGCGGCCAGCGTCGAATACCGGTCGATGGTCTGGAGGTGATGCGAGACGTCCCGGTACGGGTAATGCTGCAGATCGTGGCGCAGCGTGCCGGCCGGCCCGTCCACCTGGACCGATTCGTGGACGTAGCGGCCGGTCCAGCGGCCCCGGCGCCGGTCGTAGAGCCGGAGCTGATAGTCGGGGTACCAGTCCGTCGAGCGGATCCAGCGTCCCAGGTAGTGGCTGAGGCGGGGCACGCGGAAGCCCGCGCGCGGCGGGTCGCCGGAGAGCAGCGCCCGGATCTCGTCCGCGAGCCCGGGTGTCACGCGCTCGTCGGCGTCGATCGACAGGATCCAGTCGTGCTGCGCGATCGACGCCGCGTGGTTCTTCTGCGCGATGTAGCCGGGCCAGGCGCGGACCTCGACGCGGGCGCCCGCACGCCGGGCGATCTCGACCGTCTCGTCGGTGCTCCCGGCGTCCACGACCAGGACCTCGTCGGCCCAGGACACCGAGGCCACCGCGGCGGCGATGTGCGCCGATTCGTCGAGCGTGATGATGGTGGCGGAAACCCTGGGCACGGGGGGAGTGTAGCGCAAGAAGGGCGCAAGTCGGGCCCGTGATTGGGGGCGTGCAGGCACGAGGGCCGGCGTCGGCCGGCCCCTGCCTCCGGGCCGTTCCCGTCCGACTTGACCCCGGAGCTCACTTGTGACGAGTGTGTTCGCTCCGGGGACGCGGGCTGAAGCCCGCGGGCTACATTCCCGGCGGGTCCTCAACTCAACCGGGCGCCGGGCTCAGGCCCCGCCGCCGGTGGTGCCCACGCTGGGCAGCACAACCGTGCTGCCGCCGGCCGTCGGGGCTTCCTGGACGGTCTCGAAATCGACCAGCGAGCGGTTGTAGTCCAGGATGGCGCTCAGCTCGTTGTTCTGGGCGTCGGCCAGATCGCGCTGGGCCTGGAACACCAGGAAGTTCGTGGACATCCCCGCCGCGAACTTCTTCTGCTCGGCGACCAGCCGCTGCTCCATCAGCTTGCGCGTGGCGGTGGTCGCCTCGACGCGCTTCTGGTTGGTCTGGACCTGCCGCGCGACATCGCGCACCGAGGTCGTGATCTGCAGTTCCAGGTTGCGGAGCGAGACCTGGCCCTGGGCCAGCTGGAGCCTGGCGCGCGCCATGTTCGCCTCGGCGCTGCTCGTCCCGAGCGGGTACGAGACGGTCACCCCGAAGGTCCACGCCGGGAACGCCCCGCTCAGCATCTTGCTGACGACGGAGCCGAACCCGTCCGTGACCTGGCTCAGCACCGGCGGCGGAAAGCCGCTGCCGAAGTTCTTGCTCGTGCCACCCTGGCCGGAGAGGCCGTACGCGACCTCCGCGTTCAGGTCCGGCAGCGTCTGGTTCCGGTAGTACTGCACGTTGACGTCGGTCATCTCGAGCTGCTTGCGGGCATTCCTGAGGTCGGTGCGCTTGTCGAGTGCGGTCCGCACGGCGCCGTCGACGTCGACGGGCCTCGGCTCGAACATCGCCGGGGTCGTCAAGTCGAACTGGATCTGCCAGAAGTCCGGCCGCTGCGGCTCGAAGATGAGCGTCCGCAGCCGGTCGGCCGTGCGATCCACCGTGGCGGACGCCACGATCACCGCCTCCTCGCGCCGGGCGACCTCGGCCTGCGCTTCGACGATGTCGATGGGCGCCATGGTCCCGATTTCCACGCGCGAGCGGTTGTTGCGCAGCGACTCGCGGGCCAGGTCCAGCGACTGCTGCGCCACCTCGAGCGCACTCTTCGCGTACTTCAGATCCATGTAGGCGTTCTTCACGGTCCTGATCGTCGTGAGGATCGTCTGCTGCAGCGAGATGTCCGAGAGCTCCCGGCTCTTCCGGCTGATGATGAGCTGCTGGCGTGCGCCGTCGATCTTGAAGTTGCGGAGCAGCGGCTGGATGAAGTCGAAATTGAGGTTCGAGCTGAGCGATGGATTGGGGCTGTCGTAGACGCTGTTCGACTTGGCCCGCGTGCTGTCCCACTTCACACTGTAATTACTGCCCCACGGCAGCAGGCCCGACGTGCCCACGTTCGCCTGGACGCTGTCGCGCGTCAGCTTGTCGGTCGCGCCGGCGAAGAAGCTGCTGATCGGTGAGTTCTGGTTCGTGCTCGTGACCGTGCCGTTCAGTATCGGCGCCCAGGCGCTCCGGGCCAGCGTGATGCCGACATCCTGGATCGCAGGGTTGAATTTCTCCACCTGGACGCTCAGGTTGTTCTCGAGGGCCATCTTCACGGCGTCCTCGATCGACAACCGCTCGACCGGGCCCGTCTGTGCCAGCGGCTGCGCCGGGGGCGTCGTCGGCGGCATCTGCCCGAAGGCGGACACCGAGAGCCCGAATGCGAACACCGCGATGCCCCCAAGACGCGCGGCCCGGGAAACCTCTTCACGCATGGACGTTGACTCCACTGCTCACCGCCGGGTAAGAACCGAAGGACGTGGCGGATGCCCGGACGCCCGCGGGCTGGCACCGCTGTCCTTGTGACATAGACGGATAGGGGCAGACACCGGTTCAGGAAATCTGCAGGGGTTATACTAGCAGCCCTTGGTCTCGGTCCGCACTTGGCGCCCCCCTCATACGAGGTCTGCATGCGCATCTTCCGCCATACCCTGCTTCTGAGCCTGCTCGTGGCGGCCGTCGTGACGGCCGCGGGCGAGCAACCCCGGAAATCCCCTCCGTCCGACCGGTTCCCGCTCACGGTCGACAGCATCATGCGCGGCCCCGCGCTGGTCGGGTACCCGCCGACCGGCCTCCGCTGGTCCGGTGACTCGAAGGAGCTCTACTTCGAGTGGCGGCGCCCGGGCGAAGACGAGGCGTCCACCTGGGTGGTGCCACGCGAGGGCGGCGCGCCGCGGAAACTGACTACCGAGGCGCGCACGCTGGCCCCGCCGGTCGACGGGACCTGGGACGAGGCCCATCGCCGCGTGCTCTTCGTGGACAAGGGCGACATCGTCCTGTACGACGCCGTCGCGCGGACGCGCCAGCCCGTCACCCGCACCACCGCGCCCGAGTCGAACCCGCGCTGGGCGCGGCACGACACGGCCGTGACGTTCGTGCAGCAGGGGAACCTGTTCCTCGTGCCGCTCGCGACCGGCTCGGTCGAGCAATTGACTGACGTGCACCCGAAGAAGCGCGACGCACGGGAAACCGACAGCCAGAAGTACGTGAAGACGGAGGAACAGAAGCTCATCCAGTTCACGAAGGAAGCCGCCGAAAAGAAAGCCAGGGACGACGAGAAGCAGAAGCAGGAGGCGCTGCCCGAGTTCGAGCTGTCCGAGCAGCAGAGCGTGCAGGACCTGGCGCTCCATCCCGACGGCACCTTTGTGTCCCTGGCGGTCGTCGAGCGGGCGACGGGCGCCCGGCGGGCCGTCGTGCCCGCCTATATCACCGAGTCGGGCTACCCCGAGGACATCCAGGCGCGGACCCTGGCGGGCGACGCGCTGGACGGGCGGCGGCTGGCCTTCCTGAACCTGAAGACGCGCAAGGTCGTCTGGGCGGACGCCGCCTTTGCCGGCACGCGCAAGGCTGACAAGCCGGCACCGCCGGCCGGGCCCGGGGCGCCGCCGGCTGACGTGGCGGGCACGGCCCCGCCCGCGCCCAAGGACGAGCCGCGCGACATCCACTGGAGCACCCCGCTGTTCTCGAAGGACGGCACGCTGGTCGTCGCCGTCGCGCGCGCTGGCGACTTCAAGGACCGGTGGATCGTCGCGCTCGATCCCGGAACCGGCAAGGCGCGCGTCCTGGACGCGCTCCATGACGACGCGTGGATCCGCGAGGTCGGGGGCTTCGGGCCCTTTGGCGGCAGCGGCATGGGCTGGATGCCCGACGGCCACGCGCTCTGGTTCCTGTCCGAGCGGGACGGGTGGATGCACCTCTACGCCGTCGACGTGGCCGCGCCGGAGGCGAAGGCCGTGCAGGTGACCTCGGGCAGGTTCGAGTTGTCGTCCGCCGAGTTGTCCCCCGACAAGAGCCGGTTCTACATCACCTCGACCGAGGCGCACCCGGGCGAGCGCCAGGTGTACGAGGTGGGCCTGGCCGGCGGTCCGCGGACCCGGGTCACCTCGATGCCCGGATCGAACGCGGCGGAGGTGTCGCCCGACGGCACGATGCTGGGACTGGTGCATTCGTCTGCCACCAGGCCGCCCGAGGTCTACCTGATGCCGAACCAGCCGGGCGCCGAGGCGCGGCAGGTGACGACGACGCCCACCGAGGAGTGGCGGTCGTTCGCGTGGATCGACCCGAAGGTCATCACCTTCGCGGCGCGCGACGGCGCCCAGGTTTACGCACGGCTGTTCACGCCCGAGATGATCGGCGCGAAGCGCGACAAGAACCGCCCCGGCGTGGTGTTCGTCCACGGCGCCGGCTACGCGCAGAACGCTCACAAGTACTGGTCGACCTACTACCGCGAGTACATGTTCGACAACCTGCTCGCCTCGCTGGGCTACGTCGTGCTCGACGTGGACTACCGGGCCAGCGCGGGCTACGGGCGGGACTGGCGCACGGCCATCTACCGCCATATGGGCGGCAAGGATCTCGACGATATCGTGGACGGCGCGCGGTACCTGGCCAGCCAGCAGAACGTCGATCCGCAGCGCATCGGCGTCTGGGGCGGGAGCTACGGCGGGTTCATCACGCTGATGGCGTTGTTCACGTCGCCGGACACGTTCGCCGCCGGTGGCGCGCTGCGGCCCGTCACCGACTGGGCCCACTACAATCACGGGTACACGGCCAGCATCCTCAACGAGCCGCAGGACGATCCGGAGGCCTACCGCCGAAGCTCGCCCATCTACTTCGCGGACAAGCTGAAGGGCGCGCTGCTCATCTGCCACGGCCTCGTCGACACCAACGTGTTCGCCCAGGACTCGGTCCGGCTCGCGCAGCGGCTGATCGAGTTGCGGAAGACGAACTGGGAGCTGGCGGTGTACCCCGTCGAGAACCACGGCTTCGAGCAGGAGACCAGCTGGGCCGACGAGTACAAGCGGATCCTGAAGCTGTTCGAAACGAACCTGCGCCTCGCGCCGGGCAGACCCGCGTGGCGCCCGGGAAGGGAGTGACCGGTGGAACGCGAGGTCGTGCTCGATCGATTCCGGCAGCTGGGTGCCCTGCTCGAGGGGCATTTCCGTCTGTCGTCGGGGCTGCACAGCTCCGCGTACCTGCAGTGCGCCCTGGTGCTCCAGCACCCGGCGGAGGCGGCCGAACTGGGGCGGGCGCTGGCCGACCAGGTGCGCGACCTGCGGCCGACGGCCGTGCTGTCGCCGGCGCTCGGCGGTCTCATCATCGGCCACGAGGTGGCGCGTGCACTCGGCGTGCGGGCGATCTTCGCCGAGCGCGTGGACGGGGTGCTCACCCTGCGCCGCGGCTTCGAGCTGGCGCCGGCCGACCGTGTCCTGGTCGTGGAAGACGTCGTGACCACCGGGGGGTCGACCCGGGAAACCATGGAGGTGGCCCGCGCCCGCGGCGCGACGGTGGTCGGCGGGGCTGCAGTGATCAACCGCAGCGGCGGCGCCGCCCGGCTGGGCGTTCCGCTCATGGCTCTGGCGGATCTGGCGCTGCCGAACTACCAGCCCGACGCGTGCCCGTTGTGCGCGCAGGGACTGCCGCTGGTGAAGCCCGGGTCGAGGCCGGCGCCGACGGCGTGAGCCGCGCGGCCGGGACGTGCGTGGCCGGACGCACGCGGGCCCGGGGATTCGAGTCCGAGTCACGGAAGGGGAGTCTCGCTGACGCGATGTCCCGTACCCTGAAGGTCACGCTCGCCTACGACGGCACCGGCTACGTTGGCTGGCAGCGGCAGGCCCGGGGCGTCTCGGTCCAGGGCCTGGTCGAGGAGGCCCTCTCGCGCCTCGAGGGGTCGCCGGTCACCATCGTCGGGGCGGGCCGCACCGATGCCGGCGTACACGCGCTCGGCCAGGTGGCGAGCGCGCGGGTCACGACCGCGCTCGACGCGCCGACGATCCTGCGTGCCCTGAACGCGATGCTGCCCCCGGACGTGCGCGCCTGCGGCGTCGAGGATGCCGCGGCCGGCTTCCACGCCCGCTACGGCGCGACCGCGAAGACGTACCGGTATCGCATCCGGCAGGGCGGCGTGCTGTCGCCGTTCGAGCACCGGTGGTGCTGGCACGTTCCAGGCCGGCTGGACCTGCCCGCGATGAGCGCCGCCGCGGCCGCCCTGGTTGGCACCCACGATTTCAAGGTGTTCATGTCCACCGGCAGCGGCGTCCGGACGTCGACGCGCACGGTCCGGCGGGCGGACTGGCGGCCTGGCGCCGGCCCGCTGGAGTGGCCCGCCGACGTCGCAGCCGGGGAGACCACGGCGTCGGCGGAGGGCGGGGCGCTCGCCATGTTCGAGATCGAGGCCGACGGGTTCCTGCGCCACATGGTGCGGGCCATCGTCGGGACCCTGGTCGAGATCGGCGAGGGTCGCCGGGCTCCGGGCTCGATGAACGATCTGCTCCGTGCCGGTGATCGCAGTCTGGCCGGTGCGACAGCCCCCCCGGGCGGGCTGTTCCTGGTGCGCGTCGCGTACGGCACGTAGCCGCCCGTGGCGCCGCCCGGCGCCCCTGCGACCCTCCAGGCCGGCACCCGGCCAGCGGAGCGGCGGGAAAACGCCCGGCAGGTGGCGATCATCTTCCGAAGTTTGTAAGATAAAGGTTTGCAACCCTCTGGGTCTTCGCATGCCGCTTGAAGAACTGCTGGCGTGGATTCCCCCCGATTCGCCCGACGAGGTGCTGGCGCGGTCGGTCAACTACGACCACCTGCCGGCGCACGTTGCGATCATCATGGATGGCAACGGACGATGGGCGGCCAGGCGTCAGCTTCCGCGGGTGCAGGGCCACCAGGCGGGCATCGCCTCGGTGCGCGACACGGTCGAGACGGCCGCGCGGCTCGGCCTCCAGGTCCTCACGCTCTACGCGTTCTCGGTCGAGAACTGGAAGCGTCCGCCGCTCGAGGTCCGGACGCTGATGACGCTGCTCAAGCGCTACCTGCGGCTCGAGTTGAAGACGCTGCTGCGCAACAACATCCAGTTCCGGGTGATTGGCCGCGCCGAGGGGTTGACCCCGGACATCCGGCACGAACTGCAGACCGCGATCGACGCCACCGCGTCGAACACGGGGATGCTCTTCAACATCGCCCTGAACTACGGCGGCCGCGCCGAGATCGTGGATGCCGCCCGGCGGATTCTCGACGCGGGCCTCCGGCCCGAGGATCTGGACGAACCGCGCTTCGGCGAGTTCCTCTACACGGCGGGGCAGCCCGATCCCGACCTCCTGATCCGCACGAGCGGGGAGATGCGCGTCAGCAACTTCCTGCTCTGGCAGATCGCGTACGCGGAGATCTGGGTGACCGATGTCCTGTGGCCCGATTTCCGGCGGCGTCACCTGCTCGAGGCCATCCTCGACTACCAGAAACGCGACCGGCGCTACGGCGGGATCAAGCCGGGCCAGGTCGCCCTGGGCGTGAAGTAGCGCCCGCCGTTCCTCCCGGAGCACCGTGACCCGCATCCTGAGCGCGCTCGTCCTGATCCCTGTCGTGCTGGCGGCGATCTGGTTCGCGCCGCACGGGCTCTTCGCGGCCCTCATTGGCGGCGTCCTCGTGCTGGCGTTCGTCGAGTACGCCGACCTGGCGCAACGATCCGGACTGGACGTGCCCCGGGTGGCGTCGGCGACCGCGGCCCTCGCTGTCGGCGCTGCGATGGCGTGGCCGAATCTGCCGCTCGGCCTGACGCTGCTGGCCATGCTCGTGGCGATCGGGGTGATCGCGGTCGGCCGGTGGCAGCCCGGGCCGCACGTGCTGGGCTCGGTCGCCGCCTCGGCGTTCCCGGCGCTCTACCTCGGCCTGCCGCTCGGCACGATCGCGGCCGTCCGTGCGGAATACGGCCGCGAGGGGCTGCTGCTGCTGCTGGTGACGGTGTGGGTCTCCGACTCCGCGCAGTACTACGCCGGCCGCCTGTTCGGCCGTCACAAGCTGTCGCCGACCATCAGCCCGAAGAAGACCGTGGAGGGCGCCCTCGGAGGTCTCGCCGCCGGCGTCACCGCCACCGCGGTGCTCGGCCGCTGGTGGCTCCCCGGGCTGGCGGCGTGGTGGCTCGTCGGGCTCGGCGCCGTGATCGTCGGGCTGGGGATCGCCGGCGACCTGTTCGAATCGCTGCTGAAGCGCAGCGCCGGGGTCAAGGACAGTTCCGGGCTGATCCCGGGTCACGGCGGCGTCCTGGACCGGATCGATGCCCTGTTGTTCGTGGCGCCGGGTTACTACCTGGTGCTGCGGCTGATCGCCCCGTGACGCGTCCCCAGGCCAGGCCATGAGCATGCCCGCCCGCAAGCGTATCGCGATCCTGGGATCGACCGGCTCGATCGGACGCAGCGCGCTCTCGGTGGTGGAGTCGCACCAGGACCGGCTGCAGGTCGTGGGCCTTGCCGCAGGCGCGAACTCGACGCTGCTGGCGGCCCAGGTGGAGCGCTTCCGCCCCCGCGTCGCCGCGATGGCCAGTGCCCAGGCCCTCGACCACGCGCGGGCGCGGTTCGGGGCGTGGCGGCCGGAGACGACCGCGGCCGGGGCCGAGGGCCTGCTCGCCGTGGCCACACATCCCGACGCGGATCTCGTGCTGTGCGCGTCGTCCGGCACGACCGCCCTCGAGGCGGTTCTCGCCGCGATCGAGCACGGCAAGACCATCGCGCTGGCCAACAAGGAAGTGCTCGTGATGGCCGGGGCCATCGTGACCGACGCGGCCGCGCGCCGGGGCGTGGCGATCCTGCCGGTGGACAGCGAGCACAACGCCATCCACCAGTGCCTGCACGGGCGGGATCGAGGGGACGTGAAACGCCTCGTCCTGACCGCCTCGGGCGGGCCGTTTCGGGGCCACTCGGCGGCCGAGCTGCGAAAGGTCGGCCCGGAAGACGCGCTGCGGCACCCGACCTGGCGCATGGGCCGCAAGATCACGATTGACTCCGCCACGCTGATGAACAAGGGCCTCGAGGTGATCGAGGCGCACTGGCTGTTCGGGGCGGGACCCGATCAGATCGACGTGGTGATCCACCCGCAGTCGGTGGTCCACTCGATGGTGGAGCTCTGCGACGGGTCCGTGATCGCGCAGCTCGGCGTCACGGACATGCGCCTCCCGATCCAGTACGCCTTCTCGTATCCCGAGCGGTGGGCCGGGGCGCTGCCCTCGCTCGATCTCGTGAAGGCGGCGCCGCTCGAATTCCTCCTGCCCGATCGCAGGCGGTTTCCGTGCCTGGACCTCGCCTACCGCGCGCTCCGGGGCGAGAGCGGCCTCGCGGTCGTGCTGAACGCCGCCAACGAAGTGGCCGTCGCCGCGTTCCTGGCCGGCGGCCTCGGCTTCGTGCAGATCGCCGAGGTCATCGAGCGCGCCATGGACGCCCATGCGCCCGCGCCGGTCCGATCGCTGGCCGACGTGCGGGCGGCCGACCTGTGGGCCCGCGAGTACGCGCAGGAGCTGGTCCGGGGTTACAATTGATCCAAGGGAAATCCTCGTGACGACAATTCTGTCCTTCATCTTCGTCCTCGGTGTCCTCGTGTTCGTCCACGAGCTGGGCCACTTCCTCGTGGCGCGGTGGCTGGGCGTGCGGGTCATCACGTTCTCGCTGGGCTTCCCGCCCCGCATCTGGGGCTTCAAGCGCGGCGACACCGACTACTGCATCGGCGCCATTCCCCTCGGCGGGTTCGTGAAGATGGCCGGCGAGAACCCCGAGGATGCGCGGACGGGTGCGCCCGACGAGTTCCTCTCGCGTCCCAAGTGGGATCGCTTCAGGATCCTGCTGGCCGGCCCGACCATGAACATCGTCCTCTCGGTGGTCCTGATGGCCATCGTGCTGATGCGCGGCGCGCAGGTGCCGGCCTTCCAGGACGAGCCGGTGGTGGTCGGGGCCGTGACGGCCGGGTCGCCGGCGTCACGGGGCGGGATTCTCCCCGGTGACCGCGTCATCAAGGTCGGCGGGCGCAGCGTGTCCACGTGGGACGACTACTTCCTGACGATCGGCGCCCGCGCGAACCGGGAAGTGCCCCTCACGCTGCTGCGCGGCGGGCGTGAGATGACGGTCACGGTGACCCCGGAGGCGCAGAACCGCTTCGACGTCGGGGACATCGGCATCCTGCCGAACGTCCACCCGCGGATCCAGACCATCGAGAAGGGCGGGCCCGCGGACAAGGCCGGGTTCGCGCTCGGGGACCTCGTCCGCGCGGTCAACGGCGAGACCGTGGTGTTCTCGAAGCAGCTGTCGGAGGCGATCCGCAAGTACCCGGACGTCCGGATCATCGTGGCGGTGTCCAGGAAGGGCACGGACCTGGACATCCCGGTCGTGCCGGAACGCCGGGGCAGCGCCGGCGTGATCGGGATCGGCATCCAGGACGCGTTCAAGGTGATCCAGCCCGGGCCGTTCGGGGCGGTGAAGCTGAGCCTCGCGAAGAACGTTCAGTTCGCCGGGCTGATCGTCCAGACGCTCGCCGGCCTGCTCACGCGCGAGACATCACCCAAACAGCTGATGGGGCCCGTGGCCATCGCCCAGCTCTCCGGCGACTACGCGGCCGCAGGCTGGATCGCCCTGTTCACCTTCATGGCCACGTTGAGCCTGAATCTCGGCCTGCTCAACCTGCTGCCCATCCCGGTGCTCGACGGCGGGCACATCTTCATCATGGCGATCGAAGGTCTCGTGCGCCGCGACTTCAGCGTGCGCGTCAAGGAGCGGATGCTGATGGTGGGGTTCGCGCTGTTGATGACGCTGATGGTCACCGTCATCTACAACGACCTGATGCGCATTCCCTGGGTCGATCGCCTGGTCCCCTGGGGCCACTGACACCGGCGCATCTCCGCCGGGCGCTGCTCCGGGAATCCGCTGTGCGGTTCGAGCCGGAACTCCCGCGGCGGACCCGCCGGCCGGGCGGGGCGCGGCGCGGGACGCTCAGTGCGCCCGGGGCGTGCCGTGCTCGCGCACGTGACGGACGATCGCGGCCACGACGCCGGCCATGGTGTAGTCCTCGGCCACGACCCCGGCGTGGATCCCCTGGGCTGCGGCCGTCTGGGCCGTGACCGGACCGATGCACGCGACCACCGTGCCCTGGAGCAGGTCCGCCGCCGCGTCGGCGCCGTGGGTGCGGGCGAAGTCCAGCACGGTGGACGGACCCGTGAACACCACGACGTCGATCTCCTGTTCGAGCAGCATCTTGTAGACATCCGGTTCGCCGGGATCGTCCGGGCTGATGGGCATGGTCCGGTACGTCGCGACTTCCGACACCTCGGCCCCGGCCTTGCGCAGCTCTCCCGCCAGGACGTCGCGGATGCCCTCGGCGCGGAGCAGCATCACCCGCCGGCCGTCCAGCCCGCCGCCGGCCTGCAGCGTCTCCACGACCGTCTCGGGCCGGTACTCGGCGAGGACGACGTCGGCCTTCACGCCGGCCGCGCGGAGGCGATCGGCCGCCGCGCCGATGGCGCACACCCGCGGTCCCTTGAGATCCCGCAGGTCCCAGGGGCCGGCGCACAGCCGCTTCAGCAAGGCGTCCACGCCGTTCGCGCTGGTGAAGACGACCCAGTCGAAGCCCGACACCCGCCCGCAGGCCGCGTCGAGGGAGGACGAGTCCTCTGTCGGCGCGATCCGCACGAGCGGGGCCTGGATGACCTGTGCGCCCTGTTCTTCCAGCAATTCGACCAGCTCGCGCGCCTGTTCCCGAGACCGCGTGACGATGACCCGCCGGCCGAACAGCGGTCGGGCGTCGAACCACCGCAGGTGGTCCCGGAGGGCAGCCACCCGACCGACGATGATCATCGCGGGCGCGTCCACGGCAGGCACCGAATTCACCAGCGACCCGAGCGTGCCGACGATCGTCTGCTGCGTCGGCAGCGTCCCGTCGTACACCAGCGCCGCGGGCTCCTCGGCCGGCCGGCCGTGTGACAGCAGGGCGGACAGGATCGCCGGCACCTGCCGCGGGCCGGCATAGCACACCACGGTGCCGTCCAGGCGTGCGAGGCTCGCCCAGTCTATTTTCGGCGCGGTCCGGCTGGCGTCCTCGTGCCCGCGCACGAACGTGAGCGTATCGCCGCCGCCGCGGTACGTGACCGAGATGCCCGCGTAGGCCGGCACGCCGACGCCGGAGGTGACGCCCGGCACGACCTCGAACGGCACCCCGTGCTCGTGGACGAACAGCGCCTCCTCACCACCGTCGTCGAAGACGAACGGGTCGCCCCATTTCAGGCGGGCGACGATCTTGCCCTCGCGGGCCTTTTCGACGAGCAGGTAGGAAATCGCCTCCTGCTCGAGCCCCTGGGGTGCCGCGCGGCCCACGTCGATGCGCTCGCACTCCGGCCGGGCGTAGCGCAGCAGCGCGGGGTGCACCAGGCTGTCGTACACCACGACGTCGGCCGCCGCCAGGCAGCGCGCGCCGCGCGTCGTGATCAGGCCCGGATCGCCGGGCCCGGCGCCGATGAAGAAGACGGTGGGTCGGTTTGCCATGGCAGCGGCAGCCTCCGGTATTGGGCGGGGTTGAGTCTATCAGAAGCGGGACGCGGGATCCGCGCGGCTGGCCGGGCCGCTGAACACGGCAGGCTAGCTCGTCGGGCCGTAGTAGCCCTGCTTCGCGCGGGCGACCAGATTCGGCCGGGCGAGCCGGACCACGAGGCGGCGCCACTGCCCGTCGCGCCTGGGGTTCCTCGAGGTGTAGCCCACGAGGTACTGGCTGGACAACTCCTGCGAGATCTGGTCGTAGACGGCGGGCAGGTCCTCGATCTTCGCCGGGAAGAACAGCCGCCCGCCCGTCTGGCTCGTGAACTCCCGCAGGACGTACTCGGCTTCCTTGAAGCCCTTGCGGATGTAGGGGTCGCTCGAGCGAATCGCGATCGCGTAGATCGACGTCTCCGACCGCTTGGCGAGATCCAGGACCTCGTCGAACGAGACGAGGCTCGAGGTGTCCTCGCCGTCCGACAGCAGGACGATGGCCTCGCGCCGGATGTCCTCGCTCGAGTGGACCTGGCTCTTCTTGAGTTCACGCAGCGCGATGTAGATCGCGTTGTACAACGCCGTCGAGCCCCCGGCGGCGGTGGCCTTGATGGCCTTCTCCAGGTCCTCCGGCTTGCTGGTGAACGGCTGCGCGATGGTCACGCGGGTGTCGAAGTCCACCAGCTGGCCCAGGTCCTGCGGGCGCAGGCGTTGCGCGAAGCCGATCGCGGCGGCCTGCACGGTGGCCATCTTGTCCTCCATGCTCGCGCTGGTGTCGAGCAGGAGCGAGACGGCGATCGGCAGGTTCGACCGGTTGAAGAAGGTCACGTCCTGCTTGACGCCATCCTCGAACACGGAGAAGTCCTCCGGCGCCAGGTCCGTGACGTAGCGACCCGACGGGTCGGTCACCGTCACGCTGAGCGACACGAGGTCCACGCCGCTGCGGAACTCTCCTCCCTGCACCGGACGGGGCGGGGGCTGCTGCGGGGCCTGCCGGCCGTCCGCCTGCCCGCCCGCGGGCGACACGGCGGCGAGGCCGGCGAGCACCGCCGCCCAGAGCAGGACACTTCGGCGACCTGTCATGTCTTCTTCCGGACCGGCACGAACGTGCCACGCGCCGTCAGACCCTCGGGGCGGACGCCGACCTCGAACTGGTCCGGCGGGACCAGCGACTCCGGCCGGGCGTAGGTGACCCGGTACTGGTTGAGCAATTCGGCCGCGAGGTGGTCGAGTGCGCCGGCCACGTTCATCGAGGCCAGCAGGAACTGCCGCCGCCCGCCCGTGCCGCTCGTGCCGCGATCGATCAGGATCTCGCGGTTGCGGCTCTCGTCATCGAGGGGCTGCATGTCGCTCGTGATCGACAGCACGTGGAGCGCGGCGCCGGAGGCCAGGAGCGGACCGAGCACCTGGTCGTACTGCAGGTTGCTGAATTCCCTGTCGGCGACCGAAATGACGATGATGGCGGCGCGGGTTGCTCCCCGCTTCTCGAGGCCGGCCACGGTCTCCGCGACGGCATCGAGCATGTACGCCCCGGACCCCGGGATCGCGAAGATGCGACCGATGCCCTTCGCCAATACCGCCGGGTCCCGCGTGTACTCGACCAGCACTTTCGGACGCTCACCGTAGGTGATGAGCGCGATGTCCGCGATCTCGCGCATGCGGGCGACAAGGCCCTCAAGGCCCCCGCGGATGTCCAGGATCGCCGGCGCGGCGGCCTGGCTGTTGTCCACGAGGATGGCGAGATCCATCGGGTCCGTGGCGCGCCGGGCGCGCAGGACCTCGCGGCGCACGCCGTTCTCGCGGACGATGAAATCGTCGGGCTGCAGGCCGGTGACGGGCTCATCCGCCTTGTTCAGGACGCTGACGTAGATGTCGCGCTCGGTCGCCGACTGGGCCGAGACATCGACGGCGCCGAACGGGCGGGCGGCTGATGCCAGCAGCCAGCACGCAACCAGTGCCACGGCGGTGGCGCGGAGCGGTGGTGCCATGGAAGTCGTGTCCTCGTGTGTGGAGGCAGGTCCCAAGGCCAGTATAGGGGGCCGATCGCGCAAGCGTCAAGCGCCCGGGCAGGCCCGAAACGCTTGACGGACAGAAACTTGCGGTGGGTGAGAGGGGGCGCGGGCCAGGGGCCGTTTTCTTGACACCCCATGGGTCGCATGCTATAACCCGGAGGCTGTCTGCCAGCGCGCCGGCGTCGGCTGGCGCGGTGCCATCCTCGGCCGCAGCGGAGCCGGCGGATCATCGGTGTTGGCCCGGCGGACCAGCCCCCCTGGCGCCGCCAGGCCGTCCGCCTTCGAGTGTGTACTCAGCGGAACAGACGCATGCGGCGGAATCGCGGGTCGCCGGGTGAGGCCGGGCGACAAGGGGCGCCTGCTGCGCGCCACAGGTGATGGGCGATGGTCAACGCGTATATCCCGATTCTCCTCTTCATCCTGGTGGCGATTGGCTTCGCGGTGGTCACGCTGCTCATCGCGCGGCTGGTCGTGCCGCACCGGTTCAGCCGGGTGAAGGTGGCGCCGTACGAGTGCGGCATCGAGCCGCAGACGGACGCGCGGGACCGTTACAGCATCCGCTACTTCCTGGTTGCCATGCTCTTCGTGGTGTTCGACGTGGAAACAGTGTTCATGTTCCCATGGGCGGTCATCATGGACAGGCTGGCGTGGTTTGGCCTGATTGAGATGGTCGTCTTCCTGCTGATTCTCGTCGTCGGGTACTTCTGGGCCTGGCGCGAGGGCGCGCTCGAATGGGCGTAGGCGGGACGCGACCGGAACGCGACGCAGCCGCGAGATCTGGACTAGGCAATGTCTGACGGCCCGAAGCCCGACACCCCCGAGCCCCCGGCGCCCACCCCGGCGGCCGCCGCGGCCAAGCCCGCCGCTGCCGCGAAAGAGCCCAAGGCGCCTCCTGCGCCACCCGGGCCTCCCGACCAGGCTCCGCCGGCTGACGTGCCGGTGCCGGCCTTCGTCATGCTGGCGCAGACGGCGCTGCCGGGCGCGGTGGAGCAGGTGAGCTACTGGGTCGGAGACTGGACGTTGATTGTCGGGACCGACCGGCTGATCGAGGTGGCCAGGCTGCTGCGCGACACGCCCGACGCCGCCTTCGACTACTGCTCGGACGTGACGGCGACCGACTGGCCGGCGCGGGACCGCCGGTTCGACGTGATCTACTGCCTCTACTCCACGCTCCACCGGCACCGGGTGCGCCTGAAAGTGCGCGCGGCGGACGGCGATCCCGTGGCGTCGGTCACGGGGTTGTGGCCTGCGGCCAACTGGCTCGAGCGCGAGGTGTACGACATGTTCGGGGTGAACATCACCGGCCACCCCGACCTGCGGCGGATCCTGATGCCGGCCGACTGGCAGGGCCACCCGCAGCGCAAGGACTACCCGCTCGAGGGACCGGGCGAGCTGCTGATGGAGAGCCCGCAGGATTGGCTGAAGGCCCGCCAGGCCGCGACCGAGGCCGACATTGAGTAACGCCATGGGAACCGACGCGCCCCGCCCGATGTTCGACACCGACGAGCTCGTCATCAACATGGGGCCGCAGCACCCGAGCACGCACGGGGTGCTCCGGCTCGTGCTCAAGCTCGACGGCGAGCGCGTCGTCGACGCCGACGTGGTCATCGGGTACTTGCACCGCGGGATCGAGAAGCTGAGCGAGCAGCGCGACTGGACGCAGATCGTCCTGCTGACCGACCGCATGGACTACGTGGCGGCGGCGACCAACAACCTCGGGTACGTCGAGACGGTGGAGAAGCTGTACTCGATCGACGTCCCGCGCCGGGCGCTCTACATCCGGACGATCCTGGCCGAGCTGCAGCGGATTGCCAGCCACCTGGTCTGGCTCGGCTCCCACGCGATGGACATCGGGGCCGTGTCGGTGTTCCTGTTCTGCCTGCGGGAGCGGGAGCTGGTGCTCGACCTGTTCGAGGAGTATTGCGGCGCGCGGCTCACCTACAACGCGATGCGGATCGGCGGGCAGCCGGTGGACATCCCGCCCGGGTGGGACAAGCGGGTGCTCCAGTTCTGCGACATCCAGGAGCAGAAGCTGCCGGAGTACGAGCAGCTGCTGACCGGCAACCGCATCTGGCTCGAGCGGACGCGCGGGGTCGGGGTCATCTCGGCGGCGGACGCGATCGCGGTCGGCCTCAGCGGCCCGCCGCTGCGGGCCTCGGGCGTGCCGCGCGACGTGCGCAAGGACGAGCCGTACGCGGCGTACGCCGATTTCGACTTCGACATCCCCATCGGCACGCGCGGCGACACCTACGATCGCTACCTGGTGCGGCACGAGGAGTTCTGGCAGTCCGTCCGGATCATCCGGCAGGCGGTGCAGGGCCTGCCGGAGGGCCCGGTGATGGGCAAGGTGCCGCGGCTGATCAAGCCGCCGGCGGGGGAGACCTACCACGCGATCGAGGCCCCGAAGGGGGAGCTGGGGTACTTCATCGCGAGCGACGGGAAATCGCTCAGCCCGTACCGGTTCCGCGTCCGGCCGCCGTCGTTCTGCAACCTGCAGGCGCTGCCGCGCCTGGTGCGGGGGCACCTGGTGGCCGACGTGGTGGCGCTCATCGGGACCATCGACATCGTGCTCGGCGAGGTGGATCGGTAGGCGGGGACTCGGGACTCCGGACTTCGGGATGCGTATGGTCGAAACCTTCATCGCCCCGCTCATCAAGATCGTCATCGCGCTGGTGGGCGTGCTCGTCACCGTGATGTACATCGTGCTGCTCGAGCGCAAGGTGCAGGCCTGGGTGCAGGTGCGGCTGGGCCCCATGCGGGTCGGGCCGCACGGCGTGCTGCAGCCGCTGGCCGACGTGCTCAAGCTGTTCGTCAAGGAGGACATCACGCCGGCGAAGGCGGACCGCTGGGTGTTCACCGCGGCGCCGATCATCGTGCTGGTGCCCGCGCTGATCGCGTTCGCGGTCATCCCGTTCGGCGGCGAGGTGAACCTGTTCGGCCTGAAGGTGCCGATGCGCATCGCCGACATCAACGTCGGCCTGCTCTACATCGTCTCGGTGGCGTCGATCGGGATCTACGGCATCATCCTGGGGGGCTGGTCGTCGAACAGCAAATACCCGCTGCTTGCCAGCCTGCGCTCGTCGGCGCAGCTCATCAGCTACGAGGTTGCGGTGACGCTGACGCTGGTGACGGTGATCCTGCTGTCCGGGACGCTGAGCATGGTGGGCATCGTCGAGTCCCAGCGCGCGCAGGGCGTCTGGTATGTCTTCGCCCAGCCGCTCGCCTTCTTCATCTTCTTCGTCGGCGGCCTGGCCGAGACCAACCGCTCGCCGTTCGACCTGCCCGAAGCGGAGCAGGAGCTGGTCGGCGGGTTCCACACCGAGTACAGCGGGATGCGGTTCGCGTTCTACTTCCTGGCCGAATACGCGAACATGATCGTGGTGTCGTGCGTGGCGACGACGTTGTTCCTGGGCGGGTGGCTGGCGCCCTTCCCGAACGTGTCGTGGCTCGGGTTCCTCGGGTACGTCCCGAGCTGGGCGTGGTTCATCCTGAAGACGTTCGCGTTCCTCTACGTCTTCCTGTGGGTGCGCGCGACGCTGCCGCGCTACCGGTACGACCAGCTGATGCGGCTGGGGTGGAAAGTCCTGATCCCGCTGGCCATCGCGAACGTCGTGGTGACCGGTTTCGTGAAGGTCCTGCTGTAGGGACCGCTTTCATCAGCTGTCAACGCCATGGCCGAAGCAGTTGCCTTCTACACCCTCGCGACGCTGATCCTCGCCTTCGCGGTGCTGGTCATCACCATGAAGAGCACCGTGCACAGCGTCCTGTTCCTCGTGGCGGACTTCCTGTGCATCGCCGCGCTCTACGTCCTGCTGCAGGCGCAGTTCCTGGCCGTCATCCAGGTGCTGGTCTACGCGGGCGGCATCGTCGTGCTCTACCTGTTCGTCGTCATGCTGGTGAACCTGAAGCGGCCGCCGGAGGCGAACCTCGACCCGCGGCGTCAGGGCCGCCTGGGGATGGTGATGAGCCTCGCCGTGATGGCCGAGTTCGTCGCGATCGGGTCCTTCGGGTACCTGAAGCCCGCGGGCGTGGCAGGCGTGCTCTCGCCCAGTAACGTGGAGCAGGTCGGGATGTCGCTCTACACCGACTACCTGATCCCGTTCGAGGTCGCCTCGATGCTGCTGCTGGTCGCGATGGTCGGCGCGATCGCCCTGGCGAAGCGGGAGCTGTGATCCCATGATTACGCAGACCCACTACCTGGTCCTCTCGACGGCCCTGTTCATGATCGGCGTCATCGGCGTCCTGACGCGCCGGAACATCATCGTGATCTTCATGTCCATCGAGCTGATCCTGAACGCGGTGAACATCAACCTCGTCGCCTTCTCGCACCAGCTCCAGAACACCGTCGGGCAGGTGTTCGCCATCTTCGTGATCTGCGTCGCGGCGGCCGAGGCGGCCGTTGGCCTGGGCATCATCCTCGCCTTCTACCGCAACAAGGAAACCGTCAACATCGATGAGATGAACTTGATGCGGTGGTGATTGGTATGGACCTGATCTGGCTCATTCCGCTGCTGCCCGGCCTCGGGGCCGCGGTGAACGGTCTCGTCGGCGTGCGCTACTTCAGCAGGCGCGTGTCCGGCGCGGTGGCGTGCACATCCATGGGCGCCGCGCTGGCGCTGTCCTTCTACGCCTTCTGGCAGTTGCTCTCGCTGCCGCCGGGCCAGACGGAACACCAGGTGACGGTGGCCACGTGGCTGACCGCGATGCCGCTCCAGCTGGGCAGCGGCGCCATCGGCAGCCTGACGATCCCGTGGGGCTTCCGGCTCGACCCGCTGTCCGGGATGATGATCCTGGTCGTCACCGGGATCGGCTTCCTGATCCACGTCTACTCGACCGGCTACATGCACGAGGAGCCCCGGGGCTCGTACGCCCGCTATTTCGCGTACCTGAACCTCTTCGCGTTCTTCATGCTGATGCTCGTGCTCGGCGACAACTTCCTCGTGATGTTCGTCGGCTGGGAGGGCGTCGGCCTCTGCTCGTACCTCCTCATCGGCTACTGGTACGAGAAGCGGAGTGCGTCGGACGCCGGCAAGAAGGCGTTCATCGTCAACCGCATCGGCGACTGGGGCTTCGTCCTGGGCGTCTTCCTGGTGTTCTCGACCTTCGGCACCCTCGATTTCCGCGCCGTGGCGAACGCGGCGGCCGCCCTGCCGGTCGAGACCGCCGGCTTCGGCACCATCTCCCTCATCACGCTGCTGCTGTTCGTCGGCGCCACCGGCAAGAGCGCGCAGATCCCGCTGTACGTCTGGCTGCCCGACGCCATGGAAGGCCCGACCCCGGTGTCCGCCCTGATCCACGCGGCGACCATGGTGACCGCGGGCGTCTACATGGTGGGCCGCAACGCGGTGCTCTTCACCCACGCGCCGCAGGTGATGCAGATCGTCGCGATCGTCGGGGTGCTGACCGCGTTCATGGCCGCCACCATCGGCCTGGTCCAGAACGACATCAAGCGCGTCCTGGCCTACTCGACGGTGTCCCAGCTCGGCTACATGTTCCTGGCCATGGGCGTCGGCGCGTTCGCCGCCGGGACGTTTCACCTGATGACGCACGCCTTCTTCAAGGCGCTCCTCTTCCTCTGCTCGGGCGCCGTCATCCACGGCATGGCCGGGCAGCAGGACATGCGTCACATGGGCGGGCTGAAGAAGTTCCTCCCCGTCACCTACGTGACGATGCTGATCGGCACCCTGGCCATCGCCGGCATCCCGCCGCTGTCCGGGTTCTTCAGCAAGGACGAGATCCTCTTCCGCACCTTCCTCAGCAACAAGTTCATCTGGACCCTGGCGGTCGTGACGGCCCTGATGACGGCCTTCTACATGTTCCGCCTGATGTCGATGACCTTTTTCGGGCCCTACCGCGGGCCGGCCTGGGAGGCGGCGGGGACGCGCGGGCACGGCGCGGGCCACGGTGCCGGTCCCGGCAGCGATGCCCCGCACGACAGTCACGGCGGGCACGGGGCCTGGCACGGGCCGCACGAGGCGCCGCGATCGATGACGGTGCCGCTGATGATCCTCGCGGTCGGCGCCATCATCGTCGGGTTCGTCGGCGTGCCGGCGGCGCTCGGTGGCGGCAACGCCATCGAGCACTTCCTGGAGCCGAGCTTCACCGCCTCCGCGGCGCACGAGCCGGCCGCGGCGACGGGCGAACCACCTGCCGGGCTGCACGAGCCGGCCACGTCAGCGGGAACCGCGGCCGCGGACGCGCACGGCGAGGCCGAGGGCGGGGGCGGGGCCGAAGCCGCGCACATGTCGTGGGCGGGCGAGATGGGCCTGATGCTGCTGTCGGTCGTCGTCGGCGTCATCGGCATCCTCGTCGCGTATCGCTTCTACGTGCGGTCGCCGGAGATTGCCGAACGCCTGGCGCGGCGGTGGGCCGGGGCGCACCGGGTGCTGTCGAACAAGTACTACGTCGACGAGCTGTACAACGCGACGGTCATCGCCGGCACGATGGCCGGGGCCCGGGGGCTCTGGGTCGTGGACGCGCAGGTCGTGGACGGCGCCGTGAACGGCACCGGCTGGCTGACCGTGGCGTCGTCGTGGGTCTCGCACCTCATCGACAAGTACTTCGTCGATGGGCTGGTGAACCTCGTGGGCAAGATCCTGGAGGAGTCGAGCTTCCTGTTCCGGCGCCTCCAGACCGGGCTCGTCCAGAACTACGCGCTGGTCATGCTGTTCGGCGTGTTCGCATTCGTGAGTATCTACCTGCTGTCGCGGTAGGACATCGACCAGGGTGACTCTAACCTCAGGACTCAAGCAGTGAGCAACGCCGCCAACTTCCCGATCCTCTCCCTGATCCTGTTCACCCCGCTCGCGGGAGCCGTGCTGCTGCTGTTCGTCAACAAGCGCAGCGAGAACGCCATCCGGTGGATCGCGAACATCTTCGCGGCCGCCGGGTTCCTGGTGTCGCTCCCGCTCTGGTTCTGGTTCGAGCCGGGTGGCCCGACCTTCCAGTTCATCGAGCGGGCGCCCTGGATCCCGTCCATCGGGGCCGAGTACTTCCTGGGCGTGGACGGCTTCAGCACGCTGATGGTCCTGCTGACGACGATGATGGGCGTGATCGCCATCCTGTCGTCGTGGACCGCCATCACCGAGCGGGTCAAGGAGTACTACATCTTCCTGCTGGTGCTCCAGACCGGGATGATCGGTGCGTTCGTCTCGCTGGACTTTCTCCTGTTCTTCCTGTTCTGGGAGGTGATGCTGGTCCCGATGTACTTCCTGATCGGGATCTGGGGCAGCGACCGCCGGCTCTACTCGGCCATCAAGTTCTTCCTGTACACCCTGGTCGGCAGCGTCGTGATGCTGCTCGGCATCCTGGCGCTGTACTTCCACTACGCCTCGGTCACGGGCAGCTACTCGTTCGACATCACGCAGTACCAGCAGATGGCGCTGCCCGCGAACCTCCAGTGGTGGGTGTTCCTGGCCTTCTTCCTCGGCTTCGCCATCAAGGTGCCGATGTTCCCGTTCCATACCTGGCTGCCCGACGCGCACACCGACGCGCCGACCGCCGGGTCGGTCATCCTGGCGGCCGTCCTCCTGAAGATGGGCACGTACGGCTTCATCCGCTTCAGCCTGCCCATCCTGCCGGACGCGACACGCGCGTTCGTCCCGATGATGGTGACGCTGTCGATCATCGGCATCGTGTACGGCGCCCTCGTGGCCCTGGCGCAGAAGGACTGGAAACGCCTCGTCGCGTATTCGTCCGTGAGCCACATGGGCCTCGTGATGCTGGGCATGTTCGCGCTGAACCCCGTCGGGTTGACCGGCAGCATCCTCCAGCAGATCAACCACGGCATCTCGACCGGCGGGCTCTTCCTCATCGTCGGCATCGTCTACGAGCGGCGGCACACGCGCATGATCGCGGAGTACGGGGGGCTGTCGAAGATCATGCCGGTCTACGCGGCCGTGTTCATGGTCATGATGCTGTCCTCGATCGGCCTGCCGGCGCTCAACGGATTCATCGGCGAGATCCTCGTGCTGCAGGGCGTGTTCGTGGCGAACAGGATGTGGGCGGCCTTCGCCGCCAGCGGCCTCGTGCTCGGCGCCGCCTACATGCTCTGGCTCTACCAGCGCACGATGTTCGGCAAGATCGAGAATCCCAAGAACGAGAACCTGCTGGACCTCAACCTGCGGGAGTTCGCGACCTTCGCTCCGCTGATCATCCTGGCGGTGTGGATCGGGTTGTACCCCGCCCCGTTCCTGACGCGTCTCGAGCCGACGGTCCGGGCGGTGGTGGCCAGGGTCAATCCCGCCTACGCGGCCGCCGCGAAGGCCGCCGCCGACTGCGGCAAGAACACCGCGATGTCCGAATTCACCCTGCCGCCGTGCGGTGATGCCGCCGCGGTGCCGGCGGGCCACGAGCCCGCGCCGGCGGCCGCGCCAGCGGTGAAGGAGACGCCCAAGCCTGCGAGTGCCCCCGTGGAGCCGAGCCCGTCAGGAGGGCGCCACTGATGCCAGCCTGGTTTTCGCCCAACGATCTGTTCTACCTGCTGCCGGAGATCGTCCTCACGGCCTGCGCGCTCGTGGTGCTCGTGGTGGACGCCGTCACGCCGCGCCGACAGCAGCGGCTGCTGTCGTGGCTGGGCGTCGCCTCGATCGGCGCGACCGCCGTGGCGATGTGGTTCGTGGCCGGATCGCACGTGACCGTGTCGCGCGGCCTGGTATCGGTCGACCCCTTCGCCTTCTTCTTCAAGACGCTGTTCCTGCTGGCCGCGGCCATGACGCTCCTGATGTCGGTGCGCTACCTCGACGTGGAGGAGTCCCGGCACGGGGAGTACGTCTTCCTCGTCCTGTGCGCGACGCTCGGCATGATGTTCATGGCCGGCGCGACGGATCTCATCGCGATCTTCATCGGCCTCGAGACGATGGCCATCGCGTTCTACATCATGACGGGGCTGCTCAAGCCGAACCGCCGGTCCAACGAGGCCGCGGTCAAGTACTTCCTGCTGGGCACCTTCTCCCTGGGCCTGCTCCTCTACGGGATGTCGCTGCTCTACGGGCTGTCGGGCACCACGAACCTGCACGGCATCGCGGTCGCCGTGGCGAGCCACGGGCATGACCCGTGGCTGGTGCTGGCGGTCATCCTGGTCGTGGCGGGGGTCGGCTTCAAGATCGGGGCGGTGCCGTTCCACATGTGGGCGCCGGACGTGTACGAGGGCGCGCCGACGCCCATCACGGCATTCCTCTCGGTCGGGTCCAAGGCCGCCTCCTTCGCGATGCTGCTGCGGATCTTCGTGGAGGGCCTGCCGTCGATGTCGGCCGACTGGACGCCGCTCTTCTACGCGCTGTCGGTCATCACCATGACCGTCGGCAACATCGCGGCGCTGACCCAGAGCAACATCAAGCGCATGCTGGCGTACTCGTCGATCGCGCACGCCGGCTACCTGCTGATCGGGATCGTCGCCGGCACGCCGCGGGGCATCGCGGCGACGCTCATCTATCTGATGATCTACGCGTTCATGCAGCTCGGCGCCTTCGTCGTGATCGTCATGATGCGGCGCGCCGACGCCATCGGGGACGAGCTGAAGGACCTGAGCGGGCTGTACTTCCGGCAGCCGGTCGCGGCCGTGGCGATGCTGATCTTCATGCTGTCGCTCGGCGGCATCCCGCCGACGGCCGGCTTCATGGGCAAGTTCTGGCTGTTTGGCGCGGCCATCGAGGCCAACTACGTCTGGCTCGCCGTGCTGGGCGTCCTCAACAGCGCGGTCTCGCTCTACTACTACGTCCGGGTGGTCGTCTTCATGTGGATCAAGACCGAGACCGTGGGCTCGCAGCCGACGCTGGGGCCGGCGCTGGCCACCGCCCTGACGGTCGCGCTGGTGGGCACGCTGCTGCTCGGGGTGTACCCGCGGCCGCTGTTCGACTTCGCGGAGCTGTCCGCGCGCACACTGGGCGTGGTCGGCCTGCCGGCGACGCCGCTCCAGTAGCCCGCCGCGGCCTGCGGCTTGCCGCCCACGTGCGTCTGCACCCCCGGGGCCGCGGATGCGTCCCGCCTCGGTCCGCCGGCCCGCTTGCCCGGGCGACGTCCTGAGCACCGCCCCTGCGCGCGGTGTCGAAACCGGCGGGCTGCCAGGATGCCTGTGCCGCCGGCGCACGAAGAGCGAACGCGCAGCGTTCGCGAATGGTGCGGGCTAGAGGATGCGGCTGGGCTTCCCATCCACCAGATACACGGCCGCAGGAAGACAAGGCCATCTCGTGCCAACGGGGACCTGACTCCAGCTTGCGGGAACGAAAGGTTCCCCAAGCATGAGGATCTGTGCGGTCTCGTGCTCCGTGACCAGTCGACGCACGCGACTGGTCGTCTCACGGACCTTCGGTCCGCCGAATCGACTGACGAACGCGTCTCCGCCTGGGGTCAAATAGTACGAGAGCATGTCCCCCATCTGCCCCCGCAGCCACAACCTCGGTGCTGAGTGATGAAGCGATGCATGCTGGGCAAACAGCTCGGCGGTGACCCTCAGCAGCATCCGTTCCCGGTCGCCTCCCTCCCACAGATCGTAGTACACGCGCACCAGCCAGAGCCTGTAACCCTCAGCCTTGTCCGCGAACGAATCGCAGCGAACACAGGGACGACCATCGCGAACCTCAATCGCTGTTGCCCGCATGCCTCCGACGGCTGTCACTCCGGTCGCGCGAACAACGTCGCCACGACGGGGTTCCTCGCCAGTCCACTCGAGAGACCGGGCGACGCGCGCCAGGCCGACCGGAATGGCGGGCGGCCTGACCTCGATTCGTTCGGTTCCCCCGGCAGATCCTCGCACCATCAGGACCACCTGGCCGGACTCGCGGTCCGCTTTCAAGGACTCCACCACCGTCGTTCTGGAGCCAATCTCGGTGTATCCAGCGCCTGGTGGCGGAACGCGGTCGGCATGCCCAGCGGCCGGCGTCACCGACAGGGCGGCGCCTGCCGCAAGACTCATCGCATACGCCAGGAGATGGCGGTTCATTGCCGCGACCCCGGTCCTGAGCCTCGACGTCGGCATGTGTTACTCCTTCCCTTGGCAGGCGAGCGTCGCACTGCGCTCCTTCGGCGAAGTCGACAGAGTCTGGCGTGACGACCTGAGGGGGGCGTCAATCGCTAGACCCCACAAGGGGACGCGGCGCACCGCGGTTCCCGTGCGGGTTTCTCGTTCGAATCATACTGCGGCCATTGCTCCTGCGACCCTCAGCGACGATGTGCTCGTCCAGGTTGGGTTGGGCTGGATCGGCATTGCCGTCATGCCCTGTCCTGGCCGTGGTTGCTGCGAAACAAGGTTCGAGCGCCGAAGTCAAAAGGCCGGCGGCAGCGGTCCTGGCCACGTCGATTGATAGCTCACGGATTCTCGCCAGATAGGGGTGCGCCTGACGACTTCACCTGCACCGCCTTGACGGCCGGCGTGAGGGTGAGTTCGTTCAACAACGCGTGGAGGTCGTCCTTGGTGAATCGCCAATCAAACGGCGTGGCGATGGACTCGCTGCAGCAGCGACCGGCCGGACGAAACCCCGGCGAAGCACCACACCCTGGCGGCCTGCGCTGTGCTGTCCTGCGCTGTGCTTGCAGCAGCGGCCGCGGTGGACCATACTTCCCGGTGCGGCGTTTGGCGCACCGCGGCCCGAAGCGGGCACGCGGCCCATCGAGATCCAGGCTCCTCGGGACATGCCTTTCCGAAGAATCGGTAGAAGAGCCGGTGAAGCGCTCCGCAACGTCGGCGCGTTGAGCAGCGTCGGGTTCGCCTTCGTGCTGGCCATCGTCATCGGCGCCTGGGCCGGCAGCGTGCTCGACCGCTGGCTCGGAACGAAGCCGATCTTCTTCATCGTGTTCTTCTTCTTCGGGCTGGCAGCCGGGGTGCTGAACGTGTTCCGGACGGTCTCCAAGAGCTTCGGGTCCGGCCGGAGCGCTGCGACCGGGGATCGACCAGACGAGGCCGGGAAGAGCGACAGCGGGCCGGGCCCAGGGGATCCGGACTCGCCGGCGAGGTAGGCAGCGTGTGGGCGACCCGTGAGGCGGATCCCTCACTCCGGCGAATCGAACGGGACGCGGTCATCATCTGCGCTGCAGCGGCCGCGATTGCACTGCCCATGGGACACTGGCAGCCCGATGGAGCGATCGGCGTGCTCGGCGGGGGGGCCCTGATGGCGATCAGTTATTGGGCGATCCGCGGCGGGGTGGACGCACTGGTGCGCCGGCACGCGGCCCTCGCCGGGTCCACGACCGAAGCGCTCGATGCCGCGGACACGCGCGCCCCAGACGCCTCCAGGTCCCCGGCGCGACCCGCCCGCGGCATGGCGTGGGCCGTGACGAAGTTCATCCTCCGCTACGCTTTACTGGCGGCAGGGGCTTACGTTATCCTTATACCTTTGCATGCCCACCCCCTGGGTGTGCTGGTGGGTGTGTCGGCGCCGGTCGCCGCGATCGCCGTCGAAGCCGCCCGCCTGGTTCGGCGATAGCGCGGCCCCCCGAGACGGATCGACAGGCTCATGGAAAAGATCGAACATCCTCTCTGGATCGTGCAGGCGGCCAATGCGTTGCTCGGACCGACCGTGGCCAGGCTGCTCGCAGCCCTCGGGTTTCACGTCAAGCCCGGGGCCGAGGTCATCCCGGCGTACCTGGTGATGGTGGTCCTCGTGGTCACCGCCCTGATGCTCCTGGCCTTCATCCTGCGCTCCCGGCTCACCGTCGAGAACCCCGGCAAGCTTCAGATCGTGTTCGAGGATCTGGTCGGCGGCCTTTCCGGCATGCTCGAAGACGTCGTGGGCCCGAAGGGGCCGCGCTACCTGACGCTGGTGGGCTCCATCGGGGCCTTCATCCTGTTCGCGAATCTGATGGGCCTGGTGCCCGGCCTGATGGCGCCGACGAGCAACATCAACGTGCCGCTCGGCTGCGCTCTCACGGTGTGGGTCTTCTACCACGTCCAGGGGATCAGGGAACAGGGCACCTTCGCCTACTTGAAGCACTTCGCCGCGCCCCCCGGGGCCCCGATCTTCATCGCACCCATCATGTTGCCGATCGAGCTGATCAGCCACGTGTCGCGGGTGCTGTCGCTGACCCTCCGGCTGTTCGGCAACATCTTCGGAGAGGAGTTGGTCATCCTGATCCTCTTCAGCATCGTGCCCTTCCTGGTGCCGCTGCCGATGATGTTCCTGGGTATCATTACCGCAACGCTGCAGGCTTTCATCTTCGTGATGCTCACGATGATCTACCTCGGTGGCGCGGTGGCGGCCGAACACGTGACAGACGAGCACGGGCACGAAGTGGCCGTCCACGCGGAGGGCGTGGCGGTCTGATTCTGGACTCATCTACCGAGGAGGCTGTGGACGTGAAGACGCGTTTTGCAATGCTGTTGACGTTGTGTGTGGTGGCTTTTGGCGTGTTCAGCCCGATCTACGCACAGGAGGCGAGCGCGCTGGCGGCGTCGACCCAGACCGAAGTGGTGCGGTGGTCGATCATCACCGCCGGCTTCGCGCTGGCGATTGCGGCCGCCTTCGGGGCGCTGTCGCAGGGCCGTGGCGTGAGCGCGGCGGTCGAGGGCATCGCCCGGAACCCCGCGGCGGCGAACGAAATCCGCGGCAACCTGATCCTGGGCCTCGTCCTGATCGAGTCCCTGGTCATCTACGTGCTGCTGATCTCGCTGATCCTGTTCTTCATCAAGCCGTTCTCGGCCTGAACCCGGGAGCTCACCTGTGATGAGTGCGTTCGCTCCGGGCACGCGGGCTGAAGCCCGCGCGCTGCATTCCCGGCGCGTCCTCGACTCAACTGAGCGCCGGACGTAGGCGGGCGGTAGACTCCGTGCCGGGCGGCGGGCCCGTCCGGCGGGCCCGCCGGGCGCGCGACGCCCGGGCGGAAGGTGGTACGTGCGTCGCTGGTTCTCCCTGACGCCGATTGACGGGCTGCTGCTCCTGATGGTGGTCATCTGGGGCAGCAACTTCTCCATCGTCAAGGCGGCGATCGGGCAGATCCCTCACCTCGCGTTCAATTCGCTGCGCCTCGCCCTGGCGTCGGTGGTGTTCCTGGCCGTGATCGCGGCCCGGGGTGCCCCGGCCCTGTCGCGCCGCGACTGGGGGGCGCTCGCGCTGCTCGGTGTCGTCGGCCACTTCGTCTACCAGGTGGCCTTCATGGGTGGCATCGCCCTGACGACGGCGACCAACAGTTCGTTGATCCTCGGCGGATCACCGGTCGCGGTGGCGCTGGCCAGCGGCGTTGCCGGCCACGAGCGAATCCCTCGGGCGCAGTGGGCCGGCGTGCTGCTGTCGGCGGCCGGGATCTACCTCGTCGTGGGAACCGGGGCGCACTTCTCCGGCGCTTCCCTGAAGGGCGACCTCATCACGCTTTTCGCCGTCGCGTGCTGGGCGGTCTATACCGTGGGGTCGCGGTCGCTGCTGACGAGACTGTCGCCGCTCGTGGTGACGGGGTTCAGCATGGTGTTCGGCACGATGCTCTACGTGCCGATGGGCATGCCGGACCTGCTGCGGCTCGACTGGGGATCCGTGCCTGTCTGGGCGTGGCTCAGCCTTGCCTTCTCGTCGCTGTTCGCCCTGAACATTGCCTACCTGATCTGGTACACGGCCGTGCAGCGCATCGGCAACGTTCGGACCTCGGCCTACTCCAACATCACGCCCATTGTCGCGCTGACGACGGCGACGCTGTTCCTCGGGGAGCCTCTCACGGCCGCCAAAGTGGCCGGCGCGGCGGCAATCCTGGGAGGCGTCATCCTCACGCGGGTCTTCTCCCTGGTGCCACCGGCCGCGCCACCCGAGGAGTAAGGCCCCGGCGCGTTCAAGCCTCGGGGCGCCGCCTCGGCGGAGGCGCGGCGGCCGCCGGTGCTCCGGGGTCGAACTCGTAGCAGCCCGGTGTCACCAGCAGCCGGCCCGAGCCGGAGAAGAACAGGCTCGTCGGCATCAAGGGCCCGGCGGCCGAGAACCGCACCACACGGGCCTTTTCTCCATCAGCGTCGTATACGTAGGTGACGCCGGTTGCGAGGACAATCCACACGTTGCCCATGCCGTCCACGGCCGCGGCCCGCACGTTGGACACGACCAGCGGCAGGTCGCGCTCCCCTCCCGCTTGGCGCCTCGGCCAGACGGCAGGCAGGGCCGCGATGGCTGCGTCGATTTCCATGCCTTCGATGTGCCGCTCGAACACCAGTGCCCCGGCCTGGCTGTACTTCCGGAAGAGCGGGACTCCGGCCTGGAAGACGTAGTAGAAGCCTCCCCGCGGGTTCGCCAGGGGGAAGCCCGAGTTCAGCGCGAGGTGCAGGTCGGTCTCGCGCTCGTGGCCTGTTGGCCGGAGCGCGCCGATTGTGCGGACAGGCGTGCCGGCGAGCGCGTACTCCGTCATCAGGGCGCCCGTTTCCGGCTGGCTCATCAGGACGGAGCGGCCGAGGAACTGCAGCGAACTCGCGCCGCTGACGACGACGTCGCCGATGGTCACGCGCGCCGCCGCCCGACCCGGCAGCGTGAATCCGCCGATCTGGCCGCCGCCCGATCCGAAAATCTGGACGCGCTCCCGCACGCCCGGCGCATCGGCAATCGCGAAATTGCCCGAGTGGTCCAGATCGAACGACGTGGGATCCAGGACCCGACCCGGCTCCGAGCCGATGTCGACGAGCTTCCACGTGGTCTTCATGTCCCTGTCGACGCCGAAGACCGCGTGGCCCCTGCGGTCGAACACGAAGTACTGGCCCGAGCGGGCCTGCTGGAATGCGGCGGCCTCGCGGTAGAGCCCGGCGAGGTGCGGCGGGAGGCCCCCGACCGACGCCAGGACCTCAACCCGGCGCGCGGCCGGCAGGTGCGCGGCCGCCAGGACCGCCACGACTACGACGATCGGCGTTAATCGCTTCACGGGCTGGACCTTCTTCGCGGGAACGGGCCGCCGCCGCGTCGGGTCTTCCGGTCGACGGCCGCCTGCCGCGTCCCGGTCGCCGGCGCTCGACGATCGTGGTGTCAGTATCGCGCGACTTCCCGGATCGCGTCCAGCACCTGCGGCGCGTGGGGCAGGATGACTTCTTCGAGATCCGGGCTGTAGGCGACCGGCGTGTCGAAGGATGCGACGCGCCGGACGGGCGCGTCCAGGTGGGCGAACAGGTCCTGGCCTATCCGCGCGGCGATCTCTGCGCCGAAGCCGCACGTGAGCTGGTCCTCATGGGCCACGACCACGCGGCTGGTCTTGCGGACCATCGCCGCGATCCCCTCCCAGTCGCACGGCACGATCGTCCGCAGGTCGAGGACCGCCACGCTGATGCCGTCCTTCTCCGCCTGCTGCGCTGCCAGGAGCGAGCGCTGGACGACGGCGCCCCACGTGATGACCACGAGATCGGTGCCGTCCCTGCGGATCGCGGACTTCCCGAACGGCACCATGTAGCCGGGGCCAGGATACTCGCCCTTGTTGTAGGTCTGCCGGTAGAGGTGCTTGTGCTCCAGGAACATGACGGGGTCGTCGCAGCGGATGGCTGTGCGCAGCAGGCCCGCGGCGTCCTGGGCGTTCGACGGGTACGCGATCAGGATGCCGGGGCTGTGCGCGAAGATGCTCTCACCGGACTGGCTGTGGTACGGAGCGCCGCCCCGCAGGTACCCGCCAATCGGCACGCGGACCACCATCGGGCAGCTCCAGGTGTTGCCCGAGCGATAGCGCATCATGGCCATCTCGTTGCGCAGTTGCATCATCGCCGGCCAGATGTAGTCGAAGAACTGGATCTCCACGACCGGCTTGAGGCCGCGCAGCGCCATCCCGACGGCGCGCCCGATGATGTTGGCCTCGGCGAGCGGCGAGTTGAAGACGCGATCGTCGCCGTAGGCCTTCTGCAACCCGTGGGTGACCTTGAAGACGCCGCCCTTGCCGGCAATGACCTCGAGGTGGTCCGCCCGGCTGCAGTCCGCGACATCTTCGCCGAACATCACCAGCCGGGGGTTCGCGGCCATCTCGTCCTTCAGCGTGCGGTTGATGGCTGCCACCATGGTGTCCGGCTTGCCCTCGGGCTGCGGATCGGTGGCGAAGGCCTCCGACGCCGGGTCGACGTCAGGGGAGAGCACCCAGAGCGTCGCGGTGTCGCGCGCCGGCCTGGGGGCCTTCAGCGCGCGCTGCGCCGCGTCGTTCAACTCGCGCTCCACCTCCGCGTGGAGCGTCTCGAGGTCCTTGGCGGTGAGGACGCCCTCGTCCTGCAGGCGACGGGCCAACTTCTTCACGGGATCCCGCCGCGCTTCTGCCTCGCGCTCCTCGGGCGTCTTGTAGAGCCGCTCATCGTCGGAGAGCGAGTGGGAGTACGGGCGAATCACCGACGCGTGGACGAGCGACGGCCCGCGGCGGGCACGCGCGTACGCCACGGCCTCCTGCATGGCCCGATGACTGTCGAGCAGGTCGGTGCCGTCGCAGGTCGTCGTGAAGAGCCCGGGGAAGGACCGGACGAGCTGCGTGATGTCGCCGCCGGGCGTCTGCACCTCGACGGGCACCGAGATCGCCCAGCCGTTGTCCTCGACGAGATAGACAACCGGGAGACGCCGGGTGCAGGCCGTGTTCAGCGATTCCCAGAACTCACCCTCGCTCGTCGTGCCATCGCCGAGCGAGACGTACACGACCTCGTCGGCCCGGAACCGCGAATCGCGATCGTCGATGCCCCCCAGCTTGCCGTAGAGCAGGCCGGCTTCAGCGGTGCCGACCGCCTGCAGGCACTGGGTTCCGGTCGGGCTGCTCTGCGACACGATGTGCAGCGGGCGGTTGCCCCAGTGCGAAGGCATTTGTCGCCCGTGGGAGGCCGGATCATCGGCTGCGCCGACCGCCTGGAGGAACATCTCGTACGGCGTGACACCGAGGGCGAGGCACAGCGCGCGATCGCGGTAGTAGGGATAGAACCAGTCATACGCCGGCCGAAGGGACAGGCCGGCCGCCACCAGGATGGCCTCGTGACCGGCCCCGCTGATCTGGAAGAAGATCTGGCTCTGGTTCTTGAGCTGGATCTCCTTGTCGTCGATCTTCCGGGACAGATACATCAGCCGGTAGGCTCCGCGGAGCGCGGCAGCGTCGAGATCAGGGCCGGGCGCAGGCGCGTCGGGCTGCGCGATGACGAGGTCGGCCGGGGCGGTGGTCGGCGTCTCCATGTGTGCGGGTCCTGGCGGCTGGCGTTCGGGTGCAGGCCCGCGGCGCCGGCGAGCTGCCGGCCCGGCCGGGGCGACGGTCCGGAGCAGCGCCGCGCGGCCACGAGCAGGCCTGTGAACTGAAAGTCCAATTATATCATCGCGATCCGGGTGCTATAATCTCGCCTCCGACGCTACCGGACAGGGTCGGGCGTCCCCGGAGCCACCGGGGGACTCTCGGGATTCTGCAGGAGCGAGATGTCGATGTCCAGCTTACCGGTCCAGCACTATCGATGGGACGAGATCGCGCTCGAGAAAGTCACTGAGATGATCTCGCGCAAGATCATCACGGGCGAGCGCGAGATGGTCGCGCAGATCTACCTGAAGAAGGGGGCCCTGGTTCCGACGCACGACCACGAGAGCGAGCAGATGACCTACATCCTCCAGGGGGCGCTCAAGTTCCTTGTCGGAGGCGAGGAGATCGTCGTTCGCGAGGGCGAGGTCCTTCACATCCCGTCGAGGGTTCCGCACCAGGCGGAAGCCCTGGAAGACACCTTCGACCTGGACGTGTTCAGCCCGATCCGTCAGGACTGGCTGGACAAGACCGACGACTACCTGAGGAAGTAAGCCGGTCCGCCTCCCCGGTCTGCGCACCGGGAGCGCCGGATGCCGCGCGCGCCAAGGCATGCGGCTGTCCGCGGCCAGCGCGGAGAAGACGACGATGGACACGGGGCTCGAGGGCAAGGTCGCGCTGGTGTGCGCGGCCAGCAAGGGGCTCGGGAAGGCCACCGCGCTGGGCCTTGCCGCCGAGGGTGCCCGCGTGGCGATCTGCGCCAGGCACATGCCGGCGCTGGAGGCCGCGGCGGCGGAGATCCGGGCGGCGACGGGGTCCGAGGTTCTTGCGATCGCGGCCGACCTCAGCCGCGGCGCCGACATATCCCGCCTGATCGACCAGACCGTCCGGCATTTCGGCGGTCTGGACGTGCTGGTCACCAATGCCGGCGGCCCGAAGGCTGGCCTGTTCGCCGCGCTCACGGAGCCCGACTGGCGCGAGGCGATCGACCTGCTGCTGATGAGCACGGTCCGGTTGTGCATGGAAGCCGTGCCCCACCTGCGGCGCCGCGGCGGCGGCCGCATCATCAACGTGACATCGATCTCCGCCAGGCAGCCCATCGCCGGGCTGATGCTCTCGAACGCTCTCCGGCCCGCCGTGGTCGGATTCTCGAAAACGCTCGCGGGCGAGGTGGCGAGGGACGGCATTCTGGTGAACTGCGTCGCGCCGGGCTACACGAGAACGGACCGCGTCGTCGAACTCGCTGAGGCCGCCGCCCGGCGGGAGGGCGTGCCGGTCGAGACCGTCGAGAAGCGGACCGTGCAGAACATCCCGCTGGGCCGCATGGCGGACCCCGCCGAGTTCGCGGACCTGGTGGTGTTCCTGGCGTCCGATCGCGCCAGCTACCTCACGGGTGCGACCATCCAGGTGGACGGCGGGTTCGTGAAGAGCCTCATGTAGCGGGCGGAGCCGCGGCTGGCCGCGCCGGGTGGGCGAGGGCCCCGGCGCGGGACGTCTCGCGACCGAGCGTCCAGGCGAACGTCGCGAACGCTGCCACGTTGGCCACGGCCAGCAGCACGCTGGCGTCGACAACCGTCACGGTTCGCGGGATGGCGTACCCGACGCGGTCCCCGATTCCGTAGAACAGGTTCAGGTTCAGCGCCAGGACCGCGCTCGCCGCCGCGAGGGGCCAGCGGAAGGCTGGCCGCCCGGCCGCCGCAACCACCAGCAGGGGCACCGCCATGAACAGGTGATTCTCGTGCACCTGGACGGCGAGCGTGAAGTAGGCCCAGACGGCGAACGCGCCGAGGGCCGCGAGGAGAGGCCACTCGCGCTGTCGGCGGCCTTTCCACATCGCCCACGCGACCAGGGCCAGGACGGCGGCCGTCGCCCACGGCCTGGGGTCCGGGTAGCCGAGTTCGATGACCCGCGAGATGGCCAGCGGCCGCCTCACCGGCATGAGAAACGCCTCGGCCAATCCGAACTCGCCCGCCGCGTAGGCGGCCCGCATCACCCACGTCACGATCCACCACAGGTTGGCGGCGGTGGCGGAGAGCATGTCGTGGCGGGCCAGCGAGGCGAGGGCCTGCCCGAGGTTGGGCAGCGCGCCCGCCAGGGCAAACGGCGCCAGGGCGACCGCAGTGACGGCGCCCGCGCCGGCGCCCGCGCGCGCCAGGCCACGTGTCGCGAGCCCCCACCGGGAGCCGGCGGCGCCGTGTTGCCATACGGCGAAGACGATCACGGGCAGAACCAGGACGGCCTGCGCCTTGGTCAGGACCGCCGCGGCGACCAGGCCCCCGGCGAGGGCCGGCCAGCCCAGGTAGGCGGCGGCCAGAGAGCCCAGCAGCGGGAGCGCGAAGAGCGCATCGAGATACCCGAGCACCGCGGTGTCCATCAGCGCTGCCGGGTTCAGCCAGTACGCGAGACCAGCGGCATACGCCAGCGCCGGCTGCCGAGGGGCGACCCGGCCCGTGACCCACACGATCAGGACCGTCAGGCCGAACTCGGCCAGCACCGGCAGGAGTTTGATTACGGCGTTCAGCGCGGGCGTGTTGGCGAACCCTGGATCGACGAACCGGTAGGCTCTCCCGACGACCGCCAGTTCATAGAGCGCCACCGGCGGATAGTCGACGGTGGCCCGCCGCCCGTCGTACTCGAGGAGGCGACGCTCCAGCGGCGTGCCGCCGACGCCGTACATGCCGGAGACGCCTCCGGTGGCCGCGGCGTGCGACCAGATCTTCCAGACCGACACATCCAGCGTGCCGGGCAGCGGCAGCGCGGCGAGCCGGATGAGGCCTCCAAGGATCAGGCCCGCGAGGAACAGTCGGCGAGTCACGTCCAGGCTTGATCGCGTCAGTGCACCCAGCGGTTGGTATCGTCGCGGCGCCCGCCCGTGTGGACGTCGAACTTCCGCCGCGACCGGGCCATCTTCCAGTGCGCGTACCGGTAGCGCAGTTCCACGAGGGGGTGGCCGCGGCCGGTCTTGAGGTAGAGGTATCCCGTGACCAGGCCCCCGAGGTGTGCGATGTGCGCGACGCCGCCCCCGGACCCGCTGATCGACGAGAAGAAGGAGATGGCGCCGATGATCAGGACGAAGTACTTCGCGGGTATCGGGAACACCAGGTACATGTAGATGGGCCGATCCGGGAAGTACAGGCCGTAGGCCAGGAGCAGGCCGTAGATGGCGCCGGAGGCGCCGATCGTGACCGAGACGTACATGTTGTCGGCGAACGCGAACGGCAGCAGCGAGGCGACGATGGTCGTCGCCGCGGCGCCGAGGCCGCACACGATGTAGTAGGTCAGGAAGAACCGCGTGCCCCACATCCGTTCGAGCTCGACGCCGAACATCCACAGCGCGAGCATGTTGAACAGGATGTGAAACAGGCCGCCGTGCAGGAACATGTACGTGAACGGCTGCCAGATCCAGAGCTTCTGCACCACCGCGGCCGGGATCAACCCGCCGAAGATCTCGAGGGACGGCATCAGCCACGACGCCGCGTAGGCCACGACATTCGCGATGACCAGCAGGCGCACGGCCGGCGTCCACGGGCCGGGCCCGAACGAGTAGGTCACGGAATAGGGCGAGCCTCGTCGCATGTCACGCTCCGCCAGACTCGGTGCCCGCCGCGATGGCCGCGGCGACCGGATGAGCCACCTTCGGAAGAGGCAGGGAGCACGCGGCAGCGAGGATCGGCACGCAGGCCACGCCCATCAGGGTGTGCTGGACCCCGATTCGGTCGGCGACCATCCCGGCCAGGGGCACCGCCAGGCCGCCGGTGCCCCACGCGAACCCCATCATCAGTGATGATACCGTTGCCGCGCTCACGGGCGCGAGCGTGTGCGCGAAGGTCACGTTGACGGGCAGCGTGGACTGCAGGAAGAAGCCTCCGAACCCCAGCGCCAGCAGCAGCGGCCATCCCGACAGCAGCGGGGTGGCCACCATGAACGGGACGGCGAGCACCATCGACAGGCCGATCACGGTCCGCGGCCCGAGGCGGTCGGCCAGCGGCCCGCCGATGAAACCGCCGATGCCGCTCGCGAACAGGTAAACCGACACCGCCGCGCCCGCCTCGCCGATCGACCAGCCGCGCGCGGTCAACAGCACCGGGATGAACGTGCCGAAGCTCAACGACGTCAGCGTCCGAAACACCACGATCAGGTACAGCAGGAACAGCGGACGCGCGTACGGCTTCAACGCCCGGAACCCCCGCTCACGGCCGTGCGCCAGGGGGGAGAACTCGGGCAGCCGGAGGGAGAACAACGCGAGGATCGCCAGGCCGGGCAACGCCAGGACCGGCGTCCAGGTCAGGCCGAACCGCTGGACGAACGGCGCGAACAGGACCGGGCCGAGGGCATAACCCACGGAACCCGTCGTGATGTGCACCGCCATCGCCAGTCCCCTCGCCGAGCCGCCGAGCCGAAACACCATCGCCGCGGCTGTCGGGTGGAACGCGGCGCCGCCGAGCCCGCCGGCGATCAGGACCGCGGCCAGCGTCGGGACGGACCACGCGACGCCTATCAGGCTCAGCACCGACACGGAGAGTATCGGGCCCACGACCAGGAGCAGTCTCGGGCGCCATCGATCGGCCACGTGGCCGAACACGAGCTGCGACACCGATGCCGCGAGCTGGAACACCATGGCCAGCGTGCCGGCGACCGTCAGCGACATGCCCAGTCGGGGAATCAGCAGCGGCAGCAGCGGCGCGTACAGGTTGCTGTAGGCGTCAGACACGCCATGGGCGCTCGCCAGCCGGAACACGGTCGGATCCAGCCTCGCGCGAGCCATCACCCTGACGTCCTGTCCATGAGACGCGCGAGTCGCGACGCGACGAGGCGGCGGGCCTCGCTGAATTCCGCAATCCGGAGCGCATGGGCCATCGCGTCCAGCACGCCGAGCGCAATGACGATGGCCATGCCCACCCGCGCCAGGCGGACCAGCAGGGAGGGCGAGGGCAGCCACACCTCCAGCCCCGCATGGCTGGCCCACGCCGCAATCCCCATCACGAGCGACGCGACGGAGATCTTCGCCAGCGCGGTCGCGAGCCGGCGTCCTTCCAGGCCGCCCAGCCGTCCGCGCAGCAGCCAGAGCAGCACGCTGGCGTTGAAGATGGCGCTGATCGCCGTGCCCAGGGCCAGGCCCCTGAAGCTCATGACCCTCACGAGCGTCACGTTGAGAATGATGTTGATCGCGACGGTGGCGACCGACACCATCACCGGTGTGCGGCTGTCGCGCAACGCGTAGAAGGACGGCACGGCGATCTTGACGGCCGAGTAACCGACGAGTCCCGGCGCATAGTAGATCAGGGATGCCGCCGTGGCGGCGGTGTTCGCCGCCGTGAAGCGGCCGTGCTGGAAGATGAGGGCGACGATCGGCGACGCCAGGGCGACCAGCCCCACCATCGCCGGGACGTTCAGCATCAGCATCAGCCGCAGGCCGTTCGAGACGGTGCCCCGCACCTCGGCGATCTCGTTGCGGGCCGCGTGCCGGCTGATCGACGGCAGCACCGCCGTCGCGATCGAGACCCCGAACAGCCCAATCGGCATGTACATGACGCGGAACGCGAAGTTCAGCGCCGAGACCGCGCCCGTGCCCTCGTCGGTCGCCAGGATCGTGTTGATGAGCAGGTTGATCTGCACGGCGGCCAGGCCGACGACCCCCGGCCCCATCAGCAGGAGCACCTGGCGCAGGCCCTCGTCGCGCAGGTCGAACACCGGCCGATAGCGGAATCCTTCCCGGTGCAGGGCGGGCCACTGCGCCAGGATCTGGCCGGCGCCGCCGACCAGCACCCCGATCGCCGGGGCGACGATCATCGGGAGGCCCAGCATCGGCATCACGCCGGCCAGGGCGATGGTGCAGACGATCGCCCCCACGTTGAACAACGCGGGCGCGATGGCCGGGACGAAGAACCGGTGCAGCGAGTTCAGCATCCCCATGAGCGCGGCGGCGACCGCGACCAGCATCAGGAAGGGGAACATGATGCGGGTCAGCGACACCGTCAGGCCCAGCTTGCCCGGCACCGACGCGTAGGCCCCGGCATACCAGCCCGTGATGGGCCACGCGAACGCGATTCCCACCAGCACGATCAATCCCGTCGCCGCGATCAAGGCGTTGATGACGAGGCTGCCGAGATGCCACGCCTTCTCCCGCCCGTCCAGCGTGAGCCGCCGCGTGAACGTCGGGACGAACGCCGCGCTCATCGCCCCTTCTGCGAACAGGTCCCGGACGAGGTTCGGAATCCGAAACGCCACGTTGAAGGCGTCCATCTGGTCCCCGGCCCCGAAGAGGAAGGCCATGACCTGGTCCCGGACCAGACCCAGCACCCGGCTGGCCATGGTCGCCAGCCCGATCAGCCCGGCGGATTTCGCGATATGGGGAGTGCCGGTGGCGGCGGATCTGGTCGGCGAAGGCCCACCCGGCGGTCCGGAGGTGGAGGTCTGGGACTGGGAGGACGGCATCGGCGTTCCGCCAGCCTACCACAGTCATTCGCAGCCAAGGCGGCCGCCTCGGCGGGCCCAGCCGTTGCGGGGCGCCCGTCCCCCGCGCCCGACCAGCCGTTCAACTGGTTGCCGGCCCCCGGATTGCAGGTGGCGGCGTCCCGGCCGTCGCGCCGTCCCAAGAAAGAAAACGGGCACTCGCTTGCCAGCAGGTGCCCGTTGAGGAGGATGGACCGGTTCCTTTCGGAGCCGTCTAGAGGATTGGACGAGAGAACCCGCCCGGAAGTTTGCAGCGCCAAATGACGCCACGGAGCTCATGGCGCACTTTGACGCTTGCTGGCGTGTATCCAGATCGCGACATTGGGAGGAAGTCTAACCTGTGGAGCAGTTTCCGGGCTCGGCTGGAGCGGCACCGGGCAAGCGAGGAGGACGATGACTCTGGTCGAGGCTGCGGAAATCGTCGAGCGGCTCGAGCGGCGGGCGGCAACGCCCGGGGAACTGCAGGCGCTGCAGGTCGCGCGCGACGCGCTGCTGACCATCGTGTCCGAGGGGTTCCAGACGATCGGCGACCGGCTGCGGGCCGCCTCCAACGGGCACGCCCTGGAGCACATGCGCGTCTGGCCCGCCACCCCGGGCTGGCCGACGCCTACCCTCCCAACTTCCTCCTGACGGCTTCGTTGACCAGGCGACCGTCCACCGCCTGGCCGGCAAGCCGCGGCATGACCGCCTTCATGACCCGCCCGAGGTCCTTCACCGATGTCGCCCCGACCTCGGCGACAGCCTCCTCCACGATTCTCTCCAGCGCCGCCGCGTCGATCGCGGGGGGCAGGAAGGTCTCCAGGATTCGCAGTTCGGCTTGTTCCTTGTCGACCAGGTCCTGGCGCCCGCCTTTCGCGAACTGATCGATCGAGTCCCGCCGCTGCTTGATCAGGCTCGCGACCACCTGAAGGGCCTCGGGCTCGTCGAGGGCGCGCCCCTTCTCGATCTCCCTGGTCACCAGGGCGGCCTTCAGCATCCGCAGCGTGGCCAGCCTGACCTGTTCCCTGGCCTTCATGGCGGCCGGAATGCCCGTCGTCACCACTTCCAGGATTCCCATGCGTGCCTCCTCGGCGACAGTCTACTGGAACCAGCCCAGCCAGGTCCGGACGCCGATCACGACGGCTGCCGCCATCGCCAGGCCGGCCAGGGCCCGCCACCATGCGTTCCGGCGCCAGGCCCATGAGGCGCCGGAGCCGGCGAGGATGACCACGGCGGGCGCGACGGCGTAGTAGTACCGCATGTGGACGCGGACGAGGACACCGACGGCGATGAAGGTCAGGCAGGACGTCCCCCAGGCTGCCAGAGCGAGGGACAGGCGATCCACGGTCCTCCCCTTCACGAGGCGCCAGAGACCAACCGCGGCCAGCAGCACCAGGGGCCAGCCGAAGTACCGGGGCAGGTTCCGGACGGCCGACATCGTCCGGGCCGCGCTGGACCGCACCGCGCGCCCCTCGCCGGCCCCTTCGTCACGGGCCTCTCCTGCGATCCCGCCTGTTGTCGCTGCCGGACCGGTCGCGGCAGCCAGAACCCGCGCGCCCTGCGCCCGATACAGGTCCATGAAGTGGCCGTAGTAACCCACGGTCGCGAGCAGGAGCGCCCCGAGGACCACGGCTGCCAGCGTCGCGCCGGGAACCCGAAGCGGGCCGGCCCGGAGGGCGTAGAACGCCGCGAGGGCCGACAGCGTGACCGCCAGGGTGGTGAACGTGCTCAAGTGCGACACGAAGGCCGCCGTCACCACGACCGTCAGCACGAGGGCGCTCTTCCAGTGGGCCGGTCTCAGGCTGAACAGCGTGGCCCCGGCTACGGCCGTCAACGCCAGGGATTCGCCGAAGGCGTTCGGCAGGTTCCCGGCGCCGATGACGCCGAACGACCGGGGCACCAGGTGGAACAGGGCGACGGCGATGGCGCCGCCGAGGCGGTCGCCCCACGTTCTCGTCACCATCGCGTACAGCAGCAGGCCGGAGGCAGCTTCGGCGCCGCACACGATGATCCGAAGGAGCGCGACCCGATCGGCGGTCAGCCACGCGAACGGCGCTGCGAAGAGGTAGAGGCTGATCCCGTACGGAAACTCGACCATGCCCGGCGTCAGCGACGAAAAGAAGAACCTCCCGGACAACACCCAGTCCAGCCTGTGGGCCTGGAACAGGGCATCGACAATGTTCTTGTTCGGATGGAACAGGCCGGCGAGCTCCAGGTACATCGCCGCCGCCGAGAAGAGGGCGACAAAGCGCGCGGTGTTGCGGAGCGGCCGTCCCTGCAGCCGCTCGGTGACGCGCGCGCCCGCCACGAGCACGATGCAGATGGCGGCCGCCAGCCACGGCAGGCGCGCGGGATAGGGTGAATAGAGCGCTTCTCCTGCGGCCATCGGCACGGCCTGGGCCACCGCGAGGACGATGGCGGCCGCCGAGGCGCCGCCGGCCGTGATGCCGACGAGCCCCGCGGCCGCACCGAACATCGCGGCCGTCGCGACTGCCGCGGCCATGGCTGGCCGCGGCGGAACCATGAACGCGCTCGACGGCTCACACCCGATGCGGGCCACCTTCAGGCCGAGCACCCGATTGTCGCCGCCGCCTGGCCTGAACGTGTTCGACGCGGACAACCCGAGCGTCAGGCCGCGCCGGTCCGGCCGGGACGGGACGGGGACCTGGATGTCCTCGAAGGCGTTGGAGGTCTGCCTGGTCGCGACGACCTGGCCATCCACGGAGACCTCGGCGACCGGCCGCATGGCCGGATCGGCCCGCGGCCCGCTCACGCGGATCGTGCAGGTCCACGCCGGGCGGCGATCGATCCCGTCCATGACCAGCGACGCCCTGCCACGCGTCCACACGAACGGCTGCCGGCCAGCCCGCTCGAGCGAGTAGAAGCCCTTGGCCGTCTTCGGGAGGCTCGTCTCGAGATCGAACGAAATGGACGGCTGGAGCCCGTGAGCCACCATCAGGCTGGCGGCGCCGGCCATTGCTCCAACGCACGCTGCGAGCAGGGCACGCGGGAGTCGGGCAACCATCGATGTGCTCCGATCAGGACCGGATGAGCGAGCGATACAACGCGGAAAATCTGGCAGCCACCACCGGCGGCCTGAATTCGCGGTCGATGACGTCGTCTGCCTCGCGGCTGGTGCGTCGCTTCACGTGCAGGAACGCGACCAGGGCCTCGGCGAGCGCGCTGGCGTTCTCCCTCGGCACGACCGCCACATTGTCGCCGAAGAGGGCGGCCAGTTCCACGCCGCCGGGATTGTCGGACGAGACGACGGGCGTGCCGCTGGCCAGCGCCTCGACGGCCACGGTCGGGCAGGCCTCCAGCAGGGACGGCAGGACGAACAGGTCGGCGGCGGCGTAGTAGTCCGCGACGCGCTGGTTGTCCACGAGGCCCGCGAAGGTCACACGGTCGGCAATGCCCAGGGCCCGGGCCCGGCCGCCCAGTTCGTCCCGCAGCGGGCCTGTGCCGCAGAACACGAGCCGCGTGTCTGGGTGGGCGCGGAGCACGGCCGGCATCGCGTCGACGAGGTGCCGCTGGCCGGCCAGCGGGTGCAGGCGCTTCACGTTGAGCAGGACGTTGCGATCGAGGATGCCCAGCGCCGCGCGGGCGGCCAGCCGTTCGTTCTCGGGGCGACGGTGAAAGTAGTCAGCGACCGGCGGATACACGACGCTCAGGCCGTCGCGCGCGAGGCCGAACTCCAACGCCCGGTCGAGGAGGCCGCGGCTGTAGAACGTGACGCGGGCGGCCGACCGGTACGCGCGGGTGAACAGATCGACGAACGGCTTGCGGGCGTAGTGCCAGATCTCGGTGCCGTAGAGCGTCAGGACAGCCGGCGTCCCGCGCCGCGAGGCCAGCCACGCGCACGTCTCAGGCAGCAGGCCGTTGCTGTGGACGTGGACGATGTCGGCGGCATCGAGCATCGGTCCGGCGATCCGCCTGATGCGTCCGACGGCCGCAACGGTGTCGATACGAAGGGCACGGGCCAGGACCCCGTACTCCGGCTTCGGCGGCACCCACGCGACCGGGCCCGCGAGCGCCCGTTCGTGGGCGGCGAGGTCGTCCGGCGATGCGCCGGCCAGCGCACGCGGCCGGTGGGCGACGTATGACGGTTCGTCTCCCGCCTGCCTCGCCCACGCGCCGAGGTGGGCCGGCAGCAGCGCGTTGGCCGCCTGGTCCGGCGGCAGGTGCGATGTGACGTGACAGATCCGCATCAGAGACCGGACGAGGGCGCCCCGGGGCGCGGTGTGGTCTGCGTGCCCAGGTAGAGCGCGCGGAACTCGCTGAACGTCACGGGAACCGCGCCGAGTTCACCGGTCGCGTACGCGAGAAATCCCTCGAGCCGATCGAAGAAACGGGTGAGCTCGTCGTCGGTCCGGTTGTAGGGGCTGCCGCCGACGATCGCCTCGCTCGAGTGGAAGATCAGGTTGAGGATGGGCACACGGTCGGCCTTCAGCCGGCGGCCGAGGGCGCACATCTCGTCGAGGGACGAGTACGAAGGCCGCAGCCACAGCACGTGGGCCAGGCCGAGTTTCCTGAGGACCCGCTTCGTGAAGTACGGACGGGGCGGCCTCGCGTAGATCCGTTCGATCACCCCGGGGACCCTGCGGTTCAGGGCGGCGGACACCGGGATCTCCAGCAGGTTGCTCGTGCCGGGCACGCAGGCATCGTCGTACGCCAGGAAGTAAGGCGTGGCCGGCGCGCCCACGAAATCGGGCCCGGCCTTGTGCCCTTCGTAGAACAAGGGCGCCACGCTCGATTCCACGCGGTACCCGGCCCGCTCGAGGTCCGGAACGTGCCGGGCGGAGAACCCGAACCGTCCGGATCGGTACGACAGGGGTGACTCGCCGACCGCCTTGTCGACCGCGGCGGTCAACGAATCGACCTGCCGCGCGAACCGGTCCGGCGGCAAGGCGAGGGCATACGCGTGGCGGCGGACGTCCTCCTCGGTGGAGGGCGGCGTCTCCCACACGTGATGGTGCGCACCGATTTCGCAGTCGCGACCGAGGCGAAGGCTGCGGAGGACCTCCGCCGAGCGAGGGTCGCTCGCCACCGGGTGCGTGATCAGGTAGGTCGGGCGCGCGTGGTGGCGGCGGAAGGTCTCGTGGAGCCGCGGCAGGGCGTAGATGTTCTCGAAGGTCGGGTGCAGGCGGGCCTCGGCCGACCACTGGTTGTCGCTTTCCGTGTCGATGCCGACGAGGAGGTAGATCACGCTATCGGTCCTGATCGGAGTCGCCGAGCGTGACGTGCCAGTTGCCGGTCTTCTCGTAGAAATCGGCCGGCACGGCCACCGCGTTGACCTTGATCGTGAACTCGATCGTCGACTTGACCTGGAAGTAGCCGGACCGCCGGAGAGTACGGCGGAACCCCTCGTGCATGGCGAACACGCGGATCTTGTCCGAGTCCGCGGCGCGCGCCTCGCGGTCGACCCACCGGAACAGCGTCTTGGCCCCGAGCTCGTCGTCGGGATCCACCAGGAAGTCCACGAGCAGCGTGACGCGCCCGCGCGGCTCCAGCAGGTGGCGATAGACCGCGTAGCCGTGTAGCGCGTCGCCCCGCTTCAGGGCCACGATGGAGTAGCGCACGTGGGGCAGCTCGATGAACTTCCAGTTCAGGTAGGGCGCATCGCGTCTGATGGCGAGATCGAACTTCGACCCCACCCGGTCCCACAACTCCGTGAACTCCTGGCCGAAGCGCCGGATCGGTTCGACCTGCGCGCGGAGCGGCCTGGCCCGGGCGATGACGCGGACGAACGGCAGGGTCACGGCCGACACGAAGCGGTTCAGGGGCATCGGCCAGTTCGGGCGTCGCAGCGCGCGGCGCGTCAGCGGCTTCACGAGGCACGGCACCGGGCCGACATCCGGCCAGCGGAGCTTGCCGAACAGTCGGTGCGACGCCTCCGACAGCCCGAGGCCCAGCGAGGCGCCGACGTTCTGGTCCCAGGTGCGGAACAGCACTTCGCCCAGGCCCTGGCGCTGTCGCTCGGGAGCGACCATGACGTCCATGCCCCACGACGCGGCGATCTCCTCCCCCCGCACCATCAGCCGGACCGGCATCGTCGCGTACTGGCCGACGATGGTCGGGCCTTCCCAGGCGATCCAGATCTGCGGCCCGTCCGGCGGGTTGTTGGGGTTGCGCCGGTACTGCCACTCCCATCGCAGGTGGCTCGCCTCCGCCGCGTCATGGCCGAACACGCGGCGGTACAGCGCGTTGATCGCCTTGAGATCGTCGTACTTGAACCGCGCGACGTCAGCCATCGTTCACCATCACACCGTCAGGCGTGCCGGAGCACGTACTCAATGTTGCCGACAACGATATCCTGCACGAGCGCGCTGTCCCGCAGCCACGCGGCGACGGCGCGCGGAGCGCGCCGGAAGGTGCCCGTCAGGTGCAGGTCCTCCCTCGCGATCTGCAGTCCCGCGTCGGCGAAGCGCCGGCGGAGCCGGCGGATGCGCACGCGCTCGAGCAGGTCGTCGTGCTTCCGCTCATTGCGCCGGGCCGCCTTGATGAACGAGTTCTCGTTCACCGGTTCGCGCAGCACCCACGGCGCGTGCCTCGCCAGGAAGCGGAACGTGCCGAACGCCGCGCGGCGGCCGAGGAACAGGTGCAGCGGCACCGGCACCAGCAGTCGCGGCAGGTGCGCTCCCGCGAACGAGAGGTACGGCCCCGTCGAGAGGTACATCCAGCCGCCCGGCCTGAGCACCCGCGCGCATTCGCGGAGGTAGAGGCCGGCGTCGGCCACGTGCTCGATCACGGCGTGCGACAGCACCAGGTCGAAGGCGTCGGCGCGAAAGGGGAGAGCCATGCCGTCGGCGCGCGCAAAGCTCAGGTTGGCGACGCCCCGTTCCTTCACGAGGCGCCCGCCGGCGTCGCGAAACCGATCGGCGAGGTCGATGCCCACGACCGAGTCGCATTCCTCGGCGAGCGACAGCGGCATGCCGCCGCCGCCGCAGCCGGCATCCAGCACGCGGCCGCGCAGGGGCACCCCGGCCCGTTCCAGGATCGCCAGCACCTTGGCGCTCCGGTAGTACTCGAAGAGCGCGTAGTGGTACTCGGACTGGAACCGGGCCAGGGCGTGCGACTTGATGGCTCGCTCGTCGATCGTGCGCACGCCGCCTCCGGCAAGTGGCCGGCAAGAAGGGACCCGGGCCGGACCTGAATCATTCATTCTAGCCTATCGGCCTGCTCCAATGTCCCAGACCTCGACGACCGGTCCGGGACGCTCGAGGGCGGCGTCCAGGCGTGCGTCGGTGTTGTGCTGGAAGGGGATGACCGACGCACGCACCGCGCCGGTGATGCCAGGCCGGTACGGTGAGAACACCGCCAGGCGGCGCCCGTGGCCGTCCAATGCGGCCAGCAGCGGCCGCACGAGCAGCGGCACCCTGTTCGGACGCTTGACGACCACGATCTCGACACCCTGGGCCCGCAGCGCCGCAAGACCATCGGGTGCGTCCGCGTCCGGATAGGGCAGGTACAGCCGTTCCGCGTCGGTGTCGGCGTCGCCCAGGTAGAGCACCCGGTACGCGGGAGCGGGGTAGGGATCCACCGACAGCAGGCCGGCCAGGCGTCCTGCGGGACGCGCCCCCGGGCCACGATGCTCCCGGAGCGCCTCGAGCAGCACGGTCTTCATGGGGGTGAGCTGCACGGAGTAGACCTGCACGAGCACGGTGGCGCCCGGCCGCACATGGCGCTCGATGAACTGCCGCGCCAGGGTGCGGGTGTCGGCCTGCCGGAAGAATCTCCCCGTCTCGGCGCTGGCCACCAACCCGGGAGCGCCGGCGGCCGCGACGACCACCGCGACGATGGCAGCCGTCGCCCACCGGCGCCGCTGGCCCCAGCCCGCCAGGCCCGTTCGGAGCCACGCGACGGCCGCGGCGGCAGCGACCGCGATGACCGGCAGCACCGGGTTGAGGTAGCGCGTGGCCGGGACGGTGTTGCTGATGAAGAGCACGAATGCGATCGGGAACGCCCCGAGGATCGCGGCCGTGCGCGCGTCGCGCCGGGCCAGCCGCCACGCGCCTGCCGCCACGAGGCCCGCGACGGGCCAGCCCATCGCCGCCGACGCGAGCATCCGTGCGTAGGCGCCCGCACTGGCGAACAGGCTGCCGCTGGCCGCCCGGTCCACGACGATCTGCCGGTTGGCCACGATGTCCCGCCACGCCGTGCCGGGCTCGACCAGGATGAACGGCGACAGCAACATGAAGACCGTCACGCCGGCGATACCGGCGACCAGCAACTGGCGCACGACCTCGCCTGTGCCGCTCGCGCGGAAGCGGAACCAGACCGCGAGTGCCAGCGGCAGCGCGAGGAAGACGGCGTAGTAGTGGGTCGAGAGCGCGACGCCGCACGCGACAGCCGCCATCGCCGTGTCCCGGGTCGTGCCCCGGCCCTTCGGCCACACATGGACGACGGCGAGCAGGGCGACGGCCACGGCGAGCGTCACCGGGACGTCGTGCTTGACATAGTGCGCATCGCGCACCGCGAAGGGTGCCACCGCCAGGAAGAAGGCGGCCGTCAGGCCCGTCAGCCGGTCGACGAGATCGCGACCGAGGCGGTACGTCACGCCCAGCGTCGCCACGCCGCACGCGACGCTGAGCGCCCGGCCCGCCAGGTACACCGCCGTGGGATCAGCGAAAAAGCTGCGCTGGAAGTCAGCCACCGATGAGTAGATGCCCGCCACCCACCCGGCGGCGAAGAAGGCTCCGATCCACCCGAACAGCACGTAGAAGTAGAACGTAGGGTAGAGGAAGTTGTGAGGATTCAGATCGCCTGTCGCGAATTCCAGCGCCCGGGACATGATCGCGATCTCATCGGGGTTGTAGACGTCGGGCAGGCCGAACCGGAGTCCGGCCACCCGCAGCCAGAGGCCCAGGGCGACGATCCCCGAGAGCGGGAGCCACGTCCGCCAGGCCCGCCCGCGGCCGGCGTGCGGCAGCGACGCTGGCGCGCGGTCAGGTCGTGCTGGCGGGCTTTGGAGCGTTGACATCGTGTACCGGAGTCAGGCGGATTGAACGCCGCCCGGCCATCGCGGCCACCGTGTCCGGCAGCTGCTCGCGGGACAACTCAACCTTGCAGCAGCGGCGGCACACCGGAAAGAGCCTGCGCTCGAGCAGCTTCCGGCGCAGCGCCACGTAGCGCTCGCCGTTCCAGATCTCCTCGAGCGTCGAGTGATTGAGATCGCCCACCTCGACGCGGATGAATGGGCAGAAATAGACCTTGCCGCTGAAGCCCACCCGCGCGTTGAGGAAGGGGTACAGGCAGCGGCCCTGCAGCGGCGTGCCCGGGCGGTAGTAGGCGTCGATCAGGTGCGGCCACACCTTGGGACGGAAGTCGAACCGGATGCCGCGCTCGCGGCACTTCTCCCGCAGCGCCTCGACCTTCACGCGTACGATCTCGCCGTTGACGCCCGGATCGGACGTGACGAAGGTCGCAATCACCGAGGGGTCGTCCACCTCGATGATGCGGGCCGTCTGGGCCACCTCCTCGGGCGTGCTGAACATCAGGTGATTCAGGCCAATCGCGTCGACGCCGAGCTGGCCCGCCACGTCGACCATCTGGTCGAGGGCCTCGAGGCTCTCGGCCGCGACGGTGGTGTTGATGCTCACGCGCAGGGGCGCGCCCTTGCGCCGCGCCGCGTCCTGCAGGCGCTTCAGGCCCGCCGCGGTCCGTTCGAAGGTGCCCTTCACGCCCCGCGCGACGTCGTGACGCTCGCCGGGGCCGTCGATCGACACGCTGATGTGCTTGAGGAAGCCGCGCGCCGCGAGGTCCGCGAGCGCGTCCGCCCGCGCCTCGTCGATGATGGTCCCGTTGGTGGTGAGGTAGCCGCAGACGTAACCCTTGTCGCTGAAGATCGACAGGACATCCATGATGTCCTTGCGCATGAAGACCTCGCCGCCGGTCAGGCTGACCTGCAGACCGGCCCGCGGCGGGAACGCCCGGCGCAGCATGTCGAGCGGCAGCTCCTGGCGCCACTCTCCCTCGATGTTCAGCAGGTCGCCCACGTAGCAGAACTCGCAGTGCAGGTTGCACCGCATGGTCGCCTCGTAGACGATGCCGCGCGGCAGGCGATCGGCGCAGCCGGATCCGTCCGACTCGAAGCGCTTGACGTCCCGCTCGTAGCGGCGCGACCGCACCCGGGCGTACACCCGGTTGACCGCCGGGATGGTCCGGACGCGCGACACGACCAGTTCGAGAGCCTGGCGCAGAATCCTCATGGGGTCCGGTTCATTGTACCTGTTGAGTGGCCGGGAGGCGATGGCCGGCCGGCGTCACGCCGCGATCTGGTTCCCCGGTTGCCGCTTGCGCAGCCACACCAGGTTGAGGAAGCACCAGCCCGGGACGGGCAGGACCCGCGTGAGGGCACGGTGCAGCCATGCGAGCGAGACGGGGTGGCGGCGGATCAGGCCGGTCACGCCCGGCAGCGTGGGGAAGATCCCGGATCGCCGGACGATCTCGAAGCCCGTGCGGGTGGCGAGGTCGAGGTACTCGTGGATGGGCCGATCGCCCGGGTGCTTGTGCACGCTGGCCGTCCGGATCAGCCGGCCGGTCAGCAGCAGGTGCACGCGCGACTGCAGGTGCGCCAGGTTCGGCACCGAGAGCAGCACCTCGCCGTCGTCCCTCAACACCCGGTGCAGCTCGCCCATCGCGCGCGCCTGCTCGTGGAAGCGGAGGTGTTCGAGGACGTCGAGGCAGAGGACCCGGTCGAACGTGCCCGGAGCGAACGGCAGGTCGAGCAGCGAGCCGGTCCGGACGCGCGCAGACGAGTAGTGGGCGTCCACGCCTTCGATCGCGAGGCGTTCCGCGTACGCTTCGACGAGCACGCCCTCGCCGCAGCCGGCGTCCAGCACGCGGGTGCCGGGCGCCAGGCGATCGAGGTACTCGCGCACCCGCGCCATCTTGGCGAGGTACGTGGGCCGGTAGTCCCAGTGGGGATCCAGCTCACGGTGGTAATCGCCCCGCGCGGCGTACTCGCCGCCCCGCTGCCCGCCGCCGACTTCTTCAATCATCGGTCCTCGCCCGGCTGCTGAGACCCGGCCACGCCGACGCCTCCGGCCCGGGCTGCTCATCCCGGCGCGCGAACATCACCAGCCCGATGCCGCTTCGCCAGAAGCGGCAATGCGCTTTCAGCGCGCCCATCGCCGGGTTCCAGACCAGGCGGTACGCCGCGTAGGCGGGCCACGACCGCTGCTTCAGGCGCTGGCGGAACCGCGCCTCTTTGGCGCCCACCTTGTTCCGCTCGACGGAAGACAGCGGCGAGTACGGGCTGTCGTGGAACATGTAGTGGTCCTGGCGCCCGACGGCGAACCCGCTCCGCTCGAGGACGCGCCGCAGACTGGCGACCGTGAACCCGTTGATGTGGCGCGGCGGATCGAGGTAGCCCCATGGGCGCGTGGCTGCGAGCCAGGCGCGCGCCGCCCGCGACAGGCCGGGGTTGTCGTCCGCAAGCTTCGGGTAGGCCTCGACGAAGAGCCGCCGGTGCACGTGCTCCAGGCTGGACGCATTCGGCGTTTCGACGATGACGACCCCGCCGGGCGCCAGCAGGCGGTGCACGCGCTCGAGAAAGTCGTGCGGGTCGGGGACGTGCTCGATGATCTGCGCCAGCAGCACCAGGTCGAACTTCCCATCCTCGAAACCGGACTCCTCGATCGTGGCCTGGGACAGCGCAAGCCCGCGGGAGCGGCCGAACTCGACCGCGCCCGGGTCGAGATCGATGCCACGCGCCTCGATGCCGAGCTGCACGGCGCCATGCACGTAGAAGCCGGGGCCGCAGCCGATTTCCAGCATCCGCGCCAGGGGACGACCCGCGAGCGGACGCGCGACCTCCAGCCGGTGCGCCATGGAGAGACGACCGAGTTCCAGCCGCTCGCGGACGATCTCCTCGTCGAGGACAGTGTAGTGGCGGTGATCGTAGAACTGGTCGATCGTCGCCCGTGGCGGGCGCGGGTAGCTGAAGCGGCAGCCGCATCCCCGGCACCGGTACGTGCGGGTGCCGTTCAGGACCACGACGGGCGAGAGGTTCGGTCCCGCGCACGCGACGCAGGCGGATGGTGTATCGGCGGCAGGCACGGCTGGCTCCCCACCAATGCTACCGCACCCGCCACCGCCAGGCACGCCGGATCGGCAGCCTGGACGACAGGCGCGTGGAAACCACGACGCGGTTTCCACGCGCGCTGATTTGATCGGGATCGACCGGCGTGCCGGCGAGACTCCTGCTACTTCGGCGGCGGTTCCGGCCAGGCCGCGGCGGGGAGCACCATGCCGTTGATCTTGAAGAAGCCGCGGTAGATGGTCAGCACCTTTCCGCGCCCATCCGGCATGGCTAGGGGCCATGGCGCCGTCGAGACGCTGTTGGTCAGCTTCGCCAGCGAACCGGGCACGGGTGTGCCATCGGCGCCGATCTGCTTCTTCCAGATGGGTGCCGCGCCGGCTTTGTCGGCGCCCCGCATGGTCAGCAGGAACTTGTTGGTGCTCGGTTCGTAGGCGAGGCCGCCTTCCCCGAACCCGTTGTTGCCGAAGTCCGCATCGTTGGTGATCGGCTTCTGCAGGTCGTAGGCCGCGCCGGCCGGCTGCTGGAGGCCGAACTGTCGGCCTCGGACGATGCCCTGGACGACGCCGCTCGGACGTTGGCTCCATTCGAGCAGGTAGCGTTTCGACTTCGGGTTGAAGGCCGCCCGCTGCTCCCGCGAGATGCCGCCGCGCTCGACGGCGAACCCGCTGTCGGAGGTGGGGAACCCGTCGGCCCCGCCGAATCGGTACCAGATCCCGCTCTGGCAGCCCGGGCTGGTGGGATCGCGCCAGCCCGTCACCAGCGCGGTGTTCTCGCCCGTCGCCTTGTTGGTGTTCACCGCGATGTCGGGCGCGTTCATGCCGCATGTGCTGTCGAGATCCGTTACCTGCTGCGACTGTGCCGTGCTGCCATCCGGGAAGACCTTCGTGAGCATCGTGCCCTTCTTCTTCGGATAGACCACGACGAAGTAGTCGTCGGCCTTGACGTACGCAACCGCACCGGGTTGGGTGAACCGCACCGGGTTGTCGATCACCACGGGCTTTTCGAGGACCGGCGGCTGGCCGTAGGTGACGAACCGCGCGCGGTAGTCGATGCCCTGGCCGTTGCCGAGCGCGTAGCTGTAGACGACGATGAACTGGCCACCACCGAAGGCGACCCTCGGATAGTAGTTCCCCTTGCCGGCCGATATCGTGAAAGCGGCCCCGGACATCGTGCCGGCAGGGTTGATGAACTGCCCGAAGACGGCCTCCTCGGTAACCCACACGACGAGGAACTTCGCATTCACAGAGTCGTAGGCCAGGTCGGCCCACCAGATCACCCTGGAACTCCTGACGATGTTGAACTCGGCGGCCTGCGCCGTCGTGGCACCCGTCCAGAGTGCGATGGTCGCGGCCATCGCGAGTGCCGCGCCAATGAGTCTCTTGCTGGTCATGACCGCATCTCCCGTGGGTTGCGGATTGATGGGCAGGTGCCCGAGGGGAGGCGCCTGCGAGCATCGCGCCCGCCGGCGGCAGGAATGTCCTCACCGGCGGCGCAGGACCAAACGACGCCCGCCAGGCAGGCGCCGCACCAGAACCGTTGTCCGTTGTTTCGGACGAAGGCGGTCGCGACTTCAGTCCCGAGCGGGACAAACGGCCGCGCTGCCAGAGGCCCGCAGCGGGCCGGGCCCGCGAGCGGTCCGTCCCGCCATCCTCGCCACGTCCCAAAAGCAAGGGCGCGTGGAACCCCGGTGAGGATTCCACGCGCCCCGCGCAGGCGCGAACGGCGGTGCCGGACGTGGCTATGGCTGCGGAGCCCGCAGCTTGCTGGCGTTCACGATGCCCTGGATTCGATAGAAGCCGCGGAAGATCGTCAGGAGGTGTCCCTGGCCGTCCGGCACGACCAGCGGCCACGGGGCCGTCGACGTGTTTGGCGTTGGCTTCTCGAGGCCCGGGATGGGAATGCCCTGCGCGTCGAGCACCTTCTGGAAAATCGGCGCCGGCCCACCCTTGTCGGCTCCCCGCATGGCCATCACGAACTCATCGCCAACCGGATCGAAGGCGATCCCCGCCTGGCCGAAGCCGTCGTTGCCGAACTCGGCGTCCCCCTTGACCGGTCCCTGGATCTCGTAGGGCGCCTCGTCGACCGGTGCCGCGATATCGAAGCGGCGCCCGAAGATGATGCCCTGGACGACGCCTTTCTTGCGCTGGCTCCACTCCAGCACGTACCGCCGGAGCTTCGGATTGTAGGCCGCCTTCTGCTCGCGCGAGAGGCCTCCGCGCTGGACCGCAAACTCGACCGGGCCAGCCGGGGCGCCCGTCGAGTCGAGGAAGCGGTACCAGATGCCGCTCTGGCCCTTGCACTCGACGCTGGTCGGATCACGCCATCCGGTCACCAACGCCACGTTCTCGGTGCCCGTGGCGTCGCTCGCGACCACGAGGTCGGGGACGTTGAGGCCGCAGTACGCGTTGGTGGGGGTCACCACGTTGGGCTGGCCGGTCGTGCCGTCGTAGAACATCTTGGCGGCGACGGTGCCCTTGCCCTTGGGGTAGGCCATCAGGAAGTACTCGTCCCCCGCGACAGGCGCAGGCATGAAGGCCACCGCGCCAGGCTGGGTGAACCGCACCTTCCTGTCGACGACGATCTCGGGGTCGATCGTCGGCGCCGCGTCGGGCACGAACGTGACGAAGCGCGCCCGGTAGTCGATGCCCATGTTCTTGCCGGCGCTGATCGCATACGTCACGAGGAACTTGCCCTCGGTGGGGGCGGCCGCAGGAGCGCCCGGCGGCGGCGGTGGCGGCTCCGGCCAGCCGAAGGCGGTCTGCGGGAAGTAGTGCCCCGCGCCCTTGTCGATGATGAACTGCTCGCCGGACTTGCCCCCGGCCGGCTCGACGAACTGGCCGAACACCGCTTCTTCGGTGACCCACACCACCAGGTACTTCGCGTGTACCGAGTCGTAGGCTAGGTCGGCGCCCCAGATGACGCGCTTGCTCGTGACGATGTTGAACTCTGTCGGCTGCGCGACAGCCATGTCGGCGCTCAGCGCGGCGGCGGCGGCCACGGCAAGCGCCACGGCACCGATTCTCGTTCTCACCATGTGGTTCTGCTCCGGGCTGTTGCGATTGACGAGGACGGCGTCCGACCCTGGGACACCTGCGTTAGTGCTGCTCGGTAGCGTATCGGTCGGTGGGGGGCCGAACCTTAGATCACGGCATCCGCCGGACCGCCCATTCTCGCACACAATGGGGCACGCCAGAAGCCCGTCGCAGTCGGAGGATTATAGCAAGTCGGCCGCCGCTTAGCTCGCCCTATTCGCGCTAGCTCGAGCCCTTCTTCGGCGGCTTGGGGGGAGGTGGGATGACCGGCGTCGCTGGCATCGGGTTCGGAACGGCGACGCCCGGGACCGAAACGCCGGGGGCGAGGCCCTGAACCCGCGTGCCATTCAGGACGTCTGCGGGCGTGTTGCCATCGCCCTGGTAGGGGTCAATCGGGTGCGGCGGCACCGTTGTCGGCACCATCCCGGGCTGACGAAGGCCAGCCGGGGCATTGGGCGGCCGCGCCGGCTCGGCCGGATCTTCGTCCGGGTCGTCAGCCGGTTCGTCGTCGGCGGCTTCCTCGTCGGTCTCGTCCTGGTCGGGCGGCGTGCTGACGACCGCGCCCGGGCCGCGCATGAAGCCGGGTTGCTGCAGCCTGAACTGCTGCGGCGAAGGGGAGGGCCGCTGCGCCATGGCCGTCGCGGCCGCGGATGGCGCCGTGGTCGGCATGACCAGGATGCGGTCGTAGACGGACGCCTCAGGGTCCGGCACCGCGCGGTGCGCGGCCATGAACCCGCTGACCGAGCGCAGGACGGTGTCGAGGGCCCTGGCCTCGGGGACATTGACCAGTTCGAGGGTCAGCGGCGGGCCCGGCACGCGCTCACCGTTGACGACCTTGGTCTTGCCCACGCGCGCCCATTCGGCCAGGATCTGGCGGGCCGTCACGTCCTTGGCGACGAGGGTGACCGCACCATTCCGGATGGTCAGCCGGATCTCGCCTGCCGAGGCGGTTGCGACCGCCGCCAGGATCAGCAACGCCGCCATCGCCAATCGACCGTGCAGGTGCATGATGGTGCCTCTTGAATTGCGCAGGAACACGCCACCTCCAGTATACGCCCTGACCCGGAGTCGCGCCAGCGCGAGGCCCCCGGGCCGCCGGGTCAGCGCCGGGGGGGCGGGATCGGGATCAGGTCTTCCGCCGCACGGCACGTCTCACCGGCGCAGCGGAGCAGCGACAACAGGGCGACCCCGAGGCGGGCCGCGGTGGCCGGCTGCGATCGCACGAGGTTGTTGAGTTCGTAGGGGTCCGCGGTGACGTTGTAGAGTTCGCGATCGCCGGTGGCGTAGTGGATGAACACCTCGTCCGCGGTCCGGATGGCTGTGTGCTCTGGAATCTGGTGTTTCGCGCGCGGCCGGGGAGGCCGCTCGAAGGGCTCGTCGACCGGGCCCAGGTGTTCGAACAGGATGGCCTTCCGCCAGCTGCCGGCCGGGGGCGGCGCCGGGCCCAGGAGGGGCTGAAGCGGGCGGCCGTCCATGGATCGGGGAACCGCGAGGCCGGCCCAGGTGGCGAAGGTCGGCGCCAGGTCGATTTCAACCGCCAGGTCATCCCTGGTCTGGCCGCGCGGGACACCCGGCCCACGGATGACGAGCGGGACGCGGACGTCCTCTTCGTAGGCGGTGCCCTTGCCGGCGGGCAGCCGGTGCTGGCCCAGGTGGAAGCCGTTGTCCGACGTGAACACGAAGTAGGTGTTGTCGAGCGTGCCGGTCTCGGTCACCGCCTGGACGAGCTGCTCCAGCATCTCGTCCACGGCCTGCAGGCTTCGCAACCGGCCGAGGTAGAGCGTGTGCATCATGTGTTCGTGCGGCTCGGTCAGCCGCGGGAGCTTCCGCACGAACGACGGCTTGTCGGACACGTCCGCCTCGTCGAACGACGCCGGCCTCGGGAGCTTCAGCCCGGCGAACAGGTTCGCGTGCCGGGGCGCCGGCACGGCCGGCTGGTGCGGGGCGTAAGTCGACACGTAGGCAAAGAACGGCTTGCCCAGCCGCGCGGACTCGCGGATGAAGGCGGCGCTCTTGCGCGCGATCACGTCGGTCAGGTAATCCTCGGGTCGCGAGCCGTACGACACGAGCTTCCCGTTCTCATTCAGCTGGTACTCGAATTCCTGGTAGGCGGACATGCCGGTCGGCACGTCCCACTCGTCCCAGCCCGCCGGGATGTAGGTCGGCGCCACCGTGTTGGGGTACCCGTTGAGGAACTTGCCGAACATCGCCGTGCGATAGCCGGCCCGCTGCAACAGGGCCCCGATTGTCGATCCTTCGAGGCCTCGGCGGTGAAACGTCTCGAAGCCGCCGTCCGGCAGCCAGTTGCGGAGCACCTTGTGGTTGTGGAGGTACTGACCGACGAGGATCGACGTGCGGGACGGGCAACACAGCGAGTCCGTCACGTAGTAGTGCGTGAAGGACATGCCCTGATCCACGAGCAGCGACCCGAGCCTGGGCATGAACGACACCTGGCCGCTGTCCATGTCGTCGGTCAGGACGAACACGATGTTGGGCGGCCTGACGTCCGCCGCCGCCCCGGGGCGCGCGTCGATCCCGGACGCCGCGGGGGCGCGTCCGGCGCCCGCGCCGTCCACGCGGCCGAGCGCCGTCCCGAGGCCCACGGCCAGTGCAAGCGCCACGGCCCAGCCGAGGGCCACCATGCGGAAGGGACGAGTGTTCACGGGAGGATGCTCCGGCCGGGGCGTCACCGCCTACGCGAAGCGATCGCGGCTGCGGAAGTATTCGACGACTTCCCCGATGATCTGCTCGAGCTGAACGCGGGGCTCGTACCCGATCAGGGCGCGCACCTTCGTGATGTCTGGCACGCGGCGGGCCATATCCTCGAATCCGGCCTCGTAGGCTTCATCGTACGGGATCCTGACGATTGGGGACGAGCTGTGCGTCATGCGCCGGATCGTCTCGGCGAGCGCCCCGATGCTGATCTCGCGGTCGTTGCCCACGTTGAAGACCTGGCCGATGGCGCGCGGCTCCGCGACCAGGGCGACCAGCGCGCCGACCACGTCGCCGACGTAGGTGAAGCTGCGCGTCTGCGTGCCGTCCCCGTAGACGGTGATCGGCTGCCCGGCCAGCGCCTGTCGGACGAAGGTCGGCACCACCATGCCGTAGCGCCCGGTCTGGCGCGGGCCCACCGTGTTGAACAGCCGGACGACGACGACGGGGAGCTGGCGCTCCTTCCAATAGGCCAGCGCGAGGAACTCGTCGATGGCCTTGCTGCAGGCGTACGCCCAGCGGTGCTTGATCGTCGGGCCGAGCGTCAGGTCGCCGTCCTCGCGAAACGGGACTGCGGTGCTCTTGCCGTAGACCTCGGAGGTGGAGGCCACCACGACGATCTTCTTCTTCTTGTTGGCCAGTTTCAGGACGATTTCGGTGCCGTGCACGTTGGTCTCGATCGTCCGGACGGGCTCCTCGACGATCAGCCGCACCCCGACCGCCGCGGCCAGGTGGAAGACCACCTCGCTCCGATCGACCAGTTCGGCCAGCAGGGGCTCGTTCTCGATGGTGTCGATCGTGTAGTGAAATTCCGGCCGGTCCTTGAGGTGCTGGATGTTGTCGATCGAACCGGTGGACAGGTCGTCGATGACGTACACCTCGTGGCCGGCGCCAAGCAGCGCCTCGGCCAGGTGAGACCCGATGAAACCGGCACCGCCGGTGATCAGCGCACGCACACTCACACTCCTTGATCGCGGGGCCGGACGGCCGCTCGCAGTAGCCGTCAACCACGGCCCAACCAGCCATTTTGTCACGAACACCGGCGGTCCCCCGCGGGTTTTCGTCCGGACCGGGGGGCCGCGCGGAGCCGCGCGGGGGACGGCCAGCATATAATGAACGGTCGCCAGACCCGCATGCCCCATGGACTTCTCGACACATCGACCTTGACCTTGGATCCGATCACCTATCGCGACGTGCGGACCGTCGATGACGAAGGCCCGGCCTTCCGGCTCGTGCTGGACGAGGTGGCGGCCTTCTACATCGGGGTCATGGGCGGGCGCGTGCGGCCCGACGCGCCGGGCACTCGGCTGAAGTGGTCGCGGGACTGGGAGTACCCGTGGATCGTGACGCGATCCGGGGTCCACGCGGGTCAGCGCGTGCTGGACTGCGGGGCGGGGTACTCGCCCGTGCCGTTCCTCCTCGCGAAGCGGGGCGGGACGGTGACCGCCGTGGACCGCGACGCGGTGGTGTGCTCGCGCCCGCGTTGGGCGCTGCGGGCCGCCGGACGATGGCTGGCTGACGTTGCCCGGCTGCCGTTCGCGGCCGCCGCTGCCCTCGCGGGGCCCGGGGCGGCACCGACGCGGGAACCGGCCGGGGCGCCCCGGCCTGCGTCGGGGCCCGCCGCCCGGCCGCCATCCAGCGGTCCCGTGCGCCGGGCCCGGCGATTCCTGGTTCATCGCCTCGTGGAGCGGCACCGTGCGTCGTTCGCGCGCATCTGGCGCCCGGATTTCTGGGGCCCGGTGTCGCCCCGGCTGCTGAAGCGGTTCGGCGTCCGTTACACGAGCGGGGACCTGACCGCGCTGCCGTTCGACGACGGTCACTTCGACGTCGTCACCTGCGTCAGCGTGCTGGAGCACCTGAGTCCGGAGGCCCAGGCGCTCGGGGTCCGCGAGATGGCGCGGGTGCTGCGGCCGGGGGGGCGCCTGCTGATCACCTATGATCGCCACGACGTGGATCTCACGGCTGGTCTCATCCGGACGGCGGGCCTCGGGCCCGTCGAGCTGGCCTGCCTGCACGCGCCGCCCGCGCCCGGGGCGCCGCGACGGCCCGACGTGATCGGGATGGACCTGCGCAAGGCGCCGCGGGTGCCGTAGGAGAAGGGCGCGCCGTGTTCGAGAAGGTCAGGCAGCTGTTCGGGAACCTGGTCATCTACGGCCTCGGCGACGCCGCGACCTCGGTCATCAGCTTCTTCCTGCTGCCGCTGTACACCCGCTACCTGTCACCGCGCGACTACGGCGTCATCACGCTGCTCATCACGGTCGAGGCCGTCACGAAGATCCTCTTCCGGTGGGGCGTGGACGGCGCGTTCATGCGGCTGTACTACGATTGCAGGAACCGGGAGGATCGCCAGCGCCTTGCCAGCACCATCGCGGCGTTCCTGTTCCTGGTCAACGGCGCTCTCCTGCTGGTCGGCCTGCTCGGCGCCCGGCGCCTGGGCCTGATCCTGTTCGGCACCCGCGCGCAGACGGAACTCCTCCAGCTGGTGATGATCAACACGTTCATCGCCAACTTCTATTTCATCCCGTTCTCCGTGCTGCGCATCGAGAACCGGGCGGGGATATTCACCACGCTGACGGCCCTGCGATCGCTGGCGACCATCGTGGCGCGGCTCGTGCTCGTGGTGCCCTTCCGCATGGGCGTCCAGGGCGTGGTCTGGGCGGACATCGTCGTCACCGTCGGGTTCAGCGTGCTGCTGGCCCGGTGGTACGTGCCGCTGCTGCGCCCCATGCTGAGCCGCGAGCTGCTCCGGGAGGCGCTGCGGTACGGGCTGCCCAGGATTCCGCACAGCCTGGCGCACCAGGTGATCGCGGTCGGCGATCGCTACATCCTGAGCGCCTTCGTGACGCTGCGCGAGATCGGGCTGTACGGAGTCGGCGCGACGTTCGGGCTCGCGCTGAAGCTGTTCCTCAACGGGTTCGAGTTCGCCTGGGCGCCGTTCTATTTCGGTGCGATGAACCGGCCGGACGCGAAGGAGACGTTCGCAGGGCTGACAACCTATGTGCTGGGCGTCGTGGCGTTGCTGGCGTGCGGGCTGTCGGCAATCGCGCCCGACCTGGTCCGCCTGATGACGACGCCGCAGTTCCAGGGGGCCTCGGCCGTCATTCCGTGGATCGCGTTGAGCGTGGTGATGCAGGCGATGTACCAGATGACCGCGATCGGCCTCAGTATCACCAAACAGACCAAGTACTTCCCGATCGCCACGGGGATCGCAGCCCTCGTCAGCGTCACGTCCAACCTGCTGCTGATTCCCTGGCTGGGCTTCATCGGCGCGGCCGTGTCGAACACCATCTCGTATGCGACCCTGACGACCGTGTCGATGTACTTCTCGCAGCGGCTGTACCCGATCCGGTACGAGTGGCGTCGCCTCGGCCTGATCGCGGGCGCCGGCCTCGGCGCCTACGTCGTGACCGTCTCGCTCGTGCCGCCAGACTGGCCGCCGTTCTGGGGATTCCTCGCCCGCGGCACGATGGTCGTCGTGCTGTACCCGGCCGCGCTCTACGCCAACGGCTTCTTCAGGCCGACCGAACTGCAGCGGCTGTTCGCCCTCCGATCGATGCTCAGCCGGACCCGCGTCGTGGAACAGGTCGAGCAAACCGAGATGGGCGGCGAGATTGTCGACGGCGATCTCGTCGACCTGAGCATCGAGGCACCCGGCCCCGAGCGGGGGGGAGTGCCGCCGCCACGGCGGTGATGGGCGCCGCCCGCGCTACGGCCCGACCGCCAGCCGCAGGATGGTCTCGGCCGAGCGCCGGGCCGCGTCGCCGTCGGAGACGATCGCGTACTCCTGCATGAACCGGCGGCGCTGTCGATCGAGCTCCGCCCGGGCCGGCTCGTCTTCGAGAAGACGGCGCAGGGCCGGCTCGATCTCCTCCAGGGTGGCTGCACCCGCCATCGCCCCGGCCTCGACGAACGGGCTCAGGAAGTTCGGCAGGTTGAGCGTCAACGCCGGCACGTCGAGGGCCATCGCCTCGATGGCCACCGTCGAGTTGATCGTCACCACCAGGCGCGCGGCCGCCACCAGCAACACGAGCCCGAGCGAGGCGGGCGCGATCGACACGTTCGGGATTCCCCCGGCGAGCCTGAGGTAGGCCTCCGGGGTCTCCGCCGGGTGGCAGCGCACCACCAGGTGAACCTGTGGCAGGCGCGCGACGGCGGCGAAGAGCGCCGCGAACACGTGGTGCAGCCGATCGCGGTACTTGGCCGCGAGCACGATCAACTGGGCGGTCCCCGTCACGCCGGCCTGGCGGCGGATCTCCGCGATATCGCTCGCGGTCAGGCGGCGCGCAGAGGCCGCGAGGGCATCGAGCCGCGGACTGCCGGTCACCGCCAGCGCCGCCGGCGGAAAGTGGCCCGCCCGCTCGAGGTGCTGCGCCGCGAAGCGATCGAACAGCAGCGTCACGTCGGGCCGGGGAAACCCCCGGTCACGGGCGTTGCCCGGAGACGGCGCCATCTCGTCCGGCTCGTGCAGGTAGTTCAGCCAGTGGCGCGAGATGAACCCGTGCTGCAGGCCCGCGACGGGCACGCCGCGGCGGCGGGCCTCGAGCACGAGCGCCCGCCCCCAGCCGCCGGCTTCCGCGTAGGTCACGACGACCCGCGGCGCCAGCCGGTCGAGCGCCGCACCGGCTTCGTCCATGGCCCGTGCCGACCACGGGAACTGCAGGTGCGAGACGCCGGCGAATTCGTGCCGGAGCAGGGGCCACGTGTCGTAGCCCTGGATGACGGCGTGACGGCGCAGATCCTCGCTCGCGAACAGCGCCCGGCGATTCCTCGCGCGATACCACCACCAGGCCAGCGACGGCCGGATGGCGGCCAGCGGGGCACACGCCTCGATCGGGATCACGAGGGGCTGCGCCGCCCGCGCTCGCCACTCCTGCCACCGCCGGCGCCAGCCCCGCGCCCGGAAATTGGTCCACGGGCCGAGCGCCACCGTCGCGATGGCGGCGGGCCCGGCCAGATGTTCGAGCGCGCGGAGCGCCGGCCCGACGTACGCCTCCTCCTCCGCGCGAGTCCGCCAGAACGCCGAGTGGATGAACGTCCCGATGCGGACCGGGCCGTCCGGCGGCCGCGGCGACGGGACGGGCCGGACGCGGCTCGCCACGGCGCTGCTCACGAAGAACAGGCCCCGCGCCCAGATTCTCAGCGCACGGCCCACGTGGTAAAGACCTCCCAGCCTGGGGCCGCTGAACGCGAGACCATGCCGCCTGGCGGCCTGGGCCACGGTGAGCCTCGCGACGGGGCTGCCCGACACCAGCGTCAGGGCGCGCGGGCGCTCGCGCTCGATCAGCGCTTCGATGGCGAGGATCGCGCGGAACAGCGAGACCACGACGCGTTCCTTGTGGAGGAACAGCTCGGTGAACCACCAGAGGGAGTCGCCCCGGTACGTGAACCGGTCACGCAGGGCGAGCCCGTCCACCCGGACGGTGCGAACCGCCTTGATCCAGCGATTGGCGTCCGCGTCCGCGTGCTCGGCCGCTTCGGGCGTGAGGTACGCTTCGAGCCGGGCCTCGCGCCGGCCCTGGTCCGATTCCACGACCAGGCGAGCATCCCCGGTCATGCGGGGGCTCCCCGGTCATCCGGAGGCGTCTCCTCTGGCGCGAGCAGGTCGAGTGCGGCCGCGTACGCCTGATCGACCGTCACGGCCACGAGGCAGTCCGGCACGTGGCCGACGCACCGGGCCGGCGGCCGCCTGATCCGGTTGCAGGGGCTGCAGGCGAGATCGGCGCGCAGGATGCGGGCGCGGCGGGTGAGCGGGCCCCAGCGGACCGGCGAGGAGGGGCCGAAGATGGCCACGACCGGCGCGCCGGCCGCCGCGGCGAGATGCATCGGGCCCGTATCCCCGGTGATGAAGACGTCCAGCCGCGCGAGCAGCGCGCCCAGCCCCACGATGTCGAGCGCGCCCGCCACGTCGACCACGCGGACGCCGGAGGGCAGGGCTCCCCGAACCCGATCGACCAACGGCCGGTCGCCGGACGCGCCGGTCATGACGATCGTTGCCCCGCGCGCCGAGGCGAGCCTCGCGGCCAGGTCGGCGAACCGGTCGGGAGCCCACTGCTTGATGGCCCGGCCGCCGCTCACGTGCACGCCGACCAGCGGCAGGCCTGGCGGCAGCGCGCCGAGCAGCGCCGTCGCCTTCGCCGCGGCGGCCGGTGGAAACCGCAGCGCGGGCGGCGCGGCGCGGAGGCGATCGAGCCGTGCGGCCTCGTCGGCGGGCCACCCCTCCAGCCGGCGGGCGCCGGACGGTCCCGGGCGCCCGAACGCCTCGTCGAGCAGGCGGACGGCGTTCACCGCGACGTGCCGGGCCGGATCGTAGGGGACGCAGGTGGTCAGCAGCGGGGCGCCGCCCGCCATGCCGAACCCGATCCGCCGCGGCGCGCCCGAGAGCGCGAGGAGCAGGTTGCTGCGGATATCGCCCTCGAAGTTGATCGCGAGGTCGTAGCGGCGCCGACGCCAGCGCCGCGCCCGCTGCACGAGTGCGCCGTACCCTCCGCTCCCCGCGGTCCGGCTCAGCCACGGCGCATCGAGCGCTTCGACGGCGTCCACGCCCGGGATGAGCCGCGCCAGGGGGCCGTTCCAGCTGCCCGTGACGAGGTCGATGCGCGCAGAGGGTGCCTGCGCGCGCACGTCCGCGATGGCCGCCACCGTCATCAGCAGGTCGCCGATGCGTTCGAGGCGGAGCAGCAGGATGCGATCGGGCGGAGCCGCGTCAGGAGGCTGGCGCAGACGGAACGGCGCCGTGCCGGCGCGCAGCGCGAGGTCGGCCAGCCCGACCAGGACGCGCTCCCGGGGATCAGAGATCTGCAGGTGGTCGAACACGCTCGTGTCCGGCGGGGGCCGCGACGACCCGGCGGCCCATCAGACGCCCACGGCCGGCCTGGGCGCGTACTTCTCGAGATCCGGCCGCAGGCTCCGGAAGTCCTCGAGCCACGCCCAGTCCTGGGTCATCGAGATCTTGTTGATGGCGCACGCCCCGCAGGGCGCCACCTCCTGGGACCGGCCGGCCAGGTGGAGCCGGCGCGCCTCGGTTTCGAGCTGGCCGTCCCAGATCTCCTTGAGGCTCGTCTGCCACGCGTTGCCGAGCACCAGCTCGGCCTTCTGGTCGCCGCAGCACATCACCACGCGGCCGTCCACGGCCAGCACCAGGCGCTGCCAGAGCTGGCGGCACGGGATGGCGACGGTCTGGCCGTCCTCGATGACCTGGTCGACGTTGTGGGACAGGATCCGGTCGGAGATGGAGTTGCTCCCGCACTTCAGGCGGATGAAGCCGATCCGGTTGGCGATGTCCTTCCAGAGCTCGATGAACTGCGTGACCTCGACCTTGGTGCTCTTCATGCAGACGGTCTGCACCCGCACGAGCGGCCGCACCTTGCCGAGCGCGTTGCGGATCTCCACGAACCGCTTGACGTTGCGGTACACCTTGTCGAAGTCCGCGCCGCGCCGGATCAGGTTGTAGGTCTCGGGCCTCGCCCCGTCGAAGGAGACGATGATCCGGTCGAGGCCGGCATCAATCAGCGCGTGCGCCCGCTTCTCGTCCAGCAGCACGGCGTTCGTGTTGAACTGGACGTCGACAATGCCCCGCTCCTTCGCGTACCGCACCATGTCGGGCAGGCGCTTGTGGAGCAGCGGTTCGCCGCGGAAGTTCAGCTTGACGGACGGCAGCCCGTGGGCGGCCCCCTCGTCGAGGACCTTCGTGAACAGGTCGAAGCTCATCAACTGCGCGGGCTCGGCGTCGAAGTCGATGCCGCACATCGTGCAGCGGAGGTTGCACGCGTTGGTCGTCTCGAAGTCGATGTGCAGCGGGAACGGTTCGAGCGTGTACTCGCGGCCCGCACGCGCCCAGCGCTTCCGGTACTCGAAGTACTCCGGCGGGTAGCTCTTCTCGCCGTCCTGCACCGCGTCCGTGCCGAGGACGACGATGTGGTTCGGGTAGTTGGTCAGATCGGCGGTCTTCAGATGCTCGGCCAGCGTCGACATGCGCGCGTCCTCTATCGCCCCCAGGCGCCGGGCGGGTCTACCACTCGACGTCCTCGTATTCGATGAACGATCCGGCGCGCAGGTCCCGGCGCGCCGGCTTCCCGACCAGATCGTCGAACCGGTGGGCGGGCACGCCCCGCAGCGGCCGGATCGGCAGCAGCATCTCGGCCGTGATGGCCTGGCCGGCCGGGATGTCGCAGGCGGCCGCCAGGCCGCGGCGCATCACCGTGAGGAGGCGCGTCTCGCACACCTCGACGCCCTTCGACGCCGTGCCCAGGGCGCTTTCGAGGGCACGCACGTCCCGGACCAGCCGGCCGAACTCCTCATAATCGGCGGACAGCTTATGATCGCCGATCGGCTGGGCTTTGTCATTGGTGAAGTGCTTCTCGATCATGACGGCGCCCAGGGCCACGGCGCCGAGGCAGCCGAGCGGCCCGACGACGTGGTCGGAGTAGCCGATCGGGACGCCGGGGAACTCGCCGGCCAGGTACGGAATCGCCCGCAGGTTGGCCTCCTCCATCGGCGTCGGGTACGACGCCACGCAGTGCAGGAGCACGAGACGCTCGCGCGGCACCTCCGAGGCGGCCGCCTGGATCTCGTCGACCGTGCCCATCCCGGTCGAGAGGACCACGGGCTTGCCCTTGCGCGCCACGTGCCGGATGAGCGAGAGGTTCGTGAGGTCGCCCGACGCAATCTTGAACGCCGGCACGAGGCCGTCGAGGAAGTCGGCGCTCACCGGGTCGAACGCGGTCGAGAAGAACACCAGACCCAGCCCCTCGGCCGTCGACGCGATCGTGCGCCACTGGTCTTCGGTGAACTGCAGGCTCCTGAACCGTTCGAGCTGCGTCTTGTGGACGCCCCGGACGTGGGCCATGGTCGGCACCGACGGATCGATGAGCAGCTCGGCGCGATAGGTCTGGAACTTCACCGCGTCGGCGCCGGCCGCCCCGGCGGCGCGCACCAGCTCGAGCGCGGTGTCGAAGCTGCCGTTGTGGTTCGAGCCGATCTCGGCCGTGATGAAGGCGCGGCCCGTCCCGATGTCGTGCGGCCCGATCTTCACAGCACGACTCCCTTCCGCTCGGCCATGATGGCCTTGAAGAGCAGCAGATCGAGCGGGGAGTTGACGTCGATCGCCCGCTCGGCCGGGATGAACACGAACCGCACGTCGTGGCCGAGGGCGAAGTCGCTGCCGTCGCTCCGCTCGAGCAGCTCGCGCCGCCGGACGTAGATGGCCCCGCTGAACTTGAAGGCGGGCGGCCGGTCCTGTCGCTGCTGGACCTGTTCGTTCGTGTACTCGTTGAAGGGGAGGACCCGGTCGCCGTCGATCGTGTACGCCCGCCACGGGTGGCACTCGTCGACCTTCTTGAGGCTGACGACCGTCGAGCAGCCCGTCGTCCAGGCCTTCTCGATGGCGGCGTCGATGTCGCCCGCCGTCGTGAGCGGAGAGGTGGGCTGCAGGCTCATCACGTGATCGGCCCGGAAGCCCGCCGCGTCCATGAACTCCATTGCATGCCGCATGACGGGCGGCAGCGGGATCTCGTCGGTGGCGAGGTGCGCCGGCCGCAGGAACGGCACCTCGGCGCCGAAGCGGCGGGCGGCCTCCGCGATCGCCTCGCTGTCGGTCGAGACCAGGACCCGCGACACGTACCGGGCGGCGAGCGCCGCGTCGATCATGTACGCGATCAGCGGGCGGCCGTCCACCTCGCGCAGGTTCTTGCCCGGAACCTCCTTCGATCCGCCGCGCGCGGGGATCACCGCGAGCACGCGTCGACCGGGCTCCATCGATCCCATCAGTCCCTCCAGGGCGCCGGCGCGTTCCACGCCTTCGACGTGACGAGCGCCTCCGCGACGAAGAAGTCGTACTCGCTCTCGAGCCGCACCGACTCGTGCTCGAACATCTCGATGTAGCCCACCCGGTCGCCGAGGAACGTGCCCGTGAAGAGGTTGCCGGCTTTCAGGACGTAGAGCGCGCCGTTCTCCCGGTAGGTGGTTTCCTTGTCGTGCTTGATGACCCGCTTCTGCGGCCCGATGGCCTGCAGGCCCTCGGCGCCGGGCTTCCACCGCATCGACAGGTCCTCCACCACTCCGATCACCGAGTCGAAGTGGTAGATGCACATCGTGTCGACGGCCTCGCGGATGTGCGACGCGCGGCGCAGGGGCGTGAACACCGGCAGGATGACGGCCAGGTCCGGCGAGAAGCCCTCCTGGTCCTTGAGGTGCTGCAGCATGTGCGCGACGACGGTCCGCTTGGGGACGTACGAGCTCGCGAGCTCGACCGGCCGCAGGTACGGGACCTCGGCGCCGAGGCTCCGGGCCGCCTCGGCCACCTCGGGATCCTCGGTGGACACGAGCACGCGGCTCACGTGCCTGACCTTCCGCGCCTCCTCGATCGAGTATGCCAGGACGGGCCGGCCGCCGAGCTGGCGCAGCGGCAGCTTCTCCTCGCCGACCCGCGCGGCGCCCATGGCCGGGATAATCGCCACGACAGAGTTGCTGAGCAGGTCGCGGTGGTCCTCCACGAACCGGCGCTTCACGAACCGGCGCGCCGCCATGCGGCCGTCGAGGTTCGTCGACATGCTGACCTGGTGCTTCCGGTAGTACACGAGCGGCAGCGGGAGGTTGTGCACCTGGTATCGCTCGATGAACTTGATCCAGAAGTCGAAGTCCTCCTGGTGCCGCAGCGCCTCGTTGTAGCCGCCGACCGCGTCGTAGCACTCGCGGCGGTACATCGACCCGCTGGGAATGGGGTTGCCGTCGAGCAGCGTGACCTCGTCGCCCACGCGCGGCAGCTTCACGTAGTCGATCAGCACGCCCTCGCTCGTGATCCGGAAGTGATCGGGGTACACCATCCCGATCTCCGGGTGCCGATCGAGGAAATCGACTTCCAGCATCAGCAGCCGCTCGTCGAAGTAGTCGTCCGCGTCGAGGCGGACGACGTAGCCCCCGCGGCTCAGCGCGATGCCGGCGTTGAGGGCCTTCGAGAGGCCGACGCCGTCCAGGTGGAGGATGCGCAGCCGGTCCGGGTGCCGGCGCTCGTACTCGCGGCAGATCTCCCCGGTGGTGTCGCTGCTGCCGTCGTTGACGAGCACCACCTCGAACGGCCCGGCGAACTGCTGGCCGAGCGAGCTGTCGAGGCACTGCCGCAGGAAGCGCCCGTAGTTGTGCGCGGTGATGACGATGGAGACTCGGGGATCCATGTGCGGTCCGTTCACCCGATCAGGAGCCGACCGGGTGGCGCCTGCCGGAACCAGGCCCACGTGCGCGCCAGCCCCTCGGGCAGCGCGGTCCGCGGGTCGAAACCCAGGTGCCGGCGGGCATCGTCGATCGACGCATAGTTGCGGTAGACCTCGCCCGGCTGGGCGGGCGCGAAGGCGGTGTCGACGCGGGCCGGCGCGACGACGCCGCGGATGGCGTCCACCAGCCCGAGCAGCGGCGTCTCGACGCCCGAGGCGATCTGGTACGGCCGGCCCCACGGGATCTCCCGCCCGGCGGCGGCCACGACCGCGTCGCAGAGATCCTCGACGAACAGGAAATCGCGCGTCTGCGTGCCGTCGCCGAAGATCGTCAGCGTGTCACCGCGGAGGATCTGCTTCAGGAACTTCGCGACCGCGCTCGCCTTGGCGTACGAGTAGGGCCCGTACACGTTCGAGAAGCGCAGCGCCACGGTCCGCAGACCGTACGATCCCCAGAACGCCGAGCAGTAGCCCTCCGCGGCGAGCTTGCTCGCGCCGTACGGGGACAGCGGCCGCGGGGCCATCTCCTCGTGCACGGGCGGGGTCCTGTCGCCCAGGATCGCTCCGCCGGTCGACGCCAGGACGAACCGCCCGACGCCCGCCTTCACCGACGCCGACAGGACCACGAGCGTGCCGCGGGCGTTGATCTCGAAGTTCTCCCAGGGCTGCTGGATCGAATCGAGCACGCGCGTGTGGGCCGCGAGGTGCACGACGACGTCCACGCCCTCGACCGCACGCGCGACCGCAGCCTCGTCGCGGATGTCGCCCTCGTGCAGGTCGACGCCGAAGCCCTCGACGTCCTCCGCGCGGCCCGTCGTCAGGTTGTCGAGCACCCGGATGCGGGCCCCGAGCGGCGCCAGGCGCCGAACGAGGTTGGAGCCGATGAAGCCGCACCCGCCGGTGATGAGGTAGCGCATGCGGCGGTCCTCTACACCGTGGGCGCGGCGCCGCCCCTCAACTCGTGGTAGCCGAGCGGGTTCCGCGTGTGGCGCCATTGGACGTACGGCAGAATGGTCTCCGGCCGGAGACGATGGCGGAACTGCGTGACCGTGTCGATGACCGAGTCGAGCAGGACGTCCGACAGCAGGTGGGGCTCGAGGCCAAGCTCGGTCAGCTTCGTGTGCTTCGCGTTGTAGTAGTGCGTCTCGAGCTCGACCCGCGGGTTCTCCCGGTTCACGATGTCAACGGCCATGCCCTTGCGGGCGCCCACCGACCGGACCAGTTCGGCCAGTTCCTGCACGCTGAACTGCTCGGTGAACTGGTTGAAGACCCGGTACTCGCCGGCGTCCGGCGGATTCTGGATCGCCAGCTCCACGCATCGCATCGTGTCGCGGATGTCGAGGAACCCGCGGGTCTGGCCGCCCTTGCCGTAGACGGTCAGCGGGTGGCCGGCGATCGCCTGGACGCAGTAGCGGTTGAGCACGGTGCCCCAGATCCCGTCGTAGTCGAAACGGGTCGCGAGGCGCGGGTCGAGCCGCGTCTCGTCGGTCGTCACGCCGTACACGACGCCCTGATTGAGATCCGTCGACCGCAGGCCCCACACCTTGCAGGCGAACATGATGTTGTGGCTGTCGTGCACCTTCGACAGGTGGTAGAAGGACCCGGGCTGCTTCGGGTACGGGAGCAGGTCGCTTCGCCCGTTGTGCCGGATCTCGATGAAGCCTTCCTCGATGTCGATGTTGGGCGTGCCGTACTCGCCCATCGTCCCGAGTTTCACCAGGTGGCTGTGCGGGGCGTGCTCGGCCATCGCGTAGAGGACGTTCAGCGTGCCGACCACGTTGTTGGTCTGCGTGAGCACCGCGTGGTGCCGCGAGATCATCGAGTAGGGCGCGCACCGCTGCTCGCCGTAGTGCACGATCGCGTCGGGCGGGAACGCCTTGAACAGCTGCGTGAGGAATTCGTAGTCGGTGATGTCGCCGACGTGCAGGTGGATCGTCCGGCCCGTGACCTCCTTCCACGCCCGCACGCGCTCGTCGGCGCTGACGATGGGGGTCAGGCTGTCGGTGCCGCACTCGGAGTCCCAGAGCCGCCGCGAGAAATTGTCGACCAGGGCGACCTCGTGGCCGCGCGCCGACAGGGACATCGACTGGGGCCACCCCAGGTAACCATCACCGCCGAGCACCATGATCCGCATGACCGGGACTCCTCTCCCACCGAACCGCCGCCGCGACGAAAGCTAATTATTGTACCTTTTGATCCGATGCCGGCTCAAGAATCACCCGGTCCACCATGACGCCCAGTCGCCGATTATCGGGCCCGCCCAGGGCCTGTTGCGGGTTCCACGTGGTGCAGACGAGCGTGAACACCGCCGTCTGTCTCCGCCCGGCCGCGCCCGCCGCGAGCGGGGCCGGGATCGCGAACGTGTACGGGTGGAACCCGGCCGTGACCTCGACGTCGCCGAGCTCCGTCTCGTTCAGCCACACCTGGACGCGGGCCGGCGGCACGGTCCGCGGGCGCCCGCCGTTGCTCATGACCACCGTCACGGCCCGCGTGCCGGCCGGAAGGGCGGGCAGCACGACGAGCGACCGGTTTCGCGTCCAGCGGTACGTGACGCCTTCGCCCCGCTCCTTCCCCTGGAACCGCACCACGTACACGTCGTCCGTGCCGCCCACGTCCACCGTTGTCGCCACGGGTCCGGCGCCCGGCGTCAGCGTGAAGATCCCGAAGGCAATGGTCTTCTGGCGGACCTCACGCGGGTACGCGTTCCGCAGCGACTCGTACTCCGGGATCTGGAACTGCTCGCTCGCGACGGGTGTGACCGTGATGTTCGCCGCGAGCAGCGCCGTGCCGCCGCCGCCCATGAAGTACACGTGGGCGTAGCGCCCCGCGGCCCACGCCACCAGCGCCTCCAGCTTGGTCTTGTCCGGGCGCAGGGGCTTCAGCAGCAGCACGTTCCGCCCGAACACGTAGGCCAGCGGTTCGGCCAGCACGTGCAGGTCGGACGCCCGGCGGGACTCGACAATCACCAGGTCGCGATCGCCGAAGCGGCGCGCCAGGTCCTCCAGTCTCGGGATGAGGCCGGCGTACTCCACGTGGTTCAGGATCGGCCGCGTGGCGCCCAGGTAGATCCAGCCGAGGAACGACAGGAAGATCGCGGGCACGGCGAGGTGCCGCCACGCACCGAACCGGGCCGATCCCGCCACGTGCCCCGCCGCGCGCGCGCGCTGCCACGTCCGGAACCCGAAGAAGGCGGCGCCGGATGCCATCAGGCAGGTCATCGGCAGGATGATCGGCAGGAAGCGCCGCGCCATCCAGAAGTGCTCGGGCACGATCCGGATCTTGTAGAACAGGAAGAACGAGTAGCACGCGGCGGTCACCAGCAGCGTCGGGTCCCGCCAGAAGGACCGCCACGACACGAGCGCGTAGCCGAGCACCCCGGCGAAGAGGCCGGCGGGCGCGACGTACCAGGCAAAGGTCCGCAGCGCCCACGCGTCGTGTTCCGCCAGCAGGCCCCCGGGCATGCGGAGGAAATACGCGTAGACGGCACTCACCACGACGGCGACCGCCGCGAGGCGCGGGATGGAGCGCCGCAGCGGCACGCTGAAGGTCGGATGCGCGCTCAGCCACACGAGCGCCCCGAGCCCGGCCGCGCCGAGCGCGCCCGCCGCGGCGACCACCCACTTGATGCTCAGCAGGAACCGCACCGGCATGGCCAGGTACGGCCACAGGAACCAGACCAGGTAGAGCCCGGCCAGCGCGAGCAGCGCGCCGAAGGGCACCAGGAACGCCGCGCTGGGGCGCTTGCCGTCCAGCATCCCGAGCGCGAGGCCCGCGGCGACGGCGCCGATGGCGATCACCGCGTCCAGCCGGAGGAACATCATCAGCCCGAGCACGACCGCCGCCACCGGGCCGAAGAACCGATCGCCGTCCTGCTGCGCGCGCGCCAGGGCCAGCAGCCCGGCGAAGAGGAGTGCCTGCTGGACGACCTCGGAGTTCGGGTAGCGCGCAAACCAGACCTCGGCGACGTTGATTGCGAGCAGCGCCGTGCCTGCCGCCGCCGCGGGCCGTCCGACGAGGCGCGCGCCCGCGAAGTAGACCGCGAGCAGGCCGAGCAGCGCCCAGACGCCCACCGTCGCCAGCGCGCCCCGCAGCCCGTCGAGGCCGTAGCCGATGGCAATCCACGCGGGAAAGAGGTGCGGGAACTGCCCGACCACGATGCCGCGCGCCCGATCCACGATGAAGAAGCCCATGAACCGGCCGCCCTGATGGTCGCGCTGGCGACGGAACTGGGCCGGGCTCCGGGAGAACAACTCGCTCGCCGGGGCCGGCAGCGACGCGATCAACGGCTCGTGGATTCGCAGGGACCCGTGCTGGGCGATCTGGACGCCCTCGTTGAGGTAGGTCCCGGGGTCCTTGCCGCCCATGACGTACTCGGCGGGGGGAAAGAACAGCGCCAGTCCCAGCGCCAGCAGCCCGGCGGGCGCGAGGGCCCACCAGCCCGGCCTCGAGCTGCCCGCGTCGAAGCGCAGGCGCGTGCGCCACGCGAAGACGATGGCCAGCGACACCGCGAGATCGGCCCCGATGACCCGCGGAAGCGAGTACCAGCCGGGCGCCGCGAGGCCGAGCGCCACCAGCGACGTGAGCGCGACGCTCAGCACCACCCCCCAGAAGGCCCGCTCCTCGGGTGCCAGGGCCGCGCGCCGACCCCGGTCCGCGACCGGCGCGCGGAAGATCAGCGCTCCCGGCAGGTACGCGACGACAAACAGCGACGCCAGCGCAACGATGATCCCCATCACGCCGTTCCGCGCGACAGGGCGGCAAGCGACCGCGCGACCGCGGCGAGATCCTCGTCGGGCAGGCCCGGGTACAGAGGGAGGGAGAAGATCCGGGCGCACACGCGGTCCGCGACCGGACAGTCCGCCGGGCGTTCCGATTGCAGGGCCGGTTGACGGGGGATCGGTACCGGGTAATGAATCAGGGTCTCGATGCCCGCCTCGCGCAGGCCGGCCTGAAGGCGCTCGCGGTCCGGCGACAGCACCGGGAAGAGGTGGTACACGTGGCCGGCATCGAACTGCGGCGGCACCTCGAGGGCGGCATCTGCGAGCCCCTGTCGATACCGCGCGGCTTTTGCCCGGCGTGCCTCGGTCCAGGCGGGGAGGAACGGCAGGCGCGCCGAGAGGATCGCCGCCTGGATCTCGTCGAGCCGGCTGTTCACGCCCATCTCGCCGTGGTGATAGCGGTCGGTCTGGCCGCCGTTCCGGAGGCGCTTCATCCGCGCGGCCAGGACCGGGTCCGACGTGGTGATCGCGCCGCCGTCGCCCAGCGCCCCGAGGTTCTTGGTGGGATAGAAGCTGTAGGCCGCTGCCACGCCGAAGCTGCCGACTGGCCGGCCGCCGCAGGTCGCGAGATGCGCCTGGCAGCAGTCCTCGACGAGCGCGAGGCCGCGTCGCTGCGCGATGGCCGCCAGCGCGTCCATGTCGGCGGGCTGGCCGAAGAGGTGGACCGGCAGCAGCGCCGCGGTACGCGGCGTGATCGCCCCCTCGACCGCTGACGGGTCGATCGTGAGCCGCCGCGGGTCGAGGTCCGCGAACACCGGCCGGGCCCCGACCATCATGACCGCCAGCGCGGTGTAGGCCGCCGACAGCGGCGTCGTGATCACCTCGTCGCCGGGCCCGATGCCCAGGCCGCGCAGGATGATCGCGATCGCGTCCGTGCCGGTGCCCACGCCGACGCCGTGCGCGGCGCCGCACGCCGACGCGAAGGACGCCTCGAACTGCTCGACCTCGGGCCCGAGCACGTACCAGCCGCGATCGACCACGCGGCGGATGGCCGCGTCGACCGCGGGGCCGTCCTCGGCCGGCGCGAGGTGCATGAACCTGACTCGCGGCGTCGTCATGCGGCCGGGCCCTCCGAGCCCTCGGGATCCACGTACCTCGCGAGGTGCTCGCGGTAGTAGGCCACGGTCGTCGCGAAGCCCTCCCTCAGGTCCACGCGCGGGCGCCAGCCCACGGCGGCCTCGATCTTGGTCGAGTCCGCGTAGAAGCTGCCGATGTCGATGGCCTTCTTCTCGTCGGGCCAGTCGACGTAGCGAGCGCTGCCGCTGCCCGCGACCTCGATGAGCAGGTGCACGAGGTCCCGGTGGCTGACCGGGTGGAGCCCCCCGACGTTGAACACCTCGCCGTTGCAGGCGTCGGAGGCGCCGGCCCGCAGGAACGCGTCGGCCGCGTCGTCGACGTAGACGAAGTCCCGCAGTTGCGAGCCGTCGCCGTAGATCTGGATTTCCCGGCCCTCGACCGCGAGCCGGATGAACCACCCGATGAAGCCCTGGCGGTTGTGCTTGACGAGCTGGCCGGGGCCGTAGACGTTGGTCAGGCGGAGCGAGCAGGCGCGCACGCCGAAGACGTTGTTGTAGACGAGGTGGTAGTACTCGCCCGCCACCTTGTTGATCCCGTTGACGTCGGTCGGCCGCACGAGGTGCCGCTCGGTGACGGGGAGCGCGTCCGGCTTGCCGTACACCTGGCGCGTGCCCGCGTAGACGACCTTCGCGCGCGGGTTGTGGCGCCGGCAGGCCTCGAGGATCGTCAACTGGCTGCGGCAGTTGATCTCGAGATCGGTGTAGGGGTCCCGCATGCTGTCGATGTGGCTCACCTGGCCGGCCAGGCTGAAGACGACCTCCACCTGCTGGACGAGGTAGTTCATCGTCGTCTGCTGGCGCACATCGGCGATGTTGACCCGGACCCGGTCGCGGATGCCCTCGATGTTGAACAGGTTGCCGCCGTAGTCCGGGATCAGCGAGTCGACCAGCAGGACGTCGGCCCCCGCCTCGACGAGCCGGCGGGCGAGAGTGCTGCCGATGAAGCCGAGGCCGCCCGTGATCATGACCGGGCGGTTCCGGTAGAACTCCAGGTAGTCCATCCTAGGCTCCCGGCCGATCCGCGGGCCCGCCCGCGGGGGCACCCGCCGGCTGCCCGGCACGGTGCTCCCGACGGACCACGAGCGCCCACCAGAGCTTGAGGACGTCCACGGCCGTGCGGGCGATGCGGGGGAAATTGAAGAACTGCGACTTCCCGTACGCGCGGTGGTAGTGGTGCACGGGGACCTCCGCGATGCCGAACCCGGCGTCCTGGATCTTCTTCATCATCTCCAGGCAGATGACGCCGCTGTTCTTCTCGAGCCGCACGCGGTCGAAGATCGAGCGCTTCATCAACCGGAAGTCGCAGTCGACGTCCCGCACCTTCAGCCCGAACAGGAACTTGACCGTGTAGTGGTAGACCCGGCCGATGATGATCCGGTGCAGGGGATCCGAGCGGCTGATCTTGTAACCGTTGACCATGTCGACGCCCGGGCCGAGGCTGGCCCACAGGTCGGCCATCTCGGACGGGTCGTACTGGGCGTCGCCGTCGGTGTAGAAGACGTAGTCCTTCGTCGCCTCGGCGAATCCGCTCCGCAAGGCGCCGCCGTAGCCGCGATTGACGGGATGGTGGATGACCCGGACCTGGGGGCAGAGCCTGGCCAGCTCGTCGGCGATCTCCGGGGTGGCGTCGCGGCTCCCGTCGTTGACGACCAGGACCTCGAAATCGGGCGTGAGACGGCCGGCCGCCTTGAGCGCACCGATTACCAGGCTGGCGATCGTGCCGCTGTCGTTGTAGGCCGGGAAAAAGACGCTCAGGCTCGGCTGAGTGGTGGGTGCGGGCATCTCGAAAAGCCTAACCGTACCACGGGGATCACACCCGCGGCAAGGCTCGTCCCGGGCCGGGATGGGGGCCGCGCGTCAGCGGCCGCACAGCGCGGATCCCGTGCGGCGCTCCCGGGCGCTGCGGTAGCAGGCTTCGAATCGCTCGGCGACGTGATCCCAGCTCCGGAGCCGGACCGTTTCCTCGCGGGCGCGGCGCCCCAGATCGGCCCGCAGCGCGGCATCGTCCAGGAGGCGGGCAATCGCGCCCGCGAGCGCCGCCACGTCGCGCTCCGGCACCAGCAGGCCGGTGCGCTCGTGCGTCACGACCGAGGGGATGCCGCCGGCGGTGGTCGCGACCAGCGCGGTGCCGCTCGCGAGGGCCTCCATCACGGTGTTGGGGAGACCGTCGACGTTGCCGGCCTCGTCGTGGACCGACGGCATCACCGCGAGATCGGCGGCCGCCAGGAGGGCCGCCACGTCGAGCTGCGCGAGCACGCCCACGAAGCGCACGCGATCGGCGACGCCGCGGTCGCCCGCGCGCGCCCGCAGCGCGGCCTCGAGATCGCCGCCGCCGGCGATCACCAGCGCAAGGCCGGGGCGCCGCCCGGCGAGCGCCGCCACCGCGTCGATCAGGAACTCGAACCCCTTCTTGCGCACGAGCCGGCCCGCCGTGAACAGCACTTCGGCATCGTCGCCGACGCCCAGCGCGAGGCGCCGCTCCGCGCGGAGCGCCGCGTCCGGCCGGAACCGCGCCGTGTCCACGCCGTAGGGAATCGTCTCGCTGCGTTCCGCGTCCGCCCCGAGGGCGATCGCCCGATCGCGCAGGTCGTCGCTGCACGCGGTCAGCCAGCCCACGCGCCGCAGCGCGAACCGGGCCGCGCGCCTCGCGACGGCGTGCGTCTCGGCGACGTACACGTCGGACCCGTGCAGGCTGATCACCGTCGGCACGCCCGCCGCCGCGGCGGCCACCACGGCGCCGCTTGGAACCAGCCAGTGGCCGTGCAGCAGCGTGGCGCCGGTCTCGCGCGCGACGCGCCGCACCGCGCGAAACGACGCCGCGAGCGCCAGCGGGGCGGCCGCGTACGCGCCGGCCCGCAGGTGCACGTCCTCGCGGAGGCCTTCCGCGTACCCGAACACGTTGAGGCTGCGGTGCGGAGCGTAGCGGAACGGGTGGAACCGCACCCCGTCCTCTTCGTCGCGCCGGAGAAGCCGCGGGTGCCACGGCAGCACCATGTGGATCTCGTGGCCGCGCGCCGCGAGGCCCTTCGCGATGGGCTCCATGAAGGTCCCGATCGTATCGCCGGGGAACCTCGGGTACGACGTCGCCAGCATGACGACGATCTCGCGGTCCCTCACGGGCGCACGCCCCCCTCCGCCGGCGGCCGCACGCGGCCCCGGTTGCGCAGGACGAGCCGCCACGGCATGACGATCGACTCCAGGATCACGCCCTTCGAGAGCTTCGAGCTGCCCTGCCGTCGCTCGACGAAAATGATGGGAACCTCGGCGACGCGGCACCCGGCGCGCGCGGCCTCGAACAGCGTCTCCACCATGAAGGCGTAGCCGTCCGAGGCGACGCGATCGATCGGCACCCTGGCCAGGGCGTCGCGCCGCCAGCACCGGTAGGCGCCCGTGCAGTCGCGCGCGCTGATCCCGGTGATCCGGCGGACGTAGCCGTTGGCGAACGAGCTGAGGATCAGCCGCCTCAGCGGCCAGTTGACCACGCTGACGCCGTTCAGGTACCGCGAGCCGAGGACCAGATCCGCGTGCGCCGTGGCCGCCACGAGATCGCCGAGGTACTTGGGATCATGGGACAGGTCGGCGTCCATCTGGCCGATGACGTCGGCGCCCCGCGCCAGCGCGTGCTGGAGGCCGTCGACGTACGACAGGCCCAGGCCGCGTCGGCCCGTGCGGTGCATCACCTCGACGCGATCCGGGTGGCGGCGCGCCAGCCCGTCGGCGACGTCGCCCGTGCCGTCCGGCGACTGGTCGTCCACGACGAGGACCCCGTAGTCGTACCGCTCGAGAATCTCGCCGATCAGGATCGGCAGATTCTCGCGCTCGTTGTACGTGGGGATGACGATCTGGACGTTCATGCCTGCATCTCGCGCGGGGCGGAGTTGGCCGACCCGGACCGCAGCGCCCACCACGCGGCGGCGCCCACCGTCAGCGTCGGGTCGATCACGGGAATGCGGAAGCGCTCCTGCGGGAAGAACACGAGGCAGATCAGCACCGACGACGCGGCCAGCAGCAGGAGCGGCGCCGGCAGCCGCCTTCGGCGCCACAACGCGAGCATCCCCGCCACGGCCAGCGGCAGGAGCACGACGTAGGGGACGACCGAGGCCCAGTAGTACCGCGGCGAATGCAGCCGGTACGACGGGCCGACGGGCGCCAGCGTATAGAACGCCTTCCGCGCGAGCAGCCCCGTCCACCTGACCGGGTTCGCGGCCACGAACGCGAAGGCCTCCCGGTAGTAGACGGGCTCCAGTTCGTCCGGGGTCAAGCCGGGGTGTGCCGCGCGGATCGCGAGGTTGGCGCGCTTGATCTCGGGGTTGGCCGCCATGTCGCCCTCGCCGCGCGCAAGCGGATTGTTGCCGGTCCAGAAGGTGATCCCGCCGTTCGACTCGACCAGCACGAAGCGCCCGTAGACCGACGCGTTCCGCGCGGTCCACGGCGCCACCACCACGGCGGCGCCGGCGACAAGCAGCACGCCCGCCCGCCACGCCCGGCGCCACGCCAGCCAGGGCACGGCCAGCAGCAGGAAGAACAGCATCGCCGGACGCGTGAGGATGGCCGCGCCAGCCGCCAGTCCCGCTCCGAGCCCCAGCCACGGGCGATCCACCCGGCCCGTGCCGTCCGCCCCGGCGGTGACCGCCCGATCCAGCACGGCGACGCAGGAGAGCGCCAGGAACGAATAGAGCGTCTCGCTCAGGACGTACGCGGGGGTCCAGACGAGCGACGGGTACACCGCGGCCAGCCACGCGGCGCCGGCACCGGCCTTCGGCCCCGCGGCCCGGAGCGCCAACAGGCCGATCAGCCAGATCGTGGCGGCGCCAACCAGGGACTGCGCGACCTTGATCGCGCCCAGGCCGGGCGTACCCGCCCCGGCAGCGTCACCGGGCGCGGAGGGCGCCGCGAGTCCTGCGCCGGCCCGCAGGATGCCCGCGAGAAAGACCGGATACAAGGGGGGCCGCCCGAAATGCTCACCGGTCGCCGGCGTGCCGTCCGGTTGATTGTAGGTGAAGCCGCGGCCGGCGGCGAGGTTGCGCGCGAGCAGGAGGTACTCGCGCTCGTCGTGGTTCTGCGGGGCGCCCGTCCAGTACCCGAACGCAAAGCCGAGCCTGAGCAACAGCCCGATCGCCGCCGCGGCTCCGACGGTGCGGCGGAACGCGCGCGCCCTCAGGCGGCGCTCCATGGTCGGCTCCTGCGCGTCCACTGGCGCGGCCACACTAGTGGCGGCCCTCGAACCGCAGGGCCGCGATCTGCTCCGACACCAGGCCCACCAGGAAGACGATCACGGCGAGCATGATGAGCAGGACGGACGAGTTCGTGATGTGGGATTGCGTGGCGATGGTCCACACCGCGTAGCCGGTCCCGGCCGCGAACGAGGCCAGGCTGATCGGCAGGAACACGCGCAGCGGGCTGAAGATGGTGACGATCTTCAGCACGATCAGCAGGAACTTCACCCCGTCACGCGCGAACCTGATCTTCGAGCGCCCCTGGCGCGTCTCCGCCTCGACCGGCTCGAACCGGACGTTGTAGCCCGCCTTGATGAAGGCCAGCGTGGTCGTCGTCGGCGTCGAGAAGCCGTTCGGCAGCAGGTGCAGGAACTCCAGCAGGCATGCCCGCCGCGCGCACCGGAAGCCCGAGGTCAGGTCCGGAACCTTCCGCCCGGTAAGGTAGCTCGCCAGCCAGTTGAGCGCGCTGTTGCCCAGCAGCCGCGCGCTGCTGGCCTGCGTGCCGGCGGACCGCGCCCCGATGACGAGGTCGTACTCCCCGAGATGCGACACGAGCCGCACCGCGTCGGACGCCCGGTGCTGGCCGTCCCCGTCGATGATCAGCACGTGGTCGCCGGTCGCGTGCCGGATGCCCGATTTCACGGCCGCGCCGTTGCCCTTGTTGTACGGGTGGCGCACGACGGCGGCGCCCGCGGCGCGCGCCTGCTCCCCGGTCCGGTCCGACGACCCGTCGTCGATGACCAGGATCTCGTGCCAGGGAGCGGCGGCCCGGAGCGTCTCGACGAGCGGCCCGATGGCCTGTTCCTCGTTGTAGGCCGGCACGACGATCGACGTCGACGAGGGCTCAGCCACGGCGCGGCTCCCGGGTGTCCGGATCGCGGTCCAGCTCCATGATCCGCACGCGGTAGAGCAGGTCCTCGATCAGCTTCCGGTTGCCGGAGATCACGTCCGCCAGCAGCCCGATGAGCGCAACCTGGAACCCGACGATCATCAGCACCGCCGAGAAGATGAGCGACTGGACGTGGCCGAGGCCCTGCCCGGCCAGGTAGAAGTAGAAGAACCGCAGCGAGACCGCCAGCCCGGCGCTGAAGAGCGCCAGGCCGATGATCCCGAAGACCTTCAGCGGCTCGTACATCGCGTAGATGCGGACGATGGTGGCGGTCGAGGCCTTGACGTACGTCCACAGGCTGCCGAAGAGCCGCGACTCGCGCGTGCGGGGATTGGTGCGGACGGGGACGTGGGCCACGGCCATCCGCTGCTTGCCCGCCTGGATGATGGTCTCGAGCGTGTACCAGAACTCCGACACGATGGTCATCCGCAGCGCCGCCTCGCGCGTGTAGGCCCGGAAGCCGCTCGTCGTGTCGGGCACCTGCGTGTTCGAGACCTGCCGCACCACCCAGCTGCCCAGCCGCTGCAGGCGCTTCTTCGCCTGCGACATGTGCCGGATCGCCTGGATATTGCGATCCCCGATCACGATGTCGGCCTCGCCCGCGAGCAGCGGCGCGATCAGGGTGGGGATGTCCGCCCCCGCGTACTGGTTGTCGCCGTCCGTGTTGACGATGACATCCGCCCCCAGCTTGACGCAGGCGTCGATGCCCGCGGCGAAGGCGGCTGCGAGGCCCTTGCGGCGGGGAAAGCGCACGACGTGATCGACCCCGTTGCGCGTGGCCACGCCGCTCGTGTCGTCACGCGACCCGTCGTCGATGACGAGAATCTCGACCACGTCGATCCCGGGAATCGTGCGCGGGATGTCGCGCAGCGTCTCCGGCAGGGTCTCCGCCTCGTTCAGGCACGGGATCTGGACGATGAGCTTCTTCACGATGCTGGCGTCTCTCCCGACACGAGCTTCTCGATGACCCCGTCCCACGTGACCAGGCGCGCCCGCTCGAACCCGGCCTCGCCCAGGGCGGCCGACCGCGCCCGGTCGCCCGCGAGCCGGTCGAGCGCGGCCGCCAGGGCGTCGGCAGCCGGTTCGCAGACCCAGCCGTTGACGCCGTCCTCGACGAACTCCAGCGTGCCGCCGGAGTCGCGCGCCGTCACCACCGGCTTGCGCGCCAGGAATGCTTCGAGCGTTACGTAGCCGTAGTCCTCGTCGAAGGGCGCGTACACGACCCCGAGCGCCCGCGCGTACAGCCCGAGCAGCGTCTCGTCGTCCACCTCGCCCGCGAACTCGACCCGGTCCCGGACGCCGGTCTCCTCGGCCAGCCGCTCGAGGTTCGAGCGCTGCGTGCCGTTCCCGGCGATGACGAGGCGGAGCGGCGGGGCGGTCCGCGCGAGCGCCGAAATGGCCAGGTCGACGCGCTTGACCGTCTCGAGGCGGCCGACCGACAGCACGAAATCCTCGGCCTGCCCGGGCCGGATGCGCTCGGCCAGCCTCGGGGGATGATACAGCGGTTCAGCCCGCAGACCGTTGAAGCGTTCGACCCGCCTGGCCGTATTGGCGGCGTTCGTGTAGAGCCGCCGGCACTCCCCGAGCATCGCCGTGTCGAGCGCGATCAGTTTCTGCCGGAGGCCGACGTCGAGATCGACGTGCTCGAAATCGCTGTACGGCGTTCCGACCAGCTCGTACGCCGCGCGGTACTGGTGGATCAGCCAGGCCACCTTGTTGGGGTGGCGCACGAAATACGACGGGAACTTCGTGGCGATGACCAGGTCGATCGGCGTGCCGTTGCTCTCGCTCAGATCCAGCAGCCGCCACGCCGCCGCGTGGGCGAGGATCTCCTCCTTGGGGTACCACTTGAAGGGGACCGACACGAGATCCACCTGATACCCGTGGCCGCGCAGCCGGCCCGCCAGCTGCCGCACGTGGCTCTCGGCCCCGCCTTTCACGAGCGGCACCTGCGCCTCGCACACGAGAATGGTCTGAATCGCCATGGACACGGGTTCGCGACCGCCGGAACCGCAGCCGCGGCGCCCGCGGGCCACCCTACGGTATCACGTCGCGAAGCGGACGTTGAGGATGTCGCCGTCCAGCACGACGTACTCCTTGCCCTCGAGGCGGACCTCGCCGTGTTCCTTGCAGGCGTGCATCGTGCCTCGGGCGATCAGGCGGTCGTACGCGACCACTTCGGCCCGGATGAACCCCCGCGACAGGTCGGTGTGGATCTCGCCGGCCGCGGCCTGGGCCGGCGTGCCGCGCGGGATCGACCATGCCCGGCACTCGTCCTCGCCCACCGTGAAGAACGAGAGGTAACCGAGCAGGTCGTAGCTCGCGCGGATGATGCGGTCGAGGCCGGACTCGGTGAGGCCCAGGTCCGCGAGAAACGCCGGCGCGTCCGCCGGATCGAGCTGCGCGATTTCCAGCTCGATCCGCGCGCAGACCGCCACGAGCCGCGTGGACGCCGCCTCGGCGAAGGCGCCGAGATCGAACCGGGCGATGGCCTGGCCGATCCCGCCCGCGAGATCCGCCTCGTCCAGGTTGACGACCAGCAGCAGCGGCTTGGCGGACAGGAACTGGAATCCGCGCAGGCGCTTCCGATCGTCGTCTTCGATGGCCATGGCGCGGATGGGCGCGCCCCCCTCGAGTTGCCCACGGCAGCGCAGCAGCACCTGCTGTTCCCGCTCGAGGTCCGCCGAGCGCCCCTTCTTGAGATCCTTGTCCAGCCGTTCCAGGCGCTTCTCGACCACCGCGAGGTCCGCCAGGATCAGCTCGTCTTCCATGGCGCGGGCGTCGCGCCGCGGATCGATCGAGCCGGCCGGGTGCGGGACCGACGGGTCCTGGAACGCGCGCAAGACGTGCACCAGGGCGTCGGCGTTGCGATACGGCACGACGTCGAGCAACGCCTGGGCGCCGGCGCCGGACGCCGCGAGCGCGATATCGGCGAACTCGACCGTGGCGGGAACCCGCTTGCGGGGGTTGTACATCGCCGTCAGGCGATCGAGCCGCTCGTCGGGCACCCGGGCCACGCCGACGCTCACCTCGACGCGGGCCTGGCCGCCCCGCGGCGCCTCGTGAACGCCGGTCATCAACTGGAACAGCGCGGACTTGCCGACCGACGGCAGACCAATGAGTGCGGTGCGCAGCATACGTTCACATCTCAGCCCGGCGCGAGAGCGGCCTGGCGCCGCCCGGGCCGGAGCGGGGCCGAGCGGCCGCCCGCCTGCAGGCGGGTGCCCAAGGTACCGAGTTGCACATCGTAGCACGGGGCTTCACGCGCCCCGGCGTCGCACGCCCACTGAAACACGAAGATAAAGCGTAACAGTGTCCCCCGTAAGTTGCTGAGCATCATGATTTTGCGGTTGACACAGCGAGCAAGGTTCTCTACCATCGCAGTGGATTTTATTGGAGCAAAGTGGAGCAGAGCGCCGTCCTCCGAGGGAACGCGCCGGCCCGGATTGACGAGAAGGGCCGGCTCAAGATTCCCAACGCGTTTCGCGCCCTCGTCGAAGAGCGCCACGGCCGCGACCTGTTCGTCACGAGCCTGACGGGCGAGTCCGTCCGGATCTACCCGATGCCCGTCTGGATCGAGATCGAACGCAAGCTCGCGCAGATCCCGTCGACGCATCCGTCGCGGGTCCGGTTCTTCAGCCGGGTCAATTATTACGGCCAGACGGCCGAGTTCGACAACCAGGGACGGGTGCTGATTCATCCGCGGCTGCGCGAGGCGGCCGCGATGACCGGCGAGGTGGACGTGTTCGGGCAGTACGACCATCTCGAGGTCTGGAACCACGAACGCTTCGTGACGAAGCTCGACAGCGATCCGTACACAGACGCGGATGCCCGCGCGTTGGCCGAGTTCGGAATTTGACAGACCCCTGGTGCCGTCCCGATGTCCGTTCATGTGCCTGTGATGACCGCGGAGGTCCTGGCCTTTCTGGCTCCCGAGCGCGGGGGGACCTTCGTGGACTGCACGGTCGGGTTGGGCGGGCACGCCCGCGCGCTGCTGCAGGGCGGCGCGTCCCGCCTCCTGGGGATTGATCGCGACCTCGACGCCCTCGCGCGCGCCCGCGCCGCCCTGACGGAGTGGCTCGACCGGATCGAGCTCATCCACGACGACTTCCGCCACCTGCCCCGCCTGCTCGATGAGCGCCACCTGGACGCGGTGGATGGCGCCCTGGCCGACCTGGGCGTGTCGTCGCTGCAGTTCGAGGGCGCGGGCCGCGGCTTCAGCTTCCAGCGCGACGAACCGCTCGACATGCGCATGGACGCCAGCGCGGGACCGACCGCCGCGGACCTGATCGCGGCGGCCTCGGAGGCGGAGCTGGCCGACGCGATCTACCAGTACGGCGAGGAACGCCGCTCGCGCGCCGTCGCGCGGGTCATCGTGAACGCACGCCGCGAGGCGCCGATCCGCTCAACAGGTCAGCTGGCCGCGCTGGTGCGCCGCGGCGTGGGGGGCGGCTGGCGGCGGATCGATCCGGCGACCCGCACGTTCCAGGCCCTGCGGATCTGGGTGAACCACGAACTGGACGGGCTCGACGCGTTCGTGCGGCAGGCGTGCGCCCGGCTGCGGGCGGGCGCCCGCCTCGCGGTCCTCACGTTCCACTCGCTCGAGGACCGGCCGGTCAAGCACGCGCTGCGCGACCTGGCCCGCGAAGAGGGATCGCCTTTCCGCCTGTTGACGAAGAAGCCGGTGGTGCCCGGCCCGGACGAGATCCGGCAGAACCCCCGCGCGCGAAGCGCGAAGCTGCGGGCCATCGAGCGGCTCGCGTAGGGCCATGGGACGCACACACGCCGCCGCAGACGCGATTGGGTTCGCCGTCCGCAAGGACATCCGGAACAACCCGGTGCGCGAGGTGGACCGGGTCCGGCAACGCGAGTTGTGGGAGACGGCGCTGGTCGTCGTCGTGGTGCTGACGATCGTGCTCGTGTCGGCATGGCAGCGGTTCGAGTTGCGCGGGTACGGCTACGACCTCGAACGGCTGCGGCGCGAGCAGGCGGCGGAGGAGTCGCTGAACCGGCAGCTGCGCCTCGAGATCGAAACGCTGCGCTCGCCGCGCCGCATCGAGAAGCTGGCGATCGAGCAGCTGCACCTCGTGGCGCCGTCGGCCGGGGAGGCCATCGTGATCGAGCGGGCCACGCCCGCGGCCCCGCCCACGAAGACCGTGGTGGCGCGGAAGTAGGCGGGATGGAGTGCTGAGGGTGAGCGAACCGACCCCGCAGGCATGGCGCGCGATGCTGCGTTCCCGCATCCTCGTGATGGCGGGGTGCCTGGTGATCTGGGCCGCGGCCATCCAGGTGCGGCTCGTGTGGCTCCAGGTCTACCAGCACGACGAACTCGCCGCCCGGGCCACACGCCAGCAGCGCCGGACGATTCCCTCGCCGGGCCAGCGCGGCGAGATCCTCGATCGCCATGGCCGGACGCTCGCCCTGAGCGCCGAGGCCGACAGCATCTACGCGGTGCCGGGCGAGATCGAGGTGCCGGAGAAGACGGCCGCGGATCTGTGCGGGGCGCTCGACGCGTGCGGGACGACGGAGCGCGACCAGCTGGAGCAGCGCTTCAGGCAGAAGCGCGCCTTCGTCTACGTCCGCCGGCTCGTGTCCCCGGCCGAGGCCCGCCGGGTGGCGACGCTGGACCTGAAGGGCGTCGGCCTGCTCAAGGAATCCCGCCGCTACTACCCGAACCGCGAGCTCGCCGCGCACGTGCTGGGGTACGTCGGGCTCGACAGCCGCGGCCTCGGCGGGATCGAAGCCGCGTACGACCGGCAGATCAGCGGCCGCAAGGGGACCACCCTGATCGAGACTGACGCGCGGCACCATGCCTTCAGCCGCGTGGAGCGCCCGCCGTCCACGGGCGCGACCATCGAGCTCACGATCGACGCCCAGCTCCAGCACCTGGCCGAGCGCGAGCTGCGGGCCGGCGTCGCCGAGCACCGCGCCGCGGGCGGCACCGCGCTCATCATGGACCCCCGCACCGGCGAGATCCTCGCGCTCGCCAACGAGCCGACCTTCAACCCGAACAGCTACGGGGAGTACTCGGACGACGATCGGCGCAACCGGGCGGTGCAGGACCTCTACGAGCCGGGTTCGACCTTCAAGATCGTGACGGCCTCGGCGGCCCTGGAGGAACACGTCTTCGCCCCGGCGGACCCGATCGACGTGAGCGCCGGCCTCATCCGGATCGGCGCCCGCCGGATCCACGACGTGCACGCGTACGGCGTGCTCAACTTCACCGATGTCATCGTGAAGTCGAGCAACGTCGGCGCGATCAAGGTCGGCCTCCGGCTGGGGCCCGAGCGCCTCGGCCGCTACGTCCGCCGGTTCGGCTTCGGCATGCGCCTCTGCCCGGACTTCCCGAGCGAGAACGCCGGCATTGTCTGGGACCCCGCGCAATGGAGCGACAGCGCGATCGCGTCCGTCTCGATGGGGTACCAGGTGGGCGTCACGCCCCTGCAGATGGCCGCCGCCGTGTCCTCGATCGCCAACGGCGGCCTGCTCGTCCAGCCCCGCGCCGTCCGCGCGCTGCGCCAGGGTGCGGGCCGCACCGAGGTCGCGCCGCGGGAACTGGTCCGGACGATCAGCGCGGAAACGGCGGCCGTACTGACGGGCATCATGGAGCAGGTCGTCGAGCGCGGCACCGCCAGGAGTGCCGCCATCCCCGGGTTCACCGTGGCTGGAAAGACGGGCACCGCCGCCAAGCTGATCGACCGCCATTACTCGAAGGCGGAGTACAACGCGTCGTTCATCGGGTTCGTTCCCTCGCGCCAGCCCGCGTTCGCCATCGTCGTCGTGATCGACTCGCCCCGCGAGGGCCAGTACTTCGGGGGCGTGGTCGCGGCGCCGGTGTTCAAGCGCATCGCCGAGGCCGCGCTGCGCCAGTACGGGATCCCGCCCACGCTGAATGCCGCGCCGCCCGTGATGGTGGCCGCCACGGCGCCCGCGCCGGGCCCGGTGCCGGTCGCGGCATCGACTGCGAACGCGGCGCCTCCGGTCGAGTTCGTCACCGACCCGCCCACGGTCCCGGACCTGCGGGGGCTGAGCGCGCGCGCGGCGATCAGGCGGCTGGCGCACCTGGGACTGGTCGCGCGGGTGCGCGGCAACGGGATCGTCGTCGAGCAGGACCCGCCGGCGGGTTCCCCGCTCGATCAGGGTGGGGCGTGCCGGCTCACCCTGGAGCGTGTTGGCCCGCTCGGCATCGCTCCCACGCTCCACCAATGACCATCCGCACCCTCCTCGCCGCGCTCGAGTCCGCCGCCATCCGATCCTCCTGCCGCCTGCCGGCCGCCGACGGCACGCAGCTGGACCGGGGCGTCAAGGCGATCGCCTACGATTCGCGCCGCGCGGGCGCAGGCGCCCTGTTCGTCGGCCTGCGGGGCGAACACGCGGACGGCACGGACTTCGCCGGGCAGGCGATCGGCCGCGGGGCCGTGGGGGTCGTGTCCGAGCGGCCCGCTCCCGAGGGCGCGCCCGTGCCCTGGATCCAGGTCGACGACGGGCGGTTCGCGATCGCGGTGCTGGCGGCGGCGTTCTACGCCGATCCCAGCCAGGCGCTGCGCGTGGTCGGCATCACCGGCACCAACGGCAAGACCACCACGGCCTACCTGCTGCACGGGGTGCTCGAGGCGGCCGGCCTGCCGGCCGGGCTGATGGGAACGGTCGAGTACCGCGTCGGTCACGAGGTGCGCGAGGCGCCGCGGACGACGCCCGAGGCGACGGACCTGCAGCAGATGTTCCGCGACATGGTGGATCGCGGCTGCCGGGCCTGCGTCATGGAAGTGTCCTCGCACGCGCTGGCGCAGCGCCGGGTCGATCGCACCCGGTTCGCCGCCGCGGTGTTCACCAACCTGACGCGCGACCATCTCGATTTCCACCACGACATGGAGCACTACTTCGCCGCCAAGCGGCGGCTGTTCGAGCTGCTGCCCGAAGGCGCGCCGGCGGTGCTCAACGTAGACGATCCGCGCGGCGAGACGCTGGCCTCCCTGTGCGCCACGCGGGTCACCTATGCGATTGATCAGGACGCCGACGTGACGTCCGGGCCGGTCGTGCCGTCGCTGGCGGGCCTCGCGTTCGACGCGCGGACGCCCGCCGGGGTCGTGCGCGTGCGCTCTCCGCTGGTGGGCCGCCCGAATCTGTACAACCTCCTCGCGGCGATCGCGACGGGCGTCGCCCTGGGGCTGCCGGGCTCCGCCATCGAGGAGGGACTCGCGGCGGTCGGCGACGTGCCCGGGCGTTTTCAGGTCGTGTCGCGGCCGGGCGACGAGGTCACGGTGTTCGTCGACTACGCGCACACCGACGACGCGCTGAAGAACCTGCTGGAGACGCTCCGGCCGCTGGCCTCGAGGCGCCTGATCACCGTGTTCGGGTGCGGCGGCGACCGCGACCGGACGAAGCGGCCGCTGATGGGCGCGGTGGCCGCGCGCATGAGCGACCTGGTGGTGATCACGTCGGACAACCCCCGCACGGAGGATCCAGCACGCATCATCGAGGAGATCGAGCGCGGCATCGCGACGCCCGCGGGACAGACCTCCGGCCGCGCGACGCCGTGGCTCAGCATCGTGGACCGCCAGCAGGCGATCAACCGGGCGATCCTCGACGCCGCGCCGGGCGACGTCGTCGTCATTGCCGGCAAGGGGCACGAGAAGTACCAGGTGATCCGGGATCGGTCGCTGCCGTTCGACGACGTGGACGCGGCGCGCGCCGCCCTGCAGGCACGGAAGAGGCCCGCGTGACGGCGCGACGGGTGTCCCTGACGCTCGGCGGGCTCTCGGCGGAGGTCGGCGGCGAATTCGTAGCGGGCGACCCGGGCAGGCCGGTTGACGGCTTCTCGATCGACTCGCGGACGCTGCAGCCCGGCGACGTGTTCTTCGCGATCCGCGGCGATCGGTTCGACGGCCACCAGTTCGCCGCCGCGGCCGCGGCACAGGGTGCGTGCGGCCTGGTGGTCAGCGACGCGTCGGCGGCGCCGGCTGCGGGAGGGCCGGCCGTCGTGCGGGTTCCCGACACGATCCGGGCCCTGCAGGCGCTGGCGCGGTCCATCCGCCGCGCCTCGGGAACGCGCGTGGTGGCCGTGACGGGCAGCGCCGGGAAGACGACCACGAAGGAGGTGGCGGCCGAGCTGATCGGGCTGCGCCACCAGGTCTTTCGTAACCAAGGGAACTTCAACAACCACATCGGCCTGCCGCTGTCGCTGCTGGAACTGCGCCGCGGACCCGAGGTGGCTGTCGTCGAGCTGGGCATGAACCACGCCGGCGAACTCCGCACCCTCGTCGGCATCGCCGAGCCCGACGTCCGGGTATGGACCAATGTCGCCGAGGTCCACGCGGAGTTCTTTCCGTCGCTCGAGGCCATTGCCGACGCGAAGGCGGAGATCCTGGCGGGCGCCACGAGCCGCACGACGGTCGTCGCCAACGCGGGGGACCCGCTGGTGATGGCGCGCGTGCGGGGCTGCCCGGCGCGGGTCGTCACGTTCGGGATCGAGACGCCGGCCGACGTGCAGGCGGCCGGGGTGCGTGATCGCGGGCTCGCCGGCACGACGGCCCGCGTGCGCACGGCGCGGGACGAGGCGATGTTCGAGGTGCCCCTGATGGGCCGCGCGAATCTGGCCAACGTGCTGGCGGCGACGGCCGTGGCGCTCGAGTTCGACGTGCCCCTGTCCGACGTGGCGGCGCGCGTGCGGTCCCTCGCGCCGGCCCCGCGCCGCGGCGAAGTGTGGCGGCTGCGCGACGGGGTGACGGTGGTGGACGACTCCTACAACTCGAACCCGCGGGCGCTGCTGCAGGCGCTGGACGTGATCGCGCGGGAGCCGACGCCCGGCGCGCGCGTCGCGGTGCTGGGCGAGATGCTCGAGCTGGGCGAACAGTCCGTGGCGCTCCACGAGCGCTGCGGCCGTGCAGCGGCTTCGGCGGGCCTCGGCCGGCTGATCGCCGTCGGGGGCGACGCCGCGCTCGCCCTGGCGAGGGCCGCGCAGGACGCCGGCCTGCCGCCAGCCGCGGTGACCCACGTGCGCACGAGCGCCGAGGCGGCCGACCTGGCGGCCCGCAGCGTCGGGCCCGGCGACCTGGTGCTCGTGAAGGGATCGCGCGGCACGCGCACGGACATCGTGGCCGATCGCCTGAAGGCGGAGTTCGCCTGATGCTGTATCTGCTGCTCTACCCGCTGCGCGGCTACTGGTCGGTGCTGAACGTGACCCGCTACATTACGTTCCGGACCGCGGCCGCGAGCCTGACGGCGCTCGTGATCAGCCTGCTGCTCGGGCCGTGGCTGATCAGGCGGCTGCGGGAATTCCAGGTCGGCCAGGTCATCCGGTACGACGGCCCGGCCTCGCACCAGCCCAAGGCCGGGACGCCGACGATGGGCGGGCTGCTGATCCTGACGGCGGTCGTCGTGCCGACGCTGCTCTGGACCGACCTGCGCAACGTCTACGTGTGGATCGCCCTGGCGGCCACGCTGTCCTTCGGGGCGATCGGGTTCACGGACGACTACCTGAAGATCACGCGCCGGACGCATCATGGCCTCGCGCCCCGCTACAAGATGGGCCTGTCGGTGATCGCGGCGACGCTCGTCGGCGTGGTCCTGCTGGTGCTGGCGGGGCACGACCTCTACAACACGCGCCTGATCTTCCCGTTCTTCAAGCGCCTGATTCCCGATCTCGGGTGGGCCTACGTGCCGTTTGCCGTCCTCGTGCTGGTGGGCGCCTCGCACGCCGTGAACCTGACCGACGGGCTCGACGGCCTGGCGATCAGCACCGTGGCGATCTCCGCCGCGACCTTCACGGCCCTCGCGTACGTCACCGGCCACCGGGTCTTTGCGGACTACCTGAACCTCGTGCGCTTCGCCCCGGCCGGCGAGTTGACGATCTTCTGCGGCTCGCTCGTCGGCGCGAGCCTCGGGTTCCTCTGGTACAACGCCTACCCCGCGGAGATCTTCATGGGCGACGTCGGGTCGCTGGCCCTCGGCGCCGCGCTGGGCACGGTCGCGATCCTGATCAAGCAGGAGCTGCTGCTGCCGATCGTGGGCGGCGTCTTCGTGCTGGAGGCGCTCTCGGTGATCATCCAGGTCGGCTCCTTCAAGCTGACCGGACGCCGGGTGTTTCGGATGGCCCCCCTGCACCATCACTTCGAGCTGATCGGGTGGAAGGAACCGAAGGTGTTCGCGCGGTTCGTGATCGCCAGCCTGATTTTTGCCCTCTTCAGCCTGACCACGCTGAAGCTGCGATGACGGACACGGGAGGCGGCGGGATGGAGACCGGACAGGGCGGATTCGACGTGCGCGGCCGGCGCGCCGTCGTCGTCGGCGGCGCCGACAGCGGGATCGCCGCCGCGAACCTCCTCGTCTCACGGGGCGCCGACGTGACGCTGACGGACCTGTCGCCGCAGGTGCGGGACCAGGAACGGCTGCGGGCCGCCGGCGTCCGGCTGGTGCTCGGCGAGCATCCCGCCGACCTGCTGGCGGGCGCGGACCTGATCGTCGTGAGCCCGGGCGTGCCCCTGGCGCAGCCCGCGCTCGTCGCGGCGCGGGCCGCCGGCGTCCCGGTGATCGGGGAAGTGGAGCTCGCGTGGCGCTGGCTCCGGGGCCGGGTGATTGCCATCACCGGCACCAAGGGAAAGTCGACCACGGCGACGCTGACGGGGCGGATGCTGGAGCAGGCCGGCATGCGCGTGCGCGTGGGCGGCAATCTCGGCCCGCCGCTCTCCGTGCAGGTGCCCGACTCCACGCCGGATACCCTGCACGTCGTGGAGGTGAGCAGCTTCCAGCTGGAGACCGCGACGACGTTCCATCCGTGGATCGCCGTGCTGCTGAACTTCTCCGCGGACCACCTCGACCGGCACGCGGACCTCGACGAGTATGCCGCGGCCAAGGCGCGCGTGTTCGCCGCCCAGGACGAGCAGGACTGGGCCGTCGTCAACGCGGACGACGCCCGCGTCATGGAGATGGCGCGGGACGGGCGGGCGCGGCGGCGCCTGTTCGCCCGGCACGCGGCGATCGAGGAGGGCATCACGGTTGCTGCCGGGCACATCGTGGAGCGGACCGTGTCCGGCGACGCGCCGATTGTGCCGCTCGCCGAGATCCGGCTGATCGGCCCGCACCTGCTGGCCGACGTGCTGGCGGCGACGGCCGTCGCCCGCCTCGCGGGGGGGGATGTTCCTTCGATCGCGCGGGCGGTCGCGGCGTTCCGGGGCCTGGAGCACGCGATGGAGCTCGTCGGCGACGTCGGAGGGGTCCGCTTCGTCAACGACTCGAAGGCCACCAACATCGAGTCGGCCCGGTCGTCGATCGAGACCTTCGGGCCGGGCCTGGTGGTCATTCTCGGGGGGCGGTTCAAGGGCGGCGAGTTCGCCGACCTGCGGGACGGCCTCGCGGCGCGGCACGCGACCGTGGTGGCCATCGGCGAGGCGCGGCCCGCGATCCTCGCCGCGCTTGGCAGCGCGGTGCCGATCCGGGAGGCGACGTCGATGGCCGACGCCGTCCGGCAGGCATTCGCCGCCGCGTCGGCCGGGTGGAGCGTGGTGCTGGCGCCGGCGTGCGCCAGCTTCGACATGTTCGAGAATTACGCCCAGCGCGGGCGGGTGTTCAAGGTGGAAGTGGCGCGGCTGCGCCAGGAGGTGACCGGCGCGCGTGAGCAGTGAGCAGTCGTCAGTCGGCTGACGACACCGCGACCGGCTGCTGGGACCGCGCGTCGCCCCGACGCGCGGATGCTGGGAACCGTGTCCTGGCTGACTGATGACTGCTGACCGCTCACGCGCCCCCGGGGAATCCCCGGGGCGGTCTGCGGCTTCCGGTGTTGTCGGGTCGAGTCATTCGGAAGTTTAGGGGTCCGTCGTCGCATGGCGAGGAAACTCAAGTTCGATCGCGTGCTGTTCGTCACCACCATCCTGCTCGTGGCCGCGAGCGTGGTGATGGTCTACAGCGCCTCGGCCGTCATGGCCATGGAGCGGTATCAGCAGCCGAACCTGTTCCTCACCAAGCAGGGACTGTTCGCCCTGCTCGGGGTCGCGGCCATGGCCCTCGCCATGCGCGTCAACTACCGCGTCTACCAGCAGCCCGTGGTGGTGTGGACGCTGGCCATCGTGACGCTGGTGTCGCTGGCCGCGGTGCTGGTCGTGGCGCCCACCATCAACGGGACGCGGCGGTGGTTCGCGGTGTTCGGCATCGGGATCCAGCCGTCCGAGCTCGCGAAGGTCGCCGTCATCGTCTTCACGGCCGCGGTGCTCGAGCGGCGGATGTCGCGCATCGACGACATCCGCTACGCGCTGAGCCCGATCGCGATCGGCGTGGGGCTGGTCCTGCTGCTCGTCATGCTGGAGCCGGACTTCGGCAGCGGCCTCGCCGTGCTGGTCATCGCCTTCGCCATGGTGTTCGCGGCCGGCCTGCCCTGGAGGTACCTCGTCGGCGTCGGCCTGGCGCTGCTGCCGGTGATGGCCGCGGTCGCGATCAGCGCGCCGTACCGCTGGCGGCGGCTGCTCTCGTTCTGGAACCCGTGGGACGACCCGTACCGCGACGGCTTCCAGATCGTGCAGTCGCTCATCGCCGTCGGGACGGGCGGCGTGGCGGGCCGCGGCCTCGGGGAGGGCGTGCAGAAGCTGTTCTACCTGCCGTATCCCCACACCGACTTCATCTACGCCGTGGTCGCGGAGGAACTCGGCCTGCTCGGGGCGACGGCCATCCTGATCTGCTTCTGCGTCATCACGTGGCGCGGACTGCGCGTCGTGACCCGCGCGCCCGACCCGTTCGGATCGTTCCTGGCCCTGGGGCTGACGACGATGATCGCCGTGCAGGCCTTCGTCAACATCAGCGTCGTCCTGGGCATGCTGCCGACCAAGGGCATCCCGCTGCCCTTCGTGAGCGCGGGCGGGTCGTCGCTGATCGTCAGCCTGGCGGGCATGGGCGTGCTGCTGAACGTGTCCCAGCACGCCTCGGCGCTGGAGGACGTCTAGCCCGGCCGGCGCCGGGACGACGGGCGGGATGAGCGGGCCTCTGCGGGTGCGGGTCGTGATGGCGGGCGGCGGGACCGGAGGCCATCTGTTCCCGGGGATCGCCGTCGCGCGGGAACTGGTCGCGCGCGACCCGGGGGCCACGGTGAGCTTCGCGGGCACGGCCCGCGGCCTGGAAGTGCGCGTCGTGCCGCGCGAGGGCTTCGAGCTGGACGTGATTCGGAGCGCCGGCCTCAAGGGCAAGTCGGCGGGCGCGCTGCTGCGGGGTCTCGGCGTGCTGCCCCTCAGCGCGATCGACGCGTGGCGGCTGGTCACGCGGCGCCGGCCCGAGGTGGTGATCGGCCTGGGCGGCTACAGCTCGGGGCCCGTGGTCGCGATGGCCGCGGTGCGCGGCATCCCGACGCTGCTGATGGAGCAGAACGCCGTGCCGGGCCTGACCAACCGGATCCTCGGGCGAATCGTGGAGGCAGCCGCGGTGACCTACGAGCGGACGGTGCCGTTCTTTCGCGGGAAGGCGTTCGTGAGCGGCAACCCGGTGCGGCCGTCGTTCTTCGCGGGCGCGGCGGCCGGCGCACGGGCCGGCGCCGGGCCGCCGCACCTGCTGGTGTTCGGCGGCTCGCAGGGCGCGCACGCGATCAACGAGGCGATGGTGAAGGCGGCGCCCCTGCTGGCGGGATCGCGGCTGCGGTTCACGATCCTGCACCAGACGGGCGAGCGTGACGTGGAGATGGCGAGGGACGGGTACCGGGCGGCCGCGCTCGACGCCGAGGTCGAGCCCTTCGTGTTCGACATGGATCGCCAGATGGCGAGGGCCGACGTGGTGGTGTGCCGGGCCGGCGCGACCACGCTCGCCGAGATTGCCGCCGCGGGCCGGCCGTCGGTGCTGGTGCCGCTGCCGACGGCGACCGACGACCACCAGCGCCACAACGCCGCCGTCTTCGCGGCGGCCGGTGCGGCCGAGGTGATCGATCAGCCCGAGCTCGACGGCCCGATCCTCGCGGATCGGCTGCAGGCGCTGATCGCCGACCCCGCCCGCCGCGCCCGGATGGCGGCGGCCGCGCGGACGCTGGCCCGTCCGGAGGCGGCGCGGGTGATCGTCGATCGGGTGCTGGAACTGGTCGAAGCCGCCCGGGCGGCGGCATAGGACGGGACGTGCTGGGCAGAACGAGGCGCGTGCATTTCGTCGGCATCGGGGGCAGCGGCATGAGCGGCATCGCCGAGCTCGTCGCCAACCTGGGCTACGCCGTCAGCGGGTCGGACCTGACGCGGTCGGAGACGACCGACCGCCTCGCGGGGCTCGGGGTGCGGGTGGAGGAAGGCCACGCCGCCCGGCACGTCGGAGATGCCGACGTGGTCGTCTTTTCCTCGGCCGTCCGCGCGGACAACCCGGAGCTCGTCGAGGCGCACCGCCGCCGCATCCCCGTGATCCCGCGGGCCGAGATGCTCGCGGAGCTGATGCGGCTGCGATCGGGCATCGCGATCGGCGGCGCGCACGGCAAGACGACGACCACGTCGATGATCGCGCTGGTGCTCGAGCGGGCGGGCCTCGATCCGACGGCGGTCATCGGCGGGAAGCTGAGTGCCTTCGGCAGCAACGCGAGGCTCGGGCGCGGGGAGTACATGGTGGTGGAGGCGGACGAGAGCGACCGGTCGTTCCTCCGCCTGAGCCCCACCATCGCGGTGGTGACGAACATCGACCACGAGCACCTCGAGGCCTATCGCGATTTCGACGATCTGCAGGGCGCGTTCCTGGCGTTCGCGAACAAGGTGCCGTTCTATGGCGCGGTCGTGCTCTGTCTCGACGACATCCACCTGCGCGAGATGCGGCCGCGCCTGACGCGGCGCGCGATCACCTACGGGATCGAGGCGCCGGATGCCGACCTCCTGGGCCGCGACGTGCGCCAGGACGGGGCCGAGTGGGCCTGCACCGTCGAGGCGGGCCCCGGCCTCAAGGACGCTGCCGGACTGGCCGAGACGCCGCGTTCCCCCCTCGGCGTCCTGCGCCTGCGCATTCCCGGCCGCCACAACATGCAGAACGCGCTGGCGGCCGTGGCGGTCGGCCTGGAGCTGGGCCTCGACGTGCCGCGGGTGGCCGCGACGCTCGCGGAGTTCCAGGGGGCGGACCGCCGGTTCCAGCGGCGGGGCGAGGTGGACGGCGTGCTGGTCATCGACGACTACGGGCACCACCCGACCGAGATCGTGGCGGTGCTCGACGCGGCGCGGTCGTTCGGCCGGCGCGTGGTCGTGGCGTTCCAGCCGCACCGGTACACGCGGACCGCGCGCCTGCTGGGCGAGTTCGGCCCGGCGCTGGCGCGGGCCGACGAGGTGGTGCTGACGGATATCTACGCGGCGGGCGAGGATCCGATCGCCGGCGTCACCGCGGAGGCCCTGGTCGACGCGGTGCGCGGCGCCGTGCGGGGGCCGGTGCACCTGGTGAAGCCAATCGGCGAGGTGGCAGCCGCGGTCGCGGGGCTGGCGCGTCCGGGCGACCTGGTCATCACGCTCGGGGCGGGATCGATCGGCGGCGTGGGCGGGCAGATCCTCGACGCGCTCGCGGCGCGCGCGCGGGAGCGGAGCTGACGTGGCGGTCACCGTCCGATCCGACCGGCGCTTCAGGCGGCGCCAGGTGCGTCCGACGCGCCGCCGCCGGCTCCAGGGTCGCGCCTGGTGGAGCGTGCTGCGGGCGCTGCTGGTGCTCGGGGCGCTCGCGTACGGCGGCTACCGCGCATCGGAGCTGGCGGTCGACGGCCCGTGGCTGCGGGTGCAGCACATCCGCGTGACGGGCAACGAGCGGCTGTCGCGGGGCGAGGTGCTGGGCCTGCTGGACGGCCTGATGGGTGAGCACATCCTGCTGACGCGGCTCGCCATGTGGCGGGAGCGCGTGCTCGCCTCGCCGTGGGTCGCCGACGCGGCGCTGCGACGCCGGCTGCCCTCGACGATCGAGGTCAGCATCCGGGAGCGACGCCCGGTCGGCATCGCGCGGCTGCGCGGCGAGCTGTACCTCGTGGATGGAACCGGCACCGTGGTCGACGAGTTCGGGCCCCGCTATGCGGAGTTCGACCTGCCGATCATCGACGGGCTGGTCACGGTCCCGCCGGAGGGCGAGCCCGAGATCGACCATGCCCGCGGGGAAGTGGTGGCCCGGGTCATGGCCTCCATGCGCGCGAGGCCGGACCTGGCGTCGCGGATCTCGCAGATCGACGTGAGCGAGCCTCATGACGTGAAGGTCATCCTGCAGGGGGACCCGGCCGTGGTCAGGCTGGGCGCCGAGCGCTTCGCGGAGCGGCTGCAGTCGTACATCGAGCTGGCGCCGACGTTGCGCGCGCGGGTCCCGGCGTTCGACTACGTCGATCTCCGCTACGGGGAACGGATTTACGTGGGGCCGTCGCCTGCGGGCGGCGGCGGGCAGACACGGGCCGGGGCACCCGGGGGCGCGAGGCCCCGGGCCCAGGACTGACGACACAGGACGGGGGAGGGGACGTGGCTCGCAAAGAGCGTCACGTGGTCGGGCTGGACGTCGGCACGTCGAAAGTCGCGGCGATCGTCGGCGAGCTGATGGACGGCGGCGCGGTCGAGATCATCGGCATCGGGTCGGCCGAGTCGCACGGGATCCGGCGCGGCGTCGTCGTCAACCTGGAGGCGGCCGTCGAGGCGATCCGCAAGGCGGTCGAGGAGGCGGAGCTGACCGCCGGCGTCGAGATCGACAACGCGTTCCTCGGGCTGTCGGGCACGCACATCAAGGGATTCAACAGCCGCGGGGTCGTGGCCGTCGCCGGCAAGAACCGCGAGATCACCAGCGACGACGTCCGGCGGGCCATCGAGGCGGCGCGCGCGGTCAACCTGCCCGGCGGACGCGAGATCCTGCACGTGCTGCCGCAGGACTTCGTCGTCGATGACCAGGACGGCATCGGCGACCCGATCGGCATGACGGGGGCGCGGCTCGAAGTGAACGTGCACATCGTGACCGGTGCCGTCACGACGACGCAGAACATGGTGGCGTGTGTGAACCGGGCGGGGGTCAATGTCCGCGAGTCCGTGCTCGAGCAGCTCGCAGCCAGCGAGGCCGTGCTGACCGACGACGAGCGGGAGCTGGGCGTCGCGCTGGTCGATGTCGGCGGCGGCACGACGGACCTCGCGATCTACGAGCGCGGCAGCCTGTGGCACACGGCCGTCGTGCCGCTCGGCGGCGATCACTTCACCAACGACATCGCAGTCGGCCTCCGCATGCCGATCCCGGAAGCGGAGAAGCTGAAGCGCAAGGGCGGCTGCGCCCTGTCGGCGATGGTCGAGGACGACGAGACGATGCACGTGGCCAGCGTGGGCGGCCGGCCGCCGCGCGTCATGCCGCGACGCATCGTGTCCGACGTGCTGCAGCCCAGGGCCGAGGAGCTGTTCCACCTCGTCTGGGACGAGATTCACCGGGCCGGGTACGAGAAGTCTCTCAATTCGGGGATCGTGCTGACCGGGGGCGGGGCCATGCTCGAGGGCATGACGGAGATCGCCGAGCAGATCTTCGACCTCCCGGTGCGCCGGGGCAGCCCCACCGGCGTCGGCGGCCTGGCGGATCACATCGCGAGCCCGTCGTTCGCGACGGCGGTCGGGCTCGTCGTTCATGCGCACCGACAGCACGTGCAGGAGCCGGGCCGCTCGAGTGGCGGCGCGCTCACCCGGTTCGCGAGAGGGATTGTCGGCGTGTTCAGGGAATTCTTCTGACGCGCCGTCCCCCCGGGGACGGCGGTGTCATGTGTCTGGAAAAGTGGAGGGCGTTGATGGCGAACCCGTTTGAGACCACACCCGCGGCCGGGCCGGGCCCGGCGAAGACCCCGCTTCGGCTGACGCTCGATGAAGGCGACCGGACCGGCGCCCGCATCAAGGTCATCGGCGTGGGTGGCGGCGGCGGCAACGCCGTCAACCGGATGGTGCGCGAGGGACTCGACGGGGTCGAGTTCATAGTGGCCAACACCGACAAGCAGGCCCTCCGCGTGAATGCCGCCCCGGTGAAGCTGCAGCTGGGCGAGAAGCTGACCAAGGGCCTCGGGGCCGGCGCCGACCCGGGCGTGGGCCGGCAGGCGGCGCTCGAAGACACCGAGTTGCTGATCCAGGCCCTCGACGGGGCGGACATGGTGTTCGTCACGACCGGGCTCGGCGGCGGCACCGGCACGGGGGGAGGGCCCGTCATCGCCAGTCTCGCGAGCGAACTGGGCGCGCTGACCATCGCGGTCGTCACCAAGCCGTTCACGTTCGAGGGGAAGAAGCGGGCCGCGCAGGCCGAGCGCGGCCTCGAGGAACTGCGTGAGTGCGTCGACAGCGTGATCACGATCCCGAACGAGCGGCTGCTGGCAACCATCGACCGCAGCACGCCTCTCCTGCAGGCGTTCGCCGCGGCCGACGACGTGCTGCGCCAGGCCATCCAGGGGATCTCCGATCTCATCCTCGTGCCGGGACTCATCAACCTCGACTTCGCCGACGTCAAGACCATCATGACCGGGATGGGCGTCGCGGTCATGGGCACGGGGATCGGCGACGGGGCCAACCGGGCCGTGGAGGCCGCCAGGCGCGCGATCTCGAGCCCGCTGCTCGAGGACGCGTCGATCGACGGAGCGCGCGGCGTGATCATCAACATCACCGGCGGCCCGGATCTCTCGCTCGTCGAGGTGAGCGAGGCTTCGTCGATCATCCACGAGGCCGCCCACGAGGACGCCAACATCATCTTCGGCGCCGTCATCGACCCGCGGCTCGAGGGCCGCGTGAAGATCACGGTCATTGCCACCGGATTCGACAAGGCCGGCGCGCACCAGGTGGTGCCGGGCGTGTCGGGCCAGACGCCGATCGACCTGGGCAACTACACGTCGTGGATCCGGGACAATGCCGAGCTGCCCGCGTCCGCAGGCCGATCGGAGCTTCGCATGACCCTGGCCCGCCGCCATGGCCTGGGCGTGCCCGCGGCGCCCGCGGCCGCGGCCCCGGCCGCGGCCGCCCGGGTCGCCGAAGCCGCCGCGCCCGTGGCGGCGGCGGCGCCTCCCCCGGCGGCGGCGGAGGAGGCCGCGACCCCGCTGGACGTGCCGGCGTTCCTGCGGCGGCTGAAACGCGCGTAGCCGCGCTCCGCGACGACGCCCCCTCCGCGCCCGGGGCGTCGCGCCCGCGCGTGGTAGACTGAGTAAATCCATGGCAGTCGGGCGCGCCGCCGTCTGAGCCTGAGGCTCAGGACGGCGGGCGTGCCGGCCGCTCCGGGGACCTCGGTCGCCTCCACCATCAATGGCCACCTGGCAGCAGCGCGAGCACGCCCGGGATCTCCTCTCCCGCGAGGTGGGCTACGTCCGCAAGCCCCACGCCGACCGCCTGCGCGTCGCGCTCGCATTTCCCAACACCTACTTCGTCGGCATGTCCAACCTGGGCTTCCAGTCGGTGTATCGCCTCTTCAACGCGATCGACCGCGTGGTGTGCGAGCGCGTGGTGCTGCCGCCCAAGCAGGAGCTCAAGGCGCTGACCGGCTCCCCGGGCTCCCTGGTCACGCTGGAGTCGCAGACGCCGGTCCGAGACTTCGACGTCCTCGCGTTCTCCGTGTCGTTCGAGTGGGACTACACGAACGTGGTCACGATGCTGCGGCTCGCGGGCCTGCCGCCGTTCGCGGCGGAGCGCACGCCGGGCCATCCGCTGGTTGTCATCGGCGGCGCCGTGACCTTCCTCAATCCCGAACCGCTGGCCCTGTTTGCCGACGTGATGGCCGCGGGGGAAGGCGAGGTCCTGGTGCCCGCGCTGGTCCGCCACATTCTCGGCGCGACCGGCCGGGCGGACCTGCTGCGCGGCCTGGCCGGCGAGCGCGGCTTCTACGTGCCCTCCTTGTACGACGTGGAGCACAAGCCGGACGGCACCATCGCCGGGTTCGCGCCCGCCCCGGGGTCCGGTGCGATCTACCCGGTACGGAAGGCGGCGCTCAGGGCCGCCGACATGATCGAGCCGCCGGCGACCAGCATCTTCACGCCGGACACGGAGTTCGGCTCGCGGCTCCTGATCGAGGTCGTTCGCGGCTGCGCGAACCTGTGCCGGTTCTGCTGGGCCGGGTACAACTATCTCCCCGTGCGCGCGTTCCCGGCCCGGCGGATCCTCGAGCTCGCCGAGGCCGCGCGACCGTACTCGGACCGGGTCGGCCTGGTGTCGATTGCGCTGTGCGACCACCCGGAGATCGAGGCGCTGCTCGGCGGACTCGGGAGGTTGGGGTACGCGATCTCGCCGGCCTCGCTGCGGATCGACGACCTCACCGGGCCCATCCTGCAGATGCTGCGCGAGAGCGGCGAGCGCTCGATCACCATCGCGCCGGAAACCGGGTCGGACCGCCTGCGGCGGGTGATCAACAAGACCGTGACCGACGCGGAGATCCTCGAGAAGGCGGAGCTCATCTTCGCCAGCGGGTTCGAGAACCTGAAGCTCTACTACATGATCGGCGTGCCGACGGAAGACGACGACGACCTCGTGGCCATCCGTGACCTGACCCTGGCCATCCGCCAGCGGATGCTGCGCCACGCCAGGTCGCGCGGCTCGATCGGCCGCATTGTCGCGAGCGTCAACCCGCTCGTGCCGAAGCCCGGCACGGCCTACCAGTGGATGCCGATGACGCCGCCGTCGGTCATCGAGGCGAAGATGCGCCGCCTGCGCAGCCTCACGGCCGGCATCGACAACGTGTACTTCACGATCAAGTCCGAGCGGCACGCGTTCTACCAGGCGCTCCTGTCCCTGGGGGACCGGCGCGTGGCGCAGGCCATCGTGTCGGCGGAGCGCCACGGCGGCCAGTGGCGCTCCGCGATGGCCGAGACGGGCCTCGACCCGGATTTCTACGTCCTGCGCGACCGCAGTCGCGATACCACGCTCCCCTGGGACATCATCGACGGCGGCGCACGGCAGGGGTTCTTCCGTGCGGAGTACGACAAGGCCCTGCGGGCGGAATGGACGCTGCCTCCGCGTCCCGGCCAGGACGACTCGCCGCGCGCGCCCGCCGGCCTCGACTGAGCGCGAGGGACTGTGGGCCTGCACGTTCGCCGAGCCCTTCTGGCCGCTTCGGGTCTTGCGGCCGCGCTTGCCGTCGTCGTCCACGAGACGGGAGGAGTGTCGGCCCGCCTCGGCGGCCTGCCGCTGCGGGTGCACCGCCCCTTCGGCTTGCTCGTCGCCGCCGCGATCGCCCTCGGCCTCGCGCTGGCCCTCGGCGGCGGGCGCGCGATCGCCGCTGATCTGGCCACGGCCTGGGAGCGACGCGACCGCGCTTCGCGCTGGGTCGCGGTGGCGGCATCGCTGGCCACCCTCGTCGTGGGCCTCGCGTGGGGCACGTGGGCCGCGAGCGGCGCGGACGCCTCCGGCTACGTGAGCCAGGCCGTGATGTGGGCCAGCGGACAGTGGCGCATCGAGCAACCGCTGGCCACACAGGTCCCGTGGCCCGATGCCGGGTGGACCTTTTCGCCACTGGGATACCGCCCCGCGGTGCGACCCGGTGCGATGGTCCCGACGTATCCTCCCGGTCTGCCCCTGTCGATGGCGCCGTTTGTCGCGGCCGCGGGGCCGGCCGGCGCGTTCCTGGTCGTGCCCTTCCTGGGCGGCCTCGCCGTCTGGCTTGCCTTCCTTGCCGGGCGCAGGGTATCCGGACCGACCGCCGGGGCCGTCGCCGCTGTCGCGCTGGCCGCCAGCCCGGCCTTCCTGTACCAGGTCGTCCAGCCGATGAGCGACGTGCCGGTGACCGCGTGGTGGCTGGCCGCGCTGGTGTTCGCGATGGCGGGCCGCCCCGCGACGTCCGGCCTGGCCGCGGGAGCGGCGCTGCTCACACGGCCCAACCTCGCGCCGCTCGCAGTCGTACTCGCCGTGGGTGTGGCCGCCGAATCCTTGGGCCACCGGGCGTCGGTGCGCGCGGCGCTGGCCGCGTCGGCGCGCTTCTCGGTGGCCCTGCTGCCGGCGGTGGCCGTGCTGCTCCTGTTGGACCAGGCCTGGTACGGGCATCCCTTCGAGTCGGGCTACGGGCAGGTCTCGGGCCTGTTCGCCTGGAGGAACCTGCGGCCCAACCTCGCGCGGTACCCGCGCTGGCTGCTCGAGACGCAGTCGCCCTTCATCCTGGCCGGCCTCGCGCTGCCCGTGGTCGCGTGGTGGGGCCAGCGCCGCAACGGCGGCGGGCGCGGCGCGGCAGTCGGCCGGGCGATCTTCGGTGTGCTGTTCATCGTGTCCGTCCTGGCGTGCTATCTGTTCTACGCACCGTTCGAGGAATGGTGGTACCTCCGCTTCCTCCTGCCTGCCGTGGCCGTCGCACTCGTGCTGGCCGCCGCCGTGGCCGTGGTCGTGATCGAGCGCCTGCCGGTGGCAGCCCGGGTTCCGGTGCTCGTGCTCGCGACCGTGGCGCTGGCGTCCGGCTGCCTGCGGACCGCCATGGACCGCCGTGCGTTCGACCTGCGCGACCTCGAGCACCGGTACGTGACGGCCGGCGACTTCGCGGCCCGTCACCTCCCGCCCCAGTCCGTGCTGCTGGCCGTGCAGGAGAGCGGCAGCCTCAGGCACTACTCCGGCCGCGTCACGCTGCGCTGGGACCTGCTCGATCCCGCGTGGCTCGATCGGGCTCTCGCCGATCTGGCGTCGCGGGGCCGCACGCCGTACCTCGTCCTCGAGGCGTGGGAGGAAACCGCGTTTCGCGACCGGTTCTGGCACGCCAGCGAGTTCGGCCGGCTGGATTGGCCGCCCGCCGCGGAAGTTGGCGGAGCCGTGCGCGTGCGCGTGTATGACCCGCGCGATCGCGCGAGGTTCCTGAGCGGGCAGCCAATCCGGCCCCTGAGGCCGTCCGGCGGGTGAGCGCCGGCCTGTCGCCGCGGGCCGCCGGGCGTCCCGCGCGTGAGCCGTCGCCAGGCGCCGTGCGGCCGGCGGCCGGTCCCATGCACGGCCGGCCCCTCATTCCGCCACGGCGACCTGCGCCTCGTACTCCGCGAACGACTGCAGGATGAACTCCCGCAGGCGTTCCTGACTCGCCGCGTCGACGACCGGCCTGAGCAGCGCGAAACTGCGCCGTTCGCCGTTCACCGAGTACTGGCGCGCCGGAAACGTCACGTTGCGGCCAGACCCGTTGCGGCGTTCCCAGATACCGAACCCGATCAGCTTGAGGCCGTCGAGCGACCCCTCCGTGAAATGCAGCTCGGCGTCAGCCAGCTTCCCGGGCGGATTGCCCTTGTCGTTGGGTGCGAACTTGACCAGCATGGTGCGCTCCTCCTGAGAGCAGGGTGCGATGCGCCCGGCGGGCGAGGCCCGCGAGGCTGCTCTGGAGAGGGGCAAGGGGCGTGCCGGGGGCGTGCTGACGCGCGTGAGGCGGGATCTCGCTGGAACTGCGGGGTTTCTGTTCTGACGACCGGAATGGGCCGCCGGCGTGCGAGCTGACCGCGTCTCGCGCGTCTCCTCCGGTTGACGGGACTGTGCGGCCCGCTCACTCCACGCGCGACAGGATCACGTGTGCCAGGGCCAGATCCTGGGAGTGCGTGATGGTCAGCCACGAGGCCGACGCGCCGAGAACCTGGAACCGCCGGAGCGCCCCGCCGTGAAACCGGAGTTGCGGGGGACCGCTGCCCCGGACCACCTCGACGTCCTTCCAGAGGACGTCCTGCGTGTGGCCGGTACCCAGGGCTTTCATGGCCGCTTCCTTCGAGGCGAACCGGGCGGCCAGGCTCGGCGTCGGATCGTGCTTCCGCATGCAGTAGGCAAGCTCGCCGTCCGTGAAGACCCGGTGCAGGAACCGATCGCCGTAGCGCTCCACCGTGCGCCGGATGCGAGGGATGTCGGTGGCGTCGAGACCGATGCCGATGATATGCATAGGAGTCCAGTATGCCTGAACTGCCTCAGCCCGACGCATTCGCATGGACGGCCGAGCCGTGGGGGCCGGCCTTGCGGTGCGTGTCGCTCGGCCGGATCGCCACGCACCTGTTCTCGACCCGTGCCCTCCCGCTCGCGGCGCTCGACGAGCCCCGCGGCGAGGGCTGGGAGGGGCTGGCGCGCGCGATGGCCGTCGAACCCGGCGCCGTGATGCGCCTGCGCCAGGTGCACGGCACCGCGGTGGCCGTCGTCCGCGCCCACCCGCCGGGAGAGGCCGTTGATCCGCCGCCGCAGGCCGACATCGCGATCACCGACGACCCGGCCGTCGCGCTGTCCGTGCGCGTCGCGGACTGCAATCCGATCCTGCTGGCCGACCGCCGAACGGGCGCGGTCGCGGCGGCTCACGCAGGCTGGCGCGGGACGGCGGCCGGCGTGGTCGCGGCGACCGTGCGCGCGCTGGCCCACGCGTTCGGCTCGACGCCGGCGGATCTCGTCGCGGCTGTCGGCCCGAGCATCGGGCCGTGCTGCTACCAGGTTGGCCTGGAGGTCCGTGACGCGTTCGCGCAGGCGGGCGCCGACGATCGCGATCTCTCGCGCTGGTTCCGGGACACCCCCGCGCCCCCCCGGTTCCCGGCCGGCACCGAAACGCCGGACGCGGCCTGGGCGCACGGGGCATCGGATTTCCGCCTCCCGGCGCCCGACCAGCTGACGGGTTTCGGGCGGGGGGCGCCGCCGGACCGCGCGCACCTCTACGCCGACCTGTGGGCCGCGACCGCCGACCAGTTGCTGCGCGCCGGCCTGTTGCCGGCCCACGTGCACGTGTCCGGGCTGTGCACGGCCTGTCATCGCGACCTGTTCCACTCGTACCGGGCAGAGCGCACCGGGGGCCGCACGGCTGGCATCATCAGGATGCGGGCGCGCTAGCCGCCGCCGGCATGGGCGTCACGGCCGGCGGTCCCGGGCATCCGCGCCTCGGGCCGGCGTTGCCGCGCGTCCGCGACGACCGACGGGAGGCCCCGGGGCTACGCTCCGCGGCCGCTGCCGTTCCCGGCCCTGTCCATCGCTTCGTTGGCCAGGCGGTCCGCGTCGGCGTTGAACTCGCGCCGGACGTGCTGGAACCGGACGTGCCCGATCCGGGCGACGAGCCGCGACGCCTGCTGGAAGAGGGGCTGGAGGTTCGGGTGCTTGACCCGGTATTCGCCGCGCATCTGCTTCACGAGCAACTCGGAGTCGGACCGGACCAGAACATCGGTGCAGCCGTGATCGGCGGCGTACTGCAGCGCGGCCAGGAGACCGCGGTACTCGGCAACGTTGTTGGTGGTGACGCCGATCGCCTCGGAGAACTCGGCGAGGACCACGCCCGCGTCGCTCTCGACGCGGACCCCGTAGCCGGCGGGGCCGGGGTTGCCGCGCGAGCCGCCGTCGATGGCCAGGACGACGCGGCTCAAGACCCGGCCGCGTCCGGCACCCGGTAGTAGAGGAACCGGTGACAGCTCTCGCACTGGAAGATCTGGTCGTTGCTGCGGAGCTCGTTGTACATCTGCGGGCGCAGGCGCACGTTGCAGATCGAACACCGGCCGTCGACGACCTCGGCCACCGCCGCGAGCTTGTGATGGCGCATGACGCGGTCGAAGACGGCGATGAGGGGCGCGGGGATCTGCGCCACCAGTGCCTCGCGGTCCGCGGCCAGCTGGGACTGCGCCGCGTGCGACGCGGCCACGTCGCGCGCGAGCGCCGTCCGCTCGTCCTCGATCGCGACCTTCGCGTCGGCGAACTCGCGCTCGGCCTGTTTGACCCGGGCCGCCACTTCGTCGTGCTCCAGCATCCGCTCGAGGAGCCGGTCCTCGAGCTGGCGAATGTCGTGGTTGGCGACTTCCATTTCCTTCTGCATCGCCTGGTATTCGCGGTTCGTCTTGACCGCCATCAACTGGTCCTTGAACTTCGAGAGGCGGGTCTGGACGGCGGCCAGGTCCTTTTCCACGTCCCGTCGCGTGGCCTGGTTGGCCGCGAGGTGCTGGCGCTCGTCGTCCAGCGCCTTCTGCCCGGCGGCCAGCCGCGCGTCCAGGTCCTGCTGGCGGCGGGGCTCCTCGGCGATGGTGCGGCGCGCCTTCTCCGCCAGGTCTTCGATCCGTTGCAGCTGGATGAGCCGTTCGAGATCCGCGTGCATGCGCCCCCGGAAATGGTGACGTTCCCGTTGAATGGTGGGCCCACCAGGATTCGAACCTGGGACAGGCCGGTTATGAGCCGGCGGCTCTTACCGCTGAGCTATGGGCCCGGACTGCCTCGGACGCCGGGTTCGCGCCCCGCGGCCCCGACGCGGCTCGCATTCTAGCCCGGATCATTGGCGCGCACCCGAAGAATCCGGCCCGACCCCGGAGCTCACGTGTGATGAGTGTGTTCGCTCCGGGCGCGCGGGCTGAAGCCCGCGCGCGATATTCCCGGCCCGTCCTCACCTCAACTGAGCGCCGGGCTAGGTGGTGCGGCCTTCCAGGAACGCCCGCAGCTTGCGGCTGCGCGACGGGTGCCGGAGCTTCCGCAGCGCCTTCGCCTCGATCTGCCGGATGCGCTCGCGCGTGACCGCGAAGCTCTGGCCGACCTCCTCGAGGGTGTGTTCGCTGCCGTCGCCGACGCCGAACCGCATCTTGATGACCTTCTCCTCGCGGGGCGTCAGCGTCTTCAGGACCGCCTCGGTCTGCTCCTTGAGGTTCAGGTTGATGACGGCGTCGGAGGGCGACACCACCTGCCGGTCCTCGATGAAGTCGCCGAGGTGGCTGTCCTCCTCCTCGCCGATCGGCGTCTCCAGCGAGATGGGCTCCTGCGCGATCTTGAGGACCTTGCGGACCTTCGACACCGGGATGTCCATCCGCTTGGCGATCTCCTCGGAGGTCGGCTCGCGGCCGAGCTCCTGCACGAGCGAGCGCGACGTGCGGATGAGCTTGTTGATCGTCTCGATCATGTGCACCGGGATCCGGATCGTGCGCGCCTGGTCCGCGATGGCCCGCGTGATCGCCTGGCGGATCCACCAGGTGGCGTAGGTCGAGAACTTGTAGCCGCGCCGGTACTCGAACTTGTCGACGGCCTTCATCAGGCCGATGTTGCCCTCCTGGATCAGATCCAGGAACTGGAGGCCGCGGTTCGTGTACTTCTTCGCGATCGACACGACAAGCCGGAGGTTCGCCTCGACCAGCTCCTTCTTGGCCTGCTCGGCCTGCGCCTCGCCGCGCCGGATCGTCTCGAGGGTCCGCTTGAGGATCTCGGGCGTCTCGCCCATCTCGTCGGCCAGCCGCTTCACCTCGGCCTTCTGGTCGCGGTGCTTCGCGGCGACGACCTTGCGCTCGTCCTCCTTGAGGCGGGCCTTCTTGTTCCTCGGGTTGAGGGCCCGATCGAGCGAGTCGACCTCGCGCTGCACGCGCTGCAGGTGCTCGACGGAGTCCTTGATGTCGTCGATGAGGCGGCGCTTCACGCTCTCGGTGAACTCGATCGCCCGGATGAGCTGCGAGACCAGGACGCGCGCGCGCATCGCCTTCCACCGCGCCCGCCGGTGCTTCCGCTTGTCCTTCCTGAGCGTCGCCCGCAGCTTGTCGTCGGCCTTCTCGTAGAGCTGGCGCGCCTTGCGGACCGCGTCCACCTGCCGGAGCACTTCCCGCGTGCGGTCCTCGAGCCGGTCGTCGGTGATCTCCTCGTCGTTGAAGATCACCAGTTCCCGGATGGTCCGCTCGCCCGCCTTCAGCCGGTCGCCCATCTCGATGACCTTCCGGGCCACCGTGGGCGTCCGCGAGATCGACTTGATGACGGCCAGCTTGCCGCGCTCGATGCGCTTGGCGATTTCGACCTCGCCCTCGCGCGTCAGCAGCGGCACGGTCCCCATCTCGCGCAGGTACATCCGCACGGGGTCGTTGGTCTTGTCGAGCGCCCCCGGCGTCAGGTCGAGCTCGATGTCGTCCGCGCCCTCGCCCTGCTTGTCCTCACGGTACTTCTGCTCGGAGTCCACGACCTCGATGCCGGCGCTGCCGAACGTGCTGAACAGGTCGTCGAGGTCGTCCGACGAGGTGATGTCCGAGCGCAGCAGCTCGTTGACCTCGTCGTAGAGCAGATACCCCTTCTCCTTGCCGATGGTGATCAGCTGCCGGACTTCGTCGTACTTGTCTTCGATCGACAAGGGATTCTCCTTCTCGTCAGGTGCCAGTCGTCCCGAGCGCCTCGATGCGCTCCAGGATCTCGCGTTTCTGTTGCCACAACCGGTCGATATCGCCGCCCCCGGCGACGGCTTGTTCCTGGAGCCGGTCGATTTCGCGCTGCAGGGCCGCGCCCTCCCGCTCGTACCGCAGGCGCTTCAGCGCCCGCGCGCAGTCGGCCGCCGGGGCCGCCGGCGTGTCGTCAGACGCAATCCGGGTCACCAGCTGGGCGTCCTCACTACTTAGACGCTCCAGCAGGCCGGACGGTGAAAACCCGTCCGCCTGGGCCAGATCCGCCGCCAGCCCCAGCACCCGCGCGGTCGTCAGCAGGTCGAGATCGGCCGGCTCGAGCTCCTCGAGGGCCAGCCGGGCCTCGTCGGGGCGGTTGAGCACGGCCCAGATGAGACCGCGCTCGGCCGGCTTGACCCGGCCGAGCGGCGCCAGCGTGCCGGTCCCGACATCCACCCGGCGGTCGACCGCGGCCTTCCGGATCTCGGCCCGGACCACCGATTCGGTCACCCGCGCCCGGTGCGCGATGCGATCGGCGAACTGGTCCCGCGCCGCCGCCTCCGGAATCCACGCCGCCACGGCCAGCATCTCCTGCAGGAACGCCCGCCGACTCTCGTCCCCCTTCAAATCGTGCGCCGCCGCCGTCCGGTCCAGCAGGAACTCCAGGTACGGCTTGGACTGCTGGAGTTGCGCCGCGTACGCCCGCCCGCCGGCCTTCCGAATGAACGTGTCCGGATCGTCACCCCCCGGCAAGACCGCCACGTTCACCTGGAAGCCCTCCTTCACCAGCAGCTCGGACGACCGCGAGGCCGCGCCCTGCCCGGCCGCGTCCGGATCGAAGCTCAGCACCACCTTCGACACGAACCGCCGCAGGATCTGCGCCTGCTGCGCCGTCAGCGCGGTCCCGCACGTGGCGACCACCGGCAGGCGGCTCTCCTGCATGACCTGGGCAAAGTCGAAGTAGCCCTCGACCAGCACCACGAAGCCGGACTTCCGGAGGAAGGGCTTGGTCACGTTCAGCCCGTACACCGTCCGGCCCTTCGAGTAGATCGGCGTCTCGGGCGAGTTCAGGTACTTCGGCACCTGGTCCGGATCCATCGCGCGCCCGGCAAACGCGACGACCGTCCCCGTGTCCCGCGCGATCGGGATGATCAGCCGGCCGCGGAACCGATCCAGCGTCTGGCCGCCGTCGCGCTCGACGAGCAGGCCGCTGCGCACGAGCAGCGGGATCGAGAAGCCCGCGCGGACCAGATGGGCCTCGAGGCCATCCCGGCCGGGCGGCGCGTACCCAAGGCCCAGCGCCTCGATGGTCTCCGGCGTGATCTGCCGGTCCTGCAGCTGCCCCCGGGCGCGGGCGCCGGCGGGGCTCCCGAGCTGCGCCCGGAACCAGGCCGCGGCGACCTCGTGGATCTTCAGCAGCGTTTCGCGCTCGCGGCCGTCGGCCTCGGTCCCGTCCGGCCCGGTGTCCGGGACGACCAGGCCGAATCGCTTCGCCAGCAACCGCACCGCGTCGGTGAACCCGATCTTCTCCTGCAGCTCCAGGAACTTGAACACGTCCCCGCCGACGCCGCAGCCGAAGCAGTGGAAGAATCCCTTCTCCCGGTTGACGTGGAACGACGGCGTCTTCTCGCCGTGAAAGGGGCACAGGCCCTTGTAGCTGTTGCCGGCCTTCTTCAGCGAGACGTGGTCCTGGATGACCTGCACGATGTCGGCGCGGGTCTTGAGGTCGTCGATGAAGGCCGCGGGGAAAAGCGCCACTACTCCTTCAACTCCACGACGGTGACGCCGCTTCCGCCCTGCTCGTGCGGCGCGGCCTGGAACCCGGCGACGAACGGGTGGCGCTGCAGGAACTCGGCGAACGCCCGCCGGAGCTGGCCCGTGCCGTGCCCGTGGATGATGCGCACCTGCCGGGTGTCCCGCAGCAGCATCTCGTCGAGGAACTTCTCGGCGCGCGTCAGGGCCTCGTCGACGGTGCACCCGATGACGTTCAAGTCGGTCGGCATGTTGTCGCGGTCCTGCACCGAGATGTTGACGCTCACCCGCGAGGCGGCCGGGTCCGCGGCGGCCAGCACCTGCAAGTCGCTCACCCGGGCCCGCAGCCGTTTGCCCCGCACGTCGATGTCGGCGTCCCCGTCCTGCACCGCGAGCACGCGGCCCTCGAGGCCGAGGCCGTGCATCATCACCCGGTCGCCCACGCGGGCCGGCGGGCCGTCGACCCGCTCCGGGGCCGGCGGCGGCGCGACGGTCTCGCGGACGTGCTGCGCCACCTGGTCGAGGGCCGCGCGCGCCTCGGATCGCACGGACCCGGCCTCGCCGGTGGACAACGTCGACCCCTGGAGGGCACGCCGCGCGGCGTCCGCGCCCAGCCGCTCCACCTGCCGGCGGAGATCGTCGACCACGCGATCGATCTCCTGGCGGGCCGACCGGAGCCGGTTCTCGATCTCCTCGTCGAGCCGGTGCCGGAGGCGCTCCTCCTTCTCCCGCAGCGAGAGCTCCCGGCCGCGCAGCCGGGACTCGCCCTCCACCAGCGACTCGCGCTCGCGGATGACCAGGCGCCGCTCGTGCTCGAGGTTGCGCAGGTCCTCGTCGATCTTCGCCAGGTGTTCCGCCAGCTGCGCCTCGCGCTCGCTGATGTTGCGCCGCGCCTCGTCGACCACCGCGGGATTCAGCCCGAGCCGGGCCGCAATCTCGAGGGCCAGGCTCCGCCCGGGCGACCCGTACACCAGCCGGTAGGTCGGCGCGAAGGTGTCGGGATCGAACCCGAACGCCGCGCACACCACGCCCTCGGTCGTCGACGCGTACGACTTCAGCGCGTCGTAGTGCGTCGTCGCCACGACGTGGGCGCCGCGCTGCCGCAGGTGGTCCACCACGGCCATGCCCAGCGCGCCCCCCTCGATGGGATCGGTGCCCGCCCCGGGCTCATCGAGCAGCACCAGCGCCGGCAGTGCGAGCGCGTGATCCATGTGCACCAGGTTGGTCACGTGCCACGAGAACGTGCTCAGGTTCGCGGCGATCGACTGCTCGTCGCCGATGTCGGCGAACACCGACCGGAACACCGGCACCTTCGATCCGGCCTCCGCCGGCACGTGCAGGCCCGCCTGCGCCATGAGCGCGAGCAGGCCGGCGGTCTTCAAGGCGACGGTCTTGCCGCCGGTGTTGGGACCCGTGACGACCAGCACGGTCGCAGGCGGCGTGAGGCGCACGTCCACCGGAACCGGCTCGACGGGCGCCGGCAGGCGCGCGGGCGCCGTCTCCTCCCCCTCGCGCCGGCCCTGGGCCGTCCGCGAGGCCTCCGCCCGCTCGGCGGTCCGCGCGGTCACGCCCGCCATCAGCAGCGGGTGGCGCGCCGCCCGCAGGTCGAACGTGCCGTCGGGCGACAGCCCCGGCTCGATGCCGCCCACCAGGGCCGAGCACCGCGCCTTCGCCTGGATCACGTCCAGCTCGGTCGCCGCCTCGATCGTCCGCTGCAGGTCCAGCGCGCGCCGGCGGAACAGGTCCGTCAGGTGCAACAGGATCCGCCGGACCTCCTCGGCCTCCTGCTGCTCGAGCGCGACGATGTCGTTGTTGATCTCGACGGTGCTCAGCGGCTCGAGGTACAGGCTGGCCCCGCTGGCCGAGCTGCCGTGGATGATGCCCGGGATGGCCGTTCGGTGCTCGGCCCGGACCACCAGCACCAGGCGGCCGTTGCGATCCGAGACGATCTGATCCTGCAGGTAGCGCGAGGTGTCCTTGCTCCGCAGGAAGGACTCCATCGTGCCCCGCAGCCGCGTCCGCTGCCGCCGCAGTCGGTCCCGCACGCCCCGCAGCTCGGACGACGCATCGTCGAGCACCTCGCCGGAGGCGTCGATCTTGTGCCGGACTTCGGCGCCCTCGCTCCGGAACGACGAGGCCGTTTCGACGATGGTCTTGAGGATCGGGAGCGGCGCGTCGGTGCGCCGGATCGCCCCGCGCGTTGCTTCCACCGAGTCCAGGTAGTCGGCCAGCCCCAGCAGCTTGAGCGGCTCGAGCGGGCGGCCCTCGATCGCCAGGCTGCCCAGGGTGACCGGTAAATCGTGGGGACCGGCAAGCGGGAAACTGCCCTGCAACTCGACGAAGCGCACGCCTTCGGTCGTGGCGGCCAGCCACTGGGCCACCCGCCGCGGGTCGGACGATGGCCGCAACGAGGCCAGCCGCGCGGCGCCCAGAGGCGTGGCGGCGAAGCTCGAGACCGCTTCCACGATGCGGTTGAACTCCAGGGCCTGCAGGACGGATGGCTGCATAAGTGTTCGTGGAACCCTGTGTGGAGACTGAGGGGAAGAGCCCTCTCGCCTGGTTGTCGCGTCCGACAAAGGCGAACCTGCGACTCTAGCACGGCCGCCGTATGGGCCGCAACACTCCAATATGGGGGCCCGCTGGCCCCCTTGTCAAGGCGCCGGCGCGATTTGCACGGCGGGCAAGTGATTGATCTGGCTGGCGATGCAGGCCGCGCCAAAGCCGTTGTCGATGTTGACCACCGCCACGCCCGGCGCGCACGAGTTGAGCATGCCCAGCAAGGCTGCCAGCCCGCCGAAGGCCGCGCCGTAGCCCACTGAGGTCGGGACGGCAATCACCGGGGCCTGCACGAGCCCGCCGACGACGCTCGGCAGGGCTCCCTCCATGCCGGCGACCACGATCACCACCCGGGCCGCGGAGAGCCGGGCCTGTTCGCTCAGGAGGCGATGGAGCCCCGCCACCCCGATGTCGTAGATCCGGTCGACCCGGTTGTTCATCACCTCGGCCGAGATCGCGGCTTCCTCCGCCACGGGGAGGTCGGAGGTGCCGGCGGCGGCGACCACGACGGTCCCGAGCCCCGGGGGCACGTCGTCCCGGGGCCGCGCAATCAGGCGGGCATCCGCGTGCCAGACGGCGTCGGGGACGACCGCCCGCACGGCGTCGAAGGCCGCTTCGCTGGCCCGGGTGACGAGCAGCGTCTGACCCCGGGCGGCGATGCGCGCGGCGATCGTGGCGATCTGGGCGGGGGTCTTGCCCATGCCGAAGATCACCTCGGGAAACCCCGTCCGGATGGCGCGATGGTGGTCGACGCGGGCGAAGCCGAGGTCCTCGAAGGGCAGATCGCGCAGCTGGGCCGTGATGGCCGCCTGGGCGTCGGCGGGCGAGATCTCGTGCCGCTCGACCCGGGCGAGCAAATCGCGAAGGCGGGACTGGTTCATGGCGAATTTCCGCTCGTTGAAGTTGTGGTCTGGCCAGACTATAATTATCGATTGTGCCTTGAGGCACAACCTACCAGTGATTGAGAGACTATGACGCCTCTGGAAACGCTCATCCTCGGAGCGTACTTCTTCGTCCTGATCATCCTGGCCGTCTACGGCTGGCATCGCTACTACCTCGTGTACGTCTACATGAGGCACCGCGATCGGATTCCGCGACCGCCCGCCCAGGGGATGGACCCGCTGCCGCCGGTCACGGTCCAGCTGCCGATCTACAACGAGATGTACGTGGTCGACCGGCTGCTGCAGGCCACGGTGCAGATCGACTACCCGCGGGAGCTGCTGGAGATCCAGGTCCTCGATGATTCCACGGACGAGACGCAGGAGGTGGCGCGGCGGGCCGTGGATCGCTGGGTGGCCCAGGGCTACGACGTCAAGTACTACCACCGGGCCGACCGGACGGGCTACAAGGCCGGGGCGCTGGACGCGGGCCTGAAGCTGGCGCGCGGCCGTTTCGTCGCGATCTTCGACGCGGACTTCATCCCCAGCCGCGACTTCCTGCGGCGCACCGTTCCCTACTTCGCGGACGAGCAGGTCGCGCTGGTCCAGGCCCGCTGGGGCCACGTCAACCAGGACTACTCGCTGCTGACGAAGGCGCAGTCGATCCTGCTCGACGGGCACTTCGTGCTGGAGCACGGGGCGCGCAACCGCGCCGGGCACTTCTTCAACTTCAACGGGACGGCCGGGATCTGGCGGCGGGAGGTCATCGGGCAGGCGGGCGGCTGGCAGCACGATACGCTGACCGAGGACCTGGACCTCAGCTACCGCGCGCAGCTGCTCGGCTGGCGGTTCGTGTTCGTGCCCGACCTGGTGGCGCCCGCGGAGGTGCCGGTCGAGATGAACGCGTTCAAGTCCCAGCAGCACCGGTGGGCCAAGGGTTCGATTCAGACGTGCATGAAGCTGCTGCCGCAGATCCTGCGGTCGAACCAGCCGTTGGGCGTCAAGGTCGAGGCGTTCTTCCACCTGACCGCGAACTTCAACTACCCGCTCATGACGGTGCTGTCGATCCTGATGTTCCCGTCGATGGTCATCCGCTACAACATGGGCTGGTACGAGATGCTCCTGATCGACGTGCCGCTCTTTGTCGCAGCCACGGCCTCGGTGGCGAACTTCTACGTGGTGTCGCAGCGGGAGCTCTATCCCGACTGGAAGACCCGGCTGAAGTACGTCCCGTTCCTGATGTCGATCGGGATCGGGCTCGCGGTCAACAACTCGCGGGCCGTGTTCGAGGCGCTGTTCCGGCACGAATCCGAGTTTGCCCGGACGCCGAAGTACGGGATCGAGCAGGGATCGGACGACTGGGTCGGCAAGAAGTACCACCAGTCCGTGGCCATCCAGCCGCTCGTCGAACTGGCGCTCGGGCTCTACTTCACCGCCACGGTGTTCTACGCCCTGGCCAACGGCATCTACGGGACGCTGCCGTTCCTGGTCCTGTTCCAGGTGGGCTTCCTCTACATGGGGCTGCTGTCGATCGTCCAGCAGTATGCCGGCAACGGCGTCGTCCTGAAGACCCAGGTGGCCGGCGGCAAGTAACCGGGTCATTCCCCTCATCGGCCGGGCCGCGCGAGGAAGACGCGCCCGGGGCCGGTGCGCGCCGGCCGCGTTGCCCGCGTGCCGGCAGGGAGTGTCGACCATGAACCTCGGTCGTGTGGCCGTTGCCGCGGTCGTCGCGTGGGTGGTATACCTGGGGGTCAGCTACGTGGTGAGCACCACGCTGCTGGCGGATCTCTACGCGCAGCACGCCCGCGTGTTCCGCCCCGAGGCGGACGTGAACCTCGCCGTGGGGTTCGGCGCGACGCTCGTGGGCTTTTTCGCGTTCGCCTACGCGTACGCCAAGGGCTACGAGGGCGGCAGCGGGGTGCAGGAGGGCCTGCGCTTCGGGGTGGTGGTCGGGCTCATGCTCGTCTGCTTCTCCGTCGTCTGGAACTACGTGGTCCTGCCCGTGTCCGGGCGGCTGGCCGTGGCGTGGATCGTCGACACCCTGCTGGAGATGGCGGTGTACGGGGTCGTCGTCGGCGCCATCTACCGGCCCGTGTCGCGGCGCGCCTGAGGCGGGACCCGCCGCCGGCGCGGAGGCGGATCGTTGAACGAAACGTGGCCGCCCGGTTCGGGGCGTTCCCACCGCGCGGCGCGCGGAAGGCGCAGTCGGCCTGATGGATCAGCGTTACATCCGCAACTTCGCAATCATCGCGCACATCGATCACGGAAAGTCGACGCTGGCCGACCGCTTCCTCGAGCTGACCGGCGCATTGCAGCCGCGCGAGATGCTCGAGGCGCAGGTGCTGGACTCGATGGATCTCGAGCGCGAGCGAGGGATCACGATCAAGGCGCACCCGGTCAGGCTGACCTACGCCGCCCAGGACGGCCAGCGGTACGTGCTGAATCTCATCGACACGCCCGGGCACGTGGACTTCTCGTACGAGGTGACCCGGTCGCTGGCGGCGTGCGAGGGGGCCGTCCTGCTGGTGGATGCGTCCCAGGGCGTGGAGGCCCAGACGCTCGCCAACGCCTACCTGGCGGTGGACGACGATCTCGAAATCGTGCCCGTCATCAACAAGATTGACCTCCCCGGCGCCCAGCCCGAGGAGACGCGGCGCCAGCTGCAGGACATCATCGGCCTCGACGGGAGCGGCGCCATTCTTGCGAGCGCGAAGGAAGGCACGGGGACGCGGGAGGTCCTCGAGGCCATCGTCGCGCGCCTGCCGGCCCCGTTGGGCGACCCGGCCGCCCCGCTGAAAGCCCTGATCTTCGATTCCTGGTATGACCCGTACCGGGGCGTGGTCATCGTCGTCCGGGTGCTGGACGGCGAGGTCCGTCCGAAGATGAAGGTGCGCCTCATGGCCGAGGGCCAGGAGTACGAGATCGAGCAGGTGGGCGTGTTCACGCCCAAGGCGATCCCGGTCGAGGAACTCGGGGTGGGCGAAGTCGGCTTCATCACGGCGGGGATCAAGAAGGTCAGCGATGCCCGGATCGGGGACACCGTCACCGAGGCGGCCCGGCCGACGACCGAGCCGTTCCCGGGATTCCGGGCGCTCAAGCCGATGGTGTTCGCGGGCCTGTACCCCGTGGAGGGGCACGAGTACCCGGAGCTGCGGGACGCGCTGGAGAAGCTGCGGCTCAACGACGCGTCGTTCTTCTACGAACCGGAGAGCTCCGCCGCGCTCGGGTTCGGGTTCCGCTGCGGCTTTCTGGGCCTGCTCCACATGGAGATCGTGCAGGAGCGGCTGGAGCGGGAGTTCGACCAGGACCTGGTGACCACGGCGCCGGCGGTCCTCTACCGGGTGACGACGACCGACGGCGAGGTCCACGAGATCGACAGCCCGGCCAAGCTGCCGGATCCCGGCCGGATCGCGAGGTTCGAGGAGCCGGTCATCACGGCGATGGTGCTGACGCCGGCCGACTACGTCGGGCCGATCCTGCAGCTGTGCCAGGACAAGCGCGGCATCCAGAAGTCCCTCGAGTACCTGGCCAGCGACCGCGTCCTCATCACGTACGAGCTGCCGTTCAACGAGGTGGTGCTGGACTTCTACGACAAGTTGAAGACGTTGTCGCGCGGGTACGCGTCGCTCGACTACCATGTGACCGGCTACTGGGAGTCGTCGCTGGTCAAGCTGGACATCCTGGTGAACGGCGACCCGGTGGACGCGCTGTCGATGATCGTGCACCAGGACACGGCCTACCAGCGCGGCCGGGCGCTGGCGTCCAAGATGCGCGAGCTCATCCCGCGCCAGATGTTCGAGGTGGCCATCCAGGCTGCGATTGGGGGCCGGATCATCGCCCGGGAGTCGGTGAAGGCGCTGCGGAAGAACGTCCTGGCGAAGTGCTACGGCGGCGACATCACGCGCAAGCGCAAGCTGCTCGAGAAGCAGAAGGAAGGCAAGAAGCGCATGAAGCGGGTGGGCCGCGTCGAGATTCCCCAGGAGGCGTTCCTGGCGGTGCTCAAGGTCGGAACGGAGGAATAGTGGTCGAGTTCAAGAAATCGATCGCCCGCGAGTACTTCGAGTCGATCGTCATCGCCGTCATCCTGGCGCTGTTCATCCGCACGTTCATCGTGCAGGCGTTCAAGATCCCCACGGGGTCGATGGAGCCGAACCTGCTGATCGGCGACCACCTCCTCGTGAACAAGTTCGTGTTCGCGCCGACCGAAGCGCGCGCCGAGCGCGCCATCCTGCCCGTGGCCGCCGTGAAGCGCGGCGACGTGGTGGTCTTCAAGTTCCCCGAGGAGCCCGACCGCGACTTCATCAAGCGGGTGATCGGGCTGCCGGGCGAAACCGTGGAGCTGCGCGACCGGCACGTCTACATCAACGGGAAGCCGATCGACGAGCCCTACGCCCACTACCTGCCCCGTCCCGAGGAGCCGGCCCTGTACGAGGTCACGGCCGAGGACGTGCGGGCGCACTACGGTCCCGTGACCGTGCCGGCCAACCAGTACTTCATGATGGGCGACAACCGCGACAACTCGCAGGACTCGCGGTACTGGGGCTTCCTGCCGCGCGATTACATCAAGGGCCGGGCCCTGATGATCTACTGGTCGTACGAGGCGGACCGCGAGGACTACGAGGAGAACGGGCTGGGCGCGTCCGTGCGCGGTCTCTTCTCGGTGGCCACCCACTTCTTCACGCGCACCCGCTGGTCGCGGCTGCTTCACCAGATCCACTGATGCTGAGCAAGATCATCAAGCTCCTGGTCGTGCTGCTGATCGCCAACGCCACGTGGCGCATCGGGGTCGTCTACGTGGCGCACTACAAGCTGGAGGACGCCATCCAGCAACTGGCGCAGTTCGAGATCGACCGCGACGTGGAGGCGATCCGCGCGCGCATCATGGACGAAGCGGCGAGGCTGGGGCTGCCGGTCGACGCCGAGCGGGTCAGCGTCCGCAAGGAGGGCGAGCACCTGTACATCGACGTCACCTACACGGTGCCGATCGAAGTGCTCCCGCGCGTCACGCGGCCCTGGAACTTCGTGATCAACGCCCACGGCTGGTACGTGCCGGGGGGGCGCACCCCGATCAGGCGGTAGCCCGGCAGGGCCCCGGCTCTGCCGGTCCCCGCGTGGCGGCGGCCCCGGCGCGCCTACGGGACGACGACCGCGCCGCCCTTCACGACGGCGCGTATGGCGGGCAGGCCCACCTTCAGCAGGTCGACGCCATCCCCGTCGATCACGACGGCGTCCATCTGCTTGCCCACCTCGAGGCTGCCGACGCGGTCGTGCCGATCGAGCGCGTAGGCCGCGTTGATCGTGGCCGCCACGAGTGCTTCTTCCAGCGTCATCCGCATGCCGAAACAGGCCAGCGACATCGCGAACGGCATGGACGGCGAGAACCCGCCGCCCGGGTTGAGGTCGGTCGCGAGCGCCACGGGGACCCCCGCGGCGATGAACGCCCGCGCCGGCGCGAAGCGCCCGATCTTGAGGTAGAAGGCGGCACTCGGCAGCAGCGTGGCCACGACGCCCGCCTCGGCCAGCGCGCGGATGCTGGCCGGGCCGGCAAACAGCAGGTGATCGGCGGAACGTGCGCCGACGGCCGCCGCGACCAGCGAACCCCCGCTCTCGGCCAGTTCGTCGGCGTGGATCCGCGCCTTCAGGCCGTGCGCCTGGCCCGCCCGGAGGATCTCCTCGGCCTCATCCGGCGTGTACACCCCCGCCTCGCAGAACACGTCGCACCATTCCGCCAGGTCCTCCCGCGCGACGGCGGGGATCATCTCGTTGACGAGCCGATCGATGTAGGCGCGCCGATCGGACCGGTACTCGACGGGCACCTCGTGCGCGCCCAGGAACGTCGCGGCCAGATCGACGGCGTGCGCGGCGTCCAGCCGGCGGATGACGCGCAGCATCTTCAACTCCGTCTCCGTCTCGAGGCCGTACCCGCTCTTGGCCTCGGCGGTCGTCGTCCCGCACCGGAGCATCTGGTCGAGGCGCCCCTGCGTCGCCGCCTCCAGGGCGCCCGCGGTGGCCTGCCGCGTGGCGCGCACGGTCGCGACGATCCCGCCACCCTCGGCCGCCATCTCGGCGTAGGTCGCGCCCGCGAGTCGGCGCCGGAGTTCCTCGCGCCGGTCCCCGCCGAACACGACGTGGGTGTGCGGATCGACGAAGCCCGGCACCACCGTGCAGCCGGTCGCGTCCACCACCACGGTGTCCAGGTCCGGCGGGAACAGCCGGTCGCAGGCCTCGGTCGGCCCGACGAACGTGATCCGGCCGTCACGAGAGGCAATGGCGCCGCCGGGCAGCGGTGACACGTCGGCCTGGGCGACCCCGGACCTCGGCGCCGGGCCCGCGCACGTCAGGACGGTCTTGGCGTTGCGGATGACGAGGGCGTGCGACATGTGGGCCGGGCCTCCCGCGCCCCGGGGACCGTCAGGGGTCCCCGGGCGATGCGCCGGGAGGCACGATACCACACGTGGTCAGGACTGGCGGTCGGCCGCCGGCGGCAGCTGTTCCTGGTCGCGGGACGACCACGGGTGCGCCTGGGCGGACTCGGCCGGGCGGGGCCGGTGCAGCAGCACCTTCTCCTCGCGTTCGCGCGCGTCCTGTTCGCGGACGAACTCGAGCGCGCCGCGGACGGCGGCAATCGTCGACTCGAGCGAGTTCTCGACCTCGCGCCGCTTCATCCGCAGGCCGTCGATCTCCCGCTGCACGTCATCGAGCCGGGCCTGTGCCTTCTCGAGGACGAGGTTCGCGCGAGACTCGGCTTCCCCGACCATTGTCTTTGCCTGATCCTGGGCGGCGTCCCGGATCTCGTCCGCGAGGCGCTGCGCGGTGAGCAGCGTGTTGCGAAGGTTGCGCTCGTGCTCGCGGTGGTCGGTCACGAGCGCGTCGAGCTTGGCGACCTCCTGCCGCAGGCGCTCGGTCTCGTGGAGCGCCGCCTCGTAGTCGTCGGCGACCTCGGCCATGAAGGCGAGGACCTCCGTACGGTCGAACCCGCGGACGACGGTGCGGAATCGCTGCTGTCGCAGATCGAGGGGGGTGACGTTCATCGGTTACCTCTCGGCATCACGGACGGAATGGCGCGCCGGCATGCGCCGGCGCCGGGCTGGCTACGCGCGCACGCCGAAAATGGCGGTGCCGACGCGGACGATGGTCGCCCCTTCCTCGACGGCGACCTCGAAGTCGTGGCTCATGCCCATCGACAGCTCTCGAAGCATCGACGGATCCACGCCGCGATCGGCCAGTTCGTCCCGGAGCTCGCGGAGCCGCCGGAAGTACCGGCGGGCCTCCTCGGGGTCCGGCGCGAACGGCGGCAACACCATCAAGCCGACCACGCGGGCGGCCCGGCAGGCGCGCCCGGCCTCGAACAGCCGGACGAGATCGCCGGTGGGGGCCCCGTGCTTGGTCGACTCGCCTGCCAGATCCACCTGGATCAGCAGGTCGGGCCGGCGGCCAGCTTCGGCGGCCGCCGCGTCCACCCGGCCGAGCAGCTCGGCGCTGTCGATCGAGTGAATCCAGGCGAACGCCCCGGCGGCCCTGCGCGCCTTGTTGGACTGCAGGTAGCCGACGAGGTGCCAGTTGATCGCCGTATCGGTCGAGCGCGCGATCTTCTCCAGAGCTTCCTGGACGCGATTCTCGCCGAAGTCGATCTGGCCGGCCCGCCGCGCCGCGACCACGGCCTCGATCGGCTGGGTCTTGGACACCGCCACCAGGCGCACGCTCGACACCTCGCGCCCGGCGCGTCGGGAGGCGTCGGCCAGGCGCGCGCGCACGGCGGCGAGGTTGGCGGCAATCGTGTCCTGGAGCGTCACGGATCCCGAACCCGCGCTGCGAACCCGGCCCCGGGCGGCGGCGCCGCCCGGCAGGCCGGGTCCGGGAGGTACCAACGCTACTTCTTGATCTGCGAGAGGATGCCCTTCGCCTGGGCGGCGTACTGCCCGTCCGGGGCCAGCTCGAGGTACTTCTCGAACATCGCGGCTGCCTCGGGCAGCTTGCCCTGGTTGAGATTCGCCATGCCCAGCTGGTAGTGCGCGTCCGCGTGGTCGGGCTTCATCCGGACCACTTCCTCGAAGTGGGTCTTGGCCTCGTCAATCTTGCCCGCGTTCCAGAGAATGACGCCCTGGTTGTACTCCGCATCGACGCCCCCCGTGCCGCCCGCGCCCGGGCCCGCCACCGCGGCCAGTTCGGCCGCCTTCTGGCTGGCTTCCTGGGCCTTGTCGAACTTCTTCTGGGCGTTGTAGACGGTGGCAAGACCGTTGTACGCGTCGATGTAGGTCGGCTTGATCTCGAGGGCCTTTGTGAAGGCAGCCTCGGCCTGGTCGTAGTCCTTCTTCTGCGAATAGGCGAAGCCGACGTTGTAGTAGCAGTCAGCGCAGTCCGGCACCAGCGCGGCGGCCTCGTTGAACTTCGCGATGGCCTCATCGTAGGTGCCGGCCTTGCTCATCGCCACGCCCTCGTCGAAGACCTTCCGGACGGCGGCAGCCTTCGCCGCGTCCTCCTTGCTCTGGCCGCCGCTGCCGCCACCGAGCACGAAGTTCACCTCGGCGGCTTCTCCCAGCCGAACCCGCACGTCGAAACTCTGGGACCCGAGATCCTTGAACTCGGCGGTCACCTTGTACCCGCCCGAGGGCAGGCCGATCTGGATGAACTCGCCCTTCTTGTTCGACTTGACCTCGTACTTCCGGTTCATGCTGTCCTTGTATTCGATCAGGATCTTGGCGCCCTCCAGGGGCTTGCCGGCCCCGTCGACGACCTTGCCCTTCAGCATGCCGGTCTGCGCATAACCAGGGGACACGAACGCGAGGGCCGCGAACACCACGACGGCGAGAGTCACGAGGTGGCGGCCGGACAACAGGCGAAGCATTGGCGCTCCTCCAAGATGATGAGGGAACAATAACAACGGCAGGGGCCGAGAAAACACGCCCCAGTTTACACCCAAACACCGGGCCGGGCGAGCGGGCCGCCCGCTTTTCACGGGCCTCCGGGGCCGGGTCTTCCGCGGGCGCCTTCACCGCGCGGACCGGACCTCCAGCGTGGCCCGGATCGAGTCGTAGAACGCCTGGGCCATCGCCGCGTACCCCTGCTCGGTGAGGTGCAGGCCGTCCGACCCGATGTTGCCGCCCGGGTTCACGTTCACGGCCGCGTACACGTCAACGAGCGGGACGCCGCTCCGCCGCGCCAGCGCCGCGATCTCCAGGTTGAGCGGGGCGACGTACGCCGCGGCCTGCCCGCGGAACGCGCCAGCCCGCTGGGGCGGGTGATTCGCCAGGTACACCCGCACCCCCCGTCCTTTCGCGGTCTGGATCATGGTGTCCAGGTTCCTGACAATGCCCGGGATCGCGCCGCCCAGGAAGTTCAACAGGTCGTTGGCGCCCTCGAGTAGGAGCAGGGCTTCGGGCGCATCTGCCGCCAGCACGCCGGGCAGACGACGCGCGCCGTCCGCGGTGAACTCCCCGCCCCGCCCCTCGTTCACCACGACGATGGTCTGATCCTGGTAGCGCGCGCTCAGCATCGCCTGGAGCTCGGACGGGTACGCCTCGGGAAAAGCGACGAGCACCGCCGGAAACGCGGTCAGTGACACCTTGCCCTCAGTCAGGCTGTCGCCGAATGCCACGAACCGCGTGGCCGCCAACTGGGGGATACGCGATACCACTACCTGGAAGGAACACGTCGCGGTGCGGGCCGCCGCGTCGATCGCCGCGCAGGCCACGGGCGAGGTGCCGACCGGGAACTCCGCTCCTGAGGCGGGCGTGCACGCCGTGGTGAGCGGGGCAGTGCCGCCTTGCGCGACCGGATCCGGCCACGTCACGCTCGCCGGCTGACCGAGGTGCGAGGTGGCCGCCTGGTCCGCCGGACACGCGAGGGTGAGCGTCGCGGGTGGCGGGTTGGTCGGACCGGTCGGCCCGCCGCCGCACCCGGCCAGCGTGAGGCCGGAGGCCGCGAGCAGCCACAGCCAGGACGTTGCAGGTTTCGATGTGCTGCGCCTCACGCTGATGCCAGACCCCCCGCGCCGTCGGCGCGACCCCGTAGTCTACTTCCCGCCTCGGCCCGCCGGTCAAGCGATCTTTGGCGTGCCGCAGCCAGGCCCCCACGGACCCGCCCGCGCCTACTCCAGGAACGCGTCGATGTCCTCCAGCCGGCTCGTGATGGGGGCGGGCGGCAGCGATGCCAGGAACCGCTGCCCGTAGCCCATCGTCCGGACCCTGGGGTCCAGGATCGCGAGGACGCCGCGATCGCTGCGGTGCCGGATGAGGCGGCCCAGCCCCTGTTGCAGCGTCAGGATCGCGAGCGGGACCTGGAAGTCGGCGAAGCCATCGGCGCCCCGCGCGGTGACCGCCTCGATGCGCGCGGCCACGACGGGATCGGCCGGCGACGCGAAGGGCAGCCGGTCGATGATCACGCAGCTCAGGGCTTCGCCCACGACGTCGACGCCCTGCCAGAAGCTCGACGTCGCCAGCAGCACCGAGTGGGGCGTCGCGCGGAACTCGCGCAGCAGGGCCGATCGCGGTGCCGTGCCCTGGACGAGAATCGGAAAGTCGAGGGCGGCCTCGACGATGCCGTGCGCGACGCGCAGGACGGCGTAGCTGGTGAACAGCACGAACGCGCGACCGCGCGTCCGTCGCAGGATCTCGACGATCTCGCGGCCGGCCGCCTCGGCGAAGCCGGGCTGCTTGGGCGACGGCATCCGCCGGGGCAGGTAGAGAATGGCCTGGCGGCGATAGTCGAACTCCGATTCGAGCCTCAGTTCCTCCGCGCGCGCCACGCCCAGCCGGCTCCGCACGTACGAGAACTCGCCGTCCACCGCCATCGTGGCAGAGGTCAGGACCGCCGCGTGCACACGGCCCAGCACCAGCTCCCGCACGAAGGCCGAGACATCGATGGGAGAGGCCCGCAGGAAGAGCCCTCTTCCGCGGCGCTCGAGGTAGAACACGTAGTCGAGCTCATCGGCGGCGAGCAGGAACCGCAGGTCGTCCCGGATCTCGCCGGCCCGCCGGCCAAGCGCCAGGGCGTCTTCGGACGCATCCTTCTGCAGCGCCACCGTGGCCTCGAGCGCGTCGAGGGCGTCAATCAGGTGCCGCCCCGGCTCGACGACGCTGTCGAGCATCGCGGGCCGGATGCGCACCCGGTCGTCGCCCGAGGTGGCGAGGGCTGCGGCCAGGTCCGGCTGCTCGGTCCTGGCGAGGCCGAGAGCCGCGAAAAACAGGCGCGCGCGGTGGGACGCGTCGGCCAGTGCGCGGGCCAGGTCGCCCTGCGGGTCGTGCACCTGTCGGCTCATCAGGACGCGCTCTCCGTCGCGCGCGAGTTCCTCGAGGCGGTAGGTGCTGACCGACACGCCGAAGTACTGCGTGGCCACGTCCTCGAGCTGGTGGGCTTCATCGAGGACCAGGTAGGCCGACGGCGGAATGACCTCGCCGTAGGCGCTCTGGCGGACGGCGGCGTCCGCGCACAGCAGGTGATGGTTGACGATCACGATGTCCGACTGCGCGGCGCGCTGGCGCATGCGCGTCACGAAGCAGTCCTGGTACCGCGGGCACTGCGTGCCGAGACAGTTCTCGGACGTGGCGGCGATCTCGTTCCAGAACGGCACGTCCTCGGGCAGGTCCTCGAGCTCGGCCCGGTCGCCCGTCTCGGTCCGCCCGGCCCAGTCATCGACCATCTGCAGGTACACGCGATCGGCCGGGGAGCCGGCGCCCGGTTCGTCGCGCAACGAGGCGAGCCGGTGCAGGCACACGTAGTTACCGCGCCCCTTCATGTAGGTCGCGGTGAAGGGAATCCCGAGAGCCTGGCGGAGGACCGGCAGGTCCTTGAAGAAGATCTGCTCCTGGAGGTTCTTGGTGCCCGTGGAGACGAGCACGCGCTGGCGGCTGAGGACCGCGGGAACGAGGTAGGCGAGCGTCTTTCCCGTGCCGGTGCCGGCCTCGGCCAGCAGCACGCCGCCGCCTTCGAACGTGCGCGCGACGGCGGCCGCCATATCCCGCTGCCCGGGCCTCGGCTCGAAGTCCGGCACGGAGCGGGCCAGCGGACCGTCGTCCGCGAAGATCCGGAACACCGCGGCCGTCAGGCCAGCCGGTCCGGGTACAACGGGAACTTCCGGCACAACGACTCGACCTCGGCCTTCACCACGCCGATCGCGTGCTCATCGTCGGGCGCGGCGAGCACGCGCGCAATCAGGCCGCCGATGAGTTCCATCTCCGGTTCGCGCATGCCGCGCGTGGTCACGGCCGGGGTGCCGACGCGAATGCCGCTGGCGACGAGCGGCGGGTTCTGGTCGAACGGGATGGTGTTCTGGTTGACGGTGATGCCGGCCCGGCCCAGGGCGGTCGTGGCGACCTTGCCGGTCAGGCCCTTCGAAAAGACGTCGACCAGCATCAGGTGGTTGTCGGTGCCGCCGCTGACGAGCCGGAACCCGTGCGATGCGATGACCTCGGCGAGCCGGGCCGCGTTGGCCACGATCTGCCGCTGGTAGGCGGCGAAGGTGGGCTCGGCGGCTTCCTTCAGGCAGACGGCCTTGGCCGCGATGATGTGCATCAGCGGCCCGCCCTGGACGCCGGGGAAGACGCTCCTGTCGAGGTCCTTGGCGAACTTCTCCTTGCACAGGACCAGGCCCGCCCGGGGCCCGCGCAGCGTCTTGTGCGTCGTGGTGGTGACGAAATCCGAGTGCGGCACCGGGCTCGGGTGCATGCCGCCCGCGATCAGGCCCGCGATGTGGGCCATGTCGGTGACCATCGCGGCGCCGACCTGGTCGGCGACGGCCCGGATCCGCGGGAAGTCGATCACGCGCGGGTAGGCGCTGGCGCCGACCATGATCATCTTCGGCTTGTGCTCGAGCGCCAGGCGTTCCAGGTCGTCGTAGTCGATCCGCTCGTCCTCGCGGCGCACGCCGTACGGAACGATGGTGTACAGCTTGCCGGAGAAGTTGAGCGGGTGGCCGTGGGTGAGGTGCCCGCCGTGCGAGAGGTTCATGCCGAGCACCGTGTCCCCGGGCTTGAGCAGCGCGAAGTACACCGCCATGTTCGCCTGGGCGCCGGAATGCGGCTGGACGTTGGCGTGATCGGCGCCGAACAGGGCCTTGGCGCGGTCGATGGCGAGGCGCTCGGCCACGTCCACGACCTCGCACCCGCCGTAGTAGCGGCGGCCCGGGTAGCCTTCGGCGTACTTGTTGGTCAGGACCGATCCCATCGCGGCGAGAACGGCGTTGCTGACGAAGTTCTCGGACGCGATCAGTTCGAGGCCCTCGGCCTGTCGGTGGACCTCCCGGCGGAGGACGTCCGCGATCTGCGGGTCGACCTCGTCCAGGCGGCGGAGCTGGGCGGTCACGATATCGGTGGTGTCCATGGCTGATTCGGTCCGGCGTTCCAGGTTCGCGATCTTCTCGACGCGGCGCTCGTGCCGCCCGCCTGCAAACGGCGTGTCGATGAAGGTACGCACAATCTGCAGGGCCCGGTCGGCGGGCGTGACGCGCGCGCCCAGCGCCAGCACGTTGGCGTCGTTGTGTTCGCGGCTCAGGCGCGCGGTGTCGACCTCGGTGATCGGCGCCGCCCGGATCCCGGCGATCTTGTTGGCAGCAATCGCCATGCCGACGCCCGTGCCGCAGACGAGGATGCCCAGGTCGAACGCGCCCGAGGCCACGGCGCGGGCGACGGTCTCGGCGAAATCCGGGTAGTCCACGGACTCGCCCGAGCGGGTCCCGAAATCCTCGGAGGGAATGCCCAACTCGTCGAGGAACCGGGCGATCTCGTCCTTGAGAGCGAATCCGGCGTGATCGGCTCCGAGCGCTATGCGCACGATGGGAATTCTACTCGATTTTCCTCGACGGATTTCGGATGATGGAGCGCTCGGGCCGCGCGTGCCGCCCGTTCCGGGGACGTCGCGCCACCGCGACGGGAGGCCGGGACGGGCGCGCCGCCGGGATCCGGCGGAGCCAGAAGACTGTGAACCACACGACCGAACCAGCCGTCGCCGTGTCTGCCCGCGGCGAGGAACGGGTGCGCGGCGGGCATCCCTGGGTGTATCGCAGCGACGTCAGGGACGTGCGCGCCGGGGCGGGCGACACCGTCGCCGTGATCGGCCCGCGGCAGCGGGTGATCGGGCGGGCCCTGTTCAGCGAGCGATCGCAGATCGCGCTGCGGATGCTGACCATGGGCGACGTGCCGGCCGGCCCCGATCTGTGGCGCGCGCGGATCGCGTCGGCGATCGCCTTCCGCCGGAGCCTCGGCATCGACGCGACGGCGTGCCGGCTCGTCCACGGAGAGGCGGACCTGCTGCCGTCGCTGGTGGTCGACCAGTACGGCGCGTACCTCGTGGTGCAAGCCCTGTCGCAGGGTGTCGAGCGCCTGCTGCCGGACATCGTCGCGGTGCTGGTGGAACAGCTGCACCCGGCCGGGATTCTCGCGCGCCACGATTTGCGCGTGCGCCAGCTCGAGGGCCTCGACTCGTCGGTGACCCTGCTGCACGGGGAGGTCCCGCCGGCGGTGGCCGTGCGGGACGGGCTGGTCGAGTACGAGGTGGACCTCTGGCACGGGCAGAAGACCGGGTTGTTCCTCGACCAGCGCGAGAACCGGGCCGCCGCGCGGGCCTACGCGCGCGGCCGCCTGCTGGACGCCTTCAGTTACCACGGCGCGTTCGCCCTGCAGCTGGCGCCCGCGTGCACGTCGGTCGTGGCCGTGGACGTGTCGCAGGACGCCGTGGCGCAGGTCGCGCGCAACGCGAGCCGGAACGGCCTGGCGCAGGTCGAGGCGCGGTGCGCGAACGTGTTCGACGAGCTCCGGCGGCTCGAACGCGCCGGCGAGCGGTTCGACACCATCGTCCTGGACCCGCCCGCCTTCGCGAAGAGTCGCGACGCGGTGGACCGGGCCGTGGCCGGCTACAAGGAGATCAACCTCCGGGCGCTGAAGGTGCTCGAGCCCGGCGGCACCCTCGTCACCTGCAGCTGCTCGTATCATGTGGACGAGGCGATGCTGGGTCAGATCGTCTACGAGGCCTCGATCGACGCGCACGCGCGGGTGACGGTGGTCGAGAAGCGGATGCAGGCCCGCGATCACCCCGTGCTGCTCGGCGTGCCCGAGACGTACTACCTCAAGTGCTTCATCCTCCGGAAGCTGCCCTGACCGGCCGGCCCCGGCCGGTCGGGCGCGCGCACGTCTGCGTCCCCCGCGGTGAAGGAACGGTCCCGCATGGATCCGATCGTCGTTCGCCTCGCCACCGAGCTGTCCGTCAGGCCCGCCCAGGTCGACGCCGCCACCGCGCTACTCGACGGCGGGGCGACCGTCCCGTTTGTCGCCCGCTACCGGAAGGAGGCCACCGGGGGGCTCGACGACACGCAGTTGAGGGCCCTCGAGGAGCGGCTGGGCTACCTGCGCGAGCTGGAGGAGCGCCGCGCGAGCGTGCTGCAGAGCATCGCCGGGCAGGGCCGGTTGACGCCGGCGCTCGAAGCGGAGATCCGCCAGGCCGACACGAAGACCCGGCTGGAGGATCTCTACCTGCCGTTCCGGCCGAAGCGGCGGACCCGCGCGGCGATTGCCCGCGAGGCCGGGCTCGAGCCGCTCGCGGACCTGCTGCTCGCCGACCCGACCGTCGCGCCCGTCGACCGCGCCGCCGCGTTCGTCGATGCCGGGCGGGGCGTGCCCGACGCGGACGCCGCCCTGGACGGCGCCCGGTGGATTCTGATGGAGCGGTTCGCCGAGGACGCCGGGCTGGTCGGCCGGGTCCGCGACTACCTGTGGGAGCACGCCGACCTGCGCTCGCGGGTGATCGAGGGCCAGGAGGAGGAGGGCGTCAAGTTCTCGGACTACTTCGCGGCGCGCGAGCACTTCCGCACCATCCCGTCGCACCGGGCGCTGGCGCTGTTCCGCGGCCGCGCGGACGGCGTGCTGCGGCTGGAGCTCGCGCTGCCCGAGGCCGAAGAGACCCGCTTCGCCGGCCGCCAGCCCACGGCGCCCGAGGTGATGATCGCCCATCGCTTCGGCATCGAGCCCGCGGCGTCCGGCCGCACGCGGCCCGGGGACACGTGGCTGCGCGACACCGTGCGGGCGGCCTGGCAGGCCAAGATCTCGCTGCATCTCGAGACGGACCTGATGACCACGATCCGCGAGGCCGCCGAGCTGGAGGCCATCCGCGTGTTCGGCATGAACCTGCGGGATCTGCTGCTGTCCGCGCCGGCGGGATCCCGCGCGACGCTGGGACTCGACCCGGGCCTGCGGACCGGTGTCAAGGTCGCCGCGGTCGACGGGACCGGCAAGCTGCTCGAGACCGCCACGATCTACCCGCACGCCCCGCGCAACGACTGGGACGGCGCCATCGCGGTCCTGGCAGGCCTGGCGCGGCGGCACCGGATCGACCTGGTGAGCATCGGCAACGGGACCGCGTCGCGCGAAACGGATCGGCTCGTGTCAGATCTCGGCGCGCGCCACCCGGATCTCCGGCTCCACAGGGTCGTCGTGTCCGAGGCGGGCGCCTCGGTGTATTCGGCGTCCGCGCTGGCCGCCCGCGAGTTCCCCGATCTGGACGTGTCGCTGCGCGGGGCGGTGTCGATCGCGCGACGGCTGCAGGACCCGCTGGCCGAGCTCGTGAAGATCGACCCGAAGGCCATCGGCGTCGGTCAGTACCAGCACGACGTAAGCCAGCCGGCCCTGGCGCGCACGCTCGACGCGGTCGTGGAGGATTGCGTGAATGCCGTAGGCGCCGACGTCAACACCGCGTCGTCCCCGCTGCTGGCGCGCATCTCGGGCCTCAACGAGCGCCTGGCGTCGAACATCGTCGCGTTCCGGGACGAGCACGGCGCGTTCCGGTCGCGGGCGCAGCTGAAGCAGGTGCCGCGCCTCGGCGAGAAGACGTTCGAGCTGGCAGCCGGGTTCCTGCGGATTCCGAGGGGCGACAACCCGCTCGACTCCTCCGGCGTGCATCCCGAGGCCTATCCCGTGGTCGAGCGCATCCTCCAGGCGACCGGACGCCCGCTTGCCGCCCTGATCGGCGACACGGCGACGCTGCGCTCCCTGACGCCCGGGCACTTCGTCGACGACCGGTTCGGCCTGCCGACCGTGAGGGACATCCTGGCAGAACTCGAGAAGCCGGGACGCGACCCGCGACCCGCGTTCCGCACGGCCGCGTTTCGCGAAGGCGTCGAGCACCTCACCGATCTCCAGCCCGGCATGGTGCTCGAGGGCATGGTGACCAACGTGACGAACTTCGGGGCGTTCGTGGATATCGGCGTGCACCAGGACGGCCTCGTGCACGTCTCGCAGCTGGCCGACCGGTTCGTGAAAGACCCGCGCGAGGTCGTCAGGGCCGGTGACGTCGTGGCCGTCACGGTGCTCGATGTGGATCTCAAGCGGCGCCGGGTCGGGCTGTCGATGCGCACCGCGTCGGCATCTCACGGACCGGGCGCGCCCGCGGCCGATCCGCGCGAGGAGCGTGGAGGGGGGCGACGGGCGCCTGCCGGGCCCGGCGTGCCTGCGACAGCGATGGCCGACGCCTTGCGCAAGCTCCAGGGGCCGCGTTCCTGACTCGCGGGAGGATGCCTGCACCCGCCAACCGGCCACGGCGGTCCGTGGCGGCCCGGTCCGTGGCGGCCCGGGGCCGCCGCACGCTACTGCTCGAGGTCGTACACGCGCTTGAGATCGTGCGCCCCGGGCATCCGCGGCGCAGCGATCCTCACCAGCAGCACCAGGCGTCGCGGGTTCGTCGTGGCGTCGACCGCGTAGGTTCGCGTCACCGCGATCCCGTCGTCGAGCTTGCCCTCGCTGACCAGTTTCTCTTCGTCCCAGCGCGTCTTCGTCTTGAGCACGCCGTCGCCGGTGAGGCTCTCGTGAGCCTTGCCGTCGGGGATGAGCTTCGTGAAGCGGCCGTCGCCGGTCGTGATCGACACGCCCTCGGGGCCCTGCACGATGACCAGCCGCTCGTCGGGTTCGGCCGCCGCGCTGACCTGGTCGCGAATCCGGCGCATCTCCGCAGGATCCGGACGCCGTCCGCCGGGCATCATGCCGCCCGTGCCGCCCGGCATGCCGCCACCCGCGCCGCCACGCCCGCGCCCGCCCGTGCGCCCGCCCGTGCGGTCGCCGCCGCCTTCGCGGTCGCCGCCCGCTTCCATCGCCGGCGGCTTGTCGCTGAGCTCCTTGTTGAGTCTCCAGGTTCCGGACAACTCGACGGCCGGCCCGGCCGCGTGAACCGCCAGCGTGCCTGCCCCCAGGCACAGGCATCCGGCGAGAACGAGACGCTTCCACCGCTCCATGACGTCAACCCTCCCGATGTTCGATGCCGGCCGACACGTCGGCCGAGCGTGGTGACCTTCTGTTTGGACGTTCGCCGCGAGGCTCCGGGCGGGCGGGACGAGGCGGTCGCGGAACGGCGGGGCGCTCAGCGCGGGCGTCCGCCCATGCCGGGCGGTCCGGGCACGATCTGGATGATGGTCCTGAACTGCCCGGGGCTGCCGCCGGGCGTCGGGTTCGTGAAGCCCGTCATGCCGTTTCCCGCGTAGTCCTTGATCGTCACACCCGGCGGGAACGCCACCTCGGTGTCCTTGTACTTTCCGACCTCGAACATGTGCGTCGCCGGCACGTCGAACACCAGCTCGCCCTTCTGCTTGAGCACGGTGCGGTAGTAAGCGACCATCTCCGCGAAGGACGCCGTGGTGCCGAACAGGTAGAATCGCTGGCCCTGGCCGGCGTCGTAGGACGTGATGAACTGCGCCGTCGGGAAAATCGGAATCCCGAGGGAGGCATCGGTCGGTACCGGTTCGCCCGCCGGTGCCGGCGTTGCCGGCTTCGCGACGGCCGGCGCCTGACCGGCGGCTCTCGGGCCCGCCGGTTTCGCAGCGGGCGGCTGAACCTTGACGGGTGCCGCAGGCGCCTGGCTCGCGGGACCCGTGCCCGGCCGGGCCGTCCCCGGGGGATCGACCGGCTTCGCCACCGGGGGCTGCGCCGGCGCCAGGGTTGCCGCGTACACGATCGCCAGCGCCGCGCATCCGCCGATGTACACCTTCCGCACCCTCATTCGGCCATTATATAGGCTCCGGGGTCGTGTGGCCCCGCTTCGGAGTCCCGCCATGAACCTGCTGTCCTACTGCGAAGCCAGGCAGCCCTGGCTGCTCGAGACCATCGAGACACTGGTCCGCCTGGAGTCCCCGACCACCGACAAGGCAGCCGTCGACCGGTGCGGCGCGGAACTCTCACGCCGCCTGGTCGCAATCGGGGCCCGGGTGCAGCGACTGCCGAGGCAGGACGCGGGCGACCACGTGCTCGCCGAGTTCGGCTGCGGCACGCGGCAGGTGCTCCTGCTCGCTCACCTCGACACGGTCTGGCCCGTCGGTCAACTCGCGCGCATGCCGCTGCACGTCGCGGACGGCCGCCTGGCGGGACCCGGCGTGTACGACATGAAAGCCGGGCTCGCCATCGGGATGCTGGCGGCGCAGGCCCTGCTCGACGAGGCGCCATCGATGCCCGGCCGGATTGTGATGCTGTGCACGACCGACGAAGAGACGGGCAGCGCCTCGTCCCGCGCCGTCATCGAAGACGAGGCGCGCCGGAGCGAGGCCGTCCTCGTCCTGGAGCCGTCCCTGCCCGGCGGGGGCGTGAAGACCAGCCGCAAGGGGTGCGGCGTGTTCGAACTGCGGGTCGCCGGCGTGCCGGCGCACGCGGGCATCGAACCCGGGCGCGGGGCGAGCGCCGTCCACGAGCTGGCACGGCAGGTGCTCGCGCTGGAGCAGTTCCGCGACGCGGCCCGCGGCATCACGATCAACGTCGGGACCATCGCAGGCGGGACGCGGACCAACGTCGTCGCCGCAGACGCTCGGGCCGGGGTCGACGTGCGCGTGGACCGCCTGGATGATCTCACCCGCGTCGAGCACGCGATCCGCGCCCTGCGTCCTCACCTCGATGGCACGTCGCTCACGATCACCGGCGCCATCGATCGACCGCCGATGGAACGAACCCCGGCAGTCGTGAATCTGTACCAACAGGCGAAGGACGTGGCGGCCGGGCTTGGCCGGCTCCTGGACGAAGGCGGGACCGGCGGCGGGTCCGACGGGAACCTCACCGCCGCGCTCGGCGTCCCAACTCTTGACGGCCTCGGTGCGACGGGCGGCGGCGCCCACGCGCTGGACGAGCACGTGGTGGTGGGCGACCTGCCGTGGCGCGCCGCGCTGGTGGCCGGCTTGATGGCCCGTATCTTCAACGGGTAGAATGGCTTGTTGGCATTTCGAATGGCGTGGCGGGACTGGAACGGGGCAACGGACCATGGGAAACGCACTCAAGACGACGCTGCTGCTCGGCCTGATGAGCGGCCTGGTGCTGGTGATTGGCGAGGCGCTCGGCGGGGCGAACGGCCTCGTCATGGCGTTCGGGCTGGCCGTGGTGATGAACTTCGTGTCGTACTGGTTCTCCGACAAGATCGTCCTGTCGATGTACCACGCGAAGCCGGTCGGCCCTGAGCACCCGCTTTACGGGATCGTGGCCAGCCTCGCGCAGCGCTCGGGCTTGCCGATGCCGAAGGTCTACATCATCCCGACGATGTCGCCCAACGCGTTCGCCACGGGCCGGAACCCGTCGCACGCGGCCGTGGCGGCCACCGAGGGGATTCTGCAGCTGCTCGACCAGCGCGAGCTCGAGGGCGTCCTCGCGCACGAGCTGGCGCACGTGAAGCACCGCGACATCCTGATCAGCTCGGTCGCGGCGACGCTGGCGGCGGCGATCATGATGGTGGCGCGCATGGCCCAGTTCGCGGCGATCTTCGGCGGCGTGGGCGGGCGCGACAGCCGCGACGGCCCGGGGCCGCTCGCGATGCTGGCGACGATCATCCTGGCCCCGCTGGCGGCCATGCTGATCCAGGCGGCCATCTCGCGCTCGCGCGAGTTCGCCGCTGACGCGGGCGGCGCGGCGATCGTCGGCAGCCCCTACGGGCTGGCCGATGCCCTGAAGAAGCTGGACGTGATGTCGAAGCGCGTGCCGCTCGACGCGAACCCGGCGACGGCCCACATGTTCATCATGAAGCCGTTCAACGTGTCGGGCATCCTGTCGCTCTTCAGCACCCACCCGCCGACCGAGGCGCGCGTGCGCGCGCTGCTCGGGCAGGTGTAGCTGCACCGCGTCCCCCCCTCAGCGCCGGCCTTCGAGGCGCGGTCCCGCCGCGTCCGCGACGGCCGGGCCGCGGTCGCGTGCCCGCGACGGTCCGCGCGCGTCTGCCCGGGCAGGGGCGCTACAGCAGGTAGGCGAGCGCGAAGCCGATCTGGGCGACGAACATCATGCGGTACATGTGCGCCCACGACACGTGGTTCTCCTCGACCGCGAGTTCGTGCGGGCGGCGCAGCATGAGGTAGCAGACGTAGAGCCCGTAGGCCGTCATCAGGAAGCCGAGCGCCTGGAGCAGCCAGAAGTTCCCCGTCAGCACCCGCGTCCAGGCGCCGAGCGGGATCATCAGGAACGGCAGCACGAAGGACGGCGAGATCATCCAGGCCGCGCGCGCGACGCCGTACTGAATCGGCAGCGTCCGGCAGCCGCCCCGCCGGTCGCCAGCCATGTCGGCGAAGTCCTTGGTCGTCGTGGCGCCGAGGAGGAAGAGGCCGAACACCGCGCCGATGTACCAGGGCTCCCAGCCCAGCGCCGTCTTGACCGAGGACCACCCGGCGACCTTGAGCAGCACGCCTCGCGGGATGGCAATGGTGACGTTGGCCCAGATGCCGAGCCGCTTCGTGCGGAACGGCGGCACCGAGTACAGGCTGGTGATGACGGTGGCCGCGACGACCATCCAGAAGCACTCGTGGCGGCCGCCCGGCGCGACGAACCACGCGAGCACGAACGCCGCCGCGAAGCTGGCCAGCGTGATCGACCACGCGCGGCGCAGCGTGAGCCGGCCGCTCGGGAGCGGCCGGCGCGGCTTGTTGATGCGATCGATCTCCAGGTCGTAGATCTGGTTGAGGCCGTTCGAAGCGACGTTCAGCACCGCGGCCATCAGCGAACCGATGATCGGCGGTCCGATCAGCCCGAGGCGCCACGGTTCGTGCGGGTACGCGCCGATCGCCGTGGCGGCGCCGGACAGGAACCCGAGCGCGGGCGCGACGAGCGTGAACGGGCGCGCGAAATCGACCAGCGCCGCAACACGGTCGCGCGCGGTAGGCAAATGGGCCGCGGGGACCTGGGACGCGTCCATCTCGCCTAGCCTGCGATCACCACGGCGAGGATGGCCGCCGTGGACGTGTTGATGAAGTTGAGCACGTCGTTGTTCACGATGCCCGGCGCCTCGAGCGTCGCGCCGAGCGCGCTCTCGACGAGCGAGCCGGCCACCGCGCCCGCCACGGCGGCCCAGATGGCTCCCGCCGGCACGAGGCCGAGCGAGGCGCCCAGCGCCGCGAGGGCGAGCGCCGCAATCAGGCCCGCGGCGGTGCCCTCGAAGGACATCGCGCCGGGCGTGCCCGGCCGGACCTGCGACAGCGTGGTGATCAGGTACGTCTTGCCGCCCCAGGCCTTGCCGATCTCGCTGGCGACCGTGTCGCTGCCGCCCGCGGTGAGCGCGGCGACCAGGGCGAGCAGGGCCGCGTCCTGATACGGGGTCAGCACGGCGATCAGGGACACGACGGCTGCCACGCCCGTGTTGGCGAAAGCGTTGCCGCCGCCCCGGCGGCCCCCCCGCTCCTCCGCGATGCCCAGCAGGGACTTGCGCCGGAGCCCGAGACGCGACGCGACCGCCGCGACCAGGAACGCCGCGAACAGCAGCAGCCAGCCCATCGGGCCCGTGCACGCGTAGATCACGACGCCGATGACCCACCCGGCGATCATCCCCGACAGGCGAACCGTGCCGGCGCGCCACCCGACGAGGGCGGCCACGGTGTTGATCGCGAGCGCGGGCACGAGGCGCGCGAACACCATGGGCCAGGCGGCCGACCAGGCGTTCGGGCTCACGAGGCTCAGGCCCCACAGGGTCGCGCCGGCGACGGCCGGGACCGTGAAGTTGTCGTCGAGGCGGATGGGAATCGTCTCGGCCAGCGCGGCCGCGAGCGCTGCGACGACCGGCGCCCCCACCACGAAGAGCAGCGGCGGGGCCGGTGTGATCGCGGGCGCCGTCCACCACGCGAGCGCCACGCCCGCGATGCTGGCAGAGAGGAAGAACGCGGCCGTGCCCTCCACGGACTTGTCGCGGTTCCACGCCAGCCGGTGCCGGCCGGCGGCTCGTCCCACCAGCGTGGCGCACCCGTCCCCCCACGCGAGGATCCCCCATGCGGCCGCCGCGATGTCCGGTCGCCGCGGAAAGGCGAGCACGAGCAGCAGCACCGAGAGCGGGTAGACGAGGATGCCCAGCGGGTAGCCGCGGGTGGCATCGGCCGGTCGGGACAGCAGGGCGCCGCCCGCCCGGGGCAGCACCAGCGCGTTGAACGCGAGGGCGGCGAGGGCGAAGAGCGCGGCCTGCCACCACGTGAGCCAGCGCAGCAGCAGCGCGAACGCGCTCATGGCGATGTGGACGATCTGTCGTCGCGTCTCGGAATACATGTCAGTGACCGATCGTCCCCGTCCGGGCGGCGGCATCGCGCCCGGCGATGATCCACTGGAGGGTCCGGCCGACGCCGTCCTCGAGCGACCTCGGCTGGTACCCGAGTTCGTCCCGTGCGAGATCGCAACCGAGCGGCCAGTCGCGCAACAGGATTTCGACCGTCCCCGTCGTGGCCAGTGGCGCGACGCGGAACAAGCCGGCCCGCATCTCGTACATCATCGCGGCGAGCACGGCCAGCGCCGCCGGGATCCGGCGGGGCAGCGCGCGGCCGGTGAGCTGCCGCACGATCTCGAACACCCGCATCTGTCGGGCGTTCTCGCCCCCCAGCAGGTAGCGGCGGCCCACGCGGCCCCGTTCGACCGCCGCCACGTGCGCGGCGGCGATGTCGTCCACGTAGGCGAACGACCAGATGCGGTCCGCGCCGACGAGGCCGGGCAGACGGCCGTGGAGGTGATCCGCCACCTGCCGGGTCACGAGGTTCCCGCTGGTCAGCGACCCCGGGCCGTAGACGACGCCGGGATAGAGGCGGATCACCGGCGCGCCCAGGTCGACCGCCCGCGCCGCCAGGCGATCGGCCTCGACCTTGGTCCGCTGATAGTCGTTCCACGCACCAGGCCGGTCGGCGCCCGCCGGCGGCAGCGCGAGAAACGACGAGGTGAAGACCACGCGGCCCGTGCCGAGCGCGTGGGCGGCCTCGAGCACGCTGGCGAGACCGCCCACGTTGATGTCGTCGAAGTCGCGGGCCCGCCGGCTCCAGACCGCCACCATCGCCGCCGTGTGGACGATGGCATCGCAGCCAGCGGCGGCGCCGCGCACGCGCGCCGCGTCGCGAATGTCGCCGTCGACGGCCGTGCCCGGCAGGCCGCCGCCGGAGGCGGTTCGGCCGTAGAGCACGAGGCGATGGCCCGCGGCATCCAGGGCCTGCACGATGGCCCGGCCCAGGTATCCGGTTCCGCCTGTCACCAGGACGTTCACGCGCGCCTCACACGGCCTGCCGCCAGTAGTCGAGCAGGTCGCGGAGCGTCTGCTCGAGGGGGATCACGGGGGCCCAGCCGACCTCGGCGTGAATGCGGCCCGGGTCGCCGAGCAGCAGCGGCGTATCATGCGGCCGGAACCGCGCCGGATCGGTGCGCACCTCGATCGGCGCCCGCGACAGCGCGAGCAGGCCGTCGAGCACGTCGCGCACCCGGTGGGCTCGCCCCGAGCACACGTTGTAGACGGCGCCGGGCCTGCCGCGCCCGGCAAGCGCCCGGTAGGCGCGCACGGTGTCCCGCACGTCGGTGAAATCGCGCCGCGCGTCCAGGTTGCCGACCTTGATCACGGGCTCCGCCCGCCCGGCTTCGACCAGCGCCACCTGGCGCGCGACGCCGGGCGCGAAGAAGGACGGATCCTGCCGGGGGCCGGTGTGATTGAAGGCCCGCGCGGTCACGACGCCGAGGCCGTCGTTCGCGGCGGCGCGGGCCGCGATGATCTCCGTCGCGATCTTGCTGAACGCGTACGGGCTCGAGGACTCGAGCCCGTCGTCCTCGCGGAGGGCGCGGTCTTCGGCGCGGTAGACGTAGGCCGAACTCGGGACCACGACGCGGCTGCGCAGGCCGGCGAGCCGGATCGCCTCGACCAGATGGTGCGTGGCCAGGACGTTGATGGCGAGCGTGTCGGCCGCCGCGTCCCACGACTGCCCGACGTGGGGCGCGCCGGCCAGGTGATACACGACCGCGGGCGCCAGGTCGCGGATGCGCGCCCGCACCGTGTCGCGATCGAGCAACTCGATCTCCTCCCAGGCGGCCGTCGGGTACGCGGCCTGCACGGGAGCGCCGACGCCGGGCCGCCGCCACGCGGCCACCCGGACCTCGTCCTGCAGGAGGAGGTCGAGCAGATGGCCGCCGGCGAACCCCGCGGCGCCGGTGATGAGCACGGTCGGGCGGGTGGTGCGCGATGTGGTGCCCACGTCCGGGGTGTCCTTCCCGCGCGGCTACGGGCGCGGCGTTCCGCCGTACTGCGCCTGGTAATAGGCGCGGAACGCGGGATCCTCGTGCTTGATGGGGCGCCACCACCACTCGTTCGCGGCATACCAGTCGACGGTCGACCGCAGGCCGTCGTCGAAGGGCACGCGGGGCGCCCAGCCGAGCGCGCGAACCCTGGCCGTGTCGAGCGCGTAGCGCCGATCGTGGCCCAGGCGATCGGGCACCGGGGTGATCAGCGTGTCGGACCGGTTGAGCAGGCCGAGGATGCGGCGCGTCAGCTCGACGTTGGGCACCTCGTTGCCGCCGCCGATGTTGTACACGTCGCCGGGCGTGCCGCGTTCCAGCACGAGATCGAGGGCCCGGCAATGGTCCCCGACATGCAGCCAGTCGCGCACGTTGAGGCCGTCGCCGTAGAGCGGCAGGCCCTGGACGTCGAGCGCGTTGGTGATGAACAGCGGGATGATCTTCTCGGGAAACTGGTACGGGCCGTAGTTGTTCGAGGCCCGGGTGATGATCACGGGCACCTGGTAGGTCGCCCAGAAGCTGTACGCGAGGCGGTCGGCACCGGCCTTGCTCGCTGCGTACGGGTTGCGGGGGCGCAGTTCGTCGGTTTCCTTCGACGCCCCGGCGGGCACGCTGCCGTAGACCTCGTCGGTCGAGATCTGGATGAAGCGCCGCAGGCGCGGCGCGGTGCGCGCGGCCTCGAGCAGGACGAACGTGCCGAGCACATCGGTGCGGATGAACTCGCCCGCGTCCTGGATCGACCGGTCGACGTGGGTCTCGGCGGCGAAGTGCACGACGATCTCGGCCTGCTGGACCAGCGGCGCCGCGACGGCGGCATCCGTGATGTCGCCCTTGACGAACCGGTGTCGCGGGTGCTCCAGCACGTCCTGCAGGTTCTCGAGGCGGCCCGCGTAGGTCAGCTTGTCGAGCGTGGTCACCCGCCAGTCCGGGTGCGCGCTGAGCGCGTGGCGGACGAAGTTGCTGCCGATGAACCCCGCGCCGCCCGTGACGAGCACCTCAACCATCGTGGCGGCTCCAGTCGTAGGGCAGGACGCCGTGCGCCGCGACGCGGAACTCGTCCGGGTCGGCGTACTCGTAGACCTCGGTGGGCACGTTCACCACGAGGGACATCTCCGGGCTGATGCACTTCCAGCCGTGGTAGACGAGGTTGGGCACCTGCACGAGCGCCGGGTGCTGATCGCCGAGGAAGAACTCGTTGATCACCCCGCGCGTGGGCGAGTCGTCCCGCGTGTCGATCAGGACGAGCTTCACCATGCCCGCGATGCAGGCGAAATGGTCCACCTGCACGCGGTGGTAGTGCCACGCCTTGACGACGCCCGGGTAGGTCGCCGACACGTAGACCTGGCCGAACTTGGTGAACACGTCCGGGTCGTCGGCGCGGAGAATCTCCATCAGCCAGCCGCGCTCGTCGGGGACGAGGCGCAGCGGCTTGACGGTGACGCCCGCGATCCGCGGCGGGCGCGACCGCAGGTCGGTGTACTTCGTCGGGTCCACCACCACACGACCTCCTCGGCAGGGCGCGCGCTCACTCCTCGAGCACGCGCATCAGGTACTGTCCGTACTCGCTCTTGCCCATCGCCCCGGCCAGGCGCGCCAGCTGGCTCGCATCGATGAAGCCCTGCCGGTACGCGATCTCCTCCAGGCACGCGATCTTGAGCCCCTGGCGCCGCTCGATGATCTGGATGAACTGGCTCGCCTCGAGCATCGACGCGTGGGTGCCGGTATCGAGCCACGCGTACCCGCGACCCAGGATCTCGACGGTCAGCTCGCCGCGGTCCAGGTACAGCTGGTTGAGATCGGTGATTTCCAGCTCGCCACGGGCGGACGGTTGCAGGGAGGCGGCATAGTCGGTCACGGCCCCGTCGTAGAAGTACAGGCCCGTGACCGCGTACGCCGACTTGGGCTCCCGGGGTTTCTCCTCGATCGAGGTGGCCCTGCCGGACGCGTCGAAGGCGACGACCCCGTAGCGTTCCGGATCCTCGACATGATAGGCGAACACCGTCGCGCCCGTCGTCCGGGCCACGGCCCGTTCGAGGCGCTCGGGCAGGCTGCTGCCGTAGAAGAGGTTGTCGCCCAGCACCAGCGCGCACGGGTCGCGCCCGACGAAGGACCGGCCGATGATGAAGGCCTGCGCCAGGCCCCCCGGCGCCGGCTGAACGCCATAGTGGATCGAGAGGCCCCACTGCGAGCCGTCGCCGAGCAGTTGTTCGAACCGCGGCGTGTCCCGCGGCGTCGAGATCACCAGGACGTCGCGAATGCCCGCCAGCATCAGCGTGCTGAGCGGGTAGTAGACCATGGGCTTGTCGTAGACGGGCAACAACTGCTTCGAGACCGCCAGGGTCATGGGATGCAGCCGCGTTCCGGCCCCGCCGGCGAGCACGATGCCCTTGTGGTTGGTCATGCGCGTGCCCCCCGCCCGACGCGCGGCCCCGCCGGTGCCGGGGTCGTGCGCCGGCAGATGATCGGGCGCGGCCGCGCGCCCGTGCCGCCGTTCCGGATCGGGCCCTGCATGGATCAGCGATACCCCTGGTTGCCGCCGAAGGCGCCGAAGATGTTGGAGAAGGTGCCGATGCCGGCCAGCGTGATCGAAATATTGAAGCGGCGGTCCTGCTGCACGGCGGACGTCAGGCTCCCGAAGTTGTAGTTCTGGTACTCGACGCCGAAGCCGCAGCACTGGGCGTTGTAGTACCCGGTGAACCGCTTCTGGAGAAAGCTCCGGTGCGCGATGTCGTAGTTGAACGAGACGGTGCCGCCGTAGCGGTTCTGGCGGAAGTGGAAATCCGCCGCGCTGTTCAGGTAGTGACTGGCGTTGTTGGGATTGTTGAAGCCCGACAGCCCTTGGACGTAGCGACGCTGGCTCCAGCCCATGTTCAGGTTCATCCACTCGCCCGGGTTCCAGGTGCCGACCGCGCTGATGGTCCGGATCGCAGTGAACTTGGTGTCGTACTCGATCCGCAGGGACCCGTTCACCCGGTCGGCGGGCACGGCGCGCACCTGGATCGAGAGGGGCGAGAACTTGGCCGGCGGCGCGAGCTGGAAACTCGTCGAGTAGTTCGGGTCGTACTGGGCGGCCAGGGCGTCGGTGTAAAAGGTCTGCTTGAGGCCGACGTTGATGATCTCCCGCGCCTGCGCCGGGCCGTCGCCGCCCTTGCGCTTCGCGTAGATCCGGTTGTTCAGCCCGTAGGTGATGCGGGTCGTGCTGCCGACGACCGAGTCGGTCGAATCGAGCTGGATGATCCGGTTGAAGTTGTCGACTGCCGAGACGCGCTGCAGGTTCACGTACGGCTCGATCGCGTGCTTGATCTTCTCGGCGTAGCGGCTGTTCGGGTTCCAGATCCGGTTAAACACCGGCCCGACGATCCGCGCCTGCATGTCGATGTAGGTGCGGTGCAGCGGGTCGGCTGCCTGCGCACCGGTGAGCGGGTCGCGGCTCTGGCTCCACCACGTGTAGTGCCAGGTCAGCGAGGAGTTCACCGTGAAGAACTGCCACTTCCGGAACGGGAACCGGATCGTGGGTGCCGTGTCGAAGCGGTGCAGGCCGAAGTCGGACACTTTGTCCGACGCGCGCGTCTCGCGCACGATCGACGCGTACTCGCCGCCGACCTGGAAGTAGATCGGCGAGCCGAACAGCGGCCGCTCCGATCGGGTGACGGCCAGCCGCGGCATCGACCCGTTGAGCGTCGAGTTCCGGGAGTCGAAGAAGTACTCGCTGCGGTCCAGCGTCGCGACCGTGGAATACGCGCCCCAGGCGCCCGACACGGTGCCGCCGTAGTAGCGCTGCCGGCGGGACGCGTCGTAGATGTTGGTGTTGAACGTCTGCTGCACCGTGACGTCCGAGAAATAGTCGAAGCGGACGCGCGCCTTGAGGTTGGCCGGCAGATCCTGGTTGGCGTTGCCGCGGAGCTCGAAGCTGCGGTGCCCGGCCAGCGTCACCGGCGTGCCGCCACTCACGTAGCTCGTGGGCTTCTGCTTCAGCACGTAGAAACGGGCGTCGCCCGCCGAGGTCTGGCTGGCCACGTAGCGGTACTGCGTGCCGAGGCCCTGGCCCGCCTTCGAGAACCAGTCGTACAGGAACGTCGCGTCCTGGCTCCGGCTGATGGCCCAGAAGAACGCGTTGCTGAGCGACTGGCCGCGCAGGCTCGACGTGCCGTAGGTGGGCAGCAGGAACCCCGTGGAGCGGTCCTCCTTGTTGATGGGGTAGTAGATGATCGGCAGGAACAGGACCGGCACTCCCTTGACCCGGAACAGCGAGTTCTTCAGGACGGCGTAGTGGTCGATGTTCAGGACGACCGACCCCGACGTCAGCTCCCAGCGCGGCGTCGGCTGCACGCACGTCGTGAAGCCGCCCTTCGTGATCCGGTACTTCTGGTCGCCGACCTTCTCGAGCGTCTCCCCGTAGAAGTACATGTCGGCTTCCTGCGTGCCGAACCTGCTCTTCTCCCTGGGATCGCCGAGCGTCGATGACCCGCTGGCGTGGTGGAAGACCCCGAGCTTGGTCTTCAGATTGAACTCCACCGAGTCGGCGGCCACGCGGGCCGTCGCATTGGTGAACACGACGTTGCCGCGCGCGAGGAGCGTGTTGGTGTCGGTGAAGATCTCCATCTCGTCGGCGTAGAACTTCATGTCCTCGCGCTCGACCTCCACGTCCCCCGTCAGCTTCCAGTGGTCCGTGCCGATGCGCTCGATCGTCCACTGGCGGGACGTGTCGATGCCCGGCAGCACCTCCTGCGCGCCCGCCGGGAGCGTGCCCAGGGTGGCCGCCAGACAGGCCGCCGCCGCGAATACAACGCGTCTCATCATGCCAGTCGAAGGTTAGCACGGCCGGCGAGGCCAGCCAATCACCCGCGGGCGGGCCCGTGGTCGGCGAGGGCGCGGATCCCGGGCAGCAGCGCGCCGATCAGGTAAATCGATCCGGCGAGGCACACGAGGGGCCCCTGCTCCAGGGCGCGGGCCAGGGCCCGCTCGGGGTCCGGTTCGATCTCGGCGGGCAACTCCGGGCGACCGGATCGGACATCGGCGATCACGTCGGCGGGGTCGGCCGACCGCGGCGTCGGCGCCCGCGTGATGATCACGCGGGTCGCGGCCGGCAGCAGCGCGTCGAGCATCCCGCGCCGGTCCTTGTCCCGCATGACGCCGAACACCAGCGGCACGCCCGCCGGGTGGACCTCGCGCAGGTACGCCGCGAGCGCGCGCGCGCCGGCCGGGTTGTGGGCCGCGTCGATCAGCACGTGGCGCCCGCCCCGGAGCGCCACGAGTTCCAGGCGGCCCGGCCACCGCGTGGCCTGCAGGCCCTCCACGATGGCCTCGCCGCCGACGGCGAGGCCCGCCTCGTCGGCGGCCTCGAGCACGCGGACGGCGGTCAGCGCGTTCTCGACCTGGTGCCGGCCGCGCAGCGCCAGCGTGATGGGGGGGTAGGGGCGCACCGGCGTCTCGAGCGCCAGCTCGGCGCGGCCCTCCCGGAACCCGCTCTCGAGCCGGACGCCCTCCCACGCGGGCACCAGCCGCGCGCCCCGCTCGCGGCACGCGGCCGCGATGACCTCCGCCGCCTCGGGCTTCCGCTCGCCGCTGACCACCGTCATGCCGTGCTTGATGACGCCCGCCTTCTCGAAGGCGATCTCGGCGATCGACCGACCGAGCAGCCCCTCGTGGTCGAGATCGATCGAGGTGATCGCGCCCACGCGGGGCGCCGCGATGTTGGTGGCGTCGAACCGGCCGCCCAGCCCGACCTCCAGGACGGCGATATCGACCCGGTGCCGCCGGAAGAGCTCGAAGGCCACGGCGGTGGTCACCTCGAAGTAGGTCGGCCGCGCGCGCAGGGTGCCGTCGGCGACCAGGCGTTCGACGGTGGCGCGGACCTCGTCCACGGCGGCGCCGAACTCCGCCGGCGCGACGGGCGTGCCGTCGATGGCGAACCGCTCCTCGACGCGGACCAGATGCGGTGACGTGTAGCAGCCGACCCGGTGTCCGGCCGCGCGAAGCGCCGCCGCCACCATCGCGCTGACGGATCCCTTTCCGTTCGTGCCGGCCACGATGATCGAGGGGCAGGCGTCCTGCGGGCGGCCGAGGCCCGCCGTGATCGCGCGGATGTTGTCGAGGCCGAACTTGATGCCGAGGACTTCGAGGCTGCGCAGGTACGCGAGCGGGTCCATCAACGCTCGACGGCGCCCATGAACCGCAGGGTCCGCGCGATGGTCGCCTTCAGTTCGCGCCGGTCCACCACCATGTCGAGCATCCCGCGATCCAGGAGGAACTCGCTCCGCTGGAAGCCCTCCGGCAGCTTCTGGCGGATCGTCTGCTCGATGACGCGCGGGCCGGCGAAGCCGATGAGCGCCCGCGGCTCCGCGATGTTCACGTCCCCCAGCATCGCGAAGCTGGCGGTGACGCCCCCGGTCGTGGGATCGGTCAGCACCGAGATGTAGGGCAGGCGCGCCCGGTCCAGCCGGGCGAGGGCCGCGGAGATCTTGGCCATCTGCATCAGCGACAGCGCGCCCTCCATCATCCTGGCGCCGCCCGAGCAGGAGACCACCACGACCGGCTGCCGCGCCTCGAGGCCCCGCTCGATCGCGCGGGTGATCTTCTCCCCGACCACCACGCCCATGCTGCCGCCGATGAAGGAGTACTCCATCGCGGCGATGACGGCCGGCAGGCCGTCGATCGTGCCGCTCGCGGTGACGACCGCGTCCCGGCGCCCGGTCGCGGCGATGCTCGCGGTGAGCCGATCCCTGTACGGCTTGGTGTCCTGGAAGCCCAGCGGGTCGGTCGACCTGAGGCCGTCGTCGTGCTCCTGCCACTCGCCGTCGAAGAGCATGCGCAGGCGCTCGGCCGCCGTCATGCGGAAGTGATGGGCGCACTTCGGGCAGACGCTGATGTTGGCCTGCAGGTCCTTGTTGTAGATGACCTGGGCGCAGCCCGGGCACTTCACCCACAGGCCTTCCGGCACGCGGACCGAGGTGTCCCGGGCCGGCGCGATCGGCGTCTTCGTTTTCTTGAACCAGGCCATCGACGGCCAGCTTACCTCAAAGGACGGCCGGGCGTCAGCACACCGGCGGCGGCGGCAGGCCGCCCGCGGCGTGCCGGCCGGGGTCGGCGCGACGCCTCCCTACGGCCGTCCCCCCGTCCGCGGCACGTAGTACTGGGTGCCTCGCCCCGTCGCCTTGAGCTGCCGGACGAGGTCGTCGACCGCCTCGTCGCTGCGGCCGAAGTCGATCTGGGAGGTCTCGACGACGAGCAGCGGCGTCGCGGTGTAGTGGAAGAAGAAATGCTGGTAGGCCTCGTTCACTTCCTTGAGGTAGGACGCGTCCAGCCTTGTTGTTTCGCGCTCCGGGTCGCGGGCGCGCTCGCGCTGCCGTCGGACCAGCACCTCGGTCGGCGCCTGCAGGTAGACGACGAGGTCCGGTTGCGGGACGTCGCGCGCCAGCAGGTCGTACAGGCGCTGGTAGATGAACAGCTCGTTGTCGTCGAGGTTCAGGTACGCGTAGATCCGGTCCTTGTCGAACAGATAGTCGCAGATCGTGACCTGGCTGAACAGCTCGGCCTGGCGCATCGTCGAGTGCTGCCGGTGCCGGTTCAGCAGGAAGAACAACTGCGCCTGGAGCGCGGCGCCCGGGCGCTCCTGGTAGAAGTCGCCGAGGAACGGGTTCTCCGTATCCTCGAGGACGGCCGTCGCGTCGATGCGCACCGCCAGCCGCTCCGCGAGGGCGGTCTTCCCGACCCCGACCGGGCCTTCGATGGCAAGGTAGCGGTAGTCCAAGACGCCGGCGAGTATAGCGACCCCGTCGCGGCCGGCGCAAGCGACCGGCAGGCGACCGCGACGGACCACCCCGGGGCGCGTGCTATCATGAACCCACCACCGGTGGCGGGATTCGCCGCGCCGTCGCACGGCCTTCGCCGTGCCCCGCAGATCATGCCGTGAGAATTGATCGCCTCGAACTGCGACTGGTTCGCCTGCCGCTCGTCAACTTCTTCGAGACGAGCTTCGGCCGGGTGTACGACCGCACCTTCCTGGTCGTCCGCCTGGACGGCGAGGGGACGGCCGGCCTCGGCGAGTGCGTGGCGGACGACAACCCCTACTACAGCGCCGAAACCACCGAGACCGCCTGGCACGTCATCACGGGCTTTCTCGCCCCGCTGGTGCTGGGCGTCGAATTCGATCACCCGCGGGCGGTCTTTCCCGCCATGGGGCGCGTCCGGGGCCATCACATGGCGAAGGCCGCGATCGAGATGGCCGCGTGGGACCTGTACGCGAAGATGCGGGGGGAACCCCTCTCCCGGGTGCTCGGCGGTACGCGCACGGCGATTGCCTCGGGTGTCTCGATCGGCATCCAGGATTCGCTGGAGCAGCTGGGGGAGCGCATCGAGCGGGAGCTGGCCGACGGCTACCGCCGCATCAAGATCAAGGTGAAGCCCGGGTGGGATGTGAATGCGGTCGAGATGGTGCGAGACCGGTTCGGACCGGTGCCGCTGATGGTCGACGCCAACGCGGCGTACCGGCTGGAGGATGCCGGGCACCTCGCGCGGCTGGATCCCTACGGCCTGATGATGATCGAGCAGCCCCTGGACTACGACGACATCACGGATCATGCGGCGTTGCAGAAGCGCCTCGGGACGCCGATCTGCCTCGACGAGTCGATTCACTCGGTCCGCGCCGCCCGTGACGCCATCAGCGCCGGGGCCTGCCGCATCATCAACATCAAACCGGGCCGGGTGGGCGGCCACGGCGAGTCCCTCCAGTTGCACGACCTCTGCGCCGCGCAAGGAATCCCCGTGTGGCACGGCGGGATGCTGGAGTCCGGAATCGGCCGGGCCCACAACCTGCATCTGTCGAGCCTGCCCAATTTCTCCCTGCCCGGCGACGTCGCGGCCAGCCGGCGCTACTATCGGCCCGACTTGATCGAGCCGCCCATCGAGGTCAGGCCGGACGGCACGATCCTCGTGCCGCAGGGACCCGGGATCGGCGTCGACGTCGTGCCCGAGCGCCTCGACCGGGCGACCCTGCGCCGGATGGTGATGCTGCCGGGCGGCCCGGCTGCCTGACTGCGGGACCGATGATGGAACGCGCCGCACCGCACCCGGACCACCCGCGCCGCCGACTTGCGCCGCTGTGCGGGGCCGGGACCTGCGTCCTGCTCATGGCGATTTGCGCGACGATCGCCGCCGCCGCGCCGCCGCCGGTCGTGCCCGCCCCGACCTGGGCGCAGAAGCTCTCGTGGATCCTGAAGCTGGAAGACCAGCGGATCCTGCGGGAGGTGCCGCCACCGCCGCCTGCGCCGCCACCCGCGGAGAAGGGCCGGCGGCCGAAAGCCAGGGCGCCCGTCGTCGTGCCGCCACCGCCGCCCGACCTGACCCGGCTCGTGAAAGACCCCGAGGGCCGCGTGCGCCGCCGCGCGGCGCAGGCGATCGGGCGGGTGGGATTGGCCGAGGGCGTGCCGCCCCTGGTGGCCCTGCTCAGCGACCCCGAGCCCGAGGTGCGCGACATGGCGGCCTTCAGCCTGGGCCTGATCGGCGGCGCGCCGGTTCTGGCTCCCTTGCGCGCGGCGCTCGAGGATCCCTCGCCCGCCGTGCAGGGGGCGGCCGCGGAGGCGCTGGGCCTGGTCGGCGACAAGCCGTCGGCGCAGGCGATTGCCGCCATGGCGGCGCAGCACCTGCGGGACGGCGCGGTGGCGGCGCTGGCGCCCGACGAGCTCTCGTACCCGCTGGCCCCGGGCGTCGAGGCTTTCCGCCTGGGCCTCTTCGCGCTCACACGGCTGAAGGCCTGGGACGAGCTGGCGGCGATGCTGATCGACGCGACCGGCCGCCCTGTCGTGCGCTGGTGGCCCGCCGCGTACGCGCTGTCGCGGGTCGGGGATTCCCGCGCGGCACCCGCGCTGATCGCGTTCCTCGGCGGCGACGGCCGGCTCGGGCGGGCGTTCGCGGCGCGGGGCCTGGGTGCCTTGAAGGCGGCCGCCGGGATCGGGGCCCTCGTGCCCGTGGCGGAGGCGTGGCGCACGGATCCGCGCCCGGCCGTGGATGCCATCCGCGCGCTCGGACAGATAGGCGAGGCTGAGGGTGCCGTGCCGGCCCTGGCGCGGCTCCTGCGTGCGCGGGATCTCGACCCCAACCTCCGGCGGGAGGTCGTGGTGGCCCTTGGCGAGCTGAAGGACGCGGCGTCTCTGAATGCCATGCTGGACCTCGCGACCGATCCGTGGCCGCCGATGCGGATTGCCGCCTTGCGCGCGATCCAACGCATCGACCCGGACACCTTCATCGTGACGCTGTCGGGCCTCGATGCCGATCGTCACTGGAGCGTGCGGGCGGCGCTGCCCCCGATGATCGCGGCGCTCGATCCGGCGATTGCGGGCCCGAAGCTCGCCACGATGCTGCGCGACCCGGATGCCCGCGTGGTCGCACCGGTCGTGGCGGCTCTGGCGACGATCAAGCCGCCGGACATCGCCGCGGTCCTGCTGCAGGCGCTGAAGCACGATGACCTGATCGTGCGTGCGACGGCGGCCAAGGCGATCGGGGACCTGCGCATCGAGGGCGGGCAGGCCGCGCTGGCCGACGCCTACCGGGCGGGCTGGCGGGACGCCGGCTACCAGGCGCGGGCCGCCGCGCTCGGCGGGCTCGCCGCGTACGGCGCGGCCGCGCTCCCGGTGCTGACGGAGGCGCTGGGCGACAAGGACTGGGCGGTGCGGGTTCGGGCCGCCGGGTTGATCGCGACGCTCGACCCCGCGTTCGACGCCGCGCGCGCGATGCGGCCGGCGCCGACCCGCGCCCCGGAGCCCTATGCCGATCCGCAGGTCGTCGAGCCGGCCGTGTCCCCGCACGTGTTCCTCGACACGGACAAGGGCACGATCGAGATCGAGCTGGCGGTGATCGAGGCGCCCTTGACGTCGGCGAACTTCCTGCGGCTCGCGCGCCAGGGCTTCTTCGCCGGGCTGGCCGTTCACCGCGTCGTCCCGGACTTCGTCGTGCAGGATGGCGACAACCGCGGGGACGGCGAGGGCGGGCCCGGCTACGCGATCCGGGACGAGGTCAACCGGATGCCGTACCTGAGAGGCACGGTGGGCATGGCGCTGGACTGGGCGGACACGGGCGGAAGCCAGTTCTTCATCACGCACTCACCGCAGCCGCACCTCGACGGGCGCTACACGGTGTTCGGGCGCGTCGTGTCGGGGATGGACGTGGTGGACCGCGTGCAGCAGGGCGACGTGATCAGGCGGGTGCGGACCTGGGACGGCGTGGAGTTGACCGAGCGGTGATCGGCGGCGCGCGCCCGGCGGCGCGTCCGGGAACGGCCGTACAAAACAGTGGGGGCGTCGGCCGCCCCCAATGCTGTCCGACAGAACGCGCTTAGCGCTTCTTGCCGGCCTTCTTCGTCGCCTTCTTGGCGGGCGCTTTCTTCGCCATCTTGTGATCCCCCCCTTCGTCGTGGAATCCGTGAGCTGCCGCGACGCCGCTCCGGCCGCTGCCGCCTGGCACGCGACCGTTGCCGCTGCCGCCGCTCTCCGCCGCTGCGAATCTCCCGGGCCGCCGGGAGTAGCATCCCGAAAAAAATGGGGGTGAAGTTCACCCCCGGTCCTCTGATGGCGCGCTTACCGCTTCTTCGCGCCCTTCTTCTTGGCCGCAGTCTTCTTGGCCGCAGTCTTCTTCGCCATTCTTCCTCCAGGTCTTGGACCGCCCAGCTTGGCCCTTTGAACCTCTGTGCCGCAAGCCCTAGGCTGAGCGGTCATGGCTCATACGACATGTAGATTACGGATGAGAGTGAAGTGATGTCAAGCACAATTTGCAGGAGCGTGCAGATTTATTTCGCGCGCGGTCGCACGATGTCGTCCGCGCGACGGTGATCGACGCGCCGATCGCGGCGACCGATCGCCCCGATCACGCGCGCCCGGCGGACGCGCGCGCGGCGCACGCGTGTCGTCGCACGATCCGCGCGGATGTGCTGCAGGAACGGGATTGCGCGCGTGACACGAGAGGCGCGTGTCGCGCGCACGCTGTTGCTACCGGGGTCGTTGCAGGCGCGCCAGCGCGCGCGCGGCCGCCTGGCGCGTGGCGGGCTCCGCGCCGCGCACGCCGGCCGCGGACTCGTACATCGCGACGGCGCGCGCCCGCTCGCCGCGCGACTCCAGCAGGCGGGCCGCCTCGACGTACGCCGACGCGACGAACGTGTCGGGCGGCCGCGGGCGGGCCTGGATCACGCGCTCGAAATCGGCGAGCGCCTGGGCGGGATCGTGGCGCGCGAGCAGCAGGCTGGCTCGCCGGAAGCGCACGACGGCGTCGGCGGGCGCCAGCTGCGCCGCCCGTTCGATCCAGCGCGCCGCCTCGTCCAGCGCGCCGCGCTGCAGCGCCCGCCAGCCGTCGAGCGAGAGGCGGTAGGCCTCGGTCGCCGCGCGATCGGGCGCGCGGTCCAGGCCGTCCTGGGCGCGCTCCCGGACGCGACGCGGGTCGTCGGCCGCGGCGGCGGTCAGGGCCGCCCGGTACGCCGCCACGGCCCGGTCGCGCAGGCCCAGGCGGTCGCACGCGCGCCCGAGCGCGAGCAGCGCACGGGCGGCGGCGCCGTGGGGCGCTGCCGGCCGCATCGCGATGACCGCCTGCAGTTCCTCGATCGCCAGGTCCGACTCGTAGAGCGCGTCCAGCTCCGCCGCGACGCCCAGCCGGGCTTCGACCTCGGCGATCCCGGCCAGGTGGAGGCGCCCGCCGCGCGCGGCCCCCAGCATGTTGCGGTACGACGCGAGGGCCGCCGCGTGGTCGTGGAGGTACACGCTCTGCACCTGGGCGATGTTCAGGACGAACAGGAAATTGTGCGGGTAGCGGGCCCGGAGGTCCTGCAGCAGCACGAGCGCCTCGTCGAACTTGTGCTCGTACCACAGGTCGATCACGTGGAGCTGGTAGTCCGCTTCGCTTCGCAGGAGCACGCCCCGCCTCTGTGTCTCCAGCATCCGCTGCAGGCCCTCGCTCCGGTTGCCTCCCGGCAGGAACAGCAACCATCGCAGAAACCTCAGGGCGGCCGGGGCGATGGCGGCGTAGTACTGGTAGAGCCCGACGCCGAAATAGGCATCCGACATCGTCGGGTCGAGCGCGATTGCCCGTTCCAGCGAGTTCTTGATTCGCTTGCCGTCGCGGGCGGCGGGGAGGTAGTCGGTGCGCAGCACGCGCAGCTGCACGCGCAGTCCGTAGGACGCGCCCAGGTAGAACCACGCCTCGGCGCGTTCCGGCTCCTGCGCCGTCCAGCGCTCGGCGTCGGCGATCACCGCGTTGACCTGTGCGAGGAAGGTGTCATCGCGGCCCCGGTCGTCGGGATCGAGCGAGATGCGCCACCAGAGCGCCGCGGTCGACACGACCGCGCAGGCGACGTCCGGTGCGGGCGGGCACGCGGCGTTCAGCGCGGTCTCGGCGCCGTCGAAGTCGGCGTCGTACACGAGGTCGTACGCCCGCGCCAGGCCCGGTCCGCCGGTCAGGCCCCGGACGGGCGCCGCCTGCGCGGCCCCGGCCGCGGCCAGGGCCAGCACCATCGCGGGGGCGAGCGCCCGGCGGAACGGCCGATCGCTCATGACGCGCTCGTGCGGAGCTCCTGCTTCTCGGCGTGCCGTTCGATGGCGAGCGCGACCAGGCGGTCGAGCAGCGCGGGGTAGTCGAGGCCGGTAGCGGCCCAGAGCTTGGGGTACATGCTGATCGTGGTGAACCCGGGGATCGTGTTGATCTCGTTCACGAACACGGTGCCGGCCCGGCCGTCCAGGAGGAAGTCCACGCGGCCCATGCCCGCGCCGTCCACGGCGAGAAAGGCCTCGACCGCGAGCCGCCGGACCTCAGCCGTCTGCGCCGGCGTCAGGGGCGCCGGGATCACCAGCCGCGACCCGTCGTCGATGTACTTGGCCTCGTAGTCGTAGAACTCACGCGACGGCAGGATCTCACCGGGCACCGATGCCTCGGGATGGTCGTTGCCGAGGACCGAGCACTCGATCTCGCGCGCGTTGGGGACGGCGGCTTCGACGAGCAGCTTGCGGTCGAACTGGGCGGCCAGGTCCAGCGCCGCCGCGAGCTGCGCACGGTCCTTTGCCTTCGAGATGCCGACGCTGGATCCCATGTTCGCGGGCTTGACGAACACCGGGAACGTGAAGCGATCGATCAGCAGGCGCAGCGTGCCCTCCCGGTCGGCGGCCCAGTCCCGCTTCGTGATGGTCGCGTGTTCCACGATCGGCAGGCCGCGCGCCGCGAACAGCACCTTCATCACCGCCTTGTCCATCCCGACGGCCGACGCCAGCACGCCCGCCCCGACGTACGGGACGTTGGCCAGTTCGAACAGCCCCTGGATCGTGCCGTCTTCGCCGTTCGGGCCGTGCAGCACGGGGAACACCACGTCGAGGTGCATGCCGCGCACCAGGGCCGCGTCGTGGGCGCTGTCCTGGCCGGCTTCGAGCGCCGGGCCGCGCCGCTCGATGGTCAGCAGCGTCTGCTCCTCGGCAGGATAGGCGACCAGGTGCGCCTCGCGCCCCGACCGGGCCTGCCGCGCGGCCGGCACCCGCGCCTGCTCGATGACTTCCGCCGCCGAGCTGGCAAGAGGCGGCCGGTCGGGCAGCGTCCAGCGCCCGTCGCGATCGATGCGGATCGCGATCGGCTCGTAGCGTTCCCGATCGAGGTTGGTGAACACGGACGCGGCCGACGCCAGCGACACCTCATGCTCGCTGGACCGGCCACCGTACACGACGCCGACACGTATCTTCTTCACAGGCTGGGCCTCATTTGTGGACGATGCCTCTTACGGCTCGCGGGTCAGCCGGTCCCGCCGCCAGCGCTCGGGCGGCCCGGCCGGTGCGCGGCCCGGGCGCCGACGGCAAAAGGCCACCAGGCGCGGGTCACCTCGAGGCTAATATAGCCTATCGGGCCGGCCCGGGCGGGCGGGCCGGCGCGCGGTCGCTGGTGAACGGCTCGGCAGGCGGCCAGCCGCCGGCTCTCAGCGTGACACCGGGCGTTCGCCCTCTGCGTCGGCCGGCCGCTGACTTCGCTGCTTCGCTCCCGATGTCCCTTACCTTTCGCGTGACCCACACCGACGGCGCCGCCCGGCGCGGCGAGATGACCACGGCGCACGGGGTCGTGCAGACGCCGGCGTTCATGCCGGTGGGCACGCGGGCAGCGGTCAAGGGCCTGACCCCGCGCGACCTGGTCGGGCTCGGGGCGCAGATCGTTCTGGCCAACACCTACCACCTCTCGCTGCGCCCGGGCGACGATCTCATCGCCGGGCTCGGCGGTCTGCACCGGTTCATGGGGTGGGACGGTCCGATCCTGACCGACAGCGGCGGCTACCAGGTGTTCAGCCTCGGGGCGCGGCGGACGATCACCGAGGAGGGCGCGCGGTTCCGGTCCCACCTCGATGGCAGCGATCATTTTCTCAGCCCCGAGCGGGCGACCGACATCCAGGCGCAGCTCGGCTCGGACATCGCGATGGCCCTCGACGAGTGCCTGGCCCAGCCGGCGACCGCCGCGGCGGTCCGGGCGTCGACCGAGCTCAGCGCGCGGTGGGCCAGGCGGAGTCGCGCCCGGTTCCTCGCCCTCGCCGGGCGAGCGGCGGCCGGCGCGGCGGCCGCGCCCGGGTGGCCGCGGGTCACCAACCCCGGGCAGGCGCAGTTCGGCATCATCCAGGGCGGGGTGGTTCCCGAGCTCCGCGCCTTGAGCGTCGAGCGCACGCTCGAGATCGGCTTCGAGGCCTACGCGATCGGCGGGCTCAGTGTCGGCGAGCCGGCCGAGGTCATGTACGCCGTGGTGGAGCAGACCGCCCCGCTGCTGCCGGCGGATCGCCCGCGCTACCTCATGGGCGTGGGCACGCCGGCGGATCTGGTCGAGGCGGTGGCGCGAGGGGTGGACCTGTTCGACTGCGTGATGCCCACACGCAACGCCCGGAACGGGCAGCTGTTCACCTCGCAGGGCCGGCTGTCGATCAAGAACGCGCGCTACGCGGCCGATGCCGGGCCGCCCGACCCCGCCTGCGGGTGCTACACGTGCGGGCGCTTCTCGCGGGCGTACCTGCGGCACCTCTTCGTCGCCGGCGAGATCACCGGCGTGGTGCTCAATACGCTCCATAATCTGCAGTTTTACCTTGACACGATGTCGAGGATTAGACAGGCTATAGTGTTCGGCTCGCTGGAAAGTGTGCAGCGATCGCTACGCTCAACCTTTACCCGCCCGTTGTGTGACTCATGACCGTGACAGCAATTCCGGGAATGGGCTTGGTGCTGGCGATGGCCGCACCGGCCGACGGTGTCAGCCCGCTGGTGCAGCTCGTCCCTTTCGCGCTCGTCCTGGGGATCTTCTACTTCATCATCCTGCTGCCGATGCGTCGGCGGCAGAAGAAGGTGCAGGAGTTCCTGGCGGCGCTCAAGGTGGGTGACCGCGTGGTCACGACGAGCGGCATCTACGGGTCGATCACGAAGATCTCCGACCAGAGCGTGAAGCTCCAGATCGCGGACAAGGTCCAGATCGAGGTTGCCAAGGCAGCCGTTGGTGGCTTGCAGGGCCAGGAGCCGGTTCAGGCGGACACAGCCAATCACTAGACCTATGAAGGACATTCGCTGGCGGGTGGTCACCACCCTGGTCGTCCTGGGGCTCGCGATCTGGGCCCTGTATCCGCCGTCGCAGAAGATCAAGCTGGGGCTCGATCTGAGCGGGGGCGTGCACCTCGTCCTGCGCGTGCAGACCGACGACGCCCTGCGGCTCGACACCGAGACGACGATGGAGCAGCTGCGTGAGGCGGTGGAGGGCAAGGGCCTCACCGGGGTGACATTCACCGTCGTGAACGCCTCCCAGTTCCGCGTCGACGGCGTGGCCCAGGGCCAGGACGCGGCGTTCCGCGAGGCGGCCAACGAGGTGCAGGCCTCGTTCAACCGCGAGTCGGGGGTGGGGGGCAGCTACACGTTCTCCCTGAAGCCGAACATCGCGGTGCAGCTGCGCGAGGACGCGGTCACCCAGTCGGTGCAGACCATCGAGCGGCGCGTCAACGAGCTCGGCGTGGCCGAGCCGATCGTCACGCCGTCCGGCTCGGCCAACGATCAGATCATCGTGGAGCTGCCCGGCGTGAGCGACGTGCAGCGCGCCAAGGACATCATCCGGTCCACGGCGCTGCTCGAGCTCAAGCTGGTCGAGCAGGGACCGGCGAGCACGAAGGAATCGCTCCTGACCGCCACCAACGGCGTCGTGCCGCCGACGATGGAGGTCCTGCCGGGCGCGTCGGACGCGTCCGCCGGCGAGCGCAGCGAGACGGTCTACTACATGGTCCGCCGGGTGCCCGTGGTGACGGGCCGCGACCTGCGGAACGCCAAGCCGTCGCTCGACGAGAACAACCGTCCCGCGGTCAGCTTCTCGCTCAAGACCGACGGCGCCCGCAAGTTCGGCAAGGCGACCGGCGAGAACATCGGCCGCCGGCTCGCGATCGTCCTCGACGGCCGCGTGCAGTCGGCGCCGGTCATCGAGGGGCGGATCACCGACGAGGGGCGGATCTCGGGCAACTTCACCGTGCAGGAGACGCAGGACCTGTCGCTCGTGCTGCGGTCCGGCGCGCTGCCCGCCTCGCTGACCTACCTCGAGGAGAACACCGTCGGGCCGACGCTCGGGGCCGACTCGATCCGGTCGGGCGTCATCGCCTCGGTCGTGGGCCTGGCGCTGGTCGTGCTGTTCATGCTGGTCTACTACCAGCTGTCGGGCGTGAACGCCGTCGTGGCCCTGACCTTCAACCTGGTCTTCCTGCTCGGCCTGATGGCCTACATCGGCGCGACGATGACGCTGCCCGGCATCGCGGGCTTCGTGCTGACGATGGGCATCGGCGTCGACTCGAACGTCCTCATCTTCGAGCGGATCAAGGAGGAGCTCGCCGCCCAGCGGGGCGTGAAGCAGGCGCTGCAGGCGGGCTTCAGCCGCGTGTTCCTCACGCTGCTCGACACGCACATCACGGCGCTCATCTCCGCGGCGTTCCTGTTCCAGTTCGGCACGGGCCCGATCCGCGGCTTTGCCACGACGCTGTCGATCGGCTTGCTGTCCAACCTGTTCACCTCGACGTTCGTGTCGAAGACGATCTTCGAGTTGGTGTTGTCGGGCCGCAAGGTCTCGACCCTGAGCATCTAAGCGAGCGGACGCGGGCATCATGCAAATCCTCAAGAACCCCAACCTCAACTTCGTGAAGTGGCGGTGGCACGCCCTGTTCCTGTCCTGGGGCGTGATCCTGGCCGGCCTGATCACGATCTGGACGGCGGGCCTGCCCCTCGGCGTCGAGTTCTCGGGCGGCACCATCGTCATCCTGCAGTTCGACCAGACACCCACCGTGCAGCACGTCCGCGAGGCGATGGACCGGGCGAAGGTCGGCGGCGGCGGCCAGAACATCGTCGTCCAGCGGTACGGCCCCGAGGCCTCGCGTGAGGTGATGATCCGGCTCGCCGAGTCGGGGGCCGAGAAGGGGACCGAGCTGAGCCGCACCGCCGAGCAGGTGGTCAACGCCCTGAACGCGGCCAACGTCGGCAAGTTCAGCGTGGTGGGCACGCAGATCGTCGGGCCGGTCGTCGGCAAGGAACTGACCAGCAAGGGCCTCTGGGCCACCGGGCTGTCGCTGGCGGGCATCCTGGTCTACATCGCGTTCCGCTTCCGGCTCTCGTTCGCCGTCGGGGCCGTCGTCGCGACCGTGCACGACCTGCTGGTCACGCTGGCGTTCCTGGCCTTCTTCCGCTACGACATGTCGCTCAACGTCATCGCGGCGATCCTGACGGTGACGGGCTACTCGACCAACGACACGATCGTCATCTTCGACCGCGTGCGCGAGAACCTGCGCGGCATGCGGCGCGACTCGATCACGCACGTGGTCAACGTCGCCGTGAACCAGACCCTGAACCGGACGATCATCACCGCCGGCACGACGCTGCTGAGTGCGGTGTCGTTGTTCCTGTTCGGCGGGGAGGTCCTGCGCGGCCTGGCGTTCACGATGATCGTCGGCGTCATCACGGGCACCTACTCGAGCGTCTTCATCGCCTCCGCTATCGTGACGTTCTGGAAGAGCAAGAGCACGGCCCGGGTGCCGGTCACCGCGCCGGTCGCGGCCGACAACGGCGGGCGCAGCAAGAAGCCGGGCAACCGCAAGGCCAGGGCCTCGTAGGGCGGGTCTCTCCCGTTGGAGTTTTTCCAGGCAGCGCTGCTCGGGACGGTCCAGGGCCTCACGGAGTTCCTGCCCGTCTCGAGTTCCGCGCACCTGATCCTGGCCCGGGCCTTCCTGGGCTTCGACGCGGAGCGCCTCGGGCTCGCGTTCGACGTGGCGTGCCACGTGGGGACGCTCGTCGCGGTCGTCGCGTTCTTCCGGGCGGACCTCCTCGCCATGGCGCGCAGCCTGCCGGCGGCGCTGACGCGCGGGGCCACGGGGCCCGCGCGGATGGTCCAGCTGGTCGCGTTCGGGACGATCCCGCTGGTGATCCTCGGCGTGCCGCTCGCCAGCCTCGAGGACCGGATGCGGACGCCCGCGGTTGCGGCCATCACGCTGGCGCTTGGCGGCATCCTGTTCCTCGTGGCCGAGCGGGCAGGCACCCGCACCCGCGGCGAGGGCAGCCTGTCGGGCATCGAGGCGGGCGGGATCGGGCTGGCGCAGACCGTGGCCCTGATTCCCGGCGTTTCGCGTTCGGGCGCGACCATCACGCTCGGGCTGCTGCTCGGCCTGCGCCGGGAGAGCGCAGCCCGGTACTCGTTTCTCCTCGGCGTGCCGGCTATCATGGCCGCCGCCGCGCACGAGGGCGTCGACGTGGCCCGGACCGGGATCGCGGGCGCCGAGGCGGTGCAGTTCGCGATCGGCATGGCGGTGTCGGCGGCGGTGGGCTACGTGACGGTGAAGTACTTCCTCCGCTACCTCGCCGGGCACTCGCTGGCGGTCTTCGCCTGGTACCGGCTCGGACTGGCGGCGTCGGTCGTGGTCTGGTGGATGATGACGCGGGGGTAGGCGTTCTTGGTTCAGTGGCTCCGCCGCAACTTCGTCGCCGGCTTCTTCGTGATCGTCCCGCTGGTGATCAGCCTGGCGACGCTGGTCTGGATCTTCCGCTTCGTCGACGGGATTGTCGGGCCGGTCTACCAGCGGCTGTTCGGGTTCCCGATTCCGGGCCTCGGGATCCTGACGACCGCGGTGCTCGTGCTGCTGGTCGGCGTCGCCGCGAGCAACGTGATCGGCAAGCGGCTGCTGCAGAGCGTGGAGTGGGCGCTGTTGCGCATCCCGGTCTTCCGGACCATCTACGCCCCGGTGAAGCAGCTGGTCGTCGCGTTCTCGCCGGACAACGAGTTCGGCTTCAAGCGCGTGGTGCTGGTGGAGGATGCCAAGCGGGGCATGCTGCTCGGGTTCCTGACCCGGGAATTCACGCTGGACCTCGGGCGGGGACCGGAGCCGATGGTGGTCGTGTACGTGCCCACCAACCACCTGTACCTCGGCGATATCGTCATCGTGCCCCAGGCGGCGGCGTCGTACCCGGAGCTGAGCGTCGAGGAGGGCGTGCGGGTCATCCTGACGGGCGGGATGGCGATGCCGGAGCAGTTGCGGGGGCGTCATGGCGCGGATCGGGTGCGGCACGCGCGCGTGTAGGACAGGACCGCCGGGACCGCGGCCGCGACCCGGACGCCGTGCGGAACGGATGAGCGACGGGATGGGGCTCGGACCCCTCACGGGACGCCGTCGGGAATGGCGGGGCCGGCCGGGTGCCGTGGCGGTGCCGGATGCCCACTTTTCGCGAACCGGTGTCTAATCTGCTAGGTGGGCTGCGGGTGTCGCTCACCCGGACCATCCGCGTCGGAGTTCGGAGTCGATTGACACTCGATTTTGGGCTTGGCTATAATCGGCCGCCCTCGTGAAACAGTGATCCACTAGAGGCTAGGAGGAGAGACCGGTGCCACGCGACATGTTCGGGGATGTCGTCCATTCCTCTATCACGCTCGGGAGCCGGAAGTGGTATACGGTTCCGCTCTCGATTCTCGTCCACACCGTGGGCATCGCCGCGCTCGTCATTATTCCGCTGATGGCGGCAGACATTCTGCCGACGCCTCCGGCGATGATGGCGTTCGTCGCTGCGCCCCCGCCTCCCCCACCCCCGCCCCCGCCTCCCCCACCGCCTCAGGCCGCTGCGCCGAAGCCGGTGATGGAAGTGAACCCGGCGGCCGCGCCTGTCGAGGCGCCCCGTGAGATCAAGCCCGAGACCGGCATCGATGTCGGACCCGAGGGCGGGGTTTCAGGCGGCGTCGAAGGCGGCGTGCCCGGCGGGGTCGTCGGCGGCGTCGTGGGTGGACTGCCGGAAGCCCCGCCGCCACCGCCGCCACCGCAGGCGCCGGTTCGCGTGGGCGGCAACATCAGGCCGCCGACCAAGGTCAAGGACGTCAGGCCGGTCTACCCGAGCATCGCCCAGTCCGCCCGCGTGCAGGGCGTGGTGATTATCGAGGCGACGATCGGGCCGGACGGCAAGGTCAAGGATGCCCGTATCCTGCGGTCGATCCCGCTGCTCGACCAGGCGGCGCTCGACGCCGTGCGGCAGTGGGAGTTCACGCCGACGTTGCTCAACGGCGTGCCGGTTCCGGTCATCATGACGGTCACGGTGAACTTCACGCTGCAGTAGCCCCTATCGGTCCGAAGCACCGGTTGGGACCGGGGGGCCGCAGGCTGCCCGGGGTGGACAGACGTAACGCTGAATACTCGGAGGATGGAGAGACATGAACCTCATTGAGATGTGGAACCAGATGGGCCTCGTGGCCAAGGGGATCGCCGTAGTCCTGTTCATCATGTCGATGATCTCGTTCGGCGTGGCCATTGAGCGGCTCTACACGTTCATCCAGGCGCGGAAGCAGTCGAAGCTGTTTGCTCCGCAGGTGGCCAAGCACCTGAAGGAAGGGCGGCTGAAGGATGCGATCGCCCTGTCGCAGAAGAAGGACTTCCGGTACAGCCACCTCGCGAAAGTCGTCCTGGCGGGCCTGAACGAGTATCAGTTCCAGCAGGAGACCAACGCCGGCCTGCAGCGTGAGGACGTGGTCGACACGGTGCGCCGCGCCATTCACCGCGCCAGCGCCCTGACGGCGTCCGACCTGAAGCGCGGCGTGGCCTCGCTGGCCACCATCGGCGCCACGGCCCCGTTCGTCGGGCTGCTCGGCACGGTCGTGGGCATCATCACCGCGTTCCAGGGCATCGCGGCCACCGGGTCGGGCGGCATCGGCGCCGTGTCGGCCGGTATCGCCGAGGCGCTCGTCGAGACCGCCCTCGGGCTGGTCGTCGCGATCCCGGCCGTGTGGTTCTACAACTACCTCACGGGCCGCATCGAGTACTTCAACGTCGAGATGGACAACTCCTCGTCGGAGCTGGTGGATTACTTCATCAAGAAGACGGCCTAGGCCATCGTTTCTGGCCTGACGCCAGTTAGAAGAGGAGACGGCCACTATGGCAATGGATGTAGGTGGCGCCAAGGGCGGCCTGAAGGCTGACATCAACGTCACGCCGCTCGTGGACGTCATGCTGGTGCTGCTGATCATCATGATGCTCATCGCCCCGATGTTGCAGAAGGGCGTTGACGTCAAGCTGCCGCAGGCGACCAACAGCACGGACAAGCCCGAGACCCAGGAGCAGACGGTTGTCGCGGTCACCGCGGACAGGCGGATGTTCCTGAACGGCATCCCGATCCGTGAGGACGACCTGCGCACGCAGATCGATGCGTTGATGGAGAACCGCAAGGAGAAGATCGTCCTCATCAAGGCTGACGAGGACGCGCCCTACTCCGCGATCATGTCGGCCATGGACCGACTCCGTGAATCCAACATCGAGAATATCGGGCTCGTCACGGAGCGCAAGGTCCGGCCCGGCGACGTGGGAGGGCAGTGATGAAACACGCGCGCAAGCACTTCGGCGCCGAGGACATCGTCCAGGGCAAGGAGTTGCACGCATCGGCGGACATGAACGTCACGCCGCTGATCGACGTGCTGCTCGTGCTCCTGATCATCTTCATGGCGGCTCTCCCGCTCACGCAGAAGGGCATCGACATCAACCTGCCGCTCGAGACCAAGGGCGCTCAGCAGCAGCAGGACACCAGCAGCCAGATCGTGCTCGAGTACACGGCTGACCGCCGGATCTCGGTCAACAAGCAGGACGTGACCATCGCGGACCTCGAGACCCGCCTGCGCAACATCTTCGAGCAGCGCAAGGACAAGACGATGTTCATCGTCGGCGCCGGGACGCTCCGGTACGGCGACATCGTCGAGGTCATCGATGCCGCGAAGGGTGCCGGCGTCGAGAAAGTCGGCATCGTCACCGAGGGCATGCGCACCGCGGCCGGTGTTCAGGCCGTCGGCGGCAACTGACCCCGGAGCTCACGTGTGACGAGTGCGTTCGCTCCGGGCACGCGGGCCGACGCCCGTGTGCTGCATTCCCGGCGCGTCCTCGCCTCGATCGGGCGCCGGGTCTAGCGTCCGCGCGGTTCGTCGCGACCAGTTCGACACACGGCTGCCTCGTCGCCCCGTCCGGGGGGCGGGGCAGCCGTGTTCGTGCGTTTGGGGCTCGCGCGCGTGGCTGGCGCACGACCGGCACGCGCCCCCCTCCAGGTTGAACCCGTCCGCCAGCCTGGCCAGCGCGCCAGGCCCGGGGCTTCGGCGCCGATCGCAGCGCGGCGCCCGCCGTCGTCACCGCCGGACGCGGTTGCTCCTTCCGCTCCTTCCCGCCCAGCTCGGAGAAGGTCAGGCACGCCTCGTCCGCAGCGGTGTCGAGGATCGCCCGCTCGTGACTGTGGGCATCGTCCAGGCGTGCCTGGTGGCCTCCAGGCACCACAATTCCATCGGGCCGGGGCTCGGGGCCCTGAGCCGCTGCGTCGAGTCCCCCCAGCGGCGCCAGCAGCCTTCAGCGCGGCGATCGCGAGACCCGCGACCTGCCAGCGCCCGCAGCGGTGCATGCCGCCCGCTGCAGGACGGACGGGCGAAGCGAACCGCCGGCCCCGGAAGCGAGGACTGCGGGTACGCGCCACGAGCCGACGGTGCCCGCGCCGCAGTCCCGCGCGCGGCGTCAGGCGATGAGGGACGATGGGTGGCGAAGCGACGGGGCCCCGGGGTGCAGACAGCCAGGGCCGTCCCGCCTGACACGGGGACGGCCCTGGCAAGTCGACGAGAATGCCGGCGGCGGCTGCCTAGCCGCCGATGCCGGACACCTTCTTCTTCTTCAACTCGATCGCCTGGTCCCGCAGCTTGTCGGCTTCCTTGATGAGCGCCTGCTGCTTGGCCGGGTCCTTCTCGAGGTTGGCCTCGAGGCGGAGCAGGAGGTTCTTGTAGGTCAGGGCCTCCATGTAGTCCGGCTTGAGCTGGAGCGCCTTGTCGATCTGCTCGATGCCCTGCATGACGTACTGCTTCTTCTCGGGCTCCTTCAGCCGGAAATCGCGGTAGGCCTTGTCCCAGAAGTAGGTCGCCGTCGTGTAGTACGCCTCGGGGTTGTTCGGCTCCCTCGCGGCCCGCTGCTGCAGCGCCTCGATGGTCTTGTCGAACTCTTCCTGGCGGTTGTAGAAGCCGGCCAGTTGCAGGTACACGGCCGAGTCGTTCGGCTTGGCCTCGCGCGCCTTGATCAGCTGCTGCTCGGCCTTGTCGTACTCGCCGGCATCCTCGTAGATCTTCGCGAGCGCAAAGTAGTTCGTGGGCTCGCTCGGGTCGAGCTGGATCATGCGCTGGACGATCGGCTCGGCCTGGGTGGCGTCATTGAGCTTGTCGGGCCCGTACGCCGCCACCAGGTACTCCAGCGCCAGCTTCTTGATCTTCGGGTCGGTCTCGACGTCGGCGGCCTTCTTGTAGTTCTCGATGGCCTTCTGCAGGTAGCCGTCGTTCTCGGCCTCGCCCTTGCGGCTGGGCTTGTAGAGGTTGTCGTAGCTGTTGCCCAGGAAGAAGTAGGCCTGCGTCAGGTTGGGGTCCTGCTCCACGCACTCCTGGTACTTGGCCGCCGCCCGCTTGTACTCCTGTTGCTGGTACAGGGAGTTGGCCTCCTTGAAGCTCTTCTTTGCCTTCAGCATGTTGATCTGGCCGCAGGCGACGAGCGACGCGGCCAGCCCCGCAAGGACCGCCAGCGATGCGCCCCGCCAGAAACGCCTGTCCATGTGTGTCCCCCTTACGCGCCATGCGCGCAAATCAGCGGCCGGAGCCGGCCTTCCGGAAATCAGAACGGTTCTCGAAGAATGACGGCCAGACAGGATGGTGGCCCCTTCCCGCGAGAGGGAAGAACGCTTCCCAGGCGTCGCAAGTATAGTGAACGGAAAAATGGCAAGTCAAGCAACACGCCGTCAGGGCGGGCCGGGCCGATGGCGCCCGCCTTGACCCCCCAGGATCCGGCTTCTATCATGGGTACAAGCCGTGTCCCTCCTGCAATTTAGTGGAACAGGCGAGCCCGGGCCTCGGGCCGGTGCCGGGGGCCCTGTGAACATTAGACACCGCCGACGATGATCCGATTCGAAGATCTGGCCGACAAGGTGCGGGGCTACGTGCCCGATGCGGACATCGAATTGCTCCGGCGGGCCTACGTGTTTTCCGCGCTCGCCCACAAGGGCCAGGTCCGGCGGTCGGGCGAGCCCTACCTGGTGCACCCGCTCGAGGTCGCCGACTTTCTCGCCGACCTGCGTCTCGACCCGGACGCGATCATCGCCGGCCTGCTGCATGACGTGGTCGAGGACACCCTCGCGACAGTCGAGCGCATCGAGGAGTTGTTCGGGCCGGAAGTCGCGCACCTCGTCGAGGGCGTCACCAAGATCAGCACCATTCCGTTCTCGTCGGCCGCCGAGCGCCAGGCGGAGAGCTTCCGCAAGATGCTCCTGGCGATGGTCGACGACATCCGCGTGGTGCTGGTCAAGCTCGCCGACCGGATGCACAACATGCGGACGCTGCAGCACATGCCGGAGGACCGCCGGAAGCTCATCGCGCAGGAGACCCTCGACATCTACGCGCCGATTGCCAACCGGCTGGGCATGAGCCGCGTGCGGAACGAGCTCGAGGATCTCGCGTTCCGGAACCTCGAGCCGGAGGCCTACGAAGCGCTGAAGGCCCGCGTCGAGCGCCGCCGCCGGGCGACCGAGGGGCTGGTCGAGGAGCTGAAGAAGACGGTGGCCGCGAAGCTCGCGGAGGCCCAGGTCCCGATCATCGAGATCGACGGGCGCATCAAGCGCCTCTACAGCATCCACCTGAAGGTGAAGCGGCAGAAGATCGAGCTCGAGCAGGTCTACGACTTTCTCGCGCTGCGCATCGTGACGAAGACGGTGAAGGACTGCTACGCGGCCCTCGGGTTCATCCACCAGACCTGGCCGCCGGTGCCCGGGCGCATCAAGGACTTCATCGCGACGCCCCGGCCGAACGGGTACCAGTCGCTGCACACGTCGGTCATCACGGACCGCGGGATTCCGTTCGAGGTGCAGATCCGCACCGAGGAGATGCACCGCCACGCCGAGGAGGGCATCGCCTCCCACTGGAAGTACAAGGAGGGCCGGATCGGCGCCGCGCGCGACGAGCGGTACTTCAAGTGGCTGCGCCAGATGCTCGAGTGGCAGCAGGAGGTGCGCGACCCGCAGGAGTTCATCCAGGCGCTGAAGGTCGATCTCTACCCGGAGGAGGTCTACGCGTTCACGCCGAAGGGCCAGGTGAAGAACCTGCCGCGCGGCGCGACGGTCATCGACTTCGCGTACACCATCCACACCGACGTCGGGCACCGGTGCGTCGGCGCCCGCATCAACGGGAAGATGATGCCGCTGCGCACGCCGCTCAAGAACGGCGACATCGTCGAGATCGTGACCGCGGCCAAGCACCGGCCCAGCCACGACTGGCTGAACTTCGTCGTCACGACGCGGGCCCGCAACAAGATCAAGCAGTTCCTCCACACCGAGGACAACGCCCGCGCCGTCGAGCTGGGCCGGAAGATGTTCGAGAAGGAGGCGCGCCGGTTCGACGTCAACGCCAAGTCCCTGCTCGACGGGGACGGGCTCGACAAGGTGGCGGGCGAGTGGGGGGTGAAGAAGGGCCAGGAGTTGCTCGCGGCCATCGGGTACGGCAAGGTCGGGGCCCGCCAGGTCCTGGCGAAGCTGGTGCCGGCCGCGGAACTCACCGAGAAGCCCGAGTCGACCGTGGCGTCCGTCGTCAAGCGCGCGATCGGGATGGGCAGCGACCACATCAAGGTCCGCGGGGCCGACGACCTCCTGGTGTTCCGAGCCAAGTGCTGCAACCCGATCCGGGGCGAGAAGATCGTCGGCTACATCACGCGCGGCAAGGGTGTCTCGGTCCACTCCGTCAACTGCCCCAACGTCACCAACCTGCTCTTCGACCCGGAGCGGCGGATGGAGGTCGAGTGGGACAAGGGCGATGCGGGCCGCTACACGGTCCATCTCGCGATGGAGGTCGAGGATCGGCAGGGCATCCTGGCCGAGGTGAGCGCGCGCATCGCCGGCATGAAGACGAACATCACCGGCATCGACGCGCACACCGACGAGCAACGGCTCGGGCGGATCAATGTCACGCTGGACATCAGCGACCTGAAGCACCTGGAGAAGGTGATCAAGACCCTGCGGGGAATCCCGGGCGTGGTTGCGGTCGATCGCACGCGCACGGTGCCGGCCGACGGAACGCGCCGCGCGGCGGCCGGCGCCGATGCGGGCTAGCCCCGGGGCTGCAGGACGGCGATGATGTCGATCTCCACCCGCGCGTCCTTGGGCAGGCGGGCCGCCTGCACGGTCGTGCGGGCCGGCGCGGGCGACGCGAAATAGGTGGCGTACGCCGCGTTCATCGCCGGGAAGTCGTTCATGTCGGCCAGGTAGACCGTGGTCCGGACGACCTGGTCGAACGACGCGCCGGCGGCCTTCAGGACGGCCCCGACGTTGTCGAGGACGCGTCTGGTCTGCGCCGTGATGTCGCCGTCCGCCATGGCGCCCGTCTCGGGATCGATGGGAATCTGCCCCGAGGCGAACAGGAGATTGCCGGCGCGCACCGCCTGGGAGTATGGCCCGATGGCCTGGGGTGCGCCGGCCGTGGAAATCGCGTCACGCATGGTTCGAAGACTCCGCCGGGGGCCCTGGGGCGTCAGGCGGCCTTGACGACCTTGCCCGACCGCAGGCACCGGGTGCAGACGCGCATCCGCTTCGTGCCGCCATTGACCACCGCGTGCACGCGCTGCAGGTTCGGCTCGAACCGGCGAGGCGTCACGTTATGCGCGTGGCTGATGTTCCGGCCCACCACGGGGCCCTTGCCGCAAATCTCACAACGCTGTGCCATGGTTCTCTCTCGTCGCAGGCCCCTGTCGGCCCGGGGCCAGGGGGCGGAAAACACAAAGTATACCACGCTCGCCGCCCTACGGCAGCACCAGCGACGAGTCGGCCGAGGGCATCTGGTTTCCCTGCGCGGACTCCCTGGCGCCCCGGCCCTCCGCAAACTGGCGCGCGATGCGGCCCGCGATCTCGAGGAATGCCCGCGGCCCGGCACCGGGCCCCCGCTGGAGGCGCTGGACGAGGTGTTCCAGCGCCCTGAGCACCAGGGCGGCATCGGCCGCGAAGGCCGTCGGTCGGCTCCGGCCCAGTTCGTCGAACACCGTCTTCAACTCCGATGCGAGCCGCTGGGCCGCCAGCGCCCCGGCTCGATGCTCGTAGATGACGCCCTTGGCTGCCGTCTCGTAGGTCGAGGCGAGCGCGCCCGCCGCCTCGGCGACGTCGTCATCGGCCGCCGCGATAAGGTCCGTCCCGCGGAACTTGTCCACGAGCGTGACGGACAGCAGGAACAACTGCTGCTGCGAATCCGAGAGGTCGCGCAGCGCGGGCACCAGCGCGGCGAGGTCGGCTTCCTGCTGGCGGCGGACGACCGCGGCGGGGTGGCTCCTGGCGCTCGACAGGTAGACGCAGGAGTCGGGGCAGCGAATCTCGGCCTGGCGCTTCGTACCGCAGCAGACCGAACAGATGTTCTGCCCGAGGGCCGGGCAACCGCGCCGGGCCGGGCGCACGTGGCAAAGTGGACAGCGCATCTCTCCAGCGTGGCACGGCGCGCGCCATCCGTCAACGATCGCCTGGCGGCCTGGGTCCTGCGGGCCCGGCCCGGTGCCGCGTGTCAGCCCGTGAGGCGCCCCGAGTGTGTCGCGACGTGTCGGAACGGCTACACCTCGGCCACGGGTGGGGCGGTTCTGCACGCCGGGCAGGGAAGACTTTTCCCTGGGCTGGCAGGACGGTCGAACCGCTCTTCGGGGTCCGGCGTCTAAAGGGGAGACGGTGGCCCGGCAGGGCGCCGGGACTGCGGCTGGCGAGATGCCGAAGTCGTTGCAGATGCACACGATAAAGGATTGGTGTGCGTTGTCCAGGCGGATGCGGCCGCGATCCTGCCCGGACGGCGGTGTTCTGCGTTCACCCGGCCCGGGGGCTTGACAGCCGGAGGGTGGATGCCTAAAATGGCAGGTTCTTTGCAGCCTGATACAGCTGCCAAGAGGCCCCGCAGTTCAACCAGGGGCGGCGCGGAAGGAGCGTCGGAACCATGGCTACCAGCGTTGCGAAGTCGAACCAGATCGAGGGCGGGCGTTATGCCGAGCTGAAGCGGATGCTCGACGAGCGCCGCCGCGAGATAATGAGCGAAGTGCACGACAAGATCCGGGACGTCCGGACCGAGGGCACACAGGGCAAGATGAGCGAAGTCTTCGACGCTGGCGAGAGCTCGGAGGCGGACATTCAGGAGGACATCGAGTTCGCCCTGATCCAGATGAAGGCGGAAACGCTCAGCAAGATCAACGAAGCGCTGTCCCGCCTGGAAGAGGGGGCGTACGGCTTCTGCTTCGAGTGCGGCGAGGAGATCTCGAAGCAGCGCCTGCGCGCGTTGCCGTTCGCGGTCCGGTGCAAGGACTGCGAGGAGGCGCGCGAGACGGCGGCCCACCGCGAGCGCCTCCTGGCGCAGCGGTCGGCGCCGACCTCGCTCTTCTTTGACATCTCCGGCTGACCTGCGGCATCCTTCAGGCGGGTTCCGGCCGGGTCGGCGCCGGGGCCCGCCTTCCACTCCCTGCGTCATCAGCCTGGAAGCGGGTCCCGCGCCTTTCTATCGCCCCGGAAAGGGTTGCTGATGAGCGATCTAGCAGACAAGTCTCCGTTCGAGGATCTGACGGCCAGCGAGAAGGTCCTGTCGATTCCACCGGAGTTGCCCGTGTTGCCGCTCCGCGACACGGTGCTGTTTCCGAACTCGTTCATGCCGCTCGCCGTGGCGCGCGAGAGCTCGGTGCGCCTGATCGACGAGGCGATCAGCGGCGGGAAGCTCATCGCGGTCTTCACGCAGCGTGAGGCCTCGGTGGAGGAGCCCCGGCAGGAAGACCTGTACGGCGTCGGGACGGCGACGCACATCCACAAGATGTTCAAGCTGCCGGACGGCAGCCTGCGGCTGATCGTCCAGGGCCTCGCGCGGCTGCGCCTCGATGACATCGTCGGGACCGACCCGTTCCTGCGCGCGCGGGTCGCGCGCGTCGACGAGGAGTCCCGCGACGAGGACCGGCTCGAGGTCGACGCGCTGCAGCGCAACATCAAGACGAACTTCCAGCAGGTGGTCTCGCTGTCGCCGCTGCTGTCGGACGACCTGCAGACCCTCGCGCTCAACATCACGGACCCGGGCCGGCTGGCCGATTTCATCGCGTCGAGCCTGAGCACGATCAGCACGGTCGTCAAGCAGGAGATCCTCGAGACGCTGGACCTGCGCGAGCGGATGGCGAACCTCAACCGCATCCTGATCAAGGAGCTCGAGGTCCTGGAGCTGGGCTCGAAGATCCAGTCGCAGGTGCAGTCCGAGGTCGGCAAGAACCAGCGCGAGTACTTCCTGCGCGAGCAGATGAAGGCCATTCAGCGGGAGCTGGGCGAGGGTGACGACCAGACCAAGGAGGTCGAGGAGCTCCGCGAGAAGATCGAGGCGGCCGGCATGCCGGAGGCCGTCAAGAAGGAAGCGGTCCGCGAGCTGGATCGTCTGGCCAGGATGCCGGTGGCGGCGGCCGAGTACACGGTCTCGCGCACCTACCTCGACTGGCTCGTGTCGCTGCCGTGGGCCAGGCGCACCGACGAAGTGATCGACCTGGCGCGGACCAAGGCGATTCTCGACGCGGACCACTCGGACCTGGAGAAGGCGAAGGACCGCATCCTCGAGTACCTGGCGGTGCGGAAGCTCAACCCCGACGTCAAGGGGCCCCTTCTCTGCTTCGTGGGCCCGCCGGGCGTGGGCAAGACGTCGCTCGCCAAGTCGATCGCGACGTCCCTCGGTCGCGCCTTCGTGCGCGTGTCGCTCGGGGGCATGCGTGACGAGGCCGAGATCCGCGGGCACCGGCGCACCTACATCGGGGCGCTGCCGGGCCAGGTGATCCAGGGGCTGCGTCGGGCCGATTCCAAGAACCCGGTGTTCATCCTCGACGAGATCGACAAGCTCGGGTCGGACTTCCGCGGGGATCCCGCCTCGGCGCTGCTCGAGGTCCTGGACCCCGAGCAGAACAACACGTTCCGGGACCACTATCTGGACGTGCCGTTCGACCTGTCCGAGGTGCTCTTCATCACCACGGCCAACGTCCTCGATCCCGTGCCGCCCGCGCTGCGCGACCGCATGGAGGTCCTCGAGCTGCCGGGGTACACGGAAGAGGAAAAGCTGACGATCGCGCTCGAGCACCTGGTCGCCAAGCAGATCGCGAACCACGGGCTCACGGCCGAGGCGATCGCGTTCACCGACGCGGCGCTTCGCAGTGTCATCCGCGGGTACACGCGCGAGGCCGGCGTGCGCAACCTCGAGCGTGAAATCGCCTCGCTGTGCCGCAAGGTGGCCCGGCGGCGCGCGGAAGGCAACGAGGCACCCGTGGAGATCACGCCCGCGGTGGTGGGCGAGTTGCTCGGCGCCCCGAAGATCGTCGACGAGGAAATCGAGGAGCGCACCAAGGAGCCCGGCGTCTCGATCGGGCTCGCGTGGACGCCGACCGGCGGCGAAGTCCTCTTCATCGAGGCCTCGCGCATGCCCGGCAACGGCACGCTGACGCTCACGGGGCACCTGGGCGACGTGATGAAGGAATCGGCGCGGGCGGCGCTGTCGTGGCTGCGCGCCAACGGGGCGCGCTTCGGCATCGAGGGCGACTTCTACAAACTGTCCGAGATCCACATACACGTGCCTTCCGGGGCCATCCCGAAGGACGGCCCCTCGGCCGGCGTCGCGATGGTCACGGCCCTCGCCTCCGAGCTGACCGGCCGCCCGGTCCGCGGCGATCTCGCGATGACCGGCGAGATCACGCTGGCGGGCCGGGTGCTCCCGATTGGCGGCGTGAAGGAGAAGGTCCTGGCCGCGCGGCGCGTCGGGATCCGGGAAGTCATCCTCCCGCGCCAGAACGAGCGAAATGTGGTCGAGGATCTGAGCGAGGACCTGCGGCGCGAGATCACCGTGCACTACGTGACGGCGATCGACGAGGTGCTCGACCGGGCGCTGCAGCCCGCGGCGCCGCCCTCCGCCGGGCACGCGTCCGAGAGGGTCGAGGTCGGCACCACCTGACGCGCTGCGGCCGGGGCCGTCCCGCCCGCGCCCCGGCGCGCGCCGGGGCGCCTGGCCGCGGGGCCATCACGCGTCGCGCGCGGCCCGGGAGACCTGCCAGGGGTCGCGCGTCACCTCCCGGCTCGGGCAACACCTGTGAACATCGTCTATTCCGACCGCTACCACATCGACATCGGCACCCACGTCTTCCAGACGACCAAGTACGCCCTGGTCCGAACCGCGTTGATCGAACGAGGGTTCGCGGCGCCCGCGGACTTCGTCGAGCCCCAGCCTGCGCGCTGGGAGGACCTCGCGCTGGCCCACGCCGACGACTATCTCCGGAAAGCCCGCACGGGCGGCTTCACGCCGGCCGAGCTCGCCCAGCTCGAAATGCCGTGGAGCGAGACGATGGTCGAGGGCTTTCGCCTGATGACCGGCGGGACGATCGTCGCGGCCCGGCTCGCGGTCGGCGCCCGGCGAGGCGGCGCCGCGTTCACCGCTCACCTCGGCGGGGGGTTCCACCACGCGTTCCCGGCCCACGGCGAGGGCTTCTGCCTGTTCAATGACGTGGCCGTCGCCATCCGCGTGCTGCAACGTGAGGGGGCCATCGCGCGGGCCGCGGTCGTGGACTGCGACGTGCATCACGGGAACGGGACCGCCACGGTGTTCGGGAGCGACCCGTCCGTTTTCACCTTCTCGATTCACCAGCAGGCCAACTACCCGGCGTTCAAACCGCCGAGCACGCTGGACGTGGGCCTGCCCGACGGGACCGGCGACCACGTCTACGCCCGCGCCCTCGAACAGGCGCTGCCCAAGGTTCTGGGGAGCCGCCCGGACCTGCTGTTCTTCCTGGCCGGGGCCGACCCGTTCATCCAGGACCAACTCGGCGGGCTGAACCTCACCTTCGACGGCCTGCGCCTGCGGGACCACCTCGTCCTCCACGCGGCGGTCGGCGCAGGCATCCCGGTTGTGATCGTGCTGGCCGGCGGCTATGCGCGCCGGGTCGAGGACGTGGTGGCCATTCACGTGGCCACCCTCGAGCAGGCGGCCGGGCTGGAAGCCGACGGGGCCGACCGCTAGGCATCCGGCCGCCCCGCGACGCGTACGTTCAGGCGGGCTCGGGCCAGTTGCGCCGTTCCAGGAACGTCATGGGTTCCAGGCGCCGTCCCCGCGGGTACTTGCGCGCGTCGCGCCGCGCGGACCAGAGCAGGACCGGGCCGGCGGCGTGATCCACCCAGCGCGAGAATGCGCCCAGCTCCCGCTCGATCTCCAGGCGGAGCTTGCGGATACGCTGGCTGACGTCCCGGTTCGACACGCGCAGGTACTTCTCCATCGCCCACAGCGCCGCCCCGTAGCCGCTGCGGAGGGTCCGGCCCTCCTTGGTGAGGCGGGCCCGGACGCGCGGGTCCGGATCGTTCCCGTACCGCCGCCACCCGGTCATCATGGTCTGCGCGAGGCGGTAGAGGCTCGGACCGTTGCGCTCGTAGTCCAGCCGGAACGCCCAGTCCAGGAGCGATTTCGACTGCTCGCGCGGGATCGCCGCGTGCTCGAAGTTGAAATGGTCCTGCCCGTGGATGTCCGCGAGATCCACGTTGTCGAGCAGGCGGCCCTGCTCCTCCATCTCCTGGTAGAGCGGCGTGCCCGGCACGGGTGTGTAGAGCATGAACTGGTGGAAGTCGGTGTCGTGCGACACCGCGTGCTCGATCTCGCCCGCGATGTTCTCGGGGGTGTGGTGCTCGAGCCCGACGATCGTCGAGCCGAGGACGCCGATGCCGTGCGACCGCAGCTCGCGCGTCAGCGCGACCGTGTCGGTGCCGTTCAGTTTCGAATAGGAGTTGTTCGGTGATTCGAGGCCCAGCCAGACCCAGCTGATGCCGAGCTCCACGAGCTGCCGGATGTCGTATTTCTTGATCGCGTTGGCCGACGAGAACACGTACAGCGACCACGCCTTGCCCTTTGCCTTCATGTGCTCCAGCAGCTCGAGGGCGCGCTCCTTGTAGAGGAGGAAGTTCTCGTCCATCACGAAGAACGTCGACACGCCGAGGTTCTTCTCGGCGTCGCACATCACCTTGAACAGCTCGGCGCCCTTGTTGAAGAAGTTGATGACCTTCCCCTTGCCGCCGAAGAACGAGGACGTCGTGCAGAAATTGCAGCCCATCGGGCAGCCGACCGACGGAATGATGGTGGCAGCCGGGCTGCCGCCGCCCCGCGGGCCCCGCAGGCCCATCAGGCGGAACCCGAACGACGAGGGGATGGGCGGATGCTGGATGGGGGCGTCCACCGGCTCACCGAGGAACTCCCGGAACCAGCTCACGCCCTCGCCCTTCACGTAATGATCGGCATCGACGATGCGCTCGATCCCGGGGATGGCCGTCACGTGGCCGCCCACGACGACCGTCGCGGTCGGCGCGTGCTGGCGCACCAGGCGGCACATCTCCCGCACCTTGCCGACGTTCACGATGATGCTCGAGATGCCCACGATGTCGTACTCGTGCGCCTTCAGCTCCTCCACGAAGCGTTCGCGCGAGGGGAAATCGAGCACCGCGCACGGCGCCGAGATGTTGTGCTGGATGAACATGATGCCCCACGAGCGGTGGAACATCCGGAGCGAGAACGGGCCCTGCTCGCGGGTGACCTGGTTGTGGTACAGCTCCATCGGGTTGATTTCCCGGCTGCCGTACTCGTCGTTCTGCGCGAAGGGGCCGAAAACGGAAGAGAGCAGTACGCGCGCACGCGTACCCTTGGGGTGCTGCATGTAAGCCTTGCCTTTCAGACACCGGCTGGCCGGCGATCTGGACTCCCCGAACCGCACGTAGCAGGAGGAGGGAGGGTATCTCTTACATCATCATACAACCGATCCGCACAGCCCGCCGCAACTGGATGGATCAGCCCTGGCATCCGGCGGCGTAGCGGACGGACCGCCGGAGACGCGGGCTCAAATCAGGGTCAGGCCCCAGGCGGTCTTCAGATCGGTGATGTCCCCGCGCCGCACCATGCGGCGCGCCTCCTCCACCGTGAAGACCTCGGCTCGCAGGTCCTCGTCTTCGTCGAGGTGCGCGCGGGGCGCGCCGGGCCGCGGCGCCGACAGGCCCGTCAGCCGGTAGAAGTGCATCACCTCGGTGCAAAAGCCCGGCGTCGGGTACAGCGAGCCCACGAGCTCGACCACCGACGGCACCAGCCCGATCTCCTCTTCGCACTCGCGGGCCGCCGCCGCCGCCGGATCCTCTCCGGGCTCGAGGCTGCCGGCCGGCAGTTCCCAGATCCACCGATCCAGGGCGTACCGGTACTGCCGGATCAACACGACGCGCGTGGCGTCCTGCAGCGGGATCATCACCACCGAGCCCGGGTGCCGCACGACTTCCATCGTGACGGTGCGCCCGTTGGGCAGCCGGACGCGATCGGCCGTCACCGTGAAGATGCGGCCCTCGAACACCGTCCTGCCCGATTCGCGCACGCCGAGGGGTTCGTCCATGGGGTTCTCCGGTCGAGGGGCCGTCCCGCCCTCGCTCAGTCGTGGCCGGCGCGCTCGACGATGTCGTCCAGCACCCCCTGCAGGTCGGCCGGCAGCGGTGCGGTGAACTCGAGGCGCCGCCCGTCACCGGGATGGGCGAACGCCAGACGTGCGGCGTGCAGGAACGGCCGCTCGAGCCTGAGGACGGCGCGCACCGCCGCAGCGACGTGCCGGCGCACGCCCCCGTAGGTGGGGTCTCCGACGATGGGGTGTCCGATCGCGCTGAGATGCACCCGGATCTGGTGCGTGCGCCCGGTCGCGATCGCCACGTGCAGGAACGACACGCCCGACAGGTACTCCGCCCGGGTGACCCGCGTCACCGCGGTCCGGGCGTGGCGGGCGCGGGCCGACATCTTCTGACGGTGGACCGGGTCGCGGCCGATGGAGGCGTCGATGCGGCGCCCGGCGTGCACCAGGCCCCACACCAGCGCCAGGTATTCCTTCTCGACTTCCCGCTCGGTGAACTGCCGCTGCAGCTCCCGGTGCGCCGCGTCGTGCTTGGCGACGACCATCACGCCGGACGTGCCGCGGTCGAGCCGGTGGACGATCCCGGGCCGCAGTTCGCCGCCCACGCCGCTCAGGTCCTCCACGTGATGAAGCAGGGCGTTGACCAGTGTGCCGTCCGCGTGGCCAGGCGCCGGGTGGACGACCATGCCGGCCGGCTTGTCCACCACCACGATGTCGGGGTCTTCGTAGAGGATGGCGATCGGCAGCGCCTCGGGCCTGGGCTCGGGCGCGACCGGGTCCGCGATGTCCACGACGACGTGATCACCTTGCCGGACAGCGAGGTTCGGCCGGACGGCGCGATCCCCGACGCGCACGCAGCCCTCCTTGATCAGTCGCTGGATCTGCGAGCGTGACTGGCCGGGCAGCTGCGCGACGAGGAAATGATCCAGGCGCTCGCCGGCATGCTCCGCGTCGACGTCGATCTCGTCCCGGCGCATGGGTGGCGCCCTACGCGCGCGCCCTCTTCGCCGGGGCGCCCGCCGGCTTCGCCGCCTGGGCTTTCCGCCGCCCCAGGAGCACGAGCATGGCGAGGCTCAACGGGAGCAGCACCAGGGAGATGAACTGCGAGGTGGACACGCCGAGCAGCATCCCGCGCGGATCGCCGCGGAAGAACTCGATGATGAACCGCGAGATGGCGTAGAGCGCGATGTAGATCCAGAACGTCCGGCCCGGGAACTGGCGCCCCCGGCGCTCGGTCGCGAGAAGCACGACGAGGATCAGAAGCTCGGCGCCGGCCTCGTACAGCTGCGTGGGATGCAGCGCCACGTGCAGCGGCGTGCCGACGTTGCTGGCGGCGAACGGGTCGGTGAAGATGACGGACCACGGTTCGGTCGTCGGCCTGCCGTAGCAGCAGCCGGCGAGCAGGCACCCCAGTCGCCCGACGACGTGGCCGAGTGCGATACCCGGGGCGAACATGTCCGTGGTCGTCCAGAGCGGGAGCTTGTGCTTCCGGATGTACCAGATGGCCACCAGGAAGGAGAGGATCAGGCCGCCGTAGAAGACGCCGCCCGACCGCGCCAGCGTCCAGAGTTCGGCGGGCTGCCGGCGGAAGTAGTCGAAGTCGACCACGAGGAGCAGCAGCTTCGCCCCGACCAGGGCGGCGATGATGATGTAGATGCCCAGGTCGAGCACGCGATCGCCGTCGAGGCCGTGCCGGCGCGACCGCCGGACCGCCAGCTGCAGGCCGAGCAGGTAGGCGGCCGCGAGCAGGACCCCGTAGCTGTAGACGGTGATGGGACCGATCTCAAGGAGTCGAGGAAACATGCTTACCCAATCCAATCATGTCGAGCATCATCACGGCGACGCCGATGGTGATGGCTGAATCGGCCACGTTGAAGGCCCAGAAGTGTGAGCTGCGCCAGAAGACGTCCACGAAGTCGACGACCGAGCCGAGGGTCAGGCGATCGATCAGGTTGCCGAGCGCGCCGCCGATGATCAGCGACAGGCCGAGGCGCGCGATGCGCTCGTGGGGCGACAGGCGCGCGGTGTAGGCGCCGATGCCGATCAAGGCGATCGTGGCGACCAGTGCCAGCAGGGCCGACTTGAAGGGGAAATCGGCGGCGTTCAGGAAGCCGAACGCCGCGCCCGTGTTCCGGACGTGCGTGAGGTTCAGGAATCCGGGGATCACCTCGACGCTCTCGTGAACGGGCAGCCGGGCCCGCACCAGGGCCTTCGTCCCCTGGTCGAGCAGGACGATGCCCGCCGCCGCCCAGATCTCGCCGGGGTGCAGTCGGAAGGGCGCCTGCGCCCGTGGCTCCTCACCGGGCCCGGTCGCCGGGGGTGCGGCTCCGGAATCGCCGGGCGCGGTCGCCGGCAGGGCGTCATCGCCCGACCCGGCGTGCCTGGTCGGGAGGGTGTCTGGCGTCATCCTCGTCTCGCGGCCAGCGCGTCGGCGCAGCGGTCGCACACCCCGAGGGCGTCCGGCGCAGCGGAGACAGCGGGCACCCAGCGCCAGCAGCGATCGCAGCGGGTCCCGTCGGCGTGCCCGACCGTGATCCGCGCCGTCGATCCCTCAGCCTCGACGTAGATCACTCCGGCCGGCGGGTCGCTGCCGGTCGCCGGGGCCGTGTCCACCTCGACCTGCGAGGCGATGAACAGCATCGGCAGGTCGGCGCGGTGGCGCGCCACCAGGTCGGCCAGGGGCCCGACCGGCGCCAGGCGCACGACCGCCTCGAGCGACTGGCCAATCGTCTTCGCCTGTCGCAGGGTCTCGAGTTCCGCGTTGACCGCGGCCCGCAGGCGGAGCAGGCGCGTCCACCGCTCGACCAGATCCGCGTCCAGGAAGCGCTCGTCGTCGGCCGGGAAGACCGCTAGGTGCACGGATTCCTCCCGCGTGCCGGGGAGGTGCTTCCAGAATTCGTCGGCCATCACCGGCAGCACCGGCGCGATGAGGCGCGCCAGGCCGTCCGCGATCCGGAACATGGCCGTCTGCGCCGAGCGCCGGGCGCGGGCCGCGGGCGCCAGCGTGTAGACGCGGTCCTTCGACACGTCCACGTAGAAGGCGCTGAGGTCGACCGCGACGTAGACGTTGAGCACCTGGAAGATGCTCGGGAAGTCGTAGCGCTCGTAGGCCGCGCGGACGCGCTGCGACACCTCGGCGTACCGGGCGAGCGCATACCGGTCCACTTCCTCCATGTCGGCCAGGGGCACCTCGTCCCGTGCCGGGTCGAAGTCGGGGAGGTTCGCTGCGAGGATGCGCAGCGTGTTGCGGAGCTTGCGGTACGCCTCGACGATGCGCGCGAGGATCTCGGGGCCGAACCGCACTTCCTCGCGGTAGTCCACCATCGCGACCCAGAGCCGCAGGATCTCGGCGCCGCTCTGCTTGATGACGTGGCCCGGCGGGATGTCGTTGCCGAGCGACTTCGACATCTTCTTGCCTTCGTCGGTCACGACCATGCCGTGCGTGACGACCTGGCGGTAGGGCGCACGCCGGCGCGTGCCGAGGCCGACGAGCATCGAGCTCTGGAACCAGCCGCGGTACTGATCGGTTCCCTCGAGGTACAGGTCGGCCGGCCACCGCAGTTCCGGGTGCACCGCGAGCACCGCCTCGTGGCTCGAGCCCGAGTCGAACCACACGTCGAGGATGTCGCGCTCCCGGTCGAACGTCGTGCCGCCGCACCCCGGGCACGTGAAGCCCGGGGGCACGAAATCGGCGACGGGCCGCTCATACCAGGCCTCGGCGCCGTCCTGTTCGAAGGCGCGGGCCGCGCGCTCGACGATCTCCGGCGTCAGGCTCGACTGGCCGCACGCCGTGCACGAGACGGCGGGGATGGGCACGCCCCACGACCGCTGGCGCGAGATGCACCAGTCGGGCCGGGCCTCGAACATCCCGCGCATCCGGTCGCCGCCCCAGGCCGGGAACCACTCCACCGACTCGGTGGCCGCGAGGGCGTCCCGCCGCAGGCCGGTCTCGTCCATCCCGATGAACCACTGGGCCGTGGCCAGGAAGATCACCGGGTTGTGGCAGCGCCAGCAGTGCGGGTACGAGTGGTCGAACCGCGCCGTCTTCCACAACCGGCCGGCTGCCGACAGGGCTGCCTCCACCTTCGGGTTCGCGTCGAACACCGGCAGGCCGCCGACGATCTCCACCGAGTCCTCGAACCGGCCGTCCGGCCCGATCGGCGCGTAGATCTCGAGCCCGTACCGCACGCCGCTGTGGTAGTCGTCGCTGCCATGGCCGGGCGCGGTGTGGACGACGCCCGTGCCCGTGTCGAGCGTCACGTAGTCGGCCAGCAACCCGAGCGAGTCACGGTCGTAGAGCGGGTGTCGGAACCGCAGGCGCTCGAACGCGGTGCCGGGGGCCTTGGCCACCGGGTCGACGAACGGCCGCCCCAGCTCCTCGGACAGGCGCTCGGCGAGGGCCTCGGCGACGATCACGACGCGCCCCTCGAACGGGTACGCGGCGTAGATGGCCTCGGGATGAAAGGCCAGCGCCAGGTTGGACGGGATGGTCCATGGCGTGGTCGTCCAGATCAGGACGGACACCTGCCGGCCCTGCAGCTCGGGGACGCGCGAGGCCAGCTCGGCCGCATCCGCGGCGCCCATCGGGAACTCCACGTAGATCGACGGCGACGTGTGGTTCTCGTACTCGACCTCGGCCTCGGCGAGCGCGGTGCGGCAGTGGATGCACCAGTGCACCGGTTTCTTGCCCTTGTAGACCATGCCGCGCTCGACGAACTTGCCCAGCGCGCGCACGATCGCCGCCTGGTACCGGTAGTCCATCGTCAGGTACGGTTCAGCCCAGTCGCCCATGACGCCCAGGCGCTTGAACTGGCCGCGCTGGATGTCGACGAACCGCGCCGCGTACTGGCGGCACGCGCGGCGGACGTCGGCCACGCTCATGTCGCGCTTGCGCGCGCCCAGCTCCCGGTCGACCCTCAGTTCGATCGGCAGCCCGTGGCAGTCCCAGCCCGGCACGTAGGGCGCGTCGAAGCCCATCATCGACCGGGACCGGACCACGACGTCCTTGAGGACCTTGTTGAGCGCCGTGCCCAGGTGGATGTCCCCGTTGGCGTAGGGCGGGCCGTCGTGCAGGATGAACACGGGCGCGCCGCTCCGCCGTTCGCGCAGGCGGCGATAGAGGTCAAGGGCGTCCCAGTGCGCCAGCATCTGCGGTTCGGTCACCTGCAGGCTGGCCTTCATCGGGAAGCCGGTTTTCGGCAGGTTGAGCGTGTCTTTCCAGTCGGGCATAGGGTGTGGCGAGAGACCCGCGAAGGCAGGCCGATCTCTACAATTCTAGTCCAGAACCGCGCCGGGAGCGGTCGGAAGGGCCGGCGTCGCGAAGGAGCGCCGGCCGGGTGGGATGCCGGACCCGCGCCAGGCGCGGCGCTCAGTCGAGTTGAGGATGCCCCGGGGAACGCGGCGCGCGGGCGTCAGCCGGCCTGTCCGAGGCGAACACGCCCGTCACGCGTGAGCCCCGGGCTCAGTTGCGCCGCCGGTCGAGCGACACCTGGACGCGGTACTCGCCCAGGTTGTCGCCGCATTCGTCATCGTTGATGCCGAGGTACAGCAGCCCGGAGGCCGGCATGGCCAGGGGCTCGGTCTGATCGCCGATGCCGAACACCGCACTGTTGCCGATGCGGCCGATCAGCGCGCCCGCCAGCGAGTCGCGCAGCGGTGCGCGCCGCGCGTACCGCCCGAGCCGGGAACCGGCCGGGCCCGCCACGTCCCGCCGGTCGGTGCTCAGCTGGATCTCGCCTGACGCGCGAAAGGACACCAACTGGCCCTGGCGCACCATCAGGCCGGTCCGCGTCCACTGCTCGGAGGCCGGGACGGCCATGCCGGGGCCGCCGGTGGCGAGTGGAGTATCCCTTTCTGCCCGCCGGTTGTCCTGCGGCTGCGTGTCGTATCCGGGGGGCACCGAGAAGTACACCCGCCCGATGTCGTTCGAATAGACGGCCCGCTCGCCGTTGTCGGTATCGAAGGTGAACTTCAGCGGGCGGCGCTCGCTGACGTCGTACAGCCGCCCGTAGAACATCCCGCCGCCCCGCATGAACACCGTTGCGCGACCCGGCTGCACGCGCGAGAGCTCCGTGCGCGGCAGCCCCTGGCCCCCGCCGACGAAGTCGATCAGGGCGACATCGTTGATGGCGAAGTGCCGCTCGCGTCCGTTGACGTCCATCGTGAAGTCGGCCCCCATGTCCACCAGGTCTCCGCTGATCCGCTCACCTGATCGGAGGACGACCGTCGCGGGCACCTGGGCAAACGCCGGTGCCGCCAGCGCGAACATCACGACCAGCAGGCCGCCGAGCACGATCTTGTGGCGCATGCGATTCCTCCCCTGAAACGCGCGGGACATCCGGCTGATCCCCTGGAAAAGCAAGGATACTGCCAGCGCAAGCACTTGAATTATAGCCATATTCGCGCGAGCCGGCCCATTCCGCCGGCCGCCGGCGGCGCGGATGCCCCCGGTATAATGGACACGATGTCCCCGGACAACCCCGCCGCGCGCCCGCCGACGCGCGACGCCCGGCTCGCCAACGGGCTGCGCGTCCTCGTGCAGGAGCGCCATCGTGCGCCGCTGGTCTCGGTGTGGTGCTGGTACCACGTCGGGTCGAAGGACGAGCCGGCAGGGCTGAGCGGCGTGTCGCACTGGGCTGAACACATGAACTTCCGCGGGACGACGAACATCCCCCGCGACGCGATGAAGGGCATCGTCGATCGGCTGGGCGGCACGTGGAACGGGTACACCTGGATCGATCAGACCGCCTACGTGCTGACGGCGCCCGCCGACGCGCTGGACCGGCTGCTGCCGATCGAGGCGGAGCGGATGGCCCGCGGCCTCTACCACCCCGATGACTGCGAAGCCGAGCGCGCGATCGTGATGTCGGAACTCGAGGGGAGCGAGAACGATCCCGAGCAGGTGCTCGAGACCCAGGTGACGGCGGCGTCCTTCACGGCGCATCCTTACGGCCACCCGACGATTGGCTGGCTCGACGACCTGCGCGGCATGACCCGCGACGATCTGGTCGGCCACTACCGCTCCCACTATCTGCCCAACAACGCGACGCTGGTCGTGGTTGGCGACGTCGACGCGGATGCCGCGCTGAGGCTTGCGGCCGGGCATTTCGATCCGATCCCGGCCGGCCCGGTGCCCGAGCGGCGCTGCCCGGTCGAACCGCCGCAGACGGCGACCCGCCGGGTGCGCATCGCGCGTGAGGGCACGACGGCGTACCTGCGCCTCGCCTATCACGCGCCGGCCGCGGCCGACCCGGACCTGATGCCGCTGCTGGTGGCCGATGCCGCGCTGACCGGCGCCAGGGGCCTCAACCTCTGGACGAGCGCGCTGGTGCCGCCGCCCCAGCGCAGCGCCCGGCTGTTCACGGCCCTGGTCGAAACGCAGCTGGCGTCGGCGGTCGGCGGGTTCCTCGCGCCTACCGAGGATCCGTTCCTGTACGCCATCGCGATCACGGTGTCGGCGGGCGCGTCGCTGGCGCGCGTCGAGGACACCGCGCTGGCCGAACTGGACCGCTTCCGCCGCGACGGCCTCACGCCCCGCGAGCTCGAGAAAGCCCGGGCCCAGCTGCGCGCCCGGCTCGTGTTCGACCAGGACGGCGTCACGGCGATCGGACACCAGCTCGGGTACTTCGCGACCGTCGCGACGCTGGACCTGCACGAGTCCCTGCTCGACCGCGTGGCGTCGGTCTCGGCGGACGACGTGTGGCGCGTGGCGCGTCGGCGCCTGGACGTGTCGAACCTGACCATCGGCTGGTTCGAGCCGCGCCCGCCGGCGGGGGCCGGCACGAGATGAGCCGGTCCTGGCAGGGCCTGCGGCCTGCGCGCGAGGTGCTCGACAACGGCGTCGTGGTCATCGCCAAGGCGATTCACGACGTCCCGGCCGTCACCATCAGCGCGGCGTTCAAGGCCGGGCTGCTGTACGAGCCGCCCGGGCAGCCGGGCGTGGCGTACCTGCTCGGCCGGCTGCTCGATCGCGGGGCCGCGGGCCGCGACGCCGGCGAGATTGCCGACGCGCTCGACTCGCGCGGCGTCTCGCTCGGCCTGGAGGTCGGGCGCCAGTTGCTGTGGCTGACCTGCACCTGCCTCACGGAGGATTTCGCCGCGATCCTCCGCCTGCTGGGCGACCTGGCCACGGCGCCGGCGCTGCCCCCCGTCGCGATCGAGATGCGGAGGAGCCAGGCCATCACGAGCATTCGACAGGATGACGACAACCCCGCCGTGATGGCGGGCGAGGCGTTGTCGGCGGCGCTGTACCCGGGGGATCATCCCTACGGCCGGCGGCCGATGGGCAGCGTCGAGTCGATGGCGGGCCTCGACCGCGCCGCCCTGGCGGCGTTCCATCTGGCGCGCTTCGCTCCAGGGACCGCGTCGGTGGCCGTGGTCGGCGACGTCGAGACCGCGCGCGCCTTCGACGAAGTGGCGCGCGTGTTCGGCGCCTGGCGCCACGACGCGGGGCCGACGCCGCCAGCCCCGGCCGTCGTGCCGGCGGCCTCGCGCCGCGAGATTCGGCACCCGCTGCCCGGCAAGGCGCAGGCGGACATCGCCTACGGGTTCACGGCCGTGGCGCGATCCGACGCGGCGTATCACGAGGTCTGGTTGATGAACCACGTGCTCGGGGACTACGGGCTCGGCGGGCGTGTCGGCGACCGGATCCGCGAACGCGAGGGCATGGCCTACTACGCGTTCAGCACGTTCGAGCCGCACGTGCTCCCAGGCCCGATCGTCATCCGTGCCGGCGTCAACCCCGCGAACGTGCGCCGCGCCGTGGCGGCCATCGATGCGGAAGTCGATCGCATGGCGGCCGACGGCGTGACCGCGCAGGAGCTGGACGATTCCCGCCGGTACCTGATCGGGTCGATCCCGCGGACCTTCGAGACCGGGGCGGGCATCGCGCAGTTCCTGCAGAACGTCGAGTACTTCGGGCTCGGCCTCGACTACGATGTGAAGCTGCCGGGCCTGCTCGCCGGCGTGACGCGGGAGGCCGTGAACGAGGCGGCCCGCCGCATCCTGTCGTCCGATCGCGCGACGCTGGCCGTCGCGGGGCCCGAGGACGACGGGCACCCGGCCCTGGAGGACGAGGACCGAGCGTGACGCGAGCGGTGTTCTTCGACGTCGACTTCACGCTGATCTACCCGGGGCCGACGCTCCGCGGCCATGGCTACCGGGCCTTCTGCGCGCGGCACGGGGTGCGCGTCGATCCGGCGATGTTCTCGCTGGCCGTCGCGCGGTCGGCGTCCATCCTCGATCACGCCACCGAGCAGAACTACGATGCGCGCGTGTTCATCGACTATACGCGCGCCATCATCGAGCACATGGGCGGGTCGGGGCCCGGGGCCGAAGCGGCCGCGCAGGAGATCTACCGCGAGTGGGCGGCCTGCCGCCACTTCTTCCTGTACGATGATGTGGCGCCGGCCCTGGCGGCGCTGGCCGCGGGCGGCGTGCGCATCGGGCTGATCTCGAACACGCACCGGAGCCTGGAGGCGTTCGCGAGCCACTTCGAGCTCGACGGCCTCATCGCCGCGTCCGTGTCGTCGTCCGAGCACGGCTTCCTCAAGCCGCACCCGAGCATCTTCGAGGCCGCCATGAAGGCGCTGGACGTCACCGCGGGTGACTCGATGATGGTGGGCGACAGCGTGAAGCACGATATCGCCGGGGCGCGCGGCGTCGGGATGCGCGCCGTGCTCCTGCGGCGGACCGACGGCGTGGGCACCCCCCTCCAGTGCGCGCTCGATCCGGGGTTCGAGGACGTGCCCGTGATCGGGACGCTGACCGAGCTGCCCCCGCTCGTCCTGGACGCGTAGCCCATCGCCCGGAGCCCATCGATGGACCTTCGACCCCTGACGACGATCGACGACTTCAAGCGCGTGGTCGAGCTGGAGTGCGAGATCTGGGGCTACACGGACGCCGCCGACGCCGTGGGCGTGCCGATCCTCATCGTGAGCGTGAAGCGGGGAGGCATCCTGCTCGGGGCCTTCGATGGCGGCCGGATGGTCGGCTTCGTGTACTCCCTGCCAGGCCTGAAGCAGGGCCGCCCGATGCAGTGGTCCCACATGCTGGGCGTCATCGCCCCGTACCGCGGCGCCGGCGTGGGGCTGGCGCTGAAGCTGGAGCAGCGCCGGCTGACCATCGGGATGGGCCTCGACCTGATCGAGTGGACCTACGACCCGCTGCAGGCGGTCAACGCCCACCTGAACTTCGGCCGGCTCGGCGTGGTGGTCGACGAGTACGCGCTCAACGTGTACGGCGACTCGACCAGCCCGCTGCACCAGGGCACGCCCACCGATCGCTTCATCGCGCAGTGGTGGCTCCGGGCGGCGCGCGTCGAGCGGACGCTCGGGCTGGCGGCGGCGCCCGCGGCCGGCGAGCCAGGGGCCGGGACGGACGGTCCCGCGCCGCTGGTGAACGCGACGGTGGCCGCCGGCGACTGGGTCGAGTGCGCGCGCGTCGAGCTGGGACGCTCCGACCCGTCGCTGCGCGTGGCCATCCCGATCGGGTTCACCGAGATGCAGCTCCAGGCCCCGGGCCTCGCGCAAGCCTGGCGGCTCGCGACCCGCGAGGTCTTTGCCCACTATCTCGGGCGCGGCTACTCGGTGGTCGCGTTCTCGCTCGACGAGCCGCGGCGGTTCGGCACCTACCGCCTGGCGGCGCGCGCCCCGGCCGCCGCGTAGTCCCGGCTCACCCCGGCGGCCAGCCCATCGGCCGGCCTCCCAGCAGGTGCAGGTGCACGTGGAAGACCGACTGGCCGGCCTCGCGGTTGCAGTTGAACACCGTGCGGTAGCCGCGAGCCGACAGGCCGAGGTCCTTGGCTACGGCGGCCGCCCGCCGCACCAGCGCGCCCACCAGGGCCTCGTCACCGGGTTCCAGGTCGTTCAGCGTGGCGATGTGGCGCCTGGGCACGATGAGGACGTGCACGGGCGCCTGTGGGTTGGTGTCGTGGAACGCCACGACGTCCTCGTCCTGGTAGACGGTCTTCGCCGGGAGCTCGCCGGCGACGATGCGGCAGAAGAGACAGGTCATGGGGCGGACCTCGTGACGGCGCGCAGTACAGCGACGCGGGCGATACCCGCGAGGTCGTTCGCCATGGCGGCCAGGGTCAGCCCCGGCCGGCCGGCGACCGCCGCCCGGATGGCTTCGGCCTGGCCGAAGCCGAACTCGAATGCCAGCAGGCCGCCCGGGGCCAGGCGATCCTCGGCCTGCGGCAGCAGGCGCCGCACCACGTCCAGGCCATCGGGCCCGCCATCGAGGGCGCCCCGGGGCTCGTGGTCCCGCACCTCGGGCTGGAGCGCCGCGATGTCCCCGCGAGGCACGTAGGGCGGGTTGGAGACCACGACATCGAACGGCCCGGCGACCCCGGCCAGCAGGTCGCCGCGCACGAGCCGCACGCGATCCCCGACGCCGTGCCCGTCGACGTTGCGTCGCGCCACCTCGAGTGCGGCGGCCGAGATGTCGGTCGCCACGACGTGCGCGTGCGGCAGCCACCGCACCAGGGACACGGCGAGGCATCCGCTTCCCGTCCCCACGTCGGCGATCCTCAGCGGCGCATCGGCCGGCACGCGCGCCATCACTTCCTCGATGATCAGTTCCGTCTCGGGACGGGGCACCAGGACGGCGGGCGTGACCGCGAAGTCGAGGCCCCAGAACTCACGGGTGCCGATGAGGTAGGCGGTCGGCTCGCGCCGTTCGCGGCGGTCCGCCAGCGCCGCGAATGTCGCGCGGAACGCCGTCGAGGCGGGCTCGCCGCGGCGGACCAGGTACTCGCCCCGCGCCCAGCCGCCCGCGACGTGCCGCGCGATCAGCTCGGCGTCGAGCGCAGCCTCGTCGGGGCCGATGCCGGCACGGCCGAACCGGGCGCGGGCCCCGCGCACGATGTCGTGGATGGTCGGCTGCCGGGTCTCCACTGTCTCGCCCTCGGGCCCTCGAGCCCCGGACCCTGGCGCCTCAGCCCTGGTCCTCGACCGCGGTGGCTTCCTTCAGCAGTTCGGCCGTGTAGTGGGTGACGAGCATGTCGATCAGCTCGGTCAGATTGCCGTCGAGCACGTCGACCAGCCGGTGGGTCGTGAAGTTGATCCGGTGGTCCGTGATGCGGCTCTGCGGGAAATTGTAGGTTCGGATCTTCTCGGACCGTTCGCCGGTGCCGACCTGGCTGCGCCGGTCCTTGGCGATCGCTTCCTGCTGCTTGCGCATCTCCATCTCGTAGAGGCGTGATCGCAGCACCTTCATCGCCTTCGCACGGTTCTTGATCTGCGACTTCTCGTCCTGCTGGGACACGACCAGCCCCGTCGGGAGGTGCGTGATCCGGACGGCGGAGTACGTCGTGTTCACGCTCTGGCCGCCGGGGCCGCTCGAGCAGAACGTGTCGATGCGGAGGTCCTTGGCGTCGATCTGGACGTCAACCTCCTCGGCCTCGGGCAGCACCGCGACCGTGGCCGTGGACGTGTGGATGCGCCCGCTCGCCTCGGTGGCGGGCACCCGCTGCACCCGGTGCACGCCGCTCTCGTACTTCAGCCGGCTATAGACCTGCCGGCCTTCGATCGTGGCGATGACTTCCTTCGTTCCGCCCACGCCGGTTTCGCTGATCGACAGCACCTCGACGCGCCAGCCCTGCCGCTCGGCGAAGCGGCTGTACATCCGGAACAGCTCGGCCGCGAAGAGCGCCGCCTCGTCGCCGCCCGTGCCCGCCCGGATCTCGAGCATGACGTTCTTTTCGTCGTTGGGATCCTTCGGCAGCAGCAGCACCTTGATCGCGGCAAAGAGCGCCTCGGCGCGCGCCTTGAGGCCGGGCAGTTCCTCGAGGGCCAGGGCGCGCATCTCGGCGTCCGCGCCAGAGGCGAGTTCCTCCGTCTGGGCGATCTCCGACGTCACGGCCTTGTACTGCCTGAAGTGCTCGACCAGCGGCTCGATCTCCGCCAGCGCCTTGGCGTGCGTCCGGTACTGCGCCGGGTCGGACTGCACCGCGGGGCTCCCGAGCAGGCCCATGAGTTCGTTGTAGCGGCCTTCGACCGATTCGAGCTTGTCGAGCATGATGCTGCTGTCTGCCTGTCGCGCCCGGCGGGCCTCGGCCCCCGGGCCCTGTACCGCCGAGGTTGACGCGTCGGGACGGAGATCGGGCGTGTCTCCCGCCGCCCTATCCGCCCGAGACCGGCGGCAGGAAAGCGACCTCGTCCCCGTCCGCGAGCGACGCCGTGAAACGCGCGTACTCCGCGTTCACGGCGCATGAGATCGACGATCGGTAGGGCGCCATCGCCGGGAATTCGGACGCCAGCGCCTGCCACACGGTCTCGACCGTGGCGCCGTCGCCGGCCTGCCGCTCGAGGTCGCCCGCGGCCGCCAGGTCGCGGAGCCGCGCGAAGAGCCGAATCGTCACCCGCATGCGCGCTCGTACGCGGCCTGCCGCGCCGCGGCGTTCTCCGGGTCGGCCGTGGCGCCTTCGATCCACGCGTCGCCGTCCTCGAAGATCTCCCGTTTCCAGATCGGTGCGATCTGCTTCACCCGCTCGATCGCATAGCGGCACGCCTGGAACGCGTCGGCGCGGTGCGGCGCGGCCGCCGCGATCACCACGCTCGTCTCGCCCAGGCCGAGCGTCCCCACGCGGTGGTGCAGCGCCAGGCGCACGCCCGCCCAGTGGTCCGCGACCTCCCGGGCAATGAGGGCAAAGGCCTGCCGCGCCAGCGGTTCGTAGGCCTCGTACCGCAGCTCGAGCACCCGCCGGCCGAGGTTTTCGCCGCGGACCGTTCCCACGAACGTCGCGACCGCACCGTGGCGGCCCAACGGGTCGGCGTCGAGCGCCAACCGCACCACGGCCTGCACGTCGAGCGGGGCGGGCGTGAGACTCAGGAGATCGGCCATGGTCGGAGACAACACTTCAGTATACCAAAGCAGGGACCGGGGATCGGCGTGGTCGGGCTGACGGGTGCACGTCAGCATAATGCGCGATGGGCTGGCTACTGAGGTTCTTGACTTGTGCTTACAGTCTTTCATGCTGTAATATATGGAGCATGAGACATTCCTCCGCACCCGCCGCCGCGATTCGTGCCCGTCTGAGTACCCAGCTCGCGGATCCGATCCCGATGCGCCGGGGGTCGCTGATCGCACGCTTCGTGAAGTGCTCGCGCCCCGGCTGTCCGTGTGCCCACGATCCGGACGCGCGCCACGGCCCGTATGTCAGCCTCACGTGGGCGGTGGCCGGGACCACACGCACGCGGCTCCTCGCCCCGGCCGTGGCCGACACGGTGCGCCGGCAGATCGAGGTCGGCCGGCAGTTTCGCGACGCGACGGCGCTGTACTGGGCGGCGTGTGAGCGCCTCGCCGACGCGGAGATCGAGGCGCTCACCGCGGCGTCCGGCCCGGCGGGTGAAAAAGGGGGCTCGGTGCGACGCTCCAGACGGAAGTTGCGCGGGAAATCACGACCCTCATAGGTCCGGGGGCTGTTGACGGGTGGGACTTCGAGGCGATCGAAACCGCGGCCCGGCGGCAGGCGCTCACGGTGGCCGCGCGCGCGGTGGCGCAGCGCCTCAATGCGGACCACGCGGACTACGTGGGGCCCACGAGGCCCTGCCCACAGTGTGCGCAGCCTGCGCGCTATGCGGGTCGCCGCCCCAAGACCGTCGAGCGTGTGTTGGGACCCCTGACGCTGGAGCGGGCCTACTACCACTGCACGCGGTGTGACGCGGGCGTGTGTCCGCGCGACGCGGCGCTGGGCGTGGACGGGACGGCGCTCTCCCCCGCGGTCACCCGCATGGTCGGGATCGTGGGCGCGCGGGTCAGCTTCGTGGAGGGCCACGCCCTGCTGCACGAGCTCGCCGGCGTCGCGGTCGATCCCAAACAGGTCGAGCGGACCGCCGAAGCGCTGGGCCGCGCCCTCGCCGAGGACGAACGCACCGTCGTCGAGGCGCAGCCGCCCGCGGCGTCCACGATGTACCTGGGGATGGATGGCACGGGGATCCCGATGCGCGCGGCCGCGCTGGCGGGCCGCCGCGGGAAACAGCCCGACAGGAGCGCCAAGACTCGCGAGGTCAAACTCTGCACCGTCTGGACGGCGGAGGCGCGCGACGCCGAGGGCCGCCCCGTGCGGGACCCCGGCTCGGTCAGTTACTCGGCGGCGATCGAAAGCGCGGCGGCCACGTCCGGCCCCGCGGCCCGCTCGTCGCCCTTTGCGCTGCGGGTGGACCGCGAAGCTCAGCGCCGCGGCTTTGACCAGGCCCCCCAGCGCGTCGTCCTCGGCGACGGCGCCGTGTGGATCTGGCACGTGGCCGACGAGGCGTGCCCCGGGGCGATCCAGATCGTCGACCTCTTCCACGCCAAGGAGCACCTGGCCTCGCTCGCCACCGCGATCTTCGGCGCGCCTGGCGACCTCGCCACTGCGTGGACCCACGCCCGGTACGCGGACCTCGACGCCGGCCACCTCCGGCGCCTCGTCCACGGGCTCCGCGAGTACCTCGCGACCACCCCCGCCGCCGCGCAGGACCTGCCGTACTTCGTCCGGAATCGGCACCGGATGCGCTATCCCGCCTTCCGCGCGCAGGGCCTCTGCGTCTCGACCGGCGTCGTCGAAGCCGGCTGCAAGACCGCCATCGGCGCCCGTCTGAAACGCAGTGGCATGCACGGGACCCTGCCCGGCGCCGACGCCATCATCGCCTTGCGCTGCGGCATCTTGAGCGGGCGATTCGAGGACTTCTGGGAGCGGCGCGCCGCGCGACCGCGGGCTGCATGACTGACCGCATCTCACAATTCCGACGTGCACCCGGGCTGACCGGGACTGCACTGTGACGCGGTCCACAAGGATCACGCTGCTGCGCCTCCCGGGCCAGGCTGGAGCCTGGCGATCCCGGGACAGGGGCAAACGGGAGCGCCTGGTCACCGCCTGGTCACGCCCCGACGCCGCCGGCGCCGGGCGCCGCCTGGTTCGCAGGACCAGGCACGGAGCACTGGCAACCGAAGGGCCCCCGGCGATTGTCATCACCGTCAGGCATACGTTAAGATCCGCCCATGACTGAAGCTGGTCGCACGTCCATGGCCGTAATGTCCGCCAACCCCCTGCTGTTTTCGCTCACGGACCGCGTCGATCTGGCATCGGCCCGTGCCATTCGCGCGGGGGCGGTGCTCTTCGCGTCGGCGCTGACGGCCGCGGCCGCGCAGGTCAGCCTCCCGCTGCCGTTCACCCCGGTCCCGCTCACCCTGCAGCCGATGATCGTCCTGCTCGCTGCCGCGGCGCTCGGCTCGCGCCTCGGCATGGCGAGCCAGGTGCTGTACCTGGCGGCCGGCCTCGCGGGGCTGCCCGTGTTCGCGGCCTCGCCGCTGCTCCCGCCGGGCGCGGCGCGCCTGCTCGGACCCACGGGTGGTTTCCTGCTCAGCTATCCTCTGGCGGCGTTCGTGGCGGGCCGGCTCGCCGAACGCGGGTTCGACCGCCGGTACCTCACGTCGGTGGTGGCGATGGCCGCGGGGCTCGCCGTGGTGTTTGCGTGCGGCCTCGGCTGGCTCGCCTTCTCCCTGTCTCCGACGCACCCGGCCGCGGGTGTCCCGGCCGCGCTCCAGGCCGGCCTGTACCCCTTCGTCGTCGCGGACATCGTCAAGCTGTTCGCTGCGGCGGCGGTGCTGCCGGCCGCGTGGAAACTGGTCGGGCGGGCCGGGTAACGACGCTGCGCCCTCAGTCCCGGGCCGGGCCCTTGGCGCGGAACACCAGGAAGAACTGGTACGGCAGGAAGGTTTCGCGCCTGAAGATCTCCAGGCCGGCAGCCTCGGCGTCGCGGATGATCGTGTCCGGATCGACGCGCTCTTCGAGGGGCGGCCCCGGCCCGTAGCCATCCTTCCGGAAATCGACGATACCCACCCGCCCCTGCGGCTTGAGGGCGCGCGCGACATTGCGCAGCAACGCCACCGGGTTGTCCATCTCGTGGTACGTATCGACGATGAGGACCGCGTCGATCGCGCCGGGCGGGAGGCGCGGATCCTCGGAGGTGCCGAGCACGGTGCGGACGTTCCGCAGGCCCTCGCGAGACACCCGCCGGCCCGTGGCCTCGAGCATCAGCCGCTGGATGTCCTCGGCGTAGACGATGCCGTTGGGGCCGACGCGGCGGGCGAGACGGATGCTGAACCACCCGCCACCGACGCCAAGGTCGGCCACGACGGAGCCCTCGGCGATCCCGAGCGCATCCATGATCGGGCCCGGCAGCTGCCAGAGGTCGCGGTCGGGCCCCTCGAGCAGGCCGAGGTCCTGTGGCGGGAACAGCCGGCCGTGATGCGCGGTGGCCTGCGCCCGCACCGGCGTCGGCGACACCGCCACCGCAAGCGCCGCGACGATGGTCGCCAGCACCACGCGAAGGGCGGCCCACGCGGGGCGACCGGCGGGCCGTCCGGCTGCGCGGGGCCCTGCGAGATCATCTATCTGGTGCATCAGCAGAGACTTACAAGGCGCCTGGCAACGGCAGTATACTTGCCCGCATGTTACCAGAATTCTCCGCGAGCATGCTTGAACTCATCGTCAAAACGTCGACGGATCTACCCCCCGACGTGCGCGCGGCCATCAAGGTCGCGCTGGATGCCGAGCCGCCCGAGACGCAGGCCGGCCAGGCCATGTCCATCATCGCACTGAACATCGACCAGGCGGCCGACGGCGACGGGGCCATCTGCCAGGACACCGGCATGCCCACGTTCGAGATCCACGTGCCGCGTGGCGCCGACCAGCTCTGGATGGGAGACCGCATCCGCGAGGCCATCGAGGAAGCGACCACGCGCGGCAAGCTCCGGCCGAACTCGGTGGATTCGATCACGGGCAAGAACTCCGGCAACAACCTGGGGCCGGGATCGCCGGTCATCCACTTCGAGCAGTGGGAGAAGGACGAGATCGAGGTGAAGCTGATCCTCAAGGGCGGCGGCTGCGAGAACTGCAACGCGCAGTACGCGGTCCCCGTGGAGCTGTCGAACCTCGGCCGGGCGGACCGCACCCTCGAGGGCGTGCGCAAGTGCATCCTGCACGCGGTATGGGCCGCCCAGGGCAAGGGTTGCGCGCCAGGGGCGCTCGGCGTGTGTATCGGCGGCGATCGGGCCAGCGGGTACGCGGAGGCCAAGCGCCAGCTGCTCCGGACGCTCGACGACGTGAATCCCGAGCCGAAGCTGCGTGAACTCGAGGACACGATCATGAGCACCGTGAACAAGCTCGGGATCGGGACCATGGGCTTCGGCGGCAACGTCTCGCTCATCGGCTGCAAGGTGGGGGCGCTGAACCGCCTGCCGGCCTGCTTCTTCGTGTCGGTGGCCTACGACTGCTGGGCGTTCCGGCGCCTGGGCGTGGTGCTCGACCCGTCAACCGGCGCCATCCGGCGGTGGCTCTATCGCGACCCGGCCAATCCCGCCGCGCACATGGCCGCGCAGGCGGGCGTCCCGCGGACCGGGCGCGAGATCGTCCTGACCACGCCACTCGACGAGAAGACGGTCCGATCGCTGAAGGTCGGCGACGTTCTGCTGCTGAACGGGCGCATGTACACCGGACGCGATTCGGTCCACTCGCACCTGATGAAGCACGACCCGCCCGTGGATCTGAACGGCGCGGTCATCTATCACTGCGGGCCGGTGATGCTGCGGGACGGCGACGGCTGGAAGATGAACGCGGCCGGCCCGACCACGAGCATCCGCGAGGAGCCGTACCAGGCCGACGTGATCGGACGGTTCGGCGTGCGCGGGGTGATCGGCAAAGGCGGGATGGGGCCCCGGACGCTGGCCGCGCTCAAGGAGCACGGCGCGGTCTACCTGAGCGCCATCGGCGGCGCGGCGCAGGACCACGCGCGCTGCGTCGAGCGCGTGGACGGCGTGTCGCTGCTCGAGTTCGGCGTGCCCGAAGCGTTGTGGCACCTCTACGTGAAGGACTTCCCGGTGATCGTCACGATGGACTCGCACGGGAACAGCCTGCACAAGGATGTGGAGACTGCATCGGCCGAGCAGTTGGCGGCGATGAAGTAGGAAGAAGACGCCGGTGGTGCCGGGGCCGCGCAGGGCGCGGCCCCGGTGCCGCACGGGAGCGCGCGGGACGACGTCAGTCCAGCTCCCGGTTGATCACCAGGAGCTTCGGCTCGGTCATCTCCTCGATCGTGTAGCGCGGGCCTTCGCGCCCGATCCCCGAATCCTTCACCCCGCCGTAGGGCATGTGATCGATGCGCCACGCGGGCACGTCGTTCACGATGATGCCGCCCGCCTCGAGCACGTCGAACGCCATGAACGCGCGCAGCAGGTCTCGCGTGAACACGCCGGCCTGCAGGCCGTACCGCGACCGGTTGACGGCCGCCATGGCCTCGTTGAAGTCGGAGAACCGGTAGAGGCCGAGCAGCGGCGCGAACACTTCCTGCGCGCATACCTTGGACACCTCGGCGACGTCGGTCAGCACGGTCGGGGCGTAGACCGACGGCGAGATCCGCCGCCCCCCGGTCACGACCCGTGCGCCGTCCGCCACCGCCTCGTTCACCCAGGCCTCGATCCGATCGACCTCGGCCACTTCGATCATCGGCCCGATGTCGGTCCGCGGGTCGAGCGGGTCGCCGATGACGAGCGACTCGACGCGCGCGACCAGCCGCCGGGCAAACTCGTCGAACACCGAGTCGTGCACGAACACGCGCTGCACCGAGATACAGCTCTGGCCCGCGAAGGCGAAGCCGCCGGTGACCACGCGCTTCGCGGCGTAGTCCAGGTCCGCCGTCTCGTCGATGATGACCCCGGCGTTGCCGCCGAGCTCCAGGATGACCTTCTTCTTCCCGGCGCGGGCTTTCATCGCCCACCCGACCGACGAGGACCCGGTGAACGTCAGCAGCTTGTAGCGGTCGTCGGTGACCAGGCGATCGCCCATCTCGCGCGGCATCGGCAGGACGCTGAGCGCGCCCGCCGGCAGGCCGGCCTCCTCGAGCACGGTGGCGAGGAACAGCGCGGAGAGCGGCGTCTTGCTGGCGGGCTTGAGGACGACAGGGTTGCCGGCCGCCACGGCCGGGGCCACCTTGTGTGCCGACAGGTTCAGCGGGAAGTTGAACGGCGAGATCGCGGCAACCGGGCCGATGGGGAAACGCCGCCAGATGGCGATGCGCCCGGTGCCGTGCGGCGCGAGATCCAGCGGGATGACCTCGCCGCCGATGCGCCGGGCTTCTTCGCCGGCGACCTGGAAGGTCATGGCGGCGCGGTCCACCTCGGCCAGGGCATCGCGCAGCGGCTTGCCCGCTTCACCCGCCAGCACGCGGCCGATCTCGTCACGGCGCCGCGCCAGGGTTTCGGACGCCCTGGCCAGGATGGCGGCCCGCTGGTAGGCCGGCATCCGGCGCATGACAGGCGCCGCGTCGAGGGCCGCTTGCGTCGCCCGTTCGTATTCCGCGATGCCGGCCAGCCACGTCGTGCCCACCAGGGAGCCGTCGTACGGGTTGAGCACGGGGTGGACGAGCGTCGAGCGCTGCCACGCGCCGGCCAGAAAGAACGGGTATTCGGATGCCACGGGGAACCTCCGGAAGGGGCGGGCTCAGCGGCCGGACCGGGGATCTCGCCGATCCAGCCCGGCAATCCCCTGCAGTATCGTCCGGCGGCCGCGACCCGGGCAAGCACCGGGCTGGCGGCAGGCCTGGCGGCCTGGATCCCGGAGGAGGCCGGCGTGGTCTAAACTTGTGTAGAATGAAGACATAGGCACCTGGAGCAGTCCCAGGTCCCCCGGGCCGCTGTTCGAAATCGGCCTGTTGTCGGGCTATAATCGTCGGACTGGCCACCCTTTGGAGCGGAACCCATCATGATCAACGTGTCAACGACAGCGGCCACCAAGATCAACGAGTTGCTGGCCGAGGAACAGAAGCAGCAGAGCGGGTTGCGAGTGTTCGTGCAGGGAGGCGGCTGCTCGGGCTTCCAGTACGGCCTCATGATCGAAGACGAGCCGGGTGCAGCCGACCAGCGGTTCGAGTCCAACGGGGTCAGGCTGTTTGTCGATCCGATCAGCGCCCGGTACCTGAAGGGCGCGGAAGTCGATTTCATCGAGAGCGTGACGGGCGGCGGGTTCACGATTCGCAACCCCAACGCGAAGTCGACGTGCGGCTGCGGCTCGTCGTTCTCGGTCGACTGACCCCGGAGCTGACTTGTGATGAGTATGTTCGCTCCGGGCACTCGGGCTGGCGGCCGCGCGCGACATGCCCCGGCGCGTTCTCAACTCGACTGAGCGCCGGGCATAGCAGAGACGAAGCCCGGGGCCGCTGGTGCGCCGCGTCCCGAGCGGCCCGCAGGGGCAACAGTTGTGCCGAGGGTCCGTGGAGTCTGCCACCGAGCCTGTCGTGCCGGACGTTTCCCACCTGCACCCGGCGGGCGGGAAGCGCTCCAGCAAGCGCGAGCGCATCCTGCGCGTCTTCCTGCGCCATGAAGGCCATCTGAGCGCTGATGACCTGGTGGACCTGATCCGACGCGAGGACCACGGGATCGGGCGGGCCACCGTCTACCGCACGCTGCAGTGGATGGTGGAAGCCGGCATCGCCCGGAAGGTGGACTTCGGCGAGGGCCGCTACCGCTTCGAGCACTCGTACCGCCACCCGCGCCACTTCCACCTGATCTGCAAGACCTGCAACCGCTCCTTCGAGTTCCTGAGTTCGGACATCGAGCTCGAGATCGAGGAGGTGGCGGCGGCCCGCAACTTCGCCGCGCGGCAGAGCGTGCTCCAGATCTACGGCACCTGCGAGGACTGCCGCACGGGCCGTCCGACCCAGGCCGAAGCCGGTTCGTCGCATCTGGTGTTCGCCCGCGATGCGCTGCGGATCGCGATCGCGACAGAGCGCAGCGGCCTCGAGTTCTACACGCGGGCGGCCCGGGCCGCCAGACAGGCCCGCGGGCGCCGCGTCTTCCATCGTCTCGCGGACGAGGAACGCGACCACCTGTCGATGCTCGAGGATCGGTACCAGAAGCTGCTGGCGCAGGACGCGCTGCTGGAATCGCGCCCGACCTTCCTCTTCTTCAAGGGCGCGGCCAACGGCCTGTTCGCCGCCGGCGCCGAGGAAGTGGCGCGCGGCGTCGACGATCGGCAGGCGCTGCGTATCGGGATTCGGTGCGAGCGCGCCTCCCATCGGTTCTTCAAGCGGTACGGCGATCGCTTCGAGGACTCCGAGGGCAAACAGGTCTTTCTCGAGTTCGCCGACGAGGAGCGGGAGCACCTCGACCTGCTGCTGCGCGAGTACATCGCGCTCGGCAAGAGCAAGCCGGCGCCCGCCGCCAGAGCCTCGACCCGCCGCCGCAAGCCGTGACGCCGAGCGCTCCGGCGGACCCCGGCTCCACACCCCGGCTGGCGAGACCCCGATGATCGACCTGCACCTGCACACGACCGCGTCCGACGGCACGCTCTCGCCGGCGGAACTCGTGACGCGCGCGAAGGCCGCCGGCCTGACGACAATCGGGGTCGCCGATCACGACACGATGGCCGCCGTCCCGGAACTCGAGGCGCTGACGCGCGAGGCTGGCCTGGACTTCGTTCCCGGCATCGAGATCACCGCCGTCTGGAACGCGAAGGACATCCACATCCTCGGCTACTTCCTGGACTGCCGTGCGCGCGCCCTTGCGGGCTTCCTGGACGAGCAGCGGGACGATCGCGAGCGGCGGGCGCGCGAGATCGGCACGAAACTCGCCGCCCTGGGCGCGGCGATCGACATGGAGCGATTGGTCCACGAGGCCATGGGGCGCACCATTGCCAGGCCGATCATCGCGCGGGCGCTCGTGGCGGCGGGTCACGTCCGCGACGTGCAGGAGGCGTTCGACCGGTACCTGGCCGAGGGCCAGCCGGCCTACTCGGGCCGCATCGGGGCCACGCCGAGGCAGGTCATCGATCTCATCGCGCGCGAGGGCGGGATCAGCGCGTTCGCGCATCCCGGCGTGACGAAGCAGGACGGCTTGCTGTCGGATCTCGCGGGGCAGGGCCTGCGCGCGGTCGAGGTGTACCACACCGAGCACTCGCCCGACGAGACGTCCCGCTATCTCGCGTTCGCGCGGGAGCGCGGGCTGCTGGTGACCGGCGGGTCGGACTTCCATGGCGATGGCGTGTACCGCGCCGTCGGCCTCGGCACGGTCGGCCTGCCGGCCGATGACTTCGATCAGCTTCGGGCCGCCGCGGGCAGCGCCGCGCGCCAGGCCTGACGACAGCGCCGGCACACGCCATGGGCGGCCTCCCACCCCGATCGACGGTCTCGCCGTTCGTCGCGCGATGGCTGCCGCACGTCGCGCGGGCGCTTGGCGTGCCGGGTGCCCGCCGGGCGGCGCTCGATCTGGCGATGGGAGAGGGCCGGCACGCGCTCGCCCTGGCGGCCGCCGGGTTCACGACCTTCGGGGTGGATCGATCGATCGACCGACTGCGTACGGGCCAGGCCGCCGCGCGAGGGCTCGGCGTCGCGTTGCGGCTCTGGGTGTCAGACCTCGAGCGCGATCCGCTGCCGCGCGATCGGTTCGACCTGCTCCTGTGCACGCGCTTCCTCCTGCGCCACCGCTGGCCCGAGGTGAGGGCCATGGTTCGCCCAGGAGGCTTCGTGATCTACGAGACGTTCACGACCGGGCAGGCGCAGCGCAGCGTCGGGCCGACATCGCCGGACCACCTGCTCGAGCCCGGCGAGTTGCGCCGCGCCTTCGCGGCATGGACCATCGTGGCATCGGAGGAGGTCGACGAACCGGCCGCGATGGCCCGCCTCGTGGCGAGGAACCCGGGGTGAGGCGCGCGAGCCTCCCGGCGCGTGGGGATCATGTCTGACCCGTCCCTGGTGGTGCACGGCCTGGTCAAGTCCTACGGGGCGCTCCGCCCGTTGCGGATCGCCTCGCTTGCGCTCCTCCCCGCGCAGCGGGTCGCCGTCGCCGGCCTGGATGGCCCGGCGGCGGAGGTCCTCGTCAACCTCCTGACGGGCGCGACGCTGCCGGAAGCGGGGGAGATTCGCCTGTTCGGCCGGGCCACGGCGGCCATCACCGATGCCGACGACTGGCTGAAGACGCTGGACCGCTTCGGGATCGTGTCGGTGCGGGCGCTCCTGCTCGGCGAGTTGACCACCGCGCAGAGCATCGCGATGTCGTTCACGCTGTCGATCGACCCGGTGCCGGCACGCGTCCTCGCGGACGTGTCGCGGCTGGCCGCCGAAGTGGGGCTCACGGCCGACCTGCCGATTCGCGTCGGGGACCTGCCGCCGGCCGCGCGGGCGCGCATTCACGTGGCGCGTGCGCTCGCGCTGGATCCCGCGTTGCTGGTGCTCGAGCATGCGAACGCGCTCGTTGCGGGCGGGCCGCCGGGCGCGCCGGCCAGGCTGGCGCGCGACGTGGCGCGGATTGCCCGTCGCCGCGGGATCGCGCTGCTGGCCCTGACCGCGGACCCGGCCTTCGCGCGCGCGGTGGCGCACGACGTCTTCACGTTCGACGCCGCTACGGGGACGCTCCTCCGGCAGTCCGGCTGGCGCCGGTGGATCGGGGGTTAGCGCGCCCGGGCTGCCGGGGCGCGCCCACTCGCCGTCGCCCCCTGATGGTCCGGCTGGACCGGCCTACTGCTTCACGAGCACGCCGCACGCGACGCGCGGGCCGCCCGCGACGCCGCTCTTCGGATCGCCGGTGATGCCCTGGTCGGGATTCGCGTGGACGATGATCGCCGTGCCATCCGCGTCGAAGACGGACAAGGGTCCGGCGGTCAGGCTGACGCGGGAGGTCCACGCCCGGGCCGCCGCGTGGCCCTGGGCGTCGGCGAACAGGTTCGGCAGGTCACCCATGTGGAACGGATGATTGGCGTCGGGGTCCGTATTGCTGTTCGGGCCCGGATCGAAGTGGCCGCCCGCGGCGCCGAAGTCGGGCTCGCACTTGCCGATCGCGTGCAGGTGCATGCCGTGCAGGCCCGGCTTGAGGCCCTTCACATCGACGATCACTTCCACCGCGTTGCCCGTCCAGGCGCCGGCCTGGAGCTTGTCGGCATTGGCCGCCTTGTGCTCGATGAACTCGGCGGTGCCCGTGATGCCCTCGCCCTTGATGTCGGCCTTCGCGCGCGCGACGACCTCGCCCATCATCATCCCCTGGCTCATCGTGTGGCCCTGCATGCCGGCCGGCGGCGCGGCCGGAGGCTGCGCCATCAGCGGGGTGGCGGCGAACGACAGCCCGAGGGCTGCCGCGAATAGAGAGGTTCGCGTCATCGAACGGTCCTCCGTCCTGCGGTTGCCGATTGTGGTTGGGGTCTCGACCCGCGTCATTCCATTGTGCCAGACTTGACCCGCATGGGGAAACTGCTCCTGTTCGACGTGGACGGCACGCTCGTGCTGTCGGGCGGCGCGGGGTTGCGCGGCATGGATCGGGCGTTCGACGCGGTGTTCGGCGTGAAGCACGCCCTGCAGGGCGTGCCGCTGGCCGGACGCACCGATCCCGCCATCCTGGCCGATGCCCTGGCGCGCGCCGGCATCCGCGAGCGGGACGGCGAGCGAGCGCGCTTCCGCGACGTGTATTTCTCAATGCTCGAGGACGAGATGGCGAAGCCGGCGCCCCCGGGCAGCGACGATCCCGCGCGGCCGCGCCACTTCAAGGGCGTGCTGCCAGGCGTCCGCGACACGCTGGATGCCCTGGCCGCCCGCGACGACGTGTGGCTGGCGTTGCTCACGGGGAATTTCCCGCGCGGGGCGGAGATCAAGCTTGCCCACTTCGGCCTGTGGGACTACTTCCGCTGCGGCGCGTTCGGCGACGATGCGGCCGAGCGATGGGAACTGGTGGGCGTGGCTGTGAGCCGGGCGCGGGCGTGCGGCTGTCCGGAGATCCCGGCGTCGGACATCTGGGTAATTGGCGACACTCCGCTCGATGTCGCGGCCGCGCGGACGGCGGGGGTGCGGTCGCTGGCCGTGGCCACCGGCGGCTACGACGTCGCGGCGCTCGTCGCGGCGGGGCCGGACGTGGCGGTCGACCGGCTCTCGCCCGGCCTGATGCCGTAGGACGTGACGCGCTACAATCCCAGGCGCTGCCGCTTGAGATAGAGGCCCTTGCGCGACAGGCCGAGGTCGCGCGCGAGATCGGCCTGGTTGTGATCGCCGCCCGCCAGGGCGTGCTGCAGCACGGCGCGCTCGACGTGCTCGACGGCGGCCTGCAGGGGTTGATCGAGGCGGACGACGACGTGCGGCGACCCGACCGTCCGCTCGGTGGCGGGCACCGTGCGCCGGCTCGCAGCCAGCTCGGGCGACAGGTGCTCGGGCATCAGGACCGCGCCCGGCTCGGCCAGCGCCGCCAGGCGCCGCATCTCGTGGGCGAGCTGCCTGACGTTGCCCGGCCAGTTGTAGAGCAGCAGGTACTCGAGCGTCTCGTCGGCGATCCGCAGCCCGGGCTTGTCGAACTCCTCCGCAAACTGCCTCAGGAACCGGTCGGTCAGCACCGGGATTTCCTCACGCCGCTCGCGCAGCGGCGGCACCCGCAGGTGGACGACGTTGAGGCGGTAGAAGAGATCCTCGCGGAAGCGTCCCTGGAGCACGAGCTGGCCCAGGTCCGCGTTGGTGGCGGCAATCACCCGCACGTTGACGTGGACCGGCTGCGTTTCGCCGAGCGGGTGCACTTCGCTGGAATCCAGGAACCGCAGCAGCTTGGGCTGGACATCCTGCGTGAGGTCGCCGATCTCGTCGAGGAAGAGCGTGCCGCCCTCGGCGCCGCGAATGACACCGGGGAACGCGTCGGCGGCGCCGGTGAACGCGCCACGGCGATAGCCGAACAGCTGGCTCTCGACCATGTCGCGCGGCACCGACGTGCAGTTGAACGGCACGAAGGCCGCGGACGCGCGGCGGGACGCTTCGTGGATGACGCGGGCGAGGACCTCCTTCCCGGTCCCGCTCTCCCCGGTGAGGAGCACGGTGACGGTGGTCGGCGCGATGCGCCTGGCGGTCGCGAGCAGGTCGAGCATCATCTGCGAGGCGAACACCCCGGAGCCCGCCTCGGCCGGTTCGTCCAGCGGCCACGCCGCAACGCCGGCGTCGGGTCCCGGGCGGGAGCCCTCCGGAGCGAGCGCGGCACGCGCTAACCGGGCGACGTTCATGCAGGTCATCCAGCAGGCGAACGACGGCCGGGGCCAGAGGGCCAGTTCCAGACGGCGTCCGGCGTCGGCTTCGAGCTGGATGCGGACGATGCGATTGGACGTGTCCGGTCCTGGCGACTCCGGTGTCCCGCACCAGACCAGGTGGTCCATCGCGTGGGTGCCGGTCTCGAGCGACAGGGCGCCGTGGTCGAGGCAGCCCGATCGGTGCAGCAGGCGCAGGAGCTCTTCCCCGAACACCGCCGGATGCGGCGCGAGGTCGAGCAAGCCCGCGACCGCCTGGAGCGTGCCGGCGTCGGACCGGGGCGCCTCGGGCACCAGCGGCGAGCACGCGTCCAGTCGGCAGCGGATGCGCGCCGGACGCAGGCCCGGGACCGGGTCGTCGATCGTCTCGTCGGCCGGCGCTGGCGACGCCCCGGCATACCAGTGCATCCACAGGCTGGCGGCGTAGTCTTCGACCGCGTCGAGGCGGGCCCGCGTGTGGCCGGTGCCCGCCAGCACGGCGAGGCCGCGCTCGAAGTGGTCGCAGGCGTCGCCGATGTCGCAAAGGCGCGCGGCGGCCAGCCCCTGCAGGCGCTCGACCTCGGCCAGCGCCCACGCGTCGCGGCCGTGGACCGTGCCCGCGGCCGCACCGATCAGGGTGGTGGCCTCGTCGAACTCGTCCCGCGCGATGTGGGCGGCGGCCTGGAGGAAGCGGAACTGCCGGAGCATGGGTTCGTCGCCGCCCGCGGCGGCGAGGGCGGCCCCCGTGCGGGCGAGGTCGAGCGAGTCGCAGCTGTGTCCCTGCTGCTGCAGCATCCGCAGGCGGGTGAGCACGCACCAGCGTTCGTGCCAGTCCGGGTGGCTGAGCGACAGCTCGGCCACGGCTGACTGCATCCGCGTGATCAGCGCCTCGCAGGCGGGCCAGTCGCGCTGGGCGAGCTTGACGTCGGCGCACGAGTCCAGCAAGGCGATGTGCGCTTCGCCGCCGGGCTCGGCCAGGGTCAGCGCGTCTTCGAGGCAGCGCCAGGCGTCGTCGAACTCGCCGCGCGAGAGGTGGAGCGAGCCCAGATTGGCGAGGGCGGCGACGCGCGTCCGGTGGTGGCCCGACACGGTCGACAAGCGGAAGGCCTCGCGTGCGGCTTCCAGCGCCGTGTCGAAGCTGGACGACATGTAGTCCGCGCAGAAGTCCTGCAGTGCCGCCACGCCCTCGAGCCAGACATTGGGGAACTTGGCGAGAATCGCACGGGCAATGTGCGTGTGATGGCGCGAGGAGCCAACACGCCGCGCTGACCTTCGTTCCGCGGTGAAGAGGTGGAAGGCGGCCGTCAAGTCGAGGCTGTCCGAGTCGTGCCACGTTCCGCCGGATCTCGTCCGGAGATGCAATCGCCGCCTCGACGACCAGCATCGCGACCAAGAACCGACATCAGTCGCAATTTCGCCCAGTACGGTATTCGAGATTCTGCGCCCGCTCAGCATTAGAGAGCGCTCTGTGAAATTGCTGATCAGCCTCGCTCAGGTGGCCGTGTTGCGCGCCACTAGACCGAAGGACCGCCACCGCACGGCAGCGAAGGCCCTCCGTTCGCCGTCCCTCGGTTGCGACGAGCTAGCGATAGCTCGTCGCGCCGTCCGTGTGCTCCGACAGTTCGGCGCGGAGTCGGCTCGGAATACCGGGCGACGGAACTCGCCGCTGCTTGAACGAGTTGGGTAAGTTCGGCCAGCGCCTCGCGAAAACGCCCGAGTGACGCGAGGACCAGGACTTGCGGCGACGGCGCGTCCGGCATGGGCGCTCCTCGGTGCGTCGAGGCGCCGACCGCAGAGGGGGCAAGATGCGGTCGGCCGGTGGGTTCAGCGAAATCCCGCCCAGCATACGCACCGATAATCGGTGTCAAGAAGATCTGCCGAGGAGGGTCTGCCGGATCCCGTTGATGAGGGTTGTCAAGACAAGTGAGATTGCGGCCGCCGCGATCATAATCAGCCCGCACCGTGCGAAGCCGAAAACTCGCGTGGCGACCGGGACGCAGGATGAACCGCAGGAATAGTCTCAGGCTAGTGGGCTATTCTCCCCAGATGATCGAGTCGCCCCAAATGATCGAATTGCCCCAGATAATGGAATTACCCCAGATGATGGAATCGCCCCAGATAATGGAGTCGCCCCAGATGATGGAATCGCCCCAGATGATGGAATTGCCCCAGATGATGGAATTGCCCCAGATGATGGAACTGCCCCAGATAATGGAATGCCCCAGATGATCGAGTCGCCCCAAATGATGGAATCTGCCCCAGATGATCGAGTTACCCCAGATGATGCTGTGAATCCCGGCGCTAGCCTCGGACCCAGAGGCGAGCCACGAGGACTGCGGGATTCGCTCTGGCCACCTCCCGTGAGGCTTGGGTCCCTTCACCGCAATCCAGACCGCGCCCGGCACGTTCAGGCTGCCCGATCCACCGCCCACCAGGCCCGACGACGGCAGGAACGTCGACGCCAACTGCAGCGCCAGCTTCACGTGCAACGGCCCCAGCGTCGGGTTCGCCTGCAGCACCAGCGCCGCCGCCCCGCTCACCACCGCCGCCGCCTGGCTCGTCCCGCTCATCTGCATGTAGCCGCTCGCCCCGCGGCCCGCCACGTGCAACTCCGGGTAGCTCAACGCCAGCACGCTGCCCGGCTCCTCCGCCGACACGACCCGGTTCCCCGGCGCCACCAGGTCCGGCTTCATCACGGTGTCGAGATACGTCGGCCCCCGCGAGCTGTACGTCGCCACTTCGTCGTCTGCCCGGTCCGGCGTGCCCTTCGTGTTCAGCGCGCCCACCGTGATCGCGTCCGGCGTGTTGCCCGGCGACGCGATGCCGCCCATCACGGCCGTCCCGTCCGCCGTCCGGCCGAAGTTCCCGGCCGAGGTCACGACGACAATGCCAGCCTGGATGGCCCGGTTCACCGCCCCGCACAGCGGATCCTCGGTCCACGACTCGAACGGCGCGTGGCCGAGCGACAGGTTGATGATCCGGATGCGGTACCGCGCCCGGTTCTCGATGGTCCAGTCAATCGCGCGGATCACGTCGCTCGTCTGCCCGCTGCCGTCCGCGCCCAGCACCTTCAGCGACACGATGTACGCGCCCGGCGCGACGCCCCGGTAGTCCGCGCCGACGTTCTCGCGCGACGGCCCGCCCGCGATGATGTTCGCGACGTGCGTGCCGTGCCCGTAGATGTCCAGGCCCGGGCCCCGGCTGGCGGTGAAGTCCACCGCCGCCACGACCTTGCCCCGCAGCGCCGAGTGACTGGACATGCCCGAGTCGATCACCGCCACGCCCACGCCTCGCCCGGACAGGCCGCGGATGCCTGCGAATCCCTCCCACGCGGTCTCGGCGCCAATGCCCTCCCGCGTCACCGCCATCGTCGCCCTCACCGTCGCGTCACCCGAGAGGTGATCGACCTCCGCGTCCCGCGCCGCGGCGTCGATCTGGCTGGCGTTGCCCTCGAGGACCGCGCCCGTCTTCAGCTGCTTCCGGATCCGCAGGCCGTACCGCGATGCCACCGCGCGAATCCGCGCGCGATTGCCTTCGACGATGACCGCCTGGGTCCGTGTCACGGGGGCCTGCAGCCAGGCCGCCAGGTCCCCGGACAGCCGCGCCCGGTGCTGCGCCGACGCCGGCATCGCGATCGCCAGCGCCGCCACCACGACCAGCACGCCCGCCAGCGCCCGTCCCCACGTCCGCCCCGACTTGGTCGCCATCGTCGCTCTCCGTAATCGCTCCGGCCGCGTCAGCGCCGGAACGCCGTGTGATGTGACGCCCCCAGATGGCCCCGGAGGTCCAGTTTCAGAACTTCTGCAGCCAGCACGCGCGGATCGAGTCCATCAGGATCCGCTGCGATCCGAGCCGTGTCCGCACGGTCTGCAACCGGCCCTCGCGGATCCAGTAGTAAATCGTTCTCCGGGATACGCGCAGAATCTGACCGGCCTGCTCGATGGAGACGCTGCGGAGTTGATTCTGCGTGAAGGGATCAAACTCGTCAGGCAGCATCGGTGGCTACACCTCCGGGTCGAGGTGTTGCGGAATCGATACCACATTCGGGGGGCCGGCACAGTATCTGTGCAAACGGCTGGCTGACTTAGGCTTATGGGGATTATCAGACGAATTTCTTGTGCAACCTTGGGCCACTGATCGGCCAGTTTCTTAGCCGATCGGCCAATCCGTGGGGCTGCCGGACGGGGCACGCAATTGCCCGCGACTGCACCCGGCCCGGCACGCAGGGCGCGCGGATCGGGCCGGCGCACCGCCCGCATGCTGCACGAGGGTGGGCGTCCGTCCGATACACGGCGTGGAGGGTCAGCCGGATGGTGGGAACATCGCGCGTGTGGTGGGGCGGCGCCGCAGTCCTGGCGGCCGCCGCGATTGTCGGATTGGTGCTGGCCCGGCCCGCGCGGATGCCGGCCGGGGCGCCAGTGATCTCGCCGGGAATCCCGGCGGCCACCCCGCCCGGCGGCGGCGATCTGGTCGCCACGATTCGCAGCGAGCCGCGCTCCTTCAATCGTTATACAAACCGCGATTTCGCTACCGAGTTGATTTCCCTGTTGACCCAGGCCCGCCTCGTCCGCGTGAACAAGGCAACCCAGGAGGTCGAGCCGTGGCTTGCCGACCGCTGGACGTGCGCGCCCGACGGCCTCACCTGCACCCTCTCCCTCCGGCGTGGCGTGACCTTCTCGGATGGCGTTCCGTTCACGTCGGCCGACGTGCTCTTCGCGTTCGAGGCCATCTACGATGAGGCGACCGGCAGCCCGCTGGCCGAATCCGTGGCGGTTGGCGGGAAGCAGATTCAGGCCAGCGCGCCCGATGCGTCGACGGTGGTGATCCGCTTCCCATCACCCTTCGGCCCGGGCCTGCGCATCCTCGACAACCTGCCGATTCTCCCGCGCCACGCGCTCGAGCCGGCGCTGCGGGCGGGCACCCTCCGCAAGGCCTGGGGTGTGGACACGAGGCCCGGGGATATCGTCGGGCTGGGTCCGTTCGTGCTGCGCGACTACCGGCCCGGCGAGCGTCTGGTGTTCGAGCGGAATCCCAGGTACTGGCGGACGGACGCGGCCGGCGGCCGGCTCCCGTATCTCGACCACCTCACGCTGGATGTGGTGCCGGATCAGAATGCCGAGTTGCTCCGCCTCGAGTCGGGTCAGGCCGACACGACGCAAAGCGAGGTACGCCCGGACGACTACGCGGTGCTCAAGCGCGCCGCGGACGCGGGCAGGGTGCGGTTGATGGACGCGGGCCTGGCCTTCGATTCGGACTGTCTCTGGTTCAACCTGAAGCCGGCGGCGAACGGCGATCCCGGGCGACCGTGGCTTCGGAGCCTCGAGTTGCGCCGCGCGGTCTCGCTCGCCGTCGATCGGCAGGCCTTCGTGAACACGGTGTTCCTCGGCGCGGCGGAGCCGATCTGGGGCCCGGTGTCGCCCTCCAACCGGACATGGTTTCCACCCCCCTCCGCCCTCGCTCCGCCGGTCAGGCCCTACGACCCGGAGGCCGCGCGCGCGCTGCTGGGCAGGCTCGGTCTACGGGACACGACCGGCGACGGCCTGCTCGAGGACGCGAATGGCCGGCCAGTCCGGTTCGCGCTGGTCACGCAGAAGGGCAACACCGCGCTCGAGCGCGGGGCCGGCGTGATCCGAGACGACCTAAAGAGGATTGGCGTCGGCGTCGACGTCGTGGCGCTCGAAGTCGGAGCGCTCGTCGATCGGATGTTGAAGGGCGACTACGACGCGATTTACTACCGGTTCCTGACGACGGACACCGATCCGGCCCTGAACCTCGACTTCTGGCTCAGCTCCGGCAGCGCGCACGTGTGGAACATGGAGCAGGCCCGGCCCGCCACGCCGTGGGAGCGCGAGCTGGATGCGCTGATGATCCGGCAGGCGGCCGAACCGGATCTCGCCACGCGCCAGCGGCTGTTCTGGCAGGCCCAGGGCATCCTGGCCGAGCACCTGCCGGTGCTGTATTTCGCGGTGCCGCAGGTGTTCGTGGCCACGAGCGTCCGGGTCCGAGGTGCCACGCCGGCGCCGGGCAGGCCGCCGCTGCTCTGGAACGCCGACCTGCTGGCCGTCGCGAAGTAGTGGTGGCCATGGTTCGCGTCCCGTGATCGAATCCCGATTCACCGCTGACGTTCCCCGGTATGATCGCCCCGGCCCATGTTGACCTATCTGGCGCGGCGCCTGGGGTTCGCGTTGCTGCTCGTGTTCGTGGTGTCTTCGGCGTCGCTCCTGCTGACGCTCCTGTCGCCGGGCGACATCGCGTCGGAGCTGGCCGGCGTCGGGGCGTCGCGGCAGGCGATCGCGGCCGAGCGCGCCCGGCTCGGCCTGGACCGGCCGCTCGGCGAGCAGTACGTCGCCTGGCTCGGCCGCGCGGCACGATTCGACTTCGGTACGTCCCTCATGTACGGCCGACCCGTGGCCGGCCTGGTCGGTGAACGGGCGCGCAACACGGCCCTGCTGGCGACGATCGCGCTCGTGGCGGCCACCCTGGTCGGGCTGCCGCTCGGGGTGGTCGCCGGATCCGCCCGTCAGGGTCTGTGGGTGATCGCGATCCGAGGCGTGTCGCTCGTCGCGCTGTCGCTCCCGTCGCTGGTCACATCGCTCCTCTTCGTCTTCATCGCCGCGCGGACCGGGTGGTTTCCGACCGGGGGGATGACGTCGCTTGCGCCCGCCTCCGGAGGATGGGCGGCCTGGGCCGCCGACGTCGCCCATCACCTGGTCGTGCCGGCGACGGCGCTCGCCTTGCCTGTTGCGGCGATGCTCGAGCGGCTCCAGGCCCAGGCCATGGCGGAGACGCTCCGGGAGCCCTTCGTCCACGCCGGCGCCGCCCGGGGCGCGTCGCAGCGCCGCCTGATCTGGCGCTCCGCGTTGAAGCCTGCCGTCCGCCCGGTCATCGCGGTGTACGGCGTCATTCTGGGCACGCTCCTCAGCGGGTCGTTCGTCGTCGAGATCGTGACCTCGTGGCCCGGGCTCGGCCGGTTGATGTACGACGGGCTCCGCGCGCGCGACCTCTACCTGGTGTCCGGGTGCGCGGCGGCCGGTGGCGCCTTCCTGGCGCTGGGCGGGCTGCTGTCGGACCTGGCGCTGGTCCTGATCGATCCGGGTGTCCGCGACCGCGTGGAGCCCGAGCGATGAGACGCGCGGGCGCGGTCGCGATCGTGGCGCTCGTCCTGGCGACGCTGTTCGCGCCGTGGTTGACGCCGCACGACCCGGGCGCGGCATTTCAAGATCGGTCCTACGCGCCCCCGATGCGGGTTCGCGTCGTTGATGACGAGGGGCGTGTCCGCGCGCCGTTCATCTATCCGCTCAGGCTGGTCAATCGACTGGAGCGCCGGTACGCCGAGGATCGGACGCGGCCGGTTGCGCTGACGTGGTTCACCGGCGGCGTCGTCGCCCGCGCGGGCGACGAGCGTGCGGGGCCGTGGCTGCCGTTGGGGGCCGACAGCCTCGGGCGTGACGTGTTCGCCCGGCTCGTCTACGGGGGCAGGCTGTCGCTGGGCGTCGCGGTCGTCGCCACGCTGGGCGCCCTACTGCTGGGCATGACCTTTGGCGGTCTGGCGGGGCTGGCCGGCGGCTGGATCGACGAAAGCCTGATGCGGCTGTCGGACTTCGTGCTCGTCCTGCCTGCCATGTACGTCGTACTCGCGCTGCGGGCCTCGCTGCCGCTGGTGCTGTCGAGCCTCGAGGTCTTTCCCCTGATGGCGGGAATCCTCGCGTTGGTCGGCTGGCCGATCGTGGCGCGCGGCGTGCGGGCGATCGTTGCGGCGGAGCGCCGGCGCGACTACGCGCAGGCGGCGATCGCGGCAGGGGCCGGTCCCGGCCGCCTGCTCGTGCGGCATCTCCTGCCCGCGGCGCGCGGCTTTCTCGGCATCCAGGCCACGCTGCTGCTGCCGGCCTTCATCCTGGCCGAGGCGACACTCTCGTTCGTCGGCCTCGGCTTCCCGGACCCGGCGACGAGCTGGGGATCGATGCTCCAGGAGGCGGCCAGTGTCGCCGCGTTGAGCGATGCCCCCTGGACGCTCGCGCCGGCGGCGGCCATCGTGGCCGTGACCATCTCGGTGAACCTCGTCGTCCAGGCGCCCGCGTTGACAAGCACGCCGGGCTTCGGGAAGATCCGGACATCGACCGCCGGCGGCTCGAGCCGGTTGCCATCGCCGGCGCGCGATCATCGGCTCTGACTCACGGAAGGCCCACATGGATCTCAGCGGCATCTATCCTCCCATCGCGACCCCCTTCACGGACGACGAACTGGACCTGGCGGCGCTGAAGCACAACCTGAGCCGGTGGATGGGCACCGGGCTGCGGGGCGTGCTGGCGCTGGGGTCCAACGGCGAGGCCGCCCTGGTCGACGAGGACGAGGCCGAGCGCTACGTGGGCGCCGCGCGCGACGAGATGCCGCGGGATCGCCTCCTGCTCGTCGGCACGGGCCGGCAGTCGACGCGCGCCACCATCACGGCCACCCGCCGCGCAGCTCGCGCGGGCGCGGATGCCGCGCTGGTCGTGACGCCGTTCTTCTACAAGAGCGCGATGACGGCCGACGCGCTCCTGCACCACTACCGCGCGGTCGCCGACGCGTCGCCCATGCCCATCGTGCTGTACAACGTCACCGGGTTCACCGGGGTCAACCTCCCGGTCGATGTCGTGGCGCAGCTGGCCGAGCACCCGAACGTCGTCGGCCTGAAGGACTCGAACGGCGATGTCGCGCAGGTGGCGGACGCGGTGAGCCGGGTGCCGGCCGGATTCAGCGTCCTCGTCGGGTCGGCGCCGACGTTGTTTCCCGCCATGATGGTCGGGGCCGTCGGCGGCATCGTGGGCGTGGCCGGCGTGGTGCCCGACCTGTGCGTGCGCCTGTTCGACCTGGTCCGCGCCGGGCGCTACGACGAGGCGCGGGTTCTGCAGCAGCGGCTCACGCCCCTGGCCAGGTCGGTGACAACGGTGTACGGCCCCGCAGGGTTGAAGGCGGCGATGGAGATGACCGGCTACCGCGGCGGGGTGCCGCGCCCGCCCCTGCGTCCCGTCGCGACGGCGGCACTGGAGGTGCTGCGACGGCAGATCGACGCGCTGCTCGCAGCGTGAGCGGCGACGCGGAGCCGCGCACGGCGCTTCCACCCGCTCCGGCTCACTTCCGCGCCGCCACCGAGGTTCCCGTTTACTACTGTCGAAGGTGATCATGATCCAGCTTCCCGCATCCGAACGCATCCTTCTTGGTCCGGGCCCCAGCATGGTCTCGCCGCGCGTCATGCGGACGATGGCCGCGCCCGTCCTGAGCCATCTCGATCCCGACCTGATGGCCATGATGGACGAGCTGCGCGCTCAGCTCGCGGGCGCCTTTCGGGCGCCGGACGGGGCCTTCGCCTTCGCGGTGTCGGGCACCGGGACGTCGGCCATGGAGACGGCCGTGGCCAACCTGGTGACCGGCGGCACGCGCGTCGTCTCGCTGGTCGGCGGCTACTTCGCCGATCGCATCGCTCAGATGGCCCAGCGCTACGGGGGCCAGGTCACGCGGCTCGAGTACGAGTGGGGTCGGGCGTGCGATCCCGACGCTGTCCGTCGCGTGCTGAAGCAGCACGGCGCCGACGTCGTGACGGTCGTGCACGCCGAGACGTCGACCGGTGTGCTCAACCCCATCGAGGCGATCGCCGCCATCGCCCGGGAGCACGGCGCCTTGACGATCGTCGACGCGGTGACCTCGCTCGGCGGGCACCCGCTCGCGGTGGGCGCCTGGGGCATCGACGCGTGCTACAGCTGCGCGCAGAAGTGCATCGGGGCGCCGTCGGGCATCGCGCCCGTCGCCTTCGCCGCTGCCGCACTCGCGCGCCGCGTGAAATCGCCGAGCTTCTACTTCGATCTCGGGCTGCTGGAGGACTACTGGCTGCGCCGCAAGTACCACCACACGATCTGCGCCAGCCTGATCTACGCATTGCGCGAGGCGCTCCTGATGGTCGAGGAAGAGGGACTCGAGGCGCGCTGGGCGCGCCACCGGCGCCATCACCTGGCGCTGGCCGCCGGGCTGGGCGCGATGGGCCTCGAGCTGCTGCCGCCGCAGGGCGAGCGGCTGTGGACCCTGAACGCGGTCTGCGTGCCGGACGGCGTGGACGAGGCGGCCGTGCGCAAGGACATGCTCGTGCGCTTCAACATCGAGGTGGGGGCGGGGCTCGGCCCGCTGGCCGGACGGATCTGGCGCGTGGGCCTGATGGGGGCCAGCTCGACGCCCGACATCATCCTGCTGTTCCTCGGGGCGTTCGAGCAGGTCCTCCGCGCGCGGGGTGCGGCGATTCCCCGCGGGGCCGGGACGGCGGCCGCGGGCGACGCGCTGTCAGGCGCAGGGGAGTAGCCCTGGAGCGAGTCGCCGCCCTGGGGTCGGGCGGCGGCGCGCGGGAACGACGAGCGTATGCGCAAGCTCCGCACGATTGGGGTGTGGGCGCTGGCCGCCGCGGCAGCGGCCTTCGCCTACCTTGCGTACGTGTACATCACCCTGCCCGACGTGCGGGCGCTCCGGAAGGTCAACCCGGCCACGACGGCCTTCATCGATCTGCGGGCGCGCGAGGCGCGCGGCGCGGGCAAACCGGTCCGGCGCGTCCAGCGCTGGGTGGCCTACGAGCGGATCTCGCCGAGCCTCCGCCGCGCGGTCCTGGTCACCGAGGACGCCGCGTTCTTCGACCATGAGGGCATCGACTTCGACGAGCTCGGGAAGTCCCTGGAGCTCGACTGGAAGCGGGGCCGAATCGCCCGCGGCGGCAGCACCATCACCCAGCAGCTCGCCAAGAACCTCTACCTGTCGCCGTCGAAGAACCCCCTGCGGAAGGTCCGGGAGTTTCTGATCGCCCGGCGGCTCGAGGCCGAACTGAGCAAGCGTCGCATCCTGGAGATCTACCTCAACGTCATCGAGTGGGGCGACGGCGTGTACGGCGCGGAGGCCGCCGCCCGCCAGTACTTCCATGTGTCGGCCGCCGCGCTGTCGCCCGAGCAGGCCGCGCTGCTGGCGGCGGTCATCATCAACCCGCGCCGCTACAATGCGGGCCGCCCGTCGGCCTGGCTGCTGCGCCGCCAGCGGCTCATCCTGCGCCGGATGGGCTCGGTCGAGCCGCCGCCCCCGGCCCCGTCTGACGGCGCGCCGGCGGTGTCCGGCCCGGGGCCCTCCGCGCCGACGGACCGCCCGGAATCCGCCGGGCCGGCGCCGATTCGGGCCCCCGGGGGCTAAAGAACAGGTCCCCGGGAACCGACATGATCTGCTGGGAGACGCCAGCCGGGCGCCTCCGCTCCAGTCATCCACCGGCCACGAGAACGCGGCGTTCCCGAACGCATGATCGATTACACCCACCAAGTCCGCCTCCTGATGGAGGATATCGTCCGCCGGGTGCCCGCGCTCTCCTTCATCGACCTGCGCGAGGTGCTGGTCTTCGCCCGCTCCGGACGGACGGGAACCGATGGCGCCTTCGCCACCTGCCACAGCCTGAGCCTGCCTGACAGCGAGCCCGGCTATTACTACTGGCGGGACCGGCGCACCGGGAAGATCACCCGGCGATCCGAGTGGTTCGTGACCCGCTCGCCGCACGTGCGGATCGGTCACGTGCGCATCAAGTACCTCGTGTCCATCGCCTTGCCGCGCCTGTGTGACCAGACGCTGCGCGGGTCGCGAAAGGAAGACATCTACCCGGGTGGCGAGGACTGGCTGGCGAAGCTCGACACGATCGTCCACGAGTTGTATCACGTGGACCCGCACCAGGCCGGCATCCGCGCGAGCCTGCGCAGCGACGGGCGCCCGGCGGCCGTCTCGCACACCCCCCAGTTCTTCGAGGACGTCGCGCGCATGGTCCGGGAGTACCAGGCGACCAGGCCGGATTCCGGGGTGTACGAGTTCCTTCGGGAGGATTTCCACGGGCTGACCCGTCGGTTCGGCGGCGTCGTGGCGACGACCTTCAAGGGCTATCCGTCGTTTCCGCAGCGCTATCGCGAGCGCCTGCCCGAGCAGCCGCGCGCCCCGAAAACGGCGCGGGTCATCGCCCTGGCCGAGCCGTCCCGTCCCCGCCACTATTCGGACAGCGACCTCGAATTGCGACAGTTCCTCGACCACTCGGCCCGCCGCCTTGCGGGCGCGGACCGCGGCGCGAATCTCCCCGGTCGCCCCGCGCCGGTCCGGCCTGGCCTCCGCGTCACCGCCTGACCGCCACCGGGAGATCTGGAATCTCCCTTGCATCCCCTCACCCTCCGGGCGCTATGCTGTCCTTAGGAAGAGACGCCATCCGGACAGGAGGATGCAGCGCGTGAGCTACATGTCCAGACGCTGGGCCGTGCTGACGGCCGTGATCGGCCTGGCCGGCTGGGCCACGATGGCCTGGGCCACGACCGTCGTGCCGCCGACGTTCGACGAGCTGGTGGCGCGCGCGCAAACCGTCTTCGTGGGCGACACCGTGAATGTTCAGCCCCGCTGGGTGTCGACGCCGTCCGGGCCTGCCATCGTGACCATGGTCACCTTCCGCGTGGTGCGCACGCTGAAGGGCGAGCTCGGCAGTCAGACCGTCCTCGAATTCCTTGGCGGGACGATCGGCGAGGATCGGCTGGAGATCGTCGGGATGCCCAAGTTCCGCCCGGGGGACCGCGACGTCCTGTTCGTCGATGGCCGCGGGCGTCCCATGAGCCCGATCGTGGCCATGATGCACGGGCGCTTCCGCGTGCTGCACGATCCGGTCTCCGGCCGCGAATCGGTCGCCCGGTTCGACTTCGAACCGCTCGCCGGCGTGCAGACGCTGGGGGCTGCCGCCGCGCCGCCGCGCGTCCCGGCATCGCGCGCCATGTCGCTGGCCGAGTTCGAGGGCGAGATCGCCCGGGCAGTCCGGAGGCAGCCCGCGCTGCGCTGAGCGGTCACCATGCGCAAACTGCCCGTCGCGTCGCTCCTCATTGCGTTCGCCGGATCTGCGCTGAGCGCCTACTGGCTCGCGGGCCAGACCTGGCCCACGGGCTCCATCGTGCCGACCTACATCCAGCTCGGTGCGTCCCCTCAGCTCATCGACGGCTGCCCCGACTGGTCGTGCGTGGCGATGAGCGCGATCAGCGACTGGAACGGCTATCTTGGCAACATCCAGCTGCAGGGGATCCCCAACGCGGCGCAGGCGTCCGGCGAGAGCAACAAGCGCAACGACATGTTCTTCGCGGCCGACGTCTATGGTGATTCGTTCGACGCCAACACCCTCGCGACGACGGTCTACTGGTACCGGGGCGACAGGCTGGTGGAGGGTGACGTCGTCTTCAACAGCGCCAAGCGGTGGGACTCGTACCGCGGGCCGACGCGGTTCGGCAGTTCCGGGCGGGTTTACGACCTCAGGCGCGTCGCGGTCCATGAGCTCGGCCACGTGCTCGGCCTCGGGCACCCCGACGAACACGGGCAGAACGTGGTGGCGCTGATGAACAGCTTCATCGGCGACATGGACGATCTTGCCGCGGACGACATTGCCGGCATCTCGTCGCTGTACGGCGGCGGAAGCGGCGGGTCGGGCGCAAGCATCCCGTTCCCGCCGCGCAACGAAACCTACGATTTCCGATCCTGGCTCGAAGCGAAGTACCGGAACGACCTTGGCCGCGGCCAGGGCCCGAGCTACGCGGACGTCGAGGGCGCCGTCGTGTGGACGCAGGAGTATCTGCGCTACCGGCTGAACGCCTGCTCGCACGACCAGGCGGTCCAGCGCATCCGCATGCAGATCGGGGGCGGCGGGGTGCCGCCGGTGTGCGGGACGCCGCCGTCGACGACCGTGATCGCATTCCCTCCGCGCGACGAAACGTACGGGTTTCGGCTGCAGCTCGAGGACATCTATCGGGACGACCTCAAGCGCGACGCGGTCCAGACGGCGGTCGATTCCGAGGGCGACGTGGTCTGGATCCAGGAGTACCTGCGCTACCGGCTGAACCGCTGCACGCATGCGCAGTCCGTGGACAAGGTGAACGCGCAGATCGACGGCCGGGGCGTCCAGCCCGTCTGCCGTTGACCGGGGCGGCGCGCGTGCGCCGCATGGGTGTTCGATCATCGAAGGAGTCGCACCGTGCGAGTCGGCGTGACGACGGCGACAGCGTTGGCAATCGTGATGGGCTGCGGGCCGGCGGCGTTCGCCGGCCCGGCGTGGGACACCGCCAGCGCCTGGGTCTGTGGGTTCCAGGGCCAGGACCGCCTCTGGGCGATCGACTGGGACGCCGGGGGCCCTGCGGCGCGGGGCGAGGGCGGCGCCCCAGCCGCCGGGGACATCGACTGGCTGGCGTTGCCGCCGGATATCCCGGATGCCCAGCCGGCTGGGCGCCCGCGCGCCCGCGCCTTCGAGTACAGCCGGAGCTACGAGATCCGGCGCAAGATTCACAAGTACGCGAGCTTCGCCACCATTCCCCTGTTCGTCGCCGAATACGCCGTGGGCCAGAAGCTCTACAACGGCACCGCATCCGAATCCGCCAGGTCCCTCCATGGCGGGCTGGCGGGCGCAACCGGCGTCCTGTTCGGCGTGAACAGCGTGACCGGGGTGTGGAACCTGTGGGAGGGCCGCAAGGACCCCAACGGGCGGACCCGCCGGATGATCCACGGGATCCTGATGCTGGGCGCCGACGCGGGCTTCGTCGCGACCGGCATGCTGGCCCCCGACCACGAGGAGGGGCGCTTCCGCGTGCCGGGCGACTCGGGCGGCAACGCCGGGACCCACCGCGCCGTCGCGCTGACGTCGATGGGCGTGGCGCTGGCCAGCTACCTGATGATGCTGTTCTGGAGAGACTGACGTGGCAGCCCCCGAGATCCTCACGCGCATGGTCGAGGGCTGGGCCTCGACCTACAGCCATTCGAAGGCCGTGTCGAACGGCGTCATCTTCCTGCACCTCGCGGCCCTGTTGCTCGGCGGCGGCGCAGCCGTGGCGGCCGATCGGGCCACGGTGCGGGCCGGGTCGGCCGGCGAGGCGCATCGCGATCATCATCTGGCGGAACTCGCGGCGTTGCACCCGATCGTCCTGTCGGGGCTGGCGCTCGCGTTTGGGACCGGCCTGCTGCTGTTCCTGGCGGACCTCGACACCTACTGGACCATGGGGTGGTTCTGGCTCAAGCTCGGGCTGATCGCCGTGCTCCTGGGCAACGGCTACGCGATGCTGCGCGCGGAGCGCGCCGTCCGGGCTGGCGTCGAGACCGCGTGGCCGAGGCTCAAGGCGACCGCGATCGCCAGCGCGGTCTTGTGGTTCACCATCGTGCTCGTCAGCACCATCATGACCTCCGCGGGATGAGGTCGATTCGGGAGCAGTGCGACATGCATCGGAGCGACGGACCGGCCGAGGGGCGGCCGGCATCACGTACGTGCGGCGGCGGGTGTCGGCCCGGTCGGCGGGCGTTCCTGCGGCAGGCGGCGGTGGCCATCGCGGGGACCATGGCGGCGATCGGAATCAGCGAAGGGGCGGATGCGATGACGGTGGGCTTCGGCGACCCCGGCCGTGCCGAGGGCGACGAGCTGACCTACCCGCTGCCCGCCGCTGACGGGGCCACCATCGACCGCACCAACCAGGTGATCATCGTCCGGTACCAGGGCAACGTGTACGCCTTCAACCTGTCGTGCCCGCACCAGAACGCCGCGGTCCGCTGGAAGCCCGCCGACGGGCGCTTCGAGTGCACGCGCCACGACTCCAAGTACCGCCTTGACGGGGTGTACCTGGAGGGACGCGCCACGCGGAACATGGACCGTTTCGCAATCCGCCGGGCCGGCGACAGCGTCGTCGTGGATGTCTCGAAGATGTACTCGTCAGACCTCCAGGCCGGCGAGTGGAAAGCGGCGGAGATCAAGCTCGGGTGAGGCGGCCGGCGTCCGACCGGGTCGGGGACGAGCGGTCATCCTTCGCTTTTCGTGCGCCAGGCGAACGGTCGTGGGGCGCCATGTCGTCCTGATGTCCTGCCCGTGGCGCGACGGGATGCTTTCCGGTTCGCGGGGCGGAGCGGACCGAACGAACAACTGGCGCAGCCGATTCGCCGATTCGTGAAGGTCATCGGACCGGCGCAGGACGGCCTGCGGTGAGCGACCCTGGGTGCGGGACGTCGACGCGTCGCGCGCCGAGGAACCGCGCGGCCCAGTAGGCGGCACCGAGGTGTTCCACCCGCACGGCGCCGCGTGAGTTCGGCGCGTGAATGAAGGCATCGCCGCCGAGCGCGATGCCCACGTGCGAGGGGCCCCCGCCGGTCGTGGCGAAGAACACGAGGTCGCCCGGCTGGATGCTCTGCGCGTCCACCGGGCGGCCGGCGTCGAACTGGCCCCGCACGCCGCGCGGAACGGCGATCCCGCGCTCCGCGAACACGAACCAGACGAACCCGCTGCAGTCGAATCCCGCGGGCGACGTGCCGCCGCTCACGTACGGCACGCCCAGGTACGAGCGGGCCGTCGTCGCAATGGCGTCGGTTGGCGGCGCGGGGGCCAGCCGGGGCGGCAGGACGTGCGGGCCCTGCCGGCCGCCGCTCGCGCAGGCGGCGGCGAGGCCGGCGAGCCCGATCAGCACGACAACCCCGAGCGCTGGCACACGCACGTCCGGGGTATCGGCGCCAGTCGCTCACCGGTGCACCCCGCGGGTGAAGCGTCCCTCGGCCGCGTGGTACAACCCTAGTGGGCTTAGTGCGTTAGACCGTCCGTCGCTTGACACCTCGCGGAGCGTTCGGCACAATGCGCGCATGGAGCAGACGCTCCTCCTCAACGCCTCGTACGAGCCGCTCAAGGTCGTACACTGGCAGAAAGCCATCACGCTGTGGTGCCAGGGGAAGGTGGAGATCATCTCGGTCTACGACCGGGAGATCAGGGGCGTCACGATCTCGTTCAAGCTCCCGTCGGTCATCCGGCTGCTCCGCTACGTGCGGATCAAGCGCCGCTTCGACTACGTGCCGTTCTCGCGGGCCAACATCTACGCGCGCGACGACCACACGTGCCAGTACTGCGGCGAAGCCCTTCCGACGGGCGAGTTGACGTTCGACCACGTCGTGCCGGTCGCCCAGGGCGGCCGGAAGGACTGGGAGAATATCGTGACCTGCTGCATCGGCTGCAACCGCAGGAAGGGCGGGCGCACGCCCTACCAGGCCGGCATGCGGCTGGTGCGCATGCCGAGGCGGCCGGAATCGATGCCCGCGCTCCGGATCACGATCGGGCTCAGGAAGGCGCCCGAGAGCTGGCGCGACTACCTCTACTGGAACCTCGAGCTGGACAACGAGTAGCCGAGTCGCCCTGATCCGGACCCCAGCGTGCCCACTGCTCACCCCCTCCTGACCGCGATTCGCCCGACGATGGCGCTTGTTGGCGCCCGCGTCACGATCGAGGGCGCCAACCTGCCTGGCGGCGACCACGGCATGCCCGTTGTCCTGGTGGGCGACGTCCCGGCGCGCGTCGTCCTGGCGTCGTCGCACGCGATCCGGTTTCACGTGCCCGAAGGGCTGACGGGCGGGCGCCACCGCGTCCGCGTGGATGGAGCCTCGGGTGATGTGTGGCTCGACGTCGGTTCGCCGTTCGCGACCGGCCTGCACCAGGTGGACAACCCGGTGTTCGATCGCGAGCGCGCGCTCTACGTGACCTACAGCGGTGCGCGCGGGCAGCAGGTGCCGGTCTCGGTGTTCCGCGTGCGGCCCGATGGCGGGCGCGAGCCCTTCGTCACGGGGATGGTCAACGCGACGTCGATGGCCTTCGACGCGGCCGGCGCGCTCCACGTGTCGAGCCGGTTCGACGGGGCGGTCTACCGGGTGAGGCCCGACGGACAGTACGATACCGTGGCGACCGAGCTGGGCGTGGCGTGTGGCCTGGCGTTCGCCGCCGACGGGACGATGTTTGTCGGCGACCGGAGCGGCACCGTGTTTCGTGTCACGGTTGCCGGGCGGGTCGCGCCCTTTGCGACGCTGCCGCCGAGCATCGCGGCCTTCCATCTCGTCCGAGGTCCGGGCGAGCACTTGTACGTCACCGGCCCGACGTTCGGGACCTACGACGCGGTCTACCGCATCGACCGGCGGGGCGAGGTCACGGTGGTCTCGACCGAGTTCGGCCGCCCGCAAGGGATGGCGGTGGACGAGCAGGGTCGGCTCCACGTCGTCGACGCGCTGGCCGGGTCGGCGGGATTGTTCCTGGTGCAGGAAGGCCGGCCACGGGAAATGGTGCTCGCCGCGCCGGCCCTGGTGGGCGTGGCGTTTGACCCGTCCGGGGGCGTCGTCGTGGCGTCCAACGAGACGGCATTCCGGATCGACGCGCCGACGAGACCGTGGCGCGGCGACTCCTGAGGATCCGCGTCTCCGGTTTCGTCGCACTGATCGGCATCGCGCAAGGAGACCCATGTCGCATCTGTTCGCAGTCAAGTCGCTCGACCGGCTGGTCGGGGAGACCCGGGACCCGGGTCATGAGCTCAAGCGGACGCTGGGCCCCGTCCAGCTGACGGCGCTCGGCATCGGCGCCATCATCGGCGCGGGCATTTTCTCGTCGGTCGGGTCGGCGGCAGCCGGCGGCGCCGAACATCTGGGCGCCGGGCCGGCCGTGGCGCTGTCGTTCGTGCTGACGGCGGTCGCCTGCGGCTTCGCGGCGCTGTGCTACGCGGAGTTCGCGGCCATGGTGCCGGTGGCGGGGTCGGCGTACACCTACGCCTACGCCACGCTGGGCGAACTGGTCGCGTGGATCATCGGGTGGGATCTGATTCTCGAGTACGCGATCGGGAATGTCGCGGTCGCCGTTTCCTGGTCCGGGTATTTCCAGGAGTTGCTCCGGGGCCTGGGCGTCGGGTGGCCCGAGTGGCTCGGGACCGACTTCAGGTCGGCCGGCCAGGCGGCCCGCCAGCTGGCGGAGCTGACGGCGGCCGGCGGGGACGTGTCCACCCTGAGCGGCGTCGTCCAACAGGCGGCGCAGGCCTTCAACACCGCGCCGCGTATCTTCGGGGTGCCGCTCATCCTCGACGCGCCGGCCTTCCTGATCGTCGCGCTGGTCACCTGGGTCCTCGTGCGCGGGATCAGCGAGAGCGCGTGGCTGAACTCGTCGATGGTCGCGTTGAAGCTGGCGATCATCGCGTTCTTCGTCATCGTCGGCGCCTTCTACGTGAAACCCGAGAACTGGACGCCGTTCGCGCCCAACGGGTTCCGGGGCATCTCGAGCGCGGCGGCGATCATCTTCTTCGCGTACATCGGCTTCGATGCCGTGTCGACCGCGGCCGAGGAAACACGCAACCCGCAGCGCGACATGCCGATCGCGATGATCGCGAGCCTGGTGATCTGCACGATCATCTATCTCCTCGTGGCCGTCGTGCTCACGGGCCTGCTCAAGTGGGATCAGCTGGGCACCGCCGAGCCGCTGGCCACGGCCTTCTCGGCGCTGGGGATGCACTGGGCCGCGGGGATCATCTCGCTCGGGGCCGTGTTCGCGACGACGTCGGTCCTGGTGGTGTTCCAGCTCGGCCAGCCGCGCATCTTCTTCTCGATGGCGCGCGACGGCCTGCTGCCGCAGTGGGCGGCGAAGGTGCACCCGAAGTACCGGACGCCGTACGTCACCACGATCCTGACGGGCGGGGTCGTGGCGACGTTCGCGACGTTCCTCAACATCAACGAAGTGGTCGAGTTGACCAACATCGGCACCCTGTTCGCGTTCGTGCTGGTGGCCCTCGGGGTGGTCGTGCTGCGGCACACGAATCCCGACCGGCACCGCCCGTTCCGCACGCCGCTCGTGCCCTGGGTGCCGCTGGGGGCGGCGCTGATGTGCGGCTACCTGATGCTTCAGTTGCCCTGGGTCACGTGGGTCCGCTTCGTCATCTGGCTGGCGGTCGGGCTGCTGGTCTACTTCCTCTACGGTGTGCGGCACAGCCTGCTGCGCAACGCGGGCGCAGAGAAGTGATGAGTTGTCAGGTGTCAGGGCCTTCCACGCCGTAGCCCCGGGCCTTCCACGTCGCGGCCCCGGGCCTTCCACGTCGTAGCCCCGGGCCTTCCACGTCGTAGCCCCGGGCCTTCCACGTCGCGGCCCCGGGCCTTACACGTCGTAGCCCCGGGCCTTCAGGCCCGGGGGACGCCTGACTGCGTGCAGGCCGGGCGTTCCTGTCGGCGGACAGATCGACAGCTGGTCCGAAACAGCGCGCCCGGTGTCTATTCAAGTAGACGGACTCCCTGGCCAGGGTCGGCGTTCTCGGCGACACGAGCCACGCACTCCATCACGAGGAGGGTAGACCCATGGCCCGGGACCTGTTCGGAGACGTCGTCCGATCGTCGATCACCCTGGGCAGCCGGAAGTGGTACACGCTTCCGCTGTCGATGCTCGTCCACACCCTCGCCATCGCGGTGGTGGTCGTCGTTCCGCTGATGGCGGTCGACGTGCTGCCCACGCCGCCGGCCATGCTCGCGTTCCTGACCGCCGCGCCGCCACCTCCTTCGCCGCCCGCGCAGCCGCCTCCGCGATCAGTCCCGCACCCGGCGCCGGCCGTTGCGAGCGATCCGTCGGCGGCGCCGACTGAGGCGCCGTCAACGATCCGCCCGGAAAGCGGGCTCGAGATCAGCCCCGCCGACGTGCTCGCCGTCGAGGGCGCGCCGACCGACAGGCTCGAGGGCGGCTCCATCAGCGTCGCGCCCGAGGCGCCGCCTGCTCCACCGCCGGTGGCGCCGGTGCCGGTCGGAGGGAAGATCCAACCGCCGGACAGGATCCGGAACGTGGCGCCTGTCTACCCGGCCATCGCGCAGCAGGCGCGCGTGCAGGGGACGGTGATCATCCAGGCGGTGATTGGACCTGACGGCAAGGTGCGGGACACGCAGATCCTGCGGTCGATCCCGCTGCTCGACGACGCGGCGGTAGACGCCGTGCGGCGGTGGGAATACACGCCGACGCTGCTCAACGGGGTGCCAGTGCCCGTCATCATGACGGTGACCGTGATATTCACGCTGAAGTAGGGGAGTTGTCTGATGCCTGACTTCGTCTCAGGCCGTGTCGGCCCAGAAGCGTGCGAGCAGGTTGGCGGCGACGCGGCGGCGGTACGCCGCCGTTGACCGGAGATCGTCGATGGGCGAGATGTCGTCCTGCAGCAGGCGCTGTGCCTCGACGATCGGCGCGCCGGCCGCCAGCGCCTCCTCGGCGCGTCGGGCGCGGATCACGGTGGGCGCGACGCTGCCGAGGGCGATGCGCGGGCCTCCCGGCGCCCGCACCCCCGCCATCACGACCTTCGAGATCGATTGCGCCGCGCGCGTGCCGACCTTGCGGAACCACTGCGCGCCCTCGATGCGCGGCACCTCGACCGCGACGATGAGCTCGTCGGGCCGCATCAGCGAGCGCCGGTAGCCGGTGTAGAACGCGGTGAAGGGCACGCGCCGGATGCCATCGGCGCTGCGCAACTCGACGATCGCGTCGGCAGCGGCAAAGACGGGGAGCGAGTCGCCGGCGGGTGACCCGTTCGCGATGTTGCCGCCGATGGTTCCGCGGTTCTGGATCTGCACTCCACCGATCTGGAGCGCCGCCGCCGCCAGCATCGGCAGGTGCCGCCGAACGAGCGGGGCGCGGGCGACCTGTGTCCAGGTGCAGAGGGCGCCGAGGCGCAGGCCTTCGCCGGCGGCCTCGATGCGACGCAATGAGCCGAGCCGCCAGAGGTTGAGGTAGCGCGGCGCGGGCGGCGCGCCGGCGTTGAGCCCCACGTACACGTCGGTGCAGCCGGCCAGCGGTACGGCCGGCTGGTCGCGCAGCAGGCGAAGCGCAGCACGCAGCGTGCGGGGTTCGAGCACGATCCCGGGCGACAGGGCCGCCCTCATCGACGTCCCCGAGAGGCCGGGCGTGCCTGGCGCGGTTGCCGAGCGCCGGGCTGGCGGCTGGCGTTCGTCGGCGCCGTGCGGGACGCCTTGCGGGCCGGCGCGGATCGGGCCCTGGGCGCCCGCCTGGCGGGCGCGCGCTGCCGCGCCGCCTGGATCGCCCGGTAGATGCCCATGTAGCCCGTGCAGCGGCACAGGTTGCCGGCCAGGCCCGTGCGCACCTCGTCGAGCGTGGGATTGGGGCCCAGCGCCACTGCCGCCATGATCATGCCGGGCGTGCAGATGCCGCACTGCGCGCCGCCCTCGGTCACGAAGGTCCGCTGCAGCGGGTGCCGTCCCTCGAGTCCTTCGATGGTCAGGACCGCGGCGCCGCGCACCTGGACGACCGGCACCAGGCAGGCATTCACTGCCTCGCCGTTCACGACCACCGTGCAGGCGCCGCACTCGCCCTCACCGCAGCCCTCCTTGGTGCCCGTGAGACCGCAGTCCTCGCGCAGCACGTCGAGCAGGCGCTTGAGCGGCGGCACGCGCACGGCGGCCGGGCGGCCGTTCAAGGTGAACCGGATCGGCGGGGTCATGGCCGCGCCGCCTTGCGGGTCGCGGCGCGGCGGCCGCGCTCCAGCCGGGACGCACTCATGATCCGCTCAGGGGTGGCCGGCACCTCGCGCACGTCGAAGCCGGCGTGCCGGATCGCGTTGACCACGGCGGCGGCCACGCCGTCGAACGGCAGCTCGCCGACGCCCTTGGCCCCGAAGGGCCCGTTCCTGTACGCCCGCTCGATCACGGCCACGTCGATCGGCGGCACGTCGAGCGTGGTCGGGATGATGTAGTTCGTGAGCTGGGCATTGCTCATCCGGCCGTCCTGCATGACGACCTCCTCGAGCAGGGCGTGGCCCAGGCCCTGCACGGTGCCGCCCTCGATCTGTCCGCGCACCCCCATCGGATACAGGGCCTTGCCGATCTCCTCGACGGCCGTGACGTGCAGGGGCCGCGCCTCGCACGTGTCGGCGTCGACGTCGACTTCCACGACGTCGCATGCCCAGCCGTACGAGCCGTACGCCGCACCGCGGTACCGCTCCTCGTCCCATTCGAGCCCGGGCGGCCGTTCGTATTCACGGGTGACGACGAGCGGGCCGTGGCGCCGCAGGTACTGCCGGGGCGTGAGGCCGTCCAGCCGCCGGCGCATCTCCTGCGCGCAGCGCCGGAGGATCCCGCCGACCACCATCGTCGTGCGGGACGCGACGGTCGGGCCGCTGTCCAGCACGGTCGCCGTATCGACCGGGGCGACCTCCACGCGTTCGTAGGGGATCCCAAGCGTGTCGGCCACGATCTGGGCGTGCACGGTGCGGGAACCCTGGCCGATCTCGGCGCTGGCCACGTGGATGCGCGCGCCCGTGGGGATGAGCTCGAGGGTCGCCTTCGACGCGAGCTTCACCTCGCCGCTGCCCGTGAAGCCGGCGCCGTGGAAGAACAGCGACAGGCCGATGCCGCGCGTGGTGCCCGCGTACGCCCGGCGCTTGCGGCGGAAGTCGCTCCGCTTCACGGCCTCCCGCAGCACCTGGAACGCGCTCGTGTCGCGGCCGAGCGTCTGGCCGGTCGCCGTCACGTCCCCGGCACGCAGCGCGTTGATCTCGCGCAGCCGGACCGGGTCCATCCCGAGCACCTCGGCGATGCGCTCCATCTGAACCTCGGCCGCGAACTGGGTCTGCGGGGCGCCGAACCCGCGGAACGCGCCATTGGGCGGCGTGTTGGTCATCACGACCCGGCCCGACACGCGCACGTGATCGCACCGGTAGGGTCCTGTCGCGTGGATCGCGCCGCGCGACAGCACGACCGGGCTCAGCGTGCAGTAGGCGCCCCCGTCGAGCAGGACCTCCACGTCGATCGCGGTCAGCCGGCCATCCCGCGTCACGCCCGTCCGGTGGCGCACGATGGACGGGTGGCGCTTGGTCGTGGCCGCCAGGTCTTCCATCCGGTCGTAGATCAGCTTGACCGGCCGCCCGGACTTCAGGGCCAGCAGGCTGGCATGACCGGCGACGATCGACGGGTACTCCTCCTTCCCGCCAAACCCCCCGCCCGTTTCCGCCTGCACGACGCGCACCTTGCCGGCGGGCAGGCCGAGCAGCACGCACAGCGCGCGGTGCACGTAGTAGGGGCACTGCAACGAACCGTAGACGGTGATGCCGCCGCCCTCCTCCGGCACGGCCAGCATGCCCTGCGGCTCGATGTACAACTGCTCCTGGTGGCCGGTCCGGTACTCGCCCTCGACGACGAGGTCGGCCCCGCGGAGCCCGTCGTCGATCCGGCCCTTCTCGATCAGGACCTCTTTGAACGTCACCGGCGACTCCGCCGGGTCGAACACCGGGGTCCGCGGGCGGTACTCGATCTCCACGCGCGCCCGCCCCAGCCGCTCGCGGTCGCCGTGGGCGAGCAGCAGGATGGGCTCGGCGGCATGGCGCACCTCCCCGGCTGCGAGGCACGGCTGGTCGTCGATGATGCCGGCGACGACGTTGCGGCCGGGTATGTCGCAGGCCTCGACCACGGTGAAGTCGCGGGCGTCGAAATCGAGATGGATGCGGGCGATGTCACCCCGCGGGATGGTCGACCTGACCGTCCGGCCGTAGATCAGCCCCTGGCGGGACAGATCGTCGACGTACCGGGCCAGCCCGGAGGTCTTGTGGAACCCGTCCTTGCGCGTGACGTTCCGACCGACGGCGCGCGGCATGCGGCCTCCCCGGGGCCTGGTGCAAGCTCGCCCGCGCCGCGGCCGGGGCGGGCGGGGCTTGCCGGATTATACCGTGCGGCGTGGTAGAATTGACCTTTTGGACAGGAGCGGATGAGGCCCGCAGTGCGGCCGGGAGCCGCGCCGGGCACGCCGGGATGATGAGAGATCGCTGGATTGCGGTTCGGGGCGCGAGGGTCCACAACCTCCGGAACATCGACGTGGATATCCCACGCGATCGTCTGGTGGTGATCACGGGCCTGTCGGGATCCGGCAAGTCGTCGCTCGCCTTCGACACCATCTACGCCGAGGGTCAGCGGCGCTATGTCGAGTCCCTGTCGGCCTACGCCCGGCAGTTCCTCGAGCAGATGGAGAAGCCCGACGTCGACTCCATCGACGGGCTGTCGCCGGCGCTGTCGATCGAGCAGAAGACCACCGGATCCAATCCCCGCTCCACGGTTGGCACGGTCACCGAGATCTACGACTACCTGCGCCTGCTCTTCGCGAACACCGGCATCGCGCACTGCCCGCAATGCGGCCTGGAAATCGCCTCGCAGACCATCGATCAGATCGTCGGGCAGGTGATGACCATTCCGTCCGACAGCCGGATCAACGTGCTCGCCCCGGTCGTCCGCGGGCGGAAGGGCGAGTTCAAGAAGGACCTCGCCGCCTGGCGGCAGCGCGGGTTCACCAAGGCCCGCATCGACGGCCAGGTGCACGCGCTCGAGGACGACATCAGCCTGGACCGGCGCCGCAACCACACCATCGACATCCTGGTCGATCGGCTGATCGTGCGGCCGGGCGTGGACAGGCGCCTGACCGAGTCCATCGAGATCGCGCTCGGCCTGGCCGACGGCGTCGTGGTGATCAACACGCTCGACCAGGGGGACCGGTTGTTCTCGCGGACGCTGGCGTGCGTCGTGTGCGGCATCAGCATCCCCGAGATGTCGCCGCGCGCTTTCTCCTTCAACTCGCCTCACGGGGGGTGCCCGGACTGCCAGGGGCTGGGCGCGCTCTACGATTTCGACCCCGCGCGCATCGTGCCGGACCCCGACAAGAGCCTGCTGGGCGGCGCGATCGCCCCGTGGGCGCGCGGTGACAAGCGGCTGGTGCGCGAAGCGCTGACCGGGCTGTCCGGCCATTTCGGCATCGACCTCGACACCCCGTTCGGCCGGCTCCCGCGCAAGGCGCGCGACCTGCTCCTCAACGGCCCCGGGGGCGCATCGAAGCAGAACGGATCGAGCGCGCGCGCCGCGACCACCCGACAGGCGCGCGACCCCTTCGGGCGCGGCTTCGAGGGCATCCTGCCCAACCTGCGCCGGCGCTACGAGCAGGCGAGCTGGGTCGACCAGGAAGAGCTCGAACCGTACCGGTCGCTGCGCCCGTGCCCGAGCTGCGGCGGCGAGCGGCTCAGGCCCGAGAGCCGGGCCGTGCGAGTCAAGGGCCGGACGATCAGCGACTACGTCGGCCTGCCCGTGGGCGATGCCCTGCGCGTGTTCCAGACGCTGGCCTTCACCGATCGCGAGAACCTGATCGCCGGCCGCATCCGGCGCGAGATCGAGGATCGGCTGCGCTTCCTGGTCGATGTCGGCGTCGGATACCTGACGCTCTCCCGCAGCGCCGCGAGCCTGTCGGGCGGCGAGGCCCAGCGCATCCGCCTGGCGACGCAGATCGGCGCCAACCTGCGCGGCGTCCTCTACGTCCTGGACGAGCCGTCGATCGGCCTGCACCAGCGCGACAACCGGCGGCTGCTGGCCACGCTGAAGCGCCTCCGCGACCTGGGCAACACCGTGATCGTCGTCGAGCACGACGAGGAGACCATCCGGAGCGCGGACTACGTCATCGACCTCGGCCCCGGGGCCGGGGAGCACGGCGGCCAGGTGATCTTCCAGGGCACGCCCGCCGACCTGCAGGACGACGGCGCGTCGCTGACCGGACAGTACCTGCGCGGCGAGCGCGTCATCGAGGTGCCGCGGGCGCGGCGGCCCGCGCTCCGCGGGGACATCGTCGTCCGCGGGGCGCGCGCCAACAATCTGAAGAACCTCGACGTGCGGATCCCGCTGGGCCTGTTCACCGCCGTGACCGGCGTCAGCGGGTCGGGAAAGTCCACGCTGGTCAACGACATCCTGTACCGCGCGCTGGCGAAGACGCTCTACAAGGCCAGTGACGAGCCGGGCGCGCACACCCGGATCGACGGCGTCGACCTGGTGGACAAGGTCATCGAGATCGACCAGTCGCCCATCGGCCGGACGCCGCGGTCGAACCCGGCCACGTACACCGGCCTGTTCACGTTCATTCGCGAGCTGTTCGCCGTGCTCCCCGACGCGAAGGCCCGCGGGTTCCGGCCCGGCCGCTTCTCGTTCAACGTCAAGGGCGGGCGGTGCGAGGCGTGCCAGGGCGACGGCGTGATGGCGATCGAGATGCACTTCCTGCCTGACGTCTACGTCACCTGCGAGGAGTGCAAGGGCCGCCGGTACAACCGGGAGACGCTGGAGATCAAGTACCGCGGCCGATCGATCGCGGACATGCTGGAACTGACGGTCGACCAGGCGCTGCCGCTGCTCGAGAACTTCCCGCCGATCGCGACGAAGCTGCTGACCCTGCAGAGCGTCGGGCTCGGCTACATCAAGCTCGGGCAGTCGGCCACCACGCTCAGCGGCGGCGAAGCCCAGCGCGTGAAACTGGCCAAGGAGCTGTCGAAGCGGGGCACCGGGCGCACGCTCTACATCCTCGACGAGCCGACGACCGGCCTGCACTTCGACGACACCAAGAAACTGCTCGACGTGCTGGCCAAGCTGGTCGACCAGGGCAACACCGTCGTGGTGATCGAGCACAACCTCGACGTGATCAAGACGGCCGACCACCTGATCGATCTCGGACCGGAGGGCGGGGACGCCGGCGGACGCATCGTCGCGGAAGGCACGCCCGAGGAGGTCGCGCGGGTGGCCGCCTCTCATACCGGGCGCGTCCTGGCGGCTGCACTGGCGCTGGGGACGGGACGCCGCGACCAGGCGGCGGCGAGCTAGCCGGCCCGGAAGGGCCGCCAGCGGTGTGGTTCAGTGGCCACAGCTGTCTGGAATTCTGGTGTGGCTGGGCGGCCACAAGTCGCGGTTTCCAGGCGATTTCCGACACGTGCTTTAGCAAGATAAAGTCTTTTCTAATATATATTTAGATGATATGGTGTGGGGATGTTCCTAGCGGAATGGCGCTTGCTTCAACAGGCAGAGCGTCGAGGGACCCCCCACTCTGGCGCGTGCGGCGGATTCGAACATCATGATGGATGCACAGCGGACTCTTAAGCGGCAGATAGCGTGCGCGGGCATCGGCCTTCATTCCGGCAACAAAGTCACCCTCACCCTCAAGCCTGCGCCTGCTGACTCCGGGATCCGGTTCCGGCGTGTGGACCTCGGCGGCGCGGACATCCCCGCGTCCCTGCTGAACCTGTCGGCGACCAACCACGCGACGGGGCTCAAGCGGGACGAGGCGACGGTCGACACCATCGAGCACCTGCTGGCGGCCCTGGTCAGTCTGGGGATCGACAACGTGGTGGTCGAGCTCGACCACCCGGAAGTGCCGATCATGGACGGCAGCGCGGCACCGTTCGTGTACCTCATCCAGGAAGCGGGGGTGCGGTCGCTCGGCGTGTCCCGCAAGTACCTCAAGGTGATGCGTCCGGTCACCGTCTCGCGTGGCGACAAGCTGATGTCGCTGTATCCGGCGGAGCAGTTCAAGATCACCTACAGCATCAGCTTCGACCACCCGCTGCTTCGCCACCAGGCCCACACCCTCCAGGTCACCGAGGACTCGTTCATCGACGAGATCGCGCCGGCCCGGACCTTCGGCTTCCTGCACGAGGTCGAGTTGCTGCGCCAGCAGGGCCTCACGCTGGGCGGATCGCTCGAGAACGCCATCGTGCTGAGCGAAACGGGCGTGCTGAACAACCAGCTGCGCTTCGAAGACGAGTTCGTGCGCCACAAGATGCTGGACGCCATCGGCGACCTGGCGCTGCTCGGGTACCCGATCATCGGCCACGTGGTGGCCCACCGGGCCGGACACGCCCTGCACACGGCTGTCGCGAGGCGGGTGCTGGACGAGCCGGATGCCTGGAAGCTCGTGGAAGCGGCCCCGGCGGGGGCGCGCGCCGAGGTGCCGGTCGCGGTGGCCGTCAAGATCTGAACGACCGGCGGAATCGACCTTCGAGACCAGGGCCGCGGCAACGCGGCCCTCGTGCTATCTCACCCAGAATGCCCGCGTCGTCGTTGGCGATCCGCACGTCTCGAACCAGTCAATCCCCTCGCTGACCAGGTCGAACTTCAGGCGGTACCGTCCCGGCTTGTCCGGGGCGGGCACGTCGATCACGATGTCGGCCTGCGTGCCGGGCTCGAGACTCGCAGGCAGCCATGCCCGCGCGTGGTCGCGGTCGAGGAGGCCGCCCTGCGCGTCGCACAGTTGCGCGCCCAGGCGCACGAGCCGGCGGCCGTAGCTGGCCGCGGCGGGAAACGGGCGGGTGGACAGGTTGTGGACCCGGGTCCTCACCCGCACGGATCGGCCGGACCGGCCGAGGATGGGCAGGCCCGGCGCCCACGTGACCACCTCGATGCGCGCGCGGGGCATGGCGCCGGGAATGGCGTTGCCCACGCCGCTCTGGTCCCACACCTCATGCCGGATCCGCTCGTAGCCGGGCGTGCCGGGGGCGAACCGGCGGGAGAACGCGCGCTCCGGATGATCGGTGATTTCCCACGACAACCGGTCGACACCAATCTCGGAGGCAAGACGGCGCGCACGATCCATCTCCTCGTCGCTGTCGTTCCAGGTGAAGAGGATGTAGCGCCAGTTGATGACCGGCACGTCGCGGCCGGCCGATCGCTTCTCGTCGACCATCGCGCGGAGGTAGGCCAGCGCGACGTCGAAGCGCCCCCGCTGACGGTAGCGGGCGTAGGTGTCCTGGGTGGCGCCGTCGATCGAGAAGGTGACCTCGTCGATGCCGCTGTGCGCCAGGCGCCGGGCCGACTCCTCCTTGAAGGCCAGCCCGTTCGTGCTGGTATAGAGATAGACGTGCGGGAACCGCGTCTTGATGTACTCGCACATCTCGACCGCGCGCTTGTGCAGGAAGGCTTCGCCGTAGTTGAAGAAGTCGATGCGCACGAGCGACGGGCCCGCCTCGTCCACGACCCGGCGGAACACCTCGAAGTCCAGCATGCCCGCCTGGCGGGTGCGCGTGATGCCGGTCTCGGGCGCGCAGCACGCCTCGAAGCACGAGATATTGCAGGCGGCCGTGGTCTCGACGTAGAGCCGCGAGGGCAGGGCGGGCACCTCGAGGGGCCGTTGGGGCGGCGCCTCGGTGTCGCCCAGCGGCAGCTTGAGCGGGCAGTCGCCGCAGAACGCCGATCCGCCGCCGTTCAGGCCGCGGCGGAGATCCGTGATGACCGGGGCGGTCCAGATCTCGTGCAGCGACTGTTGCCGCGTGTCGCCCAGCACGCGCGCCGCGTAGGGATCGGCGCAGCCGCAGACCACCCGCCCGTCGCAGAGGAGGACGAGGGTGCTCCAGGGCCAGGAGCACGTGAACCGGGCGGCCCGGTAGTTGAGGGACATGGGGGCGGCCGGCGGGCGGCGCTACTTGTCGCCGCCGAGTTTGCGCATGTACGCGCCGAGCTTCTCGTTCTCGAAGGTGACGGTGTTCAGGAACACGCTCTCGACGAGGTAGTCGCGCCGCTCGTCCGGGGTCATCTGGTCGATGAGGTGACGGATCTCGCGCATCATGTCCTCGAACGAGCGCTCGAGCTCGCGTTTCGCGGTGACCTCCTGGTACAGGGTCTCCACCACCATGAGGAGGTCGCCGTCGAGCGCGATGTCCGCTCCCGTGCTGGTCTTTATGGTCCGCATGGCTACCCCCCGAAACTCGCCATGGCGCTCTGCTCGTCGGCGTGCAGGTCGATGAAATTCTGCGCCCCGGTCATCGTCAGCATCGTCTCGACGCGCTTCTGCACGCCGGCCAGCTTCAGCGTGCCCCCGGCCGCGGTGGCCTGGCGGTAGAGATCCATCAGGCAGCCGATGGTGGCGCTGTCGATGTAGACGACCGGGGCGAGGTCCACGAGGATCCTGGTCGTGCCGCCCTGGATGAGGCCCACCACCGCACCGGAAAAATCGGAGAGGAGGGGGTACATCAGGCGGGTTTCGCCAATGCGGACAACCGCAATGTCCCTGACGCGATCGATGGTGAGGTTCATGCTCATGCTCCGGACCGGTGGCCCGGCCCCTCGGGCGCGGCGGCACGAGACCGCTCCGATATGTCACGAAGCCGGCGGATTTGCCGGGCCAGTTCCCGGCGCCCGCGGTTGATGCGCGACTTCACGGTGCCTTCAGGTAAGTGTAACTGTTCGGCAATCTCCTGGTACGACAGTTCTTGAATGTCGCGCATGACCACGGCCGTTCGCAGCGGCACGGGGAGCTGGTCGAGGGCCAGGCGGAGCTGCTGGGCGAGATCCCGGCGTTCCAGCTGGCGGAGCGGGCTGGCATCCGACGAGGCGGGGGAGAGGTCGTCCGCGTTGACGTCGCGGTCGATCGTCTCGCGTTCCTTGCGGACGCTGCGGTAGTGGTCGATGCAGAGGTTCCGGCTGACGCTGATCAGCCAGGTCTGGAAGTTGGCCCGGGCGTCGAACGTGGCCAGCGACCGGAAGAGCTTCAGGAAGATGTCCTGGGTGAGGTCCTCGGCCTCGTCGTGGCGGCCGACGAACTTGTACGCGACGTTGAACACCTTCCGCCAGTACAGGCGGACGATCGCCTCCCAGGCGGCCTGATCGCCCTGCAGGCAACGCTCGATCAGCGCATTGACATCGGGCGTGACGTAGTTCTGATCGGTGGAAGGCATGCCGGTCACGGGGCAGGGCAGAATACCGCACGGGTTTTCGGGTGTCAAACGGCCGGGGCTCGGCTAGAATCGAAGCGCCTTGGCTGGATTCTCCCGCGTCCGCGACGACCTCGCCTGCGACGGCGTGCCCGTGGCCGCGATCGCCCGCGCCGTGTCGACCCCCGTGTACGTCTACAGCGCCGCCCGGGTGCGGGCGGCGCACGCCGACCTCGACGCGGCGTTCGCGTCGTACCCGCACACGCTGCACTTCGCGTTGAAGGCCAACTCGACCCTCGCGCTGGTCCGCCTGATCCGGGAACTGGGCTGCCAGGCCGACGCGAACTCCGGCGGCGAGATCGATGTCGCGCTCCGGGCGGGCTATCAGCCGGCGGACATCGTCTTCACCGGCGTCGGCAAGACGCACGACGAGCTGGACCGGGCGGTGGCCCTCGGCGTCAAGGCCATCAACATCGAGTCGGACGGCGAGGCGGCGCGCATCGACGCGATTGCGCGCGCGCGCGGCGTGCGTGCGCGGGTCGCGGTGCGGGTGAATCCCGACATCGATCCCCGCAGCCACCCGCACATCTCGACCGGCCTGCGCCACAACAAGTTCGGCGTGCCCATCGAGCACGCGCCCGGCCTGTTCCGATCGATGGCGGGCCGCAGCGGGCTCGATCCGGTCGGCATCCACGCCCACCTCGGGTCGCAGGTGCTCGACATGGATCCACTGGCGCGCCTGGCACGCGCGGTGGCCGACCTCGCGACTGCCGTGCGCGATGCCGGCGTCCGCCTGCAGCATGTCGACCTCGGTGGCGGACTGGGCGTCGCCTACGACCAGACGCCGGCGCCCGAGCCCGACGCGTATGCCGCGGCCGTGCTGCCGGCCATCCGGGAAACGGGTCTCCACCTGCTGCTCGAGCCGGGACGGTTCCTGGTCGCGTCCGCCGGCGCGCTGGTGGGCAGTGTCGCCGATGTGAAGACCTACTCCGGGTCCCCCGCCTTCGTCGTGCTCGACACCGGCATGACCGAGCTCATCCGCCCGGCGTTGTACGGCGCGTACCACCGGATCGAGGCGGTGCAGCCGCGGCCGGGCCCGGAGCAGACGTGCGAGATCGTCGGCCCGCTCTGCGAGACGAGCGACACGCTTGGCCACGCGCGGCGGCTCGGCCCGATCGAGGTGGGCGACCTCGTCGCCATCTTCGACACCGGCGCGTACGGGTCGGTGATGGCGTCGAACTACAACCGGCGGACGAAGCCCGCCGAGGTGCTGGTCGAAGACGGGCGCTGGCGCGTCATCCGGCGGCGTCAGACCCTCGACGATCTCGTGGCCCTGGAGGCATGAGCGGGCGATGACGGGCGTGCTGATCGCGTTCGAAGGGCTCGACCAGAGCGGCAAGCAGACACAGGCGCGGCGCCTGCGCGAGCGGCTCGAAGCCGGGGGCCACCGCGTGGAATCCCTGGCGTTCCCCGACTACGCAACGCCCATCGGCGCCGAGATCGGGCGGGCGCTCCACGGGGAGCGGGACTTCGGGCCGGACGTGATCCAGCTGCTCCAGATCGCCAATCGGCACGAGTGGAAGCCCCGCATCGAGGCCTGGCTCGCGGACGGGCGCGTCGTCGTGTGCGATCGCTATGCCGCCTCGAGCGTCGCGTACGGCGAGGCGCAGGGACTGGATGGATCGTGGCTGACCCGGATCCAGATCTACCTGCCCCAGCCGGCCATCACCGTGCTGCTCGACATCGCGCCCGAGACGGCCGCGCGCCGCAAGGCGCAGAACCGCGACCGGTTCGAGCAGGACCTGGCCATGCTCGGCCGGGTGCGCGAGAGCTACGCCCTGCAGGCCGCGCTCGGCCGCTGGCTCGTGGTGGACGCGGCGCGGCCGGTCGACGAGGTGGCGGCGGACGTGGCCGCGGCGGTCCTGCCCCGCGTCGCGGCGCTGGCGGGACGGAGCGGGACGTAGTCAGTACGAACCCCTCCTCACCACGCGGGCTGCCGTCAGCACCCGCACGTCCCGGGCTCCTCCCGCCTTGAGCACCCGCGCGCACGCCTCGAGCGTCGCACCGGTCGTGCTCACGTCATCAACCAGCAGCACGCAGGCGCCCGCCAGCACTCGCCGTGTCGGCTGCCAGCGCACGGGCCCGACGCGGGTCCAGCGGGTCAGCGCGAAGGCGCCCGCGACGTTGCGATGACGCCGGGCCGCCGGGAGGTCCACCTGCGGCGGAGTCGCGCGCACGCGCCGCAGCACGCTCCGCACCGGCACGCCGAGCCTCAGCGCCAGGTCCTCCGCCTGGTTGAACCCCCGCGCACGCCGCCTGGTCCGGTGCAGCGGAACCGGCACGGCGAGGTCGGCGCCCTCGATGACACGGCCGCCATGGCGCCGCATCAGGTCGCCGAGCCCCCGCGCGCCGGCCCGCCGGCCGTCGTACTTCAGCGCGTGGATGATCGAGCGCAGCGCCCCCTGGTAGTCGCCGATCGCCGCGCCGCGATCCACGGCGCGCGTCCCGCGCCGGCACCGGGCGCACCGGCCCGCGCGGCCGTCCGCGATGCGCCACGATGGCAACGGATCGCCGCACCCGTCGCAGAGCGGTGGGCTGAAGGGATGGATGGCGGCCCAGCAGGCCTCGCAGACGGGCCCGCGCAAGGGACGGTCGAGCACGGACCCGCACGCCGCGCACTCGGGCGCGATGGCCACGGCCACGACGCCGTCGAGGATCACGCCAAGGGCGGCCGCCCACGGCCGCGGGCCCGATCGCGCCTCTCGCGCCTCCCCGGTCGGGCGCGGCGAGCCGTCAGGCGGGAACGTCGGCGATCGGGATGCGGTCGGCGGCGCCCCAGAGACGCTCGAGGTCGTAGAACCGCCGCTTCTCCCCGTTGAAGACGTGGACGACGAAGTCGAAGTAGTCGAGCAGGACCCACTCGGATCGCCCATAGCCTTCGACGTGCGCCGGCTTCACGCCGACCTGTCCGAGTTCGAGTTCGATGGCGTCGGCCACCGCCTTCACCTGACGCGGGTTCTGCCCCGAGCAGATGACGAAGAAGTCCGTGAAGGAGGCTTCCTTGCGCAGGTCGAGAACGACCACGTCGCTGGCCTTCTTCTGGTACGCCGCGTGCGCCGCCACCCGCAGGGGCTCCGGCAGCGCCGCCTGGCTCGCGTCGCGCTTCGGCTGGGCTTTGCTCATGCAAATCGTCGGCCGCGGGCCGGCCCGATCAGTCCGCCGCGGGGCCCGCCCCGTACAGGCCGTACCGGCAGATGTGGTGTTCGACATCGGGCGGCACAAGGCCCGCGAGCGGCCGCCCGTCGTGCGCACGCGCACGCACGTCCGTGGAAGAAATCGCTGGCGTGTCGACATCGAGGAGCCAGATCCGCGGGATCGGCTCCTGCCCGGGCGCGCGTCCGTCGCGCGGCGCATCGATCATACGCGGGGCCAGGTCCGGCATCCGGTGCCGGGCCAATGCCGCCGGGAACCCCGGGCGCGCGCAGACGACGAAGTGCGCGAGGTTCAGGAAGCCGGGGTACTCGTGCCACGTGGCGATTTCTGCAAACGCATCCGCGCCCGTGACGAAGAAAAGCTGCAATGGGTCGTGCCCCTGGGCGTGCAGGCCGCGCAGGGTGTCCACCGTGTACGAGGGACCGCCGCGCCGGATCTCGAGATCGGACGCCAGGAAGGCCGGCGTCGCGCGCGTGGCCAGCGCGATCATCGCAAACCGATGGCACGGCGAGGCGACCGGCTCCTCGTGCCGGTGGGGCGGGGCCAGCGCGGGGACGAAGAGGATCTCATCCAGGCCGAGCGCGAACCGAACCGCCTCCGCCACCTTCAAGTGGCCAAGATGGATGGGATCGAACGTGCCGCCCATGACGCCCGTGCGTCGCGCGGTCGTCACGGTTCGGCTGCGTCCTGGATGCCGCGCCACATCGCCTTGAGCAGGGTGTCCACTCCCGCACCCGTCACCGCCGAGATGCGGTGCAGCCGGATGTGTTCGGCGGCCAGGTGCGCCTCGAGCCGGCTCACCGCCTCGGGGTCGGCCACGACGTCTATCTTGTTCGCGGCCACGATCTGCGGCTTGTCCGCCATCTCGGGACGATACAGGGCCAGCTCGCGCCGGATGGCCGCGTAATCAGCCAGCGGGTCACGCCCCGATTCGCCCGACACGTCGATCAGGTGCACGAGCACGCGCGTGCGCTCCAGGTGCCGCAGGAACTGGTGGCCCAGGCCGAGCCCGCGGTGCGCCCCCTCGATCAGGCCGGGCACGTCGGCTACGACGAAGCTGCGGTCCCGGCTGAGCGACACGACGCCCAGGTGCGGCGTCAGCGTCGTGAACGGGTAGCTGGCGATCTTGGGCTTGGCCGCCGAGATCCGCGAGATCAACGTGGACTTGCCAGCGTTCGGGTAGCCGACGAGCCCCACATCCGCCAGCAGCTTGAGCTGCAGCCGCAGGCGCTTCTGCTCGCCATCCAGCCCGGGATCCGCCCGGCGCGGGGCGCGGTTGGTGGGTGTCGCGAAGTGGGAGTTGCCCCAGCCGCCGAGCCCGCCCTTGGCCACCCGTGTGCGCTGGCCGGCCTCGGTCAGGTCCGCGAGCTGAACCGGGTCGCCGCCCTCCTCGGGCAGCTCGAAAATCACGGTGCCGACCGGCACCGCGAGCGCCAGGTCCTTGCCCTTGCGGCCGTGCCGGTTCGAGCCTTCGCCGTGCCCGCCGCGCTGGGCCTGGTACTCCGGGTGGTACCGGTAGTTGACCAGCGTGTTCATGTGGGCGCTGGCCTCGATGTCGATCGATCCCCCGTGCCCGCCGTCGCCACCGCTCGGGCCGCCCCGGGGCACGAACTTCTCACGGCGGAAGGCCACGCACCCGCGGCCGCCATGGCCGGCGGCCACGCGGATTTCCACTTCATCGACGAACATGTCGGTAACACGCTATCACAGGGATTGCAGGTCGGGAGTCGGGATTCGGGCGTCGGCAGCCGGGGCCGTACACACGAAAGGCCACGGGCACGTCGTGCGCGTGGCCTCTCGAGAAGCCGGACCGCGGCGACCTAGCTGATTGGCTCGATGCTGATGAAGCGGCCGCGGGCCCCGTGATCCTCGAACTTGACCCGGCCCGAGACTTTCGCGAACAACGTGTCGTCCTTGCCCAGGCCGACGTTGAGGCCGGGCCTGAACCGCCGGCCGCGCTGTCGCACCAGGATGGACCCGCCGCTCACGATGTTGCCGCCGAACCGCTTGACGCCCAGCCGCTGCGAGTTGCTGTCGCGGCCGTTGCGGGAGCTGCCCTGCCCTTTCTTATGTGCCATGGTCGTGCTTTCCCTGCTTAGACGACGATGCTGGTGACGCGCACGCGCGTGAGATCGGCGCGGAAACCGTGGCTCCGGCGCATCTGCTTGCGGCGCTTCTTCATGAAGACCCGGATCTTCGGGCCGCGCACGTGGTCTTCAACGACGCCCAGGACCCTGGCGCCGGAGACGTACGGGGCGCCGGCCGTGACGTCGCCCGCATCCGTGGCCACGAGCAGGACCTGGTCGAATGTCACCTCGCTGCCGGCATCGCCAGCCTTCCGGTCGACGGTGACCACCATGCCCGGCTCCACCTTTACCTGATGTCCGCCGTTCTGAACGATCGCGTACACGACTTGACTCCTGTCCATCCCGGGCCGGCTGCACCTCTGGGGCACCCTACCAAGCCCGTGGAAAGGACCTAGTATAGCACCGGCCCTCGCTTCCAGTAAACGGCGAAGGTCCAGGCGGGTGCGGAGGGGAAAAGGGAGCCCTACTTCAGCAGGAACCGGCTGCCCTTGATCTTCTGGGTGCTCAGCGTCGTCAGGAAGCTGGGAATGAGCCGGTCCATCAGCTCGAAGTACGAGGACAGCGCCGGCGTCGTCTGCTGGGCGTTGTAGAGCACTTCTTCCCGGAAGGTCTCCGAGTAGAGGGTGGCGCCGGTCCGCCCGTCGATGAAGATGAACTTGGGCTTCAGGATGAAGCCCTTGCGCTCCATGTAGGTCCGGACCGGGACGACGCTGCGGCGCCCGAGCGAATCGTAGACCTCCTGCTCGCGCTGGACGAACCCCGAGCGCGAGTGCGGGGTGAACATCACCGTGCCCGTCACGATCAGCGGGCCCTGGAACTCCTCGCCGATCTTCTTCCAGTACGCCGTGTCGGCAAACACGTGGTCGTAGAGCTCCAGTTCCTTCTCGTCCTTGATCTGCTTGGGCAGGTCGGCCGGGGCCGATCCGTCGGTGGCAGCCGGCTCCTGGGCGCGGTCCTGGGCCGCCACCTCCATCAGGGGCAGGGCGTCGGCGTCGATGACCTTGAGGGGCGACTTGTTGCGAAGCTGACTGCGCAGGAGGCGGACCGTTTCGAGGTTGGCATCGACATCGTCGGTGCCGCCCGCCACGAATCCCGCGACGAGCACCCGCTGGAACGCCGTCACGTCCAGCTTGGGCTGGATGGGCGTTTCCACCGGGATCTCGTAGAAGTTGGTGCACCCGACAGCCGCCGCGAGCACCGCAACGCTAGCGAGGAGTCTGGCGATTCGCACGGTCGTTTATTTCCTTGAATAGGTCGAAGTTCTGGCGGATGTACGTGTTCTTCGGGTCGAGCTCGAGGGCCTTTTCGTAGGCCGCTTTCGCCTTCTCGAACAGCCCTTCGTGCTCGTAGCCGACCGCGAGGTTGTTGTACGCGGCGGCATAGGCCGGATCCAGTTCCACGGCGCGCTCCCACCGGTAGATGGCCTCGCGCCAGAGGCCCTGTTCCGCCACCTTGATCCCGAACTCGACCTGCGATCGCGCCGGGGATCGCTCGGCCGCGAGCACCTGGCCGAGCGGCAGCACGGACAGCGCGATCGCCAGGGCAATCGCTTTCGTGAACCTGGACATAGACACCTTTCGGCGCTGGCTCGATCGGCATGCGGCAGGGTAGGTGGTTCCACTATAGCTCCCGCCGATAGGGGGCGCAAGCAAGCAGCGACATTCGTCCACGCCCGTCTCTTCTTTGTCCTCCGTAGCTCCCCGAATTCAGCCGCGCCGCTCGCCGAGGCTCGTTCGGCCGATTCTGCAACCAGTTGGTCACGGGACCGTTGCAGGCTTTGCTGCGCCGCGGTTCACGCGTGTTCCTCGTCCGGCGCACGACCCCCACCCGCACGTGAACCTGGAGGCCGGGTGCGAGGGGTGAGCTGCCAGCCACAAGCCGCCGGACACGAGTCACGAGCCGCCAGTCGCCCATGGCCGCAATGGTACGGTCTTCGCAAGCGGGACGGCGTCGGTGCCAGGCGGGACGGATAGCCGATGCAGGATCTCCCCGAGATCGTGGCCCGGTCGTTCGCGTGGATGGCCTCCGTCGGCCGCCGTCGTCGGCGTGCCGTGCGGCCCGACGACCCGGTGCGGGCCGACGCTGGAGGCCGCACGATCGAGGATGCCCTGGCCGACCGCGGCCTGCAAGGCGACGAGGTGGCGCGCTGGAGCCGGGTCCTTCGCGACCGCGCCGGTGAGGCGCTGGCCCAGGCACAGCGGGAGGGCGTCGAGGCGATCAGTCTTGGTGACGGGCGCTATCCCTCCCAGTTGAGCAGCATCGCCGACCCGCCGCTCGTGCTCTGGGTGCGCGGCGAACCCGACTTTCCGCCCCAGTCGGTGGCGATCGTGGGGTCGCGCGCCGCCACGCCGCACGCGCTCGAAGTCGCCCACCGGCTGGGCGACGGCCTCGCCCGGGTGGGCATCGCTGTTGTCAGCGGCCTGGCGCGCGGCGTTGATTCGGCCGCGCATCGCGGGGCGCTCGATGGCGGCGGGCGGACCGTCGCCGTGCTCGGGTCTGGGGTGGACGTGATCTACCCGCCTGAGCACCGGGGCCTCGCGGGCCGAATCGCGGCGTGCGGCGCCGTCGTCAGCGAGTTGCCCCCGGCTACGCCACCCGATGGCTGGCATTTTCCCCGGCGAAACCGGATCATCAGCGGGCTGTCGCTCGCGGTCGTCGTGGTCGAGGCGTCCGAGTCCAGCGGATCGCTCATCACCGCCGGCTGCGGCCTGGATCAGGGCCGAACCGTCATGGCTGTGCCGGGCGGGGTGCTCAGCGGACGCAACCGCGGGGCCCACGCCCTGATCAAGGACGGCGCGCGCGTGGTCGAGGGCGTGGAGGACGTGCTGCAGGAGCTGCACTTCGATGCCCCGCCCCCCGCTGGCGACGTCAAGGCTTGCGCCGCGGCCGCCAGGGACCCAGTGCTGCGGCGGATGATCCCAGGGGAAACCTATGACCTGGAAAGCCTTATGGACCTGACCGGGTTCGCCGCGGTGCCCCTGCTGACCCGCCTGGCCGAGCTCGAGCTGAACGGGCTGGTTGCCCGCGCCGGGGGCGGACGGTTCTTGAGAGCCGGGCGAACGTGCTAAGGTCGTGCTAAGGTAGCTGGATCGGCGACAGGAGTTTCATGGCGAAGTCATTGGTCATCGTGGAGTCGCCCGCCAAGGCGAAGACGCTGGCGCGATTCTTGGGCGCGAAGTTCCAGGTCGAGGCGAGCTACGGGCACGTCCGGGATCTGCCGGAAAAGGCCTCCGAGGTGCCGGCCGAGATTCGGGGAGAGTCCTGGGGACGCCTGGGGGTCGACACGGAGGGCGAGTTCAAGCCTTACTACGTCATCCCCGCGGGCAAGAAGAAGCACGTCCAGGCCCTGAAGGCCGCCCTGAAGGGCGCGTCGGAGGTCTTCCTCGCGACCGACCCGGACCGCGAAGGCGAGTCCATCAGCTGGCACCTCAAGGAGATCCTCAAGCCCAGGGTCCCGGTCCGGCGCATCGTCTTTCACGAGATCACCGAGGACGCGGTCCGCGAGGCTCTCGCGACGGCGCACGACGTGGACGAGAACCTGGTCAAGGCCCAGGAAAGCCGCCGGATCCTGGATCGCCTCTACGGCTACACGCTGTCGCCCGTGCTGTGGAAGAAGGTGCAGACCGGGCTGAGCGCCGGGCGGGTCCAGAGCGTGGCCGTCCGGCTGCTGGTCGAGCGCGAGGAAGCCCGGCGGGCGTTCCGATCGAGCGCCTTCTGGGACCTCGAGGCCCGGCTGTCCAGCCAGGGACGCGAGTTCGTCGCGACGCTCGTCCGGGTGGGGAACGAACGGGTGGCGACGGGCAAGGACTTCGACCCGTCGACCGGGGCACTCCAGAGCGCCCGGGTGCGGCATCTCGACGAGCCGGCCGCGCGGCGGACGGCCGAGGCGCTCGAGCAGAACCTCCCGTGGGTCGTGTCGGCCGTCGACATGAAGCCGGGTGTCGAGCGGCCCGCCCCGCCGTTCACCACCTCGACGCTGACGCAGGAATCCAGCCGCAAGCTCGGCTTCTCGACCGAGCGGACGATGCAGATCGCGCAGCGGCTGTTCCAGGGCGTGGAGATCGGCGGCGGCGAGATCGAGGGACTGATCACCTACCACCGGACCGATTCGACCACGCTCAGCGAAAAGGCGCTGCACGAGGCGGCGCGGGTCATCACGGAACTGTTCGGGGAGGAGTACTACACCGGCCCGCGGCGCTACCAGACGCGTGTCAAGAACGCGCAGGAAGCGCACGAGGCGATCCGGCCGACGGACTTCCGGTTGGCGCCGCAGCGGCTGGCCCATGTCCTCGACGCGGACGAGTTGCGGCTGTACGAACTGGTCTGGAAGCGCACGATGGCGTCGCAAATGCCGGACGCGCGCGTGCTGAAGACGACGGTGGAAATCACCGGGACGGGCGCTGACCGCGAGGCGTGCGTGATGACGGCGAGCGGCAAGGCCATCGAGTTCGCCGGCTTCCGCCGGGCGTACGTGGAAGGCAGTGACGATCCGGACGCCGAACTGGCCGACCAGGAGAGCCTCCTGCCGACGTTGGCCAGGGGCGACCACGTGCGGGCAGGCGCCGGCACGGCAGCGGATCGCCCGATCGCGCTGCTGTCGCTGGATGCGAAAGGGCACGAGACGCAGCCGCCGGCACGCTACACGGAAGCGGCCCTGATCAAGGAACTCGAGCAGGCGGGCATCGGGCGGCCGTCGACCTACGCGCCGACGATTGCCACCATCGAGCGGCGCGGGTACATGTTCCGGCAGGGCAAGGCGCTGGTGCCGAGCTTTTCGGCCTTCGCGGTGACGAACCTGCTGCGGACGCACTTCGGGGATTACGTGGACGTGGGCTTCACCGCCGCGATGGAGGAGACGCTCGACGAGATCTCGAACGGCGAGCGCGACTGGCTGGATTTCATCAAGGCGTTCTTCCGCACCGGCGACGCCGAGCACCCCGGCCTCGAGCCCACGGTCGCGCGCGTGGAGCCGACGATCGACTACCCGGTCATCGAGATCGGCCGGGATGGGTCGTCGGGGCAGCCTCTACGGGTACGGATCGGCCGCTTCGGCCCGTTCCTGCAGCGCGGCGACGGCGGGCCCGGCAACACGGCGACGCTCCCGCGGCACATGGCGCCGGCCGACCTGACCGCGGAGAAGGCGCTCGCGCTGCTGAAGGTCAAGGCTGAGGGGCCGCGCGAACTGGGCCTCGACCCGGCGACGGGCCAGAAGGTCTGCGTCTATCACGGGCGGTTCGGCCACTACGTCCAGCTCGGCGAGACGCCGCCGCCCTCAGCCCGGGTCAAGGCGGACAAGAAAGACAAGAAGACCAGGGCAGCCGCGACGGAGAAGAAGGACAGGAAGGCCGAGCCGCCGGCCGAGCCGCCGGCCAAGCCGCGCCGCGCGTCGCTGCCGGCCGGTGTGTCGGCCTCGGCGGTGACGCTCGCCGAAGCGTTGAAGATGTTGAGCCTGCCGCGCGACCTCGGCGCACACCCGGGCACCGGTGAGGTCGTCGTGGCCGGGCTCGGGCGCTTCGGGCCGTACATCAAGCACGGCGACGAGTTCCGGTCGCTCGAAGAGGGCGACGATGTGTACACGGTCGGGATCGATCGGGCGCTGGCGCTGTTGGCGGCACCGAAGCAGTCGCGCCGGCGGCAGATGACCAAGACCGTGCTGCGCACGCTGGGCGCGGCGCCCGGCGGCCCCGAGATCAGGCTGATGGACGGACGGTACGGGCCCTATGTCACCGACGGGACGACCAACGCGTCCCTGCCCAAGACCGCCGACCCTGCCGCGTTCACCATCGAGGAGGCGGTCGAGTTGCTCGAGGCCCGCGCGGCGGCGGGTCCGCCCGCTCGTGGGCGTCGCGGCCGGACGCCGGGCGCCCGCGCCTCGAAAACCACGGCGCGCCGGCAGGCCAGCAACTGACCGGGCCCATGATTCGCATCATCGGGGGAGGGCTGGCCGGTTGCGAGGCGGCCTGGCAGGCGGCCTCCCGCGGCGTTCCCGTCGCGCTGTTCGAGATGCGTCCCGCGCGGTCGACCGCGGTCCACAGGACGGACCGCCTCGCGGAACTCGTGTGCAGCAACTCCCTCCGCGGCGACAAGCTCGACAACGCGGTTGGCCTCTTGAAGGAGGAGATGCGGCGCCTGGGGTCGCTGGTCATGCGCGCGGCCGACGCCACGCGCGTGCCGGCGGGGGCGGCGCTGGCCGTGGATCGGGAGCGGTTCGCCGAGACGATCACGCGCGCGATCGAATCGCATCCGCAGATTACCGTCCTGCGCACCGAGGTGCAGGAGGTGCCCGAGAGCCCGGGGCCGGGCCAGCCGGTCATCGTGGCGACGGGCCCGCTGACATCCGAGGCGCTCTCGGCCCGCATCGCGTCCCTGGTCGGCGCTGAGCACCTCTATTTCTACGACGCGATCAGCCCCATCGTCTCGGCAGCGAGCATCGATCGGGACAAGGTCTACCGGGCGTCGCGGTGGGGCAGGAGCCTCGGTCCGCAGGAGGAGCCGGACGGGGACACGTGTCGAGCGGATGCCGACGAGGGAGACTACCTGAACTGCCCGTTGAGCGAGGAGGAGTACGCCGCCTTCTACGAGGCGCTGGTGGGAGCCGAGTCGGCCACGGTGCACGACTTCGATCGCGAGAAGTTCTTCGAAGGGTGTCTGCCGATCGAGGTGCTGGCACACCGGGGACCCGACACGCTGCGGTTCGGGCCGATGAAGCCCGTCGGCCTGGTCGATCCGCGCACGGGCCGGATGCCCTGGGCCGTGGTGCAGCTGCGTCAGGACAACCTGGCCGGCGATCACTACAGCCTCGTGGGCTTCCAGACGCAGCTCAAGTGGGGCGAGCAGGCGCGCGTCCTGCGGATGGTGCCCGGGCTGGAGCAGGCGGAGTTCGTCCGGTACGGCCAGGTGCACCGCAACACCTACATCAACGGCCCGACCGTCCTGCTCGAGACGTGGCAGACGCGCCGCCGGCCGGACCTGTTCTTCGCGGGGCAGATCTCGGGGGTCGAAGGCTACGTGGAGTCCGCAGCGTCGGGGCTGCTGGCGGGGATCAACGCGGCTGCGCTGGCGAAGGGCGAGCCGGTGCGCAGCGCGCCGCGAACGACGGCCATCGGCGCCCTCGCGCACTACGTGTCGCATGCCTCCCCCGCGAACTACCAGCCCACCAACATCACGTTCGGGATCATGGAGTCGCTCGTGAAACCGCCGCGCAACAAGCTGTCGCGCAAGATGGCGATGTCCGACCGCGCCCTCGCGGATCTGGCGGCATGGATGGAGACGGGCGGGGCCTGATGGCGGGGCGCCGGCGTGCCTGCCTGCCGGCCCGGATGTGATCGATGAGAGACCTGCTGAAGTCCTTCCTGGACTACCTGCGGCTCAACCGAAACGTGTCCCCTCATACCGCGCGGGCCTACGAGGGCGACGTGTCGCAGTTCCAGGACTTCCTGGTCGTCTACACGGGGCGGCCGCGCCGCGAGCTGGGGCCGCGGGACTGCACCGTCGCTGCCATCCGCGGGTTCCTGGCCGAGCTGTACCGCGAGGATCGATCGCGCACGACGGCAAGCCGCAAGCTGGCCGCGGTGCGGGCGTTCATGCGGTACCTACGCCGGGAAGGCTTGATGGAGGGCGATCCCGGCGCGCTGGTGGCCACGCCGCGCGTGGAGGAACGCCTGCCGGCCCACCTCGAGATCGACGAGATGACCCGATTGCTCGAAACGCCCGACATCGCGACGCCCCTCGGCCGTCGCGACCGGGCGATGCTCGAGCTGTTCTACGCGTCGGGCCTGCGCCTCAGCGAGCTGGTCGGGCTCGATCTCGAGGATGTGAACCTGAGCGGCCGGATGGTCCGCGTCCTGGGCAAGGGCGGCAAGGAACGGCTGGTGCCGTTCAACGAGAGCGCGGCCGAGGCCATCCGCGCGTATCTCCGGGATCGGCCGCAGTTCGAGCGCGAGGCGGGGAGAGCCCGGCAAGGGCCCCCGCGACCCGCGCCGCCGCCGCGCCCGGTCCGGCGGACGGCGGGGTCGGGCCCGCTCTTCGTGAACTACCGCGGGGGCCGCCTGACCGGGCGGTCGGTGTACCGGCTGGTGCGGCGGTACGTGGCGATGTGCAGCACGCGGTTCGGCATCAGCCCGCATTCGCTGCGGCACTCCTTCGCCACGCACCTGCTGGAGCGCGGCGCGGACCTGCGCGCCATCCAGGAACTGCTGGGGCACGCGCGGCTCTCCACGACGCAGCGCTACACCCATGTGAGCGCCGCCCAGCTCATCGACGTGTACCGCCGCGCCCACCCGCGGGCGAAGGCGGTCGGCGACTGACGCCACGGCTTGCGACTCGAGGCCGGCGGCTTTCGGCTCTGCCGCGTTGCCCGAGGCCGGTTTCTTCTAAGGCTCACGAGGGCCGGGGCGCATCGGATGCGTGCCGGCTCGAGGCGTACGGCTCGAGGCTTGCGGTCTTCGGCTCTGCACGGCTGCTGGAGGCCGGGTTCTCCAGACCCGGCCTCCGGCCGCTCCGCGTGGCAGTTCCCGAATTGATACACTATCTGGGCGACATATCACCTCTGCCCCACCTGACGCCTCTGACATTTCCGGTCTCCGGACCCCTCACGGTGGGGCTCGTGCCTGCCAACGGGGACTTCGGTGGAGGCCGGTTCCCCCCGCACGAGGGGCACCGCTTTGGAACGGATGCAGACGTGCGTTTCCGCAGCAGCACTCTGTGTGGACGTGATGGGGCGCAGCTGGCTGCCCTGTTGACGCTAATCAACCGTGTCGGCCGGAGCATTCGTCGAGTGGGCCTTGAATTCACCCCAGAATTTCGGACGCAACTGCAGTTGGCCGATGCTACACCGCTGGCAGACGGGAGGCTTCCGAGCGCAGTCATTCGTGACTGGGCGGCCCACGTGCGTCACATGCACTTCGACTTCCAGGCACGGTAGGGGAGACACCCCATGAGAATAGGTAGCTGGCTATTGGCCGCATTCGTGGTTGCGATGGCACCCTTGAACCAGCGGGTCCCTCCGAAGGACGAGGGGGCGAGCGACCCGTCATTCGTCGCGTTTCGGACCAAGCTTGTCGCGGCCGCTGAGGCCTGCGATCAGGCGGTTCTGTGGTCGCTCGTCGCCGACGACTTCGGCGGGATCGAGGGCGTGAGGAGCCTGAAGGAGGCACGCACTTACTTCGAGTCCCAGCGGCGCGACCAGCAGACTCCGACGCTGCCTGTCTGTCGCGAGCTGGCTAGAGCGCTGAGGCTGGGGACGGCGGCAGAGCCGCAACACGCCTATTGCGCCCCCTACGCCCTGTGCGCGTGGGCATGGGGCGCCGGGCCAGGCGAGGGCGTGGCTGCCGGGCGCGAAGCGGTCGTCCGACGCCAACCCCACGAGAGCGCGGCGGCCGTCGATACGCTGTCGTACGAGGTGATCGAGGTCTGCAGGTACACCGTACGCGACGGGCCGTGCGAGGGCGTGCCAGACTCAACCGAGGGGTGGTTTGCCGTCGTCTCGCCTCGCGGCAAGGTCGGCTACCTCAAGTGGGAAGATCTACTCATTCCCAGTGGCAACTACCAATTCAAGTTCGCCTACCGGTCCGCGGGATGGCGAGTCATTGGTATCTACACGTTCGAGTAGCGACTCGGAAGTCTTTGGCGGAGGATGTCCACGGCCCCTTCGGGCTAGCCAGCAAGCTCGACGAACCGGGCGACCGGTGCCGGCGCAGTGGCGCGAGCTGGTCTTGCCGGTCGACGCCAATGATACGCAGGTCACCGCAACCGTGGCGGTGGCGAATGCGGTGGACCCGGCGATCGTGTCGCTGATCCAGGCCGACTTCGAGGCCGAGGTGCAGTACAGCGCCGCCATGAAACTCGTGGAGTACTGGGACACGCCAGAGCGCACCAGGTACGAGGACCTCAAGTACCTGAGCATCGGCGCGCATACCGACGTGTGGAACGACATCACGCCCATCCACGGCACCCTTGACATCCAGGGGCCGCCGGGTGCGACGCTGACGTCACTCGTCCTCGACGTGGTGGAGGGCAGCACGCTCAAAGCCACGGCTCAACTATCCGCTGCCGCTCGGGCCCAACTGATCGGCGTGCCGTTCGGGCGCTCGGGCTGGATTCATGTTTCCGACCCGAACACGACGCTGTACGAGCTATTGGGCAGTAACACGCACGCCATCAGCCTCGCGGACGGGACGGTGACCTTGCGGCTGCGCGGCACCTACAGCACCGGGGTTCCCGTGCGCAACGCGCAAGGACAAGACGTGACGCTCAGTGTACAGAAGCTCGTGAGATACGCGGGCACGAACCGTTTCGGTAACGTCCGCCCGAACCAACCAGACCCTCGCGACAAGGACACGTGCGGTGTCGGATCCCTTGATAGCTACCCCAACTACCCATGTGGTGGGGACGATTGGTATCGGCCGTATTTCACCGGGGTCCTTTCCCAGCTCAACGCCAATGCGAATGCGCTGGCGTACAACGACTTCAGCAACCTCAACGGGGGCCGCTTCCCACCGCACAAAGGTCATCGCCGCGGCGATGGCGTGGACGTGAGGTTCGTCAACGCAGCCCTGCAGCGCCGAGACGCCGCGCACCTTGATGCACTCGTGGCTCTCCTTCGCACCGACGCGGGCCGACACGTCATCCAGGTGGGCACTGCCTTTGGTCCCGACTTTGCGGAGGCCCTGCAGCGCGCCGACCAACTCGTCCTTGCGAACGGCAAGCATCCGTCTCAGGTGATCAAACGCTGGGATAGCCACACGGATCATATGCACTTCGATCTTCAAAGGTAGCGGCCCTGAAGGGAACGCCATGATCAAGTCGTGGTTGGTACTCGCCGTGCTGATAACTGGATCCGCGGCTGGCTCCCGTGCAATCGTGCCAAGGGACGAGGCGGCTGGGGACTCGTCATTCGGAGCATTCCGTGCCGAACTGCGAGCGGTCGCACAATCGTGCGAGCAGGCGAAGCTGTGGGCGCTCTTCGTAGACGATTTCGAAGGACCCGAGTCCAGGCGCGGCCTGCCGCAGACCCGTGCCTATTTCGAGATGCAGCAGCGCGACGAAGGTGCCGCGTCGCTGCCCCTCTGCCGGGAGCTTGCCCGGGCGCTCGCCCTTGGCGCCACGATACGGAGCTCTGGGTACTGTGTTCCGTACGCTCTGTGCCAGTACGACGACGCCGACGTGTGGGGGGAGGATGAGAACGGCAGCGCCGTCGTTGCGGCGGGCGCCGACGTCGCCGTCAGGGAGCGCCCGCTCGACAGCGCCCCTGTCGTCGACACCCTGCACTACGAGGTCGTCAAGTCGTGCAGGTATTGGCCACACCGGCCGTGCGAAGGCGTGGCCGATCAAGCGGCGGGATGGTACGCGATCATCTCGCCACGCGACAAGGTCGGCTACGTCAGAGCGGAGGACATCCTCGTTCCGCGCGGAGACCTCCAGTTCGTCATGGCTCGCAGACCGGAAGGCTGGCGGGTTGTGTCCGCGTTCTCCTGGGAGTAGCCCGGACATTCGCCGCCCGCCGATGGACTCCCTCGGCTGGGTGACGAACATGCGGGCCTGCCCAGATCGACTGCGCGAAGGGTTCCTATGATTCGAGGCGCCTGTTTGCTGGTTGTCACGTTCGCCGTCTCGGCCGCCCAGCCCGTCCGTATTGTCCCCCAGGACGTGGCTGCCGGTGACGCCTCGTTCGTAGCCTTCCGGGCGGAACTGCGCGCGGCCGCCGAGGCCTGCAACGAGTCCGTCCTGTGGTCGTTCTTTGCGGAGGAAGTCTACGGCCCCGAGGGCTCGCAGGGCCTCAAGCAGGTGCGCGCGTACTTCGAGGCGGATCGAAACGGCCAGGAGCGACCACAGCTCTCATTCTGCGGCGAGCTGGCGAGGGCACTCGCACTGGGGACGGCGCGCGGCGTGCACTTCCCCTAGTTGCGCCCCGTATGCGCTCTGCGAGGGCTACGCAATAGAGGACGGCAACGGCGTTGCCGTTGGCCCTAAGACAGCCGTGAGGCGGTACCCGAACGAGCAGGCCGCCGTCGTCGACACCTTGTCGTACGAGGTGTCATGAGGGTATGCAACTACGGAGCAGCCGACGACCAACCGTGTGCCAAGGTGGACGTTTCCCCGTCGGGCTGGTACGCCGTCGTATCGCCCTGAGGGAACGTCGGGTACATGAAACGCAGCGATGTCCTCATTCCAAACGGCAACTTCCAGTTCGGGTTTGCGCGCCGCGCAGAAGCCTGGCGAGTCGTCAGCGTTCACATCGACGAGTGAACGCGAGGTGGGTGCGCACGTCCAAGCGAGCGGCCGTGACCAGCGACGCGGCTACTCCTGGGGGTGCTGGCGGTCTCAGCCGCGCCGCCGGGCCCGCGGATCCGAGTGGACGGCATCTCAAGACCCGGCCTCCAACAGCGCATGCCCCGCCGGGTCCAAAGACCCAGCCACGCCGGGTCTCATGACCCGGCCTCCAGCAGCGCGCCGTCACCTCATCAGGTCTGTGACGGCTCTCTGCGCGCCAGACGATAGGTGACAACTGCTGCGACCAGCGACGGCAGCGTGCTGCCCCACGGCGAGGCGAAGTAGTACACCAGGGCGCCCACGGCCCAGGCAGCGAGGCCAGGCACCAGCAGCCCGCCGGTCCGCCCGTACGGCCCGCGCGCATCGTAGAGATCAGGGACGTGCGTCTCGCCGCGGCCGAGGAAATAGTGCGCCACCAGCACGCCGCCGACTGGCACGAGCACGCCGCCGAGTACCAGCATGAACTCGGCGTAGCGATCCAGCCACGCACCGGAGAACAGCCCCAGCAAGGTTCCGATGATCCCGATTGACCAGATCGACCACTGCTCCCCGACCCTGGGGAACAGGCTCTTCCACGCGAGCCCCGACATGTAGATGTTCACGAAATTGGTCGTGATGGTGGCGAGGACCATCAGCCCCGCGCCGGCCCACCCGAGGTCGAGCGCCGCCATCATGGCGCCCGGGTCGGCGCTGCCCGCCACGCGCGCGGCCGACAGGCCGAGCGGCATCATCCACAGGCTCGTCAACACCAGGCCGAGGAACACGGCCACGGCGCTCTTCCGCGCCGAGGGCGTGTAGCGCGAGTAGTCGGCGAACATCAGGATCCACGACACCTGGTACCCGACAACGATGTCGAGGCCCCGGAACCAGGGCATCGCACCGGTGGCGGGGGCGGCGGGCGCGGCGGGGGTTCGGATCACGGCGACCGTGATGACGGCGCCGACCGCGAGCAGCAGCGGCACGGCCACGCGGTCGGCCAGCGCCACGGCGCGCGGGCCGACCGCCACCACCGCGGTCGACACGAGGCCCAGCGCGCCCACCCAGACCGCCAGCGACGAGGGACCGCCGGCCAGCGTGGCGCAGACCGACCCGGCAATGACGTTGTTGACGGCAATCCACGCGAAGTTGGTGACGTAGAGCAGGACGGCCACCAGGCCGGCGCCGCGGATCCCGAGGGCCGCCCGGGCGGCAATCACCGACGGCACGCCCAGGCGCGGCCCGAGCGGGGCCAGCGCGGCCACGAGGAGCGACCCGCCAAGGCTGCCGGCGGCAATGAGGCCCAGGGCCGCCGCCTGCGTGAACGCGCCCGCCAGGCTCGCGCCCACCTGCAGCGTCGTGGCGACGATGTTGGCGCCCGCGAAGATGATGAACAGGTCGAAGGCGGTCTGCGTGCGCTGGCCGGGCGGGACGGGCGCGACGTCGGCGGCATTCATGCGTGCAGCTTACCGCAGGATGCACGCGCACCGAACGACGCGTGCCGCCGGGCGCAGCCCGCGAGCCTGGGTGTCCCGTCGACCCTCACGCCTCCTGCGGCGCCAGCGGCCGGCGCCCGCGCGGGATCTGGATCCCGAGGGTCTTGATCTTGTAGTTGATCACGCGCGGGCTGATGCTCAGCAGCTCGGCCGCGTCCTTCTGGACCCAGTTCGACATCCGCAGGGCTTCGACCAGCGCCTGCCGCTCGATCTCCTCGAGCGCGATGCCGGTCGGCGGGATCCGCACGGCCGCCGCGCCCCTGTCGTCCGTCCCGGACGCCATCTCGCCGACCCGGAGGTCCTCCAGCGCGATGATGGGGCCCTCGGTCATGAGAACGGCACGCTCGATCGCGTTCTCGAGCTCGCGGATGTTCCCCGGCCAGTTGTACCGCATCAGCAGCTTCTGCGCGTCGGCCGCGATGCCATCGATCTTCCTCTTGATGTCGCCGGAGAACTTCCGGATGAAGAACAGCGCCAGGGCGGGAATGTCCTCCTTCCGATCGCGCAGCGGCGGCATCTCCACGGACACGACGTTCAGGCGGTAGTACAGATCCTCGCGGAAGTGCCCGGCGGCCACCATGGCCCCCAGGTTGCGGTTCGACGCCGCGATCAGGCGCACGTCGACCTTGAGGGTCCGCGTGCCGCCCAGGCGCTCGAACTCGTGCTCCTGCAGCACGCGCAGGATCTTCGCCTGCGTACTGGGGCTCATGTCGCCCACCTCGTCCAGGAACAGGCTGCCGCCGTCGGCCTGCTCGAAGCGGCCGATGCGCTGCTTGTCGGCGCTGGTGAACGCGCCCTTCTCGTGGCCGAACAGCTCGGACTCGAGCAGGTTCTCCTGCAGCGCCGCGCAGTTGACCTTGACGAAGTTGCGCCCGGACCGCTGCGAGTTGTGGTGCAGGGCCCCCGCGATCAGCTCCTTGCCCGTGCCGGTCTCGCCGTGGACCAGCACGGTCGTGTTGCTCTTGGCCACCTTGCGCACCACGTCCAGCACCCGCTTGAGGGCGCCGCTGCTGCCGACGATACTGTCGAAGTTGTAGATGTCGCTCTGCGTGTGCCGCAGGTACTCGAGCTCGTGGTGGAGGCGGCGCAGCTCCAGCGCCTTCTCGATCTTCACCTCCATCTCCTCGATCTCGAACGGCTTCTGCACGTAGTCGAACGCGCCGATCTTCATGGCCTCCACGGCCGTGCCGACCGACCCGAACGCCGTCATCAGGATGACCGCCGTCGACGGGTGGAGCGCCTTCGTCGTCCGGAGCACGTCGAGCCCGTCGCTGCCGCCCATCTTGAGGTCGCTCAGCACGACGTCGAACGCGCTCTCGTGCAGGCGCTCGATCGCGTTGTTGCCGTTCGGCGCCTCGTCCACCTCGTGGCCCGCCTGGACCAGCGCGCGGGCCAGCCCGCGGCGCAGCGCGTCGTGATCGTCGGCGATGAGAATGCGGCCCATAACTGCCTCGCTTGTCCCCTACAGGGGAAGAGATCCTGGTGCGATGACCGGCAGGGTCAGCCGGAACGTGGCGCCGCGGCCCGGCGCCGAGTTGATGTCGATGCGTCCCTCGTGCGCGTCCATGATCTTCCGCACGATTGCCAGACCGAGACCGGACCCCTGGGGCTTCGTCGTGAAGAACGGGCTGAAGATCTTGTCGGTCACGTCGCCCGTGATGCCCGGGCCGTCGTCGCTCACCTCGATCATGACCGACGAGGGCCGAGCGGGATCGCCGGACGCCACGTGCGACGCGCGGATGCGCACCGCGCCTTGCCCGTCCAGCGCCTCGAACGCATTGGTCAGCAGGTTGGTGACGACCTGGCACAACTGGTGGTGGTCGCCGAGGATCGGCGGCAGCCCCGGCGGGATCTCCACGTCCACGGCGGTCCGCCTGCGCTGCACCTTGCTCTCCGCCAGCGTGATCGCCTCGTGCACGATCTGCGTGATCGACGTGCGATCCACCTCGAGCCGCAGCGGGCGCACGAACTCCAGCACCTCGAGAACGATGGCGTTGGCCATCTTCGCCTCGTTGATGATATCGGTGAGCAGCCCGCGCAGATCCTCCCGATCCCCCAGGTGGCGCCGCAGCAGGCCCGCCATCACCTCGATGCTGGCCAGCGGGTTCTTCACCTCGTGCGCGATCGCCGCCGCCATCTCCCCGACCGCCGCCAGGCGGTCCCGCAGCCGTTCGCGTTCCTCGGCCTGCTCGACCAGCGTGAGATCCTTGAAGAACAGCGCCGCACCGGTGGCACGCCCGCGGTCGTCGAGAATCTGCGAGAGGGTGTAGCCGATCACGCGGCCCGACGGCTTGAGCCGCAGCTCCGCCCGGTTCGGCAGGTGCATCATCTCGAACGCCGACGCCAGCACGCGGACGATGTCCGGGTGATCGCGCAGCAGATCGGAGAAGTGCCGCCCCGGATCTTCCGGCCGGCGCGCCAGCTGCAGGATGCGGTAGGCCTCGTCGTTCATCACCACGAGCTTGCCGTCCCGCGTGATGGCGAGCACGCCGTTCCGCATGCTGGTCACCATGTGCCGGAAGAAGCGGTCGTCGACCTGGAGCGGGGGCGGCGGATCTTCTGTCACCGCCGGCTTCCGCGAGGCAGACGACGAAGTCGGCGCGCTGGCGCGTCGCTGGGAGACGGGGCGGCGTTGCGTGGATGCGGCCATGTCACCGCCTGTAAATGGCAGCCTGAGGCTGCGTGATTTCAATAGTGTAAGCTTCATGAGCCGGATAGCCAAGCGGCCCTCCGCGCGGTCCTGCCTCGCCAGAACAGCAAATCCACCGATCCTGGCGGTATATCGATCGGGCCAGGCCAGTTTCGAGAGACACCCTCAGGAGGGCCACGCCGTTGGTAAGGCAAGGTCCATGCCCGGCCCCGCCGAGCGGCGATTGCTGCAATGGGCCGACAATTTTGGCGGGCTCCCCGACCCGGATCGGATCGGGCGGTGCGCGGGTCTCACGAAAGCGTCATCCGATGTACGTACTGTGCGACGGTCAGCGGCAGGCTGGCTGAGGTCGAAGCCGTCAATCCGGTCGGCCAGCAGGTCGAACTGCGTCGATGCCCGCTGCACCGATCGCCAGCCCAACTCAATGCGCGAACCGGTGTCGCTGGCTCCGCCAGTGGATGACCGGCGCGTCCTCGTGCAGCCCCGGTGTCCCGGGTGCCGGTTGACCGGACCCGAGTCGCCGGGGCCTCGCACGTCTCGTCCTACTTCCTGACCGGCGCGGGGGCGCCACCCTTGGGCTGGATCTTCGTCGTGCCGTAGCCGACGGCGTCGAGCCAGTCCTTCGGATAGCCGCCCGACCGCTCCTGGCCCGCCGTGTTGATGTAGCCGTCGTTGTACTTGACGATCAGGTAGTCGGACAGCTTCCACCACTCGTCGACGATGCGCTGCGCCATGGTGTTCGAGTAGTCGGTGAGGTACTCGCGCGCGGCCTCCGGGTTGTCCTTGTAGAGGTCGGCCGCCCGCCGCTCGATGATCGGCTGCAGGTCGAAGAAGCCGTCCTCGTAGGTGGTGTACGCCTTCCTGATGTCGTCGTGCATCGCGTCGAACCGGAGTTGCGCCCAGTTGCTGACGAAATCGAACGCCCACCACGCCGACTTGCGGTTGAGCTCGTCGCGCGTGCCGATCTCGAACGACTCGGGCAGGCGCGTCAGGCCCGCGTAGAGCGGCACGTAGGCCGACGTCTTCGGATCGTCTTCCGCGAACCAGACCAGCCCGCCGATCCACGGCGGCAGCCACGCCCGCGACTGGATGACGGTGGCGTACGCGCAGCGGAAGATGGAGATCGAGCGCTCCCAGCCGAGGTAGCCCTGGGGCGGGCGGACGGGCGTGGACCACCGGTTCGGGTTGCCGAACGGCCCGGCTGCCAGGCCCTTCGTCATGTCGAACGGGGTGCCCTCGTACGAGTCCCGGTGGATGGTCATCAGGTCGCGCGGGGCGACCTTCTTGTCGGGCTTCACGGAGAACGGCAGGTCCTGGTCCCACGGGTCCAGCTTGAGCGACGGCGCGAGCGTGCTCAGCACGCGCCATTCGCGGCGCGTGCTGCCGTAGGACGGCGGCCCGCCGTAGATCCCGCTGAAGTTGAAGGGCTCGCCCTTCTTCCACCAGCCCATCTCTTCGGCCACCGACTGCACGTTGGCCGACGCCATCACGTGATCCTTGTCGTTCAGGTCGAGCAGGCCAAGGCGCGAGTGGTTGGCGCTGACGCCCACCTCGCCCGCGGGGATGCGGCGGGCGCCCCACACGGCGCCCTTGTCGGCCGGACCCGGGCCGAAGATTTCGAACATCCACGCCTCGTTCCCGTCCACGATGGTCAGGCACTCGCCGCCGTCCGAGTAGCCGTATTTCGTGGCGAGCTCGCCCATCAGCGCGATGGCGTCCCGCGCGGTGGCCGCGCGTTCGAGCGCGACACGCTGGAGCTCCATGATGTCGAACCAGCCCTCGTCGTTGAACAGCTCCTGGCGGCCGCCGATGGTGGTCTCGCCCATGCCGAGCTGCTTCTCGTTCATGAAGGAGTACGCAGCGTCGTAGCGGGTGAAGGTCTCAGGCGCCTCGGGGATCTCGCCCACCTTCACGGCAGCCGGCCTGTCCGCGCCGAGGCCGCCGCCCTTCATCACGGGCCGCATCGTGCCGGCCGCGTGCTTGCCCCCCGGCACGAGGTGGATGCGGAACTCGTAGTGCCCGTCGCAGGAATGCGTGGTCATCGTGGACCCGTCGGCGGAGGCTTCCTTGCTCACCGGGACGGACGTGCAGCTGCAGCAGATGTCGTTGACGTCCACATCGTCGGGCGCCGTGCCCGGGCCGCCCCACTTGCAGTAGATGCCGTTGACGTTCGGGGTCGCCGGCCGGGCAGCCGGGGACGCCTGCTGCGCCGGCGTGGCCTGTGCGGCCTGGACCGGCACGCCCGGGGCCGTCAGGCCCGACAGCAGAATCAGCGCACAGACACAGAGGAGAGTCCTCGCCTTCATACGCATTCACTCCTTCATTCGAACACCACGCGGCCTGCGGGGGCCTTCGACGGGTCACGCAGATAGTAGCCGACGCCGTGCTTGATGAGGTCCGCGTAGCGCGGGATGTCCCGCGCCACGACCGGACGATCCGGGTGGTCCTCCGTCCAGGTTTCCAGGACCTGCGCCACCGACGAGGTGTGCCGGCCGACGCGTACCGCGATCGGCCAGCCCTTCTCGTCGATGGTCTCGAACAGCAGGCCGTGCCTGCCGGCCTTCACGACGAACTCGTCCTTTCCGGTCAACAGTTGCTCGCGCGTCGTGCGCCCTCGCGTCGCGTCCAGGAACGGCTCGGGCGCTTCGAACAGCAGCGAGACGGCCTGCGAATAGTCGCCAATCTCGCGGTGCGAGAGGCCGTGCAGGTTCTTCGGCGAGAACTCCGTCCCGATCTTGAAGCCCTCGAGGTCGGTCAGCGTCATCGACACCATCGTGGCCAGGTCCTGGCCCTTCTGGTGCGTGACCACGGTGCTGATGACCGGGTACTGCAATTCCGCCTCGTGGAGGTCGATGACGATGTCGATCTTCTCGCGCCGGATGAGCTCCAGGAAGGCGTAGCAGGTGCGCTCGGTGAGCGTGCCGTCGGCCCGGCCGGGAAACGCCCGGTTGAGGTTGCGGATGTCCGCGTACGCGAGGTTCTGGCCGCTCGGGTAGTGAATGTAGACCTCGGGGTCCGGCCACTGGTCGAGCGGGTTGCTCCAGCGGTCGCCCATCCGGAAGGTCTGGCCGCCCCACGGGGTATCGATCGTGTAGTCGGGCGGGTAGGCGCCGGACGGCCGCGTGGCGGTGCTCGCGCTGCGGTTCGCGCTCGGCGCGAGGATCAGGCGGCCCTTGTCCAGGCGGGCCTGCTCGGCGAGCAGCCACGTGGCGAGACGCCCGGCCGGCTCTTCGGGGTGCGTGCCGCCGAGGACCAGCACGGTGCCGCCGGGTTCCCTGCCCTCGAGGACGTAGAGGTGGATGTCGTTGATCGTGCCCTTGATCCCGGGGAAGTACGCTCCCAGCGTCGTGACCGACGTGACGCCGGGCCCGAGCACGACCGGCTCGGCGAGGTGTCGGCTGCGGTAGAAACTCGCGCCCGAGGCGGCGAACAGGGCGAGGCCGAGCGTGGCGATCAGGGCCTTGCGCGCGAGAGGCGACAGCGTGCTCATCGTGGCGGGCCTCACTTCAGGCGGAACAGCCGCAGCAGGAACGGCAGCAGGACGACAAGGTACAGCACCTCGCGGTCCCACTTCGTCGCCTTGACGAAGTTGACGACCAGCACCGCCGCGGTGCCGGCGACGAGCCCGTAGTAGATCAGGGTGACGGCCGACTGCAACAGGACCATTCGCACCGCCTCCGGGAGCAACGGACCAGCTCCGCGCTAGATCCCGGTCAGGAACGCCAGGCGCGCACTGAACACGACCATCAGCGTGCCGATGACGGCAATGATGATGGCCGGCACCAGGCAGGCGCGCAGGAACTCGCCGTACGATCCCTTGAATCCCGACACGTCCACGGTCAGCCGGCCGATGATCGCCGTCGGCGGCAGGGCGTCGCCGAGCGGCCAGATCAGGCTCATCCCGGCGAGCGCGACGATCGGGTTCAGGCCGATCGTGCTGAACAGGAGGACGAGCGGGACGCCGATGACCGGCCCCGATCCCCACATCAGCACCGCCTCGGACACGGGCAGCACCAGGAACAGCGTGGCAAAGACCACCGCCACGGGCAGTGTCACGGCCGTCACGGCCAGCAGGCCGCGGACGCCCGTCAGCGTCATGATCTGCACCAGGATCCCGACCGTCGTCAACGTGGCGAGCAGCGGCAGCAGCTGATCCACCGTGCTGCGTGCGATCCGCCACACGTCGAGCCGGACCGGCGAGACCGTCCACGAGATGACGGCCGCCACGGCAAACATCAGCGGCAGGCCGATGATCGGCGTCGTGTACGGCCACTGGCGGCCCATGGCGACCAGGAACAGGAACGCGGCGAAGGGCAGCAGCACCTTCCACCAGCGCATGCCGGCAGGTGCTTCGGGCAGTTCTGCCAGCGCGCGGTCGAGGTCGACGCCCGTGCCGCGCCAGCCCAGGAGGAAGCTGGTCAGCAGCGCGGCGGCCAGGCAGGGCAGCAGCAGCGGGAGGAAGAACCCGACGTAGGGCATGTTCACGCCGGCGGCCGTCATCATGGCCCACAGGCTGACCGGCGGCGCGGCGGCGCTGAGGCCCGCGACGATGAAGACGATGGCCGCGACGCGGACTTTCGGGATGCCCATGTAGCCGAGCACGACGCTGACCATCCCGCCCGCGATGAGCACCGCGACGCTGCCAGCCCCGGTGAGCGCGCCGGGGACGAGGAGCAGCAGCGTCAACAGCACCAGCAGCAGGGCACGCTGCCGGTGGAACCGTGTGAGGATGCCGCGCACGACGTACGCCACGCCGCCCGACTCCTTCAACAGGTTCATGAAAAGCGTGGCGGTGACGAAGATCAGGTTGATGTCGAGGTAGGTGACCGCGCCCTCTGCGATCTGGCGGGTCGGGACGCCGAAGCCGCCGGCGAGGCCGCCGGCCACGGCCGCGGCCAGCATCGAGAGCTCCGTCGCCAGGCGGAACGCCCGGACCATCACGTATACCGCGACCATCACGGCAAGGACGAGGCCGGCCTGCGCGAACATGTCCACGGGCGCCGACTCCCTACAGGCCGAACAGCTTCTTGAGCAGGTCGGATATTTCGAGGTTCTTCTCGAACTGGATCATCGGGATGTTCCTGGCCTTCGCAATCGCCGTGAACCGTCCGTCCTGGTCGCCGTCCTTGCGCACGATCAGCAACTGCGCGCGCGGGCAGACGGCGTCAATCGACTGCTCGTCGGAGCTGTCCCCGGGGGCCGCTCCCTGGGCGCGGCGGGCCATGCCCTCGATGTGCGCGCCAATCACCAGCACGCCGGCCTTCCGCGCCTCGTCGATGAGTGCCGCGGTTCGGGAGAGCTCGTCCTTCATCGACACGCCGGCGGCGCCCATGCCCTTCAGGCTGGCGCCGGTCACGATGATGAGCGTCTTGAACTTCTTCGAGGCGATATCGCCGGCGGTCGCCGTTTCCTTGTATTCGTGGCTGATCCCCAGGCGCTTCATGAACACCGTGAACCGCAGCGGCCCGGGGCTCTGGCCGCATGAGGTGACGAGCACCGGCGCCTGGGCCTTCGGGACGGTGCCCTGGGCGAGCGCGGGTGCGGCAACGATCAGCAGGATCCCGGCGCACACCGCGAGCCGGGCGACAACGGAATGGCGGTTCATGGCATCTCCCTCGTGCAGAGCCGGACAGGGGCGTCGATTGCGTCGAACGGGGCAACGGGCAGGGGCGGCCGCAGTCTGCCACAACGCGTCGCGGGTGACAAGGCGGGTAGGGGACCGTGCGGGCAGGGGACCGCGGCCGCCGGCCGCGCGGGCCGCCGGCGGGCCGGAGGTCGGGCCGTTGCTGCCCTCCGCGCTGGCCCGGCGGGGTCGGGGGCTGGCTCCGGGTGAGGAGCGCCCGGAGGCGCTGGGCGGCGCGAGCCGTCCCAGGCTCCCCGGGCGCAGATCGCCGGCTGGCAGTCGGCTAGCGGTGGTCGGGCGCCGGCGGCACGATGACCGCCGGGATGCCCGCGGCGACCACCGCGGCGTTGAAGTCGCGGACCTCCACGTCGAGCACCTGCTGCACCCGCGCGATCAGCGCTGCCAACTGGCCCTTGAGCTCGTCATACCGCCGTTCGGCTGCCGCGGTCGGCCGGGCGTCGGCGGTGTCGCTCATGCCGGCCAGCCCGGCGAACTGGAAGTCGAGCTTCGGCAGGAAGTTCAGCGAGTCCTGGCTGGTCTTCAGCTGCGGGTTGTACAGCTCGCGCTCGATCGCCTCGAGCTTGTCGACGATGGCGTCGGCCTTCGGCCGGAGGGCGTCCGCCTTGCCGATTGCGGCGGCCCGCCCGGCGAGGCCGGTCACCTGCGCCTTGACGTCCCGGGTGCGGCGAAGCGTGTCGTGGATGAGCAGCAGATCCGCTTGCACCTTGCGGAGGAACGCCGCCTGCGCGGCCAGGTCGGCGACGGGCACGCTCAGCGCCGGGTTCGGGCGCACCTCGAATGGCTGATCGGTCGTCCGCCCGGCGGCGGTGAGCCGGACCGTGTAGGTGCCCGGCGTGACTCGAATGCCCGATGGCGGGAAGTCGCCGTAGATGAACCGGGGCACGGTCAAGGTCGGCGCGGGCTCCCGCAGGTCCCACACGAAGCGGTTCAAGCCCGCCTTCGCCTCGAGCGGCGCCTCGTCGTCGTCGGCTTCCTCGGCCTCCGCCTCGGCCTTCTCGCTGCCGGACTTCTGCACCGGCTTGGCCGACGAGAACTTCCGGATGAGGCGGCCGCCCTCGAGGAACTCGATCGTCGCCACCTCGTCCTTCGCGGGCGCGGCGTCGAGCCAGTAGTTCACGATGACGCCGGCCGGCCGGTTCTTCCCGGTGTCCTTGCGTGACGAGGTGCCGAAGGGGTAGCGGATGGTGACCCGCGGCGGAAGCAGCCGGGCCGACGCGGGCGGGCTCTCCGGCTTCCACTCGCGGAGCGGCGTGACGTCGTCGAGGATCCAGAACCCGCGGCCCTGGGTGGCCAGCACGAGGTCGCCGTCCTTGACGACCAGGTCGGTGATCGGCACGACCGGCAGGTTGCGCTGGAACGGCGTCCACGACGCGCCCGCGTCGAACGACACGTACAGGCCCGTCTCCGTCCCGGCAAACAGCAGGCCGCGCCGGCCGGGATCCTCGCGGACGACGCGCGTGAAGGCGGTGTCGGGGATGCCGGCCACGATCTTCGTCCACGTCGCGCCGTAGTCCGTCGTCTTGTAGAGGTAGGGCCGGAGGTCGTCGTGCTGGTACATCGTGGCGGCGATCAACGCGGTGCCCTTGTCGTGGGGCGACACGTCGATGTTGTTGATCCGGATCCACTCGGGCATCCCCGCGGGCGTCACGTTCTGCCACGTTCTGCCGCCGTCGCGCGTCAACTGCACGAGGCCGTCGTCGGTGCCCGCCCAGATGGTGCCGGCCTCGTGCGGCGATTCCACGAGCGCGAAGATGGTGTCGTAGACCTCGACGCCGGTGATCTCGCGGGAGATGGGGCCGCCGGAGTAGTCCTGCTTGGCCTTGTCGTCGCGTGTCAGATCGGGGCTGACCTCCTCCCACGACTGTCCCTGGTCGCGCGAGCGCAACAGCACCTGCGCCGCGTGGTACAGCGTGTCGGGATCGTGCTGCGAGACGACGATCGGCGCCGTCCACTGGAAGCGGTACTTCAAGTCCTTCGCCGCCCGGCCGTCGATGACCTGCGGCCAGGCGACGATCTCGCGCGTCTCGCCGGTCTTGTGGTCGTAGCGCGTGATCGAGCCGCCGTAACTGCCGCCGTACACGATGTCCGGGTTGCGCGGGTCCGGGGCGACCCAGCCGGACTCGCCGCCGCCGACATCGTGCCAGTCGGTCGGGCGGATGCCGGGGCCCCGCACACCGCTCGGGATGGCCACCGTCGTGTTGTCCTGCTGCGAGCCGTAGATCCAGTACGGGAACCGGTTGTCGGTGATCACCCGGTAGAACTGGCCCGTCGGCTGGTTGTCCTCCGTCGACCAGGACTGCCCGCCGTTCACCGTGATCTCGGCGCCGCCGTCGTCGCCGAGGATGAACCGTTCGGGATCGTCGGGATCGATCCACATGTCGTGGACGTCGGCGTGGCGGACGCGGATCGAGGTGAACGTCCTGCCGCCGTCGATCGACTTCATGAACTGGACGTTCGGCGCGTAGACGACGTCCGGGCTTGCCGGGTCCACGAAGATCCATGAGTAGTACCAAGCCCGCTGGCGGATGCGGTGGCTGTCGTTGACCAGGCTCCAGGTCTCGCCGCCGTCGTCGCTGCGGAACAGGCCGCCCTTCTCGGCTTCGACCATCGCGTAAACGCGCGACGGCTGCGAGGGCGCGACGGCGACCGTGACCTTGCCGACGAGGCCCTCGGGCAGCCCGCCGCCGAGCTTCTTCCAGGTGTCGCCGCCGTCGGTGGTCTTGTACAGGCCGCCGCCGGGGCCGCCGCTCTGGAGGGTCCAGGGCTTGCGGTAGACCTGCCAGAACGCGGCGTACAGGATCCGCGGGTTCGTCGGGTCCATCGCGAGATCCGACGCGCCGGTCTTGTCGTCCACGAAGAGGATCTTCGACCAGGTCCGGCCGGCGTCGGTCGAACGGAAGATCCCGCGATCCGGGTTCGGGCCCCACACGTGGCCCTGGGCCGCGACGTAGACCAGGTCGGGGTTCGTCGGGTGGACGCGGACGCGCGCGATCTGCTGCGTGTCCTTCAGGCCCACGTTGGTCCACGTGCGCCCCGCGTCGGTGGATTTGTAGACGCCGTCACCGTGGGAGACGTTGCCGCGGATCGGCGCCTCGCCGGTGCCGACGTACACCACGTTCGGGTCGGACTCAGCCACGGCCACCGCGCCCACCGAGCCGCTGGTGAAGGCGCCATCCGAGACGACCCGCCACGTCTCGCCGCCGTCGGTGGTCTTCCACACCCCACCGCCCGTGGCGCCCTGGTAGTAGGTCAGCCTCTGACCGCGGACGCCGGTGACCGCGGTGACGCGGCCGCCGCGAAACGGGCCGATGTTCCGGAACTCGAGGCCCGGCATCCGATCGGAGAGGGAGAGCGTGGCCGGCGCCTGCCCCGGCACATCGGCCGCGAGCAGGGACGGCAGGAGCGCCACGACGAGCAGGGCAAGCGGCAAGCGACGCAACACCTCGACCTCCTGGGCTGGCGTCAGCGACGACCCGATGACTCGCGAGCGGGAATGGCGCGCGACGAGACGCGGCCGGCACACCGAGGGCCCTGGCGGGCCCGTTCCTGGATCAGCAGCCGGGGTCGCGAACAGGCGTCGTGACAACGCCGCGAGAATAACACGCCGCGCCGTTTTGCTCCATAATGCCCATGGTGCAGCCTCCGGAGGGACTCTCCCTGGCGGGATCCCGTGCCCGATCGGGGTCGACGACACGACGGATGTGACCTGCCCCGGCGGATCCCCAGGACGGCCCTCTCCAGGCCGCCGGAGCCATCAAGGGAGGAACGCAATGCGGTGGATCGATGCAGCGGCGATGGTGGGCGTGTGCGCGTTGACGGTCGCCCGGACGGCGTCCGCGCAGGCGCCCCCGGATTTCGACGCGGCCGCCGCGGCGAGGTTCGCGAACCTGGCCCTGGCGTGCGTGCACCAGGAGTACCCGAACAAGATCGCGCACGTGCTGAACGGCGACGCGGACGTGAAACCGCCCCGCGAGCTGACGCCGGCCTTCTACGGCTGCTACGACTGGCACTCGTCGGTGCACGGCCACTGGCTGCTCGCGCGGCTGATCCGGACGTTCCCCGACGCGCCGTTCGCGCGCCAGGCCCGCGAGGCGCTGGCGCAGAGCCTCACGCCCGAGCACATCGCCGCCGAGGTCGCGTACATGAACGGGGCGGGACGCGCCAGCTTCGAGCGCCCGTACGGCCTGGCCTGGCTGCTGCAGCTGGGCGCCGAGCTCCGGGAGTGGAACGACCCGCAGGCGCGCACCTGGGTTGCGACGCTGAAGCCGCTCGAAGATGCGGCGGTCGCACGCCTCGCCGACTGGCTGCCGAAGCTGTCGCGGCCCATCCGCATCGGCGAGCACGATCAGACAGCGTTCTCGTTCGGTCTCATCGTCGACTGGGCGAAAGCCGCCAGGAACACGCAGGTGGCGGACCTGCTGAAGAAGAAGATCGACGAGTTCTACGCCGGCGATCGGAACTGTCCATTCGGGTACGAACCCTCGGGACAGGACTTCCTGTCGCCGTGCCTGGCCGAGGCGGACCTGATGCGGCGTGTGCTGCCGGGCCCGCAGTTCGCCGACTGGCTGCGGCTGTTCCTGCCGGGAGTCCCCACCGACGGGACGTCGAGCTGGATCGAGCCGGCGGTGGTCACAGACCCGAGCGACCCGAAGCTGGCGCACCTGGACGGGTTGAACCTGAGCCGCGCGTGGATGCTCGACGGCATCATCGCGGGACTCCCGGCGACGGACCAGCGGCGCGCGTCGTTGCAGGCGGCCGCGCTGAAGCACCGCACGGCCGGCCTGAAGGCGGTGACCGGCGCGCACTACGAGGGCGGCCACTGGCTCGGGAGCTTCGCGGTCTACCTGGTGACCGCGCGCGGCCTCGGCGAGTCCCCGCGCCGGTGACCGTGCGAGCAGCGGCCGCGGTGGGCCGAGGACCTGCCCGACGGCCGCACCTCGCGCGCCCGGCCACGCGACGCGTCCATTCACTGTTGCCGCAGCCGCGCGCGCAGTTCACGCTCGACCTGGCGGCCGGCTTCCACGGCCTCGTCGGTCTCGAACGTCAGCCCCCGGCCGGTCCGCCGCCCGATCCGCGCCATCAGTTGTTCCAGCCCCGTGCTGTCGCGCACCTCCGGCGCGCGGGCCACCTCTGCCGCGTGCTGGAGTTCGTGGCCGAGCAGGACGACCTGATCCTCCTGGCCCCGAAGAACGTCGAGGCGGACCAGGAGGAACCGCCAGGCGCCGCTGGCGGCGATCCAGCGCGTGTCGGCGGCAACGCGCTCCATGAACGACAGGCGCAGCGTCACGATGACGTTGCCGGCCTCCAGCTCCCGCACCAGCCGCGCAACCGTGGGCGATTCGGCCACGGCTCTTGCGAAGACCGCGTGCGCGGCGGGGTCCGTCGGGTGGACGGCCGCAGGTGCGCCGGTCGCCTGGCTGGCGGCCGCCGGAACGCCGATGAGCAGCAGCGCGACGGCTGCGGTAGCGCCTCCTCGGTTTCTTTCCTGTCGCACGTGCCACCTCCGGCAGCAACGTGCGCGGGCAACGGGAGGACCTCAATGCGACGGGGGTGACACGGGAATGACACGGGAGTGACATCGGCCATGGATGACCGGCCAGGGACATGGGGGGACGCGACGTCGTTGCCGGGCTCGTGAACCGCAGCCCTCGCGAGCGTGGGCACGAGGCCCTTGTCGAGCACAGGACTCGGCCCTACAATGATGCTCGTCCCTTGGAGCGGGCATGCCAGAATCCGCCTGCGGCGGAGTCGCGTCGCGCGCCGCGCCTGCGGTACGAAGCCGGCGACCGACGTCCCCGGGGAGCACCCCCGCGGACGCCTCCGCCGATGGGGAGCGATCCTGACCCGGCGCTGCTCGCGTTCGGGCCCTTCGAGCTCGACGTCAGGTCCGGCGAACTGCGCACGGGCCAGACTCGCACCATCCTGCAGCAGCAGCCGTTCCGGATCCTCCTCCGACTGCTCGAGCGGCCCGGCGAGCTCGTGACACGCGAGGAGCTGCGGCGCGAGCTCTGGAGCGACGATACCTTCGTCGACTTCGAGCACAGCCTGAACGCCGCGATCAAGCGGCTCCGCGAGGCGCTCGGCGATTCCGCTGAAGCGCCACGATTCATCGAGACGTTGCCGCGCCGCGGTTACAGGCTCGTCGCGCCGGTGCCTCAGGGGGGCGCGACCGGGCGGGCCGGCATGCCCGCGACGCTACGACGCAACCGGCGATGGCGCGTGGCGGGGACAGCGGCCGCCGTTCTGGCGGCGCTCGGTGCGGCGATGGTCGTGCTCGACGTCGGCGGGCTCCGCGAGCGTCTGAGAGGCCCGCGGTTCCGATCGGTCGCCGTCCTGCCGTTCGTCAACCAGTCGGGCAGTCCGGCGGATGACGCATTTGCGGCGGGCCTTCACGAAGGGATCCTGACCGGCCTGGCGCGGCTCGGGTCGGTCAAGGTGACGTCGCGAACGTCGGTGACGAGATACCAGGCGACGATGAAACCGGCGCCCGCCATCGCGCAGGAGCTTGGCGTCGAGGCGCTCGTCGAGGGCACCTGCCTGCGCGTCGGGGACAACCTCCAGATCACGGCCCGCCTGATCGACGGCAGGCGCGACCGGCTCGTGTGGGTCGGGCAGTACCAGCGACCGGTCGCTGGCGTGCTGGCGGTCGCGGGCGACGTTGTGCGGGACATCGCGACCGGGCTCCGCGTGGACCTGACGCCGGAACAGGCGCAGCGGCTGGCGGCGCCGAGACCGGTCGAACAGCGCGTGCTGGAGCCGTACCTCCGGGGAGGGTCCCTTGCGCTCCGGTTCACGCCGGAGAGCGTGGCGGCCATGTTTGGGGCCTTCGACGAAGCGATCAGGCTGGACCCGGCCTTTGCTCCCGCGCTGGCGGCGCGGGCTCTGGCCTACAGCTACGTCGGCAAGGCCGGTCTGATGGTCCCGGCCGGTGCGTTTGCCAGCGCCAGGGAGGACGCCGAGCGGGCGCTCAGTATCGACGCGAGCCTGGATGAAGCGGAGGCCGCGCTCGGTCTGTGCCACCTCTATCTGGAATGGGATTGGGATGCCGCCGGGCGGGAATTGAGGCAGGCGCTGGCGTTCAACCCGAACAACGCCTGGTTGTACGTCTTGTACTCCGATTACCTGCTCACCGCGGGTCGAGTGGACGACGCCCTCGACCAGGCCCGCCGCGGCCGGGAGCTGGACCCCTTGTCGGCGGTCGCCAGGACCGCCGTCGGCGACGCGCTTGGAGCAGCCGGCCGGCACGACGAGGCCGTGGAAGAATGCCGCCAGGCGCTCGAACTCGAGCCAGGCGCCATCACTGCCAGAAGCTGCGTTGAAGACAACCTCTTCTGGTCGGGCCAGCGCGAGGCGGCACTGCGACTGGTCATGGACCGGTTGAAAGGCAGGCCCCTAGCGGAACTGATCGCGGCCGCGCTCCGCACGAGCGGGCCGGAGGGCGCGCTGCGGGCGATGGGCGACTACTTCGCGGCTGTCGGCGCGTCGGCCGGGAGGATCGAGCCGTTCAACATGGCGCGTTTCTATGCGGGCGCCGGCGACCACGACCGGGCGTTCGCCTGGCTCGAACGCGCGTTCGGCGAGCGAGCCCCCCTGCTGCTGCAACTGCGGTACACGGCGGATTTCAATGCCATGAGATCCGACGCCCGGTACCAGGATCTCGTCCGCCGGATTGGCTTTCCGTCCGTGCCAGCCGGCCCGGCGCCCCGGTGAGTGCCGGCGTGCGGCTCACGGCCGCACGCGAACGGGCCTGAAGCCCCGGGGCTGCGGGGGTCTTCCGTCTACTGTCCGCCGTCCTCCGCGTGCGCCTGGAGGGCCTCCCACTGGGCCATGAGTTCGCCGACCTCCCACATCAGCGCCTGGTGGCGATCGATGACTGGCTTGCTCGCGTCACGGTCCTCGTAGAACCCGGGCGCGGACATGGTCACTTCGATGGCCTTGATGGCCGCTTCACGTTCAGCGACCCGGCTCTCGAGATCGGCGATGCGATCGAACAGCGCCTTTCGGGCGCGCTGCTGCCTGCGCAGGTCGGCGTCGGCGCGCTTCCGGGCCTCGCGTTCGGCAGAGCGCTCGGCGGCGGGCGACGGGGCGGCGGGCCGCGGAGCAGCGGCCGGCTTCGAGCGGGCCCCGGGTGACGCGCCGCGCGGTTCTGCCGGCCTCCCGGCCGCGGGCCGGGCAGCGGCCCGGTCCCGGGCCTCGCCCGCGTGCTCCCGGCTCCAGTGGAACTCTTCGTAGGTGCCTGGGTACAGCGACGCCTGCCCGTCGCCGACCTCGATGATCTTCGTCGCCAGCTTGTCGATGAAGTACCGGTCGTGCGACACGACGATGAGCGTGCCGCCGTAGTCCACCAGGGCATCGAGCAGGACGTCCTTGGAGTCGAGGTCGAGGTGGTTCGTCGGCTCGTCGAGCAGCAGCGTGTTGGAGGGCCGGAGCAGCATGCGTGCCACGGCCAGCCTCGTCCGCTCGCCCCCCGAGAGCACCTCGACCTTCTTGTACACGTCGTCGCCGGAGAAGAGAAAGCCGCCGAGGATGTTGCGGATGGAGGGCACCATGTGGAGCGGCGATCCGGAGGCCAGCGTTTCGTGCACGGTAATCGTCGGGTCGAGGCGGACCGCCTCGTCCTGGGCGAAGTACTGCATCACCACCTGGTGGCCGAGCGTGCGCGAGCCGCGGTCGGGCGGCTCGACACCCGACAGCAGGCGCATGAGCGTCGACTTGCCCGCGCCGTTCGGCCCGACCAGCGCGATCCGGTCGCCGCGCTCGACGTGCACGGTGATGCCCCGGAACACGAGGGTGTCACCGTAGGCCTTGTGCGCGTCCTTCAGCTCGAGCACCGTGCGGCCGCTCTTCTGGCAGGTCGGAAACGTGAAGTGCACGCGCTTCCGCTCCGGCGGCACTTCGATGGGGACCACCTTGTCCAGCATCTTAATCCGGCTCTGCACCTGCGCGGCCTTCGTGGCCTGGTACCGGAACCGGTCGATGAACATCCTGACGCGGGCGACCTCCTCGTCCTGCCGCCGTTTCGCGTCGCGCAGACGCTCCACCTTCTCGTCGCGCTCGACCAGGTACTGGCTGTAGTTGCACGCGTAGTCGGCGAGCGACCGGAGGTAGATCTCCGTGATGCGGCTCACGACCGCGTCGAGGAAGAAGCGATCGTGCGACACCAGGATCACGGCGTGCGGGTAGTCGTGGAGATACTCCTCGAGCCAGTTCCGCGCGTCCAGGTCCAGGTGGTTGGTGGGCTCGTCGAGCAGCAGGAGGTCGGGCCGCGACAGGAGCAGCTTGGCGAGCGCGATGCGCATCTGCCAGCCGCCGGAGAAGGTTTCGGTCGGCCGCGGGTAGTCGGCGGCCTTGAAGCCCAGCCCCCGGAGCACGGTGTCGATCCGCAAGTCGATCGCGTACCCGTCGTTCAGCCGGAAGTGATCCTGCGCGACGCTGTATCGGTGCAGGAGATCTTCGTGCGCGCCCTCAGGCACCGACGCGTCACCCAGCCGCTCCTCGATCTCGTGCATCTCCGCCTTCAGATCGAGCAGCCACGCAAACGCCAGGCTGGCCTCTTCGTAGAGTGTTCGTCCCGCGTGCGTCAGGCCGTCCTGCGGGAGGTAGCCGACCTTCGTGCCCGAGGGCTTCACGATGGTGCCGGCATCCGCCTCATCGATCCCCGCCAGGATCCGCAGGAGCGTCGTCTTGCCTGCGCCGTTGGGGCCGCACAGGCCGACACACTCGCGGTCCGAGACCTGCCAGGTGACCGAGTCGAGGAGGGTGCGGTCGCCGAACGCCTTGGTGAGCGACGAGATCTGGATCATGCCGGTCGTATCCCCGCACCCAAGGGCGCCCGTGTGCGCCGGAGACACACGGGCACGTGCGGATCGCGCCAATGAGCCCTTGATGCTACCACACCGGATGTGGATCGGGCAGCCGCGCGCAGCAAGAGACGTACGTTGATTTCTCGCGTGTCGTCTCGTGCCGCAAGCAGTCACGTGAGGGTCGGTCGCTTGTGACGTTATCCAGCCGGAGACCCCCTGATGGCCAGACTTTCACCCGACATCGGTGCAGAATGACTGTGCGTGCGCGGCTGATCGGAGTGTTGGCAGGTGTCGCGATGCCGTCCGCGCCGTCACCGTCTGCTGTCGCCCAGACCGTGAACCGCCGCGGCCCCGCACGTGGCGGGACGGTGGACGGGCAGGGGGCGCCGCACCGGACGGATTACGTTCATGGCGCGCGGCCCGCCCCAGGGTGCGGTGGTGTCGTGGCGGTTCGTGCCGTCGCTGCCCTGACGTCCCGCCTCACTCGCCCAGGGCCCGGGCCGCCGTGCTCAGGATCCGCGAGATCCGAAATGGCTTCGTCAGGTAGCCATCGACGCCCAGGTCGATGGCCTCGATCGCGGCGGCCTCGGTCGAAAACGCCGTGATGACGATGACCGGCAGGTCGGGGGAGAGCCGCCTGGCCTCGCGGATCAGCGACAGGCCGTCCATCCCGGGCATCTTCAGATCCGTGATGAGCAGGTCGTAAGCGCCGGCCCTGAGGCGCTCCACCGCCGCGCGCCCGTCCGGCACCGAGTCGATTTCATAGTCGGCGAGCGCCAGGGTCTTGGTCAGCAGATCCCGGATGCTGGCCTCGTCATCGGCGATCAGTACCCGCGACCGGTGCGGCCCCGTCGGTTCGGCGGCCGCCCGAACGGGCTCGGGCTCCGCCCCGGCGGGCCCTGCCGCGGGCCGCTGCCGCCCGAGCCAGAGATCGATGTCCGCCTTGCGAAACCGCCACTGCCGACCGACCCGGACGGCCGGAATCCGGCCCGCCTTGATCAACCGGTATACGGTCCGGAGGTTGACCTGGAGGTACTCCAGGACTTCATCGGTTGTCAGGAACACTTCATCCATTGGCGTCAGAGTCCGCTCGAGTGCTGGTCTACTTTACCACCGATACGGCAGGAAGACGCACCGTGAACACGGCACCGCCCTCGGGGTGCGTGGCCGCCGAAATCTCACCGTCGTGCTCCCGGATGATCCGTCGCGTCGTGGGCAGCCCGAGTCCGCTGCCCGTCGTCTTGGTCGTGAAGAACGGATCGAACACCCGCGGCAGGACCGTGTCTGGAATCCCGGGACCGGTATCCCGGATCGTCACCGTGACCGATGGCTGTCCGGGAACGTGTGTGCTCGTCACCTCGATGCGGCCGCCCGTTCCCATCGCCTGTTCCGCGTTGAGCAGTACGTTGTGGAAGGCCTGTTGGAGCAACAGCGGGTCGCCCGGCACTCGCGGGAGGTCGGCCGCCAACGCCAGGATCACCTTGATCCCCGATGCGCGGTAGAACGGCCGCCTCAGCTTCAGCGCGCGCCGGATCGCCGCGTTCGCGCTCACGCGACGGAGGACCAGGCGCCCGGCGCCGGCGAGCAGCAGCAGGTTCTTGATGATGCGCGCCGCGCGCTCGGCCTCTCGGTACACCAGACGGAACGACGAGCTGGCGCCCTCGGGGACGTAGCCCGTGTACCGCAGCAGTTCGAGGTGGCCGAGGACGGCCTGGAGCGGGTTGTTGAGCTCGTGGGCGATCCCGGCCACCAGCTGGCTGAGGGCTTCGGAGTGCGCGAGCCGTTCCCGCGTGCGCAAGACGTCGTTGAGGAGTTGCGCGCCGTCGACGAGATTCGCCACCTGGCGCCCGAGCGCGTCGAGGTGGTCGAGCAGGCCGGCGTGCCGTTCGGGGCGCCAGCGCACGTCCTGGAGCACCATCGTGCCGACCGTCCTGCGCTGGGCCTTCAAGGGCACCGCGACGACCAGGCCCTCGGCCCGTGGCACCCACTCGGAGGCGCGGGACAGCCACGCCCGGGGCTTCCGGAGCCCCTCCTGCGCCGGGGAGTTGGACCCGGGGGCCACGACCCGGGCCCCCAGGCGCCCGCGCGGCGACGACGCGGAGAGCACGACCTGTTGGGCGGCCCGGTCGTACAGCCAGATCGACACCTTTCTGGCGCCAAACAAGTGCGCCGTCTCGTCGCACAGGCGGCCCATCCAGGTCGACGGCTCGAACGCGCCGCCGTCCCGAGTCAGGCTCGCTACCAGGTCCCGGACCGCGCGGTAGAGGCGAATGGCCGCGCGCAGGTCCGCGGTCTGGCCGGGCTTGGATCGGGAGGGAGCGACAGGTCGTCGTTTTGCGGCCATGGCGGATGCCGCGCATTCTACCCCTTGCCGGGGCCCGGCGTAAGCGTTTCCTCGTGAACGGTTTGGCGCGGACTATACTGGATCACGCCCAATTGAACCTCCGGCGGCCCGCGCCCGACTGCGGGGCCTTTTCGCACGTCTTACTGAGTGAGCGCGCGGGAGGCGGCGGGAGAGCCGCCAGCCGCCCTGGAGGTGGGACGGTCACCCGAGCATGACGGCCACGGACGAGGAACTGGTCGCCCGCAGCATCGCCGGCGACACGGAGAGCTTCAACCAGCTCATCCTGCGCTGGGAGCGGCCGATCTATGCCTTGGCGTACCGGACCATCGGGCGGGAGGAAGATGCCCGCGACGTGACGCAGGACGCGTTCCTGCGCGCCTTCCGGGCGCTGCCGGGCTTCAAGGGCCAGGCGAAGTTTTCGTCCTGGCTGTATCGCATCACGCTCAACCTCTGCCGGGACTGGGCCAGGCGGGAGCGGCGGACTCCCGTGGTGCAGGCGCCGGAAGGCATGGATGCGATTGAACTCGCCGCCGCCGAGGTCTCGACCTCGGAATCGGCCGAGGACCGCGTGGCGCGCAAGGACCTCAGCCGGCACGTGGCCCGGGCCATGGAGGTCCTGCCCGAGGAACAACGGTCCGCCATTATCTTGAAGGAGTATCACGGCCTGACCTTTCAGGAGATCGCCGACCTGCAGGGGTGCCCCTTGAGCACGGTGAAGACACGTCTCTACCAGGGACTGTCCGCGCTCAGGCGGGAACTCGAGCGCCGCGGGACGGTGGTGCCCCTCCGGGCCGTGACGAAGACGCCATGAACGATATACGGCACTGCGGTAACGCGGACGCGTTCGTTTCGTACCTCTACGGCGAGCTCGACGATGCCGGGCGCCGGGCGTTCGAGGCGCACCTGGCGGCGTGCGAGACCTGCGCCGGCGAGATCGAGGGCCTGCGGTCCGTGCGGACGACGCTGGCCGGATGGGATCCGCCCGAGACCATCCTGGGATTCCAGGTCGTGCGCGATCCGGCGCCCGTCGCGGCGCGCCGCTCCCGGTGGAGCTGGCTCCAGATGCCCGCCTGGGCCCAGCTGGCGGCGGCCTCGCTGGTGATCGGGATTGCGACGGGCCTGTCGGGCATCGAGGTCCGGTACGACGCGGGCGGGCTCGTGGTGCGCACGGGCTGGAACAAGACGCCCGCCCCGGTCGCGGCGCAGGCCACGCCCGCGCGGTCGACGGCGGCCACGCCGTGGAAGACCGACCTCGCGGCCCTCGAGCAGCAGCTGCGCCGCGAGTTCCACCAGCCCGTGTCGTTGTCCCAGCCGGCCTCGACGGGGAGCCAGGTGGCGAGGGTGGCCCTGACCGGCGGCTCGCGCATGAGCGACGACGAGTTTCTCCGCCGCGTGCGCTCGCTCATCGAGGCGAGCGAACAGCGGCAGCAGCGCGAACTGGCGCTGCGGCTGACCGAGGTGGTGCGCGACATGGAAACGCAGCGGCGCGCCGACCTCACGCGGGTGGCCAACGGGATGGGTGTGATCGAGGGGCGCACAGGCGCGGCGGTGGCGCAGCAGCGCGAAGTGCTGAACTATCTGATGCGTGTGTCGCAGCGGCAGGATCCGCCGCGGTGACGACGGGATCGGGGCCGGGCGTCGGGCGGGAGCCCGGCCGGCCGGGGATCGCAAGCCACGGAGGAAGGATCGTGAGCGTTCAAGGGCTCGTGCGAGGGCTGGTCGTCATGTCGGGTGTTGCGGTCGCGGGGGCCGGGCTCGCGCAGGCGCAGCCGCCGGCGCGGACACAGGCGCCAGTGCAGGCACAGGCGCCGGCCCCGGCACAGCTGCCGGCCGCCGCGGGGCGGCGGCCCGACCTGCGCATGTCGGCACGTTACCAGGTCGCCATGATGGAGAGCATCCTGGAAACGGCCGTCCAGCAGGGCGCGGGCGCGATCAGCCGGCAGTGGCGGACGATGGCGCCCGACATCCTGATGATGGGGGGCGCCGCGCGGGCGCGCGGGTTCCGGCTGGGCGGCTACGGCGTGTTCTTCGACGTCGAGGTGCCGGCCCTCCGCCAGAGCGTGATGTGGAGCTGGCGCGTGCTCGATCGCGACGCCGGCGGCGTGTCGGCGGCGCTGCAGTCGTTGAAGGACTACGTCAAGACGGTCAACGATCCCGCGATGAAGCGCCAGCTCGACCAGGACATTCGGCGGCTCGAGCTGCAGGTGGGCCCCTTGCCGAAGGCGGCCGACGCGGCCCGGGCGGTCGTGGTCGGACCCGAGGGTGGCGGCGCCGGCGCGCAGGCGGTCGCGGGCGTGCCCGCGTCGGCGCGCGAGGCCGAGCCCGCCGCCGACCCGAACGACGCCTACACGACGGAGGTGCAGAACGCGCTGGTCGACGCGATGCTGGATCACAGCAACGCCCTCACGATCGGTCCCGACGAGTGGCTGGCCATTGCCGCGCGGGACAGCGAGTCCCAGCAGCTGGCCGTCGACGAACCGTTCGACGTGGTGACGATTCTCATTCGCATCAAGGGCAGCGATCTGATCGCCCTGCGCACGGGCAGGATCACGCGCGACGAGGCGCGCAGGCGCGTCGAGATCTCCGAGTTCTGACGCCCGGCGTCACCGATCTACAATGCGGGGGTCCGGAACCTCTCCCGCGGGCGCGGTGACTAACGCTGGTGACGGCAGGTGTGACATGCGAATGCTCTCTGTGCGGCTGTTGGTCCTCGCGTCGGTCGCCGCGCTCGTCTCGGGCGCGTGCGGGGGCGCGAACGTCGATCTCACCAAGGCGCTCAAGGTCGGCGACGTCACCACCGGGTGGTTCGACGCGGGCGTCGTCGACGGCAAGAACAAGCTCGTGCCCAGCGTGTCCTTCACGGTCACCAACGCGGGCGACCGTTCGCTGGACGCGCTGCAGGTGTACACGGTCTTCCGGTTCCTGAACGAAACCGAGGAACTCGGGTCGTCGCTGGTCGTGCTGCGGGGCAAGGACGCGCTCGGGCCGTCAGCGACCAGCAAGGTGATCGTGGCGCGGGGGACCTGGGGCTTCACGAGCGAAGAGCCCCGGGCGCAGATGCTCATGCACACGGCGTTCAAGGATGCGAAGGTCGAGATCTTCGCGAAGTACGGCGCACCGAACTTCGTGAAGCTGACCGAGGTCACGCTCAAGCGTCAGCTGCTCACCCAGTAGGCGGCTCCCGCCGCTTCAGCGGCACGAAGCGCACCGGGATGATGCTGCGCGAGGTCGTCGTGCCGTCGCGTCGCTTCTCGATCAGGATCAAGTTCTGGACGTCGCCCGGCGGTCCGACCGGCAGCACGAGGCGGCCCCCCGCCCTCAGCTGGGCGATGAGCGCCGGCGGCACCTGCTCGGGCGCCGCCGTCACGAGGATCACGTCGAACGGGCCCTCGTCGGGCCACCCGCCGTATCCGTCCCCCTGCCGCACCGTGACGTTGCCGAAGCCCAGCCGGGCCAGTCGATCCCGCGCGGTCCGCGCGAGGTCCTCCAGCAGCTCGATCGTGTAGACCCTGGACACGAGGCGCGAGAGCACGGCGGCCTGGTATCCGGATCCGGTGCCCACTTCGAGTGCCCGGTCGCCGGGTTGCGGGCGGGCCAGCTCGGTCATCAAGGCCACAATGTACGGCTGGGAGATCGTCTGGCCGTACCCGATCGGCAACGGGTAGTCCGCGTACGCGTCCCCGCGGTCGGACTCCGGGACGAATTCGTGGCGCGGCACCTCCCGCATCGCCGCCAGGACGCCGGGATGGCGGACGCCGCGCCCGGCGATCTGCTCGGCCACCATCGCCGCCCGCGGCGCCGACGTCGGGTCTTGCGCGTCGCACACCTCGTCGCCTCCACGCGGGGACGGCGTGATCAGCAGGAACGCGGCGACAGGTATCCACGCAGGAGAAAGGGCCACCGGCTATAATGCGGCTCGTGCCAGAACACGCACCCTCTCAACAGCTGGACCGCCGCCTGGGCCCCGTCGATGCCGCCGCGATCGTGATCTCGAACGTGATCGGCGTGGGCATCTTCACGAGCCCGGGCATCATCGCCCAGATTGTACCCCACCCGGTCGCGATGATCACGGTGTGGCTCGCGGGCGGCCTGCTGGCGTTCGCGGGCGCCATGGCCTACGCGGAACTCGCCGCCATGCGGCCGCGGTCCGGCGGCGAGTACGTCTACCTGCGCGAGGCCTACGGGCCCGTGGCCGGGTTCCTGACCGGCTGGACCTCCTTCATCGCGGGGTTCCCGGGCGCGATCGCGGCCGGGGCCATCGGCCTGACCGAGTACCTGGCCCGCTTCGTGCCCGTGGCCGGCGTGTCCGATCCCATCGCGTCGATTCCGCTGGGGGTCGTGACGCTGGCAATCTCGCCGCGATCGATCGTGGCTCTCACGGCCATCGCCGGCCTGACGATCGTGCACGTGCGCGGCCTGGGCCCCGGGCGGCTCGTGCAGAACGGGCTGGCGGCCATCAAGGTGGCGGCCCTGCTCGCGTTCGTCCTGGCCGGCCTCGCCTTCGGGCACGGCACGATCGCGGCCACGCCGCCGGGCCAGACCGTGGCGGCCACGAGCTGGCTGCTGGCGCTGATTCCCGTGATGTTCAGCTACAGCGGGTGGAACGCCGCCGCGTACGTTGCCGAGGAAATTCGCGATCCGGGCCGCAACGTGCCGCGAGCGCTCGCGCTCGGCACCGCCGTCGTCGTCGTGCTCTACCTTGGCGTCAACGTCCTGTACCTCTACGCGCTCCCGGTGGAGGAGATCGCGCGTCTCAACAGCGTGGGCCAGATCGCCGTCGCCGACGCGGCCGCCGAGCGGCTGCTCGGCCCGCTCGCCGCGAGTCTGCTTGGCGGCGTCACGGTGATCATCCTGCTCGGCAGCATCAGCGCGATGATCATCGCCGGCCCGCGCGTCTACTACGCGATGGCCCAGGACGGCGCCTTCTTCCCGGCCGCGGCGCGCGTGCACCCGCGCTTCCACACGCCGGCGGTCGCGATCGTGGCCCAGGGCGCGTGGAGCGGCGTCCTCGTGCTGTCGGGCACGTTCAACCAGTTGCTCACCTACACCGGGTTCGCCGTTGTCCTGTTCGCGGGCCTCGCGGTGAGTGCCCTGTTCGTGCTGCGCTGGCGCCATCCCGGCGAAGCACGGCCCTTCAAGGCCTGGGGCTATCCCTGGGCGCCGGGGATCTTCGCGATCGCGAGCCTGGTCATGGTCGTCAACGCGATCATCCGCGAGCCGGGACCCTCCCTGTGGGGGCTGCTGCTGATGGTGGCGGGGATCCCGCTCTACTATGTCTTCCGGGCAGGCAAGGCGAGACGGGACCGAACCTCGGCGAGCGCGTGAGCCCGGCTCGCGGCCCTGGACCCTACGCCCGGCGGGTTCTGAGCAACGCCCACAGCGTGACAGCCGCCAGCGATCCGTCGCCGGCCGCGAACAGCAGGAACGCGTCCGGCGACCCGCGAAGCACGTGGTCCGCGACGAACAAGGCCGCGCCCGCGCCCTTGAGCACCGGCCCCATCAGCCACAAGTACGCCCGGTATCGTTCGGGGTCGCGCCAGGGCAGCGCATAACCAGCGCCGATCGCGAGGGCGAACAGCGCATTCAGGTCCGCGTGAACGGGAGGCAGCGGCGCGGGCAGCGCAAAGGCCTGCATCAGGAGCGCGCGCCCGGCCAGCAGCGCGACGCCGATCAGGATGTCGTAGACGCCCGACACCGCGGCGACGAGACGGAGCAGGCCCGGCCCGGAAAACGAAACCCCGGGACGCGCGTCCCGGGGTCTCTCGCTGACAGCCGCTCGGACCAAGACGGCGACCTGGCTACCGGATCGGCGCGTCCGGGCTCACCGGGCCACCAGGCACTCGGCCCGGCTCCAGTTGCCCGTGATAGGTGATCGTGTCGTCCGACTCGACGCTCACCTCGAAGATGAGCGGCGCGTACCCGGCCTTCCGGATCTCGATGCGATGCGACCCGAAGCCGAGGGCCAGCTTCTGGTACCAGCTGTCGAACTGGTCCACGGTGCCGGCGAAGTAACCGTCCACGTACACCTGGGCGTCGCTCGGCTTCACCTTGAGGCGGATGCCCCCCGCCGCGTACATCGAACGCCCGTAGCCGTACCCCTCATCGCCGTAGCCACCGTAGCCACCGTAGCCGCCGTAGGCCGGGTAGCTCCAGCCGTACGGATCCCAGTAGAAGTAGCCGAGCCCGAGCATGCCGATGCCCCACGGGTAGTAGCCGTGGCCCCAGTCGTAGCCGGGATAGTAGCCCCCGCCGTAGCCCGGATAGTAGCCGCCGTAGCCCGGAGAGCCCGGGTAGTTCGGCGGGCCGCTGGGCGAGCCGCGACGCGGCACCGCTTCACCCGTCACGGGCCGGTCCCCGCGCGGCCGGCTGTATCCGGGCACGGCCGCGCCTCCACCTGACGCGGTGCCGCGGCTCCTCGGGGCTGCCCGACCTTCCGCCTGCGGCGACCGACGTTCGGCTCCCCGCCAGGCCCCGCCGCCGGCTGCGCCCTGGCCGCCGCCGGTCCATCCGCCGCCCGAGGCTCCCGCCGTGCTGGGCGGGGGAGGCGGAGCGCCCTCGTTCCGAGGCACAGCCTGGCCGCCCCCCTGTGGCCCGCCGCCGCCGCCGCGCGGCGGGTCTCCGCTGCCCGCCTTGGGGTTCTGGTCCAACGCTCCGGCGGGCGTCGCTGGGACCGCCACCAGCGCGACCGCGAGCAGGGCCGTGACCGACAGGATTTTCAGGCCGCTCATATTTCGCTCCTTGGTTCGGAGACCCGCGGCCGGGGCGCGCCTCGGACTCCGATCGGATCGAAAGCAACTCCGCTGCCAGGCGGGGGGCGCGGCGAACCTGAAGGAAATCTACGCTTCCCGGCCCGAACTGTCCAGTCCTGATGTCAGGCCGGGGCCAGGCGGCCGTCCCGTTTTCTTGACAGCTTTTTCGGGCCTCCGATAGACTGCAAGGCAGTCAGCCCAATCCGCGTCTGTACCGAATCCCGCTGCAGGCCCGAAGGGCCGCCAGCCATGTTCCATTCGACCACCATTCTGGCCGTTCGTCACCGGGACCGGGTCGTGCTCGCGAGCGACGGCCAGGTGACCCTTGGCGACGCCGTCGTCAAGCACGGGGCCCGCAAGATCCGCCGTCTCTACGGCGACCGGATCCTGGCCGGCTTCGCGGGGTCGGCGGCGGATTCATTCGCGCTGTTCGCGCGCTTCGAGGCCAAGCTCGAGCAGTACCGCGGCAACCTGGAACGCTCGTCGGTCGAACTGGCCAAGGACTGGCGGACCGATCGTATTCTCCGGCGCCTCGAGGCGATGCTGATCGTGGCCGATCTGCGGTCGACGTTCCTGCTCTCCGGCACGGGGGATCTCATCGAGCCGGACGACGGGGTCGTGGGGATCGGGTCGGGCGGCGGCTACGCCGTGGCCGCGGCGCGTGCGCTCACGCAGCACAGCGATCTCGACGCCCGCCGCATCGCCGAGGTGGCGATGGGCATCGCGGCCCAGATCTGCATCTATACGAACGACCGGATCACCATCGAGGAACTGCCCCTGGCCTGACGGGGTCCGGGCAGTCGAGGCGCGCGTGCCAGCTCACGAAACCGGTTTCCGAGCGATGCCCATCTACCTTCCCGCCTCCGCCGACGATCTGACATCGTCGATGACGCCCCGGCAAATCGTCGCCGAGCTGGATCGCTACGTCGTCGGCCAGCACCGCGCCAAGCGCGCGGTGGCGATCGCCCTGCGCAACCGGGTCCGGCGCCAGAAGCTGCCGCCGGAGCTGGCCGAGGAGGTCGCTCCGAAGAACATCCTCATGATCGGGCCGACCGGCGTCGGCAAGACGGAGATCGCGCGCCGCCTGGCGCGCCTCGCCCAGTCGCCATTCGTGAAGGTCGAGGCCTCGCGCTTCACCGAGGTGGGCTACGTCGGGCGCGACGTGGAATCCATGGTGCGGGACCTCGTGGAAATTGCCATCGGGATGGTTCGCGACGAGCGCAACCGGGAAGTCCAGCACAAGGCGGAGCAACGGGCCGAGGAGCGGCTGCTCGACCTCCTGCTGCCGCCCACGCCCCCGCCGCTGCCCGGCGAGGACGCGGCCGCGCGGGAGAGCGCGTCGTCGACCCGCGAGCGCCTGCGCACGCAGTTGCGGGAGGGCAAACTGGACCAGCGCACCGTCGAACTGGAGGTCAGCGACAAGGGGTTCCCGTCCTTCGAGGTGATCACCGGGTCGTCGGTCGAGGAGATCGGCATCAACCTGAAGGAGATGATGCCGAACATCTTCCAGAACCGGAGCCGGCCCCGCAGCGTCAAGGTCCCCGAGGCCCGCACCCTCCTCGTCCAGGAGGAACAGCAGAAGCTGGTGGACCAGGAAAGCGTGCAGCGCACCGCCATCGCCCGGGTCGAGCAGAGCGGGATCATCTTCGTCGACGAGATCGACAAGATCGCCGGGCGCGAGGGTGGCCAGGGGCCCGATGTCAGCCGCGAGGGCGTGCAGCGCGACATCCTGCCCATCGTCGAGGGCACCACGGTGAACACGAAGCACGGGATGGTGCGCACCGATCACATCCTGTTCATCGCGGCGGGCGCCTTCCACGTGTCGAAGCCCTCGGACCTGATCCCCGAGCTCCAGGGGCGCTTCCCGATTCGCGTCGAGCTCGACGCCCTGGGGAAGGACGATTTCGTGCGCATCCTGTGCGAGCCGCAGAACGCGCTGGTCCGGCAGTACGAGGCGCTGATGGGCACCGAGGGCATCGAGCTCCGGTTTGCCGGCGATGCAATCGAGCGAATCGCGGAGCTGGCGGCGCTGGTCAACGAGCGGACCGAGAACATCGGGGCGCGGCGCCTCCACACCATCATGGAAAAGCTGCTCGACGAGATTTCGTTCGAAGGGTCCGACCTTGTCGAGAAATCGATTACCATCGATGCCGCGTACGTGAATCGCATGCTCGCGGACATCGTCGAGAACGAAGACCTGACCCGATACATCCTGTGACGCCTGCTCTTCTCGCCCCGGGCGCCCGATCGCGGCGCGTGGCGGCTGCCGGGCGACGGCCGGCCGCCTGGCTGCTGGTGCTGGCCACAACCCTGCTGCCGGCGTGCGGCAAGCAGGGGCCGCCCCTCGCCCCGCTGGTTCAGCAGCCCGCGCGGATCGGCGACCTGGCCGTCCGCCGGCTCGGAGCCACCGTCTACGTGCGGTTCACGATTCCCGACGCCAACCAGGACGGATCGAAGCCCGCGGACCTGGAACGGGTCGAGGTGTACGCCTTCACCGCGATGCGGGCGGCCGCTGGGGGCGACCTCAAGAACGCCACGCTCGTCGCGACGCTCCCGGTCCGCCGGCCGCCCCGTCCCGAGCAGGCGGAGCAGCACAAGGAGCCGGGACAGCCTGCGGCCGCCAAGCCCGCGGCGCCTCCGCCGCCGCTCGCGCCCGGGTTCGACCAGGGGGCCGTGGCCGTGGTGACCGAGACGCTGACCGCCGCCTCGCTCGTGCCGATCGTCGCCGCGGTCGGGCGGACGGGTGGCGCCCCATCTGCCGGGGCACCGCCCGGGGCACCGCCCGGGGGCGGACGGGGCGGCGGCGGGCGGCCCGGGGGCGGACGGGGCGGCGGCGCACGAGCCGCGGGTGCGCGTGGGCAGGCGACGGAAGAAGGTGAAGAAGAAGAAGGAGGAGGCGCGGCATCGCTGGAGCCCGCGCTCTCACTGACGGGTCCCATTGCCTTGCCGCTGGTGGGCCCCGTGGCGCAGCGCCCGCTCAGCCGGTTCTACGTGGCCTACGGCATCAGCCGGAAGGGGCAGAAGGGCGTCGCCTCGCAGCGGCTCGGCGTGCCGCTGGTCCCCCCGCTCGGCGCACCGGGGCCCGTCACGTTCACCCTGGGCGAGAAGGCCGTGAGCCTGGCGTGGACGGCGCCGTCCGGCATCCCGGGGCCGGTCCAGCAGCCGGCGGGGGAGACCGCGCTCCGCTCGACGTCGCGCGGACTCAGCGCCCGGGTCGCCGTCGCCTACAACGTGTACGACGTGCCTGCGCCCGGGACGGCGGCTGGACCCGCGCCCGCCCTCGCGATGCCGACCCCGCTCAACGACAAGCCGCTGGACGAGCCGGCGTTCGAGGACACGACGTTCGAGTTCGGCAAGCAGCGATGCTATGCGGTCCGCGCGGTCGAGACGATCGGCAACGGCGCGATCGAGGGCGACCCGTCCCCGGTCGCGTGCGTCACGCCCGGTGATGTCTTCCCTCCGCCCGCGCCGACATCGCTGGCCGCGGTCGCGAGCGAAAACGCCATCAGCCTGATCTGGGAAGCGGTCGACAGCCGGGATGTCGCCGGCTATCTGGTGCTGCGCGGCGAGGCGCCCGGCGACAAGCTCGAGGCCATCACGCCGGCGCCCATCCGGGAGACCACGTACCGCGACGCGTCCGCCAGGCCGGGCGTCCGATACGTGTACGCCGTGGTCGCCGTCGATACGGCCACGCCGCCCAATCGGAGCGCGCTGTCGAACAAGGTCGAGGAGTCTGCACGGTAGCGAGCGAACTTCATTCACAGGGGGTACGGGATGGATCGGATCTATCGCATCGAGTTCCGGGGAATGCCGCGCCACGCCGTCGAGCGGGGCGGTGTCCTGCACCTGCTGGATGGCGACGTGTTCGGCGCGTACGAGGCCGGGGCACGTGTGGCGACGGCGACCGCGGCGGGGTTCGAGCCCGCCGTCCGGGTCCTCGCGCCGGTGGAACCGAGCAAGATCGTGGCGATCGGGCTCAACTACCGCGATCACGCGCTCGAGCAGGGCAAACCGCTGCCGCGCGAGCCCATGATGTTCCTGAAGCCCTCGACCTGCGTGATCGCACCGGGCGAGCCGATCCTCCTTCCGCCGGGCGTCGGCCGCGTGGATCACGAGGCGGAGCTGGGGATCGTGATCGGCCGGCGGGCGCACCAAGTCAGCCGCGACACGGCGCTGGACTACGTCCTCGGCATGACCTGCGTCAACGACGTCACCGCCCGCGACATGCAGAACCGCGGCGTGCAGTACCTCTCACGTCAAGGGATTCGACACCTTCGCGCCGGTCGGGCCGTGCATCGCGGTGGGACTGGACTCTGCGGATCTCGCCGTCGAGGGGTGGGTGAACGGCGTGCGGCGGCAGGGATCACGGACCCGTGAGCTCATCTTCGCCGCAGCCGATCTCGTCGCGTACATCACGGCGGTGATGACCCTCCTGCCCGGCGACATCATCTCGACGGGCACGCCGTCCGGCATCGGGCCGCTCGCGCCCGGCGATGTCGTGACCGTGAAGGTCGAAGGCATCGGCGAGCTCACCAACCCCGTGGCGGCGGCCTAGCCGCGGCAGTCCGCGCGGGTTGCCGGCCGCGTCGCGGGGGATCACGGCGTGGGTCGGGCGCCCTCAGTCCGCGCCGGCGGGTCCCCGCAACGCGCGTGTCCCTGTCGGCTCGGGAGCAAGCCAAAAGGAGCCAAGGCGTGAAGGACTCACTGGAGAAACTGGCCCGCCTCGAACACCTCGCGGAACTCGGGGGCGGCGAGGATCGCCTGCGCCGCCAGCACGAGGCCGGCAAGCTGACCGCGCGCGAGCGGATGCTGCAGCTGTTCGACCCCGGCTCATTCGAGGAGATCGACAAGCTGGTGACCCACCGGTGCCAGGACTTCGGCATGGACGGGCAGCTCGTCCCGGGCGACGGCGTGGTGACCGGCCACGGCCGCGTGGACGGCCGCCAGGTCTGCGCCTTCGCCCAGGATTTCACCGTGTTCGGCGGGTCGCTCTCCGAGACCAACGCCGCGAAGATCTGCAAGGTGATGGACCTGGCGGTGAGCATGGGCGCGCCCATCGTCGGCCTGAACGACTCGGGCGGCGCGCGCATCCAGGAAGGCGTCATGTCGCTCGGCGGCTACGCCGACATCTTCCTGCGCAACACGCTCGCCTCCGGGGTGGTGCCGCAGATCTCCGCGATCATGGGGCCGTGCGCCGGCGGCGCGGTCTACTCCCCCGCCATCACGGACTTCAACGTCATGGTCAAGGGCACGAGCTACATGTTCGTGACGGGCCCGGATGTGATCAAGACCGTGACCCACGAGGACGTCACGAAGGAAGAGCTGGGCGGCGCGATGACGCACAACGAGCGGAGCGGGGTCGCCCACTTCGCCGTCGAAGACGACCGCGCGTGCCTGGCTACCATCCGCGACCTGCTCGGCTTCCTGCCCGGCAACAACCTCGACGACCCGCCGCGCGTCGACACGGCCGACCCGCCGGACCGGGAAGACGCGGCGCTGGACAGCCTCATCCCCGCCTCGCCGTACCAGCCGTACGACATGCTCAATCTCATCCACGCCATCGTCGACGACGGCAACTTCCTCGAGGTGCACCGGTACTACGCGCCGAACATCGTCGTGGGGTTCGCGCGCATGGCCGGCCGCACCGTCGGGGTCGTGGCGAACCAGCCGGCCCACCTGGCCGGGACGCTCGACATCGACGCGTCGGTCAAGGGCGCCCGCTTCGTGCGCTTCTGCGACGCGTTCAACATCCCGCTGGTGACGCTCGAGGACGTGCCCGGCTTCCTGCCGGGGACGGTGCAGGAATTCGGGGGCATCATCCGGCACGGGGCGAAGCTGCTCTACGCGTTCGCGGAGGCCACCGTGCCCAAGGTGACCGTCATCGCCCGCAAGGCGTACGGCGGCGCCTACTGCGTGATGGCCAGCAAGCACATCCGCACCGACTTCAACTACGCGTGGCCCACGGCGGAGATCGCCGTGATGGGGCCCGAGGGGGCGGTGAACATCCTCTACCGGCGTGAACTGGAGACGGCCGCGGATCCGGCCGCGTTGCGCGCGGAGAAGATCGCGGAGTTCCGCGAGAAGTTCGCCAACCCGTATGTCGCGGCGTCGCACGGGTTCGTCGACGAGATCATCCTGCCGCGCCGGACCCGGGCGAAGGTGATCGCGGCGCTCGAGGTGGCCGAGCACAAGCGGGACAGGAACCCGCCCAAGAAGCACGGGAACATCCCCCTCTGACGGGCGACCGGGCCGGCCCATGCAAGTGCTAGAATAATCAGGGGATGCGTGTGTCTTTGAACAAGATCCTGATCGCCAACCGCGGCGAGATCGCCGTGCGCGTGATTCGCGCCTGCCGCGAGATGGGCCTGAAGACGGTCGCGGTCTACTCGGAGTGCGACCGGACGGCCCTGCACGTCCGCTACGCCGACGAAGCGTTCGCCATCGGGCCCAACCCGCCCCGCGAGAGCTACCTGCGCATCGACAAGATGATCGACGTCGCGCGGGCTGCGGGCGCGGACGGGGTGCACCCGGGATACGGCTTCCTGGCCGAGAACGCGGAGTTCGCCCGTGCGTGCCGCGCCGCGGCCCTGACCTTCATCGGGCCGTCGCCGGAGGCCATCGACCTGATGGGCAGCAAGACGGCCGCCCGCCAGGCGGCGATCGCCGCGGGGGTGCCCGTCGTGCCGGGCCTGGAGGAGGCAATCGGCCCCGACGTGCCCGACGCCGAGGTGGCACGGCTGGCCGCGTCGATCGGCTACCCGGTGCTCATCAAGGCGGTGTCGGGCGGCGGTGGCAAGGGGATGCGGACGGTGACCGACCCGGTGGATCTGCCCGGTGCGCTGCGGGCGGCGCGATCGGAAGCCAGCTCGTCGTTCGGCGATCCCGACGTGTACATCGAGCGCCGGCTCCTCAAGCCGCGCCACATCGAGATCCAGCTGCTGGCGGACCACCACGGCACGGTCGTGCCGTTCGTCGAGCGCGAGTGCTCCATCCAGCGTCGGCATCAGAAGGTCGTCGAAGAATCGCCGTCGATGGCGGTCACGCCTGCGCTGCGGCATCGCCTGGCGTCGGCGGCCGCCGCCGTGGCCGCGCGGGTCGGCTACGCCAACGCCGGCACCATCGAGTTCCTCGTCGACGAGACCGGCGAATTCTTCTTCCTGGAGATGAACACCCGGCTGCAGGTGGAACACCCGATCACCGAACTCGTGACGCAGACCGACCTCGTGCACTGGCAGATCCGGATCGCGAGGGGCGAGCGGCTCACGCTGGATCCCGCGTCGGTCCTGCAGGCGCGCGGGCACGCGATCGAGTGCCGCGTCTACGCCGAAGATCCCGATCGCGACTTCCTGCCGTCGCCCGGGCGGGTGCTCGCGCTGCGGGCGCCCGCCGGCCCGGGCATCCGGCGCGACGACGGCGGCGCCGTGGCCGGGGTCGACGTGCCCGTCTTCTACGATCCGCTGATTGCCAAGCTGGCGACCTGGGCCGGGGACCGGCCGCAGGCCATCGCGCGCATGGCGCGGGCGCTCGGCGAGTACGACGTGCGCGGGATCAAGACGACGATCCCGTTCTTCCGGTGGCTGCTGACCGAGCCGGACTTCCTCGAGGGGCGGTTCGACACGACCTACATCGACGGCGCGCTGGCGCGACGCAACGGGCGCCCGTTCCTCGAGGTGCCGGAATCCTCGGAACAGACAGCCGCCGTGGCCGCGGCGATGCACGTCTACTACCGGAAGCACCGCCCGGCCGCGACACCCGGATCGGCGGCGGCTCCCGGGAGCGCCTGGAAGCGATACGCGCGGACCAGCGGCCTCCGCTGAGCGGTGACCCTGGCGGAGCATGCGATGGACCTGCAGATCGACGTCAACGGCCGGACGAGGCTCGTGTCGGTGGAACCCTCCGGCGATCACTTCCGCGTGACCGTGGACGGGGAGGTGCGCGTGGTCGACGTGGCCAGCGTCGACGCGACCACCCTGTCGCTGATCTGTGTCAGCGACGGCCACGCGAGCCAGGAGGTGGGCCTCGCCGACACCGGCATCCCCGGCGAGATGGCGGCCCACATGGCGGCCGGCGTCGCGTCGGTGCGCGTCGCGACCGGCGCGTCTCGCGCGGGCCGCGGCGGGAGCGGGCCGGCCCGGGCCGAGGGCGTGCAGCAGGTCCTGGCGCCGATGCCCGGCAAGGTCGTCAAGGTGCTCGTGTCGGCCGGCGACGAGGTGAAGGCCCGGCAGGGCCTGGTCGTCGTCGAGGCCATGAAGATGGAGAACGAGCTGCGGTCGCCCAAGGACGGCCGGGTCCGCGAGGTGACGGTCAGCGAAGGCATGTCCGTCGAGGCCGGACGGCTTCTCGTCGTGGTCGAATGACCGCGGTTTCCCCATGACCTTCAAGGAGGCGGCCCGCCGGTTCGTCGTGCACGCGCGGACCACGTGGATGGTCGCCGTCGCCCTGCTGGCCGCGGCGTTCGTCACCTCCGTCACCGTCGACCTGGGGCCCATGCTGCGGGCGCGGGCCGAGGCGGCCGGCTCGAAGCAGATCGATCGGCCCCTGCACATGGGCGGGCTCTCGATCCGCCTCTTCGACGGCCGCTTCGTGGTCCACGACCTGCTGATCGAGGGGCTGTCGCCGACGGCGTCGCCCTTCCTGAAGGCCCGCGAGATCGTGGTGTCGATGCCGTGGACCGCGCTCTTCCGCCGGGAACTGCTCTTCGACAGCATCGAGATGACCGACTGGCAGATGCTGGTGGAGACCTTCCGCGGCGGGCGCCACAACTTCCCGCGCTTCACGTCGAACACGCGGAGCTCCGGGCCCAGGCTGTTCACGACCACGGTGCAGTACGTCCGCGCGCGGCGCGGGCAGTTCACCTTTCTCGACCACTCGACACCGTGGAGCACCGTCGTCCGCAACCTCGACGTGACCGTGGTGAAGGCGGTCGGGTACCGGGGCCAGGCCACCTCGTCCGGGGGCACGGTCGCCATCCAGCAGTACGTGCCGATGTCGGCCGACCTGCGCACGTGGTTCCGGATCGCCGACGGCAAGGTGCTGCTCGATCGGATCGAGCTCGACACGGACGGGGCGCGGACGCTGTGCACGGGTGAAGTCGACCTGCGCCACTGGCCGGAGCAGACCTACCAGGTGCGCTCGGTGGTCGACCTGCCGCGGATGCGGCAGATCTTCTGGGCGCGCGATCGCTTCTCGCTGTCCGGGACCGCGCAGTTCCGCGGCGCCTTCCACCTCTTCAAGGGCGGCCGGGAGCTGAAGGGGGACTTCACGAGCGAGGAAGCCGGGCTGAACCGGTACCGGTTTCCCGACCTCCAGGGCTCGCTCGTCTGGGTGTCGGACCGATTCGAGGTGACCCATGCCGAATCGGGCTTCTACGGGGGGCGGACGCGCTTCACGTACCTGATGGCGCCGCTCGGCCAGCCGGCGCCGGCCCGCGCGCGGCTCGAGGTCGCCTACGAGCAGGTCGACCTCGAGACGTTCATGCGCGAGATGGCGTTCAACGGCATTCGCCTGACGGGCCGCGCGACGGGCCGGAACCTGCTGGAGTGGCCGCTCGGTCACTTCGGCGAACACGCCGGCCATGGCCAGGTGACGGCCGAGCCGCCGGCCGGCGTGCGTCTGGCCGGGCGCGCGCTGCCGTCCCCGCTGCCCGCCCGGTCCTTCGCCCACGTGCACGGCGATCCGTTTCCGCCGATGGTGACCGTGCCGATCGGCGGCGAGCTGAACTACCAGTACGGGCCCGAGTGGGTGGACGTCGCGGCAAGCCGCATCGCCACGCCGACCACCTTCGTGGAGTTTCAGGGACGGACCGCCTGGGGGGAACGGTCGATCATGCCGTTCCACGTGACGAGCACCGACTGGCAGGAGAGCGATCGGCTGCTGGCCGGGATCATCACGGCGTTCGGATCGACCACCCGCGCCGTGGAGATGGGCGGCGCAGGCCAGTTCGACGGCGTGATGCTGAACGCGTTCCGCGCGCCCCGCGTCGAGGGCGTGTTCGTCGGCCAGGGCATGCGGGCGTGGGACGTGGAGTGGGGCAGCGGCCGCGCGACCATCGCGGTCGAGAACGCGTATCTCGACGTCACCGACGCGGTCATCCGCAAGGGCGACGCGCAACTGCAGGCGCAGGGCCGGTTCGCGCTGGGCTATCCCCGCAAGGACCGGGGTGAGGAGATCAACGGCCGCATCAAGGTCGAGCGCTGGCCCGTCGCCGACCTGCGCCACGGATTCGATCTCGATGACTACCCGATCGACGGCCTCATGACCGGCGAGATCCACCTGTACGGGCCGTACGAGCGGCCCTTCGGGTTCGGGCGCATCGCGATCGAACCCGGCACGGCGTACGGCGAGGTGTTCCAGAGCGCCAGCGCCGCCCTGCGGTTCGAAGGGACCGGGGTGCGCTTCGACGGCCTGGAGATGCGCAAGGGCCCCGGCAGCATCCGCGGCGCGGCCTACGTCGGCTGGAACGCCACCTACTCGTTCAACGCCGACGGCCGGGGGATTCCGCTCGAGGCGGTCAACGCCCTCGCGTTCCCGCAGGCCCCGCTGACCGGGCTCGTCGAGTTCTCGGCGAGCGGCAGCGGGTCGTTCTACACGCCGGCCTACGACGTGCGCGGCCGCATCGTCGACCTGTTCGTCCGCGACGAGGGCATCGGCCAGGTGAGCGGCCGGATCGCGGTGCGCGGCGAATCGCTCAACTTCGAGATGGAGGCCGCGTCGCCCCGCCTGGCGGTGTCCGGCTCGGGCCGCGTCTCGCTCGAGCCGGGGTACGTCGGCGACGTGTCGCTGCGGTTCACCGACTCGTCGCTCGACCCCTACCTGCGTCTGATCCGGCCCGGCCTGTCGCCGTTCACGACGGCGGTCGCAAGCGGCACGCTCCACGTGGACGGGTCCCTCGCCAGCATCGACGCCCTGCGGGCGCAGGCGCAGGTCGACCAGCTCGATCTCCGGCTGTTCGACTACCGGGTCCGCAACAGCGGCCCGATCCGGATCGACCTCGATCAGAACATCGTGCGCGTGCGGCAGCTCGAACTCGAAGGTGAGGACACGCAGCTGACGATCGCGGGCGCGGTGAACCTGGGCACCGAGCGGGTCGCCCTGCACGCCGCGGGCGCGGTGAACCTCGGGATCCTGCAGGGGTTCGTGCGCGACATCCGGAGCTCCGGGCGCGCCGCGGTGACGGCCGACATCGAAGGCCCGGCCGGCAAGCCGGTGATCACGGGCCAGGCGACCATCACCGACGGCCGCCTCCGCTACTTCGGCCTGCCCCATTCGATCGAGAGCATCAACGGCCGGCTGGCGTTCGCCGGCGGCAGCATCCGCGTCGACGATCTCGTCGCCAAGGTCGGCCAGGGCGACGTCCGGTTCGGCGGCCGGATCGGGCTGAGCGGACTTCAGCCCGTCCAGTTCGATCTCACGGCGACCGGCGAGAACATGCAGCTCCGCTACCCTGCCGGGTTCCGATCGCTCGTCGACGCCGATCTGGCGCTGCGCGGCACGGTCGAGGCGCCCACGCTGAGCGGGGTGGTCACCGTGCGGAGCGCGACGCTGAAGCGCCGGTTCGATCTCGGCAGCGGGCTGATCGAGCTGGCCGGGGCGCCCGCGGCCCCGGCGCCGTCGGCGTCCCCGGCCCCGACGACGCTGCCGCTCCGCTACGACATCCGACTGGTTGCGCCATCGTCCCTCGAGATCGACAACAACGTCGCGCGCATCACCTCGAGCGCCGACCTCACGCTGCGGGGCACCTACGACCGGCCGGTGCTGCTCGGGCGCGTCGAGATCGACCGCGGCGAAGTGCGCTTCGAAGGCCAGCGGTACGTCGTCACCCGGGGCACGGTGGATTTCAGCAACCCCACGCGGATCGAACCGGACTTCGACGTCGAGGCCGAGACCCGCGTCCGCTCGCCCGGGCAGACCTACAACGTCACGATCCGCGCGGCCGGGACCATGCAACGGATCCAGCAGTTCGACCTGGCCTCGGACCCGCCGCTGCCGCAGGTCGACATCCTGGCGATGCTGCTCGGCGACGTGCGATCGACGCAGGACGCCGAACTGCGGGAACTGCAGTCCCCGAACGACGTCGAGCGGAACCTGATCCAGGCCCGCGCGGCGCGGCTCATCGCCAGCCCGATCTCGTCCAACGTCCAGCGGGCGGTGGAGCAGACCTTCGGCGTCGACACGTTCCAGATCACGCCGCTGCTGACCGATCCGAACCAGTCGTCGACGCGTTTCGCGCCGACCGCGCGGCTGACCATCGGCAAACGCATCTCGGACCGCGTCTACCTGACCTTCTCGCGCAGCCTGACCTCCTCGATGCGCGACCAGATCATCATGCTGGAATACGACCAGAGCGACCGGCTGTCGTGGATCCTGACCCAGAACGAGGACCGCACCTACTCCCTCGACGTGCGGGTGCGGCACACTTTCCGATGAGTCCGGCGCCGACACCACGACCGTGGCGCGGGGACGCGGGCAGGCGCGCGACGGCCCGCCTCGTCCTGGCGGTGGCCCTCGTCGCGCGGCTGGCGGCGGCCGGGGCGGCCGCCGCCTCGGTCCAGGACCAGTACATCGGCCGGACCGTCGCCGAGGTCCGCGTCACGTCGGGAGGCGTCGAGGTCACCGATCAGCGGCTGGGGCCGCTGATCGAGGTGCGGGAGGGCTCGCCCCTGTCGGCCGCCGCGGTTCGCCAGAGCATCGTCCACCTGATGGGCCTCGGGCGCTACCAGGACGTGCGCGTCGATGCCACCGACACGCCCGCCGGCGTGCGGGTCGTGTTCGACCTCGTGCCGCTGCGCGACGTGAAACGCGTCGCGTTCCGCGGCGACCTGGGCTTGCCCGAAGATCAACTGCGGGCGGCCGTGGTGGAACGCTTCGGCCCGACGCCGTCGATCGGCCGCGCGGCCGACATCGCCGGCGTCCTCGAGAACCTCTACCACGACCACGGATACCTCGGGGCGCGCGTCAAGCCGGCGGCCCTTGGCGAAGCGGGTGGGACGGAGGACCTCGTCTTCGAGGTCGCCGCGGGGCCCCAGGCGCGTATCGCGAAGCTGGAGGTCATCGGTACGCCCCCCGAACTGCTGGCCGGGCTCCCCGGACGGGTACAGGCCCGCGAGGGCGATCCGTACGAGCCGCTCGCGTTGCGGAAGCGCGCGGCCGACTACGTCGATCAGATGCGCCGCGGCGGCTACTACGAGGCGCGCATCGACGTCGCGGCCCGCCCCAACGAGGCGCAGGATGCCGTGACCCTGACCCTCGCCCTCGAACGCGGCCCGGTGGTGAACGTCGAGTTCCGCGGGGACCCCCTGCCGGCGAAGGACCGTCCCGATCTCGTGCCCATCGCCCGGGAAGGTTCGGCCGACGAGGACCTGCTGGAGGATTCCCAGCGGCGCATCGAGGCCTACCTGCACGGCCAGGGGTACCGCGACGCCAGGGTCACCTTCACCCGCACGGAGGCCGACGGCGCGCTCCGGATCGTGTTCAGCGTCCAGGACGGCCCGCTGTTCCGCGTGGCGTCCGTGGAACTGGCCGGCGCGGCGTCGATCGACGCGGCCGGCCTCCGGCCCCTGCTGAAAATGGCGGCCGGCCAGCCGTTCGTCCAGGCCGCCCTCGACGGGGATGTCGCGGCGCTCACCGCCGAGTACCAGCGGCGCGGGTTCGTGGCTGCGAAGGTGACCCCGACGGTGGGCGTGCAGCCGACAATTGCAGCGGCGGGCGAGCGGCTGGTCGATGTCCGGCTCGACGTCGAGGAGGGCGTCCGGACGCTGATCGGCGGCGTGGCCCTCGTCGGCAACCAGATCGTGCCGTCGTCCAGGCTGATGCCCCTGCTGGGGGCGACGACCGGGCGCCCGTTCTACCCCGCGATCGTCGAGGCCGACAAGGACCGCCTGCTCGTCGAGTACCTGAACCTTGGCTACCGGATGGCCACGGTGGACTCCGCGGTCACGCTCAGCGCCGACCGGAGCCAGGCCGACATCCGGTTCACGATCCACGAGGGCCCGGAGGTCCTGGTCGATCACATCCTGGTGGTCGGCAACGAGCGGGTCAGCGAGGCGACGATCCGGCGCGAGATCGTGCTCGAACCGGGCAAGCCGCTCGGCCTCGGGGAAGTCAACGAGAGCCAGCGGCGCCTGGCCGCCCTCGGCCTGTTCCGCCGCGTCACGATCTCGGAGCTGCAGCACGGCAACGAGGGCGCGCGCGACGTGCTGGTGACGGTCGAGGAAGCGCCGTCCACGACGATCGGCTACGGCGGGGGCGTCGAGTTCCAGAAGGTCGAAACGTCCGAGTTCGCGCCCCGGGGCTTCTTCGAGTTCGGGCGCCGCAACCTCTGGGGGAAGAACCGTTCGATCAGCTTCTACTCGCGCGTCAGCGTGCGGCGGCGGGGTGACGGGATTGCCTCCAGCACGTCGGCGGATCCCGGCTCGACGACCCCCGTGCCCTACGCGTACACACGGACCGAGTACCGCGTGGTCGGCGCCTACCGCGAGCCGCGGTTCCTGTCGCGCCAGGCGGCCCTGCAGGCGACGGTGCTGTTCGAGCAGGGGAGCCGCACGAGTTTCAGCTTCCGCCGGCGGTCCGGGCGCCTCGAGCTGACGCGCCGAATCAGGTCCATCTACACGGTGACGGGGCAGTACTCCCTCGAGCGCAACGACCTGCTGGAGGAGCGGCTCAACGCCGCCGACAAGCCGCTCATCGACCGGCTCTTCCCGTCGGTCCGCCTCTCGACCTTCTCGACCTCGGGCTCGCGCGACACACGCGACGACCCGATCGATCCGGACGGCGGATCGCTGCTCGGGTTGAACGGGGACCTGGCGCTCCGGGCCGTCGGGTCGCAGATCGGGTTCGCCAAGTCGTTCATCCAGGCGTTCGTCTACCGTCGCCTGCCGGCGCGGCGGCGCATCGTCTTCGCGGCGGGCGCGCGCCTCGGGCTGGGGACGGGCTTCCCGCGCCAGGCGCCCGAGCTCGATGCCGCGGGCAACCCGGTGCTCGCGCCGGACGGCACCCCCGTGATGACGACGATCCGGGACCTGCCGGCGAGCGAGCGCTTCTTCGCGGGCGGCGACACGACGGTTCGCGGGTTCCAGCTCGACCACCTCGGCACGCCCGCGACCTTCGACAGCGACGGCCAGCCGATAGGCGGACACGCGCTGCTCGTTCTCAACGGCGAGCTGCGTGTGGCGGTCTGGCGGGACCTCGGGGTCGTCGGGTTCCTCGACGTCGGCAACGTGTTCGACCGCGTCAACAACTTCAGCCTCGGGGAGCTTCGGGCCGGCGCCGGCTTCGGGATCCGCTACAAGTCGCCGGTTGGGCCGATCCGCGTGGACATCGGGTTCAAGCTCGGGCACCTGCTGACGTTCGGCGCCACGTCGGAGTCGCGCACGGCGTTGCACATCAGCATCGGGCAGGCGTTCTGATGGGGAGGAACCTCGTGATGCGGCGCATCGGGCTGGCGGCCGTGGCGGGCGTCCTGGCGTTGGCCGCCTCCGCGGCAGCCGGCGATTTGCTCGACCGCGTGCTCGCGGTGGTGTCGGGCAACGTCATCACGCTGTCCGACGCCCGGGCGGCGATGGCGCTTGGCGTCGTGGCCCCCGGCAACGCCCGCGATCCCATGGAAGCCGCCGTCGAGGCGCTGATCGACCGTCGCCTGGTCCTGGACGAAGTCATCCGGTATGCGTCCGCTGTGCCGGACCCGGCGCTGGTCGCGCACCGCCTCGCGCAGATGAAGGCGAAGTTCCCGGACGAGCAGGCCTGGACCCTGGCGCTCACGCGGGTCGGCCTGTCCGACGCGGAGGCCACCGAGATGGCCCGTGACGACGTCCGCGTCCAGCGGTACGTGGAGCACCGCTTCGAAGCCGTCCTGCCGCCGACCGACGAGGAGATCCGCGAGTACTACGCCGCGAACCAGCAGCAGTTCGTGCGCGACGGCCGGCCCCTGACGCTCGACGAGGCGCGCGACACCGTCGTCGGTCGGCTCCAGGCCGAGCGGCGCAGGCAGGCGGTCGACGCGTGGATCGAGCGCCTGCGGCGCCGCGCCGACGTCATCGTTCTCTACCTGCCCCAGGTCCGCTGAGTCGCCCCGGCGTCAGCGGCGCAGCCGGAGGATCCGGATCTCGGGACCGGGATGGTCGGCCGACGGGCGGAAGACCTGCGTGTCGGCGGCCGCGTCGAAGATCCGCTGGTACGCCGCGGCGGTCGCCGGGTCAGCCATCGCCGGGCCGAACACCTCGTCGGACGCGATCAGGTAGTCGACTCCCGCGTCGAGGTACGCGGACGCCTCGCGCACGGGAAGGTCCTTCACGTGCTCCACCCGGTAGCGCGGCTCGGGCAGATCGAGGCCGCGCGCCTCGCTGACGACCGTCGCGCCGGGAAAGGTCCGTGTCGCGATCCACGCCCACGCCAGCGCCTGCGTCGTCTGTACGCCGAGGCCGCGGTCGAACTTCAGCGACGTGATGCTGGGCGGCAGCAGCGCCGCCACCGTCAGCCCGGCGATCAGCGTGGTGCGCGCGAATCGCGGGATCGCGAAGCGGCGCAGCAGGCTCACGCCCGAGATGGTTGCGATCGCGGCCCACAGGCACACCATCGGGACGAGAGGCAGCGCGTAGCGTCCGAACAGCTGGTTGCTGCGGGAGATCAGCCAGAAGTAGAGGAGCACGAAGACGAGCGTCAGCGCCGCGCGCGTCTGCCCCGGACCCTTGACGGCGCGCACGCCGACCAGCACCATGCCCGACACCGCCAGCAGGAACCCCGGCCAGCCCAGCGCCTGCAGGAGGTGCTTCAGGTAGAGGAGCCAGCCGGGTTCGAGCGCCGGGCTGCGGGGCCGGAAGTGCATGGCTAGGTGGCCGAACGCCTCGAGGAAGCCCGGGAGATCGAGCACCGTGAAGGGCGCCACCAGCAGGAACGCGGCCACGCTGGCGCCGGTGGCGGCGATGGCGCGTCGGAGGCGCGAGCCCGGCACCGAGGTGATCGCCGAGGCGGCCACCAAGGGCATCACGAGGGCCACCAGCCCGTTGTACTTCGTGCCCGCCGCGAGACCGGCAGCGGCACCGGCCCAGGCGAACGTCGAAAGCGACGGCCGCTCCTGCGCCCGCAGCGAGAGCAGCAGGGTCAGCGCGACGAAGAACGTCAGCGGCACGTCGGTCAGCAGGTAGTGCGACTCGCGCACGTGCAGGGGCATCACGGCCAGCAACCCCGCGGCCAGCAGCGCGTGCCGCGCGCCCCACCGCAGGCCGACCTGGTGGATCACCAGCACCGTGCCCGTGCCGACGAGCGCCGTGACCGCGCGGCCCCACATGTAGAAATCCGCCGGGCCCACCTGGGCCAGGGAGGACCAGAGGCCGCCCATCGCACCCGCCATGAACCGCACGCTCGCCACGGCCAGGTGGGCGTAGATCGCGAGGCCCGGGTAGTCGAAGAAGTGCGGGTTGAAGGAGCCCGACTTCATGATCCGCAACACGGGCGCCATGATAGCCGGCTCGTCCACGCCGACGGCGAACGGCACGCCGCTCGAAAGGCCCCAGACCCGGAGCACGAACGCCACCGCCAGCACCAGGGCCAGGTTGAGCGTGGACGGCTGCATGTCCGTGGCTTCACGCCATTCCCGTTCAGTCACGACGATACCCCCCGATCCACCAGTTCCGCGTACACGTCGAGCAGGCGATCGATCGCCGCGGTCCAGGAAAACTCTGCCTCCAGGAGCGCCCGGCCCGCAAGCCCCATTCGGCCGAGCGGCGTTCCCGGCGCCAGGGCGTTGCGCAGGCGCGCGGCGAGGGCCGGCGCGTTCCCGGGCTCGACCAGCCAGCCCGTGATCCCGTCCTGCACCTTGTCCGGCAGGCCGCCCGCGCGTGCGGCGACGACCGCGCGGCGATGGCCCATCGCTTCGAGCGTGACGAGCGAGCTGCCTTCGTACAGCGTCGGGTGCACGAACACCGTGGCAGCCTCGTACCACGCGTGCAGGGCCCGATCGTCCACGCGGCCGGCCAGGTGCACGCGCGACGAGAGGTGCGCGCGCGCCACGCGCTCTTCGACGGCTCCCCGGAACGGCCCGTCGCCAACGAGCACCCACCGCCACGGCCCGTCCTGCAGCAGGGCGAGCGCGTCCGCCAGGACGTGGAAGCCCTTGTTGCGTTCGAGGCGGCCGACGCTCAGGAGCACCGGTACGCCGGCGTCGAGCCCGTGCGCCGCGCGCATGTCCCGCCCGTCCTCGGCGTCCGCCAGGGCGTCGCACATCGCCAGGTCGATGGCATTCGGCACGAGCCGCATCCGATCGGGCCCCACGCCCAGGTGGCGGGTGATGGCCGGCTCGATCGCCCGATCGGTGGCGATCACGCGATCGGCGGCATCGGCACAGGCGCGCACCGCGCGCCGCAGCGGCGCGTAGCCGATGCGCTTGAACCGGGCCCCGCCGTAGGCGCCGTCGAAGCCGCCGAATTCCTCGAGACCTTGAGGGTTGAACACGAAGGGCGCCACGGAGGGCCCGTGAGCGCGGCGCGCGCTCGCGTAGCCCAGGCTGCTGGCCCCGAGCCCGTGGACGAGATCCACCTCGCCGGCTGCAGCGAGCCGGGCGGCGACGCGACCGGCCCGCTGCCCGAAGAAGGGATACGCCGTGCTCCGGTCGAGGATCGTCGTCCCGCGGCGGCCCGCCAGCGGGAAGGTCCGGTAGGGCACGAACCGCAGCGCGATGTTCGGGTGGCGCAGGTCGGGCACGTCCTCCAACCCGCGGCGCGGGCTCCTCACGATCAGCGTGACCCGGAGATCCCGCGCGGCCATGTGCCGCACCAGGTCGAAGACGTGCCGTTCGAGCCCGCCATACCCGTGAATCGGGAACACCGAGCGGCTGAGCACGGCCACGCGCAGCCCCGCCAGCGCCCGATCGCGTGTGCCGGTCCGCGCACTCATCGTGCCTCCGCCCCGGGCGCACCAGCCAGGAGGTCCCGGTAGAGGGCTTCGACCCGCGCGACGACCCCCGGCGCATCGAAGGTCGCGGCGACGTGCGCGCGCGCGGCCTGCCCGAGGCGTTCGGCCAGCGCCCGATCCGCCACGAGGCGGGCCACGTGATCGCCCAGTTCTTCGGGCGAGTGGGACAGCAGGCCCGTGACCTCGTGCCGCACGATATCCGTCGTGCCGCCCGTGTCCATCGCCGCGGTCGGGATGCCGAGTGCGCCCGCCTCCAGCAGCACGCGGCTCAGCGACTCGGGGCCGAACGACGGGAAGATGAGCATCGCCGCGCCGGCCAGCCACGCGAGCGCCTCGTCGCGCGGCAGCCAGCCGGTGAACCGCACGGGCTTCCCGAGGCGGCGCGCATCCGCCTCCATCCCGGCCCGCAGCGCGCCATCGCCGATCACGACGAGCGGCCACGCGAGCCGCGCGCGTTCGACCGCGGGCAGCAGCAGCGCCGCGCCCTTGTTGGCTTCCAGCTTTCCCAGGTACACGGCGTACGACTCGTGCAGCCTCACGCGACCCACCTCGCCCGACGCGCGGATGCCCGCCACGTCCACGGGGTTCGGGATGACCTCCAGGCGGGTGCCCGCCAGTTCCGGCGCACGCTGGCGAAGGTCGCGCCCGATGGCCGAACTGACCGCGATGATCGCCGACGCACGGCTCAAGCTCCGCCGCTTCCGCTCCAGGTTGCCGCGCATGTACGGGATGAACGGCAGCGCGGCCGGCCAGGCGGCGCCCGCCCGCGGCCGCACGCACCGTGCCATCATGCCGGGCGTGCAGGCCGGGCACAGGTCCGGGGCCCGGGTGTCGTAGATGAGCGTGCCCCAGTAGCAGACGGGCCAGTAGTCCCGCACGGTGCACACCGTGGGCACGCCGGTTGCGGCCCCGGCCGACACGGCCGCCGGGGCCGTGAGCACGTGCTGTGCGTGGACGATGTCGATCCCGTGCCGGCCGATCAGCTCGCGGAGCACGCCGGACAGGCGCGGCCACAGGCGCTCGTTCTTGAAGTAGTTGCGGACGAAGGGCGCCGCGGGCGCCGGGGACGCGATCTCCTGGACGGTGAAGCCCTCGTACTCCCGCGAACCGTCGGCGGCCTGACCCGGCCGCGGCTGCACGACCAGGATCTCGTGGCCGCGCGCGCGCAGCCCCTGGGCCAGCTCGAACGTGCTCCACCCGCTGCCGCCGCAGCGCGGGGGAAACGCGTCGGTGCCGATCAGGATCCTCATGGGCCCGTTCCCTGGCCGGATCCGGCCGGACGGTTCCGGGCCCGACGTGCGGCCGCGGCTCGAATGGCCTCGTCCAGCCGCCCGCAGTGCGCACGCCAGCTGAACTCCGCCACGGCGCGCGCGCGTGCGGCCGAGCCCAGGCGCCGCCGCAGGTCCGGATCTGCAAGACGACCGAGCGCACGGGCCAGGCCGTCCGGGTCCGCATGGTCGTACAGCAGACCCTCGACGTCCGGCCGGACCAGCCGCGCGAGCCGGTCGATGCGCGGTGCGACCACCGGGAGCCCCGCCGCCATGTACTCGAAGACCTTCAGCGGGGACCAGTAGAACGCCAGCTGGAGCGGCGGGTGCGCGGCGACATCGAAGGGGGCCACGCCGATGTCGGCGGCCGCCAGGCACGCCGGCACCCGGTCGTGCGGCAGCGCCCCGGTGATCGTGATCCCCGGGAGGCCGGCCGCCTCTTCCCGGACGCGCGACGCCTCCGGGCCGTCGCCGATCAGCACCGCGTGGATCCGGTGTTCGCCGCGCCCGCGCAGGCGGCGGATGGCGCGCACGAGATCGACCGCGCCGTGCCACGCGCGGAAGGCGCCCGCAAAGACCGCGATCACCGCGCCCGCCTCCCGCGCGAAGGGGACCTCGCCGGTCACGCCGGGCCTGAATCGGTCGGTGTCGGCGCCCCACTCGATCTCGACGATCCGATCGCGCGGCACCCCGGGCGGGATGATCGCGGCCGTCGGGGTCACGATCAGGTCGGCCGCGGCGCACTGCCGGTCCCGCCAGCGTCGCATGGGTTCGACGAGCAGGGCCCGGTCGAGCCGCGCCTTCGGCGATCCCGGGTAGTCGACGACCGGGGCGTTGACCTCGAGCACGGCGATGGCGCCGACCCGGCGCGCGGCCCGCACGCCTTCCCCGCCGAAGTTGTAGTACCGCTCGATCACCACGTCGGGCCTCAGCGCGCGCGTCACGTCCGTGACGCGCGCCGTCCGCGCCCACCGCAGTTGCTGGACGCCGAACGGCGGCGCGAGCGCGTGCCAACAGACGGAGCCGTCCGGGAACGGTCCGGCCCCGGGCGCCGCGAGCACGTGCACCTCGTGGCCGAGCGCGGCCAGCCCCGCCGCCACGGCCGTCACGTGCACGGCGCCGCCCGTGGTCCCGGGCACGCGCTGATCGATGGCGCAGTAGAGGAGCTTCACGCCTTCTTTTCCAGGAGGGCGAAGAACGGGCCGGATCGCACGCGGCCGAACAGCACGAGGTCGAGCTTCATCGCCCACGTCAGGGCCCGCAGGCCGAGGTAAACGGGTCCGCGCCGGCCGAGCCGCCGCTTGGCGTCCGCGCGGGCCAGGCGCGCGGCCTCGTCGCCGTCCACCCCGGTGCCGGCCGTCGCGGCGCGGCGCGCGGCCCGGCGCGACAGCCATTGCTCGGTGACCCGCAGCAGGATGTTCTCGACGAACGCGCCGACGAGCGGCGTGTAGTAGCGGATATGCGCGATGCGGAACCCTGCCGCGTCGACCGCGCGTTCCAGATCGGGAATGTCGGCCAGCGGGTTCAGGTGATCCGACTTGCGCAGCCGCTCGCGCGACAGGTCGACCAGGCCGGCGCGCTCGAGCGCCCGCGCGAGTCGGTTGACCTGCTTGAGGCCCCCGGCCACCCAGGCGTTGCGCCGCACGTGGCTGTAGACGAACAGGCGGCCTCCGGGGCGGAGCACGCGCGAGGCCTCCCGCAAGACGTCGTGGAGCGCGTCCCGCGACAGGTGTTCCATCACGTCGAGCGCATAGCCCTTGGTGAACATGCCGTCCGCGAACGGCAGGCGGCGCAGGTCCCCCAGCACCAGGTCGACCTGCTCGCAGGCCTGCCGGGCGAAGTACGGGCTGACGTCGAGACCGACCTGGTAGGCGCCCAGGTCCACGTTCCACACGAGCGCCCGGCCGCTGCCGCACCCCAGGTCGACCACCGCATCGTCCGGGCCCGGCGCGAGGAACCGGCGGAGCATGTCGTTCCGGATCCGCGCCGAGAGCAGGGGCGGCGACACCGTCTCGTGCCGCGCGTCGGCGTGCAGCGCCTCGTCGAGGTACCTCGTCTGTTCGGCGAACGTGACGCCGGGGTGCAGGACCAGGTAGTCCGCGGTCCGGGCGAAGCGGCGGCCGCACGCGGCACACGTCAGGCCGGGCGACGCGGCGGCCAGGTCGCCGCCGCAGTCGGGGCAGCGCACCGACGCGAGGAGCCGGGGAGAGATCACCTACGAGTCCTTTCCGTCCGCGGCCGGGGCGGTGCTCCCCCGGGCGACCACGTCGACGAGCAGTCGCTCGACGCGCGCCGCGCGCGCGTCCCAGGTGTAGGCGGCCGCGTCGTGGCGCGCCCGCGTCGCCAGGCGCGCCGCCAGCTCGGCGTCCGACGCGACCCGCGCGATGGCCACCGCCAGCGCCTCGGGGTTCCCGGGTTCGACGAGCAAGGCATTGTCGCCGTCACGCAGGATCTCCCGCAAGGCCGGCAGGTCGGACGCGACGATGGGCCGCCCCGAGGCCATGTACTCGAACAGCTTCAACGGCGACGTGTAGGCCGCCGACAACCGGCTCGGCGTGTTCGGCAGCACCAGCACGTCGGCCTGCCGGAGCAGGCCCGGCACGTTGAACGGTTCGACCTGCCCGACGAACGTCACCTGTCCCGGCGCGAGCTGATCCGCGAGCCCGCGGATCCGCTCCAGGTCGTGCTCGCCGGCCATCCCGCCGATGATGAGGCCCCGGATGCCCGGCAGCCGGCGCAGCGCCTGGATGAGGATGTCCAGGCCCTTCCACGGGTACAAGTGCCCGGCGTAGCCGACCACCGGGGGGCCGTCGGTCCGGATTCCCGCGCGGCCGCCGTCGCCGGCCGGCAGGCGGGTGCCGTCCGGGATGACGACCAGCCGCGGTCGTGGACCGAATCGCGCCTCGAGCTCGGCGCCGAGTGCCGCCGTGATCGTCACGTAGCCGTCGACCTGTCGCCAGACCCGGCGCTCGCGGCCCGCGAGCCGCCGGCGCTTGGCGCGCGATGCCGGGGGCGTGCCCGACAACAGGAGCGGAAGTTCCTCGCTGACCGCTGGCGCGAAGCCGTGCGACTCGTACACGACCGGCGGCCGCAACCGGGCCGGCAGGCGGACGAGGAGGCTGGCTACCGCGAGATCGCGGGTGAGCACCACGTCGCCCGGACCCGCCCACGCGGTCCGCGCAAGCGCGACGGCCAGATAGGCCGCCCGGCGCGCCGCGGGCCCGCCGTGCGCGGTCACCCGCAGGACCGACAGGCGCGGTTCCGGTGCGAGGCCGTAGTACGCGAAGGGATCGCGCGCCGGCCGATGCGTGTCGGGCCGCACCACGAGCCGGACATCGTGGCCCCGCCGCGCCAGGCCGTGACACGTCTCCGCGGTCTGCACGCCGTTGGCGCGCTCCAGGGGGAAGCGGATGTCAGCAAAGTAGAGGATGCGCAACGAATGACGCCTAGCCCTTCACGGGCGGTGATCGGCTGGCTGGGAGCCCCGGTAGAAACTCTCGCGCCGGAACATGTAACGGTACGCGATCTCCGGCAGGCGCCGGGGCACGGTCACCACGCTATTGTAGAGGTTTCTTCGCAGGTTCAAGGCCTGGCGATCCATCAGGCCGGCGCCGAACTGGATCATCAGGCTGATGTTCCACCAGAGGGTCAGCGCGACGGCGAGAGCGAGCCCCGCGCGCCCGGCCCGGCCGCGCAGCCGCCACGCGACCATCGCCAGCCCGATCACCAGCAGCACCGTCAGGTCCACGAACCGGCGCTGGCCGAATGCGCCCGCCACGGTCCAGCTCTCGACCGCGCCGGCCACGTAGACCTGGCTCGCTCCCATCGCCGCCAGGGCCCACCCGAGGCGCGTCACGTGCGGGTCGGCATCCGGCCCCGGGTCGCCGGTGCCGCGCGGCGCGCGCAGCAGCATCACGAGGCCGAGGCCGGCGACCACCGCGAGCGGCGTCCAGAACACGAAGCCGTGTTCCGGGGAGAACAGGACCTGCAGGGCGTGCGGCGACGACCAGGACATCTTGCGGCTCACGAGCCGCGACGGCCCCAGGTGGCCGTTCAGGACGAGGTAGCTGGCGGCCTGCGGGAGGTACGCCACCGCGAAGGCTGCGCCGCCGGCGAGCGCCCGGACCGCCGGGCGCAGGCGATCACGGGCCGCCACGCCCGGCCGAAGCAGGTAGCCGGCAAAGTCAAGGGCCGGGCCGAGGGCGAAGAACGCGTCCTGCTCGCGGACCATGGCCATCAACGCGGCGAGCGCGCCGAGCAGCGCCAGGCCCTTCGCACTCCAGCGTTCGCGCACGCGCAGCCACACGGCGACGAACGCCGCGACGGCGAATGCGGCGGGCGCGTGGGACATCCCCGGCGCGACGTACATGTAGAACAGGAGCGGCGTGCCGAGCCACGCGGCCACAAGGGCCGCGGACGCCGCGCCGGCGTCGGGTGTCCCGCGGAGGGCGAGCACGCGACGGGCGGCTGCCGCCGACAGCAGCAACGCGAGGAACCCGTAGATCGCCGAGCCGTAGCAGATCGCCGCGACGTAGGGTCGCCCGAACCCGTCGATCGTCACCGCCCGGCCCGCCGCGCCCATCGCGCGCACCCCGAGGTCCGCGGCGCCGTAGAAGGGCGCCCACAGCAGCGCGGACCCGATCGTGCCGAAGTTGAGGCGCCGTCCCGTCTCGGTCGTGCGCTCGAGGAAGGTCTCGCGGAACAGCTCGTTCCGCGCCACGCCCGTGTCGTAGAAATAGCGGTACTCGTTCTCGAACGACAGGTCGTGATCGAACCACAGCGACCGGAGGTAGGCGAAGTACTGGATCTCGTCCGATGCGTAGATGCGCCGGGTCACGCCCGGCAGCGTCGCCAGGAACGCCAGGACGAGGACGAGCGCCGTCCGCCCGCTACGATCCGAGGAGCGCGAACTGGAGGACCTGGGCAACATTGAACCCGGAATGGCTCACCATCGATGCGGCCGTGCTGCCCCGCCGGAGGTAGAGCACGCCCCAGAAGAAGCCGAGCAGCGTGGTCACCACGCCGACGTCCCAGCCCTGGATGAAGTGGCCGGCGCCGAACGCCAGGCTGAACAGGACCAGGCCGACCCGGGCCCCGCCCAGGTGCTGGTCGAACCGGTGCAGGATGAAGGCGCGCTGTGCCTCTTCCTTGATGCCGCCGCTCACGACCGCCATCGCGCCGAGAATCCAGGCGTCGAGCGGCGTCCGGATCAGTCCCTCGAACGGGTTGGTCGCCACGTTGTGCAGCGAGGGCGCGAGCACCCGCACGAGCGCCAGCACCGCGACCACTCCCGCGAACAGGACCGGCACGAGCGCCAGGCCGATCACGGCTTCTCTGCCGAGCGGCCGCGATCCGAACAGCACGGCGTCGGGGCGCTCCCCGCCCGCGTCCAGCCGCCACGCGATGAACCCGAACAGGATGACGGCATCGAGCGCCCACACCACGACGACGAAGGACAGCGACAGCCCGCCGCCCGGCGCCAGCGGGCGAACCCCCGCTCCCATCAGCACCGCGCCGAGCGCCAGCTGGGTCGGGAATCCCGAGGCGGCCACGACTTCCAGCAGGGCCACCAGGCGGCGGACGAGCTGGCCGGGCCGGTGGTCCAGGGGCAGGGACACGGGCACGACCGCGTCGATGTCGGGGGCTGTCAGGTGTTCGTCCACGCCAGTAGGACTGTACCACGCCAGGCCCGCGCGCCCGAAGCGTGTCGGTACGCGGAACCCTTCCTGCGGCCGAATCGGTCGATTTCGATGCAGGAATGATACTCTGAACACGAAGAATTGGCGAAAATAACCATTTAAGGCCAAAACATACACGATATTGCGCCTGACCTAAAAGGGGCACACAATATGTGGTGGGAGAAGTGCTTGACAACAGGGCGAGGGCGGGCGATATTGAGCCCTCGTAGCACACAAGACCACCGCGAGAATCCCAGCTTCTCGCACGGGATGGAGCGCCACTTTTTCCTTTGCGGGTTCGCCTCGGTTCCGCGTCACGAGCAACGCCCGAACGACCGAAACGACGGGGCAGGGAACGCAACCGCCAGGCGAATGTGTCGACAGAACAGCACCGCGGGCGCCGGCCGCGAAAGAGGTGGGCGGGCGGCGGGCGGTCATGATGACGGGTCGCGATTGTTTCGGGGTGTCCATCCGTCGGGGCGCGGATGGGGATCCAGGCGCCGGAGGGGGCATGCAGCGAGGGGCTCAGGAAACCGGACGGATTGGTGTGCAGGGCGAGGATGCCGGATCGGCGGGGGGCGAACGGACCGAGCGGGCGGCGGCGGGCATGACGTTCGGGCGGGTGTTCACGAAACCCGGGCGTGACCCGTTCGACGAGATCGAGTGGGACACGCGGTCGGCGGTGATTTCCAACGATCGCGGCGAGTCCGTGTTCGAACAGCACGACGTGGAAATTCCCGGGTTCTGGTCCCAACAGGCCACCAATATCGTCGTCTCGAAGTACTTTCGCGGGCTGCTGGGCACGCCGGAACGCGAGCGGAGCGTGCGGCAGCTCATTGGTCGCGTGGTGGACACCATCACCGGGTGGGCCCGCGCCCAGAAGTACTTCGCGGGCGAGGCCGACCTGCTGGCGTTCAGCGACGACCTGAAGCACATCCTGGTCTACCAGAAGGCGTCGTTCAACAGCCCCGTGTGGTTCAACTGCGGGATCGAGAAGCACCCGCAGTGCTCGGCCTGCTTCATCAACTCGGTCCAGGACACGCTGGACTCGATCCTGACGCTGGCCAAGACCGAGGGCATGCTGTTCAAGTTCGGGTCCGGGACGGGCAGCAACCTGTCGTCGCTGCGCTCGTCACGGGAGTCGCTGGCGGGCGGCGGCACGGCGTCGGGCCCGGTGTCGTTCATGAAGGGCTACGACGCGTTCGCCGGCGTCATCAAGTCCGGCGGCAAGACGCGCCGGGCCGCGAAGATGGTGATCCTCAACGCCGAGCATCCGGACATCACCGACTTCATCACCTGCAAGGTGGACGAGGAAAAGAAGGCCTGGGCGCTCATCGAGGCCGGCTACGACCCCTCGTTCACGGGCACCGCGTACGGATCGGTGTTCTTCCAGAACTCGAACAACAGCGTCCGGGTGTCGGACGAGTTCATGCGCGCGGTGCTCGACGACGGGCCGTGGGTGACGCGCGCGGTGACCGACCAGCGGCCGATGGGCACGCACAAGGCGCGCGAGCTGGTACGGATGATCGCCGACGCCACCTGGGTGTGCGGCGACCCCGGCATGCAGTTCGACACGACCGTCAACGAGTGGCACACCTGCCCGAACACGGACCGGATCAACGCGTCGAACCCGTGCTCGGAGTACATGTTCCTCGATGATTCGGCGTGCAACCTGGCGTCGATCAACCTGATGAAGTTCGTCGACGAGCACGGCGAGTTCGCCATCGACGCCTTCCGCGCGGCCGTGCGCACCCTCATCACGGCGCAGGAAATCATCGTCGGCAACTCGAGCTACCCGACGAAGGCGATCGAGAAGAACAGCATCGAGTACCGTCCGCTCGGGCTGGGCTACGCGAACCTCGGCGCGCTGCTCATGTCGCGCGGGCTCCCCTACGACAGCGACGCCGGCCGGGCGTACGCCGCCGCCATCACCGCCCTGATGACGGGCGAGGGCTACGCGCAGTCGGCGCGGATCGCGCGGGACCACGGGTGGCCGTTCGCGGGGTACGAGAAGAACCGCGAGCCGTTCCTGCGCGTCATGCGCAAGCACCGCGACTCGGTGCGCGACATCAACCCGGCGCTCGTGCCCGCCGATCTCCTCGCGTCGGCGCGCCGCTCCTGGGACGAGGCGATCGACCTCGGCGAGGAGTCCGGGTACCGGAACGCGCAGGCCACCGTCCTGGCGCCCACCGGGACGATCGCCTTCATGATGGATTGCGACACCACCGGCGTCGAGCCCGACATCGCGCTGGTGAAGTACAAGAAGCTGGTCGGCGGCGGGTTCATGAAGATCGTCAACATGACCGTGCCGGCGGCGCTCTCGCGCCTCGGCTACACCGACGCCCAGATCAAGGCCATCGTCGAGCACATCGACACGCAGGAGACGATCGAGGGGGCGCCCTACCTGCGCGAGAAGGACCTGCCGGTCTTCGACTGCGCCTTCAAGCCGGCCAAGGGAAACCGCTCGATCCACTACATGGGCCACATCAAGATGATGGGCGCCACGCAGCCCTTCATCTCGGGCGCCATCTCGAAGACGGTCAACGTCCCGAAGGAGGCCACGGTCGACGACGTGATGCAGGCGTATCTCGAGTCGTGGCGCCTGGGCGTCAAGGCCATCTCGATCTACCGCGACGGCAGCAAGCGGACGCAGCCGCTCAACACCAGCAAGGACAAGACCGCCGCCGAGCCGCTGGCGGCGGCCAAGACCGTCTCGCAGCCCGTCCGGCGCAAGCTGCAGGAAGAGCGGCAGGCGATCACCCACAAGTTCGACATCCAGGGCCACGAGGGCTACATCACCGTCGGCCTGTACGAGGACGGCACGCCCGGCGAGCTGTTCCTGGTGATGGCGAAGGAAGGCTCGACCATCTCGGGCTTTGCCGACGCGTTCGCCCAGGCCATCTCGTACGCGCTCCAGTACGGCGTGCCCCTGCCGGTCCTGGTCGACAAGTTCAGCCACATGCGGTTCGAGCCGTCGGGCATGACGAAGAACCCGCAGGTGCGCTTCGCCAAGTCGATCATCGACTACGTGTTCCGGTGGCTCGCGACCAAGTTCATGTCCGCCGAGGCGCAGTACCGCGTCGGCGTCAACGGCCCCGAGGGCCCGGGGCAGAAGGACGCGGAGCAGTTGAGGCTGTCGGTGGTCGGCGCCGGCATCCTCCCGGGCATTGTCCCGATTGCCGCCATCCAGAACCAGGAGGACGCACCGCCGTGCACCGTGTGCGGCGCGATCATGGTGCGCAGCGGCAGCTGCTACAAGTGCGCCAACTGCGGGAGCACGAGCGGCTGCGCGTAGAACAGGCGTAGAACAGGCGCAGGGGGAGGCGGGGTTCATGCCCGTGAATCCCGCCTCTCGTGCCTCCGCCGCGCCGGCGCTCGACGCGGGGCGGTTCTGACCCCGGGCGGCCGCCGTCGCGACACGACGGAGACGACCGGGGGGACCGCTGCGTGCCTGGCGGCTCGGCTCTGCCCTACTCGAGACTCTCGTCCCCCGGTGTGTCGGGACCCGGGTTCGCTTCCTCCCGCCGCCGGACCCGCGCGTCTTCCGCACGGGCGCCGATGCGCGCCATCAGCAGGAGCACGATGCCGACGAGCGCCCGCAGAATCTCCGGGATGGTCTGAATCGTGCCGTGGAGATGCGCGGAGTTGTGCAGGTTGAGCGCCTGCAGGCCCAGCAGGCCGCCGAGGGCGAAGAACAACCCGCCGGGCACCCGGGCGCGCGTCAGCACGGCCGAGAAGAGCAGGACCAGGCCGAGCAGCGCGCCGCCGAGATGGGCCCACCACTCGAGACGCGAGAGCCAGATCAGGTCCAGGATCGCCGCCCCGACGCAGTAGAGCCCGTAGCCGGCGAGGCCCAGGGCGGCCGCGGTGAGCATGAACCATGTTGTATCATGCCGGAATGGCCATGCGCATCACCAGGCGGCAGACCACGGTCGGGGGCCGGCGGCTGAGCTATCTCGCGGCGTCCCGCGACACACCAGGAACGGATCGACGCGCGGCGCCGGACGGCGCGCGCGCGGTGGTGTTCCTCCATGCCTTTCCCGTGCACGCCGGCATGTGGGCGCCGCAACTCGAGGCGATCCCCGAGGGGTGGATGGCGCTGGCGCCGGATGTCCGAGGCTTCGGCCTGTCGGATCCGGACCCGGCCCCGCGTGCGCAGGACGCGAGCCTCGACGATGTCGCCGCCGACGTCATCGCGCTGCTCGACGATGTGGGGGTCGAGCGGGCCGTGTTCTGCGGCCTCTCGATGGGCGGCTACACGCTCCTGGCGCTCTGGCGGCAGCACGCCGCGCGCGTGAGCGGGATGGTGCTGGCCGACACACGCGCGACCGGCGACAGCGAGGCCGGGCGGGCGGGCCGCGCGGCGATGCTGGACCTGCTCGATCGCGAGGGGCCCGCGGCCGTGACGGCGCAGATGGCGCCGAAGCTGATCGGGGACACCACGATGCGCGAGCGGCCGGCGGTGGCTCGTGAAGTCGCCCGCCTCATGAGCGCGGCCTCCGCCGAGGCGATCGGCTACGCGGTGGTGGGGATGATGCGTCGCCCCGATTCGACGCCCCTCCTCGCGGGCGTCCGGTGCCCGACGCTCGTGGTGGTCGGCGACGAAGACGGGTTGACGCCCCTGCCCGAGGCCCACGCGCTGCACGAGGGCATCCCCGGCGCCGCGCTGGCGATCATCCCCGGTGCGGGTCACCTGTCCAACCTGGAGCGGCCGGACGCGTTCAACGCCGCGCTGCGGTGGTTCCTGGGCGCCATGCCGGCCCCGGCGTGACGCAGCCCCGGACGAGGGAGTGAGGCGATGGATCTCGGCTTGACGGATCAGGTGGCGATCATCACCGGCTCGAGCCGCGGGCTGGGACTCGCGAGCGCCGCGGTGCTCGCAGCCGAGGGCTGCCGCGTCACGCTGTGCGCCCGCGGAGGCGAACGGCTCGAGCAGGCGGCCGTCGAGGTCCGCGCGGGCCGGCCCGATCCGGCTCGCGTGCTGGCCGTGCAAGCCGACCTGGCGACGACCGACGGCATCCAGCGCGTCATCGACCGGACGCGCGAGGCGTTCGGGCGCATCGACATCCTCGTGAACAACATCGGGCTCGCGCGGGGGGGCGATCTGCTCGAGACGCGCGACGAGGACTGGCAGGAGGCCTTCGACCAGACGCTCTATCCCGCCATCCGGGCGTCCCGCCTCGTCGTGCCCCACATGCGGAAGCAGGGCGGCGGCGTCATCCTCATGATCGCGTCGATCTACGGCCGTGAATCCGGCGGCCGCATGACCTACAACGCGGTGAAGGCAGCCGAGATCAGCCTCGCGAAGGCGCTGGCCCGGCAACTGGCGCGCGACAACATCCGCGTGAACAGCGTGGCGCCCGGCTCCATCCTGTTTCCCGGAGGGTCCTGGTGGAAGCGACAGCAGGCCGACCCCGCGGGGATCGCGGCGTTCATCGCCCGCGAGCTGCCGTTCGGGCGATTCGGGACGGCCGACGAGGTGGCCAGCATCGTGGCCTTCCTCGCCTCGCCAAGAGCCAGCTGGGTGAGTGGCGCCAGCATCGTGGTCGACGGATGCCAGTCGAAGTCGTTGATCTAGCCCCTGACGTTGAACGGCCGGCGCCGCGCGGCCAGACTTTCGCCGCTTGATCGTCCCCCTCCCGGCTGGTACCATGCCCGGCATGCCGCCTTTTCCCGACCTGCCGCGCAACGACGAGCGCCGCAACCAGGCCCTCGACCTCGCCCTGCGGCAGATCCTGCCGGAGAGGCTCCCCGAGGATCGTTCCGACGCTCCCGACGGCTTCATCACGGCCATCCGGCGCCAGGCGGCGCTCGAGGCGCGCTTCGCCGAGTTCCCTCCGGGCCTCGACCCGCGGCTGCGCGCGGCGCTGGCGTCCCGCGGGCTGGACCGGCTCTACACCCACCAGGCGCAGGCCATCGACCATGTCCTCGCCGGGCGCCACGTGGTCATCACCACCCCGACTGCCTCGGGCAAGACGCTCTGCTACAACGTGCCGGTGCTGAACGGCATCCTCCGGGACCCCGCCACGCGGGCGTTGTACCTGTTCCCGACCAAGGCGCTCGCCCAGGACCAGCTGGCGGAGTTCGATCGCCTCTCGCAGCTGATGTCGTCGTCTGCGGGCGTCGATGTCGGCGTGTTCACGTACGACGGCGACACGCCGCAGGACGCGCGGCGCGCCATCCGGGGCCGCGCGCACGTGGTGCTGACCAACCCGGACATGCTCCATTCCGGCATCCTCCCGCACCATCCGCGCTGGGCGAAGCTGTTCGAGAACCTGCGCTACGTCGTCATCGACGAGCTGCACGCGTACCGGGGCGTGTTCGGCAGCCACCTCGGCAACGTGCTGCGGCGCTTGCGCCGCATCTGCCGCCACTACGGGTCGTCGCCGACATTCGTGTGCTGCTCGGCCACCATTGCCAACCCGGTCGAGCTGGCCGAGAGCCTGGTGGAGCAGCCGTTCGTGCTGGTGGACGAGAGCGGCGCGCCGCGCGGCGAGAAGTGGTTCGTGTTCGTCAACCCGCCGATCGTCAACCGGCAGCTCGGGATCCGGCGGTCCTACATCGCGCAGACGCGCAGCGTGGCGCTGGAATTCCTCCGGCGGGGCCTGCAGGTGATCGTGTTCGCGCAGAGCCGCCTGTCGACCGAGATCCTGACGCGCTACCTGAAAGAAGCGCACGAGGGCGCGCCGGGCGCCTCGGACGTGATTCGCGGGTACCGCGGCGGGTACCTGCCGCACCGCCGGCGCGAGATCGAGAAGGGGCTGCGGGAAGGGACCGTGCGGGGCGTGGTCTCGACCAACGCGCTCGAACTGGGCATCGACATCGGCGCGCTGGACGTAGCCGTGCTCGCGGGCTACCCGGGCACCATCGCGTCCACGTGGCAGCGGGCCGGCCGCGCGGGCCGGCGCGGGAGCCGGTCGGCTGCGGTGATGGTGGCGAGCAGCGCGCCCCTCGACCAGTTCGTCGTGCGCCACCCGTCGTACTTCTTCGATGCCTCGCCCGAGCACGCGCTGGTCAACCCCGACAACCTGCAGATCCTCGTCGACCACATCAAGTGCGGCGCGTTCGAGCTGCCGTTCTCGACCGACGAGATCTACGGCCGCGAGAACCTGCAGGAGATCCTCGGCATCCTCGCCGAGGAAGGGCTCGTGCACCTCAGCCAGCCCGGCGGCGAGGGCGCGCCGGGCCAGTGGCACTGGACCAACGAGTCGTACCCGGCCGACGCGATCAGCCTGCGCACCGTGTCGTCGGACAACTTCGTCGTGGTCGATCGGACCGACACCACGCGCGTCATCGGCGAGACGGACTTCAACAGCGCCCTCGAGATCCTCCACCCGAAGGCCATCTACATCGTCGAGGGCCGGCTGTTCCAGGTGGAGGAACTGGATTTCGAGGGCCGCAAGGCCTACGTGCGCCACATCGACTGCGACTACTACACCGACGCGATCACGTACTCCCGGGTGACGGTGCTCGATGCGTTCGGCGTGGAGGGAGGGCCGCCGGCGCCGGCCTGGTCGCACGGCGAGGTGCACGTCGTGTCGCGCGTGGTGGGCTTCAAGAAGATCAAGTTCTACACGAACGAGAACGTCGGCTCCGGCGAGCTCGACCTGCCCGAGCGCCAGATGCACACCACGGCCTACTGGCTGACGCTGCCGCGCGAGATGATGATGGCGCTGCCCTATGCCGCCGACGATCGCCGCGACGGGGTGGTCGGGCTGTCGTTCGCGATGCGCCAGATTGCGCAACTGCTGCTGATGTGCGACGGCCACGACATCGGGATCTCGCTGGGGCCCGGGCGCGAGCGCGCCGGCGATGGAGCCGGCGGCGGGGAGGCGGCGGTGCCCGCGTCGACGTGGGCGGCGTCGGAGGCGGACGGCGACGAGCCGCGCATATTCGTCTACGACAACTATCCGGGCGGCATCGGGTTCAGCCAGCCGCTGTTCCGCATGCACCGCGATCTCGTCGAGCGGACGCGCGAGCTGATCGCCGGGTGCCCGTGCGAGTCCGGATGCCCGTCGTGCGTCGGCCCCGTCGGCGACACGGGGCCGCTCGCCAAGAGCGTGGCGCTCGACATCCTCAACAGGCTGTAGCGCCTGCATCGGGCCTGGGCGGCGCGGCGCGCCGGAAGGAGATTCGATGACGCCGTTGCGTATGGCTGCCGTGACGACCGTGACGGTGGCGCTCGCGCTCTACACGACCGGCGCGGTCCTCGAGATGCGCGCGCGCCGCGCCACGGCCGGTGTGCGCGGGTTCCTCACCGCTGCGGTCGCCTTCGACATCGTGGCGACCGCGCTGATGATTCTCGCGACCGGCCGCGGCGGCCTCACGCTGCACGGCCTGCTGGGGTACTCGGCGCTCGGGGCCATGGCCGTCGACACCGTGTTCATCTGGCGCCACTGGCGTCGAGCCGGGAGCGCGCCGTTTTCGAACGGGCTCCACAGGGGTACGCGCGCGGCCTACACCTACTGGGTCGTCGCATACGTCACCGGGGCGGCGCTCGTGATGTTCGGATCGGGGTGGGCCCGCTAGCCGGGCCGGGTCCCGTCGCATGCCGCTCGATTCATCGCGCCTGTCATCGCGCATTCGCGACCTGCTGCGGGGCGGCCGCCAGGCCCCCGGCACCCGCGACGAGGTGCGCCCGATCGAGGAGCGCGACCTGCCGGCCGACGCCCGCGCGGGCCCCCGATACGTCGCCGATCCCGACGCGGACAGCGCGTGGCGCGCGCCAGGCGGGTGCTCGGTCATCGAGCGCCACTACGACCTCGACGTGTCGCACGGGCGCCACCCGGTCGGCTCGCTGGCCGCCACACTCGACGGCTGCCTTCCTGCGCTGGCAACGCTCGGCGCCGTTCCACGCCCGGGATCCCCGGGCGGAAGGGAACACGGCGCCTTCGACTGGGAAGCGGACGAGGACGCTGACGGCGGCCTTCGCGCGCCGGCCGTGCCGTCGGCCGGGCCATTGCTGTTCTTCGATCTCGAGACGACGGGCCTGAGCGGCGGCGCCGGGACCGTGGCGTTCCTCGTGGGGTGCGGCTGGGCGGACGGCGACGGGTTCCATACCCGGCAGTTCTTCCTCAGCGGGTACGAGGCCGAGCACGACCTGCTGGTGGGCCTGGCCGCGCTGCTGCCGCGCTTCGGCGGGCTCGTCACCTACAACGGCCGCGCCTTCGACGTGCCGCTGATCGAGACGCGCTACCTGTTCCATCGCCTCGACTCGCCGTTCGAAGGGGTGCCCCACTTCGACATGCTCCCGACGGCGCGGCGCCTGTGGCGGCGGCGGAGCGGCGGGGCAGGACGACGCGGCGCCTGGTCCGCCCGGGCGCGCGCCGACTGGGACAGTTGCGCGCTGTCGGCGCTGGAGCCCGCGATCCTGGGCGTCGAGCGCGACGGTGACGTGCCGGGGTTCGAGATCCCGTCCCGCTACTTCCACTACCTGCGATCGGGCGACGGGTCGGGGCTGGAGGCCGTGTTCGAGCACAACCGGCTGGACCTGCTGTCGCTTGCGGCCGTGACGGCCATCGCGATGCGCCTCGTCATCGAGGGGGCGGATGCGGTGCCCACGCCTCACGAGGCGCTGGCCCTCGGCCAGATCTACGAGCGCGCCGGGCACGGCGATGGCGCCGAGGCGTGCTACGCCAGGGCAGCGGGCGCGGGGTCCGCGCCATGGGAGCCGCGATCGGTGGAGGCGGGGCTGCGCGCCGACGCGCTGCGCCGGCTGGCGGTGTACCGGCGGCGGCATCGGCGGTTCGAGGACGCCGCCGACGCCTGGCACCAGCTCATCGAGATGGCGGAGCCTCACCCCTATCGGCAGGAAGCCACGCGGGCGCTGGCCATCCACCACGAGCACCGGGTGAAGGACCTGGCTCGCGCGCGGGCGTGGGCGGAGCGGGCGCTGGAAACCGAGCCGGACCCCGGCGGGGCGGAAGCGTTGCGCCACCGGTTGTCTCGCCTGGACCGGAAGATGGGGAAGGGCCAGCCGGCCGCCAGGGACAGCGGGCGTCGAGGGTGACCGCGGGCCTGCCGATCCGGTCGAGGGCGTGCCCTCCTGTCGGTCGCAGTCACGCGCCCGCGATCGCCGCGATTCTGAGCACGGTATTCCAGTTGCGGCCCGTGGCCCTCGTGCCGAGCTTTCTCTCAATCAGCACGTTGGTGACCGGAGATCGGCCGATGCCGGCCGGATAGACGACGTAGGCTTCCCGGCCATCAGCCCGGACGTCTTCCCGTCCGGTAATGGCCGCCCGCAGGGCTTCCACGCCACCCGTCACGGGGGCGCCCTTCAGGAACATCACGAGCATGCGGCTGGGGTCGCGTGCGGCCTCGTCCGGGAACGGATTCCGCGCCAGCACGGATTGCCAGTTCTCCGCGGTGCGCACGAAGACCTCGGTGTGAAGGCCGAGGCGCTTCCGGATCTCGGTTTCCAGCAGACGCTCGACCTGCGCGGCCGTGCGCCCGACGCTGCGGAACACGAGATTGCCGCTCTGGAGGACCGACCGGACGTCCTGGAACGCCAGCGAGGTGCAGAGGCCGCACAAATCGGCCATGGCGACCTTCTGGTGACCGCCGACATTGATGCCCCTCAGAAGGGCGACGACGTGCGCCATGGAGCGATCATACGGCCGACAAGCACGTCGTGGGAATCCCATCCCGTCTCCGCGCCGGGTCCACGGCGGAGCGCGGGACGCGGGGCACGCCCCACCCGGGGGCACGGCCCTGCGTCATCGGGATGTCGCGCCTGGAGCGGAAAAGCGGGAAGGACCGGGGGCGTCGGCGGGAAACGGGCGGCTGGCGGCAGCGCGTCAGGCCGACGTCGTCCCGGCAGCCTTCTTGTCCTTGGCGGCCTTCTTGCGGCTCTCGACCGTCTGCGCGCCGAACTTCTTGGTGAACCGCTCCACGCGGCCCTCGGCGTCGACGATCTTCTGGCGCCCCGTGTAGAACGGGTGGCAGTTCGAGCAGATTTCCAGGTGCAGTTCCTGCTTGGTCGAAAACGTCTTCCACGTGGCGCCGCATGCGCACCGCGCATCGACCTCGAAGTACTTGGGGTGAATGCCTTCCTTCATAGCCAGCTCCTTCCCGACGTCCGGAAACTCCTAGTATAGCAGGGCAGGACCGGGAATCCCAAGCGCCCCCGCGCCCCGGTAGTGGTCCAGTTTCGATTTCACGATCCTTGCGCCTCGCTCGATTCGGCGTACACTCTGAACATGGCCACTCGTCCACATCTCAACCGCCCCCGCGACACAAACCAGCTCGCCCACCGCATCGTGCAGGAAGCGACCGGCCAGGCGCCCGCACCTGTCGAAGTGCCAGACACCCGCAACCCCGCTGCCGTGGCCCTCGCGGCCCTCGGCGCGTCCAAGGGTGGGCACGCCAGAGCCGCCAGCCTATCCCCCGCCCGCCGGAAGGCCATTGCCAAGAAGGCGGTCGCGGCGCGGTGGAAGAAGGGCTAACGACCGCCACGCACAGGTAAACGATCCGCCTGCTGTCGCATGAAGACGATGACCTCTCCAACTGGATCGACTCCAGCCAACATCCCAGGATCCAGGGCAATGAGCCGATAGCCGGCTGCCTGATCCACTCCCTTTGGCAAGCGTCGTTCCAGTTCCTGCCGAAGAACCAATGCTTCTGCCCTGAAGTTCTGAGTGAATTCAACTTGTTCTTGTGCGTGCACCTGCGATTGTCGTCGTAAGCCTGCTTCCCATGACGCATGGCTCTTTTCCCGGAAGGCATCATCGAGAATTTGCCCCGGAGATGGGCGCGGTTGAGACTGCCAACTACGCTCAAATTCCTGTTCCTTGGCCGCCTTGGCGCGCGAATGAAACTCGCAAAGACGCCTAAGATAGTCCTCGGCTTGCCTCTTCAATTCAGCATTGGTGAGCTTCGCGTATTTGTCCTCACGCGGACTCAGCCCCAACCGCTCAGACAGATCGGCGATGCGCGCCTCCTGGACCCTGAAGCGTTCGTCATATAGACGCCTATTCAGCGTCCAACCGATAAGAACGCCAAACGCTGTCAGCAAGAATGAGAGAAACGGCGCTCCGGCGATCACGTTTCCCTCGTTCCGAAAGAACTCGATGATTGCGTTAAGCGATGCCATGCGCGGATCTTACCCAGCCAGCTTCTTGCCCGCGCAAGTTTTTCTTGCGTATCCCCTTGACAATACCTGCGCGGGTAAGTATTGTGTCTAATATGAACTGCCTGAGCACAGAAGAACGCGCCCGCGTCGTGGCGGCCCTGGTGGAAGGCAACAGCCTGCGAGCAACTGCCAGAATGACTGGCGTGGCCCGCATGACCGTCGAGAAGCTGCTCCGGGACCTGGGCGCTGCCTGCGCCCGCTACCAAGACGAGCATCTGCGAAACCTGCCCTGCAAGCGGGTCCAGTGCGATGAAATCTGGTCCTTTGTCTACGCGAAGGCCAAGAACGTGACCCCGGCCATCGCGGAGCAGCACCCCGACGCGGGCGACGTGTGGACCTGGACGGCCCTGGACGCGGAGACCAAGCTGGTGGTGTCGTGGCTGGTGGGCGCGCGCGATGCCGGCGCCGCCTACGAATTCATGACCGACGTGGCGAGCCGGCTGCGTCATCGGGTCCAACTGACCACGGACGGCCATGTGCCCTATCTGAACGCCGTCGAAGACGCCTTCGGGGCCGACATCGACTACGCCATGCTCCAGAAGCTCTACGGGGCCGACCCCCAGAGCGAGCGGCGGTACAGCCCGGCCGTCTGCCTGGGGGCTATCGCTAAGACGATCACGGGCGACCCGGACCCGAAGCACATCAGCACCAGCTACATCGAGCGGCAGAACCTCACCATGCGGATGCACATGCGCCGGTTCACCCGCCTGACCAACGGCTTCAGCAAGAAGGTCGAGATGCATGGCCACGCCATCGCCCTGCACTTCATGTTCTACAACTTCTGCAAGATCCATCAGACCCTCCGTGTCACCCCCGCGATGGAAGCCGGCGTGGCTAATCATGTGTGGAGCCTCGAAGAACTCGTCGGGCTCCTCGGCTGAGCCCCGCGCCATCAGAGAATCCACTTCTTACTGACGATTCTGGGGCGCTCAAGCGTGGCCTGCATCACCCGTCCGATCGCTGGCACTGACTTGACGCTGGTGTGGAGGACGGCCTGCTGTAGCTCGTAAAACAGCGCTTCCATGTAGCCGTAGCGACCGGCTCCGGCAATCGCAAGTCCGAGGTCTGCCGCGACCGCGATCTTGGTTCCCTCCGTCTTCCGCGCATCCCCCCATGTGACTTCTGTGTCAGCCGCGAGCACGATGCCGTCCGAGGCAAGAATCCCCAAGGCGATGGTCATGGCGCGTCCTCCCGTGAAGGGCCGCCTCGGGGTTGGTTTCGGCTGGGGGCGTAGACGGGGCGATGGACCTGGGCGAGGCGGCGGGCTAAGCATAGTCCGCCCCCTTATGGCCGGCAACGCCTGTGCCAGGATCCGCTGGAGAGGAGGAGCGATCTAGACCACTACCCGCGCCCCGGTAGTGGGTTAGTTTGAATCGTCGGGTTCGCCGAATGGCATAGGGCTTGTTTCGCGGACCTTTGGCTGTGCCTTCGGCGCTCGCTTGAAGGTAACACTGGTCTGCGCTGGCGGCCGGTTGATCGTCTTGCCGGTCAGCAAGTCCTCGATGGTGAGAATCTGCAGCCGCGGGTGCTTGCCCCAGGGCGACGTGTAGAAGCCGGCGCTGGCGCATTCCTTCCGCATCGGCACGGTCGGCTCGTCCATGCACAACAGGACGCCCATCTCGGCCTTCTCGCGGTCAAGCACACCGAGCAGATCCCGAAGGTGGCTCACCGTAACGTGCCCCGCCTTCACCGACAGGATGATCTGTTTCGTCTTCGCGGTGTCCCCTTCGTGGAAGTAGATGCGCCCGTCGATCCCCTTGTCGGCGCCCTTCTTGCCCTCCACGGGCCGGGCGCCCACGAGGCCGAGCGCCCACCACTGAAACTGGTACGGGTCATCCTGGGCGAGTTGCGCGGCATCGGGCAGGGACACGGGCTCACCGACGACTTCGTACTTGGCTCTGCCGCGGAACGTGTCAGCTAGGCGATGGCGGATTAGGCTGATGGCGAGATGCGTGATGTCGATGCCGATCCAGCGGCGCTTGAGTTCTTGCGCGGCAGCAATGGTCGTGCCGCAGCCGCAGAATGGATCAAGCACTGTGTCGCCTTCGTTCGTGCTAAGTGTCAGAACGCGTTCCATCAGCGCTTGGGGTTTCTGCGTCGGGTAGCCCAGTCGTTCCTCTGCTTGCGAGTTAATTGGCGAGAGGTCGGTCCAGACATCCTGGAGAGGGACTCCGGGCATCTCGTCGAGATAACGCTTGTACTCGGGCATGCCGGATTTCGTGTATACGAGTCGGCCCTGCCGGTCAAACTCCTCCATGTTCTCTCTTGAGAACGCCCAGTAACGCCCTGGATACGGGCGGACGCCCCTCCACTCATACGACGTGTCACCGCCCGCCTTGTTCGCCGTCAAGTCCCCTTTGCGATAGCGTCTTCCCGTCCCTTGCTCGATGAAACGATAATGCGCTTCGACGTAACCCTTGTCGTAAGGCAGAAACACGGTGTTCCAGGTCCAGCTCTCGGATTTTGAGTAGAACAGCAGCACATCGTGGATGCGGCCGAGACGCTTCATGCCCTGTTTCGTGTCACTGTGCGCTGTGCTGCGCTGCCAGATCAACTCGTTTCTAAAGTTCATCGGTCCGATGATGGCGTCCAGCAGCAGCTTGAGGTAGTGGCTCGCTGTCGGGTCGCAGTGAAGGTAGAGGCTACCCGCAGGCTTGAGTACCCGCCGCAGCTCCACGAGGCGCGGCGCCATCATGGCAAGGTACGCCATCATGTCGCTGTCGCCGAGCAGGGTCCGGAACGCCTGCATCGCCTCGGACACCTTGCCGCCGGCCTCGATCATCTCGACGCAGGCTCGTGCGGCGCTGTCGTCCCACCGCCATGTATCCTCGAACGCCTTGATTTGGGAGGCAGCCCGCGTGCCGTCGTGCTCCGCGAACAGGACGTTGTAACTGGCGTTGGAGTTGAACGGCGGGTCGAGGTAGACGAGGTCAACGCTCTCGCTGTCCACGTGGCGCCGGAGCACGTCCAGGTTGTCGCCGTAATAAAGCAGGTTCATGTCGGGCCGATTGTAGCCCGAGTCAGGCACGGTCGAGCAGGGAGACCGCCCACTCCGCTTCGTCATCAAACTGCAGCCCGAGCCCCCCGGCCAGGCGACGGCTCCGGTGGAACACCAGACCGGGGGCCCGGGGTGCACGGCTCCCGCGTGCCACGTTCGCCGCTCGTCGTGCGCCGTCGTGGGCCGCCATTCGTCGTTCGCCGTTAATTGTGCGCCGCCGGTCGTCGTTCGTCGCCATTCGTCGTGCGCCGTTAGCCGTTCGCCTACGGGATGACGGTGGTCCGGTTCCAGCGATGGGCGCGAAGCGCGGAGAGGAGTTCCGGTGCGAGTGCCTTCCCGTCGTCGGCGGCGAGGTTGCGGTCGACGTGCGGGACGGTCCGCATGCCCGGGATGACCGTCGACACGGCGGGGTGGTGGAGGATGAAGCGCAGGGCCAGCTCCGGCAGGTCCATGCCCGCCGGCACGAGCGGCCGGAGCGCGGCCACCCGCGCGAGCGTGGCCTTCAGGTTGTCGGGCGTGAAGTACACGCTGCGCCAGTCGGCCTTCGGCCACGAGGAGCTCCCGGTGAGCGTGCCGGCCAGGCTGCCCTCATCGAACGGCACGCGCGCAATCACGGCCACGCCGAGTTCCTGGCAGACGGGGAACAGCTCATCCTCCGGCGCCTGGTCGAAGACGTTGTAGACGACCTGGACCGCGTCGACGACGCCGGTCCGCAGGGCCGCGATGACACTGGTCGGCTGCCAGCGGTTGACGCTGATCCCGATCCCGCGCGCGAGTCCCTCGTCCTTGAGGGCCGTCACGGCGCGCTGCCAGCGCGTGTCGTGCGCCCACGCGTCGGTCCACACGTGGAACTGCTGGAGGTCCAGTGCCGGCACCCCGAGGTTCCTCAGGGTCTGCTCGGTCGCCGCGCGGATGTGATCCGCGGGAAACACCTCGTCCAGCGCGTAGGAGGGCAGCGCGGGCCAGCGGCCGTTCTTCGGCGGGATCTTGCTGGCGATGATCGGGCGCGGCCCCGAGTGATGACGCAGGACCTCGCCGATCAGCCGCTCGCTGCGGCCGTCGCCGTAGGCGAGGGCGGTGTCGAGGAACGTGCAGCCTTGCTGGAGGGCGTGGCCGAGGGCCGCCTTCGACGTCTCGTCGTCGGACCCGCTCCAGCCGCCCATGCCCCACGTGCCGAAGCCGATCTCCGACACGCGCCATCCGAGCCGCCCGAAGGTTCTGGTCATGAGGCGAGGTGTGAGTGATGAAGTCTTGAGTTGTGAGTTTCGAGTCTATCGAGCCGCGAGTGCCCTGTTGCGGACCCTGAGCCGTGCGCCGTGAGCCCGTTGCCTCGTGGCGGGCACTCAACACTCAGAACTGAAAACTGAAGACTTAAAACTGAAAACTGTTCCCCCTATCCCCGCCCGTTGTTCATCGACCCGAGGAACTCCGCGTTGTTCTTCGTCTTGCCCATCTTGGAGAGCAGCAGTTCCATCGCGTCGACGGGCGACAGCGGGTCGAGCACCTTGCGCAGCACCCAGACCTTGCTCAGCACGTCCTTCTCGATCAGCAGTTCTTCCTTGCGGGTGCCGCTCTTCTGGATGTCGATCGCCGGGAACACGCGGCGGTCCACCAGCTTGCGGTCCAGGTGGATCTCGAGGTTGCCCGTCCCCTTGAACTCCTCGAAGATCACGTCGTCCATCCGCGAGCCCGTGTCGATGAGCGCGGTGGCGACGATGGTGAGCGACCCGCCGTTCTCGATGTTGCGGGCCGCGCCGAAGAAGCGCTTGGGCTTCTGCAGGGCGTTGCTGTCCACGCCGCCCGACAGCACGCGGCCCGACGCCGGCACGACGGTGTTGTAGGCCCGCGCGAGGCGGGTCACCGAGTCCAGCAGGATGACGACGTCCTTGCCGGTCTCGACGAGGCGCTTGGCCTTCTCGATCACCATCTCGGCGACCTGCACGTGGCGCTGGGGCGGCTCGTCGAACGTCGACGACACCACCTCGCCGTGGACCGACCGCTGCATGTCGGTGACCTCCTCGGGCCGCTCATCGATCAGCAGGACGATGAGGTAAACCTCGGGGTGGTTGGACATGATGCTGTTGGCGAGGCTCTGCAGCAGCATCGTCTTGCCGGTCCGCGGGGGCGCGACGATCAGGCCGCGCTGGCCCTTGCCGAGCGGGACCAGCAGGTCGAGCACGCGCGCCGACAGGTTGTCGGGCGTCGTCTCGAGCGAGAACTTCTTCTGCGGGTAGAGGGGCGTGAGGTTCTCGAAGAACACGCGCCCGCTCTTGCGTTCCGGCGGTTCGAAGTTGACCGCGTCGACCTTGACCAGGGCGAAGTAGCGCTCGCCCTCGCGCGGCGGACGGATCTGCCCCGACACCGTGTCGCCGGTCTGGAGGTCGAACCTCCGGATCTGCGACGGCGACACGTAGACGTCGTCCGGGCCCGGCAGGTAGTTGTAGTCCGGCGCGCGAAGAAAGCCGTAGCCGTCGGGGAGCGTTTCGAGGACGCCCTCCGAGAACATCAGGCCGTTGCGCTCGGTGCGCGCCCGCAGGATCTGGAAGATCAGGTCCTGCTTCCGCAACCCGGTGGCCCCCGGCACGTCCAGTTGCCTGGCGATCGTCGTGAGGCCGGTCACGCTCAAGTCCTTGAGCGCGGCCAGGTCGAGTTGCCGCGCGTCTACACTCCCCTCGGGCTGAGGGACTCCAACCACTGCACCATCTGCTTCCACAGTTCCTCTATTCCTTCCCCGGTGGGCACTGACGTGAGCAGTGCCTGGTTGCCGTACGCGGCCGAGATCGCGCGTTTCGCGCGCTGTCGCTCGGACTGGGACAGCTTGTCGATCTTGGTGGCCACGACCACCACGCGGCATCCCTGCCGCTGGAGCCATGACCACGCCTCGTGGTCGGACTCGAGTTCCGGGTGACGCGAGTCCACCAACAGGATGACGCCGGCCACGGCCGGCCTGAGACGTTGCGCATCGCCGCCGCCGAAGAAGTAGTCCTGGACGATGGCGGCGAATCCCCGGCCGTCCGCGGCCCCGCGCGCGTAGCCGTAACCCGGCAGGTCGACCAGGTGGAACGCGCGGCCCCGCTCGGGCCGGATGACGAAGTAGTTGGCCAGGCGCGTTTTGCCCGGCGTGGCGCTCGTGCGGGCCAGCGTCCGGCCCAGCAGCGCGTTCATCAGGCTCGACTTGCCGACGTTGGAGCGGCCGGCGAAGGCGATCTCCGCGAGATCGCCGCGCGGCAGGTCCTTCGCACTGGCCGCGCTGATGACGAACTCGGCGGAGGTCAGCCTCGGACGTTTCATGCGGCGTTCGTGCTCATGCGTCGCGGGCCGGATCGACGGCTGTCCGGCCGGCCGTCCCGGGGGCCACGCGCGCCTAGTGCGTAATCGTGTCGTCGACCGCCCGCGCGACCTTCACGCCCTCGGTCGCGGGGATCGGCCGGCCCGCCACCGTTTCGGTGAGGGCGATCTTCAGCACCTCGTCCATCGTGTCGACCAGGTAGATGCTGAGCACGTCGAGCACGGCCTTGGGAATGTCGGCGAGGTCCTTCTCGTTGTCCTTCGGGAGCACGATCTGCTTGACGCCCGCGCGGTGGGCGGCCAGGACCTTTTCCTTCACCCCGCCGATCGGCAGGACCTTGCCGCGCAGCGTGATCTCGCCGGTCATGGCGACGTCCTTGCGCACGGGCACCTGGGAGAGGACCGAGACGAGCGCGGTCGCCATCGTGATGCCGGCCGACGGGCCGTCCTTGGGGATGGCGCCCTCCGGCACGTGGATGTGCAGGTCGAGCTTGCGGTAGAACTCCTTCGAGATCCCGTACTCCTCGGCCTTGGAGCGGACGAAGCTCATGGCCGCCTGGGCCGACTCCTGCATGACGTCGCCCAGCTTGCCGGTGAGGGTCAGGCGGCCCTTGCCGGGCATCAGCGTGGCCTCGGTCACGAGGATCTCGCCGCCGACCTCGGTCCAGGCGAGGCCCGTGGCGATCCCGATCTCGTTGGACTCCTCGGCCAGGGTCGGGCGGAAGCGCGGCACGCCCAGGTACTGCGTGACCTGCTCGGGGGCGATCTCCTCCGAGTAGGCCTTGCCTTCGATGACGACGCGCCGCGCGACCTTGCGGCAGATGGACGAAATCTCGCGCTCGAGGTTGCGGACGCCGGCCTCGCGCGTGTAGCGCTGGATGATCGTTCCGAGCGCCTCGTCGGTGAAGGTCACGTTGGCGGTGGTCAGCCCGGTGCCCTCGACCGCCTTCGGCACGAGGAAGCGCTTGGCGATCTCGGTCTTCTCCTGCTCGGTGTAGCCGGGCAGCTGGAGGACCTCCATGCGGTCCCGGAGCGCCTGGGGCACGGTGTGCAGGACGTTGGCGGTGCAGATGAACATCACGTTCGACAGGTCGTACTCGACGTCCAGGTAATGGTCGAGGAACGTGTGGTTCTGCTCCGGGTCGAGCACCTCGAGCAGCGCGGCGGACGGGTCGCCGCGGAAGTCCATGGACATCTTGTCCACTTCGTCGAGCAGGAAGACCGGGTTCATCGAGCCGGCCTTCTTCATCATCTGGATGATTTGGCCGGGGAACGCGCCGATGTAGGTCCGCCGGTGGCCGCGGATCTCGGCCTCGTCGCGCACGCCGCCGAGGGACAGGCGCACGAACTTGCGGTTCATCGACCGCGCGATCGACTTGGCGAGCGACGTCTTGCCGACGCCCGGGGGGCCGGCGAAGGTGAGGATGGTGGCCTTCGGCTTCTTGACCAGGGCGCGCACGGCGAGGAACTCGAGGATGCGCTCCTTGATCTTGTCCAGCCCGTAGTGGTCCTCGTGGAGGATCTCCTCGGCGCGCTTCAGGTCGCGGCTCTCCTTGGTCTTCTTGTGCCAGGGCACCGCGATCAGCCAGTCGAGGTAGTTCCGCGAGACGGTCGCCTCGGCCGACATGGGCGGCATGGACTCGAGGCGCTTCAGCTCCTGGACGGCCTTCTCTTCGACCTCCTTGGGCATGCGCGCCTGTTCCATCTTGCGCTTGAGGTCGTCGATCTCGTTCCCCTTCTCGTCCTTGCGGCCCAGTTCCTTCTGGATCGCCTTCATCTTCTCGTTGAGGTAGTACTCCTTCTGCGCCTTCTCCATCTGCTTCTTGACGCGCGACTGGATCCGGCGGTCGACCTGGAGCTTGTCCACCTCGCCTTCGAGGATCCCGGAGATCCGGTTGAGGCGTTCGAGCGGGGAGATGATCTCGAGCAGGTTCTGCTTCTCGTCGACGCCGACGGCCAGGTGGGCCGAGATGGTGTCGGCCAGCCGGCCCGGGTCGTCCACGCGCACGGCGGCGATCATCGCGTCGTAGTGCAGGTTGTTCGACAGCTTCACGTACTGCTCGAACAGCGACACCACGCGGCTCATCGCGCTCTCGACGTCGCCCGAGACGTCCTTCTGCTTCGGGAGGACCTTCACCACGACGCGGAAGAAGCCCTTGTCCTCCTTCCACTCGATGGCGCGGGCGCGTTCGACGCCCTCGACCAGCACCTTGATGTTGCCGTCGGGCAGCTTCAGGCTCTGCACGATGTTGGCCACGCAGCCCATCGTGTAGATGTCCTGCGGCTGCGGGTCGTCGGTGGAGGCGTCGTGCTGGGCCGCCAGGAAGATCCGCTTGTCCTTCCCGAGGGCGTGGTCGAGGGCCCGCGTCGAGGCGGGACGCCCGATCACGAACGGGATCATCATGTGGGGGAACACGACCACGTCGCGCAGCGGGACGATCGGCAGCGTTTCGTAAACTTCCATGGGTTCTCTGACAGGCTGGCCCGGGGGGGCTGCCATCCGCGGCCGGCTAGCCGGCCTTCTCCATCAACGTGATCGGCTGGGCCTTGGATTCCACGACCTCGCGCGTCACCACGCACTCGCGCACCTTCTTCTGGCCCGGGAGGGTGTACATCAGCTCCAGCATCAGGTCCTCGATGATCATCCGCAGGCCGCGCGCGCCGATCTTGCGGTGCAGCGCCGCCTCCGCGATCGCCTCCACCGCGTCGTCGGTGAAGCGGAGCTTGACGTTCTCGTACTCGAAGAGCTTCTGGTACTGCCGCGTGATCGCGTTCTTGGGCTGCGTGAGGATCTGGACCAGGGCGGCCTTGTCCAGCTCGTGCAGCGTGCCGATCACCGGCAGGCGGCCGACGAACTCGGGGATCAGGCCGTACTTGATCAGGTCCTCCGGCTCCAGCCGCTCCAGCGTCGTGCCCAGGTCGCGGGCGTGGACCGGCTGGACGTCGGCCTTGAAGCCGAGCGTCTTCTTGCCGATGCGCCGCTCGATCACCTTCTCGAGGCCGACGAAGGCGCCGCCCACGATGAACAGGATGTTGGTCGTGTCGATCTGGAAGAACTCCTGGTGCGGGTGCTTCCGGCCGCCCTGCGGCGGCACGTTGGCGATGGTGCCCTCGAGGATCTTCAGCAGCGCCTGCTGCACGCCCTCACCCGACACGTCACGCGTAATGGACGGGTTCTCGTCCTTCTTGCAGATCTTGTCGACCTCGTCGATGTAGATGATCCCCTGCTGGCACTTCTCGATGTCGCCCCCGGCGGCCTGCAGCAGCTTGAGGATGATGTTCTCGACGTCCTCGCCGACGTAGCCCGCCTCGGTCAGCGTCGTCGCGTCCACGATCGTGAAGGGCACCGACAGCATCTTGGCCAGCGTCTGCGCCAGCAGCGTCTTGCCGGTCCCGGTCGGGCCGATCAGCAGGATGTTCGACTTGGTCAGTTCGATGTCGTTCCGGGCCCGCGCCTGCTTCTGGATGTCAATCCGCTTGTAGTGGTTGTAGACCGCCACGGCGAGCTTCTTCTTGGTCCGCTCCTGGCCGATGACGTAGTCGTCCAGGAACTTCTTGATCTCCTGCGGCGTCGGCAGGGCGGAGCGGGCCCCCTTGGTCTCGTACCGGTTGTCGTCCGCGATGATGTCGTTGCAGACCTCGACACACTCGTCGCAGATGAACACCGTCGGCCCGGCAATCAGCTTGCGGACGTCGTTCTGATCCTTGTTGCAGAACGAGCAGCGGAGAATCTCGGTGTCGCCGTTCTTCTTTACCATCGGACCCCGTCCCGGTGGACTTCCCGGACCCGGCGGCGGTCCACACGCCCGCCCCGTTGCGGCCCCGGGGACCCCCGACGCGTCACGTGCGCTTCCGGATCACGTCATCAATGATACCGTATTCCTTCGCCTGCTCCGCCGACATGATGTAATCGCGCTCGGTGTCCTGCTGGATCCGCTCCATCGGCCGGCCCGTGTGGGTCACCAGGATCTGGTTCAGGTTCTCCCGCATCCGGAGCAGCTCCCGCGCCGCGATGTCGATGTCGGTCGCCTGGCCCGCCAGCCCCTGCATCAGCGGCTGGTGGATCACGATCCGCGAGTTCGGCAGCGAGTACCGCTTGCCCTTCGCCCCGCCCGCCAGCAGCACCGCCCCCATCGACGCCGCCTGCCCCAGGCAGTAGGTCTGCACGTCGGGCCGGATGAACTGCATCGTGTCGTAGATCGCCAGCCCCGCCGTGATCGACCCGCCCGGGCTGTTGATGTACAGCAGGATGTCCTTCTCGGGATCCTCCGCCTCGAGGAAGAGCATCTGCGCGATCGCCAGGTTCGCCACCGTGTCGTCGATCGGCGTGCCGATGAAGATGATGTTGTCCTTGAGCAGGCGCGAGAAGATGTCGTACGCGCGTTCGCCGCGGTTGGTCTGCTCGACCACCATCGGCACCAGCTGCGCCCGCATGTCGCCAGCGTGTCGGTTCATAGGTCCCGGTTCCATCTACACCGTCGTGATGTTCGCCTGGCCCAGCAGGAACTCCACCGTCTTCTCCCGCCGCAGCCCCGTCGCCAGCCGCTCGATCCCCGCGTCCTTCTCGATCTGCGCCCGGACCGACGCCGGGTTCCGCCCCGTCCGCTCCGCGTAGCGCGTCACTTCCCGCTCGACATCCTCGTCGGTGACCGACACCTGCTCGCGCCGCGCGATCTCGTCGAGCACCAGCGTCGCCCGCACCGACTCGATCGCCCCCTCGCGCTGGGTCTGCCGGAACTCGTTCCAGTCCACCCCCGCCGTCCGGGGATCCACCCGCTGCTCGACCATCCGCCGCGTCAGGTCCTCGACCCGCCGGTCCAGCTCGCGCTCGACGAGCGTCGCCGGCACCTCGAAGGTCAGCCGCCGCGCCAGCGTCGAGAGCAGCTCCGAGCGCACGTCCCGGTTCGCCTCGGCTTCCGCCTCCGCCAGCAGGTCCTGCCGGATCCGTTCGCGCAGGGCCTCCAGCGTCTCGAAGGTCCCCATGTCCTTCGCGAACTCGTCGTCCAGGTCCGGGACGACGCGCCGCTTCAGGCCCTTGACCGCGATCGCATACTCCACGTCCTTGCCGGCCAGCGCGCCATGCTTCTCGTCGGCCGGGTAGGCGACCGTGAACGTCGTCTGCGCGCCCGGCTCGAGCCCGACCAGTTGCTCGTCGAAGCCCGGCGGGTTCGCCTCGGACCCCAGCTCGATGGTCACGTTCTCGTGGTGCTCCTTCGAGCCGTCCCCCTCGCCGCCGAGCACCCGCCGATCCAGGTCCACGACCGGCCAGTCCCCCGCCGCCAGGGGGCGCCCCTCGACCGGCTCGAAGCGCGCCGCGCTCTGGCGCAGCCGCTCCAGCATCGCGTCGGCCGCCCCGGCCTCGAGCGCCACCGGCGGCCGCCGCAAGGGCAGGCCGGCGTACTCGCCGGGGTCGAACGCCGGCACCGTCTCGAAGGTCGCCGTGAAGGTGAGCGGCTTGCCTTCTTCCACCACGACGTCGCGGACGTCGGGCGTGTCCACCGGCTCCAGGTCGCGCGCGCTCAGGGCGTCCTCAACGGCCCTGGGCACCAGTTCGTGCGCGACATCGTGGAGGATCTGTTCCCGAAATCGCTGGCGGACCACCCGCGGCGGGATTTTCCCAGGCCGGAAGCCCGGGATCCGGGCCGTGCGGCCGTATGACGCCGCAATCCGGTCGATTTCGGCTTCCACGACCTCGCTCGGGACTTCCACGACGAGGTTCTTCCGCGTTTCCGTGACGTCGACGAGATCAGCCTTCATGAACAGTTATCGGTAATTGACGGGCGGGCTTCAACGGCCAGCCTGGCCGCCCGCGGCGGCTTGGTTTGGGATGTGTCCCGCGAGGCACGCGGCGCCGCGTGCCCGTCGCACCCGAAGCACGGCCGGCACTCCTGCCCTCGGCGCGGCATGGAACCGTGGTGCGAAAGGGGGGACTCGAACCCCCATAGCCTTGCGGCTACCGGATCCTAAGTCCGGCGCGTCTGCCAGTTCCGCCACTTTCGCAGGGTCGGACGGCCCGAGCGTCTACCAGTCAGTCCCCGCAGGCCGTGACGTGCCGCCCGCGGCATCGGCGTCCTGGAAACCCCTCTCACAGCGTAGCACGGCGTTTTCCGGAGGGTCAACGGACGGGACCGCCGGGTAGTGGTCTAACTAGACCACTACCGACCGCCGGGGACCCGCCGCGGGAGGGCCAGGGGCGGGTCGGCCACACTAGGCACCCGGCCACAGCGCGTGCCTACACCCTACAGTGCCTACACCATCTGTTGCGGTCACCGGGGGCCTGTGCTACCATGCCCGCCCCGTATGGGGATCCCAACGCGCGACGACCTTTATTTCGGGCTCTTCGAGTGGCAGGGGTTTGACGGCGGTCCGGCGCGCATCGCCCCGCATCAGGCCCCGCCCGACGCCATCCCGTGCCCCGACACCGGACGCGCCCTGAAGATCGCGACCCTTCAGGCGAGCACCCGCGCGATATGCCCCGCCTGCGCCCGCAAGGGCGACGGCGGGTTCGTGTCGTTCGTGTCAGACCTGCGCCTGGCCTACGCCTGCCCGGCATGCCAGGAACTGGTCTGGATCAAGGGCGCGTAGGACCCGCCGGGTCAGGGCCGCGCAGCGCCGGCGACGGCGGTCCCGGGGTCGGCCTGTCCAGAAGGCCGGCGCCGGCGAGGTTTCGCGGCGGGCCAGGCCGTGCCGCGGTCTCAGCCCTTCCGCGCGCTGTGCCACGCGCCGAGCAGCATCAGCCCGGCGAACACGGCCATCCCCAGCCCCGACCACAGGTTGACATTGATCCCGAGCGACGCCCGGTAGATCGCCGGGTCGCCGAGCAGGCCGTAGCCGGCGAGCAGCAGGCCGAGCACCCCGAACATCAGGCCGATGGGGACCCGCAGGTCGAGTGCCATGGGTTCACCGTCTCCCGGGACCGGACCGGTCCCGGGGGTCCTACCAGAAGTAGATGTTCAGCACGAGTGTCAGCGCGCCGACGACAATCGCCAGCACCGCCGGCCGCCGGTACCAGGCCAGCCCCTCCTCGCGCAGCCTCGGCGTCAGGGAATAGACGAGGCCCTTCAGGTCCTCGCGGTTGCGCGGCGTCGTGAACAGGCTGATCGCGATCGTCACGACGAAGCAGGCCGTCCAGGCGTAGATGGCGCCCCAGAAGTTCTGCGCCATGTCGCTGGGGTAGGCGTGGAGCCCCCCGCGCGTGCCCTCGCCCACGCCGGTCAGCGCGTAATGCACGGCCGCGGAGCCCGTCCCGGCCAGCAGCCCCCAGAACGCGCCGTTGGCCGTGGTGCGGGCCCAGAACATGCCGAGCAGGAAGGTCGCGAACAGCGGCGCGTTGATGAACGAGAAGACCAGCTGCAGCAGGTCCATGATGTTGCCGAACATCATGGCCACGTAAGCCGTGGCGATGCTGGCGAGCGTACCGAACACGGTGGCCATACGGCCCATCCACATGTAGTGGCCGTCGCTCGCGTCGTTCCGGAGGTACGGCTTGTAGATGTCGTAGGTCCACACCGTGTTGAACGCGGTGACATTGCCCGCCATCCCCGACATGAAGCTCGCCAGCAGCGCCGTCAGGCCGAGGCCCAGCAGCCCCGGCGGATAGAACTTCTGCAGCATCAGCGGCATCGCCATGTTGTAGTCGGTGCGCCCGTTGAACTCGAACGCGCCGGCGGGCAGCAGCGCAATCGCCACCATCCCGGGCAGGATGACGAGGAAGGGGAACAGCATCTTCGGCACGGCGGCGACCAGCGGGGTGCTCCGCGCGGCGTTCATCGACTTGGCCGCCATCGCGCGCTGGATGACGAGGAAGTCGGTGCACCAGTAGCCGAACGACAGCACGAACCCCAGGCCCATCGCCATGCCGAACCACTCGACGCCCATCGGGTTGTCGGCCGCGCGGCCGAGGTGCTGCCACGAGTGGGTCCACGCGCCGGCCGCGAAGCCCTGGGACGTCGCCACCGTCGCCAGGCGCGCCTGCAGGCCGCTCCAGCCCCCGGCGCCCATCAGGCCCAGGAAGGCGAGCGGCAGGAAGCCGAACACGATCAGGAAGAACTGCAGCACCTCGTTGTAGATCGAGCTCGTCAGGCCGCCGAGCAGGATGTAGACGAGCACGACGACCGCCGACAGGACGATGCTGAGGTTGATGTCCCAGCCGAGGAGCAGCTGCAGCAGCCGGCCCATCACGTACATCGAGATGCCCGACGAGAACAGCGTCATGACCGCGAAGGAGATCGCGTTGAGTGCGCGGGTCTTCTCGTCGAACCGCAGGCGCAGGTACTCGGGCACCGAGTGGGCGCGGCTGCCGTAGTAGAACGGCATCATGAACACGCCGACGAAGATCATCGCCGGGATCGCGCCCACCCAGTAGAAGTGGCTGGTCATGATGCCGTACTTCGCGCCGCTGGCGGCCATGCCGATGACTTCCTGCGCGCCGAGGTTGGCCGACAGGAAGGCCAGGCCCGTGATCCAGGCCGCCAGGCTGCGCCCCGACTCGAAGAAATCGAGGCTCGTGCGCATGAACCGCCGCAGCGCGGCGCCGATGCCCAGGACGAAGACGAAGTAGACGGCGATGATCGCGTAGTCGATGGCGTGGAGCTGCACGGCACCCTCGCTGGTGATCGCGTCGGCTGGCCAAGCATTATAGGCGGGCGGCGGCAGCGGGGCGCGGGAATCCCGACGGGCCGGGGCCGTCCGGCGCGCGGCGCTCCCGCCGGCCCGCCCGCACCGGCCGGCCCGGCGTTGCGGTAAGCTGGCGTGCTGGAGGTGCCCGTGTCGAAGCCCGATGTTCCGGCCGCGAGGCCCGAGTCCCGAACCCACGTGGCGGACCTGCGCCCCGTGCCGCGCGCGACGTACCTGCTCTGGGCCAAGCAGCGCCCGCACCCGGCGCTGGATCTCGCGCGCAGCGACGTGCCCGCGCTCCGCCTCGACGATCTCCCCGGCGCCCGCGCCTCCCTCGACCTCGTCGGTCGGAACGACACCGGGTATCCGCCGCTCGTGGCCGCGATCGCCGCGCGCTACGGCGTCGCCGAGGCGCACGTGGCGACGGCCACCGGGGCCTCGGGTGCCAACTTCCTCGTCTGCGCGGCGCTGGTGCGGGCCGGCGACGACGTGGTGGTCGAGAGCCCGGGGTACGATCCGCTGCTGGCGGTGCCGCAACTGCTCGGCGCGCGGACCGTGCGGTTCGAGCGGCGGTTCGAGGACGGCTTCGCGCTGAACCTCGACCGCGTCGAGGCCGCCATCACGCCGCGCACGCGGCTGATCATCATCACGAACCCGCACAACCCGACGGGCGTCACGAGCACGACGGCCGAGATCCAGGCCCTCGGCCACCTGGCGACCCGGTACGGAGCGCGCGTCCTGGTGGACGAGATCTATCTGGACGCGGCACCCGGCGCGATACGCGCCGTCGCGGCCACGCTTGGCGAGCCGTTCGTGACGACGAGCAGCCTGACCAAGGCGTACGGGCTGTCGTCGCTGCGCTGCGGGTGGGCGCTGGCCGCGCCGCCGGTGGCGGAAGAGATTCGCCGCACGCGCGACCTGGTGGACGGAATCGGATCGGTGCTGGCTGAACGGGCCTCCGTGGTCGCCTTCGAGCACCTGCCCGCGCTCGCGGCGCGTGCGCGCGCCATCCTCGATCCCAACCTCGCGCGGCTCGAACGGTTCATGGCGGTGGAGCCCCGGCTGGCGTGGGTGCGCCCGGCTGGCGGGCCCGTCGCGTTCCCGCGGCTGACGAGCGGCGAGGACGCGCGGGGCTTCGCGGACCGGCTGCTGGCGCGGCACGGTGCGATGGTCGTGCCCGGGCATTTCTTCGACGCGCCCCCGCATTTCCGGATCGGCTTCGGCATCGACGCGTCCGTCCTGGAGCAGGGCCTCGACGCCGTGAGCCGCGCGCTCGCGGAGGCGTGACCCGGGACCGGGCGACTGGAACCTGGGCGCCGCGGAGGTGGCCGCAGCGGTTTCTCGCCGGGAGAAAAGGGGGAGCGATGCAGACCAGGCGGTTTCTGATCACCGCCGTCGTCCTGCTGGCCGTCGCGATCGTGTGGAACGCCTTCGTACACCTCGTCGTGCTCCGCGCGGCGAACGCGTCGGTCCAGCACCTGCGCCGGCCCGACCTCGCCGACAAGGCCTGGCTCTCGCTCCTGCTCACCGCCGGTGTGGTCACCCTGTTCGTGTGGGGCTATGGGCGGTTCGCGCGCGACGGATCGATCCGGGAGGGGCTGCGCTACGGGCTGTTCATCGCGCTCCTGGCCGGCCTGCTCGTGGACCTCAACCAGTACATCCTCTTTCCCCTGCCCGGCGTTGTGGCCGCGCAGTGGTTCCTCGGCGGGCTGATCGAGTTCAGCCTGTACGGCGTCATTGCGAGCCGGCTCTACCCACCGAAGGCTGAGGCAAAGGCCGGCCCCCGGGCACCGGCACGGACAGCCGGTGATTGAGGGCCCCAGGCGGCTGCGGTCCTCGATATGATCGGATCCTGCGCCACGGACAGGCCGCCGGGACGGGTTTGCGAAGCCACGCGGAGCCTTCGCGCATGCTGCCGGTCGCGAGAGGAATGGATGGTGGGATGCCCGTGAATGTGATGAACACCGAGCGCCTCGCGCTGCGCCACCTCCTGCCGGGCGACGCGGAGTTCATGCTGAGGCTGCTGAACGACGACTCGTTCATCCGCAACATCGGCGACAGGGGCGTGCGGACCCGGGACGACGCCCGCGCCTACATTCTGAACGGCCCGGTGGCCAGCTACCAGCGGTTCGGCTTCGGCCTCTACCTGGTTGCCCTCAAGGCGTCTGGCGAGCGGCTCGGCATCTGCGGCCTGGTGAAGCGCGACGCTCTGGAGGACGTGGATATCGGGTTCGCCTTCCTCCCGGCGTTCTGGTCCAACGGCTACGCGATCGAATCGGCGACGGCCGTGAAGGCGTACGCGCGGGACGTGGTCAAGCTGAAGCGCCTGGTCGCGGTCGTGCAGCCGGAAAACCGGCCGTCCATCCGGCTGCTGGAGAAGCTCGGGTTCCGACCGGAGCGGATGGTGCGGCTGGCGAGTGACGGCCCGGACCTGAGCTTGTACGCATCGAACCTGTAGCGGCCGGCGCCGGCCGGCCGCGACGCGCGCGCGTGCTCGAGGCCCGCGCGAGGGCGCGTGCGGATCGGGATCCGGGCAGGCCTACCGGGCGCCGAGCAGCCGCGCGGGCAGGATGAGGATGGCGCGCAGCAGTTCGAAGACGCCGTCCACCGCGATGCCCAGCAGCCGGAACGGGAGCAGCACCAGCCACAGGAACGGGTAGGCGACGAGGGCCAGCAGCGCGAGCGGCCAGCACATCACGAACAGGAGCAGCCACAGCAGGAACTTGACCACGTCGACCTCCGCGGGCCGTTCGGGCCCGCCTCCGTTCCGCCGGCCGACCACGGGCCCGCGAACGGCTCTATCCCTTCACTACGTGGGAAGGGCCCCAGGGGTTCAGCTGCCGAGCCGCACCCGGACCTCGACCGTCGCCCACAGGGCACGGCGCGAGGAGGTGCCGGCGGATGGTGCGACCGCCGGCATCGCGATCTCGAGGTCGCGGGTCGTCCCTTCGCGGCGCAGCTCGCGCGCGCCCTCGATGCCGGCGACCGCGAGCGGCGTCGTGAGGCGCACGGTGTAGGGGCGGCCCCGCCGACCCTCCACGCGCAACGTGTAGACCCTGCCGTCGAGCCGCGCGTCGATCACCCGCAGGCGTGACGACACGTCACCGAGCGCCAGGGGCGCGTGTACGGGGGCCACCTCGACGCCTGGCCGGTAGCGCAGCCTGAACGTCGCGGGCCCCGAAACCTCTTCGACCCGCCTCAGCCGGAGGCCCCGTGACGCGTCCGCGCCCGGGACCGGCTTCCAGAGCAGGTCGCGCGTGACGAGAGTCGATCCAGGCGGCAACGCCGCCTCCAGTTCCACGGGGAGCACGCCCCCCTTCGGAGTGATCGTCATGGCCGTGCCCGTGTTGTCACGCACGATCTCGACGTCGGTGGCGATGCCGTGCCAGCGCAGGTTCCGGATTCGCAGGAACGTCCAGCCCGCCGGCAGTTGCGGCGCCAGCCTCAGGCGCTCGGGCAGGGTCCGGCCGTCCTGGACCTGTGACGGCAGGGCGTTGAGGCCGATGAGGCCGCGCAGCATCGTGGACATGAAGCCGGTCGTCGCGAACAGCTGGTGCGGCACCGCCGCGTCCACCGAGCGCAGGCGATCGCCGGAGAACAGCTCGGCCATATAGCCGCGCGACTCGAGGAACGTCAGGTCGGCGGTGCCGTCGAGGTAGGCCCACGCCGCGTCGGGCCGCCCGTGCGAGTACAGGCCCAGCGCGGCAAAGCCCGTCAGAAACGGCCAGACGGCGCCGTTGTTGTAGCTGAGCGGTTCATACAGCGCGCTGTCGATCGAGAGCATGCGCGCGCCCCAGTCGGTGCCCACGCCGGCCCCCGCGAGATCGTCGAGCGTGCCGGCTACGGCCGGCCGATCGGCATCGAAGACGCCCCGCCACAAGCCGAAGGCCGGCCACACGGTGGGCTCGGCCTGGCCCGTGCCGTCCTGCATCACGGCAAAGAAGATCCGCCGCCCGTCGTCGTCCAGGAAGCGCCGGTTGATGGCGGCGCGGGCCTTCGTGGCCGCCTGCCGCGCCGTGTCCGCGAAGCCGTCGCCCGCGATCGCCGCCAGCTCCGCCGCGGCGCCGGCGGCCTCGGTCCAGGTCGCGGCAAGGAACACGTCGGTCTGGACGTCACGGCTGCGCAGCGTCCCCGTCTCCACGGCGGCGAGGCCGGCCCTGGTGTTGTCCATCAGGCCGTCGCCGTCCTCGTCCGTGGAGGCACAGTAGTCGTAGGCCTTCCGCATGGACGGCCAGAAATCGCGCGCCAGCGCGACATCGCCGCTCGCGCGCACGTAGTCGCGCACGGCGATGATGTAGAGAGGCGTCGTGTCCGCGTGGTAGTAGCCGTACGGATAGTCCTCGAACCAGCGGATGTAGCCCGCGGCCTGCGACAGCTCGTGCATCATCTTGCCGTCGGCGCGCTGGCGCGCACGCAGGAACTCGAGCGAGCGCTTCACCGTGTCGAAGTCGCCGTAGCCGGTCATGGCCCACGCGTTGATGAAGGCATCGCCGCCGAAGAACCAGCCGAAACCGGGCCGCTCGCTCGTGCCGCTGGGCCCGAGGCCCGCAATCAACCCGCAGCCCAGGTGCGGGTTGCAGACGAATCCCTTGTCGAGCGCGACCTTGCCCCACTCGAAGGCCAGGTCGAGACGGTCGTCCGGGCTGTCGAGGCTCGTCAGGTTCTCGCGGACCTCGCGGTAATGCGCCTCGGACTCCCGGTACGCGGTCTCGGCCGATTCGAGCAGCGCCTGGTAGGTCTTCTTCGCGCCGTCGAGCCCCTCGACGCTGCCGGCAATGACGACGGGCACGAGGCCGCGCGCGGCCAGGTCGGGCGTGATGGCGATGGAGAACTGCGTCGGCGCGTCGGGCAGGTTGTGGGCGGGCTGCTCGGGCGGCTCGAGACCGAGCGGCGAGCCGACGAGCGCCGCGTTCTTCCGGCTGCCCTCGCCGAGCACGTAGGCATGCAGCGTGTTGTCCCAGTAGTTGTACTGGCCGCCGAGACCGGCGGGCCACATGGGCTTCAGGTCCACGCGGAACTTGATCGTGACCGTGATGGGCTCGGAGGTGCTGACGTCGAGCAGGACGAGCGCGCCCGGCTGGTCGAGCGGGACGAGCCAGGTCGCGTCCACCGTGAACACCGAATGGGCGTAGCGGACCGTCGCCGCCTCGGGCCGCACGTCGACCGTCGTGGCGAGGCTGGCGCCCGGGATCGGATCGGCGTAGGCCTTCGTGCCGAACGACAAGCGGAAGTCGTGGAGGATCTTGAGCGGGTAGGCCCACGCCTCGAAACTGCCGTCCTCGCGGCCGAGCAGGGCGGCGCGGCGGCCCGACGCTTCCATGTAGCGCTCGGGCCGGGCCGGCCCGGCGAGCGCGACGGGATTGGGACCGCGGACGAAACGGGGAATCGTTCCGCCGTCGGGGGCCGCGGCGCGGGGTGCGCCGCCGGCGGGACACAGCACCAGGGCCAGGATCAGCGTTGCGGAGCGGATCGACACGGCAGCCTCCGGTTGGGCGGCATTGTACGGCAGGCGCGGCGGCGCCGGCCGCAGACGCTTTCAATATATAAGCAAAAGATATATATAAACTGTGCATGAGGAGGCGCCTGGTGCAGAGCCGGCCTCACCCGAACCCTTTCGTGCGAACATGAGGCGCAGTATGGCGGCCCGAGCGGCTCACCAGGCCCCCACCAGCGCGGGGATGCTCTCCATCGGCGCGCTCTCCCGCGCGTCGGGCATTCCCATCGACACCCTCCGCACCTGGGAGCACCGCTACGGTTTCCCGGCGTCCGAACGGAAGCCCTCGGGCCACCGCGTGTACGCCACGACGATCGTGCCGCGCCTGCGGCGCATGGCCCAGGCGATCGCGAGCGGGCACCGCGCCGGCGAAATCGTCCCGGCATCCGATGTCCAGCTCGACAGCCTGATGGGGGTGACCGGTGGCGACGCCGCCGCACCCGCCCCGCCCATTCCGCCGTCGGCGAGCATCGATGACCTGCTGGCGCTCGTCGAGCAGTTCGACGGCGAGCGCCTCGCCGCGCTGCTGCTGTCCGACTGGGGACGCCTGGGGCCCGTGGAGTTCGTCGCCACCCGCACGGCCCCGCTCATCGGCCGCGTGGGCGACGCCTGGCGTGCAGGGCGCCTGGAGATCCGCCACGAGCACTTCCTGTCGGAGCGGCTGGGCGACCTGATGCGCTCGCTGCGGCTGCCCCTCGATCATCAGGCGCGCGGGCCGGTGGTCGTGTGCGCCACGCTGCCGGGCGAAGCCCACACGCTGGGGATCCAGATGGCTGCGCTCGTCCTCGCGGCCGCGGGATGCCGCGTGGTCTACTTCGGATCCGAGATGCCGCCCGCCGAGTTGGCGGCGATCGTCCGGGACCTGTCGGCCACGGCGGTGGCCGTGAGCATCTCGTCGGCGGCGGATCGACACGAAGCCAGCCGCCACCTCGCGCGCCTCAGGCGGGGCCTCGGCCGGGCCGTGCGAATGCTCGTCGGCGGCGCCGGCGCGCCGGCGTCGCGGGGCGGCCACACGACGATTCAGGATTTCGGTCAACTCGACGCGTGGGCGAGGCGTCTGGACGGGCCCGACCTCGGTGGCCCCGCGCGCCCGGCACGATGATGACCATCGACACCCTGGCGGACCAGCCCCGCGTGACCATCCGGCGCCCGGGCCCGCCGGATCCCGACGGCCGCTGCGTGATCTACTGGATGCAGCGCGCGCAGCGCGGCACGGACAACCCCGCCTTGGACGTGGCCATCGAGGCCGCCAACCTCCTGCGCCTGCCGGTGGTCGCGTTCCTGGGCGTCGTGCCCTTCTATCCGAGCGCCAACCGCCGGCACTACCGGTTCCTTGCCGAGGGCCTGCCGGACATCGCGGGTGACGTGACGGCGCGCCGGGCCGGCTTCGTGCTCCGGCGCTATCCCGATCACGAGCTGACCAGGTTCTGCGCGGAGGTCAGGCCGGCGCTCGTCGTCGGCGACGAGAACCCGCTGCGCGAGGCGGAGCGGTGGCGGCGCGTCGTGGCCGAGCGAATCCGCGTGCCGCTCTGGACCGTCGATGCCGACGTCATCGTGCCCACGACGCTGCTCGTGAAGGAGCAGTACGCGGCCCGCACGATGCGGCCGCGGATTCGACCCCTCGTGCCGGAGTTTCTCGACGGCGCGCGCGAGCCGCGCGCGGCGGTGTCCTGGGACGCCGCGACCGGCGTGTCCTCGCTGCGTGCCGCGCCGGAATCGCTCGACGGGCTGCCGGTCGATGAGTCCGCCGCGGCCGTGGCCGCCTTCCGGGGCGGCACGCGCGAGGGCCTGCGCGTGCTCGACCGGTTCGTCCGCACCCGGCTGGCGGGCTACGCCCGTAACCGCAACCACCCGGAGTTGCCCGGCACGAGCCAGCTGTCGCCCTACCTGCACTTCGGGCACCTGGGGCCGCGCACGATCGCCAGGGCCGTGCGCGACGCCGACGCGCCCGCGGCCGATCGCGACGCGTTCCTCGAGGAGTTCATCGTCCGCCGGGAGCTGGCCGTCAACTTCGTCCGGTTCAACCCGCGCTACGACAGCCTGGGCGGCTGCGAGCCCTGGGCGCTGCGCACGCTCGAGGCGCACCGCCACGACGCCCGACGCCCGCGCTACATCCTCGACCAGCTCGAGGCGGCGGTGACGCACGATCCCCTGTGGAACGCCGCGCAGATCCAGATGGTCGAAACGGGCTGGATGCACGGCTACCTGCGCATGTACTGGGCGAAGAAGATTCTCGAGTGGACCAGGTCGCCGGAGGAGGCGTTTGCGATCGCCGTCGCCCTCAACGACCGCTACGAGCTGGACGGGCGCGATCCCGGCGGCTTCACCGGGATCGCGTGGGCGATCGGCGGCAAGCACGACCGCGCGTGGGGCCCGGAACGTCCCATCTTCGGGACCGTGCGCTACATGTCGCATGCGAGCACGTCCCGGAAGTTCGACAGCAGGGGCTACATCCGTTTCGTCGAGGACTCCACCGGCCGGATGGTGCCTGCCGGGACCGGGAGCCGGTAGGCGGAGTCCCGTCGCCCCGCCGGGCCCACGCCCGGGATCAGGAGGCCACCGTGGCACATGCATCCGAACCGATCCGCATCGGCGTCTCGGCGTGCCTGCTCGGCGAGCAGGTGCGGTTCGATGGCGGTCACAAGCGCGACCTGTTCCTGGTCGACACCTTCGGGCAGTTCGTCGAGTGGGTCTCGGTGTGCCCCGAGGTCGAGCTGGGCCTCGGCACGCCGCGGGAGGCGCTGCGCCTCGTGCGGCGGGCCGACGGGATCCGGATGGTCAACACGAAGAGCGGGCACGACATCTCGGACCGGATGCGGGACTGGGCACGCACGCGGGCCGAGCAACTGGCGTCCGAGCGCCTGGCCGGCTACGTGCTCAAGAAGGACTCGCCCAGCTGCGGCATGGAGCGGGTCAAGGTGTACGACGGACACAGCGTGCCGGCGAGATCCGGACGCGGGCTGTTTGCCGAGGCGCTGCTCGCGCGCTTCCCCGATCTTCCTGTCGAGGAGGAGGGCCGGCTGTCCGATCCGCGCCTGCGCGAGAACTTCGTCGAGCGCGTGTTCGCCTACGTGCGGATCCGCCAGTTGTTCGAGACGCGATGGCGCGTGGGCGACCTCGTTCGCTTTCACACGGCGCACAAGCTCGCCATCCTGTCGCACTCCGCGGCCTCGTACGCGGCGATGGGGCGCCTCGTCGCGTCGGCGAAGACGCTCGACCGCCTCGACGTCGAGGCCCGGTACCGGGGGCTCTTCATGCAAGCCCTCGCGACCATGGCGACAACCCGCAAGCACACCAATGTGCTCATGCACATGCTGGGCTACTTCAAGAAGACCCTCGACGCGGCTGCGAGGGCGGAGCTGCTGTCCGCCATCGAGGACTACCGCACCGGGCTGGTGCCGCTGATCGTGCCGCTCACGCTGTTGAAGCACCACGTCCGGCAGCAGCAGGTGGACTACCTGGCCGGGCAGGTCTACCTCGATCCGCACCCCAAGGAGCTGATGCTCCGGAACCACGTCTGATCGCTGCGGCGACCAGGCGGGATCCCGCGCGGGCCTCGCGGTCATTTCAGGCCCCCGGGCAGGCCCCCAGGCGCTTCTTCACCGGGGGTGTCGACCTCGAGCCGGGTCTTTCGATATACTCCGACCAGACAAGTACAGAAACAGCGCCAGGCGTCCCGAGCGCGTCGCAGTCCCGGCACGGGTGCCGGCGGAGCAGGCTCGCCGGGCGGCCGATCGCACAGGCCACGACGGCCCGCCAGCGAGGGCTGGCGCGAAGCGCAGGAGGGAGCGGGAATGAGAGTCCGCGTACTGGTCGGGACACGCAAGGGCGCATTCGTTCTCGCATCGGACGCACGACGCAAACGGTGGGACGTCAGCGGCCCGTACTTCGGGGGGTGGGAAATCTACCACCTCAAGGGGTCTCCCGCTGATCCGAATCGGCTCTACGCGTCGCAGTCCAGCGGGTGGTTCGGACAGCTGCTCCAGCGATCCGACGACGGCGGCAGGACGTGGGAGCCCGTGGGCAACCAGTTCGTGTACGACGGTGTGCCCGGCACTCACCAGTGGTACGACGGGACGCCGCACCCCTGGGAGTTCGCGCGAGTCTGGCATCTCGAGCCCTCGCTGACCGATCCGGACACCGTGTATGCCGGGGTGCAGGACGCCGCCTTGTTCCGCACGGTCGACGGCGGGCAGAGCTGGCAGGAGCTCCCCGGGCTGCGCGGCCACGGCTCGGGGCCCTCCTGGCAGCCGGGTGCCGGCGGGTTGGGCCTGCACACGATTCTCCTGGACCCGAGCGATCCGGGGCGGATCTTCATCGCCATCTCGGCCGCGGGGGTGTTCCGGACCGACGACGCGGGCGGGACGTGGCGGCCCGTGAACCGCGGCCTGCGGTCCCAGGGCATCCCGGACCAGGATGCCGAGGTCGGGCACTGCGTTCACCGCATCGCCATGCACCGCTCGCGCCCCGGCGTGCTGTTCATGCAGAAGCACTGGGACGTGATGCGCAGCGACGACGCCGGCGAGTCGTGGCACGAGGTCAGCGGCGACCTGCCGACCGACTTCGGGTTCGTGATCGACGTTCACGCGCACGAGCCGGACACGATCTACGTCGTGCCGATCAAGAGCGACTCGGAGCACTACCCGCCGGACGGGAAGCTCCGCGTGTACCGCAGCCGGGCGGGCGGGCAGGAGTGGGAGGCGCTGACGAAAGGCCTGCCGCAGCGGGACTGCTACGTCAACGTGTTGCGCGACGCGATGGCCGTCGACTCGATCGATGAGTGCGGCGTGTACTTCGGCACGACCGGCGGTCAGGTGTACGCCTCGCCCGACGCCGGGGACAGCTGGGCGCCCATCGTCCGCGACCTGCCGCCCGTGCTGTCCGTCGAGGTCCAGACGCTGCCATGATCCGAGTCGTGCTCCCGACACACCTGCGGACGCTCGCGCGCGTCGACGGCGAGGTGACGCTCGAGATCGAAGGCCGGGCCACGCAGCGCTCGGTGCTCGACGCGCTCGAGGCGCGCTATCCGGTGTTGCGCGGGACAATCCGCGACCATGTCACGCAGCGACGCCGGGCATTCGTGCGGTTCTTCGCCTGCGAGCAGGACCTGTCCCACGAGGCGCCGGACTCCCCGCTGCCCGACGCGGTCGCGCGGGGGGACGAGCCCCTGCTGGTGCTCGGGGCCATCGCCGGCGGCTAGGCCCGGCGCTCAGGTGAGTTGGGGACGCGCCGGGAATGCAGTGCGCGGGCTTCAGCCCGCGTGCCCGGGGCCGCGGTTGAACCCGCCTGCGACAACTGAGAAGCTTCGCGCCAGCCAGATATTGTCCGGGTAATTCTCACGACCATGAACCCGTGATAACGTCTTGCCGCATGGGCGAGGATGGCTCCGTGCGGTCCGGCTGGCGGCCGCGCGCGGACCGGGCGATGGCCCGGCTCTACGAGGCCTGGCTGCGCGGCAGCGCCGCGGTCCTGGCGCGCCGCCGGCTCACGCTCACCGCCGGCGCGGGCCTGTGCGTGGCGGTTGTCGCCTGGATCGCGCTCGCCGTGCTGCAGGACTTCCCGAACTCGGGCGACGAGTACTGCTATCTCTACCAGTCCGACACGTTCGCGCAGGGGCGCCTCTGGAACACGCCCCGGCCGTTGCAGGCGTTCTTCGACTTCTACCACGTGCGCGAGGTGGACGGCCGTCTCTTCAGCGTGTTCCCGCCGGGCTGGCCCGCCGTGCTCGCCGCGGCCCGGCTCGCGCGGTTCCCGCTCTGGCTCGTCAACCCGCTGCTCTCGGCCGCGTCCCTGGTCCTGCTGTTCGCGCTCGGCCGCCGGCTCCACGGTGAGACCGGGGCCCTGGCCGCGGTCGCGGTCACGTTCCTGTCGAGCTTCTTCCTCTTCAATGGCGCGTCCTACTTCGCGCACGCGTTGTGCAGCGTTGAGATCCTTGCGTACGCGTACTTCGGAATCCGCGCGATCGACGAGCGTCGCGTGATGTGGGCGGCCCTGGCCGGCGTGGCAGTGGGGACGGCGCTCCTCACGCGCAACTACACGGCGGTGTGGGCGGGCCTGCCCTTCGGGCTCGCGCTGCTCGGGAAGGGCCGCTTTGGCCTGAAGGCGGTCGTGGCCGCGATGGCCGGCGGCGCGCCGTTTGCCGCGGCCCTGCTCGCGTACAACGCGGCCACCATGGGGCACCCGTTCGCGCTGGCGATGGGCGGGGGCTTCGAGGCCTACGACACGCGGTGGTTCCCGCCGGGCTGGGTCGGCAGGGCCATCGACATCACGACCGGCCACCTCGTGAAGTTCGTCGCCTGGACGCCGCCCGCGCTGATCGGCCTCTACGCCTGGTGGTGGCGCCGGACGCCGCGGCAGGACTGGCGCTTCACGGACTTCGTGTTCCCGAGCCTCGTGGTCGCGTACTTCATCTACGTGGACCGCGGCGGCAACCAGTACGGCCCCCGCTACTACTTCGAGGCGCTGCCGTTCATCGCCCTCGCGGCCGTGGCGCCGTTGTTCCGCGAGGAGTCGTTCGCCGGGAAAACGCCCGCGGCCCGAACGGCGTTCCGGGCCCTCGCGCTGTCGGTGGTGGCCGCCGTTCCCCTGTTCGCGTGGCACGCGGCCGTGGAGTCGCGCGTGATCTGGGAACGCCGCGAGCCTTACCGGCTGGCCGCCCGGCAGGACCTGGATCACGCCGTGGTGTTCCTCGGGACGAAGGCCGGCCTGCGCCGGCCGATGAGCACGCTCGACCTGACCCGCAACGGGGCCGACCGGACGGCGCGCGTGCTGTTCGTGCACGACCTGGGCGAGGACAACGCCCGGCTGATGCGCGCCTATGCCGGTTGGGCCTTCTACCGCTACCGCATGGACCCCGATCTGGGCCACGGCGTCCTCGAACCCGTGGCCGCGCCGCCGGGCGGCTGAGGAGCCTGTGGTACGATCACGCCCCATGGATACGAAGCGGGTCCTGCTCGGGATCGTGCTGGCGGCCGCGATCCTGCCGTACTTCGTCGGCCTCGGCGCGACGTCGATCATCGATTCGAACGAGGCGTTCTACACCGAGACGCCGCGGGAGATGATCGCGGCCGGCGATTACCTCAACTCGACGTTCAACTTCGAGCCCCGCTTCAACAAGCCGCCCCTGTCGTACTGGGTCGTCGCCGGCTCCTACCGGGTCTTCGGCGTTTCGCTGTGGGCCGCCCGCCTGCCGATTGCGCTGGGCGCAGCCGTGATAATCCTGACCGTGTTCGTGCTCGGCCGGACCGCGTTCTCGACGCGCGCGGGGCTGCTCGCCGCCCTCACCCTGGCGGCCACGCCGCGATTCCTGCTGTTCTCGCGGCGGATCATCATCGACATCTACTCGGCGATGTTCTTCGGCCTGACGCTGCTCTTCTTCGTGCTCGCCGAGACGGAACCGGCGCGGCGTCGCCAGTGGCTCGTGGCGATGTACGCGGCGGTGGGCGTGGGGGTGCTGACGAAGGGCCCGGTGGCGGCCGCGCTGCCCGGCCTCGTCATCCTGGTCTACCTGGCGCTCTCCGGGCGGCTGCGCATCGTTGGTCGCATGATGCTGCCCGCCGGGTTCCTCATCGGCGCGGCCATCGTGCTCCCGTACTATTGGGCGCTCTACGACCGGCACGGGTGGGAGTACATTTCGTCGTTCCTGCTGCGCGAGAACCTCGCGCGGTATGCCGAAGGCGTGGGCGCGCCGAACCGCGGGCCGCTGTTCTACCTGCCCGTCGTGTTCGCGGACCTCTACTTCCCGTGGTCGCTGCTGCTGCCCGCGGGCCTCGCCCTCGTGCCGTGGAGACGCGTGTGGCCGTCCGGAGGATGGCGGGGCGCCTGGCGGCCCGTGGATCCGGCCGAGCCCGTCTCACGCGAACAGGTCCGATTCCTTCTCGGCCTCTGGACCGTCCTCATCGTCGGGTTCTTTTCGGCTTCCCGGGCGCAGCAGGATCTGTACGTGCTCCCGTTCGTGGCGGCCGGCGCCCCCCTCGTCGGAGGTCTCCTCGACGGCCTCGCGGCGTCGGCGCTCACGGCGCGGCTCGCGCGGGCGGCGCGCTGGAGTCTCGTCGTCGCCTCGGCGGTCCTGGTGATCATCGGGGGCCTCGTCGCGTGGTTCATCGGCGGGACCGGCGGCCCGATCCACCTGGCGGGCGCGCGGCTCACGGGCCTCATCATCGCGGCCGGGGCGGGGCTGGCGCTCGTGCTCGCCGCCCGGCGGTCGCCGTTCGCGGCGACGGTTGCAGTGGCGGCTGCGCTCGTGGTCGCCCAGTGGGTGATCGTCCTGCAGGTGCTGCCGGACTTCGAACGCTACAAGCCCGTGCCGCGCCTCGCACAGGCGATCGAGCAGCAGGGCAGCCCTCATGCCCGCGTCGGGACCTACAAGGTCGGCGCGCCGAGCCTGGTGTTCTACCTGCGGCGCCACGTCGCCGAGATGTTCGGCGAGTCACAGGTGCGGGACTTCTTCCGGGAACACCCCGACGCGTACTGCGTCATGCCGGACGCCGAGTACGAGGCGATCAGGTCCACCCTGGGTGTGCCGACACGCGTGCTGGCCGCGTCGCCCAGGTTCGACGCACAGTTGCGCGACTTCCTGAGCCGATCACCCCTGCCGAACCTCGTGGTCGTCACCAACCGGATGGCGCGCGACTGACCGCCGGCCGACCCGGGCCGCCGGGATCCCCACCCGCGCCCCGTCAGGGCGCCGCCCTCATCCCCCGACGGTCCACAACGGCGCGATGCTGGCGGGTTCGACGTTGAACCACTGGTACAGCCACGGGATGTGCGAGAACATCAGCGCCACGAAGGCCGCCAGGCACACCGCCAGGTACACCATGAAGCCCGTCTCGTGGTGCAGGCGCTCGGGATGCTGGGCCGCGCTGTCCGGCTGCATCCCAATCTTGAGGTAGTAGGCGAGGAACCCCGCGCCGAGCGGCGCGAAGAGGATCAGCTCCAGCCGGTACCGGACGATGAAGATGCCGGCGAAGAGGGCACAGGCGGTGGCGTAGAAGAGGATGCTGACGAGAAGCCGCTCTTCCGTGTAGTAGCCGAACGAGCGCCGGTAGACGGCCAGGACCTCGGGATCGCCGATGTGGCGCAGTTCGGCCAGGCGTTTCACCGCCATGATGAACGCGCCGAGCATCCAGTACGAGAGGGCCAGCGACACGGGCGGAAACCGATCGCCGATCAGCGCGAACCAGCCCAGCAGCAACCGGATCGGGTTGTTGACCGACTCGCTCAGGACGTCGAGATAGGGCCACTCCTTCAGGCGCACCGGCGGCACGTTGTACACCAGGCCCATGATCCACAGCGCCAGGGCCGACGCCGCGAACCAGCGGCCGACGCCGAGGCCAAGGCCCAACCCGGCGGCCGCCAGCGCCAGCCACTCGGCGTAGGCGAGGCCGAGATGGACGCGCCCGGACGGCACGGGGCGGTCCCGCTTCTCGGGGTGGGCGCGGTCGCGCGGCCCGTCGAGAATCTCGTTGAGGACGTAGTTGCTGGACGCAACCAGGCAGGTCGCCAGCACGGCGAGGAGGAGGCGCCAGGCCCCGGCCCACGAGGCCAGGTCCGGCCGGTAGAAGACCGCCAGCAGCACCCCAAGCACCATGAACGCGTTCTTGGACCAGTGGTCGATCCGCGCGATCTGGATGTACGGCACAACGCTCCCGGACCGCGGGCGATTCACGACTGGTGTGGGGGATTGGGCCACGGCCCGGCAGGATAGCACACGCGGAACAATTGCCGTTCCGGGCTCGTCACTTCCTGTGTGCCGGCCGGACCCTCTCACGGGTGTGGGCCGGCGCGGGTCCGGGGGCAGGCGGAACAGAGGACAGTCATGACCATCCCGAAGAGCCTGTGGAAGCGCTACCTGATTGGCGCGATCGCCTTCCTCGTGGTGGGCGGCGCGCTCGGGACTTTCATGCTGGTGGGCAGCGCCAGTTCGAAGGGGGCGGCGCCGGCGACCGCGCCGGCCCGGCAGGACGTCTCGGTGCCGGTCCAGGCGGAGCTGCCGGTCCGGGGCACGGTGTCGGCGGCGCTGGCGGCGTCTTCGACGCTCGAAACCGAGCAGCAGGCTGACGTGCTCTCGAAGGCGGACGGTCTCGTGCTGCGGCTGACTGTCGACGAAGGCGCGAACGTGATGAAAGGCCAGCTCCTCGCGGAACTCGAGGACGCCGACAAGCGGATTGCCGTCCAGCAGGCGCAGCTCCGGCGCGACGCGGCGAAGCGCGACTTCGACCGCGCGACGCGGTCGCACGACGATCAGCTGATCTCGCAGCAGGACTTCGATCGGCTGCGCAACACGTATGACCTGGCCGAGGCCGACCTGCAGGGCGCGGCGCTGGCGCTCAGCTACACGAGGATTGCCGCCCCGTTCAGCGGCCGGGTCGTCGAGCGCGCCGTCGTCCAGGGCCGGCACGTGAAGCCGGGCGAGAAGCTGTTCACGATTGCGAACCTCGTGCCGCTGGTGGCCCGCGTCTATCTCCCGGAGAAGGATGTGACCGGCCTCAAGGTCGGCCAGCCCGCCGAGATCGTGCTCGAGTCGGCGGCGGGCGAGCGCCTGGACGGCCGCGTCACGAAGATCTCGCCGATCGTCGACACCAGCACGGGCACGGTGAAGGTGACGGTCGAGGCGATCGGCTCGAGCCCGCACGCGCGGCCCGGGTCGTTCGCGAGCGTGCGCATCGTGACGGAGGTGCACCGCGACGCGCTGCTCGTGCCGAAGTCCGCCGTCGTGCGCGAGGATTCGAAGGACTACCTGTTCGTCGCCGACGGCAATCGCGCGCGGCGCCGGCAGGTCACGCTGGGGTACCCGAGCGACGGCCGGGTCGAGGTCTCGGTCGGCCTCGACGGCCGCGAGTCCGTCATCGTGGCGGGTCAGGGCAGCCTGAAAGACGGCGCCCGCGTCGAGATTCGGAAGGCCGGGTCGTAACCGGTTCCGCTCCATCCGTCCCGGGCCCGGCGGCCCGGGCCCTACCGTCCAGTCCAAGGGCCTTCGGGAGGCGCCTGTCATGAGCCTCGTGTCGCTCTCGGTCCGTCGACCGGTGGCCGTCGGGATGCTGGTGGTCGCCATCCTGATCTTCGGCGCCGTGTCGTTCACGCGCCTGCCGGTCAACCTCCTGCCCGAGATCTCCTATCCCACGCTGACGATCGAGACCCGCTACGCCGGGGCCGCGCCGGCCGAAGTGGAGAGCCTCATCACGCGGCCGATCGAGGAGTCGGTCGGCATCATCTCCGGCGTGCAGCGCCTGACGAGCCGGTCGCGGTCGGGGTTGTCCCAGGTCACGCTCGAGTTCGCCTGGAAGACGAACATGGACCTGGCGATTCTCGATGCGCGCGAGAAGCTCGACCTGGTCACGCTGCCCCGCGATGCCGAGAAGCCGGGCATCCTGCGCTTCGATCCGGCGAGCGATCCGATCCTCCGGCTGGGGTTGTCGGGATCCGGCGATCTCGCGCGGCTCCGTCAGGTGGCGGAGGACGAGGTCAAGAAGGACCTCGAGTCGATCGACGGGCTGGCGGCGGTCAAGGTGGAGGGCGGGCTCGAACGGCAGATCGAGGCGCGGGTCGACGAGACGCGCCTCGCGTCGTACGGGCTCAACGTCCAGGACGTCATCACCGCGCTGTCGCGCGGCAACGTCAACCTGGCCGGCGGCAGCATCTACGAGCACGAGGCCCGCTACCTGGTTCGCACGCTGAACGAGTTCCAGGGCGTGGACGACGTGGCGGGGACGATCGTGCGGGAACAGGCCGGCCGGCGCGTGCAGTTGCGCGACGTGGCCGACGTCGGATGGGGCCACCGCGATCGCGAGGTCGTCGCGCGGGTCAACGGCCAGGAGAGCGTCAGCCTCAACGTCTACAAGGAAGGCGACGCGAACACCGTCCGGGTCGCGCGCACCGTGAAGGCGCGCCTGGCGCAGATTCAGAAGGCGCTGCCGGCGGGAATGACCCTGACGACCATCTTCGACCAGTCCACCTTCATCGAGGGCTCGATCAACGAGGTCATCAGCAACGGCTGGCAGGGCGGCCTGCTCGCCATCCTCGTCATCTTCCTCTTCCTCCGCGAGGTCCGCAGCACGTCGGTCATCGCGCTGTCGATCCCGATCTCGGTCGTGGCGACGTTCGTCATCATGTACCAGATGGGCCTGTCGCTGAACATCATGTCCCTCGGCGGCCTCGCGCTGGGCATCGGCATGCTGGTCGACGACTCGATCGTCGTCCTCGAAGTGATCGCCCGCCACCGGGCGGCCGGCAAGAGCCTGTTCCAGGCGGCCGTGGAGGGCACGGCCGAAGTCCAGGGCGCGGTCGTGGCGTCCACGCTGACGACCGTCGCGGTGTTCCTGCCCATCGTCTTCGTGGAAGGCGTGGGCGGCCAGCTCTTCAAGGACCAGGCGCTCACCGTCTCGTTCTCGATCGTCGCGTCGCTGGCCCTGTCGCTGACGCTCATCCCGATGCTCTCGGCGAAGCTCGGCGGCACCCGGGCGGCCGATCTGCTGCCCGCGCCCTCCGGGCGCATGGCGCGCGTGCGCCGGGTCGCGTTCTACGCGGTGCCCGCGGCCATCCTCCGGGCCATCCGGTTCGCCGTCGGGCTGGTCACGACTCCCCTGGCGTGGGCGACCCGCCCGCTGTTGCGCGTGTTCGAGCGGATCGAGGGACTGGTCTACCGGGCCTACCCGCGCGGCATCGCCGCGGCGCTGAATCATCCGTGGATGGTGCTCGGGACGGCCGCCCTGCTGTTCGCCGTGTCGATGCTGGGCGTGCAGCGCCTGGGCGTCGAGCTGATTCCACCCCTGGCGCAGGGCGAGTTCGCCTTCGAGATCAAGCTGCCCGAGGGTGCGTCGATCGAGACCACGGACCGCCTGCTGGCCGAGATGGCCAGGCGGGCCAGGCAGGTGCCCGGGGTGGCGACAGTGTTCTCGACCGCCGGCGGCGGGCGCGGCGGCGCCGACCAGGGCTCGCGCGCCGAGAATGTCGGCGAACTGCTCGTCCAGATGCGCGACAGGAACGACAAGGCCGGCGAGGAGGCGGGCATCGAGCGGATTCGGGCCATGGTCGATCGGTACCCGGACGTGTCGGCAACCTTCAGCCGCCCGTCGTTCTTCACCTTCAAGACGCCGGTGGAACTGGAACTGTACGGCGACGACTACGAGGCGCTCCGCCGGATTGCCGCGCAGACGACGGCGCGGCTCGTCCAGATCCCCGGGCTGGCCGACGTGACCTCGTCTGCGGAGGCGGGCAGCCCCGAGGTGCGGGTCCGGTTCGACCCGGACCAGCTCGCGCGGCTGGACCTCACCCCCGAGGCGGTGTCGCAGACGCTGCGCGTCAAGGTGAAGGGCGAGGTCGCCACGCGGATCAGCGAGGGCGACCGCGAGATCGACGTCGTCGTGCGGGCGTCGGACCCGTCGCGTGACGAGGTCAGCGACGTGGTCGGGATGATCGTGCAGCGGCGCGACGGCGTGGCCATCCCGCTGCGGGCCGTGGCGCAGACCGACCTCGACGTCGGGCCCTCCGAGATCCGGCGCGTCGGCCAGCGCCGGGCGGTCGTGATCTCCGGCAACCTGCAGGGCCGCGACCTCGGCGCGGTGTCGGCCGACATCGAGCGCACCGTGGCCGCCTCCGGCCTGCCGGCCAGCGTGACGGCGCGGATGGGCGGCCAGAACCTCGAGATCAACACGTCGTTCCGCAGCCTGTACCTCGCGATCGGCCTCGCGGTGTTCCTGGTCTACTTCGTCATGGCCGCGCAGTTCGAGTCGCTCGTGCACCCGCTCATCATCATGTTCACGATCCCGCTCGGCGCCGTGGGCGTGGTGGCGGCGCTGCTCGCGAGCGGCCACCGGGTCAGCGTCATCGTGCTGATCGGCGTGGTGATGCTGGCGGGCATCGTCGTGAAGAACGCGATCGTCCTGATCGACCACGTCAACCAGCGGCGCAGGGAGGGCATGACCAAGCGCGAGGCCCTGATCGAGGCAGGCCGCGTGCGCCTGCGGCCGATCCTGATGACGACCCTCACCACGATCCTCGGCCTGATCCCGATGGCCCTCGGGCTCGGCGAGGGCGCGGAGATCCGCGCGCCGATGGCCGTGACCGTGATCGGCGGCCTGACCGTGTCGACCCTGCTCACCCTGATCGTGATTCCCACGGTCTACTGGGTGGTGGACCGCAAGCGGTTCGAGGCGGCGCCGGCCGCCGTCGAGGCGACGGGGTCGCCGTCATGAGAATCGCCCAGATGTCGGTGCACCGGCCGGTCACCACGTTCATGCTCCTGGTGAGCCTGGTGGTCCTGGGCGCGGTCGCGATCGGCCGCCTGCCGCTGGCGTTCCTGCCCACGGTCGACGCGCCGTTCATCGCGATCTCGATCCCGTACCCCAACTCGAGCCCGACCCAGATCGAGCGCGAGATCGTGCGGCCTCTCGAGGAGACGCTGGCGACGCTGTCCGGCGTGAAGAAGCTGCGATCGACCGCCAACGCGGATTCGGCGAACATCCAGCTCGAGTTCAACTGGGGCGAGTCGCTCGACATCGTCCGCCTGAAGCTGAGCGAGAAGATCGACCAGGTCCGGAAGGACCTGCCGGCCGACGTCGAGTTCATCAACATCCAGACGTTCAACACGGCCACGATCCCGGTGGTGGAGGCGCGGGTCGCGGCGCCGGGCGTGGACCTGTCGCGCAACTACGACCTCCTCGAGCAGCGCGTGGTCAACCCGATCCGGAGGATCCCGGGCGTGGCGCGCGTCGAGCTGAACGGCGTGGCGCCCCGCGAGGTCAGGATCGATCTGCTGCTCGACCGCATCAAGTCGCACCGGCTCGACATCGGCGTGCTGGCGCAGCGGCTCCAGGGCGCCAACCTGAACGTCGCGATCGGCAAGATCACCGACGGGGGACGGGTCCTGCACGTGCGGACGTTCGGGGCGTTCGAGGATCTGGAGGCCATCGCCAACCTGCCCGTGTTTCCTGGCACGCAGTCCGCGCCGGCCGCCCGCGCCGTGCCGGCCGCGCTCGGCGCTGAAGTCCGCCAGGCCGGGGTGATCCGGCTGCGCGACGTGGCGACCATCACGTACGAGGAGCCCCGCATCGACTACGGGCGCCACCTGAACCGGAAGTTCGCCGTCGCGCTGATGGTCTACAAGGAGCCGACCGCGAACACGGTCGACGTGGCGACGGAGGTCACGCGGCTCATCCGGGAGGACCTGCCGAAGGACACGCTCCTCAAGGGGATCTCGCTGTTCGTGTTCCAGGATCAGGCCAAGGAGATCCTCGACGGACTCCGGGGTCTCACGGAGGCGGGCGCGATCGGCGGTCTCCTGGCCGTGGTGGTCCTCTTCCTGTTCCTGCGGCGCCTCGACACCACCATCATCGTGAGCCTGGCGATCCCCTTTTCGATCGTGGCGAGCTGCACCGCGCTCTACTTCCTCGGCAAGAACCTCAATGTCCTCTCGATGATGGGCCTCATGCTCGGCGTGGGACTCCTGGTGGACGACGCGATCGTGGTGCTGGAGTCGATCTTCCGCTACCACGAGAGGATCGGCGACGCGAAGGAGGCGGCGGTGCTCGGCACCGGCGCGGTCGCCATGGCGGTCGTGGCCGCCACCGCGACGACCGCGATCGTGTTCCTGCCGCTCATCGTCGGCGAGAAGTCCGAATTGCAGGTGTGGCTCGGCGAGGTCGGCATCGCGATCACCCTGACGATCTTCTGCTCGCTGCTCGTGTCGCTGACGCTCATCCCGCTGATGGGATCCCGGCTGCTCGGCCGCCGTCCCTGGCACAATCCGCCCTGGATCGAGTGGCTCACTGACCGCTATGCCGGCATTATCGGCTGGACGTTCCGCCACCGGTTCCTGACCTTCGGTGCCACGCTGCTCGTGCTGGCCGGCATCGTCCTGCCCTTCAAGCTCGGCCTCCAGACGGCCATGTTCACCGGCGGGCGCAACGACCGCATCCGCGTCACCTACGACTTCCGGGACTTCCATTTCAAGGACGACGCCGAGCGGGTCGTCACGAGGGTCGAGGAAGCGCTCTACGCCCACGAGAAGGACATCGACTTCGAGTCGATCTACTCCTACTACGGCGAGAACGAGGGCACGACCACCATCACGCTCAACCGGAAGGACATGAACGACCGGGAGGCCCGCGAGTTCCGCAAGCGGATGCGGCCGTGGCTGCCCGAGATTCCCGGCGTCCGCCTCCGGTTCGAGGACGAGGATTCCGAGAGCGGCGGCAACTCGACGAGCTTCCAGGTGAACCTGTTCGGCGACGACATCAAGGTGCTCGAGCGCCTGTCGGCCGACGCCGGCGCCATGCTGTCGAGTGTTCCCAGCGTCGAGGACGTGAAGTCGACGAGCGAGGAGGGGCGCGAGGAGGTCCAGGTGTCGCTGGACCGCGACCTGGCCGCGCGCTACAACCTGGCGCCCCGCGACGTCGCCCAGACCTTCGGCTTCATGCTGAGCGGCACCCGCCTGCGCAAGTACCGGGCCGGCGACAAGGAGGTCAACCTCGTCCTGTCGCTTCGCGAGCAGGACGTCCGGCGGGCCGACGACCTCCGGAACCTGGTCCTGTCCGGATCGAGCGGCCGCGGCCAGACCCTGGGCACGCTGGCCGGTTTCACCATCGTCCGTCGCCCGAAAGGGATCGAACGCGACGACCGCCGGACGAAGGTCACCATCCGGGGCACGTACGAGGGCACGAACTTCAGCGACGCGCAGCAGCAGATGAAGAAGGCCCTGGACGGCATGGCCCTGCCGGACGGCTACAGCTGGTCATTCGGCGACCGCATGCAGCAACAGGACGAGCAGAACCAGCAGATGCTGGTCAACATGGTCCTCGCCCTGGCGCTGGTGTACCTGGTCATGGCGGCGCTGTTCGAGTCGATCGCCCACCCGATCGCGATCCTGATTTCGATCCCGTTCGCGCTGTTCGGCGCCGTGTGGTTCGACCTGCTGACCGGCACGCCGTTCGGCCTGATGTCCCAGATCGGCCTGCTCATCCTGATGGGGATCGTGGTCAAGAACGGCATCGTCCTGGTCGACCACATCAACCAGTTGCGCCGCGAGGGGCTGTCGCGGGCCGACGCCATCCTGGTGGGCGGCCGGGAGCGGCTGCGGCCGATCCTGATGACCGCCGCCACGGCCATCCTCGGACTCGTGCCGCTGGCGGTCGGCAGCTCCGGTGTGGGCGGCGCCTACTACTACCCGCTGGCCCGAACGGTCATCGGCGGCCTGACGACGTCGACCATCCTGACGCTGGTCATCCTGCCGTACATCTACACCATCGTTGACGACGTCGCGCTGTGGCTGAAACAGGTCTGGCGGATGGGGACGGCGTGTGCGCAGTCGTCGCCGGCGGCAGCCGTGGCCGAAGTGGCCGCGGACGCAGGCCAATAGCTGCGACTGCCGGAGCCTCGGCAGTGCCGGCGACGGATGCCGGGAATCCGTGGGGCCAGACCGGCGGGCTTCCGTCGGGAGCGCAGTTAATGGCCTGATCTCGAGCCATTTCGCACCCATGGGCCAGCCACGACAGTGGCATCCGGCTTGCGTATAAGAGAGTCGCAAGCCCACCGTTTGGGCTCTGGCGTTGACGGATGGGGGCCCGTCAGCGTTGGGGAATCAGGCGGTGGGCTATTTCTTTGTACGCCGCCCGCTGCGATGGAGGAACGAGCCGCAGCGGGCCCTGAGACGTAGCCCCGGCGCTTCAGCGCCGGGGGGCACCCCGCGGCTGAAGCCGCGGGGCTCCGAGACGCCCCGCGGGACTACGAGACGCCGGGCCCTGAGCGTAGCCCCGGCGCTTCGCCGCCGGGGGCACCCCGCGGCTGAAGCCGCGGGGCTACGACACGAGGCCGCGGGGCTACGACACGAGGTCGCGGGGCTCCGAGACGCCGGGCCCTGAGACGTAGCCCCGGCGCTTCAGCGCCGGGGGCACCCCGCGGCTGAAGCCGCGGGGCTACGAGACGATGCTGGCCGCACGCCGCGAGTCGTCAGCCGCCCAGACGCTGCTCTAACGCCGGTCGTCGTCGTCCGGCTCATCCGCCCGCGCCCGGATGAACGCGGCCCTGACCGGCGGCGGCATCGGCGAGTTCGCGCCTTTCACCGACTTCCAGACAATCTCGTTCAGCTCCTGCTCGGGCGTGCGATCCGCCTCGGCGAAGTTCATGCGCGCGGAAGCGGCCGCGCCCCACGCGGTGATGTCGTTGGTCTCGCTGACGTTGATGCGGGCCGGCCGCGCCGCGAACGGCGTCGCCACCGGCGTCGCCTGGAACGCCGCGTACATCGGCGTGGCGGCCGCGTCGTACTGGCTCATCGGCGGCAGGCCGAGGATGAGCTCCATCGTGCGCAGCATGCCGGACGTCGTGTAGAGCGTGCTGTCGACGGCCCCGCGCCGCGAGAACGGGCTGATCACGAAGGCCGGGGACCGGTGCGCGTCCACGTGATCCGGTCCCGCCTGCGCATCGTCCTCGAGCACGAAGATGGCCGAGTCCTTCCAGTACGGGCTGTTGGAGATGGCCTCGACCACGCGGCCGAGCGCGGCGTCGTTTTCGGCGACCATCGCGCGGGGCGTCGGGTAACCCGCCGACGTGCCGGCCGTATGGTCGTTGCCGAGACGGATGATGTTCAGCGCGGGGAGCCTGCCGTTCTGCACGAACTCGTGGAACTCCTTCAACCAGACGTCCACGCGGCGGTTGTCGGGGATCTTCAGGTCGTACGGCGGATAGTCCGGGTGGACGAGGCCCTTCAGGCCCGGCACGGTGGCCACGACCTCGCCGACGCCCGTATCGTGCTCGCCTTCGGGGTCGGGACCGCGCATCGCGAACTCGCCGTACGACCGGACCGACACGCCCGCCCGGGTGCACGCGTCCCAGATGTAGCCGTTCAGCGGCGCCGTCACGTTGCCGTACGCGTTGCGCATCTCGCCCCCGCCCTCGCTCTGGTAGCGCCCGCCGCGGCCGCCGTAGTTGGTCGGCCACATCTTCTCGACGTAGTCGGTCGCGTAGGCGCCTGTCGAGAACGCGTGGCCGTCGTAGCTGACCTCGGCGTCCACGTAGAAGCCGTCGAGGACGACGAACTCGCGGGCCAGCGCGTGCGCGTTGGGCGTCACCTGCTCGCCGAAGAGGCACAGGTTCGGATCGCCGTTGCCGCGATCGAGGTCTCCCAGGATCTGGTCGTAGGTGCGGTTCTCCCGGATGACGTAGAACACGTGCTTGATGGGGGAGGGGTCGCCCACCTTCCGCGGGATGGGCGATGCGACGGGCGCCGAGGCCGGCGCGAGGCGGATGGCGTCGCTGTACGGCGTCACGCTGTACACCGTCTTCGTGTACGCCTGGAGCGTCGCCGGGTCCGGCACGGGCAGCACGGACAGCGTGCCCTGCAGCATGCTCCCGGTGTACTGGCCCTCGGCGCCGGGGATGCCCGGGGAGCCCCCGCGGGGATTGGGCGAGGAGGTCAGGCCCTTGCCGCTGAGGATGAAGATCTGCGAGCCGTCACGGCTGAAGATCGCGCCGGTCGGGTACCAGCCGGTGGGGATGAAGCCTTCCACCTTCGAGGCGGACGGGTTCTCGACGTTCACCACCGCCACCGTGTTGTTGTCCGCGTTGGCCACGAGCAATCGCCGGCCATCCGGGGACAGGCCAAGGCTGTTCGGCGTGGATCCGGGCGGCGCAGCAGGGTAGAGCGCCATCGAGATCTGTTCGATCGCCTTGCGCGACGCCACGTCCACGACCCACACGGCATTCGTGTTCGCACACGCGACGAACAGGCGGCTGCCGTCCTTCGAGAACGCCATCGCGTTCGGGTGCTCGCCGACCTGGATCTCGCCCGTGGGCGCCAGGGTCGTCGCGTCGAACAGCAGGATCTTCGTGCTGCCCCAGACCGAGACGTACACCGTCCTGCCGTCGGGTGAGACGAGGCAGGTGTACGGCTCGGCGGGCAGGTCCACCGTCACGCGCACCAGGCCGGAGCGCACGTCGGCCATGGTCAGTGCCAGGCCCATCACGTGCACGGCGTACAGGCGGCTGCCATCCGCGGAAATCGCGATGCCGCCGATGAAGCCGCCCGGAATCGACTCGGGCCGGCTCAGGCCGGGGGGCGACCGGCGCCGATCGCGGGCGATCGGGATCGTGGAGGCCAGCGTCAACTTGCCCGGCGCGTACTGCAATTCGAGGATCGCGTTCTCGTCGGCGCCCGACGAGTAGAGCCGAGTGCCGTCGGGATTCCAGGCCAGGCCAAGCCAGGCGTTGTCCACGCCCAGGCGCGACTTCACGTAGCCGCGCTCGAGATCGACCATGGTGAGCGTGGGCTTGGTGTAGCCGTTGTTGGTGACGATCAGGTACTGGTCGTCGGGGGTCTGCACCATGTTGAGCGGCAGGTCGCCGATCGGGATGTGCCGGCCGGCCGGCGCGATCTTCCAGCCGTTGGGCAGCAGCACGACGCCGCCCCCCAGGCTGCCGGGCCGGACCGGGGCGGAAGGGCCGCGCTGGGCGACCGAGCCGACCGCCGCGGCGACCAGAACGAGGGCAACAAGACAGATGGCGACGAAGGTGCGTGAGCGCATGGGCCAATCTTACCTGGGAGGTCGGGGCGAGGATCAGGGATTCGGGAGTCGTTCTGCCCGTCGCAGCCCCGCCGGGCCTTCAGGTCCCAGGCACAAGCGGCCGCCTGATCCCCGGTGGCACTGAGAACTGACAACTGAAGACTGAAGACTGAAAACTGACAACTGCCAACTGCCCTACCGCTTGTACCCGATCTTCCGCAGGAACCCGACCCGCCACGCGCGATCGGCGTCCTGCTCGACGCCCTTGGGCGACGACCCGTCGATGACGCCGACAATGCCACGCCCCTGCCCGGACGTCGCGACGACGACCTGCAACGGGTTGGCGGTCGCGCAGAACACCCGGCAGACCTCCGGGCAGTCCTTGATGCGGTTCAGGACGTTGATCGGGTAGGCGTCCCGCATGAACAGGTAGAAGGTGTGCCCCGCGCCGACGGCCTGCGCCGCTTCGACGGCCGCGGCCCGGAGCTCGTCGTCGTTGCCCTCCGACCGGACGAGGCAGGCGCCCGACGCCTCGTTGAAGGCCAGCCCGAACGCGGCCCGGGGCACGCCGGTCACCATGATCTCGTAGAGATCCTCAACGGTCTTGATGAAGTGGCTCTGGCCGATGACGACGTTCGCATTGTCCGGGATGGGGACGGGTACGAGCGCGAGGTCCACGGGTCACCTCCGGGAACGCCGCCCCGGGGCCGCGCTGGCCTCCCGGGGCGTTCCGATTTCCTACCGTCTGCCGAGCAGTTTCAGTACTCCCAGCGACATGGCGTCGGTGTACGTGATGAGCAGCACGCCTGCACCGAGGATCAGCAGGAACGGCACGACGTGGCGGTAGAGGCTCGTCAGCGGCTTGTTGAACCGCGACGAGGACAGGAACAGGTTCAGGCCGACCGGCGGGAACAGGAAACCCAGCTCCAGGTTGGCCAGGAAGATGACGCCGAGGTGGACCGGGTCCACGCCGAAGGCCGCGCCCATCGGTGCGATGAGCGGCGCGAGGATGATGATCGCGGAATAGATTTCCAGCACGCTGCCGAGGACGAGCAGCAGCACGTTCAGCGCGAGGAGGAACATGACCTGCGTGTGGATGTGGGTCCGGACCCACGTCAGCAGCATGTCCGGGATCATCGCGTCGACGAGGTAGCTCGTCAGGCCCATCGCGACGCTCAGCAGGATGAGCACCGCGCCCATCAGCGCCGCCGCCTTCAGCAGCACTTCTGGCAGCGCCTTGAAGATGTGGATGTCGCGGGTGACGAAGCACTCGACCACCACCGTGTAGGCGAGGGCCGCCGCCGCGGTCTCGACCATCGACGCGACGCCGCTCACGAACAGTCCGATGATGAAGACCGGGAGCATCAGCTCCCACTTGGCCGCCCACGCCGAGACGGCGACTTCGCGCCAGGCGAACGGCGCCTTCTCCCGCTGGACGCGGCGCCCAATCACGATCCCGTAGAACGCCGTGAGGACCACGAGCAGCAGGCCGGGCAGCAGGCCGGCGAGGTACAGGTCGTCGGCCGGCACGGTCTGGTCGCGGGTGCTGGCGACGACGCTGTAGAGGATGACCGGGAGGCTCGGCGGGAACAGCAGGCCGAGGCTGCCGGACGCGGTCACGAGGCCCAGCGAGAACCCCTCGGGGTAGCCGTCCTTGCGGAGGATCGGATACACGAGGCCGCCGAGCGCGATGATCGTGACGCCCGATCCGCCGGTGAACGTCGTGAAGAGCGCGCACACGGCGGCAACCATCACGGCGACGCCGCCCGGCATCCAGCCGAAGACCGATCGGAAGAACCGCACGAGGCGCTCCGCCGCCGCGCTTTCGGCGAGCACGTAGCCGGCGGCCGTGAGGAGCGGGATGGCAGGCAGGGTGGGCGACGCGATGAGACGGTAGACCTCGGCCGAGACCGCGGCGACCGGCGTGCCCTCGGAGAAGAACAACACGAGGGCAATCCCGCCCATGGCCACGAAGACGGGCGCGCCGAGCAGGGCCGCGCCCGCGATCACCAGGGTGAGGGGCCACAGGCTGCCGGTCCACTCGGGTGGGATCAGCCCGAGGGCGAACGTCGCCGCGATCGCCAGCAGGCCGAGGGCGCGGCCCCACCACCGGGCGGACGCCGCCCAGGCGAACTGGATCGCCATCAGGCCGAGCGTGACCGGCATGACGATCTCGCTCACCCACTCGGGGATGCCGATCGGCATCATCTTCGCTTCGACGCGGTTGGCGAGCACCACCTGGGCGCTGGCGTACGCGAGGATGCCGACCACGGCCGCGGCCACCGAGTAGGCGAGCAGGCGGGACAGCGTGCGCGCGAGCCCCTCGTCGAAGAACTCGGCCGTCGACAGCGTCAGGTGCTTGGCCTGCGAGGTGGCGGCCAGGCCGCCGACGAACGCGAGCCACAGCGTGAGCTGCTGCACGTACATCGAGGAGCCGAGGAGGTGGAACCCGCCCAGCGGCCGCCCGATGACGTCGATGAGCGGGATGATCGTCGCCAGGGCGAGCGTGGCCACGAGCACGGCCTGCTCGGCGCGGTGGAACGCGGTGCCGAGGGTCTTCACTGCTTGGGTGCCGGGTGCTGTTTACGGTACTCGTCGCGGTACTTGATCGCGGCGTCGAATGCGTCGGCCGGCACGAAGTCGCCGCGGACCTTCGAATAGACGCTCTCGGCGAGGGAGACCCACACGGCATGGGTCTTCGCGTCGATCGGCACGACGTTGAGGCCGCGCTTCTTCATCGCCTCGACGTCGCTCGCGCCGCTCTTGCGGATCTCCGCCTGCAGCTTGGCCCCCGCGTCGCGCATGGCCTTCAGCAGCGCCGGCTTGAGGTCGGCCGGGATGCGGTCCCAGGTCTGCTTCGTGATGACCGTGGACCCGAGCAGCAGCGCCCAGTTCAAGTCGGTCATGTTCTTCGCGTTCTCGTAGTACCGCGTGATGACCGCGACCTGCGGCGAGGCGCCGAATGCCTGCACCAGGCCGGTCTGCAGGGCCGTCGCCAGCTCGGTCGACGGCAGCGGCACGACGGTGAAGCCCAGCGACCGCCAGATCTCCAGCGACTTGGGATCGCCCGCCCACTGGAAGAGCTTGAGCGCCTTCAGGTCGTTCGGCGTCGCCACCGGCTTCTGCGTGAAGAAGTGCACCCACCCGCCGTCGGCCCAGTTGAGGACGACGAAGCCCTTCGCCTCGATGGCGGCCTCGACCTGGGGCCGCATCTTGTCCAGGACGTAGTAGACCTCGTCGTAGTCGTTGAACGCCATCGGGATGCTCAGCGCGTACACCGCGCGATCGATCTCCGCCACGCCGACCGACGTCAGGACGCCCGCGTTCAGCGTGCCGAGGCGCATCTTCCGCACGACGTCCGGGTCGTCTCCGGCCACGCCGCCGGCGTAGAGCAGCACCCGGACGCGGCCGCCGGAGATCTTGTTCCACTGGTCGGCGACTTCCTTCAGGACCAGGTGCCAGGACGATCCCTCCGGCACGAGGGTCGCCATCTTGACGGTCACGACCTGCGCGGACGCAGCCACCGGCAGCAGCCAGACGGCTGCCGCCACGACGAGCGCGGTCATCCAGACCCCGAAACCCCGATGGGTGCGTGTTGCCTCAAGAGCCATGGTGCAGTCCTTGTTCCTCATGCGGGATGCGGGGCCGGCGCCCGGTCCCCGATCCGTGATACGGCCCTACTCGACGAACAGCTCGTCCACCCGGGAGAGCAGCCACGTCGCGCGGCGCTGCGCGAGCACGTTGGCCAGCCGCTGGTCCGGGGCCTTGTTGACGTCGATCGCGAGGGCCTCGTGCAGGAGTTGTTCGAATTCCTTCTTGTTCTGCGTGCCGACCGACACGACCTCGGCGTAGGTGACGTACGGTGAGACGCGCTGGCCCGCCGACAACTGGACGGCGCGGTCGAACTGGGCCCTGGCCTGCTCCAGGGACCCGCCCACCGACGTGCGCCCGCCCTCCCACGTGATGAAGAAGTCGTGGATCGAGCCCAGCTCCCACGCGTCGTCCAGCGCGAGCGCGCGACGCATCATCTGCTCGATGATGTCCTGATCGGCCGAGAGCTCCGCGTCCGACTTGTTGATCCCGAACGCCAGGGCCCACGAGCCGGCGGTGTAGTAGAGCAGGGGCACGTGCTTCTTCGTGGTCTTCGCCAGCGCGAGGGCCGGGTCCCTGCGCAGCCGGTCGCCGAACCCCGGGAAGTCGACCTCGAAGCCGCGGATGCCGTAGTCGCGGGCGCGCAGGTAGAGCTTCTTCGCGCGTGCGCGCATCGCCGTGGCCCGGTCCAGGTCCGTGGCCTCGACGAAATCCGCCTGCTGCTGGATGAACGCGTAGGAGTACTGCGTGAACCCGCTGCAGGCGGCGAGCAGCAGCCCCTGGTGCTTCGGCGACTGCTCGATCAGGCTCTCGATCGTCTTGAGGGCGAACGGGATGGCGTCACGCACCAGCTCCGGGTCGTCGTCTTTCGCGAACGACGAGCTGCCTTCGGCCAGGGCGTTGCCCAGGGTGTTGATCGCCATCATCTTGATGGAACAGCCTGACAGCGTCGCGCCCAGGACGAGCAGCCCCGCGGTCCGGAGAACCCAGCCTGTTGGATCACTCATAAGTCACCGGTACAGACCCCCCATTCTAGTCCAGACCCGGTCCGATTCCCGAATCCGTCGCCAGGGTTCGCGGGCCGCCGCCTTGACACGAACCCCTGCCCGGTCTGCATCTTGCCGGGGCCGAGAAGTTCACCTCCGGAACCCCTGATGTAAGATGCCCCAGGTGCCCCCGCGCCCCGGGACACGAGCGAGAGGAATCCCATGCCCATCGACTGGCAGGACGTGCGCTATCGCGGAGATGCCCGCGACGTCGAAGAACTGATGACCACCTACCGGGTCGCCGACTACCTCGAGACCTTCGAGGAGAACCGGCGCCAGGTGGACCAGGGGATCCGCGAGCGGCTGATCAAGGACGGCATCCGCCTCAGCGAACGGCTGTCGCCGCGCATCTACCGCGTCTTCCAGGAAATGTGCCTGGCGCTCGGGATCGAGGCGCAGGCCGAGGTGTTCTGCCTGCCGTCGGGGGACATCAATGCCTTCGCCATGCTCGACGTGCGCAAGGCCGGCACGTACTCGCTGATCGGCGTGACGGCGCGCGCGCTCGAGAAGCTGGACGATGCCGAGCTGAAGTCCATCCTGGCGCACGAGCTCGGCCACATCCTGTTCGGCAACAACCGCCTCGCGGCGCTCATCTCGACCGACGCCGAGAACCCGTCGATGACCGTGCTGCCGGCGCTCGGCGAGAGCCTGTTCCTGCGCTGGCGCAAGAAGGCCGAGATCAGCGCGGACCGTGTCAGCCTGATCGCCAGCCGCGATTTCCGCGCCACGGCCACCTCGCTGCTCAAGGCCACCTTCGGCCTCAGCGAGAAGAACCTCAACCTCGACGTGCAGGCGCTGGTGAGCCAGGTCGACGAGATCAAGGGCCACCCAGAAATGATGGAGGAGGCGTTCGCCTCGCACCCGCTGCTGCCGATCCGCCTCAAGGCGGCCGAGCTGTTCTCGCGCTCGGCGAAGGCGAAGCGGGCGGGCTTTCCCCTCGACGGACCCGGCCTCACCGACGCGGAACTCGAGGACGGCGTCGATGAACTGGTCCGGCTGACGCGCCGCTACCCGTTCAAGCCCGAGCACCTGGCCGTGATGCGGGTCGTCGCGATGGCCGGCGCCCTGCTGCTCGGGGCCGACCGCGACGTCAGCGACGAGGAGGTGAAGATCCTCGTCCAGATCCTGCACCGCTGGTTCACCGACGAACCCGAGGCCGAGATCATCACCGACCAGGAGCAGATCAAGACGAAGCTCCCCGAGGCGATCGAGATCGTGCGCCGCGAGGGCGACATGGAGGATCGCACGTTCATCCTCTCCCGCCTGGCCGACGTGGCGCTGGCCGACGGCGCGCTGATGGACGCCGAGAGCGCGCTCATCCTCGACATGGCCCAGAAGCTGGACGTGCCGGCCAAGCTGGCCTACGGGATCATGGTGGGCGCGGCGCAGTCGATCGGCTTCCGGACCGACGTGAAGCTCAACCGCATGGCGGAAGACCTGCGCCACTCGCTGCAGGTCGGGATGAAGAAGTAGCTCCGCCCCGCTTCCGGCCGGGTCAGGCCGGATCCCGCCGCAGCGGCATGCTCATGCACCGGGCGCCGCCCCGGCCGCGGACCAGCTCGCCGCCCGGGAACGTCAGGACCTCGACGCCGTGCTCCTCCAGCGACCGGAACGTCCGGTCGTTCGACCGGTACGCCATCACCTGCCCGGGCTTCAGCGCCAGCGCGTTGGCCGCGTCGTTCCACTGCTCGCGCAGGGCCTCCACGACGTGCTCCTCCGGGCGCCGGTACTGTCGCAACGGCCCCGCCACGTACACGGTGCTGTCCGCGTCGATCACGCCCAGCGACGCCAGCCCCTGCAACGCATCGTCGTAGCTGTCCCTGCGCCCGTCCCGACCCACCACCTCCAGCCACGACGCCTCCGAGAGCGACGCCGGATCCGGGCCGCGGTACTCGTAGCCCAGGTCCCGGCACTCGTCGCGCGCCCGCTCGGCCACCTGGGCGTAGACCTCCGGGTGATCCCACAGGTAGGGCAGCGTGAGAATGCGCCGCCGATCCACGAAGGTGAGCACCGTGTCGAGGTGCATGAACTCGCGCTTGGCGGGAAAGTGGATCATCAACACGCGCTCGACCGTGGTGCGTTCGAACAGGAACCGCGCGAGGTGCTCGGCCCCCGGGAGGTTGGTGCGCTCCCCGACGCCGACCACGACCGTTCGATCGTCGACGACGTGGACATCGCCGCCCTCGATGGTGGCGTTCGGATCTGCGAGGAGACCGTCGTAGACCAGCGCGCCGGCGAAGATCGGATGGCGTTTCAGGACGGCCAGCACCAGCCTCGCCTCGCGCATCCTCGCCACCCGTGCCGGATGCGACACGACGATGGCCCCCGGCACGGCGAACGCGGGGTCGCGCGTGAAATACAGGTTCGGCAGCGGATTGAGGACGGTCGGGCTGTCGAGCGCGTAGGCCTCCGGGAACCCGCGGATCAGGTGGTGCGCGCGCAGGTGCCCGGGGCCGATGGCCGCCAGCGTGTGCTCCCCCAGCACGTCGAGACCGACCTGCTCGGCGCCGCCCGGCTGGTTCCAGATCTGCTTCAGCAGGTCCTCGAGGTAGAGCACCTCGGCCCCGTGCTCACCCAGCAGGTGCGTGAACGCCTTGTGCTGGGGACGCGCCTCCTCGATGTCGAGGATGTCGTCGAACAGGAGCGCGTCCTTGTTCCACGGGACCGTCTGGCGGTGCTCGTACCCGGGTTGATGGACGAGCACGGTGCGAAGTCGTCCGACTTCCGAGGACACGCCCCACGGGTTCGACACGGGTCCCTCCCGGCAAAGCAGATCGTCACGACTGGAACGCCGGAGTCTACCACGACGGCGGGCGGGCCCGGAGCCGTGACCGGCGAGGATCGGCGGGAGGGCTCGTGCGCCGGCGCGATTGCGAGGCCCTTTACGCGGGGTCCCGGACGACGACGTACCGCCCGCGAAACTCGACAGCGGCGCCGGCCCGGTCTTCGACGGTGACCGACAGCTCGATCCGGCCCCGGCCGCGCCGGGTGACGGCGTCGAGCAGCCGCGCGATGGCCGCCTGGGACGGCATCGCGCAGCGGGCCTCGAAATCGCTCGTGACCGGCCGCGCATAGTGCACGGTGCTGTCCTGGATCACGACGTGGCCGGCGAGACCGTGCTCGCGCAGCAGGAGCCACAGCGTGCTCCAGCCGGCGAGGGTGGCCGTCGCGTTCAGGCTGCCCGCGAACGCGGTGCGCTTGTGGTTGATGTTCGAGGCGAGCGGCGCGCCGAGCACGAGGCTCCCGTCGCGCTGCCCGATCACGCGGATGCCCATGTGCCGTGTCACCGGCAGGTGGGATCGCAGGAGGGCGCGCAGGGCCTGCAGGTGTGCCGTCATTGGCCTCGAACGGCCTGGCGGCAGGGACCAGGCGGACACCGGGCGCCTGCGGCGTCACGAACCGACCGGCGGCGCTCGGGCGGTAAAGGCTGCCCCGCACGCAATTGTACCCCGATTGACATGACGGGCTCAGCCTTCGGGCCCCCACTCCGCCGACCCGCGCGGCCCGCGGGGGAGGAAACACCCGGCGCCGCGCGCGCCGACGAAGCGGCCCTGGTCGACCATCACGCGTCCGCGCGACAGGACCGTGTCGGGGGCGCCCGTCACGGTGCGGCCCTCGTACGGGCTGTGGTCGACGCGCATATGGAGCGTCGCGGCCGAGAGCGTGACGCGCCGGTCGGGATCGAAGATGACGAGGTCGGCATCGGACCCGGGGGCGATCGTGCCCTTGCGGGGAAACAGGCCGAACAGCCGCGCCGGCGCGGTGGCCGTCAGGTCCACGAACCGGTTGATCGACAGGCGGCCCGTCCGCACGCCCGCGTCGAAGAGCAGGCTCATGCGGGTCTCGATGCCCGGCGCGCCGTTCGGGATCTTCGAGAAGTCGTCGCGGCCCCTGTCCTTCTGGCCCGCCATGTTGAACGGGCAGTGGTCAGTGGCCACGGTCTGCAGGCCGCCGCCGGCGAGCGCCTGCCACAGGCGCTCCTGGGACGCGCGCGACCGCAGGGGCGGGCTCATCACGTACTTCGCGGCGCCGAACCCCGGTTCCCGGTACGCCTCGTCGGTCAGGCACAGGTACTGCGGGCATGTTTCGCCGCGCACCGCCTGCCCCGCGGCGCGTGCGGCCGCGATGACCTCGGCCGTTTCGCCGGCGCTGACGTGGACCACGTAGAGCGGGGCGCCGGCCAGGGCCGCCAGTTGCAGGCCGCGCCGCGTCGCTTCCAGTTCCAGTTCAGCCGGGCGCGTCAGCGCGTGGTACTTCGGCTCCCGGTGCCCGCTGCGAAGCGCCTCGCGCACCAGCACGTCGATCACGTCGCCGTTCTCCGCGTGCAGGCACACGACGCCGCCGTTGCCGGCCGTCCGCCTCAGCACGCGGTAGATGCTCCCGTCGTCGAGCATCAGGCGGCCGCGGTACGCCATCATCACCTTGAAGGACGGCACGCCCAGCGCGACCAGGTCGTCCATCTCGCCTTCGACCTCGTCGGTGAGGTCGGTGATCGTCATGTGGAAGCCGAAGTCGACGACGGCCCGGCCCTCGGCCCTTCGCATCCACGCGCCGAGCGCGTCGTGCAGGCGCTCGCCGCGGACCTGCGTGGCGTAGTCGATGAGGCACGTCGTGCCGCCGTGCGCGGCCGCGATCGACCCGGTCTCGAAATCGTCGCTCGAGGTGAAATCGCCCGCGGGCATGTCGAGGTGCGTGTGCACGTCGACGCCGCCCGGCAGGACCAGGCGGCCGCCGGCGTCGATCGTCCGATCCGCACGCCCGCCCAGGCCGGGGCCCACCTCCCTGACGTGCTCGCCTTCGACGAGCACGTCGGCCTGGATCGAGCGGGTGGCCGTGACGACGGTGCCGTTGGCGATGAGCAGCGTGTCCATGCGCGCCTCGACGGATGCGGCCGGCCGATCGGCCCTGCCCGATCAGGCGGATCGCTCGACCCACACGTCCAGCAGGTGGAGCATCGTTTCGGCCGACTGGTCCATCCACTCGAGCGGCACCCACTCCTTCTTGCTGTGGAACGCCATCGAGCCGTTGAAGATGTTGGGCGTCAGCAGGCCCATGATCGAGAGCCGCGCGCCGTCGGTGCCGCCCCGGATCGACGTGCGCTGCGGGACGATGCCGGCGCGGCGGATGGCCTCGTCCGCGTACTCGACGACCTTGGGTTCGGCCGCCAGGGCGTACTTCATGTTGCGGTAGGCTTCCTTGATCTCGACGGCGACGCGGCATCCGGGGTAGCGACGCTCCATGAAGGTGGCGGCGGCCCGCACGGCGTCCTCGAGATCGTGGAGGCCTTCCTCGGTGAAGTCGCGGACGAGCAGGTGGGCCTTGGCTTCGGAGACGTTGCCCGTGATCGTGATCGGGTGCAGATAGCCCTCCCGGCCTTCCGTGGTCTCCGGGGTGCGGTGCTGCGGCAAGGCCTGGATGAGGGCGCTCAGCACGCGCACGGCGTTGACCATCTTGTTCTTCGCGTAGCCGGGATGGACGTCGGCGCCCTTCACCGTCACGTGCGCCGAGTCGGCGCAGAAGGTCTCGGCCTCGAGCGACCCGAGGCCCGAGCCGTCGATCGTGTACGCGAAGTCGGCCGCGAACGCCTTCACGTCGAAGTGCTCCGTGCCGCGGCCCACCTCCTCGTCGGGCGTGAAGCCCACGCGGATCGCGCCGTGCAGGCGGCCGGGGTTCTCCCTGATGCGCCACAGCGCCTCGACGATCGCGGACACGCCGGCCTTGTCGTCGGCGCCGAGCAGCGTCGTGCCGTCGCTCGTGATGATTGTCAGGCCGCGGCACTGCTTCAGTTCCGGTTCGTCGGCCACGCGGATGACCAGCGCGGGGTCGCCGGGCAGGGGGATGTCGCCGCCGTCGTAGTTGGCGTGGACCTGCGGCCGCACGTCGGTGCCCGACACCTCGTGATAGGTGTCCACGTGGGCGATCAGACCGATCGTGGGCACCTTGCCGTGCGCCGCGTGGCCCGGCGAGATGTTCGAGGGCAGCGTGGCCATGACGTAGCCCCACTCGTCCATGGCCGCGTCGGCGAGGCCCGCCGCCCGCAGATCGCCCACGAGGACACGGAGCAGGTTCTTCTGCTTCTCGGTCGACGGGTAGCTCGTCGACGTGTCTGACGACTGCGTGTCGATGCCCGCGTACCGGATGAACCGGTTCAGCAGGGTTTCCCGTTCGGACATGTCGGACTCCTTCGGAAGGGCGCGCCGTCGCGGCCATAGTCGGCGGGCGCCTGGCGCGGGCGATTCACCCCGCGAGGTACCGGGCGAATGCTGACTTTTCGACGTTGCCGCCGCTGATCACGGCGACCCTCGGGCGGCCGGCGTCGCGCGCGTCCGCCAGCGCGGCCGCCACCGTGACGGCCCCGCTCGGCTCTGCCACGATCTTCGCACGATCGAACAGCCATTTCACGGCCCGCACGATCGCGTCCTCATCGACGGTCACCACGTCGTCGACGAGCGCCTGGATGTGCGGGAAGGTGATGTCGCCGGGCCTGACCGCCAGCAGGCCGTCCGCGATGCTCGACGAGTGCTCCAGGGTCACCGGGCGGCCCGCCTCGCGCGAGCGCGTCATCTTCGGCGCGCCGGCCGGCTCGACCCCGACGATGCGTACGCCCGGGCTGAGGCCCTTGGCGGCGGCCGCGACGCCGGCCAGCAGCCCGCCGCCGCTCGCGGGCACGTAGATGGCGGCCACCTCGGGGCACTGCTCGACGATCTCCAGGCCCACCGTGCCCTGGCCGGCGATGATCCACGCATGATCGAAGGGCGGCACGATCGTCAGGCCGCGCGACGCGGCCTCGGATTCGGCGCGAGCTTTGCGCTCGATGGTCGTCGTGCCTTCGAAGATGATCTCCGCTCCCAGTTCGCGGGCGCCGTCCACCTTGACCGCCGCCGCGCCCGTGGGCATGACGATCACCGCGGGCACGCCCATCAGCTTCGCGGCGAGCGCCAGGGCCAGCCCGTGATTGCCCGAGGAGAACGTGATCACGCCGCGGGCCCTATCGGCCTCCGGCAGTTGCAGCATCATGTTGGCCGCGCCGCGGATCTTGAACGCGCCGCTGCGCTGGAGATTCTCGCACTTCAGGTGCAGGCGGCCGGCGGCAGCGCCGCCCGCGGCCGGCGTGTCCACCTCCAGCAGCGGGGTCATCCGCGCCATGTCGCGGATGCGGACGGCTGCCTGCAGGACGTCGTCGAGCGTGACGAGGCGATCGGGCATGGGTCACCAGTGAGCCGCGCTGTGCCCGGCATTGCGGGATCCGGGCGACGGGGTTGATCGTTGCCGGGATCGCGCGATGCCGGCCGCCGGAGGGCGCCGGTGCATTGTGCCATGAGCGGCGGGGAGGAGCCAGCCGGTGAACCCCGGCCGCGACGCTCTCGTCTCCGGTTCGTCGTCAGGGGCGGCCGCGCCGGCAGGGCCCTTTTCGGTCCCGCACGGGGCGGCGCGAGATTGGCCCCGTGGCATAATGGGCCCGTGGCTGCAAGTCTCCGGCACCAACTCGAGTGGGTCGCGCAATGGCGAACGGCTGGCCCGGCACTGGCACGTGTACGGCGCGACGAACTGGCGAAGCTGGCGGACTCCGAGGCCCTGGATGCCGCCGACGCCCTGCTCGCGCTGAGCGCCCGTGTCCCCATTCCTGCCGCCCGCCTGTCGTGGTCCGGCCTGGTCGAACTCCAGCGGCTGCTGCACCGGCCTCGCTGACGTGAACAGGCTCTTCGCCGCGGCGCTCGGCCTTCAGTCGCACTTCACGGCGCGTGGGTGGCGCTTCTGTTTCATCGGGGGCCTCGCCGTCCAGCGATGGGGCGAGCCTCGGTTGACGCTCGACGTGGACTGCACCCTGATCACAGGCTTCGGCAACGAGGCGCACTACGTGGACGAGTTGCTCCAGGCATTCCGTGGGAGGGTGGCGGATGCGCGGGCCTTCGCCCTCACGCACCGCGTCTTGCTCCTTCACGGCCCGTCGGGGGTGCCGGCCGATGTCGCGCTCGGCGCCATGCCCTTCGAAGAGGGGTGTGTCGAACGCGCATCGGGTTTCGATGTCGGCGGCGGCGAGTCAATCCTGACCTGTTCGGCTGAGGACCTCGTCGTCCTCAAGGCGTTCGCCGGACGTGACCGGGACTGGCTCGACATCGAGGGCATCGTTGCCCGTCAGGGCCGGGCGCTCGCGCAGGCTCACATCTGGGCCGAACTGCGTCCGCTCCTCGATCTGAAAGACGACAGCGAGACGGCACCCCGCCTTCATCGCCTTCTCGAGACACCGTAAACGCTCCGGGATTCCCGCGCAGACGGGCCTGCTGGAGAGAGCAGCGAAATCCGAGGCCGGCGCTCTCGCAGCTATGCCAGCCCGTGCCGCAGCAGCAGGTCCTGGTCGCCCAGGATCGCGGCGGTCGGCCCGTCCGCCGCGACGGCGCCGCCATCGAGCACGATGGCGCGGGGGCAGAGCGCGGTGACGAACGCCAGGTCGTGGCTGGCCAGCACGAGGGTCGCCGGCAGATCGGCCAGCAGCGACGCCAGTTCCCGCCGGCCGCGCGGATCGAGGCCACTCGACGGCTCGTCGAGGAGCAGGAGCCCAGGCCGGCAGGCCAGAGCCCCCGCCACGCACACGCGCCGCTTTTCGCCGGCGGACAGGTGGTGCGGGGAGCGGGCCTCGAACCCCGCGAGGCCCACCTTGTGGAGCGCTTCGGTCACGGCGCGCGTCACCTCGCCAGCCGGCCAGCGCCTCGCGCTCGGACCATAGCCGACATCCTCGCCCACCGTCAGACCGATGAGCTGATCGTCGGGATCCTGGAACACGATGCCGACCAGGTCACGGATCCGCTTGATCGTCCCGGGCGACAGCACCGTGCCGTCGATCGCGATTCGGCCCACCAGCCCGTGCCGGTGGGCCTGGCCGCCGGGCTCGTGCACGTGCAGGTACCGCCGTCGCTCGGGCAGCAGCCCGGCGAGGTGCAGCAGCAGCGTCGACTTGCCGGCGCCGTTCGGGCCCAGGAGGGCCACGCGCTCGCCGGCATCGACGCGCAGCGACACGTCGCGCAAGGCGGGCGATCCGTCGGGGTAGTGGTACCGCAGGTGATCGACCTCGACGGCGACCGGCGCCGGCCCGGAGGGCGGGCTCACGGCTCCACTCCCCGCGCCCGCCGCGCCTGCTCGAGCGCCTCGGCCCGCTCGAGGGACCGCAGCAACAGCGCCGCCGTCAGCCGCCCGAACCCGCGCAGCGTGTCCGCAGGCGCCGCGAGCACGCCGCCCCACGCGCCGAAGCCGGGCCGCCGGGCCTCGCGCGCCCGCAACATGCTCCTGACCTGCCGCAGGACGACGGCCAGGCTGGCGAGCGTGGCTTCGAGGACGTCCACCAGCCGCTGCGGCCAGCGCAGCTGTCGCGCGGCCCGGACGAGCCCTGCGTGACCGAGCACCACGGCCAGCGCCGTCGCCGCCGTCGCGGCGCTCAGAGCGCGGGCGCCGAGCGCGAGCGTGACAAGCGCGCGGCGGTTCGCCGGCGAGAGCACCCCCGCGGGAACGGCCAGCACGAGCACGAAAGGCAACAACCATCCGACCCGGCGCAGACCTTCGGAGAAGGGGAGGCCGGCAGCTCGCATCGTGCCCAGCCCCGCCAGGAACACGACCAGCCACACGGCCCACGACCACGCGGGGATCGCGAGGCCGCCAATCCCCGCCGGGGCCAGCGCCGCCGTCAGCACCGCGGCCAGTCCCGCGACGAGCACGAGGCCGGAGCGCCTACCGGTGGACGGCATCGTGGCGGGCTGCGAGGCCGCGGCTGATCAGCCAGGCGGCCACCGCGACGACCAGCGTTCCGGCGATGCCGGTGAGGGCGGACGCGAGGCCGGCCGATGCGGCGAGCGGCAGGCTGTAACCGGGGAACGGCGCGTGCCACAGGTCCCGGGCCCGGTCGGCGAAACCCAGGGCCTCGGCGGAGCGCTCGAGGCCGTCCGGCAACGACGAGGCGAGCGGCGCGAGGAACGCCGCCACGGCGATGGCCACGCCGAGCACGCCGACGGCCATCGCGCCGGCGCGGCGGATCCCGCCGCCGGTCTCGAACCCGCGCATCAGGTCGGGGCGCCATCGCAGCAGCGTCACGACGATGGCCCCGGTCAGCGCGGCCTCGAGCACGCCGATCGCGACGTGCGTGATCATCATGAGGGGCAGGATGCCGCGCAGCGGGTAGAGTCCGGAGAGGGCGAGCCACCACGCGGTCAGCGCCGCCGCCGCGAGGGTCGCCACGAACGCGCCCATCATCGTGCCGATGGCGTACCCGCGGGGGCTGCCGGCGCGCCGGCCGACGAACGTGGCCACGGCGTAGCCGACGAACGAGCCAGCCAGGCCCATGTCGAGCAGGTTGGCGCCGAGCGCCGTGAGCCCGCCGTCCTGGAACAGCACGGCCTGGATTGCGAGGACGACGGCCATCACGAGCAAGGCGCGCGATGGCCCCAGGATGACCGCCGCCAGCGTGGCGCCCACGAGGTGGCCGCTGGTGCCGGGCGCGACGGGGACGTTCACCATCTGCGCCGCGAACAGGAATCCAGCGACGGCGCCGAGGATGCCGGCCGGCATCGGGTTCGGGTCCTTGCGCTCGGCATGGAGCGCCGCCGCGACGCTCACGCCAGCCACGCCCCAGGTGGCGGCCGCCACGCCCGCGCCGAGGAATCCGTCCGGGATGTGCATGCGGGTCCCAGCATAGCCGGAGAGCGGCGGAGCGCCAAGGGTCGGCGCTCGCGGGCGATGCCGTGTAACGGTGGCAGTACGGCGTCTGGCGGCGGACACGGACGCGCCGCCGGGGGAGGCGGCTACCTGGCGGCCGCGGCGGCCAGGCCGAGTTTCTTCCCGAGCCGGCCGAGCGCGTCCTGCTCCTCGTCGGCGAGAGCCGCCATCAGCATGGCGACTCGCCGCGCGTGGAGCGGAAAGACCCGGCTGATCAACTGGCGGCCCTGGCGCGTGAGGGAGACCTCGACCAGCCGCCGGTCGCGCGCGTCGCGCGTTCGCCGCACCAGCGTCTGCCGCTCGAGGTTGTCGAGCACCGTCGTCATGTTGGGGTTGCTGCGCAGCAGCTTGCGGCCCAGGTCCTTCTGGCACATGGGGCCGAGGTGGAACAGGGCCTCGAGGACGGCGAGCTGGCCGGGCGTGAGCCCGTCCCGGGCCAGGGCCTGCGTGAGCCGGGCGTTGAGACTCTCGGTGGCGCGGTTGATCTTGATGAAGGCGTCGAGGGCCCGGGTTTCGCGGACCGTGCCCTTGTAGTGCGTCGGCATGGGGGTCTCCGGGCGGCTGATTACTTCCAATTCGAAGTATACGGGCCGGCACCCCTCCCGTCAACCGCCCGCGGGGCCGCGTCCGGCGAACGGCGTGGCCCGCGGCCTGCGGTTGGGCCATAATCTCCCGGACCCCACAGGGCAGTCCTTCGGGGCGGCATGACCGCCGGCCTGGTCCGGCGGGAGAGGCAGGCGTGCATGGTGAGGGTGACGCCGGTCGACCCGGCAGCGCGGGCGGATGTGCGCCGGTTCGTCGACCTGCCGTTCCGGCTCTACGAGGGGATCGGGCCGTGGGTGCCGCCGATCAAGCGCGACATCGCGCTGATGCTGAACCGGAAGAAGCACCCGTTCTACGAGCGCTCGGACGCCGCCTTCTACCTGGCGACGCGCGACGGCCGCGACGTCGGCCGCATCGCGGTGCTCGAGAACCAGCCCTTCAATGCCTGGCACGGCGTCCGGCAGGCCAGCTTCTACTGCCTCGAGACCGAGGACGACCCCGAGATCGCGGCCGCGCTGTTCGCGCGGGCGTCGGAGTGGGGCCTGGCGCGCGGGCTGACGCGCCTGGTCGGGCCGAAGGGGTTCAGCGCATTCGACGGCTACGGCATCCTGGTCGATGGCTTCGAGCACCGGCCGGTGATGACGATGACCACCTACAACCTGCCGTACTATGGCCGGCTGCTCGAGGGGCTGGGGTTCGGGAAGGAAGTGGATTTCGTCTCGTTCTACGTGGACCGCACCGCTTTCCGGCTGCCCGAGCGGATGCGTCGCGTCGCCGAGCGCGCCCGCGAGCGCGGGACGCTTCGCGTGACGCCCTTCCCGAACCGGCGCGCGCTGAAGAAGGCCGCCCGCGCGATCGGGAGGATGTACAACGAGACCTTCGTCGACAACTGGGAGTACTACCCGCTCAGCGATCGCGAGATCGATTTTCTCCTCGACGGGCTGCTGCTCGTCGCGGATCCCCGGATGATCAAGGTAATCTCGAGCGGCGACGCGATGGTGGGCTTCCTCTTTGCCTTCCCCGACCTGTCGTCCGCGCTGCAGCGGGCGCGCGGGCGCCTCACGCCGTGGACCATCGCGGACCTGCTGCTGGACGGGCGCCGCACCGACTGGGTGGCGGTCAACGGCGCCGGGGTGCTGCCGGAGTACCAGGGCCGCGGCGGCAACGCGCTGCTCTACTCGGAGATCGAGCGGACGCTGGACGGGACCCGCTTCCGGCACGCCGACCTCCCGCAAGTCGCCGAGACCGCGGTGCAGATGCGACGCGACCTGGAAGAGCTCGGCGCGCAGCCTTACAAGACCCACCGGGTGTACGTGCGCGACCTGTGATCGCCACCGGCGTGCCCGTCGACTCGTCGGTCCCTGCTCCGGCGCGCCCGCGCATCGGGAGACGCTTCTACGTCGCCGACCTGGCGGTGATCGCCTTCTCGGCCTTCGTGCTGGTCCTGGCGGTGGCGTTCGCGTCGCGGATTCCCGCCTGGCGCCTGGTCGTCGCCCAGAGCGCCGCGATGATCGGCGTGGTCGCCGGCCTCGCCGAATGGGACGCGCGCAAGGCCTCGCCCGCGGTGAGCTTCCTGCACGACTGGTACTTCGCGCCCCTCGTGTACCTGATCTACGTGCAACTGCACTGGGTCATCGGCCCGATCCACGGAGGCCGGATCGCCGATGCCACGCTCATCGCAATCGACCGCGCCCTGTTCGGCGCCGAGCCTACGGCGTGGTTCGGCCGGCTGGCCGCGCCGTGGCTCACGGAGATCGTCCAGGCCGCCTACGCGTCGTTCTACCTGCTGATCGTGGCCGTTGGCGCCGACCTCTATCGTCGGCCGGGCCGCGCGCGGTTCCACGTCTACGTGTTCGCGTGCGCCTACGGGTTCCTCGCGTCGTACCTCGGCTACCTCCTGGTGCCGGCGGTGGGTCCGCGCTTCACGCTCTACGAGTTCTCGCAACTCTACCGGGATCTCCCGGGTCTCTGGCTCACGCCCGCCCTCCGCGCGTTCGTCGACGCCGGCGGCCTCGTGCAGGAAGCGGCATCCAGCAGCGCCGCCCTCGCCCTCGCCAACCGGGACGTCTTCCCGAGCGGCCACACGACCATGACGCTGGTCGCGATCGGCTGGTGCTGGCGCGAGCGCCTGGCGGTCCGGTGGGGCGTGACCGGCATCGGCGTCCTCCTGGTCTTCTCCACGCTCTACCTTCGCTACCACTACGCGATCGACGTCATCGCGGGCATCGGGCTGGCGACGCTCTGCCTGGCGACGACCGATGCCCTCCATCGGCGTGTCGCCGCGTGGGCCGGCACGCGGGACCGCGTCATCCGCCCCGCCGTCCCTCCGGCCCCGGCCGCGCCCGATCGCCTCGAAACCGGCGACAGGCGCTGAAATTGACGGGTTCACCGGGAGCCGCTATTCTCTGGGGCGGGACATCAACCGCGGGGCGCGCCCTGGAAGGGGGCCATGGTCGGTTCCTCCATCGGCCCGTATCTCGTCGTCGAGAGGCTGGGTGCCGGGGGCATGGGAGAGGTCTACCTCGCCTTCGACACCCGGTTGAACCGGAAGGTCGCCCTCAAGAGCCTGGGCACCGCGTCGGCCGCCGAGCCCGGGACGCACGATCGGCTGCTGCGCGAAGCCCGGGCGGCCGCAGGCCTCGCGCATCCCAACATCGCTGCCATCCACGACATCTTCGAGACGGGCTCCCGGCCGTGCATCGTCATGGAGTACGTGCAGGGCGAGAGCCTCGCCGCCCGGGTGGGCCGCGGGCCGCTTCCCTGCGAGCAGGCCCTGTCGATCGGGATCCAGCTCGCCGACGCGCTCACCCATGCCCATGCTGCCGGCGTGATTCACCGGGACCTGAAGCCGGCCAACGTGATGTTGGGTCCGGACGGCACGGCCAAGGTGCTCGACTTCGGCCTCGCGAAGACCCGCGACCTCGAAACGGACCCGCCGCCCGACGGCCTCACGCACGAGGCAGCCCGGTCTCAATCGGGCAAGATCTCGGGGACCCCGGCCTACATGGCGCCGGAGCAGTTGCTTGGCAGCCAGGCCACGCCGCAGAGCGACATCTACAGCCTGGGTGTCCTGCTGTTCGAACTGCTGACCGGCCATCGTCCGTTCGCGGAGACCGACTTCGTTGGCCTGGCCCTCTCGATCGTCTCGGGTCCCGTGCCGACGGTGGATGCCGTCGCGCCGGGCGTCCCGTCCGAGGTCAGCGTTGCGGTCGCGCGGGCGATGGCGCGGGACCCTGCCCGCCGGTTCCAGTCCGCCGAGGCTCTCGGCACGGAGTTACGGCGCCTGCAACGGACGTTGTGCGAGCAGCCCACGACGACCGGGCGCGTGCCGACGCTCGTCGCGCGGGCCCCGCGGGCCTTCCGGGTGGTGCCCGAGACCCGGCGCGGTCGTGCCGCTGCCGTGGCGGGCGGCGTCCTGGTCCTGGTGGCCCTTGCCTGGGTGGGGACCACGCTGTGGCGCGGACGCGACGCGACCGGTTCGCTGCCGGGTCCCGCCGCGCCGCCGATCGTCGGGGTCCTCCCGCTCGACAACCTCAGCGGCAATCCACTGATGGACCACGTGGGCATCGGCATCTCGGCGGCCCTCGAGGCCTCGCTGGCGGCGATTCCGGCGTTGACGGTGATCTCCGGCAACGAGACGAGGCGGTACCTCGGGCGTGGCGGCGACCTCCGGAAGATCGCCCGCGACCTCGGCGCCACGCTGCTCGTGAACGGCAGCGTCCTGCAGGCGGGCCCTGACCTGCGCTTCCTGCTCGAGGTCCTCAAAGCGGACGGCGCCGTCGCGTGGGCAGAACACTTCGAGGGCCCGCAAGGCGAGTTGATCCAGCTGCAGCGGCGGGCGGCGGACGCGCTCGTCGCGGCGCTCCGCGTCTCGGTCACGCCCGCCGCGCGACAGCGCCTCGATCGGCTGCCCACGTCGAGCGTCGATGCCTACACCGACTACTCGATAGGAAAAGCCTTGCTGGACCGATCGGACGTCTCGGGCAACGTCGGCCGCGCGGTGCAGGTCTTCGAGCGCGCGGTCTCCAAGGACCACGGGTTCGCGCTGGCGTACGCCGGTCTCGGCGAAGCCTGCTGGGCCTCCTACCAGAGCACGAAGGACAAGGCCTGGGTGGGCCGGGCCACGCAGGCCATCGAGGAGGCGATCCGCCTCGATCCCGGCAACCCGGAGATCCGCGTGTCGCTGGCAGGCGTGTTCCTGGGAACCGGGAAGACGGCCGAGGCCATCGCCGCGCTGCGGCACGCCATCGCGCAGCGCCCGAACGACGATCAAGCCCACCGCCTGCTGGCCGGGGCGCTGGCTGAGAAGGGGTCCGCCGAAGAGGCCCTCGGGGAGTACCAGAGCGCAATTGCGATTCGGCCCGACTACTACGCGAACCACCAGGCGCTCGGCAATTTCTACTTCCGATCCGGCCGGCTTGCGGAGGCCGCCATCGCCTACCAGCGCGCAACCGAGGTCCAGCCCGACAGCCCGAACGGGTTCATCAACCTCGGTGCGACCTACCAGATGCTGGGCGACAACCAGCGCGCCCTTGAGAATTACCAGCGGGCGTTGACGTTCGGACCGGACGAGACCGCCTACTCGAACATCGGCGCGATTCACCACTCGGAAGGCCGGTACGCCGACGCGATTCGGGCGTACGGGGATGCGATCGAGCTCGCACCCCGCAATGCGATCACGCACCGCAACCTGGGCGACGCCTATCAGCGGCTGGGCCGCCGGGACCAGGCCGTTGCCGAGTACCGGCGTGCCGCGTCGCTGGCGACCGAGGAACTGGCCGTGAACCCGCGCGATGCGCGCCTGCTCGCCGAGCGCGCGGTGTACGAAGCCAAGGCTGGGGACATCGCGTCGGCCGTCCGGGACAGCAGGGCTGCCGTCGGACTCAGTCCCCGGGACAACGACGTGCTGTACAGGCGGGCCGTGGTTCACGCGCTGGCCGGGCAGACAGCGGAGGCGGTGGAGTGGCTGGAACGCGCGCTGGCCAGGGGATGTCCGCGGGCGCGGGCGCGGGAAGACGAGGACCTCGAGCCGATTCGCGGGCTGGCGAAGGTCAAGGCCATGTTGGAGGCGGCTCGCTGACGCGTGCCGCAGCCGGACGTCATGTCGGGACGGAAAGGGAGGGACCATGTCGAAGCGGGTGGCGGCGGTGGCCGTGCTCCTGGCTGTCGGGCTGGGTGCGAGCGCGTGCGCGTTCCTCTACAAACCCCAGGATCGATTCTTCACGGTCGTGGTCTGGCAGGCGGAGGGCGGGCCGTGCCGGGTGGTGGCCGTCACGCCGGCGAAGGACGGCTTCGCGGTGCGGAAGGACCTCGTCCACTGGGACGTGGTCGGCAACTGCACGGCAACGGTGGGCATCGGGCGCTTCACGCTTCGCGGCGGGCCCGGGGCGTCGCCCTGGGAGGGCCCCGACGGGGAGCGGGTGGCCAAGCCCGGAACCCGCGCCAACGATCGTGTCAAGGCTGATGCCGAGCCGGGTGCCTACGAGTACAGCATCTTCATCGACGGCAGGCTGGCTCTCGATCCGGAGATCCAGATCAAGGGCCGGCCGTAGGGCTGGCGCGCCGGGTGGTCGCTACGAGGCCACCCCGATCTCGCGCATCTCGTCGTCCGACAGGCGGAGCGCCGCCGCGCCGATGATGCCGTCGACCTGTGCCGGGCGCCGGAATCCGACGATCGCCCCGGTGACCGCCGGGTTGTGGAGCGTCCAGGCCACCGCCACCGCGCCGGGCGACACGCCGTGGCGGGCGCCGATCGTGCGCAGGACCTCGACGAGCGCCAGCGCGCGCGACAGCGCCGGTTCCTGGAACTCGCGGGCGCGCGTCCGCCAGTCGCTGGCCGGGAACGCGGCGATCCGCTCGCGCGTCATCGCGCCGCTCAGCAGCCCCGCCTGCATCGGCGAGTACACGATCGCGCCGATCTGGTTGGCGAGGCAGTACGGCAGGACCTCGGCTTCGATATTCCGCTTCACGAGGGAGTACGGCGGCTGCAGCGACGTGGGCCGCGCGATCGCCATGGCGCGCTCGAGGTGGGAGACGGTGAAGTTCGAGACGCCGATGTGGCGCAGTTTGCCCGCGCGCTGGAGGTCGACCACCGTGCGCCAGCCCTCCTCGACGTCCGGCGACGGGCCGGTCGGCGGCAGGGCAGGCCAGTGCAGCTGGTACAGGTCGATCACATCCGTGCCGAGGCGGCGGAGGCTGTCGTCGACCTCCGTTCGCAGCGACTCGGCCTTGAGCGAGTGTGAGATCGTCCCCTGGGCGTCCCAGACGAGCGAGCCCTTGGTGAACACGTAGGGCCGGCCCGAGGAGCCCCGTTCCTTCAGTGCGCGCGCGACGACGCGTTCCGAGCGGCCGAGGCCGTAGATGGCGGCGGTGTCGATCCAGTTGATGCCTCGGTCCAGCGCCCGGTGGATGGCGGCGACCGACTCGTCGTCATCCTGGGGCCCCCAGCCGAAGGCGTAGTCGGGCCCGCCGATGGCCCATGCGCCGAATCCGACCCGCGTGATCGAGAGGTCGCTCGTGCCCAGCTGCCGCGTCTCCATCCCGCCCTCCGAAAATGGGGTCAGGCCCCTTTTCTCACATCAATCTCATTATTGGCTGGGCGCGGCAATCCGCGCCAGCGGGTTCTCGGCCCTGGTTTCACCCGCGGATGGGCGTATGATTCCGGCCGTGGCGCGCCGCCCCTGCGCGACAGGAGACCCTCATGATCAGACCTGTCTCATTTACGCTCAACGGCAAGCCCGTGCGGCTGACGGTCGATGATGACCGCATGCTGCTCTGGGTGCTGCGCGACGACCTGGGCCTCACCGGCACCAAATTCGGATGCGGCGCCACGCTCTGCGGCGCCTGCACGGTCGTGGTCGAGCACGACGCAGTCCGGTCGTGCGCGACGGCCGTCAAGGACGTCGCCGGCAAGCGCATCCTGACCATCGAAGGCCTCGCCCAGGACGGCCGCCTGCACCCGCTCCAGAAGGCCTTCCTGGATCACCTCGCCTACCAGTGCGGGTTCTGCACGCCGGGGATGATCCTCAACGCCTACGCACTGCTCCTCAGGAACCCGCGCCCCACGCGGGCGGACATCGTGGCGCACATGGAGGGCAACCTGTGCCGCTGCGGCACGCACGTCCGGATTCTCGAGGCCGTGGAGACGGCCGCCACCGCCATGAAGGGAGGCGCACGATGACCGGCCAGGGCCTCGACACGATCAGCCGCCGCGCGTTCCTCGAGATGACCGGGTCGGGGCTCCTCCTGGTCTTCACCGTGGATTTCCCGGCATGGGCCCAGGAGCCCGCGCAGCTGCCATCGGGGCGCCCGGGCTACCCGACCGATTTCAACGCGTACCTCCATATCGCTCCGACCGGCCGCGTGACCTGCCTTGTCGGGAAGGTCGAACTGGGCCAGGGCGCGATGACCTCGCTGCCGCAGCTGCTCGCCGAGGAGCTGGACGTCACGCTCGACATGGTGGACATCCTGATGGGGGACACCGACCTGTGCCCGTGGGACATGGGCACCTTCGGCTCGCTGAGCATCCGCATGTTCGGCCCCGTGCTCAAGGCCGCCGCGTCCGAGGCCCGGACCATCCTGCTGCAGCTGGCGTCCGAGAAGCTCGGGGTCCCGGCCGATCGCCTCGCGACGAGGGCGGGCATCGTGACCGATTCGGCCGACCCGGCCAGGAAGGTGACCTACGGCGACCTCGCGCAAGGGAGAAAGATCGAGCGCCATCTCCAGGCGAAACCCGCGCTCAAGCCAGCGTCCTCGTACCAGGTGGTCGGCACGTCGGCGCCGCGCCGCGACGGTCTCGAGAAGGTGACGGGCCAGGCGAAGTACGCGGGCGACATCGTGCCAGCGGGCGTGCTGCACGCGCGCATCGTCAGGCCGCCCGCTCACGGGGCGACGCTGACGGCGCTCGACACGAAGGCCGCCGCCGCCGTGCCCGGCGTGACCATCGTCGACATGACCGGCCAGCCGGGCAGCATGACGGGCCCGGGGATCGTGGCCGTGCTGCACGCGCACCGCGATCAGGCCGACAAGGCACGCGACCTGATCACGGCCACCTTCGAGCGGCCGGCGCCGGGCGAGGACGACGTCACGATCTTCGATCACCTGGTGAAGGCCGCCCCGCCGGGGCAACTCGTCCACGAGAGCGGGACGCTGGCCGAGGGCCGGCGGATGGCGGCGACCGTGTTCGAGGAGACCTATCTGAACAGCTACGTGGCGCACGCGCCGATCGAGACCCATTCTGCGGCCGCCGCGTTCGACGGCGATCGTGTCGTGGTCTGGGCCTCGACGCAGGCGCCCTTCACGATCAAGGCGCAGGTGGCCCAGGCCCTGCGGATTCCAGCCGACAAGGTGCACGTCAAGATGCCGCCGTACGTCGGGGCGGGGTTCGGCGGCAAGACGTCCGGCCCGCAGGCGGTCGAGGCCGCGCTGCTCGCGCAGAAGGTCGGGAAACCCGTGCGCGTCGTCTGGGACCGGGCGGAGGAGTTCTTCTACGACACCTTCCGGCCGGCCGCGGTCGTGAAGATCGCGTCCGGGCTGGACGAAGCGGGCAGGATCGCGCTGTGGGACTACGAGGTCTTCTGCGCGGGCGACCGGGAGGCGAAGCAGTTCTACGACGTCCCTCACCAGCGCACCGTGTCGCACGGCGGCTGGCAGGGCAGCCAGCCGGCCGGCCTGCACCCCTTCGGGGTCGGGCCCTGGCGTGCGCCGTCGGTCAACACCAACACGTTCGCCCGCGAATCGCAGATCGATATCATGGCGGCGAAGGCCGGCGTCGACCCGGTCGCGTTCCGGATGAACAACCTGGGCGATCCGCGGATGCGGCGCGTGCTCGAGGCCACCGTCAAGCGGTTCGGCTGGGTGCCGGGGCCCGCGCCGAGCGGGCGGGGCGTCGGCGTGGCCTGCGGGATCTACTCGGGCACGTACGTCGCGGTGTGCGCGGAGCTGACCGTCGACAAGGCGACCGGCCACGTGCAGGTCGCGCGCCTCGTCAGCGCCCAGGACATGGGCGTCGTCGTCAACCCGGACGGCGCGCGGCAGCAGATGGAAGGCTGCCTCACGATGGGTCTCGGCTACGCGCTGACCGAGGAGGTCCACTTCAAGGACGGCGCGGTCCTGGACGAGAACTTCGACACCTACGAACTGCCGCGGTTCTCGTGGGTGCCCCGCATCGAGACGATCCTGATCGACGAGCCGAGCGTGCCCGCGTCGGGTGGCGGCGAGCCGCCGATTGTCTGCATGGGGGCGGTCATCGCCAACGCCATCTTCGACGCGGTGGGGGCGCGGCTCCGGCAACTCCCGATGACGCCGGCGCGCATCAAGGAGGCGCTCCCGAAAGGCTGACCCGCAGCGCCCGTCTCGTCACGCGGCGCGACTTCAGCCGCGCCGCGAGGTCAACGTCGCCACCACCGGTTTCATGACGGCTGCGATGCGGGCCTGTTCGATCGCCGTGTCCAGGCGGCCCTCGTTGATGGCGGCCACGCGGGATCAGCCAGGGGAAATCGCTTCGTCACCGCGCACGCGTGCGCAGCCTCGCGATCTGCTTCATGTGATGCAGGGTGTGGACGCGGTGGAACCGCCGCCACTGCCGGACGTTGAAGGGGCCGAGGATCGGGTGGTTCGCGACGGCGGTGCCCCGGCCGAACCGCGCCTCCGCCCGGGCGGCCGCGCCGTCGAACGCCTGGAGCGCCGACTCCGCGGCGCCGATCGCCTCGTGAGCCGGCAGCCCGGCGGGATGGGTGATCTCCGGGGCCGGCGTGCCGGCGGGGAAGTACCCGAGGTCCACCACGACGAAGGCCGCGACCCGATCGCGCAGCGTGGCGCGCCTCGCCTTGGTGGTGCCCTGTCCGACGCACCGATCCAGGATGTAGGCCGTGCTCGCGTAGGCCTTGGCAAGGTGCTCGAGGATCTCCGCCGCACACCACTTGCCCGGCGGGTGCGCAGCGAGATCCGCGGCGTCCAGTCCGTCGGTCGCCCGGCGGATCGCCGCGAGCGCGCGGTCGAGTTCTGCGTGCATGCGTCTCCTGCCTGCCGGACCCTGCGCGCCGGGGCACCGGGGCGGCACGGTTCCGGATCATGTTACCGACCCGCCGCGCGGCCGTGCAATGCCGCGCGCGCGGACTGCCTGGTTTCGGCTACAGTCAACCCGCGCCGTGGAGTCGGTCGCTCCGGCCCGGCAGTTGGGCTACGATGGCATCGCCCGGGAACAACATGCCGTATCCATCGCTGCGCGGGCTCGTTGCGACTCGCGGCCGCCGCTGGCTGGCTGCCGGGCTGGCAATCCTCGTCCTCGCGGCAGCCGGCGCGTGGCTGTGGCGAGTGTCCGCGCCGGCACCCGCTGCGCCCGTGCGCGTGGGATTCCGGAACTCGCCCCCGTTCTACTTCGCGCAGCCGAACGGGCGCCCGTCCGGAATGGCCGTCGAAATCCTGAACGGGGCCGCGGCGCGGCTCGCCGTGCCGCTGCAGTGGACGCTGATCAGTGAACCGTCGGCCACGGCGTTGCGCGAAGGCCGCATCGATCTCTGGCCGACGCTGCCAATCACCGGCCAGCCCGCCCCGCCCCACGTGACGGAGCCGTGGCTCGAGAGCAGCTACTTCCTCGTGTTTCGCGCGGGCACGCCGATCGCGGGCGCCAGGGACGTGGTCGGCCGCGCCGTGACGATCGTGCCGGGCCGGCTGGAGGATGTCCTGGCTCTGCGTTTCCTGCCCGGCGCGACCCTGCTGACGTGCCAGTCGGTCGACGAGAAGATATCCCGGGTCTGCGACGGATCTGCGGACGCGGCGTTCCTCGACGGCCGCGAAGCCCAGGCGCTGCTCCTCGCCCGGCCCGCCTGCCGCGGCATCTCGCTCGGTTTTGCGCTGGTCGACGGGGCCGCGTGGACGTATGGGATCGGGTCGACGACCGCCGCTGCAGCGGTCGCGGATCGGCTGCGGGCCGAGATCGAACGCATGGGGGAAGACGGCACGCTGGCGGCGATCCAGTCGCGGTGGTCGTTCACCACGGCCAACGAACTGCGCTTCGTCTACACGCTGCAGCAGGCCCGCCTGCGGACGCGGCTCTCGGTGTACCTGAGCGTCGGGCTCGGCCTGGCCCTGCTGCTGTCCCTCTGGCAGGTGCGCCACAGCCGGCAGGCGAGGCGCCTGGCCGAGGCGGCGTCCCGATCGATGCGCGACTACGCGCACCAGCAGGAGCGGTACCGCCTGCTGTTCGAGCGCAACCTCGCGGGCGTCTTCCGCTCGACGACCGACGGCAGCGTGCTGGACTGCAATGACGCCTTCGCGCGGATGCTGGGCTATGACTCGCGGGAGGAGCTGCTCCGGCACCAGGCGTGGGAGCACTACTCCTCGCGCGCGGACCGCGAGGTCATGCTCGAGCAGCTCCGGCGCGAGGGCTCGATCGCCAACTACGAGAATGCGCTCCTGCGGCGGGACGGCTCCACCGCCCTCGTGCTCGAGAACGTGTCCTACATCAACATGGGTGAAGGCCAGCCCGCCATCCTCGAAGGCACCGCGATCGACATCACGCGCCAGCGTCAGCTCGAAGAGCAGTACCGGCAGGCGCAGAAGATGGAGAGCATCGGGCTGCTCGCCGGCGGCGTGGCCCACGATTTCAACAACCTGCTCACGGCCATCAACGGCTACTCGGAGCTGGTCCTGGGCCGCCTCGGCCCCGACAGTCCCCTCCGCGGCATGATGGAGGAGGTCGCCAAGGCGGGGCGGCACGCCGCGGACCTGACGCAGCAGTTGCTCGCGTTCAGCCGCAAGCAGATCCTCCAGCCGGTCGTGCTCGACATCAACGGCGCGGTATCCGACATGCAGACGCTCCTCCGGCGGGTCATCGGCGAGGACATCGAGCTCGTGACCAGGCTCAAGCCCGGCCTTGGGAACGTCAAGGCGGATCCCGGGCAGTTGCAGCAGGTCCTGATGAACCTCGCCGTGAACGCGCGCGATGCAATGCCGGAAGGCGGACGACTCACCATCGAAACCCGATCGGTGACGGTCGATTCCGCCGAGGCTGCCGCCGACCCGGACGCCGTCTCCGGGCCGTGCGTGCTGCTGACCGTGGCGGACACCGGCATCGGCATGCATCCCGAAACGCTGCGGCACGCCTTCGAGCCGTTCTTCACGACCAAGGAGCGCGGCAAGGGCACCGGCCTCGGCCTGTCGACGGTCTACGGCATCGTCAAGCAGAGCGGCGGCCAGATCAAGCTGCGCAGTGACGCGAACGTCGGCACGGTGTTCGACATCTACCTGCCGCAGGTGTCCGGCGAGGCGCCGGCGACGGAATCAGGACTGCCCGCCTCGGCCAGGGAAGGGTCCGAGACCATCCTGGTCGTTGAAGACCAGGACGACGTGCGCGTGTTCGCGGTCGAGGCGCTGAGGAAATACGGCTATCGCGTCATCGACGCATCGCGCGGCGATCAGGCCCTGAACCTGTGTCGTGCCGAGGCCGGGCCGATTCACGTCCTGCTGGTGGACGTCGTGATGCCCGGCATGACGGGTCCGGATGTCGCGGCCCGGATCAGCGAGCTGAGGCCCGGGACGAAGATCGTGTTCATGTCGGGCTATACCGAAGACCTGCTCCCCGGCGGCAAAGGCCGGGTTGAGGCCGCGGAATTCATCCGGAAGCCCTTCACGGCCAGCCGGCTGGCGGAGAAGGTGCGCGAGATTCTCGGGCCGCCCGCCTGACGGCCGGCCCGCTGCGAGGTGATCGTGGAATCCGGCCGCCGTCAGTCCCCGGAGTCGCGTGAGCGCCGTGCCGCCCCGCGGGCGCGCCTGCGCCGCCTCGGCGCCCTGTCGGCGCGCTTGGCGATGGACCTCCTCCTGATCGATGCGGTCGTCGAGACCTGGATGAGCGGATCGCCGATCCGCCTGTGGGTGGCCGGGCCGGTGGCCGTGTATCTGGTGCTGACGGCCGTCGCCCTGACGCAGGGATCGCGGCTCGCCGCGCCCGGGCTGGTCACGCAGATCCCGGCGCCGTTCTACGTGCTGCTCGGCCTGCTCGTCGCCACGACCGAAGACCGGGCCGGCATGACGCACGGCCTGGTCATGCTGACGCAATCCACGCCGGCCGTGCTGGCGGCGGTCACGCTGGTCGTCACCGCCTTGGCGGCCGGCCGGTTTGTCGTGCCCAGGGGTCTGCCAATCTGGCTTCGGGCCGTCGTCTTCGCGGTCGGGGCCTACGCGATCCTCGCCCTGGGGCTGGCGGTGCGCGACCCCGTGCCATTCACGACGCTGCTCCACGGCGGGAGCTACCTGGAGCGCCTGCCGGTCTACCTCCAGGGCGCGTTCGTGGGCGGGCTCGTGCTGGTGCCGGCCGCGTTCGTGCGCGAACTGGGCATCAGCATGGCGCGAGTCGTGCTGACGGGCTACCTGCGCTGGATGCTGGTATTCGGCCTCGGCGCCTGGATCGCGATCAACGGATTCACTGTGTAGGGCCGGACCACCCGCGAGCGAACGCGAGCGGCCCGGTGTCGCCTTCCCTGCAGCCCTACTGGTTGTGATCCACCGCGACGACCACCTGTGAGACGGTCGTCGTGCGACCCACCCGGTCGGCGGCCGTGACCGAGATCGTGTAGGTTCTGCCGTTCTTGTCCGATCCCAGTCTCGACGCCTGGAGCGGAACGCTGAACGAATAGGTGCCGCCGGCCGCCACCGTGACGGCGCCGGTCGGCTGCACCTGTCCGTACTCGTCCTTCACCGCGAAGCTCACACCCGAAATCCCGGACCCGCCGTCGATGGCGGTCCCGGACACCGTTACCGGCACGAACTTGCCGTTTGGCGACCAGATCGTCGTCGGCGTCACCGCGACGGTGACGGTCGGGGGAGTCGTGTCGACCACGGTGACCGTGCGAGTGGCCGCCCCGGTGTTGCCGGCGCGATCCGTCGCCGAGTAGGTCAACGTGTAGGAACCCGGCACGTGCGTGAGCACGGATCCGCTCACGGTCACGGGGACGGCGCCGTCCACGAGATCGGCGGCCGCCGCGCCCGGATCCACGAACGTCGTCCCCGACTCGATCGTCATCGCATTGCTTCCAGACAGCGTGACCGCCGGCGGCGACGTGTCGCGCACCGTCACGCTGAACGAGCCGCTGGCGGCGTTGCCCGCGTGGTCGGTCGCCGTGCAGGTGACCGGCGTCGTGCCGACCGGGAACGTGCTCGCTGAGGGCGGCGTGCACCGGACCGCCACCTGGCTGTCCAGTGCGTCGCTGCCCGACACGACGAAGGTCGCGACAGCGCCCGCCGGACCGGCGGCCTCCGCCACGATCGTGACCTGGGGCACTCCGACCAGGGGCGGCGTCGCGTCGAGGTTCACCGTCGCGCCGGTCTGGCTCGCGTTGCCCGCTTCGTCCGCCACGGTGCAGACAATCTGGTGCGACCCGTCTCCGGACACCGTGACGGCCAGGCCGCTCACGGACACGCCGTCGAGCGAATCGGCGCAGGTCACCACGACCGGCGAGGTGTCCGTGACGGCGACTGTGCCGGTCACCGATGCCGCGCTCGTCCAGACGTCCGGCCCGGACGGCAGCCCCGTGATGCCGGAGATGGCCGGCGGCGTGCGGTCGACCCGGATGTCAACCATCGCGGCCGGCTCGACGTTGCCGGAGAAGTCGGTGGACGAGTAGGTCAGCGTGTGTGGGCCTTCGGTCGAGACGTGGATGGTCAGAGCGCCGCACGGCACGCCGTCGATCGTGCACGCCGTCGTCGCCACCCCGATTGCGTCGGTCGGGCTCAGCGTCACGTCCGCGGCGCCGGCCGTGTAGAACGGGCCATCGGCGCAGGCGTGGGCCACGCCGCCGATCGTGACCGTGCAGCCCGTGACAGGCGGCGTCACGTCGTAAATGTCGTCCGGCTGGAAACCATTCACCTGGCAGTTGGCCTGCGGCGCGCCCGCAGGGCAGTTGTTGGGGGCCTGGGCTTCGACACGGGCCGCAGCCAGGGACAGTGCCTGGTCGAGGCTGGCCGGGCAGCCCGCGTCGGCCCGGGGACAGAACATCCGAAGGGTCACGCGTCCCTCGTCCGAGGGCAGCAGGAAGAACGAGGCGTTGTCATCGAACCGTTGCGGATCGAACGCGGCGACGAGGCTGCCGTCCAGCGTCGGGTTCGGGATGTTGACCAGCACCTGGTTCTGGATGGCCGGCTCGGGCGGCGCGCAGTCGTTCGCGGGATTCGCCCGCGGCGCGACGAATACCCGGCGGACGATCAGCTGGAGCTTCGCCCCGGCGGGAATGGCGTGCGCCAGCTTGGCCCTGAAGGCGTACGCCGCCGTCGTGTTGCCCTTGTTCCGGATCGTCCACGTCACATCCGTGATGGTGAAGTTGGCGATGTCGGGGTTCGCGATGTCGGGATTCGCGATGTCCGGGTTCGCGATATCGGGGTTCGCGATGTCGGGGTTGGCGATGTCGGGGTTCGCGATGTCCGGATTGGCCACCGTGGCGTTGGCGATATCAGGGTTGGCGATGTCGGGATTCGCGATATCGGGGTTGGCAATGTCCGGGTTGGCGATGTCGGGAGTATCGACCGTGACATTCGCGATGTCGGGATTGAAGACCTCGGCGTTGGCGATGTCGGGGTTCGCGATGTCGGGGTTCGCGATATCGGGATTGGCGATGTCGGGGTTCGCGATGTCCGGGTTCAGGACCACGGCCCCCGACGCCGGCGTCTGCCCGCCGGTGCCGGCCGTTTCGGCGACGTTCACCGTAATCTCCGGGTAGCGTGCCCCCGTGGAGACGATGAACACGGTGCGGGCAATGCTCGATAGCCGCGGGATGAGCAGGGGGCCGAGGTGGCCGCTCGTGGCCGGAGCCGGGATCTGACCCTCGTCGATGGGGGTGAACGACGCCCAGGCGCCCGCCGGCACCGGCCCGATGGACAGCGCGTAGGAGCGGTCGGTCTGGGTCGTGTTGCGCGCGTAGACCACGTAAGCCCGCTGGATCCGGCCGAGGGTCTTCTGGTTGCCGGGCGCCGAGACGACCAGGCCCGGCATCAACGGCGCGGTGTAGACATTCTGGTCCCGCGACCCCGGGTTCGTGCCCGGGTCACAAACCTGTCCGCTCGGCCCGATGGTGGGCGACTTGTAGCTGGCCCACGTCTGACCGGGCGGGGGCCGGCGCACATCACGGTTGTCGGCCCACGCAACGTGGAACAACGGGAGCCGTCTCCCTGCCGGATCGACCTGGCTGTTGAACTGCCACTGCTGTGCCGCGTCGATGTAGAACGCTGCCGCGGCCACGTCGATGTAGTCGCCGATGAACGGCACCGTGCCCTGCGCGAACATCGGCAGGTTCGGGGGGTTGTACTGCAGCGGCACGCCCATCACGCGCACGCCGTTTCGGTAGTAGCTGCCGACGAGGTACCGCGACGCCTGCGACGACGGCCGGGCCGGCGAGGAGCCCGACACGGTCGCGTAGTCGGTGAACACGGGCACGTTCCCCGGGTCGGCCATGGCGGCCCGCAGGTCCACGGTGTGCCGGACCCCGGCGACGGCCGCCTCGGCCTCGTTCGCGTAGCGCCCAAAGACCTGCGACACGTCGGCGCGGAAATCATAGTAGGCGAGGACGAGCTTGCCGGCCGCCACGGCGAGGGCCGGCATGATCTGGTGCCCGCGTCCCGGGTAGTTGTCGACCACGCTGCGCGGCATCGACCACGAGGCGCCGCCGTCGGCGGACGTCGACAGGACGATGCGCGCATCGCCGGTCACGGGGTCGGGACTGGCCGAGGCAAAGCCGCGCGCCGCCCAGGCCACGTAGATCCGGCCGCCCGCGTCCACCGCCATCGTGGGATACGCGTTGCTTCGGAAGGAGACCGCGCTCGACCCCTGGTCGAACGGGTGCAGGGCAGCGTCAACCGGCACGGCCTTCGTGAAGGACTTCCCGCCGTCGGTGGAGCGCGCGAACATGATCGTGTGCACCGTGGCCGGGTCGTCGGGGCTGAGCGCCGGGTCCGCGAACCCGCGCCAAGCGACGTAGATGGACCCGTCAACCGGGCTCACCGCGGCTACCGTGCCCTGGTTGAGGGCGTAGCTCTCACTGAGCTTCGTCGGGTTGCTCCACGTGGCGCCGCAGTCATCCGATCGCGAGAACAGGATCTTCGAATGTGGATTGTTCGTGCCGCCCACGAAATTCGTGTAGACGAGGTAGACCGGCCCCCCCGGCACAATCTCGCCATTCACGTTGCAGGTCTCGCCGTGCCTCGGGATGTCGACGGCAATCCACGGCTTGTCGATGAACTGGCCCGCGGTGCCGAGGTCGATCTGCGCCGCGCCGAGGTACTGGATCGGATCGCCCTGCTCCTTGTTGTTGTGGTCCAGGAACCGGGCGACGAACACCTTGCCGAGGTCCTTGGAGCCCCGGTCGAACGCGATCCCGCTGTAGTAGAAGAGCCCGCCCGGACCCGGTCGCACGGTTGGGTCGGCCGCTGCCGGCAGACCCTTGGCCGGCGACGACAACCCCTCCGCAGACAGGTCCTGCGGATAGCCAGGGAGCAGGGTGCTGGTCCACGTCTGACCACAGTCGATCGACTTGAACAGTCCCAGCCATGCATCGCCGGTTTCCTCGTCGCCGGGCAGTCCCGGCACGTCGACCGCACGGTAGTCGTTGGCGCCCGCGAGCAGGTGACACGAATTGCGCGAGGAGACGGCAATCGACGGCTCGTTCTGCCGCTGGAGGAACGGATCGCCCACGATCCGGCCGCTTCCCGGGTCGAAACTCCAGGGCCCGCCGACCATGTTGACGTTCTGTCCGGCAACGATCTGCTGGCCCGATGCCGCGCCGGGCATGCCGGCCAGGCAGGCCAGAGCCGCTGCCGCTGCGGCCAGGACCGATCCATGAGTGTGCCGAACACTGCCGCTGAGGGGCATAGCCGCTCCACGTGTGCCAGGTGAGTACGGCGGATCGCTCCGGCCTTGCGGCCGGACTGGCGTTGGGCGAGCCACCGAGACGCACACGGACCGCCGGACGACGAAAATCCGTGCAAATTGGCTGAACAGGCTTGAACGGGAAGTGTCCCATACGCAGATGCTTGGCGCAACGACTATTTTGGTCGGAATATCGGCGACGGCTGCCGACCGCGTTGCGCTTGCCTGTCACCACGCCGTCCGCGACCGCTCGCAGCCCGTCTCGCGCGTGCGCGCGGGGCCGCGCGCAGGCTGCGACGCGCGGGACGGGGAGCCCGGCGTCCACCGGCTCGCGCCGCACGGTGCGGTCGCAGGCGCCGTGCCCCTCGCGGCGGGCGGGTGGAGTAGTATTTGTGGACTTCGGAGATGGACGGGATGTCGTCGACGTTTCGGCTCTTGACGGAACATGAGGTGGCGGGCCTGCTTGCAGGTCAGGACCTCGTCGCGCTGATGGAAGAGGCGCTGGCCTCGTTTTCCGCCGGGCAGGTGGTGCAGCCGGTGCGCACGGCGGTGTTCGTCGGGCAGGAACGGGCCGTGCTCGGCCTGATGCCCGCGCATGTCCCGGCGCGCGCGGCGCTCGGCACGAAACTGGTGACGGTGTTCAACAGCAACCGCGAGCGCGGCCTGCCGAGCCACTTCGCAACGGTGCTCCTGTTCGACGATCGGACGGGGGCGCTGACGGCCGTGATGGACGGATCCCATATCACCGAGATGCGGACGGCCGCGGTGTCGGCGGTGGCGGTGCGGCACCTCGCGGCGAAGCCGGTGCGCCGGATGGCGCTCTTCGGCTGCGGCGTGCAGGCGCGCAGCCACCTCCGGGCGCTCGCCTCCGAGGCCCCGTCGCTCGACGAGGTGCGCGTGTGGAGCCCGTTTGCCGATCGCACGCCGTTCGTGCAGGCGATGCAGCGCGAGGTCCGTGTGCGACTGGTCGAGGCGGAGAGCGGCGAGGCCGCCGCCCGCGGCGCCGACCTGGTCGTGCTGGTCACGGCCTCGCCCGTCCCGGTGGTGGAGCGGGCGTGGATCGGACCGGGGTCGCTCGTGATCGCCGTGGGCGCGTGCCGGCGCGATCATCGCGAGATGGACCCTCGGCTGGTCGCCGCCGCGCGGCTGTTCGTGGATTCCCGCGAGGCCGCCCTCGTCGAGTCTGGTGACATCGTCCAGGCGATGGCGGAGGGGCGTTTCACGGCGGATCACGTGCGGGGCGAGCTGGGGCAGGTAATCCTCGGCCGTGTCGCGGCCAGGTCGTCGGACGACGAGATCGTCGTGTTCAAGTCGCTCGGTCTCGCGGTGGAGGATGTCGTCGTGGCGGATCTCGTCTACCGCCGCGCGCTCACCGGGGGCGTCGGGGCTCAGCTGTCACTGTAAGGGCCGGGGGGCCTGCAGGACCCGCCGGGGGGAGTGACCGTGGTCATCGCGCTGCTGGCCGTGCTGTGCGGGCTTGCCCTGGTGTTCGTGGTCACGTGGACTCGCGCGGTGCCGCGCCAGCGTGACGAAGGCGTGGCGGGACCCGCGGTGGAGCGCGGAGGGCCGGCGCCGGAACACCTGGCCATCGGCTTCGTGACGGACTTCTTCGACACGCTCGGCATCGGCAACTTCGCGCCGACCACGTCGATCTTCCGGATCCGCCGGCTGGTGCCCGACGAGCTCATCCCGGGAACGCTCAATGTCGGCCACACGCTGCCCGTGGTGGCTGAGGCGCTGATCTACATCTCGATCATCGAGGTGCACGCACCGACGCTGGTGATGATGATCGCCGCGGCCGTCGCCGGCGCCTGGTTCGGCGCGGGCGTGGTCGCCTCGCTGCCGCGGCGGGCGATCCAGGTCGGCATGGGCCTGGCGCTGCTTGCGGCCGCCGGGCTGATGCTGATGGGGCAGGTCGGCTGGGTGCCGGCCGGCGGCGAGACGCTCGGCCTGAGCGGCGCGGGCCTGGCGATTGGGCTCGCAGGCAGCGTCGTGCTCGGGGCCCTGATGACGCTCGGCGTGGGTTACTACGCGCCCTGCATGATCCTGATCAGCCTGCTCGGCATGAACCCGAAGGCGGCGTTCCCGATCATGATGGGCGCGTGTGCGTTCCTCATGCCGGTGGCGAGCATGCGGTTCGTACGTCGGGAGCGCTACAGCCTGCGGCCCGCACTCGGCCTGGCGATCGGGGGGATCCCCGGCGTCCTGCTCGCGGCCTACATCGTGCGGTCGCTGCCGCTCGGCGCGATCAGGTGGCTCGTGGTGGTCGTGGTCGTGTACACGGCGGTGGCCATGCTGCGGGCGGCGCGCCTCGAGGGGCGCCAGGCCGCTGCGCCGTCCGCCGTCTGACCCGAGGAGCGCGTCATGCCCCCAGGGCCCAAGGTCAGCCGCGTCAGCCTCCTCAACGACGTGCTCGGCCCCGTGATGCGGGGACCCTCGAGCTCGCACACCGCCGGGTCGTATCACATCGCGAAGCTGGTGACGGGCCTGCTCGGCGTGCCGCCGCGCGAGGTCGAGTTCGCCTTCGACCCGGGCGGGTCGTATGCACAGACGTACCGGCAGCAGGGCGTGGATCTGGCGTTCGGCACGGCCCTGATGGGCTGGAGCCTGACCGATGATCGCTTCTTCAAGGCACTCGACTGTGCGAAGGACAGCGGCCTGGACATCCGGTTCGACGTCCGGGCGCTGGCTCATCCCGATCATCCCAACACGGTCGAGATCCGGATGCAGGGTGTGGACGGACGGACGCTGTCCGCCTGCGCGCGTTCGATTGGCGGCGGCGCCGTCGAGGTCGTGGAGGTCGACGGCTGGCCGGTGAAACTCACGGGCTACACCTTCGAGGTGCTGGCCGAGGTGCCCCGGGCGGCGGTCGACGCCGCGGTGGCGGCGCTGGCGGCGGACGGGCAGCTGGCGGGGGAGCCGGGCACGAGCGACCGCGGCGAGCGCGTGCTGATCGACGCCCTGCGGTTTGCCCCGTTGGACGCCGCGGCGCGGGCGAGTCTCGCGGCGCTGGGCCCGGCGGCCCTCACGCGCGAAGCGCCGCCGATCGCCTTCGTCAAACGCGGGACGCAGCTCTTCCAGAGCGCGGCCGGGATGCTGGAGCTGGCAGCCGCGCGCGGGTGGTCACTGGGCCGGACCGCGCTCGCGTACGAGGCGGAGTTGCTCGGCCTCACGGAACAGCAGGTGCTGGACGAGGTCGCGCGGCGCTTCGACATCATGCGTGCAGCCGTGCATCTCGGCCTCGACCGGTCCGCGCCGGCCATGCAACTGCTGGCACCGAGCGCGCACGCGATCTTCGAGGCCGATGCTGCCGGCCGCCTGCCGCTCGGCGGACTGCACACGCGGGCCGCCGCGCGCGCCATGGCGGTCATGCACGTCAACGGCGCGATGGGCGTGGTCTGCGCGGCCCCGACCGGCGGGTCGGCCGGAGCCGTGCCCGGCGTCGTCGTGACGCTCGTCGAGGAACGCGGGCTCGCGCGAGACGCGGTCGCCCTCGCCCTCCTCGCCGCCTCCGCGATCGGTCTCGTGCTCGCGTCACGCGCCACGTTCGCGGCGGAAGTGGCCGGGTGCCAGGTGGAAATCGGCGCCGCCGGGGCGATGGGGGCCGCCGCCGTCGTCGACGCCGCAGGCGGCACGGCGCAGCAGGCGGCGGACGCCGCCGCTATCGCCTTCCAGAACTCGATGGGATCGGTCTGCGACTTGATCGGCGGCATGGTGGAGATCCCCTGTCACACCCGGAACGCCGTCGCCGCGTCGAGTTCGTTCGTGTGCGCCGATCTGGTGGTCGGCGGATACCAGAACCCGATTCCGCTCGACGAGACGATCGACGCGGTCTACGCCGTGGGCCGCATGATGCCGAGCGAGCTGCTGTGCACGTCGAAGGGCGGCCTGGCCGTTACGCCGTCGGCGCTGCGGCTGATCAGGAAGCCCGGGTAGCCGGGCCGGTCGTACGACGGGGATGGCACGGCCGGCCCCGGCCTGCCGGGGGACGCCTGCCGCGCGGCAACCTCCGCTTCACGCGGTGAGGTCGACTGAACGCCCCCTGGCCGGTGTGTGCGGCGAGGCCAGCGGGACCGGACGTGGCTGGTGGTGACCCTGTTTCACGTGAGGCGTACGCATGATCCGTCACAGAAGGTTCGCGTGGCTGGTGCTGGTCCTGGTGTGCATGCTGGTGCCGATCGCGGCGCAGGCGCCGGATGCCGGACGCCTGACGATCGACCGGCTCTTCGCCGGCGCGGAATTCCGCCCTGAGCGCTTCGGCCCGGCCCGGTGGCTCGACGACGGTGCCGGCTACACGACCGTCGAGCCATCGCCGCAGGGCGGGCGGGACATCGTCCGCTACGACAGCGAGACCGGCCGCCGCGAGGTGATCGTGGCGGCCTCGCGTCTCGTGCCGCCGGGCGCGCCGGCCCCGCTCGACATCGACGACTACGACTGGTCGGCCGACGGCCGGCTGCTGAAGATCTTCACGAACACCCGGAAGGTATGGCGGCAGAACACCCGGGGCGACTACTGGGTGATCGACCTGGCCGGCGGTGCTCCCGTCAAGCTGGGCGGCAGCGCTCCCGAGGCGACGCTGATGTTCGCGAAGTTCTCGCCGGACGGCACCAGGGCCGCCTACGTCCGGGAACGGAACATCTACGTCGAGGATCTCCGCACGCACGAGATCGCGCAGGTAACGACCGACGGGTCGGCGTCGGTCATCAACGGCACCTTCGACTGGATGTACGAAGAGGAACTGGGCCTGCGCGACGGCTTCCGCTGGAGCCCCGACAGCCGGGCGATTGCGTACTGGCAGATCGACACGGACGGCGTGCGGGATTTCTTCCTGATCAACAACACCGACTCGCTCTACCCGGTCGTCACGCCCATCCAGTACCCGAAGGTCGGCGAGACGATCTCGACGGCGCGGATCGGGGTCGTGGCCGCCGCCGGCGGGGCGACGCGGTGGATGGAGGTGCCAGGGGATCCGCGCGCCCAGTACCTCGCGCGCATGGAGTGGGCCGGCAACCCGGACGAGATCGTCTTCCAGCGCATCAACCGCGTTCAGAACCGCAACGACGTGATGATTGGCGACGCCAGGACCGGGGGGGTTCGCACCGTACTGACCGAGCAGGACGACGCCTGGGTGGACGTGGGGGACGATTTCCGCTGGATCGACGGGGGCCGGCGGTTCGTGTGGGTCAGCGAGCGCGACGGCTGGCGCCACGTGTACACGTTCGACCGATCGGGCCGGCAGCAGGTGCTGGTGACTCCCGGCGCGTTCGACGCGATCGCGGTCCAGCGCGTGGACGAGCGCGGGGGCTGGCTCTACTTCATCGCGTCGCCCGACAACCCGACCCAGCGGTACCTGTTCCGGACGCGTCTCGCGGGCCAGGGCGCGCCGGAGCGGTTGACCCCGGTCGCCGAGACGGGCACGCACGGCTATGACGTCTCGCCTGACGGCCGGTGGGCGTTCCACACGTGGTCGTCGTTCGATCGGCCGCCGACGATCGACCTCGTCCGGCTCCCCGAGCACCGGAGCGTCCGCACGCTGGCCGCGAACACGGCGCTCAAGGCGAAGGTGGCGGCGCTCGCGCGCGTGCCCACCGAGTTCTTCCGCGTCGACATCGGCGAGGGCGTGAAGCTCGACGGCTGGTGCATCAAGCCGCCGGATCTCCAGCCGGGCAGGAAGTACCCGCTGCTCGTGCAGGTGTACGGCGAGCCGGCGGGCCAGACGGTGCTGGACCGCTGGGGCGGCAACACGTACCTCTGGCACCAGATGCTCGCGCAGCATGGCTACGTCGTGGTGAGTGTGGACAACCGCGGCACGCCGGCGCCCAGGGGCCGCGCCTGGCGCAAGGCCATCTACCGGCAGATCGGGATCCTGGCGTCGAAGGACCAGGCCGCCGCCGTGACGGCGATCGCGGACTGGCCATTTGTGGATGCCGGCCGGATCGGCGTGTGGGGCTGGAGCGGCGGCGGATCGATGACGCTCAACGCGATGTTCCGCTACCCGGACCTCTACACGACCGGCCTGGCGGTGGCGGCGGTCAGCGACCAGCGGCTGTACGACGCGCTCTACCAGGAGCGCTACATGGGTCTGCTGGCCGACAATCCCGACGGGTACCGGGACGGGTCGCCCATCACGTACGCGGATCGGCTCAAGGGGAACCTGCTGGTCGTGCACGGGACGGGCGACGACAACGTGCACTACCAGAGCGCTGAGCGCCTCGTCAACGCTCTGGTCAGGGCGAACCGGCCGTTCACGATGATGGCGTACCCGAACCGCACGCACAGTATTTCTGAGGGTGAGAACACCTCCCGCCATCTGTATACTCTGCTGACGAGTTACCTGGAAGAGCACCTCAAACCAGGGCCGCGCTGACAAGGCGGTGCGCCCGATACGCGCAGGCGAGAACCCGATGACCGACAAGCCGGCTCCAGCCCCGAAGCAGTCGCACCCGGCAGGCCTCTACGTCCTGTTCTTCACCGAGCTGTGGGAGCGGTACAGCTTCTACGCCCTGATGGCGCTGCTGACGCTCTACATGGACGAGTACCTGCGCTTCGAGCAGACCACGACGGCCCAGGTGTACGGCGGGTTCCTCGCCGCGGTGTACTTCCTGCCGCTGTTCGGCGGGTTCCTGGCTGATCGCTGGCTCGGGTTCTATCGGGCCGTGCTCGTGGGCGCGGTGCTGATGGCGATCGGTCAGGCCGTGCTGGCTACCGGGTCGGGGTCGACGTTCTTTCTCGCGCTGGCGTTCGTGGCGGGCGGGACCGGCATGCTGAAGCCCAACGTCTCGACCATCGTCGGCGGCCTGTACACCGACCGGCCGCACCTGCGCGATTCGGGCTTCAACATCTTCTACATGGGCATCAACACGGGCGCCTTCGTGGCGCCGCTGATCGTCGCGTGGCTCCGGGCCCGCTACGGGTGGGGGGCGGCGTTCGGGTCGGCCTCGGTGGCCATGCTGCTTGCGATCGCGGTGTTCACGCTGGGCCGGCCGTACCTGCCCTCTGGCGCGCAGAAGACCGAGACCCCGGCGGGGCCGGCGTCACCGGCGACGGCCAACGAGCGCGCCCGGATCTGGGCGCTGCTCGTCGTCTTCGCCATCGTCGTCGCGTTCTGGACGGCGTTCTACCAGAACGGGTTCACGCTGACCCTCTGGGCGCGCGATAATACGGCGACCAGCATCTCGCCGGAAGTGTTCCAGGCCGTGAACCCGCTCGGCATCATTCTGTTCTCGCCGCTGCTGGTGATGGTGTGGACCGCCCTCCGGAAGCGCAACGCCGAGCCGTCCACCGTGGCCAAGATCGTCATTGGGATGATCCTCACCGCGGCCACCTTCGGCATCATGACGTCCGCGGGCCTGGCGGGCGGCGACACCGGCAAGGTGTCGGCCAGCTGGCTGATTTCCTCGTACCTCGTGATCGCGCTCGCCGAGATTTGCCTGAGCCCGATGGGCCTGTCGCTGGTGGCCAAGGTCGCCCCCGCCCGCCATCGGGGTACGATGATGGGCGCGTGGTTCGTGGCGACCGCGGCGGGCGGCTACGCCTCGGGGTTCATCGGCCGGTACTGGAACACCATGCCGCACAGTTCGTTCTTCTTCATGGTCGTCGTGTTGTGCCTGGTGGCAGCCGTCCTGATGGCCATCGCGAAGAGCCGCCTGAGCAGGGTCTTCGCTTCGTCCGGCGCATAGTCGCCGGGCCGCAAAATGAGATCGACGTGAGAAAAGGGGCCTGACCCTCGCGTTGGACCCTCGCGTTGTGCAGGATTCTGCCGCCTGCCGCGCCCAAGGAACAGGCGGCTTCTCCACTTTCTTGCATCAAAATGAGATCGACGTGAGAAAAGGGGCCTGACCCTACTTCGGGGCGTCGTTCCACGACGGCGGCGTGACGCCGAGCAGGTGCTGCGCGAAGAAATCGAACCGCTTGCGCTCGCCATAGGCACCGCCAGCCCCATGCCCGGCGCCCGGGATCACCAGCAGGTCGAAGGTCTTCTTCGCCTTGATCAGGGCGTTGACCACCTGCAGGGTTGACGAGGGATCGACGTTCGTGTCCATCTCGCCGACGACGAGCAGGACCTTGCCCTGCAACCGGGAGGCGTTATCCACGTTGGACGAGGCGGCATACTCCGGCCCGATCGGCCACCCCATCCACTGCTCGTTCCACCAGATCTTATCCATCCGGTTGTCATGGCAGCCGGCGGAGGAGACCGCCGCCTTGTAGAACACCGGGTGAAACAGCAAGGCGCCGAGCGCGCTCTGACCGCCGGCCGACGTGCCGTAGATGCCCACCCGGCTGATGTCGTAATACGGATACTTCGCCGCGACCGCCTTGTGCCACAGGATCCGGTCCGGGAACCCGGCGTCCTTCAGGTTCTTCCACGCGACGTCGTGAAAGGCCTTCGATCGGTTCGACGTGCCCATCCCGTCGATCTGCACGACGATGAAGCCGAGCTCCGCCTGGGCCTGCATGGCGTTGTAGGCGCTGAAGGACTTGGGGACGAACGCTCCGTGCGGGCCGGCGTAGATGTTCTCGACGACCGGGTACTTCGTCCGCGCATCGAACGTCGTCGGCCGGTAGATGACGCCCCAGATGTCGGTCTCGCCGTCGCGGCCCTTCGCGGTGAACACCTCGGGTGGGCGCCAGCCCGCCTTCTGGAGATCCGCCAGGCCGACCTGTTCGAGACCGGTCACGAGGACGCCATCGGCCGTCCGCCTCAGCTCCGACGCCGGGCCCAGGTCCACGCGCGAGTACGTGTCGACGAAGTACTTCATGTCCGCCGAGAACGCCACCACGTGGTTCGCCTCGGCGCCGGTCAGACGCGTGAGCCCCGTGCCGTCGAACCCGATGCGGTAGTAGTAGACGAAGTACGGATCCCGGCCCGGGTACATGCCGCTCGCGCTGAACCAGATCTGCCGCGTGGCCTCGTCGACCTTCGACACGCCGCGAACGACCCAGGGGCCCTTCGTGATCTGATTCGTCACCTGGCCCGTCACGCCGTCGTACAGGTACAGGTGATTCCACCCGTCGCGCTCCGACATCCAGACGATCTCCTTCCCGTCGTTGACGTCGAAGCGGTACTTCTTGCTCGAGTAGGTGAAGAACGTCCTGCACTCCTCCGAGACGACCGCCCGGGCCCGCCCGGTTGCGGCGTCGATCTCGATCACCCGGTACACCTGGTGGCCCCGCTGGTTGTACTCGAAGGTCACCGCCGAGCTGTCCTTGCGCCACTCGAGGCCTGACAGGTCGTACGGGTTGGGGAAGAGCGCGTTGTCCACGCCGACCTGCCTCTTCGCCGACACGTCGAACACCACCGGGCGTTCGTCGTCCAGCACGTCGCCCGGCTTCGCGTAGAAGCGGGACGAGTGCTTCGGCTGGAGCTGATCCTCCGGCGACGACTCGACGTAGTACACGAGACGCCGGTAGCCGGGGCGTACGCGGTAGGCCGCGAGCTTCGAGGAATCGGGCGCCCACGCGATCGAGTCCAGCTCGTAGCAGTTGCCCTCCGATCCGTCCGTCGAGAGCGCGGTGATCGCCTGTGCGCCGGCCGGGCGGACCGCCACGTTGTAGTTCTCGATGACGGCTTCCCACTTGCCGTCGGGCGACACGCGCGGTTTGGCCTCAGGGCCCGGCGGCGTACAGGGCGGCGGCGGCTGGCGCTGCTCCCACGCGCCCACCGTCTCGGCTTTCGTGCACGTGTAGTCGGCCAGGCGGCACGTCCAGGTGACGCCGTCGAAGCGGGTTTCGATCGCGCGTTCGTCGTCGGTGAACCGCAGGGTGCTGAACGGCAGCGTGACGCCCGTGTACGTCTTGCCCGTGGCCTTCGACAGGACGGCGGCGAGCCGGTCGTGATCGAACGCCGGCCGCTTCTCGCGGCTCTCCGCGTCCACGAGGACGAACGCGTTCCCCCCCTTCACGGATTTCCGGTACCAGAACCGGCTGGTCTTCTCGATCCAGGACGCCGGCCCGGGCACGTCGAGGGCCAGGCTCTCGTACTTCTCGCGCAGGCCGGCGGCTCGCGCGTAGTCGGCCTTCGTGCCCTGCGCCGCCGCATCGGCGGGCCACAGCGGCAGGGCTGCGATCAGGACGAGCACGAGGCGGACCAGGCGGGCCGTCAGCCGGGTAAGACGGGACAGTGTCATCGGTGAGACTCCGGTGTGGGTGATGGGCGCTCCGGGCGCTCCGCGCGCGAATCGGCGGCCATCGTACCGGCGGATCTCCTGCCCGTCAATGCGTTTGCGCGGCTGGAAACGTCGCTGAGACGTAGCCCCGCTCCCGACGCAGTCCCGCGGCTCCCACCCCGGCGCTGAAGCGCCGGGGTGGCCGCGCAGCCAGTGGTCTCCTGATCGGACGGATGAAACGTCTGGCTGGTCGCCGAGGATCCCTGCAACTCATCGCGGACCGGCGTCCACCGGTGGAGACAGCCCGCGCCCCGTGTCACTGGACCAGGGTGAAGACCTCGCGCCTGCCCGACTCGACCAGCGGCACCAGCCGGTCGTACCACATGCGCCACTCGGCGTTGCTGAAGACCGTGTGCATCCGCTGCTCGTACTCCGCGAGGCTCGCGAAGCTGCTTTCCAGCACCAGCGTGTAGAAGCGGCCGGTCAGGTCCGTCAGCACGCGCATCGGCTCGTTGCCGTGACCCGTCCGGCTGGCAAGCTCCACGAGCTGCCGGGCCAGCGCGACAGCCTCCCGGGCCTTCCCGAACTTCAGATCCATCACGTCGCGCACGACGATCATGGCGCCCTCCGTCCGCGCGGGTGCTGCCGCGCCAGTGGAATCGACCGACGTGGAACTGTTGTGGCGAGATCCGCATTATAGCCGCGGGAGCGGCCGATCGGGCGGGTCGCGAAGCGCACGTCCCCCGGGCGGCCCGGGGGCGTCGCCCGCAAGCTCAGCGCGGCGGGGCGGCCTGCTTCTTCGGGGCCGCGATGTTCACGTCGGTGCTGACCTGGAACCGCCGGAAATTCAGGTAGACCGCCTTGCCTTCAATCGTCTCGGACGGCTGGTTGTAGGACTCCTCCATCTCGGCCGGCGCCCAGATCCCCAGCGTGTCGCTGCGCCGGTACGTGACCGTCGTCTCCATCGTCAGGGCGCCGACGCTCGCGCGGACCTTCGTCCGCAGGATGCGCCCGGTCGAGGGGTCGACCCAGAACGAGCCGCTGGCCGGGACCTCCACGTCCGCCCCCGGCCGCCGGATGATCGTGGGGCGCTCCACCTCCTCGTAGTCGATGCGCCAGGCGCGGATGCCTTCCACGGTGTCCTCGCCATGGCGCGCGAAGGTGAATCCGGGCAGCTTGCCCGGCACCAGGAACATCAGCGGCAGCGTCGGCATGTTGAGGTTCCGGAACACCGTGCCGATGTTGTAGCGGGCGCCCTCGTCGGCGATGCGCCGCGCCTCGCCGAGCGCGGTGTCCGGGTTCTCGAGGAACAGCTTGCGCAGGCGTTCCTCGCGCTCGCGCAGCGGCCTGCCGTCCACCTCGAACACGTCCCGGAACGGGACCCAGCCGAACGGCCCGGGGACGCGGACCAGCAGCAGGTCCGAGCGCAGGCGGCGGGTCGACGAGGCCCCGGCCGTGGCGCCAACGTACACCCGTTGCTCGTATCGTTCCTCGGCGACGACGTTCGCGAAGTCGTTCAGGTAGCCGTCGAGATAGTCGGTCATGCGGCCCAGGACGACGTCGAGCTCCGGATCGGGCCGGGACGGACGCTTCAAGACGACGCGCGTGCCCGCCGCGGGAGGACGCGATGCGCGATCCGTAGGGGGAGGCACCGGCAAAGAGGCGGTCCCGGCCACCGGGCCGGCGGTCGGGCTGTCGGCGACGCCGGCGTGCTGATCGTCTGCGACCGACAGCGGCTCGGGATCGTCTCGCCAGGTCCACCGCTGCGGCGCCCTGATGGCGGTCGTCTTTGCCGTTGGGCCGACAGTCAGCGCGTGAGACCGGCCGTCCCGATCGCCGGGGAGTGATTCGATCCGCAGCAGGTACGCCCCTGAGAGCGCCTCCGTGAGCCGGTCGAAGTCCCGCGCGTTTGCGTTGGCGCGGAGAAAGAGGCCGCCGGTCCCGGTGGCCATCACCTCGTGCGTGCGATCGATGCCGGTACGGGAGATCCCGACGACGTGGATGACCGAACGCGACGCCACGGCGGCCTCGAGCACCGCCGCCAGTTCATCCCGCACGTCGCGTGGACGACGCGGGTCGGGCGGGGCAGCACGCGCGCCGCCCACGAAGAGGATCACGGTCTTGCGGCCCGGGACCCCGCGCAGCCGGCCGAGCATGCGCGCGAGCGCCTGCGGCGAGGTCAGGCGTTCGACAGGATCCCCGCTGGCGCCGGTCGAATCGAGGCCCCGGGCGCCGAGGTCGTCGCGCGCCGTCCCCGGCTGGACGTCGCCGCCCGTCCGCTGCCGCTCGGTGTCCGGCTCGTCGTCACGAAGCTGGAGGTCTGGTTCGCGCTGGTCAAAGGGGTCGGCGCGGGCCAGGAGGTCGCTCGACGCGCCGCGCCCGACGAGGGCGGCCAGGCGCTCGCGCACCGGCTGCCGATCGGTGGACATCGTCGTCTCGCCGCGCGTCACGGGGAGCGTGACCAGGGCCGCGTTGTCGGCCGCGCCCACCACGTCGAACACGCGCCGGACAGCAGCCTGCGCGGCCTTCTCCTCGCCGCGCACGATGCTGTTCTCGTCGACGGCGAGCAGGATGATGCGTGCCGGCTCCGCGAGCGCACCGTCGATGCCGCCGCGCGACGCGGCCGCCACGCGGGCCGCCGCGGTGGCGCCAGGCCCACTGAACACGTACCGCGCCGAGAGAACCGCGCGCGGCTTGCCGTCGACCGCGACACGAAAGTCCGACGCGGCCAGGCTGACGTCGGGACGGCCGTCCGCGTCGAGCGCGACCACGTCCACGAACGCGACGCTGCGCGCCGGACCTGGCGGCGGCCCCTGCAGCCCCTGCGCGCGAACGGACGCCTCGGGCCGCGCCCGCTCGGACATGGCTCCCGTGCCGGGCGCCGACGCGGCGACGATGAGCATGCCGGAGAGGCCCGCAACCAGACGAGACGCGCGCACGCGGCCATGATACTCCCCCGGCAGCCGCCAGCGCTGGGCCGGGATCGAGCAGCAGGCCCGCGCGCTTTTGACACGCCGGCAGCTCCCCGGGTACAGTCGGCGCCGCCCGGCCGGAATCGGGCCGCCCGACGCGGCCGCCTCTCCCGAGGCTGAGATGTCCGATCCTCGATTGATCGACAACGACACCTGGATCACCGAAGTCAGGCTGGGCGACTACGACGTCCGCGGCGCATTCGTCGCCGGCCGGGACCGCGCGGTGGTGTGGGACACGCTCTCGCATCCGCGCGACATGACGGGATACCAGGGCCTGATCGGCGGGCGTGACCTCGTGATCGTCTACAGCCATGCGGACTGGGACCACGCCTGGGGGACCGGGGGGCTGGCGTCGCGTCACGCGGCCATCATCGGGCACGCGTCGTGCGCCGCGCGCTTCCGTGACGACGTGCCGATCACGCTTCGAGAGAAGCAGGCGGCCGAGCCCGGAGCCTGGGACGCTGTGACGCTGGTGGCGCCGAACGTGACGTTCGATCACGAGATGACACTCGACCTCGGCGGCGTGACGCTCACACTTCGTCACCTCCCCGGCCACACGCGTGATTCCATCGTCGGGTTGGTGCCCGAACGGGGAATCCTCCTGGTGGGCGACGCGGCCGAGACGCCGCTTCCCGTCGTTCCGGCCGGGAGTCCGCTGCCTTCCTGGATCGAGGAACTGCGGCGCTGGTCACGCGACCCTCGCGTGCGCACGGTCGTGCCCGCACACGGCGCCATCGGCGGGCGGGAGATCCTCGAGCGGAACATCGCGTACCTGCAAGGCCTGCTGTGCGGCCGCCCGATCGCGGTGGGTGAGCCGCTCACCCCGTTCTACCGCGAGACGCACGAAGCCAACGTCCGTGGCCGTCTCGGCGACGCCATGTCGGCCTCGTGAGAAGCAGGCGGGGTTCGAGAGTCGTGAGTTGTCCTTCACGTCGCAGCCCCGGGCCTGGCCCGGGGACGCCAGTTGCTGGCGCGTCGAATCGCGATCGCAGCGCGCGGGTCGCTGACAAAGAAACACCCGGCCGGGAGCACGTCTCCCGACCGGGTGTCCAGTGACAGGGGCGGGCCGCGTGCCCGCCCGGAGGCTACCGCCGTCTGAAGCTGGTCGTCACCGACTGGCCGTCAGGGTTGACGATCCGGATGCTGACGGTCTGGCGCCGCGGGAACTTCTGCGACAGCCCCTCGCCGTTCAGGGTGATCCGGGTGGCGCTGTTGAACTGCACGCCCGACCAGGGCTGCGTGTCCGTGCCGATGAACACCCGCAAGCCCCTGACGAAGTAACGGCCGTTGATCCGGATCCGGAACGGGTCCGACAACTGGCTCACGCTCGTCACCGTCGGCGCCGGCAACGACGCCGGCGAGACCACGATGCTCCCGGCCTGAGAGGTCGTCTGGCCGTCAGCCGACGCGGTCACCGACCACTGGAAGGTCCCGGCGGCCGCGTACGTGTGGGTCGGGGTGCGAACCGTGGCGTGGGCGCTCCCATCACCGAAGGTCCAGTCGTACGTGATGGCGCCGGAGCAGCCCTGCGGCGTCACCGTCACCGAGAAGGGCACGCTGGCGCCGACCGTCGCCGTCGGCGGCACGGTCGCCGTCGAGGTGAGCGAGCACCCCGCCGAGACAACGATGCTCCCGGTCTTCGTGGTCGTCACCCCGTTGGCCGACGCGGTCATCGTCCATTGGTACGTGCCCGCGGATGCGTAGACGTGCGTCGGGTTGCGCACGGTGCTGTGCGCGCTGCCGTCGCCGAAGTTCCAGTCGTAGGTGATCGCGCCGGAGCACCCCTGGGCCGTCACCGTGGTCGCGAACGGCACGCTGGCGCCGACGCTCGCCGTCGGCGGCACGATCGCGGTCGAGGTCAGCGTGCACCCCCCGCCCGACCCGACCGTCACGATCACCGTCGCGAGGTTCGAGTCGATCGACCCGTCCCACGCGGCGTACGTGAAGGTGTCGGGGCCGGAGAACCCGCTGAACGGGCGGTAGACCGCCGTCGTCCCCGACAGGCTCACGGTCCCGTTCGCCGGCTGCGACACGATGCGCAGCGTGAGCGGGTTGCCGTTGGGGTCGGACGCCACAAGGGTGATCGTGACCGCCGTGCCGGCCGGGGTGGAGGCCGTGAGGTTGGTCGCCACGGGCGGGGTGTTGGAGGTGCGCGAGCTGCTCGACGGGCCGTTGTGGCACATGTAGCAGCCGACCTGGGCCCCGCGGAACAGGGTCTTGGTCCCCAACTCGCTCGTCAGCGTGCGATCGGCGAAGGACCGCGACAGCACCGTGCCGCGGTAGTCCGTGCCGTGGCACGCCTGGCACTGCGACCCGGCGGCGTCATGGTGCCGCGAGATCCAGGCCGCGCCGATCGGGTGCATCCCGTGCGGGCCGCCGGTGGTGGTCGTGGGCACCGTCCCGTGGCACGCCGAACACTCCGCGATCGTCCCGACGTGGCCCTGGATCGCCAGGCTCTGGACGTTGTCGTTCTGGTGCGACGACGGGTACTCGGCGTGGGTGGAGCCGTGGCACGCCGAGCACTGCAGGCCGCCGTGGCCCGACGAGAAGCGGTAGAGCGACACGCCCGCGACCGGCGCGTCGGGCTGCGTCGCGAACGTCTGGTCGGCCGCCACGCGCGGCTGGCCGCTCGCGTCGAGCGCCGACGTGTAGCGGATCTGCCCGCTGTTGTGCGTCGCCGTTCCCGTGTGGCAGTTCTGGCAGGTGGGCTCGTCGAACCACCCGGTGCGGGCCGGCGACCCGACCGCGGACATCCGCCCGTGACAGTTCTGGCACTGGATCGACATCGTGCCGTCCGCGGCCACGGCGTTCCCCATGACGCCGCGCAGGCAGCGCGTCTCGGACCCCGGGTGGCAGCTGTAGCACGCCGTGCGGTTGCTGCTGGAGTCGAGCGTCATCCCGTTGCTGGGATCGATGACATTCGCGTGCAGGCTGTGAATGGCTGCCGTGAGGGGCGGGACGCCCAGGTAGCCCGTGCCCGGCAGCGCCTCGGAGAGATGGCAGTTCGCGCAGAGGATCGCCTTGCCGCCCGTGGCGGTCGGATACAGGCCCGAGGCGCTGTACCCCTTGGCCGCAAGGGCCGCGGCATACGTCGGGTTGCCGGTCTGCCGATCGTCGTGCAGGCGGAGCACGTTCAGCCGATAGTCACGCTCGGCGTTGGGATCGAACACCCAGCCGGCCGCGGGCTTCGCCGCGTCGCCGGATCCCGACGCGTGGCAGGCCCGGCAGTTCATTTCGTCGGACACCGGCAGGACGATGTTCGTCGTGCCCAGCACCGCGCCGGACGTCGTATCCGTCGCGGTGACCCGCATCATCGGGTAGGCGTTCTTGGCGCCGGCATCGTCCCACGGCGTGATCGGGATGCCTTCGGCAATGAACCAGTTCAGCGCCGGGTCGAACACCATGGGCTGTGGCGCGTTCGACGCGCCCGGCATGTTGTGGTTCAGCAGACCCACGTTCACCGGGAGCGAGACGCCGAACAGCGACAGGATGTGGGTCCAGTAGTTGGTCTTGCCCGCCGACGTCGTGTTGATCGAGCCGGTCGGGTCGGCGATGCCCTGGTAGGTCACCCGGATGCCCGACGGGTTGGTGATCAACTGCCCGGACTGGTCGATCACGTGCGCCTGGATGGTGTTGTAGGGAGGCAGGATCGCGAAGACGCTGAAGTCGGCGTCCATGCAGTGCATGCCCAGGTTGTTCCAGGCGACGACCTTCCAGCCGGCGCCGCCCTGGCCGGACATGTTGGTCGGGACGGCGACGATCAGCGCACCGACCGCCAGCGTGAGCAGGAGTCTGGCGACCAGGGGTCGCCTCGGGGAGGGGGGTCTCGGATGCATTGAACCTCTTTTCTGGTGCTGGCGTGACCAGAAGCCATCCCGGCGGGCGCAGATCGGCTGATAACGGTCCGCGGGCGCAGTACAGCGATGGCCCAAGCTCTCCCATATAGCAAGGGCGATACCGCCACGCCTGTGGCGCGAATTTTCTCCCTGCAACAGCCTGGAATTCGGGACCTTTTTGGTCCGGGTGTAACTCTGACAACAGCAGCATGTAATTCGGGTTGGCGCGGCCCGCCGACCAGATGAACCGCTCCATCCGCGCGCCCCGCCGGCCCGTCCGCGGGAGGCTCGCGAGGTCGCCCCGTGCGCGTCATCCGCATCGCCGCAATGTGAGGGGCGACGAGAATCGTGATCGGCCAGGGGGTGTTCGCCGTCCTGCGGCTGTGACCGATTCCGGGATCCGCCGATGCACCGGGCCTCGTCCGACGGGGCGCCCGCGGACACTCGCGGATGGCCCGGTGGCTGCCGGCGGGCGTTGCTGGTATATTCGGGAAGGGAAGGACTCCAACACCTATGGACGGGATCATCCGCGCCTGGGGGAAAATCCTCCGTGGCATCCAGCCGAATCTGTCTGTCGAACTGACCCGCGAGTGCCCGTTGCGGTGCCCCGGTTGCTACGCGTTCGGGGACGACCACCTTGGCGGCGGCGTCACGCTTCGGTCGCTCGCGGATTTCAGGGGCGCCGAGCTGGTGAGCCGGATGAAGGACCTCGTCCGGCGACACAATCCCCTGCACCTGTCGATCATCGGCGGCGAGCCGCTCGTGCGGTACCGCGAGCTGGGCGAGATCCTCCCCTGGCTTGCGGCCAGGGGTGTGTACACGCAGCTCGTCACGAGCGCGGTCCGGCCCATTCCCCTGGAGTGGGCCGGGCTGCGACGGCTGCTGATTGTCGTGTCGATCGATGGGCTGCCGCCGGAGCACAACGCGCGGCGCGCGCCGGCCACCTACGATCGCATCCTCCAGCATGTTGCCGGTCACAGCGTGACCGTGCACTGCACCGTTACGCACCAGCAGGCGAGGCGTCCGGGCTACCTCGAGGAGTTCGTGCGATTCTGGTCGACCCAGGAGGCTACGCGGCGAATCTGGTTCAGCCTCTACACGCCGCAGGTCGGCGAGGTGTCGGACGAGTGCCTCACGGCCGACGATCGGCGGCGCGTCGTGGCCGAGTTGATCGCGCTCGGTCCACGCTACGCCAAGCTCGAGGCGTCGCGCCGCGTGCTCGAGAACTACCTCGACCCGCCGTCCTCGCCCGCCGATTGCACCTTCGCGCGGACGACGCACTGCCTGTCGGCCGATTTCGAGACGCGCGTCGTCCCCTGCCAGTTTGGCGGGACACCCGACTGCGCGCAGTGCGGGTGCCTGGCGTCCGCGGGGCTCTCGGCCGTCGGGCGGTACCGGCTGCCGGGCGGCATCCCCATCGGGCGCATGTTGGACTGGTCGGAAGCCATCGGGCGGTTCGTCTGCCGCTTCCGAAAGGCGAAGCGGGCCACGACCCGTCCTCCCGGAGCGCGCGTCATCCCGATTCACCCGGTATCTGCGACCGCCTCCAAGGTGCCGGAGGCGCCGACTCAGGGTGTGGAGGAGCCGTCGATGGCCCGCCCATCGGCCCGCCGGGCCAGGTGAGTTCGCCACCGCCCGGTCCCGGTTCCCGGCCACCGCCCTGCCCGGGCTCCCACCCCGGGCTCCGGCTCCAGCATCCTGCCCGTCTCGTTCAGTGACCCGGCCCTGAGCCGGAATGCACCCCGTTTGCGCATCTCCCATCAGGGGCGCACATCAACGGCCCCGCGGAGGTGTGGACATGACGATCGCAACGGCCGAGGCGATGCCGAAGCGCGGGCCCGTGGTGGTGGCGGATCACGTTCGGCAGCACCGCAGCCTGCTCGCGGCTGGTGAGAAACGCCTGCTCATCTGGATGGCCCGTCGCACGCCCGCGTGGGTGACATCCGACCACCTGTCGGCGCTCGGCCTGGTGTCGATGGTCGGCGTGGGGCTCTCGTTCTGGCTTGGCGGGACCGCGCCGGCGGTCGGATTGCCGCTGGTCGTCGTCTTCCTGGCGCTGAACTGGTTCGGCGACAGCCTCGACGGCACGCTGGCGCGGGTCCGAGACCGGCTGCGCCCGCGCTACGGGTTCTATGTCGATCACGTCATCGACATCGCCGGGACGACGTGCATGGTCGCAGGCCTGGCCTTGTCCGGTTTCATGAGCCCCGTGCTTGCGCTGACCGTGCTCGTCGCGTGGCTGCTCGTCTCGGCCGAGTCGTTTCTGGCCACACACGCGCGGGGCGTCTTCAACATGTCGTTTCTGTGGGTGGGGCCCACGGAGTTCCGGATCCTGATCGCCATCGGCGCGATCAGGCTCACGGGCGGACGGTGGGTGTCCCCGCTCGGTTTCGGACCGTGGCGCCTGTTCGATGTCGGGGCGGTCGTGGCCGCCACCGGCCTCGTGGTCGCGTTCCTGGTGAGCGCGGGACGGAACACCGCTGCGCTCTACGGCGAAGAAACGGAGAAGCGATGACCAGCCTGCCTTGCGCGGCGCCCAGGGCAGTTGTTGCGGGCCTCCTCGCGTGCTGCGTGACCGTGCCGGCCCTACCCGCGGCCGCGGCCGAGCTGCGCCCCGCGACGGCGGAGGCGTTCGATCGCTACGTCTCGTCCGTGGAGGCGCGGCGGGCGCGCGAACTGTCCGCGCCCGGCGGGTTCCTGGGATCCGATGTCGGCGATCCCGCCAGGGCGACCGGGGTTCGTCGCGAGGTGCTCGCCGGGGCCGTGCCCGTCACCTGCCTGGCGAAGCCCGCTGACGGGACTGGCATCGAGGTGCCCGGCGGCCTGATCCACCACTGGCGCGGCACGGTGTTCGTGCCGGGCGTGTCGCTCGACGAGGTCCTGTCGGAGCTGCGCCAGCCGGCTGCGGGGTCCCACGTGCAGGAGGACGTTCTCGAGTCGCGCGTCCTGTGGCGCGACGGCGACCGGTCGCGTGTGTTCCTGAAACTGGTGCGCAGGCAGATCGTGACGGTGACCTATGACACCGAGCACGACGTGCGGTACGTCCGGCTCGACGGGATGCGGGCCTGGAGCCGCAGCGCCTCGCTGAAGATCGCGGAAGTGGAGAATGCCGGCGCCTCCGGGGAGCGCGAGAAGCCTGTCGGACGCGATCGCGGGTTCCTGTGGCGGCTGAACTCGTACTGGCGGTACGAACAGGTGCCGGGCGGGGTCCTCATCGAGCTCGAGTCGGTGACCCTGAGCCGCGACATCCCGTCCCTCGTCAGGCCACTGGCGCGGCCGATCGTCAATCACATCGCGCGCGAGTCGATGACACGAACCCTGGAAACGGTGCGGACGCGGATTCTGAGCGCCGCGTCCGGCGGGGGACGCCGCCCCGCGGGCGCCAGGTAGCGTTTCATGGCCCGGCCGGTGGTGTTCGTCGTGGTCGGCGCAATCGGGTACGCGGTGCAGACGGCAGCGCTGTGGCTGCTCGTCGCGCACGCCCATCTCCCGGTCGTGGCGGCAACACTTGCGGCCACGGAGCTGGCCGTCCTCCACAACTTCACCTGGCACCAGCGGTGGACCTGGGCCGACCGGCCTTCCGGGACGGCCGAGGCCCTCGGCCGCCTGCTCCGGTTCAACGTGGCCAACGGCGGCGTGTCGCTGGCTGGCGGCACCATGCTGATGGCGCTGCTCGTGCACGGCCTCGGCCTGCACTACCTGGCCGCCAACGCCGTGACGGTCGGAGCCTGCTCCGCGGTGAACTACATTGCCGGCGACCGCTGGGTGTTTGCGATTCGTGGCGTCCGGCGGCGCGGTCACCCGGCACCCGCGGGAACCCGAGATCGGCCGGAACGGGTGGCCGGAACGGGTTGACGGCCGGCGGTTCCTGTGAATACTAGTGGACGACGGCCCACCCGAGTCACGCCAATTCCTGCTCCCAGGGCGGCGAGTACCCGTCAGGTTCGCGGTGACGGCAGCCTGGAGCCGCGGGCCGGGTCCGGAAGGCGCCAGTCGGCGCTGCTGGGGCCGTTACCGGCTGCGTTCCCGTTGCAGCCATGAGCGATCAATCTTCCGCCGCCGGCGCGCAACTGCTGGTCGATCGGCTCCGACGGGCCCAATCGGTGGCTCGCGTCGGCAGCTGGGAACTCGACCTGCGGACCGGGACGATGTGGGCCAGCGAGGAGGCATTCCGGATCTACGGGGTCACGGTCACCCCGGACCAGCGCGTGCCCCTTCCGCTGGCGCAGCAGGTGCCGCTGCCCGAGTACCGGCCCGTACTCGACCGGGCGCTCGCTGACCTCGTCGCGGGCCGTGGCCCGTACGACGTCGAGTTCGAGCTCGCGCGCGTTGACGACGGGAGCCGCCGCTTCGTCCACTCGCGCGCCGAGCTGCAGCGGGACGCCGAAGGCCGGGCCGTCGTCGTCCTCGGGACGCTGCAGGACATCACCCGGCGGAAGGCCATGGAGTCGGCGCTGCGCTCGAGCGAGGAGCGTTTCCGCATGATCCTCGAGTACGCCGCCGACGCGATCGTGCTCGTGTCGGGCGAATCGATCACGGAGCTGAACGGGCAGGCCTGCGAGCTGACCGGGTACACGCGTGAGGACCTGGTCGGCCGGGCGCTGGTCGAGCTGTTTTCGCCGGCCGAGCGGGCGCGCGCGCCGCTCCGGGTCGACCGGCTCGACCGCGGGGAAGCGGTCATCACCGAGCGCGAGATCACGCGGAAGGACGGCACCACCGTCCCCGTCGAGATGCACAGCAAGAAGCTCCCGAACGCCGTCTACCTGACGATCTTCAGGGACATCTCGGAACGCCGCCGGCTCGAGGAACAGCTCCAGCTCCGCCAGCGGATGGATTCGATTGGCACGCTCGCGAGCGGGATCGCGCACGACTTCAACAACATCCTCGTGACCATCATCGGCTACGCCGAACTGCTTCGCACGGAGGCGCCGGACTTGTCGGCGGCGAGCCGCGAGGCGGCCATCAACGTGGTCAAGGCGGCTCAGCGTGCGGCCGATCTGGTCCGGCGCCTGCAGTCGCTCTCGCGTCCCGACCGCGACAGCCAGCAGGCGTTCGACCTGCACCGGGTCGCCTCGGAGGTGTTCCAGATCCTGACGGAGACGACGGACCGTCGAATCCGCAAGGACCTGCGCGTGCCGTCGGGCGCCTTCGTTGTCCGCGGCAGCGAGTCCGACATCTACCACACGCTGGTCAACCTCGGGCTCAATGCCGTGCAGGCCATCGAGTCCCGGGGTGTCGGGCCGGACGACCTCGTCCACCTGGACGCCACGGAGTACGAGGCGCAACCGGCGGATCCCATGGGCCTGGCGCCGGGCCGCTACGTGCACGTGCGCTTCTCGGACACCGGCCCCGGCATGCCGGCGTCGGTGAGGGAGCGGGCGTTCGACCCGCTCTTCACGACGAAACAGCGCGGGACGCGCAAGGGGCAGGGGCTCGGCCTGACGATGGTGTACAACATCGTCGTGCAGCAGCACCTGGGAGGCATCGACATCGAGACCGCCGAGGGCCGCGGCACGACCGTGCACCTGTACCTGCCGGCGGGAACGGACGTCAGCGCCGCCGGAGTTCCCGCTGATGCCGCGAGCCTGCGGACGGGGACCATCCTCGTCGTGGAAGACGAAGCGTCCATTGCGAACCTGGCGCGCCTCGTGCTCGAGCGGGCGGGCCACCGCGTGCTCGTGGTCGGCGACGGGGTGAAGGCGATCGAGATATTCACGACGATGTCGGCCGGGATCGACCTGGTGATCCTGGACCGGACGCTGCCGAAGTTGAGCGGCACGGACGTCATGCGCGAGATGATCCGCATCCGGCCGGACACGAGGATTGTCGTCTCGTCGGGGAACCTGGTCCGGGTCGCAACGGAGTTTCCGCACGCCGCCCGGCTCCTGCCGAAGCCGTACACACCCAGCCAGCTCATCGAGGCCGTCGGCGCGACGCTGGCGTAGTGTAACTCCGGCGAGGACGCCCGTCGCCTGTCGATCCGCGCGGCATCGCGGCCGGCTCAGCCGGCCAGCCGCTCCAGGCGCGCGAGCCCGATGCGCTCCGCCAGTCGCTCCATGCGCGGGTCGGCGGCCAGCGGATCGAACGGCGGCGAGACCCGGAGCGCGAGGAGCCCGGCGTCGCGCACGGCGAGTCCCCGTTCGAACCACTCGAAGGCGCGGTCCGCCTCGCCGAGGCCGGCATACACCGAGACGACGCTCTTGACGCACACGTTGTCGACGGGGCCCGCCAGGAGGTGATCGAGGACACCCCGGGCCTCCGCCGTGCGGCCGGACAGGGCGTACGCGTGGCCGAGGAATCCACGCGTGATGGCATCCGGGAAGGCGGCGACCGCCCGTTCGAACATCTGGACCGCGCCCGGCACGTCGCCGCCCTTCAGGCGGGTCCATGCAAGCACGACCTGCGCCTGCAGCGCGTCCGGGTACATTTGCAGCGTGCGTGCCGCGTGCCCGGCTGCCTCGTCGTAGCGATCCGCAAACAGCAGGAGCCACGCGAACAGGGAGTTCGTGAAGGGAGACACCGGGTCGAGCGACAGGGCGATGTGCCCGGCGGCGAGCGCGGCGTCCTGGTCACCGCGGATCCAGGATTCGTACAACGCGCTGATCAGATGGGCCTGCTCGTTGCTCCGGCCCGTTTCGATCGCCCGCCGCAGGCTTGCCTCGGTGCCGGCGAAGTCCCAGTCCAGGAGGAGTCTCACGAACGCCAGCGCGGCGTGCGCCATGCTGGAGGTCGGGTCGAGTTCGACCGCACGCAGCGCCGCCCCGCGCGCCTGCGGGTACGCCACCCGCCACGGGACGTGGCCCCAGTAGCCGAGCATCATCAGGCTGTTGGCCATCGCGGCGTACGACGCCGCGTGCCCGGGATCGATCGCGATCGCTTCCTGCAGGCAGGCGAGGCCACGCTGGATTTCGACGCCGGACCACTTGCCGAGGTGGAACCGCGCCTTCAGGAACGCCGTCTGGGCGCGGGGGTCGGGTCCCGGCGTCCCCGGCGTTGCGAGCCTGGCCTCGTCCTCCGGGGCCAGGACGACCGAGATCGCGCCAGCCACCGCGCGCGCCACCCTCGACAACACGTCGAGGAACTCCCCCGGGTCGCCGTCGTAGCTCTCGGCCCAGAGGTGGCGTTCGGGCTCCGCCTCGATCAGCTGCGCCGTGATGCGCAGCCGGCCGCCGTGCCGCAGGACGCTGCCCTCGACCAGGGCGTCGGCCCGCAGTTGCCGCGCGATGTCGCCGATCGGTAGACGGCTGCCCTTGAACGCGAGCACAGACTGGCGCGAGATGACCCGCAGCGACGAGATCTTCCCCAACTCCGTGATCAGTCCGTCGGCGACGCCGTCCGAGAGATACTCCTCCGCGGGATCGCCGCCGAGGTTGTCGAAGGGGAGGACGGCAAGCGTGGGGTGAGGCCGGCCGACCCGCTCGACGTCCGCCACGAACCGGTACCCCCGCCGCGGGACCGTCTCGACGTAGCGCGGGGACCGGACGTCGTCACCGAGTACCGCGCGCAGCCGGCCGAGACAGTAGTTGAGGCCGGCTTCGAAATCCACGAACGTGTCGTGGCTCCACAGGGCCTGCCGTACATCGTCCCGCCTCACCAGTTGGCCGGCGTGCGCCACCAGGACGCCGAGGAGGCGAGCCGGCTGAGGCGCGAGTCGCACGACGCGACCGGCGCGCCGGAGTTCGAGGGTGTCCGGGACGAATTCGAACGGGCCGAATCGCACGAGGCCGACACCGCCGTTCTGGCTGGCCATGGCGTCACCCCCGGTGCCGGATCATACTCCGCGTTCGGCCGGAAGTCCCCACCTGTCGCGCAGTTGCGCCCTCAGACCTTCCTCAGCCGTTTCTTGGCCTCCGGCGATGGCTCCCGGCGCCCCTTGTCCCTACATTGTCCGCGGAGGCATGAGATGAAGACACGCACGTCCGCCCGTCGTCTGATCCTGCTCACGGTTGCGGTGCTGCTCGTCGGAGGCCTGACGGCCCCGGTCGCCAGCGGGCGCTTCCCCGCGACGCTGGTCGGCACCTGGTACCTCGCGTCCGGGCTGGGTGCCGGCGCGACACTACCGTCGCTCGTCACGTACCATCGTGATGGGACGCTGGGCTACACCGATGCCCTCATGTTCGGCGGCGTGCCGCAGTTGCCGATGAAGGTCTCGCCGTTCCTCGGCGTGTGGCGCGCGACGGGACCGCGCCGGTTCGGCGGCACCGGCCTCGGCCTGCTCTTCGATCCCGCGACCAACATGATGGTGGGGTTCGTCCGCTCGCGGTCGTCGTTGCGCTTCGACGTGAACCCCGGGCGCGTGGTGGGGAACATCTACATCGAAACGACGATGTGCCCGAGCCAGTTCACGTGCCCTGACCCGACGGACCCCGCCGTCGTATGGACGCCCTACGGGGATCCGGAGAACGGCATCCCGGTCGTGCTGACCCGCCTGTTCCGTCTACCGGCCGGGCCGCTGATGAAGTAAACCCGCACAGACGGCGCGGCGTGCCCCCCGCCACGCCCTCACCGCGTCATCGTGAACGGGTACTGGCGGTTCCCCAGGGCCGAGGTCCACATGACGCCGCGAATGGTGCGCGCGTCCTCGACCGTGCCGCGGAAGTTCAACTTGGCATCGCCGAAATCGACCACGACGGCGAATGCGGGCGGCGCGGAGTAGGCGCCCGTGACCGAGAGGCTGCGGTCGAGCTGATCGGCGTATTGCCCGCTGAGCGCCGTGCCCGTCTGCACGAGCGTCATGCGAAACGGCGCGTTGGGGTAGGTGCCGGTGCCGCTCCAGAACCCGCTCAGGCTCGTCGTCGATGCCGGCGCACAGTCGGGCTGGACGCCCTGGCCGTCGATCTGCGCGAACACGCGCGCGGTGGCTTCGTCGTGGGAGCACAGGTTGACCCGGTAACGAAGGTACTCCTGCGTCCAGACGATGCTGCCCTCGACATCGACGTAGGACGACGTGGGCGCCCGCCGCAGGCCGTCCCGGTACTTCGTTTCGAGCTGCAGCCGGAAGTCGTACGGTTCGGTCCGCGGCGGAAACAGCACCTGGCCCGGCGGCGCCTGGCCGCACACGGGCACGACCCCGCCTCCATCGATCTGGAACATCACGCGCTGGACCGCCTCGACGTGCGTGCAGGCGTTGACGCGATATCGCAGGTACTCCTGTGTCCAGACGATGTCGCCCTCCAGGTCGACGAACGTCGAGGAGGGGCCGCGGCCCATGCCGTAGCGGTACTTGGACTCGAGATCGTTGCGGAAGTCGAACGATTCGTTGCGGGGAGGGAAGCTCACGACGGCAGCGCCCCCTGGCCTGGCGCCCCACGCCGCCCCTGCGCCCGCGATTCCCCCGGCGAACGACAGCCCCGATGGGGCGCCCGCCTGCCCGCCTCCGGCCGGCGAGGGGCTCGACGGCGTCTGCGTATTCCGGTCCGCACAGGCGGCAGCACAAAGGCACAGCGTGACGCCAAGCCCGACGATCCACCGCAGAGGGGCAGGTGACTCCAGCACGACGTCCTCCTCCGGGTTCCGCGAAAGCGCCCCAGCCTCGGCCGGCGCCGCGATGCGCGCGTGGACCGGACGCCGCCAGATGAGCGGCGGGCTGGTCGACGGTGATTGTAGCACCGGGGACGTGACCCCGCCGCATGCCCGCGCGAGCCGGTCGTGTCTGAACGCTGCAGACGCGCCCCGCGATACCGCCCGAGGCGGGCCGGCCTTCGCGTCACGGTCAGGCACCTTGCCGTGGCCGTGCCCGTCACGGCGCGATCCGCCGCTCGGTCCTTCCGGCCGCTCCAGGGTCTGTGCCTTCCCGCACGACCTTCTGGGACCCTCTCTCCGCGTGCGGCCGGGCGCTGCCGCGCGAGGGCGCGCGGGCCGCGAGGAACTCGCGGATCAACGGATCTTCGGTGCCGGCCTCGACCAGGAATCCGTCGTGGCCATGGTCGCTCTGCACTTCGTGGTAGGTGACCGCCCGTCCCGCGGCGGCCGCGGCCGCCGCGACTCGTTCAAGCTGGCGCGGAGGGTACAACCAGTCGGACGAGAAGCTCAGCGCGAGCAGCGCTGCGCGGGTGCGCCGGAACGCCTCGACGAGCGACGGGGACCCCTCGGCGAGATCGAAGTAGTCCAGGGCCCGCGTGATGTAGAGAAGCGAGTTGGCGTCGAACCGATCGACGAAGCTCCGCCCCTGGTGATCGAGGTAGTGCTCGACTTCGAACTCGGGCTCCAGCCCGAAGCCGGCGCGACCGGTCCGTCGTCGCCGGCCGAACTTGCGTTCCATGCCCGGCTCGCTGAGGTACGTCACGTGCCCGAGCATCCGGGCCACCGCGAGGCCGGCGCGCGGGCCGGGCGTGCCGTAGTAGTCGCCGTCCTGCCAGGCCGGATCCGCCTGGACCGCCCGGCGCGCGACTTCGTTCAGCGCGATCTGCTGCGGCGAGTGGCGATCCGTCGTGGCGATCGCGATGACGGCCCGCACGCGGTCGGGATGGGACACGGCCCATTGCAGCGCCTGCATGCCGCCCATCGAGCCTCCCGCCACCGCCGCGATGGACGTGATGCCCAGGCGATCGAGGAGATGCCGCTGGACCTCGACCATGTCGGCGACCGTCACGATGGGGAACCTCGACCCGTACGAACGGCCCGTCGCGGGGTCGATCGACGCCGGGCCTGTCGTGCCGTAACAACTGCCGAGGACGTTCGAGCTGATGACACAGTACCTGTTGGTGTCGAACGGCTTTCCAGGGCCGATCAGGGTGTCCCACCAGCCGGGCTTGCGGGCGCCCTCGTGCCAGCCGGCCGCGTGCGCGCCGCCCGAGAGCGCGTGGCACACCAGGATCACGTTGTCGCGCGCGGGAGCCAGCCGGCCGTACTGTTCGTAGGCCACGTCGATTGGTCCGAGCGTCTGGCCGCTTCGAAGCACCAGCCACGCGTCGCACACTCTGGCCGTGCGCGTCGTCACGATGCCGAGACCCGTTGGATCGGGCGTCACGGCTGCTGCTCCTGCGACGCCTGGATGGCCCGGTCCAGATCGGCAATGATGTCGGCCGGGTCCTCGATGCCGATCGACAACCGGATGAAGTCGTCGCTCACGCCGGCCTTCGCCCGATCGGCGGGCGAGAGCTGCTGGTGGGTGGTGGATGCCGGGTGGATGATCAGACTGCGGGCGTCCCCGATGTTCGCCAGGTGGCTGAAGAGCTGCACGTGGTCGATCAGTCTCCTGCCGGCCTCGATCCCGCCGCGGATGCCGAACCCGACGATCGCGCCGCCCCCGCCGGCGAGCAGCCGGCGCGCGCGCTCGTAGTCGGGGTGCGTCGGCAACAGGGGGTAGTTGACCCACGCAACCGCCGGATGCGCGGCCAGCCACTGCGCCACGCGCAGGGCATTGTCGCAATGCGCGCGCATCCGCAGCGGCAGCGTGTCGAGGCCCTGCAGGAACAGGAACGCGTTGAACGGCGAGAGGCAGGGCCCGAGGTCCCGCAGCATCTGGACCCGCGCCTTGACGATGAAGGCTGCGCCGCGGAGGGCGGCCCGGTCGTGCAGGCCGAACCGGTCCCAGAACACGAGCCCGTGGTACGAGGGATCCGGCTCGGTGAACTCCGGGAACCGCCCGTTCGCCCAGTCGAAGCGCCCCGAGTCGACGATCGCCCCGCCGATCGACGTCCCGTGGCCGCCGATGAACTTGGTCAGGGAGTAAACCGCGATGTCGACGCCATGGTCGAAGGGCCGGTAGATGACGGGCGCGACGGTGTTGTCGACGACCAGCGGCAGGCCGTGCGCATGGGCGACGCCGGCGATGCCGTCGAGGTCGTCCACGTTGTTCCTCGGGTTGCCGATGCTCTCGGTGTACAGCAGCCGGGTGTCCGCGTCGATGGCCGCTGCGAAGTGTTCCGGCCGGGAGGAGTCGACGAACCGGGCCTCGATTCCGAACCGCGCGAGCGTGTGCCGGAAGAGGTTGACGGTGCCGCCGTAGAGCGAGGCGCTCGACACGATGTTCTGGCCGGCCCGCGCGAGGGTCGCCACGGCGAGCGTGATGGCCGCCTGGCCCGAGGAGAGCGCCAGCGCGCCCACGCCCCCGTCGAGCGACGCGAGCCGCTGCTCGAGCACGTCGGTCGTGGGATTGCCGATCCGCGTGTAGATGTAGCCCGGGTCCTCGAGCGCGAAGAGCCTGGCTGCGTGATCCGCCGAGTTGAAGACGAACGACGTCGACTGGTAGATGGGCACGGCCCGCGCGCGGGTGGCGCTGTCCGGCGTATGGCCGGCGTGCAGCGCGCGCGTGGACGGACCGGGGGACTGGATGTCAGGCATGAGCAGCTCCTTGTGAATCGGCGTGTCGCCGTGGGGGCACGGAATCAGGCGACGCGTCCCGGTCTGGACGCGCGTCGGCATTGACGGCCAATGACGAGGAGAAGGCCGCCGGGTCGATCAGCGGCAGCACCAGCACCGCCGTCAGAGGGCCGGACGGCAGCGCGGACGCGATCGCGTCGCGCACGTCCTCGGTCGAGAGCGGGCCGGTCAGCCAGGCGCAGGCCGGATCCGCGCCGTTGCCCCGCGCCACAGGCATCGGCCCGGCCGGGTCGATCGCGACGGCGCAGACCCCGAGGGCGCGGCCGATGGCCGATCCGGTACGACGAGGCGCGCGCACGTAGTGCCTGGTCGTCAGGCTGCTCGTGACGCGCAAGGTGGCCGACTCCGGCCACGGCGCCGCGACCGCGTGCGGCTGGCGCGCGACCGACAGCACATCCGACATCACGGCCACCGCGGTGGCATCGCCGCCGGCACCCGTGCCGTGCAGCGTCGTGACGCCGCCGCGGCGGCCGGCGACGTGGATCGTGTTCTGCGCGCCGCGCGTGCCTGCCGAGGCCGATCCCTCCGGCACGAGCGCGGGGGACACGCCCGCGTGGACGCGCCCGGCGTCGGCCGTGTCGCGCTCGGCCCACGCGACCTGGCGAATCACGCAGCCCACCTGGCGCGCGGCCTGCAGGTCGAACGGCAGGAGCCCGGCGATCGATCGGCACGCAATGGACGCCGGCCGGACGCGGCGCCGAAGCGCGATGGCCGCCAGGATGGCGAGCTTGGCGCGCGCGTCGAGGCCGTCGACGTCGCCCGCCGGGTCTGCCTCGGCCAGGCCGAGGACCTGGGCTTCGCGCAGCGCCTCGGCGAACGGAACGCCTTCCTCGCCCATCCGCGAGAGGATGTAGGTCGAGGTGCCGTTCAACACGCCCGCGACGCGGACCAGGTCGTCGCCGGCCAGGCCTTCCTGCAGCGCCCTGATGACGGGGATGCCGCCGCCGACGGCCGCCTCGAACCGAAGCTGCGCGCCCGCCCTCCGCGCCAGAGCCGTCAGCCTCGCCCCGTGATGAGAGATGAGCTGCTTGTTCGCGGTGACCACGGACTTGCCGGCCGCGAGTGCCCGCTCGACGAAGCCGCGTGCGGGAGCCAGGCCGCCGACGAGTTCGATCACAATGTCGATGTCGGCGGCGATCACCGCCTCGAACGCCGGGGTCCACCGGACGCCGCGCCCGACCCATGGAGCCCGCCCCGGGTCCGCGTTCCGCGTGCACACGCAGCGAAGGTCCAGGTCCGGCCGTCCCTGCTCGGTGAGCAGCCGCGCCGTGGCGCGGCCCACCGTTCCGAAGCCGACGAGGGCGACACCGCGCGCGTCAACGCGCATCGGCCACCTCGATTCCCTGCGAGTCGCGGCGCCAACGCGGTCGGACAGGCCGATGCCTGGCGGGGCGCAGCCGGGACGTGAGGCGCGGCCCGGGGACACCCGTGCCGTCCGCGCCTGGGGCGCCGAGAACGCCGACGTCGATTTGTTGCGGCATGCCACGTGCTCCTGGAAGAACACCACCTCGTCCGTCCCGTTCGGGCCGGGTCGGCGGGTCCCAGGTGCACTGGTGCAGTACAAGAGAAAACCCGCCGACCGGCGTCGTGCCAGGTCGGCGGGTTGGTCGGGCTCGTTGTCGTTCGGTCTAGGTGTCGAGCGGACGGTCACCACCGGGCTGGCACAGGCGCATCTGCATGCGCATGGCCATGCTCATGGTCCCGGCCGCCAGCGTGAAGATGACCCACGTCAACATGTTCGACACGCTACTTCATCCTCAGGCGGCCGGTCAAGTCCAGCGTCGCGGGTCCAGCGTCGCGGGGCCGTGTCTCGGACGCTCGTCGGTCGCCGGCCATGGACGGGCCTGCCCGCGGCACGACGCGTGCCTGCTCCCGCGGACCCGGCCCGGCGACCCCGGGAGGCCCTCACGGTTTCTCACGCGAACTTCACGCCGCGGACACGACATCCCGGCCGGATGGCGCCACATTGATGGGAGACGGGCACGTCGCTCGAAGGAGGCGGCGCCGCATGAAAATCCTCCTCATCGCACCGGCATCGGGTCGCTGGCGTGGGCTGGGCCGGCACCGGTGGTTCAACGGCAGGACATTCCGGTTCTCCATGCTCTCGCTCCTCAGCGTGGCCGCGCTGACACCTGAACGCCACCGCGTTCGCCTGGTCGACGAGCAGGTCGAAGACGTCCCCTGGGACGAACCGTTCGACCTCATCGGGATCACCGTGATGACCGCGACGGCGCCGCGCGCCTACGAGCTCTGCCGCCGGTTCCGCGCACGAGGCATCCCCGTGGTGCTGGGCGGGTTCCATCCCACCTTCAACATCGACGAGGCCCTGGGGCATGCCGATACCGTCGTGTCGGGTCCGGCCGCCGGGGCCTGGCAGGAGGCGCTGACGGATGCCGAGGCCGGGCGACTGCAGCCGCTCTACCGGGGCAACCCCGACGTGGACGTGCCGGCTACGTTGCCCCGCCACCTGCTGCGGCGGTCGCGCTACGTGTCGGTGCAGACCTGCTACGCGACGCTGGGTTGCCGCAACCAGTGCGCGTTCTGTTCCGTCACCTCGTTCTACGCCGGCCGCCGCTACCAGCGCGACGTCGACGCCATCGTCGGGCACCTGCGGAGCTTCGACGACCGGTTCTTCCTGTTCGTCGACGACAACCTGACGCAGGACCGGGAGTACGCGATTCGGCTGTGCCAGGCCATCGCGCCGCTGCGGAAGCAGTGGGCGACGCAGGCCTCCATCGAGATTGCCGGCGACCCGGAGTTGCTCGAATGGATGAGGCGCGCCGGCTGTGTCGGTGTGTTCATCGGGCTGGAGACATTCTCGGAAAGCGCCCTGTGCTCGCAGAACAAGACGATCGCGTCTCCCCGGCACTACCGCGAGGCCATTCGCACGATTCACCGCCACGGCATGGTGGTCGAAGCCGGGCTGATCTTCGGCTTCGACACCGACACCCGCGAGATCTTCGAGTCGACCCTGGCCATTCTCGACGACATCGGGATCGACGCCATGCAGGCCTCGATCCTCACGCCGCTGCCGGGCACGCGGCTCTTCGATCAGATGCGCAGCCGGATCGTCGACCTCGACTGGGAACACTACGACTACAAGTGGGCCGTGTTCGAACCCGCCCAGATGACGCGGCCCGAGCTGATGGCCGGCCTGCAATGGATCAACAAGCGTTTCTACACGCCGCGGCGCATCCTGGGCCGTCTCGGGCGATGGCTGCTGATGCCGTCGGGCCTGCGGACCTTCCACGTGCCGCTGCTGCTGAACGTCGCCTACTGGGGCCGGCAGTTCCGTTTCGGCGTGAAGGGGTACAACCCGGCGAAGCCCCGTCACGCGGTCGCGCTGGCGCGGCCCTCGCCGGCCGGCGTGTACCCCGCGGGCGACGTGCAGGCGCACCGTTGAGACCGCTCGCACCCCCCCGGTTGGCGCGGGAAATCGCCGCGCTGGCCAGTCCGGCGGCCATGGAGTGCTGCGGGGCCGCCTTCGGGGATCCGGGGTGGGCGACCGCCGCCCGCAGGCCGGCGACGGCCCAGCGGGAGGGCCTGCGCCGGGACAGCGTGGCACGCGCTGAGGCGAGGAACGCTCGAACCGCGTGACTCGTCGAGGCGTTCACGCCCGTGGCGGCGGCCGCCGGGCAGCCCGAGGCACGTGAGGCCATAAGATTCCAGGCTCCGTGTAGCTATTGCACCCCGCGGCCGTCCGCCTGCGGTAAACTCAGCCCAGTTGCCCATGCTCCGGGGCTGCCTGCGCTGGCACGAGTGCTGCTAGCGCAGAGCTAGGCGTGGACACGGCGGACCTGCCGGCACTGCGGCTGCCGTCGTTTCCCAACCGGCGAATGCCTTGGTCAGCCGGTCGGCCGCCCGGAGCCCCTTCGCCTGATGTCCCGCGACAAGATCGCTGGACGCACTCGACCGGCTTCCGTCTGTTGGCGGGTCCTATACGTTGGTCAGGTCGCGTCGACTCCCGCGCCCATCGTCGGGCTCCCGGGGGAGAACGCAGAGGTTCACGATGTGGAAACGGGGCGAGGTCGCGCGGCCGCCTGCCAGCGGTCGGGACGACGCAGGGGGTCGGCCGGTGCCCGTAGCGCCGGCGGTCGCGAGTGCCCATTCAGTTCATGCACCAGAGATTGGGGCGAAGGGCCACATGGACAACGACGTCATCAACATCGGCAAGTCGGTCGTCATCAAAGGCGAACTCAACGGCAGCGAGGATCTCACCGTCGAAGGGAGCGTCGAGGGCAAGATCGAGCTCAGGGACCACGTGCTGACGATCGGGTCGCACGGCAAGATCAAGGCCGAGGTGTTCGCGAAGGTTGCGATCATCCTGGGTGAGGTCATTGGCAACATCACCGCGACCGAAAAGGTAGACATCCGCGAAAACGGATCGGTGGACGGCAACATCGTGTCGCCGCGCGTCGCGATTGCGGAGGGCTCGCATTTTCGCGGCAGCGTGGACATGCAGAAGAAGCCGACCGTGACGCCTGCCCCGGCAGCCAAGCCCGAGGTGAAGCCCGCGCCCCTTCCGGCCGTCCCGCAGGCGCCGGGCGGCCAGCGTCTGGTCGGCGCATAGCGGGGGCGTACGCGGACCGGCAATGCGTGCCGCGCGGCCCGGCCGCGTCTCTTCGGATTGGGGAGTGTCTTTGTCGGGTGTCGACAGGGTACGAAGTCTGGGCGGTCTTCTCTCACGCCTGGGAGCCGTGCGCCCGGCGGAGGGAATACGGCTTGACGCCGGCTCGCGGCGGGAGCCGGAGGAGCGCCCTGTCGTCACCTCGATGGCGCTGCGCAAGTTCCTCTCGTACCTCGGCACCTGTCCCGCGCCGGTCCTTCTGGATCTCGGCCCAGTCGTGGGATCGAACGTCACGTTCTTCGGCGAGCAGCTGAACTGCAAGGTCTACATCGAGGACCTCTTCGCGGATCTCGATCGTCACCTGCGTGAGGGCCGTTCCGAGGAGTTGCCGACGTTCCTGTCGAAGCGGTTCACCCTGGAAGAGGGTGTCGTGGACGGCGTGCTGCTGTGGGACGTCTACGATTACCTGGACCGGCCGTCCGCGCAGGCGCTGGCGACGGCGCTCGTCCGGCTGCTGCGTATGGGCGGCGCGCTACTCGGCTTCTTCGGCGGCGCCAGTCACGTTCGCAAGGGCTTCACGAAGTTCACTATCGTAGACGAGTCGCACGTGCGGCAGCACGCGTACGCGTCGGTGGCTGTGCGCCAGAGCTCGCTGCCGAACCGCGACATCATCAAGATGTTCGACGGCCTGAGCGTGTCCGATTCCTTCCTGCTGCAGAACGGCCTGCGCGAGATTCTCTTCCGCAAGGGCGCCGGCGGCCGGCCGATCATCTAGCCCGGACGCACCCCGCGCGATCTACCGGAGCCCCTTCGAATCCAGGAACGTGCCCTGCTTGAGTTCCTCGAACGCCTGCTGCAGTTCCTGCTGCGTGTTCATCACGATCGGGCCGTACCACGCGACGGGTTCCACGAGCGGCGTGCCGGAGACCAGGAGAAACCGGATCCCTTCGTCGCCCGCCTGCACGGTGACCTCGTCGCCCCGATCGAACAACACGAGCGAACGGTTCTCGGCCTCCGTCGGGGGCGTCGTGTCGGACCATCCGACGCTCTCGGTCGGCACCTCGAGCGGCCCCGATGCGTTGCAGAACTTCCCCGCGCCTGCGAAGACGTACGCGAAGGCGTGGCGCGTGGTTTCGACCGGGAGGCTCTTTCGCTTGCCGGGCGGCACCGACACATCCAGGTAGACCGGGTCGATCGCGACTTCGTCGACCGGTCCCTTCGTGCCCCAGAAGCGCCCGCAGATGATCCGGGCCAGCGTCCCGTCATCGTCGGTGACGATGGGGATGTCGCCCGCCTTGACCTCCTGGTAGCGGGGCGTCGTCATCTTCAGCGACGACGGGAGGTTGGCCCACAGCTGGAAGCCGTGCATGCGTCCCGCAGGGTCGCCCTTCGGCATCTCCTGGTGGATGATCCCGCGCCCGGCCGTCATCCATTGCACGTCGCCGGAGGTGATGGTGCCGCTGTTCCCCATGCTGTCGCCGTGCTCCACGGTGCCTGCCAGGACGTAGGTGATCGTCTCGATGCCGCGGTGGGGGTGCCACGGGAAGCCGGCCAGGTAGTCCTCGGGCCGGTCGCCGCGGAAGTCGTCGAGCAGGAGGAACGGGTCGAAATCGGACGTGTTGCCGAAGCCGAACGCGCGGCGCAGGTGCACGCCCGCGCCCTCGATGGTCGGCTTGGCCTTGATCACTCGCTTGATCGGCCGAACGGACATGTGCTCTCCTTCGCCGGCTCTCGGCCTCGAGGCGGAGCGTTCACGGGTGGATGCCTCAAGACTACGCCCCGCACGGGAGGAGTGGCAAGGCCCCGGCGCAGGGCCGAGCTTTCAGGGCCCGGCAGGCCCGCATCGGGCGAGTTCCGCTGCCAGGCGCGAGGGTCCCTCGGCGTTGACACCGGTGAGTTCGTGTTTCGCCGCGAGGTCCCGATACACCGCGAGCGCCCGCGCGAGATGCGGCCGCGCGTCAGCGCAATCAGTGGGACGCGCGCGGGCCCTCGTGCCGGCGTACTCCATGCCGAGGCGTTCGAGCGCCTGCGCGAGATTGATCCGCGCCCGTACATTCGCCGGGTCCGCCGCGGCGATGCGATTGTACACGCCCAGCGCCTCGCGGAAATCCGCGATCGCCGTCTGGTGGGTGCCCAGCTCCGATTGGATCGTGCCCATCCGGACGAGCGTCCCCGCGAGCGCAAGCGTGATGCGCTGGTTCTTCGGATCGGCGCGCGCGAGGTCCTCGCGCACGGCCCGGGCCCGCGAGTACCTGCTGCAGCGCGGCCCGGCGGTCGCCACTCTGCCAGAGGATGAACCCGACATCGCTCACGCTGAACGAGACGTCCAGGCGGGCCTCGGGGCTGTCCGGGTGGGCCGCGAGCCGGGCCTCCTCGATAGCCAACGCCGCCCGGTAGGCCTCGAGCCCCTCGGGAAAGTGACCCAGCTTGGCCTGGATCGCCCCCAGTCGCTTGTACGCGAGGGCCAGCGAGCGCCGGAGGCCGGCCTCGCCGCGCCCGCGCTCGACGGCTGACCGAAGCAACGGCAGCACCTTCAGCCGCATCTCCAGCACGCCCGGCCAGTCCTCTGTCGTGACGAGCCCATCCCCCAGGCTCTGGTAGCTTTCGGCCAGCGCCACCTGGCGGGCGGTATCGGCCGGCCGCTGGTCCGCCAGCCGTTGGTGAATCGCGACCGCGGTCCGCAGGTGCTCGAGGGCGCCTCTCGAATCGCCCGTCTGCGACAGGAGCAGTCCCACGGAACGATGCCCGCGCGCGAGGTCGTCGAGGACGCCGGGATCGCCGGGCACGGCCCGAGCCAGACGTTCCCCGATGGCCAGCGCCTTGCGATAGCTCTCGAGCGACGCCTTCGACCGGCCGAGATTGTCGCGGCCCGCGTAGCCCTGGACCGTGCCAATCCGAGTGTAGGCTGCGGCGAGTTCGCGCTGCAGGGACACGTCGCTGCCCTCGTCGGCCGCCAGCCGGTCGAGATACAGCAAGGCCTGTTGCACGAGCAGTTCGCGCGCGGCCGTCGACCCCGGCAGCGGTTCGATCGCATCGTGCAGGTCGTACATGACCGAGTGCGCCAGGCCCCGGACGTCGTTGAACCGCCGCTCGGCGCGGGCGCGCTCGAGGCGTGCGACGCGCGCCTCCCACAGCGTCCCGGCCAGTCCGGCAACGACCGTCAGTACCACGGCTCCGGTCGCGGTCACCCCGACGCGATGGCGGCGCAAGAACTTGCCGGCCCGGTACCGCCACGTGTCGGGCACCGCCTCGACCGGCTCGCGGCGGAGGTGCCGCCGGATGTCCCCGGCGAAGCGCTCCACGGTCCCGTACCGCCGCGCAGGCTCCTTCCTCAGGGCCTTGATGGTGATGAGGTCGAGGTCGCCGGCGATCTCACGTCGCCGGGTTGCGATGTCGCGCGCGGACAGCGCGTTCTGGCCTCCGGCCGCGGCGCCTGTCGACACGGCGTCCGAAGGCCGTATCGGATCCTCGTCACAAATCACGCGGACCATGTCGGCGTCGGTCGTCGGCGAGGCCCGGTAGGGGGATCGGTCCGTGAGAAGCCGATAGAGCAGCACGCCGAGCGAATACACGTCGGTGGCGACGGTCACCGGATCGCCCCGGATCTGCTCCGGGCTCGCGCTCTCGGGGGTCAGGGCCCGGAATTCGGTCCTCGTCCGGCCCGCCCTGCCGGCCGACTCGTCGAGGAGCTTGGCGATGCCGAAGTCCAGCAGCTTCGGCACGCCGTCGGCGGTGACGAGGATGTTGCCTGGCTTGATGTCCCGGTGCACGACGAGCCGCTGGTGTGAGTACTGGACCGCGTCGCAGACGGCCAGGAACAGCTCGAGGCGCCGCCTGATCGACAGCCGCTGCTCGCGCACGTACACATCGATGGGGATTCCCTTGATGAACTCCATCACGACGAACGGCGTGCCGCCTTCGTCGGTCCCGGCGTCCAGGAGCCGCGCGATGTTCGGGTGTTCGAGCGACGCCAGGATGCCGCGCTCTGCGTCGAAGCGCCCGACGAGCGCAGGGTGGGCCAGGCCGCTACTCATCATCTTGATGGCGACCTGCCGCCGGAATGTCGCGTCGTCGCGCTCGCCGAGGTAGACGACGCCCATGCCGCCGCGTGCCAGCTCGCCGACGATGCGGTAGGGGCCCAGCCGGCGGCCGGTCATCGCTGTTCTGACGTGCGGCGCCAGCGCGTCGGCCACGGCCCTGGCCGCGCCTATCGCGGCGATCGCCGGCGTTTCGATGAACTCGCCCGCCGCGCGGTGCGCGGCGAGCAGCGATTCCAGCTGCCGCCGCACCGCGTCGTCGTCGGCGCAGTTGGCGTCGAGCCAGGCCTCGAGCGCCTCGGGCGGCTGCTCGATGGCGTCCTCGAAGAGGTTCTTGATGCGCACCCAGTGCGCATCGGTCATCGGCGCCTCGGCCATGGCGGCACCCGTTGGCAGCTGAGCGGATCAGGTCTCCGGGCTGGCCGTCCCGCCGCGCGGCTCGCCCGAGAGCTCCCGGTACAGCCACGCCTTGGCAATGGTCCACTCCCGTTTGATCGTGCTGGGCGAGGTCGCCATCACGTCGGCCGTCTCTTCGACCGTGAGGCCGCCGAAGAACCGCAGCTCGACGATGCGCGCCTGCGCCGGATCGATCGTCTCTAACTTCTGTAACGCGCCATCCAGGGCGATCGCGTCCGCAGGGTCGACGGCCCCCGGCGCGGCGGCGGGGTCGACCACGTCCAGGCCGAGCCGCGGCGCGTCCGCGCCGCGCTTCTGCCGCCCCCTGGACCGGGCGTGATCGACGAGGATGCGCCGCATCGCCTGCGCCGCGAGGCCGAAGAACTGGGACCGGTTCTGCCAGTCGACGCGGCGCTGGTCGACCAGCTTGACGTAGGCCTCGTGAACGAGCGCCGTGCTCTGCAGCGTGTGGTTCGACCGCTCGTGGGACAAATACCGGGACGCGATCCGGTGCAGCTCTTCGTAGACGAGCGGCATCAGGCGCTCCAGCGCTTCCCGATCGCCGTCTCGCCAGCGCCGGAGCAGGTCCGTGACCTCGGACCGCGACTCCGAAGAACTGTCGGGCATGTAGGCGCAGGATAGCGAATGCGGCCACCCCGGTCAATCGAGCGCGAAGGGATCGAGCGCGAAGGGATGCGTCGCGGGCCGTGCCCGCCGTCGACGTTCCGGATCGGCGAGGACTGAATCCCTCGACCCCGCCGGGAGAGCCACGTATACTGGCCTCCCGGCGACAATCCTGCCTTTGTCATGTGGGCGTCGCCGTGCTGCCGGGGAGCGCGCCCCATGTTCATCAACAGCCTGCTGTCGAATCCCGTCTTCTTCGTCACCGTGACCGTGACGGTCATTGCCAGCATCGTGCTGCACGAGCTCGCGCACGGCTACGCGGCGATTCGCCTCGGTGACGACACGCCGCGGGAGTCGGGCCACATGACGCTCAACCCGGTCGTCCACATGGGCTGGTTCTCGCTCGTCATGCTGGCCCTGTTCGGCATCGCGTTCGGGGCGATGCCGGTGACGCCGTCGCGGTTCAGGGGGCGCTTTGCCCGCGCGAGAGTGGCGGCGGCGGGGCCCCTGACGAACCTGGTCCTGGCGCTGGCGTCGCTGACCATCCTGGGCGTCTGGATGCGATATCGCGGGTACTGGGGCGAGCTGGGATCGCCGGCGGAGGTGCTCGGCCAGCGGGTGCTGCTCTACGCCGGGTTCACCAACCTCGGTCTCACGTTGTTCAACCTGCTGCCCATCCCGCCGCTCGACGGGTCCACGGTGCTCGGGGATCTCGTGCCGCCCGCGGGGGCGTGGCTGGGGCGCCCGGACATCCGGCAGTTCTCCGGCTTCATCATGATCGGGCTGCTCGTGGTGGGCGATCGCGCCGGCCTCGGCATCTTCGACCTCGCGAGCAGGGTGGGGCTCGATTACCTGAACCTGCTGTCCGGGCTCGGCCTGGCGTTCCGCTGAGGGCCTGCCGCCGCGGGCGACCGGCGGGCGGTCCGTTTCCCACGCGTTCCACCGGGCCTTCTCTCGCGGACGCTACCGCCACGTCGCGATCCGGACGCCGGCGAAGATCACGATCCCGCCGGCGATCGACGCGGCGGTGATCGCCTCGCCGAGCAGCACGGCGGCCGCGGCCATCGTGACCAGGGGCTCGAGGTAGAGCAAGCTGCCCACCTTCGCCGTGGGCAGCGCGCGGAGCGCGTCATACCAGAAGATGTACGCCAGACCCGAGCACAGCACGCCCAGGAACAAAAGGGAGGCCCAACCCGCGGACGTGAGCCGGCCCACCTCCGCCACGCCGCCGCCGGCGACCCACGGCACCATGGCCATCAGCCAGCCGCCCGCCATGACGTAGAGCATCATGGGCGCGGCCGCGTGGCGCTGAAGCGCCCGGCGCGAGTAGACGGAGAACAGCGCCCAGGTGATGGTGCTGATCGCCACGAGCAGATCGCCTGCCGACCCGACGGACCCGGCAGCGAGCGACGCCCAGTCGCCGCGGGATACGACCAGCAGCACGCCGACGGCACCGGTCACGATGCCCACCCACTGACGCCGCTCGAGGCGCTCGCCGAGCACGATCCACCCCACGATGGCCATGGTCAACGGCGTGGCGGCGATGATCCACGCTGTGGTCGACGCCTGCGCGGTGACGAGGCCCGTGACCTGCAGCCACTGGTGGACCGTGATCCCCAGCGTCCCGATGGCGAGGAACCTCAGCAGGTCTCTCCAGCCCGGCACGACGAAATCGCCCCGGCGCGCGACGGCGGCGGCCAGGACGAGCACGCCGATGCCGAAGCGCAGGCACACCACCGTGAACGGGCTCGTTTCGCGGACGGCGATCTTGGTGGCGATGAAGGACCCGCCCCAGACGATCACCGCGAAGAGCGCGCCGAGGTAGGCCCGCGCAGCCGAAGGTGTGCCGGACGCGTCGCGCATGCGGTCCTACAGTATGTCCCACAACAGCTCGCGGTCCCCGGCGCTGACGCGCCGGGGCGACGTCCCTGCTCCCGGCGTGCGACTCAACACGTGCGGCCCCACGCCTCCCGCTCACGGCTTCCCGCCGGGACCGAGGATGCCGCACGACCGCGGCGGCCGCCCGGCCGGGCAGGCGAGATCGCGACGCGGGCGGCCACGACGCGGACACTGGGCTTGACGGGGGAGGCCCGCTCGCGCGACACTCGCTTCAGCAACTGGACGCCTAGGGGTGGCCTAATAGCACGGCCTGAGATCACACCCTTGAACCTGACCCGGGTAGTACCGGCGTAGGAAAGGCGGCGGAGGGCGAAGGCTCTCCACCTTTCGGATCTCCCCAAAGCATCCACTTCGATCGCGTGGCCTCGCGTCGTGGCGCCCGCGAAAGGATGGGTGATTATGCAAACCTGCGGATCTCGATCGCTGGCACGCGCCGGGGGCGCGATCGCCGTCATCGCGGTGTCATTCGGGCTGGCCGGCGTCAGCGCGCACGCCCGGTCGGCGGCGCCGGGTCTCGAGCCGCCCGGACCGATGGCGCCCCGGGCCGACGTCGTCGCCGTCACGCCTTCGCCCGCCGGGGACGTTGCGCTCCGCGGCACCGTGCGATCGGCGGCCGGTTCGCCAGTGCCCGGCGCCGTCGTGTCCGTCGATACCGGAGCGAGCACCCGCACCAGCGACACGGGCGTGTTCGTGCTGATGGTTCCCCGCGGCCGGCACGACCTGCACGTGAGGCATCCGGCGTTCATGCCGGCCGACAAGACGCTCGACGTCACCGACCCGGCCGGCGCCATCGACCTCGTGCTCGATCCGCTTCCACGCTTCACGGAAGAGGTCGTGGTCTCGGCGGTGCGCGCCGACGCGGAAGTGCCGGTGACCAAGCGCGACCTCGACCGGCGTGAGATCGCCGCGCTGAATACCGGCCAGGAGATGCCGTTCCTGCTGAAGCAGGTGCCCTCGATCACGCAGTATGCCGATTCCGGGTCGGCCACCGGCTACAGCTACATCCAGCTGCGCGGCATCCCGCAGACGCGTCTGAACGTGACGCTCGACGGGGTGCCCCTCAACGAGTCCGAGGATTCGGCGTTCTACTTCGCCAACTTCGGCGATTTCGCGGACGCGATCGGCAGCGTGCAGGTGCAACGGGGGGTGGGGACCTCGACGGTCGGGGCCGCGTCCTTCGCGGGCTCGATCAACTTCGCCAGCGTCGATTTCAGCGAGACGCCGCGGGCCGACGTGCGGCTCGCCAGCGGCTCGTTCGGCACGCGGCGCGCGAGCGCGGCCCTGAACTCGGGACGCGTCGGCTCCGGGTTCAGGTTCTACGGTCTCGGCGCCTACCAGGAGACGGACGGGTTCCGCCGCAACTCCGGCGTGATCCAGCAGAGCCTCTACATGGGCGCGTCGCGCGACACGGCCTCGTCCTATTTCAAGGTGTTCGGCTTCCTCGGCCGAGAGCGCACCGAGCTGGCCTTCCTCGCCGCCGACGCCGACACGCTCGCCACGGACCTGCGCGCCAACCCGATGGGGCCGGACGAGCGCGACGCGTTCGGCCAGCGGTTCGTCACCGCTCAGTACCATCGGGCCCTCGGCCCCGACGCGGAGCTGGCGGTCCAGGGCTACTACAACGGCGCCGGCGGGATGTACCGCATCCGTGACGCCGCGCGCGGCCTGCTCGAGTACGGCCTCGACTGGCGCAGCGTCGGCGCGACGGCCTCCTACCGCCTCGTGCGGAACGCCGTCTCCTTCACCTGGGGCAGCCACGTCAACGACTTCGGCAGCCGCCACGCGCGCGCGCTCGTGGACGGCCCGCAGGACTACACGAACCGCGGCTTCAAGACCGAGCTCAACAGCTTCGCCAAGCTGGGGTACACCACCGGGCGCTGGCATCACTACGGCGATGTCCAGGTGCGCTGGGCCCGCTTCCGCTACGACGGGGACCTGCCGCTCGGGTCGGTCAGCTGGACCTTCTTCAATCCCAAGGCGGGCACGCGCTACGACCTCGGCCACGGCGTCAGCGCGTACGCGTCGATCGGCCGCGCCCTTCGTGAGCCGGCCCGCAGCGACATGTTCCAGGGGGAAGACAACCCGACCCTCCCATACGACCTGCGCGCCGTGACGCCCGAGCAGGTCGTCAACCTCGAGTCGGGCCTCGAGGTGTCCCGGCCTCGTTTCACCGCCCAGCTGAACGCCTACCTCATGGAGTTCCGCCACGAGATCGCCCAGACCGGCCAGCTCTCTGAGATTGGTCTGCCCCTGCGCCGCAACGTGGATCGCAGCTTCCGGCGCGGATTCGAGGCGGACATCGTGTGGCAGGTGCGGCCCGACCTGCGGCTCCACCAGACGGCGGCGTTCAGCCGCAATCGCATCAGCCAGTGGACACAGTTCTTCGACGTGTACGACGCGGCCGGCTCATGGACAGGCGACACGAGCCGGACGTACGCCGACGTGCCGCCGCTCCTCACGCCCTCGGTGCTGGCGACGCTGGCCGCCGAGTACACGCCGCGGCCCTCGCTGACCCTCAGCGCGGTCGGCCGCTACGTGGGCCGCTCGTACCTCGACAACACCGGCAGCCCGGACTTCACAACGCCGTCGTTCTTCTCCCTCGACGCGAGCCTGTCGCTCGCGCTCGCCCGACTGCTGCACGTCGCAGCGGGCGCTGAACCGCGCCTGCGCGTGCAGGTGGACAACGCCCTGGACAACCACCGGATGTTCCCGTCGGGCTACAGCTACCAGTACTTCACGGCTGACGGGAGCGCGCTGGCGCCGGGCGGCTCGCGCTACTACTACCCCCTGGCGACGCGGAGCGTGGTCGTCATGTTCGACCTGAAGCTGTAACCCTGCCATGAGTGTGTTCGAAATCCTCGGCGTCATCACGGGCATCCTGGCCGTGTGGCTGACCACGCGCCAGAAGATTTGGTGCTGGCCCGTCGGTATCGTCTCGGTCGCCCTGTTCATCGTCGTGTTCTTCCGGGCGCGGCTGTACGCGGCCATGGGGCTGCAGGCGGCCTACGTGGCCCTTGCCGCCTACGGCTGGTACGCGTGGTCGCACGGAGGCGACGGCCAGGGCGAGCTGCCCGTGTCGCGGGTGAAGGCGCGCGAGGCCGCGCTGCTCTTCGGGATCGGGGCCGCGTCGGCCGTGGGGCTGGGATGGTGGCTCCAGCACCGGACAGACGAGGCCCTGCCTGTTCTCGATGCGTCCACGACGGCGTTCAGCCTGGTGGCCCAGTGGATGCAGGCGCGCAAGTACCTGGAAAACTGGGTCGTGTGGATCGTCGTGGACGTCTTCTACGTTGGCATGAGCCTGTCGCAGGGCCTGATGCTGACGAGCGGGCTCTACGCCATCTACATGGCGCTGGCCGTCCTGGGCATCAGGGAATGGCGGGCATCCATGGCCCGCTCCGCCTTGACCGCGACGCCGTCCTCCGGGCGACCCTGACGCGGGGACGCCGGCCGGGCCAGGGGAGCGCGACTTGCAGGAGTCGGGATGTCGGAGCAGCAGGCACGTGACACGGTGGGGCGCGTCGCGACCGGTTCGCGGGAAGCCGGGGAGCGGCCCGGGCCGCTCGTCGTGGTCGTCACGGGATCCGAGTGCACGGGCAAGACCACGCTCGCCGCGGAACTGGCCGCGCATTTCGGCGCGCCCTGGTCGGCGGAGTTTGCCCGGGCGTACGTGGACGGCAAGGCCGGCCCGCTCGACGCCTCGGATGTCGAGCCCATCGCGCGCGGCCAGGTGCGCGTCGAGAATGCCGCCCTCGCGGAAGGCGCCGGCCTTGTCATCAAGGACACGGACCTGCAGAGCACCGTCGTTTACAGCCGCCACTACTACGGGTTCTGCCCGGAATGGGTCGAGCAGGCGGCCCGCGAGCGGCGCGGGGATCTCTACCTGATCCTCCACCCGGATGTCCCGTGGGTGGCGGATGGGCTCCAGCGCGATCGCCCCGCGGAGCGTGACCATCTGCACGAATTGTTCCGGCAGCAGCTCGACCGCGCCGGCGCCAGGGTCGTCGACATCGCCGGCGCCTGGGACGAGCGGCGCGCGCAGGCGATGGCGGCGGTCGGCCGGCTGCTCGCCGGCCACGGGATTCCGGACCCCCGCGCAGCGTCCGGCGGCGACTCGACAGCCACGTCGAAGAGCGGCGAGTAGCAGCCCTCAGGGCGCGATGATGCGCGGCGTCGGGAAGCAGGAGCGATAGCGTCTGGCGTCGCGAGAGAGGAGCGTCAGGCGCGCGACGAGCGCGTGCGCGCCGACGTAGCCGTCGTGAAGGCTGATCGCGTTCCCCGACCGGTCCTGCCCGTTGAGCCGGTGGGGAGCCTCACCGCGGATCGTTCATGATCTCGCGCCGCGTCTCTTCGGACAGGACCGCCTGGGCCTTGTAAGCAGGGTGATCGATGACCAGTCGGACGACGGTCCCGTCGCGGGCGAGCAGGTCGGCGCGCGGCGGGTCGACGTGCCACTTGACGTACTGCACCGAGGAGACCCCCCGCTCGTCGATCTGGCCCCGGTCGAACACCGCCGGGATCGGATCGGTGTCACCGATGCGCAGCCAGACGTGCCGGTCGATGCCGGCGAACTCCGGCAGGTGCTCCTGGCGTTCCTCGGGCGTGGCGTACTCGAGCATCAGCGTGGCCGACAACTCGCCCGGCCCCGGGATGATCGGGTTGTAGGCGCCGAGCTCGTCGGCGATGGCGCCCGGCCGCTGCCAGCTGTCCTCGGCGCGCAGCATCTCGTGCACCTGGTACATCATCGTGTCGCGGGACTCGAAGTGCACCGAGCAGTGGTCGCCCAGAAGCACCCGGCGCTTGTGCTTTCTCACCATGATGCGGCGCCGGAACTCCGGGCGCATGGCCTCGTACTCGGCCTTGCCGTGAATGTCGGCCCCGGTCAGCACGCCCATCACAACGTTCCTCCGTCCCGGGCCCTGGCTGGATCCGCGTCACCGGGAACGCGGGTGGGGAATCCATCCTCGCGGTAGGCCCGGTCCAGCACCTCGATCGGGTGCAGGACCTTCCTGCCGCAGGCCTGTTCGAATTGCAGGCCGGCCAGCGGGCAATCGGAGGTCCACACCTCGGCGCCGGCGTCCTTCATGCCGTCGAAGGCCCTGGCCCCGTTCTTCAGCGAGAGCGCGAAGTACTCGGTTTTCATCGCCCACGTCCCGTCGTGGCCGCAGCACTCGGCGGTGACGACAGGCTTGACCTGCGGGATGCGCCGCATCAGGTCGCGGCCGCGGAAGCCGATGTTCTGCATCCGCAGGTGGCAGGGCGCGTGGCAGGCCACGTTGCCGGCCGGCGTGCTCTTGAAGTCCTCCTTGAACTGCCCGGCCTTGCGCAGATCGAAGAGGAACTCGGAGACGTCGCGCGTGGCCGCGGCAACGGTGCGGGCGGCCCGCGCCATGGCGGGATCGGCCGGGTCGTCGAGCAGTTCCGGGTACTCCTGCCGCATCATCAGGCTGCACGTCGGGTTGAGCACCGCGATCTTGAACCCCTGTTCCACGAGCGGCAGCAGCGTCGTCACGTTGCTGCGGGCCTGGCGGATGGCAAACGGGATGTCGCCGCCGTCGAGCGCCGGCATGCCGCAGCAGTTGAGCGAGGGGCACGCCACGCGGCAGCCGTTGTGCCGGAGGACGCGGTAGGCCGCCTGGCCCACCTCGGGACGGTTGTGGTTGACGAAGCAGGTGGAGAAGAGGACGACCGGCGTGCCGTCGCCCGCTCCCGTGGCGCCGTCCTTCGCCAGTTCGCGGCGGGCCCAGTCGTCGAACGAAGACGAGGCGAACGACGGGAGGAGCTTGTCGCGGTGGATGCCCGCCATCTTTTCCATCAGGATGCGGTGCGGGCGGAACGTGTTGGCGAAGTTCGCCAGGGCCGCGGCCGGCCTGGCGAGCCGCGCCAGGCGATCCGGGTTTCCCAGCATGCGCTCGCGCAGCGGGATCCCCTCCTGGCGGCGGCGCACCGCGTTGGCCCGGAGCAGGAGGCGCGGGACGTCCAGCTTGAACTCGTGGCCCTCGGCTTCCGTGTAGGGGCACTGCGTGTAGCAGAGCTTGCACTGGAAGCACTCGTCGATGATCCGGCGGTGCGTGGCTTCGGGCAGGCGCCGCACGTCGCCCTGCGTGTCCACCGCGTCGAAGAGCGTGGGGAACGCCTGGCAGAACTTGAAGCACATCCGGCACCCGTGGCAGAGCTCGTAGGTGCGCAGCAGTTCCTTTTCGAGCGCGGCCTTGTCCCAGTACTTCGGGTCGTTCGGGTTGTAGGTCAGGCCGTCCGTGGGGGCGTAGCGGATCGTGTCCAGGCCGGGCTTGGGCGCGTCGTGGTCTGGCATCAGGGTCTCCGAACGGGGGCGGCCGTGCGGGATGGAACAGGGGGCGGAGCGGGACGGCGCGGGCGCCGTCCCCGCTCCATGATCAGCGTTCGCTTACAGCGTTTCGAGCGCCTTCTGGAACTTGCCGGCGTGCGAGCGCTCGGCCTTCGCCAGCGTTTCGAACCAGTCGGCGATCTCGTCGAAGCCCTCGTCGCGGGCGGTCTTCGCCATGCCCGGGTACATGTCGGTGTACTCGTGCGTCTCGCCGGCGACGGCCGACTGCAGCATCTCCGGCACGTCGCCGAGCGGCATGTCGGTGGCCGGGTCGCCCACGCGCTTCAGGTAATCCAGGTGCCCGTGCGCGTGCCCGGTCTCGCCTTCGGCCGTGTCCCGGAACAGGCCGGCCACTTCCGGGAATCCCTCGATGTCTGCCGCCTTCGCGAAGTACAGGTAGCGCCGGTTGGCCTGGGACTCGCCCGCGAACGCGGCCTTGAGGTTGTCCTGCGTCTTCGAGCCTTTCAGATGTGCCATGCGTTGCTCTCCTCTCGTCGTTGGTTGGTGAAGCGTCTATGCGGTCGATGTCCCGCGCCGGCGGGCCCGCCGGGCAGGGGCCGCGCTGCCCTGGCACCGGCGGCACAGCACGTCGTACTCGATCCTGGCCTCCAGCACCCTGAGCCCCGGGAGCAGGCGGACGGGCAGGGACGGCCGGGGGCCGGGTCCGCGAACCACGTCGAAGACCGTCCCGCAACCTCGGCAGGTCGCGTGATCGTGGTCCGAGACCGTGCCGTCGACGCGCAGCCGTCCGCTGCGGCTGGGCAGGCGGTGGACCAGGCCTGCCCGCGCGAAGGTCTCGAGGGTCAGGTAGACCGTCGAGACCGACAGCGAGGGGTGGCGCGCGGCCAGCCGGCGATGGACGTCCTCGGCGCCGGGGTGCGTCCGGTTCTCTTCCAGCTCGGCCAGGATCGCGATGCGCGGCCCGGTGACGCGCAGCCCCGCCCGCTTCAGGCGGTCGGCGGGGCCGGCGGACGGGGCGGCGGGCGGTTTCTTCATGCGAATGATTTCTAAATCAGAATAGTTCCGATGTTACACGAGGGGCCTCTGGCGCGCAAGCCCTCTCGGATGGCCGGACCGGGCCGGCGCGAGGCCGGGCGTGAGGCCCCCGGGGGACCGCGGGCGCGGTCGGCGCAGGGGAGAAGGGTGCCGGAGGGCCGGGTGGAGAGCTGGCGTCCACCTGCCCGTGCGGTCTCGGACGCGGCGCGCCGGCCAATGACGGATGGGGGTCGGGCCGCGCTCCGTGGCGCCGGCCTGTCTTCGGCGCCGCGGGTTCTGCTATACTGATTGTTCCTGGCAGCGATGCCGGGCGCGCCGAGGGGTGGCAGCACCCGTTGGCGCCGCACTCCTCCGAGTGGGCCGCTAGCTCAACTGGCAGAGCAGCAGACTCTTAATCTGCGGGTTCACGGTTCGATTCCGTGGCGGCTCACCACTCCTCACATCCGTTCGGCTTGGCCTCGCCGCCCTCTCATCAGGCCAGGGGCTCCGGCCTGCGGCCTCGCCCACAGGCTCGATTCCGTGGCGGCTCACCACTCCTCACATCCGTTCGGCTTGGCCTCGCGCCCTCTCATCAGGCCAGGGGCTCCGGCCTGCGGCCACGCCACAGGTTCGATTCCGTGGCGGCTCACCACAAATCTTCCTCGAGACCGAAGAGAGCGGCGCCGTGAGTGCCTACGTGCCAGGGCTGCCCGTGTATGCCGCGGCCGATTCGCACGCGAAGGCCGAGCGCGCCATCCGTGCGGTTCTCGCGGAATACCTGAAGGAGCATCCGGCCAGCCGACCCGAGGCGCGCGTGCGAGTCGCGCGTGTGTCGGACCGAGGCAAAGCGGGGATCAGCATCGTCGGCGTTGCAGCCCTGGTGGGCGCCAAGCGCAGCGACGCCAAGGCCCGAGCGTCGCGCGCCAATGGTCGGCTCGGCGGCCGTCCTCGCAAGTCCGGAACCAGCAGAACGGCTCGGACGAAGGCATCGCGATAGTCGACCGCTTCCTCGAGCCCCGGAGCGTCACGCCGCTCCCCGCAGGGCCGTCGCGTCTGACAATCGGCCGGATTCCAAGCGCCGGCCTCAGAAGATCACGTAGGTACCGTCGCGCAGCACGGTCGTCCCCCGCCCGCCCGCGACGACCACCGCCTCCGCCACCTGGATGGGATTGCCGGCGGCGTAGACGATGTCCTGGTGCACCACCGTCTCGCGGCTGACGAAGGCGTCTGGGCCGACGGTGCCGCCCAGGTGGTCCGACCGGCCGAATGCCCAGTGGAACCCGGCCTTCTCGTCCTCCAGGACGACGCCCGTCACCTGCGCCTTCTCGTTGCAGCCGAACGCCACCTCGGCGATGTTGCGCCGCGCGGGATCGACGGCAAAGACGTCGCGCAGCCGCGCCGCTTCGGGGCCGTCTCCCTCGACCGCCTGAATCTGGTTCCTTGAGATCGCCAGCACCACCAGTTCGTCGCCGTTCTTGATCGGGATCCGCCCCTCCGTGCCGGACGGCTCGGACGGGCGCTCCCCCTCGTAGGGCACGACGAACGTCTCGCCGGACGGCAGGTTGATGACGCGGTCGCCGGGCTTGCGCCGCGGCAGGTAGCCGGCGTCCGCCTCCGGGGTCCGGAACCGCACGTCGAAGCGGCAGCGGTGGCCCGTCGAGAAGAGGACGTCCACGCGATCGGCGCCGCGGAGCAGGTCCTCCAGGATGTGGCAGCGCCTGGCGACCTCGCGGTAGTCTGCAGCCAGCGCCGTGTTCTCCATCCGCTTCTCGATGCCTGGCATCGAGGCGGCCCGGAGATCTTCCTTGCGCGCGCACAGGACGGAGAGCGGCGCGGTGGCGGAGAACTCCGTCAGGAACGCGACGAGCGTGGACCCGAGGAGCGCCGTCTCGAGTTCCATCTCCTCGACACCGAGCAGGCCGCGTGCTGGAAGGTCCGCGTTGTTCGCGCCGGTGGCGGGGTAGCTGAGAAGCGGGTTCACGGTGAAGCCGCCGCGAACGCCGAGCGAGCTGAACGCCTCGCGCCACTCGCGCGCCATTTCCCGTCGCTCTCTCCAGGCCGGCGTGTCGTCAGCTCCGGGCCGCGGCACGTCGATGCCAACCGTCACCACCTCGCCCGCCTCGGGTTCGAACACGTCCGTCAGCAAGTTCTCGAGATGGAATGCCATGATGACCTCCGTGCTCGCGGCTCGAACCGCGACTGCGTGGCGACGGGTGGGCCGTACCACGCTTCCCAGCGTACCACCGCATAGCCCGGCCGGGGGGACCATCCCCAGCCCGACCATGCGCACGGTGCCACCGCGTACCCTTCCCCGAGACCGCCGCGAATGTATTCGGCCGACGTTTCGTTTTTCGTGTATGCTCGAGCCTGGGCAACGAACAGGATCAATCTGGCAGACGGCAGCACTTCCGCGACACCGGCAGCTGTGCCTGTTTCAGGGTGCGGTGTGGCTGCGATCACGACGTCCGCTTCACGAACCCGTGGAGACGGAGCCGCCCGTCGTTTCGTTGTCCTGCAAGGAGACAGACATGCAGAGAGTGTTGATCGCGTGCGCGATGTTGGGCCTGGCAGGCGCCACTGCCTCGGCGCAGGACCCCGTCACCGTAGCGCCGAACCAGTGCAAGGTCGCGTTCGAGAACGAGTACGTGCGCGTCCTGCAGTGGACCGAAGCCCCGGGTGACAAGGTGCCGATGCACGAGCACCCCGCGCTCGTGAGCATCTCGCTGTCCGCGGGCAAGACGCGCTTCACGTCGGCCGACGGAACGACGCGTGACGTCGATGCCAAGGCAGGCGAGGCGACATGGAGCAACGCCGAGAAGCACGCCAGCGAGGACCTCGGTCCCGCGCCGAGCGTGGTCATCCAGGTGGAACTGAAGCAGAAGCCCGGCGCCGCGCTGACGGCCCTCCCCGCCGCCGAAGACGCCGTCGCGGTCGACCCGAAACACTACAAGGTGGTGCTCCAGAACGACCGCGTTCGCGTCCTGAAGGTCCACTACGGCCCCGGCGAGAAATCGGTGATGCACGCGCACCCTGCGAACGTCGCGGTCTTCCTCACAAACGGCCAGACGACCTTCACCCTTCCGGACGGGACGACGACCAAGTCCGACGTCAAGCCGGGAGAGGTGCGCTGGACTGACAAGCAGGAACACCTGCCGCAGAACACCGGGGGCAAGCCGTTCGAGGTGATCCTGGTGGAGTTGCGTTAGCCGTCCGGGAAGTTCCATTGCAGGGGCGCGAACTGGCTGCGCCCCTGCCCGGGTCCTTCGCCTGCCGTCGTCGCTTTGCCCATTGCGGCTCGGACGAAGACTTCGCGGTAGTCGATCCGTCCGTCGCGCGCTCGGGGCCCTCACGCCGCCCGTCGCAGCGCCTCGACCGGCCGCAACCAACCGTCCAGCTGGTTCCAACTCGCGAATATGCGGCTCACCACTCCTCACATCCGTTCGGCTTGGCCTCGCCGCCCTCTCATCAGGCCAGGGGCTCCGGCCTGCGGCCTCGCCCACAGGCTCGATTCCGTGGCGGCTCACCACCAATCGCCTTCGCGCAGTCGACGTGCGGCCAGGAACGCCGACACCGCGCGCAGGAATCGAACCGCCTCTGCGCTCGATCGTAGCGGTCTGATCGGTGCATCTTTGCGCGGCCTATCCGCGATGTGCCAGGTTACATGTAACCTGAGGGATTTGCATGCCAACCACCGCTCGACCCGGATCCCGCGATAAGGTCCGCGCGCATCGCACCCGATTGCGGAAGGCCGGGCTTCGTCCCGTTCAGATCTGGGTACCGGACGTGCGGTCGAAGTCCTTCGCCCAGGCCGCACACCGTCAGTCGCTGGCGGTGGCGCAGAGTGCTCACGCCAACCGGGACCAGTCGTTCGTCGACGCAATGTCTGCCTGGAATGAAGATTGAAACGTGGCGAGATCTGGACCGTCGCAGGTGGAGCGGCCCATGCGGGCAAGCCGCGACCCTCGGTCATCGTATCTGGAGACCCATCCCGGCAGCCGGTCAGACGCACAGGTACGCGTGGCGCGCTTCTCCGACCGGGAA
>CAWEYM010000004.1:0-594345 GCA_963813325.1 uncultured Acidobacteriota bacterium
CCGGCTGGTGGGCGCCCTGCAACTGCCGCTCTTCGCAGGACGAAACCCAAAACTACCACAGAACGACCTTCGAGGGCCACTGGGTTTCTCCCCGGGACGAGACGCCGGACGCACCGGTCGTCATCTCTCTCCTCAGGGCGAGTTATCATCGGAGACAGGGCGCGCAAATGGCGAGGCGGAACCCCGGCGCTGAAGCGCCGGGGTTCCGACGTCGGGGAGACGATTTCTGGACCCCGGAGCTGAAGCTCCGGGGCTACGGCGCCGGGGCTACGACGCCGGAGACGAACCCCGGGGAGACGGCCCCCGGCGCTGAAGCGCCGGGGTTCCGACGTCGGGGAGACGAACCCCGGGGAGACGATTTCCGGACCCCGGAGCTGAAGCGCCGGGGCCACGACGTCGGGGAGATGAAGCCCGGGGAGACGATTTCCGGAACCCCGGCGCTGAAGCGCCGGGGCTACGGCTTCTTCTGGACCCCCGGAGCTGAAGCTCCGGGGCTACGAAACCGGCGCTGAAGCGCCGGGGCTACGACATCGGGGAGACGAACGCCGGGGCTACGACGTCGGCGGCAATCGAGGGAAAGGAACAGGCCATGCGCACACGGACGCTTGGACGCCAGGGGCTGGTCGTGTCGGAGCTGGGCCTCGGCTGCATGGGCATGAGCGACTTCTATGCGGGTCGCGACGATGCGGAATCGATGGCCACGATGGAGCGGGCGTTCGCGATGGGCGTGACGTTCTTCGATACGGCGGACATGTACGGTCCTCACACGAACGAGGAACTGGTCGGCCGCTTCCTCCGCGGCAAGCGCGACCGCGTGGAACTCGCCACGAAGTTCGCCAACATGCGCAGTCCCGACGGCGCCTGGCTCGGCATCAACGGCCGTCCCGAGTACGTCCGCCAGGCCTGCGAGGGCTCGCTGAAGCGACTCGGGGTCGACTACATTGACCTCTACTACCAGCACCGCGTGGACCCGACGGTGCCCATCGAGGAGACGGTCGGCGCGATGGCGGAACTGGTCCGCGCCGGCAAGGTCCGTCACCTCGGGCTCTCGGAAGCCTCCGCCGCCACCATCCGCCGCGCGCACGCGACGCACCCGATCTCGGCCGTCCAGACGGAATACTCGCTGTGGACGCGCGACGTGGAGGACGAGATCCTGCCAACGGTCCGCGAACTGGGCATCGGCTTCGTACCCTACAGCCCGCTCGGCCGCGGCTTCCTCACGGGCCGCTTCCAGCGCCTCGAGGACCTCCTGGCCACGGACGTCCGGCGCACGCACCCCCGCTTCCAGCCGGAGAATTTCGCGAAGAACCTCCGCCTGGTCGACCGCCTCAAGGCGCTGTCGGCCGCGAAACAGGCCACCCCCGCCCAGATCGCGCTGGCCTGGGTCCTCGCCCAGGGCGACGACCTGGTGCCCATCCCCGGCACGAAGCGCCGCACGTACCTCGAGGAGAACCTCGGCGCGGTCTACGTGATGCTCACCGCCGACGACCTCCGCTACCTGGACGACGCGCTCCCGAAAGGCGCCGCGGCCGGGCTGCGCTACCCGGACCAGGGGATGGCCACGGTCAACCGCTAGAAAAGGAGCCAGGCCCCTTCTCCGGCTGCAAGAAATTCTCCCGTCGTCGTTCTCCAACCAAGGAGGACGACATGCAGCACCGAACCGCCCTGGCACTCGCACTCAGCCTGCTGGCCGCCGGACAGGCCGCCCAGTCCAGCCCTCGACCAACCCCGGCCCCGAGCCTGGCCCCACCTGCGCGGATGGACATCCTCGTCGACGGCGCGGTCCGCCCGCGCTACCTGGCCAGCGGCACCTGGTACATCGAAGCCCTGAAGGGGAAGGAATACGCCATCCGCCTCACGAACCCCTACCCGGTGCGCGTGGCGGTCGCGCTGGCGGTCGACGGCCTGAACACCATCGACGCGCAGCACACGACGGCCGCCGACGCCCGCAAGTGGGTCATCGAGCCCTACGGGACGATCGTGATCAGCGGCTGGCAGACGAGCCTGACGCACGCCCGGCGCTTCCAGTTCACGACGGAAGACCGCTCCTACGGGGCGTGGCTGGGGAAGACGAACGACCTGGGGGTCATCAGCGCGGTGTTCTTCCGGGAACGGATGCCCGAGGTCCTGCCCATGGCGGAGTTGTCGAACGCGCCGGCCGCGGAAGGCGGGCTGCGCAACGACGCCGGGCGCGACCGGGCGAGCCAGTCGGCCGCGAAGGCCGGCATGGCCGGGGCGCCGCCGGCGGCGCCACAGCCCGCGGCGAAAGGCGACTACGCAGCCACCGGCATCGGCCGCAAGACGGGCCACGCGGTGCGCCAGATCCACATGGACCTGGAAGACACGCCCGCCTCGTCCATCAGCATCCGGTACCAGTACCGGCCGCAGCTGGTGCGGCTGGGCATCCTCCCGCCCGTCCCGGCGGACGACGGCGCGCTCGCCCGGCGGGAGAAGGCGCGAGGCTTCGTGAAGGGCTTCTGCCCGGATCCCAAGCGGGAGTGGTGACCCGCAAAGGGAGCCAGGCTCCTCCCAAGTCAGACGCAAAAGGGGCCTGGCCCCTTTTGCGATCCCTTTCGCGTTCGTCTTGCCCGCGACCACAGCCACGCGTAGATCGCCACGTTCAGCCCGAGCGCGAAGAGGCCCAGCGCCACCTGCACGTCGCGCCGCAGCCCGGGCGGATAGAGCACCGGCAGCAGGTATCGCTCGACGAAGTCGCCTTCGTAGCCGGCCTGCCCGCCCATCGCGCGGAACTCGTTCTCGAGCGGCGTGAGCGGGCACACACGCCCGCTGAACTCGATGAACACGCCCCACGCGGCCGCGGGCACGTGCAGCCACGCGATCCCTCGCCGCCACAGGACGAGCAGGCCGCCGAGCGCCACGAACACGACGAAACCGAGGTGCAGGACGACCAGCGCGTCCGCGGCGAGGAGGGGAAGCATGGCCGGCCGGCCTACGGCCGCGGGCGCCGCTCGGCGCGGCGCTCGAGCCACTTCAGGACCCAGTAGCTGCCCGCCCCGACCCCGGCCATCAGCAGCAGGAAGAGCGGGTACGCGATCGGCCAGTTCCGGGGCCCGGTCATCATGCTCCACTCGGACATGCCGCCCACGCCCGCGAGGAACGACAGCGGCATGAACACGGTGGTGATGTAGGTCAGCCGCCGCACGACCTGGTTCGTCCGGTTGCCCAGCCGCGCCAGCTCGTTGTTGACGAGCGACAGGTGCACTTCCATCAGCGTGGCAACCATCTCGCGCGACACTTCCATGATCTCGACGAATTTCACGAGGTGGTCGTAGATGTCGCGGAACGGGTAGATCGCTGCCTCGGACACGTACGGCGAGTCGCGCCGGCAGATCTTCACCAGCACCTCGCGCTCGTGGAACAGGCTCTTCCGGATGGCCAGCAGGCTGCGCCGCAGCCGCAGCAGATCGCCCGGATCGAACGAGGACGACTGCTTGCTCAGCGCCTGCTCCTCGGCGGTGTCGAGGTCGTCCTGCAGGCCGTCGATGGCGACCAGCTTGGCGTCGACAATCGCATCGAGCATCACGTGCAGCAGGAAGTCGGCGCCCTTGCCCACGGCCGCGCGCTCGAGGCGCATGGTCTCCTCGATGCGGCGTTTCGCCCCCGCATCCGACGGGTGCGCGACGACGCTGACCAGGAAATCCGGGCCGAGGAAGAAGTCCACTTCCTCGATGGTCACCTCGTGGTCGAGGAACTGGAACCGGTTGAAGAGGACGAAGGTATTGCCCGGGAACTCCTCGACCTTCGGGACCTGCTCCTCGTCCAGGCAGTCTTCGAGCGCGAGGGGATGGAGGCCGAACGGCCCGGCGAGCGCGAACAGGTCCTCGCGCGACGGGCTCGCCAGGTCGATCCAGATGTAGCCGCCGCCGCCGCGGGCCGCGACGGCGTCGGCGAGGGTCGCGAGCGGCGTCAACTGGCCCGCCGGCGACACGTGGAAGATGCGCTGCTCGGACATGTCACGCTCCCGTCGCGCCCGGTTCCGGCTGCTGCAGCAGACTCCTCGCCGGGTCTTCATTCTAACCGAGGCGCTTGTGCTATTCTCACGGCGCCCGGGCCAGGCGGACGAGGCCCGGCGCGCCCCCGCCCGACTCCGTCACCGCCGCCCCCCAGGAGTGTGCTCATGCCGACGCCGAAATCCCTGCGGACCCGCTTGCTCGTCCTCATCCCGCTCGTCGTCCTGCTGGCCTGGCTGCAGCCGGGCTTCGCACGCCAGGTGCCCGCCTCCACCGCCGCCGCAGATCAGGCGGACGGCCCGATGTGCGAGTGCGAAGGCTGCACGAGCATCCTGGTCGGCAAGGCCGCAACCTCCGACGGTTCGACGATCACCTCGCACTCGTGCGACAGCAACACGGACCGCACCTGGATGACCATGGTCCCGGCCGCGACCCACCAGCCAGGCGAGATGGCGAAGGTCTGGATGGACCCCAAGGAGACGACGGGACCGGACGACCCGGACCGGATCGAATCGGGTGAAATCCCGCAGGTGCCGGCGACCTACCAGTACCTGAACGCGGCTTACCCGATCATGAACGAGCACCAGCTCGCGATTGGCGAGACGACGTTCGGCGGGAAGCGGGAGCTGAAGAGCGACGACGGGATCATCGACTGCCCCGAGCTCTACCGCCTGGTGCTGGAGCGCGCGAAGACGGCGCGCGAGGCGATCCGGGTCGCGGACGCGCTGACGAAGGAGTACGGCTACAACGACTACGGCGAGGCCTTCACCTTCGCCGATCCCGACGAAACGTGGCTCTTCGAGATCCTCGGGCCGGGCAAGGGGAAGAAAGGCGCCGTCTGGGCGGCCGTGCGCATCCCGGACGACCACGTGTCCGTGTCGGCCAACGCGCCGCGCATCCGCAGGCTGAACCTCGCGGACAAGGACCACGTCATGGCCTCGGCCAACGTGCTGTCGCTGGCGCAGGAGCTGGGCTACTGGGACCCGGCGAGCGGCCAGGAGTTCGAGTTCTGCTACGCGTACGGGTCGCGGACGGCCATGGGCAGCCGGCGGCGCGAGTGGCGGGCGCTCAGCCGGATCGCGCCGTCGCTCAAGCTGGATCCGAACGCGGAGAACTACCCGATCTCGGTCAAGGCCGAGCGCAAGCTGTCGGTGAAGGACGTGCTGGAGATCTTCCGCGACGTCTACCAGGACACGCCCTTCGACATGACGCGCACGCTGATAAAGATCGATGGCAACGGCGCGGTGGCGAAGAACCCGATCGCCAACCCGTTCATGAACACCGACTACCTCGACGCGTTCAAGATCCCCTCGGAGCGCACGATCGCCTGCAAGCGCGCCACGTACCTGCAGATCACGCAGTCGCGCGGCTGGCTGCCGAACCCGATCGGCGGCGTGGTGTGGCTCGGCTACGACAACCCGATGACGACGCCGCACGTGCCGTTCTACATCGGGATCAGCCAGATGCCGGCGTCGTACATGGTGGACGGGCGGGCGAAGTTCCGCCGCGACTGCGCCTGGTGGTCGTTCCGGCAGGTGAGCCAGCTCGCGTTCCTGCGCTGGCAGCCGATGGTGCAGGACATCGAGAAGGTGTGGCGGCCGATCGAGGACCAGGCGTTCGCGGCCCAGGCGAAGGTGGAGGCCGAGGCGCTGGCGCTCTACAAGCAGGACCCGGCCAAGGCGCGGGAGTACCTGACGAAATACTCGCACCAGGTCGCAAACGGCGCGGTGGACGCGTACTGGAAGCTGGCCGAGGATCTGTGGGGGAAGTACACGAACTCGTTCGAGTAGGCAAATAGGGAAGTAGGGGATAGGGAATAGGGAATAGGGAATAGGGGATAGGGGATAGGGAAGAGGGAAGAGGGGATAGGGAAGAGGGAGCCGCGGGCCGCGCGTCGGCCCTCCGTCTTGGTATCATGGGAGGGCATGGCATCCGCCACAACTGAAGACGCCGCGGACCTGGACGGCTTCCAGGTCTCGCTCGAAGAACTGCGCCCGCGCGTCCTGGCCCGCGACCGCTCGCTGGTCCTGGTGGACGTGCTGTCCCCCGAAAGCTACCGGGCGGGTCACATCCCGGGCGCCATCAGCTTCCCGCTCGCCGACATCACCGCTCAATCGGCCGCCGCCCGCCTCCCCGATCGCGCCGCCGACCTCATCGTCTACTGCGGCGGCGACACGTGACCGCTCGGCCGGCAGGCCGTGAGCCTGCTGCGCCCCATGGGCTACTCCCGCGTGCGCGACTACCGGGGCGGCCTTCGCGGGTGGATCGCGAGCGGGGAAGCGCTGGTCGAGGGGCCACAGCCCCGCGCGGTCGAGGCGCCCGCGCCCGGCGAGGAGCCGATCAGCGTGCCGCGCGGACGAGCCAGGCGCCCGCGCCCCGACTGGGCCGACGCGGTCATCGACCAGTTCGAGAACCGGTCCACGGGGCAGCTGGTCCAGATCTGGTTCGGGATGATCGCCGCTTCGGCCCTCGTGTACTGGATCGCCGGCCTGGTGCCCGGCTTCGGCCTGGCGAGTGCGGGCGCCCCGGTGCCGGCGACGCTCGGCGGCCTGATGACGGCGATCTACTTCAGCTTCGTCACGGCGACCTCGGTCGGCTACGGCGACGTGGTGCCGGTTGGAGCGCTCCGCGTCCTGGCGATTGCGGAGGCCGCCGCGGGCCTCCTGATCTTCGGCGCGGTGATCGCGAAGTTCGTGTCGCGCCGCCAGGAACGGCTGGTGGAAGAAACGCACCGCCTGGCGTTCGAGGATCGCCTCGACCGGGTGCAGACCAACCTGCACCTCGTGCTGTCGGACCTGCAACGCATCGCGACGCTGTGCGACGAGGGCACGGTCAGCTCGACGCGCATCCGGGCGCGGCTCGAGAGCGCCGTGCTGGTGTTCGCCGCGGAACTGCGCGCGATCCACGACCTGCTGTACCGCCCCCAGCAGACGCCCGAAGAGCAGGTGCTCGAGGGGATCCTGGCCACGCTGGCCTCGGCGCTCCAGGAACTGTGCGAGCTGCTGGCGTGCGGCGCGGCGACGGACCAGTCGGCCCTGATGACGAGGCACCTGCATGCGATGGCGCGCCTGGCCGACGAGATCTGCGGCGAGTGCGTCCCGAAGGTCTACGCGCCCGGTCTCAAGGGCTGGATGGACAAGATCAAGGGGCTGGCCGCGGGCCTGGAGGGGGCGGCGGGCGGGGGCTGAGGCGCAGCAGGGACGTAGCCCCGGCGCTTCAGCGCCGGGGTACCCCCGGGCCTGACCCCGGGCCTGAAGGCCCGGGGCTACGGGAGGAAGGCCCCGGTCCCCGGCCCCCCGGCCGCGCGCTCCGTGCTACCATGGATTATTTGACCATGGCGCCGAATTCCCCGCAGGGGGCGGCGCGAGGCACCGGGCGCTGCCGGCGCCCCCCGATGGCCCCGTGGCCTCGCTGGCCGGGCACCGGGAATCCGCGAGGATGCCAGGCGTGAGTCTTGACACCAGGGGCCCGGTCGACGCGTCGGCGACGCCCGAGCCCGAGGCGCCCCCGACGACGGACCTGGTCATCCGCGGCGCGCGCACGCACAACCTCAAGAACATCGACCTGACGCTGCCCTCCGGCAAGCTCATCATCATCACCGGCGTCAGCGGGTCGGGCAAATCGTCGCTCGCCTTCGACACGATCTACGCCGAGGGCCAGCGGCGCTACGTCGAGTCGCTCTCGGCCTATGCCCGCCAGTTCCTCGAGCGGATGGAGAAGCCCGACGTCGACCGCATCGACGGCATCTCGCCCTCGATCGCGATCCGCCAGAAGAACTCGATCCGCAACCCGCGCTCGACGGTCGGCACGACCACCGAGATCCACGACTACCTGCGCCTGCTCTACGCCCGAATCGGCCGCACGTTCTGCCACCGGTGCGGGCAGGAGGTCGTCCGCGAGACGGCGGACGTCGTGGCGCGGCGCCTGGCGGCGCTGCCCGAGGGGACGCGCCTCCTGCTGGGCTTCGACGTGCCGGTGCTCGAGACCGGGCCCGCGATCACGACGAACGGCATCGAGGCGGTGGACGAGATCGCCGAGGCGGGCGACCTCGAGGGCGGAGGGGACGCCAACGGCCACGGCGGCAACCTCCGGAGCGCCGGCGGCGCCGAGGCCATCGCCGCGACGATCCAGGAGCTGCGCAAGAAGGGCTTCGGCCGGCTGCTCGCAGGCGGCCAGGCGGTCGCCTTCGAAGACGTGGACGGCGCGGCGCTCTCCGGCCAGGCACTGCTGCAGGTCGTGGTGGACCGCGTGCGCGTGGCGCCCGACGCGCTGGGCCGGCTGACCGACTCGATCGAGACGGCGTACGCGGAAGGCGGCGGCGCCGCCTTCGCGGTGGAGCTGCCCTCGGCCGATCGCGACGCGACGGCGGTCGGGCCCGGTCTGCTGCCGCTCACCTCCGAGCCGCGCCTGCACGTCTTCAGCGAGCGCTTCGAGTGCCGCGCGTGCGGCATCGCGTACGAGGACCCGCAGCCGCGCCTCTTCTCGTTCAACAACCCGTTCGGCGCCTGCGCCACCTGCCACGGCTTCGGCAACATCATCGAGGTCGACATGGACCTGGTGGTGCCGGATCCCTCGAAGTCGATCAGCCAGAACGCGATCGAGCCCTGGAGCAAGCCGCACTACCGGTCCCACCTGGCCGACCTCAAGCGCTCGGTCCGCACGCACCCGGTGCGGCTCGACGTGCCGTGGCGCGACCTGACCGAGGACGAGAAGCGGCTGGTCTACCAGGGCGACGGCGAGGAGTACGACGGCATCCGCGGTTTCTTCCAGTGGCTGGAGCGCAAGAAGTACAAGGTGCACGTCCGGGTGTTCCTGAGCCGCTACCGCGGCTACCTGACGTGCCCGGACTGCCACGGCACGCGCCTGCGGCGCGAGGCGCGCGACGTGCGCGTGGGCAGCCGCACCATCGACGACGTGTGCCGGCTGACGGTCCGGGGCGCGCAGGCGTTCTTCGGCGGCCTCGACCTGGGCGATCGGGAGGCCGCGATCGCCGACAAGCTGCTCCGCGAGATCCGGCGGCGGCTCGAGTTCCTGAGCGACGTGGGCCTCGACTACCTGACGCTCGACCGCCTGTCGTCGACGCTGTCGGGCGGCGAGGCGCAGCGGATCAACCTGGCCACGTCGCTGGGCTCGGCGCTGGTCGGCACGCTCTACGTGCTCGACGAGCCGTCGGTCGGCCTGCACCCGCGCGACAACGGCCGCCTGATCGACATCCTCCGGAAGCTCCGCGACCAGGGCAACACGGTGCTCGTCGTCGAGCACGATGCCGAGATGATGGCGGTCGCCGAGCACATCGTCGACCTGGGCCTCGGTGCCGGCGAGCAGGGCGGCCGCGTGATTCACAGCGGGACGCTCGCCGATCTGCTGCACGAGCCGCGATCCCTGACGGCGAAGTACCTCCGGGGCGAGCTCGGCATCGCCGTGCCGCGGCACCGCCGCCGCGGGTCGGGGCAGCGCCTGCGGATCGTGGGCGCGGCCGAGCACAACCTGAAGCGCATCAGCGTGGAGATCCCGCTCAACACGCTGACGGTGATCACCGGCGTCAGCGGGTCGGGCAAGTCCACGCTCGTGCACGACATCCTGTACGCGGCGGTGAAGCGCCTCAAGGGCGGATCCGAGAAGCGCGTCGGCCGGCACACGCGGCTCGAGGGCGCCGAGTACATCTCGGACGCGGTGCTCGTGGACCAGACGCCGATCGGCCGATCGCCGCGATCGAACCCGGTGACCTACCTGAAGGCGTTCGACCCGATCCGGGAGCTGTTCGCCTCGACCAAGGACGCGCGGACGCACGGGCTGACAGCCAGCCACTTTTCGTTCAACGTGCCGGGCGGCCGGTGCGAGGCCTGCGAGGGGGAAGGGCAGGTCCGCGTCGAGATGCAGTTCCTGGCCGACGTCTTCGTGTCGTGCGACGTCTGCGACGGGCGGCGCTTCAAGCCCCAGGTGCTCGACGTGCGGTACCGCGGCCGGAACATCCACCAGGTGCTCGACATGACGGTGCGCGAAGCCCTGGTCTTCTTCAACACGTCCCCCAAGGTCCTGCGCCGGCTGCTGGTGCTGGACGAGATCGGGCTCGGCTACCTCCGGCTGGGACAGGCCGCGACGACGCTGTCGGGCGGGGAGGCGCAGCGGATCAAGATCGCCGCGCACCTGGCCGCGCACGGGGGCGAGCGCCTGTTGTACATTCTCGACGAGCCCACGACCGGGTTACACTTCGATGACATCGCCAAGCTGCTGGCGGCCTTGAACAAGCTGATCCAGGCGGGCCACACGCTGGTGGTGATCGAGCACAACCTCGACGTGATCAAGACGGCCGACCACATCATCGACCTCGGCCCCGAGGGCGGCGAGGACGGCGGGCGGATCGTCGTCGAGGGGACCCCCGAGGAGGTCGCGGCGGCGCCGGAGTCGTACACCGGGCGGTACCTGCGGCAGGTTCTCGCCGGCAGGCGGCCGGCCGATGAGATGGGAGCATAGGATGAGACCTGGACGTCGTTCGTCGCGCGGGCGCAAGGCCCGGGCGGGCATGGCGGGCATCGTCGCCGCGGGGCTGGCCGCGGTGCTGGCGGCCGCGCCCGCGCCGGCGCAGCAGGTGGCGTTCGAGGACGTCGTCGTGAACCTGAAGGCGGCGGATCCCGCCAGGCGGCTCGACGCGCTCAGGCTGCTGCGCGAGTCCGGTTACCTCGAGGCGGCGCTGGCCGTCGTCCCGCTCGTGGGCGATCCCGTGGCGCAGGTCCAGTTCGACGCGATCGACACGGAGCTGTCGCTGTTCCTGGTGGACGAAGCCTACACGCGCAAGGTCGGCAAGGCCATCGTCGGGAAGGGCGAGCCCACGCTGCCGCTGCTGGCGTTTGCGGAGGGGCGCGGCGCGACGATTGCGAACGCCGCACCGCCCGACGTGATCACCGCGCTGGTGGGCGCCCTGGCCTCGCCCGACACCCAGGTCCGCTTCGAGGCCACCTACGTCCTGGGCGTCCTGGGGCCGCCCGTCGCGCGCATCGGGGCGTTCCCCGGCGGCAAGGCGGCCGTGGACGGCCTGATGCGGCTGCTGCACGACCCCGAGCCGTCCATCCGGCTGGCGGCCACGCACGTCCTCGGGCGCCTCGTCGGCGCGGCGCGGCAGTACCCCGAGCAGAACCCCGAGCTGATGGCGCTGCGCCAGACCGTCGGCGATCAGATCGTGGCCGGGCTGAACGACCCCGACGCCTACCAGCGGCTCGCGTCGATGCGCGCCCTGGGGGAACTGCGCCACGACCGCGGGGTGCAGGCGCTGATGGATCAGCTGGCGTACTACAAGAAAGGCGACGCGGCCGTGGCGGCCCTCGAGGCGCTGTCGCGCATCGCGCACCCGTCGAGCCTGTCGCTGATGACCGCGATGCTCGAGGCGAGGGACCCGCAGCTGCGCCGGTTCGCCGTGGAAGGGATCGCCCGCGCCGGCGATCGGACGGCCATGGCGTCGCTGGAGAGCCGCGTGGGGCGGGACCGATCGGGACCCGTGAAGCTGGCGCTGGCGTTCGCGCGCCAGAAGGCGGGCGGCGCGAGCCAGGCGGACGAGATCGTGCCCGCGCTGAAGTCGCGCACGCTCCAGGCGCAGGCCTGGGACTACCTCGTCGAGCTCGGGCCGGAGGTCGTGCCCGCGCTGACGCCTTACCTGCAGGACAAGAACGCGACCCTTCGCGCCACGGTGGCCGACGTGCTCGGCGTCATCGGCGACCAGCGCGCGCTGCCGGCGCTCGATGCCGCGCTGGGCGACAGGAACAAGGGCGTGGCTGCGGCAGCCGGCCGGTCGGTGCAGCGCCTCCGGCCTCGACCCGCCGCGGCGGGCCGGTAGTCGCCTCGCGCGTGGCCAGGCCCTCGCCGCCCGATCGCCGCCCGGCCGTGCTGGCGCGCTCGTTCTACGATCGGCCGACGCTGGAGGTCGCGCGCGACCTGCTCGGCAGGGTGCTCGTGCACCGATCGGCGAAGGGCCTCACCTCCGGCGTCATCGTCGAGGCCGAAGCGTACATCGGCGAATCCGATCCGGCGTGCCACGCGGCCGCGGGCCCGACCTCCCGCAATCAGCCGCTCTACGGCGAGCCGGGCCATGCCTATGTCTACTTCAACTACGGCGTCCACTACCTCGTGAACGCCGTGACCGAGGCGGCCGGCACGCCGGCCGCCGTGCTCATCCGCGCGCTGGAGCCGATAGACGGCGTGGCGTTGATGCGCGCGCGGCGTGGGGCGCGGCGCACCGGAGCGCCCGTTCCCGCGCACGAGCTGTGCCGGGGGCCCGGCAACCTCACGCGAGCCATGGGAATCGGGATCGAGCTGAACAGGGAAGACCTGACCAGGGGCCAGGGGGCCGGTGTCCTGTGGATCGAGGACCGGGAGATCGCCGTCGGCGAGATTGCGTGGAGCCCGCGCGTCGGGATCCGCGTCGGCAGGGAGCGCCTCTGGCGCTGCTCGGTGGCGGGGCATCCCTGTGTGTCGCGGACCACCAGGGATCGCAGGGACGGGAGCCGCCTTCCACTCGTAGCCCCGGGCCTTCAGAATCGACCCCGCGGCTGAAGCCGCGGGGCTACGTGTACCGAATCCCGTAGCCCCGGGCCTTCCCCTCGTAGCCCCGGGGCTTCCACTCGCACTCGTAGCCCCGGGGCTTCAGCCCCGGGGGCCCGAGAGCCGATCCCCCCGGGAACGCAGGCTCCAGCCCGGCCGGGGTATCGAGAACCAGGAATCGACCCCGCGGCTGAAGCCGCGGGGCTACGTGTACCGAATCCCGTAGCCCCGGGCCTTCCCCTCGTAGCCCCGGGCCTTCACTCGTAGCCCGGGCCTTCGACTTCGTAGTCCCAGGGCTTCAGCCCCGGGGGCTCGGGAGCCGGTCTCCCCGGGAACGCAGGCTCCAGCCCGGCCGGGGAGCGAGGACCAGGAATCGACCCCGCGGCTGAAGCCGCGGGGCTACGTGTACCGAATCCCGTAGCCCGGGTCTTCCCCTCGTAGCCCCGGGCCTTCGACTTCGTAGCCCCGGGGCTTCAGCCCCGGGGGCTCGGGAGCCGGCCGACCCGCGGGCTACTGCCGGACCCGCCGGGTGGCGGCGCTCGACTCGACCTTGACGCGGAACTCGATCTTGCGGCCGTCCCGGTACGCGCCAATCGTCACGGTGCTGCCGATGGTGGAGTCCGAGAGCAGGCGCAGGAAGTGCGACGGGTCCTCGACGGTCGTCCCGTTGAAGGTCACGATCACGTCGCCGGGGCGGATGCCGGCGTCGTAGGCGGCCGATTCCCGGCTCATGCGCGAGACGAGCGCGCCCCGCTCGCCCGGCACGCCGAGCTGCTCGGCGATGCGCGTGGTCAGCGGCGCGATCTCGATGTAGCCGATCGACCCCCGGCGCACCTCGCCGTACTTGATGAGGTCGGTCATCACCCGGCGCGCGAGGTTGCTCGGCACGGCGAAGCCCACGCCCTGGTACCCGCCGCTCTGGCTGTAGATGGCCGTGTTGATGCCGACCAGTTCTCCGCGCGCGTTGATCAGCGCGCCGCCCGAGTTGCCCGGGTTGATCGCGGCGTCGGTCTGGATGAAATCCTCGTAGGTCGCCACGCCCACGTTGGCCCGCCCGACGGCGCTGACGATGCCCAGCGTGACGGTCTCGCTGAGCTGGAACGGGTTGCCGATCGCCAGGACCCATTCGGCCACCCTGAGCCTGGACGAGTCGCCCCACGGGATCACCCGCAGGCCCTTGGCATCGATCTTCAGCAGCGCGATGTCGGTCCACGGGTCGACGCCGACGACTTTCGCGCGCATCTCGCGCTTGTCGGAGAGCGCGACCGTGATCTGCTGGATGTTCTCGCCGACGACGTGGTTGTTGGTGAGGATGTAGCCGTCGGGCGACACGACGACGCCCGAGCCGAGGCTGGCTTCTCGCCGATCCCGCCAGCCGAACAGGTCCGAGTCGTCGCCGAAGAAGTACCGGAAGAACGGGTCGCTGCCGAACGGCGAGTTCGGCTGCCGCACGACCTGCAGCGACGAGATGTTCGTCACGCCGGGAATCGTCTCGGCCGCGACGCCCGTGAAGTCGGGCATCCCGCCGGCCACGCGGGGCACGGGCGCCTGCGCGGAAGGTGACTGGACGGCCGCGGGCTGGCCGGCCTGGATCGGCGCGGCATCGCTGCCGAGCGATGTGCGCATGCGTCCGGTGAGGACCAGGCCGGCCACGAACCCAATCGTGATGGCGGCGGCGGCGAAGAGAATGCGTCTCATGGCAGGGACCAGGACAAGGCGGATGGGCCTCGGATCAGGCGCCCGGCTAGCGGACTTCGACGCGGTGCGGCTGGACGGCCGCCTTCGGCGCGACGATCGTCAGGACGCCGTCGTGGAAGTCGGCGGCGATCCGGTCGACGTCGATCGCCAGGGGCAGGGCGAAGCTGCGGACGAAGGCGCCGTGGCCCCGCTCGACCCGGTGGTAGTGCGCCTGTGCCGACTGGTGCACGGGCCGCTCGCCGCGCAGGGTCACGGTATCCGGCTGCGCCTCGATCTTGATGTCCTCGCGCGTGAGCCCCGGCAGTTCGACGCTGATGACGAACCGGTCGGGCCGCTCGTAGACGTCCACGGCCGGCGACCAGCCCGGCGCGGACTCGCCGCCGAGGCGGTTCATCCGCTCGTGGAGGGCCAGCAGATCGTGCAGGGGATCCCAGCGCGTGAAGGGCACGAAGGGCATCGTAGCATGTTTGAAGGGCCTCAGAAAGGTGTGCTACGATCCACGGGCTGTACTGATCCAACTGGCCACCGCTGGGCAGTTTTCGGCCCGTTCCGGGCAGGTCTGTGAGAACCGATGAGCTCGATCCAGGCAACGCGGCTTCGCAAGGGACACATCATCAAGCTGGGGGAGGACCTGTTCCGCATCCTCGACCTGCAGCACGTCACGCCGGGCAACCTCCGGGGCTTCGTGCGCGTCAAGCTGCGCAACCTGCGCAACGGCTCGCTGTCGGACCAGCGCCTCCGGTCGGAGGACACGATCGAGCGGGCGACGCTGGACGAGCGCGAGATGCAGTACATGTACTCCGACGCGGCCGGCCACCACTTCATGGACACCGCCTCCTACGAGCAGACGACCCTCGCCGAGGAGATCCTGGGAGACGCGATCGGCTACCTGGTCGCCGAGGCGACCATCAACGTCGAGTTCTACGGGGCCGAGCCGGTGGGCATCGAGCTGCCCCAGACGGTGGATCTCGTCGTGAAGGACACCGCGCCGGGCATCAAGGGCGCGACCGCCAGCGCCCAGGTCAAGCCGGCCACGCTCGAGACGGGCATCGTCGTGCAGGTGCCGCCGTTCATCAATGTGGGCGACCGCGTCCGCGTCAACACCGAGACGGGCGACTACCAGTCGCGCGCGTGAGCGGGGCGCCGGGATCGCCGCGTCCCGTCCCGCGACCGGCGCCGGCCTCCGCGCCCTGAGCCCCGAGTCCCGAACGCACAACCCCAGGTAACGCCATGGACGTTCTCCGACGGCAGACCGGCTGGATCGAGGTGATCTGCGGCAGCATGTTCAGCGGCAAGAGCGAGGAACTCATCCGCCGCCTGCGCCGCGCCCAGATCGCCCGGCAGAAGGTGCAGATCTTCAAGCCGAAGTTCGACAACCGCTTCGGCGAGGAGGAGATCGTCTCGCACAGCGAGCAGCGCATCCCGTCGCAGAACGTCGAGACGTCGGCCGAGTTGCTCGGGGCCGTCGACCCCGACACCGAGGTGGTGGGCATCGACGAGGGCCAGTTCTTCGACGCGGACCTGCCCTCGGTGTGCAACACGCTGGCGAACAAGGGCACGCGGGTCATCGTGGCCGGCCTGGACCAGGACTACCTCGGCAAGCCGTTCGAGCCGATGCCGCAGTTGCTCGCGATCGCGGAGTACATCACCAAGACGCTGGCCATCTGCATGGTGTGCGGCAACCCGGCGAACCACACGCAGCGGCTCGTGGCGAGCAGCGACCGTCTGCTGCTCGGCGCGCAGGGCACGTACGAGGCCCGCTGCCGGAAGTGCTACGACCCGAGCCTCGCGGGCACCGAGCGCAAGTAGCCGGCGGCCCGGCGGCCGGCCCCGGGGAACCTCGCACGGCCGGTGGTGTCAAACTCCAGAGAGCCGCTGATCGCCCCCGCAGGCGCCCCGATTCGGCCCGGCGGGCCTGCGGCCGTGGCGGCGCCGCCTCGCCGACGGCCGGCCCCGCCTGACCGCCTGCTCATCCCGGGAGCCGATGTGAACGATTCGCTCAGCCTGCTCCTGTTCGCCCTCGGCGTCGGCTTCCTGGCCGCCAACCTTCTCCTCTTCCAGTCGTACGCGCAGTACCTGCGCGTCCGGCGGGCGGCGCTGCTGACGTGGGTCGCGCCGCGGCCGCGCTTCTTCGGCCTGTCGCTGGCCATCGCCGCCGGCCTGTCCAGCGTCATCCTCTACAAGGTCGCGGTGCTGCACTGGCCGCTGTGGCGGGTGTTCGGCGAGGCCATGATGCTGCTGTACTACGGCGGCGCGTACCCGCTCAGCATGCGCGTCCGGCGCGGGTTCTACGAGGCGGGGATCTGGCTCGACCGGGGATTCGCGCGGTGGAAGGCGATCGGGGGCGCCACGTGGCGCGACGACCCGGCCCCGACGCTGATCGTGATTGCGCGCGCGCGCCAGACGGCCTGGCGGCTCGCCGTGCCCGGCGAGCACTACGCGGCGGCGCGCCGCCTGCTGCGCGACCGGATCACGACCCACGACCTGCACCTTGGCGCGGGCGGCCTCGAGCTCGGCGGGCACGATCCCCGCAACGACGTGTAGCCGAACGCCTGCCCGGCGTGCCGGCGCCGGTCCGGCCCCGCAGTTTCCCCGTGCGACGGCCCGGCGGTCCCGCAGTCTCGGCGGTCCCGCAGTCCGCGGGCCGGGTTCCCGCGGCGCCCTCGCCCGCGCCTCGTCCGTTCGTCCCGGACCCGCGCTACAATTGGTACGGCACAAGCCAACAGCCGCGCGGGTCTCGTTCCGATACGGTACCGGGGCCCGGGGTGTCGGTCCGTGCGACCGTGCGCCCATCAGGTCCAACGACGTGCCCCGGGGGCTGGCCCGCCGGGGGGAGGGAGTGGTGTTCCATGGCCGCACGCCCGACGTGGAAGGGCTACCTGAAGGTCAGCCTCGTCACAATCCCGGTCAAGGTGTTTCCCGCCACCGACTCCGGCGCCACGCTCAGCTTCAACCAGCTCCATGGCGAGTGCCAGACCCGCATCCAGCAGAAGCGCTGGTGCCCCACCTGCAGCCGTGAGGTCGCCAACACGGAACTCGTGAAGGGCTACGAGTTCGAGAAGGGCCACTACGTGGTCGTGACCGACGACGACATCCAGAAGGTGCGGTCCGAATCCACGCGCGTCATCGACCTCGTGCAGTTCACCGACGAGGCGTCGATCGATCCCATCTACGTGGACAAGGCCTACTACCTCGCGCCGGACGGCCCCGTGGCCGCGCAGGCGTTCGCCGTCATGCGCGACGGCATGCAGGGCAAGGCGGGAGTGGGGAAGCTCGCGCTCTACGGCCGCGAGTATTTCGTCGCCGTCCGGGCCCAGAAGGCCGGCCTGGTGATGTACACGATGCACCACGCGGCCGAGATTCGCAGCATGGACACGATCGACGAACTGCAGGACCTGCCGACGAAGATCAACGCGCAGGAAGCCAAACTGGCGAAGCAGGTGATCGACACGTTCGACGGCGAGTTGAACCTGGCCGACTTCAAGGACGAGTACCAGGCCGAACTGCGGCGCATCATCGACGCGAAGATCGCCGGGCAGGAAGTCGTGGCGCCGGCGGCCGAGGCGCCGTCGAAGGTCGTCGACCTGATGGAGGCGCTGCGGAAGAGCCTCGACCGCGTCAGCCAGACGAAGAAGACGCCCGCGAAAGCGACGCTGGAGAAGAAGGTCGCGCGGGCCGAGCCCGCCCGCAAGCGGGCCGCCCGGTAGCGCGACATCTGAGCGCCGGGTTCAGGGGCGGCCGAGCAGCCACTGGATCAGGCCGCGGCCGTCGAGTGCCATGGGATCGCCGAGGAACCGGGCCGGGGTGAGCCACACGAACGACAGGATGGCGATGACCATCACGTCGTACTGCCATGTCGCGCGCTCGTAGGTCCAGAACAGGCCGCGCCAGATGACCATCGCCGGCAGCGTCATGACCTTCTTCACCGTGCCCGGGCCCGCCCCCTGCGGCGCGTGCGGCCCCGCGAGGCCCGCGGCCTGCCGGCTGAGGCTCCGCCCGGCCTTCAGCTCCCGGTAGGTGTGGAAGATCCGGTCCGCGACGGTCGCCACCGACAGGAAGAGGATCACCCACATGACGGCCGCCATCCGGTTCGTGAAGGCGCCGATCATGAACAGGACGATCCGCTCGGGCCGCTCCATGAACCCGACCTTGCACTTCTCGATCAGCGACTCGGCGCGGGCCCGCGTGTAGCTGGTCATCACGGCGAACATCATGGCCAGCGCCGTGATCACGACGTAGTCGGCGTGCCCGAGCTTCGTGTAGAGGTAGACGAGGCCGATGAACAGGGTGATGTCCGAGAACCGATCCATCACCGAGTCCCAGAAGCCCCCGAACTCGGTCACCATCCCGAGGTCGTGGGCGACCTTGCCGTCGATGTAGTCGAAGATATTGGCCAGGATCATCAGCCCGCCGGCGGCCACGAACTGCCCGAGCGCCAGCTCCCACGCCGCGACGGCGTTGATGATGACCCCGGTCAGCGTGAGGATGTTGGGCGGGATCCGCAGCTTGACGCAGATATAGATGATCGCGCGCAGCGGGAAGTTGAAGACGGTTCCAATGAACCCGGTAAAGGTCATCGATCAGTATAATCGCGAGTGACCGCCGCACGGTGCGGAACGCGCCATAGTAGTCCATGCCCATCGACGATCTCAAGAGCCAGATTGCCCGCCTGCCGGAACAGCCGGGGGTCTACCTGTTCCTGGGACGGAGCGGCGACACCCTGTATGTCGGCAAGGCCCGCATCCTGCGCGACCGTGTCCGCAGCTACCTGGGCGCCTGGGGCGCCAGCCCCCGGCACGACGCCCTGTTGTCGGAGGCCGACCGGCTCGAGGTCGTCGTCACCGACTCGGTCGTCGAGGCGCTGGCCCTCGAGAATCACCTCATCAAGCAGCGGATGCCGCGCTACAACATCCTGCTGCGCGACGACAAGACCTACCCCTACCTCCAGCTGACCACGACCGAGGCGTTCCCCCGCGTGCTCGTGGCGCGCCGGTTCGAGCGGGACGGCAACGTGTACGCCGGCCCGTTCATGCCCGCCAGCCTCGCCCGGCGGACGATGAGCCTGACGCACCGGCTGTTCGGGATCCGGTCCTGCAACGAGGAGATCACCGGGCGGCGGGGGCGGCCGTGCCTCGAGTACGACATCGGGCGGTGCGTGGCGCCCTGCGTCGCGGACCTCTGCTCGCCCGGCCAGTACGGCCGGGCCGTCGAACGGACGCGCCTCTTCCTCGACGGGAAGAACGCGGAGCTCGTCGCGGAGCTCGAAGCAGCGATGGGGGAGGCGGCCGACGCGGAACGGTTCGAGCAGGCGGCGCACCTGCGGGACGCGATCAAGACGGTCCGCACGCTGCACGACCGCCAGCAGAAGATGGCGACGACGACGCTCGGGGACCGCGACGCGTTCGGGGTGAAGAGCGGGCCGTCGGGCAGCGTGATCCAGGTCTTCCAGATGCGCGGCGGCCGGGTGATCGAGCGGGTCGAGCTGGTCGCCGAGGCGGACCAGGGACTGGGCGGGCCCGAGGAGGAGGTCGTCCAGGCGGCGGTCCAGCAGTTCTACGAGGCGCGCGAGGTGCCGCCCGAGATCCACGTGCCGGTGGCCCTGGACGAAGCGGAACTCGTCGAGGCGTGGCTCTCGGCGCGCGCGGGCCGGCGCGTCGCCCTGGTCGTGCCGCGGCGGGGCGAGAAGCGCGGGCTGCTCGACCTGGCCGCGCGCAACGCGGCCATCGCGTACCAGTCCCGGTTCGGCGGAGGGGCGACGGCCAACTACGACGCGCTCGAGACGCTGCGCGCCGTGCTGGGGCTCGCGTCGTTCCCGCGGCGCATCGAGTGCTTCGACATCTCGACGCTGCAGGGGCGCGAGACGGTGGCGTCGATGGTGGTGTGCGAGGACGGCCGGATGCGGAAGGGCGAGTACCGGAAGTTCCGCGTGCGCGGCAGCGGCGGGCCGGACGGCGGCGCGGCCGGACCGCCCGCGGGCCCGGACGACTTCGCGGCGATGCGCGAGGTGGTCCTGCGGCGCTACCGGCGGCTGCTCGATCAGGGCGGGCCGTTCCCGGACCTGATCCTGATCGACGGCGGCAAGGGCCAGGTGTCGTCGGCCTACGACGCCCTCGAGCTGGTCGGCCTGGCCAACCTCGTCGCGGTCGGGCTGGCGAAGCGCGAGGAGCTGGTGGTGACGCGTGACCGCGACGAGCCGATTGCCTTCCCGCGCGACAGCCCGGCGCTCCTGCTGCTCGAACGCATTCGCGACGAGGCCCATCGCGTTGCCGTGACGTTCCATCGGCAGGCCCGCCGTACGCGGGACCTCGCCTCGGAACTCGACGCCGTCCCGGGCATCGGGCCCCGGCGGCGGCGCGCGCTGCTGCAGACGTTCGGAAGCCTCTCGGGCGTGCGCCGCGCCAGCCGCGAGGCGCTGACCGCCGTCGTCGGCGCCAGGGCGGCCGATGCCGTGCTGGCCCACTTCGCGGGAGGCGGGTAGGGGTCGGCCGCGGGGTCGCCCGCGGCTGCTGTAGCCCCGCGGCTTCAGCCGCGGGGTGACCCGCCGCTGTAGCCCCGCGGCTTCAGCCGCGGGGTGTCGACCCGGCGCTGAAGCGCCGGGCCTACGTCGTTCGGCATCCCGACCCCCGCTCCCCGGTCCCTCCGTCTCCGATCGCGCGCCCATCCCTGGCCCCGGTGCGGGCGCGGCTTGCGGGTGACAGCTGTGGGGTCGCCCGCTGTAGCCCCGCGGCTTCAGCCGCGGGGTGTCGACCCGGCGCAGCTCGCGTGCGCCGGCCGGCAGCCGTTCGCCGTCCCTCGCCTTTGACTCTCCTCGTCTCCCGGTGTTAGCCTGAATATCCCTTGCTCGACATCAACCTCGCGCAGGTCTGCATCGCGTGTCTGGTCTTGCTGTTCTCACTCACCGTTCACGAAGGCTGTTGATGAAGTGGCTCCTGTGAAACCGCGCGTTGTCTCCGGCATGCGGCCCACCGGCCGCCTGCACCTCGGCCACCTTGTCGGGGCGCTCCAGAACTGGGTGCCGCTGCAGGACAAGTACGACTGCTTCTATTTCGTCGCCGACTGGCACGCGCTCACGAGCGAGTACGCCCAGACGGGCGAGCTGACCGCCTACGCGCTCGACAACGTGGTCGACTGGATCGCGGCCGGTCTCGATCCCGAGCGGTCCACGCTCTTCATCCAGTCCCTCGTGCCCGAGCACGCCGAGCTGTTCCTGCTGCTGTCGATGGTCGTGCCGACGCCGTGGCTCGAGCGCGTGCCGACCTACAAGGAACAGCGCGATCAGCTCACCGACAAGGACCTGTCCACGCTCGGGTTCCTGGGCTACCCGCTGCTCCAGACGGCCGACGTCGTCATCTACGACGCGCACTACGTGCCGGTGGGGGAGGACCAGGTGCCGCACCTCGAGCTGTCGCGCGAGGTGGTGCGCCGGTTCCACCAGTTCTACGGCGAGGTCTTCGTCGAGCCGCAGCCGCTGCTCACGACGTTCCCGCGCCTGCCGGGCATCGACAACCGCAAGATGAGCAAGAGCTACCGCAACGCCATCGACCTGGCCGACGATGCGGAGACGGTGCGCAAGAAGGTGATGCAGATGTACACCGACCCGAACCGGGTCCGGGCCGACGTCCCGGGCAACGTGGAGGGCAACCCGGTGTTCATGTATCACGACGCGTTCAACCCGGACACCGCCGAGGTCGACGACCTGAAGGCGCGTTACCGCGCCGGCGCGGTGGGCGACGTCGAGGTCAAGAAGAAGCTGGTGGCGGCCCTCGAGCTGACGCTCGCGCCGATGCGCGCCCGCCGCGCCGACCTGCTGGCCCGCCCCGAGCGGCTGCGCGAGATCCTGTTCGACGGGTCGGCGAAGGCCCGGCGGCTGGCGCAGGACACGATGGTGCGTGTCAGGGACGCGATGAAGATCACGTACCGGCAGGCGTGACCGATGGAAGCCACGGTTCCCGACTTCGAGTCGTCGCCCGACGCGTACTCCGTCAAGCTGGACGCCTTCGAGGGCCCGCTCGACCTGCTGATTCACCTCATCAAGAAGAACGAGGTGAACATCTACGACATCCCGATCGCGCTCATCACGGCCCAGTACCTCGAGTTCCTGGACCTGATGCAGGAGCTGGACCTGGATATCGCCGGCGACTTCCTCGTGATGGCGGCGACGCTCATTCACATCAAGTCGCGGATGCTGCTGCCGCGGCCGGACCCGGCCCAGGAGGATCCCGAGGAAGATCCCCGCGAGGCCCTGGTCAACCGGCTGCTCGAGCACCAGAAGTTCAAGGCGGCGGCCGAGCTGCTGCACGAGCGCGAGACCGTTCGCAGCGCTCAGTGGCTGCGGCCCGACGAGCGCGTGGCGCCCCTGGCCGGCGAGCCGATCGAGCCCGAGCTCGAGGTGGATCTGTTCAGCCTGCTCGCGGCGTTCAGGGCGGTCCTCGATCGCGCGGAGCATCGCCCGAAGGTCATGCTGCCGCCCGAGCAGGTCTCGATCGAGGCGCGCATCGCGCAGCTGCTGGCCCGCCTGTCCGAGACCGAGGCCTGCGGGTTCGAGGACCTGTTCGACGATGTCTCGTCGCGCGGCGACTTGATCGTGACATTTCTCGCGTTGCTGGAGATGATCAGGATGAAGATCGTCCGGGTGTTCCAGGCCGGGATGTTCGGGTCGATTCGGATCTACAAGAAGGCCATGGCCGTGAACTGACCCCCGTGGCCCCCGCGTGCGAGTCGGGACAGGTCCGAAGACGCTAACGGGGTTCGGGAGTCGGGATTCGCTGCCGCGTCACGTCGTAGCCCAGGGCCTTCAGGCCCGGGGACGCCAGTTTCTGGCGCGTCGAATCGCGATCGCAGCGCGTACGTCACTGACAACTGATGACTGACAACTGATAACTGACAACTGATGACTGACCCCGCATGACAGGTCACGACGACACTAAGGAGCGACGGCGGGCTGGCACCGCGGGCGCGGTGCGCGCGGAGGGCGCGGCCGACCAGCCTGCGCCGACGGGCGGCACGCCGGGTGCGGAGCCGTCCGCCGACGAGGCGCCCATCTCCGACCCCGGGGCCGAGACATCGCGCCAGGCGCTCGGGGAGGTGACCGGCGCCGATCCGCTCCAGGACGACGAGCGGGCCGCCGGGCCGGACGAGGAGTTGCCCTCCCCAGGGACCGATGATCTGTCCCCGGACGCGACGGACGACCAGGCCGCGGACGCGACGGACGACCAGGCCGCGCGGCCGTCAGGCGAGGCGCACCCCGACGACCGGCGCGTCGTGACCCTCTCGATGTTCATCGCCGACGAACCGCTGGATGGCGAGGCCGGCGGTGGCGAACCGCCCGGCCCGCCCGTGTCGGATGAGCTGAAAGGCATCGTCGAGGCGCTGATCTTTGCGTCCCCCGACCCGCTGACGCCCAAGGCGCTCTTCAAGGTCCTCGACAGCGAGCCCAGGGAGGACGTCGAGCGCGCGATCGCCGCGCTCAAGCGCGACTACGAGCGCCGGGGCGGCCTCCAACTCGTCGAGATCGCCGGCGGGTTCCAGATCGTGACCCGGTCCGACCTCAGCGAGTGGGTCCGCCGTCTCTTCCAGGAGCGCAAGACCACCAGGCTGTCGGTGCAGGCCCTCGAGACGCTCGCGGTGATCGCGTACAAGCAGCCGGTGACCGCGCCGGAGATTGCCGAGATCCGCGGCGTCAACACCTCGGGTGTGCTGGCGACCCTGATCGAGCGCAAGCTGGTGAAGATTGCGGGCCGCAAGGCGGTGGTGGGCCGGCCGTTCCTCTATGCCACCACGCGGGAGTTCCTGATTCGGTTCGGCCTCAACGACCTCGGCGACCTCCCGAAGGTCGAGGACCTGGCCGACGCGCTGGGCTTCGATCTCCCGTCGGCCCTCGATACCGGTCCGAGTGAGCCGATGTTGCCCCTCGGGGACCCGGACGCGACGGTGGCGCCGCCCCGGCAGGCCGATCCGGCTGCTGATGCGGCGACCGAGGACGCCCTGGCCGCGGCGGCTTCGAGACGTTCCGATCCGTCGTCGGCGGCGCCGGACGGGGTCGAGCCACGCTCGGAGCCGCGGGCCGGGGGGCCGCCGTCGGACGACGAGACGGTGCACTAGGCCGGGCGGGAACGCCGCCCGTTTCCCGCGCGTCCTCGCGCGCGGGCCGCGTGGGATCGCCGGGCCCCCGCGTCGCGCGACTTGCCGCGGCCTTCAGCCGCGCCACCTCTCCCGCCGTCAGGTCGCGGTACTCACCGGGCCGGATCTGGTCATCGCTGATGGGGCCGAATCGCACGCGGCGCAGCCGCACGACCGGGTGAAACACCGCCTCGCACATCTTGCGGATCTGTCGCGGGCGGCCCTCGCGCAGCGTCACCGCCAGCAGCGCCTGGTCGGCGCGGGCACCCAGGCCGGTGGCCAGCACGTGGACCTCGGCCGGGGCGGTCTTCCGGCCGTCGATCAGGACCCCGGTGCGCAGGCGCTCCAGCGCGGTCTCCCCCGGGATGCCGCGGACGCGCGCCTGGTAGACGCGCGGAATCTCGTGGCTCGGGTGCAGCAGCTTCGCCGCGAGATCGCCGTCGTTGGTCAGGATGAGCAGCCCTTCCGAGTCGTAGTCGAGGCGGCCGACCGGATACACGTAGTCGCCGGTCGGGCCGATCAGGCTCATCACGGTCGGTCGTCCCCGCGGGTCCGAGCGGGTCGTGAGGTAGCCGCGCGGCTTGTTCAACAGGATGTACCGCGGGCGTGCCGCGTGATGGACGCGGCGCCCGTCCACGCGGATGTCATCGCGGGCGAGATCGGCCCGCGTGCCGAGTTCGGTGACGGTGGCCCCGTTCACCGTGACCCGTCCCTGGGTGATCAGCACCTCGGCGGCGCGTCGCGACGACACCCCGGCCGCCGAGAGGATCTTCTGCAACCGCACGCCCCGTTGTTCCACGGTGGGCTCCCGCTCGATAGTCATGCTTCAGTCGTCAGTTATCAGTTGTCAGTTATTGATCAGGCCGGGCTGTCCCCTAAAACCTATCCCCTATCCCCTATTCCCTATCCCCTATTCCCTATTCCCTATTCCCTAGTTCCCTATGACTATCGCCTGAACACGTCCGCGAAGAACGAGACCAGCTTCCACACCTCCGACGGGCGCGGCGGCCGATCGATCTCGGCGTGCGTGATGAGCGGGCTCAGCAGGACCCGCACGCGCGTCTTCCCCGCGAGGTACCCGGCCAGCAGCTCCGACTCCGCGGCGGGCACGACGTTGTCGTCCGTGCCGTGCAGCAGGAAGACGGGCGCCGCCGGGGCGGGGGACCGATCCGGCGACAGCGCGGCAGGCCGGCCAATCTCATCGATGAACGGCAACAGTTTCGGGCCCAGGCTTCGCACGTCGCGCGCGTTGACCTCGGCCATCAGCGTGCGCGCCGGGTCGGGCAGCGCCTGGGCCATGCGGCGCGCCTCGGCGAACTCCTCCGCGGCCTTGCCCTTGTCGATCAGGTCCATGTGCGAGGCGTGCAGGAAGGTGAGGATGCTCGCGCGCAGCGGCTCGACCTGCCCGGCGGGGACCACGTGTTGCGCGAGTCCGAGCAGCAGGATCGCCACGCCGTAGTCGTGGGGCGCGCGGTAGCGATCGCGCGGCGCGGGCCCGTTGCCCCCGCCCGGTGGGGGCGGCACCGGCTCCATGCCCGTGCAGAGGAACCGCACCACGCGGGGGAAGTCGCCGTGTCCGCCGAACGCGACCACGAACGCGACGCGATCACGCAGCTCCGGGCGGCCGGCGGCCACGACCGACAGGCCCCCCGCAAAACTGATCCCGACCAGTCCGACGCGGTAGTCCGGCGCGAGGTCGCGGTAGTCGGACAACCACAGCGCCGCGTCCTCGATCATGTCGGTCGTGCGCGGCGTGATGTCGTAGCGCTGCAGGTCCGGCAGTTCGGGCGTGACGACGGCGGTCCCGGTTTCGGCGAGCTGGTTGGCCAGGCCGGTGAGGCGGGGCTCGTCGATCCCCAGGGCGTTGACGCCGGCGACGAGGATGACGGCGCGGTGGACGTGCGCGGGGACGTAGGCCCGCGCCCGCAGCTGTCCGCCTCGCCACGGCACCTGGAGATCGGAGACCGCGACCTCGTCCTCTTCGACGGCGGCAGCCCGCGCGGGCCACCCGCGGATGTCGGCCATGCGGATGATGAAGGCGGAGGCCCGGGCGTACGAGCGGATGGCGGGCATCACGATCGCCAGGGCAGCCGTCACCACGACGAGGCCGGTCAGCAGGTTCCGGGGCCGCATGTCTTGCATGTTACACTCGAACGAGGACCGGCGAGGATTGGGGCGCGGGACCCGTCGGGCCGGGGCCGTCCGCTCGTGCGCGACCCGGGGATTGGGCCCCGCCCCGGCCGCTTGCGCCCGAGTCCCTGATCCCAGGAACCTGTGCCCTCGGACCCATTCCCCGGTTTCTTCCATGATCATCGCCATCGACGGACCGTCGGGCGCAGGCAAGGGCACCGTGGCGCGCGAGGTCGCGGCGCGGCTGGGCTACCGCCACATCGACACGGGCGCCATGTACCGGGCCCTGGCGTGGAAGGCGCTGCACGACGGGCTGTCGCTCGATGACGAGGACGTCATGACGGGGCTGGCCGAGCGGGCCAGCCTCGAGTTCGAGGACGGGCGGATGGTGATCGACGGCGCGGACGTCGCCGCGTTCATCCGCACGGCCGAGATCGACCGGGCCGTGTCGCGCGTGGCGAGGCTGCCGCGGGTCCGGGCTGAGCTGGTGCGGCGCCAGCGCGCGTACGCGTCGGGCGGCGGGCTGGTCATGGAGGGGCGCGACATCGGCACGGTCGTGTTCCCGGATGCCGACCTGAAGGTCTACCTCGATGCCTCCCCGGAGGAGCGGGCGCGCCGCCGGGCGAACGACCCCGCCCACGCCGCGGGGCAGTCGCTGCTGTTGGCGGACGTCGCGGTCGCGCTGGCGACCCGCGACCAGGCGGACCGGACGCGGGCCGCCTCGCCCCTGGCCATCGCGCCGGATGCCGTCGTGATCGATACGACGGCCATGCCGATCGCGGAAGCGGTCGAGCGGGTGATCGCGATTGTCAGGGCACGCGAGGGCTGAGGCCCCCCCCGCCCGGGGCCGCGTCCCCGGGCCCGGCGCCGCGAGGATCCCGCGCGCCGCTTCCCGGGCCGGGCCGCCGTGGGCGGGCCTCGCTTGACCGGGTTCCGTAAGTGTCGTACACTCTGTTGCTTATCGTAATCGGGCAAGGCCCGACCTTCAGCCCGCCGGCGCTGAACCCAGAGTCCGGTAATCCAAGAAGCAGGAGGACGCGCAAGGCATGGCGAACGTAGACGGCGGGAACGGCCCGGATCTGGCTGCACCGGAGGAGACCCCGGCGGCGCCGGCACAGGGACAGCCGACGATGCGGAAGATGGAACCCAAGGGCGGGTACGACGAGGACCAAGTGGACCCCGAGGAGTACGCCCGCCTGCTCGACCTGTACGACACCAGCTTCCGCAATATCGCGGAGGGCGAGGTGGTCAAGGGCACCGTGCTCAAGGTGACCGCCTCGGAAGTGGTCGTCGACGTCGGGTACAAGTCGGAGGGCATCATCTCCGTCGAAGAGTTCATCGATGAGAACGGGCAGGTGACGGTCCAGCCCGGCGACATCGTGGACGTCCTCCTGGAGCGCACGGAAGATCGCGAAGGATACGTCGTCCTCTCCCGCGAAAAAGCGGAGAAGATGAAGATCTGGGACGAGATCGAGAAGGCCTATGCGGACAAGAAGGTCGTGATCGGTCGCGTCATCGAGCGGATCAAGGGCGGCTTGGCGGTGGACATCGGCGTGCGGGCGTTCCTGCCCGGATCGCAGGTGGACGTCCGGCCCGTGCGGAACCTGGACGCGTTGAAGAACCAGGAACTCCGGATGCGGGTCATCAAGGTCAACAAGAAGCGCGGCAACATCGTGCTGTCGCGCAAGGTCCTCCTCGAGGAGGAGAACGCCGAGAAGAAGAAGCACACGCTGGCCACGCTGGCCGACGGCAAGGTCATGCGCGGCGTCGTGAAGAACATCACGGACTACGGCGCCTTCATCGACCTCGGCGGCATCGACGGCCTGCTCCACATCACCGACATGTCGTGGGGGCGGGTGGGCCATCCGTCGGAGCTGTTCAAGGTCAACGACGAGATCGACGTGGTCGTGCTGAAGTACGACCCGGCGACCGAGCGCGTGTCGCTGGGCCACAAGCAGCTCAACGCCGACCCGTGGAGCGCGGTGAGCGACCGCTACCCGGCGGGCGCGCGCGTCGCGGGCAAGGTCGTGAGCCTGACCGACTACGGCGCCTTCATCGAGCTCGAGCCGGGCGTCGAGGGCCTGATCCACGTGTCGGAGATGTCGTGGAGCAAGCGCGTCAAGCACCCGTCGAAGATCCTCAACGTCGGCGACACGGTGGAGGCGATGGTGCTCGGCGTGGACGCCGGCGCGCGGCGCATCTCGCTCGGCCTCAAGCAGATCGAGTCGAACCCGTGGCACGAGCTGGCGGAGCGGTACCCGGTCGGCGCGAAGATCGTGGGCAAGGTGCGCAACCTGACCGAGTTCGGGGCGTTCGTCGAGGTGGAAGAGGACATCGACGGCCTCATCCACATCTCCGACATGTCCTGGAGCAAGCGCATCAAGCACCCGTCCGAGGTGCTGAAGAAGGGCGACCGCGTCGAGGCGATCGTGCTGAACATCGACGCCGAGAATCAGCGGCTGTCGCTGGGCCTGAAGCAGCTCGCCACCGACATCTGGGACGAGTTCTTCGGCCGCCACCAGGTGGGCGAGACCGTCGAGGGGAAGGTCGTCCGCCTGACCAACTTCGGCGCGTTCGTCGAGCTCGCCGAGGGCATCGAGGGGCTCATCCACGTGTCGGAGTTCGACGATCAGCAGGGCGAGAAGATCGACCTCCAGGTGGATCAGAGCTACCCGATGAAGATCATCAAGCTCAGCCCGTCCGAGCGGAAGGTGGGCCTGAGCATCCGCGCGCTGCGGCTGGACCAGGATCGCGCCGACTGGTCGTCCTACTCGGACAGCTCCGGCAGCCCGAACGCGACGATCGGCGATCACCTGCGGCACCAGTAGGAACGGCGGGGGCCGGGGACGCGCGTTCCCGGCCCTCCACTCTCTGTCCCCAGTCCTGAGGGCGTGAGTCATCATGACGAAGGCCGAGCTGGTCGAGGAAGTCTCGCGCGTGTCCGACCTCACCAAGAAGCACTCCGAGGTGATCGTCGACACGGTGTTCCAGAGCATCATCTCGGCGCTCCAGCGCGGCGAGAAGATCGAGCTGCGCGGATTCGGCAGCTTCCGGCTGCGGCAGCGCGAGCCGCGGAAGGGGCGCAACCCGAAGACCGGCGACCGCGTGGACGTGCCGCCGAAGCGCGTGCCGTACTTCAAGCCGGGCAAGGAGCTCAAGGACCTCATCAACGTGGAGGTCGAGCCGCAGGGCGCGCCCGCCGGCGGGCCCGCGACCCCCGCCGGGGTCCCGGACGGGTCGTGACCGCGATGCGCGCGCCACGCCCGGTGCCTGGCCGTCCACTGTCCGATGTCTACCGGGTCCTGGCGGCTGGCCGCCGCCGACCCTAGCCCCGAACGATCCCGAACCCGTGGAACGTCTGTGGTCGCCGTGGAGACTGGAATACGTGACCAGCACTGGTGAGGCGCATGCGTGCGTCTTCTGCCAGGCGCACGCGGACCCCGGCGCCGACTCGCTCGTCGTCTTCCGCGGCACGCACGCGTTCGTCATCCTCAACCTCTACCCGTACAACAACGGGCACCTGATGGTGGTGCCCAACCGCCACATCGCCATGCTCGCCTCCGCGTCGTCCGACGAGCTGTGCGAGCTGATGGACCTCACGCGCGTCGCCGAACTGGCGCTGACCGAGGTCTATCATCCCCAGGGGCTCAACGTCGGGATGAACCTCGGCCGCGCGGCCGGGGCCGGCATCATCGACCACCTGCACGTGCACGTGGTGCCCCGCTGGAACGGGGATACCAACTACATGTCCGTGGTGGGCAGCGTGCGCGTCCTGCCCGAGGATCTGGTCCAGAGCGCCGAACGGCTCAGGCCTGTCTTCCAGCGCATCGCCGCCGGTGTGGACGAGTCATGATCCTTGAACTGTCACCGTCCCAGCAGGCCTTCCAGCACGAGGCCGACGCGTTCGCGCGCGAGCATGTCGAGCCGGTCGCCGCCTCCATCGACGAGACCGGGGTGTTCCCGAAGGACCTGATCCGGCTGGCGGGGGAGCGCGGCTTCACCGGCATGGCCGTGTCGCCCGGCTGGGGCGGCGGCGGCCGCGATTACCTGAGCTGCGCGCTGGCGATCGAAGCGCTCGCCCGCGCGAGCGGCACCGTGTCGGTCATCCTCGCGGTGGCGAACTCGCTCGTGGCCGAGGTCCTCGCCCGCTTCGCGTCCGACGGCCAGAAGGCCCGCTGGCTGCGCGCGCTCGCGACGGGCCGGGCCATCGGGTCGTTCGCGCTGTCGGAGGAACAGTCGGGCACCGATGCGGCGAACGTGGAGATGCAGGCCGAGCCGACGCCCGACGGGCAGGCCTATCGCCTCACCGGGCGAAAGGTCTGGGTCGCCTGCGCCGAGGCCGCCGACGTGGCCATCGTCTTCGCGGCGACGCGGCCGGGCCAGCGCGGGAGCGGCATCACGGCCTTCCTGGTCCCGATGAGCACGCCCGGCATCGACCGCGCCTCCCGCGACGACTCGCTCGGCGTGCGCGGCCTGGGCTGCCTGGACCTCGAGTTCCACGACGTGGTCGTGCCGGCCGAGAACGTGATCGGGGCGGTGAACGCGGGCTTCAAGGTGGCCCAGTGGGCGCTCGAGGGCGGCCGCATCGCCATCGCGGCCCAGGCCCTGGGGATTGGGCAGGCCGCCGTCGACGCGGCGCTGGCCCACGCCCGGGCGCGGCAGACCTTCGGCCGGCCGATTGGCCAGTACCAGGCGATCCAGTGGATGCTGGCGGACATCGCGACCGAGCTGGACGCGGCGCGGCTGCTCACCTACAAGGCCGCCGCGGCCAAGGACACCCAGCAGAGCTGCGCGGTCGAGGCGGCCATGGCCAAGTTGTCGGCCTCGGAGGCCGCGCACGAGGCCGCCGACAAGGCGATGCAGATCCTCGCGTCGGCCGGCTACCGCCGCGGATCGAAGGTCGAGCGGCTCTTCCGCGATGCCCGCGCGACGGAAATCTACCCGGGACCCTCCGAGGTCCAGCTCATGGCGATCGCGGGCCACATCCTCGGCGACGGCCGGTCCTGAGCCCGGCGCTCGGTTGAGGCGAAGGCGCGCCGGGAATGTCGTGCGCGGCGCGGGCTTCAGCCCGCGTGCCCGGGGCGAACACCCCCATCACACGTGAGCCCCGGGGTGAGGCCCGCCGCAGGCGACAATCGTTCGCCGCGTCGCGAATCGGCCGGGCCCGGTCGGGGCTCGACGTCTCAGCCCGCCTGGACGGTGTAGCCGACGGCCGCGATCTTCTGCTTGATGGCGTCCGGGGTCACGGCGCCAGCTTCGAAGGTCACCGTCACCTGCTCCTCCGCGTGCGAGGCGCTGACGTCGATGACGCCCGCGAGCCTGGACACCGCGCGCTTCACGGCATTCTCGCATCCGCCGCAGGTCATTCCCGTCACGTGCAATTTCAATGTCTCGGACATGTTCCACCACCGTCACTGATCCCGGCGCCCCCCGCCCGGCCGGTCGCACCGAGGTGGGCGGCCGGCGCGTCGGGCGGCTCGAGGCGTCGCGTCGCTAGCCGACCACCTGCTTGGCGATCGTCATCAGCTGCATGTTCGATGTGCCTTCGTAGATCTGGCCGATCTTCGCGTCGCGCCACAGCTTCTCGACCGGGTAGTCCTTGACGTATCCGTAGCCGCCGTAGAGGTTGATGGCGAGCGAGGTCACCCGCTCGGCCACCTCGGACGAGAAGACCTTGCACATGGCGGCCTCGGTGAGGAACGGTCTGCCGGCGTCGCGCAGCCGGGCCGCGTTGTAGACCATCAGGCGCGCCGCCTCCACGTCGGTTGCCGCCCGCGCCAGCTGTGCCTGGACGAGCTGGAACTCGGCGATCGCCTTGCCGAACTGCTTGCGCTCCTTCGTGTAGGCGATGGCGTGCCCCAGGGCGCCGGCCGCCAGGCCGATCATCTGCGCGCCGATCCCGATGCGGCCCTCGTTCAGCGTCTCGATGGCCACCTTGTAGCCCTTGCCCACGTCGCCGAGGACGTCCGTCCCGGGGACCCGGCAGCCTTCGAGGATCAGCTCGCAGGTGCTGCTGGCCCGGATCCCCAGCTTGTCCTCCTTCTTGCCCACGGTGAAGCCCTCGAGCCCGCGATTGACAATGAAGGCCGTGATGCCGCGGTACCCCGCCTCGGGGTTCACGTTGGCGAAGACGATGAAGAGGTCGGCCTCGTTGCCGTTCGTGATCCACAGCTTGCGGCCGGTCAGGACGAAGTGGTCCCCGTCGGGCACGGCGCGTGCGGCCATGGCGAAGGCGTCGCTGCCGGACCCGGCTTCCGACAGCGCGTAAGCGCCGATGGTCCGGCTGGCAAGGCCCGGCAGGCAGCGCTGCTTCAGGTCGTCCGAGCCCCAGCGGATCAGCGCGTTGTTGACGAGCGTGTTCTGGACGTCGACCAGGACGCCGATCGAGGGGTCGACGCGCGACAGCGCCTCGACGGCCAGCACCGCGTGGAAGAACCGGGCGCCGCCGCCGCCGTACTCGTCGGGAATCTCGATGCCCATCACCCCCAGGTCGAACAACTGGTCGAGCAGGGTCTTCGGGATCTTCGCGTGCTCGTCCATGTCGCGTACCAGCGGCCGGATCTGCCGGTCGGCGAACTCGCGCACGCTGTCGCGGAGCAGCGTCTCGTCCTCGGTCAACTGGGTCAGCGCGGGGATGGTGTCGTCGTGGGCCACGGGATCTCCTCCAGATTTCCATAATGGTATCATGCGGATCAGGGCCTGACTCGCGCGCCGGACGCAGGAAGTGGAGACGATCGTGCGCACCTTGAACCGGACGGCTGCGGTCATCGCGTTCATCGGCATGGTGGGTCTGGCGCCGCTCGGCGCCGGCGGCCAGGGCCCGTCCACCCAGGGCCAGCCGCCGCCCGGTCAGCCGCCGTCGGGGGCCGCGCCGCAACAGCCGCCCGGGCAGCCGCCACCCGCGCAGCAGCCACCGCCGGTCTTCCGCGGCGGGGTCAATTTCGTCCGGGTCGACGTGATCGTCACCGACAGGCAGGGCAACACGGTGACGGACCTGACCAGGGACGACTTCGAGATCAGCGAGGACGGCAAGCCGCAGACCGTCGAGCTGTTCAGGCTGATCAACACGGACGGCAACCCGCAGCCGGGCCAGGAGCCCGCCCGCCAGATCACCAGCGCGTACGCCGAGGAGAGCGAGGCGGCGCGCGACGATGTCCGGCTGTTTGTCATCTTCCTGGACGATTACCATGTGCGCCTGGGCAGCAGCATGCGCGTGCGCGAGCCCCTGGTGCGGTTCCTGGAGACGCAACTCGGGCCCCTCGACATGGTGGCCCTCATGTATCCCCTGACCCCCGTCACCGGGATGCAGTTCACGCGGGACCGCGACGGCGTCGAGAACGCCCTGCGGAAGTTCGAGGGGCGCAAGTACGACTACCGCCCGCGCAACGAGTTCGAAGAGCAGTACGCGATGTACCCCGCCGAGGTCGTCGAGCGCGTGCGGAACGAAGTCACCTTGTCGGCGCTCAAGGGGCTCAGCGTCAAGCTCGGGTCCCTGCGCGAGGGCCGGAAGGCGGTCGTCTTCGTGAGCGAGGGTTTCACGAACATGCTCCCGCCGCAGTTGCGGGACCCGTCGGCCGCGTTTCCGGGGCTCGGGAACCCGGCGCGCAACAACCCGTTTGCCGGCGAGGGCCGCGGGGAGGACTCGGCGCGGTTCTTCGCGGACGCCGAGATGCAGACCCAGTTGCAGGAGGTCTACGATACGGCCAACCGCAACAACACCGCCATCTACGCGCTGGACCCGCGCGGCCTGGCGACCAACGAGTTCGACATCAACGACAACGTCGGGTCGAAGGTCGACGGCGACCTGCTGCGCTCCACGCAGGACACCCTGCGCGTGCTGGCGGACCAGACCGACGGCCGGGCGATCGTGAACCAGAACGACCTCGACAAGGGCCTGCGCCAGATGGTGCGGGACACGAGCTGGTACTACCTGGTGGGGTACACATCCGCGCAGGCGCCGGCGGACGGGAAATTCCACCGGATCGAGGTGCGGCTGAAGCGCCCGGGCCTGCAGGTGCGGGCGCGCAAGGGCTACTGGGCGATGACCGCCGACGACATGGCGCGCGCCACCGGGCCGCGCAGGCCCGGCCCGCCGCCGGCCGTGGAGCGCGCGATCGGCACGGTGGAGGCCAGGCCGCGGGGCACCTTCGTGTCCACCTGGATCGGGACCAGCCGGAACGAGGACGGCACGACGAAGGTCACCTTCGTGTGGGAAGCGCTGCCGCCCGTGCCGGGCCTCACTCGGCCCGAGCCGGCGCGCGTCGCGCTGCTGGCGGCGGGGCCCGACGGCAGTCCGTACTTCCGCGGCAAGGTGCCGGACGCGGCGGCGGGTGATCCACCGGCCGGGGGGGCGGCGTCCCCGCCGACCGGGATCCGCGAACCGTCGCGGATCACCTTCGACGCCGATCCCGGCCGGATGCAGGTGCGCGTGTCGGTGGAGAACGCGGCCGGGCAGGTGCTGGACAGCAGCCAGCAGGACGTCGCGGTGCCGGACCTCAACGAGCCCAAGGCGATGCTCAGCACGCCGGAAGTCCTCCGCGGGCGCACCGCGCGTGAGTTCCAGGCCCTGTCGCGCGAGACCGACCCCGTGCCGACCGCCCTGCGCGAGTTCCGCCGGACCGATCGGCTGCTGATTCGCTTCTTCACCTACGGCCCGGGCGGCGCCGCGCCGGCCGCGACCGCGCGGCTCCTCAACCGCTCGGGGCAACGGATGGCCGACCTGCCCGTGCAGGCGCCCGCCGCGGCGGGCGGGTACGCCCAGATCGACCTGCCGCTGGCCGGTCTGGCGTCCGGGGAGTACCTCGTGGAGGTGCGGGTGCCGCACGAGGGCGGCGACGCCACCGAACTGATCCCCCTGCGCGTCATCAGCTGAGGGTCAGGCCCCTTTTCTCACGTCATTCTCATTTTGACGCGAGACGGACACCGCGGCTGGTCACCTGCAACGGCTGGCGAACAAAGGGGATCAGGCCCCTGAGCGGGGGCCGGCCTCGTCCGGAGCGCGCAGCCCGTTGTCGCGTCGTCACGCCAGGAAGCCGATGGCTTCGTCGGCGTCCGCGTCCAGCAGGACCTTGAGCACGCGGCCGCCGGTGGCGGCCGACACGTCGATGACGCGAATCACCTCCGCCAGCCCCGCGTGCTCCGGCACGAGGCTCGCCAACAGGTTCTCGCCGCTCGCCAGGAACGCCCGGTTGAACACCGCGCCCGCTTCATCCGGGTACAGCGGCAGGTAGCGGATGCCGGACTCGACCAGATCCTGGAAGAAGTGCGTCCCGAACGACAGCTCCGGCGTGTAGCTGCCGCGGCGCTCCGCAATCTCGATGAGCAGGGCGGCGTTGCTGATGTCGGAGTAGCTCACGCTCACCCCGAGCTTGATGTCGCCCCGGCTGCCCCAGCGTCCGGGCCCCATCAGGACGAACTGGCGCCTGGGCAGGGCCCGGTTCAGCCGCCCGACGGCGCGTCCCACCGCGCGCAGCGCCTCGAGGTCCGACAGCTGGCCGTAGCGTTCCGGGTCGACGTAGACGACGTGGGTCAGATCCGGCACGCGGCCGTTGGACACGAACCTGTGGGCCGTGAACACAATGCGGTCCGGCGCCACGTCCCTCGGGATCGCGGACGGCCCCGTGTCGTCCCCGGCGCTCTGCGGCCGGCACTGCAGCAGGTAGAAGTCCTTGCCGTCGTGCGCGAACTCGATGTCCACGGGGACGCCGATCTTCTCGCGCAGGACGCGCAGCAGCGTCCGCATCTGCGTCATGAACGGCGTCGCGCCGACCACGCCGTCGAAGGTCGCGACCAGATTGTCGGTGTTGCCGTCCCACTCGAACGGCGACATCCGGCGCACGCCATCCGCGTCGCAGATGGAGAACACCTCGCGGAAGAGCGGGTACTGGCGCCCGAACTGCTTGAGCAGATCGCCCAGCATGACGGTGCCGAAGCGGTTGGCCTCGAGGTTGATGACGTCCACCTTCTTCGGCGAGTAGCGCAGGATCTCCTGGGGCGTGACGTTGACGCGCAGGCCGGGCTGGCCCGGCGCGAGCAGCACGGGATAGTCGTCGGCGAGCCGATCGACGGCGCGCGTCCCGAGCCCCGGCACGATCCGCAGCAGGCCGTCGTCCCGACTGATGCGGGGCGACCAGCGGAACTCGTTGTTGCAGAAGGCCACGCCCGCGAAGGCCGGCAGGTGATAATGGCCGACGCGCACGCCGACCACCTCCTGGATCATGACGCCCATTTCCTCGTGCAGGTCGAGGAGGCCCCGCTCGGCCCGGTACTGGATCGGGTCCGGGCTGAAGATCGACGCGTAGACCTCGGCCACCGCATCGGCCAGGGCCAGCAGGCGCTCCCGCTTCGTGCCGCGGTTGGCGAGGAAGAGGCTCTTGTACTTGCCGGAGAAGGCCGATCCGATCCGGTCCTCGAGCAGGCTCGAGCTGCGGACGATCAGCGGCTTGTTGCCGAGGTCGTCGAGGGCGAGGGACAGGCCCTTCATCACTTCCTGCGGCAGGTGCGAGTTCTTGAAGCCCTGCACGATGTGCGGGTACTCGCGACGGACCTGCTCGATCTCGGCGTACTTCCGGTTGTGGATGTCCTGGAAGTGGTTGTGGTCGAGAAAGGCGCCCATCCCGTCCGACGTGAGGTACCAGGTCCGCGGCATCCGGATCGACCCGAGCGCGTCGGCGTACTCCTCGGATCGCTGGACGATGTGGAACGCGAGCAGGAGGCCGGAGCTCTTGCCGCCGAGCTTGCCGCGCCCGCCCGACGGCGAGACGACGCGCTGGACCAGGTCGCAGAAGTCGCGCACCTCGACGTAGTTTTTCGCGGTGTTGATGTAATCCAGGTCTTCCGTCAGGAAGCGGCGGACCAGCGACACGCGCAGGCCGAGCTGCACGGACCGGGAGAGTTCCTGGTCCGCGATGCCCATCTGGTCGAAGCGCTCGAGCGCCTCGGCGATGTCGGGCAGCGACGTGCCCTGGTTCTCGACGGCCTCGATGAGGAAACTGCACTTGTCGTCCTTGACCCACTGCTCGATGCAGCGGACGATCTCCTCCTCGGTGAGATTGGCGGCGGCGATGCGGAAGGCCGCGTTCGTGACGCGCATCAGCTCGTCGTGGCTCGTACGCTCGAGCGGGCGGTTCTCGTCCGAGGCCTCGCGGCCGCGCTGGTTGGCGCCCAGCCGTTCCAGCAGGCTCTGCGCCTCCTCGACGCCGTTCCACGTGAGGTAGTTGATCATCCGGCGCGACACGCGCGTGAGCTGGTGGGGATCGGTCCGCCGGAGGAACTCGATGATCACCCGCCAGTCGCGCCGGTCGTCGGGCACCGGCTGCTCGAGGGCGACGTGCCAGTTGCGCAGCATGGCCCGCAGCCGGCGCTGGGCGAAGTACTGGCCCAGGCGGTCGGCGATGTTGTCGAGCAGCTTCCGTTCCTCCTTCAGGAACGGGCCCTCGTCCGCCTTCGGGAACTTCTCGGTATAAAAGACCTCGATGGCGCCCACCAGTTTGCCCATCACGGCGACCGGCGCGCGCTGCACCCACGGTGTCTCCACCGCCTGGGGCGGCTCGTAGACCGCGCTCTCCAGCGTGACCTTCACCCAGCACGCGTCCGGGTGCAGCCAGCCGGGCGGCAGCACCTCGACCAGGGCCCGGCACACGTCATCCGTGGATCGCTCCGGGTCGGACGTCAGCTCGAGCACCTGGTAGAGGCAGTGCAGTTCCTTGGCGCGCTCGCGCAGGCGGTCGAGGATGGTCTCGACTGGGCCGTCGAGCGGCTTGCATCTGGTCGTTGTCCCGTTTCCAGTATACCGTTCACCGTTCCGGTGCGGAATCCCGGACGCGAGGGACATGCCAGGCGATCAGGCGGTCGACAACCCTTGGTGCCGGGCGTCGAGATATGGCTGCGGGGCCCGGCGCTCGCGACGCACAGGAACCCGCGGTCACGTGCAACCGTGTTCACCGTCAGCTGCATCATGGACGTGTCTTGACGGAGGCACACGCGCGTGCGCGCCGCCCTCGTGTCCACTCATCTGCATCGCTGGATAGATGCTGCCGGAGTCGCCACCGGACAAATCGAGCGACGGCCCTATCTCCAGCGGTCATTCTCCACGTGGGTCCGATCGGCCGGCGGGACGTGGCGTTGGCGCCACGTCCGCTCACAGATGAGCAGCCACTGTGCGATGTCCCGGAGGACCTCTGGCTGGAGCTGCTGAATATGCACGCGCCCTATTCGCCGCTCGGTGACCAACCCTGCACGACGCAGGACCTTGAGCTGCTGCGAGACCGCCGCGAAGCTCATGTTGAGCGTGGCGCGCAGGCGTGTCACGGGCATCTCCCCTCGGCACAAGGCATCGATGATCTGTCTGCGGACGACGCTGGCGAGGGCGAAATAGACGTCAGGAGGGTAGGCTGATCGAGGCATGCGGTATATTTAAGCATATCCTTAAGTGTTTCGTGACAAGCTCATCAGCTTTGTGGTAACAATCCCTCGCCCTCAAGTTCCCGCGCTGGTCCCCGACGCGGTCGGCCATCCCCAACGGCGGACAGTGAACAGTCCAGGAGGTCAACATGTCGAGTTCGAAGGTGTCCAGCAACACGCGTGACCTGATCGCGGAAGTGATTGGCAAGAACCCAGGAGAGCCCGAGTTCCACCAGGCCGTGACGGAGGTGTACGAGTCGCTCGACCTTGTCTTGGAGCGCCGACCGGAGTACCGCACTGCGAAGATTCTGGAGCGCATAGCCGAGCCGGAGCGGCTCCTCATCTTCCGCGTGCCGTGGCAGGACGATCGCGGCCGGTACATCGTGAACCGCGGATATCGCATCGAGATGAACAGCGCCATCGGCCCCTACAAAGGAGGCCTGCGATTCCACCCGTCGGTGAACCTGGGCATCCTCAAGTTCCTGGCCTTCGAACAGGTGTTCAAGAACTCTCTGACGACGTTGCCGATGGGCGGAGGCAAGGGGGGCAGCGACTTCGATCCGAAGGGCAAGAGCGACAACGAGGTCATGCGGTTCTGTCAGAGCTTCATGTCCGAGCTCTTCCGCCATATCGGGCCCAACACGGACGTGCCAGCCGGCGACATCGGGGTCGGCGGGCGGGAGATTGGCTTCCTCTTCGGTCAGTACAGGCGGCTTCGCAACGAGTTCACGGGTGTGCTGACCGGCAAGGGACTGAACTGGGGCGGATCGCTCATCCGGCCGGAAGCGACAGGGTACGGGGCGGTGTACTTCGCGGCCGAAATGCTCGCCACGCGGAACGAGACGCTGGAAGGCAAGACATGTCTCGTCTCGGGCAGCGGCAACGTGGCACAGTACACGATCGAGAAGCTGCTGCAACTGGGGGCCAAGCCCGTGACTCTCTCGGACTCGAACGGCTACATCTACGATCCCGCCGGCATCGACAGCGAGAAGCTCGCGTTCCTGCTCGACCTGAAGAACGTGCGGCGCGGACGGATCAAGGAGTACGCGGACCGGTTCAAGGACGTGGTCTTCACGCCGCTGGATCCCAAGCTGGACTTCAATCCGCTGTGGAACCACAAGGCGCAGTGCGCGTTCCCGAGCGCGACGCAGAACGAGATCTCCGGGAAGGACGCCCAGAACCTGGTCCGCAACGGCGTCTACGTGGTGTCGGAGGGTGCCAACATGCCGACCACGCTCGACGGGGTCCGCGTGTTCCTGGATGCGAGGATTCTGTACGGCCCGGGCAAGGCGGCCAACGCCGGTGGTGTCGCCACCTCCGGCCTCGAGATGTCGCAGAACAGCATGCGCCTGTCCTGGACGCGTGAGGAGGTCGACCAGCGGCTGCATGGGATCATGAAGGCCATCCACAAGACCTGTGTCGACGCGTGCAATGCGTTCGGGACACCCGGCAACTACGTCAACGGTGCCAACATCGGTGGCTTCCTCAAAGTGGCCGACGCGATGATGGACCAGGGTCTGGTGTAATCTAGGCCTGAGGGGCGGGGCGGCCGGCCAGCCAACGGGGCGGCCGGCCACCGCGCCACAGGCCGAACGGATGTCCGAACCTTACGCAACCCGCGCCGCCGCGACGCGCCCGCGTCGCCGCCAGCCCCTCCAGGATCTGATGCCCTATCGGGTCCACAACATCCTGCTGGTGTCCAGCCAGTACGACTCGTTCATCCTCGCGCAGGATGGCCAGCTGAATGAGGTGGTCCTCAGCGAGTACCTGCAGCTCAACCTGCACAACACCCCGGGCCTCACCCGCGTGTCGACCGGCGCCGAGGCGCTGGCCCTGGCGACCGGCCCGCGGCGTTATGACCTCATCATCACGTCGATGCAGGTGGAAGACATGGCGGCGCTCACCCTGGCGAGGCGCGTCAAGGAGGCGGGGCTGTCCACGCCGGTGGTGTTGCTGGCGTACGACCACCAGGCACTGGCGGATTTCATGGCGCGCCACGACACGTCGGACCTGGCGCGCGCGTTCCTGTGGCAGGGAGACGTCCGCATCCTCCTGGCGATCGTGAAGCTCGCGGAAGACCGGATGAACGTGGCGCACGACACCGGGCGGCTGGGGGTGCAGGCGACATCGGACATGAGGAAAATCCAGTATACTCGTCGTTCCTGCCGGTCATCTACACGGAGGTTATGAACCAGGCGCATCGCCTCCTGCCCGAAGGGATGAATCTGTCGCAGAAACTGATGCGCATCGAGGCCCGTCCGAAAATCCTGCTGTGTAGCACCTTCGAAGAGGCGTGGCAGGATTTCTCGATGTACCAGGACGATGTCCTGGGCGTGATCGCGGACATCGAGTTTCCGCAGGACGGCCGGCTCTCGGAGGGTGCCGGCGTCCGTTTTGCTCGGGCCGTCCGGGCCGCGCAGCCAGACGTGCCCGTGATGCTGCAGTCGAGCGACGCGCAGAACGAGCGCCTGGCGCAGCAGGTCGGCGCGGCGTTCCTCCTCAAGGGGTCGCCGGTGCTGTTGCACCAACTCCGGCGGTTCATGGCCGAGTCGTTCGGGTTCGGCGATTTTCTCTTCCGCATGCCCGACGGCCGCCAGGTCGGGATTGCCACCGATCTGCGGAGCCTGGAACAGCAGTTGCGCGTGGTTCCTGCCGAGAGCATCGCGTTCCACTCAGGGCGCAACGACTTTTCGAAGTGGCTCAAGGCCCGGGCCGAATTCGCGCCGGCGCACAGTCTGCGACCGCGCCGCAACGAGGACTACGCGTCGATCGAACTGCTGCGCGACGATCTCGTCCGGTCGATCCAGGAGCACCGCGAAGAGGGTGACCGGTTGACTGTGGCGGACTTCGACCGGACGATCTTCGACGGCTCGTGCAGCTATGCCAGGATCGGAGGCGGCTCGCTCGGGGGCAAGGCCAGAGGGCTCGCCTTCATGAACGTCCTGCTCGACGAGTCGCGGATTCGGGACGAGTTCCCCGACGTTCGCATCGCGGTGCCGCCCTTCGTGGTGGTCAGCACCGAGGTCTTCGACGAGTTCCTCGATCGGAACCTCCTGCGGGACTTCGCGATCAACGTGCAGGACGACGACGCCATCGTGCAGCAGTTCCTGCAGGCCGAGTTCCCGGCCGGCGTGCGGCAGGATCTCGCTCGCTACCTGGAGTGCGTGCGGCTCCCGCTCGCCGTCCGATCGTCGAGTCTGCTGGAGGACTCCCACTACCTGCCGTTCGCCGGCGTCTACGCGACCTACATGCTGGCGAACAACGGCGCCCGGGAGGGGGCACGGCTCGAACGCCTGCTGGCCGCCATCAAGCGCGTGTACGCGTCCGCGTTCCGCCAGCAGGCGAAGCTGTACCTGGCGGCCACGCCGTACCGGCTCGAAGAAGAGAAGATGGCCGTCATCCTCCAGCGCGTGGTGGGAGCGGCCCACGGGGATCGGTTCTATCCCGATCTGGCCGGTGTCGGCCGATCGCACAACTTCTACCCCGTGCCGCCGATGACCGCCGAGGCAGGCGTGGCGGCCGTGGCCCTCGGGCTGGGCGATACGATCGTCAACGGACGGGTGTGCGTGCGTTTCTGCCCGCGCTATCCCCATCACGTCGTGCAGTTCTCCAGCGTCAAGGACGCGCTCCAGAACTCGCAGCGTTCCTTCTTCGCGCTCCAGCTGCCCGATAGGGAAGCCAGCGCGCCGCCGATCGGCGATTTCGAATTGCGCGAGTACGGGCTCGAGGCCGCCGAAGCCGACCACACGCTGGACGCGGTGGGATCGACCTGGTCAGCCGAGAATGACGCGATCTACGACGGGGTGTCGAGGCCGGGCGTGCGGCTCGTGAGTCTGGCGCCGGTCCTGAAACACGGCACGTTCCCGCTCGCCCCGATTCTGGACCGCCTGCTCGCGATCGGCAGCGAGGGCACGAGTTCGCCCGTCGAGATTGAATTCGCGCTCAACCTGCCCGCGTCGCGCGGGGCGACGGCCGAGCTGGGCTTCCTCCAGCTTCGGCCGCTGGCCCTCTCGCAAGAGGAAGACGACACCTCCCTTGGCCGGGTGAACGACGCCGACGTCATCTGCCGGAGCGTCTCGGTGCTGGGCCACGGCCGCATCGATGACCTGTACGATGTGGTCGTCGTCGACTACCAGCGGTTCGAACGCGGCCGCAGCTCGGAGGTCGCGCGCGAAGTCGGGCGGGTGAACGCGGTCTTGCGCGGCGAGGGATGCCGCTATGTGCTCATCGGCGTGGGCCGGTGGGGATTGAAAGAGCCCTGCTAGGCATTCCCGTCACCTGGAATCAGATTTGGGAGCGCGCGTCATCGTGGAGGCGGGCTTCAGGGACTTCAGGGTCACGCCTCGCAGGGGACACTTCTTCCAGAACATGACGGCGGTAGCTGGGCTACTTCACGGTGAACCGGAAGTCGGAGAGGGGCTGGTGGACTGGGGGTGGCTGGCGAGCCAGCCCGCCGTCTGGAATCCGCGTTCGTCCGGCACCTCCGCTTCAGCCGTCCGGTCTCGGTCCGGATGCACGGCCGGAGCAACTCCGGGGTGATCCTAAAGCCAGCGCAACAGTGATGGAGTACATCGGTGCTTATTCGTTTAGATATGCACGGACAAGCAGGCTCGACGCGTTGTGGAATAATATTTATTAATTTTTTTAATTTTAAAATAAATTTAGTTTAATAATTTTTTATATATAAAATATAAATATATATTTATATAATATATAATTTTTATGTGTGCAGAGAGTTATTAAGGATGAATAAATTGTAATTAATATAATGAGGTTGGAGAGCAGAGATTCGTTGTAGAATAGTATATATAGGGTAGTAAGATTATTGGAAGTATTTTTATGCGCATAGGATTGCTCGACTGGGGCTCAGAAGGATGGTGGACGAGTAATAATAATAAATGATAAAATATTATATAATAAATTAAAATTATTTTAAAAATTTAATATAATAATAATCCGGCAGCCGAGGGAGCGCTGAATCGGACGGCCGGAATATTTATTGAAGGTGTTTTATAAAATATATTTTTTTTAATTATTTTTTTTTAAATTATAATAAATTATTTATTAATTAAAAAAAAAAAATTATTATTATGAAAGTGCTGCGGTCATACGGGATTCGGGGTTCGGGATTCGGGAGTCGTGCCTCCGCGCCATGACCGTGCCGCTGCGGGTCCCGGATGAGGAACCGGCAGCGCGAGGGACCCGCTGAAAACGGAACAGTGGGCCGGGACGCGCGCCCCGACCCCTGTCTGCTGCCGGAACCCCGTGCTGTCCCCGGGGCTCACGTGCGACGAGCGTGTCCGCTCCGGGCACGCGGGCTGCAGACCCCGCGCGACATTCCCGGCGCGTCCTCAGCCCGGCTGAGCGCCGGTCCTAGACCCAGCCGCGCTGACGGCAGGCGCTCGCCACGCGGTTGATCGCGATGACATAGGCCGCGTCGCGGGTGTAGAGCTTCTTGCTCTTGGCCAGCTCGGCCACGCCGTGGAACGCGTTGGTCATGAGGCCGTCCAGCTTGGTCAGCACCTCGTCCTTCGGCCAGTAGTAGTTCATGTTGCCCTGGACCTGCTCGAAGTAGCTGCAGCTCACGCCGCCGGCGTTGCAGAGGAAGTCCGGGACGACGAAGATGCCGCGCTCCTGGATCACCTTGTCGGCCTCCGGGGTCGTCGGGCCGTTGGCGCCCTCGGCGATGAGCTTCACCTTCTTGCTGATCCGGTGCACGTTGTCGCCGGTCACCTGGTTCTCGATGGCGGCGGGGATGAGGATGTCGACGTCCTGCTCGATCCACGCGTCGCCGGCCAGGATCTCGTAGCCGAGGCCCTTGGCCTTCGCCTTGTCGATCGTGCCGAACTTGTCGGTGATCCCGATCAGCTCTTCGAACGTCACGCCATCCATCTTCCGGAAGGTGTAGGTCTTCTGGTCGGCCTCGTCCCAGCACGCCACGCAGATCACCTTGCCGCCGAGCCTGGTGAACAGCTGCACGGAGTACTGCGACACGTTCCCGAAGCCCTGGATGGCGGCCGTCGTCTTGTCGGGCGCGATGCCCATCAGCTTGAGCGCCTCGCGGACGGTGTAGATCACGCCGTAGCCCGTGGCCTCGGTGCGCCCCAGCGACCCGCCCATGCCCACCGGCTTGCCGGTGATGAAGCCCGGCTCCTTCTGACCGTGGATGACCTCCAGCTCGTCCATCATCCACAGCATGTGCTGCGGGCTGGTCATCACGTCTGGCGCCGGCACGTCCTGCCTGTAGCCGACGTTCTTGGACATCACGCGCGCCCAGCCGCGGCAGATCCGCTCCTGCTCGAACATGCTGAGGTGGTGCGGGTCGCAGATGACGCCGCCCTTGCCGCCGCCGAGCGGGATGTCCACCACGGCGCACTTCCACGTCATCCACGTCGCCAGCGCGCGCACCGTGTCCAGCGTCTCGTGCGGGTGGAAGCGGATGCCGCCCTTGTTCGGCCCGCGCGCGTCGTTGTGCTGGACGCGGAACCCGCGGAAGACCTTCACCTTGCCATCGTCCATGCGGACCGGGATGGCGAACTGGAACTCGCGCATCGGCCAGCGCAGCAGGTCGCGGGTAGCGGCGTCGAGATCGAGGATGTCCGCGACCTTGTCGAACTGGGCCTGCGCCATCTCAAAAGGGTTGAACGGCTTTGCCACTGGAGTCTCTCCTCCGGCGCGCCCGCGCCGGCGTATGCGATGATTTCACCAACGATGACGAGTAGGAACACCTCTACGCGAAGTCGAGTCCCTGGAGCGCTCGCACCTCCTTGGCCGCGCTGGTCCGGGATCCCGGCCGGCCGGCCCGTCGGGGGCTGGGCTTAACTCGGCGCGGCAGCGCCCGCTGCAGGACGGTCCGTGACACGGCCGCCCTAGGCATACATGCCGCGCATCCGCGTGACGGTTGCGACTCGGTCGATGGCCACCACGTATGCCGCGGTGCGCATATCGATCCGGTGCTGCAGCGCCGTTCGCAGGACGGTGTCGAAGGCGCGAACCATCGTGCCCTCGAGACGCTCGTTGACCTCGGGCTCGGACCAGAAGTACCCGTGCCGGTCCTGCACCCACTCGAAATAGGACGCCGTGACGCCGCCGGCATTCGCCAGGATGTCCGGAATCACGAACACGCCCCGCTCGTGCAGCACGTTGTGCGCGTCGGGCGTCGTCGGCCCGTTGGCGCCCTCCGCAACGATGCGCGCGCGGACGTCGCGGACATTGGCCATCGTGATCTGGTTCTCGAGCGCCGCCGGGACCAGGATGTCCACGTCCAGGCGGAACAGCTCGTCGTTGGTCAGCGGCTCGGCCCCCGGGAACCCGTCCACCGTCCGGTGCTGCCGCACGTGGTCGGCCAGGGCCTCGATCGGGAGGCCGGCCGCGTTGTAGACGCCGCCCTTCCAGTCGGTGACGCCGACGACCTTCGCGCCTGCCCGCGCGAGCAGGTCCGCGGCCACCGACCCGACGTTGCCGAACCCCTGGATGGCCACCCGCGACCCCCGCAGCTCCACGCCCACGTGGCGTGCGGCCTGCCGCGTGGCGATCACCAGCCCCCGGCCCGTCGCCTCGCGGCGCCCCAGCGACCCGCCCAGCTCGACCGGCTTGCCCGTGACGACGGCCGTCGTCGTGTGGCCCACGTGCATGCTGTAGGTGTCCATCACCCAGGCCATCACCTGCTCGTTGGTGTTGACGTCGGGCGCTGGGATGTCCTTCTCGGGGCCGATCGCATCCACGATCTCCGCCACGTAGCGGCGCGTCAGCGCCTCGAGCTCCCGACGCGACAGCCGCGTGGGATCGCAGACGATGGCGCCCTTGCCCCCGCCGAACGGGATCTGGGCCACGGCGCACTTCCAGGTCATCCAGGCCGCCAGGGCCGTCACCTCGTCCAGCGTCACTGCCGGATGGTACCGGATGCCGCCCTTCGCCGGGCCCAGGGCGATGTTGTACTGCACCCGGTAACCGGTGAACACCTCGATCTCGCCGCTGTCCATCTGCACCGGGCAGGAGACGATGATCTGCCGCTTGGGCCGCGTCAGCGTCTTCCAGATTCCCGGTTCCAGGTCGAGGATGCGGGCCGCCTCGTTGAACTCCTCGAGCATGGCGCGAAACGTCGAGCCATGGCCCGGGAGCTCTGTGCCGCGGGGGATGCGGGGTTCGGCGTCCTGCACGGGATTCACCATACAGTCGGCGGGGAGGGGGGACACGGGCGGGCCACGAGGCCCCGACGAAGACCAGCCAGCGTACCCGGACCGCCGGAGGGAAGTCAAGCCGCGACGGGCAGTTCCAGCCGCCGCGCGCCCGGCCCGGGCCCGCCCCGCGATGCCGGCGGGATGCGGGCGTCCCGGGCGCCAACGGGTATAATCGGCACGTGATGAAGACCACTGCGGAATCGACAGGCACCAGCCGCGAGCGGTGGGACCGCGAGACGCTCGAGCCGGCGCTTCGCAAGGGGCCCGAGCGCTCGGCGACGTTCACGACCGTGTCGGGGCGGCCCATCGATCGGCTCTACACGGCCGACGACGTGGCAGGGCTCGACTACGGGCGCGACCTGGCCGATCCCGGGACGTTTCCATACACGCGCGGGATCCACGCCAGCGGCTACGGCGGCAAGCTGTGGACGATGCGGCAGTTCTCCGGCTTCGGGACGCCGGAAGAAACCAACGAGCGCTACAAGCACCTGCTCGCGGCCGGCGGCACGGGCCTCAGCGTCGCGTTCGACCTGCCCACCCTCATGGGCCGCGACCCGGACCACGACCTCTCGCTCGGCGAGGTGGGGAAGTGCGGCGTCAGCATCGCGTCGCTCGCCGACATGGAGACGCTCTTCGCGGGCATCTCCCTGTCCGACATCACGACGTCGATGACGATCAACTCGCCCGCGCCGATGCTGTTCGCGATGTACCTGGTCGTCGCCGAGAAGCAGGGCGCCGACTGGCGGAAGATCTCGGGCACGATTCAGAACGACATCCTCAAGGAGTTCATCGCCCAGAAGGAGTACATCTACCCGCCGAAGCCGTCGATGCGGCTCATCACGGACGTGTTCGCCTTCTGCGCGGCGAACGTGCCGAAGTGGAACACGATCTCCGTCAGCGGCTACCACATCCGTGAAGCCGGCGCGACGGCGGTCCAGGAACTCGCCTTCACCCTGCGCGACGGGATCGAGTACGTCCAGTACGGCGTGGACGCCGGCCTGGCCGTGGACGAGTTCGTGCCGCGGATCTCGTTCTTCTTCAACGCCCACAGCGATTTCTTCGAGGAGATCGCGAAGTACCGCGCGGCGCGGAAGATCTGGGCCCACGCCATGCGGGACCGCTTCGGGGCGAAGGACGAGCGGTCGTGGAAGCTGCGCTTCCACACGCAGACGGCCGGCGTCTCCCTGACGGCGCAGCAGCCCTACAACAACGTCATCCGCACCGCGATCCAGGCGCTGTCGGCGGTGCTCGGCGGGACGCAGTCGCTCCACACGAACTCGCTCGACGAGGCGCTGGCGCTGCCGACGGCCGAGGCCGCCACGCTGGCCCTGCGCACGCAGCAGATCATCGCGCACGAGAGCGGCGTGACGAACGTCGTCGACCCGCTCGGCGGGTCGTATTTCGTCGAGAAGCTCACGCTGGACATGGAGCGCGGCGCGCTGGACTACTTCGAGACGATCGACCGGATGGGCGGCATGGTCGCGGCCATCGAGCGCGGCTACCCCCAGCGCGAAGTGGCCGACAGCGCGTACCGGTTCCAGCAGGCGGTCGAGCGCAGGGACCGGGTCATCGTCGGGGTGAACGAATACACCGTGGAGGAGGACCACACGATTCCCATCCTCTACATCGACGAGGCCGCGGCGGCCCGGCAGCTGGACAAGCTGCGCACGCTGCGGCGGGACCGCGACCACGCCCGCGTCGGCCGCGCGCTGGACGACCTGCGGCGGACTGCCGAGGGATCAGGCAACCTGATGGGGCCGCTGCTCGAGGCCACGCGGGCCTACGCGACGGTGGGCGAGATGTGCGACGCGCTGCGAGAGGTGTGGGGGGAATACGTCGAGACGCCCACGATCTAGCCGGGTGGTGGACAGGAGACAGTAGACGGTATCGCGGGCCGAACGCCGGCCGTTCCGAGCTGAAAGCCGCGAGTTGGAAGTCGAAGGCCGATGTATATGTCCAAGATACGCGTCATCATTGCCAAGCCCGGTCTCGATGGTCACGATCGGGGCGCCAAGGTCATCGCCCGCGCGCTGCGTGACGCCGGGATGGAAGTCGTGTACACCGGCCTGCGCCAGACCCCCGAGCAGATCGTGGCGGCCGCCCTCCAGGAGGATACGGACGTGATCGGCCTGTCGATTCTCTCCGGGGCGCACAACCACATCTGCCCGAAGGTGGTCTCGCTCCTGAAGGAAAAGGGGCTGGAGGACGTGCTGGTCGTCCTCGGCGGGATCATCCCGGACGCCGACCTGCCCAGCCTTGCGGCGATCGGCATCACCGGCGTCTTCCGGCCGGGCACGCCGATGCAGGCGATCATCGACTTCATCAACAGCGGGGCCCGGCCCCGCGTTGCCGCGCTCTGACGGCCCGGCCCGCCGACGCCGAACGCCGCCAGACTGGAGGACGCGCACTAATCCTGGTCCCCTCCGCCGCCGATAAGTCGTTGTGTTCGCATGACTTCCGGGACCGCGTGAGTCCCCGGCACAGGCTGTTCGGTGCTAACCGTCTTGTTATCAGGTAGTTGGGGCTATGTCACACAAGCTGTTGCTCGCCGATGACAGCGTCACCATCCAGCGGGTCATCGAGCTGACCTTTGCCGACGAGGACGTGCAGGTCATCGCGGTCGGCGACGGCCAGCAGGCGATGGAGCGCATCGAGCAGGACCGCCCCGACATCGTCCTGGCGGATATCGGGATGCCGGGGCGCGACGGCTACGAGGTCGCGGCCTTCGTGAAGAGCATGCCGCATCTCAGGCACATCCCCGTGCTGCTGCTGACCGGCGCGTTCGAGCCGGTCGATGAGGAGCGGGCCCAGGCCGTCGGCTGTGACGGCGTGCTCGCGAAGCCCTTCGAGCCGCAGATGGTGATTACCCGCGTCAAGGAGTTGCTCGCGGATGCGCCCGGCCGGATGCCGGACGCCGACAGACTTGGTGATCTGATGCTCCCCGCCGTGGCGGCCTCCGGGGAAGCGGTCCCCGGAGACGCGCCGGCCGCACCGCTGGATCTCAACCTGGTGCAGACCGTCGATCCCGGGGGCGCCGGGGATCTGCCGGCTGCCCCACCCACCGCGGTGGACGAGAGTGGGCCTGAAGCGGAAGTCGCCGAGACCCAGGCCGCGGATGGCGGCGTGCGGATCCACCGCCGCGCGCCGGTAGCGGTTCCGGAGAAGGCCGTGTCCGACGCCGGCGGGGCGGGTGCCGTGCCGTCGGCGGCTGGCGCAAACGCGCTGGACGACTACTTCGACCGGCTCGACGCGGCGTTCGCCACGCTGGCCCAGGCGCCTGCCGGAGGTGACGCGTCTGCGGCGCCCTCGATCCCGTTGACTGCGGCGGAGATCCTGCGAGCCGCCAACCTCGATCTGCCGGGACAGCCGGACGCCACGCAGACCTCCCGCGGGGGAGCTGCGGAGATCGCCGACGCGGCTCTGCATCCGGGCGTCCCGCCCGCGCCCGTGGCACAGGACGCGCGGGGCGAAACCGGGCGGCCGCCTGTGCTGGCGCGCGCGTTCTCGGCCCTCCTGGCTGCCGAGCGCGGCGACGAAGGAGCGGGCGAAGTGCCCTCGCTGTGGGGTCAGCCGGCCATCCCGCCCGAGCTGATGGACGAGCTCGCCACGCGCGTGACCGGGATGGTCCTCGAACGGATGACCGATCGCGTCGTCCGCGAAACCGTGGCGGACATCGTGTCCCGGGTGACCGAGCGCCTGGTGCGCGAGGAAATCGACCGCGTCAAAGCCACGATCAAGTAAGCCTGTCGGACCGCCGCCGAGGCATCCCTCCATCCGGTTCCGGCGTGCCGGGCCCGCCGACACGATCCCACCGGGCCCGGGCGAGCCGTCGCGCGCCGGCAGACGAGGGCCGCGCTCGCCGGCAGGCGTTCACCTTGAAGCGCACGGCGCAGAGCGAGTACGCTGTAAGCTTCGCGTGCAGCAGGGCTGGTCCGACTGCCGGGCCGAGCCGTGTCCGCCCCAATCGCCAGGCGCGCCAATACAACCGTCATGTCTGAACTGCCGAAGGCCTTCGACCACCGCGAAGTAGACGCCCGCTGGTACTCGTTCTGGGAGGAGATCGGTGCCTTCCGTGCGGACGGGCGTTCCGGGAAGCCGCCGTTCAGCATGGTGCTGCCCCCGCCCAACGTGACGGGGTCGCTCCACATGGGGCACGCGCTGAACCACACGCTGCCCGACATCGTCGCCCGGTGGAAGCGCATGCTCGGCTACGACGTGCTCTGGCTGCCCGGCACGGACCACGCCGGCATCGCGACGCAGAACGTGGTCGAGAAGCAGCTTGCGGCAGAGGGCCAGACCCGGCACGACCTGGGGCGCGAGGCGTTCGAGCAGCGCGTGTGGGACTGGGTGAAGGTCTGCCACGGGACCATCACCGGGCAGATGCGGAAGCTCGGCGAGTCGGTGGACTGGTCGCGCGAGCGGTTCACGCTGGACGCGGGGCTGTCGCGCGCGGTACGCCGCGAGTTCGTCTCGCTCTACAACGAGGGGCTCATCTACCGGGGCAAGTACCTCGTGAGCTGGTGTCCGCGGTGCCGGACCGCGCTGTCGGACCTCGAGGTGCTCCACAAGGAGTCCGACGGCAAGCTCTACTACCTCCGCTACCCGGGCGCCGGCGGCGGCCCGGGCGTCGTGGTGGCGACGACGCGGCCCGAGACGATGCTCGGCGACACGGCGGTGGCGGTCAGCCCGGATGACGAGCGCTACCGCGGGATGATCGGCCGGACGGTGGTGCTGCCGGTCATCGGCCGGGACCTGACCATCATCGCCGACGCGTTCGTGGACCCCGCCTTCGGCACGGGCGCGGTGAAGGTGACGCCGGCCCACGATCCGAACGACTTCGCCATGGGCCAGCGGCACCGGCTCGAGAGCGTGTCGGTCATCGACGAAGACGGCAACATGACCGCGGCGGCTGGCCCGTATGCGGGCGTGGACCGGTTCAAGGCCCGGAAGCGGCTGGTGGAGCAACTGCAGGCCGAGAGCCTGATCGAGAAGATCGTCGACCACAAGCACGCGGTGGGCCACTGCCAGCGCTGCGCCACGGTGGTCGAGCCGCTGTTGTCCACGCAGTGGTTCGTGCGCATCGCGCCGCTGGCGGCCGAGGCGGTGAAGGCGGTCGAGGACGGCCGCATCACGTTCGTGCCCGAGAACTGGGCGAAGACCTACTTCGAGTGGATGGCGAACATCCACGACTGGTGCATCTCGCGCCAGCTCTGGTGGGGCCACCGCATCCCGGCCTGGTACTGCGACGCGTGCGGGGCGACGATCGTGGCGGAGGACGACCCGGTCGCCTGCCCGTGCGGCGGGGCCCTGCGCCAGGACACCGACGCGCTCGACACCTGGTTCAGCTCGGGCCTCTGGCCCTTCAGCACGATGGGCTGGCCCGACCAGACCGCCGATCTCGCGCGGTACTACCCGACGACGCTGATGTTGACGGCGTTCGACATCATCTTCTTCTGGGTGGCGCGGATGATCATGCTCGGCCTGAAGTTCACGGGCGACGTGCCGTTCCGGACGGTGTACATCACGGGCCTGGTGCGCGACGAGCGCGGCCAGAAGATGAGCAAGTCGAAGGGCAACGTGGTGGACCCGCTGTCGGTCATGGACGACATCGGCGCCGACGCGCTGCGCTTCACGCTGGCTGCGATGGCCTCGCCCGGCATGGACATCCCGCTCTCGGAAGGCCGCATGCAGGGCTACCGCCAGTTCATCAACAAGATCTGGAATGCGTCGCGCTTCCTGCTGATGAATCTGGGCGAGCTGCCGGCGCGGCCCGAGGTGCCGCCGGCGTCGGACCTCGGCCTGGTGCACCGCTGGATCCTGCACGGGGTGAACGAGCTCGCGGCCGACGTGGCCGCCGCGTTCGCAACGTTCCGGGTCGACCAGGCCTGCGACCGCCTGTACCACTTCTTCTGGCACGAGTTCGCGGATTGGTACATCGAGTTCGTCAAGCTCGATCTCCAGCAGGCCGGCGCCGGGCGCGATCGGGCGGTTGCGGTGCTCGTCGAGGTCCTGGACCGCCAGTTGCGGCTGTTGCACCCGGTGGTGCCCTTCATCACCGAGGAGATCTGGCAGCGCCTGCCGCGCCGGACAGACGACGCGCGGACGATCACCCTGTCGGCGTTTCCGCAGCGCGTCGAGGCGTGGCACGATCCGGATGCGGAGCGTGAGATTGCCTGCATCCAGGAGATCGTGACGACGATCCGGACGGTGCGGTCCGAGCGCGGCGTGCCGCCGTCGCGGAAGATCACGGCGGTCGTGGACGAGCACGATCCGGCCGCGCGCGTCCTCCTCGAGGCGCAGGCCGCCTACATCCGGCTCGTCGCGGGCCTCGAGCACCTGGAGTTCCGGGCCGACGTCGCGGCCGGGCCGGATACCGTGAAGCGCATGCTTGCGCACGCGAGCGTCTACGTGCCGCTCTCGGGCATCGTGGACCGCCAGGCGGAGATCGATCGGTTGAACAAGGAGCTCACCGGGCTGATCCGCGAGCACGAGGGGCTGGAACGGAAACTCGGGACCGCCAGCTTCGTGGAGCGCGCGCCCGTTGACCTGGTGGCCGACACCCGCGGGCGGGCCGCGCACCTGGTCGAGCGGCGCCAGAAGCTGGAGACCCTGCTCAAGGAGCTGGGCGCGTGAACACCGACACGACCCACGACGCGCTGGACGCGGCCCTGTACCGCGATCTGGTCCGGCGGGCCCTGGCCGAGGACCTCGGCTGGGGCGATGCGACGACCAGCGCCGTGATCGCGCCGGAGGCGCGCGCGCGCGGCGTCCTGTTCACGCACGCGCCGTGCGTGATCGCGGGCCTCGACGTGGCCGCCGAGACGTTTCGGCAGCTCGACCCGGCGGCCGCCTTCACCCGCCTGCGCCAGGACGGCGAGCGCTGCCAGGCGGGCGACCGCGTGGCCGAGATTCGCGGTCTCGCGGCGGCGCTGCTCACCGGCGAGCGGACCGCGCTCAACTTCCTGCGGCGCCTCTCGGGGATCGCCACGCTGACCCGCGCGTTCGTCGATGCGGCGGCGGGCCGGATCGCGATTGCCGACACGCGCAAGACCGCGCCGCTGCTGCGCGCGATCGACAAGTACGCGGTCCGGGCGGGCGGCGGCGTCAACGGCCGCGCGACGCTGGACGACGGCGTGCTCATCAAGGCGAATCACGTGCGCCTGGCCGGCGGGGCCCGCGCCGCCATCCAGCGGGCCCGTGCCGCCAGTCCCGACACGCCCGTCGAGGTGGAGCTCGCCTCGCCGGCGCAGGTCGACGAGGCGATCGAGGCCGGCGCGTCGGTCGTGCTGGTCAGCGGGATGTCGCCCGACGAGGTTGCCGACGTCGTCGCGCGCTGCCGCGGCCGCGCGCGGGTCGAGGTCTCGGGCGCGATGGCGCCGGACCGCATCGAATCGTTCGCGTCGACCGGGGCCGACTACGTGTCGATCGGCGCCCTGACGGAATCCGCGCCGGCGGCGGACATCACGCTTGAACTCGAATCCTGCTGACGCGCCCCGGGCGAGCGAGGTGCCCGGCGACATCGCCGAGGCCCTCGCGCTGGCGCGAGGCCGGCTCGGGCCGTTCGGGTCGCCGCTCCTCTTCTTTTCGGCGGTCGGGTCGACCAACGACATCGCGGCGCGCCTGGCGGCGGCCGGCGCCGCAGAGGGCGCCACGGTGGTCGCCGAGATGCAGACGGCGGGGCGCGGGCGGCTCGGCCACACGTGGTTCTCGCCCCCGGGCGCGGGCCTGTACGTCTCCGTCCTCGTCCGGCCGGACGGGTGGGCCGACCCCCGGGCGGGTGTGGATTCGGCCGCGGCGGCGCCGCCGCTGCCCGCGCTGCTCACCCTGCTCGCGGGCGTCGCCCTGTGCGAGGCGGTGCGCGAGGTGACGGGGTTACCCGTCGAGATCAAGTGGCCGAACGACCTCGTGTGCGGCCGGCGGAAGCTCGCCGGCATCCTCGCGGAGGCGTCGGCGCAGGGCGCGGGGATCGACTCGGTCGTCATCGGGTTCGGGATCAACGTACGCCACGTGTCGTACCCGCGGGAGATTGGCGCCCGGGCGACGTCGATTGAGGCGGAGCTGGGGCGCGCGATCGACCGAGGCCTGCTGCTCGCGCACGCGCTGCAGGGACTCGCCGCCTGCCGGGCCGCGCTGCGCGAAGGGCACGTCGCCTCGCTGCTCGAGCGCTGGCAGCGCCTCGCGCCGGCGTGCCGCGGCGCATCGGTCGAATGGCGGGGCGCCGGCCGCGCGCGTCGCGGCGTCACCGCCGGGCTCGCCGCCGACGGGGCCCTGCTGGTGGACGTGGACGGCGGCCCCGAGCGCGTGCTGTCGGGCGAGATCGTCTGGTTGGACTGACGGCTGCGGAGTACTGCGGCGCGCGGCCCCGGGTGGGCCCGCGCCCTGGAGACGCCATGCTGCTCGCCATCGACGTCGGCAATACCAACATCGTGCTGGGCGTGTTCCGCGATCGGGACCTGGTGCGGAGCTGGCGGCTCACCACGGCGCGCGACCGCACCGCCGACGAGCTGGGGCTCATGGTCAGCCAGCTGCTCGAGCGGGGCGGGTTTCCGCTCGCGTCGATCGACGGCGTGGTGATGGCCTCGGTCGTCCCGCCGCTGACGGCCACGATGATCGAGATGTCGCAGCGCTACATCGGAAAGGAGCCCCTCAATCTCGAGCCGGGCATCGAGTCCGGCATGCCCATCCTGTACGAGAACCCGGCCGAGGTCGGCGCCGACCGCATCGTCAACGGCATGGCCGCCATCGAGCGGTACGGCCGGGAGCGGCGGATGCCCCTGATCGTGGTCGACTTCGGCACCGCGACGACGTTCGACGCCATCTCGGCGCAGGGCGAGTACCTCGGCGGCGTGATCTGTCCGGGGATCCAGATTTCCGCCGACGCCCTGTTCCAGCGCGCGGCGCGCCTGCCGCGGATCGACGTGCGCAAGCCGGCGTCGGTCATCGGCCGGACGACCGTCGGATCGATGCAGTCCGGGTTGTTCTACGGCTACGTGGGCATGGTCGAAGGCCTCGTGCACCGGCTGCGGGCGGAGCTGGGCGGCACGGCGTTCTGCATCGCGACGGGTGGCCTCGCGGAGTCCATCGCGCCCGAGACGCACGTCGTCGACGCGGTCGACCGGGACCTGACGCTTCACGGGCTGAAGCTGCTGTGGGACCGCCACGCCGCCACGCCGCCCGCCTCGCCCGTGCCCGGGTCCCGGTGATGGACGCCGACGAGTACTGCCGCGAGCTCGAGGCGCACTTGTGCCGCCGCAACGAGGGTCATCTCGTGCGCATTGTCGGCCCGGCGTTCGAGAAGGCCTGCGACTGGGCCCGGATGGGCATTCCGCTGCGGATCGCCTGTCACGGGATCGACCGTCACGTCGACCGCGCCGCGGCCAAGGGGCCGCGCCGCCGGCCCGTGCGGCTCGAGTTCTGCGAAGCCGACATCCTCGACGCCTTCGACACGTGGCGGCGGGCGGTGGGTGTACGCGGGGAACCGGGTGCCGGAGGGGATCCGGGTGCGGAGGCCGGCGCCGGGGTCCGACCGAAGCGGTCGCTGCCCGCTCACCTGGACCGGGCCGTCGCGCGGTTGACCGCCGTCCGCGCCGGCGCCGTGCTGTCGCCCGAGTGGGACGCGGCGCTCGATCGCGCGATCGGCGAGATCGACGGGCTGAGACCCGGCGCCGAGAAGGCGCGGGGCGCCGTCCGCGAGGGCGTGATCGCGGCACTCGGCGCCGTGGATGCCCGTCTGCTCGCCGCCGCGCGGGCCACCGCGGCCCCGATGCTGCTGGCTGAGGTGGATCGGGACGCCGACGCGGACCTCGAGCCCTTCCGCCTCCGCCTGGCGGAGCCGGCCTTCGCCCGGGCGCGGCGCGCGGCGCGCGACCGCGTGCTGCGCGATCGACTCGGTCTTCCCGTCATCGAGTTCGAGTAGCGGCCGCCCCGCGCGCGGCCCGTCCACCCAGGAGCCCCGGCCGGAGGATCGCGATGCTGAAGCCCGGAGATGTGATCGAGACCGTGCCGGAGAAGCCGGCGGCCGGCGGCACGATGCTGGCCCGCCACGACGGCGAGATCATCCTCGTGGCCGGCGCCATCCCGGGCGAGCGTGCGCGGGTGCGCATCGATCGGGCAGGGAAGGGCGTCGCGTACGGGACGGTTGTCGAGGTCATCGAGCCCCATCCCGAGCGGCGGCCGGTGACGGGCGACGTCGCGTGCGGGGGATCGACGTACGCGCACATCGCGTATGAGGCGCAGTGCCGGTTGAAGGGCGAGATGCTGCGGGACGGCCTGGCGCGGATCGCGCACCTGTCGTGGCCGGACACGATCCCGGTCGCACCATCGGCCGAACGCGGGTACCGGATGCGGGCGCGGCTGCTCGTGCGCGACGGGCGGGTCGGGTTCATCCGCGAAGGCACCCACGAGCTGTGCGACGCGGCCCAGACCGGCCAGCTCCTGCCGTCGACCCATGACGCGATCGCCTCTCTCGGCTCGGCGCTGCAGGCAGCCGGCCAGACCGGGCAGGCGACGGTCGATCTCTCGGAGAACATCGCGGGCGACCAGCGGGCGGCGCACATGGAACTGGCCGACGGCGCGAGGCTGCCCGTGCCGAAGGCGCTGCGCGGGCTGACGGGCTTCACCGGGTTCACGTGGTCGCGGCCCGAGAGTCCCGAGGTCCGGAGCGTGATCGGCGATCCGTTCGTGTGGGACGTGATCGACGTCGCGGCGGGGGAGGCGACCGTGCCGGTGCGCCTGCGGCGGCACGTGCGGGCGTTCTTCCAGGGCAATCGCCACCTGCTGACGCGCCTGGTCGCGCAGGTCCTCGAGGCGTGTCCCGATGGGCCCGTCATCGACCTGTACGCCGGCGTGGGGCTGTTCGGCGTGTGCCTGGCGGCGACGGGGCGGCACCGCGTCGTGGCCGTGGAAGGCCACGCGGTGACGGCCGAGGACCTCGCGGCGAACGCGGCGCCGCTCGCCTCGACGCTGTTCGTCCGGCACCTGCCGGTCGAGCGGTTCCTGTCCGGCGTCCGCGGCGAGGCCGTCCAGACGCTGATCCTCGATCCGCCGCGCACCGGCATGTCGCGCGCGGCCTGCGAGGGCGCCGTGCGCCTCGGGGCGGCGCGCGTGGTGTTCGTCTCCTGCGACGTGGCGACGCTGGCCAGGGACATCGCCCGGTTCGTCGCGGCAGGCTACCACATGGAGTCCATCCGGGGATTCGATCTGTTCCCCAACACGCCCCACGTCGAGGCGCTGGCCGTCCTGGCGCGCGCGTAGGGCACGCCTCGCCGGGAGGGCCGGCCGGGGCGCCGTGCCGGGGCCGCGGGGGAGCCGCCGACGCTACGCCCCGCCCTTGCGGCAGGCCGCGATGAAGCCTTCGAACAGCGGGCGGAACTCGCCCGTGCGCCAGAAGTTCTCGGGGTGCCACTGCACGCCCAGGCAGAAGCGGGCGGCCGGGCGCTCGATGGCCTCGATGATGCCATCGGGGGAGGTCGCGCACACCTCGAAGCCGGGCGCCACGGTCCTGATCGCCTGGTGATGGCGGCTGTTCACGGCGCAGGAGTCGGCCTCGAGGATCTGTTCCTGCATCAGCGTCCACAGCAGGCTGCCGCGGTTGATCCACACTTCGTGCGCGACGGCGTTGCGTGGCGTGGCGACCACGTGCTCGGCCGAGCCGGGCATCTGGGCGGGGATGTCCTGCACGAGCGTTCCCCCGCACGCGACCGTGAGGAGTTGCGTGCCCCGGCAGATCGCGAGCGTCGGGAGGTTGGCCTCGAGGGCCCGCGACACGAGGGCGAACTCGTAGGCGTCGCGTTCGAGATCCACGCCGGCCACCGTGGGGTGCGGTGGCTCGCCATAGCGAGCCGGGTCGATGTCGCCGCCGCCCGTCAGCAGGAGACCGTCGCACGACGCCACGACCTGCTCGGGCGCGTCGACCGCCGGGTCGAGCGCGCGGGGCTCGCCGCCGGCAATCCGGATGGATTCCAGGTAGTCGGGCAGGGCACGGCAGGGTGTCACCGCGATGATTGGCTGCATGTTGCCTGCTTCCGGAACGGCCGGTGCGTTGCCGCGCCTACATCCGCGCGGGGATTTCGATGCCCATCAGGTCCAGCGCGCGCGCGAGCTGGATGCGGAAGTACGCGACGCCGGCCGCGCGCCAGCGCTTGGCGTCGGCCCGCTCCTCGTTCAGGACCGGATACCGGTGGTAGTACGCGTTGAACAGCTGGGCGAGACCGAACGCCCACTTGGCGACCACCGCGAACTCCAGCGTCCGCACCGCCTGCAGGACGATCTCATCCAGGCGGGACGCCTCCAGTACCAGCGCCCACAGCCCATGCTCGTCGACGCTGCCCGTCAGTTCGCCGGGGTCCGTCTCCTCCAGCCCGGCCAGGACGGCCCCTTCGTCCAGGCCCTCGCGCTCCCTCAGCTTTTGGAAGATATTGTTCGCGCGGACCACAGCATACTGTAGATACGGCCCGCTTTCACCCTCGAAATTGAGCGCCTCGTCCGTGTCGAACGCGATCACCTTGCCGCGGGAAAACCGCACCAGGAAGTACCGCACCGCCGCCACGCCGATCTGCCCTGCCGCCCGCCGCACCTCGTCCGGCGTCAGGGACGGGTTGCGCCTGCCGACCTCGGTCTCGGCGCTGGCGATGAGCAGGTTCAGGAGGTCGTCCGCCTTGACCCCCAGCCCCTTGCGGCCCGACACCTCGACGAACGGTCGTCCGGCCTCCTCCGCCTCGGACGAGTAGCCCAGCTGGCGCGCCGTCTGGTGGGACAGGGCCACCATCTCGTACGAGAAGTGGACGGAACGCTCGGCCTCCCGCTGGTGGCCGGCGGCGGCCAGCGCCTGCTTCAGCAGTTTCTGGAGGTACGACTGCCGCACGTCGATGACGTTGTAGATGGTCTGGCCGCGTCCGAACGCCGGCCGGGACGACTCCTCGGGCGTGGCCTCGGACGAGGTGGCCCAGAGCGGCCCGTCCTTGCCCGCTTCGCCGAACAGCCGGTAGTGGAAGTCGCGGTCGAGAAGGCCGAACTTCCAGAACTGGTAGGCCATGTCCTTGCCGACGTAGGTGACCGTGCCGTTGGATCGCACGATGACTTTCTCGGCCTGGTCCCCCTCGTCTTCACCGTCGGGCGCCGCCGCCTCGACCGCGTCCACGGCCTCCGCCGTGGCCGCCGCGTCATCCTCGATGCGCATCACCCAGCAGCCCGCGAGCCGTCCCTTGTCCTGGAAGTAGACGGTGCCGTCGCGCTTCAGCATCTCGAACGCCCGGTTCCAGAACTGCAGGCGCAGGATGTCGCCTTCCCACGTCAGCAGGTCGTACTGCACGTTCATCCGGGCCATCGTGGCCAGGTGGCACCGGACGATGCGGTCGGCCACGAAGCGGGCGATGGCGGCGCGCTCGCCCTCGCCGTGCTCGATGGCGTGGAGGGTCGCCGCGCGGATCGGGAGCCGGCTCTTGTCCGCCTCGTACCAGTCGGTCACGCGCGCGTAGAGGTCCCAGCAGTAGTAGTCGAACCGCGGGGCCGCCGCGATGGCCTCGACCTCGCGCAGCGTCCTGCCCTCGATGTCGCAGAAGCCCACGACCACGTCGGCCACCTGGACACCGGTGTCGTCGATGTAGTTCTGGATCTCCACCTCGTGCCCGAGAAAGCGCAGCGCGCGCACGAGCGTGTCGCCCAGCGTGGCGTTGCGCAGGTGCCCGATGTGCGCGGCCTTGTTCGGGTTGATGGCCGTGTGCTCGACGATCGTCTTGCCCTGGACGGCGTCGGAGGGCGGCGCGGGCGCGCGGCCCGCGAGGCGATCGGCCAGCCAGGCGGTCCGGTCGAGGTGGAAGTTGAGATAGCCGTTGGGCGTGCACTCGACGCGCGCCACGCCGTCGATCGGGCCGAGCGCCGCGGCGATCTCCTGGCCGATGACGCGCGGCGCCTTCCGGAGCTTGCGCGCCAGCTCGAAGGCGAGCGTCACGGCCAGGTCTCCCATCGATCGGTTGGGCGTGTAGGCGATCGGGATGGCCGGCAACTCGGACGGTTCGAGCGCGTAGAGCGACGCGACGGTGGCCAGGACACGATCACGGATGGCGCGGTGCACGGCGAGGATCATGGAACTCCATCAGCGGGGTTCAGGGGCCGGGCCCGTGGAACAGGGCCGCAATCAGGCACGCGCCTGCGCGGCGGCGAGGTCCTCCGGCGTGTTGACGTTCACGAGCAGCCGCCCATCGGGATCGAACGGCGCGATCTCGGCCGGGCCGATCTCGCGGACCCGCACGTCGTCCAGCAGGTCGACGATCCTGAGCTGGCCGGCGTGCAGCCGTCGGGCAAGCGGCGCCGCGCACGCGCGCGCGTAGCAGGCGCAGAGCGGCTGCCAGCCGTCGGCCGTGCGCGGCATCGCCGCGTCGGCGTCGAGCGCCGCGTCAGCGACGAAGCACAGGAACGGCGCGGTCAGAAACGGCATGTCGCACCCGACCACCAGCACCCGATCGCCGGCCGCGGCGGCCAGCGCGGTGTGGATCCCGCCGAGGCTGCCCGCGCCGGGCACCAGATCGGCCACAACGGGCACCCCCAGCCCGGCGAAGCGCGCGGTGTCGCTGGCGACGATCATGATGCGGTCGGTCACGCCGGCCAGCACGCGCAGCTGGCGGTCGAGAATCGTCTCGGCGCCGATCATCAACCGGCTCTTGTCACGGCCACCGAGCCGCCGGGCCTGCCCGCCCGCGAGAATGGCGGCTGTCACCACCGTGCCGTCTCCCGGTGCAGCGGCCGCCGCCCGGCCCGGGCGAGCGGCGTGGTTGCGGGAACGCCCGAAGCGTGCCATGCTGCAGGGCGCCCGGCGCGTGCCGGGCGGGCGCCGGGCTGCCCGGTCCCGCGCCCCGCGCAAGGGTCCTACGTTAGCAGAAAAATGAGAGACGCGGGAATCGGCCGCCTTGCGGCCGCCAGCCTTCACCAAGCCATCGCCGAACTGCTGCCTGCGCGCCTCGAGTTCTACGAGGGCTGGCTGAGCCCGGAGGGGTTCCGCAACGGGCGCGTCAACCTTGCGGGCGTGCGCGCGGTCCTGAGTTTCCTGCGCCAGGAGGCCGACGGCGCGTACGAGGCCATCGTCCGGCGCGCGGGGCGGTGTGCCGCCGACTGGTCGGTGGCGTCGATGCCGCGGTCGCGGCGGGCCTGGCTGCGCTCGATGCCGCAGTGGGTCCGCCGACGGGCGTGCTGCCGCCTCGGCCGCCGGCTGACGATCGACGCGTTCCGGGAAAGCCGCGTCACGATCCGGTGGCGGTCCGGGACCGGCCGCATGCACATCACGCAGTCGCTGTTCTGCGACGTGCGGGCCGCGGCCGCCGCGCCGCTGTGCGGCTTCTACGCGGCCGCCATCGAGCGTCTCCTCGACGAGTTCTCGATCCCGGCGGAGGTCCATCTGACGCAGTGCCGCGCCACGGGCGGGGACCACTGCGCCGTGGACGTGACGCCGCAGCCCGCGCATCGCGCCGGTTCGATCCTGGCGGCAGTCCTGCTGCCCGTCCTGCTCGCGACGACCCTGGCGGGCGCCCAGCCGCCGGTGACGCCGCGGCCCGACGGCGCCGGGCGCCTGCTGGTCGTGCCGTTTGACAGCGACAGCCGCGATCTCCGGCTGCGCTGGCTGAGCGAGGCCTCGGCCATCCTGCTGGCGGACGCGCTCGACGCGCGGGGCGTGCCGACGATTTCCCGCGCGGAGCGGCTGCGCAGCTTCGACCGGCTGCAAGTCCCGCCGCTGGCGGCGCTCAGCCGGGCCACGGTCATTCGCGTGGGTCAGCTGGTCGGGGCGGAGGCGGTCGTCACCGGAACCCTGCAGTTCGGGGACGGGACGCTGACGGTGAGCGCGCGGCTGGTGCACCTGGACTCGGGCCGCATGGACGCGGCGGTGACCGAGCGCGGGCCCTTGACGGACCTGTTCCCGATGTTCGATCGGCTCGCGCAGGGCCTGCGGCCCGGCCCCGCCGGCTCCGTTGCGGCGAGGCGTGACGACAGGCCCCGCCCGCCGCCCGCCGCCTTCGAGCTGTACGTGAAGGGCCTCGTGGCCGAGTCGCCCTCAGCCCAGATCTCGCAGTTGGGCGACGCGCTGAAGGCCTATGCCGGGTACGATGCGGCCCGCCTGGCGCTGTGGCACGCGCACACCAACGCGGGCGACGCCGGGGCGGCCCTCAAGGCCGTCGAGGCGGTGCCCGAGGCGTCGGCCCTCTTCGACCGAGCCCGTTTCCTGGCAGCGCTCTCGCAGATCGCCCTCCGGCAGCATGCCGACGCGCTGACCACGCTCACCGCGCTGCTCAAGCGCGCGCCGTCGGCGGAACTGCTCAACAACCTCGGCGTCGTGCAACTCCGGATCGGCGGCAACCCCGGCGAGGGCGCCGGCCGTCCCGCCTGGTATTTCAACCAGGCGCGCGAGATGGACCCCGGGGACGAGGACTACCTGTTCAATCTCGGTTATGCCTACTGGCTGGACAAGGATCCGGCGGCGGCGACCTACTGGCTGAAGGAAGCGGTTCGACGCAACCCTGCCGATGGCGCCGCCCACGCGGTGCTCGCGCAGGCGCTGCAGGCCACGGGTGCGGCCGCCGAAGGGACCCGCGAGATGGAGCTGGCCCAGCGGCTGTCGTCGGCGTACGAGGGGCTCGGCAGGCGGGCGCCGGGCAGCGAGTCCGTCCTGCGCGGCATGGAGCGGCTGAAGGACTCGCTGGGACCGCCGCGCGGGCAGGACCAGGGCGCCGAGACGGCCCTCGAGGCCGGCGGCCAGCGCGAGCAGCGCGAGCTGGCGACCATCTACCTCGAGCGCGGGCGTCGCCTGTTCGCCCAGGAGCACGACCGGGAGGCGGCGGCCGAACTGCAACGCGTCGTCTACCTGTCGCCGTATCAGGCCGACGCGCACCTGCTGCTCGGGCGGATCTACCTCCGCACCGGCCGCCTGCGTGACGCGATCGACGCGTTCAAGATCTCGCTCTGGAGCGAGGAGAGCGCCGCCGCGCACGTCGCGCTCGCGGAGGCCTACGTCCAGGCGAAGGACGACACGGCGGCACGCGCCGAGGCCCTGCGCGCGCTCGAGATGGATCCCAACGCGACGGCTGCCCGCGACCTGCTGGCCCGCCTCGCGGTGCCGCGAGGCGGCCAGCTTCCGCTATAATTGGCGCGTCCCCTGCTCCGCGCCTCGCGTCAGAGGCCCGCGGCGCCCGTTTACCGCTCTGGCTTCCGGCCACGCGCCATGTTGCCCACACACCTGCCAGACGTGCGGTCGTCCCTGCTCGCCGTCGTCCTCGGAGCGGCCACGCTGCTGGCGGCCGCCGGCGCGCCGCCCCTCCAGGCGGCCGCCCCGCCCGCGCCGCTCGTGCTGGTCGCCCAGGTCGACGCCATCATCCACCCCGTCTCGGCCGAATACATGGTGGACACGATCGACCGGGCCGATCGCGAGGGTGCGAACCTGCTCGTGTTCGAGCTGAACACCCCCGGCGGGCTCGTCGATTCGACGCGGACCATCATCACGCGGATCATCGCGGCGAAGACGCCCGTGGCCGTGTTCGTCGCGCCGTCCGGGTCGCACGCCGCGTCGGCCGGGTTCCTCGTCACGATCGCGGCCGATCTCGCCGTCATGGCGCCGGGCACGCACATCGGCGCCGCGCACCCGGTGTCGGGCCAGGGCGAGAAGATGGACGAGACGATGGCCAAGAAGGCGGCTTCCGACGTGTCGGCGCTGGCGCGCACGCTGGCGTCGAAGCGCGGCAGGAACGTCGCGCTGTCGGAAGAGGCCGTGCTCGAGAGCCGCTCGTTCACCGAGGACGAGGCGCTCCACGCCACGCCGCCCCTCATCGACCTCATCGCCGTCGACGTGCCCGACCTGCTCAAGAAGGTGGACGGCCGGGTCGTGGCTCGGTTCGACGGCGGCAGCGTCACGCTGCACACGGCCGGCGCGCGCATCGAGCACGTCGAGATGACCCGCCGGCAGCGCATCCTGAGCGCCCTGGCGCACCCGAACATCGCCTACATCCTCCTCAGCCTTGGCGTGCTCGGGCTCACGATCGAGCTGTGGTCGCCAGGGGCCGTGCTGCCGGGTGTGGTCGGCGGCATCTGCCTGCTGCTGGCCTTCTTCACCTTCCAGGTCCTGCCCGTGAACTACGCCGGCCTGCTCCTCATCGTGTTCGGCCTGGTCCTGCTCGTGCTGGAGATCAAGGTCACGAGCTACGGTGTGCTGGCCGTCGGCGGCGTGCTGAGCCTGCTGCTCGGGTCGATGATCCTGATCGATGCGCCCGTCCCGGAGCTGCGCGTCAGCCTCGAGCTCATCATCCCCGTCGTGCTCGGCCTGTCGGCGGTCATGCTCTTCCTGGTCCGGCTGGCCGTGGTGTCGCAGCGCCGCCGGTCCGTCACCGGCACGGCCGGCATGGTCGGCGAGGGCGGCACCGTGCTGGCCGCGATCGCCGCCGGCGGGGAAGGGAGCGTCAAGGCGCACGGCGAGATCTGGGCCGCCCGATCCGCGGAACCGCTCGGGCCCGGCGTCCGTGTCACCATCGTGGCCGTCGAGGGCCTCACCCTGACGGTTCGCCGCGAGCCGTCCCAACAGGAGCCGCAGTCATGATCTCCCCAATCGCGCTCTTCGCCGGCATCGTCATCCTCTATCTCGTCAGTTCGATCAAGATCCTCGCGGAGTACGAGCGCGGCGTCATCTTCCGCCTCGGCAAGCTGCTCCCGCAGCCGAAGGGCCCCGGCGTCGTGCTGGTGTTCGCGCCGATCGACCGCATGGTGAAAGTCGGCCTGCGCACGGTCGTGATGGACGTGCCGCCGCAGGACGTCATCACCCGCGACAACGTCTCGGTGAAGGTGAACGCCGTCGTCTACTACCGCGTCATGGACCCGCAGCGGGCCATCGTCGACGTCGAGAACTTCAACTACGCGACATCGCAGCTCGCCCAGACGACCCTGCGGAGCGTGCTCGGGCAGGTCGAGCTCGACGACCTGCTGTCGGCGCGCGATCGGCTCAACCTGCAGCTGCAGCAGATCCTCGACCAGCACACCGACCCGTGGGGCATCAAGGTGTCGGCCGTCGAGGTGAAGCACGTCGATCTGCCCGCCGACATGCAGCGCGCCATGGCCCGCCAGGCCGAAGCCGAGCGCGAGAAGCGTGCTAAGATCATCCACGCCGCAGGCGAACTGGAGGCGTCGGAGAAGCTGGCGCAGGCCGCCGTCGTGATCGCGACGGCGCCCGATGCCATGACGCTGCGGTACCTGCAGACGCTGACCGAGATCGCCTCGGAACAGAACTCGACGATCATCTTCCCGCTGCCGATCGACCTGCTCAGGAGCATGATGAACAAGTCGTAGAGGGGGGCGGAGACACAGCACATGACGGACGAGGGGTACCGGGAGATTCACCTGGCGGGCAAGCAGCTCGTCTTCGTGTTCATGGCGGCGACCGTGGTCGCCGTGGTGATCTTCCTGCTGGGCGTGCTCGTGGGGCGGGGCGTGCGGGCTGAGCGGCCCGGCCCCGAACCGACGCTCGTGTCGGCGCCCCAGGTCATCCCCGACGACTCGCCGGCCGCGGCCGATGCGGCCCAGGCAGCCCCGGTGGACGAGGGGGCGGCGCCGATGCCGCCCCCGGCCGACGAGCTCAGCTATCCCACCAGGCTCGACGCCAAGGGCCAGACGCCGGAAACGCTGAAGCCCGCGCCGCCGGGTGCGGCGTCCGGGACCGACGCCCCGCCGCCGGCCGCCACGCCGGTTCCCGCCCCGTCGGCCGCCCGGCCAGCCCCACCGCAGGGCGACCCGGCCGTCTCTTCGTCGGACGACGGGTTCTCCGTGCAGATCGCGGCTGTGAAGAAGCGTGCCGAGGCCGACGCGATCGTGAAGCGTCTCCAGCGGAAGGGGTACCACGCCTACGTCTTCACGCCGCCGGGCAGGAACCCCGCCGCCATGTTCCGCGTCCGGGTGGGCAGCTTCAAGACCCGGGAGGAGGCCGAGGCCGCCGCCCATCGGCTCGAGCAGGAAGAGCAGTACAAGCCCTGGATTATCCGCTAGCCCTTCTCTCCGGCGTCCTCCTGGCCCTCAGCTTCCCGCGGTTCGGGTACCCGGCCTTCGGATGGATCGCGCTGACGCCGCTGCTGGTGGCCGTGGTGCGCAGCGCGGCTCGCCCGTGGCGCGCGTTCCTGCTCGGCCTGGCCGCCGGCGCGGTGTACTTCGCGGGGACCCTGTACTGGACCCCGGACGTGCTGCGGACCTTCGGGGACCTCGCCCTCCCGATCGCCATTGGCGCCGGAGCGCTGCTGGTGGCCTATCTCGCGCTCTTCCCCGCGCTCTTTGCCGGCGTCGTGGCCGTGATCGTCCGGGCGCTCGGGACGCAGGGGCTGCTCGTCGCGCCCGCCGCCTGGGTCGCGACCGAGTTGCTCCGGCGGTACCTGCTCGGCGGGTTTCCCTGGGAACTGCTCGGCTACAGCCAGGCGAGCGTCGTGCCGGTGATCCAGATCGCGAGCCTCGTCGGCGTGTACGGCGTGTCGGCCCTCGTCTGCCTCGTGTCGGCCGCCCTGGCCTTTGCGGCAGTGGACCGCGGCCGCGAAGGCATCTCGGTCGTCGGGATCGTCGCGGTGCTCGTGGCGGTGCTGGGGATCTGGGGTGCGCTGCGCGTTGCCGACGGGTCCCTGACGCGCGAGGGCCAGCCGGTCAAGGTCGCGCTGGTCCAGGGCAACGTGGCGCAGGAGCAGAAGTGGGACGCCACGCGCGCCGGCGCGATCCTGCAGACCTACCTGCGCATGTCGCGGGAGGCGGCCGCGCGCGGTGCGGCGCTGGTCGTCTGGCCCGAGTCGGCGGTCCCCTTCTATTTCGAGTACGACCTGGCCGGCCACGAGGCGATCCGGTCGATGGTGCGCGCGACGGGCGTCTCGCTGCTGTTCGGCAGCGACCAGGTCGAACAGGGGCCTCCCGCGCGGTACTACAACGCGGCGTTCATGCTCCGCCCGGACGGCAGCACCGCGGCCGTCTACCGCAAGATGCACCTGGTTCCCTTCGGCGAGTACGTCCCGATGAAGCGCCTGCTGTTCTTCGCGGCGCCGCTGGTCGAAGCGGTCTCCGACTTCTCGGCGGGTGAGCGGATGGTCCTGCTGCCGGTGGGCGCGCACCGGATGTCGACCGCGATCTGCTACGAGGTCGTGTACCCGGACCTCGTGGGCGAGGCCGTCCGCGACGGGAGCCAGCTGCTCTCCACGATCACCAACGACGCGTGGTACGGCCGGTCCTCGGCGCCGCACCAGCACTTCTGGCAGGCCGCGATGCGCGCGGTCGAGCAGGGGCGCTACCTGGTGCGCGCCGCCAACACCGGGATCAGCGGCATCGTCGATCCCTACGGCCGCATCCTGGCGAAGTCCGACATCTTCGTCCGGACCACCGTCGACGGCGAGGTCCGGTTCGTCGACGGGCGGACCGTGTACGGCCGCACCGGCGACGCCTTCGCCTGGGCCTGCGTGCTGCTGACCGTCGGCGCCTGGACGGCCTGCCGCCGCCGCGCGCCGGCCGGCCGCTTCGGGGTATCATCGAAGAGGTAGGCTGAACCGGCCTGCCGAAAGGGGAGCACCGTGGCACTCGAGCTGGACGATCTCATCCGCGCGCACCAGGACCTCGTCAAGCGGTCCCTCGAGCTGCGGAGCTATCTTTGAGTCAGCCCGTCCCGCCGACGAGATGGCCGCCCTCGAGGAGCGCGTGGCCGCTCCCGACTTCTGGAAGAACCAGGCTGAAGCCCAGAAGGCCCTCCAGCGCCGCCGTCGCCTCCAGGATGAAGTCGATCTGATCGCGTCCCTGCTCAAGCAGGAGGGCGACCTGTCGGTGCTGGTCGAGTGGGCCGGGCAGGGCGAGGATGTCTCGCGCGAGCTCGGCGAGGGCCTGGACCGCCTGGCGGCCGACGTCGACGCGGCCGAGACCAAGCGCATCCTCGGCGGCGAGCACGATCGCAGGAACGCCATCGTCACCATCCACCCGGGGGCGGGCGGCACCGAGTCGCAGGACTGGGCGGACATGCTGCTCCGGATGTACCTGCGGTGGGCGGAGCGGCGCGGGTTCAAGCGCGAGGTGATCGACTACCAGCCGGGCGACGACGCGGGCCTGAAGAGCGCGACGGTGCTCATCTCCGGCGAGTACGCCTACGGCCTGATGCTGGCCGAGGCCGGCGTCCATCGCCTCGTCCGGATCTCGCCCTTCGACCAGGCCGCCCGGCGCCACACGTCGTTCGCCTCCGTGTTCGTCTGGCCCGAACTGGACGACGACGTCGAGATCGGCGTCGACGAGAAGGACATCCGCGTCGACACGTTCTGCGCGAGCGGGCCCGGCGGGCAGGGCGTGAACACGACGTACTCGGCCGTCCGGATCACGCACTTCCCGAGCGGCATCGTCGTGTCGTGCCAGAACGAGCGGTCGCAGATCCGCAACCGCGACGCCGCCATGAAAGTCCTGAAGTCGCGCTTGTACGACCTGAAGCTGAAGGAACAGCAGGCGGCGCTCGAGAAGCTCGGCGGCGAGAAGAAGGACATCGCCTTCGGCAGCCAGATCCGCAGCTACGTGCTTCACCCCTACCAGATGATCAAGGACCACCGCACGAAGGAGCAGGTGGGCGACGTCGCGCGCGTGCTCGACGGCGACATCGATCAGTTCATCAAGGCCTACCTGAAGGCGAAGGCGGCGGGCACGCTCGGCCAGGCCGTTCCGGCCGACGACTAGACAGGCCACCGGCCCGCGCGCCCGGAGACCAGGCTGGGACGCCCGGCCGGCGGGCCCCGCCGGGCGCGGGCCTGGTTACTGCCTCGGAAATCCGACGCCCGGCTGGGTGCCGGCGATGTAGGCCTCGGTGACGCCGCCGGGCATCTCGGGGCTGAGGGGCGCCCCCGTGGCCTTGTCCACGACGACGAACACGATGTTGCCGGGCGGATCGAAGGTGGGCGGGTTGTTCCGGTCCCCGTGCCTGTCGATGTAGGCCTTCATGACGTCCATCCAGATCGGCAGCGCGGCCACCGCGCCCGTCTCTCCGTTGCCGAGCGGCTTCTTGTCGTCGAGGCCAACCCAGACCCCGATCGTGATGTTGGGATCGTACCCGACGAACCAGGCGTCGGTGTAGTCGTCCACCGTCCCGGTCTTGCCGCCGAGCGGCCAGTTGAGCGACGCGGCGGCCGCGCCGGTGCCGCGCTGGATGACGCCGCGCATCAGGCTGACCATCACGAAGGCCGTGTCGGCGCGGATCCCTTCCTTCGGCTCGGGCCGCGCCTCCTCGAGCAGGTTGCCCTCGCGGTCCTGGATCGTCAGGATGCCGTAGGGTTGCATGCGGACGCCCTGGTTCGGGAAGGTCGAATAGGCGCTCGTCAGTTCCTCGAGCGTGGCCTCGCCGGCCCCGAGCGCGGTGGAGAGGTACGGACCCATGGGCGCGTCGAGGCCCAGCTTGCGCGCGTAGCCCACGACCTGGTCCGGGCCGAGTTGCTCCATCATCTTCACGGTCGGCACGTTCCGGGAGTCCTCGAGCACGCGCCGCAGCGTGATGGCGCCTTCGTACTTGCGATCGTAGTTGCGCGGCTCGTAGAGCGGCTGACCGGGCCCGGCGTTCCAGGCCGTCGGCTCGTCGACCAGGATCGTCGACGGCGTGAAGCCGCGATCGATCGCCGCCGTGAAGACGACCGGCTTGAACGTGGACCCGAGCTGCCGGAAGGCCTGGACGGCGCGGTTGAACTTGCTCCGCGAGAAGTCGCGGCCGCCGACCATCGCGCGAATCTGGCCCGTGCGGTTGTCGACCGCGAGCACCGCGCCCTGGGCGAGCGGATCCTGCTCGAGGGCGACGGTCATCTGCGCGCGCCCCTCGTCCCTGGCGGTGACCTCGACCTCCACCATGTCGCCGACCTTGAACAGGTCGGCGGGCGACGCGCGGCGGGTCCAGCCGTACCCCTGGCGCGGCAGGGTCGCCTCGTAGCGCCCGACGCGCAGCCTCGCCGCGCCGCCCTTCCTGGCCTCGACGGCCGTCACGACCGCGGGCACGATGTCGCCGACCTCGATCGGGCGGTCCCACCGCCTGCTGGTGACCTTCGCGACCGTCTGGCCGTCTCGCAGCACGTTGCGGACCGGCCGCCGGTAGCCGTGCCGCTTGTCGAGGCGCCGCAGGCCGCGCTCGAGGGCCGCGTTCGCGGTCTTCTGCAGGTCCACGTCCAGCGTCGTCGACACGGACAGGCCCGACTCGTAGAGCTGCCGCGCGCCGTATTCCTTCTCGAGGTACTTCCGCACCTCCTCGACGAAATAGGGCGCGATGCCGCTCGCGGGCCCCGGCGGCGCCGCGACGGCGATGCGCGTGGCCTTGGCGGCGTCGGCCTGGGCCTGCGTGATGTAGCCTTCGTCAGCCATCCGCTGCAGCGTGTAGTTGCGGCGCTGCGTCGCCCATCGCATGTTGACGAACGGGCTCTGCCGCTCGGGCAGCTGGAGGATGCCCGCGAGCAGGGCCGCCTCCTCGAGGGTGAGGCTCTTGGCCGGCTTGTTGAAATACAGCTTCGACGCGGCCTCCACGCCGTACGCGCCGTGCCCCAGGTTCATCTGGTTGCAGTAGAGCGTGAAGATCTCGCGCTTGGTGTACCGCTTCTCGATCTGGATGGCGAGGATGGCCTCTTTGATCTTCCGCTCGAGCGTCTTGTCGGGCTTGAGGAAGAGCTTGCGCGCGAGCTGCTGCGTGATCGTGCTGGCGCCGGTCGGCGATCGTCCCTTCACCGCGTAGACAATGTCCTTCAGCGCCGTGACGACGATGCGGGAGATGCTGACGCCGAAGTGACGGTCGAAGTCGGAGTCCTCGGCCGAGAGGATCGCCTGGCGCAGCAGCGGCGAGATGTCGTCGTAGCCGATCACCTCGCGCCGCTGCGTCGCGAACTCACCGAGCACCGATCCGTCCGCGGCGTAGACCCGCGTGATGATGCTCGGCGCGTAGTCGTCGAGCGCGCTCACCTGCGGCAGGTCGCCGGAGTACGCGAAGAGCAGGCCGCTCAGGATGCCCAGCACCGCCGCGATCACGAAGAGCGCGGCGATGCCGGCCTGGCGCGCCAGGATGGACAGCGGATGTGGCGCGTTGGTCATCGTCTCGGTTTCGAGCCGCCCGGCCCACGCGGCCGCGCCCGGCTGTCAGCCGCGCTCCCCCGCGAGGATCCTCCCCCGGAATTGTACCGTGGCTGGGCGGGCCGAGCCGAGCGATTCCCACCCTGGGACGGCGCACTCCATCGCTGGGGCGGCGCCGACTGGCTGGACCGCGAACCGGAGCGGGGCGCGCTCCACGACGGCGCACTCCGGCCCGCGTCGCTCCCGCCTCGCGAACGCGACGCGTTCGGCTGGTAGGGCGCGGGGGACGCGGCCCGGGCGCCCGGCGAGTAGGGAGACGGGCCGCGACTGAAGGAGCGTGGCTGGGCCTGAGCCGGCGGCCGGCTGGGCGCCTGCCACGGCTGCAGCGTGCGGGGCGTGCCAGTGCCCGCGCCACCGCGAGGCTGGGACCACGGCTGCGTCGCGCGCGGCGCGCCGAACGTGCGCGAACCCGACGGGGGTTCACGCCGCGATGCCCCGCCGCCGGTGGACGGCATCCCGGTGGGTCCGCCGAATCGTCCGCGATTGAGCGGAGCCGGCTGCGTCACCGCGCCACCCGAAGGCAGGTCACGCCGCGATGCCCCGCCGCCGGTGGACGGCATCCCGGTGGGCCCGCCGAATCGTCCGCGATTGAGCGGAGCCGGCTGCGTCACCGCGCCACCCGAGGGCAGGTCGCGCCGCGATGCCCCGCCGCCGGTGGACGGCATCCCGGTGGGCCCGCCGAATCGTCCGCGATTGAGCGGAGCCGGCTGCGTCACCGCGCCACCCGAGGGCGGCTCACGCCGCGACGCCCCGCCGCCGGTGGACGGCACCCCGGTGGGCCCGCCGAATCGTCCGCGATTGAGCGGGGCCGGCTGCGTCACCGCGCCACCCGAGGGTGCGCCGGGAATCGTGCGGCGCGTGCCCGGCGCCGCGAAGCCTCGGCCGCTGCCGGACCGGTAGGGCATGGGCGAGTTCACGCCGGTGCCGTCACCCCGGCCGTAGCGCGGGATCGCCGTGCGATCCGAATACGCGCGGGTGCCCGGCGACGAGCGAGCCCCGCGATCGCGGGCCGCGCCGCCGAGGCCCACCGCGCCGGGGCGCTGACCCGAGGCGCGACGATCATTGGAGCCGGCGAGGGTTCCGCGCGGCACCGCGTAGCCCGTTCGCGGCGCCATGCGCTGCGCCACGAACGCTCCGCGCGCCCGCGGGTCCAGCCGATCGCCGTTCACGGCGAACCGGTGCATGGGGGCGCGCCGGCCGAAGTCGCGCGTCGGCACCACGGTCCACGCGCGCCACGGATCCCGGTGACGGCCGATCGAGAACGCGCCGCGCACGCCCCACATGCCGTACACGGGGGAGTCGTTCCAGCCGAGCGGGCACCAGCCGACGTAGCCGGGGCCGACCGCCCAGTAGACCCACGCGGGTGCCCACACCCGGCCGGGAATCCAGAACCAGGCGCCGGACCCCGACACACCCCATCGGCCGTAGTGATGGGTGGGCCAGCCCCAGGGGTCGCTGCCGATCCAGACCGAGCCGTAGTCCGGGTACGTGTCCCAGTAGCCCTGGCTGTAGGGCCACCAGCCGTCCGAGGCGCTGGGATACCAGACGTTGCCGTAGGCCGCGTCGTAACCCCAGCTGCCGTACCGATCGAATGTCGACGAATAGGTCTGCAGGTCGGCCGGGAGGTACCGCGTCGAGACCGAGGCTACGTCGGCCGTGTGCAGCCCGGCGCTCCACTGATCGAACGCGTCGAGCCGCGCGGAGTTGAAGTACTGCGCCGGGGAAGGCGCCGCCCCCGCCCGGGCCACGGACCGTTCGCCGGCTCCCACGCCGACCGCGCCGAGGTCGGAGGCCAGCGTGGCGCTGCCGTAGAGGACCGCCAGTTCGACGTCCGAACCGAGCAGGGCCAGGCGGTATTCCCCCGGGCCGTCGGTCTGGACCGACGCGGCGGGCGCGTCGATCTGAAAGCGGGTCGCGCGGGACGGGTCACCGGCTCCGGCAACGACCAGGGAGATGCGGCCTTCGAGCAGCCGCAGCAGATCGGGCGCGAGCAGGTCGACGCTCGTGGACTGATCGACCTGCAGTGCGGATCCGTCGGGGAACAGCACCTCGGCGCGGCCCGCCTCGGTGCGGATGCGATCGCCGACGAGCAACGGCACGTTGACGACCGCGGCGTCGGCGCGGCCTTCATGTTCGATGAGCACAGTGCCGTCGACGACCGAGATGTGAGCGGGCGGGGCCAGGGTGGATCCCGCCTCGTCCACCTGGGCCAGGGCCGGACGTGCGCCGAGCAGGCAGGCCATGGCCAGCCCCAAGGCAACGGTGCGCGTGTAGGTCACGGGACGACCTCCCAAACGTGGCGCGGACCCCCGGGGCGAGTCGAAGATCCGTGTGTGGCGGGCAGGCGAGGTCAGTATAGCACGGGCCGCAAGGTCGGCCGCTGGCGCACCCCGGGGGGGCGGCCCAGGTGCGGCTCGCCCTGCGGGACTCGCGGCCGGTGATCCGGAACTGCCTGCCACGACCGGGGTTAGAGGGGAATGCCCGGTCAGTGCGACCCAAGCCATTTGACAGTAATCGACTAAGATTTTATAGTTAAAGAAGCATAAGGCATCAGGCCGTGAGGCTGGTTTTGCGTGCCTCACCCGTTTGGGGGGGCGGAGATTCCCCGGTTCGCGAAGGACACGTCTACCATGAGCAAAATCATCGGCATCGACCTCGGCACGACCAACTCCGTTGTAGCGGTGATGGAGGGGGGCGAACCGGTCGTCATCACGAACCCGGAAGGCGGCCGGCTGACGCCGTCCGTCGTGGCGTTCGCCAAGACCGGCGAGCGCCTGGTGGGCCAGGTCGCCAAGCGGCAGGCCGTCACCAACTCGGAGAACACGGTCTTTTCCATCAAGCGGTTCATGGGCCGGCGTTACGACGAGGTGAACGAGGAGATGAAGATGGTCCCCTTCAAGGTGACGCGCGCGCCCAACGGGGATGCGCGTGTGACCGCCGGGGGCCAGGACTGGGCGCCGCCGCAGATTTCCGCGATGGTGCTGCAGAAGCTGAAGCAGTCGGCGGAGGAGTACCTCGGCCAGGCCGTGACGCAGGCGGTCATCACCGTGCCCGCGTACTTCAACGACGCGCAGCGGCAGGCCACGAAGGAAGCCGGCCAGATCGCCGGGCTCGACGTGCTGCGCATCGTCAACGAGCCGACGGCCGCGGCGCTGGCCTACGGGCTCGACAAGAAGAAGGACGAGACGATCGCGGTCTACGACTTCGGCGGCGGCACCTTCGATATCTCCATCCTCGAGGTCGGCGAGGGCGTCGTCGAGGTGAAGTCCACCAACGGCGATACGCATCTCGGCGGGGACAACCTCGACCACCGCATCATCGACTGGATCGCCGGGGAGTTCAAGAAGAGCGACGGCATCGACCTGTCGAAGGACCGCATGGCGCTGCAGCGCCTGCGCGAGGCCGCGGAGAAGGCCAAGATGGAGCTCTCCACCGTGATGGAGACCGACATCAACCTGCCGTTCATCAGCGCGGACCAGAACGGGCCGAAGCACCTGGTGATGCGCCTGACGCGCGCCAAGTTCGAGCAGTTGGTCGAGGAGCTGATCCAGAAGACGGTGGGTCCCGTGAAGCAGGCGCTGGCCGACGCGGGCCTGCAGACGGCGCAGATCGACGAGGTCGTCCTCGTGGGCGGGTCGACCCGGATCCCGCGGGTCCAGCAGGTGGTGCGGGAGCTGTTCGGCAAGGAGCCGCACAAGGGCGTCAACCCCGACGAGGTCGTCGCGATCGGCGCGGCGGTGCAGGCGGGCGTGCTCGGCGGCGAGGTCAAGGACCTGCTGCTGCTCGACGTCACGCCGCTGTCGCTCGGCATCGAGACGCTGGGCGGCGTGATGACGACGCTGATCCCGCGCAACACCACGATCCCGACCCGCAAGAGCGAGGTGTTCTCGACGGCGGCCGACAGCCAGACCAGCGTCGAGGTGCACGTCCTGCAGGGCGAGCGGCCCATGGCCCGCGACAACCGCACGCTGGGGCGGTTCCACCTGGTGGGGCTGCCGCCGGCGCCGCGCGGCGTGCCGCAGATCGAGGTCACCTTCGACATCGACGCCAACGGTATCGTCAAGGTGTCGGCCAAGGACCTCGGCACGGGCAAGGAACAGCAGATCACCATCACCGCGTCGAGCGGCCTCAACAAGGACGAGGTCGAGCGCATGATGCGCGAGGCCGAGTCGCACGCCGAAGACGACCGGGCGCGGAAGGAAGAGGTGGAGGTCCGCAACCACGCCGACCAGGCCGTGTACGCCGCCGAGAAGATGCTCAAGGAGATGGGCGACAAGGTCGGCGCGTCCGATCGCCAGGCGGTCGAGGCGGCCATGGCCGACGTGAAGAAGGCCCTCGAGGCGAACGAAGTGGCGGGGATCAAGACGGCGATGGATGCGCTCACGGCGGCGCAGCACAAGCTGGCCGAAACGCTCTACAAGCAGGCCGCTCCCGGGGCGGGCAGCGCGCCGGGCGGCGGGCCGGATCCCGGCCAGGCGACCGGCGCCGGCGGGAGCGAGCCCAAGAGCGACGTCATCGACGCGGAAGTCGTGGACGACGAGAAGAAGTAGGGACGGGAGCCGGCGCTCCTGGTGATCATGGATTTCTACGAACTGCTCGGGCTCGGGCGCGACGCGCGCGTGGAGGAGATCAAGCGCGCGTACCGGCGGCTGGCCCGCAAGTTCCACCCGGACATCAACCCGGGCGACCGGATGGCCGCGGTGCGCTTCCAGGCCGTGGCCCAGGCCTACGAGACGCTGTCGGACCAGGAACGCCGCCGGCAGTACGACCTGTGCGGCAGGCACGTGCAGGCGGTCGAGGTCACGTCCTCGATCGGTTTCGAAGGGTTCGATTTCTCCGTCGACGCGGCGCACGGCCGCGACGCGTCGACGTTCGGGGATCTCTTCGCCGAGGTGATTCAGCAGTCCGCCGGCGCGCGGGCTGCCGAGCCGGCGGCGGGGGCCGATCTCCATGCGTCGGTGGCGATTGGCTTTGGCGAGGCCATGCGCGGCGCGGAGCGGGCCGTCAACGTGGTGCGGCGTATCGCGTGCCGGCGCTGCCACGGCGTCGGCGCGATCGCGGCCGCGGAGGTCACGTGCCCGGCCTGCCGCGGGGCGGGCACGATCCGATCCGCGCGCGGGCACATGCTCTTCGTCAAGACGTGCGGACGGTGCGGCGGGAAGGGCAACCTGCAGCAGACGCCGTGCGGCGTGTGCGGCGGCGGCGGGATGGAGACTCGCAGCGAGCCCGTCGCGATTCACGTGCCGCCGGGCGTGGCGGACGGGGACCGCCTCCGCGTGGCCGGGGGCGGGCACGAGGGGACCCGGGGCGGCGCGGCCGGCGACCTGTACGTCACGATTCACGTGGCACCCGGCCGCCTGTTCCGGCGCGAGGGCGACGACCTGCACCTCGTGGTGCCCGTGGCGGTGCACGAGGCGGCCCTTGGCGCCAAGGTGGAGATTCCGACGTTTGACGGGCAGGTGAGGCTCCGGGTCCCGCCCGGCACGCAATCCGGGCAGCGGTTCCGCCTGCGCGAGCGCGGCGCCCCGTCCGCCCGCGGCGGGCCTCGGGGCGACCTGGTGGCGGAGGTGCGGCTCGTCCTGCCGTCCCTGTTGGACGAGCGCTCCAAGGAGTTGATGCGGGAATTCGGCCGGATCAACGGGGAGGACGTCAGGCGCCGGCTGTGGGCCGACGCGCCGCCCGGCTCACCCGCGCCGCTGGGGACGACCGGCACGCCGGAATGAGGACCTGATGGCGAAGCGCACGGGCAAGGCCTACTACATGATCTCCGCGGTGGCGCAGAAGTACAGCATCCACCCGCAGACGCTTCGTCTGTACGAGCGCGAAGGGCTGCTCAAGCCGTCGCGGACCGAGGGCAACACGCGCCTGTATTCGGACGAGGACCTGGAACGCCTCGAGACGATCCTCTCGCTCACGCGCGATCTGGGCGTCAACCTCGCGGGCGTCGAGATCATCCTCAACATGCGGCAGAAGATGGCCGAGATGCAGCGTGAGGTCAACGAGTTCATGGAGTACGTCAAGCAGGAACTCACGCGCGGCCTTGGCGACTGGGAGCAGCGCCTCAGCACGGCGCTCGTGCGGTCCGCCCCGGCCGACATCGTGCGCGCCCACCCCGTGCCGCCGCCGGGCGCCGCCGCCGAGGCCGGCGCCACCCCGGGTTCGACGGCCGGCACCGCGCCGTCGAAGCAGAAACCCTGACCCTCGACCCTGCCGGAACTCCCCGCACCCTCCATCCGCCCGTCGCGGTATGATCCGACGGTGGCCAGGCGGTCGGCTGATGCGGCGAACGAGAACGACACCCTGCAGGCGTACTTGCGGGAGATCACGAAGATCCCGCGCCTGACGCCCGAGCAGGAACACGCCCTCGGCCTGCGCGCGCAGCAGGGCGACGAGGACGCCCTCAAGCGACTCATCGAAGGCAACCTGCGTTTTGTCGTCAGCTACGCCAAGCGGTACCGCGGCCTCGGCGTGCCGTTCCTGGACCTCATCCACGAGGGCAACCTCGGCTTGATCGAGGCGGCGAAGCGGTTCGATCCCGGCCGCAACGTCAAGTTCATCACCTACGCGGTGTGGTGGATTCGGCAGGCAATCGTGCATGCCCTGTCCGACCAGACGCGCGTCTTCTCACTGCCGACCAAGCTGTCGGGACCGGCCGCCCGGCTCGGCCGGCACTTCGCGCTGCTGGCGACCCAGCTGGACCGGCAGCCGACGACGCACGAGCTGGCCGAGGACCTCGATATCTCGGATGCGGAGGCGAATGCGTTGCTCCAGATCAGCGGCGACGACGTCTCGCTCAGCGATCGCGTCGGGGCCGGCGACGAGGACGACGGGCGCGAGCTGGGTGACCTGCTCGCGCAGGAGGCGATGCCGCCGATCGAGGACGAGCTCGTGCACCAGGCCGTGATCGAGCAGCTGCGCAAGGCCGTGGACGGGCTCGAGCCGAAGGAGCGGGCGGTCATGCGGCTGCGGTTCGGCCTTGCCGACGGCGAGCCGTGGACGCTGCAGCGAATCGGCGACCACCTGAAGCTGTCGCGCGAGCGGATTCGCCAGATCGAATCCCGCGCCAAGGAGAAGCTGCGCCGTTCGCGCCAGGTGCGCGGCCTGCGGAGTGCGCTAAACTAGGCCATGCCCTGCCCTCACTGCGACGACACCGGGTGGATGGCGGTCGAGCGCGACGGCGTGCGGCGCGTCGTGCGCTGCGAGTGCTGGCGCGAGAAGCTCACCACGCGCCTGGTGGCCGAGGCGCGGATCCCGCGACGCTACCAGCACTGCGACTTCTCGAACTTCCGGGCGTACAACGAGTCGCTGACGAAGGCGCGCGCGCGGGCGGTGAAGCTGGCCGAATCGTTTCCAGAAGTCGAGCGCGGGCGCGGGCTGTTCTTCGAGGGCCCCCCCGGGGTGGGCAAGACGCACCTGGCGGTGGCGGTGCTGCGCCAGGTCATGACGACCCGCGGCGCGCGCGGCCTGTTCTATGACACGCGCGACCTGCTGCGGGTCATCCGCAGCACGTACGATCCCATCGTCCGGACCACCGAACTCGAGGTGCTGCGCCCCGTGATGGGGGCCGAGCTCCTCGTGCTCGACGATCTCGGCGCGGAGAAGACCTCGGAGTGGGTCGAGGAAACGCTGAACCTGATCGTGAACACGCGCTACAACGAGCGCCGGACGACGGTGTTCACCTCGAACTACGAGGACAGGCCGGACGTGACGGACCCCGACTCGCTGCTGTTCCGGATCGGGTTCCGGATGCGGTCGCGGCTCCACGAGATGTGCGACTTCTTCGTGCTCGACGCAGCCGACTACCGCATGGACGACGCCTCGCAGGCCACAGACGAGGAGCTGGTCGGCCTGTGGAAGGAGCACGGCAAACGCGCCGGCCGCCGCGTGACCGGCATGCGCCCCACGCCCGCGCGCGCCCAGCTGCGCGACGGCAAGGGCGATCTCAAGTGGCCCGGAGGCCGTGCGGGCACGTAGCCTGCCGCGCCGCCCGTGCACGACCAGTCCCCGATCGGCCTTTACGTCCACGTCCCGTTCTGCGCGGCGATCTGCCGCTACTGCAACTTCAACCGCGGGCTCTTCGACCGGGACCTCAAGGATCGCTATCTCGCCGCGGTCGAGGCGGAGATCCGTTCGGACCGCCTGAGCGGGCTCGCGCGGCCGTCCGGCGTGGCGGCCGATACGGTGTATTTCGGCGGCGGGACGCCGTCGCTGCTGCGCCCGGCCGAGATCGCCCGGATCCTGGCCGCGTGTCGCGGGCGCTTCGATCTCGCGCCCGGGGCGGAAGTCACCCTCGAAGCGAACCCTGAGTCCCTGGACCAGGCATCGCTCGACGGCTACCGCCGGGCGGGGGTCACGCGCCTGTCGATCGGCGTGCAGTCGTTCCGCGACGACGAGTTGACCCGTCTCGGCCGGCTGCACGATCGCGCGCGGGCCGTCGAGGCGCTGGCAGCCGCGCGCCGGGCGGGGTTCGACAATGTCAGCCTCGACCTGATGATGTGGTTGCCCGGCCAGAGCCTGGCCGACTGGGACGCGTCGATCGACGGGCTGCTGGCCTGCGCGCCCGAGCACGCCTCGCTCTACATCCTGGAGCTGTATCCCGGCGCGCCGCTCCGGGAGGACATGGCGCGGCAGCGCTGGTCGCAGGCGCCCGACGACGATGCGGCGGAGATGTACGAGCGGGGCCTCGCCCGCCTCGAGGCGGCCGGCCTGCGGCAGTACGAGATTTCCAACGTGGCCCGGCCCGGCCGCGAGTCGCGCCACAACCTGAAATACTGGACGGACGGCGAGTGGCGCGGGTTCGGCCCGGGGGCGCACTCGACCGTCGGCGGCGTGAGGTGGAAGAACGTGCCCGGCGCGGAGGACTACGCGGCGCGCGCGATCGCCGGCGCGCCCGTCGGGGTCGAGCATCGTGTCCTGACGCCCGAGGAACGCCGGCAGGAAGCCATCATCACGGGGCTGCGCCTGCGGGCCGGGATCGACACGGCGGCGTTCGCGCGGCGGTACGGACTTGATCTCTGGGGCCGCTATGGGGATGATCTGGAACCGTGCATCGAGGCCGGGCTCCTCGAGCGCGATCGCGCCACCCTCCGGCTGAGCCGCCGCGGGCTGCTGCTGGCCAACGAGGTAATGAGGGTTTTCATCTGACGCGCGGTACGGTAGAGTTACAGCCTTCGGACCCATGAACGTGTTTTTCGCCAAGGAGGCACCGCATGCTCTCGACCTCGTCAATTGCTGCCGGATGGCGGCGCATCCTGACCGGACTGGTGATCGGCCTCGCCGTCGTGGCGGTGTCTGGCGCCAGCGTCGTTGCCTCGAGTCCGGCGCAGCAGGCCGCGGCCCCGCAGCCCCCGCCGGCCCGCGTGTTCACCAGCGATGCGGGCATCATGTTCAACATCATCAAGGCGGACAAGACGGCCGACTTTGAAATGGTGATCGCGAAGCTCAAGGAAGCGCTGCAGAAGAGCGAGAACCCCGTCCGGAAACAGCAGGCCGCCAGCTGGAAGGTCTTCAAGCAGGTGGAGCCCGGCCCCAACGGCACCGTGCTCTACGTGTTCGTCGTGGATCCGATCGTGAAGGACGCCGACTACACGGTGTCGAAGATCCTCGCCGAGGTGTTTCCCACCGAGGTGCAGGACCTGTTCAAGACGTACAGCGCGGCGTACGCCGGCGGCGTCAGCATGTCGAACCTGGCGCTGGTGTCCGACTTCAGCAAGTAGTGCCTCGACCCGGACCGGCGGCGCGTGCCTCCGGTCCGGGCGCCTCCCCCACATGCGCGGCGCGGCCGCGCCGCCCCGTCACGGCGGCACTCAGAAGGCCAGGTTCAGGCCTGCGTAGAAGCGCTGCGGCCGGCCGACCACGGGGGCGTCCCGCAGCGTGAGAATCCGGTAGTCCAGCCGCAGCCGCAGCGGGCCCGCCAGCCCGATCTTGACGCCGCCGCCCACGTTGATCTCCGTGCCGGTCTTCTCCGCTGCGCCGAGTTGCTGGCGATAGAGCCCTGCGCCCGCGGTGCCGTACACCACCACCCGCTTCACGGCGAACGGCGCCTGCACCAGGACGTTCAGCGATCCCGTCGTGAGGCCGGGCGTGAGCGTGGACGCGTCCTCGGGCGACGCGGCGTACTCGAATTCCACGCCGACGACGATCACGGTCATGCCCACCGCCACCCCGGTGGTGCGCGCGCTCCACGGGGTGACCATGGATCCAATGAAGGCCGTGACGTCCGCCCGGGCGGGCGTCGCGGGGATGATGAGCCACACGGCGAGGAGGGCGACGGCGTGCGCGCGAAGTCGTGCCATCAGGGATGAGCCTCCTGTTGACGGACCAGTGATAGTATTAGCCCACCTGTGACATTCCGGTTCGGCACTCCCGGAGATGGAGGATACCACTATGAGGGGCGGAGCCATCCGGCGCGGTCTGGCCACCATGGGCGCGGTGCTCGTCAGCGCCGTGATGCTGGGCGCGGACACGCTGCACTTCCGCGACGGGCGCCAGGCTGAGGGCCGGCTCGTCGGCATCCAGAACGGGACGGTCGAATTCCGCCAGGGCAACGGCTGGTCGGCGCGCACTCTTCGCGTCGACATCCGGGACGTGCGTCGCATCGACTTCGACGACTACGGCTCCGGCAACGACGACCGCTACGGCGGGGGCAACGACGATCGCCGCGGACCGGGCGGCGGTCGCGGGCGCCCGTCCGGCCTGCGCGAGCGGGAGGTGGTCGTCACGGCCAGCGAAGCGTGGAACGATACCGGTCTCGACGTGCGTGGTGACGCCCTGGTCTACTTCGAGGCGCGGGGCCAGGTGACGTGGGGCCGCGGCCGCAGGGACGGTCCCGAGGGTGAGAAGAACTCGCCCCGCAACCCGGGCCGGCCGATCCCGAATCGCCCCGGCGCCGGCCTGATCGGGAAGATCGGCGCGAACTCCCAGGACTACTTCTTCATCGGCGGCGAGCGCGGACCGTTCACGCTCCGCGGGACGGGCCGCCTGTTCCTGGGCATCAACGACGACTTCCTGCTCGACAACACGGGGAACTTCAGGGTCAGCATCTACTACTAGCCCCGGCGCCAGACCGCGAGCCGCGGCGGAGGAGTGAGAGCGTGCGGGACGGCAGGTACTACGCCCGGCACGCGGCGGGTCTGAAGGCCGACCTCGGCGCGGCCCTGCCGCACGACGTGCTGCGCGCGCTGCATCACAAGCAGCCGGCGCGGCACGCGGCGGTCGCGCTCCGCCAGTTCGCGATCCTCGCGCTCGCCACGTGGGGCCTGGTGCGCTTCGATCATCCCGCCATCTGGATCCCGCTGGCCGTCGTGCAGGGCTTCACGGTCTTCGATTTCACGGTCCTCCTCCACGAGGTGGTCCACCACGCCGTGTTCGGGCGGCCGCGTCCCGCGCTCGAACGCATCCTGGGTCACTGCTACGCCATCCCCAGCGGGATCTCGGCCAGCCAGTTCACCCGCTGGCACCTCGATCACCACGCGGAGCTCGGCTCGGCGGACGACGATCCCAAGCGGCACCACCTGTCGCCGAAGATCAACGCGCGGTGGTACAAGCTGCTGTACTGCAGTCCCGCGTTGTTCCCGATCTACTTTCGCGCCGCCCGCCGCGAGGGGGCGTCGTATCCCGACGCGCTCCGCCGCCGCATCGCGGCCGAGCGCCGCGTGTCGATCGCCGCGCATCTCGCCGTGCTCGCCGTGCTGTTCTGGTTCGCCGGGCCCGCCGCCGCCGCGCGCGCGTACCTCGTCCCGGTGTTCTTCGTGTTCCCGGTCGCGTTCACGCTGAACCGGCTCGGCCAGCACTACGACGTCGACCCGGCGGACCCCGCGGCGTGGAGCACGCTCGTGCGCGGCCACTGGTTCTGGGACGCGGTGTTCCTGAACTCGAACTACCACCTCGAGCACCACTACTTTCCCGGCGTGCCGTTCTACCGGCTCCCGGCCCTGCAGCGCGCGCTGGCGCCGTTCTACGAGCGGCGGGGCCTGCGCTGGCAGTCTTACGCGGGCCTCGTGAAGGGCTGGCTCATCGAGAACCGGGCACCCCACACGAACTGGCGCGCGGCCCGGCCCCCCTCCGGCCAGCGTCCCTGAGGCCTCGCCCTCACCCGCGCGGCGCTCACGGGACGGGCGGCCCGGTACAGCCCCCGGTCCCGCGTTTGTGATAAATTCGACGGGCCTATGGACTTCCGCCCTACCGAGCAACAGGACCTGCTGCGCCGCGCGGTTCGCGAGTTCGCCGAGACCGAGATCCGGCCCTTCGTCCGCGAGTGGGACGACGCGCAGGCCTTTCCACGGTCGATCGTGACGAAGATGGCGGCCCTCGGGCTGATGGGGATCCAGTTCCCCGAGGAGTACGGCGGCGCGGGCATGACCGCCATCGACTACTGCATCTGCATCGAGGAACTGGCGCGGGTGGATCCGTCGGTGTCGCTGTCGGTCGCCGCGCACAACGGCCTGTGCGCCGCGCACGTCGCGATGTTCGGCACCGAGGCGCAGAAGCGCCGATATCTGGTGCCGCTGGCCAAGGGCGAGTGGATCGGCGCCTGGGGCCTGACCGAGCCGACCGCCGGGTCCGATGCGGGCGGCATCCGGACCGCGGCGGTGCGCGACGGGGACGGCTGGCTGATCAACGGGGCCAAGACCTTCATCACGCACGGCGGCATCGGCGAGGTGATGACGGTGATGGCCGTGACCGACAAGACGCGCGGCCACCGCGGCATCTCGGCATTCATCGTCGAGCGCGGCAATCCCGGCATGGTCGCGGGCCGCAAGGAAGACAAGCTCGGCATGCGCGCCAGCGAGACGCGCGAGGTGGTGTTCCGCGACTGCCGGGTGCCGGCCGACGCGCTGCTCGGCGCGGAGGGCGAGGGCTTCACCAACACGATGCAGGTGCTCGACGCCGGGCGGATCGGGATTGCGGCCCTGGCGGTGGGCCTGGCGCAGGGCGCGTACGAAACCTCGCGGCGCTACGCGCTCGACCGCAAGCAGTTCGGCCGGCCCATCGCGGCGTTCCAGGCCATCCGGTGGAAGCTGGCCAACCAGGCCGTGCGGATCGAGGCGGCGCGGCTGCTCACCTATCGCGCGGCCTACCTCAAGGACCGCGGCGCCCGGACGACGATCGAGTCGGCGATGGCGAAGCTGTTCTCGAGCGAGGTGGCGGTCCGCGCGGCCGAGGACTGCGTCCAGATCCACGGCGGCTACGGGTTCGTGAAGGACTACCCGGCGGAGAAGTTCTTCCGCGACGTCAAGCTCACCACCATCGGCGAGGGGACCAGCGAGATCCAGCGGCTGGTCATCGCGCGGCAGCTCCTGGCTGCGCCCGGCCGCGCGTGAGCGCCGTGGCCACACCCGGACAGGCGCTGGCCGCCCGCGTGCGCGGCGGCGACGCGCGCGCGATCGCGCGTGCGATCTCGCTCATCGAAGACGACGACCCGGCCGCGGCCGAGGTCCTGCGGGACCTCTTCGCGTCGACCGGGCACGCCTACCTGGTCGGGATCACCGGCCCGCCGGGCGCCGGCAAGAGCACGCTCGTCGACAAGGTCGTCGGCGAGTTCCGGCGCGGCGGTGCGACGGTGGGCGTCATCGCGGTGGACCCGAGCAGCCCGTACAGCGGCGGGGCGATCCTGGGGGATCGCCTGCGCATGCAGTCGCACGCGGGCGACGCGGGCGTGTTCATTCGGAGCATGGCCACCCGGGGCCACCTCGGCGGCCTCGCGCGCGCGACGCACGAGGCGGCGCACGTGCTCGACGCGGCCGGCAAGGACTGGATCGTCATCGAGACGGTGGGGGTCGGGCAGGACGAGGTGGACATCGTGCGCACCGCCGACGTCTCCGTCGTCACGCTTGTGCCCGGGGCGGGCGACGAGGTGCAGGCCCTCAAGGCCGGCATCATGGAGATCGCCGACATCTTCGTGGTCAACAAGACCGATCGGGAAGGCGCCGATCGGCTGGTGACCGCCATCGAGTCGATGCTCGCGCTGGAGGAGTTCGCGCCGGGCGCCTGGGTTCCTCCGATCGTGCGGACGCAGGCCACCACGGGCGCCGGGGTCCCCGACCTCGTGGAGGCCATCGGGCGGTTCCGCAGCCGCATGGGCCCCGAACAGGTCCAGCGCCGGCGCGTGCGCGGCGAGTTCAGGCTGCGCGAGATTCTGACGGAGCGGTTCCTGGCCCACATCGACCGCAGCGTGCTCGGGCCGGGCGAGTTCGACGCCCTGGTGGACCGGATCGCGGCCCGGACGCTGGACCCGTACACGGCCGCCGGCGCGATTCTGGAGCGGGCGGTGCGGCAGCCGTAGCGGGCGCGGCCGCGTCCCCGGAACCCGGGAGGCAGCAGTGAAGGCGACGCTGGATCACGTGGGGATTGCCGTGCGCGACCTGCGCGAGGCGCTGGCGTTCTACCGCGACGCGCTCGGCCTCGAGGTCGAGGCGCCCGAGGAGGTGCCGTCGCAGCGCGTGCGGGCGTATGTCGTGCCCGTCGGGGAGGCGGCCCTCGAGCTGCTCGAGCCCACGTCGCCGGACTCGCCCATCGCGATGTACCTCGAGAAGCGGGGGCCCGGCGTGCACCACATCACGCTGCGCGTGGACGACATCCGCGAGGCGCTGGCGCGGCTGAAGGCGGCCGGGGCGCGGTTGATCGACGAGGCCCCGCGCGAGGGCGCCGGCGGGTCGCTCGTCGCGTTCGTGCACCCCGCGAGCGCGCACGGCGTCCTGGTTGAACTCAAGCAGGCGAAGGGATAGCGGCATGGCGATCGAGATCGGCATCATCGGCGGGAGCGGCCTGTACGACATGGCCGGCCTGGAAGACCGCGAGGAAGTCACGCTGGAGACGCCGTTCGGGCGGCCGTCGGGGCCCTACGTCACCGCGACGCTGCGGGGGCGCCGCGTGGCGTTCCTGGCGCGGCACGGGGAGGGGCATCGCCTCCTGCCCTCCGAGCTGAACTACCGCGCCAACATCTTCGGCTTCAAGCTCCTCGGCGTCGAGCGCATCCTGTCGGCGAGCGCGGTCGGTTCTCTTCGCGAGGACTACAAGCCGCTCGACATCGTGATCCCCGATCAGTTCGTCGACCGCACCAGGGGGCGCATCAGCACGTTCTTCGGCGGCGGGATCGCGGTGCACGTCGGGTTCGCCCACCCGGTGTGTCCGGAACTGGCCGCCCTCGCGTACGAGTCGGGTGTCGGCGTCGGCGCCACGGTCCACGACCGCGGGACCTACGTGTGCATGGAGGGGCCCCAGTTCTCGACGCTGGCCGAATCCAACCTGTACCGGGCCTGGGGGCTGGACATCATCGGGATGACGAACCTGCAGGAGGCGAAGCTCGCGCGCGAGGCCGAGATCTGCTACGCGACGATCGCGCTCGTGACCGACTACGACTGCTGGCACCCCGATCACGACCAGGTCACGGTGGACCTGATCGTGGCCAATCTCACGAAGAACGCCGAGACGGCCCAGCGGATCATCGCCGAGGCCGTCGGCCGGATGCCCCTCACGCGCGGGTGCCCCTGCGGCCGCGCGCTCGAGTCGGCCATCATCACGCGGCCGGACCACATCCCGCCGCTGGTCAAGCAGCACCTGGCCCCGATCATCGGGAAGTACGTCCACCCGTAACCTCCGTCACCTGCGGTCCCGGGCCGGGCGGCCCGGGACGTTTCGAGCCTGCATCCCATGTCCACCAATCCCGTGCTCGTCGTCGGATCCGTCGCGTTCGATTCCCTGGAGACCCCGGCCGGCAAGGCGTCGCGCGTCGTCGGCGGCGCGGCCACCTACTTCAGCGTGGCGGCCTCGTTCTTCACTGACGTGCGTCTGGTCGCCGTGGTCGGCCAGGACTTCGGCGACGCGGCCATGCGCGTGTTCAGCGGCCGCCGCATCGATCTCACCGGCCTCCAGCGCGTGCCTGGCGAGACGTTCCGGTGGAAGGGGGTCTACGGGCAGGACCTGAACTCGCGCGAGACGATCTACACGCACCTGAACGTGTTCGCCGACTTCAACCCGACCATCCCGGAGGCCTACCGCGACACGCCGTTCCTGTTCCTGGGCAACATTCAGCCCCAGCTCCAGATCCAGGTGCTGGACCAGGTGCGCGCGCCGCGGCTGGTGGCCGCCGACACGATGAACTTCTGGATCGAGGGCGCCCCTGACGCCCTGCGCGAGGTGATCAGGCGCGTCGACGTGCTGATGATCAACGACGCGGAGGCGCGCCAGCTCTCGGGCGAGACGAACCTGGTCAGGGCCATGCGCGTCATCCGGGCGATGGGGCCGGCGACGCTCGTCATCAAACGGGGCGAACACGGCGTCCTGATGACGCGCGCGGACGGCGCGTTCTTCACCGCGCCGGGCATGCCGCTCGACGACGTGGTCGATCCCACCGGCGCGGGCGACACCTTTGGCGGCGGGTTCATGGGGTACCTGGCGTCGTGCGAGAGGGTGGATGACGCGGCTCTCGCGCGGGCGATCATCTACGGCAGCGTGATGGCCTCGTTTGCCGTGGAGGACTTCAGCCTCGACCGGCTGCTGCGCCTCACGCGGACGGAAATCGACGGGCGGTTCGCGCAGTTCCGCGCGCTGACGGCGTTCTAGTCCCGGAGATCACGCGTGATGGGGGTGTTCGCTCCGGGCACGCGGGCTGACGCCCGCGCGCGATATGCGCGGCGCCTCCTCAACTCTCCTGAGCGCCGGGCCTGGCAGGCGGGGCACGCACCCGCCCGCGGGGCACACGGACCGGAACACGCGGCAGGCGACTCGATGGACTGGCTGCTCGTGACACTCGCGACGCCCGCCTCCTACCTGCTGGCCTGGCTGGCCGGCGTGCCGATCCTGGTGCCCGTGCTCAACACGGCCGCGGGCTTTCCGTTCATGGTGCGGGCGCTGAGGCGGGCGCGCGTCGGGCGCGCCGCCGGCCTGATGCTGGTCTGGGCCGCGATGATGGGGCTGTGCGCGTCCGCGCTGGCGTGGCGGGCGCCGGACCTCTCGCGCCGGCTCTTCCTGAATGCCGCGCCGTACGAGCGCGAGATGCACGCGTGGATCGACACCGGCGCCGGCGCCGAGAGCACCCCGCGGGAGTTCCTGCCGCAGCACGCCCTGCACGCGGGCGCGTTCGCCGGCCTGTCGTTCGCGACCGGCGGCCTCCTGTCGATGCCCATGGGCGCGGCGCTGATGAACTACATGGGGCACTACGTCGGCACGGTGGCCGCGCGCAGTCCCACGCCGTTCGTCGCGTGGACGCTGGCGTGGCATCCGTGGTCGGTGATCCGCATCGCGAGCTACGTGACGCTCGGCGTGCTGCTGTCGGCGCCGATGCTCGCCCGCGTGGGACGGTTCCGCTACCGGCTGGGTGAGCACCGCCGGCTGCTGGCCCTGGCCGGGACTGGCCTCCTGGTCGACGTCGTGGTGAAATGGCTGCTCGCGCCCGCGTGGTCGGAGCTGTTGCGCCGGGTCGTGGCTCGTTCGTGAGCGGCGGCCCTGTCGCGCGCGAGCCGGCGCCGCCGGGGAGTGCCGTGTCCGCTGAAGCCAGCAGGCTCGTCGTCCGGATCGTGGGGGACGCTGAACCGGCAGCCGTGTGAGAGCGAACCAAGGAGAAGGCTATGTCAGTCACCGCACGCGTGCGCACGTTGACGCTGCTGGGAGTCCTGTTGTGCGCCTGGGGGGCGGGAGCGCCGTCCTCAGCCCAGGTCGCGCAACGCCCGGCGGCCACCCCTCCCGCGCTGCCGAGTGAGACGCCGGCCGCGCTGCAACCGGCGACGGCCGGCTTCGACTATGTCCGGCGCGACGTGATGATCCCCATGCGCGACGGCGTCCGGCTGCACACGGTCATCCTCGTGCCGGCGGGCGCCGCGGGCGCGCCGATCCTCCTGACGCGCACGCCCTACGACGCGACGGCGCTCACCAGCCATACGCCGAGCGCCCACCTCGGCCCCATGCTGCAGGGCTACGACAACGCCACCGACGTCATCGTCGAGGGCGGGTACATCCGCGTGGTCCAGGATGTGCGCGGGAAGTACGGCTCCGAGGGCGATTACGTGATGAACCGGCCGATGCGCGGGCCGCAGAACCCGACGCCGGTCGACCACGCCACCGATACGTTCGACACGATCGACTGGCTCGTGAAGAACGTGCCCGAGACCAATGGCAAGGTCGGCATCCTCGGCATTTCCTACGACGGGTTCCTCACGCTGACGGCGCTGGTGAATCCCCACCCCGCGCTGAAGGTCGCGGTGCCGATGAACCCGATGGTCGACGGATGGGTGGGCGACGACTGGTTCCACAACGGCGCGTTCCGCCAGCAGATGATGCCCTACGTCTACCAGCAGGAAGCAACGCGCGGGTCGACGGAGAAGTGGTGGACGACCCACTTCGACGACTACGACATGTTCATGGAGGCGGGATCGGCGGGCGAGCTCGGGCGCCGCCGCGGGCTCGAGCAGATGGGCTTCTGGCGCAAGATCCTCGATCACCCGTCCTACGACGGGTTCTGGCGCGATCAGGCGATGGACCGGATCCTCGCCGCGCAGCCCCTGAACGTGCCCGTGATGCTCGTGCACAGCCTCTGGGACCAGGAGGACATCTACGGCGCGATCGCTGTCTACAAGTTGCTCGAGCCGAAAGACCCGGCCAACGACAAGGTGTTCCTCGTGATGGGCCCATGGCATCACGGGCAGGAGATCGGGGACGGGAGCCGGCTGGGCGCGCTGGCGTTCCACGCCGACTCCGCACGGTACTTCCGCCGCGAGATTCTCGCCCCGTTCCTGGCCCAGTACCTGAAGGACGGCGCGGCGAACGCCGACGTGGCGCCCGTGTCGGCGTTCGAAACCGGGACGAGCGCATGGCGGCGCCTGACGGCGTGGCCGGCCGGCTGCGCGAGCGGGTGCTCGGTCCAGCCGACGCCGATCTACCTCGAAGCGGGTCCCAGGCTGGGATTCACGACGCCCGGATCGGGCGATGCGCCATTCGACGAGTACGTGTCCGACCCGTCCAAGCCGGTCCCGTACCGCGCGCGTCCCAGCCTGCCCGCCACGGGCCCGGGCTGGGCGCAGTGGCTCGTGGACGACCAGCGCGAGTCCTCCGGGCGCCCCGACGTGCTGGCGTTCGTGTCGGACGTGCTCACCCGCGAGGTGAAGATCAGCGGCCAGCCGACCGCCAACCTGGTCGCGTCGACGAGCGGCACCGATTCGGACTGGGTCGTGAAGCTGATCGACGTCTATCCGGACGAGGTGGCCGAGGATCCCGGGATGGGCGGCTATCAGCTGATGGTGTCGGCCGACATCTTCCGCGGGCGCTACCGCGAGAGCCTCGAGACCGCGAAGGCGATCGCGCCCGGCGAACCGCTCCTGTACCGATTCGCGCTGCCGACGGCCAACCACGTCTTCCGGCCCGGCCATCGCATCATGGTGCAGGTGCAGTCGAGCTGGTTCCCGCTCTACGACCGCAACCCGCAGACGTTCGTGCCCAGCATCTTCTGGGCGAAGCCCGGTGACTACAAGAAGGCCGTGCAGCGGATCTACCACGCGCCGGGACAGGCGAGCTTCGTCGAGCTGCCATTGGTCGTGACGAAGTAGAGGCCGGGGACCAGGGAGTCGGCGTCGAGCTGACGCAGCCCCGGCGCGTCAGCGCCGGGAGGGCACCCCTGACGTAGCCCCGGCACGTCAGCGCCGGGGGGCACCCCGCGGCTGAAGCCGCGGGGCTACGATCCAAGGCACGCCCCGCGGCACACCCCGCGGCTGAAGCCGCGGGGTTACGATCCGCGGCGCGCCGCTGGCCGCCCGGCGTGGGCCGGTCGTCCCGGGCTCCAGCCTGGCCGGGTCGCTGGCGTCTTGCAGACACCCGGTGTAACCTGTCTGGCATTCCCTTGCATCCGGGCGCTGGCGGCCCCACACGCGCAGGCGGGCGCGGCCAGCGCTGTCCAGATGTCGGTCCTTGCCCGGTTGCGCGTGTCCGGGCGATTCACCAGAGCTGGGGTCACGACCCGCGCGCGGCGGCTTCCGTTCTCCGCACGAAGGGTTGTGACCCGGTTGTCGCGAGGTTCGACGTGCAGCACATGCACCGGCGTACGTTTCTTCAAGCGGCACTTGCCGCCGTTCCGCTCGCGTCCCCCGATCAATCACCGGGCCCCGCGCCGGCGTCGCCGGTGGCGCGCGTGCCGGCGGGCCGCGATCGACTCCGCCAGCCGCGCAGCCTCGGGATCACGGAGATGACCTACAAGGTCGTCTCGGCGGACACCGGCGGGGGCCTGTTCGTGCTCGAACAGGCCAACCGCCAGAAGGGCGGCCCGCCCCGCCACCTCCACCTCGATCAGGATGAGTGGTTCTACGCGGTCGAGGGTGAGTTCGTGGTCGAAGTCGGGAGCGACCGGTTCACGCTGACGGCCGGCGATTCCCTGCTGGCGCCCAGGAAGGTGCCGCACGTCTGGGCGTTCGTCGGCACCGGGGTCGGCAGGCTGCTCGTGGCGTTCACGCCGGCCGGCAGGATGGAGGCGTTCTTCCACGAAGTGACGAAGAGCAACGCGATGCCATCGCAAGACCCGGCGCTCTGGCGCGCCCACGGCATGGAACTCGTCGGCCCGCCGCTCGTGGTATGAAGGCCAACGCCTGACGCCTTCGGGCTCCATCGCGACGTGGGGGGCGATGCCGGCTGCGGTCCGCCCACCGTGCGGTCATCCCCCGGTGACGGGGCCTGCGGCCCTGGCCGTGACGAACAGGCTGACGTGTCGCCCGACGCCCCGTGCAGCTCCCGGCGGCACGCGCGTTTCCCGCGCTGTCAGACCGACAGTGAAGGTATGCTAGTCAACCGGTTGCCAGATGAGGCTGCTGCTGGTCGGCTACACGCTCGTGACCATGCTGTGGGTCGCCGACCTGGCGGCGACCCCGTGGCTTGCGGGGCACGAGCATCGCGGTGATGCGGGATTCCTGGCGGCCGGTGTGACCTACCGGGTCGGCGCGCTCGTGTGCCACCAGCAGTCCGACCGGAGCTTTCACCTCGGCGGGGTCCGATTCCCCGTGTGCGCCCGGTGCACCGGGCTCTACGCAGGCGCGCCGCTCGGCGCCCTGGCGATGTGCTGGTGGCTGCCGCACGGACGACGCCGGGTGCCGCTGCGCGCGGTGCGCACCGCGCTCGTCGCGAGCGCCCTTCCAACGGCCGCCGTGTGGATGGCGGAGTGGGCTGCGCGCATACCGGTCGGCAACACCCTGCGGGCGCTCGCCGCGGTGCCGCTGGGGGCGGTCGTGTCGTCGGTGGTGGCGGCATGGATCGCGCGCGTCGACTTCGCCTCGGACACTCCGGCTGGCGACAGGGCGGAAGCCTCTGGGGTAGACTAAAAGATCTATGGCGTCACGGAAAGACTCGACACCTGCACGGAAGGCCCCGGCGCCTTCCATGCCGCCCGCCATGCTCGTGGTTCTGGCCTCGTGGCTGCTGCCCGGGGGCGGGCACGTCTGGGTCGGGCGCTGGCAGAAGGGCCTGGTGTTCCTGCTGGCGCTGCCGCTGATGTTCGTGGCCGGCGTCGCGATGGGGGGGCGCCTGTTCCCCTTCGATTTTTCCGAGCCGCTCGTGGGGCTGGCGGCCGTGGCGGACGTCGGCTCGGGCCTCGTGTACTTCCTCGGCAAGGCGCTCGGCTACGGCGCGGGCGACGTGGTGGCCGTGACCTACGAGTACGGCAACGCGTTCGTGATCGTGGCGGGCCTGCTCAACGCGCTGGTCGCGATCGACGCGTACGACGTGGCGCTCGGCCGGAAGTAGGAAGCTGAGATCCATGTCGCTTCACAGTCACCTGCTGCTCATGGCGCTGTTCGCGTTCTTCGTGGCGCTCGTCGGCGCCACGCTGCTCAAGGACGATCTGCGAGGACAACTGCAGACCGGCGGCAAGATCTTCGGCAGCCTGGTCGGCGCCGGGATCGTGCTCGGCTGGGTGCTCTACTTCTTCCCGATCTGAACGCGTGGCCGATACACCTGCACGAATCGACCTGGCGGAGCCTGAGCCGGCGCCTGCCCCGGGCGTCTGGTGGCGCTGGGCGGTGGTCGGCCTGTACATGGCCGTCATCTTCGCGGTCTCGTCGCTCTCCCGGCTGCCCACCCTGCCGCTGCATCCCTCCGACAAGACGCTGCACGGGCTGGCGTTCGGCGGGCTGGGCCTGATCGTCACCTGGGCGGCGTCGCGCGGGCAATGGAGCCGCATCGGGCCCCGCACGATTCTGATAGCCGTGCTCGTGTGCGCGGCCTACGGCTGGACCGACGAGTTCCACCAGCGGTTCGTGCCCGGGCGCCAGTACGACCTGTGGGACCTGGCGGCCGACACGGCGGGCGGCCTGGCCGCGGCGATGGCCGCGTGGGCGTGGGGTATAATTTCGCGCGGGAGCGGGCGACACGATGACGTATGAGCACCTGATCGTCGAACGCGACGGCGCCGTGGCCGTCGTGACCGTCAACCGGCCGCGCGTCCTGAACGCGCTCAACACGGCCACGCTGGACGAGCTCTTCGCGGCGATGACCGACCTGCGGGCGGACGCCGGTGTCCGGGCGGTGGTCATCACCGGCGCGGGCGACAAGGCGTTCGTGGCCGGCGCGGACATCGCGGAGCTGGCGACGCTGAGCCCGGTGGCCGCACAGGCGCACGCGCGTCAGGGCCAGCGGGTCTTCGACCTGATCGAGCAGCTCGGCAAACCGGTCATCGCGGCCGTCAACGGCTACGCGCTCGGCGGCGGCTGCGAGCTCGCGATGGCGTGCACGCTCCGCCTGGCGTCCGACGCGGCGAAGTTCGGCCAGCCGGAGGTGAAGCTGGGCCTGACGCCCGGGTTCGCCGGCACGCAGCGGCTCGCCCGGCTGGTCGGCAAGGGCCGCGCGATGGAACTCATCCTGACGGGCGCGACGATCGACGCGCAGGAGGCCTACCGGATCGGCCTGGCGAACCGCGTCGTGCCGGCCGCCGACCTGGCGGTGCAGGTGCGAGCACTCGCGCAGGCGCTCGCGTCGAGCGCGCCGCTGGCGATTCAGTACGCGATGGAGGCCGTCGCGCACGGCCTGGAGATGCCCTTCGCCGAGGGGTGTGTGCTCGAGGCGTCGCTGTTCGGTCTGGCCGCGTCCACCGAGGACATGCGGGAGGGCACGCGGGCGTTCCTCGAGAAGCGCAAGCCCGAGTTCACGGGGCGGTAGGGCTGCCTGCCGCCGGGTGCCTGCCTGACATGATGCTGATCGAAGGGTCTGGTGACGCGCGTGGCCTGCGCCTGGCGCTGATCGTCTCGCGCTTCAATGATTTCGTCACGGGGCGGCTGGAGTCCGGCGCGCTGGAGGCGCTCGCCGCTGCGGGAGCGCCGGCCGACGCGGTCGACGTGATCCGGGTCCCGGGCGCGTACGAGGTGCCGCAGGCCGCCCGGCTGGCGGCGGCGACCGGGCGCTACGATGCGATCGTCTGCCTCGGGTGCCTCATCCGCGGCGAGACCCCGCATTTCGAGTACATCTCCGAGGCCGTGTCCCACGAGATCATGGCCGCGTCGGCGGCGACGGGCGTGCCGATGGCGTTCGGGGTCCTCACGGTCAACGCCGCCGAGCAGGCGCTGGAACGCGCGGTGCCCGGCCCCTCGAACAAGGGCTGGGAGGCCGCGATGGCGGCTGTGGAAATGGCCACGCTGGCGCGGCGTGTGCGAGCCGGGTCGGCCCCGCCCGGGGACGCCCCGTGAGCGCCGCGGCGCGGCGGCCGGCCGTCCCCGCGGTCCGCGGCCAGCGGCGCCGCGCGCGCGAGGCGGCGCTGCAGATGCTCTACCGCTGGGAGCTTGCCGGCGCGCCGCTCGACGAGATCGCCGACACGCACTGGGCGATGCTCGAGGGCGAGGGGGCGCCGCTGACGCCGCCGGCGCAGGAGTTCGCCGTGCGCCTGGCGCGCGGGACCGTCGAGCACCTCGCGGCGATCGACCCGCTGATCGAAGGGCACGCCGAGCACTGGCGGCTCTCGCGCATGGCCGTCATCGACCGGCTCATCCTGCGGCTCGCGGTGTTCGAACTGGTGCACGGGACCGAGACGCCGGCCAGCGTCGTGATCGACGAGGCGCTGGAGCTGGCCCGGACCTTCAGCGAGGCCGAGGCGGTGCGTTTCGTCAACGGCGTGCTGGATGCCATCCACCGGGAGCTTGCGGACGGACGACATGGCTGACGACAACGAACAGTACCAGCAGCGCCTGGCCAACATGGCCGCGATCGCGGCGCTCGGCGTCGACATCTACCCGAGGACCTTCACCCGCACCGACACGATCGCGGCGCTGGTCGAGGCGCATGGCCCGCGGCCGGCCGCGGACCTGGACGCCGCGCGCACGGACACGGCGACCGGCGGGCGGATCCTGGCCGTCCGTTCCTTCGGCAAGGCGAATTTCCTGGTCCTGAGCGACGGCCACGCGCGGCTGCAGGTCTACATCCGCGCGGACGCGCTGCCCGCGCGCGATTTCCGGGTGTTCAAGCTGCTCGACCTGGGTGACTTCGTGGGCGTGACCGGTCACCTCTTCCGCACGCGCACCAACGAGCTGACCATCTGGGCCACGCGACTGGAGTTTCTGGCCAAGTGCCTGCGGCCGCTGCCCGAGAAGTGGCACGGCCTCCAGGACATCGAGATCCGGTACCGCCAGCGCTACCTGGACCTGATCGTCAACCCCGATTCCCGCCGCGTGTTCGAGGTGCGCAGCCGCGTCCTGTCGGGCATCCGGCGGTTCATGGACGCGCGCGGCTACCTCGAGGTCGAGACGCCCATGATGCAGCCGATCGCGGGCGGCGCGCTCGCCCGGCCGTTCGTCACGCATCACAACGCGCTCGACATCGACCTCTACATGCGCATCGCGCCCGAGTTGTACCTCAAGCGCCTGACGGCGGGCGGCATCGAGCGCGTGTATGAGATCAACCGGAACTTCCGCAACGAGGGGATCTCGACCCAGCACAACCCCGAGTTCACGATGATGGAGTTCTACCAGGCCTACAGCGACTACCGCGAGCTGATGGACCTGACCGAGGAACTCCTGGCCGCGGTGGCCCGCGACGCGATCGGGACCGACACGTGCGTCTTCGGCGGCGCGACGATCAGCTTCGCGGCGCCCTTCGCGCGGCTCTCGCTGCGCGAGGCCGCCCGCGCGGCCGCGTCGACGGCGCTGGGTCTCGACATCCCGCCCGCCGACCTGCGCGATCGCGAGGCGGCCGCGGCGATCGCGGACCGGCTCCGCCTGGCGGTCGACCCGGGCGCGGGCGCCGGCAGGATCACCACCGGGATCTTCGAGGCGCTGTGCGAGGCGTCCCTCATCCAGCCGACCTTCGTCTACGACTTTCCGACCGAGGTCTCGCCGCTCTCGAAGCAGCGGCCCGACGATCCGGACACGGTCGAGCGCTTCGAGCTCTACGCCGGCGGCTTCGAGATCGCCAACGCGTTCAGCGAGCTCAACGACCCGGCGGAGCAGCGCCGCCGCTTCGAGCAGCAGCTCGCCGACCGGCAGCGCGGCGACGACGAGGCGCACCGCATGGACGAGGACTACATCCGGGCCCTCGAGTACGGCATGCCGCCGACCGCCGGCGAGGGGATCGGGATCGATCGCCTCGTGATGCTGCTCACCGGGAGCCCGTCGATCCGCGACGTCATCCTGTTCCCCCTGATGCGCCCGCTCGCGGAGTGAGGTGACCGTGCCCTTCGAGCTGCACGTCGCCCTGCGCTACCTCCTGGCGCGCCGCCGGCAGGCGTTCATCTCGGTCATCTCGCTCATTTCCACCCTCGGCGTCGCCGTCGGCGTGATGGCCCTCGTGCTGGCCCTCGCGCTGATGACCGGGCTCCAGCAGGAGCTCCGCAACCGGATCCTCGGCGCGACCGCGCACGTCTTCGTGTGGAAGACCGGCGGCATCCGGGACTACCACGCCGAGGCGTCGAAGCTGCGCGCCGTCCCGCACGTGACCGGCGCCGCGCCCGCGGTGCTCGGCAAGGCGCTCATCAGCAGCGAGCGCGGCGAGGCGTTCATCACGATCAAGGGGATCGACCCCGCGCTCGAGACGAGCGTCACCGACATCGCCCACGCGATGACCGCCGGGCGGCTCGACGCCATCGAGGGCGCCGGCGGGGAGGCCGGCCTGCCCGGCATCGCCATCGGGGCCGGCCTGGCCCGCCAGCTTGGCGCGCTCGACGGCGACGAGGTCACCCTGCTGACCCCGCAGGGCACGCTGACGCCCATGGGGATCATGCCCCGCCAGCGCCGGTTCCGGGTCGTCGGTCAGTTCAGCCTGGGGCTGTACGAATTCGACAACGCGTACGGGTTCGTGTCCCTGGCGACCGCCCGGCGGCTCCTGGATCGCCCCCTGGTCGACATGATCGAGCTGCGCGTCGACGACATCTACCGGGCGCCGGCCGTCGCCGAACGCATCACCGCCGATCTCGGGCCGAGCTACCTCACGCAGACGTGGGCCGACATGAACCGCGCGCTGTTCTCGGCCCTGTGGCTCGAGAAGATGGCCATCTCCATCACCATCGGCCTCATCGTGATGGTGGCCGCGCTCAACATCGTCGCCTCGCTCGTGCTGCTCGTGATGGAGAAGAGCCCGGACATCGCCATCCTGAAGACGATGGGCGCGTCGGCCCGGTCCATCATGACGATCTTCATGGTCCAGGGCCTGCTCATCGGGCTGGTGGGCACGACCGTCGGCGCCTCGGCGGGCTTCGTCGTCGCCCGCGTCGTCGATCGGTACCAGCTCATCCGCGTGCCGATGGACGTGTACCAGATCTCGCACGTCCCGTTCGTCATCCTGCCCCTGGACTTCGCGGTCGTCATCGCCAGCGCGGTCGTGGTCTGCTTCGTGGCGACGCTGTACCCGTCGCGGCAGGCTGCCAGGCTCGACCCGGCGGAGGCCCTCCGCTATGGATAGCCGGCCCCCGGACGAGGCCGCCCGCGTCCCGGAGCCCGGGGCGGCGCGCCCGGCGCTGCTCGAGGTCGAGGACCTCCACAAGAGCTACGCGGTCGGGCGCTCCCGCCTCGACGTCCTGCGCGGCCTGGACCTCGCCGTCGCCCCCGGCGAGATGGTGGCCATCGTCGGCGCGTCCGGCGTCGGCAAGAGCACGCTGCTGCACCTGCTGGGCGGACTGGACCGGCTCGACCGGGGGCGGGTGCGCATCGGCGACACGGCCCTGCAGGACCTGTCGGACCAGGCCGTCGTGGCGTTCCGCAACCAGCACATCGGGTTCGTCTTCCAGTTCCACCACCTGCTGCCGGAGTTCACCGCGCTCGAGAACGCGGAGATGCCGCTCCGGATCGCGCGGATGCCGGTCGACACGGCCCGCGCGCGGGCCGAGGCGCTGCTGCGCCGGGTCGGGCTGGGCGACCGGCTGCGGCACCGCCCGGGCACGCTGTCGGGCGGTGAGCAGCAGCGCGTGGCGATTGCCCGCGCCCTGGTGGCCCACCCGGTGCTCCTGCTGGCCGACGAGCCGACCGGCGACCTGGACGAGGGGACCGCCGACCGCCTGCACGACCTGCTCCGCGATATGCACCGCGAGCACGGGCTGACGTCGGTCATCGCGACGCACAACCCCCGGCTGGCCGGCATCTGCGACCGCGTGCTGCGGCTGGCCGAGGGCCGGCTGGCGCCCGCCTGACCCCGCGCGCGCGCGGCCGGCCCGGGGCGGCGTGCGGCACCGGGCCGTGCATGCAGACGGGCGGCGCGGCGGCTCGCGGGGGACCGCGGCGGCCTTCGGCCGCTCCCGCCGTTGGAGCCGCCCGGCCGATGCCGTATAATTGGAACTCGGAACCGTCACCCACAACTCCAAGACGCGGCGGGTAGCCGGATGTTCGAACGGTACACGGAAAGGGCGCGGCGGGTTCTGTTCTTTGCGCGCTACGAGGCCAGCCAGCTCGGCAGCGTCTCCATCGAAAGCGAACACCTGCTGCTCGGGTTGATCCGCGAAGGCAAGGGGTTGACGAGCCGGATCTTCGCGCGCTCGCACGTCTCCCTGGACCACATTCGCAAGGACATCGAGGGCCGGACCGTCTTCCGCGAGAAGGTGTCGACCTCGGTCGAGATCCCCTTCAGCGCGGAAGCCAAGCGCGTGCTGCAGAACGCGCAGGAAGAGGCCGACCGGCTCCTGCACAACTACATCGGGACCGAGCACCTGCTGCTGGGCATCCTGCGCGAGGAGCGCTCGGTCGCCGCCTCCATCCTGACGGAGAAGGGCATGCGGCTCGCCAGCGTGCGCGACGACATCGTGGCGCTGCTGAGCGACAAGACGACCGTCGCGCGGGCGAAGGAAACGCCCCTGCTGGCCGAGTTCAGCCGCGACCTGACCGAGGCGGCGTCGCGCGGGGCGCTCGACCCGCTGGTCGGGCGCGACGAGGAGGTGGAGCGCGTCCAGCAGGTGCTCTGCCGGCGGACGAAGAACAACGCCGTCCTGATCGGCGAGCCCGGCGTGGGCAAGACGGCGATCGTCGAGGGCCTGGCGCAGCGCATCGTCGGGGGGGGCGTGCCGCATTTCCTCTCCGACAAGCGGATCCTGGCGCTCGACCTGTCGCTCATCGTGGCCGGCACGAAGTACCGCGGCCAGTTCGAGGAGCGGCTCAAGGCGATCATGAAGGAGCTCACCGAGAACCCGAACATCATCGTGTTCATCGACGAGCTCCACACGCTGGTGGGCGCCGGGTCGGCCGAGGGGTCGCTCGACGCGGCCAACATCCTCAAGCCCGCGCTCTCGCGCGGCGAGATCCGGTGCATCGGCGCCACGACGCCGGCCGAGTACCGCAAGTACATCGAGAAGGACCGGTCGCTCGAGCGGCGCTTCCAGGCCGTCAAGGTCGAGGCGCCCGACGAGAAGCAGACGGTCCGGATCCTGATGGGCATCAAGGACCGCTACGAGGCGTTCCACCAGGTCCAGTACACGCAGGAGGCCATCGAGGCGGCGGTCTACCAGTCGAGCCGCTACATCACGGATCGGTTCCTGCCCGACAAGGCGATCGACCTGGTGGACGAGGCCGGGGCGCGCGCCAAGCTGCGCGAGGCGGCCGACGTCGGCGCGACGGCGGAGGGCAACCGCCGGGTGCGCGTCAGCGTCGACGCGCCCGACATCCCCGTGGCGGCGCTCGACTACGACGGCCCGCTCCACTACCGCGAGCAGGAGCCCTCCGCGCGCGAGAGCGTGGTGGCGCGCGAGCGCCTGGGCTTCCGGCCCGCCGCGCTGCCGATCGTGGTCGGACGGCAGGAGATCGACGAGGTCGTGTCCAAGTGGACCGGCGTGCCGCTGGTGTCGATCAACCAGGACGAGAGCGACAAGCTCCTGCGGATGGAGGACGACCTGCACCGGCGCGTGATCAGCCAGGACAAGGCGATTTCCGCGCTGTCGCGCGCGATCCGCCGTTCGCGGGCCGGCCTGAAGAACCCCAACCGCCCGGTCGGCAGCTTCGTGTTCCTGGGGCCGACCGGGGTCGGCAAGACCGAGCTGGCGCGGGCGCTGGCCAACTGCCTGTTCGGGAGCGACACCGCGCTGGTGCGCTTCGACATGTCCGAGTACATGGAGAAGCACTCGGTGTCGAAGCTGATCGGCTCGCCGCCCGGCTATGTCGGGCACGAGGAGGGGGGGCAGCTCACCGAGAAGATCAGGCGCAACCCGTACTCGGTCGTGCTGCTGGACGAGGTCGAGAAGGCCCACCCGGACATCTTCAACATCCTGCTGCAGGTGTTCGAGGACGGCCACCTGACGGACGGTCTGGGCAATCGCGTGAACTTCAAGAACGCGATCATCATCATGACCTCGAACATCGGGGCGCGGTTCATCCAGAAGAAGGGCTCGCTGGGGTTCCAGTCCGCCGAGGTTCACGATGTGAACAAGAGCGTCTCGGACATGGTCCTGAGCGAGGTCAAGCGGACCTTCAACCCCGAGTTCATCAACCGGATCGACGAGATCATCGTGTTCGACCCGTTGTCCGACGACGACCTCCGGCGGATCCTCCTGCTGCTGGTGGACCAGCTGAACGACAACCTGGTCGATCGGCGGCTCCGGGTCACCGTGACCCCGGAGGTCGTGGACTGGATCATCGCCGCGACCTGCCGGGATCGGTCCTACGGGGCGCGGCCGCTGCGCCGGGCGATCCAGCGGTACGTCGAGGACCCGCTGTCGGATGAGCTCATCCGCGGGCGCCTGCGGGACGGGGAGGTCGAGGTGTACCTCGAGGGCGATTCCCTGCGGTGCCGGCCCGCTGGAGCGGTGGAGCAGGCCACCCGCTAGCCGAAAGCGTCTTAAACCTTGTAAACTAACCTGATCAGGGTGGGGTGCGCCCGGGTGTCTGGACGCGCCACCCTGGCCGGGACGTCAGCGGCCGTTCGCCCACCCCGGCGACAGGATGTTGTGGAATGATGAGGTTTGGACGCTCGATCGTGGCCCTGGTCCTGGTGGCCTGGGCCGCTGGCCCTGCGTGGGCCCAGGTCGGGGCGGCGCCGCAGCCCGCCGCGCCGCAATCGCCCCAGTTGCCCAGACTGCCCCCCGCGGATTCGCCCCCGCTGCTGCGGTACATCGAGCTGCGGTTCCCGACGCAGGGCAACGTGTCGGTGATTGACCCGCAGACCTACCAGTACTACATCCAGAGCCAGCCGAGCCGCCCGTCGGACGGCGTCTGGATGCCCTACGACGAGCAGTCGGTGCTGGCGGATTTCCGGCGCCTGTGGAACACGAACTTTCTCGACAACCTGTGGGTGGAGGTCAAGGACGCGCCGTACCCGAACGGGGTGATCGGCAAGCACGTGATCTTCAACATGGAGGAGCGGCAGCGGGTCAAGATCGTCGACTACTCAGGCAGCAAGAAGATCGAGCAGTCGAAGATCGAAGAGAAGCTGCGCGAGGAGGCCGTGCAGATCCGCCTGGACTCCTTCATCGATCCGGGCCTGATCCGGCGCGTCGAGGGCGTGGTCCGGGGGATGTTCGCCGAGAAGGGCTTCGAGTTCGCGCAGGTCACGCACACGATCCAGGAGGTGGCGGGCGGCCCGAAGCTGGTGCACCTGACGTTCAACCTCGATGAAGGGCCGAAGGTCAAGATCCGCCGGGTCGAGTTCGTGGGCAACAAGGCCATCGGCGCCGGGGCGCTCCGGCGCCAGATGAAGACGAACAAGCAGGAGAACATGCTGTCGTTCGTCACGGGCCGGGGCACCTACCAGGCGACGAAGTTCGAGGAGGACGCCGAGAAGGTCACGGAGTACTACCGCGACCACGGGTACGTCACGGCCCGCGTCGGCCAGCCGGAGCTGAAGTACGTCGAGGATTCGACCGACTTGAAGACGCGGTACATCCAGCTTCGCATCCCGGTGCAGGAGGGCGAGCGCTACCGGGTGGGGACCTTCTCCTTCGACGGGAACACGGTCATCAAGAGCGAGGGGCTCCGCCAGCTGTTCAAGACCAAGACGGGCGAGTTCTACAGCGACAAGAAGATCCGGAAGTCGCTCGACAAGGCGCGCGAGGTCTACGGTTCGCTCGGCTACTTCGAGTTCACGGCCTATCCCGACCTCAAGCCGCACGACGGCGAGGCGGAGGCCGGCGACGGCAGGCCCGCGGCCAGCGACGGCACGCCCGCGGCCAGCGACGGCACGCCCGCGGCCGGCGACGACAAGCCCGCGGCCGGCGACGACAAGCCCGCGGCCAGCGACGGCAAACCCGCGCCCAGCGGCGGCAAGCCCGCGCCCAGCGGCGGCAAGCCCGCGCCGAGCGGCGGCAAGCCCGCGGCCAGGCCCGGGCCGCCGATTGTCGACGTCACGATGCGGATGCAGGAAGGGAAGCAGTACTTCGTGAACCGCATCACGTTCGTCGGGAACTCGACGACGCGCGACAACGTGATCCGGCGCGAGATCCGGCTGTTCGAGGGCGGGGTGTTCAACACCGAGGCGCTGAAGTTCAGCATCAAGCGCCTGAACCAGCTCGGGTACTTCAAGCAGCTCGAGGGCGGCAAGGACCTGACCGTCGACAAGACGCCGGGGGCGGACAACAAGGTCGACATCAAGCTGAAACTCGAGGAACAGAACCGCAATCAGCTCACTTTCGGCGCCGGCGTGTCGCAGTACGAGGGCTTCTTCGGGCAGTTGTCCTTCCAGACGGCGAATTTCATGGGGAAGGGCGAGACGCTGACCCTGTCGCTGCAGCAGGGGTCGCGGGCGCGCAACTACCAGATCGCCTTCACGGAGCCGTTCCTGTTCGACCGGCCGATCACGGTCGGGGCGGACGTGTTCAAGCGGCAGATTCGCTACCCGTACGTCTACACGGAGGACTCGACGGGCACCAACCTGGTGTTCGGGTTCCAGGTGCACGACTTCACGCGCGCGTTCATGAACTACAGCTTCGAGAACATCAAGATCTCGGACCTGGCGCCGGAGTTCACTGACCCGGCCGTGATCGCGGCCAACCCGTACTACGCCGACTCGCTGCTGCTCGGCCAGAACGGGCGGCGGACGGTCAGCAAGGTCACCCCGAGCATCGTGTACAACACGGTGGACAACCCGATCTTCCCGAACACGGGGCGCCGCTACACGGCGTCGGTCGACCTGGCGGGCCTCGGCGGGAACACCAGCTACTTCAAGCCGACGCTCGAGGGCGTGTGGTACTTCCAGCAGTCCCGGAAGACGTCCATCGGGCTGCGCGGCCAGTGGCAGTACATCAAGCCGACGCGGGGCACGGTGCTGCCGATCTTCGAGCGGCTCTTCCTCGGCGGCGAGTACAGCGTGCGCGGCTTCGACATCCGCAGCATCGGCCCGCGCGACCCGGCGTCGAACCTCGTGATTGGCGGCAACACCAGCGTGCTGTTCAACGCCGAGTACCTGATCTCGATCGCGGGGCCGGTCCGGCTCGTGCTCTTCTACGACGCCGGCCAGGTGCAGGCGCAGGACGTGCGGCTCAGCCGGACCGACTTCAAGACCTCGACCGGGGCGGAGATCCGGTTCTTCATGCCGGTGCTCAACGTGCCGTTCCGTCTGATCTTCGCCTGGAACCCGCAGCGTGCGGGCGTGCTCGACAACCAGCTGCAGCCGCAGAAGGCCTTCACGTTCCGGTTTGCCGTGGGATCCACGTTCTGACGATGAGTGACGCGGCGCTGGCCCCGGACTTGGCAGCCGCTCGATGGGAACGATCCGGAATTCAGAGGAAAGGGATTCGACGAATGAAAGTCTCCACCGTAGCGTCCACGATATTTGGTCTGGTCCTCGTCGCCGGGGTGAGCTCCGCGCAGCAGGCGCCGGCCCAGCAGCCGCCCGCCAAGCCGCCGGCCGCCCAGGTGCCCGCCCAGCCGCCGGCCGCCCAGGTGCCCGCCCAGCCAGCGGCCGCTCCGGCGCCCGCGCCGAAATTCCCTGAGGGGGCCAGGTTCGCCTACATCAACATCCAGCGTATCGCGGCCGAGTCGGCCGAGGGCAAGGCGTCGACGGCGCGGCTCGAGGCCCTGCGACAGAAGAAGGCCAGCGAGCTCAACGAGCGGAACAAGGCGCTCGAAGCGAACCAGAACAAGCTGCGCAGCAGCGTGATGAGCGCCGACGCCCAGGCCCAGGTCCAGAAGGACATCGACAAGCAGCAGGTCGACATCCAGCGCCTCACGCAGGACGCCCAGGCCGAGTTGCAGGACCTGCAGAACGAGCTGCAGGTGGAGTTCCAGCGCAAGCTCGGTCCCATCATCCAGCAGGTCGCGACCGAGAAGAGCCTCCTCGTCCTCTTCAGCCAGGCGGACAGCGGCATGGTGTGGGCCGATCCGGGCCTCGACGTCACCGCCGACGTGATCAGGCGGTTCGACGCAGCCGCCGCGGCGGCCGCCAAGCCCAAGGCGCCCGCGCCCAGGCCGTAGCCGGGTCCCGTCGGGTCGTTCCCGCGCCCGGGCCTGCCGGCAGGTCCGGGCGCTTCTCCATACGAGGGCCAGCCACGCGTGCCTGCCACCACTCTTGCGGTACCCATTGACATCCCGGCCGTGCTCGACCGCCTGTGCCACCGCTACCCGTCGATCCTGGTCGATGCGATCACCGCGTTCGAAGCCGGCCGGCGGGCCGTGGCCGTCAAGAACGTGACGGTCAACGAGGAGTTCTTCCAGGGGCACTTCCCGCGCGTGCCGGTCATGCCCGGCGTGCTGATGATCGACACGCTGGCCCAGGTGTCCGCGCTCCTGCTGGCCCACGGCCCCGACGGCCCGCTGGACGCCCGGGTGTACCTGCGGGGCGTGAACGAGGCGAAGTTCCGGCGCCAGATCAGCCCCGGCGATCGCCTCGAGATCGAGGTCGCGATTGCCCGGATCCGCGGCCCGCTCGTCCGCGTCCGCGGCGAGGCGCGGGTCGCGGGCCAGGTCGTCGTCGAGGCACAGCTGCTGATGGCGGTCGTCGGCACCGCGACCAGCATCCACCCGACGGCCATCGTGCACCCCTCCGCGCGGATCGGCGCGGGCACGGTCGTCGGCCCGCACGCCACCATCGGCCCGCACGTGCGGGTGGGCCGGAACTGCCGCGTCGGCGCGTCCTGCATCATCGACGGCTGGACCGAGATCGGCGACGCCAACACGCTCTACCCGTTCGGGTCGTACGGGATGCCGCCCCAGGACCTGAAGTACAAGGGCGAGCCGACGCGCCTCGTCATCGGGGACCACAACGTGTTCCGGGAGTTCGTGACGATCCACCGCGGTACCGTCACCGGCCGCGGCGTCACCACGATCGGCCATCGCAACTACCTGATGGCCTACGGGCACGTGGCCCACGACTGCCTCGTGGGCAACGACACGATCCTGTCGCACGGGACCACCCTCGGCGGCCACGTGGACGTGGACGACTACGCCACGCTCGGCGGGTGGGCGGGCGTCCACCAGTTCTGCCGCGTCGGGAAGCACGCCTTCATCGGCGGCTACTCGGCGTGCACCAAGGACGTGCTGCCGTACTCCAAGACGGTCGGCAACCGCGCCAGGATTTACGGCCTCAACACGATCGGCCTGGTGCGCCGGGGCTTCTCGCCCGACACGATCCGCAAGCTGAAGCTGGCCTACCGCGCCCTCCTGCAGTCGAAGCTCAACACGACCCGGGCCGTCGAGCGGATCGTCGGCGATCCCGCCCTGGACTGTCCGGAAGTCCGCTACCTGGTCGAGTTCATCCGGGGCGCGCGCCGCGGGGTGGTCCTGAAGCGGGGCGCCCGCCGGGTCGAGGACACGTCGATTGACGACTGAGCCCGGCGCGGGGGGCGGGATGCACCTCGGCCTGATCGCCGGGAACGGGAGCTTCCCGTTCCTGGTGCTCGAGGCGGCCCGCCGCCTCGGGCACCGCGTCACGATCGTCGCGGTGCAGGAGGAGGCGTCGCGCGACCTCGAGGCCGCGGCTGCCCGCGAGCCGCGCGCCGCGATTCACCGGGTGTCGCTCGGCCAGCTCGGGCGGGCCATCGCGATTTTCCGCGAGGCCGGCGCGTCGCACGCCGTGATGGCGGGCCAGGTCAAGCACGCCAAGCTGTTCGCCGACATCATGCCGGATCGCACGCTGCTGTCCGTGCTGCTGCGCCTGCGATCGCGCAACACCGACGCGCTGATCTCGGCGATCGCCGACGTGCTGCGCGACCACGGCATCGAGCTGATCGACTCGACCGCCTTCCTCACGCCCCTCCTGGCGCGGCCGGGCGTGATGACCCGGCGTCAGCCGACCGACGAGGAGCGGGCCGACTTCGCGTTCGGCTACCGGATGGCCGATCGCGTCGCCGCCCTCGACATCGGCCAGACGATCGCGGTGAAGGGCAGGGCGGTCGTGGCCGTCGAGGCGATGGAGGGAACCGACGAGGTCATCGCGCGCGCGGGCCGGCTGGCCGGGCCGGGCGTCCGCGTGGTGAAGGTCGCCAAGCCGCGCCAGGACATGCGCTTCGACGTCCCCGTCGTGGGCCTGGCCACCATCGAGGCGATGCGGGCCGCCGGGGCGACGGCGCTCTCGGTCGACGCGGGCAAGACGCTGATGCTGGACGGCGAGGACGTGGTGCGCGCCGCCGACAACGCGGGCATCGCGCTGATCGGCCGGGCGCCGGAGACACCCGGGGAGGCCACCTGATGCCTGAGCGGCGGCTGCGGGGCGCGGTGATTGGCGTCGGGCATCTCGGCCGGCACCACGCGCGGATCATGGCGGGGCTGGCCGGCGTCGATCTCGTCGGGGTCGTGGACATCAACGGCCCGCGGGCAGAGGAGATCGCCGCGGCCCACGGGACCGCCGCGTTCACCGACCCGGGCCGGATCCCCGGCGGCGTGGACCTGGTCAGCGTGGCCGTGCCGACCGAGGCGCATGCCGACGTGGCGATCCCGTTCCTCGAGCGCGGCGTCGCGGTGCTGGTGGAGAAACCGCTGGCCCGGTCGGTGGTCGAGGCGGACCGCATGATCGCCGCCGCGCGGCGCGGCGGCGCCGTGCTGGCCGTCGGCCACACCGAGCGGTTCAACCCCGCCGTCGGCGCCATCCGCGAGCTGGTCAAGGACCCCCGGTTCATCGAGGTGCACCGCCTCGGCACCTTTCCCGAGCGGAGCCTCGACATCGACGTGGTCTTCGACCTCATGATCCACGACCTCGACATCGTCCTGTCCACGGTCGGGTCCGAGGTCTCGTCGCTCGAGGCGGTCGGGGTGCCCGTGCTGACGGGGCGGGTGGACATCGCCAACGCCCGGCTACGCTTCGCGTCCGGCTGCGTGGCGAACATCACCGCCAGCCGTATCAGCCGCGACCGCGTCCGGAAGATCCGGTTCTTCCAGCAGGACGCGTACATCTCGGTGGACTACGGCACCCAGGAAGCGGAGATGTACCGCCTCGTGCGGCACGCCGATCGCCGGCCGTCGATCGAGGGCGGCAAGATCGAGGTGAGGCAGGACGAACCGCTGAAGATTGAGCTGGCCGATTTCGCCGAGGCCGCCCGCACCGGCCGGGCGCCGCGCGTGACCGGCGAGGACGGCCGCCGCGCGGTGGAACTGGCGCAGCGGATCACCGAACGGATGGACCATGCATGAGGATGTGAAGAGCTTCCTCGACGATGTCGAGCGGCGGGGCTGGCTCTCGCGGGTGACGGAGCCCGTCAGCCCCGACCTCGAGATCGCGGCGGTCACCGATCTGGCCTGCAAGGCGCCGGGCGGGGGACCGGCCCTGCTGTTCGAACAGCCCGCGGGGTTCGACATGCCGGTGGCGTCGAACGTCTTCGGGTCGACGGAGCGGATGTGCCTGGCGCTCGGGGTCGAGTCGCTCGACGATCTCGGCCGGGCCCTCGACGAGCTGATGACGCCCGCCATGCCGGCCGGCCTGATGGACGCCGTCAGGATGCTGCCGATGGTGGGTCGGCTGCGCGACCTGATGCCGAAGACGGTGCGCGACGCGCCGTGCCAGGAGGTGGTGCGCGTTGACGGGTCGCTCGACGAGTTGCCCATCCTGCGCACCTGGCCCGAGGACGGAGGCCGCTACATCACCTTCCCGCTCGTGTTCACGAAGGACCCGGAGACCGGCGTCCGGAACATCGGGATGTACCGGATGCAGGTGTTCGACGGCCGCACGACCGGCATGCACTGGCAGCGGCACAAGGGCGGGGCGCAGCACCACCGGATCGCTGAACGCCTCGGCCGGCGCCTGGACGTGGCGGTGGCGCTGGGCGCGGAGCCCGCGCTGTGCTACGCGGCCACCGCCCCGATGCCGGAAGGGCTCGACGAGCTGCTGCTCACCGGGTTCCTGATGCGCCGGCGCATGGAGCTCGTCAAGTGCCGGACCGTCGATCTCGAGGCGCCCGCCAACGCGCACATCGTGCTCGAGGGCTATGTCGAGCCGGGTGAGCGCCGCCGCGAGGGTCCGTTCGGCGACCACACGGGGTTCTACTCGCTGGCCGACGACTTCCCGGTGTTCCACCTGACGTGCATCACGATGCGGCGCAGGCCCATCTACCACACGACCGTCGTGGGCATCCCCCCGCAGGAAGACGTGTACCTCGGGAAGGCGAGCGAGCGGATCTTCCTGCCGCTCATCCGCAAGACGGTGCCGGAGATCGTGGACATGCACTTCCCGCCGGAGGGCATCTTCCACAACCTCGTCATCATCTCGATCGACAAGCGCTACCCCGGCCACGCCCGCAAGATCATGAACGCGTGCTGGGGCCTCGGTCAGCTCATGTTCTCGAAGACCATCGTGGTCGTGGACAAGGACGTCAACGTCCAGGACGTGCGCGAGGTCGCGTGGATCGTGGGCACCCACATCGACCCGCAGCGCGACATCCAGTTCACCCGCGGGCCGATGGACGACCTCGAGAACGCCTCGGACCTGCCCGCCTACGGCAGCAAGATGGGGATCGACGCCACGCGGAAGTGGGCGTCGGAGGGATTCACCCGCGAGTGGCCGACCCGGGTGATCACCACGGAGGCCGCGGGACGCCGCGCCCTCGACATCTGGTCCCGGATCGCCCGCCCGGCGGGAAACCCGGCCACGCCGCGGACACGCTGATGACCGACAGACTGCAGGAACTGGCCGCGACGCTTGCCGCCGGCGGGCCCCTGGACGAGGCGGACGCGCTGGCCCTGGCGGCCGAGCCCGACATCCTGGCGCTCGGTATGCTGGCAGACGATGTGCGCCGGCGGAAGCACGGGGACGAGACGACCTTCGTGCGCGTCGCCGAGGTGGCGATGCCGGTCGCCGGCGGGGCCGTCGACCTGCCGGAGGCCGCCGGCGAGGTGCGGCTTCGCGGCCCGATCGACTCGCGGGCCGGCGCCGTGGCGGCCGTGCGGACGCTCCTCGGCGCGGCGGGCGCCGTCCCGCTGTCGGCCTTCTCGCTGGCGGACATCGAGCGCGCGGCGTCCGCGGACGGATCGCCGCTCGCGGACTGGCTGCGTGCCTTGCGTGACGCGGGTCTCACCCTGGTGGCCGAGGCGCCGATCGACGGGTTGCGCGACGCGGAGCGCGCGCTGGCCGCGGTGCGCGACGCCGGCCTGACCGTCGCGCGCGTGACCGTGACGCGCGGGACCGGCGCCGGCGGGCGCCTTGCGCAGCTGCAGCAGGTCGCCTCGCTCCAGCGCTCGGTGGGCGGGCTGCGCAGCTTTGCCCCGCTCGCGACCACGTGGGACGCGGCCGTGCCGAGCACCGGCTTCGACGACGTGCGGCAGGTGGCCGTGGCCCGCCTGATGCTGGAGCACGTGCCGAGCATCCAGGTCGACTGGCGCCTCTACGGGCCCAAGCTCGCGCAGGTCGCCCTGACGGTCGGCGCGGACGATCTCGACGCCGTGTCCCCGATCGACGACCTCTCCGAAGGACGGCGCCGCTCGCCGATCGAGGAGGTCCGCCGGAACATCCGCGCCGCGTCGCTCGTGCCGATCGAGCGCGACGGCAACTACGAGCGCCGCGAGGCATGAGCGTCCGGCGTCTCGGCGCGGTCGAGTACCTCAACGCGCGTCCCCTCGTGTGGGGCCTGGACGCGCATCCCGGCCGGTTCTCCATCCGGTTCGACGTGCCGGCGCGCTGCGCGGCGCTGCTGCACGAGGGCGCGATCGACCTGGGGCTGGTGCCGTCCATCGAAGGGCTTCGCGACGCCGACTACCGGATCGTGCCGGGGGTGGGCATCGGCTCGGCCGGACCGGTCGCGTCGGTCGCGCTGTTCAGCGCCCTCCCGATCGATCGGATCCGCAGCGTGGCCCTCGACGCGAGCTCGCGCACCTCGGTCACGCTGTTGCGGATCCTGTGCGCCCGGGCGTTCGGCATCGCCCCGGCGTTCGTGACGCTGCCGCCCGACCCGGATGCGATGCTCGCGCGGTGCGACGCGGCGCTCATCATCGGCGACCTGGCGCTGCTCTACGACCACGAGCGGGCCGGGCTCGAGAAGACCGATCTCGGTGCGGCATGGACCGCCTGGACCGGGTTGCCGTTCGTGTATGCGTGCTGGATCGGACGCCGCGGGGTCCTCGCCCCGGGCGATGCCGCCGTGCTGCGCGAGGCGCAGGAGGCGGGCGCCGCGGCCCCGGCCGAGGTCTCGCGGCGCTACTTCGGCGGGGACGCCGCCAAGATTGCCGTCGGGACGCGGTACCTCCGCGATAATATGAAGTACGGGCTCGACGAGGCACAACTGGCGGGACTGAACCGCTTCTACCGCGAAGCGTCGGGCCTGGGCCTCGTGCCGTCGTTCACCGAGGCGCGCTTCTTCTGACGGCCATGGCGATCGCGGCGATTGCGGATCGGATACGGGCGGGCGGCCGGATCGACGCCGCCGACGCCGCGGAGCTCTACCGCGACGCGCCGACGGCCCTGCTGGGCCGCCTGGCCCACGCGGTGCGCCTGCGCAAGCACCCGCACCCGTACGTCACCTACATCATCGACCGCAACGTCAACTACACCAACGTCTGCGTCGCGCGCTGCAGCTTCTGCGCGTTCTACCGCCCCGTCGGGTCGCCCGAAGGCTACGTGCTGGGCGTCGACGAGATCTTCCGGAAGATCGACGAGACGATCGAACTCGGCGGCGGCCAGCTGCTGCTGCAGGGCGGCCACAACCCGGACCTGCCGCTGAACTGGTACGAGGACCTGTTCCGCGCGGTGAAGAGCCGCTATCCCGCGTTCCGCCTCCACGCGCTCTCGCCGCCCGAGGTGGTGCATCTCTCGCGGCTGTCGACGCTGCCGGTCGGCGGGGTCATCAGGCGCCTGGTGGAGGCGGGCCTCGACAGCATCCCCGGGGGCGGCGCCGAGATCCTGGTGGATCGGGTCCGCCGCCTGCTGAACTGCTACACCAAGGCCACCTCGGACGAGTGGCTGGGCGTCATGCGCGAGGCGCACCGCGCCGGCCTTCGCACCACCGCGACGATGATGTTCGGGTCGGTGGAGACGGCCGACGAGCGCATCGAACACCTGATGCGGCTGCGGGCGCTCCAGGACGAGACGGGCGGCTTCACGGCGTTCATCGCGTGGAGCTACCAGCCCGAGCACACCGCCCTGCAGGGGCGGGAAGCGACGGGCCTGGAGTACCTGCGCACCCTCGCCCTGGCCCGCCTGGTGCTCGACAACTTCGACAACCTGCAGGCCTCGTGGGTGACCCAGGGCGGCAAGGTCGGGCAGTTGTCGCTCGCGTACGGCGCCAACGACATGGGCAGCGTGATGATCGAAGAGAACGTCGTCCGGGCGGCGGGCGCCGCGTACTGCATGGACGAGATCGAGATCGTCCGCAACATCGAGGACGCGGGCTTCGTGCCCAAGCGCCGCAACATGCACTACGAGGTGCTCGGCGACCCCATCGTCCGGCAGCGCGAGCTGCCGCGGATGCTCCACCTGGCCACGGCCCGGCAGGACGGCGACCGGTCGGTGCCGGTGGAGCTGTCGCGCTACGAGGCGCGCAGCCGCGCCGAACGGGAGCGCCGGGCCTCCGAGCCGGCCTCCTGACGCCGCGGTGCGCCATCCCTGATCCACGATGCCAACCTACCGCGCCGGATGGGTGCTGCCGATCGCGCACCCGCCGATCCGTCAGGGCTGGGTGCACACGCGCGCGGGCCGCGTCGTCGCGGCCGGCGGGCCCGGGACCCCGCCGCCCGCGGCGCCGGGCGACCTGGATCGCGATCTCGGTGGGGCCGCGATCATGCCCGGGCTGGTCAACGCCCACACCCACCTGGAGCTGTCCTGGCTGCGCGGTCGCGTGGCGCCCGCGTCGAACTTCGTCGACTGGGTGAAGGCTCAGGTACGGCTGCGGATCAAGGATCCGGCCCCGGATCCGATCGTGCGGCAGGCCGCCTTCGACGCGATCCGCGAGATGCGGGCGAGCGGCACGCAGGCGGTCGGCGACGTCAGCAACACCCTCGCGGTGGTCGACGTGCTGCGGGACAGTGGGCTGGCCGGGTTCGTGTTCCACGAGGTGCTCGGGTTCAACGCGGCCGATCCGCGCGCCCTCGTCGCGGACGCAGAGCGCCGCCTTGCGGCGCTGCCGACCGGGCCGCGACTGCGCGCCGGCCTGGCGCCGCACGCGCCGTACTCGGTCTCGCCAGGCCTGTTCGCCGCGGTGACCGCGAGCCGCGGGCCGCGGCGGGAGGTGCCGACCAGCGTGCACATCGCGGAGTCCCCGGAGGAAACCGAGCTGCTCGCCACCGGAACGGGACGATGGCGCGAGGTGCTCGAGCGCATGGGCACATGGAACCCCGCGTGGGAGGCGCCGGCGTGCGGCCCGGTCGAGTACCTCGACCGGCTGGGCTTCTGGGACCCGCGCGTGCTGGCCGTGCACGGCGTGCAGCTGCGGGCGGCCGGGCTGCAGGTCCTGGCCGCGCGGGGCGCGACGCTCGTCGCATGTCCCCGCAGCAACCGCCACGTCGGCGTCGGTGAGCCGCCCGTCGCGGCATTCTACGCGGCCGGCGGGCGCGTCGCCGTGGGCACGGACAGTCTCGCGAGCGTCGAGGACCTGAATCTCTTCGCGGAACTGGCGGCCCTGCGCCGTCTCGCGCCGTCGGTGCCGGCCCGCGCCCTGCTGGACAGCGCCACGCGGGTGGGGGCGGACGCGCTCGGGCTGGCGGGCGAGTCGGGGGTCATCGTGCCGGGCGCCCGGGCGGCGCTCATCGCGGTCGACGTTCCGCCGGGTGTGACGGATGTGGAAGAATACCTGGTGGGCGGCATTGCACCACGCCAGGTGGCCTGGGTGGAGGAGTAGACGCGGCGGTGTGGTCGAGGCTTCGGACCTGGGCGTCGTTCGTGCGCGTCGGCCACTCGGTGTTCGCGTTGCCGTTCGCCCTGACGGGGGCGCTGCTGGCATCGCAGCGCGTCGAGGTGGCGCCCGCCCGGATCCTGTGGATCATCGCGGCGATGGTCGCGGCGCGCAGTGCGGCCATGGGTTTCAACCGGCTGGTGGACGCGCGGTTCGACGCGCTGAATCCGCGGACGGCGTCGCGCGAGCTGCCGGCCGGGCGCATGACGCGCGCCGAGGCGACCGCGTTCGTGGTCGTCGCGTCGGTCGCGTTCGTGGCCGTCGCCTGGACGCTCGGCCCGCTGTGCCTCGCGCTCTCGCCCGTGGCCCTGGCCATCGTCTTCTGGTACTCGCTGGCCAAGCGTGTGACCTGGTCCACGCAGGCGTTTCTCGGGCTGGCGATGGCGGTCGCGCCGATCGGCGGCTGGATCGCCGCGGGCGGGCGTGGCGGCTGGGAGCCCTGGCTGCTCGGGCTGGCCATTGGCACCTGGGTCGGCGGGTTCGACGTGCTCTACGCGTGCCAGGACCTCGCGTTCGACCTCGCACACGGCCTGCGATCCGTCCCGCAGCGTTTCGGCGTCCCCGCGGCGCTCGCCATCTCGCGGGGGCTGCACGTGGTGACCGTGCTCGTGCTCGCCGCCCTGGCGTGGGTGGCGCCGCTCGGGCCGATCTACCTCGGCGGCGTGGCCGGCGTGGCGGCGCTGCTGGCCTACGAGCAGTCGCTCGTGTCGCCGGGCGACCTGTCGCAGGTGAAGCGCGCGTTCGACCTGAACGGGTACGTCGGCATCCTGTACTTTCTGACCACGGCGGCGGCAGTCTATGTCCACTAGCACGAACGGTTCGGCGGGGCGGTTCATTGTCGGGATCACCGGCGCGAGCGGCGCGCTGTACGCCGCGCGCACCGTCGCCGCGCTGCTGGAGCGGGGCTGCCACGTGGAGGTGGTGATCAGTGACTTCGGGCGGCGCCTGCTGCGCGACGAACTGGGCGACGAGGCGACCGCCGAGCGGTTCCTGCCGTTCCTGACCGGGAAATACGGCGAGGCCGTGGGGCGCGGATCGCTGGCCGTCCACGGCAACCGCGACCTCGGGGCGACGATCGCCAGCGGCAGCCATGCGACTGACGGCATGGCCATCGTGCCGTGCTCGATGAAGACCCTGGCGGGCGTGGCGCACGGGTTGTCGCGCAATCTCGTGGAGCGGGCCGCCGACGTCGTCCTCAAGGAGCGCCGCCGCCTGGTGCTCGTGCCGCGCGAGACGCCGATGAGCCTGCCGCAGCTCCGCAACATGGTGCTGTGCGCCGAGGCCGGCGCCATGGTGCTGCCCGCGATGCCCGCGTTCTACCAGATGCCCCGGACCCTCGACGATCTGGCGGACTTCATGGCCGGCAAGATCCTGGCCGGGCTCGGCGTCGGGCACGATCTCTATCCCGAGTGGACGGGCCGGGTGGCACGGTGACGCCGGACGCGAACCCTCTGGGCCAGAACAAGGAGCCGCGCCGGATCGCCGGGATGTTTGACGCGATCGCGGCGCGCTACGACCTGCTCAACCACCTGCTCAGCGCGGGTCTCGACATCCACTGGCGGCGCGTGGCCATCCGGTCCCTGGCGTTCCGCGGGGGCGAAACCGTCCTCGACCTCTGCACGGGGACGGCTGACGTGGCGCTGGCGGCGGCCAGCGCGCGGCCGGGTGCGGCGCGGGTCGTGGGCCTCGACTTCGCCGAGCGCATGTTGCGGCTCGGCGTCCGCAAGATCGTGCGGGCCGGTGCTGGGTCCGTGGTGCACCTCGCGCAAGCCGACGTGACGGTCATTCCCGTGGCGTCGGCGTCGGTCGATGCCGCCACGGTCGCGTTCGGGATTCGGAACGTCGAGGAGCCGGAGCGGACGTACCGGGAGGTGTATCGCGTGCTCAAGGGCGGCGGGCGGTTCGCCATCCTGGAGTTTGGCCTCCCGCGCGTCCCGGGGGTGCGCGGCATCTACCTGTGGTACTTCCGGCACGTGCTGCCGCTGGTCGGGCGGCTGATCTCCGGGCACGGCTCGGCCTACACGTACCTGCCGGCGTCGGTCACCACGTTTCCCGAGCCGGACCGGGTCGTCGCCCAGCTGGCGGCGGCCGGGTTCGAACAGGCCCGGGCAGTCCCTCTGACCTTCGGCGTCGTCTATCTATATGGCGCCCGGAAACCAGCCGGGGCGTCCCTGCCCTGATTGGCGCCCAGAGCCGCGACCTGAGGCTCCCGACCTCCGACGGCCGCCGGCCACGGCGAGTGGTATACTTCTTGAAAGCGTTGCATGTACTTCGATCTTGAAGAGGGGCATCCAGACATCTACGGCATCGGCAGGGCCATGTCCTGGCGGGAGGGCGTGCTGCTGTCGCTGGTGGTGCACCTGGTCCTGATCCTGGCGGTGGTCCTCATGCCCCCGCTGCCGTCGGCGCAGCCGGACGCGGCCAAGCTGGAGGAGGCGGCCGCCCTGCAACGGCAGCGTGAGCGTGAGTCGCAGCGGTTCGTGTTCGTGCAGCCGAGGCTGGAGATGCCGGCCACGCGGCGGCCGCAGCCCCGGGCCGACCTGTCGGACCGGGACCGCAACGCGCAGGCCCTGCGCCAGGCGCCGAACCCGACCAATGCGATGCCGTTCTCGCGCGGCAACACGCCCGAGCGGGTGGATGCGCCGGGCACGCCGCCCCAGCCCCGCCCGCAGCCCGAGGCTGCGCAGCCGCAGGAGGCCGCTTCCGACCAGCGTTCCGGTTCGCCGTCGCCCGGGCCGCCGGGCCCGTCGGATGCCAGCGCCCTGGCCGCGACGCAGAATCCGACGCTCCCGGCACCGAGGCCGCCGGGGGGCGGCGGGTCCGGGCTCGGCGCCGGCCTCGCCAACGCGCTGCGCAACGTCCAGCGCTACGTCCCCGGGCAGATCTTCGACAACCCGCAGGGGGGCGCGAACGCGTGGGGACCCGCGATCCAGTTCGACACGAAGGGCGTCGAATTCGGACCGTGGGTCCGCCGCTTCATTGCCCAGATCAAGCGCAACTGGTTCATCCCGTACGCGGCCATGTCGATGCGCGGGCACGTCGTGATCACGTTCAACGTGCACAAGGACGGCTCGATCACCGACCTGGGGGTTGCCGGGCCCTGCCCGGTGGATGCGTTCAACAACTCGTCGTTCAACGCACTCGCGGCGTCGAGCCCGACGTATCCGCTGCCCCCGGAGTACCCGGCCGACAAGGCCTTCTTCACGGTGACCTTCTACTACAACGAGGCGCCGCCCGGTGGATGATGGGCCTTCCGACACGGGGGCAAACCCTCGGCTGGCTCGTGATCCTGGCGGTCGTCCTGGCGTGGGTGCTCGTGAAGCTCCTGTGACGGGCGCGTCGCACGTGGCCGACCGGCCGCGCGTCCTGGTCGCGGTGCTCGGCCCGACAGCCACGGGCAAGAGCGCGCTGGGGATTGCGCTCGCCGAGCGTTTCGGCGGCGAGGTGATCAGCTGCGACTCGACCGCCGTGTACCGCGGCCTCGACGTCGGCACCGACAAGGTCCCGGTCGAACAACGCCGCGGCATCCCGCACCACCTCATCGACGTCGTCGACCCGGGCGAGGCGTACACGGCCGCCGCCTACGCGCGCGACGCCGCGCGCGCCGCGGGTGAGACGCACGCCAGGGGGCGCATGCCCGTCGTGGTCGGGGGCACGGGGTTCTACTACCGCGCGCTGACCCGCGGCTTGTTTCCCGGGCCGGGGCGTGACGATCGCGTGCGGGCGCGCCTGGATCGCCTGGCGCGCCGCCATGGCGTCCTCAGGTTGCACCGCCTGCTCGCCCGCATCGATCCCGCGTCCGGCCTCCGCGTCCAGCCCCGCGACCAGATGCGGATTGTCCGCGCGCTCGAGGTGTACTTCCTCACTGGCCGCACGCTCACGGCCCACTTCGCCGAGACGGTGTCGCCGCTGGCGGGCTGGACGATCGTCGCCGTCGCTCTCGGTCCTGCGTGGATCGAGATCACCGGCCGCATCGCGCGCCGCGTGGACGATCAGTTCGCGCGCGGGATCGTGAACGAAGTGCGCGGCGTGCTGGCGCGCGGCGTGCCCCCGGACGCCCGGTCGCTCGCCGGGCTCGGCTACCGCCAGGTGATCGAGCACCTGCGGGGTGAGCGCGACGAAGCCGCGACGCGCGATCTGATCGAGCAGGAGACGCGCCGGTACGCGCGGCGTCAGTTGATCTGGTTCCGCAAAGAGCCTAATCTAGTCTGGATTCACGCCCTCGGAGAACACCGCGACGCCTATCGGCGCCGCCGAGCGGATCGTGGCGTCGCGGCTCGGATCTGCCGGGGCCGTCGCACGAGGGGGAGAGGCACCAACGCATGCCGCAGAGCACTGAGGCGAGAAGCCAGGCGCAGCCCAACATCCAGGACGCATTTCTCAATTTCGCCCGGCGCGAGCGCCTCGCGGTGCGCCTCCACCTGATGGACGGAACGGACGTCGAAGCGCGCATCAAGAACTTCGACCGCTTTGCCGTGGTCGTCGAGCACGACGGGACCGACCTGCTGATCTTCAAGCACGCGATCGCGACGATTCGGGCGCCGCGGCCGATGGGCAACTACTTCACCCACCACCAGTCGTAACCAGCCGGGGCACGCCCCGGCGAGCCGGTCGCTGCATCCCATGTCCGCCAGACCGTTCCGTCGCGCGATCGTCGTCGTGCTGGACAGTGTCGGCGTCGGCGAACTGCCCGACGCCGGCGAGTACGGCGATCGAGGCAGCAACACCCTCGGCAACATCGCCGCCGAGGTCCCCCTGCGCATCCCGACCCTCCGCCGCCTCGGCATCGGGCGCATCGTGGCGCTCCCGCATGGCGGCCCGCCCGACCCGGCGGCCGCGGCCTACGGCCGGATGGCCGAGCGGTCGCCGGGCAAGGACTCCGTGACGGGCCACTGGGAACTCATGGGCCTGGTCCTCGACCGCCCCTTCCCGGTGTTCCCGAACGGCTTTCCCGAGGCGTCGCTGCGCGAGTTCGAGCAGCGCATCGGCCGCGGCACGCTCGGCAACACGGTCGCGTCCGGCACGCAGATCATCGAGGATCTCGGCGAGGAGCACTTCCGCACGGGCAAGCCGATCGTCTACACGTCGGCCGACAGCGTCTTCCAGATCGCGGCGCACGAGGAGGTCATCCCGGTGCCCGATCTCTATCGGATCTGCGAGATCGCCTACGAGATCTACGGGCAGGGGATGGGCGTCGCGCGCATCATCGCGCGGCCCTTCATCGGGACGCCGGGGCACTTCGCGAGGACCGCGAACCGACACGACTACGCGCTCCCGCCGCCGGGCGAGACGCTGCTCGATCGCCTCACGGGCGCCGGCGTGCCGGTCCTGGCCATCGGCAAGATCCAGGACCTGTTTGCCAGGCGCGGCATCAGCCGGGCCGTGCACACCGCGTCCGATACCGAGGGCATGGACGCCGTGGCCGAGGCGGTCGCCGACACCGCCGACGGCCTGGTCTTCGCGAACCTGGTGGACTTCGACACCCGGTTCGGCCACCGCAACAACGTCGCCGGCTACGCCGCGAACCTCGAGGTCGTCGACCGGCAGATCGGGGCGCTGCTCCCGCAGCTCCGCGCCGACGACCTGCTGGTGCTGACCGCGGACCACGGCAACGACCCCACCACGCCGAGCACGGACCACTCGCGCGAGTACGTGCCCCTCCTCGTGTACGGCGCCCGCGTGACCCCCGGGGTGGACCTGGGCATCCGTCCGACGTTCGCGGACCTGGGCCAGACGCTGGCGGGCGTCTTCGGCCTGCCCCCGCTGGCCAACGGCACGAGTTTCCTGCGCGATCTGCTCGCCGGCGGCCGCGTCGACGGGGTGACCCGATGACGACCATTCGCGAGCAGCTCGAGCAACGCGAGCGCGAGGTGCTGGCGCCGGCGGCCGCCCGCAGCACCGACACGCGCGGGCGACTGCGGCCGGAGCCCGAGGACGACATCCGGCCCGCCTACCAGCGCGACCGCGACCGCATCATCCACTGCAAGGCGTTCCGGCGGCTCAAGCACAAGACGCAGGTGTTCTTCAGGCCGACCGGCGACCACTACCGCACGCGCCTGACCCACACGCTCGAGGTCTCGCAGATCGCGCGCACAATCGCGAAGGCGCTGGCGCTCAACGAGGAACTGACCGAGGCCGTCGCGCTCGGCCACGACCTCGGGCACACGCCGTTCGGGCACCAGGGCGAACGCGTGCTCGCCGACCTCGTGCCGGGCGGGTTCAGCCACACCGACCAGAGCCTGCGCATCGTCAACGTCCTCGAGAACGACGGCCGGGGCCTGAACCTCACCTGGGAGGTGCGCGACGGCATCGCCACGCACTCGAAAGGCAAACGGGGCGCGCCGGTAGGCCCCGACGTCCCGTCCCGCGCCGTCACGCTCGAAGGCCAGATCGCGCGCGTCGCCGACCTGATCGCCTACGTCAATCACGACATCGACGACGCCACGCGGGCCGGTATTCTGCGGCAGGAGGACCTGCCGGCCGACGCGCTGGCGGTGCTCGGCACGACCCATTCCGGCCGGATCGGCCGCATGGTGAAGGACGTCGTCCTGGCGACGCTCGCCGCGAACCTCGCCGAGATCAGCATGACCGACGAGGTGCTGAACCCGCTGCTGGACCTGCGGGCCTTCCTCTACGCGACGGTCTACGAGAACGAGTTGTCGCTGGCCGAGTTCGGGAAATGTGCCGGGCTCCTGCGCGGGCTCTGGGAGCGGGTGCGCCAGCGCCCGGAGCAGTTCCTGGACCGCCGGACGCTCGAGGCGGAAGGCCTCGACGCCGCGGCCCGCGATTTTCTGGCTGGCATGACCGACCGGTATGCCGTGGCGCTGTTCGAGGATCTCTACGTCCCCAAGCCCTGGGTCGACCTGGGCGGGCGGTGGAGCTAGCGGCCCTTCGCCCCTGTGCCCCGGAACCTGGCATGCTATAATCGAAGGTCTGTCTTTCGCCGGGTGTTCGCAGAGATGAACGAGCTGTTACTGGACATCAGCCGGATGCGCGAAGCGCGCGACCGGGTCGACCGGATCTTCGAGCCGGAGGCCCTCGGCCGTGCTGACGACGAGTTCCACGTCCTGCGCCCGGTCCACCTGGCGTTCGACATTCACAAGGACAAGGACCAGTTCCGCCTGGTCGGCAGCGTCGGGACGGTCCTGGGGTTCTCGTGCGGCCGGTGCCTCGAACCCTTCGAGCTGCCGGTCGCCGAGGCGTTCGACGTCCTGTTCCTGCCGCACGCCCTGAACGCGGGCGAGGGCGAGCGGGAGATCGAAGACGACGACCTGACGACGGCGTTCTACGAGAACAACGCCATCGACCTCGGGCGGCTGGTGCGGGAGCAGTTCTACCTGGCGGCGCCCATGAAGCCGCTCTGCCGGGAGACGTGCCGCGGCCTGTGCCCGGCCTGCGGGACCAACCTCAACACGGGGTCCTGCGCGTGCGTGCCCGAGCGGGGCGATCCCCGCTGGGCGGAGTTGCGGAACCTGACGAACGAGCCGCCGTCGCACGAGTGACCTGCGCCGCGGCGCGATCCATAGAAGGACGACCATGCCGAATCCAAAGCGTCGACACTCGAAAACCCGCACGGCCAAGCGCCGGACGCACGATGCGCTCAAGCCCGTTCAGCTCGGCGAGTGCCCCCAGTGCCACGAAGCGAAGGCCCCGCACCAGATCTGCCCCCACTGCGGCTACTACCGCGGCCGGCAGGTCCGTGAGGTCGAGGAAGTCTAACGCCGGGCGCGGCCGTTTCCCGGCCCGGCCCGATCGTCCATGATGCGCATTGCCGTCGATGCGATGGGCGGCGATCGCGCTCCGCGCGTGATCGTCGACGGCGCGGTGGCGGCCGCTCGCCACCACGGGATAGGCGTGACGCTGGTCGGCCTCGAGGCTCCTGTCGGAGCCGCCCTGGCGCGCCATCGGGATGCCGGCCGGCTCGATCTCCGCGTCGTCGCGGCCCGCGACACCATCGCCGACACCGAATCACCCGCGGCCGCGCTGCGGCGCAAGCCGGGGGCGTCGATCAAGGTCGCCGCCGACCTGGTGGCCGGCGGCGAGGCGGCCGCGCTGTTCAGTGCCGGGCACACGGGCGCCACGGTGGTGGCGGCCTGCACGACCCTGGGCCTGCTGGCGGGAGTGGAGCGGCCGGCCCTTGCCGCCACGGTTCCGACCCGCCACGGCGCCGCCGTGCTGCTCGATGTCGGCGCCAACGCCGACTGCCGGCCGCAGCACCTGGTGCCGTTTGCCGTCATGGGCTCGGTGTACGCCCACGTCGTCCTGGGCATCGCGCAGCCGCGCGTGGGGCTGCTGTCGATCGGCGAGGAAGAATCCAAGGGCAACGAGCTGACCCGTGAAGCCCACCGCCTGCTGAAGGCCACCGCCCTGCAGTTCATCGGGAACGTCGAGGCGCGGGACGTCTACCGCGGCGCCGCCGACGTGGTGGTGTGCGACGGGTTCACCGGCAACGTCGCGTTGAAGGTCAGCGAGGGCATGGTCGAAATGGTCGAGGCGCTCCTGCTGGAGGAGTTCGCGATCACCATCCAGGCGCGTGCCGGGAACCCCGCGGACCGGCAGGCGTACCGGCGGTTCCGCAACCGCGTCGACTACTCGGAGTACGGGGGCGTGCCCCTGCTGGGGGTGGCCGGCCCGTGCATCGTCGGCCACGGCCGGTCGTCGGTGAAGGCCGTGCGGAACGCCATCGTGCTGGCCCACCGGTTCGCGACCGAGGGGCTCGTGCCGCGGATCGAACGGGAACTGGCTGCCGCGAGGGTGACCACATCGTGATTGCATTCCTCTTTCCGGGACAGGGATCGCAGACGGTCGGGATGGGACGGCTGCTGGCCGAGGCGTTCCCCGTCTGCCGCGAGACCATGGAGGAGGCCGACGCCGCGCTGGGCGAGAAGCTGAGCACGCTGTGCTTCGAGGGGCCGGCCGATCGGCTGACGCTGACGGAGAACACGCAGCCGGCGATCCTCGCGGTGAGCGTGGCCGCCTTCCGCCTGCTGGCGTCGCGCGGCCTGCAGCCGGCCTTCGTCGCGGGCCACAGCCTGGGCGAGTACTCGGCCCACGTGGCGGCGGGCACGATCGCGTTCACCGACGCGCTGCGCATCGTGCGGCACCGCGGCCGCTACATGCAGGAGGCCGTGCCGGTCGGGCAGGGCGCGATGGCCGCGATCCTTGGCCTCGACGCGGCTCTGGTGGCGCAGGCGTGCGAGGAGGCGGCGCAGGGCGAGGTCGTGAGCCCGGCGAACCTGAACGCGCCGGGCCAGGTGGTGATCGCGGGCGCGACGGCGGCGGTGGCGCGCGCGATCGAGCGCGCGAAGGCGCTGGGCGCGAAGCGCGCGATCCCGCTGGCAGTGAGCGCCCCCTTCCACTGCGCGTTGATGCAGCCTGCCCAGGAGCGGCTGGCCCTGGAACTCCGGGCGCTGGCGGTGTCGGCTCCCCGGGTGCCCGTGATCGCCAACGTGGACGCGGAGCCGCGGCGGGATGGCGCGGGGGCGATCGAGGCGCTGATCCGCCAGGTGTCGTCGCCGGTGCGGTGGGAGGACGTGTGCCGGCGCCTTGCATCGGAGGGCGTCTCCAAGTATGTTGAAGTGGGTCCGGGCACGGTGTTGAGCGGCCTCGGCAGGAAGATCGTGCGCGAGGCGACGTTTGCGCACGTCGAGGAGCCTGGCGATCTCGACGCTGTGGCGGGCCTGTTTGCGTAGCGCGCAGCGCGGGGAACCTCCTGCCATGATGGACTTGACCGGCAAGGTCGCACTCGTCACCGGCGCGGGTCGCGGCATCGGGCACGCGATCAGCGTTGCGCTGGCGAGGCTCGGCGCGACGCTGGTGCCGACCGACGTCAGCGCCGAGGCGGTGGCCCCGGCGGGCGCGTCGATCGCGGCGGCGGGCGGGACGGCGGACCCGCGGGTCCTCAACGTGACGGCGCCCGAGACGGTGCAGGCCGCGGTGGATGCCGTGCTCGACCGGCACGGGCGCATCGACATCCTGGTGAACAACGCCGGCATCACGCGCGACCAGCTGCTGATGCGGCTCAAGCGCGAGGATTGGGACCTGGTCCTGCAGGTCAACCTGACGGGCGCGTTCACGTGCACGCAGGCGGTGCTCAGGCCGATGATGAAGCAGCGATCCGGCCGGATCATCAGCATCAGCTCGGTGGTCGGCCAGATGGGCAACGCGGGGCAGACGAACTACGCGGCGTCGAAGGCGGGGTTGATCGGCTTCAGCAAGTCGCTCGCCCGGGAGGTCGCGTCGCGGAACATCACGGTCAACGTGGTGGCGCCGGGGCTGATCGACACGGACATGACCCGCGCGCTGAGCGCCGAGATGCGGAACGAGTGGGTGTCCAAGGTGCCGCTGAACCGGTTCGGCACCGCGGAGGACGTGGCGTCGGCGGTCTGCTTCCTGGCGTCCGACGAGGCTTCTTACATCACAGGGCAGGTCCTGGCGGTCAACGGCGGGATGTACACGTAGGAGGACGAATGGCTGCGGTTGCTGACAAGGTCAAGAGCATCATCGTGGAACAGCTCGGGGTCGATGAGGAGGAAGTGACGCCGGATGCGTCCTTCGTCGAGGACCTCGGGGCCGACTCGCTCGACACGGTCGAGCTGGTGATGGCGTTCGAGGAGGAGTTCGGGATCGAGATCCCGGACGAGGACGCCGAGAAGATCACCCGTGTCAAGGAAGCGGTCGAGTACATCGAGTCGCACGCCAAGGGCAAGAAGTAGTCGCCCGTGCGGCGCCGGGCTGACACGGCGGGCGTCCGGCCCGGCCGTACGGACCCCGCGGAGGTAGCTTGAACAGGCGTGTCGTCGTCACGGGGATCGGGCTGGTGTCGCCGCTCGGCGTGGGCACCGAGGTCAACTGGGAAGCCCTTTGCGCGGGGCGGAGCGGGATCGGCCGCATCACCCGGTTCGATCCCACCGCGTTCGCGTCGCAGATTGCCGGCGAGGTCAGGGGATTCGACCCGCTGCAGTTCGTCGAGAAGAAGGACGTCAAGAAGCTCGACATCTTCATCCAGTACGCCATCGCGGCCTCGCAGTTCGCCGTCGGTGACGCGCAGTTCACCATCGGGCCCGACAATGCCACGCGCGTCGGCGTGTTCATCGCGTCGGGCATCGGCGGGTTCTCCACCATCGAGCGCGAGCACGCGGCGCTGCTGGAGGGCGGGCCCCGCCGGATCTCGCCGTTCTTCATTCCCGCGGCCATCATCAACCTGGCCGCCGGGCAGGTGTCGATCCGGCTGGGCGCCAAGGGCCCCAACCTCGCCACCTGCACGGCCTGCTCCGCCTCGGCCCACGCCGTGGGCGAGGCCTACGAGATCATCCGGCGCGACGCGGCCGACGCCATGATCGCGGGAGGGTCGGAAGCCGCCATCACGCCGATGGGCGTGGGCGGGTTCGCCGCGATGCGCGCGCTCTCCACCCGCAACGACGAGCCGGAGCGCGCCAGCCGCCCCTTCGACCTGGACCGCGACGGGTTCATCATCGGCGAAGGCTCCGGCATTCTCGTCCTCGAGGAGCTCGAGTCGGCGCGGCGCCGCGGCGCGCGCGTCTACGCCGAGATCGTCGGCTACGGGACCACCGCCGACGCGTACCACATCACCGCGCCGTCCGAGGACGGCGACGGCGCGATGCGCGCGATGGACATGGCCCTCCGATCGGCCGGGGTCGGCCCGGCGGACGTCCAGTACATCAACGCCCACGGCACCTCCACGCCGTTCAACGACAAGCTCGAGACGCTGGCCATCAAGCGGCTCTTCGGGGATCACGCGCGGTCGCTCGGGGTCTCCTCGACCAAGTCGATGACGGGCCACCTGCTCGGGGCCGCCGGCGGCGTCGAAGCCGGCATCACGGCGCTGGCGATCCGGCACCAGACCATGCCCCCGACGATCAACCAGGACACGCCGGACCCGGAGTGCGACCTGGACTACGTGCCGTGGAAGGCCAGGCCCGCGGCCATCACCTACGCCCTGTCCAACTCGTTCGGGTTCGGCGGCACGAACGCCGCCTTGCTGCTTCGCCGCTTCGACGGCTGAAGCGGGGGGGCTGCCCCGCATGAAGATCGCTGTCTGCATCAAGCAGGTCCCGACGCGCGACTGGCAGCCGCGCGTCAACGAGGCCAAGACCTGGGTCCGCGACCAGGAAGCCGGTTTCGAGGTGAACGAGCCCGACGCGTACGCGCTCGAGGAGGGCCTGCGCCTCAAGGAAAAGCACGGCGGCGAGGTCGTCGTGTGCTCCGCCGGGCCCGCGCGCGTGGCGCAGGCGCTGCGCGAGGCCCTGGCCCGCGGGGCCGACCGCGCCATCCATGTCGAGGATGACGGGCTGGCGACCGCCGACGCCTCGGCGATCGCGGCCGCGCTGGCCGCCGCCATGAAGGACGAGCGCTTCGACATCGTGCTCACCGGGCTGCAGTCCGACGATCAGGGCTTCGCCCAGACGGGCGTCATGCTGGCCGAGCGGCTCGGGATCCCGTCCGCCACCATCATCATGGAAGTGGACGTGCAGGGCGCGTCGGTGCGCGTCAAGCGCGAGCTCGAAGGCGGGTGGTTCCAGTGGGTGACGATGCCCGTGCCCGCCCTCCTCACGATCCAGAGCGGCATCAACCAGCTGCGCTACGCCACGCTCAAGGGCATCATGGCGGCGAAGAAGAAGGAGATCCGCAAGGCCGCCCCGCCCGCGGGTCTCGCGTCCCGCCAGCGGGTCGTCAGTCTCTACGTCCCGGAGAAGACGAAACAGACCGAGATGATCGGCGGGTCCGCCGCCGAGGCAGCCAGGCAGCTCGTCCGGCGGCTGCGGGAAGATGCGCGGGTGATCTCATGATCCTGGTCATCGCCGAACAGCAGGGGGGCGTGCTCAACCGCGTGAGCTGGGAAGCGATCGCGGCGGCCCAGCAGGCCGGCGGTGGTCCCGTCACCGTGGCCGTCCTGGGCGCGGATGTCGCCGCGGCGGCGGCGGAGCTGGCCGCGGCGGAGGTGGCCGGCGTCCTGACGGTCCAGGCACCCGGCCTCGCGTCGTACACCCTCGACGGCGCGGTCGGCGCCCTGGCGGCCCTGGTCCGCGAGACCGCGCCCGCCTGGGTCTTCCTGTCGCACACTTACCAGGCGCGCGACTTTGCCCCGGCGCTGGCCGCGCGGCTCGACGCGCCGCTCGTGACCGACTGCGTCGGCACCAAGCCGCACGACGGCGGGCTCCTGTTCGTCCGGCCGATGTTCCAGGGCCGCCTGTACGCCGACGTGGCCACGGGCGGACCGGGACCGACGATCGCGACCTTCCAGATCGGCGCGTTCCGCGCCGACGCGGTCGCCCGGGGCAGCGCTCCGGCGCCGGTCACGGCGGCGGCGGTGACGGCGGACCTGTCGGCGATCCGGCAGCGGCCCGAGGCGCCGTTCCGCGAGGCGAAGCAGGCGGTCGACCTCACGCAGGCCGAGCGCATCGTCGCGGTGGGGCGCGGCATCAAGGAGCAGGAGAAGATCGCCCTCGCGCAGGACCTGGCGGCGGCGATCGACGCCGAGGTCGGCGCGTCGCGCCCGATCTGCGACTCCGGCTGGCTGCCGATGGACCGGCAAATCGGCAGCTCGGGGCAGACCGTGGCGCCCAAGCTCTACGTGGCCCTCGGCATCTCGGGCGCGATCCAGCACCTGGTGGGCATGAAGGGCTCCCACACCATCGTGGCGATCAACAAGGATCCCGAGGCGCCGATCTTCGAGGTGGCCGACTACGGGATCGTCGGGGACCTGTTCGAGGTGGTGCCGGCCATCATCAAGGAGCTCCAGGGATAGTGTCACCCGCCGAGACCTGGGCCTTCCGCGTGGTGTTCGCCGCCTTCGTGGCGCTGTTCGCCGCGCAGGTGGCCACGCGTCTCCGCCTCGTCCTTCGGGCCCGCAACAACATCTCCGTCGGCGGCGTGCCGGCCCGCGTCGGGCGGTTCGTGCGGGAGGTGGTGTTCCAGTCGAGGGTCATCGCCGCGCGCCCGCTGCCGGGGCTCGCCCACGCGCTGGTCTTCTGGGGGTTCGTCACCTTCGCGGGCTTCACCTCCGTCGAGTTCCTCAAGGGCCTCGGCATCGTGGATCTCACCGGCAGCGTGTGGTTCCACCGCTACGCCGTGGCGCTCGTGCCGTTCGCCCTGGGCGTGCTCGCGGGCATCACCGGCCTCATCTTCCGGCGCGTCGTGCTGCGGCCCGAGGGCCTCGGCAGGACCGTGTCGCTGGAGTCGGTGGCGGTCGGCGCCTTCATCGCGATCCTGATGATCACCTTCCTGCTGGACTTCCGGCTGACGGAGGGGATCGCCGCCCGCCTCAACTGGTGGGTGCACGCGCTGGTCATCCTGCTGTTCCTCGCCCTGATTCCCGGGTCCAAGCACTTCCACCTCGTGCTGTCGCCGGTCACGGTGTTCCTGCGGTCGCCCGTGCTGGCCACAGTGCCGAACCTCGACTTCGAGAAGGAAGAAGTCGGCCTCGAGACGCTGAAGGACGTGGAGCGCAAGCAGGTGCTGGACGCCTTCACGTGCGTGGAGTGCGGCCGGTGCCAGGACAACTGCCCGGCGTACGGGACGGGCAAGCTGCTCAATCCCAAGCAGCTGATCCTCACGAACGAGGATGCGCTGCTCGCGGGCCGCCTCGACGCGAAGCTGGCGGACCTCTACGACCCGAACGTGCTGTGGCAGTGCACGACGTGCGGGGCCTGCGAAAGCGTGTGCCCGGTGGGGATCGAGCACCTGCCGCTCATCGTCGGCGCGCGGCGCGGCCTCGTCTCGAACGGCGAGGCGCCCGGCGCGCTCGGGGCCCTGTTCAACCACCTCGAGCGGCGCGGCAACATCTGGGGCCTCACCTCGGACCAGCGGCAGAAATTCGTCGCATCGGCCGGGCTCGAGATCTTCGACGCCGCCAGGCACGAGTACCTGATGTGGCTGGGGTGCGCCGGGAACTTCGAGGCGGACTTCCAGAAGTCGCTGCGGTCGCTCTTCGAGATCCTCCGGGCCCGGGGCGTGCGCGTCGGCGTCCTCGCGAAGGAGCGCTGCACGGGGGATGTGGCGAAGCGCACCGGGAACGAGTACCTGTTCCAGGAACTCGCGCGCGCCAACGTCGAGGACTTCCAGGCGGCTGGCGTCCGCAAGATCCTCACCTCGTGCCCGCATTGCCTGCGCACGCTGGGCGTGGACTACCGCGCGTTCGGCTTCGAGGCCGAGGTCGTGCACTCGTCCGTCCTCGTGGCGTCGCTCCTGGACGACGTGCGGCTGCCCGGCGCCGAGGCGGTCGCGTTCCACGACCCGTGCTATCTCGGCCGGTACGCGGGCCATACCCGGGAGCCGCGCGCGCTCCTCGCGCGCGTCGGCGCGACCGTAAAGGAGCCGGTGCGCAACGGCCGGAACGCGTTCTGCTGCGGGGCCGGCGGCGGCCTGCTGTTCGAGGAGCACGAGGAGGGCAAGCGCATCAGCCAGGAGCGGTTCGAGCAGCTCCAGGCGACGGGCGCGTCCACGGTGGTGACGGCGTGCCCGTTCTGCTCGATCATGCTCAAGGGCGCGCAGGCCAGCGCCAATGCCTCCACCGAGTTCGTCGATCTGATGACCTTCGTCGAGGGCAGGCTGAAAGCCGCGCCGGTGTCCGGCCGGCCGGCGGCCCCGGGGGCGGCGTCCCCGCCGACGCCGGGCTCGTGACGTGAGCGAGCCTTCCTGGCGGTCCTCCCGGATCAAGCGACTGCAGGTCGCGGCCATCGCGGCCCTCGGCTATCCCCTCATGGCGCTGCTCGCCTGGACCCTTCGCTGGCGGGCCGCGGGCCGGGCCCACTTCGATGGCGCGCTGGCCACCGGGCGGCCGGTCATCATCGCGGTCTGGCACGGGCGCATCCTGCCCGCCACCTGCTACTTCCGCGACCGCGGCATCGTCGTCCTCACGAGCCAGAACTTCGACGGCGAGTGGATCACGCGGATCATCCGGCGGTTCGGCTACGGGACCGCGCGCGGGTCGAGCTCCCGGAACGCGACCGGCGCGCTGCGCCAGATGATCCGCGACATGCGGGCCGGCCGGTCCACCGCGATCACGCTCGATGGCCCGCGGGGCCCCGCCGGCGAGGCCAAGGCCGGGGCCATCTGGCTCGCCATGGCCACGGGCTGCCCGATCGTGCCGTTCCACATCGAGGCGGCCCGCCACTGGACGCTGGACAGCTGGGACCGCACCCAGATTCCCAGGCCGTTCAGCCGGGTGGCTATCGCGATGGGCGAGCCAATCGAAGTTCCGCGCGATCTCGACCAGGCGGGGGTCGACGCGCTCCGGCGGGCACTCGCCGAGGTGCTGGCGGGGCTGAAGGACCAGGCCTTCGATCTGCTGCGGGAGACCCGACCATGACGCTGCTGCTGTTCGCATCCGATCGGCTTGGCGGCCACGAGCCGCCGCCGGGGCACCCCGAGCGGCCTGAGCGCAGCGACGTGATGCACGTCGTGGCGGGGCGGTGGCGGGAACGCGGCGTCGAGGTCCGCGAACCCCATCGCGCCACCCGGGCGCAAGTGACGCGCGTCCACGATGAGTCCTACCTGGATCACCTGGCTGCGACGTCCGGCCGGGCCGTCGTGCTCGATCCGGACACCTTCACGTCGCCGGAGTCCTACGACGTCGCGCTGCTGGCGGCGGGCGCGAGCATTGGTGCGGTGGATGCCGTGCTCGACGGCGCGGCCGACCGCGCGGCGGCGCTGATCCGGCCGCCGGGGCACCACGCGGGGCGCAGCCAGGCGCGCGGCTTCTGCATCCTGAACAATGCCGCGATCGCGGCCGCCCACGCCCTGGCCCGCGGCGTGCGGCGCGTCGCCGTCGTCGATTTCGACGTGCACCACGGCAACGGCACGCAGGAGATCTTCGAGCACGACCCGCGCGTGCTGTACGTGTCGGTGCACCAGTATCCGTTCTACCCCGGCGGGGGGTGGCTGACGGAAGTCGGCACCGGCGACGGGGAGGGCTACACGGTCAACGTCCCGCTCGATGCCGGTGCGACCGATGCCGACTACGACCTCGTGTTCCGCGCGATCGTCCAGCCGGTCGTGTCGCAGTTCGATCCCGGCCTGCTGGTCGTGTCGGCCGGCTACGATGCGCACGCCCGGGATCCGCTGGGCGGGATGCGGGCGACCGAGTCCGGCTTCGCGCGCATGGCGGAACACCTGGCGGCCGCGTCCGATCAGTGCTGCGGCGGGCGGATGGTGCTGACGACGGAGGGCGGCTACGAGCTGAAGGCCCTCGCGGCGTCGCTCGACGCCACGCTGCAGGTGCTGTCGGGGCAGGGCGGCCACCCCGGACAGGACGCCCTGGCGCCGGACGCGCCCGCACCCGGGACGCCGGCGCGCGCGGCCGCGGCCCTCGCGCAACTGCGGCCGGTCCAGGGGCGGTACTGGCGTGGACTATAATAAGGAGTTTATGAGCGAGTACAAGCCCCAGGCGATCGAGCAGAAGTGGCAGCAGCGCTGGGCGGATCGGCGCGTGTTCGAGGTGACCGAGGACCAGTCGAAGCCGAAGTTCTACTGTCTCGAGATGTTCGCCTACCCGTCGGGCCACGCGCACGTCGGGCACGTCCGCAACTACATGATCGGCGACGTGACGGCGCGCATGAAGCGCATGCGCGGCTTCAACGTCCTGCACCCCTTCGGGTGGGACGCCTTCGGGCTGCCGGCCGAGAACGCGGCCATCAAGAACGGGATCCATCCCGAGGCGTCGACGCTGGCGAACATCGCCCACATGAAGGGCCAGCTCCAGCGCCTGGGCATCAGCTACGCCTGGGATCGCGAGATCGCGACCTGCCTGGCGCCGTACTACAAGTGGAACCAGTGGCTGTTCCTGCGGATGTTCGAGCGCGACCTCGCGTACCGCAAGCGCTCGACCGTCAACTGGTGCGACTCGTGCAAGACGGTCCTGGCGAACGAGCAGGTCGTGGACGGCGGCTGCTGGCGATGCCACACGCCCGTCACGAGCCGCAACCTGGAGCAGTGGTTCCTGCGCATCACCCGCTACGCCGAGGAGCTGCTCGGGGCCATCGACCGCCTGGACAACTGGCCCGAAAAGGTGCTCACGATGCAGCGGAACTGGATCGGGCGCTCGGAGGGCGCGCGCGTCCGGTTCCCGCTGGTGACGCGGAGCGCCGAGGGCGGGGCCGTCGACATCGAGGTGTTCACGACGCGCATCGACACGATCCACGGCGCCATGTTCGTGCTGCTCGCGCCCGAGCACGAGCTGGTCGAGCGCCTGGCGGACGAGTCGACCGACCCGGCGGGGTTCCGCGCGTCGGCCGACCGTTTCCGGCGCCAGGAGCGGAACGCGCGCCTGAGCGGGGAGATCGACAAGGAGGGGTTCCCGACCGGCCGCTTTGCGTTCAACCCGTTCACCGGCGAACAGGTGCCGATCTGGGTCGCCAACTTCGTGCTGGGCGAGTACGGCACCGGCGCCGTCATGGGCGTGCCGGCACACGACCAGCGCGACTTCGAGTTCGCGCGCACGTACGGCCTGCCGATCCGCGTGGTGGTGCAGCCCGAGGGGCCCGGGGCGATCCGGCTCGACCCGGTGACGCTGGCGGAGGCCTGGTCCGAGCCGGGGCGCATGGTGGACTCGGGGGACTACACGGGCCTGTGGTCCACCGACGCGATGACGCAGATGGCGGAGCGCGCCGAGCGGCGCGGGGTCGGCCAGCGCACCGTGCAGTACCGGCTGAAGGACTGGGGCGTCTCGCGCCAGCGCTACTGGGGCACGCCGATTCCGATCGTCCACTGCGAGGCGTGCGGCCTGGTGCCCGTGCCGGACGACCAGCTGCCGGTCGAGCTCCCGACGGTGGCCGAGTTCACGGGCCGCGGCGATTCGCCGCTGGCGAGCGTGCCGGAATTCGTCAACGTGCCGTGCCCGCGCTGCGGGCGCCCGGCGCGCCGCGAGACCGACACGATGGACACCTTCGTGGACTCGTCGTGGTACTTCTACCGGTTCTGCGACCCGCACAACGACCGGCAGGCGTTCGACCCCGCCACGGTGGCGTACTGGGGGCCGGTCGACTTCTACAGCGGGGGCGTGGAGCACGCCATCCTGCACCTGATCTACTCGCGGTTCTTCACCCGCGTCTTCCGCGACCTGGGCATGGTGTCCCACGACGAGCCGTTCAGCCGGCTGCTCACGCAGGGCATGGTGCTGAAGGACGGCGCGGTCATGTCGAAGTCGAAGGGCAACGTGGTCGATCCCGACGACATGATCGCGAAGTACGGCGCCGATGCCCTGCGGCTGTACGTGATGTTCGTGGCGCCGCCGGAGAAGGAAGTCGAGTGGACCGACGCGGGGCTCGAGGGCGCGTTCCGGTTCCTGGTGCGCGCGTGGCGGATCGTGCAGCTCTGGCGCGAGGGCATCACCGCCTCGCCCGCTGGCGCGATCGACGGGGGAGCGCTGACCGATGCCGAGCGGGCGTTGCGCCGCAAGACCCACGACACGATCCGCCGGGTCACGCAGGACCTCGACCCGCGCGTGCACCTCAACACGGCCGTCTCGGCCCTCATGGAGCTGGTCAACGAGCTGTACCTGTTCTCGGAGCAGCACACGCGGACCGGCGCGCCCGGGCGGCGCGGGTCGGAGGACCGGCCGGCCGAGCCGGAGCGGCCGGAGACGCTGGCCGTCCTGAAGGAAGCCGTCGAGGCGCTTGTGCTGATGATCGCGCCCTTCACGCCGCACCTGGCGGAGGAGATCTGGGAGCAACTCGGCCACGAGGGCGGGATCGTGTACGCGCCGTGGCCGTCGTTCGATCCGGAGGTCGCCAGGGCCGAGGAGATCGTGGTGCCGGTGCAGGTCAACGGCAAGCTGCGCGGCCGCCTGACGGTGCCGGCCGACATCGCCGAGGACGAGATCCGCGAGCGCGCCCTGGCCGATCCGGCGGTGGCGGCGCATACGCGCGGCCGGACCGTGACCAAGGTCATCGTGGCCCGCGGCAAGCTGGTCAGCATCGTGGTGCGGTAGGAGGGCCTGGTGCGACGACACATCGGCGCGGCCGTCATCCTGGGGCTGGTCCTGGCGCTGCCCTCGTGCGGGTACTCGCTGGCGGGCCGCGGCACGTTCCTGCCGGCCTACATCAAGACGATCGGCGTCCCGCCGTTCATCAACAACACGTCCGTGTTCGAGATCGAGCAGCGTTTCACCGAGAAGGTGCGCGCGGAGTTCATCGGGCGCGGGAAGTACGAGGTCCTGCCGCAGGACACCGGCGTCGATGCCGTCCTCCGGGGGGTGATCAGCAACCTGTCGATCAACCCGTCGAACTTCAACGAAAACCAGCAGGCGACCCGCTACACCATCGTCATCACGACGAAGATCGAGTTCATCGACACCAAGACCAGCCAGAAGCTGTGGGAGAACCCGGCCATGGTGTTCCGGGAGGAGTACGACATGCCCCCGGACAGCGCGGTCGGGGATCCCACGGCGTTCTTCGGCCAGGGATCCAACGCCCTGGATCGCGTGGCGACCGACTTCGCGCGATCGGTCGTGAGCGCCATTCTCGAAGCCTTCTGACGCGGGCGAGGACCATCGCGTGGCGAAACGCCTCGACCCCGACGCCTTCGAGCAGCAGATTCAGTCCGGCCGGCTCGATCGCGTCTACCTGATCGCCGGCAGCGATGTGGGCCGCAAGGCGGGCCTCGTCTCGGCGCTCGTCGCGTCGCTCGACGAGGGGCTGCGCGACTTCAACGTCGATCGGCTGCACGCCAGCGACTCGAAGCCGGAGCTGCGGAAACAGTTCTGGGCCATCCTCGATCTCGCCAGGACGCTCCCCATGATGGCGCCGTTCCGGCTCGTCCTGGTCCAGCAGGCCGAGAAACTGCTCGGCGTGATCAAGGACACCGAGGGGGGAGGGGCGGAACTCGGGGCGTTCGCGGCCTACCTGAAGGCGCCCGAGCCGCACGCGGTCGTGGTGTTCGTGGCGGGTGAGAGCCTCGACGGCCGGCTGAAAGCCTCCCTGCTGCTCAAGGAGCACGCGACCGTCGTGGAGTGCGAGCCGCTCGGCGGGGACGGCGATGCCGCGACCTGGGTTCGCGAGCAGGCCGCCCGCGAGGGCGTGCGCGTCGAGGCCGGCGCCGTCAGGCTGCTCGCAAGCCTGGCCGGCGACGACATCGGCCGCCTGCGGGCCGAGTTCGAGCGCGCCTTGATGTTCACCGGATCCGATGGCGTCGTCACCGAGGCGGCGGTCAAGGAAATCGTCGGCGCGCCCACGTCGCAGGACCCGTGGGCGATGGTGCGTGCGATCGAGCGCCGCGCGCCCGGAGAGGCCCTGCGCGAACTGGCGCTGCGCCTCGACGCCGGCGAGGTGGCGGTGATGATCCTCGGCCAGCTCGCGTACATGGTCCGGACGAAGCTGCCGCCGGCCCGGGTGCCGGCAGCCGTGGAGGCCGTGTTCCGGACAGACCTCGCCCTCAAGACCTCGCGGGGCGAGCCGCGGATCCTGCTGGAGCGGTTGGTCGTCGAGCTGTGTTCCTGAGAGTGGCGCTCGGGCCACCGGGGCCCGCGGCGGGAACGCGCGGGCGGCGCGTCCCCGGTCAGGCCGTCTGGCTGGGCGTGTCGATCTTGGTCTGCAGCCGGGACTTGTAGCGGGCCGCCGCGTTGCGGTGGATGAGGCCTTTGCCGGCCATCTTGTCGATCAGCGAGACGGTCGCCTTGAGCTGCTTCTTCGCGCCCTGCAAGTCGTCCTTGTCGACGGCCGCCCGGATTTCCCTGAGCGCGTTACGGAGCTTCGAGCGCATCTGCCGGTTGTGCTCCCGGCGCTTGATGTTCTGTCGGTGCGCCTTGAGCGCGGATGCGTGAGTGGCCACGGTCACCTCTGGAAACGTGAACTCCACGGGCACGCACCATGCGCGCCCGCGAACCTCCAATCATAACATTTCACACGACTTCGCGCGAGCCACACAATTCTGGCGGGTGCACGTCAGCATAATGCGCGATGGGCTGGCTACTGAGGTTCTTGACTTGTGCTTACAGTCTTTCATGCTGTAATATATGGAGCATGAGACATTCCTCCGCACCCGCCGCCGCGATTCGTGCCCGTCTGAGTACCCAGCTCGCGGATCCGATCCCGATGCGCCGGGGGTCGCTGATCGCACGCTTCGTGAAGTGCTCGCGCCCCGGCTGTCCGTGTGCCCACGATCCGGACGCGCGCCACGGCCCGTATGTCAGCCTCACGTGGGCGGTGGCCGGGACCACACGCACGCGGCTCCTCGCCCCGGCCGTGGCCGACACGGTGCGCCGGCAGATCGAGGTCGGCCGGCAGTTTCGCGACGCGACGGCGCTGTACTGGGCGGCGTGTGAGCGCCTCGCCGACGCGGAGATCGAGGCGCTCACCGCGGCGTCCGGCCCGGCGGGTGAAAAAGGGGGCTCGGTGCGACGCTCCAGACGGAAGTTGCGCGGGAAATCACGACCCTCATAGGTCCGGGGGCTGTTGACGGGTGGGACTTCGAGGCGATCGAAACCGCGGCCCGGCGGCAGGCGCTCACGGTGGCCGCGCGCGCGGTGGCGCAGCGCCTCAATGCGGACCACGCGGACTACGTGGGGCCCACGAGGCCCTGCCCACAGTGTGCGCAGCCTGCGCGCTATGCGGGTCGCCGCCCCAAGACCGTCGAGCGTGTGTTGGGACCCCTGACGCTGGAGCGGGCCTACTACCACTGCACGCGGTGTGACGCGGGCGTGTGTCCGCGCGACGCGGCGCTGGGCGTGGACGGGACGGCGCTCTCCCCCGCGGTCACCCGCATGGTCGGGATCGTGGGCGCGCGGGTCAGCTTCGTGGAGGGCCACGCCCTGCTGCACGAGCTCGCCGGCGTCGCGGTCGATCCCAAACAGGTCGAGCGGACCGCCGAAGCGCTGGGCCGCGCCCTCGCCGAGGACGAACGCACCGTCGTCGAGGCGCAGCCGCCCGCGGCGTCCACGATGTACCTGGGGATGGATGGCACGGGGATCCCGATGCGCGCGGCCGCGCTGGCGGGCCGCCGCGGGAAACAGCCCGACAGGAGCGCCAAGACTCGCGAGGTCAAACTCTGCACCGTCTGGACGGCGGAGGCGCGCGACGCCGAGGGCCGCCCCGTGCGGGACCCCGGCTCGGTCAGTTACTCGGCGGCGATCGAAAGCGCGGCGGCCACGTCCGGCCCCGCGGCCCGCTCGTCGCCCTTTGCGCTGCGGGTGGACCGCGAAGCTCAGCGCCGCGGCTTTGACCAGGCCCCCCAGCGCGTCGTCCTCGGCGACGGCGCCGTGTGGATCTGGCACGTGGCCGACGAGGCGTGCCCCGGGGCGATCCAGATCGTCGACCTCTTCCACGCCAAGGAGCACCTGGCCTCGCTCGCCACCGCGATCTTCGGCGCGCCTGGCGACCTCGCCACTGCGTGGACCCACGCCCGGTACGCGGACCTCGACGCCGGCCACCTCCGGCGCCTCGTCCACGGGCTCCGCGAGTACCTCGCGACCACCCCCGCCGCCGCGCAGGACCTGCCGTACTTCGTCCGGAATCGGCACCGGATGCGCTATCCCGCCTTCCGCGCGCAGGGCCTCTGCGTCTCGACCGGCGTCGTCGAAGCCGGCTGCAAGACCGCCATCGGCGCCCGTCTGAAACGCAGTGGCATGCACGGGACCCTGCCCGGCGCCGACGCCATCATCGCCTTGCGCTGCGGCATCTTGAGCGGGCGATTCGAGGACTTCTGGGAGCGGCGCGCCGCGCGACCGCGGGCTGCATGACTGACCGCATCTCACAATTCCGACGTGCACCCAATTCTGGCGGGTCGGCCTCCGAAACCTGTAGGGCGCGGCCGGCCCGGACCGGCCGCGCGAAGGGCCGATGCCGTGCACCCACGTGTGCCCACGCGCAAGGCCGTGACGCTGGCCAGGCCCCCACCGACTGGCACTGCCCTTGCCCCTGTCAGCGGTGTCGGACCAGCCCCGCGCATTCCAGCGCGCCTGCTCCACGCCGCGTGTCGCCTCACGAGCGACCTTGACCTATGCTCCAGATCGGGCTTGAGCGCATCGACGCCATCCTGGCGGCCCTCGAGAAGACGCGGCCGTCGGTGGGGGCCCACTCGCGGCGCGTGGCCGACTTCTCGGTGCGCCTCGCGGCCCAGTACGGGCTCGCCGCCGACGAGATCGAGACCGTTCGCCTCGGGGCGTTGCTGCACGACGTGGGCAAACTGTTGGTGCCGGCGCGCATCCTCGCCAAGCCGAGCCGTCCCAACCGGCGCGAGTGGCGCGAGTTGAAGATCCACCCCGAGATTGGCATGGAGATCGCCCACCGGGCCGGGTACGGTGACGACGTGTGCGGGATCATCCTGTACCACCACGAGCGCTGGGACGGGAAGGGCTACCCGGACGGCCTGCGCGATCGCGCCATTCACTGGACGATCCGTATCGTCAGCGTGATGGACGCGTTCGACGCGATCACCAGCCCGCGGCACTACCGGGAGACGCTGACGGTCGATGCCGCCAAGGCCGTGATGGCCAGGGCCGCCGGCACGTGGTTCTGCCCGTGGGTGGTCAGTGGGCTGCTCTCCATGCCCGCCTCGCTGCTCGTGCCGCCCGGCGTCCACGCGTTGCGCCGGTATGCGCCCGAGAGCATCGCAGAGACGCCTGCCCTCGAGAGCCTGGCGCCCTGGCGCGCCTTCGTGGGCCGGGAGCCCGGCGCGGAAGAGCGGGCGGCGTCCGCCACGCAGCCCCGGGCGTAGGCACACGAAGGCGGGCGCCTGGCGCGCGATCGGGGGCTGCGCGATGAGAGTGGGATCCGTTGTTCCGATGCGGACCCGGGCGGCGCGGCGACGACTGCCCGCCGGCCGCGGCCCCGCGAGCGATACCCCCGCGGGGCGCGGCCGACACGAGCCTCCTGATCTGGCCAGTCGCCTGGCGGCCTGAGCCCGGCGCTCGGTCGAGTCGAGGACGCGCCGGGAATGTCGCGCGGGCTTCAGCCCGCGTGCCCGTTCGGGGGATCAGGTCGGGGGCCCTGGGGCTTCGCGTGACGGGGTCGTCGCCTGGACGATGGGGACGGCGTGGTGGCGGAGCGACGCGCGCGACTCACCGAGCGTCCGGCGCAGGCGAGCGGCCGCGGCGCCGAGCTCTGTGAGGACCTGTTCCTTGCCGTCGACCTCCACCAGTTCGCGGCCGATCGTTTCGCCGCTGCGACAGGAGATTGCCTCGATGCCGACCGCATAGTGCGATCCCAGCCGCGCGATCGATCCCGCCAGGAGCACCGCCGCGTCTTCGTGCCGGCAGACCTCCAATGCGACCGCTCCGACCACCGGCTGGTTGGCAGACCGACCCGTGAGGGCCAGGACCGAGCGCACATGATCCTCCGACAGGATGTGCAGGAACGGGGCCTGGCCGAGGTGTACGGCCAGGGCCAGCCTCAAGGTGCCGTCGAACGCGCTGTCGCCGGTGGTGTTGGTGACATCCGCGAGCATCACCGTGTCGCGATCGGAGAGGACGGGCGTTCGAGTCCAGCCGCCCGTACCCCACGCGAGGGCTGCGAGCAGCGTCATGCCGAAAACCGATCCCACGGTCCACCCGACCCGGCGGGGGAATCGCCGGGGGCCGGGCAGGGCGGTGGCCGCCTCGGGGAACGGCTCCTCCGGCTCCGCGGGGAGAGGCGGTGGGGAGACGTGCCTCTCGACGCCGGACGCCCCGCGCGTGTCCAGGAATACCACGGGCGCCACCAGGCGGTAACCCCTCTTGCGGATCGTCTGGACTGTCTTCGGCTCGTGGGCGTCGTCGCACAGCGCCTGGCGAATCTCGGAGATGCACCGCGTCATGCCCGATTCCGCCACGAGCTGGCCCCGCCAGACCTCCGCCAGGATCAGGTCTTTGGAGACGGTCTGGCCCGCGTGTTGCGCCAGCAGGACCAGAAAGTCCATCAACTGTGGCCGGAGCCGCAGCACGGTGCCGTCACGCGACAACCGGTCGAGGCTCGGCTCCACCAACCACTCGCCGACACGGAAGTCGGCCGCGAACTCGGGGTGGACCGGTTGTTCGGCTTGCATCGAAGACTCCTTGGAATTCGGTCGGCCTGCAGTTGACGACACGCCGTTGCCGCGTCGAGTGGTTAGACGGACCATCCGGAGCCTGGCTCCCTACGGGGCGCCTCGGAATTTCCTACGGCGGAGCTCGCGGGGCCTGATCGAGCGTGGAGTCGGCGAGGAGACCAGCCTCCAGGATCGCCGAGGTGACCGGGACACGGCGCCGCCGCCCGATATGAGGCCTGGGGTCTCGGGGGCGAGGAATCGTCGCCCAGCCGGATTTGGGATACACTTCGCCGCGACCGGGAGCCGTGTCACCGCCCAGGCCGCTGGCCAGCGGGGTGGCTGCGATTCCGGAGCGCTGGCCGGGCGCTGACGAACCGGTCGGGGGGGGCGCACGCCCTGATGGCTTCTGTGTCCGCAGGGCGGAAGCCGGGCGAGGCGCGCAGTGGGCCTTGACATGAACACCCCAGGGCGCGGGGGCGGATTGTTCGTGGGACTGCAGTACGGGGCCGCCATGGCTGCGAGCGCGCTGGCGCTGCTGGCGCGCCTGGCGTTCGACCCGTACCTCGAGAACCGCCTGCCGCATTTCACCTTTCTCATCGCCGTGGCGGGGGTGGCGTGGATTGGCCGCACGGGACCCGCGCTCTTGTGCACCGCCCTGGGCTTTCTCGGGGCCCGGTGGTTTTTCACCGCGCCACGCGGAAGTCTGGGGATCGAGACGGTCAGCGACGCTGTAGCCGCCGCCGGCTACTTCATGGTGACCCTCGCGATCGTAGGCATCAGCCACGCGATGCACCGGGCGCGCCAGGCACTGCTGGCCCGCCAGGCTGAACTGGAGCGGGAGATCTCCGAACGGCAGAGCGCGGAAGAAACCACCCGCTTCCAGTCTTCGCTGGTCGACGCCGTGGCTGACGCGATCATCTCGACCGACGCCGACTTCGTCATTCGAAGCTGGAACAAGGCGGCTGAGGACATCTACGGCTGGCAGGCGGCCGAGGTGACTGGCAGGTCGTCGAGCGAGGTTCTTCGGGGCCGGTATCCCAATCAGTCGAGCCAGGACGTCGCCAGGCAGTTCGTGGAGCAAGGTCGGTGGGCGGGGGAGGCAGTCCACAAACGGAAGAACGGAACCGACGTGTTCGTCATGGCTTCCGTGACCCGGCTCGTGGATCGGTCGGGGCGTCCTGTCGGCGCGGTGGCCGTGAATCGTGACGTCACCGCGTACAAGGCCGTGGAGCAGGTGCTGCGGAGCAAGGAGGTCGAACTGAGCGAGGCCCAGCGCCTCGCGCACGTCGGCAGCTGGACCTGGGACATGAAGACCGACGGGGTCACCGGGTCGGACGAACTGCTTCGCATCTTCGGCCTTGATCCGGCGACCACATCCGGGCCCGAGTTCAGAGAACAGACGCACCGGTTCTTCGCACCCGAGATTCTGCAGAGCCTGGATGCGGCGCGGCAGGAGGCTCTGCGGACGGGAGTCTGGCCCCAGATGGACGTGGAGGCGTTGCGCGAGGGCGTCCCCATCTGGGTCACGATGGGCGGCACCGCCGTGCGGGACGCCGATGGCCGGATCGTGGGCCTGCGGGGCGCCGTCCAGGACATCACCGGGTGGAAGCGGGCCGAGGAGCAGTTGCGTGAGCTGTCCCAGCGGTTGACGTACCACGTCGACAACTCGCCGTTGGCCGTGATCGAGTGGGGACCGGACATGCGGCTGACCCGCTGGTCCGGCGAGGCCGAGCGCATGTTCGGCTGGAAGGCGGAGGAGGTGCTCGGCAAGCGGTTGGAGGATTTCCGCTGGATCCATGCCGAAGACGAGACACGAGTCGCCAATGTGTCGGCCGGGCTGCGGTCCGGCACGACGCCCAGCCGTTTCTCGGCCAATCGCAACTACCGCAAGGACGGCTCGGTCGTCCACTGCGAATGGTACAACTCGTCGCTGGTCGATGCGGGGGGACGGCTGCGGTCGATTCTCTCGCTGGTGCTGGATGTCACCGAGCGCCGGCGGGCCGAGGCGGCGTTGCGCGAGAGCGAATGGCGGCTGAACCGGGCGCAGGAAATCGCGCACCTGGGCAGCTGGGAGCTCGACGTGGAGCACGACAGCCTGTCCTGGTCCAGCGAGGTGTACCGCATCTTCGGCCTGCGTCCGCAGGAGTTCGGCGCCACCTACGAGGCATTCCTCGACGCCGTCCATCCGGACGACCGTGCCGCCGTGGATGCCGCCTACTCCGAGTCTCTGCGCTCGGGCCGCGACGCCTACGAGATCGAGCACCGGATCGTGCGCCGGCCCCTGGGCGAGGTCCGCATCGTGTTCGAGAGATGCGAGCACGTGCGGGACGGTTCGGGACGGATCGTCCGGTCGGTCGGGATGGTCCAGGACATCACCGAACGCAAGCGGACCGAGGAGGTCCTTCAGAGAAGCGAGGCCGCCCTGCAGCGGGCCAACGACGATCTTCGGACGGTCAACACGCGACTCCAGGTCGCGGGTGAGGAACTCGCGGCGGCCAACGAAGAGCTCCGCGCCATGAACGAATCGCTCGAGGCGCGCGTCAGCGCCCGCACCGCGGACCTGGAGCGTCGCACCACGCGGCTGCGGGCACTCGCTGCGGAGCTGACACGGGCCGAGGAACGGGAGCGGCGGCGCGTGGCTCGGCTGATCCACGATCACCTGCAGCAGCTGCTGGCGGTCGCGCGCATCAACGTGGAACTCCTGCGCCGGAAGTGCGCGGCCGAGGGGCTCGAGGACGACCTGATGAACGTGGACGGGCTCATCGCCGAATCCCTGTCGGCCGCCCGTTCGCTCACCGCCGAGCTGAGCCCGTCGGTCCTGTACCGGAGCGGCCTCGTGGCGGCCCTGAAGTGGCTGGCTCGCTGGTACGAGGAGCAGCACGCCCTGGCGGTCGACGTGATGGCTGCGCAGGACGCGGACGTGGAATCCGAGGAGCTGCGGATCGCGCTCTTTGGATCCGTCCGCGAGTTGTTGTTCAACGTCGTGAAACACGCCAGGGTGCCGAGCGCCCAGGTCTCCTTGAGCCGTGAGGATGGCGCCGTGCAGATTGTCGTGCGGGACAGCGGCCTGGGGTTCGACCCGGCGGACGTGCGTGACCGCGAGGGCACGGCGGGCAGCTACGGGCTGTTCAGCCTGCGGGAGCGGCTCGAGTCGCTCGGGTGCAGCGTCGAGGTGGAGAGCGCACCCGGTGCCGGCACCCGCGTCACCATTCTCGCGCAGGTGCCCCAGGCATCGGCGCCGGTCAGGCCCGCCGACCAGCGGAGCCAGGTGCCATCGCGGGCGTATGGCGAGGAGCACCCGATCAGCATCCTCCTGGTCGACGACCATCCCGTCGTTCGCGATGGCCTGGCGCGGGCGTTCCAGGACGAGGCGGGTCTCGAGGTGGTGGGCCAGGCCCGCGACGGCCAGGAGGCCATCGATCTGACCCGCGCGCTGCGGCCCGATGTCGTGCTGATGGACATCGGCCTGCCGGTGATCGACGGGATCGAGGCGACGCGGCTGATCACCGCCGAGATGCCGCAGGTTCGCATCATCGGCCTGTCCGCGTTCGAGGATGAATCGCATCGCGCCGCGATGTGTCAGGCCGGCGCGGTGGACTGCATCGACAAGACGGCCAACGTCACCGATGTCGTCGCCGCTGTCCGCAGACATGGGAGTGTCGCCCGCCGTCCGGCGTTTGCCGCTGGACCAGGCGCGGCGGATTGATGGCAACGCCATGGCACCTGGTACCTCGACGGACGTTCCCCGCCTGATCCCGTTCACGCTTGGTGACTGGCTTGTCGAACCGAAAGCCTGTCGCGTGTCCCGCGGTGACGCAGTGGTCAAGCTGCGCCCGCAACTGGTGGACGTGCTGGTCTGCCTGGCGCGCCAGGCCGGCGAGATCGTGCTCAAGGACGAGATCCTGGCCGAGGTCTGGCCCGGGCAGTACATCGCCGAGTCCGGCCTGTCACGCTGTGTGGCCGAGTTGCGCCAGAGCCTGCAGGACGACGCGCAGGAGCCCCGCTTCATCGAGACGATTCCGAAGCGGGGCTACCGGCTCATCGCACCCGTGGTGTGGGTGGAACAGGCCGAGCGGGCAGAGGCCGGGTCCGTCCAGGCCCCGCCGGGTCCGGAGATGGCCGCCGGCGCCGCCGTCGCGGGCGACCTGGCGCAGGCCTCGGCCGATACGCGAGGCGCGGACCGGCGGGCTGTCGGGTGGCGGCGTGGCATGTGGGTAGCGGCGGCGGTGGGGCTGCTGGCGATCGCCGCCGTGGCGGTGGTGTTGCTGGTGCGCCAGCCGGCGAGCGCGCTGACCGAACGGGACACGGTCCTGCTCGCCGACGTCGCCAACACCACCGGCGACAGTGCGTTCGACGGCACGCTGAGGCTGGCCCTGGCCATTCACCTCGGGCAGGCGCCGTTCCTGCACATCCTGCCGCAGGACATGGTGCGCGCCGCCGTCGCCCGGACGGGCCGATCGCCGGACGCACGGATCGTCGGGCCGCTGGCGCTGGATGTCTGCCGGCGCGAGGGGGCGGCGGTGCTGCTGGCCGGATCGATCGCTCCGCTGGGCTCGCGCTACGCTGTCGGCATCGAGGCGATCGCGTGCGGGACCGGGGAGGCGCTCGGTCGTGCGCTCGTGGAGGCCGACAGCAAGGAGCACGTGCTCACGGCCCTCGAACGAGCGGCCACGCGCATTCGACAGCAGCTCGGGGAATCGCATGACTCCCTGCGACAGCACGACGTGCCCCTCGTTCGTGCGACGACGCCGTCGCTCGACGCGTTGAAGGCTCTGACCCAGGGGGACTTCAACCGCGATCACGCACGGGTCGACCAGGCGCTGACGTTCTACCGGCAGGCGACGGAACTCGACCCGGAATTCGCGCTCGCGTGGGCGCGGCGCGGCGCGGCGGCAACGAACCTCGATTACCAGGAAGAGGCGATCCCGGCCTTTCGCCGGGCGTACGAACTCCGGGACCGTGTCAGTCCGCCCGAGCGTTTCTACATCGTGGCGCACTACTACCGGACCGTCGCAGGGGACCCGGAGAAGGCGATCGAGACCTACCTCGCATGGAAACGGATGTACCCAGGCTCGCCGGTGCCGCCCACGAATCTGGCGTCCACCTACACCGACTTGATGGGGCAGTACGACGCGGCGGTGCCCGAGGCGCTCGAGGCGGTGCACCTTGCACCATACAGCTCCCTGGCCTACACGAATCTCGGCCTCGCCTACCGCGGGTCCGGCCGGATTGCCGAGGCGCGGAAGGCCGTTGCCGAGGCGGCCAACCGCGGCATCGACGATCGACTCATGCGCGATGAGTTGCTGGATCTGGTGATCCTCGATGGCGATCCGGCCGCCATCGACCGCGAGAACCGCCGGGCGTCCGGCAACCCGATGGCGGAACTGCGCGTCCTGCGGCTGCGCGCCCTGGTCGCCATGGCCGGCGGGCGCCTGCGTGAGGCCCGTCAGCGGTGGTCGGAGGCGCTGGCGAAGGCCGGCGAGATAGGGCCCGCGAGACGGGTCGCCGAGACTCGCATCCAGCAGGCCGAAGCCGAGGCCCTCTTGGGAGATCCGCGCGAGGCCGGACTCGCCGTCGAGGCGGGCCTCGCCGCGGACAGGGGGGCCGCCACCCTGGTGCGCTCGGCCATCGTGTACGGCCTGGTCGGCGACCCGGCTCGCGCCGGAGCGATCCTCGATGAGGTGGCGCGCCACGCGGAGGCGAATCCGGCGTCGCTCCGAGGCTGGCTGCCGGTGGCCAGGGCGCTCACCGCCGCCAGCCAGGGTCACGCCGCCGACGGCCTTGAAATCCTCCAGCCGGTGGCTCGCTTCGAGCGGGGGGCCATGTTCAGCCTCGTCCCGGTGGGCGTGCGCGCGCTCGTCGAACGTTCGGCGCGCCGGTCATCGGACGCGGCCGCCGCGTTCGAGGAACTGATCGGCCTCCGGGCCGTCGTACCTGCGTCGCCGTGGGTGGCGTTCGCGCGGCTGGGCCTGGCGCGGGCCTTGCGGGAGTCGGGCGACACGGCCCGCAGCCTGGCGGCCTACGATGCGTTCCTCGATTCCTGGAAGAACGCTGACACCGACGCGCCACTGCTGAAGGCAGCCAGGCAAGAGCGCGCCGCCCTCGCCGCCCGCTGACGCGCTCCTTCCGGTTATTCCCTCGTGCGCCCGGCGCGGGGACCGCTCTCTCGGACCGGCGGTGGCGGGGCGAGATCGAAAAGTGGTTGCCGCGGAACTCGGCACAGATCGGTTCTCCTCGTGGAAATGTGGTTCCGCCCGACCCTGGTCGTGGTCACTTCTTCGGTGCCGCCGGGGCTGGGTCCGACGCGAACGAGAAGTGCATCTGGACGATGGCCCACCGGCCGTCCTGCCTCTCGAGCACGCCGGTCCACCGGGTGTTCTTCCAGCCGGTGGGCTTGCCCTCCCACTCGGCCAGGTCGTCGAGCATCGCCGAATACCAGGCGACGTCGCCTCCCCGCGACAGGCGGATGCGCAGGTCGCGCACGTCGAAACTGGTGGCCTTGAACCGCGGGTCCATCCAGAAGCCGAAGTTCTTCTGGAAAGCGTCCCACCCGACCACGGTCGATTTCGAGTCGGGATGGTAGATGAACAGGTCGGCGTCGTGGGCAATGACGCTCTCGAGCAGGGGCCGGTCCTTGGTGAGCGCCCAGCCGATGGAGGCGCGAACGGCCTTCTCGACAGCCGCCTTGTCGGCGGCGGCGTCGCCCTGGCCCGGGACCAGGGCTGGGGAGGCGACCAGCGCGACGGCGACGATGATTCCGGCGATCGGGTTGTGCATGACGGTCATGGCTCCTTCAGGCTCTCGCCGGGCGTGCGCACCATGCGGACCCGGCGTCCTTGTTCAGTATTGGACGCGAGGCCTGTCTGGACGTTCTTACGTCTGCCTTCGATGACGCCTCGAAAGCCCCTCGCACGGCCTGTCCGACCGGTGGCAGCCCACCGGACCGGCGGCGCCTCGCACCCGGGCTTCCGTGGATTGGCCTCAATGAGACATTCCGGCTCACGGCACAGACTGGCCTTGCCGTGGGAACCGGGAAATAATCGAGAGTCCGTCGAGCCACGCGACCGGGCGATGGCGACAATCGGGGTCGCACAGAGGTGAGGCCATGAAGACGATCGGGCTGATCGGCGGGACGGGCTGGGTGTCCACGCTCGAGTACTACCGGCTCCTCAACGAAGAGGTCGGGCGACGCCTGGGCGGCCACGAGGCGGCGCGCTGCATCCTGTATTCGTTCAACTTCGGCGACATCATGCGCGCCAAGGAGGGGGACCCCGAGCAGTCCGGAGTCCGCGAGATGGTGGTGGACGCCGCACGACGCCTGGCAGGCATTGGCGCCGAGGGCCTCATGCTGTGCGCCAACACGCTGCACTGGTTTGCGGAAGACGTGGAACGCGCCGTCCCGATCCCCCTGGTTCACATCGCCAGCGCCGCCGGAGCCCGGATTCGAGCCGATGGCCTGCAGTGCGTGGGACTGCTCGGCACCCTCCCGACGATGGAACGCGACTTCTACCGGAAGCGGCTCGAAGCGATGGGGATCACGACGCTGGTTCCCGACGAACCGGCGCGCCAGTTCATCAACCGGGCGATCTACGAGGAGCTGGTCAAGGGGCGCTTTGGCCCCGAGACCAGGCAGGCGTTCCTCGACATCATCGAGACGCTGCGGGGCCGTGGCGCCCAGGGCGTCGTGCTCGGCTGCACCGAGATCCCCTTGCTGGTCAGGCAGGCTGATTGCGATCTGCCGCTGTTCGACACGCTCGACCTTCACGCAAGAGCCGGGGTGGACTTCTCGCTCGCGTGAGGCGCTCTCGCGCGGCTCCCAGACGAGCTGTCCCCCTCCGGCGCCGACATGCACGACCGACTTGTTCTGAAAATCGTAGAACGACGTCAGGTTGCCGAGAACGGTGGCGATGTCCGTGGCCATGTCGGAACCTCCAGGGTCGCGTGGGGCGGGGGCCCGAGGCCCGGGACGCCCGGGCCACGCCTGCCTCAGTCCTCAGGTTCGCGTCGGTTCGCGCCCTCCGCGTTCAGGCCGACCCGCTGGGCCGGCGTCTTGATGAAGGCTGCCTGTGAGCGGAGCGAGGTCACCACGCTCGCGTCCACCCAGTACGTGTCCGCGTTGCCATTTGCCGGCCGGTCGTGCAGTTCCCGCAGGACGCGGTACGTCAGCCGGTCGGGGCGCGCGAGCCTCGACGACATGAAGAAGAAGTACTTCCCGTCGGGGCTGACATAGGGCGAGTACTCCTGTGACCCCGCCGTGTTCACGGCTGGACCCAGGTTGATCGGCTCGCTCCATCTGTCGTCCGCGTCCCTGAAGACGACGTAGTAGTCGCACCCGCCGATGGAGTCCGCGCGGCCAACGACCGGTACGATCAGGTAGCTCTCGTCCGGCGCCACGAACGCGTTGAACTGCGAGGTTCCGGAGTTGACCTGGGTTGGGAGCACCTCCGGCTCCAGGTAACGGCCGTTTGCCCGCCGCGAACGCCAGATGCGGCTGGCGCCGCCGGGGGACTCCTCTCTCGTGAAGTACAGGGTCCCGGCACTCGTCACGGAGGGAAAGTACTCGGGCGAGGCGGAGTTGACCGGCGGCCCCAGGTCGCTCGGCGCGCTCCACCCGCCGGGCGTCCGCGTGATGGTCCAGACATCCTGGTTGCCCGGCTTCCTGCCGCCGTCCGGGTCAGGCCGGTTGGAGAGGAAGAACAAGGTCCGACCATCGGTCGAGAGGGCGGGCTCGAGGCTCATGTACCGCGGATCCTCGAACCCGGGCACGACCTCGGGTTCGGTCCAGTGCCCGTCGACCAGGCGGGTCACCACGACGGCGGTATACAGGTAGCCGGGCCCGACCATGCCGAAGTAGATCTCGCGGCCGTCCGCCGCGATGGCCATGTCGCGCTCGATACCCCCGGTGCTGACCAGGCCGGGCGCAAACAGTTCCGGCGTGAGACCGGGCGGCTTCTGGCCCAGGTAGGGTCCCTCCAGGTCATGGAAACGCGGCCCCGGGGCCGGGGCCTGCCATGGAACCGCCAGGCTGAGCAGGGCTATCGATGCGAGAGTCGCGCGTATCACCATCGATCCTCCTTCGCGGCGCGGCCGATCGCGCTTGCGTCTCAGGAAGGATACGGCCGCGCGGCGGGGATGAACCTTCGATTCCCGCTCGCTTTTGCGTCGATTCGCGCATGGGTGCGCGCGGCAGCCAATCCCTGCCCCAACTTCGAGCCGGGGTGCCGCCGGGTCCAATCGCGGGAATGACGGCCAGGGAGGCCGCGAGCGAGGGTGGTTGTTACGGTGTCCCGCCCGGCCCCACGGACACGACTTCGTAGGTCCCGGACGGCGGCTTGATGTCGGAATAGCGGGGCACAGCCCGGCCGTTGACGAACTCCACGGTCTTGTAGATCGTCTTGGGACGGCGCAGGGCGGCTGGAGAGGCTTTCTGCACGCGGTTCACGTAGTCCCGCGTTTCCCGGTAGGGCGGCACGCTGTTGCCATAGCGTTCGACGGCCATCGGGCCGGCGTTGTACGCCGCCAGCGCCAGCCGCTCGTCGCTGTTGTAGCGGTCCAGCAGCGCGCGCAGGTAGGCCACCCCGCCACGGACGTTTTCATCGGGGTCGTACGGATCTCGCACGCCGAGATCGGCGGCCGTCCCTGCCATCAACTGCATCAGGCCCATCGCCCCCTTGGGCGACCGGGCGCGGGGATTGAAGCCCGACTCCACCTGGATGACGGCCCGCACCAGATCTCCGCGCACGCCGTACTGCCGGGCGTACCCGTCGATGATGTCGTCGTAGCCGTTCTCGTAGCCCCGGTCTGCCGGCCGCGTCGTGCGCAGGGATTGGGACCGCTCGACCGAGTAGGTCCGGACGGCACCTTCATGCGGGCGGTTGGAGAGCACCATGTGCCCCTGGGCGTCACGCCAGGAGTAAATCTGTGCGGACGCCGGGCTGGCCGCGCCGACGAGCAGCCAGGACAGGATCGCGACAACCGTCAGTCGAGTCGGCATCAGTCGATGTCTGAAATCCCCGGGATGTGGCTTCACGATTCGTGCCGTGCGATCTTCCCCGCCCTGCCGCACGCAGGCGATGAAACCGTCCCCCGTCCGAGACACGTCGAGCAGGGCGCTCGACACACGCTTCTCTTGTCTTATCGGCGCCTGGGGCGCCGAACTTCAGCCTGCCAGCATCCGTTCGACCACCTGCCGGCTGACGGCCAGCAATTGGTCGAGTTTCTCGGGGTGCTTGCCGCCCGCCTCCGCGAAATCGGGGCGCCCCCCTCCACCGCCGCCCACCACGGGAGCGATTTCCTTGACCACCTTGCCCGCATGCACGCGGCCGGTCAGGTCCGGGGTGACGGACACCACCACCGAGACCTTCCCATCGCCCGGGGCCGCCAGCACGACCACGCCGCGCCCGAGCCTGTTCTTCAGCGAATCCGCCAGGTCGCGCAGGCCGGACTTATCGAGATCCGGCACGATCCGCGCCAGGAACCGCACGTCGCCGATCTGGACGACGTCGTCCTGGCTCGCCGGGCCGCCGCCCATGGCGGCCTTCATCTTCAACTGGCTGACCTCCCGGGTCAAGCGCCGGGTTTCCGCCTGCAGCCGCTCGATGGTGTCCGCCGCCTGGGACGCCGGGACGTTGAGCCGACCCAGGACCGCGTCGAACGCAGCCCGGCGGTCCTGGATGTGGCGGACGGCATTGGCGCCCGTCAGCGCCTCGACACGGCGAACGCCGGCGGCAATCCCGCCTTCCTCGGCGATGACGAACGGCCCGATGTCGCCGGTGGCTCGGCAGTGCGTGCCACCGCACAGCTCCAGGCTGAACCCGGGCACGGACACGACGCGCACGCTGTCGCCGTACTTCTCGCCGAACAGGGCCATGGCGCCGGCCGCGATGGCCTCCTGGGTCGACCGCACCTCGGTCTGGACCGGCGTGTTGCGGCACACCTCGCGGTTCACCTGTCGCTCGACCTCGGCCACCTGGTCGGGCGTGAGCGGCGCGAAGTGCACGAAGTCGAACCGCAGCCGCTCCGGGCTCACAAGCGAGCCCGCCTGCTTGACGTGCGTGCCGAGCACCCCCCGCAGCGCGGCGTGCAGCAGGTGGGTCGCGGTGTGGTTACGCCGCGTCGCGTCGCGCACCTCGTCATCGACGGCGGCCGTCACGAGGTCGCGCCGCCGCAGCGTCCCTGTCAACACCCGCACGCGGTGGAATCGTGGCCAGCCGCTCGCGCCGCGGCCCATGGCTTCGACCACCGCCTCGCCGGAGCCCGACTCGGTGAAGATGCGCCCGGCATCTGACACCTGGCCGCCCGACTCGATGTAGAACGGGGTCCGCTCGAGCGCGAGGAAGCCGGTCTGCCCTTGCGAAAGCGCGTCGGTCTCGCGTCCCGCATCATCGATCACGGCCAGCACGGGCACGCCCGCCACACGGGTCGTCGCGTAGCCCTCGAACCGATCACCGGCGGCGGCGAGTGCCCCGGTGGTCTCGGGGCTGAGCGAGAAGCCCTCGCCCTGGGCGCCGACGCCGAACGAGCTTTTCGCCCGCGCGCGCTCCCGCTGGGCCTCGAGCGCCCGGTCGAAACCGCCGCGATCGATCCCGATGCCGCGCTGCCCGGCGACGTCCTCGATGAAGTCCACCGGCAGGCCGTAGGAATCGTACAGGCGGAACACGTCGTCGCCCGGCACCGCCGTGGCGCCGAGCCGCACCTGGGCGTCGACCAGGTCCTCGAGGCGCGGCAGGCCGGTGGCGAGCACGGCCTCGAAGCGCTCCTCCTCGCTGCGCACGACCTGCGAGATGTACGCATGCCCGCGCGGCAGCTCCGGGTACGCGCCGCCCATCTGCCCGACCAGCACGTCCACCAGCCGGCAGAGGAACGGCTCGGTGAGCCCGAGCCTGTTGCCGTGCCGCATGGCGCGCCGCATGATCTTCCGCAGCACGTAGCCGCGCCACTCGTTGGACGGCACGACGCCGTCGGCGATCAGGAAGGTCATGGCGCGGGCGTGGTCGGCGATGACGCGCATGGACACGTCGGGCGGGTCCATCGTGCCCGCGTGCCGGCGGCCCGCCAGGTCTCCGATCGCGCCGAGCAGGGGTGCGAACAGGTCCGTGTCGTAGTTCGAGAGCGTGCCCTGCATGATCGCCGTGATCCGTTCGAGGCCCATGCCGGTGTCGATTGACGGCGCCGGCAGCGGTACGAGCGAGCCGTCGGGCTGACGATCGAACTCCATGAAGACGTTGTTCCACACCTCGACGAACCGATCGCAGGAGCATGCGGGTCCCAGGCAGACCGGCTCGAGGCAGGGCAGGTCGTTGCCGCGGAAGTAGTGGATCTCCGAGCACCGCCCGCACGGCCCCGTCTCGCCCATCGACCAGAAGTTGTCCGCCTGCCCCAGTTCGCTGATCCGGTCGGCGGGCACGACCCGCCGCCAGAACCCGTAGGCGTCGTCGTCGCGCGGAATGCCCCCCTCACCCTTGAAGATCGTCGCGTGCAGCCGATCGGCCGGGAGCTTCCACACCTCCGTCAGCAGGCGCCACGCCAGGGCGATCGCCTCGTCCTTGAAATAGTCCCCGAAGGAGAAGTTGCCCAGCATCTCGAAGAAGGTGTGATGGCGCAGCGAGGGCCCGACATTCTCCAGATCGTTGTGCTTGCCGCTGACGCGCATGCACTTCTGGGAGCTGGTGGCGCGCCGGTAGTCACGGCGTTCCCTGCCCAGGAACACGTCCTTGAACTGGTTCATGCCCGCGTTGGTGAACAGCAGGGTCGGGTCGTCGCCGGGCACCAGCGGGGAGCTCTGCACGATTCGATGGCCGTTCTGCTCGAAGAACTCGAGAAACGTACGGCGGAGGTCGGTGGAAGTCATAACTTCCTATTCTAACAGGCGCAGGCGGCCGGCCCGGCGCCCGGGACCGGGCCATGAACCCGCCGGGCCGCCCGGCTACGCGTCGTCGTCCGCGTCGGGGAAGGCGTCGGGCGGGTCGGGCGCCACGCCCCTGGCCCGGTTGCGCAGCGCGGTCTGCACCGTCGAGGGGCTGAACCCCCGGCGGACCAGCGCGCCGTACACGCGCCGGAACACGGCCGGGTCGGACAGGTCGGCGTTCCGTCCGCGCAGTTGACGGGCGATCACCTTGTCGAGCAGCGTGGCCTCGGCGGCGGGGGCGAGCCACTCGTCGATGGCGGCGGCGGCGAGATCGGGCGCGAAGCCGAGCTTCTGCAATTCCTGGCGGGCGCGCAGCCGGCCCCGCTGCTTGACGAGGACAATCGTGCGGGCGCAGGCGCGCACCGCGCGGCGATCGTCGAGCGCCCCGGCGGCCTTGAGCTTCGCGATCGCGCCGTCGACCGCCTCCGCCGGCAGGTCCCGGGCCGCCAGGCGCTCGCGCAGGCGAGCCTCGGAGATCTCGCGGCGGGCGAGGAGGCGCAGGCCGCCCGCGTAGGCGGCCTGCAGGGCTTTCTCGGGCGCCAGGGGACTCCCCGGGGCTGCGGCGTCGCCGGGGCGGCCCCGGGCTCGACGCCGCGCTGGGTCATTCGAGGCCATCCGGCGGCGTCAACTGCTGAATCGTGTGATGTCGGCGGTCGGCACGACCCCGCCCACGACGGTCTGCGCCATTTGCTCGCGCGCCTCGTCGCCCGCCGTGGCGATGCCCTGGAACCTGAGCTTGAACTCGTCGACGTTGGACGCCCACCGCAGGGCCTCGTCGTAGGTGATCCGCTGCTGCTGCAGCAGGCCGAACAGCGACTGGTCGAACGTCTGCATCCCGTACTGGGACGTGCCGGCCGCGATGGCGCTCTGGATCAGGTGCGTCTTCTCCTTGTCGACGATGCAGTCCCGGATGAACGGGGTGGAGATGAGGACCTCCACTGCGGCGCACCGGCCCTGGCCGTCGGCGCGGGGCACCAGGCGCTGGGAGATGATCGACTTCAGCACGCTCGCCAGCTGCAGGCGCACCTGCTTCTGCTGGTGGGGCGGGAAGACGGCGATGATGCGGTTGATGGTCTCCGTGGCATCGAGGGTGTGCAGCGTGGAGAAGACCAGGTGGCCCGTCTCGGCGGCCAGCAGCGCCGTCTCGATGGTCTCGTAGTCGCGCATCTCGCCGACGAGGATGACGTCGGGGTCCTGGCGCAGCGCGCTGCGCAGGGCGTAGGCGAACCCGCGCGTGTCGGTCATCACCTCGCGCTGGTTGACGATGGCCTGGTGATCGCGATGGAGGAACTCGATCGGGTCCTCGATCGTCATCACGTGGGCGCAGCGATGGTAGTTGATGTGGTTGACCATCGCGGCGAGCGTCGTGCTCTTGCCGCTGCCGGTCGTGCCGGTGACGAGCACGAGGCCGCGCTCCTCGCCGGCGATGTGGTTCAGGACGGGCGGCAGGTCCAGCTCCTCGATGGACCGGATGTGCATCGGGATGACGCGCAGCACGATCCCGATCGTGCCGCGCTGCTGGAAGATGTTGCAGCGGAAGCGGCCGAGGCCGGGGACGCTGTAGGCCAGGTCCACCTCCTGCGACTCCTTGAACCGTTCGCGCTGCTGGGCCGACATCACGGCGGCGGCCATCGCGACGGTGTCCTCGTGCGTGAGGCGCTTGTCCTGCAGGGCCGGCGTGAGCTCGCCGCCCACCCGGATCATGGGGAAGCTCCCGACCTTGAGGTGCAGGTCGGAGGCCTTGCGTTCGACGGCGATGCGAAGCAGGTCGTTGACGTGCATCTTCAGCCCTTCGGGGCGTCCAGGTACGTCAGCCAGCCGTGCGGGTCCTCGGTCCGGCCGTTGACGACTTCGAAGAACGCCCGCTGGATTCTCTCGGTGATGGGGCCGCGCCGGCCGGCGCCGATCACGATGCGATCGACCGACCGGATGGGTGTGATTTCCACGGCGGTTCCCGCGAAGAACACCTCGTCGGCGATGTAGAGCATCTCGCGCGGGACCATCTCCTGGCGAACGCTGTAGCCGAGCTCGCGGGCCAGGGTCATGACCGAGTCGCGCGTGATCCCGGGCAGGATCGACGCGGTCATCGGCGGGGTGTACAGCGTGCCGTCCCGCACCACGAACACGTTCTGGCCGCTGCCTTCCGACACGTAGCCGAAGCTGTCGAGCGCGATCCCTTCGGCGTAGCCGTCCACGATGGCTTCCATCTTGATGAGCTGGGCGCTCGCGTAGTTGGCGCTGCTCTTGGCGAGCGACGGGAACGTGTCCGGCGCCATCCGCGACCAGGAGCTCACCTTGACGTCCACGCCGTTCTCGAGCGCGTCGGTGCCCAGGTACGTGCCCCAGTCCCACACCAGGATCGCCGTGTCCACGGGGCACGGGAAGGGGTTGATGCCGAGCTGGGCGTAGCCGCGGTAGACAATGGGACGGATGTAGCAGGCCTTGAACCCGTTGGCGACGATCGTCTCGATGATCGCCTGCTCGATCGCCTCGGCCGAATAGCCCACCTCCATCCGGTAGATCTTCGCCGAGTTGAACAGGCGCTTGACGTGCGCCCCGAGCCGGAAGCAGGCGGCCCCCTTCACGGTCTCGTAGCACCTGGCGCCCTCGAACACGGCGCTGCCGTAATGGATGACGTGCGAGGCGAGGTGGATTCTGGCGTCGGCCCACTCCACGAACTGCCCGTTGACCCACACTTTGCCGGTACCCGTGAAACCCATGCGCATCTCCTTGAACGCCGTATTCTACTGTGCCTCGCCGCAAAACGGGCAGCGGTCCGACCGCGCGTGCAGGGGCTTGTGGCAGTGCCAGCAAAAGCGCGGCTGCGGCGTCTCCTTCGTCCGCGGGCGCGGCTGCGGCTCGGGCGGGTCCGGCACGGGCGCCGCCACCGCGCGCGCCCCGCGCTCCGTTGCCCGGCGGCCCGCCGGCCCCACATCCGCGTGCAGCAGCGCCTCGAGCAGGTCCCCGGCCCGCTGGTAACGCGCCGCCACTTCCGGGGCCATCGCCTTCATGATGATGTCGTTGATCCCCTTCGGGATCCGCGTGTTCCGCTGGCGCGGCGGGGAGACGAGCTCCCCGCTCATCAGCTTTTCCAGATCCCCCGGGGCGGGCGTCTGGTAGGGCAGCGTGCCCGTCAGCACCTGGTACATCGTAACGCCGAGCGAGTAGATGTCCGAGGCGAAGGTGGCCTTGCCGTGGAACTGTTCCGGCGCCATGTAGGGCGGGCTGCCGATCACGGTCGTGCCGTGCGCGGTGAGCTCGAGGAAGCGCGACGTGCCGAAGTCCGCCACCTTGATCAGGCCGTTCTCCGACACCATCACGTTGGCCGGCCGCAGGTCCCGGTGGATCACGCCCTGCCCGTGCGCGTGGTCCACCGCGTTGCAGATCTGGCAGGTGTAGTCGAGTGCACGGTTCAGCGGCAGCGCCCCCTCCCGGTTGATGATGGTCTCGAGCGTCTCGCCCGCCACGTACTCCATCACGATGAAGAACACGTTGTCCTGCTTCTCGGCGGTGAGCACGGACACGATGTTCGGATGGTTCAGGCTGGCGAGGAGGCGCGGCTCCCGGAGCAGTTCCCCGAAGTCCACGTTCTGGCGGTGGGGAACCTTGATCGCCACCTTCTTGCTGATCCACGTGTCCTCGGCAAGGTAGACGCTGCCGAAGCCGCCGCTGCCGAGGGCCGAGAGGATCTTGTACTTGCCGATGGTTTGACCGCGAAAGAACATGGCGAGTCCACCGGAGTATAGATCGGCTTGACTATAATTGCGGCATGGCGCCCCGATTCCACGCCCCCGCGCTGACCCGCGACGCCCGGACGGTCCGCCTGCCGGAGGACGAGGCCGCCCACCTCGCGCGCGTGCTGCGCCTGGGCCCGGGCGATGCGGTCGCGGTGTTCGACGGCCGGGGCGTGGAGGTCGCCGGCCGGGTCGCCTCGGTGTCGCGGGCAGGCGTGCTGATCGACCTCGGCGATCCGGTCGTCGCCGCGCCCGAGTGCCGCGTGGCGATCACCCTCGCCCAGGCCGTGCTCAAGGCGGACAAGATGGACGCCGTCGTGCGGGACGCCGTCATGCTGGGCGTCGCCGCCATCCAGCCTTTGCTGACCGGCCGCACCGACGTGCCCGCCGCGGCCTTCCGCCAGGGGGGGCGGGTCGAACGCTGGCGGCGCGTGGCCCTGGCGTCGACCAAGCAGTGCGGCCGGGCCGTCCTGCCCGGCGTGCATCCGCCGCTGGATCTGTCCGAGTGCCTCGCCGGCGACCGCTCGGACAGGCGCATCATCCTGGTCGAGCCGGCCGCGGGGGGATCGCCCGTGCGGCCCGAGACGCTCCGCGCGCAGGCGGTGCCCTCCTCGGCGCTCGTGATGGTCGGCCCCGAGGGCGGCTGGACCGACGAGGAAATCGTGCGCGCGACGCAACAGCGGTGTCTGCCGCTGACCCTGGGCGGCCGGACCCTGCGCGCCGACGCCGCGCCGCTCGTCGCCCTGAGCGTCCTGCTGCAGGTGTGGGGGGAACTGTAGCGGGGCGCCAAGCCATCAGGTCTGAGTTCTGAGGACTGAGAACTGGAGATCGCATGGACTGGCCAGCGATCGAGATTCGTTTTCCACGCCAGCGTGGGGACGCCGTGCCCTTGCAGGAGCTGGTCCCGGCCGTGCTGGACGGCAGCGGCACGGTGGCTGTCCAGGAACTGGCGGATGACGCCTGGCTCGTCATGTTCCGGGAGCCGGGGGACCGTGATCGCGCGGCGCGCGCGGTGATCGACGCGTTCGGCGACCAGGGCCTGACGCTCGCGACGGCCGCGGTGCCCGACGAGGACTGGGCGAGGCGCAGCCAGCAGGATCTGCATGCCATCCGCGTCGGGCGCATCGTCGTCACGCCCCCGTGGGACGCGCCTGGCGACGCGCGCGGGGATCCCCCGGTCACCATCGTCATCGAACCGTCCACCGGGTTCGGCACGGGGCATCACGCGTCGACGAGGCTGTGCCTGGCCGCGCTGCAGACCCTGGACCTGGCCGGCCAATCCGTCATCGACGTCGGCACGGGCTCTGGCGTGCTCGCGCTTGCGGCGGCGCTGCTCGGGTCCGCGCCTGTCGTCGCGATTGAGGTCGACCCGGACGCGGTCGACGCGGCGAGGGCCAACATCGACCGCAACGGCTTGCGCGACCGGATCGACCTCCGCAGCGGCGACATCCGCGACTGGTCAGGCGCGCCCGCGGATGTCGTGCTGGGCAACCTCACGGGGGGGATGCTGATCGGCAGCGCCGCGGCCATGCGCGGGCTCTGCCGGCGCGGGGGCGTGCTCGTGCTGAGCGGCATCCTCCGCGAGGAGGAACGCGCCGTCACGGATGCGTTCGGCGCCGATGCCCGCGTGGTCTGGCGCGAAACCCAGGACGAGTGGGTGGGGATGGTGCTGGCGGTGTCCGACTGAGAACTGAGAACTGAAGACTGAGCACCGAGCACTTCGAACCCCGGAGCTCACTTGTGATGAGTGTGTTCGCTCCGGGCACGCGGGCTGAAGCCCGCGCGCTACATGCCCGGCGCGTCCTCAACTCAACCGAGCGCCGGGCTCAGCTGAACAGGTCTTTGACCCGGTCGAAGACACCACGTTCTTCCGACTCGTGGTCGCGGGGCCGGGCGTCGGCCGTCTCCGTCGGCAGCACCTTGGCGAGCTGGTCAAGGGCCGCGCGCTGCTCGCGCGTCAGCTTGCGAGGCGTCCTGACCTGGACCATCACGTGCAGGTCGCCGCGCCCGTGCCCGCTCACGTTGGGCATGCCCTTGCCGCGCAGCCGGAACACGGTCCCGGGATCAGTGCCCTCGGGGATCTTGAGGCTGGCGTGGCCATCGATCGTCGGCACCTTGATCTCGCCGCCCAGCGCCACGGTGGGGAAGTTGACCCCCACCTCGCAGTAGAGATCGTCGCCGTCGCGCCGGAAAACGTCGTGCTCCTGGACCTGGATGACGACGTAGAGGTCGCCGGGCGGGCCGCCGAGGGCGCCCGATTCGCCCTCGCCCGAAAGCCGCAGGCGCTGGCCCGAGGCGATCCCGGGCGGAATCTTGACCGTCAGCTTGCGCTCGCGGGGAACCTGTCCCGTGCCGCGGCACGTCACGCAGGGCGACGCGATCACCGTGCCGGTGCCCTGGCAGCGGCCGCACGTGCGCGCCACCACGAGGAACCCCTGCTGGTAGCGCACCTGGCCGCGGCCCTGGCACTGCTGGCACCGCGTCGCCTTGGTCCCGGGCGTCGCGCCGGACCCGCTGCAGGCGTCGCAGGGTTCCATGCGCGGGATCTGGATGGTCGTTTCGACGCCGTGTGCGGCTTCCTCGAACCCGATCTCGAGGTCGTACCGCAGGTCCGGGCCCCGCTGCGGCCCGCGCCGCCGCCGGCCGCCGCCCCCGAAGATGTCGCCGAAGCCGAAGAAGTCGCCGAGCCCGCCGAGGATGTCGTCGAAGTCCGAGAAGATGGTCGGGTCGAACCCGCCCGCGCCCGAGGTGCCGACACCCGCGTGGCCGTACCGATCGTAGGCCGCGCGCTTGTCGCGATCCGCGAGCACCGCGTACGACTCGGCGGCCTCCTTGAACTTCTCCTCGGCCTCCTTGTTGGCCGGGTTGCGATCCGGATGGTACTGCAGCGCGAGCTTGCGGTACGCGCTCTTGATCTCCTGATCGTTCGCGGTCCGCTGGACCCCGAGCACCTCGTAGTAGTCGCGCTTGCTCACGCTCGTGCCACCTTCACCATGGCGGGCCGGAGAAGCCGCTCGCCCAGGAGATACCCGCGCCTGAATTCCTCGACCACCTCGCCGTCGCGATGACCGGGGCCATCGTCGGTCGTCACGGCCTGGTGGAGATGCGGATCGAAATCACGGCCCACCGACTCGATCGGCCGCACCCCACGCCGTTTCAGGAGATCCTGCACCTGGCGGAGGATGAGTTCCACGCCCTGCCGGTAGGCCTCGGCCTCGGGGCCGGCGTCCGTCTCGAGCGCCCGCTCGAGGTCGTCCACGACCGGCAGCAGGTCCAGCAGCAGGCTCGCCGCGGCGTGGTCCGTCTGGTCCCGGCGCTCGCGCTCGGTGCGCTTGCGGTAGTTGTCGAACTCGGCCGTCTTTCGCAGGAGCAGATCGTAGTAACGGTCGCGCTCGTCCTGGAGTGCGCGCTCCCGGTCCGGGGCCTCGCCGGCAGGCGGGAGCGCACCAGCCGGTCCTTCCGCCGCCCCCGCGGGTTCGGCCGGCCCGCGTCCAGACGGGTCGTCCGTCTGCCGTTCACGATTGTCATCAGGCATGGTCAGGGTCACGTGCAGCGCGTCAGGATCCCGTGGACGTGGGTTCGGCCCGGCGTGCGTCGGCCAGCACCCGAGACACGGCGTTGGCAACGCCGTCGACCATGGTGATTGCGCGCGAGTAGTGCATGCGGGTCGGCCCGATCAGGCCCACCGTGCCCGTGCCGTCCCCGTCCGAATATGTCGAAGCGACCAGGCTGAACGGGCGCATGCCCGGCTCCACGTGCTCCGCGCCGATGACCACGGTCAGGCCCGGGCCGTCGATGTACTCGCTCAGCAGGTTCACCAGCCGGTGCTTGTCCTCGATCATCCTGACGAGCGCGGTCAGCGTCATCAGCGTGATCCCGCTGGAGGGTTCGGACGCCTCTTCGAGCAGCGACGAGGCGCCTTCGACGAAGACCGAGTGGCGCGCCGTCAGGTCGTCGAAGCTCGACCGGGCGAGCCGCAGGGCCCGCGCCATGAGCCGGTCGTACAGCACGCGCTCCTGTTTCAGGCTCTCGAGGATGGCCGCCCGCACGTCGGCGAGCGACATGCCGGTGAACTCGGTGTTCAGGTAGGTGGCCGCCTGTTCCAGTTCGACCGGCGAGACTTCCTCGTCCAGCTCGACCACCTTGTGGCTCACCTGGCCGTTGCGCGCCACCACCATGACCAGCAGGCGGCCGGCGCCCAGCTGCGTGAACTCGATGTGGTGAAAGGCCACGGCCTCGCTCGCCGGGGCCAGCGCGAAGGCCACGTGGTGCGACGCGGCCGACAGCACGTGCGAGACGGTCGACAGCAGCGACTCGATGTCCGCCGTGCCCCCGACCTGCTGGCGGAGTTGCGCTTCGATGGCATCGGCGCTGCGCGGGGGCCGCTTGGCCTGCAGGATCTGGTCGACGTAGCACCGGTAGCCCGCGTCGGTCGGGACACGCCCGGCCGAGGTGTGCGGCTGCCGCACGTAGCCCTGCTCCTCGAGCCGCGCCAGCACGTGGCGAATCGTGGCGGACGACAGCCCGAACCCGCCGCGCCGGACGAGCATCAGCGACGCCACCGGTTCCCCGGTGTCGATGTGCTCGCGCACCAGCGTCGCGAGGACGCGCAGGGCACGCTCGTTGAGGTCGCGTTGATCTTTAGCAGTCACAGTGCTGGAGCGCTAATCCGTATTCCGATCAATATTATACCAAGCCCGGGGGGAACCGCTGGAATCGAGTGATTTTACAGGGATTTTCACAAGGCGAGGCCCGTCCGTGCCGCCAGATCCCGGGCCGCCAGCCGCGCGTCGCGGCCGACCTCGGCCGGGTCCATCCGGGTCGGCGCGAAGTCCCGCACCAGGACGTCGCCGTCCACGATCGTCGCGCGGACGTCGGTGCCACGGGCGGCGTACACCAGCGTGGAATACGGATCGGGACCCGGCACGAGATGGGGGCGGTCCCGGTCGACGATGATGAGGTCGGCCCGTTTGCCGCGTTCGATCGATCCGATCTCGGCGTCGAGGCCGAGCGCGCGCGCTCCTTCCCGGGTCGCCATCCACAGCGCGTCCCGGGCGGTCAGGGCGCCCGGGCCCTTCCGGACCGCCTGCAGCAGGGCCGCGAGCCGCATCTCGGCGAACATGTCGAGCCGGTTGTTGCACGCCGCGCCGTCGGCGCCGAGCGACACGCACACGCCGCGCGCGCGCAGTTCCGAGACCGGCGCCAGGCCGCTGCCGAGCTTCAGGTTCGAGCTGGGACAGTGCAGCACCCGGACCTGCCGCTCGGCCAGCAGCGCCTGCTCCGCCTCGTCCACCCAGACGCAGTGGGCGACGCACAGATGCTCGGACGCCAGCCCTGTCTGGGCGAGATACTCGACGTTGCGGAGGCCGGTCCGCTGGCGGACGATCTCGATCTCGGCGCGCGACTCCGACGCGTGCGTGTGGACGATGGCCCCGTGCCGGGCCGACAGGGCGCCCACGGCTTCGAGCAGCGCACGCGAGCACGACACGGCGAAGCGAGGCGCAAAGGCCGCCCGCAGGCGCCCGCCGGCGGCCCCGTCCCACCGCTTGCGGATCGCCAGGCTTTCGTCGATCGATGCCTGCGTCGCCTCGAGCAGGCGCGGGGGGACGAGCGCGTCGGCGTCCATCATGCACTTGCCGATCACCGCCCGCATCCCGGTCTCGGCCACCGCCTCGAACACCGCGTCGGTGTCGTGCACGGTTTCCATCGTGAGCACGGTCGTCGTCCCGGTCGACAGCAGCTCGCAGGCGGCCAGGCGCGCCGAGGCCCGGAGCGAGGCCGGTGTGTGCGCGGCCTCCATCGGCCACACGCGCTGGCGCAGCCACTCGATGAGGGCCAGGTCGTCGGCGCTGCCGCGGAAGAGCGTCTGGCACAGGTGGACGTGCGTCTGGACGAACCCGGGCAGCACGAGGCCGCCGCGCGCGTCCAGGACGGCATCATGATGACCCGCAGGGTCGACCTCGCCGATTGCCGCGATCCGTCCGTCGCGGATGGACACGTCGCCGTCGATGACATCGAGGCGATCGTTCAGCGTCAGGATGGTCCCGCCGCGGACCAGGAGAGACGACACGCGCTATGCTCCGATCCGGCTCCGCATGGATTGGGCGGCCGCGTCCGGCCGGTCCACGGCGCCGCGCCGCACCGCGATCAGCTCGGCCACGATGCTCACGGCGATTTCCTCGGGCGTGACCGCGCCAATTCGCAGCCCGATCGGCGCGCGCAGGGCCGCGACCCAGTCGGGCGGCGCCCCCGCCTCCACCAGCGCCTCCGTGATGCGTGCCACCTTGGCGCGGCTTCCGATCATCCCGATGTAACGGGCCGTGCGCCCCGCGATCGCCTGCAGGGCGGCGAGATCATGACGGTGCCCGCGCGTCACGACGACGACGTAGGCCGATTGCGGCATCTCGGCGCGGCCCAGCCAGCCCGGGATGTCGTCGACGACCACGTCGTCGGCCTCGGGAATCAGGTCCCGGCTGGCGAACTTCTCCCGGTCGTCGAGCACGCACACGCGGAACCCGACGCCGTGCGCCACGCGGGCGACCTGCCGGCCGACGTGCCCGGCGCCGACGATGTAGAGCGTGGGCGAGGGTTCGATCGGCTCGATGAAGACGTCCATCTGCCCTCCGCAGATGAGCCCGTTCTCGGCGGCCAGATCGTCCGCCAGGTCGTAGCGGACGACTTGCGCCCGACGGGTGCGGATGATGTCGCGGGCCTTCAGGCAGGCGTCGCTCTCATAGCAGCCGCCGCCGATGGTGCCGGCCGTGCGGCCGTCCTCGTAGACGAGCAGCTTGGCGCCGACCCGCTGCGGCGTGGAGCCACGCGCGGCCACGATCGTGACGAGCGCCACGTGATCGCCGCGCTCGATCGCGTCCACGATGGCCTTGTAGACGACCTCGACCATGAGGGGATTATACAGGGGCCGGGGATCGGAGATCGGAGGTGGGCGTGGGATCGGGGATCGCGACTGACGTAGCCCCGGCGCTTCGCTTCAGCAGGACGTAGCCCCGGCGCTTCCCCGCCGTCGCCCTGGCGCTTCAGCGCCGGGGTCGAGAGGACGTAGCCCTGGCGCTTCAGCGCCGGGGTACTGCGGCCGCCTGCCGCGCCAGCCGGGCCTAGAATCGGTGCAACTCGCAGGCCTCGATCGGTTCGGTGCCGGCCAGGAACGCTTCGTGGAACATGCGCGGGCACGCCGGCTGCAGGAGCTTGCCGGTGTCGCGGTCGATATCGACGAAGCTGACACCCAGCGGGGGCGCGAAGGGCACGTTCGGCCGTCCGGCGAGCGCGCCCATCATGAACCGCGTCCAGATCGGCAGCGCCGCCACCGACCCGCTGAGCCCCAGCGGCTGGTTGTCGTCGAACCCGACCCAGACCACGGTCAACAGATCCGGCGTGAACCCGACGAACCACGCGTCGCGCATGTCGTTCGTGGTGCCCGACTTGCCGGCGGCGTCGAGGGCGAACCCCGCGGCACGCGCGCCGAACCCCGTGCCCTCGTTGATGACGCTCCGCATCATGTTCGTGACGAGGAACGTCGTGTCGGGCCGCGTCACGCGCCGCACGGGCTGGTCCGGGACCGGCAGGTCCCTGGCGGCGCTCACGATGCGCAGGATGGGCCGGAGCGGACGCACCACGCCCAGGTTGGGGAACACCGTGTAGGCCGTGGCGACCTCGAACGGCGTGGCCTCGAACACGCCCAGCGCGATCGAGGGATACGGGCGCGGCGGCGTGGCCGACCCGAATCGGCGCCACAGGTCGGCCACCTTGTCGTAGCCGGTCATCTCGGCGACCTTGATCGTCGCGATGTTGCGCGACACGGCCAGCGCGCGCCGCAGCGTGATCTCGCCGTCGTACTCGTCCTCGTAGTTGCGCGGCGTCCACTCCTTGTCCCCGGACATGAACGTGGTCGGCTCATCGTCGACCATCGTGGCCGGCGTGAGGTCCGTGCGCCCCATCGCCGCGGCTTCCTCGAACGCCGCCAGGTACACGAAGGGCTTGAAGACCGAGCCGGGTTGCCGCTTGGCGCTCCACGCGCGGTTGAACTGCGACTGGCTGTACGATCGACCGCCGACCAGCGCCAGCACGTCGCCCGTGCGGGGATCGATCGCCAGCAACGCCACCTGGGCCCGATCCGGGCGCTTCCGGCGGGCCAGCAGCGCGTCGACCTGGGCGAGGCCCGCCGTGACGGCGTCCTGGGCGATGCGCTGGAGGTCCATGTCGAGCGTGGTGAACACGTCGACGGGCTGGTTGCCGGCCAGCAGGCCCGGGTACTGGTCGGCGAGGGTCTGTCCGAGCAGGTCGACGAAGTACGGCGCCTCCGTCTCGAGCGCCTGGGCCACGACCTTGACCGGCTCGCGCCCGGCGCGCTCCGCCTCGTCCTGCTTCACGTAGCCGGCGTCCACCATCGACTGCAGGACGACGTTGCGGCGGTCGCGGGCGCGCGTCGCGGAACTGAACGGCGACCAGGTGTAGGGCGCCTGGATCACGCCCGCGATGGTGGCTGCCTCCGCCAGCGAGAGATTCGTCACGTCCTTGCCGAAGAACAGGCGCGAGGCTTCGGCCACGCCGTGGATCGCAAAGGAGCCTCGCTGGCCGAGGTAGACCTCGTTCAGGTACAGCTCGAGAATCTCGTCCTTCGATGCGCGGGTCTCCAGGACGAGCGCGAGAAACTGCTCCTGCAGCTTGCGGCGGAACGACTTCTCCGGCGTCAGGAAGAAGTTCTTCACGAGCTGCTGCGTGATGGTGCTGGCGCCGACCAGGTAGGACCGGTTCCCCCGGAGATTGGTGAACACGGCGCCGACGATCCGGATCGGGTCGATGCCCGGGTGCTCGCGGAACCGCCGGTCCTCGATGGCGAGGACCGCCTGCACCATCTGGCGCGGGATCAAAGACAGCGACACGCGCCGCCGCTTCTCGCGGGTGGCGGTGATGAGCGCCGTGATCAAGGGGGCGTCGAGCGTCACCTGGTCGGCCGGGCCGCGCCCGTCCACCTCGATCCGGTCGATGACGCTCGTCACGGCGGGCTTGCCGGAGGCCGCCGCGGCGGGCACGATGCCCGGGGCCCGCGGGTTGAACGTGAAGCGCACCGTGCGGCCCTCCGCGGTGCCGCCGCGGGCGACCAGGGTCAGCGACCGGTCGCCCACCGTGAACTCGCCCGGGATCTCGGCGCGGGCGCGCTGGGAATAGCCGAGATCGTTCAGCCGGTCGACCAGGCTCCGCTCCGACAGCCACTGGCCACGGTGGATCTCGAGCGGCCGGGCGAACACCCGCGGCAGCGTCCGCATGCGCTCGCCGTGCAGCCGCTCATCGATGACCCGGGCGAACGTGACGTAGTAATAGGCGCTGATCGCGAGGAGGATGGCCGCCGGGATGCCGAGACCCAGAGCGAGGATCTTGCGCCAGCGCCGCGGGGGCCTGCCCGCGACGCGCGGGGCCTGACGTCTGGAGAACGGCGCCACCTGTGGCTCCTGCTAGATCGTGAGCACCCAGTGCTGTCCCATGTCGAGGGGCAGCTCTGCGATCAGGCGGTCCACCAGCGCCGGCCCGTAGCGATTGAGGAAATACACGAAGCCCGTGGACCGCTCCTGCGGGTGCCCGCCGGGAAAGGCCTGGGCCCGGGTGCGCATGAACTGGCGCCGCATCGTCTCGTCGCGCCGCTTGGCCGCGTGGATGATCTTCGCGTGCAGGCCTTGCAGGTCGTGCTGCATCCGGCCGAGCGCCGCACGCGCGGCCCCTTCGAGCGTGGGATCGACGAGCGGCACGGCCTCGATGAGCGCCTGCATCCGCTCCTCGGCGGCGCGCGCCGCCTCCTGGTACGCCTCTTCGACCGTCGGGGGCATGTGCGTCTCGAGGAGGTGGTTCAGCACCGCTTCATCCTGGGGCTGCAGCGCCTGCAGCGCCAGGTGATAGCGCGCGAGGAACCGCGCGCCGGCCGAATCGAGCAGCGTGGCCGTAACCCGCGGGTACATCAGCGGCATCGGCACGCCGAAGTGCTCGTACACGCGCGGGAGTTGCGCGAGGTACGCCAGCTCGTTCGGGCCCGCCACGTAGCAGACCGTCGGGAACAGCGTGTCCTGGACGATGGGGCGGAGCAGGACGTTCGGGCTGAAGCGTTCGGGCGACGCGTCGATGTCGGCCAGCAGCGCGTCCCTGTCGACGGCCGTGTCCCGTACCAGGAACTGCCCGTTGTGGAACCGGATCGGCCGGCGGTCGCCGTCGAGCCGGAACAGCGCCACGCCGTCGCCGTGCGACGACACCTGCGCGTGATACCCGCGGGCGATCAGCTCCTCCCCGACCTCGGCGGCCAGCTCGGCCGTGCGGCCCGGAAACTGGATCTCGCGCCGGAAGACGGCCTGCGCCAGCGGCTTGGTCGCGGGATCGGAGGCATCGTATACCACGAGGCCGAGGCGGCCGAGCACCATGTCGAGCCACCGGCCAAAGGCCTCCGCCATGCCGATGCCGGGCCGATAGGCGTTGCGCAGCCACGTCAGCAGGGTCGCCGTGAACTCGGTGGGCGCCAGCGCGGCCGCCAGATCGTCGATGGCGGCGGAGGCCGCGCCGTCCAGTTCGACCGCGGCGATTGGCCGTTCGCCCGCGCCCGCGAGCGCCGGGAGCTGGACCCGGCGCGGCTCCAGGTCCGCATCGAGGATCTCGCACCCGCTGACCTCGTCCCAGTCGTGGTCTTCCGAGTCGATCCAGAACACCGGGACCGCCGGCACGTGCTGCTCCTCGCGGAGGCGCGCGGCCAGGCGGATCGCGGTCAGCGCCTTCAGCAGCGTGTACAGCGGGCCGCCGAACAGCCCGGCCTGCTGGCCCGTGACCACGACGACCGCGCGCGGATCCCTGAGACGCTCGGCCGCTGCCCGGGCCTCGGGCGGGGCGCCGCGCCGCTGCTGCTGCTGACCGAGCGCCGCCACCAGCGCCGCGCGATCGCGCGGGTGGTCCTGGGCGCGCGCGACGGCCTCCCGCCACGCGCCAGGGTCGGCCGGGTTGCCCGCGAAGAACGGGGCCAGCCGATCGAAATGGAACGCGTAGTCGGCGGCCAGGCGCCGGATGCCGGGGAAGTGCCGCAGGTCCACGGCAAGCCGGACTGCGCCAGACGAGGGGTCGTGAGCGGATGCGGGCACCGGAAGGCTACTGTCTCAGACGCCCGCGCGTGCTGTCAAGCCGACCGCGCCCGCGCCCCGGATGCCTGCAGCGACGCAAAGGAAACGCCGACCGATTCATTGAAGCAGCGGGCGCTTTGATGCTAGCATCGGGCAACGCGGGCGCATGCCGTTGAACGCATCCACCAACTACGCTCCACCCCCGGCATTCGGGCGGTTCCGGCTCCAGCACCAGATTGGCGCGGGCGTTTTGGGTCCGGTGTTTCGTACGGAGGACCCCGACAGCGGCCACCTGGTCGCCGTGAAGGTCTTTCTCCTCGACCTCCCACCCGAGCGGGCGGCGGATCTGGCCGCCGAACTGCAGCGCATCGTGGATCTCGGGCTGGACCACCCCCGCATTGCCCGGCCGATCGCGGCCGGCGTCGAAGGGTCCGTCGCGTACCTCGCTCAGCAGTACATCGATGCCGAGTCGCTGGACGTGGCGCTGCGCCAGTACGGGCCCGCGCCGCCTCCCGACGCGGTCCGGCTCATCAGCCATATGGCCGAGGCGCTCGACGAAAGCGCGCGGCTCGACGCTCGACACGGGTCGCTGCACCCGCGCGACATCCTCGTCACGCCGGGCGACACGCACGTGACCGGCCTGGGCGTCGCGCTCGCGCTCGAGCGCATCGGGTGGCGTCCGCCCGTGCGGCGGCCGTACGCCGCCCCCGAACGCGAGGTCGTTGGTGCCTGGAGCGCCGCGGCCGATGTCTTTGCGCTGGCCGCCATCGCCTGCGAAGTGCTCACGGGCAGGCGCCCGACGCCGGGAACCGACGAGCTGCTGCCGGGCCTGGACGACGTCCGCGCGGCTGATGCCGCGGCGTTGCGCGATGTGCTCGAGGCCGCGCTGGACGCCGAGCCGGGCCGTCGCCCGGCGACCGCTGGCCAGCTGGCGGGGGCGCTGGCCGCGGCCCTGCTGGGCTCAGCCGCCGTCGCGTCCGCTGGCGCCGTACATCCGCCCGCCCCGCGATCGCGTCGCGGGCGGGGAAAGGGCCCGAGGCTGCCGGGGCTCGAGGATCCCCTGACCGATCAGCCCGCCGAGCCGCCGGCCGCGGAACCCCCGGCCCCGCTCGAGGTGATGGCGGCTGCGCCGCTGTCGGCGGCGCTCGAGTCGGTTGACGTCCCGCCCGCGCCGGAGGTCGACCTGCCCGAGCCGGAACCGGATCCCGTGCCGGACCGTGATCTGGACGACCTTGGCAGCCTGGACCTGGGGTCGGCAGAGCCGCCGCTGACGGCCAGCTTCACGCCGGACCTGTCGGCCGTCGACATCGGGCGCGTGCTGGAGGAACCGCGCGACGACCGGCCGCCCGTCGTGGCGCCGCCGATTGACGATTTGCGCGAGCCCGGGGCGCTCGTCACCGAGCCGCTCGTGCCGCGTGCAATCGACCCGGCCACGCAGAGCGACCTGTTCCGCGGTTCCGACGCCGCGTCCAGCCGGAGCGGCTGGCCCGTCCTCCCGATGGCCGCCATGCTGGTGGCGGGACTGGCGGTGGGCCTCGTCGCCGGCTACGAGATCGGCGTCCGGCACACGGAGACCGCCGCCGGGGCCGGCGCGCCGGCCGCCTCGGTGCGCCCGGCTGCCGCGACGCCTGCGCCGACGCTTGCCACCGATCAGGCCGTGCCGCCCTCAGTGGACGGGCCGGAGAAGCCGGCAGCGCCCGTGTCGACGACGTCGGGCCCCGGAACCCGGCCGCCCGCCGCGGCCCAGGACACCGCCAGGTCGGCCGCGCCGGCGTCGCGCCCCGCCGAATCGAAACCCGCGCCGACGCCGCCGCTGGTGGCCGCGGCGCGCGGCCAGATCACGGTGAAGTCGCTGCCGGCCAACGCGGACGTTCACCTGAACGGTGAGCGCGACGGCGTGACACCGCGCATCCTCCGGGGCCTGTCCAACGGCGTGTACACCGTGCGCGTGACGCGCCCGGGCTACACGCCGCAAGAGCGGGCGATCACCATCTCCGACGCGCGCCCCGCCATGAGCGTGACGTTTGCCCTGGTGCGCACGAAGGCCGCGTCGCCGCCGTCCACCCCCGCGGTCTCGCCGGCGCCCGCGCCCGCGAAGCCGGCGGCCACGACGCCGGCCCTGAGAACGCCCGCGCCGAAGACGCCGGCGGTCAAGTCCGCGAAGCCGGCGGCGAGGACCCCCGCCCCGAAAACGCCCGCGCTGAAGATCCCGGCGCCCAGGGCCGCCGCGCCGAAGCCGGCGCGATCCGGCGCGGCAGCCGCCCCGGCGGCGGCTGCGAGCCGGGCCGGGTCGTTCGCGTTCGAGACTCGCCCGGCCGGCGCCCGGGTCTTCGTCGACGGCCGGGCCGTCGGTCACACGCCGCTCCAGCTCGAGGACGTCGCGGCGGGCCCGCACACCATCCGGTTCGAGCTCGAGGGCTATCGCATCTGGACCACCACCGCGACGATCCAGGCCGGCAAGCGCACCCGCATCGCGGCGTCCCTCGACCAAGGGGCCGCGAGGTGAAGGCGGTACTGGCACTCGAAGACGGCAGCTGGTTCGCGGGCACTGCGGCAGGCGCCGAGGGCGTCGCGCCAGGCGAAGTGGTCTTCAACACCAGCCTCACGGGCTACCAGGAGATCCTGACCGATCCTTCCTACGCCGGGCAGATCGTCACGATGACGTGCCCGGAGATCGGCAACTACGGCGTGGCCGACGCGGACGTGGAGTCGCGCGGCCCGCAGGTGGCCGGTTTCATTCTCCGCGAGGCGTCGCCCGTTGCGAGCAACTGGCGCGCCACGGGCACGCTCCCGGACTACCTGCGCGCGCACGGCATCGTCGCGATCGCGGGCGTCGACACGCGCGCCCTGACGCGCCGCCTGCGATCGGCAGGGGTCATGCGGGGAGTCGTCGCGACCGGCGATCGGGATCCGCGCGAGCTGGTGGCCCGGGCGCAGCAGGCGCCGGGAATGATCGGGGCGGATCTCGTGCGCACGGTGACCTGCGCCGACGCCTTCGACTGGCCTCCGGCCGGCGTCGCGGACGGCACCGGCGGGTTCGACCTGGAGCCCCGGCACGTGGCGGGCCGGCGGCTGAAGGTCGCGGCCTACGACTTCGGCATGAAGTGGAACATCCTGCGCCGGTTCACCGCGCACCGCTGCGATGTGCGCGTGTACCCGGCGACCGCGCCCGCGGCCGACCTGCTGGCTGGCGGACCCGATGGCGTGTTCCTGAGCAACGGCCCCGGCGATCCGGCGGCGCTCGACTACGCGATCGACCACGTGCGGCAGGTGATCGCGGCGGGCGTGCCCACCTTCGGCATCTGCCTCGGTCACCAGCTGCTCGGCCTGGCGCTGGGCGGCCGGACGTTCAAGTTGAAGTTCGGGCACCGCGGCGGGAATCACCCCGTCAAGCAGGTCGAGACGGGGCAGGTCGAGATCACGTCGCAGAACCACGGCTTTGCCGTCGACCCGGCGACGCTCCCGCCGGACGTCGTGGTGACGCACGTGAACCTGTATGACGGGACCCTCGAGGGGTTCCGGCACGCGACGCGGCCGGTCTTCAGCGTGCAGTACCACCCCGAGGCCTCCCCCGGCCCGCACGACGCGGACTACCTGTTCGGCAGGTTCCTGCAGGCGATGGAGCGCCGCTAGCGGACTTTCCCCACCCATGCCCCTTCGTCCCGACCTGAAGCGCGTCCTCGTCATCGGGGCCGGACCCATCGTCATCGGCCAGGCGTGCGAGTTCGACTACTCGGGCACGCAGGCGTGCAAGGCGCTCAAGGCCGAGGGCCTGGACGTCGTGCTGGTCAACAGCAACCCGGCGACGATCATGACGGACCCGGAGCTGGCCGACCGGACCTACGTCGAGCCGCTGACGCGCGACATCCTCGAGGCCATCATCGCGCGCGAACGGCCCGACGCGCTCCTGCCGACCGTGGGCGGGCAGACGGCGCTGAACCTGGCGATGGAGCTGGCCGAGGCGGGCATCCTCGCGCGCTACGGGGTCGAGCTGATTGGCGCCTCCGTGGCGGCGATTCGGGTGGCCGAGGACCGGCTGGCGTTTCGCGACGCGATGCGGGCGATCGGCATCGACGTGCCGCAGAGCGGCTACGCGCGGTCGCTGGACGAGGCGGAAGAACTGGTCAGGGCGACCCTCTTCCCGGCGATCATCCGGCCGTCGTTCACGCTGGGCGGCGTCGGCGCAGGCATCGCGTACAACGTCGAGGAGTTCCGCGACGTGGTCCGGCGGGGCCTCGCGATGAGTCCGGTGCACCAGATCCTGATCGAGGAGTCCGTCATCGGCTGGAAGGAGTTCGAGCTCGAGGTCATGCGCGACGGGGCCGACAACTTCGTCGTGATCTGCTCGATCGAGAACATCGACCCGATGGGCGTGCACACGGGCGACAGCATCACCGTCGCGCCGGCCCTCACGCTGACCGACAAGGAATACCAGCGCATGCGCGACGCCGCCCGCCGGATCATCCGGAAGGTCGGCGTCGAGACCGGCGGGTCCAACATCCAGTTCGCGATCAACCCGGATGACGGGCGGATGGTGGCGATCGAGATGAACCCGCGCGTGTCGCGGTCGTCCGCGCTCGCGTCGAAGGCCACCGGCTTTCCCATCGCGAAGATCGCGGCCCGGCTCGCCCTCGGCTACCGCCTCGACGAGATTCCCAACGACATCACCCGGGTCACGCCGGCCTCCTTCGAGCCGACGATCGACTACGTCGTGGTCAAGATCCCCCGGTGGAACTTCGAGAAGTTCCCGGAGGCCGATCGGACGCTCACGACGCAGATGAAGTCGGTCGGCGAGGTGATGGCCATCGGGCGCACCTTCAAGGAAGCCTTCATGAAGGGCGTGCGCTCGCTGGAGCTGGGCACGGCGGGCGAGATCTTCGGCGCCCCGGGCGGGCCCGACGACACCGACGACGACTGGCTGCGCCAGCGGCTCGTGACCCCGCACGACCGCCGGATCTGGACGATCTTCGAGGCGCTCCGGCGGGGCTGGACCGTCGCGACGCTGCACGACCTGACGAACATCGACCCGTGGTTCCTGACCCGCTTCGCCGAACTGGTCGACGAGCGGCGCGCTTTGGCGGCCGCCTCCCTCGACGCGCTGGACGACGACGGGCTGTGGGCGCTGAAGCGGAGCGGGTTCAGTGACGCGCAGATCGCCGGGGCGGTCGGGTCGCCCGAGGAGGCCGTGCGGCAGCGGCGGCGGCAGGCCGGCTTCGCGACGGCCTACAAACGGATCGACACGTGCGCCGCGGAGTTCGAGTCCTTCACCCCCTACCTCTACGGCACCTACGAGACGGTGTGCGAGGCCGAGCCGACACCGCGGCGGAAGGCGGTGATCCTCGGCAGCGGGCCCAACCGGATTGGCCAGGGCATCGAGTTCGACTACTGCTGCTGCCACGCGGTGTTCGGGCTGCAGGCGGAGGGGTTCGAGACCGTGATGGTCAACTGCAACCCCGAGACCGTGTCGACCGACTACGACACCGCCGACCGCCTGTACTTCGAGCCGCTGACCCTCGAGGACGTGCTCGCGGTCATCGAGAAGGAGCGCGGCGCGGGCGGCGACGTCGCGTGCCTGGTCCAGTTCGGCGGCCAGACGCCGCTGAAGCTGGCGCTGCCCCTGCAGCAGGCGGGCGTGACGATCCTCGGGACCTCGCCCGACTCCATCGACCTGGCCGAGGACCGCCGCCGGTTCGCGGCGCTGCTGAACGACCTGGGCATCGCGCAGCCGCCGAGCGGCACCGCCACGTCGCGCGGCGAGGCCCGCGAGGTGGCCGGGCGCCTCGGGTTCCCGGTCGTGGTGAGGCCGTCGTACGTGCTCGGCGGGCGCGGCATGGCGATCGTCTACGATACCGGCGCGCTCGATCGCTACATGGCCGGGGCGGTGGACGCGTCGCCGGCGCATCCCGTCCTGATCGATCGCTTCCTCGAGGACGCGTTCGAGCTCGACGTCGATGCCGTGTGCGACGCGACCGGCGCGGTCGTCATCGGCGGCATCATGGAGCACATCGAGGAGGCCGGCATTCACTCGGGCGACAGCTCGTGCGTGGTGCCGCCGTACCTCGTGGCGGAGCGGCACCTCGACACCATTCGCGACCACACGAGGCGCATCGGGCGCGCGCTGGGCGTCGTCGGCCTGATGAACGCGCAGTTCGCGATCAAGGGCGACACCGTGTACGTCCTGGAAGTGAATCCCCGCGCGTCGCGGACCGTGCCGTACCTGTCGAAGGCCACGGGCGTGCCGCTGGCCAAGGTGGCCGCGCGCGTGATGGCCGGGGCGACGCTCGCGAGCCTGGGCCTGACGGCCGACCTCGGCGTGGCCGGCGCATTCGTCAAGACGCCGGTGTTCCCGTTCATCCGCTTCCCGGGCGTCGACACGATTCTCGGGCCCGAGATGAAGTCCACCGGCGAGGTGATGGGCGGGGCGCCGACCTTCGGCGTCGCGTTCGCAAAGGCCCAGCTGGCCGTCGGCCAGCGGCTGCCGGACCAGGGCACCGTGTTCATCAGCGTCAACAACGAGGACAAGCCGAACGTGCTGGCGATCGCGCGGGACCTGGCCGGCCTCGGGTTCAGCGTCGTGGCGACGCGGGGAACCGCGGCCTACCTGCGCGCGCACGGGATCGACGCCGGCACGGTCTTCAAGGTGAACGAAGGCCGGCCCAACGTGGCCGACCAGGTCGTCAACGGCGAGATCCAGCTCATCGTCAACACGCCGCTGGGGCGCGCGTCGTTCTTCGACGACCGCGCCGTGCGTCGCGCCGCGATGCTGCACGGCGTGCCGTGCATCACCACCCTGACCGGCGCAGCGGCGTCGGTGAGCGCCATCCGGGCGCTCCGGGAACACACGATCGACGTGCGGGCCCTGCAGGACTACCACGCAGGACCTGCCACGTCCCGACCCTGATCCCCTCGCAGGAACTGCGATGCCGGGATGCCCGGCACGCCCGCGCGCGGCGGGCCTGCCCGTTTTCCGCTCGCGCCGGGAGCGGCCGCGCTGGCATCGCCGTTGCCTGATCGAGGCGGCGTGCGCCATCCGGCCCTGCCTCCGGCGATCGCCCTGATCGCCGGCGTCGCGTGCGGAGCCTGGCTTCCCGGCCGCTGGGAAGCCGGGGCGGCCGCGCTGGCGCTGGCGTGGGCAGTCGCGATGGCGGCCTGGAGCCAGCGGGGGGCGGGCGTGTGCCTCGTGTCGAGCCTGGCGGCGTTCTGGGCCGGCGGCTGGGCGGTCGCGGCGATCGACACGGACGCCGCGCTGCATCCGCCGCTGCGGGCGGCGCTGATCGACGCGCGCGGGCCGGACGCGCTCGAGGAATCGCGCGACGATCCTGTCGGCGTCGAGGGCAGGCTGGTCGCGGATGCGGCCCCGTCGCCGTCCGGCGTCAGCCTGCGTGTCGATGTCCGCGGGCTGCAGGTCGAAGGCCGCCGCCTGCCGGCCAGCGGCGGCGTGGCCATTACGGTCGCCGGTGACGTGCCGGCGCACGACCTGGAGTCGTGGCGGGCGGGACGCGTGCTGCTGTTGCCGTCCCTGCTGCGGCGGCCCACGCGCTACCTCGATCCGGGGGTGGCGGACAACGAGCTGGCGCTCGCGCGGAGAGGCGTCTCGCTGGTCGGCATGACCAAGAGCGCCCTGCTCGTCAGCGTGGCCGAGCGCGGCCACCCTCTGGCGGAGGCGGCCGCCGAGACTCGCCGCATCGCCCGCGCCCGTCTCGATGCCGCGGTCGGGCGCTGGGACCCTCGATCCGCGGCCATCGTGCGGGCCATCCTGATCGGCGATCGCGCCGGCCTCGACGACCGCGTCGAGCGGCTGCTCCAGGAGGCCGGCACCTACCACGTCCTGGCCATCTCGGGCGGCAACGTCGCCATCCTGGCGGCCGTGATCATCGTGTCGCTGCGGGGCATCGGGGCCGGGCGCCGGCTGGCCGAGGGCGCGACGGCGGTGCTGCTCGTGGCCTACGCCTACCTGGTGGGCGGAGGGCCGTCGGTCGAGCGGGCGACGCTGATGGCCGTCACGTACCTGGTGGCGCACGCGGTCGACCACCGGAGCCGGCCGGCGAACAGCCTGGCGCTCGCGGCGGGCGCCGGGCTCGCGGTGTCGCCCCTCAGCCTGTTCGATCCCGCGCTGTGGCTGACCTATGGCGCGACCCTGGCGATCCTCGTGGGCGTACCGCGCCTGGCCAGCGTCGTGTCGGGCCGGCCCCGGGTGCTCCGGCAGGCCTGGCTGCTGTTCGCGGCGTCACTCGCCGCGGAGACCGCGCTGTTTCCCGTCGGCGCGTTCGTGTTCTCGCGCGTGACCATTGCCGGGCTCGTCCTGAACTTCCTCGCGATTCCGCTCATGACCGTCGTGCAGGTGGCGGGGCTGGCGGCGCTCGGGCTGTCGTTCGTGGCGCCGGTTGCGGCGGCTGCGGCCGGCCGCGTCGCGCACGCGGCGGCGTGGGCGCTTGTCGAGAGCGCGGGCCTCGTGCGCGTCGCGCCGTGGCTGAGCTACAGGCTGGCGCCGCCGTCGATGGCCGTGATGGCCGTCTACTACGCCGGCTGGATTGGCGTCCTGACGAGCGCCGAGCCCCTGGCGCTGGCCTGGCGGACCTCCCGTCGGGCGCGGCGCGCCTACGCGACGGCCGCCGTTGCGGTAGCCGCGAGCGGCGCGTGGATCCTGGCAGCCCCGTCCATGCCGGAGGTGCCTCGCGGGTGGATGCGGGTCACGTTCCTGGACGTGGGGCAGGGGGATGCGATCCTGCTTCAGGTGCCGTCGGGCCACGCGCTGCTGGTGGATGCGGGCGGGGCCGGCGGGTCGGCGTTCGACATCGGGCAGCGCGTCATCGAGCCCGTGCTGTGGGCGCGGCGGGTGCGTCGGCTCGAGTATCTCGTGCTGACGCACGGCGACGCGGACCACGTCAACGGCGCCGCGCCGGTGCTGCGCGACTTCAGGCCGCGCGAAGTGTGGGAAGGCGTGCCCGTGCCGAGGCTCGCGGCGCTGCAGGACCTGCGGTCTGCGATGGCCGATCGGCGCGGCGGGTGGCGCGGCGGGTGGCGCGGCGTGGTGCGCGGGGACACGCTGCGCCTGGGGCCGGTCGTGCTGCGCGCGTGGCACCCGGTCGTGCCCGACTGGGAGCGCCAGCGCGTCCGCAACGACGATTCGATGGTGCTGGAGGTCCTGTTCGGGGACGTGTCGGTGGTGCTCGCGGGGGACGTCGGGGCGGCCGTCGAGCCGGACCTGGCGGCGCTGATTCCGCCCGCCCCCATCCGCGTGCTCAAGGTGCCCCATCATGGCAGCCCGACATCGAGCACGCCGGGCTTCGTCACCGCGCTGGGCGCATCGGCCGTTGTCGTGAGCGTGGGGCGCGGCAACCGGTTCGGCCACCCCGCGCAGATCATCCTCGATCGCTATCGTCGGGCCGGCGCTGCCGTCTTTCGCACGGACGAGCACGGCGCCGTCACGCTCGACACCGACGGCCAGACGGCGGCGCTGACGACCTTCACCGGCCGGCGCCTGCGCCTCGACCGGCGGCGCTGAGGGGACCCGGCTGACGGCTATCGGCTTCCGCGCGGCGTCTTGCACGCGTCGCCCCGCGGCTTCAGCCGCGGGGTCCCGGCTCCTGACGCCCGACGCCCGAACTCTGATCCCGGTCTTCCTCGTCCTTGACCTTTCCCCACTCCTCCTCCATCTCGTCCAGCGAGCAGTCGTGCAGGGCGCGGCCGCTTGCGCGGATGGCGGCTTCCATGTGCGCGAAGCGGCGGGTGAACTTGTCGTTGGCCTGGCGCAGAGCGGCCTCGGGCTCGATGCCCAGCTTGCGGGACAGGTTGGCGATCGTGAAGAGGAGGTCGCCCATTTCCTCCTCGGCGTGCGCGCGGTCGCCGGCGCCGGCTTCGATCGACTGGCGCAGTTCGGCGACCTCTTCCTCGATCTTGGCCACGACGTCCACGGCGCGGTTCCAGTCGAATCCGACGGCCGACACGCGCGCGCCGATCTCGTGGGCGCGCAGCAGCGCGGGCAGCGTCCGCGGCACGCCGCCGAGCGTGGTCCGCGCGGCGCCGGCATCGGACTGCTCCTGCGACTTCAGCTCTTCCCAGCGGCCGACGACCTCGTCGGGCGTGCGCGGGGACGGCCGGCCGCCGGCACCGCCCGTCTCCGCGTCGCGCGCGAACACGTGCGGGTGGCGCCGGACGAGCTTGTCCGAGATACTGCGCAGCGAATCCGCCACGGCGAAGTCGCCGGCGTCGGTGCAGACCTGGGCGAGCAGCACCGCCTCGAAGATGAAATCGCCGAGCTCCTCGCGCAGGGCCTGGCGATCGCCGCGGTCGAGCGCCTCGAGCACCTCGTAGGTCTCTTCGAGAACGAACGGCCGGAGCGTCTGCAGCGTTTGGGCCTGGTCCCAGGGGCAGCCTTCGGGGCCCCGGAGATAGCGGACGATCTCGACAAGCCGGCCGAACTGATCCGCGGCGCCGACGGTCATGGGGTCCATGGGGGTATGCTACCATTTGAACGCCGGCACGGGCGGAGGGGGACGATTCGCGGGCGCGCTGCAGCGGCGCCTCGCCAGAGGACTCAATGGCCGATCAAGCGCCGTCGACGATTACGTTCACCGGGTTCGTGCTCTCACTCGTGACCACGGCGGCCGTCCACTTCGGCGACATGCCGGACCCGGTCACCGGCGAGGAGCGCCCCCTCAACATCGATGGCGCCTCGCAGATGATCGAGATCCTGTCGATGCTGGAGGAGAAGACGCGGGGCAACCTGACGGCGCAGGAGCGGTCGCTGCTCGAGCAGGTCCTGTACGAGTTGCGCATGCGCTTCGTCGCGGCCCAGGAGGAGAGCGGGAGCGCCGGCGGCCCCCGGATCATCCTGCCTTGATACCGCAGGCCGGCCGCGTCACGTTTCTCGGGACCGGCACGTCGCACGGCGTGCCGATGATCGGGTGCGGCTGCGCCACCTGTCACTCGCCGGACCCGCGCGACCGGCGCTGGCGGCCTTCCGTCTACCTCGAGCTGGCGTCGGGCGCGTCGGTGCTCGTCGACACGACGCCGGACCTCCGCAGCCAGGCGCTCGCGTTCGGCATGCCGCGGATCGACGCGATCCTGTACACGCACAGCCACGCCGATCACTTGATGGGGCTCGACGAGGTGCGCCGCTTCAACGCGATGCAGCGCGAGGCGGTCCCGTGCTACGCCGATCCGCGCACGCTGCGCGAGATCCGGCGGACGTTCGCCTACATCTTCGAGTCGCGCGATCCCGGGGGCGGCATCCCGCAGATCCGCCTGTTCCCGCTGGCGGGGCCGTTCTGCCTGGGCGGGCAGGAGTTCGTGCCCGTCCCGGTGAGACACGGGCCGCGGACGATCCTTGGGTTCCGCGTGGGCGGCTTCGCCTACCTGACCGACTGCAACGCCATCCCCGACGCGTCGTGGGCGCTGCTCGAGGGGCTCGACACGCTGGTCCTCGACGCGCTGCGCGACCGGCCGCACCCGACCCACTACACCGTGGCGGAAGCGCTGGAGGTCGTCGCGCGCCTCGCGCCGCGGCACACCTGGTTCACGCACATCTGCCACGACCTTCCGCACGCGGCCACCAACGCGCGCCTGCCGGCCGGCGTCCAGCTCGCCTATGACGGGCTCCGGATCGAGATCTGACGGGTGAGGATCGCCCGGGACCGGGGACGGGTCCGGGACCGCGACCGCGTCACCTGGAATCCCGCACCCGGCGGCTGAAGCCGCGGGGCTACGACCGGATTCTCCTCCGCCGCCGTAGCCCCGGCGCTTCAGCGCCGGGGTCACCCTCCCGCCGTAGCGCCCCGGCGCTTCAGCGCCGGAGTCACCCTCCCGCCGTAGCTCCGGCGCTTCAGCGCCGGGGTCGACCTCCCGCCGTAGCCCCGGCGCTTCAGCGCCGGGGTCACGACGGTCTCACGCCCCTCGCCGGGAGCCCCCGGCCGCCAGCCCGATCCCCAGATCCGCTATGATCGAACCGTGGACGTGATTCACTTCCCCGACGACCCCCGGCCGTCGTCCTGGCGCTCCCCCGTGCTGGCGCTGGGCAATTTCGACGGCCTTCACCGCGGGCACATGAAGATCATCGATCGCGTCAGGCGCGGCGCCGCCGAGCGCGGCGCCACGCCGATCGTCATGACCTTCGACCCGCACCCCCCGCGCGTCGTCCGGCCCGACAAGGCGCCGCCGCTGCTGATGACCGAGGCGCAGAAGCTCGAGGCGCTGGATCGCTGCGGCATGCAGGGCGCGGCCATCGTGCGCTTCTCGCTCGCGCTGTCGCGGTGGGAGCCCGAGGCGTTCGTGCGGGCCGTGCTGGCAGACTGGCTGCACGTGTCGGAAGTGTGGGTGGGGGCGAACTTCCTCTTCGGGCACGACCGCTCCGGGAACTTCACCGTGCTGCGCACGCTCGGTGCCCGTTACGGCTTCCGGGCGGAGAAGATCGACCCGGTTCGGTTCAAGGACTTCGTCGTCAGCAGTTCGCGGATTCGCCGGTTGATTGCCGAGGGGCGCGTGGACGAGGCGTCCGCGCTGCTCGGGCACCACTACTACATCGACGGCGACGTGGTGCCGGGCGACGGCCGCGGCCGCGAGATCGGGTTTCCCACCGCGAACCTGCGGACGAGCAACGAGCTGCTCCCGCCGAACGGCGTGTACGCGACCGTGGCGCGCTGGAACGGCGCGCTGCACGGGTCGGTGACCAACATCGGCGTGCGCCCCACCTTCGGCGCCTCGCAGGGCGTGATGGTGGAGACGCACCTGCTGGACATGTCCGCCAATCTCTACGGGCACACCCTCCGGCTGCACTTCGTCCAGCGGCTGCGCGACGAGCGCGCGTTCGAGTCGGTCGACGCGCTCCGCGCGCAGATCGACGCGGATTGCCGGCACGCGCGTGCCCTGTTCAGCCTCGTTTCGGTTTAGAATCGACACATGACGGACGCTCCGGATGACACGCCCCAGCCGGTCTGGTTCTCGGCGCGGTTTCCGCGGGAGAGCCGCTTTGCCGGCGTGGCCGGGCAGCTGGCGGTGCGTGTCGCGCAGTCCAGCGGCTACGCGGTGGACGCGGCGCAGGAGATTGGCCGCGCGGTGGACGGGGCAGTCCAGCAGGTGCTCCGCGAGCGCGCCGGTCGGACCGGCGCGCTGGAGTTGTGCTTCGAGGCGGACGAACGGTCCTTCGACGTTCGCGTGTCAGGCGGGCACGAGGCCGCGCTGACCGTGAGCCGGCCGCGTCCGCGCTGACCGTTCAGGCAGCGGCGATTCACGATGATGCGCCTCTACAACACCCTCACGCGACGCGAGGAGGAGTTCGCCCCGTCCCGCGACAACACCGTCCGCATGTACACGTGCGGCCTCACGGTCTACAATCGCGGGCACATCGGCAACTTCCGGACCTTCGTGTGCCTGGACGTGCTGCGGCGCGCCTTCCGCCATCAGCTCGGCTACAGCGTGCGCCAGGTGATGAACTTCACCGACGTGGACGACCGGACCATCGCGGGCGCGCAGGCGGCGGCGGTGCCGCTGCGCGAGTACACCGACCAGTACATCGAGGCCTTCCGCGAGGACTGCCACACGCTGGGCCTCGAGCCGGTCGAGGAGAACCCGCGCGCCACCGACGTGGCCAACCTGCGCGCGATGACGGACCTGATCTCCGCGCTCGAGCGCAACGGCCATACCTACCGGAGCGACGGCTCGATCTACTACAAGATCAGCACGTTCCCGGACTACGGGAAGCTGGCGCGGCTGGACCACAGCGGCATCCAGCCGGGCGCGCGCATCGACACCGACTCGTACGCGAAGGAGGACGTGCGCGACTTCGTGCTCTGGAAGGCGACGAGGTCCGACGAGCCCACCTGGGACTACGGCCAGGGGCCCGGCCGCCCGGGCTGGCACCTCGAGTGCTCGGCCATGGCGCTGCGGCTGCTCGGCGACCCGCCCATCGACGTGCACGCCGGCGGCGTCGACCTGGTGTTTCCGCACCACGAGAACGAGATCGCGCAGAGCGAGGGCGCGACGAAGGCGCCCTTCGCGCGGTTCTGGGTCCACGTCGAGCACCTGCTGATCGAAGACGAGAAGATGTCGAAGTCCCTCGGGAACCAGTACACGATTCCCGAGGTGGTCGCGCGCGGCTACCGCGCGTCCGCGCTGCGCTACGTGCTCATCTCGACGCACTACCGGAAGCAGCTCAAGTTCTCGTGGGGCAACCTGACGCAGGCCGAGGAGGCCGTGCAGCGCCTGATGGACTTCCTCGGGCGCCTCGACACCGTGTCGGGCGGCGCCGCGCATCCGCCGGCGGTCGCGCGCGTGGACGAGGCCGCGGCCGGCTTCGCCGCGATGATCGAGCAGGACCTCAACGTGCCGGGCGCGATGGGCGTGATGTTCGACCTGGTGCGGGCGCTCAACTCGGCCATCGACGCCGGCGAGGTGGGGGAGCCCGACGTCCCGGCGATCCGCGCGGCCTTCGACCAGTTCGACCGCGTGCTCGGGTTCATCGGCCTCCGCCGGGCTGAGGATGTGCGGGCGGCCCTGCCCGCGGAGGAGATCGAGCGGCTGATCGCCGAGCGCCAGGCTGCGCGGCGCCGGCGCGATTTCGCGGCGGCCGACCGCGTGCGCGACGAGTTGGCACGGCTCGGCATCATCCTCGAGGACACGCCCTCGGGCACGCGGTGGAAGGTCGGCGGCAGGACCGCGTAGGGCGGCGAAGGGCGACAATCGGCTCACGGTTCTCGACGACCGGCGCACGGCGCACGACGAACGGCCCGTACACGACAAAGCCCGGTGAGCACGGCTCCCGGGCTTTGCTGTTCCGCGGCACGCCTGCGCCGCGCAGGCGCGCTAGCGCAGCTTCTCGATCGTCTCCACGATCTCGATGTTCCGCTTCTTCAGCTCCGCGATGAACACGGGGTAGAGCGCGGCGTCCACCGCGTCCTCGGGCGCCACGATGCCCGTGGCCTTGATGAGGCCCTTGCCGACCATCACCGCGCCGATCGCGGCCGTGAACCCGGTCACGCGGCCCATAGCCGAGATCCCGTTGACCGTGTCGGCTTCGTCCCAGAGGTGATACGAGACCTTCGTCCGCACGCCGTTCTTCGTCCCGACGACCGTGTTGTACATCACGCACACGTCCGTTTCGCCCGGGTTGGCCCGCAGGCGCGGCTCGATGCGCGACAGCAGGAATTCCCGCGGCGAGATCCGCGCGCCCTTGAAGTCCACCGGGTCGAAGTCCAGCATGCCGCATTCCTTCAGCGTCTGGACGCCGTCCCAGTGGCCCGGCCAGCGGACGGTCTTCTCCGCGAACTCCTTCAGGTCGGGCCTCGTGAAGATGAAGCTGGGCATGCCCGGGGTCACGGCGCACTCCAGCGGCTCGTTCCGGCCGAACCGGTCGAACAGGAACGGCTCACGGTCGCTGAGCGCGTCCACTTCCACCACCTGGCCGCCCTTCCGGACGTTGACCTTGATCATGTACTCGCGCAGGACGTGGCTGAACGCCCACGTGATCATGTAGCGCAGCGGGTGGCGCGCGGCGGCGTCCTTGTTGGGCACGCCCCCGACCCGCGCAATGACCGACTCGGTGACGTCCAGCTTGCGGATGCCCTCGCCGCACGTCACGTTGCTCATTCCGGGCGCGAAGCCGAACCCGTCGAGGACGGTCACCCCGTTCTTGGCGGCCGTGTCCTGCAGCCAGTCGCCGTACTGGTCCAGCGTCATGCCCGACGGCGTCTTGAGGTTCTCGGTTTCATAGGCGTCGGGCCGGCGGTGGTACTCCTCGAGGATGTCCACGATGTTGAACCCGGCTTCGACCGCGAGTTGGACAACGCGGTAGCTGCTGTGCCGGTCGGGGAGCGTGTTGACGCCGACGGTGTACTGCTTCATCAGGGCGGTCACCGCGGCGGCGTCGTCGATGTCGACGAGGTGGGTGACCACCTTCGGGCTCTTCAGCCACGCCTGGACCTGGTCGAGGGCCTCCTTGCGCCGGTCGACCAGTCCGACCTGCTCGACCGCGCCGTCGCGGATGAGGTCGAAGGCGACCGTCATGCCCATCTTGCCGCTGCCGCCGAACACCAGAACCTTCATACAACCCTCGAGATGCGCGCGCCTCGGTGCGCGGTGAAATGATGGCGCGTGAAACTCCACGAACGTTCGGCCGGCCGTGCCCCGGAGAGGGCGGCGAGAGCCGAGGCACTGTGGGGGCGACCCGGAGCCGCATGCGGCCACACGTCCTCTGCACGCACGGTCGCCGGCAGGCAAACACCCCATTATAGCCGGAACCCGGCCGGGATCCGCCGGCGCCGGAGGGGCGGTTTGCGGCTCAAGTGCGTCGTGGCCGCGGCGTGCGGTCGTGGCCCCGCGGCTGTGCGATCGTAGCCCCGCGGCTTCAGCCGCGGGGTGAGTGAGCCCGCCCGGCGGCGGGTGGCTCAAGGTGTGCGGTTGTCGCCCCGCGGCTTCAGCCGCGGGGTGAATCTTCCTGGCCCGCCCTTTGCTCTTGATCGGGCCATGGCGACCACCGAGACCCTGCGCCTGGGCCAGAAGGGCGAAGATCTGGCGTGCCAGACGCTCGAGCGCCGGGGACACGCGATTCTTGCCAGGCGATACCGCACCCGAGTTGGCGAAATTGACATCGTGGCCCGCGACGGGAAGACGATCGCCTTCGTGGAAGTGAAGACCCGGGCGGATCGTTCCTGCGGTCATCCTGCGGAATCGGTGACAGGATGGAAGCAGCGGCGTATTGCCGCCATGGCGGCGGACTATCTCGCCCGGAACAGGCTCACCGCGTGCGCCTGCCGGTTCGACGTCGTGGCCATTACGTGGCCACCCGGGGAGGAGCCGGTGGTCGAGGTCATTCCCGGGGCATTCGTCGTGGACGGGTAGCCGTTCGAGGCCGTCATGGCCGGCACAGGCGCCCGGCGCCTCGCGCCGGTGCAGTTGGTCCGCGCCACGTTCGTGCAGCGGGATGACGCCGCCTGATCGCCCCCGGATCTGCGCCGCCGACTTGATGAAACCGCGGCGCCTGTGGTACGTTAGCTGACGGTCGGGCGGGAATAACTCAGTGGTAGAGTGCGACCTTGCCAAGGTCGAAGTCGCGGGTTCGAATCCCGTTTCCCGCTCCATCTTCCTTCCTCGGTATTCCGTGTCGAGTCCCGATCGGGCGCCGTAGCCAAGTGGTAAGGCAGAGGTCTGCAAAACCTCCATCTCCGGTTCAAATCCGGACGGCGCCTCCATACCTCCCTGCATGTGTCGAAGGCCTGGGCCTGAGCTCGCCATCGAGTGTCGAAGGCCGACTCCCGGACCCCGGACGCTCCACGGTTAACCTCGAAAGGACAGCATCGACTGTCGGCTTGCGGCGTTCGGCCTGCGGCCACGCACGCTGTCTGTCTTCATGAAGACGATGCCACCGCCCACCGTCGGTGGGGCCTTCTGACGCGTTCGGGGCACAATCGCGTGGATTGGCCGAGAGCCGTGAGTCGTGTGCCGTGAGCCGGAATGTCTCATTGAGGTTAACCATCCCCGCCGCCCTGCGTAATAGCTGTGTAAGGAGCGCCGATTCCCAATGACCCACACAGCCCGTCCACGTCTCGTTGTCGTAGTTCGTCGCCGCGGCCCTCATCACCCTGGCCTCGTGGGCCACGGCAGCCCAGGGCACGGCGAAGCCGTCCCCCGCGCCCCCGGTCCCCGCGCCGCAGGTCCAGCCGCCGCCGGCCTTTCAAGCGGACGCCGATGATGCCGACGCGCAGCGGACGCGAGAGCGCTTCTACCAGCTGCTGGAGAAGTACCCGCCCGCGCTCGGACGCGTGCTGAAGCTGGATCCAGCCCTGATGGCGAGTGACGCCTATCTGGCGCCGTATCCCGCGCTCGTCGCGTTCCTGGCCCAGCACCCCGAGATCGCCCGCAACCCGGCCTACTTCCTCGAGCGCGTCAGCGCGTCCGGAGCCCTCGGCTATTCCCAGGACCCGAGGGCGATGCAGCGCGAGGAGTTCTACGGCATGCTCGGCGGGCTCGCCGCCTTCATGGTGTTCCTCGTGGTCACGGGCGTGATCGTCTGGCTGATCCGGATGGTCATCGACTACCGCAAGTGGAACCGAGTGTCGAAGGCGCAGTTCGAGCTGCACGGCAAGCTGCTGGACCGGTTCGCCTCGAACGAGGATCTGCTCGCCTACATCCGGACGCCGGCCGGCGCCCGGTTCCTCGAGTCGGCGCCCGTCCCCCCGATCGACGAATCGCGCCCGATGGGCGCGCCGTTTTCGCGTATCATCTGGTCCGTGCAAGCGGGCATCGTCCTGGGGATTGCCGGGGTGGCGCTGCTCTTCCTCAGCTGGCGCCTGATCGAGGAGGCGTCGCAGTTCTTCTTCGTGGCGGGCACGGTGACCCTGGCGCTTGGCGGGGGCTTCATCTTCTCCGGCGCCGCGGCGTATGTCCTGTCCCGCAGGCTCGGCCTGCTCGACCGACCCGCCTCGGACCATGCGTAACGTGACGATCACAGACATCGAACGACTCCCGTCGAGCGCTGACGAGCGAGACGTCGTGTTCGAGGTGGACGAGGAGACGTTTCGCGCGTTCTACGACCGCACGGCGCGAGCCTTGTGGGCGTACCTGTCGCGCATGACCGGCGATCCGCAGGCGGTGGACGACCTGCTGCAGGAGGCGTATTACCGGTTCCTGCGTGCGCGCGTCGCGTTCGACGGCGACGCGCACCGCCGCAACTACCTGTTCCGGATCGCGACCAACCTGGTGCGGGACAGCTGGCGCCGCAGGGCCGCCGCGCCGGCGGTCGCGGGTAACGAAAGCGCGGAAAACCTGGCGGGCGATGCGTCCTTCGCGGCGAGAACGGAGAGCCGGGCGGACCTCCGCAGGGCGATGGCCCGGTTGACGCCGCGCGAGCGCGCGCTGCTGTGGCTCGCGTACGCGCAGGGGTCGTCGCACCGGGAAATCGGCGAGACGCTCGGGGTCCACGCCGGCAGCATCAAGTCGATGCTGTCGAGGGCGAGGCACCGCCTGGCGGAGATGCTGCGAAGCTCGGGGTACTCAGGGGGACGGCGTGCGCAGAAGTGACTGCTCGCGCGAAGCGGAGCTGCTCGAGGCCCTGCAGAACGCGTCCTGGCCGGCCGGCGGCAACCAGGACCTGCGGGCCCACGTCGCGGCGTGCCGATCCTGCGCCGAACTCGTCGCGGTGGTGTTGCCGCTCGTTGGCGACCGCCTCGCGGCCACGCGCGAAGCGCATGTGCCATCCTCCGGCATCATGTGGTGGCGGCTGCAAATGCGCGCGCGCCGGGAGGCGGCCCGGGCCGCCTCCCGCCCAATCGCCGTGGTGCAGGGGCTGGCGCTGGCGTGCGCCGCGGGCCTCTTGGTCGCGATCATCGGGTTCGCGTCGCCCCTGTTCCGCCAGTCGGCCGCCTGGATGGTCCGGGCCGCTGGAACGGCCGCGTCGATCGAATTCCCGTTGATGCCGTGGCCTGACCTGCCGCTGTACAACCCGCTCGGCCTGGCCGGTCTGCTCGCCCTGGGGTTGATTGTCGTGGCGGCGCCGGTCGCGCTCTACTTCGCGATCGGCGACGACTAGTCTGGCGGTCGCTGGACGGGCCCGGATTGCGCCGCTGGCCGCCCCCTGGGGTCGTCGGTTCCCTCACACAACTTCCTCGCACAACTTCCTCGCGCCTCGTCTGCGCCTCGTCTTGCGCGCCACGGTGGACCACGCTACCCTTTGGCGGCTGAGGCGTTCGTGCATCGTCATGGCGGCAGCCTGGTGCCTGCCACCGCCGTCGCTGCCCGTTGCCGACACCGTGACGCCATGGAAGAGCCACAGGGACCAGGGAGTTCATAGCGAGCGAACCGAACGAGAGGATTCGTCACGGGAAGAAACGTCATGGATCTCCGGGCAGGGCCACGCGAGCAGACGGGGCGACTTTGGCGGCTGCGCATCGTCGGCGTGGTCTCGGGCCTGTTCCTCCTGCTGACGCTCGCCTTCATGTGGCCGTTGCCCGCGCGCGCGAACAGATCCATTCCTGACCATGATGACGCGTACTTCTCCGTCTGGCGCGTAGCCTGGATCGCCCATCAGCTTCCGAGGGATCCCCGGCACCTGTTCGACGCGAACATCTTCCATCCCGAGGAGAACACGCTCGCCTTCTCTGACGCGGCCGTTCTTCCCGCCGTCCTTGGGGCACCAGCCATCTGGCTGGGGGCGTCCCCGGTGGCCGTCTACAATTGGCTGCTGATTCTCGGCGTGGCCACATCGGCACTCGCCGCCTACCTTCTCACCGAGAGACTCTCGGGCAGCGCGCCTGGCGCGATCATCGCGGGCGTCGTCTTCGCCTTCGCACCGTATCGGGCAGCCCACTTCGCTCACCTGGAGTTGCAGTGGACTGCCTTCATGCCGTTGGCTCTGCTGGCCATGCACCGCCTCCACGACAGGCCAACGACGGCGGTCGGGATCGGGCTCGGCGCCGCGATCGGCCTTCAGGCGTTGTCGAGCATCTACTACGCCGCGTTCTTCGCGGTCATGTGCGTCCCGGCCTGCGTGTGGCTCGTGGTCGCCGCACGACGCCCGCGAAGGCCGACCCTCGCGGCGCTCGCATACGCCGCTGTCGTGACGCTGATCCTCGTTCTGCCCTACGGACGTCCCTACCTGACCAACTCCACGGAGCGCTCGGCGCCGCCGGCGGAGGAAGTGGCGACCTTCGCGGCCAGGTGGGGAGACTACCTGCGGGTCCCGCCGCACAACCGACTGCGGGGGGGGGCAGGTGAGGCCCCTGAAGAACGAAGTCTCTACCCTGGCCTCGTGGCTCCAGCCCTGGCGGCCGTGGCCGCTGTCCCGCCGGCGTCCATTGCCACCTACGGCTACGTCGCCATGGCTGCGGCGGCCGTCGACGGGTCGCGCGGTTCTGAAGGGCACGTGTTCAGGTTCCTGCGCTGGATTGGCGGACCCTTCGCGTATCTGAGGGCCTCGGCGCGGTTTGCGATTCTCTTCCTCCTCGCCCTGTCCGTCCTGGCCGGGCTGGGATTCGCGCGCCTCACGGCACGAATCGGCCCTCGCCACCGGTGGACCGTGTTTGCGGCGGCGATGGCGGCGTGCGCTCTGGAATTCAACTCGACGCCCATGCCGTTGCGCGATCCCGCCATGAGCCCGCCTGCGGTGTATCGCTGGCTCCGACAGCAGTCACGGGCTGCCGTGGTGATTGAATTGCCCGTTCCCGCGCCGGACCGCCTCTGGGGCTATGAGACGACCTACCAGTACCTGTCCACCTTCCACTGGATGCATCTGGTCAACGGGTACAGCGGTTTCGCGCCGCAGTCGTACCTCCGGCTTCTGGAGTCCATGCGCACATTCCCGGACGCGGCGTCCATGGCGTCGCTTCGGCGACGATCCGTGAACTACGTGGTTGTTCACGATCGTCTGATGCCGCACGAAGAGTACGTGAAGCTGTCCCAGGCGCTGCTCCTGCGGACAGAGGTTCAGTGGTGCATGGAGTTCCCTGACCCCGTGTACCCGGCTGCGGTATGCAGGCTCCGGTGACGTGCCTGCCAGCTGGCCTGCTGGATTGGCCGGTCAGCGGATTGGCTTGCACGAGTCCGGGGAAGCGCGTGAAGTAAGGCGCCCCTGGGTCCAAAGACCCGGCGCCCCCGGGTCTCCTATGAGGGCTCGTGAGGTCAAGCCCCTGCATGGTCCCAGCTCGTCGTCACCGCGCTCGTGAGGCGCGCCGGCCGGTGACGAGCCGGCGCGCCGTCGTTGTGATGGACGATCTCGCCTACGGTGAGGGTGTCGTGAGGTCCCGAGCGCCGCTCGGCGACCGTCTCCTATCCGTGCCGACGACGAGGCGTCGGACACCAGCTGCATCTGCGCTCCCGCGCGTGACACCCGTGGAACGGCTCCATCTGAAGATCGGTCGCCGTCGCCGACGACCCAGACCTGGCCCGAGCGCGTTCCCTCACTGTCGATCCTGCCCCGCGTCGTTACGCCGCCGCCTTCAGCACCGCCCCGTCGGGGATCACGCCTTGCGTCACGTAGCGCCACAGCGCGACCCACAGCTTGCGCGCTAGCGCCACGATGCCAATGCGTCTGGCGCGGGGCCCGCCGCCCGCGAAGCGCGCCTCATACCACTGGGCCAACGCACTGCGCGGCTGAAACCGTCGCCATTGCCACGCGAGCTGAATGAGCAGCGCGCGCAGCGCGGGCGGCCCCACTTTCGAGATCCCCTGCTCCCGCCGTTGCGTCCCACTGGCATACGGCGTCGGCGTCAGGCCGAGAAAGCTGCCCACCTCCCGCCGATTCCGAAACGTCCGCCAGCTCAGCACCTCCACGCCCAGCGTCCACGCCCCGGCCTCCCCGATGCCGCATAAGCGCCGCAACGCGGCCACGCGGGAGGCGCCGGCTGGCTGCACGTCGCGGGCCGCGGTTCCACCACCGCCAAGCGGGCCTCGATCGCCCGCAACGTCTCCCACTCCCGCGTCAGCCGGTGCTGCAACCCCGGGCCCAGCGGCGTCCCGTCCCACCGCCGCGCCGTCGCCAACCGCGTCACAAAGTCCGCGCGCAACGCCAGCCGCACGCCTTGCGTGGCCAGCAACCCCCGGAGGCGATTCCGCACCCGCGTGCGGTCCGCCCGCACCGTCCGCCGCTCCCGAATCACGTGGCGCGCATCCTCCGCCGCCTCCGGCGGCACCCGCACCACCCGCCACGCCGCGCGCCCCGCCTCGGCGCGCACCAGCAGGTCCAACAAGCGCAGCGCATCCAACCGGTCCGTCTTCACCTGCCGCGCCCGCCGCGTTACCTCGATGCTCGCCGCATCCACCACCACATTGCGCACGCCCAGCGCCGTCAGGTACCGGTGAATCCAGAACCCGTCGCGCCCCGCTTCATAACAGCTCACCACCGGCGCCGTCGCGGCCAACCCAAAGTGCCGCCGCGCCTGGGCCAACTCGCGCGCCACCTCCAGCCGCGCGTCCCCCCGCAGCGTCCGCAGCCGCGGCGCCACCCCCCCGCTGGGCGCGCACGCCAGTTTCCACTCCCCGGCACTCAACTCGAACGCCACATACAGCGGGGCGTTCGCTACGCTACACTCCGTCCGACGGGTCGTCGCCATGGCTGCTCCTCCTTCTGGTTGGGCAAAACCTTGAAGGAGCATACCGGCGACGGCTCGTCGTTGCTCCGAGCCGCGGCGCCCTCATAGCATCTGAAGACCCGGGGCTACAGCGTGAAACACGACGCCCGACTCCCGCCGACACCCGCCTCGCAGTTGATCCCGCCCCGCGTGGGGCGTATCGTAGGCGCGGCTTCCGGCGCACCGCCAGTCCGGCCGCCCGATCGACGATCGACCTGGGGGATCACCACCATGAAACGTCTGCTGCTGCTCGCCGTCTGCGGCCTCTGGGCCCTGACGGCCACGTTCGGCCACGGCCAATCCCGCGTGGATCCGAAGACAATCGCGTCCGAGGTCTCCGCATCCGACATCGAGACGACGCTCCACGCGATCGACGTGGACCGCACGTCGGGCAGCGCGGGCGAACGGCAGGCGTTCGACTACCTGGCCCGAAAGCTCGCTGAGTACGGCATCAAGCACACCGAGGAGGACATCCGCATCTTCCTGAGCTGGCCGGGCCGCGCGGAACTCCGGCTGCCGGGGCAGGAATCCGCCATCACGGGCAAGACGCCCGTCTTTGCATGGCCGACCCCGCCCGAAGGTCTCGAAGGCGAGGTCGTGATGGCGCCGGCCATCACGACGCGCGCGGACGCCTCCCTGGCCTTCGGCCCGGAGGTCCGCGGCAGGATCGCGGTCGTGCCAGGCGCCGTGGCGGCTGAAGCAGCGCTCCTGGCCGCCCGGAACGCGGGAGCGCTCGCCGTCATCCAGATCGACGAGATGGAGAAGCTGCACGAGGACATCGCGACGTCGATCTGGGGCACGCCCACCACCGAGAGTGCCGCGCGCATCCCGACGCTCCCGTTCATCTGCATCCGCAAGTCGGACGGCGACAAGCTGAAGGCCTCGCCCGCGGCCTCCGGCGCCAAGGTGCGCCTGGTCACGGAGGTTACCCGCGGCTGGCGCTCGATCCCCATCGTCGTCGCGGACGTGCCGGGCCGGACCGCAGACTTCGTCATGATCACGACGCACGTGGACGCGTGGTATCGCGGGATGACCGACACGGCCGGGTCGGTGGCGTCGATCCTCGACATGGCGCGCGTGCTGCAGAAACACCAGCGCGAGCTGGAGCGCGGCGTGCGGTTCGCGTGGTGGACCGGGCACTCGTTCGGCCGCTATGCCGGGTCGACCTGGTATACGGACCGCCACTGGAACGACCTCGACGAGCACTGCGTGGCCTACACCAACCTCGATGGCCCCGGGCGGCGTGGCTCCCGAGTCGACGCGGTGTCAGCCGGCGGCTGGCCGGGCATGGCGGAGTACAGCCGCGAGTTCGCGACGCGGCTCACGGGCAAACAGGTGCCCGCGGGGCGAGGCGGCTCGCGCCCGTTCCGCCCGGGCCGCGACAGCGACTCGTCCTACCAGGGCATCGGCGTTCCGTTCTTCTCCATCGGTGTCCCGGGCCCGCCGCAGGGCCATCCCGACGTGGAGCCGGTTGGCCGGATCAGCTACTGGCACGCGGAAGACGACACGTTCGACAAGCTCGACATGAAGGCGCTCGCGCTCGACACGCAGTACCGTGTCGCGCAACTCTACGACTTGGCGACGATGAAGGTGCTGCCGCACCGCATCGGGCCGATCGCCGCGGCGTACGTTCAGGCGCTGAAGGACCTGGAGAAACCCGCGCAAGGGACCTTCGACCTGGCTCCGGCGACGACGGCAGCCGACGCGCTGGCGCAAGCCGCCACCATGCTGGACCAGGCGGCGAAGCCGACAGAGCCTGGCCGCATCGCGGCCTTCAACCGGCTCGTCGTGCGGCTCAGTCATCGCCTGAATTCCACGCTCTATACGAAGGCAGGCCGATTCGACCAGGACCCGGCGACGGACATGCCGATCTTCCCGCTGCTGGCCCGGGTGAAGGAACTGCCCACGTTGCCGGCCGACGGTGATGAGTTCGGGTTCCTGCAGACGGAGCTGCTTCGCGCGCGGAACGCGGTGGTGGCGACACTGCGCGAGGCTGCCGCCGACATCGACGCGTACCTCGGCGGGAAGTAGGCCGGAACGCGGGGGTGGCCCGCGAGGTGCACACATGAGACGACGAACCTTCGTTCGATTGGCGGTGTCGGCGGTCGCGCTGTCGCCGCTTCATCGGCTCGCGATGGCCGCCGGCCCGTCCGTCCTGCCGGAGACCAGCCTGGCGACCTTGCGCGCGCTCGCCCTGGTCGTCCTGCCGCAGTCGCTGGGACGCCGCGGGATCGGGTTGACGACCGATCGATTCCTCGCGTGGCTGGGCGACCATCGGGCCGGCGTGGTCATGGAACACGGCTACGGCCACCCGCAGGTGCGCCGGACGCCGGAGTCTCCCGCGGCCAGGTACGTCCTGCAATTGGCCGCGCTCGAGGACGCGGCGCGGGCGCAGCAGCAGTCGTTCGAGCGCCTGCCCGCCGACGCGAAGCGGTCGCTCGTCGAGACGGCCCTCCGCGAGGCGAAGGTCGAGTCGCTGCCGGGCCTCCCGAACGGCCAGCACGTGGTCAGCGACCTCATGGCGTTCTATTTCCAGAGCAGCGAGGCGAACGACCAGTGCTACCGGGCGCGGGTCGGCCGCGAGACGTGCCGGCCCCTGTCGGTCGTGACGGTTCGTCCGAAACCCCTCGCCTGAAGGAGCCGCGCATGCCGGTGTTCGAAAGCGACGTGTGCATCATCGGGAGCGGGATCTCGGCCGCCATGTTGACCGAGAAGCTTGCGGAAAAACGGCCCGGCCTGGCCATCACCGTGGTCGAGGCCGGCCCGGCGATCTTCGACGTGGCCAACCGGATCGCGTACCGCCAGCGCAACCTCGACTACGACGAGAGCCCGTGGCCCGGGGACGTCATCGAGGACCAGCTTGCCGAGGGCATCATCTGCCACACCATGGCGGTGGGCGGACAGGCCCTGCGGTGGGGCGGCGCGTGCAACCGCTTCTCGAAGGAAGACCTCCGGCTCCACTCGCTGTACGGCCTGGCGACCGACTGGCCCCTGGAGTGGGAGGAGCTCGAGAAGGCTTACTGCGAAGCCGAGCGGCGGCTGTTCGTGGCCGGCGAACCGAGCCCGTACCCGGGTGATGCGCGTTCCGAGCCCTATCCGCGCCCGCCGGTGCCGATGAGCTACAACCTGCAGGTCCTGCGGACGTGGGCGGAGCAGAGCGGCCTGAAGTGGACCACGCTGCCCGTCTCGCGGAACACGGAGCGGACGCCGGACGGCCGCGGCGTGTGCTGCGTGTTCGACACGTGCACGACCGTGTGCCCTCCGGGCGCGCGCTATTCGCCGGACTGGACGTTCCGGAAGCTCCTCGCCGAGAAGAAGATCGTTCTGCACGATCGGACGCTGGTCCGGAAGCTCGTCCTGCACGAGACGAACGGCACCATCGTCGCGGCCCAGGCGGCGCACCAGGATCGACCGGGTGAGGTCGCGGAGTACCGTGCCCGCCTGTTCGTGCTGGCGGCGGGTTACGCGTGGAGCCCGCACCTGCTGCTGCTGTCGGCGTGCCCGCGCTTTCCGAATGGGCTTGCGAACAGCTCCGGGCTCGTCGGCCGCTATATGAACGGCCACAAGTTCTTCAGCGCCCAGGCGTCGATCGACGAGCAGATCTTCGCCGGCCAGTGCCTGGCCGACAGCCTGATCTCGCGCGAGTACCTCCGCTGTGCGACCGACGTGCCATTCGTGCGTCACGATACGCGGGTGTGGGAGAGCGCGACCGGCCGCCGGCCGCGGCTGCGCGACGAGAAGGGGAGCTACCTGTTTGGCGACGCGCTGATGGACGACTGGCGAACCCGGGCGAAGGGCGGAAGCGTGCGGCTACGCGCCTACTACGACGTGCACCCGTCAGCCGACAGCCGCCTGACCTTGAACCCGGCCCGGCGGAATCGCCACGGCGATCCGCTGCCGACGATCGAGCACCGGTTCGACGAGGCGACGCTTGCCCGGGAAGACCGCGTCCAGCAGCATATCCGCGGCGTGTTCGACCGCCTGGTCCGGGGCGGCAACGGGAAGATCCTGTCGACGAGCGCCAGCAACTATCTCGACCACCCGGGCGGCGGCTGCCGGATGGGCGCCGACCCCGCGAGCAGCGTCTGCGACAGCCACGGTCGCGCCCACGATCACGAGAACCTGTTTGTCGTCGGGGCGCCCACCACGCCGACGGCCGGCTGCACGAACGGCGCGCTGACCTTTGTCGCGCTGGCGCTGCGGTCGGGCGATCGGATTCTCGACGTGGTCGGCGCGCACTGAGGGCCCGCGTTCTCCATGTCCCTGCGCCCTTTGCGTGGCCGACGCTGCAGGCGGGTCCGACCTCGTGACGATCGGCAGGCGGCGCTCCGCAGGCAGACGTCCCTGCCTCACTGGTGGGTCATCGTGAACTGGCCGTTGCCAAGCGTGCCGCCGCAAGACTGCATCATGGACATCATGCCGGACATCGCGCCTGTGTAGGTGCCGGTCATGGTCAGGCCGTCGGCACTCATGTCGGCCACGCCATCGATGTTCATCGAACAGGGTGACATCGTTCCCTGGAACCCGCCAGACGGCACGGTCATGTGAAACGTCAACTTCGTGCCATTGATCGTCCCCTGCATCGAGCCGCTACCCATCATGCTTCGCATCGCGTCCGTGACGGTCATGTTGCCGGCGACCGTCGTGCCCGTCTGCGTGATCCCGAGGGTCATCCGGTCCTGGCCCGAGGTGTCGACAGCATTTCCTGCCCACGCGCCTGCGAAACTGACCTGAACAGGATTGGGCGGCATCGGAGACGGGGAAGTCGGCGAGCCTGATGCGGCGCCACCGCAAGCTGCAGCGGACACAGCCGTCGCGATGGCGATGGCAATGCCGAGTGTCTTCATGGTTTCTGCTCCTCGCGCTTTCATTCCACCAGTGAGATCAGGCACTTCCTGAGCATGGATCTCCGACCCGACCCACGGGTGGCCCAGCGCCTTTCGCATTTTGATTGTCCCGACCCATTATGGCGCCCTGGGCCGCCACGGTGCAAACGCGGGGCAGGCTGTCCTTTCCGAACACAGCCACGCCTGCGTCCGCTCACGGGGCTGGTGATCGGCGATGCAGAAGGTGATCGGTCGAATACCCGACCCCCATTCGCAGGATGAATGGGTCGCTTACGTCGGAGAGTCCAAACGCCGACTCGACGTGGGGCGGTCCAACGCGTCGACACGGCATAACTGAAGACAGGCCCCACATACTGCTGCTGGCGCCTCCAGTGGAAGCCGAACCGATGCGTGTCGCCGAGCGCCCCCATCATCTCGAGCCCATAGCCCAGCCGCTGCAGCGAGAACACCGGAGGCACGTCCTTCTTCGGCATGCCCGCCATTCCGGCCATGTCCTTGTCTGTCTCCATTGCGTTGTACGCCGGCTGCCGAAACACTCCCCAGGTATAGCCGAAGTCGTTCCCGGCGATGTCCAGCCCCGTCTCGTTGATGAAGTTGAAGGTCACGTTCACGCGTCCCCAATCGTGATACACGATGGCTCGCTGCTCGAACGTGCGGACGGGAGTGCGCCGCGCCGTCGCCAGCGGCTCATTCAAGTCTTCGCCGCCGAATCCGGCGACCTCCATTTTGTACAACGCTGCCCCATTCAGGCCTTCGTACTCGCCGTACAGGGTGAAGTTCAGCAGGTGATCGTGTGGGAACACGCGAAAGTAGCTGCCGATCCGCAGCCCGCCGTAGGTGGCAGGCAAGCCGAAGATCTTCTGCCCCTCCAGCATGAACCCCACCGTCCAGCGGGGAGTGAGGCCGTACTGCACCATGCCCATGCCCGTGAAGAAATCGTTGGTGGATCGCGCGGACTGAAAGTCCGACAGCGCCATCACCATCATCGTGTCCTGCGACACCGGATAATTCACGGCAGTGAAATAGGGGTTCATGGCCATCGTGGACATGTCGTGTTGCACAGGCGTCTGCGGACCAGGCTGGGGGTCGGGATGCGTCGCCATGGGGTCCTGGCCACCCTGCGCCTGCTTCGCCCGGGTCGCCTGCTCGGGGTTCCGGGGCATCTGTCCAGCGAGGACAGGCATCGCCGACATCACCACCGCCGCGCAACCCGCCGCGATCCACGTCACGCATCGACAGAGCTTCATGCTTCTCTCCCTCGAGTCGATCGTCGGTCCAAACGCGATGGCAGGGCAGTCCAATACCGGACAGTCTCTGGTCGGAGGGTGTCGCCGAAGCAGGCGAGGACGTCGTCCCGGATTTCGAGCGCGAGCGGGCGCATCTCGACCGGGAACGGAAAGCAGTGCGCAGGCCCGGCACGGAGGGCGCCGGCTACTCCGACTCGTACGGCCCGAACACCACTTTGACGGGGCAGTCCTCCCTCAGGTCGTCGAGCACGTACACGCGATACGTGGCCCCGCCGGGGTCCACGCGCACGACGATGTGGCCCTCGGTCGCCTTGAGCTGATCGACCCGCGCGCCGATCGTGACCTTGGTCGGCTCGCGGAGGATCGTCGCAAACACGTCGCGCGGCCCGTACAGCCTCACCGCCAGTATGCGTTTCAGCACGTCCTGCGAGGGGTGCGTCGGCGACCAGGACGGGAGAATGATGACCCGCGACCGCAGGGTCTTCAGGAAGAAGACGTTTTCCTCGGAGATCGATCCGTGCTGGCTGACGACGTGGACGTCGGTCGGCCCGATGGCCCGGGCGACGGGCGTTTCGAGGTCCTGCCACTCCGGCGCGCCGGCGTCGGGAATGCCGTAGATATCCCCGCCCGTGAAGTAATCGAACCGCCCGTAGCGGATGCGCAGGCCGGCGCTGCACATGTTCTCGGACGGCCGGTCCTCCGCGGCCAGGCCCGCGAGCGGCGGAAACGCGTGGATGACCGAGTCGCCCGTTCCCGTCCAGACCACGCCATTGCCGACGACGCTGCGGACCTCGAATCCCGGGTACGTCGCCGGTGAGCGCCGCAGCGTGATCTGATCGCTCCTGCCCACGCGGACGCCGTCTATCCGCAGGCGGCCGTGCGCTTGCTGGTACTCCAGGAACGCGCGGTAGTTGGCGAACGTCGAGTCCTTCGCGCTCGGGGGCACGACGCTGTAGTCGGGCCAGCCGCGATCGATCAGCGTGCCGATCGGAATCGCTTCCGCGATCTCGGTGATGCCGGTGAGCTTGTACGCGCCGGACCGCGACATGGTGGAGGTGGCGACGACCTGCCCGATGTGGTCCGCGTGGAAATGCGTCAGGAAGGCATAGTCCAGAGCGGGGTTGTCCGGCGGCGCCATCCGCTTGATGTAGCGGACGATCCAGCCGCCCGGCGTGCGCGACGCATCGGGGCGCGGATCCGTGTAGGGGATGCCGTCGCCCGCGGCGCCCGCGTCGATGAGCAGCGTCGTGCCGTCGGGGAAGATGACGAACGCCGAGTTGCCCCGGCCGGTGTCGATCTGGTGGATATCGAGTGTCCCGGCCGTCCAGGCGGGCAGCGGCGTCACCCTCGGCGGCTGCTGGCCGTGAAGGAGGGCGAGGGCCGTGCAGGCCAGGACGGTCGCGAGCGCCTTCCCGGATCTCATGGGTGCATCCTCATGACATTCGCGCCCGGGCCGATCAGCCGCGGACCGCCGGGGCGCGGCCCGATCGCGCCGCCGCGATCCAGATCAGGCCCGACAGCGTGACCGCCACGGGCACGATGAGAATCGCCCGCCCGAGGTCCGACGCGTCCGACAGGATGCCGATGAGCGGCGGGGACGGCACGTCGCCCAGGATGTGGATGGTGAAGATCGACAGGGCGCTGGCCGTCGCGCGTTCGAACGGGTTCACCAGGTTCACGATCGCGGAGTTGATCGGGCCGGTCGACGCGAACAGCAGCAGTTCCGCGAATACGATGGCCGTGAAGTACACGAGCGGCGTCGGCGACGTCAGGGCGACGATCGTGAACGGCACGGCCGCGAGCGTCGCGATGCCTGACACCCACAAGTACGACTGCTGGCTGACCTTCAGGAAGTAGTCGCCCAGGTACCCGCCGGCGAACGTGCCGAGGAAGCCCGTCACCACGACAATCCCGCCGAACTGGATGGTCGCGTCGGCGCGCGGCAGGCCGCGGACGCGCTCGAGGAACGCCGGCGTCCAGAACGCGAGGCCGCCGATCGCGAACGTGTACGCCGCATAGCCGAGGATGGTCAAAAGGTAAGGCCGGTTGCGCAGCAGGCCGAGATAGGCGGTCAGCGTCGGTTTCGGTTCGGCCGGCTTTGCATCAGCGGGCTGGTCGTCGTGCCCGCCGCGCGGCGGATCGGTCAGCCGCCACGCGAAGATCGCGAGCAGCAGGCCTGGCGCGCCGGCCACGAAGAACGCCGCGCGCCAGCCGAAATGCTGATCGACGAGGCCGCCCACCATGTAGCCCAGCGCGGACCCGATCGGGATCGCCGAGAAGAAGATCGCGAATACCCGCCCGCGCCGCTCCTTCGGGTAGCTGTCGGCCAAAAGGGCCGGCGAGATCGTGCCGTAGGCCGCCTCGCCGATGCCGACCGTCGCCCGCGCGGCAAACAGCGACACGTAGCTCCACGCCAGGCCGCCCAGCGCGGTGGCCGCGCTCCAGATGGCCACGCCGAACGCCAGCAGCCGCGGCCGGTTGCCCCGGTCCCCCAGCGTGCCGAACACGGGCGACGCCAGCATGTAGACAATGATGAAGCCCGTCATGAGCGAGCCCAACTGGGTGTCGCTCAGCGCGAGGGTGGAGTGCTTGAGGCTTTCGACCAGCGCCGACACGACGAACCGGTCGAGGTAGTTGAGCAGGTTGATGAGCGTCAGGACGACGAGACCCGTGCGGGCAGCGCGCGCGGCACCTCCTGCGGGAGCGGCTCCGGGAGACATGTGAGGGCATCATAACAGGTGGACCGCCCCGGCGCACGCGGCGCTCGGGCGCCGGCCGTTCATGCGCGCAGACTGGTCCCGGCCGTCCGGTCCGCGCGGCTACAATGATCTCAACCGAACCTTTTCCGCCGCCCGTGCGTTCAGGAGATCAGGGGCGCGGGAGGGACAGGGACCGCACCCGGAAGGCCCCGGTGGTCCGGGCGGAGCACAGCGGATGGTGGAACTTCCGGCACTCCTGGAGCGGTGCAAGGCCGGTGACGCGCTGGCCTGGGAGGCGTTCGTCAGCCGTTTCCAGGGGCGGATCTACGGCATCGCCAGTGCCTACACCAACCATTCCGAGGCGGCGCGCGACCTGGCCCAGGACATCTTCGTCCGCCTGTACGAAACCCGGCGCCGGTGGCCCGACGCGGACCGGTTCATGCCCTGGCTGGTCCGGACGGCCCGCAACCTCGCGGTCGACTTCCTGCGCCGCCGCCGGGCCCGGACGACGGCGACGGAGGTGGACCTCGACGCCGTGTCCACGCTGGCCGAAGCCGGGGCGGACCCGGAGTCGCTGGCGATCGACCGCGGGCGCCGCTCGCTCGTGTGGCGGGCGCTGCATCGGCTCTCGGCCCTCAGCCGCGAGACGATGATCCTGCGCGAGATCCAGGGGCTGACGCTGGAGGAAGTTGCCTCCACGCTCGGCGTCCCCGTCGGTACCGTCAAGTCGCGCACCAGCCGTGCACGCGTCGAGTTGGCGCAGCAGGTGCTCGCGCTCAGCCAGTCCCGGGAACCGGACAGGCCGTCCGACAGGTGAGCCATGGCTTCCCGAGTACCCCGCGACCGTCGTCTTCCTTCCCGCCTGAGTCCGGCGGACCGGCGCGCGTTCACGCAAGCCGTGCTCGCGCGCACGACCGGGCCGGCATGCGCTCGCGCGCGCGACCTGCTGGGTTCGCGCCCCGACACGACCCTCGAATCCGCCACCGCCGCGTTGCTCGACGGACACCTTGCCGGCTGCGATGACTGCCGCGCGATCGAGACGGCGCTCGCGGACGCGCGGGCAGTCCTGCCGTCGCTCGTTGAGGTCGACCCGGGCCCGGCCTTCACGGATGCCGTTCTGCAGGTGACGACGGTGCGGGACGCGGCGCGCCGGCGTGCGGCCGCCGCACCCGTCGGCTGGTGGACGCGGCTGGTCCGTCGCCCTCGCTTCAGCCTGGAGCTGGCGTACGTGGCGACGATCCTGTTCGTGCTGGCGGCGGGGAACCCGTCGCTGCTGGCCGCCGCGGTCGCCGAACGGGCGCAGGCCCTGGCGTCGGGAACGGGCGCACAAGTCGTGCAGCACGTGGAGCGGCTCCGGACGGATCTCGAAGGGCAGGCCCAGGCGCGCGGCGTGACGACCTGGCTCGACTCGATCCGCGGTGAGGTCGACTCGGGGCTGGCGGCGGTCGAGGGCGGGCGTGCATGGCTGGTCGAGATGGGCGCGCGGTGGTGGAGCGCGGCGATGGACTGGGCTGCCGGCATGGTCCGTCGCACCGGCGCGCTGGTCGGCCAGACGTCCTGACCGAACCTGGCGGGCGCGCCGTGCGTGTCAGCCCATAGAGACGCACGGAACGCCCGGCCGGCGGAACCGGACATCGAGACGCAGACCATAGCGAGGACGGACGATGAACACGACCATGACGTTGCCACCGGAAGTTGACTCCACAGCCGCGGGGCCCGGGCCCGTCGGCCAGCCGGCGACACCGCCGGAGGCGTACCTGCGGGGTGCCCGCGGGAGCGCCTATGGTCCCGATCCCCGGCGCAAGTCGCCCGTCCTGGCGACGATGCTGGCGGCGATGCCGGGTCTCGGCCAGGTGTACGTCGGCTACTACCAGCAGGCAGTCACCAACGCGGCGATTGTCGGGACGCTGCTCACGGCGCTCAACCGCAATTGGCTCCCCGAGCTCGAGCCGCTGCTCGTGATCCTCCTGATCTTCTTCTATCTCTACGGCATGATCGACGCCGGGCGCCGCGCCTCGCTCTACAACGAGGCGCTGGCCGGGCTTCGGCCGATGGATCTCCCCGAGAACGAGAAGTCGCCGGCGTGGCACGGGTCGCTGACTGGCGGAGCCATCCTCGTCGTGGCCGGCCTGGTGCTCTTCTCGCACACGATGTTCGGCGTGTCGCTCGAATGGCTCGCGCAGTGGTGGCCGCTCGGGCTCGTGGCGTTCGGCGGGTGGCTCATCTACGGCGCGATGGAAGCGCGGCGCGCCGAGGCCGGCCCTGACGACAACGTGACCGGCCGCGGCGACGACATCTGACCGGCGGGCGGCGCGGGGCCACGAGGAGATCCTGCGCCGCCTCCCGCGGCGGCACCGCTGACGAGCGCGGTGCCTGTCACCCCCGGCATCCTACTCGAGCCACTTCGCCAGCCACGCGCGCACCTCGCCGTAGAAGAAGCGACTGTCCTCGCCGCGCAGGATCCAGTGGTTCTCGTCGGGGAAGACCAGGAGCCGGCTGGGCACCTGCATCCGCTGCAGGGCGCTCCACAACTGGAGCGCGTTGTTCATCGGCACCCGGAAGTCGCGCTCGCCCACGCTGACGAGCATCGGGGTCTTCAGGCTGCCCGCCCGCAGGATCGGGTTCTGCGCCTGCCACAGCGGCCCTTTCTCCCACACCGGGCCGCCCATGTTCACCTCGCGCGAGTAGACGATGTCGCTCGTGCCCCACTGCGCGGCCTGGTCGAACAACCCGGCATGGCTCACCAGCGCCTTGAACCTCGTCGTCGTCACCGCCAGCCAGTTGCTCAGGTGACCGCCGTAGCTGGCCCCGCCAGCCACCTGCCGTGACGGGTCGATGAACGGGAAGCGCTTGATGGCCTCGTCGGCGGCTTCCAGCAGCTCGCGACCGGGCCCCTCGAGCGGGTCTCCCTGGATGGCCTGCGCGAACTTCTCACCGAATCCGGTCGACCCGGTGTAGTTCGTCAGCAGCACCACGTAGCCCGGCGCGGCGAGCAGGTGATAGTTCCATCGGATCACGAACTGGTCGATCCACTGGCTGTTCGGGCCGCCGTGGATGACGACGAACAGCGGGTATTGCGTCGCCGCGTCGAACCCGGGCGGCAGGGCGATGAAGTTGTGGATCGTGGCGCCCCGCGAACTCGTGAACGAGAACTCCCGCAGTGGCTGCCAGTCGATCTGCGCCGCGAGCTCGGTGTTGAACCGGGTGAGGGGGGACGTCCGGCCGGTCGCGACATCCACGCGGACGATGTCCGGCGGATTCACGGCGCTCTCCCAGTACGCCACCGCCACCGGCGCCCCGGCGTCGCCCGCGAGATCGAAGGCGCCGAAGGTGCCCGCCGTAAGTGTGCCGACCTCGCGCACCGCGCCTCCGACGACGGGCACCCGGTAGAGCTTCTGGCGCCCGGTGTCTTCCGCGAGGAAGTATGCGGTCCTGCTGTCGGGCGCGACCACTACCGCGCCGACGGCGCGATCGAACGATCCCGTGACGGACGTTCGCACCTTCATGTCGGGCCACGGCCAGCGCACAAGCCGTGCCGCGTTGTAGACCCGGTCGGTCGCAGGTTCCATTCTGGCGAGCAACTGCGTGCCGTCGGGCGTGAACGCCGGAGTGCCGTAGCTGTCAGGCCCGGGGGTCAGGCGTTTCGGCTCGCCGTCGGAGGCCGGCACCAGCCAGAGCGACTGAACGACATCGGCAAACGCCGCCTGGTTCCTGTTGGCGGTCGCGGCAAAGACGACGCCGTGGCCGTCGGGCGTCCACGCCGCGGCGATGTTCTCGACCCCGCTGCCCATCTGGCCGCCGAAGCCGGCCGAGGCCGTGAAGCCGCTGCGGGACAGGATGTCGGTGGCCGGTGCGTCGTGTGCGAGCGGCTGCACGAACAGGGTCGGCCGCCGATCGTCGAGCCAGCGGTCCCAGTTGCGGATGGGGAATCCGTCGAAGACGTGCGCGTTCCACTTGCGGGCCTTGCGCTCCGCTGCTGCTTTCTTGTTCGCGTCGTCGGTGGCCGCGCCGGGGTAAATGTCGCTCACGAAGAGGAGGGCGCCGCCGTCGGGTCGCCACACCGGGGCGCGGGCGCCAGTCGATACCGCGGTGACGCGCTGCGCCTCGCCGCCGTGTTCCATGTCGAGGACGTAGATCTGGGACGCCTCGTCGCCGTTCCGCTGGGCGGCGAAGGCCAGGCTCTTGCCGTCGGGGCTCCATGTCGCGCCGCTTTCGCCGGTCTTGCTGGCGGTCAGGCGGCGCGGAGGCGTGGAGCCGTCGGAGGCGAGCAGCCAGAGATCGCTGGCCTGGTCCTTCGGGTCGTATGCCGGCTCGGTGACGAGGACGACCACCCACTTGCCGTCGGGGCTGAGGACGGGGCCGCCGAGCCGCCTGGCGAGCCAGACGTCCTCGTGGGTGATGGGGTGCCTGGCCTGGTCCGCTGGCAACGCCGCGACGGGCAGGCAGACGAGCACGGCCACGGCAAGTGCCCAGGTTCGGCGAGCGATCATGGTGTGATTCCTCCAGGGGCTGAGCCGGCGGCGGCGCAGAGCCCCGACCCCGCGCGGCGCGAATCCCGCGTGGCCGGTGAGACGGACCGCTACCGGTCGCGCGTCATTCTACGCCCGGTTGGGGTCTGTTGGCGCGAGCCTCGACGTCCACCGCCCACGCCGGTGGGGCCTTCTGACCGTTCGTTCGGGGCACAATCGCGTGGATTGGCCGAGAGCCGTGAGTCGTGTGCCGTGAGCCGGAACGTCTCATTGAGGTCAGGTCGCTCGTCAGGTCGCTCGACAGTCAGGTCGCTCGTGACAGTCAGGTCGCTCGTGCAGTCGCTCGTGCCGTGCTTGACGCAGGGCTCGATTGGCCGCATGCTTCCCGGCCAAGGGATGTGGGGACGGCGGCGCCAACCCGGCGGCCGGGCCCTGCCGTGCGGGAGGTGCAAGATGCGGTTCAGGCTGGCGGGTTCGTTCCTGATGATCGCCACAGCCACACTGGCCTTGTCGGCGGCGCCGGCCGACGAGCGGATGAACCCCCTGATCCGGCAGCTCGAAAGCGGGCAGCCGGCGATTGGCGTGTGGACGGCGGCGATGGCCGCTCCGCGCATCGCGAAAGTCCTTGCCGCCAGTGACGTGGACTTCATCGTCGCTGACGTCGAGCACGACATCTACAGCTTCCCGACGCTCCAGCAGTTCCTCCTGGAGATCCAGGACTACCAGCGCTTCAGGACCCAGCCGCGGCCGGCGCCGCCGGCCGTGATCGTGAAGATCGCGCACCGGGCCGGGTGGGATCCGCGCTACGAGATCGCGGAATCGCTGAAGGTCGGGCCGGCGGTCGGCGTGTGGATCCCGTTCGTCGAGTCCGGGGACGACCTGGCGCGCGCCATCTCGGCCGTGCGCAATGCCGAGACGTCGGCGATGGGCGGGCTGAACCTCCCCCGCGACCGCCGTGACGTGTGGCCGCTCAACCCGAAGGGCGAGCTGGTGGTCGTGGCGATGATCGAATCCGCCGAAGGCGTCCGCCACGCCGCCGAGATCGTCGGCACGCCCGGTGTCACCGCCATCGAGCCGGTGCACCTGTCGGAGGCGGACACGGCCCTCGTCGTCCGGCTCTGCCGGGAGAAGAACGTCATCCTCGCGGGCGACGCCACGCCGGCGACCATCAACGCCCGGATCGCGGAAGGGTACCGCCTGCTCAGCGTGGGCTGGGACTACAGCCTGTTGAACGACGCGCTCGGCGGCACGGTGAAGGCGCTGCGCGGCGCGATCAAATAGCGACGGACACCGGACAGCCGACTGCCAGGCATCGACGCCTGCGGAGAGTGCCATGACCACCGAGTCTTCGCCCTTCAGCCACCCCGACGCACCCGTGCGCCACTCGTACCCGCTCGCGATCGAGAACGCCGGCATGGGCACGGCGGCGTCCCTCGTCATGAAGACACTGCCCTACGCGCTCGTGCGCTTCGGGATCCTGCTCGGGTTCTCGGTGGTGACGATCATCTGGTTCGTGATCACGGTGGGCGGCGCGACGCTCCTCGGGGCGAAGATCCACCCGTGGGTCGGGGTGGGCTGGCTCATCGCGGGCCTGGGCGCGTACGGGTACGCGTGGTGGTTCGTGGTGCGGTACGCGCTCTACCTCATCCAGGCGGGCCACGTGGCGGTGCTGACGGAGCTCGTGACCAGGGGCCAGATCGGCGCCGGCAGCGAGGGCATGTTCGCCTACGGCAAGCGCATCGTCACCGAGCGTTTCGGCCAGGTCAACGTGCTGTTCGCCCTCGACCTGCTGATCCGAGGCGTCGTGCACGCCTTAAACCGGACGCTCGACTGGATCTCCGGGCTCATCCCGGTGCCCGGCCTGAACTCGATCGTCGGCATCGTCAACGCGATCGTCCGTGCGGCGACCAGCTACATCGACGAGACGATCTTCTCCTACAACCTCGCGCGCGGCGACGACAACGCCTGGCGCAGCTCGAAGGACGCGCTGATCTACTACGGCCAGAACAGCAAGGAGCTGCTGAAGACGGCCATCTGGGTCGTCATCCTCGACAAGGTCCTGACCGTGGTGGTGTGGGTCGTGATGCTGGCGCCCGCGGTCCTCGTCGCCGCCGTGCTGCCGGCCTCGGCCAAGGGCATCGGGTTCCTGCTGACGCTCGGCATCGCGGCGCTGTTCGCCTCGAACGTCCGGCAGGCGTTCCTCAAGCCCATGTTCGTGGTCATGGTGATGACCAGGTTCCACATGCTCGTGCGGAACCAGCCGATCAACCTGCAGTGGGACGAGAAGCTGACGAGCGTCAGCAGGAAGTTCCGCGAGATCAAGGACAAGGCCGTGGCCGGATGGAATCCCCCGGCGCAGGCCCCGGCGGGCACGCTGCCTCCCGCCTGAACGACGGCGGGGAGGTCGCCGGCGCGAGAGATCCGGCGCCGCCGCGGATGACGGTGCTACGTGGTCTCCGGCGCGGGCGCGGCCGGGTTCGCCAGCGTCAGCGCCAGCTCACGGGCCAGGCGCACGACGCGCGGGACGGCGTCGGCGATCGGGGGCGACAGCGTCATCCGCATCGGCTGGAGATCGGCCACCGACACCGTGATCAGCGTCACCTGCGGCAGCGTCTCGATCAGCGCGGCCGACTCGACGAGGTCCTTGAGGCCGATGTCGTGGGCCGAGAGCGCGCGCGGGAAATCCGAGGCGTAGCGCGGTTCGATCACCGACACCGTGCCGGGCGCCTGGTCGTCGAGCGTCGCGTCGATCATCACTACCGCATCGCACTCAGCCAGGTGGCCGAGCAGGTGGAACCCGCCGGTGCCGCCGTCGAGCACCGTGACACCGGGGGGCAGCGCCGCGCCGTCGAGCGCCCGCACGGCGTGCACGCCGACGCCCTCGTCGCCCATCAGCACGTTGCCGACGCCCAGCACCAGGACCCTGGGTGTGCTCACGCATCCTCCGGACGCGCGGGGGCCGGTTCCGGCTCGCGCCCGAACCAGCCCCCCGATTCGTGTCCCCGCGCGACGGGGCCCGGCGGCGCCGGGGCCCGCGCCCGCCTCAGCGGCTCCCGCGCTTCTCGACGAACTTCCACCCGCCCGCCATCGACGAGATGACGCCGCGGCCCTCCACGTAGTCATGGTAGAAGACGAGGTAGGTGTGGACGACCGCGAAGATCAGGAAGAACCACATCGCCATGTGGTGCCACTGCCGCACCGCGAAGTCGCCGCCCATCAGCGGCACGACCCACCTGAACAGGCCCGGCAGCCACGCGTTGCTCATCGCGGCGTACATCCCGAACCCGGTCGCGGCCTGGAACAGGAACGCCAGGAACGACAGGAAGTAGGTCCAGCCTGCCAGCGCGTTGTGGCCGATGGAGTCCATCGGCTGCACCTGGGCCTGGAAGACGTCGACCTTCAGGACCTGGCGCACCTCCTTCCACTGCCGCCGGAACTGCGAGGGCGACAGGGGCAGGAAGTTGTCCCAGCGCGCGAACTGGTTGCCGACGAAGCCCCAGTAGATGCGCGCCAGGAAGTTGAAGAAGAACACGAACGCCGCGACGAAGTGAATGAAGCGCACCCACCCGAACGCGTAGTTGAACGAGGCCTCGCCGGTCACCGGCAGGACCAGCGGCCGCCCGATCATGTAGCCCGTGGCCGCCAGGACGACAATGCACAGGGCGTTCACCCAGTGATAGAAGCGCACCGGGAGCTGCCAGACGTAGACGCGGCGGAGGGACATGCTCTCCATGGCGGCCTCCTCAGAACACGCGCACCTGGTGGATGTAGCGTCCGCGTTCGTCGTGCAGGTGGACGGCGCAGGCGATGCACGGGTCGAACGAGTGGATCGTGCGCAGCACCTCCAGCGGCTGCTCGGGGTTGGCGATCGGCGTGCCGATGAGCGACGATTCGTAGGCGGACATCTGGCCCTGCGCGTCCCGGGGCGAGGCATTCCACGTGCTCGGCACCACGAGCTGGTAGTTGTCGATCGTGCGGTCCTTGATCACGATCCAGTGCGCCAGCGCGCCGCGCGGCGCCTCGCTCATGCCGACGCCCCGGGCCTCGGCGGGCCAGAGCGACGGGTCCCACTTGGACATGTCGGCCGTGCGCGTGTCGCCGTTCTTGATGTTGGCCAGCAGCTGCGCGTAGAACTCCCTGGCCCAGCCGGCCACGAGCCGGGTCTCGATGCCGCGGGCGGCCGTCCGGCCGAGCGTCGAGAACAGGGCGGCCACCGGGACGTCCAGCGCCTTGAGCACGCCGTTGACGGCCTCCTTGACCTCCTCGCGCCCCGACGCGTAGGCGACGAGCAGGCGGGCGAGCGGCCCGACCTCCATCGGGTGGCCCTTCCAGCGCGGCGTCTTGAGCCAGCTGTACTTCTGCTCGACCTCCAGGAACTCGTAGGGCGGGTTCGGCCCCGTGTAGTTCAGGGTCGTTTCCCCGACCCACGGGTGCCTGGGTTTCGCGTCGCCGTCGGAGTACTCGTACCAGGAGTGGGCGATGGACTCCTGCACCTGCTCCGGATCCTTGCCGTCGATCGGCAGGACCTCGCTCAGGTTGCGATTGAGGATGATCCCCCGCGGGAACTTGAAGTTCGCCGTGTCGTGGTACCCGTGCGTCGGCAGGTCGCCGTAGGCCATGTAGTTCGAGAGGCCGCCGCCCACGGCGCCCCAGTCCTTGTAGAAGGACGCGACCGCCAGCAGATCCGGGATGTAGACCTTGTCGATGAACTCCTGGCCCTGCTCGAACAGCCGGCCCACGAATGCCAGGCGCTCGGCGTTGATGGCGTTGGCCTCGTCCAGGTTGAGCGAGCACGGCGCGCCGCCCACGAGGTAGTTCGGGTGCGGGTTCTTGCCGCCGAAGATGGTGTGGACCTTCACCATCTCCTTCTGCCACTCCAGCGCCTCCAGGTAGTGGGCGACGGCCATCAGGTTCGCCTCGGGCGGCAGCTTGTACGCCGGGTGGCCCCAGTACCCGTTGGCGAAGATGCCCAGCTGGCCGCTCTCGACGAAGGCCGTCAGCCGCTTCTGCAGGTCGGCGAAGTAGCCGGGCGAGCTGCGCGGCCAGTCCGAGATGCTCTGCGCGAGCTCGGACGTCTTCTTCGGGTCCGCCTTGAGCGCGCTGACCACGTCCACCCAGTCCAGCGCGTGCAGGTGGTAGAAGTGCACGACGTGGTCCTGCATGTACTGCGCGCAGAACATCAGGTTGCGGATCAGCTCCGCGTTGGGCGGCACGATGATGCCGAGCGCGTCCTCGACGGTCCGGACCGACGCGAGCGCGTGCACCGTCGTGCACACGCCGCACGCGCGCTCGCAAAACGCCCACGCGTCGCGCGGATCCCGGCCCTTCAGGATGATCTCGAAGCCGCGAACCATCGTCCCGGAGCTGTAGGCGTCGACGACCTTGCCGTCCCTGACTTCGACCTCGACGCGCAGGTGGCCTTCGATCCGGGTGATGGGGTCGATCACAACACGACTGGCCATGACTGTCTCCTTTGCCCTTCGCTACGCGTCCTTGCCCTTGTCCGGGATCTGCTCGCTGGTGCGGATTTCCTCCGCGATCACCGTCCGCTTGCGGATGTTCGTCGTGATCGCGTGGGCCGCGATGCCGGCCACCGTGGCGGCGCCGACCACCAGGCCCACCGTGTCGGCCGTCGTCTCGATGCCGAAGCCCGGGAAGCTGGCCAGGTGCCGGTAGAAAGGCCCGTTGTCCCAGAAGTTCGCCTCGCTGCACCCGATGCACCCGTGCCCCGACTGGATCGGGTAGCTCACGCCGTTGTTCCAGCGGATGACGCCGCACGAGTTGTAGGTCACCGGGCCGCGGCAGCCGACCTTGTACAGGCAGTAGCCCCGCCTGGCATTCTCGTCGTCGAACGACTCGACGAAGAGGCCCGCGTCGTAGTTCGGCCGGCGGTAGCAGGTGTCGTGCACGCGCCGCGAGTAGAACGCCTTGGGCCTCCCGATGCCGTCGAGTTGCGGGATCCGGTCGAACGCGAGCAGGTAGACGATCGTGCCCGCCATGACCTCGGCGATGGGCGGGCAGCCCGGCACCTTGATGATCGGCACGCCCGAGACGATGTCGGCGACGGGCGTGGCCCGCGTCGGGTTGGGCTTCGCCGCCTGGATGCACCCGTTGGACGCGCAACTGCCCCAGGCGACGATGGCCTTGGCGCCGGCGGCAGCCTCCTTCACGATGTCGAGCGCCGTCCGGCCGCCGATGCAGCAGTAGACGCCGTCGGCCTCCGTCGGCACGGAGCCCTCCACCAGCATCAGGTACTGCCCCTTGTACTTGTCCATCGTCGCGTGCAGGGCCGCCTCGGCCTGGTGGCCGGCCGCCGCCTGCAGCGTCTCGGTGTAGTCGAGCGAGATCCTGTCCAGGATGATGTCGGACACGATCGGGTGCGACGAGCGGATGAACGACTCGCTGCAGCAGGTGCACTCCTGGAAGTGGAACCAGACCACGGGCAGGCGCGGCTTCGTGTCGAGCGCCTGCACGACCTGCGACACGCCCGAGGCCTCGATGCCGGCCGCCGCCGCCAGCCAGCTGCAGAAGTGGAGGAAGTCCCGCCGGGAGTACCCCTGCATCCGGGCCTGTTCCCAGATGCTCAACCGTGGCCTGCTCATGGTGTCCTCCTTGGACGGCCCGAGGCGCGACGGCCCGCGTCGCGGCTCACGCCGGTGGATCGCTCGTGTCGCCGCCGCTCTTGACCCTCAGGTGCTCGACCGTGATGAACCCGGCCAGCTCCACCTGCCCGCCCAGGTGCACGTCCGGGGCGTGCGACGCGTCCAGCTCGAGGATCAGGCCCGCGCGCAGCACGACCCGGGCCCGCCGTTCGCCGCCGTCCTCGACAATGCGGGCGACGACGCCCTCGGCGAGAAATGGATGCACGTGCGCAAGGCCGGTCTCCATGGCGGCGCTGCTTTCCGGGGGTCCCGGCCGCGCCCCGGCACGGCCGCTGTCTGTTGCTGGGCGATTCGCGAACCGGAGGGAGCAGGACTCGTGCCAGGGCACAACGGGCCAGACCACGAGGCGATCAACGGGGCAGGGAGGCGGGGAGCGCGGGAATCCGCGGAACGGATCGCGGAAACCCGCGACCAGGTCCGCAACGACCCGGCGCTTCGGCGGCAGTTGCGGCCACGTGAAGCTCGGCGCTCCAGGAACGGCCGGGCACGGGCCGCAGGACGCAGCCCCGGCGCTTCAGCGCCGGGGTCGCACGACCTACTCCGTCCCCTCGTCCAGCCCGTACTTCTTCAGCTTGTCGCGCAAGGTCGAGAGGCTCAGGCCCAGGGCCTTCGCGGCGCGCGAACGGTTGCCGCCCGCGTCGGCCAGCGCCTGCCGCAGCAGGTTCGTTTCGAGGCAGTTGACCACCTCGGCATAGGTGAGCGACTCGTCCACCATGCACCGCGAGCACGCCTTGACGAGCAGGTGGAGGGCGTGGCCGTCCCCGACCTCCGGCGGCAGGTCGGTCACCCCGATCTCGCCGTCGGCGAACAGGGCGATCCGCTGGACGACGTTGCGCAGCTCGCGCACGTTGCCGGGCCAGTCGTAGGCGCTGAGGGCCCGCTCGGCCGCCTGCGTCAGCCGCAACGGCTTGTCGGGAGCGAACCGCCGCAGGAAGTGCGACGCCAGCAGGGGGACGTCCTCGGGGCGCGCGCGCAGCGGCGGGATCTGCACGGGACAGACGTTGATCCGGTAGAAGAGGTCCGAGCGGAACAGGTTGCGCTGCACCAGCTCTTTGAGGTCGACCTTCGACGCGGTGATCAGCCGGACGTCGACGGGGACGGGCGCGCCGCCGCCCACGCGCATCACCTGGTGCGACTCGAGGACGCGCAGCAGCTTCACCTGCACGGCCGGCGGGACGTCGTCGATGTCGTCGAGGAACAACGTGCCGGTGTCGGCCAGTTCGAAGAGCCCCGCCTTGTCGGCCACGGCGTTGGTGAAGGCGCCGCGCTGGTGGCCGAACAGCTCGCTTTCGAGGAGGTCGTGCGGCATCGCCGACAGCGCGATCTTCACCAGCGGCCCCTGGGCCCGGGGGCTCACGCGGTGGATGTAGTCGGCGAACAGTTCCTTGCCGACTCCCGTCTCGCCGACGAGCAGCACGGAGGTGTCCGAGTTGGCGATGGTATCGACCCGCGCCAGCACGGCGCGCATCGCCTCGCTCCGCGTCACGATGGCGAGCGACGACGTCAGGGGCATGACGGCCTGTCGTACTCCGGCGGCTTCGCTGGCGGCTGGCGGACCGGACCCGAGGCCGGCGCGCCCGCAACCCGTTCAACGGTGACTCAGGATGGGCCATTCTAGTCGGAAACGGGCCCGGCAGGCTATCGGGGGCCAGGGAGTGGGAATCCGGAGTAGACCCACGACGCAGGCGTCCCGGTCGCGGTGCGCGCCGCCGGCTCGGCCCGCTCCGGCCGCCGCTACTCGCTGCGGAGCGCGAGGATGGGGTCGATCCGGCTGACGCGATGGGCCGGGATCAGGCCAGCCAGCGCCGACACGATCGCCAGGAGGACGACAGTGGCCGCCGCGATGGCCGGATCGTACGGCTGAATGCCGTAGAGTTGCGTGCCCACGTAGCCGCCGAGCGCCATCGCGGCCGGAATGCCGATGGCGAGCCCGATGGCCAGCAGCAGGAGCACTTCGCGCATCACGAGCCAGATGACGCGGCCGGGTTGCGCGCCGAGGGCGAGTCGGATGCCGAGCTCCTTCCGCCGGCGCGCGGCGACGAACGCCATCACGCCGTAGAGGCCGACCGACGCCAGCAGGGTGGCGAGCAGCCCGAGACCCGCCGACAGCGTGGCGATGAGCCGGTCGGTGAGCAGCGTCTCGTCGAGCTGGGCTTCGAGGGTGTTCATCTCGTAGACGGGGATCGACGCGTCCAGGTGGCGCACCTCGTTGCGGATCAGCGCGGATGTCGCCGACGTTGGTGCCCGCATGCGAAGGTAGAAGACGGCGCTGTTCCTTCCCCAGTTGGGGATGAACACCTGGCGGTGCACGCCCTCGCGCGGGCCTTCGTACAGGGCGTCGCCCACCACGCCGATGATCTCGATGGTCAGCTTGGTGCCGGGCCCGTCACCGAAACCGATCCGTTTCCCCAGTGCGCTCCGGCCGGGGAAGAAATGTTCGGCGAAGCGCCGGTTGACGATGGCGACGGTCGGGTCCTCCTTGGCGTCGTCGTCCCGGAAGTCGCGCCCCGAAAGCAACGGGGTCCGCATCGTGGCGAAGTAGCCCCGCGAGACGGCGTTCATGAACGCCTGCATGTCTTCGCCATCCCCCGCGTGGTGCCCCTCGACGGACATGCTGCTGTCCCACTCGTCACCCGCGAGGATGGGCACGCCCGCCAGGGCGGCGGAGGTCACGCCGGGCACGGCGCGGAGCCGTTCCAGCAGCTCGCGGTAGAGCATGACCGCCCGCCCGTTGTCGTAGCCGCTGAGCGCCGGCGCCAGCTGGAACGTCACCAGGTTCTCGAGCGCCACGCCGGGGTCGGTCGTCTTCAGGTTCTGCAGGCTGCGGACGAAGAGGCCGGCGCCGAACAACAGCAGGAAGCTGAGCGCCACCTGCGCGGTGACGAGCCCCTTCCGCAGGACCAGCGACCCGCCGGTGCCCGCGACCGACCCCAGCGTGTCCTTCAGCGTGGCCCACAGATCCGGACGGCTGGCGCCGAGCGCCGGCAGCAGGCCGAACAGGATGCCGGTCAGCAGCGTCAGGACGAACGTGAACGCGAGCACGCGCGGGTCAGGGTAGGCAGAGATCAGCAGCGGCTGGCCGTGCGACGGGACCAGCGAGATCAGGCTGCGCGTCAGGGCGAACCCGACCCCGATGCCGACCAGGCCCCCGGCCGTAGCCAACACGAGGCTGTCCACGAGCAGCTGGCGCACGAGCCGGCCACGCGACGATCCGAGCGCCAGGCGCACGGCGATCTCCTTCTGCCGCACGAAGGCCCGGGCGATCAGGAGGTTGGCGACGTTCGCGCAGGCGATGAGCAGCACGAGGCCCACCATGCCCATGAGGACGATGAGCGCCGCCGAGAAGTCGTTGCGAAGCGGCGAATAGCCACCCGCCGCGCCCGCGACCAGCAACCGTCCCTGCATGAACTGCTTGCGAGCGTAGGCGGACCAGTCCGAGGCGGCCGGCAGGGTCATCTCGTACGCGCGTTCCTGCGTGAAGAGCCCCTGCAGCGGGGCGCGCGCCGTGTCGATGGTCTGCCCGGGAGCCAGGCGGGCGAACACCTGCACCCACCGGGTCCGGCGGTCGTCCATGTGAATCCAGGGGAAGTCGGGCATCATGACCGGCAGCATGAGGATCGGCACGCGGATCTGCGGCGACCGGGCGGGGTCGAGGCCCGCGAACCCTTCGGCCGACACGCCGACGATCGTCATCGGGTAGTCGTTCACGAAGATCTTCTTGCCCAGGACTCCACGATCGTGCGCGAACCGGGTCGCCCAGTACCCGTAGCTGAGCACGACGACCGGGTGCCCCTGGTACACCTGGTCGTCCTCGCGCGAGCTGAACACGCGCCCCAGCGCCGGCTTCACGCCGAGCATCGAGAAGTAGTTGCCGGACACCAGCTCGGTTTCCACCCGCTCGGTCTGGTTGTCCACGCCGAGCGAGGCGGGCACCAGCCGGCGGCAGAGGACCTGGGAGAGCGGGGTGGCCTTCTTCTGGAGGGCCTGGTACAGCGGATAGGAATGCATCCGCGACCCCATGTTGTTGCCCATGTGCGAGCCCTGCTGGTAGAGCATCACCAGCTCGTCGGGGGCCCTGACGGGCAGGTCGCGCAACAGCACCTGGTCGATCAGGCGGAAGATGGCCGCGTTGGCGCCGATGCCCAGCGCCAGTGAGAGGATGGCCACGGTCGCGAACAGGGGATTGCGGCGAAGGCCGCGGACGGCCAGGCGCAGGTCGGCGTGCAGGCTGCTCATGCGGGGTTGGACGGAAGAAACCGGCGAAGGGTTGGCGCGGCGCACGGGCGGGAATTCCCACGTGGCGCGCGCCGGGTCTGGCCGCCTCCGCTGAGGCTGCGGCGGTCCGCCGAAACAGACGCGAAGGCGGCAGACCCGGCTCAGAGCCCGACGCGTCGGCGCCTGGCTGCGCTGCGGGCCGCGGCGCGCAGGCCGTCCAACGGCGCAGCGTGATCTGGGAGGCTCTGATGACCGACGACTGAAGACTGAAGCCTGTCTATCGGCCGCCGGCCGCAGGCCGCGAGCCGATCAACCCTCGCAGGAGTTCCTCGAACCGCGGATCGCCACGGAGCCCGTCGAACAGCGGCCGGACCGGCAGCCAGAAGAGGCGGCTGTCGTGCTCCTCGCGGCAGAGATCGAGCCACCTGAACGCTTCGTCGCGCGCGCCGAGGGCAGCCGAGACCATGGCCAGGGCGACGGCGGGAACCTCCTCGCGGGCTCGCCGCTCCAGCATCTCCTCCAGGAGCGCTCGTGCCGCGTCTTCGTGCCCCGCTCGCGCTCGCGCGACGGCCAGATACGCCACCGACATCGGGTCGCGCCCCAGGGTGAGCGCCTGCTCGAAGGCAGTCGCCGCGCCAGCTGGGTCGCCAAGTGCGACGTGCGTCCACCCGGTCACATAGTGGGCGTGGATCGCGTGGGGGTACATCTCCAGCGTCTTCCGCGCGGCGTCGAGGGCAGCCTGGTAGTCGCCGGCGAACAGGTGGAACCAGGCCACGCTGAAGTTCATCGACAACGAGAGCGGATCGAGCGCGAGCGCGACCCTGACCTGTTCCTTCGCTTCGTCGGGCAGGCCGCCGACGAGGAGGAGGAACATCCCGAGCGACATGCGGGCTACCTCGTTGGAAGGGCCCAGCTCGACCGAGCGGCGCAGCTCCCGTTCCGCGCCGTCGAGGTCCCAGTCCAGGTGCCACAGGATCATGCCGAGGGCCGCCCGGCTCTCGGCGTGCGACGGATCCAGATCGAGCGCCCGCAGGGCTGCCGCCTTCGCCCGGGGATACGCCTGGCGGACGGGCAGAAACCCCCAGAAACCGAGCGCCACGAGACAGTCGGCCAGCACGCCGTACGCCGGCGCGAAATCGGGCGCCTTCGACACGACCAGGTCGAGATACTGCAGGCCGCGCCGCATGCCGTCCTCGGTCCAGGTCCACATGAGGTGCCGGGCCTTCAGGTAGGCGAGGTGCGCATCCGGATCGATCGTGACTTGGCGACCCAGGCGCGCCAGGTCGCCGGGCGTCAGCACGCCGCGCACCGACTCGGCCACCGTGCGGGCGACGCGGGCCTGGATCGAGAGCACGTCGGTCAGCTCGCAGTCGAAGCTGTCTGCCCAGAGGTGCTGCTCGGGCTCGACCTGGATCAGCTGGACCGTGGTCCGCACGCGGCTCCCGACGTGGAGGGCCGAGCCTTCCACCACGGCGTCGACGCCGAGATCGCGTGCGATGTCGGGAATGCCCACGCGGGCCCCTTTGTAGCGGAGGACGGACTGCCGCGAGATCACGCGCAGCCCGGACAGCTTTCCCAGTTCCGTGATGACGGCGTCGGCCATGCCGTCGGCGAAGTACTCCTCGTCGGGGTCGTGATTCAGGTTCTCGAACGGGATCACGGCCAGCGTCGGCTCGGCGAACGCGCGCAGCCGCGAGACGTCAGCGATCAGCCGGTACCCGCGCTTCGGGATGGTCTCGATGTACCGGGCCGGCCGCGCGCGGTCGTCGAGCGTGCGCCGCAGCTCCGCCACGTTACGCGTCAACGCCGACTCGCTGACGAACCGGGTGTGCCAGACCTGGTCGAGGATCTGGCCCTTGGTCAGGACCTGATTGGGGTGACGGGCGAGCAGCAGGAGCAGGTCGACCAGCTTGGGGCGCAGGAACCGGTCCTCGCCGGTCTTGACCAGGCGGCAGGTCTCCGGCTCCACTGTCCACTCGCCGACACGGAAGACCGCGCGCGACGGGGTGGCCGGGGTGTCCATTGGCGCGCCCATTATAGACACGCCAGCCGGTCGCGGACACCCCGGCCCCTTTGCACCCCGGCCTCGTGACGCCCCGCCAGTCGCGCCCGCGCGACGGCCGCCCGCGCGGTGCCGCACCGCCTGACGCTACCGGTCCCGCACTTCTGCGACGAAGACGATGGGGTTCGGCACGCCGGGAGTCGCCGACCAGCCTGGCATCACCGCCTCGTAATTCAGGCTGAGGCCGGCAAGATCGCCACCCCGGCCAATGGCCCTGCAGCTGTAGGCCGTGGCCGCGTTCATCATGTCGAACCGGCCCATCCAGGTCCCTTCCCAGCGCCCGCCCTTGCCGGGGATGGTCCACTCGAACGTGCCCCAGCACTGGCCGCGGAGGTTCACGTCGAAGTTGCAGTTGGTGGTGATGATGTTGGAGCCCTCGAAGAATGCCGCTGCCGACCCCAGCACGTTCACCGCCTGGCCGGCGGACACCATGCCCCGGATCATGGTCAGGCGGGTGCCCGGGCTGCAGGGGACCACCGGGTCCCCTGTCGGCTGGCCGCCGATGCACCGGACCCTGCCCGGCGCGATTGCCCCGGGAGCCGTCAGTTCGTTGCCCGTCGCCACCAGCAGGGGGTGCCCCCCGCCGGCGCTCACCGCGGTCGCTGCCAGCAGGACCGCCAGGATGATTGCGCCCCAGGTCGCCGCGTGTCTTGTCTGCATGTGTGATACCTCCGCGCACAATGTCTGCGCGGAAGGGCGCGGCGTCCTTACGGGAACCCTACATGCTCACTAAACTGCCGGCCTCCGGTGCTCGCCGATAGGAAACATTAGGGCGGTCTGCGCCAGGTTGACGGAATGGGCGTCGGACCATGCGGTCGCCATCCGGAGGAGCTGCCCCTCCCGCCCAGGCACAGCCCGGCGCCCGGCACGCGCGCGCCCGCGGTTCCTGGGCCTGTGGCGGCTCCGCGCGTCGGGCGCGGACCGGCGCACCGGGTCGACGCCGCCCGTGCCGCGCCCTCAACGCCGGCGCCGATCAGGTCGTCCGCGGGACCTGCCTGTCGCCGAACCGCCGGGCGGCGCGATCCTTCGCCCTGCGGGCTTCTTCCTCCCGGGTGCGGGGCGGGCCGCCCGTCTTCAAGGAGCGGATCAGCCGGCTGGCGGCGGCGGTCACCTCGTCGACGGCCAGGCCGAACGCCGCCTCGTTCACCTTCGACGGCCTGGTGGCGCCGCAGAGCTTCCGCACGAACTGCAGCGCCGACGCGCGGACCTCGTCGTCGGTCGCCGGGGGATCGAAGTTCGCGAGCGTCCTGATGTTCCGGCACATGGTGCGCTCCTCGTGGTGGCGCCGTTACTTGCGCGCGGCGGCCCACGCGCGGCCCGTGGCGAGATCGACCGTGAAGACGACGCCCTCCAGGAACGCCGCGTTGAGCAGCCCGTCGTAGATCAGGTCCTTCGTCTCGACCTCGACGGGTACGGGCCCGAGCCCGCGCACGTCGAGTGTCACCTTTCGCGGGCGTTCGCCCGTTGGCCCGAGCCTGAGCTGGGTGATCGCGTGCGGGCTGAGGAGCACCGGCCCCACGTTGCCGGAGTCGATCTCCAGCCAGAGCGGCCCGCGCGGCGCCGTCACCTCCAGGAAGAGATCCAGCGCCGCCCCGCCACCCTGCCTGCTCGCCCGCACCGACACGGCCGACATGCCCTTGACGCGCTGCGCCAGGCTCTGCGGCGTCTCGAAGACCAGGCGGCCGCCGGCGAGGTCGAGCGTGAACGGGGTCGCCCGCAGGGTCTCGAGCGCGATGATGCCCGACACGGGCGGCGCGCCTTTCAGCAGGCTCATCAGGTCGAAGATGCCGACCTCTCCGGAAAACTCCTTCGGGCCCAGCTTCAGGGTCACGGGACCACAGCGGGCCATGTCGATCCGCTCGCCCGAACTCCGGAAGCCGGTCACCCGCCCGAAGGGGGCGCACTCCATCGCGCGGGCGAATTCCGGCGTGAAGACCGTGAACCCACCGCCGGTGTCGAAGACGAACGGCGCCGTCTGGTTGCCAATCGTCACCAGCACCGTGCGGAGGTTGGCGACGTAAGGCGAGAGCGGCAGCTCGATGACGGGCGCCTGCCGGGCCTCGCCCGGCGCGGTCAGGAGCAGGCCGGCAAGCGCGAGAACCAGCGCCGCGCGGAGGGGGGCGGACGTGCGTGTGGCCCGGGTCATGTGGTGCTCGGCCGGCGAAGCGACAGCTCGTCCGTCATGCTCGTCTCCTGGCGCGGGCGGCGTCCGACCCCGCGCTACACGGCTCTGTCGAACTCCTCGCGGTACCGCGCGACGCCGGACACGCCGCGCATCGTGTCGGCGTCCAGCGCGAGGACCATGAACGCCTCGTCGGGGATGCCCTCCCACTGCGGGGACAGGCCCCGCGCCGACGCGGGTTCGAACCCGAACCGCGGGTAGTACCCAGGATGGCCCAGAACGATGACGAACGGGCAGCCGCGTTCGCGGAGCATGGCCAGCCCGCGCTCCACGAGCGCCGTGCCGATGCCCTCTCGCTGCCGTCCCGGGGCGACGGCCATCGGCGCGAGCCCCATCCCGACCACGCGGCGGCCGGCCACGTCGACGACCGCGGGCGAAAAGAGGATGTGTCCGACGATGCCATCCTCCTCGGCGACCAGCGACAGGCGCTCCGGGCAGGTGCGCCGCAACTCGTCGACGATCGCGGCCTCGGTGGGCTGATTGAAGGCGCGCTGGTTGACGTCGCGGATCCCCGCCGCGTCTCCTGGCTGCTCGACCCGGATCGTCATCATGGCGGCGTCTACCGCCTCGTCCTCTTGGCGGCCGGGCCGCCATCCCCGTGCTCCCTGGTCTGGAGTCTACCGCATCTGCGGGCCGGCGGCGGCGCGGTCCCGCGTGTGGTCGTGACGGCCGAGCGGGCCTTCGAGTCTCTGGGTTCGACGAGCTCGAGGGCAGGACTCGACTCAGCTGCCAGCTCGCCGCGCGAGCAGCCCATCCAGCTGGCGGACGACCAGCGCCCGCCTCATCGCTGGCTCGACCCTCTCCACGAGTGCCCTCGCCCTGCGGACGCTGAATCCCCGTGGCCATTCGAGCTCCGGCAGTGCGCGAAACAGCCGTGACCGTGCTGGCGCGAGGTAGAGGACATCCACGAGCGCCTTTTCCGGAGTCGCCAGTCGGCCGCCGCGACCGCTGTCCTCGAAGCCGAAGAAGAACGATGGCTGCACGTGATGAATCGAGACGGTGCCGAGGGGTGTGGCGTAACGTCGCGTGCGCGCCAGCGAGACGGCGTAGGTCACCGCCGGCACCTGCGAGATCATGCCGTGCAGGTACAAGGCGCTCTGCAGTGACACGTAGGCCGGGAACGGGGCGGTGAGGTACTCGGGGAGCGCCAGAGCATCGACGACACCCGGCCTGGTCCACACGGCCCGTCGAAGACGGATCAGATGGCCGAAAGCCGCAAGCCGCGCCAGGATGACACTGGCGTGGCCGTTGGGGACGCCGAGTCGCACGGCCGCATCCGCCGTCGTGAACACCGGGACATCAATGCCGGCGAGCGTGGCCAGGGCCTCCACCAGGCTCACGAGGGCCCCCTCCCGAGCGCCTCCTCCACCTCGAGGATGATGGAATCCCAGACCGCCGCGGAATCGAACCGTGCCTGGTCCTCTGGCGGGAGGTAGGCCAGGACCTGGCTCTTGAACATGCCGAAGTCCACGGAGAGCGCGTTCGTGCTGGCGCGTGCGAGGATTCTCTCGTCGAGTTGTTCGAGCACGCCCGGTTCCGCACCGGTCACGAGCAGGTGGTGCAGGTCGAAGACGTCTCGCGCCTGCGTCTGCGGACGGCCCGCAAGGGCTCCCACTTTCTGGCGCAACGCCGCTGGCCCGTCGTAGTGGCTGAGCATCAGCGCCGGCAGCTGATAGGTACGCGCGAGGCTCGCATCGACGCTCCCGAACACGATCCCTTCGTCCAGCCCGCGCCGCGAGAACGCGATCTTCGTGGGCAGGGGCACAGGCGTCCCGGCCGTCCGAAGCCCAAGCGTCCAGCGCTGCGTCGTGTCGGTCTGTTTGTGTTCGGTCACGTGCTCGATCCGGATCCCGCCGGCTTCCAGAATCTGCGCGAACGGCCGCGACGCCAGGACCTTGCGGACCCTGTCGCGCAAGACCAGCGGTTCGATCCTCCCGACGTCGAGGTCCATGCGCTCGGAATAGCGGAGGCTGCGGAGGAAGAACCGCAGATTGCAGCCGCCCTTGACGACCACCGTCCGCTTGTCGACACGCCGGCTGAGCTGGAGCAGGAAGAGCAGATGAAACCGCTCGACCAGCTGGACGGCACCGATTGGCATGGACTAATAATACTCATAATATACACATGTGTCAATTACTGGTATTATGACAAGCGAACGTCCAACCTCGAAAGGCCAGCATCGACTGTCGGCTTGCGGCGTTCGGCCAGCGGCCTCGCACGCTGCCTGGCTTCATGAAGACGATGCCACCGCCCACCGTCGGGGGGGCTTTCTGACGCGTTCGTTCGGGGCACAATCGCGTGGATTGGCCGAGAGCCGTGAGTCGTGTGCCGTGAGCCGGTCCGAAGAAGTCACGCATGTCAGCCGACTGCCAGGCTGGACGGCATCGAAGGCAGGCGCGCGGCGGGGCAGAGTGTGTCGCCGAGAAATGTGCCCTCATATGGTGCGGTCGGCATTTTCGCATTACACGGATTGGTGTAAACTTGGGCCATGAGACGTCGTGACCTCGAGAAAAGGCTCCACGAGATGGGCTGGCGAATGACCCGGCACGGCGCACGTCACGACGTCTGGGCACGCGGCGACAACGAGATTGTCGTCCCGAGACACGGCGAGATCAATGAGTACACCGCCAGGGCCATCCTCAGAGAGGCCGGAGGAAGACGGTAATGCGATTCGAAGGTCGCGTGTTCAAGGTCGGCCACCACTGGGCTGTCGAGGTCGCGATCCTCGGAGTCGTGTCGCAGGGGCGCACGCGCAGCGACGCACTGGAGATGATCGCCGACGCTGTCGAGTCCCTCGTCAACAAGAAGGGATTCGAGGTCGCTGTCTTCGCCGGGAGCGGCGAATACTTCGAGATCGGTGCGTCGGACCAGGCCGCGCTCACGGCCCTGCTCCTTCGCCGCACGCGGCTCAAGGCCGGGCTCAGCCTGGCCGATGTCGCCGCCAGGCTCGGTGCCAGGTCTCTGAACGCGTATGCACGCTATGAGCAGGGACGCACGACGCCGAGCGTGCAGAAGTTGTCGGACCTTCTGTCGGCTGTCGTTCCTGACCGAGACTTCGTGCTGGTCGAGAGCCGGAGTCGCGGATGAGCGACCCCATGCGGCCCTGTAGCCGTCATGCCAGATGTCCACAGCCACTGGAACGTCGAGTTGGCTGGAGCCACGATGAGCGTGCGCCGGGCAGCCTGCGAGTAGGATAACAGCATCAGAGACTCGACGGGAGTGGTGCTAATGACCGCGCCTCGCGAAATCAGGGTTACGCTGCGCCGCCTGCGGCGAGCCTGGTTCCTGAGCACCGTAACGGTCACCACACTAGCAGTGGGGATCGCGGCGAGCACGATCGTGGCGGCGATAGCTGGCCGACTCCTTCAGGCGCCCCTGCCCGGCGCGCGGGCGGACCGCCTCGTGGTGGTCTCTCCGGCATTCACGAGCTGGGAGCAGTTTGACGCATGGGCGCAGGGAGCACGCACCGTCGAAGCCGTGAGCGCGTATACGCAGCGAGGAGCCAACGTCGACACCGGCGCTGTGTCGGAACGGCTGCTCGTCGGCCGCGTCACTCGTGAGTTCCTGGTTCTCCTCGGGTTCCGCCCCGTTCTTGGACGGGCATTCGCTGAGGAGGAGTTCGATCCCGGCCATGGGAACGTCGTGCTCGTAACTGACGGATTCTGGCGCCGCCACTACAACCGTTCGCTGGCTGTGGTCGGCCGGACGCTCGCGATCGATGGCCAACTCTACAGCGTCGTCGGCGTGCTGCCGCCCTGGTTCCGGACGCTCGCCGAAATGACACCAGGCAGGGTCCGGGGCTGGAGCGGTGGGCCGGCGTTGCTCGTGCCTCTGACAGGGAATCCGTTCGTTGTCGACCGTCTAGGAAGTGACCGATGGTGGGATGGCCTCACAGCGATTGGGAAGTTGCGGGCGGATAGCGGGTTGGATCTGGCGCGACGCGACCTCGCCAGCCTATCGGCGAGGGTTCCCGTTGTTCGCGCGTTAGAGCATCAGTACGCGCTGACTCCGCTGGGCGCGAAGGTGCGCGAACCTCTGGCCATCCCGCTTGCGATTGCAGGCGGCGCCGTCAGCATCCTGCTGCTCGTTGCGTGCGCAAACGTCGCAAGCGTGCTTCTAGTGCTCGGCGAGGGCCGGAGGTCTGAAATGGCCGTTCGCGCCGCGCTTGGGGCCACCGCCGGCCAACTGATCCGAGCCAGCGTGTCGGAAACGGTGGCTCTCATCGCAGCGGGTAGTGCCTGTGGTCTCCTTGCGGCGTGGGGCGGGCTCGGGGTTGTGAGAGCTGTGGCCGGCTCGATGCTGACGGGCTTCGACTCGCTTGCCATTGACCTGCGCACCCTCGCGTTCGCGACTGCGCTGACGTTGGTGTGTGGGCTGGCCCTCGGGATGACGCCGGCCGTCCGTGCTCTCCGAGCGCGCGACGTCAGGAATCTGAACCTCTATCCACACGGCGTTGCCGTCGGGCCGTCCTTCGTAGCGAGAGCTGTGATGGTTAGTGAGGTCGGTCTGGCGCTCGCACTCGGGATCGCAGCTTCCGTGCTGAACGCCGATTTCGCGCGGTACCTGGGGACTGATCTGGGCTTCCGGACAGGGGGAGTCTTAACGGCTGAGACCGCTCTCAGTCGACGCTACGACGGCAAGGCGGCGACCGCATTCGGCGTCGAGCTTCTTACTCGGCTCCGAGGGCTGCCGGAGGTTCAGATGGCCGCCTTGGCCATTCGAAATCCTGGCACTCCGGCGGCTGCGGGGACGTTCGTGGGGATCGAAGGCCTTCATGAGGAGGAAATGGTCGACGGGAATATCGTCAGCGAGGACTACTTCGCCGTGCTGTCCATCCCTGTCCTCGTGGGCCGGTCTTTTGGCTCGAGCGACACCCTTGGGGCTGAACCGGTGGCTGTCGTGAACAAGGCGTTTGCTGAGCGCTACTGGCCGACCATGACGGGCGCCTTGAACCGGCACATCTTCCTGGCGCCCCGGAACAGCCCTCGGATCGTGGGGGTCGTGGGCGACGTGAGGCGGGTGGATACGCCTGCGCAGGTCCGGCCAGAGGTGTACTTACCCTACCGACAGTCCCGGGGCGAACGAGGACTAGTCGCGTTACTCCGGGCTCGTCGGGGCGACGGCTCGCGTCAGTCGGGAGCGTTGGCGGACGTGGTCCGAGGACTCGATCCGAATCAGCCTCTCTTCGCCGTGTCCACGCTGGAGCATCTGGTTTCCGCGCAGGCGGTGGGACGGCGGCTGTTTGTGGGCATCATGAGTGTCTTCGCCGTTCTGACCCTTCTTCTCTCGGGCGCTGGGGTTGTCGGTGTCACGTCGTACGGCGTGGCGGCGCAGGCCCGTGAACTCGCGGTCCGACGAGCGCTGGGCGGAACCGTGTTCAGTACCCTGTGGCTCGTCGTCTGGAGGAGCATGAGACTGGTTCTCTCTGGCATTGCGGTGAGCCTCCCGCTCACATGGGGCCTGATCGCCTACTTTGCTTCAGAACTGGTCGGCGTCACCGACGTGGACTGGGCGCGGTATGCGGAGGGGGTGACGGCGGTTGCACTCGTCGGGCTGATGGCTTCGGTGATCCCCGCCTGGCGCGTGATGCGAATCGACCCAAGCGTCGCCCTCAGGGACGAATGAGCCGGGGCGTCCTTTCCTGCCATCCGCGTCCGCTGGTACCATTGCTGCGTGTCTGCCGCGACAGGGAGGACACTTATCTGCCGGCGAGGATTCCCCGCGTCGCGCCTGGCGCGCGCGCGGTGGACGGCGGTCGACGAACATCCATCATGCCGAGGAGCGTCTTGTGAGTGATCCCGAGGAAGACTTTGCCGCCATGTTCGAGGCGTCGCTCGAGGCGAAGCGCCTGGAGAAGGGCGATCTCGTCGAGGGCCGGATCGTCGCCATCGGCCCCGAAGTGGCGTTTGTCGACGTGGGCGGCAAGGGTGAGGCGGTCATCGACATCGCCGAGCTGAAGAACGCCGAGGGCGGGCTCGAGGTGGCGCCGGGTGATCGCGTCCAGGCGATGGTCGTGTCGACCTCCGGCGGGCTGACACTCTCGCGAAGGCTGGCGGGAAGCGCCGCGACCGATCGCCAGGTCGAGGACGCGTTTCACGGCGGTTTGCCGGTCGAGGGGAAGGTCGAGCGCGCGGTGAAGGGCGGGTACGAGGTGCGCATCGGCCGCCAGCGCGCCTTCTGCCCCATCTCCCAGATCGACCTGCGCGGAGCGGACACGTCGGGGCACGAAGGGCACGTCTACCAGTTCCGGATCATCGAGTACAAGGAAGGCGGATCGAATCTGGTCGTCTCGCGCCGGGCGCTTCTGGAGGACGAGCAGCGGGCAGGTGCCGCGGCGCTGCGCCAGTCGCTCGTCGCCGGTGCGGTGATGGCCGGCCGCGTCACCTCCGTTCGCGACTTCGGCGCGTTCGTCGATCTCGGCGCCGGCGTCCAGGGCCTGCTTCACGTATCCGAGATGGCGTGGTCCCGCGTCTCGGACGCGTCCCAGGTGGTCAAGGCCGGCGACGAGATCACGGTCAAGATCCTGCGCGTGGACGAGGACCGGATCGCGCTCGGGTTGAAGCAGCTCTCTCCCGACCCGTGGGCCAGGGTGCAGGAGGTCTACGAAACGGGCCAGGTACGTGTCGGCCGGGTGACGCGCGTCACGGACTTCGGGGCGTTCATCGAGCTCGAGCCGGGCGTCGAGGCGCTGGCCCACTCGTCAACGTTCCCGCCCACGGGACGATCGGGAGGGTGGGCGAGCCGGGTCGCGCCGGGAATGACCGGGGCATTCGAGATTCTCAGCATCGACCTCGAGAAGAAGCGGATCGGCGTGGCGCTCCTCCAGGAAGACTGGGCGCTCGTCCAGGGGACGAGCCCGTCGAGGCCTGGCATCGTGCCCGGCGCGCGGCTGACGGGAAAGGTCGAGCGTCACGAGAAGTTCGGCGTCTTCGTCTTCCTGGCCCCCGGGCGCACCGGTCTCATTCCGTTGAGCGAGACGGGCGTCCCGAAGGAAGGAGACGTCCCTCGGGCGTTTCCGGTCGGGTCGGACGTCGAGGTGCTCGTGCTCGAGGTGGACCCGTCCGGGCGGCGCATCCGGCTGAGCGCCAAGGCCGTCGTCCACGCCCGCGAGGCCGACGAGGTGCGCGAGTGGACGGAACGCTCGGCTCCGTCTGCCGAAGGCTTCGGGGCCCTTGCCGACAAACTCCGTTCCGCGCTCCAGCCTCGGAAGAAGTAGGCGCTCCACGGGCGCGGCGGCGGGAAGGCTCCCGCGGGGAGATCAGGCCCTCGAGCCTCCCCATTCGGATCGTTCTTGACTTCGCGCCCGCCGGCGGCACAATAGTCGACAACACTAGTAGGTAAATCGGAACGTGCGGGGCCCTGTGCCGTTCGGCGCGGGCGCCCGCTTCTGGCCCGGTCTGTCGGCCCAGGCTGGCGATGTCAGTGTCGGCACACGAGCCCGCCAGTACCCGGCTTCGCGAGGTCGAGACCATGCGTGACGTGCGGAGGAGTCCCCGGGGCCGGTTCGCGATCCTTGTGCTGCTCGCCGGGCGGCTCACGATTGCTGCCGCGCAGGAGCGGCCGTGGAACCTGCCGGCGACTGCGGAGTTCCCGAATCGCTACGAAGGCGTGATCGCCCCCGAGGTCGCGAGTCCCGACTTCGAGTTGCTCTCGTTCACGGGGAGCATCGAGACCCCGGGCACGCCCGTCGACCTCGAGGTCGACTTCTATCTTCCTGGCGAGTGGCCGGCGTCGATCCAGGCCCAGGAGTTGCGAAACGACAAGTACTACCGCATGGCCTCCAAGCCCCGGTCCTGGACGCCGAAGGCATGGAACACGTTCGGTCCGTGGCCGGTTTCCGCGGTCATCCTGCCCAGGCAGGTTCCGCTCGACAACATCGGCGTCGTCGTCTATCTGAACGGATCGCAGGGGCAGTCGGGCGAAATCGCGCCCGCCTTCGTCTACCACCGGACGCGGGGCGCCGGATCGCGTTACACGCTCGTCTTCCGGACGCCGCGGACCACGCTCAGTGAGGTCCAGTACAGCCTGCGCGCCACCGGTACCGCGCCGGCGGCGTTCTCGAGGACTGCGGCGGGCGACTTCATTCGTGGCACCCCCGTGTTTCTCGAGTTCGACGCCGCCACGCTCGTGCCGGGTGCCTACACCCTGCGCATCACCTGCGTGCCGGTCTCTGCCGCCGCGACGGCGATCACGCGCGAGTTCACCTTCCATCACACGCGATAGCCGATGACCACCACCACGATGGACGAGAACGATGGTTAACCGGAAACCCCAGGCGCGCAAGCGCGGCGTCAGTCGGTCGACGCTCGTCCTGGTGGGGCTGTGGGTCGTGACTGGCTCGCTTGTGTCGGTCGCGCACTGGACGCGGCCGCCCGCGGCTGTGCGGCTGGAGATCACGGCCGGCACGATCGCCTTCACCCTGGCCGGCCAGGCTCCGCAGTTGCTGCTCGGCACGACCGTCGTGGACTCGCTCACGATCGCCGGATTCCGGAGCCTCGAGCCCGTCGCGCCAGAGGGAGACGCGGGCGGGCCAACGGCCGTGGTCCCGCCGGACGCCGGCGCGTCGGTTTCGATCAGGCCGGCCGAGCTGGAAGCCGTTTCTGCCGGCGGCCGGGCGCTCGTCCGCATCAACCGGACCGGTGACGAGCCCTACACCCGGATCACGGTGTCGCGGGCAACCGGCGGCACCGTGCGCCTTCCCTCGCAGGCCGAGGTGCGCTGCTACCGCTGCGGAAACGCGGCCACGACGGACTGGCTGGTGCGAGCGGCCCCCGGCCATCGAGCGGCCTCTTCGCTGACGTGGAAAGGCCGTGACGAAGGCGGCGGCACCGACCTGCTCCTGCAGAGTAGAGGTCCGCTGGTCCTGTCGGACGACGACCTGCGCGTCGAGGGAGCGCTCGACACGCGGGAGGCCGCGGGCGGCCAGTTCGTATCCACCGTCCGAGAGGCGTCGCTGCGCTTCCTGGAGACCGGCGGCGAAGCGAAGCTGGGGAGCGGCGTCCGGCTCGAGGTCGGCGGAATCAGCCCTGGCACCGGACTGCTCAAGCGCCTGGAAGTCGGGCCGCAGGGCGTCTCCACGGTGCTCGAAGCGCGCGTGGACACGCTGTCGGTCGAGCAGGCCGGTCGCACGACGACGCTGCTGCCGTCCTACCTGGAGATCGGCTTCCACAGCCAGCGGTGGCTGTACCTGGCGCAAGGCCTGGTCCTGGTGGGCGGCACGCTCACCAAGGTCCTGCGCGCCCTGACCGGAGGGAAGGACGCGTGACGGGGCGGGCGCGTGTCGCGGTCGTGATGGCCTTCGCGGCCCTGGCGGCTCCGGGGTCGGCGATCCTGGCCTCGGAGCAGGCCGACGCCGCGGAGGATGTCCGCGCCAGGGTCGCGCTCATCGACAGCACGTTCGCGTCGGGCCGGCACGATCGGGGCGCGGGACTCGTCGTCGGGTATCGCGGCGAATCGGTCCTCATCGCGACCGCCGCGCACGTCGTCCGCGACCAGGAGGATGCCCCTTTCGTGTCGGTCGAGGTGTCGTTTCCGTGGGACCGGCGCGTGTACGACCGGATGACGCTCGTCGAGCGCAACCGGGAACTCGATGTTGCCCTGCTCTGGCTCGTGGCGCCGGAGGTGTCGAAGCAACTTGCCGAGTTCCCGCTGCTCTGTTCCGGCGAGCCGCGGGCGGACGAGCGTGTCGTGACGATCGGGCATCGCCTGGACGAAACCTGGGCGATCAACCGGGTCGACCGGGTGATCCAGCCCACGCTCTCGGGTGACACGCGCCGGTTCGTCATGTCGTCGGCGGGCATTGCGCCCGGGAACTCGGGCGGCCCGGTCCTCGGCGAGGACGGGTGCCTGCTGGGGCTCGTCACCAACAGGGACGCCGAGGAGAGCCGCGCCACGAGCGCGGACCAGGCGCTGGCCCTGCTCCCCGGGGGCCTGTCCGCGAACCTGATGGGCGGCGAGTCATCCACCGATCGCGCCGGGCGCGCCGACACGTTCACCGAGGCCGGCAGGGTCCTCAACAAGTACCTCTTCGACCTCGAGGCGCTGCCGGCGCTCTTCAAGCGGAGCAAGGTGGACGCCGAGGAGCTCCGGCGGACGATCGAGGCCTACAACGCCTCGTACGCCGCCGTGTACGACGGCCGGGCCGGCCTGGCCACCCGGCTCGGCGAGTACTTCGGCCGCAGGCGCGGCGCCGACTACGGCGCGCTCGTGTCGCAGATCGACGCGGTGCACAAGACGTCCGTGTACATCAAGCTCAACGACGCCGTCATCCTGCTGCGCACGAACGGCAAGCTCTCCGGCAAGGAGAAGAAGGCTCTCGCGCTCGGGCTCGCCGAACTCGACGGGAAGATCCCCGGGCTCAGGTCCTCGGTGGACGCGTATCTTGCGTTGCTGCAGCCTCTCGTGAAGACCCTGGTCACCGGGAAATAGGAGGGTCCCATGCGAACGACGACGATTCGCCCGCGCGGCGCGGCGACGATACTGGTGCTCGCGGGCCTGTGTCTGCTCGAGGGGTGCAGCAGCCCGACGGGCCCGGAGGTCGTGACGCCCGGCTACATTCCCAACTTCACCTTCGTCTGGCGCGACCGGGCCGACAACAGCCACCAGTACGCGCTCTTTCCGAACAACACCGGCGTGGCGTCTGGGCAGTTCGAGGCGGGCAGCAACGAGCAGCTCGCGGGAACGTTCAGCGACATCACGGGCACCTTCAGCGGGCGCACGCTCGCATTCCGCGTGGCTCGCGCCACCGGCGCGATCGACGTCACGGGCCGGTTCGTCACGGACGACACGATCGAGCTGCGCTGGGGGACCACCGTCATCACGATCGAGCGGTTCCAGCCCTGACGACCCCGGCCGGCTCTTTGCCGCGTGCGCCTGGAGACTGCCGCGCCCGGCGGGTTCGCCGCCGCGTGGGCCGGCGGCGGAACGGACGCGCCGGACGACCTGCCGTGTCCGCGATCCGCGCGAACCGCGAGACAGCATCCCTGCCGCTTCGCCCCGACCGGGCCACCGCTCCGGGCGGAGTCGTCGTCACGACAACATCCGGAGGCGTCGTGGTCCGCGATCACCGCGCCTGAGCTGCTCGAAGGGTCGAGGGGAGCCTTGCCAGGCGGCGGCCGGATTGTCGCTCACGAGGATTCGAGGAACGAGGCGTCCTCCACGCACTTCAGGTACTCGGTCGTGGCCTGCTGCGTGTTGACCTGGCCCAGGCTCAAGCCGACCTCCAGGACTTCGAGCTTCGCTCGACAACCCTGGGCCCGGGTCACGTGCTCCTCGAGGTTCTGCGACTTGAGCAACTGCGTCGCGACCGTCGCCATGACCGAGCTCACGGACGCGGCCGCGCACAGCAGCCGCCATGACGGTGACGCCAGGCCAAGCGCTGCCGTGAGCCAGGCAGTGAACGACTGTCCGCCGACGGCGGGAGCCGCCGTCAGGGCTGCGGCGAGGGTGCCGCCCACGATCGTGACGTTGAGGAGCCTGCGTTTGCGAGGTCGCGCCCCTGCAAGGAAGGCCTCCAGGCTCGCGCGTTTCTGCCGTATCCGGCTCACCAGCTCGTCGTTCGGTCCTGCGTTGGCCATGTTCCTCTTCCATCATCGAAGTGGGATCCGAGCGGCCCGGGATCCCGAGTCGCTATCTCAGCAGGCAGGGTGGTTCTCGCCCAGGACCTTTCAGGGTCTCGAGGCACGACTGACAGGTGGGCGAGCCAATCGTCAGGTCGTTTGCCGGGCGGGAGCGGGGCACTCGGGTACCGCACGACCCCTGTCCGGTCCAGCAGGACGACGTTCTCGACACGGGGCTGCTTGCCGACGCTCTGGATCCTCCGGGCAATCAGGCGCCGGTCGTTCTCCCTCATCTGGTGCTCGAGAGCGACCCGGATGAGATCTCCCTCCGCCAGGGCGGTCGTCCGCGCGGTCTCGAGCAGCGTATCGAAGTGGTGGATGGAGTAGAGGTATCCGCCCGCCGCAGGGGCTGCCGCCATCACCGCGGCGACGCCAACCGCGAGGCCAACCGTCATGGAGGTGAATCGGGGCCAGGTGCGCATTCGGATTTCAGGAATGCCGAATAGTGCCAGAGTCGGACAGGCAGCGTCAACGCACCCGCGCCGCGCTCAGGGGGGCTCGTCCCGGCGGGGGCGTGGGCGGACAGCCGTCTCCACCGACCGGTCTCACGGTCAGTCGTCCGTCGGCCGTGCGCCCGCCGTGCCAAGGGAACCGGCAGGGCGCGCTTCGGTCGGGGCAGCAATCGCGTTCGGCCCGGTCGTCTTCAGGTCCGCGTGGCAGCCCCAGAGGACCGGCGGCGGTGGGCACGGCGGTGCCCATGGTCCGCGCTATAATCGGCTCGTGCCCAAATCCCTTCGACCGCCTCGGGCCGGCCCGCCTCGCGCGGGGCGGATCGCGCGGGTCCCGCGCGGTCGGGCCCGCGTGTGGCTCGAGGAAGCCGAGCACCTGTATCGGGATTTCGTCGCATTGACACCCTATCGTTTCACGCCTTTCGTCCGCAGTTTCGATTCCTTCGACGAGTACGAGCGGTGGCGCCGTGCGCAGACCGACCCCTGGTACCGATAATCGCGTGCTTCGGGTGTGTCGCTTGCTGAACCGGCACCGGGTGCGGTATCTGCTGGCTGGCGGCGTGGCGGCCAACCTCCATGGGTCCGTCCGGGCGACGCGGGATGTGGACATCCTCGTGCCCCGCGACCGCGCCAACATGGCGCGTCTGGTCCGCGCGCTCTCCGAACTGCCCTACCGCGTGGCGGCGGACCTCGATCCGGCGGAGCTGGCGAGAAAGCCCATCACAATCGTGGGTGACGATCCACGCGTGGACGTCCTCACCGTTGCCTGGACGGTCACGTTCGACGCCGCCTTTCCGAACCGCCAGCTGCGCCGGATCGCGGGCGTGCGCGTGCCCTATCTGTCTCGCGCGGATCTCATCCGGTCGAAACGAACGGGCCGGCCGAGTGACCAGGCCGACATCGACACCCTGTCAGGGACGTGACGCTTCACGCCTCCGGGTCCACCCGCGCCGCTCAGAACTGCACGACCGCGGTCAGGCTGAACGAACGGCCGGGCGCGAGCACCCAGCGCGCGTCGGGACTCGCGTAGTACTCGTCGTTCAGCAGGTTGCGGACCAGACCGCGCAGTTCCAGCTGCGGCACCACTCGCCAGCCGCCGCCGACGTCGAGCAGGGTCGCTCCGGGCGCAGCGATTTCACTCGGGCCCGGCCGTTTGTCCGCCGCGAAGAACGCGATGCGCGCCTGCGCGTACCCGCGATCACCGAAGTCCTTCCGCCCGAGCAGCGAGCAGGAGTTCGGCGAGATGTCGTCGAGGTTCGCGTTGTCATCGAGCGCCTGGCCACGCGAGGTCTGTGCGGCGGCCTCGACCGAGTAGCCGCGCCCGAAGTCCGAGCGGGCCTCGATCTCCACGCCGCGCAGCCGCGCCCGACCCCGGTTCCGGAAGAAGAAGAAATCGGTCTGGGTCTGGTACCGCTCGACGAGATCGTTGATGCGGTACTCGTAGAGGGAAACCGCGACCTGCGTCCGTTCGATCGCGTACCGAAGCGAGAGGTCGAACTGCAGGCTGGACTCCGGCGTCAGGTCCGGGTTCCCGGTGATGTACCCGCGGCCGGACGGTCCTCGGAAGTAGCGGTCCGACAGCACAGGATCCCGGAAGCCGCGCGATACCTGTGCCGTGACGGTGAGCCCCTGGAGCGGGCCGACGGTCAGGGCGCCGAATCCCGACGCCGCTGCATTGGAGGTCGAGTGGTCGCCGAAGTAGCCTCCCGTGTTCGCCGTCGTCACGCGGTCGCCACGCATGCCGCCCGAGATGCGCGCAAACGGGCTGAGGGCGGATTCCGCCTGGACGTACACGCCCGTGTCGATCCGCCGCGCGTCGTCGACGGACACGTTGGTCGTGTCGTGTGTCATCGCGCCGGCCAAGTCGTAGGCCTGGATGATGTCGAGCGCTTCGAGGCCGTAACGCCCGTTGACGTCGACGCCGAACTCGAGCCGCGCAGCGCCCAGCAGGCGTTCCGTGCTGCCCTTGACGTGGAAGTCGTTCGCGGAGACGTCGGCGCGTTCGATGCTGCGCCCGGTCGTCGCGGTGGCGAACCGGTCCTGGTCCGTTCGCTGCTCGTAGGTGCCCAGGAACGCCGTGACCGTCATCTGCCGGAACCCGGCGATGTCGGGAACCTCGTAGGACGCCGTGAACCGGTGGGAGTTCTCGAACGGGTAGTAAAAGCGGACCGTCCGTGAGTTGTTGCGCGGACGCTCGAAGTCCCGCCCGAAATCGCTCTGCCAGGCGGCCGACAGGAACCCCTTGGCAATCGCGTGCGTGACGTGCACGAGAAAGCCCCGGTCCTCCCACCCGGAGTTGAACACCCGTCCTGCGGGGCTGTCGTAATCCTCTGCGTTCCTGATGTGCACCTGGGCGAGCAGGCCACCGCGATCGAAGCCCTTCGACACCTCGAAAGAGCCCTGAGCCTCCGGAGCGCCGGCGCCAAGCGTGCCGGTCACCCGCGCTCGCAGGGGACTGCCGGGCTCCGCGCGACGGGTGCGGACCGAGATGACGCCGCCCAGGGCATCGGACCCGTACGCGACGGATCCCGGCCCGCGCGCGACGTCGATGCCCTCGACGATCGATGTGTCGAGGAACGTGCCGCTCGGCCCGACCCGGCGCTCGGCGGTGACCCGCCCGCCGTCGACCAGGAACAGGGTGCGGCCGCGCGCGAGCCCGCGGACCGCGGGGACCGCGGCGTGCCCCTCGGACACCTGGCTGACACCTGGCACGGTCTCGAGCGCCTGCATCAGGTTCTCGGGATTGCGCGACGAGATTTGAGTGGCCGACAGAACCGCCGTGGCGGACGCCGGTGCCGTGTCGATGCTGGGGGCGGCGCCAAGCACGGTCACGGCCTCGTCGGCGAGCCCTCCGACCCGGATCGACGTCGTGCCCTCCTGCAACGCGTCCACGGTCACGGGCCGCGCGACCTGGCCGCCCGACAGCACCACGATCACCTGGAACGGCACCTGAGGCGCGGGCGCCCAGGTGAAGCGCCCGTCGCCGTCGGTGCGGACCGAGCCGGTCACACCGAGAATGGACACCGACGCGTCCACGACGGGAGCGCCGGTCCTCTCCCACACGAGCCGGGCGTCGAACCGACTTTGAGCGCGAACAGCCGCATCCGGGATGATCAGCGCAGCGACCAGCGCACTCGAGAACAGCAATGAACGCATGGAGTGGAATGCCTCCGGGGCAGAAGGACGGTCTGTCGGGCAGGAATTATGGGCCCGGCCGCCATCTACTACCAGCGGTCGTTTTCCGGGTGACGCACGCGTTGCGGCGAGCGGCCTCTTCTCTCGAACGACCGGTCCACCGGGATCGACGGGCGGGGCCTGGCGGACCGGGCGGTTCGGCGCAGACCCCACCGAGGAGCTGCCCCTCCCGCCCAGACACAATATTCCGGACCGCTCGATGATGGCCGATTTCCCCCCGGTGTCCTCGAGCGACCGCGGGAGGTATGATCGGGCGGCTGTCGGAACGCACATGCCCATCCTCTCTGCGTCATCCTGGCGGCCGCGTGTCCGCCTCGCCCTGGCGATCCTCTTCGCGGCGGCGACGCTCCTGTACGGCGCGCTGTGGATGGCGGCGGTGCGCGTCACGCCGAACGTCGAGCTCGGGTACCAGAGCTCCTACCTGGCGGCCGAGCAGGCACAGCTCGTCACCAGCGTCCAACCGGACAGCCCCGCCGAGCGGTGCGGCCTGCGGCCGGGGGATCATCTCGCCCGGATTGACGGCCGGCGCCTCGCCGACGTGAACTTCCAGGCCCGGGCATGGTTCGGGCACGAGCCCGGCGACACGGTGACGCTCACGATCCGGCGGCCGGGCGACCCGGCGCCGCTCGACCTCACGTGCCCGTTCCGCCGCACGACCGCGACGTCCACTGAGGGCGGCGTGGCGGCGTACGTGGCGGGTCAGGTCCGCAATTCCTATCCCGTGCCCTTCGTCGTTGTCGGCCTGGCGGTGCTGTTCCTCCGTCTCGACGACCCGAAGGCGTGGCTGCTGGCGCTGCTCTTCGCGGCGTTCGCGGCGACACCCGGCTTTCCCGACACCATCGGCGCCATCGCGCCCGCGCTCCTGCCGTTCGCGCGCGCCTACCAGGCGGTGTTCCTCAGCCTCCTGGCGCCCTTGTTCTATCTCTTTTTCGCGGTGTTCCCCGCCCGATCGTCCGTCGAGCGCCGGCTGCCCTGGCTGAAGTGGGTGGCGTTCGCGGCGGCGGCCGCCGTCGCGATCCCGGGGCTGCGGGAGGGCGGCATGCGCCCGCCGCCCCCGCTGCCACGACTGCTCGGAGCGAACCTCGCCAACCAGATCGTCGTCTGGTGGGCGCTGGCGATCCTCACGATCGGCCTGGTGTCGCTCGCGGCCAACTATTTCCATCCACCCGAGCCCGAGACCCGTCGCAAGATCCGCGTGATCGCGTGGGGCACGGCGGTCGGCCTGACGCCGAACCTGATCGCGGCCGGCGCGCGGACCGCGACGCAATTCCAGGAGCCGGACTGGCTGGCCACGCTCCTCGTCCTCGTCTCCTTCCTCATCCCGCTGTCGCTCGCCTATGCCGTCGCCAAGCACCGCGTGCTGGAGATCCCGGTTCTCCTGAAGCGCAGCGCGCGCTACCTGCTGGTCCAGCGCGGGTTCACGATTCTCCTGGCGCTCGCGAGCATGGCCGTCACGCTGGCCTTCGCGCTGTGGCTCGCGCCGTCGCTCGCGCCGCTCGTCGAGGTCGCCCGGCCGTCCGGCATCGCCCTCGGCGCCGTCTTCGGCACCGTGCTGCTGTGGGGCGGCGTCCAGATCCACCGGCGGGTGAGCGAGCGGATCGACCGCGCGTTCTTCCGCCGGGCCTACGACGCGCGCGTGATCCTGGAGGAGCTGGCCGACCGGACGCGTGCCGCGACCGGCCGGCACGAGCTGGCGGCGCTGCTCGAGCGGCACGTCGGCGACGCGCTCCAGCCGAGCGCGCTGGCCGTCTACCTGCGCGAGAAGGACGGCCGGCTCGCCGCGATGGCCGGCGCGGTGCCGCCCGAGTTGGGCAGCCTGGCGGCGGATGCGCCGGCGCTGGCGGCGCTCGCCGAGCGCGGCCGGCCGCTGGACGTGTCGGCGGCGCCGCGTGGCGCCGCGGCAGGGACGGAGCCGCTCGCGCCGCTCGAGGCGGACTGCCTCGTGCCGATGGTCGGGCGTGACCGGCGGCTCGTCGGCCTGCTCGTGCTGGGCCCGCGGCGGTCCGAGGAGCCTTACTCGGGCGAGGACGTGCGCCTGCTGGCGCTCGTGGCCGGCCAGGCGGCGCTGGCGCTCGAGAACCTCTCGCTCGCCGAGCAGATGGCGGACCGCCTCGAGGCCGATCGGCGTCAGGCGCACGAGGTCGAGATCGCGCAGGAGGTGCAGCAGAAGCTCCTGCCCCAACGCCGGCCGCCGCTCGCGACCGTCGACTACGCCGGCGCCTGCACGCAGGCGCGCATCGTGGGCGGCGACTACTACGACTTCCTCGACCTGGGGCCCGGACGGGTCGCCTTCGTGCTCGCCGACATCTCCGGCAAGGGCATCGCCGGGGCGCTGCTCATGGCGAACCTGCAGGCCATCGTCCGCAGCCACTACGCGATGGCGTTCACCGATCCCAAGGGCCTGCTGCAGTCGGTCAACCATCTCTTCTTTGCCTCGACGGCGCCGAACCGCTTCGCCACGATGTTCTTCGCGACGTACGACGACGCCAGCCGGGAGATCGTCTACGTGAACTGCGGCCACAACCCGCCACTCCTGCTGCGCGCCGGCGGCGCGGTGGAGTGGCTGCCGCCGACCGCCACGGCGCTGGGCTTTTTCGACAACTGGACGTGCACGAGCGGGACGCGGCGCCTCGCGTCGGGCGAGACGCTCGTCCTGTACTCGGACGGCATCACCGAAGCGTGGTCGGAGGCCGGCGAGGAGTACGGCGACCAGCGCCTGCTCGACGTCGTGCGGGCCCACCGGGGGCTGCCCGCCGCGGATCTGGTGGCGCGCATCGTCGCCGACGTCCGGCGTTTCAGCCCCCTCGAACAGTCCGACGATTGGACGCTCATCGTCCTGCGGGCGCGCTGACCCCTGCGCGCGCCAGCAGTCGCGCTGCGACCGGACGGCCTACTTCACTCCCTCCGCGTTCCAGGGATCGGCCGGCCGCGAGCGGAGGAGTTGGTAGAGCTGTCCCGCCGCCCTGATGAGAGCGATGACCAGGAACACCTGGAGCACGAGCTTGACGAGCCAGTCGTAGGTGAACACCGGCGGCCCCAGGATGATCGCGGCAAGGATGGCGGCGTTGAGCAGTTCCAGGCCGAATTCGCTCCATCGGGTTGCGCGACGCCACCGGCCCTGGCGCAACACGACCAGGTTGAGGGAGAACGAGAGCGCCCACGACATGTTGAGGAATGGCAGGTACTGGCGGAACGCCGGCTCCAGCAGCGGGTAGACCTGCACCTCCGTGTTGTGGAACACGACAACCGCGACCCACTCCGGGAAGAAATTGAACAGCAGCGCGACCGCCGCCACGAGATACAGAAGGAAGATGCGCCCGAAGTACGAGATGCGGTCGGGGTCGTTGACCGGCGGCAGCCTGGCCGGATCCCACGTCTTGCCGCCGTTCTCGCGGCGCTCCATCGCGCGTTCGACCAGGAAGAAGACCAGCCCCATCAGACCCAGATTGTAGAGCGTGCCGGACATGAAACTCCCGGTCGCGCGAATCAACGCCGCGAGGCTGGGCGGCTCTCCCTTCGGCTGGTAGTACCCGAGCGCGAGCAGGACGATGACGACGGCCGCGTAGACCGGAATCATGATCCTGGCGACGATGCGGAAGACCGGGTAGAGCCCCGGTCCAATGAGGTACTGAGGGGCCGGCGCATAGCGGGAAGCGACCTCCTTCGGGGCGCCGAAGCCCCGCAGCACCTCAGCGACCATCTCGCGGTCAGCCGTCCGACCCGCGTTCCTCTCCCGCTCTTCCAGCGACTCGGTCAACAGGGAGCGAAGCTCGGCTTCGACGTCCTGGCGCAGGCCCGAGGGAAGACGCTGTCCGACCTCGTGCACGTAGCGATCGATGAGTTCCATCACCGTTCCTTTCTCCGGTCACCGAATCAGGCCGTCAATGACGCGCGTCAGCTTCTTCCACTCGGCGGAGAGTTCCTTGCCGAGTTGATCCCCTGCCGGAGCGGTGCGATAGTAGCGACGCGGGCGCCCATCCTCGACCCGCCACTGGCTCTGCAGCAGGCCCTGTGATTCGAGCCGGCGCAGGAGCGGGTACAGAGTGCCCTCGTCGATGTCGAGCCCCCGGTCGGCCAGCAGCTTCTTCAGGGAGTACCCGTACTCCTCCTGCCGCAGCTGCGTGAGCACGGCCAGCACCAGGGCGCCGCGCCGGAACTCGAGGGAGAGGTTGTCGCGAAGCGATGTGTGGGCGTCACCCATTACCATGAGACATACTCTACTGTGCATCACACAGTATGTCAAGGGGTAGACGCGAAGACGGCAGACCCGGCCTTCAGCCGTTCCGCCCGACGGGCGTCCTCAATCGGCCGCGGCGATTGGATGCTCGGTTGACTGGGCCGGCCGTCGCATCAGCCACACGAAGGGCGTGATCACGATGAAGATCCCGCCCAGGATCTTGAAGGCGTCGATGAACGAGAGCATGGCGGCCTGCTGCTGCACCATGCCGAAGGCGGCGGCGTGCGCCTGTGCGGCGGCGGTCACCGGATCGGATCCCCGCGCGATGTAGCCCGACTGCAGGCCCTGCAGGAGGCGCTGGGTGGCGGTGCTGAACGGATCGACGTGCGACCCGAGGACGTTCGTGTGCACCTGGCGCTGCCGGGCCATGATGGTCTGCACGATCGCGATGCCGGCGCTCCCGCCGAGGTTGCGCGTCAGGTTGAACAGGCTGGTGGCGTTGCCCATGCGCTCGCGGGACACGTGATCCATGGTGATCGTGGTCAGCGGCACGAACAGCATGCCGAGCGCGACGCCCTGGATGAACTGCGGCCAGAAGATGCTCCAGTACCCGACGTTGAGGTTCAGCGTGCCCAGCCAGAACATGGTCACGGCCCCGAGCAGGAACCCCCCGGCCAGGAGCCGGCGGGAGTCCATCTTGCTGATCAGCATGCCGACGACGGGCATGGCGATCAGCGAGCCGAGGCCGCGCGGCGCCATGGCGATGCCGGCCTGCAGCGGCGGGTACTGCATCAGCGTCTGGAGCATCACGGGCACCAGCACCAGGCTGGCATAGAGCACGAAGCCCATCATCGTGACCAGGACGATGCCGGTGGCGTAGGTGCGGTCGCGGAACACGCGCAGGTCCACGACGGGCGCCTCGACCCTCAGCTCGCGGATCACGAGGGCGACCAGCCCGACGATCCCGACGATGAGCAGCGTCGTGATCCAGTTCGACGCGAACCAGTCTTCCTGCTGGCCCTTGTCGAGCGCGATCTGGAGGGCCGCCACGCCGAGCGCCAGCAGGCCGAGGCCCCAGTAGTCGATGCGCGCCGATCCGCGCTTGATGTACGGCGGGTCGAAGATGAACAGCGACGTGAGGACCATCGCGACGACGCCGACCGGGATGTTGATGTAGAAGATCCAGCGCCAGCTCCAGTTGTCGGTGAGCCAGCCGCCGAGCACCGGGCCGAGCACCGGGGCCACCACGATGCCCAGGCCCCAGAAGCCCATGGCCTTGCCGCGCTCGAAGGGCGGGAACGCCTCGAGCATCACGGCCTGCGACAGCGGCTGCATCACGCCGCCCGTCGCGCCCTGGATGATGCGGCACGCGATCAGGAAGCCCAGGGTCGGCGACAGGCCGCACAGGAACGAGGCCGTGGTGAAGCCCGCGATCGACGCCATCAGCAGGCGCTTGCGGCCGAAGAAGTTGGCCAGCCACCCGGTCATCGGCAGGATGATCGCGTTGGCCGCGAGGTAGGACGTCAGCGCCCACGTCGACTCCTCGATGCTCGCCGACAGGCTGCCCGCGATGTGCGGGAGCGCGACGTTGACGACCGTGGTGTCCAGCACGACCATGAAGGTGCCGGACAGCACCGAGATCGCCTCGAGCCAGGGATGGACGTGCCCGCTGCCGTTTCGATCCGCCATGTCCGCTCCGGGGACGGCGCGTCCCCCGATGATTGCCGCGGGGCGCGCGGGCCGTGCCCCGCCGCCTTCGATGAGCGCTCCGCTACCGCGTGATCACGGTGGCCACCACCGACATGCCCGGCCGCAGCAGGTGCTCGGGGTTCTGGCCCTTCTCCAGGACGATCTTCACCGGGACGCGCTGGACCACCTTGACGAAGTTGCCCGTCGCGTTTTCCGGCGGGAGGAGGCTGAACCGCGCGCCGGTGGCCGCCGCGATGCTGTCCACCTTGCCGGTGTAGGTTCTCCCGTAGGCGTCGACGCTGACCTGCGCGGCCTGCCCGGGGCGCATGTCGCGCAACTGGGTCTCCTTGAAGTTCGCGGTGATCCAGATGTCCTCGGTGGGCACGACAGCCAGGAGCGGCTGGCCCGGCTGGATCACCTGGCCTGGCTCGACGGACTTCCGGCTGACGATGCCGGCGGCGGGCGCCGCGATCGTGGTGTACTGCAGGTTCTGCTCAGCCTGGGCGAGCGCCGCCTGGGCCATCTGGACCCGCGCTTCGGCCGAGGAAATGCGGGCACGGGTCACGTTGACCTGGGACGGCGCCGTGCGGGCGGTTCGCAGGTCGGCGTCGGCCTGCCGCGCCATCTCCACGCTCTGCTGCCGGCGGCTCTCCGCGTTCAGCACGCCCTGCTCCGCCTCCACCACGCCGGCCTGGGCGGCCTCCACCGAGGCGCGCGCGGCTTCCACGGCCGCCACGGCCGCGTCGTACTGCTGCTGCGAGACCTCGTCCTTGACGATGAGCTGCTTGAACCGCTCGAGGTCCTTCGACAGCCGCGTCTCGTTGGCCCTGGCCTCACGCAGCCGCGCCTGCGCGGACGAGAGCCGGGCGCGGGCGGCTTCGATGTCCTTGGTCGCGATGGTCGTGCCCATCTGCGACCGCTCGACGGCCGCGCCGGCCGCGACGAGCTGGCTGGCCGTCGTGGTGGACGTGATGGGCAGGGCACTTTGCGCCGCCTCCAGCGAGGCCCGCGCGTCGGCGTAGTCGGCCTGCGCGCGTTGCAGGGCGATCCGGTAGTCGCGCGGGTCGATCTGCACCAGCACGACCCCGCGCGCGACCATCTGGTTGTCGGTGACGTTGACGTCGAGCACCGTGCCGCCGACCCGCGCGGCGACCGGCGTGATGTGCCCGTCGACCTGCGCGTCGTCGGTGGACTCCCGCCCGCTCGAGTACCACCAGAACCCCGCGATGACCAGGATGACGAGGGTCCCGACTCCCAGGATCAAGGCGGCGCGCGCCCGGGCGAACTTGCCGAGTGATGACGTGGGTCCGCTGGCACTCATCGGGTAGGTCCTCCTAGCAGATGTCCCGCCGACTGCTCGGCGACGCCCAGGGCCCGCGCCAGCGCGGCCTTGGCCAGGTTGTGGGTGAAGAGGCTCGAAATCAGGTTCTCGCTCGCCGTGGCGACCGCCTCCTGCGCCTGCACGACCTCGATGTGGCTGGCGACCCCCGCGGTGAAGCGATCCTCGGCCTGCGTCAACTGCTGCTGTGCCAGGTCCGCGGCGCTGCGCGCCACGCGGACGCGCTCGTCGCTCGACGTCACGTCGAGCAGGGCGGTCCGGACCTCGTACTCGATGCGGGCGCGCAGGTCCGCGAGTTGCGCGCGCTGGCCGGCCAGCGCCGCATCCGCCTGGATCAGCCGGCCGCGCACGCGCCCGCCCTGGAAGATCGGGATCCGCACGCTCGCGGCCACGCTGTAAGTGCCAAGGGCCGAGCTCCACGTGTTGCCGATGTCCCCGTAGTCCGCGGTCAGCCCGACCGAGGGCAGGGCTTCGCCGTAGACGGCCTGGCGCTGGGCTTCCGCCCCCTTGATCAGCCCGAGGGCGCCCTTGTAGTCGGCGCGGGACGCGTAGGCCTGCTGCAGCGCGGCGTCGAGCGACACCGACTCCAGGGGCTGGTAGGGCACGATGTCCGCCAGGTCGAACTCCTGCGAGAGCGGCAGCCCGATCGCCCGCGCGAGCCCGAGCTTGTCCTTCGCGAACTCGTTCTCGAAGAAGATGACGCGCTGCTGCTGCGACTGCATCTGGACCTGCGCGCGCAGCACCTCGACCCCCGAGACCATGCCGGCCTGCTTGAGCGTGATCGCGCGCTGGTAGAGCACGTCGGCCGTGTCGAACTGCGCCCGCGCGGAGGTGATGCGGGCCTTGGCGGCCAGCACCTGCAGGTACAGGTTGGCGACCACGAGGACGACGTTGCCCCGGGCGTCCTGGTAGGCGTACTGCGCCGCCTCGCGCGCCGCCGAGCCGGCACGCGCCGTTTCGATCGCGCTGTAGTCGAAGATCTTCTGGGACAGCGACACGCGCCGGTCCGAGACGTCGAACGGCCCGATCAGCGGCGATTCTCCCGGGGCGACCGGGAACCCGTACGCCTCCAGATTGATCTTCTGGCGGCTCTCGGCCACGTGCGCCGAGACGTTGGGCAGCAGCGGGCTGCGCGCCATCCAGCGGGCGCCGTCGGCGGACTGCGCGCGCTCCTTGCTCAGCACGACGCCGAGGTTGTGCTCGAGGCCGCGCGCGATCGCGTCCTCGAGGCTGAGCTCGAGCGTGCCGGGCACGGGGCTGCCCGACGGGACACCGCCGAGAAACGGGTTCTGGGCCGCCGCGGCAGCGGTCAGCAGCGACGCGGCGGGCAGCGGCTGGCCGCCCTCGCGGGCGGTTTCCGGGGCGCCGCTCTGCGCGCGCGCCGGCCAGGGCGCCAACAGGAGTGCTGCGCACAGCACGGGCATGAACCGAGGCGAGCTACGCATGGGACGGGACTTCCTTTCGGGGTGTGCCAGGCTCATGAAGGCGATCAGCCGACGCCGAGCACCTTGGCGCCGCGAATCCGCCGGCCTTTCAGTTCGCGGAGCGCGACGTTGGCGTCAGCCAGCGGGAATACCTGGGTCTCCGGCCGGAGGCCCATCTCGGAGGCCAGCGCCAGGAACTCCGCCACGTCCCGGCGCGTGACGTTCGCCACGCTCTTGATCTCTTTCTCGAGCCACAGGTGCGCCGGGTAGTCGAGGCGCATCAGGACGTCCTTGTCGGCGTCTTCCTTTCGAATCGCGTTGATGACCAGCCGGCCGCCCGGCGCGAGGTTGGCGAGGGCCTCGACCACGGGCTCCCAGACCGGTGTCGTGTCGATGATCGCGTCGAGCGGGGCCGGCGCGCGGTCGGTCGTGTCGCCCGCCCACGCGGCGCCGATCTCGAGGGCGAACGCGCGCTCGCGCTCGCTGCGCGCGAACACGAACACGTCCACGCCCGGGAAGCGATGGCGCACCATCTTCAGGACCAGGTGAGCCGACGCGCCAAAGCCCGTCAGCCCGAGGCGGGTGCCATCCGTCGTGCCGGCCAGACGGAGCGACCGGTAGCCGATGGCGCCGGCGCACAGTAACGGGGCCGCGTCCACGTCGCTCATCGCACCCGGAATCGGGTACGCGAAGTCTTCCGGCACGGTCATGTACTCGGCGTAGCCGCCGTGCACATCCCGGCCGGTCGCGCGGAACAGGGCGCAGAGGTTTTCCGTGCCGGCCCGGCACGCCTGGCAGTGCCCGCAGGCGGAGAAGATCCACCCGACGCCGACGCGGTCGCCGACGCCGAACCGCGCCGCGTCCCTGCCCCGGCCGGCCACGCGGCCGACGACCTGGTGGCCGGGCACGACGGGCAGCACCGGCGGCGGCATCCGCCCCTCGATTTCGTCGAGTTCGGTGTGGCACACACCGCACGTGCTCACACGCACCAGGATCTCGTGGGGGCCGGGATCGGGTTCGGGGAGGTCGAGCGCGTCGAGCGGGTTCGCGTTCTCGTCGACGCGGGAGATCCGCGCCAGTACCATGGCCTTCATCACGAATAGTCCGTACCCCAAATGCTAACACGGGTACACGGTCGGCCGGGGCAGCCGGCCCGCGACCCGGCATCCCGGCGCTATACTGCGGCGGGAGGTCGCGACGTCATGGCGGTCAGCAGGCGATTTGCCGAGGCGCTGGTATACGCCGCGGACGTGCATGCCGGGCAGGTGCGGAAGGGCACGCGCATCCCGTACATCGCCCACCTGATCGAAGTGGCCGCCATCGTCCTGCAGCACGGGGGCGGGGAGACCGAGGCGATCGGCGCGCTGCTGCACGACGCGGCCGAGGACGGGGGAGGGCGCGCCCGGCTCGACGACATCCGGCTGCAATTCGGCGATGCCGTGGCCCACATCGTGGATGGGTGCACCGACACGTACGAGTCGCCAAAGCCGGAGTGGAGGCCGCGGAAGGAAGCGTACGTGGCGCGGATTCCCCGGGAAGCCGCGGAGGTGCGGCTGGTGTCGTGCGCCGACAAGCTGGCCAACGCGCGCGCGATCCTCGAGGACCATCGCGACGTCGGAGCGGGTGTGTGGGACCGGTTCAAGGGCGGGCGTGAGGGCACGCTGTGGTATTACGAGGCGGTCTCGCGCGCTTTCTCGACGGCTGGCCCGTCCCCGCTGACCGCGCGCCTGGCGCGGGTCGTGCGCGAGTTGCAGGCGGAGGCCGGGGAGGACGGCGGCGGGGAACCCCGGCGCTGAAGCGCCGGGGCTACGTCCTGTCGGGCCGTGCCCTGCGGCCGTAGCCCCACGGCCGTGGCCCCGCGGTCGTAGCCCTGCGGCCGTAGCCCCGCGGCTTTAGCCGCGGGGAACCCCGGCGCTGACGCGCCGGGCTACGTGCTCCCGAATCCCGACACAGCCCCCGTGACGTCCCCTGTCACCCCGGTCTCCTAGACTGGGTTGCAGCCAGGGAGGTCAACGATGGCATACGCGGGAACGACGGTCGGGTCGATTCAGCAAGTCCTTGATTTCTCGTGGGTTGCTCCGACAGGCCGCGAGAAGGCGCCAGGCAGGACCGGGCGTCTCTGCCTGGGCTGCGGAGAGCGGCGGGCACGGTTCTCCTACCGGGGGGTCGTCAAGGCGGATCGCCATCACACGCTCTGTTTCGAGTGCTACCGGGCGGAACTGCAGCGGGCCCGGTCCCGGCGGCTCGTGAACGGCGCGACCGACCCCGCGGTCTACCGGGATCTCGACCGCCGCCGCCGGCAGGCCGTGATGACGGCGCGCCGGGCACTGCGGCTGGCCGACCAGGCCGCGCAGGTCGATCGGCCGTCGCCGGGGAGCCTCGCGATCGCCGTCTAATCCCGGCGCTCAGTTGAATTGACCATGCGCCGGGCCGTAGCGCGCGGGCTTCAGCCCGCGTGCCCGGGGCGAACACCGTCAACCAAAGCGAGCCCCGGGAGTAAGCGAGGCGGCCTCGCGGCGATCACTCAGGGCGTGGTGCCGGCTGATCTGCGACGCGGCGGCTTGCTGGAGAACGGCAATGCCCGCTGGGCGTCGGGATCGGCCAGCAGGCGCGGGACCTCGAAATCCATGCGCGGCGTGTAGTGGGCGCGCGCCTGTTCGAGTTGCGCCAGGATGTCCTCGGCCAGCCACGACGGGGAGACCACCCGGGCGTCCGGCCCGAAGCTCAGGATCAGGCTCTTGAGGTTCCAGTCCGGGCACACGTTGAGGTGCAGGCGGAGTGACCCGTCGCTGCGATCCCGGAACCTCTGGGTCCGATGGTACTGCCGGTTGCGCACGTAGGGCGCGGCGTGGGCCGAGAACTCGATTTCGACGGGGACCGGCGTTCCCGTGAAGATCCCGAGCGACTCGGCAAAGACCTCGTTGCCGAGCGAGTCCGGCGGCTCGAAGGTCGTTTCCTCGATCGACACTGTTTTCACGCGATCGTCCACCGCGAAGGTGCGGCTCTCGCGGTACTCCTGAACGAACGCAATGAGGTAGAGCCCGCCCTGCGCGTAGACGATGCGGTGCGGGTTGACGAGGTAGTCCTTGGCGCGGTCGTGCGAAAGGGAGTGATAGCGCATTCGGACCTGCCGGTGCTCGACGGTGGCTTGGAGCAAGCGATCCACGACCTCAGGATCGGCGGCCTGCCGGTGCTTCCCGGGCTCGAGCTTCGCGCCGATCAGGCCCGGCAGCCGGCCGATGAACTCCCGCATCCTCGGCGAGATGGCCGTCTCGAACTTCCTGAAGGCGTCCTGCAGCGGTGCCTGGAAGGGGATGCCGGGCAGGCGTTCGATCAACGTCCGGCCGAGGTACAGCGCGCACAGTTCCGACAGGGTGAAGGTTGTCTGCGAGAGCGCCTTGAACGGCTCCGAGTTCAGCTTCCAGCGCTTCTGCCCATCGTGGGAGTCGTCGTAGACGGCGAAGCCCGCCTGGTCCAGGGCCTCGAGGTCGCGCCGGATCGTGCGAGTCGTGACATTGACCTTCTCGGCCAGCTCGTTGATGGTCTTCCCCTGGCGGGAATGCTCCAGGGCCAGGAGGATCCGCATCTGGCGCGAGATCTGGCGAACGGAATCGGGATGGATTGGCATCGGCCCCCTCTGCGAGCCCCTTGTAACAGAACGCCTGACCCCTCGCAAGGGCCGGAACCTCTCGCGGCTCCCCGGCGCTGAAGCGCCGGGGCTACGTCCTGCCCTCAGCCCGGCTCCCCCTTCGTGACTCCCCCTGTCACGCCCCCCATTTACACTTCAGTCTGGCCCGGCCCAGACCCCTGCGAGGGATCGAGTGGTGATGCCGCCCGAGCGGGCGGTTCCGGCAGGGGATGCTTGACTGGCCGCATCGATGGCCGGAGGATCGATGAACCGGCCCGCGTGGCGCGGCCGGCACCTCCTCTCACGGCGCGCCGGCGGCGTCGTGTCGGGCGCGAACGGTCGCTCGTGCGGCGCCGGTTCCTTGATCGATTGATGACGCGGCAGGTCCGGCCTGTCGCATGCCTGAGCGCACATGATCCAGACGAGCTCCGACCCCTTTGTCACCCAGTTGGCCGGTCTCTGCCGGTCCCACCCGACGCGGGCGAAGTGGGTCGTGGTTCCCACGCACGCCATGGGGCGCACCCTCGGCGAACGCCTCGCGCTCGAAGGCACGAGCTGGGTGAACCTCCGGTTCTGCACGCCGCTCGATCTCGCCCTGGACGCCGCGGGGCCGTTCCTCGTGCAGCGCGGCGTCACACCGCTCGACGACGGCCTCGGCCCGGCGCTGATGATGCGGTTGCTGGGCGACCTGCCCGCGTCGCTGCCGGGGTACTTCCGGACGCTTGCCGTGCACCCGGAAATGGGTGATGCGCTGTGGAGAACGCTCCAGGACCTCCGGCTGGCGGGGCAGCGCGCGATCACGCTGCCGGCTTCGGCGTTCGACAACGCTGCCAAGCACGGTGAACTGCAGGCGCTGCTGCAGGCGTTTGAAGGGTGGCTGGAGGCCAACGGCCAGGGCGACAGGGCCACCGTGTTCGAAGAGGCCGCCCGGCAGACGGCATGGAGCCCGGTCAAGCCCGGGGATGTGCGCGTCGAATGGCCCGATCACGTCTGGGCTCCCCTCGTGCGGACGTTCCTCGACGGGCTGCCCGGCGAGCGGATGTCGCCGGCGGTCGTTGCCGTGCCCGGCACGGAAGTGCCGCGCCGCCTGGCAGACCGCCCGCGATCGCCCGTGGAGCCCGCCTCCCCGCTGGCGTTCCTGACCAGCCCCGGGGATCTGCCCTCCCCCCTGTTGACGGCCGCGCGCGCCGTGTCGCTGTTTCGCGCGGGCGGCCGCGAGGCCGAGGTCGAGGAGATCTTCCGCCGCATCCTGTCGGCGGAGGGCGGCGCGCTCCAGCTCGACACGGTGGAGATTGCCTGCGCAGCCCCGGAAGATGTGTCCGCCGTCTGGATGAAGGCGCAGCGGTACGACCTCGATGTCACCGCATCCAGCGGTCTGCCGGTGACCGTGACGCGGCCCGCGCGCGCGCTGCTCGCGTGGTGCGACTGGGTCGACGAAGGCTACCCGGCCGCCGCGCTCGTGCGGCTGCTCCAGACCGGCGACGTCCGGCTCGACATCGACGACGGGCCTTCGGCCGGGCAGGCAGCCCGGCTGCTTCGCCGGGCGGAAGCGACGTGGGGCGCGCGAACCTACGACACGACGCTTGCCGCGCTCGAGCGCAGGTGCCGGGATCAAAGCGAGGATCCTGAACTCGATGATGACGCGCGCGCCTACCAGGCGGTGCTGGCGACGCACGCCCGCGGGCTGCGAGCGTGGATCGCGGCGGTGCTGGCAAGGCTGCCAAGGGACGAGGAGGCCCGCGTGCCCCTGCCCGACGCGACGGAGGCGGCGCGGCGGTTCGTCCGGTCGTACGCGGCCGTGGCCGACGATCTCGACGCGCAGGCGCGCGAGGCGGTAGACGAGGCGCTCGCCCGGCTGGACATCCTCGGCGACGGCGCCTGTTCAGCCACCGAGGCCACGCGCCTGATGCGGTCGGCCGTCATGGGCCTGGCGATCGGCGCGGACCGGCCCAGACCGGGCCGTCTCCATGTGACGACGCTCCCGGCGGCCGGCCTGTCGGGCCGCCCCCATCTGTTTCTGACCGGCCTCGAAGAGGGCCGCGTGTTCCCGCGTGCGTTCGAGGACCCGGTCCTGCTCGACGTCGAGCGCGGGCTCCTCCACCCGATGCTGGCCCGGTCATCCGACCGCGTCTCGGAGGCGGTGCACGCCGTGACGGCGCGCCTGGCGGTCCTCCCCGTCGTCGAGGCGGCCGCGAACGCGCGCCCCGCGCCGGCCAGCGTGACCATCAGCTACTCGTGCCGCGACCTGCGTGAATCGCGCGAGACCCTGCCGTCCTCGCTCGTGCTGCACGCCGTCCGGCTGCGGACCGGGGGAGCCGAGCCGTCGGCGGCCGAGCGCGAGGCGGCGCTGGGCGACGTGAAGTCGGTCGTGCCGGAGGCCGCGTCCGTTGCGACCGGGTTCGCCGGCTGGTGGCTGGCGAACGTGAAGCGGGCCGGAATGGGCGCCGGACAGGCGGTGCTGAAGGCGTTTCCCGCACTCGAGTCCGGGCTTCGGGCGGAGGCGGCCCGGGACTCCGAGGCGTTCACGGAGTGGGATGGCTGGGTGCCCGCGGCTGGCCCCATCCTCGATCCGCGCCAGTCCGGCACGGCGGTGTCTGCCACCGCGCTGGAGAAGCTGGCGGAATGCCCGTTCCGCTACTTCCTCGAGCAGGGGCTGGGCATCGAGCCGGTCGAGGAAGACGGAGAAGACGACGACCAGTGGCTGGACGCGAAGACGCGGGGGACCGTGCTGCACGACCTGTACGCGGACGTGATGCGGGAACTGCGCCGGCTCGGCGATCGGGCCGACCCGGCGAAACACCGCGCCATGGTGACCGAGCTGGGCGGGAAGCACCTTGACGAGATCGCGCGCGAGATGCCGCCGCCCTCGGTCCACGTGTTCGAGCGCGAGCGCGACCTGCTGCTGCGGGACCTCGTGGTGTTCCTCGAGCAGGAGTCCCAGGCCGCTCAGGCGGCGCGCGCGCCGGTTGCCTTCGAGGTCGCCTTCGGGTACGAGCCGGGTGGCGCGGCGGACCGGCGCGAGCCGCTCAACCAGCGCGAACCGGTCGGCATGACCGTCGGCACGGGGCGGATCCGCCTGCGCGGGAAGATTGACCGCATCGACGAGATCGCGCCCGGCACCTTCGAAGTGACCGACTACAAGACGGGCTCGTACTTCCGCCCTCGTTTCTCGGGCGTGTTTCGCGGCGGGCGGCTGCTGCAGCACGCGCTCTACGGCGTGGCCGCCGCGACCCTGCTGCGGCGCCAGCGGCCCGGCGCGGTGGTGGCATCGGGCCGGTACTACTTCCCGACGGTCGGTGGCGGCGGCAACGAGCACGTCATCGCGCGCCCGGCGACGGCGAAGCTCGAGGCGGTGCTGACCGACCTGCTCGACATCGCGCGCGACGGGGCGTTCCTGGCCGCGCCGATGGACGAGAAGGACAAGAAGGACCGGAAGGCCGGCGGGGATCCCTGCCACCTGTGCGAGCTCGGCGGCTCGTGCGGCCACGATGCCACCGGGCGCGCGAAGCGCAAGTTCACCGCAGGCGCCGGCGGGCGGCTCGCCGCGTTCGAGAGGCTGCGACACCATGAGTGAATCGCGACTGCCGGATCATGACGCCCGCGAGACGATTCGCACGGCGCTCGACCGCAACCTGCTCGTGGAGGCGAGCGCGGGCTCGGGCAAGACCCACAGCCTGGCCGATCGCATGGCGGCGGGCATCGCGGCGGGGCGGTACCAGATCGACGGCATGGCGGCCGTCACGTTCACGCGCAAGGCCGCCGCCGAACTGCGCATCCGGTTCCAGGGCGCACTCGAGTCGTTGCTGGCCGAAAGCGCTGACCCGGTCGCGCAGGGCCGGATCCGCGACGCGCTGGCGCGGATCGAGCGCATGTTCACCGGCACGATCCACGCCTTCTGCGCCCACCTGCTGCGCGAGCGGCCCGTCGAGGCCGGGCTGGCGCCGGGGTTCACCGAGCTCGACGAGGTCGGCGCCGCCCGGGCGCGGCGGCGGCACTGGCGCGACTTCATCGCGCGGCGGCGCGCCGAGAGTCCGGAGCAGTTCGACCGGTTCCTCGAGACCGGGCTGCGGCCTGCCGCCCTCGACCGGGCCTTCGAGCGCGTGTGCCTTTTCGAGGAGGTGGAGTTCCCGCCGGGAACGGCGGAATGTCCGGATCTCGTGGCCGGATGGGCCGCATTCGACCGTTTCTTCGACAGGCTGAACGCGCTGGCGCCCGCGCAGATCCCGTTCGACATCACCTGCAAGACGCTGCCGAAGGTGCGCCAGACCCGGTGGCGGCGCCATCACGCGCGGCGCGATCGGCCGTCCGAGCTGGCCGAGCTGATGGCGCTCTGGAGCGGCAAGATCGACTTCACGCAGTCCGCCTGGCACCCGGACCCGAAGCAGAAGAAGGCCATCACGGACCAGGCGCGCGACATCATCGAGACCTTCCAGGTGGAGACGGTCCACCCGTTCCTCGACGAGTGGCGGCGGTTCGTGTATCGCCGCGCGATCGAGCTGTTGGCCGACGCGCGCGCGTTCGCGCGGGATGCCCGCTACGCCGAGCAGACGCTCAACTACGAGGACCTGCTGCAGTGCGCCGCGCGGCTGCTGCGCGAGAACGCCGGGGTGCGTGCCGCGCTCAGGCGCAAGTTCCGCTGGCTGTTCGTTGACGAGTTCCAGGACACGGACCCGATCCAGGCCGAGGTGATCGTCCTGCTGGCGTCCGTGGAGCCCGCCGGTCCGTCGCCCGCGGCCCTCGACTGGCGCCGCGCCCGCCTCGAACCAGGCCGCCTGTTCGTCGTCGGCGACCCGAAGCAGTCGATCTACCGCTTCCGCCGCGCGGACATCGAGATCTACAACCGCGTGCGCGATCTGATCCTGGACGGCGGGGGCGGGCTCGTGCGGCTGACGACGTCGTTCCGGTCGCGTCCCGAGCTGTGCGACTGGCTCAACGAGGCGTTCGAGGACGCGTTTCCGCCGGAGCCGAGCGCCCAGCAGGCGATGTTCAGCCCGATCGACGCCCTGCCGGTCAGAAAGTCAGGCGGGCGGCGGGAAGGCCCGTGCGTGTGCACCCTGCCGATTCCGGTGGAGATCGATCGGCGCGATGTCGCGCAGGCGGAGGCCGAGCGCATCGCTGCGTTCATCCGCGGCGAACTGGACAGCGGGCGCCGGGGGCCGCAGGAGTTCCTGCTGCTCACGCGCAAGACCAGGGATCTCGCGGTGTACGCGTCCGCCCTCGAGGCACTCCAGATTCCCGTCGAGGTGAGCGGTGCCGGCGCATTCGGCGACTCGACGGACGTCGCCACGCTGGCCGAGTTGCTGCGCGTGCTCGCCGATCCCAACGACGGCGTGAGTCTGGTCGGCGTGCTGCGCGGGCCGTTCTTCGGCGTGAGCGACCAGGCGCTGTTCGAGTACCGGCGGGCCGGCGGCACGTTGCGGGTGTGGGGAAGGCAGCCGGCAGAGGACGGGGCCGGCGGGGAGGCGGGAGAATCGGACGCCGGCGGGCTCACCAGGGATCATCCGGCGGTGGCCGCAATCGAGGTGCTCCGCGATCTCTATCGTGCGACGCGGAAGCTGCCGCTCCCGGTGGCCGTGGAGCACGTCCTCGAGGACACGGGGTTCCTCGCCCTGACGGCCGCCACGACACCCGGCGGCGCGGCGGCCGGGGACCTGTTGCAGGTGGTCGAGCGCGCGCGGCAGGTGATGGAGCAGGGCGGCGCGCTGATCGATCTGGTCGACTCGCTGGGCTCCGACGTCGAAGGCAGGGACGTGGACTCGCGGCCCCTCGAGCCCGGCCGCCAGGACGTCGTCCGCGTGATGAACCTGCACAAGGCCAAGGGGCTCGAGGCCAACGTGGTCTTCCTCGCAGACCCGTGCGGCGGCGTGCGGACGCGCGTGGACCTCCGGATCGATCGGAGCGGCGACCGGGCGCTCGGGTACACGAGGATCGTGCGCGAGTCGGAGAACGACAGCCGGTCGGGCCCCGCGGAGATCCTCGGCGAGCCCGGGGATTGGCCGGTGCACGAGGCGGCGGAGATCGAATTTCTCCGGGCAGAGGAGACGCGGCTGCGGTACGTGGCGGCCACGCGGGCGAGGGACCTGCTGGTGGTCGGCCAGTGGCTCGGGAACGATCGGTGGACGAAGCGGGCGTGGGAGTCGCTCGATGCCCACCTGCTCGAGGCGCCCGAGTTGGTGATTCCCCTCGAGGCGGCGGGGCCGAAGCCCGAGGGCGCCGACCTGTCGGCCCGCGCCCGCGCCGCGTGGCAGGAAAGCCTGGCTGAGAGGCGCGTCACGGCACGGGCGCCGTCCTTCGCGGCCCGGTCCGTGACCGGCGGAGAGGACGCCGGGGCCGGCGCGCCGGGCGGGCCGGCGCCGGAGGCCGAGAGCACACCGCGGTCGCGCGGGGCTGCCGCGGGTGCTGACTGGGGCGACCTGATCCACGGATTGCTGGAGTTCGCGATGCGGCACGCGTCGGCCACCCGCGACGATCTCGAGCGGGCGGCGCTGTGGCTGACGTGGGACAAGCCCGAACTGCGCAGCGTCATGGCGGAGGCGGCTGAGACATCGGCCCGCGTGATGGCCTCCGACGTGTGGCAGCGCGCGCGGGCCGCCGAGGAATGTCACAGCGAGGTACCCTTCGCGCGGGTGACGCGCCTGGCGGACGGCACGCCGGAGGTGCTCCACGGCGTGGTCGATCTCGTGTTCAGCACCGCGTCGGGCTGGCTCATCGTCGACTACAAGACCGACCAGGTGTTCGAGGGAGGCCCCGAGGCTGTCGTCCGCCGTCACGCCGCGCAGGTTGGTCAGTACGTCGAGGTGTGGCGTGATCTCGGCGCCGGGGGAGCCGCGGTCACGGGCGCCGTGCACATCGTCCGGACGGGCGAGACGAGGGATCTATGAGCCGCAGACGGCGAACGGCGCAGTCAGCGCGCCAGCGCCACAGGTGTAGCCCCGAACCTTCAGGTTCGGGGGCGACAGTGCCGGCGTGCCGGGGCCACCGGCGTAGCCCCGAACATCTGGCTTCGGACTTCTGACCATGCCCATGATTCCTCCCATCCCTCTACCTCTCGCCGAGCTCGTGCCGCCGCCGGGCCTCTTCGTCCACCACAGCCGCACGCATGGCCAGGCGCACGTGGCGCGCGTGCTGGTGCACGCGTTCCGGCTGATCGAAGCGACGGGACTGACAGCGGAAGCGCCGCGCCTGTGGGCGGCCGTGTACCTGCACGACCTGGCGCGGACGCACGACGGCCGCTGCGAGCGGCATGGGTCCGATGCCGTTGAGCAGTTCGGGCAGCGCGCGGACCTGCGGGAGTTGTTCGCGCGCGGCGGCGTGATGCCGGGCGACTACGAAGCGATTGGCGTCGCGGTCTCGGTGCACAGCCGGCCGCCGGAGCCCGGGCGCGACCATCCGCACTGGACGCTGATTGGGTTGCTCAAGGATGCCGACGGGCTCGACCGGGTCCGCATCCACGATCTCGACGCGCGCTACCTGCGCTTCGCCGAGTCACGGGCCATGATCCCGTTCGCGTGGCAGCTGCTCGAGGCGTCCTGGTGTCTCGAGCCCGGGCCGGACTACTTCGCCCAGCTATGGCCTCGCGCGGTGCAGTTGCTTCACGGCCCAGCGTGATTGCCGCCCTGCGGCGCGAGCCGTGAGCCTTCAGTCGTCAGTCTTCTGTCTTCCTCCCTGTGTGACGCGGCTTCCAGGCGGCACGCTGTGCGTCAGCCAGACGTTGCCGCCAATGACCGATCCCGCCCCGATCGTGATCCGGCCCAGCACGGTGGCCCCGCCGTACACGATCACGTCGTCCTCCACGATTGGGTGCCGCGGGATGCCCTTGACGGGGTGGCCGTGTTCGTCGAGCGGAAAGCTGCGCGCGCCGAGCGTGACGCCCTGGTAGACCCGCACGTTCCGGCCGATGACGGACGTCTCGCCGATGACGACGCCGGTGCCATGGTCGATGAAGAAGCGTTCGCCGATGGCCGCGCCAGGGTGGATGTCGATACCGGTCACGCCGTGCGCGTACTCCGAGATGATGCGCGGCAGCAGTGGCACGCCCGCGCCGTACAGCTCGTGCGCCAGGCGGTGGCACATCAGCGCCAGGATCCCCGGGTAGCAGAGGATGACCTCGGCAGGGGAAGACGCAGCCGGGTCGCCCACGTACGCCGCGTCCACGTCGGCGGCGAGCAGGCGCCGGATCTCAGGCAGGCGGTCGAGCAGGTCCTGCGACCACCGGGCCGCATCCTCTTCACACGCCTGGCACCGGGCCGGGTCGGGATCCTGGCACGTGAAACACCGGCCCCGCTTCATCTGTTCCCTCAAGGCGCGCATCACCCGATCGAGCGTGGAGCCGACATGGAAGTGCAGGGCTTCGGCGCTCAGCCCCGAGACGGTTCCGAAGTACCCGGGAAAGAGCACCGACCGGAACTCCTCGACGATGCGTACCACCGCGTCACGCGAGGGGAGGCGAGGGTGAAGCCGGCCCGTGGCTTGCGCGCGCGACAGGCCATCCTGGCGCTCGCACAGGATGTCCACGACACGGCGCAGTTCAGCCGGCTGGAGGGCCGGTTCGTGCGTCACGTCTTGTGCGTCCGTTGTGTCGCTGCTCATCGTGACCTCGGCTCGATTGCCTGACGCCTCACGCCTGCTCTTCGAACAGCCACGTGCTCAGATAGCGTTCACCCGTGTCGGGCAGCACCGTCACGATGAGCTTGCCGCGGTTCTCCTCGCGGCGCGCCACCTCGACGGCTGCCCACATCGCGGCTCCGCACGAGATGCCGGCGAGGATTCCTTCCTCGCGTGCCAGTCGTCGCGCCATGTCGCCCGCGTCCTCGTGCCGCACCCGCACGATTTCATCGACCAGGTCCGTGCGGAGCACCGAGGGAACGAAGCCCGCGCCCAGCCCCTGGAGCTTGTGCGGCCCCGGCTGGCCGCCCGACAGCACCGGCGAGTCCGCCGGCTCGACCGCGACGGCCTTGAAGGACGGCTTGCGGGCCTTGATGACCTCGGCGACACCCGTGATCGTCCCGCCCGTGCCCACACCGGCGACGAGAATGTCGATCGCGCCCTCCGTGCCTTTCCAGATTTCTTCTGCCGTCGTGCGGCGGTGGACGTCGGGGTTCGCGGGGTTCTCGAACTGCTGGAGGATCAGGTGGCGAGGATCGGCCTGCCGCATCTCCTCGGCCTTCCGAATCGCACCCTTCATGCCCTCCGCGCCCGGGGTGAGCACGAGCCTGGCGCCGAACGCCGCGAGCAGTTTGCGCCGCTCGATGCTCATCGTGTCTGGCATGACGAGCACCAGCGGATAGCCGCGCACCGCGGCCACGAAGGCCAGCGCGATGCCCGTGTTCCCGCTCGTGGGTTCGAGCAGGATGGTGTCGCCCTTGATCAGCCCGCCGCGTTCGGCCGCCTGGATCATGGCCAGCCCGATGCGGTCTTTCACGCTGGAGGCGGGGTTGAAGCTCTCCAGCTTCGCGACGAGGCGTCCGGGCAGACCATGGCCGAGCCGGTTGATGCGGACGAGCGGCGTGCCGCCGACGAGCTGGGTGATGTCTTCCGCGATAGCGTTCATGGGGCACTCCCCGGTTTGTGCTGTCGATGGAAACGCCGGCTGGGGCCGTTCTGTCTGCTCGCAGGTTCCCGGCCGAGGCCCTGGCCGCGCTCCATGGTCATCCTGGCTGCAGGCGGCCGACATCGGGACAGACCACCGCGCCCGGGGAACGTCGCAGGCGTCGCGGGACCGGCACCGGCCGGGTGATCGTGTGCTGTCGGAGCCAGATTCCAGCCTACTCGGAACGGCGCGCTTCTGTCACCTTCCCGGAGTGGAATGGAACTCGGCGTGCCCGCCTCTCGCCACGTCGTCCGCCTCGCGATGCGGGGAGAGCACGGAGGGTGAGGGACGCCGGCGGAACAGGTACAAGGGGCCGTTGCTGACCGTGTCGTAGGCCGGGTCTCGGCGATAGGAGGCCACCCGCCCCATGACGTCCTCGCTGTTGAGCGGCCACAGGTCGCCGGTCGTGGACAACGCCACGTAGTCGGTCCGATCGCAGCCGGCGGTCTCTCTGCCGACCGCGCAGATGGCCATAACCCAGTCTGGGGTGACGTGTCACCTGGTAAAGGCCGGTGCGCAGCACCGCCTCCCACTCACCCCGAGGCCGCGCCTACAGCTGAGACGCGGCCAGCACAGGCAGACTCAGCCGCGTGCCGAGCGACAATAACCTGAGTCAGCTGGGACAAGACAACGAGCGCCAGCGCTGATACAGTGAACGTGAAACCGAAGACAAAAACGGTTCCACCCGTGCCGAATTCTAACGACGTTCAAACGGTAGTCGTGTTTCAAACGACTGACGCAGGCGTGGCCGCGGTGGCGAAATCTCTTCTAGAGAGCGAGCAAATCGACTACTTCGTTCGCGGTGAAGGATTGCTGAACGTGTTCGGGTGGGTGTCCGGTGGAGGCCCTAACTGTGTCGTGGGCCCAGCGGAGTTCCTGGTCCGGGAAAGGGACGCCGCACGCGCGATCGAGCTTTTAGCTGAGCTGAAGTGATTTCCATCAGCAACCGGGAAAGGCAGAGGTCCGACCGCGCCGCTCCGTTGGGTCAGGCATCGTTCAAGACGGTGTTCGTCGGACGCGTGCTATTGGATGGGTCGCGTGGTTACGGACGATACAGCAACAGCGTCACCATCACGAGACAGGTCAAGTACGACTTCGATCTTTCCCGCTTCGCTTTTGAGAACGACCTGATCCCGAACATCCACTTTGTTCGACAAACGAGTGATGCCAGTCCCTTGAGGTGTAGCGTCCACTACAACAGCCGAACCGCTCCATACCTGCGAGCGTCGAGTGACTTCCTGGCGTAACTCTTCACGAACACCAGCCCTTGCGGCGCCCTCCGCATCGAAGCCTCTACGCGGGACAAAAATCACGACCCACGGCGTCACGCCGACGATTCATCGCACTTCTTCTTGTAATAGTCGCACTCTGATTTCCCCCCGCCGATCCACATTTTCACCAAGCCAGAGGGATCGATTGAGTCTATCGAGCTGTTGCCGACGTAGGCGTAGAGATTGATGCCGGCCGCCGTTGATGCCGATCGGGTCTTGGCTGATCCATCGGCCGAGCCTGCTGTCGTACGCTCGATACACGGCGAGGTGCACGCCAGAAAAATCGGAGAGCATCAGGCCGCCGAACCCTAAGCCGGCAACGGGAGCACCTGCGACGACGGTCGCTGACCCGTACGGGTCGTACTCAAGTCGTCCCTGAAGTGTGGCGCTCGCGGCCCATGCGCAGACGTCCGCATCGACCCTTCCCCCGCTGGCCAACAGCGAGCAGGTCCAGCCGCCGCGACGCCGGGAGCGCGCTCCGATCGCCCCGCCCGCGGTGCGGGTGAATCGCTGCAGGCGGCCGACATCGGGACAGACCACCGCGCTCGGGGAACGTCGCAGGCGTCCCGGGACCGGCACCGGTCGGGTGATCGTGTGCTGTCGGAGCCAGATTCCAGCCTACTCGGAACGGCGCGCTTCTGTCACCTTCCCGGAGTGGAATGGAACTCGGCGTGCCCGCCTCTCGCCACATCGTCCGCCTCGCGATGCGGGGAGAGCACGGAGGGTGAGGGACGCCGGCGGAACAGGTACAAGGGGCCGTTGCTGACCGTGTCGTAGGCCGGGTCTCGGCGATAGGAGGCCACCCGCCCCATGACGTCCTCGCTGTTGAGCGGCCACAGGTCGCCGGTCGTGGACAACGCCACGTAGTCGGTCCGATCGCAGCCGGCGGTCTCTCTGCCGACCGCGCAGATGGCCATGCGATGGGGAAGGTGAGGAATCAGGTTTGGCATCGCGAGCACCGACGCCGTCGGCGGCACCAGGGCACGGAGGTCCTGTCGTACCTGCGCAGCGGTGGTCCAGGGCGTGTGCCAGAGGCGGACGGCGCGAAGCCAGACGGGCGAATCTGCAACCGTGACGAGGAGCAGGATCGCCCCGGCCGCCCGCCCGAGGGCCGGGCGTCGAGCGACGCGGGCGGCCCCGCCGACTGCGGCCAGGTACAGCCACGGGAGGACCGGCCACATGTAGTGCCCGAGGAGCGCGCTCTGGAGCGTATCCTGTCGCGCCGCCAGGTTCAGCAGCATGGCGGGCCACGCGACGACGAACCACTCCAGGCCGAGCCAGCAGAGGCCCGCCACCCCGACCGTGAGCCGCCACAGGGCGGTCACGCTGCGGTAGCTGAACAGGCGACCGACGCTCGACAGCAACGTGGCGGTTGACTCGCCAGCGCCATAGCGCGCCTCGATGAATGGGTTGGCCGGCGGAAGACCATCGAGGTGCCGGACGATCGGAATGAAGCCGAGGACCGCGACCGCGAGCCAGGCGGCGGCAAGCAGGCAGGTCGCGGCCGCCATGCGCTTGTGGCGCCCCAGCATCATCGTCGCGCCGAAGACCAGGACGTAGAGCGCGACGTCCTCCTTGCAGCCCATCGCGAGAAGCAGCAGCGCCCAGTACTGCCACCACTTCTGTCGTGACCACGCGAGCACGAACCCGAAGACGAGCGCCGGCTCGAGGGACTCCAGATAGAAATAGCTCCCACTGGCGCTGCTCGATTGCCGGGAGAACAGAAAAGCCGTGAGGATCGCCAGGGTGAGAACAGGCGGGAGCCGTCGATCGACGCACAGCTGCCACAGCAGCCACGCCGCGACCGCGACAGCGGCGACCTGCAGGACGATCAGGAACACGGGCGACTGGAACGCCGAGTACGGCACGATCACCAGCGACAGGGTCGGCATGAAGTGATGGGAGAAGAGGGACTGCCCGAGAAAGGGGACCGCGGCGAGCCGGCCGTGCAGCGATGTCCACAGGGCGTAGTCGAACACCGACAGGTCGAACGCGTTGGTCAGCAGCGCGCGGTGACTGATCAGGCCGGATACGAGCTGCGAGACGGCCCAGAAGGCAACGACCGCCATCGCAGCCCAGGCGACCGGGCGCGAATCTGGCGTGGCGTGGAACGTGTCGCTGTTCAAAGGCACACCTGCCGGGACGCACGATGGAGGACCGATCCCGGATGTCTCCGACCGCCGGTGTCGCGCGGACCGGGCGGGCTGCCGGCCCCGCAGAACCCGGCCGGCCTACACGCCGGTCGCCATGTGGTGCTTCACCGCCGCCACGACGCGGTCGACATCCGCGTGCAGGTTGTAGAAGTGCGGTGAGAGCCGGATGCCCGGCCGGTCCGGGCCGTTGCGCGCCGTGCACGCGATGCGGTCCTGCGCGTACAGCGCGGCGGCGAGCTTGCCGGGGTCGAGGGTGCCGGGCAGGAACGTCACGATGGCCGCGGATCGCGCCGGGTCGGGATGCGTCCAGACCTTCACGCCGTCGATCGCCTTCAGCCCCGCGATCAGGGCGGCCGCGAGTTCGCGCCCGCGGTCCTCGATCGCCTTCCGCCCGATGCGCTCCTGGAACGCGAGCGCCGCGCCCAGGCCGATGATGCCGGCCTCGTCACGCTGGCCCAGGCCCTCGAACCGGCGCGAGACGCCGACGGCACCCGCATACAGGCTGATCACGCTCGGCCAGATCTTCGATTCCGCGGCCTTGTTGATGTAGAGCACGCCGCACTCGCGCGGCCCGCAGGGCCACTTGTGGCCGCTCCCGGTGAAGAAGTCGGGCTGCATGTCGGCGAGGTCGATGTCCAGCAGGCCGAACGACTGCGCCGCGTCCACCACGGACAGGATGCCGTGCTCGCGAGCCAGCCGGCAGAGGTCCTTCGCGGGATACAGGTCGCCCGCCGATGCCGTCACGTGCGTGAACGCCATCACGCGCGTGCGTGGCGTGATGGCCTTCGCGAACGCGTCCACGTAGTACTCGGCGCCGGGGTGAGGGTTGACCTGCGCGACGGTGCGCACGGTGAAGCCGAACCGCTTCGCCTTCTCGTTCCACGCCGCCAGCAGGCTCGGATGGTTTTCCGCCGACAGCAGCACCTCGTCGCCGGGCTTCAGGTCGACGCCGGACGATACGAAGTTGTTCCCCTCGCTCGTGTTCCGCGTGATGACGATGTCCTCGGGCGCGACGCGCAGGAACGCGGCCAGGCGGCGGCGCGTCTCCTCCTTGCCGTCGCTCATCTTCCGCCGGTTGGGCATCGACGGATCGCGGTCGACGTCCCGGGTCGCGTCGTCGACGGCCTGGATGACCGGCGCGGAGGTCGGGCAGAGGTTGGCGGCGTTGACAATCGTCAGGTCCGCCGGCATCAGGAACTGCTGGCGAACCGTGCGCCAGAAGGCTTCGTCCGGCGCGGCCGGCGTCGGGCCGAGCGGTGCCGCCTGGGCACCCGCGGCGGCCGGGCCGTGGATCAGCGAGACGAAGCCGCCAATCCCCGCCAGGCGGGCGAAGTCGCGCCGGCTCACGCCACGCGACGCCGGCGCGGTGGGGAACGCCGCGTCCCCTTCACCACCAGTCACGCGATCGGGGCCTGGCGCGAGGCGCGCGCGGCCGGCAACCGCATCGTCGAGATCAGGGAGTGCCGCCATGGTAGCTCCTTCCGGAGAGGGCAGCGGCATGGTAGCAGAGGGGAGGGCTGCCGGCTATCGGCGTACCGGCGGCGCGCAGCTGGCGGGTGGCGACTTACAATTCGCGGCCCTCCGCCAGGGTCCGCCCTCCGCCTTCCATCCACTCCGGCGCGGGCGGCTGCGCGCCCAGGCTGGCGGCCACGTAGGACCCGAGACGGTTGGCGGCGCGCAGCGCGGCCTCCACGTCACCGTCCCTCAGGTACTCGACGAGGAAGGCGGCATCGAACGCGTCGCCCGCGCCCGTCGTGTCCGCCAGCTCGACCTGAACCGGCGCCGCGCAGTGTGCGCCAAGTCCACCGAACGCCGACGAGCCGTGGGCTCCCTGCTTGACCACGACGAGCGCCGCGCGCGACTGCAGCGCGGCAAGGGGCGCAGACCCGCTCAGTGCGTGCGCCTCGTCCTCGTTCGCCAGGAGGAAGTCGAGCGGTCCGACCTCGTCCAGCAGCCGGGCCGGGCCATACGCGTTGATCAACGCAAACGAGGAGGGATCGAACGCGATCGGCAGGCCGAGACGACGGGCCTCGGCCAGCACCTCGGCGGCAAAGGCGGCCGACCTGGCGGTAAAGACGGCGTACCCGTTGAAGAACACGGCGTCGGCCGCGGCGGCCAGCGAGGCCGGCAGGTCGCCCGGCTCGAACGCGAGCAGCCGCGTGTGGTCGGTCACGAAGGCGTGCTCCCCGTGCGGGGCGACGAGCACGCCGATTCGTGTCGTGGATCCCCCGCGCACCGTGGCGACGTGGTCGCCGATGCCCTCGGCATCCAGGTGGCGGAGCATCAGCTCGCCGAGCGGGTCGTCGCCGACCTTGCCGGCGAGCATGACCCGTGCGCCGAGGCGCCGCGCCCACACCGCGACGTTCGCCGCGGAGCCGCCGGGCAGGAGTTCGACCGTGCCGAAGACGTCCGAGCCCCAGACCAGGTCGGTCCGGGGCCGCACGAGGATGTCCCAGGCGACGTCGCCGATGACGAGCAGGCGCGGTTCCCGCATGGGAGGCGTTCGCGGCCCGCGGCCGCTACTTCACGAGTTTCGCGGTCAGCTTCATCGGCACAGCCGACAGCGCCTTCGACACCGGGCAGCCGGCCTTGGCCTGGTCCGCGTGCTCCAGGAAGGTCTTCTCGTCGCAGCCCGGCACGCGGCCCTCGGTCTCGAGTTCGATTAGCGTGATGGCCGGGCCGTCCCCGAGGTGCACCTTCGCCGTGGTTTTGATCTCGGCCGGCGGGAAGCCGCTCTTGCTCAGGATGGCGGACAGGAACATCGAGAAGCAGCCGGCGTGCGCGGCGCCGATCAGTTCCTCCGGGTTGGTGCCGGGCCCGCTCTCGAAACGCGACGCGCGCGTGAACGGTCCCTCGTACAGGCCGCTGCCCAGCCGCATCGTGCCGCTGCCCTCGGTCAGATTGCCCTGCCACGTGGCCGACGAATTGCGGATCGCCATGATCGGTTGTCTCCTTCGATTGTCAGACGTCGTCCTACTGTCTCACGATCCCCGCGGACCGCTCAAGGCCGGGCGCCCATCGGGGCCGGGCCCATCGGGGACGGGCCCGCTCGCTACGCGGGCGGCCGATCCGGTGCGGGGGCCGATGCGAAATAGTCCGCGTGGAACCGCGTCGCGTACTGATCGAGCAGGTGTTCGACGCGGTCCATGCTGGGGGAGGCAACGATCAGGCCCGCGTGGTGCTCCTTCTTCACCCGGTACACGATCTCCGGGTCCGCGTATCCGGAGGTGTCGGGCCAGGGCTGGCGTGCGAGCGTCAGGACGAGTCCCGCCACGCGGTCCCGGACCGGCGGGAGCGCGTACCGGCCGTCCTCCCCGGCGATCTCGATCTTCGCCCATTCGCGCCAGAGGTTGAGGCCGGTCTCGGCCTCGACCAGATCGACGATGAAGGCGCCGCCGACGCGGGCGGCGGTTTCGAGGAAGAGGAACCGTCCGTCCTCCGCGCTGCGAATGAACTCGGTGTGCGCCACGCCGCGCACCATGCCGAACGTGGCCAGCACGTCGCGGTTGATGGCGGCGAGCGGCTTCCACGCCTCGTCCCGGGGCGGCACCGATCGCGTGGTGAAGATGCCGCCGCCGTGCGCGACCTGGAAGGGCGGCGCGCCGTACCGGTGGATCGCCTGGAACGCGACCGTGCGATCCCAGACGATCGCGTCCACGTGGAACACGTCGCCGGCGACGAAGCGTTCGAGCAGGTAGAAGGACCGGCGGTCGCCGAGGGCGTCGATCGTTGGCCACAGATCCTCGACGCGTTCGATCTTCTTCATGCCGATGGCGGCGGCCTGCGAGCGCGGCTTCAGGATCCAGGGCAGCGGCGTGCGCTCGGCGAACTCGCGAATCCGGTCGTCGTTGAGCACGTGCACGAAGTCCGGGACGAGGATGCCGGCGTTGCGCGCCTTCATGCGCTCGGCGAGCTTGTCGCGGAAGTACCGGGCCGTCGTCTCCCCCATGCCGGGCACGCGCAGGTGTTCCCGCAGCATGGCCGCGGTTTCGACGTCGAAGTCGTCGAGGGCGACGACGCGATCGATCTGGTGCGTGCGCGCGACGTGGCTGACACCCTTCTGGAGGCCCTCGCGATCGATGTCGCGCGGAATGTAGAACGTCTCGTCGATCGCCTCGCGCGGCCAGTCCGCGTCCTTGAGTTTCTCGATCGTCAGCAGCAGCACCCGGCAGCCCTGGCGCTTGCACTCGCGCAGGAACGCCTGGCCCTTCTCGTACGTCGCGATGCAGAGCACCGTCATCGGTCCGGGATCCGGCACGGGCAACCCCCTTCGGTGGCCTGGTGAAGATGTCCCTCCAGCCTACACGAACGTGACAGAACCTGCACACAGGGGCCTGACCCCCTGTGGCAGGTTCTGCCGCTGCAGATCCTGCAAATTGGGGCCTGACCCCCTTGGCAGAAAATGCGGGCCCCGTTTCGGCGTACGATGGGACGTATGTACGAGAGCGACGCGGGCACGACACCCGCCACGGGCCACGTCGTCGGCAATGTCCGGGATTTCGGCCGCGTCGCGAGCCCGGAACTCGGCAACGCCCGCGACATCCAGGTCTACCTGCCCCCGTCCTACCGCCACAGCGGCCGGCACTACCCCGTGCTCTACATGCACGACGGCCAGAACCTGTTCGACGACAGCCGGTCGTTCGCGGGGGAATGGCAGGTCGACGAGACGATGGAGGCCCTCGGCGCGGAAGGCGTGGAGGCCATCGTCGTCGCCATCCCGAACATGGGCCCCGGGCGCGCAGACGAGTACAGCCCGTTCCATCAGACCCGGGTGGGCGGCGGGCGAGGCGACGCCTACCTCCGGTTCATCGTGGACACGCTCAAGCCACGGGTCGACCGCCGGTTCCGCACGCGCCGCGAGCGGACGCACACCGGCATCATGGGGTCGTCGCTCGGCGGGCTCATCAGCCTCTACGGGTTCCTGCAGTATCCCGACGTGTTCGGCTTCGTGGGCGCGATGAGCCCCGCGCTCTGGTTCGCCGACCGCGCGATCTTCGACGTGGCCGGCGCGACGGGGCCGTGGGACGGGAGAATCTACCTCGACATCGGGACGGGTGAGGGGCGCGCGCAGGTGCGCAACGCGCGGCAGATGGCCCGGTTGCTGCGGCGCACCGCGAGGCGACCCCGCGTGAACCTGATGTACGCCGAGGATCGCGGCGCCGGGCACAACGAACAGGCGTGGGCGGCGCGGTTCGGTCGGGCCGTGCGGTTCCTGCTGCCGACGCCGCCACCAGACCTGCACTGGTAGCGCCCGCGCCGTCACGTCCGGGGCGGCGGATTCTCCCCCGGCTTGCCTGCCGCCTTCTTCGGCCCCGCGAAGTACCTCTCGTACCACGCGATCGACCGGTCGATGGAATCGACCACGTGCTTCGTCTCGCGCAGGCCGTGCCCTTCCCGCGGATACCGAACGAGCGCCGTATCCACGCCCACGTCCTTCAGCGCGATGTAGAACTGCTCGGCCTCGGCGATCGGCACGTCGTTGTCGTTCTCGCCGTGCAGGAACAGCGTGGGCGTCTTCACCTTGCCCGCGTAGCGGATCGGCGAGCGCTCCCACAGCAGGTCCATCAGTCCCGGTTCGTGGGGGTAGGCGCCGAACTCCACGGCCAGGTAGTCGTGGTAGTACGCCATGTAGTTGAAGCTGATGAGGTTCGCGATGCCGGCCGACGGGACGGCGGCCTTGAACCGGGCCGTCTGCGTGATGATCCAGTTGGCGAGCTGGCCGCCGTAGCTGCCGCCCTCGAGTCCGAGCCGATCCGGGTCGATCCAGGGATGGCGCGCGATCGCCGCGTCCACGCCGGCCAGCACGTCCTTCGCCTCGCCCCCGTCCTGGTCCTTGAAGATCGCATCGGTGAACTTCTGGCCGTAGCCTGTCGAGCCGCGGTAGTTGACCATCAGCGCGGCCCAGCCCTTCGCGGCGTAGATCTGCGCCTTCGCGGAGAGGTCCGGCCCCTGCTCGCCGTGCGGCCCGCCGTGCATCATGACGATCAGCGGGTGCTTCGACGACGCCGTCTGGCCGAGCGGATGGGTGAGGAAGGCCTCCACCTCCAGGCCGTCGAAGCTCTTGAACGTGAAGCGCTCCACCGGCGCGACCGTGCGCGTCGCGAGGAACGCGTCGTTGATCGACGTCAGCTTCTTCGCCGGGGCCGCGCCGTCCTTGAGGTACAGCTCGGCTGGGGCGCCCGGGGTGGTGAACGCGTACGCGATCGCGCCGTTCCGGGCGATTGACCACGCCCCGACGCTGCCGGGCTCGCCCGCGGCAGGCGCGACCAGTTCCGGTGATCCGCCCGCGACGGGGAGGCGATAGAGGCGGGTGCTGCCTCGTTCCTGCACGGCAAAGACCAGCGACTGGCCGTCAGGCGCCCAGCGCGGCGCGCCCTGACGGTTGTCGATCCCGGCCCCCAATTCCCGCCGGTTCGAGCCGTCCGCGTTCATCACCCAGACGTGGGTGTCCTCCATCGTCGTCTCGGAGGAGGTCAGGGGCCGCGTCGTGGCCAGCAGGGCGATCGACCTGGCGTCGGGAGACCACACGGGTCGGTACTCGGCGCCTTTCGTGTTGGTGAGGCGCTTGACGGCCCCGCCCGCCACGGTGAGGGTAAAGACGTCGTAGTTGAAGACCCGGTCGGGGTCAGGTTCGCGATTCGAGACGAACAGGATCCGATCGTCCGTCGGCGACCAGTCGAGCGAGTGCTCGTAGTGGTCCCCGTCGGTCAACTGCCGCGGCTCCTGCGTCACGAGGTCGACCATCCAGACGTGGAGGCGGCGATTGTCGTCGAACCGCGTCAGCCCCTCGGACGCCGTGGGCTTGTAGAGGTAGCGCGTGATGACCATCGGGTCGCCGTTCGCGTCGTCCGCTTCTGGCCCGGGGGTGGCGGACAGGAACGCGATGCGGGACGACCCGGACGACCAGGCCAGGGACTCCCCGGTGCCGGGCAAGGGGTGGTTCGTGCCGACGACGCGGCCGAGGAAGATCGGATCGGAGCCGTCCATCTTCACCGCGCCCAGACCGGTTTGCTCGTCGACACGCCCGGTGAAGGCGAGCCACTGGCTGTCGGGGGACCAGCGAGGGCCCGTCGCCGCGTCGCGGTCCGAGCCGAGGCGGCGCGTCGTGCCCGCCGCCGCGTCCCAGATCCACACCTGTGTCGCCGGCCGCCCCGGCCGCTCGCTCGACTGGACGGTGTACGCGATGCGCCTGCCGTCCGGGGCGATCTGCACGTCGCCCACGGACTTCAGCTTGTAGAGATCCGCGCTGGTGAAACCGGGCTGGTCGGCCGCGCGCATGCCGGTCACCAGCGCACCGGCCACCAGGATCGACCCCGCGGCGACGCCGACGAGATTGCCGTGCCTCATGAATGTGCCTGCCTGTCCTATTTCTTCCCGCCGCGCTCGGCGCGCGCCTGCGCGACCATGTCCCTCGTCGCCTTCATCAGTAGATGAACCCCTGCACGGCCGCGAAGCGCGCGAAAGAATGGCGCATGACAAGGTCCTCCACAAGGGGCAAGGCGACAGGATAGCCTCACCTCCCGAGCCGCACAACCCGGCCACACCCGGCCGCCACCCGAGGTCGGGGGAGCGCCCGCACCCGCGGTCCCCGACGCGCGGTCCCCGGGACAGTCGACCGCGGATACCGATCGCGACGATAATGCGGCCGGCTCGCTGGTGCTGCCCGGACCGGGAGGCGTTGTCCGTCGTCGCGGTCCTGCACTCCCCGGCGCCAGGCTGCCGTTCCGCAGGACCTGCCGATGAACGATGAGACAGCGATCCGCGACGCGCGTGCCAACGACGCGGCTGAACTCGCCAGCCTCGCCACAGAGCTCGGCTATCCGTCGACCGCCGCCGACATCGGACGCCGGCTGCCCGTCCTGCTGTCCAACCCTGAACACCTGCTCCTCGTCGCCACCGGTGACGACGATCGGGCGGTCGGCTGGCTGCATGCCGTTGTTCGCCGGCAACTCGACAGCGACGCGTATGTCCAGATCGCCGGCCTCGTCGTGGCGGCCACGCATCGCGGTGCCGGGGTGGGGTCCCGCCTCCTCGGTCACGCCGAGCGCTGGGCCCGCCACACCGGCGTGCGCCTGGTTCACGTCCGCTCGAACGTGATTCGCCAACGGGCACACCGGTTCTACCTCCGCTCCGGTTACACGCTGGCAAAGACGTCCCACTTGTTCGTCAGGCACCTCGGGTGACGCGTGTATGGCTGCCGTCCGACCGGAACGCCCCGCTGATGCCGTCGCGACCCGCGACACGCACTGAACCTCGCCCCACAGGAGTCGTTCGGCCCGTGCGCGCCGGCGAAAACCCGTTGCGCCCGGCGAGCGGCGCACGGACAATTGGCGGGACCAATCGAACGCGAGCGGCGGGCCGCAGTCCCGCCCGGGAGGGTCACGTGCGGCTATCGGCCGAAGACGAAGAGGCGCTCCGGTACGCGAAGGCGCTCCTGGAGAATCCTGGCCTGGCAGCGAAGATCACGGGCCTGATCGGAATGCCGATCGAGAAGGCGCTGAGACTGCTTCCAGAGAGATGGGCCGAGATCGTCAACGGAGCGACCAGGAAGTCCCTGGAGACGGCGCTGCGCGCCGCCCTGCTGACCCTTGACGACAAGCCCCAGTTGAAGGCGCGGGAGTTCCTGCACAAGCTCGCGCTGGCGGCGACCGGCGCGGGCGGCGGTGCGTTCGGGCTGGTGGGGCTTCCGTTCGAGTTGCCCCTCTCCACCACGCTCATGTTGCGATCGATCGCCGACATCGCGAGAAGCGAGGGTGAACATCTGCGGACGCCGGCCAGCAAGCTGGCCTGTCTCGAGGTCTTCGCGCTCGGCGGCCGGGGCAGCAGCGACAATGCGGACGATTCCGCGTACTTCCTGGTGCGTGCTGCGATGGCCAGGTCGGTCTCGGAGGCAGCCGAGTACATCATGGGGAAGGGACTCGTCGAGGATGGCGCGCCCGTGATCGTCAGGCTCATCTCGCAGCTGGCCACGCGCTTCGGCCAGAACGTCACCGAGAAGGTCGCCGCGCAGGTGGTGCCGGTGCTCGGAGCGGTCGGGGGGGCGGCGATCAACGTCCTGTTCATCGACCACTTCCAGGACATGGCGCGGGGGCACTTCATCGTCCGCCGGCTCGAACGGGCCTACGACCCGCAGTTGGTGAAGGCGGAGTATGAGCGGTTGTAGGGCCGCGGCGTGACCAGGCGCTCGAGCGGAGCGTGCCCCGGAGCCGTCGTCGGGCCTGCCACGCCGGCGGCCGCGCCAGTGTGTTATGCTCCGGCGCACGCCGCGACCAGCGCCCCCGGAAAGCTGGAGGGCGTTCCTGCGGAACGGGCAGGCGCCGCGGTTCCTGCGACACCCGTTCACCAGCCATGATTCCCGCAACCCGCACGAGGTGCAGACGCGTATGAGACGACACAGGCTCGTCCTGGCGCTGTCGGTGGCCGTGGCCCTGGCCGCGCACGGCGGAGCGATCCGCGCGCAAGCCCCGGCCCCGGCCGCCCCGGCCGGCGTCGCGTTCGACCGGTACCACACTCCACAGGAGATCAGCGCCGCCCTCCAGGCGCTCAACAAGGCCCATCCCGCGGCCAGCGCCCTCCACAAGATCGTCACGAGCCCGGGCGGCCGCGACGTGCTGGCGATCGAGATCGGTCCCGAGACGGCCGCGAAGGCGCGCAAGCTGCCCGCCATCCTGGTGGTGGCGAACCTCGAGGGCACGGTGCCCCTGTCGAGCGAGGCGGCTCTGTACCTCGCGGACACCCTGTTCGGCCGGGCCGACGCCACGAAGGACCTGACGTGGTATCTCGTGCCGGTCGGGAGCCCCGACGCCGCCCAGCACTACGTCGCCAGGCCGCTGGTGGCCGACGAGCGCAACGCCTCGAAGCACAACGACGATGGGGACGAGCAGGCGGACGAGGACGGCCCGGACGACCTGAACGGGGACGGCGTCATCACCGAGATGCGCGTGAAGGACCCGATGGGCGAGTGGATGCCCGTGCCCGGCGATCCCCGCCTGATGAAGCGGGCCGACCCGGCCAAGGGCGAGAAGGGGGTCTACCGGATCTACGCCGAGGGCCTCGACAACGACGGCGACGGCGAATACAACGAGGACCCGGCCGGCGGCACGAACATCGGCGTCACGTTCCCGCACCTGTTCAAGCCGTTCCAGCCCGCCAGCGGTCTCTACCCGGGCAGCGAGCCGGAGACGTTCGGCCTCATCCAGTTCGTGATGGCGCACCCCGAGATCGCGATGACGATCGGGTTCGGCTCGACCAACTTCTGCCTGAACCCGCCGCGCGGCGGCCGCCAGGGCTCGGCCGACCTGACGCAGATCAAGATCCCGGAGCGGATCGCGTCACGCTTCGGCGCGGATCCGAACCGGACCTACACCATGCAGGAGATCATGGACATGGTCCGGCCGATGGTGCCGCCGGGGTTCGAACTCAACGAGTCCATCATCGCCTCCTTCCTCGGTCTCGGCGCCGTCGTCAATCCGCTCGATGACGACCTGAAGTTCTACCGGGAGATCTCGGACCGCTACAAGGAGTTCCTGAAGACGGCGAAGCTCGACGGCAAGCGCCAGGACCCGGCGCCCGACAAGGACGGGGCGTTCGAGCTCTGGTCGTACTACCACCTCGGCCTGCCGTCGTTCACGATGGACTTCTGGACGCTCCCCGAGCCGGAGGAAGCGAAGATCGAGAAGTCGGGCATCACGGCCGACACGCTCGAGGCGATGACCAATGAAGCGTTCCTCGCGCTGGGAGAGGCGAAGGTCGGCGCGTTCCTGAAGGAAGTCGGCGCGCCGCCGAACATCGCGCCCGCGATGCTGATCCAGGGCGTGCAGAGCGGCCGGATGACGCCGAAGCAGATGGCCGGGATGCTCCGCCAGATGCCGAAGCCCAAAGACACGAGCGGCGGGGACCCGAAGATCAAGGCGCTGCTGGCCTTCAGCGACAAGGACCTGCAGGGCAAGGGCTTCGTCACCTGGACCGCGTTCACGCACCCCACCCTCGGAGAGGTCGAGATCGGCGGGCCCGTGCCGTTTGCGGACACCACGCCGCCCGCCTCCAGCGTCAGGGCGCTGCTCGACGGGCAGGTGCCGTGGGTGTTCGATCTCGCGAAGCGGCTGCCCCGCCTGAAGGTCCTCAGGACCGAGGCCGTCGCGCGCGGCGGCGGCGTGTACGACGTGACCGTCTGGGTCGAGAACCGTGGCTACCTGCCGTTCCCGACGGCCATGGGCAAGCGCAACCAGCATCCCCGCCCCGCCGTGCTGATCCTGAAGGGAGCGGGCGTGACGCTGCTGTCGGGCCGCGAGCGCACGCCGGTGCTGGAGGTCGGCGGCGGCGCATCCGTGAAACTCCGGTGGCTCGTGCACGCGGACAAGCCCGCGCAGATCGACCTGGTCCTCGAGTCGCCGAACGCCTGGAACGACGCGGCGCAGATCCGGCTGGGAGGTGCGCGATGAGAACGCGAGACGTGCTGGCCGCCGCGGCGGCCCTCGCGCTGGTGGCGGCCTCGCCGATGCCGGCGCACACACAGGCCGCCACGGCCCCGGCGGGCAAGCCGGCGGCGAGCAGCCGGGTGCCGGCCGAGTTCCTGCAGGCCGGGAAAATCACCGTCCCCCTGCGCTTCGACGGGTACTACTCCTACGAGCAGGTCGGCGACGCGCTGAAGGCGTTGCACGAGGCCTACCCCGCGATGACCTCGCTCGACGTCGTCGGCAGGAGCGAGGAGAACCGCGACATCTGGGTGATGACGGTCAACAACCCGAAGACGGGAGACCCGTCGAGCAAGCCGGGCGTCTACGTCGATGCCAACATCCACGGCAACGAGATCCAGGGCGGCGAGGTGGCGCTCTACCTGCTCAATACGCTGCTCACGAAGTACGGGCAGAACGAGCAGATCACGAAGCTCGTGGATCGCAACGTCTTCTACGTGATCCCCGTCGTCAACGTGGACGGGCGATTCCACTTCGTCAACGACGCCAACGATCCCTCGTCGAACCGCAGCTTCCGCGTGCCCAAAGACGACGACCGTGACGGGCTGGTGGACGAGGATTCTCCCGACGACCTCGACGGCGACGGGAGCATCTGCTCGATGCGGAAGAAGGATCCGTTCGGGCAGTGGAAGACCGACCCCGAGGAGCCCCGCCTGATGGTCCGGGTGAAGCTCGGCGAGAAGGGCGAATGGACGCTGATTGGCGACGAGGGGATCGACAACGACAACGACGGGAAACTGAACGAGGACGGCGAGGGCTACTTCGACGGCAATCGCAACTGGGGCTACAACTGGGCCCCGCCGTACGTGCAGACCGGGTCGGGCGACTATCCGTTCGAGGCGCAGGGCACGCGGGCCATCGCCCGCTGGCTGCTCGCGCACCCGAACATCATCGTGGTGTTCGCGTTCCACAACAACGGCGGTATGTACCTTCGGGGCCCGAGCGTGAAATCCGAGGAGCCGATGAACGCGCGCGACGTGGCGGTCTACGACGTGCTCGGGCAGAACGCCGAGAAGATCGTGCCCGGCTACCGGTACATGGTGTCGTGGAAGGACCTGTATCCGACGTACGGTGACTTCACGGACTTCACGGACAACGTCCTCGGGTCCTACGGCTTCGTGGGCGAGCTGTTCGTCACCGCGTCGGAGACCTACCGGCCGACGGCCAAGCCCGGCCAGCAGGCAGCGGCGCCGGCGGAGGAGGACGTGATGATGGGCGGGTCGAACGAGCAGGAACGCGAGCGGCTGAAGTTCAGCGACAACGTCGTCCAGGGCGCGCTCTACAAGCCGTGGACGCCGTTCAAGCACCCTGTGTACGGCGACATCGAGATCGGCGGCTGGGTGAAGATGAGCTCCCGGCTGCCGCAGCCGTTCATGCTGACGGACCTGGTGCACCGGAACGCGTCGTCCGTGCTGTTCGCGGCCGGCCAGACGCCGGACGTGAGCCTCAGCGTCATCGGCACGGAGCGCGTCGGCCCCGACCTGTACAAGGTGCGCATTCGCGTGGCGAATGCCGCCGTCCTGCCGTCGCTGACGTTCGCGTCCCTGCAGCGCAAGTCGAGCCCGCTCGACGTGCTCGAGGTGACTGGCGCCGGCGCGAAGGTGGTGTCCGGAGGCGTGCTCACGGATGTCGATCGCGACCTGGTCACCTACAAGGAATTCAAGCCCGAGGTGCAGCTCTTCCAGGTGCCGGGCATGGGCAAGGTGGACTTCCAGTTCCTGGTCTCGGGCAAGGGCCCGATCCAGGTCAGCTACGAGTCGGTGAAAGCGGGCAAGCGGACCGCGACGGTCGAGCTGAAGTAGGGCGGCGACTCGCGCAGCGGACGGCCCCGGCCTCGAGCGGGCCGCGGCCCCGCGCCGAGTCGCGGGTGTCGAAGCGCAGCGTTGAACCGGACGCCGGCGGCGCGATGGCGTGCCGCCGGTGGGTTTTTACGGGGGATCTGATGCGAGAACGGTGGGCGAATGGTCGGGCGTGGCGGCGGTCGGTTGGCGTATTGGTCGTGGTCGTCGCGGCGGCCGCGGGGCTCTCGGGACAGGCCCCGCCGGATCGGTGCCTGGTTCCGCCGTCCATCCGGGACGCGATTCTCAACGAGTATTCCGGCGAGCTGGCCTATCAGCACGTTCAACTGCTCGCGGCCAACCGGGATCGGCAGGCCGCCGAGTACCAGAACACTTACTTCGAGGCGACCTACATCAGCGATCTGGCGAAGCAATACGGCCTCTCGGACGTGCAGCGTGAGTACTTTCCCGCCGCCGAGGTGTGGGACGCGGAGGAAGCCGATCTCTGGCTCGTCGAGCCGGTGACGAAGAAGATCGCGAGCGTGAACCAGGTGCCGGCGGCGCTGGCGAGCGGGAGCGCGAGCGCCGACGTCGAAGCCGAGGTCATCTACGTGGGCGCCGGCCGGGACGCCGACTACCAGGGCAAGGACGTGACGGGCAAGATCGTCCTCGGCAACGCCGCGGTCGGCCGTGTCTTCACGGCGGCCGTGCAGCGCGGCGCCGCGGGCGCGCTGGGGACCGGCAGCGCGGGCGTGAGCGCCAACTCGCCGGGGTACACGCTGGATCAGATCGGCTGGGCCTCGATCTCGCCCGGGGCCGGCCGGGAGGGCTTCGCCTTCAACCTCTCGCTGCGCCAGATGCTGGAGCTGCAGGCGTACTTCGAGCGCGGCACGAAGGTCGTCATGCGGGCGCACGTGCGCACGAAGAAATACCCGCAGAGGATGAACGTCGTGTCGGCCGCCATTCCGGGAACCGACCCCGCGGCCGGCGACCTGCTGATCGTCGCGCACGCGTTCGAGACGATCAGCACGCCGGGCGCCGCCGACAACTGCTCGGGCGTCGGCACGACGCTCGAGATCGCCCGCACGCTGGCCCGCCTCGTGCGGGACGGCGTCCTGGGGCAGCCGCGGCGCACGCTGCGATTCCTGTGGGTGCCCGAGATCTCGGGAACGCGCGCCTGGATGTTCAAGCACGCCGACCTGGAAGACCGCCTGCTGGCGGCGATGAACTTCGACATGCCGGGCGAGGATCTCGAGAAGACCGACACGTACCTGCGCATGAAGATGACGCCCGACTCGGTGCCCAGTTTCCTGAACGATCTCGTGGCCAACCTGCTGCTGTTCGTCGACCAGACGGAAATTAGGACGCAGACGGGCAACAACGCGCCGTTCAACTACCGGATGGTGCCCTACATCAGCGCCAGCGACCACATGGTGTTCCTGTCGGCCGGGATCCCGGCCATGCAGTTCAACCACTGGCCCGACAACTTCTACCACAGCAGCGCCGACACGATCGTCCAGACGGATCCCACCGAGATGAAGCGGACCGGCTTCATGGGCGCCGCGGCGTTCTACTACCTGGCCACGGCCGGCCCGGCCGAGGCGAAGGCGCTCGCGTGGGAGTCGGCCGTCAACGGCGAAAAGTGGATCGGCGAGGTCGCGCGCCAGAGCATTCGGCTGCTCGGCCAGGACCCGGCGAAGCTGCCCGGGCAGCAGGCCGCCGCCCAGAACAAGGTGGCCTGGGCGTTCAACCGCGGCAGGGGAGGCGTGGAGTCGACGCTGAAGATCGCCGGCGACACGGACGTGCAGGCGACCGTGCAGGCGCTGGTGGCGGGCCTGGACGGCGTGCGCGCCATCGAGGAGCGCAAGCTCGACACGGTCTTCAAGGACCGGGCGGCGGCGCTCGGTGTTCAGCCGGTCGTGCCCGGGCCCACGCCGCGCGAGCTCGAGCTCGCGGCGATGATTCCGCGCAAGCGGTTCAAGGCCCTCTCCGAGGAGGCGCGGAAACGGGCCGAACAGAGCGCGGCGGAACGGCCGGCCACCCGGCCTGCGCCAGTGACGCCGTCCGCCGGGCTGTCCGCGCTGGCCACGTCCGAGGTCCAGGGCTTCATCGACGGCCGGCGCAGCATCCTGGACATCTACAACGCCGTGCGGGCGGAGTACGGCAACGTGACGACGAGCACGGCCGACTTCAAGTTCGCGTACGTGGTCGTGCCGGAGGCCCCGGACATCGACCTGGAGATGGTCGCGGCCAGCATCCTGGGCCTCGAGAAATCCGGGGCCGTCGAGATCACGAAGGCGGCGCCGCCTGCCCCGGCGCGGCGGAAGAAGTAGGGACGAGCGGGGCGTGCGGGGGCCGGACAGGGACCGCGCGCCGCGGGCCGGGGGTTGGTACGGGCATCAGGACGCGCGCCCGGGTTCCGGCGCCCGCGCCAGCCCCGCGACGAAGGCCTGGACCGCGGTCAGGACGTCGCCGGGACGCTCCCGGTGCGGCGCGTGCCCGCACGCGGGCAGCACCAGCGTCTCCACTCGCCCGCTGGTCCCGTCAGCGATCAGGTCCACCTGCCGCAGCGTGCCGTACTGATCGTCCTCCCCCTGGATCACGAGGACCGGGCACGTGATGGACGTCAGATCGCCGAGTTGGTTCCAGCCTTGAAAGGCCGGCGACAGCCACGCGCCGGACCACGCCGCGAACAGGCGGTCCGCGTTGGGCCCGTGCACGCGGGCCAGACGCTCGCGCAACGACCCGTCCGCAAACCGCCTGCGCGCCTCCTCGAGCCCGGCGACCGTTCGATCCTCGATCACGACGTGCGCCGCTTCGAGCACGAGGCCGCGGGTCTCGCGCGCGTGATGGGCCGCGTAGATGAGGGCGATGGAGGCGCCGTCGCTGTGGCCGAAGAGCACGGGCCGATCGACCTCGAACCGGGCCAGCACGGCCGGCAAGGTGTCCAGCGCCTCCTCGTGCAGGTAGCGCCCGGTCCGCGGCCCCGGCGCGGGATCCGAGCCGCCGTGGCCGAGCCGGCCGTAGACCAGCGTGCCGCAACCCGTGATCCGGGCGACGGCGGCGGGGAAGCCGCGCCACTGGGCGACGCTGCCGAGCCCCTCGTGCAGGAAGACGATGGTCGGGGCGGAAGCGGGCGCGGGCGTTCGCGCGTACTCGATCCGGCGGCCGGAAATCTCGATGAACGACATGGGCGCGGTCTGGTGCCGTCGACGGTGGTGGTGGTGGCGGCCCTCGCCGAGGATCAGGGGGCTTGGCGATGGTCCCGGTGACTGGGTATCATAGTGTCATACAGCCATGCGTCACACTGATTTCGCGGCCGCCGCGGCGGCGTGTCTCCTCGCGTGCAGCCTGCCGGTCCCGGCGTCTGCGCAACTGCGCACGCAGCTCTACGTGTCGGGGCTGCAGTCCCCGGTCGGGTTCGTCCAGGACCCGTCGGATCCCGCGGTGCAATACATCGTGCAGCAGTTCGGCCGCATCCGCGTCATCAAGGACGGCAGCCTGCGCGCGATCCCGTTCCTCGACGTGTCGGCGGCCATCAGCGCCGGCGGCGAGCGCGGCCTGCTCGGCCTGGCGTTCCCGCCGGACTACGCGACGAGCGGCCGCTTCTACGTGAATTTCACAAACCTCCAGGGGAACACGGTGATCGCGCGGTTCGTGCGGTCGGCGGCCGACCCGCTGCAGGCGGATCCCGCGACGCGGTTCGACCTGCGCTGGCCGTCGGGTGACCGGTTCATCGCGCAGCCGTACTCCAACCACAACGGCGGGCACCTGGTGTTCGGGCCGGACGGCGACCTCTACATCGGGATGGGCGACGGCGGTTCGGGCAACGACCCGCAGCACCGGGCGCAAAACCCGATGACGCTGCTCGGCAAGATCCTCCGCATCGACGTGAGCGTGGCGGACGCCGACCCGGATGGGTACGCCGTGCCGCCCGACAACCCCTTCGTCGGCGGCGACCCGGTCGCGGCCCTCGGAGAGATCTGGGCATTCGGCGTCCGCAATCCCTGGCACTTCAGTTTCGACGCGCCGTCGCTGGGCGGCACCGGGGCCCTCGTCATCGGCGACGTCGGGCAGGACGCCTGGGAAGAGGTGGACTACGAGCCGGCGGGGCACGGGGGCCGCAACTACGGCTGGCGAAATCGCGAGGGCGCCCACGACAACATCACGGCACCGGCGCCCGCGTACCTCCCGCTGAAGGATCCGGTGTTCGAGGTGCCGCACCCGCAGTTCGAGTCGATCACGGGCGGGTTCGTGTACCGTGGCAGCGCACTCGGCCCGAGCTTCACGGGCCGGTACTTCTTTGCCGACTTCATCACCGGCAAGGCGTGGTCGATCGGGCTGTCGATCGACGCCGGCGGGGAAGCCACGTTCGTCAACCGCCTGGATCACACGGCGCAGCTCGCCGCCGACAACCCGCTCGGGAACATCTCCGCGATCGGCCAGGACGCCGACGGGGAACTCTACGTCGTGAACTATGCGGCCGGGACGGTCCTGCGGATCGTGGGCGCCTGCTCGACGTCGGTCGTGCCGGCTGGCCCCCTGAGGTTCACGGCGGACGGCGGGCCCGGCAGCGTGAACGTGCTGGCGGGCGCCGGCTGCGGCTGGACGGCGAAGTCGCCGGTGCCGTGGATCACCATCACGGGCGGCACGCCGGGCACCGGCAGCGGGCCGCTGACGTTCGACGTCGCGGCGATGACCACGGCCGGCCGGCGTGCGCGGGCGCTGGTCGTGGCGGGCCACCGGGTACTCGTCGCGCAGCAGGGCTGCCGGTTCACGCTGTCGCCGACGCGCGCGGTCGTCCCGCTCGCCGGAGGCGCGGTGACCGTCGACGTGAGCGCGACCGGGGCTGGTTGCTCCTGGACCGCGGCCAGCCGCGTGCCGTGGATCACGGTGATCAGTGGTTCGTCCGGGACGGGCAGCGGGCAGGTGAGCCTGTCGGTGGCCGCCAGGGCCGGGGCGCGACGGCGTGTCGGGACGGTTCGCATCGCCGGTCTCGTGCTGGTCGTCGTCCAGCGGGGACCGTAGCAGCCACGGGCGCTCAGCCGGCCGCCCGCGCCCGGGCCGCCGCCCCGGCGGCCTGCACGTAGCGTGACGGCAGCGGGTGGTCCACGCGGGCGGCGATGAAAGACGAGGCGGCCAGCAGCGCCGCGAGATCGATCCCCGTGTGGATGCCCAGGCCCTGCAGCATGAAGACCAGGTCCTCGGTGGCGAGGTTGCCCGACGCGCCCGGGGCGTACGGGCACCCGCCAAGCCCCCCGCACGACGCGTCGTAGGTCGCGACGCCGGCCTCCAGGCCCGCGAGCACGTTGGCCAGCGCCGTGCCGCGCGTGTCGTGAAAATGCAGCGCGACCCGGTCCAGCGCCACGCGGGCCGCGACCTGCTCCAGCACCTCCCACACCTGGCCCGGGTGGGCCACGCCGATCGTGTCGCTCACCGAGACCTCGAACACGCCGAGGTCGAGCAGCCGCGCCGACAGGTCCGCGACGCGGACGGCGGGCACGCGGCCCTCGTACGGGCAGCCGAAGCACGTCGAGAGGTACCCGCGCACGCGGATCCCCAGCGCGCGCGCCCGCTCGCACACGCGGCGGTAGTTCTCGAACGACTCGTCGATCGACTGATTGATGTTGCGGCGGCTGAACGTCTCGGACGCGGCGGCGAATACGGCAACCTCGGTCACGCCGGCGGCCTCCGCGCGTTCGAGGCCCTTGAGGTTCGGGACGAGCGCGGTGTACCGCGTGCCGGCGCGGCGGGTGATGCCGGCGAAGACCGCGTCGGTGTCGGCCATCTGCGGCACCCAGCGCGGGCTGACGAACGCGCCGACTTCGACGACCGGCAGGCCCGTGGCGGTCAACAGGTCGACGAACGCGATCTTGTCCTCCGTGCCGACCTCGGCGTGCTCGTTCTGGAGCCCGTCGCGCGGACCGACATCCACGACCGTGACGCGCGCAGGCAGGGAGGCGGGCGTCATGCGATGTCGATCAGCGGGACGCCGGGCTGCACGAGGTCCCCGACCCGGCAGCGCAGCGCGGCGACCGTCCCGTCCGTGTGCGCGCGAATCGGCAGTTCCATCTTCATCGCTTCGAGCTTCAGCACGACGTCGCCCTGTTTCACGTCCTGGCCGACCGTGACCAGGATCGCCGCCACCGTGGCCGGCATCGGCGCGGCCGTCGCGTCGCCATGGGATGCGCGCCGCCGTTTCCGCCCGGGCGCGTCGGGCGCGACTTCGAGGGTCGCGACCGCGCCGTCGGCGAACACGAACCGGGCATCGGGCGGGCCGGCGACGAACACGCGCCACGTCCGCGTCCCGTCGCCGACGAGGTAGCTGCCGTCGGCGGCCTGGACCACCGTGAACGGGTCCTCGGCGCCCGCCACGCGGAGCCTGCCGTCGGGCAGCGCTTCGACGGCCGTTGACCGGTCCCCGTCGCGCACGAGAAATCGTTGCGAGGTGCTCATCGCGTCAATTCCGCCAGCCTTGCAGGCGCGCCCATGGGTCCGGCCGGGACGGCAGCGCCGTGCCGCCGCCGTTCGGGACCCCGTCCCGGTCCCGGTGCACGACCGCCGCGGCCAGCGCGGCGGCCGGGATCGGCCGGGGCTCGCCCAGGCCGGCGCCGTCCGCGTCGAGGAACCCGGTGTCGAGTGTGCCGTCGACGAACCGCGGGTGCTCGAGCACGCGCAGGAGGAACGGGATGTTCGTGGCGATGCCGAGGACGGCGAACTCCCGCAGCGCCTCGCGCGCCCGCCGGATCGCGGCGGGGCGGTCCTCGGCGTGCGCGATCAGCTTCGCGATCAACGGGTCGTAGTGCACCGGCACGTCGCCGCCCTCGGCCACGCCCGCGTCGACCCGGACGCCCGGGCGGACCGGCTGGCGGTAGAGCAGCAGCCGCCCGGCCTGGGGCAGGAACCCCTGCGCGGGATCCTCCGCGTAGATGCGGCATTCGATCGCGTGGCCGCGCTGGCTCAGGCCGCCCTGCGTCCACGGCAGCCTCCCGCCGGCGGCCACGAGGATCTGCGCCTGCACCAGATCGATGCCGACGACTTCCTCGGTGACCGGGTGCTCGACCTGCAGGCGCGTGTTCATCTCCAGGAAGTAGTAGCGCGCGCGATCGCCCGCACCCTCGACGAGGAACTCCACGGTGCCCGCGTTACGGTAGCCGACGGCCCGCGCGGCCTCGATGGCCGCGGCCCCCATGCGCTCGCGCAACGCCGCGCCCAGGATTGGCGACGGCGTCTCCTCGATGATCTTCTGATGCCGCCGCTGGACCGAGCAGTCGCGCTCGAAGAGGTGGACCACCCCGCCGTGATCGTCGGCCAGCAGTTGCATCTCCACGTGCCGGGGCCGCTCGACCAGGCGCTCGATGTAGAGCGTGTCGTCGCCGAAGGCGACCCGCGCTTCGTGGCGGGCGCCCGAGAGGGCCGCGGCGAGGTCGACCTCGCCCCGCACCACGCGCATGCCCTTGCCGCCCCCGCCGGCGGACGCCTTCACCAGCACCGGGTAGCCCACGCGCGCGGCAGCCTCCGCCAGCGCGCCGTCGGACTGGTCCGCCGGCGTCTCGCCCGGCACGACCGGGATGCCGGCTTCCCGCATGAGGCGCCGCGACTCGATCTTCGATCCCATGCGCGCGATCACGCCGGCCGGCGGGCCGACGAAGATCAGGCCCGCATCCGCGCACGCCGCGGCGAAGTCGGCGTTCTCGGCAAGGAACCCGTAGCCGGGGTGCACCGCGTCGGCGCCGCTGGTTCGGGCGGCATCGAGAATCCGGGGGATCGACAGGTAGCTCTCCAGGGGAGCGGCCGGGCCGATCGGGACGCTGCGGCCCGCCGCGCGCACGTGCAGCGCGGTCGCATCGGCCTCGGAGTACACGGCCACGGTCTCGATGCCGAGCTCGTCGCAGGCCCGCATCACGCGCACCGCAATCTCGCCGCGGTTGGCCACCAGGAGACGGGTGATCATCAGTTGTCAGTTCTCAGCACGACTCACGACCCACGACTCACGACTCGCGGCGTTTCTCCCACGTCGCCGGCCGCTTTTCGAGAAACGCGCGCATGCCTTCCTGGCCCTCGGCCGAGACGCGTCGCGCGGCGATCGCGTCGACCGTGAGGGCCAGCGCGTCCTCCGGCGGCAGGCCCCAGACCTGGCGGATGAGCGCCTTGGCTGCCGCCACGGCGCCCGGCCCCGCCCCGAGCAGGTCCTGCACGTGCGTGTTCACGGCCTCGTCCAGGGTTGCCGCGGGGGCGATCGCGTGCACCAGGCCGATCGAGCGGGCCCGTTCGGCGCTGAACCGGGCGCCGGTCAGGAACAGCTCGCGCGAGGCTGATCGGCCGATCTTCGCGATCACGTAGGGCGAGATGACAGCCGGCACCAGGCCCAGCTTCACTTCCGTGAAGCCGAACGCGGCCTGCTCCTCCGCCACGACGATGTCGCACACAGCGACGAGGCCGCAGCCTCCGCCGAGGGCGGCGCCGTGGACGCGGCCGACGATCGGGATCGGGAGGGCGTCCAGGGCCGCGAAGAGGCGGGCCAGGTCGGTCGCGTCCCTGACATTCTCGTCGCGCGAGTAGCCGACCATCGCCGACATCCACGCCAGGTCGGCGCCGGCGCAAAAGGCCTTGCCCGCGCCCGACAGCACGGCGACCCTGGGGCCGCCGCTGCTCCCGGCCTCGCCCGCCCAGCGCCGCAACTCCCGGATCATGGCCTCGTTGAACGCGTTGCGCACGTCAGGCCGATTCAGGGTGACGTGCTCCACGGGGCCGTCGCGGCGGACGATCAGGTGCTGGTAGTCCATGCCTACATGCGGAAGACCCCGAACCGCGCGTCCGGGATCGGGGCGTTGAACGCAGCCGACAGGCCGAGCGCGAGCGCCTCGCGCGTCTGCACCGGGTCGAGGATCCCGTCGTCCCAGAGACGGGCGGTCGAGTAATACGGGGATCCTTCCCGCTCGTACTTCTCGATGATGGGCCGCCGGATCTCGTCTTCCTCGGCGGCGCCGAGCGTCGCGCCGTCGCGGGCGAGTTGATCGCGCTTCACCGTGACGAGCACGCCGGCGGCCTGCTCGGCCCCCATCACGGAGATGCGGGCGTTGGGCCACATCCACAGCAGGCGCGGCTCGTAGGCGCGGCCGCACATGCCGTAGTTGCCGGCCCCGAACGATCCGCCGATGATGACCGTGAACTTCGGCACGACCGAGTTCGCGACCGCGTGCACCATCTTCGCGCCGTCCTTGGCGATGCCCGCGCGCTCGTACTGCCGGCCCACGATGAAGCCCGTGATGTTCTGGAGGAAGATCAGCGGCACCCCGCGCAGGTTGCAGAGCTCGATGAAGTGCGTGGCCTTCAGCGCGGACTCCGAGAACAGCACCCCGTTGTTGGCGACGATGCCCACCAGGAAGCCGTGGAGGCGCGCGAAGCCCGTCACGAGCGTCGCGCCGTAGCGCTCCTTGAACTCGTCGAACCGCGATCCGTCCACCAGGCGTGCGAGGACCTCGTGCACGTCGTACGGCTTGCGCGAGTCCGCCGAGACGATGCCGTACAGCTCGCGCGGGTCGTAGAGGGGATCCTCGGGCGCCACCGTGTCGGCGGGGAGGTGCTTCGCGGCGTTCAGGGTCGACACGACGGTGCGCGCCAGTCGCAGCGCGTGGTCGTCGTCGTCGGCCATGTAGTCCGCCACGCCCGACAGGCGCGTGTGGACGTCGGCGCCGCCCAGGTCCTCGGCGGTGACTTCCTCGCCGGTCGCGGCCTTCACGAGCGGGGGGCCGCCGAGGAAGATGGTGCCGGTGCCGCGCACGATGATCGTCTCGTCCGACATCGCCGGCACGTATGCGCCGCCGGCCGTGCAGGAGCCCATCACGACCGCGATCTGCGCGATCCGCTCGGCCGACATCCGGGCCTGGTTGAAGAAGATCCGCCCGAAGTGGTCGCGGTCGGGGAAGACCTCGGCCTGCAGGGGCAGGAACGCGCCGCCGGAGTCGACCAGGTACAGGCAGGGGAGGCGGTTCTGGAGGGCGATCTCCTGCGCCCGGAGGTGCTTCTTGAGGGTGATCGGCAGATACGTGCCGCCCTTCACCGTGGCGTCGTTCGCGACGATCATCACCTCGCGCCCGGACACGCGCCCGATGCCGCTCACGAGGCCCGCACCGGGGACGTCGCCGTCGTACATGCCGTGGGCCGCCAGGGCTGAGAGCTCGAGGAACGGGGAGCCGGGGTCGATCAGCCGCTCGATGCGATCGCGCACGAGCAGCTTGCCCTGGTCGCGGTGGCGCGTGACGTACCGGGGACCGCCGCCGACGCGGGCGGTGGCCAGGTGTCCGCGCAGGTCGGCGAGCAGCGCGTCGAAGTGCCGGCGGTTCTCCTGGAACTCCGGCGCCTCGGGGTTCACGTGCGTGTCGATGACGTCCATGGGTCCACCCCCGGGGCCGCCGCTACCAGCCGCAGCAGTCCGTCTTGAAGCCGCACGCGGGGCAGCGCCACACGGCGTGCATTCGGAACATCGCCGCCCCGCATCGCTCGCAGAGCACCGGGTCGCTGTCGGACGCCGGCGCGGGGGGGGCGGGCGGCGCGGGGCGCGGGGCGCCTGGATTGGGCATGGCGCGATTATACCTATACCGGCGCGAGGCGCCCCCCTTGGAGCCGGGTGCCGCTTGCGGTATCGTTCTCATGGGAACCGGGCGGCACGCGAGCCCGGTCAAGGAGGGACGAGTGAACGATACGTCGCGCGTCCTGCTGGCGACGGTGCTCGGGGCAGCGGCCGGCGGTCTGGTTGGCTACCTCTACCTCACCGAGGACGGGCGCCGCCTGCGGTCGCGCCTCGAGCCGGGGCTCGAGGACGTGAGCCGCGAGCTGCGGCGGCTGCGGTCGTCGGTCGAGAAGGCGAGGCTGGCGGCCGCGGAAGGCTGGGGCACGATCGAGGACCTCGCGAAGCCCGCGCGCCGGCCGCCGGACGACCGGTCCGGGGCCTTCAGGGCGCCTGCAAGGTACTAGGCCAGCCCGCATGGCGATGGGCCCCGACCCGGCGGGTCGCCCGGGCGCGGCGGCGGTCATGGCCCGCCTGCGCCGCCTGGCGGCGCAGGCGGGCGAAGGCGCCGCGCTCATGGGCCGCGCCGCCTGGGGCGGCGTGGTCGGCGTGTACAGCTCCGACGACCTGACCCACGCGGCGGCCATCGCCTACTACGGCCTGCTGTCCTTTCTCCCGTTCCTGCTGCTGTCGTTCTCGGTGCTCGGGACCTTTGCCGCCGACGACGCCGATCGGACCAGGGTGCTCGACTTCGTCCTCCGTCACTTCCCGACCCAGCTCGAGTTCGCGACGGCCCAGCTCGACGCGTTCCGCCAGACGCGCGTGCGCATCGGCATTGGCGGCGGTCTGGCGCTGGTGTGGGCGTCGCTCGGGGTCTTCGGCGCCATCAGCACGGCCGTCAACCATGCCTGGAGCGTCGAGCACGCGCGCAGCTTCTGGCGCCATCGCCTGTTCTCGTTCCTGATGATGCTCGCGGCCGGCCTGCTGCTGGGCGCGGCGCTGCTGCTGGTGAGCGCGGCGCAGATCGCCAGGACGACCTGGTTCGCGACGCAGTGGGACCAGTTCCCCTGGCTCGTTACCCTGAGCGGCTTCGGGGCGAGGCTGGCGGCCTACTTTCTTCTCGTGGGGGTGTTCGGCTTGATCTTCTACTTCGTGCCCAACACGAAGGTGCGCTTCCGGGACGTGTGGCCGGGCGCGCTGCTGACGGGCGTGCTGTGGAAGATCGCCCTCGAGCTCTTCTCGTGGTACGTCCGCAGGGGCGTGCACATCGGCGTCCATGGATCGATCGCCACTGTCGTGCTGTTCCTGATCTGGGTCTACACGTCCGCCGTGATCCTGCTCTACGGCGTCGAGTTCACGGCGTACTACGCGAAGATGCGCCGGACGCGCCGCGACGCGCCGATCGGACCCCATTCCTGATCCCGAGGCCGCGCATGAACCGACTGGCCCGCGAGAAGAGCCCGTACCTCCTCCAGCACGCCGCCAATCCCGTGGACTGGTACCCGTGGGGCGACGACGCGTTCGATCGCGCGCGCCGCGATGACAAGCCCGTGTTCCTCTCCATCGGCTACTCCACGTGCCACTGGTGCCACGTGATGGCGCACGAGTCGTTCGAGGACGCGCGCGTTGCCGAGGCCCTCAACCGTGACTTCGTCCCGATCAAGGTGGACCGCGAGGAACGGCCGGACATCGACCGCGTCTACATGACCTTCGTGCAGGCCACGAAAGGGTCCGGGGGCTGGCCGCTGAGCGTCTGGCTCACGCCCGACCGACAGCCCTTCTACGGCGGGACCTACTTCCCGCCGGAGTCGCGGGGCGGGCGCGCCGGGTTTCTCGAGGTGCTGGCCGAGATCGCGCGGGCCTGGCGCGACGACCGCGAGGGCCTGCGCAAGTCGGCCGCGGGGCTGACGGAACGACTTCGAGAGGTCGCGCACATCGGGGGCGCCGGCGCGGTGCCGGGCCCCGACGCGCTCGAGGCGGCAGTCCGCGACTTCGCCTCCGTGTTCGATCGCGGGCGGGGCGGCTTCGGCAGCGGACCGAAGTTCCCGCGGCCGAGCGAGCTGCTGTTCCTCTTCCGCGAGTACGCCCGGACCGGCAACGAGACGGCCCGCGACATGGCGCTGCACACGTTGCGCGCGATGGCCTTCGGCGGCATGCGCGACCACGTGGGTGGCGGGTTCCACCGGTACGCGGTGGACGCGGACTGGCGGGTGCCGCACTTCGAGAAGATGCTGTACGACCAGGCCCAGTTGGTGCTGGCGTACCTGGAGGCGGCGCAGATCACCGGCGGACGCGCGTACGCCGACGTGGCCGACGACACGCTGCGCTACGTCGCCCGCGACCTGAGCGACCAGGCCGGAGGCTTCCACTCGGCCGAGGATGCCGACAGCCTGCCGGCCGCTCTGGCCGGGCAGGCCGGCGCCCGCAAGTCCGAAGGGGCGTTCTACCTCTGGACCGATCAGGAGATCGGCGCGCTGCTCGGCGAGGACGCCGCGCTCGTGCGCCAGCGCTTCGGCGTCGAGCCCGAGGGCAATGCGCCGTTCGATCCGCAGGGTGAGTTCGGGGACGGCAACCAGTTCTACGTCGCGCGGTCGGCCGCGGACCTCGCCGAGGCCGGGGGTCGCGATGCCGCCGAGGTCATGGCGCACCTGGATCACGCCCGCCAGGTGCTCTTCGAGGCCAGGAGCCGGCGGCCTCGCCCCCACCTCGACGACAAGGTCCTCACGGCCTGGAACGGCCTCATGATCGCGGCGTTCGCTCGCGGAGGGCGCCTCCTCGGGGCGGCGCAGCACCTGGAGCGCGCCCGGCGCGCGGCCCGGTTCCTGCGGCAGCGCATGTGGGATGACGGGAGCCGCACGCTCCTCCGCCGGTACCGGGACGGGGACGCGGCCATCGACGCGTACGCCGACGACTACGCGGCGCTGATCTTCGGTCTCGTCGAACTGTTCCAGGCCGATGGCGATCCCGCGTGGATCGAGTGGGCGGCGGCGCTCCAGCAGCGGCAGGACGAGTTGTTCTGGGATGAGGGCGGCGGCGGGTGGTTCAGCACCACCGGCAGCGACGGGTCGGTGCTGTTGCGGTTCAAGGAAGATTACGACGGCGCCGAGCCGTCGGCCAGTTCGCTCGGTGTCGCGAACCTCCTGGCGCTGTCGCACCTGACCGGCGACGCCCGGTGGCGGGCGCGCATCGACCGGACGCTGCAGGCCTTTGCCGGACGGATCGAGACCGCGGGCCGCGCCGTGCCCATGATGCTCGCCGCCCTGTCGGCGTACCACCACGGTCTGCAGCAGGTCGTGATCGTCGGGCGCCGGGACGACGCGGCCGCGCGGGACCTCGCCGCGGCGGTCGATCGGATCTACCTGCCGTTCGCCATCGTTGTGCCGGTCGAACCCGGCGAGTCACAGCGGCGTCTTGCCAGGCTCGCGCCGTTCATCGGCGCGATGACGCCGCGCGACGGACGCGCGACGGCGTACGTCTGCCGGGATTTCACCTGCCGGCAGCCTACCGCGGATGCCGGCGAACTCGCCGCCCAGCTGTCGGGGACGTCCCCGCCGGGCGACTAGCGACAGGCACGTGCCTCACCCGTCACGATCCGGGCGTTGAGAGGGGCTACCGGCGTCGCCGCGCCCTGGCGGACGGGCGCCGGTAGGCTCGACGAGGGGCGCGGCCGGCCACCGGGCCGGGCCCGGCCCCGTCGTCCGGCGGCGGGTCCACGAGCCGGTAGCCTGTCCGGTCGACCGTCTCGACAGCGCGGGCCAGGTAGGGGAGTTTCTGGCGGAGCCGGTGAACGTGCACGTCCACCGTGCGCGTGCCGCCCGCGTTGCGGTAGCCCCAGACGTCGGTGAGCAGCCGGGTGCGCGAGAGGATCTGGCCGCGGTGCGCGACGAGGTACCAGAGCATCATCAGCTCTCTCCACGTCAGGACGAACGGCCGTCCGTGGATCCGCAGCTTGAGCCGCGCCAGGTCGATTTCGAGCGGCCCGTACTGCAGCGTTCCGGGAAAGGCCGCCATCGCGTGCGCGGGGGGCGATGCGCCGAGATAGTCCACCACGCCGACGCCGTACGCCGGCGCCCCGCTGCGCGCCCGCACCAGCTTCTTCAGCAGCTTCACCCAGACGACGGTTCCGTCCTTGCGAATGTAGCGCTTCGTGATCGCGAACTGAGGGATCTCGCCGTTCACGGCCCGCTGCATCAGGGCGAGGTCCGACGTGAGGTCGTCGGGATGGGTGATTGCCCGGAACGACATGCCGACCAGCTCACGCTTCGTGTAGCCGGTGATCTCGCAGAGGCGGCGGTTCACGTCGAGCCAGGTGCCATCCACGCTCAGTCGCCCGATGCCGACCGGGATTTCCTCGATCAGCTGCACGAGGTCCCGGGTGGCCTGCCGCGACTGGAGGAGCCGCCGGTGGCTCGCGGTCACGTCCCGGGCGATGCCCTCGACGGCGATCGCGCGAGCAGTCCGACCGCGGACCGCGCGCGACCGTGTCTCGATCCAGACCCGCCGCCCGTCCGCGTGGGTGAGCGGGAACACCAGGGCGCCCGCCGTGCCGCCCGGCCGTTTCGCCAGGGCGCTCAGGCGTCGTCGGAGCGCGCCGCCGCTGATGCGCGTGAGAAGCCGCGGATCGGCCAGGAAGCGCTCGGCGGAGTACCCCGTGACGGCCTCCACGGCCGGGGTCAGGAACTCGAAGGCCAGCCTGGGGCGCAGCGTGAGCCGGAAGATGACGTCAGGGAGCAGGACGAACGACGGCGTCGCGATCCGGCGGGATCGGCGTCCGGGTCTGGATGGTGAGGTGTCGGCCATCGTGGGATCGCACGTGTGGGGGCGGCAGCACGTCGCTCGTGTCCGTTACCTTCCCAGATCTGCACGTGCTTGCGGGAATCGTGGCCTGCCAGCCTGGTCGAGTCAAGAGTCCAAAAGTGGCCCGGCAGGGCCAAAAGTTGGCCGATTAGTTGTTAACAGGAATTTACAACTCGCGCGTGCGGTTTTCAGGGACAGGCGGGTTTAGAGTAGTAACCGTCGCGCCGCGCGGTCAGACACATCGGGGCTGGCCTTTGCGGACCGAGGCGGCGGGAGGCTCATGACCCTGGTCGAAGCGGCGGAACTCGTCGAGCGGCTCCAGCGACGGGCAGCCGTGCCGGAGGAGTTCGAGGCATTGCAGCAGGCGCGCGATGCCCTGCTCGTCATCGTTTCCGAAGGGTTCGCGTCCCTGACCGATCGCCACGACGCCGCGCGAGGCGGGCCGCCCGCGCCGCTGGATGACTGGTTCCGCGGCGGGCCGGGTCCTCGCGGCTGCGCCCAGGTGACGCCCGCGGGCGCGGAGACAGCCGGCGGAGCGTTCACGTCCTCGTCGGTTCGGCGCATCCCGTAACGGATCGCCGCCACGCGGAGCCGTGGCCCGCGCGGGCCACGGAGTCCGGCCGGCGCCGCCACCCCCGATCGCGCACCACGTCCCCGACAGGTCAACGCCGGACGTCAGGCCGGCTTGGTAGCATCGGCCCCGCCGCCCGCGGGCGATTCCGCGGGCAGGCGCGTAGGGATCGCGGGCGCCGGGCGGGGCCCGAGGACGCGCACGAGCACGTCGTGTCCGATGGTCTCATCGTGCAGCAGGGCCGCCGCCAGCCGGTCGAGGCGGTCGCGTTCCTCGGTCAGGAGCCGGCGCACGGCGGCGTGGCGCTCTTCCATCACCTGGCGGAGATCCCGGTCGACCCGGGCCGCGGTTTCCTCGCTGTAGTCGCGACCCTGCGACAGTTGGTACCCGAGGAACGGCTGCTCCTCGTCGACCTGGAACGCGACGGGTCCGAGGCTGCCCATGCCCCAGCGCGTCAGCATCCGGCGGACCAGTCGCGTCGCCTGCACGAGATCGCTCTCCGCGCCCGTGGACACGTCGCCGATGGCGACTTCCTCAGCCACGCGCCCGCCGAGCATCACGTCGATGCGGGCCATCAGGTAGGTCCGGCTGTAGTTCTGCCGGTCCTCGCCGGGCAACTGCTCGGTCACGCCGAGGGCCTGCCCGCGGGGGACGATCGTCACCTTGTGCACCGGGTCGGCGCCTGGCGTCAGCCACGCTACCAGCGCGTGCCCGCACTCGTGGTACGCCACGATGCGACGTTCCTCAGGATCGGAGAGCGCGGGGCGTTCGCCGCCGAGGAGGATCTTGTCCCACGCCTCCTCGAAGTCCGCCATCGTCACATGGGCGTGGTCACGGCGGGCGGCCACGAGCGCGGCCTCGTTGCAGAGGTTGGCAAGGTCGGCGCCGCTCGCGCCCGCCGACGTGCGGGCGAGGATCGACAGGTCGACGTCCGGCGCCAGATTCAGCGTCTTCGCGTGGATGCCGAGAATCCCTTCGCGCCCGCGGCGGTCCGGGAGGCCCACCGTCACGTGGCGATCGAAGCGGCCGGGGCGAAGCAGGGCCGGGTCGAGCACGTCGGGGCGGTTGGTGGCGGCCAGGATGATCACTTCCTGACGGTCGTCGAACCCGTCCATCTCGACCAGCAGCTGATTCAGCGTCTGCTCGCGCTCGTCGTTCACCATGCCGACGCCCGCGCCGCGCCGCCGGCCGACCGCGTCCATTTCGTCGATGAAGACGATCGCGGGCGCGGCGGCCTTGGCCTGCTCGAACAGGTCGCGCACGCGGCTGGCGCCGACCCCCACGAACATCTCGACGAACTCCGAGCCGCTGATGTTGAAGAAGGGCACGTCGGCCTCGCCGGCCACGGCGCGGGCCATGAGCGTCTTCCCGGTGCCCGGCGGCCCGATCAGCAGGACGCCGCGTGGGATGCGGGCGCCCAGGTCGTGGTACTTCTGCGGTTCGCGGAGGAAGCTCACCACTTCTTCGAGGTCCGCCTTGGCCTCGTCGGCGCCCGCCACGTCCGCGAAGCGAACCTTCGGACGATCGCCGACGGCGCGGCGCGCCTTGGCGCGGCCGAAGCTGAAGATGCCGGCCTGGCTCCGGGCGGCCTGGCGGCCCATCCACCCCAGCACCAGCAGCAGCAGCAGCAGCGGCAGCCCGTCGGTCAGCAGGACGCTGAACCAGGGAGGCGACGGGGACTCGGCTTCGATGACGACGCCGTGTGAGTCGAGGAGGGGCAGGAGCCCCGAGTCTCCGACGCTCTCGGGAAACGTGGTGCGGAAACTCGCATAGGTGGTGGCCGCGGCCTTGGCCGGCGCGGCCGGAGGCGCGGTGCCGGACGGTCTTGCCCCGGCTGGGGCCGTGGCTGGCGGCACGGGTGTGCCGGGCGGGTGCCCGGCCGGGGACACGGACGGCGCGGCCGACGGAGAGACTGCCGGCGGCGGCGGCCAGGCGACGGGTTTCGCGAACGCGCCGGTGATCGCATCCCCGACGATCTTCACGCGCGTGACATTCCCGTCGCGAATCTGGGCGAGCAGGGCGGAGTAGGGGATCGTGACCTCGGGCTTGGCGGGGAGCAGGAAGGACCACACGTTCCACGCCATGACCGTCGCGAGCACCACCCACCAGATCCAGTTGGGCGTGGGCGAGGGGACCTGCGTCGGCGTGCCGGGAGGATGGTCGGGGCCGGGCGGCGTGCGGCGCGGGGGCGGGGGACTGAGGGGAGAGACGGGCGGTCTCGATTCCTGGGCGGTCATGGCGGCCCTCGCGTGAGCTCGGTCAGGAACGACAGTCGATGGGTCGATCGCCGTCAGCCGGCGACGCGCACAGCGAACGCGAGCGGCGGGCGAGGAGGCGAGGGCGAGCCGTGCGTCCGGGCTCAGCGTGGCGGCGGTCGTGTCGGTGCCATCGTACCACCGCGGGGGCATGAGGAGCAGGGGGGACGAACCGGATGGTGCCGGACCCGCATGTTATAGTGCGCGTGCGCTGCGACCGCGCTTCGTGTGCCGGGGTGGCGGAACTGGCAGACGCACGGGACTTAAAATCCTGTGGCCCTCACGGGCCGTCCGGGTTCGAGGCCCGGCCCCGGCACTCGCTCCGCTCCCGTTGCGCGCGTGCCCCGCCCGCACATGCGCACGCACACACGGCCCGCCCGCCGGAGCCTCCCTCCGGCGGCCCCGTCCAGCCTTCTCCCGGAGGCTTCCGGCGACAAAAGTGGCATCGGGCGAACGAGTTCGTATCGATGCGGCCGTTGGGGACCCGGGAGCCTGTCTGGGCCCTGGCGACTTCGGCCGAAGCACAGGGGTCCCCCGGACGAGGCGCCGGCCTGGGGTCCGGCCCGGTCGTTGCATTCACCTATCATTGCCATGCGAAGCCTGCCCGCGGAGCCCCCCGTCGTGCTCGAGCCGACCTTCAAGGACGGCTTGGGGGTGCGGACCACCAGGACCGATGGCACGGGCGACACGATTGAGTCCCTGGACGTCTGCGCGGAGATTGCCGCGATGCGAAGCTCGGTTCGCGATCGCGTCGATCGCCTGGCCAAGTTCCGACATGCCCGTTTCGCGCCCCTGCGCGGCGCGACGATTCCGACCGACGGAGCCTGCTCCATCGAGATCCTGTCCGACCACGTGGCCGGTACCCGCGTGTCGGCGTTCCTCGACGCCGCCGGCGCCGGGCGCGTGGCCATCGACACGGGCGCGGCGCTGCACGTGGCGCGGGAGGTCCTGGCGGCGCTCGCGGTGCTGTACGAGGCGCGCGCCATCACGCACGGGGCCATCGGGCCCGAGCGCGTGATTGTGACCGCCCGGGGCCGGGTCGTCGTCTCGGACTACGTGTTCGGACTCGCCCTCGAGCGCCTCGATCTGTCGCCGTCGCGCCTCTGGCGCGACTTCCGTATTCCGGTTCCTCCCCGGGTGAAGCGCGCGCGGTTCGACGAACACGCTGACGTGATCCAGGTCGGAGTGCTGACGCTGGCGCTGCTTGCCGGTCGGCCGCTCGAAGCGATTGACTATCCGGGCCGGCTCTCGCGCATCGTGGATGCCCTGACGGTCTCCGACGGGGGCGACCGCCTTCGCCCGCTCCCCGCGCGGATCAAGGCGTGGCTGGCCGGGATGCTCCCGGTCGAGGCCCGCAAGCGGTTCACCACTGCCCGCGAAGCCCAGATGGCGCTGGAAACGGCTCTGTCCAAACAGGATCTCGTCTCGGCGAGCGCGAGCGCCCTCAAGGCCCTCTTCGACGCCCATCATCGCGAGGCAGTTACCCGCGCCGCCGCCGGCGTCGCCGCGCCCGTTCCAGCGAGAAACCCGTCCCAGCGCGGCTCGCGTGGCGCCTCGCCCGCCTCCTCCGCGTTGGCCAGCAATCAGGCGGACGGCGACGAGGCCTTGGCCAGCGCGCTCGAGATGGCACACTCCTCGGCGGCGGCGGCGGCGCCTCCCGTGGTCGTGAGGTTCCCGGACGGGGCGCGGGTCGAAGATGAGCCGCGTCACGTCAGCCGGGCGTTGAAGGGGCCTGGTACCGCGGACACCCCGTCGGACTGGACCATTGCCGTCAACGCTCTGCTTCGGGACTCGACGGCCGCTCCCGCCGATGACGCCGCGGGGGCCTCGGGCGCGGTCGCCGTCGATCGCAGGGGCGAGGTTCACACCGCTTCGAGCGGCGCGGCGGGCGCGGGGCCCGCTGAGCCGGCCCCGTGGATCATCGAGAGCAACGCGGTCGCGAACGAGCCGATCGTTGTCAACCGCGGGGCGGACGCCGCGGACGACACCCGCACCGGGTCTTCGATCGAGACCTGGTCCGCAGCGCCGGTTCCGGAGTCGTCAGTGCTCGAGGATGAGTCGGCATCCGAGTGGACGATCGATGTCAACGCCATCCTGGAGGAGGCGCTGGCCGACGGCGACGCGATACCGGTGGATTTGAGCCTGGCGGCCGCGACCGACGAGACGAGTGCGCTCCCCGTGTCCGCGGTCGAGCCGTCAGCCATCACCGAGCCGCCGGCCGCGATCGCTCTCGCCGCCATCGTCGAGCCGCCGGATGTCGCCGCGGAGGCCGAGCCCACATCAGCGTGGACGATTGACGTTAATGCCATCCTGGCGGAGGCGCTGGCCGACGGCGACGCGATACCGGTGGACCTGAGCTTGGCGGCCGAGACCGACGAGACGAGTGCGCTCCCTGGGCCGGCGGTCGAGCCGTCCGCCATCATCGAGCCGTCCCCCGCGATCGCCCTCGCCGCCATCGTCGAGCCGCAGGATGTCGTGGAATCGCAGCGGCTGGTCGAGCCGTCCGCCATCGTCGAGCCGCAGGATGTCGTGGAGCCGCAGCGCCTGGCGGAGCCGCACGCCATCATCGTCGAGCCGCAGGATGTCGCCGCACAGGCCGAGCCCGACGCTGCGTGGACGATCGCCGCCAACGCCATCCTGGAGAAGGCGCGGGCCGACGGCGACGCGATGCCGGTGGACCTGAGCCCGGCGGCCGCGACCGACTTGACGAGTGCGCTCGCTGTGCCGGCGGTCGAGTCGTCAGCCATCAGCGAGCCGTCCGCCGCGCCCGCCCTCGCCGCCATCGTCGAGCCGCAGGATTTCGTGGAATCGCAATGGCTGGTGGAGCCGCGGGGTGTCGTCGAGCCGCAGGATGTCGCCGCAGAGGCCGAGCCCGACGCCGCGTGGACGATCGACGTCAACGCCATCCTGGAGGAGGCGCGGGCCGACGGCGACGCGCTGGCGGTGGACTTGAGCCTGGCGGCCGCGACCGACGAGACGAGTGCGCTCCCCGTGTCCGCGGTCGAGCCGTCGGCCATCACTGAGCCGCCGGCCGCGATCGCCCTCGCCGCCATCGTCGAGCCGCAGGATGTCGTCGCGGAGGCCGAGCCCGACGCCGCGTGGACGATCGACGTCAACGCCATCCTGGAGGAGGCGCGGGCCGACGGCGACGCGCTGGCGGTGGATTTGAGCCTGGCGGCCGCGACCGACGAGACGAGTGCGCTCCCCGTGTCCGCGGTCGAGCCGTCGGCCATCACTGAGCCGCGGGCCGCGATCGCCCTCGCCGCCATCGTCGAGCCGCAGGATGTCGTCGCGGAGGCCGAGCCCGACGCCGCGTGGACGATCGACGTCAACGCCATCCTGGCGGAGGTGCGGGCCGACGGCGACGCGCTGGCGGTGGATCTGAGCCTGGCGGTCGCGACTGACGAGACGAGTGCGCTCCCCGTGTCCGCGGTCGAGCCGTCAGCCATCAGCGAGCCGTCCGCCGCGCCTGCCCTCGCCGCCATCGTCGAGCCGCAGGACGTCGTGGAATCGCAGTGGCTGGTCGAGCCGCACGCCATCGCCGAGCCGCAGGATGTCGCCGCAGAGGCCGAGCCCGACGCCGCGTGGACGATCGACGTCAACGCCATCCTGGCGGAGACGCTGGCCGACGGCGACGCGCTGGCGGTGGATCTGAGCCTGGCGGCCGCGACCGACGAGACGAGTGCGCTCCCCGTGTCCGCTGTCGAGCCGTCAGCCTTCATCGAGCCGTCCGCCGCGCCCGCCCTCGCCGCCATCGTCGAGCCGCAGGATGTCGTGGAATCGCAGCGGCTGGTCGAGCCGTCCGCCATCGTCGAGCCGCGGAATGTCGCTGCGGAGGCCGAGCCCGACGCCGGGTGGACGATCGACGTCAACGCCATCTTGGCGGAGGCGCTGGCCGACGGCGACGCGATGCCCGTGGATCTGAGCCTGGCGGCCGCGACCGACGAGACGAGTGCGCTCCCCGTGCCCGCTGTCGAGCCGTCAACCATCGTCGAGCCGTCCGCCGCGCCCGCCCTCGCCGCCGTCGTCGAGCCGCAGGACGTCGTTGAATCGCAGCGCCTGGCGGAGCCGCACGCCATCGTCGAGGCGCAGGATGTCGTTGTCGTTGCGGAGGCCGAGCCCGATGCCGCGTGGACGATCGACGTCAACGCCATCCTGGCGGAGGCGCAGGCCGGACGCGACGTGATGCCTGAGGTGAGCAGCTCAGTAGTCGCGATGGAAGGCCCGGTCGTGGATTCCCCGCCCGTTGCGGCGTTGCCGCTCTACGACCCGCAGGCTCTTCCGGAGGTCGTGGGCGTCAACGCGGGGATGTCCGACGCGTTTTCGATGGGCCAGGAGGATGCCGGTGCCGATTCCCGGTCGGCCAGCATCTCGCGCGACACCGGTGAGACGCACGCGGGGGCGGTCGAGACCCCACTCATCGCGGATCCGCCGCCGCCCGACTGGATCATGGATGCGGAGCAACTGCCGGCTCCCGATCAGGCTGCGGTCGATGCGCCGGCCTTCGCCAGCGCCGGGACTGCCCAGGCCGGGATGCTCTCCTCGTCCCGTCCGGGTGCTGCGTCCATGGCTGACGATCGGGCGCCGGTCGGTTCGAGCACGCAGGCGTCGCGGCAGGACGCAGCGGACGTTGCCGCCACATCAGGCGTCGCGGGTGCCGGGCCGTCGGGCGATCTGGACGACGACTGGACCCGCGAGGTCAAGACCGAGCCGCTGGCGCAGCCCATCGAGCAGTCGACCGGGCGCCGGGTTCGACGGCGGGCCGCTATCCGTCCTGTGCGGCTGCCGTCGCGGACGATGATGACCGACAGCGCCCGGGCATCCGCGCCAGCGCGTCGTGATGGACCGGGCCCCCGGCCCGAGCCGGCCGTGCGACGCGACACGCCGCCCGCGAGACCTGTCGCAACGCCGGCCGAGCGGCGGCCCGAGCTGGCCCCGGAGATGCCCGCCGCATCGCGCATCCAGGCCGAGGCCGTGGCCCGCGTCGAGGCGCCGCCCGTCACCGGTGTTGTGCCCCCTCAGGAGGCGCAGCCCGACCGCAGCCTCGAGGCGCGAGAGATCGCCCGTCTGAACCAGTCAGTCCTCGTCCATGGCGAGGCGCCGGCCGACGCCAGCGCGGCCGCGTCCATCCAGATCGTGCCGCCACCCGCTGACGAGTCGGGCGACATCGGCAGTCCCGACCCGGCACCTGTGGTTCGCCGGGCGATGCCGCGGCCCCTCGACGGTGGACAATCAATTGGCGCCGCACTACTGGCCCCGTTCGTGTGGGCCTTCGGCCCGGCGATTCGTCTGGTCGGGGCGGTTGGGGCAGGCGCGGTCGCGGTCGTTCTGTGGATGGTGCGGGCGGTCCTTCAGGGAATCCGCGGAGTCGCCGGCGGATCGGTCAACGCGGTCGCCTGGCTCTTCCGGAGCCTTGCGCACGCAGGCCATGCCGGCGGGGCGGCGGCGGTTTCCGCCGTTGGGGGCGTGCTCGGGTTCGTGGGTCGAGCGGTCCAGGCTGTGGGCTCCGCGACATTCGGAACGCTCGCGTGGCTGGTTCGATCGACGGGGCGCGCGGCGCAGGCCGCGGGGACGACCGTCGCGGCGGCGCTCGCGTGGCTGATCCGCTCGACGGGGCGCGCGGTGAGCCAGGTCGTGTGGGCGGCCCGGACGGGATCCACATGGGCGCTGCGCTCGACCTGGGGCGCGGTCCGCGAGACCGCGCGTGCCACCGGGTCCGCGCTCGCAAGCCTCGGACGCGGCGTCGGCGCGGCCGGCCGCTACGTCGGCTCGGCGACGCTCGGCGTGGGAGCATGGACGGTACGTGCGGCAGGCCGCGTTGCGACCTGGATTCTCGACGGGACGGTCCGGGCCCTGGCGTTCGCCGCGCAGGCGAGCCGCTCGGCGGGGTCAGTCGCACTGGCCGGCGCAACGGGGCTCGTGCGATCGGTCGCGGGCGCGGCCCGCATCATGGCCTCCGGCGCCGCGGGGGCGGTCGCGTGGGTCGCGCGGTCAGCAGCCCGCGCCAGCCTGGTCGTCGTCGTCGGGCTGTGGCAGGGCGTCGTGTGGCTGGTCCGCGCAACCTGGGCGGTCGCGTATGCGACGGGCGCGGCGACGATCGCCGGGGCCGCGTGGGCGTTCCACTCGGTCGGGCGGATGTCCGGGCGCGGCGGGGAGGCCACGGCCGGGGTGCTCCGGTCCGCCATGGATCTCGTGCGGCGCATTCCGCATCCGGAAGTCCGGCCCGCGTACCTCCTTGCGGTGCCCCTGATCGTGGTCGCCATCGTCGGCATCCCGCGCGTCAAAGCGGACTGGTTCATCCCGGCGGCGCGCGTCGGCACGGTGCGCGTGACGTCAACACCGGCGGGCCTCGCCGTGCGGGTCGATGGTGTGGAGGTGGGGAAGACGCCGTTGACGGCGACGCTGGCGGTCGGGAAGCACCGCGTCGAGTACGCGGGCGTCGGGCCCGGCCGCGTGCAGGACATCGTCGTGAGCGGGAAAGAAGAGACGCTCGTCGGGGCGATCGGCCTGCGCCCGGCCGGGAGGGTGAGGGTCGTGTCGCAGCCTGAAGGCGCCGAAGTCTGGCTCGACGGTGCACGGCAGGGCAAGGCGCCCCTGACCATCGACAACGTGGCCGCAGGGGGCCACACGGTGCTGCTGCGCGGGGCGTCCGGTTCCGTTCAGGAGACCATTCGGGTGCGTGCCGGCGAGACGAGCGACGCGACGATCCCGATCTATTCCGGGTGGCTCGCCGTCTTCGCGCCGGTCGAGCTCAGTATCCACGAGGACGGGCGCGTCCTCGGGACGACGGAAAGCGGCCGACTCCTCGTCTCGCCCGGTGCGCACGTGATCGAGGTCGCCAGCGAACGCTACGGGTTCAAGACGACCCTCACGGTCGTGGTCAAGCCGGGCGCAGTGGCGGCGGTCAACGTCCAGATGCCTGCCCTGGCGGTGGAAATTGTCGCACCGCCCGAGGCCGAGATCGTCGTGGATGGGCAGACAGTGGGCACAGCCCCACTCGAGCCGGTCATGATGGCGATCGGCACACATGACGTGATCATGCGGCATGCGACGCTGGGCGAGCGGCACCAGACGATTGCCGTGGCCTACGGGTCGCCCAACCGGATCCTCTTCGAGTAACGCGACCATGCGTCGCCCGGCGAGGCCCGAGCGGGCCCGCCGCGGGTTCCAGATCGTATGGCCTGCCTCTGAACTTCCACTGCTGCAACATCTTGCAGTCGATATCCAACCTCATGGATTCTCCTCGGGGTGAGCAGGCGGCTGGCCGGGTAAACGCCACGGATTCCGTGTAGTAGTATCGAAGAGTTGGGGGGAGGATGTCTCGCTTTCAGTGGCGGCCGATCGGCCGCCCGGGAGGTGTTGGATGTCGCTCCTTCGTCACACCCCACGCCCGTGGGGAGGGGATCGGTGGCAGGCCGCGCTGGCGGCGGCCTTGTTCGCACTCGCGATGAACGCCAGCCTCGTGTTCGCGCAGGGCACCCAGACCGGGATGCTGCGCGGCACGGTCACCACGCCGGACACGCTCTCGCTGCCTGGCGTGACTGTCACCATCAAGGGCCCTGCGTTGCAGGGTGCGCGCACGGTCGTCACGCAGACGGATGGGTCGTACCTGGTCGGCGCGGTCCCGCCCGGCCCGTACACGGTGACGTTCGAACTGAGCGGCATGGCCACCCAGCAGAAGACCGTCGAGGTCCCGCTGGGGGGCGTGGCCGAGACCGATGTCGTGATGAACCTGGCGACGGTGCAGGAGTCCGTGCAGGTCACCGGTGAAGCGCCGACCATCCTGACCACGCCGTCGGGCGGCATCAACCTGAAACACGACGAGGTGGACGCGCTCGCGAGCCGGCGCGACATCGAGGGCATCGCGAGTATCTCCCCGTCAGTGACGGAGAGCACGGCGCCGAACGCCCGGCAGCTGAACATCAACGGGGCGTTCGCGTACGACAACCTCTTCATGTTGAACGGCGTGGACGTCAACGACAACCTGTTCGGGTCGCCGCAGAACGTGTTCATCGAGGACGCCATCCAGGAAACGCAGGTGCTCACGTCCGGCGTCCCCGCGGAGTACGGCCGGTTCTCGGGCGGCGTGATCAACGCGATCACGAAGAGCGGCGGCAACACCTTCGCCGGCAGCCTTCGGCTGGGGCTGAGCGATCCGACCTGGAGCACGCTGTCGCCTTACGAGGCCGCGCACAACGTGAAGGTGACGAGCACGGTCAACAAGATCTGGGAAGGCACCTTCGGCGGGCCGATCATGAAGGACAAGCTCTGGTTCTTCACGGCGGGCCGGTATGCGAAGACGACCACCGCCAACACGTTTCCCGAGACCGGGGTGGCGTACTCCACGGTGAACGACAACAAGCGCGGCGAGGCGAAGGTCACGGTCAGCCCGAACGTCGACAACACGTTCCAGGTCAGCTATATCAACGCGCCGACGGACGAGACCAACCGGCCGGCGATCGGCGGCTACGAGATCGATCCCAACACCTTGATCAACCGCCAGACGCCGAACTACACGGTGGGCGCCAACTGGCGGGGCATTCTCGGCCCGAACCTGCTGGCCGAGGTCGGGTTCTCGCAGCGCCACTTCGAGTTCCTGAACGCGGGCGGCACGAGCACCGCGATGGTGGATTCGCCCTACCTGACCCTGTCGCTCGGCAACGGCGGGTGGGCTTACAACGCGCCCTACTTCGACGCGAGCGACCCGGAGAACCGGAACAACCGGCAGGTCACGGGCAACCTGTCGTACAGCCTGCAGAAGGCGGGCCGGCACGACCTCAAGGCCGGGTACGAGTGGTTCCGCAGCCAGCGCACGGGCGGCAACTCGCAATCGGCGACCAACTACGTGTACTACTCGGACTTCGTCACCACGCCGGACGGCGGGCCCGTGTACGACGCGAACAACTACCTGATCCCGACCTTCGTGCCGGGGGAGACGATCCAGGAGCACTGGATCGCGGTGCGTGGCGCGACGCTCAACGTGGACACCAACTCGCTGTTCCTCGAGGATCACTGGACGGCCAGCAGGCAGTTGTCGTTCGACCTCGGCCTGCGCTACGAGAAGGTCCGGAGCCAGGCCACGGGCGGCATCATCGGCGTCGACACGAGCACGGTCGTGCCGCGGCTGGCGATGGCCTTTGACCCGGGCGCCGACGGCAAGGTCGTGTTCCACGCGACCTACGCCCACTACGCGGGCCGCTACAACGAGGCGCAGATCGGCGCGAACAGCCCGGTCGGCAACCCGGCCTACACCGACGCGATCTACCTCGGGCCCGAGGGACAGGGGCGCGACTTCGCGCCCGGTCTCGACCCGGCGAACTACCAGATCGTGACCGGGCTGTTCCCGACGGCGAACATCTCGATGGCCAAGGGCCTGTCCTCGCCCCTGACGAAGGAATTCACCGTGTCGGCGGGCGGCACGCTCGGGTCGAAGGGGTCGGCTGAAGCGACCTACGTCTGGCGCCGCATGTCCAACTTCATCGAGGACTTCATCGACATCGGCAACGGCGTGACGGACGTCGTCCAGAACGGGATCGACTACGGCACGTTCACGAACATCGTGTACATGAACACCAACGTCCCGCGGCGCGACTACCAGGCGCTCGTGTTCCGGGGCGACTACCGGCTCAGGCCGAACTGGCAGGTGGCGGGCAACTGGACGGTGCAGATCAAGAGCGACGGGAACTTCACGGGAGAAGCCCAGAACCAGCCCGGCACCTCGTCCACCTACGGCGACTATCCCGGGGTCAATGGCCTGCCCAGCATTTACGAGCCGGACCGGTCGTACCCGACCGGGCACCTGTACGACTTCCAGCGGTCTCGCGCGCGCCTCTGGTCGAGCTACGCCTTCGACATGCACCAGCGGGGCCGGCTCACGGTGTCCGGGATGCTGCGCCTCGACTCGGGCCTGACCTACAGCCTGGCCGCGACCCGCGTGCCGCTCACCGCAGTGCAGACCGCCCTGCTCGCGCAGGAAGGATACCCGGACGCGCCCTCCAGCCAGACCGTCTACTTCGGGGCGCGCGGCTCGCAGTCCTTCAAGGGGTACGGGCTGTTCGACACGTCGGTCAACTACGACATTCCGGTGTTCCGGAACCTTCGCCCGTGGGTGAAGTTCGACGTCTACAACCTGCTCGACAACCAGAAGCTGATCTCGTGGAATACCACGGTGAAGCCTGACTCCTCGAGCCCGCTCGACGCAATGGGACTGCCGACGGGCTACACGCTGGGGTCCCTGTACGGGCAGGCCACCAGCCCGAACAACTTCCCGGCGGCGTTCCAGGGCCAGACCGGCGGGCGGACGTTCCGCGTCGCCTTCGGCCTGCGATTCTGATGGTGGTCGGGTCGGGGCGCGCCAGTGCCGCGCCCCGGCCCGGTCGATTCGGGCGGCGCCCGCCGCCCGCGCCGTCGCCCGTCCGGTCGCGCGGGTTGATCCCGGCCGGGCACTTGCGTATCGTTATACGGGCCTCCCGGGCTCCGCCCCAGACTGATTCACCATCGACAGGAGACGTTCATGAAACGCGCGTTCCCGACGATCGCCGCCGTACTGGCGGTGGGGTCGCTGATCGTGCTCGCGCCGGGCGACGCCCGGCTGCACGCACAGACCCGCCTCATCTCGCTGGTGGCCCAGGATCGCGGCCACGCGGCGCTGGGGCTTGCCATCCGGCGTCTGAACGTGGCCGGCACGCTGCTCCAGGCCGCCGCGCACCCGGATGACGAGCACAATCAGTTGTACGCGCTCTACACCCGCGGCCAGGGATTGCGCTCGGTCGACGTCCAGACGACGCGGGGCGACGGGGGACAGAACGAGATTGGACCCGAGCTGTTTCAGGACCTGGCGGTGCTGCGCACGTCGGAGTTGCTGGCGGCGCACCGGCTCGACGGGGCCGAGCAGTGGTTCACGCGCGCGATCGACTTCGGCTATTCGTTCAGCCCGCCCGAGATCTACGAGAAGTGGGGGCGCAAGGACGTCACGGGCGACTTCGTCCGGTTCATCCGCACCTTCCGGCCTGACGTCGTGCTGACGATGAACATCCAGGGCCGCGGCGGTGACCGCGCCCACGAGGCCACCGCAGTGCTGGTCAAGGAGGCATTCCGCGCCGCGGCCGATCCCGCGCAGTACCCGGAACAGATCAAGGAAGGCCTCCGGCCCTGGCAGGCCCGGAAGCTGTACTTCACGGGCGGCCCCGGCGTCGTTGGCCCCGGGCCCATGCCGCCTCCGGCCGGCGCCGCCCCGCCGGCTGCGCCGCCGCCCGCTCCGGCCGGGATGAAGCTGGCGACGGTGGATGCCGGCGTCTACGATCCGCTCCTCGGCCGCACCTACACGGAAATCGGTGCCGACGCCCGCAGCAACCACAAGTGCCAGGGCATGGGTCAGCTGCCGCCGTTGCCGGGCGGCGCAGGCGGCGGGCGCGGAGGCGGCCCGTCTCGCTACCAGTTGGTGGACACCACCATCGCGGGCCAGATGGACAAGGACGAGATCTCCTTGTTCGACGGCGTCGACACGAGCCTCGTCGGCCTGGCGCAGTTCGCCGGCGCGAACCCGCCCGAGGCGCTGAAGATCGGCCTGGCCGCCATCGCGGATCACGCGGCGCGCGCGCAGAAGGCGTTCGAGACCGATGGCGACGATGCGACCGCCGCGCCCATCGAGGCTGGGCTGGAGGCGTTGCGGGCGTTGCGCGCGAAGCTCGGGTCGATGGGCCTCGACGAGGCCGCGCAATACGAGATCGACTTCCGCCTGCAATACAAGGAGCAGGACTACCAGGACGCCGTGCTCGCCGCCCACGGCATCAGCTTCGAGGCGCTGGCCGACGACGGCCTCGTGATCGACGGGCAGCCGATCAAGGTGACCCTGGTCGTGGCGAACCGCGGGGCGTCGGAGATCAGCGTGTCCGACGTGGCGCTCGGCGGCTTCGACGGCCTGGCCTCGTGCACGCCGGGGCCCGTGAAGAAGGGCGGCGTCTTCACGTGCACGGCGGACGTGCAGGTGCCGAAGACGGCGAAGCTCACGGCGCCGTACTGGACCGACGAGTACTGGAATCGACCGGTGCCCAAGGCCGCGCTCGACATCTTCGAGCCGGACGTGCCGTTCGGCGCGCCGTTCCGCCCGACGCCGTTCCGGGCGACCTTCAGGCTGAGGACAGGCTCGGTCGAGATCACCCGGGACCAGCCCGTGCAGTATCGCTACGTGGCCGACATCTTCCTCGGCGAGAAGCGCATGGAGCTCAACGTCGTGCCCGTGTTCTCGGTGCGGATGACGCCGACGACCGCCGTCGTGCCGACGCCGGCGGGCGCGGCGCCCAAGCCCGTCGACCGGGACATCTTCGTGTCCGTGACCAACGGCACCAAGGGTGCGGCCCAGGCCACCGTCGCGCTCGAGGTGCCCGAGGGGTGGAAGGCTGTGCCCGCATCGGCGCCGCTCAGCTTCATGGGTGAAGACGAGTCCCTGACGGCCCGGTTCGCCGTCACGGTGCCCGCGACGGTCAAGGCGGGCGACTACGATCTCCGGGCGGTGGTGACGGCCCCCGCGACCGGCAGCGAGTCGTTCTCCAGCGGGTACCAGGCGATCGATTACCCGCACATCCAGCGCCGGCAGGTGATCAAGCCGGCCGCGACCGCTCTCAAGGTCATGAACGTCAAGGTGGCGTCGAACATCCGGCTCGGCTACATCGTCGGGGCCGGCGACCAGGTCCCGCCCGCCCTCGAGCAGCTCGGGGCGAAGGTGGAGTTCATCGGGCCGGCAGACCTGGCCTGGGGCGACCTGTCGAAGTACGACGTCATCATGACCGGCGTGCGCGCCTACGAGCGGCGCGAGGACCTGCGCGCCTACAACCGCCGCCTGATCGATTTCGCCGAGCGGGGCGGGACGGTACTCGTGCAGTACAACAAGATGGAGTTCAATCGCGCCCAGTACGGGCCGTACCCCGCGATGGTCGGCCGCGACCGCGTGACCGACGAGAACGGGCCCGTGACGATCCTGGTGCCGACGCACCCGGTTTTCAACTTCCCGAACAAGATCGACGACGCTACCTGGAAAGGATGGGTGCAGGAGCGGGGCCTGTATTTCCTGGGCGAGAAGGACCCGAAGTACGTGGACCTGCTGTCGGTGGAGGAGCCGTTCCCGGACAACAAGGGCGTGAAGCTCGGGGCCCTGGTCGAAGGGAAGATCGGCAAGGGACGCTGGATTTACATCGGGCTCGGGTTGTGGCGACAGGTGCCGGCTGAGACCGAGGGCGCCTACCAGTTGCTGGCCAACCTGATCAGCCTGCCGAAGGCCCCGGCAGCCGCCGCGCCGGTGAAGGGGAAGTCGGGGGCCGGGCAGTAGCGCCCCTGTCGGAGGCAACGTACGCGTGCGCGGGGCGGGGCGACCGTCGCTCTGCCTCGCCACCATGTGCGGTCCGAACCAGGGCTGACCACGATGGCTGAACCCGTTCCGGCACCTCCCGTCAATCGGTGGATCCCGGCCATCGCGGTGATGCTGAGCGCGGTCATGGAGGTGCTGGACACCTCCGTGGTCAATGTCAGTCTCCCGCACATCGCGGGCGACCTCTCGGCCACGGTCGACGAGGCCACGTGGGTCCTGACCTCGTACATCGTCGCCAACGCGATCATCCTGCCGCTCAGCGGCTGGCTCGCCAGCTACTTCGGCCGCAAGCGCCTCCTGCTGGTCGTGGTGACCGGGTTCACCGTGTCGAGCATGCTGTGCGGGCTGGCGCCGTCACTCGATTCCCTGATCTTCTTCCGGGTGCTCCAGGGGACGACGGGCGGCGGGCTCCAGCCGCTGTCCCAGGCGGTGCTGCTGGAGGCGTTCCCCGTGGAGGAGCGCGGGAAGGCCATGGCCTTCTGGGGGCTCGGCATCGTGGCCGCCCCGATCCTCGGGCCCACACTCGGCGGGTGGCTCACCGAGAACTACTCCTGGCGGTGGGTGTTCTACATCAACCTGCCGGTCGGGCTGTTGAGCCTGTCGATGATCTACTTCTTCGTCAAGGACCCGCCCTACTTGCGGAAGGTGTCGAAAGGCATCGACGCGTGGGGGCTGGGATTGCTGGTGCTCGGCATGGCCTCGTTCCAGATCATGCTGGACCAGGGCCAGGAGAAGGACTGGTTCGGGTCCACCTTCATCGTGGCGCTCGCCGTGGTGGCGGTGGTCGGGCTGACGGCGTTCGTCATCCGCGAATTGCACGTGCCCGAGCCCATCGTCGATTTCCGCCTCCTGCGATATCGGACGTTCAGTGCCGGCGTGTTCGTGGTTGTCGTCCTGGGGTTCGTCCTCTACGGCAGCCTGGTGCTGCTGCCGCTGTTCATGCAGACGCTGCTCGGGTTTCCGGCGTCCACGGCAGGCCTGTGGAGCTCGCCTCGAGGAATCGGGACCTTGATCTTCATGCCGCTCACGGGGTTCCTGCTCGGCCGGCGGTGGGACGCGCGCCTCCTGCTCGGCGCCGGGCTGCTGACGGCAAGCCTGGCGTTCTTCCTGTTCTCGGGTCTCGACCTCGAGGTCGGGGCCATCGATCTCCTGTGGCCCCAACTGATCCAGGGCGCGGGCCTGGCGCTGATCTTCGTGCCGCTCACGACGATCACGATGGACCCGATCCCGCTGCAGTCCATGGGTTACGCCACGAGCATCTACAGCCTCATGCGGAACGTCGGATCGAGCATGGGCATTTCGTTCGTGACGACCGAGCTGGCGCGGCGGGCGCAAATCCATCACGCGATGCTCGCCCAGGACATCACCGCCTACAATCCGGCCGTGGGGGACATGCTCGCGCGGGTCGGGGAGTCGATTGGCGGCGGCGTGCCGGCCAACTCGGCGCTGGGGCTGGAGATCCTGAACGGTCAGGTGTCGCGCCAGGCGGCGGTCATGAGTTTCCTCGACCTGTTCTGGGTCCTGGGGGTGCTGTTCCTGGTCGTGACGCCCGTCATCTGGCTCATGGGGCGGCCCAGCCAGAAGAAGCCGGTCGGCGCCGCGCATTGATCGCCAGAATCTTCATCGGTGTGCCTACTTGAAGGTGATGCGGGGTGCGATGTAGTGGGGCTTCATCAGGGCGCGGAACCGAGCCATCTCCTCGGCGTTCAGGTCGACGGGCGGCTTCTGGCCGGGAGGCAGCAGGGAGCGGTAGGTCGAGCCGGCGACCTCGCGGGCGAACGAGGCTCTGGCCGCGGCGAGGATGCCGGGCTTCGTCAACAGGTCGATCACCGAGCCCGCCATCACCTTGGCGCCGGCGATGGTGCCCTTGTGGGCGATCGACGTCGCCTCGGCCACCCCGGCCGCCCAGTGGTGGAACGGCACGCCCGGGACGTTCGCGGGGAACGTGATGCGGCCGTGCGGCACGGTCCACGTGATGTCGCCGGAGTCGTTGGACGACGTGCTCTGGACCGCTTCCCGCAGCGGCGTCAGCGTCGTGTCGAGGCCGGCCTCCCTGGCGCCGGCGGCACGCTGGATGCGCCGCGCGAGCGCCTGCTCGTCCGGGGACCAGGCCGGCATCCCGACCAGCTCGATGTTGGCCTGCACCACCTCGGCCACCGTGCGGTTGTCGCGCGTGGGCCAGCACGCCGACAGGATGCGCTCCTTCCAGGTCGTGCCGGTCATCAGGGCGGCGCCCTCGGCGACCTTCTGCGCCTTGGTGTAGAGATCACGGGCGCCTTCGTAGGTCGCTTCCCGGAAATAGAACCAGATCTTCGCGTAGTCGGGCACGACGTTGGGCTGCGCGCCGGCCGAGACGATGACCGAGTGGCTGCGCTGGCTCGGCGGCAGGTGTTCGCGGAGCGCGTCCCACCCGAGGTCCATCAGCTTGACCGCATCGGCCGCGCTCGCGCCGGTCCACGGCGACACGGCGGCGTGCGCGGTCTTGCCGAAGAACTCGTACTCGACCGACATCACCGCGTACTGCCGCGGCCCGTAGCTGGTCGACAGGTCCGCACCGACGTGCGCGTGGAAGGCGGCATCGACGTCCTTGAAGTAGCCGTCGCGCACGAAATAGGGCCGGCTGATGCCCTGTTCTTCGGCGGGCGCGGAGAAGAGTTTGACGGTCCCGGCGAGATGGTGCGTGTCCATCGCGGTCTTGACCGCGTGGGCGGCCCCGATCCAGAGGGCGGCATTCGTGTTGTGGCCCTCCGCGTGCCCCGGGGCGCCCTTGACGACTTCTTGCCGCTCCGCCACGCCGGGCGCCTGCGAGACGGCGGGCAGGGCGTCGTATTCCACGTGGATCGCGATGACCGGCGCGCCGGTGCCGTAGGTGGCCATAATGGCGGTCGGGATCCCGGAGATCCCGGTCTCCACGGTGTAGCCCATCTCGCGGAGCAGTCGGGCGCACAGCGCCGCGGTCTCGGTTTCCTGCATGCCGAGCTCGGCGAAGCTGTAGATGGCGTCGCCGACCTGGGCAATCGCTTCCTGGTTCCGATCGATCGCGGCGAAGGCGGTCGCCTTGGGATCGCCGTCGGCGCGGCCGGTCGGGCCCGCGGCGCCCAGGGCGCCCAGGCCGCACAGGGTGATCGCGAGGCACGACGCGAGGCGTCTGGGCATGCGGGTGCTCCTGCTGAAGACGGCGGCCGTGTCGGCCTGACCCGGGGCTCACTGGTGATGAGTTTGTTCGTTCCGGGCCCGCGGGCTGCATGCCCGGCGCGTGCTCGAGTCACCTGAGCGCCGGGCCTACTGTAAGCGCGGCGGGGGGCCGCTGCAAGCGTCGGCGGGGGCCGGCATACGCTTTACATCACAAAGTCATGTATGCTATCGTCTCGCAGTGATAACCAGGCCGGGGGATGCCGTTGATCGACCCCCGGCGTCCGGCTGATGTCGATTGAACCACTCGAGCTGACCGTCGCGATTCAACCGCGCGCGCGCTTTGACGCCATCGACGTCCGGGCGCGCGCCGCCGATCTGCACGGCGACGTGCTCAACGGCTACAAGCGGTGCCTGTACTGCTCCTTCCACACGACGGCGGGCTACCTCGATCAGGGCCTGGCGGCCAGGCTCGGGCAGGACGGCCAGGGCCTGACGGGCTACATGGCGACGTTCCGCGCCCTGTTCCCCGAGGGCGCCCCCTACCGGCACGACGAGCTCGACGAACGCGAGGACCTGTCCGACGAACAGCGCGTCGTCGAGCCGAAGAACGCCGACTCGCACCTGGCGTTCATGGCGGCCGGCCTGCGGTCCTGCGTCACCTACCTGAACCGGCCGGACGAGCCGGTGGTGTTCGTGGATCTCGATGGCGTCAACGACGGGCGGCCCCGCCAGCGCACCACGGGCATTGTCGGCTACGACGGCGAGGTGGAAGTGTGGCGGACGCGCCTGGCGATTCCCGTGTCGGGCCACCCGATCGACTCGATCAACCTGCGTGACCCCAACCTCGGCCTGTACGAGCTGGTCGCCGAGATGGCCGGGCGGCACGGGGTCAGGAAAGGGCGGGTCCGGATCGAGATGGCGCCCGGCGAGCGCCAGGCGGGCCTGACGGTCAACGAGTACGAGTCGCTGCTCATGCGGTACGACCTCCGGGAAGTGCTGCGCGATCCGATCCGCTTCATGGCCGAGAAGGGCCGCCACGCACTGCAGGATCCGCGGGCCATCCCCAGCAAGACGAAGGGCTACGCGACCTACGACCTGGTGCAGGCGCTCAACCAGCTCGTCGACGCGCTCGGCCTCGAGGAGTCGTGGATCGAGCGCCTCCTGGCACGCGCGATGGCCGTGCCCGCCGCGCGGTTCCTCCGCATGAAGCGCTCGGTGAGCCTGCTCGTGTCCGACCGGCGGACGCCGGGCAAGGGCGGCATCGTGGACGGCACCTACCAGCGGCCCATCCTGGTGCAGTGGCAACAGGCCCCGCGCCGCGCGCGCCATCTCGAGCTCACGCTTTCCGAGTTCGTCTAATCCCGGCGCTCACCGGCGCTCAGTTGAATTGACCATGCGCCGGGCCGTAGCGCGCGGGCTTCAGCCCGCGTGCCCGGGGCGAACACCGTCAACGGAAGTGAGCCCCGGGAGTAGCCCCGGCGCTCGCCTGTAACGGGTGTGTTCGCTCCGGGCACGGTTTGCGTCGAGAGTGCTCCTCGCCGCAGGTGCCCGCCCTACCGCCCCAGCCAGATGCGCACGCCCACGAACACCTCGGCCGTCGGGCCCGGCTGGTAGGAGTTCCCGTCCGGGTCCGGTTCGGTGAACGCGATGTACTTCTCGCCGAACACGTTGCGTGCCGACAGCGCGATCTCGCCGTGCCGCGTCCGCCCGGTCCACTGGTACGCGAGGCGCGGGTTGACCAGCGTGAAGCCGTCCACCCGGGCCACGTTGGTCTGGTCGACGTACCAACCGCTCTGGATCTCGGTGCCGACGCCGACCACCCAGTGCGAATGCCAGGTGTACTCCGCGTCGAGGTAGAGCTGGTGGCGGGGCGCGTTGGGCATCACCTTGTCGGTGTAGTCACCGAACAGCGACTTGATGTCGGTGTACACGAAGTCGGAGAACGTGTACGCGGTCCGCACCGAGAGCTCACGCAGGGGATACCAGCCGAGCGACGTCTCGACCCCGTACCGGCGGCTCGACCCGGCGTTGCGGTAGAACGTCTCGAGGGGCCGGGACGCCACGCGATACCGCCCGAAGTCGTTCGTTGTCGCGAGGTGAAAGAGCGCCACGTCGTAGGCGAGCTGGTTGGCCACGTTCCCGCGCGCCCCCACCTCCTCGCCCCGTGATGTCGCGGGAACCAGGTTGAGGTTGAACCCCCCGAGGTGATCCGGGTTGTTCGCGAGTTCCTCGGTGGCCGGGGGGAGGAAGCCCTGTCCCCAGCTCGCGTACAAGCCAGCCCGCGGGCCGAGGCTGAAGGACCCGCCGATCCGGCCCGTCGTCTTGTCGAAGGTGGCGAGGCCGGACAGGTCGACGCCGCCAGCCTGCAGGCGGTCGGCGAGCTCGTTCCGGATGCGATCGCTGCGCAGGTCCACCATGAGCGCCCACCGCGGCCCGATCTCGACGCGGTCCAGCGCGTAGAGCCCGACGCTGCGCTGCGTGATGCGCTGATCTGCCAGGAGGTCCGGGCCTTCCTGTGCCAGGCCGAGGTTCGGGTGCCTGGTGTCGTCGATCCCCTGCCAGTCCACGTCCGTGCCGACCGTGAAGTGGTTCGAGGATCTGCGGCCGCGCGTGTGCACGCTGTACTGGAGGATCGCGCCCGGCGTGTTGTAGATGCGATGCTGCACCGAGGAGGGGACGGACTCGGTCCAGGTCGTGTGGCGCAGGTACGCGCTGAACATGAGGTCCTGGTTGGCGGCGATCGCCCACTGACCCGACAGGCCCGTCGTGGCCCGGCGGGTCTTCTGGTACTCGTTGAAGGTCAGCGCGTCGGGGTTCGGCTGCCGGCGGTCCTCACGCAGCCAGGTGAGGTTGAGCCCCTCGGCGTTCTCGTTGAAGAAGCTCGTGCCCGCCACGATGGCCGTCAGGTGCAGCGCCGGCGACGCGTCCCATCGGAACTTGCCATAGACGTTGGTGGCGTCGAAGGCCGTGTGCACGCGGTACCCGTCGCCGGCGTTGTGCGACAGCGAGACGCGATAGTTCAGGGAACCGCTGGTGCCGCCCACTTCGCCGAGCCCTTTCCAGAAGCCGTAGGACCCGCCGGTGAGCGATCCGAGGCCCTCCGCCTTGTCCGATCCGCCGTCGCGCGTGGTGATGTTGATGACACCGCCCGCCGCGCCGCCTCCGTAGAGGGCAGACGAGGGGCCGCGGAACACCTCGACGCGCCGCACCGTCGACCAGTCCACGTCGAACAGGTCCGGCGCGAATCCCGTCGGATCGTTGAGCGGCAGGCCGTCGAGCAGGACCTTGATCCCGCGGATGCCGCGCTCGGTCAACAACCCCTGGCCCCGAATCGACACGTGGACCCGCTCGCCGTCCGCCTGGTTGTCGACCTTCATGCCCGGCACGAGCATGAACGCCTCGTCGGCACCGATGCCGCGCGGCATCGCCTTGAAGGTCTCGTCGGTCACGATCGACGTCGCGGCGGGCGTCGACTTGAGCGGGATGTCCATGCGCGGCGCCGAGACCACGACATCGATGTTGACCGGCGGCAGCGTGGGCGGCGTGTCCGGTGTCGCCGATTGGCCGGGGGGTTTCTGGCCGCCCGGTGCCCCAGGTGCCTGGGGAGCCGGCGGCGGTACGCCGACGGCCTGTGGGGGAGTCGCCTGCGGCGTGCCTGAGATGTCCTGCTCGAGCGTGGCTGCGGCGGTCCATGCGGTCGAAACGGCCGGGAACACGAGGATGGCGATGATCGAGAGGCAGCCCGCGGCCGCCAGCGTGCGTCGCCGCACGCGGTGTCCTGTTGAAACTGGTGACATGGTTCCCTCGCGGCCGCCGGGACGCGGCGACCATGGGGGCAGTGGTTGGCGTGCGCCAGGTCCGGACATCGGGAAACTCCCGGTTGCCAGTCCGCCTGGCGTCGGCTGACGAGTGTAGGAAGCGCCGCGATCTACTACCAGATCTCGTAGTTCGTGACGGCGGGCGGGGCAGTCGTCCGGCGATCGGATTGGGACCGTTCGGATGGCGCCCGCGCCACTCATGCGGGTGGGACGCGGCCCGGGAACCGGGACGTTGCCCGGGCGCCTGCGCGAATCGGACGTCGGCCGGACGAGGCCGGACGTCCCTACGCCGCCAACCTGACCAGCAGTTCGTTGAGGTAGTGCACAGGGGCGACGAGGACCATCGTCGCGGCCAGCAGCAGCGCCGCTATCGCCAGGCCGAGGCCTATCGCAAGCCAGCGGCGCACGGGGTTTCGCCGACCCTCCGGTGCGAAGTGTACGAGCTGCTGCACCCGTCCCGTCAGCAGGCCCCCGTCATCCAGGCTGCTGACCGGCCCATGGAGGCGCGGCATCGCAGGCATCAAGCGCGCGACCTTCACGAGGGCGGCCGACAGTGTGAGCGCCCGCGCGGGGTCGTTGCGCACGGCGTAGCAATCGGCACGCGACTCGGCGGCGCACGTCCACCGCGTCTCCGCTTCGTGGCCGACCGGGGCCCAGGCCAGTGCGTCGGGGCTCGCCAGGAGCACGAGGCGCTTGAGATTGTCCCAGGCGCCATGATGCCCCGCCTCGTGGGCGAGGACGAGGCGCAATTCGTCTGGCGTCAGCACGTCCACGACCTGGCGGGCGATGAACAGGCGCTGGCGAACCACGCCGACCAGCGTGACCACCGGCCAGGAATGCCGGATGCGGTACACGGGGACGGGCACATCGGGCTGGTCGAAGGGCTCGGCGTCGCGCATCCACAGCCCGGCCTGGCGCGCCGCGCGCCGCCAGCCGGCAATACTCCGCGCCTGTCCCCGCAGAATCAGGGCCAGGGCGGCCACGGCAAGGAGCGACACGCCGAGACCGAGGGGCTCGGCGGTATTCCTGGGCTCGAACCGCAGGTAGGCGGGCACGACGACGGTGGCCACGAAGGCGAGAGCCGTCAGGCTTGGCGCGATTCGCAGCCAGAACCAGCCCGCCGCCGCTGCCGACCCCGCACGCCGCACCCGGCGCAGCACGGCCGCCGCCGCCGCGGAAGCCGCGAGGTTGACCAGCAGGAACCAGGCGAGCGCCAGCCCCACGCCGAGGACGACGAATCTCATGGCGTCCTCCGGTTGCGCAACTCCTGCTGCTTGTCGCGCACCAGGCGCTCGAGTTCGTCGAGCAGTTGCCGATCGCCCTCACCGACCACCTCGACGAGGTTGGAGAGCAGCGGCAACGGGGCATGCCGGTGGTGGGCCAGCAGGCCTTCAACCAGCTCGGCCGCAAGCAGCCGTTCCATCTCTTCGCGGGACGCGGCCGGCTGGTACACGAACGCACGGCCGACCTTGCGCCGCGTCAACAACCCTTTCTTGTACAGACGGTCCAGGGTGGTTTCGATCGTGGTGTACGCGGCGGCGGGCCCGACATGCGCCCACACGTCTCGAACGTTGACTTCCGGGTGATCCCACAGGAAGTCCATGACGCGGCGCTCGAGGGGACCGAGGCCCGACCGGACGAGGTCCCGGGCCGGCTTGAATCCGCGGAGCAGGAAGCGCGGCGTCCGCATGCGCATGCGCCCACGAGTATCAGGCGCGCTCCGGGGCAGTGTCAAGGACCCGAATCGGGCCGGGAACGGGACCGGGAACGGGGCGCGGCCGCCGGCATCGTGGGTCTCGTGCGACCCACGGTATGATGGGGCCACCATGTTCCGAAGGGCTCCGCTCTGGATCCGGGCGTCGGCCATCCTCGTGACGGCCGCGGCCCTGGCCTCGGTGCCGGCCCGGGTCCGCGCCCAGGATCCGTCGATGCTGGTGCTGGAGTTCCGCGGCGCGGCCGACGCCTGGCAGGCGCTGCAGGACGGCCGGCTGGAGGAGGCGGCTGCCGCGTTCGAGCGGGCGATGGCGTCGGATCCCCGCAACGCGTCGATGCGCCTTGGAGCGGGTGTGGCGGCACGACGGCTCGGCCAGGCTGCCAGGGCAAGGGACCTGTTCACGCGGGCGCTCGACCTCGATCCCGGCCTGACGCCTGCCGCGATGTTCCTCGGGCTGGTTGTGTACGACGCGGGAGACCTGGACGAGGCGATCCGCATCTACGAACGGGCCCTGGGACATGCGCCGGACCAGGCACAGATGCAGGCGCGGCTCGCGCAGTGGAAGAAGGAACGGGACCTCCACGAGCGGTTCCAGCAGGCCCAGGGCAGTCACTTCACCGTGCTGTTCGAAGGGCCGGCCGAACAGGAACTGGCGCAGCGGGCCGTGGACATCCTGGAGTCGGCGTACTGGCGCCTCGGGAGCGCCTTGTTCGCCTACCCGATCGATGTCGTCACCGTGGTGCTCTACACGCAGGAACAGTTTCGCGACATCACGCGGTCGCCGGCGTGGTCGGGCGGCCTGTTCGATGGCCGCATCCGCGTGCCGGTGCGCGGGGCGCTGGCCGATCCGGGAGAACTCGAGCGGGTGCTGACGCACGAGTACACGCATGCCGTGGTTCGCAGCGTGGCGCCCACCGGGGCGCCGACCTGGCTGAACGAAGGGCTCGCGGTGGTCTTCGAGACGGGCGGCCTCGACCTGGCCCGGCGCGAGGTGGCGAAGGCCACAGCCTTCATTCCGCTCGCCGAGCTTCAGGCGTCGTTCGGGTCGCTGCCAGCCGACCGGGTGCCGCTCGCGTACGCGGAAAGTGCGATGGCGGTGCAGGCCATTATCGACAAGGCGGGCACGCCCGCGCTGATGGCGCTCCTCGGCGATGTCGGAACGGGCATCGCCTTCGACAGCGCGTTCGCCAACCGCGTCGGGGTGCCGTTCACGGAGTTCGCGCGCGACTGGCAGGCTGCGCTGCGGCGCTGAAACCTGACGGCACGCAGCGGGCCCGGGGCGGCGGCGCACGCGCCGGATGCTGGCCCTCGGCCACGACCGTCGATACACGCTACGCGCGGAGGATGGCCGATGCAGCGAGCGACAGTCAGCCGCGGGCTGAGCGCGATCCTCGGGATCGTCGTGCTGGGCGCCGGGTGGCGCCTGGCGGGACAAACGCGCAAGGACTATCCGCTCGAACCGGTGTCCTTCACGAAGGTCCGCGTCGCGGACGGGTTCTGGGCGCCCCGGATCGAGACGAACCGCACCGTGACGATCCCGTTCATCTGGAAGAAGAACGAGGAGACGGGCCGCCTCGACAACTTCGCCATCGCGGGCGGGCTGATCAAGGGGCAGGTACAAGGGCCAGCGGTACAACGACACCGACGTCTACAAGACGATCGAGGGATCGTCCTATTCGCTGCAGGTGCATCCGGACCCGGCCCTCGACGCCTACCTCGACGGTGTGATCCGCAAGGTCGCGGCGGCGCAGGAGCCTGACGGCTACCTCTTCACCGCGCGCACCGCGGATCCGTCGCATCCGCAGCCGGGCATCGGCGAGACGCGGTGGTCGAATCTCCCGGTCAGCCACGAGCTGTACAACGCGGGTCACCTCTACGAGGCAGCCGTGGCGCATTTCCAGGCCACGCGCAAGAGGACCCTGCTGGACGTCGCGCTGAGGAACGCGGATCTCGTGGTCCGGACGTTCGGCCCCGACCGGCTGAGGGCGTATCCCGGGCACCAGGAGATCGAGATGGGCCTGGTGAAACTCTACCGGGTCACGGGCGATGCGAAGTACCTCCGGCTGGCCAACTATTTCCTCGATCAGCGCGGCCACGATGTCGATCGGATTCAGTACCCGCCGGGATCACGGTTCGCCATCTACAACGATCCCGTGCAGGTCCAGGCGCACGAGCCGGTGCTCGCGCAGACCGAGGCTGTCGGTCACGCCGTGCGGGCGATGTACATGTTCGCGGGGATGGCGGACATCGCCGCCCTGACCGCGAGCGACGCCTATCGCGGTGCGATCGATCGCCTGTGGGACAACGTCGTCTCGAAGAAGCTGTACCTGACGGGCGGGGTCGGCGCCCGGCACGATCGCGAGTCGTTCGGCGCGGCCTACGAGCTGCCGAACCGGACCGCCTACAACGAGACCTGCGCGGCGATCGGGAACGTGTTCTGGAACCACCGGATGTTCCTGCTGAGCGGCGACGGCCGGTACGTGGACGTGCTGGAGCGCGTCATCTACAACGGCCTGATCTCAGGTGTCTCGCTCGAGGGCAACGCGTTCTTCTATCCGAACCCGCTGGAGTCCGACGGGAAGTACAAGTTCAACCAGGGAACGCTGGGGCGCGCCCCGTGGTTCGACGTGGCCTGTTGCCCGGGGAACATCTGCCGCTTCATCCCGTCGCTGCCCGGCTACGTGTACGCCACGCGGGGTGATGCGCTCTACGTGAACCTGTTCGTCGGAGGCTCCGCCGAGGTCAGGCTCGCGAACGGGCCGGTGACCGTGCGTCAGGAGACGCGCTACCCGTGGGACGGGGTGGTGTCGATCACGCTGGAACCGCCGTCGCGATCATCCTTCGAAGTCGCCGTCAGGATTCCTGGCTGGGCCCGCGGGGAGCCGTTGCCGGGCGGGCTGTACCGGTACGCCGATCGGCACGACGAGCCCGCGGGAGTGAAGGTCAACGGGGTGGGCGTGCCGGCCGACCCGGTGCAGGGCTTCGTCCGGATCCGGCGCGCCTGGACACGCGGCGATCGCATCGAGGTGACGCTCCCGATGCCAGTCCGGCGGGTGTTGGCGCTCGACGCAGTGGCCGAGGACGCGGGCAAGGTGGCCCTCGTGCGGGGACCGCTGGTCTATTGCGCGGAGGGCGTGGACAACGGCGGTCGTGCGCTCGATCTGGGTCTGCCCGACGCGGCGCCGCTGTCGGTCGCGTGGCGTCCGGACCTGTTGAAGGGGGTGGTGGTCGTCACCGCGAAGGCTGGCGGCCGCACCCTCGTGGCGATTCCTTACTATGCATGGGCCCACCGCGGCATCGGGGAGATGGCGGTGTGGCTGCAACGTCTCGAGACCGCGACCGGGCCGGGAACCGCGAGCACGGGTGGCCGCGGGGCAGCGCCCGGGGCTGGTGCGGACCAACAGGGGCACCGACGATGAGAATCCGGATCCTGGCAGTGATGCTGGCGGCGACGGTGGTGGCGGCGGCCGGGCGCGGCGGGCAGAATGCCGCACCAGCCCGGGACTACCCGATTGCCCCCGTGGCGTTCACCGACGTGTCCTTCACGGACACGTTCTGGGCGCGGCGGCTCGAGACCAACCGCACGGTGACGATCCCGTTCGCCTTCAGGCAGAACGAGGAGACCGGCCGCATCAGGAACTTCGAGATCGCCGGCCGGCTGGCCGAGGGCAGCTTCTGCTCGCGGTACGCGTTCGACGATTCGGACGTGTACAAGGTCATCGAAGGCGCGTCGTACTCGCTGGCCCTCCACCCCGATCCCGCCCTCGACCGCTACCTCGACACGCTCATCGCCAGGATCGCCGGCGCGCAGGAGCCTGACGGCTACCTCTACACGGCGCGGACGATTGACCCGCAGAAGGTCATGCCGATGGCCGGCAAGGCGCGGTGGGTGAACGAGGAGGAAAGCCACGAGCTGTACAACGTGGGCCACCTGTACGAGGCTGCCGTGGCCCACTACCGGACGACCGGCAAGAAGACGCTGCTGGACGTCGCGCTGAAGAGTGCCGGCCTGATCGCGCGCACCTTCGGGCCGGACGGCCGGCACGAGGTGCCCGGGCACCAGGAGATCGAAATCGGGCTGGTCAAGCTCTACCGCGTGACCGGCGACCGGAAGTACCTCGACCTCGCCAGGTTCTTCCTCGACCAGCGGGGCAACGCGGCGGGGCACAAGCTGTACGGCGAGTACGCGCAGGATCACATTCCGGTCGTCCGGCAGACCGAGGCGGTCGGCCACGCGGTGCGGGCGGCCTACATGTTCTCGGGCATGGCCGACGTGGCCGCCCTCACCGGAGACCGGGCCTACATCACCGCGATCGATCGGCTGTGGGACAACGTCGTGGGCAGGAAGATGTACCTGACCGGCGGGATCGGCGCGGCCGGCGCCTGGGAAGGGTTCGGGCCGGACTACGTGCTGCCCAACGCGGACGCGTACGCGGAGACGTGCGCGTCGATCGCCAACGCGCTCTGGAACCAGCGGATGTTCCTCTGGCACGGCGACGCGAAGTACGTGGACGTGCTCGAGCGCATCCTCTACAACGGGTTCCTCTCGGGCGTGGCGATGACCGGCGACCGCTTCTTCTACCCGAATCCGCTGGCGTCCTTCGGCCAGCACGAACGGAGCCCCTGGTTCGCCTGCGCGTGCTGCCCGAGCAACATCCCGCGCTTCCTCGCGTCCGTGCCCAGCTATACCTACGCGGTGTCGGGCGACCGCGTCTACGTCAACCTGTTCGTGCAGGGCAGGGGGCGCGTCACGACTGGGCACGGCGCCGTGGCGCTCGAGCAGACCACGGCCTACCCGTGGGACGGGCAGGTCCGGATTCGCATCGAACCCGAACGTCCGGCGTCGTTCGCCGTGCTCATCCGGATCCCTGGCTGGGCGCGCAACCAGCCCGTGCCGGGCGACCTGTACTCCTACCTGGGCCCGGCGCCCGCGGCCTGGTCGGTCAAGGTGAACGGCGATCCCGTCCAGGGGCCCCTCGATCGGGGCTACGTGGCCGTGTCCCGCGCGTGGCAGCCCGGCGACATCATCGACGTCGACCTGCCGATGACGCCCCGCCGGGTCGTCGCCAACGCCGCGGTCAGGGCCGATGTCGGGCGCGTGGCCGTCGAACGCGGTCCCATCGTCTACACGGCCGAGTGGCCCGACAACGACGGGCACGTGAACAACCTCGTGCTCGACGATCGCACGCCGCTGAAGGCTGAGCCTCGACCGGCGCTGCTGAACGGCGTCACCGTCATCACGGCAGCGGCCGCGTCCTATCGCGAGCAGGGCGGGCGCATCATGATGTCGGAGCAGCCGCTCACGCTGATCCCGTACTACGCGTGGGCGCACCGCGGGAAGGGCGAGATGGCGGTGTGGCTCGCGCGCGAACCGTCGAAGGCGCGGCCCGTGCCCGAACCGACACTGGCGTCGAAGAGCCGCGCGAGCGCTTCCGACGGCGTGAAGGGCCTCGATGGGATCAACGACCAGCTGGAGCCCGAGAACTCCAACGATCACGCTGCGCGCTACGTCCACTGGTGGCCCGAGAAGGGGACCGGCGAGTGGGCGCAACTCGATTTCCCGACCGCGGCGACCGTGTCGGAAGCCTCCGTCTACTGGTTCGACGACACCGGCGAAGGGGAGTGCCGGGTGCCGCGCTCCTGGAGGCTGCTCTACCGGGCCGGGGACTCGTGGCTCCCCGTCGAGACCGCCGACTCGTACGGCGTCGCGCGGGATCGCTACAACGTCGTCCGGTTCACGCCCGTGCGGACAGACGCGCTGCGGGTGGAGCTCCAGCTGCCCGACGGCTTCTCCTCAGGCATCCAGGAGTGGAAGGTGCGCTGAGACCCGTTCTCACGCCCTGATCACCATCACCTCGGTCGCCTTGATCAGGCCGTAGGCCTCCATGCCGACCTTGAGGCCCATCGAGCGCACGGAATCGCGCGTGATCAACGCCGTGAGCGTCTGGTCCCCGATGGCGATGGTCACCTCGGCCAGCAGATCGCCCGGCCGGATTCGGCTGATCGTGCCGAAGAGCTTGTTGCGGCCGCTGATGGCCGCGAGGGGCCCGGCGGGCCCTTCCGTCACCTTGCGCCTGCGGTGACCCGAGAGGCGATCCACCTCCGCCCGCGGGATGCGGTGATGGCCGCCCGGAGTCTTGACCGAGCGGACCTTCCCGCTGAGAATCCACTGCTTGAGCGTCGGCCCGCTGACGCTCAGCAGCCGGGCGGCTTCCGGCAGCCTGTACAGGGCAGACTCTTCCCGGGTGCGGGCGACGGGGTGTCTCGTCACGACTGGACCTCCTGGACAACCCCAATGGTACACGGTTCCTGTTGGTGGTGGCGTCCCAGGCGGGGGTGCGGCACCGGTCCGCCGCGGTGCTACACTTCCCGGCGGGAGGCTCGATGGCCACAGTCCTGCTCGAGGTCGGCTGTGGGTCGGTCGACGATGCCGTGGAGGCGGAAGCCGGTGGGGCAGACCGCGTCGAGTTGTGCACGGCGCTGTTCTTCGGCGGGCTGACGCGTCTATCGGCAGCCTCGTCCGAGGCCCACGGGCGACTGGGTCGCACGACCTGACCGACCACCGGGTGGTGGCCAACCTGGCTGGCCGGCTGAAGAGATAGTCCGGCACCGGACTGTCGGGAGGATTCCGACGTGGCTGAAGGCAAGGGGAAGGTCTGTCATTACACCGAGGTGCCCGCCGAGGTCGTCGGCGAGCAGGCTCCCGGGGCGACGTTGCGGTGGCTGATCGACGACACGCACGACGGCGCTCCCGTCTATGCGCTGCGCATGGTAGAGATCGCGCCCGGCGGGCATTCTCCGCGCCACGCGCACCCGTACGAGCACGAGAACTTCGTGGTGGAAGGACACGGGAAGGTGCTGATCGACGGCGTCTGGCACCCGCTGAAACCCGGCGACGTCGTGTTCGTGCCCCCGGGCGCGGACCACGTGTACGAGAACGCGGGCGGGACGTCGTTCAAGTTCCTGTGCGGGATCCCGGTTGCGAAGTTGCGACCGTAGGTGCCGGGAGGGAGGCCCGACCTCTTCGGCGGTCGCGGCCGGCGGCACGGATCCGAACTCAGCGGATCGGCGCGGGGGATCATGATGCGACGACGACTGTGGGCGGCGGGCCTGGCCCTCGCCGCGGCGGTGGCCCTGGACTCGTTCGCCGCGCTGGGAGCGCGCCAGGCATCCGGTGGCGCGGAACCGCCGGCGGCGCGCGTGGCGCGCATCTTCGCGCGGTTCGACCGCGTGACCAGTCCCGGGTGCGCCGTTGGCGTGGCGCAGGGCGGCACACCGGTGCTCACCGCCGCCTACGGGATGGCGAACCTCGAGTACGGCATTCGCCTCACGCCCGACACCATCTTCGAGGCGGGATCGGTGTCGAAGCAGTTCACCGCGGCGGCCATCGTGCTGCTCGCGCAGGACGGGAAGTTGTCGCTCGACGACCCGGTCCGGAAATACGTGCCGGAACTGCCGGACTTCGGGACGCCGATCCTGATCCGCCACCTGCTGAACCACACGAGCGGCCTGCGCAGCCAGTGGCCGCTGCTGACGCTGGCCGGCCGGCCGCCCGGTCAGGCCGTCCACACCGCGGCCGAGATCCTCGAGCTGATGCACCGGCAGAAGGAGCTGAACTTCGCGCCCGGCGACGAGTACCTCTACAACAACACCGGGTTCACCCTGCTGGGCATCATCGTGCAGCGGGTGTCGGGCCAGTCGTTGCCCGACTTCACGGCGGCGAGGCTGTTCCGGCCGATCGGGATGGCGCGCACCCAGTGGCGCGACGACTTCACTCGTCTCGTCAAGGGACGCGCGACGGCCTACGCGCAGGCGGGCGACGGTACCTTTCACCAGGACATGCCCTTCACGAACGTCATTGGCAATGGCGGCCTGCTGACGACCGTGGGGGACCTGTTGAAATGGAATGCGAACCTGGACGAGCCGCGCGTGGGCGGGCCCGCGCTGGTGGCGCAGCTCCAGACGAGAGGCCGGCTGAACGACGGGTACGAGAACACGTATGCCGAGGGCCTGTTCGTGACGACCTTCGGCGCGTTGCGCGAGATCAGCCACACCGGCTCGACGGCCGGATACCGGGCGTTCCTGGCGCGGTACCCCGACCAGGGGCTGTCGGTGGCGGTCCTGTGCAACGTCGGGAACGCGGGCGCGCCGCGCCTGGGCCACCAGGTGGTCGAGGCCTGGCTCGGATCCGCGCGGATCGGGGCGCCGCCGATCGGGGGGATCGCGCTGCCGGTGGAAGACCTGCGCCGGCGGGTCGGGCTCTACCGGAACCCGCTGACCGATGGCGTGATGCGGCTGGTGCTCGACAAGGATGCCCTGAAGGTCGGGGGACCGGGGGGCGAGACCCTTCGCCCGATCGCGCCCGGTGTATTCGTCGCGACCGAGGGCGGAGACCGCTTCACGTTCGCGGAGGAAGGCGCGGGATCGCCGGCCCGGGTCGCCGTGGCCGGCGGCGTGTCGAAGCCGCAGACATGGGAGGCGGCGGCGCCATTTTCGCCGACGCCCGAGGAGCTGGCGGAGTATGCCGGGAGGTACTACAGCGACGAGCTGGACCTCACCTACACCGTCGTCATCCTCGACGGCCGGCCCGTGGTCTGGTTCAGACCCGCGACGGCTCTGCCGCTCGTGCCGGCCTACGCGGACGCATTCGAGTTCGGGGGCGGGCGGGTCATGCGATTCTCGCGGGACGCGGAGGGTCGCATCGAGGGGTTCCGCGTGTTCGCCGACCGCGTGCGGCACCTGCGTTTCCTGCGGGCGAAGTAGGTCCGCGCGCGCGGCGCCGCACTTGACAGCGGCGGGCGTTTCCGGGAAAGTTCCGTCCGGCGTCCGCCCCCGGGCCCCTCGTCGTCGCCCCACGTGTTTCAGGGAGTTCATATGACCATGTTGCGAGTCAGGATCAGGCGGCCGTTCGTGTTCGCGCTCGGCGTGTTGCTGCTGTACGCGGGCGCCGCGTCGGCCCAGAAGGTACCCACTCCCGAGGAGGTCCTCGGCTTCAAGGTCGGCGCCGACTACAAGCTCGCCACCTACACGCAGGCCTACAGCTACTTCAAAGCCCTCGAGCAGGCGTCGCCCATGATCAAGGTCTACGAGATGGGCAAGACGCCGATGGGGCACCCTTTCATCTATGCCGTGATCACCGCGAAGGAGAACATGGCGAAGCTGGACCGCTACCGGGACATCGCGAAGCGCCTGTCGCTCGTGAAGGGTGTGTCCGAGGAAGAGGCCGCACAGCTCGCCGCGGAGGGGAAGGCGGTCATCTACATCGACGGGGGGCTGCACGCGTCCGAGTGCGCGCCGGCCCAGCAGAACATCCAGCTCGCGTACGACCTGCTGTCGCGCAACGATCCGAAGACCACGATGATCCGGCAGAACGTGATCCTGGTGCTGGTGTTCGCGAACCCGGACGGCATGGAGTCGCTGGCGGACTGGTACTCGAAGAACGTCGGGACGCCGTTCGAGGTCAGCGGGATGCCGTGGGTGTACAACAAGTACTCCGGCCACGACAACAACCGCGACTCCTACATGGCGAACCTCGTCGAGACGCAGTACCTGACGAAGATCGTCAACCAGGAGTGGTTCCCGCAGGTGCTCTACAACCAGCACCAGACCGCGCCGTTCCCCGCCCGCATCTGGGTCCACCCGGCCTCGGAGCCGACCAACCCGAACGTGCACCCGCTGCTCATCCGGTGGCAGAACCTGCTGGGCTCGGCGATGGGGTCGGCGTTCGATCGCGAGAACAAGCCCGGCGCGATCTCGCGCATCACCTTCGACACGTGGTACCCGGGCTACGTCACGCAGGTCGTCGATTCGCACAACATCGCGTCGCTGCTCACCGAGACCGCGCTGTACCGGTACGCGACGCCGAAGTTCTACACGCTGGAGGACTTTCCGGACCAGTACAAGGACTTCATCGTGGGCACGTTCTATCCGAGCCCCTGGAAGGGCGGCTGGTGGCGCCTGCGTGACGCGGTGGACTACTGCGAGACCGCGTCGATGGCGGTGCTGGAGACGGCCGCCCTCTACCGGCAGGAACTGCTGCTCGACAAGTACCACATGGGCAAGGACGTGATTGCGAAGTTCACCAAAGAGCCGCCCTACGCGTGGGTGCTGCCACAGGACCAGTGGGATCCTCCGACCGCGGCGCTCCTGCTGAGCAAGATGCAGCTGCTCGGCATCGAGGTGTACGCGGCGGAGAAGCCCTTCACGGCCGACGGCGTGGCGTACGGCGCCGGCACGTGGGTCATCCCGATGCAGCAGCCGTTCGCCTACTTCGTGAAGAACGTGTTCGAAGAGCAGAGCTACCCGGACCTGACGAAGTACCCGGATCTCTGGGAGGGCCTCGTCAGCCCGACCGCGTTCAAGGACGCGTACCTGCCGCCGTACGACATCGGGGGCTGGACGCTGCCGTACCAGATGGGCGTCAAGTCGCTGCCGGTGAACTCCCCGCTGAACGCCTCGCTGACGCTGCTCGAGAAGGTCGAACTGCCGCCGGTCAAGGCCGATCGCGCCGTCGCCGGGACCCTGCTCATCTCGCCGAAGATGAACAACAGCTTCACCGCCGTCAACCGGATCCTCAAGGCGGGCGGCGACGTGGCCCGCGCGCGCGAGGCCTTCACCGCGGGCGGCGAGGCGTACCCGGCCGGGACGTTCATCGTCACGCCGAGAAACGCCCCCGCCGCGACCTTCGAGTCGATCGCGAAGGACCTCTCGGTGCCGGTCCGGGCGGGCGCCTCGACCGTCAAGAGCTGGCGGATGAAGGCGCCGCGCCTCGGCCTCTACCAGAGCTGGACGGGCAGCATGGACGAGGGCTGGACGCGGTGGCTCCTCGACCAGTTCGAGTTCTCGTTCACCAACGTGCACGACGCCGAGATGCGCGCGGGCAGCCTCGGGAAGACCTTCGACGTCATCGTGATTCCCTCCATGTCGACCAGCGCCATCGTCGAGGGCAACAAGCTGGGGACCATGCCCCCGCAGTACGTCGGCGGCATCGGGGACGTCGGCGTGCAGAACCTGCGCGAGTTCGTGCGGCAGGGCGGCACGCTGGTGCTGCTGAACAACGCGTCGCTGTTCGCCATCGACAAGTTCGGCCTGCCGATCAGCGATGCGCTCAAGGACCTCCGCGCGCCCAGCCGGCGCGAGGCCGGCGCCTCGCCCCGCCCGGTCGAGTTCGCCTGCCCCGGCTCCGTGCTGCGCATGAAGTTCGACGTCACGCACCCGGTCGGCTACGGGATGCCCGAAGAGGCGCCCGGGATGTTCATCCAGAGCCCGGCGTTCACGCTGAACCCGTCGTTCGGCTCCGACTCGAAGTCGGCGACCGCCATCGCGACCTACCCCGGCAGCGAGATCCTGATGAGCGGCTACCTGAAGGGCGAGAAGTTCCTGACCAACAAGGTGGCCGCCGCCGAGGCGACGCTCGGCAAGGGCCGGGTCATCCTGCTCGGGTTCGGCGTGCAGCAGCGCGGGCAGCCGTACGGCACCTTCAAGGTGCTGTTCAACTCGATTTACTACGGCGCGATGCAGGCCGAGAACGAGCCGGCCAGGGGCGCGGCCCGGTGACGGACGGCTACGCCGATCAGACGTTTCTCAACCGGATCGGCGCGGAATGGGTGCCGGGCCGGAGCCGGTTCGACAACCGGAATCCGGCCGACACCCGTGATCTGGTCGGGTACTTCGTTCGGGGGTCGGGCGACGACATGGAGGCGGCGGTGGCGTCGGCCGCGCAGGCGTTCCCCGCCTGGGCGGCGACGCCGGCGCCGTCGCGCGGGGCCATCCTGTTTCGGGCCGCCGAGATCCTCGACGCCTCGTTCGCCGAGGTTCGCGGCCGAGATGACGCGCGAAGAAGGCAAGACCCTGCCCGAAGCGCGTGGCGAGGTGCGCCGGTCGATCAACATCCTGAAGTTCTTCGCCGGGGAAGGCGTGCGCATGCCCGGCCTGCTCGCGCCCTCCGAGCGGGAGCGCGTCTTCACCTTCGCCGTGCGCAGGCCGCTGGGCGTCGTCGGACTGGTGACGCCGTGGAATTTCCCGAGCGCGATCCCGGCGTGGAAGATCGCGCCGGCGCTCGTCGCCGGCAATACCGTGGTGCTCAAGCCGGCGTCGGCCGCTCCGCTGAGCAGTTGGCGGATCGTGCAGGCGCTCGTCGAGGCGGGCGTCCCGCCGGGCGTCGTGAACTTCGTCGCCGGGCCTGGCAGCGACCTGGGGGGAGCGCTGGTCGACGCCCCCGCGCTCAGGGCCGTCTCGTTCACCGGGTCGTGCGGTGTCGGCGCGCTGCTCTACGACCGGGCGGTGCGCCGGCGGCTGCGCGTCCAGCTCGAAATGGGGGGCAAGAACCCGACGGTCGTGCTCGCGGATGCCGACCTGGATCGCGCCGTGGAGAACACCATCAACGGCGCGTTCGCCTCGTCGGGCGAGAAGTGCACCGCGACGAGCCGGGTCATCGTCGAGGACGGGATCTACGAGCGGTTCGTCGAGGCCCTGGTCGATCGCACGCGCCGGCTGACGGTGGGCAATGGCGTGGAGCCCGGCGTGGACGTGGGGCCGGTGATTGACGAGGCCCAGCTCGAGGGCGTCCTGCGCTACATCGACGCCGGCCGCCGCGAAGGCGCGACGCTGGCCGTCGGCGGCGAACGGCTGACCGACGGCCCGCACGCCCACGGGTACTTCGTGTCGCCGGCCGTCTTCACGGACGTGCACGAGCGCATGACCATCGCGCAGGAGGAGATCTTCGGGCCCGTGCTCGCCGTCATGCGCGCCCGCGACTTTCCGGAGGCGATGCGCCTGGCCAACGGGGTGGCGTTCGGTCTGTCGGCGTCCGTGCAGACACAGGACGTGTCCCGGGTCTTCGACTTCGTCAACGGCATCGAGGCCGGTCTGGTCACCGTCAACCTGCCCAGCGCGGGCGTGGAGTACCAGCTGCCGTTCGGCGGCACGAAGGACTCGAGCTTCGGGCCGAAGGAACAGGGCCCGAACGCCCTGGACTTCTACACCGACTGGCGGACGGTCTACCTGCGCTACTGACCGTCCGCCTGCCGTCTGCCGTCTCACTGTTCACGACTGTTCACCATTCACCATCCAGCAGGACATCCCATCATGTCTGAACGCATCGGCTTCATCGGGCTCGGCCTCATGGGCAAGCCCATGGCCCTGAATCTGATCAAGGGCGGCTACTCGCTCGTCGTGCACAACCGGAGCCGCGGGGCCGTCGACGCGCTGGTCGCCGCGGGGGCGAAGGCCGCCGCGTCGCCCGCGGAGGTTGCACGGGTGTCGGATGTCGTGATCACCATCGTGCCGGATACGCCGGACGTCCGGCAGGTTCTGGCGGGGCCCGGTGGCGTCTTCGAGGCGGTGCGGCCGGGGATGGTGATCATCGACATGAGCACCATCGCGCCGGCTGCCGCGCGCGAGCTCGCGGAGACGGCCTCGGCACGCGGCGCGGCGATGCTCGACGCGCCGGTCAGCGGCGGCGAGATCGGGGCCATCAACGCCTCGCTCTCGATCATGGTCGGCGGCGACCCCGCGGTGCTCGAGCGGGTGCGGCCCATCCTGAACGCGATGGGCAACCCGGAGCGGGTCGTGTACATCGGGCTGGCCGGGTCCGGCCAGGTCTGCAAGGCCTGCAACCAGATCTGCATCGGCGGGGCGCTCGCGTCGGTCAGCGAGGCGTTCGCCATCGCTCGCAAGGCCGGCATCGACCCCGCCAGGGTCCGCGAGGCGCTGCTCGGCGGGTTCGCCGCCAGCCGCGTGCTCGAGGTGCACGGCGAGCGAATCCTGAAGGGCAACTACGTGCCGGGGTTCAAGACGAAGCTGTACCACAAGGACTTCGGCATCGTCATGGAGACCATCCACGAACTGGCGGTGTCGGCCCCCGTGGCGGCGGTCGTCCAGCAGTACGTCAGCGCGCTCATGGCCGCCGGGCGCGGCGAGGACGACTATTCGTCTCTGGCCCGGGCGGTGTTCGAGGCGTCGTCACTCGAATAGGGACACGGGCCTGCCTGCGCCGCTCCCTGGCGGGTTCGGTCAGCCTCGAAAGGACAGAATCGACTGTCGGCTTGCGGCGTTCGGCCTGCGGCCTCGCACGCTGTCTGTCTTCATGAAGACGACTCCACCGCCCACCGTCGGTGGGGCCTTCTGACGCGTTTGTTCGGGGCACAATCGCGTGGATTGGCCGAGAGCCGTGAGTCGTGTGCCGTGAGCCGGAATGTCTCTTTGAGGTCAGCTCATGGCACGCGCACGAGGCCGCCGGCGACCAACTGCTCGGCAATCTGGACGGCGTTGAGCGCGGCGCCCTTCCGGATGTTGTCGGCGACGATCCACAGGTTGAGTCCGTGGTCGAGCGAGTTGTCCTCGCGGATACGGCCCACGAATACCGCGTCGGTGTGCGCGGCCGGCGCGGGCATCGGATAGGCGCGCGCCGCCGGATCGTCCACCACCGTGATGCCCGGCGCCGTGGACAGGACGTCCCGGGCCTCGGCGGCCGTCAGCTTGCGCTCGGTCTCGATGTTGACCGACTCGGAATGGCCGATGAAGACCGGGACCCGGACGGTGGTCGCGGTGACCCGGATACCGGGGTCACCCATGATCTTCACCGTCTCGTGGACCATCTTCCATTCCTCCTTCGTGTAGCCCCCGTCCTGGAAGACGTCGATTTGCGGGATCACGTTGAAGGCGAGCTGATACTGGAACGTGCGCGGCGGGCTGCACGTGCCCTGCTCGAGGATCTCCCTGGTCTGCCGCATCAGTTCGTCCACGCCGTTCTTGCCGGCGCCGGCGGCGGCCTGGTACGTGGACACCACGACCCGCTTGATGCGGGCCCGGTCGTGGAGCGGCTTGAGCGCCACCACCATCTGAATCGTCGAGCAGTTGGGGTTGGCGATGATGCCCTTGTGCCACGCGAGGTCGCCCGGATTGACCTCGGGCACCACGAGCGGGCAGGCCGGGTCCATCCGCCAGGCGGAGCTGTTATCGATCACGACCGCGCCCTGCCGGACGGCCTTCGGGGCGAGGTCGAGACTCGCATCGCCGCCGGCCGAGAAGATCGCGATGTCGATGCCGGCGAAATTCGCCTCGGTCGCCTCGAGGCAGGCCCAGGTGCGCCCGGCGAAGGAGACGGGCGTCCCCGCGACTTCTGCCACGTCGAGCGGCCGCAGTTCGTTCACCGGAAACCGACGCTGCTCGAGCGTCTTGATCATCTCGGTGCCCACCATGCCGGCCGCACCGACCACCGCCACGTTCCAGGTCCTGTTGTTCAACGACGTGCTCCTTCCGGGCGTGCGCGCCGTCCGGCCACCGCAGGCCGCAGGCGGGCGCCGACGCGTCCCCCATGGCCTACGGCAGCTTCACGACGAGAATACGACCGGCCACCTTGCTGGGATCGACGCTCGCCACGCGCGTGATCTTCCGTCCCGCGGGCGTGAATCCCGTGACCTCGACGTCCACCTTCCTGACGTCACCGAGTCCGAAGTGAACCGGCGTCTGGCTCTGGGACGTGTACCCGCTGCCTGTGTTCACGATCCGGCTGCCCACCACCTTGCGGGTGCCGGCGACGTAGAGACGGACCTCGGCGCCCGCGCGGGTCGAATGCCCCTTGGAGTCCAGCACGAGGACCTGCAGGGCCCGCGCGGCCTGCGCCGGCGGCAGCAGGTTCCGATACACCCCGTTGCGCCCCGCCGGGTTGTTGTTGGCGAGCGCCAGATCGATCGCGCCGTCCTTGTCGTAGTCGGCCCACTCCACCATGTGGGTGGCGCCGTGCGTGCGGAACAACTCGGGCGTGACGTCCACGAACCTGGTCCCCTCGTTGTGGAACAGGAAGTCCTTCTCGTTCACGGGCTTGTCGATGTACGAGGACACGTAGAGGTCCGGCCGCCCGTCGTTGTCGTAGTCGCCCCAGCTCGAGGGCGTCGCACGATCGCCTCCGGCCACCCCCATCTGCTCGGCGACCTCGGTGAACCGGCCGTGGCCGTCGTTCCGGTACAGGACATTGCGGCCGTACCCGGCCACGAACAGGTCGAAGAACCCGTCGTTGTCGAAGTCCACGACGCTTGGTCCGTTGCTCCCCAGGCGGCCGGTCACGAGGCCCTCCAGGCCCAGTTCGGCCGCCACGTCGGTGAACCTCGCGCCGTCGTTTCGCCACAAGGCGTTCTTGTCGCCGTCCTGGTTTGCGCAGAACACGTCGAGGCGGCCGTCCTGGTTGTAGTCGAACCACACGGCGCCCACCGTCTTCCGGGGATCGTCGACGCCCATCTCTTTCCCGACTTCGCGGAGGCGATCGCCTTCATTGTGAAAGAGCTTGTTGGGACCGTCCCGGAACGCGACGAACAGGTCCACCCTGCCGTCGTTGTCGTAGTCGATCCAGGCGACCTGCCGCGTCTCGAACCCCGCGGTGTCCACGCCCATCTTCGCGGCGACATCGGTGAAGTGCCTGCCGCCGCCGTCGTTGCGGTACAGCTTGTTCGGCACGCCTGACCGCTTGGTGAACCCCACGTACAGATCCATCTGGCCGTCGCCGTCGAAATCGCCCCACGCCATCCCGCGTGTGTCCGTCAAGTCGGCCACGCCCGCCTCTGTCGGCGATGTCCTTGAACAGGCCGTGGTCGTTGACGAACAGCTTGTTGGGGAGGCCCGCCTTCATGCCGATGAACAGGTCGAGATCGCCGTCGCCGTCGACATCGGCCCAGCCGCCAGGCTGCCCGCCGGAGACGCCGAAGACGTCCGGCTGCACCGACTCGAACCGGGGCCCGGTGACGGCCGCCGGCTGTCCTGCGTGGCCGATGACGACAGGCCCCGCTCCCGCGAGCCAGACCGCCGAGCCGATGAACCAGGCCACCAATGCCAGCCATCCCGTCAGGTGACGCTTCATACTTGCCCCTCCTGCGCGCATAGCGCACGCGATTCCTTGACACCGACAGAAGCGAGGGTCCCGGCCCACCCGCCCGCTTGCTTCACGATCGTCCCGGCCTTCATGACGAATCGGACGTCCCGCAGTACCTTCACGTCATCCAGGGGGTTGCCGGCGACGGCGACCAGGTCCGCCTGGTAGCCTTGTCGGACTGCCCCGATCCGATCGTCGCGGCGTATCAGTTCGGCGGCCACGGACGTCGCCGCCTGGATGGCGCGCATCGGTTCCATGCCGGCCTGCACCATCAGCTCGAATTCCTCGGCGTTCGTCCCGGGCACCACGCGCCCGGTGTCGGTGCCGAAGGCGATCTTCACCCCCAGCGCGAGCGCCTTCCGAAAGGCCGCCCTGTGACTCTTCATCACACCACGAACGAAGGTGTCCGGGTACCCGGCGAGTGCGTGCGTCGGGCGCATGTTCGCGAAGGTCGGGCACCAGTAGACGCCGTGCTCGAGCATCAGTCTCAGTGCTTCCTCGTCGAGGAGCATGCCGTGTTCGATGGAGCGGACGCCGGTGCACGCCGCGGCTTTCGCTCCCTCGCCGCCGTACGCATGGGCGGCCACGTCCTTGCGCCAGCGCCGCGCCTCCGCGACGACCGCGATCAGCTGGGCCTCGCTGAACTGCGAGATCGGCTCCAGTGTCGCTTGATCGACCTGTTTCAGGTTGCTCGTGGCGTAGACCTTGATCCAGTCCGCGCCGTACTTCACCTGCTGCCGCACGGCCCTGATCATCTCGTCGGTCGTGTCGGTCATGGCGGCGACCTGCGGCAGCCGGGCATCGATCTCGGGCGCGAGTCCGGCGTGGTTCATGTGCCCGGCGGTGATCGACAGCGCCATGGTGGACACGAGCAGCTCCGGACCGGGAATGAGGCCGTCGCGGATCGCATCGCGCACCGCGACGTCCGCGTAACCCGCGCCTTCCGAATCCATGTCGCGCACCGTCGTGAATCCCGCGTGCAGCATGGCGCGGGCGGCGGCGGCGCCCTGAAGGGCCCGGAAGGGGATCGACTTGGTGAGCACGGGGTTCTTCCCGTCTCCGGGGGCAAAGCACACGTGCGTGTGGCAGTCGATCAGGCCGGGGAGCACCGTGCAGGCCGACAGGTCTATCACCGGCACGCCCGGCGGCGGCACCTGGGACCCGCCCACCCGGCTGATCCGATTCTCTTCGACCAGGATGAGGACGTCCGGCAGGGGGTGCGGGCTGACCCCATCGATCAGTTGACCGGCGCGGATCGCAATCGGCAGGGACGGGTTCATCTGACGTGGCCGTCCTTTCCCCACTCGCGGCGGTGCGCCGTCGATGCGGCGCGGCCGGCCCGGGCGGGGAGGGAAAGAGGAGTACCGGGAGTCTGCACTCTTCGATAGACGCGCGTAACCTACCGTCGTTTCGACAGGCGATCCAACGAAAAGTGCTAATCGTCGGATGAAGGCCGTTCATGCTGCGGGCGAACCGGCGCTTCAGCTCGCGCGCCCGGTCCGGCGTCGCCGGCGCGGCGGCGCCGGGCCGGGGGGGCGGTCCCACCTCCAGCCGCGGAGCAGGTCGAGGAGCCTGGCCGGGGCGGGCAGGAGCGGGACGGTTTCCGAGTGGACCACCTCGATCGGGCGGTCGATCCGGGCGTGGTCCACGGGAATGATCGCCACCAGGCGGCCGGCCTCGAGGTCCGGCCGGGCGACACTCGATGGAACGAACGCCACGCCCCTGCCCGTCGCGACGAACTGCTTGATCGTCTCGAAGTTCGCGAGCTCCGCCGCGACGTTGAAGGGGACCCGGTGGTCGGCGAACAGGCGTTCGACGAGGTCGAGCATCGGGGTTCGCCGGGAATGGATGAAGAAGCGCTCGTGACCCAGGTCGCCCATCGTGACGTCCCGCCGGCGGGCCAGGTCGTGGCCGGGAGCCACCACGATCACGAGCGAATCGTTGAGGACCATCTCGGCGTGCAGGCCGCGAAGATTCGTCTGCCTGATGCCAAAGCCAAGATCGGCCTCCCGCTCGGCGACCAGGTGCGCGATCTGGTGGCCGTCACAGAGGCGTGTCCTGATCTTGATGTTGGAGTGCTGAAGGTGGAACGCGGTCAGCGGCGCCGGCAACAGGTACTGCGCCGCCGACTCGTGTGCGGCGATCGTGACGCGACCGGAGACGAGGTTCCGAAGGTCCGCCATGCGGGACTGCAGGTCGTCGCGCAGCCGGATGATGCGCTGCGCGTACTCCAGCAGCGCGTGGCCCGCCTCGGTCAGCGTGCACTCGTGCGGGTCCCGCACCATCAGCGGCACGCCGACCTCCTCCTCGAGCTTTCGAATCGTGACGCTCACGGCGCCCTGCGTCCGGAAGACCCGGTCGGCCGCCCGTGTGATGCTGTGTTCTTCAACGACCGCGATGAAGTGTTCGAGCTGGTACAGTTCCATGACGTGCCTCTCCCGGGCACCGGTCGCGGCCGTCAGTCGCGGGGGGCCCGGATCGTCTCCAGGCCGTGGGCTCGCGGCCCGGTCTCGACCCGCCGCAGCGCGATGGCACAGCACACCGCGAGCAGCGCCAACGACGTGAAGATCCACATCCCCGGCCGGTACCCGGCGGGGTTGGCCGGGCCGGCCAGCCAGCGGTCGTTGGACCATCCGACCAGCAGGTTGACCCCGACCAGGCCGACCTGCTGGACGGCATCCACCACCGCGCTGGCAAACCCGAGGCGGGAGCGGTCCACGACCAGGACGACCGACATCCACAGCACGGCCGGCACCATCGCGAACGCCACGCCCATCAACGCCATCGGCACGATCGGCGGAACCTCGGTCCACGCCAGCAGCAGGAAGACGGGCACGAGCAGGATCGACCCGAGCACCATGAAGAGCGAGCGGTTGCCGTAGCGATCGACGAGGTGACCGAAGAACGGCATGAACAGCAGGGAGAACATCGGCTCCATGCCCACGAGCAGCGACGCGGCGCGCGGCGTTGCCTGCCGCGCCTCGATCAGGAACTTCTGCCCGAACGTCTGAAACGGGAAGATGCAGCCGTAGAACGCGACGCAGAGCGCCGCGAGCAGCCAGAACGACCGGTTGAAGACGAACAGGTCGCGGACGCGGTAGGTGCCCCCGTGTCCCGCGGCACCAAGCTCGTACCGCCGCTCTCCCCGCGAATCGAGGATCCAGAACAGCACCGCGCCCGCGACGCAGACCCCCCCGAACCCGACGGCGATCCACAGCGGCCACCGCCAGTACGCATAGGCAGCCGCGGCCCACGCCGGGGACGTCTGCGCGCTGAGAGAGCCGAGGCGGCACACCGACGTCCTGACCCCGAAGGCCAGGCTCAGTTCGCCGCGGAGAAACCAGCGCGCGATGGCCACGTGCGTCGCCATCGCCAGCGATTCGGCGCCCACCCCGGTAATCACGCGGCCGGACGCCATGATGCCGACGCGGGGGCTGAGCGCCGTCACCACGAGACCCGCAAAGACCAGCGCGCTGAAGAGCAGCATCGACTTCCTCGCGCCGATGCGGTCGATGAGGAGGCCGGCGGCGAGCAGGACGAACACGTTCGGGAGGCTGTAGGACGCCTGCAGCAGGCCGATCTGCGAGTCGGTGAAGTGCAGCTGCCGGCTGAGCAGCGGGGCCAGGGGCCCGATCGCATCAAAGGCATAGTAGCTGCCGTACACGGCAACGCTCATCGCCAGCAGCACCGCCCATCGGTACCGGGCGATCGGGAGGGGCTTGCCAACGGCGGCGGGGCCGGCCGGGGTGTCGATCACGGGACTGCCTCCTGAGACAGGGCGCGCGGACGTGGCGACGACTATATCCGCTCGCCCCCACCGCGCACCATGCCGCTCTTCATCGCGCGAAGGCGGGCCGGGCGTGGTCCACGGCTGTCGGCCTTCGCCTGGCGTCACCGGGGCATGAACGGCCTTTATCGGACGATTAGCACTATTCGCTGGATCGCGCGCGGGAATTGACGGTAGGTTACACGCGTTTTCCCCTCAGGCCGCGGGAGCGCCAGGCTGCCGCGGACTCGACCACGACCCGTCGTTGATGATGATAGCCGCATGGGCGACCATCGGCCCGCGTGATTCATATCGCGTCCAACGCGACAGGGAGGCAGGGCATGACCAGACGAAGACCGTGGATTCTGGCGGCGGTGATCGTTGCGGCGACGTGCGGCACGATGACCCCGGCGGCCGCTCAAACCAGTCTTGCGACGCTCCGGGGCAAAGTCGTCGACGAACAGAGCGGCGTCCTGCCGGGTGCCACCGTGGTCGTCAGGCAGGCGGAAACCAACTTCACGCGGACGGGTGTGACCAACGAGCAGGGGCAGTACTACCTGCCGAGCCTGCCGGCCGGCTCGTACGAGGTGACGGCCGAACTCCCCGGGTTTGGCACCGGGAAGCAGGCGATCGTGCTGCGCGTCGGCCAGGAAGCGACCGCCGATTTCGTGCTGAAGGTGGGCAACCTGGAGGAAACGGTCAACGTGACCGGCCGGACGGCGCTCGTGGAGACGCAGGCCACGCTTGGCGGCATGGTGGACAGCAAGGAGATCGACAGCCTGCCGACCATCAGCCGCAACTTCGCCGACCTGGCGAAGCTGGCGCCGGGCGTGACGTCGAGCGGGTCAGGCGCGATGGGGTTCTCGACGGCGGGGCAGCGCCAGTTCCAGAACCAGGTCTTCGTGGACGGCGCGACCAACGCGCAGCAGTTCTACGGCACCCAGGCCGAGTCGTACCCCCAGGACTGGGTGCAGGAATTCCAGGTGATGACCAATGGCTTCTCGGCCGAGTTCGGCCAGGCCTCGGGCGGCGTGCTGAACGTCATCACGCGAAGCGGAGCGAACAAGTTCGCGGGCCGGGTCTACGGCTTCTTCCGGAACCAGAAGCTGGACACGCCGGCGTTCGCCGGCCAGTTCCTGAAGGACGCCGGCGGCAAGTACGACATCAATCAGCCCGTCATGCTGAAGTCCGTGTCGCCGTTCCGGCAGTACCGCGCCGGCGGCTTCCTGGGTGGGCCCATCGTCCAGAACAAGGTGTTCTTCTTCGGTGGCGTCGAGACGTTCGAGAACAATCAGGACGCCATCCTGTCCATCTCCCAGTACTGGCGCGACAGGGGCCAGCAGGGGATCATTCCCGCGAAGAACACCAACCGCGTCTACATGGTCAAGGTGGACGCGAACATCAACGAGAACAACCGGCTGTCGATCCGGCACAGCCGGACGTTTCTCACCGACACCAACTGCAGCGGCCAGGGCGGCGACGGCTGCAACAGCAGCCCGTTGTGGACGCTCGAGAAGCGGGCGACCTTCAACGGGCCGCTGTGGTCCGTTCTCGGCAACTGGACCAACACGCTGAGCAACAACTCGTTCAATGAACTCCGTGCCTACTACGGGGTCAACAAACTCGTCATCACGTCGAACCTGGCGGGAGTCTACGGCCTCGCGCTGCTGGACGGCTTGAAGGCGAATCCGCTGTGGACCGAGCGCACCTACCCGGGCGCGTCGTTCGGGGCGTCGACCACCGGCGGGATCGAAGGCGAAACCAACCTCTACGTCATCGACAACTTCATGTTCGTGAAGGGCCGGCACCAGTTCAAGGTGGGGGCGCAACTGGCGAGGGTCGAGTTCGTCATGGACATCGACGCGTCGCAGAAAGGACGCTGGGCGTTCGACACGGACCGGGTGTTCAACATCAACGACCCCGTGAGCTACCCGTATCAGTTGAGCCTGGCCGTAGGCACGGCCACCTACATCCAGGCGAAGTGGAACTACAGCGGGTTCCTGCAGGACAGCTGGCAGGTGCGCAACGGCCTGACCCTGAACCTCGGGCTCCGCTATGACGTGGACAACACGATCCTGGTCGGCAACGAGTTGGTGGACACCTACAACCAGCGGTTCGTGAGCAACTTCGGCGGCAGCGCGCCTCTCAGCAAGGTGAAGCCGGACCGGAACAACGTGTCGCCGCGCGTCGGGTTCGTATGGCTGCCGACCGCCGACCACCGCACGACCATCCGGGGCAGCGCCGGGATCTTCTACGACCAGAACCACTTCAACTACAACGACACCTACATCAACCAGACGCTGCTCACGGTCAACCGCATCACGATCAACGCCAACGACTCGACGCAGAACCCCTTCTGGAACCCGGCCGACCCGGCCGGCAGCAAGCTGGCGGCGCGCGCCTACCTGGCGAGCTTCTTCCCGGGGTTCCCGCCCCCGTCGAATACGGTCAAGCAGACGGCCACCGGCATGGATCCCAGCTTCCACATTCCCTACTCGACCCAGGGCACCATCGGTTTCACCCACGAGTTCGCCAACCGGATCTACGTCCAGGCCGACGTTGTCTACTCGCGCGGCCACGACGTGGTGCTGCAGCGGAACATCAACATCACCAAGGACGCCAGCGGCAACTGGGTGGGGATCGATCCCCGGTTCGGCGCCTTCAACACGTATCAGAACCTCGGGTACATCAAGTACACGGCGCTGCAGTCGCGCGTCGAGTACCGCGGCGCCAAGCTGCGGGGCGGCTTGTCGTACACCCTCGGCAAGGCGAGGTCCAACAGTTCCGCCACCGGCGTGGGCGGCGGCGCGGCGACCAACCCGCTCGACATCAACGTCGACGACGGCCCCACCAGCGAGGACCGGCGCCACGTGGTGGCTTCCGACTTCTCCTACCTCTTCCCGTGGGACTTCCAGCTGGCGGGCATCGCCCGCTACGCCAGTGCGCTGCCCTACAGCGCGACGAATTCGACCGTCGTGTACGCGCGGCCTCTGCCGCGCAATTCGCTCCGCGGCGACAGCGAGTCGAACGTCGACCTGCGCGCCAGCAAGAACGTGAAGTTCGGAGGGCGGTACGAGATCGTGGTGTTCTGGGAGATGTTCAACGTCTTCAACACGTTGAACTTCGTCCAGTACCAGGGCAACCAGCTCTCGTCGTCGTATCAGTTGCCCCAGCGGGCGTTGCCGATGCGCCGCCAGCAGCTCGGTCTCCGCTTCGACTTCTAGGAGGATTCCATGACCCTTCGACGAACGGCGGTCACGTTGCTTGCCTGCACGGCCGCGGTGGTTGGTGTCGCCGCGCAGGCGGGCGAGAAGCTCGATGACCAGGTGCTGATGCGGATTCGCGACGAGGGCCTCAACCGCTCTCAGGCCATGGAAACCCTGGGCTGGATGGCGGATGTCTACGGGCCGCGCATCACGGGATCGCCGGGGTACAGTCAGGCCGCCGACTGGGCGGTCAAGCGGATGACCGAGCTCGGCCTCTCGAACGTGCACCTGGAGAGATTCCCCTTCGGCAAGGGGTGGCAGCTGGATCGCTTCAGCGCGCAGATGGTCGCGCCGCAGGTGATGCCGCTGATCGGCACGCCCCGGGCGTGGACGCCGGGGACCAACGGCCCCGTCACAGCGGACGTGGTCCGCGTCGAGATCGCGTCGGAAGCCGACTTCGCCAAGTACGCCGGCAAGCTCGCCGGGAAGATCGTGCTGGTGCAGCCGGCTCGCGAGGTCAAGATGCTCGAGGGCCGGGTGGCTTGGCGGATGAACGACGACCTGCTGCGCGAAGCGGAGGCGATGCCGATCCCGCAGCCGCGCACGGCCCGGGCGGCGGGCCCCTCGCTGCAGGACAAGATCAACCAGTTCTTCCTGGCCGAGAAGGTGGCGGCGGCCTTCGACCGCGGCAGCGACCAGTCGGTCGTGATGGCCGGCGGCATGGAGAACATGACGCCGATGACGCAGCGCCCCGACGGCGGCACCGTGTTCGTCGGCGGTCCGGGTCCGCACGACAACGCGGGCGCCGGCAAGATCGTTCCCTCGGTGACGCTCGCCGTGGAGCACTACAACCGGATGGTGCGCCTCCTCGCGAAGGGCATCCCGGTCAAGGTGGAGCTGAACGTGGGCGCGCGGTTCTTCGATGAAGCCGAGATGAACGGGATCAACATCGTCGGTGAGCTCCCCGGGAGCGACCTGGCGAGCGAGGTCGTGCTCCTCGGCGGACACTTCGACACGGAACCGGGCGCAACCGGCGCCACGGACAACGCGGCCGGATGCACGGTGATGATGGAAGCGGCCCGGATCCTGAAGGCCATCGGGGCCAAGCCGCGGCGGACCATCCGCGTCGCGCTGTGGGACGCCGAGGAGTCGGGGCTGATGGGCTCGAAGGCCTACGTGCGGAGCCACCTGGCCGACATCACGACGATGAAGCTCGAGCCGGAGCACGAGAAGCTGTCGGCCTACTACAACGTGGACAACGGTTCCGGGCGGATCCGCGGCGTGTGGATGCAGGGCAACCTCCCCGCGCAATCGATCTTCCAGCAGTGGATCGAGCCGTTGCGCGACCTGGGCGTGACGACCCTTGCCGGCCGGTCGGTCAGCGGCTCGGACTATGTGTCCTTCGACAACGCCGGTATCCCGGCGTTCCAGTTCATCCAGGACAGGCTGGAATACAACTCCAGGACCCACCACTCCAACATGGATTACCTGGACCGCGTGCAGCGCGACGACGTGCTGCAGATGGCGGTGGTCGTTGCCTCCTTTGCCTACAACACCGCGATGCGCGACGAGAAGCTGCCGCGCAAGCCGCTGCCGGCCCCGCCGGCGCCGGCCCGATGACGACGGAGGCCCCAGGGAAGGCGATGACCAACGCCGACTTGATTGTCCGGATCCTGCGGGACGCCGGCGTGACACACGCGTTCGGCATCCCCAGCGGCAACGTGTTGCCCTTGCTGGACGCCTTGCGCGCGGGCGGGATCGAGTTCGTGCTCATGGCCCACGAAGGATCCGCGGGATTCGCAGCCGAGGTCATGGCGCGGCTGACGGGTCGGCCCGGGTTCTGCCTGGCCACGATGGGGCCCGGCGCGACCAACCTGACGACCGGGGTGGGTTGCGCGTACCTCGATCGCTCGCCGGTGGTGGCGGTGACCTGCAACGTCCCCACGCCTCAACTGGGGCGCCGCGTGCAGATGGTCATCGACCACCATGCGCTGTTCCGGCCCATCACCAAGGCCACCTACCCGCTGCGCGGCGGGCGGGTGGCGGCGGCGCTTCACGAGGGCCTCGTGGTGGCCCTCAGCGAGCCGCCGGGTCCCGTCCATCTCGACCTGCCCGAAGACGTGTCGCTCGCTGATGCCGGGGAGGCCCCTCCGCCCCTGTCGGTCGGGGTGAGGCTCCCTGCCCCCGCGGACGCCGACGTCGATCGCATCGGGCAGATGCTGCGCTCGGCGCGCCGTCCGATGGCCGTCATCGGCGCGTCGGCGAGGCGGTTGCGAAATCCCGATCTGCTACGGGCGTTCGTCGAGCACCACCAGATTCCCTTTGCCTCGACGACGATGGCCAAAGGGATGATCGACGAAGACCACCCGTTGTCGATCGGCTGCATCGAGCGAGCGCGACGCCAGCTGCAGCGCCACTTCCTCCGGTCGGCCGACCTCATCGTGGGGCTGGGGTACGACGTCGCCGAGGTGGAGTACGAGCAGTGGATCGGCTCGGTGCCGCTCGTGAGCGTCGATGTCGAGCGCGTCGACGCCGACCCGTCCGTCGTCGTGGCACACGAGGCTGTCGGTGATCTGGACGAGGGGCTCGAACGCCTGGTGCGCCTGCCTGCGGGACCGAACGACTGGCCGCGTCATGCGACCGCTCGTCACCGTGAACAGTTTCAGGCTGCGCTGCGGCCGGCGTCGCCCGGCTTCGCGCCTCATCAGGCGATCGACGTCGCCCGGCGCGTCCTGCCGCGGGAGGGGATCCTGACGTACGACGTCGGTGCGCATACGCACCAGATCGCGAGCCAGTGGACGGCGCACGCGCCCGGCCAGTGCCTGGTGACCAACAACTGGTCGTCGATGGGGTTCGGCATCCCGGCGGCGATCGCTGCGAAGCTCGCCAGGCCCAACCTGCCCGTGCTGTGCATCGTCGGCGACGGCTGCTTCCAGATGACCTGCGGCGAGGTTGCCGTCGCCAGGCGACTCGGGCTGACACTCCCGATCGTCGTGCTCGACGACGGGTGGCTGGCGCTGATCGAGGTGAAGCAGATCAAGCGGGGATTCCCGGTGCACGGCACCCGGCTCCGGCACGGGGAGAGCAGGCCGACGCCGGCGCACTACTTTGGTGCGCCTTGCGTCGGGGTACGCACTCCCGCCGAACTGGGGCAGGCGCTGGAGCAGGCGTTCGTCGCCGACGGTCCGACCGTCATCGAGGCCCGCATCGATGCGGCGGAATACAAGGAGACCGTCTACGACTGAGATGGACCGGCCGGACGGGCTGCGCGGCGATGCGCAGATGCATGGGTGCCTCCGGGCGTAGCGTCAGGACGATGGCGCGGCATCCCGCGCCACCGCCTGCCGGACCAGTTCGTCGAGGCGGGCCTGGGGGATGTCGAACGGGCCCGCGATCACCGATCCGCTGGGGATCTCGATCGCCAGCGCCACGCCGTCGTCGAACGGCGACACGATCCAGCTCAGCCCGCGGAATCGCACGTGTCGCGACCCGTTCGCGCCGCCGCTGGCGGCCCTGTCCACGGCCAGCAGCATCGCGCCGAGGATCGCGGTGACGTCCTCCTCGGTCCAGAGGGCCGCGGGACGGCCGTCATGGTAGAGCGTCTCGTGGACCACGTGGCCCGAGAGGCGGACCACCACTTCGAGATCGAAGGTCATGCGTGTCCTTCCCGCACCCGGCACCCGTACCGATGCCGGATCGGCGCGAGGCGCGCCGCCGCTGAGCCCGGCGCCCGGTTGAATTGATGACTCGCCGGGAGCGTAGCGCGCGGGCTTCAGCCCGCGATCCCGGAGCGAACACAACCATCACGCGTGAGCTCCGGGGTCAGTGTTCTCTCGCTCCGCCCTTGCCCCGGGTCAGATCCGCCAGCCTCAGTCCGATGGCCAGGCCCAGGTGGTAGGCAGCCTCCTGCTGCAGCCATACGTGGCGCGCATGGTTGTCGATCAGATCTTCGACCAGGTCGCGCTTGCCCGGCGGCAGCGCCGCCTTGATGGTCTCCGACAACTGCTCCTGCCGCTCGACATCGACCGGCGCGAACAGTTCGTCGGTGTGGAGCACCTGGAGCATCTGCTCGTATTCGTCGCCGCAGGCGTCCTCGGTGTCGGAGAATGTCGGGTACACGCGGATGTCTGACGAGAGATCGAGCTTGCGGGCCGCGGCGCGGCCAAGGTCGAGAAGTTCGTCGGTCATTCCTCCACCCATCCCTCCGCCAGCAGCGGCTCTTTCAACTGCTCGGCCCGGCTCACGACGCGCGTGATGCCCGCGACCGTTTCGCTGACGAGCAGGTCGCCGCCGGCGCACTCGATGCCCAGCCAATAGGCCTCTGCCCACTCGACGACGAAACACCGCAGGTGGCCCTGCGGGCAGCGCAGGCGCCACAAGGTCAGCGCCTCGCCGCCGAACATGGCCGCTCGTTCCATGGCACCCTGATTGTCGGACATCCCTAGCATACCCCGAGGCGCGGCCGTCGCATCACGGCTCGCCGGGGGCTACAATATGGCCGGAAGGGGACCGAGTACGGAGTGCACGCGTGACCTACAACTTCGATCCTGACCGCTGGTTCGAGATGCAGCGTCGCGCCCTCGAGGCACGCCGCGACAAGGGGGAGATCGACCAGGCGGCCTACCAGGACGCGCTCGACGCCCTCGAGCGGCGGTACGAGGAGATGCTGGCGCGCCTCGACAAGCCGTTCGAACTGTGAGGCGGCCCGCAACGCGTGAGACCGGGGCGGCCGGTCAGGCGGCGGGGACGAGGGCGTGCCGCGCCTCACCGGTAGACGAGGAATCCCAGCACCGCGGCACCCAGGATGACGAACGCCGGGTTGATCGTGGTGAAGGTGAGCACGGCAAACGCGGCAGCCGCGATCACGAGCCGATCCCATCCATGTCCCAGGGCCGCAGCCCATCCGAGTGTCGGCGCGCCGAACACCGTCCGGCCCATGTCCCACGCCGTCCAGAGCAGGAGGCCGACAACCACCGGCCGGACCGCCTTCAACATGGCCTGGACCGCCGGGCTGTCCTTGACCCCGAAGAAGAACACGATCATCACCAGCATCAGGATTGTCGTGGGCAGCACCGTGCCGGCGGCGGCCGCGATGGCGCCCGGCACCCCGTCCAGCTTGTAGCCGACGAACGCCGACACCTGGGGGGCGATCGGGCCCGGCAGCGCGTTGCCGACCGCCACGGCGTCGGCGAACTCCGGCGGCGTGACCCAGCCGGCGGCGGTGGTCTCGCGCTGCATCAGGGCGAGCGAGGCGGGGCCCCCGCCCCAGGAGAAGATGGCGACCCGGGTGAACAAGACGAAGATGTCCCACAGCAGCATCATGAAGTCTCCGGCGAATGGCCGGCGCCCGCGCGGCGCCGCCTCGTGCGTTTTGTACGCGTTTCAGGGGCCGGCTGGCAAGGGGGTCTGCCGCTGGCACGCCGCGCCCGCGGGTCGGCTTGCGGGTCCGGAGCCGGATTCCCGGCAGCCCCGGGCTGGTTCGGGGGGATAAGCCTTGACGCAGGCGTGTTCGTTGGAGGTACGATAGCCCCGATGTAGGCCCGTAGTTTGCTTTCGCTACGGCCAAGCGTCGGTGGACTGGCAGCCCTGCGGTCCGCCGACAGCCGCCGGTTCTCGCCTTCCACCCCCGGACCAGGCGCGCGTTCAGCAAGACGGCTCGATCCTCATGGTCGAATTCCTGCGCCGATTGACCGCGTTCGACGTGCTCACGGCTCCCGTGACCGTGCTCGTCGGGCATTTCGGGGCCGGGAAGACCGAGATCGCCGTGAACCTGGCCTTCGGCCTCGGCGCACGCCAGGCGGCGGTCACGCTGGTGGACCTGGACCTCGTCAAGCCCTATTTCCGCTCGCGCCTGGTCCGGGACGACCTGCACGCGCGCGGCATCGAGTTGGTGGCGCCGGAGGGTGAGCACGTTCACGCCGACCTGCCCATCGTGGTGCCCGGCGTGCGGGCCGCGGTGGCCGAGGCGGCGGCCGGGCGCCGTCGCGTGGTGGTCGACGTGGGCGGGGCCGACGTGGGGTCGCGAGTCCTGGGCAGCATCCCGGGCTTCGACGACCCGGCGGTGGCGGACATCCTGTTCGTGGTGAACGGCAACCGGCCGTTCGCCGAGACGCCAGACGCCGTCCTGGTGATGCTGCGCGAGGTCGAGCGGGCGGCGAAGGTGAAGGTGAACGGCCTGGTCGCCAACACCCACCTCATGGAGGAGACCACGGTGGCGACGGTGGAGACCGGCGTCGATCTGGCCGAGACCGTGAGCCGGATGACGAGCCTGCCGCTGCGGTTCTGCGCGGTGCTGGCGGGGCTGGCGGAGTCGCTGGCCGGCGCGAATCACCGTGGGTTGCCGCTGTTGCCCATCGAGCGCCACATCACGCCCCCCATCGAGCTGCGTCGGCCCGGATCGCGGCGCCGATCGAGCGTCGTGTAGAGAGTAGAGAGAGGAGACGAGCGTGCCAACGCCCATCATCGAACGGGACCGCTGCAAGGGGTGTGAGCTCTGCGTCCACGCCTGCCCCGAGCACGTTCTCGAAATGTCGAGCGATATCAACGCGAAAGGCTACTTCTACCCGAGCATCGTGCGGGCCGACGACTGCAACGGCTGCCGGTACTGCCTGCTGGTCTGTCCCGACACGGCCGTGCAGGTCGAGAACAAGGGCAAGACGACGGTGCGGACCGAGGGGCTCACGGAGAAGCCGTTCAGTTACTGCCCGGGGTGCACGCACGGCGTGATTCACCGGCTCGTCGCGGAGGTCATCTCCGAGCTCGGGGTCCGCGAGCAGACCGTGGGCGTGGCGCCGGTCGGCTGCTCGGTGCTGGCCTACGACTTCTTCAACTGCGACATGCAGCAGGCCTCGCACGGGCGCGCGATGGCGGCGGCGACGGGCATCAAGCGCGGACGGCCGGACCTGACGGTCTTCACCTACCAGGGGGACGGCGATCTCGCGTCGATCGGCATGGCCGAAACCGTGCATGCGGCGAACCGCGGCGAGAAGATCACCGTCATCTTCGTGAACAACGCGATCTACGGCATGACCGGCGGCCAGATGGCGCCGACCACGCTGCCCGGGCAGATCGCGACGACCTGCCCGACGGGCCGCGACGTCGCGCTGGCGGGCTACCCGATTCGGATCGTCGAGCTGCTGAAGTCCCTGCGCACGCCCGCCTACCTGGCCCGCGTTGCCGTCCACGAGCCCAAGCTCATCATGGCGGCGAAGAAGGCGATCCGGAAGGCGTTCAAGTACCAGATCGACAACGTCTGCTTCTCGCTGATCGAGGTCGTGTCGACCTGTCCCACCGGCTGGGGGCTCCAGCCGCACGAAGCGTGCGACTGGCTCGAGGAGAACATGATTCCGTACTATCCGCTCGGCGAGGTGAAAGCGCCCGAGGCCGTAGCCTGACGGGGAGCGAGGGCAACATGTACAACGAAGTCATCATGGCGGGATTCGGCGGCCAGGGCGTCCTGCTGATTGGCAAGCTGCTCGCGTACGCGGGCATGAAGTCGGGCCTCGAGGTGACGTGGATGCCGGCGTACGGCCCCGAGATGCGGGGCGGCACCTGCAACTGCACGGTGATGCTGTCGGACCGGCAGGTCGGATCGCCCATCTCGCGCAACCCGCACGCGGCCATCGTGCTCAACCTGCAGTCGATTGACAAGTTCGAGCCGGCGGTCCGGCCCGGCGGGATCCTGGTCGTGAACACCAGCCTCATCAACCGCGAGGTGCGGCGCACCGACCTCATCGTCGTGCCCGTCCCGGCCAACCAGATCGCGGTGGAAGCCGGCAGCGCGAAGGCCGCCAACATGGTGGCTCTCGGCGCGTACCTCGGCGCCTCGGGCGTCGTCGTGCCGGACCTCGTGAAGACCGTGCTGGCCGAGACGTTCGCCGGCCGGCCGAAGATCGTGGCGCTGAACCACGTGTGCCTCGACAAGGGATACGCGATCGGTCGGACGCTGGCGGCGCCGGTCGTCGTCGGGTGACCGGGAGGAGCGGAACATGGCGAAGAAGCTGATGAAGGGCTGCGAGGCGATCGGCGAAGCCGCGATTCACGCGGGGTGCCGGTTGTTCTTCGGCTATCCGATCACGCCCCAGAACGAGATCCCCGAGTACATGTCGGGCCGCCTGCCGCAGGTCGGCGGCACGTTCGTGCAGGCGGAAAGCGAGGTCGCGGCGTCGAACATGCTCTACGGCGCGGCCGGCGCCGGCCGCCGGTGCATCACCTCGTCGTCGAGCCCCGGCATCTCGCTGATGGCCGAGGGGATGTCCTACATGGCCGGCGCGGAACTGCCCGTGGTCATCGTGAACATCATGCGCGGCGGCCCCGGCCTGGGCGGCATCCTGCCGTCGCAGTCCGACTACTTCCAGGCGACGAAGGGCGGGGGGCACGGCGACTACCGCCTGCTCGTGCTCGCCCCGTCCACCGTGCAGGAAGCGGCCGACCTGACCATGGAGGCGTTCGACCTCGCGGACAAGTACCGCAACCCCGTGATGGTGCTCGGCGACGGGCTGATCGGCCAGATGATGGAGCCGGTCGAGTTCAAGAAGAACGTCGACCCGGCGGACCTTCCCGAGAAACCGTGGGCCACGACCGGGTGCCGCGGCCGGCGGCCCAACATCATCAACTCGCTGTTCCTCGATCCGGAGGCCCTCGAGCAGCACAACTGGCACCTCGCGCGGAAGTACCGCGAGATGGCCCGCGAAGTGCGCCACGAGACCTACAACGCCGACGGCGAGATGGACGTGTTGATCGTCGCGTACGGCACCGTGGCCCGCATCGCCCGCACCGCCATCGACTCGCTGGCCGCCAGGGGACTGAAGGTCGGCCTGTTCCGGCCGGTCACCCTCTACCCGTACCCGGCCGAGGCCCTCTGGGAGACGGCCTCGCGCGCCAGGCACGTGCTGGTGGCGGAACTCTCCACCGGCCAGATGGTCGAGGACGTCCGCGCGGTGGTCGCCCTGCGCAAGCCCGTCGAGTTCTACGGCCGCGTCGGCGGGATGGTGATGGCGGCGGAAGAACTCGCCGAGCGGGTCGAGAAGCTCGCGGCGGTTCCGGCCTGACGCCAGGCGCCGGTCAGGACCTGCCGGTCGGCATCATCACGGGTGAGGTGGTCGATGAGCACACGCGAAGCACTCCTGGACATCGTCAACAAGGCGTATCAGATCGAGGTCGACGGGTACACGTTCTACTCGATGACCGCGGAGCGGGCGGAGAAGTCCGCCGTGCAGGAACTGTTCGGCAAGCTGGCGTCCGACGAGGTCCAGCACCAAGCCTTCCTGAAGTCGATCGCAACGCACTACGACGAGAAGGGGATTGGCGCCTTCCGGTTCGAGGCCCGGGCGCCGGACGTCCGCGCGATCACCTCGCAGGTGTTCACCGGGAAATTCCGCGAGCAGGCCGCCGGCGCCGAGTTCGAGATCGCGGTGCTCTCAATCGGCATGACCCTCGAGAGCAACGCCATCAAGTACTTCTCGCAGGCGGCCGGCCAGGCCGCGGAGCAGGAAGTGAAGACGTTCTACCAGTTCCTGGCGGACTGGGAGACGCAGCACTACGAGTCGCTGCAGAACCTCTTCACCATGGTCCGCGCCGACCACATGGCCGACGCCGGGTTTTCGCCCTACTGAAAGCGAACGGCGGAGGGCTGACGGCATGGCACGCGTGTCGGGGTGAAGGACCCGGACGGCCACGGGGGAGTGCTCGCCGCGAACGGGCGATCGCCTTATCGGCCGTTGGCCGTGCGCCGTTCGTCGGGAACCGGCGCTAGCTGCTAGCTTGCCCCTCCCGGCGCCGTGGTCCTGAACCGGTAGATCGTCTCCGACCGGTACGTGGTGCCCGGCCGGAGGATCGTGGACGGGAAATTCGCGTGGTTCACCGAGTCCGGAAAGTGCTGGGTTTCCAGGCAGAAGCCGTCATGCTGCCTGTAGGCCGCGCCCGCCTTGCCAACCAGCGTCCCGTCGAGAAAATTGCCCGAGTAGAACTGCAGTCCCGGCTCGGTCGTCAGGACATCCATCGCCCGGCCTGATTTCGGATCGCGGACCGTCGCGGCGAGGGCAAGCGCTCCGCCGCCGCTGTTCAGGACGAAGTTGTGGTCGTACCCGCCGGGCGGCGGCCCCGGCGCCTTGTCGAGGCGGGCGCCGATCCGCGCCGGTTTCGTGAAGTCCATGGCGGTGCCGGCCACCGGCGCGAGTTGTCCGGTCGGGATCAGCGTGTCGTCGACGGGCGTGAAGCGGTCCGCGAGGATCGTCAGCTCGTGGTCGAGGATCGTTCCGGACCCTTCCCCGGCCAGGTTGAAGTAGCTGTGGTGCGTCAGGTTGACCGGCGTCGGCTTGTCGGTGACGGCCGTGTACTCCAGCTTCAGCTCGTTGCGGTCGGTGAGCGTGTAGGTCACTGTCGCGGTCAGCGTGCCCGGGTAGCCCTCTTCGCCATCCGGGCTGACGCAGGTGAACCTGACCGCCGCGCCGTCCGCGGCCTTCACCGGTTCAGCCTTCCAGATCCGCTTGTCGAATCCCTTGTCGCCGCCATGCAGGTGATTGGGCCCGTTGTTCGTCGCGAGCGAGTAGGCCTTGCCGTCGAGCGTGAATCGTCCCCTGGCGATGCGGTTCCCGACCCGTCCGACGGTGGCGCCGAAGTAGGGGTGGCCGGCCTCGTACGCCGCGAGCTTGCCGAGGCCCAGGACGACGTCCGCCATCGTGCCCTTCGCATCCGGAACGTGGAGTTCGGTCAGCAGGGCCCCGTAGGTGGTGATCCTGGCGACCAGGCCGTTGCTGTTGGTCAGCGTGTACACGTCCACCGCGGCCCCCTCCTTCGTGCTGCCGAACGACGCGCGGTCCACGCGGGCCTTGCCGGCCGCTGAGGGCTGGGCCCATCCGGTCGCGGACAGACTCACAAGCGTCACGGCCCACGCCGTAGCCGCCAGACGACGCACGCTCATGACACCGCTCCTTTCGCGTCCGGCGGACGCGCCAATGGGGACCGACGCCCGGGGTCTGGTGCTACGCGAGAGCCTGTCTGGCTACTCCAGGTACCGGGCCACGGCCACCACTGCCGGCCGCAGCACGTCGCCCCCGATCTCGTAGCCCTGCCGGATGACGCCGACGATCCAGCCGTCCCGGGCCCGGTCCTGTGTCGGCACGGACGTCGCGGCCTCGTGGCGGGTCGGGTCGAACGGGTGGCCCGTCGGATCCACGCGCGTGACGCCGAAGCCATCGAGCTTCGCGAGAAACTGCGTTCGCACCAGCTCGACGCCCTGGATCAGCGCATCCGATCTCGCGGCGCCTGTCGCGGCCTCGATCGCACGGTCGAGGTTGTCGACGACATCGAGCAGTTCGACCAGGATTGCGCGCTTGCCGCGTTCGACTTCCTTCCCGACATCGCGCCGGAAGCGGGCCCGCGCCTCGTCGAACTCGCTCGACGCCTCGCGGTAACGCGTGAGGGTCGTTCGCAGCTGCTCATCCTTCTCGGCGAGCCGTTGCTCCAGTTCCTCGACGTAGGTCGGCTTGCGTGGGGACCAGTCGCCCCCTGCATCTTCCTCGGAGGAGCCGCGGGCCCACCAGCGTCGATCGATCACCCTGATGTCGCCCTCGGGGGGGCCGACCGGGCGCGACGGGCGTCCGTCGGGAGCGTCCGCCGGTTTCCTGTCCTTGTCGTCCGGGTCTGCTGCGGGGCCCGGTCCCGGTTTGTCACGCTCGTCCATGGTGTCCGTCAACGAGGCGGCGCCCGGCCGCCATCAGGAATGTTCCGTGGCTGCTGCCACCGGCGTCGGGACAGCGGGGGAGACCTGCGCCGGTTCGAAGGCGAACGTCAGTGCCTCGTCCGCCAGGCCGATCCTCACGGTGCCGCCGTGCTCGAGCGCGCCGAAGAGGATCTCGTCGGTCAGGCGGTCGCGCACGTCGGCCTGGATGACGCGCGCCAGCGGCCGCGCGCCGTAGATCGGGTCGTAGCCCTTGCGCGCCAGCCATGCCCGGGCCTCGGGCTCGAGCGTGATGGCCACGCGCTGTTCGCTCAGCTGGGCCTCGAGCTGCAGGATGAACTTCTCGACGATGGTCTCCATCACGGCCGGCGACAGCGCGGCGAACGTGACGATGGCGTCGAGGCGGTTCCGGAACTCCGGGCTGAACACACGCTCCACGGCGGAGCGTGCCCGCGCGTTCGTCGTCTTGCCGCGCGCGTCGCTCCCGGCGCTGTCGCCGCCGAACCCGATGATGGGCGAGCTCAGCTCGCGCGATCCGGCGTTCGACGTCATGATCAGGATCACCTGGCGGAAGTCGGCCTTGCGGCCGCTGTTGTCCGTCAGCGTTGCATGGTCCATCACCTGCAGCAGGATGTTGAAGACGTCGGGATGCGCCTTCTCGATCTCGTCCATCAGCACCACGGCGTACGGGTGCGTGCGCACCGCGTCGACCAGCAGGCCGCCCTGCTCGAAGCCGACGTAGCCGGGCGGCGCCCCGATCAGGCGAGCCACGGCGTGTTTCTCCATGTACTCCGACATGTCGTACCGGACGAATTCGTTCCCGAGGTGGATCGCGAGCTGCCGGGCCAGCTCTGTCTTGCCGACGCCGGTCGGGCCGGTGAAGAGGAAGCACCCGGCCGGCCGATCCGGCTGGCCCAGGCCCGCGCGCGATCGCTTGATCGCGGAGGCGACGAGCTTGACGGCCTCAGCCTGGCCGAACACAACGCGGGCCAGCGACTCTTCGAGCGTGCGCAGCCGCTCGCGGTCCGAGGCGCTCGCCTGCTTCTCGGGAATGCGGGCCATGCGCGCCACGACGGTCTCGATATCCTCCACGGAGACCACCCGGGGCTCGCCCGGGACGTCGCTCTCCCGGGCCGGCTGCAGCCGGAGCCGGGCGCCCGCCTCGTCGAGGATGTCGATGGCGCTGTCGGGCAGCCGGTAGTCGCGCAGGTGCCGGCTGGCCAGCTTCGTGGCCGCATCCAGCGCTTCCTCGGCATACCGGACGCGGTGGTGGTCCTCGTACCGGCTGCGCAGGCCCTTGAGGATCTGGACCGTTTCCTCCAGGCTCGGCTCGTCCACCGCCACCTTCTGGAGGCGGCGCGCGAGGGCCCGATCCTTCTCGATGTGCTTGAACTCCTCGAAGGTGGTCGAGCCGACCACGCGCAGCTCGCCGGCGGTGAGCACCGGCTTGATGAGCGTCGCCAGGTCGAGCGTGCCGCCCGTCGTCGCGCCCGCCCCGACCGTCGCGTGGATCTCGTCGATGAACAGGATTGGCAGCGGACGCGCCGCGAGCGCGGCGATGACCGCCTTGAAGCGCTCCTCGAAGTCGCCCCGGAAACGCGTGCCGGCCAGCAGGGCGGCGGTGTCGAGCGAAAAGACCTCGGCGCCCTTCAACAGGTCCGGCACGTCGTCGTCCAGCAGGCGCGTGGCCAGGCCTTCGGCGAGCGCCGTCTTGCCGACGCCGGCATCCCCGACGAAGACCGGGTTGTTCTTCCGGCGCCGGCAGAGAATCTCGAGCGTGCGCTGGAGTTCGCGCGTGCGGCCCACCAGCGGATCGAGCTTGCCGGCGCGGGCGCGCTCGGTGAGATTCACCGCGTACGCGCCGAGCGGGTCGGACGGCGCGCCCTGGGCCTCGTCGCCGTGTCCCTGCTCGCTCTCCGGCGGCGCGGACGGCGCCGGCGTCGGACCCGGGAGCGGGACCTTGCTGATGCCGTGGGAGATGAAGTTGAGGATGTCGAGGCGTGTGATGCCGTGCGCCCCGAGCAGGGTCGCCGCGTACGAGCGGGTCTGCTGCATCACCGCGGCCAGCACGTCGCCCGCCCGCACTTCCTCGCGGCCCGCGCTCTGCACGTGGAGGACCGCCGCCTGCAGGGTGCGGCGAAACGCCAGGGTCTGTTCCGGTTCCTTGTCGGATCCCGCCGGCAACTGCTCGACCCGCTCGCGCAGGAACGCATCGAGCTCCCGTCTCAAGCGCGGCACGTCGGCGCCGCACGCGGCCAGGATCTTCTCGCCCTCCAGGTCGTGCGCCATCACGTACAGCAGGTGCTCGAGGGTCAAGTGGGCGTGACGGCGTGAGACGGCCTCGCGGTAGGTCACGTGCAGGAGCATCTCGACGGACGTACTGAACACGGCTCTGGTCCTTTCCTCCGGTCCGCTGGATTCAGTATAGCGCCCGCGGCGGGCGCGCGTCCGAGCCAGTCGGGCGACCGGCCGATCGGGTGCCGGATCGTCGGGCCGCCGCGCCGCTAGTCGGCCCGCTCCATGGTGGCCCGGAGCGGGAAGCCGTGGTCGTGGGCGAGCTCGTGGACGGCAGCGACCTTGGTCTCGGCGATATCGAACGGATACACGCCGCACAGGCCCTGGCCCTGCGTGTGCACCTGCATCATGATCCGGAAGGCCTCCGCCGGCTGCTTGTTGAAGACGGACTCGAGCACCTGCACCACGAAGTCCATCGTCGTGTAGTCGTCGTTGAGCAGGATGACGGAGAACAGCTCCGGCTTCTGGGTTTCGACCTTCGTCTTCTCGAGGACGCTGCGGTCGGTGGTCGGACGGTCGTCGGCCATGGCAACGCTCTTCAGTATAGCCAACGAGCCCGCGAGGTCCGAATCCGGATCCTCGACTCCCCGGGGTAGAATCGAGTCAGGATGACCACATTCGCGCCGGATACCCGGCTTATCGACCTTGATTTCCTCGGACGGCCGCGGGTCATCGCCACCGTGGCCATTGATACGCCCGACGGCGTGGTCCTCGTCGATCCCGGACCGGCCACCAGCGTGGGCACGCTCAGGCGCGAGCTTGCCGGAGCGGGCATCGGCCTGACGGACGTGCGGGCGCTGCTGCTGACCCACATTCACCTGGATCACGCGGGGGCCAGCGGGCTGCTGGTGCGCGAGCACCCGGGCCTGCGCGTCTTCGTGCACGAGCGCGGGGCGCCGCATGTCATCGATCCGGCCAAGCTGGTGGGCAGCGCGAGCCGGCTCTACGGCGACGAGATGGCCCGGCTCTGGGGCGAGATCGTGCCGGTGCCGGCCGCATCGGTGACGCCGCTGCGCGGCGGGGAAGTCCTGGCGTTCGGCACGCGCCTGTTCGACGTGGCGGACACGCCGGGCCACGCGTCGCACCATGTCTGTTACCTCGACCGAGGGTCGGGCGTGGCCTACCTCGGCGACACCGGAGGGGTGCGCGTCGGGGGCAACCGCTGCGTCGTGCCGCCCACCCCGCCGCCCGACATCGATCTCGACGCGTGGCGGGCCAGCATCGGGCGCATCCGCGCGTGGGCGCCGGCGCAGGTGACGGTGACCCACTTCGGGCCGTCAGCCGACGTCGCGTTCCACCTCGACGACCTGACCGACCGGCTCGCGCGCTACGGCGGCATCGCGCAGGATCTCGTCGCGCGCGACCTCGACGAGGCCGCACGGCAGGCGGCCTTCGCCGCTGCCTTGTGGGACGACATCCGGGCGGTGGTGGGCGACGAGGCGGCGCGGGGCTATCGCGCGGCGGTGCCCTTCGAACACTGCTGGATGGGTCTGGCGCGATACTGGCGCCGACAATAGCCTGTCTCGCCGCCCGCGTGGGCGTCGCGTCGCGGCGTTCGCGTGGCAGGTCGAGCCGGACCATCGGGCGATCCAATCTTCCGTCGGACCGGAGGCTTGGATTCAACGATCCAACCGCTTGGATACAATCCGGCGTTGCGGCAGACACGTCGCCGTTTTACCTCGAAAAACTGGTGGGTCGAAGTGGCACGTCGCGTGCACAGGGGAGGTCCCAGTTCGGGATCTGGGTGCAGGCGTGTCTTTGGGGGGAACCCGCTATTTTCGAGGAGGTTTGCATGAAGGTTCGAGTAGGGATTCTGCTCGTGCTGGCGCTGTTGTTGGCGGCGCCGGGGTTCGCGCAGCAGCCGGGCGAGATCTACGGCAAGGTGACCGACGCGTCGGGCGCCATCCTGCCGGGCGTGACGGTCACGCTGACCGGGTCCGTCCTGCTGCAGCCGCAGACGTCGGTGACGGGCGAGACCGGGACCTACCGGTTCCCGCAGCTGGCGGTGGGCCTGTACAAGGTCCAGTTCGAGCTGCCGGGCTTCAAGACCGTCATCAAGGAAGGCCTTCGCATGGAGATCGGCCTGAACGTGCAGGTCAACCAGGCGATGGAGATCTCGACGGTCCAGGAGACCGTGACGGTCACCGGCGAGACGCCGCTCGTCGACTTGCGCGACACCAGCAAGACGAACCGCTTCACGCAGGAAGCGCTGCAGAACATCCCCTCGGCGCGCGACCCGTGGGTCATCATCGAGCAGTCGGCCGGCGTGGCGATGGACCGCCAGAACGTCGGCGGCAGCGCGTCGGGGCAGCAGTCGAACTTCGTCGCGCGCGGCGCGGCGATGTCGCAGCAGAAATGGAACCTGGACGGCGTCGACATCACCGACATGTCGGCGACGGGCGGCTCCCCGGTGTACTTCGACTTCGACGCCTTTGAAGAGATGCAGATCTCGACGGGCGGCGCCGACGTGACGATGCAGTCGCCGGGCGTGGGCGTGAACCTGGTGACCAAGAGCGGCACGGACCAGTTCCGCGGGTCGGGCCGGTATTACGTGACGGACCAGAAGTTCCAGTCCTTCAACGTCACCGACACGCTGCGGACGCAGGGCGCGTCGACGGGCAACCCGATCCAGAACATCAAGGACTACGGCGTCGAGGCCGGCGGCCCGATCAAGAAGGGCCGGGCGTGGTTCTGGGGCAGCTACGGGAAGCAGAACGTCAGCGTCGGCATCAACAACTTCTACAAGGCCGACGCCGCGTGCCAGGCGATGAAGGCCGCCCCGCTGACCTACTCGCTCAAGGAGATCCGGGACTGCCTGAGCCCCGACACGACCCTCCTGAACAACTACAACGCGAAAGTGGCCGTGCAGCTGTTCAAGAACAACCAGTTCTCGATGTTCTACAACGCGGCGGAGAAGGTGCGCAACGCGCGTGACGCATCCGACCTGCGCCCGTTGGAGACGACGTACCGGCAGCTGGGCGTGACGCGGGCGGACCTGGGCTCGAGCTGGTGGAAGACCGGGATGCCGAAGTCGTACAAGTGGAGCGACCGGCAGATCTTCAGCGACCGCTTCATGATGGAATTCTCGTACGCGCACGTGGGCAACAACTTCGCGCTCACGTTCCACGACGAGTCGCTGCGCGACGTGCAGCCGATGTACGACATCAGCAGCACTGCCTACGCGCGATCGTACACGGAGTCGGTGTACGTGCGGCCGACCGACAGCGTGGACGTGATGGGCAACTACTTCATGCCCGGTGTGCTGGGCGGCGATCACGCCATCAAGTTCGGGATCAAGTACCGCAACGACATCGCCCACAGCGAGAGCCAGTGGGGCGGTGACACGATCGCGCGGTTCAACAACTTCAGCCAGATGGTGGCGACCGAAGCGCAAATCTACCGTCGCGGGCTCACGGAGTACGGCCTGCACAACCGCAGCTTCTACCTGCAGGACAGCTACAGCCGGAAGAAGGTCACGCTGAACCTCGGTCTGCGGTACGACTACCAGACCGACTACGCGAACCCCGCAGACGTCGCCGCCAACGCCTTCTACGGGCAGCCGACGTGGAAGGGTGTAATCTGTTCCAACCCGGCCGATCAGCAGACGTGCGTCACGTATACGGGAGCCCCGTTCAACCAGTTGCCGGCCATCAGCTTCAAGGGCGCCGACGCGGGCGTGGCGTTCAAGAACCTCTCGCCGCGCATCGGCTTCACCTACGACCTGACCGGCAACGGCCGGAACGTGGTGAAGTTCAACTACGCGCGCTACGTCGGCCAGATCGGCACCGGCGACATGTCGAGCACCTACAACACGGTCGTTTCGACGCTGATCCGGTACCCGTGGGTGGACGTCAACGGTGACCAGTTCGTGCAGGCCAACGAAGTCGTGCTGACTTCGGTCCCGCTCACGTGGACGAGCGGCTACGACTACAAGAACCCGACGGCCACCTCCACCAGCGGCACGGTGGACCCGAACCTGACCGATGACAAGGCCGACGAGATCATCGTCGGGTTCGACAAGCAGATCGGCAACGAGTTCGCGGTCAGCGCCAGCTACATCTGGCGCAAGTACTCGAACTTCCGCAACAACGTCAGGAACGGCTACAGCGCGGACAACTGGGTGAGCAAGCAGTTCACGCCCACCGGGTGCGCGGCGGGGGCGGACTGCCCGACGGTGACGTACTTCGAGCCCAACGCCCAGATCCCGACCGCGTACACCTACGCCAACGTGCCGGACTTCTGGCGCGGCTACCAGGGCTTCGAGTTGACGGCGCGGAAGCGCATGTCGAAGAACTGGATGATGAACGGCAGCTTCGCGTGGAACGACGCGCCGATGCACTTCGACTCGCCCGCGGCGAACGCGTGGTGGGATTCGACGTTCGACCCGACCCAGGTCCAGAGCCTGAACGGGGCGCAGTACGCGCAGGAGTCGACCTCGAGCGGCCTGGGCAACGTGTTCGTCAACGCCCGGTGGATCTTCCGCGCGACGGGCTCCTACACCCTGCCGTGGTGGCAGATCAACGTGGCGGCGTTCTACAACGCCCGCGACGGATACCCGTACATCCGGTCGGTGCAGACCGCCCTCAACCGTCCCTTCAGCGCGGGCCGGGCGACGGTGTACCTCGAGCCGCGCGGTGATGTGCGGCTGCCGGTGTTCCAGACGGTCGACTTCCGCATCGACAAGCCCTTCACGTTCTTCGGGCGCGTCAAGGCGGTAGCCAGTATGGACATCTTCAACCTGTTCAACGGCAACACGACGTTGTCGATGCGGGGCCTCCAGACGGCCAGCAACGCCAACACGATCAGCTCGCTGCTCGCGCCGCGCGTGGCGCGCTTCGGCGTCCGCGTGACCTGGTAGACAGGCACCACCACTACACGCCAGACCGGGAGGGGCGGGCTTTCGTGGCCCGCCCCTCTCGCTGTACGGCGTCCCCCGGGCCTGACGCATCGTGGTGCGCCCGCCCGGCGCTCCCCAGGCAACCTTCACAGGCCCGCGACCCGCCGGCACCACCTCGCACTCCTGGGCCCCTCGCGCGAAGGCTGCTACAATGCCCGCGCCCTCCACGGCAGCGACCGCGAAGGCCTTCGGTTCGCCCGCAACGAGATAACCGAGACCCGGGTGGTCTGCTTCAACCTGTAGACCGGCTTCATACGTAAGGAGGTACCCGTGATCCGTGCACCCTTCCGTCGCCCATTGCGGCTCGCGCTGGTGGTGAGCCTGGCGTGGGCGACGTGGGCCGCTCACCTCGCCGCCGGGCAGGGCAACGCCATGTCGGGCCAGACCGCACTGGCCTCCGCGCCGGCGATTGTCATCAAGGGCGCGACGGTACTGACCGTGACGAATGGCGTCATTCCGAACGGCACCGTCGTCATCCGGTCCGGCAGGATTTCCGCCGTTGGCGCGAACATCCAGGTGCCCGCTGGCGCGGAGGTCGTCGACGCGACGGGTAAGTTCGTGACGCCGGGCCTGATTGACGAGCACTCGCACATCGCGGCCGACTCGATCAACGAGAGCGGCACGACCGTCAGCTCGATGACCAATGTCCTCGACATCCTGAACCCGACCGACGTCAACATCTACCGGGACCTGGCCGGCGGCCTGACCGTCGCCAGCGTGTTTCACGGCAGCGCCAACCCGATCGGCGGTACGAATACGGTGATCAAGCTGCGCTGGGGCGTGCCGCGCGCCGAGGACCTGGTGTTCGACGCCGGCCTGCCGGGGCTCAAGTTCGCGCTCGGGGAGAATCCCAAGGACATGCGCCAGTTCGGCCAGACCGGCCCGCGCCGCTATCCGGCGAGCCGCCTCGGGGTTGAGTTCGTCCTGCGCGACGCGTTCACCCGGGCGCGCGAGTACCAGCGCGACTGGCAGGAGTACGCCCGGCGGAAGAAGGCCGGGGACGAGGTAACGGCGCCGCGACGTGACCTGCAACTGGATCCGATCGTCGAGGTGCTCGAGGGGAAACGCCTTGCCCACGTGCACGCCTATCGGGCCGACGAGATGCTGATGATGCTGCGCCTCGCGGAGGAGTTCGGCTTCAAGGTGGCGACCTTCGAGCACGGCCTCGAAGGCTACAAGGTGGCCAGGGAACTCGCTGCGCACGGCGCGGGCGTCGGCTCGTTCTCGGACTGGTGGGGGTTCAAGATCGAGGCCATCGACGCCATCCCGTACAACGCTGCGCTCATGATGCGGGCCGGCGTGACGGTGTCGATCAACTCCGACAGCGCCGAGCATGCCCGCCGGCTGAACACCGAGGCCGCCAAGATGATGAAATGGGGCGGGCTGACCGAGGCCGAGGCTCTGAACCTGGTGACGATCAACCCCGCCCGCCAGCTCCGCATCGACAAGCGGGTCGGCTCCCTGGAGGCCGGCAAGGACGGGGACGTGGTCATCTGGACGGCCCATCCCCTGTCGCCCTATGCCATCGTCGAGCGCACCTACATCGACGGCAAGCTCTATTACGACCGCCAGGCTGACCTGAAACACACCGACGACGTCGCGCAGGAGAAGGCGCGCCTGGTCGCAGCCGAGCGGGCAGCCGCGAAACCCGCGCCGGCCGACGCCGCGAGCGTCCCGCCGCAGTCCCCTGCGGCCGAGCCGGTGCCGGCGGCCGCGACCGGCCCGGTGGTCGATGCGGCGGCGAAGGCCGTTGTCGCCGCGATGAGCGGCAAGCCCGAGGTCGGCTCGCTGGCCATCGTGAATGCCCGGATCGTTCCGGTCACGGCGCCCGTCATCGAGCGCGGCACCATCGTGATCCGGAACGGCGTCATCGAGGCGCTTGGTCCGGACGTGAAGGCTCCCGCGGGTCTCCAGGTGATCGACGCAGCCGGCGCGGAGGTCTATCCAGGCTGGATCAACGCCAGAACGACGATCGGTCTCGCCGAGCCGGGCGCTCGTGGGTACCAGGACACCGACGAGATGCTCGATCTCAATCCACAAATGCGCACGGTCGTGGCCTACCACAACGACAGCGAGGCCATCCCGGTCGCGCGCGCCAATGGCGTGACCAGCGTCGCGGTCTTCCCGGCTGGCGGGATGCTCGGCGGCCAGGTGCCGGTGATGAACCTCGACGGCTGGACGTGGGAAGAGAGCACGGTCGCGCCCATGGTGGGGATCACGTTCCAGTTTCCGGGCATCGGCGGGCGTGGCGGGTTCCCCGGAGCGGGCGGCGGCGCGGGCGTTGACCGGGCCTACGCCGATCTGAAGCGGGAGCGCGACGACAAACTCGACAAGCTGGCCAGACTCTTCGACGATGCGCGTGCGTACGCGCGGGCGGGGAAGAGCCGCCGGACCGACTGGGTGCTCGAGGCGCTCGTGCCGGTTGTCGGAAGGACGGTGCCGCTGTTCACCGTGGCGTCGCGCGAGCAGGACATTCGCGACGCGGTGGCGTTTGCCGATCGGGTCAACGTGAAGATCGTCATCGCGTCGGGGCCGGAGGCGGCCTACGCGGCTGCGCTCCTGAAGGAGAAGAACATCCCGGTCATCCTGGGGTCCGTCCTGACGCTTCCGTCGCGCGACGACGCGTTCCACGCGGCGTCGTACCAGGCGGCGGCCGAGTTGGCGAAGGCCGGCGTCCGGTTCGCGTTCGCGACGGGCGACAACGCGAACGTGCGGCAGGTGCCCTACCAGGCTGCCATGTCGGTCGCTTGGGGACTGCCGCGCGACGAGGCCGTGAAGGCGTTGACGATCAACGCGGCCGAGATCCTCGGCGTGGCCGACCGCCTCGGCAGCCTGGAACCCGGAAAGGTGGCCAACCTGCTGATCGCCACCGGTGACCCGCTGGACATGCGGACGGCGATCACGCACGTCGTCATCGAGGGGCGAAGCGTGAGCCTCGAGAACAAGCACCTGTCGCTCTACGAGCGCTACGGGACTCGTCGATAACGGAGCCGACCATCAGCTGGGAGCGAACATCATGATCACACTGTGTCAAACCGCTCGTGGCCGGCTCGTCCTGGTCGCCCTCGTTGCCGCCGTGACCGTCGGGCTCAGCGCGGAGGCGCCGCGCGTCTACGCGATCAAGGGCGCGCGCCTGGTGACGGTGGCGGGGCCGGCGATCGAATCCGGCACCGTCGTCCTGCGCGACGGGCTCATCGAGGCCGTCGGCGCCGGCGTGGCCGTTCCCGCCGACGCGACGGTGATCGACGGGACGGGGCTGACCGTCTACCCGGGCCTGATCGACATGGGGACGCCGGCGGGCATCGAGGTGCCCGCGATCGCGCCACCGAAGGACCCGAAGACGCGCGAGGAGGTCGAGCGCTGGAAGCGGCAGGTCCTCCTGCGTCCCCAACTCGAGGCAGCCCAGTGCGTGAAGGCGGATCCCGCCGATCTGGGCAAGATGGCGGCGGCCGGGGTCACGAGCGTGCTCGCCACACCGGACGGCGGTGCAATCGCGGGGCGCAGCTCGCTGTTGACCACGGCGATTCCCGGCGAAGCGCCCCAGATTGGCGACATTGTCGGTGCGCGTGCCGGCCAGTTCGTCGTTCGCACGCCCGTGTTCCTGCACGTGCGGTTCCCCGAGCGGCCCGCGGGCGACGGGTATCCCGAGTCGCTGATGGGCGTGATCGCGTTCGTGCGCCAGGCGTTCCTCGACGCGGGTTACCAGCAGGCACAGGCGGCGCGGGCCGACAAGGGGGCAGGCGCTGCGCTTCCCTTCGAGGCCGCGCTCGATGCGCTGCAGCCGGCGCTGGCGGGCCGCATCCCCGTGGCAATCGACGCGCAGGATGCGCATGAGATCCGCCGGGCGCTGTCGTTCGCGCGCGAGTTCGGGTTCGACGCGGTCGTATCGGGGGGCCTCGAGGCCGACCTCGTGGCCGACGAGCTCAAAGCCCGGAAGGCGCGGGTGTTGCTGAGCCTCAACTATCCGACGCGTCCGAAGGCCCTGGCGCCAGGCGCAGACGAGCCGCTCAGCGTGCTGAAGGCGCGGGCGAACGCCCCGGCCGTGGCGGCGGCGCTCGACCGGGCCGGGATCCCGTTTGCCTTCCAGTCGAACGGGCTCAGGGAGCCGGGGGATTTCTTGAAGAACGCCGCGCGCGCCGTGAAGGCCGGCCTTTCCCGGGAGGCGGCGGTGAAGGCACTCACCCTCGGCGCCGCGGCCATGGCCGGCGTCGCGGGTCGCCTGGGCTCAATCGAAAAGGGGAAGATCGCCAATCTGGTCGTCGTGCGCGGGGACCTCTTCGACGACGGCGTCGCGATCCGCCACGTCTTCGTGGGCGGACGGCCTTTGACTCCCTCGCCGGCCGCACCGGCGCGGCCGAGCCGGCCGACCGGGCAGTAACCCAAGCGCGGCTCACCGGCGGGCAGGCATGACGAGACAGGCAAGGGTGATCGCGGCCGGGCCTGCCGGCCGCGATCGCCCCCGTCTACTTCTTGAATTCCTTGAACTCCCCGCACCGGAGCATTTCCGATCCATAGTACGGGTTCTCGATCTGGCTGCCTTTCTGGAGCCAGTATTTCTTCGCCATCGGGCAGTACGCCATGCGTACATCCTTGGCGGCGCTCGTGCCGTTGACGGCCGCGATCATCGCATCGCTGAGATCGCCGAACACCGCGCGAGCAGCCTTGACGTCGGTCGCCGCACCAATCCTCTTCGCCGCGGCCGCGATGGGCTGGCCCGCCGGGCCCATGGGTTGGGCCTGCTGCGCGATGGTCGCGGCTTCGGCGGTGACGCCCTTGATGGAGTCGCCGGCCAGTGCCGCCTGGATGCGGAGATACGCCTCGACCATGGCGTTGGGCACGTCGGCCGCGGACGCAGAAACGTTGGCCGCCGTGTTCAGTGCAAGCGCGACGATGCCGAGGACGGCAAGACGACGAATCATGGGACACTCCTCCTGGGGTTTCGGGTTGGTTCACCCATCAGAATACAGGAGCCGCCTCGCCGCCCGCCACTGTGTGGCAGACCCGGCGCGGGTGTCATCGGGGGCAGTCGTCGACCGCCGCGGGATGGGGGTTCAGGTGCGAGCCGGAATCTGGCATGCTAAGCCCGGCGCTCAGGGGCGCTGAGGACGCGCCGGGAATGTCGCGCGCGGGCGTCAGCCCGCGTGCCCGGAGCGAACACGCTCATCACAAGGGATCTCCGGGGCCAGAAGGGCGACATCGCCAGGGGAGTCACCATGCAGGACTACGAGAAGCTCGGGGTGTTCTATCTGGGCCGCCAGTACGACGTGGAGGCCGGGACCCGGCGGGACGATCTGATTCTGTACGACTCGAAGGACCTGGTGACGCACGGCGTCTGCGTCGGCATGACCGGCAGCGGGAAAACCGGGCTGTGCCTCTCGCTCCTGGAGGAAGCCGCACTGGACGGCATCCCGGTCATCGCCGTCGATCCGAAGGGCGACCTCGGCAACCTCCTGCTGACGTTCCCGTCGCTCACGGCGCAGGAGTTCCGTCCCTGGATCAACGAGGATGACGCGCGCCGCAAGGGGATGAGTCCCGACGAGTTCGCCGCGGACCAGGCGGGGCGCTGGACCCGCGGCCTGGCCGAGTGGGGTCAGGACGGCGCGCGGATCGCCCGCTTGAAGGCCGCCGCCGACTTCGCCATCTACACGCCCGGCAGCACCGCCGGCCTGCCGCTGTCGATCCTGCGATCGCTCGACGCGCCCCCGGCGGTCATTCGCGACGATCGGGAAATGCTGGCCGAACGCGTGACCACGACCGTGACCAGCCTGCTCACCCTGGTCGGCGTCGAGGCTGACCCCGTGCGCAGCCGCGAGCACATCCTCCTGGCCACGATCCTGAACGCTGCGTGGATCGCGGGGACGTCTCTGGACCTGGCCGGCTTGATCCAGCAGATCCAGCAGCCCCCGGTCACCCGCGTCGGCGTACTGGAGCTCGAGTCGTTCTTCCCCTCCGGCGATCGCTTTGCGCTCGCCACGGTCTTCAACAACCTGCTGGCGGCGCCGGGGTTCGAGGCCTGGATGGAGGGCGAGCCGCTGGCGATCGACCGGCTGCTGTACGCCGCTGACGGCAAGCCGCGCGTCTCAATCGTGTCGATCGCGCATCTCGGCGACCGCGAGCGCATGTTCTTCGTGTCGATGCTGCTCAACGAGCTGATCGGATGGATGCGGACGCAGACGGGCACATCCAGCCTGCGCGCGCTGTTCTACATGGACGAGATCTTCGGCTACTTCCCGCCCGTCGCGAACCCGCCTTCGAAGACACCGTTGCTCACGCTGCTGAAGCAGGGCCGGGCGTTCGGCCTTGGCGCGCTGCTGGCCACGCAGAACCCCGTCGACCTGGACTACAAGGGCCTGTCCAACGCGGGGACCTGGTTCCTCGGCAGGCTGCAGACCGAGCGCGACAAGGCGCGCGTGCTCGACGGCCTGGAAGGCGCCATGGCCACGAGCGGGTCGGCGTTCGACCGGTCTCGCTTCGACCATGTCCTGAGCGGCTTGTCGAACCGCGTATTCCTGATGAACAACGTGCACGAACAGGAACCGGTGGTGTTCGAGACGCGCTGGGCCATGTCCTACCTGCGCGGACCGCTGACCCGGGAACAGATCAAGCGGTTGATGGGGCCGCGCAAGGCCTCAGCCTCGTCCGGCCCGCCGGCTGCAGCGGTGTCGCCGGCAACGTCCCCTGCCTCCGCCGCGCCCGCTCCGGTCGCGCCTCCAGCCCCGCGACCCGAGCGATCCGCGGCGGACCGGCCGGTGCTGCCGCCGGACGTCCGTCAGTTCTTCATTCCCGTGCAGGCGCCCGGCCCGGGCCAGGCGCGCCTGGTCTACCACCCCATGGCCGTCGGCGCGGCCAGCATCGCGTTCTCCAACGCGAAGCTGGGCCTGTCGCATGCGAGGGCTCTCACCGTCCTCGGCGAGATCGACCCGCATCTCGGGAGCATCGCGTGGGACGAGGGTGCCGTCGTAGCCGTTACGGCGCGGGACCTGGAATCGGAGCCCGCGGACGGAGCGGCGTTCGCCCCGATGCCTCCCGCCGCCACCAAGGCGAAATCCTACGACGGGTGGAGCCGCGATTTCGGCCGGTGGCTGCTGCAGGCGCAGCAGCTCGAGGTGTTACAGAGCGCGCGGACCGGCGCCGTCTCGACGCCGGGGGAGTCCGAGCGCGACTTCCGGATCCGGCTCCAGACCATCGCGCGCGAACGCCGCGACGAGGCCGTGGCCAGGCTGCGGCAGAAGTACGCGCCCCGTATCGCGGCGCTCGACGAGAAGATCCGCCGCGCGTCGCAGACCGTGACGCGCGAGACCGAGCAGGCCAGCCAGCAGAAGCTCCAGACCGCCGTGTCGTTCGGCGCCACCGTGCTCGGCGCGCTGCTCGGCCGCAAGGCCGTCAGCACCGCGACCCTCGGGCGCGCGACGACGGCGGCGCGCGGCGTGAGCCGCACGATGAAGGAGAGCCAGGACATCAAGCTGGCCCAGGGCAGCCTGGCGACGTTCCAGGCCCAGAGAGCGGATCTGGACAACGAACTGCAGGCCGACATCGCGGCGCTGGGGGCGGCGCTCGACCCGATGACCGAGACCCTGCAGCCCGTCGTCGTGAAGCCCAAACGCGCCGATGTATCGGTTCAGCTCGTGGCGCTCGGCTGGGCGCCCGTGTGGGAGGATGACCGGGGACAGCGCGTCCCGGCGTGGCGGAACGCGTAGGCAGGTGGCCGCGGCCGGGCGGCGTGGTTCGGCCGCCCGGTGCCCGGTCAGTGCGGGGCCTTCTCGCCGGCTTCGATCCTGACCGGCAGGACGTTCTCCTTCGGCGGCAACGGGCACGTCGCGAAGGCCGTGAAGGCGCAGGGCGGGTTCTCCGCCTTGTTGAAGTCGAGCACGACCACGCCGTCCTTCGGCATCTCCGCGTAGAGGAAGCGCCCGCCGCCGTACGTCTCGGCGCCGGCCGTCCGATCCTTGATGATGAAGAACAGCTGGCGGGGGTTCGGGCCCTCCGTGATGGGATGCAGGCGGTACTCGCGCCCTTCGAGCGTGAATTCAGCGTAGCCGGGGCTCGGCTCCGGCGACAGGTTGCCGAGCACGTTTGCGATCAGAATCGTCGCGGGCCTGGCGTGCGGCACGAAGCGCGCCGTGATGCGATACCGCGGCTCGACGGGGAACCACGCGCACCCCGGGAACTGCCCGCGCGCGGGGCTGTTCGTGTCCCTGATGCGCACGCCGTATCGGTCGGCGCGCTTGATGATGAACATCGTGACCGTCCCGGCCTTCACGCGGTCGGAGCGCGCGCTGTCGGCCCTGAGCACGCGGCGGGACGCGGGTCGGCCGTCGACGGCCACCTCGGCGCCCGGCGCCGGGACAAACGTCGTGACCCCGGCGGCGAAGTCGAACACGCCCACGCGTTCGGGTGCCGACCCGGCCGGCAGGCGCACGTCGTTCGACTCGCCGCTGCCGACGGTGTTCCGGCCTTCGTGGAGCCAGGTCAGGCCCACGATCGCGAGCCAGCCGTCGTCGGCCCGCAATGCGGTCTCCCGCTCGGCGCGCCATTGTTCGACCGACTCGATGTAGGCGGCGCCGCCGGCGTCCTGCTGCGTCACGGCGCCCGCTCCGGCGAGCAGCGTGGCGCCCGCGAGGATCGATGCTGCGGCGATCACTCGTGAATGCGTCATTGTGCGTGTCCGGTTCCCGTGCAGGCAGTGCTCCGTGCGTCGCCTGACAGCTGACAACTGACTCCGAACGGGGTTTTCAGTTTTCAGTCTTCAGTTGTCAGTCTTCAGTTCCGGAACTCTGAACTGACAACCGATAACTGAGGACTGATAACTGAGAACTGATGACCCTCACTGGAGCGTCCGGACCGCCGTGGCCCGGCTGATCCGCCAGTCACCCTCCTGTTTGACCCACTGCATCTCAACCTCTCTGGCGTCGATCATCTCGTCGCCCGATTGGCGATTGCGCGTCGTGACGGTCGCGGTCATCGTCGCCACGGCGGTGGCACCGGATGGGTCTACCGTGACCGTGACGTCGTCGAAGCGCAGGCGCCCGATCGCCTCGGTGCCACGGAGCTGGGCGGCGAGCCCGACGATGGCGTCCCGGCCCTCCAGTGCGGGATGGGATCCGCCCGGATCGATGCTGGCGTCCACGGTGAAGGCCGCACCAATGCGCGCCGCGCGCGCGAAACGCTCGAGCGGCGTCTCAGGCCCGGTGACGCTGACATCCGCGGCGAGCGCGTCGAGGGCCCGGGCAATCCTGCGCGCGTCGGACGGCCACAGGCCCCAGACCGCCCACAGCGCCAGAGCGCCCGCCACGGCGCCAACCGCGACCGTCCGCGTGGTCGTCACCGGACGACCCTTCCGACGATGCGGGACGAGCTGGCCCGACCGAGCGAATGGTCACGCATGGGCATGCCTCGATTGTCCCCGATCAGAAAGTACTCATCCGACCCCAATTGGATCTCCGGAAGCGTCCACGGTTGACGCGCCCGAACATAGGGCTCGACGAGCTCACGGCCGTTGATCAGGACGCGCCCGGCATCGATCTGCAGGCGATCCCCGGGCAGGCCGATGATGCGCTTCACGAGCAGGACGTTCGGGCCAGCCATGCGGACCGCCACGATATCGCCCCGTGCCGGAGGGGTCCAATGGTAAGCGAGCGTGTAGACCAGCGACAGGTGACCGCCGGCGAGCGACGGCAGCATGCTGGGGCCACTGAGGCGCACAGGGCGGAGCACCCAGCCGAACACGACCACGCTCGCCAGGACGAGGCCCGCGATGCGGGCGAGGGTCCTGCGGGGGCGACGGCCCAGCAGCCATCGGTGTGCCGCGAGGTCCGGGCTCATCCGGGACGATGCTCGCGACGGGCAGCGCGGGCGCGAGAGGTCCGTGCCGGCGCCGCTGATTTGCATTGACTTGCGGAGGGTCGAGCCCTAGGATGAGCCATGGTTCTAAGTGTGAACAAAAGTTCATCCAGTAGACGCCTGCGCCATCGCGAAGCCGACCTGGCCGGTCTTCTGCGTGCCGCCGAAAAAGCGTTCAGCGAGCACGGCTATCACGCCACCTCGGTCCGGGACATCGCCCGCGAGGCCGGATTCAGCGTCGGGGGAGTTTACCAGTTCTTCGCGAGCAAGGACGAGCTGTACTTGCGAGTTGTGGAAGGGCAGTGGGAGCACTTCTTCGCCATCCTCAGTGAGGCGCTCCAGGCCCCCACGGTCGAGGCACGGCTGACGGCGCTGACCCAGGCGATGTTCCGGGCCTTCGAGGAGCGCGGCGAGTTCTTCAAACTGTTTCTCTCGGACCGGGGCCGCCTGTCAGTGGCGTTCACAGGTGAAATCGGGGCCCGCATCGCCCAGCACACCCACCGCCTTCGGCAGCAGGTGGTCGAACTGATGCGCCAGGGCGTCGAGGAGGGACTCCTGCAGCCGTTGGATCCCGACCTGTTGGCGTCGGCCTACCTGGGCATTGTCCACAACTGCATCTTCGAGGCCCTCGCGAACGGCTCGGTTCGCACGCCACGGCCGGCGTCGGAGGTGCTGTCGCTGTTCCTGAGCGGCGCAGCCGGGGTGTTGCCCGCCGGGCAGCCGCACGGCGTCCGCCCTGGGCTCGCGGGCCATCCGGCTGGCATCGCTAGGAAGCCAGCGGCGCCCCCCGTCGACTCGACGAGTGACGGCGACACGCAGCGCCGGCAGGCACCAGGCTCCGGGGAAGGCGGGAAGTCGTGACCGTCGCGGGATGCAAGCTCGATCGGGGCCGCGGCCCGGCCCTGATCGCGTGGCTGACGGCTCTGGCCGTGGGCCTGTCCATCGGATGCCGCAGCGGCGGAAGCGCGGCGCCCGCTGCCGATCCCGCGCAGGTGGCAATCACCGTGTGGACGGTCGCCCAGGAACGCGTCAACCGTTACCTGCGGGTGACCGGCAGCCTGGTGGCCGATGAAGAAGCCGAGGTCGCCGCGGAGACGGCAGGCCGCGTCGTGGCGACGCCGGTGGAACGCGGGTCGCGCGTCGGAGCGGGCGCGGTTCTGCTGGTCCTGTCCCCGGCTGAGGCCCGGGCCCAGGTGCAGGAGGCGGAAGCCAACGTGGCGCAGATCCAGGCCCGCCTCGCTCTGGTCGAAGGCCTGCCGTTCGATGTGGAACGGGTTCCCGAGGTGGCGGCCGCCCGGGCGTCCAAGGATCTGGCCGAGGCCGACTTCGAGCGCATCCGGACGCTGCTCGACCAGAAGGTCGTATCGCAGGCGGAGTACGACCAGCGCCGGACGCAAGTCGAGGCCACGCGCAGCCAGTACGCGGCGGCCCGCAACGCCTCCCAGCAGCAGTACCGCCTCTTCGAAGCTTCGAGGGCGCGCGCGGTCATGGCGAACAAGTCCCTCGCGGACACGTCCGTGCGGGCGCCCTTCGACGGCCTCGTCGTGGAGCGCAAGGTCAGCATCGGCGACTTCGTGACGCGCGGCACCAAGGTCGCCACCGTCGTGAAGGTGTCGCCCCTGCGCGTCGAGGTGACCGTGCCGGAGCAGTCCATCGGGCGCGTCCGGGCCGGCCAGCCGATCCGCCTGCGGGTGGACGCGTATCCGGACCGGGTGTTCGAGGGGGAGGTGCGGTTCGTCTCGCCCGCGCTGCGGGTCGACCAGCGCGCGCTGACGGTCGAGGCCGTCGTGCCGAATCGGGACGGCGCCCTGATGCCGGGCATGTTCGTGACGGCCGAGCTGCAGCTGCCCGCGCCGGAGCCCGCACTGCTCGTGCCCACCGCGGCCATCCTGCCGGCCACGGGGGGAGGCCGGTTGTACGTGGTGCGCGGCGATCGCGTCGAAGAACGCCTGGTCACGCTGGGCCTCGCCTTCGGCGACCGGACCGAGGTCCTCAAGGGCCTTGCCGTTGGCGACAGGGTCGCGGTGGGCGGGGCCCCGGATCTCGCCGACGGCGCCCGCGTCACGGTGAAGGCCGCGGCCGGTGCACCCGATCGGCCCGCGCAGGCGCCACCGGTCCGGAAGTAGCCGCTCCCAGGAGTTCTCGCCATGCAGTGGCTTGCCGCGATCTGCGTGCGCCGGCCGGTGTTCGCGTCCGTGCTCGTCCTGACCCTGACGGTCGTGGGCGCCTTCGGCTACACGCAGCTGGGCGTCGACCGGTTTCCCAAGGTGGATTTTCCCACCATCGTGATCACGACGCGCCAGCCGGGCGCCGCCCCCGAGCAGATCGAGACGGAGATCTCCGACAAGATCGAGGAAGCCGTCAACACGATCAGCGGGCTCGACGAGCTCCGCTCGACGTCGGCCGAGGGTGTGTCGCTCGTCATGGCGTCATTCATCCTCGAGAAGGACGTCGACATCGCGGCACAGGAGGTGCGCGACAAGGTCAATCGCGTGCTGCCGCAGCTGCCGCGGAACATCCTCCAGCCGACGATCGAGAAGATGGACACCGACGCGGCACCGGTGATCGGCCTCGCCGTGTCCGCGCCCAGGCCGGTCCGCGAGGTGACCGAGTACGCCGACAAGGTGATCCGGCGCCGGCTCGAGACCGTCGACGGCGTCGGCCAGGTGCTGGTGGTCGGAGGCCGGAAGCGGCAGGTCAACCTCTGGCTCGACGCCGGCCGGCTGCAGGCCTACAACGTCACGGTGAACGACGTCGCGCGGGCTCTCCAGGCGCAGAACGTCGAGATCCCCGGCGGGCGCCTGGAGCAGGGACCGGTCGCGCTGACGCTGCGGACGCGCGGGCGCGTGCAGTCGGTGGAGGAATTCGGCGACATCATCGTGCGGATGCGCGACGGCCACGCGATCACCGTGAAGGATCTGGCGGACGTCGAGGACGGCATGGCGGAGCCGGAGACGGTCGCGAACATCAACGGTGTGCCCACCGTCATCCTGAACATCCGGCGCCAGTCCGGCACGAACGCGGTGCAGGTGATCGACGCCGTCAAGGGCCGCATCGCCGAGCTCGAGTCCACCCTGCCGAAGGGATACACCTTCCGCATCGTGCGCGACCAGTCGGAGTTCATCAAGGCGTCCATCCGCGCCGTGCAGGAGCACCTGGTGACCGGGGCGTTCCTCGCCGCGCTGGTCGTGCTGATCTTCCTGTGGAACTTCCGGTCGACCATCATCGCGGCCATTGCCATCCCCACGTCGATCATCGCGTCGTTCGGCCTCATCTGGTACATGGGCTTCACGCTCAACTCGATGACGCTGCTGGCCCTGACGCTCTCGGTCGGCATCGTCATCGACGACGCGATCGTCGTGCTGGAGAACATCTACCGCTTCATCGAGGAGAAGGGGCGCCCGCCCTTCGAGGCGGCGATCGAGGCGACCCGGGAAATCGGCCTCGCCGTGCTCGCCACCACGCTGTCGCTCGTCGCGATCTTCCTGCCCATCGGGTTCATGGGCGGCATCGCCGGCCGCTTCATGAAGAGCTTTGGCCTCACGATGGCGTTCGCCGTCCTGGTGTCGCTGCTGGTCAGCTTCACGCTCACGCCGATGCTCGCGGCGCGATGGCTCCGGCCGCGGCGCGCCGGGGGCACGGGCCGGACGTCGCGCGAGTCGGCGCTGTTCCAGCCGCTGGATCACGCCTACACCCGGGCGCTGCACTGGGCGCTCTCCCACCGGGGCGTCGTCGCCGCCGCGGCGGTCCTGGTGTTCCTGTCGAGCGTGCCCCTGTTCATCCTGGCCGACAAGAACTTCCTGCCGAACGACGATCAGGGCGAGTTCGAGATCGGTCTCCGCGCGCCGGAAGGGACGAGCCTGCAGGCCACCGAGCTCCTCGCGAACCGGATTGCGACCAGGGCCCGGGCAACCGTGCCCGAAGCGGCCTTCACGATGGTGACGGTGGCCGACGACTCGGCCCGCACGCCGAACCTGGCCACGATCTACGCGAAGCTGGTGCCGCTGGAGGACCGCCGCCGCGACGTGTTCGCGGTGATGGACGAGGTGCGCACCCGGCTGCTGCCCGGGTTCGCCGCGGCCAACCTCCGGACGGGCGTGCGGCCGGTGGCGGCGATGGGCGGGGGCGGGGCGCAGAGCGCCGAGATCCAGTTCGTCATCAACGGCCCGGATCTCACGCTGCTGCAGCGCTACGCCCAGGCGGTCGTGACCCGCGCGCGGGCGATTCCCGGCGCCGTCGACGTCGACCTGTCGCTGAACCCGGGCAAGCCCGAGATCCAGGTTCGGCTGGACCGCGCCAAGGCAGCCGATCTGGGCGTGCAGGTCAGCGACGCGGCCGACGCGCTCCGCCTGCTGGTCGGCGGCGACCAGGTGACCACCTACAACGAGGGCGACGAGCAGTACGAGGTCCACCTGCGCGCGAAGCCTCGCTTCCGCGAATCGGCCGCCGACGTCGGTGCCCTCACCGTGCCGTCCGCCCGGCTGGGGAGCGTCGGGCTGGAGAACATCGCGGGCTTCACGCTGGGCTCGGCGCCCGCCGAGATCAACAGGCTCAACCGCGAGCGGCAGGTCTCGGTGTACGCGAGCCTGCTGCCCGGCACGTCGCAGACGCCCGTGATGGCGGCCATGCAGGACGCCGCGGCGCAGCTCGGCATGGGGCCGGAGTACCAGACGCGGTTCGCCGGGCGGTCCCGGGAGCTGGGGCGCACCGCGCGCTACTTCGTGATCGCGTTCGGGCTCTCGCTGGTGTTCATGTACCTGATCCTCGCGGCCCAGTTCGAATCGTGGCTGCACCCGGTGACGATCCTCCTCTCGCTCCCGCTGACGCTCCCGTTCGCGCTCGTCGCCGTCATCGTCACCGGCCAGTCGCTGAACATCTTCTCGGGCCTCGGCCTGCTCGTGCTGTTCGGCGTCGTGAAGAAGAACTCGATTCTCCAGATCGACCGGGCCAATCAGCTCCGCGAGCACGGGATGGAACGCCACGCCGCCGTCGTCCAGGCCAGCCGCGATCGGCTGCGACCGATCCTGATGACGACGATCGCATTCGTCGCGGGGATGGTGCCGCTCGTGATCTCGAGTGGCGCGGGCTCGGGGACCAACCGCGCCATCGGCTTCATCATCATCGGCGGTCAGTCGCTGGTGCTGGTGCTGACGCTCATCGTCACGCCCGTGGCCTACTCGCTCTTCGACGACGTCGCGCAGGTCGGCGTGGGGGGCCGCATCCGGGCCACGCTGGCCCGTGTCGGCCTGTCGCCGGCGTCCGCGCCGATGCCCGGCGGCGACGCCTAGCGCCGGCGCGCCGCGCCTTCCAGGGAGATCTGCCATGTCCGTGCCTCGTGGCTGGGGGAGACGATGGGGTGCCGCGCTGATCGTGCTGCTCACGGCGATCCCGCGTGTGGCGCCCGCGGCGGGCCAGGATCTGCGGGTGCCGCTTCCCGCCTCGACGACGACAGCCGGGCAGGCCCCCGCGTTGCGTCTGACGCTCGATGACGCCGTGCGGATGGGGCTGGCGAACAACCTGGATATCCGCGTCGACCGTCTCGAGCCGCAGATTGCCGCCGAGCGCTTCGCCCAGGCCCGGGGCGCGTACGTGCCGTCGCTCACGTCGAACCTGGCGCGCAACAGCCAACTGGCTCCGCCGAGCAGCTTCCTCGTGGGGAACCAGGGCGTGCGATCGAATCTCTTCTCGGGCACGGTCGGCGTGGCCCAGCGCCTGCCCTGGCTCGGGACGAGTTACGCCGTGGGCTGGGACGCGTCCCGCAGCGACAGTACGAGCACGTTCGTGAATTTCAACCCGACGCTGACGGCCCGGGTCCAGTTCGCCGCCTCGCAGCCCCTGCTTCGCGACCTGTCGATCGACAGCGCCCGCCAGCAGCTGATCCTCAGCAAGCGCAACCGTGAGATCTCGGACACGCGTTTCCGCGAGACCGTCGTGCGCACCCTGGCCGACGTGAAGCGCGCTTACTGGGATCTCGTTGCGGCGCGGGCGGCGGTGGACGTGCAGCGCCAGTCGCTCGAGCTGGCCCGGGACCTCGCCCGCCAGAACAAGGCCCGGGTCGACGTGGGCCAGGCGCCCCCGTTGGACCTGACCGCGTCGCAGGCCGAGGTGGCGCAGCGCGAGGAGAACCTGCTCATCGCGCGGTCAGCCTCGCGCCAGGCCGAGGATCGCCTCCGGGTGCTCGTGCTCGACCCTTCCAGCGCGGATTTCTGGGAGGCATCCATTGAGGCGGTCGATCGCCCCACCTTGGAGGCCCAGACGCCCGATCTCGACGCGATCCTGGCCAAGGCGCTGGCCGGCCGTCTCGACCTGGTGCGAGCGCGCCAGGAACTGGCGAACGCGGAGACCAACGTGCGGTTTTCACGCAACCAGACGTTGCCCGACGTGCGGGCGCAGGTCAACCTCGTGGCCAACGGCCTGGGCGGGAATCGGCTCATCAGGGAAGGCGGATTCCCGGGCACGGTGGTGGGCACCGAGCCGGTCGGGTTCGGCACCGTGATGGAGCAGGTCGTTCGTCGCGATTACCCGACCTGGACCGTCGCCGTGAGCCTCAGCTACCCGCTCGGCAGGGGGATCGAGGACGCTGCGCTGGCCCGCGCACGCCTGGAAGCGCAACAGGCGCGGGATCGCCTGACGAGCCTCGAGATGAAAGCCGTGCGGCAGTTGCGCCAGGCGGCGTGGCAGCTGGACCTGAACTCGCAGCGTATCGCCACCAGCCGCGCGGCGCGGACCCTGGCGGAGCAGCGGCTGTCGGCCGAGCAGAAGCGATTCGAGGTGGGGATGTCGACGAGCTTCCTGGTCGTGCAGGCCCAGCGGGATCTCGCCACCGCCCGCAACAACGAACTCGGGGCGCTGCTCGAGTTCAACCGATCGGTGATCGACTTCGAGAGCCTGCAGGAAGCGGGCCCGGCCCCGGGGGGTGCCGCCGGGAGCACGGTCGCGGTCAGCGGCGCCTCGCTTGCGACGGCGCCCGCCGCGACGCTGCAGCCGGCCACGACGACCTCGTCGAGCCGTGGAGGGCTGGCGCCCTAGCCAACCCGTGGGATCAGACCACCACGAGTTCCTCGAGCTCCGGGATCTCTTCCTTCAGGGTCATCTCGACGCCCATGTAGAGCGTCATCTGGGCGCTGGGGCAACCCACGCAGTTGCCGGTCAGCCGGACCTTGGCCTTGTTGTCGATGACGTCGATGAGCTCGATGTCGCCGCCATCGGTCTGGATCAGCGGGCGGATGCGTTCGAGGACGGACTGGACTCGTTCGCGGGTCACCATCAGGGGCACCTCACGGTTAGTATACTACCGGCACATCTGTTAGAATCAGAGTTACGGAATCCAACCCGAGACCGGATGGTCGATGGCAGCCTCCGCTACCTTTACAATCGACTCGGTAGTCGTGGGCCGCAGCGCCCGTATGCGTGCGGTTTTCGACTTCGTGCGCGTGATCGCCGACAGCGACAGCAGCGTCCTCGTGACGGGCGAGACCGGCACGGGGAAGGAGATGCTCGCCAACCTGATCCACCAGTCGAGCTCGCGGCGCCACAAGCCGTTCGTGCCCGTGAGCTGCGCGATCCTCTCCGAGACCCTGATCGAGTCGGAGCTCTTCGGACACGAGCGGGGAGCGTTCACCGGGGCCATCAAGGACCGGCCCGGGCGCTTCGAGCTGGCGCAGGGTGGCACCATCTTCCTCGATGACATCGACGACGTGCCGATGTCGATGCAGGTCAAGCTGCTGCGCGTGCTCCAGAACCGGACCATCGAGCGGCTCGGCGGGTCGCGCACCATCCCGATCGACGTGCGGGTCGTGACCGGCAGCAAGCGCGACCTGAAGCAGTTGGTCGGCGAGGGCAAGTTCCGCGATGACCTGTTCTACCGGCTGAACGTGATCCCGATCAACCTGCCGCCGCTGCGGGAGCGTCGCGAGGACGTCGCGATCCTCCTGGACCACTTCATCAAGCGCTACTTCCGGCAGCGCGGCGAGGAGCCCCGGGCCGTGGCCCCGGCCGTGTTGCAGGCGTTCATGCGCTACCCGTGGCCGGGCAACGTTCGCGAGCTGGAGAATGCCTGTGAGCGGATCGCGCAGACCTGCACCTGCGACACCGTGCGCGTCGGGTGCGTGCCGGTCAGCGTCCTGTTCCACAAGTACGCGGAGGAGCACGAACCCATCGTCGAGACCCACACCCACCCGTCGGCGGTGTCGCTGGACGACCGCCTGCGGGAGGTCGAGTCGAATCTGATCAGCTGGGCGCTCAAGGTCAGCGGCGGGAACAAGTCCAAAGCTGCTGAGCTTCTCAACATCAAGCGATCGACGCTGGGTGACCGAATCAAGAAGCTCGACCTGGGCCATCTCGAAACCGCCGAGTGACGAGGTGTCGGCGATTCCGCCGAAAACTCGCCGGCCTCGGGCGGTCCCCCGTGGCACCGGCGCCACAATATCCTTGGCCCACAATACTTTAGCGCGGTCGGGCATTCTGGCACCCGGGTTGCTGCTCAAGCAGGCGTGTCGCCGGTTTTGGACTCTCTCCGGTCGGGCGCACCTCCCCCAGTGCAGTTCAGAGTGCTTGGTCCCGACAGCGGACCGCTCGCTGCGACGGACGTACGCCGCCTCTTCCGCGGCCAGCGGCTGACCGCCGCCCGGCGGAACAGGCTGGCGCAGGGCGGCCGGCTCCTGGCCCTGTGCGGGAACCGCGTCATGGGCATGGCCGCCTATGACCGCGGCGATGGGGAACTGCGCGTGTACGAGTTCGGCCTGGACGCGAGTTCGGCGTGCGGCACCGATCAGATCGCCGACGGCCTGCTCGACGCGCTCGAGCTGGCATGCATGGCGGCCGGGAGCCGCCGGTTGCTCCTGCTGCCTCATGCCGCGGCGACCATCACCCACCTGCGCCGGCGCGGCTATCACGCGATCGCCGAAGGCGACGCGGGCACCTGGGTCGAGAAGACCTTTTCCTGAGACGCCGCCCGATATCCCTGCCGACCCCGACGCTCACGCCCCACCGACGTGGGCGGTGGCATCGTCTTCATGACGCCAGACAGCGTGCGAGGCCGCAGGCCGAACGCCGTACGCCGACAGTCGATGCTGTCCTTTCGAGGTTAGTGCCCGGCGCCCGTCGCCGGTACGCCATCCTCCGGTCCCGGCACCCCGAACAACTCGCAGTCGAGGCCCGCGAGCCGCACGCGTTGCGCGATCTCTCTGAGCCGCGTTGGGGGCACCTGCTGCAGGTAGGGCCACGCCGGGGCGCGGTCAATCGTGTAGACGTGAACCGCCTTCGGCTTGATCCGCAGGAGCGCGTTGACCCAGTTGATGACCGAGAGGTCGCTCGTGTTGTCGATCCGACCCGTGCGGTCCTTGACGAACATCGCCTGGATGATCACGTCGGGCAGGCTCCGCAGTCCCTCGATCAACTGTTCGAACGGCAGCGACGATGCGTTGATGGTCCTGAGCATCGCGGCATCGCCGGCGTCGAGCTTCATGTAGCGCTCGTCGACCTGGGAGAGCGCGAGGCGGATCTCGGAACGATCCAGGGTGCTCGCGTTCGACAGCACCGCGAGGGGAATTCCCGGGGCGACGTCGCGGCGCATCGCCATGAGGGCGCGGACGATCTCCGGGAACTCGGGGTGCAACGTCGGCTCGCCGTGACCCGCCAGCGTGAGGCGATCAACGGGCTCGCCCTGGGCCGCCAGCGTGCGCAACGCGTTGCCGACCGCCCGGACGACCACGGTCGGGGTCGGCCAGTTCTCCAGGGCCGCGCCTCCGGGCCGGCGGGGCTGCTGGGTCCAGCCGTACTGGCAGTAGGAGCAGTTGAACGTGCACAGCTTGAGATGCGCCGGCAACAGGTTGATGCCGAGCGATCGTCCCAGGCGCCGCGACCGCACCGGCCCGTAGACCACCCCCTCGTGCAGCGGCATCAGCACGGGGCCGGCTGAGATCCGACGGTGCTCCGGGGCCGCGGCGCGGGACCGGGCCGGTTTGGCCGGCGTCTGCGGCTTGGGAGCGGGCGCCATCGGCTTGGGTCTGGCTGGCTTCTTCACGGTCGACTACCTTTTCTTCCGGCGGCGGCTGGCGTGGTGACAGCGCTCTGCCGGTCAGGGCGAACCGGAGCGTGCGGGAAGTTCCGTCGCGGGCACGCACGGGGCGACGGGGGCACAGCCGGACGGACACAAGGAAGGAATCCGGCCTGTCGTACTTCCATTATTGCACGGCCGGGGTCTGTGCCGGAATTGACACCGGGGCGGCGCGGTGGTAGAAGCGGGCAGATCGGCACCCGGCGGCACGCCTCCGGGCATCGGGCCCGGGCTGGGCGAACGCGTCGGGCCGTCGCATGGCGGGAGCTGGGAGGTGATGCCGTGAGCCTGTTGCCCGGGTTCGGCACACGCGTGATCGTGGCGGACGGCGCCATGGGAACCGAACTCCAGCGGGCCGGTCTGCCAGCCGGGGAGGCCGGCGAGCGCTGGAACCTGGACCAGCCGGATCGGGTCGAAGCCATCCACCGCGCCTATGCCGCGGCCGGCAGCGAGATCCTCATCACCAACACGTTTGGCGCCAACCCGTGGGTGCTGGACCGGCATGGCCTCTGGGACAGGCTCGAGGAGGTCAACCGGGCGGCCGTGGGGCTGGCCCGCGCCGCCGCTGCCGCGGGCGTGATGGTGCTGGGGGATGTCGGGCCGTCGGGGCAGTTGCTCGCGCCGCTCGGAACCCTCACGGTGGACGGGGTCCGCGAGGGCTTCGTGCGGCAGGTTGGCGCGCTGCTCGACGCAGGTGCCGATGGCATCATCGTCGAGACGATGACCGCGCTGGAGGAGGCGACGGCCGCCGTGGACGCGGCGCGCCGGTGCGGTGCGGCGATCGTCGTCGCCTCGATGTCGTTCGATCGCGCCCCGGGCGGCCGCATCCGCACCATGCTGGGCGTGGCCCCCGGAACGGCCGCACAGCGCCTGGTGGACGCCGGGGCAGACGTCATCGGTGCAAACTGCGGGGCGCACCTCGACATTGCCGGCTTCGTCGATGTCGTCGGGCAGTTCAAGGCCGTGTCCGACCGGCCGATCATGATCCAACCCAACGCGGGTCAGCCCCGACTCGAAAGCGGGCGTGCCGTGTACTCGATGACGCCGGAGACGTTCGCCGAGGGTATGCAGGACGTCGTCGAGGCGGGCGCGGTCATCGTCGGCGGATGCTGCGGAACGACCCCGGCGCACATTGCCGCGCTGAAAGTCGCGCTCGGCGGCCGGATCAGGGGATCCGGCGAACGCGGGTGACAGGTCCGCCTGCAGGAAGGCGCCACCGGCGTCGTCGATCGGGCAGCGTGGATGCCCGCCGTCGTCGGGGCTGATGGCCGCTACGTGAGGGCCAGCGTGTCGAGTTCACGCTTGTCGACCACCACGAACCCGTCCTTCTCGGTGCGGACGACCTCCTGCTTACCCCACCGGCTCATGATGCGGATGCACGTTTCGATGGTCGTGCCGATCATGTCCGCCAGTTCCTGGCGCGACAGGGGCACCGGGATGAAGACACCCCCACGTTCGGGCCGGCCCTGCTCCTCTGCCAGCTTCAGGAACAAGCGGGCGAGACGCGGCTCGACGCGCCCGCCCGTCAACTCGGCGAGACGATTGGTGAGGTCGATCAGCCGGTGGGTGAGGCCCGCCAGCAGACCCCGCACGAGCGTCGGGTGCTGTTCGAGGAGCGCAAAGAAGACGTCGCGGGGAATCACGATGGCAGTCGTGTCTTCCAGCGCGACCGCCGAGGCCGGGTAAGGACGGTCCTCGTAGGCGGCAACCGCGCCGAGCGGATCGCCGGTCCCGAGGATCTCCAGGATCACGTCCTTGCCGGTCGGCATCAACTTGAAGACCTTGACCCGGCCCTGCGCGATCGTCATGAAGCAGGTGGCGGCGGCGCCTTCGGTCAGGATGGACTCGCCGCGCGTGAACGTGCGGACGTGCGACACCGAGGCCAGGCGCTCGCGGTCCTCCAGTGACAATCGCCGGAACACGGGAGCCAGCCGGAGCCACGCGCCGATGTCGGCACTCATGTGCGGCGGGGGGATCAGCGAAGGGCGTGTCGGAGGGCGAACCAGAGGTTGGCCGGCCGTTCAGCCAGCCGCCTCATGTACCAGGCGAACCACGCCTCGCCGTAGCTGACCAGCACGCGCACGTCGTGACCCTCCCGGGCGAGGCGCTGCTGTTCGTCGGTCCGGATGCCGTACAGCATCTGGAACTCGACCTGCCGCGGCTGGAGGCCCTGGGCCGCGGCCCTGGATTGGATGGCGCGCAGCAGGGTCGCGTCGTGGGTGCCAAAGCCGAAGCGGGTGCCTGTTCGCCGGACGGTGTCGCCGAGGACCCACGTCGCGATGTCCAGGTAGTTCGCGTCGACGTCGCTCTTCCTGGGATACGCCTTGTCCGGCGGCTCCTTGTAGGCGCCCTTGACCAGCCGGACGTACGGCGACACGGGCAGCAGAGACTCGATGTCCTGCCGGGTGCGATAGAGGTACGCCTGGAGCGCGATGCCCAGGTTGGCCCAGCCGGGCTTGAGCCGGCGGTAGATGTCGATCGTCACGCCCGTGTAGGAGGTCTGCTCCATGTCGATCGCCACGGTGTTGCCCAGCTCCGCCGCCCGCCGCACGATCGTCTCGAGGTTGGCGACGCACAACCCTTCGTCCAGGTCGAGCCCGAGCTGGGTCAACTTGACGGACACGTGGATGTCGAGGCTCACCGCGCGGATCCGATCGAGCACCATCAGGTAATGCCGGACGACGGCGTCGGCTTCGGCCCGGTCGGTGATGTTCTCGCCAAGGTGCGTCACAATGCCGTTCATGCCCGCGGGCGCGAGCGGCGCCATCGCCGCGACGGCGGCGTCGATGTCCTCGCCCGGCATGAAACGGGACACGCCACGACGAACCGCGGCGGAGCGCGGCGCATGGGTTCTCAGCCAGCCGTTTTCCGACGCCGCGAGCAGCGCCCGTCGCATGAGGCTCATCCGAGGCATTCTAGCGCAGGTTGCCGGCGGGCCTTCGACCGTACTGTGACCGGGCGCGCGAGGTCCGCTGGAGAGCGGGAGTTGGGGCACGGGCCGCCCGCTCCCGGGCCGGCTGGCGCCGGCCGCAGTCTTGTGTGCCGCCTGTTCAGCGCACGCGGTAGAATTGCGGGTGACCAGCCAGGCCCGGCGCCCGGTCGAATTGAGGACGCGCCGGGAACGCAGCGCGCGGGCCCCAGCCCGCGTGCCCGGGGCGAACACGCCCATCACAGGAGAGCCCCGGGGCCGGCGCGTGCGGCGGCCCGCGTCTACGGCTCCGGACCGCGCGAGGTTGACTGATGGCGCTGAATGCCTGTGAACTCGAAATCGACCTCTTCTGCAAGGGGTTGCGCGTGCCGGATGCGGTGTCGCTCGAGGGTGCCCGCGGCATCTCGCGGACGCGCGCGGGGCTGGGGTCGGGGCTGGAGATGGTGATCCCGGGCGGCACCTGGCTGAAGCCCGAGGTGTGGGTCAACGCACCGGTCGTGGAGGCGTTTGTCAGGCAGTCGCCCTATGTCCTGACGGGTTCTCCGGCCGACGGCTATCGCATCCACGACGAGCGCAGCGATACGTGGTATCCGGTCCGGATCCCCCAGGAACCCGCGTGGTACGGGCGGCCGACCTCGCGCCAGATCCCGATGAATCACATCGGCGTGCTGCAGGGCACGTACCTCGGGATCTACGTGAACATGGTCTGCACGTTCTGGAACTATGATCCGCCCCTGAACTGCCGCTTTTGTACCACCGGGCAGAATGTCGGGGAGAGCGAATCAGCCGACAAGGCCGTGTCCGACGTGGTCGAGACCTGCCTCGCGGCCCGGCAGGAATCCGGCGTGACGTTCGTGCACCTCAACGGCGGGTTCCAGGGCACGCGCGGGATCCAGTGGACCGAGCCCTACATCCGGGCGATCAAGGAACAGGTCGGCATGCTCGTCGGCGTACAGCTGGCGCCGGAGCGCGACTTCTCCCGCTACGATCGACTCATCGACCTGGGCGTCGACCACCTGTCGTTCTGCGTGGAGTTCTTCGACCCTTCGGTCTTCGCCGAACTCTGTCCCGGCAAGGAGCGGATGCTCGGCCAGCGGCTCTTCTTCGAGGCGATGGAATACTGCGCGGCCCGCATGCCGAAGGGCGCGGTGTCGGGAGAGATCATCGCCGGCGTCGAGCCAATCGAGCAGACCTTGACGGCCATCGACTACATCGCCGACGCGGGGGCGTTTCCGACGGTGTGCGTGTTCCGCCCGACCATCGGGGCGGACATGCAGGATTGGGCGCCGCCGAAATACGAGGACATGCGCCCGGTCATGGCTCACGTCTACGAAGCGTGCCGCCGCAACTGGATCCCGATTGGCGCCGCCCCGAACATCGAGGTCAGCATCGTCGTCAACCCCGACGACGCGGTCCTGCTCGCGCCGCGAACCGCCGGATTCTGGACCTACGAGGCGTACCGCCGGGTCGCCCGGCTCGTGGCCAAGCCGCTGTTTGCGTGGCGCCGGCGGCCACGAGCGCGGCGCGGACCGGTCACCGGCGCCGGCACCCCGGCAGGCGACCCACCCGACGACCGCACGTCCGCCGCCGCTTGATGCGGTCCGGACCGGTCTGGCGCTGGTTCGCCGTGGCTGGCACCATGATTGCGTCAGTCCCCTGCGCTCCCGGAGCGAGGGTTCTAGATGATTGACCGCGAAAAAGTCCTAGCCGTTCTCCAGAAGCGCTTTCCAGGATCCTCGCCGGAGCAGGTCGCGGCTGCCGCGAACGCCATTGTCGGGCTCGACGACGAGTGGGAAGATGTCACGAGTCGGGAGCCGGAGCTCGGGTACCACTTCTCCGTGCAGTGCGGCGAGATCTGTTTTCTGGCCGATCAGGTCCAGCAGGGTGCCCAGTTTCGCGTGTTCATCCGGCGTCCCCCCGAACTCCCCAGATAGATTTCCCCAGGCGGGGCCCCGGCGTCGGTCCGGGGTCAGGCCCGGGCGGGCCGGACGGCCGCCCGGGGACTGCCGAATTGGGGAGAGCCCGCCCGACTCTGCGCGCGCGGATGCCGGGATCTCGGCGGGCAGGGGCGCCAGGAGCCCCGGAATTAACGGTCTTGCGCCACCAGGCCAGGGTGGGGGGCGAGAAAGTGGCCTGATCTGGCGTGGCACGGCGTTTGTATTGTTTGCAGGTGCATGGGCCGGGCATTCCATGAATCCTCGCGTACCCATGTCGATGTGTGAACAGCCGTGAAGGAAACGATCTTGCCGCTCGGGAGGCTCGCGCATAGGATTCCTCTATTACCCACCGCGACCGGTCAGCCCATGAAACGGCCGGTCGTGTCGATCCACAATTTTCAATCCTGCCAGACCCTTATTCCACAGGGCGAACCTCCCGAGCGGCAGATCGGATACAGCGGCAACTGAGGAACGGCGGTGGTGGGGCACGTCGACACGAGCGACGTGCCCTTGCAGGTGGAGCGATCTGACCTCTTCCTCCGCGAGGCATCCCATGAGAAGTGAACGCACGCCGTGGACCTGCCGGTGGAGCGAATACCGCCCGGCAAGCCCCGCGCCTCTCTGGCTCGACGAATGGATGACCCAATGGGCCTGCCTGGTCGAGCGGCGCCGTGACACCGCGTCCAGCGTGGACCGGTGTCTCGACTGCGCGCGGTGGGAGCCGCGGGACGCCTGGACCGGGCCGGGCACGGGCGGCCTCGAGCACTGACGCCGCGCCGTGTTGCGGTGGCGGTCTGGCTTGAAGTACTGTCCTGGCGGAGGCTGAGGGGTCCTCGTCGCCGCCGGGCCGGGGCGGACGGTGGCGGCCCTTCGAGACCGGCGAACGCATTGACGAGTCCCCTGTTCGATCTTCCCGCGCGGTTCGCATCGGCAGGGTTCCCGATCACATCAACTTGCAGCAGCCCCGCTCTCGGTTTCCGGGAAGCCGACGGCGGGATCGGTGTGGCGGCAGACAAGGTGGCCGGGAGCAGAGACATCGGGATGACCACACACCTGAAGCGAAACGGCCTGATGGCGGTTCTGGCGCTCGTCCTCGGGACGGGCGCGGCTCAGGCCCGCCCGCAGGCGACCGCGCCACCGGCGCCCACCAATGACGATTGCCTGACCTGTCACGGCGACGCGACCGCGGCCCGGACGGACGGCCGATCCGTGGCGGTGCTGCCCGAAGCCTTTGGGGCGTCGGTGCATGGGCAGGCCGGGATCGCGTGCGTGAACTGCCACACGGATCTGGCGGCGGCCACCGAGTTCCCGCACGCCCAGAAACTGGCGCCTGTCCAGTGTGCCACCTGCCACGACCAGGCGGTCGCCGCGTACGACAAGGGGGTCCACGCGCGCGCCCGGCGTCAGTCCGGCAACCTGATTGCCGCGACGTGCGTGGACTGCCACGGGACCCACGATATCCGGCCGTCGGCCGATCCCGAGTCGCGCACCAACCACATGAATCTGCTCGAGACGTGCGGCCGGTGCCACGGAAACGAAGAGATCATCAAGCGGGGCAAGATCGCGATCGGCAACGTCGTGGCCCTCTTCGAGGACAGCATCCATGGACGCGCGCTGGTGAAGAGCGGGCTCAGTGTCGCGCCGACGTGCACGGATTGCCACGGCGGCCACGACATCCGCCGCCGGACCGACGCGGAGAGCCGCATTTTCCGGCGCAACGTTCCGGCCACGTGCGGCAAGTGTCACGAGGGCGTTGAGCGCCAGTACCTGACGGGCATTCACGGCAGCCAGCTGGAGAAGGGCAGCCCGCTCGCCCCGGTCTGCTCGGATTGCCACACCGCCCACCAGATCCGTCGCGCGGACGTGGAGGCGTGGAAACTCGAGGTCATCCGCGAGTGCGGCACGTGCCACGAGGAGTCGCTCAGGACGTACCGCGACACCTTCCACGGTCAGGTGACGGCGCTCGGGTTCACCCGGGTCGCCTCGTGCGCCGACTGTCACTCCGCGCACCTGATCTTCCCGAAGTCGGACCCTCGATCGACCGTCTCGCCGGGCAAGGTCGTGGACACCTGCCGGACCTGCCATGCCTCGGCGACCGCCAGCTTCGCGGAGTACGACCCGCACGCGGATCACCGGAACCGGGCGCGCAACCCGCTGCTGTACTTCGCGTCGCGGTTCATGCAACTGCTGCTGTTCGGGGTCTTTGCCTTCTTCGGGCTCCACACCGCGCTCTGGCTGGGACGCGGGATGCAGCAGAAGGCGGCGGGGCGGTTCGGGAGGAAGCCCGGTGGCGGTTCCACGGACGACGGCACAGAGGAGCGGCCTGATGGCAAGTAGCGCCGAGACGACCCACTACTGGCGGTTCGACCGCGCCAACCGGCTGCTGCACGGCCTGCTGATGCTCAGTTTCCTCGGGCTGGCCTTCACCGGGCTGCCGCTGCTGTTCAGCACCGCCGAGTGGGCGGGCCGACTGGCGCGGGTCTTCGGCGGATTCCACGTCGCGGGCACGCTGCATCGTTTCTTCGCGATCGTCATGATCGGCGTGTTCGTGACGCACCTGAGCCGCCTGGGGAACCGGCTGTTCCTCCAGAAGGACCTGGCGATCCTCTGGGGCCCGGCGTCGATGGTGCCGCAGCCGCGGGACATCCTGGAGCTTGTCGCCCACATGCGGTGGTTCGTCGGCCTCGGCCCGCAGCCGCGCTTCGATCACTTCACCTACTGGGAGAAGTTCGACTACTGGGCGGTGTTCTGGGGCATGGGGATCATCGGCGGGTCAGGGTTCGTGCTCTGGTTCCCGGAGGTCTTCGCCCACCTCATCCCCGGGTGGATGTTCAACATTGCGATGCTGATTCACGGCGAGGAGGCGCTCCTGGCCGTCGGGTTCATCTTCACGATCCACTTCTTCAACGGCCACCTGCGCCCCGAGAAGTTCCCGATGGACTCCGTCATTTTCACGGGCCGCATCACGCGGCTGGAAATGGACGAAGAACGGCAGGATGAGCAGGAGCGGCTCGCGCGGGAAGGTCGACTCGAGAACCTGGCCGTCGGCGCCGCGCCGCGCTGGGTCTACGTCGTGGGACGCCTGGCCGGCGGTACCGCTGTGGTGCTCGGGCTCCTGATGGTGGGTTTGATCCTCTACGCCGTGCTGGCGTAGGATCGACCGTCCCCTCCCTCCCAGACCTCCCGGAGCCGTCATGGAGATGCCCGCTCGCTTCTCGCTGGTCCGCAACGCCATTACGATCTTCGGTGCCGCGCTCACCACGTCGAGCGCGCTGCTGTTCGTCGCCTTCTTCTTCCTCGACCTCTTCGGCATGCACAGCAACCCGTACATCGGGATGCTGTTCTTCCTGGTCCTGCCCGGGCTGTTCGTCACCGGCCTCGTGATCATGCCGATCGGCATCTGGCTGGAGCAGCGGCGGCGCGCCGCCGGACTGGCGGCGTGGCGCCCGCACTGGCCGCGGATCGACCTGAACGACGTGTATCAGCGGCGGACGGCCGCCGTGTTCCTCGCGGCCACGCTGGTGAACGCCCTGATCGTGACGGTCGCCGCGTACAAGGGCGTCGAGTACATGGACTCGCCGCAGTTCTGCGGACAGTTGTGCCACCAGGTGATGCAGCCCGAGTGGGCCGGGTACCAGGACGGCCCCCACTCACGCGTCGCGTGCGTGCAGTGCCACATCGGGCCGGGCGCGGGCTGGTTCGTCAAGTCGAAGTTGTCGGGCACCCGCCAGGTCTTCGCCGTGCTGTTCAACACGTACCCGCGGCCGATCCCGTCCCCGGTGACCGACCTGCGGCCGGCGCGCGAGACGTGCGAGCAGTGCCACTGGCCGGACAAGTTCCACGGCGACATGATCCGGACGATCCGGGAGTTCGGCAATGACGAGGCGAACACGGAGTCGACGACCAGCCTGCGCCTCCACATCGGCGGCGTGAGCGTCTTGCGCGGCACGGCCACGGGCATCCACTGGCACGTCGGCCCGCACAACCGCATCGAGTACATCGCCACCGACGACAAGCGGCAGGTGATCCCGTACGTCCGCCTGGACGATGGCCAGGGGCACGTGACGGAGTTCCGGGCGGACGGCGTGAGCGATGCGGACCTGGCAGGACGGGAACGCCGGACGCTCGACTGCATCGACTGTCACAACCGTCCGAGTCACACCTTCGCGCCGTCCGCCGAGCGCGCCGTCGATGCCGCCCTGGCGGCCGGCGACCTCGATCCCGCGCTCCCGTTCGTGCGGCGCGAGGCCGTCCGGGTCCTGCAGGTCAAGTACCCGGACCGGGGGGCGGCGCTCTCCGGCATCGCGTCCGGGCTGGAGGCGTTTTACCGTGGGCAGCAACCGGGGGTGCCCGCCGCAGCGGTTCGACAGGCCGTGTCGGTGACGCAGCGGCTGTTCGAGCGGAACGTGTTTCCCGAGATGAACGTCTGGTGGGGCACGTATCCCAACAACGTGGGCCACACCCCGTTTCCGGGCTGCTTCCGGTGCCACGACGACAGCCACAAGGCGAAGGACGGGAAGGTCATCTCGCAGGACTGCGCGCTTTGCCACACGATCGAGTAGGGTCCGACACCGTCCCGACATCGCCGGAGCCGGTGCCGGGTTCCCGTCATGCCGGCCAGGGTTCCGGCAGGCCGACCGCCGATCGTTAAGAAACTCCGCAGATCCCACTGGACAGATTCTGAACATTGCTTCAGAATCTGTGTGGTAATTCTGCGATTCGAAACGTTCGGAGTCGGGCATTTCCCTTGCAAAGTAGCCGGGATGGCCTGTGCCAAGGCCGAACTGACGACAGTGGACCCCCTCGCTGCCCCGGCTGGGCGTCCCGGGGACCGTGGACGGTCTGGTCGAGCGACCGGAGCACAAGCTCCCGTCCGGCTACATAACCTCAAGGAGCACGCCATGCATTCGTTCTGCAGGACCCTCGTTCGCGGGGTCGTTCTGGCCGGGTTGGTGGCGGCCTGGCTGGGACTCGCAGGAACGGCGTCGGCCAGCACACCCCGGACCGCGGGGGTGCAGGCAGCGCCGGCTCAGGCAGGGGACTACGTCGGAAGCGACACCTGCCTGGGCTGCCACGAGGACAAGGCGAATGCCGTCAAGGACGGCCCGCACGCCAAGGCGTTCAACCCGAAGACACCCGCCGCGACCAACGGCTGCGAGAGCTGCCACGGGCCCGGCAAGGCGCACGTGGACGGGTCAGGAGACAAGACCAAGATCCGGATCATCTCCGCGCTGCCGCCGAACGAGGCGAGCGAGATTTGCACGACTTGCCACGACCGGAAGACCCACGCCCTGTGGTCGGGCAGCCAGCACGACACGCGCAACGTGGGCTGCACGACCTGCCACAGCATTCACGCGCCGAAGAGCGCCGACGCCAATCTCAAGGCGAAGAACGAGTTCGAGCTGTGCGGCACCTGCCATCGGGCGATTGTCAACAAGCAGAACCGCTTCAACCACATGCCGGTGCGCGACGCCAAGATGTCGTGCACCTCGTGCCACAACGTCCACGGCAGCTCGAACCAGAAGCTGTTGAAGGCCGGCACGACGGTGGACGAGAGCTGCACGAGCTGCCACACCGAGAAGCGTGGCCCGTATCTCTGGGAGCACGCCCCGGTGGCTGACAGCTGCGTCACCTGCCACGATCCGCACGGGTCGAACAACGACCGGATGCTCGTGGCCAAGCAGCCGTTCCTCTGCCAGCGCTGCCACGTCACGTCGCGCCATCCTCCAACGGTGTACGAGGGCTACCTGCTGAAGAACTCGACGAACGCCAACAAGATCTTCGGGCGTTCCTGCGTGGCGTGCCACCAGATGGTGCACGGCTCGAACTCCCCCAACGGCAAGGCCTTCCTGCGCTAACTGAGGAGGATCGCGATGCGCAACAGACTGATGAGTGTGACTGCGGCGCTTTTGCTCGCCTCCGCCGGTACGGTGATGGCGCAGCAGGAGCCGCCGTCGGGCGGCGCGACCGCGTCGTTGACGGGGTCGGTGGACATCGGGTTCCGCGCCACGTCGACGACGGGCGACGAGGCCCGGTACGAGCGGTACCGCGACCTGCGGAACGGCGCGTATACGAATATCGTGTTCGGCAAGGAGACCTCCAGCTACCTGTTCGACGTCGAGGCGCAGAACGTGGGCTACCGCGATCAGCGCTACGCGGGGCAGTACCGGAACAGCAAGTTCAACTTCTCGTTCCTGTGGGACTCGATCCCGCTGAACTACTCGTACATCTCGTCGACGCCGTGGGTGGAGGCGCAGAAGGGCGTGTGGACGCTCGACACCGCCGCCCGGACGGCCGTCCAGAACAAGCAGCCGGGCGTCGTCGGCATCCCGGCCAACGCGGCGCAGGCGGGCCAGGCGTCGATCTACCGCGCCCTGGCGAAGCCCTTCGATCTCCAGCAGCGCCGCGACACGGCGGGGTTCAACCTGACCTACGAGGCGACGCCGGACATCGGCATCGACGTGGCGTTCAGCACGACGCACAAGTCCGGCTACCAGCCGTTCGGCATGTCGTTCGCGTTCAACAACGCCAACGAGCTGCCGCTGCCGCTGGACAACCGGACCAACGACTTCTCGGTGGCCGTCGAGTGGGCGCGGCCGCAGGGGATGTTCCGCGCGTCGCTCGACCGCTCGATGTTCTCGAACCAGTACAACCAGATCGAGTGGGACAATCCGCTGCGGGTGACCGACTTCAACAACGGGCTGGCGCCGCCGCTCGGTCCGTACGACCCGAGCGGGTACAGCAACGGCAACGGTCCCGCCACCGGGCGGATCTCGTCGTTCCCCGACAGCACCATGACGGTCGTCAGCTTCATGGGGCTCTACAAGATGCCGCGGCGCACCACCGTGAACGGCACGGTGCAGGTGATCGACCAGAACCAGAACGACACGCTGATTCCCTGGACGACCAACTCGGTGATCAACCAGCCGCTGGTGTGGGCGGCCTTCCCGGAGCTCGCACAGCTCGAGCGGACGACGGCGGAAGCCAAGGTCCGGGCGGTCAACGCGCTGATCAACTTCTCGTCGCGGCCGACAGGGATGCTCGGGTTCAACGCCAAGTACCGTCACAACACGCACGCCAACGTCTCGCGGCCGTTCAACGCGACGGAGTACGTGCGGTTCGACGCGGTGCCGGAGGAAACCGGCAGCGAGACCGAGGGGCACGACATCGTGCGCGACACGCTGGACGCGACGGTGTCGCTCAATGTCATCCCGCAGGCGACCCTGCGGGTGGGCTACGGCCTGGACAACTTCAACCGCTCAGGCCGGGCCTACAACGACATGCGGGACAACGCGTTCCGCGTGACGCTCGACTCGATGGGCCATGCCTTCTTCTCGGCGCGGGTCGGCTACGAGCTGGTGAAGCGGACCGGGTACGGGTTCTCCGAGATGGCCATCGAGGATGGCGGCGCCCAGCCGGGCCTGCGCTTCTACGATGAGGCCAACCGCGACCGGAACCGCCTCAACGCGCTCGTGACGCTGACCCCGCTGGCGACGATCGACGTGACCGGGTCGGTGGCCTACGGCAAGGACACCTACGGCGGGCCGGGGCTCGAGTTCGGCCTGCTCGACAACAAGAACACCTCGTACAACATCGGCGTCAACTTCACGCCGATGGATACCGTGGTGCTCGGCGCGAACTACGGGCGCGACTCGTACAACGCGTTCCAGAAGTCGCGCAACGCGAACCCGCCGCCGGACCCGTCGTGGACCGATCCCAGCCGCGACTGGACGCTGACCAACGACGAGAAGGTCAACAACTTCGACCTCTACCTCGACCTGATCCAGGTCATCAAGAAGGCGGACATCCGCTTCGCCTACGACTACAGCGATTCGGACAACTCGTTCCTGCACGGCGGGCCGCGCATCCCGGCGCTGGCCGCGATCGGCCAGTTCGAGGCGCTGCCCGACGTCACGAACAAGTGGCAGCGGCTCACCGTGGACGTGAAGTACATGGTGACGGCCAAGATCGGCGCGGCCCTGGGCGTCTGGTACGAGAAGCTCGATATCACCGATTACGCGACCATCGACCTGCCGGGACAGCCCGGCGTGCCGCGGGTCGACTATCTGGGCGAGATCTCGACCGGCTACGGCAACCGGCCGTACAAGGGCACCACGGGGGTCTTCCGCCTGATCTACCTGTTCTAGGTCTCTAGGTCGACTCGTTCCTCCTGAGTGTCGTTGGACCCGGTCGCCCGCAGGGGCGGCCGGGTCGTTTTTTTTGCGGCGATCTGGTAACATTGCTGCATGTTGAGAATGAGTCTCATCTTGATCGGCACGGCGTTCGTGGCTCTCACGGTGGCGGCGGCGCAGGCCCCCGACCCCAAACTCGTGGCCAAGGGGCAGGCCCTGGTCGTCGAACACAAGTGCGCGATGTGCCACACCGTCGCCGGCAAGGGCGGCAAGCTGTCCGCGTCCCTCGACGGCGTCTCCGCCCGACGCGACGCGGCCGGTCTGAAACGCGCCCTGGAAGACCCCCTGGCCGAGTTCCCCCAGGCCAAGATCAAGATGCCGAAGGTGCTCTGGAAGCCCGGCGACGTCGACGCGGTGGTCGCGTTCCTCCAGAGCCTCAAGGCCTCGCCCGCCAAGTAGAGTCGTCCCGCGCGGTGGCTGCTGGATTCCGGGGCCGCCGCGGAGGTGTCGTGCATGTCGTGCCCGCAGTCGGTCGGCCATGAGCCGCCGCCGCAGCCGCTCCTGAAGGTGCGGGCGCGGCCCCTGCGCCTGGCCCTGGTCGGCAACCCCAACGTCGGCAAGAGCGTCCTGTTTGGCCGACTGACCGGCCAATACGCCATGGTGTCCAACTACCCGGGCACGACCGTCGCGGTGACCCGCGGCCGGGCACCCCTGGGGCCGGAGGTGTGCGATCTCATCGACACGCCCGGCGTCAATGCGCTCGAGGGCACGCTGAGCGAGGACGAAGCCGTCTCCCGCCGGATCCTCCTGGACGGTGAGGCCGACGTCGTGGTGCAGGTCGCCGACGCGCGGAACCTGCGGCGCGGCCTGATGCTGACGTCGCAACTGGCGGCCTTCCAGAAGCCCATGATCCTCGTCCTGAACATGATCGACGAGGCGCGGGCGCACGGCATCTCGATCGACACCGCGGGTCTCGCGGCGCGCCTGGGCGTGCCGGTGGTCGAGACGGTCGCGACCGAGGGGCGGGGAATGGCCGATCTCAAGGATGCCATCCAGCACGCCGCCTGCCCGTCTCTGGCCATCGACCCGTCCCGGGATCACGCGCGGCTGGCCCATGACCTCTCGACGCGGTTCCGTACGCACGAGGCGCGGTCTGTCGCCCGGGTGCAGGAGCGCATCGGCCGGCTCATCCGCGAGCCGATTACGGGCCTGCCCATCCTGGCCGTCGTGCTCTACCTGATGTACCTGATCGTCGGCGTGTTCGGGGCGCAGACGCTGGTCGGCATCATCGAAGGCGGGTTCAACCGCGGGATCAACCCGGTCGCCATTGCGGCCTTCGACCGCTTCGTGCCGGTGCCCCTCGTCCGGGATTTCTTCGTCGGGCCCTACGGTCTGATCACCATGGGCCTGACCTACGCGATTGCCATCGTCCTGCCGGTCGTGGCGACGTTCTTCTTCGTCTTCGGGTTTCTCGAAGACTCGGGCTACATCCCGCGGCTCGCGATCTTCAGCGATCGGATCTTCCGGGCCATGGGTCTCAACGGCAAGGCCGTGCTGCCCATGGTGCTGGGGCTCGGCTGCGACACGATGGCCACGATGACGACGCGGATCCTGGGCACGAAGAAGGAGCGGCTCATCGCGATCCTGCTGCTGGCGCTCGGCGTGCCGTGCTCGGCCCAGCTCGCGACCATTCTCGGCATCCTCGGCGGGATCTCCTACGCGGCCCTGCTGACCCTGTTTGGCGTGGTGCTCGGGCAGATGTTCCTGGTGGGGTTCCTCGCGGCGCGCATCCTCCCAGGCGAGCGGTCGGACTTCATCCTCGAGATGCCGCCCGTGCGCCTGCCCCAGTTCCGCAACCTGTTGCGGAAGACGGTGCTGCGCATCCGGTGGTACCTTGGTGAGGCCGTGCCGCTCTTCCTGATCGGCACGGTCCTGCTGTTCGCGCTGGATCGGGTCGGCGCCCTGGTGTGGCTCGCGGAGGCAGGCAAGCCCGTGGTGTCCGGGCTCCTGGGCCTGCCGCCCCGGACGGCCGAGGTGTTCGTCATGGGCTTCCTGCGCCGGGACTACGGTGCGGCAGGCCTGTTTGCGCTCGCCCACGCGGGGCAGTTGAGCGGCGTGCAGGCCGTCGTCGCCCTCACGGTCATGACCCTGTTCGTCCCGTGCGTCGCCAACTTCCTGGTCATGGTGCGGGAGCAGGGACTGCGCGTCGGCCTCGCGATCCTGGCGTTCGTCACCGTCACGGCGCTGGCCACGGGGACGGCGCTGAATGCCGCGCTGGGGGCGTTGCATGTCACGTTTTGACACCACCTGCCGGCTGTCCGCACTGGCCGCCGGTGCCCGCGGGCGGGTCGTGCGGGTCGCGCGGGACAACGCCCCGCGGGCCGAACGCCTGGCGGCGCTGGGGGTGACCCCGGGCGCGTCGGTGACCGTGCTCCAGACGTTCCCCGGCGTGGTCTTCCTCTGCGATCAGACCGAGCTGGCCGTCGAGCCCGCGGTCGCCTCGTCGATCATGATCGACATCAGCTGAGCCCGGCGCTCTTCGGGGCTCGCTCGAGTTGAGCACGCGCCGGGCATGTCGCGCGCGGGCTGCAGCCCGCGTGCCCGGAGCGAACACCCATCCCACGTGAGCCCCTGGCCGACTCCCTGGCCGTCCACGGGCGCCAGCGCACCGGCGCGGACCCACCCACCCCGGCTTCCGGCACGCCAATTGCCAGCAAAGATAGTTGAACCTCCAATCTTGACGGAATTCCGGAGGGAGAAGGCTCCCGACCAGAGGAGTAACAGGGTCATGCGGTTACTCGACGTGCTCATTGATGAGCATCGCGGGTTCAGTGAGATGCTGGACGTCCTCGACGCGATCGCGGCGCGCCTCGGCGGGCGGGGAGAAGTCCCTGACGGCATGGCGGCCGATGTCCTGGATTTCTTCGAGAATTTCGCGGATCGCCACCACGGCAAGGAAGAGGACGTGCTCTTCCCGATGCTGGCGCAGCACGGCCTGGGGCCGGACCAGACGGTCGTGGCTGCACTTCTGGCGCAGCACGAGGCTGGCCGGGCGTACTCGAAAAAGATGCGGGCGGACCTGGGGCGCCTGCGCGCCGGGAACCGGGCCGCCCGGGCCGACCTGGCCATGCACGCCAGGGGCTATACGGAGCTGATCCGGGAGCACATCCGCATCGAGGACGATTATTTTTACAAGCTGGCCGACTCCCTCCTGTCGAGTTCGGAGCAGGTGGCCGTCGTCCAGGTGTTCCGCGGCCCCCACGACCTCTTGCCGTCCGAGAGCCGGCAGCGATATCTTGAGATGATTCCCCGCTACCGGGGCGTCGTGGCACAGTGGGAGCGGCCGAGCCTATGAGTGAAGATCGCGTCCAGCAGGTCAGCCTGTCCCTGATTCGGGACTACGAGTTCAAGGTGTCTTTCGATACCATCCCCGCGGCCGACGCGCTGCAGGTCGACGAGCCGCCGCCGCTCGGGGGCGGCAATGGCCCGAATGCCTCGGCGCTGCTGTCGGCGGCGGTGGGAAACTGCCTGGCTGCCAGCCTGGCGTTCTGCCTGAAGAAGTCGCGGGTCGATCTCGAGGCGTTGGACGTGCGCGTGAGTACGCAGATCGTGCGCAACGAGAACGGGCGATTCCGCATCGGCGGCATCAAGGTTCACCTGCGCCCGGGCCTCAGCGCCGTGGACCCGGCGCGCTTCGCGCGTTGCCGGGACCTGTTCGAGGACTTCTGCATCGTGACGGCCAGCGTCAAGCAGGGCATTCCCGTCGAGGTGAGCGTGGAGGAGCCGGCGGCGAGGACCTGATAGCGGGCGTCTGTCGATCTGCGGGGCGGCCGCCTCCAGGGCGAACCGTCCCGCAGACCTACTCAGTCTGAGAAGGGGAGTCGTCGGGCTCCCGGGTCGGCGGCTTCTGACGTCGGGACCCGACGTCGCAGGCGCCGCGCATTCAGGTCTGGACCCCCAGGCGCGGCAACACCCAGACGTTCAGCACCAGCCAGACGACGAACAACACCACGAAGCCAACGATGTCCATGGTGACTCAGGCGATCCCGGCGCTGGCCTCGAGGCTGCGCAGGGCGCGGCGCAGACGCTCGTCGGCCTCGCGGGCCACGTCCTTCATGGCCGGGTCGCCGCCCACCATGCCGAGCGCCGTCACCGGGGCCATGGCGGAGACCACGCTCCTGCCCGGCTCGGTCTCGTAGACCACCACGTTGCAGGGCAGCAGCAGGCCGATCTCCAGCTCGTTCTCGAACGCTCTGTACGCGAGCGGCGGATTGCAGGCGCCGAGAATGACGTACTTGCGGAAGTCCTTGTTGAGCTTCTCCTTCATCGTCTGCTTGACGTCGATCGTCGAGAGGATGCCGAAGCCTTCCTTCTTCAATTCGTCCGTCGCCCGCTCGACGGCCGTCTCGTAGGGCAGCGCGAGCTCGACACCCATCCCGTACCTGGTTTCCTTCATGGAGCCTCCAATTGGAATCTCGGTTGCCTGACGCCGCCGCAGCCCCCGATGAGGAACCCGCAGCCACGCAGCCCTAGTTTACCCTTGCCTGTCAAATCCCCGCCATGGTCGTGCCGGCGAGAACAGCCGGGCCGCCGGCACCCACGGGCCCGGCGCGCGCATCGGACACTGGTAGGGATTCAGGCCGACGGCGGTGGTTACAGGCCGAATCGTGGCAGTGCTTCAGCGAGGCCGATGGCATACAATCGACGTGTGACCAAACGCGCAGATCAGAATCCTTCCACTAGCGGGACGGCGGCGCCTGTGCGCGAGCCGGATTACGCAACGCTTCTCCGGGCGGCGCAGGCGGGGAACCGGCAGGCGATGGAACGGTTGCTCATGCGGGCTCAGGAGGTGGCGTACCGGTTCAGTCTGCTCGTGTGCGGCCATGCGGACGACGCGGAGGACGCCATGCAGGAGGCACTCCTCAAGACGTACCGCTACGCGACGCAAATCAAGGAACCCGAGGCGTTCCGCACGTGGCTCTACCGCACCGTGAAGAACGCGTGCCTAATCAGCCGCCGCCGTCGCGTGCACGAGCCCGAGCGGGTCCTGTCGCTCGACGAGGTGGTGGTGGGCGACGATGGCGGGTCACAGACGATGGACGTGGTGGATCCGGGCAAGCGTCCGGACCAGGTGATGGCCAATACGAGGTTGCGCCGGTCGCTGCAGCGGGCGCTGGGTGTGCTCACCCCGGAGTCCCGGTTGATCGTGTTTCTGCGCGAGGTCGAGGGGCTGTCCACGCGTGAAGTCGCCAACGTCGTCGGCATCAGCGAGGCGAACGTCAAGACGCGCCTGCACCGTGCGCGGCTCGTGCTGCGCCAGCACCTGGAGACGGTATGAAAGCCCCGGCCCATGATCGCTGCCGCGCGCTGCTCGGCCAGCTGTCCCGGTTCGTCGATGGCGACCTGGATGGGGTGGAGCGCCGCACGATGGTGATGCACCTGAAGCAGTGTCCCTGTTGCGAGGAGCTCGCCGAGAGCCTGCAGCGGACCGTCGAGGCGTGCCACCAGGCGGGTCGGAGCCGGCTGCCGGCCGACGTGCGCCGCCGTGCGCGGGCGCGCATCGCCGCCATGCTGGCCGCCGAGACCGACCCGCACGGCCGCTCGTAGCGCGCGCCGCTGAACCTCTCCGGTTTTCCCCCGTTGGACCCGCCCGGCCGTCGAGTGCTCTCGGCGCCCTCCGCCTGACCGGGGCGGCCGCGCGGGGCACGGGCCGCCGGGACCGGCTCCCGGCGCCCTCACCCCGCGTCGACGCATCGTCAGGCTATCTGGTAGGTCTGCAGCACCCGCATGTAATTGGCGCGCTCGAAGGCGGCGGCGTTGGGGCTCCGCTCGAGGCTCATGCTGGCGTGCGCCTGCGCGAGGGATTCGTACTCGTGCTCCTCGAGCCACTGGCGCATGCCGTCCACGATCGTCTTGATGTGCTCGGGACCGTTCCTGAGGAGGCTGGACACGACCTGGACGCCGCTGGCGCCAGCCATCACGGCCTTCAGGGCGTCGCCCGACGTGTGGACGCCTCCCGACACGGCGAGCGAAGCCTTGACGCGTCCCGACAGGATCGCGAGCCACCGAAGCCTCAGCAGCAGGTCCGCCGAGGTCGAGAGGGCGAGGCTCGGCACCACCGAGAGATCCTGCAGATCGATGTCCGGCTGGTAGAAGCGGTTGAAGGCCACGATGCCATCGACGCCGAGTGCATCCAGCTGCGCGGCGAGATGCGACACCGACGAGTAGAACGGCGAGAGCTTGACCGCGACGGGAATCGAGACGGATTCCTTGACCGTGCGCGCGATGTCGACCACGCGGCGCTCGACGGCGGATCCGGCTTCGCGCTGGTCGGCGGCCACGTGGTAGATGTTCAGCTCGAGGCCGTTGGCGCCCGCCTGCTCGAGCAGCCGCGCGTACTCCAGCCACCCCTCCGCGGTCGTGCCGTTCAGCGAGGCGATGACCGGGACCGTGACGGCCTGCTTGACGAGCCGCAACTGCTCCAGGTACTGGTGCGGGCCGGTGCGGAACTCGTCGGCCTGGGGGAAATACGACAGCGCCTCCGCGCTGCCGTTGTCGAGCAGTTCCATGTGGTAGACCATGCCCAGCTGCTCGCGGGTGATCTGCTCCTCGAACAGGGAGTGCATGACGATCGCGGCGGCCCCGGCGTCTTCGAGCCGCTTGACGAGATCGAGGTGGTCGACCATGGGCGAGGCGCCCGGCATCACGGGGTGGGGGAGCTTCAGTCCAAGGTAGGTCGTCGAAAGATCCATGATTCGCTCTCCGTGTCCCGGGACAATCGTCCCGGGGTCCAGTCTCCAGGAAGGCCCGCGGGGCCACCGGCCCCGCGGGCGAATCGGCGGCTCCTACTTCGCGGCCGGCGGGAAGGCCAGCTTCGACAGCTGTTCGTAGACGCTGAACCGTGTCGTGGTTTCGCGCTGCGCACGCTCGGCGAGCATCTTGAACCGCTGCGGGTCGAGCTGTTCGACGACGCGGAACCGCGGCTCGTTGTTCGTGAACTTGCTCAGGTCGATCTTGGGCGCGGGCGAGTCCATCACGAGCGGGCTCTCGCCGTGGTTGATGCGGCGCGGGTCGAAGCGGAACAATGGCCAGTACCCGGAGTCCACGGCCAGCTTCTGCTGGTCGAGGCCGAAGGCGAGGTCGTAGCCGTGGGCGATGCAGTGGCTGTAGGCGATGATGATTGACGGGCCCGGGAACGACTCGGCCTCGAGGAACGCCTTCACGGTCTGCACGTCCTTGGCGCCGAAGGCCACATGGGCGACGTAGGTGTTGCCGTAGGCCATGGCCATCATGGCGAGGTCCTTCTTGAAGTTGGACTTGCCGGCCATCGCGAATTTCGCCGACGCGCCGAGCGGCGTCGCCTTCGACTGCTGCCCCCCGGTGTTGGAGTAGACCTCGGTGTCGAGGACGAGGATGTTGACGTCGCGGCCCATCGCCATGACGTGGTCGAGGCCGCCGTACCCGATGTCGTACGCCCAGCCGTCGCCTCCGACGATCCAGACGCTCTTGCGCACCAGGTAGTCGGCGACGCGCGCCAGCCAGCCCGCTTCGGGGGTCGCCAGGGCCGCCAGCTTCTGCCGCAACGCGACGACGCGCTCCCGCTGTTCGCCGATGCCCTGCTCGCTTGACTGATCGGCCTCGAGGAGGCCGTCGACCAGCGTGCCGCCGAGGTCCGAGGCCAGCGTGCGCACCAGCTCCCGGGCGTGCTCGGCCTGCTTGTCGATCGCCAGCCGGTAGCCGAACCCGAACTCGGCGTTGTCCTCGAAGAGGGAGTTGGACCAGGCCGGCCCGCGACCGTCGCGGTTCACGGCATACGGCGTGGTCGGCAGGTTGCCGCCGTAGATGGACGAGCAGCCGGTGGCGTTGGCGATGAGCGCCCGGTCGCCGAACAGCTGCGTGACGAGCTTGACGTACGGGGTCTCGCCGCAGCCGGCGCAGGCGCCCGAGTACTCGAAGAGCGGCTGGAAGAACTGCGCGCCCTTGACGTCCGCCTTCACCCTGCTGCGGTCCACCTCGGGCAGGTCCAGGAAGAACGCGTAATTGGCCCGCTCGGCCTCGCGCAGCGGCCGCTGCGGATGCATGTCGAGCGACTTGTGCTTCGGATTGGCCTTGTCCTTCGCCGGGCAGACCACCGAGCACAGCGTGCAGCCGGTGCAGTCCTCCGCCGCGACCTGGATCGTGTACTTGAGGCCCTTGAACTCGCCGCCCTTGAAGTCCATCGACTTGAACGTGGGCGGGGCACCTTCCAGGAGCGCCGGCTCGTACACCTTCGCGCGGATCGCGGCGTGCGGACAGACCATCGCGCACTTGTTGCACTGGATGCAGATGGCAGCGTCCCACACCGGGATGTCCTGCGCGATGTTCCGCTTCTCCCACTGCGCCGTCGCGGAGGGCCACGTCCCGTCGACCGGGAAGGCGCTGACCGGCAGCAGGTCGCCCTTGTTGGCCAGCATCACCGCGGTCACGCGCTTGACGAAGTCGGGGGCCGCGTCCGCGACGATGGGCGGCATCAGGCGCGTGGCAGTCACCCGCTCCGGCACGGCGACCTGGTGCAGGTTGGCCAGCGTCTGGTCGACCGCGGCGAAGTTCTTTCTGACCACCTCGGGGCCGCGCTTGCCGTACGTCTTCTCGATGGCCTTCTTGATCTGCGTGATCGCCTCGTCACGGGGCAGCACGCCCGAAATCGCGAAGAAGCACGTCTGCATGATCGTGTTGATGCGGTTGCCCATGCCCGTGTCGCGCGCGACGCTGTAGGCGTCGATGACGTAGAACACGAGCTTTCGATCGATGATGACCTGCTGCGCCTCGCGCGGCAGTTCGTCCCAGACCTGGTCGCCCGGGAACGGGCTGTTGAGCAGGAACACGGCTCCCGGCGCCGCGTAGTCCAGGACGTCGTACTTGTCCATGAACTCGTACTGGTGGCACGCGACGAAGTTCGCCCGCCTGACCAGGTACGACGAGCGGATCTGCCGCGGGCCGAACCGCAGGTGCGAGATGGTGATCGCGCCCGCCTTCTTCGAGTCGTACACGAAGTAGCCCTGGGCGAAGTTGTCCGTCTCCTCGCCGATGATCTTGATGGAGTTCTTGTTCGCCCCGACCGTGCCGTCCGAGCCGAGCCCGAAGAACACGCACCGCCTGACGTCGTCCGGCTCGATGTCGAGATCCAGGTCGTGCGCCAGCGACAGGTGCGTCACGTCGTCCACGATGCCGACGGTGAAGTGATTCCTCGGCCGCGGCAGCGCGAGGTTGTCGTACACCCCCTTCACCATCGCGGGCGTGAACTCCTTCGACGAGAGCCCGTAGCGACCGCCGACGATGACCGGGTCCTGAGCCATCGGCGCCGTGCCCGCCGACCGGGCCTCGCGCAGCGCCGTGACCACGTCGAGGTACAGCGGCTCGCCCAGCGCCCCGGGTTCCTTGGTGCGATCCAGGACGCCGATGGACGTGACGGTGGCCGGCAGGACGCCGACGAAATGCGCGATCGAGAACGGCCGGTACAGGCGGACCTTGACCAGCCCGACCTTCTCGCCCCGGGCGACCATCCACTCGACCGCCTCGTGCGCGACCTCGGCGCCCGAGCCCATCATCACGATGACGCGCTCGGCCTGCGGGTGGCCGACATAATCGAAGAGGTGATACGGGCGGGCCGCCAGCCGGCCGAACTGCTCCATGACGTCCTGCACAACCGCCGGGCACGCGTCGTAGTAACCGTTGCAGGCCTCCCGGGCCTGGAAGAACGCGTCCGGGTTCTGCGCCGTGCCGCGGAGCACCGGCCGATCAGGGGAGAGCGCCCGCCGCCGATGATCGGCGATCAGGGTGTCGGGCAGCATCGCCCGCAGGTCCTCGTCCACCAGCTGCTCGATCTTGGCCACCTCGTGCGAGGTCCGGAAGCCGTCGAAGAAGTGGAGAAACGGCACGCGGCTCCGCAGCGTCGCAGCCTGCCCGATCAGCGCGAAGTCGTGGGCCTCCTGGGGCGATCCCGACGCGAGCATCGCGAACCCCGTCTGGCGGCACGCCATCACGTCGGAGTGATCGCCGAAGATCGACAGCGCGTGCGACGCGACCGTGCGGGCCGAGACGTGCATGCAGCAGGACGTCAACTCGCCCGCGATCTTGAACATGTTCGGGATCATCAGCAGGAGGCCCTGCGACGCCGTGAAGGTCGTCGTCAGCGCGCCCGCCTGGAGCGAGCCGTGCACCGCGCCGGATGCGCCGCCCTCGGATTGCATCTCCACGACCAGCGGGACGGTGCCCCAGACGTTCTTGTGGCCCTTGGCGGACCACTCATCCGCCCATTCGCCCATGTTGGACGACGGGGTGATCGGGTAGATGGCGATGACCTCGTTCGTGCGGTGCGCGACGGAGGCAACGGCTTCGTTGCCATCGATGGTGATGTACGGCCGTGTCATATCGTTGGAATCTCCGAAAGGTGACCGGTGCGGTCCATGGAACACGGGGACGCGAGCAGGACGCGCGGCCCCCAGAATCTCACAGCAACCTCTGTGCCCTTTGTAACATCTTTATCTATAAAGAGTTACAGGATAGGTCCGGCCGGGGGGCGAGGGGGTGCCGGAATGTCGGCATGGCATGAACTCATGCCCGCCGGTGGCGGAGCGCGAACCGCGTCGAGACGAACGCCGGAGATGTCCGCAGGGGACTGGCGGGGGACTGCCCGACGGGTCGAGGGCGACCTCGCGGGTGCCTTGCGGCTCACCGACAACCTGAGAACGTACCATCACCGGGGCGATTTGTGAAGGGGCATGCCGCCGAGGATTCGGAAACGGGCGCCGAGCGTCTGTAGAATGGTTGATATGGGGACCGTGACGCCTTCAATCGTCGCCTCACGTCGAGCCCGGACGGGCCGCTGGACAGCCGGGCCGCGCGTCTGGCTCGGCGGCGTCATCGTCGCGGTGGCCATGGGCGCGTGCGGCGCGCAGGAGCCGCGGGCGCCGGACCCCGCCCGGCCGGCGGGGGCCGAGGCCGCACCGGCAGGCGCCGTCGCCCCGGCGCCGGCAGCGGCGCGGGTCGTGGTGCTCGGCGACAGCCTCACCGCCGGTCTCGGCCTGACCCTGGACGAGGCGTACCCGGCGCTCCTGCAGGCCCGCCTGCGCGCGGGCGGCTATCCCGTGACCGTGGTGAACGCTGGGGTATCGGGGGATACCTCGGCCGGCGGGCTGCGGCGGCTGGACTGGGCGCTCGACGGCGGGGCCGCCGTGCTGGTCGTGGCGCTGGGCGGGAATGACGCCCTGCGCGGCCTGCCGACCGAGGAGCTGAAGCAGAACCTGGCCGCCATCATCGAGCGCGCGCAGCAGCGTGGCGTGGCGGTGCTGCTGGCCGGGATGGAGGCGCCGCCCAATCTCGGCCAGGCCTACACGTCGGCCTTTCGCAAGGTGTACCGCGATCTGGCGGCCACGTACCGAGTAGCCTTCCTGCCGTTCCTCCTCCAGGATGTCGCCGGCGTTCAGGCGCTGAACCAGCCGGATGGGATCCACCCGAACGCGGACGGCGCCCGCCGGGTCGCGGATCATCTTCTGCCCTTGATCGAAACCATGCTCCGGCAGCGAGTCACGACATGATCGAATTGCAGCAGGTCTCGAAGACCGTCATGAGCGGCGACCAGCCCCTCACGATCCTGTATCCGCTGGACCTGATCGTGCCGAAGGCCCAGTTTCTCGCCATCACCGGCCCGTCGGGCAGCGGGAAGTCCACCCTGCTCGGCCTGGTGGCCGGGCTGGACGCGCCGTCGAGCGGTCGCATCATCGTCGCGGGCCAGGACATCACCGGCCTGGGCGAGGACGACCTGGCGCGGCTGCGGGGCTCCACGATCGGGTTCGTGTTTCAGTTCTTCCACCTGCTCCCCGGGCTGACCGCGCTCGAGAACGTCATGGTGCCCATGGAGATTGCCGGGCGGACCGACGCCCCGGCCCGGGCGCGCCAGCTGCTCGACGAGGTGGCCCTCACCGACCGGGCGCATCACTACCCGTCGCAGCTTTCGGGCGGCGAGCAGCAGCGCGTGGCCATCGCGCGCGCATTGTCGAACGATCCGCCGATCCTGCTGGCGGACGAGCCGACGGGGAACCTCGACGCTGCCAACGGCGTACACGTGATGGACCTGCTGCTGAGAATCCGCCGGACGCGTGGCGCGACGCTCGTCCTGGCCACGCACGACCCGATCCTCGCCGCCCTCGCCGACGTCGTGCTGAAGCTGCGGGGCGGGCGCGTCGAGTCGGACGAGGGGCACACGGGCATCGAGGCCGACCCGGTCGGGCCGGCAGGCCGACCCCGGCGGGTCGAGGGTTGAGCATGGTCTTCGTTCTGCGCATGGCGGTCCGGGAATTACGCGCCTCGTGGCGCAGGCTGCTGTTCTTCTTCCTGTGCCTGTCCCTGGGGGTCGGATCGATCGTCACCTTGCGGTCCGTCATCCAGATTGTGCGGGAAACGCTGACCAGCGAATCGCGGGCGATGCTGGGCGCGGACGTGACGCTGTCGACCAACCGCGCGTGGACGCCCGACACGCTGGCGCGCATCGATGCCGCGCTCGCCGGCGCGCCCGTGGAGAGCCGCCTCGAGGAGGTGGAAACGCTCAGCATGGTGCGGCCCGTGGACGTGACCCGGGCCGTGGCCCGGATGGTCGAAGTACGCGGCGTGCAGGACGGCTTTCCGCTCTACGGCAAGGTCGAACTCCAGGGAGGGCAGCCGTACTCCCACGACCTGCTCAGGGGCCACGGCGCGCTGGCGAAGACGGAGTTGCTGGCGCAACTCGGCGTCGGCGTCGGCGACGCGGTGCTGATCGGGGACACCCGCTTCACGATCCGTGGTGTCCTGACCCGCGAACCCGGGCGGCGGGCGGGTGCGTTCAGCTTCGGGTCGCGCGTCCTGGTGGACCTCAAGGACCTGCGCGAAACAGGGCTGCTTGGCTTCGGCAGCCGGGCCAGCTACCGGATCCTGCTGCGGATGCCCGACGTGGCGGCGGACCGGCTCGCCGCTGTCCTCGGCAGCGCGCTCAAGGGCCGGTTCGTCTCGGTGCGCTCGTTCCGATCGTCGCAGGATCACCTTGGCGAGGAGATGGCGCGGACCGAGAACTACCTGAGCCTGATCGGCCTGGTCATCGTCATCCTGGGCGGCGTCGGCGTGTGGAGCGTCGTGCGCGTGTTCGTGAGCCAGAAGATCCGATCGGTGGCGGTGCTGAAGTGCCTCGGCGCCACCACCCGCCAGATCCTGTCGATCTACGTGCTCCAGGTGCTGGTGATGGGCGCGGCTGGCAGCCTGCTGGGCCTGGCGCTGGCGGCCGCCACCGTGCGGGCGCTCCAGCCGGTCGTGGGACAGCTGACCGGGGTGGTCGCGAGTTACGCGCTGACGACGCCCGCGATGGCGCAGGGCCTGGGCATCGGCCTGCTGGTGTCGCTGCTGTTCGCGCTCGTGCCGCTGCTCGATGTGCGGCACGTGCGGCCGTCGCTCCTCCTGCGGGCATCGGCCGGGGCACGGCCCCGGTTCGACTGGGTCCGCATCGGGACCATCGTGGCGGTCGGGGGGGTGCTGGTCGTCGTGGCGAGCTGGCAGGCGGCCTCCTGGCGCATCGGACTGATTCTGAGCGTGGGTCTCGCCGTCGCCGCGTTCGTGCTCAACGGGGCGGGGTGGCTGCTCGTCCGGGCGATCGCGCCGCTGCAGCGGTCCCGGTCCTTCGCGCTGCGACAAGCCGCGCGCCGGGTCACGCGCCCGGGCAATCAGACGCGGGCGGTGCTGCTGGCCATCGGGCTCGGCACCTTCTTCATCGTCGGGGTGCGGTCGCTCGAGACCAGCCTGCTGGCGGATTTCGAACTGGAGCTCCGGCCCGACACGCCCGACATGTTCCTGATCGACATCCAGCCGGACCAGGTCGCCGGCCTGCGCGGGTTCCTCGAGGCGCGCGACGGCCAGCGCGGCGCCGACGCCCTGCTCATCCCCGTCCTGCGTGCGCGGGTGACGGGCGTCAAGGGGCGTGACGTGAACCTCGACAGCTACGAGGACGTGCGCGGGCGCCACGAGCTGGGGCGCGAGTTCGTGATCACCTATCGGTCGCAGCTGGCACGCAACGAGCGGGTGGTCGAGGGCACCTGGTGGCCGCCGGGACCGGCCCCGGAGCCCGAGGTGTCGGTCGAGCAGGGCCTGCGCGACCGGGCCGGCCTGCGGATCGGCGATACCGTGCGGTTCGACGTCCTCGGAAAGGTCATTGCGGCCAGGATCACGAGCGTGCGCAGCGTGGACTGGACCGACGCGCGGGCGGGGGGCTTCATGTTCGTCTTCCGCCCCGGGACCCTGGAGGGCGCGCCGCAGACGTTCATCGCGCCGGTGCGGGGGCCGGCGGACCCGGCCGCGCGGGCGAGACTGCAGCGGGACCTGACGGACCGGTTTTCGAACGTGTCGATCATCGATGTGCGAGAGATCCTGGCGACCGTCCGCCGGGTGCTGTCGAGCGTGACACTGGCCGTGTCGATTGTCGGGGGCCTCGTGCTCTTCAGCGGCATGCTGATCCTGGTCGGCTCGATCTCGATGACCAAGTACCAGCGCGTCTACGAAGCGGCGGTACTGAAGACGCTTGGCGCCACGACGCGCGTGGTCGGTGCGATGCTGCTGCTGGAGTACGGCCTGCTCGGGCTGGTCGCCGGCGCCGTCGGTTCGGCCGGGGCCCTGGGCCTGTCGTGGGCGGTGAGCCGGTACGGGCTGCGGATGCCGTGGCATCCGGCCCCGGTCGAGCACCTCGTGGCGATCGCGGTGTGCGCGGTGGTGGCGTCGGCGGTCGGCCTGATCGCGAGCCTCGATGTGCTGCGCCGGAAACCCCTGGCCACGCTCCGCGCCGAGTGACTCGGGGAGGGACGCCGGCGTCACGCCCGCATCGCGCTGATGCGCCGGACACCCGGGCGGGGACGGGTCTTCCGCATGATATAATCGGCTGTTGACGCACCAACGGTGCTGGACGGGAGAAGGGCATGCCTGATACGAGCTACCGCGAGTCGCTGCTCCACAAGCGGGCGGAGATCCTGGCAGAGGGCGGGATCCGGCCCCTGCAGGCCTCGATGGAGAACAATTCCCGGCAGGGGGATCTCGCCGACCAGGCCAGTGGCAACAACGAGGTCCACATCCAGCTCAAGCTGAAGCAGACCGACGCGAAGATCCTTCAGGCCATCGAAGAAGCGCTCCAGCGCATCGAGAAGGGTACCTACGGCGTCTGCCGCGACTGCGGCGAGCCCATCTCGCCGGCACGCCTGAGCGCCATCCCGTGGACCCGGGTCTGCATCACCTGCAAGGAAAAGCAGAACTCGTGAAACCAGCGGACCTTCTCGCCCTGCTCCAGGAGTTCTACGGCGCAAAGCTGGCCCTCTACCGCCGGCACGAAGACGGGGCGCGTCTGGTGTCGGGCTACGAGACGAACAACACCTACCAGTACATGCTGGCCCGCGAGGACGCGCACCTCGCCTGGTTGCGCGCCGCGATCACGGACCTGGGCGCTGCGCCGGTCGACGCGGTCACTGTTCCCCCGGTTCCGGCCGGTGGGAAGGGCGAGGCCGCCGCGCACGCCGTCGTCGAGGATGACCTCCGGCTGATGCGCGCGTTCGTGGAGGTGTGGCGACCCCGGCTGCCGGGCGTGACCCACGCGCGGCACCGGAAGATGCTGGACCTGGTCTTTGGCGAAGTCCTCGAGCACCAGCGGTTCTTCGAGCAGGCGGTCGCCGGGCGCGGCGACCTGCTCGGCCGGCGCGACGAGGGCGCCGGCACGGGCGGCGGCGTTCTGCCCGCGCGCTGGGTCGGCTAGGCTGCTGGCGCGGCCGCGAGGACCCCGATGACGCGCGTCGCGATCGCGCTCGGCAGCAATCTTGGCGATCGCCGGACCCACCTGGATCTCGCCGAGTCCCGCCTCCGTCGACATCTCCACGACCCCTCATTCTCGACCGTTCACGAAACAGACGCCGTCGGCGTCGACCCGCAGCCCCCGTTCCTGAACGCCGCGGCCGTGGGCGGCTGGCATGGCGCCGCGCGCGCACTGCTCGAAATCCTGCTGGCGCTGGAGCGCGAGGCCGGGCGGGAGCGCCCGTACCCGGGCGCGGCGCGCACGCTGGACCTGGACCTCATCCTGTTCGGGGATCGGGTGATCGCGGAGCCCGGGCTCGAGGTGCCGCACCCGCGCTTTCGCGAGCGCGGCTTCGTCCTCGCGCCGCTGGCGGAGATCGGGGCCGGGCTCGTCGATCCGGTCAGCGGACGATCGGTGGGGGACCTGCTGGCGCGCTGGCAGGCACGATCCGGACGGTGACGACGCCCGGGTCGATGTCGCGGGGGGGCTCCAGCGTCTTGCCCTTGCGCGGGCCCTCGGTGCCCGGCCGCCTCAAGCGAATCTCGCCGTCGAAGGACTCCAGGTCCATCTGCGCGCTCCCCGTCCCGATGTTCAGCCGGTAGCGCCGGTCCTTCTTGATCTCCGCCGGCTGAGCGGCCAGGTTGGACGAGAACTGGCCGTCGAACGTGCGGACCTGGACGACGAGGTTCGCGCCGTCGGGCACGCTCACCTGGATGTCGCCGTCGTGGGTGACGAGCGAGTAGCGGCCGCCGTCCCGGATGGGTCCGGACAGTGTGATGTCGCCGCCGACGGTGCTCGCCTCGATGTTCCCCGCATCGACGCGGTCCAGTGTGATGTCGCCGTCGACCGTCTCGGCGGAGATGTCCCCGGCGACGTTGCGCAGGGTGATGGCCTCTTCCACCGCGTTGGCCTCGACGCGACCGCGCGCGTCGTCGACCGTGATCGCGCCCTCGATCGATTTCAGGACCAGCCGGTCGGCCCCACCGCGCACCATCACGTCGCCGCGGACGTTGGTGGCGGTGATCGGCGCGGAGGTGCCCTCGACGGTGATGTCCGTGAAGGTGCCGGACACTTTGACTTCCATCCAGGCCGGCACCGTGATCTGGTAGTCGACCGCCCGCGGCACACGCTGCTGGACGGTCCGCACGGTGACGACCTTGTCGAGGGTCTTCACGTCGAGCGTGCCGCGCGAGGTGGGCGACGCCTCGACGGCGACCTCGTCGCGGGTCCAGGCCTTGATGGTCACCTCGCCCGCGTAGTCGTCGATTTCCAGCCGCATGCCGCGCTGCACCGCGACCGTCTGCGCGTTCGCCTCTCTGGCCGGCCGCGCAGCTGTCGCCGCCTGGGGCGGGGCGGGCGGCGGCGCCTGGGGCGGGGCAGGGGCGGGCGCCTGGGCCAGCGAGAGCAGGAGCAGAGTTCCAGCGGTCCCAATCATGACGGTCTTCCTTTCTACGTGCCCTGCATCGTGATGTCGGCGGCCTTGCGCAGCAGGTCGAGCTTCTTCCGCCGTGCCGCCGCGAGGTAGGTGCTGAGGTCGGCGCTGGCGGGATCACGGGCCAGGGCTCCACGCGCCTCGTCGATTGCCCGATCGATGGAGGCCAGGCTGCGCTCCAGCACCTCGCGGGTCCGCGGCTCCAGGCGGTCCCGCCCGCGTTCCAGGACCAACGTCAGATCGGCCACCGCGGCGTCGTACTTGGGATCGGCGAAGCTGACCGGCTGGGGTGACACCACGAAGGCATTGGCCTCGAGCGCTTCCGGCGCGGCTCCCGGCGCCGGAGAGCGGGCCAGCGAGCCCACCAGCGCCGACACGACGGCCAGCAGCACCGTGGCCGCCGCCAGCTGCGGCACCGGGAGCGACAGGCGGCGGCCGAACCACCGGCGCCAGCCGCCGCCGGATTCCGTCTCCGCGACCGGCTGCCGGGTCTCGAGGCGCGCCGCGATGCCCGGCCACAGGTCGACTGCGGGAGGCCGATCATCGAGGCTGGCCGCGCGCTGCACGATGGCCCGCAGCCCGTCCGCCGCGGCGGCGCAGTCGGCGCACGTAGCCACGTGCGCGTCGATCGCGAGCCGCGTCGGCTCGTCGAGATCGCCGTCCACGTATTCCGACAACCGTTCGGTCCAGGGATCCGCAGTCATGTCCGGTGCCCTCACAGCGCCAGGTAGCGGCGCAACGCCATCCGCGCCCGATGCAGCTGTCCCTTCGACGTGCCGGCCGTGATGCCCAGCAGCGTCCCGATCTCGCGGTGCTTGTAGCCCTCCACGTCGTGGAGCACGAAAACCTGGCGGGCCCCGTCCGGCAGCCGACCGATCGCGGCGTCCATGTCCATCGTCACGTCCGGCCGTCTCGGGCGGGACGCCACGCGTTCGGCGTCCAGTTCGCCGTCCACCATGTGCCGCCGGCGGGCGGTCAGGCGTCCCCGGCGCTCGAGGATCAGGTTGACGGCCAGGCGGTAGAGCCACGTCCCGAACGCCGACTCGCCCCGGAAGGTGCCGAGCTTCTCCCAGGTCCGGACGAACACGTCCTGCGCCAGGTCGTCCGCCTCGTCTCCGCCGGCCATGCGCCGGGCCAGCCCGTGGATGCGCGGGACGTGACGGCGGTAGAGGCGCTCGAAGGCGTGGATGTCCCCCTCTGCGGCCAATCGCCAGTCGCGCCGGTCGAGATCGACGAGTGTCGCCTGCGGTTCAGCGGCGGGAATCGGGTCCCCCTTCGCTCCGGGCCGGCAAGGCCTCAGTCCCCGTCTTCAATTCGTTGGATGGGTCCGCCCGGCGAAAGGTTGGCAGGCCCGCGCTATGATACGCGGGGAGGTGGTGTCGTGCGAATCGCGCTGGTGCAGCAGGCTGCGGGCCCGGACCCCGCGGCCAACCTCGAACGGGGATTGGCGGCGGCCCGCGCGGCCGCGGAGGGCGGGGCGAAGCTCGTGGCCTTCCCGGAGCTCGCCTTCACCACGTTCTTTCCGTGCTGTCGGCCCGGCGGGCCCGCGCCCCTGACCCGCGCCGAGCCCGTCCCGGGACCGACGACGGAGGCGTTCTCGGCCGTGGCCGCGGAACTCGGGATCGTCGTCGTGCTCAACCTGTACGAGCGTGAGGACGACCGCGCCTACGACAGTTCCCCGGTCATCGACGCCGACGGCCGCCTGCTGGGTACGACGCGAATGCTGCACGTCGCGCAGATGCCCGGGTTCTGGGAACAGGACTACTACACGCCCGGCGATCACGGCCTGCCGGTGTACGAGACGGCGGCCGGCCTGGTCGGCGTGGCCATCTGCTATGACCGGCACTACCCGGAGGTCATGAGGAGCCTCGGCCTGCAGCGAGCCGACCTGGTCGTGGTCCCGCAGGCGGGGTCGGTGGGGGAGTGGCCGGACGGATTGTACGAAGCCGAGTTGCGGGTGGCCGCATTCCAGAACGGGTATTTCACGGCCCTGGCGAATCGCGTCGGCCGGGAGCCCGACACCGAGTTCGCGGGCGAGTCGTTCGTGTGCGATCCGACGGGCCGGGTGGTGGCCAGGGCCGGCGCCGGGACCGATGAGATCCTGTACGCCGACTTGGATTACGCCCTCCTCGAGCGGTCGCCCGCCCGCCGGCTGTTCTACCGCGACCGTCGGCCCGGCCTTGTGCCCGACCTGCTGGGGATCGGTCGCGAGGGCCTGAGGCACGGCGACTGACACGGGACGATCGACATGGCACGCGGCTGGGAGAGCAAGTCGGTGGAATCGCAGCAGGAGGAGGCGACCCGCGGTGCGGCCGCCGGGCGGCCATCCGCACCATTGACTCCGGCCGCGAGGGCGGCGCAGCAGGAGCGGCGGACGCTCGAACTGGCCCGGGCCCGCACGCGCGCCGATCTCGAGACCGCGACGCGGCCAGCACAGCGGCACATGCTGCTGCAGGCGCTGGCCGCGATCGACGCGCGGCTGGCTGGGCTCGCCGGGAACGGGGCCGCTCCCGGCGGGTGAGGCGGACGGCCCTCGGCGCTATCCCTTCTTGAACACGGTCTTCCGGGTGTTCTCGCCGCGCGGCGACTTCGTGGTGGTCTGCACCAGCATGGTCCCGTCGGCCTCGATGCTCCGGACTTCCTTCATCTCCATGGTCATCTCGCCCATCGGCGTGGTCATCGTCTGCGTGCCTTCGGTGACCAGCGTGCTGCCCTCGAAGTGGCTCTTGGTCTTGGCCTGGCCGCCGCGGGCGCCTGCATTGACGCTCTCGGTGCCGTCGAGCTTGTAGACGGCCTTCGAGGTGTTCGCGCCGCGCGTCGTCTCGATCGTGAGATCGGCGGCGGTCTGGGTGATGGTCAGCGTGGCCGGGGTGGCCGGCCCGCCGCCGCCGCCCGGGCCGCGCATCGGATCACTCTTCTCCAGGTCCTGGACCCACTTGCCTGAGAAGTCCGGCTTGGCCTGGGCCACGGCGATGCCGGGCACCGCCAGGGCGGCGGCCACCACGAGCGCGAGAATCGCGAACCTGCTCTTCATGTGTCTCTCCTGCTGTGTCCCGCGTGTCCTCCCGGGCACCGCACGTGCGGGAGCGAGGCGCGGTGCTATTCGAACCTGAGAGCGTCGATCGGATCCAGGCGCGCGGCCTTGCGCGCCGGGTAGAAGCCGAAGAACACGCCCGTGCCGGCGGCGACGCCGAATGCCAGCAGGACGGCGTTCTCGGAGATCGTCGTCGGCCACCCCAGGAATCGCGTCAGGCTCGACGAGATGCCGTAGCCCAGCGCGATGCCTATCAACCCTCCGACGAGGCTCAGCACGATGGCCTCGACGAGAAACTGAAGGAGCACGTCCGTGCTGCGGGCGCCGATGGCCAGGCGCAGGCCGATCTCGCGCGTCCGCTCGGTGACGGACACGAGCATGATGTTCATGATGCCGATGCCGCCGACCACGAGGGAGACGCCCGCGATGCCCGCCAGCAGCGAGCCCATAGTCTTGGTCGCTTCCGTCCGCATGGCCGCCATTTCCTCGAGCGTGCGAACCATGAAGTCGTCGGGGTCGCCCGGCATGATCTTGTGCCGGGTGCGGAGCAGGGTGCTGATCGCCTCGGAGACCTTGCTGACGTCGTTGGCGGACACCGCCGACACTGTGATGTTGTTGAGGTACGTGATCCCCATCAGCTTCTTCTGGCAGGTCGTGTAGGGAATCATGATGCTGTCGTCCTGGTCGTCGCCCCCGGTCGATTGGCCCTTGCTGGCCATCACCCCGATGACCTTGAACGGCTGGTTCTTGATCCGGATGATCTGGCCCGTCGGGTCCTCGTCCTCCCCGTACAGCTGGGTGGCGACCGTCCAGCCGAGGACCGCGACCTTGGCCGACGTCGTCACGTCCTGGGCTGTGAAGAAGCTGCCGTACTGCTGCGGCCACGACCGGATCAGCGGCAGGTCCACGTCGACACCCTGAATCCGCGTCGACCAGTTCTGGTTGCCGGCGATCACCTGGCCCCGCGTCGACACGCCCGCCGACAGGTACTGCACGCCCGCGATCTGATCCCGGATGGCCACGGCATCCTCGACGGTCAGCGTGCTGGCCGCCCCGGACCCCATCCGGACGCCCCCGGCCATGAAGTTGCCCGCCATGACCGTGATCAGGTTCGTGCCGGCGGCCTTGATCTGGCTCTCGATCGACGACTGGGCGCCCGTGCCGAGGGCGACCATGGCGATTACCGCCGCCACGCCGATGATCATGCCGAGCATGGTCAGCGCGGTCCGCAGCTTGTTCCGCCCGAGCGCCTTGAAGGCGACACGGAACGTCATCAGGATTCTCATCATGGCGGTGCCTCAGCTCGTCGCGGCCTGCGCAGACTCCTGCGAACCATTGATCTCGGGTGGCGGGAGCGCCGCGAGCTCCGCGGCGGCGGACCGGCGCGACCGGTTCGGCTGATCCGAGATGATGCGCCCGTCACGGAATCCGATTGTCCTCGACCCGTACTGGGCGATGTCCAGTTCGTGCGTGATGAGGATCACCGTGATCCCGCGCTCCTGGTTCAAGCGCTGGAAGACGTCCATGACCTCGATGCTCGTGCGCGTGTCGAGGTTTCCGGTCGGTTCGTCGGCCAGCAGGATGGACGGCTGGTTGATGAGCGCCCGCGCGATGGCGACGCGCTGCTGTTGTCCGCCGGACAGCTGGTTCGGGTGATGGTGGGCCCGATCCAGGATCCCGACGATCTCCAGCGCCGCCCGCGCACGCTTGCGCCGGTCGCTCCCGCGGATGTGATCCCGGCTGTAGAGGAGCGGCAACTCCACGTTCTCGATGGCGCTCGTCCGCGAGAGCAGGTTGAAGCCCTGGAACACGAACCCAATCTGGTGGTTCCGGACATCGGCCAGCTGGTCGCGCGACAGGCGGGCCACGTCCCGGCCCTCTAGGAGGTACTGGCCCGTCGTCGGACGGTCCAGGCACCCGAGGATGTGCATGAAGGTCGACTTGCCGGAGCCGGACGGGCCCGTGACCGACACGAACTCGCCGGCCTCGATATCGACGCTCACGCCCCGCAGCGCGTGGACCTTGACCTCGCCGAGTTCGTAGGTCTTCGCCAGGTTTCGAACAGCGATCACCGGCATGGTGTCAGTGCCCTCCCGGACGCCCGCCACCGGGCATCCCGGGCCGGCCCGGCATCAGCGGCGAGCGTGTCGGCCCGCCGGCGGCCGCCTGGGCCGGCGTGAGCACCTGTGTCACCAGCTCGACCCCGGGCTGGACCTCGCCGCTCAGCAGCTCGGTGTAGGTGCCGTCACTGATCCCGAGGCGGAGGCGCACCATCTTGAGCTGGCCGCCCACCCACAGCCACGCGCGTCCGGAGGACTCCGTGACGGGCAGGGGGCCGAACAACGAGTCGATGGTCTGGCTGGCCGCGGCCGTCAGCGGGCGCGAAGACGCCGTGGCCGCCCGCCCGCCGGCCGCGGGCGCGCCCCCGCTGCCGGGTGCGCCCGGGCGCCCGCCGGCGCCGGGATTCGCCGGGTCGATGCCGCGCTCCCGCATCCGTTGGACGAACTGCTCCCGCTCCTCGGGTGACATGTTCTGCATGCGTTCCTGGAAACGCTGGCGGCGCTCCTCGGCGCTCAGGTTCGCACCGCTGCCCGGGCCACCCGGACCGCCCTGGCCCGCGCGCGCCGTCTGGCCCGCGGTCGTGGCGGGGGCAGGCGTCCCCGCCGCCTGTCCGCCCCGCGGCCGGGCCGCCGCGGCGGCCGCCGGCGCGCCCGCTGGCGTGTTGGCGGTGGCACCACCGGCGGTCGTCCCCGCACCGCCCGGGCCCCCGGCGGCGGCGCCGGGCCGCTGCGCGCCCAGGCCGCCGGTTCCGCGTTGAAGGTCGGGCGGCACCGGCAGGTTGAGCGCCGCGAAGACGTCCGCGGTCGGGCGGAAGCGCAAGGCGGCGTTCGGAATGCGCAGCACGTTCTCGCGCCGGGCCACTTCGATCGTCACGTTCGCGGTCATGCCGGGTTTCAGCTTCAGCTGCGGGTTCGGGACGTCGATGACCGTCGCGTAGGTCACGACGTTCTGGACCGTGACGGGCTGCAGCCGCACCTGCGACACGGTGCCGATGAACTCGTCGGTGGGATACGCATCGACGCGGAACCGCACGTGCTGGCCGGGGCGGATGCGCCCCACGTCCGACTCGTCGACGCTGGCGTTGACCTGCATCTTGGTCAGGTCGGCCGCGATGATGAAGATCGTCGGCGCCTGCATGCTGGCGGCCACGGTCTGGCCCACGTCGACGTTGCGCGAGATGACGATCCCGTCGATCGGGGCCTGGATGATCGTGTGCTGGAGGTTCACCTGGTTCTGGTTCAGCGACGCCTGGGCCTGCACGACCTGGGCCTGCGCCGACTTGATCTGCGCGTCCGCGGCGCGGACCGCCACCTCGGCCGCTTCCAGGTCCTGGGTCGCGACCAGCTTGCGGGCCGACAGCTCCTGCGTCCGCTTGAGCTTCGTGCGCGCGTCGTCGAGCGACACCTTGAGGCGATCCATGTCGGCCTCGGACCGCGCGAGGTTGGCGCGGGCCTGCTCGATCTGGGTCTGGAAGAGCGACGGGTCGAGCTCGGCCACCACCTGGCCCTTGTGCACGATGGAATTGAAGTCCGCGTGCAGCGCCTTGATGATGCCCGAGACCTGGGTGCCGACCTGGACGGTGTTGACGGCCTGCAGCGTGCCGCTGGCGCCGACCGCCTCGATGATCTCGCCCCGGGTGACGGGGAGCGTCGAGACCTTCGCCTCGGCGTCGCCGCCCCGGTACTTGTAGTAGGCTCCGACCGAGCCTGCGACCGCTGCGAGAACGATGAGGGTGATGATGAGCTTCTTCATGGCGACTCTTGGTCTTGGGGGCGGCGTCGCCGCCGCCCCGGCACCGGACTCCGCGACCTAGTTGGACTCGGGCGGCTGCTCGTGGTGCATACCACGACGAAGGCCGGACCAGCCTTCCTCGAACAGCGTGTAGACCGTGGGGACGAACACCAGCGTGATGAGCGTTGATGTGGCAAGCCCGCCGATCACGACGCGGGCGAGGGGCGCCTGGAGCTCGGCGCCCTCGCCGAGGCTCAGCGCCATCGGCACGAGGCCGAGGATCGTGGTGGCGGTGGTCATGAGGATCGGGCGCAGCCTCGTCCGTCCTGCGAGTTCCACCGCCTGGCGCAGCGGCATGCCGTCGCGGCGGCGGAGGATGTTCGTGAAGTCCACCAGCAGGATGGCGTTGCTGACGACGATGCCCGCCAGCATGATCGTCCCGATGTAGGCCTGCATGCTGAACGGCGTCCCGGTCAGGAGCAGGATGCTCACCACGCCGATGGCGGCCAGGGGCACCGAGAACATGATGATGAACGGGTCGCGCAGGGACTCGTACTGCGACGCCATGACGGCGTAGGTCAGGATCAGCGCGAGGATCAGCATCATCTGCAGCTGGTTGAAGGCTTTCGCCTGTTCCTCGACCTCGCTGCCGAAGCCCACGCTGAAGTCGCGCGGCACGCTGAGCTGGGGGATCTGGCGCTGCACGGCCTGGACCGCCTCGCTCAGCGTCGTCTCGATTTCAGCGTTGACCCGCGTGATGCGTTCCTGGTTCTTCCGCTCGATCTGAACCGGGCCGGCCTGGGGGTTTACACTCATCAGGCTCTTGGCCTGGAGGACCTGGCCTTGCGCGCTGTTCAGGAGGACCGAATCGACGTCGCTCACGCGCTCGCGGTCCTCCTGGCGAAGGCGCACGACGATCGGATACTCGAACCCGCGCTCGCGGAAGTACGCGGCGGTCGTGCCGGCCACGTTCGTCCTGAGCGTGTCGGCCACGTCGCTCACCCGCAGCCCGAGGAGCGCGGCCTTCGGGCGATCGACATGGACGGCCAGTTCCGGCCGGCCCTCCTCGCGCCCGATGCGGGCGCCGGCGATGCCGGGCGTGCGATCCATCAGCGCCTTGGCCCCCGTCGAGAGCCGCCGCGAGTCGGCCAGATCGTGCCCGCGGATCTCGAGGGCCAGGCGGGAGTCGCCGCCGCCCATGAGCCGGTTCATCTGGAAGTTGCCGCCCGAGGCCCGGGCGCGCGCGACCACCCCTGGAATCCCGGAGATCCGCCGGCGCAGGTCCTGGGCGATCTGGTCGCTGGACCGCGTGCGCTCGGCCCTCGGGACGAGGCGAATCTGGAGGCTCCCGCGGTGGCTCGATCCCCCGCCGAACCCGCCGCCGCCGCCGCCGTTGGTGATGACGATGTCCGATTCCGGGACCGCCTCCTTGATCAGCTGTTCGAGCCGCAGCAGGACCGCCTCGGTCCGCTCGATGCGGGTGCCGACGGGCAACTCGATGTCCACGGACACTTCGCCTTCGTCAGCCTGCGGCATCAGCTCGAAGCCGACGAAGGGCAGCAGCGCAAGGGCCAGCACGAACAGGCCCGCGCCGAAGGCGAGCACCGAGGGGCGATGGGCGAGGGCCTTGTGAAGGACCCTCCGGTACCACTCGTCGACCCAGTCCAGCGCCCGCTCGCTCATCGTGAACAGGCGCCCGCTCAGCCCGCGGCGCTGGTCGGCCGGCGCGGGCAGCCGGAGCATCTTCGAGCAGAGCACCGGCACGATGGTGACGGCGACGAAGAGCGACATCCCCAGCGAGAAGATGACGACGAACGAGAGCTGCTTGAACATGACGGACGAGACGCCCGACAGGAACAGCAGCGGCACGAACACGCCCATGTGCGTCAGGATGGACGCGAGGATGGCCGACCAGACCTCCTCGCTGCCGTCCACGGCCGCCGTCAGGCGGTCCTTTCCCTTCTCCATGTGACGGAACGTGTTCTCGAGGACGACGATGGAGGCGTCGACGATCATGCCGATGCCGAGCGCCAGGCCGCCGAAGGTCATCGTGTTGAGCGTGAAGCCCGCGAAGTACAGCAGGACGAACGTGCCGATGACCGAGATCGGGATCGAAACGGTGATGATCAGCGTCGAGCGGACGTCGCGCAGAAACAGGAAGATGATCAGCACGACCAGGAAGGACCCGACCAGGGCCGCCTCGCGGACGCTCCCGATCGCGCGCTCGATGAACTTCGCGCTGTCGTCCAGGATCGACAGCTTCACGCCGGGCACCTCGCGGTTGATCCGCTCGACCTCGGCGCGCACCCCCTCGGCGATCGCCACCGTGTTCCCGCCCGACTGCTTCGTGACGCGCATGCGGATCGCGGGCTTCTGGTTGATCCGGGTGAACGACCGCAGATCCTCCGTCGCGTCCCGCACGTCGGCGATGTCCCGGAGGTAGACGGGCACGTTCCCGGTGGTCAGCACGACGAGGTCCCGCATCTGATCCAGGTTCTCGAACTGGCCCTGGCTTCGGAGCAGGTAGGTCGTGTCGCCCTCGTCAATCTCGCCGAGCGGGGTGTTCTGGTTCTCCAACCGGAGCAGGTTCACCACGCGGTCGACCGACAGGTCCAGCGACGCGATCTTCTCCTTCGACAGGTCGATGTGGATCTCCCGGCGCAGGCCGCCGTCCACGCTGACCGAGGCCACGCCCGGCACGCGCTCGAGCCGCGGCGACAGCTGGTTCTGAGCGATCTCCCGCAGCGCGACCCGGTCATAGTTGCCTTCCACGCCGATGCCGATGATGGGCTGGCTGTTCGAGTCGAACTTGAAGATGGTCGGGGCGTCCGCCTCCTCCGGCAGGCGGCCCCGGATGCGGTCGACGCGGCTCCGCACGTCGTCGGCGGCCTCACTGAGGTCGGTGCCCCAGGCGAAGTTCAGCCGGACGGTCGAGTTGCCTTCCGATGACGTCGAATTCAGAAGCTGGAGCCCGGCGACAGCGCTCACCGCCTGCTCGAGCGGTCGCGTCACCAGTTCTTCCATCTCCAGCGGGCCCACACCCGGGTAGCCGACCCGCACCGTGATGCTCGGGTAGCTCACGTCGGGCATCAGGTCGACCGGCAGCTTGCTGACCGAGATCACGCCCAGCAGGACGATGACCCCGGCGATCATGAACATCGTGATGGGGCGCTGAATCGCGAAACGGGGGATACTCATGCGCTCGGCTCCGTCCGTAGTGGGTCCTGTCCTGTCCTGACTCTGCGCGTCGGTCGCCTATGCCGTCAGGTCCCCTGGCGCGTCGGGCCCGGTCCGGCCGGCGGCTGTCCGCCCGGCCGCCGCTGGCCGGGGCCACCAGTGCCACCGGGGCGGCCGCTCCCCGGCCTGCCTGCGCCGCCCGGGCCGCCCGGCACAGCCCCGGGGAGCAGGATGGCATCGCCGTCGCGCAACGAGCCCGCGCCCGTCGTCACCACGTGGTCGCCGTCGTTGACGCCGCTGAGGATTTCCACCACGTTCGCATTCTGGAGGCCGGTCGTGACCAGGCGGAACCTGGCCGTCTTCTCGGCCGCCACGAACACGCCGCGCTTGCCTTCAATATCCACCAGCGCGTTGCGAGGCACCACCAGCGCGTTGGGCCGCTCCTCGACCGTGAACTCCACCCGGGCGTACATCCCGGGCTTCAGCCGGTTCCCGGGGTTCGGGATCTCGACTTCCATCTGGGCGGTTCGCGTCGACGGATCCAGCACCGGCGCCACGCGGGCCACGCGGCCGGCGAAGGTCTCGCCCGGGTACGCGTCCACCCCGACTTCGGCAGCCATGCCGACCTGCACGCGGCGGAGGTCCTTCTCGACCAGGTTCGCCACGAGCCGCACGAAGTGAATGTCGACCACCGACACCACCGGGGCGCTGGGGCCGACGAACGCCCCGGGATCCAGGGTCCGGCGGCCGACGAACCCGTTCACCGGCGACAGGATCCGCGAGTTCGCCAGGTTGATCTGCAGCTCGTCCAGGCGCGCCTTGGCCTGGGCGAACTGCGCCTTGGCCAGGTCCACCTGGGCGACGGCGGCGTCGTACCGGGCCTGCGCGTCGTCGAGGGTCTGGCGCGAAATCAGGTTGCGATCCGCCAGGTTGCGCGAACGCTCCAGGTTGGTGTCCGCCGACTTCAGGTCGGTCTCGCGCTGCCGGACGGTCGCGCGCGATACCTCGTAGGAGGCCTCGGCCTGGCGCACCTGTTCCCGAAGTTCCCGGTCTTCGACCTGGGCGATCAGCTGCCCCCTCGACACGGGATCGCCGAGCCGCACGTTCACCGTCTCGAGGCGGCCGCTGACCTTGGGCACCACGTCGACCGTCATCGCCCCGATGAGATTGCCGACCACCGTGATCTTCTCGGTGACCATGGCGCGGGACGTGGGCGCCAGTTCGACGGTCATCGTCGTCCGGCCGAAAGCGCCGCCCCCCGGCCCGCCGCCGGGGCGACCGCCCTGCCCGGCAGCGCCCGGCGCCCCGCCGCCCTGCGCGCTGTTGGACGAGGAGCCGCATGCCGCCGCCGACACCCCGACCGCCACGGCCAGCAACGTACCACTCACGATATGGACGCTCTTGTGCATACGAGTATCAATCCTGCTGACGTCGAAAAACCAGTCCCGGCCGGCTCAGCCGCCCGTCCGTGTGCTGCTCGAGGAGGTCGCCGTGGTCGTGCCGCCGCCGCCGCTGGACACGGTGGTGATGCTCGTGCGCGTCGACGTCGTCAGCTGGAGTCGTTCGAGGTCCACGAGCGCCTTGCGGTAGTCCAGCGAGGCGCGCAGTTCCGTGATCTGCGCGTCGAGCAAGTCGCGCTGTGCCTGCACCACGAAGAAATTCGTGGACATCCCGACTTCGAACTTGCTTTGCTCGGCCTCGAGCTTCTTCTCGGCGAGCTGTCGCGCCGCCGACGCGGCGTCGAGCCGGCGTTCCGTGCTCTCGACATTGAGGGCCGCGTTGGTGATGTCGGTGGCGACCTGCAGCTCCAGGGAGCGAATCTGGGCCTGCGCCTGGATGTACTGGACCTTGGCGCGGGCGTATGAGGTGTCGGCGGCGCTCTTGCCCAATGGGTACGAGAAGTTCAGCTGGACGACCCAGTTCGGATAGTCCACCCGGCCCACGCCCCTCAGCGCATCGACCCAGCCTCCCGGAATCGTACTGAGGATGGCGCCACCGAGGCCGGGCGCGCGTTCGAGTTGCGTGCCGCCGAGGCCGCGCAGGCCGTACGTCGCCACGAGGTCCGTCTGGGGCACCAGCTGGTTCTTGAGGTACCGGATGCTGATGTCGTTGCTCTCGAGCTGCCGCCGCGCCTGGAGCAGGTCGATGCGCTGCGAGAGGGCGTTCCGGAGCGCGCCCACCAGATCGACGGGCCTGCGTTCGATCGTCGGCAGGTCGGTCGGGTCGATCTGCGCGTTCCAGAGAGGATCGGCGGTGCTGCCGACCACGAGCCGCTTGAGCGCCAGCTCGGCGGTGCGCCACGTTGCCTCCGCGACGGCCACGTTCTGCCGCCGCGTGGCGGCCTCCGCCTCGGCCGACACCACGTCGAGCGGGGCCAGCGTCCCGATTTCAACCCGGACCTTGTTGTCCTCGACCAGCTTCTCGGCCAGCGCGAGGGAGTTGCGCGCCGCCTGCAGCGCCCGAATGGCGTGCCACAGATCCCAGTACGCGTTCCGGGTATTGGCCTCGGTGTTGATCAGGACCGAGCGAAGCTGCAGGTCCGCGATGTCCTTGCTGATCTTCGTCGTCAGCAGTTGCTGGCGCGTCGAGTCGATCTTGAAGTTCCGCCAGAGCGGCTGGGTGTAGGTGAGCGAGATCGCCGTCTGGTACTGCGGGTTCAACGTCGCGAACTGGCTGGTCGTGTCCGTGCGGCCGTTGGTCAGCGACGCGGCCCAGCTGCCGCCGAACCAGGGTACGTTCTTCGTCATCCCGGCGTTCCAGTTGGTGCCCAGGTTCTTGGTCTTCTGGCCGCCGGTCAACTGGCTCGTCGGCAGGGGGCTGTTCGACGTCTCGCTGAACAGCGCCGTCAGCGTCGGCACGTAGCTGGCCTGGACCTGGTCGAACGCCAGTTGCTGGAGCTCCGGGTTCAGGCGCTCCACGGCCAGGTCGAGGTTGTTGGCAATCGCCCGCCTCACGGACTCGTCGGCCGTGAGCGACAGCACGGGGCGGTCCTGCCCTGGTAGCGTGGCCTGCGGCGCCTTGGCGTCGGGCAGTGACGCCTGCCCGGCCTGGAACTGCGCCAGGGCCTGCTTCACCAGTTCCGCTTCCCGGGTCGGGTCGGTGCCGCGCGCAGGCGGCGTACTCCCTGACGGGCTCTGGGCCCGTGGAGAGGCCCCGGCCACCGTCGAGACGATCATGAGTGCGACAAGCGTCCTGCTAAGCCTGCTCACAAGTACCCTCCAGCGGGTCCCGCTCGCCCGTCCAGGGCGGTGGAAGCCCTACCGCCCGCGTCCGTCACGGCGGCTGCGTTCCCGTTGCTCGTGGAGTGCCTTCATTTTGATGCGCTGATCCGGCGTGAGGATCCGGTGCATCCGGAAGAACATCAGGGTCCTGGTCTTGCCGAGTTCCGCCCGGGCCGCCTCGGCCCGCTCGACGTCCTTCATCACGTCCGCCTCGGACGTGGTCCCGTCGGCGATCAGGTCAGACACCCGCTTCTCGAGGCGGTCCAGGTCCTCTTTGCCGGCTGACAGTTTCGGCAGCAGGGCTTGGAACACCTCCTCGATTTGCGCGGACTGCTCGTCGGTCAGTCCAAGCTCGGTCTTGTACTTGTCCGACTGCCACCACTTGAATGGCTGGTCCTGGCCGCTGGCGGCCGGCCCCGCCAGCAGCATGACGACGAGAACGCCCGCCACGCCGATTCTTGACATGACATATCCCAACACTTCGGCCTCCAGGTCCAATTACGACTCGGGGCGCGACCTGTTTACTGGGATCATCGCCAGATGCACGTAAAATGGGCCTCGCGGGGGCTCCCACACCCGATCCTGGCGACGGGCACCGCGCGCATCGCGGCCTGCCGCCGCGGAAGAGGCGGGACCGATCAGGCGCCCGCCAGCGGGTTGGCCAGCGCATCGAGGCGGGCGAGAACCGCTCCCACGAGATTGTCGGGCGTCGAGGCGCCCGCGGTCAGGCCGATGGTGACGGGTCGGTCCCGCGGGAGCCAGGCGGCATCGACCCGCTCGGCCCTCGTGCCGACGGAGCGGTGTCGGATCTGATCGGCCGACACCAGGTCCTCCACGTGCTCGACATGAAACGTCGGGAGGCTGGCGGCGCAGATTCGCGCCAGATTGCCCGTGTTGCTGCTGTTGTAGCCGCCGATCACGATCATGAGGTCCAGGGCCTGTTCCCGCAGCAGGGCTACCACCGCGTCCTGGCGATCCTGGGTCGCACTGCAGATCGTGTCGAAGGCGCGGTAGCGATCGGGCAGCGCCGCCTCGCCGTACCGGTGGACCATCGCCGCGCGGATCATCCCGCCGATCTCGACCGACTCGCTCATGAGCATCGTCGTCTGGTTCGCGAGGCCAATCCTCTGCAGGTCGCGATCGGGGTCAAAGCCCGGCGAGGCGGCCTCGCCGAACCGGGCGAGAAACTGAGCCGGGTCGCCGCCCTGGCGGATGTAGTCGCACACGATTCCGGCCTCGTCCCGATTGAGTACGACCAGCCAGCGGCCATTCGGATAGCGGAGCGCCTGCGAGGCGGTGGCCCGGGTCTCTTCGTGATGGACCTTGCCGTGGATCAGCGACGTGAAGCCGTCCTGGGCGTACCGGACCACGTTCTTCCACACGTTCAGCACCGATCCGCAGGTGGTGTCCACCAGGGTGCAGCCCTGGCGGTCGAGCTGCTCCAGGATGCCCGTGGTCACGCCGAACGCCGGCAGGATGACGACGTCCGAGGCGCCGAGGGCCTCGATCCGCTCGCCCGGAGCGTCGAGGAACCGGATGCCGGCGGCCCGCAGTTTGTCGTTGACGTGGGGGTTGTGGATGATCTCGCCGGTCAGGTACACCTGCTGGTCGGGGAACCGGCGGCGCGCCTGGTAGGCATAGTCCACGGCCCGGTCCACGCCGTAGCAGAACCCGAACTCGCGGGCGAGGTGCACGGTCAGCCGCCCGGCGCGGTAGGTGAAGTCGGACGCCTTGAGCCTCGCGACCACATCGCTGTGATAGTCGGTCGTGAGGTCACCCGCGACGGCGCCCTTGAGATTCAGGCCCTTTCGGTAGATGAGCGCAGGCATCCCCGTCCCTTTGGCACGCGACGCAAGCCCGTGCGGGTCCGACAGTCCCGTGCGATTCTTCGAGGTCCCCGGCTCTCATTGTAGCCCATGGCGCCGCCCTGACCGGTATCGACCGGGCTCGCGGCGCCCCGTGGACGGGTGGGGTGAGGCCAGCGCACGCACGGGCCCGGTGCCCGACGCGGACCTTCGCCCGGGTCGGCGGGGACGGGCGGGTTGACGAGGACGCAGCGCGGCCCGCGGGCAGACGTCGTCAGGACTTCCGCGTGGCCACCTTCAGCAAGCTGTAGGCGGGACAGTAGCCCACGACCCCCGTCAGCAGCGGCAGGAACCCGAACCACTTCAGGAACGTGCCCAGGCCTCCGGCCACGGCGCCGCCCCAGCCCAGGTACAGCAGCACCACGCCGACGACGACCCGCGCAATCCGATCCCACGATGCCTCGTTGACGAACGCCATGGCTTCTGCTCCTTGTGTGAGGGACTCTGTCCCAGTGATGCACGAAGGGCGCTGCCGGTTACCTGGGGGCTCAGTGGATTCCGGAACTGACCTGGAGCGCGGCGGGATCGACGCCGAGCTTCCGGATGGCGGATTCCCACATCTCGGCGGGGGGCGTGTCGAACACGATGTCGAGGGTGACCTCGCTGATGAGCCAGGCGGACTCCGTGAGTTCGTGGTCGAGCTGCCTCGGGCCCCAGCCGGCGTATCCCATCAGCAGGCGGGCCTTCTCGACCGACGGCCCCTCGATCATCTTCCTGAGCAACTCGGCGGACGCGGAGATGAACACGCCCAGGCTCACCTCGAACGCGTCCTCCTCGAGCGGGTCCTCGGGCAGGACGATCACGCCGCGCTGCGGCTCGACCGGGCCGCCGACCCAGACTTCGAGTCCACTGTCTCCGGACGCCGGCGGCGTGAACTCGACCACCTGGGCGGCCCGGCGCCCCGTCGGCCGGTTGAGCACGAGCCCCCACGCCCCGTCCTCGCTGTGCTCGCACAGCAGCACGACAGTCCGCGCGAAATTGGGATCGGTCAGCTGCGGCATCGACAACAGCAGCGCCGGGGCGAGCTTGGGTGGCTCGGGCGGGCGGTCAGTCATGCATCCCATCATACGGCGCCGGGTGCGCGGTCGCCAAGGGGCCGGGGCACGGCGGGCGGGCGGACATGCGAAGGGCGCGGCGGCGGCGGCTGCCGCGGCCCCGCCCCGGTCCAGCCTCGCGTCGACCCCGGTGGCTCAGCCGTGACGGGCGCGGTCGCCGCGAGCGCGCGGGCTGAAGCCGCCCGCGACATTCCCGGCAGGTCCTCGACTCATCTGAGCGCCGGGCTCAGATGTCGGTCGGCGAGAAGCCGTCGGCCGATGGATGGCGGAGGTACGTGTCGATGGCGCGCGCGGCCCGGCGCCCGGCGCCCATCGCCGAGATCACCGTCGCGCCGCCCGTCACGATGTCGCCGCCCGCGAACACGCCCGGCTTCTGCGTGGCGCCGGTGTCGTTGTCGGCGACGATGTTCCCCCACTTGTTCACCGGCAGGTCGGGGGTCGTGTTGCGGATCAGCGGGTTGGCGCCTTGCCCGACCGCGAACACCACGGTGTCCACGTCGATGTCGAACTCGGAACCCTTGAGCGGCACGGGGCTGCGGCGGCCCGAGGCATCCGGCTCGCCGAGTTCCATGCGGATGCACCGCATCGCGCGCACCCGGGCGCGATCGTCCGCGAGGATCGCGGTCGGCGCCGCCAGCAGGGTGATCTGCACGCCCTCTTCTTCGGCGTGCTCGACCTCCTCCGCGCGCGCGGGCATCTCCTTGCGCGTCCGGCGGTAGACGAGGTACGCGTTGTCGGCGCCGAGCCGGAGCGCGGTCCGGACCGCGTCCATCGCGGTGTTGCCGCCGCCGATGACGGCCACGTTCTTGCCCTGGAAGGTCGGCGTGTCCGATTCGGGGAACCGGTACGCCTTCATCAGGTTCGACCGCGTGAGGTACTCGTTGGCCGAGAACACGCCGATGAGGTTGATCCCGGGGATCTTCGGGAAGTGGGGCAGGCCCGCGCCGGTGCCGATGAACACCGCTTCGAACCCGAGCTCGGTGAACAGCTCATCGACCGTGAACGTCTGGCCGATGACGTGGTTCACCTTGATCTCGACGCCCAGGCGCTTGAGCCCGTCGATCTCGCGCTCGACGATGCTCTTCGGCAGACGGAACTCGGGGATGCCGTACACGAGCACGCCGCCGGCCTTGTGGAGCGCCTCGAAGATCGTGACGCCGTGGCCCATCTTCGCGAGGTCGGCCGCCACGGTGAGGCCCGAGGGTCCCGAGCCGACCACCGCCACCTTGTGTCCCGTCGGGGCGGGGACCGGGCTGGCGGCGTCCGCGAACTTGAGCAGCGTCCCGTAGTCGGCCACGAACCGCTCGAGCCGTCCGATCGCCACCGGCTCGTTCTTGACGCCCAGCGTGCACTTCTGCTCGCACTGCTCTTCCTGCGGGCACACGCGGCCGCAGATGGCCGGCAGCACGTTCTTGTCCATCAGCGTGTGGTAGGCGCCCTCGAAATCCCGGTCCGCCACCTGCGTGATGAACTTCGGGATGTCGATCTCGACGGGGCAGCCCGCGATGCACGGGTTGTTCTTGCACTGGATACAGCGCTGGGCCTCGAGCACCGCCAGGTCCACCGGGTACCCGAGGGCCACTTCCTCGAAGGAGTGCGCGCGCTCGTGGGCGTCGCGCAGCGGCATCGGGATCTTCGTCTTCTGGGTGATTTTCTTCGCCATATCCGTTCAGGCTCGCAGTCGCTCGGAATCGTCAGGACGACACGGCGTGGCACGCGATCCGCCGTTCCTGGTAGCGCGTCAGGGCCTCGGCCTCCTGCTCGCGGTAGGCGCGGAGCCGCGCGGCCAGTTCCTCGAAATCCACCTGGTGGCCATCGAACTCGGGCCCGTCGACGCACACGAACTTCTGCTCGCCGCCGACCGACACGCGGCAGCCGCCGCACATTCCGGTGCCGTCCACCATGACCGGGTTCAGGCTCACCGTCGTCGGCAGCCCGAGGGCGCGCGTGACATCGCAGACCGCGCGCATCATGGGCAGCGGGCCGACCGCGACGACCTCGTCGAACGTGTGGCCCGCGGCCAGCAGGTTCTTGAGCGCGTCGGTGACCAGGCCGTGATCGCCGTACGACCCGTCGTCGGTGGTGACCACGACGTGATCCGCGACCGCCCGGAGCTCGGCCTCGAGGATGATGAGGTCCCTGGTGCGGGCGCCGATGATCGCCGTCACGCGTCCCTGGAGGGCCTTCACGCCGCACGCGATCGGGTAGACCACCGCGGTGCCGATGCCGCCGCCGATGCAGCAGACCGAGCGGCCCGGGTGAATCTCGGTCGGCTTGCCGAGCGGACCGGCAACATCGAGGATGCTGTCGCCGACGTTCAGGCTGTTGAGTTGCTTCGTGCTCTTGCCGACGCCCTGCACCACGAGCGCGATCGCGCCGCGTTGCTTGTCGACGTCCGCGATTGTCAACGGAATGCGTTCGCCCTCGTCGTGGATGCGGATGATGACGAACTGTCCGGGCTTGCGCTTGCGCGCGATGTGGGCGCCCTCGACCCAGAAACGCACCACGTCGGGGGCGAGAACCTCTTTGTCTAGAATCCGATGCACGACATTCCTCTCCGGTTTTGGGGAGAACCGCCGATGGGTGCCGAGAACCTGGCAGTCCGGCTGGATCAGACCCAACTCCAGCAAAGCTGATACCAGTGTAACCGACCGGGCCGAGTCCGGGAAACCCGCACGGTTCTGGTCGGATGTTCCAAGCCGCAGCCGGCAGCGCGCGCGCGTGGCCGCCCGCGGCCTGGCGCTCCGGGGCCTCTCGCCCCCCCGACCACGCTGCGTGACGGGATTCCGTCACGCCGTCTGCGCTAACATGCGCCTCCGGACTCGTCCTGATGGCGAACTCGACTGCATTTCCCGGACTGGCCACCGTCGTGGCGTGGGCGCGCTCCCTCGCCGCGTATGTCTTCCTGGGTGTCTACCTGGCGGTCGTCGGCCCGCCCGCGCTGCTGCTGACGGCCTTGACCGGTCGCGCGACCCACATCTTCACCCTCGGCATCTTCGGCGCCCGGACCGCCCGGCGGATCCTAGGCGTGCACTACACGATTGAAGGCGCCGAGCACGTCCGCGGCGATCGGCCCACGGTGTACTGCATCAACCACCAGAGCAACGTCGACGTGCTGGCCTTCGAGATCCTGTACCCGCTCTGCCCGAACCTCCGCGTCATGTACAAGGCCGAGATGGGCAGGGTGCCCATCCTGGGGCGAGCCATGAGGGCGGCCGGGTTCGTGCCCGTCGAGCGGCAGCACCGCGAGCGCGCGATCGGCGCGGTCGACGCGGCCGCGGCCCGGCTGATGGCGGGGGACTCCTTCCTCCTGGCCCCGGAGGGGACCCGGAGCCAGACCGGGAATCTCCTGCCGTTCAAGAAAGGCGGGTTCGTGATGGCGATCAAAGCGCAGGTGCCCGTGGTGCCGATCGCGCTCGTCGGTACCCGGGATGCCATGCCCAAGGGGCGCGCGCTCGTGAGGCCCACTCAGGTGACGGTGCGGATCGGCGCGCCCATCGACACCCGCGGCCTCACCTTCGAGGACCGGGACGCCCTCGCGACACGCGTGCGCGACGTGCTCGGCCGCCTGTTGACGATGTGACCCGATCTAGCGGTTGCCGAAGTTGTCGGGCGGTTCGCCATCCACGACGTCGGGCCCGCCCGCGGCTTCGTCGGGGAGCTTCCCGTCGGGCAGGAACACGAGCGACTGGTGCGTCGGGACTTCGAACCGCCGGCGGCAGGTGCCGCACACGATCACGTCGTCGGTGCGGATCATGTAGCTGCGCAGCTTGGGGAACATCGCGCGATCGCGGTCGTCGGCGCCGGGCGGGATCCGGTCCTTCTTGATGCGCCTGATCCACCGGACCTGGTACTCGTTGCGCCGCTTGCAGTGCGGGCACGTGTAGGACGCCGGCTTGGTTTCGGGTTTCTCGTGGTAGAAGTCCCGCTCGTTCAGCCCCATGCCGCTATGATAGCGCAGTCTGGCGCGGCGCCGGTCCGGTCCGCGGCGTCACCGGGGCGATCCGCGGAGGGGGCGACCCCGCGCCGCACCGGTTTCCGGGAGGCACGATGCTGCGAATCGGGATCGATCTCGGTGGCACCAAGATCGAGGCGGTGGCGATGGACGAGGGGGGGCGGGTCCTGGCCCGCCGGCGGGTGCCGACGCCCCGCGACGACTACGACGGCACGCTGAACACCGTGGCGGGACTGGTGGACTCGCTCGAACGCGAGGCCGGGGGGCCCGCGCGCGTGGGGGTGGGGATGCCCGGCGCGGTGTCGCCCGTGACGGGGCTGGTCAAGAACGCGAACTCCGTCTGGCTCAACGGGCGGGCGCTCGAGGAGGATCTCGGGCGGCGTCTCGAACGCCCGCTCCGGCTGGCGAACGACGCGAACTGCTTCGCCTTGTCGGAAGCGACCGACGGGGCTGCCGCCGGCGCCGGAGTGGTGTTCGGCGTGATTCTCGGGACGGGCGCCGGGGGCGGGCTGGTGGTGCGGGGCCGCGTGTGGACCGGGCCCAACGCCGTGGCGGGGGAGTGGGGCCACAACCCGCTGCCGTGGCCGCGCGACACGGAACTGCCAGGCCCGCCGTGCTACTGCGGCCACCGCGGGTGCATCGAGACGTGGGTCTCGGGACCGGCGCTGGAGCGAGACCACGCCGAGCAGGCGGGCGAGCGCCTGGCTCCGGCGGAGATCGTCGCGCTGGCGGAAGTCCTGGAGCCGCGCGCCTCGGCGAGCCTTGAACGCTACGAGGAGCGGCTGGCGCGGGCCCTGGCGAGCGTGATCAACATCGTCGATCCCGACGTGATTGTCCTGGGCGGCGGCCTGTCGAACGTCACCCGGCTCTATGCCAACGTCCCCGAGCGCTGGTCGCGCTGGGTGTTCTCGGATTCTGTCGACACGCGGCTGGTGCCGCCGCGGCACGGCGACGCGAGCGGCGTGCGCGGGGCGGCCTGGTTGTGGCGGCCCGGAGACGCCTGCTGAGCCCGCCGCACATCGGCCACGGCCCATCGGCCCGGAATCTGTTATGCTCACCAATTGTGTCGGCCGGCCCCGAGCGGCAAGGGGCCGCCTCATCCCGCCCCGTGGGGGCGCGGCGTCCATTTCACTCATCTGAAGGCACGTAATGAACAGTGATCTCATCATCGGTATGGCCGGCTCGGGCGGCGACGGGATCGTGTCCGCGGGCGAATCCCTGCTGACGGCGGCGGCGCTCGAGGGCTACCACGGGGTCATGACCAAGAGCTTCGGCCCGCAGATTCGTGGCGGCGAGTCGAGCTTCCGGTTGCGGATCTCGACGGGCAAGGTGCTGAGTTCGGGCGGGGCGCTCGACATCGCGGTGGCGCTGAACTGGGAGGACTACCTGAAGTTCGGCGGCGAGCTCGGCGTGGGGGGCCACACGACGGTCATCTACGACAGCAACACCGGCGTGGCGCCCGACAAGATCCCGCTCGTGGGCGTGACGCCCGCCGAGGTCCTGGCCGTGCCCATCGAGCAGATTGCCAGGGATGCGGGCGGGACCGACCGCGCGAAGAACACGGTCGTGCTCGGCCTGATGGCCGGCTGGATCGGCATCGGCCGTGAGCACATGGTCGCCGGCATCCGCAAGCGCCTCTCGAAGAAGGGCGAGGAGGTGGTCGGCCAGGCCGTGAAGGCGTTCGAAGCGGGCATCGCGTATGCCGAGGCGCATCCCCTCAAGGTGTCCCGCACCATGGTGGGCCAGGAGGGCACGCGCACGGCGAAGTTCATCGTGGATGGCAACGACCTGTGCGCGGCGGCGGCGATCGTGGCGGGGTGCGACTTCTTCGGAGGCTACCCGATCACGCCGTCGTCGGAGATCATGCACTTCCTCGCCCGGGAAATCTGGAAGTACGGCGGCACCCTGATGCAGGCGGAGGACGAGATCGCCGGAATCGGCGCGGTCGTCGGCGCGTCGTTCGCGGGCAAGAAGGCCATGACCGCGACCTCCGGCCCGGGCATGTCGCTCAAGACCGAGATGCTCGGCCTGGCGACCATCGCCGAGCTGCCGCTGGTGTGCGTCAACGTCCAGCGCGGCGGCCCGTCCACCGGCATCCCGACCAAGGGCGAACAGTCGGACCTCTTCCAGGCCGCGTTCTCGGCGCACGGCGACGTGGTGCGCCCCGTGCTCGCGCCGATCAGCGCCGAGGACACCTTCCCGGTGACCGTGGAGGCGTTCAACATCGCGGAGACCTACCAGACCCCGGTGATCATCCTCTCCGACCAGGAGATCGCGCAGCGCAAGGAGACGATGGATCCGATCGATCCGACCGGCATCCCGATCGTCGAGCGCCGGCGCCCGACCGAGAAGGAACTGGAGCACTACGTCAGGTTCCGGTTCACCGAGTCGGGCATCAGCCCGATCAGCCAGCCCGGCATGAAGGGCGGCAACTACCTGGCGTCGGGGATCGAGCACAACGAGGTGGGCGCGCCGACGGCGAACGGCGAGGTGCACGCGAGGATGAACGAGAAGCGGATCAAGAAGTTCCTGCCGCTCAAGATGCGCCGCGACCTCTTCATCCAGGAGGGCAGTCCCGATGCGCCCGTGGGGCTGATCAGCTGGGGCAGCATGGCCGGCGTGGCGCTCGAGGCGCTGCACATGGCGCAGCAGCAGGGCATCAAGGTGAAGCTGCTGGTGCCGCGGCTGCTGTTCCCGGTGTCCGAGGAGACGTACCAGGAGTTCTTCGCGTCGATTCAGCGCGGCCTGGTCGTGGAGCAGAACCACCTGAGCCAGCTCTACCGGCTGATCCGGATGTACGTGGACGTCCCGCGCGGCGTCGAAACGCTGGCCAAGAGCGGGTCGAACCCGATCACCCCGGCCGAAGTGGTCGACCGGCTGCGGCACCTGATGCTGGCGCTCCAGCGCGAGAAGGGCCGCGAGCCGATGCTCGGCTGAGGGGTTTCCGTCTGAGCGGTGAGAGAGAGGATTCGGATCTCATGAGCACTGTGACCACTCGACCCATGGAAGAATTCGTGGCGAAGGACTACAAGAGCGATCTCAAGCCCATCTGGTGCCCGGGCTGCGGGGACTTCGGCGTCGTGCAAGCCATCTACCGCGCGCTCGCGGGCGTCGGCCGGCCGCCCCACGAGATCGCGTTCATCTCCGGGATCGGCTGCTCCAGCCGCATTCCCGGCTACACGACGGCCTACGGCTTCAACACCGTGCACGGCCGCGCGCTGCCCATCGCGCAGGGCATCAAGCTCGCCAACCCGGACCTGCTCGTGCTCGCGGCGGGCGGCGACGGGGACGGGTTCTCGATCGGCGGCGGCCACGTGGCGCATGCCATCCGCCGCAACATCGACATCACCTACATCGTGATGGACAACCAGATCTATGGGCTGACCAAGGGACAGTTGTCGCCGACGTCGGCCCGGGGCCGGGCGACGGTCTCGTCGGCCCACGGGTCGCTGGAGTCGCCGGTCAACCCGCTGCTCTACGTGCTGGCGTACGGCGCGGGTTTCGTCGCGCAGGGCACGCCGGCCGACATGGCGGGCCTGGCGGCCGTGATCGAAGAGGGGATTCGGTTCCCGGGCTTCGCCTTCATCAACGTGCAGTCGCCGTGCGTGACCTACGGGCTGGCCGAGCAGCAGCTCAAGGCGCAGAAGTCCACGATGCAGCCGCTCGCCGCGCAGGGCCACGACGCGTCGAATCGCCTGGCGGCGATGGGCCTGGCCCAGGAGTACGGCACGAAGCTCTATACCGGCGTGTTCTACCGCGATCCCGATCCGGGCCCCACGTTCGAGGCCGCGGCGAAGCAGCGCCACCAGGCGCTGGCCGATCCCGCGCGCACCCGGGCGAAGGTGCTCGACGCGTTCCGCGTGAAGGGCTGAGGCCCGGCCGCGATCCGCGGCTGACAACTGCCAACGGGAGCCGGTCGTCCGGCTCCCGTTTCCCTTGTTTCAGTCCATCATGACCCGCCGGTAGACCAGCGAGTAGTGCCGGACACGGCGCGGCGCGTGGGCGCTCACGGACGCGATCGCGACGACCACCAGCAGGATCGGCACCCGACAGGCCCAGGCGAAGGGGATCACGCAGAGCAGGGCGAGCTTCACGTAGACCGCCAGCGCGCACACCTGGTGCGCCCAGTGCGCGCTCGGGTAGACCTCGATCGCGATGAGCATCGCGCCCGTGCCAATGGCGACCCAGAGCAAGGGCCACAGTGTGCCGGCAGCGATGCCGAAGACGTGGCCGCCCAGCAGGATACCCGTGGCCCCGATGTGCACGGTGCGCGCCGCGATGTTCCACCAGCGCGAGTACGGAAGACGCCGGCGGGGTTCCGGGAACAGCAGGGCGGAGAGGCCCCGCGGTCCGGGCATGGACGGTGCATCGCTCATCGGGCTCCTTGCGGCCTGCCGGGCCCCGGCGCAGGCGCGGCCGGAGGGCCCTGATTATAGCTGGTGGCGGCGTCGACAGGGCGTCCTGGGCGGCGACGCGGCGGGTGGGTCTCGCCGGGCGATGCTGCTGGAGTGAGCGCGACCGGGAACCCTGAGTGCGGCCCGTGGGACTCGGGGCCGCACGCCGCAAGCCTTCGGGCGCCCCTACGCTACAATGACGGATCCGGCCGACCCGGGACCCGGCAGGACCGGCCCACTCCGGCGCCCCCGCGAGGGTCACTCATGCGCACCGAGTTCGCCCGCATCGCCATCATCAATCGCGGCGAGCCGGCCATGCGGTTCATTCACGCCATCCGCGAGTTCAATCTCGAGCACCGGACCGCGCTCCGCACGATCGCCCTGTTCACCGACCCGGACCGGCACGCGCGCTTCGTGCGCGAGGCCGACGAGTCGTTCTCGATCGGGAGCGCCACCTACGTGGACGATCACGACGGTCTGCGGCGCCCCCGCTACCTGGACTATGTCGCGCTGGAACATGCCCTGGTGGAGGTGCGGGCCGAGGCGGCGTGGGCCGGCTGGGGGTTCGTGGCGGAGCGGCCGGAGTTCGTCGAGATCTGCGAGCGCCTGGGACTGGCGTTCATCGGGCCCGACAGCGGCGCCATGCGGCGACTTGGCGACAAGGTCTGCGCCAAGCGCCTGGCCGGGCAGATCGGCATCCCGGTCGTGCCCTGGGGCGGCGCGCCGGCCGGGTCGGTCGAGGCGGCGCGCGCACACGCCGGGCAGCTGGGGTACCCCGTCGCCATCAAGGCGTCGGGCGGCGCCGGTGGGCGCGGGATTCGAAAGGTCGAGGCGGAGGACGGGATCCTGGTGGCCTTCCACGGTGCCACGCGCGACGCCTCCCGCATCTTCAACGACGCGACGGTGTTCGTGGAGCAGTGGCTCACGGGCGTGCGCCATATCGAGGTCCAGGTCCAGGCGGACCGGCACGGGAACGTCTGGCCCATCGGGACGCGCGACTGTTCGCTGCAGCGGCATTTCCAGAAACTCGCCTCGGAGGCGCCCGCGCCCGGGCTCACCGACGATCTGGAGACGGCCTTGCTGGACGCCGCCGTGCGTCTGGTGGCGGCGGCGGCGTACCGGTCGCAGGTCAGCGTCGAGTTCCTGGTGGACGCCGACGGGCGGTGGTACTTCCTCGAGGCCAACACGCGCCTGCAGGTCGAGCATGTCGTGACCGAGCTCGCGAGCGGCGTCGACCTGGTGAAGCTGGAGCTTCACGTGGCGCGCGGCGGCGCGCTGGGCGCCGGGCTGCCCGCGACGAGCGGCCACGCGTTCGAGGTGCGCCTCAACGCGGAGGACCCGTACAACGGCTTCGCGGCGTCTCCGGGCACGATCAACCTGTTCCGTATGGCGACCGGGCCGGGGCTTCGCGTCGACTCGGGCGTCGCCGAGGGTGACGTGGTGCCGGCGGAATACGGGGCGATGATCGCGAAGATCGCGGCGCGCGGCAACAGCCGCGACGAAGTGCTGGGCCGGCTGAAGCGGGCGCTCGCCGAGAGCGCCGTGGTCGTGAGCGGGGGGCCGACCAACCGCGCGTTCCTGCTGCAGGTGCTCGACCGCGACGAGGTGCGGCGGGGCGGGATCGACGCGGGCTGGCTCGACCGGCTCACCTCGGGCGCGCAGCACCTGCCCGAGCGGCACGCGAAGATCGCGTTGTTGCAGGCGGCCATCGAGGTGTACGACGAGGAGTCCGCGGCGGAGCTCCAGACGTTCTTGGCGTCGGCGGCCAGGCTGCGGCCGGTGGTGCGAGCCGAGGTCGGCCGGCCGGTCGAATTCAGCTACCGGGGGCACCACTACCACTTCCGCGTCCACCGGCAGGGCGCCGGCCAGTACCGGGTCGAAACCCCGTCGAGCCGCATGGATCTCGACGTCGAGCGTGTCGGGCCGTGCGAGCGCTGGCTGACGTGCGACGGCAAGCGCTACCGCGTGCTCACGGCGACCCGGGGCTACGCGCTGCTCATCGAGATCGACGGCGTGCCTCACGCCATTTCGCGCGCCGATGCGGGCGTTGTCCGGGCCGTCGCACCTGCGGTCGTCGTGTCGGTGAACGTGCGGCCCGGCGACCACGTGAAGGCGGGCGGCCGCCTGGCGGTGCTCGAAGCGATGAAGATGGAGATGGCCGTCTCGGCACCCTTCGCGGGCACGGTGCGCCAGGTGTTCGTACTGGCCAACGCCCAGGTCGGTGCCGGATTGCCGCTCGTGCACCTGGACCCGACCGCGCCGGCGCACCGGGGCCGGAGCGGGCCGCGCGTGATGCTCGACGGCGCGGCGCCCGGGCGCCGGCCGGTGTCGCGGGCACGGGCGTTGTTGCGCGGCGTGCGCGCGGGACTCGATGAGCTGAAGCGCAGCGGCGTCCCGCCGCGCCCCTCGTCGGTCGCCCAGGTGCTGCACGGCATCCTGCTCGGCTTCGACATCGACGAGGCCGACGCCCGGCGCTGGCTCCAGGAGTACGATCGGGCCTGCGCCAGCCTGTCTCCCGACGACCCGGAACTCATCCAGGCAGAGGAGGACCTGCTGCGCGCGTTCGTGGACGTGTCGGCCGTGTTCGGCGGCCAGGTCCCGGAGCGCGGCGATGACACGGGTCTGGCGGCGGAACAGTACCTGTTCACCTACGTCCGGACGCTGGACTCGCGCGGTGCGGACCTGCCGGCGCCGTTCGTCGAGAAGCTGCAGCGCGCCCTGGCGCTCTACGGCGTCACCAGCCTCGAGCCGAGCCCGGAGCTGCGCGAGAGCCTGCTCTGGCTGTTCAAGGCCCGCCATCGGGCGGGCGCCCAGACGCTCGTGGTCCAGGCCGTCCTGGAGCGCCGGCTGGCGCACGCGGGTCTCCTGGCGCCGGGCGGCGCCGGATTCCAGGCGCTGCTCGCACGACTGATTGCGGCCGCACAGGACCGGTTCCCGGCGCTGCTCGAGCTGGCGAGAGACGTCCATTACCGGTACCTGGCGCAGCCGGCGTTCGATCGGGCGCGCGGGGCGGCCCAGGTGGAAATGACGGCGCACGTCGCGTGCCTGGGATCCCGGTCGGACGTGCCGGACCGGGACATCCGCATGCGCGCCCTGGTCGAGTGCACCCAACCCCTTCGCGGGATGCTGGCGGTCCGCCTGGCGGACATGTCGGCATCGGAACGGCGGGTTGCGATCGAGGTGCTCGCGCGCCGGGACTACCGGATCCGCACGCTGGCCCACGTCGCGCCTCGCGAGGGCGAGGTCCCCGTCGTGACCGCCTCGTACGTCCACGCGGGCCAGACGATCGATCTGGTGGCGGCCTGCGGAGCCCTGGAGGACCTCGCGCCCGTGCTGGCGTCGGTGCGGACCCTCGTCGCGGGGCTGCCGGCCGAGCACGACACGGTGGTTGACCTGCACACGTGGAGCGCCGAGCCGATGGGCGAGGGGGAGGACGTGCCCCGGGCGCTGGCAGGGATGCTCGAGGCGGCGGCGTTCGACCGGCCGCTGCGTCGCGTCGTGATGGCCCTCGCGTCCCCCGGGGATGGCCCTGGCGAGTCGCGCCTGCGCTTCCACACGTTCCGTCCATCCGGGCCCGGGTACCGCGAAGAGAAGGTGTACCGCGGTTTGCACCCGATGCTCGGCAAGCGCCTGCAGCTCTGGCGGCTCCGCCACTTCTACGTCGATCGCCTGCCGTCGATCGAGGACGTGTACCTCTTCCACGGCGTGGCGCGCGAGAACGCGAGGGACGAACGGCTGTTTGCCCTGGCCGAAGTCCGCGATGCCACGCCGGTCCGGAACGCATCCGGACGGCTGGAATCCGTGCCGCACCTCGAGCGGATGGCCATGGAGGCCGGCACCGCCATCCGGCGCGCGCAGCGGCGGCGCGCGCCCGCCGAGCGCCTGCACTGGAACCGCATCATGCTCTACGTGCGTCCGCCGCTGATGCTGACGCGGCCCGAACTGGAGCACGTCGCCGTGACGATCGGCACGCAGGCCCAGGACCTCGGCCTGGAAAAGGTCGTCATCCGGGCTGACGTGCCGGACCCGGAGAGCGGCGGGCTGCGGGACACGGTCATCTCGGTCATGCTCGCGGCCGGCCGCGCGGCGGTCCCTCACTTCGGGCCGCCGTCCGACGAACCGTTCCAGACGCTCACCGCCTACGACCAGAAGGTCGTTCGGATGCGCCAGCGCGGCTTGGCGTACCCGTACGAGATCATCCGGATGCTGACACCGGACGGTGCCACGCCCGGGTCCGACCTGCCGCCCGGCTCGTTCGTCGAACACGACCTGGACCGGGACGGCCGGCTGGTGCCGATCGATCGCGCCAGGGGCCAGAACCAGGCCAACGTCGTGGTGGGCGTGATCCGCAATGTGACGCCGACGCACCCGGAGGGGATGGCGCGGGTGATCATCCTGGGCGATCCCAGCCGCGAGGTCGGGTCGCTGGCGCTGCCCGAGTGCAGCCGCATCGCGGCGGCGATCGACATGGCGGAGCGCCAGCGGGTCCCGCTCGAGTGGTTCGCGCTCTCGGCGGGCGCGAAGATCTCCATGGAGAGCGGCACCGAGAACATGGACGGGATCGCGCGAGTGCTGCGCCGCCTGATTGAGTTCACGCAAGGCGGCGGGGAGGTCAACATCGTCGTTACCGGCATCAACGTCGGCGGGCAGCCGTACTGGAATGCCGAGGCGACCATGCTGATGCACACGCGCGGGATCCTGATCATGACGCCCGAAGGGGCGATGGTCCTGACGGGCAAGACCGCCCTGGACTACTCGGGCTCCGTGTCGGCCGAGGACAACCTCGGGATCGGCGGGTACGAGCACATCATGGGCCCCAACGGGCAGGCGCAATACTGGGCGCAGGACCTGCGCGAGGCCTGCCACGTCCTCCTGCGGCACTACGCCCACACCTACGTCATGCCCGGGGAGCGGTTCCCCCGGCGGGCGGTGACCGCCGACCCGGCGGACCGGGACATCCGCACCTTCCCCCACGACGGCACCGGCGCGGGATTCGCGCGGGTGGGGGACATCTTCTCGGACACGACGAACCCGGGCCGGAAGAAGCCGTTCGACATCCGGCGCGTGATGCTCAGCGTCAGCGACCAGGATCACGCGCCGCTCGAGCGCTGGGCAGGCTGGCGGGACGCCGAGGTGGCCGTGACCTGGGACGCGCACATCGGCGGGTATGCCGTGTCGCTGCTGGGATTCGAATCGCGCCCGGTGCCGCGGATTGGATGGGCGCCCGCCGACGGGCCGGAGCAATGGACCTCTGGCACGCTCTTCCCGATGGCCTCGAAGAAGATCGCGCGCGCGGTCAACGCGGCCAGCGGCAATCGCCCGCTGGTGATCCTGGCGAACCTGTCGGGCTTCGACGGGTCGCCCGAGTCGATGCGGCGGCGCCAGCTCGAGTTCGGCGCGGAGATCGGACGGGCTGTGGTCAACTTCCGCGGGCCCATCGTCTTCACCGTCGTCTCGCGGTACCACGGGGGCGCGTTCGTCGTGTTCTCGCGGCTGCTGAACGAGAACATGGAGGTGGCCGCGCTCGAAGGCAGCTTTGCGTCGGTCATCGGCGGTGCGCCCGCGGCGGCCGTCGTCTTCGCGCGCGACGTCGATGACCGGACGCGCGACGACCCGCGCGTCCAGGCCGCGGAGCAGGCGATCCAGGACGCCGCCGACGGCGAGCGGACGGCGCTGCGGGCGACGCTGGAGGAGGTGCGCAGGAGCGTGCGATCGGAGAAGCTCGGCGAGGTCGCCGACGAGTTCGATCGCATCCACAGCGTGCATCGGGCACTCGAGGTCGGTTCGCTCGACCGGATCATCTCCGCCGCGGAGCTGCGGCCGTACCTGATCGATGCCATCGAGCGCGGCATGGCGCGCGAGATGGAGCGGGTCGCCCGCGCGTCGGGCACCGCGGAAGGGGCAGGGCAGTCATGATCGCGCGGCGCATGAGCAAGGCGGTGATCCTGGCCCGCGGCCTCGGCACCCGGATGCGGCGCCCGGACGCGGAGGCCGCGCTCGGGGCGGAGCAGGCGCGCGTGGCGGACGTCGGGCTGAAGGCGATGATCCCGATCGGCCGGCCGTTCCTGGACTACGTGCTGAGCGCGCTGGCCGACGCCGGCGTGACCGAGATCGGCCTGGTCATCGGGCCGGAGCACGCCCTGGTCCGCGACTACTACACGCGCACGTCCCCGCCGGGGCGCGTGCGCGTCGCGTTCGCGATCCAGGAGAAGCCGCTCGGGACGGCCGATGCCGTCGTCGCGGCGGCCGGATTCGTCGAGGGGGACGACTTCCTGGTGATCAACTCCGACAACTATTACCCGCTCGAGGCGTACCGCGCGCTGGCGGCGCTCGACGGACCCGGCCTCGTCGCCTTCGATCGCGAGGCCCTCGTGCGCGAGAGCAACGTGCCGGAGGAACGCGTGCGCCAGTTCGCGCTGGTCCGGATCGCCCCGGACGGCAGCCTGGACGACATCATCGAGAAGCCCGACGCCGCGACGATCGCGGCGCTCGGCGCCGCCGCCCCCGTCAGCATGAACTGCTGGCGGTTCGACGCGCGCGTGCTCGAGGCCTGCCGCCGCGTGACGCCGTCGCCCCGCGGCGAACTCGAGCTGCCGGACGCCGTCCGGCTGGCGCGCGACCACATGGGCGTCTCGTTCCACGTCATCCCGATGGCCGCCGGCGTGCTGGACCTGTCCAGCCGCGGCGACGTGGCCGGCGTCGCGGGCTTCCTGTCGGGTATCCGGGTCCACCCGTGACCCGTTCCATCTCCGCTGTGCTGGTCGGGCGCGGGATGCAGCCCGATCGCGCCGATGACAAGGCCGCCCTGCTCGATCGCGCGACCGTGGCGATCGGCGGCGGCGCCACGGCGGCGTTCTTCGTCCCGGGTCGCGTGGAACTGCTCGGCAAGCACACCGACTACGCCGGTGGCCGCAGCCTGCTGTGCGCGGTCGAGCAGGGATTCTGCGTCGCGGCGCGCCGGCGGGCCGATGCAATCGTGCGCATCCTCGCGGTCGATCGCCGCGAGATCGTGTCGTGCGCCTGGGAAGCCGCCGCCGATCAACGCGCCGACGACTGGGCCAACTACGCGCTGACCGTCGTCCGACGCCTCGCGCGCAACTTCCCGGATGCCCGCTGCGGTGCGGACATCGCATTCGTGAGCGATATCCCGGCTGCGGCGGGCCTGTCGAGCTCGAGCGCGCTGATGATCGCGGTCTTCCTGGCGCTGGCGGAGGTGAACGGCCTGGCCTCGCGGGCGGCCTATCGCCGCGAGATCCAGCGGCCCGAGGATCTTGCCGGGTACGTGGCCGCGATTGAGAACGGGCGGCGCTTCGGGGGCCTCGAGGGCGATCGCGGTGTCGGCACGTCTGGCGGCAGCGAAGATCACACGGCGATCCTCTGCTGCCGGGCGGGCGCGGCCAGCCAGTACGCGTTTGCGCCGGTGCGCCGGGAGCGCGTGGTGAGGTTCCCGGCCGCTCATCGGCTGGTCATCGCGGACAGCGGCGTTGCCGCGGAGAAGACCGGCGCGGCCCGCGTGGCGTACAACCGCGCGTCGCTGGCCGTGGAGGCGATCCTGGAGGTCTGGCACGCCGCCACAGGCCAGCGGCCATCGTCACTCGACGCGGCGGCGTCGGCGGACCCGGGCCGTCCGGATCGTTTGCGGGCCGTCCTCAGGGACGCGGCCGTGCCCGGTTTCACGCCGCAGGCGCTGCTGGATCGCTTCGAGCAGTTCTGGCAGGAGAGCACCGAGTTCGTGCCGGCCGCCGGCAACGCGCTGGACGCGGGGGACCTTCGCCGGTTTGGCGCGATCGTGGACAGGTCCCAGGAGGCGGCGGAGCGTCAGCTGGGCAACCAGGTCGCGGAGACCATCGCGTTGCAGCGCCTGGCGCGGGAGGAAGGGGCCCTCGCCGCGTCGGCCTTCGGCGCCGGCTTCGGCGGCAGCGTCTGGGCCCTCGTGCCGGAGTCCGACGTCGATCGATTCGGCGCCGCGTGGGGGCAGCGCTATCGACAGGCGTATCCCGTCGCCGGGGCGCACGCGCGGCTCATCACGTCCCACCCTGGTCCGCCGGCGACCCCCCTGCTCGGCGAGTCCGATCTGCTGACCGGGCCGATCTGAAGACGCACGTCGCGCCGCGGTCACTTTCCGCTGCTGTCTCCGCCCTGTTCGTCCAGCACGCGGTCCATCGCGCGGCGGACCATGGCCTCGACCTCGTCGAAGGTGACACGGTAGGCGTCGAGATCCGCGCCGAAGGGATCGGCGATCGACTGCTGGTCCCGCCCTCGTGTCGCAAAGGCCGAGAGGAGTTGCGCGTCCGCGCTCCCGCCGATCGCGCGGACCTGCGCCAGGTGCCGGCTCGTCATGGTCAGCACCAGGTCGGCGCCGTCGATCACCTGGCGCGTCGCCTGCGTCGATCGGTGATGGTCGAGGCTCAGGCCATGCTCGCGCGCGACCTGGCGCGCCAGCTCCGTTGCCGGCAATCCGTCCTCGGTGGCGGTGCCCGCGCTGGAGATCGCCATCCCGTCCACGCCGCGCTCCGCCAGCACGCGGTCGGCGATGACTTCGGCCATCGCGCTCCGGCAGATGTTCCCGGTGCACACGAACACGATGTGCATCACCGGGGGTGCCCCGCGTCGTGCCGGGCCTTGAGCGATCGGTAGTCGGTCTTGCCGGTGCCGAGCAGCGGGATCGCGTCCACCTCGACCACCTGCCGGACGTTGTGGAGCGGGCTCAGGCCGGCTTCCCGCAGCCACGCGTTGACCTGGCCGCGATCGGCAGGCTGCCGCGTGAACAGGACGATGTCGGGGCTGTCGGGATTGCCCATCGCCTCGACCGCGATCACGGGGCCGTCGTCGGCCTCCTGGAAATGCTGCTGGAGCACCGATTCGATCGCGGGCAGCGAGATCATCTCACCGCCGAGCTTGACGAACCGTTTCAGCCTGCCCTTGAAGAACAGCACGCCGTCGGGATTCGCCATCACGAGATCCCCGGTGCGATACCACGCCCGTCCCTCGAAGTCGATGAACGGCGGATCCCCCGCGTGGTGCAGATAGCCGGGGAAGATGCTGGGGCCGCGCACGAGCAGCATGCCTGTGCCGCCGGGCGGCACGCGCGCGCCGGTATCGAGGTCGACGATCGCGCCCTCGAGGCTCGGCAGCAGGTGGCCGATGCTGCCGGGCACCGGGGCGTCCACGTCGTTGAGCGACACGACCGGCGAGCATTCCGTGATGCCGTATCCCTCCATCACGACGGCCGACGGGCACCGCGTCCGCAACGCCTCGTAGAGCTGGTCCGGGCACTTCTCGGCGCCGGTGACCGCCAGGCGCAACGACGCCAGCTGGCGGTCCTCCGCGACGCGCAGGATGCCCGACAGGAACGTCGGCGTGGAGATGACGACCGAGACGGTGTAGGCCTCCATGAGGCGGGCGAGCACCGCCGCTTCCGTGGGATTCGCGTGGTACACGGTGCGCAGCCCGACCGAGCACGGCAGCACGACGGTGGCCAGCAGCCCGAACGAATGGAACGGCGGCAGGAACCCCAGCAGGACGTCGCCGTCGACGACGCGTCCCAGCTGGAGCACGTCGCGGACGTTGGTCAGGATGTTGGTGTGCGTCAGGGGTACGGCCTTCGGCAGGCTTTCCGAGCCGCTCGTGAAGAGCACGACGGCGTTCTCGCGGGGGGTGGCGCGTTCGAGCTCCCGCCAGCTCAGGCGGCTGCGAACCACCGCGCGCAGCTTCTGGAACACACCGATGCGGGGCAGGACGTCCTCCACCTTCACAAACCGGTCCCCGAGCCCGGCGAGATCGACGCCCATCGTCTCCAGGCGTTTCACCAGCGCGTCGGCGGTGACGATGTGGCGCACGCCGAGCTGGTCGAGGGCCTGCTGGAGATTCCGCGTGCCCGTCGTCCAGTTGACCATCACGGGTGTCTTGCCGGCGAAGAGCGCAGCGAGGTACAGCACGCCCGCGCCGGCCGACGCCGGCAGCATGATGCCGAGGTGCTCCCCGTCCAGCGCCTCGAGGATGGGCTTGAGCAGGAAGATCGCCGTGACGATGTCCCGGTTGGTCCGGACACCGCCCGCCTGGTCCGCCAGCAGGGGCCGGCCCGGTGCGCTCGCCGCCTGCGCCAGGAACGCCGCGGTAATCGTCGCGGCCGGCGGCAGGGTGAGCAGCGCCGTGCGGCCGTTCCGATCGAACCACGCCGAGGGCACCGGCTTCAGGTCGGCCTCGAGCGCCGAGACCCCGTGGCCCGCAGCGGCGAGCACCACGTCGCCGACCGTCCGGAGGCTTTCCGGCGTGCCGACCGAGAAGCCGAACTCCTGCTCGATCCAGGCCACCAGTTCCGCCGAGGCGAGGCTGTCGAGCCCCAGGTCGCGCGCGAGCTGCTGATCGAGCGAGATGTCCGACTGGCCGGTCTGTTCGCGCAGGTGATCGATCACCAGTCCGCGGGTGGCGTCGGTGACGGAGGACGGATCGGCGCCGGACGCGCGATAGACCGGATCGGGCCGGGTGCGCGGGCCGCCGCGTTCCCAGACGCCGTAAGGCACGTACGTGTTGGGCGCGACCTGGTCGTTGTAGAACGCCTCGAGGTAGCGGTTGATCGCCGTCCGGGGCGCTGTCCGGGGGAAATCGGCCGGTTCGACGAACTCGATCGTCACGCGGCGGCGGGGCATGAAGAACACGCCGTTGAGGAGGAGGTACTTCACGGCGCGCAGCAGCGTCGCGCCCGGGTCGGGCATGCGGCCGGAGAACCCGAGGCTGAAGCTCGAGCCCCAGAGCCCGTTGTGGCGCACCAGCACGATCCTGGCGCCCGGCACACCCTTGACCATCGTCTCCGCGCCGCTGGCGCTCCCCAGGTCCTCCCGGGCCTGTCGCTTCAGGCGGCCGGCCGGATAGAGGAGGATGTTCTCGCCCCGGGCGAGCCCGTCAATCGTGTCGGCCAGCGCCGCGCGCATCCCGTCAGCGACGGCGGCGCCCTGGCGTTCCATGTTCGGGAGAATCCGGGTGCCGAACAACAGCGCGATGCGGCCGAGGATCGTCCGCCCGATCTGGTATTCGTCGGCGAGCGCCCTCGGCCGGAACCCGGGGTAGAGGAGCAGCGTGAGGATGACCGGGTCCACGAGCGCCGCGTGGTTCGGCAGGAACAGGATGCCGCGCTGGCCGCGTCGCCGGACCTCGTCGAGGCCGCGCACGTCCAGGCGATAGCGAAGCGCCAGCAAGGGGCGCCCCACCGCGGCGAGGCAGCGCGCGAATACCGCGGCGAACGGGGCTGGCATGGAGCCTCCAGGTACGTGAAACCCAGGGACACGGGCGGACCCTGTGAGGTCAACCTACCGCGCTCCGGGCTGCGGGCGCAAGGCCGCGCCTCCACCCGCAGGCGCGCGGCGGGCCGGGAAATCCATGTATGATCGCCAGTCGGCGCTTGCCCGGACACGGCGGTGCGCCAGGGGACGCCATGGCCGACCTGGTCATTCACACGGAGGGGTTGACGCGCGCGTTCGGCGCGGTGCGCGCCGTGGACGGCCTGGACCTCGACGTGCCGCCCGGGATCGTCTTCGGGTTCCTCGGGCCCAACGGCGCCGGCAAGACGACCGCAATCAGGCTGCTGCTCGGGTTGCTGGAGCCGACCGAGGGGCGGGCCCGCGTGCTGGGGTTCGATACGAGGAACGAGGCGGACCACATTCGCGCCAGAGCCGGGGCGCTGATGGAACATCCGGGTCTGTACGAACGCCTCAGCGCGGAGGACAATCTCGAGTTCTACGGGCGGGTCTGGGGCATCCCCCCGCGCGACCGGCAGGCGCGCATCAGGGAACTGCTCGAGCCGCTGGAACTCTGGGACCGGCGCACCGAACCGGTCGGGCGCTGGAGCCGCGGCATGAAGCAGAAGCTGGCCGTGGCGCGGGCGCTCTTCCATCGGCCGGCCCTGCTGTTCCTGGACGAGCCGACCGCCGGCCTCGACCCGGTGGCCGCGGCCGCGCTGCGGGACGACCTGGCCCGGCTCGTCGGGCGCGCCGGGGTCACGGTGTTCCTGACGACCCACAACCTGAACGAGGCGGAAAAGCTCTGCCAGCGGGTCGCCGTGATCAAGCAGGGGCGGCTGCGGGCCGTCGGGCACCCCGACGAACTGCGGGCCCGCAGCGCGACGCGCGCGGACATCTCGGGGCGCGGGTTCTCGGACCCCGCCCTGGCGCTGGTGCGGGCCCGGCCCGAGGTGACGGCGGCCGAGATGCGCAACGGCCACCTGCTGCTGTCGTTACGAGAGGACGCGGCGACCGCCCCGATCGTGACACTCCTGGTCCAGCTCGGCGTCGAGGTGGAGGAGGTCCGAAAGGACAAGGGCAGCCTCGAGGACGTGTTCCTCACCCTCATGGAGGAGGACCGGTGATCCGCGACATCCGCACCGTCGCGTGGAAGGAACTGAGGGAGCTCGTCTGGCTCGGCGGCACGCTGCGCGGCGGGCGCCTGAGCCTGTTCGTGCTGCTGTTCATGTTCGGCGTGTTCCTGCCGTACCAGTCCGGGCGGGCATGGGTCGAGTCGCCGTCCACGCTCTTCTACTGGGCGTGGATCCCGCTCATGCTGGTCGGCGGCGCCGTCGCCGATTCGTTCGCCGGCGAGCGCGAGCGCCACACGCTCGAAACCCTGCTGGCCAGCCGGCTGCCGGACCGGGCGATCCTCCTCGGCAAGGTCCTCGCCGCGGTCGGCTACGGCTGGTCGCTGGTGATGGCGATGCTCGTGCTCGGGCTGGTGACGGTGAACCTCACGGCGGGGCGGGGACAGCCACTGCTGTACTCGTGGTACATTGGCATCGGATCGCCCGTGATGGCGTTGCTCGGGGCGGGGCTGGCCGCGGGCGCCGGAATCTTCGTGTCCCTGCGCGCGCCGACGGTGCGCCAGGCGGCGCAGACGCTCAACGTGGCCATCCTCCTGCTGATGTTCGTGCCCATCCTCGGGATCCAGGCGCTGCCGGACACCTGGAAGATCGCGCTCATCAAGGGAACCGCGCGCGTCGGCGTCGGCGGCGTGATTGCCGGAGCAGCCGCGCTCCTGGCGGCCGTGGACGCGGCGCTGCTGGCGGCCGCGATGGCGCGCTTTCGGCGGTCGCGCCTCATACTGGATTGATGACCGCGCCGGAGGGCCGACCGCGCCAGGCCTGGCGGTGGCGGCGAGGGAGACGAGCCATGAGCGACGAGCGGATCTTCGAGGCGATCAAGGCCGGGGACGCCGGCGCCATCAGGGAGATCCTCGGGCACGACCCGCAGCTGGCGGCGGCGCGCAACGCGCAGGGCGTCTCGGCCATCCTCCTGGCCCGTTACTACGGCCGGACCGAGATCGCCGAGCTGCTCGAGAACAGCGGTGTCGACCTGGACGTGTTCGAGGCGGCCGCGGCCGGCCGTGTCGAGCGCGTGCGGGAGGCGGTCGAGGCCGACGCGAGCCTGGCCAATGCGTTCGCGCCCGACGGGTTCACGCCGCTCGGTCTGGCGGCGTTCTTCGGACAGGAGGCGGTCGTCGCGTGCCTGCTCGACCACGGGGCGGAGGTCAACGCGGTGTCCCGCAATGCGACCGGCTACACGGCGCTCACAGCAGCGGTCGCCCGAGGCCACGTCGTCCTGGTGGCGCAACTCCTCGCCTGCGGGGCCGATGCGAGCCATCGTTACGGCCCGGGTCACACTCCGCTCCATACCGCCGCGGCCAGTGGCCATCGCGAGGTGGCGCGGATGCTCATCGAGTACGGTGCCGATCCCGGGGCGAAAACAGACGAGGGACGGACGGCGGGGGAACTGGCGGCCGAGAAGGGCCACGCCGAGCTCGCGACCTGGCTGACCTCGCGCGAGCCGTAAGCGGCGTCGGCACATTGCGGGCTGGAGTGGCGCACCAGTATCGGGGGGACGCGGGAGCGTCAGGCACGAAGGGGACGGACATGGCGAGTATGCGAATGCGTGTGCGGGCGGCGTGGTTGGCGTGCGGGATGGTCGGGGCGATCGGGTTGCTGGTCGCGCCGGTGCGGGCGGATGGTGGCCAGGCGGCCGGGGCGGCCCAGTCGCAGAAGGCCGAGCCAGCCAAACCCGTGACCCTGGACGATCTGGCCGGCAGCTACGAGGGCATGGCCACCGGCGATGAGGACCTGCCGATCAACGTCGTCCTCCGCGTGGAGGGCGGCAAGCTCGTGGGCACGATCACGACCCCGACCGACGTCCTCCAGGTCCTGGGCGCCACGCTGGCCGAGGACAAGATCACGCTGGCGATCGATCTCAGCGGGATGGCTGGCTCACTGGCGGGGCGCTACGAGGCGGGCACGTTCATCGGGGCATGGGAAGTCGCCGGCCAGGCCGGCAACTTCGCGATCAAGAAGACGGGACCCGCGCCGGCCTCGTCGGCCGGCGACCCGATCTCTGGCGAGTGGGTCGGTGAAGCGATCGTCCAGGGCGGCGGCATGCCGTTCACGCTCGTGCTGCGTCTGGCCGGCGAGAACGTGACGGGCGAGATCGGGTCGGCGCAGGGCAGTTCGCCGCTGGCCTCCGGCAGCTGGAAGAGCGGCACCCTTGCCATTACCTTCGCCTACATGTCGGGGGCGCCCGTCGCCATGGGCGCGACGCTGCAGGAAGGCAGGCTGGTCGGGGTGCTGGACTACAACACGGGCGAGACGCAGGGCACGTGGTCGGCCGTCCGCAAGCAGTGATCCTGGCGGGCCCGCCAACCACTTGCCGGGCGGGCATTCGCTGGCTGGCGCCCGCACGCGGAACCTCGGTCGCGCGATCGCGCGCCACGATGCCGGGCGGCCCCGCAGCCGCCGGTGCAACGGCTACCCGAGGAACTCGCGGGCGAAGCGCGTGAACGCGTGCACGTCGGCGAAGTTGCTGGCGATGCCGACCGACACGCGCACCGCGCCGCTGCTGCGCCCGTCGATGCAGCGGCGGAAGTCATCGAAGGTCATGCGATCGGTGGACCGCGCGAAGCAGGTCGTGAGCTCGCCCGCCGACAGGCCCAGGGCCAGTTCCCCGGCCCCGGGGTTGCAGAAGCAGCCTGAGCGCAGCGAGATGCCGCTTGCGGCCGCGCGCTGCTCGATCACCTGGTGATCGATGAACTGGCCGGACGAGTCGAAGAAGTTCATGGTCATCGTGCCGCCGCGGCTTTCCGTCGACGCGGGGCCGTACAAGCTGATGAGCGGCTTGCCGTTCGCGTGGGTGAGGGCCAACAGCTGGCCAATCAGCCATCCTGTGAGGCTGCGCACCCGCTCGTGGATGAGGTCGATCCCGACCGATTCCAGGTGCTGCAGGCCGATGTCCACTGCGGGCAGCCCGGTGTAGTCGAGGGTCCCGTCCTCGAACGCCGCCGGCCCGTGGGCGAGGTAGTGCCGGTCGGCGCCCACCGAGGCGACCGTAATCGTGCCCCCGGCGAACCAGGGCCGACGGAGCTTGGCGAGCGCCGACGCGCGCGCGATCAGCGCGCCCGCGCCAGTCGGGTAGCCGAACATCTTGTAGAACGAGAGGGACACGTAGTCCGGATGCCACTGCCTCAGATCCAGGCGGTTCGTCGGGACGAAGGCGGCCGCGTCGAGCAGCACGTCCCAGCCCTTGGCATGCGCCCGCGTGGTCCACTCGATCGGGTGCTGGACGCCGGAGAAGTTCGACTGCGCCGGGTAGGCGAAGAGGTTGTGATGCCCGGCCCCGGCGAGGTCGAGGTACTGGTCGATTGCGTTGTGGTCCGCCCGCATGTCGGGCGGCCGCACGGGCACGTACGTGGTCTCCGCGCCCCTGGCCCGGGCGAACTCACGGATGCCGTTGACGGAGTTGTGGTTGTCGAAGGTGAGCAGGAAGTGTCCGCCGGGCTCGAACGGGTAGGCCTCGCCGACCAGCTTCAACGCGTGCGTGGCGTTGGCCGTGAAGATGACGGTGTACTCGTCGGGCAAGGCATTGAAGAAGTCCAGGACGTGACGGCGGCACTGCTCGACCAGCTCGGTCGCCCGCATCGAGGCAGGGCTCAACGAGTGGGGATTGCCGAACACCGTCGTTGCGAGGATCCCGGCGTGCCGCCTGACCTGTGACTCCGCATACACACCGCCGCCCGTGTAGTCGAGGTACACCTGGTTCGCGGTGTCGAGGCGCGAATACTCGCGCCGGCGCAGATCATCGAGGGCGGACGTGGACGCATAGGCGGGCCAGTCGTGCTGGAACGCGGCGAAGGCATCGGCGGATTCTGACATCGGTCGACCTCCGGGCCGCCCAGGCGGCGGCCGCTCACAGGATACAGGCCGCACGCGGGCCGGCGGAAGCGCCAATCGATGGCGCGCAGGTGCCTTGCGGCACCGCGCCGGGTGCGGCGACAGGACGGCGTGTCAGCGCGACATCGGCCGCAGCTGATCGTCGAGTTCCACGGTCGCGACCACGCCGAAGCCCGGCCGGCTGCCGATCGCGAAGCGGGCGTCCCGGATGAACACGCGGTAGCCTCCCGTCCGGAGCGCGCGCACTTCGTAGCTCGGGAACCGGAGCCAGCCGCGCACGCCCTGGACCCCCGGGGCCTCGAGCGCGGCCTGCACCACGCGATCCGGTTCTCCGCGGGGAAGCGACGCGGGTGGCCTCGTGGGGTCAGGCCCCGTCATCCAGTTGACCGGCACGAACAGGTAGCGATCGGGCGTGACGACGATCACCTGCCGCGCCACCGGGTTGACGGGCACGGGCATCGCCGCCACGGTGGTCATGGTCCAGCCACGTCGCGTCCCGAGCGTCCTGACCTGCCATTCCGCGACGCGCGATCCGCCGATCATCATCATGATGTAGGCGGCGGTCAGCGCCAGCGAGATCACGGCGAACCTCGGGGCCTCCCTCGCCCGGCGGGCGAGGCGTGCCGCGATGAGGGCGGCGACCCAGCCCATCCAGATGGCCCGCGCGGCCAGGGGCACGAGGGAATTCGTGAGCACGACGAGGCTGGTGGCCGCACCCACGAGGCTCCAGGCAGCGACGCCCGATCGCGACCGGGTCCAGGCCAGCATGACGGCGCCGCCCGCGAGCAGCCACAGCCACGGGTCCACGATGAAGACCGCGTCGCCGTAGAACCATCTGCGGCTGAACGGCATCAGGAGGCGCACCCCGTAGGTGTTGAGCCAGTCGAGGAACGGGTGCGTCAGCAGGCCGAGGTAGGCGAGCGCCAGCAGCCAGCCGGCCTTGACCGCGGGCAACTCGGGACGGCGCCGGCGTCGCCAGTAACGATCGTACAGGACCACGAGACCGACGAGGGCGGCTGGCAGCACGGCCATCGCCAGGACGCCATGCGTCAGGCCGCGCCGCAAGCCGAAGGCCAGGTCGGCATCGACCGCGTAGCAGGCGCCGTCGACATCAGGGAGATTCGCGGCGACGAGCAGTGTCGCGGCGGCGAGTGGCGTGCGGTGCTTGAGTCCTGTTTCCCCGAGGCAGGCTCCCACCAGAGTGTGCGCGAGTGGTTCCATGGATATCCGCTCATTGTAGCCCGAGCGGACCACGGGCCGCCTCGGCGCACACGAGGGTACCTGCGGACGCGGCCGCGCCGCGTGTGCCGCCCGTCGTCTATCTGAGCGGGACGCAGGGTTGCGCGCAGAGTCCTCCCGCCACGACCGGCGCCTGGCCGTCGGCCCGCGCGCAGATGCCCCCTGTCGAATCCGTGCAGAAGGCCCGCCGCCCGGTGCTGCCGGGAACCAGCGGGACGGCCGTGTAGGCGTAGGTGGCCGCGGCACGCGAATCTCCGGCGGGGCCGGGCGCAGCCGGCCCCGCGTGCAGCGTGAAGCGGTAGCCGTTGCGCTCGGCGCGACGCAAGGCCGCGTCGGAGAGCAGCGGTTCCCTGTGCGCAATCGCGGGCGCGCAGGTGACCGGCGAGAACAGGCAGGCAATCGCCGGCGCGAACCCGCCGGCGCCGGCGGAGGCAAACGCCATCTGCGCCAGGACCAAAGCGCGCAGGTCCGCGACCGCGGCTGCTTCATTGGCGTCGACCTGTGCCTGCTGGAGGTCCTCCTCGAGGGACGCCCACGTCTTGTCGGGCGTGAACTCCGCGACATTCCACGGGCTCGACGGCGACACGGGCACCCGCTCGCGCTTCTTGATCTCGGGCCGCGTGATCAGGGCGATGCCGGTGCGCAGTGTGACGCCCGCCGCCCACTGAACCTCCACGTACCAGGCGCGATCTTCGTAGCCGGGGACCGGCGCCATCTGGGTGATCTCGAAAGGCTCGCCGGGCCGCTGCTCGCGGAGCTCCGGCGCCCGGGCCAGCGCCTGGACGGCGGCTTCCCGCGTGAGCGCGAGCGGATCCGGCGCCTGGGCTGGCGCGATCAGCCAGGTCAGCAGCACGACCATGAGCACCATCGGCTTATGTCTCTCCCTCTGGCGAGTCTAGGATCGCCTCCGTGGCGAGTCAACCCGCGTGGTATATTCCACGCGGCGCCGCGCAGCCAGCGCGTCTGGAGGTCCCATGGAGTATCGCCTGCTGGGCCGGACGGGTGTTCGGGTGTCACCGCTCTGCCTCGGAACGCTGAACTTCGGCAGCGGCACCAGCGAAGCCGACAGTATCCGGATCGTGCATGCCGCGCTCGACGCCGGCGTCAACGTCGTCGACACGTCGAACAACTACAACGAGGGCCGCTCCGAGGTCATCGTCGGCCGGGCGCTCGCGGGCCGGCGCGATCGCGTGGTGCTCGCGACCAAGGTGCATGGCAAGGTCGGCGACGGCCCCAACGACCTGGGCAACTCGCGGCTCCACATCCTCAAGGCCTGCGACGACTCGCTCCGGCGGCTCGGCACGGACTACATCGACCTGTACCAGGTGCACAGGCCCAGCCCCGAGATTCCCGTCGATGAAACGCTGGGCGCGCTCACCGATCTCGTCCGCGCGGGCAAGGTCCGCTACATCGGGTGCTCCACGCACCCGGCCTGGATGGTGATGGAAGCGCTCGCCGTCAGCGAGCGGCTGGGGTTCGCGCGCTACGTCAGTGAGCAGCCGCCCTACAATCTCCTGGATCGGCGCATCGAGAACGAGCTCGTGCCGCTCGCCGAGCGCCACCACCTCGCGATTCTCCCGTGGGCCCCCCTCGCGCAAGGCGTGCTCGCCGGCCGCTACCCGGCCGCCGGGACACTGCCAGCCGACTCGAGAGCCGTGCGGATGCCCGGGACGATCTACTCGGAGCGGGTGACCACCCGCGGCATCGAGGCGGGGCGGCGGTTCGCCGAGCTGGCGCGTGCACACGGCCGGACCCCCGGCCAGCTGGCGCTCCTCTGGTGCAAGGACCAGCCGGCCGTCACGTCGCCGATCGTTGGCCCGCGAACCCTCGAACACCTGGAGGCGCTGCTGCCCGTCCTCGACATGACGTTGTCCGCCGACGAGCGGGACGCCTGCGACACGCTGAATCCGCCGGGGGGCGTCCTGGCGAACTTCCACAACTCCGCGCCCTGGATGAAGACGCCCGTCGTCTGAGTGCGCCGCGCCTGGCGGCCCCCGCGTGCGGCGCACAGGAGGCCGCCCTGCGCGGAGGAGGGACCCGCCTCGAGATCAGCGCCCGCCTCCGCGCCGCCGGCTGGGTCCGTGTCCCCCGCGGGCCTGCCCATGGGGAGACGCAGGGGCGTGCCTGTCCAGGATCGCCTGGAGTCTCGAGGCCCGATCACCGCCGCCGGGCCTGCGCGCCGGACCGTGGGCGGCCGCCCGGTGCGCCCCGGGCGTGGCGCCCGGGCCGGCCCGCCGCGGGCCTCGGGCCGCCCGAGCCGCGGCAAGCCGTTCACGAATCGGGATCTCCAGCCGCTCGGCCGTCTTCTTCGCGTAGTCGAAACCGGGCAGGGTCACGCGCGGCAGGCGCGTGCCCAGGACCCGCTCGATCGATCGCAGATCGTCTTCCTCGTCGGGCGCCACGAACGTGAACGCGTCCCCGGTGGCCTCGGCGCGTGCCGTGCGGCCGACGCGGTGCACGTAGGCGTCGGGATCGGCCGGGACGTCGAAGTTGACCACGTGGCCCAGCGCCTCGACGTCGATGCCGCGGGCGACGATGTCGGTGGCCACCAGGATGCGGTGGCGCCCGGCCTTGAAGCCGTCCAGCGCCGCGGTGCGCTGGCTCTGGCTCCGGTTGCCGTGGATGCGTGCCGTGGAGATGCTGTGCCGATCGAGGTACTCCGCGACGCGGTTGGCGCGGTGCTTGGTGCGCGTGAACACGATCGCGTCCGCGATGATGTTCTGCTGCAGGAGCCCGAGGAGCAGCGCCGTCTTCAGCTCGCGGGGCACCGGGTACACGGCCTGCGTGATGCCGACGGCCGGCGCGGACTTCCGGGCGAGGCTGATCGTGGCGGGGTCGCGAAGCATCTCCTGGGCCAGGCCGAAGATCTCTTTGGGCATCGTCGCGCTGAAGAAGAGCGTCTGGCGGTGCTGAGGGATCTGCCGGAGGATGCGACGGATGTCCGGCAGAAAGCCCATGTCGAGCATGCGGTCGGCTTCATCGAGCACCAGGACTTCGAGGCCCGCCATGCGCGCGTACGGCCGCCGAAGATGATCGAGCAGGCGGCCCGGCGTGGCGACGATGACGTCGACGCCGCTTCGGAAGGCGTGCTCCTGGGGGCCCATCGCGACGCCGCCGAAGACGCTGGCACCCGTCACGGGCGTGTGGACGGCCAGCTCCTCGAGGTGCGCCAGGATCTGCGCGGCGAGTTCGCGCGTCGGGGTCAGGATGAGCGCGCGCGTGGTGCCACGGGGCTTGGCGCGGAGGCGTTCGAGAATCGGCAGCACGAAGGCGGCGGTCTTGCCGCTTCCCGTCATGGCGCAGGCCAGCACGTCGCGGCCCGCCACCCCGGGGGGGATGGTCTGCTCCTGGATGGGCGTCGGGCGCTGGAACCCCAGCTCCTTGATGCCCCGCAACAGGTCGGCATGGAGCGGGAAACTCGAAAACGGCATGTCGTCGGCCTTTCTGATGGTATCGGGCTCTCACCTGCAGCGTACCAGAAGAGGCAGCGGCGCACCCGGACAATCCGCGTAGAATGCTGGCGTACCGGGGCGTCGGGCATCCGCTGCGCCCGGCGACATCGAGGCCCTCGCGACACCGGGATCCCAGTATGAAGATCGCGTTCATCGGCACCCATGGCGTCGGCAAGACCACGCTCTGCTTCGACCTGGCCGCGGCGCTCAAGCGCCAGAGCGTCAACGTCGACATCGTCAAGGAAGTCGCCCGGCTGTCGCCGCTGCCGATCAACCGCAAGACGTCGCTCGACGCGCAGACCTGGATCTTCATGACGCAGGTCGCCGAGGAGATCCGGTCGGCGAGCCACCACGACGTGGTGGTGTGCGACCGCAGCGTCCTGGACAACTACGCGTACATGATGTTCGCCTGCGGCCGGCAGCGCCCCTTCGAGCGGTTCATGGACCACTGGATGAAGACCTACGACCTGCTGTTCAAGGTCCCGGTCTCCGGCGAGGCGTCCCCGGACGGCGTCCGGGACACGGACGAGTTCTTCGTCCGATCCATCGACCAGCTCGTCGACACGCTGCTCGCGGAACGCAAGGTGCCGCACGAGCGGCTGGACCCGACCGGCCGCGACACGTGGATCGACCATGTCAGGACGGTGGTCCTGTCGCACGAGCGGCTGGGCGGACGGCTGCTGTAGCGGCACGCCCGGGGAAGCCGGCTCCGGCTGCACCCGGGCTGCGGCGCGCCGGCGTCCCGATCACGTGTGGGGACGCGGCCGCCGCGGGCACGGGCACCCGCCCGTCAGGCTGCCTGAGCGGGAGGCCGGCTCGACCAGAGCCGGTTCACGACGTACAGCAGGGCGCTGCCGCTGACGAGGAACGTGGCCAGCAACGCGACCGCGTACCCGGTCCGGCCGTAGAGCAGGTTGCCCACCGTGAAGAGCGACGACCAGATCGTCACGCACCCGGCGACCCACCCGAGGAGGGCGAGCGGGATGTTGTCGCCCTCGGTTCGCAACGCGTCGGGTGGGATCCCGGCTTCGTCCCGGATTCGTGCCCAGCCCGGTCCGAACGGCCGGACCGTCCGGTAGAAGGCGACGAGGACCGCCCGGTCGGTGTCCGGACCCAGGTACGCCGTCAGCAGCCAGCACACGGTCGTGACCGCGACAGTGATCAGGAGGGCGACGTGGGTGCTGAGGTGCACGCCGGACCGCGCCAGGACGAGCAGGCCCAGGGACACCGCGAAGGAACTAACCATCGCCGCGACTTCGCACCAGGCGTTCACGCGCCACCAGAACCACCGGACGAGGTAGAGCAGGCCGGTGCCGGCGCCGATCTGGAGGATCACGTCGAAGGCGTCCTTCGCCGTGTCGAGCACGAAGACCAGGCCGGACGACAGCACGAAGAGCAGCACGGTCGTGACCCGCCCCGCGAGGACGTAGTGCCGCTCGTCGGCGTCGCGCCGGATGAACCGCCGGTAGAAGTCGTGCACCAGGTACGAGGCGCCCCAGTTCAGGTGCGTCAGGATGGTGGACGAATTGGCGGCGATCAACCCCCCGATCATCAACCCCATGAACCCGACCGGCAGAAACTTCAGCATCGCGGGGTAGGCGATGTCGTGCCCGATCAGGCGCGGATCGAGATTGGGGAACGCGCGCTGGATGTCCGACAACTGCGGGTACACGATGATTGACGCGAGCGCGACCAGGATCCACGGCCACGGCCGCAGGACATAGTGGGCGAGGTTGAAGAAGAGCACCGCCCCGAGCGAGTCCTTCTCGGATTTCGACGCCAGCATCCGCTGGGCGATATAGCTGCCGCCCCCGGGCTCGGCGCCGGGGTACCAGACCGCCCACCACTGCACGGCGATGGGCATGATGAAGACGGCCACCGCGAGATCCCAGTTGCTGGTGAAGTCCGGGAGGATGTTGAGGTAGTTGAGGCCGCCGGGCCCGGACGTTGCCGAGAGCTTCGTGACCAGCGCGCCCAGGCCGCCGACCTGGGGCAGTTGCACGGCGAACCAGGCGGCCGCGATGGCGGACGTCATCATGATGAAGATCTGGATCATGTCGATGACGAGCACGCCCCAGAGGCCGGAGTGGGTCGCGAAGATCACGTTCAGGCCGCCGACGAAGAGGAGCGTCTGCCATCGCGGCAGGCCGAAGAGCACGCCGGCGATCTTGCACGCCGCGAGGTTCACGGTCGCCATGATCATGCAGTTGAACAGCAGGCCCAGGTAGACCGAGCGGAAGCCGCGGACCACGCTCGCGGCGCGGCCCGAGTAGCGGATCTCGTAGAACTCGAGGTCCGTCAGGACGCCGGATCGCCGCCAGAGGCGCGCGTAGAAGAAGACGGTCGACACGCCCGTCAGCGTGAACGCCCACCAGACCCAGTTGCCGGCCACGCCGGTGCGCCGCACGATGTCGGTGACCAGGTTCGGCGTGTCGCTGCTGAACGTCGTGGCCACCATCGACAATCCGGCCAGCCACCACGGCACCGCGCGGCCGGACGCGAAGAACTCGGACGTGTTCCGGCCGGCGCGCCTGCCGAAGAACAGCGCCGGCACGAAGCAGACGACCAGCGAGGCGGCGACGATCACCCAGTCGATGACCTGCATATGCATGGGCTGACCTCGTGGGGCGGGCAGCCGGCGCGAGGGATCGCGAGGGCCGCCGGGCGCGGGACACGATAGCACAAGGCCCCGCGGGACGGATGGACCCCGTCGCGGCGCGCGGCGCGGGCGGGCCCGCGTGCCGGACGCCGGGTTCGTGGTACACTTCGGGCTCGCCGATCCCGGCGTTGTCCGCAAGGTGCCGCTGACGTCGTGAGGCCCTCCAGACTGTTCCTGTTCGCCGGCGTGGCGCTGGCCCAGTTCGGGCTCTTCGAGGCCGGCCTCCGGCTCCACGGGGGCTCCGAGGCGGCGCCAGGGTTCCAGCAGCTCTTCATGACCGATGCCCGGATGGGCTACCGCCTCAAGCCCGGCGCGCAGACGCGCTTCAGCACCTCCGAGTTCGCGACCGACATCGCCATCAACAACGTCGGCGTGCGCGACGAGCCCCTCGGGCCGAAAGGGCCGGGCGAGCGCCGGATCGTGGTCCTCGGCGACTCGCTGGTGATGTCAGTACAGGTGCCGCTCGCCGAGACGTTCTGCAGACGCCTCGAGGTGCGCCTCAACGGCGATGCCGCCCTGGCCCCGTACCACTACCGGGTGATCAACGCGGGCGTCCAGGGCTACGGGCCGGTCGAGGACTGGCTCTTCTACCAGCATGTCGCCTCCGCGTTCGATGCCGACGTGGTGCTGGTCGCCCTCTACGTCGCCAATGACGCCATCGAGGCCGCGGATCGGTCCTCGCGCTTGGCGGGCGAGGCCGCGCCCGCGCCCCCGGCGCAGGCCCGGGAAGGCCTCTCCCGCTGGGTGCGCCGCGTGGTCCGGAGGAGCATGGTGCTGCAGATCGTCCGCCTCCGCCTCGTCACGCTTGCCGACCACTTCGGCCAGGCCCCCGGAATCGAGCGGGCCCTGACGACCTACGTGACCCCGCCCCCGGACGACGTGCGGCGGGGCCTCCGCGTCACGCGCGAGTGCGTGTCCCGGATCGCGGAACTCGCGGCGACGCGCGGGGCGCGCACGGCGGTGGTGCTGCTGCCGGCCCGGTTCCAGCTCGACGACGAGGAGTTCCGCGAGCGGCAGGGGAACGCCGAGCGCAACGGGTTGAGGCTCGAGCGGGACGGCGCGAACCGGCTGTTCGCGCAGGCGCTGGAGGGCCTCCCGGTCCCCGTGCTCGACGCGCTGCCGGTGATGCGCGCGACGCCCCGCAGCGCGGATCTCTACTTCGCGGAGACGGCCCACCTCACGCCGCGCGGCCACCAGGTGCTGGCCGACGCGATCGCGCGGTTCCTGCTCGCGGATCGCGTGCTGCCGGCCGCCGCCCACCCCGTCGCGGCGGGCGCGGATCGCTGATGGTCTTCAACTCCGTCCACTTCGTCGTCTTCTTCGTCGTGGTGTACGGGCTCTACCGCGCCTTGCCGCACCGCGCGCAGAACTGGCTGCTCCTCGGGGCCAGCTACTACTTCTACGCGGCGTGGGACTGGCGGTTCCTCGGGTTGCTGATTGGGTCGACCGTCATCGACTTCCTGTGCGGGCTCTACATCTCGAGCCGGGACGACCACCGCCAGCGGAAGTTCGCCCTGCTGGTCAGCCTGACGTTCAACCTGTCGATGCTCGGGTTCTTCAAGTACTTCAACTTCTTCGCGGAGAACCTGCACGCGCTGTTCGCGATGGCGGGCTGGCGCATCGACGTCTTCACGCTGCGCGTCCTGCTGCCGATCGGAATCTCCTTCTACACCTTCATCACGATGAGCTACGTGATCGACGTGTACCGGCGCGACATCCAGCCCACGCGCAACCTGCTCGACTTCGCGGTCTTCGTGGCGTACTTCCCGCACCTGGTCGCCGGCCCGATCCTCCGCGCGTCGCTGCTGCTCCCGCAGATCGCCAGGCGCCGGACGATCACGCGCGACCAGGTGACCGAAGGGCTGTGGCTGATCGGCTGGGGGTTCTTCAAGAAGATGTTCGTCGCGGACAACGCGGCCCGGATCGCCGACGCGGTGTTCGCTTCCGGTGCGCACCCGGGCGGCTTCGAGGTGCTGCTGGGCGTCTACGCCTTCGCGTTCCAGATCTACGGCGACTTCTCCGGGTACTCGGACATCGCGCGGGGCACGTCGAAGCTGATGGGCATCGAGCTCAACCTGAACTTCCGCTTCCCGTATTTCGTGCGCACGCCCCAGGAGTTCTGGCAGCACTGGCACATCAGCCTCTCGACCTGGCTGCGCGATTACCTGTTCCTGCCCGTCAGCTACGCGCTGTCGAGGCGCCTGGACGGCGTGCGCTGGCTGGGCTTGCGTGACGACGTGTGGATCTACTGCGGGGCGACGGTCGTCACCATGCTGCTCGGCGGGTTGTGGCACGGCGCCGCCTGGACGTTTGTCCTCTGGGGCGCGTACCAGGGGGTGTTGCTCGTGGCGTTCAGAGTGGCGACGGCGTTCAGGAAGCGGCGGCGGCGGGTGCCGCCGGCGCCCGGCGCGCGGCGGCGGGTGCTGCAGGCGCTGGGCATCCTCGGCATGTTCCAGTTGACCTCCTACGGCTGGCTGATCTTCCGCGCGGGCTCGGCGCATCAGATCGGGTCGCTCACCGCCAGCCTCTTCGGAAGCTTCCACCCCTCACGGGACGCTCTCGCGCTCTACGGCCTCCCGCTGGTGTTCTACGTCCTGCCCATGCTGATCGTGCACGCCTTCGAGGCCTGGCACGACGATCTCGCCGTCGTCCTCAAGTGGCCGCCGATCGCACGCTACGCGGTGTACGCCGCGCTGGCGTACTTTACGGTGCTCTTCGGCGACTTCGGCGGAACCCGGTTCATCTACTTCCAGTTCTGAACTCGGCGGCCAGTCGAAGTGAGGACGCGCCGGGAATGCAGGGGCGCGGGCTTCAGGGCGCGTGCCCGGGGTGTCACGAGGCCCTGGGGATCTTCGGGGTGGACAACGCCGATAAGTATGGTAGGATATGGCGGGTTTCAACGCTTCACCCTGCCGACGTGCTGACCGCGAGCTGCTCCTGGGGCTTGGGCTCGCGCGTAACGGTCGGTCAGGGCCGGGCCGCCTCCCGTGTTACGCCGGCGCGGGGGGACGGGCTTGGTCGTTCCTCGGGCGGGGAATGTGGAGCGTGATGAAGCGTGTCCGGCCGGGACCGCCGCTCCGTGAAGACACCTCGTCGTTCGTTCGTGGCAGCTGGGATCCGCGCTTCGCGCCGCCTTGCAGCGGTCGCCCTGTGCGCCGCGCTCGCGGGCGACGTGGCGGGCGCCTCGGCCCGGTTCGGGTCCCCCCGCTCCGCGACATCTCCAGGCCACGCCCATCATCTGAATGCCCGCGGTGCCGGCGTGATTGGCGGCACCCGCCATCTCGTACGGCGGGTCTGGATCCGGCGCGCGACCACGGTGGATTGTCGCCTGCCTCGTTCGCACGTCCACGCTGTTGTCGCCCATCACCGGTCGCCGCGGAGGTTGGTGGCACCCCTGCGTGCTGCGGCCATTGCCCCGTTGCCCCTCGCCGGCTTCGCCCCGCTCACCCGGAGCCCCCAGCCCCGTTCGGACTTGGCCCCCCGCGTCTTGAAATGCTAGCGTCGCGCCCCGGCTGGGTCGGGCCGCATCGTCCCGAGGGGGACGGCGGTGCCCGCCGGAGCACGTCCCGCACGTAGGTTCTCCGTCAGAACCAGCAGCAGGTGCACGGGTAGCATCCCGGGCTCGGCGTTGCGCCAGACGCCGGGGCCGGACAGACACCATGGGCGCGTCGGAGTAGAACCATGTCCCGTCGTGACAGCATGCCGGCATTTCGGGGACCGCGGCCGCCGGCCGCGGAGGCTCAGGTCGACCGCGGTGGCGGCGAGTCTTTCAGTCTCGTGTACCAGGATCTTGTGGCCCGCCTGGACGGCGGCCAGCGCCGCCGGCGGGCGACGCGGGCGCTGCGGGTGGCGCTCGACGATCAGCAGTCTTCGACGCTCCGGCTCGTGACCGACCTCACGCGGACTCGGGCGGCGCTGTTCGACCAGATGGAGGAACGCACGCGGCTGGAGCGGATCATCGCGTCCGCGTTGGACGCGATCGTCACGGTGGACGCCGACAATCGCATCGTGCTGTTCAATGTGGCCGCTGAGCGGATCTTCCAATGTAGCGCCCAAGAGGCGACCGGGCTGAAGGCGGACCGGTTCATTCCGCTCCAGGCGCTTGCCCCGGAGCGGACGCCCCCGGACGGGGCCCGACCTGTCGCGGGTGCGTCATCGGAGCGCACCGTGTGTTCCTACCCGTCGCTGCAGGCCGTGCGCCGGGACGGCTCGTCGTTCCCCGCGGAGATCGCCATCTCGGAGGTGGATGCCCCTGGCGAGAGTCTCCGCACGATCATCGTGCGGGACGTGACGTTGCGGCGAAGCGCCGAGGAGGCGCTCTGCAGGCTCTCCAGCGCCGTCGAGCAGACCGGCGACGGGATCTGCATCACGGACAGCCACGGCATCATCGAGTACGTGAACCCCGCGTTCGAGCGGCTGATGGGGTTCACGCGCCGCGAAATGATCGGCCACCGGCCGACGAAGTTCAGCTCTGGCCGGCACGAGCCAGGCTTCTACGAAGGGCTCTGGGACACGGTCCTGGCGGGCGAGGTGTTCCGGCGGGTGTTCATCGACAGGAAGGCTGATGGAGAGGCCATTCACCTCGATGAGACGATCACGCCGCTGACCGACGCCGACGGCCGGATCACCCACTTCGTGGCCATCGCACGCGACGTGACCCCGCGCATTCGCACGGAGGAGGCGCTGCGCCGCGTGAACGAGCACCTCGAGGGCCAGGCAGAGGCGATCGCCCAGTCCCTGCACGACGAAGCCGGACAGTTGCTGACTTCGGCGCACATCGCGCTGGTCGAAGCCGGCCGCGATTTGCCGCAGCCGGTCCGCGACCGGCTGCACGAGGTACGGCGCCACCTGGACGGCATCGAGGAGCAGTTGCGTCGTGTCGCGCACGAGCTCCGCCCGCCGATTCTCGACGACAGGGGGCTCGTGCCCGCCCTGGCGTTCCTGGTCGAGGGCGTCGAGCGGCGGTGGGGCATCGCCGTGGTGGTTGAAGCCGAGCTGGCGGAGCGCCTGCCGCACCACGTCGAGTCGGCCGTGTACCGGCTGGTCCAGGAGGCGCTGACGAATGTGACCAAGCACGCGAAGGCAAGGCGCGCGACGATCCGGCTCGATCGGCGTCCCGGCACCTTGCGGTGCGCGATCGAGGACGACGGGGTCGGGTTCGATGCGTCGGCCGTGGGACAGGGCGCTGCCCGGCCGGGGATGGGACTTCGGGGCGTGCGCGATCGCGTCGAGGCGCTCGGCGGGACGCTCGACATCCGCTCGGCGCCTGGTCAGGGATCGACCCTGGCCATCACCATTCCGCTGGGGACCTGACGATGGCCCTTCGTATCCTGCTGGCCGACGATCACGAGATCGTCCGCCAGGGCTTCCGTGCACTGCTCGAGCGGGAAGGCCTGGACGTGGTGGGCGAGGCGGCTGATGGCCGCGAGGCGCTCAGTCTCGCGGAGACACTGGAGCCGGACGTGGCCGTGCTCGACTTGTCGATGCCTGGCCTGAATGGGCTGGATGCGGCGCGGGCCATTCTCAGGTCCCGCCCGAGGACCGGCGTCGTGCTGCTCACCATGCACATCGAGGAGCACCACATCGCGGCCGCCCTGCGGGCGGGGGTGCGCGGCTACGTGGTCAAGACCCAGGCCGCCGACGCGCTGACGCAGGCCATACGGCAGGTGGCGGGCGGCGCGATGTACCTCACGCCGTCGGTCGCGCAGGTCGTCGTTGACGCCTACCTCGCAGGCAAGGACGTGCCCCCGGATCCCCTGACCTCGCGGGAACGCGAGGTGCTCCAGCTCGTCTCGGAAGGCCGGACGACGAAGGAGGTCGCCAGCGTGCTCGACCTGACCGTGAAAACGGCAGAGTCATACCGGGCCCGGGTCATGGAGAAGCTCGACATCCATGACACGGCCGGGCTCGTGCGCTACGCCATCCGCCGCGGGCTGATCCAGCCGTGACGGGTCGGGGCTCCACGGCCTGAGGACGTGGACCCCGGCGCTGAAGCGCCGGGGCTACGTCTGTCAGCCCGCGCGCGCCCTGCCGTCGTAGCCCCGCGGCGTGCATCTTCGGGCGACCCGGGTTTTCCCTCCCCTCAGACCCGGGTTTTCCCGGTCATTCACCCGGGAAGTTCCTCCCCATAAACGGTGAAGACCCGACTGGTTAGGTCGGAGTAGATGGCCTATCTTGAAGGCCGTGGTGGTTCACCAACCAGATTTCATCTTCGGGCGGGAACGGACAGGGAGGGTGAGGGACATGCAGACTCCACACTCCGGCTGGCGCGAAACGACGCTGGCTGGCCTGCGGCAGGGAGACAGGACGATGCATCGGCTACTGGCTCTCGGCACGGCGATCTTCGCGCTGCTCATGCTGGGCACGCCGAACGCGGCACAGGATCCCCATCGCTGGGGCGCCATCTTCGTCCAGTGCCCGGGCGACACCAATGGCGATTCGATTCCCGACGGCCCCGCCGACGTCGACGGCGACGGCGTTCCCGACCTCGTGCGGTGCATGCACCTGGCCGCGGGCGACGGGATGGTGACGATGGCGGACGGCCACAAGCTCTACACGTTTGGCTTCTCGGACGTCACCGGGGTCCTGCCCCAGAACGTCATGACCACCGGCGCGTTGGCCGCGAACTTCCCCGCACCGACGATCCGGGCTCGGGAAGGCGAACACTTCTACCTCAACCTCACCAACGCCGGCATGCTGCTGCGGCCGGACCTGTTCGATGCGCACTCGGTGCACTTCCACGGGTTCCCGCAGGCCGCGGCCGTGTTCGACGGCGTGCCCGAGGCCTCGACGACGGTGCACATGGGCTCGTCGTTCACCTACTACTACAAGATCATGGAGCCCGGCACCTACATGTACCACTGCCACGTGGAGGCGACCGAGCACATGCAGATGGGCATGCTCGGCAGCCTCTACATCGAGCCGAAGCAGAACCGGACCGGGTGCCCGGGCGGCGCCTGCCCGGTCGCGCGGCTCGAGGGCGGCCCGGCGAGCGCCCCGCTGGGCTACGCCTACAACGACGGTGACGGCTCGACCGCGTACGACGTGGAGTACCCGATCCAGCTCGGGTCGTTCGACCCGAACTTCCACGACCTGCACCTGGCGATCCAGCCGCTCCCCTTCGCCGCGATGCGGGACACGTATCCGATGCTGAACGGCCGCGGGTACCCCGACACCATCAACCCGGGCGTGCTGACGACGGACACCGATCTCGGGCCGCGGGCGTCGCAGAAGATCAACAGCCTGATCGAGGCCGCTCCCGGCAAGCGCATCCTGCTGCGGCTCTCGAACCTGGCGGTCACGCGGTTCTACACGCTGGGTTCGACGCTCCCGATGAAGGTGATCGGCCACAGCGCGCGGCTGATGCGCGGCCCCACGGGCAAGAACCTCTACTACTCGACGAACTCCGTCACGCTGGGCGGCGGCGAGTCGATCGACGTCATCCTGGACACGACGGGCCTGTCGTCGGGCTCGACCTACGTCCTCTACACGACCAACCTGAACTACCTGAGCAACGACACCCAGGACTACGGCGGGATGATGACCGAGATTCGGATCCAGTAGCCGCAACCTCATGAACGACGGTCTGGAATCGGCGATTCGTGATGTTGGGAGACCGCACGATGCTTAAGAGCAAAGTCCATAGCCTGCTGCGCATTCACGTCGCGGCAGTTGTCCTGATTGGCTGCCTGGCGGCGACCGACGCCCGGGCCTTCGTCGTCGGCCAGACGGGCCCGAGCTTTGCGCTCACCGCGAAGGCCGACCGGATCACCACGCCCGACGGCGGCAGCATCCTGTTCTGGGGGTTCACGACGGGCGACCGCGCCCAGTACCCCGCTCCGACGCTCATTGTCACCCAGGGAGAGATAGTGACGATCAGCGTGTCGAACCAGCTCCCGGCGAGCGCGGGACAGCGGGTTTCGCTGATCTTCCCCGGGCAGGAAGGCGTCACCGCCGTGTGCACCTCGCAGGTGACGGTGCCGTGCGTGCAGGGCCCGCTGGCACTGGAGGCCGCGCTGGGCGGCACGGTGACCTACAGCTTCACGGCCTCGCGTGCGGGGACGTTCCATTACTCCAGCGGCTCGCAGCCGGACCTGCAGATCGAGATGGGGCTGTCCGGCGCGCTCATCGTGAGGCCGACGGCTGCCAACCAGGCCTACGCGACGCCGGAGTCGGCGTACGACCGGGAGTACCTGTTCTTCCTGTCGGAGATGGACTCGCACATCCACGACCTGGTGGAGCAGCAGGGCGTCGATGCGGTCTACCGCACGAACCTCCTGACGAGCTATTTCCCGAACTACTGGTTCCTCAACGGGCGCAATGCGCCGGACACGATGGCCGAGGACGGCGGGTCGCGGTTCCCGACGCAGCCGTACGGCGCGCTGGTCCGGATGCACCCGGGCGAGCGGGTGCTGATGCGGGTGGTCGGCGGCGGGCACGACATGCACCCGTTCCACCATCACGGCAACCACGCGCAAGTGATTGCGGTTGACGGCCGCCTGCTCCAGAGCGCGGCGCCGCCGACCCCGGATTCGGTCGACCTCTCGCACGAGGTCTTCACGATCCAGTCGGTGCCCGGCCAGACCGTGGACGCGATCTTCACATGGACGGCGAAGGACCTCGGGTGGGACATCTACGGCTCGCCGCACCATCCGGACGGGCCGTTCCCTGGCAACACGTGCTCCGCGGGTCCCGACGGGCTCGATCCCGTCTCGAAGGAGTACTGCGCGGATCACGGCAAGCCGATCCCGGTCGTGCTGCCCGATCTGCTCAGCACGGACTTCGGCGGGTTCTGGAGCGGCAGCCCGTACATGGGCGTGCTCGGCCTGCTGCCGCCCGGCCAGGGCGGCCTCAATCCGGACGCGGGCTATTCCTACATGTGGCACTCGCACACGGAAAAAGAGATCACGAACTTCGACATCTTCCCGGGCGGGATGATGACGATGCTGATCATCGTGCCGGTCACCGTGCCGATCGCGCCGGCCCCCTGACGCACCGGGTCGCGTGCGGGCAGGTATCGGGCCACAGGGCATCAGGGCAGGGTCCGCGTCCGTCGCGTGCGACGGGGATCCGTGACTTGAGACAACTGGAGTGTAAAGGGCTGCTTCCATGACGCTGCACAATCTCCGCCGAATCGCATCCATGACTGGAGTCGCCGCCCTGGCGCTGGGAGCTCTGACGCTCTTCGCCTCAGGCGCCTTGGCCCAGGATGTTCACCTGATCGCGGCGCCGCTGACCAAGTCGGTCACGCTGCCCAATGGCACGAGCGCCGCGGTACCGATGTGGGGCTTCGCCCTCGACACGCACAACTTCGGCGTGCTCGACGTGGACGAGGCCCCGACCGTGCCGGGACCGCGCATCACCGTGCCGCCGGGCACGTCGACGCTGACGATCCAGCTGGTCAATCTGTTGCCCGAGCCGGTGTCGATCATGATTCCCGGCCTGGCCGCCCCAGGCAGCCCGGTCCGGGACGGCAGCGGGCGCATCGTGTCGTTCGCGCCTGAGGCGCCGGCCAGCGGCGGGACCGCGACCTATTCGTGGACGGCCGTCAAGCCTGGCACGTACCTGTATCAGAGCGGCACGCACGCGGCAGTCCAGGTCCAGATGGGCTTGTACGGCGCGGTCACGCAGGATGCCGCGGCCGCGGACCCCCTGGCCGTCCCGGCGGTGGCTGCCGAGGCCTACACCGACGTCCCGTACGCGCACGAAGCGCTGCTGCTGTTCAGCGAGATCGACGTTGCGCTGCACATGGCCGTGAGCAACGGCACGTATGGCAACGCGGTGGCGGGGGGGCCGACCAGCACGATCGACTACGCCCCGTCGCTCTTCCTCGTGAACGGCGAGTCATACGTGGCGAGTGCGACGCCCCTGCCGGCGGGCGCCTCCGGCGAGCGGACCCTGGTGCGCATGCTCAACGCCGGTCTGGCCACCCACGTCGCGGTGGTGGACAACTCGTCGATGTCGCTTGTCGCCGAGGATGGCAACCCCTACGCGGATGCCCGGACGCAGGCCACGGTGCTGCTGCCCGCGGGCAAGACGCAGGATGCGATCTGGGTGCCGGCGGCGGCGGGGCGTTACACGGTGTACGACCGCGCGTTGCGGCTCGAGGCGCTGGATCAGCCGCTCGGCGGCATGCTCGCGAAACTGGACGTCGTCCAGGGCGCGGGCGGAGGCGGCGGGGGCGGCGGAGCCGTCACGGCGGTTCCCGACAGCTACACGGCCGCGGAGGACACGCCGCTGACGATTGCGGCCTCGGGCGTTCTGGCGAACGACACCGGCGCCGCCACGGCGGAGATCTATGCGGTGCCAATGGGGGGCGCGCTCGCCCTGACCCCGTCAGGCGGGTTCACCTACACGCCGCAAGCGAACTTCTCCGGCGTGGACAGCTTCCTCTACGTCGCGCGGAACGGGTCCGACGCGAGCGCGCCGACCCAGGTCCTGATCAGCGTGGCACCGATGCAGGACCCGCCGATTGCCTACCCGTTGTCCCTGGGCGTGGATGAAGGCGCGTCCAAGCCGGTGACGGTCAGCGGGTCCGATCCGGATGGCGATCAGGTCAGCTTCTACGTCTCGCAGCTCCCGACCAACGGCACCCTGACGCTCTCGAGCGTGGCCCGGGCGTCGATCGCGTCGATCGACGCGGCGACGGACACGGTCACGACGACCACGTCGCACGGGCTCACGACCGGCCAGTACATCATCCTGACGGATACAACAGCGCAACCGTCGCTGAACGGCGTGCGCATGGCCGTGACCGTGGTCGATCCCACCCACTTCACGATTGCGACCGATGTGACGACCGGCCAGGGCGCCGGTGGCTACCTGGAAAACGTCGTCAAGCGCACGCTCGGCGCGCCGGATGTCTTCGTGAACGCGGGCTCGCCCGGGACGGTCATCCCAGGCGGCACGCTCGTCTACAAAGCCAACACCGGCTATACGGGCGCGGACAACTTCCTGTTCGTCGCGGGTGATGGCATGAGCGCCGGGGCGGGCAACGTGTCGTCGCCGGCGGCCGTGGACATCAGCGTCCAGCCGGTTCCGTCGCCGGCGCCCACCGGTACGCCGGTCACGCTGACGGTCCTTGGGGTCGACGCGCGGAATCCGAGCGCCGCTCCGGTCCCGGTGACCGACTACAAGTGGACGCTGGAGGAGGACCCGACCTACCAGGTCACCCCCGGCACGCTGGATCCGAACACGCTGGCGGTGAGCTTCCACAGGAGCTATGCGCCGGTGGTGCAGTCGGGCGACCAGTCCACGTCCCCGCTCGCGGACCCGGCCAAGCGGTACTTCGTGTCGGTGCTGCCGAAGTCCGGGGGCTACTCCAACGGCGGCACACCGATCGCGTTCAACCAGAGCGCGGCGACGGTGCTGGTGGACAAGGGACCGATCCCGACCGCGCAGATTCTCGTGCGGGTGTTCGCGGACAACTCCCCGCTGAACAACCAGTGGGACACGAACGAGGGCCCGCTGGCCGGGTTCGAGGTGAGCGTGGACGATGCCGGTGGCCGATACGGCATCGCCGGCGGCCAGATGATGCAGGACGCGTTCGGCAATCCGCTGGGGACGACCTACAAGGCCTGCTCCAACCCTGCCGGATGCGACAGCTATGAGGTCGACCAGCTGGGACAGGGGTTCGTCCTGAGCGACGCGGACGGCTTCGCCCGTTTCCGGTACCTCCGTCCTGGCAAGTACACCATCAAGGTGATTCCGCCGGCGGATCAGAACTGGCAGCAGACCACCACGATTGAAGGCCAGAAGGGCCAGGACGCGTGGGTGAAGGCCAACGAGCCGAACTACTTCACGGAGTTCGGCCCGGCCGGTCCACACGTCGAGATCGGGTTCGTGCAGCCCACGAACACGCTGACGGCCGGCCCGGGGACCAAGACCGTGTCCGGCTCGGTCAGCAACCTGCACCAGTCGCGGCCGCCGGACTTCACGATGTTCAGCGGCGCGCCGTTCGACTACACGCGGGCCTGGGTCGGCCTCAATGTCGGTGTCGACGGCCAGTTGCTGTATGCGCAGCCGACCAACGCGGACGGCACCTTCAGCATCGAGGGCGTGCCGCCCGGGACCTACACGCTGGCGATCTGGGACTCGGCCCTGGATGTCATCTTCGCGGCCAAGAGCGTCGTGGTGCCGGCCGATGCGTCGACGACGGTCGACCTGCACGACATCCCGGTGTTCTCCTGGTTCACGCGGCTCTACCACTACGTGTTCGAGGACACGAACAAGAACGGCAAGCGTGATGCCGGCGAACGCGGCATCCGAGAGGTCCCGCTCAACACGCGCTGGCGCGATGCAACCGTGTACCAGTCGTCGGCCACCGACGGATCAGGATTCCTGCCCTTCGAGGAGACGTTCCCGTTCTTCGCGTGGCAGATCGCCGAGGTGGACTACGGCCGGTTCCGTGCCACCGGCGTGACAGCCATCGTGGACAACGGCGGCAACCCGACCACCGACACGACGTGGTCGGACGCCGTGGGTGCGGAAGCCGACTACCGCGTCTTGACGCCCCAGCCGCAGACCAGCACGGCGTCATGGGGCGCCAACGAGAGCCCCAGCTTCGGCAACCGGGCGCGCACCGAGACCGGGCCCGCGCTGCTCGAGGGCTTCCAGGGGTTCGTCGGCCAGACCAACGTCTTCCTGTGGGGCAAGGCGCCGTACGACCCGGCGGGCAGCCACGCGACGGACATCAACGTGGCGCCGTTCGACGACTTCCCGGGAGCGGGCGACACGGACTACAACAGCAACGGCAAGTTCGACGTGGACGAGTTCAACGGCGGCATCACGGGCATCGTCCACTACTCGACGACCCGCGCGGAGAACAACGCGCGGTGGGGCACCCCGGAGCCGTGGGAGCCGGGCATCGCCCGCGCGACCGTGCAACTCTGGGACGCCAGCCGGACGCACCTGCTGAACGAGGTGCAGACCGACAGCTGGGACGATAGTGTGCCGACCGGGTGCCAGGGAGCCGTGTTCTCCTACCTGGGCCAGGCGACGGACTGCTACGACGGCATGCGGAACTGGAACCAGGCCCGCCCGGCGGTGTTCGACGGCGGGTTCGCGTTCTACACGATCCTCCAGGGGCCGGGCGCCGGCCACGAATACGATCTGCCGCTCGACCAGCGGACGATCCAGAAGCCGCTGCCGGAAGGCAAGTACGTGGTGAAGGTCATTCCGCCGACGGGCTATGACCTCGTGAAGGAAGAGGACAAGAACGTCGACTTCGGCGACGAGTACGTGCCGGCGGAGTTCTACCTGGCGGGTTATCCGCTGGCCGACGCCGGCGGGGCCGACGCGCCACCCAAGGAGACGGCGTTCGAGGATCCGATCTGGGCGCCGTTCTGCGTGGGTGATCTGCACACGGTTCCGGAGGACCTGGCGCTGTTCCCGGGCGTCCCGGCCGCGTATGCGGGCGACGAGATGCCGCTCTGCAACGAGAAGCTCGTCACGGTCAAGAACGGCAACAACGCGGCGGCGAACTTCTTCCTGTTCACCGAGGCGCCGATCGCGGGCCACATCATCGGATTCGTGCTCGACGACATGTCGAACGAGTTCGATCCGAACTCGCCGCAGTTCGGCGAGAAGTACGCGCCACCCTGGCTGCCGGTCTCGATTCGTGACTGGACCGGGCGCGAGATCTCGCGAACCTACACGGACCGGTACGGCGTCTACAACGCGCTGGTGCCGAGCACCTACACCGCGAGTACCCCCATCCCCAGCGGGATGACGCCGAGCATGCTGACGGCGTGCATCAACTCGCCGCTGAAGGCCGACGGGACGGCGGATCCGTTCTACAACAAGCAGTACAGCCAGTTCTGCTACACGCTGAACTACATGCCGGGCACGACAACCTACCTCGACACCCCGGTGGTGCCGACGGGCGCGTTCGCCGGCCCGGGCCAGGCGACGCTCGACGCCGAGCTGCCGGACAAGACCCCGGTGATCTACTCGGTCACGCAGGGCGCGACGGCGACCGGCGGGATCGGACCGTACATCGTGGACAACCCGCTGTCGGCGGCCGCGCGCACGATCACGATCAAGTCGGAGGGACCGACCGAGGTCACCAACCCGGCGTTCGACGCGAATCTGCCGAACGGCGCGGGGAATCCGAAGAACATCACGCGGGACTACGGGTTCGGCCTGGTCAAGGGCCAGCTCTACGTGGGCACGACCCTGATTCCCGCCGCGAACGTCACGACGTGGAACGACTCGATCATCACCGCTCAGATTCCGACCGGGACGCAGACCGGGCAGGTCAAGGTGGTCCGGTGCCTGGATGCGGGGTGCGCGGCGACGCGTGATTCCGCCCTGGGTGTGACGCTGACGGTGGCGGATGTCATCTCGGCGCTGCTGGTGCCGCCGAAGACGGTGTCGGCGGGCGGAAAGATCCAGTCCGTGATCGACTCGGCCAACCCGGGCGACCTCGTGCTGGTGGCGCCCGGAACCTACGACGAACTGCTGGTGATGGACAAGCCGATCCGGCTGCAGGGCTGGGGCGCGCCGTCCACCATCATCAACGCGGTCAAGACGCCGGCTGAGAAGATCCAGGCGTGGCGGGATCGGGTCTTCGCGACGCTGTCCGCCACTCCCAGCTACATGCTTCCGTTCCAGGTGACCGAACTGGCGACCGGGTTCGATCAGACCGGCGAATTGCTCGGGCCGACGCTCGGCGGCGAAGGCGCCGCCGTCACGGTGCTGGCAAGGAGTCAGCCGATTCTCGGGGTCACGTGTCCCCAGGTCCTTCGCGTGGGACAGGCCTATGGGCTCCACCTCGAGGGCCTCACGCTGCGGCCGAACGCCCGCATCGACGGCTTCGGGATCACGGGCTCCGACCAGGCGGCAGGGATCGAAGTGAATGCGTTCGCGTGCAACCTGCAGATCCAGAACAACCGGATCTACAGCAACACCGGCGACTTCGGCGGGGGCATCAAGATCGGCCACCCGGGAGCGGTGCCTGACCTGGCCGACGGGGCGGCGCACAACGACTACGTCACGATCGCGTTCAATCACGTGTTGCAGAACACGAGCCTGGACTATGACAGCGGCGGCAGCATCGCGATCGGGACCGGCGCGTCGAACTACAAGGTGACGAACAACTTCGTGGCGGGCAACTTCACGATGGGACGAGGGGCGGGCATCGCGCACATCGGCCAGAGCGACGCGGGCCTGATCGACCACAACACCATCGTCTTCAACGAGGTGTTCAACCAGGACAACGCGCAGGGCGGCGGCGGCATCTACGTCGGCGGGCGGTTGCCGGCGGCGGCCGAGCTCACGCCTGGGTCCGGCAACGTGGTCGTGTCCAACAACCTGATCCAGGGGAACGCGGGGATCGGCGACGGCGGCGGCATCGCGCTGGCCTACGTCAACGGGTCGGAGGGCGCGGGGAACCGCTATCGCATCGACCTGTTCGGCAACACCATCGTGAACAACGTGGCAGGTCTGGCCGGCGGCGGCATCGCGCTGCAGGATGCCGTCAACGTCCAGGTCTTCCACAACACCGTCGCGCGCAACTACAGCCTCGCGGTGGCAGGGGCGGCGTTCCCGGCAGGTCCGAACCAGTCGGCGCCGCAGCCGGCCGGGATCGTGTCCCGGGCCAACAGCCCGCAGCTGAACACGGCGTTGGGGGTGACGAACGGCTACTCGAACCCGGTGGTCTGGAACTCGATCGTCTGGCAGAACCGCTCCTACTACTTCGGCCAGATCACGTGTCCCGACCCGCTGAATCCGGCGTGCGGCACCATCAACCTCGACGGCCAGGGCCCGCAGTACGGCCTGATCCCGAGCACCGCCGCGACCGGCCAGTCGCAGCCCCCCTTCTGGGACTTCGGCGTCCTGGGCGCTGCGGGCACGATCAACACGAGTTACTCGGTGTTGACGACGCTGGACGGCGTGACGGGCTCGGCCAACTCGACCACGGCGCCCGCGTTCGTGCGCCCCTACGACAACGGCGACCGCAAGCAGTCCATTCAGGCTCCCGACATCGCCTCGGCGATTCCGGTGCCGGCGGTCTTCGACGAGGGCGGCAACTTCATCCGGCCGATGTTCGGGCCGCTGACGCTGAACCTGCTCACGGGGCCCGACATCGGCAAGCCGTACGGCGACTACCACGTGCCGACGCCGGTGAACGGGCAGCCGCTCTTCAACGGCCAGATCACGGCCGTCGCCGGGCGCTACGCCAGCGCCGCGGGCGTGCCGGTCAACCTGCGAGCCGACGCGGACGCTCCCGCCGACTCGCGCGTGTCGGTCGGCGTCTACCCGACCCGGGGTGCGGACCAGGTCGGGCCGCCGCCGCCTCCGCCGACGCCGGCGCTGTCGATCAGCGACCCGTCGGTCAGCGAGCCGAATGCCGGCGGAACCACGACGATGAGCTTCACCGTGAGCCTGTCGTCGGCCGGCGCGACGAATGTGACCGTCCACTATGCGACGGCCAATGGACCCCTGGTCGCCCTTGGGATCGGGGCCAGAGGCGGAGCGGCCGCCTGCAATCCGTTGCCAGCGACGGGGTGTGACTTCGTGAATACGTCCGGCAACCTGACGTTCCTGCCAGGTGAGACGACGAAGACCGTCACGGTCACTATCAAGGGCGACAACCGGACGGAGCTGAACGAGATCTTCTACGTCAATCTCACGTCGCCTGTTGGCGCAACGATCTCCAAGTCGCGCGGCACGGGCACGATCAACAACAACGACTAGCAACACGTCAGGCTATGGGCAAGTCGCGCGTGATTACTCTCGTTGTCGTCCTGGGCGGGCTGCTCTCGGGAGCGCCCGCCCAGGCGTCTGTCCAGGCAACCTCGGCGGGAACCGCCGCCGCGGTTCCGCCGCCCGCTGCTCCGGCGGATCCGGCGGGCGCAGCACACGCGTCCCGTACCCTCCGGGCGGTCGACACCGAAGCGCTCGAGGCGCGGTGGGGCATTCGGATTGACAGCCTCCGGCTGACGGCCGCGGGCTACATGCTGGATTTCCGGTTCCGCGTGCTCGACCCCGAAAAGGCCGCGCCGCTGTTCGACCGGAAATACCGGCCGGTCCTGAAAGACGAGAAGTCCGGCGCGGTGATGATGGTGCCGACGCCTCCCAAGACGGGCGCGCTGCGGAGCGTGAACGATCCCAAGGAGGGGCGGACCTACTTCATGTTCTTCGGGAACCCGGCCCACTTCATCGCGAAGTACAGCCGGGTGACAGTCAGCATCGGGGATTTCAGCGCAAGCGGCATCATCGTGCAGTGAACGACCGGGAACGAAAGGGAAGCAACATGACCAGACTGACGGGTCGGATGGCGAGCGTGATGACGGTGGCGGGCCTGGGACTGGCGCTCTCGGGAGGTGCGAGTCTGGCAGCCGCGCAGGATCCCATGGCGGGGCATGAGCACCACCGCATGGCGATGTCCAATACGGCGGCCCCGGCGAATCTCCGCGCGATGGAGGCGCAGCCGAACCTCGAGGGCCTGACCCTGGTGGACGCGAGCGGCAAAAGCGTCGCCCTGCGGGACGCGGTCGATGCGGACGTGCCGGTCATGGTGAACTTCATCTTCACCACCTGCACGACGATCTGCCCGGTCATGAGCGCCGGCTTCGCCCAGCTCGAGAATCACCTGACGGCGGAGCACCGCGGCGTCCGGCTGGTCTCGATCTCCATCGACCCGGAGAACGACACGCCGGCCCGCCTGCGCGAGTACGCGGCGCGCCTCGGCGCGGGCAAGGACTGGATGTTCCTGACCGGCGATCCCGCCGTCGTCGAAGCCGCGCAGCGCGCGTTCGGCGCTTTCCGCGGGAGTAAAGAGAGCCACACGGCCGCGACGTTCGTCCGGCGCAGCGCCTCCGGACCGTGGGAGCGGCTCGACGGCCTCGCCAGCGGCGAGGTGCTGATGCAGGCATACGGTGGCGGCGCGGCAACGGAGCAGCGCTGACATGACGCGGGTTCGGCCGACCCTCCTGGGGCTTGGCACGGCGCTGTGCGCGGCATGGATAGCGCTCCCGCCGGCCTCCGGCACGACGGAGGCCGCCGCGGAGGCCGTGTCGCGCTGGCGCGACGTCCGGTCGTCAGATGCAGCGACGAGCTCGGGCGAGCGCTTCTACCGGACGGGCATCGCCCCGGGTGGGGAGGCGGTCGCCGTGACGGTCCAGGGCGATCTCCGGGTGCGCAGCACCGACATGCCCTGTGTGAACTGCCACCGCCGAAGCGGTTGGGGAACCACGGAAGGGCCGGTGACGGCGCCGGCGATCGTGGGCCACGTGCTCTTCAATCCGGTGACCCTCGGCAACCCTCAGCTGGGCCTGCGGACGACGGGGCCCGGGACCAGGCCGGCCTATGATGCCGCCGCGCTGCTGCGGGCCCTGCGTGACGGGGTGGATCCCGCCGGACGACGGTTCTCGCAGACAATGCCGCGCTACGCGGTGAGCGACGCGGAGGCCGCATCAATCGGCACCTACCTCCGCGCGCTGAACGCGACACCCCCGCCGGGGGTGACGGACTCGACGCTCCATCTCGCAACGATCACGTCGCCGGATGGCGACCAGCGCCGGCAGCAGGCCATGCTCGCCGTGCTGCGGGAGTTCGTCGCGGTGAAGAACGCCGGCACCCGGAACGAGACGAGGCGACGGGAGCACGGGCCGTGGGACATGAAGTCGCACTACGACCTCTATCGCCATTGGGACCTGCACGAGTGGGTCGTGACGGGCGATCCGCGCGGCTGGCCGGCCCAACTGGACGCCCAGTACGCCCGGCAACCGGTGTTCGCCGTGGTCGGCGGGCTTGCGGACGGCGATTGGACGCCGGTCCACAGGTTCTGCGAGGAGAACGGCCTTCCGTGTGTGTTCCCGCTCACGGCCGTACCCCCCGAGCAGGGGGCAGACGACGACTTCTACTCGATCTACTTCTCACGGGGCCTGTCGCTCGAGGCCGAAACGCTGGGGCACTACCTGCAAGGGAGCGGCGCGGCCCGCGCTGGCAGGGCGACGCTCCAGGTCGCCCGGTGCGGCAGCCCTGAGGATCGGGCATCGCGACAGGTCGCGGCCCGACTGGGCGCGGCGTCGACCTCTTCGACGTGCGTCGCTCGGGGCGAGACACTGACGGCAGTCGTCTGGAAGAAGATCCTCGAGGGACGTCCCGCTGCGCTCGTCGCGTGGTTGCCGCCCGCCGACCTCGTCGGCCTCGGTGAACTCGCAGCCCGTCCCGGCGGACTGGCTGGCGTCGAACAGGTCTACGTGTCGTCGAGCCTGCTCGGCGCCGCCGTTGCGGCGTTGCCCCCGGCGCTGCGCGAGAAGGCCCTCCTGGTCGATCCCTTCGTGCCGCCGGACGAGTTCGAAGGCCACGCCGCGCGGAGCCTCGTGTGGCTCAAGAGTCGATCGATCACGACAGCCGATCGAGTCGCGTCGGTCAACGCCTTCTTTGGCATCACCGCGGTGTCGGACGCCATCGGCACGCCGAGGGCCCTCGACTCCCGGGAGTACTTCGTCGAGCAGATCGAGCACATGGTGGGCCGGTCGCCGCAGCGGTCCGCCTACCCGACACTGAGCCTGAGCGCCCGGCGCCGCTTCGCCTCGCTGGGGTGTTTCGTGTTGAAGTTCCCGTCCGAGCCGGGCGGGGCGTTCGTCAAGGCGGGACCCTGGTTCGTGCCTGACCGTCGCGACGTTGAGGAGAAGTGATGTTCACAGTGAAACGATGGGTCCCCGTGGTTGGAATGCTGGTGGCCGGGGCCTTGCTGCAGCCTGGCGTGCTGGCGCGGCAGCAGGGCGCGGGATCGGATCCCGACGCGGGCGCCCTGGACGCGCTCCTGAGGGCGAAGGCGGGGACCTATGCTCTCGACGGCCGCAGGATCCTGCAGCCGGTCGAGACGAACGCGGTGTCCGTGTTCGTGCAGGCCGACATGTATCGGCAGGCCCAGGGCGGCGTCGGGGTGCCCGTCGCGGTCGGCGCCCAGGTGCCCGGCAACTGGACGGCGCGGCTGCGTATCGCGAAGACGGGCGCGGCGGACCGTGAAGGGCGCGCGGCCGAGACGACGCTGAGTGGGGCGGCGGGTACCGTGCGGCAGACGTCCCAGTTCACGCTCGAGCCGGGGGACTACGAGCTCGTCCTCGCGCTGGTCACGAGCGGCGCGGCGTCCGGATCGGTCGGCGCAGTGGTGCGACAGCCCCTGACCGTTCCCAACCTGTCAGCGGCGACCCTGGCATCCAGTCCCCTGGTGCTCGGCGAGGCGGCGACCTACCTCACGGGGAAGGAGACGAGCCGGCCGTTCGTGTTCGGCCCGACCCTGTTGACGCCCGCGGCGCGCAACCAGTTCCGGCAGGCCGACCGGATTCACATCGCGTGCCGCGTGTACGGCTGGAAGGCCGATGCCGACGCGAAACCGGACCTGACGGTCGAGTACGTGTTCCAGGAACACATCCACGACCACGTGCGGTTCTTCAACAAGACGAAGCCGCAGGAACTCAACGCGAAGACGCTTGCCAAGGCGTTCGAAGCCGCCGCCGGCGCGGTCGCGGTGGGGATGACGGTGCCGCTGGGGGCCTTTCCGCCAGGCGAGTTCGACCTGGTCGTGCGGATCAAAGACAAGCGGACGCAGGCGATGACCATTCAGAAGGCCACGTTCGTCGTCCGCGAATCGTGATCGGAGTCCGGTCCGGTACTACCGGCGAAACGACGGGACGCGGTGAGCACGCGGGGAGTCGATCCGGCACGAACCCGGCCCGGTGACCCGGGTGCGTCTGCCGGCTATTCGGACCGAAGGGCGGTCAGCGGGTCCACCCGGAGCGCACGCCGGGCGGGCAGGTACGTCGCCGCCGCCGACACCAGCAGCAGGAGGGCAGGCACGGCGAGGAACGTGGCGAGGTCGGTCGGCGCGACGCCGTACAGCAGGTTCGCCACCAGCCGCGTCGACGCCAGGGCCGCCGCCAGGCCGGCCACGAGTCCGATCACGGCGAGCCCGAGGCCCTGTCTCATGATCGACGCGAGGACGTCGGCGGGCCGCGCCCCGATGGCGACGCGAATGCCGATCTCGCGCGTCCGCTGGCTGACGGAGTACGCCATCACGCCGTAGAGGCCGACGGCGGCGATCACCAGCGCCAGGAAGCCGGCCGGCCCGATCAGCATCGCCGAGAGCCGGGGACCGAGGTACGCCCGCTCCATGTGCTGGGCCATGGTCTTCACCTCGAAGATCGGCATCGCCGGGCTGGCGGCCTGTGCCTCGCGCCGGGCCGCCGCGATCACGCCGGCGGCGTCCTTCGACGTGTTGATGACCAGTGTCATCTGGGATCGGTAGTTCTGGGACGCTGGCAGGAACAAGTACGCCCGCTGGGTTTCGACGAGCTGCCGGTACTTCCCATCGGCTGCGACGCCGACCACCTCGCGCGGCGCCGTGTCGTCCGCCCCGGTCAGGCGGATACGCCGCCCGATCGGATTCTCGCCCGGCCAGTACCGCTTCGCCATCGTCTGGTTGACGATGACCACCGGGGTGGACGTGTCCGTATCCCGGTCGGTGAACGGGCGGCCCTGGACGATGGGCGTGCCCAGCGTTCGGAAGTAGTCCGTGTCCACGATGCTGTCGAGAACCTGGATGACCTCCTTGCCCGGCTCCGCCGGACGCCCGTCGATGGTGATCCCCGCGCTCCACGTCTCGAAGTCGAGGGGCACCGCCGCGGCGAGCGTGGCGGCTTCGACGCCGGGAAACCGCCGCACGCGCTCGAGCAGTTGCCGATAGAAATTACGCGTGCCGTCACGATCGAACCCGATGAGCGTCGGGTTGAACGACAGCAATACCCGGTTCTCGATGCGGAACCCGGGATCAATCGTGCGCGCTCCCGCGACGCTGCGCAGGAACAACCCCGCGTTGACGAGGAGAACCATCGAGATGGCGACCTGGGTGACCACCAGCGCGTTGCGCAGCGTCAGTTTGCGTCCAGCCGCCCGGACGTTCACGGTCTCGCCCTTGAGCGCCGGGACGAGGTTGGGCCGTGACGCCTGCAGGGCGGGCACGAGGCCGAAGGCGACGCTGGCGAGCACGGACACGACAAACGTGAAGAGCACGACCCTCAGGTCGATGGCCACGCTGATGCTGAGCGGGAAGTCGGTCGGGACCTGGATCGATGCCACGCCTTTGGCCATCGCGTAGCCGATGCCCAGGCCGAGAACGCCGGCTGCCAGGGCCAGCACCAGCGACTCAGTGAGCAACTGCCGGATCAGGTGGCCCCGCCCCGCGCCTACCGCGAGGCGCACGGCGATCTCCCGCTGACGGGCCGCCGAGCGTGCCAGGAGCAGGTTGGCCACGTTCGCGCACGCGATGAGGAGCACCAGCCCGGTCAGCCCGAGGAAGATCATCGCGATGACGTTGGTGGCCCGGGAGATTTCGACCTCCGGCCGCGTGGCGAGCTCCGGGTAGACCCTGGCCGTCCGGCCCTTGGAGACGTCCGGATAGGCCGCCGCGAGACGGGCGGCAATGGTGGCGACTTCCGCCTGGGCGCGCGGGACATCCACGCCAGGCTTCAGGCGTCCCAGCAGCCGAAGCCCCCGCGACCGCCGGTCTTCGAGGAACCCTGCATTGCCGCTGCTGAGCCGCGGCACGGTCTCGAGGGGGATCCACAGGTGCGGCGTGAAGAAGATCGCGTAAGCCCCGGCGAAGTCGGGCGGCGCCACCCCGATGACGGTGTAGGCGTGGCCGTTGAGCTTGACGGTCCGGCCGATGATCGCCCGGTTCGACGCGAAACGGCGTTCCCAGAAGAGATGGCTCAGGATCGCGAGAGGCTGGGCGTTCGCGCCGCCGGCTTCATCCGGGCCAAACGCGCGGCCGATCGCCGGGACCACGCCCAGCGCGCGGAAATAGTTGCCCGAGACCGCTTCGACGAAGGCCCGCGTGTTCTCTCCGCCCTCGCTGGAAAAGGCGACGTCGACCGGCGTGAACGCGACGAGGTCGGTCAACGCCGTGACCTGCTCCGTGTAGTCGCGGAACTCGGGATAGGAGAATCCCTGCGAGAAGGCCTGGCCCTCGGCGGTCGAGTAGACCGCGACGATCTGCGCCGGATGGGAGACCGGCAGCGGTTTCCACAGCAGGCTGTTGAAGATGCTGAACAGCGCGCTGTTCGCGCCGATGCCGAGCGCGAGCGACAGCACCGCCGTGGCGGTGAAGGCCGGATTCTTGATCAGGATACGGACGCCGTGCCGGACATCACGGACCAGACTTCCCACTCGTCACCTCATCCCCCAGATGGCCCGAAGCATATCCCACTTGGGCGATGCAGGGGCGCGGATATGGCACGAAGACTGGAGGCTCCGCCCTGAAGAGGCAGACGGGCACCGGCGGCTCGGGACGCCGGGCGACGGGACGCTATCGTGGTTGATCGTCCGGACTCATCGCGGCTCCGCTTGATGCGGCCCACGGCGCGCGGGGGCGGAGAAGCCCTGCGCTATGGGAGCAGGGCGTTGAAGAGGCTCGGCCGGGGGCTCAGCGGGCGGGCGGGAGGGGATTCTCGAGGCGCGCCGACAGCCACCGGGGATCGCCGGGCGGGCGGGGCCGGTACAGGTCCCGGGTGGCGCCGCCGGCGATCCGCTCGAGGTTCAGGACGCGCGTCGCGAAGGCGACGATCTCCGGGGACGCGCGGGTCTTGTCGATCACCACGTAGCCGAGCCGCGCGCGTTCGACGAATCCTGGCGCGTGACTGGCCGCGAGCTGCGCCAGGAAGGGTGGCACCCGTCGTCCCTCGCTCAACAGCATGAGCGCCTTCAGCACGGGTCTTGCGCGGATGGACTCGACGCGCTGGCTGGAGACACGCGAGAGGTAGCCGCCCATCAGCGACTTCCCGTGCCGCGTCTGGAACAGCAGCGAGGTCGTGTTGAAGTCCCCGGCGCCCGTGAGCCCGTCGCGGACGCCGAAGGGGATCTCGAGGACGCGGACGTCCCGGGAATCCTGGGCAATCTGCTCGTAGATAGCCGGGATCCGGGCCGAGTAGAGCGGGCGGGGCACCGGCCACAGGCCCAGGAGCAGCGAGGTTCCAACCCCGGCAAGAATCACCCGGCGGTGCCGGGGATGGGCCTGCCCGATCGACCGGAGCGCCACGGCGAAGAGCACGGCCGCGCCCATCATTACGATGACCATGAACCGGGCGGGAGCCCTCGCGCTCCCGATTACCGGCGCATAACGGAGCAGGGCCCATGGGGTCGGGATGTAGGTGTGGAGCCCGGCGATGCGGACGAACGGGCCGAGGGCCAGGGTCGCCGCGGTCAGCGCCAGGCCCGACCAGTACCACGGCAGCCGGACGCGGTAGACCCATACCGCGACAGCGAGCACCGACAGGACGACCAGCGTGAGCGACGCCACGTTCTCGATGTACCCGCCGTTCTGCGCCGCGAGCCAGCCGTGCACCAGTGGATTGATCAGCGGGTGGTTCGGATTCGGCATGAACAGCGCGGCCAGGTCCACGCCCGGCGTGCTGGTTCGCCAGAAGATGCGGGGCGCGACGAAGCGTCCTTCCGACACGCGCACTGCCAGCGCGTAGAGCATCGGCGACAGGAGCACGGCGCTTGCCAGCATCCCCCACGGCGCGAGCTTCAGAAGTCTGAATGCCTCCGGGGACAGGCGAATCCCGACCCGCGGTCGCACCGCGATCAGCGCGCGGGCGACCGCCAGCACGGTGAGGAGGAGGACTGGTGTGTAGAGGCCGGTGGCGCTGATGGTCTGCCCGAGGACATGCACGCGCCCGCCGCCGGTCACGGCGATCACGGCGGCGAGCAGCGCCACGATGGCGATGGCCCCGTCCAGCACGCGCCGGGCGCGGCGATTCCATCGGCCGGGCTCGGTCGTGTCCCGCCGGAATTCCAGGCTGCGCGCCCCGAGGTGCCAGGCGCCCAGCACGACGCAGTACACGCCATAGTACGGATCGCAGTACGCGGCCCATGCCAACGTCGCGCCGGCCCCGGCCATCGTCGCCGGGCGGCCGCGCCGCTCCGCGTGCAGGAGCAGCAGCAGGAACAGGGGAAGCGGGGCGGCGGCCACCAGGCTGAGATGCCCCGTGCTCCGGGCCACCAGGGCGGGTGAAAACGCGAGGACGAGGCCGGCCAGCCAGGCCTCGACATCGCTGCGCACGATGTCCCGGGCGAGCAGGAACATCGTGTACGCCGTCATCACGCTGATCGCCAGGAACAGCGCGTTGAACGTGGCGATGAGGCCGATGAGCCGGACCAGCGGCAGGGCGAGGATGTCCGCGAAGATCGTGTAATTGTGCAGCGACAGGTCCGCCGGAGCGCCGAGCGAGAGAACCGCCGAGGTGAACAGCGGGTACTGGTGATGATCGAGGATCTCGTGCTGGAACACCCACAGGTTCCAGACGTACACGCCCATGTCGCTCGAGGGCGGCCCGGTCAGGTAGGTGCTGAAGTGCGCGGGCAGCGGCCACGAGAAGCCGATCGCGACAAGCGCGAAGCCCAGCAGCGCGAGGACATGTGGCCGCCACCGCGGGCGGCGCCCCGGCCTGCCCGCATCGGTGAGGCCGGGGGACGCGGTCGCGTCGCCCTCGCACGCTCGTCCGGTCATCCGGGGGACCCTCCGGGCGGCCAGGTCATCCTGACAGCCTGGCCAGAATCAGATCCAGCGCGTCCTCGTGTCCCGCGCTCCCGCACCGCGTACGCCACGCCTGCCAGACCCGCGTGGCCAGCTCGATGTCGCGTTCGGTCGCGTCGCTCAGCGACCGGGGCCGCCGCCGATCGTGCAGCGCGGCGCGCGCAGCATCCAGCCCGTCCTTCACCGGCGGGTCCAGGCCGGGTGTCGGGCTGGCCGCCACGCACGCGTCGAGCCGTGCGACCGACTGTCCCAGGATCGCGAGGCTCCGCGCGTGTCGTTCCGCGGCGCTGATGCCCCGCACGCTGGGGTCGAGCGCCGCGACCTGCTCGCAAAGCGCCAGGCGCGCCGCCGTTCTTCCGTCGGCCGGATCGAGCCGATTCGCCTGACGATAGGCGCGGAGGGCCGACCGGTAGTCCGCTTGGGAGAACGCCGCGTCGCCCAGCCCGGCAAACGCCGGCCCATCCTCGGGATTGGTCCGGAGGATGTCGCTGAAGACGTCGGCCGCCTCCTTCGCCGCGCCCAGTTCGAGGAACCGACGGCCGATTCGCCGCTTCGCCTCGACGTCGGCAGCCACGTGCTGCTCGAGCTCGAGCAGTTGACCCGTGGCCTGGGTGATCCGCCCCGCCTTGATCAGCACGTCGACGAGTTCGAACCTGGTCTCGACGCGATGCCGCTCGGCGCTGTCGGGCCACCGGCCGACGGCGGCGCGATTATAGTCGAGAACGGCCTCGTCGGTGTCCCCCATCGCCACGGCAACCCGGGCCAGGCCGAGATTGGCCCGGCCGCTCGAGGGATCCGTCCGGAGCACTTCGCGGTAGTAGATGGTCGCCTCGGCCGCGCGTCCGACCTCCACCAGCCCGTCCGCCAGCGCGAGCCGCGTGTCGTTCGAGCCGGAAATCGCCAGGGCACTCCGGTACTGCTGGATGGCCTCGATCGTCCGCTTCTGCTCGAGCAGCGCGTGCCCGGCCGCCAGGTAGCGCTGCCCGTTCACGAGCCGCTCTTCGCGGTAGTAGTAGGCGATGCCCCCGCTCATCGCGAGCACGACGGTGACGGTGACGGCCACGCGCGCGATCAGGGTGCCCGGCGATCCCCGGGACGGTTCCTCGCGAGACACGGGACGATCGGGGCCGAGGCCGTAGGCGGCCAGCACGTCCTCGACCGAGACCGTGCCGACCAGCTTCCGCACATCGTCGCGCCCCACGACCGGGAGGACGGTGGTGCCGGCGTCGGCCAGGTGCCTGAGTGCCGTGTCGAGCGAGTCGTCGAGGTGCAGGTACGCCGGGGTCGTCGCCGTGGGCGCGCGGCGCGCGTCGGCGACAATTGAGCCCACCGCGCGCGCCTGGAGGCCGTCGGCCATGGCCCGTTCCAGGTCCTCGGCCGACAGGATGCCGACCAGCCCGCCCTCGTCCGTGACCGGCCAGGAGCGGCGGGTCGGATCGAGGTACGGAGGGAGGCTGCGCCGTGCCCCCGGGGCGGCGGCCCGCAGGCGCGACACGGCGTCGGCCACCGTGCACGACGCGGGAATCGTCGTTGCCGGCTCGCGCATGGCCTCGCTGATCACCAGGCGGTCCTCGCGCCCGGCCCGTCCCTTCGGGAGGTGGATGCCGTCCTGGTGCTGGAGGGCCTCGTAGATCGGTTCGGGCTGGAACCGGGCCGAGATGAAATAGCTGACCAGGTTGGCGATCATGACGGGCACGATGATCGAGTAGTCGCGGGTGATCTCGAAGATCATGATGGCCGAGGTGAACGGCACCCGGATGATCCCGGCGAACGCGGTGCCCATCCCGACCAGCGCGTAGGCGCCCACGCCGCCCGTGAAGTCGGGCAGCAGGGTGTGGGCGGCGCTGCCGACCGCCCCGCCCATCATGGCGCCGAGGAAGAGGCTGGGGCCGAAGATGCCGCCGGCGTTGCCGGACGCGTAACAGGTGGCGGTCGCCACGAGTTTCAGCACGAGCAGGATGGCCATCGCGCTCATGGCCATGCGCGCGTTGAGCGCGTCGCCGACGTGGCTGTAGCCCACCCCGACCACCGCGGGTGCGACGAGCGCCAGGAGGCCGACCAGCAGGCCACCCGCCGCGGGCTGCAGCCAGACCGTGCGCTCGGGCAGGCGCAGGAACCAGCGCCGCAGCCACAGCAGCAGCTTGACGAAGCTCACGGAGACGAGGCCGCCGACGATGCCGAGCAGCGCGTAGACCAGGAACTCGATCGGGTGCACGAGCTGGTACGCCGGCACATGAAAGAGCGGCTCGTCGCCGAGGACGAGGTGAAGCACCATCCAGGAGGTCGCCGAGCTGAGGACGATCGACCCGAGCACCGGCGCGTGGAGGTCGCCCATCACTTCTTCGAGCGTGAAGAGCACGGCGGCGATTGGCGTATTGAACGCCGCCGCGAGCGCGGCCGCGGAACCGACCGGCACCAGTGTCTTGACCTGGGCCGGACGGAGCCCGAGGCGCCGGCCCAGTACCGACGCGATGCCGGCGCCGATGTGCACCGATGGACCTTCCCTCCCGAGCGCGATGCCGCTTGCCAGCGACAGGCCCGAGCAGCCGAACTTGCCGACGACGGTCTTGAGGGAGATGTAGCCCTCGTGCAGGAACAGGGCCGTCTTGGTCTGCGGGATGCCGCTGCCCCGCGCGGCCGGGAAGTACCGGTACAGGAGGACGCCCGCGACCAGGGCACCCAGGGTCGGCACAAGGAGGCGGCGCCAGACGCCGGCGGCTTCAGGGTAGAACCACGTGCCGAGATGCTCGGTGAGGAGGATGAACCCGACCACGACGAGCCCGACGACGGCGCCAATGACCAGCGTCAGGAGGAGGAGAACGGTATCTTCACGCCGGCGAACCGCATCGGCGTCGGTCCAGGTGAATCGGGTAGACAGGAGGCGGGCGAGCGGGCGATCCATCCTCGGTCGATCTCACATTCTCCGCGCGGCCGGGGGCGGCGCGGCCCATGTGACGTGTGACGGCTCCATATGTTTGGAGCTCAAAGTATTATCTGCTACACTGGCCGCGATTGTCCACCGCAGCCGCCTGACGCGGCGTCGCCAAAGGAGGGTGCACGCATGAAGCGAGCTCTTCGCGCGATCCTGTTCACCGGGGCCGCCGCCATCCTGGTGGCCGGCCTGACCGCCTGCCATCATGCGCCCCCGGCCGCCGCTCCCGCCCCGCCGCCGCCCCCGCCCGTTGTGACGCCCCCGCCTCCGCCGCCCCCACCTCCCCCGCCACCCCCGCCGCCCCCGCCGCCCAAGGTCCCCACGGAAGCCGAGATCTTCGCGAGCAAGACGCTCGACCAGTTGAACGCGGAGGCCCCGCTCGGTGACGCCTTCTTCGACTACGACAAGTCGGACGTCCGGGAAGACGCGAAGGCCGCGCTGGCACGCGACGCCGAGTGGCTCGCCAAGTGGCCCTCGACCAGAGTCACGGTGGAAGGGCACTGCGACGAACGGGGCACGGCCGAGTACAACCTGGCGCTCGGCGAACGCCGTGCGGCCGCTGTCAAGGCGTACCTGGTGAGCCTGGGCGTGCCTGCCGATCGTCTCGCGACGGTGAGCTACGGCAAGGAGCGGCCGTTCTGCCGCGAGAGCAACGAAGCCTGCTGGCAGCAGAACCGGCGCGGGCACTTTCTGTTCACCGCCAAGTAGGGGCTCCGCGCACGGGAGCGGAATCGGGGCGGGCCGCCCCGCCGTGGCGGCGGGTGTCGCCGCAGGGAACGCCGCGCCGAAAGGACGGGGACCATCATGAGCGCCGATCCCGTGCCGTCGCTGGGACACGTGCTGGATTTCCTCCGTCTGATCTGGGCGGTGAGCCACGGCCTTCAGTCGACCTCGAAGCGGATGGAGCGCCGGATTGGGTTGACCGGACCCCAGCGCCTGGTCATCCGCCTCCTCGAGGGAGCGCCCGGCTCGTCGGCGGGATCGCTGGCGAGGATCCTGCACGTGCATCCCAGCACGCTGACCGGCGTCCTGCGGCGGCTCGAACACCACGGGCTCATCGATCGGACGACAGCCCCGGGCGATCGGCGCCGGGCTCAACTCTCCGTGACCAGGCGCGGGCGTCGGCTCGGGGCCCACATGTCCGGTACGGCGGAAGCCGCCGTGGCGAGCACACTGGCCACGGTGGCGCCCGCCGACATCGTGGCCGCCCGGGCTGTGCTGACGCTGCTCGCCTCCCTGCTGAACGCGCCTGCCGCGACCGCCCGCCGCGCCCCGCTGGCGAGCCCTGCGCGGCGGCCGGGGATTCGGCCGCGGTCAAAGCGCTACGGGTGACCGACGGTCGGCCGTCGTCAACGGGTCGGGTCAAGGTTGGGTCACCACTCATGCCGCGGTCGGGATCTCGGGTGCCGTGGGGGCGTATGCCCTTCGCGTCCGCGGGTGACCGGCGCGGGCTGGTTTCGCACTGGAGAGCGCCACGCGACGCGGGTAAGGTCGCGCCCGCGCCGGGTGCCGATCTGCGGCTATGATACGAGTCGGTCCGTTGGGCCGCGGACCCGCGCCGTACACGGCTGGCAGGGGCACCAACCCATGCGATTCCAGCTACCGCGACGAGTGAGCATCGGGCGGGAGACCGGGCAGCTGCTGCTGATTCTCGTCGTGTCGGCTGCCGTGCTCGTTCTTCTTGCGCGATTGCGCTTCCCGGGCGGCCCGGAGCCGCCGGCGCCCTCGACGTTGCCCCTCGAGCGCCTGGCCGCCCGTGCCACCTACGAGGAACTGGCCACTATCGTGGCCGAACTCGATCTGCGTCTCGGGCCCGCGCTGATTGGCCTGCGGGTCCAGAGATCCCGCCCGGAGGGGGTGGACCCTTCCGCTGCCGAGGATCGGCTCGACCGATCGCTCGCCGTCCCGGCCGTCCGGTTCAGACCGGGCCTGGCCATGGCTCTCCTCGCGGAGGATGAGCGCGTGCGCGGTGTGGCGGGTGATGGAAAGACCGCCGTGACCGTCGTGGGCCGCGACGCGGTGTCCGGGCTGACCGTGCTGAAGGTCGGGCCGGGGGAGGGTCCCGGCCCGGCGGTGGTCGTGCGGCCCGCGTCGCTGAGCGCGCCCCGATACGCGCTCGTCGCCGACGCGACGTTCGCCGGCGCAACGCTGTGGCCGGCGTTCATCGGCCGCATCGATGCGACGACCGTGCCGGGATGGGATCCTCCGCTGCTGCTGTTGGGAGGCACGCGCGGGATTCGGCCCGGCGCGTTCCTGTTCTCGCTCGACGGAGGGTTTGCCGGCGTGACGCTCGCCTGGCGGGGTGAGCCCGTGCTCGTGCCGCCCGATGCCATGTTCAGACTGGCTGACGACCTGGTCCGGCGCGCTTCGAGCGACGAGGGCGACATCGGCATCGAGGTGCAGGCGCTGACGCCGGCGCTGGTCGCGGCAACCGGCAGCAGGTCCGGCGCGATCATCAGCGTCGTCGATCCCGGCGGACCAGCGTCAGGCCTGCTCGAGCCCGGCGATGTCGTGGAGATGATGGACGGGCGGCCGGTGCTCGACGTCCTCGATCTGAGGGCCCGCGTCGCGCGCGCGAGGCCCGGGACGGTGCTGACGCTGTCGGTTCGCCGGGATCGCGAGCAGGTGGGGCTCGACGTTGCCGTGCGCCCGGTACCCGTCGGTTCTGCAGCCGTAGCCGCGCCGTCGCCCACCCTGGGGGTCACGTTGCAGCCGGTGCGCGGCACCGGGGCCCGGATCGTCACGGTCGCGCCCGGCTCGGTGGGGGCTCGGGCGGGGCTGGAGGCGGGCGACACGATTGTGCGGTTCGGACGAGTCAACGCGCCCTCCTCCCGGCAGGTGCTCCAGAGTTTCGGGGCGGCTGCGCCGGGCACCACGTGGCTGGTCGTCGTGGCACGCGACGGGCGGCACCTCGTCGTAGCGGTCGAGAAGCCGTGAGCACCTTCGAGCACAGCGAGGTCGGCGGCCGCGATCCCCTTGATGCCGAGTTTCGCCTCCGGGTGGGGGAGCGGCCCGTTGGCAGGCTCGGACGCCTGCTGCGCCGCCGGCCGGCGCTGGGCCTGGCGCCCGTCGTGGCGCCGGTGGTCGTGTTCGTGCCGTTGGGCTACCTGGCCGGTCCGTCCGTGCTGGGCATCCTGACTGAATCGGCGCTTGGCCATCTGGACGCCGTCGTGTCGGTCGCTCTCGCGGTGCTGGGCGTCTTCGCGGGACTCGCGCTGCCCGTCCATCTGCGAGCGGGCGGACGTCTGCTCGCGGCCGCCACGATCGAAGCCGGCGTGACGCTCGGGGTGGTCGCCTTCGCCTCGCTGTACCTGTTCATGGCCTGGGCCATGCCCAGTGATCTGGGTCCGGGCCTGGCGGCAGCGGTCCTCGCCGTCTGCGCCTCGGCCTCGGCGGCCGGCTACGCCGATCTGGGCGATTCCGAACATCACCGGGCCGCGACCCTGATTGCCGATCTCGATGACGGCCTACCCATCATCATCGGAGGTCTGGTGCTCGCGGCGGCGGGCGGCGCCGGGCCGTGGCGATCGGTGGCCCTGAACGGCCTGGTGGTGGCCGTCGGGGTCACGATCGGGCTGGCGGGCTGGGTGCTCGTGTTCCGGGCGCACACGGCCGCCGATCGCGACGTGTTCCTGGCGGGATCGATCCTCCTTCTCGGGGGCAGCGCCGCGTACCTCGCGCTGTCGCCGCTGCTTGCCGGCCTGAGCGCCGGGTTGTTCTGGCGCCTGGCCCCGGGCGGGGCGGACCGTCTCATCCGCGACGCGCTGCACCGCATCCAGCACCCGCTGGTGGTGCTGCTGCTGGTCGTCGCCGGCGCGAGCATCCGCGCGGAGGCGGCTGCCATCTGGCTGTTCGCGCCGTTTCTCGTCTTCAGGCTGGCGGGCAAGTTCACCGGGGCGTGGTTCGCGGCGCGTGCGACGAGTGGCCTGCGGTCGTCGCACCTCGGCGCCCACCTGATCGCGCCGGGGGTGTACGGCATCGCGTTCGCGCTCTACTTCCGCCAGATGACGGGCTCCACCATGGGCGGGGCGGTCCTCTCGGCCGTCACGCTGGGGTCGCTGGCCTCGGAGGTCCTCGCGTTCGTGGCGGGACCGACGCGGGAGCACGGCTGATGCAGCGACTCGTGGCGCTGCTGCTGGTGGTGGGCACGGGCGCGGTCGTCGGCGCACTGGCGCCCCGTTCTGGCCCGACCCTGCGTGGCGCCGCCCTTGCCCTCGGGATTGCCCTGTTTGCGGCGTCGCTGGCGGGGGACCTGCTCGAGAGGGTCAAGCTGCCGCGCATCACCGGTTACCTGTTCTTCGGAATCCTGGTGGGGCCGTACGCGGCGAACATCATCACCAGGTCCATGGCGCGGGAACTGGGCATGGTCAATGGCCTGGCTATCGCGTTGATCGCCCTTGTCGCGGGGCTGGAGATCAACGTGCGCAGGCTGCGTCCGCAACTTGCAGCCATCCTGCGGTTTGGCGGCACCCTCCTGGGGGTGATGTACGCCGCGCTGTTCGCGGTCCTGTGGGTCGCGTGGCCGTGGTTGCCGATTGCGCCGGACGCGGACCTGGCCTCGCGGTCCGCGATGGCCCTCCTGCTGGCGACCGTCGTCGTCAGCTTCTCGCCGGCGGTGACGATCGCCGTGATCGCCGACAGCCGCGCGCGGGGGCCGCTGAGCGAACTCGTCCTCGCGCTCGTCATCCTGGCGGAGTTGGCGCTGATACTCGCCTTCACCGTCTGCCTGCAACTGGCGAGGGCCGTGCTGGGCTCGGGGGGGCCCGGCGACGTCGGCCTGGTCGTGCGCCTGGTCTGGGAGGTCGCGGGTTCGCTGGCGCTCGGCGGCGCGCTCGGATCAGCGTTCGCGCTCTACCTGCATCACGTGCGGCGCGAACTCTCGCTGGCCCTGGTGGCCTTGTGCGCGCTGATGGCCCAGCTCGGGACGGCGCTCCACGTCGAGCCCCTGCTCGTGGCGCTGGCGGCCGGATTCGTGGTCGAGAACGTCGCGCCGGTCGAAGGCGACGCGCTGAAGGACGCCGTCGAACGGGCGTCGGCCCCGGTGCTGGTGGTGTTCTTCGCGGCCGCGGGCGCCTCGCTCCACCTGGATGCGCTGGCCGCGACGGGCGTGCTGGCCGTGCTCGTGGCTGCCGTTCGCATGGGCGCGATCTGGCTCGGCGCCCGGGTGGCCGGCCGGGTGAGCGGCCTCGCGTCGGCATCGGGGCACCTCGCCTGGCTCGGCGTCGTGTCCCAGGCGGGCGTCGTCCTGGGGCTGACGGTGATTGTGGCTCGTCAGTTTCCCGGCTGGGGCGCACGCCTGCAGACGCTGGTGGTGGCCGTGGTGGCCCTCAACCAGCTCGCCGGGCCGGTGGCGTTCAAGGCCGCGCTCGCGCGGGCCGGCGAAATCGGCCGGCTGAGCGAGCGGCCCGTCGCCGCCCCGGATCTGAACGCCCGGCCGGTCGCCGTCGTGGCCGGCCCCCCGCCAACCTGATCACGCTTGTGCGGCCCGCGCCCGATGGCTGGCGTGCCCGCTGCTGATAGACTGGACCCACAGGTCATGTCAACCAATCGAACACTGGTCGTGTTCACGGATCTCGACGGGACCCTGCTGGACCACGACACGTATTCGTACGACGCCGCGTGTGGCGCGCTTGCCCGCCTCGGCGAGGCGGGCGTCCCGGTGGTCTTCTGCTCGAGCAAAACGCGGGCGGAGATCGAGCGGGTTCGCCGGGAGATTGGCAACGACGCACCGTTCATCAGCGAGAACGGGGCGGCCGCGTTCGTCCCCGAGGGTTACTTCCCGTTCGCCGTCGACGGGGCGCGACGGGGCGCCGGGTACGACGTCCTCGAGTTCGGGCGGCCGTACGGGGAGGTGATCGGCATCCTCCGCCGCACGGCGGCCCTGGTGGGCGTGGAGGTCGTCGGATTCAGCGACATGTCCGTGCAGGATGTCGCGGAGGCGACGGGACTCTCGCTCCTCGACGCGCGGCTCGCCATGTTGCGGGAGTACGACGAGCCGTTCCGGATTCTCGACCCTCGGCCGGGTGCCGCGGAGCGGCTGCTCCGTGCGCTCCGCCACGCGGGGCTTCGGTGCACGGAGGGCGGGCGCTTCCACCACGTGACGGGCTGGGCCGACAAGGGCGCGGGCGTGGCGGCGCTGCGCGGGCTGTTCGAGCGCGCGCACCGCGACGTGCTGACCATCGGCCTGGGCGACGGCCCGAACGACGTGTCGTTCCTGCTGGAGGTCGACATCCCGGTCGTCGTGGTGAACCGCGCGTCCGGCGCGACCGAAGACCTCGTGCGTCGGGTGCCTGGGGCGCGGGTCACCGCCGCCGAGGGCCCGCTCGGGTGGGGCGACGCGGTGAATCGGATTCTCCAGGAGCAGGATCCGCGCCTGCTGTCGGGCGCGCGCGATTCGGTCAGCTGAGGGGGGCGAATGGCAGCTGTCGAAGTCCTGCCGCCGGCGGCAAAGGACGCGGTCGAGTCGGTCGGGCACGTCGACATCGTCGTCGGCATTCCCAGCTTCAACAACGCCCGCACGATCGGCCACGTGCTGCGGGCGGCGCAGGTGGGCCTCTCCAAGTACTTCCCGGGTCTCCGCGCGCTCATCGTCAACTCGGACGGCGGATCCAGCGACGGCACCCAGGCGGTCGTGCAGAGCCTCCAGATGCCGGCCCACGAGGTTCTGCTGATCGCGCATCCGCTCTTCCCCGTGCACCGGCTGAGCATCCCGTACCACGGCATCCCGGGCAAGGGCAGCGCGTTCCGCTGCATCTTCCGCGTGGCCGAACTGCTGCAGGCGAAGGCCTGCGCGGTGGTCGATTCCGACCTGCGGAGCATCAGCCCCGAGTGGATGCAACTGCTGGTCGGGCCGGTGCTGGAGCGCGGGTTCGACTACGTCGCGCCGTACTACCTGCGACACAAGTACGACGGGACGATCACCAACAGCATCGTGTACCCGCTCACGCGGGCGCTCTATGGGAAGCGGGTGCGCCAGCCCATCGGCGGCGATTTCGGCTTCTCGGCCCGGCTGGCGTCCCACTACCTGGCGAAGGATGTCTGGGACACGGACGTCGCGCGGTACGGGATCGACATCTGGATGACGACCACCGCGATCTGCGACGGGTTCGGCGTGTGCCAGTCCTTCCTCGGGACGAAACTCCACGACGCAAAGGACCCCGGCTCCGATCTCAGCGCGATGCTGGTGCAGGTGCTCGGGACGGTCTTCTCGTTGATGGAAAGTTATGAGAAGGTCTGGATGCCTGTCGAGGGGTCGACCGACACGCCCATCATGGGTTTCCGTTTCGAGGTCGGGGTCGAGCCCATCAACGTGGACGTCGAGCGCATGGTCAACCACTTCCGGGGCGGCGTGGAGAACCTGCGCAACGTCTGGGCGGCCGCCTTCAGCGTGGAGGACCTCCACCGGCTCGAGGGGCTGGCGGCCGGTGCGACGACGTCGTTCCGGATTGACGACGACCTGTGGGTCAGGCTCGTCAGCGACTGCGCGGTCGCGTTCCACCGCCGGGTCATGGACCGCGAGCACCTGGTGCGATCCATGCTGCCGCTCTACATGGGGCGCGTCGCGTCGTTCGTCATGGAAGTGGCCGACAGCAACGCCGTCCAGGTGGAGGAGCGCCTCGAGCGCCTGTGCGAGGCGTTCGAGACGGGGAAGACGTACTTGAAGGCCCGGTGGGTTGCCGGGCGGACCTCCTCTTGACCGGCCGGATTCCCGGTTCGCTGGATCGTGGGGGACAGTCATGTGGAACACCATTCGGGGCGTGCTGGAACAGACCTGGGCGCAGTTCGGCGCGCTGACCCTGCGCGTGTTGCCGAACGTACTGGCGAGTCTACTGATCCTGTGCCTGGGCATCCTCGCAGGCCTGGTGGCGGGCTGGATCGCCAGGCGCGTGCTGACGGCGCTGCGGGTGGACCACCGCGCGTCGCGGCTCGGCGTCAGCGGCTCGCTGGACCGGCTCGGGATCGGCAGCCTGGTCACGCTGCTGTCGCGGCTGGCGATGTGGCTGGTCGTGTTCCTGTCGCTGATCCCGGCCCTGCAGTCGCTCGATCCGGGTCTGGCGTCGGAGCTGATCCGCCGCTTCCTGCTGTACCTGCCTCACCTGGTGGTCGCGGCGGCGATCTTCACGCTCGGCCTGCTCCTGAGCCGCTTCCTCTCCAGGAGCGCGCTGATCGCGGCGGTCAACCATCAGATCGGGCCGGCGCGGCTGCTCGCGGCGCTGACACGCGGCGCGGTGCTGCTCGTCACGGTCGCCGTCGTCTTCGAGCATCTCGGCATCGGGCGGGTGGCCGTGCTCACGGGCTTTGCGATCCTGCTGGGCGGTGTGACGCTCGCCGCCGCCATCGCGGTCGGCCTGGGCAGTCAGGACCTGGTGCGCGGCTGGCTGGCCGACCGCGCCAAGGGCTCCGACACGCCGCCGGCGGAGGACTCCATTCATCACTGGTAGGTCGCCCCGGGCCTTATCCCCGAACCCGGCGCCCAGTTGAGCTGAGGACACGCCGGGAATGCAGCGCGCGGGCGGCAGACCGGACAGGCGGATCCCATGGTCCCGCACGGTCGGTGGACGCAGGCTCCGGATCAGCGCGATGAGCGACAGCACGGTTGCCGCGACCAACGCCCAGCCGCGTAAGGCGGGCGCGCGCGCCTGCGCCACAGCAGACCGAACGCGGTGACGAGATCAGCCGCGAGCACGCAGCACGCACGCGGCCCTCGCCGGGTGATAGAATCCTGCCTCCGGAGCTCGACAACCTTCGATCGGGTGATTAGCGTGGCCGCTCGAGGCCCGGCTGGCGCTGGCGCGCCGGCGTCGGCGATGCGCATGAGTCCAACTCCACAGTCTCTGACCGTTGACATCGAGGGTATCGAACCGTCAGCCGATGGGGCGGGCTACGCGTGGGCGGATGGCAGGCGCCTCACCGTGGCTGGTGTGGCCCCGGGCGAGCGGGTCGAGGTGCGCCCGGTTGCGGGCGCGATGGCGGAATTGATCCGGGTCGTTCGTGCCTCGCCGCAACGGGTCGCGCCCCGCTGCCGGCATTTTGGGCCGTGCGGAGGCTGCGCCTGGCAGCACATCGCCTACGTGGAGCAGCTTCGGTTGAAGGCGGAGATGCTGCGCGGCCTGCTGGCCGGCGCGCTGGGATCGCGCGCGCCGCGTGTGGAGCCGGTGCTGCCGGCGACAGGCGACACCGGGCCGTGGGGATTCCGGGCGAAGGCGCACTTCGTGTTCGGGCCCTCCTCGCGAGGGAGCGGGCTGGTCATGGGCCATTACCGGCGCGCCTCGCAGACGATCGTGCCGGTGGAGGAGTGCCCGGTCCACGCGACTGCCGGTAACGAGGTGGCCTTCGCCGTGAGGGATGCCCTCGCCGCCGGGCGGATCGGCGGCGCCACGCCGGACCTGCGCCAGGGCATCGCCCGTCACATCGTCGTGCGCGCCGCCGCGGGCACCCGAGAGCGGCTCGCCACGCTGGTCGTGACGCGCAACGACAAGGCCTTGCGCCCGGCCGTCCGGGCTGTCCTGTCGGGGCCTGCCGCGCCGGACGGCTTTCACGTCAACATCCATGCGCGCCCCGGGCCCTACCTGTTCGGGGATTGCTCGATCCGCGTCCACGGCGTTGATCGCGTGCGCGAACGCGTGCACGGCGTCTCGTTCCTCGTCTCTCCGACCGCGTTCTTCCAGACGAATGTGCACGCCGCCGAGATCATGGTGCGACTCGTGCTGGAGTGGACCGCGGGCGCCGTGCGCGTGCTCGACCTGTATGCGGGCGCGGGGTTGTTCTCGCTGCCGCTCGCGCGCCGGGGCGCGAAGGTGACCGCGGTCGAGGAGAGTCCAGCGGCGGTGGAGGACGGGGAGGCCAGCCGGCGGCTGAACCGCATCCCGGACACGGCCTGTCGTTTCGTGCGAGCCCGGGTCGAGGACGTCGCCGCGGGCCGGCCCTTGCTGCCCGGAGCGGATCCCGATGTCGTGATCCTCGACCCGCCACGCGACGGGTGCCCGCCGCGCGTCCTCTCGTGGATCGCCCGGCGCCTTCGGCCGGTGCGCTTGGTCTACGTGTCCTGCAACCCTGAAGCGCTCGCGCAGGACCTCGCGACGCTGCTCGATGCGGGATACTCCGTCACGCGCGTGCAGCCGATCGACATGTTCCCGCACACGTCACACCTCGAGACGGTGGTCGTTCTGACGTTGTGACCAATTCGTGGCGCGCGGCGCCGAGTGTCCGGACGGAGTGGAATCGTGAACCTCCGCGGAGATCACCAGCGGCAGCCGGCACGGGCGGCACTCGGCGTGGTGGCGATATCCTGGCTCCTGGGTGGAGTGTCCTCCGGCATCCAGTCCACGATCCGGCAGGATGCCGGGCGGCAGGCCGAGGTCGTCGCGGCCCACAACGCCTGGCGTGACCGCGTCCACGTCCCGCCGCTTCGGTGGGCACCAGACCTCGCGCGCGACGCGGAGGCCTGGGCGGCAGCGCTGGCGCGCCGCGGGTGCCGCCTGCAGCATCCGGACACGGCCGCGGACATCGGGCAGAACCTCTACTATGCGAGCGCCCTGCGGTCGCCGGGCGGTCGGCGCACCGCGCAGGCCGTGACGCCAGCGGCGGTGGTCGGGGCGTGGGCCTCCGAGGTCCGCGCCTACTCGTATGCCCGCAATGCCTGCGCGTTCGGCACCACGTGCGGGCACTATACCCAGGTAGTCTGGCGGACCACGGAGGAAGTGGGATGCGGGGCTGCCCTGTGCCAGGATCTCGGCCAGGTCTGGGTCTGCAACTACCGGCCGGCAGGCAACATCCGAGGTCAACGCCCCTACTGATTATTGTGGAGGCCTCCTACAGTAATTTCCGCCGGTTCCATGTCACGACGGACGAACAGATCAAGGTCCCCAAGCAGGCGGCAACGCGCCGCCGGCGGGCGCGCAGCCCCACTCCTCGTCCGCGAAGCGGCATTCAGGATGTACTCACCCGGAGAGGGTGAACAGGGGACACCGTAAGACCGGAAGGTCCCGGGGACTCAGGTCTGGCTGCTCGCCGCCCCGGCCCGGTTCTGCTCCATGGCCTGCATCCCTCTGAGGATGGAGCACCAGTCCTTGTGCTCGGCCACGGGCATTCCGCACTCCACGCATATCCGCACGCGCTTTGCCGGCTCGCCGGTCTTCATGCCGAAGATCTTCTTGAGGAAGGTCACGTCGCGCAGCCTCCTGCGGGCGAAAGGCCCAACTACAGGAAGAGACGGCGGGCGCCGGCAATCGGTTCCCTGGAGGACCCCTGGGCGGGGCGGGGCCAGGTTGGCCACGGGGCCCCCGCCCAACGCCAACGGGGCATCCGCGTCGTGGGGGGGGCCAAGCCGGGGGCCAGGAGCCCGCCACGAGAGGCGTGGCGGGCCTTGCTGCCGGCGAGGCGGCCCCGGCGTTGGCCTCAGGGTGCCTTCGTCACCTGCAGGAACACCGTCGCCAGATTCGAATCGATCGAGCCGTCCCAGGCGGCGTACGTGAAGCGGTCCTTTCCCGAGAACCCCGCGAACGGATAGTAGGTGGCCGTCACTCCGGAGAGGCCCACGGTGCCGTTGGCCGGCTGGGACACGATGCGGAACGTGAGCACGTCGCCGTCCGCGTCGGTCGCCGAGAGCGAAATAACGACAGGCGCGTTCCGCGGGGTCGATGCGGTCAGATTGCGGGCGACCGGGGCGCGGTTGGGGTTTCGGTCGTCGCCCCCGGGGCCGTCATGGCAGGCGTAGCAGCCGATCCGGGCGCCGCGGAAGAACGACCTGGTGCCGAACTCGGTCCCGAGCGTGCGGTTCGCGAACGAGTACGACAGCACCGTCCCGCGGTAGTCCAGCCCATGGCAGGGCTGGCACGCGGCGGTGCCTCGCTCGGCGACGTCGGAATGGCTGAAGACCCACGGCGCGCCAACCGGATGCATGCCGTGCGGCCCGCCGTTCACCGTCGCGGGCGTTCCGTGGTGGCAGCGGGTGCACTCGGACAGCGTGCCCTCGTGGCCCTGCAACGCGATGCTCTGCAGGTTGTCGTTGCGGTGAGACGAAGGATACTCGGCGTGCGTCGAACCGTGGCAGGCTGCGCACTGCAGGTCGCCGTGGCCGGTCGAGAACCGGTAGAGCGAGAGGCCCGACGCCGGCGTGTTGTCGTTGGTGGCGAAAATGGGATCGGCCGGCACGCGGGGCTGGCCGGTGCCGTCGAACGCCGAGGTGAACCGGATCGCGCCGCTGTTCAGGACGGCCGTGCCCGTGTGGCAGTTCTGGCAGGTGGGCTCCTCGAACCAGCCCGTGCGCGTTGGCGCGCCGACGGTGGTCATCGAGCCGTGGCAATCCTGGCACTGGATGGCGAGGGAACCGTCCGCTGCCACGGCGCGACCCATCGCGCCACGCAGGCACCGAGTGGCGGACCCGGGGTGGCATCGGTAGCACGCGGACCGGTTGGCGCTCGCGTCGAGTGGAAGCCCGCTGGTCGGATCGATCACCGGGCCGTGCAGCGTGTGGATCGCCCCGGTGAGCGGCAGGATCCCCGGAAGCCCGCTGCCGGGGAGCGCCTCGGACAGGTGGCACCCCGCGCAGAGGATCGGCTTGCCCCCGCTGGCGGTCGGGTACAAGCCAGCCGGGTTGAAGCCCTTGGTGAGCAGGGCGTTGTCGAAGAGCGTCGTGCCCAACTGCCGATCATCATGGAGCCGGAGGACGTTCAGGCGGTAGTCGCGCTGCGGATTCGCATCGAAGACCCAGCCGTCCCTCGGCTTGGCGGCATCGCCCGACCCGGATGCGTGGCACGCCGCACAGTCCATCTCGTCGGAGACGGGCAGCACGATATTCGTCGACGCCAGCGGGAGGCCGGCGTTCGTCGCCCTGAGGCGCATCAGGGGGTAGTAGTTCTTCTGTTTCCTGTTGTCGTAGGGCGTGATCGGGATGCCCTCGGCGATGAACCAGTTCAGGGCCGGGTCGAAAACCATCGGCTGCGGCTTGTTCAGCTTGCCGGGCATGTTGTGATTCAGCAGCCCGACATTCACCGGCAGCGCAGCGCCGAACAGCGGCAGGACGTACGACCAGAAGTTCGTCTTGCCGGCCGACGTCGTGTTGATGGACCAGCTGGGGTCGGCCACGCCCCGGTAGGTCACGCGGGTGCCCGACGGGCTGGTGACGAGTCGGCCAGTCGGGTCGATGAGCTGCGCCTGGATGGTGTTGTACGGCGGGAGGATGGCAAAGACGCCGAAGTCCGCGTCCATGCAGTGCATGCCGAGGTTGTTCCAGCCGATCACCGTCCAGCCCGTCGCGGCTGCCGGAGCCTGGCCGGCAAGGGGCGGCGGGGCGGCGACCACGACCGCGGTGACGGTCAACGCCAGCACCGCGTGCGTGGCGCGAAGGCGCCGGGCACGGGCGAAGATGGCCAGCCCCAACTGTCTGCCGAGCGCGCGCATGGGTGCTCCTTTTCCCGGGGGCTGCGATGGACGAGTTCGATCGCAGGCTGTGGGCGCGCGGGGACGTCAGCAGGGGCGGCAGTGGGGGACACGACGCGCGTCGGCAGTCGCGGCCGGGTGTGGGATGCGGCGGCCAGCTTCGCATCCAGGCGGGAATCACGTTAGCGGGAATCTGACCGCGGCGCAAGTCCCGGCCGCCGGGATAGGCGAGGGGCGGGATCAGAGTCCCGCCCCTGCCCGGTGAGTGAAGGGCTATCGCAGGACGAAGCGTGTTCCGGCTGGGCGCCGGAACGTGCCCGGACGACCGCAGTGCCGGGGCACCGCGCCCGCGTCACCCGCGAGGCTTCGTCGCCGACCGGTGGGAGGTCGCGGACGACGGCTCCACCAGCAGGTAGCCCTGTTCACCAGGGATCGTCACTTGGGCCAGTTCCAGCGTCTTGCCGACCCTGTCGAAGATCAACTGTGGGTCGTCCACGCTGTCCTGGCTGGGCGTGCGGCCAACCGCCAGCACCAGGGGCGAGTCCAGCCCGGTTGTCCGCGAGTGCAGGAGGAGCGCGCCGTCCGACGTGACCTCAACCTCATACGTTCCGGCGGCCATCATGCGGTTGCCCACCATGAACGGCATCTTGATCGTTGCGATGGCGACATCCTGGAAGGCGTACGCGGCGGTGCCGCCCACGGCGACGACCATCGCGATGGCCAGAAGGACTGTCTGAGTTCGGAATTTCACGAGACACCTCGCATTCGGGTCTTTGACCCACGGCACGGTCCGGCGTTCGGCAGACGCTCGCGCGCGGCCGTCAGGCACGAGGTGCACGCGGCGCGGCTGGCGCCATGCACGAGCGTCGGGCAATGCCAGGGTCGGCGACGGGGGAGTGCTGCCGCCTGGAAAACAGGCCGGGCCGCAGGTGGATCTGCCGCGCGGACTGTCCGCGCCGGACCACCCGGGAGCTGTCCTGCTCTCAATATACGACCGCCACCATCGGAGTGCAAGGCGCCTCGCCCGATGCCTGGCGTCAGAAGCAGGCGGCGCCCGTCGCATTCTCCGGCCGACGCGAATCGTGATGGAGGGAGCCTCGCGAGGAGCGCAATCGAAGGGGCGGGACCAGCGTCCCGCCCCTCGGCCGTCGGGAGATCAGATCCTATCTCGGCACCAGCCGCGAGACGCCCGTGATCGTGGCATTGACAGCCGTCTCGTAGTCTGCGCACATGCCCATGGCCGCCCCCAGAAGTGCTCTCACCTGGTCCGGGTCGGGCGGCAGGCCCATCTGTTCCTGAAGTTGAACCCCGACCGCCACCATCGCCTCGTAGTTCTGCACGGTGGAGAACTTCAGCGCGGTCGCGTAACCGGGAACGCCGTCCGTGCCGCCAATCACGTAGGCGAACGCGTACTCGGCTGAGGCCAGCGTGGCGATGTCCGTCCGGCGCAGCGGCCACGACACGAACACGCGTGCGAGCAGGCCGTTGACAAGGGTCGGGGGGGCGGGCACCGCCGCCATCAACTGGTCGGCGAGCTCGGGGTGCTGGGTCTGCATCAGGATGTCGACGCCCGTTTCGACGGCGTAGTGCGCGAGGTCGGTCGAGATGTTGGCCGCCTTCGCCAGGATCCTGGCCCGGATCGTCACGTAGCCTGCCAGGTACATCGGCGGGTAGCCGTGCGCGTAGCGGTCCGCGCCGTACATCTCGTTGTGCGTCGTCCAGCCGCGGGCGAACGTTCGCTGGGCCGTGGTCCGCGCCCACAGACGCAGATCAGTCGCCACCCAGTGCGTGTCCCAGAAGGCCGATGGCCACTTCGCCGGGTCGGGCACATAGGCCGACATGTCGGGCGCGATCGCCCCGTACCACAGATCGGGCGACTGGGCGTACGCCGGGTACACGTGCTGTGCGATGTAGATGTGCGTGGCCGGGTTCCAGGCCTGGATCCGGGCGCCCGCGAGGGCGATGGCACCCAGGGTGAGGACGACGACGACGACTAGGCGGAGTGAGCGTTTCATGCCTGCGCCTCCTGATGTCGGGCCGCGACTCCGAACGGGGGCTGGATGAACCGCGTCGAGGCAGGTCGGATGGGCAGAATGTGTGGCGGATGACGCGGTGTGTCAAGGCCACGGGTCGTGGAGGGGGACGGTTCAGGGCGTGAACCGCGACAGTCGGACGCTGGAAAGCCAGGGCGGGCAGCCGCGTCCTGGTCCCTAATGTATTATGATATAACATGGCATTATGTCAGACCAGTTGCCCGGCATCACCCATCTCCAGTTCCTCGTGATCGGCATGCTCCTGGGCGCCGCGCGGGCGGGGCGCGACATCCGCGCGGAGCTGCGGCGCTACGGCGTCCGGCGCACCGCCCCCGCCTTCTACCAGATGATGGCCCGTCTGGAGGACGCCGGCCTGGTCGAGGGCTGGTACGACCAGAAGGTGGTCGAGGGGCAGATCATCAAGGAACGGCACTACCGCCTCCGCCCCGCTGGCCTTCGCGCGTGGAGCGCCACCCGCGACTTCTATGTGGCCAATCTGCGCGGGCTACGCGCCCTTGCGGAGGCCGGGGATGACTGAGCCCTCCTCCGACGTGCGCACGGACCGCTGGTTCGAGCCGCTGTTGCGGGGCTTGCCCGCCGCGGTCCGGTACCGGCTGTTCCGGCCGGCGTACGAGGACCTCCGCCAGGAGGACCTCCTCCGGCTCGGGCGCACGCGATGGCTCGGCGTCCGCCTGGTCCTGCGCGCGTGGTTCGCCCTGCGTGTCGTGTCGCTCGTGGTGAGCTGCTATCGCGGCACCCCCGAGTTCGTCCTCGTTCACCCGTTCCGCGCGGGCGCTGCGGCGCTCGGCGCGCTGGTCCCCAGGAACCCGGCCATGTTGAGCCACGACATCCACCAGGCGCTGCGTCTCTTGTGGAAACGGCCGGTGTTCAGCGGCACCGTCATCCTGATCCTCGCGCTGGGCATTGGGGCGAGCACGTCCATCTTTTCGATCGTCGACGCGGTGCTGTTGCGGCCCCTGCCGTTTCACGACGCGGACCGGCTCGTGGCCATCGACGAGACGTTCGACGGCAGCCCAACGGCGGTGTCGCCCGTGGATGCGTTCGACTGGCAACGGGACGCGCGGTCGTTCCGGTCGATCGCGATCTACATGAGCCAGGGGGTGACACTGGCCTGGAACGATCAGGCCCTGGCCGTCGACGGTTACGCCGTGTCGGCCTCGTTCTTCCCCACGCTCGGCCTGCGACCTGCGGTCGGGCGCTGGTTCGTGTCCGAGGACGACCGGGCCGGCGGCCCGACGAGCGTCGTGCTGAGCCACGGGCTGTGGGTGCGCGTCTTCGGCGCGGATCGCGGCGTGATCGGGCGCCGCGTGTTCTTCGACAGCGCGCCCTACACGGTGATCGGTGTCGCGCCCGCAGGCGCCGAGTTTCCAGAGAAGTCCGACGCGTGGTTCTCGCTCGCGCTGTCGCCCCGATCCACCGCGCCCACCGCGCGAGGCGCCCACTACGTATCCGCCATCGCCCGGCTCCAGCCGGGTGTGAGCCTGGAACAGGCCAACGCCGAGATGCGGACGATTGCCGCGCGCATGGCCGCCGCGTACCCGCGGACCAACGAGGGCTATGGCGCCCGTGTCGCCGACCTGCTGGACGAGGTGGTGGGGTCGGCGCGGCGCGCCTTGCTGCTCATCCTGGGCGCGGTCGGACTGCTGCTGCTCATCGCGTGCGTGAACGTGTCGGGGCTCCTGATGGCACGCGCCGCCACGCGGCGGACGGAGATGGCCCTTCGTGCGGCGCTGGGTGCCGGGCGGCTTGCGCTCGTGCGGCAGGTCTTCGTCGAGAGCCTGGTCCTGGCGCTGGCGGCGGCGTGCGTGGGCACGGTGCTCGCCGCCTGGGGGACGCAGGCGGCCCTGGCGATCGTGCCCGACGACCTGCCCCGCGCGGGCGCGTCCAATCTCAATCTGCAGGTGCTGGGCTTCACCCTGGTCGTCGCCATCGGCGCGGCCGTGCTCTTTGGCGTGCTGCCAGCGTTGCAGGCGATGACGTCCAGCCTCGGCGGCTCGCTCAAGGACGGACGATCCGACGCCGGCACGGGCAGCGGCGGCCGTCTGCGTGGGGCGTTGATCGCCGTCGAGGTGGCGCTGGCGCTGGTGCTGCTGATTGGCGCCGGGCTCACCATACGCAGTTTCGATCTGCTCACCCGGGTGTCGCCCGGGTTCGACCCGCGCGGCGTGCTCATGTTCTCGGTCTCGCTGCCCGACGCGGTCTACAAGGAGGGCACGCAGGCGGCGGCGTTCTACCGGGACCTCGTGGCCGAACTCGATCGGCTGCCCGGCGTGGTCGCATCCGGGGCCGTGATGATCCCGCCCGTGTCGAATTCCGGTTTCGGCGGCACCTTCAGCATCGAAGGGCGGCCCCAGGGCAGCGGCGTGGAGGAGTCACGCGCGCAGGTGCGACCGATTGCCCCAGCCTACTTCCACGCGCTTGGCGTCAGCGTCGTCCGGGGACGGGCGTTTACCGGGCGCGACGGCGCGGACGCGCCCCGGGTGGCCATCATCAGCGAGACGGCGGCCCGCAGCTATTGGCCCGGCGAGGATCCCATCGGCAAACGGCTGCGGCTGCACGTCAGCGCCGTGGAAGGGAAGGAGACCTTCCGTGAGATCGTGGGCGTCGTGTCGGATGTGAAGACGTACCGGCTCGACGTGCCGGCCAGGGCCGTCATCTACGTGCCGCACGCGCAGCATCCTGTCACCTCCATGACCATGCTCGTGAGAACGGCCGGCGACCCCGCGGCGCTCGCGGGGAGCGCCCTGGCCGTGCTACGGCGTCTCGACAAGTCGCTCGTGGCGACCGGCATGGAAACCCTCGAGGACCACGTGGCCACGTCGCGCGGCGCGCAGCGTTTCCGCGCGGTGCTGCTGGGGCTGTTCGCCGGGACCGCCTTCCTCCTGGCCATTGTCGGTCTCTACGCCGTGGTCGCGTACTCGACCGGCCGGCGGCGCCACGAGATCGGCGTGCGCGTGGCGCTCGGCGCCACGGCGCGGCACATCGTGCGCATGGTGGTGGCTGACGGCATGAAGCCGGTGCTGGCCGGCGTGGCCCTGGGATGCGCGGCCGCCTACGCGCTGTCGAGCGTGATGACGGGGCTGCTGTTTGGCGTTCGGCCGTTCGAACCTGCCATCGTGGCGGGCGTCGCTCTCCTGCTGGGGGCGGCCGCGGCGGCCGCCTGCTACCTGCCCGCCCGCCGCGCGGCCACCGTCGACCCTCGGGAGGCGCTGCGGGCGGAGTAGTGACGGAGGGGCCGGCTGACCGCCGCACACTACCGACCGCTGGAAGCACCGGCCCCACGCGCTGCCGGACCTTCGAGCGCGATCCAGAGGAACGGGGTTGTCGACGGGAGCCCATTCAGAATCTCCGGACCCGGCAACGCTCCGGCCGGCCGCATAATGGATGGTAATGGCCGAGTCGTGAAGCCGATGGCAGCCGGGATGCATCCCGGCCTTGAAACGGAGGTCCATTCAGATGCACACCCCGACCACCCCCCTCGTGTTCCACGGCGCGCTCGCTCTCGCTGGTCTGGCGGCGGCTGGTGTAATCGCCGTGACGACGGTCGCCGGCGCGCAGGCGGAGATGTTCTCGGCAGGCGAGTCGTACGAACGCTTCATGGGAAGATGGAGCCGCGAGCTCGCCCCGCTCCTGGTGGAATTCGCAGAGGTTCGGAACGGCGACACGGTCCTGGACGTCGGTTCGGGAACCGGTGCGTTGACCGCGGCGATTGCCGCGGTTGCCCCGTCAAGCCGCATCATCGGGATCGATCCCGCCCCGCCGTATGTCGCGTTTGCCCAAGCCCGTCATCCAGGGGATCTCATCCGTTTCGAGGTGGGCGATGCGCAGCAGCTTCGATTCGCCGACGGAAGCTTCGACCGGACGGTCTCGCTGCTGGTGCTGAATTTCATTCCGGATGCGGCGCGAGCGATGCAGGAGATGATCCGTGTGACGCGGCCGGGCGGAACGGTCGCAGGGGCCGTGTGGGACTACGGGCGGGGCATGGAGATATTGCGGGTGTTCTGGGACGAGGCGATTGCGATCAATCCCGGGATGGACGGGCAGGACGAGCGGCACATGCCGTTCTGCCGCAGCGGAGACCTCAAGGCGCTCTGGCGCGAACATCGACTGCAGGACGTCGCGGAAGAGCCACTCACGATCCAGGCCCGCTTCTCCTCGTTCGATGACTACTGGTCACCGTTCCTGGAGAAGCAGGGTCCGGCCGGCGCATACGTTGCGGCGCTCCCGACAGGCGAACGCGATCGACTCCGGCTTCGATTGCGCCGGCGTCTGCTCGGCGACGGCCCGGATCGTCCCATCGTGCTCAGCGGTCGTGCGTGGGCCGTGCGGGGCACCGTGCCGTCGCGTGCCGGGTCTGCGCGATGATGCCGGGAGCGATGCCGTGGGCAAGCCGGTCAAGCGCCGAGGAGGGAGCCCGCGCGCCGACCAGCGCCAGCACATGCCATCGGCACCTGCCGCGCTATTTCGGCTCGTCGGGCCAGGGCGAGGTCACCTGCTTCGACTTGATGTAGGACACCAGGTTGGAGAGCCTGATGACCCTGTCGCGGACCTCCTGTGGGTAGAGTTTCGCGAGGATCGGGCCGAACGCCGGCATGGGCTGGGCGACGTGCGCGTTGAACTCTGCCATCGTCCTCGGCACAGCCTTCCAGCGGTTAATCTTCTCCTCGACGTCGCCCGCGGCAAACTTGCCGTCGTTGCGCAGGGCGATAGTCGTCAAGTCGGCCGTGGGCATTCGGGTGCCGCCCAGGCCCGGGCCGCGACCCCGGAGGTCGTCGCCATGGCAGTACGCGCAGTACGCCTGGTACACGTCCTTGCCGTTCACCGACGCGATCGGACGCATCTGGAGTCTCGTGACGGTGCCCTGCGACCACGCGACCGACGCGAGGGCGACGAGCAGGACCGCGACGGTGACTGTCCCCGCAGGCTGCCTCAACATGGCGTACATCCTTTCCCGCCACGGAGTATGGCGAGGTCGCCTTTCAGCGCTCGATTGATCTTCGGTGGCCCGAGCGTATTCTCGTCCGGAGGGAGTGTCAACAGATCTGTACGGTCCCAGAGATCCCGGACGACGGCGAGCCGACCGATCCCGAGTGGGTCGGGGAGATGGAGCTCTGGACGTCGATCCGGAGTGGCGTCGTTCGGCGGTCTCCGGATGCCCGATGCCGGAGCCATGGGGACAGGTCAGGGCCAGATTGGCGCGCCGACACGACCCTCACTGCCAGAACATGTACTTCGCCCAGCTATAGACATATCTTGGCCACACCCGCCATGCGGAATACCGGGACGATCCGTAACAACGACAATACTCACGGGTCGGCACCTCGATGAGCCGATACCCTTTCTTGAGGGTCTTGATCGTCATCTCCTGCTCGATCGTCGTGATGTCCTCTCTCAACCCGAGTTCGAGCGCCACCGTGCGCCGGATCGCTCTCAGACCATTTTGACTTTCCGTAATCTGCGTCTTGAATCGGCGGTTGATTCCCCAGGTGATGACCCTCCCGCCAAACATCCTCACGGACTGAGAGACATCCCGCCCTGCTTCATCTGAGCCGCCCAGGACCCTCGAGCCGACAACATGATCGGCCCGACCCTGCTGAAGAGGTCTCAGTAACCTGGGAATGTCATCAGGATCGTGTGAGCCGTCCGCGTCAACAAGAACCAGGAACTCCTTGTCGACCCTGCCAAAGGCAGATCGAACCGCCTCTCCCTTTCCCCTTCGGGAATCGAGATAGACGCGAGCGCCCAGCGCGGCCGCGATCTCTCTGGTCCTGTCTGTCGAATGGCCATCCATCACGACGACATCCTGCGCGTGCTTCTGACATCGAACGACGATGTCCCCGATCGTCCTTTCTTCGTTCTTGGCGCAGATGATGACGGCGTAGTTCTCACTCACGAGGCAGGCTCCCCGGTGCTGTGAAGTGACCGGCCAGCAGCTCGATTGCCTTTGTGACAACGACGAGCACCATCACCGCGACCAGGAAGAACGACGGGAAGAAGTACCGGAACTCAAAACTCTGGGTCGTTATGAGAAACGCCCCGTAGTATGAAAGCGCCGTGCAATACATGACGCCCATGAAACAGACATCGTGTCGGAAATATCGCCAGGAAAGGCCCAGACACGATAACCCCGCCAGAAAGACCAGGAACGGCCTCCTCAGAGAACCCCAGGAGGTCATGAACCGATTGACATCGTCAATCGCGCGATCCCTCACGGGCGTCGAGCGAAATCCGTCCTGCGCCAGTTTCGTTTTCCAATCACGCTGAAACTCCAGAAATGCCAAGGGCGCGGACAAGCCCAGTACGCGACCCCAGACGTAGATCTTGTTCGCAGCAAACTCCACCGGGTGAGCGTAGATCAACCTCACGTAATCTGCCATGATCCGTCTCGAGATGGCGGGCGTCATGATCCTGTCGAACCTCAAGCCCTGGGGTCCCAGGAAACCCCTCCACTCGGACTCCTCTACATTCGCCATCGCATTCCTCGTCGCCCCCTCGACGGCGCCCGCATAGTCAAGATAGCGGTCGTACTGCGGGTCGTGGATTCTCTTGGCGATCTGGACAGTCTCCCAGGCCACGCCAAGGGCAACAAGTTCTCGCCTTTCAACATGTCTCCATTGGCTCAACGCAAACGGCAGGGACAGCAGAAATACGAGCGCCACCGCGAGCGCCACCAGGGGGATCAGGCGTGTATTCCGGAGGTGTGGTCTCTTCCACAGCACAAAGAGCACAACGGGAAGGATCGTGATCGTGTTCGACCTGAACCCGAAAATGGTCGAAAAGACCAGAAGATAGAGGAAGCCATCGATGACGTGATGCAGGGGCCTGTCGGCCTCACGCTGACGAGATAACAGGATCAGAAAGAAGTTGAGGCCGATGATCGTCCCGATACAGGGCTCATTGAACACGCTATAGCCCTGAAACAAGGGGAAGAAGACGAACAAGACGGATGGTATGAGTATCCAGCCGCTCTTGAAACGACCGACCTTCGCGATCAGCAGCAAGGACGAATAGAAGAAGAGACATGACTGCACAAAGGTGATCGCGGCTTTGTTTCCGGTCGCCAGATAGGTAACACCCATCCAGAGAGACGGAAGAGCGGTGTCCAGATACTTGCTGGCGCCTCCTGTCCGCACGAGGTGGCGAAGCGTGTCCCACCGCGCAAAGGAATCAGAGAAGAAGACCCCGGGAAAATAGATCAGGGAGAGCCACAGAGCGGATACGAACGAGGTCCACAGAATGAGCTGTCGTGAGAACGCGTCGTCGCGACGAGTCAGAATGGCAGCCATACGTCAGAAGATCTCCCATTCCGGGCGAAGGAACATGACCCTTCCTCTCGAGGACTTGACCGGCGCCGGGCGCCTGCGGCGCGCTCTCTGACCGGGGGCGTGAGACAGCGGGGCCATCATACGCCGTGCGTGGATCGCGTGGACACCGGGACGAAGTCGGTGTCGGCCAAGGCGCCCTCCGGCAGGGCACCTCGATGCTCACGGCCGGTGGACTCTTCTTTGTCGGCGCACCAAGGAGCGGAACGGAACGTCGACCGGAAGACGTTCAGCCGGCTGGCGCAGCACCAGGCACCGGTGCCGTCAACGCCCAGTGTCGCGTGGTGGGCCACACTACTGGGTGGGCGCCGACTATTTCAGAACGCTCGGCGTGTCTACCGTGCGCGGACGCGAGTTCTCGGACTAGCATTGGGGCGACCGCCGGCGGCGTGCTCCGGTTGGTGATGGCCCCGTCGCGGTTCCGCCGTCAACCTGCCAGAACGCCATGGTTCGAGACCGATTCCAGGCCCGGAGAGCCGGGCGAGGAGCAGCATGGAGACGACCTTGCGGGAGACAGATCAGGGGGCGATTCGCTGCGAGCACCATGTCCCGATGGGGTCGCGCCTGCTCATCGGCTCCATGCTGGGGTTCCTGGCGTCGTTCTTTCTCTATTACCTGGCGAGCGGGCTGATCGAGTACCTCCGCGTGGCGACCCCTGCGGAGTGGCTGGCGGCGCTGCCGGGGTTCCTGGTCGTCCTGGCCCTGTTCCTGCTGTTCGGCGTGCCGGCCTGGATCGCCGTCGCGGGCCGGACCTGGGTCGTCCTCGATCTCCAGCTCGGGCGCCTCCTCGAGGTGCGCGACCTTCGCGTTCATCGGCGAACAAGGAGCGTCCCCATCGCAGAAGTGCGCGACGTGTCGGTTGCGCGCTACAAGGCGAACTACAGGATTCAGATCGATCTCGTGGCCGGCAAGCCGATCACGGTCGGATACGAACCGACGAGGCCGGAAGCTGACGAGATTGCCCAGCGCTTGTCGAGTTACCTGCGGGTCGGGGCGACCGAGCCGGCACCGAAGGCAGCCGGAATCGGGGAAGACACACCGTGACGCGCCCGGAAGCCGACCCCGACCGTGGTGTCCCGCGGGCGTGAGCTTTCTGTGCGTAGTGCGCCGGCAGCGCGACGTCGCGTGACGCGACAGGAGGGCGGCCCGCGCGCGCAAAGGCGGCTCCTGGTGCCAGGAGGTCAGACGTGCGAAGGGTGGCCGAGGCGACTGGCGACGGCCACCTCCCGGCCGGTTCTACTTCGGTTTGTACACCCGGTACACGATGTTGAAATTGGCGAGGCTTCCGCCGCCGTCGGTATAGATGAACGTCTGAAACGTGTGGGTCCCCAGCTTGAGCCCGGTTCCGACCTGGACGAAGCTGCCCGCCGCGTAGTTTGAAGTCGGAACCAGGCCGAGGTAGGGGCAAGCGGGACCGGTCAGGTAGGCCCCGTCCACCATTGTGCACATGGCCCATCTGTTGTTCGCGGCCGACCCCATCACCTGGGCGTTCTGCTGTGCCTCGATCGAGCACCCGGTGGGGGAGGCGCACTTGAACGTCACAAGGTCGTGCATCGGCTCGAAGCCAGCGGCGATGGTGCTGCCCATCCCGTAGACGATGCGGGTGTACATGAGCACCCTGTTCATGACGACGGTCGCGGCCTGGGGCTCCGTCGCGTCGGTCGATTCGGTCGGACCGGTCTGCGCCAGCACCGTAGAGGCGCCCAGGACAAGCGCCGCTACGCTGAACGTGGCTGCCCTCACGAGTGTCTTGGTCATCGTGTTCCTCCTGGGTGAACGGGGTGGCCCAGTCTACCACCGATGACGAGCGTTCGTTCGACGGCGCGCCGCGGGCTGCACAAACCATGCGCCCGAGGCCGCCTCACGAGGTTAGAGGCAGTTCGAACTCGTCGCGCGGGCATTCGACGGTCATGTTGTGAGACATCGGGCCTGGGAGCTGGCGGCAGTGCTCCTGGCAGGCGCACGGTCCCGAAAACCCGACCAGTATGGAATGACTATCGAAGACCGTGCAGCCGCAAAGGCGGGCGTGAGGCTCCAGCGCTCACTTGCCCGCCCACCTGTGCCGCTGCGTGGCGACGGCGGGCGGGATCGACGGTCGCGGTGGGGGTCCGGCTTCGCCGCTTCGCGGCCTTGGCGGCCTGAAGACCAAGTGCCGGAATACAAGGAATACGACGGCGCAGCGGTGGGGCGAAGCCACGCTGCGCCGTCGGCGCTTGCGCTTAGGGGTGAGACGCGGTCGAGGCCGACACGTGGACTCCCACGTAGACGTCTTCGCCGCCCACGTCGAGCGTCAACCTGCCGTGCCACATGCCGAACTGCTTGGCCTTGCCCGCCGTCTTCAAGGCGGTGAACTGGATGGTGAACGTGACGGTGCCCGGCACGGAACCGTCGATACTGCCCACGGTTCCGTTCACTCTCTTCGGCGTGAACGTGTTCGGAAGACGGCTGGCGAGTTCGACGAACTGAGGCGTGCAGCCTGCGCCGGAGTACTGGACGGTGATTGCCAGCGTCTCGGGAGTGGGTGTGTAGACGTAGTTGACGTACTTGAAACTGTTGTCGACCGTGATAGTACACGCGTCAACGGTGATAGTGGTCTGGCCGGCCTTGAAAAGGTCGGCGGCCACAGCCTGTGTGGACGGCAGCGCGAGGAAGGCCGTGATGGCCAGGACCGTCAGGCATGTTCTCATCTTCATGTCGTGCCTCCTTGGTATTTTGAGAACCGAGTACGGGACGCTTCGGTCACTGCAAGGCAGGTACCAGCCTGCGGACCGTCGGGGGAACGCGAGTTGGCGCCTGAGGCACGCGCTCACCGTCCCTGCCCGCACGCAGCCGCCAAAGGCCGACATCCCGGCATCGAGTCCGCCGCCGGCCTGTCCCCAACGACACGGAGTGTTCCGGACATCGTGTGGAAGTTACCCCAACAGCCGGTACTATTTGCTCGCGGTTCTCCAGTTCAGCAGGGCGACCGCTTCCGGAAACGTAATGGGGCCTCACTGCCCGACGCCAAGGAACAAGCGTTCGCACATCGTCGCCAGCGCTGCCTCGGCCTACTGTCTGACCTGTTCGACTCGGCGATTCCTGGCCCGGCCCTCAGGAGCTTGGCGATCTCCCAGGATGGCCTGAGCCGATTCGGGCTTGGTGGTGGACATGCCGGTGGCGATCCGCGCTCATGAACGCTCGGATCTCGATGGACGGGACTAACCGCCTCTCGTCAGAACAAGGTCCGGTGGCCGACGCGGCCCGTGAAGTTCCGGCGACCGGACACAATCTGGTGCTTGTCGTCGTTTCCCCCAGGCGTCGCAGGTCCCCGCCAGGAGTGCCTCCCGGAACGGGGGTTACGGCAAGCTGTTACAGGGAATTGTCGGTTCCAACACTGAGGCTGGCGTCCCCAACGGGATTCGAACCCGTGTTTTGGCCTTGAAAGGGCCACGTCCTGGGCCTCTGGACGATGGGGACGTGCGGAGGTTGCATGGCGCGACCCCGCGCGGCGACAAACACGAAATAGTACCATGCTCCCGACTCTCCCGCAAACCCCCCGCCGCTCGGCCGACGCTCGGTTCAGGGTCGACGCGCGTGCCGCGGGCGCCTGTAACATGCCGCGCCTTCGTGGGTACCTTCCCTGGCGGCCAACGTTGAGAGACGGGAACACGAGCCACGCATGAGCCCGGGCAGGGCGCCGACCGCGCCGCCGGTGGTGGACGTTGAGGGCCTCTACCACTTCCTACGCCCGCGACGTGCACCGGTTCGCGCTCTACCTGTCGGGCAACGCGGCCATCGCCGACGACATCCTGTCGGAGACCCTCGTCCGGCTGTGGACAGCGCGGGGAAGGCGCACGCGGGTGTCCGGGCTGTAGAATCGGGAGATATGACCGGCGACGAGAGGCTTCTGTGGTGGTTCAGCGCGCCCGTCGACGATGTGCGGTGCGTTGCCGTGCCCGGCTGCGGCGCGGTGGAACTGCGCGTGACGCGCGGCGACCAGACGAGCGTGCGCGAGGTGTTTCCGGATCATTCCACGCTCTACGAGCGCGCGCGCCAGCTTCGCGTTGAGTTCGACGAGCGGCTGTGTCGCGAACGGGGCTTCCCGTACCTCCGGACCGCGACGTGCGCGGTGCGCCCGTGGAGAGCGTCTGACGCGGAGGCGGTGGCGCGTCACGGCAACAGCCCGACGATTGCGCCGAACCTGCGCGACGGGTTTCCCGCGCCGTTCACGCTCGAGCGGGCGCAGGCCTTCATCGCGGCGAACACCGCGCGCATCCCCATCGACCGCTTCGCGATTGTTACCGAGGGTGAAGCCGTTGGCAGCATCGGCTTCACGCAGCACACGAACGTCGAGCGCACCTCTGCCGAGGTCGGCTACTGGCTGGGTGAAGCGGCGCGGGGGCGCGGCGTCATGACGGACGCTCTCATGGCCGTCACCGGGTATGCCATCCGGACGCACGGGTTGACGCGCGTCTACGCGGTCCCGTACGAGAACAACCCGGCCTCGTTCCGCGTGCTTGAAAAAGCGGGCTACGTGTGCGAAGGACGGATGCGGCGAAGCGTGATCAAGGACGGGCTCGTCCTGGACCAGGTGCTGTACGCGTTCGCTGTTGCGGTGGCAGGCAACCCGGACACGCGACTGCCGGGGTGACGGCGGCAGGGGACTGCCCGTTCGGCGCCCGAGACACGAACGGGGGCGCCGGCCTGTGCCGACGCCCCCGCGTGACCGACACCGACATTGGAGTCGCGCGCGGGCCCGCAGGCTCGCGCCGACATCTCTAGAACCGAATCCCGACCGAGAAGCTGAACTCACGCGGCGCCTGGTAGTCGCCCGTGCCCGTCGGCTGCCCGTAGTCCGGCCCCTTCGCCCAGTTGACGCCCTCGACAGGCGTGTCGAGGAACGGGTTGAACGCCGTGTACGCCGAGTTGTTGCTGCGCGTCAGGATCGTGCCGTCCGCGGCGATGATCTGCGCGTTGTTGAACACGTTGGTCACCACGCCGCGGAAGAACAGCTCAGCCGACCGCAACTGCGGGATCCTGGCTGTCCACACGAGCGACAGGTCGGTGCGGAACACGATGTCGTAGTGGCCGCCGCCACGTTCGCCGAAGTAGTAGGTCACGCTCGAGACCGGCGTCTGGTAGCCGGGGTTGGTGACGTACGGCCGCGAGTCGATCGTGCCGTCCGGGCTGAACGCCGTGCCGGAATCCACGCGCTGCAGCAGCCCGAGGTCGAACTTGCCGAGCCTCGGCGACACCGGGAGCATGTAGGAGAACCACGCCCGCACCTTGTGGCGCTGGTCGTTGGGGTTGTAGCCGGTCGGGTAGTTCCAGCTCGCCTGGCGGTACTCGGGCATGTCGTTGCCGCTGAATCGCAGCGGCCCGCTGCCGGTGTCCTCGCCCGTGAAGTTGCCGCGCGCCCAGGACAGCGTGTAGTTGCCGCCGACCTGCCACGCCGTGCCGAACCGATAGCTGGCCTGCAGGTTGACGCCCTTGTAGGTGCGGGTGGCGGCGTTCGTGTTCCGCACGATCGTGAGGTCGTAGACGCGGCCCGTCGGATCGGTGACCTTGCCCGTGCTGATGTCGCGGTAGTCGCCGTAGAAGTCGCGGAACGTGCGGTAGATGTAGTCCGCGCGCCACGCGCCTCGCGACCCGATGGTGCGGGCGAGACCGATGGTGTACTCGTCGGAGTTCGGGGACTTCACGCCTGACCCGACCTTGGTGGTCACGCCCGGGATGCTCGGGGCGGTGCGCGTCGTCCGCGTGGTCCCGCCGTTGGCGAAGAACCAGTCGAACAGGATCGGCAGCGCCTGCTCCGTGGTGAGGTACGGCCCGGCGCCCGTGTTGATGTCCGGCCCCTGGTAGTAGTAGCTGAAGGTCGCCGTGCGGCCGCCGGCCGACCCGGCGTCGACCAGGGCCGTGCTGATCCCGGTGACGTAGCGCGCGAACCCGGAGTTCACCACCCAGGTGCCGTCACCCTTGAGGTCCCACGTCAGGCCGAGGCGCGGGCTGAACGCGGCGTCCTTGACCACCGGCAGCGCCCGACTGGTCCTTCGACCGGTTCTGGTCGTAGCGGACACCGATGTTGGCGGTCAGCCGGTTGTTGTACCGCCACGTGTCGTTCGCGAAGAACGAGTAGGTCCGGATGTCGTTGCCCTTGGTCTTCTCGACGAGCGGCAGGTAGTCGACGTAGGTCGTCCGGTCACTCTTGAAGACCGGGTAGATCGACGCCCCGTCGATGATCGCCGTCGACGCCTGGATGCGGTAGCTGGAGCCCGACTGGTAATTGTCGTTCTTCCGCATCTCCTTGTAGATGTCGGTTCCCACCACGACGTTGTGGGACCCGATCTGCTCGGTCGAGAGGAAGTAGTTCAGCTTGACGAGCGCGTTCCAGTTGTTGCGCTGCTCGAGCCCGGTGCCGCAGACCGCGCAGAAGGTCGGCGAGTTGAACCGGTTGGATCCGCGGGACCGATCCCAGATCGGCGTGCCGTCGACCAGGTCGGTCTTGTGCGAGCCCGACCCGATGATCGCGTACGCCCGCTCGGAGTACTGGCCCTCGAGGAACAGCTTGTCGGTCAGCACGCCCGTGTAGTTCAGCGACCCAAGGTGCTCGTCGTTCGCAATGTCGTAGAGCGACTTCAGGTCCATGATGGTCCCGAAGTTCGTGTTGGTCGTGTCGAGCCGGCGCTTCGTATAGGCGGCCTTGACGGTGTTGCGCGAGTTGAGGGCGTAGGTGAGCTTGCCCTCGTAGCGCTTCTCCTTGTCCGTCCGCTCGTAGTTGACCTTCGTGTAGTCCAACGTCCGGTTGTCGGTGTTCTTCTCGTACCGGGCGGCGCCGAAGAACCACAGCCTGTCCTTGAGGATGGGGCCGCCGGCGGTCGCCTCGTACGCCGGCACGACCTTGTTGATGTTCTGATCGCCCGGGTACGGCGTCAGGGCGCTCCATCCGTCGTTGACGAACGAGGTGCGGAAGGACCCGCTGAACTTGTTGCCGCCGGACTTCGTGATCATGTTGACCACGCCGCCCTGGAACCGCCCGTACTCGGCCGAGATGCTGCCCGTCGAGACCTTCGTCTCCTGGATGGCGTCTTCGATCCACACGTTGCGCGCCTGGCCGCGCAGGTTCTCGTTGACGACGACGCCGTTGATCAGGAAGAGGTTCTCGTACGACATCGCGCCCGAGACGATGATGCCGCCGCCCGGACCGTTGTCATTCGCGCCCGGCGCGAGCAGCGTGGCCGAGTTCAGCGTCCGCCCGACCGGCAGGTTCTCGATGAGATCGGACTTGTAGGTCGACGCCACGGTACCCGTCTGCGCGATCTCGGTCAGCGCCGCCGCCGTGACGTTGACCGTCTCGGTAACTGACGCGAGGACCATCTTGACGTTGAGCGGCAGCGTCTCGGAGATCTGGACGCCCACCGTCTGCTTGTGTGTCTGGAACCCGCTCAGCTCGAACGTGACGGTGTAGTCGCCAGGCGGCAGGAACGGCACGATGTAGTCGCCGTTACCCGAGGTGACCGCGCTGCGTGTGCCCTGCAGCATCGCGGATTCGGCCGTGACCGTGACTCCCGGCAGCGGCAGGCCGTCGGGATCCAGCACCTGGCCCGAGATACCGCCGGTGGGGTTGCCCTGTGCGGCCGCCCCGATGGGAACAGCCAGGAACCCGAGTAAGAAGACGAGCGTACAGACCTTCCGCATGAATATCCCCTTCTGAGATGATCGACCCGGACTGGCCGCCCGACCGGCGACACTCACACCAGGCGGTGTTACGGTGATCGACGAACAGGAGCGATGATTCGTTCCGGCAGGCGAACCGACACGGCGAATCCGGGCGGGCCGAGAAACCCGCGGACGAATTGTAGCCGCCACCCGTGTAACGGTCAGACCGGCCGCGCAGCGCGGCGCGCTCGTGGCCGGTGGAGGCGGACCCGGGTGAGCCCGGTGGGGAGCGCCCACGGCGAGCCCGGAGGGCGGAGCCGCGTGGCTGAAGCCGGCCAGGCGCGACCAGGCCGACCCGCGTGAGGGTTGGTGGCCCCAACGTTCGCGAGTTGGAACCGACTCGACCGGTGGCTGCGGCAGGTGGAGGGTCTGAGACGGCCGGCTTGAACCGTCCGAGGTGCTACCTCACGCGCTCGGCACTACTGGGATGCCGCGTATCGCTCAATCCTCCGGTTTCGGGCCTCGATGAACTCGACGCTCCGGCGTCGGTACCCGACATACGTGTCGAAATCCTTCGGGACTGAGGGAGTCTTGAAGTCATCGAACGGTATGCAAAACGTCACGCCGGAGTAATCGTCCGTGACGAGGTCCTGCAGCAGGAAGAAGTCCACATACCCCCTGAAGTTCTCAAACAACGTGAAGAAGTCGCCGTACCTCGTCAACGTCTCACCGAGCGGACTGGCCTGGCCCACGTAGTACCGCCGGATGCACTCAAGTGTGAGGTCGAGGCGGTCCGAGATGTTCCTGAGACAACCGCGGGCCTGGTTGATGGTCCACTTGCCATCGATCCGATTCCCCGGGAAAACGATCATGCCGCCGATCGTGTAGGAGACGGCCATGAACGCCTTGTTCTCTTCCTCGGTGACGAGTTCAGGATGCGTGGCAGCGAATCCCCACCTCGTAAACGTGGGGATCACCGAGTCGCTGGACAGAAAGAACTCGCCGAGTTCAGAGCGGTGATGCAGGTAGATGCCGCGGACGGTACTGTCCAGATCGAAGAGTCCGCCGTTTGGTAGCGGCTTGTTCCACAGGAACTGGTGGTACTGCCGGAGAGTGGGACTGTACACGTCAGGGTCCTTTCCGCCCGCGTCAGTCCTGAAGTCGAACGAGGTGTCCAGCAGCATGCGTTGCCAGCGGTACTCGAAGTCCGATCGACGGGTCACGCAGGTTAGAGGCAGATCCCTTGACGGAAGTGTCTCCGTGCGAACTCGCGTCCCGATCCCGTCTTGAGGTACTTCTCGAACTCGACCGCCGACTTCTCGTCGTCGAACTCCACGACTACAAGACGTTTCCAGGGGCGATTCGGTGCGGTATGTGGCGACAGACCCGCATTGTGCGCCGCGAGGCGGGCTTCAACATCCGAGGTCAGTCCGACGTAATACGAGGCTGGAAGGCGGATGGTCTGGATGATGTAGACGAACCGCTTGGCGTCCGGCATCACACGGAGGCCGCAGCAAACAAATGCCCAGCCTCGGTCGATCAATTTGCTGGAGAAAATCTGCTTCGATGGGAAGGGAGTTGTGGTTTCTGCGATCCGTAGAATGGCGCAACGTCGCAGCCGTTGTTACTGAGCGGGGGGCGGTTTGCCAGCCGTAGCCTCTCGAGCGGGCGGGAAGGTCCGCCTACGCGGCGGGCGATCGTCCGCCGGCTCCGGCGGACCGCCTCCGCGTGAAAAGAGAACGGAGGGCGAGTGTGATGGCTGGCCAGCCGTAGCCTCTCGAGCGAGCGGGAAGGTCCGCCTGCGCGGCGGGCGATCGTCCGCCGGCTCCGGCGGACCGCCTCCGCGTGAAAAGAGAGCGGAGGCGAGTGTGATGGCTGGCCAGCCGTAGCCTCTCGAGCGAGCGGGAAGGTCCGCCTGCGCGGCGGGCGATCGTCCGCCGGCTCCGGCGGACAGCCTCCGCGTGAAAAGAGAGCGGAGGCGAGTGTGAGGGCTTGCCAGCCGTAGCCTCTCGAGCGAGCGGGAAGGTCCGCCTACGCGGCGGGCGATCGTCCGCCGGCTCCGGCGGACAGCCTCCGCGTGAAAAGAGAGCGGAGGCGAGTGTGAGGGCTTGCCAGCCGTAGCCTCTCGAGCGAGCGGGAAGGTCCGCCTACGCGGCGGGCGATCGTCCGCCGGCTCCGGCGGACAGCCTCCGCGTGAAAAGAGAGCGGAGGCGAGTGTGAGGGCTTGCCAGCCGTAGCCTCTCGAGCGAGCGGGAAGGTCCGCCTGCGCGGCGGGCGATCGTCCGCCGGCTCCGGCGGACAGCCTCCGCGTGAAAAGAGAGCGGAGGCTGGTGAGCCGGGTGGGTATCGAACCCACGACCCTCGCATTAAAAGTGCGATGCTCTACCCCTGAGCTACCGGCCCACAGGCAGCATTGTAGCGCATGGGGCGCGCCGCCATGCCGGCAACGCGCGACGAAGCTCCGGGCGCCCGTCCAGGCAAGGCCGGCAGGGGAGTGCCGGCGGTCAGAAGATCTTCAGGCCGAGGGCCGAGAGCGCCAGTTCCGTCGCGAGGACGGCCGTGGTGTTCTGCACGTCGAGAATGGGATTGATCTCGACCAGGTCGAGCGAGGTGAGGAGTCCGGAGTCGGCCACCATCTCCATCAGCAGGTGCGCCTCCCGGTAGTCGACGCCCCCCTTGACCGGCGTCCCGACACCGGGGGCAATGCCGGGATCGCACACGTCGAGATCGAACGACACGTGGATGCCGGCCGTCCCGCGCCCCGCAATCGCAATGGCCTGTTCAGCGACCGCCGCGATGCCCTGCCGGTCGATGTCGTGCATGGTGAAGACGTGGACGCCCGAGGCCCTGACAATCTCGCGCTCGCGCGCGTCGAGGTTACGGATGCCCACGAGGACGGTGTGCGCCGGCAGCACCTTGGGCATCCGGTCGCCGATGCGTGCCAGCTCCAGCGGTTCGTGGCCGAGCAGGGCGGCCATCGGCATGCCGTGCACGTTGCCGCTGCCCGACGAGTCGGGCGTGTTCATGTCGCCGTGCGCGTCGACCCACAGCAGGCCCAGTGGTTTACCCTGCCGGTGCGCCCACTCGGACGCCGCCGCCACCGACCCGGCGCCGATGCTGTGGTCGCCGCCGAGCACGACCGGCAACGCGCCCTCGGTCAGGCTCGCCAGCGACCGCAGGTACAGGCGGTGGCACACGCGGGCAATCTCGCGGACGTACTTCTTCTGCGCGTTGCCCGCCTCCCGGGTCTCCTGGATCGGCACGACGAGATCGCCCTTGTCGGTCACCGCGTGGCCGAGCGACGCGATCTGGCGGTCGAGCCCGGCGATGCGAAGCGCGGACGGCCCCATGTCGACCCCGCGCCGCCCCTGCCCGAGGTCCAGCGGCACGCCGATGATGTGAATCGCCCGCGGCTGCATCGGGTCGCCTACCGCCGTTTCCAGGACACGGAGATGCCCTCGCCGGAGGGCGACACGATCGCGCTCGTCAGCGCGGGGTTCGTGCGAATGGTCCGGAGGAAATCGTCCATCTCGGTCGCCTTGTTGACGACGTTGTGGGCGAGAAACAAGCCGCCCCGATCGAGCCGCGGGAACACCAGGTCGAAGAACCGCTGGTAGTCGCGCTTCCAGGCGTCGAGGAACACGAAGTCGAAGGTGCCCGGCAGGCGCGGAATCGCGGCGAACGCGTCGCCCGGGATGACCTCGACGATGTCCGACAGGCCCGCCTGCCGGATGTTCGAGGCGGCCTCCCTCGCGCGCTGCGGATCGTATTCGATCGTCACCAGCTTGCCGCCCGTCTCACGCAGGCCCAGGCCGATCCAGATGGCGCTGTAGCCGCTCGCGGCACCGATCTCGAGCGCCCGCTTCGTGCCATGCGACGCGACGAGGAGGCGCAGGAAACGCCCGTCTTCCTCCGACACGGCGAGTTGTCCGGTGTCCGCCCCCCGGATCTTGTGGAGCAGGGTTGCGATCGCCGGCGAGACGCCGGGGTCGGAGACCGCTACCGGGGCCGCCTGGCCGCCCGGCGCGGCCGGCACGCGGGCAGGGAGAGAAACCGCCGAGCAGGCCCAGACGATTGCCAGGGCCGACAGCACGCGCCAGTTGTCCATGAGATGTTCCCATATCCGACGCGCGCGCGGGCCGCGGCACGCGTGCCGGCGCATCGACTGCGCGTCCTGTCCCGGCCCTATGCGCGGTGCAGGTTGCGGGTTGCCGCACCCGGGCGCACGCCCACCGGCGCCAGATCAATCATTCTATCAGGCCCGACGTAGGGCACGGTGCCGTCGCGGGCGTCGCCGAGTTGGCTGACGGTGGCGGCGATGCGCCAGAGGTGATCCTGGCAGACGTCGAGCTCACGGCGGACAGCGGCGGACAGGTCGGACCGCAGCAGGACCATCTCGAGGGTCCCAATCGCGGCGGCGAGTGGGTTGTTCACCTCGTGTCCGACCGCCGTCGAGATCTCGCCGATGGCGCGCAGGCGCTGGCGCTGGACCTCGTGGGCGGCGTCCCGGCGCGCGGCGAGGTGCTTCCGGATGCGGGCCGCCAGTTCGCGGACGACGACCGGCTTGACGAGGTAGTCGTCGGCGCCGATGTCGAAACCCTGGAGCTTGGACGGGGTGTCGCTGAGGCCGGTGAGCATCAGGATGGTGGCGTCGCGGGTGCGATCCCGGGCGCGCAGGGCCCGGCAGACGTCGAATCCGCTGAGGCCTGGCAGGATGACGTCGAGCACGATGGCGTCGAACGCGGCAGCGGACGCCGCCGCGAGCGCGCCGGGGCCGTCGGGCGCTCGTGTCACCAGAAACCCTTCATAGCGAAGGAGTTCTTCCATGCCGCGCGCCGCCGGCTCGTAGTCCTCGACGAGCAGGACGCGGGGTCCGGCTCCGGCGGGGTCACCAGGGTGCATGAGGTGGTTCATTCGTCCCTTCCACGCGCTATATCGGAGCCGCCAAGCGCCACCAGCAGGGGCGCCCGGGGGGCCTGCCCGGAGCTGCACAGATCGGCAGGATTGCGGGTGCGGGCCGCGCGGTTACGTGCTAGACTCGGTTGCTTTTGTTCGATCTCTCCACGCTCCATGCGAGACGGAGGCCCCGTGAGTCCGATCCTGGTCCGGCCCGTCCGGGAACAGCTCGAACACGACCGCGTGATCCGCCAGCTCCTGGTGAAGTACAAGAGGCGGTTCACCGTCGGCGCCAACCCGGGTGGGGAGCAGACCGCGCCGGCCGGCGATCCCGGGTCGCCGCTGTTTCCCGACCTGGTGCTCACGGCCCCGGGCCGCGGCCGCCGAACGCTGGGCGTCATCGAAGTCGAGACCAGCGAGTCCGTCAACAACCTGGAAGCGATGGCGGAGTGGGCCGCCTTCGCACGCCTCCGGTGTGACTTCGTGCTGTACCTGCCGGTCGGGTCGGTCGATGCGGCGAAGCGGCTCTGCACGGAACACGGGATCCCGGTCGCCGAGATCTGGACCTACCACATGCTGGGCGACCAGCTGCGATTCGCGCAGGTCTACACCGCGCCCGGCGCCAGGTCCATCGCGCGTGCACCGGCAGCCACGGGTGCCGGACCGGGCAAGGACAAGGCGGCGCCTGCCGGGAAGGCGTCGCCGCGGGCGGCAGCCAGGCCGTCTCGCACGGCCGCCGCACCGAGGCGAGCTGCGCGGTCGAAGCCCTCCCCTCGCCAGGCCGCCGCGCCGAAGCGCGCCGCGCAGCCGAAATCCTCCCCGAAGACGAAGCCAGCGGCCAAGAAGTCCGCCAGGAAGAAGTAGCAACAGGCGTCAGCCGTGCCGTCCCTCAGCTTCACGCGCGACCACCGCGGGTACGAGTACACGAGTGTTGTCCACGCGGGACGCCGACGCGGGCAGAGCCAGACCCGTATTCTTTACTGGTTCCGGACCCCGCCCGGCGTGAGGTTCGGCCGCATTCCGATCGACGAAGACGCGATTCGCGCGCTCGAGGAATTCCATCCCGGGCTGGCCTTCGATTGGGAAAAGATCCTCCTGCCGGTGCCGCCCGCGCCGCGAACGTTCGATGGCCCGCGTGGGCGCAAGCCGCGTCGAGCGCGGCCGGAGGCCGACTCGGCGGGGCGCGGCGCCGCGCCGGCCGCGACTCCGGCACCCGCCGATCCGCTCGCGGGCGCGCCCGACGTTCCCGCGCCCGACGCGCTCGCCGCCGGCGCGCCAGGCGAGTCGGCCAACGCCGCGAGGCGGCGGCGTCGACGGCACCGGAAGCAGAACGACGCGTCGGGTGGAGGGCAGGCGCCCGAGGGAGCGGCACAACCGGATCTGTTCGAGGCCGTAGGCATTGTCGAGCCCGTCGTCGCGTCCGCAGGGTCGGAGGCCGCCGCGGAGGCGGACGCGGGCGTTGCGCCTGCGGCCGTTCGTGGGGTGACGGCCGCGGACTCCGAGGCCGCGGCCGGGGAAGAAGGGGCCGCCCGAGACGACCTCGACGGGCGCGCAGGCGATGCCGGCGATCGCCAGACCGCCTCGGCGACCCCGGCGGGCAGCGTGCTGGGGCCGGAAGGGCTGGCACGGCTGCGGACGCGGTACGCCGAGATCATGGCGCGCATCACGGAGCGCGTCGCCGACCCCGGACAGGCCGACACCCTGCGCGGGCAGGCCGAACGCCTGAATCCGGATGCCTGGGTCACGCGTGACGAGGTGATGGTCGGCCTGGAGCACTACGAGGAGGTCTACCACGCGTTGAGGGGCGCCCTGCCGGGCGGGGCCGGGCCGCGGCGCCGCGGGCGCGCCCGGCGTCACGGCCGACCGGAAACGGTCGGCCCGCAGCCCGGCCAGGCTGCCCTGGACGGCGAACACCCGCCCGACGAGTGAGCCTTCCTGCCGACGGGTGGCGCCCGGCCGCATTGCGCGCGCCGGCGTCCAAACTCCAGAAGGCTGTTCGGACCGCGGCGGCTCCGGCCTGCGCTAGAATAGGGCGAGGTCCGTGGTCCGGACGCGGCGCCCTCCCGACGCAGCAACATCTACGAAAGGCCTGTTCATGACGTCAGTGTCCGCTCGGTGGCCCTCGATTGGGGGAGTGCTGCTCTCCGGGGCCGTCCTGTTCGCGCAGTCGCCCGCGGCGCCGCCGCCCGCCGCGTCGCAGCAGCCGACGTTCCGCGTGAGCGTGGACCTGGTGACCAACGACGTCATCGTCCGCGACGCGCGAGGCCAGTTCGTGTCGGACCTGACCAAGGACGACTTCGAGATCCTCGAGGACGGCGTGAAGCAGAAGATCGCGTCGCTGGTGATGGTGCACGGCGGGCGCACGTACAACCTGGAGCTGCCGCCGCCCCCGGCGCCGCCCGAAGGGATCATCCTCCCGCCGACGCGGCCGGCGAGCGACACGGCCGGGCGCATCTTCATCGTGTTCATCGACGACCTCCACCTGGACTTCAAGAACACCGCGCGCGTCCGGGATCTAGTGAAGAAGATCAAGGACACGCTCATTCACCCGGGAGACATGTTCGGCATCGTATCGACGGGCACCTCGTCGATCGCGATCGACCTGACCTACGACATCAAGCGCTTCGACGAGGCGGTCAAGAAGATCATGGGCGGGGCGCTCAAGCCGACCGACATCATCCAGGGGCCGGAAGGCTCGGAGGGACCGACGGAGGTGCGCTACCGCGCCCACGTCGCGTTCTCGACGGCCTACGACCTGATGAAGCAGCTCGAGGCCGTCCACAACCGGCGCAAGGCGCTGCTGTACGTGAGCAACGGCTACGATTTCAACCCGTTTCCCAAGTCCCGATCGGGCCAGGCGGACGGCAACTATTTCGAGACCCGCGAGGGGGTGAACCCGCAGGGCGTCGACTCGCAGTACGCGGAACAGGACCCGACGCTCGACCAGTCGCGCCAGGGCCAGCAGTTCGCGGAGGCGGACCTGGCCCGGGAACTGTCGGACCTGACACGCGCGGCCAACCGGGCGAACACCACGATCTACACGATCGATCCGCGCGGCCTGGTCGGCATGCCCGATCTCGATGACAAGGTGGATCCGAGCGAGTGGGCGGAGTACCTGAGCAACTCGATCAACAGCTTGCGCGTGCTGGCCCAGTTGACCGGCGGCATCGCCGTGGTCAACCAGAACGACTTCTCGAAGGCGCTCAAGCGGATCGATGCCGAGACCAGTGACTACTACATGCTGGGCTACTATTCCAGCAACCCGGATCCCCTGCGGCGGCAGCGCGTGCTCGAGGTCAAGGTCACGCGGAAGGACCTGGACGTGTGGTCCCGCAAGTCCTACTCGCTCAAGCCCCTGCCAAAGGTCGCCAAGTAGCCTGGGCATGGCCCGCCCGGGCTGGGGGCGCCGCCTGCAAGGGGCATCGACGACCGCAAGCGGTAGTACCTGTCTCTTTCCGGAGACACTAGGGGCTGCGGTCCAGGTTCACACGATCGTCACCCGCTGCGTTCCCGCTTCTGCTATACTTCCCCGGTTCAGGCCGCGTCATTTTCGCGGTGAGCGGCCCCCTTTTTTTCGGGTCCACCAGACTATCCTCGATCCTCGCACATGAACCGGGAGAAGAACTGATGCAGCAGCTATTGAAGGGCCTGCTGGGAGCGGCCTTGGTGTGCGGCCTCGTGGCCGGCACGGCCCGGCCCAGCGCGGCGCAGAACATCACGACCGGCACGCTGACCGGCGTCGTGATGGACGCCCAGAAGGGCGTGTTGCCGGGCGCCACGGTGACCGCCGTCCACATGCCGACGGGCACCACCTACGAAGCCGTCACGCAGGCGGACGGCCGCTTTTCGATGCTCGCCGTGCGCGTCGGCGGGCCCTACAGCGTGACGGCGTCGATGCCCGGGTTCAAGACGCAGGACCAGAAAGACATCACTGTCGGGCTGGGCGAGACCCGCGGCGTCGAGTTCACGCTGCAACTCGAGTCGGTCACCGAGACGGTGAACGTGGTGGCCGAGGCGCAGGTCATCGACACGACCCGGGCGGGCGCGGCCTCGAACGTGACCAGCGACGAACTCGAGACGCTGCCGACCGTGTCCCGCAGCATGTTCGACTATGCGCGCCTGTCGCCGTACTTCGTGAGCACGCCGGTCGGGTCGGACGCGGCGACGATCTCGGTCGCGGGCCGCAACAACCGGTACAACAACATCCAGATCGACGGCGCGGTGAACAACGACGTCTTCGGGCTGGCCGACAGCGGCACCCCGGGCGGGCAGACGAGCACCGAGCCGATCAGCCTCGACGCGATCCAGGAGCTCCAGCTGGTGGTGTCGGCCTACGACGTCCGCCAGGGCGGGTTCTCGGGCGGCGGGGTGAATGCGATCACCAAGAGCGGCACGAACGAGTTCAAGGGCACGGTGTACTGGTTCGGCCGGAACCAGAAGCTGGTGGGGAAGGGCCCGAACGATCGAGCCTTCGGCACCTTCAGCAACAAGCAGTTCGGCGGCAGCCTCGGCGGGCCGATCCTGACGAACAAGGCGTTCTTCTTCACGAACTTCGACTACGGCCGCAAGAACACGCCGGCGGGGACGTCGGTGGCCGGATCGGGCGCCAACTTCGGGCACCAGGCGGACGTCGATCGGTTCCTCAGCATCCTGAAGAACAAGTACGGCTACACGCCTGGCGGGACCGACGAGTTCACGAAGACGACGAACAACAACAAGTTCTTCCTTCGTGGTGACGTGAACATGGACCGGCACCAGCTCGTGCTGCGCACCAACTACATCACGGCGCAGAACGACATCGGGTCGCCCAGCGTCCGGACGTTCATCTTCCCGGACAACTTCTACCGCATCAAGGACACGACGACCTCGACGGTGGTCCAGCTGAACAGCAACTTCGGGATGGCGTTCAACGAGCTGCGGTTCACGTACCAGACGATCCGCGACCGACGAGGAGGACAGCCGGGCCAGTCGAACTTCCCGATGGTCCGCGTGACGCTGCCGGACAACACGGCGCTCGTCGCGGGCACCGAGGAATTCTCGACCGCCAACCAGCTCGACCAGGACGTCATCGAGTTCACCGACGATCTGACGATCGTGCGCGGCAAGCACACGCTGACGCTCGGCACGCACAACGAGTTCTTCAAGTTCCGGAACCTGTTCATCCGCGACAACTTCGGCTACTACCAGTTCGGCAGCCTCGACCTGTTCGACGCGGGCCAGTCGCAGTCGTTCGACTACAGCTACGGCACGAACGACCCGCAGTTCGCGGCGCGCTTCGCCATCCACCAGTTCGGGTTCTACGCGGGCGACCAGTGGCGCGTGAAGGACAACTTCACGCTGACCTACGGCGTGCGTTTCGACGTGCCGGTCTTCCCGGACAAGCCGACCGCCAACCCGGCGGCCGTGGCGAACTTCGGCTACTCCACCGACGTCGTGCCGGCGAGCAAGATGTTCTCGCCGCGCGTGGGCTTCAACTGGCAGCTCAACCAGGAGCGGCGCGAGCAGATCCGCGGCGGCGTCGGCCTGTTCTCGGGCCGCACCCCGTACGTGTGGCTGTCGAACCAGTACGGCAACACGGGCATCGAGATCACCCGCCTGCGCGTGTCCTACGGCTCGAGCAACCGCATCCCGTTCGTGGCGGACCCCAACGGCCAGCCGACGTCGGTCGGGAGCGCGCAGACCAACGAGATCGACCTGGTCGACCCGAACTACAAGTTCCCCGAACTCATCCGCGGCAACCTGGCCTACGATCGATCGCTGGGGTTGTGGGGGATGGTCGGCAGCGCCGAGTTCCTGTTCTCGCGCAACGTGAAGGACATCAAGTATCAGAACCTGAACTTCACGCCGAGCGGGGCCACGCGTCCCGACGGCCGGCCGGTGTTCACGCGGGTCATCCCGAGCCTCAGCGACGCGATCTTCCTGACCAACACGAACCAGGGCAGCGGCTGGAGTCTCGCGTTCAAGCTCGAGAAGCCGTGGAAGAACGGGTTCTACGCCTCGACGTCGTACCTCTACAACCGGGCCGACTCGATCATGGACGGCACCTCGAGCCAGGCGGCGTCCAACTGGGGCAACGTCTACACGCCCGGCGACCCGAACAACCCGCCGCTCACGGTGTCGAACTTCGACGTGCGGCACCGCGTCAACCTCAGCGCGTCCTACGATGTGCGGATCGCGAAGAACCTCACGTCCACCTTCTCGCTGTTCTGGAACATCCAGACGGGCCGTCCGTACGCGCTGGTCTTCTACCAGGACGTGAACGGCGACGGGCGCACCACGAACGACCTCATGTACATCCCGAAGTCCGCCGACGAGGTGGTCGTCCGCAACGGCACGGGCCAGCAGCTGATGGACTGGCTCGCGGGTGACCCGTGCGTGATGGACTACGCCGGCAGCATCATGCCGCGCAACGCGTGCCGCCAGCCGAGGACCAACCAGGTGGACTTCCGGTGGGCGTTGAACGTCCCGTTCGGGAAGCGCAAGGTCGAGCTCACCTTCGACGTCTTCAACTTCCTGAACATGTTCAACAAGGACTGGGGCAAGAACCAGTACGTGTCCTACAACGAGAATACCGACACCACGTACCGCGGGATCGACCCGGCGACGGGCAAGATGATCTACGACATCGCGCTCCAGACCTCGCCGACCTACCAGCGCTGGTTGACCGACGACGTGCGGTCCCGGTGGCAGGCGCAGTTCGGCGCGCGGTTCCGCTTCTAGACCGGTTCCATCGTGCGGGCGGTGAGGCCCGCGGAGCAGGGGGACGAGGTTGCTCTCGTCCCCCTTTCTTTTTTCCGGGAGAGGGGGCGCGGCAGACGAATCGGCGGCGGTCGGATCGGTCCGATGGCGCGAGGCGCGCGTGAGGGCGGTGCGGCTGGTGCCGCGGGTGTGTCAGCCGGGAAGCAGGAACGTCAGGCCAGGCAAGAATGACGCGCGGGGACAAGCCACCCCGCACGGGCCTGTGAACAAGCTCGAGACGGCGTCAGGACGCCTTGGTGACCGGCATCGGGGCGCGGCCGAACGACGTGACCCGGAGCGGCGCGACGGTGTGGTTGCGCCGGTGCCCGTGGGTGTCGCACGCGCGGCCCTTCTCCTCGACGTACGCCACTTCGCTGCCGGTCGCCAGTTCGCGATACCGCCCGATGACGCACCCGCAGTCCAGTGTCGTGAAGCCGAGAAGTCGAACGAGGCTCATCATAACTACTCCGCTGCGGCCTGCCTGTGCAAACGGCGTGCCCGCGCTGGTCAGCGGTACCGAATTCGCCACACGCCGTCGCCTGTAAAGAATATCGGCGGAAAGGCGACAATCTCCATCGCGCGGTCGTCCGGGCACTGCTCCGATCAGGGACAGATCTGCCGATCGTGTCTCATTGTTTGGATCGCCCTCCCGATATCTTGGATCTGTTGGTCCAGACGCGCCGACGCCGCGCCGATCGCGCGACAGCCCGTGCGCACGGTGACACACTTTGCGGCACCGGGTTCCCCGCGCCACACGTGGATCGATCTCGTTCCCCGGAGTCGTCCGCCGCGGGCACCCCCCTGTGGAGTGTTGCGGTGCGCTACTTGACAGGCGGGCAGCGCATCCGGATAGTTGTCGGATTCACGCGCGGCTGGTCTGGGTGGCGGCCAGGTCCCCCGGCTCGGCGCGTCGCGGCTCACGGGGGAGGCACATGCGAAGACTCTTCACGGGTGTGGTGCTGGCGTGCGGGTTGGCGGCACCGGTGTGGGCCCAGCCGGCCCAGGATCTCGGGATTCGCCTCCTTCGGGACCCGGCCGTCAAGGCCGCCCTCGACGCGGCGCAGCGAAACGAGCCGCAGATCATCGAGGAGCAACTGGCGATCTGCGAGGTGCCGGCGCCGGCCTTCAAGGAGGGGCAGCGGGCGGAGGCCTTCAAGCGGAGGCTCCAGGCGCTGGGCCTTCAGAATGTCCGGATGGATGCCGTCGGCAACGTGCTCGGTGACCGGCCCGGGCTCGGGCCGCACCCTCATCTGGTGCTCGCCGCGCACCTCGACACCGTGTTCCCCGACGGGACCGCTGTGAAGCCGCGACGGGAGGGCACGGTGCTCTCCGGGCCCGGGATCGGCGATGACTGCCGCGGGCTCGCGGTGGTGCTGGGCGTCATCAAGGCGCTGGACGAGGCCCACGTGCAGACCACGGGGCCCATCACCTTCGTGGGCAACGTCGGCGAGGAGGGCCTTGGGGATCTGCGCGGGTCCAAGGCGCTGTTCAACGACACGCTCAAGGGCACAATCGATCGGTTCGTGTCGATTGACGGATCCGGCGCGAGCATCACCAACGAAGCGGTCGGCAGCTTCCGCTACAAGGTGACGTTCAAGGGCCCGGGCGGGCACAGCTACGGCGCGTTCGGCCTGGTCAACCCGATTCACGCGCTGGGCCGCGCGATCGCGGAAGTCGCCGACTTCCAGGTGCCGGCCGAGCCGAAGACCACGTTCAACGTCGGCCGGATCGGCGGCGGAACCTCGGTGAACTCGATTTCGTACGAGGCGTGGATGGAGGTCGACATGCGGTCGGCCGACCAGGCGTCGCTCGTGTCGGTCGACGCGCGATTCCACAAGGCGGTCGAGCACGCCCTGGCCGCCGAACGCGAACGCTGGGGCCGCCAGGACCTCACGGTGGAAACGGATCTGCTGGGCCGTCGGCCCGGTGGCCGCACCGCGCCGGACTCCTACATCGTCCGCGCCGCGTTGAGCGTGACCGCGGCGCTCGGCCTCCAGGGCGAGCTGGGCGAGGGCTCGACCGACTCCAACGTGCCGATGAGCCTCGGGGTGCCCGCCGTGACGATCGGCGGCGGGGGACGCGGCACGGGCGCGCACTCGCTCGGGGAATCGTTCGACACGACCGATTCCTACAAGGGCACGCAGCGGGCGATATTGCTGGCGGTCGCGCTCACGCAACCCGACGGAGTGAAATAAGAGCCCCGACCGTCGCCGGTTGGGCGTCTCGGGCGTCGAGGCGCCGTCCGGCACGGCGTGAAACCTGAGAATACCTGGAGCGGCGAGCGGACGGGCAGGGAGGCGTGATGACGATCCTGCTGTATACCGCGACGGACTGCCCGCATTGCCAGGCGGCCCGGCAGTTTCTCGCTGACCGGGACGTGGCGTGCCGCGAACGGGACATCTCGCGGGATCGCAGCGCGCTGCGGCAACTGCTCGCGACCACCGGCCGGGCGTCCGTGCCGACGCTGGTGGTCGGGCGCGCTGCCATGGTGGGGTTCGACGCGGATCGCTGGGCCGAGATGATCGGGCCGGCCTGAGCGCGCGCTGCGGCGCGCGGGCGCCCGGGCCACGACCCTACAGGATTGCCCGGCATCGACCGATAGAAAAAATCGACAGCCTGGCGCGCCGCATGGGCGATTGTGACTTGCGCCGCGCGAGTATTCTGATACACTCCGGAAAACGTTGATCGGACGCCTAGGTGATGGGAGTGCCGCGAAACAGCTATTCACGACTTGCCCGGTCTGGTTTCGTGTTGGGCTTGGCCCTTTGCCTCGCGGTTTCCGCGGAGGCCCGCCAGAGCACCTCAACTGCCAGGAAGCCTTCGAAACCGCCGTCCGCCTCGTCGCAGCAGAAGAAGCCACCGTCCGCCGCATCGCAGAAGAGGACAAGGCGCTACTCTGCGGCGGCGGCGCGCGCCCGCCGGGCGAGGCTGGCGAGAGCTCGCGAAGCGGCGGCGCTGGCCGTGCCGCGCTTCAAGGTCGACGACCAGGGCGACCTGGTGCCCGATGTGCGGGCCGAAGCCGCCATCATCTACGACCCCGTCACGGACCACGTCCTCTGGGAAGACCACTCGCAGGATCAGCGCTCGATTGCCAGCATCACCAAGGTGATGACGGCCGTCTGCTTCCTCGAGACGGATCCCGACCTGTCCCAGGACGTCCTCATCGATCGCGCTGACGTGCGCGCCGCGTCGACGACCCATCTCCGCGCATCCGAGCGCGTGTCGGTCGACAACCTGCTGCACCTGCTGCTCATCGCGTCCGACAACGGCGCCGCGAGGGCCCTGGCGCGGGTGTCCCCGTACGGATCGGACGAGTTCGTCGCGCGCATGAACCAGAAGGCCCGGGACCTGGGGCTCGAGAGCACGTCGTACTCCGATCCGTCCGGCCTCGATCCGAAGAATGTCTCGTCGGCGTACGACATGGCCCGGCTGATCTCGTACGCGGCTGAGGACGAGTTCATCTCCAGTCTGATGCGCACCAAGGAGTACTCGCTGCGCACGAGCCGTCGCCTGCTCACGATCCACAACACGAACCAGCTGGTGCGCACCGGCAGCGTGGAGGTTCGGGGCGGGAAGACGGGGTTCATCTCGAAGGCGGGCTACTGCCTCGCCACGTTGCTGCGGCTGCCCGAGCTCGACCGGAGCGTGGCCGTGGTGGTGCTCGGCGCGCGGTCCAACGCCGGGCGCTTCATGGAAACGCGCCATCTCCTCGACTGGATCACGGCGAAGACCCGCGCCCTGCTGGCGGCCAAGCAGCAGCAGCAGGATCACCATCTGCCGGACTGACGACGGGATTCAGTTTTCAGTTGTCAGTTTTCAGTCATCAGTTTTTCAGTTCCACGTTGTGAGGCGTGAGTCTTGGTCCTGAGGTGTCTGCAACTCAGACTCAGAACTCATGACTGATAACTGAGAACTGATCACTGAGAACTGAAAACTCCGCACTCCCGCCTTCCCCTCACGCCGTGTACCCCCGCTGCATGGCGGCTGCATCGAGCGGCAGCGTGGCAATGGAGTCGACCGAGAGGATGAGGGGCCGCGCGGCCGTCCGGCCGTCGTACGCCTTCAGGTAGCGCCGGCACTCATCGCACGCGTACAGCCGGTAGCGCCCGTCGCGGCTGGTGAACGACGTGATCCGGCTGCGATCGTCGTTGGCGCAGTAGGGGCACGCCAGCGGGTCGAAGGGCCACGTCCCGGTGCAGCGGCCGCAGACGAGCCGGCGGTCCGCGGCCGGCGTGATGACCGCCATTTCGGGTTCACCCCCGCAAAAGGGACAGTAGGGCCGCTGCCACGACTCGAGGTCGAACCGCTGCTGGAGGAGTTCGACCACGCGCGCCAGGAACGGTCGCGCGGCGAGCGCGAGCACCTGCTCGAAGACCTCCCGGTGCGCGTCGGGCATCGCCACGGGCGCGGGGGCGGAGGGCGCCGCCGGGCCGGCGTCCCCGCCGCGCCGCGCGTGCCCGGCGTGCGCGGAGGAGACAGTGAACCACGCGGCCACGTGCCCGGGCGATGGCAGGCCCTCACGCGAGTATCGCTGGATGGCGGCATGGTCGGCGTCCTCGATCGCGTCATGCCGCCGGAGCACGTCGGCGGTCTGCCGGAACAGCAGCCGCAGCTCCGGCCAGTCGAACGGCACATCGTCGACACGCAGCATCGGCAGGCCGTCGGCGAAGCGGCCGGCGACCCAGGCGGGCTCGAACGCCAGCCAGGGGGTCGAGATCCGGGACTGGGCGCGCCGCTGGAGGGCGATCAGGTCGAGCTGGAGGTCGACCGCTGGGGCGAGTTCGGGCGAGGCGATCTTGATCTGGCGGAGTTCGGCGATCTCGCGCGGCTCCACGCGCTCATGGCGCGGCCTGGGGGGATGAGTCACGGTGTGATTGTACACGCAGCACAGCGGCGCGCGGGTGGAGACTCGCCGCGCGGCGCTCGCGGCGCGTCCTACCGGCCTTTCGCGCGCAGCCGCGCGTCGGCGGCCCGTCCGGCGTCCAGTTCGCGGGCTGCTGCCTCGAGATTCCCCTGTCGCAGCATGATCTGGCCGATCACGAAGTGGCCGAGCGGCACCGCCTCGGATGCCGGATCGAGCTCGAGGCCCTTGCGCGCCAGCGTGATCGCCTCGCCGAGGTTCGTGCCCGCATCGAGATAGGCCTTGGCCAGGTACACGTGGCCCTCGGCGAAGCCGGGGTTGATGTCGATGGACTGTTTGAGCGACGCGATCTGGGCGGACCGGTTGCCGGTGCGGCCGTAGAGCACGCCGAGGTTGAAGGCCGCCTTGTACGTGGTCGGGTGCAGCTCGAGCTCCCGGCGGTACTCCGCTTCGGCTGTCGCCGTGTCGCCCCGCTCTTCCGCCACGAGCGCCAGGTTGTAGTGGGCGAGGCGGACGTCGCTCTTGATGGCCAGCGCTTCGCGGATCTGCCGCTCGGCCCCTGCGAGGTCGTGGCGCTGGAACGCGATCACGCCCAGCGCATTGAGCGCGGGCGCGACCTTGCCGTCGATGGCCAGGGCCTCGCGGAAGTTCGTCTCGGCCTGCTGCGAGTCGCCGCGGTCGAGATAGATCTCGCCGATCTGGTACCGCACGTAGGCGTTCTTCGGATCGACGCGGAGGTACTGCTCGTAGCCGGCGAGGGCCGCCGTGTCGTTGCCGAGCCGGCGGTACGAGTTGGCCATGTTGATGATGGCCAGATCGTAGTCGGGCTTCAAGGCCAGGGCGCGCTTGAAGTACTCGATCGCCTGCTCGTGCTTGTTCTCCTTGTAGAACTGGTTGCCCAGCATGAACCACGCGTCGATGACATTCGGGTCGTCGGCCACGACCTTTCGCAGCATCGCCACGACTTCGTCCGACGAGCCGTCCTCCTTCGAGGCGTCCCGGGCGGTGGTCATCAGGTTGAAGAGTTCGATCTTGTCCTTCGGATCGGCCCGTCCCGTCTTCGGGCTCGCGGAGGTCGCGACGAACGAGCCGACGTAGCCCAGCGCCGCGAGGCGGGCGCGGACGTCGGGGTCCACGTCCGTGTCCGGGGCGGCGGCCGGCCCGGCGTGGGCGAAGCGCTGCTCCATCGATCGCAGCTGGGTGAGCATGGTGTCGCCGAGTGAGCGCCGCTCGGCAAAGAGGTTCGTCGTCTCGCGCGGGTCCTGGTCGAGATCGTAGAGTTCCGGGCGTGGCGCGTCGATCAGCTTGTAGCGGCCGGCCCGCAGCGCGACCAGCTCGCTCCAGCCGTAGTGATGGAGCGGGTACATCGCCTCGGCATAGCCCTCGAGATCGAGCGTCCGGGCGGCGCCCGTCAGCAGCGGCACCAGCGTCTTGCCGGAGATGCCGCCGAGCGGCGGCAGGCCCATCAGGTCGAGTACCGTGGGGACGAGATCCACCGAACGGACCGGGTCGGCCACGTGGCGGCCGGGCGCCAGGCCGCTGAACGGAGCGCGGATGATGAAGGGCACGCGCGTCGCGCTCTCGTAGATGAAAAAGCCGTGCGCCTCCTCGCCGTGCTCACCCAGGCTTTCGCCGTGGTCCCCGATGACGGCGATCACCGTCCTGTCGAGCACGCCCTCCTGGCGAAGCAGGTCCACGACGCGCCCGACCTGCTGGTCGACGAACGCGATCTCGCCGTTGTAGGGATGCCCGGCGTACTGCGTCTTGAAGGGTTCCGGCGGGTCGTAGGGAGTGTGGGGATCGTAGAAGTGCAGCCACGCAAAGAAGCGCCGGCTCCGGACCTTCTCGAGCCACGGCAGCGCCTTGTCCACCACCTCGTTGCCGGGCCGCTGCACGCTGCCGAGCGACATGCCCTCGACCTTCGAGAGGTCGAAGTCGTCGATGTAGGTGTCGAAGCCCTGGTCGAGCCCCCACTTGGAGTCCAGGACGTAGGCCGCGACGACCGCGCCGGTCTGGAACCCGTCCTTCTCGAGCACCTCGGCCAGCGTCGTCTGGTCCGGCTGCAGGAAGAACCCGCCGTTGTCGCGGACCCCGTGCTCGGGCGGGAAGCGGCCGGTGAAGATGCTGCAGTGGGCCGGGAGCGTCAGCGGCGCCGTGGCCATGGCGTGGTCGAAGACGACTCCCTCGCGGGCCAGTTGATCGATGACGGGCGTGGCAACGTCGGTCGCGCCGTAGGCGCCGATGCGATCGGCGCGCGTCGTGTCGAGCGTGATCACGAGGAGATTGAGGTCCTGCCGCGCCACGCCGCGGGGCAGGTGCCCGAGGTCGGCGCCACCTGCGGACCGCTGAGCCGAGGGCACGAGCGCCCACCAGGCAGCGGCTGCCAGCGCGACGACCACGACGGCGGCCGAGGCGACGACGAGGCGGGTACGATTCGTCGAACCGGATGAGGCTCGAGACGGCCGGTCTGATGAGACGCGCACGATCTCATAGTGACGCGGCGGGGCGGGAGTCGTCAACGTGGTGCAACAATCCGAATATTCGGTGGCCGCAATCCATGTGGTTGGATCGACCGTTCGCCCGAACCGCTGAAACACGCCAAGAACGGGACCGGGGAGAATGGCGTTTGATGTGCATTCGAGTTCGGCTATACTCGGGCCGCGCCGAGCGCCTGACCTCGGGAGGGGCCTGCGTCTCGATGCGGTACTTGTCTTTCACCAAGGAGGAGCAGAACGTGAAGGAAAAGCTCTGGCGCTGCACCTTCGCGCGGGTGGTCGCCATACTGATGGTGGTTGCCCTTGTTCCCCTGCCGGCGCTGGCAGGGGAGAGCGGTCAGCCCTCGAAGTCCCCCAAGGGCCTGGCGGCATCGATCGCGACGAATGCGGCGCGTGAAGCCGCGGCCTCCACGCGGACCCCTGCGCCCGTTGCCCGGCAGGCCGACCAGGCCAAGAATCCGGACCTCGGCACATGGGGGTTCTTCAAGACTCCGCTCGGCATCGGGGTGGTTGCCGTGCTGGCGGTCGGGACGGGGTATGCCATCTACTCACAGAAGCACGATCGGATTCTCGCACCAGGACGCTAGGACACGGAGGCACAGCATGAAACAGCAGGCACTTCTGCTCACGCTGGTGCTCGCCATCCTGGCGATGCCCGGCGTGGCCGTGGGGCAGACCCTCACGGGCACGATCACCGGCCATGCGCTGGACGAGCAGGGCGGCGTCTTGCCCGGCGTCATGGTGACGCTGACGGGCAAGACCGGGTCGCAGACCCAGGTCACCGACGAACGGGGCGAGTTCCGGTTCGTGGGCCTCGAGCCCGGCAGCTACAGCGTCAAGACCGAGCTCCAGGGTTTCAAGCCCCGGGTCGAGTCGAACCTCACCGTCGGCATCAGCAAGAACGTTGATCTCAGGATGACGATGGCCGTCGGCGGTCTGACCGAGACGGTCGAGGTCACGGCCAACGCGGTGACCGTCGACACGTCGACGACCGCGACCGACACGAACATCTCGCAGGCGCTGCTGTTCTCGATGCCGATCTCGCGGACCAACGCGGCGGTCAACACGCTGAACTACTCGCCTGGCGTCAACAGCGGGTCCGCCTTCGGCGGCAACTCGGACTACGCCAACGCCCTGCTCCTCGACGGCGTGGACACGCGCGACCCCGAGGGCGGCAGCGCGTGGACCTTCTTCAACTACAACATCATTGAAGAGGTCGCGGTGGGCGGCCTGGGCCAGCCGGCCGAGTACGGCGGGTTCACGGGCGCCGTGGTCAACACGATCACGAAGTCGGGCGGCAACCGCTTCTCGAGCCTGTTCGAGTTCCGCTACAGCAACAACAGCCTGAGCGGCAACAACGTCAGCTCCGACGTGGCCGCAAAGAACCCGGCGCTGGCCAGCCCGGCGCAGATCAAGAAGATGACCGACTACACGGTCCAGCTCGGCGGGCCGTTCAAGAAGGACAAGGTCTTCTTCTTCGGCAGCATCCAGCGCTACTCGATCCGCGACGATCCGACGGGGCCGACCACCGTGCACAAGGAGGTCAGCCCGCGGTTCAACGGCAAGCTGACGTGGCAGATGACGCCGAACGACACCTTCACCGCCGCGCTGCAGTACGACAACTACAACCAGTGGGGCCGGACGGGCTATCCGGGCTCGTACTCGACCGACAACCAGACGCGCGAGCAGGACTCGCCGGAGTACATCTGGAACTTCCAGTACCGGAAGGTGATCGGCGCCTCGACGTTCTTCGAGGCGAAGTACACCGGGTACTGGGGCTACTACGACCTGACGCCGGTCGACATGACACCCCTTCACTTCGACGGCGAGACGGGTGGGTACCCTTCGGGTGGCGCGGGCACCCAGGCGAAATACGACCGCACACGCAATCAGCTGAACGCGTCGCTGACCAAGTACCTGAACGCGGCCGGCCAGCACAGCTTCAAGTTCGGCGTCGAGATCGAGCGGAGCAAGATCCGCAACCGCTGGGGCTATGTCGAGCAGAACGGCATGCCGCTGTTCTTCTACGACTACGGCGGCCTGCCCTACCTGGCCTACAGCTACGCCTATGACCTCCAGGGCAAGAACAAGCGCACGTCGGTCTATGCCCAGGACCAGTGGAAGATGGGCCGGGTCACGGCGAACCTCGGCGTCCGCATCGACGCCATCAAGGGCGAGAGCACCGTCGAGAAGAAGGATCTCTACAAGGCGACCCCCGTCGCCCCGCGCCTGGGTCTGGCCTGGGACCTGACCGGTCAGGGCACGTCGGTACTCCGGGCGTTCTACGGCCAGCTCTACGAGGGTGCCGTGTTCGGGACCTGGGAGAAGGCCGTTCCGGGCATCGGCGACTTCGTGACCTACGAGGTGCTGCCGGGCTGGGTGCTCGGGGACGAGATCGATCGCGTGTCGGGCGCGAGCAAGTACACGGTGGCGGGCTCCATGAAGCACCCGCGCACTGACGAGTTCAACGTCGCGTTCGAGCAGCAGTTCCTCGGCAGCTACAAGTTCACCGGGACCTACATCAGGCGCTCGGCGAAGAACTTCATCGACGGGACGCTGATTGACGGGCGGTGGGGCACGACGTCGTACAACAACCCGCTCACGAATCAGGCCATGACGCTCTATCGGTGGGCCAACAGGGACTCGATCCCGCAGCAGTTCCTGATCCAGAACGTGGCCGGCTACCAGTTCCTGGGGGCCGACGGGTCGGTCATCGGGACCGGGAATCCCTATCGCGACTACGACGGCGTGATGCTCGTCTTCCAGCGGGCCCTGAAGGACCGCTGGCAGGCCCAGTTCTCGTACGTGTGGTCGCGCACCAAGGGCACGGTCAACAACGACGGGTCCGACGTCTTCGGCGGCGACTACGCCACGCCAAACCGCGTGCTCATCAACCAGGATGGGTTGGTCAGCTACGATCGGACCAACGAGGTCAAGATCTACGCCGGCTACCAGATCCCGAAGGCCGAGGTCATGCTGGGCGCGTACTACCGCATAATCAACGGAACGCCCTACACGCCGTACGGACGCGTCAGCGCGGGGACCATCAACTGGTCCACTTCGGTCAACGTCTTCCTCGAGCCGCGCGGCAGCAAACGCAACGACACCCTCCAGACGCTCGACCTGCGGGCGGAGAAGGTGTTCGACTATGGCATCCACCGGTTCGGGGTCTACCTGGACGCCACCAACCTGTTCAACGTCGGCACGGTCACGGGGCGTCAGACGCGCGTGCCGTCCACGTCGATTTCGGGTAACACGGTCCTTTATGGCGACCCGACGTCGGTGACGACCGCTCGCCAGGTCACGCTCGGCCTGCGCTGGTCGTTCTAGTTCGCCGGCGGCACTCGTATCGCCGCCGCACGTTTGCGCCCTGGGGGCCTGACCCCCAGGGCGTTTTTTTTGTCAGATTCTGCGGCGCCGCCGGCGGTGCTAGACTGAAGGGCTGTGACGCCGCTCGACATCCTGATGGTCGTGTCCGAGGCCGTGCCGTTCTCCAAGTCGGGCGGGCTTGGCGACGTAGGCGGGGCTCTGCCCCTGGCGCTCGGGCGCCTCGGCCACCGCGTGACGCTCGTGGTGCCGCGCTACCGGGGGTCGGGGGACGGCGACGAAGTCATGCAGTTGCCCATCGGGAGCGTGCCCGGCGCGCCCGATGTGGCGATCCGGGAACGTCCCATGGCGCCCGGCGTGCGCGCGTGGCTCGTCGACTATCCCGCGTATTTCGACCGGGGTGGCTTCTACGGCGAAGGGGGCGTCAACTACCCTGACAACGACCGGCGGTTCGCGCTGCTCGCCTTGGCGGCGCTCGAAGGGACCGCGCGCCAGGGGACACGTCCCGATATCGTCCACTCCCACGACTGGCAAGCCGGTCTGGCACTCGCGTATCTGGCCACCCGCTACGCCGGCCACCCGGTGCTGGGCGGCCTCCCGAGCGTGTTCACCATCCACAACCTCGCCTACCAGGGCCTGTTCCCGCGCGACGTGCTGCCGTCGCTGGGGCTGGGTTGGGAGGTGTTCACTGCGGACGGCCTGGAGTTCTGGAACCGGGTCAGTTTCCTCAAGGCGGGGATCAACTACGCGTCGATGGTGACGACGGTCAGCCGGAAGTACGCCGAGGAGATCCAGACCCCGGAACAGGGGGCTGGCTTCGACGGGGTGCTGCGGAAGCGGGCGGAGGTTCTCGTCGGGATCCGCAACGGCATCGACACCGACGTGTGGAATCCAGCGACCGATCCGTACCTGCCGGCGTCCTACGATGCAGGCGATCTGGCAGGGAAGCGGGCCGCCAGGGCGACCTTGCTCGAGCGCTTCGGGATGACAACCGCGGCACAGCGGGCCCGCCCGCTGGTCGGCATGGTGTCGCGCATGGTCGACCAGAAGGGCTTCGACATCCTGGCCCGGGCGGCCGACGACCTGATGGGGCTCGGCGCCACGTTCGTGGTGCTCGGCACCGGGGACTCCCGCTACCAGGAACTGTGGCGGGCCCTGGCCCGACGATTTCCCGACCGGGTCGCCGCGACGATTGGGTTCGACGAGGCGCTCGCCCACCTCATCGAAGGGGGCGCCGACATCTTCCTGATGCCGTCGCGGTTCGAGCCGTGCGGCTTGAACCAGATGTACAGCCTGCGTTACGGGACCGTTCCGGTGGTGCGGGCAACAGGCGGGCTGGACGACACGATTACCGACGTGGACCCGGCCACGGGGATCGGGACCGGATTCAAGTACGGTCCTCAAACGACCGGCGCCATGCTGGACGCCCTGCGGCGGGCGCTGGCCTGGTATCGGCGACCGGAGGCCTGGCGGCGCATCCAGGAGGCCGGCATGCGCCAGGACTATTCGTGGGAATCGGCCGCGCGCGAATACGTGGCCACGTACGGGCGCGCCAGGGCCCTGGGGCCCGTGACGACCGCCGGCGGCTGAAACCAACCGCCGAACCCGTGAATCACTGTACAGGCCGCGTCGCGTGACGCGATTCCGGCGTGAAAGAACCCATCGTTCCCAGTTTTCGAGGCATCAGATGGCATCAGACAAGATCCAGACCCTGACCGATACGAACTTCGATTCCACCGTCGCCGCGGCAGCCGTTCCCTTGCTGGTGGACTTCTGGGCCGAGTGGTGCGCCCCGTGCCGGCGCATTGCGCCCGCCGTGGACGCCCTGGCGCAGGAGCTCGACGGCAAGTTGATGGTCGGCAAGCTCAACGTGGACGACAACCCGTCGGTGCCGGGCCGCTTCGGCATCCGCGGGATCCCGACGCTCCTGCTGTTCAAGGGCGGCAAGGTCGTGGATTCGGTCGTCGGCCTCGTCGGCAAGGACGAGTTGAAGAGCATGATCTCGCCCCACCTCGGGTAACGACCGCAACGACGCCCGTGCCCAGACGAGGGCCGGCTGCCCCCGTCTGGGGCCAGGGGTTATTCCCCGAAGCCCTCTCCCGCACGCCGAGCGCCCCCTTGGAGTGACGACCGTGAGCAACGTCCGAGACGTCGTGATCATCGGGTCCGGCCCGGCCGGACTGACCGCCGGCATCTATACTGCGCGCGCCAGCCTCGCGCCGCTCATGATCGAGGGCCTGCAGGCAGGCGGGCAGCTCATGATGACCACCGAGGTGGAGAACTTCCCCGGTTTCCGCGACGGCATCATGGGCCCCGACCTCATGGCCGAGATGCGGGCGCAGGCCGAGCGCTTCGGGGCGGAAATCATCCAGGGCGACGTGACCGCGGTCGATCTCTCGTCCCGGCCCTTCACCATCAAGACCTCCGAAGGGGATTTCTCGACACGCGCCCTGATCATCGCCACTGGCGCGTCCGCGCGCCTGCTGGGCCTGCCGGCGGAGCGCACGCTGATGGGCCGCGGCGTGTCGACCTGCGCGACCTGCGATGGTTACTTCTTCCGCGGTCGTCCCATCGCGGTGGTCGGCGGCGGCGATTCCGCTCTCGAGGAAGCCATCTTCCTCACGAAGTTCGCCTCGAAGGTCACCCTGGTCCACCGGCGCGATGCCCTGCGCGGCTCGAAGATCATGCAGGACAAGGCCGCAGCCAACCCCAAGATCGAGTTTGCCTGGAACAGCGTCATCGAGGACATCAAGGCCAACGACAAGGGCGAGGTGGCGTCGATGATCCTGCGCAACGTGCAGACCGACGCCCGCACCGAGGTGCCGGTCGACGGCGTGTTCATCGCGATCGGCCACACGCCCAACACGTCCCTCTTCAAGGGCCAGCTCGAGATGGACGAGAACGGATACCTGGTGACCCACGACGGCACGAACTCCAACGTGCCGGGCGTCTTTGCGTGCGGCGACGTGCAGGATCACCTCTACCGCCAGGCCATCACGGCCGCCGGGTCGGGCTGCATGGCGGCCCTCGACGCGGAGCGGTTCCTGGAGGGGACGGGGCACTGACCCCGGAGCTCACTTGTGTGGTCCTCCGGCCCTGAAGGTCCGGGGCTGCGAATTGGGGCAGGCGTGGGACGGAGGGCCGTAGCCCCGCGGCTTCAGCCGCGGGGATCCAGCTGACAACTGAGCCTGGCCCTCCCCTTACGAGTCGATCCAGCCGCCCCCAAGCACAATGTCTCCGTCGTAGAACACCACCGCCTGGCCTGGCGTGATGGCGGACTGCGGCGCGTCGAACTCGACGCGGGCCCGCTCGCCCGCACCCGGATGGACGACGGCTGGCGCGGCGGCGTGGCGATGGCGGATCTGCGCGGTGACGCGGCACGGACCGGACGGGGCGTGCCCGGCGATCCAGGTCACGCGCGACGCATCGAGCGACGACCGCTCGATCGCGGCCCGGGGACCGACCGTGACCAGCTTCCGGTCGCTATCGAGTTTCACCACGTATAGCGGCTCGCCGACCGCGATGCCCAGACCCTTGCGCTGGCCGATCGTGAAATGGTGGACGCCGTCGTGCCGGCCGACGATGTGGCCGGCGACGTCGACCATCGATCCGGACCGGTCGCCGGGGCTGTGGCGCTCGACCACGCGTGCGTAGTCGCCGTCGGGAACGAAGCAGATCTCCTGGCTGTCGGGCTTGTCGGCGACCGGGAGCCCGCGCTCCGCCGCGATGCGCCGCACCTCGGGCTTGGTGAGCGTGCCCACCGGAAACAGGGACCGTGCCAGCTGGGCCTGCGTCAGCGCGAAGAGAAAATACCCCTGGTCCTTCCCGGCGTCGAGCCCGCGCCTGAGGACGTACCCGCCTTCGGTTCGCTCGACGCGGGCGTAGTGGCCGGTGGCCACGGCATCGGCGTCGAAGCCCATCGCGCGCTCGACAAGGGTCGCGAACTTCAGCTCGCTGTTGCAGTGCGTGCACGGGATCGGGGTGCGGCCGGCGAGGTACTCGCGCACGAAGTCGGCGACGACGGTCTCCTGGAACTGCCGCTCGAGGTTGACGATGTAGTGGGGGATCCGCAAGGCGTGGGCCACGCGCCGGGCGTCGTGCAGATCGTCGATCGTGCAGCAGGTGCCGAAGGACGGGCTCCCGTCCTCCTGGTCGTACAGCTGCATCGACACACCGATCACGTCGTGGCCCGCGTCGACGAGAAGCGCGGCAGCCACGGACGAATCGACGCCGCCCGACATCGCGACCACCACCCGCATGGACGGTTCCTCCGGCGCCAGCCTGGCCGTCAGGCCCTGGCGGCCGTCCGCTGGACGGCCCGCAGGCGCGCCACCACGCGCGGCAGGATGTCGATCACGCGATCGATCTCGGCGTCGGTCGTGGCGCCGCCGAGGCTGAATCGCAGGGCGCTCTGCACGCGCCCGGGCGCAAGACCCATCGCGCGAAGCACGTGCGACGGCTCGAGTGTCCCGGAGGAGCACGCGGACCCGGTCGACACCGCGATGCCCTCGAGGTCCAGCGCGATCAGCAGCGACTCGGCCTCGACCCGATCGAAGCTGACGTTGCTGGTGTTCGGCACGCGGCGCTGCCTGTCGCCGTTGACACTCGAACCGGGGACCGCGCCCGTCACGCCGAGCTCGAGCCGGTCCCGCAGGGCCGCGATCCGGACAGCAGCGGAGGCGAGCGACCGTCCGGCTGATTCCGCGGCGACGCCGAACCCGATGGCGGACGGAACGTTCTCGGTGCCCGCCCGCCGGCCGCGTTCCTGCCGGCCGCCGGTCTGGACGGGCTGCAGGCCGGTTCCCCTCCGGATCCAGAGCGCGCCGACTCCTTTCGGCCCGCCGAGCTTGTGCGCCGACATCGACACGAGATCGGCGCCAAGTTCCTTCACGCGGATCGGCAGCTTGCCGACCGACTGGACGGCGTCGGTATGGAACAGCGCGCCGCGCTCGTGGGCGATGCGGGCCAGGGCCTCGACAGGCTGGAGCGTTCCCACCTCGTTGTTGGCGTGCATCACCGAGACGAGGGCGGTCTGATCGGTCAGGGCCTCGCGCAAGGCGTCAACCGACACGACGCCGCTCACGTCGACGGGCAGCAGCGTCATAGTCCACCCGTGCCGCGCGAGCGCTTTGAGCGTGTTCAACACCGCCTCGTGCTCGATGGCGCTGGCGACCAGGTGACGACGGCCGGTCGGGAACCTGGCCTCCGCTGCTCCCCGAATCGCGAGATTGTCGGCTTCCGTGCCGCCGCTGGTGAACACAACGTCGCCCGGCTCGGCGCCGATGAGGCGCGCCACGGCGGTGCGGGCCTCGTCGAGCGCCGCCTTCGCCTGCTGGCCGAAGTAGTGGACGCTGGACGCGTTGCCGAAGACCTCCTTGAGAGCCGACGCCATGGCGTCAGCCGCCTCCGGCAGCAGGGGCGTCGTCGCGTTGTAGTCGAGGTAGATTCGCACGTGTACTCCGATGATAGCATCCGCCCTAACCATCGGCAACGAAAGGACTAGACTTGCCGCACGGGGCTTCCATATACTGGCCGCACAAACCGCTCCCTGCGACCCTGACGTGAGTTGCCCCTCGTCGGCGCGGCGGCGTGCACGGGCGGCAGGTCCCCCGCTCCTGGCCGCGCCGGGCTGGCGTCCGGCGCCGATCGCCCTCGAGGAGACCACATGGCCCGTCCCATCGTCGCGATGTTGACCGACTTCGGCACCAAGGACCACTACGCGGGCGCGATGAAGGGCGTGGTGCTGGGCCTGTGCCCGGAGGTGACGCTCGTCGACATCACGCACGACCTGCCGGCCCACGACATCCTGGGCGGGGCGCTGGAACTGGCGGCGTGCTACCGCTACTATCCGGCCGGGACCATCTTCCTGGTCGTCGTGGACCCGGGCGTGGGATCGTCGCGGCCCGGGCTGGCTGCCGAGGTCGGAGACTACCGGTTCGTGGCGCCCGACAACGGGGTGCTCACCGCGGTGTTCCAGGACCAGCCGCCGCGCCGCGTGGTCGTGTTGAGCGAGCGGCGCTACGCGCGGCCGACGATCAGCCGGACCTTCGAGGGACGCGATCGGTTCGCCCCGGCGGCGGCGTGGCTCGCGAAGGGCGTGGAGTTGACGGCGCTCGGTCGGACGGCGCAGGAGTACCAGCGGCTGGAGATCCCGAGAGCCGTGGTGGACGGCGCGCGCATCACGGGAGAAGTGCTCCGGGTCGATCGGTTCGGGAATCTCGTCACGAACCTCGATCGGCGTCTGGTCGAGCGTGCCCGCGAGCAGGGAAGCCTGAGCATCCGGGCCGGCGGCGAACACATCGCCCACCTGGTGGCGACCTACTCCGAGGTGGCGTCGGGGGAGATCTGCGCGCTGTTCGGCAGCTCGGATCATCTCGAGATCTCGGTCAACTCCGGCAGCGCCAGCGAGCGGCTGGGCATCGGCCGCGGCGCCCCCGTGGAGGTGGTGGCCGACTGAAGGCCTGTGTTAGCATGCGATGAGTCCGGCCGCGTCGGCCCGCCAGTGCCACTCACGTGCGGATACACCATCATGGATTTCGAGCTGAGCGACGAGCATCTCCTGCTGGAGCAATCGATCCGGGAGTGGGGGGCGCGCGAGGTCGCGCCACGCATCAAGGATCTCGACCGCGAGCACCGGTTCGATCCGAACATCCTGCCGCAGATGGCTCACATGGGCCTGCTCGGCATCTCGGTGCCCGTCGAGTACGGCGGCGCGGGCATGGACTACGTCAGCCTCGGGCTGGCGAGTGAAGAGCTCGAGTACGTCGACACGTCGTTGCGCGTCATCATGTCGGTCCACGCGGGCCTGAACTGCCTGTCGCTGCTGGCCTGGGGAACCGAGGATCAGAAGCAGCGGTATCTCGTGCCGCAGGCGCAGGGCCGCCGCATCGCGACGTTTGGCCTCACCGAGCCCGCGGCGGGGAGCGACGTGCGCGGCATCCAGTCGGTGGCGATCCAGAAGGGCAGTCGCTACGTGCTGAGCGGCGAGAAGACGTGGATCTCGCTGGCGGACGTCGCGGACAACTTCATCGTCGTGGCGTGGAGCGATCTCGAGAAGAAGAAGCAGCGCGACCCGTCGGGCCTCAGCGCGTTCCTGGTGGAGCGAGGCTTCAAGGGATTCTCGAGCGGCACGCTCAAGGAGAAGTGGGGCATCCTGGCCGGCAACACGGGCTACTTCACGATGGACGAGATCGAGGTGCCCGAGGAGAACGTGCTCGGCCGGCCCGGCGAAGGGTTCAAGATCGCGATGTTCGCGCTGGACCAGGGGCGGTTCACGGTGGCCGCCGGCGCGACCGGGCTGATCCGCGCCTGCCGCGATGCCAGTGCCAGCTACGCGAAGGAGCGCCGGGCGTTCGGCGTGGAGATCGCGCAGCACCAGCTGGTGAAGGAGATGATCGCCCTGATGGAGTCCGACTACCAGGCTGCGCGCCTGTTGTGGCTCCGGGCCGGGTGGCTCAAGAACATCGGGCGCCGGAACACCCGCGAGACGGGCCTCGCCAAGTGGTTCGCCACCGTGGCGTCGGAACGCGCCGCCGGCAACGCCGTGCAGGTGCACGGGGCCAACGGCTACTCGGACGACTACCCGGTCGGGCGGTTCTACCGCAATTGCAAGGGCGCGGTCATCTACGAGGGGACCCGCGAGATTCACGCGCTCATGCAGGCGGACTACGTGCTCGGCTACCGCGAGGACCGGCCGACGCGGTGCGAGTTGCCGCCGGCGGGGGCCCGGCTGGGGGCGAAGGGCTGAGCGGTCGGCGGCGGCGGGCCGCGCCTCGGTTGGGGGACTGATGGACACGACGGACCTTTCACTGGAATTCCTGCGGGTGGTCGAGCAGGCCGCCATCGCGTGCGCGCAGACGATGGGCCAGGGCGACGCGCACAAGTCCGACCAGGCGGCCGTGGAGACCATGCGGCGCGAGCTGGACGCGGTGCCGATCGACGGCACCATCGTGATCGGCGAAGGCGAGCGCGACAAGGCGCCGATGCTCTTCATCGGCGAGAAGATCGGGCTGGCCCAGGCGCGGACGCCCGGGGGACACCAGATCAACGCGCGTTTTCCCGAGGTGGACATCGCGGTCGATCCGCTCGAGGGCACGAACCTCTGCGCCACCGGGGAGTCGAATGCCATCGCCGTGCTCGCGGCGGCCCCCCGGGGCGGGCTCCTGCACGCCCCCGACCTCTACATGGAGAAGCTGATTGTCGGGCCGAGTTCGCGTCATGTCGTGGACCTCGACGCGCCTGTCGCGGTGAATCTCGGGGCGATTGCCAGGGCGCTCGACCGCGAGATCGAGGACCTGGTGGTCATCGTGCTCGACCGTCCGCGGCACGAGCAGCTCATCAAGGAGATCCGCGCGACGGGTGCGCGCATCCGGCTGATCGGCGACGGCGACCTGTCGGCGGGCATCGCGGCCGCCGTGGTCGGCAGCGGCGTGCACGCGGTCATGGGCATCGGCGGGGCGCCCGAGGGCGTGCTCACCGCCGCGGCGATGCGGTGCCTGAACGGCGAGATCCTCGCGCGGCTCGTCATCAAGACACCGCAGGACGAGGAACGGTGCCGCCAGATGGGCATTGCGGATCCGACACGGATCTACAGCGCCCACGACCTGGCCCCGGGCTCGTCGATCATCTTCGCGGCGACCGGCGTCACGGAGGGCACGCTGATGAAGGGCGTGCGGTTCTTCGGCGACGGGATCCGCACGAGCTCGCTGGTCATGCAGACCCACCCGTACCAGATCCGGTTCATCGACAGCATCCACGTGCGCGACGACGAGGACGTCAAGATCCGGTTCTGACCGGTCAGCCGGGCTGCGCATGGGGACGTCCCGATCCTGGCGGCGGAATCAGTTCGCGGTGACCGCCGCCAGTTTCGCCGGTTTCACGGGCTTCACGCTCGTGATGCCGTTCCTGCCGCTCTACATCCGCCAGCTCGGCGTCACCGACATCGGCGAGATCGCCCTGTGGGCCGGCCTCAGCCTCGGCGTCACGCCGGCCGTGACGGCCGTGCTGTCGCCGTTCTGGGGCCGGCTGGCCGACCGCTTCGGGCGGAAGGTGATGGTCGAGCGCTCCCTCCTCAGCTTCGTGATCATCATGGCGGCCATGGCCTACGTGACACAGGCATGGCAGATCTTCGCGCTGCGGGCCGTGCAGGGGCTGTTTGCGGGGTACGGCGGCCTGACCCTGGCGATGGCCGCCGAGTCGGCGCCGCGCGAGCGCATGGCGTCGGCCATCGGGACCGTGCAGACCGCGCAGCGCCTGGGCCCGGCGCTCGGCCCGGTCATCGGCGGGGTGGTCGCCGACCTGGTCGGCCTGCGGCAGGCATTCTTCGTGACCGCGGCGTTCTACGCGCTCGCCTTCGTACTGGTCGCGGTGCTGTACCAGGATCCGGCACACCCCGCGGATTCCGGGTCGACCGCGGACCGTGGCGCCAGCGTCCGGACGGTGCTGGGGTTCCCCGATTTCGTCCCGGCCATGATCGCCATCTTCGGCGTCACCTTCGTCGACAGAAGCTTCGGGCCCATCCTGCCGCTCTACGTCGGCACCCTCGGGGTGGCGGCCGACCGGGTTGCGGTCGTCTCGGGCCTCCTGTTCTCGGCCGTTGCCGTCGGCGCGGTCGCTGGCAACCACGCGTGCGGGTGGCTGCTGGCGCGACTCTCGCCGGGGACGATCATCGCGGGCGCGTCGATCGTGTCGGCGGCCTCGCTGGTCGTCTTCCTGGTCGCGGGGCAGGTCGGCGTGCTGGTGCCGGCCTTCGCCCTGTTCGGCGTGGGGATCGGCACCGCCACGACTGCGGCCTATACGGCGGGCGGGCGGGTCGTGCCGGCCGGCGCGCACGGTACCGGCTTCGGCCTGCTGACGGGCGCCTCACTGGCGGGCCTGGCCCTGAGCCCCGTCGTGAGCGGCCTGCTCGGCGGCGAGAGTTTCGCCGCGCTGTTCCTGCTGGACCTTGCCCTGCTGGGCACGGTGTCCGCGCTCGTCCACCGCGCGATGCACGGGAGCCGGGGGCCGGCCGGGTCCGACGCCCCGCCGGCGCCCGCCGAGTAGCCGCGGCGCCGGTGGCTCCGGCACGCAGCGTCACCCGTCGTCGTCGCCAGGCGGGCGCCGGTGCTTCATCCGGCGCGGGGGCCGGCGCGTCTTGTCCTCGTGCGCGCCGCCGGTCTGGCGGGGCAGCGGAACCCGCGGCAGACGCGGGGGGCCGGCCGCGGATCGCGCCCTCGGCTTGCGAGCTTTCATCTCACGGCCTCGCGTGACGTCGGCGACGGCTCGCTCAGAGGTAGAAGAGCCACGTCACGGCCACGAACGCCGGGATCAGGATGCCGGCCGACCACGCCATGTAGCCGAAGAAGCTCGGCATCTTCACGCCGTGGCCCTTGGCGATCGACAGCACCATGAAATTGGGCGCGTTGCCGATGTACGTGTTGGCGCCCATGAACACCGCTCCCGCCGATACCCCCTTGAGGAACAGCGTGAACGCGGCGGGGTTCGGTCCCGTGATGGCGCCCCTCAGGATCGCCGCGACGTCTTCGGGCCTGAGGCCGAGTTTGCCGAGCGCCAGGTTGAAGAAGGTCAGGTACGTCGGGGCGTTGTCCAGGAAGCTCGACAGCATGCCGGTCATCCAGAAGTAGTGCCAGGGCTTGCTCGTGGCGGCAATCAGGGGCGCCATCGCGCCGTCCTCGCCTGCGCGCAGGATCATCAGCACGGGGATGATCGTCACGAAGATCCCGAAGAAGAGGTAGCCGACCTCCTTGATGGCGTCCCAGGTGAACCCGTTGTCCTCGTGGACCTGCCTGGGCGTTGTGGCGATCGAGATCCAGCCGAGGAGCAGAATGGTCACATCCCGGAAGATGCCGGTGTACTTGAAGTGGATGCCGAAGAACGCGAGGCTGCCGGAGTCCCACCAGCCCGAGACCAGCACCGCGCCGAGCAGCACGAGCAGCAGGAGAAAGTTCGGCCAGCCCTCGATCCGGAACTTCGTCTTGCGGATCGGCACGCGGTGGTCCGGGCGGCGATCCAGCTCCTTCCTGAAGAAGTAGGCGTCGAGGGCGACGAACGCCGCCAGGACGATCGCGGTCACGACGAGGAACTGCGGCAACAGCCGCAGCGTCCAGAAGAACGGGACACCGTGGATGAACCCGAGGAACAGGGGCGGATCGCCGAGCGGCGTCAGGATGCCGCCGATGTTCGACACGAGGAAGATGAAGAACACGAACACGTGCGCCCGGTACCTCCGCCAGCTGTTCGCGCGGAGCAGCGGGCGCACGAACAGCATCGACGCGCCGGTCGTGCCCATCAGCGACGCGAACACAGTGCCGACCACGAGGAAGCCGGCGTTGAGCGACGGCGTGGCGACCAGCGTGGCCCGCAGGAAGATCCCGCCCGAGATCGTGTAGAGCCCCCACAGAAGGATGATGAACGGCAGGTAATCCACCAGGAGGACCTCGGCGACCTTGAAGAGCGCGAGGTGCCCGTAGGCCACGACAAACGGCGCGAACAGGATCATCGCCCAGGCGATGGCGACTTTCTTGTAGTGGCGATGCCAGAAATGCGGGGCCAGCAGCGGGAACAGCGCGATCGACAGCAGGATGCCCGCGAAGGGGATGCCCGTCCAGAGCGGCAGCGCGCGTCCGACCCGATCCGCCTGCGCCTCGAGGTCCACCGGGGATGCCAGCAGCGTCGCGGGCGCGGCCAGCGCCAGGATCGCGGTTGTCAGGAGGCCCGTGTGGAGCAGCGCCGGCATCCGCAGCCGGCAGGCGTAAGATGGTTGGGACATGGAGCGAATGGTCGTCGATCCGATCGGGCCGCAGGCCCGTCAGTTGATGGAAGCCGCGCGCGTGCTCGGCGCCGGGGGCGTCGTCGCCTACCCGACCGACACGTTGTACGGGCTCGCCGTGGATCCCCGCAGCGCGGACGCCGTGGAGAAACTCTACCGCATCAAGGGCCGTCCGGTCGACCGCGCCGTTCCGCTGATCGCCGCGGACGGCGGCCAGCTCGACGCCTGTGGCGTAACACTCCGGCCGCTGGCGGCGGCGCTCGCCGAGGCCTTCTGGCCGGGCCCGCTCACGCTGGTCCTGCCGGCCTGGCCGGGCCTTGCCGTCGGCGTGCATGGCGGGCTCGGAACCGTGGCCGTGCGCGTCCCGGCGCATGCGATTGCGCGAGGCCTGGCGGCGGCGCTCGGCTATCCGATCACGTCGACCAGCGCGAACCCCTCCGGGGCCGAGCCCCCTGCCAGCGCCGAGGCGGTGGTGGCGGGGCTGGGCAGCGCCATCGACCTGCTGATTGACGGGGGCGCCACCGTCGGCGGGCCGCCGTCGACCATCGTCGACATGACGACGGACCGCCCGAGGCTGCTGCGGGCCGGGGCGATCGCGTGGGACCGCGTGCTAGAATTCCTGCAACGTGCAGGATCTCATGGATCGTAGGCCGGCCTCGACCCTGGAGCGCACCGCCGTGGTCGGATTGGTGACCTCGGCGGCGAAGCGGTCGCAGGCCGACGCTTCGCTCGACGAGCTGGCGGGCCTGGTGTCGGCCGCCGGCGGCGTGGTGGTGTATCGGGCTGTCCAGGAGCGATCGCGGCCCGATCCGGCCACGTTCATCGGCAAGGGGAAGCTCGAGGACATCGGCCGCGCGTGCGCGGCGCTCGACATCGACCTGGTGGTCTTCGACAACGAGCTGACGCCGACCCAGCTTCGACAGATCGAACGATCGCTCGACCGCAAGGTCCTCGATCGCACGCAGCTCATCCTCGACATCTTCGCCCGGCGCGCACGGACGCGGGAAGGCAAGTGGCAGGTCGAACTGGCGCAACTGCGCTACCTGCTCCCGCGGCTCGTCGGGGCGAGGGTCGAGCTGTCGCGGCTGGGCGGCGGCATCGGGACGCGGGGTCCCGGTGAGACCAAGCTCGAGACCGACCGGCGGCGCATCCGGCAACGGATCGACCGGGTCGCCGAGTCCATCGAATCCGTCCGGCAGCGCCGAACGCGGCTGCGCGAACGCCGCCACAAGGTGTCGGTTCCGACGGTCGCCCTCGTCGGGTACACGAACGCCGGGAAGACCACCCTGTTCAACCGGCTCACGCGCGAATCGGCCGAAGCCTCCGACGCGCTGTTCGTCACGCTGGACCCGCTCGTCCGGCGGGCGCGCCTGCCGGATCGACGCGAGTTGCTGCTGTCTGACACGGTTGGCTTCATCGACCGGTTGCCGCATACCCTGGTGGCGGCCTTTCGAGCGACGCTGGAAGAGGTCACGGACGCCGACCTGCTGGTGCACGTCATCGACGCCGCCAGCGCGGACCGCGAGCGTCAGGTGGCCGCCGTGCGGGCAGTCCTGGCGGAAGTCGGCGCCGGGGAGGTGCCGTCGATCGAGGTCTTCAACAAGGCCGACCTCCTCGACGGGGCGGAGGCCCGGCGTCTCGCGGACCGGTTCCCGGGCTCCGTGGTGATGTCGGCGCTCGATGGCGACGGGCAGGAGGCGCTCCTCGCGAGCCTCACGGACCGCCTGGGTCTCGACACGCGCCGCGTGACGCTGCAGTTCGACACCCGTACCGATGCCGGGCGAGAGGGCATCGCCCGCGCCTACCGTTACGGCCGGGTGGTCCGCCACGAAACCGTGAGCGGCCGGGCCGAGATCGACGCGGATGTGCCAGCCCGGCTGGTCGGCCAGCTGTTCGAGGCGTCTGCCCACCGGCGGCGGCGACGGGCGGCGGCGAGTTCATGAGGGAGGCACGGTCGTGATGCGTTCGTCGTCGAGGCGCTGGCGGAGTCCCGGGCGGCTGATCGCGATCGCGCTGCTGGTGGCGGCGTCGGCGTGCGCGCCGAAGACGCCCCCGGTGACGACGATGGGCGCCCCCCGCTACCCGGACTTCATTTTCCCGGCTGTGCCGCCGGCATCCGCGGACCCGTCGTTCGCGGGCGACGGGCTGCTGCACGCCGACCACGATCGGGCGTGGCGGCTCCTGCAAGCGGGGGAATTCCGAGGGGCCGAGCGCGAGTTCCAGCTCATCCTGAAGCGCCGGCCCGGCTTCTACCCGGCCGAGGCGGGGCTGGGGTACCTCGATGTCGCGCAGCGTCGATTCAAGGAGGCGCTGACATGGTTCGACCGCGCAATCGCGCGCTCCGCGAGCTACGCGCCCGCGCTGGCCGGGCGGGGAGAAGTCCTGCTCGGCATGTCCCGCGAGGGCGAGGCGCTGTCGGCCTTCGAAGCCGCGCTGACAGCAGACCCCTCGCTGGTGGACGTCAGGCGCCGGATCGAAGTGCTGCGCTTCGCACAGGTGCGCAATCTCGTGGCCTCGGCGAAGCGGGCCAGTGAGGCGGGGCGCTTCGACGAGGCGAGGCGGGAGTACGAGCGCGCGATCGCGGCCACGCCCGCCAGCGCCTTTCTCTACCGTGACCTGGCGGCCGTTGAACTGCATCTCGACGCCGACGCCGCGGCCGCCGGGCACCTGAAGAAGGCCACGGAACTGGACCCGGGCGACGCGCGCGCGTGGCTGGCTCTCGCGGAGCTCCTCGAACGGCAGGGAGATTTCGACGGGGCCGTCGGCGCCTTCGAACATGCGCTGGCGATCGAGCCAGCCGACTCGACCCGCGCGGCCCTCGCCAGGGTCCGCGAGGGGATGGCCCGGGTGAAACTGCCGGAGGAGTACCGCGCCATCCCCGGGTCCGCCCGGTTGACGCGGGGCGAGCTGGCCGCCCTCCTCGGGGTCCGCTTCCAGGAGGCGCTGGCCGCCTCTCCCCGCCGCGTGACCGCGGTCATGACCGACGCGCGGCAGGACTGGGCCGCGCCCTGGATCATGGCCGTCACGCGCGCCGGCGTCATGGACGTGTACCAGAACCATACGTTTCAGCCACGAGCGGTCGTCCGGCGGGTCGATCTCGCTCACGTCGTCGCGCGGATGCTCGACGTGGTGGCTCCCGGGGCCCCGCGCACGCTCGACGGGGCGCGGCGCACGATCGCCGATGTCGGGCCCGGCTACGTGGGCTACAAGGGAATCGTCGCGGCCGTGGCGTCGGGCGTGATGCCGCTGTTCGAAGGGGACTCGTTCCGGCCCTCGCGGGTGGTGAGCGGCGCGGAGGCCGTCGAGGCGATGAACCGGCTCCAGGCGCTGTCGCAGCGCGGGCGCGCCGGCCGATCGGGGACGTGACGCCATGAGCACGCTGACGACGGCCAACCAGTTGACGCTGCTGCGGATGTTCCTGATCCCGCTCTTCGTGATCCTCGTGATCTACGAGGACCTGGGGTGGGCGCTGGCGGTGTTCGTCACGGCCGGGATCACCGACGGCCTGGACGGGCTGATTGCCAGGCGGGGCAACCAGCGGACGAACCTCGGCGCGTGGCTCGACCCGATGGCCGACAAGCTGCTGCTGGTCAGCGCGTTCGTCGTGATGTCGCTGCCGGGGATCGGCCTGACCAACCGCCTGCCGATCTGGCTGACGGTGCTCATCATCAGCCGTGACGTGGTCATCGTGGTGACCGTGGCCGTCGTGAACCTCGCGGTGGGGCCCCGCACGTTCAGGCCGTCCATCTACGGCAAGGCCGCCACGGCGACCTATATCGTGACCGCGGTGGTCGTGATGTTCTTCAACTTCCTGAAGCAGCCCTCGATCCTCGTACAGATCGTGATCTGGCTGTCGTTCGGGATCACGCTCGTGTCGGGGCTGCACTACGTGGTGCACGCCCGTCGCATCATCAACGAGGCGCCACCTTCTGTCTGAAGTAGGCGATGGTCCGATCGAGCCCTTCCTCGAGCGCGACCTTCGGCTCCCACCCGAGCAGCGCGCGGGCCTTGCCGATGTCCGGCTGGCGGACTTTCGGGTCGTCGGTCGGCAGCGGCCCGTAGACGATGCGGCTCGAAGACCCGGTCATCCGGACAATCGTCCGGCCGATCTCCTCGACGGTCATCTCGTGGGGGTTGCCGATGTTGATCGGCTCGTTCAGGTCGGACCGCATCAGGCGCAGCACGCCGTCCACCAGATCGCTGATGTAGGTGAAGCTGCGCGTCTGGCGCCCGTCCCCGAACACCGTGATGTCCTCGTTCCGGAGCGCCTGAGCGATGAAGGTGGGGACGGCGCGCCCGTCGTGGATCCGCATGCGCGGCCCGTAGGTGTTGAAGATGCGCACGATCTTGGCGTCGACGCCGTGGTACCGGTGATAGGCCGTCGTGATGGCCTCGGCGAACCGCTTGGCCTCGTCGTACACGCCGCGCGGCCCGATGGGATTGACGTTGCCCCAGTAGGACTCCTTCTGCGGGTGCTCGAGCGGGTCGCCGTAGACTTCGGAGGTCGACGCCAGGACGAAGCGCGCGCCCTTGGCCTTGGCGAGGCCGAGGGCCTTGTGCGTGCCGAGGGCCCCCACCTTCAGCGTCGGAATCGGGAGCTCCAGGTAGTCGATCGGGCTCGCCGGGCTGGCCCAGTGCAGGACGACGTCGACGGGGCCGTCGACGAAGATGTAGTTCGTGACGTCGTGCTTGATGAACTGGAAGTCGCGGTTCGCCAGGTGCGCGATGTTCGCGATATCGCCGGTGAGCAGGTTGTCGATGCCGATGACGCTGTAGTCGAGGTCGAGCAGCGCCTCGGCCAGGTGCGACCCGATGAACCCGGCAGCCCCGGTGATGACGACTCGTGGCTTGCTCATCTCGTGCCTCAGGAAGCGTGCCTCTGCTTGTACAGGCCGATGCCGCGCACGAGCGTGAGCCACATGATCTTGAAATCGAGGCGGAGCGACCAGTTCTCGATGTAGAAGAGGTCGTGGTCGATCCGTTCCTCGATCGACGTGTTACCGCGCCAGCCGTTGACCTGGGCCCAGCCGGTGATGCCGGACTTCACCTTGTGCCGCAGCATGTACTGCGGGAAGCGGTCCTTGAACTGCTGCACGAAGTAGGGGCGCTCGGGCCGCGGGCCGACCAGCGACATTTCGCCCCTCAGGACGTTGAACAGCTGCGGCAGCTCGTCGAGATCGAGCCGCCGGAGCCACCGGCCGACGGTCGTGGCGCGCGGGTCCTCGTCGCGCGCCCAGACGGGCCCGGTGTCGGCTTCCGCGTCGCGGTACATCGAGCGGAACTTGTACACCGTGAAGGGCGACCCGTCGAGGCTCATGCGCTCCTGCCGGTAGAACACCGGGCCGGGCGACGTGAGGCGGATGAGCAGGCTGATGAGCAGCAGGGGAACGGCCAGGATGGCCAGCACCACGACCGAGACGACGATGTCGACCAGGCGCTTGACGATGGCCGCGATGCCCTGCAGCGGGAGATCGCTCAGGTTGATGATGGGCACCCCGTCGAGCTCCTCGATCCGCGCCCGCAGCGCGATGAACTGGAGCAGGTCCGGGACGATCTTGACGTCGATCATCTCCTTGCTGGCGTTCTCGATCACCTGCATCATCTGCTGGTGCTCGTCCCTCGGCAGCGCGACGTAGATCTGGTCCACGCGCTCGCGCTGCGCGATCTCCGCGGCTTCCTCGCAGGTCCCGAGGATCGGCAGCCCGCGGTACCCCAGGTGGTCCTGGCCCGCGCGGTCGTCCACGAACCCGATGATCTGGTAGCCCAGTTCCCGGTGCTCGAGGATCTTGTCCGCGACGAGCCGGCCGAGATCGCCCGCACCGACGATCAGGAGCCGCTTCAGGCCGATCCCCGCGCGCCAGCGGCGCTCGAGCGCCTGCCGGACCAGCTCGCGCGACGCGTAGGTCAGCGTGACGTTGAGGACGAGGAAGATGCCCCAGACGATTTGGGAGACCTCGAAGGCGCCGCGGTCCTTCATCTCGGTCGGGACGTAGTAGGCCTGGAAGTACAGCGTGGTGACCACGCCGAGGACCACGGCCACGATGCTGCCGACGAAGACAGCGAAGAAGTCGTCGACGCGCGACCGGTTCCGCCGGAGGCTGTAGAGGCTCTGGAAATAGTAGGCGACCGGCACGAGGACGGCGACAAACGGCGCGACGTTCACGTACTGGCCGAACGGGGGCAGGCCCTTCGTGACCGGGATCAGGCCCGTTTCGAACCTGACCAGGTAGGCCCCGACAAACGCCGCCACGCCGAGCAAGGCGTCCGACAGGATATAGAAGGCGGCGAGAGTCCGCTTGTAGCGTTTGACCATGGCGTCAGTTCAAGTCCAGCATGCCCTCGATCCGGGCCCGCATCTCGGCGGCGAACCGCGGCCGGCTGAAACGTTCGGCGTGCCGGCGCACCACGTCAGCCTCGAACCGCGCGTCGATGGCGCGGCGAATCGCGTCGCCCATCGCCCCGGGGGAGGCCTCGTTCACCAGGATGCCCGTGACGCCGTCTATCACCGTCTCCAGCGCGCCGCCCTCGGCCAGCGCCACGACCGGGCGCCCGCACGCCTGCGCCTCGAGCGGGACGATGCCGAAATCCTCGACGCCGGGCAGCAGGACGACGGACGCCCGCCGGTAGAGGTCGCGAATCTCCCCGTCGGTGCGCGTGCCGAGAAACGTGACGTCGGCACCGGCCTGCCGCCTCAGCCTGGGGCCTTCCGGACCGTCCCCCACGATGCGAAGCGGCACCCTCGCCTGCGCACAGGCGTCGATCGCGAGGTCGATCCGCTTGTACGGCACCAGGGCGGAAACCACCAGGGCAGACGCTTCCGGCGCCGACCCGTCCGGCTGGAAGAACTCGGTATCGACCGGCGGGTACACGACCAGCGACGGATGATTATAGTATCTCGCGATCCGCATCGCGATATACCGCGAGATGGCCACGTACTCGTCCACCCGGCCGGAGGTGGCGGCGTCCCAGCGGGCGAGCCAGGCAAGGACCGGGCGCAGCATCCGCTCGGGCAGGCGCCCGACCTTCCGGGCGCCGAAATAGGCCTCGTACTGGTCCCAGGCGTAGCGCATGGGCGTCAGGCAGTAGCAGAGGTGCCGGGCCCGGCCGGGCCTGACCACTGACTTGGCGGCGCAGTGGCTGGTGCTCACGACCAGATCGAAGCCGTCGAGGTCGAACTGCTCGATTGCCGTGGGGAACAGGGGGAGGTAGTGGCGGTAGAGGCGCCTGGCCCGGGGCAGGCGCTGGATGAACGAGGTGTGGATCGGGCGTCGTTCGATGGTCGGGGACACGCTGCCGGGCACGTGGAGCAGCGTGAACAGCTCGGCATCCGGGTAGAGCTCACACAGGACTTCGAGCGCCTTCTCACCGCCCCGCATCCCGGTGAGCCAGTCGTGGATGAGGGCGATTCGCCCGGGTGTGCGTGTCACGATGACTCAGCCACCACCTGGCCGTAAATCTCACGGATTCGAGTGACCGACGCTTCCCAGGAGAACGTGCGCGCCCGGATGGGCCCGCGCTCCCGCAAGGTGGCGCGCAACGCCGGGTCGCTGAGCACCCGCTTCATGCCGGCCGCGATCGAATGGGCATCGTACGGATCCACCAGTTCCGCTGCGTCCCCGACCACCTCGGGCAGCGAGGAGATGTTCGACGTGACGACCGGCGTCCCGCTGGCCATGGCCTCGAGCGGCGGGAGGCCGAAGCCCTCGTACAGGGAGGGAAACACGAAGACGGTCGCCAGCCGGTACAGCGCCGCCAGCGTCTGGTCCGGCACGAACCCCAGGAAGCGCACGTGCTTGTGCAGCTTGAAGTGGTCCACCGAACGGCGCAGCGCCGGGTACTTCGAGATCTGATCGCCGATGATGAGCAACTGCAACCGCTCGAAGCCTTCCAGGCGCAGCAGGTGGAAGGCGTCGATCAGGCGCTCGAGGTTCTTGTGCGGCTTGATGTTGCCCACGTACAGGGCGAAGGGGCCGTGCAACTGGTAGCGCTCGCGCGTCCGGTGCATTTCCTCTTCGGTCGGCGGCGTCGCGTACCGATCGTCGATCGCATTGTAGATGACCGCCACGCGGTCGGCCGGCACGTTGCAGAACCGGAGGATATCCGCCTTCGAGGTTTCGGACACCGTGATGATCCGCTGGGCGCGCCGGGCCGCCATCCACAGGCTGGCCCGCGCGTACCCGTACGCCAGCCGGCTGGGCAGGTACTGCGGGAACATCAGGTGAATGCAGTCGTGAATCGTCACGACCGAGCGCGACGGCACCAGCGGCGGCAGTACGTAGTGCGGTTCGTGAAACAGGTCCACGCGTTCGCGCAGCAGCCGGAAGGGAATCGTGATCTGCTCGGCGATGGAGTACGGGCGCGAGGTGTCCACGACGGGACGGAAGTTCGGGCCGAGGGTTCGAATCCCGGCCTGGTCCTCGGGCCGGCAGAGCAACACATAGTCCGTCTCCTGGTCGAGTCGCGCCAGGTACTTCAGGAGGTTACGGATATACGTGCCGATGCCGAAGTCGTGCAGTTTGCGGACGTCTATTGCGATGCGCACACGATCGCCTCGGGGAAACCGCTAACACGATATCACAGCGACGGGGGCGCCCCGGGTTCCGCCGGCGCGCCTTGCGCTACCGGGCTCGGCAGCTTGCCGCGGACCCGGAGGTAGAGGCGGAGCCACGGGAGCCAGCGCGGGTGGTGCTTGGCGTAGAAGGACAACTGGCTCTGCCGGTAGGCCCGCTCCGTCGCCGCCGGGCGCTGGCGGCCGGACCGGCCGCGCAGGTGGATGACCTCGGCCGCGGGCGTGAACCGCACACGGAGGCCCAGGCGACGCAAGGCGGCGCAGAAGTCGACATCCTCAGCGTAGAGGAAGTAGCGCTCGTCGAGAAGTCCCGCCGAGATTGCGGCATCCCTCCGGACGAGGAAGCAGGCGCCACTGATCCAGTCGTAATCGGCCGCGCGGCGCGTCCAGCGATCCACGGCGGCCGCCACGGGCCACACGCCGCGCTCGTGCAGGCGCACGAGCAGCTTCTGCCTCACCTCGTTGAACGGCCCCATCATCGGCCCGAACGACAACTCGGTCCGGCCCTGGCCATCGACGAGACGCGGGCCGATCGCGGCCAGCGCGGGGTCGGCCATGAGTTCCGTGACGAGCCGGTCGATCGCCCCGGCCGGCACGAGGGTGTCGCTGTTGAGCAGCAGCACCAGGTCACTGGTCGTGCCACGGATCCCGAGGTTGTTGGCCGCAGCGAACCCGAGGTTCCGGCCGGCCTCGATCAGGCGCACCGCCGGCCAGCGGGTTCTCACCGCGTCGGCCGTCGCGTCGCCCGACGCGTTGTCCACGACCACGATCTCGTGCGGGGTGGCGGGCGGGGCAGCCGCCAGCGACGAGAGGCAGGCCTCGAGGTCGGCCCGGGTGTTGTAGGACACGATGACGATCGTCAGGTCAGGCACGCTCCGGGTCTCCTGGCGCCGAGAGGAGACGCCCCAACGTGGCGCGCGCGGCCTCGTCCCAGCGATAGCGCGCGAGCACCGCGGGCGCCGGTGCCAGCGCGTCGCGCCGGGCCTCCGCACGATCGAGCAGCGTCGCCAGCACGGCGGCAGTGCCGGCGATGTCCCCGGCCTGGACGTAGATCGCGGCGGGCCCGTACACCTCCCGCGCGATGGCGGTGTCGAGCACGACGATCGGGACGCCGTGCCCCAGGGCTTCGAGCGGCGTGAGTCCGAATCCCTCGTACTCGGAGAGGAACACGAACACGCTCGCGCGCCGGTACAGGTCGCGGAGCACCTCGTCCGGGACGTACGACCGGAGGCCGACGCGTTCCGCGACGCCCTCGTCCCGGGCGCAGGCCGCCAGGTCCTGGGGAGGCCACGTGCGATCGTCGCCGACGATCTCGAGCCGCGCGGCCGGGCGGGAGGGGGCTACTTGCGCGAAGGCGGAAATGAGGTCAGGGAGGCGCCGCCTGTTGAAGATCGACCCCACGAACAGCACCAGAGGCTCCCGAGGTGTCCCGGGCCGGCCCAGCCCCTCGCCGGATTCCCGCGTGGCGGGAGTCACGCCGACCCCGAGCGGTATCACGTGGACCCGGGCGGGCTGCACCGCAAGGTGCCGGAGGATCTCGTCCCGCGAGAACGCCGAGTCCGTGAGGACCAGCCGCGCACGCCGGGCGGACTGGCGGGTGAACCATGCGCGGCGGAGGCGTTCGCGCGGGCGGAACCACTCGGGGTGCGCAAGGAACGACAGGTCATGGATTGTCAGTACCACGGGCGTATCGAGCCTCAGGGGCGCGCTGTACGCGGGCGCAAAGAAGACGTCGAGCCGGTCCGCGCGGGCGGCCCGGGGAAGGCGGACCTGCTCCCACCAGGACCCTCGACCGCCCGGCACAGGTCGCACGGCGGCGGGCAGTCCGTCCGGGACGGCTGCCGCGGCCGCGCCACGTTCCCGCGCCGGGGCGTACAGCAGGAACTCATGAGGGCGCGCCTCGGGCAGGCGCGCCCATTGCGCCAACAACTGGGCCAGGTAGCGGCCCACCCCGGTGGGATGTCCCGCGAGCTCGCGGGCGTCGATGCCGATGCGCATGGACCGCCTCACGCCTGTGTGCCACGGGCGCCCGCCCGCGCCACCGCCTCCCGGCAGGCATCCAGATACACCGCGGCCGACCGGTCCCAGGTGAAGGTGCGAGCGCGTTCCCGTCCGCGTTCCACGCACTGGGCGGCGTACCGACCGTCCGTCAGGACCCGCTCGATGCCCCGGGCCAGATCCGCGGGGCTGTCCGGGTCGATGAGAGTGCCAGCGTCTCCGACCACTTCCGGGAGGGCGCCCCGGTCCGATGCCACGACGGGCACCCCAAGGGCCATGGCCTCGAGGGCAGGCAGCCCAAATCCCTCCTCGAACGAGGGCAGGACCAGCACACGGGCGTTGAGATAGGCCTCACGCCGCTCCGCGTCGGTCACGTAGCCCCTGACGTCCACGCGTCCCGCCAGCGGGGAGGCCCCGATCTCGGCCTTCCACCCCACCGCCTCGGGCGGCACGCGGCCGGCCAGGACGAGTCGCGGCGCGTCGGGATTCCGCGCAACGATCAGCCGGTACGCGGCCAGGAGGCCGGGGATGTTCTTGCGCGGCTCGATCGTGCCCACGAACAGCACGTGCCCGGGCCCGCGCGGCACAGCCCCGGCCGTCGCGGCGGTCGCCCAGTCGGGCACCCCGGACCGGCAGACGACGAGGCGGCTGCGTGGCACCCCGAGCCGGTGCTCCACCTGGTGCGCCGTGTAGTCCGAGACCGTGACGACCAGGGCTGCCCGGGCCGCATGCGCCCGGGCGAGCGGTCCGTAGTCCCGTCGGATCTCGCCCCGGGTCCGCTCCGGGTGGTCGAGGAAGTCGAGGTCGTGAATGGTGACGACTCCCAGCCCGTGGCGCGAGGGCACCAGGAGCGGATGGGGCGCATGGACGACGTCGTAGGCCCGTCCCGTCAGCATCTCGACCGGCGGCCATCCCAGATGGTGCCATGCCCAGTTGAGGGTCGCGACCGGGATTCGCCGGTCGATCACGGCCGCCCCGGCCAGGTCGGCCAGGGCCGCCTCGTCCGGCCGGTCCTTCCAGGAGCTGCTGAACAGCGTCAGGTGGGGCTCGTCGCCCCCTGGCCCGGCTGGGGCGCGGAGCACGGCCCGGGCGAGCTGGTGGACCCATTCGCCGACGCCTGAACGCGCCCGCAACGCCGGCCGGTAGTCGAGAAGAATCCGCATGCGCCGTGCTCGGCCAATCCTAAACCGGAATGGGCGCGCGGCGCCGCCCGGGCGCCGCCCGCGCCGGGAATTCCAGCCCCTCGAATCCCCGCAACCCATTGTATTGCAATATCTTGACAGCTTTTTACGGGTATGGTACGGTCAATCACTTTCCAGGTGCGCGCCCCAGGTCGCCAGCCCCCTGCGTCATCGAGGAGTTCACGGGTATGAAACTGGCAGTCGTCGGCACGGGATACGTCGGGCTCGTGGCGGGGGCGTGTTTTGCCGAGACGGGCAACGACGTCATCTGCGTGGACAAGGACGAGGCGAAGGTTCGGACGTTGCGGAAAGGGCAGATCCCGATTTTCGAACCGGGACTGGAGGAGATCGTCCGGCGCAACCGGACGGAGAAGCGTCTGACGTTCACAACCCAACTGGCCCGCGCGGTGCGGGCGGCCCAGGTCGTGTTCATCGCGGTCGGCACCCCGCAGGGTGAGGACGGGTCGGCCGATCTCCAGCACGTCATCGGCGTGGCGCGGGAGATTGCGCGGGCGATGAACGGGTACAAGGTCATCGTGGACAAGAGCACGGTACCGGTGGGCACCTCCGAGAAGGTGCGCGAAGTGATCCGCCGCGAGACGACACACCCGTTCAGCGTGGTGAGCAATCCCGAGTTTCTGAAGCAGGGCGCGGCCGTCGAGGATTTCCTGAAGCCGGACCGCGTGGTCATCGGGGCCGAGGATCCCCGGGCGACCGAGATCATGACGTTGCTGTACGCGCCGTTCACCCGGACGGGTGCGCCGATCATGGTGATGGATTGCGCGAGCGCCGAGCTGTGCAAGTACGCCGCGAACGCCCTGCTGGCCACGAAGATCTCGTTCATGAACGAAGTGGCCAACCTGTGCGAGCTGTTCGGGGCGGACGTGGACCAGGTGCGCCGGGCTGTGGGCTCGGATCGCCGGATCGGGTCGTCGTTCCTGTTCCCGGGATGCGGCTACGGCGGGAGCTGTTTCCCGAAGGACGTCAAGGCCATCGTGAAGTTCTCGGCGGACAAGGGGTATTCGTTCGAGATTCTCAAGGCCGTCGAGGCGGTCAACGCCGGGCAGAAGGTGCGGCTGGCGGCGAAGATCGAGGCCCATTTCGGCTCGGTGAAGGGCCGGACGATCGCCGTGTGGGGCCTCTCGTTCAAGCCGAGGACCGACGACATGCGTGAGGCGCCGTCAATCATGCTGATCGAGCGGCTGCTGTCGATGGGCGCCCGGGTCCAGGCGTACGACCCGGCCGCCATGCAGGTGGCCCGGCGCATCTTCGGGAGCCGGATCACGTACGCGCCACGCAGTTACGACGCCCTGAAGGGAGCCGACGCGCTCGCGCTGGTGACCGAGTGGAACGAGTTCCGGGAGCCGGATTTCGACAAGATGCGAAAACTGCTGAAGTCACCCGTCATCTTCGACGGCCGCAACATCTACAGCCGGGAGCAGATGCGGGCCAGCGGGTTCACCTACTTCTCGATTGGACGGTAGGCGTGAACGCCGTGCTCGTGACCGGAGGGGCCGGCTACATCGGCAGCCATGTGTCCAAGGCCCTGGCGCGCAGCGGACGACAGGTGGTCGTGTACGACGACCTGTCGGCGGGGCACCGCGAGGCGGTGAAGTGGGGCGACCTGGTGGTCGGCCGCGTGCACGACACCGCCCTGCTGCAGGATACGATCCGCCGCTACGGCGTGTCGGCGGTGATGCACTTCGCCGCGTGGCTGGCCGTCGGGGACTCGGTGACGGACCCGCTCGGGTACTACCACAACAACGTCGTGGGCACGCTGAGCGTCCTGCGGGCGATGGCGGCCGAGTCGGTCCGGCGGTTCGTGTTCTCCTCGACGGCGGCGGTCTACGGCGAGCCCGACGAGACGCCGATCACGGAACGTCACCCGACGCGCCCGATCAATCCCTACGGCGACACGAAGCTCGCGATCGAGCGCGCGCTGCCGCACCTGGAGCGGGCCCACGGCCTGCGCGCCGTGTGCCTGCGGTATTTCAACGCGGCCGGCGCGGACCCGGAGGGCGACCTCGGCGAGGACCACACCCCGGAGCCGCACCTGATCCCGCGGGCGGTGGACGCGGCGCTGGGTGGCGAGCCGCTGCGGCTGTACGGGGACGACTACCCGACGCCGGATGGAACCTGCCTGCGGGACTACGTGCACGTGTCGGACCTGGCCCAGGCGCACCTGCTGGCGCTCGCGGCTCTGGAGCGGGACGCGCCGTCGGCGACGTACAATCTCGGGACCGGGCGCCCGTTCTCGGTGCGTGACGTGATCGGCGCGGTGGCCCGCGTGGCGGGCCGTCAGGTGCCGCATTCGGTGGCGCCGCGGCGGCCCGGCGACCCGGCCGTGCTGTTCGCGTCCGGTGCGCTCGCGAGGGCCGAGCTGGGCTGGACGCCCCGGTTCACGGAACTCTCGGACATGGTGGAGACCGCCTGGCGGTGGCGCCAGGCCAATCCCCGCGGCTACGGGAAAGGAACGGCCGGCTGATGTCACGGCTCCGTGGCGCGCTCACCGACCCGCTGTTGTCGGTCGTGATGCCTGTCTACAACGAGCGCCAGACGATCGACGAGATCGTACGGCGGGTCCTGGCGGTCCCGCTCCGTGTCGAGCTCATCGTCGTGGATGACGCCTCGACCGACGGGACGCGCGACCTGCTGGCGGGGTTGCAGCGCGAGCTGGGCTTCAAGCTGTTCCTGCAGGACCAGAACCGGGGCAAGGGCGCGGCGCTGCGCCGCGGTTTCACCGAGGCCTCCGGCGACCTGATCGTCATCCAGGATGCGGATCTCGAGTACTCGCCCGAGGAGTTCCCGGCGCTGATCGAGCTGATCAGCCAGGGACGGGCCGACGTCGTGTACGGGTCGCGGTTCCTCGGGCGCCACCGGGTGTTCATGTTCACCCATTACCTGGGCAACCGGCTGCTGACGCTCATCACCAACGTGCTCTACAACACCATGCTCACGGACATGGAGACGTGCTACAAGGTGATGCGGTCGGAGGTGCTGGCGGGGATGGCGCTGCGCTCGAACGGGTTCGGCATCGAACCGGAGCTGACGGCCAAGATCTTCAAGCGCCGGTACCGGGTCTACGAGGTGCCCATCACGTACGACGGGCGCGGGTACGAGGACGGCAAGAAGATCACCTGGCGCGACGGCGTGGTCGCGCTCTGGGTGCTGCTGCGCTACCGGTTCAGCGAGTGAATCCCCTCATTCGACTGCTGCGCTACGCGAGGCCCTACCGGCTGCGCTTTGCGGCCGCCATGGTGGGCATGCTCGCGTACGGCGCGGCGTCGGCGGCGCTCGCCTACCTCGTCAAGCCCATCTTCGACAACGTCCTGACGCACCAGCGATCGCTGACGACGGTGGCGTGGGCCATCGTCGGGGCCTACGTGGTGAAGGGCATCGGGTCGTACTTCTCGTCGTACCTGATGACCGACGTCGGCCAGCGGGTCGTGTTCGACCTGCGCAAGAAGCTCTTCGTCCACACGCTCGGGCAGTCCACGGCCTTCTTCAAGGTCCGGACGACGGGGCAGCTCCTGTCGCGGCTGACGAGCGACGTGGCGCAGGTGCAGCAGGCGGTCTCGGAGACGGTGGGCGACCTGCTGCGCGAGTCCCTGGCCGTGCTGGGGTACGCGGCCCTGCTGTTCTACTACGACACGGGCCTGACGCTGGTGTGCCTGACCGGGGCGCCGCTGGTGCTGTACCCGCTGGTGCGGCTCGGCAAGCGCCTGCGGGGCACGACGCGTCGCAGCCAGGAGCACCTCGAGCACATGTCGCACGTCGCGACCGAGGCGCTGACGGGCCACCGGATCGTCAAGGCCTTCAGCGCCGAATGGCGCGAGGGCGAGCGCTTCGGGACCGCGGCGCGGGCCCTCTACCGCTCCAACATGACCGTCACGGCGGCCGTTTCGATGATGCCGCCGATCATGGAACTGCTGGGCGGGGTGGCGGTGGCCGCCGCGCTCTGGTACGGGAGCCGGGAGATCTCGACCGGGCGCCTGACGCAGGGTGAGTTCACCTCGTTCATCGCGGCGCTGTTCCTGATGTACGGACCGCTGAAGAAGCTGAGCCGGGTGAACGCCAGCATCCAGCAGGCGATGGCCGCCTCGGAGCGGTTGTTCGAGCTGCTCGACACGCACACGGAGGTGACGGAACTGCCGGGGGCGCCGCCCCTGAAGCCCCTCGGCGACGGGATCGAGTTCCGTGACGTGACGTTCCAGTACGAGGACGCGCGCGGGCGCAGCACCCTGCACGGGGTGACGTTCACGGCGCGGGCCGGCGACACGGTGGCCATCGTCGGGCGGAGCGGCGCGGGCAAGACCAGCCTGGTCAACCTGCTGCCGCGATTCTACGACGTGTCGGGCGGGGCCATCCTGTTCGACGGGGTGGACATCCGGACCGTCAGCCTGGCGTCCCTGCGGGGCCAGATCGGGATGGTCACCCAGGAGACCGTGCTCTTCGACGACACGGTGTCGGCCAACATCGCGTACGGCCGGCCGGGCGCGACGCAGGCCGAGATCGAGGCGGCGGCGCGGGCCGCGCGGGCGCACGACTTCATCATCCACATGCCGCGTCGCTACGAGACCATGATCAGCGAGCGCGGCCAGCGCCTGTCCGGCGGCCAGCGCCAGCGCCTGGCCATCGCGCGGGCGCTGCTGAAGGACTCGCCGGTGCTGATTCTCGACGAGGCCACCTCGGCCCTGGACTCCGAGTCCGAGGCGCTGGTGCAGGACGCGCTGGCCAACCTGATGCGGGACCGCACGTCGTTCGTCATCGCGCACCGCCTGTCCACCGTGAGGTCGGCCGACCTGATCGTCGTGCTGGAGCGCGGGCGGGTCGTCGAGGTCGGGCGGCACGAGGAGCTGATGGCGAGGTCGAACGGGGTCTACGCGGGCCTGCACGCGATGCAGTTCGCCGGGACGCGCCGGGCGCCGGGCGCGCGGCTGGCGGAGCGGGTGGAAGACGCGGGCGCCGTGAGCAGGACATCTGACGAGTGAGGCCGTCGTGCGCGGCGAGAAACGGGAGCCATGATCAAGTCGATGACGGGATTCGCGACGCTGACCCACGAGGATGACCGTGTCACCATCGGGGTCACGATTCGCAGCGTGAACCACCGGTATTTCGATGCGCAGATCCGCATGCCACAGACGCTCAGCCAGATCGAGCCGGCGCTGCGGGCGCACCTGCAGCGTCACGTCGCGCGGGGCCGGATTGAGGTCGCCGTCACGGTCCAGCTCCGGCAGGAGCCTGTCCTCGAGGTCCAGATCAACGAGGCATTCGCCTCGGCCCTGGCCGGCGCGCTGGACCGCGCCCGCGCGCACGGGCTCGTGGAGGGCACGCTGACGCCCGGCGACCTGGTACGCATGCCGCAGGCCCTGACCGTGCGCGAGCAGCCGGTCGAACCCGACGCGGACGCGGCCGGGCAGGTCGAGGCCGCGGTCGACGCGGCCGTCGAGCGCGCGATCGCCGAACTCGACGTGATGCGCCGGCGTGAGGGCGGCCACCTGCAGGCCGATCTGGACGCGCGGAAGGCGGCCGTGGCGCTCTTCGTCGAGGGCATTGCCGAAGCCGCCCGCCGGGGCGAGGCCGACCTGCAGGTCCGGCTGGCGGAGCGCATCCAGGAGATGACGCGCGATCTGCAGGTGGATCGGACGGCCATCGCGCAGGAGATCGTCCGATTCGCCGCGCGGTCGGACATCAGCGAGGAGGTCGTGCGCTTCCGGGCCCATGTGGCGCAGTGGACGACCCTGTCGGATGGCCCGGAGCCGTGCGGCCGGAAACTGGACTTCCTCCTCCAGGAGATGAACCGCGAGGTGAACACGATGGGCTCCAAGGCGGACGGGCTCGACGTCACGGAGCTCATCATCGCGGCCAAGGCGGAACTCGAAAAGATGCGGGAGCAGGTACAGAATGTCGAATAGGGCTCCCCGCGGCAGCCTGATCGTGGTGTCGGCGCCGTCGGGCACAGGCAAGACGACCGTCGTGCAGCGCCTGGTGGAGACGACGCCGGACCTCAGGATGTCGCGATCCTACACGTCGCGCCAGGCCCGGATCGGCGAAGCCGACGGGGTCGACTATAATTTCGTCAGCCGGGCCCGCTTCGAAGCGATGATCGCCGGGGATCAGTTTCTGGAGTGGGCGGAGATCTTCGGCAACCTCTACGGCACGTCGGGGGTCGACACGGAGCGCCACCTGGCTGCGGGCGAGGACCTCGTGCTGGTCATCGACGTCCAGGGCGCCCGGCAGGTCCGCCGTCACGGGGTGGCGCAGGTGTCCGTGTTCGTGCTGCCGCCGTCGGCGGATGTCCTCGAGCAGCGCCTGCGGGGACGCTGCCAGGACACGGAAGAGCAGGTCCGGCGCCGACTGCAGGTGGCTCGCGACGAGGTACAGGCATACGGCGAATACGACCACGTGGTCGTCAACGACGAGATCGAGGCGTGCGTGGACCGGATCCGCGCGGTGGTCCTGGCGCGGCGCAGCCGCCTGGCCGTGATGGCGGAGGCGGCCGACCGCATCGTCGGCACGTTCCGCCCGGCCTGAGGCGGGCGGCGGGGGTTGGACGGACGGGGGACAGGGACATGTCGCTGATTGCGCTCGGCGTGACGGGCGGCATCGGGGCCTACAAGGCGATCGAGGTCGCGCGGGGCCTCCAGAAGCGGGGGCACGAGGTCGTGGCCGTGATGACCCGCAACGCCCGGCGTTTCGTCGGGCCGGTGACCTTCGAAGCGATCACGCGACGCCGGGTCGTGATCAGCCAATGGGTGCCCGGCGCCAACGCCGACATCGAGCACATCGCGCTCGCGTCCGGGATCGACCTCCTCCTGGTCGCGCCGGCCACGGCCAACATCATCGGGAAGTTCGCCAACGGCATCGCCGATGACTTCCTGTCCACGATGTACCTCGCGACGCAGGCACCGGTCCTGCTGGCGCCGTCGATGAACAGCCACATGCTCGAGCACCCGGCTGTGGTCGCCAACCTGCGGGTGCTCGCGTCCCGCGGCGTGCAATTCGTCGATCCCGGGGCGGGCTACCTGGCGTGCGGCTGGGTGGGCAAGGGCCGGCTGGCCGAGCCGGACGAGATCGTCGCCGCGGCCGAGCAGGTCCTGCGGCCGTCGGGCGGCCTCGCCGGGCGGCGCGTGCTGGTCACGGCCGGCCCGACGTACGAGGACCTCGACCCGGTCCGCTACATCGGCAATCGATCGAGCGGCCGGATGGGTTTCGCGATCGCCGCCGAGGCGGCGCGTCGCGGCGCACGCGTGGCCCTGGTGGCAGGGCCGACCGCGCTCGAGCCGCCGCCGGTCGCCGAGATGGTCCGGGTCCGCGGCGCGGAGGAGATGCACGCCGCCGTGATGGCGCGCGTCGCCGACGCGGACGTGCTCGTCATGGCGGCGGCGGTTGCCGACTACCAGCCCGAGCAGCAGGCGCCCGGGAAGATCAAGAAGGGCGCCGGGCCCTGGCAGCTCACGCTGCGGCGCACGCCGGACATCCTGGCGGCGGCCGGACAGTGGCGCGCCGCTCACGGCGGGGCAAAGCCCGTGCTCGTGGGGTTTGCCGCCGAAACGTCAGACCTCGAATCCGCGGCCCGCCGCAAGCTGGACGAGAAGGGCGCGGACCTGATCGTGGCGAACGACGTATCCCGTCCCGGCGCGGGATTCGACGTGGACACGAACATCGTGTCGCTCATCGCCCGCGGGTCGGTGCAGCCGCTGCCGTTGCAGTCGAAGGCGGACGTCGCGCGTGCGATCCTCGACCGGGTTGAAGGCGTGCTGTCCGCCGAGCCGGCTGCGGTCACGCCCGGCTCGTCAACGTCGGTGTGAGCCCCACGCGACATGGACATCCGCGACCAGCTCGTCGAACACCTCAGGCTCCTGGCCGAATTGGGGGTGCCCGGGATCAGCCGCGATGCGATCTGGGTGCGCCGCCGGGAGTCGACGTCCGCTGGCGGCGATGGAGACACCATCGAGGGCCTCGGCGTGGCCGACGAGGCGGTGTTCGAGGAGACGGTGCCCGACCTCGCGACCGCTCCCCCCGACGCCGGCCTGGCAGGCGCTCCGGAGACGCTCGAGGCGATTCGCGACGACCTCGGGCCCTGCGTCCGCTGCAAGCTTCACCGGCTCGGACGCCGGCAGATCGTGTTCGGCGTCGGCAATCCCCACGCGGACCTCATGTTCGTCGGTGAGGCGCCCGGCCACGACGAGGACGTGCAGGGGATCCCGTTTGTCGGGCGGGCCGGCCAGTTGCTGACGAAGATCATCGAAGCGATCAGCCTGTCGCGAGACGATGTCTACATCGCCAATGTGATCAAGTGCCGGCCTCCGGAGAACCGGAATCCCGAGCCCGACGAGGTGGACACCTGCGAGCCGTTCCTGTCCCGGCAAGTCCAGGCCGTCGGCCCGAAGGTGATCGTGGCGCTGGGCACGTTCGCCGCGCAGACGCTCCTCAAGACGAAGGATCCGATCTCGCGGCTTCGCGGCCGCGTGTTCATGTATGGCAACGCCCGCGTCGTGCCCACGTTCCATCCCGCGTACCTTCTGCGCAGCCCCGAACGCAAGCGGGACGTGTGGGAAGACATGAAGAAGGTTCGAAGCATGCTCGCGGGCAGCGACGCCGACAGGTAGGCGGCGGCCGTCGATGACGCTCCTCGCGCAGGTGGCGGTTCCCGTCCCGTTCCTCGACACCCTCACGTACCGCGTGCCGCCCGAGATCGATCGGCCGGTTCGAGGCGCGCGCGTGCTGGTCCCCCTCGGGTCGCGCCGCGTCACCGGCTGCGTGCTCGCCGTCACGGAGACGGATGACGCCGCGCCCGGCAGCGGGCCAGACCTGCGCGACGTCCTCGATCTCTTCGACCAGGAGGCCTACCTCCCCGAGGCGGTGGTCGATCTCGCGCTGTGGGTGGCCGAGTACTACGCGGCCGCGCCGGGGGAGGCGATTGCCGCCGCGATGCCGCCGCGGGCCTGGGTCGAGAGCCGCCGTATGGTCGCGCTCACGCCGGAGGGCACCAGGCGGCGCGCTGACGTCTTCGACGAGTCGCTCACCGCGCTGCAGCAGCAAGCCCTGGCCGCGATCGGCGACGGGCGGCCCGTGCCCGTTTCGACGCTTGGCGCGCGCCTGGCCAGGGCCGCGGGTCCCGCGCGCGGCGATCGGCCCGCTCCGATCGCGGCCCTGGTGCGGTCGCTGGAGCGCGCAGGGCTGATCTCGGTCACACAGGCGCTCAGCGGGGACAGCACCGCGTTCAAGACGCTCAACATCGCCGCGCTGAGCGCGCAGGGCGCCGACCTGGCAGCGCGGCTGGACGACGTGGAACCGGATGGCCGGTCCGTGCTGGAGGTGGCCGGGGTTCGCGGCCCCCGCCAGCGGGCGCTGCTGGAGACGCTGCGTGGCGCGCCCCGCGGCGTCGGCATGGCCGATCTGCGCGAGCGCGGCGTCGGGGCCGACGTCGTGCAGCGCCTCGCGCGGCGCGGCCTGGTGGTGGTCCGGCGGGAACGTGTCGATCGCGATCCGTTTGCCGGGCCGTGGGGAACGGGCGCGGGAGGCCCCGCCGACCCGGCAGACCGTGACCTGACCGCGGAGCAGGCCGGCGCGATCGAGCGTCTCGATGCCCTGCTCCGGCAGCCGCGCTTCCAGGTGGCGTTGCTGCACGGGGTGACCGGCAGCGGCAAGACCGAGATCTACCTGCGGCTGGCCGACCGCGTGCTCGCGCTCGGCAAGACCGTGCTCGTGCTCGTGCCGGAAATCGCGCTGACGCCGGCCGTGGCCGCCGCCTTTCGGGCGCGGTTCGGCGATCGGGTGGCCATCCAGCACAGCGGGCTCTCCGACGGCGAACGGCACGATCAGTGGCAGGCCATCCGGCGCGGAGACGTGGCCGTTGTGGTGGGAACGCGTTCGGCCGTGCTCGCGCCGCTGCCATCGATCGGGCTCATCGTCGTCGACGAAGAGCACGACGGCTCGTACAAGCAGGATGACAGCCCGCGCTACCACGGGCGCGACGTGGCCATCGTGCGGGGCAAGCGCGAGGGGGCGCTCGTGGTGCTGGGATCGGCGACGCCCGCGCTGGAGTCCTACCACCACGCCCTGGCCGGCCGATACACCCTCGTCTCACTGAAGCGCCGCGTCCTCGATCGCCCCCTGGCCTCGGTGTCGATCGTGAACATGCGCGACGAGTACGCCGTGGCCGGGCCCGACGTCATCGTCAGCGGCGCGATGGCCGCCGCCATCGCCGCGCGGCTGGAGCGGCGGGAGCAGGCGCTGCTGCTGCTCAACCGGCGGGGCTATTCGACCGCCGTGTTCTGTCGGCAGTGCGGCGGTACGACCGAGTGTCCCAACTGCAGCGTGTCGCTCGTGGTGCACGGGCGCGGCGTCGCGCGCTGTCACTACTGCAATTACGAGCGCCGCGTTCCGAAGACGTGCCCCACGTGTGGCGGGCCCTACCTCGAGCAGATCGGGTTTGGCACCGAGCGCCTGGAGGCCGCGGTGCGGGACGCGTTCCCCGAGGCGCGGGTCGCGCGCCTGGACCGCGACAGCGCGCGGCGGCGCGGCACGATCCCGGACGTCCTCGGGCGATTCGGCCGCGGCGAGATCGACGTGCTCGTCGGCACGCAGATGATCGCCAAGGGACACGATTTCCCGCGCGTCACGCTGGTGGGCGTGGTCTCCGCGGATGTCGGCCTGGGGCTGGCGGACTTTCGGGCGGGGGAGCGGACGTTCCAGTTGCTGACGCAGGTCGTGGGGCGCGCCGGCCGGGGAGAGGCCGCTGGCGAAGCCATCATCCAGACGCTGTACCCGGAGCACTACAGCATCAGGCACGCGGCCTGCCAGGCGTACGCCGCCTTCTACGAACAGGAGATCGCGTTTCGGCGGGCCATGCACTACCCGCCGGTCGTGGCCATGATCAACGTGATCGTGCGCGGGCCAAGCTACGGCGGCGCGATGGACGCCGCCGCCGATCTGGTGGCGCGCGTGCTCGAGGCCGCGCCCAGGCGCGGAACGTTCGCCGTGCTGGGACCCGCCCCCGCTCCGCTCACCCGGCTTCGGGGCGAACACCGCGCGCAGTTCTTCCTCAAGGCCGCTCCCGCCAATCGTCCGGCCATGCGCCGCGCCATCGCCGACGCCGTTGCCCGCCGACCCGACCTCAGGCGGCGGGTGACGATCGACGTGGATCCTCTGACCGTGCTCTGATGTCGCGATCGGGCTCGCCGCGGGGCCGGCCGCGTCGCGCTACTGCCCCTTGATGAGTTGGAGCGGTTCGATGGGCGCCGGCGTGAAACAGATAATCAGGATGACCAGCGCCGCCAGCGCCAGCCACTGACGCGTCCGGTCGAGCGGTTCGTCCTCGTCGTACGTCGGGGGGTGGCGCCACCCGAACATGAACAGCAGCCCCAGGGCGAGCGCCGTCCACACGACCCAGCTCAACGAATAGAAACACAAGCCGACCGCGAAGGTGATCGCGCCGCGCGTGACCCAGATCGATCGGCGGCCCAGAACTGCGTACGAGATGTGTCCACCGTCGAACTGCCCCATCGGGATCAGGTTCAAGGCGGTGACGAGGAGACCGAACCACGCTGCGAAGGCCATCGGGTGCAGGTTGACCGAATAGCCGTCGGCGACGTGGCCCCAGATCACCCACGTGGCTGCCCGAAACAGCAGCGGCTCTCCGAGGTTGTAGCCTTCGAAGTCGGCCGGCACCGCGACAACGCGGGACAGCGAGAGCCCGATCAACAGCGCGGGCAGCGCGACGACAAACCCGGCGAACGGTCCGGCGGCGCCCATGTCGAACAACTGGGGCTTCGTGCGGATGGGCTCGCGCAGCCTGATGAAGGCCCCGAACGTGCCGGCCAGGAAGAACGGCGGAGCTGGAATGAAGTAGGGCAGCGAGGCGTTCAGGCCGTAGTACCGGCACGCCAGGTAGTGCCCGGCCTCGTGGGCGCCCAGGATGGCGAGGATCGTGACCGAGTACCAGAGCCCGCGAATCACGAGGCTCGGCCACGTCCAGGGCGGCGCGTGCAGGGAGAAGTCGGCCTGGAACGAGAGCCAGTTGCCCATGCCCACGATGGTCGTCGTGGCGAGTGTGGCCACGAACAAGACGACGTGGCGCCAGATTCGCTCCCGTTGCGGCGGGACCGGCCTGGCGGTAATGACAACGGGTTCAATCAGATCGGGGGGAAATCGTTGGTGCGGGTCGGGGTACGGCGGGTCAGGCAACCGGTCGAGCGCGGAAAAGTCGGGCGGAACGCGATCGGGATCGGGATACTGATCGGACACCTGTGACTCTATTTCGGCAAGACGCCGGCACGCCAGCGCCGCCTCTAAACGGCTCGGGCGTGTCAGCCGATGCTCTGCAGGTCCTTGCCGGGCTTGAAGCGAATCGTGCGGCCGGGAGGAATCCGTACCTCCTTGCCAGTCCGTGGGTTACGGCCGATACCGCGCTTGCGGGGCTTGACCTGGAACACCCCGAATCCGCGCAGTTCGATCCGCTCCCCGCGCTGCATCGAGAGCCGCATGGCGTCGAAGACGGCGTCGACCGCCATCTCGGCCTTGACCTTCGTGATCTCGGCGGCTCGGGATACTTCGTTGACGATGTCGACCTTTATCATGCCGACGGTACTCCTCCGACAATTGCTAACTACTATAGAAATCAACACTTACGCTGTCAAGCACGATGGTGGCTGCCCGGCGCCGCCAGGAAGGCCCGCGTCAGTGCCCGTCCTTTGGTAAGATCAGAGGCCCGAATTCAGCTACATGTGAGCTTTACGTGCCCAGACGCCTTCCCACCGTCGTCCTCGTCGGCCGTCCCAACGTGGGCAAGTCCACGCTGTTCAATCGGATCGCGAGGAGTCGGCGGGCGATCGTCGGCCCTCTTCCAGGAACGACGCGCGACGTGAATACGCAGCCCGCCAGCTGGCAGGGCATCGAGTTCGAGTTGGTCGATACGGGTGGCATGTTCGGCGCCAGCCTGGACCCTCTGCATGAGCTGGTCGTGGAGAAGGGGCGGCGGGCGCTCGCCACGGCGGACGTGGTCGTGTTCCTCGTGGACGGCGTGGACGGCCAGGTGCCAGCCGACCAGGAGGTTGCGGCCGCCGTGCGGGCGTCGGGCAGGCCCGCAGTGCTCGCCGTGAACAAGATCGACGACCGGCGCGGCCGGGCCGGGGCACTGGAGTTCTACCAGCTGGGATTCGACACGGTGGTGGAAGTCGCCGCCGAGCACGGCCAGGGCACCGGTGATCTGCTGGAGGAAGTCGTTGCGCGACTCCCGAAGCGCACGCCCGCGCCGACCGAGGCTCGGACCGAAGGAGGGGGCTCCGACGGTGCACCGGGCGCCGGGGACGCGGAGGGCGCGGCCGACGCGGCAACGGAGCCGGCCGAGATCCGCGTGGCGATCGTGGGGCGTCCGAACGTCGGCAAGTCGTCGCTGGTCAATCGTATCCTGCACGAGGAGCGGGTGCTCGTCAGTGACATGCCGGGCACCACGCGCGATGCGATCGATACCGTCCTGCAGTGGCACCGCCGTCAGTTCCGCATCGTCGACACGGCGGGCATTCGGCGGCCGGGCCGCGTGTCGCGGGCCGGTGCGGTCGAGGCGGTGAGCGTGCTGCAGGCCAAGCGCGCGATCGAGCGGGCCGACGTCGTCGTCGTGGTGATGGACGCCGTCGAGGGCGCGACCGACCAGGACGCCGCGATTGCGGGCGAAGCGGAGCGCGCGGGCCGCGGCCTGATCATTGCCGCCAACAAGTGGGACCTCATGAAGGAGCGCGGGCCGGACGGCGCGCGCGCGTTCGACGAGGAAGTCAGACGGCAGATGAAGTTCCTCGAGTACGCACCGCTGCTGCACGTCTCGGCCAGGACCGGGGAGCGCGTGCCGAGGCTCCTCGAGACGGTGGACCGGGTGGCGGAGGGGCGCCGGCGCCGGGTGCCGACCGCGGAGTTGAACAAGTTCGTCGAGGTCGTGACCAGCGCGCACCCCCCGGCCAGCAAGGGACGCAGGGAGGTGCGGATCCTCTATGCGACGCAGACGGGCGTGGCGCCGCCGAAGATCGTGTTCTTCACGAACGTGGCTGTGACGTTCCACTTCTCGTACGAGCGATACCTGGTGAACCAGTTGCGCGAGGCGTTCGGGTTCTTCGGTTCACCGATCCGCATCGAGGTGCGCGCGAGACGGCGAAAGGGCCGTGGCGCGGCGTAGCCGTCCGGGCACGAAAGATCCGCATGCTATACTGCGAGCAGACCTGTGGCTGAGACCTTCGGCGAGATTCCGGACCGGGAGTTGTTCAAGCCGTCGGAGGTCTGCGAGATCGCCAAGCTGCAGCCGTACGTGCTCCGATCGTGGGAGCAGGAGTTCCCGGGGCTGGGCGTGGCGCGGGCGCCCGGCGCCCCGCGGGTGTACCGGCGAGCGGACGTGGAACTCGTGCTGAAGATCCGGCACCTCGTGTTCAGCGAGGGGCTCACGCTGGCCGGTGCCCGTCGGCGGATCGAAGGTGACGGGGCGTGGGGCGCGGCGGGTTCGCCGGCTGGCGTCCTGGTGCTCGACGATCAGTCACGAGAACGGCTGGCGAGCATCAAGCAGGAGATCCGCTCGCTGGTGAGCCTCCTGGCCGATCGCAAGCCGGCCGTGTCGCGGGCCCAACCCGATGTGGCGTCGGGTGGCGCCGGAACCTGGCCGGCGCCGAGGGTGACGGCGGACGAGGATGGGGACAGGCCGGCCCCGAGAAAACGCGCGGGAAGTCGGCGTCGATGATCCAGGGCGGGGCAAGTCGCGGTAGAATTGTTCGATTCGCGGGATGTAGCGCAGCCTGGTAGCGCACCTGAATGGGGTTCAGGGGGTCGCGAGTTCGAATCTCGCCATCCCGACCAGAAAGAAAGGCGCCGGAGAGCCAGAACTCCCGGCGCCTTGTTTCGTGCTGGTCGAGTCGGCGCTCAGGCCAAGGGCCGACGCCGTCAGAGTTCGACGCCCGAGTATCGGAGCGCGCACTCCCTGACGTATCTGGGGAGCGGCTTGTCCGGCATCTTCATCCGGTTGAGGCGCTCGATGGCGGCCTGATCCCCCGTGACGCTGTCATCACGGCGAACCACCACCTCCACGCGGCCATTCTCCAGGTTGAAGACGTGGACGCTGCCATCCGGCTGACGTTGGCAGTACATGAAACCCATGGTCCACCTCATCCACTTGCCGCAGCGTGGCGTGTATCTCTTTCCAACGTAGGTGCCGGAGCAGCCCCGTGTCAAGGGGCCGGTCCGCGCCGCCGCACGAAGGGCGCGCCGGGAAACCGGAGGGCTCAGTGCGCGCGCGGAGAGACACGGCGATCACAGAGCGATCACGCGGTGGTCAACGGGCTCGAACGGGCTTCCGCAATGGTCTTCCAGGAGGTGGCGCCGATGATCAGCAGCCCGCCGAGGAGTGGCCAGAGTCCCGGCGTCTCGCGATGCACGAGCCACGCCCACAGCGGGCTGAACGCGGGTTCAACGAGCAGGAGGATCGACGCTGTCGCGGCGGTCACGTGGCCGATCGCGCGGGTGAGCAGCAGGTAGGCCAGGCCCACCTGGAACGCGCCCAGGTAGACCACGATTGCGGCATCGGCAGCCACGCCATGGGTGACGGGCAGCGCCATCGGCAGGCACGCCACGCAGGCGATGAGGTTGCCGGTGATCGCCGCCGCCGCCGCGGCGCTGCCGCGCGCGGCCGGGTCCCGTTTCTCCACCCACCGGAGCCCCATGACGGTCAGGCACCAGCCGAATCCGCTGATCGCGCCGATCACGTTGCCGCGCATCGGGTTGGGGGAAGTGGCGCCCGGGGACTCACCGACGAAGAGCAACGCGATGCCCAGGGCGATGGCCGCAAGCAGCGGGACATCGCGCCGTCGCATGTACTCGCCAAGCCACCATGGGCCGAGGACGGCCACATACAGCGGCGCCGTCGCCTGGAGGAACACGCTGTTGGCGGCGGTGGTCAGCTTGTTGGCCGTGACGAACGTCACGAGCGTCAACGCGTAAGCCGCTCCAATCGCCAGGCTCGCCTTCGAGAAGCCCCGGAAGTGGCGGATCCCGATGGCCAGCACGATCGCGGCGATGCCGGAACGGAAGCTCGCGATCTGCCAGTTCGTGAGGCTGCAGGCCTTGATCGCCGCCCCGCCGGTCGAGAAGAGCAGGGCCGTCAGCAGGATGCGGGCCCGCGCCGATGACGGGGTCATGGACGACGATCGTACACCATTCGGGTTTTGCAGCCGGCCGCCCCGATCGCGCGAGATCGCGGCCGACGTCCGGCGCGCGGGACGAGTTCAGAGCGGCCGTCGCAGTAGGGATCGAAATATCGACTCGTGTGGTGGCCCTGATCCGGTGCATCCGCAACCCTTCGATCAGTCGCCATCCGAGTGAACGGAACGTGAGCGGCGTGCGTCCAAGCCTGTGTGACGCCGGATCCTCGCCGACACCCGCGCCCCACCACGACGCTGTTTCTGGTTTCGTGGCTCCTTGCTCTCACGGCAGGCGCACCGCCCGCCGCGGCCCAGGCCGACCGCGGATTCGAGGTGCTCACCGAAACGGGGCGGACGCGCGACGGCATGCCCGTCCTGACGCGGGCGCCGGATGGCGGCGGCGCGCGCGACGTGCTCCGGCGTGGATTCGCCGCCAGGCTGGTTCGGCTGTACGGGCTCGAGCAGACCTACCTCTACCGCGCCGGCAAGAGCGTGCCCGAGCCGGCGTACCTGTTGTTGTCAGGCACGCAAGGCGGCTTTCCACGTTTCGGTTTCTACCTGGACGACGAGGACAAGCGCCACGCCGGCTACGTGGATCTCTACCACACGCAACCGCCCAGCGGCAGGTTCGGCGCGATCGACCAGATCTTCCCGCACGAGCTTCTGCACGTCATCGTCCGGCAGCTGGCGGGCGACCCGCCGGACGGGGGCGCCAACCAGGTCCATGCCATCGGTGTGCGAACCGACCCGCAAACGGCGTTCTCTGAAGGATTCGCCGAGCACGCGCAGATCATGGCCGTTGACGACGAGGATGGTTTCCCCGACACGCGTGCGCTTCGCGCGAACCGGGCGCTCGGGCGGCAGGTCGAGCAGGAGCAGCAGGCGTATGCGCGGGAACTGTCGGCGGCGTGGGCGCCCGCCGCGCCGATGCGCATGCGGTTCCTCTTCTGGTTCAATCAGAACGAGCAGGTGCTCCGCTACGACGCCGTGAAGGCCAACCTGTTCGCGCATGCGCCCGAAATTCCGGCGTCGCTCGCCACGCGCGACCGCTACGCCGCGTACCTGCTGTCGAACATGCGGCCGGGCGCTTCGGATGCCCCAGTGAAACCCGCGCGTGTCGCCCTGTCCACCGAAGGAGTCGTCGCGCACCTGTTCTGGCGCTGGGTCACCTCGCCCGGCATCCAGAGCCGCTTTCGCGACGAGGCGTTCTACCAGCGCTTCGGCACGACGCCCGGGCAGGTGACGCCGCTGGACAACGCGTACCTGAAGCTGTTCCACACGTTGTTCGTCGAGCGTCCGCACGACGCCGCCGCGATGATCCGCGCGTACGGTCGCGTGTTTCCCGACGAGGCGCCGCTCGTGGACGCCGTCGTGTCGGAGACGCTGGCAGGCCAGCAGGTCCCGATGTCGCCGGAAATCTGGCTCGCCAACCCGGCCTTCAGGACCGGCACCACGCTGTTCGACCAATTCCGCGCCCTGCCGCGGATTCATACCTTCGACATCAATGCCGCGGGCGTGCTGGACTGGGTCACCGTTCCCGGCGTGTCAGCCGACCTCGCGCGCCGCCTGGCCGGCGGTGGGCCCTATGCGTCGCTGGATGCGCTGCGGCGGGTCCCCGGGGTCGATCGCGCGCTGGCGGATCGTCTGGCGCAGATGGCAGCCGCAATGCAGCGATTGCGGGGCGCGGCAGGGGAGGGCGAGTCGTCGATCAGCGTCTGGAGCCTCCTGCGGCCGTTCCTGTGGCGCGCGCTGATCGTGTTCGTGGTGGCATCGGCCGCCGCAACGCTGCTGTACCGGAGCGTTCGCGGGAGCGGTTGGCTGGCGTCGGTTCTGGCCGGGCTGACCGCATCGCTCATGGTCACGGCGCTGAGCTGGGTCGTCGTGGGGCCCACGTGGCTGCCGCCGGTGATGGCGCCCGTCCTGTGCTGCGGGACGGTGCAGGCCGCGTGGAACGCTCTGCGTGGCCGCCGGGCCGTGGAGGTCGGCAGCGTGCTGCTCGCGTGGCTTGCCGCCTGCCTGCCTGCGGGGACGTTGACCCGGGCGTGGTTCTGACGGGGAAAAGAAAACGGGGAACCGGACGGTTCCCCGTGGACCAGCTCGCAACCCGCGGGCGACGGGCTCACGGCAGAGGCTGGAGCCGCCTGCCGGGACCCGCGGATGCCTGAGGCTCAGGCCTTCACGATGCAGCCGTCAACCGGGCAGACCTCGACGCACTTGGGCGAGTCGAAGTGGCCAACACATTCCGTGCACTTGTCGGCGTCGACCGTGTAGATCGAATCGCCTTCCGCAATGGCCTCGTTCGGGCATTCCGGTTCGCAGGCCCCGCAGCTGATGCAGTCGTCCTTGATTACCATCGCCATGACTCGTATCCTCCGTAAGTCCAATCCCCCGACGATTGCGAGGGTCACAAGCCAGTAAAGCAAAGTTCGAGCCGACTTTGCAAGCCAGAACTCGCGACATGGGCACGCCGCGAGCGCCGAAAGCGCCGACATCCCGGCGTCGCCCGCCTGGCTGGTGCCAGAACCCCGTCACATCACCGACATGACAGGTCGGATTACCAGCGCCCGCGGCAATCAAGACCTTGCCGGTCCTCCACTTAGAGGCCCTCGTCCATGCCGCCGTCACACGGCATCCAGCGCCTGCCGCAGGTCCGCGATCACATCGTCGGGATGCTCGATGCCGATGGAGATCCGCAGCATGCCTGGCGTGATCCCCATGGCAGCCCGGCGATCCGCCGGAATATCGGAATGGGTCATCGTCCCGGGGTGTTCCATCAGCGATTCGGTGCCGCCGAGGCTCACCGCCAGCTTGATGATCTGCAGGTGGTTGAGCATGCGGAACGCCTCGGCCTCCCCCCCGTGAATCTCGAAGGCGAACGTCGAGCCGGGCGCCTTGCACTGCCGCTGGCAGATCTCGTGCTGGGGGCCGTCCTCCAGGAAGCCCAGGTAGTGGACCTCCTTCACCTTCGGATGGTCGGCGAGGAACTCGGCAACGTACCTGGCGTTCTTCATGGCGCTGGTCATGCGCAGTTTCAGCGTCTCGAGACTGCGCATCAGCAGCCACCCCGTGTGCGGGTCGGACATTGTGCCCAGGATCGTCCGCATGCCGCGCACCGTGCTGATCAGGGCCTCGGAGCCGAGGCACGCGCCCGCGATCAGGTCGCTGTGGCCGCCCGCGTATTTCGTGAGGGAGTAGAGCACGAGGTCCGCGCCGACCTGCAGCGGTTGCTGCCAGAGCGGCCCGAGAAACGTGTTGTCGATGGCCACGAGCGGGCGTCGTCCGTCGGCGTCGGCCAGCGACCGCGCGGCCGCGGCGCACTGCGCGATGTCCACGAGGCCGTTGGTCGGGTTGGCTGGAGTTTCGACGTAGATCATTCCGACTCGGCCCAGCCCACGTGCCTGCTCGAGCGCGTCTTCCAGCGTCGGCTTCATGAGACCGGAGCCGAACCACACGCGATGGATTCCGAACTGCGGGAGGATGTTCTCGACCAGGAATTCCGTGCCGCCGTAGACGGGCTCGCTTGCCAGCACCACGTCGCCCGGGCGCAGGAAGCTGAGCATCGTCGTGGAAATCGCGGCCATGCCCGAACAGAATACGAGGCCCGCCTCGGCGCTGTCCCAGAGGGTGAGCCGATCCTCGAGGATCTCGAGATCGGGGTTGTTCAGCCTCGAGTAGATCAGCCCCGGCTCTTCGGTCGGGCGCTTTTCGCGCAGGCCATAGGCCACCTCGAAGAACGACTTGCCGTCCTCGGCGGACTTGAACGCGAAGGTCGAGGTGAGGAAGAGGGGGCACTTCACGGAGCCCTCCGACAGCCGCGGGTCGTAGCCGTAGCTCATCATGAGGGTTTCCGGGCGCAGCGCGTGCCCGTTGATCTCGCGGTGCCGGTAGTCTCGCTTCGTCTGGCTCATGGGACTCCTCGGTGCACACCAGGGAAACGCGGGGCGGCGGGGTGGGCCGCCCGACTGCAGGCAGACCGAAGCTCCGCCCGGGGCGCAGGATCCGGGGAGGGGAGCGGCAGGGGGCGGTTGCCGGGGCGGAGTGTACTACATCAGCGGCCGAGGCGCTGCGGCATGTCCGCCACGACGTAGCTCATGACCGCCAGCGCGGCGACGCAGCGCGCAAGGTCGTGCGGGTCGATCTTGTCGATGGTATCCGCGTCCGTGTGGTGGATCTCGAAGTACCGGGTTTCGTCCACGTCGAGCGACATGGAGGGCACCTTGCCCGCCTCGACCGCGGGCCCGATGTCGGCGCCTCCGCCGGCGGGCGCGATGCGGTCCGCCTCGATGCCCGAGAGGAGACGGGCGATCGACGTCACGGCCTCCCGCGCGGCGTCCGGCCCGGTGAACCCGAATCCGCGGGGCTTGAACACGCCGCTGTCCGCCTCGATCATGACGACGTGGTCGGACAGTTCGGATCGGTACTTGTCCCGGTACGCGAGGCCGCCGCGCAGCCCGTTCTCCTCGTTCACCCAGAACACGACGCGGATGGTGCGGCGCGGCCTGAGGTTCAGCGCCTTGATGATCCGCACGGCCTCCCACGCCGCCACGCAGCCGCCGCCGTCGTCGGTCGCGCCGGCCCCGACGTCCCACGAATCGATGTGGCCGCCCAGCACGACGACCTCGTTCGGCAGTTCGCGCCCGGGGATCTCGGCCACCACATTCGCCGATTCCGAGTCGGGAAGCATGCGCGCCTCCATGGAGAGGCGGATGACGAGGCGGGCGCCCCGATCCTGCAGGCGCTGGAGACGGTCCGCATCTTCGTTCGTGATCGCGGCGGCCGGGATCTTCGGCTGTCCCTCCGTGTAGTTGAGCGCGCCCGTGTGCGGAGTTCTGAGACCGGGGAGGCCCACGGACCGAACGAGCACCGCCACGGCGCCGTAGGCGGCCGCTCTCGACGCGCCACCGCCGCGGTACTGCACGGTCTCGCCGTAGTTCGTGAACGGCACGTTGTAGACGACGATGCGGCCCTCAACGCCGGCGCGACCGCGGGCATCGAGATCGGCGTAGCTGCCGACGACGACCGCTTCAGCCTGGAGGCCGCCGGGCGGCGTGCCAACGCTGTTGCCGAGGCCCAGCATCACCAAGTGGTTGCTGACGGGTTCGACGAGTTCGGCGCTCTCCCGGCCCCGCACCCAGTGGGGCACCATCACCTTCTCGGCGCGTGCCGTGTCCAGCCCGTCCTTCTTCATCTCCCCGACTGCCCAGCGAATCGAGGCCTCCAGGCTCGCGGACCCGGCCAGACGATGTCCGAACGTGTCGGTGAGCTCGGCCAGCCTGCGCCACGCGTGGTCGTCGACGAGGGCCTCGCCGATGATGCGGGCGGCAGTGGCGCGGTAAGACCCGGGAAGGTCGCGGTCACCCTGCTGGGCCGCCACGACAGCGGCTCCGAGCAGCAGCGCGAGGGCGGCCAGGGCGCAGCGGCGCGCGGCCGCGATCAAAGCAGAATCTCCACCTTGCTCTTGGCCCTGAGCGTCGCGACGAAGGCTTCGCTCTTCGCGCTCCGCTGCTGTTCGGTGAGGTAGTTCTTGATCTGGTCCTTGACCTGGTCGAGCGTCATCTCGCGGGCGGCGCGTGTCTCGATCACCTTGATGATGTGGTAGCCGAACGGCGTCTCGACCAACCCGCTGGTCTGCCCGGGCTTGAGCGCGAAGGCGGCGGTCTCGAACGCCGGGACCATCTGGCCCTTCGAGAAGAAGCCAAGGTCGCCACCGTTTCCGGCCGATCCCGGGTCCCCGGAGAACTTCTTCGCGAGGTCGCCGAACGGTTTGCCCGCTGTCACCTGCTTGAGCACCGACTCGGCCTGTGCCTTGGCCTTGGCGCGCGCCGCGGCGTCGGCGTTCTCCGGGACGCGGATCAGGATGTGCGCGGCATGCACGGCCTCGCCTTCCTTGAACTCTCCCGTGTTCTTCGCGTAGAAGTCGGCGATCTCCTTGTCCTGCACGGACACCTGCGGCTCGACTTCCTTCTGGAGCAGGGCGTTGACCGCCAGCGTGTCGGTGGTCTCCTGGCGCAGCTTCTCGATCGTCATGCCGCGTTGCTTCAGGGCCGCGGTGAAGGCCTCTTCGTTCGGGAACTGGCCCCGCATCTGCTGCATGCGGGACTCGAGCTCGGCGGCGGGCACGTCGATCTTGCGGAGCCGAGCCTCCTGGACGAGGAGCCGGTAGCCGACGATCCGGTCGAGGACCTGGCGATAGACCTGGTCCCGCTGCTCGGCTGGAACGGGGGCCTGCGCGCGGGCCTCCAGATTCCGGACAGCGACTTCCAGTTCGCCGCGCGCGACGGATTCGCCGTTGACTTTGGCGAGCACGTCCGGCAACTGGGCGGGCACCGGCTTCACGGTCGCGGGAGCGCCCGCAGCGGCTTCGGGCTTGGCGGCCTGGCCGGCCGCTCCCTGGGTCGTGGCCTGGGCCGCGGACGGCTTCCGGCACGCGAGGGAGGACGCCAGCAGGACAACGGACAACACACGGATCGTCAATGGTGTCATGGTGTTCTCATGCAAAACTCCAGAGTACCAGAGACGTCAGGGCGCCGCAAGGCGGGGATCGCTCCGGTCCCAGGCCGGCCCGCTTTCGGGATTGGGCCGGCTCTGCTAGAGTAGGCATGCCCGGCGGTGGTAAGTCGCAGCTGGATGCGCCGGGTTCCTGCCCCCGTTCACTGATTCCTTCGCGGTACGCGCCGAACGACTGCGCGATCTGTGTGGGTGCGCTCGTCCACGGCGTGGCCACACCCGCAGGCCGGCTCTCAGACGAGGATCCTCATGGAGCAGATCATCTATCTCGATAACGGGGCCACCTCCTATCCGAAGCCCGAAGCCGTCTACACTTTCATGGACAGCTTCTACCGCCGGTTCGGGGTGAATCCCGGGCGATCGGGATACGACCTGTGCATCGAGGCCGGCGAGCTCGTGGAACAGACCCGGAAGGAGCTGACGGCCTTCTTCAACGGGACCAACCCGGAGCGGCTGGTCTTCGGGTACAACTCGACCGACGCGCTGAACCTTGCGCTGTTCGGCCTCCTGGCAGCCGGCGATCACGCCATCACGACGAACATCGAGCACAACTCGGTGCTGCGTCCGCTGCACCACCTGGCGCGGTTCCAGGGCGTAGAGGTCGATCACGTGCCGTTCGATGCCAAGGGCTTCGTGGACCCCGGGGACATTGCGCGCCGGTTCAAGCCCCACACGAAGGTGGTGGCCGTCAACCATGGGTCGAACGTCATCGGGACCGTTCAGCCGGTGGCGGAGATCGGCCGGCTCTGCCGCGATCGGGGCATCACGCTGGTCGTCGACGTGTCGCAAACGGCAGGGGCCTGGCCGATCGACGTGCAGGCCCAGAACATCGACGTGGTGTGCTTCACGGGCCACAAGTCGCTGCTGGGACCGACCGGGATCGGCGGCATGTACGTCCGCGACGGCGTCGAGATCCGCCACACGCGCGCCGGGGGGACGGGCGTCCGGTCCGCGCAGCCCGCCCACCTCGACGAGTACCCGTTCCGAATGGAATACGGAACGCCCAACGTGGCGGGCATCGCCGGCTTGCACGCGGGCCTGTCGTGGGTCAGGGAGCAGGGCCTCGGCACGATCCACCGGCGCGAGATGGCGTTGGCCACGATGCTGCGGGACGGCCTCGCGAGAATCGAGGGCGTCACGATGTACTGCCAGGACGACCTGACCAATCACATCAGCGTCGTGCTCTGCAACGTCGACGGCCTCGACGCGGGGGACACCGGAACCATGCTCGACGGGAACTTCAACATCGCCGTCAGGACGGGCCTGCACTGCGCACCGCTGGTGCACGAGCAGCTCGGCACGGCGAAGATCCATGGCGGCGTGCGGTTCGGGATCGGGCCGTTCAACACCGAGGAGCACGTGCGGGCGGCCATCTCCGCGATGGAACAGATTGCGGCCCTGCAGCGGGCGCGGCCGAAACTGGCGAACGTGTAGGCAGACCCGGATGGCGACGCGGGTGGGGAAGACGGGGCGGTCCGCGGTTCTTGTTCCCGTTGGTACGGGGCGCCCGCGGCGGGCGGGGGAGCGGGGCGGCGACAGCCCCCGGTCGGCCTGCCGGGCCCCCGCGCAAGCTCGAGGTTGTTTCCCACCCTCAAGGTCTGCTACATTCTACCCTCAGCGACGTCGACAGAGGCCACGCACATCCTTCCACGAATTCTCCACACATCACACGAGCGGAAACCCATCTATCACGAGGTGAGGGCGCAGAGTGGCAGTCCGGCTGTTCGTAGGAAACCTTCCGTATAGCGCGACCGAGGCGGACCTCCGGGCCTACATGGCCACGGTGGCACCCCCCCTGTCGGTCGCCCTGCCCGTGGACCGCGAAACCGGCCGTCCGCGTGGCTTTGCTTTCGTCGAGTATGCCGAGCTTTCCGTGGCGGCGGAGGTCATCCGCCGCCTGAACGCCCAGCCCTTCCAGGGCCGGCCGTTGTCGGTGAGCGAGGCACGTCCCAGGGAAGAGCGGGGTCCGGGCGGTTTCCGACCGTCGGGTCCGCCGCCCATGCCCATGGGGGGACCGCCGCCCTCGGGCGGCGAAGCCGGTGGCCGGCGCGAGCGCAACTTCGGGCCGCCCGCACCGCCCAAGGGGCGGCGGACGCAGTCGCGTGCCAGGACCGACGCCGGGCCGAAGGGCCCGATCCGCGTGCGCGGCGGCGGCCGGGTGTTCGATGTCGATGACGGACCCAGTGCTGAGGAAGCAGGCGAGTTCGACGACATCGCGACGTCCGCTCCGGACGACGAAGGCGAACAGGAGCAAGAGTAGCCAGGCCGGCGCGGGACGCGCGCCGGCCCAGTGGCTCGGCGTGGGGCGGGTCGGGCGCCCTGCCAGGAGGCGTGTGTCTCGGCCGGCAGGTCCGGGCTAGCTGTGGGCTAGCTGCCTCCGGCGGCTGAGGGAACGTAGCTTCGGCCTACTAGTCCCTTCTCGACAGCGTACCGCGCGAGGTCGCGTCGGCCGCCGAGCCGGAGCTTCTCGTAGATGTTGTGCAGGTGCGCCTTGACGGTGCCCTCGCTGATGCACAGCCGGTCGGCAACCTCCTTGTTGGAGAGTTCCCCGGCCACCATCCGCACGAGTTCGATCTCCCGGGGCGTCAGGACGGCTGCCACTTCACGCAGGGCCGCCTCCCGCTGAAGCAGTCGCTCGACCACGCGTCCCATGGAACGCCGTTCGAACCATTGCTCGCCGGCGTGCACCTTTCGCACGCACTGGACGAACTGGCGCGGGTCCATCTCCTTCAGCACGACGCCCGCGACGCCCCAGCGCAGGGCCTCCAGCAATTCTTCTTCGTCGAGGTGGCCGGTCAGGAAGACCGTCCGGGTCGCGAGCTTCCGATCCCTGATTTCGCGGAGCACGGTTGTGCTCTCCGCGCGCGGCATCTCGAGATCGAGGATCAGTACGTCCGGCGCCTGCGCCGACACCACGCGGACGACCTCCTCAGCTTTCGTGCAGTGAGCCAGCACCTGCAGATCCGGTTCCTGCTGGAAGAGATTCCGCAGCGCATCGAGGACGATGGGATGGTCGCCGACCAGGACGAGGGTGATGCTCATGACCCGTTTCGACTAGCCCCTGGTGCGGCGGACGCTCGAGGACCGGTGCCGTTTCTCGCCACGCTGACCAGCCTCCTGGCCAACCCCCGGCTGGCGGCATCCACCGCGCCACGTTTCATGCCGAACATACGTCCGTTCGGTCAATCTGATGCCCTGCGACCCAGTGCTTGACCCTGGCTGGGGGCGCCTTCCGGGGGGGCGGAACACGTTCACGCCCGGTGTCCGACGAGCGATGGGGCCAGAAGTACGACTAAGTAAGGGAGATATATACCACAGGACATAGCACATTGTATCCTCAAGATTGATGGCATTTGTCACCAAATCGGGTACCTTTAACCCCGTTGTTCCCATGAGCGACATCGCAAACGGCACAAACACGAGGCGAGACCGGCGCATTCCGGTGACGCTCCCCGTCGAATGGGAGGCTGGGACCGGGTTGACGCGGGATGTCAGCGCCTCGGGTGTCTTTTTCGAGACGACGGCGGAACTGCCTGTTGGCGAGCCTATCCAATTCGCGCTGGTCATGGAACACGTGGACCCTCACGGGCCCCTGCGTCTTCGTTGTGAGGGTCGGATCGTCCGGGTGGAGCGACGCGGAAGTCAAGGCTGGGGCCTGGGTGTTGCGATTGTCTCCCAGTGGCTGGAACCGGCTGGAGGGCACAACCGTGCGAGCTAGGCCCGGCGCTCCCGGCGCTCAGTTGAGTTGAGGGCGCGCCGGGAATGCAGCGCGCGGGCTTCAGCCCGCGTGCCCGGAGCGAACCACTCATCACAAGTGAGCTCCGGGGTTGGTGCTGCCGGACGCAGGGCGCGCGGGAGGAAATATGCGGCTGGCGGACCGGCGGAACGCAACGCGGTTCGAGGTTGTCGGAACGCTGTGGGGCGAGTTGGAGACGGTCGAGGCGTTGACGGTGCGCAACCTCGGGCGGCACGGAGCACTGGTCGAGGCACGATGTCCCGTGACGGTGGGCTCCATCCAGGTGCTTCGACTGGTTGGCGGGGACGAGGAGCACCGCATCGCGACGGAGGTCAGGCACTTGACGCTGTTGGAGTCGGGGGATGGCGACCATCGCTACATCGTTGGCCTCGAGTTCCTGAACCTCGACGGACGGACGGCAGCGTGGATTGACCGGGTGGTGGAGGAATACGCGGCGGTCGCCGTTTCCAGCGGGGGCTGATGTGGGCGAGTACCTGGAAGATCGCCGGCGTTCGCGGCGCGTGCCCGTCAGGGAGGGCACGGTGGCCGCGCAGGTCGTGTCGATGGCCGTCCGGCTGCTGGACATCAGTGCGGAGGGGCTGCTCCTCGGCTGTCCGCGGCCGATTCGTCCGGGCTCGACCTCACGGGTGGTCGCGAAGCTCGGACCCGGGCGGCTGGACGCCGTGTTCGAGGTCCGGCATTCGTCGAAGCGATTTGAGCAGCAGCACGGCGGGTACCGGGTGGGCGGCCGCTTCGTTTCGCTCGATCCAGAGGAGAAGCTCGCCATTCAGGATTTGTTGAGAGGGACCAGGGAGTGACCAGAACCGGTTTCGCACAACTCGTCGGCGACAGCGCAGTCATGGTCGCGCTGCAGCAGGAGATCCTGCGCGTCGGCGCGTCGGACGCCAAGGTGCTGATTACCGGAGAGAGCGGTGTCGGCAAGGAGCTGGTGGCGCACGCGGTGCACTCGAAGAGCGAACGCGCCCTGAGCCCGTTCGTGACGGTAAACTGCGCCGGGCTGCCGGAGACGCTCCTGGAGTCGGAGCTGTTCGGGTACACGAAAGGGAGCTTCACCGGCGCCTATCGCGACAAGACCGGGATGCTGGAGAAGGCTGATTCCGGGAGCATCTTCCTCGACGAGATCAGCGAGATGAGCCTGCGCATGCAGGGGATGCTGCTCCGGTTCCTCGAGACGGGCGAGATCCAGAAGGTCGGGATGGAGCGCATCGGGCAGGTGGTCAACGTGCGGATGATCGCCGCCACCAACCAGTGCCTGCCGGAGATGGTGTCCGAAGGGCGTTTTCGCGAGGACCTGTTCTACCGGATCAACGTGATCCACATCCAGGTGCCGCCGCTTCGCGAGCGCAGGGAGGACATTCCCCTGCTCGTGGATCACTTCTTCACGCACCTCGGGCGGTTCAACGGCAACCGGCCGACGGTGACGCCGGGAGCGTTCGCGGCGTTGGCCGAGTACCCGTGGCCCGGCAACGTGCGTGAGTTGGCGAACGTTGTCGAGCGGGTCCTGGTGTCCGCCACCGGGCCGGTCATCACCGAGGACGATCTTCCGATCGAGATTCGGACCCAGCGCAGCATCAGCCTACGGCCCAAGCGGGAGCGACGCCGGACCGTGGCGGATGACCTGTTCGCCCGGATGGTCGAGCACGGCGAGTCGTTCTGGACCGCCGTGTATCCGCTCTACATGCAGCGCGAGATCACCCGGGGCAACCTGCGGGAAGTGGTCGCGAAGGCCCTCTCGACGTCCAAGGGGAACTACAAGGGCGTCACAAAGCTCCTCAACATGGACCCGGGCGACTACAAGCGGTTCCTGAACTTCCTGCGGAAGCACGAGTGCCAACTGCCGTTCAGGGAGTACCGGTGAGAGGGCGAGGGTGTCCGGGTCTGGCGCGTGCGGGTGGGGGAGACGTGGCATGACAAGTGTGCGAGCCGGGGCGTTGGCCGTGGTTGTGATGCTGGCGGTGTTCGTTTCGGGCGCCGAGGGCGGGCCGGCACCGCAAGGCGGAGCCGCAGCAAACGGCGCCCGCCGCCGCGCCGGTGCCAGGGCCGGTGACGCCGCCGGCGGACTACGTCATCGGCCCGGACGACGTGCTGCAGGTCTCGTTTCGGCGGGAGACCGACATGTCGGCCGAGGTGATGGTCCGGCCGGACGGCAAGATCACGATCCAGTTGTTGGACGACATCCAGGCAGCCGGGCTGACGCCGACGCAACTGCGGGACCGGGTCACCGAGGCGGCGAAGCGATTCGTCGAGGATCCGAGCGTGACGGTGGTGGTCAGGCAGATCAACAGCCGGAAGGCGTTCATCACCGGGCAGGTCGCGCGGCCCGGGGCGTACCCGATCGGCACCCGCATGACCGTGGTCCAGTTCATCGCGCTGGCCGGCGGCCTGACCGAGTACGCGAAGCCGAAGGAAATCGTCATCGTCCGCGATCTGCCGGGGGAGAAGGGGAGTCCCGGCGGGAGGCAGACCTTCCGCTTCAACTATGACGCGTTCCAGAAACTGAAGAACCTCGACAGCAACATCGAACTGAAACCCGGCGATACGGTGATCGTGCCAGGATCATGAAGCGAGAGATTGTGGCGTTGATCGGCGTTGCGGCCGTGGGCGCCGTGCTCGCGGCAGCCTCTGCGTCTGCGCAGACCGCGCAGGGCGGGCAGGCCGGCCAGCCGGAGCCTCCCGGGCGACCGTATCGGACGCTGTTTGGTCCATCGGAAGGCCGACGCAGCCTGCACGAGTTGGACCTGAACCTGTCGTTCGACGGGGCGGTTGACAACGGCCTGTTGGTGCCGAATGCCTCGGCGTCCGGCTTCGAGTCGAGGCGGCAACAGATGTACACGGCTGGCGCCAACCTCGCCTACACCAGGCGAGGCGAGCGGGTCGGCGCCAATGCTTCCGCGTCGTGCACGCTGCCGTACTACTCGATGTACCGGGACGAGCCACTGACCCTGGCATACGGCGGTGACGCGGGCATCAGCTATGTGTCGCGGGCGACCTCGGCGAGCGCGACGGGGTCGTACTTGCGCTCTCCCTATTCCGCGCTTGGGCTGGACCTCGGCGCGCCCCCGTCCGCGTCGGGCGGCGTTGGCGGCGACTACGCGTTCGCCCGAATCCCGAACGAACGCGTCGCGGCCACGGCGTCGGCGTCACGCCGTCTCGGGCGCGAGACATCTCTCGCAGTCGCCTATGCCTATGACGACACCCGTTTCCTGGACGAGGACCGTTCGATGCGGAGCCAGGGCCCGGTGGTATCGATGGAGCACAGGTTGTCGCGCAGCCTGAGCGTGCGAGGCGGCTACGGGTATCGCGACACGAGCTACCTGGCGTCGGCTGGGGCGGAACCCACACGAAGGCAGTCGCAGGATGTCGACATTGGGTTGGGGTATGTCGGGAGATCGCGCGGCCGGCCTCCGACGTTCACGGTGAGCGCTGGCGTTTCGGTCATCGATGATGCCGCACGGCGGTATTCCTTGTGGCGAGGGTCTGTCGAGGCAGGACGACCGATCGGCCGAGACTGGTTTGTGGCCGCAGGCTTTACACGGGCGTTGCAGTTCCCGGGCGCCCTGCAGGAACCGATCTGGGGCAACACGGCCACCGCCAGCGCGACAGGCTACGTCGGACGGCGCGTGGAGCTGACGATGGGCGCCACCTACACGAACGGGAACCGCATCACATCGCGCGGTCGGGGGTTCGACACCTACCTCGGAGACGCACGTGCCAGGATTGGCCTGACCCGGTCCCTCGCGATGGAGGCTGGCTACACCTACTATCGCTACGCGTATCCGGCCGACTTCGACCTGCCCGCCGGCATGCCGCATCGTCTCAACCGGCACCGCCTGATGGTTGGCGCCAGCGTCTGGCTGCCGGTGCTCCGTGCGGGACGAGCCGGGGCGGCCCGAGCCTTGACGAATCGGTGAGGTGAATTGTGCTGCCCGGCAAGAAGTACACCCCGGAAGAGCTATTGTGGATGGCGTGGCGGCGACGATGGGTCATCATCGTGCCGTTCGTCGTGGTGCTCGTTGGGACGTTTTTCGTCTCGCTCAAGATTCCGAACCGGTATCGGTCCGAGACCCAGATTCTCGTCGTCCCGCCGCGCGTGTCCGAGAGCTACGTGCGAGCGACGTTGACGACCCCGATCGAGGACCGCTTGCGATCGATCCAGCAGCAGATCCTCAGCCGGACCCGCCTCGAGACTCATCATCCGCGAGTTCGATCTGTACCCGGCCGAGCGGCGGCGCATGCCGATGGAAGACGTGGTGCAGCGGATGCGGCTCGACGTCGCTGTGAATGTCGTCAGGGGTGATGCGTTCAGCGTGGCGTTCGTGTCGGACGATCCCCGGAAGGCGATGCTCGTGGCCGACCGCCTGGCGTCCTTGTTCATCAACGAGAACCTGCAGGATCGGGAGATGCTGGGCGAGGCCACGGCCGACTTCCTGCAAACGCAGCTCGAGGCGGCTCGCAGGCGGCTGGCCGATCAGGAGATGAAGGTTGCCGACTTCCAGCGTCTCCACGCGGGCGAGCTGCCGTCCGAGCGCGAGGCGAATCTACAGGCGTTGCACAATCTCCAGTTGCAGGTCCAGGCTTTGCTCGATTCGGTCAATCGCGACAAGGATCGGCGCATCCTCCTGGAGCGCACGCTTGCGGACTTCGAGGCGGATGCGCAGGCAAGACCGGTTGACGAGGCGAATCTCGCGGCGCAAGGGGCAGCCGGCTCTGCGCGTAGTGCTGCGACGGTGGGACCTGGCACAACGGATGATCAGCTGGAGGCCGCTCGCAACAACCTGAAGGCGCTCGAGCTCCATCTGAAGCCTGAGCATCCCGACGTCGTGTACGCCAGGAGACTTGTCAGGGATCTGGAGGCCAAGCTGGCAGCCGAGTCCACGCAACCCGCGGCGTCGGCTGCTCGTCTCCCGCGGCCCAGGACCGCCGAGGAAGCGAACACGCAGCGCCGGGTTCAGGAGATTCGACGAGAGCTGGCGAGCCTGGCTCTGCAGTTGGAGTCGAAGCAGGTCGAGGAGAAGCGGCTGCGCGGAGAAATCGCCGGGTACGAAGGGCGGCTGGCCTCTACACCGAGGTGGGAGGCCGAGCTGATTGCGCTGACCCGCGACTACGAGACGCTCCAGCGCGGATACGCGAGCCTGCTGGAGAAGCAGGAGAGTTCGAAGATGTCGGCGGCGCTCGAGCGCAGCCAGAGCGGCGAAGTGTTCAGGGTGCTCGATCGCGCGAGGCTCCCCGAGGCGCCGGCAAGCCCGAACCGGCTCATGATCAACCTGGTTGGTGCCATGGCTGGTCTTGGGCACAGGGCTGGGCCTTCTTGCGCTCCTGGCGTACAGGGACAAGAGCCTGAGCACGGAAGAGGACGTGCAGCGGATTCTCGGGCTTCCGGTGCTGGCCGGCATTCCGGCCATCGAGACACGCCGCGACCGCCGGCGCAAGCGGCGCCTGCGCATTGTGGCTGCCGCGAGCGCGGTGGGCGTGCTCGCGATTCTGGTCGGGGCGGGGTTGTACGCGTGGTCTGCAGGCATCGTGCGCCTGCCCTTGTCACTTCGGTAGCGTCATGTACGAAGCGTTCTACGGTCTGCTGGAGCGGCCATTCGACCTGACGCCGAACCCGCGGTTTCTCTATCTGTCCGGCTGTCACTCGAGGCGCTGAGCGTCGTGCACCACGGGATCGTCGCGCGAAAGGCCATCACGCTGATCATCGGAGAGGCCGGGACGGGGAAGACCACGGTTGTTCGCGCGGCCATCGAGGCTGTCAGGCGGCCCGGGGTGCAGTGCGTGTACCTCAATAACCCGACCCTGACCCGCGCCGAGTTCGTCGAGTTCCTGGCAGCGAGTTTCGGCCTGACGCCGGAGGCCGCTGGCTCGAAGGCGCGGTTCCTCCTCGAGTTCGAGGCCCTGTTGCTGGAACGTCAGCGCAAGGACGAGTTGACCGCGCTGGTCATCGACGAGGCCCAGAGCCTCACCCTGGAGCTGATGGAGGAAGTCCGGCTGCTGGCCAACCTCGAGACCTTGAGCGACAAGCTCCTTCCGGTCGTTCTTGCCGGGCAGCCCGAACTGGCCGATCGCCTCGACACGCCTCAGTTGCGGCAACTGAAGCAGCGGGTGGCCTTGCGCGCGGATCTCACGCCGCTCGCGCTGCCCCAGACGGCGGCGTACATCTCCGGCCGAATCCGGAAGGCCGGGGGGATCCGCTCTCGGTGTTCACGAAGGACGCCGTGATCGCCGTCCACCGCTGGTCCGGCGGTATTCCCAGGACGATCAGCGTCCTGTGCGACAACTCGATGCTCGTCGGCTTCGGGGCCGAGAAGAAGCCGATCGGGCCCGACGTGGTCGAGGAAGTCTCGCGGGACTTCCGTCTGCACGGGAACGGCAACGGGAACGGCAACGGCCATCGCGTCCTCGGCGAAGCCGACATGGACAGCCCATGGAAACTCGATGGCCGAAACGAGGATGCGGGCGCTGGCCGGCCCGGGGCTCGGCCTGATGTTGCGGGGTCACGTTCATGAGTCGCATCCACGCCGCCCTGGCGCGGGCCACCAACGGGCAGGCACCGATTCTCCCATCAGACGTCGAAACCCCGACGGGCGCTGCCAGCGGGTCCGTTCAACCCGGGTTCGTGGCGCCATGGACGATCGACGCGGGAGATGTCGACGCCGCCGCACGCCCGGCCGAGACGGAGGACGCCGCCCCCAGCCTGGACGCATCGACCAGCGGCGTGATCTTCGCGAGCTCAGCGGTTGCCGGCCGGCACCCGTTTCCGGAGGATATCGGCGAGAAGCTCGTGACCGCGGATGTGTCGGAGGAGCAGACGACCCTCGCGGCGGCTATTGAGCAGTATCGAAAACTGGCCGCCACGCTGCACCGCGCTCAGCACGAGCGCGGGTTGAAGCTGATCATGGTGACGAGCGCACGCCCGGGGGAGGGCAAGAGCCTCACGGCGGCCAACCTGGCACTCACCCTGAGCGAGTCGTACCAGCGGCGCGTGTTGCTCATCGATGCCGACCTTCGCCAGCCGTCACTGCACGAGATCCTCGGCGTGCCGAACGCCACGGGGCTGAGCGATGGACTGTCGGCGGGTGCCGGCGCGGGCATTCCGCTGCTCGAGGTGTCGTCATACCTGTCGTTTCTGCCCAGCGGCCGGCCCATGTCGGACCCCACGGCCGGTCTCACGTCGGATCGGATGCGACGTGTCCTCGACGCTGCGCGCCAGCGCTTTGACTGGACCATCATCGACACGCCCCCGGTCGGGTTGCTGACGGATGCAAGGCTGCTGTCGGAGATGGTTGACGGTGTCCTTATGGTCACGGACGCCGGGGACAACGCCTACCCAGAACTGCAGCGTACGGTGGCCGATGTCGGTCGCGAGCGCGTGTTGGGCGTCGTGCTGAATCGTCTGGAGCAAGTCCCGGGCGGGTCCTACTACTACCGCCACGGGTATCGATACCCGCGTCCGGGACAAGGACGGGGCACGGGTGGCGATCATGGCTAGGAAAGGCCTTCAGCCATCGTCGCGGACGTTGCTGCTCGTGGGCTGCGAGACCTGCCTGATTGTGGCAGCCGTCACGCTGGCTGCCTACCTGCGGCTCGGACGCGAGGCGCTGGAAGCCCTTGTTCTTGAACGAGGGGTCTTGAAGGCGCTGGTGATTGCCGCGTCCTGCCAGACTTGTCTGTACTACGCGGACCTCTACAACTTGCGGGTCGTGGCCGATCGACGGGAACTCTACGTACGCACGCTGCAGGCGCTGGGCGTGACCTCGCTGATCGTGGCAGTGCTGTACTACTGGTTCCCCGCGCTGATCATCGGCCGCGGCGTATTCGTCATTTCTGCCGTCATGGTGATAGCAGTCATCATCGGCTGGCGCGTGACCTTCGAGTGGGCGTCCAAGCGCGCTCGACCGAGTGAACGCCTCCTGGTCGTGGGCACCAACGTCGCGGCGGTCCAGTTGGCTCGCGAGTTGCTGGCCAGGCGCACGGAACTCGGCGTGGAGATCGTCGGGTTCGTCGACACGGATCCTGCCCGGGTCGGCCAGCCGCTCCTGAACCCGGGCATCATCGGAACCGTGGACGACATCCCTGCGCTTGTCGACGAGCATCGCGTCGACAGAGTTGTTGTCAGCCTGTCGGACGCGCGAGGCAAGCTGTCGATGGACCAGTTGCTCGACATGCGGACGGCTGGCGTGTCGTTCGCGCACATGGCGACAGTCTACGAGGAGTACACGGGCAAGATCGCCGTGACCGACCTCCGGCCAAGCTGGCTCATCTTCTCCGATGGTTTCGAGAAAGTCAGGGTGCTGCGGCAAGCCAAGCGGGTCGCCGACATGACGGGCGCCGGCATCCTGCTGCTGCTCACGCTGCCCATCATGGCGCTGGTCGCCCTGGTGGTCCTGGTCTCGTCGCCGGGTCCGGTGCTGTATTCGCAGGCGCGCGTCGGCCTGAATGGTCGACTGTTCTCGATCTACAAGTTTCGGTCGATGAAGGTGGATGCCGAGGCT
>CAWEYM010000005.1:0-168366 GCA_963813325.1 uncultured Acidobacteriota bacterium
ATCAGAACTCAATGGACTCGGCGGTCACGAAGCTGCGAAGCAGTCGGTCACTGAGGGTCTCGACGAGCTGCACGACGTCAGTGCCCGTGGGGCGAAAGACCACTTCTTCATGGGCGAGCGTGTCGGCGGCAAACTGGATCGCTGCGTGGACATCCTCCCGCGTGATCCTCGGATAGCCGTCGAGCAGGCCTTCAAGCGTGATGCCTTCGGCGAGCTTGCGCAGCACGAGCTCGACAGTGACGCGAGTCCCGCGGATGACGGGCTTGCCGAGCATGACGTCGGGCCGCATCTCGATGCGCTCGTGAACAGTCATCGGCTGACCTCCATCGCTATCGTGCCACGCAGGGCACCGGACGTCCATCGAAAGAGCGCGCCCCACGGACGGCGTGTGCGACGCTTTGTGCGGCGAACACTGAACGAGGGGCCGGCGTCCGGACTCGCCCTGCAGGAATACAGCCTCATTCGACGCGGCCCGACGCGCTCTGACTCGGTGTTTCCCGCTCGTATCAGCAGGTCGTCGGTTCGAGTCCGACCGCCGGCTCCATGGTTTCCTGGAAAGACTCGCAGTTACAGGCGGGCCAAGAGTAGCCCCGCTCGGCGTCTACATGTGCGTGGCGGGATTGCGCCACAACTCGTGGCTACCCGCGCCGAATCGGGTTGAAAGACTCGCAGTTACAGGCGGGCCACGAGTCGGCTAAGATGGCCTTGGCATCTGCCCCGTATGTCACTGCCCTTCGCGCTTCTGAGCCCCCTCCCTGCGGCGTTCGCGCTGGCACTGTGGTGGATCCTCCGGCGCAGGCCGCGTTGGGCCGCGCTGGTGGCCGGCGATGCCCTCTGGTGCGGCGTCTCCTTGTTCGTCAAGCAATGGATGATGATGGAGGAGACGCACGCCGGTCCCGTCGCCGGGGCCTTCTGGCTGGCGGCGCTCCTCGCGGTGACACCCGCCGCGGTCGGCGTGATTATGCTGAGCCGGCGGCTGCGGCCCTGGCTGCTCTGGCTGCTCGCGCTCGTCGGCGGCATGGCCTTGCTCGCCGACGTCATCTATTTCCGCTTCTTCGGCGACGTCATCTCGGCTCCGGCGCTCCTCGCATCGGGACAAACAGGGAACGTGCTCGGCAGCGTCGTGAGCCTCATCGAGGCCCGGGACGCCTGGTTCGTCGTCGATCTGGCGGCGGCCCTTCCGCTCGTCCGGACGGTCGCGGGTGCACGCCGTCCCGAGGACGCGCCGCGTCGATGGGTGATTCGGAGCGTGGCGGCCGTGGCCTGCGTCGCCGGCCTGCTGGTTGCCGGCGAACGCCAATCGTCGAAACCAGCCGTCGCCGGCGTGCTCGGTCAGGTGTTCACGAACCTGGCGATCGTGCAGCAGCTTGGGCCCTTCGGCTACCACCTGCACGACGGGTGGGGCTACCTGAGGTCGCGCTGGCTCCGCCCGCCGCTCAGCAGCGCGGATCGAGCGGAAGTGGAGGACTGGTTTGCCGCGCGCAAGCCGCTGCGCGCCGGGACAGGCCCGCTCTTCGGCGTCGCGCGGCACCGCAACCTGCTGGTCATCCAGGCGGAGTCGCTACAGGGCTTCGTCGTCGGGATGCGCGTCGGGGGGCAGGAGGTGACGCCCAATCTCAATCGCTGGTGGAACGAGGGGCTCGCGTTCTCCCGCGTCACCGACCAGACCAGCGAAGGACGCACGTCTGACGCCGAGTTCACCGCGCTCGTCTCGCTCTTGCCGCTCGAACATGGCGCAGCGGCATTCGGGTACCCGTCGAACCGCTACGTGGGATTGCCACGGGTGCTCGGCGCCCACGGGTACACCACGCTGTCGGCCGTGCCCTTCGCGCCCTCGTTCTGGAACCGGCGCGTCATTCATCCGGCCTACGGCTTCTCGCGCAGCCTGTTTGCCGACGCGTTCGAACCGGGCGAGATGATTGGCTGGGGGCTCAACGACCACGACTTTCTGCGCCAGATGGCGCCGAAGCTCGCGAACCTGCCGAGGCCGTTCTTTGCCTGGCTGATCACGCTGTCGCTTCATCATCCCTTCGCGTCGTTTCCCGACAGTCACAAGGTGATGGACGTCGGCGAGTGGACCGGCAAGCCGTTCGGCAACTACATCCACACGATGCGGTTTCTCGACACCGCTCTCGGGGAACTGCGCGACGCGCTCGCGAAGGAGGGGCTCGCCGACGACACGGTCATCGCCATCTTCGGCGATCACGACGCGGGCTTCGCGTGGGAGAGCCCCATCGCGCGGACGGCCGGATTCCTCCCCTATGTGCTCGACTGGTACATGCAGGATCGGGTGCCGTGGCTGGTTCTCCTGCCGGGTGCCGGCGCCCCCCGGGGAGAGATGAGCATGGAGGCGGGTCAGACCGACATGGCCCCGACCCTGCTGGCCCTCATGGGAATCGATCCCGCGCCGTTCCCGTGGATGGGACGGAACCTGCTCGGACATCCAGCGACCGGGGTCCTCGTGCGCCCGCACGGCGGCTGGGTCGACGGGAAACTGTTCTTCGATGGCGAAACGACCAACCCCGCGCGGCGCTGCTACGACATCGCGGCGCACCGCGTCCTGCCGCTCTCGGCGTGCCGGCAGGGCACGGCTGAGGCGACCCTCGCGCGAGAGATCTCGCGACGCGTCCTGACCTACGACCTGCAGGCGTCGCTCGTCAAATAGGACGGTTCACGCCGCAGCGACGCGACTGCGCCGGCAAGGGCCCGGATCGCGCCCCTGCTCCAGCCGTTCCATGCCCTCGGTGTGAGACCACGGCCGCCGCCCGCGTCAACTCTGATCGCCCAGGGCCTCGCGAACCTTGCGGGCCAGGTCTTTCCTGGTGAAGGGCTTCTGGATGAAGTGCACCCCGTCATCCAGCACGCCATGGGGGGCGATCACATCGGCGGTGTATCCCGACATGAACAGGCGCCTGAGGTGGGGATACTCGGACAGCAGGTGCTGGGCCAGGTCCCGGCCGTTCATCTCGGGCATCACGACGTCGGTGACCAGGAGGTGAATCTCGCCAGCGTGTTCCCTGGCCAGCCGGATGGCTGCGCCCGGCGTGTTCGCAGCCAGCACGGCGTAACCCTGATGCTCGAGCATCGTCTTCGTCATCGTCAGGATGGCCGGCTCGTCCTCCACCAGCAGGATCGTCTCGCGGCCTCGCGGCAACGGGTGTGCGTCGCCCTCCGACCGCGCGTGCGCGGTGATGCCCGCATGGCGCGGCAGGTAGATCTTGAAGGTCGTCCCCTGGTTCAGCTCACTGTCGACGGTGATGAAGCCGTGGTTCTGCTTGACGATGCCGTAGACCGTGGCCAGTCCGAGGCCGGTGCCCTTGCCCAGCACCTTGGTCGTGAAGAACGGCTCGAACAACAGCGCCAGCGTTTCCTTGTCCATGCCGCCACCGTTGTCGCTCAGGGCAAGCAGCACGTAGTCGCCGGGGTCACACCCATCGATCGCGCCGCAGTCACGCTCGTCGAAGGTGCGGTTTCCCGTTTCGATCGTCAGCGTGCCGACGCCGGCGATCGCGTCCCGGGCGTTGAGGCACAGGTTGGCCAGAATCTGATCGATCTGCGACGGGTCGACCTTGACCGGCCACAGGTCCGCCGCCGGCTGCCACGCGACGTCGATATTCTCGCCGATGAGCCGATGCAGCATCGTGAGCATGCCCGACACGGTGTCGTTCAGGTCCAGGACGGTGGGTGCGACGGTCTGCTTGCGGGCAAAGGCGAGCAACTGGCGGGTCAGGTCGGCGGAGCGAAGCGCCGCCTTGCGGATTTCCGCCAGGTCCGCATGGAGCGGCTGGTCCGGGTCCACCTGCTCGAGGGCCAGCTCCGCATGGCCGAGGATGACGCCCAGCATGTTGTTGAAGTCATGGGCCACGCCGCCGGCCAGGCGCCCTACCGATTCCATCTTCCGGGCCTGCTGGAGCTGGGCTTCAAGGGTCGCCTTCTCCTCCTCGGCCCGCTTGCGCTCGGTGATGTCGCGCCACACGCAGTGGTAGATGGAGCGCCCCGCCAGCCGGGTGGACTGCGCCGTGACGTGGACATTCCTGATGTCACCCTGCTTGTTGCGTTGCCGGGTCTCGAAATCGTCGCGCCCTTCGCGGGACACGCTCGCGATGCGCGCGTTGGTTTCTTCGGGCGTCTCGACGGCCTCGAGATCGGAGATGGTCAGCCGGGCAAACTCCTCGCGCGAGTATCCCAACTGCCGGTGGGCCGTTTCGTTGAATTCCAGGAGCCGCGCCGACTCCGGTGCGACGATGACGATGCCGTCGGGCGACTGCTCGAAGAGCAAACGGTAGCGGGTTTCGGCGTCGCGCAGCGCCTCCGCCGCCCGCCTGCGGTCGGTGATGTCGGTCAAGGTGACGACGCAGCCAAGGACCCGCTGGCCGTCGTGGAGCTGACCCGCGTTCAGGATCAAGTCGAACGTCTGCCCCTGCCAATCCAGGGACACGTCCACATTCCCCAGCGCCTCCCCCTGCAGGACCGGGGCGAGATGGAACAGGTCGGACGCGCCTGTTCGCAGGGGAAACACCTCGGCAAAGGGCCGCAGGAGCGGGTCTCCGTCGCAGAACCGCCGGGCCGCCTGGCTGGCGCGGATGACCCGGCCTTGCCCGTCGCATACGACGATGGCCTCGACCGCCTGCTCGAGGATCAAGCGGGCCAGCCGCTCCGCGGCGACGATCTGCTCGTGGCTCTTCTGGTCCGTCACCTCCCCGCGGCGGATGGCGCGCAAGGCCTCCTCGGCCTCGGCCAGCCGGGCGCGGAGGTCTTCAAGTTCCGAGGCGGGTTGAGGTCCTGCAGGATCATCCGTCATGGCACGGTCGCTCCCGTCGTTCTGTCGGCCTCACATCCAGCCCGACCACCACCTGCCCGCGATCCGAGAGGCCGCCGATCATCCGAGGCTCTTCCGTGCCCGCAGCGTATCAGGCTGGTGCCCGAACGTCTGTTCAATTGCGGACAGTCAGCGAGCCGGCTGGCGGCAGGTTCCTGTTCCAGGCGGGGCAGGCCGTGGTAGCGTCTCGCGATGATGGGCCCGGCACGTCCAATGAGAACGCAGAGACCCGCGTGAGCCCACGCTGTCCGCCGCTCTGGCTCGAGCCGCTGCCGCTGACCGGGGGCCGGGCGCTGCCCGGACGCGTCCTTCCCGGACCGATGGAAGGCATCACGGCCGGCGCCTTCTGCGCGGTGATGAACGGGCTCGGGCTGGTGTCGGCCTGGGTGACGCCGTTCATCCGCGTGTCGGAAGGCATCCTGCGGCCCTCCCGCCTGCGCGATCGGTTGCGCGCGTTCTCGCCCCTGCCCGTGGTGGTGCAGGTGATGGGCACCGACATCCCCCTGCTGGCCGCGACGGCGGCCCGCTTCGCGGTCGAACCGGGGGTTGTCGGGATCGACCTCAACTGCGCCTGTCCCACGCCCATCGTCGTGGCCAATGGCGGCGGCGGAGGACGGCTGCGGCACCCCCCCTGGATTCGCGACGCGCTGCTGGCGCTGCGCCGCGCGTGCCCCACGATGGGGATCAGCGTGAAAGTCCGGGTCGGCGTGACATCAGAGGACGAGCTGCCGGGCATCTGCGAGGCGATCGGGGAGGGCCGGCCCGACTTCGTCATGATGCACTACCGGACGGTGGAAGAGGGGTACAGCGCGGCCCCGCGCGGACTCCAGCGGCTGGTGCGGGCCCGCGACCTGCTTCCCGGCCTGCCGTTGTTCGGCAGCGGCGACCTGTATACGGTCGAGGCGGCCGCCCGCATGTTTGCCGCCGCCGCGGTCGATGGGGTGACACCCGCCCGCGGCCTCGTCGCCAACCCGTGGCTGCTGCGTGACATCGAGGCGGCCTGCCGCGGAGACGAGGTGCCGGTGCGCACCGAGGCGGACACACGGGGATTCCTGCGCCGCCTGATCGCGGAGGCGGAGCGCACCGGGACGTGGCGTCCCGGTTTCGTGCTCGAGGTGGCGCGCCACCAGTTCGGCCGCGAACACCCGCTGTTCGCCCGGCTCGCCGGCGCCGATTCCGCCGCCGCCATGCTGGCCGTGCTGGCGTGAAGCGCCGGGGGATCTCCGCCTCGGCAATTCGGCGGAGGTTGGCTGAACTTAAACATGTCGAACTTGAACATTGACAGGGGCCTCGTCCACGCATACCATCCGCGCAATTCAGAACACTCGGGACAAGGAGACACGTCCATGCGCTACGACGGTTTCCGATTCGTCGTGCCAGCCGCCTTGGCGCTTGCCCTGACGACGGCGTGCGCCCAGCCGCAAGCGAAGTCGGAGTCACGCGCCGCGGCGGCCCAGGCCACGGTGACGGTGCCCGGGCCCTCGGCGGGTCCCACCTTTCAGAGCAGCGACCTGTACTCGCTGAAATCGGTGGGTGATGTGCAGTTGTCTCCGGACGGAACGCGGATCGCGTACAGCGTGCGCAACAGCGACCGCCCGGGCCGGCCGTACACGCAGGTCTGGATCATGGATGCGGCCACCGGCAAGTCGATCCGCCTGGGGTCGGACAAGGAGGCCGCGTCGAGCCCCCGCTGGTCTCCGGACGGCCGCCAGATCGCCTACTTCGGTCGCGAGGATGCCGGCTCCGGCGTGGTGGTATGTGGAGCCGACGGCAGCGGGGCCGTGTTTCTCGCACCGGTCGGCGGGACCAATCACCCGCTCCCGTCGAGCGGCGAACGCCTGGCCTGGTCGCCCGACGCCAGGCAGATCGCGTTCATCTCGGCGGTGCCCGGCCCCGAAACCGAGAATGCCAACGGCGACCCGATGGTGATCACTCGATACCTCTACAAGCCGACAGCCTCCGAGGGCCTGACGCGCTTCAACGACAACAAGCGCCTCCACGTCTTCGTCGTCGACATCGCCACGAAGCAGGCTCGCCAGGTGACGACCGGGGACTACTACGAGCACACGATCGACTGGTCGCCGCGCGGCGACGAGTTGCTCTTCGTTTCCAACCGCGAACCGGATCCGGACCGCTTCTTCAACTACGACCTCTTCGCACTGAAGCTGTCGGACGGGAGTGTCCGCCGTCTCACGCAGACCAGGAGCGCCGAGTACCGACCGGCCTGGTCACCCGACGGGACGACCATCGCCTACCAGGGCACGAAACGTGACCTCACGTCATCGGAGACGACGATGGAGGACACGCACATCTGGGTGATGGACGCGGATGGCGGCAATCGGCGCGAGCTGGGCGGCGGCCTCGACAGCCGCCAGGGAGCGCCCCAGTGGGCGCCCGATGGCCGCACCATCTACTTCACCGCGCAGGATCGCGGGAACACTCGCCTGTACCGAGTGTCGGTCACTACTGGCGCCCGGCCCGAGATCGTCACGCCGGCGGCTGACGAGGGCGGCTCAATCGGCTCGTGGTCGGTCGCCCAGGGGGACGTTCTCGCGTACGCGCTGAGCACGCCGTCGGAGCCCGGCGATCTGCACCTGAAGCAGGGCGGCACGGCGGCCAGGCGCCTGACGTCGTTGAATCAGCCCTGGATGGGCGCCAAGAAGATCGCCCCCGTGGAATCGCTTCGGTTCAAGTCGTTCGACGGCACGGCGGTCGAGGGGTTCCTGACTATGCCGCTCGAGCTGACACCCGGCTCGAAGCACCCGCTCATCGTCATGATCCACGGCGGCCCGCACGGCCAGCAGGGCCCCGGCTTCAACGCCCGGGCGCAGGTGTACGCGGGGAAGGGCTACGCCACGCTGATGGTCAACTACCGCGGGTCGACGGGATACGGCCAGAAGTTCGCCGACGCCATCTTCAACGACCAGGACGGCGGCGAAGCGAAGGACGTCCTGGCCGGCGTCGACGCCGCGCTCGCCGCGTATCCCTGGATCGACGCGGGCCGGCTGGGGATCGAGGGCGGCAGCTATGGCGGACAGCTCACCGATTGGATCATCACGCAGACCGACCGCTTCAAGGCGGCGATTCCCGCTGCAGGCATCTCCAACCTGGTCAGCTTCAACTACATGTCGTACTACCACGATTACCTGGCCGTGGAGTTCGGCGTGCGGCCCCACGAGATGTGGCGGCCGGGGCCGAACGTCAAGCCACGGCGGCTGATGGACTTCCTCTGGGAGCGCTCGGCCCTCCGGTATGTCGCCAACGTCAAGACGCCGACGATGTTCATCCACGGCGAGAACGACAACGACGTGCCGATTGCGGAGGCCGAGCAGTATTACATCGCGCTCAGGGATGCCGGCGTCGAGACGATCTTCGTCCGGTACCCGCGCGAGGGCCACGGTATCGGCGAAACGAAACACTCCGCCGACGTGATCGACCGCTCGATCGCCTGGTACGAACGGCACTTCCAGGGCGGAGCCGCGCGCACGACGGAGAGGACGCTCACGCCCAAGCGGGGGGGCGAGATCGCTCACCCGCCGGCGGCAGGATCGGCAGGCCGGTAGGGCACCTCAACGGACGCCTCGGCGGGGCTCGCCTCGGCCAGCACCTTCACGCGCCGGGGTGAACTGCAGGTCACCGGGACCGGGGCTCTTGAATTGGTACGTTTGGGGGCTTTGAGGAGGGCAGACCATCATGATCCGTCAACGTTCACCCAGGTCGTCGGTGTTGCGTCTCCTGCTTGCGGCGTGTTTCCTCGTCGTCCTGTCCGGGCTCGACCTGCTGGCGCAGAGCGGGACCGGGTTGATCACCGGCGTCGTTCGAGACGAGCAGGGCGGCGTCCTGCCCGGCGTCACGGTGACGCTGCGCAACCAGGAGTCGGGCGTGGCGCGGACGACCACCACCGAGGCGGACGGCCGCTACCGCTTTCCGGCACTTGGCCCCGGGCGCTACACGCTGCGGGTCGAGCTCGCCGGGTTCGCCGTGGTGGAGGCGCACGATCTCACCATCACGATTGGCCTCGAGCTGAAACAGGACATCGTCATGAACGTCCGGACCGTGGCGGAGACCGTCACGGTCACGGCGCAGGCGCCGATCGTCGACGCGACCAAGTCCGAAGTGGCCGGCACCGTGACGCAGCAGCAGATCGAGGTGCTGCCGATCAACTCGCGCCAGTACCTGTCGCTGGCCCTGCTCATGCCCGGCACGAGCCTGGACGCCACCAGGTCGTTCTTCCCGACCGTGAACATCGGGGGGTCGCTGACCTTCAACAGCACGACCAACATGGTCGACGGGATGTACAACGTCTGGGTCGAGGACGGGGAACCCCGCCAGAGCCTGCCCGAGGACGCGGTCGAGGAGTTCAAGGTCAGCAACGCGCAGTACAAGTCGGAGTTCGGCCTGGCGACGGGCGGCGTCCTGCAGGTGGTCACGAAGTCGGGGACCAACACCGTGCACGGGACGGCGTTCGAGTACTTCCGCGACAAGGCCCTCAACGCGAAAGGCGTGTTCGAGACCGTCAAGCCTGCCTACCGGCGCAACCAGATGGGCGGGAGCGTCGGCGGGCCGATCAGGCAGGATCGCATGCACTTCTTCGGCGCGTTCGAACGCACCGCGGTCGACCAGTTCTTCACGGTGAAGACCGGCCTGCCCGAGTACGCCAAGCTCGAAGGGACGTTCCCGCAGGCCTCCCGCACGAATCTCTATCTCGGGCGCGTCGACTGGCAGATCAGCAACTCGCAGAACCTGTTCGCCCGCTATGCCGGCGAGAGCGAGTTCCTGCCGTGCCAGGGCTGCGGCGGATCGACGTCGGCCACCTCGGGGTACGACGAGGAGGTGCCGCGCCGCTCGCTGGTGGTCGGCCACACGTGGATCCGGGGCGCGCGGCAGTTGAACGACCTCAGGGTCCAGTTCGCGACGGCCGCGTACTACATCGCGCCGGCAGGCACGGAGCCGTGGACCGAGGTCGGCGTGTTCCCGGCTGAGCGTATGCAGCGCCTCACCCGCTCCTACAGCTTCCCCTCCTTCCGCTACGGCAGCAGCAACGACCAGGTGGGGCCGGAAAGCCGGTGGGAGGTCAGGGACACCTACAGCATCACGCTCCCGCGCCACGACGTGAAGTTCGGCTTCGACGTGAACTACATGACCTACCAGTACGACACGGTCGGCAACTACGCCGGGGCGTACACCTTCTCCAAGGACCAGTACTTCGATCCGGGCGATCCCGCGTCGATTGCCGGCCTCACAGGGGCCACCAACTTCACGGCCAGCCTCCCGCCGACCACGACGAAGCACCCGTCGAAGTACTACGCGGTCTTTGCCCAGGACGACTGGCTGCTGCGCCCGAACGTGACGCTCAACCTGGGCCTGCGCTACGAGCGGCTGTACGGCAACGCCAACGAGGATCTCGATCCGACGATCTTTCCCAAGCCCATCCCCTTCGTCGACGTGTCGAAACGCGGCGACAAGAACAACATCGGTCCGAGGATCGGCATGGCGTGGGACGTTCGCAGCAACGGCGCGACGGTGGTGCGCGCAGGCTGGGGCGTCTACTACGGCAACATCCGGATGCTCGCGAACCTCGGCGAGTTCCGCAACCTCCAGCAGTTCAGCGTCACCATCGGCAACCCCGCGTACCCCGACCCGTACCTGGGGAAGGATCCGAGCCTGTTCATCACCTCCGCGGCCCCGAACATCCAGGTGACCTCGAACAGCTTCCAGCAGCCGACGGGCCAGCAGGTCAGTATCGGTATCTCCCAGGCGCTGCCCGGGGAGTTCGCCATTCACGTCGACGGCGTGTACAACCGTACCCGGTACGACTACAAGACGGTCGATATCAACCCGCGGGACCCGGTGACCGGCGTGCGGCCGCTTCCAGAGTGGGCTCGCATCGATCAGACGCAGTCGGTCTCCGACCTCAAGTACTCGGCGATTTACACCAAGCTCGAGAAGCGCTTCAGTCATCGCAACCAGTTCATGATGTCGTACACGTGGACCAGGAGCCGGGACAACGCTCCCCTGGCCCGCTTCCTCGATCCGTTCGATCCCTCGCTCGACTGGGGGACGTCGAACGGCGAACGCCGCCACGCGGTGGTTGCGAGCGGGTCGGTGCTGCTCCCGTGGGACGTGACCGTGGGCGTGGTGTGGACGGCACGATCGCAACTGCCCTGGTCGGCAACGGCCGGCAAGGATCTGAACAAGGACGGCTTCACCTCGGATCTCGTGCCGGGGACAACGCGCAACTCCGGCAGCCGCGATCTGAACCTCGCCGCGGTGAACGCGTATCGCGCGGCCAACGGCCTGGCGCCGGTGACGGAAAGCCAGATCGACAGCTCGGCCTTCAACATCGCGGACGTCCGGGTGAGCAAGAGCTTCCGGCTGCGCGGCAGGATGAAGCTGGATGTCGTGGCGCAGGTGTTCAACTTCATGAACACGACGAACCTGCAGGACCAGTATGGCGGCGGCCGGACCACCAATGCCCTGTCGGCCGTGTTCGGGAGCATCCTGACTGCGCGGCCGAAGGCCCAGGGAGAGTTTGCAGTGAAGCTGGGCTGGTAGGGACGCACTGCTGGCGGCCGGGCGCCCACCCGGCCGCCAGGCTCGCCTGTCGAGATCGCGCTGGTTACGATCCTGGGGCTCCCGGGGCTCACGTGTGATGGGCGTGTTCGCCCCGGGCACGCGGGCTGACGCCGGCGCGCGACACTCCCGGCGCGGGCGAGTCCGTCAGACGAGACGCTCTCGGATCGCGCGGCTGACGGCCTGCGCGACGCTGTGCACCTGCAGTTTCTGGTAGATGGACCGGACGTGCGTCCGCACGGTGTCGAGGCTGATCCGGTGCGCGTCGGCGACCTGCTGGTATGTCAGGCCGCGCACGAGCCCTCGCAGGACGTCCTGCTCGCGCTCGGAGAGGTCGAGGCTCGCCGCCGCGGCCGCCTGGCCGGGCTCCGCGGGCCGTTGCCGGCGCAGCACGTCGAGCAATGCACGAGCGACGCTCGCGGTCAGCGGCGCGCCGCCGAGCGCCAGGGCGCGCAACTGGTGGAGCAGCTCGTTCGCCGGCGCTTTCTTGAGCAGGTAGCCGTCTGCGCCCGCGCAGATCGCATCGAGAATCGTCGCCGGATCCTCGAACACCGTGAGCATGACCACCGGGAGGCCGGGGGCGATTGCCTTCAGCCTGCGCATCGCGCTGATGCCGTCGAGGTCCGGCAGTTGCAGGTCCATCAGCACCAGGTCCCATTGATCGTGCGCCCCCCGCTCCGCATCGGCGATGAGCGTGGCCGCCCGGCCCGAACTCGCCGCGAGCGCAAACCCCGGCGCATGCGAGAACAACAGCTCCAGGCCCTCCCGGTACCGGACGTTGTCCTCGACAACGGCCACGCGGATTCTCGGCGTCTCGCGGTCAGCCATCAACGTGTCCAGGGAGCATGGGTCATCGGATGATCGCCGGTCAATCGCATGATGGTGCGAGGCGGCCTCTCGTCGACGTCGCCCCGCGGCTTCAGCCGCGGGGGGACGACCCCGGCGCTGAAGCGCCAGGGCTACGTCTACCCGCTCGACCCCGGCGCTGAAGCGCCAGGGCTACGTCCGTCCGCTCGCCCCCGGCGCTGAAGCGCCAGGGCTACGTCCGCCCGCTCGACCCCGGCGCTCAAGCGCCGGGGCTACGTCTGTCCGCCGCGCCTGGCGCCGACGTCGAACGTGAGGCGGAACGACGTGCCGGCGCCCGGGCGCGACGTCCACTCGACGGCACCACCGATTTCCGCGGCCCGCTCCCGGATGTTCCGCAGCCCGTGCCCTCCGGCGGCTCCGCCGCTGCCGGCCGGCGCGCCCATCCCGCACCCATCGTCCTGGACCTCCAGGATCCAGTGGCCCCGTTCCGGCGCGAGACGCAGCCCCACGTGGCTCGCGTGGGCATGACGTGCCGCGTTCCTCAGCGCCTCGAGACAGATGAGCAGGACGTTCCTGTTGAGACGAAGCGGAAGCTCGTCGTCCGGCCATGCCTGCGGAAAGTCCGTCGCGAACTCCGGCGCGGGACCCGGGAAGAGCCGGGAGCCGCGGTCCGCGAGATGGGCCGCCAGGGTCGCGAGCGTCGCCGGCCCGGCGCGCAGGGCCCAGACGAGATCCGACAGCCCCGCGCCGAGCTCCCCGGCGGTGTCCGCGATCGTCGTCGCCAGCCGGCGCCGGTCGAGGTCGTCAACGTCGCGTGACGAGGCCACGCCGGCGAGCAGGCCGATGGCGCCCAGGCCGGCCCCGAGCTCGTCGTGAAGGTCCATGGCGATGCCCGCGCGCTGCTCGGCCAGTCGCATGGCGACGGCGACCCGCATGCGGTGGCCCGCCCAGAGCAGCGCGACGCCGGCGATCATCGCCAGGGTGAGCGCCCGCCACGTGAGATACCAGTGCTGCCGCGCCTCGAACGAGAAACTGGCGGGCGTCGACCAGCGGATCTCGTCGAGTGATGCGCGGACTTCGACCGTGTAGCGCCCGGGCGCCGTATTCAGGAACCGGACGCCCGCCTCGCGCGCGGGCGCATCGGCCCAGGGCTGGCCCGCATCCACGCGGGTCTGCACGTGCAGGCGCGAGCGGTCGCGGAACGACAGGAAGGCGAACCGCAGCTCGAGGCTGTTTCTTCCCGGCGGCAGGCTCAGCGCCTCACCGTCCGGCACCTCGCGGCCATCGGCGAGCACGCTGACCAGCTCGACGCGCGGCGGCGGCATCGGCGCGAATCGCGCGGTCGACGGCACGCGGATCACGCCGCCGTTGGTCGCAATCCAGACCGTGCCGTCCGCTCCGTCCACGACCGACTGGGCTTCCTCGGAGGTCAGCCCGTGAAAGGAAGTCAGCCGCTCGAGCGGCGTCCATCCCTCGTCCGGGTCGTCGCGCTCCCGCACGCGCATCACGCTGCCTGCGCCAAGCAGCCAGATCGATCCGTCGCTGCCAGCCTGGAGTCCCCTGACCGTCGGGGATGCGAGCGACGCGCTCGACCCGAACCGATCCCAGCGGCCAGCGTGATAGTGCCAGACGCCCCCGGACTGCGTCCCCGCCCACACCCGCCCCTTCGGTGTCTGGGCCAGCGTGACGATCTTCCAGCTGCCCGCCAGCCGGTCGCACGACCACGCAGGGGCCGGGTTCCCGACGAGGCCGCCGACCGGGCTGTGACACACGTACTCGCCGCGCCCCAGCCACAGGGTGCCGCGCCGGTCCTCGAGCACCGCGCGGTCCTGCTCGTCTGAACCGACGGCGGGCCGGACGACGGCCCGGATCGGACCTCCACCAGCCCCGATGTGCAGGAGATGCCGGTCCATCGCGTACCACACGCCCCCATCGAATGCAGGGGAACACCCGTCCAGCCAGTCCCTGACGCCGATGGGCCTCGATTCGAATCGTCCGCCGATTCGCACGTAGAGCGGCCCATCCGGCTGGTTCAGCACCAGGAGTCGCCCCGCGCCGTCCCGGCAGAGCGGCGTGTGGTGGTAGATCCCCTCGCGGCGGCCCTTCCATCCCGCCGGCGTCGCTTCGAGGCGGCCGAGGCCCTGCCACGTCGCGACCCACAAGCCTTCGGCGTCCCGCGACAAGTAGCGCGCGTGCGCACTGGGCAGGCCGTCGAGCTCGGACCAGGCGACGGTGTCCGGCTCGGGGTAGTGAAGCAGCCCGCGGAGCGTTCCGAGCCAGAGGCTCCCTTCCGCGTCCACCAGGAGCGGCCCCCCGCTCGGGATGCCCTCGGCGAGCCCCAGGATCTCGTTCGGCTGCCGCGGTCGGACGGCCGCCAGGTAGCGATCGAATGACGCCCAGATCGTCTCGCCGCGCCTGGCGAGCGCGATGGGACGGGCAGCGAGTTCGAGAACCGCGCGGCACGTGCCGCCGGCGGCGCAATCCATGACGCGCCCGACGTCGCCGGAATAGGTCAGGGCGACGAGCGCTCCGTCAGGACCGCGAGTCGCGTCGATCGGATCGGCCAGATCGGTGCGGCGCGCACGATCCGGGCCCGGCTGGAATTCCCACACGGCCACGCCGCTCAGGACCAGCAGCTCGCCCTGCCGGCCGCGTCGCACGTCGTGCAACCGCTCGCCTGCGAAGACTGATTGAGGTACCACCCTCAACCGGCCGTCGCGCCCGCGCACCCTCAGTACCCCGTCAGCCACGATCCACAGCCGGCCGTCCTCCCCGAACACGGCACCGGTGACCGTGTTCACCGGCCCCTCGCTTCCGCCGACCGCGACCAGCTTGCCTCCCGCCAGCTCGTACAACAGTCCCTGGGTCCCGACGATCAGGGTGCCGCCGGGGCCGGCACCGAGGATGGACACTTCGGCGGGTATCCGGTCGTGAGACCACACCTTCATCTCGGTGCCGTCGAACCGGACCAGCCCTCCGAGCGTGCCGATCCAGATGAACCCCCTGGAGTCCTGGGCGAGGCTCGAGATCTGCGTGACCGGCAGGCCGTGCCTCGTGTCGAAGCGATTGACCAGCCGTTCGGTCGCGCCGACAACGGGCGCAAGGCCAACGAGCGCGCCGACGAACAGAGATGCGGCGAACCGGGTGCGCATGTCGGGAGGCGTGCGGGATTGAACGGGAATCGGACTGAGAGTATACCGGCTTTCGAACGGATCGACGCGTCGAGGCGGGACGCGGGCTTGCACCGCCGGCTGCAGCCCCGGCAGGCGGGCACGTGCCCAGGCGCATCAGGCCGCAGCCCGGGACAGGTGGCGCCTCCCGCATGCCGGATCACGGCGCCCGCCGGCCAACGACGAGGACGGACGCCGGCGCTACTGGCCCTCCCCGGCATCCGCATGGGTGACGTTGAGCGCCATGACCAGTCGCCGCTGCCCCTGCGTCACGACGATCGAGTGGAAACCCTGGCCGACCGTGACCTCGAACGAGACCTCGAAGGCGCCTGCCTGGCCCACCTGGACTGACTTGGCCGCAACCTGGTCGTCGACGAACACCGCGACCGGTTGGGACTGGTCGATGGTGAAGTTCTGTCCCGCCACGGTCAACGTGGCGCCGCGCGGAATGCTCAGGCCGCGGAGTTGCTCGCCGCGGAACGTCAGGTAGGGTTTGTCATTGAGATGAAGCGTGGGAAGCCCCGGGGCCTTCGTCAGCTCCTTGAAGGCGGGCGCCGGCACGACGGCGTCGCCCTCGCCGTACAGGATGCCGGTGAGCTTCCCGCCGCGGATCGACAGCCCGCGGATCGTGAAGCCCTGCTTGATGAGCTCCCCGGCCTGCGGAAGCGAGGCGAAGCCAGCGGCCTGTGAACGCTCGACGACGTCCAGCATCGGGCGGTCCTTGGCGTTGCCGAACCACAGATGGCTGCTCCCCGGGGTGACACCCACGGTGACGAGGCCGTCCTGGCCGAACTCGATGCCGTTCACGCGTCCGCCGGCGACGAGCACCGATGGATCGCGTCGGGCGGGGGCGAGTGTCAGCCGGAAGACACTGCAGTCGGGGCATGCGCTGGGCAGCCGCAGCAGGGGTTCGCGCAGATCGATCTGCACCTCCCACAGGCCGCGACCCGCGCTGGCGACAATCACCGAATTCGCCGACCTCCAGTGAAACTCCGTGATGGCCGGGATCTGGGTGGAGCCGGGAATATGGCGCCAATGACGGCCGCTGTCGGCGGTGTAGAACAGCCCCGTGTTCATGGTGCCGATGATGATCTGCTCGGGATTCTCCGGGAAGAAGCTGATCGCCGAGACGAGAGGCCAGGTCTCGGTGGCGAAGCCGGGGGCGTTGACGACGGTGAAGACGAGCCGGCCGTAGCCCGTGATCAGGTTGGTCAACGCGGGCAGCGGCCACCAGATATCACCGCCGTCGAACGACTCCACCATCTGCCGGGAGCTCACGTCGGCGGCCAGGATGTGACCGGCGAAGCCCGGGTCGACGGCAAAGACCGCCCGGCGTACGCCGCCGGCCGGGTTGAAGCCAAGGGTGACCTGGCCGCCAGCCCGCGACATCCGGGGGTAGAGCACCTCGCTCGGCGACAGGACGACCTCGCCCCCCGCGTCGACGAAGAGGAAGTCGCTCAGGAACGCGAGGCCGGTGTTCGACTGGACAATCGTGCGATTGTCAGGACCGGTCCGTTGCCCGACCACGGTCGCGTACAACGCCGGGTTCCGATTCCGCGATTGCATGAAGGCGCCGAACTGGGCGTCGGTTGGAACCATCAGCCCGACACACGGACCGGCGCCGCCGGGACCGCAGTCCTGCACGGGCGCGATCCTCGTCCAGCCCGCTCCACCGGATCCAAGCCGGACCTGTGGCGAGACCCAGACCTCGGGCGGATTGGCGCTGGAGGTCGTCTGCGCGTAGACCTCGCCGCCGGGGGGAACGAGGAAGGCCGGTCGCAACGTGTCGGGGGCGAGCGGAAAGTCCTGGGCAGCCGTGAACAGATCGCCGCTGAGCCGGTACTGGCACGTCAGACAGGTGAACGCATAGCGGTCATACGCCAGCTGGGCGGTCGAGGTATCCGGGGTCGTCCGCGCGATTTCGAGCTCGATGCCCTCCGCCTCGTCTCCCTTCTCCCAGGTCTCGCCGTCAGGGCTCCCCCACAAGTAGGTATGCCACGTGGACGCGTACAGGTGGTGCTCAGGCGATGCGAACAGGTGGGAGAAGTCCATGATCTGCTGGCCCGCGACGCCGATCATCTGGAGGGCATTGAGTCCCTGCGCGGGCCCGACGGTGGCCGAGCAGGCTCCGCTCGTCGCGCACACCTCGATGCCCCCGTCGCCGGCCACGCGGAGTTGGGTGCCCCAGAGGATCAGGTCGTGGGGGTCCATGTGGGTCTGATTGATCCTGGTCCAGGTGAGACCAGGGAGGAGGGGCGCGAAATTGCCCGTGGGCACGTTCAGAGGCCCGGTCATGAACACCCAGCACCCGTCGCTGTAGAAGATGTACGCGTGGTCCTGGTCCGCCGGCGAGACGGGGAGGACGCGCACAAACGGGGACCCGCCGCAGCCGCCGCTGTAGTTGGGGTCGGCCGGGACCTGGGCACTCTGCCAGTTGCGGCCGCCATCCGGGGAATAGAGAAGCGCGGGCAGACCGCTCGCCGACTCCACGACGGCGAAGGCGTTCAGGTTGCCGCGAGGGGCCGCGCTGAACGCGCCGCGATAGTTGCCGTCGCTGCCGAGGGAGCCGAAGGACAGCCCCCCGGGAACCGAGGCGGCTGGCGCGAACGCCGTTGCGCCCGACGCCAGGTAGGAGAGCCCGGCCTCCCCGAGCGCCACGACGTCGCCCGAGAGCAGCACCTGCACGTCGTAGTAGCGGTTCAGCGAGGTGTTCGAACTGCTGGCGGTTTCGCGGTAACGCACGAAGCCGCTGCCGTCGAGCGTCCGCCAGATCCCGCACTTGGTGGCCACGAACAGGCGGCGGCCGATCGGGTCTGCCGACATCCCGTAGGCCATCGGACGGCTGTCGCAGGCGGCCCCGGGGTACGGGTTGGTCGACCGCAGGCGGAGCACCTGGCTCCACGTCACGCCTCCGTCGCGGCTGCGCCACACGCCGGAGGTGTTGGTCCCCCGCGTCTCGCTGCGGAAGTCGTCGCGGGTGCTGACAAACGCGGTGCCGAGGGCAAAGGTCGGGGCCCAGACCACGGAACTGAGGTCTGTCGGTGCGAAGGCGTCGACGTGAGTCCAGTGTCCGCCGCCATCAATCGACCTGAAGAGACCACCGGACCAGGACGCGGCGAGCACGTCGCCGGTGCCGGCGGCCGGATTGGCGGCCAGCGCCCCGATGGGCCCGGCCCAGGGGACACCGGTCATCGGCAACTGCCGAACTCGGAACGCGAGTATCGGGGTGAGCGGCAACTCCGCCTGGAGGGACGCCGCCTGCACCGACAGCAGGGCAGCCACGAGGAGAGCTGGTGTTGGTCGCATGGCGGGATTCTGCCTGCCGCGGCCATTTCCCGGTATCACATGAACATGTGGTCCGCCTCGGAGGGACAAGACCCCTTCCTCGCGGGCGAGCGTCCCGCCCGAGGCCGCGCTGTCCCTCACGTTGCCTCGCGCCCGCCGCCGCTGGCGTCGGAGAGCGGGCGCTGGCCGGACGCGATTCCGGTGGCCGGAACGGCCCTCGGTAAGCGCCGGTCCGCCAGCGTCGTAGCTCAACGAGGGGGGCTATACTTGAATCACATGATCAGACACGCCTGCCTCGTCGCGTCGGCGGCCACGGTGACTCTGTTTCTCGTCGCCTGCTCGTCTCCCAGTAGCAGCCCGAGCGGGCCCGCGGGCGGGGCCCAGGCCGGCCGGGGAGGCGCCCCAGGGGGCGGGGCGCCGGTGCCCGTCGTGACGGCGCGCGTCGTGCAGCAGGCGGTGCCGATCAACCTGCCGGCCGTCGGGACGGTCGAGGCGATCTCCAGCGTGCAGATCCGCGCGCAGGTGACGGGTCAGCTGAGCGCCATTCACTTCGCGGAAGGCCAGGACGTGGTGAAGGGTCAGCCGCTCTTCACCCTCGATGCCCGGCCGTTCCAGGCGACCCTGGAGCAGGCCCAGGCCGTCCTGGACCGCGACACCGCCACGCTGCAGAACGCGCAGGCCCAGCAGGCGCGGGCCGAGAACCTGTTCCAGCGCGGGCTCCTGGCGCGCGACCAGTACGAGACGCAGCGCGCCGGCGCGTCAGCCCTGGCTGGAACCGTGGCGGCCGACACGGCCGCGGTCGAGAGCGCGCGGCTGAACCTTCAGTACACGGACATCAAGGCGCCCATCAGCGGACGAACGGGGACGCTCGGCGTGCACACTGGAGACCTGGTCCGGGCGAACGACACGACGCCGCTCATCGTCATCAACCAGTTGTCGCCGGTCTACGTGACCTTCTCGGTCCCGGGACGCTACCTGACCGACGTTCGCCGCTACCAGGCGCAGAAGCCGCTCGCGGTCACGGCGACTGCACCGTCCGGGGTGGCCCCGAGCGCCTCTGACGACGCGGAAGCGGCGTCCGCGCCGCAGACCGCTGGCCCGGGGAGCGGGTCGCCATCCGGCACCGCCGGGCCCGCGCCCTCGTCGGCCGGGGCCCGGGGCTTCGTCAGTTTCATCGACAACACCGTCGACCCGGCAACGGGCATGATTCGCCTGAAGGGGACGTTCCCGAACGGCGATCACCAGTTGTGGCCGGGCGCGTTCGTGCAGGTGACGCTTCAGCTGACAACGGATCCCAACGCCCTGACCGTGCCGGCCACCGCCGTGCAGACGTCGCAGGACGGGCAGTACGTCTACGTCGTCAAGCCGGACCACACGGTCGAGATGCGGACGGTCACGGCCGGGCGCCAGCAAGGCGACCAAGTCGTGATCACGGCGGGCGTGTCCGCGGGAGAGACGGTGGTGACGGACGGGCAGCTTCGCCTGACGCCTGGCGCCCGCGTCTCGGAACGCGGCCAGCCCGGCGGGGCCGGCGGCCCGGGTGCGGGCCCCGGCGGGAACCCCGAGCGACGATAGCGGCGGCCGGCCAGGCCGGCAGCCTGAGGACATCATGAATTTCGCGGAGCCCTTCATTCGCCGCCCGGTAGCGACCACGCTGCTGGTGTGCTCGATCCTGATCTTCGGCGTGATGGGGTACCGGCTGCTGCCGGTGAACGACCTGCCCACCGTCGACTTCCCGACGATCCAGGTGAATGCGAACCTGCCGGGCGCCAGCCCCGAGACGATGGCGGCCTCGGTCGCGACGCCGCTCGAGAAGCAGTTCTCCACGATCGCCGGCGTCAGCTCGATCAGCTCCAGCAACTCGCAGGGCAGCACCAGCATCACGCTGCAGTTCGACCTGAGCCGATCGATCGACGCGGCGGCCCAGGACGTGCAGGCGATGATCGCGCGCGCGCAGCGCCAGCTGCCGCCGGGGATGCCCTCGCCGCCCTCGTTTCAGAAGGTCAACCCCGCGGACTCCCCGGTCCTGTTCCTGACGCTGAGCTCCTCCACGCTGCCCCTGTCGCAGCTCGATCGGTACGCGCAGAACCTCCTCGCGCAGCGCCTCTCGATGATCACGGGCGTGGCGCAGGTGAACGTGTTCGGGTCGCAGAAGTTCGCGGTGCGCGTGGACGTCGATCCGCAACAGCTGGCGTCCCGGCAGATCGGCATCGACCAGGTGGCGCAGGCGATCGCGTCGGCGAACGTGAACCGCCCCACCGGCACGCTGTACGGGCCAAACCGCAACTACGTGATCCAGGCGTCCGGGCAGCTGCTGGACGCCAACGCCTACAGCTCGATCGTGGTCGCCTACCGGAACGGCAGCCCGGTCCGCCTGAACGAGGTTGCGCACGTCTACGACGGCGTCGAGAACGAACGCAACGCGGGCTGGTACAACGGGGCGCGCACGATCTACCTCGCCGTCCAGCGCCAGCCCGGCACCAACACCGTCGAAGTCGTGGACCGCATCAAGGCGCTGCTGCCCCAGCTCGCCGAGCAGCTTCCGGCGTCGGTCCAGCTCCAGGTCCGCAGCGATCGGTCGGTCCCGATCCGCCAGTCGGTGGACGACGTGAAGTCCACGCTGCGGCTGACCGTCTTCCTCGTGATCCTGGTGATCTTCCTGTTCCTGCGGAACGTGTCGGCGACGATCATCCCCTCCCTCGCGCTGCCCTTCTCGATCGTCGGCACGTTCGCCGTCATGTACGTGCTCGGCTACAGCCTCGACAACCTGTCGCTGATGGCGCTGACCCTCTCGGTGGGGTTCGTCGTGGACGACGCCATCGTCATGCTGGAGAACATCGTCCGGCACATGGAGATGGGCAAAACGCGGCTGCAGGCGGCGCTCGACGGCTCGAAGGAAATCGCGTTCACGATCGTCTCCATGACGCTGTCGCTGGCCGCGGTGTTCATCCCCGTGCTCTTCATGGGCGGGGTGGTCGGCCGGCTGATGCACGAGTTCGCGGTGACGATCGGCGCCGCGATCCTCGTGTCCGGGCTCGTGTCGCTCACGCTCACGCCGATGCTCTGCAGCCGGTTCCTGAAGGCGCCGCACGCGATTCGGCACGGGCGGTTCTACAACGCGATGGAGCGGATGTTCGACCTCTGGCTGCAGGGCTACTCGTGGTCGCTGCGGCAGGCCATCCACTTCAAGGGCACGACCATGCTGGTGTCGGCGGCCGTGCTGGCCGGGACGGTCTACCTCTTCACCATCATCCCGATGGGGTTCATCCCCAGCGTGGACACCGGCCAGCTGATGGGCCAGATCGAGACCATCCAGGGCCTGGGATTCGAGGCCAGCGTCGCCCGCGTCAAGGACGTGATGAACGTCCTGGCGAACGACCCCAACGTCGCCGGCTACACGGCGAACGTGTTCGGGTCGGGCGGCCGCCTGAACGTGGATCTCAAGCCGCGCGACCAGCGGACGCTCGACGCCGACCGGGTGATCGAGGAGCTGCGCCCGAAGCTCGCCCGCATCCCCGGCGTCCGGGTCTTCCTGTCGAACCCGCCGGCGATCCGCATCGGCGGCATGATGACGCGCAGCCAGTACCAGTACACGCTGCAGGATCCCGACACCGACGAGCTGTACCGCGCGGCGCCGCGGTTCGAGGCGGCGCTGCGCAGCGTCCCGGGCCTCGAGGACGTGACGTCCGATCTCCAGCTCAAGAACCCGCAGATCGCCGTCGATCTCGACCGCGACCAGATCGCGGCGCTCGGGCTCACCGTGGACCAGGTGGAGCTGGCGCTGACCTCGGCGTACGGCTCGCGGCAGGTCTCGCAGATCTTCGCGGCCGACGATCAGTACCAGGTCATCCTGCAGGTGGACCCGCGGTACCAGCGCGACCCGGCCGCCCTCTCGATGCTGTACGTGCAGACGCCCTCCGGCAAGCTCGTGCCCCTCTCGACCATCGTCACGACCCGCCAGACCGTCGGGCCGCTGTCGGTCAACCACACGGGCCAGTTGCCGTCGGTGACCCTGTCGTTCAACCTCCGGCCGGGGATCGCGCTGGGCGACGCCGTGGCCGGCGTGCAGGCCGTCGCACGCAACACGCTGCCGGCCACCGTGTCGGGCAGCTTCCAGGGGACCGCGCAGGCGTTCCAGGACTCGATGCGGGGCCTGGGCTGGGTGCTCGCGCTGGCGATCTTCGTGATCTACGTGGTGCTCGGCATCCTCTACGAGAGCTTCATCCACCCGCTCACGATTCTCTCGGGCCTGCCCTCGGCGGGCTTCGGCGCGCTGCTCACGCTGCTGATCTTCCACCATGACCTGAATATCTACGCCTTCGTCGGCATCATCATGCTGGTGGGCCTGGTGAAGAAGAACGGCATCATCATGATCGACTTCGCGATCGAGTCGCGGCGCCGGGACAATCTGAGCGCCGCCGATGCCATCTACGAGGCGTGCCGGGTCCGGTTCCGGCCGATCATGATGACCACGATGGCGGCGCTCACGGGCACGCTGCCGATCGCGCTCGGCCTGGGCGCCGGGTCCGAAGCGCGGCGCCCGCTGGGCCTCGCGGTCGTGGGCGGCCTGCTCGTGTCGCAGACGCTCACGCTCTTCGTCACGCCGATCTTCTACATCTACATGGAGCGATTCCACGAGTGGCTGGTGCAGCGGAAGACCGTGCCGCAGCCGGAGATGCCGCCGCTCGGCACCCTGGCGGACAGCCGCGACAGCGAGGCCTGAGCGAGGCCGGCTCCTTCCGCTGATCGGTGACCGTGGTGATCCGCGGCGCGGCCCGATCGGGGACGTGCCGGCCGGCGGGCCGCAAGGCCTCCGCCGGCCTCACACGTCGATGGTGTAGTCGATCCAGCCGTCCGTCACCGACACGCGGCGCTGGAACTCCTGCCACGTGCTCTCGGAGACGTCCGCGGGCCGGTCCGGCGGGAGCCCCTCGTCGGCCGTGAGCACCCTCCCGAGCGTCTTCTGCCGCAGCCGCTCGAGCAGCGGGCCGAAGGGCATCTCCCACTCGAGCTCGACTGCCTTCTTCCGATCCACCGGGATCAGCGCCACCAGGTCGCGGCTCTTCATCTGCTCGAGCCCCTTTTCGCGCAGCGTCGCGTTGTGGCTCGCGTGGTGGCCGACCTTGTAGAGCACCGTGCGCTCGAGCAGGTCCTGCGCGGTGACCTCGGTGCGCTGGCCGCCGGCGCCCGGCAGGCTCCAGTGCACCGCGTCCCAGGACAGCCAGTTGCCCACCTGCGCGTCGCCGGGGAACAACAGCACGCCGGGCCCGATGTCGATGGCGAGCACCAGGCTCGTGTTGTTGGTGTCGGCGTCGAGCTGGAGCGCGAGGCGTTCGGCCGCGCCCAGCCAGTCGTCCTCGATCCGGCGCCAGTCGCCCGCGGCGAAGTACCGCTCCTGGTAGAACGGGTCGCCTTTCGCCTGCTCGACCGGGATCTCGAACGACTCGTCGAAGGGACACCCGGCGTGCTCCTCGCCGGGACCGTCCAGCGCGGCCGCGAACCCCGCATCCGCGGCGGACATCAGCTCGTAGACCTCCGGGGTCCGCGTGCTCGGGTCACTCTTCTTGAGCAGCGTGACGTCAGTCGGCGGCCCGAGCACGAACACCCGGACGCCGTCCGCCCCGGCCAGGACGAGGGGCTCGTCCCCCGGCGAGAGGTAGCGGACCCGCGCGGATGTCCCCTCGCGCGCCCACTTCATCGCGCCGGCCGTCGTCCTGGTGCCGGCCGCGCCAAAGCCGCCGTCGAACAGGTTCAGCGCGTCGAGCACCTTCAAGGAGGCCGCGGCAGCGGGAGCGGCTGACAGGCGCAGCTGCTGCCGCGCGGCCTCCAGCGCCTGCCGCGCCTTCGTCCGCTTCTCGCGCAGCGTTGTGGCGAGCTCGTTGGTCGAATCCTCCGTCCAGGCGAGCCAGACCTCGCCGAACCGGAGCTGCGCGAACTCCGCCCCGGCCTGGATGAACCCGGACACGTGGTCCCAGTGCTCGTGCGTGACGACCAGCACGTCGACCCGGCCGCCGGTCTCCTGGACGACGTTGGCCACGGCGGCGCGCATCCGCGCATCGCCGTCCACGGTGCCCTTCAGGACGCCGCAATCGACGAGCATGTGCGCGGTCCCGGCGTCCCCGGTGAAGCTCAGGAGGAAGCAGTCGCCGAGCCCCTGGCGATACATGCGCACCCGCACCTGTTTCATGCCCACGTCCTCCCGCCCTGTCCCGGCCGCGCCGGGAATGCCGCGCGCGGGCTTCAGCCCGCGTGCCCGGGGCGAATACGCCCCTCACAAGTGAGCCCCGGGATCAGAACCGATGGAGTGCCGCGAATGGCTCGCTCCCCTCCCTGGCCCCGAAATAGGTCGCGTGCAGGGTGGCATTCGCCACCTCGGTCATGTACCGGCGCTGCCGCCTGCGTCGCTCCTGGCTGTCCAGCCGCTTGTAGACGCCGTATCTCACCCGGCCGGTCTCCGCGTCCACCAGCAGCGTCACGCCGCCGCGGAAGTAGTAGTCCGGCTCGGCGCCCGGCAGCGCCGCCCGCACCGGGTCCAGGAACTCCGGCGTCCTCTGGGTGAGCTCGATGATCCACTGGAAGTGCGACTTCCCCTGCCAGTCCACGCGCGACGACGGGCGCAGCGAGTGCACCTCGAAGGGATGGGCCGGGTCGACGGCCCGGATCGCCCGGGCCAGGCCGTGCTGTTCGAGGAAGGCGTGGAGGCCGATCCGCTGATCGCGCATCCTCGCGAACAGTCGCTCGCGGTTGCGCGAGAGGTTCCACGAGTCGATCTGCGTCGTCCAGCCGCGGATGAACTCGATGACCGGCGCCGTGTCCTCGTCGGCCAGCGCCGTGGCCTGCTTCCACAGCAGGCCTTCCTCCGACAGCGCCCGCACGTCGTCCGGCAGGATCCCGTGGCGCCGGAAGGCCTCGATGAACGCGGCGCGGCTGTTGTCCTCGTCCAGCGGGTCGAACTCGGAGTCAGCGGTGATCAGGGCGCGCAGGTAGTCGCCGAACGTGATGTCCACCGGCGGGCAGTAGTCCAGGGCGCGAATGCACATCTCCAGCACGCGCTGCGCCGTCTTGGCGGCTTCGGCCGCGAGGCGGCTCACCAGGTCCGGGTGCAGCTGCCCTGCCGGCAGGACCCCGGTGCCGCGCGTGGCGATGCGGAACAGGTCCGCCACCCGGGCGCGATAGAGGGTCAGGAAGGCGTCGAACACCGTCGCCACCAGGAGCGCGCCGCGGGCGTGCGGCTCGGTCTCGCGCCGGTATGCGTCGGGGTCGGGCGCGCGCGGCCGCCATTGCCCGGTCTGCGCGTCGTACTCGCCGATGGCACTGCGCAGCGCGCCGTGATGGCCGGTCGCGAGCCCCACCTCCTGGGCCAGCTCACCGAGCCGGTTCTGGCTCGCCAGGTCGCCGCGGGTCGCCGCGATCTGATGCCGCAGCACCTCGGGCAGCGAGAAATGCTGGAACAGCGCCACGAGGTCGGCGAACGCCTCGTGGAACGCCAGCACGTCCGGGTTCGAGGGCTCGGCGAAACGCCGGTGCATCCCGTCCAGCAGGGCGTGCGTCACCTCGTGCGCGATCACGTCGTGGGACAGGCAGGTGAAGACTGACACGGGCGACGACCCCGGCCCGAGCGTCGCCTGGAAGTAGCCGAAGAGCACCGCTTGCTTCTCCGGGCTGTAGAAGGCGTTGGCCTCCCTCAAGGCGTGCGGGTAGAGACGCAGGCGGCGGACGAATCCCTCGGAGAACCGGCCGCCCTCAGGGGGTGGGGGTTGACGGTGCGGCGCCCACAGGGCCAGGCGGCCCAGGGCCCGCTCGAAGTTGCGGATGGTCCGCATCGCGACGGCGTAGACCATCTGCTGGTGGAACTGCGGGGTGCTCTGCGACGGCGGATACCCGTCCTCGGCCAGCAGGTAGCGGTTGTCGAGGTCCACGCCCTCGTAGAAGCAGCGGCTCGGCGGATCGCGGTCGATCACCTCCAGGTACTCGCCGCGTGGACCGCGGTCCAGCGGTTCCCACGGCACCGACAGGGTCACCTGGTTGATGCGGGCCGTTTCGAGCTGCGTGCCGGCGCTGGGATCGAACGTGAAGACGCGCAGCGGCCGGTCGCGCGGCGGCGTGGCCGTCACGCGGCTCCACCGCTCGAGCGACGCGCGGAGGCTCGCGGTCCTGCGCCCGGCCCGGGCCGTCTTGTGGATGATGTAGCGGGTCAGCCCGGTCTCGGCGTCCGCGAGCAGCGCGCACCCCGCGAGGCGGGGACCGCGCTTGCCGCGCTCCCGCGTCTCCTGGCCGATCTCGATCAGCCACTGCGACAGCGGCTCGCCGTCGGGCCCGACGCGCTCGCGCGGCCAGATCGCGTGTACCCGGAACGGCTTGCGCGGATCGATCCCGCCGAGCAGCCCGCGGGCCGACGCGCCCCGCGCCGCCAGGTCCTTCTCGAGGTCCCGCGCCCTGCCCTGCATCAGGTCATACAGGCGCTCGCGGTCGCGCGGGAGGTTCCACGACGTGTAGTCCCGCGCCAGGCCGCGGATGAACTCCTGCACCACGGCCGCCTCGGGCGACCCGGGGTCCGATCGCGGCCAGAGCAGCGTGTCGATCGACGTCGTCCCGACGTCGGCGGGCACGAGGCCGTGGCGACGAAAGGCCTGCACGAACGCCACCCGGTAGTTGTGGACGTCGGCCGGCTCGAGGTCGGTGTCGGCCGTGACGATCGCCCGCAGGTAATCGCCGAAGGTGATGTCCACCGAGGGGCAGTAGTCCAGCGCGCGGACGCACATATCCAGCACGTGGTCCGCCGACTTGGTCGCCTCGGCCGCCAGGCGGTTCACGAGGTCCGGGTGCAGGTCGCCCTCCGGCAGCCGCCCGGTGCCCTCGGACGCCATCCGCAGGAGATCCGCCACGCGAGCCTGGTAGATCTGGCGGAGCGCGTCGAACACCGCGGCCAGGAGCAGCGCCCCGCGGGCGTGCGGCTCGGTGGTCGTGCGGTAAGCCTTCGGGTCCGGCGCCCTGGTCCGCCACACGCCCTGCGCGTCGAAGCTGCCGAACGCGCTCCGGATCCCGCTGCTCATCCCGAGGCTCTGGCCAAACTGCTGGGCCACGATGCCCAGCTGGCTGCACCCGGCCAGGTCGCCGCGGGTCTGGGCGAGCTGGTGCTTCAGGAGTTCCGGCTGGGACACCAGCCGCTGCAGGAGGGCGACGAGATCGGCAAACGCCTCGTGGAACGCCGCGACGTCGGGATTGACGTCGTCCGTGAACTGGAGATGCATGCCGTCCAGCAGCGCGTGGGTCAGGACGTGCGCGACGACGTCCTGGGACAGGCAGGTGAACACGGCCATGCCGGGCGTCGGGGAGCCGGCCGCGGCCTGGAAGTACCCGAAGCAGGCCGCGAGCGTCGTGGGATCGTAGAACGCGTTCTCGATGTTCTGGTAGTGCGGGTACAGCCGGATCTGGCGCTGGTAGCCCGGGCCCGCCTGCCGCCAGTGCGCGCGCCGCCCGAGCGCCCGCTCGAACGTGCCGATGGTCCGCATCGCGACGGCGTACACCATCTGCTGGCGGAACTGGGGATTCCCGTCGGAGGGCTGCAGGCCGCACCGGGACAGCAGCGCGGGGTCGTCGAGATCCACCGGCTGGTGCAGCCGCCGGCCGCGTTCGTCCTCGTCGACAACCGCCACGTACTCGCCGACCGGGCCTGGCGCGAGGATGTCGCGGCCCGCCAGGTCGGTCTCCCACGGGACGCGCAGCACCACCTCATTGATGGCGACGGTGTCGAGCTGGGCGGCGAGGCCTGGATCGACGGCGAAGACGCGGAGCCTGCGGAACGCGGGCCTCTCGGGACTCATGTGCGCTCTCCTCCGCACCGCGGACGCCCGCGGGTGCGAGGCCGGGATCGAGTGGACCCGGATGACCGGGGAAAAGCTGCAAGCTGGCGCGGGATACAAGAGGAACTGTAGCCGGAGCGGGGCCGCAATTCAACAGGCGGGCGGGACGAGGCGGGACGAGGACCACGCTCGCGCCACTGGGGTCCTCCTTCTCCTTGACATTCTAGGAGAGCGCGCGTTACTCTCCTTGACAGTCTAGGAGAGCCGCGCACATGCCCACCTCGACCGATCTCCTGCAGGGCACGCTCGACCTGCTCATTCTGAAGGCCGTGTCCCTGGGCCCGCTGCACGGCTATGGCGTGCTGCTGCGCATCCGGGACATCTCCAGGGATGTCCTCCAGATTCAGCAGGGCTCGCTCTACCCGGCCCTGTACCGCCTCGAACACCAGGGCCTGATCGCCTCCACGTGGGGCGAGTCCGAGAACCGGCGCAAGGCCAAGTACTACCGGCTGACCGCCGCCGGCCAGCGGCGATTCCGGGAAGAGGTCGCCTACTGGGACCGCCTGTCGGCCGCCATCCGCACGGTGCTGGCCGCCGCGCCCGAGGACGTATGAGCCTGCGCACGAAGATCTCGTCGTGGCTGCGCACGGCCATCTTCGGCCGGCGCCTCGAGCGCGAGATGGAGCAGGAGTGGCAGTTCCACCTCGACTCGCGAATCGACGCGCTCGTCGCCGAGGGCCATGCCCGGGACGGTGCGGAGCGGATCGCCCGCCGGGAATTCGGGGACCTGGGACGGTGGAAGGAAGAGAGCCGCCACGCGCGCGGCTTCAGGCTGCTCGACGAGCTCCGGTTCGATGTCCGCCACGCCCTGCGGCAGATGCGGCGCACGCCTGGCTTCTCCCTGGCGGTCATCGCGACCATCGCACTCGGCGTCGGGATCAACGCTGCGCTCTTCAGCGTCGTGAACGCGGTGCTCGTGCGGCAGTTGCCGTACCACGCGCCGGAACGGCTCGTGCGCCTCTGGGAAGTCACGCCGCACGGGGACGACCACAACGTCGTCTCGCGGGGCAACTACCTGGACTGGCGGGAACAGGCAACCGCGTTCGAGGACATCGGCGCGCACGGCGCTCCGTACGGTGTGGCCCTGACGGGCGCGGGCGAGCCGGCGCGCGTGCTGGTGGCGCGCATGACCGCCTCGGCCTTCCGCGTGCTCGGCGTCCCGGCGCTCATCGGGCGCACCTATGACACCCGGGAGCACGGGGCCCCGGCCGGCGACGGCGACGACGTGGTGGTGGTGAGCCACGGGTTCTGGCTGGAGCACTTCGCCAGCGACACGCAGGCCGTGGGCCGCGTCATTCACCTCGACGATCGGGCGTACACCATCGTCGGCGTGATGCCGGAGGACTTCGGCTTCCCGGCGCCGGCCACGCAGGTGTGGGTGCCGGCCACCTTCGATGACCGCGACCGGGCCGAACGCCGTTCCCACAACCTGGACGTGATCGGCCGGCTGAAGCCTGGCGTCGGCATCGAGACGGCGAAGGCCGGGATGAGCGCCATCGCCTCGAGGACGGCCAGGCTGTTCCCGGAGTTCATGACCGGGTGGGGCGTCAACGTCGTCCCGCTCCACGGCGACCTCGTGGGCGACGTGCGGCCGCTGCTCGTCACGCTGGCGTGCCTGGCGCTTGCGGCCCTCCTCGCCGCCTGTGCGAACCTGGCGAGCCTGCTGCTGGCCCGCGCGCGACGCCGCGAAACGGAATACGCCATCCGGGCGGCCATCGGCGCCGGCCGGGGACGCCTGGTGCGCCAGGTCGTCACCGAGGTGGTCGTGCTCGGCACGCTCGGCGGCGCGGTGGGCGTCGGCGTCGTGGCGGCCGCGCTGCCGGCGCTCGTGGCGGCCGTGCCGCCGGATATTCCGCTCATCGAGCACGTGTCGATCGATCCGGTGGTTCTGGCCTTCGCGGCGGGCCTGACCCTCGTCACGTCGCTTGCGGTCGGCCTCGTGCCGGCCCTCCGCATTGCCCGAACCGACCTGCGTTCGTCGCTGCGGAGTGTCCGCGCCGGCCTCGACGCGCGGGCGAGCAGGATGCGCAGCGGCCTGCTGGTCGCGCAGTTCGCGTTCTCGGTGGCGCTGCTCGTCGCCGCGGCCCTGCTGATGCAGAGCTTCGGCCGGCTCGCGGCGGTCGACTACGGCTTCGATCCGCAACGCCTTGTCGAGGGCATGATCGATCTGCCCCGTGCCCGCTATCCGGACCAACCCGCGCAGGAGCGGTTCCACGCCCGGTTGCTCGAGCGCGTGCGGGCGCTGCCGGGCGTCGAGTCGGCGGGGCTCGCCAGCGACCCGCCGCTCGCCGGCAACACGATGACGTTCAGCTTCGCGATCGAGGGCAGGCCCGCGAAGAACGCGAGCGGCCGGGAGGATCCGGTCAGCCTCGTTGCCGTGTCGCCCGGCTACTTCGAGACGTTGAAGCTGCCTGTGGTCCGGGGACGCACCTTCACCGCGTCGGATCGCCGGGGCGCGCTGCCAGTGATCGTCATCAACCGACGACTGGCGGACCGCTTCTGGTCCGCTGCGACGGCCGTCGGCCAGCACATCAGCTTCGTCGGTCCGGGCGGCCCGTGGTACGAGATCGCCGGCGTGGTCGGCGACAGCCGGGACAACGGTCTGGACCAGCCGGCGGCACCCGCGATCTATCTCCCCTTCGAGCAGCGCCGAGACAACTGGACGTGGTTGTCGTGGCAGGTGTTCGTGCTCCGGGCGAAACCCGGCGTCGATCCGGCCTCGCTGGCCCGCCCCCTCCGGCAGGCTGTCTGGAGCCTGGATCCCAACCTGCCGCTCCTGTCGTTCCACACCGTCGAGGGGTTGTATGCGGACAACGCGGCCCGCCGCCGGTTCGCGATGCAGCTCGCGAGCGGGTTCGCGGCGCTGGCGCTCGTGCTGTGCCTGTTCGGGGTGTACGGGGTCATCACCTACTCGGTCAGCGAGCGGGGCCGGGAAATCGGTATCCGGCTCGCGCTGGGCGCGCGCCCGATCCGGATCCTGGCGCTGATCATGAAGACGGGCCTCGGACCCGCGATCATCGGCGTCGTCATCGGCGCCGCGGTGGTCGCAGGGCTCACGCGCTTCCTGAAGCCGCTGCTCTTCGCAATCGAGGCCGTCGACGCGCCGACATTCGGGGCGATGATCGCGCTCCTGCTGGCAGCGGCCCTCGTGGCGGCCTGGGTGCCGGCGCGACGCGCCACGCGAATCGATCCCGCGCGCAGCCTTCGCGGCGAATAGAGGCGACCAGCGCCGGCTGCCTGGTGCCTCTCGAGTCGGACCCCCCGCAACCCTGGCCAGCGCTTCTCAGCGGATTCGAGGGCGGGTGCCGCCCCCTACAGATCGTTCAGCGCACGCACGGGATCGGTCTGCGCGGCGCGGCGCGCGGGCAGCAGGCACGCCAGCAGCGCCACCAGGCCCACGACCCCCACCATCCCCGCGATGATCACCGGATCGCCCGGCCGCACGCCGTACAACTGGCTCTCGAGCACGCGGCCCATCGCCAGGATACCGGCCAGGCCCAGCACGCCGCCGACGGCCACCATCCCCAGCCCCTCGCCGAGCACCAGCCGCACGATCGATCCGGCCTGGCCGCCGAGCGCCATCCGGATGCCGATCTCGCGCCGGCGCTGCGTCACCTGGTAGGCCAGCACGCCGTAGAGGCCGATGGCCGCGAGGAACAGCGCCACCGCGCCAAACGCCACCGACAGCACCAGCGGCGTCCGGCGGTTCTCGAGCGACTGGTCGCGTCGTTCGGTCATCGTCCGCACGTTGTACACCGGCAGTTCCGGGTCGAGCCGCTTCACCTCCCACCGGATCGCCGTCGTCAACGCCGCCGGATCGATCCGGCTCCGCGCGGTCAGCACGATCGTCCGGCTCGTGTTCTGCGCCAGCGGATAGTAGACAGCGCCCAGCCGCTCGTCGTCGCCGGTCAGGCTCTGCACCCGCACGGTGTTGACCACGCCCACGACCGTCAGGAAGCGTGACTGGTCGGTCGGCGGCAGCGCCCGGATGTCTTCGGGCTGCCACATGCGCTTGCCGATCGGGTCGGTGTCCGGCCAGAAGCGCTTCACCATCCGGTCGTCCACGATGATCACGCGCGGCGAGGACGCCCGGTCGGCGTCGGTGAAGAACCGGCCGCGCAGCAGGCGAACGCCCATCGCCTCGAAGTACCCGGGCGAGATGCCCGTCTGGTACGCGCTGATCGCCGATTCGCCGGGCTTCGGCTGGTAGCCTTCGGCGAAGATAACGCTGTCGCTGGTGCCGTCACCGAACGGGATCGTGTCGGTGATCCCGGCCGACGCCACGCCGGGGACGCCGCGCAGCCGCTCGAGCAGCCGCCCCTGGAACGCCACGAGGCTCGCGTCGTCCGGGTAACGGGTGTTCGGCGGGCTGACGGATCCGGTCCAGACGCGCTCGCCGTTGAAGCCCGGATTGACCGAGAGCAGGCGCTGGAAGCTGGCGAACAGCAGCGCCGAGCCCGCGAGCAGGATCAGCGCGAGGGCGACCTGCGCCGTGACGAGCGCCCGGCGCACGAACCGGGTGCCGCGGCTGGCCGTGCCGCTGCGGCCCTCTGCACGGAACGCCTGCCCGAGCGTTCGCTGACGCAGCCCCGCCAGCGGCACGAGCCCCACCACCACGCCGATGACCGCGATCAGGACCAGCGTGTATACGAACACGGACACGTCGAACTGCACCTCGAAGGCACGCGGGAGCTGCTCGAGCCCAAGCGTGCGAACGAGCGCCAGCGTCCAGCGCCCCAGCAGGAGTCCCAGCGCGCCGCCCGCGACCGACAGCAGCATCCCCTCGGTCATCGCGAGGCGGGCCAGGCGGCCGAGGCCGGCGCCGAGCGCGTAGCGCGTGGCAAGCTCCGGCATGCGCCCGCTGGCGCGCACGAGCGTCAGGTTGGCGATGTTGACGCCGCCGATGAGGAGCACGAACAGCGATCCGCCCCACAGCAGGTACAACGAGCGGCGGATGTCGCGCACGAGGAATTCCTGCAGCGGCAACACCGCGGTCCGGAACCCGGCATCGATGAGCAGCGGCTTGACGCTCGGCACCAGGTCGAGATTCCGCACGTTGAGCGTGTCGATGGCGTGTTGCGCCCCCTCAATCGTCGCGCCCGGCGCCAGCCGCGCCACCATGGTGTAGTTGTTGTTGTGGCGCCCTTCGTCCGATCGTTCGCGGGCCGTGAACGCGGTGGGGATCCAGGCGTCGATGTCGGCCTGCCAGAAGCGGAACCCCGCGGGCATCACGCCGACGATGGTGAAGGGCACGTCGTTCAGGCGCAGGTCATGCCCGACGGCGTCCGGGCGCCCGCCCACCAGGCGCTGCCACAGTGCGTGGCTCAGGATGACCTTGTGCTCGCTGCCGATCTCGGCGTCCTGCTCGGTGAACCACCGCCCCACCGCCGGCTTCACCTGCAGCAGCCGGAACAGCGACGGCGTGGCCTGCATCGTCGTCAGGCGCTCGGCGCTGCCCGCGGCGCCGGCCGTCTGCCCGCGTGTCCTGAAGAGGGCCACCTCGGCGAAGATCCGCTTCAAGGCGCGCCGGTCGTAGTAGTCGGGCACCGAGGTGCTCGCCACCTCGACGCCGGCCCTGGGGTAGCTGTTGTAGAGCATCGCCAGGCGCCCCGGCTCGGCAAACGGCAGGGGCCGCAGCACGATCGCGTTGACGATGCTGAAGATGGCCGTGGTGGCGGCGATGCAGAGGCCGAGGGTCACGACCGCGGCCAGGCTGAGCGACTTGCGTTTCCACAGCAGCCGGGCGCTGAAGCGAAGGTCCTGGAAGAAAGTGTCCATGACGGACTCCGTAGGGCGCGTCGTGGTCGGAGGGACGGCAGGCGCCGTGTACATAAGACGGACTGGGCGGCGGGAAGGTTGCCGAGGGCCGGTCACCGGTGCGGTGCGGCGCCCGCACAGGGCCCTTCGCCGGCCCTGCCAATCGAGCGACCTCGGATCTCGCCAGGAAGCCCCGGCCCGGAGCTGCGAACTCCGGCCAGGGGCTCATGCGCTAGAATGGTCCCGCTACGCTTTCCGTTTCGCGCGCCGCGCTCGCGCCAGGTCCGGTTGTGGACATGTGTATCCGAGCCCGCCGCCCCCCTCTCCTGTCCGTCGCGACCGTGCTGTCCCTGACGCACGCCGCACAAGTCTGCAGCTCGTACCCGACGAGCGGAGGGCCCCGATGACCACGCGGGTCGCGTGCGCGGCGGGGCTGCTCTTCTGCGCCCCCCTGGCGATGATCGTGTCCCTCGCGGGCGCGTTCGAGTCGCCAGGCGGCCGGCCCGATGTGCCCGCAGCCAGCGGTCAGGCCGAGGCGGTCGGGATCGAGCACCTGCGGCAGTGGCTGCACGCGGTGGACGGGCACCAGCCTGGCACGCTGGATGAGCCGGCTCTCGCGATCAGCTCCTGGTCCATGGCGGAGATGAGCGCCGTCCTCACGACCTTCAAGAAGGCCCTGACCGAGCTCTCAGACCAGCAACTCGGCCAGTTACCCGGCTTGACTCCGGACGAGGTCCGGCGTCGGGACGCGTCGCGCATCCTCCAGCGTGGCGCCCTGCTGCACGCGGACGTCGCCATGCTGGCCCAGGACCGGGCCCGATCGAGGTCCGCGCCCGTGCCCGCTGCCGAACCGGCAGTGTTCCTGGTGCTCGACGGGCGCGAGATGGGTCTCGGCTCCGCGAACGTGCACTGGGAGTTCGCGCGCGCGCTGCTCGACGAGGTGCGGCCGTTCCCGGAGCGCGACGCGTTCGTGCGTCTCTGGTACCGCGCCTCCGCGGCGTTCATGCAGGGCAAGCAGCAGTGCGGCGAACTCACGCGCCACCTCGAGCGTGCGCGCCGGTTGTTCCCGGCCGACGCCGATCTCCTGTTCTTCAGCGGGGCGGTGCACGACGCCGCATCGGCGCCCGGGGTGCAGATCGTCCGATCGTCCATCACGCTCGCTCGGGGATTCCGGCTCGACGTCAAGGACACAGCTTCGGAGCTCCTGGCGGCGGAGCGGTACTTTCGCGACGCCCTGAGGCACAACCCGGGAATGACCGAGGCCCGCGTGCGGCTCGGATGGGTGCTCGCGCGCCGGGGTCGTCCCCGCCTGGCAGCCCCCGAGCTGCGGGCCGCCCGGGGCGCGGCCGATGATCCTGTCGTCCGCTACTACGCGGAGCTCTTCCTCGGACGGGCGGAACAGGCGACTGGCAACCCGGCGGCCGCGCGCGCGTCCTACGAGCGGGCCGCCGCCATCTTCCCGTACGCGCAGTCGCCGTACCTGGCGCTCAGTCAACTGGCACGGCAATCGGGTGACCGCGCAGGCGCGCTCGGCGCGTTCCAGCCGCTGCGTTTCCCGGCCGATGGACAGGATCGAGATGATCCCTGGTGGAACTACCACGCCTCGGCCGGCCGACATGCCGACGCATGGCTCGCGGAGCTGCGCTCGCCGTTCCTGAGGCAGGGAGGGCCACGATGAACACGCGGACGAAGGGCGCGACGAACGCGACGCTCGGGGTCGCCTGCACGATCGCGCTGGCCGTCGCGTTCCTGCCCGCAACGGAGCCCGTGGCCGCCGTGGCGCAGAACCCGGTCTTTTCTTCCAGGGTCGAAGCCGTCCGTGTGGACGTGCTGGTCACCGACAACGGGAAACCCGTGCCCGAGCTTCGCCTCGCCGACTTCGAGGTATTCGACAATGGCGTGCGCCAGCAGGTCGACACGGTCGGCTTCGAACAGCTTCCGCTCAATGTCGTCCTGACGCTCGACATGAGCGACAGCGTCGTGGGTGAACGCCTCGACCACCTGCGCGCGGCGGGGCGGGCCCTGCTGGACGGGCTGAAGAGGGAGGACCGGGCCGCGCTCGTCACCTTCAGCCACGTGGTCGCCCTCGGGGCCGATCTCACGACCGACCTCGGCCGCGTGCGGAGCGGGCTGGACCGCGCCCGGCCGGCCGGCAACACGGCCGTCATCGACGCGAGCTACGCGGGGATGATGCTCGGGGAGTCGGCGGTGGGCCGGTCCCTGGTCATCGTGTTCAGCGACGGCCTCGACACCTCCAGCTGGCTGGAACCCGACGCGGTGATCGAGATCGCCAGGCGCTCTGATGCCGTGGTCTACGCCGTGTCGGTCGGGCTGTCGCCGAGGTCCGACTTCCTCAGCGACCTCAGCGAGCAGACCGGCGGCCGGCTGTTCACGATCGAGTCCACGAAGAACCTGAGCGCGGTCTTCCTCGAGGTGCTCGACGAGTTCCGCCAGCGTTACCTCGTGAGCTACTCACCGAGCGGCGTCGCGAGGGGCGGCTGGCACCAGATCACCGTGCGCGTCAAGGGACGGCGCGTCACCGTCAAGGCGCGCCCCGGTTACTACGCCGGATCGTAGGCGCGCTCGGGACAGGCCAACTCGCCCGCCTCATCCGGCGGCTTCACGCGGCAGGGTTCGTCGAGGGTCGCCTGCCGCCAGGGGCCGGCAGCCGCGTCTCAGTGGCTGCTCCCTCGCCTCCTGCTGCTCCCTCGCCTCCTTGCCGCAGGCGCGAGCCAGGGGTACAGTGCCCGGGGCTTGCTCCTGGAGGCTCCATGTGTCGACGCATCGCGGAGTTCGCGCGGGGGTATCGCGGCAGAACGGTCGTCGCCAGCCTGCTCATGCTGTGGGCAGCCGGGGCGCCGCTCGGCGCGCCGCCCGCTGCCATGGCTCCGCGCCACGGTCAGTCAACTGGAGGATTCACCGGCCGCGTCGTCGGGGTGCTCGACGGCGATTCGCTGCTGGTCCTGCGCGATGGCCGCCAGGTCGAGGTGCGCCTGTACGGCGTCGACGCGCCGGAGGGCGGCCAGGCGTACGGGAGCGTCGCCAGGCGCTTCCTGTCGAACCTCGTGTTCGGGAAGACCGTCGCGGTCGACGTGCGCGACATCGACCGCTACAAGCGAAGCGTGGCCCGGCTCACCGTGGAGGGCGCTGACGTCGGCCTCGAGATGATACGCGCGGGCTTTGCCTGGCACTACGCCCGATACTCGCATGATGCGCGCTACGCCGAGGCCGAGCAGGCGGCGCGATCTGCGCGGCGCGGGCTATGGCAGGACCGCGCGCCGGTTGCGCCGTGGACGTACCGACTGCCCCGCCATCCGAATGCCTCATCGCCGGCGCCGAGCCCACGCGCATCGTCACTCCTCACGCCCGCGCCTCCGGCGGGAGCAGCCGCGTCCGTGTCGGGCCCCTTTCACGGCAATGTGAGCAGCCACGTCTTTCACGCGCCACGCTGCGGGTACTACAACTGCAGGAACTGCACGGCCGTCTTCGCGACCTATGAAGCGGCCCTCGCGGCGGGCTACCGGCCCCACGCGGAGTGCGTCGGCCGGTAGAGTGCCGCACGTCCCGTCGGGACTTCGCTTCCAGGCTCCGGCGCGTTGGAACCCGGCTGGCAAGGCGGGTGCCCACCCGCGCCGCCCGGCTACTTCCGGGGCGGATCGGCCCACAGCACGCGGTCGAGCAGCAGGGCCGCGCGCTTCGTGAGCGCCGTCATCTCCTCGAGGTCGGTGTACTCGCCGGGGGCGTGATCGTGCTCGCCCAGCCCTCCGAGGCCATCGAGCCCCGAGACCAGCGTCGCGACGAACGAGATGTCGCCCGCACCGCGCTGGGAGGGGTCGTGCGCGACGATGGGACCCGTGCCGATGTCGCGCGACACCTGGTCGAGCGTCGCCAGCAGCGCCCGGTTGCCGCCGGTCGGTTCCATTGACGGCATGCCGTCCTCGAAGCTGATCTTCGCGGACGTTCTCGGCAGGCTGGCCGCGACGATCGCGCGCATCTTCTCGCGGGCGCGATCCAGCTGGCCGCGCGACAGGAACCGCATGTCGCCCTCGACGACGACCGTGCGGGGCACGACGTTGGTCTTGCCGGTCGCCGTGCCGGTGAACGCGGGCGCGTCGTACTTCACGTCGGTGCCGCCCACGATGACACTCGGGTTGAACGTGAGATACGGCTCGCGGAGGCCCGCGTAGAAGGCCGACAGGATGCGCGCGGCCTCGAAGACCGCGCCGCTGCCCCGCTCTTCGCCGAAGATCGTGGACGAGTGCCCCTGCGACCCCGTCACCTCGAGCCGCCACGAGCTGAAGCCGCGACGTCCCACGACGGCCGTCCCCGGCGCGTAGCCCTCGAAGGCGAACGCGACATCGCTGCGTTTCGCGGCGTCGATGAGCGCCGCCCGGCTCGTCTCGTAGGGTTTGCCCGTGTCCTCTTCGTCACCAGTGAGGACCACGATGACCTGGCGATCCGCGAGGCGGCCGGCCGCGTGCAGCGCGCGCAGCGCCTCGATGGCGATCGCGTTGCCCGACTTCATGTCGGCCGAGCCGCTGCCGTAGCCGAGCTTGCCGTCGCGCCGGAACGGCTCGGCCTGCAGGACCGTGTCGAGGTGGCCGATGATGAGGACCCGCGTGCCGCGTGTGCCGGGGTGTTCGGCGACCAGGTGCCCGGCCCGGCCGACCTGTGCCTGGTCGACCCATGTCGTGGCGAACCCGAGGGACGCGAGCTCGGCCGCGTACATCTGCCCCACCTTCGTGACGCCCGCGTGATTCTCGGTGGCGCTCTGGATGTTCACCGACCGCGCGAGCAGGTCGATGGCCGCCTCGCGATGCTGGTCGATGGAGGTGATGATCTGCTGTTCGACCGGCGTGAGGGCGCGCGCGGACAGGGTGACGACGGCCAGGAAGCCGATAGCGACGATAGCGTGGCGAATCTTCACGGAGACTCCTTGATGGTGTCCTTCGCAGTACTAGTAGCTCTCCGACTCGCCATTCAGTATTTCCTACCTGGACACTTGGCGGCCAATAAGTTGGCCGAAAGTTGTGAACAGGATTTTACAAGTTATACGTATTGACTCGTCGCGTGCGCTGGCGCACAGTCTTCGGCGACATCGTGGTCCCCCTTTGCCCCCTGCCGCGATGCGCCGCCCTTACATCCACGATCGCCGTCACGCCGCCGGACTGGGCGGAGTTCGTGCAGTACGTCAATCGGCCCAGCACCCTGGCCCCGGGGGATACCGCGTCGGTCGGCGTGCGCATGAAGAACAAGGGGACCACGACGTGGCGGGGGCCGGCGGTGCGGCAGGCCGGCGATCCCGTGTACGTCCTTGTGCCCACGCTCGAGCCCTGGGGCGTCGTGCGCGTGGACTTGCCGCCGCAGGCGATCGTCGTACCGGAAGGGAGCCAGACGCTGAGCGTCGACATCCAGGCTCCGACCGAGCCGGGGGTCTACGCCTTCCAGTGGCAGATGGCGGTCCTGGATGCCTACGGTGAGCCCGTGCCTTTTGGCCTGCCGTCGACGGTGACGTCGATCACGGTCGGCTTCGTCGACGACGCCACGTTCGAGAACCCGACGATCCCGACCCTGACGGCGGGCGAACCGGCGTTCGTCTCGGTTGTCGCGACCAATGCGGGCACGACGACCTGGGGGCCCGGGGAGGTTGGGCTGCGGTCGATGACGGGCGACACCTGGGGGACGACCTGGGTGCCGCTTGATGTGACCGTTGCGCGGGGTGAGTCGCACGTCTTTCCCATCCCCCTGACGGTGCCCTTGACGCCCGGGTCGTACCCCTTCCAGTGGACGATGGCCCGGGGCGACACGCCCTTCGGCACCCCGACGTCGCTGCTGGACGTTCTCGTGGGCCCGAGCCTCGAAGTCGCCCGGGAGATGACGTACTATGAGCTCGACGGTGTCGGGTCCGTGCGGGTGTCAACCGACGAGGACGGCGAGATCCTCCGGACGTGCGGCGGCGACGTGATCGGCCGGCACGACTACCTGCCGTTCGGCGAGGAGATCCCACGTCCGATCCCCTCGACCGAGCGGAAGCGGTTCACCGGCCAGGAACGGGATACGGAGACCAGGCTGGACTACTTCGGGGCGCGCTACTACCGGGCCGGGATCGGGCGGTTCACCACGGTCGATCCGGAGCACGCAAGTGCCAGCCCGGACGATCCCCAAAGCTGGAATGCCTACGCCTACGCCCGCAACAACCCGCTGAAGTACGTCGATCCCGACGGGCGACGGTGGTTCACGAAGAACGGGAACGCGGTCTGGGTGGATCCGAACAAGGACGGAAGCTACACGTCGCCGGGCGAGGGCTGGGTGGAGCTCGACCCGAAGAACTACGACTACGGGATGAACGTGGCGTTCGTCAACGGCCAGCTGTCTCGCATCGGGGAGGACGCGGACGGTCACAAGATGCTGGCGCCGTGGATGGCGCCGGAACAGGGACTGGAAGACACCACGTTCTCGCTGTTGTCGACCCTGTGGTTGGCGGGAAGCGCGGTACGCGCTGGCGCAGCAGCCATCACGGCTCGTCAGTCCGCTGTCGCGTTCACAGAACACGGTGCAGCCCGGGCGGCCCTCAGAGAAATCAGTCAGGCGGATGTGAAAGCGGCGATTCAAAGCGCGAAAGCGACTGGGCAGGTCATCACCAAGATCGGGAAATACGGAACCCCTCAGAACATCTACACCGGCACGAATGGAGTGACGGTTGTGGTCGAGCAAGCAGGGAGAAACGCGGGGAAAGTCGTGACGGTATTCCGTCCGGGGGGACAATGAGAACGACCTCGACCGCCGTCGTGCGAGCACTGAACGATGAGGACGTCGAGGGCCTGCTCGCGGTCGGAGCGCCTGGGGACGAGTACGAGGCCGAGGCTCGCTTGATCGCCGAAGCACTCGAACGTCTCCCCGACACCGACTTTGTGGTTGATCGGGTCATGGCAACCGTCGCGGACGTGTGTAATCGCATGTTCGGGCCCTTCAACGAAGATGAAATGCGAACGCGCTCGCCGGTCTACCGTCGGGTAGCCGAACGGATTGTGGGAGGGACGTAGCGGAGTGAGAATGACGGCGCCGCGCCGGGAGTCGGCGCGCCGGGACGTACGAGCCCACCGGCGCGAGGATGCCATCCGGCTGCGGGGGGCCGTTCCGACGGATCAGGGTGCTCGGCCTGCGTCAAAGAAGAGCGTGCGGGCAGGTGCCATCGCCCTACGCGGGGGAGGGACTGGCATGTGGCGGATCCGAATCCCAGCGTAGCGATTCAGGCTTCGGTTTAACCGCGCGGCAGGCGCGCTTCCTCGTGCTCGTCTTGGAGCACTCGGGGGTGTGCCTACCGCGGCAGTACCGGGCATTTGCGGGCATCGCGCACGGGCGGCAGACGGACCGCTTCTTCAGCAAGCTGTCGCCGGTGGTTTCGCCACGACGGACCTGGCGGCGCCGGCGCACGCCGGTGAGCCAGGCATCGGCCTGTCCTGGCCCGGCGAGGCGGGCTCGCGAGGCTCCTCGGTGGAGAGCGGACACGTCCCGGGACAATTGGACGCCGGACAATCGTCCACCTCGGCGAGCACGGCGGGGGGGCGGGTGGCGATCGGGGGCAGGGCCCGGCCGCGCCGGACCCTGCATTCTCGCGGCAGCTCCGGGCTTTATTTCCAGAAAGCGGGATCGACCGCCTTGGTTTCCGCGGACACGTAGCTCATCCGGGGATCGAGGCGGAACCGGTTGGTCTCGACGCTCACGACGCCCTCCGCGAAGAACTTCTGGAACGCCGCCTGCTCCTCGGGCGTGGCGCCCTTCATGACCCGCTCGCCGTCGGCCGCCATGCCGTCGAACTCGGCGAACGACTGGACAGACGAGAAGATGATGAAGGTCCCGGCCGGCAGCCCGGCCGTCACCTGGTAGACGCGCCAGGCGGCCTTGGGGGCCAACCGGCCGGACGCGGACGCATACGCCTTGGCAGCCGCGGCAAACGACGCCTCACGGCCGGCCCCGACCCGGTAGGTGGAGATTTCCCAGAAGCGCACCCGGCTCAGGTCCGGGTAGGCACCATGACTGAGATCCGGGCGGGACAAGGCCTCGACAACCCGGAGCCCGTTCAGGTGTTCCGCGTCGGCCTTGGACAGCCGCGCGAGGGCCGCCGACAGCGTCGGGTCGGCCTGATCCCGCTCCATCGACTTGCCCCACGCCGCGTACGAATCCAGGGGCGACACGAACCACACCTGGGAGGGACCGGTCACCGAGGCCATCGCCAGGTAGTAGTCGGGCGACTTGGCCTGCCCGAAGGCCGCCGGCCAGCCCGCCTCGGTAGCCGCGTGGTCGGCGTCATGCCCGATCTTGATCTGCTCCTGGTAGATCTGCAGGAGCTTGGGTTGCGAGGTTGGCAGCGCCTGCGCGCCGGCCAGGGTGGCCGTGAGGGTGAGCGCCAGTGCCAGGGGCGCCCATCGCGGGAGTCGTGTTGTCATCGGGGGCATTCCTCTGAGTCGGAGGAGGTGTGCCGGGCGCCCGGATCCAGGGACCCGTCGCCCACAGGTCCCGCCGGATGCGGGGCCCGAACATCTCCAGTTATGTGCAGTGTGGGGCCACTCTGCTGGACGCCCGCTGGCGTGTCAAGGGGAATCGGACCCGCCTTCGCCGGCCCTGGAGAATCCTGTCCTCCCGACCATGGTTTGCCCCCCGCCGCACCCGGGAGATCCCGGTGCATGCCCGCCCGTCTCCGGCTTCTATTGCTTTCCCATAGGTCCTGTGGCACGATTCTATGGTTATCCAATAGGAGCAGGCATGGGCGACAAGGCGGATGTCTGGCAGGGCACGCTCGCGCTGATGGTCCTCAGGACCCTGCAGAGCATGGGGCCGCTGCACGGCTATGGGATCGCACGCCGCATCGAGCAGACGAGCGGCCAGCTGCTGTCGGTCAACTACGGGACGCTGTACCCGGCGCTCCTGAAGCTGGAGCAGGAGGGCTGCGTCGCCTCCGCCTGGGGCGCGTCGGAGAACAACCGGCGGGCCAAGTACTATCGCCTCACGCGCGCCGGGCAGAAACAGCTCGAGCGGGCCACGCGCGAATGGAGCCAGACGACGGCCATCGTCGCGCGGTTCCTGTCGCCGGGAGAGGAGCAGCCGTGAGAGGCCTGCGCGCGGCGCTGGCGCGAATGGCGGGGTTACTCGGCGCGTCCCGGCGCGACCGGGAGCTGGCCGACGAGATCGACAGCCACCTGGCGATGCACATCGACGACAACATGCGTGCGGGCATGACGGCCGGGCAGGCCCGGCGCGAGGCGCTCATCGCGCTCGGCGGCGTGGAGGCCACCAAGGAGATGGTGCGCGATCGGCGCGGCGTGCCGGCGGTGGAGACGTTGTGGCGCGACGTCCGCTACGCGGCGCGCTCGCTCGGCCGGAGCCCCGCGTTCGCGACCGTCGCCGTCCTCGCCCTGGCGCTCGGCATCGGCGGCAACACCGCCATCTTCACCGTCGTCAACGCGGTGCTGATCGAGCCGCTGCCGTTCCGCGACGCAGGCCGGCTGACCGTGATCTGGGAAGAGAGCGCGAGGCGGCCGGGCCACCCCAACGTCGTCTCGCCCGCCAACTTCCTGCGGTGGCGCGAGCGGGCCACGGCGTTCGAAGAGATGGCCGGCTTCTACGACTGGCGTGCGCAACTCTCCGGCGAGGCAGAGCCCGAGGAAGTGCCCGCCCAGAACGTGACGCCGAACTTCTTCCCGGCGCTCGGCGTCGCGCCGCGGATCGGGCGGGACTTCGCGCCCGACGAGGGTCCCGACGGGCACGACCAGGTCGTCATCCTGGGGCATGGGCTCTGGCAGCGGCGGTTTGGAGGCGAGCGATCGGCGGTCGGACGCTCGATCTCGATCAACGGCCGGCCATTCACGATCATCGGCGTGATGCCGCCCGGCGTGCAGGTGTTTCTCGAGGCGGGCTCGCTCGTCGGCAGGCCGGCCGAGCTGTGGACGCCGTTCGCCTTCACCGAGGCGATGCGGCAGCCGCGCGGGCGTTACATGAGCGCGATCGGGCGCATCAAGCCCGGCGTGTCGCTGGCCGGGGCGCAGGCGCAGATGGCGACCATCGCCGCGGGTCTCGCGGCGGAGTTTCCCGGTTTCGACACCGGGTGGACCGTGCGGCTGGTGCCGATCCACGAGGAGCTGTCGGCCGCGCTGCGGCCCGCCCTGCTCGTGCTGTCGGCCGCCGTCGCCTTCGTGCTGCTGATCGCGTGCGCGAACGTCGCCAACCTGCTGCTCGCCCGCGGTGCGGCGCGGCAGCACGAGATCGCGCTCCGCGTGGCGCTTGGCGCCTCGCGTGCGCGCGTCGTGCGGCAACTGCTGACCGAGAGCCTCGTGCTCGGCGCGCTCGGCGGCGCCGCCGGGCTGCTGGTCGCGCACTGGAGCCTCGCCCTGCTCACGGCGCTCCGGCCGGACGAGCTCGCGGGACTCGGCGAGGTGCGGCTGAGCTACCCGATCCTCGCCTTCACGGCTGTCGTCTCCCTGCTGACCTCCGTGATCTTCGGTCTGGCGCCGGCGGTCGAGGGGTCGCGCACCGAGCCGCGCGCCTCGCTCGGGGACGGCGCGCGCCAGGTGGGCGCGGGGCGGCGCGGCCGCCGCCTCCGCCAGGCCTTCGTCGTGTCGCAGGTGGCGCTCGCGCTCGTGCTGCTCGCGGGCGCCGGCCTGATGCTGCGCAGCTTCGGCCAGCTCCGAGCGGTCGATCCCGGGTTCGACGCGCGCAACGTCCTGACCGCGCGGGTCACCTTGCCGCGGGCCCGGTATCAGGACGAGGCGAAGGCGCGGCAGTTCTTCGGGGAGGCCGTCGCCCGGATGCGCGCGCTGCCGGGCGTGCAGGCCGCGGGCATGGTCAGCTACCTGCCGCTCGCCGGGCTCGGGTCGGCCACGAGATTCGAGGTCGTCGGTCAGCCGCCCCCTGCGCCGGGGCAGGAGCCGGTGACCGACGTGCGGGTCTGCGACAACGGCTACTTCCGGACGATGAACGTGCCGCTCGTCCGCGGCCGGCTGTTCACCGGGCGCGAGATGCAGGAGAAGTCGGACGTCGTGGTGATCAGTCAGGCGATGGCGCGGCAGTATTTCCGGGGCCAGGACCCGATAGGCCAGCGCGTGGTCATCCACATGACGGATCCCAACGTCCCGACGACGGTCGTCGGCGTCGTCGGCGACGTGAGGCACGCCGACCTGACGACCGAGCCGCGCGCGATGGCCTACTGGCCGCACCCGCAGCTCCCCGTGGGCAGCATGACGCTGACCGTGCGTGCCGCGGCCGACGGTGCCGCGATCGAGCCGGCGATGCGGGCTGCGATTCGGGGCCTCGACCGGGAGCTGCCGCTGGCCGACGTGCGCACCATGGGGCAGTGGGTCGCGAAGGCGCTGGCCGGAGCGCGCTTCAGCTCAACGCTGCTCGCGGTGTTCGCGGGGCTCGCGCTGCTGCTCGCCGCGACCGGCATCTACGGCGTGCTGGCGTACGCCGTGAGCCAGCGCACCGCCGAGATTGGCATCCGCGTCGCGCTCGGGGCGGATCGCCGCGCGATCGCCGGGATGGTGGTCGGCAGCGGCGCCCGCCTCGTGGTCGCGGGCCTCGCGATCGGGCTGCCGCTGGCCGCGTTGCTGAACCGGGCGCTCGGGGCGCTGCTCTACCAGACCCCGCCGGGCGATCCCCTGACCTATGCGGTCGTCGTCGGGGTGCTCGGCGCGGCCGCGCTCGCGGCCAGCTACCTGCCGGCCCGGCGCGCCGCCCGCATCGCGCCGATGGAGGCGATCAGGCGGCAGTAGGCCACGGGCGCGATCCGGAGCGAATGAGCATGCCAGGGCCGCGCGCTGTGATGGCAGGGAGACTGCCGACCGGATAGGAACGAGCTGGCGATGCTGACCCCGGTCGGCGACCAGCGGTGGCCCGGGCGCAGGATCGTCACGGTCTCGGCGCCGGGCCGGCAACGCTTCGTGCTGGGAAGTGGGTCAATCCATGGAAACGAGGGGGCCACGTCAGTCTCGTCAGAACCCCGGCAGTCGCCTGACCGCCTTCGCCTGCACGAGCGTGTCGAACTGTGCGCGCAGCTGACGAGTGAAGTGACGGCTGCGCACCAGCACGCCAGCCTCGACATTCCGCTGTTGGGCCCATTCAGTGAAGTTGGCCGACGTCACGAAGGCTACCTCATCGTCGACGAGCAGACACTTTGCGTGCCAAGTCGCTCGGTTGGCCGGGTCCGTTGAGACTGTTCGAGGATCGTAGTAGACCTCCGGCAGGCGCTTCCCCGGCCAGTGGATCCGCAAGTTGTCCGCGAACTCACGCAGCAACTCGGACTCGGCGCGTGTGTCTTTCCATGCGCGCTCGACGTGCACGAACAGCCGCGCGTGCAGGCCCGGCACGCTGTCAAGGCGAGCCGCGAGGACAGCGAACACCTTCTCGGGCTGGTGGATGACGAAGGTGCTGACGAGGACGGTGCGCGCGGATCTTGCGAACAGCTCCTCGACAACAACCGCTGTATCGCGGCTCTTGGACACCACAGCCCTCGGGTCCGGTCCACACCAGCTCTGCGGCCGACTCGGCGGCCAGATGCGCCTCGGCGGTGTCAGCGGCGGCGTCGAGCAACAGGGCGAGGTGCGCGGGCGCCAGCCCTTCGTCCGTCAACCGGCCGAGAGCGCTGGCGAGACCGGCCGGGCAGGTCACCACGCTGTTCAGGGAGAACCGGTTCAGCGGTGGCACGAGTTGCCCTGACCGCAGCGCGGCCGCGAGCGTGCGCAGCGTGCTGGCCGACACATCCCGGGCAGCGAATATCCCGTCAGGCTTCGACGTCATCGAAGAACGCAGCTCCCGCATTGTCGACGGTGGGGACGACGAGCGCGCGGTCCAGGAAGTCGTTGCGACGCTCGCAGGAACTCTCGGCCAGCAGCACGCACCCGTGACACGCGGCCCCGAGCAGGAGCCGATCCTCCTGCCGGTTGTCGGCCTGATGCTGCGCGCAGACGGGGTCGTTCGAGCAGAGCGCGCCCAGGTCGAGGGCCTGCCGCAGGTAGCGGTCGAGCTTGTCGGCTGCTGCGACCAGCCCACCGAGCGTGCCCTCGGCGTCGGGACTCGCCGTGTAGAGCAGGATGCCGTAGCCCGGCGTCACCGACGTAGATCCGCTCCCGGATCGAGCTGGCGGCGTAGCCACAGTCGAGCGCCACGGCCGTGATCAGCAGGTGCGACAGCGTGTGCAGCATGACGTACGGGCAGGCCGGGGAACGTCGCCGTCGTCGCCTGGTGTGCCTGTTGCCAGGCCGTGAACCCGGCGAGCAATTGCACGCCGCGGGCCTGAACATCTGAGCGCTTCAGCCACGCGTCAACGGCGGCAGGTCTTGAATCCGATGAAGACGCCCTCGCCACGGTTCTCGATGGCCGGAAACCACTCCTGAGTCAGCGACAGCGCCGCCCGCTCGACGTCGAGCGCCAGCTCGCCGTTGACGTCGGGCACGGCAGCCTCGAACCGCGTGAACCCCACCTGCGCGATGACTTCCCGCAGCCTGTGGACCTTGACCAGCCGCGCGATCGGCGCGGTCAGGCCGGCTCGCCTGGCGGGAACAGCGACGGTCCGGGCGTAGAACTCGCCGTCGGGTTGGTCGTCGCCGACCTGGTCTGGCGACTGCAGCAGCGTCTCCAGCTCGGCTTCGCGGATCCCCTTCGCCGCAGGCGGGCCACCACCCTTGCGGCGCTGAATCTCGCCCCAGACGTCGGCGTCCGAGAAACCCTCGAGCGCCGCGCTGACCTTGGCCTTCCTGCGTTCCTTCGTGACATCAGCCTGCGACTCGCAGTACTGGAGGAAGTCCTCCCACACCTCGTCGACCGCCTGCCGCAGCTTCCCGCCGGGCTCCGGGATGCGAGATGACCGACAGCGTCTGCGCGAAGTAGGAGTTGGACGCGGCACGCACGAGCAGCCGGTTTCGCTGCGGCGTCTGGTCCTCCGCTTCGCCGCATCGCTCACGCGCGTAGTTGCCCAGCCACGGCCTCGGCCCGTTGCAGAACCCCAGCGGCACATCGTCCATCTTCGTCGCCGCCGACAGCGCCTTCGACTTGCCGCACTCGCAGCGGACGATCGACGTCGGTCAGGTCGCCGGTCGTCCCTCTCTCGTCGAGCCAGAGGAACCGGGTGCATGGATCGTCCTTGCCGTGCACGAACACGCGCCAGTCGATGTCGCTCACGTGGCCGCGCGTGCACGCCTGCACGAACCGGACGGGCACGACCCTGCACCGGCTTGTCTCGCGCGCTCGCGCCGGTAGCTGCAGCCCTTGCTCCGAGATCCAGCCGATGGACGAGCGGCCGCGACCGAACGCCGGTCTCCGGATTTCGCTCCTCGTCCTGCGCGACGAACCACTCCGGGAAACAGCCACGCGGTGATGCCGGTGACCGGCGCCGTCGGGTCGTCGTCGTCCGCGGGCGGCGCGTAGAATCGGACCGAATCCAGCCCGAGCAGCGCCTTCACCTTCGCCGCCAGGCGTTCCTCGATGATGGGATGGTTCTCGGTAGCCGGTCCAGTCGTCGAGCCCGCCGACGATCACGGCGTGGTCCGGCAGATCGACCATCGCGCCCGGCCCGAAGGTCGTGACGATCTGACTCTGCCGGATCTGCCCGTGCGGCCGCACGTCTCCGCGGCGTTCCGGCGGCGCTCACGCCGCGTCTCCTTCGGGCGGCAGCTCGACGGTCGACTCCGTCGAGCCGCTTGACGAACAGGTTCACCGACGGCTCGACGTCCCGCAGCGAGCGCGGCGCCTTGAACTTGCGCCGTCCTGGCCGAGGTCGGGGTCCGGCGCCTCGAGCGGCGTCCGCAGCAGGGCCTTGCCCTCGGCCTGCTCGTACCGCTGGTACACGAGCCGCGCGCCGACGTCCTGCTGCCGCCTGGCCACCTTCCACCACGAGTCGAGCAGGTCCTTGCACGCGCGCCTGCAGGTTCGCGTTGAGTCGCGCCTCCTCGTCTGGCGTCAGCGTCCGATGGCGCTCGCGCGCGTCGGCGAGCATCTCCGGCACGTCAGTCGAGGTTCGGTCGTTCGTCGACCATCGCCAGCGCCCCGCGCGGCGGCGTCAGCAGCGGCCGCAGGTGACGCGCGAGCGCCACGACGAGCGCCGGCATGGCGCGGTCGAGCGCGCGCGGCGCGAACGGCGTCACGCTGGTCGCCTCGACGGCCCGGTAGAACGACGCGTGGTAACGCCTCGAAGCGCTCGTAGTGCGACCGGTCGCGCGGCCGGTGGACGTTCAGCAGCGTGACGACGAGGCCCGGCCTGCTCGTCGTCGCGGCCGACGCGGCTCGTCGCCTGGATGTACTCGGCCGTCGTCTTCGGCTGGCCGAGCACCACCATCAGCCCGAGCCGGGTGATGTCGAGGCCGACGGAGATCATGTTCGTGGCCAGCGCCACGTCGACGCGTCCTCGCTTCGCTCGTCGGAACGCCGATGCGCGAGCCGGCGCTTCGTCGTCGGCCACCTTGTCGGTCGGCTCGCGCGACGTCAGCTCGACGACGTCGCGCGCGATCGTCGCGGTCGGCGAAGCTGCCCTGCCGCCTCGCCGACGCGCTTGCCGGTCGCCGTAGCCCGCCGACGCGCGACGCGACCTCGTCCTCGACGATCCGCCGGCTGCCGCCCAGCTCGCGCAGGCTGTTGAAGTAGCCGACGAGCGTCATGTACGGATCGGCCGGATTCGTCCGGGTTCTTCGCGCCGCCGGCCTCGTCGCCAGTGCCGTCTGCGCCGCGCCGAGCAGCGCGCAGGTAGGTGCGCAGGAGCACGACCTTCGAGGCTGCGGCCCTGCGCGGCCACGCCGACGTAGAGGCGCGCGGTCGTCTGCGTCGAGCGGGACCGTCGTCGGCGAAGAACGAGTCGCGGCGGTCCGGCCCCGGCGGCGGGAAGACCTCGACGCCGTCGCGCGCGAAGAGCGCCCGGATCTGGTCGCTCGGCGCGCCGCACCGTGGCCGTCGACGCGACGATCTTCGGCCGGATCGTCGTGGCCGTCCACGCTGCGCGTGCAGAGCGCGTCGATCGCCGTCTCGTACAGCCCGGCCATCGTGCCGAGCGGGCCCGAGATGAGGTGCAGCTCGTCCTGGATGATGAGGTCGGGCGGCAGCGAGCGGCTTCGGCGAGCTGCTGCGCCGACGTCCGGCTCGCACGGGCCGTAGAAGCCGTGCTGCGTCGTACCGATCGGCACCTTGCCGAAGCAGCGCGCCCGCTCGCGCCCGCCCACGGCAGGCTCGCGAACTTGTCCACCGTCGCGATGACGAAGCACGGCAGCCGCCGGTAGAGCGGCTCGTCGACGGCGACGATCGGCAGCGGGTTGCTCGCCCTTGAACGCGCACGTCGCGGTTCAGCGCACGGATGATCCGCAGGTCGGCGTCGGCGTCCAGTCGCGGGTGCGGCATCGTGAGCTGGAACGAGTCGCGGCCTGAACTTCGTGCCGCACCAGGGGCAGGTCTCGATCGGGATCGGCGACGGCTTGCCGGCTGTTGTTCTTGAAGGCGATCGTCTTCGCGCGCGCGCCGTCGTCTGGTCGTTGTCGCCCTTCTCGCCCATCCGGTTCGGCGTCGCCGCCTTGCCGACCCACAGGCCGATCTCGAACGGCCACGTGCCGAGGCGGTCGGCCATTCCTGGTTCCTGCCGCATCAGCTCGAGCGCGCAGATCGAGCGTCGCGGCGCGGCCGAGCTGGTCGAGCGTCAGCAGGCGCAGCGTGTAGCGCATCAGCACGGTCACGCCGGCCGACGTCGAGCCCGGGGTCGCGCAGCCGCCGCAGCAGGATGGCGAACGCCGCGAGGCCCAGGTAGGCCTCGGTCTTGCCGCCGCCGGTCGGGAAGAACAGCAGGTCCACGAGCTCGCGGTCCGTGTGCGCTCGGGTCGAGCGAACGCGCGCAGGTTCATCAGCACGAACGCGAGCTGGAACGGCCGCCACGCCGGCGCGTCGACCTCGTCCGGCGTCACGCCCCTGCTCCAGCGCGCGCCGCTGCCGCGCGGCCATCGCCATCGCCCGGTTCGGCAAGCGGAACGCGTCCAGCACGACCGGATCGTCCAGGAGCGCGAGTCCCGACGTCGATGCGGTCGGCGGCAAGACGCGCGCGCTGGAGCAGGCCCCTCGCCACCTCGGCCTGCGGACCGGTCGAGGGCGCGGCCACGCGCTGCTCCTCAATCCAGACGCGGTACTTCGCCGTCGAGCGGCGACGAGCGCAGCCCGAATCGCGGCTGCATCCGGCATGCGCCGCGAGCGCCTCCATCCCGAGCTCGACGTCGGGCATCGTCGCCGGCTCGACGCGCTCGACCTCCGCCTGCGGCATCCACGTCGTCTCCACGCGGCTGCAGGCGCCCCCGATCACGGTTGCGCACGTCGACGTCGCCGTGCCCGACCGCGTACTCCATGACGTCGCGGTACTGCAGGTCGGCGATGCGTTCGTCGGGGTCGTTGCCATCACGTCCGCGCGGGTTCGGACGCGGCACGAACGGCTGATCGGCTTCGACGACGAGCGCGGCCTGGAAGATGAAGCGTTCGTCCTTGAGTTCGTCCTGTCCTTCGCGCGGCGCGCGCCGGTTGACGAGGAACACGGACACCGCGCGCGTCCCGGCCGGCAGCCCCTGCAGGTTCTGAGGGCGGCTGATGCGCCGCACCGACGTCACGATCTCGAGGCCACCGCTCTCGGGGACCGGTGTGCTGCATCGCTTGCCCGCGTCGAGGTCAACCGTCACCGTCTCCTGCCGCTCGTGCCGGCCCCACTCGACGTCGGGCTTCGCCCCCACCTCGCGCGGCTCGTAGTCGCCCCAGCGTGCCGTCACACGCAGATGAGACGTTGCGGGCGGGACAAGGACGCTCAGGCCGAGCGACGACGGGAAATACCCGCGTCGGGCAGCCTGCGGCTCAGGGGTTGGGTCGTCGTCGTTGCCGACTCCGTCCGCCGCCGTCATCTCCAGTTCGCCCTGATCGTCGTCGTCTTGTTTCTGCCTGACGGGCGCGGCCCAGGGCACCAGGAATCCCGTCAGGTACCACCGCGACGGCGGCACGGACAGCGCCTCGTCGACGTGCGGGTCACCAGGATCGGGGCCGACCAGGTCGAGGCGGAGGGCGTCAGTGAGCCGTGCGCGGATGTCCGCGGAGGTCGTCATCGTGGGTCGACTCGTGCTTTGTGGCGCACCCAGACGTCGGACAGGGTCGCCGCCTCCAGTAGGTACTCGGGCGGACTCGATCCGGCTGGGTACGGTGGCAATCTGGCTCGTGACGGTGCATTCGCGTGCGAAGCGCATGGTTGGTTCCCGATTCCGTCCGGCGTGAGCATGCCCCAATCTGGAGGCGGCTGCAACCGGTCTCAGGTCCCGGCCCCGGTTCCCGGATCCTGCCGGTCCAGCACATCGATTTCGCCGGGGTTCAAGAAGACGGTTCTCATGCGTTCCTGCCTTTCCGCTACAGACCATTCCTCCGCCTCCTGACCAGGCGCGTGTAGCGCTCCAGCCTCTGGCGAACGTCGTCGGGCGGAAGTCTGGCACGGATACTTGCCTCGTCCGGGTGGAGTAGCTTTGGGCAAGGCTAACGCCGTCGGGATCCAGTTCCAGGATGACGAGCCCGAGGGACTTGAGGGCCTCACCACCCCACTGCTCCAGTTCGGTCACATAGAGCACGTCCGGCACACACACAGAGAACGGGAGACGAAACAACACCTCCAGCAGTCCTCCTCGGTTGAGGTCGACCAGGACCGATGTGTCAGAGACCAGGAGGCTTGTCATCGTCGCTGTCGTCAGGCGGGCTGTCGAGCATCTCGACTAGCTGCCAGGTGGACACCCCGAGAAGCTCCGCGGCCCTCGCTTCCCCGATGACATCCTCGCCGAGGGCGCGCAGAACCAGTCTCTCGAAACGCAGGGGTCTCTCGGCTTTGAGGGGATTGGGCTCCGCCTTCCTCCACTGCTTCTTTCCGAAGTACTGAAACACCAACGCGAACGTGGCGTTACTGATGATGCCAAGATCGCGGCAGCGATACGCCACCGCCTGCGCACTGACGCCGAACAGCACTTTCAGTCGGAACAGTTCGCGCACCGGCAGCGCGTGCCGGCGCGGGCCAATCTCACGGACGACCGTTTGCGCAGGCATCAGGAACGCGCTGGCGAACCGGTGACACAGCTTCTCGCCTTCCCTGCCTGCGGAGACCTCCAGGAGAAGGTGCCCGAGTTCGTGGGCAAGCGTGAATCGCTGACGCTCGCCGGGGTGGCGGTCATTCACGACAACAATGCGAATCGACCGCTGCCCTCCGACGAGCAGGTCGGCGTGCAGCCCGGATACGTCCGTCGGCAGGTCGAGAACCTGGACCTTGATCTGGCGTTCCTCGAGCAACGCGCAGAGGTCTGGAATCGGATCCAACCCCAGGTGCCACCGCGTGCGGAGTGCCGCCGCCGCATCTTCGGCCTCCTGCCCGGTCGCCACGGCGCGCGGAAACCCACTGGGTGGCGTCCACGTTCCATCGACAGCCAGGAGATCCTCCACCTCCCGGTAGCGCTCGACAAGGTCGAGCACGCGCGCGCGGACCGACGCCTCCTCTTTCACGCTCGTCAGGGCCTTCTTACGGAATTCGAGCTTGCCAACGCTCAATTGACTCTGCTTGAGCAGGTAATCCGGCGTCACGTTGAGGGCTCGGGCCAGGGAGATGAGCACGGCGGAGGACGGCATCATCTCGTCCCGTTCGTACTTCCCAATCGCCTGCGCCGTGACGGCGCTGTCCATGCGGGATTCCAGCCCCCGCAACGACAGTCCTGCCGCCGCTCTCGCCAGTTTCAGGCGTGCCCCAATCATGTCGTCCTCCGGTTTACATACCATACCATTACTGTGGTATTCTGTAAACCACGCAGCGCGGGCTGCCCGCACTCCCGAGAAACGAAGGCAGCCGGTACCGGGCGCGTCACGGGATTGGTTGTCTTCTGCGGCGAGGAAGCACGGCTGCAACCGCGCTTCTTCGGAGCGAACCCGTCCCGCTCATCGACGATGGCGGCGCCGGGCACGCGTGGCTGGTGGATTCTTGTCCACGTGCCGGATGCCGGTCAACTCGCCGCGAGGAATCGGACGGTTTCCGTGTGCAAGGAGCCGCTATGGCACTGAAACCTGGGCAGAAGGCGCCGGCGTCCGGACATACGAACGCGTCGGCCCGAGGGGCGGACGCACCGGCGACGAAGTGACGGGGGTTCGCGGAAGACCGCTTCCACCCACGCCGACGCCGGGTTCTACTTACCGGCTCGTGGACCGCACCAAGAACGACAGCGGAAGAGGAAAGTAGTCGAGCACTGACATCCCGGCGGCGACGCGCCACCGCCGGCCGACTGCGCGGCGAGACGACCGTCCAGTTAGCGTGCTGGGCCCTTCGCCTCCTGGCGGGGCTGCTGTGACTGGTCACGCTCGGGCCTGTCTCTGGGCTTTTCAACCCGCGATGTTCCCGAATCGTTCGACTTGGCGGTTTTTTGCCAAGAGGGAAGACTGTCGTAGTCTTCTCGGACCCGCCGGAGTTGCCGATCGATCCAATCGTCAGTCACCAGATTCCTCCCTGATTGAGGATAGTCCAATTTCGGTCAATCGGTCGCCGAGTTCTTTGAGTCTTACGGTTTCCGCATGCATATATGACGCAAAGTCCCTGCGATATCTTGGGATAGCTGCGGTCCCGTCCCACCGAACCGCGTTGCCCTGCCTGTCCTTCCTCGGGTTCATAGAGAACATCCGGCTGTACCGTCTGGGTGCGACTCCAACAAATGGCTCGAACGCCACCTTGCCAGCGGGCTCGCCTTCAGGCTCCATCTCGATGGCGTCTCGATGAAGATCTGTCGCCAAGCTCTTCGGGTAGGGCTCCACGTACACCACCCGGCGAATACCGGCCGCAACGATATGGCGAGCGCAATGGTGACATGGAAAGGTGGTGGCGTAGAGCGTGCAGTCGCGCACTGACGTTCCGCGTCTGGCAGCGTCGGTGATTGCCGACATCTCCGCGTGTACCGCCCTGACGTACTCGACAACTCGCATAAGTTGGGTGTTTCGGAGAATCGGAGCAGCCCCGTCATCCAAGGCCATGGCCGCCAGTTCTGCTGGCGATTTCGTCTTGTGCTCGTTGGAGAGCCAACCCGCCTCGTTCAGACGTCCCAGAACTTCGGCCGTCATGACACGCTTCTTCTGATCACTCGCGTCGGAGCCGGCCACGTGATCCCTGTGGTCGTCTTCGTCGCCCTCCCAGGTCCAATCCTCCGCCGGCTCTGGGCACTTCGTTCGTGCCGACGGCCACGATATCTCCGCCCGACGTGCAGATGGCTGCGCCAACTTGGCGTGACAACGAACCCGATCTCAATGCTGCAGCCTGCGCGAAGAACATCCCACATTCGTCTCGAGTCGGCGTCGAGAACGGGTATGCGAAGACAAGTCGGATCGAGCGCTCGACGGCTTGACGTAGCCCCGCACGGTCGTTCGCGTTGACGAAAAACTCCGCGAGGGGAAAGGCCTCGCCCACTCTTTGCCCTGATTCTCGCTCTTCGTCGTCGAGGTCTCTTTTCACCAGGTCCTCAGCCACCGACCGGTACCCATCAGGATTGACGGCTGAGTGGGACGCCGAGATTCTCGATGCCAATCTGGCGACACGCGCACCCCGAGGCGAGTACCGCGCCAACGAGAATGAAGCTGGCGCCATAGACCGCCCTCAACGTGTCAACTTCTTCCCGGCGCTTGAGGGATCTGAGGATGTAGGCCCGACGGGAGGCTGGTTGGGTTGCCGATCCGCTCAATATGTGGCGGTGTTCGACGATGGCCAGTATCGCCAGACGAGCAAGGGCGTCCGGAAACCGACTGATATCCCTGAACTCGTCACCGGCGTCCATGTGAGCACGAATCCGAACATCTTCCGGGGCGGTGGGAAGTCCCGACCACCTCTTGAAGCTGCGAAGTAGGCGTACAACCCGAATAATGTCGCTTTGGTAGCCGCACGCCCGCAGGGATTGCTCCACCTCATTGGAAACCGCCTCAAGATCGGTGCCGGTGGCGCCGACCAAGCCGATGACGAGTTCGGTTCCGACCAGGGCGTCGGTCATCGAAGATTGAGCGCTCCCAAAGGAAGACGACGCATCCTACATCGTCCCTTTCCGATCGAACAGCGAATTCCCACGACCAGACAGATCCCATCCCAGGGCGTCGGCTACCGAACCGGAGTCGCAGGTGGCCGGAGGGGCCTCGGTTCTGTACCGAGAGCCTTTGCCAAGGACCCGCCGACGATAGCGCTCGTCGCGCTCAGCAGGGCTTCAGACGCCACGGCGACGAAGTGACGGGGGTTCGCGGGAGGCCGCTTCCCCCGACGCCGACTCCGGGTTCTACCTACCGGATCGCGGACCGCACGAAGAACGACAGCGGCAAAGGTAAGTAGTCGCGCACCGATATCCCGGCGGCGACGCGCCGCCGCCGGTCACGACCCGGGTGTCGGCGTCGCCCGCGCAGGTTCGTTCGGGATTCTCAACCGTAGGACCGGGTTCGCGCTCGCCGAGAACCTCCCAGCGTAGTCCTCGCCGACGATCACTTTGGCGCGCCGCATTTCCAGCACCATCTTGTTCAGATGGCCCGCCGTCCACATCTCAGGTCGAATCGCAGTTTCTAGTTCGCGCCAGCGGTGCGGCCTCTGGGCTAGCTTCCGAACGATCCAGTCCTTCAGCGGCCCGAGGTTGGGTTCTCGCTCGAATAGCGTGGGCTGACCTGGCTGATCAGACTGGAGAACGTGGAAACCCCCGTCGGGACAAACCCTCCACAGGCAGTCCTTGATCAGGTCCCGCCCCGCGTCGTGATTCGTCAGATGCAGGAGCATGTAACGGGTCGCGTTACCGCCGCTCACCATTCGGATGTAGGTCCACCACCCTGCCCCGACCTTGGCCGCGAGGAGTCGGGCCGCCTGATCAAGTCTCTCGTCCTGGCTCCGCCCGTCGATCACGACACGCCACTCGTTTCCGCCGAAGACGGAGTCGAGCGTGTTTGCCAGAGTTGACCCCGGTTCCGGCCGCTGCTGCACTGCCATGTCGAGTTCGCGCCAGATGACGTTGACGAACAACTCGACGCGACCGGCAACCATCAACTGGGCCAGTAGGCCCGCGGGCACCTTGAATCCGTATGGGTCAACGAACACGAAGGCCGGCGCCAGCTTCTTTCTCTCCCGGGTGAGCCGGTTGATGCCTTCAGAAAGCAGCGCGAAAGCATCCTCAACCGCAGTGTCGACGTGAATCCCCTCGGGCATCTGTCCGAGCGCAGCAAGTTCTCGGCGGAGAGCCGCGAGATTCTCTGGATCGCGCTCGATGAACAGGAATCGAAAGCACGATTTCTCGAGGAGGCGATCTCGGTGCGAATGGCGGAGGAGTGTTTGCAGAGCGACCAGCGGTGAACCGGGCTCGCCGGACACATGTCGGCCGCGGCCGGCGTGCGTGTCGACATAGAGCACGCGCCCGGCCCAGCCGCCGAGCTTGGCGAACCACCCTCCCAAGTACCGCCGGATCAGGTCGTGCTTGACCTGCTGGAACGGGCCGTAGTCCTGCCAGTACCTCTGGATTGGGATCTGCAATGCCTGCCATGGTGCGCACTTTCCCCGAGATGCCACCGAAGCGGGGAACACGGGAAACTCGTCGTAGGAACGCCCATTGAGGAGTCGGCCTGCGAGCCGTTTCCTCACGCCTCCCCACTGTTTGAAGAAGAACGGCACGTGACACATCCGGCACTGACGCTGGATCTTCACGACCCATTCCTTTCGCATCGGTCGTGCATGAGGACCACTCTCTCCACCAACGATTACCCAGCTGATTCCAGACAAATCGAGTTCACCGAGGTCCTCGAGCAGCGGCTCGATCGACAGAAACCGAATTGCCGTAGGCGTGTCACGAAGGGCGGCGAGCCGCGGGAGCCCGTGACGACGATCCTCGATGCTGACCCCGAACCAGACATGAGACAAGCCTGCGAACCACCGGAGTTCACCACGTAGCAATTGACGCATTCGATCATGCCGCTTGGTCAGGATCTGGAATGTGTGCCAATCGGCCTGCCGGGCGACCTCTCCCACCTGAGCGATGTACTCGGTGGGAATACGTTCGTGGAAGAGGTCGCTCATCGAGTTCACGAAGATCCTGCGGGAGCGTCTCCAGGACAGCGGCTGGGTGAGCTTCTCTGGCACAAGTCGGAGGTCAAATCCCTGTTCGAAGGGATGGCCTGCGACTCCGCGGAACCTCTCCGCGAAGGTCTCTGCGTAACAGAACTTGCAGCCGGGGCTGATCTTCGTGCATCCGCGGACCGGGTTCCACGTTGCGTCGGTCCATTCGATTCTTGAGTTGTCACTCATGTTGGCGAAGATAATGCGAATGTTGGCCGGCGTCAAGCTTCACGCCCGGTCGACATAGCTGCCAAGGATGGTTCTCAGGGAGTCTCTGACCCCAGAGAGTTCGGCTGACTCCTTGCCGTCGCCGTCGACGAGCGGCACGAATGAAACTCCCCCGACGGTCTGCACCGAACGCAGTCTGAGCCACGGCAAGAACGCTACCTGGGAGCCGGCCACGGCCTCGTCCTCCATACGATTACTCCTCTATTGCTCGTCGTCCAAACCCGGAAGAGAGGGAGCGCCATTCCTCGACAATCCCGCGCGCTTTGTCCCCGCTCTACCCTTGAACCGTCTAGGCGGCTGTGCTGATTCGGCTGCCAACGCCTCCTCCCCGGCTCTGTCGGCGTTCAGGGCGAGGAGGCGGCCGAGCACCTCGTCGCGGACGTCGTCGGGCCAGCGGTAGCGCCAGGGCTTGCGCCGCTTGCTCGGCTTGCCAGGCGTGTCGTCCTCTTCGTCCTCGTAGTCGAGGATGAACTCGCACGTCGGCTGGATGTCGGTCCAGCCGTAGGCGTCGAGGACGGCGCGGTCCATGGCGTCGTGCAGCTCGCGCAGCTCGCAGGATGTCCGGCGTCGCGCTCGTCGGGGTCGTGGAAGCGGTTGTACGTCTTCGTCAGCCCCTCGTTGTTGCGCACCATCAGCGCGGCGCGGAACTCGTCGTACTCGCGGCCGGCACGCTCAAGGACGGCGTTCGACTCCCAGGCGCTCGGGAACGGGAAGGTCTCGAAGCAATCGCTAGGCGTGTAACGAAGATCGTCCTTCATCGATGACGCTAGCAGCCGAGCCCATCACCTCGTGAATCCTGCACTGAAGCACGCGAGAAGTCGGCTTCTGTACCGAGCGGGAAAGACATCGAGCGTGTTCGCGAACACCGCGGCCGCCGGAACAACGGCGAACGACATGTGGGGCGTTGCACTGCAGTTGGTCACCAGCACCCGCTCGAGACCACGAATCGCTTCGTACAAGCTCGACTCGTTTCTCCGCGAACTGCCACCAGTAGTTACGGTACGACGCGCGGTTGTCCTTGTCGCGCTGTGGTTTCACCTTCCGCTCGACAATCGCCAGGAGGTCCGGCCAGTCGGCTGCAACGGGGTCCAGATGGTCGAGCGGGACGACACCCGTGCGCAGCCACTTCTCGCGCGTCCGGTCGTCGGCACTTGCCCACGTCGCCTCGAGCGGCTCACGGCGGAGCGGCATCTGGCCGAAGTTGATCACGAACCGGTGGTGCGCGTGCGTCGGGCTGTCGTTCACCTCCTCGCCGCCGATGTAGGGGAAGATGCGCTCGGCGTTCCTCGGGTCCTTCCGAATCAACTCGTGCATCACCGAGATCGGATTGGCAACGCCCGTCTTGTCGGTGTCGTCGAACGTGAAGCCCATGCCGAGCACGATGCTTCCCTGGAAGCTCTTGTTGGCGTTTGCCTTCAGTGGCAGCGGGTCATCGTCACCGCCCGTGTGGAAGAGGAACGCCGTGATGCGGTCGACAAGGCCGCCCATCCAGGTCGCAGGGACCGGCGACAGCGTCCTTCGCCACGTGCACGACCGACACGATGACGGCGGCGGCGCCGGGCCACTGAATGCGCTTGCGCGCGGCGAAGATGGTGCCGCCGTGGTTGCGGATCCACCGCAGACCCGTTCCCGCGGGTGTCGCCCTGGGCGATGGTGTTGGTGGCGATCAGGCCGAAGGTGCCGTCGACGCGAAGCAGGTCGAAGGCGCGCCGGTAGAAGTGCGCCACGAGGTCGGCGTTCCCGTGGCTGTCCTCGTGGACATGCAGCAGCCACGGCAGGTAGTTGTCACGATTCCCGGCCGAGATCGTGTTCTTGCCGGCGAACGGCGGGTTCCCCACGAACGCGTCGAAGCCGCCGTTTCCGCGGGTGAAGACCTCGGGGAATTCGATCTCCCAGTGGAAGGCGGGGATGGGATGGTCGCCCTCGCGAAGGGACGAGCGGATGGACGCGAGATCCAGCCAGGGGCCTGAAGGCCCGGGGCTACGATCGGCAAGCGACCGCGAGGAGACAGCCCCGGGCTACAGCTGTCCAGCCACGTCTCGATCTTGCCGGCGGAGGCCGCGCGGAGCGTCTCGCGGTCCTTGCGGCTTGTCGCGCTCGAAGAACGCCGAGACGACGACGTCGCCGATGAGCCGCACGTCGGCGATCGCCTCCTCGGCATCCCGCAGCAGCCGCGCCTTCTCGGGCACGTCGTCCGACGCGCCCATGCCCTGGATCCGCTCGCGCAGGCGCTGCGCCTCGGCGACGCGCGCGTCGAGGAACGCCGCGAATGAGCGGAAGCTGCTTTGCCGGGCTTCCAGTGCAGGCACGCGATCTGCTCGCGCGAGAGGCCGACCAGCGAGTCGCCGTGCCGCAGCGCGTGGTCGAGGAACGTGAACGGGTGCTCGCGCGCGAGCGTGGCGAGCCACAGCGACAGCTTCGCGAGGTCGACGGCGAAGATGTTCTTGTCCACGCCGTACAGGCACCGCTCGGCCACGAGCCGCCGCGCGTAGGTCAGCGCGTCCTCGTCGTCCGGCACCTTCGGCGTCGCCTGTGCACCTCCCACGCCCGCACGAGCCGCTCGCCGAGCAGCCGGCACGCCTCCACGAGGAACGCGCCCGACCCCATCGCCGGGTCGCACACCTTGAGGTCGAGGATCTGCTCGGGCGTGGCCTGCTCGCCCAGCCGCTCGAGGATCGGCCGGAGCGTCGTGCGGACGATCGGCTCGGTGAGCGAGCGCGGGGTGTAGTGCGAGCCCGAGCGGCGGCGCTCCTCGGTCGGCTGCAGGAACATGGCGCCCGGCGGCGAGCGGGTGCGGCGTGTAGCGCGAGACCCTCGTGCCCGAGCGCGGCGACGACGTCTCGGGCTGCTGGACGCGGCCTTCGCGCAGCGCCGTCCGCCGTGAGCCTTCAGCTCCGCGTCGCTCCTTCAGCCACGCCGCGCGGTCCTTCGGCCTTCTGCGCCAGCAGCGTCCGCGAGGTCGACGACGACGTGCTTGGGCGCGACGGCGATGGAGGGGCCCGTGCGCCTGCTCGCAGCGCGAAGCCCATCATCGCCTCGTAGACCGAGCCGATCTGCTCCACGTCGAGCGCGCGGTAGGAGAGGCGCTCGCCGTCGAGGATCGAGCAGGTTCTGGAGGACGCGGAAGACGACGCCGTCCGGCGACGCGCGGCGGCTCGAGCGCGCTCGCCGAGCTGCCGGTGCGCTGCCGAGCGGGCGGCCTTCGAGGAACGGATAGGCGTCGGGGTCGAAGAGCCGGCCGTGGCGCGGCGGGAAGCGCAGGTCGCCGTGGCCGCCGCCGTCGTGGATCAGGCGGAAGAGCGCCAGCAGCTGCGCCCACGCGCCGTAGCGCGCGTCCATCGTGTCGGGGTAGCGCGCCTGCGTCCTCGCGCAGCCGCTCGAAGAGGCCCGACGACCGAGTAGTGCCGCTGGTAGACGTCGCCTGGCGGCATCAGGCCGCGGTCCTCGGCGTAGAGGACGAAGACGAGGCGCATCAGCGTGGAGAGCAGGCCGCCGTAGACCTCGTGCGGGTCCTCGCGCAGCACCTCGCCGCAGCAGCTCGCCCTTGCTGTCGTCGTCGGCGCGCTGGAAGCCGCGGAGCAGCTCCCAGAGCGCCTCCAGCACCTGCCCGGCGAGCGCGGTGGAGACCTCGTTCTGGTACTTGCGGCTCTCGCGCAGGAGCGCGGGCAGGCGCTGCTCGCTCGGGCAGGACGTCGGTGACGCGCTCGACGCCGAGCAGCGCGTGCGAGCGCGCCGACCATCGGCCGGCCGAGCGTCTCGGCGAGGTGCGCGAGGCGGAACGTCAGGTGGCCAGACGACTCGCCGCGCGGCGCGTAGACGAGGCGGAGCGACGCGCCGTTGAAGAGGAGGCCGATCGGCACGCCGGTCTCGCGGAGCAGGCGCTCGAGCCGGGCGTGCGGGCTGGCGCGCCAGCCGTGGTCGGTCGGCGCGGCTGCGCCGGTCGAGGTCGGTGTCCGGGCGCGAACGCCGAGACGAGCAGCCAGCCACGCTCGCCGGCCGTGTCGGCTCGGATCCGGGACGGCGTAGGTCGGGCGACAGCGGTCTCGTCGTACTCGGGGAGCGCGACGTCGAGCTGTCGGGCAGCGGCGGCCGCCAGCGGCGCCGGCGAGCGCGGCCGTCAGGCCAGCCGAGCAGCGTCTCGGCCAGCGCAGGACTCGCGGCGAGAGTCAGGACGGCACGGCGGCGTCGTCGTGCGTCTCGACGCAGCTCGCGCAGAGCTGCGCCTGCGTCTCGACGCTCGCGCTGGCGGTCGACGTACGACGCCCTGCTCGCACGAGCACCGGCGGCGACACGACGAGGCCCGACCGGCTGGATCTGGCCCAGCCACTCCTGGTGCGCGAGCAGTTCCGGTGAGATCGCTGGCCATCAGCCGGTCACCGGCCAGAGGTAGACGAGGCCGACGGGCTCGAAGCGCGTCGCCTTCACGTCGTAGCTCGCGCGGATGCGCGCGGGCTCGGACTCGAGCTCGCGCGCGAGCTCGTCGAGCCGGCGCTGCCAGTGCCGCTTGTCGGCCTCGATCTGCCGCCGCTCCTCGGCGTCGAACGGCAGCAGGCCGCTGCGGCTTCTCGAGCTCGCGGCGGTCTGCCGCGATCCGCGCGCGCTGCGCCTCGAGGATCGCCGCGCATGTCGGCGGCTTCCTCCTCGCCGCGCTGCGGCGAGCTCTGGCGCTGGCCTCCGCGATCAGCTCCTCGCGCCTGCGCGTGCAGGTGCGGCCGCAGCTCGTCCAGGTCGCGCCGCGCGCCGGTCGCCAGGCGCTGCCGGACGGCCGCGGGCACGTCCGTGCGGCTCGCGGCGCGCTGAGCGTCGTCTCGAGCAGCGCGAGCGTCTTGTCGAGCGTCGCGCTCGCGCGTACGGCTTGAGCGGCTGCCGTGCGCACGTCGGCGTCGGTCCAGCGCGCGGCCACGGCCAGCATCTCGTCGTGCAGGCGCGCGGCGCGCTCGCCGTAGAGCGACAGCCGGCCGAGCAGGACGACGCGCGGGATCGGGGTCGTCGGTCACGCCGACGCAGGCCCGCGACAGGTCGTCGTGGACGAAGCCCTGCGAGCGGAAGCGGCCGAGCAGGCGCTGGACGAACGCGGTGCTCGAGGTGCAGGTGCACCGCCGGCGCGTCGAGCGAGCCCTGGTCCTCGAAGACGACCGGCCGGATCGGCGCTGCTCGCGCCGCCATTCCCAGACCGGCTGGCCGCGCTTGCTGCGGCGCGCGCAGCGTGTCGAGCGTGTGCACCAGGACGGGTCGCGCTGCGAGCGCGGCCGCGAGGTCGGGCAGGACGAAGCTCGCCGGGCTGTCGTCGCCTGGCTCGCAGCGGCGGCTCGGCGCCCAGCAGCTCCAGGCCGCAGGAGATCGTCTGCCGCAGATCGCGTCGTCTCGAGGCGCAGCCATTCGCGCGACTTGCCGAGCAGCGATTCGCAGCGCGTCGATCTGCGCGCTTCAGCTCCTGCTCGCGCGTTCGCGGCCGGCCTCGAGCTCCGCCTGGCGACGCGCCTTCTCGCGCTCCGGCGTCGAGCCGCTCGTCCTCGATCGCCCGGGCCAGGCCGTCCGCGTCGCGGCGCGAGAAGCCCGGCGCCAGCCGCTCCTCGAGCCGTCGCTCGAGCACCGGCGCGAGGCTGCCGAGCTGCTTCCGGATCGTCTTCGTCTTCTCGACGAGCGCCTTCAGCACGCGGTCCTCGGGCCGCTGCGCGTAGACGAAGTAGTGGCAGCGCACCTCGGGCGTCGCGCTGGAGCTTGCGGTCGATGCGGCCGTTGCGCTGCTCCATGCGGCTCGGGTTCCAGGGCACGTCGAAGTGGAAGAGGTCGGCGCAGTGGTTCTGGAGGTTGACGCCCTCGCGCGCGGCGTCGGTGGCGATCAGGATGCGCAGCGGGTGCTTCGCCGGGTCGGCGTTGAACGCGCGCTTGACCTCCTCGCGCGCGTCCTCGCGGCATGCCGCCGTGGAAGGTCGCGATGCGCGGGTCGGCCTCGCGGCCGGGCGTGAGCGCCGCGCGAAGCTGCTGCTCGAGGTAGCGCTTGGTGTCGGTGTACTCGGTGAAGATGAGCACGCGGCGCGGGTGCTGCCTGGACCCAGGCGATCAGGTGCTTCGACCCGCGCGTCGGGCAGGCCTCGGGCGCCGTCGGCGACGCTCGGTCATGCGGCGCGAGCAGCGTCGCGCTCCGGCGCGAAGGGCGTCGGTCCGCCTGGCGCGACGCTCGCCCAGCGTGCGCGCGCCGTGGCGGCGGCCATCGCCGCGTCGTCTTCCTCGGCTGACGTCGTCTTCGCCGGCATCCGCGCGGTCGTCGTCTGCGTCCGGCGCCTCGGCCAGCAGGCGTCGAGTGGACGCGAGACCCGTGCAGCGGCGACGTCGGCGCGCTGTGCCGCCTGCGCCGCGGCTTTGCGCCTGCGCGTCGAACGCCTTCCGGTGCACCGCGCAGCGTGCGAGGCGAACGCCTCGATCGAGGAGAGCAGCCGCTTCTGCAGGCCGCAGATCACGAGGGCGGCGGCCGTCTGCACGGACTTCGGCGCGTCCTTCAGCCGCTCGTCGCGCGCCTGGCGGTACTCGTCCAGCAGCTGCGGCAAGCAGCAGCTCGGGGCTGTCCGGCGGCAGGCCGTCGATCGGCGACCTCGACGATCTCGCGCTCCGGGAAGCCGCCCTGCGAGCTTCGCGCAGGTCGTCCTTGAGCCGGCGGACCATCACCGGCTCGAGCTGCTTCGCGCTCTGCACCGGCACGCCGCGGCAGAAGCGCTGCGGGTCGAGGATCTCGAGCAGCGCCGAGAAGCTGTTCGAGTGGCCGTTGTGCGGCGTGGCCGACAGGAACAGCCGGTGCTCGAAGCGCGGCGCCAGGTCGCGCACGGACCTCGTGAACTGCGAGTCGATGGCGTAGCGCGCGCCGCTGGCCGGGGCCGCGTTGTGCGCCTCGTCGAGGATGAGCAGGCTGCCGCGGCGCGAAGTCGCCCAGCCAGTCGCGCAGCGGCGACGCGTAGTCCTCGTCGCGCAGCAGGTGGTGCGACACGATGAAGCGCGAGTGCGTGCGTCCACGGGTTCACGCGCGATAGCCGCGCTCCTGGCGCATCCGCCGCACGTAGTCGCGGTCGAACACCACGAAGGTCAGGCCGAAGCGCTGCGTCCAGCTCGTCCTTCCACTGCAGCACCACCGACGGCGGCGCAGCGACGACGATGCGCCGGACCCGCTGGCGCATCAGCAGCTCGCGGACGATGAGCCCGGCCTCGATGGTCTTGCCCGAGGCCCACGTCGTCGGCGATGAACAGGTTGACGCGCGGCAGCAGCAGCGCCTTGCGCAGCGGCTCGAGCTGGTAGGCGTCGATGCGGATGCCGGCGCGATACGGCGCCTGAAACAGCTTCGGGTCGGTCGAGGTGACCGAGTTCCAGCGGAGCGTGCGGTAGTAGGCGGCGAACCAGCGTCGGCGGGTCGAACTGCCCGCGCGCCAGCTTCGACCAGTCGGCCTCGTTCATCCGCTGGGCGTCGAGCTCCTTCTCCCAGAGCACCTCGAGCTCCTCGCCCTCGGCGTCGTCTTCGAGGCAGGACAGGCGGACGAGCGTCTGGTCGCCCGGGCGCGGGCGGCGGGTCGACCGCCTCGACGAGGTACCGGCGGGAGCGGACGCGGACGATCTCGCCGGGCGTCGGGAGGAGGTCAGGAGAAATCACGGAGTCAGGCATCTGGGGGATCAGCCGACCCGGCGAACGGGCGGGCCCGGACACGATCCTGCCCGTCCAGGACGGTCGTGTGCGGTCCCAGCGGGCGATTGTACACCGTCGCGACCCGCGGCCAGGAAGTTGCGAGCGCCCCTTTGTCGAACATCCCGAATGCTCCAGCAGCTGCCGGTCGCCATCGGCGGCCTCGGCTCATGCTTCGCGCCCCGACGGCCCATGGCCGGGCCGTCTCACGCATCGACGCGGCCAGGCTCCCGAACCCCGCCCGATCCGGCGGCCTGGCGCTTTCCCGCCAGGAGGCTCGCCAGCAGCACCGCCAGGATCCCGGTGAGGAAGATCCCGTCGAAGGTGCCGGCGCCCCCGATTGAGGCGACGGGCGCCCCGAGCCCGCGGACCCGGCCCAGGTTCAGGAGATCGGCGCCGATGAGCGTGCCGAGGCTTCCGGCAATGTAGGCCAGCGGGGCAGCGTATTTCCTGGAGAGTATCAGCACCACGGCGGCCGTGACCAGGCTCGGCATGAAGGTCGGTTCCGCGATGCCCACGCCCGGAACCGGACGCGCCATCAGATGCACGAGGCCCGCGACGATGACGACGCCGATCGCGCTGCGCGCGTAGATGCGGTGCTTCACCATCAGGTAGAAGGAAAGGATCGTCGGGATGACGGCGCCGCCGAGGTTGAGGGCGATGATCGTCTTCGGCTCGGTCAGGATCTGCGGAATGACGTACCGCATGCCGAAGAAGCTGACGATCCCCTCCGTGTAAATGCGCTCGGCTGGCAGCTCCGCGACCGGAATGTTGACGTAGCTGCCGAGCAGTGAGCCCGCCAGCAGCACGAACATGTACCTCCGGTCCACGCCCATGCTCTGATAGGCATATCGGAGCACGCCGATCTCGAGCAGCGCGAAGACGAATCCGGCCACCAGCCAGAGCACGAGGAAGAAAGGCCACGTCAGTGGGAAGTAGTGCATGACCGCCTCCGCTCGTTGACGACAGGTTGCATGGACGGCGTCCCACCCTGCGTTGTGAAGAGCGGGCGCGCGGACGGTCCGCCGCGTCCGGCGCATCACGGGCGCGCGCCCGACCGTGGCGCGCGGGCCTCACCGTCGCGACGCGGGCGGCCTCCCCTCCCGCGCGAGGGTCCACGACAGCTGGTGCACCATCCGCGCGATGCGCTGCAGCTTGTCGTACTCGATCCGCTCCTCGCGGTCGTAGATGGTGTGGTAGTCGCGGTGCAGGCCCGTGAAAATCCAGACGGCGGGGACGCCGCGCTGGATGAACGGCCAGTGATCGCTGCGCCGCAGCAGCTGCGACGGGTTGTTGTCGAGCACGCGCTTGAGCTGCAGCCCGAACGGCGCGCTGGCCCGGTCCACTTCGGCCTTCAGCCACGGGAACCGCGTCTCGCCAAGCACGTTGAGCGTGTTCCGGTTCTGGTCGGCCGTCTGCGGCGTCAGCCCGCGGAATCTCCCGTCGCGCGGGTCGTCCACGGCCTCCTCGCTGCGGCCGATGAGGTCCATGTTCAGCACCGCCACGATCTTGTCGAGCGGCAGCGGCGGGTGCCCGGCGCAAGCCCAGGCCCCGAGCAGCCCGCGCTCCTCGGCGTCGAACGACACGAAGACCAGGCTGCGCGGCGGGCGCTGCCCCGCCCGGGCCGCCTGCGCGTACGCCTCGGCCATGTCGATTACCGCCACCACGCCCGACAAGTTGTCGTCGGCGCCGTCGAGCGGCACGTCGGCCGCGTCGGTCCCCAGGTGATCGTGGTGCCCCGAGACGATGATGCTCTCCGCCTTCAGCGCCGGGTCGGCGCCCTCGAGCATTCCGATCACGTTGTAGCCCGTCACGGCGTGCCGATCGACGGAGGTCGCCAGCGTCACCTCGACCTGCGGCAGGCGCAGCGGCTTCTGGACGGTCTCGGCCGACCGGGCCAGGTCGGCAAGGCTCCGCGAGGTGCCGCGCACGAGCGCCTCGGCCAGCGCCGGCGAGATCTGCGCGGCAGGAATGCGAACCTGCTCTGCCCATTCGGCGAGCGTCAGGCGCTCGGTCTTCGGCGGCTGGGCGGGCCACACCGCGCGGGAGGCCGCCTCGAAGTCGCGAAGCCCGCCGTGGTTGTGCACGTCCTCCACGAACAGCATGCCCACGGCGCCCTGCGACTGCGCCAGCAGCGCCTTGCGCAGCGGCGCCGACGCCTCGGACGAGACGAGGCCGTCGAGCGGGCTGTTCGGATCGAACTCCCCCGGCTCGTGGTCGAGGGCGAGCACGATCGCCCCGTCCACGCGGCCCTCGTAGTCCTCGGGCCGGAGGCCGAACCCCACGAACACCACGGGCCCGCGGGCGCGCCCGCTCGTGCTGAACTTCTGCGGATAGAAGTCCTGCCCGACCCTGCGCCGCAGCGCGAGGCGATCGCCAAGCGCGGCCTCGAGCGTGTTCTCGTCGCCGAGCGTGGTCGAGACCATGCCGAACGGCTGGTAGTAGGACCCACTCCGTCCCGGCCGGCTTCAGCCCGATCTTCTGGAACCGCGCCTTGATGTACTCGGCCGCGATGCGGTTGCCCGGGCTTCCGGTCGGGCGCCCCCGCGTGGAGTCGGACGCCAGGAACTGAAGGTCCACCTTCATGTCGTCGGCCAGGATCGAGCCGTTCTCGGGCGCCCCTCCCACCGGCGGGCGCGGTCCCTGCGTCACGACGGGGGCGGCCATCGCGCACAGCCACACGGCCACGAGCAGCGTTCGGTGTCTCATTCCCTGCTCCCGCGTTGAGGGGGGCCCCACGACCGGTTGCGCCGGACGTTATGCGTCGACGGCAACCCGTGTCAAGTACGGGTCGAGAACGTGTCGCGGACGAGATGAGCGGCCGGCGGGAGCTTGCCGTGCGCCAGCCGGCCGGCGCGCGCGTCGCCCGATGCTGAGCCCTGCGCCCTGTTGAGTTCAGGACGCGCCGGGCATGCGCGACCCGATGACTACTCGCGGGCCGCCGCCTCCGCCAGCACGTCCAGCAGCCCCTTTCCGAAGCGCCGGGCCTTGGTCTCGCCGATCCCGTAGATATCTTCCAGGTCAGCCAGTGTGCGCGGGCGGAGGGTGGCAAGCTCGCGCAGGGTGCGGTCGCCGGCGACGACGTAGGGCGGCACGCCCAGCGCGCGCGCGACCTCCAGGCGGTGGCGGCGCAGGGCATCGAAGAGGCGCTCCACCGCGGCGTCGGCAGCATCCATCGGTGGAGCCGCCTGCCGGCGTCCTTTCAGTCGCGGACGCCCTGCCACGCGCTCGCGCCGGCCCGTCGGCGGGAGCAGTACGCGCGCCGACCGCACGCCGCGCATCACCGCCTTCCCCGCCTCGGTCAGCATGACGATGGGCCGGTCGCCCGCCGTCATGTCGATCCACCCGGCGGTCAGCAGCCGGCGCAGGAGCTTCGACAGCCACTCCTCGCTGTGCTCCCGCAGCGCGCCGAAGGTCGTGGTCTGGTCGAGGCGCGAGCGCGCCAAACGCTCGTCGGGCGCGCCCCGCAGCAACTGCACGGCCGCGGTCAGGCCGAATCTCCCGTGCACGCGCGCGACACCGCTCAGCGCCTTGCGCACCACGAGGGTCACGGTCTCCGGGTCCTGCTCGCCGCCGGCATCGGCCAGCGCCTCGCACACGTCGCACTGCCCGCAGCCCGCCAGCGTCTCGGCCTCGTCGCCGAAATAGCGCAGGATGGCGTCGTGCCGGCAGCTGCCGCCCTCGATCCACCGCAGCAACTCGAGGAACAGGCCCCACTTGTGCTCGAGCATCTCGGGCGTGATGCCCTCGGTGCGCTCGATCAGGCGGCGGCGCAGCGGCACGTCCTGCGGCGACATCATCAGGAGGCCCCAGGCGGGCTCGCCGTCGCGGCCGGCGCGCCCGACTTCCTGGTAGTACGACTCGATGGACCCTGGCGGCGCCAGGTGGATCACGGCGCGCACGTCGGGCCGATCGATGCCCATGCCGAAGGCCACGGTCGCGGCCACGACGTCCACGCCGCCCTCCGTGAACGCGCGCTGCGCCCGCGCGCGCGCCTCCCGGTCCATCCCCGCGTGGTAGGCCGTCGCCCGCCAGCCCGCATCCGACAGCCGGTCCGCCTCGTCCTCGGCGCCGGCGCGGGTCGGCGAGTACACGATCGCCAGGCCGCGCGCCCTTCCCGGCCGGCCGATCGCCTCCGCCAGTTGCCCGTCCACGTGCGCCGCGCGCTCGCGCCGGCTCGCGATCTCGATCGCCCGGAGGATCAGGTTGGGGCGGGCGAAGCCGCGTACCAGCTGCGGCGTGTCCGCGCCGAGGCCGAGCCGCGCGACTATCTCGTCGCGGACGACGGGCGTCGCGGTGGCCGTGCAGGCGAGCATGCGCGGCGGCTGCACGTCGCGGAGCAGGTCGCCGATCTGCTGGTACTCGGGGCGGAAGTCGTGACCCCACTCGCTGATGCAGTGGGCCTCGTCGACGGCCACGAGCGGGATGTCGAGGTCGCCGAGCAGCCGCCGGAAACCCGGAAACGTGAGGCGCTCGGGCGCGACGTAGAGCAGCTTGAACGCGCCCTCGGCCGCGCGTGCCATCCGCTGTCGCATCTCGGCGGCGTCGAGGGTCGACGACAGGAAGGTCGCCGCCACGCCGCGCAGCCCCAGCGCGTGCGTCTGGTCCTGCATGAGCGCGATGAGCGGCGAGATGACAACGGTCGTGCCCGGGAAGAGCGTGGCCGGCAGCTGGTAGACGAGACTCTTGCCGCCGCCGGTCGGCGCAACGAGCAGCAGGCGGCGCGCCGCGAGCAGGGTCTCGACGGCCTCGCGCTGCCCCGGCCGGAACTGCTCGTACCCGAGGCGCACGAGCCCGGCGTCGAGGTCGAGCGCAGGGGCGCCGTCGCGCGTGCCGCATACGCCGGCGCTGGTGATCGCCATCAGGGCATTCTAGCCTGTGCGGGCGATACGGCCGTCACGGGCATGCGCGAGGGTCCTTCGTCCCCCGAGCCTGCCAACCGCGGGCAGCGCCTTCCAGGTCCCCGGGCGGACCACCGCGCCCGGGAGCCCCCGGATCGTACCGACGGCTCGGCCGTCAGCGAACCGGTGGCTGGCCGGTGCCGCCCGCTGGTCTCGGTGATACCATGCCCGCCATGAGCGCAACGTGCCCTCTGTGCGAGCGCGCCCGGCGGGGTGACCTCATCGCGTCGAACGAGATCGCCGTGGCCTTTCCCGACAAGTTCCCCGTCAATCCGGGCCACGCGCTGATCGTCCCGCGGCGCCACGTCGCCGACTTTTTCGATCTCGCCACGGACGAGCAGGCCGCGCTGTGGAGGCTGGTGCCGGAGGTCAAGGCCGCCATCGATGTGGGGTACACGCCGGCCGCGTACAACATTGGCGTGAATACCGGGCCGGCCGCGGGACAGACGGTCGCGCACGTGCACGTCCACGTGATTCCCCGTTACCCCGGCGATGTCGCCGACCCGCGCGGCGGGATCCGCTGGGTGATCCCGGCGCGCGCGGACTACTGGAGCCCCCCCGCGTGACTCGCGACGACGGCGCTCTTGCGCTGGCGGAACGGGCCCTGTGCGTGCTCGAGGAAGGCAGCTTCTCCGCCACCTACAAGTTCGCGCTGTTCACGGCCATCCTCGACGTGTGCATCGAAAACACATCGACGAAGGGCTCCCCGCCCACGTCGATCACGACACGCCAGCTTGCCGAGAAAGTCGTCGAACTCTACTGGAATCACTCGGCGCCGTACGGCGACCACGGCGTCCTCCGGCAGGGCGGCCCGTCGGGCGGCGGGCAGGCGGAAATCGTGCGTCGCATCGAGCGCACACGGGCGCGTTGGACTGGCGCTCGCAATGACACGCTCTTCCGGGTGCGCGTGCAGCACCCGCGTGACTACGCGCGGCTCGTCGACTTCGTCGAGTGGAAGCTGATCGAGATGCCGATCCCGCGTCTGCAGGTGCTCGGGCGCGAGGAGGACCGTTTTCTCTACGACTACAACTGGACGCCGCAAATTCGCCAGTCGACGGTCTCCGCCCACCAGCGCGGGGGGCCCTCGGATTTCGACAACAACCTGCTCCTCAAACCCGGGGTCGGCGCGAACCTCGCGCGGCTGAACGGCGTCCTGCGCCCGCTCTTCTACCGCGAATGGGCGCTGATGGTCGCCGGCATGAACAGGCTCCCGGAGGCCGAACTGGAGACATTCCTGTTCGGCACCGAGCGGGTGTCGCTGAACGCGGTGCGCGAACCGCTCGTCGAACTCCAGGAACGCCGGTGTTTCTACTGCGACGGCCAGCTCGGGGACTGCGAGGTCGACCACTTCATCCCGTGGGTGCGCTATCCCGATGACGGGCTCGACAACCTGGTGGCGGCGCACCGGCGCTGCAACAACAGCAAGCGGGACTTCCTCGCCGCGGCGGAGCATGTTGAGCGCTGGGCCGGGCGCGCGCGGAACCAGGGGGCCGCCCTGTCCCGCGTGGCCGCCGACGCCAGGTGGCGCCGCGACCCGAACCGCAGCCTGTCCGTTGCGAGCGCGCTGTACCTGCGACTCCCGCCGGGCGCCCGGCTGTGGCAACGCCCCTCGGTGTTCGCGCCCGTCGATCGCGATCGCATTGCCGCGGCCCTCGACGCCCGCTGACGGGCCCGGTGTCCCCGGGGGCCGTCCCCCCGCCGCAGGACCGCTGGACTATGGCTGTATGGTAGTATGGTCACCCATATGGTCAAGGTCACCTTCACCCTCGACGATGAGACCGTCGCGCGGCTGAAGCGGACGGCGGAACGCCTGCGCAAGCCGCGGAGCCTCGTCGTCCGCGAGGCCGTCGCCGACTATGCGGCACGGGCGGATCACCTCAGCGAGGGGGAGCGCATCGCGCTGCTGGAGGTCTTCGATCGCGTCGTCCCGGCCGTCCCGCCCGGGCCCGCGGCGCGCGTCGACGCGGAGCTTCGCGGGATCAGAGAACGCCGGCGGGCAGGAGGCCGGCGCCGCGGGAGAACGCGATGATCCACCTCGACACGTCGGCGCTGGTGGACGCCCTGACCGGGCCCAGGCGTTCGGCGGCCGTGCTGCGCGCGATGATCGATCGCGGTGAGCGCATCGCGGTGTCGTCGCTGGTCCTCTACGAATGGCAGCGAGGCCCGCGCCGACCCGCGGAACTTGCCGCGCAGGAAGCGCTCTTCCCATCGGCGCACGCGGTTGCGTTCGGGGCGCGCGAGGCCGCCATCGCGTCGACCCTCTACCGCCGCGTCCCACGCGCGAGGGGCCGCGAGATTGATCTGGCGATCGCCGCCTGCGCTCTGTCCCACGGAGCGGCGTTCTGGACGCTCAACCGCGCCGACTTCACCGACATTCCGGGCCTGTCCATCGTCGGCCGCTAGCACCCGCCGGGAGCACGCGGGCCGCATGGCCTCCGATCAGGCGGGCGGCGGCTCCTCGCTGCGGACTTCCCACTCCGTCGATCCGGCAGTGAGGAACACGAGGCCGATGGCGCCCCCGGTCGTCGTGATGATCAGGCGCAGCGCGAGCAGGATGAGGCCGAACGCCATGTCCTGCTGGTCGGCAATCGCCGCGAGCAGGTAGAGCTCACGGTTGTTCTCGGGCGTCATGCCGCGCAGGTGCCGGGGCAGCGGGGTCAGCGCGCGAGCCGCGCGCACCAGCGGCTGATCGAACGCGGCATCGTCGCTGCCGCGCCGGCCGAAATGCCGCGTTGCATACGCGCCGTGCCCGACGGCCAGCGTCATCCCGATCAGGCCCGCGATGATGCGACGGCGACAGCGTCCATGGAGGACGGACCAGCGAAAGCGCGACTTCGGCACTCTCAGCGCAAAGGGCATTGGCTATTGTAGGACGGGGAGCGGGCCGCGGTATTCAGTTGTCAGCGACCTGCGCGCGGCGGCCGCGATTCGACGCGCCGGAAACTGGCGTCCCCGGGCCTGAAGGCCCGGGGCTACGACGTGACGCTGCGGCGAATCCTGAATCCCGGCCGTTTCTTGTCAGTTCTCAGTCATCAGTTCCCGGTCACGGGTCACGCGCGCAAGAACCGCGCGCGCGCTCAGGACTGAAAACTCAAGACTCACAACTCAATACTGAAAACTGAAAACTGAAGACTGATGACTGAGAACTGATGACTGCATGTCACGGCAGCTTCCACGCCGTCTTCAACCGCGCGTACTCGGCGCGCGGCAACTGCACCAGCCGCGGTCCGCGTCCTGCATCGAGCCACGCGATGAGGCCCGTCAGCGCCGGCTCCGCCATCGCCGTGCACCCGGCGGTCCCGTGCCCCGGGCCGCGCCACAAGTGCAGGAAGATGCAGGACCCGCCGCCCGGCCTGGCAGGCCCCGTGTTGTGTTCGACCACGATGCCCCACTTGTAGAGCGGCTCGGCCCACATCTTTTCCGAACCGGCCCAGTCGACGGACGCCGCGGCCTGTCGCGTGACCAGCTGGTTGTAGTGCGCCGACCGGCTGTCGTCCACGCATTCCACGTCGCTGCCAAGGTACCGATAGGGCAGCCGCCAGCCCGCCGGCTCGGCCTCCACCTGCCCAAACGTCGTCCCGAGGCGGAACACGCCCGCGGGCCCCCGGCCGTCACCCTCCTGCTTCACGGGGCCAGCCGCAGGATGCTCAGCGACGATGCCGCTTCCCCAGGCGAGCCCGCTCCGCCCCACCACGACGGGCGCCGGCAGACCCACGGGCTTCCATGGCGCGACCTCGCTGGCGCGCTCGAAGCGCTGCAGGGATCCGTCGACCGATTCCCAGGTGTCGGTCAACACGAGGAGGAGCTGCCGCGACCCCCGCAGGGGCGACTCGCCGGCGCCCGGGGCCGGCGGGGCCTGAACGGGACGCGCCAGGCTTGTTGTCGCGGCGAGCAGCACGGCGGGGACCACACGAAGGGCGCGCGCGACGCGCCTCCGGAACTCGGGCGAAGCGGGCATGAGGAACTCCTCCGCCCATTGTCCCGGAAAAGCGCGGGGCGCGCCATCGCCGCGAGGCCCCTCGCCCGCCGACGGGGGCAACCGGACTGACCACTGGCGCCTGCGGTCCCGGCGGACTTACCGATCGCGTAGAGGCCGACGCTGCTCGAAAGCCGTCTGCAGGGGCTGGGCCGGCATCCCGCGGAATTCCTGGTCAACCGATCGCAGGCCTGCGGCACCGGTCTTGCTCCTCACACCCCCATCCAGAGGTACCATCAGGAAGGCAGGTCATGCTGAAGTCCTTGCTCGCGCTCTGCTACGGGACGGTCCTGGCCCTCGGCCAGGATCCCACGGCGGCCCAGCCGGCCCGGACCGTTCTGCAGATCGACCCGGCCGAAAGCCGAGTGACGATCACCGTCGGCAAGGCGGGTCTGTTCGGCTTTGCCGGACACGCGCACGAGGTCGCCGCCGCGATCGCCCGCGGCAGCGTCACCATCGATGCCGAGAACCCTGCGCGCTCGTCGGTCCGCGTGGAATTCGATGCCGGCACGCTCCGCGTGACCGGCAAGGACGAGCCGCCGGCCGACGTCCCGCAGGTTCAGCAGGTGATGGTCGGCGATCGCGTCCTCAACGTTGCCCGGTTCCCGATCATCAGGTTCACGTCCCGCCGGCTGTCGGTGGGCGGGTCCCTGGCTGGACGCGCGGACGTACGGTTGGAAGGCGATTTCACGTTGCACGGCCAGACCCACCCCGTCACCGTGGAGGCATCCGCCGCGCTCGAGCCGGACGGACGTCTCACGGCGCACGGGTCGTTCTCGTTCAAGCAGTCGGACTTCGGCATCGAACCCGTGACGGCCGCCGGCGGCGCCATCCGCGTGCGCGACGTGCTGGACGTGGCGTTCGACATCACGGCCCGCCCGGATCGGAAGTAGCCGCCGGGCAGGCCCGGATCGAGCCCGCGTCAACGCCGGAGCGCGTGCGCGGCGGCACCTTGCCGGGCGGCGGGCGCGGTGGTACTATGGGGTCGTCCCCGCCAAAGGGGAGTAGCAGAACCACCGCGAGTGGTTCCAGGCAGGTCAACAATCCCGAAGAGCCCCCCTTCTGGCCTCCTGACCGCGACGACCCGGGTGCCAGACCTTTGGCTGCGCGTTTCATTGAACGCGTGGCCGAGGTTTCTCGCCACGCGCGATGCTGGCACCCATGAAATCATCACACCTGCTTGCTCTCCTGGCCGCAGCGGGCGCGACGTTGCCCGGCGTCGCGTGCCACCTGCTCGGCATCCCGCTGACGCCACCGCTGGCGGCGGCCGTGTCGGGCGTCGCGATCCTCGGCGCCTCGTTCATGCTGCTCTGGGCCTGCGACGCCGCGCAGGCGGACGTCTCGCAGACGCTCGCCCTGGCGGTCGTCGCGCTCATCGCCGTCCTGCCGGAGTACGCGGTCGACATGTACTTCACGTGGCAGGCCGGTCAGAACCCGGCGAGCGAGTACGCGCAGTACGCCGTCGCCAACATGACGGGCGCCAACCGCCTCCTGATCGGCGTGGCGTGGGGCGCGATCGCCCTGCTCTCCTACCTCCGCTTCGGGCGCACGGTGCGCCTCGGGCCCGAGCGCCGGACCGAACTGCTCTTCCTGGCGGCCGCCACCCTCTACGCGTTCATCATCCCGATCAAGGGCACCCTGGCGTGGTACGACGGCCTCGTGTTCCTGGGGCTCTACGTCTGGTACATCGGGCTGGCAGCCCGCCGCCCTGCCGAAGAGGCGGACGCCATCGGACCGGCCGCGGTGATCCTCCGGCTCCCGCGCCGCCGCCGGCGCATCGCCACGGCGGTCCTGTTCCTGTTCGCGGGCGGGGTCATCCTGCTGAACGCCGAGAGCTTCTGCGAGGGCCTGATCGGCACGGGCAAGGCGCTCGGCATCAACGAGTTCCTCCTGGTCCAGTGGCTGGCGCCCATCGCGTCCGAGGCCCCGGAGTTCATCGTCGCGCTGATGTTCGCGTGGCGCGGCCAGGCGAGCCTGGCGCTCGGCAGCCTGCTGTCGTCGAAGCTGAACCAGTGGACGCTGCTGGTCGGGATGATCCCGGGCGTGTTCGCGGTGTCGCACGGCACGCTGGCGCATCCGATCCCGATGGGCGGACTGCAGATGTCGGAAATCTTCCTGACCGCCGCGCAGTCGCTGCTGGGCGTGGTGCTGCTGGCGTCGATGCGCCTCTCGCTGAGCGGGAGCGCCCTGCTGTTCGGGCTCTTCGCGGGCCAGTTGGTGCTGCCCGCCTTCGTCGAGCGGTTCGGCGTCCCGGTGTTCGGGCTGGGCGCGCAGTACATCCACCCGCTGTTCACGCTGCTCTACTTCACCGCCGCCATCGCGCTGTTCCTGGCCCGCCCGGGCCAGGTGTTCCGGCTGCGACGCGGGCTGGCGGTGACGGTGCCGCGCGACGCCGCCGCGGCGTGCGAGTGCGAGGCGGACCCGGCCGCGGCCGGCCAGTTTCCGGCCGATGCGCCCCTGCCCCAGTGCGCGTCGTGCCAGTGGCGCGTGGCGGCGGCCTCGCGCGGTCTCAGGCCGGCGGCCAGGAGCCATGCCCCGGACGGTGCGCGCAACTCACCGGCCTGACGCGCGGCGCGGCGTACCGCCGGCACGCCGGCCGCTGGCGCCTCACGACGCGGCCGGGGCCTGCGGGTGGGTCTCGAGGTAGCGGTTGAACAGCCACATGGCGAACGCGGAGAGGAACCCGATCGCCATGAGGATGACCCATCCCAGGGCGTTCGACGCGGGATCCAGCTCCAGCAGGCCGTCGGGCCTGGTCGTCGCGCCCTTCGCCATGATCTCGTTGAAGATGAGCGCGCCCACCGGGCCGCCGGTCAGCGATCCGATCGCGAGCGGCAGGTTCGCGTAGCCGAGGAACAGCCCTTCCTGGCCTTTCGGCGACAGCGACCCGATGTACTCGTACATCCGCGCCGAGGTGAACAGCTCGCCGAAGGCGATCATCGCCACCGTGAGGATCACGAACACCGACCCGATCGGCAGCCAGTTCATCGCCAGCGCGCGGACGCCCCCCGCCATGTAGATCGGCGCGACGTTGATGAGCATCGACACGCCGATGATCACCGTGCCGACGACGATCGACCGGATCGCCTTCATCTTGCCGAAGTAGGCCGTGATGAGCAGCTGGAGGGTCACGATCACGAACGGGTTGGCGGCCGTGTACAGGTCCATGGCCGGCCTGGCCTCGATGACCCGCTTCGCGTACAGCGGCAGCACGTTGTAGACCTGGTTGTAGAGGAAGTAGAAGCCGCTCATCACGATCAGGAACATCGTGAAGCGGCCGTTCCGCAGGACCAGCACCATGTCGATCAGGATGCGGCCGACCGACCGGCGGGGCTTGGCCGGCGTGCCGGCGGGCACTTCGGGCTCCCGGTAGAAGAACAGCACGACGAAGAACGCCGCCACCGACGCGCAGGCGGCCACGGCGAAGATGTACGACAGGCTGTCGCCGGTCTCCGCGCGCTCGCTGCGGCTGACGATCCAGGCGATCACCGCCGCGGCCCCCAGGACGACCGACATGAACGGGATCGTCATCCGGGCGCCGCGGCCCTCTTCCTTGGCCTCGACCGCGCGCTTCACCAGGTAGATCAGGATCGCGGCGGCAATCGACACGACAACGACCACGGAGAGGACGGTCCCCGTGCCGTAGCCGAGGCGCACGACGAACCCGGTGCCGCGCCCGAAGAGCGACCCGATGTTGATCACCATGTAGAAGATCGCGAAGCCGAGCGTGGCCCGCGCCCCCGCCGTCTTCTGCACGGTCCCCGACACACAGGGCTTGATCACGGACCCGCCCGCGCCGATCAGCAGGATCCCGCCGACGATCGTGAGGACGAGCATCGGCGAGGCCGTGAACTCCTTGCCGACCACCGGCGCAAGCGACGCCCCGCCGAACCACACGGGCGACCCCATCATCACGTACCCGGCGGCCAGCAGCACGAACGCGACGAGCAGCGATCGGCGGAAGCCGACCTGGTCGGCAATCGTGCCCGACAGGATCGGCAGGAAGAACACGAGCGTCCACAGGATGCCGTTGAGGTTCGACGGCCAGTAGGCGCCGAATCCGAGCTGGCCCAGATAGATGACCACGAAGCTCGCCATCGAGTAATAGGCGGCGCGCTCGAACAGCTCGGTGATGTTGGCGCTCCAGAACGCCTTCGGGAACGTCTCGTTCTTGGCTGACTCCATGCCGGGCACTCCTCGCGTCTCCATGGTCGTGAACGACGCCACGTGATGCTGGTAGCGTTGAGATCGGCCGCTCGTCGGGTCCTTCCCGGGGTGCCGGAACATCCTCGACGCACGTCCGACCCGCGACACCGGACGCTGACTGGCCGGGGGCTCCCTGCGGGGACGGTCGGGCAGCCGGCGGGCCGCACGATCCGGCGCCACCGACGTCCGGCGCATCATATCCCAGGCGCGGCCCGGCCCGACAGGCGCGATCGCGCTATCCGGCCGGATAGCAGCCGCGAGGCCCGCGCAGCGCGCTTCGGGCCCGCGCGCGCCCACCCCTGGCGCGGCCCGATCATTCCACGCCGAGCGCCGTCCAGTTGAGCAGGATGTTCCAGAGCAGGCGATGGTCCGATCGGTTCATGTCCCGGTGAATGGGGCTGAAGTTGAACGCCACAATGTGGCCGCGGCCGATCGGCACGTCGAGAATCGCGGGGTGGCCCCGCAGGCCCGCCTCGCCGCGCATCCCGCCGCTCACCACCATCGCGCCCGTCCCGCCCCAGCTCGCGACGATCGGCCGCCGATCGACGGGGCCGTCGAGACACGACGTGCAGTAGGCCATGTCCAGCCACCGACGCGGCGGATCGTAAACGGGCAGGTTGGTGCGGAAGACCGAGGACTCGGCCCCGTAACCGTACGCGATCGGGTGCAGCGGCCGATCGAAGGTCACGCGCAGCTCGCTGCCGGGCGTGAACACCTGCGTGCCGGACGAGCGACGGACGCCCGCGGTCAGCCCGCCCTCGAGCGCCAGCAGCGATCCGCTGCCCAGCGTCACCAGCACGCCCCCTTCGTCGACGAACCGCCGGATCGATTCGAGGCCGGCGAACCCGGGCCCGCCGGTGATGTCGTCCGACTCGACGGGCGTCCCCAGGCTGGGGAACTCGTCCGACCGCTTGAACGGCATCGGGCCGCCCGTCGCCGGGATGCCGTGGACCTGGGCCGCGAGGTCGAGCCGCACGAACGGCCCGTAGACGATCACGTCCGCGCGGTCGCGCAGGCGCCCCGCCCGCACGTCCTCGTCCCGCAGGTACGTGTAGGGGATCTTCTCGCGGTCCAGCGTGTAGCGAATCCAGCCCATCGCGTCGGTGTCGGCCCACGGGACCCACACGCCGATCCGGGGCAGCGCGGCCGGGTGACGCGGGACGTCCGGCACCACGGGTGCCGAGACGACGTCGAGCGCCAGTTCGTCCGCGGCCGCGGCCAGCGCGCCGCGCAGGCCCTCCTGGGCGGGGATAATCCATGACCCTGCCGGGTAGTCCGAGTCGGCGACGCGGAAGGGCTGCTCCGCCACCTCGATCGCGAAACGCGCGAGGCGGAAGCGGGCCGCCAGCAGCGCTTCCTGCCCGGCGTCGCGCAGCAGGAAGACGGGGCCGTCGCCTCTTACCCCTCCCCGCACGACACTCGCGTCCCGGACCGGCTCGGTCTGCGCCGACCGCACACGCTCGTCGTCAACGCGCACGGCGGTCACGCCGAACCCCACCGGGAACGCCCACGACACATCGTCATAGGGCAGGTTCTCGGCCTCGGCCGGGAAACGCTGCGGCTCGAGCAGGTCCACCGCGTAGTTGCGATAGGGCTGGTCGAGCTGGACGATGAAGCTCCCGCGCGGGAACGATCCTTCGCGCGTGGCGAGATCGGCGGTCAGTCGCGCGACCTCGATGTGCTGGTCGATGAGCCGGTCGATCATGGCGGCGACGCGCAGGCGATCGGGCTGGCCATCGGGGATCACGTACGCGAATGGCTTCCCGCGGACGCCTTGCTGCCACGAGTTGAAGCCGGTCCTGTAGAAGTTGCGCAGGACGTCGGGCGCGTGCCTGGCGGTCCAGTCGAGGATCGCGAGCGCACCGGTCTGCTGGTAGTTCACATTGTCGCGCATCGACCACTGGAACCTCGCCGGAGGCGGCAGCGGCCGGTACCACTCGCGGCTCAGCGACTCGTCATCGCCCGCGCCCCGCTGCCGCAGCACCCGCGAAACCGTCTCGGGCGTCGCGTTGCCGAAGGTCTCGTAGCCGCGCCCGATGGCGTTGTGGTTCATCGCCACCGAGTCGAGATAGTGCTGGCCGAAGCCCTCCCCGAAATTCCACGTCCAGACGCCGGGCATCCCCAGCGCGGTCAACGCGGTCACCTCGTGAAAGCTCATCTCGAGGAACTGGCTCGTGACGATCGCATCGAGGTTCGGGTTGTAGGGCCCGGTGCCGTTCCAGGTCTGCAGCAGCGCGATGGACTCGTGCAGGTCGTGCACTACGGTGGGATGGTAGTCGAAGAACATGCCGTGCACGGCCCGCGTCGCGGCGAATGCCTTCTGGTGGGCGTCGCGGTTGATGTCCACGAAGACGTAGCGGCTCCAGTACGGCGGCGACTGGCGGGGCAGCGTGTCGAAGTCCGTCCGGCCCTCGAGATAGCGGGTGAACCAGTCGGCCATCTTGTCGTGGCCGTCCGGCTCCGCCACCGGGTTGATCAGCACGACGACGTTCTTCCGGATGTTCCGGATCATCGGCTGGTCCGAGACGGCCAGGCGATAGGCCAGTTCCATGGCCATCTCCGCGCTGCCGGTCTCGTCGGCGTGGAGGGCGCAGTTGAAGTAGTAGACGGGCCGCGCGGCGGCGATCAGGCGCTCGGCCGCGTCGGGGCTCGTCCGCCGGGGATCAGCGAGCGCCGCCGTCGCCGCCTTCAGCCGGGCCAGGTCGCGGATGCCGTCCTCGTCGGCGATCGCGACGAGCAGGATCCCGCGCCCTTCCTCCGTGCGGCCGATGGTCTCGACGTGGACGCGGGGAGACGCGCCGGCCAGGGCGCGCATGTAGGCGTGAATCCGCGAGGTGCGCGTCAACTCTCCGGGAGCACCCGCCACGTGGCCGAGGAACTTCGTCGGCGAGGGTACGCTGTCGGACGCGGGCACGGAGGCGACCCACGGACTCAGGAACCGTGGTTCGGTGGTGAACCGGGCGATGGCGTCCGTCGAACCGGGCTCCGGCCGGTCGGGCCCCGGCTGCGCCGCGCCTGGCGCCGCGCTCCACAACCCCAGCGCCAGCGCCACCCCGCGAACAACGCGAGCGTTCATGATCTGCAACCTCCCGACCTGCGTTCTAGCGGGATCGTCGCCCGGGCGCCTCAGCGCCGGGCCCCCCGGGCGCTGACGATAGCAAGAGCCGGGCGGAAAGCAAAGCGCGCGCGGCAGGCGCGTGGTAGCCTTGAGGGTTCCCATGATTGCTTTCTCGCGCATCAGCAAGCAGTACGGCCGCCAAGTCCTGTTCGTCGACGCCTCCTTCCAGCTCAACCCGGGCGAGCGGGTCGGCCTGGTCGGCCCCAACGGGTCGGGCAAGACCACGCTGTTCCGGATGATCGTCGGCGAGGAATCCCCGGACGAGGGCGACGTGTCGGTTCCCCGGAAGCTGACCATCGGCTACTTCCGCCAGGACGTCGAGGAGATGTCGGGCCGATCGGTCCTCGACGAGACGATCGCCGGCTGCGGGCGCGTCGGCACGCTGCACCACGAGCTCGAGGCGCTGCAGCACGCGATGGCCGAGGCCACCCACGACGGCGACATGGAGCGGGTCCTGGAGCGCTTCGGCGAGGTGCAGGAGGAGTACGACCACCTCGGCGGCTACGCCCTCGAGGCGCAGTCGCGCGAAGTGCTGCACGGCCTCGGCTTCGACGACGAGCGGATCGACGGGGACGTCGGCGCGCTCTCGGGCGGCTGGAAGATGCGCGTGGCCATGGCGCGCGCGCTGCTCGGCCGGCCCGACGTCCTGCTGATGGACGAGCCGACCAACCACCTCGACATCGAGTCGATCATCTGGCTCGAGACGTTCCTGAAGGGGTACCAGGGCGCGCTGCTCATGACCTCGCACGACCGCGAGTTCATGAACCGCGTCGTGACGAAGATCGCCGAGATCGACGACGGCGAGATCACGGTGTACTCGGGGGACTACGATTTCTACGAGCGCGAGCGCGCCATCCGCGAGGCCAACCGCGAGGCCGCCTACGCGCGGCAGCAGGCCATGCTCGCCAAGGAGCGGCGCTTCATCGAGCGGTTCTCGGCCCACGCGGCCAAGGCCGCCCAGGTGCAGAGCCGCGTGAAGGCGCTGGACAAGATCGAGAAGATCTCGCTGCCGAAGAAGCGGAAGGTCGTGACGTTCGACTTCCGGACACCGCCGCGATCGGGCGACCTGGTGGCCGCGCTGGAGGGGGTGGGCAAGGCCTACGGCCGGCGGGTGATCTACGACGGCTTCAACCTGACCATCCGGCGCGGCGAGCGCTGGTGCGTGATGGGCCGCAACGGGGCGGGCAAGACGACGCTGCTGAAGATGGTGGCGGGCGTCCTCGCGCCCGACGCGGGGACGATCCGGCTGGGGGCCAGCCTGACGATGGGCTACTTCTCGCAGCAGGCGCTCGACGTCCTCGACCCGGACCTCACGATCGAGGAGCAGCTGCAGCAGGACTTCCCGCAGGAGTCGATCGGCGCGCTGCGCAACCTGGCTGGGGCGTTCCAGTTCTCGGGCGACGAGGTGGACAAGAAGATCCGGTCGCTGTCGGGCGGCGAGAAGACGCGCCTCGTCATGGCGCGGATGCTGCTCGACCCGCCGAACTTCCTGGTGCTGGACGAGCCCACGAACCACCTGGATCTCGCGACCAAGGAGATGCTGGTCGAGGCGCTGCGGGGCTTCGAGGGCACGATGCTGTTCGTCTCGCACGACCGGGCGTTCCTGCGCGGCCTGAGCAACCGGGTGCTCGAGCTGGGCGGCGAGAGCGGCCGGGACGCGCACCCGCACGCCTACCCCGGATCGTATGTCGAGTACGTGCAGCGGACCGGCCACGAGGCGCCGGGTGTGCATGGATAGTGGTCAGTCTTCGGGACGTAGCCCCGCGGCTTCAGCCGCGAGCAGTCTTCAGAACGTAGCCCCGTGGCTTCAGCCGCCGGCAGTCTTCAGCCCCATGGCTTCAGCCGCGGGCAGTCTTCAGCCCCATGGCTTCAGCCGCGGGCAGTCTTCAGGAGGTAGCCCCGCGGCTTCAGCCGCGGGGTGCACGGCCAGGCTGGAGCCTGGCGATCCTGGGATCGGCTCGTCTCCCGGCTCCCTGCTCCCGCTCCCCGGCCTCCTACCGGAGCGTGTCCAGGTACCGGATCAAGTCGCTCATGTTCCGAATGTAGGCGCCGGTCGCGATGCCGAGGAGGTGCTCGGCCCGGTACGGCGAGGTGTCCGTGTCGTCCCCGACATCGGTCTTCGAGAAATCACCGGGCGCGATCTCCGTCGATCCGTCACCGCGGTAGGGGTGACTGGTCGACCCGATCTCCGTCGGCCAACAGCCCTCCGCGTTCAGCCCCGCGATCACGCGCGTCGCCCGATCGGCGGGCCGTTCCGCCGCCGCGGGGCCGAACGCCCGGCGCGGGCCGGCGACGAAGTAGCGCGGCAGCTCGATGATGCCCGCTCCCGGCAGGAGCGGTGATCCCTTCGTGGCGTCGCCGGGCGCCAGGGCCTTCGCTTCCTCGTAGCGCGTCCGCAGGTCGGCCGTGTCGATGATGCGGAACGAGTTGTAGTGGCCGATCGTGTCGCGCGGGTTGTCGTCCACGTAGTAGGCGCCATTGACCACGTTGGAGCCCCGCCGGTGGACGTAGAGAGGCTTGTTGGTGCCGAGCGCGATGAACGTCGGGTGCGTGCGTCCGCCCGCCAGCGCCGCCAGGTCGGGCCCGAGTTTCACCGCGTCGAGCCACGCGATCGCCTCCGGGATCCGGGCCAGGAACTTCGTCTCGCCCGTCAGCCGGTAGAACGCCAGCAACTCCTCGATATTCGCGGCCGTCGTGTGGGTCACCAGCGCCGCGGGCTCGTAGGTCCGCGCGCCGGCAGCTTCGAGATCCGGCGTGTACTGCAGCGCCCACCCGGCCTGCGGCGGCCCCTGTTGCGTCACGAGGTAGCTGTTCATGCCGCGGATGATCGGGTCGAGCAGCCGTTTCTCGCCGAGCGCCTGGTAACACATGATCAGGAAGCCGATGTTGCCGGCGGTCACGTCGTCATTGAACGTCAGATACGACGTGTAGTCCGGCTTGCCGTGATGCGCGAACTCGGACATCAGCGGAAAACGCTGGGGCCATGCGCCGATCGGGTACTGGCTGTCCAGAACGAACTGGATCGCCTTGTCGAGCGCCGGCTTGAACGCCGGGTCGCGCTTCTCCAGGTAGAGCCGCAGCAGCAGCTGTCCCGCCTCGACCGTGCCGCCGTCGTCGAACGTCGCGTTGCCCCAGTAGTGCTGGAATTCCTCGAGGCGCCAGGCGTTGCGGCCGATCGTGTCGTACCAGTCACGGAGCGATCGATCGCCCGCGAAGTCGATCATGTAGTTCCACCCGCCGCCCGGGAGCTGCCCCCAGATGAGCGCGCGCCCTGCCTGCTCGGCCGCGCGATAGTAGTACTCGTCGCCCGTGGCGTGATACGCATCGAGAAACAGGTGGCCCATCGTCGGCGTGCCAGGAGGCTGCACCCAGATCATCGTGTCGCGCGCCTCCACCTCGCCCCACCGGCGGGAGAAGTCGGGCAGGTACGACCAGACGTAGCCGCCTTTCGTGGCGACCTTCTCCACCATGAACGCCGTCGCGCGCTTCATCGTGTCGAGCACCTCGCGGCGGCCCGGCGGGTCCGCCGGGGCTGCAGCCCCCGACGCGACGAGCACGCACGTGATGACGATCGCGACCACCGGCAGCCACCGGAATTGACGGGCTCCGGGGCGGCAGCGGGCCGTGACGGCTGGCGCCTCGGGGACCGGGTCGTTGCGCAGCATGGGCATGGGTTCACATCCATCCGAGAGGGCGGCAGAGCGGGGGGCGCGCCGCGGCGCATGCCGCCGGGCAGCGGACCGGGCCCGCTGGTCGGCCGGCAACGAGAGGCCCGCGCCTCCGGCCAGTTATAGGGCGGCCCGCCATGGCATGTCAAAATCCGCCGGGGCCGGGGTCAGCGCTGCGCCTGCCCGGCCGCAGCGGCCAGGTTCGGCAGCGCGGGGAGATCGACACGGGCGAGTTCCGCGATGCCGTCGATCGTCGCGTCGGCAGGCGGGTACGCCGCGAGGATCGCGGGGTCCGACGCGTAATGCCCCTGCCGCACGAACACCGTGGTCAGGCGCGGGCCCCACGAGGACTTCATCGCGGCCAGGATCCGCAGCTTGTCGTCGACCATCACATAGTGTTTCGCCGTGAACCGCCGCTCGACATCGTCCAGCATCTGTTCCTTGTGGATGTAGATGAGCACCCGGCCGTCCACGGCCTGCCAGAGGCCCGAGCTGGCGACCTTGCGCGGCTGGAACACGACGTCGCCGTCCGACAGGATCACGGTCGGACCGAGGCGCTGGAGCCGGGTGATGGCGTCGGTCGCGCCCGGGTACAGCCGCTCGGCGAACGGGTAGTCCACGAGGAAGAGCGAGATCTCGAGCAGGTGCGGGTCACGGGGATGCTCGATGCGGTAGCGCTGCAGGGCACCGAGATAGTCCGCGTAGCCCAGCTCCGTCCGCAACTGTTCGAAGATGTCCCAGTAGCGGGCCTGGCACGCAGCCCCGAAGGCTGCCTCGATGTGGCGGCGCAGGTCCCCTTCCACCGCGTCGTTGTCGAGCAGCGTGTTGTCGACATCGAGCAGGAACACGAGGTCCGGAGGGGAGATCACGGGTCGACCTCGTTCGCGTCGGTCATCGGGGCGCAGTCACCGGCCCGGGCGTGAGGGGAAACGGCCGGAGGCACCCGGAAGGGCGCCCCCGGACCGGACCGCGGATTGCCGCGCTACTTCAGCTCTTCCATCTTCGACGGCTCGATCCAGGTCTTGCCGTCCTTCTGCGACACCATGCCCGTCACGGTCGCCGCCTTCTCGCCGGTGCAGGTGTGCCCGAACTTCTCCAGCACGGCGTTCTTGACGATGTAGTACTCCGTCTTGTCCTTCGCGACCAGGACGTCCTGGCACTCCTTGGCGTCAGCCTTCTTGAGCGTGCACTTGGCACACATGACATTGCCGCTGACGGTGACCTCGCTCGCCGCCTGCACCGGCGCCGCGATGAACCCCAACGCCAGTACGACAGCCAGACCGAGCAACGCGATGGTCCTCATTGCGTAAATCCTCCTTGTAGCACCGGGCACGGCTGGATCGCCGCCGTGGCCCGCTCACGTGTTGTGTGACCTGATTATACCCCGGGAACCCCCGGCGCAAGCCGGCGCCCCTCTCTGGCCGGCGCGATCCACGCCGGCTGTTCCCGGAGCCAACCCTGGACCCTGGCCGCACGCGAGGGTACGGGCGGCCCGGCTTCGGGGTATCCTTGCTCGGCCCGGCCCGCGCAGCTCCCGGCGAGTCCGGCCGAGGTCGATGACCCGTGGACGAGACATCCATGATGAACGAGCAGGTCGGGCGCATGTCGCAACGGGATGCGGTCGGCGCCCGCCAGCCAGCCGCCGCCCGCGCCGAGGTGCGCGCGGGCTGGCTGGTGCGCGCACGCTGGGGAGCGGTCGCCGCGCAGGGGATCGTGATCGCGGCCGCGCTCCTGTCGCGCCTCGCGACGCCGATCCCGCTGGCGCTGGCGCTGACCGCGATGACCGTCGCCAGCAACGCGTGGCTGGCGTGGCGGCTTCGCACGCGTGGCGCCGACTCGGCCGCGTGGTACGCCGGCGCCCTGCTGCTCGACACGACGCAGTTGACGGTCTGGCTCTATCTCACGGGCGGGCCCTCGAACCCGTTCAGCGTGTTCTATCTGGTGCTGATCACGGTCGCGGCGGTCACGGTGGGCTCCCGGTGGACGTGGCTGCTCGCGCTCGCGGCGGTGTCCTGTTACGCGACGTTGTTCCTGCTGCACACGCCGCTTCCCGCCGACATGCACGACCACGCGGGCCAGATGTTCTCCGAGCACCTGCGCGCGATGTGGGTGGCGCTGACCGTGGCGGCCGGCCTCACGACCTATTTCGTCACGCGCCTGTCCACGACCATCGAGCAGCGCGACCGCGAGATCGACGCCGTCCGCGAGCACTCCGCGCGCCACGAGCGGCTCGCGGCCCTGACGACGCTGGCCGCCGGCGCCGCGCACGAACTCGGGACGCCGCTGGCCACCGCCATGGTCGCCGCGGGCGAGCTGGAACGCGCGCTCGGCAAGCTGGCCTCACCCGAGATCGCCGCCATCGCGGACGACGCCCGGCTGATCCGGGCCGAGCTCGATCGGAGCCGCCGCATTCTCGATGACATGGCCGCGCAGGCCGGCGACACCATCGGGGAGCGGCCGGTGGCCACCACCGCCGAGGCGATCGCGGGGGACGCGGTCTCGGCGCTCCGGGCGGACGAGGCGGCGCGAGTCGATGTCGTGCGGGAGGGACCCATCCCCGCCCTCGTGGCCCCGCGCCGGGCGCTCGGCGGCGCCCTGGTGAACCTGTTGCGCAACGCGCTGCAGGCCGCCAATCCGCCCAGCCGGGTGGTCCTCCGCATCGCGGCGGACACGGCGGTTCGCCTGTCAGTGCTCGACCAGGGCTGCGGGATGTCTCCCGAGGTCCTGGCCCGCGCCGGCGAGCCGTTCTTCTCGACCAGGGCGACCGGCCAGGGGCGCGGCCTTGGCTTGTTCCTCGCGCGTTCCATCGTCGAGCGTCTCGGTGGCCGGATGGTCATCGAGTCGGTCGAAGGCCAAGGCACCACGGTGCACCTCGAGCTGCCAGCAACCTCCACGGAGGCCTCATGACGCTGCCCGCCCCGCCCCGTTCGTTGCTCATCGTTGAAGACGACGACGTGCTGCGCGGACGCCTGGTGCGCGGCTTCCGCGACCGCGGATACGAAACGCGGGAGGCGCGCGACTATGACGGCGCGCTCGCGGCCGCGCGGGAGGAATCGCCGGAGTACCTGCTGGTCGACCTGCGGATGCCGGGGCGTTCCGGCCTGGAGGTCATCCGTGACATCAAGGCACTCGACCCGTCCACGCTGATCGTCGTGCTGACGGGGTACGGCAGCATCGCCACCGCGCTCGACGCCGTGCGGCTGGGCGCCGCCGACTACCTCACCAAGCCGGCCGACGTGGACACCATTCTCGCCGCGTTCGCCCGCGCCGACGGGACGACCGACGCGGAGATGCCGGACAATGCGCCGGCGACCGTGCCGTCGCTCGCGCGGGTCGAGTGGGAACACATCAACCGGGTCGTGACCGATTGCGGCGGCAACATCTCGCAGGCCGCGCGCATGCTCGGCATCCACCGCCGGTCGCTCCAGCGCAAGCTGGCGAAGCACCCCGCCTCCCGCTGATCGACTGCCGGCCCGCCGCGACCTGACCTTAGTACTGGTCGTCACCGGTACTGCGACCTCGGTCCTGCCGCCACGGTACTGCGACGTCAGTCCTGCGACATCTTGCCGCAGGATTCCCCCCGAGACCGTTCGGTACACTTGGCCGCGGTCAAGTCGAACCAGTAGTCGTGGAGGGTGCGATGGCAGGTCGATACCGGGTGCTGCTAGGGGTCATGGGGTGGCTGCTGGCGTTTTGTGGGGTCCTTCCGCCGGCGCAGGCGCAGGCGCAGGAGGCGACGATGGCAGCCGGAGCCGGCTCGCTGGCGGGCGCCGTGCGCGGCCCCGACGGCGCGTACCTGCCAGGCGTGACGATCGTCGCCGCGGGAGCCACGGACGATCGGGCTGTGCGCGTTGTCACCGGCGAACACGGGGGATACCGGGTGTCAGACCTGCCGGCGGGGCGCTACGACGTGAGAGCCGAGCTCGCCGGATTCCAGACGGCGACCGCCCGGGGGATCGACGTCGCAGCCGGCGAACCGACCATCGTCGATCTGCAGCTGACCATGGAAGCCCTGAAGGAGTCGGTCACCGTGATCGGGACCGCGCCGCGTGACAGCCTGGAGGCGCCGCGGATCGCCGAGTGCGGCGCGCGCGACGTGGGCGAGGCGCTCACGGGCGTGGCCGGAGTGTGGAAGGTGCGCAAGGCCGGCATCGCCAACGACGTGGTGCTGCGGGGCTACCAGGGGGACAACCTGAGCATGCTGATCGACGGCATGCGTCTCTACGGCGCCTGCCCGGGCCACATGGACCGCACGGCGTTCCACCTCGACTTCGCCGAGGTCGATCGGATCGAGATCGGCAAGGGCCCGTTCGACATGCGCAACCAGGGCGGGCTGGGCGGCACGGTCAACATCATCACGAAACGCCCGGCCGCCGGTCTCCATGTCCTGCCGCGCGTCACGTTCGGATCGTACGGCTACATCAACCCGTCCGTCACCGCGTCGGTCGGCAGCAGCCGCGTGGCCGTGCTGGGCGGCTATTCCTACCGCAGCTCGAACGCGTACACCGACGGCAGCGGGCGATCGCTGATCGCGGTCTCGAACTTCAAGCCGTCGGCATCCGACACGAAGGCGTTCGACATCAACACGGGCTGGGGCCGGGTCGACGCGAGCCCTGCCGCGGGCCACGCGGCGCAGGTGTCGTACACGGCGCAGCGCGCGGGCGCGATCCTGTACCCGTACCTGCAGATGGACGCCCTCTACGACAACGCCGATCGCGTGAACGCGGAGTACAGCGTCGCGCACGGCATGGGCCCGGTCCAGGGTCTGCGCGTGCAGGCCTACTACTCGCGTGTGCGCCACTGGATGACCGACGAGTTCCGGACCTCCTCGGCGAACATGGCCCGCTCCTACAGCATGGGCACCATGGCCGACACCGGGACCCGGGGCGGCAAGGCCGAGGCGTCCTGGGCGGACGGCATGGCCGGCATCGAGATCTACCGCCGCACCTGGGGCACGGAGACGATGACGGCGATGATGAAGTACCAGTCGCAGTTCCCGGTCCCGAACGTGGGCATCACGTCGGCGGGCGTCTATGCGGAGCACTCGCTGCACGTGTCCGACGCATGGACGATTGACCTTGGCGGGCGGCTGGATCGGACGACCAGCGCGGCCGACACCGCCAAGGCCAACACGGACCTCTACTTCGCCTATCAGAACACCCGCGTCACGTCAGCGGCCGACACGGCCCCGTCCGGCAAGGTCCGCGCCACGTGGCGGGCGAGCTCGTACGTGACGGTGAGCGGGGGCGTCGGGCACACGGTCCGCGTGCCCGATCCGCAGGAACGCTACTTCGCCCAGAAGAAGAGCGGCGGCGACTGGGTCGGCAACCCGACGCTCGACCCGACGGGCAACACGGGCCTGGACCTCGCGGTCACGTTCCGGCATCCCCGCCTCTACCTGACCACGACGGCGTACCGTGACGCGCTGACCAACTTCGTCACGGTGTACCAGCAGGCGCGGGTCAACATGGTGCCGGGCGTGATGAGCACCAGCGCGCGGTCGTACGGCGGCGTCGACGCGACGATGACCGGCCTCGAGATCGAGGGGCTTGCGCCGCTGAGCGATCGCGTCTTCGTGGCAGGCGATGTGTCGGCGGTGCGCGGCACGCAGGTGGCCAACCCGGCCGCGGGCATCCGCAGCACCAGCATCGAGGAGATCCCGCCCGTGCGGACCCGTCTCGCGCTCCGCTACGACGCACGGCGCGAAAAGGGCGGGCTGTTCGCGGAAGTGGAGGGGGTCTACAGCGCGACCCAGGCGCGCGTGAACAGCGACGTGCTCGAGGTCCCGACCCCCGGCTACGGAATCGCCAACCTCCGGGGCGGCGCGTCCTTCGGTCGCGTCGAGCTGACGGTCGGCGTCGGCAACCTTTTCGACCGGACGTATACCGAGCACCTGTCCTACCAGCGCGATCCCTATCGGCTGGGCGTGAAGGTGTACGAACCGGGGCGCAACATCTACGGGCAGATCGCGGTCCGGTACCTGAGCGGGCGTCCAGCGGGCTCCGTACCGACCCGACGCCGGGTCCCTACTCCCGGGGCTCACTTCGGTTGACGATGTTCGCCCCGGGCACGCGGGCTGAAGCCCGCGCGCTACGGCCCGGCGCATGGTCAATTCAACTGAGCGCCGGGATTAACGCCCTCCGAACCGGATCGCGACGGTTCCGGACAGCCCGCGCAGGCGATCCTCGAGACCGCTCGCGGCGCCGATGACGCGGTAGCCGGCGCCGCCGGTGAGCGCCACGCCGCGGGTGATGTGCCAGACGAGGTCGAGCTGCGGCTCGAAGACAAAGAAGTCCTGCTCGAACACGACCATCGACGGGTACGGCAGCGGCGGATATGTCTCCGGCATCCCCCCGCGCTGGCCGAACGACGCCCAGCGCTGCGGCACGGGACCGCCCCACGGCACGGCCAGCCTGGCCCGCCCGCCGCCCACGAGGCCTCGCACGCTGACGTCCATCACGTGGTCTCGCAGCAGGTACCAGGCGACGACCGCGCCGCCGTAGGCCATCTGGAGATCGCGCCGGTTGTCGGCCAGCCAGTACCCGCCGCCCCCAATCAGCAGGCGGTTGTCCATCAGCCAGCCCGCGCACGCGCCGACCAGCACGGCGTGACGACCATTGACCTCGGTGACCCTGACGTCGGGGCCGCCGGCCAGGCCGCTGTCGACGCGCTCGACAACCACCGTCTCAGTCCCCGGTTGCGGCGTGGGCGGCCGCTGGCCGCCGTTCTCCTGCGCCTGCGCGGCCGAGGGCGCCGCCGCCAGCCACAACCCCGCGAGCACCGTCCCACGAACCGCCTGTCTCACGTTCCAGGCCATGTTTCCCCCCAACGAGCGACGGCCGGGGACGGGCTCCGTCGCCCGCCACCCCGGCCTCGTCTCCAAGCCGCACGACCCGCGGGGCCCTACCGTCGTTCCGACAGGCTCACGTTGAGCGTCGTCGTGTCCCCGGGCCGGATCTGCACCGTGGACGTGAACGTCACGAACCCGTCCTTCCGGACTTCGACCTGGTGGCTGCCCGCGGAGAGGTTGATGAACAGCCGGTCCATCGCGGGCGACCCCTGCCAGGTCTCGCCGTCGACCCGCACCTCGGCGTCGGACGGCTGAGCGCGGATGGCGAGCCGGCCGTACTGGCTGTCACTCGCCGGGGCGGATTCCGCGCCGGGTGCCGGCCGCCAGGGCCGCGGCGCCATCCGGGCGGAGCCCGACGGCATCGCGGCCGGACGTGCGGGCGCCATCGGCGGCGGCTCGTTCGCCTCGCCCTGCGCCAGCGGCTCCAGCGCGCCCTTGATGTGATACGTGGACCCGGGGCTCAGGTACAGCCGCTGCGTGATGCTGTGAAAGCCCGGCTGGTACACGGTGATGTCGTGCGGCCCGGGTTCAACGGGCAGACTCTGGAAGAACCCGTCGTACCGGTCCACGATGCCGGCCATGTGGCCATCCACGTAGACCTGGGCCGTCTTGGGCTGGACTTCGACCCGGACGCTGGCAGTCGCGTTCGCCCAGCCATAGGGATAGGGCGGATAACCCCAGTAGGGATACATCGCCCACGGGTAGTAGCCGTACGGTCCGAAGTAGCCGCCGACGAACACCCTCGCGCGGTGAGGAGACACGACGCGGACGTGGTCGTCGGCGTGAGCCGCCGATGGGCTCACCCCGGCCACCAGAACCAGACTGGCAACTGCCACGAGAACAAGTGGCACTCTGTTGCGCATGACGAACACCTCCCAGGCGCGGCACCAGTACGAAATGCAATGACAATGCCGCGGCGATCCGTGAGGTTTCTGGCCGAAACCGTCAATTCTGGTGCGTGAGCGTTGTGGCAGGTGTCCTCAGGGGGAGCACACCGCTGTCCCCCGGGCAGGACCGGGCCCGAAGGGGGCAGGGCTGCCGGGCAGCATGGTAGATAGCCGTCAGAATGGCGGAGCAGACGAGGCGGACACCAAACGTGTCCTGAACGGGCCGTCGCGGCAAGGCGGCGGCCCGCCTGGAGTGCGGCAGGATGACCCGGCTATCGCCCGCGCGGGGTACGCGGGCGGCGCCGGCCTGCCCTGAGGGAAACGGAACCGGTCGAGCAGGCTAGGCGGGCTTCACCTTTTCGGCTCTCGGCCCCTTGGGTCCCTGCCCTTTTTCGAACGTCACCGCCTGACCCTCGCGGAGTTCGTCGAAGGGAGTCTGGGTGCACGCCGACTGGTGGAAGAAGTACTCGTTGCCATCGCCCGCCGCGATGAACCCGAATCCTTTGTCCGCCACGAGCCGCTTGATTGTACCGTTGGTCGTCGACATCTCTCGTCTCCTGTAGCGTTGGCTGGGATTGGTCGGCTGCATGCCTGCCGCGCGCCCGAGGGCGAAAGGCCCTCAGCGCTACGCGCGGCCGGCGTTGCCGGCCCGGACGCGTTTTTCCTGTCTCGTGGATTTGACCTCGGTCGTGAGTCGCTCCCGCGGGCAATCACGCTCTCCCATCGTGCCCCCGCCAACGCCGGGCCTTGATGAAAGCTGATGCGTGATGCGGCCCCTGGCAGGCCGGAAATCAGGCAGCAGATTCAGGAAAGCGAACCATGTTTGACTATAGCACCAATCCCGGCGGCCGTCGACGGTCCGCCGCGGGGCGGCCGGCCGCTGGGATTGACGGGCCGTCGCTGCCGAAAGGTCTCACGGACTGAAATCGCGAACCGGATTGCGGCACCACGCCAGGAACGCCAGGAAGTCCCGGCCCGCCAGGACCAGCGTTGCGGTGTTGACGTTGGGGTGAAACCCGACCCGCAAGGCCGTGCGCACGCCCCCATCGAGCCAGACCTGCACGGCCCGCTCGCGATCGTTAATCAGCCCGAACGGGGACACCGCGCCGGGCGTCAGCCCAAGGCACCGCGCCAGGCGCTCGGCCGACGCGAAGCTCAGGCGCCCCTCGCCCATGGTGGTGCCGAGCGACGCCAGATCGATCGGGGAGTCGTGGCGCGCCACGACCAGGTAATGCCGGTCGCCTTTCTTGTTCCGCAGGAACAGGTTCTTGCAGTGCGTCGCATCGATCGCGGCCCAGTGGGCGAGGGCCTGCTCGACGGTGAACACGGGCGGATGCTCGTGGCGCGCGAAGGGAATCGCCAGTCGATCCAGCACCGCGTGGACGGCCTGTTCCTCAGGACTCATCGTGTCCTCGCTTGCCGCTGCCGGAGGCGTTGCCAGTCAGAGGCGGCCCGGGAATTGAGAATGCCGCGTCGGGCGACGGGCAGAAGACCACGTCCTGGCCCGCAGCCGCATCGGGATGGAGCCTGGCTGTCGCCGTGACCGCCGTGCCGCGCACGCGTACCGCCAGCGCCAGCGGCGCCCCCGGCGTGCGCAGGATCACGATCCGCGCCACGAACGGGTGCCGGAGGACGGGTGAGGCAGCCGGCATCCCATCGCCGCGTGCGATGACGTCCAGATCGTGGAGATCATTCGTCCGCGCGCGCTCGAAGACGCGCACATGGAACCCGCGCGTGGCCCGGACCGGCCAGGCGTCGGGTACCGCGTCGAGACGGTCATCGGAGACGATGTAGACGACCACGGGCCCGCGTGACTCCGCCGCGCCGGCGACAAAGGTGAAGCGCCCGCCCTGCACCGGCCCCGACACGTCGGCCCACGTTGCCGCGATCGTCGTGCACGGCAGGTCGCTGTCGACCCGCGCCAGAATCCGGACCGTGTCGGGCACGCCGGATCCCGGCCGCGACAGCGAGGCGCCGAACGGCGCAAACCGGAACCCGCGGTCCTCCAGCCGGCGCCGCGCCAGCGGCAGCGCGAACACGCTGCGGCCGGGGAGCGCGGCCCGCACCGCCGTGCGCGTCGCCGGCACCCCGGCCAGGTGCTTCCCTGCGGCCCGCACCCGATCGGCCGTCGCCTGCAGGAGCAGATCGGTCGAGGCGTCCTCCTCGACCAGCGCCGCATCGGGCGGCAGCACGTCGAGGATGCGGCCGAAGCGCTGCGCGGTCAGCGTGTCGTGGCCCAACCCGCGCACGCCGGCGTCGGCCACATTCGCGCGGGTGCGCGCGGCCTGGAGCGCGACGAGGAGCACGGCGAGCGCCGCTGCGCCGCCCCACCGGCCCGCCCGCGGCGGCAGCACGCCGAACACATCGGCGAGGCCGGCCGCGGCCAGTCCCCACACGACCGCGAGGAGCGGCGCCGCAGCGACCTCTGGCGCGGCGGGCCACCACACGGCCAGCGCGACGGCCGCCACCGCCATCATGCCGACCCGCCGCGCGCCGGCGCCAGAGCGGGCGCGCGAGAAGGCGCCGAAGGCCGCGAGCGCGAGCACGAACGGCCCGGTCGACGCGACCATCCACGGGGCGATCCCTGCGACGCGGGCCGACACGTGATCCGGCACGCTGCCGCGGCACGCGGCCGACCAGGGCCAGGCCACGGAGAGGACGACAATCGCCGCGCCCGCCACCACCAGGCCCGATCTCCACTCGCGCACGTGTGCGTCCGCCAGGACCCACGCGCCTGCAACGGCTGCCAGAGCGAACGCGACCCGGGCATCCGGCATGGCGAGGGTATCCGGGAATGCGGGGCCGACTGCCAGGGCGATGCCGCATGCGACGGCCGCCATCGCGGAACCGGTCGCACGATGCGCCGCGCCGACCAGGGCGGCCGCGGCCGCCGCCAGCGCCAGCAGGTTGGCCCACGCCAGCAGCGTGCCGATCGGCACGGTGGGCGCGGCGCGAATCAGTGCGACGCCCGCGATCTCCAGCAGGCCCGGGCACCTCGGCGCAGGCACAATCGCCGGCTGCCAGCCGCGCAGGACGGCTGCGCCGGCGCCCGCGAGGACCGCCAGGAACCAGGCTCGCCGCGCGACCGATGAGAACACGCCGGGTCGAATCATCTCGGTGGAACGGTATGGTAGCATCGGGCGCCGGTTCGCTCCTCATGTCACCCGAGCCCGTCGCCGCGCCCGCGCTCCCCGCCGCGCCATGGACCGCATGGTTCACGCGCCGCGATCGGCTGGCCGTGCTCGTGGCGGCCGCCGCGCTGATCCTCCTTCGCAGCATCATCTACGCGTGGTTCGAGCAGTCCTACTTCGACTCCGACCAGGCCATCGTCGGCCTGATGGCGAAGCACCTGAGCGAGGGCCGCGCGTTCCCGCTGTACTTCTACGGCCAGACCTACCTGCTGGGCGTCGAAGCGTGGCTGGCGGTGCCGTTCTTCTGGGCCGCCGGCCCGACCGTCGCCGCGCTGCGCGCCTCCCTGATCGTCACCAATGTCGCCGCCGCCGCGCTGATCATCACCGGGCTCGTACGCTTCTGCGGGCTGAAGCCCTGGCAGGCGTTCGCGGCGTCGATTGTTTTCCTGCTCGCGCCGCCGCGCACGGCGGCGTTTCTCGTGGAGGCGCAGGGCGGCAATATCGAGCCGTTCGTGTACGTCGCGCTGCTCTGGTTCCTGCGCACGCGGCCGCTCTGGTTCGGCGTGGTTCTGGCCGTCGGCGTGCTCAACCGCGAGTTCACGTTGTACGCGGTGGCAGTCCTGCTCGCCGGCCAGGCGCTGACGGGGACCTTGTTCTCGCGCGCCGCCGTGCGACGCTGGCTGCTCTCGCTGGTGTCGTTCGCGGCGGCCTGGGAAGCGGTGCACGCGCTGGAACCGTGGGCGGACATGATGGGACCCGGCACGCGCGGGACCCTGCTGCGCGGTTTCTCGAACCCGCAGGTCGGCAATCTCCTCGACCGGTTCAACTGGGCGCCCGGCCAATTCCCGGCGCGGGTCGGCGCGTTCGCGCTGGACTTCTTTCCCTCCCTGCTCGGGGTGAGGCCGATCAGCGACGTGGTCGCTGCCCAGGGGCACGGCTGGCTGGTGTGGCCGCTCGCCCTGGCCGCCCTGGTCGCGACCGGCCGGCTTGCATGGGTGGCGTCACGGGATCGCCCCGGCGCTACCGGCCCCGATCACTCGGGCGCGTCGCGCTGGGGCCGCGAGACGCTGATGGCCTTGGCCGCCCGCGCGTCGTTTGCGTGGTACCTGCTCGGCGTGGGTGCCCTCGCGTCGCTCGTCTACGTCGTGGCGCGTCCCGTGGACTTCGCGACGGCGCGCTATGCCCTGCTCGCCCTGCTGATCCCGGTTGGCGTGGCCGGCGCCTTCCTGGCAATCGAGCCCGGGCGTCCCTGGCGCATCGGGCTCGTCCTGGCGCTGGCCGCCTGGACCGTGTCGTCCGCGTGGGACAACGGCCGCCTGATCGCGCGCTACGTCATGCACCCGCCGCCCGATCATGTCCGGCAACTTGCCGACATCCTGCTGACCCGCGGCGTGACGGTGGCCGAAGCGCCGTACTGGCGCGCGTACCGGCTGGCGTTCATCACGCGCGAGCGGATCGAGGTCGCGTCGAGCGATGTCGTCCGCATCGAGGCGTACCAGCGGCGCGCGGCGCAGCAGGGCTCGAGCCTGGTTGTCATCTCGCAGGATCCCTGCCCCGGAGGGGAACAGGCCGGCATCTGGTACCTGTGCCGGCCGGCGCGGTAGCGCACGATGGACTTCGACGTGATCATCATCGGCGCCGGCGCAGCCGGAATGATGTGCGCCGTGCAGGCCGGGCAGCGCGGCAGGCGAGTGCTGCTGATCGATCACTGGCCCCGGATCGGGGAGCGCATCCGCATCTCGGGCGGCGGACGGTGCAACTTCACCAACCGCGACGCCGGCGCCGATCGGTACCTGTCGCGCAACCCGCACTTCTGCCGTTCCGCCCTGGCGCGGTTCACGCCGGCGGACTTCGTCGCGATGGTCGAGCGCCGGGGCATCGCCTACCACGAACGGGACCGCGGCCAGCTGTTCTGCACCCGGTCGGCGCAGGACGTGATCGACATGCTCGCGGGCGCCTGCGACGCAGCGGGCGTCCGGTGGGCCTACCCCTGCGCGGTCGTGAGTGTCGAGCGCCTGCCCCCGACTCCCGCTGACGACGGGCCGCGGCTCGCGGTCGGAAGCGACCGGGGCCTGTTCACATGCCGGTCCCTGGTCGTCGCGACGGGCGGGCTGGCGGTGCCGCAACTCGGCGCGAGCCCCTTCGGCTACCGGCTCGCGGAGCAGTTCGGCCTCGGCGTGGTCGCCCCCAAGCCCGCGCTCGTGCCGCTGGCGCTCGAACCGGATGCCCTGGCCTCGCTGAAGCCGCTGGCGGGCGTCTCGATCGACGCCTCCGCCAGTTGCGAGGGCAGGCCCCCGCACTTCCACGCCGGCGTTCTCCTCACCCACCGAGGCCTGTCCGGTCCCGCGATCCTGCAAGTGTCGAGCTACTGGCAGGCGCGGGAGTACGACGGACGCGGGCGAGGCCCGGTGCAGATTGACCTGCTGCCGGGCGTGGACGCCGCGGCCTGGCTGTCCGGGCACCGCCGCGGCACCGCCCGGCTGCCGAACCTGCTGGCCGAACGGCTGCCTCGCCGGTTCGCGCACGAGTGGTGCGGACTCTTCGGGTGGGCCGGGCGAGTGTCCGAATTGTCCGCGCGCGACCTGGAGACCGTGGCGCACGCGCTGAAGGGCTGGTCGCTGATGCCGGCGGGCACGCTCGGGTACGCCAAGGCGGAAGTCACGCTCGGCGGCGTCCACACGCGGGATCTGTCATCCAAAACGATGGAGGCGGTGCGCGTGCCGGGGCTCTACTTCGTGGGCGAGGTCGTGGACGTGACCGGCTGGCTCGGGGGCTACAACTTCCAGTGGGCCTGGGCGTCCGGCTGGGTCGCCGGGCAATACGCGTGACGCGCCGGGAACGTAACGCGCGGGCGTCAGCCCGCGTGCCCGGGGCGATCCCACCGCTCACAAAAGAGCCCCCGGGGGGTCGGCATCACCAACCGATACCCGGGCCGGCCCCAGCCCTGCTACACTGAGCCCAGCACTAATCCGGGCGCGCGTGTCGGTTGCCCTCAACCCTGTCCCCCGGCGGCGTGCGCAGCCCGGGATCGACCAGAGGAGGGTCCATGACGCGCAGGATCCCATGCGGCGTGTCGATGCTCGTCGCGGCGCTGGCCGGAGTAGCATTCCTGGCGGGCTGCAGCAGCCAGCCGGGCCCGGAAGCCAGCGCGAAGGCCGAGGCGGCGCCCGCCGCCGAGGCCACGCCCGCCACGACGCCGTCCACGACGCCGGCGAACGAACCCGCGGCGCCCGGGCAGGCGGCCCCGGAAGCGGCCAAACCCAGGTACATTCCCCCGGTGCGGGGCGTGGCCGAGATCGGGTACCTGAAGCCCGTCACCAAGGTCGAGAAGGATCTGGTCATCACCGTCATCACCGTCAAGAACCTCTCGACCGGCTCAATCGCCGGGCTGAAGGTCGAGGAGTTCTGGTGGGACAAGGCCGGCGATCCCGTGACGGGAAGTTCGGACCGTCTCAAGACCCCGCTGCCGCCCGGCGAGGTCGTGACGCTGACGCTGCGAACGCCGAAGAACCCGAAGATGTTCCGCAACAACCTTCGCTTCACACACTCGTTCGGCGAGGTGAAGGCCAAGCTGCTGACCGCGGTCAAGTAGCCGGACCGCGGGCGCGACCCGGCCGGCGCGGGGCGTCCCGCCGCCGCCGGGCCCGCGTCCCGGTCGCTCACCGCTCCGCGCGCGCGGGGGGATAGAAGCCCAGCACCCGGTAGTCCAGCGTCAGCGCCGGCAGCCGGTCCAGCGCCCGCCGGACGTGCTCGTTGTCGTTCGCCCCGAGGAAGTCGAGCAGGAAGGCGAACGATCCCGGGTCGCTGCGCACGGGGCGGGATTCAATGCGCGTCAGATTGAATTTCTCCTCCGCGAACACGCGCAGCACGTCGAGCAGGGCCCCGGCCCGGTGACGGGCCGTGAACGCCAGCGAGCATTTCTCGCCGCGCCGTTCGGCGACTCCCGCCGCGATCGCCACGAACCGGGTCGTGTTGTCCGGGTGATCCTCGACGCCTTCCTTCACGACATCGAGCCCGTACAGCTCCGCGGCGAGCGGGCTGGCGATGACCGCCGCCGATTGCGGCCGCTCGTTGGCGAGCCACCGAGCCGCGCCCGCCGTGTCGTAGAACGGTCGCGGCTCGAGCCGGTGACGCGCGAGGAAGCCGCTGCACTGGCCCAGCGCCTGCGGGTGCGAGTACACGACACGGAGATCGCGGGGATCCGTGCCGGGCGCGGCCAGCAGGCTGTGATGCACCGGCTGCAGCACCTCGCCGATCACGTGGAGATCGGTCGTGACCAGCAGGTCGTTGACCTCGTCGACCGCCCCCTCGATGGAGTTCTCGACCGGCACCAGCCCCACATCCATCGCGCCGTCCGCCACGGCGGCGAACACGTCACGGAACTCGCGGCACGGCATCGGGACGAGATCCGGATCGTACCGGCGCACGGCCAGCTCGCTCCAGGCCCCCCGTTCGCCCTGGAACCCCGCGAGGCGGAAGCGGCGCCCCTGAAGCGCCCGCGACTCCTCGATCACCTGCCGGAACAGGGCATCGAGAAAGGGCGCGCCGAGCAGGCCGTACCCGCCGGCCCTGGCGTTGCGCAGCACCTCCTCCTCGCGCGCGGGGTCGCCCACCGCCGTCTTGAGGCGACCCGCCCGAACGGCGTACTGCATGCGGTCGTCGAGCAGGCGCAGCAGTTTCCGATCCGCATCGTCGATCAACAGTCGCAGCGTCGGCAGGTCCATCTCCGTGTCCTCCCTGGGGCGCGAGGCCCCGGTTATCTCGACCGGTGCAGAGTCCCGATGAAGTCGTACAGGCGTCGGATCTTCCCGGCCGTCGCCTCGAAGGCCCGGGGCGTGAGCGCCTGATCCTTGTCGCTCAGGGCCTCGTCCGGGTTGCAGTGGACCTCGATCATCAGGCCGTCGGCGCCGGCGGCCACCGCCGCCAGGCTCAGCGGTTCGATGAGACCGACGCGGCCCGTGCCGTGGGACGGGTCCACGATGATCGGCAGGTGGGTGGTCTCGCGGGTGGCCGGCACCATCGCCAGGTCCAGCGTGTTGCGCGTGTAGGTCTCGAAGGTCCGGATGCCGCGCTCGCACAGCACGACGTGAGGATTGCCCTCGGCGAGCACGTACTCCGCGCTGTGGAGCCATTCCGACAGGGTGGAGTACATGCCGCGCTTCAGGAGGACGGGTTTGCCGATCTTCCCGACCTCCTTGAGCAGCGCGAAGTTCTGCATGTTGCGCGCGCCAATCTGCAGCATGTCGGCGAACTCGGCCACCCAGCCGGCATCCCGCGGATCCATGACCTCGGTGACGACGGGCAGACCCGTCTCGCGCCGCGCGCGGGCCAGGATCCGCAAGCCCGGCAGGCCCAGCCCCTGGAAGGAATAAGGCGAGGTCCGCGGCTTGAACACGCCGCCGCGCAGGAGGTTCGCGCCAGCGGCCTTGACCTGGTGCGCGGTGGTCAGCATGGCAGCCTCATTCTCAACGCTGCATGGCCCGGCGATGAGCGCGAAGTCCAGGCCGATCCGCACGGGCCCGACCGGCACGACGGTCCGGCCCGATGGGGCGGCATCGATCGACGTCAGGCGGAGATCGGTCACGGGTGTCCTCCGGGCGGCCCTGCCCTCGCGGGCGGCCCGCCGGTCCCAGGGCGCCGCACGGCGCGCGTCGCGCGGAGCCAGGCTCAACGGCAAGAACGGGAAGCGGTCGACGATGGAGAGGAAGGTAGTTGGGCGCTAGCGCCCAAAACGGAAGAACCCGAAGGCATAGCACGAGCGCGACTGGCACGCGGCCGGCAGGCCGCCACGCGGTCGGATGGACGCGGCGCTCATGAGGCCTCTACGTTATCACCGACACGAACGCCCGGCAACGGCCGCGCCGTGCCGGACGCCCGGCGCGGGATCGCCGCCCGTGGCGCCGACAGCCCGGTAAACGCGCGAGGCCGGGACCGTCGTAAGCTCAAACAGGTGGCTCACTCCTCAACCCGTTCCCTGCCGGCGCGCCCCGGGCGTCGTGGACGCGTCGCCCTGGGCTGGGCCGTGTCGGCGGCCCTGCTGGCCGGCGGATGCACGTCGACACTGCGCGCCCCGGAAACCGGCCTGGCCGGGCCGTCGTGGGTCGTGCGACAGCCGCTCCACGGGCACACCCTCGATCTGCACCTCATCCGGCCTTCGCGCACCCCCGCCCCGGCCGTGCTCGTGCTGTACGCCAGCGGTGACGGCGGGTGGTTCGGAACCGCGGTGGACATGTTCAAGTCGATCGGCGCGTTCGGCTATCCCGCGGTCGGCTTCAGCTCGCGCACGCTGCTGTCTCTGGCCCCCCGAAGCGCATCCATGACCGTCGAGCAACTGGCCGAGGACTATCGCCAGATTCTCGACACCGCTCGAACCGCACTGGACCTGCCGGCCTCGACCCCCGCCCTGTTGACGGGGTGGTCGCGCGGGGCCGCGTTCGCGGTGCTGGTCGCCGGCGATCGCCGGCAACGGGACGGCATCGAGGGCGTGATCGCCATCGGGCTGCCGGGCAGCGAGTCCCTCGAGCTGGGCGATGACGACAGCGACGACGACCCGCCGTCGGCGGCCGAGCCGCTCCCCGGCGACCCGGGCCGGCGGCTGTTCAACAACTACGCGCGGCTGGGCCGGATCGCCCCGCTGCGCTGCGCGGTGATCCAGGCCACGGGCGATGGCTACCTGCGCGCCGACGCGGCACAGCGTCGGTTCGGGCCGGATACGCCGGACCGGCGCTTCTACGCCGTCGCCGCGAGGAACCACCGGTTCAACGGGGGTGAGGCCGCATTCCTGGCGAGCCTGCGGGACGCCCTGGGCTGGGTGGCTGGCCGCCGGGCAGACAACGGGAGCCGGCGCCCCTGACGTTCGGCGGCGGCCCCGTCGCGTGCCGGCCGGGTCAGACCCTGACGGTGACCAGGTCGATGCGGCTCAGGTCGCCCACACCGAGCCCCTGGCGTGCCGATGTCTCGATGTGGCGTGCCTGACTCAAAATGTTCGACCGGCCGGCCGCGCTTCGTTTCTGCATGATGAGCTGGCGGCACACGACGTCGAGCGCGACCGGGTCCGCCGCGACGTAGATGGCGTTCTCGTGCCAGATGGCCCCGACATCCCGCGGCGCCGGACCGTCGTCGAAACACGCGTTGGTGGCGTCGAGGACGATGAGCGGCACCCGGGTCTGGCCGACGAAGTGCGAGTACGCCTCCGTGATGTACGGGTCGCAGTTCCCGCTGTGCGCCTGGCGGTGGTTCCGGTAGCAGCCAAACGCGATGTTCTTGAGCGCGCCCGTGAAGCCCGCGCCGCCGTGGTCCTTCAGGACCGGCAAGTTGACCGTGACGTCGGTCTGCTCGAGCGGGATGGTATCCATCGGCGCGTCTCCGCCCGATGCCTTCAGCACCGTCGTCCGGCTGTAGGTGCCGCCGATCTGGATCCGCTCGCCGTGCTTGCCCGTGCCGGGCCGGTAGACCGTACCGGGAAAGTGCTCGGCCTTCCGGTCCCAGACGATGACGTCACTGGGCTTCACCCCGGCGAGGATGACGCCGGCCGCCACGGCCTCGGCCATTTCGCGAGCGGTGTAGACCAGCGGCTGGCCGAGCAGGTTGAGCTTCAGGCCGACGCGCATGCCCGGCTTGAAAAGGCGTCCCCACGCCGCCTCGGGGCGGGTCTCGCCGGTGAATGCCAGCAGGCCCCGGGTGACCATCGCCGCCACCACCTCGGGGTCCCGGTTGTCCCCCTTCCACACGGCCGGCGCCTCCACCCGGACGATGCGGACCTTGTCGGCCGCCGCCACCGTGCGCCTGGCTCCAAGCGTCGCCACCGCCGCCGTCCCCAGAACCCCGGTCAGCCACTCTCGCCTCGAAATCCCGCCTTCAGGTGCCATTGGAATCTCCCGCTGATTGGAGGCCAGGCGTCACCGCGCGCAAGCCCGGCGGGCCCGTCCGAGCCGCCATTGTCGCACGTCCCGGAAGCTGCCCGGCTGGGAAACGAGCCGCCCGGCGCCCCCTGGACGAGGACAGGCGCAGGTAAACGGTTACAGGACGCGGTCGTATGAGAAATCTGAGCGGCCAGCGTGTATTCTCTCCCTCAGCTGGCTATCGTCGACTTCGGGTCGGGATTGGTCTTCGGGGGAACGCCACCCGCGCCTATCGGACGCTTCTTGACTCATGCGACAACTGAATGACGTGCACCTTCTCCAACCGGCCCGGGTTGCCGTAGTCCTGATCGCCATCGCCGCGGTGGCGGGCGCGACGGGGTGTGGCCGGGCCGCAACCCAGAACGGTCGCGGCTCGCAGCCCGATGAGATCGTCGTCTCGAGCACGACCACGAAACGGATCTCGATCGGCCGGGAGGTGGAACTGTCGGGTACGCTCGCCTCGCCGGACAAGGCCAAGGTCAGCAGCGAGGCGGCCGGCGTGGTCCGCGAGGTGCCCATCGAGCTGGGCACCGTGGTGCGGCCGGGCGACCCGCTGGTCCGGCTGGACCCGCGAGAGGCGGCGCTGGCGCTCCAGCGGGCCGAGAGCGCGTTGCGGCAGACCGAGGCCCAGCTGGGAATTGCGGACGGCTCCGCGGTGCCGCCGGCCGACGACCAGGTTGCGTCGGTGCGGACCGCCGAGGCGACGCGGGAGGACGCTCGGGCCAACCTTGCGCGGGTCCAGCGGCTGGTCGATCGCGGCCTGCTGGCGACGGTCGAGCTGGAGAACGCGCAGACGAAGCTGAAGGTGGCGGAGGCCAACTACCAGTCGGCGTTCGACGGGGCACGCAGCCTCAAGGCGAGCCTGCAGGACCGCCGCGCGTCGTTCGACCTCGCGCGCAAGAAGCTCGACGACACGGTCATCAAGGCGCCGGTCGGCGGCGCGGTGTCGGAGCGCCTCGTGCAGCCGGGCGAGTTCATCCAGGCGAACACGCAGGTCGCGACGATCGTGCAGATCAACCCGCTCAAGCTGCGGACCGCGGTGCAGGAGCGCTACGCGGGCCTGATCGTGCCGAAGCTGCCGGTGTCCTTCCGCGTGGAGTCCTTCCCGGGCGAAACGTTCCACGGCGAGGTGGCGTACGTGAGCCCGGCCGTGGACGAGGCGACGCGGACCTTCGTGGTCGAGGCGCTGGTCGACAACCGGGACCGGCGGCTGAAGCCGGGGTTCTTCACGAAGGGCACGGTGAGCACGACCCGCGACGACAACGTGCTGGCGGTGCCCGAGGACGCCGTCTCGACGCTCGCGGGCGTGTCGGCGGTGTACGTGATCGAGAACGGCAAGGCGCGGCAGCAGACGGTCACGCTCGGCGCGCGACAGGGCAACCTGTTCGAGGTGACCGACGGCCTGAAGGGTGACGAGGTGCTGGCGTCGAGCAGCCTGAGCCAGCTCGCGACCGGCACGCCGGTGCGGGTGGGGGCGGGCGGCCCGCCGGCCGGCGGCAGCCCGGGGGCACGACCACGGGGCGGCCAGGCCACGCGGCAGGGCGGAGGACAGCGGTGAAGCTAGCCGATGTGAGCGTCAGGCGGCCGGTGTTCGCGGTCATGATGACCGCGGCGCTGATCGTCATGGGGTGGTTTTCGTACCGTCAGCTCGGCCTGGATTTGATGCCGAAGACGGATTACCCGGTGGTGACCATCGGGACGTCGCTCCCCGGGGCGAGCTCCGAGGAGATCGAGTCGCAGATCACCAAGCGGGTGGAATCGGTCGTCAACACCATCAGCGGCGTGGACGAACTGCGATCGAGCTCCGACCAGGGCTATTCGCGGGTGTCGATCACGTTCGTGCTCGAGCGGGACATCGAGACGGCGGTGCAGGACGTCCGGGACAAGGTCGCCACGATCGTCTCGCAGTTCCCGCGCGACACCCTTCCGCCGACGATCCAGAAGATCGACCCCGACTCGGCGCCGATCCTCACGATCGTGGTGTCGGGCCAGCGATCACCGAAGGAGATCACCGAGATCGCCGACAAGCGGATCAAGCAGGTGCTCGAGACGGTCGAGGACGTGGGCGAGGTCACCTTCAGCGGCGATCGGCACCGGGAGATCCAGCTCCTGCTGAACGCCGATCGGCTCAACGCCTACGGCCTGACGGTCGACCAGGTGCGGTCCGCGGTCGAGCGGCAGAACGTGGAGATCCCGGGAGGCTCGTTCATCGCCGGTCCGTCCGAGATCATGCTCCGGACGATGGGCCGCCTGACCGACGTGACCGACTTCAACCGCATCATCCTGTCGTATCGGGACGGCTCGGTGATCCGGTTCGGCGACATCGGCCGGGTGGTGGACACGGTGGAGGAGCCGCGCAGCGCGATCCGGCTCAACGGCAAGACGGCGATCTCCCTGATGATCCGGAAACAGTCGGGCACCAACACGGTGGACGTGGTGGACCGGGTGGTCGCCCGCCTGCAGCGCATCCAGCGGACGCTGCCGTCCGACATCACGATGCAGCCGATCCGGGACCAGTCGCGGTTCATCCGGCGCTCGTTCGAGGACATCAAGCTGCACCTGCTCATGGGCGGCCTGCTGGCGGCCTTCGTGGTGTTCCTCTTCATCCGGAACGCCCGGGTGACGCTCATTGCCGCGCTGGCGATCCCGACGTCCATCATCGGGACGTTCACGGCGATGAAGGTCCTCGGCTTCACGCTGAACAATATGACGATGCTGGCGCTGTCCCTGGCCACGGGCATCGTCATCGACGACGCGATCGTCGTGCTGGAGAACATCTTCCGGTACGTCGAGGAGAAGAAGGTCTCACCGCGCGAGGCCGCGATGAAGGCCACCGCCGAGATCGGGATGGCGGTGATGGCGACGACGCTGTCGCTGGTGGTGATCTTCCTGCCCGTGGCTTTCATGACGGGACAGGTCGGCCGCTACTTCTACAGTTTCGGCATTTCCTCGGCCGCGGCGATCCTGATCTCGATGTTCGTGTCCTTCACGCTGACCCCGGCCCTCAGCTCCTCCTGGCTGCGCAGCATCGACGCGCGCGGCGGGCACCAGGAGACCAAGAAGCGCGGGGCCTACGCGTGGGTCGATCAGCGCTACGGCCGGATGCTGAACTGGTCGCTGCACCATCGCGGCGTGATGATGGGCATCGCCGGCGTGTTCGTGGCCTCGGTCGTGGTGCTGTTCCCGTTCGTCGGCAAGGAGCTCGTGCCCGATGACGACCAGAGCGAGTTCAGCGTCAACGTCCACCTGCCGAAGGGCACCAGCTTCCCAAGAACCGACGAGTACGTGCGATCGATCGAGGCCGACCTGCGAAAACTGCCGGAGGTCCAGAACGTGCTGGCCAACATCAACACCGCCAGCGCGAACTTCTACGTGGGCATGACCCCGCTCGAGAGCCGCAAGATCTCGCAGCAGGACCTCATGCGGCGGGCGCGGCTGCTGATGCGCCGCTACCCCGGCGCGCGCATCGGCGTCTCGGGCGGCACGGACCTCTCGGGTGCGTCGAGCGCGGGCGGCCGCGGCGGCGGCGGCGGCGGCAGCCGCCTCAATATCATCATCCAGGGCCCGGACATCGACCAGCTCCAGGTCTACTCGAAGGCCCTCATGGACAAGGTCCGCACGATCCGCGGCGTCGTGGACGTCGACACGAGCTTCGAGCCCACCCAGCCCGAGCTGCGCGTCGTCGTCGACCGGGCCCGCGCGGCCGACCTCGGGGTGTCCATCGACTCCCTCGCCTCGGGCCTGCGCACGCTGGTCGGCGGCACGGAGGTCTCGAAGTACAAGGAAGGCGACGACCAGTACAGCGTCAAGCTGCGCCTCGACGAACCCTACCGCAACGACCCGGCGGGCATGGGCCTCTTGCTGATTCCCTCGTCCACGCAGAAGACGGCGCGGGTGAGCGACGTCGCGGCGCTGTCGATCGAGTACGGGCCCGCGGCGATCGACCGCTACAACCGCCAGCGCCAGATCTCCATCAACGCCAATCTCGACAAGGTGCCGCTCGGCGACGTCGTCGCGGCCGCCCGCCTCAAGGTCGCGGATCTGAACCTGAAGCCCGGCTACCAGGCCGTCTTCGGCGGCAACGCCCGGACCCTCGACGAAGCGTCGAACGACTTCGTGATCGCCATCGTCCTCGCGATCGCGTTCATCTACATGGTGCTGGCGTCGCAGTTCAACAGCTTCATCCACCCGCTCACGATCATGACGGCGCTGCCGCTCAGCCTGCCCGCCGGCCTGATCGCGCTCATGGCCTTCGGCATGACCCTGAATGTCTACAGCGCCATCGGCCTGATGATGCTGTTCGGGATCGTCAAGAAGAACTCGATCCTGCAGGTGGACTACACCAACACGCTGCGCGCCCAGGGCCTCGAGCGGCACGAGGCCCTGATGACCGCCAACCACGTCCGCCTGCGGCCCATCCTGATGACGACGATGGCCATCATCGCCGGCATGCTGCCCATCGCGTTCGGCCGCGGGGCGGGCGCCGGATCGCGCTCGTCGATGGCCGTGACCATCATCGGCGGGCAGATCCTGTGCCTGCTGCTGACGCTGCTCATCACCCCGGTCGTGTACTCCTACTTCGACGATCTGCGCGAGATGAAATTCGCGGAGGTTCTCCAGGCGCTCAGGAACCTCCTGCGCGGGCGGAAGGCCGCCCCGCCGGCCGTGCCGGAGCCCGGCCAGGCCCGAACGTAGCCGGCACCTGCGGCAGGTCTCCCGCGTCGCGGGGGCCGGCGCGCACGACGCCGCCGGTCCCGCCGCGTCCCCCGCACCCCGGCCCGGGCTCGCCGGCGCCGGAGGCCGCGGGCGGCCCCCGACGCGGGGCCGGCGGCCGGTTATGCTAGACTTTCCGCGATTCTCCCCGACACCACGGGCCCAATACCCGCGCCCGCGCACTACATCAGACCAGAGGTGAGGATGAACACACGACACCGAACCGGACTGGCGGCCGCCGCCATGATCAGCGGCCTGGCCGCTGCCGTGGCGGCCGGCGGTCACGCCTACCCGGCCGCGCAGGCGGCCCCCGCGGCCCCGCCCGAGGCCGCCGCGCTCAAGAGCCTCGAATGGCGCAACATCGGCCCCACCGCGCAGACGGGCCGCGTGCCCGTGTTCGTGGGCCTCCCGGGCGACTCGTCGACGATGTACGTGGCCGGCGCCGTCGGCGGCATCTTCAAGACGACCAACGGCGGCGTGACGTGGAAGCCGATCTTCGACGACCAGGCGGTCGTGTCGATCGGGGCGATCGCGATCGCCCCGTCCGATCACAACGTCCTCTACGCCGGCACGGGCGAAGGCAACCCGCGCAACGACTCCTCGATCGGCGACGGGGTCTACAAGTCCGTCGACGCAGGCGATCACTGGACCAACCTCGGCCTGGCCGACACGGACAAGATCGCCCGCATCGTCGTCGACCCGAGGAACCCCGATATCGTCTACGTGGCGGCGCTCGGCCATACCTGGGGCCCGAACGAGGAGCGCGGCCTCTTCAAGACGATCGACGGCGGCAGGACGTGGAAGAAGATCCTCTACAAGAACGACCTCACCGGCTGCTCGGACGTGGACATCGACCCCACGAACGCCAACATTGTGTATGCCGGGATGTTCACTTTCCGCCGCTGGGCCTGGTACACCGAGTCCGGCGGGGGCGAGACGGCGGCCTACAAGTCCCACGACGGCGGGGAGACGTGGACCCGGCTGTCCGGGCCGGATGCCGGGCGAGGCCTGCCCAAGGGACCGATGGACCGGATCGGCGTCGCCGTTGCGCGCAGCAACCCCGATGTCGTCTACGTGGTGAGCGAGACCAGGACCGAGGGCGAGCTGTGGCGGAGCGATGACGCGGGCGAGACGTGGCGGACCGTCAACCGCGATCCGAACATCAATTTCCGGCCGTTCTACTACAGCGACATCCGCGTGGACCCGACCAACCCGAACACCGTGTACGCACTGGGAGGCGGACTCACCAAGTCGGAGGACGGCGGCCGCAATTTTGTGCGCATCGGGACCGCCACCCATGGCGACCACCAGGCGATGTGGATCGACCCGACCAACCCGAACCTGATCCTCAGCGGGGACGACGGCGGGTTCCAGATCTCGCACGACGCGGGCCGGACCTTTGACATCCTCAACAACATTCCGTTCACGCAGTTCTACCACGTGGCCTACGATCTCCAGACGCCGTACAACCTGTGCGGGGGCCTGCAGGACAACGGCACGTGGTGCGGCCCCAGCCAGACGCCGGGCGCGCCCGGCACGCCCAGGAGCGCCTGGGTGAACGTAGGCGGCGGCGACGGGTTCTTCGCGGTGCCGGATCTCAAGGACCCGCACCTCGTCTACAACGACCTGCAAGGCGGCGTGATCAGCCTCACGGACCTGCGCAGCGGGGCCTCGTGGGCCATCAATCCGTACCCGGCGGGCATCGGGTCGAGCGGCCAGTGGATGGCGCCCCAGAAGTACCGCTTCAACTGGAACGCGCCGATCGTGCTGTCCCCGCAGGATCCGAAGACGGTCTACTTCGGCGGCAACGTGCTGTTCCGCACGACCAACTACGGGCAGTCCTGGGACGTCATCAGCCCGGACCTGACGACCAACGACAAGAACAAGCAGAAGTCGTCTGGCGGCGAGATCGTCACCGACAACACGGCGGCCGAGTTCCACTGCACGATCATCACCATCGCCCCGTCACCACGCGATCCCAATGTCATCTGGGTCGGCACCGACGACGGCAACGTGCAGGTGACGCGCGACGGCGGCAAGTCGTGGACCAGCGTGTTCAAGAACGCGCCGGGACTCGCGCCCTTCGCGTGGATCTCCACGGTCGAGGCGTCCCCCTTCGACGCGGAAACCGCCTACGTATCGGCCAGCCACTGGCAGGACAACGACTACGCGCCGTACTTCTACAAGACCACCGACTTCGGCAGGACGTGGACGCGCATCACCGGCGGCCTGCCCGCGCGCGGATGGTCGCACGTGATCCGCGAAGACCCGAAGACACGGGACCTGCTGTACGCCGGCACCGAGTTCGGGATCTGGGCGTCGTGGGACGGCGGGCAGCACTGGATGTCGATCCGGAACAACATGCCGCCCGTGGCGGTGCGCGACATCGCCATCCATCCCCGCGACAACGACGTGATCGTGGCCACGCACGGCCGCGGGATCTTCATCCTGGACGACGCGGCGCCGCTGCAGCAGATCGCGAAGGCGATGAAGGCCGACAGCTACGTCTTTCCGAGCCGGCCCGCGATCCGCTGGGCCGGCGGATCGGGGATGTTCCGATCCAACCAGCGTGACTGGCTGGCACCCAACCCGGCGCCCGGCGCCTACATCAATGTCTACTTCAGGACCGCGCCGAAGGACCGGGTCACGATCAGCATCGCGGACAAGGCGGGCAAGACCGTCCGCGTGCTGCGGAACCTGCGTGCCGCGGCCGGGGTCAACCGGTTCACGTGGGACCTCCGATATGACAACCCGGCGGCCCCGCCGGTCCGGCCGGGGGCAGGCCCGGCGCCCGGTGACGACATCCCGCCCGAGATCCGCGCGCGGTTCGGGGGCGGCAACGCCGGTCCGTTCGCGCTGCCCGGCGAATACACGTACAAGGTCCGGGCCGACGGCCAGGATGCGGCCGGGTCGGTGCGCGTGCAGATCGACCCCGGCGTCCAGGCGTCCGAAGCGGACATGGCGGCGCAGCTCGAGGCGTCGTTCACGCTGCTCGGCCTGCAGGGGCGCGTGACGGCGATTCTCGACCGGGTCAACGACGTCATGGCCCAGTTGACCGCGCTCGACGGAGTCCTCGCGAAGGAGACTCCGCCACCGGCGATCCGCGGCGACGTCCAGAAGACCATCGAGGCCTTGAAGACCTGGCGTGACGCGGACCTGGCACGACCGCTGTCGGGGTTCGGCTACCGCCAGTACCCGCGCCTGCGCGAGGACGTGCAGTCGCTCGCCGGCGCGGTCGGCCGCGGGTTCCGGCCCCTCACTGAAGGCGAGAAGCTCCGCATGAAAGAACTGGCCGACCTGACGGCTCAGGCCGCGGCGAAGCTCAACGGGATCCTCGACGGCGGGATCGCGACGATCAACGCGGCGCTCACGTCGATGCCGCGCATCGTCGCCGCGCCGGTGAAGTAGGCCTCTCCATCGGAGGTGGCGCGCCGGCGGTCGGCGCGCCGCCTCCACCGCGGGCCGCACGCCGCAAGCGGCGTCGGGCCGCGGGCCGCACGCCTGCCTTCGCTCCTCAGCGCTTCGCCTTCCGCCGCGGGCGGCACGCGGCGGCTTCGTCGCCGGTCTCGGACGAGGCCTCGCGGAGCATGGCCGCCTTGGCGGGCGCGAGCCTGTCGAGGGCCCGCAGGGTGCGGCGGATGGCGCGCTCGTTGCCGGTCAGCACGTAGCTCATGCCGATCTGCAGCAGCACGTCACAGTTTTTCGGGTCGAGTTCCAGGGCGCGCCGGTAGGCCTCGATGCCCTTCTCCCACTTCTCGACCGTGTCGTATTCCAGGCCGAGCGAGACGAACAGCTCCGCCTCGGTCGGCTTGAGGTCCGTCGCGCGTCGAAAGGCGCGGATGGCGGCCGCGTGGCGACCCGCGGCATCGTACAGGACCCCGAGGACCCAGCGCGAGTCCGCGTCCCGGCGATCGAGCCGGCACGCCTGCTCGAAGGCCGCCAGCGCTGCGTCGCTCCGGTTCATCTGGATCAGCGCGTGACCCAGCCCGCGATGCGCCTCGGCCAGCCTCGGCGCCAGCGCGACGGCGATGCGGAAGCTGCGCGCCGCCTCGCGATACCGCTCCGCCTCGAAGTGGTCGAATCCCTGCGCCACCCACGCGACCGCGCCGACCGGTCTCGAACCTGTCCTGGCCATCCCTCACCCTCCCGGCAGCCCGTCGCGGCGCCTGCTGCAGCCTACCACGTCTCGTCGCGGTCCGCGGCGCGTTACGTCCCGGTCCGGAGCCCTGTCGCCTGCACGGCCCCGACCGAAACGAGGTTGACCACGTCCTGCACGGAACTCCCGTACTGCAGCAACTGCACGGCCAGGCGCGTGCCGGTCAGCACGGGGCCGACCAGCACGGTCTCGCCGACGGCCTGGAGCAGGTGCATCGCGAGGTTGCCGGACTGCAGGTCGGGAAACACCAGCACGTTGGCGTTCTTCTCGAGCCCGGAGAAGGCGAAGTAGCGCCCGCGGATCTCGCGGTCGACGGCCGTGGCCACCTGCATCTCGCCGTCGACGGCGAGGCCCGGCGCCTGGGCTTTCACGATTTCCGTCGCGCGCCGGACCTTGCGCGTCAGGGGATGGTCCACGGCGCCGAAGTTGGAGAACGAGAGCATCGCGACGCGCGGCTCGACACCCAGCAGCCGCACCATCCGCGCCGTCAGCAGCGCCGACTCCGCCAGCCCGTCCTCGTCGGGATCGATGTTCACCGCGCAGTCGGTCAGGAAGTAGACCTCCTTCGGCAGCAGCACCATGTAGTAGCTCGACACCCGGCGGACTGACGGCGCCGTCCCGATGACCTCGAGGATGACGCGCAGCGAGTCCGCGTAGTGGTGCTCGATGCCGCCGACCAGCATGTCGGCGTCGCCGTCGTGGAGCATCATCGCGCCGAAGTACTCGGGCCGGCGAAGGCGCAGTTCCGCGGTCGCGAGCATGACGCCGCGACGGCGGCGGAGCCGGAAGTAGTCCCCGGCGTACACGCTGCGCCTCGGGCTGCGGAGGGGGTCCACGACGGTCAGCCCGGCCGGGTCGAGGCCGGCTCTGGCGATGCCCGCGCGGATCTCACCCTCCTCGCCGAGCAGCACGGGACGCGCCACGCCTTCGTCGGCGAGCACGGACGCCGCCCGCTGAATGGTCTCGTTGACGCCGTCGGTGAAGACCACCCGCGGCGGATCGTGGCGGGCCTTCACCATCAGGCGGCGCATCATCTCGCGGCCGGTGCCGAGCCGCACCGCGAGGCTCTCCTGGTAGGCGCCGTCGTCCATCGGCCGGCGCGCCACGCCGTCGGCGATGGCCTGGCGCGCGACCGCCGCCGATTCGCGGACCAGGATGCGCGGGTCGATCGGCTTGGGCAGCAGGTACTCCGGCCCGAAGGAGAACCGTTCGTACCCGTACGCCCGGCTGACCTCGTCCACCACCTCCTCGCGCGCCAGGTCCGCCAGCGCCCGCGCGGCGGCCAGCAGCATGCCGTCGGTGATCCGCGCGGCATAGACGTCGAGGGCACCGCGGAAGATGTACGGGAAGCTCAGGTGATCGATGATCGCGTTGGGCAGCCGCGTCTCGCTCGTGGCCACGATCACGTCTCGCCGGCTGGCCCGCGCGGCCTCGTACCCGATTTCCGGCTCGGGTGTCGCCATCGCGCACACCACCGGGTAGGGCGCCATCGCCCGGATCATCTCCTGCGTCAGCACGCCGCCCGCGGAGGCCCCGATGAACACGTCCGCGTCGCGGAGGCCCGCGGCCAGATCCCGGGGCGCGTCGGCGCGGGCGAACGGGCGCTGGTGCGGCCCCAGATCGTCGCGGTCCGGGTGCACCAGGCCGTGCACGTCGTAGAGGCGCATGAGATCCGCGGATGCCCCCATGCGCAACAGGAAGCGCGCGCAGCCGATCCCCACCGTGCCGGCGCCGCAAATCACGATCCGGACGGCGCCGATCGCCTTGTCCGCCAGGTCCAGGGCATTCAGCAGCGCGGCCGCCATCACCACGGCGGTCCCCTGCAGGTTCTCGTGGATGACGGGAATCCTGAGGGCCTCCGCCAGGCGGGCGTGGATGTCGAGGCCCTCGGGCGCCTGGATGTCCTTCAGGTCGATCCCGCCGAAGGTCGGCTCGAGCATGCGCACGGTCTCCACGAACCGGTCCGGGTCGCGCGTGTCGAGCTCGAGATCGAAGACCTCGATGTCGGCGAGGCGCTTGAACAGGACCGCGGTACCTTCCTGCATCGGCTTGGCCGCCAGCGGGCCCACGTCGCCCAACCCGGGCACCGCCGACCCGTTGGTGATCACCCCGACGAGGTTCGCCCGCGCCGTGTACCGGAAGGCCGCATCGGGCTCGGCGGCGATCACCGCGCCCGGGAAGCAGGCGCCGGGCAGGTAGGCCAGCCGCATCTCGCGCGCGGTCAGGCACGACTTGGTCGGCCGCACTTCGATCTTCCCGGGCTTGTCGGCTTCGTGATACGCGAGAGACTCGTCGCGGCGGATCATGACGGCACCTCCACCGAGGCACGGACGCGCAGCGGAAATCGCCGGGCGGTGTCCTTCCACACGGCGAGGCCCGACGGGACCGGCCGGACCTGGAGCACGCGCAGGCGGGGCCCCTCGAAGCCGAACTCGATGTCGAGCGGCGAGGCCCAGGCCGACTCGAGCCTGGCCGCCACGTCGACGATGTCCCGCAGTTCCGGATACTCCAGCGCGGGCCGCAGCCGCTGATGGGCCAGCGTGTCGACCAGGACGGTGCCCTGCCCGAACCGCGCGTCGTGCACCATGCGTCCCCGCTTGTCGGCCACCTGGTACCTGAACCGCAGCGGGGCGTCGGCCGACTCGGGCTTGGCCACCACGACATGGTCCGCCGCCACCCTGCCCGACACGATGCCCTCGCCCAGGCCGAGTCCGACGTTGATGACGATCTCGCACGGGCGAGCCTCGGCGGCGTTGGTGGTCTGGACGACACCCGACACGCGCGAGCGCACCATGCGCTGCACCACGATGCCGCCCCGCGGGGCCCCCCCGCCTCCCTGCGCGAGCCTGGCGTGGATGGCCCGGCCGGTCCACAGGCCGGCCCACGCGCGCGTCACGTGCTCGAGCACGGCGGCATCGCCCCGCACGAACAGGAACGTCTCGAACTGCCCGGCCATTGTCGCCTCCTCGGTATCCTCTTCAAGGCCCGAGGAGCGAATGGCGACGAAGCACGGCGCCAGGGCCTGCCCGCCCGTCGCGGCCGCGACGGTGTCGTCGGGCCCGAGGGCCCGGTAGGCCTCCGTGATCTCCCGGGCGAGCGACTCCGGCAGGCGGACACGGTCCCAGAGCGCCCGGATCGCGGCCGCCTTCGGACCGGGCGCGGTGTCCGGCTCGGCGATGATCGCGGCGATGGCCTCCCGCACGGTCGCCGGTTCGCGCGTGGCGTCGGCGCCGCCGGGTCGCGCGTCGAGCACCGCCTGGAACGCCCGGTCCGTGACGGCGAACCACGCCGGGACCGCGTCGGCGCCCAGCACGCGGGCCGCCTCGCCGAGACTTGCGGCCTTGGCGCCCACCAGCGGCGTCAACTCGAGCCCGCCGTCACCGGCCGCGATCGTGTGCCGCGTCACGTGATCCCCGGCTCCGCCGGCCTCTCGCCGCTCGAAGTCCGCGACCGCGGCCCGACGCGACACGCCAGCGCCGTCGCTCGCGGGCGCCACGCCGAGCAGTCCATCGAGCCGGGCCAGCACGGTCCCCAGCCGTCGCGCCGCGCCGGGATCGCCACCCGTTGCCGCCCGCTGCCGCAGGACCGTCCGCAACTGCCAGAGGCGACCGTCGGCAATCGCGTCGAAATCGGGCATGTCCGTGGCGCCGACGAATGCCGGCTCGAGGCCGCAGTCCTCGATGACGGACTGGACCGTCCGGCACGTGTGCTGGAGCTGGACCACGGCGAGACGCAGGGCCAGCACGTCGTGCGCGGTGCCCGCGCGGGGAATCCGCGCGATGGCCTCCTGGCGGGCAGCAGCCAGCCGGCGCGACAGCGCACTGCCCACGTGGGAGACGGCATCCCGCGCGCGAGGTCCCGCCACGGGACTGGCCAGCAGCCGGCCCAGCAGCATCGCGGCGTCCCGGCATCGCTCCGCTTCCCCGGCAGCCCGGCCGGGCGTCATCAGGTCCTCGACGGCGTACCGGGCGAGCGCGGCGTCGGCGATGCGCGGCATCAGCCGCTCGAGCCGGTGGCAGGCGTGCAAGCGGCGCCCGCGTTCTGCCAGCACGCGATCGTCGTCCGCCTCCGCCAGCGCCTGGCACGCGTCGGCGTGGAGCTTCAGCGCCTCGTGAAGCGTCAGGGCCACCGGGTCGGCTCCGATGATCGTGAGCGTGCCCTGATCGGCGTCGAGCACCAGCAGGTCGCCGTCGCGGACCTGGTCCTCGACTTCGCGGACGTCCTCGAATTGCGCGACGGAAAACCCGGCTACGACCGTGTCGCGCTCGGTGTATTCGATTCGCGGGCACTGGAACGTCCCGCCGTCCGCGGTCGCTGTCCACGTGGCGTCGACGACCAGCGCCGGCCTGCCCGACTCGACGGCGACCAGGCCCAGGTGCGAGAGGATGCCTCCGCCCGACGACACCACGCCGGCGGCCTCGTGGAGGAACGGCGCGTCCGCCGGGTCGAGCCGCGGCGTCACGAGCACCGCCCCGGCGCAGTCGCCCGGGCGGCGGCCCGCCGTTCCCAGCCTCGCCACGCCCGCCACCCGGCCTGGCGCCACGCGCGTGCCGGACACGATGCGCTCGCCGGGGAACGGCCGCACGCGGCTCACGGGGTGCGCCACCCGGAACAGGCGTGACGTCGCGCGCGCCACGTCCGCCTCGTCCTCCACGTCCAGGGCGGGCCCTTCGCCCAGGTAGTTCGCGCGGCGCAGGAGGGTCAGCAGCCGCGCCGCGTCGCAGGGCGTGTTGTCCCGCCACGGGGCTCGCGGGCCGGCGCGCGCCCGCCACAACGTGCTGTCGTCGGCGGCGCACGCCACACGGACGACGCCGGTCGAGTCGCGCAGCACGAACAGGCCCAGCGTGCCGCCCCCGATCGGCAGCACCGCCCGCTGGACCTCGTACCCGTTGATGCTGCCGGTCGTCCGGAAGCGCAGGCTGCGGTCGAACAGGGCGATGACGCGCGCCGTGCGCGCGGCCGACGCGACGACGGCCGGGGGCGAATCGAGGATGGCCGCGAGCCGCTCGGCTTCGTGCACGCGCGCGAACCGGTCGGCCGGGCGCCGCACCGGCCCCTCCGGCGCTTCGTCGAGCTCCCCCCTCGCCACGGCCGCCCGAATCGGTTCGAGCACCGCATGCTCCAATGTCAACTGCCCGAACGCGCCGGCCCTCCGCGCCGGCCGGTCAGAGGCCAGTCCCAGATCGAGCAGCAGGCGGTCGAGGTGCGCCGCCGCGTCAGCCGGCATCGCCGCGGTGAAGCGGTCCCGGTAGGGCTCCTCCCCCGACCACCGGACTTCTCTCGGCCCGTCCGGCGCGTCCTCGGTGGCCGCCAGGATGCCCGCGCGGTCCTTCGTCAGCCACTGTTGCACGGGCAGCACGCCCCAGGCCCAGAAGAACTCCGCCCACGCGTCAGCCACGCGCCCCTTCGCGTCCTCGTCGAGCGTCAGCGACCCGACGACCCAGTCGACGTCCATCAGGTAGGGGACCAGGCGAAGCAGGATCTGCGCCCGCCTCACCAGATCCTCGAGGCCCACGGCCCGTTCCTTGTCGTACCGCGCGTGGATCCGCGTCGCGTCGATCTCGACGATGAAGTCGAACCGCTCGAAGAACCGCCGGATCGCGTCGAGGCGCGGCGACGGGTGCCAGTCCAGCTCGCTGTTGCTCACGCCGAGGTACTGCAGGTCGATCATGCCGCCGCGCAGCGGCGGCGAGTAGTCCACGCGGATGAAGGCCGGGTGGTTGCGAAAGGTCACGAAGTAGTGAACCTCGTTCCCGTAACAGAACACGCGCACGTGGGGCATCGGGCGGGGCCCGTGCACGCACTGCGCGGCCAAGGCCTCCACGAGCAGGACGACCGGGTGCGGCAGCGCCGTGCCCGGGAGATCCTCCGGCGCGTGCTCGAGGTCCACGAACTCGATCCGGCGCGCGACCTCGACCCCGCGCGAGGGCGTCACGATCGCCAGGTCGACCGAGCGGGTCGTCTTCGGGCCGGACTGGATGAGCCCGAACGCCAGCTTCAGGCCACGCTGGTGCAGATAGCGTTTCAGGCCGTGCAGCGTGCGGATGTCGCCCGGCGTCGCCGGATCCTCGAAGGCCTGCACGAGGCGGCACAGGTCGATCGGCACGGGGTCCTCGCCGGTGCGCGCGAGCCCCCGTTCGATCCGGCCCTTCAGCTCGGCATAGATGCCCGCCAGCACGCCGGCCTCGCCGCCGGCGCCACCGAACAGCGCCGAGAAATCCCCGACGAGCCGGTCCATCTTCGCCAGCGTCGCGAGGAGCCGCGCCCGCGTGAGGGGCGCCACATCGAGGAGATCGGTCAGAACATCGGCATGGACGACGTTGTAGGCACGGAAGCGCGCGACCGCGTCACCGCCGGCGCCGGCCGCTTCGCCGCCGGCCGGCTGTCCGCCAACCGCGACGATCAGGAGGCGCTCGAAGGCCCGCTTCGCCCCTGGAATACGCTCGAGCAGCGCGGCTTCCGGCGGCGACACGACCAGGGGAAACGATCCGGCGATGCTGACGCCGACCAGCGGCCGCGCGTCCATGCCGAGGTTGAAGCGCGACCATCCGATCGCGTCCACGACGCGGCGCAGCGTCGCCTCGCCGCACTGGCGCTCGACGCGCCGGAACGAGTCCAGCCCGCCGGGCGTGTCGACCAGCAGGCGTGCGCTCAGCAAATCCTGGTGCGACGCACGCGTGAACGCGAGGCAGGCCCCCAGGACTTGCCACCCTTCCTCGCCGAGAACCTGCCCGCAGAGGGACTCCGATGGCGTTGACTGATCGAGATCGAGCAGCCTCGCACCGAGGCGCCGCTCGCTCGGCGTACGCCCCGCGACCAGCAGCGCCACCTCCCCGGCGGGCCGGCCGTCGGGGCGTTCCGGTGCGTCCGGCCGCGTGAGGATGGTGCGGATCAGCCGCAGTTCTCCGTCGCCCGCCAGGCCCCCTGCCTCGTCCGTCACGAGATCCGCGAGCCGCGCCACCACGACGCCATCCGCCTCGACAACGCCCGCCCCGACAGCGCCCGCGAGGAGCGCCAGGGCGCGTCGCTTGAACGCCGGATCTTCGGCGGACAGCAGGGCATCGAGCACTGGCCACGGGTCGGGCAGCGCCGCCGCGTACTCCTCGAGCAGCGCGAACAGCACGGCCGCAGCCGGCCCCGTGCGCCTGGCCACGACGGGCAGCAACTGGTCGAATGAGGGACGGCACGCGGGGTCGGTCCAGACCGCCCGGTGTCGCCGAAGCTCGGCGCAGGCGGCGTCCACCGGTTCGAGGCGCGGCAGGAACGCCCCGAGTTCGGCGGCAACGGCGCAGGATGCTGAATGGATCGCTTCGCGCGACGCCGTGTCGGGCGGGTGCCCGGCTGCCGGCCGTGGATCCGCGGGGCCCGATGCTGCCGGTGGCACCGCCGGACTCCCCTGGGGACCGTGTCGTGGACGACTCGACTCGCGCGGGAGGGGGCGAGAAGCAGTATAAACTAATCCCTGGCTTCTTCGGCCCGTCTCCCCCGCGGCGAGCCCCCGGCACTCACACACATGTCGTTCATACCCGCTTCCGGGCCCCGCGCGCGGGGCCTCATCATCCTTCTGGCCGCCGGCGCCGCGGCCGCGGCCGTCGCGCCGGGGTTCCTGGCGATGCGGCGGCCCGACCCGCTGTTCCCCGGTCCCGGCGTGGCCCGCACACTCCCCCTGTCGAGGTGGCTCCCCGCCCTCGCGGACACGGCGGGCGAGACCACCGTGTACGTGCTCGAAGGGCGCGCTCCAGGGGCCACGGCCCTCGTCCTGGGCGGCACGCATGCCGATGAGCCGGCGGGCTACCTCGCGGCCGTGGTCCTGGTCGAGCGGGCGCGGGTCGCGGCGGGGCGATTGATCGTGATCCCGCGGGCGAACGCCAGCGGCTTCACGCACAACTTCCCGCAGGAGGCCCACCCGTCGTCGTTCGACGTGATCACGCCGGGCGGCCCCCGTCGCTTCACGTATGGCGCCCGCGCCACCAACCCGGTCGACCAGTGGCCGGACCCGCAGGTCTACACGCTGCGGCAGTCCGGCCAGACACTCTCGGGCAGCGAGACCCGCAATCTCAACCGCACGTACCCGGGGCGCCCGGACGGGACGCTGACCGAGCGCGTGGCGTTCGCCATCGAAACGCTGCTCCGGCAGGAGCACGTGGACCTGGCAATCGACCTGCACGAGGCCTCGCCCGAGTACCCGGTCGTCAACACCATCGTCGCCCACGAGCGCGCGGGCGACCTCGGGGCCATCGCGAACATGAAGCTGCAAGGCGCGGGCGTGGAGATCGGACTGGAGCTGTCACCGATCAACCTGCACGGCCTGTCTCACCGGGAGTGGGGCGACACGACGCCGGCGCTGGCCGTGCTGATGGAAACGACCAACCCGGCACAGGGACGCCTGCGCGGGCGGACTGATGCGGCGCTGGTGACGACGGGCCGGGATCGGTTTTACACGCGCGCCGCGGAGCAGCACCGCCTGTCGGTGCCCTTCCCTCCGGGCGGCTGGCCGCTCGACGTGCGCGTGGCCCGGCACCTGGCGGGCGTCCGCGAGTTGATCGGCTCCCTCGGCGACGTCGCGGGTTCGAGCCTCGTGCTCGAGGATGTTCCCGCGTACGACGAGGTCGTCGGCCGCGGCATCGGCGCGTTCCTCCACACGCCCGGAACGACGTCCCGGGGGGAGTGGTGACGTGCTGACGGGGCCTGCCGCGGTGTTCGGGGCCCTGGCGGAACCGGTCACGCTGGCGCTGATGCTGGTGTGCTTTCTCGCCCTCGCCGCGTGGCGCCACTGGCCGATCGGCGTGGCGCTCGTGGCGGCGGCCTGGGCGGGCGCCGCGTTCAACGGCACGTGGCTGCCGGCGCGCCATCTGATCGACGGCGCCTTCTCGTACCTCGATCCGATCCTCGTCATCGCCACCGCGATGATCTTCATGCGCGTGCTGGCCGACGGGGGCGCGCTCGCGGCCGCCGGCGCCGCGGTGGAGCGGCGCTTCCGGGACCGCCCCGTCCTGCTGCTGCCGCTGCTGATGGCGGTCGTGATGTTCCCCGGGATGATCACCGGGTCGTCCACGGCCTCGGTGCTGACGACCGGGGCGGTGGCCGCGCCGATCCTGGTCGGGATCGGGACGCCCCGTCGCCGGGCGGCGGCGTTTGTCGCCATGGGCAGCGTGCTCGGCATGGTGGCGCCGCCGATCAGCATCCCGGCCATGCTGATTGGCGGGGGCATCGACCTGCCGTACGTGGGCTTCGACGCGCCGCTGGCGCTGGCGTCGTTCCCGCTCGCGCTCGGCCTGGCCTACGCCCTGGGCTGGCCGCGGGGCGGTGGCGCTCCCGGCGCGCGGGTCGCACCCTCCGGGCAGGACGCGCCAGCCGGGCAGACGCCGGGCGCCATCGGCGCTGGCGTGCCGCCGGGCGCCGCGTCTGCGCCACAGGCGACACCGGCGACGCTGCCGATCTGGCGCGCCCTCGTGCCGGCGATCGCCGTCGCGGTGCTCATGGTCGCGCCGCGCCTGTGGCCCGCCCGGATCATGGACCCGGGCCTGCCCCTCAGTTTCCTCGCCGCAGCGGCAATCGGCATCATGGCGTCGAGGCGATTCGCGATCGGTCCGTCGCTCATCCGGGCGATCCGGGAGGCCCTGCCGGTCCTCGGCATCCTGACGGGCGTCGGGGGATTCATCCAGGTCATGACCCTGACGGGCGGCCGCGGGTGGCTCGTCGCGGTGATGCTCGGGGCGCCGTCGTGGACCATCGTCGGAGCGGCGGCCGTGAGCATCCCGCTGTTCGGCGCGGTGTCGGCGTTCGGGTCGGCGTCGGTGCTCGGGGTACCGTTCCTGCTGGCGCTGCTCGGCCGCAACGAGATCGTCACGACCGCGGGCCTGTCGCTGCTCGCCGGCCTCGGCGACCTGATGCTGCCCGCGGCAGTGGTGCCCACGCTGGCGGCGCGCGTCAGCGGCATCGGCGATCGCCGGCAGGTCCTGAAACTCTGCGTCGTGCCGGCCCTGCTGGCCGTCGCGATCGCGGTGCTGATCCTCGTCTTCTCGCCGGCGCTCGGTCGCTGGCTGCGGTGACACCCGATGCTGCTGCACGTCTACCAGGCCATCTGCGTGCTGATTGCGGGGCTGATCGTGACCCTGGTGTGGCGATCGAAGGATCCCGGAGAACAGGTGACGGGCGCGATCGTCCTCGTGCCGCTGCTGCTCAGGATCTTCCTGGTGAAGTAAGAGGCCCGCGATGACCCAATCCGCCGCCCCGCGCACGCCCGCGATCGCCATGGCGATCCTCGCGGCCCTGCCCATCATGGCCGGCGCCCAGGGGCGCGGGCCCGTGACGGTGCCACGGGGCGAGGCCGTGGCGCACGACATCCGGCCCGGCCCTGGCGTGACCTCACGCAGGATGCTCTCCAGGTACCTGCCGTCGCTCGCCGGTACCCCTGGCGACACGCCGGTCTACATCCTCGACGGCGGACGGCCCGGCGGCACCGTGCTCGTCGTGGGCGGCACGCACGGCAATGAGATCGCCGGCGCGGTGGCCGCCACGGTGCTGATCGAGCGGGCACGGGTGGCGGTGGGCCGCCTGGTGGTGATTCCGCACGCCAACAACTCGGCGGCGTCGTACCGCGACCGTGACCCTGCCGGCCCGCTGACCGTGGCGGTGCCGACGCCAGCGGGACCGCGCCTGTTCCGGTATGGCTCCCGTCTCACGAAGCCGGCGGACCAGGGCGAGCTGGACCCGCCCAGGTTCAGGCACCCCAAGTCGGCGGAGGACCTCGACGGCGTCGAGGCGCGGAACCTGGATCGCGTGTACCCCGGCCGGGCGGACGGCAACCTGACCGAGCGGATCGCGCACGCCGTGATGGAGGTGCTGGCACGGGAACAGGTGGACGTGGCCTTCGATCTCCACGAATCCCGTCCGGAGTCGCGCCTGGCCTGGACGGTCGTGGCCCATCCGAAGAACGTGGAGATGGCCGCGTTGGCGCTGCTGGCCCTCGACGCGAGGAATGTCCCGATGAAACTCGAGCAGTCCGGCGATTCGTTCCGCGGCCTGTCGCACCGGGAGTGGGGCGACGCGACGCGCGCGCAGGCGTACCTGATCGAGACTCCCAACCCCGGGCAGGCCGACAAGGCCACCGGCGTCGATCAGGTCGGCGACCCCAGGCTCCCGCTCGCGCGGCGCGTGGCCACCCACCTCGCCACGCTGCTCGCGGTGCTCGACGCCTCCAACGAGGGCGCGCCCGCCGACCGGCGGATCACGATCGACGGCGTCCCGTCGTTCGATGTTCTGATCAGGGGCGGCCTGGGCGCCGTGCTCCGGTAGGTACGGGAGGAGCGGCGTGCGCCGACCCCCGGCGCCGCGCTACGCCGGCAGGGGCCGGACGACCAGCAGGACCGGGCCACCCGCGTACGGCAACCCCGCGACCAGCGGGCCGCCCGCCGCGGACTCCCGGCCGAACCACGTGCCCGCGGCCGCGTCGAGCGCGTCGATCACGTAACGCCCGGCGGGCAGGTCGAGCGTGACCTGGGACGGGAACGTCCCGGCTGGCGCCCGGCGCGGCTCGCACCACACGCACACCATCGTGTCGTCCCGCAGACCGCCGACGCGCAGGACCCACTCGGGCAGCCCGCGAATCGCCGCCCTGGGAACCGCCCGCATGCGACGCGGATCGCATCCCGGCGGCGCGTCCGCGGCAACCAGCGCCTTCCGGATGCGCGTGCGAACCTGCTCGGCCGTCAGCGCCGTCGGCCGACGCGGCCGGCCGGTCACCATGCGTCCTCCCGCCCCCGTCCGCGGCGGTCCGGATGGCCGCCGCGCGTCACCGCAAGACCCCCTCGAGCCCTGCCTTCACGAGAGCATCCAGGTCCGGCACGTCGGCCAGCGCGATCTGGCGGGCGGCCGGGGCCTCGGCGTTGAAGGCGTCGATCACCGCCAGCATCGCGGCCAGGTGCACGCCCACACGCCGCGCCAGCGGCCACGCGGCGTCGTGGACCAGGTCGCCGGCGGTCTTGACGTCGAAGGCCGGGCTGGGCGTCTCGAACAGGAACGATTTCGCCGGCGTGGCATCGCCCCACTCCCGGTGCGACAAGCCCCGGAAAGTCTCAGACGAGGGCTCGAGCTTCATCGCGATGCCCTTGCCCTCGAGCGCGAGCACCGCGGCCGCGCCGAGGTCGATGTTCTTCGGATTGGCCACGATCATCATCGCCAGGCGCGAGTCGGGCGTCGCCTCGTGGAAGTCGAACGCCAGGTCCACCCGCTCCCGCTTGATGAGGGTCACGACGGCGAAGGCCACCCGCTGTGTGAGATTCCCGCCCTGCTTGCCGGGATAGGACCGGTCGAGATTCCTCGCCAGGTTGTCGAACGCGACTTCGGGGCCGCCGGACGGCCCTGTCTGGGGCGGGTCGGGCTCGCCCTGGTGGTCCGGGTTCGTCAGCCGCATGCCGAATCTGAAGACGCGCTCCCCGCTCGTCGTCCTGATCGCGAAACGGTTCGGCCCCGTCCATTTCGAGTCGACCCAGCTCATCGCCGAGTTGTTGGCATGGGGCACGATGATGAGGCGGCCCTGCAGTACGCGGCCGCGCTCGACCAGCACGGCCGCCGCCATGATGCCGGCGATCTCGTTGCCGTGCGTGCCGCCCGTCACGAAGACCGTCCCCCCCGGCCGCCCGCTGTCATAGATGTAGACGGGCGTGTCGCCCGGCGTCCGGGCGACGCCCGCGTCGTAATCAGACAGGGCCTTCACCGTCCAGCCCGGACCGGGCCGGATGTCGTGCGTGACCGCCGCGGCCCGTGGGATGTTCGCCTGCGCGCCTGCCATCGCGGCAGCGGCCAGCGCCGCCGCGGTGACCGCCGCGATCCGAAGCCTTGTCATGGTCCTGCTGCTCCTCGCGCCAGGCGTCACTGCTTGAACAGTCCCTTGACCGCCTCGCCGGCGGCCGCCAGCTTCTCCACCTCGGCGACCGGGATCCCCTTCTTGTCCGCCAGCCCCTGGAAGTACCTGTCTTTGTTGCCCGAGGCCACGACCACTACGGCGGCGCTCTCGGGTACGACGATGTCAATCAGGTCGTTGGACGTCTTGCCGCGCCGCTGCTCGCCGCCGGTGTGCATGACGAGGATCCGGACGCCCTGATCGCGGGCGGCCTTGACCAGCGCGCGGGCGCGTGCGATCTCCTTGTCCATGTCGAGGCCCGCCGCGCCGAGGCCCTTCGAGCTGGCGCCGACCACCATCACCACGGTCTTCATCCCGGCCAGGTCGGCCGGCTGGGCCAGCGGCTTGTAGTCGAGCCCCAGCTTCAGCTGCGTGTTGAGCAGCACCTTGACGATCGTGACGTCCGCGCTCTGGCCGATCGACGTGATGATCCCCGGCCGCTCGAACGTCGCGTCCGCGGCCCGCAACGGAGCGGCCGCCAGCATCCCCGCGGCCGCCAGCGCCATCACGCCCAGCCCCACGCGCGTTGTCCTGCACTCTGCACTCATGCCACCGTCTCCTTCCCGGTCTCGCCGGTCCGTATCCCGATCGGCCTCCCCGCCGGGCGGCCGTGCCCCGGCCCGTCAGTACCCGACGACCGCCCCATCCCGGCGCGGGTCGGCGCCGCCGATCCGCTTGCCCGTCCTCTGATCGATGATGATGCCCTGAGCGCCGCCGAAGAACAGGTCGAACTCCCGCATCGGGGTGATCGTGTAGCCCATCTTCGTGAGGGCCTCGACGGTCTCGGCCGGCAGTCGGGGCTCGATAGACAGCACCCGATCCGCCGGGAAGAAGCGCGGCGCCTCGATGGCCTCCTGGATCCCCATTCTGTCATCAACGAGATACGAGATCAGCTCCGCCATCGTCGTCAGGATACGCGCGCCGCCGGGCGTGCCGATCGTCGCGAAGGGCTTCCCGCCCTTGAGGAGGATCGTCGGCGAGATGGTCGTGCGCATCCGCTTGCCGGGCGCGAGGACGTTCACGCCCTGCCGCGAGAAGTTCTTCATCTCGTTGTTGAAGATGATCCCGGTGCCCGCGACGACGACCTTTGATCCGAAGAAATCGGAGATCGTCTGGGTGAGGGCGACCATGTTGCCGGCCTTGTCGACCACCGAGAGCGACGTCGTGCTGGGGCCGGTCTTCGGCGGCTCGCCGGCCGCGATCTTCGCGCTGATCTCGCCGGGCTGGATCTCCGCCGCGCGACTCTTCGCGTAGGGCTTCGAGAGCAGCCACGCGACGGGCACCTGCACGAACCCGGGGTCGGCGATGTACGCGCCGAAGTCCGCGTAGCCGCGCTTCATGGCTTCCACCATCAGGTGGATGCGCGTCGCGGACAGGCTGGGGTACTTCGCGAAGTCGAACTGCTCCATCACCTGGACCGTGTCGATCACCGCCAGGCCGCCCACCGGCGGCGGGGCGGACCAGATCTCGACGCCCCGGTAGCTGCCCTTCACGGGCGCCCGCTCGATGGCCCTGTAGGCGGCGAGATCGGCCTTCGTGATGAAGCCGCCCTGCGCTCCCATCTCGGCGGCGATCCTCTCCGCGATCTCGCCGCGGTAGAACACGTCGCGGCCGCCGGCGGCGATCTTCGTCAGGGTCGCGGCCAGGTCCGGGTTCTTCAGCGTCGCGCCCGCCTCGAGGGGCAGGCCCTCCGGCGCGAGGATCTTCGCCAGCGCCTCGTGCCTGGCGATCTCCTCGAAGCTGTCGGTGATGACGCCGTTGAGCGTCGACGAAACCACGAACCCGTCGGCCGCCAGCTTGATGGCCGGTGCGAGCACCTGCGGCAGCTTCATCGTGCCGTACTTGTCGAGCGCCAGGGTCAGGCCGGCGACGGTACCCGGGACGGCAATGGCCGCGTGGCCCGTGGCCGGGATCCCCTGCTCGTAACTGGTCACGGCCGGCGCGGCGGACCGGTAGTCGATGGCCACCGCCGTCTTCCGCTTCGCCAGGTAGACCACCATCACGCCTTCGCCGCCGATGCCGGTGGCGTTGGGCTCGGCCACGCCGATGGCGAAGGCAGCCGCAACGGCGGCGTCCACGGCGTTGCCGCCCGCCTTCAGGATGGCGAGGCCGGCCTGCGAGGCCAGCGGGTGCGCGGATGCCACCATGCCGCGGGCCGCGACGACCTCGGTGTTCCGCGTCGCGGTGTGCGCGCCGGGACCCGCGGCCAGCACGGCGGCCGCCGCGAGCAGCACGCGGACTGTCGAACCCGTTCGTGTCATGCGATCCTCACGTGTTCACGCCGGAACGCGGGTGCGGGCCCTGCGATCCGTCCGGCGTCGAAGTCGACCCGCGCCCGCGCTGGCCGCTCCGCGCCGGATCGACGCAGCCCCGACCGTCCGTGAGCGGCCCCAGGATGGACGTGGCGGAAAGGCGCGAGCGAGTCGACCGGAGTGGACACGTCGTGGGGGGACGATTGCTCCCGGGGGGCCGGGCGGCCGGAGCCGGGCCGGCCGGAGCCGGGCCGCCGTGTGTCGACCGGACGGTATTCTACAGGTACAGGGCAGCCGGGACCGTCGACGGCCGGAGGAAGGCGACGCGGCCGCGGACCAACGGTGCGTGGCGAGCGCGGGCCGCCCGGGCGTCACCCCTGCGGTTGCGTGCTGCGCTCGGCGACCCGCGCCCCGTCCTCGACTTGGTCGGACGGGTGGACGACCACGCGGTCACCGGCCTGCAGCCCGCCGGTCACCTCGGCCGACAGGCCGTTCCGTTCGCCGATCGCGACCTCGCGCAGCCGGGCCCGGCCAGCTTCAACGCGGAACACGGCCCACTGTTCGCCGTGCCTGAACAGCGCGCCGGTCGGCACCTGCACCACGCCGTCGCGCTGCCACGTCACGACGCGGGCCTCGACGCGGTAGCCGTCGCCCAGCGCGTCCCAGGCGCCGCGGGGATCGGCGAACTCGATCACGACCCACACGCGCTGCTCTTCCACGCCGAGCGCCGACACCTTGAGGAACGCGGACGGCTCGACCCGCCGGACGCGGCCGTTGAGGGGCGCGCTCCCGCCCCACCGGTCGATCAGCACGGACATGCCCGGCCTGATGCGCACCGCGTCGGTGGAGAGGAAATCGGCAATCACCTCGAGCGCCGCCGGGTCGGCCACCTCGACCAGCGGCTCCCCCTGCGGCACCACGGCCTCGCTCTCGTGCAGGCGCCGCAGCACGACGCCGTCGATGGGCGACCGCACGCGGATGGCCGCGGCGGCCCCGGCGGCGGGCCTGCTCGTCGACCCGGTCAGGGCCGCCTTCGCCACATCGAGATCGCGCGCGGCGGCGCGCTCGGCAGCCACTGCGGCCTGGAGCGCCCGGGCCGCCACGAGGGCACTGGAGTCGGCGGACTCCGCGGCTTCCCGGGTCACGATGCCGTCGGCCAGCATGCTGCGATTGCGGCGGGCCTCCGAGGCGGCGAAGTCGCTCACCGCCCTGGCGCGCTCGCGCTCGGCTGTCGCCTGCTGGAGGGATGCCTCGGCGGCCTGCACGCGCGAGTTGGCCTCGGCCCTGGCACGCGCGTCGAGCAGCGCCGGGGCGGCGGGCAGCAGCGTTGCGAGGACGGTCTCGCCCCTGGCCACGCGATCACCCGGCTCCAGTTCGACCCGCAGCACGCGGCCGGCCAGCGGCGCCGACACGGCGAACCGCTCGCGCACGCGGGTCTGCCCTTCGTGGTCGAGCGTTACCGCCATGCGGCCCTGCGTCACCGTCGCCACGTCGACCGCGATCGCCCGGGGCATCAGCGCGACGACGACCGCTGCCACCGCCAGCAGCCCGATCGCTCCCCAGAACATCAGCCGTCGCCTGCCCGCCGTCTTCATGGCCTACTCCCTCGTTTTCAGGACTTCCACCAGGTCCAGCCGGTCCAGCCGACGCCGGACGATCAGCGCCGACGCCGCCGTCGCGATGATGGTGGTCACGGCGGCGAACGCGTAGGTGCGGGGCAGGATCACGAGCGGCAGCCGCCACAGCTCGGTATCCATCGCGGGCATCATGGCCGCGGCCATGCCGTACCCGAGCAGCAGCCCGGCCGGCACGGCCCCCAGCGTGACCAGCGCGAGCTCGCCCAGCAGGATGTACGAGATCTCGCCCCGGCTGAACCCGATCACCCGCAGCGTGGCGAGTTCGCGGCTGCGCTCCGAGAGCGAGATGCGCGCGTTGTTGTAGACGACGCCGAAGGCGATCACGGCCGCGAACACGACGTACACCGCCAGCAGCTTGTCCATCATGTCGGCCAGCGTGCGTACGAAGCTCTCGCGGGCCGCCCGCTTCAGCGCCACGCCGCCCACCCGGGGCGTGCGTTTGAGCGTCCGGTAGAGGGCGTCGACCCGGCCTGCGTCCACCTGGAGGAAGGCCCCGGAGATCGTGTCGCCCTCGCGCATGAACCGATGCAGGGCGTCGAGGTCCATGTAGACGTTCAGCCCCATGTACTCCTCGACCAGATCCGCCACGGCAACCTCGCGCACGCTGCGCGTCCCCTCGAGCACCTCGACCGTCACCAGGTCGCCCCGCCGGGCGCCGAGCAGCGCCGCCAGCTTCGCCGACAGCACCAGCCCCGCCGGCGGCAGTCGGATCACGCGCTGCGACGCGTCCACCACCCGGTTGAGCCGCGGCGATCGGGGCACGCCGGTGATGGCCACGTGGCGCGATCGAGGCCCGAACCGCAGCCGGACGGGCACCGCTCGGAACGCTTCCGCGTCGACGACCCCGGGAAGCCTGCGCACCTCGTCGAACGCCCCCGCCGAGGTCGGCTCGACCAGGGTGACCATCACGTCGTACCGCTGCACGACGTTGAACTGCATGTCCATCAGCACGTCGATCGAATCCAGGGAAAAGGTCCCCACCACGAGCAGCGACGTGCCGAGCGCGATGCCCAGCATCGACAGCAGCGCGCGGCCCGGATGGCGCTGCAGCGTGCGCACGATGATCCGGCCGGGCTGCGAGAGCAGCCTCTTCAGGCCCGCCCGCTCCGCCCACGTTTCGTGGTAGCTCGCGGGCGGCTCGGGCCGCATCGCCTCGGCCGGCGGGAGCGTCACCGCGCGGCGCACGGCCCCCACGGCGCCCAGCACGGCCGCGCCGAGGCCGATCGCCACGGCCCCGACGACGACCGACGGCTGGAGCCGGTACAGCAGGATCGGGAAGTGGAAGAACGTGGTGTACATGGTCGTCATCGCCCAGCCCAGCCACGCGCCGACCCCGACCCCGACCGCCGATCCCGTGAGCGCCACGGCCAGGCTCCACTTGACGTAGTGCGCCGCCAGCGCGGTGTTGCTGTATCCGAGCGCCTTCATCGCGGCGATCTGCGGCCGCTGCACGTCGACGATGCGGGAGAGCACGACGTTCAGCAGGAAGGCCGCCACCCCCAGGAAGATCACCGGGACGATTTCCCCGGAATTGCGCAACTGCACGAGCTCGTTGTTCAGGTACCAGTGCGACGGCTGCAGCGCCCGCGGGATCGCGCCCACCCCGCCGTACCGGGCGTCGAGCAGCGTGTCCAGGCGGCTGATAACCTCCGGCTCGGAGGCACCGCGCGCCAGCGTCAGCACGACGTTGTTGAACGCGCCGTCGAGGCTGAAGGCCGTCGCCAGGGCCTTGCGCTCCATCCAGAACACCCCGAAGCGCGCGTCGTCGGGCATCAGCTCGCCGGGGCGAATCGGGTAGACGTACTCGGGCGACAGCGCGAGGCCCACGATCCGGAGGGCGCGGCGCCGCCCGTTGATGATCGCGGCGATCGAGTCGCCGGGGTGGAGGCCGTGCGCCCGGGCGAAGCTCTCGCTCGCCAGCACCTCGTCGGGCCGGCCCGGCTCGATGTAGCGCCCCTCGCGCAGGAACACGTCGCAGAGGGCCGGCCGCCCGCGCGCGGGGACGGAAATCAGGCGGCCCATCGCCGGTTCCGCGAGATCGGGCACGTCCAGCGTCACGTCCACGACCACGCGCGTGTCGACGGAGGCGACCCCGGGAATCGCCGCGATGTCGTCCGCCACCGGAAGCGGCGCCCGCTTGAGCGAGGCGAACACGTCCGCGAACCGGTACCGGTCGTAGTAGGTCCGGAGCGTCAGGTCGAGCGCGTCGAAGGTCGAGAGCATCGCGACGAAGATCGCGATGCCCGCGCCGACCACCAGCGCGATGGCCAGCGCCTGCCCGCGGATGGCCCACAGGTCGCGGATCAGCTTGCGATCGAGCGGCGCGATCCTCATGACGGCCCCCGCATGACCTGCTCCTTCACCACTGGATCTCGCGCGACGACTTGCGCTCGGCGTTCGTGCGGTCGTCGACGATCCGGCCGTCGGCCAGGGTCACGACCCGGTCGGCCATGCCCGCGATCGCCGCGTTGTGGGTGATGACGCCCACCGTGGTCCCCAGTTCGCGGTTCACCCGGTCGAGCGCTTCGAGCACGACCACGCCCGTCGTGATGTCGAGCGCCCCCGTGGGCTCGTCGCACAGCAGCACGTCGGGCCGCTTCGCGATCGCCCGCGCGATGGCGACCCGCTGCTGCTCCCCGCCCGACATCTGCGAGGGGAAGTGATCCATCCGGTCGGAGAGGCCCATCAGGGCCAGCGCGTCGCCGGACGGCATCGGGTCGTCGGAGATCTCCGTCACGAGGTCGACGTTCTCGCGAGCGGTCAGGCTCGGGATCAGGTTGTAGAACTGGAAGACGAACCCCACGTTGCGCCGCCGGAACTCGGTCAGCGCCGCCTCGTCGGCAGCCGTCATGTCCCGCCCGCGGAACAGCACCTGGCCGCTGGTCGGCACGTCCAGACCGCCGAGGATGTTCAGCAGCGTCGACTTGCCGCTGCCGGAATGCCCGAGCAGCACCAGGAACTGCCCCTCGGCGATGTCCAGGTCCACGCCGCGCAGCGCTTGCACCTCCACCTCGCCCATCCGGTAGATCTTCGTGATGCCGTGCACGTGGAAGACCATCGTCCGCTCGGCGGCGTCGTGTTCGGCGCGGGCTGGCGTCGCATTCATGGCCGTGCCTCGTGCCCGCCGGCGGCGCGCTCCGCGCGCCCGCCTCCGGGCACCTCCAGGATCACCTTGCCCACGTTGCCGCCTCGCTGGAGGAAGCGAAGCGCCTCGGGCGCGGCATCGAACCCGTAGCGGCGCCCGATCACCGGCGGGGCGACCGCCACCGCGAACAAGGCGTCGTACGCCGCCGGCAGGCGGGCCGCGTGGTCCCACATCCAGATCAGGTTGAACCCGATGACCGCCCGGTTGTCCGAGATCATCTGGAGCGGATCCAGGCGCGGGCGCCGCAAGTACTGCCACGCGAGGCGAAGATAGTTCGGGCGTCCCCCGGCCGGCATCATGTCGGCCGCGCCAAACACCACGAGGCGGCCCCCGCGGACGAGGCGATCGTAAGCAGGCCGCAGGAAGGGTCCCGCAACCGCGTCGAAGACGATGTCGAACCCGTCGAGGCCTGCCGCGCGCAGGGCGGCATCGAGCTGCGCCCCGAACCGGCGCCGGTTCCGCACGACGACCTGTTCCGGGCGCAGGCCGCGCTGCTCGACCAGGAAGGTCTTCTTGCTCTCGCCGCCGACCGCCGCGACGACGCGCCCGCCGGACGCGCCGACGATGGCCAGCGCGTGCAGGCCGACACCACCCGCGGCCGACTGCACGAGCACGGCGTCCCCCGGGGCGAGCCGCCCCTGCTCGCGAAGCCCATACCACGCGGTGATCGCCTGCACGGGAAACGCCGCCGCCTCCGACAGCGACCACGCCGGCGGGCACGGCTGGAGGTACCGGGCATCGACATTCAGCGCCGTGGCGCAGGCCCCGAAACGCGTGAGCCCGATCACGCGATCGCCCACCCGCACGGCGCGCGTCGCCTCGCCGGCCGGGGCGGGAACAGCCGGGCCAATCTCCTCGACGACGCCGGCAAACTCGAGCCCGGGTACGAACGGGCCCGTCGGCGTCGCGGAATAGAGCCCGAGGCATGCGAACACGTCCGCGAAGTTCAGCCCGACGGCCCCGACGGCCACTCGTGCTTCGCCCGGTCCCGGCGCGGCCAGAACTTCACGTTCGCGCGCGAGGCGATGAAGCGCCCCGGCCTTCGACATCCGCCAGACATCTCGCATCACGAGGTGCTCTCCAGTGCGGGCCCGCCGCAGCGGACTGCCGCACCATGGTACACCCCGGAAAAACAACCGGGCGATACGATCGTTCGGGTGGGTGGCGCCACGCGCCACGCCGGTGTAAAATTCGATCGCAGGCCCCCATGGAGACGGTCGCTATTGCGAGCGGCCGGACGTTGTCGGAGTTGTCGGGTGGTCCTTTCCTGGAGACGAATCGCATGAGCCTCAAGACCTTCAAGCCGGTCGTGGTCGCGGCGCTGGCACTGGTGCTGGCGGGCGCGGTGGATGCGTGGGCGGCCCCGCAAGGAGCCGGTGACGGCTACAAGACGCTGAAACGCCTGGGCGGCCCACCACGGTTCACGCCCGGTCTCAAGGACCTGACGACGGTGCAGAAGACGTTCTCGAAACCGAAGATGCAGAAGGACGTCGGCGTGCTCCTCGAGAAGGCCGGCATCGCGTCGATCACGCCGACGGTGGTCGAGATCCTCTCGAAGGCGTCGCCCGATCAGATGAAGGAAGTCGACTTCCCGCCGGACGGGACGATGGTGTGGATGGCGTTCCGCCGCGCCGGCAAGCCCGAGATCGTGCGGACCCTCCGCTGGGGCGGGAAGAAGCCGTTCCCCGGCTGGGAGTTCATCGTCGACGACATGGACAAGACCTATACCTTCATCGTGCCGCGGCAGTGCGGCAACCTGGCGCTCGTGACGAGCGAGCCGAGCCGCGAGAAGGCCCGGCTGGACGCGGAGCGCGCGGAGAAGGAGCGGATCGAGCAGGAGCGCCTCGCGAAGGAACGGGCCGCGGCCGAGGCGGCGCGCCTCGAGGCGGAGCGCAAGGAGAAGGCGCGGCTCGAGCAGGAGCGCCTCGCCCTCGAGCAGGCGGAGGCCGCGAAGGCCGAGGCGGCGCGCCAGGAGGCGGCCCGCCTGGAAGCGGCCCGCATCGAGGCGGAGCGGGTGGCGGCCGAGCAGCGGCGGATGGTCGGCGTGTTCATCGACGGCCTGTTCGGCAAAGAGCGCCGGATCCGCGACGAGAACGCCGGCGGGCTCTGCGCACCTCTGTTCGGCGTCAAGGTCGGCATGCTGTTCCAGCCGAGCCCGGAGTCGAACTGGTACCTGGCTCCGGCGTTCGGCGGCGCGCTGAACTTCGACAACCGGGGCAACTCGAGCCTGTTCGGCGAGTTCGAAGCGAACTACCGGGCGGACAAGAACGTGGTCGGGGCTGGCGTGGGCGTGTGGGACTTCAACCACAGCGACTGGGTGGCGCCGACCCTGCTCGTGCACTTCCTCCGCGAGATCCAGCAGGATCCGAAGGGCAACAAGCTGTTCTTCATCGGTGAGGGCCGGCTGTTCCTGAACAAGATGGACGAGACGGCGAACAACTACCAGTTCTGGGCCGGGATCCGCTACGTCGTGCGGTAGGGGCCCCGACGACAAGAGACGGCTCGCAGGCGGTGGCCCGGTCCGTGGACCGGGTCACTGCCCGTGGTGTTTTCCGCCAGGCTCCAGCCTGGCCGGGATGTCCGTGGACTCGAGCACGAGCCGCTCGGCCAGTGCCTCGATCGTGAGCGGCGACGACCCCTCGGCCTTGTTGTTGACCAGCACGAACACCCGCCGCCCGCGCCGCGCCCCGCGCCGGACAATCCCCACGACATCGCGGCGCATGGTCTCGTCGGGCTCGACGAGCCGGTCGAAGGGCGCGAAGATCTCCCGCTGGTCCTCGTACCACGTGCCCGGGCGCAGGAGCAGCCGGACCACGACGAACGGCAGATCCTCGGGCGCGATCGTGCGCGTCTGATCGCCGGGCATCGGCATCGCCGACCAGTAGTTGTAAACGTGCGCCGCGCCATGGCGCTGCAGCACCTGCCGGTAGGAATCGGTCAACAGGAATCGATCGCGCAGTTCGACCGCGTAGGAGAACGCGCGGGGCAGCTGCCCGAGGAAGCGGTCGAGCGACTCGGTGAAGGCCGCGGCATCGGGTTGCTGCCCGGGCGGGGTCGGCGGGAACTGGAGGATGAACGGCCCCACGTGGGGCGCCAGCACGCGCCCGAACGGTTCGAGGGTCTCGTCGATGAACCTCGACGCCGACAGGTAGTCGGGGTTCGGTTCGGCGTTTCGGCGCGCGCCTGGCACGACCGGCGAGGTGACCGCGGCCGGCGCCTTGGCGCAGCCGACGAACCCCTCGGGCATCTGCTCCGCGTAGCGCGCCAGGTCGGCGTCCGGCACCGGGGCGTAGTAGCTGCGGTCGATGCCGACCGTCCGCAGCAGCGGATGCCGCGCATACTCGCGCAGGCCCTCGCGGGCCAGCATGGAGGTCCCGCGCCGCTTGCCGTAGACGACACCCTGCCAGCCCGGGAAGCTCCACGAGCTGGTGCCCATCCGCAGGTCCGGCGGCAGGGACGCCGCCAGCACACGGAACCGTTCGTAGCGCTGCTCGAGCGGCGAGCCCGGCGCGGGCCAGTCCTGCCGGTGGCCCTTCCCTTTGCGCCCCGTCTTGCCCGATTCCGCCTCGAACAGCCCCAACTGGTCCGACATGGTCCTCGATTGTGCCCCACCGGGCCGTCCCGCGCCAAACAGCCCCGGCCGGAGCAGCCGGCCGGACAGGCCCGGGAGCGCCCGGCGCACCGCGCCAGGCCGCCACCGGACCCCGCGAGGCCTTGTGCTATGCTGCGCCGCGATGGGCGAATTCAAGCGCAGCCTCACGCTGTTCGACATGACCATGATCGCCATCGGCGGCACGATCGGGTCGGGCATCTTCCTGACGCCGTCGAGCATCGCCCAGGCGGTCCCCGTCCCGTGGCTGATCATGGCCGTGTGGGTGGCCGGCGGCTTGATCACGCTCGCCGGCGCCCTGACCTTTTCGGAAGTGGCCGCGATGATGCCGGAGGCCGGCGGCCAGTACGCCTTCCTGCGGAAGGCCTACGGGGACCTGGTCGGGTTCCTGTTCGGCTGGGCGTACTTCGTGGTCGTCAACGCGGGCGGGCTGGGCGCGCTCAGCGTCGCCTTCGCCTCCTACCTCGGCTTCTTCGTTCCGCTCGGCGCGGTGGGCACCAAGGCCGCGGCGGTCGTCGGCCTGCTCCTGCTGACGGGCATCAACGTGGCCGGCGTCAAGGCGGGCGCGATCTTCTCCGACGTGTTCACCGTGCTGAAGCTCGCGGGGATCGCCGGGCTCGTCGCGGTGGGGTTCGCGCTGGGGTCGCCGCACACGACCGACTTCTCCTTCACGCTCGGCTCGATGCCCGGTGGCGTCAGCGGACCGCTGGCGCTGGCGATGGTGGGCGTGCTCTGGTCGTACGGCGGCTGGCAGCACGCGACGTACGCGAGCGCCGAGATCAGGAATCCCCGCCGAACGCTCCCGCTGGCGATGACGATCGCGGCCGTCGCGGTGACGGCGATCTACCTCTCGACCAACGTGGCGTACCTCTGGCTGCTGCCGCCCGCGCAGGTCGCCGCGTCGCCGCGCGTGGCGGCCGACGCGGTCAGCACGGTACTCGGGCCGGTCGGCGGCAGCCTGATTTCGATCGCGATCTTCATCTCGACCTTCGGCGTGGTGGGCATCTACACGCTCACGGCCCCGCGCATCTACTACGCGATGGCGGCCGATGGCCTGTTCTTCCGGAAGGTGGCGGAGATCCACCCGCGCTATCACACGCCGGCGTTCGCGATCGTGCTGCAGTCGCTCTGGGCCGCCGTGCTGATCCTGTTCTGGAGCACGTTCGAGAACCTGATCTCCTACGTGGTCTTCACCGACTGGATCTTCTTCGCCCTTGGCGGCGCGAGCGTCATCGTGCTGCGCAGGACGATGCCCGAGGCGCATCGCCCGTACCGCGTGCCCGGCTATCCCTGGGTGCCGCTCTTCTTCGTGGGCACGTCGGTGTGGTTCGTGATCACGACGCTCCAGCAGAAGCCGGCGCAGGCGTGGGCCGGCCTCCTGTTCCTCGCCCTGGGCGTGCCGGTGTATTACTACTGGAAGAGGAAGAAGCAGTCGGAGTTGTGAGTTGTGAGTTCTGAGTCGTCTCAGCCGCAAGGCGCGAGCCGCGGGCCTGAGGAGACGCGCCGGGGGGCCAGCAACGTGGAAACAGCGACGTCGGACCGCGCGCAACCCGAGGACATCACGGGCGAAAAGGCCAGGCGGCCCAGGCGCCGCTGGGGCTGGCGCATCGCCGCGTCGCTGGCCGCCCTGACGCTCATTGTCGTGGCGCTCGCGCTCTGGCGGCTCCAGGCCCCGCTGCCCGACACGGCCGGCACCATCCGGATCAGCGGCGCGCAGGGCCGGATCGAGATCCTCCGCGACGTGGACGCGATCCCGCACATCCGTGCCGCCAGCGAGGCCGACGCCCTGTTCGGCCTGGGCTACGTGCACGCGCAGGAGCGCCTCTGGCAGATGGAGTTCCAGCGCCGGATTGCCCAGGGCCGGCTCTCGGAGATCCTGGGCCAGGCCACGGTCGATACGGACCGACTCCTGCGCACCATCGGTCTGGCCCGCGCCGCGCACGAGGCGTGGACGCGACTCGACGCCCCGACGCGCGCGCTCGTCGAAGCCTACGTGGCGGGCGTCAACCAGTTCCTCGCCACCCATTCCGGCGGCGGCCTGCCGATCGAGTTCGCGATCCTGCGCTGCGCGCCCGACCCGTGGCGAGGCGAAGACGTCATCGCCTGGCAGAAGGTCATGGCCTGGTCGTTGAGCATGAACTGGCGGGAGGAGCTCCTGCGGGCGCGCCTGACGGCGCGGGTGGGCCTCGAGGCGGCAGGGCACCTGGTGCCGGCCTACACGGTCAACGGCCCCATCATCCTGCCCGCGGAACCGCCGGCGCCGGTGCCCGGTGCGGCGCGACGCGAACTCATCCAGCCGCCCCTGCCCCGCCCGGGCATCGGCACCGAGCTCGCCCGCGACCTGACCGCGCTTGGTGACGCCCTCCGCGCGCTGCCGTACATGCCCGTGCCGGGAGGCGGCAGCAACAACTGGGTCGTCGCCGGCACCCGGGCGGTCACGGGCAAGCCGCTATTGGCCAACGACCCGCATCTCGGCGGCCAGACCCCGGCCGTCTGGTTCCTGGCCCACGTCACCGGCGGCCGCCTCGACGTGATCGGCGCCACGCTGCCCGGCGTCCCCGGGGTGGTCATCGGCCACAACCGCCGCATCGCGTGGGGCGTGACGAACTTCATGACCGACGTGCAGGATCTCTACATCGAGCACGTCAACATGCGCGATCAGGCGGAATACAACGCGGCGTGGGAGCCGATGACCGTCGTCCGCGACGTGATCAAGGTGCGCGGCGAGCGCGACGTGCCGCTGCGCATCCGGATCACGCGCCACGGGCCGCTGGTGTCCGACGTGCTCGACGACGCGCAGGAGGCGCTCGCGCTGCGCTGGACGGGTCTGGACCCGGACGATGCCACGGCCGAGGGGTTCGTGCAGATCAACCTGGCGACCACCTGGGACGAGTTCACCGGCGCGTTGTCGCACATGCACGTCCCGATGCAGAACTTCGTGTACGCGGACGTGGACGGCAACATCGGGTACTACGGGCCGGGCGCGATCCCGGTGCGGGGCGGCAGCGACGGCACGATCCCGGTGCCGGGCTGGACCGACGCCTACGACTGGCGCGGCTACGTCCACGAGAGCGAATGGCCGAAGGCGCTCAACCCGGCGCGGGGCTATCTCGCCAGCGCGAACAACCAGGTCGCTCCCGACACCTACCCGTTCCTGCTGAGCACGAGCTGGGACGCACCGTACCGGGTTGCGCGGATCGTCGAGCTGATCGAGCGCACCGGGCGCATGTCGGGCGACGACTTCGCGCGCATGCAGCGAGACGTGCAGTCGGCCCAGGTCAAGGTGGTGCTGCCGTTCCTGCTCCGGGCGCGCCCGCTCGACACCGCCGCCCGCGAGGCGATGGATCGGCTGCGAGCCTGGGACGGCACGCTGGCCGCCGAGAGCCCGGACGCGGCGCTGTACGAGGCCTGGTACCAGGCGAGCGTCCAGCGGCTCTTCGCCGACGAACTCGGCGACGACCTGTGGGCGGATTACGCGCGGCACCGGTCCGTCGTGGCCAAGGCGGTCGATCGGCTCATCCAGTCGGAGGACGCCGCCTGGTGCGACGACGTCCGGACCGCCGAGCCCGAAACGTGCGAGACGATCCTCGGCCAGTCGCTCGCCGCCGCCCTCGAGGCCGAAAGCGCCCGCCAGGGATCATCCGACGTCGCGCGCTGGCGATGGGACCGCGTCAACGCCGCGACGTTCCCGCACCTGCCCTTCGACAAGATACGCGTGCTCCGGCCGTTCTTCAGCCGGACGCTGCCGCGCGGCGGCGATGCCTTCACGATCACGCCCACGATGCCGATCCGCGACGAGATCTTCGTGTCGTCGTACCGCCAGATCATCGACCTCTCGTCGCTCGACGCGTCGCGGTTCATGATCCCGATGGGCCAGTCGGGCCACGTCTGGAGCCCCCACTACGCGGACCTGCTCGACCGGTGGGCGAAGGGCGAGTACCTGCAGATGCGGTTCTCGGCCGGCGCGGTCGACGCGGCCGTCGCCGGCCGGCTGGTCCTGGAGCCGCGGTAGGCGGACCGGGGGCGGGGCCGGCCTGTGCGCCCACGGGCGCCGCCCCGGCGGCCGCTCCGCCCGGTCGCGGTCCACGCCGTCCGCACCCGGCTATCGCGACGGTTTCCGCAGGACCCGCGGGGCATCCCAGCGGCCGGTCAGCCGCGAGACGACGGGCAGGAGCACCATCCCTGTGGCCGCCGCGATGGTCTTATAGGGGAACAGCAGCGCGCCGGTCGCCGTGTCGTACCACGCCGCCGGATCGATCGGCAGCACCGTGGCGAACACCTCGGGATACCGGATCAGGGGCGGCACGCCGAACAGCGGCTCCCCTCCCCCGAGGCGCAGCGCAAGCGACACCGAGAACGCCACGACCGAGCCGGTCAGGTTGGCCTTCGGGTCGAACAGCGCGCAGACCAGCTGAGGGAACAGGACCACGAACACCAGGTCGCTCGTGAAGAACCACAGCGCCTGCACGCTCTGGACCCTCAACGCCAGCACAACGGCGCCGGCGCCGAGCACTGCGATGGTCAGGCGGATCACCCGCTTCATCCGGACCGTGGACAGGTCCGGCCAGAGCAGCCGCTTGCCCACGTTCCAGCTGAACATCGACCCGGCCGACAGGATGGACGAGCTGAAACTCGACGTCACCGCCCCCACGATGGCCCCGAGCCCGAGCAGCCCGACGAGCGGCGGTGTGACGTACCTGAACAGCAGCGGCAGGGCGTCGGCCGGCTGCGCCTGGAGCCGGGCGGCCAGGTCCGGCGGCCACGCGTAGCGCCACGCCGCGAGGCCGAGCAGCAGCGGTGGCACCGTCAGCCCGATCGTCAGCAGCCCCGCCAGCAGGGAATGCCACTGGGCGCTGGCCGGCGTCCGGCACGACAACACCCGCTGAAAGTAACAGTTCCACGGAATGCCGCCCAGCATCAGCATCAAGCTCACGTCCCACCAGCCGACGATGGCCTGCCGGGACCAGACCCCTCCATTGGCCGCTGTCGGCGGGAGCAGGCCACCGCGATCCGGCCGGGCCGCGGCGTAGGCGGCCCACGCCGCGTCCAGGCCCCCGACCGCGCCGAGCGCATAGGGAAGCGCCACCGCCAGGCCGACGATGACCAGCAGCAGCTGGAACGCGTCGGTGTAGGCCACCGACCACATCCCGCCGATCATCGTGTACGCCGTGACCACGGCTGCCGAGACCAGGATGGCCGTCGTGAGATCGAGGCCGAGGATGACGCCGAGGGTCGAGCCAAGCGCCACGAGCAGTTCGGCGCTCCAGAACACCTCGGCCATCATCGCGGGCACGAAGAGCACCACCGCCCAGCGCTTGCCGAACCGGGCCTCGAACGGATCGATCAGCGTCGTGAACGCGCAGGCGCGCATGCGCCGCGCGAACAACAGGCCGCCGAGGATCAGGCTGATCCCGAAGCACAGCCCGCCCTGGAGCCCGGACGCGAGGCTGGACTTGTACACCCCCTCGGCCGTGCCGAGCAGGTAGCCGCCATCCACCCACGTCGCGGTCATCGTCAGGGTGGCAATCCAGAGCGGCATCGTCCGGCCGGCGACGATGAAATCGGCGGCGGTGCCGCCCGTGATCCTGCGCGACGCGAGCCACCCCAGGCCGAAGAAGGCGGCGTACATGGCGGCGACGGTCAGGTAGCCCATGGGGAATCCGGGATCGGCGCGCGCCGCGCAGGCCGGCGTGCAGGTCGCGGTGTCTCGGGGCATAATAGCCCCGCCCGACTGCCGGGCGCGCCGGAAAGCGCCACGGCTCTCCGAAGGAGGATCCATGCGTCCGCGTCTTCACACGACCCGCGTGCTCCGGTGGCTCCTGCCCGTGCTCGCGATTGTCGCCGCGCTCTCCGCCATCCTCGCCGCCCAGCGCACCGTCAAGCCCGTCCTGCACGGCCGCCACTGGGTCGCCATCACCGGCAAGCCGCTCGGCGCCACGGCCGGCTCGATGATCTTCCAGAAGGGCGGCAACGCCGTCGACGCGGCGTGCGGGATGCTGGGGGCCGTGTCGACCATGTGGGACACGCTCGGATGGGGCGGCGAAACGCAGGCGCTGATCTACAACCCGAAGACGAAGAAGGTGGTGGGGATCAACGCCCTCGGCGTCGCGCCCACCGGGGCGACGCCGGAGTTCTTCAAATCGAAGGGCATGAAGTACCCGCCGGAGTACGGCCCGCTGGCGGCCGTGACGCCGGGCACGCCGGGCGGCCTGCTGACGATGCTGGCTGAGTTCGGGACCATGAGCCTGAAGGACGTCCTGGCGCCCGCCATCCAGATGGCCGACGGCTACGCGATTGAGGCGCAGCTGGCCGACGCGATCGAGCGGGAGAAGAAGCGGCTCAACGGCTGGCCCTATTCGAAGAACGTGTTCCTGACCCACCCGGGCGAGGCGCGCGAGGCCCCGCAGCCAGGCGAGGTCTTCAAGCAGCCGGACCTGGCCGCGACGCTGCGCAAGATGGTGGAGGCCGAACAGCAGGCGCTCGCGGCCGGCAAGTCCCGGAAGGAAGCCATCTACGCGGCCTACGACCGCTTCTACAAAGGCGACATCGCGCAGGAGTTCGTGCGGGGATCGCAGGAGCAGGGCGGGCTGCACACGATGGCGGACCTCGCCAACTGGAAGGTGTACGTCGAGGAGCCGCTGGTCACCGACTACAAGGGCATCCAGGTCTACAAGCTGAACACGTGGGTGCAGGGCGCCGTCATGCTGCAGGCGCTGAACATGCTGGAGCCGATGGACCTGAAGTCGATGGGGTTCAACAGCACGCGCTACATCCACACGCTCTACCAGGTGATGAACCTCACGTTCGCCGACCGCGACTTCTACTACGGGGATCCGTACGTGCCGCCCGAGGAACCCGTCACGGGTCTCCTGTCGAAGGACTACGCAGGCGCGCGGGCCAAGCTCATCGACTGGACGAAGAACGACCCCGCCGTGAAGCCCGGCGACCCGTACCCGTTCGAGGGCAAGACCAACCCGTTCACGCGGTTCCTCGACACGTGGGGCGCGAAGCCCGGCGTGGACGCGACAACGCTCGACGCGGCGCGGCGCCAGGCCTACGAAGACGTCTTCAACCGGGGCACGACCTCCATCGAGGCCGCCGACGAGGAAGGCTGGGTGGTCTCGGTGACGCCGAGCGGCGGGTGGAACCCGGCCGTGATCGCGGGCCGGACCGGCGTCGGCATGAGCCAGCGCATGCAGGCCTTCGTGCTGGACGAGGCCGAGTGCCCGTTCAACGTCGTGCGCCCGGGCCAGCGGCCCCGGTCGACGCTGACGCCGGGCCTCGCCCTGAAGGACGGGAAGCCGTACCTGGCGTTCGCGGTGCAGGGCGGCGACTCGCAGGATCAGAACCTGCTCCAGTTCTTCCTGAACGTCGTCGAGTTCGGGATGAACGTGCAGCAGGCCACCGAGGCGCCGAACTTCAACAGCTACCAGATGCGGAGTTCCTTCGGCGACCACGAGTTCGCCCCGGGCAAGCTGACGCTCAATGACCTGACGCCGCCGTGGGTGCGCAGCGACCTCGCCCGCATGGGCTACAAGCTGGACTACCAGCGATTGACATCGGGGCCGATCAACGCGATCTTCTTCGACCGCGTGCACGGCACGATGTGGGGCGGCTCGAGCAACCACGGGGAGGATTACGGGATCGCGTGGTAGGGACGACAACAGGACAGCAGACGGATCACGCCGTCGCGCTGATCGCGGAAGGCTGCACGCGGTCACGGCCGTTCGCCGTGCGCCGTGAACCGTGAGCCGGTTGAGGACCCCATGACCGATCGCAAGTACCGCATGCAGACGCTGGCCATCCACGCCGGCGAATCACCGGATCCCGAAACGGGCGCGCTGGTGACGCCGCTCCATCTCGCGACCACGTTCCACCTCGGCACCGCCGAGAATGGCGCCGCGATCTTCGCGGGCGAGAAGGACGCGTTCGTCTACAGCCGGTGGGCCAACCCGACGGTCGCCGCCCTCGAGCGCCGCGCGGCCGTCCTGGAGGGGGCCGAGGCCGCGCTGGCAACGGCCAGCGGCATGGCGGCGATCTCCACCGCCGTGCTCGCGGTCGTGCGCGCCGGCGATCACATCGTGTCGGCCCGCGCCATCTACCCGAGCACGGTCCACCTCTTCACCGAGCAGCTGGGGGCCATGGGCGTCACCTCGACGTTCGTCGATGCGACACGCCCGGCCAACGTCGCCGCGGCCATCCGGCCCGAGACGAAGCTCGTCTACCTGGAGACGCCGGGCAACCCGATCCTCGCGCTGTGCGACCTGGAGGCGATCGCCGCGCTGGCGCGCCAGGCGGGCATCACGACGATCTGCGACAACACGTTCGCCACGCCGGTCAACCAGCGGCCGATCGGCCTCGGCGTGGACGCGGTCGTGCACAGCGCGACGAAGTACTTCTGCGGTCACGGCGACGCAGTCGGCGGCCTCGTCGCCGGCACGCGCGAGTTCGTGCGGCGGTGCGCGACCGAGCCGATGCGCTACTACGGCGGGATCATGGCCCCGTTCACGGCGTACCTGATCCTGCGCGGCACCCAGACGCTGCCGCTGCGCGTCGAGCGGCACAACGCCAACGCGCAGCGCGTCGCCGAGTACCTCGAGCAGCATCCCGCGGTGTCGTGGGTCTCCTACCCGGGGCTGCCGTCGCATCCCCAGCACGATCTGGCGAAGCGGCAGATGCCGGGCGGCTTCGGCGGCATGACGTGCTTCGACCTGAAGGGCGGCGTGGAGGCGGGCGCCCGGCTGATGAATCGCGTGCAGGTGTGCTCGCTCGCGGTCAGCCTGGGGGACACGCGGTCCCTCATCACCCACCCGGCCTCGACGACACACAGCGTCGTGTCGCGGGACGCGCGACTCGCGCAGGGCGTCACCGACGGTCTCGTGCGTCTGTCGGTCGGCCTCGAAGACGTCGAGGACCTCATCGAGGATCTGGACGAGGGCTTGAGCTAGGGCCCCCTGATGATCGATCCCCGATCCGCGCTGGGGGTGCGTGCGCGATCGCCAACGCCGCCGGCGCCGTGAAGCTGGCGGCGCCCCGGACACCGAGCGGCACCAGCACGCGGGACTCGCCGGCCGCACGGAGGCGTCAAGGGGGCCATCGGCCGGCGCCCCGCGCCGATCTTGCGTTTCGAACCTCGCCCGCCCTAAGATCCACGCCATCCCCACATCCCCGGCGGCGGGAACGCAAGAAACGTCGAACGCCAGGAGGCCTGTATGGTGTCGATCACGTCGCTCTGGATCCCCATCGTCGCGTCGTCGGTCATCGTCTTCGTGGCCAGCTCCCTGCTGCACATGCTGCTGACCTACCACCAGGGCGATTTTCGCACGCTGCCGAAGGAAAACGAGGTGATGGAGGCCCTGCGGAAGTTCAACATCCCGCCGGGCGACTATGCCATGCCGCACGCCGGTTCGATGTCCGCCATGAAGTCGCCGGCCTTCCTCGAGAAGATGACGAAAGGCCCGGTCGCCTTCATCACCGTCGCGCCGGCCGGCCCGCCGGCGATGGGCACGAGCCTCACCCTGTGGTTCCTCTACTCGATCCTGGTCGGCATCATCGCCGCGTATGTCACGGGCCGCGCCCTGTCCGCGGGCGCGCACTATCTGCAGGTCTTCCGGTTCGCCGGGTGCACGGCCTTCACCGCCTACTCGGTGGCGCTGCTCCAGAACTCGATCTGGTACCGGCGCAACTGGGGCACGACGCTGAAATCCATGTTCGACGGTCTCGTGTACGCGTCGCTGACGGCGGGAACGTTCGGGTGGCTGTGGCCGCGTTAACCGGGCCAGCGTGCGGCCCGGGGGCCGTCCATGTCCATCACGTGGCGTGAGCGGCCGCGCGGGTGACGCCGGGCGGCCTCCGCCGGACCCGCCGGCTGCCGCGGCGGTCGCGGGAAGCAGGGGCCCGCGTGTACAATTCCAGGGCATGATTCACGACGCCATTGCCGTCATCGATTTCGGCGGGCAGTACGCCCACCTCATCGCCACCAAGATCCGTCGTCTCCGCGTCCTGGCCGAGATCCGCCAGCCTGAAGACGCCACCGACGCCTTCCGCCGCTACAAGGGCATCATCCTCTCGGGCAGCCCGAGCCTGTCGGCGTTCGGCGAGGACTCCGCCTACAACAAGGCGATCTACGACCTCGACGTGCCGATCCTGGGCTTCTGTTTCGGCCACCAGGAGATCGCGAAGCACTACGGCGGGTCGGTGGTGCACGGGGGCCGCGAATGGGGGCCGGCCGACCTGCACGTTGTGGTCGACAACCCGCTCTTCAAGGGCCTCGGGCAGACCGAGCGCGTCTGGATGAGCCACTTCGACTCGGTCACGAGCGTCGGGCCCGAGTTCGAGGAGGTCGGCTTCACCGCGCTCGGCGGCGGCGGCGCGCCCCACCGCTACGCCGCCATCGCCTCCTCGCGCCTGCGTCGTTACGGGTTCCAGTTCCACCCCGAGGTCGACGACACGGTCCACGGCAGCGAGATGATCGCGAACTTCGTGTTCGGCGTGTGCGGCTGCCAGCCGTCGTGGACGATGGAACGGTACGTCGAGGAACGGGTGGAGCAGGTGCGGCGCCAGGTGGGCGACCGGTCCGTGTTCCTGCTCGCCTCCGGCGGCGTGGATTCGACCGTGGCGGCGCGGCTGCTGGGCATGGCCATCGGCCCGGATCGCCTGCACCTGCTGCACGTCGACAACGGTTTGATGCGGCAGGGCGAGAGCGGCGACGTGATCGAGATGTTCCGCCAGGTTGGGCTGGGCCGGAACCTTCACTTCGTGGACGCCGGCGCGACATTCCTCCGCGCCCTCGACGGGGTGGTGGAGCCCGAGCGGAAACGCCGCATCATCGGGGACACGTTCATCGAGGTGTTCGAGCGTGAGGCGAAGTCCCTGGGGATCGAGGGTCACCTGCTCGGCCAGGGGACGATCTACCCGGACACGATCGAGACGGGCGGCACGAAGCGCGCCGACACCATCAAGACGCACCACAACCGGGTGCCGGTCATCGAGCGCATGATCGCGGCGGGGCGGGTGGTCGAACCGCTGGCGGACCTCTACAAGGTCGAGGTGCGGGAGCTCGGCCAGATGCTGGGGATCCCGCGCGAGTTCGTCTGGCGCCACCCGTTCCCGGGTCCTGGCCTCGGTGTCCGGCTGTTGTGCTCGACGGGCGCGGAAGACCGGGACGGGTTCGGTGAAATCGAACCGGCGATCGGCGCGGTGTCGGCGCAGTTCAGGCTCGCGGCCACGGCCCTTCCCATCCGGTCCGTGGGGGTGAAGGCCGACCTCCGATCCTACGAGCACCCGGTCCTGATCAGCGGCACGGCCCCATGGGACCGGCTGATCGAGATGGCCGCCACCGTCTTCAAGCAGGTGCCGGGGATCAACCGCTGCATCTGGAACCTGGGGCCGACGGCGCCCGTCTCCACGCGCCCCCTCGCCGCCTCGGTCACGGCGGAGCGCCTGGATCTGCTGCGCGCCGCCGACCACCTCGTGATGGACGGGCTGCGCCGTCACGGCCTCTACGACCGCGTCTGGCAATGCCCGACCGTGCTGGTGCCGCTCGGGATCGACGGCGCGGGCCGCGAGTTCGTGATCGTGCGGCCGATTCACTCGGAACGGGCGATGACCGCAACGCCGGCGCAGCTGCCCGATGCCCTGCTGGCGGAACTCCGCGAGACCATCCTCGCGCTGCCCGGCGTCAGCGGCCTGGCGCTGGACATCACGACGAAGCCGCCGGGCACGATCGAATGGGAGTAGGAGACCGGCCCGCGGCCGGGGCGACAAAGGGGCCTGGCCCCTGTTCCCGCCTCAGAACCCCTGGTGCTCGGTCCTCGCGATGATCTCGTTCTGCAACGCGGGCGTCAGGTCGCAGAAGTAGTCGCTGTAGCCGGCCACGCGCACGATCAGGTCGCGGTGCTTCTCGGGCTCCTGCTGCGCCGCCCGCAACGTCTCGCCGGTCACCACGTTGAACTGGATGTGGTGGCCGCCCATCCGGAAGTAGGTGCGCACGAGTTGCGCCAGCTTCTCGAGGCCGGCCTCGCCGGCCACGACCTGCGGCGTGAATTTCTGGTTGAGCAGCGTGCCGCCGGTCCGCGCGTGATTGAAATGCACCGCCGACTTCAGGACCGCGGTCGGTCCGTGCCGGTCCGATCCCTGCACGGGCGAGATCCCGTCCGAGACCGGCTCCCAGGCGTGGCGCCCGTCGGGCGTCGCGCCGCAGACCGACCCGAAGTACACGTGGCATGTCGTGGACAGGTAGTTGACGTGGTACTCGCCGCCCCGGGTGTTGGGGCGGCCGTCAAGGATCTGGTGGAGCAGGTCAACGGTTGATGCCAGGATCCGGTCGGCATACGCCTCGTCGTTGCCGAAGCGGGGCGTCGCGTTCCAGAGCGCCTGGCGCAGCGGCTCGCGCCCCGCGAAGTCCGTCCGCAGGGCGTCGACCAGCTCGCCCATCGTCACCTCGTGCCGGTCGAAGACGTGGTACTTGATCGCCGACAGGCTGTCGGCCAGCGTGGCCGGGCCGACCGGCATGATGTAGGTCGAGTTGTAGCGCGGCCCGCCGTCGTTGTAGTCCCGGCCCTTCGCGATGCAGTCGTCGATGAGGGTCGACAGGAACGGCGCGGGCATCTCGGTCGCGTAGAGCCGCTCGATGACCTGGTTCCCCCGCACCTTGATGTCGAGGAAGTGCCGGAGCTGCGCCGCGAAGGCGCCGAACGCGTCCGCGTACGATGTCCACGCGCCCGGGTCGCCGGTATCGATGCCGATCGTCTTCCCGGTCCGGGGATCGAGGCCGCGGAAGAGCGTGAGCTCGAGCACCTTCGGCAGGTTGAAGTAGCCGGTCAGGATGTAGGCCTCCTTGCCGAAGGCGCCGACCTCGACGCAGCCGCTCGTGCCACCCGCCCGCGCGTCCTCCAGTGACTTGCCCTGCCGCAGCAGTTCGTCGACCACCGTGTCGGCATTGAAGATGGACGGCTGGCCCCAGCCCTTCCGGATGATCTCGCAGGCGCGCTTCAGGAAGCGGTCGGGGTTGCGCGCGCTGAGCTGGATGTTCGAGGACGGCTGCAGCAGCCGCATCTCGTCGATGACGTCCAGCACCAGGTAGGTGAGGTCGTTGACGCCGTCGGTGCCGTCGGCCGTGAGCCCGCCCGAGTTGATGTTGCTGAAATCCGTGTACGTGCCGCTCTCAGCCGCCGTGACGCCGACCTTCGGCGGGGCCGGCTGATTGTTGAACTTCACCCAGAAGCACCCGAGCAGTTCGGTGGCCTGAGCGTCGGTCAGCGTCCCGGCCTCGACCCCCCGCTGGTAGAACGGGAACAGGTGCTGGTCCAGGCGGCCGGGGCAGAACGAGTCCCAGGTGTTCAGCTCGGTAATCACGCCGAGGTGCACGAACCAGTACGCCTGCAGCGCTTCCCGGAAGTCGCGGGGCGCGTGACCGGGCACGTGGCGGCAGGTCGCGGCGATCCGCTGCAGCTCCGCCCGCCGCGCGGGGTCGGCCTCGGCGGCCGCCAGGCGCTCTGCTTCCTCCGCGTGCCGCTCGGCGAAGCGGATGATCGCGCGCGCCGCGATCTGCATCGCCTTCAGCTCTTCGCGCTTGTCGAAGGCCCGCGGATCGGTGAGCAGGTCCACTGCCTGCAGGCGGGCGTCGATCTGCGCGACGACCTCGTGGAAGCCGCGCCGGTAGATCTTGTCGTCGAGCACCGTGTGGCCGGGCGCCCGCTGCTCCATGAACTCGGTGAACACGCCGGCCGCGTACGCGTCCTTCCACTCGCCGGTCATGTGGCCGAAGATCAGCTCCCGGATCGACTTCCCCGCCCAGAACGGGATGATCTCCTGCTCGTACAGGCGCCGCACGTCCGCGTCGACCGAGAACCGGGTCTTCTCGCGCTGGTCGATCACGTCGAGATCCGACATCGTGTGGCAGCACAGCTCGGGATACGTGGGCGTGCCCTTGGCCGACGGCCCTCGCTCCCCGACGATCAGCTCACCCGGGTTGATGCAGATCGTCTTGTGCTCCATCAGGTACGCGAACGCACGCGCCCGGTGAACCGGCACCGACAGGCCCCTGCCCTCCTGCCGGTAGAACCGGGTCATCAGCTCCGCTCGCTCGCTCGAGAGCCACGGCTCCGCCCGCAGGCTCGCCTCCCGCAATTGCGCCACTCGTTCGGTCACGGTCTGCCTCCAGCCACGGCGTCGAGGCCGCACCCGGCCAGGATCCGGACGGCCTCCTCGGTTCTCGTCGTCGGCACTTCGGTCCCGGCCAGCCGGTACTCCCGGCCCAGGGCGGGGTACTTGCCGGAACCGGCACGATGGTAGGGCAATACGTCGACGCGCGACAGGCCGAGGCCGGCCAGGAAGCGGCCGACCCGCTCGACGTGCCCGGGCTCGTCGTTCACACCCGGCACCAGGGGGAACCGGACGAGCACGCGGGCCCGCGCCGCCACCAGCGCGCGCAGGTTGTCGAGGATGCGCACGTTGGAGACGCCCGTGAACTGCCGGTGCCGCTCGTCGTCGAGCATCTTGACGTCGAACAGGAACAGGTCGGCCAGCTCGGCGGCCCGCAGGAGCCTGTCACGGTCGGCCATGCCGCAGGTGTCGACGGCGGTGTGGATGCGTTTGTCGCGGCACGCTTCGAGCAGCTCGATCACGAAGTCGGGCTGCATCAACGGCTCGCCGCCGGAGAACGTCACCCCGCCGCCCGACTGGTCATAGAACAGCGTGTCCTGCTCGATCACGCGCACGACGTCGGCCGTCGTCATCAACCGGCCGGCACGGGTCCGCGCCCCGGTGTCGCACACGTCGGCGCAGCCCCCGCACCACCGGCAGAGGTCCTCGTCGACGACCGGCACGTCACCCACCCGCGAGATCGCGCCCAGCTGGCACTCCTCGACGCACTTGAAGCAGCGGATGCAGCGGTCCGGCCGATACATCAGCTCGGGGAGCGTCGACTGGCTCTCGGGGCTGTGGCACCACCAGCAGCGAAGCGGGCAGCCTTTCAGGAAGACCGTGGTGCGTATGCCTGGGCCGTCGTGCACCGCGAAGCGCTCGATGCGGAACACGTTTCCGGTCACGGCCTACGAGAGTAGCAGAAGCGGGCCGGAACCCCAAGCGCATCGGTCGGGATGGAGGGGCCGCGAACGACGGACGATACGCACGGCGGACGGCGCACGACGCACGGCGAGTGCGCCGGTCCCCGCTACTCGTGCCGCAAGGCCTGGAGCGGATCCACCTGCGTGGCCTGCCGCGCGGGCACGTAGCCGGCCAGGATCGACACGATCCCGAGCGTGGAGATCGCAATCCCCAGCGTCAGCGGGTCGGTCGGGGCGACCCCGAACAGCCGGGATCGCACGACCTGCCCGAGCCCGATGGCCATCGGCAGGCCGAGGGCAATGCCGAACGCCGCGAGAACGGCGACGTCCTTCAGCACCAGCCAGAGCACGGCGCCCTGCGGGGCCCCGATCGCCATCCGCAGCCCGAGTTCCCGCGTCCGGCGCGCCACCGAGTAGCTCATCACGCCATACAGGCCCACGGCCGCCAGGATGGTGGCCAGCAGCCCGAAGCACGCCGACAGCAGCGCGACGATGCGATCGAGGAACAGCGACTCGCTGACGACCGCCGTCGCGGTCTTCACGTCGAAGACGGGGATCGCCGGGTCCACCTGGCGCACGGCCCGCCGCAGGGCGTCGCCCGTCACGGCGCCGTCGGCCGTGGTCCGCACGAAGAACGTGAGCTGGCTGAGCGACTCGTCCTGCGCATACGGCAGGAAGACCATGCGCGCGACGTCCTCGCGGAGGCTGATGTCCTTCCCGTCCTTCACGACGCCGACGACCTCGATCTCGCTGGCGCTGCGGTGCCGCCCGAACCCGAAGCGGCGCCCGATGGGGTTCTGGCCGTTCCAGAAGTAGCGCGCCATCGTCTCGTTGATGACGGCGACCATTGGCGCGCCCCTCTGGTCCCGCTCGGTGAAGTCGCGCCCCGCCAGCAGCGGCATGCCCATGGTGGCGAAGTACCCGGGGCTGACCGTGTTGACGTGCGGGTTGAGGTCCTCGCCGTCACGGGACTGGTAACCCTCGACGCGCACGGTCGACATGTTGATCGTGTCGGTCAACGGCGGGATCGACGCCATCGACACCGAGCGCACGCCGGGCAGCCCCGCCACGCGCTGCTGCAACTGCGTGAAGAGGTCCACCATCCGCGTCTGGGCGTAGCCGTTCAGCGACGGGTCCATGGAGAAGGTGATCAGGCGATCGACGTTGAAGCCGGGATTGAGGGCGCGCAGGTTGTAGAGGCTCCTCGTGAAGAGACCGGCGCCGACCAGCAGCAGCAGCGACAGCGCGACCTGCGCCACCACGAGGCCCTTCCGGAACCGGACGTGCCGCGCGCTCCCGGCCACCGAACCGGTCTCGTCCTTGAGCGCCTGCGTCATGTCGGGCCAGCTCGCCTGGATGGCCGGCGCCAGGCCGAACAGCAGCCCCGTGAACACCGACACCGCCAGCGTGAAGAGCGCCATCCGCATGTCGGGCTGGGCCGAGAACGCCCGGCGCGCCTCTTCGAACGGCAGGATCGACAGCAGGAAATCCCCGGTCCACGACGCGATGATCACGCCGGTCACGCCGCCGGCGAGCGCCAGCACGACGCTCTCGACCAGCAACTGGCGCGCGATCTGCCAGCGCGACGCGCCGAGCGACAGCCGGATCGCAACCTCGCGCTGCCGCGCGGCCGCCCGCGCCAGCAGGAGGTTCGCGACGTTGGCGCACGCAATCAGCAGCACCAGGCCGACCATCCCCATCAGCAGCAGGAGTGGCGTCGAGAACTGCTCCCGCAGGTACGAGAACCCGTTGTAGCCGGGCAGCACGAGCACCGTCTTCTTCAGCAGGCGCGCCCGCCGGAAGGCATCCAGGTTCGGGATCTGGTTGACCTCGTCCAGCAGGACGCGATGGAACAGCACGTTCAGCTCGGTCTGGGCCTGCTCGCGTGTCACGCCGGGCTTCAGCCGCGCCGCCACGTTGAGCCACATGCTCCGGCGGTTGTCGAGATCGTTCCACGTGGGGGTCAGCTCGGCCTTCATCATGACCGGCACGAACACGTCCGTCACGCTGCCGACCGAGATGCCATGGAAGCCCGGTGCCGAGATCCCCACGACGGTCATCGGGTGGCCGTTCAGGCGCAGGGTCTTGTTGAGGATCGACGGATCGGCGCCGAAGCGCCGCACCCAGAACCCGTGGGCCAGCACCACGACAGGATGCCCGCCGGGGACCTTCTCGTCCTCGGCGGTGAAGGTCCGCCCTACCGCGGCCTTCACCCCGAGCACCTGGAAGTAGGTGCCCGTCACCAGCACCGCCTCGACCCGCTCGGCGCCGCCATCGGAGGTCATGGTCGCGCTGACCGGAAACTGCGCCAGCACGCCGCTGAACACGGTGTTCTGGTCCCGGAAGTCCTTGTACATCGGGTACGAGAACACGTGCGATCCCTCGACGCGCCCGATCTGTGGGCCGGGACTGTCGAGCAGCACCACCTGCCCGGGATCCTGCACCGGCAGCGACCGGAACATGACCTGGTCCATGAGCGAGAAGATCGCGGTGTTGGCACCGATCCCGAGGCCGAGCGTCAGCACGATGATCAGGCTGAAGCCCGGCGTGCGGGTCAGGGTGCGGAACGCTAAGCGAAGATCCTGCACGAGGCTGTCCATCCTGGGGAACTCCCGTTGGTCGAGCGTGACAGCCGGGACATTGCGAGGACCATGCCGTGGGCCGCCACGGTTGTAAGAGGTTATCCCGCAATGAGTTGCCGGCGCCGAACCGGCCCCTACGCGTCTGCAGCCCGTCCGCGCCCGGACACACGCGTCCCGCCAGCGGACAACCCTTGCAGGACGGCAGCCCGGGGGACCAGAATGGCGCGGACCCGGGAGTGGTCGTCCGGGTTGGGAGGCCACGATGAAGAACCTGTGCTGGGCGTTGATTGGTCTGGCGGGGCTGGCATTCGTAGTCGGGACGCTGCTCGCCTTTACGGGCGGCTCAATCCTGCTTCCGCCCCAGGGTTACTGGCGCGGCGCCGTCGGGTTCCTGCTCTTCGCGATCGCCCTTCGGACAATGGAGGATCGCCGGGCGTAGCCTGACCGCGCAGGCACGGCCGCCGCAACGCGGGTGCCAGGGTCTCGTGGCCGGTTTGGCGCAGGCGGGTTGGTGCCGTCCTGCGGTCTATCGCGTGAACCCGCGCGAGGCCACGCCGAACGAGACGAGGGCCGCCGCGAAGGCCACGCCTGCGGCCACCGGGCTCAGCCACCCCCCCAGCAGGAGCACGGCCAGCACCACGCAGACCCCGCCAAATACCGCCGCTGCCGTCTTTCTGGTCACGGTCCGCTCCCCCTTTGCGTTGCGGCGTCGTCACCTGGGTTGATCGGGCACGACGGCCGGCGCCTCGATGTGTTCAGGCATGGACGAGCCCTCCCCCGATTTCTACAGCCGCCCCGATCGCACGATGCCAATCGCGAGCCACAGCCCCAGGAAGGCCGCGGCCACGAACCCGATCAGGCCGATCGCCGGGTAGCCCAGCAGCCTGGGCCCGGCGCTGGACTGGAAGATCAGCGACGACCCGACGATCAGCGCGGCAATGACGATGGCGAAGCTGAGCCGGTTGCTCGCGCGGTCCATCTCCTGGACGAAGTGATCCAGGTTGCGGTGGACGAACTGGATCTGCAGCCGGTCCCGCCGCGCCTTGCTGATCAGCTCGCGCAGGTCCCGCGGCACCGCGCGGAGCGCCTCGACGAGGTCGCGGCCGACATCGCTCACGCGCTCGGCGACCGCGGCCGGCGCGTAGCGCGCGCGGAGGATCTCCTCCACGAGGGGCCGCGCGTGCTCCACGAGCTTGAAGGCGGGATCCAGCTGGCGGCCGACGCCCTCGATCGTCACGAAGGCCTTGATGAGCAGCATGAGGTCCGGCGGAAACTGGAGCCGGTGGCGCCCGATCACGGTCACCATCTCGCCGAGCAGGTCGCCGATCGCCAGCTCGCTCAGGCTCACCGCGGAGTACGTGTCGAACATCTCGCCCAGGTCGTGGCGGAACTCGGTCTGGCTGATATCGCCCATCGGCTGCGCGACCGCGAGCACCGCTTCCGCCAGCCGGTCCACGTCCTCGCGGACCACCGCCTCGACCAGGGACGCGAGCCGGCCGCGCATGTGTCGATCGAGACGGCCGACCGTCCCGAAATCCAGGAAGCAGACGACGTTGCCCGGCAGCACGAAGATGTTGGCGGGATGGGGATCCGCATGAAACAGGCCGTGGCGCAGCACCTGCTTGAGGAGGGCGTCGGCCCCGCGCCGGGCCACGAGCGCCGGGTCGAATGCGCCCGGACTCGCGCCGATCTCCGAGGCCTTGACGCCGTGCACGTACTCCTGGGTCAGGACGCTGCTCGTGGTCTGGTCCCAGAACACGCGCGGCACGTGGACCGTGCCGTCGCCCGCGAAGTTCTGCCGGACGTGCACGAGCGTGCGCGCCTCCCGCAGCAGGTCGAGTTCCCGCCGGATCGACCGGGAGAACTCCCGCACGAGGCCCATCGGCTGGTAGAGGTCCGCGTCGGGCAGGTAGCGCTCGGCCAGGCGGCCGATCTGCGCCAGGATGGCCAGGTCGCTGTCGATGACCGTCTCGATGCCGGGCCGCCGCACCTTGACGGCCACTTCTTCGCCGCTGCGGAGCCGGGCCCGGTGAACCTGGGCGATCGAGGCCGCCGCAATCGGCGCCGCATCGAACTCGCCGAACACCTCGTCAATCGGACGGCCGAGCGCCGCCGCGACCGCCGCCTCGGCGATGCCTGGAGGGAGCGGCGGCACCGCGTCCTGCAGCTTCGCCAGCTCGACCACGAGCTCGCGCGGCAGCACGTCGGCGCGCGTGCTCAGGGCCTGGCCGAACTTGACGAACGTCGGCCCCAGCTCCTCGAACGCCTGGCGCAGCCGGCTGGCGCGCGTGGCGGCCGGCGCATCGACCGGCCCATGCGACGTGAACCAGTGGCGTCGCATCCGGGCAGGCGCCAGGTGCAGGCGGGCGACGACGTCCTGGAAGCCGTACTTCATCAGGACGCCGGCGATGTCGCGCAGGCGGCGAAGTTGCCTCGCGGGCGGCGCGGACGCAGCCACCGGGGTCATCGACGCATCACGGCCGGGACCGGCACGTCATGGAAACGGCGGGCGGCGCCCACAGCCGCCCGCGCAGGCAGGGGCGTCAGGAGACGGGCCCGGCGGGCGTGCCTTCGCGCTCCGCCAGCGTGCGCTCGAGTTCGGCGAGGCGCTGGCCGAGGGCGTCGAACTCGGCCTTGCGGACGAACCCCATGGCCTTGATCCCGCGCTCCACGGCTTCGTCCACCTGCGCCTGGATCTTCTCGCGCTGCTCGCCGGCGCGCTTGGCCCACGTCGTGAACAGTTCGCGGGCCTCCGGCTCGTTCAGTTCGCCGCGCTTCACGAGGTCATCGAAGACGGCCTTGGCCTTCTCCTGGGTCAGGTCCATGGCGCCAAGGCCGGCGAGCAGGAGCTTGCGAAGACTCTCGATCACACGTCACCTCCAGGAAACCAGCGTTCGTACAGGGTAACACCGCGCGGGCCGGCGGCGCAGGCCGAGTGCCCCGGCACGGCGCAGCGGGCGGCGAGTTCCCATCCGAGACTCGGGCCTGTAAGCTGGGTGGATGGACCGGCCGCAACTACCTGGATCTACGGACGGGGACGGCGCGAAGTTTCTGCTGGGCGCCAACCTGCCCTGGCTGACCTACGGCGGCGATTTCGGGGCGAACGCGTGGCAGCCGTCCGGGGGCGTCGCCCGGCCCGGGCCGCGGGCCCGGCTGCGCGAGATCCTGGCGTCGGTGGCGGACACGGGTGTGACCTGTCTCCGGTGGTTCCTGTTGTGCGACGGGCGAGCCGGGATCGTGACCGGGGGGCACGACGGCGCCGCCGCGCTCGACGACTTCGTCCTGGCGGATGTCGATGCGGCGATCGAGGAGGCGGACCACGCGCATCTCGGGCTGATCGTCGTGCTGATCGACTTCCTCTGGTTCGCGCCGCCGCGGATCGTGGACGGCGTGCGACTGGGCGGGCGCACCGGCCTGGTCGCCGGCCGCGAGGCGGGCGCGGCCTTCGTGGACCGCGTCGCACGGCCCCTGTTCGAGCGCTACGGCCATCACCCCGGCATCGTCGCCTGGGACCTCATCAACGAGCCGGAATGGGCGACGTGGGGCGAGGGGTGCCGCGATCGCGCCCATGGCGTGTCGCGGGCCGACATGCGCGCGTTCATCGGCACGACGGCGCGCGCCGTGCACGACTGCACGAACCACCCGGCCACCGTCGGGCTCGCCTCCCTCCGGGGCCTGCCGCTCGTGCGGGACCTCGATCTCGACGTCTACCAGGTCCACTGGTACGACCGCCTCGACAGAGGGTCGCCGCTCGATCGTCCCGTGGAGGTGCTCGGGCTCGACCGGCCGATCATCCTCGGCGAGTTCCCGACGCGAGGCTCCGCCCGAACGCCGGAGGGCATCATCGCGGTCGCCCGGGCGCACGGGTATCGCGGGGCCTTCGCGTGGTCGGTGCTGGCGGACGACGAGGCGTCCGACCGCGCGCGACTCGCGCAGGCCGTGGCCTGGCGAGCGGCCCCGTGACCCGGGGCGCCGCTCAGTCGTGATGGTGCCCGTGGCTGTCCCACTCCTGTTTCAGGCGGGACATCTCGTCATCGTCCATGACGGTAAGGATGGCGTTGAGCACCATGTCCTCGGGCGCGGCGCCCTCGACGTGGATGAGCTCGTTGATCACGGTCTTGGGGACGCCGTGGACGTGATAGCGGCCCGAGAGGTGCGGGTACTCGGACGCCTCGACCATGTCGGCGGTGATGAGCGGGCTGGCCAGGGCGAACTGATGGGCGAGCAACACGGCTCGCGGGCAGTAGGGTCACGTGGGTGTGACGAACACCTGCATGTGAACGGGCTTCGTCAGCTTCTGAAGATCGCGGACCGTCCCGGCCGACAAATCGGCGGTGCCCTTGCTCACCGCGACGAAGTCCTGCAGCAGCGTCCCGAACTCGTAGCCCGACGGGATCCCGTAGAAGCGGATACCGTGGTCCCGGGGCTCCGGGCCATCGCCGAGCAGCACGAGGGCCGGGATCTTGTCGACCCCGTAGCGCTCCGCCAGCGCGGCCTCCGCGACGAAGTCGTGGACCTCGAGCGTGACCTTGTCGGACAGCCCGGCGAGCTCCTCAACGAGATGGCGGGTGTCGGCGCACATCTCGCACTCGAGCGCACCGCCGTCGCCCTGGGTGAACATCGCCACCCGGATCGGCCGGGTCATCGCGGCCAGCGCCGTGCGGACCTGTTTCTGCACGGATGGGTTCAGCAGAGCCATGCAATCCTCCTGCAGGAAGGGGGGCGACGCCGGATGAGCAGGGACATGAAGAATTATAGCCCCGTCCCGCCCCTGCCGGACGCGGCACCGGGCCGCACTGGCCCGCGCACGTCCCGTGACGGGCCGCCCGCCGGCGGTGTAGACTGCTTCGACGTCCCCGAATCGGCCCCCGTGGGCCCCCAGCCCGGCCCGGGGCGAAGCCTCCCACCGGCCCAGGATTCTTGCGTGGCTGACCTTCGACGTGTGGCTTGCGGATGGCGGCCTCGTGCGAGGCTGGAGCCTGCCGATCCTGGGGGCCTCGCGGCCCTCTGTCCCCCGTTTTCTGCCGTGTGTCCTGGCTCTCGTCGTTCCGGCTTCCGCCTTCTGTCCATCTGTTCCACCGTCCGTCTTCCCGGAGACGACTCATGAGGAAAGCGACGTTTCTCCTGCTCATCGGGATCCTGCTGACCGGACTGCCGGCCTTCGGGGCCCCGGGCCGCTTCATGCAATCCCCGGACATCAGCGGCAACACCATCGTCTTCACGTATGAAGGGGACCTGTGGACCGTCCCGGCGGCGGGCGGCGGCGCGCGGCGCCTCACGAGCCACCCGGGCCTCGAGGACGCCGCGAAGTTCTCGCCCGACGGCAGGACCATCGCGTTCACCGGCCAGTACGACGGGACCGCGGTGTACGTCATGCCGGCCGGCGGCGGCACGCCGACGCGGGTGACCTACACGGGCACCGGCGTGCGGACCGTCACGTGGACGCCCGACGGCAGGAAGATCATCTTCCGGTCGGGCCACGAGAACACGTTCCGCCCGATCGTCAAGCTGTTCTCCGTGACCCCGGACGGCGCCCTGCCCGAGCAACTGCCGGTCGAGCGCGGCATCCTCTGCTCGTTCTCGGCCGACGGCTCGAAGATGGCGTACAACCGCCGCGGCACCGAGGAGTACTACTGGAAGCGCTACAAGGGCGGCCAGTACACGGACATCTGGCTGTACGACTTCAAGGCGAACACCTTCGCCGCCCTCACCGACTACGTCGGCAAGAACGCCTACCCGATGTGGATTGGCAGCCGCCTGTATTTCGTGTCGGACCGCGGCGCCAACGGAATCGCCAACCTCTACACGTACGACTTCGCCACGAAGAAAGTGGACCCGGTCACGCAGTACGACGACTTCGACGTGCAGATGCCCGACACCGACGGCACGTCGATCGTCTACCTGCAGGCGGGCCGGATGTACGTCCTCGACGCCGCGACGAACAAGAGCCGGCGCGTGGACGTCGATGTCCCGAGCGATCGCTGGCAGCTTGCCGGGCGCACCATCAACGGGCGCGACTACGTGCAGTCGATGGCGGCCGGGAACGACGGCAAGGCCGCGGTCCTGGAAGTGCGGGGCGACATCTACCTGGTCTCGGGCGACGACAGCCAGCCGCCGCGCAACCTGACGAACACGCCGGGCACGCGTGAGCGGTTCCCGCAGCTCTCGCCGGACGGCAAGCGGATCGCCTTCTACTCCGACAAGACCGGCGACTACCAGATTTACGCGATCGACGTCGCGGGCGACAGACCCTGGGAGCCGCTGACGACGGATCTCGACCGGACCGCGTACCACCTGGAGTGGTCGCCCGACGGCACGAAGATCCTCTTCGGCAACAAGGACTTTTCGCTCTTCTATCTCGACGTGGCGACGAAGAAGATCACGAAGTTCGCCTCGTCGAACCAGATGAAGAACGACGAGTTCTTCTGGGAGATCAGCGACTACTCGTGGTCGCCCGACAGCCAGTGGATCACCTACTCGTTCGTCGAGTACAACCGCAACAACCGGGTGTTCCTGTACAGCCTCGGGCAGAACAAGAGCTTCCCGATCACCGACGGGTTCTACGACAGCCTCAACCCGTCGTTCGACGCGAACGGCGACTACCTGTACTTCCTGTCGTACCGGGACTTCACGACCCGCATCGACATCTTCGAGGACAATCACGTCATCCTGAACCCGGTGCAGGTGATGGCGGTGCAGCTGAAGGCCGGGCAGAAGCCGCCGTTCGTCACGGGCGCGGCGGCCGAGAAGAAAGGCGAGGCGCAGCCGTTCCGGATCGACGTGCCGGGCATCGAGCAGCGGGTCTTCAAGGTGCCCGTCGACTCCGGCACGTACTTCGCGCTCAAGGCCGGCAAGGGCCTGGTGACGTGGGTGTCGATCGACTTCTACGGCGAGGACGAGACCGAGGAGATCTTCAACCTGTCGGGGACCGACAAGTGGACGCTCCACGTCTACGACCTGGCGGCCCGGAAGGAGACGGTCCTCGACGGAACGATCAGCGACTGGAAGCTGTCCGCCAACCGCGAGCAGGCGATCGCGCGGAAGGGCAACGTCTACAGCCTGACGCCGGTCGCGAAGCTCGTCGGGGCGAAGGCCATCGGCGGCAAGCTGAACCTCGACGAGCTCATGTACCGCGTCGATCCGCGGGCGGAGTGGACCCAGATCTTCAACGACGCCTGGCGCTGGTACCGTGACTTCTTCTACGATCCCAATTTCCACGGGCACGACTGGAAGGCGATCGGCGACAAGTACCGCGCGTGGCTGCCCGAGATCAGCTCCCGCGGGGAGCTCAACTGGATGCTGTCGCAGATGGTCGGCGAGCTGTGCGTGTCGCACACGTACATCTCGGGCGGCGACTTCAGCGTCCCGGCGCAGCCGCCGAACCCCGTCTACACGGGCCTGCTCGGTGCCGACATCCGGGCCGACGCGAGCGGGTACCCGCGCCTGGCCCGCATCCTCGGGCCGACCGCGTACAACTCGGACCTGACCGGACCGCTGGCCCGCCCGGACATCGACGTCAAGGACGGCGATTTCCTCATCGCCATCGACGGCCACGACCTCAAGGGCCAGAACCCCTTCCGGTTCCTGCAGGTCACGCGCGGCCAGTCCGTGAGGGTCACCGTCAACGGGACGCCGTCGGCGGCAGGAGCGCGGACCTGCGAGGTCGAGCCCGTGCGGTCGGAGTCCGACCTGCGCTACAACCGGTGGATCGCCGACAACATCGACACGGTCCTGAAGGCGTCGAACGGCGACCTGGGCTACCTGCACCTCACCGCCATGGGCACCGACAATGTCGGCCAGTTCGACAAGTACTGGCGGGCGTTCCGCTACAAGAAGGGCCTGATCATCGACGTGCGCGGCAACGGCGGAGGCTGGACCGAGTACTTCATGATCGACAAGCTCGAGCGCAAGATGACGGCGTTCAACGTGCTCCGCAACATGGAGCCGTTCCGGTATCCCGGCTCGACGACGACCGGGCCGCTGGCCGTCCTCAGCAACGAGTACAACGGCTCCGACGGCGAGGCCTTCGTCGAGCACTTCAAGGTCCGGAAGCTCGGCACTGTGATCGGCGTGCCGTCGTGGGGAGGCCTGGTCGGCATCCTCAACGGCCAGCGCACGATCGACAACGGCACGGTCCAGCAGTCGAACAACTCGTTCTGGGGCGCCGACGGCAAGTGGATCGTCGAGAACCACGGCGCCGACCCCGACATCCTGCTCGACAACGACCCGGCCTCCGCCTCGGCCGGTAAGGACCTCCAGCTCGAGAAGGCCGTCGAGTTGCTGCTCAAGCAGATCAAGGAAGAGCCGTTCACGTTCCCGCCGCGCCCGCCGTACTCGATCCGGTAGCGCGGCCAGCGTGCCCTGCGGCAGGCCGGGAGACGCCCGGCCTGCCGCCCGATCGACCAGCCCCGAGGAACCGACGCCGCCATGCCCACCCTGCTCTCGCCGCTGTCTTTCGCGAACCTGACCCTCCGGAACCGGATCGTCATGCCGCCGATGTGGTCCGGCAAGGCCACGCCCGACGGCCTCGTGACCCTCGACATCATCGAGTACCACCGGGTGCGGGCCGCCGCCGGGTGCGGCCTCGTCATCGTGGAACACGCGTTCGTGCACCCGCGGGGCCGGCACAGCGCCACCCAGCTCGGCGTGTACGACGACCGCTGCACCGAGGGACTGACGGCACTGGCGGCGGCGATCAAGGCCGAGGGCGCGGTGGCGTGCCTCCAGATCTCGCACGCGGGCTCACGCGGGTCGGCGGCCGCGATCGGCCAGCCGCTGCTCGCGCCCTCGCCAATCAGGCACCCTAATGAACCCCAGGGGGACGTCCCGGACGAGATGACGCCGGGCCAGATCGCCGAGGCCGTGACCGCGTTTGGTGCGGCGGCGACACGCGCCAGCCAGGCGGGATTCGACGCAGTCGAGGTCCACGCCGCCCACGGGTTCCTGCTGGGCCAGTTCCTGTCGCCCCTGACGAATCAGCGGGCAGACGGGTTCGGCGGCGCCGAGCACAACCGGATGAGGCTGCACCTCGACGTCCTGGCGGAGGTGCGCTACCGGTTCGGCCCCGGGCGTCCGGTCTTCGTGCGACTCGGCGCGCACGACGAGTGGCCCGGCGGCGTCGACCTCGAGACCTCGTGCCGCACGGCCCGCGCGCTGGTGGCCGCCGGCGCGGCGTTGATCGACGTTTCGGGTGGATTGCGGGGATCGGGAGACCGCGGGCGGGGACCCGGGTACTTCGTGCCCTATGCCGCCGCGATCAAACAGCAGGTCAGCGTCCCCGTGCTGGTCGCCGGCGGCATCGTCGATCCGATGTACGCCGACCAACTGATCCGCGAGGGGAAGGCGGACCTGGCCGGCATCGGCCGGGCCATGCTCAACGATCCCGATTGGGCGGCGAAGGCGATCGCTCACCTGCGACGCGCGTAAGCCGCCGGGCGAAACCTGCGGGTCTCTGCCCGCTCGATCAGTCGAGCCGGCGGATGCCCATCACCGTGAGGTCATCGGCCCTCGGGGCCGTTCCCCTGAACCGGTTGAGGTCGTCGACGCACCGTGCCACGACGTGATCGACCGGGGCGGCGCGATCGGTCGTGAGCCGGCGCAGCGTCGACTGCAGCCGCGACAGGCCGTAATCCTCGCCGGCCTCGTTCTCGGTTTCGATCAGGCCGTCGGTGTACAGCAGCAGCAGGTCGCCGGGCTCGAGCATCACCACCTGGCTCGCGTACGCCGAGCTGCAGAACATGCCCAGCGGCAGGCCGGTCGCGCCGATCGCCTCGATGCCGCCCTGGCGAACCAGCAGGGCCGGGGGATGGCCGGCGTTGGCCACGTGGACCTGGCCCGAGGCCAGGGCCCGGCAGCACACGAGGGTCGCGTAGTGCGCGGGCATCAAGCTCTGGCAGAACACGCGATTCGCCCGCTCGACGAGGCGTTCGGCCGGGAGGCCGGCCGCGATCAGGCTCCTGAAGGTCGCGTGGAGCGACGCCATCAGCAGCGAGGCCGCCACGCCCTTGCCCGACACGTCCCCCAGCAGGAAGAACGCGTCGCCGCCTTCCTCCGGCACGACGACGTCGCAATAGTCGCCGCCCACGTGGCCGAACGGTTCGAAGTGGTGGCTGACGTCCCACCCGGCGTAGCCCAGCCCGCACTTGGGCAGCATGCTGTGCTGGATCCGGCTCGCGAGCTCCAGGTCCATGTCCAGCGTCCGCTGCTCGGCCGCCGTCAGGTGATCGAGGCACCGGCGAATCAGGGGATCGACCCGCAGGCGGTCCGCTTCGATGGGATCGTGGCACTCCTCGCAGAGCCCGTACGTGCCGCGTTCCATGCGCGCCAGGGCGGCATCGACTTCACCGAGCAACGCCCTGAGTTGCGGCTCCTCTCCGCCTCGTGACACGGCAACGTGGAGCCGTTCGCGTCTGTCGACCAGGTCGCTCCGCAGCAGGTCGGACACCTCACCGGCCATCGTCAACCTCGCTTCTGGGATTCGTGGCATTGTACCCCGCCACGGCCCGCAGACCAGCCCGTCCCGTCAGGAGGATGCCAGGCCTGGACGCGCCGTCGCGGACGTCTCACCAGCGGGGCAACGTCCCCGTCGCCCGGAACCGCCCGGGGAAGCCCACGTCAGTGGATACGGCGGCTCATCAGCCGATGTTCCGGGTCTCCAGGGGCGCGGCCCGGCGCAGCCGCGGGGCGAGGATCAGCGCCGTGCCGTACAGCGCCAGCGCGAGGAACAGCGTCGCGGGTCTCGACCGCATGAAGTCCTCGGCCACCATCTTCAACCCGATGCCGACGAGCAGCGGGTAGACGAGCCAGCCCCACTCCACGCAGCGCGCATGCCGGCCGATCCAGGCGACGGCCAGCGTCGACACCGCCAGCACGCCGGTGCGCACGGTCGCCAGGATCCCGGGGTCGATGCTGCCGTCGGGCAATCCGCCCGCGGCCCGGGCGAGCCAGCCGATGAGCGCCGCGCCGGCGGCCCACACGAGGACCAGGATGATGGCCATGCGCGGCACGTGGGCATAGCCCCTCTCGTGCGTCGGCGACCCGGCGATGCAGATCCAGGCGCAGACCGAGGCGGCGGCCAGCACGATCAGCCCCCCGGCCGACGGCACCGACCACGCCTGCGCCGAGCCGACGAAGGCCGTCGCGCCGTACGCGAGCGTGCCGGACTCGCTCGCCGCTGCGATCAGGTACACCGCGCAGTGCAGCCCCAGCACGAGCCGGCCGGTCCGCGCCCAGAGCCATGCGGCCACCATCCCGAACGCCGCCCACGTGATCGTGATCACGGTGCCATGCAGCAGCAGGGCGGTGCCGGCCAGCGCGAAGACGATCGCCAGGGACGCGTAGAAATGGACGTTGCGCCCCCGGTTCTGCTGGCGGTCGATGAACGCGAACGTCACGCCGTAGCACGCTGCGCCGAACACGAGGCTCGCGATGCCCAGTTCGATGGCCCCGTGCCCGGTGTGCCGGGTCACCGCGATGGCGCCGCCAAACCCGACGACCAGCGCCGCGAGCGCCTGCACGACCTCGAAGGGGATGACGTTCCGCCCGCGCACCAGGGTCCTGATGCCGATGCTGACCAGATAGGCGGCCACGAGGAACAGCTGCACGCTGACGACGAGGGCCGCGGTCTCGCGCGGCTGCGACGACAGCATCCGCAGGGTCAGGCCGAAGACGATGATGTCGGCGACGGCAGCCACCGGCCACCGCAGGAACCAGTAGTCCAGCGAGTACCCCATCCACAGGGTCACGACCCCCAGCAGGATGACGACCACGCCGAAGGGGACGACCGCGCCCGTGCCGCCGATCAGCGCCAGCGACGTGGGCAGTGCGCCGCACACGACGATCCAGGCGAGTGACTGCACGCGCTGCCGCCACGAGACAGCCAGTCCGACCCCGGCGAATACCCCGAGCGCGGCGGCGCTCGCGTCCGGCGACAGCACGTGGAACCGGGTCGTGGCCTCCCAGATGAGCGGGAAGGCAATGAGGGCCGTGGCCAGCCCGTCGAACGCCGCGCCGAGCCGGTGTCCGCGCCGCGCGTGCCAGTCGGCCACCACGGTCCACGCGGCGGCAAAGGCCAGGCCCGCCCCGATCCCCGTGGCCGGACCGATCGTGCCCACTTCCGTCATCGCGCGGAGCAGGTACGCGCCGCCCAGGACGATGAGCAGACGGCCCACGAGGGACAGGATGCTGACGACGTCGTGGGCGGGACGCGGCAGGGTGACAGCGTGCGCCGCGGCGGCGCCGGCCGTCGCGCCGTCGGGGACCGCGACCTCCCCGGCGCGGGTCTCGAGCGCGGCGACGCGCCGCTCGAGGGCGCCCACCGTGGCGGTCAACTGCACGATCGCCGACTCGAGACGGGACTGGCGGTCGTCCATGCGCGGTCCTCCTCCGCCGGGACGCCGGGGGCGTGCCTCCGGTCTCTCAGGCCCGTGAGCGCCGGCCACCGCGGCCGGCTACGCGTGGCGGGCCGCCGACGCTTTCTCGTGACCCCAGGGCGGCAGCAGCCGAATCAGGACCCAGAGGATCACGAACGGCAGGATGAGCAGCAGGATCGCGGGCAGCAGTCCCTCGCGCGTCGCGAACTGCATCTTGTAGGTCGTGTAGCCCAGGAAGCTCTTCGAGAAGAGCTGCCCGCCGATCACGACGTTCCAGCGCATCGCGAAGATGCCCATCATGGTCAGGGCGCCGGCGGTCACGTAGATCGCCCGCCGCGCCCGGGCCGAGATCCGGAACAACTGCGTGGCCGCCAGCAGGCTCAGCGGCACGATCGTCCCGACGATGATCTGCAGGATGATCTGGGACGTGAACAGCCGCGTGTGCACCATGAAGTCCAGCGCGTGGAACGACTCGTCAGCCACGTAGATCCGCTGGATGAGATCGAGCATCTCCAGCGAGAAGTCCACGATGAAGGCGTAGAACAGGTAGCGAGCGATCGTGTCCACGCAGGCCATGTCCACCGCCACCCGGCGGTACCAGCTGGTGACGAAGTAGAGCAGCAGGATGCAGGCGATGCCCGACACGATCGCCGAGAACAGGAAGACGATCGGCATCATCGGCGTGGACCACCACGGGTTCGCCTTGACCGACCCGAAGATGAAGCCCACGTACCCGTGCAGGAGGAAGGCCGAGGGGATGCCGATGACGGTGATGGCGCGGCCGATCCGGTCGTCGAGCCGGAGGGCCGATTCGCTCACGTTGTTCGACCAGAGAGCCATCGCCCCGTAGACGAGACGCGTCAGCCCCGCGCTGGCCTGCCACTTGAGGACGATCTCCTTCCGGTAGTCGAGCCAGATCTCGAGGACGAGCACGCCCATCAGGTACCACAGGTACACGAAGCCGAACATCGCCATCGCGGACGTCGTGTGGGGCGTCAGGTACATC
>CAWEYM010000006.1:0-278103 GCA_963813325.1 uncultured Acidobacteriota bacterium
GCCCTGCCGGCTGGCAGGAGTAGCAGTAGAGATTCCGGCGCGGGTAAAGGGCGACTCACAGGAGGGCGAGTTCAAGTACTTGTCTTTGTGTAGCAAAGTAGTTTATAGTCAATCATCGATGTGCTCTTCGTGCGCGTTGACTGGACTCTGGAGGGTTGTCAGATGAAGTTGTCAACGCTGCTCAGGCAGCCGAGCGCCTTTCTTCCGGTGGCCATGTCGTTCGCCGCCCTCGCCACGGTCCTCGCTCACGTCGTCATGTTCGGCGTTGCCCGTGAGGCCGATGAGGGGACCGCTGCCCATGTCTTTCAGTTGCTCATGATCGCGGAGGTGCCGATCGTGGCGTTCTTCGCGATCAAGTGGCTGCCGCGGAGTCCAGGACAGGCGCTGCAGGTACTGGCGCTGCAAGTCGGCGCCGCGCTCGCAGCTCTTGCACCCGTCTTCTTTCTCGGCCTTTGAGGCGAGAGGTCGCCGGCTCCGCGCACACGCCGCGGTTGCCGGTGTCACATCGAAAGACCCGCGCTCGAGGCAGGCTCAGAAACTGTACCGCGCGGTCAAGGTGACGTGGGAGTTCCTCGAGTACTGGCCGATGAAGTCGCCGGCGTCGCCCCGAATCCACGAAGCCCGGGCAGTGACGCGCAGGTGCTGGCCGGACGCGTGCGAGTACTCGAAACGCAGCCAGGAGCCCCTGCCGTCCTGGCGAACGGCGCCATCGAACGCGACGGAACGGTTCGTGTCGATCGTGAAGCCCGCGCGGCCGAGAAACGCCCTGGTCAGGCCGCGGTCCGGCGAGAAGCCGACCTGCGTACGGTTCGTCGTCACGGCCTCGCCCCCGTAGCCGCCGACCAGGAACCACTCGCCCGCCTGCCGCTCGACCTGGACGACGTACAGGACGTACTCGTCCGCGCGCGGGTCGTTCGATCCGAACCAGCCGGCCTCGCCCTTCAGCGTCACCTGCGACAACGGGATCGCCACGTCACCCCCGGCCATCCGGATGCGCGGGTAGACGCGTGTGAGGCTGGCCGTCCCCGCGACGGGGTCGAACCTGCCGGCGAACAGCGGGAGCGTGTTGTAGCCCTGGAAGCCCGACAGCGAGAACTCGATGCTCGATCCCACGTGGTTCCAGCGCGCCCCCCACTGTGATCCCCCGGGATACTCCGCGCCGGCGTCCCGGAACGACACGCCCGGCGGAAGGGGCGGCAGCACGGCCCAGCGCTGATTGAGCAGCGGGACCCGACTGGGGGTGAAGAACGGCGCCCAGATGATGTCGAGGGTGTCGGACTGGAGGCCGGCCGTGACCCGCGCCGCGGTAATGGCGGTGAGATCGGTGTCGAAGACGGCCAGCATGTCCCGGGGCGCAAAGCGATCGGTCGGCGTCAGGATGTCGGTCCTTCCCCACCGCACGATCTGCTTGCCCACCTGCACGGTCCACAGGCCGCGACTGATGGTCGCGTCGAGGCGCGACACGCCCAGCGGCGTCCGCTGCGCGCCGCGATCGAGCCAGTCGATGGACCACTTCGAGCGCGTCTGGTCGTGCGTATCCGCTCGCGCGTCCACGCCGGCCGACAGGCGGAGCCAGCGCGCCGGCCTCGCCGACGCCTCGTACCGGAACAGCACCTCGCCGACCGCCCGCACCTCGTCATTCGCCGCGGCCTGCGGGTACAGGGTGCCGGTCGCCTCGAGAAAGCCCTTCTGGGCGACCGCCTGAGCGCCGGCCGCGACCGGCGCCAGGCAGCACAGCGTGCCGAACACGACCGCGAGCGTCTTCATCGGTGCGAGAATCTCACGCCTCGACCCCGGACCTGAAGGCCCGGGGCCACGACGACAACGGGAAGGCCCGGGGCTACGACGACAACGGGAAGGTCGAAGGCGACGACGACATCGGGAAGGCCCGGGGCCACGACGACAAGGTCGAGGGCCACGACGGGAAGCGCATGCCGGGTCCCCGATCTCAGATCCACGCGGTCCTCGTCGGTCACGCGCGTGCCCCGCGCGCGTCCCCTCACTGCAGCCGCCGCAATGCCTGCAGGGTGAAGTCCTCCTCCTTCATCGGCACGTTGTACTGCAGACTGTCGAAGGTGAGGATCGTCCGGCTGTTGCGGCGAAGGTCGGCCATCTCCAGCACGCGGGCCGTCCAGATGCCCTGGATGTTCTCGAACTTCGAGTACGTCAGCCGGCGTACGAGCGCGTCCCTGATGTAGTTCTCGACGAGCGCGTAGGCGTACGTGTCCCTGCGGACCCACACGTACGACCGCGTGTACTGCGACGCCTTCGTCTTGCTCGGCCGGGTTTCGATCTTCCAGCACGGCGCGCCCGCGATCGGCTCCTCGCCGACCAGGCTGTACTCGAACTGGTCGACGTCCCGCTCCTCCAGGTCCTCGAAGCTGAAGTCGGTCCCGAAGAACCGCGTGGATCGGTCCTGGAAGGCGATGCGCCGCTCGCGCTGGATCGCGGGCGTCCACATCCACTGGTCCGACGCCCGATCCGGGTGGTTGAACACCAGCAGCGCCACGCCCTTCACCTCGGCCGGCGCGGTGAACACCAGCAGCGACTTGCTCGACCCGTGCGATCCCGTCCGGTCGAACGTCCAGCGCTTGTCGGTGACCTTGCCCTTGCTGTCGATGACCTGCAGCTGGCCCTCGTAGTGCTGGGACTGCGCGTCGGTCCGGCGCTGCGCCTCGACCATGATCTGGCGCGCGTCCTGCGCGGCGGCAGCGGCCGGCATCGCCCCGGCCAGCAGCGCGATGAGAACGGCTCTATTCATACTCCAACGCTTCCACGAGTGATTCCCGCACGGCGGATTCCGCGGGCCACAGGGCCGCCAGGAACGCAGCCCCCAGGATCAGCGGGAACAGGACGCCGGCGATACCGAACGGGAACGCGTAGGGCAGGGACATGCCGGTGATGTCGCGCCTGGTCATCTCGAGCACGTAGCGGAGCGTGACCGCACCGACTCCCAGCCCGAGCACCAGCCCGACCACGCCGATCGTCAGCGCCTCCATCCAGATCGTGTGGCGGATCTGGTTCCGCAGGGCGCCGACGGCCTGCAGCACGCCGAGTTCCCGCCGCCGGTCGATGATCGACACGGTCAGCGTGTTCACGATGCCCAGCATCGCGACGATGACGGCGATCGCGATCTGCGCGTACGCCAGGCCGAGCCACTGCTCGGTCAACTTCTGGATCCACGCGCGGACCTCGGCGTTGGTCAGCACGAAGAGCCGTGTCGTCCCGGCAAAGCGCTCGATGATCCGGCGGCGCACGTCCGGCACCGGCGTGCCCTTCTTCGCGTAGATGCGGAAGACGTTGACCGTGTCGTCCAGGAAGAACTGCTTGTAGGTGCCGCGGTCCATCAGGATCACGCCCTGCTGATCCGACCAGTCCACGACGATGCCCACGATGGGCAGGCGATGGGTGCCGGTCGGCGTCGCGATCTCGATCGTCTGGCCGTAGTGCATGCCGTGCAGGCCTGCGAAGTTGTCCGACAGGATCACGCCCTTGCCGCGGGCGGCCCGCTCGTACATGTCGCCGGGGCCCTCCACGGGCGGCCGCCTGGCCCGGTCGCCGAGCGAGTCGGCCTCGACCGCCACCACCATCACGGGGCTGCCCTGGTAGAGGATGCGCTGCGTCCGCACCATCTGCACGTCTTCGACGCCCTCGATCCGGCGGAGCGCGGCGCCCATCGACTCCGGGAAGCGGAAGCTCCGGTCGCTCAACGACTGCGACGAGGCGACGAACAGGTCCGGGTTCAGCGCGGTCGTCGTCCAGTCCATCAGCGAGTCGAAGCTCGCGCGCGACACGCCGCCCAGGCTGATGACGAGGGCGAGCGACAGCATCAGGGCGGTCACCGTGGCCGAGGTGCGGCGGGGCGCCTGGATCAGGCTGTCGGCGGCGAGCGCGCCCTCGACCGGGCGCAGCCACTTCAGCAGCGGCCGCAGCGCCCTGGTCAGCCACAGCGCCGCGCTCGGGCTGAGCAGCAGCATGGCGAGCACGGCCATCGCGAAGCCGAGATAGAAGACGACCGAGGCCCTGGCGAAGACGATCGCCGCCACGGACCCGCTTCCCAACGCGATCGCGGCCAGCCGCCGGGCGCGGTTCTCTCCCGCCGACAGCACCTGGTAGCGGCCCTTCTGCAGCGCCTGGATCGGATCGACGCGCGCCGCGTTGCGCGCGGGCAGGAACCCGGCGACCAGGCTCGTGGCCACGCCCATCGCGAGGCCGAACGCCATGAGCCGCGGGTCAGTCGCCAGCTCCACCGTGTGATCGGCCACGCCGTACACGCCCTCGATCATGTTGGCGATGTAGCCCGCCATCCCCCTGGCGAGCAGGATGCCGAACGCGAGCCCGACGATCGATCCCGCCGCGCCCGCGAGCGCGCTCTCGACCAGGAACATGTTCCGAATCTGCGCACGCGACGCGCCGATCGCCCGCAGCACCCCGATCTCGTGCCGCCGCTGGGTCACCGCGATGGCGAAGGAGTTGTAGATGATGAACATGCCGATGAACAGCGCGAACGCGCTGTTCAGGGTCACGGTGAACGAGAAGACCCGGAGCACCGAGTCGACCTGCTGGCCGCGCGAGGACGGCGGCTCCACCTGGTAGCCGGGCCCGAGCAGCTGCTCGATGGCGGCCTGGCCCTGCTGCAGGGTGACACCCTCGTTCAGCGCCAAATCTACTCGATCGAACCGCCGGCCCCGGCCGAACACTTTCTGCGCGGCGTAGATGTCCATCACCGCGAGGTTGCCGCCGAACGCGCTCGTCAGCCCGCCCGACTTCATGATCCCGCGCACGGTGAACTGCTTCCCGCCCTCCATCGTCCGCATGGGCACGCGGCTGCCGATCGACAGGCCGTTGCGCCCGGCGAACTCGCGCGTGACGATGAGCGAGTCCGGCTGGGCGAGGAAGACGAGCGGGTCGTCCACGACCGCGTCCTCGCCGCTCTCCAGGTCGTAGTCGCGCAGGCTCCGGTCGCCGGTCATGTCCACCGCGAGGATGAGCAGGTTCCCCTCGCCCCGGAGCTGCGTGTCGACCGGCGCCTCGATGACCGGCACCGCCACGCGCACCTCGGGCAGGGCCTGGACCTTCTCGAGGATCTCCTCCGGGAACCCCGTCTCGCCCGAGGTCACCTGCAGCTCCGCCTTGCCGGCAATGCGATCGACCGTCCGGTGGAATGCGTAGAGCACCGACTGGTTGGCGGTGTGCATCCCGACGAACACGGCGACGCCGAGGACGATGCCCACCGTGGTGAGCAGCGTGCGCAGCTTGTGGCGCCGGATGTAGGGCCAGGAGATGAGGCGCAGCAGCATCATCGGCGGTCGTCCCCGATGAGGCGGCCGTCGCGCAGGGTCAGCGTCCGGGGGCAGATCTCCGCCACCTGCCGATCGTGCGTGACGATGAGGATCGTGGCGCCCAGACGCTCGTGCAGGTCGCGGACGAGGCCGAGGATGTCGGCGCCGGTCGAGGTGTCGAGATTGCCCGTGGGCTCGTCGGCGAGCAGGACCGGCGGGTACACGGCGAGGGCGCGGGCAATGGCCACGCGCTGGCGCTCGCCGCCCGACAGCTCGTCGGGCACGTGCTCGAGGCGCTGGCCGAGCCGCACCATGTCGAGCAGCTCCCGGGCGCGGTCGTTGGCCTTCTTCCGCGCCCAGCCGCGCAGGTGAAGCGGCAGCGCGACGTTCTCGACGCAGGAGAGCGTCGGCAGCAGGTTGAAGAACTGGAAGACGAACCCGATCTTGTCCCGCCTGACGCGTGTCAGCCCGTCGTCGTCCAGGCCGTCGAGCCGCTGGCCGTCGATCTCGATCCAGCCCGCGGTGGGCCGGTCGAGCGCGCCAATCAGGTTCAGCAGCGTCGACTTGCCGGAACCCGATGGTCCGACGATCGAGACCATCTCGCCGCGCGCCACCTGGAGATCGACGCCGTCGAGCGCCGTGACCTTGCGCTTGCCGTCGAAGGACTTGGAGACGCCGGAGAGGCGGATCATGGGGTCTTCAGTTCTCAGTTTTCAGTCTTCAGTTTTCAGTGCTGAGAGCTGAATGCTGAGTTCAACTCCACCTCGTGGCCCAGGGCCTTCAGGCCCGGGGAGAGCCCGATTCCGCCCTGAGCCTCGAGCCCTCATTCGACGGGCTTCCCCACACCGGGGCGCCCGCCGGCGGCGGGGCTCCTGGACTCGAACGCGTGGCCATCGCCGATGGCCTGCTACACCCCTCAACTGCCTCCGAAGCCCACGGTCACGCGGGCGCCGTCGACGATCACGGGCACCTCGCGGCTGCCCTTGCTGTAGGTCAGCATCCGCTTCAGCTCGGCCGGGTCGTTCTTGACGTTGATGTACTCGAACGGAACGTGCCGCCTTTCACAATCCTCACGGGCGGCGAGGGTGTAGGGTCACGTGTCCTTGCCGAAGATGAGGATGGGCGTCGATGGCGTCATGGTCACCCTCCGATTGAACACTGGCCGGGCCGGACGACTCGGTGTCACCGCGACGCGGGACGCCGGGCCGCCGCGCTACTGCGACGACTCGAAGGCTTCGATCTTCGCCCGCAGGTCGGGCGGGATCTCGACCGGCTTGCCTGCTGCGTAATCGTACATCACCTGGACGGTCCTGGCGTGGGCGACGACCCGGCCGTTCCGGTCGACGATCTCGTACTCCATCGTGAAGCTGGTCCGGCCGAAGCCCGTCACGCCCACGCGCACCTGCAGCACGTCGCCCGTCTTCGCCGAAGCCCGGTAGTCGCACTCGGCGTGCGCGAGGATGTAGCTGGCGTCGCCCTCGAGCCGGCCGACGTCGGCGGCCGTCCAGTAGCCGAACCGCGCCACCTCCAGGTAGGTGAAGTACACCGCGTGATTGACGTGGCCCATCGCGTCGCAGTCGCGGAACCTGACCTCGATGGGGTGACTGAACCGGAACGCCATGCCGACCTGCCTTCTCGTGGACCGCCGGGGCCGCGCCGCTACGCGAGGGCCTTTGCGCCACGCCGTTTCGCCCGCACGAGGCCGGCGAACGCTATCCCGCTCGCGACGAACATGAACAGGGCGCCGCTCTCGAACGGCACGCCCGGCCCGAACCGGTCGAACGCGTACCCGCCCCAGGCCGGGCCCGCGATCCGCGCCAGGCTGGCCAGCGACTGCGACACGCCGAGAATCGATCCCTGGTCCTCCGCCGCGGTGAACTGGGATATCAGCGACATGATCGACGGGTTGTTGAACCCCATGCCGATCGACATCAGCGCGAGCGTCCCGAGCAGCGTCGCGGTGGTGTGATCCCGCGGCAGCAGTCCCATCCCGATCGCGGTGAGGGCGATCGCCACCGGCACGACGCGGTGCTCGCCGGCCAGGTGCACCACCCGGCCCACGAGCCCGCCCTGCACGATCACGAGCACGATCCCGACGAACGCGAACACGTAGCCGATCGTGGCCGCATGGAAGCCGAACTGCCGCTCGGCGAACAGCGCGAAGATGGCCTCGAAGTTCGAGAATGCGGCCACGACGATGAAGTAGACGAGCAGCAGCACGGGCAGGTGCGGCTGTGCCATGGCGCGCCTGAACACGGCCAGGCGGCTCTTCGCGGGCCCGCCCGCGCGGTGTTCGGCCTTCAGCGTCTCCGGCAGCAGGAACCAGGCCGCCGAGAAGTTCGCCAGCGACAGGGCCGCCGCGAAGAACGCCGGCATGCTGTAGCCCCAGTGGCTCATGAAGCCGCCGATGGCGGGGCCGAAGATGAAGCCCAGCCCGAAGGCCGCCCCGAGCAGGCCCATGCCCTTCGCGCGATTCTCCACGGTGGTGATGTCGGCGATGAGCGCCTGGGCGGTCGGGATGTTCGCGCCGGCGATGCCCGCGAAGATGCGCGAGGCGAACAGCACGACCAGCGAGTTGGCGAGGCCGAACACGACGTAGGACACGAACGATCCGAACAGCCCGAGCAGGATCACCGGCCGGCGCCCGATCCGGTCGGACAGCCGGCCCCACACCGGGGCGAACAGGAACTGCATCAGCGAGAACGACGTCGACAGCATGCCGATCGTGAGCGCGCTCGCGCCGAAGGTCTCCGCGTAGAACGGCAGCAGCGGGATGATGATGCCGAACCCCAGCAGGTCGATGAACACCGTGACGAACACGATGACGAGGGGCGATTTCTTCACAGGCGTCGTTCGACCTCCGGGAAACGGAGCCACACCGGCACGCCGCAGAAGTGCGTGCCCTCCGTGCAGCGGGGCGCGATGAGGCCGTTGCGGACCACGCACGGCGGCCCGACGTACCGCGCCAGGCGCGGATGCCGCTCCCGCACCTGCGCGAGCTCGTCCATCGAGGCGGCGTAGATTTCCTCCTGCGCGTTGAAGCACGTGCGCTGGGTCCACTTGTGCAGCAGCGCGATGAACGGGCCCGATTCCACCAGCCGCACGGCCTTCGCGTTCGGCAGCACGTACACGGCGAACTCGATCGGCACCCCCAGATCGATCAGCCGGTTCTTGGCTGCCCAGGCGGCCCGCACCGACTCGTCGAACACCCGCCTCGCCTCCCGGTTGGCCGCGATGAGCCGAGGCGTCACGCAGTCCGGCTCCCGCGTGTCCGCGAAGGTCAGCAGCGGCCGCGAGGCCGGCACCATCCGGTGGCGCTGGTCCTGCGAGTCGGCCGTGTGGCTGATGCGCTTGGCGAAGGTATAGGCCGCGTGGTTGAGCGCGCGCATCAGCGGCGAGTGGTACGAGAGGTCCAGCATGTCGAGCCGGTAGCGGTTGCGCGCCGGGTTCAGCACCCGGTCGATCGCTTCCTCATCCGTCATCTCGTCGCGGGCCAGGCCGAAGGTCGCCCGCACCGCGTCGGCGACCAGGTCCTCGCCGCGCGCCTGGGCGTCGACCAGCTTCGACACGCGCCCGCCGAGGGCCGCGTCGAACTCGGCCGCGAAGCGATCAGCGCCGCCCGCCGGCCGCGGGAACCCCGCTTCCGGCGTCTCCGGGGCCTCGATCGGCTCCAGCCCCACGCGCTCGAAGAACTGCGGGTCGTGCCGCTGCACGAGCGCGACCATCGCCCCGATGACCGCGCGCGCCTCGCGCGGCGTGTCGCCCGCCTCCATCATCCGCCGCAGCCGGTGCAGCGTGATGCCCGAGACCGTGTGCACCATCGACGTGAAGGCGCCAATCGGGATCACGTAGCGCGCCGTCTCGATGGCCTTCTTCTCCGCCTCCCGCTCGATGGCCTTCAGCCGCTCGGCGGAGGCCCGCGGCGTGACGTACCGCAGGTCCCTCAGGATCGCGAAGGCATCGTCTTTCAGGATCGCGGACAGGCGCGCGTAGTCGTCCCAGGCCCTGAGCACCGCGCGCTCGTAGACCTCCAGCGCCTCGCCGGCGACGGGCGGCACGAACGCGCGCGGCTCGCTGAGGCGGACGTAGCGCTGGCTCGACTGCTCCGAGTTGTAGAAGGGGTACGCGTGGAGGAAGCTCCAGACGAGCTGGCGCGAGATGTTCTCGAGGCCGAACTCGAAGTGCGCGTGCTGGTAGACGGTGTGGTGCCCGGCCTGGAACGTCAGCGACCCGATCGTTTCGCGCTGGCGGTCGGTGACCTCGGACACCGCGATGACCCGTGGCGAGTAGCAGGTGCGCGCCGCGGCGATGGCGCCGTCAAACGGCGCCTGAGGCGCGCTCCGCAGCGTCACGACCGGGGCACCGCTCTGAACGGACGGCACTGGGGCGACCCCTCACTCCTCGTCGCGGCGGGTGTGGTACCGCCCGTACTCCTCGAGGAACGACAGGCTCTCCAGCGACTTCATCCGGTCGACGAACAGGATCCCGTCCAGGTGGTCGGCCTCGTGCTGGATGACGCGCGCCATGTAGCCGCTCGCCTCGATCTCGATGCGGTCCCCGTGCCGGTCGAACCCCTTGACGCGGATGTCGCGGTGCCGCGGCACCAGGCCCCGCATGTCGGGAATGCTGAGGCAGCCCTCCCAGTCCTGCTCCGTGTGGCGGCCGACCGGCGTGATCTCCGGGTTGATGATGGCCATCAGCTGCGGCGGCGCTTTCGGATCGCGCTCCTCCTCGTCCTCGCCGTCGGCGATGATCTGCGCCACGAACAGCCGGGCCTTCTCGTGCACCTGCGGCGCCGCCAGGCCAACGCCGTTGTACTCGAGCATCGTCCGCAGCATGTCGTCGATCAACTGCTGGATGGGCGCGCTCGTGATGTCGCTGGGCGACAGGGCTTTCGTCTTGGTACGCAGGATGGGGTTCCCCATCCGCGCCACTTTCAGAATGGACATAAACCCTGATTATACGATACCTTTCGAGCCGGCTGCCCGTTTGCGGCACGGATCTGGCTTGTCCCTCCCGGCAGGCCGGTGCCGGCCGGGGGCCCGTCGTGATGCCCGCGCCAGACGACCACCCGCGGTTCCGCTACTGCCCGAATTGCGCCGGGGCGCTCCAGGCGCGCATTCTCAAGCCGGGCGAGCCCGAGCGGCTGGTTTGCGATGTCTGCGGGTCGATCATCTACCTGGATCCCAAGGTCGCGGTCGGGACCATCATTCGTGCGGGCGATGACGGAATCGTGCTCGTGCGGCGGGCCATCGACCCCGGCTACGGGCTATGGGTGTTCCCGGGGGGATACGTCGACCGGGGAGAGAAGCTCGAAGAGGCGGCGATCCGGGAGGCGAAAGAGGAATGCGGGCTCGACGTCCGCCTCGAGCGCCTGCTCAACGTCTACTCGTACCGCGGCCGGACGCCGGTCATTGTCGTCTATACGGCGGGAATCGTCGGCGGCGCGTTGACCGTGGCGGACGATGAAAGCCTGGAGGTCGGGACCTTTACGGCCGACAGGATCCCGTGGGACGCGCTCGCGTTCGAGAGCACGCGGGAGGCGCTGCGCGAGTACTTCGCGGGCCGGGAGTCGACAGTCTGGTCTCGGGACTCGAGCTGATCCCGGGATCGCCAGGCTCCAGCCTGGCGGGGGGAGCGGGATTCTGAAGCGACCCGGGTGAGTCGCAGCCGGGACTCGGCCGCAGGCCGCGAGCCGCAGGCCGATTTCCAGGAGACGGGCCATGATGACGAGGCGCAGGGCTGACGGAGGCGCGTGGGTGGTGGCGGCCGTGGTTGCGGCCATCGTGGCAGGCGGGTGCGTGGAGTACAAGCACTCCGGCCCGACGTCAGCATCCGAATTGCTGCAGCAGTTCACCGGCACGTGGAAGTCCACGGCGACGGCGGGTGGGGGGATCGACCCGGCGACGTGCGGCGACTTTCAGTGGGAGATCACCGACCGCACCAGCAACAGCGCCTCGGGCACGTTCAGCGCGACGTGCGCCGGTTCGATCAAGCTGACGGGGTCGGCCCAGGGGACGCTGAGCGGGACGACCGTGAACTGGACGGCCTCGGGCAACGCCTCGGGTCTGGCCGGACTGTCGTGCCCGTTCAGCCTGGCGGGCACCGCGGTTCCGGAGGGCATCGACGGCATCCGCGTGAACTACTCGGGCAGCACCTGCCTCGGCCCGATCAGCGGGTCGGAATTGTTGAAGAAGCCGTAGGGGAGTTTTCAGTTCTCAGAGCCCGGACCCTGATCTCCCGGTCCCGGTGCGGTCGTGCCCGGCCGTGAGCCGTGACCCGTTCGCCGCTCCTAGTCCGCCAGCCCTTCTGCCTTCCGTTCCGCCGCGGTGATGGTGCCGCCGGCGGCGACGATCTCGGCCGCGCGGCTGAAGTCCAGCTGCGGCACGGTCACGTGCCTCTTCACCGCCTCGGCGGTGCCGCCGATGTTCAGCTGCTTCATCAGGAACGAGAAGCGCTCCTCCAGCGACTGCCCGATCGCCGTCCGCACATCGTCCGGCAGGCCCCACAGCTGCGGCTTGAACGGGCCGATGGCCTTCTTGCGGGCCTTGTAGAGGAACTGGCCCTCGGAGTCCTTCGGCTTCCGCTCCTCGGCCGCGTGCTCGTGCAGCCACGCGTACATCTCGGCCTTCAGCCCGGCCGGGAAGCGCGGGTGCTCGTACACCATGTTCTGGAAATCGGTTGCGAGGTGGATCTCGCACGCGCCGACCCGCGGGAACGCGTGGAACGCGTCGGCAGGCAGCGTCGAGGCGCCGTGCTGGACGGCGCCGGCCATCCCGTACTCGACGCGCGCGATGTGCGACAGCTCCTTCAGCGTGTCGAGATCGATCTTCACGTCGGTGCGGACCGAGCCGTCGGGCATCACGAACCCGCCGTGCGCGGTGCCGGTCTGGACGCTGACCTTGCTCATGCCCGTCGCGCTGCCGCGGCTGGCATTGTAGCCGTTCATGAAGGCGCGCAGCTCGTGCACGTCCGAGTTCTTCGCGCCGACCTCGCCGATCTCGCCGCCGACCGAGACGGTCACGCCCTTCGGCTCGAGCGATCGGACGAAGCGCGTGAACTCGGCCGCGAGCTCGTAGTTGAGCCGCTGCTGCTCCTCGAGGGTCGGCTTGTCGAGCTCGACGAGCGTCGAGGTGTCAATGTCGATGTTGTAGAAGCTGGCCTCGATCTCTTCCTTGATCAGCGCCTTCAACGCGGCGAGCTCCTTGTCGCGGTCGGGGCTGGCGAACTTCTTCGCGTTCACCTGGACGTGGTCGCCCTGGATGAACAGCGGGCCCGTGAACCCCTCGCGCATCGCGGCCGCCAGCATGATGGCGGAGTACTCGTGCGGCCGCTGCTCCGTGTAGCCGATCTCGGAACGGGCGATCTCGAGGATGAACGCCCCCGCGTTCGCCGCCTTCGCCGCGCGCATCACCGCGCGCCCCGTGTCGTAGGCGGCCATGCGGATGTTCATCGCGGGCACGGTGAAGCCTCCGAGCCCGCCGCGGCCCATGACCGTGTAGAGATCGTGGATCGACGCGGTCCGGATGCCGGCGCGGGCCGCCAGGGTGCGTATGACCCAGCGGGCCGTGCCCCGGATGTCGGCACCATCGCCGAACGCCGCGGTCCAGGCCAGGCTGTCGATGGCCGATGCCGGCACGGCTCCGGAGATCTGCACGGTGTCGCCGGCCAGGGTCACCGCGGGCCTCAACGCCTCCCCCATCTGGGCGACGGATTCGTAGATCATGCGTTCACCTGCGCGAAGTCGGGTTGGAGTTGGACGAAAGCCAGGAACCCATTGTAGATCAGCCCTCGGACGGGGCCTGGCCGGCGGCCTCCGCCGCTTGCCCGCGCCGGCTGCGCCGTTCGGGGAAGACGAACTCCTCGGTCACTGTGTTCGTGATCGCCGACTCGATCATCGCGTCAACGGGGAGCAGGCGCTCGGCCGCTTCGACGTCGGCCAGGCGCGCGCGGGTCGCCGGGTTGCGCGGCGTGAAGAGCTGGCAGCAGTCCTGGTCGGGGATGATGGAGATCTCGTAGGTGCCGATCCGCTGCGCCTCGAGCGTGATCTCCTCCTTGTCCATCCCGACGAGCGGCCTGAGGATCGGCAGGTCCGTGGCCGCGGCAATCACCGCGAGGTTCTCGAGCGTCTGGGACGCGACCTGCCCGATCACTTCGCCGGTCACGAGCGCCCCCGCGCTCCACTCCCGCGCCAGCCGATCGGCAATCCGCACCATGAGCCGCCGGTACAGCACGACGCGCAGGCCCTGCGGCACGGCGAGCACGACCTGGCGCTGCAGTTCGCCGAACGGCACCAGCTTGAGCACGGTGTGCATCTGGTAGCGCGTGAGCACCCCGGCGATCTCGCGCACCTTCTCCTGGGATGCCCGCGACACGAACGGGTAGCTGTGGAAGTGCACGAGCATCACGGGGCAGCCCCGGCGCGCGAGCCGGTACGCGGCCACGGGCGAGTCGATGCCCCCCGAGGTCAGGCAGGCCACGCGCCCGCTCACGCCGGTCGGCATGCCGCCGGCCCCGCGTTCCTTGCCCCACGAGTAGAACACCTGGGTCGGCAGCATCTCCACGTTGACGGTGAGCTCGGGATGATCGAGGTTCACCGCCCAGCCCCGCGCCAGCTTGATGTGGCCGCCGATCTCGCGCTCGATTTGCGGCGAGGTCATCGGGAAGCTCTTGTCGCCGCGCTTCACGGACACGCGGAACGACCCGGTCTCGACGCCCTCCAGATCATCCAGGATCCGGCGGGTCACCACCTCCAGGTCCACGGGCGCGCGGCCGGCCTTCGAGAAGTTCGCGATGCCGAACACGTGCGCGATCCGGTCGCGCACCTGCTCGTCGTCCGCCTCCGGCCCCAGCACGACCTCCACGCGGCCCATCAGCGCCCGCACGTCACGCACGTCGAGATCCGCGGTCAGCCGGCGGAGGTTGCGCACGAGCCGGCCGATGAACCACGGCCGGTTCCGTCCCTTGAGCGCGATTTCCTGGTAGTGAACGATGACGGACGTCAAGATCGTGTCCTGGTTCTCTTGCGCGGGCGCCTGCCAGACTGCAGCGTCCGCGGGATCGTGAAATCGGGAGTCGACGGCGTATTGCGGCGTCGCCGGCCGCGTCAGCGCCCGGCGGCGGCAACGCGGGCCGCGCGGTGCCCGCTGGCCACCGCGCTTTCAATCGTACCGGGTAGCCCCGTATCGGTCCAGTCGCCGGCCAGGATCAGCCCGTCCACCGGGGTGACCGGGCCAGGACGCGCCGGCTGGCCCGGGGCGAGGGAAAACGTTGCGTGCCGTTCGCGGACGACGCTCGCCCGCGTCAGGAGGGCGGTGCGGGCCCAGGGAAACGCCTCGCGGATCTCGCGCATCGCCAGGGCGGCCAGCTCGTCGTTCGACCAGCCCACCACGGCGTCCGCGCCGCTCGACACCAGCGACAGGTGCGACGCGCGCCCCTCCAGTATGACCGCTTTATCGAACACCCACTGCAGCGTCCGCCCGGGCAGGCCGACGAAGGGCGTGGTGGACACGCACGGGTCGAGCCAGATGTTCACGGTCACGATCGGGCTCGATTCGAGCTTTGAGGCGTCGGCGAGCAGCGGCTTCAGCGATTCGGGGGGTTCCGCGAACAGCCCGGCCAGGTCGTGCCACGCCACGGCCGACACGACGCGCGGGGCGTGAATCTCGCCGGGGCCCTCGAGAGCGAGCCCCGCTCCCGCGGGCTCGTCGGGCGGCCGCCCGCCCGCCGGCGCCGCCACGCGCACTCCGGCCACCCGGCCGGTTTCGACGATGATCTGCGCGCGGGCGCCGGTGAGGACCTCGCCGCCGTGTTCCTCGATGAATCGCCGGGCCGGATCGGCGTACATCTCGTCGAGCGGAACATTGGGCAAGGCGATCGCGGACGCGGCCGGATCGCTGGCGAACATCTCGGCGAGCACGCGGACGAAGGGTTCGGCCGCCGCCACGTCGGGCGCCTGGTTCATCGCGGCCAGCGCGAGCGGGGTCCACAACATCTCGCGGAGGCGTGCGGTCTGGCCGTTGCGGATCAGCCAGTTTTCAACCGTCTCCTCGGGCGACACGGCGCGCAGCGCGGTTCTTCCGGCGAGGTGACGCCGCGCCAGCCGGATGGCCGGCCCCATCCGGAGCGCGGCCAGCCGGTCCCTGAGCCCGAGGGCTTCCCACTCGATCAATGCCCCCAGCAGGTGCCACGGCGCCGGCAGGTACGGGCAGCTCAGCGTGCTGCGTACGCCCGCGCGGTCGACGCACGGCATCTCGAGCTGCCGCTGGAGGCGCACGTGACGCTCGGCCCCGATGCGCCCCAGGAACTCGAAGGTCTCGCGGTAGCAGCCGAACATCACGTGCTGCCCGTTGTCGATCGGCTCGCCGGTGGCCGGGTCCCGGTACGCGGTGGCGCGCCCGCCCAGTCGGGGCCGCGCCTCGACGACGGCGACACGGGCGCCTTGCGCGGCCAGGGCGGCGGCCGCGCTCAAGCCCGCGAATCCCGCCCCGATCACGACGACATCAGCGCCTCGCATTGCGTCTCCCGTGCGCGTTCACGCGCCGCTCCCCGTGTCGCCCGAATCGGGTGTCCCCGCGTCGCTGACGCCGACGCCCACTCCACGCGGCGGGATCCCCAGCATCGTCCTCGTCCAGGTGGCCAGCGCGATCCACGCGCGGCGCGGGCGCGACGCGCGGGCCACGCGCGAGAAGACGTCGTAGCCCGAGCGCTCGATCCGGCGCAGCAGGTCGAAGTAGATCGCGCCCATCACCTGGGCGGCGACCAGGCTCCGGGCATCCTCGCGCGGCAGGCCGCGGCGCGCACGGTCGTAGTAGGCGCGGGCGCGCTCGCACTCGAAGGCGACCAGGTCGCGCACGCGGCCGGTGATCTCGCGCTGCTTCAGGTCGTCCTCGGTGCACCCGAAGCGCGCCAGGTCTTCCAGCGGCAGGTACAGCCGGCCCGCATCGAGATCGCGGCCGAGGTCCCTGATGATGTTGGTCAGCTGGAGCGCCACGCCGAGATCGATCGCGTACTGCCGGCAGGCCTGGTTCCGGTAGCCGAAGATCTCGATGCAGACCAGGCCGACCGCGGAGGCCACGCGCAGGCAGTACCCGTACAAGTCGTCGAACGTCGCGTAGCGGCGCGGGACCAGGTCCATCTCGACGCCGTCGATCACCGCGTCGAACGCGCGGCGCGGGAGACCGAACACCCCGACATACGGCGCGAGGCGGCGACCCTGGCCCGTCTCCGGGGCCGTGCCCTCGTAACACGCCGCCAGCTCGGCGCGCCACTTCGCCAGCTCCGCGGCCGCAGCGCCCGCCTCGTCGGTGTCCGCCTTCTCATCCACCGCATCGTCCACCGCGCGCAGGAAGTCCCAGGTCGCGACGATCGCGTCCCGCTTGCGCGCGGGCATCAGGAGGAAGGCGTAGTAGAAGCTCGTGTCGCGTCGGGCCATGCTGCCGCCCTCGTGTTCAGGCCGGGTGCGCAAGCCGCCAGGTGGACGCGCGCCACAACAGGATCGGGACATCGCCGGCGCCCAGCGCCGGCCGCGATCGGAACACGTCGAAGTCCGCGAGCGCGAGCCGCTCGAGCACGCGGCGGCCGCCGAGCCACGTCAGGCGCAACTCGTACCCGAGACGCCCGGGCACGCCGTCGCACACCGGCCGGCCCCGTGTGAAGAGGGCCGATGTCCGCGCCGACATCTCCGCGAGGAGCGCGCGCCAGGCGGGCGTGATGACCCCGCGGTCCAGATCCGCCTCAGTCGCGCCGAACCGCTCGCAGTCGTCCCGCGGGGCGTAGAGCCGGCCGCGCGCCCAGTCCACGGCCAGGTCCTGCCAGAAGTTCGTGAGCTGAAGCGCCGTGCACAAGGCGTCGGATGCCTCGTCCATGACGGGGTCAGTGAAGCCGGCGACGCGGAGCACCAGGCGGCCGACAGGATTCGCGGAGCGACGGCAGTAGTCGAGCACGGCCTCCCACGAGGCGTACCGATGCGTCGTGATATCCTGCCGGAACGCGCTCAAGAGGTCTTCGAACAGCGAGAGGGGCAGCGCGCGCGCCCGCATCGTCTCGCCAAGCGCGAGGAAGACCGCGTGGGGATCGGGGGACGCGATCCCCGTCACCGGGTCTGAGGACCCGGGGCTGCGGGGGAGAGACGCGACGTCACGCGCCGGCGACCCGGGGCCGCCTGATGGCGACGCCAGGCCCGCGTCCGTGACGCACGCGCGCAGACGCGCCAGCCAGTCGTCGAGCAGGCGGTGGCGTTCGGCATCCGCGCGGTCACCCTCGTCGGCGAAGTCGTCAGCCGCGCGGGCAAACGCGTAGATCGCCGCGATGTGGGGGCGCATCCCGCGCGGCAACAGGTGCGAGGCCACGGGGAAATTCTCGTAATGCCCGCTCGCGAGACGCTCGCACGCGGCGTACGCCTCGGGAATCGTCACCACTCGACCTCGGCGCGACCGGCACGATGGTTGACGGCCCGCGCGAACACGAAGAGCAGGTCCGAGAGCCGGTTCACGTATGCGAGCAGCACCGGGTCGAGGCCCTCGACGCCCAGGTCGACAATGCGCCGCTCCGCGCGACGGCAGACGGTGCGGGCGAGATGGAGCGCGGCCGCGGCGGGCGTGCCGCCCGGCAGGATGAAGCGCCGCAGCGGCTCGAGTTCCTGCTCGAGCTGGTCGATCCAGCCCTCGAGGCGCGCGACCTCGTCCGGGCCGATCGCGACCTTGTCGACCCGGGAGGCGATGCGGGACGACGGATCGGCCAGGCGCGAGCCGAGCGCGAACAGGTCGCGCTGCAGGGCATCGAGGATCGTGTCGAGGTCGGGATCGACGCCTGCGGCCCGGATCCACCCGAGCAGCGCGTTGAGCTCGTCGATCTCGCCGTAGGCCTCGACACGGACGTCGGACTTGGGAACGCGCGTGCCGTCGAACAAGGAGGTATCGCCCCGGTCGCCGGTGCGCGTGTAGATCTTCATGACTTCGGGATTATAAGTGGCGCGCAAGCAGAGACCCAAACCTCCACGGGCCGGCGGGAAGACCCGGAGGGCCGACCGGAGATCGAGCGACCTGCCCGAGCCCGGGCTGCGGCAGCAGTTCCGGCGGCGGCTGCTGCGCTGGTACGACCGGAACGGTCGCGACCTCCCCTGGCGGAAGGCCGCCGCGCCCTATCACATCCTCGTCTCCGAGGTGATGCTGCAGCAAACGCAGGTCGATCGGGTGCTGCCCAAGTACGCCGAGTGGCTGCAGAAGTACCCCACGCTGGCCACCCTGGCGGAGGCGTCCGAGGAAGACGTCGTGCGGGCGTGGTACCCGCTCGGCTACAACATCCGGCCGCGCCGCCTTCACGCCATCGCGCGCGAGGCCGTCGCGCGTTTCGGCGGGGAGCTGCCGTCGGATCCCGAGACCCTGCAGTCCTTCAAGGGCATCGGGCCCTACACGGCGGGCGCGATCCGCAGCTTCGCGTTCGGGCAGCGGGCGGCCATTCTCGACACGAACGTGGCGCGGGTGCTCTGTCGCGCGTTCGTCGGCCGCGGCGATCCGAAAGCCCATGCCATGAAGCGCCGATTGTGGCGGGTGTCCGAGGCGATGGTGCCGGTGCGCCGCGTCTTCGATTTCAACCAGGCGATCATGGATCTCGGCGCCATGGTCTGCACCGCGCGGAAGCCGAAATGCCTCGTGTGCCCCATGAGCGGCATCTGCCGCGCGTTCCCCTACAACCCGGAGCACGAAGAGTGAGCCCCGCCGGGACTCCCCTGCCCCGCATCGTGGTCACGGCCGCCGTCGTCGAGCGCGACGGCCGGTTCCTGGTAACGCGCCGCCTGGCGGGCACGCATCTCGAAGGACTGTGGGAGTTCCCGGGTGGCAAGTGCCATGAGGGCGAGCCGATCGACGCGTGCCTGGTCCGCGAGATTGACGAGGAACTGGGGGCGGCGTTCGAGGCCGGCCCCGAGATCTTCTCGTGCGTCCATCACTACCCGGAGCGCTCCGTCGAGTTGCACTTCCTCCGCGGCGCGATTCGCGGTGACGTGCACCCGCTGCTGGGACAGGAGATCCGCTGGGTCACGCGCGAGGACCTGGCGGCCCTGGAGTTCCCGCCGGCGGATGAGCTGTTGGTGAGGAGACTGGTCAGGGGAGAGATCTGAGTTGCGCTCGGGACGTCGGGATCGGGAGGACGGCTGCCAGTTCTGAGGCCGCAGGCCGAGTGCCGCGGGCCGGAGATCGGGGATCGCGTCAGCTCTTCTCATCCTCAAACGGCAGCGCCGCAACCGTGGCCCCCAGCCGCTTGCCCGCGTGGGCAATTGTCACCGTGGTCCCCGGCTCCAGGAAGTCGCGGTGCACGTACCCCAGCGCGATGGGCCCGCCCACCTTCGGCGAGTGACATGCGCTCGTCACGTGCCCGATCGACTTGTCGCCCGCGAACACCTCCTCGGCCTGATCGGGTACGACGTCACCCTCCACGCGCAGGCCCGTCAGCTTGCGCAGCACGCGGCCGTGCCCGCGCTGCACGATTCGGACGATCACTTCCTGCCCCGGGTAACAGCCCTTGGTGAAGCTGACCGCCCGCTGCTCGATCCCCGCCTCGAGCGGAATGGTGTCCCCGGTCATGTCCACGCGGAAGGCCGGCACGCCCGCCTCGATGCGAAGCGTGTCGGCGGTCGCCGGCCCGACCTCGACACCGCCCGCGGCCTCCAGGGCGACGCGCAGGCCGGCCATCAGCTCCCGCCCGGCATAGACGCGGAAGCCCGGCAGCCGGAATTCCTCCACCCGCGCGACGACGACCGCTTCATCGCCCACCATCACGCGCCGGTTCTGGTACGGCTGCCACCCGTCGAGATCCGCGGCGAGGTCCGTCCCGCTTCCTGTCGCAGCCAACGCCCGACCAAGTACAGCCGCAGACGCTGGCCCCTGGACGGAGAGCGCCGTCCAGGCGTCGGACACGTCCCCGAGCTGTACGTCTTCCGTGAAGATGAGCTGATCGAACTTCGCCAGGACCTCGTCCTTGACGTCACGGTGGGTGTCCACGAGGGTCACGTCCCCCAACTCGACGACGAGCATGTCGGCGATCATCCGGCCCTGGGCGTTCAACATGGCCGCGTAACAGCCGGCCCCTGGCGCGAGCGCGGCGATGTCGTTGGTCAGCAGGGCGTGCAGGAAGGTCAGCCGGTCGCGGCCGCGAAGCGCAATCCGGCCGCGATCCGACAGGTCGATGATTCCGGCGTGCTGTTGGACGGCAATGTACTCGTCGTGCTGGAACATGGAGTGGCCTGCAGGCGGTCAACCGGGGGCACCCCGGCCCGCCGTTTGTTGATATGCTCTGAGGGCTATGATCGGCAAGTATTTTACCGTCGCCCTTCTGTTGCTGGCCAGCGTCGTGCCCGCCGCCGCGAGGCCCCAGGCCCCGCCGCCCGGCACGACCGCCGACTTCACCATCTTCATCCAGGGCGCCCCCGTCGGCAGCGAGCGCGTCACGGTCACGACCGGCGCCGACGGCTGGACGATTTCTGCGACGGGCCGCATCGGCGCGCCGCTCAACCTGGTGACCTCGCGCTTCGAGGTCCGCTACGACACGGCCTGGCACCCGCTGGCGCTGACGATCGAGGGCAGCCTGCGCGGCCAGCCCCTCGTCATGCACACGACGTTTGCCGGCACGACCGCCACGAGCGAGATCACCCAGGCGGGCCAGTTGTCCCACGAGACCGACCAGGTCGCGCCCGATACCATTGTCCTGCCGAACCTGTTCTTCGCGGCGTACGAGGCCATGGCCCTGCGTCTGGCGTCGCTGCAGCCGGGCGCGTCCTTCAAGGCCTACGTCGTGCCGCAGGCCGAGCTGGAGGTGAGGGTCACCAGCGTCGACACCGAGACGATCCAGACCGCCGGGAAGAAGCTCGAGACGAAGCGCTACGGGCTGAGCCTCGCCAATCCGGGAGGGCCTGTCGCGATGGAGTTCTGGACCGACCCGGAGAGCCGGATGGTCCGCATCCGCATCCCGTCGCAGCGGCTCGACGTGGCGCGCGTGGATGCCGCGGCCGTCAACGCCCGCGTCGAGCGGCTGTCGCGGCCGGGTGACGAGCAGGCGCACGTACCGGCCAACGGGTTCAGCCTCGCGGCCACCGTGTCCAGGCCGTCGGCCGCCCCGGCCGCCGGCACGCGGTGGCCCGCGGTCGTGCTGGTGCCGGGTTCAGGGCCGATGGATCGGGACGAGACGGTGGCGGGCATCCCGATCTTCGCGCAGGTCGCCAACGCGCTGGCCGACCAGGGGTACCTCGTGCTGCGGTACGACAAGCGCGGTGTGGGCCAGAGCGGCGGGAGAGACGAGGCGGCCACGCTGGCCGACTTCGCCGAGGACGTCCGGGCGATTGTCACGTTCCTCGGCAAGCGAAAGGACGTGGACCCGAAGCACATCGTGCTCGTGGGCCACAGCGAGGGCGGCCTGGTGGCAATGCTCGCGGCGTCCCGCGAGAAGAAGGTCGCCGCCGTCGGCCTGCTCGCCACGCCCGGAACCACGGGCGCAGAGCTGGTCCTCGAGCAGCAGCAGCACATGCTCGGAACCATGGACCTCGCTGTCGCGGATCGGCAGGCGCGGATCGACATGCAGAAGAAGATCGTGAACGCCGTGCTCTCCGGGACCGGGTGGGAGGGCGTGCCCCCTGCCTTCAGGCGCCAGACCGACACGCCGTGGTACAAGAGCTTCCTGATGTTCGATCCCGCGCGGGTGCTGCCGAAGGTGTCGCAGCCGGTGCTCATTCTCCAGGGTGAACTCGATCGGCAGGTGGCGGCCCGCCACGCCGGCCGGCTGGCGGACATCGCGCGCGCCCGGAAGAAGAACCCGGGGACCGAGGTGTTCGTCATCGCCGGCGTCAATCACCTGCTGGTGCCGGCCAGGACGGGCGAGGTGGCCGAGTACGCCTCGTTGCCTGACAAGCACGTCAGCAAGGACGTGCTCGACCCCCTCATCAAGTGGCTGGCCGGCGTGACCGCCCCTGCGGCATCCGCCGCGTCTCGGCCCCGTTGACCGCGTTCGTCCGGACCATGTGGATCCTGCGCTCGCTCGACAACCCCGATGCCGGCCCGTTCACCTTTCGTCTCAGGCCCGGCCATGTCAAGACCATCGGCCGCGCGCCCGTCGCGGACTTCCTCGTGGACGCGCCGCTCGTGTCGCGGCTGCACTGCCGCGTGATCGTGTCCGACGAGGGCCAGATCGAGGTCGATGACCTCGACAGCACGAATGGCACCTGGGTCAACGGCCGGCGCGAGTCGAAAGCCAGCCTCAAGGACGGCGACCTGCTCCGGGTCGGCCGAGTCGAGTTCGCGGTCGAACGCTCCGACACGGAGTTCTGAGGGGTGGGACTCAGGTCGGCGGTCAGCAGTCGACGGTTGTGAGTGTTGAGTCTCGAGTTTTGAGTCGTGCGTCCTCAGCTGTGATCTCACCACTCACAACTGAGGACTCACAACTCATGACTCACCGCTCATGACTGATCGCGCTACCCTGCCAGAAACGGGTTGGTGTGGCGCTCGTGGCCGATCGTGGTGTCTGGCCCGTGCCCCGCGTGCACGATGGCGTCGTCTGCGAAACCGAGGAGGACCGTCCGGATCGACCGCAGCAGCGTGTCGTAGTCGCCGCCGGGCAGATCGGTCCGCCCGATCGATCCCGCAAACAGGGTGTCGCCGACGAAGAGGCGCGTGCCGCGCCCCGGCCCCCCGTCGACACGCAGGCAGACGCCCCCAGGACTGTGGCCGGGCGTGTGATGCACGTGCACCGCATGCCGCCCGAACACCAGCGGCCCCCCGCCGTCGTAGAAGAAGTCGGGCGGCGGAGGCGGGTCGATGGCACATCCGAACATCTGTCCCTGTTGCACGGCGGAGTCGTAGAGGAACAGGTCGTCGCGGTGCAGGCCGATGGCGGCGCCCGTGGCCGCCCTGGCCCGCGCGACCCCGCTCAGGTGGTCCATGTGGGCGTGGGTCAGCAGGAGGTAGCGAACGTCCAGCCTCTCGCGGGTGGCGATGTCGAGCAGGTCGGCGATCTCGTCACCGGGATCGATGATCACCGCCTCGCGCGTATCCGGACAGCCGAGCAGGAAGCCGTTCTTGAAGAAGGGACCGACGGCGCGTGTTTCGAGCAACATAGACAGCCCTTCCGCCAGGGTCAGGCCCTCGAGACCGTGGCGGTTGACGTGCCGGGCCGGCCGGGCCGCCGGCACCCCGGGCACTCTTCTATGATAGCCCCCGAGCGGCCCGGTTCCGCTACAATGAGGCGCTGGTCGGATCTACGACAGGCGTTGACGGTTGGAGTCGGTCCGCCTGCGGCCTGTCGCCCTGTTCCCCAAGGCCCTCGCGTTCACGTCCATGAGACTCACGCACGTGCTGGCGGCCCGCCAGCGGATCGCGCCGTTCATCCGACGCACCCCCCTCATCCATTCGCCCTGGCTCTCGTCGGTGGCCGGCGTGACGGTCGGCCTGAAACTCGAGTCGTTGCAGGTCACCAACTCCTTCAAGGCGCGCGGCGCCGTCAACGTCGCGGTCGCGCGAATCGAGCGGCCCAGCGGCGATCCCGATCGCGCGCGCCTGCTCGTCACGGCGTCCGCCGGCAACCACGGCCGTGCGCTGGCGTATGCCGCCGAGCGACTCGGCCTGAAGCTGGTGGTGTTCACGCCCAAGGACGCCCCCCGCGCCAAGCTCGACCCCATCGCGCGGCACGGGGCGGACCTGCGCGCCGAGGGCGCGACCTACGAGGACGCCGAGCGCCTGGCCAAGGCGTTCGCGCAGGCCGAGCGCGTGACCTACATTTCCCCGTACAGCCACCCGGACGTGATTGCCGGCGCGGCCACGGTCGCGATGGAAATCCTCGAGGACTGGCCCGAGGTCGAGGCGATCGTCGTCCCGGTCGGGGGCGGGGGACTGGTGAGCGGCGTGGGCCTCGTGGCGAAGACGGCGTCGGACCGGGTCGAAGTCGTCGGCGTCGAGACCGACGCGTCGCCGGCGTTCACCGAAGCGCTGGCTGCGGGCGGGCCGGTCGAGGTGACGGTGCGCCCGAGCATCGCGGACGGCCTCGCCGGCAACATGGATCCCGAGACGATCACGTTCGACTACGTGCGCCGCTACGTGGACCGGATCGTCCTGGCGCCCGACCGCACGATCGAGGACGCGGTGCGCAATCTCGTCACGCACGAGCATCTCGTGGCCGAGGGTGCGGGCGCCGCCGGCATCGCCGCGATCACCAACGGCCTCAGGACGACGGCGCGGCACGTGGCGGTCGTCGTCTCGGGCGCGAACATCGACGCCGCCCGGCTGGCGGCGGTGCTGGTGAAGGGGAAGGGGCAGGAGGCGTGAGGATTCAGTTGTCAGTTCTCAGTCGTCAGTTTTCAGTCTTCCGACTGACAACTGAGAACTGATGATTGATTACCGGCCATCCTCCGGCCCGAGCAGGCCGTCGAGCACCTTCGCGGCGTCGGCGCGGGTGCGAGCGATCGATCGATCCAGCGCCACCAGCGCCTGCACCACCTGCGGCTGGTCGATCACGTTGCTCCACGGGAACAGCTTCTGGTGGATCCCCGCCTGCGCACTCACGATCCCGTTGGTCGTCGTCCACATGCGGAGCGCGGCATCGCTGCCGGCCACCCTCGTGATCCAGGCGGCCGTGCGATCGGGGTCCGACACGGCGGCGGCGGCCATCGCGGCGCAGCGGTACCACGACAGCGACGCGCGCGGTGCGCCAGCCGTCCGGAAGATCTGCGTCGCGAGCCGCGCGCCCTCGGCGCGATCGCCTGCCTCCATCCGCATCCCCGCCAGGAGCGCCCGCGCCTCGCAGAACCCGGGGTACAGCCGCACCAGGCTCGTGAGGCTGGCCACCGCGTCCTCCTGCCGGCCCGACACCCGCAGCACGGCGGCACGTGCGTACCAGCCCGCGGCGAATTCGGTTGCCTCGGGCGGCACGGGCGTCGCCGTCCCGGCCCTGGCGCGGCTCGGCTCGGCCAGCAGGATGCGCGCACGCATCCCGTCCCACCAGGGACTGCTCGGCGCCAGCGCCTGCCCGCGCGTGACCTCGTCCCGGGCGGGGTCCAGGCGGTCGAGCAGCACGTCAACGCCCGCGATATCCAGGTGCGTCGCGGCCTGAGCGGCGTCGAGTTCCAGTGATCGGCGGAAGAACCGCAGCGCGAGGACCGGATCCACGTCCCGGATCTGGGTGCCGATCACGCGCAGGATCGTGGACGACGAGGGGTCGGACTCGGTCGCGCGCCGCAACTGGATGAGGCATTCGTGGATCGTGGGCGCGGTGAGGCCCATCGCCATCCGGGCGGCCCCGAAGTCCGGATCGGTCGTCGCCACCTGCTCGGCCGCGTCGCGCATGCGGCCCTCGACATCCGCGTACGCCATGCGCTCGTCGAACACGGCGCTCGTGTACAGGGCGACCACGAGGCCCGCCCGCGCTTCGAGCAGGCTCGGATCCCGGTCGAGCGCCGAGGTGTAGAGGTCGGCCGCGCGCGACGCGTCGCCGGTCGCCGCGGCATCCCGCGCCTGCAGATACAGATCGTAGGCGTCCGGCTCGACCAGGCGCAGCGCGGTGCGGCCCTGCTGGCTGCCGGGCGTGAAGGGCAGGCGCATCCGCGCCGCGACATCGGTCACGATGCGGATCTGCAGCTGCAGGATGTCTCGCGGGGCGATCGTGTAGCGCTGCGTCCAGATCCGCGCGCCGTTCGCCGCGTCCACGAGATCCACGCGGACGCCCAGCGAGGTCCAGCCTTCGTCCCCGGGCGTGACCGTGCCCGTGAGCGCCAGGCCGGCCCGCAGCTCGCGCGCGACGGTGGCCGCGTCCCGCCCGCGGAACGATCGGATCGACGATCGCCCGAGCACGCGCGCGCCCGGCACCTGCCCCATCCGCATGGCGACGTCGTCCGACAGGCCGACCGCGAAGTAGCCCCGGGACGTGTCCTCGGCCTGCAGCTGGAACGGCATGACGACGATGACGGGCGGGAGCGGAGGGCCGAAGCGATCGTTCCACTGGCGGAGGAGGTCGTCGCGCCACGTCCACGCCGCGGCCGCCACGGCCAGCACCAGCACGGTCGCCACGGCCAGCGCGCGGAGCCAGGACCGCCGCCGCCGGATCGCCGTGGGGGGAATGGCGACGGACCCCCGGCCGCTCTGCGACGACGAGGACGCGGCCCGGAGGGCGGCCGCGAACTCGGCAGCGCTCTGGTAGCGGTCACCGATCGACTTGGCCAGCGCGCGCGCCACGATCGCGTCCACCTGTGGCGTGACCTCGCGGTTGATCGAGCTTGGCGCGGGCGGCGTCCCTTGCAGCACCTGGACGGCAGTCTCGCCGTCGTTCTTGCCCGAGAATGCGGGCCGGCCGGTGACCATCTCGTAGAAGATCGCGCCCAGCGTGAAGACGTCGGCCCGGTGGTCGATGGGCTGGCCGAGGATCTGCTCAGGCGCCATGTAGGCGATGCTGCCGGCGCCGAGCGCGGTCCCCCGCTGGGCGAGCCTCGCGGCCGTCCGGTTCGCGTCCGGCGCCTGGCGCCACCCGGCAAGGCCGATGTCGAGGACCTTCGCATGGCCCTTGGGTGTGACGATGATGTTGGCCGGTGTCAGCTCCTGGTGGACGATTTCGCTCGCGTGCGCGTCGGCGAGGCCGTCGGCGATCTGTCCGGTGAGGTCGAAGGCCCGGCGCAGGTTCATCGGGTGGCCGGCGGTCAGCGCGCTCAGCTTGTCGCCGGGCACGAACTCGTAGACCAGGTAGACCTGGCCCTCGACCTGGCCCGCTTCGAAGAGCGTCGCGAGGTGCGGGTGCGACAGCCTCGTGACGGGTTCGAGCTCGTGCACGAACCGGTCGCGCCGGAGGGCGTCGGGGGCCTGCTCGCCCAGGACGCGGACGGCCACCGTGCGGCCGACCCTGGTGTCGCGGGCCCGGTAGACCTCGCCTCGACCGCCCGCGCCGATGAGGTTCAGCAGTTCGTAGTGGCCGATGGACCGGTTCATGAAACGTCCGCGGTTATACTGGGCGCGACCTGCTTCGTCGCCCGGAGATGATACCGTGCAGTCGTCGAGCGTAGCTGTATCTTGTCTCTTGTCGGCCACAGCCGCCCGTGCCGATAGGGCCGCCCGGCGCCTCCGCGCCGGCGGCCACGATTTCGAGACGCCGGTCCCGATGTCGAGCAGTCCGCGCGGGGGCCCTGGACCATGTCCTCGTGCGCTGCGCATGGGATGTGATGGCGCGGTCGCGCCCCGCGCTCACGCCGCCGGCCGCGGACAGCGGACGGGCAGGCGAAGGGGTGGCAAGGGGTGTGCCAGCAGGTGCGCCGCCGGCCTCCCGGGCCGCGCGTCCCTGTGCCCCGCGCCGCGGGCGCCGGCGGTCCCGTGAATCCCTACCGCGCGCTCCTGTCGGGCAACCGGAACTACCGGCTCCTGTGGTTCGGGCAAATCGTCAGCCAGCTCGGAGACTGGTTCAACGCGGTCGCGATCTACGCCCTGCTGCTGGAGCTCACCGGCTCGGCCTCGTCGGTCGCCTGGATGATCATCGTCCAGCTGATGCCGATGGCGCTGATAGGGCCGCTCGCCGGCGTCGTGGTCGACCGGTTCGATCGCCGCCGGATCATGATCGGGGCCGACGTGGCGCGCGGCCTGCTCATGCTCGGGCTGCTGGCCGTGAGACGGCCGGAGGACGCGTGGATCGCGTACGTCGTGATGGGCGTGTCCGTGTCGGCCACCGCGTTCTTCGAGCCGTCGCGGACGGCCGTGCTGCCGAACATCACGCACCGATCGGAGCTGCTGACCGCCAACGCGCTGTCCAGCGCGACGTGGTCGGCCATGCTGGCGATTGGCGCCGCCCTCGGCGGCCTCGTCACGGCGGTGGCCGGGCGCGACACCGCGTTCGTCGTGAACGCCGCGTCGTTCTTCGCCTCGGCGATCCTGATCGCGCGGACCAGCTTCGACGCCAGTCCGCCGCCCGCGGGACAACGCCCGGCGACCTTCGCCGCGATGACGGGCCTCGCGGACCTGGTGGACGGCCTGCGCTACGTGCGATCCGAGCCGCACGTGGCGTCGCTCATGCTCGTGAAAGCCGGGTGGGGCCTCGGCGTCGGCGCGCTGCTGGTGGTGACGATCTTCGGCCAGCGCATCTTCCCGGTCGGCGGGAGCGCGGCGGCCGGCATCGGCGTCATGTACGCGGCGCGCGGCATCGGTGCGGGCCTCGGCCCGATCCTCGCGCGCGCCTGGCTCGGCCCGGACCCCGACCGCATGCGGCGGGCGATCGCGCCCGCCTACCTCATGGTGGCGCTGTTTCACGTCGCGCTCGGCCTGTCGTCGGGCATCGTCACCGCGGGCCTGGCTGTCGTCGGCGCCCACATGGGCGGCTCCGTGCTGTGGGTCTTCAGCACCGTCCTGCTGCAGCTGCGCGTGCCGGATCGCTTCCGCGGCAGGGTGTTCGCCGTCGAAATGGCGCTGATGATGCTGGTCTCGTCGCTGTCGAGCTACGCGTGCGGGTTCGCGCTCGACCAGCTCGCGATGTCGCCGTTCACCCTGTCGCGCGTCATCGGCGTCGCGTTTCTCGCGCCCGCCGTGGGATGGATCCTGCTCGAACGCCGGCACGGCGCGGCCGCCGCGCGCGCTGCGGCGCAGGGGTGAGCCCCGCCCGCCTTACGTGGTCTTCCGTGGTTTCGCCGGGCGGATCTCCACGCGGCTGGGCAGGCTGCGGCGATCGTGCGCGATCAGATCGACGACGACCCGGGCCACGTCGCCCGGCGCCAGCTTCCAGTCGCTGCCGGCGGCCCCGGCCTGACCGCCGAATGCCGTCTGCACGGAGCCCGGCATGACGTAGGTGACGCGGATGTCGTCGTAGCGCAGTTCCTGCATCAGGGCCTCGCTGAAAGCGTTCAGGCCCGCCTTGGTCGCGCAGTAGGCCGCGCCGCCGACGAACGAGTTCTTGCCCGCCAGGCTGCTGATGTTGATGATCCAGCCGCCGCCGCGGCGTCTCAGGTGCGGGATGGCGGCGTGGCAGCCGTAGAAGACACCCGACAGGTTGGTGTCCATCATCTCGCGCCACTGCTCGGGCGTCAGGTCCGCGATCTCCACCATGATGCCGACGCCCGCGTTGTTCACGAGGATGTCGAGGCCGCCCAGACGCGCGACCGTGGCCTCGACGAGAGCGGCCACCTGGGCCGCGTCGCGGACGTCCGCGGTGCAGGTCTCCAGCCGCGCGGCGCCCTTCGAAGCCGAGACGGCGAGCGCCGCCGACGCCTCGCGGAGCGACGCCTCGGAGCGCCCGCCAATCATCACGTCAACGCCGGTCTCGAGCAGCGCGGCGGCGATGGCCCGCCCGATGCCGCGCGATCCGCCGGTGACGAGGGCGATCTTCCGGTCTGACATGGTGACAGGATGTCTGCTGGACCCAACCGCGCCCCCGGGATCCCCCGGGAACGCGGTCATCTATCGGCCAAACCCGCCGGCGACATGCGCGCCCGGCGGAAGCTCAATGCCAGTGGCTCACGCGGCCATCCCGCTCGGCCGAAGCGGCCGGTGCAGGGACAGCCCGCTCGCAAATTCGGCAAGCCGCTCGCGCAGGAACAGCCGCCCGCGGTGCAGGCGCGACTTCAGCGTCTGCTCCTTGATGCCCAGGCGCTCGCTCGCCTCTCCGGTCGACAGGCCCTCGATGTCCCGCAGCACCACCGGGACGCGGTAGATGGACGGCATGTCCTGCAGCGCCGCGTTGAGCCGGGTGCGCATCTGCGACCGGAGCAGCGTCTCGTCTGCCAGCGACGACCAGTCCGGCACCTGGCGCCGGCTCGCGCGGCCGTTGGCCTCGTCATCGAGCGACAGCAGCTCGTCCTCGCGGAACTCCACCTGCGCACGCTGCTTCCGGCTCCGCAGCCGCGACATCGCGGTGTTGAACGTGATGCGGTAGATCCAGGACGACAGCGCCGCGTCGCCGCGAAACGCCTCGATCTTCCGGTAGACCTTCAGCAGCACGTCCTGCGCCACTTCCTCGGCGTCCTCCGGGTTCTTCATGTACCGCAGCGCCAGCTGCTGGATGCGCGACCGGTAGGCCGCCTCCAGCTCGGCCACCGCCGATTCATCCTTCGCCCGCATCCGCCCGATCAGATCCTGTTCGCTCCGCGTGTCGTGCATGACCCATCCCCGTGTGGCTTGGCCTTCGCGCGCCCGTGCTTGTCCGTCATGATGAAGAACCCCGTCCCCACGAGTTTATTCCGACCATTGTTGTCCTGTATTACGTACGTCCGCCAAACTTCTGGTATAAAAGCACTTATACCAGCGGATCGGGCCATCGTTCCCGGCCAGTGAGGGGGTGCGTCTCAGGTATGGCGACGACGCGGGCCGTGTTCTTCGACCTGGTGGGAACGCTCGTGGACGTGGACGGCGGCGTGGGGGAGCAGTACGCCGCGCTCGCCCGGCGCGAGAACTTCGACCTCGACCCGGAGCGGGTCAACCAGGCCTTTCCCCTGGCCCTGCGGGGCGTCCCGCTGGTCGACTGGGGTCCCGGCACGACGCAGGCACAGATCGCCGTCCGCGAAAAGGTCGCCTGGCGCGCCATCGTCCGGCGCATCACGGCCGAGGCGCGGCTGCCGGCCGGCGAGCCCGTTCCGGACTTCGACAGCTACTTCGAGCTCCTCTACGAGCACTTCACGACGCGCCAGGCCTGGGTGGTCCACCCGGATGTGGTGCCCTGCCTCGAGGATCTCCTCTCACGCGGCTACGTCGTCGGCCTGGTCACGAACTTCGACCTGCGCGCGCACCGCCTGCTCGACAACCTCGACCTCACGCGACTGTTCGATTCCATCACCGTCCCGGCTGATGCCGCGGCCGCCAAGCCGGATGCCGCGATCTTCTCCTTCGCGCTCGCGCGCCACAGCCTGCTGCCCGATGAAGCCGTCTACGTGGGCGACTCGCCTGGCGACGACGTGGAGGGGGCGGGGCGGGCGGGGCTTCGCCCGGTGCTGGTCGATCGCCGGAACACGAAGACCGACATCGCGAACGTGCCCAGGATTGCCTCGCTCGACAGGCTGCGCGACGTGCTGCAGGGGACACCCGACGCCGTGTCGTGACACCGGTCGCGGAAGGGGCGTCAGGCCTGGCCGTGTTCGACTGGGTCCCGTTCGAAGACGCGGCAGAAGTGGCGGACGACCGCGTGCTCGACCTCGCCGATCGGGACGTCCCGTCCGGTGAGACGCTGGAGCGAGGTGACGCCGCGGTCCGAGATGCCGCACGGCACGATGAGCCTGAAGAAGGCGAGGTCCGTGTTCACGTTGAAGGCGAAGCCGTGGCTCGTGACCCAGCGCGAGATGCGGACGCCGATCGCGCCGATCTTCTCGGCGCCCACCCACGCGCCCGTGAGGCCCGCGATCCGGCCTGCCTCGAACCCGTAGTCCCCGGTCACGCCGATCATCACTTCCTCGAGGTCGCGCACGTAGCGGTGCACGTCGCACCGGTCCGGCTTCAGGCTCAGGATCGGGTAGCCGACGACCTGGCCGGGCCCGTGGTACGTGACGTCGCCGCCGCGGCCGGTTTCGAACGTGGACACGCCCAGCTCGGCCAGCCGGGCAGGCGTGGCAAGGATATGCTGGCGGGCCTCGCCGGCCTTCACGCCGAGCGTCAGGACGTGCGGGTGCTGGAGGAGGAGCAGCGTGTCGTCGATGTCGCCGGCAGCGCGACGGGCGGCCAGATCGCGCTGGAGGTCGAGCGCCTCGCCGTACGGCACGAGGCCGAGGCGGCGGACGACCAGGCGGCGCGGCCGGCGCGCGGAGTCGGACACGGCGCCCGCTACACGCCGCTCGCGTCGAAGTTCTCGAGCGTCTTCTTCACGTGCGACATGTACTCGTCGGCGACGGCCCCGTCGATCAGGCGGTGATCGTAGCCGAGGGTCAGGTAACCCTTCAGCCTGATCGCGATCGCGTCGTCCACGACCGCCACGCGCTTTTCGATCGCGCCGACGCCCATGATGGCGACCTGCGGCTGGCTGATGATGGGCATCCCGAACTGTGCCCCGAACACGCCGGGGTTGGTGATGGTGAACGTGCCGCCCTGCACCTCTTCCGGTTTCAGTTGCTTGCTGCGCGCGCGCGCCGCGAGGTCCTGCATCGCCCGGCTCAAGCCGAGCACGTTCTTCTCGTCGGCCTGCCGGATGACGGGCACGATCAGCCCCCAGTCGAGCGCCACCGCCACGCCGATGTTGATGTCCTTCCTGTAGACGATGTTGTCGCCGTCGAGGGACGCGTTGACGATGGGGACCACCTTGAGGGCGTCGACGGCCGCCTTCAGGATGAAGGACATGTAGGTCAGCTTCACGCCGGCGCGTTCGTACTCCGCCTTCGTCGCCTCGCGGATCTTCGCCACGCGGGAAAAATCGACCTCGAACACCGAGTGCACGTGGGCCGAGGTGCGCCGGCTGAGGACCATGCGCTCGGCGATCTTTCGCCGCATGGCCGACATCGGCACGACCTCGATGTCGCCGGGCTTGAAGGCCGGCACGGGGACCGCCGGAACGGGAACGGGCGCGGCGGCCGCGGGCTCGGCCGGCGCGGGCTCCCCGCCGGTGTCGAGGTGGGCGAGGATGTCCCGCTTCGTGACGCGTCCGCCGAGGCCGCTGCCCGGGATCCTGGACACGTCGATGTCGTGCTCTTTCGCGATGCGCCGGACGAGCGGCGACGACTTGTGGCGGTGCGGATCGTCACCCCCGGTCGGCGGCGCGGAAGACGGTGCGGGCGCCTTCGCCGGCGTCGGCGCCGGAGGCACGGGAGCTACTGCCGCCGGCACGGAGGCCGGAGCGGCAGGCGCGGGGCGCGGCGCCGGGGCCACGCTCACCGCGGGCGGCTGGGCTGGCGGCGCTGGCGCGACCGCGGCGGCGGGCGCCGCCACCGCGGCCTCCCCTTCGCCGATGACCGCGACGATGCTGTTGACCGCGACCGTCTCGCCTTCCTTCGCGCGGATCTCCAGCAGGACGCCGGCCGCGGGCGAGGGAATCTCCGCGTCCACCTTGTCGGTCGAGATCTCGAACAGCGGCTCGTCGCGGTCCACGCGGTCGCCGACCTGCTTGATCCACCGGACGACCGTGCCCTCGGCGACCGACTCGCCCATCTGCGGCATCACGACGTCGGACATGGGAGTTCCTTCAGTTCCTCAGATGTGAATCGCCGATCCGTGCACGGCGTGCGCCGCTTCCCCCACCGCTTCCGACATCGTCGGGTGGGCGTGGATCGTGCGGATGATCTCCTCCACCGTGCTCTCGAGGCGCAGCGCCAGCGTGGCCTCGGCGATGAGCTCGGTCGCGCGCGGCCCGATGATGTGCACGCCCAGCACCTCGTCGTACTTCTTCTCGGCCACGATCTTGACGAAGCCCTCCAGCTCGCCGGAGATGCGCGCGCGGCCGAGCACGCCGAAGGGGAACGACCCCACGCGCACGTCGTAGCCCCGCTCCTGCGCCTGCTTCTCGGTCAGGCCGACGCTGCCGATCTCCGGGTCGCAGTACGTGCACTTCGGGACCTGGTCGTAGTTGAGCGGCGTCGTCTCCTGGCCGGCCAGCCGCTCGGCCAGCAGGACGCCCTCGGCCGTGGACAGGTGGGCGAGCTGCAGGTGGCCCGGTGTGCCGAACGAGATCACGTCGCCGACCGCCGACACGCCGGGCAGGTTGGTGCGGAACCGGTCGTCGACCACGACGTAACCGCGATCCATCTTCAGGCCCGCCTCCTCTGCGCCCAGCCCCGCCGTGACGGGGCCCCGGCCGGTGGCGACCAGCAGGTACTCGGCCTCCATCTTCTGGACGGACCCGTCGGGCATCTTCGCCTCGATCTCGACGCCGTCGGGCTTCGCCTGCGCGCGGGTGACGGTGGTGGACGTATGGAACGGGATGCCCTGCTTCCTGAACGACTTCTCGAGCTCCACCGAGATGGCCTCGTCCTCGAGCGGCACCAGGTGCGGCAGGAGCTCGACGATGGTCACCTCGCTGCCGAACCGCTTGAAGACGGTCGCGAACTCGACGCCGATCGGGCCGCTGCCGAGGATGAGGATTGACTTCGGCACCTCGCGCATGCCGATGGCCTCGTCGCTCGTGATGATCCGCTTCCGGTCCAGCTCGACGCCCGGGACGCTGCGCGCGGCGGACCCGGTGGCGATGACGATCTGCGGCGCCTTCAGCGTGCGCGGCTCGTCGCCGGTGACCTCGACGGTGCCGGGCCCCGCGAGGCGGCCGCTGCCCTTGATCCAGTCGATCTTGTTCTTCTTGAAGAGGAACTCGACCCCGCGCGTCAGCATCGTGACGACCTTGTCCTTGCGGGCCTGGACCTGGGTCATGTCGATGCCGACCGGGCCCTCGCCGAGCAGCAGGCCCCACTCCTTCGCGCCGCGCGCGATCTTGAGCGCGTGCGCGTGTTCGAGCAGCGCCTTGGTGGGAATGCAGCCCCAGATCAGGCACGTGCCGCCGAGCGCCTTCTGCCGCTCGATCACGGCGGCCTTGAGGCCCAGTTGCGCCGCCCGGATGGCGGCCGGGTAGCCGCCGGTGCCGGCCCCGATGATGATGACGTCGTAGTCGTTCGCCACGCCTCGAATCTCCTGCTCAGTGGATCTTGCGCTGCGCCGCTTCCAGGCCTTCCCGGGCGAGCGTGTAGTCGGCCTCGATCGACAGGGCCTGCTGGTAGCACTCGATGGCGCGATTGTAGTGCTCCTTGGCGGCGTACGCACGGCCCAGGTTGAACCACGGGAAGTGATAGGTCTCGTAGCGCGACGCCTGGAGGGCGCGCTCGAGCCAGGGGATGGCCTCGTCGTGCTTGTCCTGCTCGATCAGGTAGGCCCCGATGTCGTTGTAGGGGTTCCCGAACTCGGGGTCGACTCCGATCGCCTTCTGGCACTCGGCGATGGCCTCGTCCAGCCGGCCCTGGAACGAGTACGCCCACCCGAGGAAGGTGTGGGCCTCGGCGGTGGGAAACGTCTCGATGGAGGCCTGGTAGAGCGCGATGGCCTCGTCCAGGTCGCCGCCGACCTGGCTGCTGTAGGCGGACTGGAAGAGCTCGAGCGCCTTGTCGAGCAGGGCCTTGCGCGGAGTGTTCCCTTGGTCCATGGTGAGGATCCCGGGCTGCCAGCCCTGTGCTGTTCGACGTCGGAGCGGGGAACCCGCGACGATGGCTCTACGTTACCGAGAGCCGTTTGACACTGTCAACCGAGCCGGGGCCTGCGCCGCCCCGGGTCTTTGGGCTACAATCACGACGCCGTGCAGGAGAGGAACCGCCCGTGAGCCCAGCCACCAGGACCGTGCTCGTCGTCGACGACGACGAGGGCATGCGCGACACCCTGACGGCCATCCTGCGCCGCGACTACCGCGTGCTGCGCGCGTCGACGGGCGAGAGCGCGCTGTCGATCCTCAACCGGGAAACGGTCGACGTCGTGCTGCTGGACATCCGCCTGCCCGGCATCGGCGGCTTCGACGTGCTCCGCACGGTGAAGGAGTCGCAGCCGTTCGTCGAGGTGATCATGATCTCCGCGATCACCGAGGTCGAGACGGCGGTCCAGGCGATGAAGCAGGGCGCCTACCACTACATCACCAAGGACTTCGAGTACGACGCCGTCGTGTCGCTGGTGCGGAACGCGTGCGAGCGCCGCACCCTGAGCCGCCAGGTCATGAGCCTGAGCGCGCAGGTCGCCGAGCAGCGCGAGCGCCCGTTCGTGATCGGGCCCAGCAAGGCGATGCGCCAGATCGTCGAGCTGGTGCGCAAGGTGGCCGGGCTCTCCGCGACCGTGCTCATCCTCGGGGAGAGCGGCACGGGCAAGGAGCTGCTCGCCCGCCTCGTCCACCGCGAGTCGTCGCGCAGCGAGGACCCGTTCATTCCGGTGAACCTCGCGGCCATCCCCGGCGAGCTGGTCGAGAGCGCCCTGTTCGGCCACGAGCGCGGTGCGTTCACCGGGGCGGTGCGCCAGCAGATCGGCAAGTTCGAGCTGGCCACGGGCGGGACGCTCTTCCTGGACGAGGTCGGCGAGCTGAAGATGGACGTGCAGGCCAAGCTGCTGCGCGCCATCCAGGAGTCCGAGATCGAGCGCGTCGGCGGCGCCAAGCCGATCAAGGTGGACTTCCGCCTCATCTGCGCGACCAACGTCGACCTCGAGAAGGCCATCAAGGACGGCCGCTTCCGCGAGGACCTCTACTACCGGATCAACGTCATCCCGATGAAGCTGCCGCCGCTGCGCGAGCGGATCGAGGATCTGCCCCAGCTCGCCGAGTTCTTCCTCCAGCGCTACAACGCCAAGTTCCGCAAGCGCATCCTCGGCGTCGAGGAAACGACGATGGCCATCCTCCAGGCCTACTGGTGGCCCGGCAACATCCGGGAACTCGAGAACCTGTTCGAGCGGCTCGTCGCGGTCAACGACAAGGAGTGGATCGTCGACGAGGACCTGCCCTACGAATACCACCTCGCGCCGCTGGTCAAGCCCGAGCACGACACCGAGGGCCTGCTCGACCGGGCCTGCGAGATGTTCGAGCGCAACTTCATCCTCAAGGCCCTCGAGAAGTCGGGGTGGAACATCACGGCGACCGCCCGCCACCTCGGGGTCCCGCTGAGCACGCTCAAGCACAAGATGGAGCGGCTCGACATCCGCGAGATCGCCAAACGCCTCCGCGGCGCGTAGCCGCCAGCCCGCCCCAGGCACCCGCCGGCGGGCGCCGACGGATCTTTCAAGATCGCAGTTCTGGCGTACGATTCTGTCGTCTCCGGTTGCAGTTTTGATGATCGATGTTTCTTCGCCCGGAACGGGGGGATGACGTCCGGCTGCGGCCCCGCCCGGGCCCGGGGGAGCCGCCTGCACACCGCTTCGCGCGGCCCCGTCTACGTGTAGCGTCCCACCCCCGCGAGCACCCCTGCCTGTAGGGTTCGTGCGGCCTGGGCACCTGCCGGTGTTCCCGCCAATCGCCGGGGATGCACGGCCTTGCGTGTTCCTCCCGGCCGAGCACGACCATGGAATACCAGTTGCAAAACAAGGCAGCCTGACCAGGAGGCCGCCCCGGATGCAGCCGTCGATCTTCAACGTGCGGGTGCCGCTCGGCTCGGGAGACGTGTTTCTCTTGAACACTCTCACCGAGGCGCAGATGGTCGTGTCCGACGACGTGATCGCGTTCCTGGATCGTCTGAAGGCCGGCAGCGCGCCCGCGGGTCTCGATCCGCAGGAGCGCGAGGCAGTCGCCGTCCTGCAGGAGAACGGATTCCTCGTCGCGGATCGGCAGGAGGACCTCGCCAGGCTCGAGGGGCAGTTCCGCGAGTTCCGCGAGGACGCGAGCCAGTTGCGCCTCACGATTCTCACGACGCTGCAGTGCAACTTCGCGTGCGACTACTGCTACCAGGGGGATCACGGCCAGCCGGCGGACCCGTCGCAGAAGATGACGCTCGACACGGCAGGCGCGGTGGCCGAGTGGATAGGCCGTCAGCTCGACGCCGTCCAGCCGCAGCGCCTCGTGCTCACCTTCTTTGGCGGGGAGCCGCTGCTCAATACGCCGGCCATGTTCGCGATCGCCGAGGCCGCCTGGCGGCATACGCGGGCACGCGGCGTGACGCAGATCGTCACGGTCATCACCAACGGCCTGCTGCTCTCGCCCGAGATCGTGGACCGGTTGCTGCCGCTCGGGCTCGCCGGTGTGAAGGTCACACTCGACGGCGATCGCGCCACGCACGATCGGATGCGCCCGCTGCGCGGCGGCCAGGGCACGTTTGACCGGATCATCGCGAACGTGCGGCGCGCCTCCGGGAAGGTGCCGATCGCCATCGGCGGCAACTTCGACGCCGCCTCGGTCGAGAGCTACCCGGCGCTGCTCGACTTCCTGACGTCGCAGGAGTTCGCCCAGCGGATTTCGAAGGTCAGTTTCAAACCGGTCATCAGGCCGGCCTCGCCCCCGCAGCCTGCGGGCGTCATCCCCTTGACGCCGGTCGGCGCGGGCGGTGCCCCGACTGGCGGCGCCTGCGTCACCGCGGGCGGCAGCGGCGGCTCGGTCTGCGACAGTTGCCATTTCGTGGACGACCCGATGTCGTTTCTGCGCGAGGAGACCGTGCGGCGGGGCCTGCCGACGCCTGATGGCGTCCACATGGGCCCGTGCGAGCTGTATCGGCGCCACTCGCACACCATCGGGCCGGACGGCTCGCTCTACGCGTGCCCGGGCTTCACGGGCGACAACGCCCTCGCGGTGGGCCACATTGCGCGCCCGCCGGAGGGCCGCCAGAAGGCGGCGGCCTCGACGTTCGACCAACTGGCCCCGTGGCGCCAGTGCGGAGACTGTTCGTTCATCCCCGTGTGCGGAGGCGGCTGTGCGGTCGCGTCCCGCGCGGAGCTTGGGGACATGGGCGCGCCGTCATGTCACAAGCGGTCGATGGAATCGGCGCTCGTGTCGCTTGCGGAATCCACCGCCAGCGTACCGTAGGAGGATACAATGAAGCTCGAAATCGTCAGGAAGGGCGCGCCCAAGCGTACGGACCGGGATTACTGCCCGTGGATGATCTCGATGCCGCCGGAAAGCGGCCGGTAGCACGCCACACACCCTGGAATGGGGCAGGCAGCCCTGCCGCGGGCCTTCATCCGCGCCGCGCCGGGATCTCGCGATGGATCCGGCGCGTGCTGGCGGCTCTGGGCGTCGGCGGGGGGCTGTTTGCCCTGGCATGTTCCACGGCACCGGGGCCCGCCGCGCCGGCGAGCCCCGTCACGCTCTACATCGGCGTCCCGCAGAGCCGGCAGCTCGACCCGACCCACGGCGCGCCCACGCTGGCCAACCAGCTCAGCTTCGATCGCCTGACGGCCACCGGGCCCGATGGCCGTGCCACGCCCAAGCTCATCGACCGCTGGGAGGTTGCGCCCGACGGCCTCACCTGGCGGCTGTTCCTCCGGCCGGGGGTCGTCTTCCAGGACGGTGAGCCGCTCACGGCGGCCGAGGTCAAGCAGGAGATCGACGAGATCGTGCGCGATCCCGGCACGCGCGATTCCGCCGCCTGCGTGCCCGACATCACGTCGATCGCGGCCGAAGGCGACCGGGAGCTGCGCATCGGCCTGCGCCGGCGCTGCTCGTACCTCCTCGACGAGCTGGACTTCACCATCGCGCGGCGCCGCCCCGACGGCCGGCGCATCGGCACGGGTCCCTTCACGACGTTGTCGCGCACGGCCGATGAGATCGTGATGGAGGCGAACCGCCGCTACTACCTCGGCGCACCATCCATCGATCGCATCGTCTTCCGGCCGTACGACGCGCTGCGCTCGGCGTGGGCCGAGATGCTGCGCGGCCGCGTGGACTTCCTGTGGGAAGTTGCGCCCGACACGGTCGAGTTCGTGCGGGACCAGTCGGAGGTGCGCGTCCATGCGTTCCTCGGCTACTACGTCTACACACTCGTGTTCAACTCGGGCAGGCCGCTCTTCGGCGACCCGCGGGTGCGCCGCGCCCTGGACCTCGCGGTGGACCGCGAGGCGATCCTGCAACAGGCGCTGCGCGGGCACGGCATTCCGGCCGACGGTCCGGTCTGGCCGCGCCACTGGACGCACGATCCTTCGTCGCCGGCCGCGCGATACAACCCGGCCGACGCTGCGGCGCTGCTCGACCAGGCCCTGGGCAGGGCCCGGCCGGCCGCCGGACCCGGAACGTCCGGCCGGCTCCAGTTCACGTGCCTGATCCCCGTGAACTTCACGCTCTACGAGCGCATCGCGCTGCTCGTCCAGAAGCAACTGTGGGACATCAACGTGGACATGCGGCTGGAAGCGGTGCGGCCCGACGTGTTCAACGGCCGCATCCGGACCGGCGAGTTCGACGCGGTGGTCCTGCCGATCGCCGGCGGCCCGTTCCTGGGGCTGTTCCACCGCTTCTGGCACAGCCCTGATCCGCTGCCGCGCTGGAACTACTGGCACTACCGCGACGCGACGGTGGACGCCGCGCTCGAGGACCTGCGCGATGCGGCCGACGACGGTGCCATGCGCGAAGCGACACGCCGGATGGTGCAGGGCATGCGCGACGACCCGCCGGCGTTGTTCCTCGTCTGGGGCGAAACGACCCAGGCCATGAGCCGCCGCTTCGACATCCCGACCGAGACCGGGCGGGACGCGCTCTCCGGCATCTGGCGGTGGCGCCCGCGGACGGGCCTGGAGGCGGCCCGGTGAAGACGCTGCGCGTCCGCTTCGCGGTGATGCTGGCCACTGCGGCGGTGGTGCCCCTGCTCACCTACGGGATGGTGGCCGTGTACTCGCTCCGCGTCGGCACCGAACGGTCCGTCGTCGAGGGCAACCTCAACGTCGCCCGCCAGGTCGGCGAGCAGATCCGCCGCTACATCTCGACCAACCTGGAGATCTTCCAGGCGCTGGCGGCCGACCTCGAGAACACCAATCTCGACGCGCAGCAGCAGGACCGCATCCTGAAGAACTACGTGCTCCGGTTCCCCGAATTCCGCGAGCTGACGGTGTTCGACGAGCAGCGCCGGCCCGTCGTGTCCTCGCGCGTCGGCCCGACGGGCGTGACCGTGCCCGATCGCACGACGACCAGCATCCTCGGGGTCTCGATGTCGCCGGTGATCGTGGACGACGACCTGCTGCCGACCTCGGTGGTGGCGGTGCCCTTCGGGCGCCAGCACATGCGGTCGGGCTGGCTGGTCGGCGAGTTCAGCATCGAGGAACTGTGGCGCATGGTGGCCCGCATCCGCATCGGCACCCGGGGCGTGGCGCTGGTGGTGGCGTCGCGCGGCGAACTGCTGGCGCACGGCGATCCGGACCAGCGCTCGCGCGTGGCGCGCGGCGCGAACCTCAGCAGCTACCCGGTGGTGCGCCAGTTGCGGGAGGCGCGGGACGACACGCCGGTCGTGGCGGAACTCGACGGTGACGCGGGCGGGCGGGTCCTGGCGGTCGGCGTCCGGATCCCGCAGCTCGACTGGATGGTGATCGTCGAGCAGCCCGTCGCGGAGGCCTACGCGATCGCCCGCCGGCAGGAGCGCAGCCTGCTGGCGGCGATCGGCCTCGCGCTGCTGGTGATGGTCGTCATCGGGTTCGTCTGGGGCCGTTCGCTCATCCGCCCCATCAGCGAGCTGATCCGCGGCACGCGCGCGATCGCCGAGGGCCGGCTCGACGACCGCGTGCGCGTGGCGGCCGGCGGCGAACTCGGCGAGCTCGGCCAGGCGTTCAACGGCATGGCCGACCGGCTGGTCGAACTGCAGGAGAACGTGCGGAAACAGGAGCGCCACGCGATGTTCGGGCGGGTCGCGGCGGGCCTCGTGCACGACCTGTCGCACCCGTTCAAGAACGTCCAGAACAATTGCCGCCTCGTGCTCAAGATGCACGACGACGCGGAGTACCGGGAGCAGTTCCGCCGGACCGTCGATCGCGAGTTCGCCACGATCAAGCGCGTGTTCGAGGACCTGCGGAACATCGCGCGCCCGGCGCCGCTCGAGCACTTCCCGCTCGACGTGACCAAGCTGGTCCGCGACATCGGCGAGTCGATGCGGGCCAACGCCGAACTGGCGGGCCTCCGGCTGGACCTGGAGGTGCCGGCCGACCCGCTGGTGATCCAGGGCGACGTCTTCGCGCTCAGCCGGGTCTTCCGGAACCTGATCCTCAACGCGATCCAGGCCACGCCGCCACAGGGGCACGTCCTGGTCGCCGCAGCCGGCAGCGACGGCCACGCGGTCATCTCCGTCGCCGACACGGGCTGCGGCATCCCGCCCGATCGGATCCCGACGATGTTCGAGGACTTCGTGACGACGAAACGGCAGGGGCTGGGGCTGGGGCTGGCGATTACGAAGAAGATCGTGGATCAGCTGGACGGGACGATCTCGGTGAGCAGCGAGGTCGGCAAGGGCACGACGTTCGTGGTGGCGTTCGCGCGCGTGCCCGGCGCGTCCGGTCCAGCGTGAGGGAGGCCCGGGGCCGCCCGTGCAGAACCCATGCGTGCGCGTCGAGACGTGTCGCGCGCCGGCCGCACGCCGACGCGCGCGCCGGCACGAATCCGGCGCGCGCCAGGGTGTGGAAGCCCCGACGTCCGGGGCTTCCTGCCCGCGGCTACTTGCGGGGCAGTACCGCGTCCTTGAGCTGCTTCGCGATCCGGGCCTTGACGACGGTCTTGGCCGGGATCTTGATTGGCTCGCCGGTCGCCGGGTTGCGGCCCATCCGCGCCTTGCGCTTCTGGACAACCAGCTTGACCATGCCGGGGAGAACGAACTCGCCCGACCGCTTCAGTTCCTTCTCGGCGAGCATCGTCAGCTCGTCGAACAGTTCGCGCGCCTGAGCCCGCTTCATTTCGAAGCGTTCAGCGAAGTGCGCGAACAGCTCGGACTTGCCCATCCTGCGGGCCTCAGCCATGGCTCTTCTCCCTCACGTTCCAGCGCGCGTGTCGTGACCGCAAGCCAGCCGTGCGCGCGAAGCGGCAGACGCGGATTCGGGCCGAAATGCCGTGGTATGCTAGCGCGCGCGTCGTGACACTGTCAATCGGTCGAGGCGCGCCGCGGCCACGGGCAGGCGGTCGCCCTTGCAAGGATCCGGTCGGATGTCAAGCAGCACCATCGAGACGTTCCCCAACCCGCGGCCCGGGCGCGACTACGAAATCGCCATCGCGTGCCTGGAGTTCACCTCGCTCTGTCCGATGACGGGACTCCCGGATTTCGGCGAGATCCGCATCACCTACGTGCCCGATCAGCGCTGCATCGAGCTCAAGGCGCTCAAGTTCTACCTCCTCGCGTTCCGGAACCAGGGCATCTTCTACGAGCAGGTGACCAACCAGATCCTCGATGACCTCGTGGCCGCCTGCGCGCCCCGGCGGATGACCGTCGTTGGCAGCTTCACCCCGCGCGGGGGCCTCGAGACCGCGGTGACGGCGACCTACGTGATGCCATGAGCCCGGAGGAGCCCTTCCGCCTGCCCATCGACGGCGTGCTGGATCTGCACGCGTTCCGGCCTGGCGACGCGCAGTCCGTCGTCGACGAGTACCTCGCCGCCGCGCGCGAGGCGGGGCTGCGCGAGGTGCGCGTGATCCACGGCCGCGGCACGGGGGTGCTGCGGGGCCGCGTGCAGGCAGCCCTCGACGTGAACCCGCTCGTCGAGCGGTTCTGGGACGACACGGCCTCCCACCTCGGCGCGACGGTGGTGCAATTGACCGGACCGGGAGCAGGCGGAGAGGACAGGGGCGACACCTGACGCGCGGCCGCGCCGCGCGGCACGGGATGGTCCGGGGAGGCGAAGCCGGCGGCTGGCGACACGGGGATATTCCATGAAGCGCGAGATGAGACGATTCGCAGGCGTCCTGGTGCTGGTGCTCGGCCTGGCGGCAGCGGCCGCCGCGCAGGTGCCGGCCCCGGACACGTTCTTCGGGTTCAGGATCGGCGCGGACGGCCAGCTCGCCGACTGGCCCTCGATCCAGAAGTACTTCGAGGCGGTTGCCGCCGCGTCCGACCGGGTGAACCTCGTCGACGCCGGCCCCAGCACGGAAGGGCGGCGCCTGATCGCCGCGATCGTGAGCGCGCCGGAGAACATCCGGCGCCTGCAGGACATCCAGGCTGCCAACCGGCAGCTCGCGGATCCCCGCCGCCTCACCGACCAGGCGGAGCTCGACCGCCTGCTGAAGGACCAGAAGGTCGTCGTCGCGATCGGGTGCAGCATCCACGCGAGCGAGATTGGCGCGTCGCAGGCCGCCAACGAGCTGTTGTACGGCCTGGCGACCGCGACCGACCCGAAGACGGAGGCCATGCTGCGCGACGTGGTGCTGATCCTGTTCCCGTCGCTGAACCCGGACGGCCACACGCTGGTCGTGGACTGGTACCGGGAAACGAAGGGCACGCCGTTCGAGGGCGGGCCGATGCCATGGTCGTACCACAAGTACGTCGGCCACGACATCAACCGCGACATGTTCATGCTGAACATGGAGGAGAGCCGGACCATCACGCGGTTCTTCACGCGCGAGTGGCAGCCGCAGGTGTTCCTCGCGATGCACCAGATGGGGTCGAACGGGCCGCGCATGTTCGTCCCGCCCAACTACGATCCGATCGACACGAACCAGGACCCGCTGATCTGGCGCGAGGCGGGGCTGCTCGGCGGCGCGATGGCGCTGGCGCTCGAGGCCGACAACCGCACCGGCGTCCTGTCGAACGGGATGTACGACTACTGGTGGCCGGGCTACGAGGACTCCGCGCCGCTCGGCCGCAACACCGTGTGCCTGCTGACCGAGGTCGCGAGCGTGAAGGTCGCGACGCCGATCGACGTGGCGGCCAAGGACCTGCGCGGCACGCCGAAGGGCCTGCCGGACTACAGCGCGCAGATCAACTTCCCGGATCCCTGGCCCGGCGGGCCCTGGCGGCTGCGCGACATCGTCGAGTACGACCTGACCGCGATGCGCGGCCTGCTCACGGCCGCGGCGCGGTATCGGGAGGAGCTGCTGAAGAACTTCGTCGCCATGGGGCAGCACGCGGTCACTCACGGCGAGAAGGACGCGCCTTTCGCGTACATCATCCCGCCCGATCAGTACGACCCCGCGGCCGCGGCGAAGCTCGCGAACGTGCTCATCCAGGGCGGCGTCGAGGTGTACCAGGCGCAGGAGCCGCTGCCGGTGGGCACGACCGTGTACCCGGCCGGAACGCAGGTCGTGATGATGGCGCAGCCGTTCCGTGCCTACGCGAAGAGCCTGCTCGAGGCGCAGCACTATCCCGTGCGCCGGCTGGCGCCGCAGGCGCCGCCCGAGCGGCCCTACGACGTGGCCGGCTGGACGCTGCCCTACCAGATGGGCGTGCGCGTCGACGCCATCGACGCGCCGTTCCAGCCGACCGTCCTCAGCCGCCTCGACCGCGCCGTCGTGCCCGCGCAGGCGGTCATCGGCCACCCGAGGCCGGGCTACTACCTCGTCGACACGAAGGGCAGCGCCGGCGCGCTGGCGATCAACCGCGTGCTGGCGGCCGGCCTGCGGCCCGAGTGGACGCTCGAGAGCCTGGACATGGATGGGTACCGCTACCCGGCGGGCACGATGGTGCTGCGGCCAGACAAGGCCGCGCGGCCCGTGCTCGATCGCATCGCCCGGGACCTGGGGGTGCGCGTGATCGGCGTGAAGGGGCGGCCTCCCGCATCGCGGTTCCTGTCCCCGGCAAGGACGGGGCTGTACCGGCCGTGGAACGACGCGATCGACGAGGGCTGGACGCGGTGGCTGCTCGAACAGTACGAGTTCCCGTTCAGGACGCTGCGTGACGCGGACGTCAGGTCGGGCAACCTGCGCGCGGCGTTCGACGTGATTGTCCTGCCGTCGATCCCGGCCAAGCGCCTGATCGAAGGCAACCGCAAGGGAACCCTGCCCGATCAGTACGTCGGCGGCCTGGGTGAAGAGGGCGTCGCAGCGCTCAAGGCGTTCGTGGACGCCGGCGGGACGCTGGTGTGCCTCGACGCATCCGCGCAACTGGCAATCGACGCGCTGAACCTGCCCGTGAAGAACGTCCTTGCGGGCCTCCCGCCCGAGCAGTTCTTCTGCCCGGGCTCGGTCCTGCGGCTCGAGGTCGATCCGCGGAATCCCATCGGCTTCGGGCTCCCGCAGCGGACCTCGGCGTTCTTTGCGTTCGGGTCCGCGTACGACGCGGGCGATGCGCCGTCCGTGCGGGTGATCGCGCGCTACGGCAGCGCGGACGTGCTGATGAGCGGGTGGCTCGAGGGCGAGGCGTCCATCGCGGGCCGGCCGGCCGCGGTCGAGGCCACGGCGGGCCTCGGGCGGGCCGTGCTCATCGGGTTCCGCGCGCAGCACCGCGGCCAGTCGTACGCGACGTTCCGCCTGCTGTTCAACGCGATTCTCACGTCGGCCCAGACGCCCAAAGGGCGGTAGGGCCGGAACGGCCTGCGGGCGGTCTGCCGGGGCTACGGCGGGGGAAGCCCGGGGCTACGGCGGGGGGACCGGCTCCCGACTCCCCTGGCCTGGGCTCGCCATCGAATGTCCAAGGCCGACTCCCGCTCCCCCTGGTCCTCCGGTCCCCTTGGCCCTGGTCCCCCAAGCCCATCCCCGGTCCCCGGCCCCTGATCCCCAATCCCCGGCTAACCGCCCCCCGCTCCCGTCGTCTAATGAACCAGATGGAGGCCAGCGACCTCGCACTCGTCGCGCGGGTCCGGACCGGGGACCACGACGCCTACGGCGCGCTCGTCGAGCGGCACAGCCGGACTGTCTTCCGGCTGGCGTACCGGCTGACCGGCCATGAGCAGGACGCCGAGGACGTCGTCCAGGACGCCTTCCTGCGGGCGTTCCGGCAGATCGCGCAGTTCGAGTCGCGCTCGAGTTTCGCGACCTGGCTCTACCGCATCGCGGTGAACTGTTCGCACGACCTGCTGCGCAAACGGCCGCGGGGCCAGGCAAGGGCGGCTGCGCCGGACGAGGACGATGAGGTCGACGCGCTGCCGGACACCACGGCGACGTCGAACCCGGAGCGGGCGCTGATGAGCCGCGAGATCGGCAGCCGCGTCCGCGCGGGCCTCGAGGCGCTGAGTGACCTCGAGCGGGCGGCGTTCGTGCTGCGTCACTTCGAGGGGCTGTCGATCGACGAGATCGGCCGGACGCTCGGCCTGGGCACCAGCGCGGCGAAGCACAGCATTTTCCGGGCGGTGAAGAAGATGCGGCGAACGGTTGAGCCGCTGATGGGGACACGGTCATGACACACCTTTCAGACGACGACCTGGTCCTGCACTACTACGGCGAGGATGGCGTGACGCCCGGCGCCAGGGACCACGTGGCCGCGTGCGGGCCGTGCCGCGATCGGCTCGCCGCGCTGGAACGGGCCCTGTCGGCCATTGCGGCGGCGCCGGTGCCGGAGCGCGGGGACTCGTACGGGCGGGAGGTGTGGGATCGGATCAGGCCGCAGCTCGATACGCCGGAGCCGGTGAGCCTTCGGCGGTGGTGGTGGTCCGGGCACCTGTTCACGTGGCCGCGCCTGGCGCTGGCGGGCGGGCTCGCAGCGCTCCTGATTGCGGCCTTTGTCGCGGGCCGCGTCTGGCAATCCCCGCCCCCCGGGCCGGCAACGGCATCGGCTGCCCTGCAAGGCCAGGAGCGCATCCTCCTGGTGGCCGTCGGACATCACCTGGAGCGGTCGGCCCGGATGCTCGTCGAGTTGACGAACCTCAATGGCGGCGCCACGGTGAACATCTCGATGGAACAGGAGCAGGCCGCCGATCTCATCGCGGCCAACCGCCTCTACCGCCAGGCGGCCGTCCGCGCCGGCGAGAACGGGCTGGCCAGCGTGCTCGACGATCTCGAGCGCGTGCTGGTGGAAGTCACCAACAGCCCCGCGACGCTGTCGGCGGCCGACGTGAGCGACCTTCGCCAGCGACTCGACGACACGGGGCTTCTCTTCAAGGTCAGGGTCACGGAATCACAGGTGCAGCAGCGTCAGCGTGCCACGGTAATGCCGCTTCGGCAGGGATCACGCTCGTAACGCGCTCGTATTCCTTAAGCGGGCTGGTGGGTCATGAACAACTGGATTCGAAACACGGCAGCGGTATCGGCAGCACTCTTCGCACTGGGGACGACGACCTGGGCTCAAACGCGGTCAGCCCGTCCGCCACGACCGGTCGAGCCGCTCGCCGCGGCGATCGACATGGCGATGGAGCACGCCCTGTCCGCGGGCGAGGCCGCCCTGCTGGCGGCCCGCGCGGCGGCGGGCGCGGAGCAGGCGATCGACCTGGGGAGCCAGGAGGAGGCCGCGCGGCGGGCCGCGCGGCGAGACGTGGAGCGTCAGGCCGCCCGGTCGGCTGGCCGTTCCAGGGAGCAGGCGATCTATGCGAAGGGCACCGCGGCCATGGACGCCGGCCGCTGGGACGAGGCCCGGACGTTGTTCAGCGAGGTTGCGGCGATGCTGGGCGATCGCGTCGACGCGGCGCTCTACTGGAAGGCCTACGCGCAGAACAAGCTCGGACGGCGCCCGGAAGCGCTCGCCACGATCGCGGAGCTGACCAAGGGCTACCCGGACAGCCGCTGGATTTCCGACGCGAAGGCCCTCGAGGTCGAGGTGCGCGGCGCCACGGGACAGCCCGTGCGCCCGGAGTCGGAGTCGGACGACGAGCTGAAGCTGCTCGCGCTGAACAGCCTGATGGCGACCAACTCGGACCAGGCAGTGGCGCTGCTGCAGAAGATGCTGCAAAGCCAGCAGGCGCCGAAGGTGAAGAAGCGCGCGCTGTTCGTGCTGAGCCAGAATCCGTCGCCGAAGGCGCGCGAGGCGGTGCTCGCCATCGCCAAGGGCACGGCGAATCCGGACCTCCAGGAACAGGCCATCACGTACCTCGGGATGACGGGCTCGAAGGAGAACCGCCAGGCGCTCGCCGACATCTACGCCGCCTCCTCGAACAAGGACGTGAAGCGCCGGATCCTGCAGGCCTACATGGTGGGCGGCGAGCGCGACCGCCTGCTGGCCGCGGCCAGGGGTGAAGCCGACGCGGACCTGCGCCGAGAGGCCATCCGCCAGCTGGGCGTGATGCACGGGACCGACCAGCTCTGGCAGATGTACCAGGCCGAGAAGGCCATCGAGGTGAAGCGCGAGATCATCCGGGCCCTGTTCATCTCGAGCGACGTCGAGCACGTGACGCAGCTCGCGCGCGACGAGGCCGACATGTCCCTGCGGCGCGAGGCCGTGCGCAGCCTCGGCCTGATGGGCGGCAGCCAGGCGTCGGCCCTCCTGGGGCAGCTCTACTCTGCGCCCGGGCAGACCCCCGAGATCCGGCACGAGGTGGTCAACGCGCTGTTCCTCCAGGGCAATGCCAGGGCGCTCGTCGAGATCGCGCGCAAGGAAACGAACCCCGAGATGAAGAAGGACATCGTGTCGCGGCTGTCGCTGATGAAGTCCAAGGACGCGACCGACTACCTCATGGAACTGATCAACAAGTAGGAGCGGGACATGAGCATGCGAAGGATCGTCATCGGCGCAGCGGTCGGGCTGGCCCTGTCCGCGGGCATCTCGGCGGCCCAGCCTCCCAGGCTGGAGAACGCGAAGCTCTCCGCCCGGGCGCTGGCGGGACCGCTCGACCAGGCGTTCCGGTCGGTGGTGGCCGCGGCGGCCTCGCCGACATGGATTGCGTGGTCCGTGCCGGCCAACGAAGCGGGCCGCGACTCGTGTTGCTGGTCCGGCGATCGCGCGGGCCGCGGCACCTGCGGGTGCCGGCTCGAAGACGCGCACGGCACGAACCTGGGGTCGCGAGACGACGGCAGCGGCAAGGTCCTCCTCGAGGGCAGCGATCGCCTCGTCGTCCTCGCGCGCGTGGAGAACCGTGTCGTGGGCCGCGTGGCGGCGTACTCGGCCGCGTGTGAACTCGACGCCGGCGGACTGCCCGTGGCGTGGCTGGACGGCGTGAAGCCCGCCGAGAGCGTGGCGCTGCTGGCGGGGCTGGCCGCGCAGTCGCCGGCTGAGAGCGGCGGAAGCCGCCGCGTGCCCGAGGGCGCGCTGGGCGCGCTGGCGTTCCACGCCGGTCCGGCCGCCGATCAGGCCGTCGCGACGCTCGCCTCGGCCGGCCATCCCGACAAGCTGCGCGAGCAGGCCATCTTCTGGCTGGGCGCGGCGCGGGAGACGTTCGGGTACGAAACGATTGGCCGGATTCTCTCTGAGGACCCGGGCGATCGGATCCGCGAACGGGCGGTGTTCGCGCTGTCCATCAGCAAGGACCCTGGCGCGGTGACCCGGCTGATCGACGTCGCCCACCACGACGCCAGCGGGCGCGTGCGCGGCCAGGCGCTGTTCTGGCTGGCGCAGAAGGCAGGCCGCAAGGTGGTCGAGGCGATCAGCGGCGCCATCCAGAACGATCCGGATACCGAGGTGAAGAAGCGCGCCGTGTTCGCGCTGGGCCAGATGCCCGCGGACGAAGGCGTGCCGCGCCTCATCGAGGTCGCGCGCACGAACCGCAACCCCGAGGTGCGCAGGCAGGCGATGTTCTGGCTCGGCCAGTCGAAGGACGCGCGCGCGCTGGCCTTCATCGAGGACGTGCTGACGCGGTAGGGGGGATCAGTGTCCCCTACTTCCTCACCCACCTGTCCATCCACTCGATGAAGGTGTGATACCAGAGCGCGGCGTTCTGCGGCTTGTTGATCCAGTGCCCTTCATCCGGGAAGACCAGCAGCCGCGACGGCACCCCCTGACGCTGGAGGGTCGTGAAGAGCTGCAGCCCTTCGCCAACCGGCACGCGGAAGTCGAGCTCGCCGTGCGTCACGAGCGTCGGCGTCTTGAAGTTCTTCGCGTAGGTGTGCGGCGACCACTTCGCGTAGCCGTCCGGGTTGGTCCAGGGGGTGCCCTTGAGATCCCACTCCGGGAACCACAGCTCCTCGGTCACCCCGTACATGCTGGTCAGGTTGAACACGCCCGCGTGGGTCACGATGGCCTTGAACCGGTTCGTGTGGCCCAGGAACCAGTCCATCATGTAGCCGCCGTACGACGCGCCGGCCGCGCCTGCCCGCGTCGCGTCGACATAGGGCAGCGCCTCCGCGTAGTCGGCGCCCTTCATCAGGTCGTCGTACGGCTTCCCGCCCCAGTCCCCGCTGATCTCGTCGGTGAACCGCTGGCCGAAGCCCGTCGATCCGCGCGGGTTCGGCATGAAGACCACGTAGCCGGCCGAGGCGAAGACCTGCGCGTTCCAGCGGAAGGTCCAGGCATCGTCCCACGCGCCCTGCGGGCCGCCGTGAACCAGGTAGAGCAGCGGGTACTTCTGCCCCTCCCTGAACGCCGCGGGCTTCACGATCCACGCCTGCACCGGCGTCCCGCCCGCGCCCGTGAACGACACGCTCTCGGCCGGTCTGAGCCCGAAGGACGCCAGTAGAGCGGCGTTGGCGCGGGTAATGGCCGTCACGCCGGTGCCGTCGATCGCGGCCCTGAAGATCTCTGCCGGGGCCGTGAGCGATGCCCGCGAGAACACGATCGTGCGGCCATCGCGGGACACCTGCACATCGCCGTTCGCCCCGTCTTTCAGCACGACGACCGGCGGCCCGCCCGCGAGGTCCTGCCTGAACGCCTTGACGGATCCCTGGTCCTCGGCCGTGAACAGCACGCCCTTCGAGTCGGGCATCCAGGTCCACCCGTCAACGGACCGGTCGAGGTCGGGGGCGAGGACCCTGCGCTCGCCGCTCTCGCGATCCTGCAACACGAGCTTCCACCGGTCGGCCTCGAACCCGGCCCGGAGCTGCACCCGCCAGGAGAGGTAGCGCCCGTCCGGCGAGTACTGCGGCCCGCCATCGGCGCCCGTGTTCGTTGTGATCGGCCGGGGTGCCGCGCCCGGCCCCGCGAGATCGATCACGAACACGTCGCTGTTCGTGCTGATCGCCTCGACCTTGTCGGTCTTCTTCGCGAAAGCGATTTCCTTCGAATCCGGAGCAAAGGCGTAGTCCTCGGGGCCGCCGAGCGAGAACGGCGGCACGTCGGCCGCCCCCGGCGTCAGGTCGCGCGGCGCGGCCGAGCCGTCGGCCGGCACCAGGAACAGATGGCTGAAGCGGCCATCCTTCCACGTCGTCCAGTGCCGGAACAGCAGGCCATCGGCCATGTGCGCGCGCACCTTGCTGGTCTCGCGCTCCTTCAGCTTCCGCTCGTTGCAGGCCGCGTCGCCGCACTCTGGATAGACGTCCGACAGGAACGCGATCCACTTGCCATCGGGCGACCACATCGCGCCGGATGCCTCGGTCGCGATCGACGTCACCTTTCGGGGCTCGCCGCCCGACGCGGGCACGATCCAGATCTGCGCGCTGCCGTCGCGCGCGGACACGAACGCGATCGACTGCCCGTCGGGCGACCAGCGGGGGCGGTCCTCGGTCTTGTCCCCCGCGAGCAGCCGCACGGGCTCACCCCCGGCGACGGGCACGACCCAGATGTGGTTGGCCCGGCTGTTCTGCTCGAGGTTCACGTCGCTCATCACGAACGCAATGCGCGTGCCGTCGGGCGACAGCTGCGGATCGGACAGGCGCTTCAGCTTCAGCATGTCCTCGACGGTGAACGGAGGCGGTGTCTGGGCCTGGGACAGCGAAGGCACGGCGAGAATCAGGAACAGCGCTCCGAGAACGACAGAACGATGAAGCGGGCGCATAAGACCTCCAGGACGTGAGCGTCACCGGCGAGGATAGCACGGCCGCCCGCTCCCTCTTCGGCCAGCGGGACGGGCATCGTCTTTGCCACACCTCGAGGCCAGGGCCGGTTCCAGGCGGCGGTTGGCGCTCGATCGTGCAGGTTCTGCCCACGGGGTGACCGGCCGGGATGGCAATTCATGCGATCTGCACTCACGCCGGGCGATCACGTGCGTGTGCGCGGGACGATCTGGCGCCTTCGTGATCTCACCAGCCATGCCGGTTGTCGCGCGCTCGACCTCGAGGCCTCGCGCCCCGGGCCCTGGGGCCAACGCCGCATCCTCCTGGAGCCATTCGACCGGCCCGAGCCGGTGCCTCGCGCGCCCGGGTGGCGGGTCGTCTCCCTCGCCGCGTGGAAGCGGGCGTTCGCCGGCCTGGTGCTGGAGGACGGTGGGATTGACGACCTGCGCGCCGCTGCCCGGGCCGACATCACCCTGCTGCCGTTCCAGCTCGAGCCGGCGCTCGCCGTCGTCCGGGGCCTGGCCACGCGCATCCTGATTGCCGACGCGGTCGGCCTGGGCAAGACCATCCAGGCCGCGCTCGTGCTCGCCGAGCTCGTCGCCCGCGGCGGCTGCGAGCGCGCCCTCATCGTCACGCCGGCCGGCCTGCGGGATCAGTGGGCGCAGGAGCTGCGCGCGCGATTCGCGATCGAGCCGGCGATCGTCGACGCGGCATGGATGCGGCTCGCCCGGGCGCGGTGGCCGGCGACCGTCAACCCGTGGAGCGTGCCCGGGGTCATCGTGTCGTCGCTCGACTTCGTGAAGCGGCCGGAGAACCGGCGCGCGCTCGAGCCGATCACCTGGGACCTCTTCGTGCTGGACGAGGCCCACGGCGCGCCCGCGGAGACCGACCGTGGCGCTGTGGTCCGCGCGCTCGCCGGGCGCGCGCGACGAGTACTCCTGCTGTCGGCAACGCCGCACTCGGGTGACGCCGCGGCCTTCGCCGCTCTGTGCGGCATCGGCGCGGTGCATCCGGACGAGCCGGTCATGATGTTCCGCCGCACCCGGGCCGACATCGGTCTCCCGGCCCGCCGTCACGTGCACGTGCTGCGGGTGCGGCCCACTCCAGCCGAAGCCCGCATGCACGATCAGCTCGACGCGTACGCGGCGCGCGTGTGGGCCGCGCGCGGCGATCAGCCCGGCCGCGCACGCCTCGCCATGATCGTGCTGTTGAAGCGGGCGTTCTCGAGCCCCGCCTCCCTGGCGAGATCGCTCGACTACCGCCGGTCGCACCTCGCCCTGCCGCAGGCGACTGCATCGGCGCAGCTCAGGCTCCCGATAGACGACGATGACGGCGACGACGCCGAGCCTTCGTCAGTGCTGGATGCGCCCGGCATGGAGGATCCTGCCGAGGAAGACGCGTGGCTGCGGAGGCTTACGGGGCTGGCGCGGGCGGCAGCGCGGCGCGAGTCGAAGGTGCGGGCAGTAGCCCGCATCGTCGCGCACACGTCGGAACCGTTCATCGTGTTCACGGAGTACCGCGACACGCTCAGCCATCTTGCGGGCGCGCTGGGCCGCGCGGTGCCCTGCGCCACCCTGCACGGCGGGCTGGACCGGCAGGCGCGCCAAGCCGCGCTGCGGGCCTTCGACAAGGGCGCGGCCCGCGTGCTGCTGGCGACCGACGCCGCCGGCCAGGGGCTGAACCTGCAGGGGACGTGCCGGCTCGTGGTGAACATGGAGCTGCCGTGGAATCCCGTGCGCATCGAGCAGCGCATCGGGCGAGTCGACCGCATCGGGCAGGCCCGCACGGTGCACGCGACACACCTCGTGGCCCGTGGCACCAGGGAAGCCACGATCCTCGCCCGGCTCGCGGCGCGCCTCGAGCGCATGCGCCTCGCCCTCGGGTCCATGGACGAGGTGCTCGGCCGCGCCGGCGAGATGGCGGTCGCGGAGGCGATGATCCGCGGGGGCGACATCAACGTCCCGGTTGTGCCCGGCGCGCTGACGCCAGGCGAGCACGAGCCTCCGTTTGTCGGTGCGGACTTGCGCGAGGAGGCGGCAGTCGCGTGCGGCCGCGCCGCGGACCGGCGCCTCCTGATTCGGGCACTCACGAAGAGGTCATCCGGACCCGGGCCGCGATCACGCACAACCGGTCCGGCGAACGACTGCACCCTCGTGTCCTCCATCCGCCGCAGGCGCCTCGCGCGATCGCGCTGCGGTCACGCACCCCCGGACCGGACTGCGGCGGCTCTCGCCGGGACGGGCGGCATCATGTGTCTCTACCGTGCGCGGCTGGTGGACGCCGGCGGGAGGCTCGTCGAAGAGATCCTGGTGCCCGTCGTCGGGTGGGGCTCCCTGTCGCCGCCGCCTCGCCGGCACGACCAGCGGCGACTCGTCGCCGACCTGCTGTCGCGGCACGGAGCCGACCTGCTGGAACACGCCACGAGGGCTGCACTGGTTCGCCTCGACGCACTGCGCGCCACTCGGAGCGCCGCCATCGTCAGCGACCGGGTGAGGGAACTCGCGCTCGCCGCGTCGGCTCCCGGCGCGTGCGCGGGCTCGCGCCTGCTGCAGCCGGGACTGTTCGACAGCCGGGCCGCCCGGGAGGCGGATCGCGCCTCGGCAGGGCGCGAGGCCCTGGAACGCGAATCCGCAACGAAGCTGGCCGCCCTGTCGGCGGAGGCAGACGTGTCGCTGGCGGGCGATCCGGATCTCGCACTGGTCCTGATCGTGAAGGAGTGAGGCGGCACGCGCCGCCGGCATCGCGAGGCGGGCATCGCGGCCGGCCCGCGCGAAAGGAGACGAACCCGTGCTGGCGGGATTTGGCGGCGAACTCGTCCAGGAGCATTTCGCCGAGGAACTGCTGGCCGAGCGATTTGCAGGCGAGCTCGGCGAGGTGTCTCGCGACAAGGCCCTTCATGCGCTTCGCGCGTGGTGGCGATCCGCCGGGTCGGCGCTCGGCCCCGCGTCGAGCATCAGGACAATGTTCGATCTCGGCGCCGCGCCGGTGCTCGAGGTCCTCGGGTTCGAGGCGTCACACCCGCGCGCGCGGCGATCGGGCCGGTCGCTGACGGCGGACCTGCTGGCAGCGGACGTCCGCCTGCCGCTGCTGGTGGCCGCGTGGGGCGAGTCGCTCGATCGGGCCTGGTCCGACATCGCGGGCGAGGGGCTGCACCTTGACGCGTCCTGGGTGCTGTCGTTCAACGGCCGGCAGATCCGTCTGTCGGACGGCCGGCGCACGCACGCCAGGCGCCACCTGGCGTTCGAGTTCGAGCCCTGTCTCGACCAGCCCGCGACGTTCGCCGTGCTGTGGGGCCTGCTGCGTGCGCAGGCGTTCAGCGGCCGCGGCGATGGCGGCGACCCGCGCGGGACCGCCCCGGATTCCCTCATCGACCGGGTGACGCGTGACTCGGCGCACCAGGCGGTCCAAGTGTGCGGCTTCCTGCGCGAGGGCGTGATCGAGGCGCTGACGCACCTGCTGCGCGGGATGGCACGGCCCACCGGCGCTGGCGCGACCGACGGCGCGCGCCAGCGACACCTCGCCTGGACCTACGAGCAGGCGATCACGGTCGTGTACCGGATGCTGTTCCTCCTCTTTGCCGAGGCCCGCGGCCTCGTGCCGGTGTGGCATCCCCACTACCGGGAGGGGTACACGGTCAGCGCGTTGTGCGCGGTCGCCGAGCGCCCAGGCCGCGCGCACGGGATCTGGGAGGCCCTTCAAGCCATCTCGCGCCTCGCGCACGCCGGTTGCGACGCCGGCAGCCTGCACGTCACGCCGTTCAACGGCCGCCTGTTCGCCCCGGCACGGGCGCCGCTGGCCGAGTCGCGCCGCGTGGACGACGAGGTCGTGAGACACGCGATCCTGGCTCTCGCCACGCAGCCGGGGCGCGGCGGCCGCAGGCGCGTCGCGTTTCGCGACCTCGACGTGGAACAACTCGGGTCGGTGTACGAGAGCGTGCTCGAGTACGAACCGGCCGTCGAGCCGCGTCCCGGCACGGGAATTCTCCGCCGTCGCGAACCGGGGGCGTGGACTGTTGGCCTGCGCGGGCAGGGCGACCGACGAAAGGCGAGTGGCACGTTCTACACGCCGCGCGCCATCACGGATTTCCTGGTCCGCCACACGCTCGCCCCTCTCGTGCGTGACCGGCCGCCCGACGACATTCTGTGCCTCCGGGTGCTGGACCCGGCCATGGGCAGCGGCGCGTTCCTGGTGGCCGCGTGCCGCTACCTGGCCGGCGCCTACGAAGCCGCGCTGATCGCCGCCGGGGCGTGCCACGCGCCGGACATCGATGCCGCCGATCGCGCAGGCTTCCGCCGGCTCGTGGCGCAGCGATGCCTGTTCGGCGTCGATCTCAACCCGATGGCGGTCCAGGTCGGCCGACTGTCGCTGTGGCTGACCTCGCTGGCCGCGGACAAGCCGCTCACATTCCTCGATCACCACCTCGTGGCGGGCAACAGCCTGGTCGGCGCGTCGATCGACGACCTCGCGCGTCCGGCCGGGCGAACCCGCCCGGGACCGGCAGCCCGGGCATCCCTCCCGCTGTTCGCCGCGGACGGCCTCGGGCCCTCGATCTCGGCGGTGCTGCCGATTCGCGACCAACTGACGGCACCCGATGAGACAGTGGCGGTGGTCCGCGAGAAGGAGCGTCTGCTGGCCGGCCTGTCGGGCCCGGCATCGGCGCTGGCGCGGTGGTCGGCCGCCGCCGACGTGTGGTGCGCGCGGTGGTTCTGGGACGCGGCGGACGTTGCGGCTCCCTCGGCCCGGGAGGTGTCCGATCTGGCCGCGGGACTCGTCGGCGCACACGCGTCCCTTCCGCCTCACCTGTCCGGTCCGCGGATCGATCACGCGCGGCGCGTCGCGCGGGACCATCGGTTCTTTCACTGGACCATGGAGTTTCCCGAGGTGTTCTTCGCGGCCGGCGGCGTGCCGCGTGCCGACGCAGGGTTCGACGCCGTCATCGGCAATCCGCCGTGGGACATGATCCGGGGTGACGCGCCTGACGGCCCGCACCGGGACGCCCGGCGGCAGGAGGCGCACCGGATGATCCGTTTCGTGCGGGAGTCCGGCATCTACACGGCCTCCCGCGACGGCCACGCGAACCAGTACCAGTTGTTCGTCGAGCGGGGCCTGCGGTTGCTCCGCGCGGGCGGCCGCCTCGGCTTGGTCGTGCCGTGGGGGCTCGCCTCCGACCGCGGCTGTGCGGGCCTGCGCCGCCTCCTGTTCGAGCGGTGCCGGACCGACGCGGTGGTGAGCTTCGAGAACACCGGCGGGATCTTCCCGATTCACCGGGGCATCCGGTTCATGCTGATCACCGCAGCGTCGGGCGGATCGACGACGGAGGTACCGTGCCTGCTCGGCGCGACCGATCCCGCGGTCCTCGAGAGCCTCCCCGATGCCGCAGATTCCTCGCAGGGCCGGGCCTTCCCTCTCCGGCTGCGGACAGACCTGCTGCGCCGTCTCAGCGGGCCGGACCTCGCGATCCCGCACCTGCGAAGCGCTGCGGACCTGGCCATTCTCGAGCGGATGGTGGACGCGCACCCCGCCCTGAGCAGCGAACGCGGATGGGGAGCGCGGTTCGGCCGAGAGCTGAACGCGACCGATGACCGACGCCTGTTTCGGGAGGTCGGCCGGATCCCTGTACTCGAGGGCAAGCACGTGGACCCGTTCGTCGCGCACATCGATCAGGCGGTCCGGTTCGTGAGCGATCGGGCGAATCTCCCGACCGCGGCCCTGCGCGCCGCCGCCGGCCGGCCTCGCCTGGCCTACCGCGACGTGGCGTCGGCCACGAACAGGCTGACGCTGATCGCCGCCGTCATTCCGGCGGGCACCGTCACGGTGCACACGCTCTTCTGCCTGAAGACGCTCCTGGACCGGGACGAACAGGCGTTCCTCTGCGGCATCTTCAACAGCTATGTGGCCAACTACCTCGTGCGGCTCCGCGTGACGACGCACGTGGGAACAGGGATCGTGGAGGCGCTGCCCGTGCCCAGGCCGCCGCGCGGATCGGCTGCCTGCCTGGCGATCGCGGACCTGTCCCGGCGACTCGACGGAACCGGTGAAGCCGACCCTTCGACCTACGGGGAGCTTCAGGGGGCGGTCGCCCGGTTATACGGCCTCACCGGGGAGGAGTTCGATCACGTGCTGGCGACGTTCCCGCTGGCCGACCCCGAGGCGGTGGCCGCAGCCCGGCGGGCGCGCTGACTCCTCACGCGGCTCTTGCACCATTCACGCACCGCTGACGTAAGTCGCCGCGCGCTTCCCGAGAACACCGCGTGGACCTGGGGGCCGTGTCCCAAGGTCGCGGGTGGTTCAGCCGGGCTGCTGATGCCGCGGACAACCGGCCGCCGGAATTTCCGACCTGGACACTTGGCGGCCAATAAGTTGGCCGATAGTTGTAAACAGAATTTTACAAGTCGCGCACGTATTGGCGACCCCTGATGTGTGATGCAATTCGCCTCGCCGGTCGACGCTGGCCAGGGCGCCGTACGACGTGAACACGGACCACTACCTCGAGATTCGGCACGACCCCGAGACCGACGACGCCGTCTTCGAGGTGGCGCAGGAACTGAACGGGCGTCCGGGACGGTGGCGGGAGGTGACGCGCACGCCGTGGGATCAGACGACCATCCCGTTCACGGCCCGCGCCGAACTGAAGGGGGGCACGACGGGACTCGAGCACGATGCGCGGACGCTCAGTTTCGACGCCTTCCGGGCGGCGCAGATCCACGTGACGGAGACCTTCCTCTTCGACGACTTCAACGACAACGGGCTGGACCCGACGCTTTGGCGGGCTGGGGACCTGTTCACCGACGCCTTGGTCGATGCCGGCACGCACGTGCACGAGCAGAACCAGCGGCTGGAGGTCGAGTTGCGGGCCAACGCGTCGGGCACCAAGGTGAACGGGGTCACCTCGGCCCACACCGATGACCTGACCAACGCGGGCATCCAGGTGCACCTGGCGGCGGTGCGGACCGACGCCCCCCAGGCCCTGATGACCGTGACGGTGGGGACCGGCGACACCTACTACACCTGGCGGCTGGCCGGGAGTACCCTGGCGGCGCGGAAGATGGTGGACAGCACCAGTACGCTGCTGAAGTCGGTAACGTTTGACGTGGCGCAGCACGCGTGGCTGCGGATCCGGCACGACCAGGCGCACAACACGGTCGTGTTCGAAACGGCCCCCGATGTGAACGGGGCGCCCGGGGCGTGGACGCCGTTCCGGGCGCAGAGCTGGGACTGGGATCCGGGGATTCCGCTGACCGGGGTGCACGTGGAGGTGAAGGCCGGCACGACGGGGCCGATGGCGGGGGGCATCGTCGCCTTCGACGACCTGGAAGTGACGCGATGGCGCAGTGCGGGTACCTGCCCGCCGGGGCAGACGTGCGTGGGGCCGTAGGGGGACTGGTGGCGCGGATGCCCAGCCCCCGATCAGGAGGACCGATGACACGCACAGCGTTGACGATACTCGCCGGCTGGCTGCTGCTGGTGCCGGGGCCTGTGGCGGCGCAGGTGGTGGAGTACTACCACCTCGATGCGCTGGCCTTCGACACGGCCGCGGGTATGAGGCGTGGCCGGCTCAGGCCACCCTGAGCGGCGTCGAAGGGTGGGGTCCGTGCGAGTGGTGACGAACGAGGCGGGCGAGGTCCTCCGGCGGCACGACTACCTGCCGTTCGGGGAGGAGTGGCCGGAGCGGAGCACGACGGACAAGCGGCTGTTCACGGGGAAGGAACGGGATTTCGAGACAGGCCTCGACTACTTCGGCGCCCGGTACTACCGGGCCGAGATCGGGCGGTTCACAACCGTGGACCCGGCGATGGCCGTCGGTGAGAACCTCGTCGACCCGCAGCGGTGGAACCGGTACGCGTACGTGAGGAACAACCCGCTGAGGTACACCGACCCCGATGGCAGAGACGTCGCCCCGATCGTGCTGCCCTTTGGCGGGCAGCGTAGGGTCACGTATGTAGACACCCGAGTCGCTGAGAAGGTGGCGGCGCTCGTTGCCGCCGCGCAGAAGGAGAGAATCAGCATCACGTTCAACAGCGTCTTCCGAACTGCCGAAGAACAAGGCGTGCTGGTCCGAACGCGTAGTGACGTTGCGAACAAGAAGGGCACGAGCCCCCACTTGGTTGGCCTTGCCCTGGACATCAACATGGCAGCCCTGAAACCGGAAGATCAGACCAAGCTGGCAACGCTGGCCCACGACCAGGGATTCCGCGAGGCGTCAGGCGAACGGTGGCACTTCCAGGCCAACGAGTTCATTACACGCGATTCAAAGGGTGAAGTTGACCAAGCCTACCGCGACATGCTCGGCCTGAACCAGAAGCAGGCCTCGTTCTTCAAGAACCTGGGGCAGGTCATGTTTACGCCGCTTCCTCGGTAGATGGGCAGCCGCGATGAAGTGAGACACTGAAAGGCAGCCATGCGAGAGACCGCCCGAACGCTGAGCGTTGTCGCCGTCTTCTCACTCGTCTTCAACGTCACCTGCGGATGCGCCTTCGCTGCGAGCTCAGCAGGGGAAGATGGAGTGAGGCAGTCCCACGTGACGCCAGCGTCACCACGCGTGACTGGCGTGTTTACCACGATGAGGCACTTCCCGGATTCCGGTGATGTCGGAGGCATTGAGATCTTCATCGTTGCCGCATCGTCGGCCGAGATTTTGCGCTACTTCGCGTTCGTACAGCTCGCCGAGGGCGTGCCACTGCCTCCGGTCTTGGTCGAAGCCACCGTCATTCGTGAGGAAGTGCGTTTCGTTGTCCCTGACACCGTGGCCGGGGCCGGGACCTTTGTCGGAAGGGTGACCGAAAAGGGCCTCGTTGGGACGTTCTCAGGAACTTTGGGACACGTGGAATTGCCGCGCGGGAGGAGTTATTGGCAGGGAGCAACCCAATGACCCGGGTGCACTCCTCAGGACTCAAGGTTTGCCGGCATCGCGCATGGCCGCACGTGGCGCTCCTTCGGGCGCTGCCGTCGTCGCGTCTGCGCCTGCTGCTTCCACCCGCGCTGTCCGATGCCCCTGCAGGCCGCTTTTGCCCGCGCCCATCCCCGCGCCCAGAACGCGGCCCGTCCCCGCCGTCGTCGGCGGTAGAATCAGGCGGCTCATGGCCGCTCGCTTCATCCGGCTCGTCGTAGCCCTCTTCGTCAGCTTGAGTGCGGCCCTTCCATCCGCCGCCGCGGCCGTCGTCCGTCCTCCAACCTCGCAGGAAATCGCTGCCTCGCCCGTACCTGCTCGCGGCGCCGACGCCGCGTATGCACGCCCCTACTTCGGCGCCCGGTACTACCGGGCGGAGGTGGGGCGGTTCAGCACGGTGGATCCGGTGGTCACGTTCGACGAGAACCTCGTCGATCCGCAGCGGTGGAACCGGTACGCGTACGCCCGCAATAACCCCCTGAAGTACACCGATCCCGACGGACGATGGATCGAGACGCTGTGGGACGTGGCGAACGTGATCATGGGCGTGAAGATGATGAGAACGACGTGGCCAGGTTCGGGGGGCGCATCCTGGCCGCAGAGCATATAGACTGTTGGAGGTCCGTTCACGGGCTGCGCGTGCCCCGGCACACGGCGTCACACGCCCCCAGGGCAATCGGACGACTTTCTACAGGAGACCGCCATGAAAGGCAATCCGCAGATCCTCCAGTTGCTGAACGAACGGCTCGCAGAAGAGCTGACGGCCATCAACATGTACATGGTGCACTCCGAGATGTGCGCCAACTGGGGCCTCACCAAGCTGCACGAGGCGTTCGAAAAGCAGGCGATCGACGAGATGCGCCACGCCGAGATGCTCATCGGCCGCGTCCTCTTCCTCGAGGGCATGCCGACGGTCACCCGGCTCAACCCGCTGAAGATCGCGGCGAACGTGTCGGACATGGTGCTCGCGGACCAGGACGCCGAGGCCGGCGCCATCAAGAGCTACAACGACACGATCACCGCGGCCGTCGCGGCCGGCGACAACGGCACGCGCGAGATGGTCGCCAAGATCCTCCTGGACGAGGAGCGGCACATCGACTGGGCGGAGATGCAGCGCGAGCTGATCACGCAGATGGGCCTGCAGAACTACCTGACCAACCAGGCGTGAGACCCGGCCTCCCCGGGCCGGCCGCATCCCGGCGGGAAGCCTGGTGCGCGGAGCTCGCTCCCGGAGCCCACCTGTGATGGGGGTGTTCGCTCCGGGCACGCGGGCTGAAGCCCGCGCGCGACATTCCCGGTGCGTTCTCGTAGTCGCAACTGGACGGACCAACTCCCGGGGAAGAGCGGATGCGAGGTACGATTCACGGACGCGAGGGGTCGAAGTCGGCCGGACGCGCCGGCGTGAATCTCGTGAAGGTGGGCTACGCTTGGGCGCTGTAGCGTCGTGAGCCGATATTCTCGCGCTCACCAGCAAACAGCTGTTGCCCCCGGGGCCGGTGCGCCTCTCGACCGTCCGGTCGCCAGCATCTCGAGCGCTTTCCCGCGCGTACGCCGCGCGCTGGCGCCCTCGTGGCGCGCCCTGTCGCGGCCGGGCTCAGCTTGGCGCGTTCGGCAAACGCGCCCTACCGTTGCAGTCGACTGCTCAAGGCCGCGTTGATCTCGATCAGCAGCGTCGGCTGGTCGAGGGGCTTCCCGATGACGCGGTATGCCGAGTCGAGCAGGCCGTTTTCGGAGAGCATCCCGCGGGAATACCCGGTCATCAGGATGACGGGAAGCCTGGGTTTGGTGCGCCGGAGGTGATCGGCAAGCGCCTTCCCGTTCATGCGCGGCATGACGACGTCTGACAGCACGAGATCGACCTCCAGCCCTCGGACTTCCAGGTGGGCGACCGCCTCCTCGCCATCGCCGGCTTCGGTCACCACATAGCCGGCTGACTCGAGCAGGCGCCGCACCACCAGCCGCACCGCAGGCTCGTCTTCCACCAGCAGGATTCGCTCCCCGCCTCCTCTCGGCACACTCGCCGGCGGGGAGTCGTCGACTTCGGACAGCGCGTGCTGGCTGGAACGGGGAAACAGCAGTTCGAAGACCGAGCCCTTCTCCACCTCGGACGTGACGGCGATATGCCCTCCCCACTGTCTGGCGACGCCGTAGCAACTGGCGAGGCCGAGGCCGGTGCCCTTCCCGGTGTCCTTGGTGGTGTAGAACGGTTCGAATACGTGGGCGAGTATCTGGGGCTCCATGCCGAGGCCCGTGTCGCGCACGGCGAGCCGAACGTAGTCGCCAGGCTCCATCCCCGGGCGGTCCCTCAAGTCAGCCTCGGCAAGACACGCGTTCGACGTCTCGATTGTGAGGGTGCCGCCGTCGGGCATCGCATCGTGGGCATTCATCGCGAGGTTCACGAGGACCTGCTCAAGTTGCGCCCGGTCGGCCCAGATGCTCCACAGCCCGGGTGCGAGGTCGAGCACCATGGTGACTCGCGCGGTGACCAGGCGCCGCAGGATCGTCTCGAGGTCTTGCACCAGCAGATCGAGTCGCAGCACCGAGGGGTGGCCCACCTGCCGTCGGGCAAACGAGAGCAACTGGCTGGTGAGGCGCGCCGCCCGGGTGCCCGCCGAGGTGATCTGCTCGACCTCCTCGGCATGCGGCGTCTGGCCGAGTGCGTCACGGAGCATTTCGGCGTTGCCGAGCACCACGGTGAGCATATTGTTGAGGTCGTGGGCCACACCCCCGGCCAACCGCCCGACACTCTCCATCTTCTGTGCTTCGTACAGGTTGCGCTCGACATTCAGGCGCTCGGCGCTTTCCTGGGCCAGCTCTGCCGTCCGCTCCGCCACCCTCACCTCCAGCAGATCGCGGGCCTCGGCCAGTTCGCTCGTCCGCTGCGCGACCAGGTGCTCGAGCAGTCGGCCCCGCCGGGCAATCACCCGGTTGCGGATCGCGCCGACTTCGAGCCCGCTCCCCACGAGCAACGCGCCGAGCAGCAGATAGAACGGCCATGTGCTCGTGAACGGAGCCGCCAGCTCGAGGGAGACGCGCGCCTCCTCGGTGCTCCAGACACCATCTTCGTTGGCCGCGCGTACCCGGAAGGTGTAGTTCCCGCCGCTCAGGTCCGCGTAGCCGATTCGGCGCCGGTCTCCGGCCTCGAGCCAGGTCGTGTCTTTCCCGTCGAGACGATACTGCAGGCGCAGGCGCTCGGGCAGCCCCAGGGCAGGAGCCGTGATCGCGAATTCCAGTTTGCCGGCGCCAAGAGGGGCGGCGATCGCGCCGTCGGTCGCGTACGGGGCGTCGTCCAGCATCGCCGAGAGAATCAGCGGTCGCGGCGGGATCGGATTGCGCGGGATGTTCGCCGGGTCGACGACCACGAGGCCACCCGCGCCGGCAAACAGGAGCGTGCCGTCCGGGGTGACAGCGCTGGGCGAATCGCCGTAGCTGTTGAACTCGGAGGTGAGGAGGCCGTCCATCCGATCGAACAGGCGGTATCTGAGCGGGGCCTGCCCGTCCGTGGCGCGGCGCAGGAGTTCCGCCTCGTCGTATTCCAGCAACCCCTCGCTGGCCGCCATCCAGAGGCGTCCCGCGCGGTCCCGCTCGATGGCGTAGACATCCGTGACCGGAATACCCTCGCCGTGCAGGGTCACGCAATGACCGTCGCGGTACAGGCTCAACTGGGAGCCGAGGCCCGTCCCGTACCAGAGACCGGCGTCCGTGGCAAGAAGAGCGGAGAACAGTTGGGGATTGCCGGCTTCGCAGACGCGCTCGAGATGGTCTCCGGCGACTCGGTACAGCGCGCCCGCGGCCACCCAAATCGTCCCGCTGGAATCGCTGGTGATGCCCCAGATGGGCTCTGTCAGGCGGCCGGAGCGGTCGCGGAACTCCTGTACGGAACCGCCGCGCTCTCGGTAGAGTGCCCGGGAAGTGCCCCCGGTCCAGAGCGTGCCATCCGGTTCGGAGAGGAAGGAGTACGCGGGGCCGGTGAAACCGTGACTCCCCGCCGGCACCCAGGGGGAGAGCACGCCCTTGGCGTCGAGGCGCCACGTGCCGACCGGGGCTTGGCTGCCGAAGCGGAGCGTCCCATCCCGGAGCGGCTCCAAGGCGCCGACCCACTGCTCCAGCGCCACGCCGCGCGCGTCGCGGACCGGCGTAATCCGCCCGTCCCGGATCCGGCTGATCCCGTTGTGCCGAGTGCCGACCAGGATGCTCCCGCCGGGTTCGACCGCGACCGACCAGACATCACTGTCACCCAGCCCTTCACGCACGGTGATGTTTCGAATCGCCCGCGGGCGCAGGCGATCGAGGCCGCCCCGGGTGCCGATCCAGATGTTCCCGTTGCGATCCTGCAGCAGCGCCCTCACATCATCGTTGCTCAATCCGTCGTCGGACGAGAACCTGGTGAAGCGCCCCTCGTGGTACCGGCTGATGCCTCCGCCTGCGGTGCCGATCCACACCCGGCCCCGGTCGTCCTCCATCAGCACCGTGATCGTGCCGACGACCTGGAGCAGCGCGTTCCGGAACCGTTGGATCGTCCCGCCACCCTGCCGCGCAGGAGTGGACACCACCACCAGCCCGTCCTTGTCGCCCAGCCAAAGCTGACCGCGGCGGTCGAACATCATGGCGGTCGGCGCCGCCCCGCGGGGGCGGCTCCAGAGATCGGGACGCGGAACGAACGAGTCGCCCCGGAGTACGTTCAGTCCATCGATCCCTGTCCACAGCGTCCCGTCAGGGGACACGGCCAGCAGACCGCTCGCGCCCGGCTGGGAAAGCCTGACCGGCTTGCCACCGCGGATCCCGAAGATCCCGTCGGCTACGCTGAAGTAGACGGAGCCATCGGCAGCTCTCGCGATGCCGCGCACCGGCCCCGCCGGGCGGCCATCGTCCGGGAGGCGCATCTGATCGGTCTTGCCCTCGGGGAAACGGCGTACGAGGCCTGTGACAGCCTGGCTGGCCGCCCACACGGACCCGTCCTTTTCGACGAAGATCGTCTCGGCGCCGTTGAGGGGGAACGCCCACGGCCCGAGGAACTGTCTGCCGTCGAAGCGATAGATGCCGCGGGGGGAGCCGACGAGCAGGAAGCCGAGTGAATCCTGGGCAAGCGCGGAGACGGCAACGTCGGGAAACTCGGCGCGAGTCCCAAGCCAGGCATCGTGGATGTACTCGCCGTTCGGCCCCGTCAGCGTGCGCGAGGGAAGTTGCGAGGTCTGGCCGTGAGCCACGCCGGCCGGAAGGCACAGCATGATACCGGCGAGCGCAATCAGGCGCCTGAGCAGCGTTCGCATCGGGCCCATTTCCGCTCTCTTCTGAAAAAAATCAGCAAGAACAAGACTCGGCGTGGAGCGCAGGATACGGCGGCACTCCATCAGGGGTTAGAACAGCGCGGCCACCAGGCTTCCGGCCAGCACCAGCAGTACCGTGCCCGTGAGCCCGGCAAAGACCCAGTCGCGGTCGTGCAGGTACTGGGCGAACGACACGAGCACGCGGACGACCGGCGTCACCATCAGGACCATCAGCCCCGCGCGCAGCAGGTGCTCCCCTGCCGCGGCTCCGCGCGCCGTCATCCACAGCAGAAGGCCCGCCGCCAGGATGATGGTGCTGGCGATCACGCCGGCGAGCAGGACCCGTCCGAGGATCCGTTCGAGGTTGGACGATTCGGGCGGCTTGATCCCGGACATCACACAGCCCTCGCGAACATGAGCGCGGCCACGATGAACAGCGTTGCGACCATCAGGAGCTTCAGCCACCGCGCCCGGGCGCGGAGCGAGAGCCGGATCCCGAGCCGGGAACCCGCCAGCACCCCCAGCACCGTGGCTGCCGCCAGCGGCGGCACGATGTAGCCCTGCCCGTAGTAGATCAGCGCGCCGGTCGTGGCGGTGACGCCGATCATGAACGCGCTCGTGGCCGCTGCCGCGCGCATGGGGATGCCGCACCACGTGTTGAGGACCGGCACCTTGACGATGCCGCCGCCGACGCCGAGCAGCGTGGAGATGTTGCCCGCGAAGAAGGACGCGACGAACGCCAGCGGCAGACGCTTCACGCGGTACACCACCGTGCGCCCGCTCTCGGCATCGAAGAACCGCCCGCCGAGGAGCCCGGGATCGATCGACGGATCCGTGATGACGTTGCGCGTGCCCAGGCGGAACAGCAGCGTCACGGCGACCGCGGTGGACACGACGGCAAAGAGCGCCTCGAGGACGCGCCCCGGCAGGTAATGCGCGGTCAGCCCCCCGGCCACGCCTCCAATCGCCGTGGCCACCTCGAGCAGCATGCCGAGGCGGAGATTGATGAGATGCCGGCCGGAGGAATGGGCGGACACGCTGCTCGACGTGGCAATGACCGTTACCAGGCTCACGCCGACCGCGGTCTTGATGGGCAGGCCGCCTGCCAGGACGAGGAACGGGACGAGGAACACGCCGCCGCCCAGGCCCAGCAGGACCCCGAGGGTCCCGGCGAGGACTCCCATCCCGAGCGCAACCGTGAGAAAGGCAGGCGACATCGCGAACCGGGGGGCGGTTGTTGAGTGCGGCTTCTCGACAAGGGTACTGCGAAGGTGCGTATCCGGCAAATCTTGACGTCCGCGGCGTCAGGGGCTAGTGTTCGGGCTCGGTGACACACCGATCTGCCCACGCCGGAATCGTCGTCGCGGCGCTCATTCTGCTCAAAGTCTCCCACGCCGGCACCATGACCGACGCTTCACTCGACCTGATCGTGCGCAACGCCCGCCTCGTGCACGGCGATGGGCGCGTCACGCCGATCGCGGACGTGGGCGTCCGCGCCGGGTTGATCGTCTCGATCACCGTCCCGGGGGGCCGGGCCGCGCGCCCGCTTCCGGTGCCATCGCGGCACGAGATCGACGCGGGCGGCCGGACCGTGCTGCCGGGCCTCATCGACGCGCACGTGCACGTCGAACCGTGGACGCTCCGCGTGTTCCTGAAGTACGGCGTGACGACCGTGCGCGACGTGCACAACGACCCCGCGTACGTCTTCCCGCTGGCAAGGGACCCCGCCTCAGATCGGCCGGACATCGTGGCAGCCGGCGCGCTCATCGACGGCCCGGGCAGTTTCTGGGGAAACGCCGTCCAGGTGGCCACGGTCGGCGAGGCGCGCGCGGCGGTGCGCCGGGAGATTGCGGGCGGCGCGAAGGTCATCAAGGCCTACACCCTGATCGAACCGGCGTTGCTGTCCGTCATCGTGGCCGAAGCGCGCGCGCGCGGCGTGCCGGTCGCGGCCCACCTCGGCATGACGAGCGCGCTCCAGGCCGCCGACTGCGGCGTGACGAGCATCGAGCACCTGACCGGGATCCCGGAGTCGATCGCCGCCGATCCCGATCGCCTGATGCGGGCGCACCGCGACTTCCTCGTTGGCTGGACGGCTTTCGAGCTGGAGTGGCTGCGGATTCCCCGGGGGCAGCTCGACAACATCGCGTCGAGGCTCGCGGCGCTCCACGTCGTGCTCGTGCCGACGCTGGCGCTGCACGAGGCGTTCTCGCGGCTGGCCGACCCGGAGCTGCTGCGCGACCCCACGCTCGCTGACGTGCCCACGGACGTGCTGAAGCAGGCCTGGGATCCCGCCGACATCATGCGCCGGGCCCGGTGGACGCCCCAGGTGCTCGCGCAGTTCAAGCAGGTGCTGCCGATCCTCCAGCGCTTCGTCGGCACGTTCGCACGGGCAGGGGGCCGGATCGTGGCCGGCACGGACACGCCGCAGCAGTTCGTCGTGCCGGGATCGAGCCTGCATCGCGAACTCGAGCTCCTGGCCGGCGCCGGCCTGTCTCCCGCCGCGACTATCCGGTCGGCGACCTCCGACGCGGCCGCGTTGTTGGGCGTACAGGACCGGGTGGGCACGATTGATCTCGGGAAGTCGGCGGACCTCGTGCTGGTCGACGGCGACCCGCTGGCCGACATCCGGAACACGCGGCGAATCTGGATGGTCATCAAGGATGGAGTCCCTGTCCTGCCCTCGCGATAGTGCCTGGCGCTGCGGGACCGGAACGAGGAGAATCGGGGGGTCTGGAGACGCGGCGCATGACCGCCGCGGCAGGTTCGGGACCGAGTGACGATCAACGGGAGGGAATCCGGTGCGGGAAGACGTGGCGCTGGCGCGCGAGCATCATCAGACACGCATGGCTCTCTACGCGTCGCACGGCTATGACCGCCGCGCGTCGGTGCGGTTCGTGGTCGACCAGGCGGGACCGATCGACGGCCCGGTCCTCGATGTCGGGTCGGGCCAGGGCCTGCTCGCGATGGAGCTCGCGCGGCGCGGGCACGACGTCTACAGCGTCGATCCGAGCGAGCAGGAGCAGCAACTGGCGATCGCCAACGCGGAGATCGACGGCGTCCTGACGGATCTGCATTTCGCGCTGGCTGACGCGCGGCGGCTGCCGTTCCCGGATAGGTTCTTCGGATCGGCGGCCACGCTCGACGTCCTGCACCACCTGGAGGAAGGGCCGCCGGTGTTCGGCGAGATGCTGAGGGTCGTTCGTCCGGGCGGCACGATCGTGGTGGCGGAATTCGACGCGGAGGGATTCGCCCTCGTGGCGCGCGTGCACGCCACCGAGGGCCGCGTGCACCCGGAAGGACCGGTGACGTTCGACGCCGCCGTCGGGTGGCTGATCGACCGGGGGATGACCCTTCAATCGAAGGTGGAGGGATCCCTCCACGTCGTCGCGGTCCTGCGGCGGCCGTAGGAACGTGCCGGGACCATCCCGGCGGGCGTTGCGCTGGGCCCCGAGGGTGGTACGGCAGTACAATCATCGGCGGAACCCGCCCCCCGGGAAGGAAGGACTGCGTGGCAGATCCCATCCGAGTCGGCATCATCATCTGTGATCGCTATCGCACCTGCGCCGGCGGCAAGTGCTTCCGCGCCGCGCGCGAGCGGGAAGGCGCCTTCAGCGCCTACAAGGACCGCGGGCTGGAGATCGTCGGCTTCACGAGCTGCTCGGGGTGCCCGGGCGGCAACATCGAGTACGCGCCGGAAGAAATGAAGAAGAACGGGGCGGAGGTCATCCACCTTGCGACCGGCCTCGTGGTCGGGTACCCTCCCTGCCCGCACATCGACTACTTCCGCCGCTTCATCGAGGAGAAGTACGGGATTCCCGTCGTGGTCGGGACGCACCCGATCCCGGAGAAGTACTACAAGACGCACGTTGTGTGCGGCACCTGGAGCGGGGCGGAATGGCCCGACCTCCTGTCGCCCACGATGGCCGATCAGGCCACGCGCCTTTCGTACGACTGAGCCAGCCGGCCGACGCGGCCCGGAAGGCGGTTCTCAGCGGGCCGGGCCGTCAGCAAACGGCTTCAACGCGGCGTAGAGGCCGGCCATCATCGGGGTCGGCACGCCGGCCCTGCGTCCGCGCCGGACGACGGAACCCTGCAAGGCCTCGATCTCGATGCGCTTGCCCAGCTGCAGGTCGATCAGCAGGGACGACCGCGTGGTCGGCGACAGCACTTCGACGTACTTGACGACGTAATCGAGGATGTCCGGCCGGATGGCCACGCCCTCCGCCCGCGCCACCCGTTCGACCTCTTTCACGGCCTCGAGGAACTGCTCGCGGATGAAGGGATCGCTCCACAGGGGCCCGATGGGCAGCCGCGCCGCCCCGGTGAACGCGGCGAACGGCGTCAGGTAGATGAACTTCTCCCAGAGCGGCACGCGCGCGTCCGGCACCGCCTCCACCTGGATGTCGGCGGCGGCCATGGCGGACGCGATCGCATCGACGCGCGGCGAGGTCTTCACCGGGTCCTCGCCCGACACCTCTCCGAACACGATGCGCCGGAGGGTGCCGGTGTGTTCGATCAGCCCGGGCAGCGAGAGCGCGGTCGCGACGTAGGTGGCGCCGCCCAGCACGGCCTCCCGCCCCACCACGGCCGCCACATCATCGACGCTGTCGACGCCATTCTGGAGCGTGAGGACGACGGTTGACGGCCCCATCAGCGGCAGGAGGAGCGGCAGGGCCGAGGCGTTGTCGTAGGTCTTCACGGCCAGGATGACGACGTCGACAGGCCCGACCTTCGTCGTGTCGTCTTCCGCCGCCGCCCGCGCCACGAAGTCGCCGAGCACGCTCCAGACGAGCAGGCCCCGCTCGCGGATCGCGCGCAGGTGCGCGCCCCGCGCGACGAACGTCACCTTGTGGCCGGCCTGCGCCAGCCGCGCGCCGTGGTAGCCGCCCACCGCCCCTGAACCCACGATCGCAAAATGCATGTCGCTCCCCTCGAAAACCTGGTCTCCGCCCATTGTGGATCGCCGGCAGCCCGGAGCGCCGTGGTTTGTCACGACGGTCGGCGACAGCCATGTGCCTACTGCGGCTTGACGACGCCGATGTTGGCGATGGTTTCTCCCTTGGTCATCGACGGCACGGCGCGGATGAAGAGAACGACGCCGGAGGCGGGCGCGACGGCTTCGAAGACGGTCTTGCCGAGGTAGTCGGTGACGTAGCCCACCTTCGCACCCCGATCGACGTACATCCCGCGCTTGACCAGGGGGTAGAACATGCCGGTCTGTTCGCTCGTGATCCCGGCGACCTGTTCGAACCAGACCGGGTGTTCCACCGCCGCGGCGGCGCCGGGCAGGATGCGCAGGTAGCGCATCACGTTGACGCATCCGCTGACCAGCGCGGCGATGTCGTCGGGTTCGGTCGTTCCCGCGTGGCCGGACTCGGCGGTGATCGACGGCTTGCCGCGCGTGCTGGCCGTGTTCTCGAGGTAGCGCGAGTCGGCCGGATCCCGGGGCCGATCCGCGGAAATGATGATGTGGTCCAGGCCGAAGGCCAGGAGCATCTCGCGGGAGATGCCGTCCTGCGCCTGATTCCCGGTGACCGTCCAGTACGAGTAGGGCCGCAGGCTCTCGTCGACGTCCCCGCCGTGCAGGTCGATCAGGTGGTCGCACTGGTCGACCACTTCCTTCGTCATGAGGTACGACGCGCGATCGGTCTGCGTCCCGTCCATCCGCCCGGGGTACATCCGGTTCATGTTCTTGCCGTCCACCGGGTTGACGTGCGCGATCTTCTGCTCGAACGAGGCGATGTTGACGAGGGGCACCAGGATGGCCGTGCCCGACATCTGGGACGGGTCGAGCAGCGCGATGAGCCGTTCGACCGCGATGATCGACGCGTACTCCGTGCCGTGGGCGCCGGCCACGATGGCCAGCACCGGGCCCGGCCTGGCGCCGTGCACGACGGCCACCGGGATGTTCGTGCCCGCGTCGGACCCTGGCGGCACGGCGATGACGCCCGTGGCCACGTGGCCGCGCTCGGCGACGGCGGTGCCGACGGTAAAGGTCGCCCGCGCATCACGGGGGGCCTGTGCCCGGATCGCCGACGGCACGGACACGGTGATTGCGATCAGGGTGATTGCTGCAGCGGTTCTCTGGTCGAACATCGATTGCTCCTTCCCTGCGAGTAACAGCGACAGACGTCGGCGATCGGCCACCGGCTGCGGGCCACCGGCTGCGGGCCATGGGCGCTCGGAGTCAGCACACGTAGCCCCGCGGCTTCAGCCGCGGGGTTCCGATCGCCGGGATTCACAAGGCGTTCCGGCCAGGGTCCCCCCGGGCTGAAGCCCGGGGCCTACTGCTTCGGGTCGAGGGGCGAGTAGCGCACGACCCGCTCGACGCGATACGACGACCCGGGCAGCGGCGCCAGCAGGACGACCGCCGCGGGTGCACCAACCTGGAGCACGTTCGGCGGCGGCGCCGAGGTCCACGCCGGGATCTTGACGACGTCTCCGATCTTCAGCGCGAGGTCGAACAACGGCACGACCACCAGGCCCGTCGCGTCGATCGACTCCAGGGCGTCCATGGTGTGCAGATCGCCCAGGTCGTCGATGCGCGCCACGACCTCGGTCCGCCGCTGGCCATCGATCTGCCGCACGACGCGGTTGGCCGCGATGCCGACATCGGCAAGGAACGGGGCGACGCCGGTGCCCGGATCGACCGTGGCGTTGCGGATCAGCACGTAGAACAGCTCGGTCTCGTTGACGGGCAGCGACTCGTAACGCGACTTGTCGGCCTGGCGCACGCGTCCCGAGGCCAGCGCGTCCAGCGCGCTGAGGAGCCCCACGAAGTTCAGCCGGACCAGGTAGGGGTCGGGCTCCGCGGCCGGCCACGGCCCGGTCTCGATCAGGACAACGCTCGTGCCCCACCTGGTGATGTTGTCTCCAAACGCCCGCACCTCGAAGTCCTCGTCGTAGCGGGCGATCCGGCCCGGGGCGAGCGGCTCGAGGCTGTCACGGATGACGGCGCAGATCTGCTTCGTCAGCAGGCGGCCCGGGCTCTCGGTCAGCGCCGCGTCGAAAGCAACCGAGAGCAGGGAGATCGAGGCAGGCTGGCCGGTCTTTCCCGCCTCGGTGCGCCAGCTCTGGTTGTGCAGGTTGAAGCCGATCGACGGGTTGAGGCGGTCGCGCAGGGCCTTGAGGGCCCGCCCCTCGGGCGTCTGGAGCCGGAGCGCGTCGCGGTTGATGTCGATGCCCTGGGCGTTGCGGCGCTGGAACCGCTCCGCACCGTCGGGGTTGAGCATCGGGACTGCGTGCACCGTCAGCGTGTCGAGCATCCGCTGCACCGAGGCTTCGGCGCGGTGCCGGCGCACGTACTCGAAGATGTCGAACAGGGCGGCGGTGGCGGTCGGCTCGTCGCCGTGCATCTGTGACCAGAGGAGCACCTGGAAGGAGCCGCGGCCGAACCACATGTGATTGATGGACCGGCCCTCGACCGACTCGCCAACCTGCTCGAGCGAGAACAGATCGGGCGTCGCCTGCTGGACCTCGCGCAGGCGTGATTCGACGTCCGCGTGGCGCACGAGCGGCGGCACCGGCCACGAGACGTGCTCGGCGTCCCAGACCGCGGCCAGCGCTTGCGATGAGAGACTCAGGTCCGGCCCCGGGGGCTGGGGCGGCGCCGCGCCGGCCGACAGCAGGCCCGTCACGACCAACACGGCACGACCGGCGATTCTTGCCCGGATGGCAGCAGGCATGCGCGTCCTCAATCGGTGCTGGAGGCGCGTGTAGCATAGCCGATCTCGCCGCGACCCCAAGGTGGCGGACCGGGAATTTTCCCCCGAAGAACCGGGAAATCCCGTGAATTCCAGGGTTGACAATACCCGACTGCTTCGGTCAGACTTCTTCGTCCACCATCTCGATCAGCGCGGGAGTCCCGGGACGAGGCGGTCCGGGCAAGTCACCGGTCGTTCGCACGTTCGCGCTTCGGCAGTCCGACCGGATCCCGGTCGTTTGCGTGGGGTCGCCTGTCTTGTCGGCCCGCGCCGTCTCTCACCCCGTGGAGGCCCCTCAATGGTCACGCGCCACTCGCGTCCCCCGATCCAATTCCGGTTCACCGTCACGGCGCTGGCCCTGGCGGCGCTCGCGCTCCTCTCGGTCCTCCGCGCGGAACCCGCAGCCGCCCAGTCCGTCGTACCGGGCCGGAACGTCAACATGGTGTCGGGCACGAAGTGGCCGACCGGGGATCCGTACCTGCAGCGGCAGAACGAGCCGTCGGTGGCGGCGTCCACGCGCAACCCGCTGCACCTGCTGGCGGGCGCCAACGACTACCGGACCGTGGACATCCCGTTCGTGTCGGGGGCCGATGAAACCGGCGACGCCTGGCTCGGCCTCTTCAAGTCGTTCGACGGGGGGCAGCGCTGGCAGAGCAACCTCATCCCCGGCTACCCGCAGGACACGACCGCCACGGGCCTGGCCTCGCCGCTGAAAGGCTATCTGGCGGGCGCCGACCCGGTCGTCCGGGCGGGCGCGAACGGGCTGCTTTACTACAGCGGCCTCGTGTTCGACCGCGGCACCAACGCGAAGAGCGCGGTGTTCGTGTCGCGCTTCATCGACAACAACAACAAGGAGAACGGCGACCCGATCGTCTACCTGGGGACGTCAATCATCGCGTCGGACCCGGGCACGTCGGGCGTCTTCCTGGACAAGCCGTGGTTCGCGGTCGACGTCCCGCGGCTGCTGTCGCCGGTGTGCCGCGTCGTGACGCAGGGTGATCACGCGCCGATCACGCAGACCTTCCAGGGTGGCACGGCCTATGCCGCGTTCACGCGCCTCTCGACCGACGCGCAGGGCCTCAAGTCCGAGATCCTCTTCTCCCGGTCCTTCGACTGCGGCGCCTCGTGGAGCAGGCCGGTCGTGCTCAGCCGCGCCCAGGATCGGATCAACCAGGGCGCCTCGATCGCCATCGACCCGCGCAACGGCCAGGTCTACGTCGCGTGGCGGCGCATCAGCTCGTCGCCGACCGACGCGGGCGACGGCATCCTCGTGGTGAAGGTGCCGCTGCTGCTCGGCCTGCTGCCGCCGTTCCCCGTCTCCGTGCACCAGCTCCCGCGCACGGCCGGGCTGCTGCAGGCCATCCTCGACCGTTTCTTCGAGCATCGCCTCAGCCAGAGCACGACGCAGCTGGACGCCGGGCTGGAGTCGTTCGACCAGGCGACGTCGGACATCGACCAGTTCCTGAGCTTCCGCACGAACGCGTATCCCTCGATGACGGTCGACGCGAGCGGCCGTGTCTACGTGGCCTGGTCCGAGCGGGGCTTTGGCTCGGTACACCCCGGGGCGGACGGCGACGCGCGGATTGTCGTCGCGACGTCCGCCAACGGCCTCACGTGGTCCACGCCCCGCGCGGTCGCCGAGGAGGGCCAGGCCGGGCACCAGATCATGCCGACGCTGACGTTCGGCGGCGGGAAACTCGCGCTGCTCTACTACGACCTGCGCGAGGACGTATCCGGCATCTTCTCGAAGTTCGTGGACGACAAGACGGCGATCGATTTCGCGCGCCGGCGGCACACCCTGGACCTGCGCGCCTCGTACGGCACGCCGGGCAACCCGCCCGTGTTCGCCCCGTCGCAGCAGGTATCCGACTATCTCGCCGGGAGCATGCCCGGCGACGCCCCCGGCACGAATCGCCAGCTGCAGTACAACCCGCCGAACCTGCCGATGTTCAAGCTGGGCACGGCGCCGTTCATCGGGGACTACGTGGACGTTGCGCCCGCGCCCGCGTTCGTGCCGGCCGCGCGCGGCCGGTGGACGTACAACACCAGCAGCTCGCTGCCGGTATTCCAGGCGGTGTGGACCGATAACCGCGACGTGCGGCCGCCGAGCCTCGCCAACGACACGAACGGCGACGGCAACCCGTGGAACGATTACACGCCGCCGACGCAGCGGACCGGGGCCAGCCTCTTCGATCCGTCGAGGACGCTGTCGCCCTGCGACCCGGCCCTGACCGGGTCCCGGAACCAGAACGTGTACTCCGCCCGCCTGACCCCCGGCCTCGTCGTCGGGTCGCCCGGCAACGCGAAGCCGCTCAGCGCGACGCTGCAGCGCGCCTTCGTGGTCTTCGCGCAGAACACCACCAGCTCGATCAAGGCCTTCCGGCTGACGATCCTGAACCAGCCGCAGGGCGGGCACGCGTCGTTCGACCAGTTCATGCCGACGTTGACGACGATCGACGTCACGACGCCGCCGCGGTCCGTCGCCGCCCGCTCGGTCTATGCCACCTCCTCGGATCCCTCGGCGCAGATCCAGGTGACCGTCGTGGAGATCCCCCAGGCCGGCGCGCCGACGCCGGTGCCGGGCGGGTTGAGCGGCACGATCATCCTCAACCCGGATATCGCCAACCCCGATATCGCGAATCCGGACATCGCCAACCCGGACATCGCCAATCCCGACATCGCCAACGCCGAGGTCTACAACCCGGACATCGCGAATCCCGACATCGCCAACCCGGATATCGCCAACCCCGACATCGCCAATCCCGATATTGCGAACCCCGACATTGCCAACCCCGACATCGCCAACCCGGATATCGCCAATCCGGATATCGCCAACGTCGAGATTGCGAACCCGGACATCGCCAATCCCGATATCGCCAACCCGGACATCGCGAATCCCGACATCGCCAACCCCGACATCGCGAATCCCGACATCGCCAACCAGTCCCTGGCCGACGTCACGTGGACGATCACGAACACCGGCAACACGACGGCGGCCTACAACGTGAACCTGTTCCTCGCGCAGCAGACCGACAGGATCTGCGCGGCGAGCGGGCCCTCGTCGCCTGACTGCATCGCGACGCAGCTCATCCTCCGGAAGGTCTACAACACGCCGACCGCCACGGGCTGCACGATCGAGGTGCAGTCGCAGAACGTGGTGGTCGCCAACATCAGGAACCCGCGATTCGTCACGCCGGCCACGCCGACGCTGCCGGGTCAGAACGACCCGTCGGCCACCAACGCCACCGTGTGGCTGGCGCCCGGCGAAACGGCGAAGATCACGCTGCGGGTGGCGGATCCTCATCCCCAGGACAACGTCCCGGCCGGCGGGGGCACGATCGATCCGATCTTCGTCCCGACGACGCAGGACGGGGGCGGGCTGCTGACACCGATCATCTCGGCGCAGGGCGTCAGCACGGAAGATGCCGCCAACGGCGTGACGCATCCCCCGATCGAGACGCCCGTCGCCTCGTCGGTGTTCTTCGTGCAGCAGCCGACCACCGAGGCGTACGGCCTGCCGATCGCCCCGGCGGTGGTCGTCCAGGTCCGGGACCGTTCCGGTGCGGTGCTGTCCGGGGCGGCGGTCACCCTGACGCTTGGCGCCAACCCGACCGGCGCCTCGCTCGCGGGCGGCGGCCCGGTCGCGACCGACGCGGCAGGATTGGCGACGTTCCCGGCCGTGAGCGTGGACAGGGTCGGCACGGGCTACACGCTGCTCGCCTCCGTGGCCGTGCCGGGCGTCTCGTCGATCACGTCAGCCGCCTTCGACGTGCGCCTCGTGGTCACCAGCACGGCCGACAGCGGCGCGGGCACGCTCCGCAACGCGCTGCAGTTCGCCAACGCGACGCCCGGCGTCAAGGAGTCCATCGCGTTCGACATTCCCGGGCCAGTGCCGCACGTCATCGAGTTGACGAGCCCGCTCCCGCCCGTCACCGATCCGGTCATCCTCGACGCGACGACGCAGCCCGACTACGACGGGAGGCCGACGGTCGAGGTCAGCGGCGCGCACACGCCGGCGGGCACGTACGGCCTGGAGATCCAGGGCGGCAACTCGATGGTCCGCGGGCTGGCCATCACCAGCTTCCCGGCGGAAGGCATCTTCGCCTGGAGCGGCAACATGGACGCCGTCATGGACAACTACCTGGGGACCGATCGCGACGGCAACCCGGGCAAGGGCAACCTCGCCGGCATCCGGCTGCGCGCGTCGAACCACCAGGTGGCCCGGAACGTGATCTCGGGCAACGTTCAGAACGGCATTCTCGTCGAGGGCGGAACCCAGGACTGGATCGGCAACAACAGCATCGGGACGACGCCGGCCGGGACCGCGGCGCTGCCGAACGGCTGGAGCGGCATCACGATGTATGACGACCCGAAGCAGGTGCAGATCGTGGGCAACCTGATTTCGGGCAACACGGCCTGGGGCGTCGACCTCCAGGCGTACTGGTGCGGCGGGGCGCCGGCGTGCGGCGGGGGCGACTATTACGCCGGCTCCGAGGACACGCTGCTCGGGCAGAACTGGATCGGCATCGACGCGGCCGGGAACGCCCTCGGCAACGGCTCGGGCGGACTGCGGGTGAACACGTCGCCGCGCACGGTCATCGGCCTGGCCGACAACGGCAACGTCATCTCGGGCAACGCGGGCCCCGGGATTGTCATCCTCGGCACGGTGGTCGATCCGTCCACGGTTCGCGGGAACAAGATCGGCACCGACCCGACCGGCGCGTTCGCGCGGCCGAACGCCGGCGAGGGCCTCTTCGTCGACTACCGCGCGCAGGGTCACGTCATCGGCGGCCTGCTGCCGGGCGAAGGCAACCAGGTGTCCGGCAACACGGGTGCCGGCATCAAGATCTGGGGGAACGCCACCATCGTGCAGGGCAACCTGATCGGCACCGGCCCGGACGGCCTGGCCGCGCTGCCCAACGGCAGCATGGGCGTCCACGTGGAGTTCGGCCAGCACAACACGATTGGCGGCGCCGCGGCCGGGTCGCGAAACGTCATCTCCGGAAACACGGGACCGGGCGTCCTGATCGGCGGGCTGACGAGCTACCTGCCGACGCCGTCCACCGCCAATACGATCGCCGGCAATTACATCGGCCTCAGCGCGACTGGTGCCGCGCCGCTGCCGAACGGCGCCGAGGGCATCAACCTCCGCGAGAGCGCGGGCGGGACGATCGTGCAGGACAACGTCGTGTCGGCCAGCACGGGCTTCGGGATCACGCTCTTCGACGGCACCAGCGGCAACACGATCCGGCACAACTGGATCGGCACCGACCCGGCGGGCGCGATCGTCGCGGGGTTCGGCAACGCGGCGGGCGGCGTCGGCCTCTGGAACGCCGCGACGGGCAACACGATCGGCGGCGCGACGGCCGCCGATGGCAATGTCATCGCCGGCAACGGAGGGCCGGGAATCGCCGTCCTGGCGACCGGCACCACCGCGAGCACCGGCGGCTCGTTCCTGGCGAACAGCATCGTCGGCAACGCCGGCCTCGGCATCGACCTCGGCGGTGACGGCGTGACGGCCAACGATCCGTCGGACGGGGACGCAGGCCCGAACAGGCTGCAGAACGCGCCGGTCCTGCTGGGCATCGCGAACTCCCCGACGGAGACGCAGGTCGGCTTCTCGATCAACAGCGTGCCCCTCAAGACCTACACGCTCGAGTTCTTCGCGAGCAGCGCCTGCGATCCGAGCGGCCGCGGCCAGGGTCAACGGCCCGTCGCCCGGACGACTGCCGCGACGAACTTCTTCGGGAACGCGGGCGGCACGCTGCTGATGCCCGAGCTCCTGGCACCGGGCACGATCGTCACCGCCACGGCAACCGACGACGCGGGCAACACGTCCGAGTTCTCGAACTGCGCGGTGCTCGTCGACGTGCCGGGCACGGCGGGCGGCACGGCGAACGTCAACTTCCCGGGTGGGGTGTCCGCCGCGGGCGGCACCGATCCGGTCAACTCGGGAATCTTCGTGAACGCGGGCGGCCAGGTCACGATCAGCGCGACCGGGTCGGTTGACTTCGGCGGCCTGATCTACGGCCCGAATGGCTCGGGCGGCGGTACCGCGCGGCCGGAGTTCCTCGCGACATCCGCCTCCGAGTGGTCGCTGGTCGGCCGGATCGGCAGCGGACCGTGGCAGGCGATCGGCGCGGGCCCGACCACGTTGACGGCCGGCTCCGCAGGCGCGCTCCAGCTGGCGACCAACGACAGCTGGTACGGCGACCCGAACACCGGCGACTTCTTCGCGGCCGTGACGTTCGGCGCGGCGGCGGGCGGTTCTCCGATCTTCACCACTGCCGGGGTCGGCAACCTCGGCCACAACGACTTCCCGCCGATCGACTGCGGGCCGGGGTCGTACGGCGTGGCGCTCCGCGGGCGCGCGGGTGACGACATCGACCAGACCCAGCTGTGGTGCAGCCCGCTCTCGGGTGGCGTGCTCGGCGCAGCCACGCTGGCCGGCTCGGTCGGCGGCGGCGGCGGCTCGGACTACGGGGCGACGCTGTCCTGCCCGGCCAACTCGGTCATGACCGGCATCCACGGGATGGCGGGCCAGGTCATCTGGGGCGGCACGGTCGTCGACTCGCTCGGCGTAACCTGCACAGACCTGTCGACCGGCACGATCGTCACGTCGCCGACGGTCGGCCTCGAAACGCCGCTCTATCCGGGTTCGACGACGCCGTACGCGATCAGCTGCCCGGCGGGCATGGCGGTGGCTGGCATCGCGGGCGGGCAGGGCGGCTTGCTCGATTGGATCGGGCTGCGCTGCAGGTGACGCGCGGCGGCGACGCTACTTGAGGGACTCCAGGCGGCGGCGGGCATCGGTCACGAGACCCTGCTCGTCGCCGTTCTGCTTGATGGCAAGAAACGCCTTGTAGTGATCGGCCGCGGCGGGGCTTCCCAGCCCCTGGTGGACACGCCCCTCGTAGTAGAGGATCGGCGCCATCAGCCGGTAGGTCGGCACATCGTCGAGCAGCACGGCCGTGGCTTCGCCGCGGCGCTTCAGGCAGACATCGAACTCGGAATCGGCCTCGGCGACCGCGCCGGCCATGAGATATGCGCGGCCGAGCCCGAAGCGGCCAAGCCACGAGTCGGCGATCTTCTGTGCGGCCTGGAACTTCTCGATGGCGGCGCGGGGCTCGTTGCGCTTCAGCGCGAGCTCGCCCTCGAGCACGCCCGCCGACACCTGGGACTCACGGTCGAGCCGCTGCGACAGGCGCGCAGCGATCTCCTGCGCCGGTGCCGCCTGGCCCGCGTCGATCAGCACGCGCCCGGCCAGGAACGCCACGCCTTCGTCCGACGCCATGGTGGCGGCCTTCAGCGCGAGCGTGGAGGCGTCGCGGCCTCGCCCCTGCAACGCTCGCACCTCAGCCTGCGTCACCGTGAGGCGGGCTCGCCGCGAAACATTCGTCTCGTCCTTGATCGCGCCGTCCAGAATCTTCGCGGCGTCCGCAAGACGCCCCTGGTACATCGCGAGGTCGGCCTCGCCGCATGCGGCCAGCCATTTCGCGGATCCCGGCAGGTGCGAGAGCGTGAGGTAGGTCTGGGCCGCCTTGTCGGGCTGGTCCGCGGCCAGCTGCGACAGGGCGATCGAGAGGTAGGCCTTGGCGAAGTCCTTGTTGATCGCGAGCACGCCGGAGGCCTCCTTCTCGGCCCCGGCGAAATCACCGGCGTACATGGCGAACAGCGCGGCGTTGTTCTTGTAGAGCACGGCGCGGGGGAAGATCGCCGAGGCCTTCCGTCCCAGCTCGACGGCCTTGGCCATGTCGCGCCGGTAGAACTCGGCCAGCGCGAGGTTGCTCAGACCCGCGCTGTCCGAGGGGAACTGCTGCACGAGCGCCTGCATCTCTTCCCGCGCCTTGTCGGCGTTGCGCGTGAGCAGGTAGTAGCCGCCGCGCGTCCGGTACTTCTCGCGGTCCGTCATCCTGTTGATGCGCGCCATCGCCTGCTTGTCGTACTCCTCGGCATCCTGCCGCCGCCCCAGGCTGTTGGCGACCGCACCGAGGCCGGCATAGGCCCGGCCCAGGTTCGGGTCGATCTGGACCGCGCGCTGGTACTCGGCCAGCGCCGCCTCGTACTTGCCCGCCCACTGCAGTTCCTGGCCCGCCGCGTACGCGTGCGCAGCTTCCAGTGAGGCCGCCGTGAACGTCTCCTCGTTGCTCAGCTGTTCATCGCTCGCGGTCGTGTCGCCGAGGGTCGTGCGGACCTTCGCGGCCATCCGGCCCACGGCGCCGAGCACGGCCTCCCGGTTGTCGGCCTCGGTGTCCCAGCTCATCAGGGTCTTGTTGCCCGTCGGGTCGACGACCTTCACGGTGAGCGTGTAGCGGGGCGACGCCTTGCTGATCGATCCGGTGACGACGCGCCCGACGCCCTCGCGCAGCGCGACGAGCATCGCGGTCGCGTCATCGAGGCGCCCGCCCGGTTTGATCTGCCCTGCGAGGCGGAGCGCGTCGCGGCGCGGATAGGCGGTCACGAACGACGCGCCCTCGACGCCCACGGTGAGCGCCTGCTCGATCAGGCCATCGAAGACGGGGTCGTTCGCGTCGTTCTTGAAATCGGCCACGAGGACGGACACCGGCGCGTGCGGGGCCGGAGGCTGGGCGGGCCCACGGGCCATCCAGTACGTCCCTCCCACCAGAGCCGAGACCAGCACGGCCGCGGCGGCCAGCACCCGCGGCGTGAAGCGCTTGACGACGGGCTCCGGGATGAGGTTGCCGCCGGCGTCGAGCCGGTCGAGGGCGTGGGCCAGCTCCGCGGTGGTCTGGTAGCGATCGGCCTGGTCGATCTGGATGCACTTCGACACGATCGCATCAACCGCCTCAGGCAGCCCGGGGTCGCGGCTTCGCAGCGGCGGCGGCGCCTGCGATACGCGCGCGGTCATTTCCTTCCACGGGGTCGAGCCGGCGGGGACCTGCCGCGGTCCCAGCAGCAGGTCCGACACGATCAGGCCGAACGCGTAGATGTCGGTGTGGTGGTCGACGGCGCCACCGGTCGACTGCTCCGGCGACATGTACTCGAGGGTGCCCACGATGCCCCCGGCCCGGGTGGCAAGCACGGTTCCGCCATGCGTGCCGTAGACGGTTCGGCCCGCCGGCGGGCCGTCGGCGCCGATCATCGTCTCCTCGGCGCCCGCCAGGTTCGCCGGCGCCACGGCATCGGCGTTCGACCGGCTCCACGCCGGGCGCGCCCGATCATCACGCTCCGTGCCGGCATCGGGCCGGGCTGGAGCCAGGCGACCACGAGGGGTCGGCGTGACGGGGGCGTCATCGTCACGCTCTGACGCCGGATCCGGCCGGGCTGGAGCCAGGCGGGGCAGGGGCGTCGATGCCGCGCGCGCCTGATCGCCGTGGTCCGAGGGCGAGCCGGGCCGCGCTGGAACCCGCCGGTCGCGGCCAGCCGACGCGGCGCGCGCCTTGCCGCCGTGATCCGACGACAGGGCGATGCCGAAGTCCATGATGAGGGCGTTGTCCTCGCCGTCCAGCATGATGTTGGCTGGCTTGAGGTCGCGGTGGACCACGCCCGCCTCGTGAGCGGCCTGCATGCCCGACACGATCTGGCGTGCGATGTGCAGCACGCGCGCGACCGGCAGCCGGCCCTCGCGGCTGAGCGTCGTCGCGAGATCCTCCCCGCCGACATACGACATCGTGATGTACTTGATGCCGTCGATCTCGCCGAGGTCGTGGATGCGGACGACGCTCTTGTGAGTGACCTGGCGGGCGAGCAGCAGTTCGCGCTTGAACCGCCGCTCGATTTCCTGCGCGCCCCCGGGATCGTTGAGCACGTCCGGCCGGATCACCTTGAGCGCCACGGCGACGCTGAGCTCGGCGTCCCACGCCTTGTACACGGCGCCCATGCCGCCAACGCCCAATGTCTGCAGGATGTGATACCGGGAGCCGAAGTCCTGGCCGACGGAGAGCGGGCCGGTTCGCGGCGGTCCCCCGGATCGGCCGCTGGCGTCGGGCTCGCGCGGCAGGTCGGTGCCGGGCGTGCGCGTGTCCTGGTCGTCAGCTCCGGGTGGGGGTGCGGCAGGCCGGCCTCCGATGTCCCTGCCGGCAGATGGGCTGGATGCAGGGCTGCCAGGGCCAGGGAGTATCGTCGCGGCTTCGTCACCAACCGGCCCGAGCCCGCGGACGGGGGCCGCCGGGGCGATCGTGGGCATGTCGGCGAGAGCTCCGCAGGCCGGACACGTGCCGCCGGGCACCGGGAGAAGGGCTCCGCACGTCTGGCAGGTCACGATAATCGTCTGCTCCTCGGCACGAGATCGCAGCGCGGTCGGGGCGGACATGCCCCCGACGCAGCGGGCCTCGCGCCGCCGTGCCGCCCGCCTGATAATCGACTGGGGTCCAGCCCTAATCTACCCGGCTCTGGTCCAGGGACACAAGGGGCCACCCGTGCGCGGCCGCGCAGGCACGCAGCCGGTCATCGGGGTGGACGACGCGGGGCTGGGTGACGCGTGACAGCAGGGGCAGGTCGTTGATCGAGTCGCTGTAGAACCAGGTCTCGGCGTAGTCGGACCACCGCTCGCCCCGGGCGGCCAGCCATTCCTCCACGCGGGCGACCTTGCCTTCGCGGAAGCACGGCGTGCCGCGCGAGTGGCCGGTGAACCGCCCGTCGACCTCCTCGAGCTCGGTGGCCACGAGATCGTCGATCCCCAGCAACTCGGCGATCGGCGCCGTGACGAACCGGTTGGTGGCCGTGACGATGACGCGCACGCCGTCGCGATGGCTGTCGAGCAGGCCGCGCGCCCCAGGCCGGACGATGGGCGCGATCCGGGTGCGGACGAACTCGGCCCGCCACGCCTCGAGCGTGGCGCGCGGGTAGCGGGTCAGCGGCGCGAGCTGGAAGTCGAGGAACTCCTGGAGGTCGAGCGTGCCGGCGCGGTAGCGGTCGTAGAATTCCTGGTTCCGGGCATCGTAGGCGGCGCGGTCGAGCGAGGCGGCGTCGGCGAGGAATGCTCCCCACTCGTAGTCGCTGTCACCGGCCAGCAACGTGTCGTCGAGGTCGAACAGGACGAGCTTCGTCATCCGGGCTCCGTCACGCCGCGCTGCCGGGGCCGGGTGCGAGGCGTCCCGTGTAGATGGCCATGCCGACCACGGCGTCGACGCCCAGCCCGCCCAGCATCGCGATCTCGGCTGCCGTGGTGATGCCGCCGGCTGCGCTGAGCCGGCGGCTCGTGGCCGCGCGGACCGAGCGCACGGCGGCCACGTCGATGCCTCCCATCATGCCCTCGGTGTCCACGTGTGTATAGAGGAACTCGCCGACGAAGGGCTCGAGCGCGCGCGCGGCTTCCTCGGGGGCGATCGTCGTCTGCTCGCGCCAGCCGCGCACGACCACGCGCCCGCCCGCGCTGTCGATCGCGGCAATCACGCGCTGCGCGCCCACTGCGCGGGCGAGTGCTTCGGCGAACGCGAGGTCGACGCCGTTCCGTCCGAACAGCGCGGATCCGACGATGACCTCGGAGGCGCCCGCATCGAGCAGGGCCCTGGCGCGCGCGGCGTTGCGCACGCCGCCGCCCACGCGGCACGCCAGGCGGGTGCAGATCTCGGCAACCAGCGCCGCGTTGGCGCCCGTCTCGAGCGCCGCATCCAGATCGATCACCTGGACCCGGCGGAACCCGGCAAACCGATCCACCCAGGCGAACACGTCGTCGAACGCCAGGGCAGGCGTGCGTCCCTGGACGAGCTGCACCGCCCGGCCGCCGCGCAGGTCGATGGACGGAATCAGCATGCGCCCTCGCGGGTGCCAGGAACGGCCAGCGTTCCCAGCCGGACCGGCACCCCGCGCCGCTGCAGCCAGGCCTTCAGGTCGCGGACCGCGTGCTCGCCGAAGTGGAATATCGATGCGGCCAGCGCCGCGTCGGCGCGCCCGCGGGTGAACACGTCGAGGAAGTGGTCGAAGGTGCCGGCGCCGCCCGAGGCGATGACCGGGATCGCCACGGCATCGGAGACCGCGGCGGTCAGGTCGCAATCGAACCCGCTGCGGGTTCCGTCGCGGTCCATCGAGGTGAGCAGGATCTCGCCGGCTCCGCGATCGCAGGCCTCGCGGGCCCACGCGACGGCGTCGCGGGCGGCATCGGCCTGCCCGCTTCGCGCGAACACCGGGTAGCCGCCGGGCGCGCGCCTCGCGTCAATCGCCACGATCACCGCCTGGCTGCCGTAGCGCCGGGCGAGCGTGGTGATGAGGGCCGGGTCGGCCAGCGCGGCCGAGTTGAGGCTCACCTTGTCGGCGCCGGCCTCGATCATCGCCGCCGCGTCGGCGTCGCTGCGAATGCCCCCGCCGACCGCCAGCGGAATGAACAGCTCGGCGGCCGTGGCGCGGACGGTCTCCACCAGGGCCCGCCGGCCTTCCAGCGTGGCCGTCACGTCGAGCACGACCAGTTCGTCGATTCCCTCCTCGTTGTACCGCGTCGCGAGGGCAGCGGGATCGCCGGCATGCGCGAGCCGATCGAACCGGACGCCCTTGACGACCGCGCCGGATCGCACGTCGAGGCACGCGATGATGCGCCTGGACAACACGGCTAGGCTCCCGCCGCGGCGCGCGCGAAGTTGCGGAGCACGGCCAGGCCGACCGGCCCGGACTTCTCGGGGTGGAACTGCACGCCGAACACCCGGCCCCGCTCGACGACGCTCGCGAACACGACACCGTGTTCGGTCGTGGCGACGGTCGCGCCCGTGACGGGAACGGCGAACGAATGCGTGAAGTACGCCTGCGCGTGCGGGGTCAGGCCCTCGAGCAGGCACGAGGGCCCGACCGGCTGCACGTCGTTCCAGCCGACGTGCGGGATCTTCGCCCGCAGCGGTCCCGGGCTGCAGGCGGCGCCAAACCCGCTCTCGTCGCCGAGGTGCCGGCAGGTGCCTCGAAAGAGGCCCAGGCCGGGCACGCCGGGGGCTTCACCGCTTCCCTCGAACAGCCACTGCATCCCGAGGCAGATGCCCAGCAGCGAGCGGCCGTCCGAGACGACGCGGCGCAGCGCGTCGTGCCAGGCCTCGCCGAGCGCCGCGGTGGCGGAAAAGTGACCGACGCCCGGCACGACGACGGCGCCGGCGTCGGCAAGATCGGCGGGCTCGAACGGCGTGGACACGTCGGCGCCGACGGCCCTCAGCGCCTTGCGAACCGACGCCAGGTTGCCAGCGCCGTAGTCGAGAAGAGCGACTCGAAGACTCATAGCAGTCCCTTCGTGCTGGGCAGCCGGCGGGCCATCTGCCGGTCGGGACTGCATGCCACGCGCAGGGCGCGCGCGAAGCCCTTGAACACGGCTTCGACGCGGTGGTGGCTCGACCGGCCGTACAGCACCTTGACGTGCACGTTGGCCCTGGCGCCGATCGCGAACCCGGCGAAGAAGTCATCCACCAGTTCCACCTGGAGATCCCCGACGAGCCGCGCCCTGGCGCCCACGTGCACCACGGTGTGCGGGCGCCCCGACAGGTCCACGGCCGCGACCGCCAACGTCTCGTCCATCGGCATGACGAAGTAGCCCGCGCGGTTGATGCCGCGCCGGCTGCCGACGGCGCGCGCGATCGCCTCGCCCAGCGCGAGCCCGACATCCTCCACGGTGTGGTGCTGATCCACCTCCAGGTCACCGCGCGCACGCAGATCCAGGTCGAACGCGCCGTGGCGCGCGAACAGTTCGAGCATGTGATCGAGGAAGCGGATGCCGCTGTCCACGCGGTAGCGGCCCCGGCCGTCGAGCGCGAGGCGGACCGTCACGTGGGTTTCGGATGTCTTCCGATCGATCACCGCGCGGCGCACAGCGCCTCCAGTGCCTGCAGGCAGGCCTCGGTGTGCGCAACCACCCCGGCCGTGATGCGGATGCAGCCCTCGCAGCCCGGCACGCGCGATCGATCGCGAACGAAGATGCCGCGTTCGGCAAGGGCATCCACGAGGGCCGGGGCGGACGGGCCGACCCGCACGAGCACGAAGTTGGCCTCGCTTCGCCAGTGCTGCAGGCCAAGCCGTTCGCATGCGGCGTAGACGCGCTGCCGCGACGCCCGGACCTGCTCCACGTACTCGGCCACCGACGCCGCGTCCTCGATGGCGGCCCGCATTCCGGCCAGCGCGAACACGTTCACGCTGAACGGCAGGATCACGCTGCGCAGGCGGGCGATCAGGGCGGGAGCCGCGACGAGATAGCCGGCCCGCACGGCGGCCAGGCCGTACGCCTTGGCAAAGGTGCGGCCCAGCACAGCGTTCGGGACCGACGGCAGGTCCGGCAGCAGGCTCTCGCGAGCGAACTCGACGTAGGCCTCGTCGAGAAACAGCACCGCGCCGGGCGGCAGCGCCCCGGCGATCGCGCGGACCGCCTCGCGTGGCGCGAGCAGGCCTGACGGGTTGGCCGGACTGGCGACGAACACGAGCCTTGTCGCCGGCGTGACGGCCGCGATCGTCTCGTCCAGCGGGAAGGCGAGATCCGGGCGAGGGCCCACGCGCACCACGTGCGCTCCCGCCAGGTCCGCGCTCGCTGCAAACAGCGCGTAGGCCGGTTCGACGACGATGGCCTCCGACCGTGGGCCGTCGCCGGCTCGCGGCAGCCAGGCCAGGGCCGCCGCGTAGATGCCTTCGTCGAGGCCGTTGGTCAGCAGCACCTGTTCCTCGGCCACGCCGAGCCAGGCCGCGCAGGCGCGCGTGGTCGCGCCGTAGTCCGGGTAGAACGCCGCCTCCTCGGCGCTCGCGGCCCGCATGGCCGCCAGCACGCGCGGCGAGCAGCCGGCCGTGTTCTCGTTCAGGTGCAGCCGCAGCCCGGGGCCGCGCTCGGGCGCCCGCTCGTACAGTTCCCTCATCCCAGGCGCTCCCTGATCGAGTCGGCGTGCGCCGACAGTCCTTCGGCCTCCGCGAGGGCGATCGCCACCGGGCCGATGCGGCGAATGCCCTGGCGCGTCACGCGCTGCACCGTCGACACGCGCACGAAGTCCGCCGCCGTCAGCCCGCCCCGGAATCGCGCGGCCCCTGCCGTGGGCAGCACATGGTTCGACCCGGTCGCGTAGTCGCCGAGCGCCTGCGCGCTCCACGGCCCGACGAAGGCGGTGCCCGCCCGCACCCGCGCAGCCACCGCCAGACTGTCGCACGCCAGGTGCTCCGGCGCGAGGCGGTCCGCGATGCCGACCGCCTCCTCCCGGCTCCGCGCCACCACGATGGCTCCTTCACGCGCGAGCGACTCGCGCGCCGGGCCTTCGCCGGGTATCCGTCGCGCCAGCTCATCCCGCACGGCGCGCGCAAGCGGCCGGCTCGTGGTCACGAGGATGGCGCGTGCCTCCACGTCGTGCTCCGCCTGCGCGATCATGTCGGCCGCAATCCAGCCGGCCGGCGCGAGATCCGACACGATGACGACCTCGCTGGGCCCGGCATGGAAGTCGATCGCGCAGTCGCGCGATACGAGGGCCTTGGCTTCGGCCACGTAGCGGTTCCCGGGGCCCACGATCTTGTCCACGCGGGGCATCGTCTTGGTCCCGTACGCGAGCGCCGCGACCGCGTGCGCTCCGCCCACGCGGAACACCCGGTCCACGCCCGCTTCGACGGCTGCCGCCAGCACGACGGGCGAGGGTCTCGGGCACGCAACGACCACTTCGTCCACGCCCGCCACGCGCGCGGGAATCGCCGTCATCAGGAGGGACGACGGCAGCGGGTACCGGCCCGCGGGCACGTAACACCCGACCCGTCGCAGCGGCGTGACGCGGTGCTCGATCGTCAGGCCCGGCATCACGGCCACGGTCCACGACCGCAGGCGCTCCCTGCGGGCCACCCGCCGGATGTTGCGCGAGGCCGCCCGAATCGCCTGCCGCACGGGCGCCGGCGTCGCGCGCGCGCCGGCGTCGATCTCTTCCCGGCCGATTTCGATCGGGCCGGACAGGCCGTCCAGCCGCCGCGCCCAGGAGCGCACGGCGCGGTCGCCGCGCCGCCGCACGTCCGCCACGATGGCCGCCACGCGGCGGCCCACGTCTCGCCCGACCCGTGCAGGCCCCTGCATCAATTGCCCGATTGCGCGTTCGTCCCCGCCGTCGATGATCCGGATGGGCGTCATGGCTGCCTCACGGTACGATCTTGTTCAGCGGGTACTCGACGATGCCCTCGGCGCGCGCGGCCTTCAGGCGGGGGATCAGGTCGCGCACCGTGGGCTCGTCGACGATGGTGTTGAGGGCGACCCATTCGCCGTCGGCCAGCGGCGACACCGTGGGGCGCCTGAGCGCCGGCAGCAGCGCGAGCACCCCGTCGAGGTCCGCGCGCCGAACGTTCAGCATGAGCCCGACGCGGCCGTGGGCTTCGATCGCAGCCCGCAGCAGCAGCGCGATGTTCTCGATCTTCCGGCGCCGCCAGGGGTCAGCCCATCCGACATCGTTGGCGATGAACTGCGTAGCCGACTCCATCACCGTGTCGATGATGCGGAGCCGGTTGGCCCGCAGCGTCGAGCCGGTCTCGGTCGCCTCGACGATGGCGTCGGCGAGCACGGGCGGCTTCACCTCGGTCGCGCCCCAGGAGAACTCGACGTTGACGCCGACGCCCATTCGCCGGAAGTAGTCCTCGGTGACCCGGACCAGCTCGGTGGCGATGGTCGCGCCTTCCAGGTCCCGGGGCTGCGTGACCGGGGAGGTTTCCGGCACCGCCAGCACCCAGCGCACTTTGCCGAAGCTCTGCTTCGAGTAGATGAGCTCGGACACGCTGCGCACGGGCGGCCGGCTGCCGTTGGCGAGCGCCTGCTCGGTGACCCAGTCGCGGCCCGTGAGGCCGGCGTCGAGCACCCCGTCGCTGACGTAGCGGGCCATCTCCTGGGCGCGGATGAGCATGCACTCGATCTCCGGATCGTCGATCGCCGGAAAGTAGGAGCGCGTATTGACGTAGATGTTGAAGCCGGCTCGCGCGAACAGCTGGACCGTGGCGTCCTGCAGCGAGCCCTTGGGAATGCCGAGCTTGAGAGTCATGACGCGCGCTCCTGTTCGAACGCCGGTGTCTCCAGGGCCAGCTCGCGGTAGAAGCAGGACCGCTCGCCCGTGTGGCAGACGTTGCCGTCGCCCAGCCGCTCGACGAGCAGCACGACCGTGTCGGCGTCGCAGTCCACGAGGATCCGCGCGACCCGCAGCCGGTTGCCAGACGCGGCGCCCTTGGTCCACAGCTCATTGCGGGTGCGACTGAAGAACGTCGCGAACCCCGTGCGCCGAGTGGCGTCGAGCGCGTCCTCGTTCATGAAACCGACCATCAGCACGTCGAGCGTCTGCCTGTCCTGGGCGACGGCCGGGATCAGCCCCCCGAGTTTCGAGAAATTCACTGTCATGGTCGCGTGTCTCCCAAAAAGCAAAACGGCCCCGCCGGCTGGTGCCAGCGGGGCCGCTTCGAGTCGGAAACTTCGGTGCCTGTTCCTAGCTCATGCGCGCAAGACCGCCAGCCCGCACTGGTGTGCAGTGATGGTGATGATGATGGTGCCGCGCGGAGAGCTGACCGGAAGACATCGTTTCAAGCAGGCTACCGGACCCGCGCTGCCCTTGTCAACCGGCGGGCGGCACCGCGGGCGGCACCGCCTGCGCGAGGGGCTCGGCCGGGGGGTAGAATCCAGTCAGCGGCGAGTGTGGCCGAGGAGTGTACCAATGCTGACGGTGCGGGTCCTGGTCGTTGCGAGCGCATGCCTGGTGACGGGCCTGTCCGCGCAGGCGCCGGCGCCGGCTCCAACGCTCGACGGTGTCCTGCGGCTCGCAGGTGAGTACGTGGCCGACTACGCCGGTAGACTCTCCGCCGTGGTCGCCGAGGAGCGGTACACGCAGCGCGACACGCCCGGCGCGCGTTCCATCGGCGGGACGCGCAACCTCGTCTCCGACTTCCTGCTGGTCCGCGTTCCCGGCACCCAGGAGTGGATCGGCTTCCGCGACGTCTTCGAGGTCAACGCGTGGAAGGTGCGGGACCGCCAGGAGCGCCTCCTCAACCTGTTCGTGCAGTCGCCCGGCGACGCGATCGAGCGGGCGCGCCGCATCAGCGACGAGAGCGCGCGCTACAACATCGGACCCATCCACCGCACGATCAACCTGCCGACTACCGCGCTGCTGTTCATCGCCCCGTCGTCGCAGCCGCGGTTCACGTTCAAGAAGGCCGGCGAGGAGACCGTCGACGGCGTTCGGTACTGGGTGGTGGAAGGCAAGGAGCACCAGACGCCGACCTTCATCCGGTCGAGCCTCGGCAAGTACTGGTTCCTGACCACGAGGTACTGGATCGACCCGGCCAGCGGTCGAATCGCGCGCACGGACATGCGCGTCAGCGAGGGCCTGCGGTCGGCAGTGACCGTGGACTACAAGCCCGATGGCCGCCTCGGCCTGTGGGTGCCTGCCGCGATGAAGGAGTCCTACGACCAGGGCTCCGTGATGATCCGGTGCGAGGCGACGTACTCCAACTACCGCGCGTTCCAGGTGAACACCAGCGAGGTGTTTCGGTAGTTTTCAGTAGACAACTGACAACTGACAACTGATAACTGATCCCGCCCCTTCCCCCGGAGGTCCCGTGGCATCTCGCATCGCGACCCTGATCGTCGCCGTCATCGTCACGGCCACCATCGCCGCCGGCCTGATCGTGGGCGCCCAGCGCGATGACCATTCCGGCCCGGTCGACGTGATCGTCTACAACGGCCGCGTGTACCAGGGCGCCGGGAAGCCGCTCGCCGAGGCCGTCGCCATCCGCGGCCACGAGATCCTGCGGGTCGGCGCCAATGCCGAGATCAAGCCACTCGGCGGCCGGGCGACCCAGGTGATCGACGCGCACGGCGGCGCCGTGCTGCCGGGCTTCATCGATGCGCACCTTCACTTCATCAGCGGCGGGCTCGGCATCGATCGCATCGACCTGCTCGACGCCGAAACCCTTGACGCCATCAAGCGGAAGATCCGCGGCTATGCGGCCGCCAATCCCGATCGCCCGTGGGTGCTCGGCCAGGGCTGGTACTACTCGCCGTTCCCCGGCGGCCTGCCGACGCGGCAGCAGCTCGACGACCTGGTCCCCGACCGTCCGGCTTACATCCGCTGCTACGACGGCCACACCGGCTGGGCCAACACGAAGGCTTTGCAGCTGGCCGGCATCACCCGGGAGACACCGGATCCGCCCGACGGGATCGTGGTGAAGGACCCGGCGACCGGCGAGCCGACCGGCATCCTGAAGGAGGCCGCCCAGGGTCTCATGTCGAAGGTGATGCCCAAGGTGACGCACGCCGACCGGCTGCGCGCGATCCGCGCCGCCGTTGCCGAGGCCACCCGCCTCGGCGTGACGGGCATCCAAGAGGCGGGCGCGAGTGAATCCGATCTCGAGCTGTTCGACGAGGTGCGGCGCGCGGGCGACCTGAAGGTCCGCGTGTACGCGGCCGTGTCGGTGGACGACCTGAAGACCGATGCCGACGCGGACGGGATCGAGGACCTGCGGCAGCGCTACGGCAGCGACCCGTTCCTGCGCGTGGGCGCGATCAAGCTGATGCTCGACGGCGTGATCGAGGCCTACACGGCGCAGATGCTGGCGCCGTACAGCAACAACCCGGGCACCACGGGCCACGCCAACTACACGCCCGAGGCACTCGACCGCATCGTGCGGATCGCGGACCGCCACGGGTGGCAGGTGTTCACGCATGCGATTGGCGACGGGGCCGTCCGCATGACGCTCGACGCGTACGAGCGCGCCGCGGCGGCCAACCCGGCGCCGGCTCGCGGCCGGCGCCATCGCATCGAGCACGCCGAGACCATCGACCCGGCCGACATCCCGCGGTTCGCCAAGCTGGGCGTGATCGCGTCCTACATGCCGTTCCACGCGAACCCGAGCCCGGCGCAGCTCGACGTCTGGACGGCCAACATCGGGCCCGAGCGATCTGCGCGGGGCTGGATCTGCCGGACGCTGCTCGATTCGGGCGCGCACCTGGCGTTCGGCAGCGACTGGCCCGTCGTCTCGCTGGATCCGCGCCTCGAGATCAACATGGCGGTGAACCGGACGACGGCGGATGGGAACCCGCCGGGCGGCTGGGGGCCGGACCAGAAGATCCGTCTCGAGGCGGCGATTGACGCCATCACGAGCGGCGCCGCCTACGCCTCGTTCAACGAGCAGCGACAGGGCCGCCTCGCGCCCGGCCTGCTGGCGGACCTGGTCGTCCTCTCGACCGACATCTTCGCGGGTCCGCCCGCCCGCCTGCTCGACGGCGTCGTCGACCTGACGATGGTCGACGGAAAGGTCGTGTATCGAAGGGCCGGCAACGGGCCGTGACGCACGGAACCTGACGCCCCGCCACGGACGGTCGCGGGTGGCGGGCGCACGTTCGCCCACGCATCTCAGACGGGCTCGGGAAACGCAGACGAACACGTCATCCGCAGCGCCGCCGCGCTCGATCGCCTCCGACAGTACATCCTCGACAATCCGGCGCGCTGGACCCCGATCGCCTGAATGCGAGGGCCCGCGCGCTGGCAACGCGCCGCAGCCCCTGACACCAGGCGCCCGGCCGTGGCACACTCCCGATCATGACGCGGGCTGGATGTCGTCGTCTTTCGCCGGCCCCGATGAATCGGCGAACTGTCGCCGCGGCGGCCCTGGTGACGCTCGCCGTTGCCGGGGCCGCGGTCGCGCAGTCCCCGATCATCGCCGGGCCGGTGCCTGCGCTGGGGTTCACCGAGAAGGTGGCGTGCCGGAGCGATCCGACGCAAACCTACACGCTGTTCCTGCCACCCGGCTATGCGCCGGATCAGCGGCGTCCCGTCCTGTTCGTCTTCGACCCCAGGGGCCGCGGCACGCTGGCCGCGCGCATCTTCGCGGATGCCGCCGGGCGCTACGGCTGGATTCTCGCCAGTTCGGACAACACGCGGAGCGACGGTCCCTGGGAGCCGAACGGCCGGGCGCTCCAGGCCATGTGGCCGGACGTGATGCAGCGTTACGGCGTCGACCCCCGGCGCGTGTACGCCGCCGGGTTCTCGGGCGGCGGGATGGTCGCGTGGACGCTCGGTCGCGAGTCCGGGCATCTGGCGGGCGTCATCGGTTCGGGAATGCGGCTGCCGGACGAGCCGGCCGGGCGAACGGGGACCTTCGCGTTCTTCGGCGCCGCCGGAGCTGATGATGCGAACAGGCTGGAGCTGAAGCGCATCGACGAGGTCGTTGGCCGGTGGCAGCGGCCGCGTCGGCTCGAGATCTTCGACGGCGCGCACGTCTGGCTGCCGCCCGACCTCGTCATGCGCGCGGTCGCGTGGTTCGAGGTGCTCGCGATCAGGGACCAGCAGCGGCCGCGCGACCAGGCCCTGGTGGATGACGTGTTCGGTCGCGAGATGGCGCAGGCGCGGGCGTTCGAGCAGGCGGGCGCGCCGCTCGACGCGGTGCGGCTGTATCGTGTCATCGCGGACGCGTTCGCGGGCCTGGTGGACCTGACCGCCGTGCGGCAGCGGATCGCCGCCCTCGAGCAGGGACGGGCGCTCGCCGACGCGGTGAAGGCCGAGCGGAAGTGGGATGACTTCCTGCTGAGGCGCCTCGGGGACGTGTCGGCGATCCTGCGCCGGGTGCACGCGGCCGGCGAACTGCCGCCGCCAGGTGCAGCGCTCGCCGATCTGGGCGTGCCGGGCCTGCAAAAACAGGCGCAGAAGCCGGGCGCCGAGGGCCATGCGGCCCAGGCCGTTCTCGAGTTCGTCTTCACGCAGACGTCGTACTACCTCCCGCAGCTTCTCATCGGGCGTGGCGATCTCACCCGCGCCGCCCTGTTCCTCACGATTGCCGAAAGCCTGAAGCCCCGGGACATCGTCGCCTACAACCTCGCGTCGGTGTATGCGCGGCTCGGTCAGAAGCGGCAGGCGATCGACGCGCTGCGCCGGGCCATTGACCGGGGTTTCGATGATCGCGCGACACTCGAGACCGACCACGATCTCGATTCGCTCAGGGCCGAGCCCGCGTTCCGCGAGTTGCTCGGGAGGCTCGGCGGGAGGACAGTGGCCTGCCTTCAGTTGTCTGTCTTCAGTTCTCAGTCGTAGCCCCGCGGCTTCAGCCGCGGGGTCGACCCCGGTTCTGAAGCGCCGTGACCACGGCCGTTCGCCTCGGTCCCCGCCCCCTGATCCCCCGTTTCACCGGCCGGCTCCCGAACTCCGCCCCCGTGACCGCCGGCTTGCGACCCGCGGCCTGGCAGGGCGACGCCGTAAAGGCACTCAGAACTCAGAACCCACGACTCAGAACCAGGGCCGCCCGAACCGCGAATCCCCATCCCCGGTCCGCGGTCCCCGATCCCTGATCCCTCGCCCCCGGTGTCCCGCGGTAAGATAGGCGTCTGTCCCCACCCTTCATCCCGTCCCCTGGAGTGCCTTCATGCCGGAATCGCCGACCACGCCCGTCCCGACGCTGGCCGAGCGCCGGGACCCGACCCGCACCCTGCACCGGGATCTGGGCAAGCCGCCGTCGCAGTGGACGATCGACGACCTGGTGTCCTTCGTGCGCGGCCGCAGCATCCGCGTCCTGTCGCTGATGCACGTGGGCGGCGACGGCTGGCTGAAGACGCTCGACTTCGTGCCTCGCGACACCGTGCACCTGGCCGACGTGCTCGCGGGCGGCGAGCGCGCCGACGGCTCGAGCCTGTTCGGCGACCTCGGCATCCCGGTCGGAGCCTCGGACATCGTCCTGCGGCCGCGGCTGCCGAGCGCGTTCCTGGATCCCTTCGCGCCAGAGCCGACGCTCGCCGTGCTCTGCAGCCACTTCGATCGCCAGGGCAAGCCGCTTGCCGAATCGCCCGACACGCTGGTGCGGGCGGCCTACCGTCGCACGATCGAGACGACGGGCCTGGACCTTCACGCGCTCGGCGAGATCGAGTTCTTCCTGGGCCACCGCGGCGAGGACGCGGAGGCGTACGGCGCCAACGAGCGTGGCTATCACGCGAGTTCGCCCTTCGTGTTCGGGGAAGCGCTTCGCCGGAAGGCGCTCGTCCACCTCGCCGAGATGGGTGTGCCCGTGAAGTACGGCCACGCCGAGGTGGGCTACGTGGAGGCCGATGCAGCCGATCCGCGCGTCTGGGAGCAGCACGAGATCGAGCTGTGGCTCCAGCCGCTGCCCGAGGCGGCCGACGCGGTCGTGCTGACGCAGTGGGTGCTGCGCAACCTGGCGATGCGCGACGGCATGCTGTGCAGCTTCGCGCCGATGGCGCGCAAGGGCCACGCGGGCTCCGGGATGCACTTCCACTTCGCGCCCGTGGTGGACGGGGAGTACCGCGGGCACACTGCGCCCGATGGCAGCCTCACGACCGAGGCCAAGTGGCTCATCGCGGGCATCGTGGAGCTGGGCGGCGCCCTGATGGCCTTCGGGAACCGCAGTCGCGATTCGTTCGTCCGACTCAGTCAGGGCAAAGAGGCGCCGAGCATGGTCACGTGGGGACGCTACAACCGGCGGGCGCTGGTCCGACTTCCCATCGTGCCGACCGATTCGACGGGCCGGCCGACGAGCCCCGAAACCATCGAGTTCCGTCTCCCGGACGGCTCCGCCCACCCGCACCTGCTGCTGGCGGGCGTGGCGCAGGCGCTCGTGGCGGGCCGGTCCATGCCGGACCTCGACGACCTGCTCGCCAGGACGGCGATGACCGCCCAGGGTTCGGCCGGGGTCGAGCACCGGGTGCCGCTGACCTTCGTCGAGATTGCCGACGCGCTCGACGCGCGGCGCGGACTGCTCGAGGCCGGAGGCGTGTTCACCACGAACCTGCTGGACCGCGTGGTGGCGCTGCTGAGGGCGTGAGGGGATTCTTCCCCGGGCCTGAAGGCCCGGGGCTACGACGCGAGGGAACGACGCGGGGCTACGTCCCAGGGGAACGCCGCGGGGCTACGGGGTGTACTGACGTGGCCCCGGCGCTTCAGCGCCGGGGTTTCCCCCGGCTGAAGGCCCGGGGCTACGTCGCGAGGGAACGACGCGGGGCTACGGGGTGTACTGACGTGGCCCCGGCGCTTCAGCGCCGGGGTTTCCCCCGGGCCTGAAGGCCCGGGGCTACGTCCCAGGGGAACGCCGCGGGGCTACGTGTACGGACGTGGCCCCGGCGCTTCAGCGCCGGGGTTTCCCCCGGCTGAAGGCCCGGGGCTACGAAGACGACGAGGCGGCTGCACTGGGAACGTGCCGCCGCCTGTAACGGCCAACCGAACGAAAGGTGCTTATGCTGAAGTGGAAATCACCACCCGCGATCCTGTGCGCCGGCCTGCTGACGGTGGCCTCGGCCTCGACAGCCCTGGCCCAGGGCTTCGAGGTCAAGACGCACACCCTCACGAACGGCATGAAGGTCCTGGTGCAGGAGGATCACTCGATCCCCAACGTCGCCATGTACATCTTCTACCGCATCGGGTCGCGCAACGAGCGGCCCGGCACGACGGGCATCTCGCACTTCTTCGAGCACATGATGTTCAACGGCGCGAAGAAGTACGGCCCCGGCCAGTTCGACCGCGCGATGGAAGCCGCCGGCGGCTCCAACAACGCCTACACGAGCCAGAACGTGACGGTCTACCAGGACTGGGTGCCGCGCGCGGCGCTGGAGCTGACGTTCGACCTCGAGGCTGACCGCATCCGGGACCTCGCGTTCGACGCGAAGATCATCGAGTCGGAGCGCGGGGTCATCGAGTCCGAGCGCCGCATGAGCGTCGACGGCAACAATTTCGGCGTTCTCGACGAGCAGCTGAACGCCACGGCGTTCACCGCCCACCCGTACCAGTGGCCCGTGGTCGGCTGGATGTCGGACATCGAGGCCTGGACGATGGACGACCTGAAGCGCCATTTCAAGATGGGCTACTCGCCGTCCAACGCGACCATGGTCGTCAGCGGTGATGTCACGTTCGACGAGATCGTCAAGCTCGCCCAGAAGTACCTCGAGCCGATCCCGTCGTCCGATCCGCCGCCCAAGATCGTCACCGTCGAGCCCGAGCAGTTGGGCGAGCGCCGCCTCGTGGTCCGCAAGTTCGCGCAACTGCCGATCCTGATGCTAGCGTACCACGTGCCCCAGACGGCGCACCCGGACTACTACGCGCTCCAGGCGCTCGAAACGGTGCTGTTCGCCGGCCAGAGCTCGCGGCTCTACCAGCGGCTGGTCGACAAGGACCAGCTCGCGCTGTCGATCGGCGGCGGGACCGACTGGGCGTTCGACCCGACGCTCTTCACGGTGACGGCCCAGCCGAAGGCCGGCGTCGATCCCGCGGCTGTCGAGAAGGCGGTCTACGAGGAGATCGACCGCGTCAAGGCCGCGGCCATCACGGACGAGGAACTGGAGAAGGCCAAGAACATCCTGCTGTCCACCTTCTACCGCCAGATCAAGACCATCAGCGGGCGCAGCAACGCGCTGGGCACCTACGAGGTGTTCTTCGGCGACTACCACATGCTGTTCAGCGCGGCCGACGACTTCGCCAAGGTGACCAAGGCGGACGTCCAGCGCGTGGCGCAGCAGTACTTCACGGACCGCAACCGGACGGTCGCGACGCTCGTCCCCGACGCGGCGCCCGACAAGGCCGAGAAGAACTAGGAGGCTGTCATGACACGACTGACGCGCATCATCGGCAGCATCCTGGTCGCCGACCGCCATCGCCGTGCCGGCCGCGGCGCAGACGAGCTCGCTCAAGCTGCCCGCCTACAAGAAGGCCGTCCTGAAGAACGGCCTCACCCTCCTGATCATGGAGCAGCACGAGGTCCCCCTGGTCAGCTTCAGCATCGTCGTCAAGGCCGGGTCGGTCGCGGACCCCGCCGGCAAGGAAGGCGTCGCGTCGCTGACCTCGGCGCTGCTGCGGAAGGGCACGAAGACCCGCACGGCCGACCAGTTCTCGTCGGAGCTGGATTTCATCGGCGGCTCGTTCGGCGCCGGCGCGACGGTCGACGGCACCACGGCGAGCGCGGAGTTCATGAAGAAGGACCTCGCGAAGGGTCTCGATCTCGTCGCGGACGCGCTGATGCGCCCGACGTTCCCGGCCGACGAGGTGACCAAGCTCGTGGCGCAGCGCGTGGACGGCATCAAGTCGGCCAAGGACCGCGCGCAAGGCGTCATCGGGCTCTACTTCGACGCCTACCTGTACGGGAAGCACCCCTACGGGCGCCCGACGGGCGGTGACGAGAAGTCGCTGGCGGCGATCGCCCGCGACGATGTGGCCAGGTTCTATGAAACGAACTACACGCCAGGCGGGACGATCATCGCCGCGGTCGGCGACTTCGCGGCCGCCGACATGGAGAAACAGCTGACCGACGTGTTCGGGGCCTGGCCGGCCCGGACCGCGCCGGCGGTCGTCGTGCCGAACGCCACGCCGGTGGTGGGGCGGAAGCTGCTGCTCGTGGACAAGCCGGACTCCACGCAGACCTACTTCCGCATCGGCAACGTCGGCATCGATCGCACGAACCCGGATCGCGTGATCATCGAGCTGGTGAACACGCTGTTCGGCGGGCGCTTCACGTCGATGATCAATACGGAGCTGCGCATCAAGTCCGGCCTGACGTACGGCGCCGGGTCGTCGTTCGCCGAGTGGAAGGCACGCGGGCCCTTCGCGATCAGCAGCTACACCCGCAACGCGAGCACCGGGCAGGCGCTCGACCTGACGCTCGAGGTGCTGAAGCGCCTGCACGTGCAGGGCATCTCGGACGACGACCTGAAGTCCGCCAAGGCCTACCTGAAGGGCCAGTTCCCGCCCGACATCGAGACGAGCGACCAGCTGGCGTCGCTGCTGGCCGGCCTCCAGTTCGCCGGCCTCGACGAGCGGGAGGTGGACACCTACTACGCGAAGATCGACGCCGCCACGATGGCGGACGTGAACCGGATCATCAAGCAGTACTTCCCGCTCGACAACCTCGTGTTCGTCCTGGTGGGCAAGGCGTCGGAGCTCCAGGGGCTCGCCAAGAAGTACGCGCCAGTCGTGGACCAGCGGTCCATCAACGCCGTCGGGTTCTGACCCGGGCGGTCACGCATTCCGCGGACCAGCCCGGTTCCGCCACGCAACGCGCCCGGGAGCGCCGGCTCCCGGGCGCGCTGCGTGTCACCGCCGCCCTCGCCCTGAATCCCTGTAACAGCGGGCTTTTGCGCTACAATCGAGTGTTCCCCGGGCATCATCCCGATCATCCGGAGCGAGGACGCACCATGGATACCGAGGCCGCCAAGCCGCCGGTCAAGATCACGTACGCCACCATGAGCGGCGACCAGCTGGAAGGCCTGCACCAGTCGCTCGACGCCGCCATCCCACAGGTGCAGGCCGCCTTCGGCGAGCCGCACCCGATGTGGATCAACGGGCGCGCGGTGAAGACCGTCGAGTCGTTTCCCGACACCAGCCCGATCGACACCCGGATCCTGCTGGGCCGCTTCTCGAAAGGCGCCCAGATCCACGTGAGGGATGCGATCAACGCCGCCCGGGCCGCGTTCCCGCGGTGGAGCCGGACGCCGTGGCCCGATCGCGTCGGCGTGCTCCGCAGGGTGGCCGACCTCATTCGCGAGCACCGGTGGGAACTGTCGGTCCTGATGGGGTTCGAAGCGGGCAAGAGCCGGCTGGAGTGCGTGGGCGACGTCGAGGAGTCGGCGGACCTGATCGCGTACTACTGCGACCAGATGGAGCAGAACGACGGCTTCACCAAGCCGATGAACACGCTGGGGCCGGACGAGGAGAATGTCAGCGTCCTGCGGCCCTACGGCGTGTGGGCCGTGATCTCGCCGTTCAATTTCCCGCTGGCGCTGGCGGCGGGGCCCGCCGGGGGCGCGCTCGTCGCGGGGAACACGGTGGTGTTCAAGCCGGCCAGCGACACGCCGTACATGGGCCTGCGGCTCGCCGAGATCATGAACGAGGCCGGCGTCCCGCACGGCGCCTTCAACTTCGTCACCGGCGGCGGTTCCACCGTCGGCCAGGAGCTCATCGACAACCCGGGCGTGGACGGCATTGTCTTCACCGGATCGCGGGACGTGGGGTTCCAGCTCGTGCGCAATGACGCGACGCGCCCCATCCCCCGGCCGCTCGTCATCGAGACCGGCGGGAAGAACCCGGCCATCATCATGCCCTCGGCCGACCTCGAGAAGGCCGCCGACGGGGTCTACCGGTCGGCGTTCGGGAACCAGGGCCAGAAGTGCTCGGCCTGCTCGCGCACCTACGTGCACCGCGAGCGCCGGAAGGCGTTCGTCGAGCTGCTCGTGGAGAAGACCAGGAAGATCCGGATCGGCAACCCGCTCGACCGCGACGTGTACATGGGGCCCGTCATCAACCAGGGCGCGGTGGACACCTACCTGCGGGCCATCGAGCAGGCGCGGCGCGACGGCGGCAAGGTGCTGTACGGCGGGCGGCGCCTCACCGGCGAGCCGTACGACCACGGCTTCTTCGTCGAACCGGCCATCATCGACGGCCTGCCGAAGGACCACCCGCTGTTCTTCGAAGAGCTGTTCGTGCCGATCCTCGTCATCGCCGACGTGCACGACCTGGGCGAGGCGATCGACTGGTCGAACAGGTCCGAGTACGGGCTGACGGCCGGCATCTTCAGCGAGGATCCGAAGGACGTCGAGCAGTTCTTCGAGGAGATCTCCGCGGGCGTGATCTACGCGAACCGCCGCGCGGGCGCGACCACGGGCGCGTGGCCCGGCATCAATCCGTTCGTCGGCTGGAAGGCCAGCGGCCTGAGCGGCCGCGGGACCGGCGGCCCGTATTACGTCCAGCAGTTCATGCGCGAGCAGAGCCGGGTGCGGATGCGGTAGGCCGGTCGTCAGTCCTCAGCATCTCCCCGGGCCTCGAGGCCCGGCCTACGACGGCACGGTTCCCGAATCGCGAATCCCGGGCTCCGGTGCCAGGGGGCGGTCAGGCGTTCCCGCCCCAGATGTCTCCCACGGTGAACCCCTCGGGGAACGGATCCTCCGCGTCCACGACGTACTGCGCGAAGCCGGTCACCCACGCGCGGCCCGACAACTCCGGCACGACCGCGGGGTAGGGCCCGACGGTCGTCTCGCCCACCAGCCGTCCGGTGAAGATCGTCCCGAGGATGCCCTCGTGATGGAAGTCCTCGTGCAGCGGCAGGCGCCCCTTCGCGTGGAGGGCGGCCATCTTCGCGCACGTCCCGGTCCCGCACGGCGAGCGATCGATCGCGCCGGTCCACGAGGCGGGCCGGTCCCAGTCCAGCTTGCCGGTCGAGACGACGACGGCGTTCCTGCGATGGGCGCCGGCCCGCGTCGGCGGGCCCGACAGCTGCGCGATCGACACGCCCGCGATCCGGGCGTTGTCGGGATGCGTGACGGGCAGCTGCTCCTGCGCCGCGGCCTTGATCATCTCCCCGATCCGCGCGATGTCGCGGCCCTCGTCCGGGACGAGGCTGAGGCCGAACGGCGCCGCGTCGGCGATCACGTAGAACATCCCGCCCCAGGCCACGTCAACCTTCACCGTCCCGAGATGCGGGACCTCGATGTCGCGATCGAGGTGCACGGCGAAGGCGGGCACGTTCCGGAAGGTCACCTTCGTGACCTTGCCATTGGCGCACTCGGCCCGCACCCGCACCAGACCGGCCGGCGCCTCCAGCACCAGTTCGGTCATCGGCTCGCGCATCGGCACCATGCCCGTCTCGAGCAGCGCCGTGGCCACGCAGATGGTGTTGGTCCCCGACATCGGCGGGTACTCGACCTGCTCCATGATCACGAAGCCCGCATCGGCCTCGGGCCTGGTCGGCGGCAGGATCAGGTTGCAGTTGGCGGCGGGGTACCCGCGCGGCTCCCGCAGCATGCGCTTCCGGAGGCCGTCGGCGTGCGCCTCGAGGTGCTTCATCTTCTCGAACATCGAGGCGCCCGGCACGTCCAGGACGCCGCCGACGATCACGCGGCCCGGCTCGCCGCAGGCGTGCAGGTCCACTGCCGAGATCATGCTGCTCAGGCGCATGGCGCGGTCGTCTCCTCAGTCGGCCCAGACGATGACGCGGCGGCCGCCGGGCTCCCGGTAGTCGAGCACCAGGCCGGGGCCCAGGCGCTCGAGATCGGGGAGCGTCACGTCCAGGCCGAGCTGCCGGTCGAAGTCGCCCACGAGGCGCTGGACCAGCCGCGCCTTCACCCGGCTCAGCCGGTAGGCCCAGTAGGGCATCGACGCGCGAATCAAGCGCTTCGACGACGGATCCCAGGCCAGGCCGTGGAGCGACATGATCGGTGCGGGCTCCGCCGGCTCGATCGTGTGGTTGATCTCGGTGTCATGCTCCTGGCCCCGCACCACGACCTCGACGTACGGCGGCTTGGGCCCGAGCCGTTCCCGCAGGCTGTCGAGCGCCCCCGCCGCATCGCGCACCGAGGCGGTCGACTGTTCCACGGCCGACTGCCACACGAGCGCCCCCACGGAGGCAATCCCGATGACCAGGCCGACCCCGAGGAACACGAGCACGGCCTGCCCGATGGTCCCGCGCCCGGCGTTGTGGCGGAAATGGTTACTGATCATGCCTACCCAGAGTGCCCCCGGGCCACGATGATTCTACCGCGTGGGTCCCCTGTCGCGGCCAATCGGCGCATTGTGGTACCCGGGCAGTTCCTGCACAAGGCGGGCCAACGGCTCGAGCCTCGCCTGCCCGGGCGTCGGCCCGGCGGGACCGCAGCCTGAACAGCCAGCTGCGCCAGCCCCAGCGTGTAGATCTTGCGGACTATCAGGGTCGTCAACCGCCGCTCGATCGCCACGAGCACGCCTGCCCTGATTGTGAACCCGGTTTCAATCGTGACATGCGAGGTGCGCCCCATCGTCAACGGGATCGACCCTGGGGGTGGCGCGCTCGACCCGTCCACGTCGGCCTCCACGAGGACGCGGCCGGGGTCCGGTTCGCTCACCACCTGGTCGCTGGCCTGGGAGGAGACTCCCGCAGCATAGCGCGGCCGGGGGCGCGCGGAAAGGCCCGCAGTCGGGTCGGGCGTCGCGGGCGGGCTACTGGAGCTTGACCTTCTTGAGCTGGGTGGACGGCGCCGAGAAGTCCTCGTATTTCAGCTCGCCATTCTTGCCTGCCGAGACCTGGGCCTGCAGGGCGAGCGTGCCTTCGCCGTCGCCCTTGGCCTTGAAGCGCAGTTCGACCGCCGTGAACGGGAAGCGCGACCGCGCCCGGTCGAGGCTTTGCTCACGGAGGCCGACGTTGCGGTATCCGACCAGCAGGAGACGGCGCCCGCCGTCCTTTGCCGGGGACTCCTCGATGTACTCGAAGTCGATTTCGAGCATGCCCGGGATCGACAGGTGGCCGGCCCGGCCGGACGTCCGAAAGGCCTCCCAGAGAGCGGTCGACCCCTGGGACTTCAGGATGTCCAGGAACCGCGCGCGGTCCGCGGGGTCGGACACCCGATCGACAGCGATTTCCACGCCCGTCGACAGAGGCTGGCCGCCAGCCGGGCCGATGGCAAACGCGGTGAACCGTTGCTGAGCTGCCGCCGGAACGGCGGTCAGGACCAGGGCCATCACAGCCAGCCCGGCGACGACACGAGCGGTTCCGGCGGGGCGCAGGCCTGTCATGTGCGGCATCCTCCTGGCGGGGCTGGCCCGATCCTAGCACGGCAGCCGCTCCCCGGGCCGGCCGGGGAACTCTGGTAAACTACGAAGCTGGCGGCCGGCGTTTCCCGGGGCCGGCGGGCGTGCCAGGCGGCGCAAGCGGACGACAGGCCTCCGGCTCGCGGCGCGTCAACGTCGTCCTACCCCCATTTTTCTGCTCCCGTGAGGTCCCGGCGCGATGATGCCCGGGAACGGTTCCAGTGAGGAGACGGTCATGTCGGTGACCTACGATTACAAGGTCCGCACGAACTACACCGAGGATGTTCCCAGGCTCCGCGCCGCGCACAAGCTGCTGGTGCAGGTGCCGTTCACCCCGAGCCTGCCGTACCGCGGCTACACGAAGCGGACGCTGTTCATCGACCTGGACACGCTGACCATCACGGAGAAGCCGGTCACCGACGAGATGATTGACACCTTCGTCGGGGGCCGCGGCTTCGGGCTCTATTACCTCTGGCAGGCCATCACGCCGGCGACGAAGTGGAACGACCCGGACAACGCGCTGATCATCAGCCCGGGCCCGCTGGCCGGCAACACGCAGTACGCCGGGTCCGGCAAGTCGCTGGTCGTCACGCTCTCCCCCGAGACGGGCATCCCGATCGACTGCAACGTCGGCGGCTATTTCGGCCCGCTCATGAAGTTCTGCGGTTTCGACGCGCTGGAGATCCGCGGCAAGGCGAAGACCGACGTGATCGTCGTGATCGACGGCCCGAAGGGGACGATCACGATCGAGGAGGCGGTCGAGGAAGCGCCCGACAGCCACATCGCGGGCGAGTTGTTCACGCACATGTACGCGGACGGCCCGAAAGACATGCAGAACGTCTCGGTCGTGTCGGCCGGCAAGGCGGCCGAGTCTGCGTACATGGGCTGCCTGAACTTCTCCTGGTACGACCCGCGGCGCGGGGCGGTCCGCCTGAAGCAGGCCGGGCGCGGCGGCACCGGCACGGTGTTCCGCGACAAGAAGCTGAAGGCGCTGGTCGTGCACGGGCTCAAGATGAAGGCCGACATGAACCAGGCCGCGGACTTTCCGATCACGGTGGAGGTCGGCCGGAAGATCAACAAGGAGATCCACGATCACGACGACGAGCAGTGCCACATGCGGCGGCAGGGCACGGCGCACCTGGTCGAGGTCATGGACGCCTACGACCTGCTGCCGGTGCACAACTTCCAGTACGGCAAGCACCCCGACACGCCGAAGATCGACTCGCAGGTGTGGGACCGGCGGTTCACGCAGGGCATCCCGGACCACTGCTGGTACGGCTGCGGCATGGGCTGCTCGAAGGCCGCCGACGGGCACCAGGTCATGACCGGCCCCTACAAGGGCCACACCGTGACGGTGGACGGCCCCGAGTACGAGAACGCCGCCGGGCTCGGGTCGAACTGCGGCCTGTTCGATCCCGACTGGCTGCTCGAGGTGAATTTCTACTGCGACACGTACGGGATCGACACGATCTCGTTCGGGACGGCCTGCGCGTTCGTGATGGAGTGCTTCGAAAGGGGCATCCTGAACGCGGAGCGGACCGGGGGCCTGGACCTGGCGTGGGGCAACGGCCGGTCCGAGGTCGAGTTGCTGCACCAGATGTGGCGCGGCGAGGGCTTCGGCGTGATCGTCGGCAAGGGCGTGCGCCACATGCAGGAGCTGTTCATCCGGAACGGCTGGGGCGATCCCCAGCTGATCCGGGACATCGGTATGCAGATCAAGGGCCTCGAGATCTCGCAGTACATGTCCAAGGAGTCGCTGGCGCAGCAGGGCGGATTCGCCCTGGCCAACAAGGGGCCGCAGCACGACGAGGCGTGGCTCATCTTCATGGACATGGTGAACAACCAGATCCCGACCTTCGAGGACAAGGCCGAGGCGTTGCACTACTTCCCGCTGTTCCGCACGTGGTTCGGCCTGCAGGGCCTCTGCAAGCTGCCGTGGAACGACATCGAACCGCCCGACAACGGACAGAAGTACCCCGGGCCGGAAGCCGCGAAGGTGCCCGAGCACGTGGAGAACTACCTGAAGCTCTACACCGGCATCACCGGGAAGCCACTCGACAAGCACACGCTGATCCTGCAGTCGGAGGCGGTCTACAACTTCCAGCGCGTGTTCAACCTTCGCATGGGCCAGGGCACCCGCGAGTTCGACATGCCGCCGTACCGCGCCATGGGGCCGGTGACGAAGGAGGAGTACGAGTCGCGGGCGGATCGCTACGACAAGCAGCTCAAGGACATCGTGGGCGTCGACCCGGCCGGCAAGTCGACCGAGGAGAAGATGACGCTGCAGCGCGCGTGGCGGACCGGTCGCTACAACCAGCTCGTCGACGCCGTCTACAAGCGCCGCGGCTGGACGTCGAACGGCGTGCCGACGCTCGACACGCTGAAGAGGTTCCGGATCGACTACCCGGACGTCGTGGCGTTGGTGACGCCGCACCAGGAATAGGGATACCAGACGTAGCCCCGCAGCCACGTGGCCCCGCGGCCTCCGACGTAGCCCCGCGGCTTCAGCCGCGGGGGAGACCCCGGCGCTGAAGCGCCGGGGCTACGGCTCTCCACCGGGGCCACGGCCGTGCGCCGGGGCTACGGCCGTCCACCGGGGCTACGGCCCTCCGCCGGAGCGACGTTCCATGCTCACCGTCAACGATGAACCGCTCGACTACGAAGCGGGCATGACCGTCGCCGACGTGCTCAAGAAGCGCAACTTCGTGTGGCGCATGCTGGCGGTGTGGGTCAACGGCGAGTTCGTCCCCCGCGGCACGTATGACGCCGCGCCCGTTCCGGACGGCGCCGACGTCAAGGTGCTGCACATGATCGCGGGCGGATAGGGCCCGCCCGGCCCGGCCAGCGCCGGATCCCGGGTGCCCCGCGTCGCCGCACCGCTACTCCCGGGGCTTACTTCAGTTGACGGTGTTCGCCCCGGGCACGCGGGCTGAAGCCCGCGCGCTACGGCCCGGCGCATGGTCAATTCAACTGAGCGCCGGTGAGCGCCGGGATTAGGGCCCCCGACGACTCTTGATCTCCGCCGCCAGGCCCACCAGGCCGAGGGCCGTGAAGATCACGCCGCCCACCAGGCCGACCATCGGGTTGCCTCGCCCGCCCTCGGCGTGGCGGAAGAACATCCACAACAGGAACACCCCGACGACGGTGAAACCGAGGGCCATGCCGAGGCACCCGTACTGCTGGGGCCAGGTCGCACGCGCCAGCCGGCCCTGAAGGGACGTGCTGTCTGGCTCAGGCGCGGCAGCCGGCATGGACGGCTCCACGGCCGGGGCTTCGTGGTCGTCCCGCGCGGCGCCCGCGCCGCGGCCCTTCACCGTAATGTCGAACGGATGGTGGATGGCGCTCAGGAAGCCGGTTTCGCCCGACACTTCGATCGACCAGCGGATGTCGCCCTCCGGCATGGCGCGGCCGGTCGGCGGCGCACCCTCGGGAATGGTGAACTCGACATCGCGTTCGAGCACGTGGCCCCTGGCGACTCGTTCGTTCTTCAGCTCGAGCAGCACGCCTTCCCCGAGCACCTCCCGGTCCTCGACCTTGCCGGCCGACCGCTTGGAGACCTGCCGCATGTAGAAGCGCTGGCAGAGCAGCTTGACCTTCAGCGACTCGAGTCCGACGGGACCGGGTTGACGCACCCGCAGCCGCAGGCGGTCCCCGGGTGCGAGCGCGGGATCGCGGTCAAGAGCCACCTCGGTCCGCGCGACTCGAACCCCGCGAAGGCCCCGCAGTCCCCCGTAGAGCAGCAGGGCGCCCACCAGCGCAAAGGCGCCACCGACGACCGGCATCACCCACATGTCGCCCTGGCCGGCCGGGTCGATCGAGTACAGCCAGATCGCGCCCAGGCCGAGCGCGAGCAGGGGCATCGAGAGCATCAGGAGGCAACCGACCTGGCTCGACGGTTCGGGCCCGGCACGCTGCAGGCGGTGGAACAGGCGCGCATCAGAGGGAACCACCGCGGGCTCGACCGACAGGTGCGATCCGGACACGTCCCCTCCCTTCGAACGTCGCAGGATGGGGGCGTGCTGCACGAATGGACGAACGACACCAGCCGCTGCCGCCTGTCATGTCCAGGCGGTCTGCTCCCTGGGGGCACCGGGCCGCTCGCTGGCGGGTGGTGCGGCCAATCCTATGCTGGCCCGGGCTGCGGGAACAAGACCCGATGTCGGTCGGAACGCCTCAGATGCCGGCGGCAGCGCTGGCTTCCCCGAGGGTCCGCCCGGATCACTGCCCGGACTGCTGGGCGGCCCGGGCGATGGCGCGCCGCCGCATCTCGGCGGGCGGCACATCCTCCTTGTGCGTGGCCATCCACCACTGGTTGCCGGCAGGATCCAGCACGCCCGCGTTGCGGTCGCCATAGAACATGTCCGCGGGGGCCGAGATGGAGGTGGCGCCGGCCGCGATCGCCTGGCGATAGGCCGCGTCGACGTCCGCGACGTACACGTACAGCGCGCACGGCAGCGGCTTGTGCTGGCCGCTGGCCTGGCCCATCATCACGGGCGAATCACCGATCCGGACTTCCGCGTGCGTGACGCTGCCATCGGGCATCGGCATCCGCTCGATTTCCTTCGCACCGAGCGCCTGTTCCAGGAACTCGATCAACCGCGCGACATCCGGCACGACCAGGTACGGTGTCACCGTGTGGTATCCGTCTGGAATGGGCTTGACTGCCATCGCAGGGTTCTCCTCTCAAAGATGGTCCCGGGACCGCGCTTGGGGCTCCGCCCATCGCGGGCACCGTGGGCTTCCGGGCGCCCCCAACGCAGGCCCCGGCAGGACGCCGATGGCGCCCGCCGGGGGCGTTCGCGGTATGGTGGTTGGCCTGTGGGATCCATCCTATCCACCCGTCCAGGCCTCGACAAGGGCCATGGGTCTCAGTCCGGGGCGAGAGCCGAACCCCCCCGGGCTGGAAAGGCCGCCGACCGGAGCGGGCCGGGCCGCGCGGGCCCTCAGGGCCCGGCCTTGACGAGAGCGGACCGCGCCGGCCTACTCGAGCGGGATCCGGCCCTTGTTCTCCGCGAGCCACGAGGCGAAGGTGTGGAGGCGGGGGTTCACGCTGCGCGAAAAGTCGAGCTTGCGGATGGCGCAGAAGTCCCGCTCGAAATCGCGGTTGAACTGGAACATGTTGCCGAGGTCGTCGGCCCCCGGGAAGCCGAACCCCCGGTAGACTTCCGGAGACACCTCGTTGTAGCGAACCTCCTGGCCGAGCGCGTTGGACAGCGCCGCGGCCATCTGCGCACCGGTCAGGTGCTCGCCCGCGATGCCGACCGACTGGCCGGCGAGCCCCTTGCCCTGCTTGAAGATGCCGTAGGCGCAGCGCCCGATGTCCTCGGCGGCGATCCCCGGGAGTCTCTTGTCCCCCATCGGCAGCGTGATCGCGAGGCGCCCGTCCGGCCCCTTCTTGGGCCCCATCCCGAAGTAGATGAAGTTGTCCCAGTAGAACGACGTGTGCAGGAACGTCGTGGGCACCCCGAGGTCCGTGAACACCTGGTTGGATTCGCCCTTGGCGTCGAAGTGGGGCACCTTGTAGCGCTCCATCAGCGTCGGCATGCGGGTGTCGCTCAGGGGAATCCACCGTCGCGAGTCCTCGAGCGTGGACCAGATCACGTGCTGCACGCCCGCCTGTTTCGCGGCCGCGGCCATCGCGCGGATCTCGGCCTTCTCCTTCTCCGGCGACATGTGCGCCCAGTAGAAGGTGACGCAGTACGCCCCGTACGCGCCCGCGAACGCCTTCTTCAGGCTCTCCACGTCGTCCACGTCCGCCGCGACGACTTCCGCGCCCAGGCGGGCCAGTTCTCTCGCCTTGTCCGAGTTGACGTCCCGGGTGATCGCACGGGCCGCGAAGCCGCCCGCCGGGTCCGCGAGGATTGCCCGAACCAGCCCGCCGCCCTGGGCGCCGGTCGCACCCACCACCGCGATGATCTTCTTGTCCGCCATGCCACACCTCTCGCAGCATCGGGCCCGGCCAGGGCCCCTGCGTTGAATCCGAATCCCCGGCGTGGACCTGCGCCTCGGGCCCGGGGCGACGCGGCCAGCCGCCGCTCGCGCGGCCCGGCCGGCCTGAATGATTCGAATACTGATAGTGTAGGTCGGAAATATTGACGCACGCAAGGTGGCGCGGGATGGGTGGCGCGGACGGCCGGAGGGCCTGCCTTCGTCCCGCGGGTTCTCCGTCGCGACGGCGGTCGACTCGCGGGCTGAAGGACGGGCGCGCTCCGGCACGCGACGCGAGGATGCCCCCGGGCGCGCGAAAGACCCGCGGGTTTGGCAAACCGGCAAGTCTCCCGGTACACTGCGGGCTCGCGTACTCCGCGCTCACCTCAGGGAGGTCTCGATGCATCGATCCTGGTTCCGTTCCGGCCCGAGCCGCGCTCCGCGTCCCGCGTGGCCGATGATTGGTCTTGCCGCGCTGCTGCTCGCGATCACCGCCTCCGCCGTGATCGCCCAGCCCGCGGCGGCCCGCCGCGGCGAGGCCGGCCCGCTGCCGACCATCGAGGACAAGACGGCCCCGATGAAGAAGATCGACGGCTTCTTCCCGCTCTACTGGGACGAGAAGACCGGTCAGCTCTGGATGGAGATCTCGCGCTTCGACACCGAGGTGCTGCACAGCGCCGGCCTGGCGACCGGCCTGGGCTCCAACGACATCGGCCTCGATCGCGGCGCGCTGGCCGGCTCGCGGATCGTGACGTTCGAGCGCGTCGGCCCGAAGGTGCTGCTGGTCCAGCCGAACTACAAGTTTCGCGCGGTGGGCGGCAACGCAGACGAGACGCGCGTTGTCCGCGAAGCGTTCGCGCGCTCGGTGCTGTGGGGGTTCCCGATCGCGGCTGAATCCGCCGGCCGCGTCCTGGTCGACGCCACGGACTTCCTCGTCCGCGACGCGACGAACATCGCGCTCCGCCTGCGGCCCGGTGCCTACCGCCTCGACGCGTCCCGCAGCTCGATCTACCTCCCGATGACGCAGAACTTCCCGAAGAACACCGAGATGGAGGTCGAGCTGACCTTCGTGGTGCAGCCGGGTGCGCCAAGCCCGTCGGGCCCCCGCGTCGGGATGGACTTCGCGCCCCCGACCGTGGGCGCCGGCCGGTTTTTCGAAGGCGTGGGCCCGGTCGCCTCCTCGGCCGAGGCGGCGAGCATCCGCGTGCACCATTCCCTCGTCGAGCTGCCCGACGGCAACTACAAGCCGCGCACCTGGGACCCGCGGGCCGGCTACGCCGACCTCGCGTTCCAGGACTACATGGCCCCGCTCGGCGAGCCGATGACGGTCCGCTACCTGCGGCGCCACCGGCTGCAGAAGGTCGATCCCAGCGCGAAGATCAGCGATCCCGTGAAGCCGATCGTCTACTACATCGACCGCGGCGCGCCCGAGCCCATCCGGACGGCGCTCCTGGAGGGCGCCCGGTGGTGGAACCAGGCATTCGAGGCGGCCGGCTACCGCAACGCGTTCCGCGTCGAGCTGATGCCCGAGGGCGTCAGCCCGCTCGACATCCGCTACAACGTGGTCAACTGGGTGCACCGATCGACGCGCGGCTGGAGCACCGGCGGCTCGGTGACCGACCCGCGCACGGGCGAGATCATCAAGGGCGTCGTCACGCTGGGCTCCCTGCGCATCCGGCAGGACTACCTGATTGCCGAGGGCATTCTCTCACCCTACAAGACGGGCACCGAGCCGGCGCCCGAGCTGAAGGCCTGGGCGCTCGCGCGCATCCGCCAGCTCTCGGCGCACGAGATCGGCCACACGCTTGGCCTGGGCCACGAGTACTACGACAGCACGGCCGGCCGGATCTCGGTGATGGACTACCCGTTCCCGCTCCTCACGCTGAAGCCCGACGGCACGATCGACGCGTCGAACGTCTACGCGGTCGGCATGGGCGAATGGGACAAGGTCACCATCGCGTACGGCTACCAGGACTTCCCTCCGGGCACGGACGAACCCAAGGCGCTCGCCGCGATCCTGGACGCTGCGTGGAAGAAGGACATCATCTACCTGACCAACCAGGACATCGACGCGAACCCGCGCGTCGACCAGTGGTCCAACGGGACCGATCCGGCCGCGGAGCTCAACCGGATGATGGCCATCAGGCGGGCGGCCCTCTCCCGATTCGGCGAGAACGCGATCAAGCTGGGCCAGCCGATGGCGCTGATGGAGGAGGTCTTCCTGCCGCTCTACCTCCACCACAGGTTCCAGGTCGAAGCCGCGGCGACGGCGCTCGGCGGTCAGCACTACATCTACGCGATGCGGGGTGACGGCCGCGAGCCGTTCCGCTGGGTCCCCGGCACCGAGCAGCGCGCGGCGCTGAAGGCCTTGCTCGCGACGATCAAGCCGTCCGAGCTCGTGCTGCCGGACGTCATGGTGAAGCGCCTGCCGCCCCGCCCGGACGGCTACGACATGAACCGGGAGCTGTTCCCGCGCTACACGGGCATGACGTTCGACGTGATCACGCCCGCCACGGTCGCCGCCTACCACACGGTGTCGAACATCCTCCAGGAGGAGCGCGTCTCGCGCATCGTCGAGCAGCACGCGGTGGATCCGTCGCTGCCCGGTCTGGAGGAGATCATCGACGAGCTGTACGCGGCCGCGTTCGGCGCGAAGCCGGCGACGCCGTACGAGGCCGAGATCGTCCGGGCCGTGCAGCGGGTCCTGATCGACCAGTTGATGGGACTGGCGGCGAGCGCCGACATGCCGCAGGTGCGGGCGGTGGCGGCGCTGCGGCTCGAGCGGAAGATGGCCGATCTGGCGAAGGCGGGAACGGCGGCAGACGAGGCGGACGCCGCGAGCGCGTCGCTCCTGGCCCGCGACATCAAGCGTTTCCTGGATGATCCTGCGGCGTTCAAGCGGCAGGCGCCGCCCGAGGTGCCGCCGGGTGCCCCGATTGGCGATCCCGGTCTCAACTGGATTCGGCGCCTGCAGCAGTCCGCTCGCGACTGGGACCCGTTCGAGAGGTGAACCTCCGTGGCTACCGTGGGGCCCCGCGGCTGAAGCCGCGGGGCTACGAAGACGGAGGGCGGCCGTCGTAGCCCCGGGTCTACAGACCCGGCTTCCCCGCGTCCTTCTTCACCGCGGCCCACCGCGCCATCACCGCCGCCAACGCCTGCTGGGCCTCGACGACGGCCGACACGGTCTGCGAGGTGGGAGCTGCGTCCACTTCCTGCAGGATGTCGAACAACTGGGCGAGCTGCCCGTGCACCTGCCGCAGGCTGGGCTCGCCGCCTGGCCCGGCCCCGCGCCCACGCCGTCCTCCGGCGCCTTCGAGCGCCGCCATCTTCCGGTCGACCGCCTCGATCGCGTCCGCTGCCGCGCCTGGCGCCGCGCTCTCCTTCATCGTCCGCAGACGCTCGCGCGCCGCGCGCGATTCGGCCAGCGCGTCGGCGACCGTCTTCATGCCGTCGTACATCTGCATCGACAAGGCGTACTGCCGCTGCAGCCCCAGCGTGGGCGTCTTCACCCTCGGGTCCATCTTCAACACGAAGGGCTGCGCGTAGCGCTTGCCGTTCACCGTCAGCCTGACGGTGTAGGTGCCGGGCAGCGCCCAGGTGCCCTGCGGCACCTGCGGAGTGTTCGAGTAAATGGCGGCAATCGGATAGCTGAAGTCGACGCCCGCCGGCGGCGGGTAGTGCAGATCCCACACGAACCGGTGCAGGCCGGGCCCGGAGGCCAGCACCTGCGGCGGCCGGATCCAGTAGTCGGGGATGTTGCGGCCTTCGACCGGCTGTTCTGGCGGATCGTCGCTCGAGTACTTCCGCACGAGCCCGCCGTTGACATCGAGGATTTCGAGCGTCACGGGCCCCTGCGCGGCGGCCTTCAGGTGGTAATTGACGATCGCGCCGTCGGGCGGGTTCTGCCCGGCCGGCTCGTCGGGCGGCAGCGGCGTGTCGGTGTTCTTGTTCCAGCGGAACCGCCACGCCTGTTGCGGCTTGAACAGGAACGCGTCGGCATCGAGCGCCGCGGCGTCGATCTGACGCAGGGGCGTGATGTCGTCGAGGATCCAGAACGACCGCCCGTGCGTGGCCACGGCTATGTCGTCGCCCTTCACGATCAGGTCGCGAATCGATGTCGCGGGCATGTTCAACCGCAACGACTGCCAGTGATCGCCAGCGTCGAACGAGACGTAGACCGCCTGCTCCGTCCCCGCAAACAGCAGGCCCCTGCGCTTCGGATCCTCCCGGACCACGTTGACGATGCCGCCATCGGGGAGCCCCTCGGTGATGCGCGTCCAGGTCTTGCCTCCATCGCGCGTGCGGTAGATGTACGGCCGCAGGTCATCGAGGCGGAACGTGTTGATCGCCGCGTACGCGGTGAGGGGGTCGAAATGCGAGGCGTCCATGATCGACACTTTCGCCCACGGCCTGAGCGCGGACGGCGTCACGTCCTTCCACGTGACACCGCCGTCGGCGGTCACGTGGATCAAGCCGTCGTCGGTGCCGACCCAGATGCGGCTGGCGTCGATCGGCGACGGTGCGATGGCGTAGATGACCCCGCGCTGCGAGGGCCTGGCCGCGTCCGTGCCGATGTACTTCCCCACGTTGGCCGGCACGTCCCACGTCTTGCGGCTCAGGTCCGGGCTGATCTTCGTCCAGCTCTGACCGCCGTTGATCGTCTTCCAGAGCACGTTCGAGCCGAACAGCAGCATGTGCGGATCGGCGCGAGAGAAGACGAGCGGCGCCGTCCGCACCGTCCGGTAATCGCCCTTGCGGACGGGCATGGGCCCGACGTTCTGCACCTGCCCGGTGCGCCGGTCCCAGCGCGTCACCTTCCCGCCATAGACGAGATCCGGGTTCAACGGGTCGGGCACGGCGTAGCCGTACTCTTCGACCGCCGCCGGGTGCCACTCGCGGAACGTGATCTGCCCGTCGTCGCCGCGGCTCTGGACGCACGCCGATCCGCTTTCCTGCTGGCCGCCGCACAGGCGGTACGGGAACGCATTGTCGGCGTTCACATGGAACATCTGCGCTGTAGGCTGGTTGTACCAGGAGCTCCACGTCTCGCCACCGTTCACCGTCACGATGGCGCCCTGGTCGGCAACGAGCAGCATGATCTTCGGGTTCGTCGGGTTGATCCACACGCGGTGGTAGTCGTCGCCGCCAGGCGCCCCGCGGAACCCGGTCCAGGTCTTCCCGCCGTCCATCGATTTCCACGTCACGACGCTCGCGCCGTACACGATGTCCGGGTTGGTCGGATCGACCTTGATCTCGGCGAAATCGTCTGGCCGGCCCGCCGGCCGCGGGTCGTCGCTGATCTTCGTCCAGCTCTCGCCCGCATCGTCGGACCGGTAGACCCAGCCGTTGGGGCCGACGCCGACCGAGGCGAACAGGCGGTTCGGATTGCTCGGCGCAACCGTGATGCCGATGCGGCCGAGGCCTTCCTCGAAGGTGGGCAGGCCTTTGGTGAGCTGCCGCCACGTCGTGCCGCCGTCGGTGGACTTGAACAGGCCGCTGCCTGGACCGCTGAACACGCCGTTCTCCCACGGGCCCTGCCGCGCTTCCCACAGCACGGCGTAGACGGTGTCCGGGTTGGAGGGATCGAACACGAGGTCCGACGCGCCGGTGTTTTCGTCCTTGTAGAGCACCTTCTCGAAGGTCTGGCCGCCGTCGGTTGAGCGAAACACCCCGCGCTCGGCGTTCGGGCCGTAGGGATGGCCGAGCACCGCGACGAACAGCCGATCGGGATCGCGCGGGTCGACGATGACCTGGGGGATCTGCTGGCCGTCGCGAAGGCCGAGGTGCGTCCACGTCTTCCCCTCGTCCAGCGACTTGTAGATCCCGTCACCGGTCGACAAGTCGGGGCGCTGCAGTCCCTCGCCGCTGCCGACGTAAATGATGTTGGGCGCGGACGGTGCGACCGCGATCGCGCCAATCGACCCGGTGGGTTGATCGTCGAAGATCGGGAACCACACCCGGCCGTAGTCCGTCGTCTTCCAGACGCCGCCGTTCACGACGCCGACGTAGAACACGTTCGGCTGAGACGGAATTCCCGCGGCAGCCTTCGTGCGGCTGGCGCGGATCGGGCCGACCATGCGCCAGTGGAGTTCCTTGAACAGCCCCGGCGATACCTGGGGCGCGGCCGTCTGGGCGGCCACGTCCGCCAGGGTCACGAGTGCGAGGACCAGGGCCGACACGAACCATGCGAAGCGACGTGCAGGTGTCATGGATGCCTCCGATCCTCGAAGTGTAGTCTGGCGAACGGCTCACGGCAATCGACCCACGGCGCAGAATGGCGCGATTCCGCGCCGCGGCGACCTGAGCAAGAGAAGGGCGAATGGGCGTTCGTGCGCGCGTGACTTCCACGGGAATGTGCCGCAACTCGCCGGGAACGTGGTGGTAGAATCCGCGCGTCGGCGAGCGCACGCGAACACGATCCCAATGCGCGCCACCCTGCACGTCGCCGCCCCGGTGGGCCTGACCCTGCTCCTGGCTGCCGCCCAGGCTGCCACGCCCATGCCCGGCCAGGCGCAAGCGCCACCTCGTGCGGACCAGCCCGTGTTCCGCACGGAAGTCAACATGGTGGAGGTCGACGTCGTGGCGATCGGACCCGACGGGCGACCCACCCCGGACCTCAGACGGGAGGACTTCCAGGTCCTGCAGGATGGCAAGCCACAGCCGATCGTCTCGTTCGCGCTGGTCAACCTGCCCGTGAACCCGCCCCATCCGTCCGGCTTGCCGGACGTCGCGACGAACGAGCGCGCCGGGAGCGGCCGGCTCTTCTTCATCCTGCTCGACGACGTGAACTCGCTGCGGTCGAGTTCGGCCGAGATGCGGGCGGTCGCGCGCCGGCTGGTCGAGCGCCTGGCGCCCGGGGACCAGGTCGCCCTGCAGTGGGTGAGCCTGCGGAAGGACGGCGCGCGCGAGTTCACGGCGAATCACGCGACGATTCTCCAGGCCATCGACCGTTTCGCCGCCGAATCGTCGCTCGTCGAACGCCGGATGGGGATGCGCTCGACGGACTCGATGAGCGCTGATTTCGACGTCAGCGGGTTCTTCGATCGGACGCGGCTCTTCAACATCATCAAGGACGTGAGCGACTACCTGGCGCGCATCCCGCACCGGCGCAAGGCGCTCGTCTACGTCGGCAGCGGGCCGGCCGGGCTGGTGCTGAGCGACCGGGCGCTGGGCCGGGCCTCAGGGGCTCCCCAGCGCGAGAGTCCCATCGACCCGTCGCGTGGCGAGGACTGGGACATCGATGTCACAAAGGCCATCATGGCGGCGCGCCGCGCCAACGTCGCGTTCTACCCGCTCGCGCCTGGTGCGCCATCGCGCCTGGGCGAAGAGGGGTTTACCGAAGAGGAAGGCCCGCTCGTGTTTCGCGACCGGGCGCGCCTTCGACGCGACAACCTGGGGCTGCTCGGCGAGGCGATGGGCGGTTTTGCCGGCAGCACCCGCAACGCCTCGGCAGTCGATCGCATCGTGGCGGACACGAGCTGCTACTACCTGCTCGGGTACGTCGCGCCGAACGCGAACGCCAGCGGGGTGAAGAAGTTCTTCCGGGCGCTCTCGGGCGATCCCTGGAGCGGCTACCACCGCATCGAGGTACGGACGACGAGGCCGGGCCTGACCGTTCGCGCCAGGGAGGGTTACTGGGACGCGGACGTCCGGCTGCCCCCGGCCGCGCCGCCGCCGGGGCTTCCAGAGGTCGCGGTGGCGCGTAGCGTGAGCGGGATCCTGCCGGCCTCGGGCCTGGCCCTGCGGGCGTTCGCAGCGCCGTTCCGCGGCCGGGCAGGTCGGAAGCCCACGATTGCCCTGGCGGTGGAGATCAACGCCCCTGAGTTCCAGCCGGCCTCGCCGGGAGCCGGCATGAGCGAGGACGTTCAGATGATCGTGGTCGCAGTCGAACCGGGCGAGAAGGTCCGCACGTTGAAGCGTGTGAGCGCGCGGATGACGCTCGGCGCCGAGAAGGCCCGGTTGATGAGCGTGCCCCGCTACCTGCTGTGTGCGCGGGTCGACGTGCCGCCGGGCCAGTACCAGCTGCGCGTCGGGGTCAGCAGTTCGACGGCACGCCGGACCGGCAGCGTGTTCGTAGACGTCACCGTGCCGGACTTCGCCGCCGCCGTTTTGTCCATGAGCGGCATCGCAATCGACCAGCGGACGACGGCGGCCCCGATGCCTGCCGCCCGCGCGGACGCGCTCGCGGCCGTCCTGCCCTTCACGCCGAGCCTGGCGCGCGAGTTCCGGCCTTCCGACGATGTCGCGGCGTTCGTTCGCGTGTACCGCGGGACGGGTTCCGGATCGCAGCCGGTCAGGATGGCGACCGCCCTCGAGAGGGCCGGCGAAGAGACCATCCTGTGGCGCGTCGAGGAGGAACGGCCCGCCTCCACCTTCGGGCGGGCCGGCGAGACCGAGTACCGCGTCCGCCTGCCGCTCGATCAGCTGGCTGCCGGAACGTATCGCCTGCGGATCACCGCTGCCCGGGCAGGTGATTTGGTCGGCGCGCAGCGCGAGATCGACTTCCGGGTCCGGGCTGGGGCCGGATCCTGAGGAGCCCCGCGTGACCCGCGCGCCGCGGCACCGCGGCCAGGCGTCGACGCGCGGGTCGTTGGTCGTCAGGTCCGAGGCTGCGCGCCCGGGACCGTGACCGCGTCGAGGAACGGCATCATCCTCCGCAGCTGCAGGCCGACCTGCTCGATCGTGTGGGTGCGTTCGCGCTCACGCACCGCGTTGAACCAGGGCCGCCCGGCCCGGTCCTCGGCGATCCAGGTCCGGGCGTAGGTGCCGTCGCGGACCTCGTCGAGCATGCGGCGCATCTCGCGCCGCGTCTCGTCGGTCACCAGCCGCGGCCCGCCCGTGTAGTCGCCGTGCTCGGCCGTGTCGCTGACCGAGTACCGCATGTAACTCAGCCCGCCGCGGTAGAACAGGTCGACGATGAGCTTCAGCTCGTGCAGGCACTCGAAGTAGGCGATTTCCGGCTGGTAGCCGGCGTCAACCAGCGTCTCGAAACCCGCCTTGACGAGCGCGCTGACGCCGCCGCACAGCACGGCCTGCTCCCCGAACAGGTCCGTCTCGGTTTCCTCGGCGAATGTCGTCTCGATCACGCCGGCGCGCGTCACGCCCAGCGCGCGCGCGTACGACAGCGCGATGGCCTTCGCGCGGCCGGTGGCGTCCTGGTGCACCGCGAGGAGTGCCGGCGTGCCGGCCCCTTCGACGTAGAGCTCGCGCACGCGGTGGCCCGGCGACTTGGGCGCGATCATCGCCACGTCGATGTCCGGCGGCGGCTGGATGGCGCCGAACCGGATGTTGAAGCCGTGCGCGAACATCAGCATCTTCCCGGCCGACAGGTGCGGCCTGATCGCCTCCTCGTACAACGCGGCCTGCGCGGTGTCGGGGACCAGCACCATGATCACGTCGGCCCACGCGGAGGCTTCGCCCGGCGCCAGCACCGTGAGCCCGGCCAGCTCGGCCTTCGCCCGCGAAGCGCTCCCGGCCGGCAGCCCGACGCGGACCTCGGCGCCGCTGTCCTTGAGGTTCAACGCGTGGGCATGCCCCTGCGAACCGTATCCCAGGATCGCGACCTGCCGGGCCCGGATGATCCCGAGGTCCGCGGCATCGTCGTAGTAGATCGTGGCCATCTTTCCTCCCTTCCGTTTCACTCGGCGTCGGCGGGGAACAGCGGCTCCGCGGCGAACCCGGCGCCTGCCGCGCTGTCCGAATCGTCCCCGGCGCCCGCCTGGTCTTCCAGCCGTTCGGCCCGGCGGCCCCTGGCCATCGCCACGCGCCCGGTCCGCACCATCTCGAGGATGCTGAACGGCCGCAGCACCTCCAGCAGGCCGTCGATCTTGTCCTCCGTCCCGGTCACCTCGATGACCAGGGAATCCGGCGCGACGTCGACCACCCGCGCCCGGAAGACATCGACGAGCTGCATGACGTGCGGCCGGTCGGCCGCCGTGGTCGCGACCTTGATCATCGCGAGGTCCCGGTACACGGCCGGCGTCGCGCTGATGTTCTGGACGCTGATCACATTGACGACCTTGTAGAGGTTCGCCTCGATCCGCGAGGCCTGCTCCCGGCCGGCCTCCACCACGACGGTCATTCTCGACACCCCGGGAGCGTTGGTGTGGCCGACGGTCAGCGACTCGATGTTGTAGTCCCGGCGCCTGAAGAGCGACGTCACGCGCGTCAGCACGCCCGGCTTGTCTTCCAGCTCGACGACGTAGGTGATGGACATGGGGGCGGGTCCCGTCATGCGCGCGCCGGTGTGGCCGCCACAGCGCGCCCGCGCCCGGCGGGCAGCGGCCTGCGGATCATCCGGTGCAGCGGCGCGCCGTTCGGTACGGTCGGGTACACGAAGTCCTCCTGCTCCACACGGCAATCGAGGAGCACAGGCCCCGCGCGGCGTCTCGCTCTGGCGAGGACCGCGCCGAGGTCGGCCCGGCGCGTCACGGCGTGCGCGGCGATTCCGTAGGCCTTCGCCACCATCGTGAAATCCGGCCCTGTCAGCGGCGTGGCCGTGTAGCGGCCCTCGTAATAGATCTCCTGCAGCTGTCGCACCATCCCGAGGTAGCCGTTGTTGACGACGACGATCTTGATGTCGAGCCGCTCCTGGACGAGCGTGGCGAGCTCCGGCAGCGCCATCTGGAAGCCCCCGTCGCCGACGACCGCCCACACCTCGGCGTCCGGGCGCGCAAGCTTGGCGCCGATCGCGGCCGGCAGGGCGAAGCCCATCGTGCCCAGGCCGCCAGAGGTGACGAGCGAACGCGGCTCGTCGTGCTTGTAGTACTGGGCCTCCCACATCTGGTGCTGGCCGACGTCCGACACGACGAGCGCGCCGCCGTCGGTGGCGCGCCAGAGGTCGTGCATCAGGTGCGCCGCGTAGAAATGCCCGTCGTCCGGGCGGTTGGCGATGCAGCGGCGCTGTGCCTCCGCGCGCAGCGCGCCGATGTGCTCCAGCCACTCGCCCCGATCCCCGGGCCTGACGTCCTCCAGCAGGGCCGGCAGGATGGCCAGCAGGTCGCCGGCGAGCCCGACGTCCACCTTGACGATCTTGTTGATCTCCGCCGCGTCGATGTCGACGTGGATCTTGCGCGCGCGCGGCGCGTACGCCGCCGGGTCGCCCGTGACCCGATCGTCGAAGCGCATGCCGAGGGCGATCAGGAGGTCCGCCTCCTGGATGGCGGTGTTCACCCACGCCTCGCCGTGCAGCCCCATCAGGCCCAGCGCGAGCGGGTGCGAGGCCGGGAAGGCCGTCAGGCCGAGCAGCGTGGCCGCGACCGGGATGTCGGCCTTCTCCGCGAGGTCCCGGACGGGATCGACCGCTCCGCCGAGGATGATCCCGTGCCCCGCGAGGATGACCGGGCGTCGCGCGGCGTTGATCAGATCGACCGCCGCCTCGCAGCCGGCAGCGGGCGCGGGTCGCGCCGCTGTCGCCCGCCGCAGGACTGGCGTCGCGCCCTCCCAGTCGAACTCGCACGATGCCAGTTGCGCGTCCTTGGTGATGTCGACGAGCACCGGCCCCGGGCGTCCGGACGTGGCCACCGCGAAGGCTTCCCGGATCGCGGGCGCGATGTCCTCGGCCCTCCTGACCAGGTAGTTGTGCTTCGTGATCGGCAGCGTGATGCCGGTGATGTCGATCTCCTGGAAGGCGTCGAGCCCGAGCAGGCGGCTGCTGACCTGGCCGGTGATGCACACGATCGGCGACGAGTCGAGCATCGCCGTCGCGATGCCCGTCACCATGTTCGTGGCCCCGGGCCCGGACGTCGCGATAGCGACACCGGGGCGCCCGGTGGCGCGGGCGTAGCCGTCCGCCATGTGTGTCGCGCCCTGCTCGTGACGCACCAGCACGTGCCGGATCGGGTAGTCGCGCAGGGCGTCGTAGGTCGGCAGGATGGCGCCGCCCGGGTAGCCGAACACGTCCCGCACGCCTTCGCGGACCAGGCACTCGCAGATGATCTGGGCTCCTGTCCTCATCATCGGATCGACTCGCCGCCTCATCCGGTTACCGCACCGCGCGAGGCCGAGGACACCAGCCGCGCGTATTTCGCCATGACGCCCGTCGTGTAGCGGGGCGGTGGCGCCTGCCGCGTCTCCAGCCGCCGCCGGATCTCGCTGTCGTCCAGTTCCACGTGCAGCCGCCGGCCCGGCAGGTCGAAGACGATCGTGTCCCCGTCCCGTACGGCGGCGATCGGCCCGCCCTTCGACGCCTCGGGGGAGACGTGGCCCGCCATCAGGCCGCGCGTCGCGCCCGAGAATCGGCCATCGGTGAGCAGCGCCACCGACTCGCCCAGACCGGCGCCCACGACGGCCGCGGTGACCGCCAGCATCTCGCGCATGCCCGGCCCGCCGTGCGGGCCTTCGTAGCGGATGACGATCACGTCCCCCGCGCGGATGACGCCCCGCGTGACGGCGTCGAAGGCCGCCTCCTCGCTGTCGAACACGCGCGCCGGACCGCGATGGTGCGGCATGTCGTGGCCGGCAACCTTGACAACGCAGCCGTCCGGCGCGAGGTTGCCGCGCAGGATGACGAGGCCCCCGCTTGGCTTGATCGGGTTCGTGGCCGGCCGCACGACCTCCTGGCCGGGGGTTTCGACCGCCGCGCCGGCTTCGACGGCCAGCGTGCGTCCGGTCACCGTCGGCGTGTCGTGCAGGAGGCCCGCAGCGGAGAGCCGCTGCGCGACGAGCCGGGTTCCGCCCGCGCGGTACAGGTCCGTGGCCATGAACCGGCCGCCCGGCTTGAGGTCGGCGAGCAGCGGCACGCGGCGGCTGATGCGGTCGAAGTCGTCGATGTCGAGCGGCACGCCCGCCTCCTGTGCGATCGCCAGGAGGTGCAGGACGGCATTGGTCGATCCACCGGTTGCCGCGACGCCGGCAATGGCGTTCTCGACGGCCTGCCTGGTCAGGATCTCGCGCGGTGTCGGTCCCTTCTCGAGCAGGCGCATCACGAGGCGTCCCGCCTGCTGCGCCACAGCGTCCCTGGCCTCGTCCACGGCCGGGACGCTCGCGCTGCCCATCGGCGAGATGCCGAGGAACTCGCAGACCCCCGCCATGGTGTTGGCGGTGAACTGCCCGCCGCACGCGCCGGCGCCGGGACACGCCGCGTTCTCGAGCGCCAGCAGATCGGCGTCACTGGTGCGCCCGGTCGCGTGCGCGCCCACCGCCTCGAACACGTCCTGGATGCTCACGTCGCGGCCCGCGTGCCGGCCCGGCGCGATGGAGCCGCCGTAGAGGACGAGGCCGGGCACGTTCAGCCGCGCCAGCGCCATGACCGCGCCCGGGATCGTCTTGTCGCAGCCGACGAGCGCGACGACCGCGTCGAAGAGGTTCCCGCGCGCCACCAGCTCGATCGAGTCCGCGATGATTTCGCGGCTGACGAGCGAGGCCCGCATGCCCTCGCTCCCCATCGTGATCCCGTCGGAAATCGAGATTGTGTTGAATTCGAGCGGTGTCCCGCCCGCGTCGCGCACGCCCTGCTTGACGCGCTCGGCCAGGTGCCGCAGGTGGTAGTTGCAGGGTCCGATTTCAATCCAGGTGTTGGCGATCCCGACGAGCGGCCGGCGCAGGTCCTCGTCGGTGAAGCCGACGGCCTTGAGCATGGCGCGCGCCGGCGCGCGGTGCGGCCCCTCGACGATCCCTGCGCTGCGCCGTGGTGGTGGTGGTGTCATCGTCTTCTCGAGCCCGCCCGGCCCGGTGCCGGGCTGGGCCGCATACGTCCGCCGGTTCCGTCGCCCCGAACAAAAAGGGCCATCACCCTCCCGGATGATGGCCCCCCGAACCCTGCGCGTCCTCGTTCCGCTGGGGGCGGCGTCATCCGCTCCTCCCGGCAGGGCCGGCGGAGCGGGCGGGGGCGAGCATGACGTTGGCCCGACGCACAACGCGACAGGCGGCCCGGCATCGCACCGTCCCCGCCTTGTCTCTCCGTGAGCGCCCTGGCACGGTCACGCCCGATGAAACGGTCATCGCAGGGTTCCCGCCGGCACGGCCGGGTGCCGGGCGGCGCACGCGGCGTTCGCCCGGCCGTCGGCACGTTGCAACGCCTGTTCTACCGCGGTCCTGGTGTATAGATCAAGACAATGATATCTATCAGATGATTAGTACAACTTATCAGTCATCAGTCATCAGTTCTCAGTTATGAGTTCTGAGTTGTGAGTCCTGAGTTGTGAGTCTTGAGCGCCGGGCCACGGTCACGCTGAGGCGGGTGCCTCCGGGCGCCGTGTGGCGTTTGGCGTGCGCCGGTCGTTGTTCGCCGGCGCCGTTCGCCTATCTGATCACTGCCCGCAGTGCCCGCAGGCCGGTCGCGATCAAATCGGTGACGTCTTCGTGCAGCAGGCTGGCGGCGTCCGCCCGGCCGCTCTGCACCTCGGCTTCAGCGAAGGCCCGGTCCGCCCGCACGCGCTCGATCGCAACGGCCAGCGGCCACGACGGATCGACGGTCTCCTGCCGCGTCTTCGCCGCACGCAGCGTGGCCACGGCCTTGTTGACCTGGTCCGGGTCGATGATCGCCACCGGCGTCCGGCAGTGCTGGCACGCGAGGTCGCGCTCGATGTCCACCGGCGCGCCGCAGTTGGAGCAGTTCACCTGGCGGATGTGTTTCCTCAGCTCCCGGACTTCCGCCGTCGCGAGGCTGCGCACGAAGTTCTTGGCCCGCAGGAACTGGAAGAACGTGAGGAAGCGCCCGTGCCCGGCCGGGCAGCGGAAGTACGAGAAGCGGGTGGTGCGCTGCATGTCGTTCACCTCGACGAGCGACATGCCGCACCGCGGGCAGAACAGCCTCGGCGCGATCGGGAGGCGCGCGGCGTTCTCGCTCTCGGCAATCGCCGAGAGCAGATCCAGGGTGGCGCCCGGCGACAACTGCAGCAGTTCCTGCTTGTCGAACCAGATCGCCTGGCAGGCGTGGCAGATGTCCAGCTCCTCCGACCGCCCGTACATCTGCTCGAAGGAGCGGGTCCTCATGCCGGCGTGACAGTTCGGGCAGTTCATGCGCGGGTCCCCCATGGTCGGCGGGCGTGCAGGGCGTCAGCATACAACACCATGCGGGGGACGTCCCGCACGGCGTCCCCCGCGATGGCGTGCGCGACCGCGCGCCCCGGCACCCGTCTCCCCGATCCGGGCCGCGCTACGCGTGCTTCCAATGAAGCGCGAACGCCGCGCCCTGGGGATCGACGCCGACCGTGATGCGATCCCCACCCGGCACCTCGGTCGGCTCCTGCAGCACCTGGCCGCCGAGTTCCTTGACGCGCGCGTACGCGACATCGAGGTCGGGCACACGGATGTAGAACATGAAGTGCGGCGGCGCGGGCATGTCCTTCGGCTTCACGTACATCCCTCCCAGGACCTGGTCCGCCGTCCCATACTCCTGGTAGATGCCCATCGGACCCATGTCCATGGCGTTCTTCTTCACCCAGCCGAACAGGTCCGAGTAGAACCCGAACGCCGCGTCCAGGTCCGTGGTGGCCAGCTCGTGCCACGAGATGTCGCCGACGCCCGGCGCCTGGAGCGGCATCGCCGCCGACGCGGGCGTGAACGCGGCGAACACCACGCCCTGGGGATCGGAAAGGACCGCGAACTTGCCGACGGTCGGGATCTCGGTTGGCGGCACCATGATCGTGGCGCCCAGCTGCTTCGCGCGCGCGGCGGTCGCGTCGACATCCGGCGTGCCGATATAGCCCAGCCAGTGCGGCGGCGCCGGCACGTCGGGCGGCATCTTCATCAGTCCGCCGATGGGGCGATCGCCGTTGGCCCACATGTGGTACGGCTCGCCTGTCCCGTTCCACGTCTGCGTGCCCCACCCCGTCACCTTCGTGTAGAACGCGATCGCGCCCTGGACATCCGTCGTCATCGTGTCGTACCACAGAAACCGACCCCGGCTGGCTGGTTCCGCCATGGTGCCCTCCTCCTGGAGACACGGGCCCGCCCTGCGGCGATGCCCGCCGGGCCGGCCCTCGTGTGCTGTTGTGGTTCCCCCACCCGAGCCTACCCCAATCCCGCGGCGGCGGGAAGATCTCCCTGCTACAATGCCCCCGGCCACGCGGCCGCGGCACCTGCGCGCGCTGCACGCCGGACATGAACAGGTTCAATCGCCCGCTTTGGCTCGCGGTTCTCCTCGCGTGCGGCCACCTGGCCTGGCTCCTGGCTTTCGTCCAGCCGGCCATCGCCGTTCCCGACGCCCATGATCACTTCGCCCAGGCGAGGCTGCTGGTCACCGACGGGCACCCGTGGCTCGTGCCCGGATCCGACGTCCAGTTCGTCGACCCCCGGTGGAGCGCGACGCCCGAGGGCGGCTGGTCCGGTTCGCGGCCGCCGGGGATCGTGCTGCTGCTGGCGCTGCCCATGGCCGTCGCCGGCCCGCTCGGGGCCGCGTGGCTCATGCCGGCCCTGTCCTCGATGTCGGTCCTGGCGGTCTTCCTGCTCGGGCGCCGATGGATGGGGGATGCGGGGGGCCTGATCGCCGCAGCGCTCGTAGCCGTCTACCCGATGAACGGCGCGCTGGCGCTCTCAGGCGACCCCAACGCGGCGGTCACCTGCCTGCTGCTCGGCGCGCTGCTCGCGATCGGCCGCTGGCATGATTCACATTCGTTCGCCTGGGCGTTCGTGGCCGGCGCGCTGGCCGGCCTGCTGCCCTCGCTGGACAGGCTGGCGGTATGGTACCTGCCGGCCTTCATCGTGTTCTTTCTCCTGCACGTGCGGCGCGATCGCCGCTGGTGGTGGGTGGTGTTCGGGTCGGCCGCGGGCCTGATCGTGCCGCTGGGCGCCCTCCTCGTGCACAACCAGGTCGTCCACGGTGCGCTCTGGCCGCTGGGAGGGCCGCCGGCTGGGGGCGCGGGGTCGTCGTGGTCTGGCCGCGCAGGCGGTCTCATCCCGGCTGGCTGGACTCTCTTCACGCGAGGCTGCCTGTTTGCCGTGCCGCTCGGGCTGGCCGGCGCAGCGACGCTGCTGGCGCGCCCGTCGACGCGGCGGTCCGGGCTTTTCCTCGTGCTGCTGATCGTGCCGGTCTCGCTGGCGTCGGTCCTTGTCCCGCCCGAGTCCGGCCCGCAGCCGCCTGCCGCGCTGCTCGCCACGTTCCCCCTCTATACCCTGGCTGGCGTCTGGTGGCTGTGGCGGCTGACCGATGGCCGCGCAGCCGTCCGCCGTGCCGCGACCGTCCTGCTGCTGGCGGTGACGGCCGTGTGGGGCCTGGCGATTTCGATGCCCGCCCTCTCCGCCGTCTCGCGGCAGCAGGCCCTGCTCGCCGACATCACGCGGATGGTCGACCGCCACGTCGCGCCGGGCAGCGTGATCGTGTCCGGCCTGGCTGTCAACCAGCAACTCGACGTCGCGGGCCGGTGGCTTCTGGCCGACGCCAGCCTCGTGCGCCCCTCGCCCGCCATCGAGGTGCCCGAGGCACGGGCGCGGCGCGACACGACCGCGACGGGCCGCGCATCGGGCCGATTCAGGCGCATGCCCGCCGAACAACGGTTCCTCGCCTTCTCCGATGCGCTGTGGCGGTGGGCCGGCCCCAATCGCGGGGTCTATCTCCTGCTCGATGCGACAGAGCTTCGCCCGTACTATCGCCGCGTGCCGGCTGGAAGCACGTTCACGCTGGTCGATCACCTCACGTTGCCGGATGGATTCCTCCGGGTCTCGGAGAGCCCGCGCCTGCCGCCAGCCCCGGTTCCGTCGCCGTGGCCGGGCGTGGCCGTTCCCGAACCTTGGCCACTCGGGCCGCCTGACATCTCGAGGCTCGCGTCCGTCCCGGAGCCTGATCGTCTGGTCGACCTGGTCTTCGACGGGCGGCCGCTCTATCTCGTGCGCTGGACGCGCGGCGCGCGGCGCCAGGACTAGCCGCCGGACGCGCGCGATCGCTCGACCTCGCCAGGACGGCGAGGCCGGTCAGTCCATCTGATCGGATTCGGTGGCGAACCACATGATGTGACCGCACTGGCCGCAGACGTAAGTCGTCGCGGCGTGGTTCGCCCAGTCCACCTTGAAGAACGTCGCCAGGCGCGTGTTCAGCAGGTACTCGCGGCTGAAGAACTCCGTATGGCGGCAGACCGGGCAGACCAGTTGCCGGCCGCGAATCGATCGTGGCGCCGCTTCCTCGTCGCTCATGGGTGCCTCCCGGCGTCTGCCGTCGGGGAGATTGTAGCGCCGATCGGGACGATGCAGCAGCGGGGACGGGCCCGGGTCAGGCGACCGGCGCCCCGCCGTGTCCCATCCGGTACTGCAAGGCCCCGGACGGGCACCGTTCGACCTGCGCTTTGACCTCGTCCGGCGAAGCCGCGCCGGGATCGACCCACCGCTTCCGCCTGATGTCGAACACCCTTGGCAGGCCGTTCAGGCACACTGCGGAATGCCGGCACACGTCCGGGTCGAACGTAACGGTGATGCCATCCGCCTCGTAGACCTGCAACTGCTTCGGCATGATCGCCTCCAGATTCGTTGCGCGTGTTCTCGGGGCCCCCACGGTCGAGCCTACCCGAATCGGCCGGCGCCGTCCACCGGACGGGTCCCGTGGTAGAGTAGCGGCCGTGCACGTCACAGAGTTGCGCACGCCGCAGGTCCTGGTCGATCGGACCCGGATGACCGACAACATCGACCGGATGCAGGCGGCCGCGTCGGCACGCGGCGTCCGGCTGCGCCCGCACGCGAAGACGCACAAGGTCCCGCTGCTCGCGCGCTGGCAGGTCGGCTGCGGCGCCGTAGGGATCTGTTGCGCCAAGCTCGGCGAGGCTGAAGTGTTCGCCGACGCCGGCCTCGAGGACATCCGGCTGCCGTACCCGCTGTCGCCTGCCAACGTCGATCGGGTCTTCGCGCTCCAGGACCGCGTCCGCCTGTCGTTCATCGTCGACCATCTCGGCGTGGCCCGCGAGTGGTCCGACGCGATGGCGCACGCCGGGCGGCGGGCGGAGATCCTCGTCAAGGTTGACGTGGGCCTGCACCGGTGCGGGATCGATCCTGCCCTGCCGGGCGCGCTGGCGTTCGTACGCGCGGTGGCAGAGATGCCGGGCCTCGACCTGCGCGGGCTCCTCAGCCATGCCGGCCATTCCTACTGGGCGCAGTCGGAGGCCGAGCTCGAAGCCATTGCCGTGGCCGAGGCGCGGGCGCTCGAGGGGATTGCCTCGGCCGCGCGTGCCGCAGGTATCCCGATCGAGGAAGTGAGCGTCGGTGCTACGCCCACCGTCCGGTTCAGCCTGGGCCAGCCGGGCCTGACGGAAGTGCGCCCCGGCAATTACGTCTACTGCGATCGCACGCAGGTGGCGCTTGGCGCGGCCCGCTTCATTGACTGCGCGCTCACCGTCCTCGCCCGGGTGGTGAGCAAGCCGGCGCCGGGCCGGGTGATCCTCGACAGCGGCGCCAAGACCCTGACCACCGATACCACGCGTGCGCCGGGCGCGGCCGAGGGTTTCGGCGTCGTCTGCACGGGCCTCGACGCCGTGGCGGCAGACGAGGGCCTGGTCATCGAACGGCTGTCGGAGGAGCACGCCGTGGTCACCGCGAGGGCCGGCACGACCCGCCTCGAACCGGGCGATCTCGTCCGCGTGGTGCCGAACCACTCCTGCGTGGTCTCGAATCTAGTAGACTCTGTTTACCTGGTGGACGGACTGACCGTGATCGACACCCTCCCGGTGGCGGCCCGGGGACGCATCTGGTGAAGGACGGTATGCCTCAGAATGCACGGATCGGCGAGGCGCTCGGCATGATCGAGACCCGCGGCCTCGTGGCCATGATCGAGGCCGTGGACGCAATGGTGAAGGCCGCCAACGTCGTGTTCGTCGGCTGGGAAAAGATCGACGAGGGGCTCGTCACGGCAATCGTGCGTGGCGACGTCGGGTCCGTGAAAGCCGCGACCGACGCGGGCGCCGCCGCCGCCCGGCGCGTCGGCGAACTCGTGGCCGTGCACGTCATCCCCTATCCCGCCGACGACCTCGAGCGGGAACTCCCCATCAACTGAATTGGGGTCAGGCCCCAATTGCACTTCCTGCCACCCAGGATGGCAGTTTCTCCAACTTCTCACGGCAATAATGAGACTGACGTGAGAAAAGGGGCCTGACCCCATATACTGCTGGCCGGTCAGCTCCTTCACGAGGGCGTCGGCCCCGTACAGCTTCCGCAACCCCTCGATGATGCCGGCGGAGTGCACCCCGACCGCCCGGCTGCCCTCGGCATCGTCGATGTACATGTAGCGGTTCGGCAGCTTCTGCACGTTGCTGTCGAAGTTGATCCCCACGACCTCCGCGTTGCGGTTGATGATCGGCGTGCCGGAGTTCCCGCCGATCGTGTCGGCCGTGTACACGAAGTTGAACGGGGTCGACAGGTCCACCTTCGTCCGGCCGTCACGCCAGCGCGGCGGCAGGTCGAACGGCGGCTTCTCGCTGAAGCTCGCGGCCCGGTCGTACAGGCCGTAGTACGTGGTCCTGCAGGGCACCAGCGTCGTGTCCTCCTCGTAGCCGAGGACCACGCCGTACTCGAGCCGGAGGTTGAAGTTCGCGTCCGGATAGACTGACTTCCCGTACGCCGCGAAGCGCGCCCGCGCGATCTTCTGGCCGGCGCTGGCCTCGACGCTCTGGATCTTCTCCTCCTGCCACGCGCGCAGCTCGCGGACGACGGGTTCGACCCGCCGGGCCAGGCCGATCAGCGGATCCGACGAGGCGGCAATGGCCGCCGGCCCGCCCTCGACGAGCGCCTTGCGCGCGGCCGGATCGGCGAGCGTCGTCCCGGCAAACACGTCTTTCGCCACGGCCGCGGCCGGCCGGCCGCCAAGCGCCGCCTTGACGAAAGGATCGTCCGCGCCCAGGGCCTTCTGCGCGTCCTCGAGCCACGCCGCCAGCTCGTACTCCTCCATGTCGAGGTACACCGGCGCGGTCGAGAAGAGGTTGAACGTCAGTCCCTCGATCCGCGCATCCGCGAACTCGGGATAGCGCTGGCCGCTCGGCTTCCGGATCTCCTCCCCGTAGCGGACGATGGTGGACGCCATGCCGGCGAGACGGGAGGGCGTCAGGACGGAGAACGCCTGCCGCCGGGCGTGCGCGGGCAGGTCCTGGTACGCGGCCGCCACCTGGTCCCACGCGGGCGCGTAGGCCCCCTGCCATTCCGGGTTCGCCGCGATCTTCGCGCGCAGCGCCGCTTCATCGGCCTCCTTCTTCTTGAAGATCCGCGGGTTCTCGAGGCCCTGCTGCTGGCCGACCAGGCGCTTGATGGAGTTCTCGAGGCCGAGCCGGCCCGCCGACGCGCGCCGCGCCTGCTCCGCGCCCAGCGCGGCATAGCGCACCAGCGCGTCGCGGCGCAACGTCCACACCTGCATCTGGAGCGGGTTTCCCGCGTCGCGCTGGTACCGCAGTTGCGCCACGGTGAGCAGCCGGGCGGTGGACCCCGGATAGCCCGGCGCGAAGATCAGCTCGCCCTCAGCCGCGCCGTTCTTCGACCACTTGAGGTAGTTGTCGGTCCGGGCCGGCCGCCCGTTCTCGTAGACGCGGAAGAAAGTGATGTCGAAGTTGAACCGCGGGTACGTGAAGTTGTCGTAGTCGCCGCCGAAGTACGCGATCTGCTCCTCGGGCGCGAACACGAGCCGCACGTCCGTGTATCTCTTGTTCCTGTACAGCCAGTACTCGCCGCCGCTGTACAGCGTGATCACCTCGCACTTGAAACCCGTCGCGGCGGCGCACTCCTTTTCGATGGCGGACATCTCCGCCTTGCGCTGCGCGTTGGCGTCGCCGTCCGTCGCGCCGGGCTTCGCGGCGCCCTGCACGCGCGCGGTGACGTCCTCATAGGAGACGAGGATGTCCACCTCGAGATCCGGGCACTTCAGTTCCTCGTCGCGCGTCGCCGCGTAGAACCCGTTCTTGACGAGGTCCTTGCCCGGCGTGGAGAGCTTGGTGACCTGCCCTCGGCCCACGTGCTGGTTCGTGAAGACGAGGCCGTCCGGCGACACGAACGAGCCCGACCCGCCGTCGCCCAGCCGTGCCGCCGCGAGACGCACGTGATCGAGCCATTCCTGCGTGAGGTCGAACCCGTACTTCTCCTTGATCAGCCGGCGCGGCGGGTTGTCGAAGGTCCACATGCCCTCGTCGGCATGCCCGACGAAGGCCGAGCCGCCGACCGCCACGGCCAGCGCGAGGAAGAAAATCCGCTTCATGTGCATGCGCTCCTGAGGTGGCCGATGGGGGGCGGAACGACGAGGCCCGGGCTGCCAGACGCCAACCCGGGCGCCCCGGGGCCGAAGCCCCGGGGCTACGGGTGTCCTTGATCTCTGACGCCTGACTCCCGGTCCCTACTGTCCGCCGTCCCCGGGCCTTTGCCCGCGGGCGGCAGGCGCTTCGGCCTTGCCCGCGTCCAGGTCGTTCCAGTTCAGGATCGCGTTGAAGCCGAGGAAGAAGCTGCCGTGCGTTTCCCAGCGCCAGTAGGGGCGGTTGGCGAACATCACCACGTGCCCCTTGCCCACGGGCGCGTCGAGCGTGACGGCCCGGCCCGCCAGCGCCTCACCGCCGGCCAGGCCGCCGCTGAGCAGCATGTCGTCCGCCCTGTCCGGGAAGCGCAGGATGACGCGCGGCTGCGCCTCCGGGGCGCCCATCCCGAACCCGCGCGCCATCTGCTGGAACTCCGGGACCTCGGCCGCCTGCGGACGCCCCTGCCGCGCCGGCTGTGCCTCGAGCGACGCCAACCGCTCGGGCACCGCGTTGGGCGTCGTGTTCTGGCCAACGCCCGGGATCTGCGGGCCTCCTCCGAACCCGCCGCCCCCGAATCCGCCGCCGCCGCCGCCCACGCGGATCACGGGCGCCTGGCTGAAGTACACGGCCATCGCGTCGCCGTCGTAGCCGTACGCGATCGGGCTCTTCTTGTCGGCGAAGAGCGCTTTCATGACCACGCCGCGCGCAAACAGCGTGTCGGGCTCCTCGATGGTGATCCCGCTCGTGACCCCGTACGCGGGGAGGATCGTCGTCGTCGATCCCTCGACGATCAGGAGGCCGCCGTCCCGGACGAACTGGGCGAGGTTCTGCAACCCCTCGAGCCCCATGCCGCCGCGGATGTCGTCAGCCGAGTCCTGCACGCCCAGGTTCGGCGTGAGCTCGGTCTTCTTGTACGGGATCGGGTCGCCCGTCATCGGCAGGCCGTTCACCTGCGACTGCGCCGTGCCGCCCACGTGCGGGAACACGATGACGTCGTACTTCGCCCGCAGGTTGCCCTCCCGCAGCTTCGTGTCGCCGAAGTACGTGTACGGCACCTTGAAGTTGTCGAACGCCAGGCGCACCCAGCCCTCGTCCTGCGTTCGCTGCCACGAGTGCACGTAGCCGATCCGCGGCACGTCCAGCTCGTGCGACTTCACGGCCGGCGCGCTCGCCACCGCCCACGCCGACAGGCCGAGCTCCTTGATCGAGGCCGCCAGGGCCGCGGCGTCGGCGTTCGGGACAATGAACGCCCCGGCGCCGAACTTGTGGCCGCCCGCCTCGAACGGCTCCTCGGCCGCGAGCATCTTCACCTTCGCGTTCGCGAACCGGAACGTGACGAGCGCGTTGTCGCCGTTGTGATCGACGACCACGACCGGGCCGGACCCGGTGATCGTCCCCGGCACGGCCACGTCGGCCGCCAGCAGCGTCATCGGCTGGTCGAGCACGGTCTTGTCGTCAACCTTGGAGACCTGCACGTTCCGCAGGAGCGGCAGGCACCAGCCGGTGTCGTCGTACGGCCGCGGGTTGGCCGGCGAGAAGAACTGCCGGCCCAGCATCAGGGTCGCCTGCGTGCTGTAGGGCTGGTCCATTCGCACGATGAAGTCGCCGGGCTCGACCTTCACGCCGCCCGCGGTGAAGCCGGCGTTGGCCGTCTGGACCTCGACGCCTTCGAGACGCAGAAGGTTGACGAACGACGCGGCCGCGCCGCGCCGGCGCTGGCCGGCCGGGATCACCCACGCGTGGGGCGCCTCGGTCCTGCCCCGCTCGACCGCGCGCTTGCCCTTCAGGTAGTAGTTCTCCAGCAGCGTGTCCCTGTTTTTCGCCGTGTACTGCAGCGCGAACAGCAGGGCGCTCTGCTGCATGTTGGTGTTGTTGCGCGGGCCCCACTTGATGCTCGCGAGCGGCGGGTTTGGCCGGTACCACTCGCGGCTCGTCTGCGTGAGGCCCAGGCGGACCTCCTGGTTCTGCGGCCCGTAACTCTGCGTCTCGTAGAATCGCCCGATCGAGTTGTGCGTGTTCGCGATGAAGAACAGGTAGTTCGGCACCCAGCCGTCGTAGAACCCGCCGGTCCACACGCCCGGCACGCCGCGCTTCGTCATCTCGCTCACTTCGTACTTCGCGAGCAGCCACCACTCGTCGATGACCATCGCGTCCAGCGCCGAGCTGTACGGGCCCGTGCCGGTCGAGGCGTAGAGGTACGGCACCGACTCGTGCAGGTCGTGCAGCACCGTCGGGTGCCACTGCAGGAAGGCGCGCAGGACGTTCTGCGTCAGCTTCAGGCCGACACCCAGCCCGTCGCGGTTGTTGTCGTGCGCGACGTAGTTGCCCCACCAGATGAGCGGCATCGGCTTGCCGGTCTTCTTCCGGTAGTAGAGGTTGTCGACCACCTTCTCGCGGCCATCCACCTCCACCACCGGCGTCAGCGCGACGATCACGTTGTTCCGGATGTTCTGGATGAAGGGCGACTCCTCCACCGCCAGCCGGTACGCCAGCTCCATCTCCATCTCGGCGCTGCCCGTCTCGCCCGAGTGCAGGTTGCCGGTCGCCCAGTAGATGGGCTTGCCCGCGGCAATGAGCTGCTTCGCCTGCGCGTCGGTCAGCTTGCGCGGGTCGGTCAGGTCCTCCGTGATCTTCCGGTACTTGTCCAGCGTCTTGATCGTGGCCTCGTCCGCGACGAACACCATGATCATGTCGCGCCCTTCCTCGCTCTTCCCGATCCTGAAGACCTTCACGCGGGGCGATGCCTTCTCGAGCGCCTCCATGTAGCGGACGATGTCCTTGTAGTAGGTGAGCTCGTCGGGCGTCCCGGGGATGCGGCCGAAGAACTTCAGCGGGGACGGAACCTTGTCGGACTCGGGCACGTGATCCACGAGTTCCGTGATCACCCGCGGATCCTGCGTGTAGTCCTTGATGAGCTTCCCGTACGCCTCGTCCATCTTCTGGGGCGGTGCGGGCTTCCTCGATTGCGCGGGCGTGAAGGCGACACCAAGGGTCGCCACCAGCGCCAGCGCCACGAAGATGCGGATCCGGGAACCTTGCCTGTGAGCCGCGATCATGATGCGTCTGCCTCCTTCAACGTACCGGCGTGCATGGGAATCGCCCGCTGTCGGCAGCGGGACGGGGGACGGCGGGCTGGAGGTGCCTCGGGCAAGGTGGCGTTATAGCACAACGGCAGGAACGGCTCAATCCGCGGCGCACGGTGAGCCACGCAGTCCGCGCGGCATCCGGTCGGCCGCAGCCCCCGGCCGAAGACCCGGCGCGACACCTGGCGGCCGGCGTCAGTCGCGAGGTTCGCCTGCCGCGGCCCGGCGCCGGCGAGGCTTGCCCGGCTTCTTCGCCTTCCGGCGAGGACGCGCGCGCGCGGTCAGCGTCCGGAAGCCGTCCTCGCCCCCGATCACCAGCAGCGGCTGCGTGGGATCCTTGTGGAGGTTGAAGATCCGGCCATCCACCGTGCGCGCGTAGACGTCCTGGCCATCCGTCAGCAGCGTGATCGGGCCGCCATCGTCGGTTGCTTCGAAGAGGCGCACGCCGAAGCACTCGCGGAGCGTGTCGAGCAGTTGCCGGATGCGCGCCACCGTGAAGCCCAGGCGCCGCAGGTCGGCCAGCACCAGCAGTTCGAGCACGTCCACCGGGGAGTAGCGGCGCTCGGTGAACCCGCCGGCGGCCGTCCGGTGCGCCGCCATGGAGGCCTGCATCAGCCGGTGGCGGTCCCACCACTGGAGCTGCCTGGCGCTCAGGCCCGTCAGCGCCGTGACCTCGCGCGAAACGTAGTGTTTCTTCAGGCGCATTGGTCGGCCCGGTGGGCGCCGGCGATGTCCTTCTCGGTTACGCCGCCCTCGCTGTGGGTGGCATAGATCACGAAAACCCGTTTGTAGCTGATCCGCAGGTCGGGATGGTGGTCCGCTTCCTCGGCCCCTGGCACGAGCCTCGTCAGGAAGGCGATGGCCTCCGGGAAGCCCGCGAACACGAACTCCTTCTGCAGTGCACCGTCCGCGTAACGCCAGCCAGCCAGACCGCTGAGCGCCGCGTCGACCTGCGCGCGCGTGAGCAACGGCATGGGCTACCTCCGCGCCTTGGGACCGGCCGGCGCGACCCGGGGATCGGGATCGCGGACATCGAACAGGCCGGTGGTCTTCTTGATCGCCGACGCCACGACGAACAACGCCGCGCTCACGCCAAACACCCAGAGCCAGACCGGATCGAAGCGGAACGCCCCGGTCCTGAGCGATTCCTGCGCCATGTCCAGCAGCAGGGCGCCCGAGGCGATCACCAGCAGGCCGTGAAACTCGTGCCGAAACACCTTGCGCCACGAAAAGGCTGTCGTCGCGGGGCGGTACTGCGCAAGCGACGGCACGATCGCCGGAACCTGGACGGCCCAGGTCCGGAAGGCCTCGCCGAAGCGGTCTTCGAGAAAGGCCTCCTCGCGCGCGGCGATACGTTCGTAGTACAGCAAGGTCGCGAGCGCCATGACCAGCGGGAGATACCACACCCCCGGAAAGAGCGAGATGCCGAGGCCCATGAGGCCGTTGCCCAGGTACAACGGATGGCGGACGATCGAATACAGGCCCGAGATACGTAACTCGGAGGCGCGCGGGTTGACCGTGCTGCGCTCCGACGTGCCCGGCGGCGCCGTGCCGACCGCCCACACGCGAATGGCCAGGCCGAGCAGCGCCACCGCCAGGCTGGCCACTTCCCAAGCCCGCTCCGCGAGCCGGTCCCCGAACGGGGGCCCTGTCGTCACCAGCCCAAGGAGGATGACCGGCACGAGCGCGAGCGGAAAGTAGCTGCGCCAGCGAAACAGCCGGTCGCCGTCCCGCAGGAACTGGTCGAGAATCCGCATGCGTCACAATTCTGCCGTGTGCCCAAACCGATTGCAAATATTGCCGTCTGTGATGCCGATAGGACGATCTGTCACCGCGCGGGCACATCCCGGCCGGGATCGATCTGGTAAACTCCCCCACCGGCAGTGGTTGCCGCCGGTTTTCCGGGCGCGGGCGCCGGGTACGGCAATTGCTGGACTAACCCCGGAGTTCACGTGTGATGGGTATGCTCGCTCCGGGCACGCGGGCTGAAGCCCGCGCGCTACACGCCCGGCGCGTCCTCAACTCGACTGAGCGCCGGGCCTAGGGGGGCGGGTAGGAGTGTCGCCATGTTGTCCAAGCCTGTCGCCATCGGCCTCGTCGCAGTTGCCTGCGTCCTTGCCGGCGCCGGCGGGGCCTACATTGCGCTCCGCGTCGGAACACCGCACGCATCGTCTCAGGCGGTCGACGGTATTGGCGCCGCGGATTTGGCCATGCCTCGGGTCCCCGTTGCCGCAACCGAAGGCGTCGTCGCCGACCAGGCACCTCCCGGTCAGCCAGCCTCCGGCAACCAGGCCTCGACCCTGCCGCCCGCATCCGGCTTGACGCCGCCCGCCACGCCGCCTCCGGCATCCACGTCCACCGGCTCCTCGAGCCCGACAGGCTCGGGGGCGCCGGCACGTCAGGGGTCCAACCCGGCGCGGATCCCGGGCCAACCGGACGGCGGGTCCAACCCGGCGCGGATCCCGGGCCAACCGAACGGCACCCCCGCGCCCGGCACGCGAGACCACGGCTGGACGGAGATCGATCGGCCGAATCCGGCCGGCAATGCGGCCCAGCAGCCGCCTGACCAGGCCGCGCCCGCCGCCGCGACTCCCCCCGCCTCGCCCGCAGCCGTGGCCGAGCCGTTTGCGCCCCCGAGGCCCGAGGTACCGCCCGCGGCGGACTTCGAGGAATTGGTGGTGTCGGCCGATTCCGTGATCGGGCTGCAGCTCGACACGACCGTGACGAGCGAAACGGCGCGGCTCGAGGATCCAGTGGAGGCGCACGTCACGCGAGATGTCCGGGTGGGAGGCCGCGTGGCGATCCCGGCCGGCACGCGGGTCTCCGGTTCGGTCACCCAGGTCGAGCGCGGCGGCAAGGTGAAGGAGAGGGCGCGCCTGGGGCTCCGGTTCCACACGCTCGTGTTCGCCGATGGCTCGCGGACGCAGCTGATCACCGAGCCGGTCTATCGGGAGGGTGCGTCGCCGGGCAAGGAAAGTTCGGCCAGGATCGGTGGCGCGGCGATCGGCGGTGCGCTGCTCGGCGCGATCCTCGGCGGCGGCAGGGGTGCGGCGATCGGCGGCGCGATCGGCGCGGCGGGCGGCACGGCGGCGACGATGGCCGGCGGCCGCAACGCGGCAGTCCTGCAGGCAGGATCCTCGGTGACCGTCAGGCTCAACGCGCCTGTGATCATCGAAGTCGAGCGCGAGTAACCGGCGGGTCCCGGTCCCCGGGACCGCGCCCCGCCAGCCGCTCAGGCTGCGTGCTCCGGCGCGGTCCGCTCCAGCACACGAGACTATGGAGCAGGGCCCCCTGGAGTCAACAGAGTCGGAGTGGATCGGAGCGGGGCGTCCAGCTGTTCGGCGCCGGCGGGGTTCAGCGCACCGGCGCCGCAGGCACGACGATCTGAATGGCGATGTTGGCAGCTCGCGTGTTGTTGCCCTCGTCCAGTTCGTCGATCGCGTTGCCGATGTCGGCCGCCGCGCCCAGGTAGTAGGTGCCGGCCTGAAGATCCGACGGCAGGACCGCGCGCGAGAGGGCGATCGACAGCCCTCCCGGGCGCAGGCTCGTGACTCGCCGCGTCTTCAGCAGCCGGTCTCCTGCCGGGTCGATCGTCGGATCGGTCGACAGGTACAACCCGACATCGAACGCGCCGGCCTTCCCGATGCCGCGGTTCCGGACGATGTTCCGGACCAGGATCGCGCGGCCTGGGCGCGCGCTGCGCGGACTGCTCACCTGCGTGACCACCAGGTCCGCGCTCGCGGTCGCCACCCTGACGGCCTCGACCGCGGCGCCGGACAGCCAACTCGGATAGCGGAACCGGACCCGGCCATCAACCACGGTGTAGAGCAAGCGGCCCAGCTGCCTGCCCCCGCTCGCCATCGCCTGCACCACCAGGCTGGCGCCGCCGCCCCAGGACGGCAGCGGCTCGATCGCCATCCACGTCGCGCCCCCCAGCACCTGGCGGACCACGACCTCCTGGTCGCCACGCTCCTCGATCAGGTAGTGGGCGCCGCCCGGGTCGAGCGGCTCGTTGTTGAAACGCGTGAAGACCCCCGCGGTGACATGCCCATCCGCGCTCGCGACCATGACGCCGCCCGGCGCCAGCACGTGGGCCCCGGCCGCCGCGCCCGCGCCATCATCCCAATTGGCCACCACGCTCGCCGTCTCGAAGTCGGTCCGCGTGAGGTCCGGCTGGAGCGACGTGAAGTCGGTCAGGCGGTCGGCCGCGTAGCGCGCCAGCACGCGCGACTGGAACGCCGAGACAACGGTCTTCCACGGATTGGAGAGGCCGCCGGTCGTGAGGTCGTAGCTGAGCTGGTAGCCGAATGCCAGGTTCCACCGCAGCGTCGGCAGATCGACCGTCATGGTCTCGGGCGCGAGGTCGTGCTGGTAGAAGAACACCTTGTCGCGGAGCAGCAGGGTCGCGAGCGGGTACGCGTGCCACGTCGCGGTTCCCCACCACTCGTCGGTCAGCCCGTAGCGCTCGGGCAGCAGCACGCTGCCGTGGAAACCGAGCTCGGTCGCGCCGAGGCGGTCGAAGCCGAGCTCGGTCATCAGGCCCGCCCCGGCGTGCCGCTCCACGTGGTTGAGCCACCCGTCCATGTAACTGACCGGGCTCGGAGACGACGGGTTGAAGTCGAAGTCCCAGGGCCGGGCACCGATCTGATCCTCGAACAGGAAATCGCTCGGCAGCGTCGTCGTCATCTGCGACACGAGGCTGTCGATCCGGTTCCGCACGAAGGTCGGCCACGGCGACATCATGTAGCCACGCTGCGGCCCGTACTCCTCCAGCCGCGGGTTGCCCCGGTCGTCGAGGCTCGCGACGTCGTCGATGGTCAGCGGCGGCGGCAGGTTCTGCAGCGTCGGCGAGAGCTCGTTCCACCACGTGGGGTTCGTGTAAGGCATTACGAACAGGCCGCGGGACTGCGCGGCGCGGAACATCCCAGCGAAGGCGGCGGTCGTGCCCCACGCCGGGTTCGGCGGGAGGAAGTCGGGGTCGTTCGAGTCGTGGCCGCCGGGCTGGTACGCGACCGGGTGCAGAATGCCGGGAGCGGGCACGCGGTCCAGCAGCGGGCCGTACTCGGCGAACGGCAGGCCGATCTGATCCGCGTCAGCCTTGTAGAGGGGCGCCTGCGCCAGGCGATCGAACAGCGGGCCGGCTTTCTCGACCAACCCAGAATAGCTGTCGAGGCCGTTGTCGGCCCTGGTTGCGAGGATCGAGTCGCGCAGGTCCTGCGCCACGCGCACGCGTACCACCGGGCTCGTCCACGCCTGGCCGCCGCCGGCCCACGCGCCGAACTCGTGGAAGTAGTGCGCACTGTCGAGCACGATGAGGTCGTCGTGGACGAAGCCGAAGCGGCTCGGGTGCAGCTCGGCGGGCGGGGCCACGACCTCGACGGCCATCCGGCCCTTGGCGGACCACACGGCGAAGTAGTCCGCGAACATCCCGGGGTAGCCGGGGTACCCGGCGACATAGCCCTGGTTGCGATCGAAAAATGCCGGCTCGAAGACGACGCCGGGCAGGATGGGCAGCAGCGCGCCGTCGATGTCCGCCTCGCTGAAGACGAACCCGTACGGGAAGCGGATCCACCGCATCGTCCCGCTCTGGCGGTTCAGCAGCGTCAGGCGGAGGTCGAACCACGCTTCGTCCGACAGGGACAGGTCCACGCGCGCGTCGAGGGGGACCAGGCTGCCGGCGTTCGTGTAGGTCAACGTGAGCGTGTAGCTTTCCGGCGACCAGGAATACGTGAAGCGCGCCGGGCCGAAGCTTGCATAGGTGCAGCCGTCGACGCGGGAGGGGTTCCCGCCCGCGTAGCCCACGCTGAACTGGCACTCGTTGGCTGCGCCGACGCTGACGAACTGGCCGGTCGTCTTGTCGAGCACCGAGATGAAGGCGCCGTTGATCTTGCTGACCGCCACCTCGAAGTGCGTCCCGTTGCCCACGAGGATGCGGTCGGTGGGCGAGTCGTCGAAGTAGCGCGACTCGGCCGCGGCCGGCAGGGCGCCTGCCGCCAGCAGGAGGAGGGCGAGCGACAGGCCTCGACGGAATGGTCGGCTCATCGGGTTATTGTAGCCCCGGGCCTTCGGACGCGTGGTGAGCGGCGCGGCTGGAGCCTCGGCCCGCGCTTTGGAACTACAATCCGGGGACGGGGAATCGGATCGACGTAGCCCCGGCGCTTCAGCGCCGGGGGGCGCCCCATGGGGAGGCCAACCGTGACGCCTGATGATCAGCCAGATCCACTGCTTGGGGACATGGATGCCGAAGCGTTCCGCCGCTACGGCCACGACATCGTCGAGTGGATCGCGCGATACCTGGAGCATCCTGAGCGGTATCCCGTGCTCGCGCGGGTAAAGCCCGGGCAGATCCGCGATGCCCTGCCGGGCGCGGCGCCCGAGCGCGGCGAGCCGTTCGAGCAGGTGCTCGAGGACTTCGACCGGATCATCGTGCCCGGCATCACACACTGGAATCACCCGGGGTTCTTTGCGTACTTCGCAATCTCGGCGAGCGGGCCGGGCGTGCTGGCCGAATTCCTGTCGGCCGCGCTCAACGCGCAGGCCATGCTGTGGCGCACCTCGCCCGCGGCGACCGAGCTCGAGGAGGTCGCCATGGGCTGGCTGCGGCAGCTCATGGGCCTGCCGTCCGCGTTCGAGGGCGTCATCTACGACACCGCGTCGATCTCGAGCCTGCACGCGCTGGCGGCGGCGCGGGAGGCTGCCGTGCCGAGGGTGCGCCAGCTTGGCCTGCCGGCGCGGACTGACGTCCCCCGGCTTCGTGTGTACTGCTCGGAGCAGGCCCACTCGTCCATCGACAAGGACGTGATGCTGCTCGGCCTCGGCCACGAGGCGCTGCGGAAGATCCCGGTCGACGACAAGTTCCGCCTGCGGCCCGACGCGCTACGCGCGGCTATCGCGGAGGATCGAGCGGCGGGCTGGCAGCCGATCGCGGTGGTCGCGACCGTCGGAACCACGTCCACGACGAGCGTCGACCCCGTGCCGGCCATCGCGGACATCTGCGAGGCCCAGGGCTTATGGCTGCACGTGGATGCGGCATACGCGGGCGCGGCCGCCATCCTGCCCGACTATCGCCACATCCTTGCGGGCGCGGATCGCGCGGACTCGCTCGTCGTGAACCCGCACAAGTGGCTGTTCACGCCGTTCGACCTGAGCGCGTTCTACTGCCGGCGGATGGACATCGTCCGCTCGGCGTTCTCGCTGACGCCCGAGTACCTGCGGACACCCGACGGCACGCGCAACCTGATGGACACCGGCGTGCAGCTCGGCCGGCGGTTCCGGGCGTTGAAGCTGTGGATGATCCTCCGCTACTTCGGCGCCGAGGGGATCCGCGCGCGGCTCGCGGAGCACATCCGGCTCGCGCAGGTGTTCGCCGGGTGGGTGGATGCCGATCCCGACTTCGAGCGCCTGGCGCCCGCGCCGTTCAGCGTCGTCTGTTTCCGCGCGAAGCCGTCCGATCGGGTCATGAGCGAGGCCGAGCTGAACGCCCTCAACGAGCGCCTGATGGCGCTGGTGAACGAGTCGGGCGACGTGTTCATCTCGCACACCGCCCTGCGCGGGCGGTTCACCCTGCGGCTGGCCGTGGGCAACATCCGCACGACCGAGGTGCACGTCCGCCGCGCGTGGGAACTGCTGCAGGAGGGGCTGGTCAGGGTGACGGGGAGGTAGGGCGCGACAGCTTTCAGTTCTCAGTTTTGGGAGATAACTGAAGACAGATGACTGATGACATCAGTTATGGGTTCTGAGTTCTGAGTCATGAGTGAGGCAAGCTGAAGACAGAACTCACGACTCACAACTCAATACTCAAAACTCAAGACAACTGATAACTGATCCCTGATTACGCCAACCCCCGTCCTACCTCGGCCGGTTTCCCACGATCGCCTGGCGGGCCTGCGCCAGCAAGGTCTTCGGGTCGAGTACCTCGCCGGCGCGGATCACGGTCGTGATCCGAGCGAGGTCGGCGACGTTGGCGAGCGGGTCGCCCTCGACGATGATCAGGTCCGCCTGGAAACCGGGCTTGATCTGGCCGAGAGACCGCGCCGCGCCGAGCAGCGCCGCCGGCTTGAGGGTCGCCGCGCGAATGGCCTCCGCAGGCGAGAGGCCGGCGCGGACCAGCGCCTGCACCTCGCGGTGGACGCCGACGCCGGGCACCGGGTAGCCGTTGTCCTCGAAGCCGGACCCCGTGACCACCCGCCCGCCGGCTTTCACAACGTCTCGGACGAACGCGAGGCGGCTGTCCCAGGCCTGCCGGGCCTGGGCGGCATCCGCGGCGGGCAACGCCGCGAGGCGATCCAGCAGCTCCTTGCGCCGAGCCTCGGGCAGGAGGTCAAGGGCGGCATCGCTTTTCACCTCATCCGGGTATGCCCGCGGCAGTCCCGCCGCGAGCAGCGGCACCAGCGCCGCGCGCGATCGGACGAGCTGCGTCACCAGCGCCCGAAGGTCCTTCGCTGGCGTCGCGAGCCACGCGGCGTCGGTCTTCGCCATGACGTCCGTGGTGCGCCGGTCGAGCACGCTGCCCGCAACCACGGCGGCCGGCCTGGCCTGAACCGGCCACGCCAGCGTGTCGATGGCCTGCACGGGCACGCGCGCCAGTTCGGCCATCGATGACGCACCTGGCCGCCCGCTGATCCGCGTGGACGTGCCTTTCACGGCAGCCGCCATCGCCCGGTAGACATCCGGGGTGATGTTCTCGTAGCCGGCAATCCAGTCCACCTTCGAGGCGACCTGGCGGCGAACCTCCGCGGAGGCCTCGGCCGCGTCGTGGATCTCGTAAAGCCAGAGCGCGGGCCTGGACCACTGGTCGAGGCCGCGCCCGCTGGTGAACAGGCGCGGCGCCAGGATCTCGCCGGACTCGACGCGCGTCCGCTGCCCGACGCCCCAGGGTGTCCGCACGTTCATCACGCGCAACGTCGTGACGCCGTGCGCGAGGGCCATCGCATAGAAGTAGTCCGCCTCCAGGTCCGGCGTGGGCGCCGCCGCGGCGAACGCGTCCGCCAGTCCCGGCACCAGGGTCTTGCCCCCCGCATCGATCCGCGTCGCGTCGTCCGACACGCCCGCCGGGGCGTCCTTCGTGATCGAGGAGATCCGTCCGTCCTCGATGAGGACTGCCGCGGCCGGGAGGTACGCACCAGCGGCCACATCGAGCACGCGGGCCCCGGTGATGAGGACCTGCTGCGACGCCGCGCGCGGAGCCGACACCAGCGCCAGGCCGACGAGGAACGCGGAGGCAAGGAACGCTCGAGGATTTCGCATCATCAGGGGAATGATAGCCTGCCCGCCCCGCCTTTTCCGATAAGATGGCGGCAGTTCGAACGATGCGCCAGGTTGTGATCAGTCGATACGGATCGCCCGACGTCATGGAGATGCGGGAAGCGCCGGACCCGGAGCCTGGGCCCGGGGAAATCCGCATTCGCGTGAAGGCGTCGGGCGTCAACTTCGCCGACGCGCTCGCGCGGATGGGGCTCTACCCGGACGCGCCGAAGCCGCCGCTGGTCGTCGGTTACGAAGTCTCCGGCTACGTCGATGCGGTCGGCTCCGGGGCGGGGCGCCACGAGAAAGGCCGCCACGTCATCGCGCTCACGCGATTCGGCGGCTACGCCGACACCGTCGTCGTGCCGGCGGAGTATGTCTTTGCCGCGCCGCCCAACCTGAGCCACAACGAAGCGGCCGCCATCCCCGTCAATTACCTCACCGCCAGCGTCGCGCTCTACAAGATGGCGAACGTGAAGGCCGGCGAAACGGTGCTCATCCACGGGGCCGGCGGCGGCGTGGGAATCGCCGCGACGCAGTTGGCACGGCTGCGGCGGGCCGTGATCATCGGCACGGCGTCGGCCGCGAAGCACAACGCGCTGCGCAGCTTCGGTGTCGATCATGCGCTCGACTACCGGACGGCGGATGTCCCGGGGGAAGTGGCGCGGTTGACCGGCGGGCGCGGGGTCGACGTGGTGCTCGATCCCATCGGCGGCGCCGGCCTCATGCGCAGCTATCGCATGCTCGCCCCGCTGGGCCGCCTGGTCACCTACGGGGTGTCGGACATGGTGGCCGGCGAGCGGCGCAACTGGTGGCGGGTGCTGCGGTCGGTGTGGGCGATGCCGAAGTTCGGCGCCATCGCGCTGATGAACGACAACCGGGGCGTGTTCGGCCTGAACCTCGGCCACCTGTGGGCCGAGCGGAAGTTCCTCGCGGGCACGATGGAAGCTCTGCTCGCCGACTTCGGATCGAAACGCCTGTCGGCGACCATTGCCAGGACGTTTCCCCTGGACCGGGCGGCCGACGCGCACCGGTTCCTCCAGAGCCGGAGCAATGTGGGAAAGGTGGTGCTCACGGACTGAGCCCGGCGCTCGCCGGCGCTCAGGTGAGTTGAGAACGCGCCGGGCAGGGGCTCCGGGAGAGTCGGGATTCGCGATTCGCTGCCCGCGTCGCGTCGTAGCCCCGGGCCTTCAGGCCCGGCGACGCGTCACGCCGTAGCCCCGGGCCTTCAGGCCCGGGGACGCCAGTTCCTGGCGCGTCGAATCGCGATCGCAGCGCGTCGGTCGCTGACAACTGAAACACTGAACTCCGAGGTCAACATGCGCCGTTTTGCTGTCGCCGTGCTCATAGGTGTCCTGGCCCTGCTTGGCTGGCCGGGAGTCGCGCTGGCCCAGACCGGGCCGATGGTCGATGACCTCATCCAGATCAAGCGGGCCGGATCGCCCGCCATGTCCCCCGACGGCCGCCACGTTGCCTACACGGTGCGCGAGACGAACTGGGACGACAACGCGTACGAAACGGAGATCTGGCTCGCCGACGTGGCCACCGGGAAGCTCCTCCAGTTGACCAACGCCAGGAAGTCGAGCATGGCCCCGACCTGGGCGCCCGACGGCCGGCGCCTCGCGTTCGTATCGGACCGCTCGGACAAGCGCCAGCTCTACGTCATCCAGGTGGATGGCGGCGAGGCCGAGCCGTTGACGACGGGCGAGGAGGGTGTGACAGGGTTCGACTGGTCGCCCGATGGCTCGCAGATCGCGTACACCAGCGCGAATCCCAAGCCGCAGGCCCTCAAGGACCGCGACAAGAGGTACGGCGAGTTCGAAATCGTCGACCAGGACCACGTCATGACTCACCTCTGGGTGATTGACGTGCCCACGAAGAAGATCCGGCGCCTCACGGAGGGGGCGTTCACGGTCGGCAACTTCGCATGGTCGCCCGACGGCCGAAGCATCGCGTTCGACCACGTGATCAACGGCGATCCGTCGAGCGGCGGCACGGCCGACATCTCTGTCGTCACGGTCAACGACCGCAGGGTCCGCCCGCTCGTCACGCAGGACGGCCCCGATTCCAATCCCGCGTGGTCGCCGGACGGCACGCGCATCGCCTTCGAAACGGCGATGGCGAACCCGTCCTTCTACTACACCAACAGCCTCATCGCCGTGATTCCGGCGGCCGGCGGCGCGATCGAGCCGCTCACGAAGGCGTTCGACGAGGACCCCGGCCTGCTGGCGTGGAAGGCCGACGGCCTCTATTTCGGCGCGTCATCGCGCACCTGGTCCTATCTCTACCGTCTCGACCCGGCGACGAAGGCCACGACTCGGCTGTCTCCCGGCGATCCGTGGATCATGGCCGGGATCTCGCTGACGGCCGACGGCACGACAGCGGCGTTCCTCGGGAGCGGGCCAACGCAGTTTCCCGAGATCTTCGTGGCCCCGCTGAAGACGATGGCGGCGAAGAAGCTCACCGACATGGGCGCGCAGATCGCGGCCTGGCCTCAGCCCACGCACGAGGTCGTCACGTGGAAGAGCCAGGACGGCACGCCGATCGAGGGCGTTCTGCACAAGCCGGCCGGCTTCCAGACGGGCAAGCGCTATCCGCTCCTCGTGGTCATCCACGGAGGGCCGACCGGCGTCTCGCGGCCGATCCCGTTCAACGCGACATCGACCTACCCGATCGACATCTGGCTCAACAAGGGCGCGCTCGTGCTCGAGCCGAACTACCGCGGCAGCGCGGGTTACGGCGAGACGTTCCGGTCGCTCAACGTGCGCAACCTCGGCATCGGCGACGCGTGGGACGTGATGTCGGGCATCGACGCGCTGGTCGCCCAGGGGCTGGCGGACAACGACAAGGTCGGCACGATGGGCTGGAGCCAGGGCGGCTACATCTCCGCGTTCCTGACCACGCACGACAGCGCGCGCTTCAAGGCGGTGTCGGTCGGGGCGGGCATCTCGGACTGGATGACCTATTACGTCAACACGGACATCCATCCGTTCACGCGGCAGTACCTCAAGGCCACCCCGTGGGACGACCCGAAGATCTACGCCGACACCTCGCCCATCACGTACATCAAGCGCGCCAAGGCGCCGACGCTGATCCAGCACGGCGAGAACGACCGCCGCGTGCCGATTCCCAACGCCTACGAGCTCTACCAGGGCCTGCAGGACGAGCACGTACCGGTGAAGCTGGTCGTCTACAAGGGCTTCGGCCACGGGTTGACCAAGCCCAAGGCGCACCGCGCGGCCATGGAGCACAACCTCCAGTGGTTCGGGCAATACGTGTGGGGCGAGGCCCCGCCGGCGCCGCCGAGGCCCGATGTGCCGGGCGTCGAAGCGTTTGCGAAAGCGGATGAGTCCGTGGCGGTCGGCGGTCCCGTGACGGGCGAGGGCATGGCCGAACTGAAGTTCCGCGGGTACGCGACGGTGGTCAGCCTCCAGGCCCCGGACGAAGCAGGCGTGAACCTCGAGAAGGAGGCTGCCGAGGCGAAGGCCGCGGGGCTGAAGTTCATCAGCCTGCCGCTCAAGCGCACTGACCCGGCCGTGGCGGGAGTCATCGAGAAGGGGCTGGCCGCCCTGCAGGACAAGGCGAACCAGCCGGTGTACCTGCACTGTGCGGGGGGCGTGCGCGCGGCGGCCCTGTGGGCGATCAAGCGGGTCCGGGTCGACGGCTGGACCGTGGACAAGGCGATTGCAGAGGCCGAGGGCCTGGGCCTCACGCAGGCCCCGGTCCGGCAGTGGACCATCGATCAACTCAAGAAGTAGACCGCCGTTGCAAGGGGTCAGGCCCCTTTTTCGCAATTGGTAAAAGGGGCCTGACCCCCCTGTCAGATTGTCAGGGCGTCGATCAGGGCGTCCAGCTCAGCCTGCAGCCGCTGGCGCTGGGCCTCGAGGTCGGCGGTCTCCTTCTTCAACGCCTCCAGCCGGGTCTCCTGCTCATCGAGCTGCCGCGTGTAACGCGCCACCAGCGACTTCTCCTCCGCACTGCCCTTCAGCGCCTTCAGGTTCTCGCGCAGCCGCTCCTGGTCCGAGAAGATCCGATCCCGCTCACGCCCGCGCGCCTCGATCCCGCCCGCCACAGCCGCAATCTCCCGCTTCTTCGCCAGCACGGGCCGCAATGCCTGCTCGACCTCCGGCGTGATCGCCCGCTGCCGCACGAACACGGCCACCTGGTCGTCGGTCAGGCTGGTCAGCTGGTACGACGAGACGTCCGGCCTGACCTCGTCCACCGTCAGGATCGCCGTGGACCGGGCGGGCACGGGCAGCCGGAAACGATACGTGCCGGGCGAGGTCTCCTCCGGCTTCGTTCCGCCCACCAGCTTCCACCCGGGCCGGTTCGGGTGCTCGATCACCAGGGTGCGGGGTTTGCTGTCCTCGTTGCGCACGGTGTAGGTCCGCTTGTCGCGGTACTCGCGCTGCATGATGAGCGCGCCGCGCGCGACCCGCACGCTGCTGACCTGCTCCGGCCCTCCGCCCTCGGACGTTGCATCGACGAGCAGCGCGAGATCGGCCGCGTACGACAACAGCCGCCGCTCGCCCGGCTTGACGGCGTCCATCAGGCCCTCGCCGGTGAACGTCCCGTCCTCGAGCACGGAGACGCTGCCGCCATCGAGCGTGAACGGCGTCGAGTTGCTGATCCACACCGCGCTCAGGGGCCGGCGCCCGGCCGCGGCGTTCCACAGCGACACGCGCTCGGCCTCGATCGGCGCGCTGATGATCGGCACGAGCGCCGACTGACTCTTGCGAATCGTGACGGGCTCCTTCAGCCGGTACTCGAACAGATCGCCCAGCTCGCGGCCCTGCGCGGCGGCCTCGACGCGCTCCATCGCCACCCTGGCCTCGTCGCGCGCCTCGCGCAACGCCCCGACCATCCCGCCGACCACCCCGCCAACCGCCCCGGCCGGCGAGGCCATCGGCGCGGGCGGCGGCGGCGCCATCGCCTTGCGCATCACGCGCTCCTCCAGCGGCGCTTCCGCTTCCGGCTCCGCGCCCGTCGTCAGGGTGCCCCCGTGCGTCTGCGGCGACAGCAGCACGCTCGACGGCAGCGGCACGACCGGGCGCCGCGCATAGTACGGCTGCGAAAGCTGCTGGATGAAGGACTGCGGCGATCCCGCCACGAGCGACAACTCGACGTCGGTCCAGTCCTCGCCAATCGTGTTGTCGACGATGGCCCAGCCCTGGAGGAGTGGCTTGTCGCCGGCCTTCGCCGGCATCATCAGGCGGTAGGTGCTCTTCCAGATGGGCACCTCGCTGATGTAGCTGACGAAGAGCTGCCGCTCGCCCGACCCGGCCGTCGCGATGGCCATGCGCCGCAGGTCCCGCTGGCGCGAGGAGGCCACGATGTCGAGGTACCGGCGCACGTCACCACGCAGGTCCGGCTCGGCAAGCCGAACGACCAGCTTCGGCGAGAGCTCGAATGTCCGCAGTTCACCCCCATCGGTGACGATGGCCAGTTCGCGCACCTCGGCCTGCCTGTCGCCTTCGCCAATCGTCCGTTGCTCGACGCTCAGCAGCCGGCCGGTTGTCGCCACGCCCGCGCTCTGGACCTCGACCCGGGCGCCCCGCACGGCCGAGAGGAACGCCTGGATCGTGGTGTCCTCACCAAGCGGCAGCGAGAGCGCGCCGAGCTTGCGGCTCGCCGGCTCGTCAGAGTTGAAGCTGATGCCGGTCACCCTGCCGCCGCCGAGGTCAACGGTCGTCAGGGACATCAGCGCGTCATTGAGCTGGCCACTCGTGAAGTCGATCGACACCTGCTGGTTGCCGCGGACGCGGCCCAGGTGCTCGAAGAACCCGACGCCGTTCTTGTAGAGGACCACCCGCTTCACGGGCAGGCGCCCCGCGTCGGAGCCGCCGGACGCCGAGGCGGTCGCCGTCGCCGCCTGCTGCGCCAGCCCGGCCGGGGACGCCAGCAGCACGATCGCGCACGTCAGGGCCAACAGGATTCGCATCGCTCCTCCCGGGATTGTGGAACCGGCACGTCGCCCGCGGCCGAAGGCCGGACGCCACGGGACCCGCGGGGACACCAGTTTAGACACCCTCGCCCGCGGCGGCGCGGGATTTCGCCGGGGTGCGGCGTGTCGATCAGGCTCACGGCCGTTGACCAACGCGAAGGTCATACAACCTAACACCCTCTTATTAAACATGATAGCGTGCATACAGGCGCGGCATGGCGGCCCGACGCCGCTCGAAGATCGGCGCGTGGACCGGCAAGGTGACGGCGACAGGGACCGGCCGGCGGCCTGGATCGGCACGCCCGACGCCGCACCGAAGGGTTCAGCGGGACAGCCAGTAGGTCAGCTTGATCGACAGGGACTTGTTCCGCATCTGCAGGTTGCGGTGCGGGCCGCGAGGCCCTGTCACGTCGGTGTCCCATCCCTCGTTGTAGACGACGTACAGGTCGCTGCCGGGGCGGTAGATGAACCAGCACAGCAGGTTGAGGCTCGCCAGGCGGCGCTCGTCGTTGTACTGGATGAACGCCTTCACGAACAGGTCGGGTGAGAACGAGTAGCTCACACGCGTGCTGAGCGTGTTCGTCACGTAGCGATCCGCGCCGGGCAGCATGACCTGGTTGCGCGTGTAGTCGTTCTCGACGAGCAGCGTCTCGAGCGGCAGGAAGTTCACGCTGGCCTTGACGGTGCGCCTGTTCCCGCCGTAGTAGCTGCCCAGCTCGACGGCGCCCCCGCCGTACACCCGCCGGCTCTGGTCGCCGGCGTATTCCGCCCTCCACGTGTTCCAGGAATACCCGCCCGCGGGAACCGTTCCGCCACCGATTCGCCAGTCGTAGGGGACGAGGTCGTAGTCCCTGGCGGCCCCCACCTTGAACGTCGAGCTGTCCTGGCGCTGGATGGTGAAGTCCGCCGTGGCGTTCCGCGACTCCGGCTGGCCGGCGTGGTTCTCGAAGTACTCCACCGTGCCGCCCAGCGTGAGCTGGCGCACGCCCCGCCACCTCGGCCGCGGCGTCCACGCGGCCCGGGCTTTCGTGTCGCGGACATCGGTTCTGAGGATGAACCCCATGTCGGCGTCGAAGGCTTCCTGCACGTCGAGGTACGTCACGCCGTAGTTGTACCGGTCGGCGCGCCAGGTGAAGTCGAACGCGCCGGCCAGGTCGCGCCCGGACCGCTCGGGGGTGAACGTCCTGGCGAACAGGCCGGTCAGGGTCGCGTTGCGCCCGAACAGCAAGTTGGCGTCGAAGCCGACGGTCCGGTTGAAGGCGCCGCCCTGCCCGCCCTCGCGATTGAGCAGGATGGTACCGACCGATGACTGCGAGAAGACGTTGCGCTTGGCCCTGACGACGGTGTAGTTGCCGCGCGGGACAACCACATCGCGCCCGTCTGCGCCGGCGTAGCGCGTCTCCTCGGTCTCGATGTTCATGAACCCAAGCGCGTATGGCCCGGCGCGCCCCGTCACCTTGCCGCCCGCGAGGATGGGCACCTCGCGCCCGTCCGCCAAGCCGACGCGGCGGCTGTAGAACAGCGGCAGGAGGCCTGGGCCCGTGTCGGCACCGCCACTCGCGCCCGCGCCCGTCACGTGCCCGTAGTCGAAGATGCCCGCGCTCTCCGTGAAGAACTGCCGTTTCTCAGGGAAGAACAGGCTGAAGCGGGAGAGGTTGACGACCTCCTGGTCGGCCTCGACCTGCGCGAAGTCCGTCTTGTAGGTCACGTCGGCGGTCAGGTCGGACGTGAGGCCGATCCGCGCGTCGAACCCGTACTTGGCGGTGGCGTCGGTCGGGGTGCCCGCGGCCGCGTCGCGCGACACCTGCGGGGCCAGGTACGGCAGGAACTCGAGCTTGCGCCTCGACGCCACGTTGTCGAGGCCGACGAGCAGGCCGGCGTGCGCCATCCGCGCGAACCCGGTCGCACCCCACTCCCGCGGGTACGGCACCCAATAGGTCTCCTCGTTCTTGCGGATGATGATGCGGCAGACGTTCAGGCCCCAGGTCGACGCGCCGGGGCTTCCCTTGAACCGCAACTGCCCGAGCGGAATGGCGATCTCGACGTACCAGCCGCGGTCGTCCACGCTCGTGCGGTTTTCCCACACCGCGTTCCAGTCGTAGTTGATGACGCGCGCGTTGTCGATCGAGTTCGCGTCCTTCCGGGCGGCGAGCGGGTTGGTGCTGAAGTAGAACGCGTTGCGGCGGTCGTGGAACGTGTCGATGTTGATCTTGATCTGGTCGCCCTTCTTGAGCTGCGAATCGCGCTTCAGCTCGCTCGCCCTGATCGCCTTCGGATCGCTGTCGTAGGCCCAGATGCCGAAATACAGCTTCTTGTCGTCGTACAGCACCCTGAACTCGGTCTGCTCGGTCGCGGTCGCGCCGAACCGCGGTTCCCGCTGGATGAACCGTCCGGATGGCTGGGCCATGGTCCACACGGGATCGTCGAGCCGGCCGTCGATGTGCGGGGCCATGCCGTCCGGCACGCGGAACGCGATCGCCTGGAAGGTCTCCGGGTCGATCGCGTTGACGTCCACGATCCCGCCGGGCGAGGCGGGCGCGGCGGCCTCGGCCTGGCCCGCACGCGCGGCACTGGCCGGCGCGACGGCCTGGCCGGCCGCAGCCAGTGCGGCGAGGGCCGCGAACAACAGGCTGAGTGCGATTGTCCTTGGGGGCATTGGGCCTTCACCTGGTGGCTTGTCTCCGCTGAAGCGCTAGTACGTCCACCACGGGGTCGTCGCCCCCTCGGGCTTGTGGCGCATGATGTGCTGGGCGATTTCCTTCAGGCGTTCGGCGGAAGACACGGGCCCGCTCCAGCAGTGCGGCTTCCCGTCGCCGTAGAGAAAGAACCCCTCGTAATGGGGGTTGGCGGTCGTCTTCATCCACGCCTCGAGCTCGCGCGTGGAGTTGTTGAGGAAGTACGTGTCCATCGTCCCCGTGTAGACGTGGATCTTGTCAACGAGCTTCGGCCCCACGGTGGACCAGTTGTTGCGCAGATAGTGCAGCAGGTCGTAGTTGTCGCGCCAGTAGCCGGCGACCTCCCGGTTGATGACGCCCGTCTTCTTGTCGAACAGCGGCTCGAAGTAGCCATCCTTGCCGATGGGGCCGTACACGGCCGACCAGATGTCGATCTGCTCGCCCGACCGGCCTTTCGTGCCGTTGGCGAGCTCGAACGCGTTCCGCTGCTGCGAGGTGAGCCTGACCCGCCCGTCGGTCTCGCGGCTGTTGATGGTCGGCTCGCGCCGCCAGTCGTACTGCTTGTAGAACGCGTTGACGTCCTCGTAGATGTTCACGCCCTCGACGTCGGTGAACGTCACCGGGTCGGGGCAATACGACCACGTGCCGCCGAAGAAGTCCGGGTGGAACACCTGGAGCGCCAGCGACTCCCAGCCGCCCGTCGATCCGCCGGACAGCACCCGGGCGTACGGCTCGCGGATCGCGCGGAACCGCTTCTCGACCTCGGGGATCAGCTCCTGCATGATCGCGTCCCCGTACGGCCCGACGTTCACCGAGTTCACGGCATAAGAATCATCGAAATACGGCGTCGGGTGCTGGAACGTGACGATGAGCATCCGCGGGAAGTCGTCCCTGACCCACTCCTTGTAGAAGTCGCTGCCCTCCTCGAACCCCATGGGCGCCCGCAGCGAGAAGTGCCCCTGCACGTAGTGCACGGGATAGCTCACGTCCCCGCGGTCGTAGTCGCGGGGCAGCAACACGGTCGCCCCGAGGTACACCGGCCGACCCCAGAACTTCGTCAGCATGGGGCTCTCAATCCGGAACCGCTTCACCCACGCGGTATCGGGCGGGACCTGGACGGGCGGGATGACACGGTCGGCCACGAGCCGGATGACGCCGCCCCTAGCCGGGTCGATGCGGACTTTCTGCACCTCGCTGTACAGGTTGCCGGGCGACCGGCTCCACTGCTGGCCTTCCCACTGGTCGTCGTGCATCCACAGCACGCGGCCATCGGCGCGCCGGAACTCGGAGTACACGTTGACGAAGCCCTGGACGTAGTAGTCGCCGGGCGGAATGTCCGCGAGGCTCTCCACGGGCGAGCCCGTATCCGTTTCGTCGATGACAGCCGCGTGGCCGGCCTCGAGCCGTTCGACGTCGCGCCCGAAGAACGGCACGCCGGTGCGGCCGGTCTGCAGGCGCGGCTCGCGCTCGGCCGTGCGCGAGATCATCACGAACACCCGGCCGGTCACGGGCGCCTTGTGAGCCGACGAGGCGAACGAGATTTCCACGCGCAACTTCGGCGGCGGCGCTGCAGCCTGGCCCACCGCCATGGCAGCGGCCGTGACGCCCCCAACCACGACTCCCGCCGCGATGCGGCGCATCGCTCCGCTTGTCGCCACGCCGAGCTGTCTCATCTGTGCCTCCTGATCCGCGCACTATACTACGGGGGTCAAGGGCTTCCCTCGGCCCCCGGCGACATCGACATCACCATGCCGGAGACCGCCCGCGCGGATGTCGCGTTCGAATCCCGTGACGACCTCCCGGCATTCGCGCGGGGAATCGCCCCGTCCGGCGGCGCATGCGCCATCGCGATTGCGTTCGTGCGTCACGCGGGATAAAATTGCCGGGCCTTTCGTCCAGATTTCAGCCGCCGGCGCGCACCTTCGGGTGACCTGCCCCTGGTGCCACGCCGTCGCTGTGTTCCCGAGGTCCACCGTGAGCCGACTGTTCCACGCGAGTCACCGGCGAGCAGCGCTGCTCGCCACGGTTCTCACCATCGCGTTCTGGGCCGGCGTGCTCGCGCAATCGGGCGATCGGCCGCCCGCGGATGCCCGGCCGGTGCCGGCCGGCGCGCAGGCGGATGGCTCCCGGGCCGCGACGCCGCAGACCCCGGCCGCACCACACGGCGCGGTCCGGCGGATGCCGCCTCGACCGGCGGACCCGGGTGCGCCCACCTTGTCGGCCACCCTCACGGATCTGCTCAGCGTGGATGTGAATCTGGACGGCCACGCGGGGCCCGGCGACACGCTCGCGTACGGCCTGACCGTCTCGAACACCGGAACCGGGGAGGCCTCGGGCGTGGCCGCCTCCATTCCGCTGGACCCGAAGTCCACGCTGGTGCCCGGCTCGGTCAACGTGTCTCCCATTGCCGACGATCAGGATGTCGCGGGCGTCGAGGACGCCGCAACGCCCGTCACGCTGACCGGCACCGACGCGGACGGCAACCCGCTGACGTTCCTGGTCGCGTCGAGCCCTGCGCACGGAGCCCTGAGCGGCACGCCGCCCTCGGTGACCTACACGCCGGACCCGAACTTCGCCGGCGCCGACACATTCACCTTCACCGTGAACGACGGCAAGGTGGACTCGAACGAGGTCGGCACGGTGACGATCACGGTCGGGGGAGTCAACGACCCGCCGAGCTTCACGAAGGGCCCGGACGTCACGGTGCCGGAGGACTCGGGCGCGCAGACGGTGAACCCGTGGGCCACGGCCATCTCGCCCGGGCCGCCGGATGAGGCGGGCCAGACGGTCACGTTCGACATCACGGGCAACACGAATGCCGGGCTGTTCGCGGCGGGACCGGCGGTCTCGCCGACCGGCGCGCTGACCTTCACGCCGGCGGCCAACGCCAACGGCGATGCGACGGTCACGCTCCGCGCGGTCGACAACGGAGGCACGGCGGGCGGCGGCGTGGACACCTCGGCGACGCAGAGCTTCGTCATCACGGTCACACCGGTCAACGACCCGCCGAGCTTCACCAAGGGCGCCGACGTGAGCGTGCTCGAGAACTCGGGCGCGCAGACGGTGAACCCGTGGGCCACGGCCATCTCGCCCGGGCCCGCTGACGAGTCGGGCCAGGCCCTGACATTCAACGTGACCGGCAACACCAGCCCCGGGCTCTTCGCCGCAGGGCCGGCGGTCTCCTCGACCGGCGTGCTCACCTTCACGCCCGCCACGAACGCGTTCGGCGCGGCCACGATCACGCTCGCGCTGCAGGACGACGGCGGCACGGCCGGCGGGGGCGCCGACACGTCGGCCTCACAGGCGTTCACCATCACGATTACCAACGTCAACCAGCCGCCGAGCTTCGCCAAGGGGCCCGACGTCACGGTGGCCGAAGACGCTGGCGCGCAGACAGTCAGCCCGTGGGCGACGGCCATTTCGCCCGGCCCCGGTGAGGGCACCCAGACCGTCGCGTTCACCGTGACGGGCAATACCAACCCGTCGCTGTTCGCCGCGGGCCCCGCCGTGTCGCCGACCGGCGTCCTCACCTTCACCTCGGTCGCCGATGCCAACGGCTCGGCCACGATCACGCTGGTCCTGCAGGACAACGGCGGCACGGCTGACGGCGGCGTGGACACGTCGGCGCCGCAGAGTTTCGTGATCACGGTCTCCCCGGTCAACGATCCGCCCAGCTTCACGAAGGGCCCCGACGTCACGGTGCTCGAAGACTCCGGCGCGCAGACGGTGGACCCGTGGGCCACGGCCATCTCGCCGGGGCCGGCGGACGAGGCGGGCCAGACGGTCTCGTTCACGATCACCGGCAACACGGATCCCGCCCTGTTCAGCGCGGGCCCCGTCGTGTCGTCCGCCGGGGTCCTGACGTTCACCCCGGCCGCCAACGCCTTCGGGTCCGCCACCATCACGCTGAACGCGCTGGACAGCCTGGGCGCCCCGTCGGCGGCGCAGTCGTTCGTCATCACGATCACGGACGTCAACGATCCGCCGAGCTTCACGAAGGGCGCGGACGTCACGGCGGCGGAGGACGCGGGCGCACAGACGGTGAACCCGTGGGCCACGGCCATCTCGGCCGGGCCCGGCGAGGGCGCGCAGACGGTGAGCTTCTCGGTCACCGGCAACACGAACCCCGGCCTGTTCAGCGTGGCGCCAGCCGTCTCCGCAGCGGGCGCCCTGACCTTCACTTCCGCGCCCAACGCGAACGGCACGGCCACGATCTCGCTGGTCCTCCAGGACAACGGCGGCACCGCTGACGGCGGGGCGGACACGTCGGCCTCGCAGTCGTTCGTGATTACGGTCACGCCGGTCAACGACCCGCCGGTCGTGCAGAACTTCGGGTTCGACACCATCGCCAACACCCAGTTGCAGGTGGCAGGCGCGAAGACGATCACGCCGGGCATCTTCGTGACCGGCACGCTGCTCACCGGCGCGACCGACATCGACGGCCCCGGCCCGCTGACCGCGTCGCTGAACGCGGCCACCGCGGGCGCCGTGGTCACGGTCAACGCGGACGGGACGTTCACCTATGTGCCGCCAGCCGGCGCCACGGGGACCGACACGTTCACCTACAACGTGTCCGATGGCCTGATCGCGTCGACCGGCACCGTGACCATCACCTTCAAGGGCCGCGTCTGGTATGTGAAGAACGACGCGGCCGCCGGCGGGCTCGGGCGGTCGTCCGACCCGTTCGACACGCTGGTGGAGTCGCAGGCGGCCTCGGCTGCCGGCGACACGATCTACGTCTACGCGGGCTCCGGCACGACGACCGGCCAGGCGTCCGGGATCACGCTCAAGGCCAGCCAGCGGCTGATCGGCCAGGGCGTGGCGCTGACGCTCGACGTCAGCGTCAACGGCGGCGCCTCGCCCACCTCGCTGCTCGTCGCCGGCTCCGCCCCGCGAATCACCAACACCGCGGCGGGCGGCGACGCGGTCACGCTCAGCGACGTGGGCGGCACGATCGAGGTCCGCGGGCTCGACATCTCGGCCACCGACGTGGGCATCATGGGCACGACCGCGGGGAGCACGGCTCTCACGCTGATCGTCCAGAACGACACAATCCGGGCGGCGGGCACCGACGGCATCCGCCTCGTGCCCAACGGCGCATCGGCGATTACGGCGACGGTGCAGAACGACACGTTCCTCGACATGACGAGCGACTCGCTGCAGTTCGGGGCCGCGACCGCCGGGAGCACCGGCACGTCGTCGTTCGTCTTCTCGAACAACACCATCACGCCGACGGTCGCGGGGAAGGGCGGATCGGTGCACGTGAGCGGCCAGCAGGCCACCACGACCAGCTTCACGGCGTCCGCCAACACCTTCAACGGCGCCGAAGGCAACGGCCTCGTGGCGGTCGACGCGAACGACAACGCCACGGTGACCGGCACGATCAACGGCAACACGATCCAGAACGCGACCGACAGCGTCGGCATCGGGCTCTGGAACGACAGCGGCTCCACGCTGCGCGTCCAGGTCACGAACAACCAGATCACGAACGTCGGGTCGGACGGCATCCAGGCGGCCAACTTCGGCGGCACGGGGTTCTCGACGCTGTCGCTCATCGTCACGGGCAACACGATCACGAACCACAGCCAGTCGCCCGCCGCGTCGTTCGTGGGCGGGGTCGGCGTGTTCGCGTTCGAGGACGAGACGTGCCTGGCGCTGCGCAACAACGTCGTGTCGGGTACGCCGGGCGGTTTCGTGGACTACGACCTCGAGGAGGCCGGCGGCACGTTCACGCTCGAGGAAGTGCCGGACACGGGCGCCACGGGTACGGCCACGCAGGCCTACGTGCTCTCCATCAACACGGGGACGACCACCAACATCGTCGGCGCCGTGACGTTGTCCGACGGCGCGTCGTGCGCGGCCCCGATGCTGCTCGCCGGCGGACCTCGGGCGGATGATCCCGACACCACGCCGGTCACGACCGATGACGTGGCGGCGGCGCAGGCCGCGGCGATCGATCGTCTCGCGGCGGCCGGTCTGGACGAGGCGGACCGCGCCCGCCTGGTGGCCGTTCCCCTGGCGATCGCAGATCTGCCGGCGGGCTTCCTCGCCACCTCCGACGGCGGCGTGATCCGGATCGACCGGACGGCGGCCGGCCACGGCTGGTTCGTCGATGCGACCCCGGCCACGGACGAGGAGTTCCCCGTGCCGGGCGTTGGCGACGAACGTCGCGCGACTGCGGAGACGCCGGCGGCCCCGAAGGTGGACCTGCTGACCGTCGTCGCCCACGAACTGGGACACGCCCTCGGGCGCGCCGATCTCGACCCGTCCACGTTCCCGGGCGAGTTGATGACGGCGACTCTCCAGCCGGGCACGCGGCGCCTGCCGCTGTCGCCCGTCGCGCTGGCCGCCCGTCCGGTCCAGGCTCCCGCGCCGGAGCAATCCCAGGCCCCGCGCGCGGCGGCCATGATGCGGGCGCGTCAGGCCGGCGTCCAGCCGGAGATCGCAGCCGGCCCGCTCGACGTGGCCGCGGGCGCCGTGCCGGCCGGGAAGAGCGTGACCATCACGTTCCAGGCCACGGTCGACGTGTCGACCGCGTATGCGTCCCAATTGTCGGTGCAGGCCACGATCAGCGCTTCGAATGCGACCACTGTGGTCAGCGACGACCCGGCGACGGCCGCCCCGAATGACCCGACCGCTACGCCGCTCGTCTACCCGGCGCCGACCCTGGACACGATCACACCGGCGTCCGGTTCGGCGGCCGGGGCCACCCCGGTCGTGCTCGCGGGCACCGGGTTCCTGGACGGGGCCTCGGTCACGATCGGCTCGGCAGCGACCGGTGTGGACGTGGCGAGCACGATGCAGATCAACGCGGTGACCTCGGCGACGCCGGAGGGGACAGTGGACGTCACGGTCACCAACCCCGACGGCCAGGCGGTCACGCTCTCCAACGGGTTCACGTACCTGTGCAGCTTCAGCCTCTCGGCGCCGCCGCCGCCGTTCAGCCCGGCTGGCGGCTCGGGCACGATCACTGTCACGGCCGTGGCCGGCACGTGCGGCTGGAGCGCGTCCACGGGCGATGCCTGGATCACGCTGACCCCGCCCGCGTCCGGCACGGGCTCGGGCACGGTGGACTACACGGTCGCGCCCAACCCGTCTGCCACGCCCCGCTCGGGCACGATCTCGGTCAGCGGCCAGATCTACACGGTCACGCAGCGAGGTCGATCGAGCCGGGTCGTCGACTTCAACGGCGACGGGCTCGGCGACGCGCTGTTGTATCGCAACAGCCAGATCGGGCCGTTCCAGACGCAGCTCAGCACGGGAGCCGGGGCCTTTACCGACGGCACCGCAGGAGTGTTTGGCCGCAATCGCTGGGTCGGCGTCGCGGACTTCAACGGCGACGGGCTGTCCGACATCTTCCTCTACCGCGTGGCCACGGGTGACTGGACCCTGAGGCTGAACGACGGCAGCGGCGGCTTCCTGCCTGAGGTGTCCGGCGCGCTGCCGCCGTACCGGACGATGATGGCACTCGATCAGAACGCGGACGGCCAGGCGGATGTGCTGCTCGTCAACCCGACGACGGGCAAGTGGCTGAAGTGCCTGACGACGACGCCCGGCACCTTCAGTTGCGACGGGGGAAGCTGGGGCACCGGCTGGACGGTGACTCCCGGGGATCTCGACGGCGACGGCAACGCCGACTTCCTGTTGCATCGGGCGAGCACCGGCAACTGGAAGTGGATGATGAGCTCGGGGGCGGGGTTCACGCCAGGGTCGAAGGGCGTGTGGCCGCTGGGGTTCAAGCCGGTGGTTGCCGACTTCGACGGCGATGGACGATCCGATGTGCTCCGCTACCGGAAGAGCACTGGAGCGTGGGTGCTCGCCCTGACCACGGGATCGGGTTTCACCGAGACGGGCGGCCGGTGGGCGGGAGGATTCGAGCCGTCGAGCGGCGACTTCGACGGCGACGGCCGGGCGGATCTGTTCCTGTACGATCCAGCCACGGGCCGGGCGCTGGTGCAGCTCTACTCGGGCGGCGGCGCGTTCACCGGCGTGGCGAGCACCTGGGCGCCGGGCCTGCAGCTGTTCGTGACGGAGCTCGACGGCGACGGGCGCAGCGACGTCCTGTTCTACAATTCAACAGCCGGCGCCTGGGTGCAGGGCCTTACGACGGACCCGGGCGTCTTCTCGGTCACGACGGGCACCTGGCCCGCCGGTATGAAGGTGTACGCCGAGGGAACAGCGATTCGATAGCAGACGGCGCGGGTCGGCGCGCTGCGCCGGCGCGCGCCCCTGCGGCGAGGGCCGGTGACGGCCCGTCCAAGGAGAGTCACGGTGGCTGACCCATTCCTGTCCGAAATCCGCATCATGTCCTTCGGCTTCGCGCCGCAGGGCTGGGCATTGTGCAACGGGCAACTGCTGCCCATCAACCAGAACCAGGCGCTCTTCTCGCTGCTCGGCACGACCTTCGGCGGAGACGGGCGGGTGAACTTCGCGCTGCCCAACCTGCAGGCCCGGGTGCCCCTGCACACAGGGGGCGGGCACATCCTCGGCGAGGCGGGCGGCGAGCAGGCCCACACGTTGTCCATTGCGGAGTTGCCCGGCCACGCGCACGCGGCTCGCAGCAGCACCGATCCCGCCACGCTGACGACGCCAGCGGGTGGCGTACCGGCGACGGCCGCGGCGTCGTTCGGCGACGCCTACAGCAGCCCGGACGCGCCGACGGCCATGGCCGCCAATGCCCTCACGAACGCCGGCGGCTCGCAGGCGCACCTCAACCTCCAGCCGTTCCTGGTGCTCACTTTCAGCATCGCCCTCCAGGGCATCTTCCCGTCGCAGAACTGAGGTTGCGCCATGGCTCAGCCCTATGTCGGTGAGATCCGGATGTTCGCGGGGAACTTCGCTCCTGCGGGATGGATGTTCTGCGCGGGCCAGCTCCTGCCGATCTCGGAGAACGAGACGCTCTTCAACCTGATCGGCACGACTTACGGGGGCGACGGCCAGAGCACGTTCGCGCTGCCCGACCTCCGGGGACGCGTCCCGACGCACTTCGGCAACGGCTTCACCCTGGCGGAAACCGGCGGCGTCGAGAACGTGACACTGACGGTCAACCAGATCGCGGCCCACGCCCACCCGCTCCTCGCCACGGGAAGCGCCGCTTCGTCCGGCAGCCCGGCCGGAGCGGTCCCGGCCGAGGCCACCAAGCGGTTCTACACCGCGATGCCTGCGTCGCCGGTGGCGATGTCGCCGAGCGCCATCGGATCGACCGGCGGGAGCCAGCCGCACGACAACATGCAGCCGTTCCTCTGCATCAGTTTCATCATTTCGCTGTTCGGGATATTCCCGTCGCAGTGAGGTCGATCCATGGCTGATCCGTTCGTTGCCGAGATCCGGATATTCCCGTTCAACTTCGCGCCGAAAGGCTGGGCGTTCTGTGACGGGCAGCTCATGCCCCTCTCCCAGAACACGGCACTGTTCTCGCTCCTCGGCACCACGTATGGCGGAGACGGCAAGAGCAACTTCGCGCTGCCCGACCTTCAGGGAAGCGTACCGATGTTCTGGGACCAGGGGCCCGGCTTGAGCCTGCGCGATATCGGGGAGACGGGCGGGAGCGAGACGATCACGCTCCTGGGAAGCGAGATGCCCGCGCACAGCCACGGCGCCCAGGCCAGCATCGGCGTGTCGAACTCGAACGACGCCACGGGCCTGGCGTACGGCAGACCCTTCGGCGGCGGCGCGTTGTACGGGCCGGCGACGAACCTTGCAGACATGGCTCCGCAGGCGGTCGCCGTCGCGGGCGGCAGTCTGCCGCACAACAACCTGATGCCGTACCTCACGCTGAACTTCTGCATCGCCATGCAGGGCGTGTATCCGCCCAGGACGTAGCCGGCCGGAGGCGATGACGATGCCCGGGGTTCGGCTGCGGCCGGAACGAGACGACGATCGCGAGTTCGTGTTCGAGCTCTACGCGAGCACGCGCGAGCAGGAGCTGTCGGTCGTGGACTGGAGCGCGGCGCGGAAAGCCGCGTTCCTCCGGCAGCAGTTCGAGGCGCAGCGCCTGCACTACCGGCAGCACTACCCCGGCACGAGTTTCGACATCGTCGAGATCGACGGCGTGCCGGCTGGCCGGTTGTACGTGGCGCGATGGACGGATGACATCCGGGTGGTCGACATCGCGTTGCTGCCGGCGTACCGGGGGCGGGGAATCGGCTCCGCGCTGATGGCGCCCGTGCTGGCCGAGGGCCGGGACACGCGGCGGCCCGTGACCATCCACGTCGAGCAGTTCAACCCCGCGCGGCGGTGGTACGAGCGGATGGGATTCCGGCGCATAGGTGAGGTCGGCGCCTACTACAAGATGGAATGGCGCGAGGGTGAGGCCAGGGCCGATGGGCACGCGGTCGAGGCCGGGCCGCTGGCCGAACGGGTCGAGGGGAGCGGGTCGTGACGGCCGGGACGCTCGCGGCGGACGACATGCGGCCCCTGGTGGGCGAGACGTTCGACGTCGCGCGCACGGATGGAGGGCTCGAGCCGTTGGTGCTCGTCACCGTGACCGATCTGGTCGAGGCCGGGTTGTCGGCCGCGCAGCCCGGCCGGCGGCACGCGTTCTCGGCGGTGTTTCGCGGACCGAACGGGCCCGGGTACCTGCGCCAGCAGACCTACCCGGTCAGCCACGGGCGGTTCGGAACGATGGACGTGTTCCTGGTGCCGATCGGCCCCGACGAGCAAGGCATGCGGTACGAGGCGATTTTCAGTTAGGCGGCTGGATGCGGGCCCGGGCGTCACAGCCGGGGCCAGGAGTGGCAGTCATGTCCGTTACCCGACGTCGATTCATCGTGGCAGGCACCATGGCTGCAGCCGCAGCGGGCCTCGCCGACGTGCCGGCCGTGCTCGCAGAGGAACCTCGCTCGCGGGTCCTGCCTGCCGGCATCCCCGATGCGGTGTGGGCCGATCCTCTGTGGCAGTTGACGATGGCCGACTGGGAGGGCCAGGTGGGCTCGTCGTTCGGCCTGATTGCGGGCACGCGGCGCATGACCCGCGTCACACTGGACCGGGTGCTCGACCTCGCCGCGCGGCAGCGGCCCCGGCCGGCGGCCGGCCAGGAGTGCTTTTCACTGCTGTTCCGCGGGTCGAAGTTGAAGCCGTTTCCTCAGGACGTGTACATCGTGGACTCCGCGGTGTTCGGCCGATTCAAACTGCTGCTCGTGCCCGTGCTCGCCCGCGGCAAGCGCAATGTGTTCTACGAAGCCGTCATCAATCGCGTGACCCCGGCGGCCTGAGCCTGTCCGGGCGCGGGGGCGCTCTGCCGCCCCCGCGTGATCCGCAGATCCGCCGGTCCATCCGCCTGCTTCCCGCGCGCGGCCAGTCCTGGCCGCCTGAAGCGCGGGTAAGTTCTTGAACTTCAGAGAATTGTCGGCAGCGATTCTCACCGGGGACGCGCCGGGGGCCGTTCCGACCGGCCAAGAAGTTGGCCGATAGTTGTTAACAGGATTTAACAACTTGGCGGCGGTAATTTCCCGTGCAATCGGGGTTACATTTAGTGCCTCGTCTTGTGTATCCGTTTCGTCCCGCACCCGTTGGTCTGCATGCCTGTTGATCCGCACGCGCTTGGGTCAGTGCCCGCCGCCAGCCGCCGGTTGAACGGCTGGAAGGAAATCGCCGCGCACCTGGGCAAGGGTGTGCGCACGGTGCAGCGCTGGGAGAAGGAATTCGGCCTGCCGGTCCGTCGTCTCGGCAGGAGCGGCAGCGAGATCGTCTTCGCATTCGCTGAAGAACTGGACGCGTGGCAGCGCCCGGTCGAGGGCATGGTGGCATCGAACCCCGACGCGACCTGGACGGACTCCGAGCCCGGGCGCGCCGGTCTGGTAATGGGGTCAGGCCCCGATATACCCGAGGATATAGAGGGGCCTGGCCCCGGGACGGGTCCGGGCCAGAATGTCGATCCGCCGAAGGCGTTTCGTGTCACCTGGCTCGGACGACGCTGGCGCATCGTCGGTCTGTTCGGGGTGGTCGCAGTCAGCGCCGCCATCGCATGGTGGGCCCTCGCGCCGGCCCGGTCAACCGGTCCCGCCGGCCAAGGGATCTCCAGTGACGGCGCGCCTGGTTCGCGCGGCTCGCAGGCGGCAGGACCCGCCAAGGTCAGGGTCGACCTCGACACGCTGATCGTGTCGGACGCCGCCGGTCACGAACTCTGGCGCCACCGCTTCCCGCTTGTCCTCGCGTCGCCGGCCTACGCCGCGGGGGCCGGGAGTGCGCACCGCCACGTGATCGTGTCGGACATCGACGGCGACGGTGTGCGCGAAGTACTGTTTGTCGTGCAGTCGGACGATGATCACGTGAACCACCGTCTCTACTGCTTCAATCATGACGGCACGCTCCGGTGGGTTGCCTTCCACGACAGCCCGATCCGGTTCGGCGGGACCGAGTACGGCGGCCCCTTCGGCGCGGTCGGGGTCTACCTGACCCAGCCGGCGAACGCGACACCCTCGATCTGGCTGGTCAGCGCCAGCCCATTGTTTCCCTGCGTGCTCGAGCGCCTCGACCCGCGGACCGGCCGGCCGACGAGCGCGTACTGGAGCAACGGGCACATCACGACGGTCACAGCCTCTGTCGTGGGTTTGCGCCCTGTCATCCTCGTCGGCGGCTCCAACAACGAAACGAAGGGCGCTGCGCTGGTCGCGCTGGACCCTGGCAACCCCAACGGATCCACGCCGGCCGTGTCCGCGCACTATCGCTGCACGTCGTGCCCGGCTGGAGGCCCGCTGGCCTTCGTCGTGTTCCCGAAGCCCCGCCGTTTCGCCGAAACCGCCGTCAACCAGTCCATTTTTTCGATTCTGACCGCGCCTGGCGGCGTGAACCTCGTCGTCACCGAGGCCTTCGCCGGTGAAGCGCCCAACCAAGCGCAGGCAGACGCCCTCTACGCTCTCGATTCGAGCCTGGCGCCCTTGAGCTTCGACGTGTCCGATGATTACGCATCCGTCTCGGCCTGGGTCGCGCGCAGGCGCGGGGACCCGGTCCCCGCCGCCGATCCCCGTGCCGAGCACGAGTACATCCTGTCGTGGAAGGACGGGCGGTTCGTGAAGCTGCCGATCCCGGGGGCGGACGTTCCAAGGTAGGCCTGCGCCTCGCGCGCGCCGCCCGCTATTTCAGCGTCTTCCTCGACCGCATCGTGGCGAGCGCCAGCACCGTCACGCCCCACCCGAGCATCATCAGGGCGTCCTTCCAGAACGACTCGAGGCCGACACCCTTCAGGAAGATCCCGCGCACGATGACGAGGTAGTACCTCAGGGGAATGAGGTAGGTGATCGGCTGGATGATCGCCGGCATGTTCTCGATCGGGAAGATGAAGCCCGACAGGTAGATCATGGGCATCATGAAGAAGAACACGGCGGTCATCATCGCCTGCTGCTGGCTCTCGGAAATGGTCGACACGAGCAGGCCGAGGCCGAGCGTGCAGAGCAGGTAGACCAGGGACAGGCCGAACAGCAGCGCGAACGAGCCCCGCAGCGGGATCTCGAACCACAGCACCGCCACGCCCACCACCAGGAACACGTCGATCACGCCGATCACGGCGAACGGCAGCAGCTTGCCCACCGTGAGCTCCCACCGGCGCAGGGGCGTCACGTTGAGCTGCTCGAGGGTACCGAGCTCCTTCTCCCGGACGATGGCCATCGCGCCCAGCACGGTCGTGATGATCATCAGGAGCAGCGCCAGCACGCCCGGCACCATGAAGTGCTGGCTCGACAGGAGCGGGTTGAACCACACGCGTACGCGCGCCTCGAGCGATCCGACCGGCCGAGGTGCCGCCCTCCGCTGCGCCGACACGATGGCCGATGCCTTCTCGGCGATCAGGCTGGACGCGTACCCCAGCGCCACGTTCGTCGAGTTCGAGTCCGTTCCGTCCGCGATCACCTGGAGCGTCGTCGGCGTACCGCCGGTGATCATCCGGCCGTAATCCGGCGGAATCGCCAGCGCCATCCACGCGTCGCGCGTCTCCAGATCGTGTGCGACCTCGTCCACCGTGGTCACGACCCTGATCACGCTGAAGTAGGGCGACCCCTCGAACTCCCCGATCAGATCGCGGCTGGCGGGCGTGCGGTCGCCGTCCGCCACGACGATGGGCACGTTCTGGACGTCCGTGGTGGCGGCGTAGCCCAGGATGAACAGCTGGAGGACCGGCGCCACGAAGATCACCGGGAACATGCGCGGGTTCCGACGCAGCTCCTGGAACTCCTTGCGAATCAGGAACAGCAGGCGGCGCACGGTCAGCCCCTTTCCTTCGCCAGGCGCACCGAGGCCAGCGCCAGCACCACGAACGCATAGATCGCCAGCGCGCCGAACTGGGGCGCCACGATGCCGAAGCCCACGCCCTTCAGCACGATCCCGCGCAGCGCGACCAGGAAGTACCGGGCGGGCACGATGTAGGTGATCACCTGGATCGGCACGGGCATGCTCGCGATGGGAAAGATGAAGCCCGAGAGGACGAAGGTCGGCAGCAGCGAGATCAGCAGGCTGATGAGGAACGCCAGGGCCTGCGAGTCCACCAGCGTGGAGACCAGCAGGCCGGTGCCCAGCGCCCCCACCAGGAAGAGCGCCACCGCGAACAGCAGCAGCAGCCAGGATCCCCGCACGGGCAGGCCGAACAGGATCATGGCGGCGAAGATGATGAGGAACGCGGACACCAGCGAGATCACGAAGTACGGGATGGTCTTCCCGACCACGTACGACACGGTGTTGATGGGCGCCATCCGCACCTGCTCCCACGTGCCGCGCTCCTTCTCGCGGACGATGGACAGCGAGGTGGACACGACGCTGCTGATCATGACGATGAAGGCGATCAGGCCCGGCACCAGGAAGAGCGTGCTTTGCAGCTCGGGGTTGTACCAGATGCGAGGTTCCACCGAGATGGGCGGAGCCATTGCCCGGCCGCCGGCCATCTCCACCTGCAGCTGCGCGGACACACCCCGGATGATGGCCTGGGCGTAAGTGAACACGATGGTGGCGGTGTTGGCGTTGTCCCCGTTGATCAGCACCTGGACAATCGAGGTCCGGCCATCCATGAGGTCCCGGCCCATGTTCTCGGGGATGACCAGCGCGCCCCGGATCGTGCCGTCGTCCATCATCCGCTCGATGGCGTCCATCGACGACACGCTGGCCACGAGATCGAAGTAGCTGGAGTTGGTGAACGCCGACACCAGCTCGCGGCTCTGCCGCGTGTGCTCGCGATCCAGCACCGCGAGGCGCACGTGGCGGATGTCCCAGTTCAGCGCGTAGCCGTACAGCATCAAGAAGAAGGCCGGCACGAAGAGCAGGATCGTCAGCGTGCGCCGGTCGCGCAGGATCTGCCAGAGCTCCTTGCGGCCGACCGCGAGCGCTTTCCTCATCGGGCCGCGCCTCCCGCCCGCTCGACCACGTCCATGAACACGTCCTCGAGGGAGGGCGCCACCGGCTCGAGCCCCTCGACCGGCAGGCCCCGCTCGGCCAGGCGGGCCCGGATGGGCTCCACGTCGCGCTCGCCGGGTTTCAGCCACACGTGGAGGCTCGTCCCGAACAGGCTCGTCTTCTCGACCGACGCGACGCCGTTCAGCGCGCGCAGCGCCTCCATCGGCTTCAGCGTGCGCACCTCGATCACGGCCCGCTCCTCGAAGACGCGTTTCAGGTCGTGGACAGTGCCCAGGGCGGCAATCCGCCCCGCGTTCATCAGGGCGAGGCGGTGGCAGTACTCGGCCTCGTCCAGGTAGTGCGTCGTAACGAAGACCGTCACGCCCTGGGAGGAGAGCTGGTTGATCAGCCGCCAGAACTGGCGCCGCGAGACCGGGTCAACGCCGCCGGTCGGCTCGTCGAGGAACAGGACCCTGGGCTCGTGGAGGATGGAGCATCCGAGCGCGAGGCGCTGGCGCCAGCCGCCCGCGAGGTCCCTCGCGAGAGTCCGCTCTCGGCCCTGCAGGCCGGCCATCTCGATGACGAACTGCTTGCGCGCCGCGAGGCGCCGGTCGTCGAGCCCGTAGAGGCCCCCGAAGAACTCGATGTTCTCCTCGACCGTGAGCAGTTCATAGAGCGAGAAGCGCTGCGACATGTAGCCGATGCGGCGCTTGACCCCCTCGGGGTCCTTCCCGACGTCGATCCCGTCGACGATGGCCGTGCCGGAAGTGGGCCTGAGCAGGCCGCAGAGGATCCGGATGGTCGTGGACTTGCCCGCGCCGTTGGCGCCGAGGAAGCCGAAGATCTCGCCCGGCTCCACGTCGAACGACACCCGGTCCACGGCCACGAACTGGCCGAAGCGCCGCGTCAGGTCCCGCACGGTGACAGCGTGTGTGGCGGCCATGTCGGGCGTCCTACCGGCCCAGCGCACGGTCGAGGCGCGCCTGCGCGAGGCGCGTGTTCGCCAGCGCGCGCGTGCGGTCCAGTTCCGCCTGGAGCAGCGCGACCTGCGCGTCGAGCACGTCGGTGGCCGGCGTCACGCCGGCCTCGAAGCGATCCGTCACGACCCGCCGCGCCTCGGCGGCCGACTTCACCGCGTCGCCCGCGGTCTGGATCGACGCGCGGGCGGCCTCCAGCTCGAGCCGGCGCTGGCGCACCTCGAATTCCAGGGCCGTGTCGAACTCGGCGAGCCGCTCCTCGAGCGCCCGCTGGTTGGCGCTCACCTCGGCCACGTCGGCCTTCACGCGCCCGCCGTCCCAGATCGGCCACGCAACGTTCACGCTCAGGTCCCACGAGTCGAGCCACTTCGCCTGGCGCGGGAAGATCTTCGCGTTCGGCCTGGCGTAATCGACGCCCGCGCCGACCCCGACGGTGGGTTTGAGGCCGGCCGCCACGGCCACCCGGCGCTCGCCCAGCGCACCGACCCGCTGCGCCAGCGCGCGCCGTTCCGGCCGGTTCGTCTTCGCCTGCGCCACGAGCGCGTCCGCGTCGGGCGGCGCCTGCACGGGTTCATCGAGCGAGGCCGTCACGTCGATCGCCGTTGTCGCGGGGATGCTGGTCAGGCGCCGGAGGTTGGCTTCCGCCACGTCCTGCGCGTTGCGCGCCTCGAGCAGGAGCAGTTGCTGGTGGGACCGCTGCGCCTCGGCGCTGTAGACGTCGTTCGGCGCGATGATGCCGACCTGCAGCATCGTCCTGGTGTCGTGCAGGTGCGCGTCCATGCGCTTCAGCGCTTCCTCGACCACCCGGACCGCTTCCCTGGCGGTGACGAGCCCCCAGAACCCCTGGATGGCATCGAAGCGCGTGTCGTTGCGCGTGGCCGAGAGGTCCTGGCCGGCGGCGTTCAGGTCGGACTGCGCCGCCCGCTCCAGGGCCGAGGTGCGCCCTGCCGTGTAGATGGGCCAGAGAAAGTCGAGCCGCGTGCGGACGTTGTCCGGCACGTCGGGGTAGATGACCCGGGGCGGAGTGCCCGGCATCTGGATGGCGAACTCGTCGACGTGGTTCGTCCGCGTGTAGCCGCCGAGGAACGTCAGGATGGGCATGTCGGCGACCGACCGGCCCGAGAGCGCCGCGCGCGCCGCATCCTCCCGGGCGGCCGATTCACCGATCCGGTGGCTGGCCTTCGACGCCCGCTCGACCACGTCAGAGAGCGTCAGGGTCAGCCGGTCCGGCAACCGCCCTGCCGCGGGGGTTGCGGCCGGCAGGAGAGCTGGTCCGTCCGTGCCACGCGCCGAGGCGGCCACCTCCTGCGCCGTGGCGGGGACTGGGACCAGCGACACCAGGCCTGCGGCCATCACGATCACGCCGAGTCGTCCTGTGCGTCTCACGATGCTCTCCCGTTCCACGTGCGGGCGCGGCCTGCGCCCGTGCGCGATCAACATTCAGAGGCGGCCGGCTCGTGGCCGGTCACCCGGTCGATGAACACATCCTCGAGCGACGCGGGAATCAGCCGCACGCTCGACACGGTCACGCTGCGGCCCCGAAGGCCATCCTGGATAGCCGCCATCACGTCGGTCTCGTGACGCGCCTGCAGGCGCACGTGCAGGCGCTCGCCGAACACCTGCACGTCGGCCACGCAGGGAATGGCCCTGAGGGCGGCCTCGGCCGCGTCCTTCGGGTCGGCGATGACTTCCACCAGCCGCCCGGGGAACGCGTCCCGCAGGCGCGTCGGGTCGTCGAGCGCCAGGAGCCGGCCTTCGCTCATCAGCGCCACCCGGGCGCAGCGTTCGGCCTCGTCCAGGTAGGGCGTGGCCATCAGGATCGTGATGCCCTGCCCGAGGAACTCCGACAGCAGCTGCCAGAACTCCCGGCGCGATACCGGGTCGACGCCCGTCGTCGGCTCGTCGAGCAGGATGATCTCCGGCTCGTGGATGAGCGTCGAGGCGAGTGCGAGTTTCTGCTTCATGCCGCCCGAGAGCCGGTCGGCGAGCCGGTCGCGGAACTTCGTGAGCTGCATCATGTCGAGCAGGCGGTTACGCCGGTCGGCGTAATTCCGCAGGCCGTGGATTTCCGCGAAGAATGCGATGTTCTCGTCGATGGTCAGGTCGCCGTAGAGGGTGAAGCGCTGCGAGAAATACCCGACCGAGCGCGTGATCGCGCGGTGCTCGCGGATGGGGTCCCTGCCCGCCACGCGGATCGCGCCCTTGTCCGCCTTCAGCAAACCGCACAGCAGCCGGATGGTCGTGGTCTTGCCCGCCCCGTCCGGCCCGATGAGGCCGAACATCTCGCCCCGCATCACGTCGAACGACACGTCGCGCAGGGCCTCGGTCGCGCCGAAGTGCTTCGAAACGCCGCTGATCGAAAGGGCGATGTCGGCCATGGGGTGTCCGTCTGCGCGAGGGTCCCGTTCCGGGCTCGCCTCGGCCGGGTTCACTTGAGCTTGATCTCCGCCTCGACCGGCATCCCCTGCTTCAGCACGCCCTGCCGGTTGTCGACGGCGATCTTGATCCGGTAGACGAGTTTGGATCGCTCCTCGGCCGTCTGGACGTTGCGCGGCGTGAACTCCGCCTTGGGCGAGATGAAGGTAATCGTGCCCTCGATGCCGGTCCCGCCCGCATCGGTGAGCAGCATGGCCTTCTGGCCGAGCGCGATGCGCGGGACGAAGGGCTCGTCCACGTAGACGTTGGCCCACACGTTGTCGAGATCCGCAACGACGACGATGGGCACCCGCGGCGCGATCATCTCTCCCTGGTCGACCAGTTTCTGGGTGACGATGCCTCCGGCGGGCGATACGAGCGTGGCGTCCCCGAGGTTCTTCTCGAGGATCGCGATTTGCGCGTCCGACACCGCCAGCCGTGCCCGGGCCCCGTCGATTTCCTCCCGGCGCGCGCCGGATTTCAGGCGGCCCAGCACCTCGCCTGCCGCGCGCACGCGCTCCTCCGCGCCGCGCACGTGGTCCTTCGCCACGTCTCTCCTCGTGGCCGCATCGTCCCGTGCCTTCTGCGAGCCGGAGTTCGAGGCCAGGAGAGTGTCGAAGCGGGCGAAGTCACGTTCGGCCGCGGCGAGTTCCTGGCGAGCCGCGGCGACGTCCGTCTCGGCGGCCGCCCGCTGCGCCTCGGCCTGGCGGATGTCCTCCTGGCGCGCGCCGGCGAGCAGGAGGCGCAACTGCGCGTCGGACGCCTGGCGCTCGGCCCGCGCCCGCTGGAGGGTCAGCTCCACGTCGGCCGTGTCGAGGCGCGCGATGAGCGTGCCCGGGGTGACGCGGTCGCCCTCGGCGACTTTCAGGTCGAGGAGGCGGCCCCCCACTTCTGCCGAGACCTGCACTTCCGTGGCCTCGACGTAGCCCGACACGCGGATGCGGTCGGTTGGCGCCTGCTCGCGGCACGCGGCGCCGGCGGCTGCCGCCGCCAGCGCGACGACGATGACGGCGCGGATGCCGCCCCGCGTCGACCGGCGGCCGCTTCTCCAGTTCCGGGTCCCTGTCGTGTGCTGCCTCATGGTGCGCTCTCCGCGGCCGCGTGGCCGGACGACGATCGGGGCGCGGTGGGGTCGAGTGCCACGGCGCGCCGGTTCACTTCCTGCAGGTGTCGAATGAAACGGTCCGGGGTGAGGCCCGAGGTGTCCATCCGCCCGAGGCTGACGACCTTCTCGCGGAAGGGCGCGGCCGTGAGGAAGACCATGATCGGCCAGATGATGGTCAGGTGCGTGAGCAGCGGGTCGACCTTGCGGAACAGGCGCCGGCGCTGGCCTTCCGAGACGATGGACGCCATGGCCTGGACGATGCCCACGAGGTGGTTCATGGTGGCGGCGTCGAGGTGGCGGCCGCCCTCGGCGATCTCGCGCAGCATGATGGGGGGCAGGTCGGGGTGGGCCATGCCCTGGGTGACGAGGGACTCGATGAAGGTATCGAGTTTCTCGAACGGGGTTCTGTCGCTGTCGACGATGAGCTTCATGTCCTCGCCGAGGCGGGTGAAGAGGCTGCGAATCAGCTCGCGGTAGAGGGCCTGCTTGTTGCGGAAGTGGTAGTAGATCATCGCCTTGTTGAGGTGGGCGCGGGCGGCGATGCGGTCGACGGTGGCGCCGGAGAAGCCGCGGGCGGCGAACTCGGCGGCGGCGGCGGCGAGGATGCGCTGGCGCGAGTCGCTGGCGGGGCGGGGCGATCCGGGGGTGCGGGTGCTGGCCATGCGGTCTCGTTGTTAACTAACTAGTTAGTATAGTCTCGCTGGCTGAGATGTCAAGGACGCCGCACGTCCCGGGTCTTGAGTCGTGAGTCGTGAGTTCTGCGTCGTGCGTCGTGCGTTCTGAGTCCGTGAGTCGTGAGTCGTGCGTCGTGCGTCGTGAAGTATCCTTACCCCATGAAGACCGTCATCGCCGGCGGCACCGGCTTCCTGGGCCGCGCCCTCGCCGCGGACCTCCTCGCGGCCGGCCACGACGTCATCGTCCTGACCCGCGGCCCCGCGCCGGAGCACTCCACCCCGGCCGGCCCGCGCCTCGTCGCCTGGGCCCCTGGCGGCCCGCCCGGTCCATGGCGCAACGCCTGCGCCGGCGCCGACGCCATCGTCAACCTCGCCGGAGAGTCGATTGCGGCCAGGCGTTGGACAGAACATCAGAAGGACCGCCTGTGGGCGAGCCGCGAGGCGCCCACCGGGGGCCTGGTCGGCCTGATCGCCGCCATGTCCCCGCCTCCCTCGGTCTTCGTCAGCGCGTCGGCCATTGGCTACTACGGGTCGTGCGGCGATGGCGAGTTGACGGAGGACGACCCGGCCGGGTCCGACTTCCTCGCAGACCTCGCCAGGCGATGGGAAGAACTCGCGCTGCGCGCGACGAGCCCGTCCACGCGCGTGGCCGTCGTCCGGACCGGCATCGTGCTGGACCCGCGCGAGGGTGCGCTGGCCAGGATGCTGCCGCCGTTCAGGATGGGCGTGGGCGGGAGGTTCGGGTCGGGCCGGCAGTACATGTCCTGGATCCACCGCGATGACTGGGTGCGCCTCGTCCGCTGGATCATCGAGTCGGCGGCAGTGTCCGGCCCCGTGAACGCGACCGCGCCGGGGCCGGTCACCAACGCCGAGTTCGTTCGAACGCTCGGGACAGCGCTGCGAAGGCCGGCCCTCGTGCCGGCGCCTGCCTTCGCGTTGCGCCTCGCGCTCGGCGAGATGGCCGATCCCCTGCTGCTGTTCAGCCAGCGCGTCCGTCCTGCACGCGCGCTGAAGGGCGGCTTCCGTTTCTCGTACGACCACCTGGCACCGGCGCTGGCGCACTTGCTCGCGCGGTGAAATAGGGGCCTGACCCTCTTTCTCCCTGCTCGCCGGCGCCCGCCGCGGACCGGCGTCGCTCCCGTAGTACTCGATTTCGGATCCGAAGCGGAACCGATCAGCCGCATCGACTGGCCGCGGTTATCATCGGTCCGATCTGGGAGGAGGCCGCGGCCGTTCCGGTGGATGGGGTACTGAGCCGCCCGGGGCAGGCGACTCACGGGCGGCGCAGGAACTGCAGCAGCTCGATCGGCGCGCCCGCCTCTTCGATGAATGCCACCAGCACGCCTGGCGACGGCGAGTTGGGCGCGATGATCACCTTCTTGCCCGCCAGCGCCTCCTCGAGGTCGTCCACCTCGAACGCCACGTGCGCCACCTCGCGCACCAGGGGCGGCAGGGGACAATCGGCGTCGTACATCATCCACTGGATGCCAAACGGGTTCGACTCGTGGTCCGTGCAGGCGATCCGGAGATGATCGAGACGAGCCATCCCCTCCACGAATCGCGCGGTCGGGATGCCCGTGTGGTGGTACCGATAGGTGACGCTCATGGGAGTGCCCGCGTGGTCAGCCTATCACGGGCCGCCCGACGACGAGGGTGTGCCTGACGGCGATCCTCACCGCAGCGGGGGCCGCTGCGCGCGACGACGTCGGGCGGGAATGTGGCCGTGCACAGAACCACCCGAAGTCGGCCCCGCGCAACGCGGGTAGAAGACCACAGGGCGCGGCCTGTCGCTCTCTCGAGCAACCAGGCGAACGGGGCACCCTGCGCGAGAAGACCGGCCCGCGCGGCCCCGCCGCACCTCACGCACGAACGCCGACGACCTCGAGGTACTCCGAGTCGACGACCGTGCGGGCGGGCTCGCTGGCCTGGTTGTGCGAGGCCCACAGGTGCACGAGGTCCTCGCGGAGGGCCTCCCGATCGGCCTCCCCCAGCGTGGTGAACGCACGCTTCGTCGGCCCGTAGTACGCGCGGAAGAACTCCACCACCTCGGCCGGCGTGAACGGATAGTCGAACCGGTAGCTGACGCGCGTCAACCGCAGGTCGGAGACTCCCACGCCAAACCGCTCACAGACGACGCTCTCGTCTCCCCAGAGGCCCGGCGCGGGCATGCCCGGAGGCGCAATGAAGCGCGCGAAGGTCTTGAACATCTTGCCGATGAACCCTTCCCTGGTCCAGTTGCCCATGGCGATCGTCCCGCCCGGACGGCAGACACGCAGCAACTCGGCCGCCACCAGTTCGGGGCGCGGAGCGAACATCGCGCCGTAGATGCTGGCGACGACATCAAAACTGGCATCCGGGTAGGGCAGGTCCTCCGCGTCGCCGTCATCGAATCGTGCGTCGAGTCCCTCGGCGGCCGCGCGACCTCGCGCAGCCGCGATGGAGTTGGTGGCGATGTCGATCCCGGTGACCCTGGCGCCCCGGCGCGCGGCGATGAGGCCGAGCTGGCCGGATCCACAGGCCACGTCGAGCAGCGAGGTACCGGCCTCGACGCCCAGTCGATCCAGGAACTCGACGGCGCTCGACTCCATGAATCGGGAGAAGTAGTCGTAGTTTCCATCCATCCAGGTGGCTTTGAGACCGGCCTTGAGGGTGTCGATGTCTATGGTCGCAGCGATTGCGGTCATGGTCGTCTCTCCTCGCGTTGTGTGTTGTCGATGGTGTCAGGGCGCCACCCTGACACCACCGACTATGCGACACGCCGGCACCGCCGCTATTGCCCGTGCGTCCGGTCCGCTTGACCGGACGGCCGGGGCGCGCACATGACTTGACCTCTCGTCCCGGATTTCTTGCCGGGAAGCCAGAAGGGGGATGCTAGACTCCGAAGATCCATGGATGCGCTCTCGGAGATCCTCCGGGTCATCAAGCTCGACTCCGCCATCTTCTTCAATGCGGAGTTCTCCGAGCCCTGGTGTCTCGCGTCGCCCGAGTCGCGCACGCTCGCGCCCGCGCTCGCGCGAGGGGCCGGGCACGTGATCATCTACCATCTGCTCTGCGAAGGCCGGGCCTACGCCCAGCTGCCGGACGGTGAACGCGTTGCGCTGACCCCCGGCGACATCGTCACGTTCCCCCACGGCCATGGGCACCTGCTCGGCAGCGGACCTCGCGTGACCCCGATCGATGCCGGTGACGCCCTGCCTGGCCTGCTCGAACGGGGCCTGGAACTGGTGCACATCGGCGGTGGCGGCGCGCCGTCCCGGTTCATCTGTGGCTTCCTGGTCTGCGATCCGCAGCTCAGCCGGGCCTTCCTCGGTGGCCTGCCGCCGCTCATCAAGGTCAGCATCCGCGACGATCCGTCCGGACAATGGCTGGAGAATTCCCTGAAATTCTCCGTCACCCAGGCCGCGAACCACGAGGCTGGAGCCGGCGCGATGCTGACGAAGCTGTCGGAGGCCGTCTTTGCCGAGACGCTTCGGCGGTACGTCCGTGGACTGCCTGAAGGGCAGACCGGGTGGCTCGCGGGCGCGCGTGATGCGGAGGTCGGGAAGGCGCTCACGCTCCTTCACCATCAACACGCGCATCCGTGGACAGTGGCCGAGCTGGCGCGGGAGGCCGGCCTGTCACGGACGGTGCTCTCGGAGCGCTTCCGGCACTTTCTCGGGGAGCCGCCCATGGCGTATCTGACGCGATGGCGGCTCCAGTTGGGAGCCCGCGCGCTCACGGCCACGAGCCACAGCGTGGCGCAGATTGCGGCTGACGTCGGTTACGAGTCGGAAGCTGCCTTCAATCGGGCCTTCAAGCGCGAGCACGGCCTGCCTCCAGCCAGGTACCGAAAGGACAGGGCCGGTCAGCGCGCTGACGGTTCCGCGTAGAACGCTCCACGGAGGACCTCATGCCGCATGCCGCCGGATCGCTGCGTCGGTCAGCCCTGCTCGCCTTCGCCTGCGTGGCCCTGCTCGTGCCCGCGGGCACGGCGCAGCAGACCTCGCGGCCGACACCCGACAGCTACAGCCGCCTGCACTGGCGGTTCATCGGCCCCGAAGGCAACCGCTTCTCTGCGGTCGCGGGCATCTCCGGCGATCCGTCCACCTACTACGCCGGCGCCGCCTCGGGCGGCATCTACAAGACCACCGACGGCGGCGTGCACTGGCAGCCTGTCTTCGACGGGCCGCCGGTCGCCTCCATCGGGTCGCTGGCCGTCGCAGCCTCCGACCCGAACGTCGTCTGGGCAGGCACGGGCGAGGGCAAGATCCGCAGCCACATCTCGGTCGGCCAGGGCATCTACAAGTCCACCGACGCCGGCAGGACCTGGGCGCTCATGGGCCTCGAGCAGACGGGCCGCATTCCCCGCCTGGTCATCGACCCGAGAAACTCCGACACCGTCCTGGCCTGCGCCCTCGGCCACGCGTACGGCCCGCAGGCCGATCGGGGCGTCTTCCGCACGACCGACGGCGGGAAGACCTGGACAAAGACGCTCTTCGTGGACGACAACACGGGCTGCTCCGACATCGCGATGGACCTGAACAACCCGCGCATCCTCTTCGCCGGGATGTGGCAGATCGAGATCCACACGTGGGGCCGGACCAGCGGAGGCCCCGGCAGCGGCCTCTACTCGTCGCGCGACGGCGGCGTCACGTGGAAGAAGCTCACCGGTCGTGGCCTGCCGGCGAAGCCCGTGGGCAAGGTTGCCGTCGCCATCTCGCACTCGAACCCGAACCGCGTCTACGCTCTCATCGAGACGGGCGATGGCGTCGCGTGGGAGGGCAAGGCCACCGACGCCGGCCAGGTGTTCCGGAGCGACGACGGCGGCGGGAACTGGCGGGTGGTGAGCTACGACCATTTCGCCATGGGCCGGCCGCACTACTACTCGCGCATGGCCGTCGCGCCCGACGACGAAGACGAGGCGTACTTCCTGACGGCCTCCTTCGCCAGGACGATCGACGGCGGCGAGACCCTCACCGTCGTGCCGCGCGCGGACGCGCCCGGCGGCGACCACCACGACATCTGGATCGATCCGGCTAATGCGGAGCGCATGATCGTCGGCCACGACCAGGGGCTCTCGATCTCCTCCAACCGCGGGCGCACGTGGTTCCGCCAGCGGCTGACCAACGCGCAGATGTACCACGTCACCACCGATAACGAGATCCCCTACAACGTGCTCGGCAACAAGCAGGACGAGCCCAGCTATCGCGGCCCCAGCAACAGCCGGCTGGCGAACGGCACCATCCCGCGCGCCATGTGGCACTCGGTCGGCGGCGGTGAGAGCGGATGGGCCACGCCCGACCCGACGGACTCGAACATCATCTGGTCCAGCGCCTCCGGATCGGGCATGGTCGGCGGCATCGTCGTCCGCTTCGAGGAGAGCCGGCGCCAGTTCCGGAACGTCGAGGTGTGGCCCGACCAGTCGAACGGGCCTGCCGAAGGCGTCAGGTACCGCTTCGTGTGGGACGCGCCCCTCCTGATCTCGCCCCACGACCACGCCACGATCTACACGGCCAGCCAGCACGTGCACCGCACGACCGACGGCGGACAGTCGTGGGAGGTCATCAGCCAGGACCTGACGCTGAACGACCGCAGCCGGATGGGCAGCTCGGGCGGCCTCACGCCGGACAACATCGGCGTCGAGTACGCGGGCGTCGTGTACGGCCTCGCGGAGTCGCCGAAGGAGCGCGGCCTGATCTGGGCCGGCACCAACGACGGCCTGCTGCACCTGACGCGCGATGGCGGAAAGACGTGGACCAACGTCACCGGAAACCTCCCCAACCTGCCCCCGTGGGGATCGGTCCGCAGCATCGTCGCCTCGCGCTACGACGCGGGTACGGCGTACGTGACCGTGGACTTCCACCAGGTCAACAACCGCGACCCGTTCGTCTACAGGACGACGGATTTCGGAAAGACATTCCGGGCGATCACCAACGGCATCCCGACGAGCATGCTGAGCTACGCGCACGTCATCTGCGAGGACCCCGTGCGGCGTGGCCTGCTCTATCTCGGCACCGAGAACGCGATCTACGTGTCCTTCGACGATGGGGAGAGCTGGCAGCCGCTGCAGAACGACCTGCCGCACGTGCCCGTGTACGGGATCACCGTGCAGGAGCACTTCAACGATCTGGTGATTGGCACCTACGGGCGAGGGTTCTGGATCCTGGACGACGTCACCCCGCTCCAGCAGATGACGGCGCAGGTGCTCGCCTCCGACGCGCATCTGTTCGCGCCGCGGCCGGCGTACCGGTTCCGGCCCGTCAACGCTCCGTCCACGCCGTACGACGACCCCACGATTGGCGAGAACCCCGACTACGGCGCCACGATCAACTACTTCCTGAAGAGCGAGGCGTCCGCGCCCGTGAAGGTGCAGATCCTCGACGCGAAGGGCGACGTCGTCCGCACGCTCGCGGGCACAGGTCACGCTGGCGTGAACCGGGTGACCTGGGACCTGCGGGGCGAACCCTCCAGCCAGATCCGGATACGCACGAGCCCGCTCGCGCCGGCACCGCACGTGCGGCTCGGGCCCGAAGGCTGGCGGCCTCCTGCGGGCGGCGGCGCGACGATTACGATCCTGCAACCGCCTGGCACCTACACCGTGAAGCTGTCGGTCGGCGGCCGGGACCTGACCCGGCCGCTCGCCGTGCGCAAGGACCCGAACACGGCCGGCACCGAAGCCGACATCGAGGCGCAGACGCGCGTGCTGGGGGAGCTCCGCCGGGATCTCGAGACGGCCGTGGACCTGCTGAACCGGATCGAGCTCGTGCGCAGCCAGCTCGAATCGCTCGAGCGCGTGGTCCCCGACGCGGAGGTCACGAAGGCTGCCGGCGCACTGAAGGGTGCGTTCACCGATCTCGAGATGACACTGATCGACCTCCGCATCACCGGCGCGCAGGACGGCGTTCGCTACGCGGCCAGGCTGATCTCGCGGTTCGGCTACCTCGCGAACGGCCTGTCCAACGCCGATTTCAGGCCGACAGACCAGCAGGTGGAGGTGCAGAAGCTGCTCGCGGAGCGACTGCGGGCCCGGGTGGCCGAGTTCGACGCGCTCGTCGACAAGGACCTGGCGGCGTTCAATGAACGGCTGCGGGCACGCAACATCCCGAACATCGTGGCGCGGCGGGACTGAGGCGGTCGCGGCCGGCGGCCCATCGGCGCGTTCCTGGCGCGCTCGTGCAAGTGCGCTGGAGTGCCGGACCGAAACGGGAGGACCGACGAAGCGCCTCCCGAGGGGATCCCGGAAGGCGCGCTCGGGGAGAGGACGCGACTGGCGCTAGTTCTTGGGCGTTCCGACCACTACCTGGTGCTGGTGTTCCTTGCTGGTGGCCAGCAGGCAGTACCCGTCCTCTCTGGGCAACCAGATTTCCGACAAGAGCGTGCCCTCGGCGGTCTTGTCGAAGACCAGCCTCGGGGAGCCATCGTTGGCCAGCCTGGCCAGGCGGGTGATGGCGCTCAGCATGGGCGAGTCCGGGCCCCCCTTCTGGGGATGGAGCACCAGCCCGCCGGCCGGTCTTTGCTGGATGGCATACGTGCCCGCCGGCATGGACTTCCCGCCGGCGATGAACGCGAAGTCGATCGTCACGCTGACCGGGGCCTGGGCGTAGGCCACTGCACCGCCGCCGAGGGCCGTGATTGCCAGCGCCAGAACGACGAAGGACAGTCTCTGCTTCATTGGAAACCTGACTTTCTCTGAGGTGGGTGACCTATTGGTCGCACGCCCCGCCCGGGCCGGCGTATGCCGCGCGGAAGAAGCGACGAGTGCACGGGTCGTTGGCCGTACGCGCGGCGGACGCCTGGCTGAGCGACGAGTCGCGCCGGCCAGGCTCGCCGGAAGCCCCTCGGCTGCCAGACAGGCAGCCTGGAGAGCTCGCCGCGCATCGGGAAACAACGCTCGCCATAATACCGACAAATGCAGTCGGATTACAATCCCCACCCCCCTGTGCGCGTCGCGCGACGCCTCTCTCGCATGGACTCGGGCCCGTGCCCGGCAAGCTCTCGGCGTCGGACTCTCGTCGAACCGGGTGCCCCCTGGGTTCGGACGTCCAGAGCCTCGACGACGTGGTCAGCGGCTCCCTGGGGATCCTGTTACCTGCCCGTGCGCCAGGCCCTGCGGACCGATGTCGCCGCGGCGCTGTCGAGCGAACCAGTGAGCCCGGGAGGTGAGGGGCGGACCCAACGTCTCCACTCGATTCGCGCAGGCGCCGGTCGCGCGCCGACACGCCTTGAACCGCACGGACGATCCGTCCTGGGAAACAGACAGGTCGATGACCAGTTGCGTGGGCGGATACCCGTCCTGCTCGACAAGCCATCGGTCCACGCGGGTTCGACGCGTGGCCGCGTCGACGACGATCAGCCGCGCGTCCTGCACGAGAAAGGCGACCGACCGGCTGTCGCCAGCCCACGCGATTACGCGACACCAGTCCTGATCTTCGGACAGCTTGCGAATCAGTGTCGCGGCGCCAGTGGCCGACGCGAGCCACAGGCTCTGCGCCGGCGGGTCGATGCTCGGGTGGTTCCGGACGAAAGCCCGGTAGCGTCCATCGGGCGACCAGGAAGACACCGCAACGCGCGGGAGCCCCAGGTCCTGGAGGGAACAGGCGCCGGCCACGAGCAGGCCGCACACCGCCGGGGCCGGCCCGCCGCCGTGGACGACGCGGCGCCGGAACACTCGGTCGATCGTCATCGTTGCTCGATCCGAGAGTACACCAGGCGCCAGGAACGGCGAACCTCGGGTAGAATGCCGAAAACCGAAGGTGCAGGTCCCAGGGAGGGAGCGATGAAGCGAGTGGCGCTCGTGTCGGCCCTGTCAATCGCGTTGATGATCCTCACGGCCGCGCCTCGCGCCCAGGACAAGGGTGAGGCGGGCATGGCGGCGCGGCCGGTGGTTCAGACGCCCGAGTGGCAGAAACTCCGTTCGCTGGTCGGCCAGTGGGATGGATTCGTGGAAGAGGGCGGCAAGAAGTCAGCGACGCACGCCGAGGTGCGGATGACCGCCGACGGGTCGGCCCTGATGCACGTGCTCGACAGGGACACGCCGCACGAGATGGTCACGATGTTCCATCCCGACGGGAGGCGGCTGCTGGCCACGCATTACTGCGCGGCCCACAACCAGCCACGCATGGCGCTGACCACGGCGCCCGGCGCGAATCAGCTGGCGTTCGAGTTCGTCGACGGGACGAACATCGTCCCGGGCGACGGCCACATGGCGCGGCTGGTCATCACCTTCCAGGATGCCGACCACCACGACGAGGCCTGGACCTTCAGGGCCAATGGGAAGGACGGGGCGGCAACGGTCTTTCGGTACGCGCGGAGGAAATAGCGGGATCGTGCGGTGCTGCGCCTGCGAGGTGCGGCGAGTCGATTCGCGCCTGGCAGGAGCGCGGGCGGGCGTGGACGCTTCCGCGTCCGACTTCACGTGCCCACTTCCGGCCGGCTATTTCCACGTCGCAAACATCGCACAACTCGCTGCCGTCATCACGGCCACCGTGACCCACCCAAGCACGGCCAGCCAGAGAGGATTCGATCGCGATCCCATGACCGCGCGATTGCTCGTCAGAAGAAGCACGATGACGATGAGCGGCGGCGCCAGCACGCCGTTGAGAACTGCCGCCCAGAACAGCATGGACACCGCGTTGAAGCCCGCCCAATCCAGGGCGAGCCCGAGCACCAGCCCGATGGCGATGACCGCGTAGAAGGCACGGGAGCGGCCGACATGATCGGCCAGTGACCCCCGCCACACCGCGCCCTCGGCGATGGCGTAGGCGCTGGACCCGGCGAGAACCGGCACGCCCAGCATGCCCGCACCGATCAGGCCCAGGCTGAAGAGCCAGTAGGCGCCGCTCCCCGCGAGCGGCCGCAGCGCTTCCGCCGCGTCCTGCGCCGTGGAAATCGTTGTCTTGCCGTGGGCATGGAGCGTCGCCGCCGTCGTCAGGATGACGAAGTACATGATCAGATTCGAGAAGAACATCCCCGTGACGACATCGTTTCGGGACTGTCTCAATTCGGCATCAGTGGCGCCCTTGCGTGATTTGAGGGTCACCTTTCCCTGCTTCCGCTCTTCCTCGATTTCCTGGGACGCCTGCCAGAAGAAGAGGTAGGGAGAAATCGTGGTTCCGAAGATCCCGACGAGCGTGGCCCAGAACGTTCCCGACCATTCGACCTGCGGGATGAAGGTCGAGCGGATCACCGCGGCCCAATCAGGCTTGGCGAAGAGCGCAGCCAGAACGTATGAAAACAGCACGAGGGTCAGCCACTTGAAGATGCGCGCGATGGCGTAGTAGGACGACCAGATGAGGAAGGAGCCGATCACCAGGGCATAGGTTGGTGCCCAGTACACGCTCGGAATGCCGGTCACCATCTCGGTGACCTTCGCCATGCCGCCGAGATCGGCCCCGATGTTGACCGTGTTCGCGATGACGAGCAGCGCGCACGCGCTCCACAACACCCACCTCGGATACTGGCGTCGGATCACCCCGGCCAGCCCATGCCCTGTCACCATGCCGAGGCGCGCGCACATCATCTGTACCGCGGTCATCAGCGGAAACGAGAACAGGGCCGTCCACAGCGGGACATAACCGAACGCTGCGCCGGTGACGGAGTACGTGGAGATTCCGGAGGGATCGTCGTCGGCGGCGCCCGTGATCAGGCCTGGCCCCAGATTGCGGAAGAACCTCCGGAAATGAGGCGGCCCGACTCGACGTTGCCCGGCCTTCGATCGGTGACGTTCGGTCATCGGCGCGTTGTGGTGGTCGAGGCTTGCGCCCGGGGACAGCACAGAAGCACGGGGGCGGTTTCGATCTCCCCGGCGGATCGGATCCGGAGGTCTGTTTCGACGGGCGGGCCGTCTGGTTCCTGCCCGCGCATCAGCCGTCACCCTCCGCAGTCATTGTAGAGTCGATCATCGGTGTTCACACGGTGGTCCGACTGTGCAATTCCGCACAGTCCCGGGGAGTGGGGTGGGGCTAGGATTCTGACGTGCGCGGGCCGTGCGCACTACATTACCGACGATCTGCGGCCGTTCTACCATGACGACGAGATTGCCGTCCTGGGCGTCAACACCGCGCGCTCGCTGACGATCAAGGACGGACGCATCAACGAAGCCCAGATCGCGTGGATGAGCGAGCGACTGAGTGCGTGCGATCCTCCAGTCGTGAAGATCGTCGTGACGCATCATCCCTTCGACGTGCCGGACGGTCACGATGAACGCAACTTGGTCGGGCGCGCGCGCGTGGCCATGGAGGCCCTCGCACGCTGCGGAGCAGATGTGTTTCTGGCGGGCCACCTCCACGTCAGCCACACGTCTCACAGCGCCACTCGCTACAAGATCAAGGGCCATTCGGCTCTCGTGGTGCAGGCGGGCACCGCGACGTCCGTGCGCGGTCGCGGCGAAGCCAACGCGTTCAACGTCTTGCGGATCGAGCGGCCCGCTGATCGCGATCGAGCGTTTCGAGTGGCCGCCGGAGCGCGCGGTGTTTGGTCTGACGATGCGTGAGCGTTTTCAGCACACGCCAGATGGCTGGGTCCGGCTCCCGCTGCCCGGGCACGTCTCGGCTCCGACGGCGTGATCCGTCACGAGCACTTGATCGCGGCAGCACCACACATCCGAGGGCGGCGTCATGATCCACGAACGCGAGTCGGTTCTGCGGTTTCCAACTCAGCTCAGCGTGATCACGCTGGCGTTGGCGCTCACGACCTTTGGCTGGGTCGTCTGGAACGCGTACGCGACGTATCGCGACGCCGACTCCCACGTTTCGGGCGACCTGCGCGTTGAAGAACTGCGCGGGGTCATTCTGCACCTCGACGAAGTGCTGACGATGTCCGCCCGCATGGCGGCGGCAACGGGCGACTTGCGCTGGGAAACGCGGTACCGTCAGTTTGAGCCCAAACTGGACGCAGCGATCAAAGAGACGATGGCGCTCGCGCCTGGCGCCGCGGCCATCGCCGGCTCCACGCAGACCGACGTGGCCAACGCGAAGCTCGTGGCGATGGAGAGCCAGGCGTTTGCGCTCGTCCGAGCCGGGCGGGCCGAAGACGCCCGCGCTGTGCTGTTCGGGCAGGCCTATGAAGAACAGAAGGCCCTCTACGCGGCTGGCATGGCGGGGGTGCTGGCCGACGCACGGGCGCACGTCGAACGGGACCTTCAGCAGGCCAGGCAGCGGGTACTCCTGTCGATGGTCGGGGCGACCGTATTGCTCGGCCTGTCGATCGCGGCCTGGCTGGCCGTGCTCGGCAGCCTGCGACGGACCCAGGGTGAGCTCACCCGCCGGATCGACGACCGCACGAGCGCGCTGACACAGGCGAACCAGACGCTCCGCGGCGAGATCTTCGAACGGCAGCTGATTCAGGTGGAGCTCGTTGAAGCCCGGGACGCGGCTCTCGATGCCGCCCGGCAGAAGGCGCAGTTCCTCGCGAACATGAGCCACGAGATCCGGACCCCGATGAACGGCGTCGTCGGCATGGCCGGCCTCCTGCTCGAGACGGACCTGACGGCGGAGCAGCGCGAGTTCGCGAACATCATCTCAACGAGCGCAGACGCGTTGCTGACGATCGTCAACGACATCCTTGACTTCTCGAAGATGGACGCGGGGCAGCTGGTGTTCGAGATGCTCGACTTCGACCTGCGGCCTGCGATTGAGAGCGCCGTCGACCTCCTGGTCGAGCGCGCCGCCGCGAAAGACATCGAGCTGGCCGTGCTCGTCGAGCCCGCCGTCCCGACCGCGCTCCGTGGCGATGCCGGCCGGTTGCGGCAGGTCGTCGTCAATCTCGTCGGCAACGCCGTGAAGTTCACCGAGCGCGGCGAAGTCCTGGTGCGAGTCTCGCTGGAGAAGGAGACGCCCGCCGACGTGCTCCTGCGCGTGGAGGTCCGGGACTCGGGCATCGGCGTCCCCGAGAGCGCGCAGGGGACCCTGTTCGAAGCCTTTACGCAGGCCGACGGCTCGACGACGAGGAAGTTCGGCGGCACCGGGTTGGGCCTGGCGATTTCGAGACGGCTCGTCGAGCTGATGGGCGGCGAAATCGGCGTGCGCAGCCTGGACGGACAGGGATCGACGTTCTGGTTCACCGCGCGGTTCGAGAAGCCGACCGGCGCGGCGCAGACCCGTCCGGCTCCCGCGGGAGGGCTGGCGGGGCATCGCGTGCTGGTGGTGGACGACAACGAGACGAACCGCTACATCCTGCATTGCCAGCTCGGGTCCTGGGGCATCGACGACGTCGCCGCCAGCAGCGGGGCGGACGCCCTGGTGGCGCTGCGCGCGGCCGCCGCGCACGGATCTCCGTTTCATCTCGCGATCCTCGACTGTCAGATGCCCGGCATGGACGGCATCATGCTCGCGCGGGCGATCAAGGCCGACGACGCGATTGCCGGTGTCCCGCTCATCATGATGACGTCGCTCGGGCGCGACGACGAGGCAGAGCTTCGAGCGGCCGGCCTCGTGATGCGGCTGACCAAGCCGGTCAAACAGGCGCACCTGCGCACGCTCCTCGCGCGCGTGCTCGGGGCGCCGATCCAGCCCGTGCCTCGCGCCGCCGCTGCGCGGGCGGGCGCTCCCAGGCGTCTCGCGCGGGTCCTGGTCGCCGAAGACAACATGGTGAATCAGAAAGTCCTCCTGCTGCAGTTGCGCCAGCTCGGGTACGCGGCCGACGGCGTCGCGAACGGGGCGGAAGCGCTCGAGGCACTGACGCGCATTCCGTACGGCCTCGTGCTGATGGACTGTCAGATGCCGGAAGTCGACGGGTACGAGGCGACGCGGCTGATTCGGCAGCAGGAGGAGGCGTCCGGGGCGGGGCACGTCGCGATTATCGCGATGACCGCGCATGCCCTCGCCGGCGATCGAGACAAGTGCGTCCAGGCCGGAATGGATGACTACATCAGCAAACCGGTGAAAGTGGCCGATCTCGACACCGTCCTCTCACGCTGGGATGCGGACCGTGGGTCTCCGCCCGCCGACGCAGGCGTGACCGGCTGAGCGGCGGCCACGTCATTCGTGCGGCGGTGTGCGGATCCGCACGGCCGACCGCGCACCCGCACAGTTCTCTCTGACAAACAGCCGGCAACCGCGCGGCTGACATGTGGCCGGATTGTTGCTCAGACCATCATTGTGCTTGCTGTTCCCGCACCGGAGTTGCCGGTCCTCGATGTGTCCGTGATGGCGGACCTCCGATCGCTCGATGCTCCGGGCGAGCCGGGCGTGTTCACGGAGGTCACCCTCCAGTTTCTCGCGGATGTCCCGACCGACCTGTCGGCGCTGCGCGCGGCCATCGCGGCGGGTCGTGCCGAGCCGGCGGGGCAGCTCGCGCACCGCTTGAGAGGCAGCTCGCTCGCGATAGGAGCGCTTAGAATGGCGCCGCTGTGCGCCGCGATCGAGCAGGCGGCCCTCTCCGGATCGCTCGGGCAGGCGGGGGCACAGGCCGAGAGCCTCGACCGCGAGTTTGCGGCTGCGCGGGTGGCGCTGGAGCGGGCGATCCGGTGATCGCGCGTCCCGGCGGCCAGGCCAGCCACCGGGGTCGACGTCGCGGGCGCCGGCAGAGGGGCACGCGTACGGTCAGCGTCACCGCGCAGATGACGCGCGGGGCGCTCGCCCCTACGCGAGCGCCGCCTTGACGCGCGCCGGCGTGAGCGGCAGCTGCCGCACGCGCGCGCCGACCGCGTCGAACACGGCGTTGGCCAGTACGCCGCCCATCGGGACGATGGCCGGCTCGCCGCCGCCCTGGGCCGGGAGATCCGGCGAGTGGAGGATCACGGTCTCGATCTTCGGTACCCAGGAGAAGCGCGGCAGCTCGTAGGTGTCGAAGTTCCTGTCGAGCACCTCCCCGTTCCTGAACCGCACTTCCTCCGACAGCGCGTAGCCAAGGCCCATCGTCAGGCAGCCTTCCATCTGCTGCGTGGCGCCCTCGGGATTCACCAGCACGCCCATGTCCTGCACGGAGACCAGCCGGACGACCTGGATCCTGCCGGTGCCCTTGTCCACCTTCACCTCGGCCATGTTCGCGACGTAGGTGCCCGCGTCGGTGCCGCACGCGACCCCGAAGCCACGGCCGCTCGGCGCCGGTTTCGGGGTCCAGCCGAACGCCTTCACGGCCGCCTCGATCACCCGCTTCATGCGCGCGTCGGCCAGGTTCCGCAGGCGGAACTCAACCGGGTCCATGCCGGCCCTGGCCGCCATCACGTCGATGTGCGCCTCGCGCGCGAAGGCATTCGCGTTGGCGCCCGGCGCGCGCCACGGCCCCACGGCGAACGGGTGCATGCCGGGCGGGTTGCCGCCGCCCCACCCGCCGCGCACGAGCGTGCGGTGGTTCGGGATGTCGTAGAAATGCGCGGCGCCCCGCGAACCCGCGCCCACCACGGTGTAGTCCCAGAACACGATCTTCTTCTGCGCGTCGAGCCCCGAGCGGATCGTGATGACAGCCGCCGGATCGAACGTGTCGAAGAAGAGCTCCTCCTCGCGGCTCCAGACCACGCGCACGGGCTTGCCGGACGCCATGGCCAGGCGGGCCGCCTCGATCGCCTGCTGCGACGCGCTCTTGCCGCCGAAGCCGCCGCCGACGTACGGCGTGATGATGCGCACCTTGTCCTCGGCCAGGTTCAGCGCGCGGGCGACCTGCGACTTGAGGGGGAAGGGCGTCTGCGTCCCGGCCCAGACGGTCACCTTCCCGTCCTCGACGGCGGCCACGGCCGAATGCGTCTCCATGGGCGCGTGCGCGACGTAGCCCTTCAGGTACGTCTCCTCGACGATCTGCGCCGCCAGCTTCTCGCCCTCGGCGAGGCTCCCGCCCTCGGCGTCGACGCTCCCCGCGGGCGCGGCCGTCCGCAGATGATCGAAGATCGTCTCGTTGCTCACCGTGGAGGGCGATTTGGTGAAGGTCGCCTTGACGAGATCCAGCGCCCGGTCGGCCTCATCGCGGTGCGGGTGCAGCACGGCCACGAGGTCGCCGTCGCGGATCACGCGCGCGCCCCGCACGGCGCTGGCGGCCGCGACGTCGGCCTGCGCGAGCGTCGCGCCGTGAGCCGGCGGACGCAGGATGCGCGCGTGCAGCGCGTCCTTCGGCGCGACGTCGCCCGCGTACTTCGCCTTGCCGGTCACCTTGTCGAGGGCGTCGCGGCGCGGCGCCGACTGCCCCACGATGGTGAAATCGGACACCTTCTCGAGCGCGGCCTTGCCCTCGAGACGCCGCTCGATGCGCTTGCCCGCGGTCAGCTCGCCGTAGCCCACGTGCCTCGTCCGGTCGGCCTTCGACCGCACCACGCCGTCGGCCACCTCGAGGTCGGCGGCGGGCACCTGCAGCCGCCCGGCCGCCATCTCGACGAGCACGGCGCGCGCCTCGGCCGCCGCGGCACGCAGGACGGGCCCGAACTGGCGGATGCTGAGCGAGCCGAACGTGCCCATGTCCCACGGGCAGATGTCGGTGTCGCCCATGACGATATCGACGCTCGTGATCGGAACGTTCAGCTCCTCGGCGACGAGCTGCGGCAGCGACGTCATCACGCCCTGGCCCATTTCGATCTTGCCGACCAGGCAGGTGACGCGGCCGTCCGCGCCGATGTGCACGTAGGCGTTGGGGTCGGACGGGTACCCGCCCCGGCGGCCGCCGGGCTGCGGGGCGCCTGCCTGGCGCCCGACCACCGGCTCGATCGTGAGCATCACGAGCAGGCCCGTGCCCGTCAGCTTCAGGAAATCGCGCCGGTCGAACGTCTCGACGAAGCCCCAGCCGGCCGGCACCTCGATCCCGGGGTCGTGATCACGGCGGATCATCGGACACCTCCCGCCATGGCGGCCGACGCCGACTCGATGGCGTCGAAGATCCGGACGTGCGCGCCGCACCGGCACAGGTGCGTGTCCATGTGTTCGATGATCTGCGCGCGCGTCGGCCTGGGGTTCTTGAGCAGCAACGCGTGCGCGCCCATGATCATGCCGGGCGTGCAGTAGCCGCACTGGTAGCCGAGGTGCTTGACGAAGGCCTCCTGCAGCGGGTGCAGGCGATCATCCCTGGCGAGGCCCTCGATCGTGACGACGGTCTTGCCGTCCACCTCGCTGACCGGGGTCACGCACGAACGCACGGCCTCGTCGTTGATGAGGACCGTGCAGGCGCCGCAGACCGACTCGCCGCAGCCGAACTTGGTGCCCGTCAGGCCAAGGTCGTCGCGCAGCACCCAGAGCAGCATGCGAGTCTCGTCCACCGTCACGCGGCGCGGAGATCCGTTGAGCACGAAGGAGACTTGTTTCATCAGGGCTGCACTCCGGCGGGGGCGCGTGGACCTGTGGGAACGCTGCCGCCGCCGGGCCATTCTAGCGCCCCGCACCTCCCGGCGCCAGCCGTCGCCGCCCTCCCCCCGTCAGCAGGCCGGGCACGCTCACTCTCGACCCTGGGCAGGGCCGGGTTTCTCTTGATCTTCGCCGCCGTGAACGCCGCCGGTGCGCGGCGCGCAGGCCACACGACCGGGGTCGGACCTGGTCTCGACCCCGGTCCCGCCTGCCGAAAACGGGGCCGTCCCCTTCAGCGCTCCTGCTTCGCCGCCGGACGCCGGCCCAGGCGTCTCAGTTCTGCCTCTGACGCGCGATACCCCCACGCCGTCGTGTAGTTCGAGGCCGTGGCCCGCTCGAAGTACTCCCGGGCCTTGCTCTCGCGACCGTTGAGCAAGTGCCAGATCCCGATGCTGTAGCCAACGGTCGCCTCCGAGAGCGGTCCCTCGGCTGCCATCGTCGGGGCCACCTGCGCCTCGGTCCTCGCCCCCTTGAAGAGGAGGATGCGGTCCAGGTAGTTGCCCGGGTGCCCTTCCGTCGAGGTTGACGCGACACTGTCGAGAAGCTTTCGGGCATCATCCCGACGCCCCGAGCGGAGGAGGCTTGGAAGGAGCCAGGCCTGGCATTCGAGCCTGGAGGCATCATCGCCGGAATTGGCGACACAGGATTCGTAAGCCCTGGCGGCATTGGCGAAATCGCCGTTGAGGTAGCAGGCCAGTCCCAGGTGGTAGTACACCCCGTGGTCTCGACGCGTCAGGGACTCGGCCCGCTGCAAGTCGGCCAGCCCGGCGTCGGTGCGACCCAGGTTCAGGTAGTAGTGGCCCCGGTCGCGGAGTGTTTCCGACTGATCCGGGCGCAGCCGGAGAGATTCTGTGCACGCGGCGACCGCTTCCTCATGGCGGCGCAGGCCGGCCAGCGATCGGCACTTCAGCAAGTAGGCGTCAGGATTCCCGGGATCCAGTGAGATAGCCCGCGCGAAGGCCGCGAGGGCCTTCTCGTGATCCTTGCCCTGCTGGAACGCCACGCCCTCCGCGAGCGCAGGCGCGGCCAGCGACACCAGCCACGGATCTGGTGCCGGGCCGGTGCGCGGCCGAGGGTTGACGGCTTTGAGCCCCTGATGCGCCCGCATCGCCATCGCCTTCTGGAAGGTCGCGAGTTCCGCGGGTGACGGCCCCTTGCGGAGGAACGCCTCAGTCTCCGACGCGATGTCGTGTTCGACCGCGAGCAGGCCCGGCAGCCAACCCGTGCCGGCGGCATTGTCGAGGCGCGTCAGGTCGAGATACTCCGCCCGCTCCTTGGACTTGAGCGGCCGGAGCAGGCCCTTCAGCCGAAATGCCTCGGCCGTGATGGGCGCGTCCTTGCCTTGCCACATCTCGTCGGGTGGGACGCCGGCCGCAACCCACAAGGGCACGGCAATGGTCGTCACAGGCTCGCCCAGCGCCACCCACATGGTGGATCGCATGGGATCCTGCCCCGGTCGCACGCCCTGCATGACCACCGCGGCGGCGGTGCTGGGCCGGTTAATCGTGTAGTTGGAGTGGATCCAGTAAGGCGCATCGGCGGGCAACGCCTTCCACTCGTCGCGGGAGGGGTGCCGAACCAGCGGGTGGCTCAGGTCACGCGCCAGCACCCGGAACACGGTCCCGGCGTCGAGGCTTTCGGCGGCCACGGTCTGCAGCAACTGGCTTTCCCGGTCGAATCTGAGATAGCCGGCCCCGTCGTTCTCGCCGCCGCTGCGCGAGAAGTTGGTGTTGGCGATTCGCTGTCCCGGAAACGCGGACGCGTCGTAGCGCGTGTATCCGTGGTTGTGGGTCTCGATGATGACGGCGCCGCCCTCCGCGTCAATGGCGAAGAGGTTGGTTCGAACCCCGAGGCGCCGCCCCTGGCGACGCGCGATGAGCTTCTCGAGGTCACCGACGGTACGACACGTTCGCAGCGCCTCGGCCATCACCACGCCCTCCTGGCCCGTCGCCTCGCCGGCCGGTTCGGGCAGGTTGTACGACGCGGAGTTGGCGATGGCGAAGCCCTCGGTGTTGATCCCGGCCCACGCCGCGCGGCCCACGGCGTCGTCGGCATCGACCAGCGCCAGGAAGGTGTACGGATGCTCGGACACGAGAATGACCTTGTTCGAGAGCGTGCCGGTATCGCGGTTCTTCCACAGCAGGGGTCCACCGCTGGGGGTCGCGGCCCCGGTCGCGATGAGCGTCGTGCACTCCTCCGAGTCCGAGCCGGCCGAGAGGTGCAATGCCACGCCTGCCGCGAGCAGGACCATCAAGACGATTCGAGTGCTCAGTCTGTTCTTCACGACGGCCTCCCCCGTGGCTCACTGGTGACGGGTATGTTCGCCCCGGGCACGCGAGCTGAAGCCCGCGCGCTGCATTCCCGGCGTGTCTCATCGACTCAGCTGAGCGCCGGGCTCAACACGACACGGATCGCGGTGCCAACGGCCGTGCGCCGTCAGCGGGACGCGTCGGTCACGAGCGGATCCCCGCGAATCTGAAGGACTCCCTCGACGCGTCTTCCTCCTGCGGAGATCAACAGCCGGTAGGCGCCCGGCCCTGCCGCGACGCCGGGGGGCGGCCTGAACGCCGCCAGGAACGCGGACTCGCCCGCGGGTCTGGCGGGTGCGGCCTGCCCTGCGGGCGGGTCGAACCGCCCGTCCCATACGAATCGCGTGATGCCGGCCCGCGCGGGCACCGTCACGGTTCGAGTCAGCGTTCCGTCCACGCTCTGGATCGTCAGCGAGACCGGCGAACCGGAGGACCGGCCGAGATACCACGTCACCAGCGGCGTGTTGACGACCTTCGCGCGGTCCATCGCCGCTCCGGGCGGCCGCACCGAGGGCGGGTTGCTTCCGGCATAGGTGTCGTCGCCAAACTGCCCGCCGCGGCTTTGATCCGCCCACAGCGTCGCCGTGCGCTGTGCGAAGAGGTGCACGTCGGCCGACATCATCCCGGGCTTCAGTTGCTGCAGGGCGGTGATGTCGTCGAGCACATACAGACCGCGTCCGTGTGTCCCGGCAATGAGATCGTTGTCGCGCGGATGAATGACCAGATCGTGCACGGCCACGGTGGGCATCCCGTTCATCAGCGGCCGCCACGACTCGCCGCCGTCAATCGTGACGAACACCCCGAACTCGGTGCCCACGAAGATCAACCGGGGGTTCCTGCGGTCCTCGGTCAGGACGTGAACGGGCTGGTTCGCGGGCAGTGCCTTGCCGATGTTGGTCCAGGTGGCTCCGTAGTCGATCGTCTTGACGACCCACGTCCCGAAGTCGTCGCTGCGGTGGCCGTCGAAACACACGTACGCGGTTCCGGGCGCGTGAGCAGATGATTCGACGTCGCTCACCCACAGCTTTGCCGGGACGCCGGGAATCGCCGTATTGACCTTCTTCCACGCCGCCCCGTCGTCTCTTGTCACCCAGACGTTGCCGTCGTCGGTCCCCGCCCAGATCAAGCCCGGAACGGCCGGGGACTCGGACAACGAGACAACCGTGGCGTACGTCTCCGCGCCGGTCGAGTCCGGCGTCAGGCCGCCCGTGTCCTTGCTGGTGGTCGCAGGGTCGTTGTTCGACAGATCGGGACTGATGCTCCGCCAGGTGGCCCCGCCGTCAACGGACTTGAACACGTGGTTGGCGCCAAGATAGATCGTGCGGCCGTTGTGGGGCGACACGATGAACGGCGTCTGCCAGTTGAAACGGAAACTCGTGTCGGCGCGCATCTGCGCGTAGAACGCCGCCAGGTCCGTGGCGGAGGCCTCGTTGGCGGGCCGCGCCCTGCCCGTGGCCTCCTCGTAGTTCGTGATGTTGACGGCTCCGGGACGCCCGAAGGCCTCGGCGTAGGTCAGCGCGTCGTAGCGGCGGTAGCTGCCGTTTTCCGCCTCCGTGTAGACCTGCCGCCAGTTGTCGGGGTTGGCGGCGGCATGCATGCCGTCACCCCAGTGCGTCTTCCACGTGTCGTCGTTCCTGATGCCGAAGGCGTCCCGTGTGAAGCTGGGCACGCCCCACGAACCGTTGTCCTGGGTCCCCCCGTAGATCACGTAGGGATCACGCATGTCCACGCCGATGGCGTAGTACTGCGTCACGGGGATGTTGTCGAAGAAGTGAAACGTCCGGCCGTGGTCGTGCGTGACGAAGAACCCCTTGTCCTGGCCCAGGTAGTAGCGGTCGTGCTGGTTCGGATCGATCCACATCGCGTGGAAGTCGTAGCCGAACTTCCTCGCGCCCATCTCGAACGTCCTGCCGCCGTCGGCCGACTCCCAGAAATTCACGTCGAGCACATAGACGTGCTGGTCGTTCGACGGATTGATCCGGATCTGGCTGAAGAAGAACGGCCGGACGCTGTGACGGTTGAGGTACGTCCAGGTCTCTCCGCCGTCGGTGGACCGGTACGTGCCGCTGCCGAGCCGGCTCATGTCCGCGTACGCCGGGTCCTTCTCGGCGGGGTTGAACCCGTGTTCCACGATGGCCATCAGGATCCGCGGGTTCCTCCGATAGACGGCGAGCCCGATTCTCCCGAGATCTCCCGACGGGAGCCCGCGGGACAGCCGGCGCCACGTCCTGCCGCCGTCCTTCGACTTGAAGAGTCCGCTGTCGGGGCCGCCAGAGTCGAACCGGTACGCCCGGCGCAGACGCTGGTAGAAGGCGACGTAGAGCGTGTCGGGATCGGACGGATCCATCGCGATGTCGGTGGCACCGGCCAGGCCGCCCGTCGGCAGTCCCTGCGTCAGCTTCTGCCACGTCGCGCCCCCGTCCACGGTCTTGAAGAGGCCCCGGTCACCCTTGTCGCCCCAGAGATCGCCCACCGCCGCGACGTACGCCGTCCGGGCGTCCGCCGGGTGCAGCACGATTCGCGCGATCTGAAAAGTGTCCGTCAGGCCGACGTTCGCGAACGTGGCGCCGCCGTCGGTCGACTTGTAGACGCCGTCGCCCCACCCGACGTCGTTCCGGTTGTTGGCCTCGCCCGTGCCGACCCAGATGATGTCGGGGTTCTTCTGGTTGACCGCCACGTCGCCAATCGAACCGGTGGCGTATCGGTCGAAGATGGGCGTGAACGTCGTGCCGGCGTTCACGCTCTTCCACACACCGCCCGACGCGGAGGCCACGAGGACGAACCGGGGATCCGCGTCGAGGCTCTCCACGTCGACGATGCGCCCGGCGGCGCTGCCGGGTCCGATGCTGCGCCACACGAAGTCCGTGAGCAGCCCGTCGTCAGCGGGTGCGGCCTGCAGCGCGAACCCCCCCAGGCACGCACACGACACGAACGTCACGGTCACCAGCCACGAACGTTGGCGTTTCATGGATGTTCTCCCTCGCATCTCGCGACAGCCTGGCATCGGGACGAGCCGGATCTGGGGCAGGAGGGCACTCACCGCTCCACGTACGGTGAGTGCCCGGAGTTCTGCGAGCGGGTCTGGCTAGAACGTGTAGCTGACGCCCAGCTTCGCCACGAGCGGCGGCACGATGCTCGTGATCCTGCCGAAGCTCGCACCGGAGCGTGCCGTGACGCCCAACTCGACATTCGTGTTGGTCACGTTGAACACGTCGAGCTGGAATGAGGCCGTGCCGGGGCCGACCTTCTGTCGCTTCTCGAATCTGATATTCAGGATGTTCTGCGTGGGCAGGCGCCGAGCGGCCGGGTCTTCCATGAGGAGGATGACCTCCGTCAGCCGGGTGAGACCAGCCGCGAACCTCGCCTCGCGGGCCCAGACGGACCCGCTCTGGCTCGTGAACATCGCGGCTGCCTGGATCTGGTACGGCAGCTCGTAGCTCCCGGACAGCTTGAAGCCCCACTCCCAGTACCTGGACTTGGGGAAGAAGCCCGCGGCGTTCGGATCCTGCGGGATGCCGTTGCGCCAGGTGTCGACGTGCGTGGCCAGGATTGACGTCACGAGCTGCCAGTGATTCGACATCCGTTTCTGGGCGGCCGCCTCGATGTTGTTGTAGCTGTTCCTGTAGCCAGACGTGTTGACATCCTTCAGCTGCACGAACGCGGATCCCGCGTAGGCTGCCGCGTAGTCGTAGTACGTCACCGCTTGTCCGTCGTCGGCGGTGCCCGCGACGCCGTCGGGCCCCGGGTCGGTGGCCGTGAGCGGAATGTTGTACGCCCCGTAGGGACGGAGCACGTTGACGTTCTGGAAGCGATCGACTTCCCGCCGGTAGATGTAGCTGAGGCGAGTCGAGAAGTCCGAGGCGATCTGCCGCTCCAGCGATGCCGTCACTTCGTGGGTCTTCGGCTGCTTCAGGTCCGGGTTCGTCACGGCCGCCGACGAACCAGTGGCGCTGACGTAGCTGCCAAGTTCGCCGGCGTCGTAGTCCCGGTTGCCGTTCAGGTCGTTCCAGCGATAGGTCGTCGTGGTCAGCCCGTTGCGGTTGTAGGTGTCGGCGTACAGGGTCTGCGTGGCGAAGTTGAACCAGCCGTACGTCGCCTTGAGCACGGTTCGATTGCTGTTGTCCAGCGGCAGGGACACCCCGATGCGAGGCGCCCAATTCTGCCAGGTCAGGATGTCCTGGTACGGGAAGTCTCCGGCCGAGGAGAACTGCCCGGCGGGTTTGGACTGCGCAGGCAGGTACAGATGGTACCGTTCGTAGCGTACACCCGCGTTGATCGTCATGCGATCGCCCAGCCGCCATGCATCGCGCAGGAATGCGGACTGCGTGCCCATCTTGCTCTTCAGGTTGTAGGGGTTGCTGCTGAGGACGACCTGGAACGGGACGCCATTCGAGAAGCGCAGCTGGTAGTCATGGCCCAGCGGGCGGGCCGGCATGTTGGACCACCGGTCCTCGACGGTCACTTCCACACCGGCCTTGAGATCATGGGTGCCGGCCCACACGTTGGGCAGGTACTGCGAGACGCTCGCGTTGTACTGCCAGCGTCCCTTCCCGCCCACCACCGGGGCAGTATTGAACATCCCGCCGTATCGCAGGGTCACCGTGTCGTAGGTCGGTGCCGCGTCCGTGTAGGCCCCCGTGGTGGTCTTGTACTTCCAGTGGCCGACGAACGCGTTCGCGAACGTGCGGTCGGAGATCATCCACGACCACTCCGCTTTGCCAGCCAGGGGCTTGAAGACCTGATGCCACGTCGATTCCTTGAACCGGAAGGCGTCGCCGTTCCGTTCGGGCATGTCCTTCGTCTGCGCCTGCACGAACCCGGTGAACCGGTGTTTCGGGCTCAGCTGCCCGGTCAGTTTGCCCGTCAGGTTTGTCAGGTTCACCTTGTACTCGCCGGGGACGTCGTCCGACGTGCCGATGACGTTGTCCGGGCCGGGCGAAGCGAGGTACCCCACCACACCCTGGCGGATGTCCTGGTTGCGATACGAACCGTAGAACCACAGGCGACGCTTGAAGACAGGCCCTCCCAGGTCCACGTTGCCGTCCCGGTACGACTTCAGGGGATTCCCATCCTTGACGCCCCTGGCGCGGAGTGCGTCGGTGACGTTGTTGGCCTGGAGGCTGGGGGTTTCCCACGAGAACAACCCCGACCCGTGGAACTGGTCGCCGCCCGACTTCAGGATGCCCAGGAACATGGTTCCCGGGGTGGCCATCTCGGCGTCGTTCCCCATCGCCTTGATCTGCACTTCCTGGAACGCGCCGTAGTCATAGTAGAATCCGGCTCCGCCGGCGTCCTCTCGGGTGTCGACGCCGTCGATCGAGGGCTTGTTGCCCCCGGTCGACGTGCCGTAGTTTGCGTAGTTCTGCTGGGTCCCGACGCCCGTGCCGCCCACGTCAGCGCCCGAGACGCGAAGCCCCGGGGCGAGGTTCATCACCTGCCACATGCTCCGGGACGTCGGGAGGTTCTCGAGGGCCTCCTTGCCGAGGTTCGTGCTGACAGCCGTGGTCCGGATGTCGACGACGGCCGACACCGCCGTCACGGTCACGGACTCCGCGACGCCGCCGACGCCCATCGTCTCGTTCAGCGTGGCGACAAACCCCGTGTCGAGCCGCACGTCCCGCTTGATGGTCGCGAACCCCGCCAGCTCGAATGTGACCTGGTACGTGCCGGCCGGCAGGGATGCGAACCGGTACAGTCCCTCACCGTCGGTGACGGTCGTCCGGGTGCCGCTCTGCAGCGCCGTGCTCCCGATGCTGACGGTGACCCCGGGCATCACCCCGCCGCCCTGATCGACCACCTTGCCTTCGATCCCCGCCCGGTCCGTGGTCTGCGCCTGCAGGGCCCCCGGGCCCATGAACACCACCGCCAGCACGGCGGTCCAGACAACCCAAGCGCGCATTCGCATGTCCGTTCCTCCCTCAGTCGAGACCGACAGGCCGAGACCTGGACGTGCCGCCCTTCCGCCTTCGCCGCTTCCGCGTGCCGGCCACTGGCGCCGGGGCCTTTGCCCGCGACGCGGGGCCTGGCGCGGCATGGGAAACCTACGTGACGGGGCCGGAGTCCTCCCCAGCGGAAGCGTGCGCCCCGGGGTGGCCGGGCACAAGCGACATTATGCGGCACCCCACCTATGCCGCTCGATGTCGGGGTCCCGGCGGCGAACTCCGGGACCGGGAGCGTCGGGGGTAGAATGTGAACACGACAATGGCCTCCGAGCACGTCAACCCGACCGATGGCACGGCGAACCACAGCCAGGCGGATGGCCACGCCGGCGACCGGCTCGATGGCTGGAAGGCGATCGCCGGCTATCTGGGCCGCGACATCAGGACCGTTCAGCGCTGGGAGCTGAGCGAACGGCTTCCCATTCACAGGCTGGAACACAAGCAGCGCGCCTCAGCCTACGCCTTTTCGGCCGAACTCGATGAGTGGTTGGCGAAACGAGCCCCCCACGACGGGAACGCGGAGGTCGCTGTTGCGGCTCCCCAGGCACGGTCCAGCCGCTGGCGCACCGTCGCCGTGGCTGCGACGGTGGTGGGAGCGGTCGTCGTCGGGGTGCTGGTTGCTCGTGCGCTCGGCCCCAGACCGGCGAGCCCCAGCGGCGATACGCAGGATCCCCAGGCTTACACGGCATTCGCGGAGGGGAATGCCCTGTACGCGTCACGGCAGTACCGGGACGCGGCCATTGCCCTCGAGCGCGCCGTCTCTCGCGATCCGTCGTACGGGTCGGCATGGGCTTTGCTGGGCAAGACCTACGGTCGGCTGTCCCAACCCATGTGGGCGGGGGGAAAAGCCGCGAGCGACCGCGCCACCGAAGCAGCCATGCGCGCTGCAAGCCTGGCCCCGGACTCGGCAGACACCCACGTCGCGCTCTCGCTGGCGGCCCGTTCCCGGAGTGACGTGGATCGCTGGCGCGCGGAAGCCAATCGGGCTCTCGAGCTGGATCCCCGCGCGGCCGAGGCGCTCGGGCTCCTGGGAGACTCCTACAGCGCCTACGTGTATGCCTGCAAGCGAGACCAGGATCCCGCGCTGGCGGAGTCCTATTACCGCCGGGCCATGGAGCTCAAGCCGAACCTGACAACGACGGCCAGCAACCGCGCCCACAATCTGAGACGGATGGGACGGTACGCAGAGTGTGTCGATCTGATGAACAGGACGATCCGGGCGTTCCCGGACCAGACACCGCTTCTGGCCGAACGCGGTACGTGTCGCCTGCTGCTGGGCGACATCGCCGGTGCGACGGCGGATATCTCGCCCCTCCGCAGCAATCCCAAGATCGCGCCTGCGGGCGCACTCGTCTATCTGGGGTTGCTCGAGCTGAAGAGCGGGCGCACCGAGAGCGGGATCAGCGATCTCGAAGCCGTCATGCAGCTCGACCAGAGTCCGCGGGCGGAACTGATCGTCGCCGAGACGTACGGGGTGGCCGGAGACGTCACGCGGGCGACGGCCCACCTCAAACGCGCGTTCGATCTCGATCGCTCGTGCGCGGCGATGGTGGCCACCGCGGTCACCTTCAAGCCCGTTCGGGATACCGCAGAGGTCAAGTCCCTGCTCGCCCAGTACGGCATCCATTGAGTGCTGGTCGCCGGGCGGCTGGCCAGGTCACACGCGCGACCTGGCGCCAGGTGGCCGGGCGGAACAGCGCCTCCACCCCGCAGGACACGGGCCGGGAGCCCTGATCAGTAGGCGGCGAGTTTCCGCAGGCCCTCGGCGATCCGGTCTGCGTTCGGCAGGTTGTGCTGTTCCAGGACGGTTGCGAACGGGCAGTGCGAGTCCGGGTAGGTGACGCGCAGGACCGGCGCGTCCAGGGCGTCGAACCGCTCTTCCATGATGACGGCCGAGAGTTCGGCGCCGATCCCCAGCGTCTTGACGTCCTCGTGCACGATCAGGACGCGGCTGGTCTTGTCGAGCGACGCGAAGATCGCGTCCTTGTCGTACGGCATCAGCGAGCGCAGGTCGATGACCTCGACCTCGACCCCTTCCCTGGCCAGGCGATCCGCGGCATCGAGCGAGGGCGCCACCATCGCCGCGTACGTCAGCAGCGTCACGTCGCTGCCCGGGCGCCGCACGGCCGCCTTGCCGATCGGCACGATCTCGTCGCCCTCGGGGACCGGCCCCTTGCCGCGACGGTACAGGTACTTGTGCTCCAGGTAGATGACCGGGTTGTCGTCCCGGATGGCCGCCTTCAGCAACCCCTTCGCATCCCACGCGGTCGACGGCGCCACCACCTTCAGCCCGGGCCGATGGACGAACCACGACTCGGGGTTCTGCGAATGGTACAGGCCCCCGCCCACGTTGCCGCCGACGGGCGCCCGCACCACGATCGGGCACGACACGCGCCCGCCGTTCCGGTACCGCAGGGTCGCCGCCTGGTTCACGATCTGGTCGAACCCGCAGGTGATGAAATCGCCGAACTGCATCTCGGCCACCGGCCGGTACCCGCGCAGCGAGGCGCCGATGCTCGCGCCGATGATGCACGACTCGGAGATCGGCGTGTCGAGGCACCGGTACTCGCCGAACTCTTCATAGAGGCCCTGCGTCGCGCCGAAGGCGCCGCCGTACACGCCGACGTCCTCGCCGAGCACGAAGACCTTCGGGTCGCGGCGCATCTCTTCCGCGAGTGCCTCGCGGATGGCTTCGATGTACGTGACGTCACGTGGCATGGGCGTGCAGTTCTCGTCTACGCATACATGTCCGTGACCGCCTCGCCCGGATCCGGATCGGGGCTGCTGTCGGCGAACTTCACCGCCTCGTCGATGACCGTCTTCACCCGGGCCTCGATTTCCTGCAGCCCCTCGTCGCTCAGCAGGTTCCGCTGGCGCAGGTAGGTCGTGAACGTGGTGATGGGGTCGCGGCTCTTCCACATCGCCAGCTCTTCGTCGCTGCGATAGAAGGCCTTGTCGTGTTCCGAGTGACCGTGCCACCGGTAGGTCTTGCACTCGATCAGCGTCGGACCCTGGCCGGCCCGCGCCCGGTTGATGGCGCCCTGCGTGGACTGGTACACGGCCAGCACGTCGTTCCCGTTGATCGCGATGCCCTCGAACCCGTAGCTTTCCGCGCGCACGGCCACGTCCTCGATGGCCATCGACTTCTCGATGGGCACCGAGTAGGCGTAGATGTTGTTCTCGCAGATGAAGACGACGGGCAGCTTGTGGACGCCCGCGAAGTTCAACGCCTCGTGGAAGTCTCCGACGTTGCTCGCGCCCTCGCCGAAGTAGGCGATCACGACGTTGTCCACCTGCTCCATGCGGAACGTCAGCGCGAGGCCGGTCGCCACCGGCAGGTTCGACCCGAGCATGCTGGTATTGCCGAAGATCCCAAGCTCGGGCACGCCGCTGTGCAGGGCCGAGTCCCGTCCTTTCGACAACCCTGTGGCTTTCGCGTACATCTGGGCCATCATCACGCCCGGCTCCACGCCCTTCATCAGGAACGTGCCCATGTCCCGGTGCAGCGGGCAGATATAGTCCTCGCGCCGCAGACCGTAGCAGGTCCCCACGACGATGGCCTCCTGGCCGATGCCGGTGTAAACGCCGCTGCGGACGCGGCCCTGGCGCACCAGCACGCTCAGCCGCTCGTCGAACGACCGGATGAGCCTCAGCCAGTAGAGAATCTCGAGCAGTTGCTCGTTGGCGAGCGTGAACTTGGTGCGCTTCAGTGACGGCATGAACTCCGGACTCGGTTACGGGTGTTCGGGGCGCCGGCCGAACCGGTTCAGTCTACCAACGTCCCGGCCGCGAAGCCAACCTGCAGGCCCGCGTCACCCGCACAGCCTGCCGCGCCACGCGCGATCGAGCTGGTCCGCCGCCAGCCGCAGCGCCACGCCGGGGAACCGGGCGACGAACCGCCGCCGGGCCGCGGCGTAGCCCAGGTCGCCCGTCGCGTAGTCCACGAGGAGACGCGCGACGGCCGGGAACGCGCGCAGCCCCTGCACCAGCGCGCCGACCCTGTCCTGCCGGGCGAACACGAAGCGGCGCATGGCGTTCGACTCTCGCAGTTCCGCCCCGATTTCCCGCCGCCAGAGGCGCTCGTACGAACGCGGCGACCCGCCCAGGATCGCCTGCGCCGCGAGATCGCCGGTGACCATGGCGAAGTAGATGCCTTCGGCCGTGAACCCGTTGACGAATCCGCCCGCATCGCCCGCGAGGAGGACGCGCGCGCCCGCCGTCGCCGGCAGAGGTCCGCCCACCGGGATCAGGTACGGCGTGAAGGTCTCGCGGCTCGATCGGCCCTCGAGCGCGCCCTGCTCGCGCAGCCACCCGACGAACTTCTGCTGCAGGTCGTAGGGCGCCTCGCGCCCGGACGCCTTGTACGCCTCGAGCACGCAGCCGATACCGACGTTGACATGATCCCGCTTGGGGAACACGTAGGCGTACCCGTGCGCCGAGCCATAACCGTAGAACACCCACAGCGCGTCCGGGTCGCGGCACTGCAGCTGGCCGGTCGGCGTTTCCTCCATCATGTCGAGGGCAACGGATGCGGCGGGCCACGCGCGGTTGAAGCCCAGGCGCTTCGCCACGACGGAGTGCACGCCGTCGGCCGCGATGACGAGGGGCGCCTCGAACGTGCGGCCGTCGCGCGCCTTGAGGCGGACGCCGCCGGCGTGCGCCTCGGCCTGCAGGATCTCGGCGCCTTCGACGAGTTCGGCTCCCGCCTCGCGCGCCAGGTCCACGAGCAGGTGATCGAACTCGACGCGGCGGATCATCAGCACCACCGGGCGTCCGGCATCGATGCTGACATGGTCGCCGCCGGGGACTTCCATGTGCAGGCGCCCGATGCGGTGGGTGGTGATGCGGGGCAGCGCCGGCTCCAGCCAGGGAAACCGCCGCAACGCCCGGTAGGTGAGGCCGCCGCCGCAGGGCTTGTTGCGGGGAAACCGCCCGCGCTCCAGCACGAGGACGCGCGCGCCGCCCAGCGCGAGTGTCCGCGCGGCCACGGACCCGGCCGGTCCGGCGCCGACGACGATGACGTCGCAGGACGACGCTCCAGGGGGGCGGCTGCCCGTTGAGTGCGGGGGCCGCGAATCGGGTGTCGGCGGATCGGACGACATGTCACTCGAGGATGGGAATACCGGCCTGCGCGGCCCGCGACGGGACCGTCGCGGCACCCCGGCGCCCGCCGGGTTACATGACGGCATTGTGGCACAACCGCCAGCCGGCGTTCCTGCGCGGCCGGGCAGGCAAGCCTGCTCTGGCGGCTGCCTCAGCCCAGCAGCCGCGGGAACCCGAACACCTCGTCGCCCTTCTCCGGCCGGCCCTGGTGATGCCGGAGCAGCACGCGGGCGGACAGGAACGCGGCACCCAGCCCGCCGTGGCCCGATCCGAACGCGAACAGGTGCCGCGGGTAGTTGCGGTGCGGGCCGGCGCAGACCAGCCCGTCCACCGCTTCCGCGACGGCCACGTCCCACCCATACTCGGGCTGGATCCCCGAGATCGCGGGATAGAGCTTCGACAGCTCGTACATGAGCTGGCCGGTGCGCTGCACGATCGCCTTGTCGCGCGAGCGCGCGGCCACGTGTGGCTGGTCCGCACCCATGAACAGCAGCCGGTCGTCGCTCGTGCGGCGGAGCACGTGCGCCGGCTCGTGCATGTCGGTCACGATCGCCCGGCTGCGCCCCAACCCGCGCCGCACGAACGAGGGAAGCGGCGGCGTCAGCACGCAGTACGAGTCGAACAACCGGAAATGGCGCTGCAGCGGCTTGAATGCGGCCGGGGGATACCCGCTCGCGATGACCACCGTCCCGGCGCGGACGATGCCGCCGTCGGTCGCGATCTCGACGCCCCGCCGCCCGGTCCGGACCTTCAGCGCCGGCGACCGTTCGAAGACCTTCGCGCGCCGCGCCGCGGCGGCCGCCGCCAGGCCGAGGGCCGCCCGGTACGGATCAACGTGGCCGTCGCCCGGCGATCGCGCCGCACCGGCGCCCTCGATGCCGGTATCGTGCCGCAGCCGGGCGCCCGAGAGCCAGGTGCCCTCGAGCCCGGCGTCCCGCCTGGCCGCCAGGTCCCGCCGGAGACGTTTCTCATCGACGCTGTTCGCCGCGGTGCGCAGCGCGTCGTTCGGGGCCAGTTCGCACCGCACGTGAAGCCGGCGCAGCGTCGCGGCGAAATCCAGCCCGGCGCGCCTGAATGCCTGCCACGCGTGGCGCGCCGCGCGGAGGCCGTGGCGCTCCTGGAACGCGCGGAACTCCACCAGCGGCTCGAGGCGCAGGAGGCCCGGGCTGGCCCCGGTACTGGCCTGGCCGACGCGGCCGCCCTCGAGCAGGATCGTGCGCACGCCGGCGACCGCGAACACGTAGGCCGTGGCGCAGCCGGTGAGGCCACCGCCGACCACGGCCACGTCCGTCTCGAGGTCGCCCCGATGCCGCGGGTAGATCGGTTGGCGCGCCCGCGGGAACCGATCGAGCCAGTACGACGTGCCGTAGCGGGTCTTCATGGCGTGGGGCGCAAAGGCATCCGGTTCCGCCCTGCGAGGAGGGCGATCCGCGCGGGTCGGAGACCTTGGTTTCAGGTGAAGTGATTCTACACGACAACCTTTGAATTAGAATCAGCTCACTGCCACGCCGGCGTTCATTTTCCGCGGCCGGGCGATCCGGCTCGCGGCTGGATCGACAAGCCGCAGGACCTTCTGATGCGTCACGCCGCGCCGAATCCCGGTCGATCATCCGCCGCGACCCGTCGCGTGCCGGGACTCGTGCGCGAGGTGCGCGCGCACCTGGAGGCGCACGGGTCCCGCGAGCATGCCGCCGGGGTGCAGTGGTTCTTCAAGGAAGAGGTCCGCTCGTACGGCTGGTACACGGCGGACCTGCGCGCCTACGGGCGCACGTTGCACCGTGCGCTGTCGGGGGATCCGCCCGTCCTGCTGGACGTGGCCGATCGCCTCTTCGGCGGCCGCACGCTCGAAGAGAAGGCCCTCGCAGTCGTCATGCTCGAGCCCTCGGTGCGACCGGCGCGCACCCGGCCCGGCACGACCCCGCGGGGCCTCCCGCAACGCTTTGTCATCGACGTCGCGGAACTCGACCGCTTCGACGCGTGGCTCGACCGCGTGGCGTCGTGGGCCGACCACGACGCGCTGGCCATGGTGATCATCGGGCCGTTGCTCGTGGCCCACCCTGCACAGGTCCGGCGCGTCCTGTCGTGGGCGGCCTCGCGAAACCGCTGGCGCCGGCGCGCGGCGGCCGTCAGCCTCATCCCCGGCATCCGGCAGGGCCGGTTCGTTCGCGAGGCCACGCGCGTCACGCGTCTCCTGCTGACCGACGACGACGACATGGTGCAGAAAGGCCTGGGCTGGCTGCTCCGCGAATGGGGCAAGGCGAGGCCGTCGGAGGTGATGCCGCTTCTGTTGGACATCCGGTCCCGCGCCCCGCGCCTCGTGCTCCGGACGGCGTGCGAACGGCTGTCGCACGAGGTCCGGAGGCTCATTCTTGCCAGGACCACGTGAACCGCGCCCCCGGCGCTGAAGCGCCGGGGCTACGTCAGATTCGAAGCCCCGGCTTCAGCCGCAGGGTGACTCCTTGGCGCTGAAGCGCCAGCGGCTACGCCAGGTTCGTCGCCCCCCGGCGCTGCAGCGCCGGGGCTGCGTCCCGTCACGTCGTCCTGGTGACCTTGTGCAGCCCGCGCGGGTTGTCCGGATCGAACCCGCGGATGAGGCTCAACTCCAGAGCCAGCAACTGCCCGGGCACGATCGCGGCAATCGGCGACAGCCACTCGGGCAAGGAGGCGGGCAGGGGCAGCGGCGCCACGGCGTGCGCCAGCGACGAGCCCAGGTTCGAAATCACCACGGGCCGGGCTCCCCTCTCCGCCATCCCGGCCAGCAACGCCTCGACCTCGTCACTCACGGCCCCGTCCGCGTTGACGACGATGGCCGCGAAGCCCGTCTCGACGAGGGCAATGGGCCCGTGCTGGAAATCCGCGGCGGAGTACGGTTCCGCCGCCACGTAAGCCAGCTCCTTCGCCTTGAGCGCGATCTCGAACGCCGTGGCGAAGTTGAACCCGCGCCCGATGACCACCGCGTGGCCGGCGTCTTTCAACACGCGCGCGCCGGCCGCCACCGCGTCCGGCGCGATGGCCAGCGCGTCGGCCACCATTCCCGGAACCCGCGCCAGGTCCTCGCGGTGCCGGCCGTCTCCGGCGATCGCGGTCGAGAGCATCGCCAGGAGCATCAGCTGCGCGGTGTAGGTCTTCGTGGCCGCAATGCTCCGCTCGGCGCCTGCGTGGAGCAGCAGCGTGTCGTCCGCCACCGCGGTGAGCGGCGATCCGGCCACGTTGGTGACGGCCAGCGTCAGGCAGCCCTGCCGGCGTCCCTCCTCTACCACGGCCACCAGGTCGGGCGACTGGCCGGACTGCGAGATACCCATCACGAGGGCGCCGGCCATGCGGGGCGGCGCCAGGTAACGGGTGAACAGCGACGGCGTGGCCAGGGTGACGGTGAAGCGGTTGTGCGCGCCGAACACGTACTGCGCGTAGCGCGCGGCATTGTCGGACGACCCCCGGGCCGCGATGATCAGGTGGCTGACGCCTTCAGCGCGCACCCGGCGCGCCACCTCGTCCACGGCGGGGAAGCCCTCGGCGAGCAGGCGGCGCAGGACGTCGGGTTGTTCGGCCATCTCTGAGCGGAGCAGGGAAGCCATGGTCCATCCTCGTCAGCAGGCGGAGGCGATCGTCAGGAAGGTTTGCGTTCCAGCACGACCAGCGCGTCGCTCACCTTCCGCGGTCCCGCCGGGTCCGACGGGTGGTTCACGGTCTTCCCCCGGACCACCATCGTCGTCGACCCTCCGCCGTCGAGGTTGAGAGCGTTCGCCAGGTTGAGCCCGGCCGCGAGGCGCTGGAGCTCCAGGAAGGTCATGCCGAGGCCGACCTGCGGGTTCCGGCCGTCGACCGCCACGAGCCAGATCGTGCCGTTCGCGCTCGTCCCGATGAGCGTGCGCGGGTGACGTTCGGTGTCGAAGCCTGGACGCAGCTTCTCTTCCGCCCACTCCTGCATCAAGCGGCCGCGGTGCACGAGCAGGCCCGCCCCGCCGATGACGTCCTGCGCATCGGCCCACTGCTCGGGCAGCGTGCCCAGCGCCGTCTGGAACCGCACCTCGAGGGCGACCTCCTGCCCGCGGCCGAGCCGTTCCAGCGCCAGCGGTAGAATCGTGCCGCCGTACGAGAGCACCGCGCCGTCGGGCGGGATCGGGGTCTTCCCCGCGTCCTCACGCCGATCGATCACGGCGAGCGGCTTGCCGCCGAGCTGCCACTCGACGCCGGCCGCGGCCGTGTCGCTGTCGGCCCCGAAACGGGGGGTGAAGAGCATCAGGTGGTTGCGCACCCGCGTCGTGTCCACGCCGTCGATCGGGGCGCTCAGTTCCTCGTCGCCGATCCGGTAGCCGAGGGTGACGCCGGCGCCGACGCGATCGAACAGGAGACGCACGGGCCGGCCGGGCTGCCGCAGGATGCCCACCGCCCCGCGGACAGTCGACGCGTCACTCACCAGTTCCCCGTGCACCTTGAGCACACCGGTGGGATCGCCGTTGCGAACGACGAAGTAGCCGGCGTTGACGGCCGCCAGCGCACCGTGGCGCGCCGCGATGCCGGCCACCGTCTCGAGCCCCATGACGTGGTCCTGGGCGAGCGCGCTGGCCAGTTGGACCTTGTCGGGATCGAGGCGGAGGATCCGGACCGATACGGGTCCGGGCGGGTCGAGCAGCTCCTGGTCGGTCAGCGTGTAGAGCAGCACGCCGTCGGCCACGCGCACCGGCTTGCCGAGCGCCAGCGTCGTCTCGCGGGCGCACCCGGGCTGGATCCACACGACGGCCAGAACGGCCAGCAGGCGGCCGGTCCGCACAACGCGGGCAGCCGGGCGTCGAGACGGTCTCGGGACCACGACCGCCTATTATGGACCGGTGGACGGTCAGAACCTGTAACTGAAGTTGACGACCGGCACCAGGATGGCCGACCCCGAGCAGCCGTCAATCAACGCCAGCGCGCCCAGATCCACCACCGAGTGGGAGCCGCGGACCCTGAAGCCTCCGCTGAGGAAGCCGAACCCTTCTGCCCCGATCCAGTTGTCGGTGACGAACGACCACCGGTCGTCCAGCCGCCGTTCGCCGCCAATCATCACCAAGGCAAACGCGGTGTCGGAGCTCGAATAGGCCATCGCCGCACCGACGGTCAGGGCACCGGTCCGTCCACCCCTGGTCACGACGCCATAGGCAAGCCCGGCGCTGTTGTCACCGGCCCCGACGGCATGAATCAATCCGACCGCGGCACGCGTGCCGACCGATCGGTACACCTGCACCTTCGGCGTGAGCAGGACGAACGATGGAAATCCGCCGGCCCCAATCGATACGCGATCGGTGAGGCCGACCTGGACGACGGGGGCAATCTCGACCGTGCCGACGTAGACCGCGCCCTTCGGCAGCGCGTCGGCCGTCGGCCCGATCAGCAGGCGCGTCGACACCGCGTCCTGCGCGCGGGCACCCGGCGCCGCGCCGAGGGCCAGGGTACACACGCATGCAGCAATCCACGTCGTCCTGGCGCAGGCGCCTCCGGTGGCAGTCATGGATCCTCCCGTCGCGGCCGTTCGCATGGGAAGATAGGCCCGGGCCGGGTGGAAGTCATGATGCCGGCCTGAAGAAGGCTGAAGATTCGATGTCTGGCGGACGAACGCGAGGACGAGGCACGCACGAGCTGGACGGCAGAGATGATCGCGATCGGGGACTGACGGGCCGCGGCGGCGGCTATCGCGCCCGGTCGGCGAGCCGGGCGAGAACCGCGTCGAACGCAGGCTGCCCGTGCAGCGGCCTGAGCAGCGGGTCGATCGGGATGGTCCACCCCGGAAACCCCGGGGGCGCGTCGGTGAGCAGCCGATCCACGACGAGCAGGGCCTCGGTCGGGCGCCCGCGGACGACGTGCGCGAATGCCGTGAGCAGCGCGGCCTCGCTCAGGCGTCCGGTCCGGGCCAGCTCGGCGATCGACGCGTCGGCCCGCTTCAGCGACGCCTCGGTCTCGGCCTTGCGTACCCGCCCCTGGTGGCAGGCGGCCATCCCGATGTGCGACCGCGCGTGATCCGGGAACAGGGTCAGCGCCCGGCCGAATCCCTCCGCCGCGCGCTCGAACTCGCGCCGCGCCAGGTGTGCAAAGCCGGTCCCGTCGTGCGCGTTCATCAGCATTTCAGGACCGTAGAGCCGCGATGCCGAGCTGGTGTCGATCTCGCGCTCGAACTCCGCGAGCGCGTCCGCCACGTTGCCCTGCGCCAGGCGGATCATCCCGAGCAGCCAGTGCAGCCCGCTCGCGGGATAGCGCGACGCGCGGCCTGCCTGCCGGTCCTGCAGGTCGACGCCCTGGTGGAGCACGCCGGCGGCCAGGTCGAGCTGGCCCCGCGCGAGGTGGACCATGGCCATCGCGAAGTGCGCAAACGCCAGGTCCGGGTAGATGGCGAGCGCGCGCCGCAGCGCGTCGAGGCGCTCGCTGCCCCAGGCCGCGTAGCCGAGCCGGAACAGGTGCCGCCAGTCCGTCGGATCCAGCGCCACCGCCCGCCGGCCGGCCGCGGCGGCCTCCACGAGCCGCCCGGCGCTCACGAGCAGGAACGCCAGCGTCGCATGTGCTTCCGCCAGCGTGTCGTGGAGATCGACGGCGCGCCGCGCGTGCCCGATCGCGGTGGCGAGCCGCCCGGCATCGGGCTGGTTCCGCGCCCGCGTGGACTCGTAGACCAGGAAGTGCGCGTTGGCGAGCCCCGCAAACGCCGCGGCGTACCGGGGATCGAGACGCACTGCGCGCTCGAACAACTCGATGGCGGTGCCTATCTGCTGCGGGTCGAGGCTGTCGAGCTTGACGCGCGCCTCCGACGCGGACCGGAAGGCCTCGAGATTCGACGTCTCGCGCACGCCCACCTGCAGGGACGCCTCGTGGACCGCCTCGACGCCCAGGCTCGCGGAGAACTGCCGGACGATGCGGTCCTGGAGGTCGAACACATCCTCGAGGCGACCGTCCACCTTGGCGTCGGCGAGCGCCGTTCCGGTCAGGGCCTCGACGAGCCGGGCGGTGATGCGCAGCCGATCGCCCACGCGCTGGTAGCTGCCGACCACTACCAGCGGCACCCCGAGGGAGCGCGCCACGGCGGACAGCGTGCCATCCGTGCGCCGGGCCGCGTCGGTGACGCGCCCCCGATCGACGATTCGCAGCACCCGGAACGCGCTCAGGTCGTTGGTCACGGTCTCGGCGATGCCGGTCGAGAGCCAATCCAGGTCGCTGTCGCCGCTCACGTTCACGAAGTCGAGCACCGCCACGGGCCGGAGCATGGCCTGCTCGGAGATCGACAGGCCCCGGGACGGGTCGGAGCCGGTGGGACTCCCGCCGGCGTCGGACGCCTCCACCAGGGCGATGAACCGGTACCCCCGGCGCGCGACAGTCTGGATATACTGTGGTGACGACGAGTCATCGCCGAGCGCCTGACGCAAGTCGGACACCGCCTGGGACAGGGCGTTGTCAGTGACGGCGACGTCGGGCCAGATCGCCCCCAGCAGTTCCTCTTTCGTCACCAGGATCGACGGTCGCGACACGAAGTAGAGCAGCAGGTCCACGAGCTTCGGGGACAGCGCGAGGGGCTCGTTGTCGCGCAACACGCGGAACGCGGGTTGCTCGAGCACGAACGGTCCGAAACGATAGACGCCGGCGGGCCCAGCCATGCGGTCGGATTATAGCCCGCCGCCCCGTCGCGCGCCCGGTGTTCGGGCCGGGGCCCCGGAAAGGCCGGCACCATGCGTCGCGTCGTATTCCAGACTCTCGCGTGGCTGGCCCTGGCGGTGCTGCCGCCGGCGTCCGGCGGAGCGTCCACGGCACCGCAGGAGCAGCCGCTTCCCGACCTGAAGCCGTTCCTCGCCGAGGTGCACCGCCACCTGGCGAGCAACCAGCTGGCGCAGCTGAATTACACGTACCAGGAGAAGGTCACCGACGTGTCCCGCGATGACTCGGGACGCGTCACGAAGACTCGGGTGCGGGTCTTCGAGATCTACCCGGCCGCGGACGACGAGATGACCTACCGGCGCCTCATGTCGGTCGACGGCATGGAGGTGCCCCGCGAGGAACTCGAGCAGAACGATCGGGACCAGGAAGACAAGGTCCGGGCGTGGCTGGCCCGCACCAGGCAGGAGGGCGAGAGCGCGCGCCAGAAGCGGACTCTCGAGGAGGCCGAGGTCCGGCGCAAGGAGGAGGCGATCGTCGACGAAGTGATGCAGATGTTCGTCATCCGCCTGCTGTGGCGGGAGATGATCGACGGGCGGCCCGCGATCAGCGTGATGTTCACGCCGGATTCGACCTACAAGCCCCGTGGCAGCGAAGCCAAGCTCCTCCGGCGGTTCCAGGGCCGGGCCTGGTTCGACGAAGAGGATCACGAGCTGGTCCGCCTCGAGGCCCGCGCGATGGACGACGCCACGATCGCCCTGGGGTTTGTCGCCCGCCTGGACAAGGGCAGTCGCGCCCGCTTCGAGCGGCGGAAGCACGCCGACGGTGTGTGGCTGCCGGTCCTGTCGCACTTCGACGGCACCGGCCGGCTGCTGCTCGTCAAGCGGATTGACGTCGACCGGCTGTCGGAGTTCAGCAACTACAGGCGCTACTCGGCCGACAACGCCCCGCCGTTTGCGCTGCCGCGCAAGTAGCCTCTCCCGGCGCGGCGGCGTGGCCGCTCCCGCGCGTCAACGCCGGCCGCGCAGCGGTTCGACCCTCGCCATCACAGCGCCCTCCAGGATGCCGTCCACGACGTCGAGACCGCGCGTGATCTCGGCAAAGACCGTGTACTGGTGATCCAGGCGCGGGTTGTCGACCATGTTCACGTAGAACTGGGCATCGCCCGTGTCGCGGCCGCGAGTCGAGACGCCCACGGTCCCTCGCGCGTTCGACACGAGTCCCAGCTCGTCGCGCATGAACGCGCCGTCGCCCACGAACTCGTTGGCGCCCGGGCTGCCGCCCTGGATGACGAAGTTGGGCACCACCCGGTGGAAGGTGAGGCCGCGGTAGTAGTCCGCTTCGACCAGGCGCATGATGCGCCAGGCCGACAGCGGGGCCTCGGCGGTCAGGAAGCGGAGATCGAAGCTGCCGCCGTCCGCCATCGTGATGCGGAGGCCAGCCGGCAGCTCCGCGATCTCCTCGAGCGTCGGTTCGGGCGGAGCGGCCAGGCGGGTCGTCACGGGATGCACAGGCGTGCCCGTCCACGTCGTCAGAATGTCGGCGGCGCGCGCGGCGATCACCGGGTCGAAGTCCGAGAGGTAGGGCCGGAGGGCGGCGGCCTGCGGCGGGCCGCCGACCTCGAGCAGGCGGTCGAGCAGGGCCAGGCGCGGGTCGCGCGACGTGTCGCGTTGCTCGCCCGTGATGCGCGCCAGCGCGGCCAGCAGCGCCGGCCCGGTCTCGTCGCGGAGGGGCGTCCCGGTGAGCGCCCGCGCGGCTTCGAGCACCACCTGGTAGCCCGGGCGGCCGAGCGCATCGATGAAGGTCCGATCGGCCGCGTGGCCCCTGACCGAGGCCAGCCCGGACAGGGCCGCTTCCTGCACGTTCGCGTCGCCGTCGCGCGCGAGGATGTCGAGCGTGGCCGCGTCGCCCGTCGCCTGAGCGGCGCGAGCCGAGTACATCCGCACTTCCCACTGCGGATCGCGGGCGAACGAGGCGACGAGCGGGCGCGCGTCGTCCGGCACGCGCCTGGCCAGCGCGACCAGCGCATGGGCGGGCACGTGCCACGGGCCGGACGCCGCGCCTGGCGCGGGCGCGCGGGGACGCAAGCGCGCGCGCGCCGCCAGCGCGGCGGTGGCGCGGGCGCTGCCCGGGCACGCGGTCGCGAGCAGGTCGATCGCGAGGAGCCGCACCTGCGGGCTGGCATCGTCGAGCGCCGCCATCTCGGGATCGCACGACGCGGAGGCGAGCAGCCGCCCGTGCACGCGAAGCGCCTCGTAACGGACCATCGGAGACCCGTCGGTCAGCCCGCGCGCCACGATCGCCGGCCGGCGGTCGAAGGGCACGTCGATCCCGGCCGCCGCGACCGCGAGACGGCGCACCTGCGCGTCCGGATCGCGCAGCGCCTGCTCCTGGGTCTCGTTCACCGCGCGGCTCGCCGCCAGGGCCATCAGCGCGAGCCGGCGCACCTGCACGCTGGACGCGGGGCCGTCGCGGCGCGTCACGAAGGAGGCCAGCATGCCGGTCGTCGCAGCCGTGGGCCTGAACTGGCTCCGCCATCCCTGGCGGATCAGCGCTTCGAGCCCCGCGGCCGCGCCCGCGCGCTCCGCGGCGTGGACACCGTCCGGCCGCGCCTCCGCCACGAGGAGCGCCTCCACGCGCTCCATGTCGGGCACGTCGGCGTACGGCAGGCGCCCCAGCGTCTCGCACAGGACACCCAGCACGCCCGCGTCCTTCTCGACGCGAAGGCGGTCGACGATCGCCCCCATCGCGAGGGCCGGTTGCTGCATGGCCAGCTGGCCAAGGGCGTTGGCGGCCTCCGCCCGCACGCGGGGCGACGCCGCGGAGAGCACGGGAAGCACGTCGGGGGCGAAGCCGGGGTTCTCGAGGCGGCCGATGGCGCGCACGGCGACGCGCTGGATCTCCGGGTCCGGATCCCCGAGTCCCTTGAGCAGCGGCGCCGCGGCCTCCCGGGTGGTGACCCGCCGGTCCTCGGCGGCGAGCATGGCCTGGCGCAGCGCGCGGTCAGGCGAGGGCCGCAGCGGGGCGCCGAGCGGGGACGCGCCAGGCGCCGCGATCGTCAGCGCGACAACGAGCGATGCGAACACTGCGCGCTTCATCGGTGGCGCTCCATGAGTACATTCGACGTCGGCTCGAGGCCCGTGGCCTAGGGTGACCAACTCGGACGTAGCCCCGCGGCTTCAGCCGCGGGGGCGACCCCGGCGCTGAAGCGCCGGGGCTACGACGGACAACGACCGCCGCGGGGGCGGCCCTCCGGACGTAGCCCCGCGGCTTCAGCCGCGGGGCTACCCATCGCCCGCGTACTCCAGCATCTGCGTCTTCAGGTCCATCGGGTACGAGATCTCGACGTCCACGATGTGGCCCGACGCGTCACGGACGGCGCGGAGCCTGGGCATGACGAACCCGGTGTACGACGGCAGGTTGACGCGCTCGACCCGGGCCACCACCTCGTCCCGCAGCGCGCCGTCGAAGTGAATGCCGTAGGCGTCCACCAGCGCGCTCGCGGCCGCGTAGTCGCCCTGGCTCTTGATCCGCTGCACCTCGGCGAGCAGGCGCGCGACGCCGTCCCGGAACGCTTTCACGTCGGCGACGACGTAGTACGTCTTCCCGTCGCGCCGCCGCTCCGTCACGGCCGTCGTGTTGGCCATGAGCCACCGCACGATGAGCTGGCGGTTCCGCATGTGGTCTTCTTCGACCTGCGTGCCTTCGCGCACCCGGCGGAGCTGCACCAGCGCGTTCCGCGCGAAGGCCTCGTACTCGGCGCGGACGATCTCCGCGTGGTGCTCGGCGGGCAGCAGCCCGAGTTCCGCCAGCTTGGGATCCGGGAGGAAGTACAGGGCCACGAGATCCGCGCGCGCCTCCTCGATGGTCGAGAACCGCTCGAGGAGCGCGGCCTGCGGGCTCGTGCCGAGCCGCCCGTCCACCTGGCCCGAGGCGTGGCCGATGACCTCGTGCATGTTGGTGGTCAACTCGGACGCGAAACTGCTCCAGGCCGCCGCACGCGCGGCTTCCTCGGCCGTCCACGCGAATTCGTCCCAGAGCGCCGGCGGCGTCGACCGATCGTAGGCCTCCATCACGTTGGTCAGCGACATGGACTTGCTGCCGTACTGCTCGCGGATGCGCTCGTCGTTCGGCAGGTTGATCCCGATCGGGGTGAGCGGCCCCGCGTCGCCCGTCTCGACGATCACGTCGATCGCACTTGCCGTGATGCCCGTGACGCCCGCCTTCCGGTACCGCGGGTCCCAGGGCATCCGGTCCTCGAACCACTGGGCGTGGCGCGCGAGGGCCCGGATCGCGTCGGTCTTCTCGTCGTTGACGTAGCAGACGATTCCCTCCCACGACCCCTTCATGCCGCGGGCATCCATGTAGACCTCGACGAAGCCGTTGATCGTGTCGACCGGCGAGTCGCGATCCCGCACCCACGCGATGTCGTACGCCCGCCGGTCCTCCGTCTCGCCCGTGCGGTAGAACGTCACCAGCGCGGCGAGCGCGGCGGCGGTCGGCGGCGGCGCGAACGGGATCGCCGCCTCGAGGTGGCCGATGACGGCTGCGATCTCGCGGCCGTAGCGCCCGCCGGCACGGTAGACCTCTTCCACGAGGCGGCCGTCGCGCTTCACCAGCCGGGAATTGAGCGGGTGGCGTTCGTCGAACCCGGCTAGATCGGCCATCGTCACGCCCGCGTACAGGTTGTTGGCGCTCTCGGCCAGGATGTCCCGGCCGTCACCGGGCGTCTTGCTCGTGACGATCGGGTCGATCGCGGGATCGACGAAGCGCGGCGCCAGCCGGCCCACGAGCGCGTCGGGGGTCTCACCGGGCCCGAGCGGCAGCCTGGCCCCGGCGTTGGCCGCTGCGCGAGCGGCCGCGGCCAGCGCCTCGGGCGCGCACCGCAGCACGAACTTGCGCGACGTCAGGTTGGTGTGCGGCCCGCTGTTCAGCCAGAACAGCCGGGCGTAGTGGTCGACACGCGCGAGCGTGTCGGGGTCGACGGCGGACGGGTGGCGGAGGATCGCCTCCAGCACCGCGCGCATCTCGAGGCTGTGTGCGTAACGCTGGTCGTAGTAGATGTCCCGCCCCGCGATGGCCGCGCGGGTGAGATGGTAGATGAGCGTCTTCTCCCGCAGCGACCGGGCGGCGAAGGCGTCCGCGTACACCTGCACGACGGCCGCCTCGCCAACACGTTCCAGGAGGTAGGGCCGCTCGATCTGCCGCGTCAGATCGCGACCGTCTCGAGGTAGTCCGGCACGTGAGAAGGCCATCCGAGTTCCTTGTCGATCGCCGCCTTGAGGGCGTCCTGGGCCGCGGGCTCGCCGTGGACCAGGTAGGTCATCTCAGGAGGACGCGTGAATTCGCCGAGCCAGCGCATGATCTCGCGCGAGTCGGCGTGCGCGGACATGTAGTCGATCTGCGCGATCTGCGCGGCCACCTTGACCCACTGGCCGTGGATCTTCACTTCCGTCGCGCCGTTGACCAGCGACCGGCCCCGCGTGCCCGCCGCCTGGTAGCCCACGAACAGGACCGTGTGACGCGGATTGGGCAGCGCGGCCTTCAGGTGGTACAGGACGCGCCCGCCTGTCGCCATCCCGCTCGCGGACACCACGATGCACGGCACGGGTGAGGCGACGATTTCCTTCGACTGGAGCGGCGTCGTCACGGCGGTGAACCGCTGCGTCGAGAAGGGCGGCCGCTGGCCGGGGCGCGTCCGGATGTCGGGGTCGAGCTCGTCGGCCCGCGCCCTGTAGTCCCGCATCGCTTCCAGGGCCATCGGGCTGTCGAGGTACACGGGCAGCACCGGGATGCGCCCGGCGTCCTCCAGCTTCTTGAGCCAGTAGATCACCTCTTCGACGCGCCCGACCGCGAACGACGGGATGATCACCTTGCCGCCCCGCTTCGCGGTCTCCCGGACGATCGAGGCCAGCGTCTCGCCGCCGTCGTCCGGTTCGTGCTGCCGATCGCCGTAGGTGGACTCCACCAGCAGGATGTCGGCCGACTCCACGCGCGTCGGATCCGGCAGGACCGGCCGGTCGTACCGGCCGAGATCGCCGCTGAACAGGACCTGGCGGCCGCCGTCACCGCCGAGCGTCATGCGCACGAACGCCGACCCGAGCAGGTGCCCCGCGTCGAGGAACTCCACCGAGACGTCCCCGCCAATCGGCATCGGCCGCTCGTAGCCGACGGGCTGGAGATGGCCGAGCGCGCGCTGCGCGTCGATCTCGGTGAAGAGCGGCAGCGCGGGCTTGTGCTTGGTGTAGCCCCCGCGATTCGCCTCGCGCGCGTCCTCTTCGGCCAGCCGGCCGGCGTCAGGCAGCAGGACGCGGCAGAGATCGGCGGTCCCCGGCGTGCAGAAGATGCGGCCGCGGAACCCGTCGTGCACCAGGCGCGGCAGGTAGCCCGTGTGGTCGATGTGCGCGTGCGTGATGACGACCGCGTGGATGCTCGAGGCCTCGACGGGCAGCGGCTCCCAGTTGCGCTCGCGCAGTTCCTTGAGCCCCTGGAACAGGCCGCAGTCCACCAGGAACTGGTGGGCACCCGTCTTGACGAGATACTTGGACCCGGTGACCGTCTTTGTCGCGCCGATGAACGTCAACGTAGCCATGGATGTCCTTCGGGAACCCGGTCTCGCGGGTCGGTTCGTCGCTCCGGGAACGAGCCGCCCGCCGTCATGAGTGCTGCCGTGGCGTCCGCGCCTGTTCGCTGGCCGACACGCCGAGGGCGCGGACGTTCGCGAACGCAGCGCGCGGCGGACGGTTCGCCGCCCCCCGCGCGGCCGGCCTGATCATATCGCTCCGTCACGCGAACAGCCCCGCCTGTCCGCCCGTGTGCCAGAAGAGGATGGTCATGCCCTCCGGGAACGCCCTCCGCCGCAGGTGCGCGATCAGCCCGGCCATGGCCTTGGACGTGTAGACCGGGTCGAGGAAGATGGCCTCGGTTCGCGCCAGCAGGCCGATGGCCTCGCGCGACGCATCGGTCGGGATGCCGTAGCCCTCGCCCACGAAGCCGGCATCGGCCTCGATCGGCCGGGCCGCCGCCAGGGCCGCACCGTCGACGCCCAGCAGGTCGCCCATCCCCTCGATGATCGAGCGGACCTGGGCCTGGATCGACGACACCGGCTCGTCCGCGCTGACGCCGAGCACCCGGGTGGGCAGGTCGTACAGCGCGCAGCCGGCCACCAGGCCCGCCTGCGTGCCGCCCGACGAGGTGGAGTGCACGATGAGGTCGGGGACGACGCCCTGGTCGACCAGCTCGCCGATGGCGCGGACGTAGCCGAGAGCCCCGAGCGGTGTCGACGCCCCCAGCGGGATTTCGAACGGGCGTTTGCCCTGGCGCCGCAGCTCCTCGGCGATGGCGGCCATCGCGGGCGCGCGCGCCTCGCGGGTGGCGACGTACCGCACCTCCGCTCCGAGCAGCGTGTTGAGGAGGGCGTTGCCGGTCGGCCGATCGGGTTTCGCGCCGTTGGCCACGAGGATGCAGCCCAGGCCGCTCCTGGCCGCCGCCGAGGCCACCACGCGGGCGGAGTTCGACTGGACGCCGCCCACCGACAGCAGTGTGTCGGCGCCTTCGGCGATCGCCCGGGCCGCGACGAGCGCGACCTTCCGCACCTTGTTGCCCCCGAACCCGAACGGGATGGCATCGTCGCGCTTGATGAGGAGAGTCGGGCCGGCGCCGAGCGTCTGGCGGAGGCGCGTCAGTTCCTGCACGGGAGTGGCGCCCCGCCAGAGGTCGAGGGCCGGGATGGAGCGCAGCCGGTCGCGGGCGGAAGAGAACAGAGACGTCATGGGCGGTATTGTATACTTCGGGAATCGACCTGACAGCTGCAGGGTCGGCAGCCGGCCCGGGCGGCGCGCGGGCGGTCCCGCGCGGTCAACGGCTGGAACGTGAAGGAGGCTCCATGAAGCGGGTAATTGCGGCGGCGGGCGTGGTGGTCATGATGGCCGTGCCGGCCTTCGCGGACGTGACGATTACGTCCACGGGCGCGGGCAAGGGGATGGGCATGGGCAAGAGCATGCAGAGCACCACGTACATCAAGGGTGCCAGGATGCGCGCCGAGTCCACCGTGGGCGACATGCGCACGGCGACGATCTTCGACCTCGACGCCCAGAAGATGATCGTGCTGAACCTCAAGAAGAAGGAGGCGGAGGTCACCGACCTCGGCAAGCTCACCGAAGAGGCGCAGAACAACCTCGGCGCCGCCGAGGCAAAGGTGAGCTTCAAGCCCAACGGGCAGACGAAGGAGATCGCCGGCAAGAGCTGCACCGGCTACGACTTCAGCGTCTCGATGCCCATGAACCCCGGCGGGAAGAACGACGAGTCGATGGCCATGACCATGGTGATGGCCGGCCCGGTGTGGATTGCCAAGAACGCGCCCGGCTCCCGGGACTTCGCCGCGTACTACCGGGCAGCCGCCGAGAAGGGCTTCGTGTTCAACAGCCCGCAGCAGGCCAAGGCCCAGCCCGGCCAGGCCAAGGCGTTCGCGGAAATGTACCGCGCGATGATCGCGACGGGGGGTGTCCCCTACGGCCAGGAGATCAAGATCGCGTTCGAGGGCGGCGGCCCGATGGGCGCCATGATGAGCAAGATGGGCGGCGTCAGCATCGAGACGACAGTCACCGACGTGAACACCAACAGCCTGTCGGACGAGCTGTTCACCGTCCCGGCGGATTTCAAGGTCAAGACGAAGTAACCCTCCGGCTCACCGGCCGGGAACCGGGGGCCGTCCCCCGGTTCCCGCGTACGATCTCTTGCCGTCCATTCTCTCTGCGCTCGTTGACAGCCCTCATGCGTTCGCGGCCGAGCTGAGGCCGCCGCGGGCGGAGCTCCAGGGCCACGAAGGCATGGACGCGTGGATCGACACGTACCACGCCGTGCGGCGGCTGACGCACGAGGGCACACACGTCTTCCTGACCGACAGCGCCGTCGGCACGCAGGAAGAGGACAACCTGCGGCACCTCGTGACCAACCTCGGCCCCGACGCGCCCCGCGGCCGCGTCGTGCCGTTCCTGACATCGAAGCACACGATCGACTACTGCCTCGCCTACGCGGAGCGCGCCGATCAGCACGGCTTCCCGGCGCTGGTCGTCCTGGGTGGGGACCGGCACGTCGGCACACCACGGTGCGTCGAGCACGCGTGGCAGCTGCGCCAGGCCATCCGCGCCCGCGACGCGCGGCTGCGGCTCGGCGGGTGGGCCAATCCCCACGCGGACCCCTCGCGGCAGGTCGATTTCCTCGAAGCGCGGCAGTTCACGGGGGAGTTCTTCCTGACCCAGGTCGTCTCGCACCACAACGCCCGGCCCGTCGAGCGGTTCGTGGCCGAGATGGAACGCCGCGGGCTCGACCTGCCCGGCATGTTCGGTGTCTTCTTCTACCGGAGCGCGCGGCCGCGCACGCTCGAGATGCTGCGCGAGTTCCTGCCGGTGCCCGCCGCCGAGCTGATCGCCGAATTCGGGCAGGGCGCGACTCCGGTGGAGGTGTGCGCGCGGACGATTCGCACCATGATCGAAGCCGGCGCCAGACATTTCTACGTGTCGAATCTCCCGCTTGCCCGCGCACCGGAGACGCTGGCCGAGATCCTGGAGAGGGCGCGGTAGGCAGAACGGGAATCGGGAGTCGGGAGTCGAGCGGAGCGCAGATCGTAGCCCCGGCGCTTCAGCGCCGGTTCACCCCCGCGGCTGAAGCCGCGGGGCTACGTCCGAGGGGTCACCCCCGCGGCTGTCGTTGTCCGTCGTAGCCCCGGCGCTTCAGCGCCGGGGCACGCCGAGGCTGGCGTCGCGCGGCTACGACGCCAGGCCGTTCGCCGTTCCCCGTTTAGCCGCGAGAATGAGGGTGTCATGACGAGATCCATCCCGCGTGCGTCGGTCGCCACGATGGCGCTGCTGGTGTTCGCCGGGGCCGCATCGGCTCAGCAGCCGGCCCGGCCCGCACCCTCGCCGATCCAGTTGCTGCAGGCGGGCATCGAGCGGCAGGTGCGCAGCATCAACGCGACCTGGGGCATCTACGTCAAGTGCCTCGAGACCGGCGAGGAACTCGCGATCGACGCGGATCGCCAGATGGACACCATGAGCGTCATCAAGATCCCGCTGATGGCCGAGGTGCTCCAGCAGGTCAAGGACGGCAGGTTCACGCTGGCCGATCGCTACACGCTCACGAAGGATGACATCCTCCCGGGCACCGGCATCCTGCGGAGCCTCGATCCCGGGGCGGTCGTCACGATCAAGGACCTCCTCACGCTGATGATCATCGTGTCGGACAACACGGCCACCGACGTGCTGTACCGGATGGTGGGCGGGCCGGAGGCGGTGAACAAGCGGATGGCGGCGCTCGGCCTGAAGCAGACGCGGGCCGACGCGACGGCCAGAGCCTGGTTCGACGCGCTCGCCGCCTCGCCGGACCGGGACGCGTTCCACCGGGAAGCCAAACACCCCTTCGCCCTGTCGTCGCCCCGCGAGATCGGCAGGCTGCTGGAAATGATGGAGCGCGGCACGCTGGTCGACAAGCCGTCGTCCGACCTGATGTTGCAGATCATGCGGGGGCAGCTGTACCGGACGCGGATCCCGCGCTTCCTGAGCGGCTGGCGCGTGCCGCACAAGACGGGCGACTTCCTGCCTTACATCGGCAACGACGTGGGCGTTCTGGAGTCGCCGGGGCGCACGGTGATCATCAGCGTGTTCACCGCCAATCACTTTGGCTCGGGCGAGATCCTCGAGGAGGCCATCGGCCGCGTGGCCGAGCAGGTCGCGGCGTACTTCGCGTACCGGCAGTAAGCCCGGCCGGGCGAGGAACGCGCCGCCGCGATCGCGTCAGGCGAACACGCGGCGCATGGACTCCAGCGCGCCCAGGAGTTCGGCGCGGTCCCGTGCGAAACAGAAACGGACGTAGTCCTCGCCGGCGGGTCCGAAATCCACGCCGGGGACGCAGCCGACGCGCCCTCGCGCGATCAGGTGCTCCACCATCGCCCAGGACCTGGACGAGGGCGCCGCGCCCGGCGGCGGCTGCCAGGACGGGGCGATGCGCAGGAAGGCGTAGAAGGCGCCGACCGGCGGCGCCCCGCTGAAGACGTGCCCCGCCGCGTCGGCCATGCCCGCGTAGAACAGGTCCCGCCGCGCCTGCAGTTCCCGGCGGTATTCCTCGACGACGTCCTGCGGCCCCTCGAGGGCGGCGATGCCGCCGTACTGGATGACCGAGGACACGTTGCTGGTCGTGAGGAAGAGGAGCTTGCGGATGCGCTCCTTCACCACCGGGTCCTTCACGGCGAGATAGCCCAGCCGGAGCCCGGTTGCCGCGTACGTCTTGCTGAACGTGCCGATCGGGACGGTGCGGTCGTACATGCCCGGTTGCGCCGCGATGCTGTAGTGGACGGCGCCATCGAAGACCACGTCCTCGTAGGCTTCGTCCGAGAAGACGATCAGGTCGCGATCGCGCGCGAGATGGGCGGCCGCCTCCACATCTTCGCGGGTGAGCACCCCGCCGGTCGGGTTGTGGGGAGAGTTGAGATAGAGCGCCCGGGTGCGCGGGGTGACCCGGGCGGCGAGCTCGTCGATGCGGAACCGCCAGCCGATGTCCTCGTGCAGCGGGTACGTGATCGGCACCGCTCTCGCGGCCAGGATGTTGTTCGTGGCCGCCGCCCACTCGGGATCCGGCACCAGGACCTCGTCGCCCGGCTCCAGCATGGCCTGGCACGCCAGGTACATCGCGTGCACGCCCCCGTTGGCCACCAGCACGTCGTCCGGGTCCTCGACCGGGATGCCGTTGCGCTCGATCAGCTTCTTCGCCAGCAACTCGCGCAGCCGTGGCAGCCCCGCCGTGGCCAGGTAATGCGTGTGGTTGCCGTCGATCGCCGCGCGCATGCCCGCCTTCATCGTCTCGGGCGCATCGAAACTGACGTCGCCCTGATCGAGCCGGAACGGCCGATCGACCGCGTACATCAGGTCTCGGATGCGCGTGATGCCGGCGTACGGAACCTGGTCCAGGTAGAACACGGGTCGCTCCAATCAGTTATCAGTTCTCAGTTATCAGTTGTCAGCCGTAACCCCGCGGCTTCAGCCGCGGGGTGCCCCCGGCGCTGAAGCGCCGGGGCTACATTCTGTCTCCCTACCGGAGATGTCTTCCCCCATCGACGCGGACGACTTCGCCCGTGACGAAATCCGTCTCGATGAGGAACAGCGCGGCTTTGACGATCTCCTGTTCGCCGCCCCAGCGACCGAGCGGCGTGGCCTCAGCCACTTCGGCGATCTCCGCGTCGCTGGCATCGGGAGGCGCCAGGATCGGTCCCGGCGCGATGGCGTTGACGAGGATACCGCTCTCGGCAAGTTCCAGGGCGAGCGACTCCGTGAGGGCAATCACGCCGGCCTTGGCCACGTAGTAGGGGACGAAGCCCTTGTAGCGCGTCCGGCCGCTGGCCGGCAGCCAGTCCGAGATGTTGACGATGCGCCCGCCGCCCGCCGCGCGCATGTGGGGCACGGCCGCCAGCGCGCACAGGAACACGGCCTTGAGGTCCACGGCCAGGCCTCGGTCCCACGCGGCAGCGGTCAGGGTCTCAAAAGGCGTCCGGCCGTACATCGACGCCATGTTGACCAGCACGTCGAGCCGGCCCAGCTGCTGCACGGTCTCCGCAACCAGCGCGTTGCACGCGGCGGCATCCGACAGGTCCGCGCGGACGCACGCGGCCCGTCGCCCGAGGCCCGCGATCGCAGCAGCCGCCTCGTCCGCCTCGGCGCGCGATCGGTTGTAGCTCAGCGCGACGTCCGCCCCGCGCGCGGCGACCGCCTTGGCCAGGACGGCCCCGATCCGTTTCGGGCCGGTGATCAGGACGACGCGGTTGGTCAGGTCCATGGGGCCGATTGTACACGCCGGCCGACGTCCCCGGCGTTTCGGCGCGCGACCGTCGGCTCGCGACCTGCCTCCCTGTCCGTAGCCCCGCGCCTTCCAGCGCCGGGGCTACGGCCTGTCGAAGGCCGATCCCCCTCGCCCTGGGCCCGGATCCCCGGATCCCCGGTCCTGGTCCCGGGGTAAGATGGCGTGCTGTGCGTAGACGGAGCCTGTCGCCAGCGCAGTTGCTGTCGATCCACATCCTTGGTCTCGTGACCGCCGGCGGGCTGCTGCTCAGCCTGCCGATCGCCGCGGCGCCCGGCCGCCACGTATCGGTCCTCGACGCCTTCTTCACCTCGACGTCCGCGGTCTGCGTCACCGGGCTCATCGTCATCGATCCTCCGAAAGACCTGTCGCTGTTCGGCCAGCTCGTGCTGATGCTCCTCATCCAGGCCGGCGGCCTGGGCTACATGACCATCTCGACGCTCATCGCGTCGGCGCTCGGCAAGCGGGTGACGCTGCAGGAACGCCTGACACTGGCCGATGCGCTCAACGTGCACAGCATGGAGGGACTGCTGCGGTTCGCCGGGACCGTGGCGGCGCTGACGATCACGCTGGAGCTCGGCGGCGCCTTCCTCATGGGGTGGCGGTTCTCGGCTGACCTCGGCTGGACCCGCGGCCTGTACTTCGGGCTGTTTCACTCGGTCTCGGCGTTCAACAACGCCGGCTTCTCCCTGTTCTCCGACAACCTCATGGGCTACCGCGGGGATCTCACCATCAACCTCGTGGTGACCACGCTCATCATCTGCGGCGGCCTCGGGTTCCTGGTCCTCGCGGAGTTGCTGCGGTGGCGCTACCGGCGCCGCCCGGTGCTCTCGACCCACGCGCGGGTCGTGCTGGGAACCACCGTGTTCCTGCTTGCCACCGGCACCATGCTCATCTACGTGATCGAGCGAGGCAACCCCGCTACGCTGGGCCCGCTGGGGACCGGGCAGGCGCTGCTGGCCTCGTACTTCCAGGCCGTGACGCCGCGCACCGCCGGCTTCAACACGATCGCGATCGGCAGCATGGCGGCGCCTTCGCTCTTCCTGATCGTCGCGTTGATGTTCATCGGCGCGTCGCCGGGCGGCACGGGCGGTGGCGTGAAGACCACCACGTTCACGATCACGATGGCCGCCATCGTGGCGACCGTCCGTGGACGACGCGACCCGGAGGTGTTCGGCCGCCGCCTGTCCGCCGAGACCGTCGCCCGCGCCTTCGCGGTCGAGGTGATCGCGTTCCTCGCTCTCAACGCGGTCGTCGCGCTGCTGCTGGTGGTCGAACGGCGCGACCTGATGGCGACCCTGTTCGAGACCGCCTCGGCGTTCGGCACGGTGGGCCTGTCGATGGGCCACCCTGACAGCCCGCTGAGCCTGTCGGCGTTCTTCTCTGGCAGCGGCAAGCTGCTGATCATGGGCATGATGTTCATGGGGCGCGTGGGGCCGCTCACGCTCGCGTTCGCGCTGGCCGGTCGCGCCGGGCAGCCGAGCCTGCGGTACCCCGAGGGAAAGGTGTTGATCGGGTAATGACCAAGCTCTCTTTCGCAGTCATCGGGCTGGGCCGGTTCGGGTCGGCCGTCGCGGCAACGCTGACCGAGCTCGGCCAGGACGTCATCGGGATCGACGGCGACGAGGACAAGGTCAGGCAGGTCGCCGACGTGCTGTCCGCGGCCATCCAGCTGGACGCCACCGACGAGCGCGCGCTGCGCGCCGCCGGCATCCAGGACGTGGATGTCGCGGTCATCTCCATCGGGGAGAACATCGAGGCCAGCCTCCTGGTGGTCATGCTCGTCAAGGAGCTGGGGATCCCGCGCATCATCTCCAAGGCCGTGACCCCGCTGCACGGCCGGATCCTGGAGAAGATCGGCGTCTCGCGGGTCATCTTCCCCGAGCGCGAGATGGCCATGCGCCTGGCGCACAGCCTCGTGGTGCCCAACGTGCTCGACTACATCGAGCTGTCGCAGGACTTCAGCATCATCGAACTGCCCGCGCCGAAGGAGTTCCAGGGCAAGACGCTGCGCGAGCTGCAACTGCGGCCCCGCTTCGGACTCACGCTGATCGCGATCAAGCGCAAGACCGGCACCGGGGACGGCGAGATCACCAACATCGCCCCCTCGGCCGAGGACCGGATTGAGGCCGACGACGTCCTCGCGCTGCTGGGCTCGAACGACCGGCTGACCCAGCTCGATCGCCTGCTCATCGCGAACAAGTAGGGATCAGTTATATAACTGATTACTGATACCTGATGACTGATACCTGTGGTCATTCCCCCGAGTAGTGTACCGCGACCAGCGCGTAGGCGATCCGGACCAGCAGGTCGGCGCGCGGGAACACCAGGTAGCGGGGTTCCCACGCCGGGTTGAATTTCTTCTTGTACTGGAACAGCGTCTGGTAGCCGTACACGCTCGAGAAGTGATTGAACAGCAGGCGCACGCCGCGATCGTACGGCGACACGGCCGCCGCCTCGTCGGCGTTGGCGAGCGGCGCCACCGCCAGGCTCAGCGCCTCGAGCCCCTCCTGCTTGAAGATCAGCCCCGACTGGGCGATCAGCAGGTCCATCACGCCGGGTTGCGCGGTGGCCCTGCGCCGCATCGCGTCGAGGACGACGGCGCGGCCCTCCCGGTAGGGCAGCCACGTGACGAAGGCGTCCACCACGCCCGAGTCGCGCTGGGCGATCACGACCCGTTTGTCGGCCAGTTCCTCCACCGAGAAGATGCCGAGGTTGAACCCCATCTCGGCGCCCTTCTTGCCGGCGAGCCACTCGACCGAGATCTGCTCGAGCTGGTCGTCGACCTCCGGATCCGGAACGTCCCGCCGGTACTCGCGAATCTGCAGGTCCGGCGCTTCCCGCCTGACCTTGTTGATGAACTGGCGCACCTTCGCGACCTTCCCGCCCTCGAGCGACCAGCTCGTCAGCGGGAGCACCGCCTCCTCGCCGATCTTGAACCACTTCAGCCCGTGCTGGCGGTAGATCTCCAGGTGCTGCGGAGACGCCTCATAGAAGACCGGGACCCAGTCATTGGTCCGGCAGAGAGCCGTGAACTCGTCGATCAGCGGTGAGATCGCGTCCGGCTCGCCGATCGGATCGCCCGCGACGATGGCCACGCGTCCCTTGACACGGTAGCCCAGAAACGCGCGCCCGTCGAAGACGAGGTGGCGTTTGTCCGGCTGCTTCGCGAAGTACGACATGGAGTCGTGCCCGTGGATCCATGCCAGCCGGTGCGCGCGGTCGTCCACCGCGGCGCTCTCACGGCGCAGGACCACGGGCGCGAGCCCCGCCGCAAGGACGAAGGCGACCGACAGCGCGTGGAGCAGGTGCAGCCCCCACGCGAAGGCCACCGCCGACTCCGTGGCGGGCAGGCCCGGGACATCCTGGAACCACGCGATCTGCCAGGTCATCCGGGTCGCGTCCCACACGCCGATCGACGCACCCTCGAACCGCCGAAGCCCTGCGACGCCGTACGCGGTCAGGGCAAGCGCCAGCACGGGAATCGAGTAGAGCGCGAAGCGCAGCCGCAGGGGATCGCTCCGGGCGTGGAACCGGTGCCGGTTCCGCCACAATTCGACGGCCAGGATGCCGGAGAAGGCGGCGCGGATAACGGCCCCGTTGTGCCCCAGGTTCAGGGCGGCCGACGCGACGGCCAGCACCAGCGCCAGCGTCCAGGCCATCCGCTTGCGCCGGGCGAGACCCCGGCCGAGGTACATCAGCGCGAGGCCGGCCAGCAGCATCAGGACGCGGCTGCCGCGCGTCACTTCGAAGGGCAGCCAGGCCGTCATCCACTGGAGGTGGACGAGGCGCGGCCCGGCCACGGCCGTCACGACGTTGAGCGCGCCGAGCAGCACTCCCAGTGCCGCCAGGCGGCCGTGCGGATGCACGAGCAGCAGGCGCCCCGCGGTCTGCGCCACGGAGATCAGCGCCGCCGACGTCTCGGTGCCCATCTCCATCGGCCGCCGGATCAGCCGGAGCAGGACGTCGCGGTCCTTCGTCCGCCACGCGACGACGAGGGTCACGCCGACGATCAGCGCCACCGCGACGATGATCTCGTAGCGCTGGATGTCGTGGAGGATCAGGCCAATCACGCCGCCGAAGATGTAGCCGGCAAGGCCGACGACCAGGCCCCACACGACCGCGCCGGTCGCGTCCAGCCGGGTGAAGTACCACGGGTCGGTGCCGACCGCGCCGTAGGCGGCGGGGATCGCGGCCCTCAGCCCCCACAGGAACCGCGAGGAGAGGAGCATGACGGACCGGCGGTTGGCGAGCCAGCCCTGGATGCGTGCGTAGCGCGGGTCCGCGGCGACCTTGCGCTCGAAGAACGCCCGGCCCCGCGCCCGGGCCAGGTGGAACCAGACCTGGTTGCCCAGCACGGACGCGGCGATCGCCACCGGGATCACGATGCGCAGGTCCAGGTACCCGCGATGCGCCAGGAACGCCGCCGCCAGGAGGAACGCGTCCGCTTCCACGGTGGCGCCGAGGAACAACAGGAGGTAGCCGTAGTGCAGGATTTCGTGTTCGAGCATGGTCCGCCGCACGGTGGCCGGCGCCGCATGCCGGTGCGGTGGTATATTGACCCGAAATCGCCCGGAAAGGAAAAGGCCGTTCGTTCGGCGATCCTGCCGCCGTGCGCGGCTCCGGGCGCACGTGCCACCTGCCCCCCGGAGATCCTGGATCATGACCGTGACTACTGCCGAAACGCCGCGTGCGCCGTGGCTCGGGGGGGTCGTGCGCCTGGTCAAGCTGGCGTTCTGGATCTTCCTCTTCTGGGTCGTCGCGCAGCAGGCCTGCGCCCCGGGCCGGCTGGTCGCCGCCCGCGCCTCGCTGCTCGACCAGTTCCAGCAGCAGCGGAAGTCGCGCGTGATCGCGATGATCCACCGCCAGGAGACCGTCAGCCTGTTCGGCGTCCCCGTGAGCACCAGTATCGGCATCGAGGACTCGGAGGCGATCCTGCGCGCGATTCGCCTGACGCCGGCGGATCAGCCGATCGACATGATCCTGCACACGCCGGGCGGCCTGGTGCTCGCCGCGGAGCAGATCGCCCACGCGCTGGTCGAGCGCAAGGGCAAGGTCACCGTGTTCGTGCCGCACTACGCGATGAGCGGGGGCACGCTGATCGCCCTCACGGCCGACGAGATCGTCATGGATCCCAACGCGGTGCTCGGGCCGGTCGATCCGCAGATCGGCGATCTGCCCGCGGCCTCGATCGTCAAGCTCCTCGAGTTCAAGAAGCCGTCGGAAATCAGCGACGAGATGCTCATCATGGCCGACATCTCCGGCAAGGCACGGCAGCAGGTCGCCGCGTTCGTCGCCGACGTGCTGCTCAAGGGCATGCCGCGCGAGAAGGCGCTGGCCCTGGCGGTCGCCCTCAGCGAGGGCCGGTGGACGCACGATTTCCCCATCATGGTGGAGGGCGCGCGCGAGCTCGGCCTGCCCATCTCGACCGACATGCCGCCCCTCATCTACGCGCTGATGGACCTCTACCCGCAGGCCGATGCCGAGCGTCCCAGCGTGACATACGTCCCGCTGCGTCGGACGGCGGCGCCGCCGACCAGCAAACCGCCTGCGTTCGGCAGCGACACCGGCAAGCCGGCGAAATGAGGCGCCGTGCGTGCGCCGCCGGCGGGGCCGGCCGACCGGCGGCGCGGGAGCGCGGCGTGAGGAGGATCCTCGTGAACGCCCTGCGGGCCTGCGCCCTGGCGTGCGCCGCGGTGGCCCTGGTGGCCGCTGCGGCCGACCCTGGCACGGCCACCATCACGATCCGCGGCAAGGTCCTGATGCTGCGACTGTCTGGCCCAGCCGACGGCGACCCGGTCATCGTCTCGAGCGGGGACGGCGGGTGGATTCATCTCGCGCCGCACGTCGCGGACGTGCTCTCCGGACGCGGGTACTTCGTCGTCGGCTTCGACAGCCGGGCGTACCTGTCGGCATTCACTTCCGGCGCGGTGACCCTGAGCCCCGGCGACGAGCCCGGCGATTTCCTGGCGCTGTGCGAGTTCGCGGGCCGGCGAACGGGCCGGAAGCCGATCCTGGTCGGCGTGTCGGAGGGCGCGGGCCTGTCGGTGCTGGCGGCCACCGACCCGAAGACGCGCGAGCGGGTGGCCGGCGTGGTCGGCCTCGGCCTGCCCGACCTCAACGAGCTCGGCTGGCGCTGGAGGGACGCCCTGATCTACATCACCAAGGGCGTGCCGAACGAGCCGACCTTCAGCGCGGCGGCCCTGGTCGATCGGCTGTCGCCCGTGCCCCTGGCCGCGATCCACTCCACACACGACGAGTTCGTGCCGCTGGCCGAGGCCCAGAAGCTCGTGGCGCGCGCGAAGGAACCCAAGCGCCTCTGGATCGTGAAGGCGTCAGACCACCGATTCAGCGACAACGAGAAGGAGTTCGACGCGCGCCTGGTCGAGGCGCTCGACTGGATCAGGACCGTGCGGCAGCCCTGAGGCCGCCCGCGGGGGCCTACGAACCGTCCTTCAACTCGATCCCGAACCGCTCCGCCATCCGGTACAGCGTCCGGCGATCGATCCCCATGACCTCGGCCGCACGCGTGCGGTTGCCCTTGACGGCTTCGAGCACGTGCACGAGGTACCGCCGCTCCACCTCGTCGAGCGACGGCAGGTCCGCGAACAGCCGCTCCTCGACGTTGGGCGTCGCGCCGCCCATGTTCTGCGGGAGATCCGCAACGTCGATCGTGGTCACGGGGCTGAACAGCACGAGGCGCTCGATCGTGTTCTCCAGCTCGCGCACGTTGCCCGGCCACGCGTAGGCCGTCAGCCGGTCCAGCGCCTCCGGCGCAAGGCTGCGCTCCCGGCCCACGCGCGCGCAGGCGTTGCGCAGGAACTGCTCCGCGAGCAGCGGGATGTCCGCCCGGCGATCGCGCAGGGGGGGCACGCGGATGACGATGACGCTCAGGCGGTAGAAGAGGTCCTGGCGGAACCGGTTCTCGGCGACGGCGCGCTCGAGCTCCACGTTGGTGGCGGCCACCACGCGCACGTCGATCCGGACCGGGCGGCTCGCGCCCACGGGACGGATCTCGCCCTCCTCGAGCGCCCGCAGCAGCTTGACCTGGAGGGCGGGCGAGGTCTCGCCGATCTCGTCGAGGAACACCGTCCCGCCTTGCGCCTGCTCGAACAGCCCCTTGGCGTCGGAGACCGCGCCGGTGAAGGAGCCGCGCGTGTGGCCGAAGAGTTCCGACTCGAGCAGCGTCTCGGCAATCGCGCCGCAGTTGACGGCGACGAACGGCCGCGACGCCCGCCGTCCGTGCGCGTGGACGGCCTTGGCCACCAGTTCCTTGCCGGTGCCGCTCTCGCCGATGATCAGCACCGGCGCCATGGCGTCCGCCGCGTGCGCGATCTGCTTGTAGACGTCCAGCATCCCCGCCGTGCGCCCGATCAGCCCGGGCGGCGCCTGGCGCGGCTGCGGCCGCTGCTGATCGTCGGGCACGGCGGCCTGCGCCAGCGCCCGCTCGACGACGCTCTTCACCTGGCCGATGTCGAACGGCTTGCTGATGTAGTCGAAGGCGCCCGCGCGCACCGCCTCGATGGCCGTCTCCAGCGTGCCGAACCCGCTGATCAGCACGACCTGCGCCTGCGGGTTGGCCCGCTTGGCGGCCCGCAGGATGTCGAGCCCGGTCTCGCTGGCGTTGAGGTTGATGTCCGAGATCACCAGGTCGACCGGCGTCCCCTGCGCGTGCAACAGCGCCGCGTGGGGGTCGGATTCCCACGAGATCTCACGGCCGGGCGCCTCCAGCAGCTCCGCGATGAACTGGCACGTCTCCCGGTCGTCGTCAACTATCAGGATGCTCGGCATGTTCGCTGACCCCTGGTGCGTCCGCGACAGCCGGGGCCGCGGGCAGCGTCACCGTGAAGACCGTGCCGGCGCCCGACTCGCTGCGGACGGTGATGGTCCCGCCGTGCTCGGCGATGACCTCCCGTGTGATGCTGAGGCCCAGCCCGGTGCCCTGGCCCTCGCCCTTGGTCGTAACCCACGGCTCGAAGATCCGGCCGAGCAGGTCGGGCGGAATCCCGGGCCCGGTGTCGCCCACCGCGATGCGCACCCCCTCGGCCGACGGCTCGACCGACACGGTGAGGAGCCCTCCAGCCGGCATCGCGTCCAGGCCGTTGCTGATCAGGTTGAGCAGCGCCAGCTCGAGCTGCACCGTGTCCACGTCGACCGCGGGCACACCCGCCTGCACCCGGAGGTCGAGCTGCACGCTCTGGATGGCTGCCGCCGGCTGCACCAGGCCGCACATCCGGGTGACCAGCGCCGTCACGTCCGTGCGCTCCCGCGTCGGCGGGCGCCGGGCGCGGTCCAGGATCCCGCGGACGGCGTCCGAGACTTTCCGGATCTGCTCCGCGGCAATCTGCAGCCGCCGCGCGACCGGCGAACCAGGGCCTTCCTCCTGCATGATGACCTGGATGTGGCCCGACACCAGGTTGAGCGGCGTGCCGATCTGGTGCGCCACGTTCGAGGCGGTCTGGCCGACCGCCGCCATCTGCTCGGCCCGCGACAGGTCCTGCCGCAGGCGGAACATCTGCTGGTAGGTCTCGACCAGCTCGCGGTTGCGGGCCCGCAGCTCGGCGGTGGCCTGCTGGACCCGTTGCTGGAGCCCGGTGTTCAAGTCTTCCATCTGCTCCAACATGTGATTCAAGCCCGATGCCACCTTGCCCATCTCGTCACGGCGCATCACCTCGGTCCGCGCCGAGAGGTCCCCGGCGGCCGCCATTCTCATCGTCGCGAGGATGCTGCCCAGCGGGCGGTGGACGAGCCGCCGCACGACAAGCTCGATCAGGACGATCAGGATCACGACCGCGCCGGCGGTCGTCGCGGCCGCGATGGCGCGGCCACCGTGGCGGAACTGTTCCCGTGAGGCGAGAGAGACCGTGGCGGTCACCGCACCCACGACCTGCCCGTCGTGCACCGCGGGCACCGCCAGGGTCCGGAGCATACCGGTTTCCGGGCCCCAGACTTCCGCGTCCCGCTTGATGGCGATCCGCGCCAGATCCACGATCTCGGGCCGTTCTGAGACCGCGGTGCTCGCGTAGAGCTCCGCGCCGCCGCCCGGCTCGGCGCGCACGAACGACATCGTCCGGAGCGCCGGGATGGCCTCGATGAAGTCCTCCAGGATCTCCCGCAGTTCGTTGACGGAGGGCTGGCCCGACCGCAGCTCCAGATCGTCGGCGACGGCCAGTGCCGTGACCCTGGTTGAATCGAGCAGCTCCGACTCGATGGTCCGCTCGAAGAGCCGGTTCTCGAACCAGGTCGACACGCTGATCACAAGCGCGATCGCAATCGCCACGAACACGGCCAGCCGCGTCCGGAGCGACGCGCTGGACCGCACAACTGCCGCAGCGGGGCGCTCTTGCACCGGCGCGGGGCTGCGTTTGAGGCCGTCAGAAATCACGTAACCCCCTGACAGCGGTCGAGTTGGCCAATTCTAGCGCCTTCGCGGGGCAGGTGGCACGCAGGTTGTGAGTGGGTAGGTGCAAGGATTGGAGAGTAGCCCCCATGTTCCGCCCCTCCGCGCTGGCTGCGCTGACGATCGTCGTGGCGTTGACCGGCGTGGCCGAATCAACGCCGCAGACGACGCAAAGGCATGGCGACGGGTCCGGTCGGTCGATCATCGGCACCATTGCCAACTACGACACGAAGACGCGTACGCTGACGGTTTCCGCGCACGCCGGCCGGCGCGCGTTCGTGCTGGCGCCCGACACGGCCGTGCGCCAGGGCTCGCGGGTCATCGAGCCGCGCGATTTGGCGGGCCTGGGCGGCGCGAAGGTCAAGGTCCGGTACAACGGGAGCGGCCGCAAGGTCACCGTCGAGTCGGTGATGGTGTCGGGCGACACGTAGCACGGCGCGTTTTTTCGTCGCTTATCGAAATCGGGCCGCTAAAGGGAGAGAGCGGCCTGATCCCCGGGTTGTCGCGGCCCGATACCACCTCGCCGCAGACGGCCCGGGGCCCCGGTACGCGCTGCCGACAGACCCACCCGGACTGGGCCTGCGGTGGCGCACGCCGGGGGTTCGCGGCGCCCCGGGCAGGAGCCCCGCGGCGTGCGCGTCAGATGCCTGCCGCCGCCGACGCGCGCCGCGCGTCCGGCACTCCGATCACGACCGCCGACATCGAGTGGCCCTCAACCGAGGTGCCGTACAGGTATTCGACGTTGATGCCCGCGTCCGACAGCAGGCGGGACATCCGGCTGAGCGCGCCCGGCTCGTTCGGCAGCGTCGTATAGAGCACGTCGCGCTCATCGACCTGGAACCGGCGTCCCCGCAGCAGCGCGGCCGCATGAAGGGGGTTGTCGACCAGCAGCCGCAGGACGCCGCCGCACTCCAGCTGGAGCGCCAGGATGTTGATGCGCTCCTCGCCCAGCGCCGCGCAGACGCGCGCCGCCGCTCCCGGATTGTTCTGCAAACGCAGCGTGAGCTCGGTGCGGATGGCCATGATGTTAGGTTATAGGGGTTAGGTTATAGGGGATAGGTTATAGGCGGCCTCGCACGCCGCCCCGCGCCCGGTCCTCCCAGGCTGCTTCTCATCCCTTGTTCCCCTTGTCCCTTGTTCCCCTTGTCCCCTGTTCCCCTTGTCCCCTGTTCCCTTGTCCCTTGTTCCCCTGTCCCCTGTCCCCTGTCCCCTGTCCCCTATTCCCGGTGCAACCGGAAACATCGGTAACAGACTAGACCGGTTACATGGGTAACACTCAGCTGGTCGTCGTAGCTGCTCCTCCGCACGGGGCGAAGGCGTCGGTCAAGGCCACGTCAGTGCCCCGCGTGAGCGGGGTCGAAGCGAAGCGGAGAGCCTTGAGGGCCGCCGAGCCCCGCGCTATCGTTCGGGCCGACGACGACGCCGGCCGTTCGGGCTTGGCGACGGGAACCGCGCCAGGCCTGTACAAACCGGCCGCTCCTGCGTTCGATGCGCCCGAGCTCGATGTGCATGAAGCGCACCGTCCAGTCGCCGTGCTCCGTCTCCTCGAGACCCACGCATTCTCCCGCGACCGCTTCACTGATGAAGGTGACCGCGCCCTGCCATTTGATCTGCCCGGACTCTTTGACACGGCGGACCTGGTGCCGCGCGTCATACCACGGCTCGTCCAGGCGGCCGGGGTAGGGGCGCGGAGACGCCCGATACCACTCCGCTGGCGTCTCGAAGTCCAGCGCTTCGTGCGGCCGCTCCGTGTTGAACTCCACCCGCAGCTGATCGAACCGCCGCTGCTGCGCCCCGGGCGTCGCGGACGGCGGGGTGCTGCCTTCTGTTTGCAGCGTCAAATGAAACCGCTCGTGCCGCCCGTTCTGCTCCGGATGACCAGGCTCTGTCCGGTCCAGGGCGATCCCCAACTTCAACCACCACACCGCCAGGCGGGAGAGGCCCGCCGCGCCCGTCGTCGCAAAGGGCGGCCCATTGTCGGTGCGCAACGCGCGCGGCAGCCCGTACTCCCGGAAGGCCCGTTCAAACCACGGGCGGACGCCCGCCCGACTGGGCCGCACAATGCGGCAGCACAACACAAACCGACTATAGGCATCGGCGAGCGTGAGCGGGTCGCAACGGGTCCCATCCTGCGTACGAAACCAGCCCTTGAAATCTGCCGTCCATACCGCGTTCGGCGCCGTCGCCGCCGCCAGGGGCTGCGTCAACGGCACCACATACCGAGTCCGGCGGCGCGGCGTGCTCAGGCCTTCACGATGCAGCAGATCCCCCATCGTGCTCGCCGCCGGCCACACCTTCTTCGGCTCCTTCTTCTTCAACCGTTCCCGCAGCTTGCGCGGCCCCCAGTACGGGTGGGCGCGTCGCTCCGCCAGGATCGCCTCTCGACGCTCCGCGTCCATCGCCCGGCCGTGTGCCTTCGGAGCGCGCGAGTGATCGACCAGCCCGGCTGGACCATCTGCCGCATAGCGGGCCAGCCACTTGTACACGCTCTTCCGACTGATTCCATACCGACTCGCGAGCTCCGTGATCGTCCACTCGGCTCGCAGCCAATCCCCCATCAACGCGACCCGTTGATCCATGGCACAGGTTTCCTTCCAAGGCATCGGTCAGGACTCCTCCTGACCCATCATGAAACCTGTTACCCATGTATCCGGTCTACGCTGTCACCAATCTATCCGGTCTGGACCTCCCTATCCCCTATCCCCTATTCCCTATCCCCTGATCCCCCTGAGTATACCCCTATGGCATACTGGGGTGCCCCCGCAGGGTCTTGGTCTCGACATGCTCAACACTGCGCCCATGACGACGAACCCGATTCCCGTAGCGAGCCGCGTGGCGGGCTTCACGTACGCCATCCGGAACATCGTGGCCGAGGCCCGGAAGGTCGAGGCGGCCGGCCGCACCGTGAAATACCTGAACATCGGCGACCCGATTCCCTTCGGCTTCAGGACGCCGCCGCACCTCATCGAGGCCGTCGAGCGGGCCATGCGCGACGGCCACAACGGCTACGGGCCTTCGCCCGGCATCATGCCGGCGCGCGAGGCCGTCGCCGCCGACTTCACGGCGCGTGGCGTGCCGATGGCCCCCGAGCGCGTCGTCCTGACGTCGGGGACCTCGGAGGGGATCGAGATCGCGCTCAACGCCCTGGTCAACCCGGGCGAAGAGGTCCTGGTGCCGATGCCGACCTACCCGCTGTACACGGCCGTGCTGGCGAAGATCGCGGCGCGGGCTCTGTACTACCGGACCGATCCGGACCGCGGGTGGCAGCCCGACCTCGACCACATCCGGTCCCTGGTGTCGCCGGCCACGCGGGCCCTGGTGATGATCGACCCCAACAACCCGACGGGAGCGATCTACCCGACCGAGACGCGCCGCGCGCTGGTCGACCTGGCGAACCGGCACGGGTTCGTCCTGCTGGCCGACGAGGTCTACGCCGATCTCGGGTACGACGGGCCCACGGCCCCGCTGGCGGCGCTTGATGCCGACGCCCCCATCCTGTCGTTCGGGAGCCTGTCGAAGGCCTACCTGGCGCCCGGGTGGCGCGCGGGGTGGATGGCGATCGGCAGCAGCCCGCGCCTGCGGGATGCCATCGCCGCGATCATGAAGCTGGCCGACGGACGGCTGTGCAGCACCGTGCCCATGCAGTACGCCGTGACGGCGGCGCTGACCGGCGACCGGTCGCACCAGGTGTCGTTCCGCGCGGCCCTGCGCGAACGGGCGGAGGTCACCACGACCCGTTTGAACGCCATCCCGGGGATGCGCTGTGTGGCGCCCCGCGGCGCCTTCTACGCGATGCCGCAGGTGACGCTGCCGCCCGGCCGGACTGACGAAGACTACGTGCTGGCACTGCTCCGCACGGCGGGCGTACTCTGCGTGCACGGGTCGGGCTTCGGCATGCCGGCGGACCAGGGCTTCTTCCGGGTGGTGTTCCTGGCATCGCCGCGCGAGCTGAACGACATCTACGACGCGATGGCAGCGTTCACGACGGAGTACCTGGCGAGAGGCTGACGAGGCCAGCCCCACGGGTGACAACCCGCTACATCCCCGGCGTGCGGACCGGTACCGGCGCCACGTTCTGGTACCTGGCGGCGACGATCGCCATGACGTGGCCCCTGGCCGCAGGCCTGTCCCGGGACATCCCGTGGGATCTCGGGGATTCGCTGCTCAACTGCTGGATCCTGAACTGGGACGCCGATCACCTGATCCGGTTCCTGTCGGGCGATCTCGGCGCCTGGCGCGGCTACTGGAGCGCCAACATCTTCTACCCCGAACCGCTGACGATCGCCTACTCCGAGGACCTGCTGGCCCAGGCGGTCCAGATCCTGCCCATTTACGCGCTCAGCCGCAACATCGTCCTCTCGTACAACGTCCTGTTCCTCTCGACGTTCGTGTTGTCGGGGCTCGGCGCGTACCTGCTCGTGCGGGAGCTGACCGGCAGCGTGCGCGCGGCGTTCGTGGCGGGGCTGGTGTTCGCGTTTGCGCCCTACCGGATCGGCCAGTTCACGCACGTGCAGGTCCTGTCGTCGCAGTGGATGCCGTTCGCGCTGTATGGGTTCCGGCGCTACTTCGCCGGAGGGCGGCTGCCCGCGCTCGCTGGCGGGACGGTGGCGCTGGTGATGCAGAACCTGTCGTGCGGGTACTTCCTGCTCTACTTCTCGCCGTTCATCGCGCTCTACGTGGTCTATGAGCTGGTCGATCGCGGGGCGTGGAGACAGTGGCGGATGGTGGCGGCCAGCGGGGTCGCGGGCCTGTTCACTTTCGCGATCGCGGTGCCGTTCCTGCTGCCTCGACTGGACCTGCGCGCGCGCGGGTTCGCGGCGCGGCCGTTCGGGGAGGTCGTCCACTACTCGGCCGATGTCTACAGCTACCTGACCGCGCACGGCGCCCAGCGGGTGTGGGGCGAGGTCATGCGGGCATTTCCCAAGCCCGAGGGCGACCTGTTCCCGTCCCTGGTGCCCGTCGTGCTCGCGCTCGCCGGGGTGATCCTGCACGTCGCCCGGGTCTGGCATGGCGCCGGGGCCGCCGGCACCGGCACGCGCGTCGCGCAGATCGGCGGAACCGGGGAACGCGACGCAGCCGCATCGAGCACGGGTCACCCACAGGCGGCCTGGCGGCGCTACGGGTCGTGGCTGGCGCTCGCGCTGTTGATTTCGCAGGCCGTGGCCGTCGTCCTGATCCTGCTGACCGCCGGGGTCACCCTGCCGCTGGGCGTCGGCAGCCTTCGCGTGCAGAACACGGCCCGCGCGCTGCGGGTGGCGGCCGTTGCCGCGATCGCGCTGCTCGCGCTGTCGCCGCGCGCCCGGCGCGTCGCCCGGGGAACACGGGGATCGACGGTGGCGTTCTACACGGCGGCGGCGCTGCTCGCGTTCTGGATGTCGCTTGGCCCGATCGTGGAGAGCATGGGCTCGCGCGTCGCGGGTGACGGGCTCTACGGCTGGTTCTTCCTGCACGTGCCCGGGTTCGACGGCCTCCGCGTGCCGGCGCGGATGGGGATGCTGGTCGCCCTGTTTCTCGCGGTGCTGGCCGGCTACGGCTGCGCGGCGATCGAACGGCGGTGGCGTGCCGGCGGTGCGGTCGTGGTCGCGGCAGGCGCGCTCTTCCTCGTCGAGTCGACCGCGGCGCCCATCGGTCTCAATGGCGTGTCCGGATCCGAGGGCCTGCGCACGCCGCCGGCCGAGGTGCTGACGGGCGATCGCGTGCCGCCCGTCTATCGCTTCGTGCGGTCGCTGCCCGCCGGCACCGTGCTCGCCGAGTTCCCGTTTGGCGACGACCAGTACGAACTGCGCTACATGTTCTATTCGACGGTGCACTGGCGGCCGCTCGTCAATGGCTACAGCGGCGGCTTCCCGGTCAGCTACATCGTGAACAAGGCTGCGCTCGGCCGGGTGCTGCAGGACCCGCGCATGGCGTGGATCAAGCTCGCGCAGTCAGGCGCCACCCACGCCATCGTCCATGCCGCGGCGTACCTCGACGACGATGGCGCAAGGGTCAGCGCGTGGTTGAAGTCCCACGGCGCGCGCCTCGTCGGATCGTTTGGCCCGGATCACGTCTTCGAGCTGCCGCTGCCGGCCCGGCAGGTCCTTGCAGCCGCAGCCCGGGGCCAGGCTCCCTATCCCCTGAAATAGAGCAGACCCGCCCACGGCAGGAGCGCGGCCGCGACGTAGTAGGCGGTCAGCATCGCGACGACGCGGTGGACGCCGGTCAGATGGAGCACCATGCCGAAGGTGGCGGCCGCGAGCTTGGCCCATGCGAGGGCCGGCGCCTCGCCCAGTGCGGCCATCAGCGACGTCATCAGCGGATTGCCTTCAATACCCATCCCCATCGTCCGCACGCCGACGTAGGTGAGCACGCCGTCCGCTGCCTGGGACAGCAGGAACGCGATGATGACCAGATCGCCAAACCTCAGGCGACGGAACTGCATCCTCGAGGACGCCAAGGCACGCCTCCGGTACGAACGGGATGCGCCGCGGGTCGCCCCTGCCGGATCCGAGCCGACCGGCGCAGGACACCTCGACCCCGGTCCCATCCCGGGCTGGTTGCAAGACTCGATCGCGAATAACCGATCTCACCTTCGCCCAATCCCGCCGGAAATGCAAGACTGCGCAACGGCAGGCAGCAATCCGTGAAGGTTGAAGGCAGCAGGGGCTACGCGCCGTGGGGTTCGACCAGGGGGCCCGGTCTGGCGGCTTGCCGCGGGGCCCCCGGCGCTGAAGCGCCGGGGCTACGTCGGGTTTGAAGCGCCGGGGCTACGGGCGTGGGGGGCCCGGCCGTCGCCGTCGCAGCCCCGCAGGGTCGTCGTAGACCCGCAGGGTCGTCGTAGCCCCGCGGCGCCCTCGTAGCCCCGCGGCTTCAGCCGCGGGGGGGCCCGTACAGCTCGAGGATCTCCGCCGGACCGACCGACGGATCGAGCACGGTCGAGCGGACACTCGGCCATCGCGCGTTCGGCCGCAGGCGCGCGACGCGGTGGATGTTGAGCAGGTGGTCGGTCGAGATGTTGTCGGTGGTCATGTTGCCCGCGCCGGCGCCGCACGCCAGGGTGAGCGACGGCCGCAACCGGTTGAAGATGCCGCCGATGGCGCCCTGCGTGGTCGGACTGTTGACCAGGATGCGCGCCACGTCCATCCGGGAAAAATCGCTCACGACACGTTCGTCGTTCGCGTAGACGCCCACGGTGTGGCCGATGCCGCCGCGCGAACTGACCGCCGCGCAGACCTTGACGGCCTCTTCGTAGGTCCGGCAGCGATAGAGCGACAGCACGGGCATCAGGACCTCGTGCGAGAGCGGGTGGTCCGGTCCGACGCCGTCCGGCTCGGCAACGAGCATCTGCGTGTCGGGCGGCACCCGAAACCCGGCCCGCTCGGCCAGCAGCGCCGCGGGCTGTCCCACCGCGTCCGGCTGCATCCGCATGCCGGCTGCATCGAAGCACACGGGCCCGAGCGCTGCCATCTCGTCGTGCGAACAGAAATAGGCGCCGTGCGCCTCGAGCAGCGGCCGCAGACGCGCTTCGACGTCGTGCTCGACCACGAGCGCCTGCTCGCTGGCGCACACCGTGCCGTTGTCGAACGTCTTCGAATGCACGATCGACCGTGCCGCGTGGGCCAGGTCCGCCGTGGCGTGCACATAGACGGGGACATTGCCGGGCCCGACGCCGAAGGTCGGCGTGCCGGAACGCTGCGCGAGCCTGACGATGGACGAGGTGCCGGTGGCCAGGATGAGCGCCAGTGAACGATGGCGCATGAGCCGATCGACGTACTCCGTCTGGCCTCGCGTCATCACCTGGATCGCGTGTGCCGGCGCGCCTGCGGCTTCGGCCGCGGCGCCGAGGATGCGCACCGTTTCCTTGACGCACTTCCGGGCACCCCTGTGGGCGCTGAAGATCACCGGGTTGCGCGTCTTCATGCAGATCAGCGTTTTGAAGATCGTGGTGGAGGTCGGGTTGGTGACGGGAATCGTGCCCAGCACCGGCCCCTTTGGCTGGGCAATCTCGGTCACGCCAGCGACCGGGTCGTGGGACAGCACGCCCGCCGTCCTGCGGTCGCGGATATCCTCGTACACGAGCAGGCTGGCCCACGCGTTCTTGATGACCTTGTGCTCGTAGACCCCCATGCCGGTCTCTTCGAAGGCCAGCCGGGCCAGATCCATCCTGGCCGCGTAGGCCGCATCGAACAGCGCCCGGACAACGCGGTCCGCCTGCTCCTGGTCGAAATCCCGCAGGGCTTCCGCGGCGCGCACTGCCCGCCCGACGATCTCGTCGGCGTAGTGTCCGGCCGAATCCGTCACGTCCATCTTGGGTCCCTCACCTTGCAGCAGCCGACAGTACCACGCGGAAGGCGGGGCGGACAATTGCAGGGATCGGGGATCAGGGGCCGGGCCGGGCGTCGGGGACTGAAGGTCGGGACGGGATTCGAAATGGATGCAGGCCCGGTGCGTCGTGGCCCCGGCGCGGCACGGCCGGGCGTCACCCCGCGGCTGCAGCCGCGGGGCCGCGACCGCCGCGGGGCCGTCCGCCCGTGCGTCAGGTGCCGAACTTCTCGATGATTCCCTTCTTGTCCAGGCCCAGGATGCCGTGCTTCGCGCCGATCTTCTTGAACGACTCGAGCGCGCGCTGCAGCATCGGGATGTCGTGATCGGCCGAGAGCTGCGTGCGGATGCGCGCCTGGCCGGCCGCCACGACCGGGAAGAAGAACCCGATGACGTACACGCCCTCGTAGTAAAGGTCGCGCGCGAAGTCCTGCGCCAGCTTGGCGTTGAAGAGCATGATCGGGACGATCGGGCTGTCGCCTTCCCTGACCGCGAAGCCGGCATCGATCAGCGCCCGGCGCCAGAACTTCGCGTTGGCCTCCAGCGTGTCGCGGCGCTCGGTCGTCGCGCTCAACAGGTCGATCACCTTCACCGCCGCGGCGGCGATGGGCGGCGGCACGGCGTTGCTGAACAAGTAGGGCCGCGCTCTCTGCCGGCACAGCTCCACGATCTCGCGGCGCCCCGACACGCAGCCCCCGCTCGCCCCGCCGAGTGCCTTGCCCAGCGTCGTCGTGATGATGTCGATCTTCCCCATCACGCCGAAGTGCTCGTGCACCCCGCGCCCGGTCTTCCCGATGAACCCGGTCGCGTGGCTGTCGTCGACGAACACCAGCGCGCGGTACTTCTCGCCGAGGGCGACAATCTGATCGAGCGGCGCCATGTCGCCGTCCATGCTGAACACGCCGTCGGTGATGATGACGCGGATGCGCTTGTCCTGGTGCTCCTGGAGCTTCTGTTCCAGGTGCCCCATGTCGGCGTGCTTGTACGTGTCGTGCATCGCCTTGCACAGGCGGATGCCGTCGACGATGCTCGCGTGGACCAGGCGGTCCGAGATCATCACGTCCTCGGGCCCCAGGATCGCCTCGAACACGCCCGCGTTGGCGTCGAGGCAGCTCGGGAACAGGATCGTGTCCTCGGTGCCGAGAAACTCCGTCAGCTTCCCCTCGAGCTGCCGGTGCGTGTCCTGCGTCCCGCAGATGAACCGCACGCTCGACATCCCGTAGCCCCGCTCGTCGAGCGCCTTGTGCGCCGCGGCGACCACGTCGGGGTGGCTCGACAGGCCGAGGTAATTGTTCGAGCAGAGGTTGATGACCTGCCTCAGCTCCGACCCGCTCGGAAACTCCACGCTGATGTGCGCGGCCTGCGGCGAGTGAAGGAAGCGCTCCTCCTTGAAAATGCCCTTCGCCCGGATGCCGTCGAGCTCGGCCCGGTAGGCCTCCTGAACCGTCGCCGGGTACGCCATGCTACGCCCCCTTCTTCGCCAGCTGCCGGTTCACCAGGACGACAATGCTGTTCACCGTGTCGAAGGCCTGGGGGGAGGCGTCCTCGTCGGGAATCGTGATCCCGTACTGCTTTTCGAGAAACCGCTTCAGGCTCACCATGCTGAAGCTGTCCACGATGCCGCTCGAGATGAGGGGCGTCCCCTCGTTCAACTCGATCTCGTCGGCCTCGTCCTGGTCCAGGTACTCGTTCTTGATGTACTCGAGGATCGCGTCCTTCACACGTCACTCCTTCGATACGGGGGCTGGCCGCGGTGCACGTCCGCTGCGTTCGATGCGGCGCCAGTCATGACCCGCGCCCTGTTCCAGCCCCGGTCCCACGCGTCGTCTATGGTACTGATATCCCTGCGGGCGGCACAGATCCTTTCGCCACGGCGAACCCGGCGCCGAAGCGCCGGGGCTACGACGGACAACGATAGCCGCGGGGGTGACCCCGAAGCGCCGGGCTACGACGGACAACGATAGCCGCGGGGGTGACCCCTCGGACGTAGCCCCGCGGCTTCAGCCGCGGGGTGCCCCCTCGGACGTAGCCCCGCGGCTTCAGCCACGAGGTGCCCCTTCGGACGTAGCCCCGCGGCTTCAGCCACGAGGTGCCCCCTCGGACGTAGCCCCGCGGCTTCAGCCACGAGGTGCCCCCTCGGACGTAGCCCCGCGGCTTCAGCCACGAGGTGCCCCCTCGGACGTAGCCCCGCGGCTTCAGCCACGAGGTGCCCCCTCGGACGTAGCCCCGCGGCTTCAGCCACGAGGTGCCCCCTCGGACGTAGCCCCGCGGCTTCAGCCGCGGGGTCCCCCGGCGCTGAAGCGCCGGGGCTACGGCGGACAACTCTACGTCGGAACGCTACGGCGGCAGCGCCGGGGCCCGTCCGCACGCGACCACCACCGCCATCGCCCGGGTTCTCGTCCGGCTGACGGCCAGGTGCGTGGCGGTGACGCCGCGGCGCACGGCCTCGTCGAGGGTCGCCCCGCCGAGGGTCAGCGTCGGCGCATGCCCGGCCGTCCACGCCACCTCGATGTCCCGCCACGCCATGCTCCCGACTTTGCCGGTGCTGATCGCCTTGTAGTACGCCTCCTTGGCCGCGAAACCGATCGCGTACCCCTCCGCGGGACGCCGGAGCTGCCGGCACCGCGCCCGCTCCGCCGGCGTGAAGAGGTCGTCGAACAGGCTCCCGCCGCGGCGGGCCAGCTCGCGCTCGACGCGTGAAACATCGACGAGGTCGAGGCCGATACCGAGGATCACGGGAGACAATCGGCGCGACAGGGTCACGGGGGCGAAACGCGGGGCAGACCCGGGGAAAAACGGGCCGAGTCTAACACAGAATCGGCCTCGCGCCGCGGTCAAGAGGCGGTAGGCTAGTAGGGCCGGGGACGGGCCGGGCGCCATGACGAGACGACGAGGACGTGTGCGGGAGTTCGTCGACATCTACACCCGCGGCCTGACGGCCGACGAGTTCCAGCGCGTGTTCACGCGCGACACACGCGACGCATGGCGCTACTTCGCCCGCGCCATCGACCGGAACGCGCTGCGCGCCGTGGTCTGGTACAAGCGCCCCGTCGTGCTCGCGCACGCCTTCTTCCTGGCCTTCACGCTGAAGCTGACGCCGGCTCGCCGCGCCCTGTTCGCCATCGCCCTCCTCACTGCCGTCATCGGGCTGCTGGAGCTGCTCCGCGGTTTCCGCGTGGCGTGGATTCCCATCGACCCGGTCGTCCTGCGCTTCCCGCTGCTGATGCCTCGCTGGCCGGCTGGCACCGGCTGGCTGATCACCGCGCTGCTGCTGCTCAACCTCCTCGTGCTGCTGGAAGTGTTCGAGCGGCTGTCGCTCAAGTCCGACCTGGAGATCGCCCGCGACATCCAGCTGGCCATGCTGCCTCGCGGCGTGTACTTGCGCGACGGCGTCGAGGCGTTCGGCGTCACGCGCCCCGCCAACACGGTGGGCGGGGACTTCTACGACATCCAGCCCCTGCGCGACGGCCGCCTGCTGGTGGCCCTCGGCGATGTCGCCGGCAAGGGCAGCCCGGCCGCGCTGCTGATGGCGCTGCTGCTCGCGATGCTCCGCACGCTGCTCGATGAGAACCTCGAGGAAACCGCGCTCGCCGCCCGGCTCAACGTCCAGATCGGGCGCCACGCACCGGTCTCGCGCTTCATCACCCTGCTGCTGATGACGATTGACCCCGAGAGCGGCGAGGTGACGTCGGTCAATGCCGGGCACCTGCCGGGACTGATCTGCCGGACCTCCGGCGAGTTCGACCGTCTCTCGGTGGGTGGCATCGCCCTGGGCATGTTCGAGGGCTCGACATACACGGCCGAGCGCGCGCGCCTGAATCCCGGCGATCTGCTGGTCGCCTACAGCGACGGCATCACCGAGGCCGAGAACCCGTCGGGGGTCCCGTTCGACGAAGCCGGGCTCCAGGCCCAGATCCGGGCGCACGCGGCCGCGCCGCTGCAGGACATCGGCAAGGCGGTCTTCACGGCCGTGGAGCAGCACGCCCGGGACGTGCGATTCGCCGACGATCTCTCCATTCTGCTGATCCGGAGGCCCGTGCCGGTCTCCCCCGCCGCCGAAATCGGCGACGGCACGCCGATGCCGGCCGAGGGTGGGGCGGACGAAGGACCAGAACGTGTTCGCGCGGAGTCTAACCGTACTGGGATCGGTGCCGGCTCCGGCGTGACTGGCCCCTGATTGGCACCGGAAACCCGAGGCCCGAGTCCGTTCCCATGAAGCGCCGCGCAGTCGTCCTGGTCGTGTTCGCGTGCTGTCTGGTGCTCGCTCCGGCGCCCGGCGTCGAGACCCGCCAGGCCGCCGCCGGGGACGGCATCGAGCGCCTGCTGAAGCGGCTCGAACAGGTGCTGCAGGGCGGATTGGTCGAGGCGTACCTGGACCTGCTGTCGAGCGCGGCCGACCGCGACTACGCGCGGAGCGTGGCCGCCGCGCTGCTCCTCCCCGACACCACGCGGGTGGTCATCCGGGAGCGCGACCGCGGGCCGCTTTCGGGCTCGCTGCCCGGGAACGGCTACCGCCTGATGCTCGAGGTCTTCACGGAGCGCGGCAACCGCGCGCGCATCGCGACCTGGCGCCTCGACGTCCGCCGGGTGGGCGACGAGCCAGATGATGAGTGGCGCATCGCCGGGCAGCAACTGCTCACCGCGCTCGACGGCCTGAACCGGCTGTCGCTCAACCCGACGCGACAGTTCCGCGCGCACAACCTCGTGCTGCGCTCGGAGGACCTCGAGATCAGGATCGGCGACGGCCAGGTCTTCACCGCGGACACCGACGAGGGCCCGACGGCCCTGGTCCTGATGGGCCAGGCCGGCACCGATTTCACCTTCCGGCCCGCGCCCGAGACCGAGCGCGAACAGGTGCGGATCTACTGCGGCTCCGACGCCGTCGAGGGCCGCTACGAGGAGGCGTTCGTCCGGATCAGCCCCGGCGACCTCGAGAACCACGTGTCGATGGCCGACCTGGTGCCCGAGCCGGTGGACCCGATCCTGTTCCGGCGGGCCGACACCCTGTTCAAGGAGGAGGTGCCCAAGTCCTTCAACCTGGATCTCGCGGACATGAGCCGCGAGATCTGGTCGATGAGCCCGCGGTCCGGCGACATGCTCGCCGAGATCCGGACACGCCGGTTCCAGACGCTCACCTACGTCAAGTCGTCGGCGGACGCCGAGGACATCAGCCTGTTCGATCGGCGCCGGCGGAGGAACATCGCCACCTACCCGTCGAAGGCCCGCGTGGCCGAGCAGGGCCGCTTTTTCGACGAGGACGCGCTCACCGACTTCGATGTGACCGACTACGACATCGACGCGTCGCTCGATCCCGAGCGGCAGTGGATCGAGGGCCGCGCGACGCTCACGCTCCGCACCAAGACGGAGTCGCTCGGGGCGCTGACGATTCGCCTGGCCGAGACGCTGACGGTCCGGTCGGTCTTCAGCGCCGAGCTGGGCCGGCTGTTGTCGCTCCGCGTGCGCAACCAGAACGCGGTCGTCGTCAGCCTGCCCGGAATGACCCCGAAGGGATCGCTCCTGACGCTGGTGATGAGCTACGGCGGGCTTCTCCCGCCGGTGGTGCCGGACCGGGAGGCCCAATTCCCGACGGGGGCGGAGATCCAGCCTGACGCGATGACATTCCCGGGCGAGCCCAGCCTGCTCTACACGACGCGGAGTTACTGGTACCCGCAGTCGCCCGTCACCGACTACGCGACGGCGCGGATGCGGATCACCGTGCCGCCGGGGTACGCCGTTCTGGCCAGCGGCGACCCGGCCGAAGGCTCGCCGGAAGTCCCGGCGGTGGGCGCCAGCGAGACATACTCGTTCGCGGCGACACAGCCGGTGCGGTATCTCGCCTGTCTCGTGAGCCGGTTCAAGCAGGTCAAGACCGCCTCGATCGACTTGCGGGCCGCGGTCGGCGCGGAGGCCGGCGGCGTCTCCGACGACGGCCTGCCGGTGCCGCGGGCTGGCGTGTACTACGACCGGCTGTCGCTGTCGGTCGACACCAACCCGCGGCTGCAGCATCGCGGCCGCCAGCTGGCGCCCGTGGCGCAGGAGGTGATTCGCTACTACGCCTCCCTGCTCGGCGACTCGCCGTACCCCAGCCTCACGATCGCGCTGATCGAGCGGGACCTGCCGGGCGGCCACAGCCCGGCCTACCTGTCGGTCCTCAATCAGCCGTTGCCGAGCTCGCCCTTCACCTGGGCCAACGACCCGTCCGCCTTTCCGAACTACCCCGACTTCTTCATCGCGCACGAGATCGCGCACCAGTGGTGGGGCCAGGCTGTCGGCTGGCGCAGCTATCACGAGCAGTGGCTGAGCGAGGGGCTGGCCCAGTATTTCGCGGCGCTCTACGCGCAGAAGAGCCGGGGCGAGAACACGTTCACCGACCTGCTGCGCCGGATGGCCCGGTGGGGGAAGGACCAGTCGGCGGCGGGGCCGATCTCGCTGGGATACCGGCTCGGCCACATCCAGGGCGACTCGCGGATCTTCCGCGCCGTCGTCTACAACAAGTCGGCGGTCGTCCTGCACATGCTGCGGCGGCTGGTGGGCGACGCGCCGTTCTTCCGCAGCCTCCGGCGATTCTACATGGCGTCGCGCTTCAAGAAGGCCGGCACCGACGACCTCCGCCGGGCCTTCGAGGCGGAGACCGGCCAGGACCTGACGCGGTTCTTCGAGGGCTGGATTCACAGCTCCGCCATCCCGTCGGTCCGGGTGTCGCAGCGCGTGGAGGGTGACGGGCCCGGGCGCGTCGTGGTGATCCACTTCGAGCAGGTGGGCCAGGTGTTCGACCTGCCGCTGACCGTCACGCTGCAGTACGCGAACGGCTCGTCGCGCGAGGTGCCGGTGGCGCTTCGCGACCGGGTCACCGAGGCGCGCGTGCCCCTCGAGCGCGAGTTGAAGGGCGTCGACGTCAACCGCGACGGCCTGTCACTGGTGGAGATCGTGAAGGAGTAGCGATCGCGGCCGGGCTGGGGCCCGGCGATCCCGGGGCTGACCGGCCTCATCCCGCGTGACCCGGCCTGCCAGACTCCCCAATCCCGAATCCCGACTCCCGATGCTATGATCCCCCCCATGGACACCGTCACCCTGAAGATCGATGGGCGCGACATCACCGCCGAGAAGGGCCAGACCATCCTCCGGGCCGCCCTCGACAACGGCATCGCGATTCCCTATTACTGCTTCCATCCCGGCCTCGGCGTCGACGGCTCCTGCCGCGTGTGCGTCGTCAAGGTCGAGAAGATGCCGAAGCTGCAGACCGCGTGCTCGACCGTCTGCTCCGACGGGATGGTGGTCGAGACGCGCAGCCCCGAGGTCATCGAAGCCCGCGCCTCCGTCTTCGAGTTCCTGCTGATCAACCACCCGCTGGACTGCCCGGTCTGTGACAAGGGCGGGGAGTGCCCGCTGCAGGACTTTTCCTACGCGTTCGGGCCGAAGGGCAGCCGCATGGAGTTCCCGCGGCGCACCTTCGACGGCGAAGGCGTCAAGGCGGACGTCGACTTCGGACCAACGCTGATGCTCAACCGCAACCGGTGCATCCTGTGCACGCGGTGCGTGCGGTTCATGCGCGAGGTCGACGGCGACGCCCAGATCGGCATCGTGGATCGGGGGAACGGGAGCCAGATTGCCACGTTCCGCGAGCAGGGCGTCCACTCGCTGCTGTCGGGCAACCTGATGGACGTGTGTCCAGTGGGCGCGATCACGACCCGTGATTACCGGTTCAAGGCCCGGCCGTGGGACAACCCCGTGGCGGTGGACACCACCTGCACCCTGTGCGCGAAGGGCTGCAGCACGACCGCCTGGCTCAAGGCCATGCCCGAGTGGGCGAAGGGCGCGCGTCTCATCCGGTTCACGCCGCGCTACAACCCGGCCGTCAACGGGTACTGGATGTGCGACATCGGGCGCTTCCAGTACCACTGGGTCGAGAGCGACCAGCGCCTGACACGCCCGCTCGCGCGCGGCACGGGCGGGCTCGAGCCGGCCGCGTGGCACGATGTGATGAAGGCGGTGCGCGACCGCCTGCAGCCGGGGCTGGAAGCGCACCCGGGCGCGGTGCAGTTCCTGGTGTCGGCCCACGCGTCGCACGAGGAGCTGTTCCTCGTCCGCGAGTTGACCAGGCTCGTCGGGGGCGGCGCCCCGGCGCCGGGCGTGACGCTGAGCTGGCGCTGCGAGGAGAAGGCCCAGCCCGCCTCGGTGAAGTTCCAGGTCCCGGCCGTCGACGCGCCGAATGTGACCGGGGCCCGCGACCTCGGCTTCGCGACGCCTGGAGGCGACGCGCCCCGCGCGGACGTGTCCTCGCTTCGCGCCGCCGTCGAGGCCGGGCGCGTCAAGGCGCTCTACGTGTTCGACCCGGGCCCCGAGGGATCAATCGGCGACATGAGCTGGATCATCGACGCCCGCAAGAGCGGCCGTCTGCCGCTGCTCATCGTCCACGGCGTCCTGATGACCCCGCTCTCCGCCGAGGCCGACTTCGTCCTGCCCGGGGCGGCCTGGGTCGAAAAGGACGCGACCTACACCAATGCCCAGGGTCTCGTGCAGGCCACCTCGCGCGTGTTGCCGCCGCCGGCCGAGGCGATGGAAGACTGGCGGGTGTTCGTGGCGCTCGCGCTGGCGCTCGGGGAGAAGCTGCCGTACGAGGACGCCGATCAGATCCGGCAGGCCGTCGCGCTCGCGCTCGCCGGCAAGGAAGGCTACGCCGAACTGGGCCAGGTGGCCTTCGCCCGGCCCGTTGCGGCCCGCACGTGGCTGCAGGCATCGAACCCGTCCGAGCGCTGGAAGTGGGACTTCATGTTCCAGGATCTCCCTCCCGTGAAGACCAACCCGCCCATGACACGCGGCGACCTGCAGGGGAGCGGAGAGGAAGGAAGAGCGGCGACAGACAGCAGGAAGTAGCCCTGGGGCTTCAGCCCCGGGGTTCGCTGGCCGCAGCCCCGGGACTTCAGCCCCGGGGTCCGCTGGCCGGAACGCCCGCGGGATCATGCCGCAGGCGCCCCGCGGCGGGAGAGTCGGTGAGGTTCATCCCGTGGAAAATGTTTCACTGATCGGTGCCTTCGTTGCCGGCGTGCTGTCCTTCATCTCGCCGTGCGTGCTGCCCCTCATTCCGGGCTACCTGTCGTTCGTGTCGGGCGTGACGCTCGAGGAGATGCGCGGCACGGGCGAGGGCGCGGCCCCGGCACGGGCGCGCGGCAAGGTGCTCGTCAGTTCGCTGGCGTTCGTGCTGGGATTCTCACTGGTCTTCATTTCGCTCGGCGCGTCGGCCACGGCCGTGGGCGCGTTCATGATGAGCCGGCTCTCGCTCATGGGCAAGATCGCGGGCGCCGTCATCGTGCTGTTCGGCCTGCACATGATGGGTGTGCTGCGCATCAGTTGGCTCTATTCCGAGAAGCGCGTGCAGACCCGGACGAAGCCCGCCGGGCCGCTGGGCGCGGTGCTGGTCGGCATCGCGTTCGCGTTCGGGTGGACGCCGTGCATCGGGCCCATCCTGGCGGCCATCCTGGCCATCGCCGCCAGCAAGGAGACGGTGATGGAGGGCGTCAAGCTGCTCGCCGCGTACTCGGCCGGGCTCGGGCTGCCGTTCCTCATCACGTCGCTGGCAATCAACCAGTTCTTCTCGGCCTTCGCCCGGGTCCGGAAGTACTACCACGCGATCGAGGTGACCTCCGGCGTGTTTCTCGTCATCGTGGGCGTCCTGATCTTCACCAATCGCTTCACGGTCATCGCGCAGTACCTGCAGCCGTACCTGCCGTCGTTTTGAGGACAGCTATTACGAACGCGATGCCCGTCGACACCGTCAGGGCCCGGCCTTCAGACCCGGGGCCTGCCCGTGCCAGCCGCCGCTCGACCGCGATCAAGGTCGCCATGACGCTGGCCCTCTACGCCCTGGTGTTCTACAAGATCGACGTGCGCGCCCTCGGCGCTCGGCTGCAGACCGCCCACCTCGGCTGGGTCGGGCTGGGTGTGCTCGTCTACGCCGCAGGCCAGTGGCTCTCGGCCCTCAAGTGGCAGCTGATGATGCGCCCCGTCCGGTTGGCGGTCCCGTACCTGCGGATGGTGGCGTTCTACTTCATCGGGATGTTCTTCAACATCTTCCTCCCGACCATCGTCGGGGGCGACGCGGTGAAGGCGATCCTGCTCGCCCGCGAAACCGGTGCGCCCGCGCGCGCGACGATGTCGGTCTTCATGGAACGCAACACGGGGCTGCTGGCCCTGCTGACCATCGCGACGATCGCCGCGTGGTTCGCCCCCCCGGTCGAGGTGCTCGGGCTGTCCCTGTTCGTGCTGACCCTGGTCCTGTTCGGCGGGTTCATCGCCGCCAATCTCGTGCTGGCCGATCGGCGGGCCTATCGTCTCGTGGACTACGTGATCGGGATGACGCCGCTCTCCCGGATGCGGTCGCGCGCCTCGTCGCTCTACGAGGCGATCGTGCCGTACCGGAGCGACGTTCCCATTGTCGCGCTCGGCGTGGCCTTGTCGTTCGTGTTCCAGGTGGTCGTGATCCTCGTGGTATTCTTGAACGCCAAAGCCCTCGATCAGAGCGTGCCCGTGGCGGCGTTGGCGGTGTTCGTCCCCTTGATCTCGCTGGCGGGGATGCTGCCCGTCAGCGTGAACGGGCTGGGGATCCGCGAGGCGTTGTATCTGCTGCTGTTCGGGCGAATCGGCGTGCCACCCGATGTGGCGGTGTCAATGGCGGTCCTGTATTTCGCGGTGACCTTCGTCGCCAGCCTTCCGGGCGGGATCGTGTACGCCACGCAGAAGGGCCCCGGCGTTCGCCGGCGGCGAGGACAGGCCCTGGACGAGGGAGGCCCAGCATGAAGAGTCGTGCCGCGCGCGTGGTGCTCCTGCTGGTCGCATTGGCTGCGCAGGCCGCCGCGGGCTACAAGGTGTGGGACCTGGACCGGCAGGCCGCGACCGAACGTGCCGCGGCCGAGTCCTTCGATCAGCAGGCGCGCCAGGTCGTGGCCGGCATCGCCGAGATGCGGGCCGCCCAGCAGAGCTACGTCGCGCTCGGACAGGGCGAGGAGTTCTGGTTCCAGAAGGTGCGGAACCTGCTCGACGCGGTGGGACCGCGGCTGGCCGCGCTGCGCCAGGCCGCGCGGACACCGGAGGCGATCACCGCGCTCGAGACGGCGACCGAGTCGCTCACGAGCTTTGGCCAGCTGGACCAGCGGGTTCGCGAGAACGTCACCTCCGGCCAGCGACTGTCCGCGTCGGACATGATCTTCACCGACGGCATGGACATCACGACCCGTGCCGCGGCGCGCGTGGATGCCGGCAGGGCCAGCGAGATGGAACGGCTGGGCGCCTCCATTGCCGGCCTGCGGTGGATGGAGCTGTATGTCCTCGGCGGCGCGCTGGCCGTCACCCTGATCGCGTTGATCGTGCTGGTCCCCCTTCCCCGTACGACGGCCGCGGGAGCCTCCGCTGACGATGTCGAGGCGCCGGGCGGCGGCCTCGGCCTGAGCGGGCGCCCGGCGGGGGCCGCTCCGCAGGTCGCGCCGGCCCCCGTCCCCGCAGTCGATCGCACCGGCTTGAACGGCCTCGATGCCATCTCGCTCGACGCGCCTGAGGCCCATGGGGTCGACCTGGCTGGCGCGGCGCGTCTGTGCGCCGCCCTCGCGCGCGTTCAGGACACGCCCGAGCTGCCGCCGCTGATTGGCCAGGCCGCGATCGTGCTCGACGCTGCGGGCCTCATCGTCTGGATCGCCGACGCGCCCGGCGGCGATCTCCGCCCCGCCCTCGCGCATGGGTACGCGAGCCAGGTGGTGGCGAGGATGGGGACCATTCCCGTCAGCGCCGACAACGCGACCGCCGCGGCCTTCCGGACCGGCACGCTCCAGGCGGTGCCGGGCGACGATCTCGCCAACGGCGCGCTCGTGGTGCCGCTGCAGTCCGCGGGCGGCATCACCGGCGCCATGGCTGTCGAGGTGCGTCACGGCCGCGAGACCGACGAGAACACCAGGGCGCTGGCCTCGATCATCGCGGCGCAGCTCGCCACCCTCTTCACGCCAGCCGAGGACACGCCGCAACCCGAAGTCCGCCCGTGAGTGACCCCGAGACGGACGCCCCGGCGCTCGATCCGCGTGCGGTCGACGAGCTGCGTCGCCTGCAGGTCGAGTGGGGCAACCCGCACTTCTTCGAGCAGCTCGTGGGGATCTTCACGACCAACGCCCCGCGTCGGATGGAGCGCCTGCGGCAGGCGGTGGCCGGCCGCGAGGCGCAGGCGCTGGAGCACACCGCCCACACCCTGAAGAGCAATTGCGCGATGCTGGGCGCCACGCGGATGGCGGCGCACTGTCACGAACTGGAGAAACTCGGCGAGCGAGGCGGGTTCGAGCAGGCGGCCGTCGTGCTGTCGAGGGCCGAGGAGGAGTTCACGCGCGTGCTGGCGGCGCTGCAAGCGCTCGGACCGGCCAGCCCAGACGCCTGACCCCGGTGGCACTTTCTGCAATGGGGGTCAGGCCCCTTTTTACGCTTTACGAAATAGGGGCCTGACCCCTGTTTTCTTGGGCGCCGGGAGACAGCGGCGTGAGAGCGGAGGGTCAGACAGGGTGGTCAATCCTGCGAGTGAGTGCCGCCCCCGCCACTGCTGCCTCCCGGCTTATGTGGCACGCTACGAAGGCGTTGAGCCCGTGACCACGCGAGACCGGGAGGGGCGGGTCTCGAGCGTCGCCTTCAGGTTCAGCGCCTTCTTGTCACGCACCACACCCACCGTCACGTCGCCGCTCTTGTCGCGGAGCGCGGCGACGAGTTCTCCCGCATCAGCCACCGACGTGTCATCCACCGACGTGATCACGTCGCCAGCCTTGATGCCGGCCTTGGCCGCTGGACTGTCGGCCTGCACGCTGCCCACCAGCACGCCGCCCTTGACCCCGAAGTAACTGGCCAGGTCCGGCGTCAGGTCCTGCACCGTCCACACCGAGCCGGACCCGCCCAGGCATCGGGCCGAGGTCGAAGCTCCGCGGCGTCTGGAAATAGAAGCGACGCATCCGCCCGTCCGGCGGCATCGGCTGCCGGCGGTTCTCCTGCTGGTTGTCCCGCAGCGCGTCCATCTCCCGCTGCACGTTCCGCTCAATCTGCGGCCGCACCTGGTCGCCCATCCACGACATCCGGTCCGCTTCGGTGAGCGTGGCATCGACATCCATGCGCTGCCCGCCTCGCATCACGCCGATCTTGACGGCGCGACCAACGGGCGTCTCGCGCACCAGGCGCACGAACTGGCTGGCGCTGCGCACGTGCTCGCCGTCGAACTGCACGATGACGTCACCAGCCTTCAGGCCGGCCTTCGCCGCCGGCGAGCCTTCCGACACGTCCTCGACCGCCACGCCGTGCGGGCTCGACAGCTTGAGCTTCGCCACGTCGCCGGTCGCGAGGTCCTTGACCGAGACGCCAAGCCGGGCGCCACCCAGCCCCAGGATCTCGATGCTCCGCTCCGGATCGGCAACCATCGGCCGGTCCTGACGTTCGGCCTTGACCTTCATCGTCTGGCCGTAGACCACGGGCACCGCGACCAGGGCGACCACCGCCAGCGACAGGATGGCGGCAATGATTCCGAACTGCTTCGACAGGCGCATGACCGTCCTCCGCATGAACCGGACCCAGGGCGGGGTCCTCAATGCCTTCTACCAATCTCAGACGCCGGCCCCCTGGAATTGGCCGGTCGGAGGCCGCAACCTGCCGCCGACCGGCTGTCCATGGCTGGCCCGCGGGCTGGAATCGACCGATAAGCTGCACAGCAACCGGCCGGGCGCGCCAGTCGTTGCGGCGCGGCGCGTCCGAGCGCCAGCCTGAAACGGAATGTATCCGTAAATTATTGATTGGCTTGATGTTACCAGCAGACACACGGCCGCCGTGCGGTTCAGCCAAAGCTGGCAGCCCATCCGACCGGCCCCATGCCGTCTCGCTCGAGTCGTGAACCGACTGGCCGGAGTTCAGGACATGACGAAGAGAACGCCGCCCATGCAGCCCGCGGAACCAGCAGCCCCGAATGCGCGCCTCATCGAGCCCGTGGATCCGGAGGCCGCGCTGATTGAAGCGCGGCAGCGCTTCATCGCGGCGTTCCCGAAGCGGTCCGATTCGATTGGTCTCCTGCTCGGCATGGTGTCGACGCTCGGCCCGCGCGGACCGCTGGCGCCGCTGCGCCAGATTGTCCACCGCACGGCCGGCCTGGCGGGCACGCTCGGCTTCCACACGGTGTCCCTCCGGGCCCGGCAGATGGAGGAGCTGCTGGAGAACGTCGAGGACAAGGGCCTCGACACGAGCGCCGCCGATCGCCTGTTCGACGGCATCCAGGAGGCGTTCGCGCGCGATCTCTCCAACCCGCCGGCCTGGGTCCGGACGGCGTCGCCGGTCGAGGGCCAGGGCCGCCGCATCCTCGTGGTCGAGGACGACGAGGACCAGCGGGAAGTGGTCAGCATCCACCTCAAGGCCGCCAGCTTCGTGCCGATTCACGCGAAGTCGGGCGACGAGGTCCTCGACATCGCGCGCGCGCAGCAGCCCTCGGTCATCCTGCTCGACGCGAACCTGCCGGGCCTGGATGGCTACGCGGTCTGCCGCATGCTGAAGAGCCAGCCCGACCTGGCCGGCACGCCGGTCATCTTCATGACCGTGCGCGGGTCGACCGACGACCGGCTGGTCGGCCTGATGCTGGGCGCCGACGACTACCTCGTGAAGCCGGTCGACATGACCGAGTTGCTGCTGCGCATCCAGCTGCTGCTGGCGCGGCGCGAGAAGGCCGATGAGGCCAAGGCGGCCAAGGTGGACATCGATCCGCCGGAGCTGGACTACGAGAGTTTCGTGGCGGTCGCCCAGGAACAGCTCTCGCTGCTGCCGGCCACGCTCGCGCTGATCCAGCTGCCCGCGGACCTGATGCAAGCGACCTACGCGGCACTGCGGTCGGAATCGCGGCGGCGCGATCTCGTCGCGCGCTACGACGCGTCCCACATCATCCTGCTGCTGGCCGAAATGCCGCCGGCCAAGGCCCGCGAACGGCTCACCGACGTCGTCGGGCGCGTCAAGCCCGGCAGTCCGCCGCGCATCCACATCGGCCTGGCCTCCTCTCACATGCCGGGCGCCGTCAAGTTCGAGGCGCTGCTGGCCGCCGCCGACGAGGGGATTGCCACCGCCCGGCAGCGCGGTGAGCTCGTGGCGCTCGGCGGCGAAGGCCGGCCCGCGCATCCGCCGGCCGCGCCGGTGCGCCAGCGCACGGTCGTGCTGGGCGACGGCGCGACGGACGTGACCAAGCAGGTCGAGCTGCAGATGCAGAGAGCGGGCTGCCGGACGCTGACGGCGGCCGACGGCGCCAGCGCCCTGCGCATCGTCGAGGAGTACCGGCCCGACGTGCTCGTGATCGACCTGCTGGTGCCCGGCATGAACGCGTTCGAGGTGCTGGCGAGGCTGCTGCCGGATCCGCTCCGTCCCCGCGTCATCGTGCTGTCGGAACGGGGACACGAGCCGGACGTCACGCGTGCGTTCGCGCTGGGCGCCGACGACTACGTGAACAGGCCGTTCAGCCCGCAGGAGCTGACGGCGCGGATCACGCGGCTGCTGCGGTAGCATAGGCACCCGGCGGCGCGGCAGGCGCGACGGAGACGCAGTCGGTGCCACGGCCGTCCTGTCCGCAGACATTCATCATGGCGGCGGTGCCCGCGCCTGGCCGGCCCGCCCGGTTCCGCCCGGATCGGGTCGGGGCCGCATGGCCGGAAAGGGATCACGAGGACTCATGAACAAGCTCCTGCTTGCCGAAGACGAACCGGACGTGCAGCTCATCGCGAGACTGTCGCTCAAGAAGGCCGGCTTCCAGGTGTCCACGGTCAGCAACGGCCTCGAGGTGCTCGAGCGCGTGGCCGCCGACAGGCCGGACGCCATCCTGCTCGACTGGATGATGCCGGACATGGACGGGTTCGAGACGTGCGGGCGGCTGAAGGCCGATCCCGCGACGCGCGACATCCCGGTCATCTTCCTCACCGCGAAGGTGCAGGAGTCCGAGATCGCCAAGGCGCTGAATCTCGGGGCGGTCGGCTGCATCGGCAAGCCGTTCGACGCGTTGACGCTTGGAGCACAAGTCAGGACGATACTCGGACAGTGAGCATCCGCGCCCGTATCTTTGCCGTGATCGGCGTCGTGGTCGCCGCCGCGTTCATCCAGACGCTCGTCGTCGTGTCCCTGGAGAAGCAGCGGGCGGCCACGCGCGGCGAGCTCGACAGCACCCTGTGGCGCGTCGAGAACCAGGCGGCCGTGGTGCGCCTGATCACCGAGCTCGAGAGCGCGCAGCGGGGCTACCTCGCCACCGGCACGCCGGCCTTCCGGGACGAGTACGACCGCCTGTGGGCCATCTACGAGCGGACGGTCTCGCTGCTGCCGCAGTACGCCCGGGACGACCGGTCCCGCGCCCTGTTCGCGGAGCTCGATCGCCTGGTCCAGGACTGGCACGCGAAGGCGTCGCTGCCGCTCTTCCAGCGTCGGGCGCAGTCGGCCGATGTCGCGGCGGGCCTCGTCGAGCTCGCGGTCCCGCGCCAGCAGCGCATCCGGCGCCTGGTTGACCAGCTCCAGATCGCGCAGCAGAACCTGCTGGCGGACCAGCGGGTGCGATCCAACGACCAGTTCCTGCGGGCAACGCTGCTGACGCTCACGATCCCGGCGTTCGCGATCGTCATGCTGCTCGCCCTGGTCGCGATCCTCGCGCGCATCCTGCTCGACCCGCTCGCCGCGGTGGCCGAGTCGGCGCGCCAGATCTCGAGCGGCAACTTCGACGTGACCCTCCCGCGCGACTCGCCTGACGAGATCGGCGCCCTGGTCCGGGCCTTCCGCAACATGACCGCCGCGGTCCAGCGGAGGCAGCGTGACCTGACGGACGCGGTGGCGCGCGAACACGAGATTTCACAGATGTACGCGGAGTTGCGCGCCAAGGCGGAGCAGGAGCAGGGGCGGCTCCTGGCCACCATCTCGACCGTGCCCGTCGCGCTGATCCTCCTCGATGCGGCGTCCGGGCGGATCGTGCTGCAGAACAAGGCCGCCGAGGACCTGATCGGCCGGGAGCCCGTGGACGAGGCCGATCGGCGCGGGCACTGGGCCCGCTTCCGCGTCACGTACCGCGACGGCACGCCCTGCCGGCCGGGCGATTGGGGGCCGAGCCTCGCGCTGCGCGGCCAGCTCACCATGGGCCAGGAGCTGATCGTCTGGCACCCGGACGGCCGGATGATCCCGATCCTGGTGAGCGCCGCGCCGCTGCGCGACGACCAGGGCCGCATCACGGGGGCGGTCGCCGCCTTCCAGGACATCACGAACCTGCACGAGGTGGACCGCCTGAAGAGCGAGTTCGTGTCAATCGTGAGCCACGAGCTGCGCACGCCGCTCACGTCGATCAAGGGCGCCATCCAGCTGCTGATGTCCGAGGTCGACCTCGTGGACCCGGATCACCGGACGCTGATGGACGTCGCCCTGTCGAACATCGACCGGCTCGGCCGGATCATCAACGACATCCTCGACATCTCGAAGATCGAGGCCGGCAAGATCGAGCTGGCGCCTCGCCCGTGCGCCGTGGGCGACCTCGTGCAGCACTCGCTCCAGTCGGTCGCGCAGATTGCCCGGGGCGCGTCGATCTCGCTGCGTTCGGTCGTGCCGGCCGGCGTGCCGCACGTCGTGGCCGATCCCGACCGCACGGTCCAGGCCATCGTCAACCTGCTGTCGAACGCGCTGAAGTACGCACCGGCCGGCTCCGAGGTCACCATGGACGTCAGCGAGCAGCCAGGCCAGGTCGTGGCCTTTGCCATCACCGACCGCGGCCGCGGCATCCCGGCGGACAAGGTCGACAGCCTGTTCCAGAAGTTCAAGCAGCTCGACGGCTCCGACTCGCGCAAGGTCCGCGGCACCGGGCTCGGCCTTGCCATCACCAAGGCGCTCGTGGAGGCGCAGGGCGGCTCGGTTGCCGTCAGAAGCGTGGTGAACGAGGGCTCGACGTTCACGATCACGCTGCCGGCGGCCGGGATGTAGCCCCCGGCGCATCACCGACCGGGAACCGCCCGGCCCGACCCGCGTGCCGGCCCAGGACACTGCATGAAGGTATTCCTATTCCCTATCCCCTATCCCCTATCCCCTATCCCCTATTCCCTAGATCCCATACGTCCGCCTCAGCAATCTCTTCACGCGCAGGTTGAGGTCGATGGGCAGGAAGGGCTTGCCCATGTAGTCGTCCGTACCGACCAGGTAGCCCTTGGTCCGGCTGGCCTCGTCTCCGCTGGCCGTCAACATCAGGATCGGCACGAACGTCGTCCGAAAGTCCTGCCGGAGTCCGCGGCAGGTGTCGAAGCCGTTCAGGCGCGGCATCATGATGTCGAGGATGACCAGATCCGGCGGGTGGGCTATCGCCTTCTCGAGCGCGACGACGCCGTCCTCCGCGACGTCGACGTCTATCTCGACCGGCAGGCGGCGCAGCGTGAGCGCGATCACCTTGACGATGTCCTTGTCGTCGTCCACGACGAGGACGCGCAGCCGCTTGCGCGGCGCGGCGGTTTCAACGCCGGTCGCCGGGGTGAGAGGCGTCTTGTCGGCAGTCGGGATCGCCGGTTCGGCGGGCATGCCGCCGTCGGGTGCGGCGGGAGCGTCGACCGCGGGCGCCGTCGCGGCGCCGGCCGGGATTCCGGGCCGGGTGGCCTCGACAGGAGGCGGCGCGGGGACTTCCGGGGAGCGCCGGCCCTCGGATGCGCCGGCGGCTCGAGGCGCCGCAGGGGTCCCGGGCCCGGGGCCCGGCGCCGGGACCAGGACGTCCCCCGGATCGGGTTCGGGCGACACCGGGTGCGCCACCAGCGCATCGGCAGCCCCCACGCGGGCCGGCACGGCGCTGAAGTCGAACTCCTGGAACCCTGGGTTCCACTGCGGCGCGGGGGCCGCGCGCCTGTCGGGCGCGGGCGGTGGCTGGATGCCCGGTGTCGTCGTCGAGGGTGCGGTGAGCAAGCCCCGGTCTGCGTCAAGCGACGCCGCCAGGGGCTGCACCGCGGTGTGCGTATTGCAGTACGGACAGATCTTCCACCCGAGCTTGAGCTCCTGACCGCAGGAGGCGCACAGGGTCTTCAGGCTGTGAAGGCAGTAGGGACACGTCGAGAAGTTCGCCTGGATCAGCACGTGGCAGTTCGGGCAGGGAACCTCTTCCTCCTCGATCTGCACGACCCGCAGGACTTCATCGGCCGTCGTGATGCCGTGCCTGATCTTGTCGATCGCATCGTCGCGCAGCAGCGGTATGCGGGCCTGGCGCACCGCCCTGCGGAGTTCGGCCTCGCTCGCGCGCTGGTGGATCAGCTTGCGCATTGCCCGGGTTGGCCGGAGGAACTCGTACAACGCGACGCGGCCGTTGTAGCCCGTGTGGCCGCACGCCTGGCAGCCGCGGCCCCGGTACATCGTGAACGACTCGGTCGTCGGCAGGCCGAGCCGCTCGAGCGTCGGGTGGTCGGCCTCCACCTGCTCGCGACACTGGTCGCAGATCCGCCGCACGAGGCGCTGCGCGACCACCAGCGAGAGGGAAGTTGCCAGGATGTTCGCGTCCACGCCGAGGTCGTAGAGGCGCGTGATCGTCGCGATCGCGCTGTTGGTGTGCAGCGTGCTGAGCACCAGGTGCCCGGTCATCGCCGCCTGGAATGCCACCTCGGCCGTCTCCTGGTCGCGCGTTTCACCGACCAGGATGACGTCCGGATCCTGCCGCAGGATCGACCGGAGCACGCCCGCGAAGGTCAGGCCCGCGCGCGTGTTGACCTGCACCTGGTTGATGCCGGAGAGCTGGTACTCGATCGGATCCTCGATCGTGACGATGTTGACCTCTGGCGAGCGCCGATGGGTCAGCATCGCATAGAGCGTCGTGGTCTTGCCGGATCCTGTCGGCCCCGTCACCAGGATCATGCCCTGCGGCTGGTCGACCGCGTTTTCGAGCAGTTGCCGCGTCGCGTCGGCGAGCCCCAGCTTGCCGAGCGTCGGCAGCACCCCGGCCCCGAGGACCCGCAGCACCACTTTCTCGCCGAAGTGCATGGGCAGCGTGGAGATGCGCAGGTCCAGCGCCTTGCCCTGGTACTGCAGGTTGACCCGGCCGTCCTGGGGGAGGCGCCGCTCGGCGATGTCCAGCTTCGCGAGGATCTTCAGCCGCGACACGAGCGGATTGTGCAGCCACTTCGGCAGGTGCGTGTAGTCGCGCAGCACGCCGTCCACCCGCACGCGCACCTGGACGTCGTTCAGGGCCGGCTCGATGTGCAGGTCGCTCGCGCCGAGCTTGATCGCGTCCGAGATGAGCAGGTTGCACATCTTGACGACGGGCGTGATCTCGGCGGCGCTGCGCGAATGGGCAACGTCCACCTCGCTGTCCTGCGCGTCGGCGGGCATGATCTGCAGGTCCGTGACCTCCGGCACGTTGGCCAGAAACGCCCCGAGCCGGTCCTCCGGGTCGTACCGCTCATCGATCGCGTCGGTGATCTCCGACCCCGAGGCGACGACTGTCTTCACCGACAGGGACGTGTAGAACTCGATGTCCTGGATGGCCGCGTAGTCGAGCGGGTTGGCCATGGCCAGGACGAGGGTGCGGCCCTCGATCTGGACGGGCATCACCGTGTGCTTCCGCGCGATCTTCTCGGTGAGCTTGTTGACGGCCTCGGATTCGATGGTGGCGCTGGCGAGGCGCACCCGCGGGACTTTCAGCCAGCTTGCGAACGCGTCGGCGAGGCTGTCCTCGGGAACGCCGTCTTCCCTCAGCACCACGTCGATCAGCGGTACGTTCCGGCGCCGTGCCTGCTCGATGCTCCGCTGGAGCTGGCGCTCGGGCAGCAGGTTGGACTGGCGCAGCAGGGCTTCGAGCGGATTGGACATGTGCCCGGCATTCCCTCCGGCGTGCGGGGCGAGGTGCACACAGGGACACCGCATTATAGCGTGACCACCCGCGAGGTCAGGATGGCGTCTCCGGCACAGGACGGTCCCGCGCCATCGCGCCGTTCCTGGGCGATTTCAGGGCCTGTCGCCCGGCACGCGATTTGAAGTATGGACGGACAGCCGCATCGGATCAACGGGGTGTCACACAACAGGCAGGCGCTGGCATCAGCACCCCGTCTGGCAGGGCGATCCGGTGCGGCCCTTCAACAGGACCCCGGGGCCCACCCCGAACGACGAAGGGCCCCCCGCGGCTGAAGCCGCGGGGCTACGACGGCCAAGATCACAGCCCGGCGCTTCAGCCCACCCCGAACGACGTAGCCCCGGCGCCCCACGCCGAAGGACGTAGCCCCGGCGCTTCAGTCCGCCCCGAACGACGTAGCCCCGGCGCTTCAGCGCCGGGGGTCGAGAGCCGCGAGGCGGATCCCCCCGGGATCGCCAGGCTCCAGCCGGGCCGGGAGTCGGGAGTCGCCGCGCCACCCGTAGCCCCGGCGCTTCAGCCCGCCCCGAAGGACGTAGCCCCGGCGCTTCAGCGCCGGGGGGGAGCCGCCGCCGCCCTGATCACTCCCGTCCTATCTGGCGACCGTATTCCGACCCGGCACCCATCCTCGCAAAGCAGGCATACGCCACGCGCGCCAGGTCCTGGATCGCCGCGTCTCCTGCCTCGTCATCCTCGAGCCAGGTGGTCATCGCAACGAACACGAACGGCCGGTTCTTCGCGTACACGATCGCGGTGTCGGCACGCACGCCCTCGAGCGATCCGCTCTTGCTGGCGATCGTCACGCTCCCGGGCACCGCTCGGCGGACGGGGCTCTCCTTGGGTTTCTCGAGAATGGCGATCGCCTCGTCGCGGCTGGCCCGGGAGAGGCCTTCTCCCCGGTGGATGATCTCCAGCAGCCGCGCGATCTCGGCCGGCGTGGACACGTTCTCGCGTCCCTGCCGCGCCGCGTCGAGGTCGATCATGTAACGGCGCAGCTTCGTCTCGCGGAGGCCGAGCCCCGCCATGCGCGCCGTGACCGCGTCCATCCCGAGCGTCGTGATGAGAACGTTGGTCGCGGTATTGTCGCTCTCGATCACCATGACATTCGCGTAGTCGCGGAGCGACAGGACAGGCGTCCCGAGCTCGTAGAGGATCCCGCCGGGCACCGCCCGCGTGCGGTCGAGGCGGACCTGGTCGTCGAGCGTCAGCCGGTGCTCTTCCGCCTGCTTGAACAGCTCGTACAGGATCGCCAGCTTGATGGTGGACGCGGTCGGGAAGATCCGGGTGTCGAGCCGCCCGAACCGCTGGCCGGAGGTGAGATCGACGATCGCGTAGCCCATGACGCCATCGACGCCGTCGGCCACTTTCTCGAGCCGGGTCCGTGTCTGGTCGAGCAGGACCTGCGCCATCGACGAGGATGGCGGCGTGGCGGGCGGCTGGCCGGCCGCGGCCGGCACCGCCACGAGCATGAACAGGGCAGCCAGGATCCGTCCAAGCACGAGTACCTCCTCGGCCAGGCTGGAGCCTGGCGATCGCGGGGGCTGCCCCCGGCGCTGAAGCGCCGGGGCTACGTCGGAAGCGAAGCCGTCCGCGTAGCCCCGCGGCTTCAGCCGCGGGGGCCCCGGGCGCTGAAGCGCCGGGCTACGTCGGAAGCGTTACCCCGTGATCTTGATCACCACGGCCGTCCGGTCGTCGTTGGGCGGCGCGCTGCCGCAATGCTCCTCGACCACCGCGTAGATCGCCGCGACGATCTCGGCGGCGGGCTGGTGGTGGGTCGCCCGCACCGTGTCCACGACCTTGTCGGCTCCAAGCTCGACGCCCTCGCTGTCCATTGCTTCGAAGATCCCGTCGGTGCAGAACACGTAGACGTCGTCCTGCGCGAGATCGAGCGCGATCTCGTCGTAGGCCACGCCGGGGAACGACCCGAGCGGGACGCCCGCGATCACGATCTGGGCGCACTCGCCGGCGTGCCAGCGGATCGGGTACGGCAGGCCGCTGTTGGCCATCACCAGCGATCGCCGCTTGAAATCGAACTGCGCATAGCAGAGGGTGCAGTCGTACTCGAAGAGCTGGCGCTCGTGCAGGATGGCGTTCACCGACGCCAGCACGCCCGACGGGCTCGAGCGCACGGTGGTGTAGCGGCGCCTGAACGTGCGCGACCGGACCAGCTCGCCTGCGAACGCGCTGTAGAGCGCGGCCGCCACCCCCTTGCCCGACACGTCGCCCACGGCCACCGTCAGCGTGCCGGCCTCCACGGCGAAGAAGTCGTAGAAGTCGCCGCCGAGCTCGCGCGCCGGCTCGAATCGCCACGCGGCATCCACGCCCTTCATCCGCTTGGGCAGCTCGGTCGGCAGCAGCGCCGCCTGCACGCGTTGGGCGAACCGCAGCTCTTTTTCGAGGCGCGCCTCGTTGGCGCGGATTTCCTCGTAGAGCCTCGCGTTCTCGATGGCCACCGCCGCGTGGCTCGCCAGCGGCGTGAGCAGCTCGATGTGCCGCTTGGTGAAGGCGTTGACCTCGGGGCTCTCGAGGTCGAATACGCCGATGCAGCGGTCCTTCGCGAGCAGCGGGATGACCAGCTCGGACCGGACGTCCTCGACGACCTTGATGTAGCGCGGGTCCTGCGTCACGTCCGGCACCAGCACCGGCTGCTTCCGGGCCGCGGCGTCGCCAACCAGACCCTCGCCGAGCTTCACGCGCTTGACCGTGATCCGATCGCCGTAGCTCTCGGCGTGCTTCATCTCCAGCTCGCCCGACGCGTCGTCCATGAGCATGATGCCGAACGTGCGGTAGTCGATCAGCCGCTTGAGCAGGACGGCGATGCGCTGGAGGAGGACGTCGAGGTCGAGGATCGCCGACATGTCGCGGCCGATCTCGGCCAGCGTCTCGAGCGTCTCGGAGTAGCGCACCTCGGTCTCGAACAGCCGGGCGTTCTCGATCGCGACGGCGACCGCCGCGGCGAAGTTGCGCAGTGTCTCCACCTCGACCGGCGTGAATTCGCCGACGGTGCGGCTGAGCAGGTTGAGTGCGCCGATCGATCGCCCCTTGCGCCGCAACGGCACGACCAGCTCCGAGCGCGTCCCCTGCACCGCCTCCACGTAGCGCGCGTCCTTCGACACGTCGTTGGCGAGCAAAGGCCGGCCCGCCGCGACCGCGGCGCCGACGAGGCCCTCCCCGAGACGGAGCCGCATCGCCCGCGTGTCGTCGGGGTACCCGGTCGCATACGCGATGGACAGCTCGCCGCGCGTCTCGTCCAGCAGGTAGATGGCGAACGCCTGGAAGTCGGTGATCCGCGCGATCAAACCGGGCAGCTTCCGCAGCAGCTCGTCCAGGTCCAGGACCGATGCGACCTCGCGGCCCAGGGCGAACAGCGTCGTCAGCAGCTGGTGCTCGCTCTTGAGCTCGGCCATCAGGCGGGCGGCGTCGGGCGAGGGGACGCCGGGGTGTGCGGTGTTGGTCACACTCGAATTATACTTGAGGGGTCGGGCCGCCACCGGGATCGGGTCGGGCACGGCCCGCGGCCGCCGAAAACCGCATCAACAGGACTCTTCGTGGAATACTCGCTCCCGTTCGATCACTCCGTCATCCAGCGCATCCTGCCGCACCGCTACCCGTTCCTGCTCGTGGACCGGATCACCGAGTTCGAGCCGGACAAGCGCATCGTCGGCATCAAGAACGTGTCGCGGGACGAGAAGCTCCTGTGGAAGGAGCCGGGCAAGACGCCGACCCTGCCGTGGACGATCCTGACCGAGGCCATCGCGCAGGTCGGCGCGATCCTGATTCTCGCCAAGCCCGAGAACGCCGACAAGCTGATCTTCTTCATGGGGATCGACCGCGTGCGGTACCGACACCCCGTGCAGGCGGGCGACCAGGTGGTCATCGAGGCGACCGTCCGTCGCCTGCGGAGCAAGATGGGGTGGCTGCACGGCATCGCGCGCGTCGACGGCAGGGTCATGTGCGATGGCACCATGACCTTCGCGCTCGGCCCCAAGACAGACGAGGCGCTCGGGGGAATGGCGATCGGTTAGGACCGACAGGACCCTCAGCCGTCTACCTGATCACCAGCAGCACCATGCCGACCTTCACGCCGCGCGATGCCCAGGCGGCCCAGGCGGTGTGCGGCCGGAAGTAGCGGTACGCGTCGAGCACGGCCGGCGCCAGGATCAGCACGCCCACCCAGCGCTCGCTCACACGCCGCGACGCGGCCATGGCGCGAGTGTCGCGCTCGGGAGGGCCCGTCCGCGCGATCGCGGCGGCGCTGTAGGCGGCCGATGCCAGCACGTTGAACGCGAAGACGCCCTGCGTGAACGGGGCCTTGCGGCGGCGCAGGTCCGGGTGCCGCGAGAGCAGCCACTCGTTCGTGGCGTTCTGCACCCAGAAGCCCGCGGAGGCGATCACGTATTCCCGGCGCGGCGGCACCGCGCTGTGCGTGATGGCGAAAAACGGGATGCCGTGAAAGTCGACCTTCTTGACGCCGAGGTCGGCGCCCATCACCGCGCCGGCCAGGATGTGACCCGACTCGTGCGCTCCCAGCCCGACGGCCGCCCCGCCGAGAAATTTCACGATCTCCACCCCGCGCCCGTCGTGAGCCCCGGCGCCCGCCGCGGGCGGAGGCGCGGCGGGGTCCTGCGCCCGGGCCGCACCCGACAGGAGCAGCGCGCCAGTCAGCACCCCGACCAGTGTCATTCGCACGGGCATTGGGCTTTCCGTGAGTCGGACTCAGAACTGCATGTCCCCGTACCCCTTCTCGCCCCGAGGCCCCTTGTAGAGCACCCGCCCGAGCCGCGGATGGTAGCCCGTGAATTCCCCGTCGCCGGTGTCGTCCTGGATCGCCTGGCGCACCTGGTGGATCTTCGCGTCGAGATCGTCGGCCATCGACAGGATGAACGCCTCAACGGTCATCGGCTCCACCGGCGATCCGAACTCGGTCGACCCGTGGTGCGACACGACGATGTGCGCGATCTCCGCCAGCAGCGCCGGCGGGAAGCCCGGGACCGCGGCGGCGGCGTTCTGGACCATCACCAGGCCCAGCGCGATGTGCCCCACCAGGTTGCCCTCGCGCGAGTACACCGTCGCGTGGTCGTACTGCAGCTCCTGGAGCTTGCCGATGTCGTGCAGGATGGCGCCGGCGATGACGACATCACGGTTGGCGCCGTACGCGTCGGCCAGCGCCTCGGCCACCTGCGCGATCTTGAGGACGTGCTCGAGGAAGCCTCCCCGGTACGCGTGGTGAACCGTTTGCGCGGCCGGCCACACCCGCAGCTTCGTCTCGTGCTCGCGCGCAAGGCGTTCGAGCAGCGCGCGCACGTGCGGATCACCGACGCGCGCGACCAGCGCCTGCAGCTCCTCCCACATCTCCTCGAGCGGGCGGGGCGCCGACATCACGCAGTCCTCCTCGCGGAAGCCCTGCAGGCGATCCTGGTCCGGGTTGACCCGGCGGATCCGATCGACGATGAGCTGGAGGCGCCCGTTGTAGAGCGAGGTGCGGCCCTGCACCTTGACGAAGTCGCCCGTCTCGAACTCACTCTTCAGGCGCTCGACCTCGTCGAAGACGCGGGCGGTGAGCCGCCCCGTGGCGTCCTGCAGGATGACCGACAGGAACTCGCCGTTCCGCCCCGGGCGCAGTTCCTTGGCGGTGCAGAGGAAGAAGCCCCAGCCGGTCGTGTCGGCGGCAAGGGCGCGAACAGAAGGGAAATGAGTCATAAGTCCGGGACCAGGGGCCGGGGACCGGGGATCGGGGATGGACTCGGGTCCAGGGCCGTCCACAGAGTATCAGTGTTCGAGAGATCGAACGAGGCCGTACAGTAGCCCCGCAGCTTCAGCCGCGGGGGGTGGCCCTGGCGCTGAAGCGCCGGGGCTACGTACGACGGCTGACGTAGCCCCGCGGCTTCAGCCGCGGGGGGGCGACAGTCAGTTGACCTGCCTCTCCCTCCCCGCCCAGTGCGGCGCGCGGAGTTGGCTCTTCAGCACCTTCCCCGTTCCGCCGCGCGGCAGTTGCGGGCGGAACTCGATGCGCCGCGGCATCTTGAAATGCGCAAGATGCCCGCGCAGGTAGGCGGTCAGGTCGTCAGTCGTCAGGACTTCGCCCGGCTTCAGCACCACGGTGGCCAGCGGCACCTCGCCCCACGCGTCGTCGGGCACCGCCACCACGGCGCATTCCAGCACGGCCGGGTGGCCCGCCACGGCGGCTTCGATCTCGACTGACGAGATGTTCTCGCCGCCCGAGATGATGATGTCCTTCTTGCGGTCGACGATCAGGAGGTACCCCTCCTCGTCGATCACCGCCATGTCGCCCGTGTGGAACCAGCCGCCCCGAATCGCGGCGGCGGTCGCCTTCGAATCCTTGTAGTACCCCTCCATCACCATGTTCGACCGCGTGATGATCTCGCCGACGGTGACGCCATCGCGCGGCACGTCCCGGCCCTCGGGGTCCACCACGCGCACCCGCGCCCCGACGATGGGGAGGCCGGTCTTCGCCTGGGCAGCGAGCCGATTCTCGCGCGAGTCGGCCAGGTGGGCCTTGGGCCACGACAGGCTGATGACGGGCGAGGTCTCGGTCAGGCCGTATCCGACGATCGCGGGGCAGCCCATCCGGTCCTCGATCGCCCGGATCAGCGCGGGCGGGGAGGGCGCGCCGCCGAGCACGACCACGTTGAGGCTCGACAGGTCGAACTCACCGAACCGCGGGTGGTTCAGCACGGCGTTCAGGATCGCGGGCACCCCCAGCAGTTTCGTCACGCGCTCCTGCTGCACGAGCCGCATCAACTCCGCCGGGTCGAAGCGGCGCAGCATCACGTGGCGGCCGCCCACGGCCGTCACGGTGTGCGGCGTGCCCCACCCGTTCACGTGGAACAGCGGCACGACGTGCAGGGCCACGTCGGCGTCGCTCACGCCGAGGGCCGGGATCGTGGCCAGCCCGTGCAGGAACAGCGTGCGGTGCGTGCTGGCGACGCCCTTCGGCTGGCCCGTCGTACCCGAGGTGTAGAACAGCTCGGCGACCGCGTGCTCGTCGATCGCGTCCAGGTCCGGCGCGAGCGGCGCCGACCCGGCCAGCAGCGCTTCGTAGTCGCGGGCCCACGCCGGCGTCTCGCGCGGCTCGCAAATCACGTAGTGCGCCACCGAGGCCAGCGCCGGGCGGATCTGCTCGACCAGCGGCAGGAACTCGGCGTGGAAGATGAGGGTGCGGGTCCCCGAGTGCCCGAGGACGTACCCGATCTCCTGCGGCGTGAGGCGGATGTTGACCGGGTTGAGGATCGCCCCGGCCTGCAGCACGCCGTAGTAGCCCTCGAGCAACTGGTGGCTGTTGAACGAGAGATACGAGACGACGTCGCCCGGCGCGGTGCCCAGGGCCCGCAGGGCGCCGGCGAGGCGGTTCACCCGGTCGTCGTACTCCCGGTAGGTGAAGCGCCGGGCGCCGTCGACGATCCCGATCTTGGCGCCGAAGAGCTGGACCGCGCGGAGGCGGAACTCCAGGGGCGTGAGCGGCACGTTCATGGCGGCACCCTGATGGCTGGCGCCCGCACCGGGCGGGCCAAGGGAGTCCGGTCAGGCCGAGCGCCCGGTGCCCGCGACGCGGACGCAATCTCGCCCGTCGTCCTTCGCCCGGTACAGGGCAGCGTCAGCGCGCGCGATGATGTCCGCGGCCTCGAGCTCGCCCTCCACTGCCGAGGTCACGCCGACGCTCGCGGTGATCGACACGGTGCCGGGGCCCCACGGGACCTGCATGTCGGCCAGGCCCTTGCGCAGCGACTCCGCGACGCGCTGCGCGCCTTCGGCCGGCGTCTCGGGCAGGACGACGAGGAACTCCTCGCCGCCGTAGCGGCACTTCAGGTCGCTGCTGCGCAGCAGCTCGCGCATCCGTCGCCCGACGGCCGCCAGCACCGCGTCGCCGCACAGGTGCCCGTGCTGGTCGTTGACGGCCTTGAAGTGATCGAGGTCGAACATGATCACCGACACCGGCAGGCGCGTGCGCCGGGCGCGCCGCAGCTCGATCGTGAGCGTCTCGATCGCGTGCGTGCGGTTGAAGCAGCCGGTCAGGCCGTCGCGCAGGCTGTTGTCGCGCACCTCGTCGAAGAGATCCGCGTTCCGGACGGCGATGGCCAGCACCGCGGCGCCCGCGGCGAGGATGGACTTCTGGCTCTCGTCGATCGGCCGGCCGGCCTGCGGGATGCCGATCAGCCCCATGGGCTGGCCGCCGGCCACCAGCGGAAAGCAGATGTCCGTCCCGAGCGTGACCCAGTCTCCCTCGGTCGGGTGGGGCGCGCCGGGCGTGAAGAACTGCTCCGCCATCCGTTCGCGCGTCGCCTCGACGCGCGCGATTTCGTCGATGCTGCCGCCGAGCAGCGACGTCCAGTGCGCCCCCGACCGCACCACCACCCAGCCGTCGTCCCGGCCGAGCAGCAGCGGCAGGTAGCGCAGCACCTCGTTGCGGATGGCCGTCAGGTCGAGCGCGTGCGCGAGGGCGGCGCCGAAAGCCACCAGGCGTTCGAGCTCCCGGGCGCGGGCCTGGGCCACCTCGGCCTCGATCGTGAGCGCCAGCGTCTGCGCCAGATGCTGCTGCCGGCGGCTCTGCGCGTGCAGGAGCATCACCACGGTGAGGATGACCAGGCCTGAGATGAGGTTGAGGCCCCAGAGCCTCTCGATGTCGGCCACGTAGGCGAGCACGCGCGCCAGCGGCCGGGAGAAGACGACGAACGCGGCCGTCGTGAACCCCGCGATCAGGATCAGGTCGTTCCGGCTGTACAAGCGCATGCCGTCACCGGACTCCGAGCAGGGCTTACTCCCGGGGCTCACTTCGGTTGACGGTGTTCGCCCCGGGCACGCGGGCTGAAGCCCGCGTGCTACGGCCCGGCGCATGGCCAATTCTACTGAGCGCCGGAACTAGCCTGGCCGCGACACCTGACCGGGCTCCGTGAGGACCCACGGAGCCCCCGCGCCGGCGGGCTTCGGGCTCGCCAAGCGTGAGACGCGAGGCGCGCTCCGTGGTGGGTTCGCGCACGGGCGCCGGCCGGGCCGGCGCTACTCCTCGATCCGATTCCGCGCGGCGACCAGCTTCTGCGTCGCCGCCTTGACGGCCTGCTCCGTGGCCTCGCCGAGGATCGTGTCCTGGAAATCCGACGAGCCTATCTCGACATTGCCCGCGGCGCCCGCGCCGCCGCCGCCCGCGCCGCCGAGCAGCAGCCCGCTGCGCGACGAGGTGCCGTCACCCTTGGCGCTCGCCATGATCTCGGCCGTCGAGACGTCGATGATGCGCGCCGTGATGGCGACGTTCGCCTTGCCCTTCGACGTGCCCACTTTGCCGATGCCGAACTTGCCGCCGCCCCAGCCGCCGCCGCCGATGCCCACGTTCTTGTTCTCGAGACCGAACTTGGTGATCGTCCCCACGATGATGTACTTCACGCCGAGCACCTTCCCGAGCTTGGCCACCGTCGCCGCGGACGGGTCCGCGCGATCGCTGTTCGAGAAATTCTGCTCGTTGAGCAGGGCGTCGAGGCGCTTGCGCTCGATGATGCGGTAGGTCCCGTCGTTCACGAGCTCGTCGACGATCAGGTCGGCGATGCCCTTCCCGATGTCCCAGTTGCCGCTCCACCAGTGCTGGACCGTGCCGTAGTCGAAATCGAGGACGGCAACCGTCGGCCGGCTGCTCTTCCCGCCCTGGGCCGCGGCGGTGCCGAGACCCGCGATCGCCCAGATGGCGACCATGGCCAACGCTGTCCTGCCAATCCACGTGCGCATGCTGACCTCCGATGTGTTGTGCCGGCAGATTCGAACCCCCGTCCCCAGGGCTGGCGCCCGGACGCGACAAGGCAGTCTGCGCGGAGGAATCGAGCTTAGCGATGGTCCCGTGCGGTGTCAAGGAAAGCGGGGGGCTCCGGGGCCCACGAGTGCGGGAACCTGGCAAGCCGATCGACCGATGAAGCCGCGGGCAACCGGGAGGCCTCGTGGCTTGCTGCGTGCGCAAAGGGGGTTGGCGAATCCGGCGGCGCGGAGGTAAAACGTAGGGATAGCGGCCCCCGTGAGTCTCACGTCCATGCAACTCTGTCCCGCGTGTGGTTCCAATCGCGTGCACCGATCCCGGAGCCGCCATGCCCTGGAGCGGCTCCGCCGGCAGTTCACGATGAAGCGGCCGTTCCGATGCCACGCCTGCGGCTGGCGCGGCTGGGCCGTCGACACGGAGCCCGACTTCTCCGGCGATCCGGCGCGCGAAGCGGAGCCCCCGGCGCCGGATCTCGGCGCGATCGACACCGCGCTCGAACGGATGCGACACGACGCCGCCGACCAGGAGAAGAAGACGTAGCCCCGCGGCCTGAGGACGTAGCCCCGCGGCCTGAGGACGTAGCCCCTCGGCTTCAGCCGCGGGGGCGTCCCCGGCGCTGAAGCGCCGGGGCTACGTGATCCTTGTCCCCGGCGCTGAAGCGCCGGGGCTACGCGTGATCCTTGTCTCCCCGGAGAAGAAGAAGACGTAGCCCCGCGGCCTGAAGACGTAGCCCCGCGGCTTCAGCCGCGGGGGCGTCCCCGGCGCTGAAGCGCCGGGGCTACGTGATCCTTGTCCCCCGGCGCTGAAGCGCCGGGGCTACGTGATCCTTGTCCCCGGCGCTGAAGGCCGGGGCTACGCGTGATCCTCCCTCGTCTCTCCGGTCCCACGCCCCGCCCCGATCCCTGGTCTCCGGCCCCCGATCCCTGTCCCCGGTGGTACCATGAATCCAGAGGTACCCGTGCCCCATTCCCAACTACCCGTCGTCCCCGAATCGGGGGACCAGGTTACCGCTGCCGGCACGCGCCCGGATCCCGGGCCCGCGGCCGCCGGTCCCTCGTCCGTGTCCCTGCCCGTCACCGGCATGACCTGCGCGGCCTGCGCGGCCACGATCGAGCGCGCCTTGAAGCGCACCGACGGTGTCGAGGCGGCGGGCGTCAACTTCGCGACCAACCGCGCGACGATCCGCTTCGATCCCGCGGTGCTCGACGTCCCGGCCCTGGTCGAAGCGATCCGCGACGTGGGCTACGACATCATCGAACCGGCCGCAGCCCCGGGCGGTGAGCCCGGCTCGGCGCTGGCGGCGGAGGAAGCCATCGAGGACGCGGAGGCGAAGGCGCGCGAGGCCGAGTACCGCAGCTTGCGGCGCAAGCTCATCGTGGGCGTGGCGCTGGCCCTGCCCGTGGTGGCCCTCGGGATGTCGCACGTGCAGTTCCCCGGGGTCAACTGGGTGCAGCTTGCCCTCTCGGTGCCCGTGCTCTTCTACTCGGGCGCGCAGTTCTACCGGGGCGGGTGGAAGACGGTCCGCCACGGCAGCGCCGACATGAACACGCTGGTCGCGGTGGGCACCGGCGCGGCGTTCCTGTACTCCCTGGCCGCCACGGTCGCGCCGCGGCTCGTGGCGACCGACCCTCACGCGGCCGCCGGCCACGCGGCCGTCGCCGTCTACTACGAGACCGCCGTCGCCATCATCGTGCTCGTCCTGCTTGGCAAGCTCCTCGAGGCGCGGGCGCGCGGGCGCACCTCCGAGGCCATCAAGCGGCTCATCCGCCTGCAGCCCCGCACCGCGCGGCTCATCCGCGACGGCGTCGAGATCGAGGTGCCCACCGACCAGGTGCTCGAGGAGGATCTGGTCATCGTGCGGCCCGGCGAGCGGATTCCGGTCGACGGCGAGGTGACCGAGGGAGCGTCGGCCGTTGACGAGTCGATGCTCACCGGCGAGTCCCTGCCAGTCGAGAAGTCGCCCGGCTCCGCGGTCCTGGGCGCGACGATGAACCGCACGGGGAGCTTCAGGTTCCGGGCTACACGCGTCGGCGCGGAGACGACCCTGCAGCAGATCATCCGGCTGGTCCGGGAAGCCCAGTCCAAGCGCGCGCCCATCGCGCGGCTGGCCGACGTGATCTCGGCGTACTTCACCCCCACGGTGATCGCGATCGCGATCGTCACCTTCGGCCTGTGGTACGCGCTCGCGCCTGCCGAGAGCCGCTTCACCATGGCGCTGGTGAGCGCCGTCGCGGTGCTCATCATCGCGTGCCCCTGCGCGATGGGTCTGGCCACGCCCACCGCGATCCTCGTGGGGACCGGCAAGGGTGCGGAGAAGGGCATCCTGATCCGCGGCGGCGACATCCTCGAGCGGGCGGGATCGATCACGACCGTGGTGTTCGACAAGACCGGCACCATCACGAGCGGACGGCCAGAGGTCACCGACGTGGTCATCACGGGGGCGGCCGCGAGCCAGCCGATCACCAGTAGCCCCGGCGCTTCAGCGCCGGGGTCCGGCGCGGGTGGTCCGCCGCACGCCGCAGGGCCCGAGGCGCGCGCCGCGAGCGGTGTGCCCCCCGGGATCGCCAGGCTGCAGCCTGGCCTGGTCGACGAACGCGGAGAGCCAGGCGCGGCCGGGTCTCCGCTTCGCGAGCACAATCGCGGCATGGCGGTCCAGTATCTCGAGAGCGAATTGCTGCAGATCGCCGCGTCGGCAGAACGCGATTCGGAACACCCGCTGGCCGAAGCCATCGTGCGCGCGGCCTCTGCGCGGGGCGTGCCGATCAAAGCGGCCGCCGGGTTCGAAGCGCTGCCGGGGCGCGGGGTCCGTGCCCGCGTCGAGGGCCGGCCGGTCGTCATCGGCAACCAGCGGTTGATGGATGAATCCGGCATCGACACAGCGTCGCTTGCCCCGGACGTGGCGCGGCTGACCGCGCTCGCCAGGACCATCATGTTCGTGGCCGTTGAGACCGGACCCGCGGCGAAGGGCTCCGCGGGCGCTTCCGCGTCGGGCGCGGACGGGACCGACGTGATGCCTGGCACCCCCAGTCGGGGTCGGGAAGCCGACGTCGAGGGCGGCGCGATCCCGCGCATGAACACGATCGGCCTGATCGCCCTTGCCGACACGCCGCGCCCCGAGGCGGCCGAGGCGCTGGGTCGCCTGAAGGCGATGGGTCTCGAGATCGTGATGATCACGGGCGACAACGCGGCGACGGCGGCGGCCGTGGCCGCGCAGGTCGGTCCCGCCGGCCTGATCGCGCGCGTCGTCGCGGGGGTGCTGCCCGATCGCAAGGCCGACGAAGTGAAGGCGCTCCAGCAGGCGGGCAAGGTGGTCGCGATGGTCGGTGACGGGATCAACGACGCGCCTGCCCTGGCGCAGGCCGACATCGGCATCGCGATGGGATCCGGCACCGACGTGGCCATCGAGGCCGCGGACATCGCGCTGATGAGGCCCGATCTGAACGGCGTGGCCGAGGCCATCCTCCTGTCGCGGCGGACCATGCGCGTGATCAGGCAGAACCTGTTCTGGGCGTTCTTCTACAACGTGCTGGGGATCCCGCTTGCCGCGGGGCTGCTCTACCCGTTCACGGGCTGGTTGCTCAATCCGATGATCGCCGCCGGCGCCATGTCGTTCTCGAGCGTGTCGGTCCTGACCAACAGCCTTCGCCTGCGACGGTAGGGGTGATGGTGAACCCCGGGGCTGAAGCCCCGGGGCTACGTCAGAAGGACGGGGCTACGTCGGAAGGACGTCCCAGGGCGCCGGCGTTGTCAGGCGAACCCCGGGGGGAGCGAGGACGGCGTTTTCCGGCG